>NZ_CP041753.1:6010000-6466929 GCF_005938665.2 Pseudomonas sp. ATCC 43928 | reverse complement strand
ACGAAATCAGGGAGTCGTTAGCGAAATGGGCCGGCATTTTAACAGGCTCAGAGAATTGTGCTGCTCTCTCCGACTTGTGACGCAACACGCGATCTCTATTTGCCGGTTTTGATACTTTCACGCAGGATGCGCAATGAATTCGCGTCTAATGTACGTATTCAAGACTCGAAGTCGTGTTTGATAACCGATGATATTGGGTCATTGGTTACCCGAGCGGCATAATGCGCGCCGCCTACATCTTTGCAGAGTCTAGGGAGCTAGCTTGTCTACGCCTGTCGAACCCTTGCGTTTGCTGCTACTGGCCCAAGAGCCGGCGTGGGCAGCGTTGTTGCGCGAGTGTCTGGCTCCAATGGGGAGTTCGGCAGTGCTGCTCAGCGCGCCGAGCTGGGAGTCGGTCAGCAACTTGTTCGATGACAACCGCAGCGCGGTGTTGTTGACGATTCCTGCTCTGCAGCCAGCACCCGGCCGTTGCAGCCTGCCGACGGTGTTGCTGCTCGAACACGAACCGCTGGCGCCGCCCGACGGTGTGAGCGACTGGCTGGTGCGCAACCTGCTGGATCCCGGCATGTTGCGCCGCTGTCTGCGTCATGTGCGTGAGCGCGGGGTGCTGGAAAACACCTTGCAGCGCCTGGCCGAGCAGGATCCGCTGACCGGCATCGCCAACCGCCAGGGTTTCCAGACCTTGCTGGCGGCGCGTCTGGCGGACAACGACGGCCGCGGCCTGGCCCTCGGTCACCTCGACCTCGACAACTTTCGACACGCCAACGACGCCCTCGGCCATCAGGCAGGCGACCGGTTGATTCTGCAAGTGGTCTCGCGGCTGAAAAGCCAGCTGGAGGCCGGCGATCAACTGGCGCGGCTGGGTAGCGATGAATTCGCCCTGCTGATCGACACCCGCCGCGCCCCTCAGCGCGCTGAATGGATGGCCGAACGGATTACCGAAGCCCTGTCCGAGCCCTACTGGATCGACGGCGAAAGCCTGTTGATCGGTTCCAGTCTCGGCATTGCTCACGCCCGGGCGCAGGCCGGCGCCGACCCGCTGATGTGGCATGCGCACATCGCCATGCAGCAGGCCAAGAGTACTCAAGGCTGCACCTTTCACATCTTCAACGAGCGGATCAATCGCAATGCCCGCAGCATCGCCGACCTTGAAAGCGAGCTGCGCCGGGCCTTACGTCGCGATGAGCTGGAGTTGCATTACCAGCCACGCCTGAACCTTGCGGACGGCCAGATCGTCGGCCTCGAAGCCTTGGTGCGCTGGCGTCATGGCGAACGCGGTTTGCTGCCCCCCAGCGAATTCGTGCCACTGGCCGAGCAAAGCGGCTTGATCGTGCCGCTGGGTTACTGGGTGATTTCCCGAGCCCTGCGGGACATGCAGGCGTTGCGTGAGCGGGGCCTGCCGGCGCTGCACATGGCGATCAACCTGTCGTTCCGGCAGTTTCAGGACAGCCAGTTACTGTCGACCCTGAGCCGGTTGATTGCCGAGCGTGGCGTCGAGGCGCAATGGCTGGAATTCGAACTGACCGAAACCGCGGTGATGCGTCGCAGTGACCTGGTCAAGCAGACCATGGACGCCCTCGGACGGCTCGGTGTGCGCTTTTCGCTGGACGATTTCGGCACCGGGTTCTCATCGTTCGTGCACCTGAACAGCCTGCCGATCGCCTTGTTGAAGGTCGACAAGAGCTTTGTCGGCGGCATGGAAGAACGGGAAGAGAATCGCAAACTGGTGCACGCCATGATCAACCTGGCGCACAACCTCAACCTCGAAGTAGTTGCCGAAGGGGTGGAAACACCGGAGCAGCTGGATTTGTTGCGCGGATTTGGTTGCGATCAGGTGCAGGGGTATCTGATCAGCAAGCCGTTGCCGTTGGCGGAGTTGGTTGAGTATTTGACCTTTGGCTCCAGCCAGCAGGCTGTGCTGGCTTAACAACGTACCGTAGGAGCGAGGCTTGCCCGCGAAGGCGGAGTGTCAGTCGATATTGTTGTTAACTGACACTCCGCCTTCGCGGGCAAGCCTCGCTCCTGCAGGGTTTAATCAGGCTGGGTGATTGGGAAGCTCGGCTGTGACGATGGCTCGCGCCGAATCATCCGCGTCATCTTCCACTCAAACGCCAGCGTCAGGCTCACCGCCGCACACGCCAGCCCCAGCGCCAACCCCCACCAGACGCCCGTCGGCCCCCAGTTCAGATGGAAGGCCATCCACCAGGCGGCCGGCGCACCAATCAGCCAATAGCAGCCCAAACCTACCAGGAACGTGGTCTTGGCATCCTTGAGTCCGCGAATGCAGCCCATGGCAATGGTTTGCGTGCCGTCGAACAGCTCGAACCACGCCGCCACCGCCAACAAGCTCACGGCCAGTTCGATGACCGGGCGAAACGCCGGGTCGTTGTGGTCCAGGAACAAGCCGATCAGCTGATTCGGCAGTAGCCAGAAGACCATCGCGAACCCCAGCATCGACACCGCCCCGAAGGCGATCCCGACCCGTCCGGCCAGCCGCGCATCCAGCAATTGCCCGGCGCCGTAATGCTGGCCGATGCGCATGGTGATCGCGTAGGAAAGCCCCGCCGGCACCATGAACGCCACCGAGACGATTTGCAGGGCGATCTGGTGCGCCGCCAGTTGCGTGCTGCCCATGGTGCCCATGCACAGCGCGGCGAAGGCAAACAGGCCGACTTCCACCGCATAGGTGCCGCCAATCGGCAGGCCCAGGCGCCACAATTCCTTCAAGTATTGACGATTGGGCCGCGACAGCCCCTGGCGCAACGGATAAGCGTCATAGGCCGGGTGCCGACGAATGTGCAGCGCGAGCGCCAGCGCCATCAGGTTGGCCACGATCGCTGTGACCAGACCGATGCCCATCAGGCCCATTTTCGGCAGGCCGAACATGCCGGTGATCAACGCATAGTTGAGCAGGAAGTTGGCCACGGTGCCGCCGAGGCTGATGACCATCACCGGCGTCGCCCGGCCGATGGCGCTGGTGAAGCCGCGCAGTGCCATGAAACTCAGGTAGCCGGGCAGGGCGAACGGCAGGATCAACAGAAACTGGCCGGCGGCCTGGACGTTGGTTGCGGTCTGGCCGAACAGCAGCAACACCGGTTTGAGGTTCCACAGCAGCAGACCCGCCACCAGCGCCATCAACCAGGCCAGCCACAAACCGGCCTGGGTCAGCCGCGCTGCGCCGATGATGTCGCCCGCGCCCTGACGAATCGCCACCAGGGTGCCGACCGCCGCGATCACGCCGATGCAGAAGATCGACACGAACGAATACGTCGCCGCGCCCAGACCGCCGCCGGCCAGCGCCTCGGGACTCAGGCGCGCCATCATCAAGGTGTCGGTGAGGACCATCAACATGTGCGCCAACTGCGAGGCAATCAACGGCCCCGCCAGCCGCAGGATGGCCCAGAGTTCAATACGCGCTGGATGCTGCATGATCATCACGCTCGATTGTCAGAGAGAACAGGAAGCGTCGATTCTCGGCGCTCTGCGGGGTTTCCACAAAGGGATAAAAAGGATGGGTAGCATGATTAAAACTCATGCTCGGGACTTTCTGATAAGTTGAGGCAATCGCGCTATAGGAGGTTTCCCAATGTCTCGTCGTCTCCCTCCCTTGTATGCCCTTCGAGCATTCGAAGCGGCGGCGCGGCATAGTTCGTTTACCCGCGCCGCCGAAGAGTTGTCGATCACGCAAAGTGCGGTCAGCCGGCACATTCGTACGCTCGAAGAGCATTTCGCCTGTCGGCTGTTTCATCGCAGCGGGCGCAACCTGCAACTGACCGAATCGGCGCGGCTGATCCTGCCGGGCATTCGCGAAGGCTTCACCGCCCTTGAGCGGGCCTGCAACACCTTGCGCGCCGAGGACGACATCTTGCGCATGAAAGCCCCGTCGACCCTGACCATGCGCTGGCTGTTGGCGCGGCTCAGTCGCTTTCGCCACCTGCGACCGGGGAACGAGGTGCAATTGACCAGCGCCTGGATGGACGTCGATACGGTGGACTTCAACCATGAACCCTTTGACTGCGCCGTCATCCTCAGCAACGGGCATTTTCCACCGGACTGGGAGACGACTTTGCTGTTCCCCGAAGAGTTGATTCCGGTGGGCGCGCCGAATCTGCTGAAGGATCAACCGTGGGACGTTGCGCGCCTGGCCAGCACCGAACTGCTGCACCCGACGCCGGACCGCCGTGACTGGCGCAACTGGCTGGAGCGCATGGGCCTGAGCGATCAGGTCTCGCTCAAGGGCGGGCAGGTGTTCGACACCCTGGAACTGGGCATGATCGCTGCCGCCCGTGGCTACGGCGTGTCCATGGGTGATTTGCTGATGGTGGCGGAGGATGTCGCGCAGGGACGTCTGAGTTTGCCGTGGCCGACGGCCGTCGCCAGTGGTGAGAATTATTACCTGGTCTGGCCGAAAACCCGCCCGGGAGGTGAACGTTTGCGCCGGCTCAGCGATTTCCTGCAAGGCGAAGTCCGGGCCATGGAATTACCGGATGTCGAACGCCTGGGTTGAATCGATGGAGCCGCTGCAATGGCGGCCTTGAGCCATATCCCCGTTAATCACTCAAGTATTCGGCTTTGCCGCCGAAAATCTGCTGATGGAACCTTCGTACCAGGCTCCACGTTTTCCCCTCTATCAGAAATTTAGCCGAGTGCGACGGGATCAGGATGATCCGGCCCACTGGGTCAGGAGCTGTCATGTCTCAACCTCGTGCTCGGATTGCCTCACAGCTGGGTCTTGCGCTTGCCGTGATACTGGCGATTGTCATCAGCGGCAGCACCGTGTTTGCCCTGCGCTCGCTGGACGCCGCCAACCTCGCCACCCGCGAAGAGCACCTGGCCAGCGAGGCGAGGCTGCTGGCCGATCAACTGAGTACGTTCCACGGCACGTTGCGTGAGAGTACCCAGCGCCTCAGCGGCCTGTTCGAGAAGCGCTTCAGCGCCGGTTTGAGCGTGCATCCGGATGAGCCGGTGACCGTGGCGGGCGTGCAGACCCCGGGCCTGCACCTGGGTGGCGAAGTGTTGAACAACAACTTCAAGGAAGTGGATGAGTTCAAGCAAATGACTGCCGGCGTTGCGACGCTGTTCGTGCGCAGTGGCGAAGACTTCATCCGGGTCAGCACGTCCCTGAGCAAACAGGACGGCACCCGGGCCATCGGCACATTGCTGGATCACGCTCACCCGGCTTATGCGCGCTTGATGGCCGGGCAGAGCTACGTCGGTCGCGCCTTGCTCTTCGAACGGTCCTACATGACTCAGTACACCCCCGTACGCGACAGCGGCGGTAAGGTGATTGCCGTGCTGTTCGTAGGATTCGATTACACCGACGCCCAGAACGCCCAGTTCGAAAACCTCAAGCGCTTCCGCATCGGCCAGACCGGCTCCCTGGCGCTGCTCGATGAGCAGAACAAATGGCTGGTGCCGATCGCCGGTGTGCAAGCGTTGGACGTGGCAGCACCGGCCATCGTCGGTCTGGCCAAGACACCGGGCAAGGGCGATTTCTGGAGCGACACGTCGCAAGACTTCTACAGCATTGCCGTGCCGTTCGAAGGCGGCCCATGGTCGGTGGTGGCGAGCATGCCGAAAGCGGAAATCCGCGCGGTGACCTGGAGCGTCGGCATTCGTCTGGCCATCGGCAGCCTGTTGGCGATGTTGCTGGCGGTGGGTTCGGCGGTCTGGTTGTTGCGCAGCAAACTGGCGCCGCTGGGGGATCTGGTGCGTCAGGCCGAAGCCTTGGGGGCCGGTGATTTGAGCGTGCGCCTGAACGTGTCGAGCAACGACGAAATCGGTCAGTTGGCCCGCGCTTTCAACCAGATGAGCCAGGCTTTGTCGACCATGGTCGAGCACATTCGTAGAGCCTCGGAAGAGGTCAACAGCCGCGCCCAGGCGTTGTCTGGCTTGTCCGGCGGTGCCTATGAAGGGATGGAGCAGCAGTCCGGCGAAATCACCAGCATGGCCGGCGCCGTGGAAGAATTCAGCGCCACCTCGCTGAACATCGCCGACAACATGGGCAACACCCAGCGCCTGGCGCAGGAAAACGCACAGCAAACCCAGATCGGTCGTACGTCGATGGACGAAGCGTCCTCATCCCTGGAGCAAATCGCCGGTGCGCTGAACAGCACCGCGACGGTAATCAACACCTTGGGTCAGCGCTCCCAGGAAATCGGCGGCATCGTCGGGGTGATCACCGCGATCGCCGAGCAAACCAATTTGCTGGCGCTCAACGCTGCCATCGAAGCCGCCCGTGCCGGTGAACAAGGTCGTGGGTTTGCGGTGGTGGCCGATGAGGTGCGCAACCTGGCTTCACGCACTCGCCAGGCCACTGACGAAATTTCCGGGATGATCCAAAGTATCCAGCAGGAAACCGGCAACGCGATCAGCACCATGGAGCAGGGTAACGTGCTGATGCAGGAAGGCTTGTCGCGCAACGCCAACGTCGCCTCAGCCCTGGCGCGAATCGATGAGCAAAGTCGCTCGGCCGGTCAGCAATTCGCCGCCATCACCACCGCGACCCAGGAGCAAAGCAGCACCGCGACCTTGCTCAGCAGCAACCTGCAAAGCATTGCCTTGGCGAACAGTGAGCAGCGGGAAGTGGTGTCGAACCTGGCGGTGACTGCCAAAGAGCTGGAGAAGCTCGCGGCGGACTTGCGGCATGAGGTTGACCGGTTCCGCTGAGGCACCTCCGAAACAGCCATCGCGAGCAGGCTCGCGATGGCATCAACTCGATTCTGCGCGTTATCCACAAGCCCCGTATCGACGATCATTTGGCATTTGCCGTCGTGATCTCGATTTTTATGCTTGCTGAAACGTTTCTTCAAGTTTATAAAAATGGCACAACTCCAAGAAAGGCTGCTGCCATGACCCCGCTCAAACTCTTCGTTGCCCTCAGCGCACTGTCCGCTGCTTCCCACGCCATGGCCTGGGATTACGTCCTGCTCGATACCGACAAAGCCGCCCAGAACTGGCAGATCACCAGCCAGCAACTCGGTGTGAAAACCGACAAGCCCTTCTCCGTGACCCTGCGCACCTTGCATGGCGGTCGGCAGGAGGGCGTCAGCATTGTCGACATCGATAATGGCGCGATGAAACTCTCGGTGGTGCCGACTCGCGGCATGAACGTGCTGCAAGCTTCGGTCGGCAATGTGCGCATGGGCTGGGATTCGCCGGTCAAGGAAATGGTCAACCCGTCCTTCATCGAACTCAACGGTCGCGGTGGCCTGGGCTGGCTGGAAGGTTTCAATGAACTGGTCACCCGCTGCGGCTACGAATGGGTCGGCCATCCCGGCATGGACAATGGCGAGCTGCTGACCCTGCACGGTCGCGCCGCCAACATCCCGGCCAACAAAGTCACCCTGCACATTGATGAAAAACCGCCATACGCCATCAGCCTGCGCGGTGAACTGAAAGAGCAGGCATTCAAGAAAGTCGACTTCTCCGTCGCGACCGAACTGGTTACCGAGCCCGGCAGCGTCGTGTTCGCCCTCAACGACACCCTGACCAACAACGGTGATTATCCGAAGGAATACCAGGCGCTGTATCACAGCAACTTCAGCACACCGTTCCTGGAGCAGGGCGCCCGCTTCGCCGCGCCGGTGAAGCAGGTCTCGCCGTTCAACGACAAAGCCAAGGGCGATCTGGCGGATTGGCAAACCTACCGCGCACCGACCAAGGACTACGACGAGACGGTTTACAACGTGGTGCCATATGCCGATGCCAAGGGCGATACGTTGACCGTGCTGCATGACAAGGCCGGCAGCCTGGGTGTCTCGGTCGGCTTTAACACTCAAACATTGCCGGTGTTCTCCCTGTGGAAAAACACCGATACCCAGGGCCAGGGCTATGTTACGGGGCTGGAGCCGGGAACGAGCTTTTCCTATAACCGCCGGTATCAGCGGCCACTGAACCTGGTGCCGACAATTGCGCCGAAGGAACAGAAGCAGTTCCGTATCAGCTACAGCTTGTTGGCGGATAAGGCGGCTGTGGATAAGGCGTTGAAACGGGTGAGCGAGATTCAGGGCGGGCGCGAGACTGAAGTGCGGCAGACGCCGTTGGTTGATCTGACCAAGGGGTGACACGGACTAGAGCGTTGTTGGCCGATATTGCAGCGCTTCGGCCAAGTGTTCGCGTCTGATCCCGTCGGCTTGTTCAAGGTCCGCCAGCGTGCGCGCGACCTTGAGCAGTCGATGGGCCGCTCGCAACGACAGCGTTAAACGCTCGCAGGCGGATTCCAGCCAGTTTTCATCGGCTGTGGATAACTTACAGTGCCGGCGTAGGCCTGGCAGGTCGAGGAAGGCATTGGCGCAACCCTGGCGTTTGTGTTGCCGCTCTCTTGCATCAGCAACCAACTCGGCGGCGGTGGCTGTATCGTCGCCGGGTTTCAACGCAGGATTCAACGCCGTGGCCTCACGAGCAACCGTCAGGTGCAGATCGATGCGGTCCAGCAGCGGCCCCGACAGTTTGTTGCGATAGCGCTGCACCATGTCCGGCGTGCAGGAACAACGACCACTTGGCTCGCCAAGATATCCACAGGGGCAGGGGTTCATCGCTGCGACCAGTTGAAAGCGCGCCGGAAAGCGTACGCGGTCCTTGGCACGGGAAATCACGATGTGGCCGGATTCCAGTGGCTCTCTCAACACCTCCAATACCTTGCGATCAAACTCTGGAAGCTCATCGAGGAACAACACGCCATGGTGGGCGAGAGTGATTTCGCCGGGTTGCGGTTTCGAGCCGCTGTAGGCTTTCGAAATAAACGCGAAAGCGCTAGGCTAGGGCCATCTAAGCAGAGCGCCCCCTTTTCTAAATAGCTGCGACGGCATTTGAAAATAGATGCGACAGGATTAAAAATGGATGCAAATAGCTGCGACCAGCCTAAGCAGGTCCGAAAGATCAAACCGACTCGTCGTAGCGTCTCGGGGGTGATCCCTTTCCGCGATTCGGGTGGTATCCCATATGAGTCTCTTCTGGAAAGAGATTTTCTAAAGCGGATGCGGTTTTCCTCAGGCGTTTCTGCCGTCATTCCTCAGCCTGTAGAGATCGAGTTCATTGCCCCCAACGGGCGCCCTCATACGTACACCCCGGACTACCTCGTCTACTACCGCCTCGGTGACCGTCATTACGCAGATCACATCATGCCAATGCTGGTGGAAGTGAAGCCTGCCCACCTGTGGCGGGAGAGATGGCGGGATTGGTCGTGCAAGTGGAAGGCCGCGCGCCGTTACGCGGTTGATCGCGGTTGGCGGTTCTGCATCTATGACGAGTCTCGTATCCGTGGGCTGGCGCTCCAAAACATCGTTCATCTTGAGCGCTACGAGCGTATGGCCTTTGATCCCGAAGACATCGACCTCGTCATCAAGACATTGCGCGAGATGGAGATCGCCCCCGTGCACTACCTACTGGCCCGCCACTTCAACGGCATCTATCGCTCGACGGGCATTTCGTTGCTATGGCATCTCGTCGCCACTCGCAAGCTCGACTGTGACATCCGTGAACCACTGAACGAGAACCTGGAGCTCTGGGTGGCTACGCAATGAACATCTACGACATCAATACTGATGAGCACCTGATTCCCTTCGAGCCATCGCGCGCCCGGGTCGATATCCAGGTTGGCGCGATGGTTCGAAGAGAGAACCAGATTTTTCGCATACTGCAGATTCTTAATTTTGAGGTCGTGATCGGCGTCGAGGTAGAGTCTGGCCAGAGTGCTTCCCTTCGCATTTCCGAGCTCCACAGCGTGGAGCAGGAAAAGGTCGATGGCTTATACGTGAACTACGACATCGCCACGATTGGAAGCGATGAGTGGGCTGTCGCGCAGCAGCGGTTCGCTGTCATTAGCCCTCTGCTCAACCAGTCGGTAACGCCGCGTAGTTCTGTGGAGGCGCAAGCGAAGCTGGCGGGCGTAGATACAGCGACTGTTTACCGCTGGCTGGACCGGTACCAGAACTGGGGGGAAGTGCTTGCGCTAGTGCCGCGAAAGCGTGGCTGGAAGTCTGGAAATACACGCCTAACCACTCAAGGCGAACGTCTTGTCGAAGAGGTCATTGAAGAGCATTACCTCAGCAAGCAGCGCCCATCGATTCAGTCAGCTATTGCCGAGGTAGATCGACGGGCCAAGGCGCTTGGAATGAAACCACCAGGCGCATCCGCAATTCGTGCCCGAATTGCTCGCATCTCGGAAAAACAATTTCTTCGACGCCGTGGATTCGCAGACAAGGCTCGAAACCGATTTACCCCCGCTGTGGGTAAATTTCCTGGCGCAGACTATCCCCTATCTGTAGTCCAGATCGATCACACGCCGGTTGACTTGATCGTTGTGGACGACGTTCACCGGCGGCCCATCGGTCGCTTATGGCTGACCGTGGCAATCGACGTGTTCTCCAGGATGATTACCGGTTATTACTTAGCGCTGGAGGAACCATCGGAGATTTCCGTCGCGATGTGCATTGCTCACTCTGTGCTCCCCAAGGAAGAGTGGCTCGATGTACATGGCGTGAGGGGGCAATGGCCCGTCTGGGGATTCCCTCGGGTTATCCATTCGGATAACGGGGCTGACTTCCATACCGCCAACCTCAAGCGCTCTTGCTCCAACTACAACATCGAGAACGTATTCCGCCCGGTTGCACGGCCGAATTTTGGGGGACACATCGAGCGTCTACTGGGGACGTTCATGCGCACCCTCCACGAGTTGCCAGGGACCACGTTCAGCGGGATTGCTGCACGAGAAGGCTATGACTCGGAGAAAAATGCTGCTCTGACGATGGCCGAATTCGAAATGTGGCTAGTCAGGTCGATCCTCAAGTATCACCAGGACATTCATTCCGCGATTTACATGAGCCCTGCGCGGATGTGGCAGATTGGCTTCTTTGGTAACCGGGAAACCGACGCGTTGGTGGGTGTGCAACCTAGGCCTGCTGATCCGCTTACCGTCCAGCTTGATTTCTTGCCCTCATTCCAACGTACCGTGCAGCACTACGGCGTTCAGATTGATGTGTTTTATTACTCCGAGGCCCTGCGGCATTGGATCAATGCGACGGACCTTCAGACCGGACAAGCACGCAAGTTCGTGTTCCGACGTGACCCGCGTGACATCAGCACGATATGGTTCTTCGATCCTGTGTTGAAGCAGTACTTCAAGATTCCGGTGGCCAACCAAGCGTTCCCAGCTTCGACGGTGTGGGAGTTCAAGGCGGCCAAGAAAAAAGCCGTCAGCGAGGGGCGCGAGCACGTCGATGAGGCTCTGATAGCTCGGCTGATCTTAGAAAACCGCGAGCTCGTTGAGCAGGCGTCGGCAAATACCAAGAAGGCACGTAAACAGGCGCAAAAAACGCGAGTTCATGAAAAACGGGTCACGCCGGCGACAGTTGTTGCGATGCCTAAACCTTCACCTGCCATTGCCGCGGGGCTAGATGATCTGCTCCTGGACGACGTTGACCTGTTCGGGGATATCTCATGAGTGATTACAAGCACCTACTGCCTGACTTTTGGCCCGTTCTTCAGCTGTCTGATCGGGAGCGCGCGCTCTTTATGGATCAGCCTCGCTGGATCGGTTATCCGGCAGCCCACAGCGTATTGGATACCCTTGGCCAGTTGCTCGACATGCCCAAGCGCCCGCGCATGCGCAACCTGCTTATCACCGGTGAGTCGAACAACGGTAAAACGACGATCATTCGCCATTTTGTGGAAAAGCATGGTGAAGGCTACGTGAACGAAAACGCTGAACCTGTGCGTCCGATCATTCTTGCAGAGGCTCCTCCTTCAGCAGATGAGAAAGGTCTGTATGTCGCGCTTCTTGATCGTCTGTGGACGCCTTATCGAACCACGGACTCTGTGCTGACATTGCGTTACCAGGTCTTGCACATGTTTCGCGAGCTCCACGTCAAGATGCTGGTCATCGACGAGATCCATTCCTTGCTCACAGGCTCTGCGATCAAGCAACGCGAGGTCATGAATGCGATCAAGATGATTTGCAATGAGCTTGTCATCCCGGTTGTTGTGCTCGGTACCGAAGATGCTGTCCGCGTGCTGCACCACGATCCTCAACACAGCAGCCGCTTTGACGTGATGAAATTGGGCTCGTGGAAGCTCAACGCTGATTTTCAGAGGCTGTTGAAGGCATTTGAAGCGGTAATTCCGCTCAAGCGTCCCTCGGAGATATACAAGGCCGAGACGGCGCAGCTTATCCATTCGATTTCTGGCGGTAACATTGGCAACGTTCACCGCTTGCTGATCGAATGCGCGAGGGATGCGATTGCTTCAGGGCAGGAACACATCGACCGCGAGTTGATCGAGAGCAAGTCATGGCTGCGTCCTACACGTGGCATCCGCGAGTTGATGGGATAGACCCCAAGTGGCCAATCCCTCAGTCGCTGATGGCGGATGAGCTGTTTTCATCGTTTCTGATACGTAGTGCACTGGCTCATGGATGTTCCCCCATCGCGCTGACGTCGGTCATTTGGCCGGCGCAGCGGGTTTGGACGCTAGATCTTGACCGAGGCCCGGCTCCAAACAACTTGGAGGTGCTGTCGCGATTGAGTGGTATCTCAGTCCCGGTATTGCAATCAAGCACGTTGCAACCTGCTGCCCATTGCATTCTCAATTTATCCTCTCCACATTTCGGTGTTTGGCCCTGGGTCCTGGTCCTCGGATGCCGGAACAGGCGGCACGCAGGTGGTCTGCAGTGTTGCCCTTTGTGCATGGGGCAACCAAACCCGTTTTATCGAATCCAGTGGCGGTTGGCCTGGCATACGCGATGCTCACTGCACCGAACCAGGCTGATTGACTGCTGTCCGACATGCCAAGCGGCTCTGCACCCAAGCCTGTTGCAACAAGGCGGATCCATTGCTTACTGCCACTTCTGTAAATCACCGCTGACCCGAAGTGTGCAAGCCGACGTCAGTGAAGGAGCAGCAGCATTTCAGCACTATGTGGATGACATGGTTTGGTCGGGCACCTGGTACGGCCACCTGCAGCTCTCGTGTTGCGAGTGGCTAGGCGTCGCCAGGGCAATGCTCAGTCTGGTGAGGTCTGCCTCTGGAGCGACACCCCACGCACAGGAAGTATTTTGTGAGGTGATGGGCACCAGTGTACTTCCGGAACCAGCCCACTTAGGCCTGCCGTTTGAATACCTATCGGTAGGTGAGCGGGAAAGACTTCTGGAGGTCGTTTGGTCGATAATGCGAGCCGGCCCTGCCCGATTCCTGGAGGCTGCGAGTGCAGTATTCCCACCATCGGCATTACGATCGTTTGCCAAAGGTGCTCCACGATTGATGGCGCTCGTTCCCTCCAAACTTACGTCTCGCCATTGCACGATTAATCGGAAAGTGACCATGGCCGGCACACAAAAGCCTCAAGCAGTGCTCAGAAGTTGGCTTCGCTTGATTAGAAAGATTAAAAGAGATGGTCTCTGAAGAATTGACTCAGTTCACGCCGTGCGACGAGTGCAGTCGCGCTATGCCGAAGACGAAGAAGATCCATCAAGGGAAGCGTTACTGCGCAACCTGCTATCCACGGCTGTTCAAGCGCAGGATGTGTGGTGGGTGCGGAAATTTTGCCAGGCTACCAATCTTCGATCTGGCAGCGCGCTGCACCGGATGCGCACGAGACAAGCCTTGCGTGCGCTGCGGCAGGCGGGATTTCAAGCTGGGATGTATGACGCCTTACGGTCCAGCCTGTAAGTCTTGCGTCCCCTATTTTCGCGAGCCTGAGCAGTGCGAGGTGTGCGGAAAGGTTTCGAGGCGACTGGCGACCAATACTCAATCGGGGTTGCGGTCTTGTCCAACGTGTAGCGGTCCTGCTGCGGCTACCTGTACAGCGTGCCGGCGTCATCGGGTTTTGGTGCAGGGCGAATCAGGGAGCCTGCTTTGCCGGCCCTGCCATGAATTAGGCAATATCGACTGCGGTACCTGTGGGCAATCCATGCCGGCAGGTAAAGGCCGTGAGTGCGACGATTGCTATTGGCTTCGTACCTTTAACGCCCGGTTGACCATCGACGTGGCTGGTTTCAGCACGGCCACAATGTCCAAGGTGTTTGGTGATTTCGGCGCATGGCTGCTCAAGGAAACGGGACCTCAGCCTGCTGCCCTGAAGATCCATCGACACTTTATGTTCTTCAGCGAGATGGAAAAGCATTGGGGCCAGCTGGCGACCTACGAGCAGTTGCTTGAGAGTTTCGGAGCCTCAGGCCTTCGCAAGGCCGAGTTGCCCATGCGTTGGCTGCGGGCTGTGGGGAGAGTCGTGGTAGACGAGGTAGCACGCGAGCACCATACCGAAATGCGGCGAGTGGCAGACCTGCTGGAAAGCGTTGTTGAGCCTAACTTTAAGGATATTCTGAAACGGTACCATGCAAACCTCCTGGTCAAGGTTGAGCAAGGCGGGGCCAGTGTGCGTTCGGTCCGGCTTGCGCTGAGGCCCGCGGTGGATTTGCTTCACCTGGCCGGAAGCCAGGGCGCTGCAATGCCAACCCAGCGCACGCTGGAGCATTTTTGGCATAGTTCTCCAGGGCAACTGGCGGCCGTCACCGGTTTCGTCAACTTTCTCAATCGAACATTCGTGTTGAAACTCGAGTCGCGTCCGGACAAACGCTTGATGGAAAAGGCCCGGCGCCGGAAAAAGGAAAAAGCCTTACGTCTGTTGATAAGTGAGCGGCAAGAAGGCGGCGCCTTCGAGCGCAAATGGATTGCGGCAGCTTTGGCGTATTTCCACGGCATTTCCAAGGTATCTTCGCAGCGACTGACCTATGTTGCGGCTGATTACAAGGCTGTACCAGGATTCAACGTAACCTACGGCGGCGACCTGCTCTGGGTGCCGTCGTGTGATGGTTTTCCAAGCTTAGGAGATGGCAAGGAAGGCCCCGATGAGTCGGGGCATCCGGATCAATGAATGTCCATGTAAAAGCTCAGTGGTCCGGTTTTGCGGCCGCCTTTACCGAGCAGTACATAGAGAGTGTTTTTCGTTAAAAACCAGCCTGGCTCCTCGAAGTAGAACTCAAACGTGCTGCGCACCCAGTTGCCGTACTGAAACCGCCCCTTGCTGTCCAAGATCACGTGCCGCGCGTAGAGAAATGTGGGACTAAAGCTCTTGGCTTTGAAAGCTATCAGCTGGCTCGGTGAGGGAGTGAGGTCTATCAGGACCCAATCCTCCACCAGGCAATACGGTTTCCCGGGAAACTTTTTCCCTGCCAAGGCGCATGCGTCATCAGAAGTCGTCTGAATACCGTCCAGTACCCTATCTCCGCCTGAAAGCAGGTCGCCCAAGTCGTTTAAATCCATCATGTTGCCCATGACGCAGTAAAGGTCTTGGCTAGTTTAGGTCAGGCTAACCCCTACGTCTCGGAAGGCGTTGATCAGAACCGTGCGATGAAGAATTCTCTCCTCGTGGGGGCTGTGATTGAAGAATTTCGCCTTATCGGGAAACAGATGCTTCAAATTCCTGACGACGCCGTTTTTGAATCGGATCACTGAGCAAAATTCTTCGACGAAATCTTGGAGCTCCTCATAGTTATTGAGATGCGATGGGAAAAGAACCCCCGCGAATGACTCGATTTCTTCGTCTCCTTTCTGCCTGCGTTGCAGCTCAATCAGAAAGTAGCGATCGCTGGCTATTTTGATCCTGACAATCATCACGCCACGAGGTTGTTTTGTGATGGTATCGAGGTATGCCCAGGATATCGGTTTACCTGTTTGGTGATCGTGCGGATCCAGAGCGATCAGCTTTGGCTCGCCATCGGCCTTGAAGCGCTCGGACGGGGTATACCAATGCAAATCGGTCACCTGTTGGTTGGTGGCAGCGATGTCGTGTAGCGCGCGCCAAACGTCGCGCAGAACCCCGCGCGACTCCAACACCGCATCTGCCTCAAGAAGCAATTTACCCGTCTGCTTGCCAGAGCCGGTGCCCTTGCCGGTCGAATGGGTATTGGCATCGGGCGGATTGGGGCCACGACGCCCTGTGTTTGCTTTGACAGTGTGGGGACTCTTCTTGATCTTTCGCTGCGAGCCGAGCGTCTTGAACGGCGCTGTTTTCACAATGGTAGTTTCGGAGTGATAATCAGGGTCTAGCTGATCTACAGCGGCAATAAACTCATCGGCAAGGGCCGTTCTTACGGGCCTGGGCATTACAGTTCGGCCCGTGCCGTCAATGCCCTGATCGGTATCGAAGTTCAGGCGCTGCAACACAATTTCATCGCCTGGAGGCTCGCTGCATCCGGTGATGTCCAGGCACAAGAATGTGTTGCCGCCGTTGATCCAAAGACCTCGTCCTTCGATTTGTGCCGGTCCTTTGAACCATGGGGCGACCTTCAAAAGAACGGGCTTCTCCGGGCCCGACGAAAGCACCTGCGAATTGACCAAGCGTGACTGGTGCGCGGTGTAAGGGTCATACATGAGGTGCGCCAGATAAACTGCGTCCCCATCTCGCATGTGCCTTGACGGCCTGATGATCCATTCATGCTCATCGGGATTGGGCGTATCGTAGAACGCAGAGAAGACGTCGTTCCAGGGAAGTGCCGTCAGCGCACGGCAGACCTCGCTGTTGCGTGCATAGGCCCTCACGAGGAATTCAACACAAGGCACTAGCATATTTTTGCCATCGCCTAGATCGAAATCCAGAAGCCAGCATTTGTCTCCGTCTTGGTAGAGAAGCGGGTAATCGGTATTGCGGAATGTCTGGGGAAGCCTTTGCTTTCTCGCTTCATACCGCGACGTATACCGCCATCCCGTAAGTTCTGTGAAATCCACTTTGCTCGCATCAATGCGGGTGAGCTCGGTATCAGACACACATTTGCCCTGTCTCCAGATCGTGCCAATCCGATAGTAGGACAAGTGGCTCAGAGGGATTTTCACCTGCTTGAAGTCGCCTGGCCGGTCGTTGGCATCCAGTTCTCGGAAAAGGGCGATCACGTGAGGAACTGTCCGTTTTTTTCCGTTCTGCTGAACCGGACCGTACCACCAAACGATGACATCACCGGTGAGCGCTTTTACACCCGCGTTCTCTCGAAAGTCGGCGCGCGGGTAGGAAAACTCAACCCTTTTGATAGGACCTAGCAACCTCAAATCTCCACTGTGCTGCAACTGGCCTGACCCACGTGCTCCACGCAAGGTGCGGCCAAAACCTCTGGGATAGAGGCACATTGCTATTCATGTTGCGACGAGCGGTAGGAAATTTGCAAGCGCCCTAGCGTTGTTCGCACGGTATGCCGACTGCTCTAGCAAGCGGTATGCGTGTTCTTTTTTCAAGGGAATCAATGGATCTTGGCCACCGTCTCAGCACGCGCACGGTAGTGGTCAATGGCCAGGGCTTTACCTGCTACGTGCGGGGTACAGCAACAGTCACACCCTCGCCAGTGCAGGATGACCGGTCGGCGCTGACGGAGGCTATGCCCCAAGCGTCGCCGGTCGAAGTGCTGAGCACTGGAGCCCTGAACCGGACGGATCAGTGCTGTGGCCATCGGTGGTGTTACTGCCAGAACCTCGGGGTCTCTGCTCAGATCCGACAAGGCGTGGCGCGGGACGCGCTCG
Source organism: Pseudomonas sp. ATCC 43928 (assembly GCF_005938665.2). Lineage (NCBI taxonomy): Bacteria > Pseudomonadati > Pseudomonadota > Gammaproteobacteria > Pseudomonadales > Pseudomonadaceae > Pseudomonas > Pseudomonas sp. ATCC 43928. The sequence continues at coordinate 6,449,428 of NZ_CP041753.1, read as the reverse complement.
ACAGCGAGTGTGGCGAGACCCGGCGAACCGGCTGATGCGGAGCGCCTGATCAATTTGCCCGTGCCGAGCGGCTTTCTTAAAACAATATACCTTTCCATCCGTTCAATTGAGAGATCCAGTGTCGGCGTTCTACACACGCACAGGCAGCGAGACCTGGGGCTGGATCGGCACTAGCGTATCGGCGTAGGCTTTCAGAATGTCCGCATACAGATCTGGATGCTTTGGGGCCTCCACGGTGATGATCAGCGCATACCTGATCTTCTCAGCCTTGTCGGCGGTGCCTCCCTTTTCCCGCGCGTTGTAATGGATGTCGAACGTTGCATTGTTCAACGTAGTTCCACGCATCCTCTTAGAGTCATGGAGAACGGTTTCCCACTTCCCCGAATCCGAACGGCGTTCCTCCTCGGTGGCAAATTTCTTTTTCTCAAAGAAAGATTTTGTAGCGGCGTTGTTCTTGCCCTCTTCGACTTTGTCCTTGTTGGGGCGGAAGGTCACCTCAAGGCCGGCTCGCGTGTACGAGGCTGAATCTTGAGGGTCAGTGCCGCACGCGAAGGAGAATGTGGCCTTCAGGGTAACCATACCGCTGAGGGAGCCTCCGGGGAGTGGGATAGGTGCGCGGATGTACTTACCCGGTTTCAACTCACCTTGGTAGACGATCCTCGCCACTCCTGGTGGGCAGGTAATGATCTCCATAAGGTCTTCTGGGACTTTCCCCCAGCCAACGTCTATCGGTTCGTGCCCGTTCTTTTGCGCAGCGTGAACCAGCAGCGCCTTGATCGCTAAGGGGGATAGCTCCTGACCCAATACAGCCCGGACGCCGACGGCACTACGGAGGATGTATGGGGCTGCAAAACTAGTCCCCAGCAACGGAACCAGTGAGGGTTTTTTGCCTGGGATCAGTGCGTGGAAGTACTGTTTACCGCCGCCGAATGCCATGAGATCCGGTTTGATGACGCCGGGGCTACGTCCTGGTCCCCTGGCGCTATACGGCGCCCGAGCCCAGGAAGAGCTTGTACAATTGGCCGCACCCACCGTGATCGCGTTCACGCAATCCGAAGGGACCTGCACGCGATCAAGTTGAACGATCGAATCCCTCGTCCCGTTGTTGCCCGCAGCGATGGTCATGAACGTGTTGCCATCGCTAAGCAAGTCGTCGATTACCGATGTCCAGGCATGCACATCGTTATCTTCGATGGCCACATCGGGGCCAACACTGAGGTTGATGAACTCATATTGCCGTGAAAGCAAAACCTCTTCGATATGTCCAAGGGTGCGATAAAGCTCCAAGGGATTTTCGAGGCTGGCCCCTTCGTCGAGAACGCGCAGGTGGTCAACGTAAGAGTAAGGACGGGATGCAGTGCCTTCAGGCTCGATTGGTCCAAAGAGGAATGCTGAGGTTGCTGCAAGTCCGTGTTCCGGCCCTTCGGGATCATCGCCGGCATTTTCATCCAGCACCCGGTAGCTTCGCAGCCATTTTCCAATGGTGTGATCTTCAGGCAGGCCAGCGTCGAGAATAGCAACCCTTGGGTCGGCCGAGAGAGGGGCCTGAGTGGGAAGCGTGCAATCGACGGAAGGACCGCCTCGCTTGGTGGCCGGCAGCAGTCCGCGCATCTTGGGAACCGGGCGGATCACTCGGACGAAGACGAACTGCGCCAGTTGAAGGGCCTTGCTTTGTTCGCCTTCTACAGGCACGAACCACAGGTTGCCCACTTCGAAACTGAGCTCACTGTGGACGATCAGGCCCAAGCCTGAAGCGTAATCTATGAATGACTCTTGGATGAACGTGCTGTCCTTGTCCGGCAGCAAGTGGATTCCGAACTCGTAGTACTTGTCGTTCTTCGTCCCAGCATTGACGATCCGTTCGCTTGGCTCAAAGGCGAGGATGTTCTCGATATGAGTGAGGTCGTCGGCCTCTTCAGAGTCTTCTTCAACTTCGTTCATCCAGTTGCTCAATGCCCGAAAAGCATTGCGCTTGCCTGCAACGAAAATCTCAGTGGTCGAGCACTCATGTGGCGCTATCTTGCGAGTCCAGCTTTCAGGGGTGACCCTGACTCGCCTGCTCCCGATGGATTCAAGCCCGGTTGCGCGTAGCAAATCAGTCGGGAAGAACGAACGAGCAATATAGCTTGGATTCAGAATGAGTCGAGCAACGCCAAAGTCATGCGGACAGGCAATTGGAGGAAGCTCGTTCAGCGATACCGACGCGACCTTCGCCTGCCCCGTCAGCCGCTCGCGCGCACGCTCTAGCGTGTATGCTTCAGCCTTATCCATTTTCCTCTTCGGGCCCTTAATGTCCCGTGTCAGAAGTTCGCCACGACCAATGAGAAAATTCGTTTGGTTCATGCAGTGGTTCTCGTCCTTGATGCTCGTTTAGCAGGGGCGGTCTCTGCCTTTCGATGCTTGCGAATGGTATCTCTGCTGACCCCGGTGATTTCATGGATCGCACGCTGGGATAGAGAGGTTTGGCTGTCCAGTAATACGGCAAACTCGATCAGCTCTACTCGGCCCAAAGCGGCCGCTTTTTGACCTGCCAGATCTTCAATCAATTTTTGCGGACTGCCGCCACCCAGAGCCAGCGTGCGGCGAAAGCGCTGTATCTCACGCTCAATATCACTAAAGGATTGATTTTGGAAGGCGTACGAAAGTATCTCGATCCATTTCTCAAATTTGTGTAGGTCGGGCCCGAGAAAGCGCCGGATCGCGATTTCGACCGTTTGTGCGTCAGGCGACTTGAACTCGACTATGAGATCGAAGCGGCGCCATAGAGCGGGGTCGATGAGTTCGGGGTGGTTGGTTGCAGCCAGTAGCAGGCCTGTTGAAGGCCACTCGTCCACCTCTTGCAAAATCACCGTCACAAGCCGCTTCAGTTCGCCGATGTCGCTTTCATCGCTGCGACGTTTGGCAATTGCATCGATCTCGTCGAGAAACAGCACAGAAGGGGTTCGCTTCGCGTAATCAAGAGCCGCTCTTATGTTCGCGCCACTCTTGCCCAGCAAGCTGCTCATCACAGTGGTCAGATCAAGGACAAACAGCGGTACACCAAGTTGAGCGGCAATCCAGCGTGCCGTAATCGTTTTTCCAACACCCGGCGCACCCACAAAAACTGATGATTTCGTGGGGTGGAGACCCAGAGCTGCTAGTTTCTTGATCTGCTTCCGCTCTTTAATGAGTTGAGCAAGAGGATCAACAACGGAGGCTGCCAGTAACGGTGCAGGATATTCCGGCCCATCGTTGAAGATTTTGAGTAGCGACAAGCGGGACTCATCATCGACCGGAGCGTGGGCGCTACCCTCCGTTTTGGTAGAGGGGTTTTCTCGGCGCATAAAGGTAGACGATCCGCTAGGTGCAATCGTGCGCAGGTAATTATCGAGCTGCTCCGCCAAGCTTGGTTCGCTGTTTCGATACTGCCTGACGAGCCGGGCGACGAAGAGCCTGACATCATCAGTTTTTTCACTCAGGGCCAATCGGGCAACCTGGGCTAAATCTGATTTTACTTTCGTCAATTCTTCCATAGTCATCATAATTGGCTGATTTTAAAGGGATATTTAATTGTATGAAAGTGGGCTAGATTATAGCACGGCTGCGTAGGCTTCGTCCGCTGGCTGACGGAAATGCTGAGCTGGGCTCTGGGTGTAGCTGACGAATGGGGGTAGAGAGGCGGGGCGTTTGAGGTCTTGATATTCCGTAGGGGGATGCCATATTGATATCGCCCTGGTTGTGGGTGACCAAGGAGTTGACTATTCCGTTGCTAGAACGATCTGACCTGCGATACGAGTACGATTGGAGTGCTTCACCTGGTGACAATCCCAAGCTTATTGAGGACGACTCGCACCATCTCAGCAGGAGGGAGGGTTACGAGATGCTTCGTTACCTGAATGGCTTGCGTTTTTCGGAGGACGTGAAAAGCGTTGTTTACGGCAAAGGTAAAGATATTTCGATTGAGGATCGTTTGTACGTCGAGTGGATGCTGAAAGAGCAATACAAGTCGACTGCTCCGGGCCGCGGGACGGTTACCACATGGATCAATGCAAACTGGCGGCCTCTGAAAAAGGTATTCACAAGGCTCAAGCCTAAGCGTTGAAAAAACACGCGAAGCCCTGGCTGGGCCTTCAGAGTGATCTTAGTGGCTTAGCGGTCAGTGCAGATGTTGACCTTGCTGGCCGACCTTGTCCCCCCCCCCCCCACGGCGCTCAAGTGGCGGGCGGCGAAGGCAGCATGATGTATGGGCAAATCGCGTATAGATAAAAAATCGACACCGCGCTCCACGGAATCGGAACTCAACTACATCACTCAGTGATGATCCCGGAATACATTGAGATTGGGTTGATAGGAGCCAAATTATATCTGTCTGGATGGACAGCCCCCGCTTTTACCAATCGATCAAATCGGTCATTCGCTTCCGCTAGTCGTTGAGCGCGTTCTGCCGGCCTATGCGCGAGCTCTCGTGCTAGGACATCCGCTATACGTTTGTCGAGTGTCATAGTCCAACCTCGTGGCGATCAATTGTAGTGGAGCATGAAAGCTGACTGCTGCCGTTCTGTGTGTTCAGCCAAGAGTTCTGAGTAAACCCGCAGATTCTGCCTGAGCGCTGCGTCGTCAGTATAGTCTTCGATCTTGAGTTTTAGACTGCCGGTCAAGGTGTTGATTCCGATCATTCTGCCGTGAGAATGCCACCGATTGTTGTCGCTAAGATCTCTGGCAATCTGCTCAGCCCGCGCCTCTTTCTCCTCAGGGGTGACCACTGAGCCAGGATTTGTGCATTGGTGTTGCGTCCAGTCTTTGAACTTGTATTTTACCAGCCACTGCTTCAGCAGGTTCACCGACAGATCCCTGGCTTGCTCATACCTTCGTAAGGTTGCCAAATCGAGCCTCTGAAGCATTACAAGCTCAGCGTCCGTCATTCGATTCTGTGCTGATTTTTCAATTAGTTCGTTAACTTTGTCTATGTAACCCAGGGCAGGAACAAGCTGACCGTTTTCAAGAGGCACTTGGGGGTCGATAGGTCCAAGAGACGACGTGTAATCCATGTAGATCCTGTCACCAGACATGCAAAAGATAGTTCCTGCAGACATAGCCGCAGTGGCGACGACAAAAAAAACCTCAGAAAAATGATGGCGAGTGACCTCTACCATCTTCTCCACTGCCTCCACGACACCGCCTGGTGTGGCGAGCACAATGCAGATACGGCCTGGAACATGACTATTCGTTTGAACCTGTCCTACGACCGTTTCAATCGCGTGAACGTACGTCCCAAGCACGGCGGGATGAATAGGTCCCGTATACGCAAGGATGGGGCACTCGAAATGGTTCGATATCAGCGCTCGATAGTGGCTCAAGGCCCCCATAATGTGGTTGTCGAGACTGGGCACGATGCGCTCTCATCAGAACTGGGTAACCCAACTGTAGATGATGGCTAATGATAATCAAGGAATTCGCCTAGCGCTGCTCCTTCAGTTAGTTTTCCAAAGTCTTAGGGGGCGTCCTTGCGCGTCATGAAGGTATCTGACCGGCACTTTCTAGGATGAAATACCGATCGCGCGAACATTTGTGTAATTTAGCCAGCCTCCGTTTCTACTTGAGACAAAGATTTCAAATGCTTAAAAAATCTCGTTTCTAAATTCGCACGCTCTTCCTCCATCAGCAAATCTCTATGAAGCTTAAAGCATTCAAGAATAGCAGTAGCTGCGATATCCCTTGCTTGCTCCAAGGCCTCACCCCTCAGATCGAATTTGCCGTGATGAACAATATCAGACCTCTGTTTGTAGAGATCTTTGACTAAATTGCTATATTTTTCTTGCTCATTTTTCATGTAGCATAGTTTTGATATATAGCAAGCTAGAGTTTCTTTAATTTTGCCCTTGTCAGAACTCGAGAATAAAGACTCAATAGCAATTATGTAAGATAGGAAACTCATAACATGATCTCTACCATTTAAGCCCTTTGAAAAAAAATACATGGCGCTGCGTATCCTTGCAAACACTTTGTCAGCAGCGTAGAAAATCCTATTTGAGAAAAATTCAAAATCATTTTCTTTTGAAAAGTCACGGAATCTTTCCGAGTACTGAAACTCTAAGCGCGACGGCTGCGTCAGTGGGTGATAATCTATAGTGCCTGCATTTCTGTTAACAAAAAACGCGTGATGGATATTCTTGGTGCTCGAAGGCGCTATAAAATTTGGTGAGCCTGAAAGAACTGAAAAAATCTCGAACACTCTGCAAAAATAATTGAACTTTTGAATGGATGAGTAGTTCCTGCTTTCTTCGGATCCATAAACTTCAAAAGCTAGGAAAGCGTCATTTTTCAACGCGCCATCACTATATTTTTCAAAAGTCATATAGGAATAGCTCTCATCGCAAAGTTTCTCAAAACCAAATTCTTCTTTTAGGAAGGTTTTCAGCTCAGAGTGCCCGCCTCTCGCTTCAACAAGCTTGAATCGGCCAATATGCGATATGCCTTTTACGCTTGGGCCCCGACTCAGGAATCTGTTAAATCTAAGCGGGAATATTGAAACCCAGTCGCGAGTGTGAGTTGTGTCCTGTATGTATTTAAGGAGGCCATTGAATATCTCCTCAGGGTCTCTGAGTTTGTGTCCGACTATCATGTAGTGCAAGGTTGAGTTAAAGAACTCGCAATCAAGATGTGTATTGGCGTACTCGGTTTCGAATAAAGCACGGTACAGCGGTTCATCATATTCAAATATCGAGTACGATCCAGGGTATTCTTCTTGGTCGCTACGGTTCAGGTCTTTGACATATTGCTCCATAAGATACTTAAGTCGACGAACCACAGGCTTAGCCTTCAATAACTCACGCTCCATGTACCCACCTCAAAATTTCACAATTAGCAATCGAGTGCTTGATTTTTAGCTTTTAGCTGTAGGCTTAGTGGCGAGCCTTACCAGGCAAACTTCTTATGAGCGCTCCAGGCCACAAACAGACTGGGGCACATGCGTTCAGCCAGCCGATGTATCTATAACCCCGCTGGGCCACTAGTTCGCGCAGATCATTGGCGGTGTTTACCCGTAGTCCAGACGCTCGGCAAGCTTCCTCCGCATTGGCCTTGGTACGAACAACGTAGCGGCACGAATGCAAGGACAAGCGTGTCACATTTATTTTGAAATCCTGCACTTAAAAGGTAGAGTGCGGGGCTCGGAGTCATTAGGTCGGAGCTAAAGCCTCTATGTTTTGTCAGTATGGGAAAGCTAAGGCAGAATATCGACAGCTATATACCCATCTGCACCGTAATAGGTATTGAATTTATATAAGTTGTTTTCAGATGTACGCCATGGTGTCGTAAATTTTGTTTCGTAATTAAAGTATAAATTTGTGTTTTTTGGGGATCGAGTTATTATCCTGGCAATTGCCTCTTGGTCCGGGTGCTTGAAGTAGTTTCCATTGGTGGAAAATACCCAGTTGCGGCATTTCAAGGTTTCAACCAGTTCATTTGAAGTATTTCCCTGGCTACCATGATGTGACGCTTTTACAACTGAAAATCCAGTAAGCTGAGGGTGCTTGAGTTGGTAAAGTCGTAGTGACTCAATAAGGCGTTTAACGTGAGCGTCGCCCGTTAGGAGAACGTGCTCCCCTTGGTATTCTGCGGCAATAGCTATGCTGGAGCCATTGGGTTTGGTTGTGTCGCTTTTAAAGCGTGACTTTGCGAGAAAGCTTAAATCTATTGGCGTAGATCCGCCCAAATGCTCCCAACCGTCTGGGGCCTTGTCTATAGTGTCGTCCCAAGGCTTTGCAAGTGCTTCAAGCTGCTGGATATCAGGCGATAAGACGGTTAAGGTCAAACCGCCTGTTAACGTTATTGTCGGTAGTGTATCCCCCAAGACCGCGATTGGTTTTTTTTGGAAGCACAGGTTTTTAGGGATTTGGTGATCTCTGATTAGGTTTGTTAGTCGCTCGCCATCTAATGCTCCAAATATCTCAAATTCTGATTTTTCTGGAGTGTAGTTGAGGTTGCTTCGATCATTGAACCATATTTCCTTTATTAATTCGCGAAAGTCCTTGTTCTTGAGTAATTCAACGGCGCCTTCTATATGGTCTCGATCGATGTGTGTGACGATGAAGAGCTCAAATGCTCCTCTATTCAAGTTGTGAGTTTTTGCGTAATTGAGCACCTTGCTCGCTGTTTGTGATCGGCCGCCATCAATCAGTATTCTATGGATGGAGCCTTCTCCCCAACTCAGGATAAGACAGTCACCCTCGTATGCAGGCAGAGATTCTAGTTTAAACATTAGTTTCTCAGCAGTGGCAGCACAAGTGGATGTTTTATGTTTAGGTCAGTAAATACTTCTTGTCTGCTTAGGAACTGCGTAGTATTCGAGCTTATCTTTAGCGCTATTGAGCTGTTAGGTTTGTAGCCTTCGGGCGTATAGGAAGAGCCATGTCCGCGTTTTTGTATAATGGTGAATGAGGTAAAGGCTTGGCTCAAGTCCATAGAGCGAGCAACTCCTCGAATTTTTTTCAGCATTTCTATACATATGGGGCAATCGATCGATGTTTGCTCAAGGCAGTCAACCAACCAGATTACACCTGTTGTGAAGAATGGAATCCCACGAGAGATTGACTCGTAAATCAGTTCATGCGCTTCCGCAATGTTTTCACGCCCGCCTTTGCGTACTAGCCAGCGTGCACGAAGTATTGCACCGTCAGGTAAGTTAGGGAATCGCTCAGCGAGGTTGTTAAGCCACCTTGGCCAATCGTCTGAATCTTCTCCCTCTTGAGTGGACATTAAGATGTACCCACCCATCGCTGCAGCCAGCGGGTTCTCCATTTTTTCAAATAGCGCTTCCTCAGCCTGCTTTAAGATCTCCGCTGCAAGATGAATGCGGCCGCTATTCATGTAGGATAATAAGCTACCCCATCGCCCATCAATTAAGTTTGGAGTAAATTTTAGTTGATTTTTGTCTTGCTGAACTATGATCTCGAATAGAGCGCGTTCTGAGTGGTTCCAGTCCCACGGCCAAGGTAGTGAGATTATGCGAGACCCAAACTCTCCCGTAATAGAGGCGCAGAGCCTTTTCCCCCCAATGGCAGTTCTGTCAATATACGGGCGACTCTCCTGGGATATTTTGATACGTTGTGATGATGAGAAAACAGTACCTTCAGTTATAACAGACAATCCAAGCGAGTCGCCAGAAAGAGAAATTGTTGAGTTAACGTTTTTTTCTCTATTTTCGTATCGATCCAAAAAATAATCATACCAGTCATCCCAACTTGCGGGGTTGAACGATTGTGGTATGTTTGCGCTTTGCGACTCCGCAACAACGCCGATCGTAACCGTTAAGTCTGGCGAACTCGGTCGATAGCTCAGGTGCTTTCCAAAGTCTAGAGACCTCAAACTTCTCGACGAGAAGCCTGTAAATGTGAAGTCGGGCCGGTCCAATTTCGCTATGCCACGCAATATAATATCGTGTTCTTCGTTGGGCTTGATAGTAATCTCATCGATCAAGGTCTCCCCCGAAGGAAGCGTCGCCTCGACATCATAGTCACCCACCTTTAGTCTCGCTGAGGCTGAGTCGCGCGGGTCTACAGATATGGGGGCTATGACAGTTATTCGAGGGCGAGACTGGTCAGTACGTCGGCCAGACTCAGGGTCTTCTAGAGTCGGTCGAAACTGCACCGGAACTCCATACTTGATAGCTGTGTCGCCAGATGTTTCGACGCGAACAAGTACCTTTCCTTGACGATTACGCATTAAAGTAACCTCGCTCTCTTCCAAGTCGGACGAGCTTCCTGCTTTACACTCGCTATTCGACTGCCGTTATGCACGAGTGTGAAGTCGTATTTTCCAAACGGGAGTTCCAGCTCAATTTCAATTTCATCATGGGTGCAAGAGCGTGATAACGGCTTGCCGCCAACTGAGTAGTGAAGGTCACCAGGGCCGCAGGGGGTACCCCCATCTCGGTATAGATAGACCGGAGAAATAGGGTCTTTAGGGAGGCAATGAAGGACAAAGGCCCGTGCTTGTCCGCCCTGTGGTTGCTGTGGATTGGAGAAGAACTCATTTGTCAGTCGATCAGAGATGTGTGCCATAGCTTCTAGTAGAGAGTAGTTGTTGACGCTCCATTCACCGCTATCATCCCGGGCGGCCATCCCGCGCATCGCTTTCAAGAAAGCTGTAGTGAAAATACTGACGTTATTTGCACGACTCAAGGCAGGTTCGTCATTGCCAGTAGCGAAAAAGAGAGGTGTGTTAACTTTTGATTGGTAGTTCGCGCGCGGATCTGCGATTACGTGTATGGGTGTGCGTCCCGCTACGGCTCCAGGCGATACTAGGTCTCCGTGGGGGCGTCGGCACGCATCGATAAAGTAAAGTTGTTCTGCCGCAGCACACTTGGCCATTCCAAGCACGAATTTTCCAAGGTCTAGTGCACTATCCCATCGTGCTTGGCGGGAGAAGTCGAAATCGGACATTAAAAGCGACGACTCCTGCGCAAAGCCGTAACCATGTCCACAAAACATAAAAATTAACCGATTATTTTCATCGGTATTTCCACGATCAAACCAATGCTCTACCGACACCGAGAAATTGTTGTAATCAGGGTCTAGTAATTGGCGAGCGCCTGAAGGTGTGAGGAACGGTGTAGGTATTTCCTCACTTACCAGCAGCGCTACGCTGCCAAGAGGAGCGGGTGGATAGCGGTATTCATCAATGAACCAGTTCGCGAGAGCCCTTGCCGAAGGGGATGGGGAGGTGAGTTGGCTTAACTCAGCTCCCGGAGATTCCCGAGGTCCGTCAATAAAGTATGGATAGTGCCCCACCCCAACGATTAGCACGTGCGTGCGTGGGCCTTCGCCCTCTTCAGAGTACACAACGCAATCTGGCCCGACAGGCTCAAGCTCCTCGTCTCTCGGCGTTTGTTCTGACATTCGATCAAACTCCATCTCTAATTCCGTCAGAAAATTCCTTTTCGCTCTGCATTAGGTTTACTCAGGCTGCTATATGATATCAATGTGAGATTACGGTAGCCGGCGTGTGAGTCAAGTGGCACGACGTATGAATCTTGGTGATCTCAGCAGCTTAGAAAGCTCGTGCTTCGGCTTACTTTGGCAAGCTGCTTTAGAGAGTAGCCACCCTCATCAAGAGGATTGGTGGCCGAAGCCATTACTTGATGGAAAATGCAGGGGGGCTAATACGTTGGCGGCGCTGTTCCCCCTTCGACTCGCGCATCACTTTCTTAATGCGTTCAGCTGCTGCTTCAAGATCACCAGGTGATGCGAGATTAATAGCGTGCAGCAGCGCCTCGAGTCTCTCCCGCTTCCGGTTCATTATTTCAGCGAAGCTACTCTCCGGCTGGATAAATTCACTCATTGCTCAGTCTCCAACTCGCACCCTTTGAGGTTAGCACGGCGGCTACGCCAGGCCATCCGAATGATGGATACAAAGCGGCACTGGCAGAGGTTAAAAGTGCGGCGGGCGCTGCTGAGTACGCAATTGATTCAAGTGCTAAATATTCTATTCATTCCTGGTTGCTGGCTATTTAGTGGCTAATCTTGCTTTGAGTCAGAGCTGGGTTGGGCCACGGAGGGGTGAAATGACAACCTTTTTTCATTGCGCAAGGAAACATGCCGGGCCGTTTCTATGGTTTGTGGGCGTGGCCCTGTATGGGAGTGCTGCGCTTGCCGATCTGCAGATCCCCGCTGTTCCGGAATTGGCAAGCCTACCGGCCTGGGCCCAGGAGCGGGTGGCGCCGGTCAAGCGCGCGCTGGTGGTGGGCATCAGCGTCTACAAGCACGCCAACCCGCTGAGCACGCCGCTGTACGATGCCGAACTGGTGTCCGATGCGCTGAAGCGGCTTGATCCGCAAATGGCGGTGACGCAACTATCGGGCAACGATCTGAGCCGAGATGAGCTTCTGGAGCGATTCGAAAATTTCAGGGATAGCCTGCGCCCTGGAGACATCGCCCTGGTGTACTACAGCGGTCATGGCATCGAACTCGGTGGCATCAATTACCTGGTACCGGCAGATGCCGAGCTCAGCCGGCCGGGCGACGAGACCTCGACCTATATCAGCTTGCCCTACCTGATAAACGAGATTCAGGGCACGGGTGCAGGCATCACGGTGATCATCCTCGATGCTTGCCGGAGCAATCCGTTTTCCGCGCCGGTAGCCGATGAGGAATACCTCGATCCCAAAAAGCCAATACCTGCGCCGCCTATGCAAGCCATTGCCAGCAATCAGTACCTGCCGCTAAAGACGCCGCCACAGCAGACCCCAAAAGGGTTCCTGGTGGTGTTTGCCGCGCAGGCTGGCCGACCATCGTACAGCTTGCTCATCGGCGATGAGCCGAAAATGGGCAGTATCTTCACACGCAGCCTGCTGCAAGTGCTGACCACAGAGAACAAGCCTGCATCTTCAGTGTTCAATCGAACCAGCGGTGTTGTTATACGTTTGACCGCGAATCGGCAGGAGCCGCTGATCGCCAGCTCCAACGCCGGCGAAATCATGTTCATGGACAATCAGAACCTGGCCAAGGAAGAGCTGGAAACCTGGATTCGTGCTGTCGCCAGTACATCCGACGACGAGCTGATCTATTTCCTCAATGAATTTGTCGACTACTACCCGGCCGGGCCATTTACCGCAGCTGCGCGCAAACGCCTATCGCTGTTGCAGGCCACTCACGAGGCGTTCTCGCGTTCCGTGGTCAGTAGCGAGCGAGATGTCGGACTGTTAAATGGATCTCTCAAGACCCCCGCAGTGAAAGACCGCTTCAACACCAAGGCCTTCGCCCGTTACGACGTCAATGTCAGGGATCTGCCCAGAGGCGGGAATTCCCGGGTGCTTGGCGGTCTCAAGCGGGGGCAGCAGGTCGAGGTCCTGCATGGCAAGACACCTCGCGGCTGGGCGCAGGTCATGCTGGAAGACGGCCAGATTGGCTATGTCGGTAGCGTCTCGGCACAGAACAAACCTGTCGAGGTCATCAGTCTTGCCGCCAGTGAGCTGCCGGCTTCGGGCGATCTGGCAATGCTTGAGCGCTGGCGTGGGTCTCTGGAACAAGGCCGTTCCAGCATCGAGATCAAGGTGGGCTCGATCACCAACCCAAACCCTACCCAGGCTTCGCGGATCGCATTGCTGCAGGGGCTGCGCATTCGTGCGCTGATCGAGGCGCAAGGGGTGGCCCGTTCGCACCTGGCGCTGCGTCTGGCCAGCCCCGATGTGCCGATGGACACCGTGACTATCAGCCTGATGAAGGAGGGCGCGCTATGAATGCTCGACTGTTGCTTGCGGCATTCCTACTGCTGTGCGCCAGCAGCGCGTCGCGAGCCGATCCGTGGACCTGGCCGGCACAGGTCAGTGGCTCCGAACCGCTGCGCAACCTTTATCTACTCGATCGCTACGGGGTCCAGTTGCTGGAGCCGAAAATAGTCGGTGGCGAGGAAGCCAGGCTCGGTGATGATCCGTGGCAGGTCGCGTTGATTGGCGGCGACAACTTCGGTCCGGATCGCCGCCCGTTCTGCGGCGGTGTGCTGGTCGCAGATACCTGGGTGCTGACGGCTGCTCATTGTGTCGACGACAACACCCGGCCAGCCCAGGTTAGTGTGCTGGTCGGCGCGACAGACGTTGGACCGAACGGCGGCGCCCGGCGTGTCGAAGTGCGTCGGATCATTCTGCACCCCCTTTACCTTTCGGGCAAACCGCCGCGCCATGACCTGGCTCTGCTGGAGTTGGCCTCGTCAGCTGCAGGTAGATTCACTGCGGCTATTGCCACGCTGCCGATGGAGGACGAGGCGAAAGCCTTGGCCGGTCAGGCGACCGCCAGGGTGACGGGGTGGGGGGTACTTGGCGCCGGCGACGAGTACGGGGTGCGCCAGCTGCGTTTCGTCGACCTGAAGATAGTCTCCAACCGCAATTGCAACGATCGTGTCGCCTACAAGGGGCGGATCACCGACTACATGGTTTGTGCCGGTTTCGCCGATAAGCTCGAACCCAAGGACTCCTGCCAGGGTGACAGCGGCGGACCTTTGACCCTGAGGCTGGCTGGCAAGCGCTACCTAGCTGGCATTGTCAGCTGGGGAGATGGCTGCGCGATAAAGGAGCGGCCGGGTGTGTACACGAGGGTCGCGCGTTACAGCGCGTGGGTCGCCGATTGCCAGCAAGGCAAGGCGTCCTGCACCTCACCGACCTTCAGCGTGGTCGAGCACGCAGGAGCAGAAAGAGCAGTGCCGTTCTCAGAACAACAAGGAGCAAGACGATGAAGGCAAGAAACGCTGTAACGTTGCTCGGCGGCGCGCTGTTGCTGGCAGGCTGCTCGCATCAGGCGGAGCAGGAGTTCACACCGGCCGGCCCGGTAGCCGGGCTGCAGGTGGCGATCGGCGACTGTATGGTTGTCAGACCGGCGCCAACAGCAAAGACAACAGAAGAGGGCAACAAGGAACTGATGACCGCTCTGGCCACAGCCCTCATCAGCCAGGGTGTCAACTACCTGGGACGGGCGGCGACCGCGGCCGGGGAGGCCAAGACCTGGACTACACAGGGCGCACGAAACTTCCAGGCCACCGCGAGTGCATTTCCGCAATGCATACAGGTAGTGCGCGGTCAGTTCTTCACCGAGGGGCCGGGGCAGACGGCATGGAGCCCGCCTGGCAACTCCGGCTGGCCGAGCAATACCAAGGCTGAACTCGATGCGCGTGGACTATTCCTTACCGGGATGCCGGACTTTCTTTTCGAAGCGCAAATTGTGCCCTCGCAAGACCTGACTTCGTTTGCCATTCGACCTGCCATCGCCACCTACCTGACACCAATCGACACCCGATTCCTGCGCCCGGGCAAGGAGCGCAATATCGCCCTATTCTTTGCCATCACCCCGCCGGGTACCAAGCCGACGCTGGACAGCAATCCGGGGGCCACCTTGGTGCTTGGCACGCTGCAACCGGCGAGCACTCGCCGCTATTCAGTCAATGGCCCAGTGACAAGCCCTTATGAGTCGCCTTGGTTCACCCTGACGCTCAAGGATGCCTACAAGCCGCTGACCCTGTCCGTACTGATGAGCGAAACACAGGGTGAACAGGCATTTCTGGCATTCATGGGGTCGTTACTCAGCGATCCGAAGGTGATTGCGGCGGCCAATGCAGATCTTGCCAATCAGTTAGTGCCTCCCGTACGGCAGGCCAATGAACTGGCGGCAGATACCAAGCAGTACGAGTCCGATAGCAAGCGAGAAGGCTTCTATCTGACGGCACGCGAGAAGCTGCAGGACTGCGCCGACGCGAAGGACCCCACTGCCATGCGCAAGGCGGCCAAAGAAGCCGTGAGTGCGATGCGCCAATACTTCGTCACAGACTCTGCAACACGCTCACCAAAAGGCAACATCAGTAAAAGCCTGATTGCCAGGATCGATGTCGAAGGAACGGCGAGCAGCTTGAAAAGCAGTTGTCAGTCTGTGCTCAAGGGCCTACCGGAAGATTGATACTTTCCGATCGCGGTTGCGAAGATGAGGCTTATCTTATGACCGAGGCGCTAGCGAAGACGCAGCAGTTTTTCTGGTAGGAGCTGGGGTAGTCCCTCGGTAGAACAGGAAAAATCGCCATCTCATCAGCCCGCCAGCGTTGCGGGCTTTTTTTCATCGCAGCTATTTCGAAAATTTCGCATTTATTTCAGAAGCCCACAGCCGCCGCCCACCAATGCAGGGCCTGAAGCGGAGTGGTGGGGCTGTCGGAAGGGGCGCTGTGGCCAATGACTCAGCGGCACACAACTGGCGACCGATTGAATCGCCGCGACTTCCAGTGCTTCACTCTCGGCCAATGGCGGTAACAGCCCCGGCAGACGACTCGCCAACAACGTTTTTCCTGTCCCCGGCGGACCGCTGAACAGCAGGTTATGAGCCCCCGCCGCTGCAATCAGCAAGGCTCGCTTGGCCGCCAGTTGTCCCTGAACTTCATTCAAGTCGGGATAGGGTTTGCTGGCGTAGAGCAAACCGTTGGAAGCGTAGGGTTCGATGGGCGTGTGACCATTGAAATGCGCGACCGCTTGAAGCAGATGATCCACCGCAATCACCTTCAACCCCGACGCCAGGCAGGCTTCTTCAGCGTTCGCTCGCGGCACCACCAGCGTGCGCCCGGCCTTGCGTGCCGCCAACGCCGCCGGCAACACCCCGCGAACCGCACGCACCGCGCCCGACAGCGCCAGCTCTCCCAGGCACTCCACGTCATCCAGCGTCAACGTCGGCACCTGCACGCTGGCCGACAGAATCCCCAAGGCAATCGCCAGATCGAACCGCCCGCCGTCCTTCGGTAAATCGGCGGGTGCGAGATTCAAGGTGATGCGCCGCGCTGGAAATTGCAGCCCCGAATTGATGATCGCGCTACGCACCCGGTCCTTGCTTTCCTTCACCGCCGCCTCGGGCAGCCCGACCATGGTCAGCGATGGCAAGCCGTTGGCCAGATGCACTTCGACGGTGACGGCGGGCGCATCCACGCCGACTTGGGCGCGGCTGTGGACGATGGATAGGGACATGGTCGTTCCTTGAGCTGACGGGGGCCGCTTCCTGCGGGTTTTTGAAGGGTAGTCGTGGGCAGATGATTTAGCGTTGTGGCGGAGTAACCAAACTTTCGCAGGATGTTGCTGGGCGAGCTGATTCCAGTCAGTTAAGTCGTAACGCAATCTGTACCAGCCTTCGGCAGCTGCTACACAGGTTACGTCGCGGCTGGTATTTGGGCGTAATCAACTGAGGAGCTAGTTTTTTTGTAGGACCGGGCCTGGATAGATGAAGGACTTCGGTGAAAGAGCTCGGACGCTCTTGTCGGATCGGGGTGGCTGCTTATGATCACAGTTGATCAAGCCCTCAGGAGGGGAGATGAGCAATTCTGGAATGCGGCCGATTCATCCTGGCGAAATCCTTGAAAAGGAGTTTCTTGAGCCAATGGGCATTACGGCGGCTGGTTTGGCTAGCTCGTTGAATGAGGTTGGAGATGAGGTGAGTGCCCTTGTGATGCAGGAGAGCGATGTAGGCCCTGATCTTGCCGAGAGGCTTTCCATTTACCTGAACACCACGCCCGAACTCTGGCTAAACCTGCAATCGACCTACGATCAGCGCAGGGCCGAAATCGAGCGTGGTTGAGCTTCGGGTGCTTGCATCACCCGCGAAGCACGCTTCCACCAAGAGGCATTGAGCGGACGGCGGCGGAGGAAGTTGCCGGGATGTTCGCGGGGCTTAAGATCAAAAGATCGCAGCCTTCGGCAGCTCCTACGGGGTGGTTGTTCCAGCGCGGGGCGGCTGGAACACCGTGGTGACTCTAATCGCGAGCAGGCTCGCCCCCACAGTAGATCCCATTGCCATGGGAACCGGCGGGGTTATTCGGTGGGTGGATTGAGCTTCGCTTCCAGCTCCGCCACTTTCGCTTCAAGGCTCTCCAACCGGGCGCGTGTCCGTGCGAGCACGACCATCTGGCTGTCGAATTCTTCACGGCTTACCAGATCCAGTTTGCTGAAGCCGCTTTGCAGCAGGGCCTTGAACTGGCTTTCGATTTCGCTTTTCGGCAGTGGGGTGTCGCCGCTGAAGAGGCGGGAGGCGGTGCCGCTCAGGGCGTCGAGGAAGTCTTTTGGCGCGAGCATGGGAAATGTCCTGTCAACAATGGCGGGCAGTGTACCACGCAGTGTCTATAGTCAATCTCGAAGGCTGGGATGCACGCTTTTCGCGCATGCGAGTGGACAGCCACGCACTGTTGTTGTGCGTAACCGTGGCGTCAATCGGCTGGAGAGGCCTGCGTTAGCGGCCAAGGGCTTGAAATCAATGGCTTTTGGATAGATGGCAAGCTTTCTGCTTAGTCGCTGGTGACCCATGCACTGATGCAGTCGCTGTGACGAATGCAGTGCGCCAAGCGGAACGGGGGAAGTTTCGTGCGGAGTGGTTAGCTGGCGTCGGACGGGCAGGTAAAGCCGACGATGCGTTACAAAGCCAGGCACTGCGCTTAGACTTGAGTCGGGTTTGTTTTCCTGGGGCAAGTCCACCAATTCGGGAGAGAGTTTTCATGAAGCTAGTCACTGCCATCATCAAGCCGTTCAAACTGGACGACGTGCGCGAGTCGCTGTCCGAGATCGGCGTGCAGGGCATTACCGTTACTGAGGTCAAAGGCTTCGGTCGGCAGAAGGGTCACACCGAGCTGTATCGCGGCGCGGAGTACGTGGTCGATTTTCTGCCTAAGGTGAAGATCGATGTCGCCATTGACGACAAGGATCTGGACCGGGTTATCGAGGCGATAACCAAGGCCGCCAACACCGGCAAGATCGGTGACGGCAAGATCTTCGTGGTCAATCTGGAACAGGCGATTCGCATCCGTACCGGCGAAACCGATACCGACGCAATCTAAGCCGCCACAAACCCAACGCCCCAGGAGAAAACAAAATGACTCTGCGTAAATTCGCAGGGCTAGGAGCCCTGTTGTCCATCGTAATGCCTGGCCTGGCCATGGCGGCAGATCCGGTGGCGCCTCCAGTCCTCAATTCCGGCGATACCGCCTGGATGATGACCTCGACAGCCCTTGTGCTGTTCATGACCATCCCCGGCCTCGCGCTGTTCTACGGCGGCATGGTTCGTTCCAAAAACGTTCTTTCGTTGATGATGCAATGCTTCGCCATTACCGGCCTGGTCACCATCCTGTGGTTCCTTTACGGCTACAGCATGGCGTTTGACACAACGGGTATGGAAGCTAACGTCGTCAACCTCAATTCGTTTGTCGGCAGCTTCGCCAAGGCATTCCTCGCCGGCATCACGCCTGCCAGTATTACCGGCCCCGCGGCGCTGTTTCCCGAGGCGGTGTTTGTCACCTATCAGATGACCTTCGCCATCATCACCCCCGCGCTGATCGTCGGTGCTTTCGCCGAGCGGATGAAGTTCTCCGCAATGCTGGTGTTCATGGGGATCTGGTTCACCCTGGTTTACGCGCCGATTGCGCACATGGTCTGGAGCGGTCCGGGTTCGCTTTTGGGCGACTGGGGCGTGCTCGACTTCGCAGGCGGCACCGTGGTGCACATCAACGCCGGTGTGGCCGGGCTGATCGCCTGTCTGGTACTGGGCAAGCGTAAAGGCTTCCCAACCACCCCGATGGCTCCGCACAACCTCGGCTATACCCTGATGGGTGCCGCGATGCTCTGGGTTGGCTGGTTCGGTTTCAACGCCGGTTCCGCTGCCGCAGCCAACGGCACTGCCGGTATGGCCATGCTGGTGACTCAGATCGCTACCGCCGCCGCAGCCTTGGGCTGGATGTTTGCCGAGTGGCTGACCCACGGTAAACCGAGCGCACTGGGTATCGCTTCGGGCGTGGTGGCCGGTCTGGTTGCGATCACTCCGGCGGCGGGTACCGTTGGCCCGATGGGCTCGATGATCATCGGTCTGGCAGCGGGCGTGGTGTGCTTCTTCTGCGCCACGACTCTGAAACGCAAAATGGGTTACGACGACTCCCTCGACGCTTTTGGCGTGCACGGTATCGGCGGTATCCTCGGCGCGATCCTGACGGGTGTGTTCGCTGCACCGTCCCTGGGTGGTTTCGGCACCGTCACCGACATCGCGGCTCAAGTCTGGATTCAGTGCAAAGGCGTGGGCTTCACGGTGATCTACACCGCGATCGTCACCTTCATCATCCTCAAGGTGCTGGACGCTGTCATGGGTCTGCGCATCACCGAGGAAGAAGAAGCAGTCGGCATCGATCTGGCGCTGCACAACGAACGCGGCTACAACTTGTAAGCACGCCTATAAAAAATGCCCGGCTTGCCGGGTATTTTTTTGTCTTGATTTTGTCAGTGAAGGAAAGGCTGAAAGGTTTTTTCATACACGTTCAGGGGCGTTTACAACGGGTGTTTTTCTGCGGCCAATGGCTTACACGATTGAAGGAATATTAGGGCCTTTGTTTTTTCCCAGAGCGCGCTAGAATGCGCCCCGAACGTGCGGAGAACTGTATGTGGCAACAGACTCTGATTACCCTGCGGGCACGGCCCCGGGGCTTTCATCTGGTAACGGACGAGTTACTCGCCGGCTTGCCTGAACTCAAGGCGTGTCGGGTCGGTCTGTTGCATTTGTGGCTACAGCATACCTCGGCGTCGTTGACCATCAACGAGAACGCCGATCCGGCGGTACGTCGCGACTTCGAACGATTTTTCAATCGTCTGATCCCACAAGGAACGGACGACTATGAGCATAACGACGAAGGCCAGGACGACCTCCCGGCGCACTTCAAGGCCAGCGTACTTGGCTGTCAGCTCAGTTTGCCGATCTCGGCAGGCCGACTGGCGTTGGGAACCTGGCAAGGCGTTTATCTGGGCGAGCACCGTGATCATGGCGGTGCCCGTAAAGTCCTCGCCACCGTGCACGGTGAAGGGGAATAAACCGCTGGTCACCAGCGGTGGTTGAATTTTTTCCGGCGGCCTTCGACAGAAGGCAAAGCTGGGCTATAACTAATCTGCTTTTCGCAAGTCATGAGGTAGAACATGAGCGACGATGATCTGGAAAACGACGACCTCGAAGTAGGCGACGACGACGAAACCGAAGAAGGCCTGGAAGCGGCGGCTGAAGACGTCGCTGAAGACGACGGCGGTGATGTGCCCGTTCCGACTGCCAAAGGCAAAGCCAAGGCAGCGGTATCGGTCGATGAGCTGCCGAGCGTTGAAGCCAAGAACAAGGAACGCGATGCCCTGGCCAAGGCCATGGAAGAGTTTCTGGCACGGGGCGGCAAGGTGCAGGAAGTGGAGGCCAATGTGGTCGCCGATCCTCCCAAGAAGCCTGATAACAAGTACGGCAGCCGGCCTATCTAAGCGCCTGCTTCCTGCTTGCTGAAAAAAGCCCGCCGTCGCTGCGGGCTTTTTCATGGGTGAAAATCAAAAGATCGCAGCACCTCAAATATCGACTGAGTTCCAGCGGGCGAGCAGTGCAGGCAACTCGGTCAAACTGCGAATCTCGGCATCCGGCGCCTTCTCGGCTTCCCACACTTTGCCCGCCGGGTTAAACCAGATCGCTCGCAACCCCGCCTGCTGTGCTCCGGCAATGTCATCGCCAGGATGATCGCCGATATGCACCGCGGTTTCGGCGGTCGCGCCGCCCCGTTGCAACGCTTCATGAAACAGTCGCGCATCCGGTTTGGCGATGCCGATGTCTTCGGCGCACAGGGCAAACCTGAAGTAATCCGCCAGGCCCAGTCGGCGCACATCGGCGTTGCCGTTGGTCACTACACCGAGGGCGTAGTGCTTGGCGAGTGTCTCCAGCGTCGGCTCGACTTCGGGGAAAACTTCCAATTGATGCCGGGCATGCAGAAACACTTCAAAACTTTGATCAGCCAGGTCTGAGGCTTGACCATGGTCGTAACCAGCCTCTTCCAGAGCATGAAAAAGTACCCGCCGACGCAGCGCACTGATTCGGTGCTTGAGGTTCGGCTCGTTGCTCAACACCCGCTCGCGAATCGACCACAAATGCTCCACCGGCACCGCGCCCAGGTTCGGCGCATGCTCGGTCAGCCATTCACGCAATATGGCTTCGGCGCTGGCGATTACCGGGGCGGTGTCCCACAGGGTGTCGTCGAGGTCGAAGGTGATCAGTTGGATGGTCATGAATCATCGCCTTTAATGCGTTTGGCCCGTGGATGGGCGCTGTCGTAGACCGTCGCCAGGTGCTGGAAGTCCAGATGGGTGTAGATTTGGGTGGTCTTGATGTCTGAGTGGCCGAGTAGCTCTTGCACGGCGCGCAAGTCCTGAGAGGACTCCAGCAAATGGCTGGCGAAAGAGTGTCGCAACATGTGCGGGTGCAGGTTCTGCCCCAGCTCGCGCTCGCCGGCGGCCTTGACCCGCACCTGAATCGCCCGAGGACCGAGGCGCCGACCTTGCTGGCTGACAAACACTGCGTCGTCCGCCGGGTTGGTCATGGCCCGCAACGGCAGCCACAGTTCCAGTGCTTCGCGAGCCTTTTTACCCACTGGCAACAGCCGGGTCTTGCTGCCTTTACCGAGGACCTGGACCATGCCGTCAGCCAGGTCCAGCTGATCGAGGTTGAGCCCGGTCAGCTCCGAAAGCCGCAAGCCGGAGGAGTAGAACAACTCCAGAATCGCCTGATCCCGACGGGCCAGAAAATCATCCTCCACCGCGCCTTCCAGCAGTTGCAGCGCACGGTCGGTGTCGAGGGTTTTCGGCAGACGACGCTCGCCTTTGGGCGGTGCCAGGCCGTTGGCCGGATCGTGGTCGCACAGGCCTTCGCGGTTCAGATAATGATAGAGCCCGCGCACCGCCGACAGTAGCCGTGCCAGGCTGCGGGACGATTGGCCTTGTGCATGCAAGCGGGCGATCAGGCTGCGCAGCCGCTGGATATCCAGTGCGGCCCAGCTGCCGATGTTCTGTTTGACGCACCAGCCAAGCACTTTATCGAGGTCGCGGCGGTAGGCGTACAGCGTATGCGGCGACACTTGCCGCTCACTGCGCAGGTGTTCGCAGTAAGCGTCCAGTTGCCGTTCCACGATCAGCGTACCGAGCGCAGGGAGTTGTTGACCCGTGGCAGTACGCGACCCATGACTTCGGCGATGTAGCTGAGGAACAACGTGCCCACCGAACTCTTGTAGTGCTGAGGATCGCGGCTGGCGATGGCCAGAACACCGTGGATGCCCTGGTGGCTGATGGCGACGACGGCGGTGGAGCCGATCTGCTTGCGCTGTTCTTCGCCGAACAGGAAGTCCAGTTCATGCTCACGCAGGCTGCCGCAGACGCTCTTGTCTTCCGAGAGCAGGCCGCCGATGGCCGTTTGTGCGTCGGCGTGGGTGACCCAGCGGCCTACCGGCATCGGGTTGTCGCCCAGCAGGATCAGGCTGACGAAGGGCACCTGAAAGTCCTGGCGCAGGCTGTCTTCGACGCCGATCACCACGTCTTCCAGGCTGGTCGCATCCATCAACGTGAGAATCAGACGGCGGGTCTTGTCGAACAGGCGATCGTTGTCGCGGGCCACGTCCATCAAGTGCGAGAGACGATGACGCAACTCGATGTTGCGATCGCGCAGAATTGTCATCTGGCGTTCGACCAGCGAAATGGTGTCGCCGCGCTGGTGCGGAATGCGCAGGGCCGGGAGCAGTTCTTCATGCTCGATGAAGAAATCCGGATGAGCCTCCAGGTACGCGGCAATCGCCGCCGCCTCAAGGCTTTCGGAAGGGGATTCGTCGGGCTGTAGGGCGGGAACCTGGGGCTTGTCGGTCATGGATTTCGCTCACTCAAAGACGCACTTGTCCTTCGTATACGCGTACTGCCGGGCCGGTCATCATGACCGGTTGGCCAGGGCCTGCCCATTCAATGGACAGGCGCCCGCCGGGCAGGTCGATCAATAGCGGCGAATCCATCCACCCCTGGCTGATCGCGGCCACCGCGGCAGCACAAGCGCCGGTTCCGCAGGCCTGGGTTTCCCCGGCCCCGCGTTCCCAGACGCGCAACTGCGCGCGGTTCCGGTCGATGACCTGGAGAAAACCGACATTGACCCGCGCCGGAAAGCGCGGGTGATGTTCGATTTTCGGCCCCAGTTCATGCACCGGTGCTTTGTTGATGTCGTTGACCCGCAACACGGCATGGGGGTTGCCCATGGACACCGCAGCCAGTTCGACCATGGTGCCGTCGACGTCGACCTGATAGCTCAGGGCCTGGCTTGGGGCTTCGAACGGAATCTCGGCCGGCACCAGGCGCGGGGCGCCCATGTTGACGCTGATCTGGCCATCGTTGCGGATGTCCAGTTCGATGATGCCGCTTTTGGTCTCGACGCGAATCTGCCGCTTGGCGGTCAGGCGCTTGTCGAGCACGAAGCGGGCGAAGCATCGAGCGCCGTTACCGCACTGTTCCACTTCGGAGCCGTCGGCGTTGAAGATCCGATAGCGGAAATCCACGTCCGGGTTGCTGGGCGCCTCGACGATCAGCAACTGGTCGAACCCGATGCCGGTGTGCCGATCGCCCCATTGCTTGGCATGCTTGGGCAGAATGTGCGCGTGCTGGCTGACCAGGTCGAGAACCATGAAGTCATTGCCCAGGCCGTGCATCTTGGTAAAACGCAGCAGCATGGGGTTACTCCGGCAGCAGGCTTTCGCCAGCAAACAACTCGGCTACCGTCTCGCGGCGACGCACTTCGATTGCCTGATCACCGTCCACCAACACTTCAGCGGCGCGGCCGCGAGTGTTGTAGTTGGAACTCATGACAAACCCGTAGGCACCGGCCGAATGCACGGCCAGCAGGTCGCCTTCTTCCAGCGCCAGTTGACGATCCTTGGCCAGGAAGTCGCCGGTTTCGCAGATCGGGCCGACGATGTCGTAGGCACGCGCGGCGGTATCGCGAGGGCGCACGGCGGTAACGTCCATCCAGGCCTGGTACAGCGCCGGGCGGATCAGGTCGTTCATGGCCGCATCGACGATGGCGAAGTCTTTGTGTTCGGTGTGCTTGAGGTACTCGACCTGGGTCAGCAGCACGCCGGCGTTGGCAACGATGAAGCGGCCTGG
This sequence comes from Pseudomonas sp. ATCC 43928, assembly GCF_005938665.2. Taxonomy (NCBI): domain Bacteria; kingdom Pseudomonadati; phylum Pseudomonadota; class Gammaproteobacteria; order Pseudomonadales; family Pseudomonadaceae; genus Pseudomonas; species Pseudomonas sp. ATCC 43928. The sequence goes on along the minus strand of NZ_CP041753.1, from coordinate 6,424,986 downwards.
CTCGAACACCAGCGCCAGGTCACGACCGTCGAGACGTTCGCGCACGGCCTTGATGTAGTCGGCGGCCAATGGCGGCTCTTCATCGCGATAACGCACGCCCAGACCGCCACCCAGATCGATGTGGCGCAGGTAGATGCCGCAATCGCCGAGGCGGTCGACCAGGCCCAGCAGGCGGTCGAGGGCATCGATGAAGGGCGGCAGGGTGGTCAGTTGCGAGCCGATGTGGCAATCGACGCCGACCACTTCCAGGTTAGGCAGTTGCGCGGCGCGGACGTACACGTCTTCGGCGTCGGCGATGGCGATGCCGAACTTGTTTTCTTTGAGGCCGGTGGAAATGTACGGGTGCGTGCCGGCATCGACGTCCGGGTTGACGCGCAGCGAGATCGGCGCGCGAACGCCCAGCTCGGCGGCGACTACTTGCAGACGCTCGAGCTCGTCGGTGGATTCGACGTTGAAGCAGTGCACGCCGACTTCCAGGGCGCGACGCATGTCGTCACGGGTCTTGCCGACACCGGAGAACACGATCTTTTCGGGGCTGCCGCCAGCGGCCAGTACACGCTCCAGCTCGCCACGGGAAACGATGTCGAAACCGGCGCCCAAACGGGCCAGGACATTCAGTACACCCAGGTTGGAGTTGGCCTTGACCGCAAAGCAGACCAGGTGAGACGTGCCGGCCAGCGCATCGGCGTAAGCCAGGTACTGGGCTTCGATGTGGGCACGGGAGTAGACGTAGGTCGGTGTACCAAAGCGTTCGGCGATGGCGGACAGGGCAACACCTTCCGCGAACAGCTCACCGTCACGGTAGTTAAAAGCGTCCATGGCGTTCCCTTATTGGTAGACGTCGTGTTTGTGTGCTTTCGACGGAGACTGTTGCGACGACTTGGCCTGCTCTGCAGGATCCTGGCTGTCATCGGGCAGGTACAGCGGGCCTTTTTGACCACAGGCCGATACCAGGCAGGCAACCGCGACGAGCGCAGCAAGGGAAGAGATCAGGCGCTTCATGGCGAAATCCTTGAAAATGCGTTAATTGCGCCGGAGTATACCGGCCACCCGGCAGCTTGCCTATGTGACGCGGCTCCCGTCCGGCGGGCCTTTGACTGTGGCGCAGTAACTTGTCCTGCGTTGCGCAGGGATATTTCGTACCGCACCTCGTCCTTGGTGGTTATTCTTTGCAATCATCGGGGCTCGCCCGTATCTTGCGGCGCTTGAGCGTGAGTAGACACTTTTTGAGGTTCCCGTAATGAGTTTGACTGAAGCCCGTTTTCACGACCTGGTCGATGCCACCCAGCAGACGCTGGAGGATATTTTCGATGAGAGTGACCTGGATATCGATCTGGAGAGCTCGGCCGGTGTGCTCACCGTCAAGTTCGAAAACGGCAGCCAGTTGATCTTCAGTCGTCAGGAGCCGTTGCGGCAATTGTGGTTGGCGGCGGTGTCGGGTGGCTTCCACTTCGACTACGACGAAGAGAGCAAGCGCTGGATGTGTGACAAGAGCGACGAGCAACTGGGTGAGATGCTCGAGCGCATCGTCAAGCAGCAAGCCGACGTCGAACTCGAATTCGAAGGTCTGTGAGATCGTGACCCAGCCTGCGCCCGTTCGCCCGCCCAAACCGCTCTATAGCAACGTCAGCCCGGCAGTGCCTTCGCCGTGCAGCGGTGTGTGCCGGCTGGATGAGCAGAAGGTTTGCCTGGGGTGTTTTCGGCATGTCGAAGATATCCGCGAATGGCGCTCGGCCGATGATGAGCGGCGGCGGGTGATTTGTGCGCAGGCTGTACAACGCAAGATCTTGGCTTAAGGGCTTTTGTGGCGAGGGAGCTTGCTCCCGCTCGGGTGCGAAGCAGCCGCAAGGTTTTTAGGGCCGCTCCGCGCCCCAGCGGGAGCAATGGTCAGCGCTGGGCCGTGGTCGCCCCCGGCTTGTTTATTTATTGAGCTGTGATAGTGTCCAGATACGCCTCAACCCATCGAGGCTCGTGAAAACCCCGCCTTTTTCTGGCGGGGTTTTGCTTTTTTCGTGCAGAAGAAAGGAGTCTGCCCTGATCATGACCGCACCTTCCATCACCCTTACCCGTCTGGACGTGCAACGTCTGGAGCGCCTGATCGACAGCCTGGATGACTCGCTGCCGGGCGTTATCGCGCTGCAAACCGAACTGGATCGCGCCGATACCCTGGTCGGTCACGAAGAGGTGCCGGCCGATGTCGTGACCATGAATTCTAAAGTGCATTGCCGCGAAGAAAGCAGTGGCAAGGACTACCACCTGACCCTGGTCTACCCCAAGGATGCCAACGCCGACGAAGGCAGGATTTCCATTCTGGCGCCGGTGGGCAGTGCGTTGCTCGGCCTGAAGGTTGGCCAGCACATCGACTGGCCGGCACCGGGTGGCAAGACCCTCAAACTGACCCTGCTGGAAGTTGAATCGCAGCCTGCCAATGGCGGCGCGTTCCCGGAATGAACCCCTCAGACCTGCTCGAGCGCCTCGTTCAATGCGCGCTCCAGGTCGGCCTTGTAGCGCAAATACAGATTGCTTGAACTCTGACCATCACCGAGCAGGCCCGACAGGTCCAGGTCGGTGATGTAGCAGCGATAGCGTTCGGTCTCGCGGCGCTGTTCGACGATTTCCCGGGCGACCACGCTGAACAGTTGGTCGCCATGTTCCAGCTCTGAAAATTCCCGCTGATTGCAATACAACGTGACTTGCACCTGTCCCGGTGCGGCTTTGCCGACGATCGCCTGCACGTCATAGAACGGTTTGTTGACCGGGGTTTGCGGCGCCGGTCGGGCTTCGACCCGACGCGCCCGCGCGGTGCCTGAAGGCAATAACTGGTAATACAAAGTCTCCAGGCTCAGCGGCTGGGCGGCGTCCATCGGTAGCAAGGCGTCGCGCCGGTACTGGATCGATTGCAGAAAACGTTGCAGCGGCACCAGCAGGCTTTGTTCGTCGTGATAGGGCAAGCGTTGTTGCCACAAGGCATTGAACTCATCCAGTACGTACAGATCGGCCTGGTGTTCGTTGATCCGGTAGAACACCTGAACGCAGTCGGGTTGCCCCATGGGCAGGATCAGCGCCAGGTCGTGGTCTTCCAGTGCCATCGGGTCCAGATGCAGCGGGCTGTAGCTGGCCAGCTCTTCGCCAAGGTAGTCAAACAGCGCCGGCAGCGTGGCGAGGGCAACGTGATTGACCTGGCCGGGCACCAGCTCCAGCACGTGGTAATGCTGCTGGACCTGAATCAGGTAGCGATGATTGAGTTTGCTCAGCAGCAGGTTTTGCGCGGTATCGAGAACTTCTTCGACTCGTCGGGCTATGAATTGCGCGCGGTTGTGGCAGAAGCAACGTACCCGCAGCTTGGGCTGCTGTGGCCCGTCCGGCAGGTTGTTGAGGTAATCGCGCAGGCAGTCGAGCAGGGCATGGGGACCGTCAAAGCGGCTGACCAGCACCTCGTTCCAGCTGTTTAGCGTGACCTGATCCAGGGTCAGCACCAGATTTTCCCGCACGCCGGCGTAGCTCAGGGAATCGGTGCGCTCGGTGGTCATCAGGATGTTCATGTCGCGATGGTGCTTGAGCGGATCGACGCCGACGTTCACCAGAATCAGTATTTCGCTCGGCACGCTGGCGCGCAGCAAAGGCTCTTCGGCGACGGTGGTCAGGGGCAGGGCGATGCTTTGCTGCAGGCTGCCGAGCAGGTTGAACAGTTCGAACTCGCTCAAGTCGCTGGTGCCGGGGTGCAGGGCCAGGCGGGTGCTGCTGTCGATCACGCCGTTACGGTGACACCAGGTGAGCAGTTCGAGTAACTGGCGGCTGCGCTTGATCGGCGCGAAATGCTCCCACTCATGAGCGGTCAGGCTGCCGTTGTACAAACCCCATTGGGTTTGCCCCGGCTCTCTCTTGTTCGGGGCCTGCACCAGCGTCAGGGTGTCTTCGGCCAGATCGGGGGCGATGCCCGGGTTGATGCATTCGATCTTGTCGGCCTTGCGCTCGAAGGCCGCGTACAACCGCCGGCCCAGCACATTGAGGTCGCGCTTGTTGATCAGGCTGACGGTCTGCTCGTTACGGGCAAACTGTGTCAGGAAGCGGTAGCTGTAATTCAGTTCGCCGACCAAGGCACGGCGCTCGGCGCTGACCTGGCGGACTTTCCACTGGCTGCGGCTGTCGAGCAACGCCAACTGACGCTGATCCCAATGCCATTCGTGGGCCAGACGTTCGAGCAGCGAACGCTGCCAGCTCTGGGTGCGACCGCTGCTGCCGGTGAGCTTGCGATTGACCTTCAGGTACAGCGCACGACGTACCAGTTCGAGCCGCTCCGGTTCGCCCCGAGCCGTGAGGTATTCCTCGATGCGCCGGTAAACCACCATGTACGGGTCCAGTTCATCGAGGTCCAGTCGATTGGCAAACACCGCCTGTTTGAAACGCAGGCTCAGGCAGTGGACTTTCGGGTGTTCACTGGCGTAGACCTCGGTCAGCAGCAGTTTGAGCACTGATTTGTAGGGCGATTCGATGCCTTTGAACAGCTGCCAGAGCCCGGCACCGATGAACTCCCCGGGAGGGATGTACGCCAGATGCCCCAGGTCCAGGGTTTCGTCGGCACGGATGAAGCGTTTGGAAAGCAGCGTGTGGGTGTAACGGTCGTACGCAGCCTCTTCGTAGACCGGCACCAGCCACCAGATGGGGGTGCGTCCGGCCAGCCAGATCGCGGTTCGATAGAACTCGTCCAGCAGCAGATAGTGCTGGGTGGTGCCACAGTCTTCCGAGCTCAACTGCGTATCGCGCTCGCCGAGCACGAAGCGGGCCGGGTCGATCAGGAAAAAGTGCGCCTCGGCGCCCTGGCTGGCGGCCCAGACTTCCAGCAACTGGCATTTCTTGCGCAGTTCAGCGAGCTCGCTTTCGCTCAGGTCCGGCCCATGACAGACCCACACGTCCATGTCGCTCTGATCGGCCTGGGCCAGAGTGCCGAGGCTGCCCATCAGGAACAGGCCGTGAATGGGGCGCGGCGGATTGCTGCCGTGGCGCGGTTTGTAGGAAAACGAGCGGGTCAGGCGTTGGGCTTCGGCGAGGGTGTTGGTGTCGGGGTCGTAATTCGACAGGCCGGCCGGGGTGCTACCCGAAACGTAACCCGGCAATAGCGGATGATTGACGTGGAAAAACAGCGGCAGCAGGGTCAGCACCGTTTGCTGGCGGGTCGACAACCCTTCCATCGCACGGGCCATGCGACCCTCGTTGAGCTTCAGGAAACGGGCGCGCAGCTGGCTGAGAACCTTGCGATCGATTCCCTCGTCCAGATCGGGGCGGATTTCATGGGTGCGGGTCATGTCAGCTCAATCCGGCTCGCGGGGCTCGGACGCAGGAGGGCTCAGGGTGAGGGGCAGTTTAGCGCCTCGGCCCCGGGACTTTTAAGCTGATTTTGTTTTCCTGGCGTCAGATTTCTATCGTTTGGCGACGGCAGGTAACAGGGCCAGTCATCAAGTGTGCCCGCGGAAATCCCGTGACAGAGCTTTCCGTGGGCTATGCAGTGATGCTCAGGCTGTTTCCCGCACGGACAGAATGGTGAGAACGGTTTGCACGTTTTGTGCGGCGTCACGCCCCAGGCTGGTCAGATAACCGCCATCGGGCTGGGTGATCAATTCTTTGTCGAACAGTCTTTGTGCGGCGGCAATGGCTTTCGGGGCAGCGGTCTGATGAATTTTCAAACCTTCCTGGGAACTGTCCAGGTTGAAGAGTGCGAGGATTTCCAGTTCGGCAACCAACTCAGGGGTAAGCGACATAAGGACTCCAGACTTTCTAGGAATTAGACGATAGCGTCCCTAAGGTGAACCCGTCGGTGAGGCATGTCCAGTGCTGGCAACAGGGTTTTTCTCCCCGAGAGGCATTCCCCGGAGGGTGATAAGGACAGCGGGGGTGGTTTCTGTAGGAGCGAGCGCGCTCCTACAGGGGGAGGGCGGGGTTATTGCTTTTCCGGCGGCAACTCTGGCAGTGCGCGCAGCGCCGTTTCATACCATTCGGTGTCGAATGCACGGTCCTCATCGAGCATAGCGTCGATCTCGTAGGCCAGCACATGGGCCATCAGGTTGAGGATTTCTTCACGCTCGTAACCCACCAGGGTCAGCTTGTTGAAGGTTGCCTTGGCCGCTGGCGGGTTGTCGCTTTCGATCTGGTTTTCGATTGCTTCGATCAGCGTCGTTTCGGCGAATTCTTCTTCGTCGTTGTCGATGTCGTTTGGCTCGCTCATGGCAGGCTCCTCAAGGAAAGGCGGCCAGTTTACCTGCATTCAGCATTGTGATGCTGCTGGCAAGAAGTGCCTGGGCGTTCTATAACTGGCGCTGCCAACCCCCTGCACGGCCTGGAGGCTATGTAATGCTCAAGCTTTATGGATTTTGCGTCAGCAACTACTACAACATGGTCAAGCTGGCGTTGCTGGAGAAGGGACTGCCGTTTGAAGAGGTGCCGTTTTACCCAGGCTCCAGCCCCGAGGCGCTGGCCATCAGCCCGCGCGGCAAGGTTCCGGTACTGGGCGTCGAGCAAGGTTTCGTCAACGAAACCAGCGTGATTCTCGAGTACCTCGAGCAGAGCCAGAAAGGCACACCGCTGCTGCCGAGCGAGCCCTTCGAGCGAGCGCAGGCGCTGGCTTTGGCCAAGGAAATCGAGTTGTACATCGAACTGCCAGCGCGAGCCTGCTACCCCGAAGCGTTTTTCGGCATGTCAGTGCCGGAAGCGATCAAGGACAAGACCAAGGCCGAGTTGCTGCTGGGGTTCGCCTCACTGGGCAGGCACGGCAAGTTCGCCCCTTACGTGGCGGGCGACCGTCTCAGCATTGCGGATTTGTATTTCCTGTACAGCGTGCCGATGGCTTGTGCCGTGGCGCAGAAGCTGTTCGATATTGATCTGCTGGCTGAGATGCCGGCGGCCAGGGCGCTGCTGGAGCGTCTGGGGCAGAATCCGAACGTGCAGCGAATTGCGGCAGAAAAGGGCGCAGCAATGCCCGCGTTTCTGGAGATGATCGCGTCGAAGAAATAGATTGTGTAACGATCTTGAGAATGCCTTCGCGGGCAAGTCTCGCGCATGAGGGGTACGGTCCCCTGTAGGCGCGAGCGGTGCGGCGATCCGACTTGCCCGCGAAGCTTTTAACGGCTGGCGAGCAATGCCTGACCGCGAGCCACGGCAGCCTTGACCTGTGCCGGCGCGGTTCCGCCGATATGGTCACGGGCATTCACCGAACCTTCCAGGGTCAGCACGGCAAACACGTCCTGCTCGATCTGGTCGCTGAACTTGCGCAGTTCTTCCAGGCTCATTTCCGCCAGGTCCTTGCCGCTGTCTACGCCGTACTTCACCGCGTGGCCAACGATCTCGTGGCAATCACGGAACGGCAAGCCGCGGCGTACCAGGTAGTCGGCCAGGTCGGTGGCGGTCGAGAAACCGCGCAGGGCCGCTTCGCGCATCATCGCGTGCTTGGGCTTGATCGCCGGGATCATGTCGGCAAAGGCCCGCAGCGAGTCGCGCAGGGTATCGGCGGCGTCGAACAGCGGTTCCTTGTCTTCCTGGTTGTCCTTGTTGTAGGCCAGGGGCTGGCCTTTCATCAGGGTCAGCAGGCCCATCAGCGCGCCAAATACCCGGCCAGTCTTGCCGCGAACCAGCTCCGGCACGTCCGGGTTTTTCTTTTGCGGCATGATCGAGCTACCGGTGCAGAAACGGTCCGGCAGATCGATGAACTGGAACTGTGCACTGGTCCACAGCACGAGCTCTTCGGAGAACCGCGACAAGTGCATCATCGCGATGCTCGCGGCCGAGCAGAACTCGATGGCGAAGTCGCGATCGGACACGTTGTCCAGGGAGTTGCCGCCAACAGCGTCAAAGCCCAGCAACTGAGCGGTGTACTCGCGGTCGATCGGGTAAGTGGTACCAGCCAGTGCAGCACTGCCCAGCGGCATGCGGTTGGTACGCTTGCGGCAGTCCACCAGGCGCTCGTAGTCGCGGCTGAGCATTTCGAACCAGGCCAGCATGTGGTGCCCGAAAGTCACCGGCTGCGCGGTTTGCAGGTGGGTGAAGCCTGGCATGATGCTGCCGGCTTCGCGCTCGGCCTGCTCCAGCAAGCCTTTTTGCAGGCGGGTGATCTCAGCCAGGATCAGGTCGATCTCGTCACGCAGCCACAGACGAATGTCGGTGGCGACCTGGTCGTTGCGGCTACGGCCGGTGTGCAGCTTTTTACCGGTCACGCCGATGCGGTCGGTCAGGCGCGCCTCGATGTTCATGTGCACGTCTTCGAGGTCGATGCGCCAGTCGAACTGGCCGGCCTCGATTTCACCCTGGATGGTCTTCAGGCCATCGATGATGCTGTCGCGCTCGGCATCGGTCAGCACGCCGACCTTGGCCAGCATCGTGGCGTGGGCGATCGAGCCCATGATGTCGTGGCGATACAGGCGCTGGTCGAAGGTGACGGAGGCGGTGAAGCGGGCAACGAAGGCGTCGACGGGTTCACTGAAGCGGCCGCCCCAGGACTGATTGGTCTTGTCAGTGCTCATGAATTCGCTCGTATCGGCTTGAAGAAAGATGGCGTGGAACGCTGACGCGGATAATAACAGGGTTGCCAATCCTGTCGCTGACACTGGTCGATACGTTTTTTTCTCATGGGGCGATCCATACTCGAAGCCAGCGATGCGCAAATTGCGCAACGATATTTCTCATTTGAGCAATATCGTCGCGGCAACCGTCTACAGTTGGACAGTAGGATCAGCGCACTTCTCGATGCTGCAGCTGACTATAGAGAGAAGAGGGGTGTTCATATTGTGTATCAGCAAACCTTATGGCGATGCCTCGCCAACGCGGGCCTGGGCCGTCAGTCACCCGGCAGATGAAAATTTAGCCGCCGGTCTTGCGGCACTTTTTGGCCCTCGCGCTAGTCTTAGCGTGGATCGCGGTGACGGACGTCACTTCACCTGTCTACGCTATCTTTGTGCGAGACTCACGCAGGAATCCAGCGCAATATGAATGTCCTGATCGTTGATGACGAACCCCTGGCCCGCGAGCGCCTGAGCCGAATGGTCGGCGAACTCGAGGGATACAACGTCCTGGAGCCCAGCGCCACGAATGGCGAAGAGGCGTTGGCACTGATCGACAGCCACAAGCCGGATATCGTACTGCTCGATATTCGCATGCCGGGCCTCGATGGCCTGCAAGTGGCGGCACGATTGTGCGAACGCGAAACCCCGCCCGCCGTGGTGTTTTGCACAGGGCCCGATGAATTTGCCGTGGAAGCCCTACAGGCCAGCGCCGTGGGCTATCTGGTGAAGCCAGTGCGCACAGAACAGTTACATGAAGCATTGAAAAAAGCCGAACGCCCCAATCGCATCCAGCTCGCCGCCTTGACTCGTCCCGCCGCCGAAACCGGCAGCGGCCCACGCAGCCATATCAGCGCCCGCACCCGTAAAGGTATTGAACTGATCCCGTTGGGCCAGGTGGTCTACTTTATTGCCGACCACAAGTACGTGACCTTGCGCCATGAAGGTGGCGAGGTGCTGCTGGATGAGCCACTCAAGGCCCTCGAAGACGAATTTGGCGACCGTTTCGTGCGGATCCACCGCAATGCACTGGTCGCCCGCGAACGCATTGAACGGCTGCAACGCACCCCCCTGGGGCATTTCCAGCTGTTTCTCAAAGGCCTGAACGGCGACGCCCTGATCGTCAGCCGACGCCATGTGGCCGGCGTGCGCAAAATGATGCAGCAGCTTTAATCCGCCATTCAGGGCGGATTTCTACCCTGTTTTCGGACCTTGAGGGCCAGGGAGGCCATGCAGTTTCTGATACAAGTCAAAGTGGATTTGGCTGAGCTGTTATTATCTGCCGTATCTATTCAGTACGGATTGATCCATGTCCTCTCGCGAAATCCGCATCGCCACCCGCAAAAGTGCTCTCGCCCTGTGGCAGGCCGAATACGTCAAGGCTCGTCTGGAACAGGCCCATCCGGGCCTGCTCGTGACGCTGGTGCCCATGGTCAGTCGCGGCGACAAGCTGCTCGATTCGCCCCTGTCGAAAATCGGCGGCAAGGGCCTGTTCGTCAAGGAGCTGGAAACCGCGCTGCTGGAAAACGAAGCCGACATTGCCGTGCACTCCATGAAGGACGTGCCGATGGACTTCCCCGAAGGCCTCGGTCTGTTCTGCATCTGCGAGCGCGAAGACCCGCGCGATGCATTTGTCTCCAATACCTTCGCCAGCCTGGATGAGTTGCCACCAGGCAGCATCGTCGGCACCTCCAGCCTGCGCCGCCAGGCTCAGTTGCTGACCCGTCGTCCGGATCTGGAAATCCGCTTCCTGCGTGGCAACGTCAACACGCGCCTGGCCAAGCTCGATGCCGGCGAATACGACGCCATCATCCTCGCCGCGGCGGGTTTGATTCGTCTGGGCTTCGAACACCGCATCACCTCGGCCATCAGTGTCGATGACAGCCTGCCGGCCGGAGGCCAGGGCGCGGTCGGTATCGAGTGCCGTAGCGCCGACACTGAGATTCATGCACTGCTCGCGCCGCTGCATCATCAGGATACGGCCATCCGCGTGACCGCTGAACGTGCCCTCAACAAACATCTGAATGGCGGCTGCCAGGTGCCGATCGCCTGCTACGCCGTGCTTGAAGGCGAGCAGATCTGGTTGCGTGGCTTGGTGGGCGATCCGAACGGCGGCCTGCTGCTCTGCGCCGAGGCCCGAGCGCCACGCAGCAAGGCCGAGGCCCTGGGCGTGCAAGTGGCCGAAGACCTGCTGAGTCAGGGCGCCGACGCCATTCTCAAAGCAGTCTACGGCGAGGCTGGGCACGAGTGACTGGCTGGCGCCTGCTGCTGACGCGCCCTGCGGATGAATCGGCGGCGCTTGCCTGCGTGTTGGCTGACGCGGGGGTTTTCAGTAGCAGCTTGCCGCTTTTGGACATCGAGCCGATGCCGGCCTCTGCCACAATGTGCGCAGTGATTCAGGACCTGGATCACTATTGCGCGGTGATCGTGGTCAGTAAGCCGGCCGCCAGAATCGCTGTCGAGCTGCTCCACCAGCATTGGCCGCAACTGCCGGTTCTGACGTGGTTCAGCGTCGGCGCGGCAACGGCGCAGATCCTCGAGGCTAACGGGCTGGATGTGAGTTTCCCGGCCGACGGTGATGACAGCGAAGCCTTGCTTGAACTTCCACGATTGCGCGAGGCTATCGCCCGTCCCGATCCTCGGGTGTTGATCGTGCGTGGGGAGGGTGGGCGCGAGTTGCTGGCTGAGCGTTTGCGCGAGCTTGGTGCTAGTGTCGAGTATCTGGAGTTGTACCGACGCGGCTTACCGCAGTACCCACCGGCAGCGTTGCCTGAGCGGATCGAGGCGGAACGCTTGAACGGGCTGGTGGTCAGCAGTGGACAGGGTTTTGAGCACCTGCACCGATTGGCTGGCGATGCCTGGCCGATCATGGCGCGGTTGCCGTTGTTTGTTCCAAGCCCCAGGGTCGCCGAGCTGGCACGCGCCGCCGGGGCCCAAACAGTTGTGGATTGTCGTGGCGCCAGTGCCGCGGCCTTGCTGACGGCGTTACGGGAGCACCCCGTACCCGTTTTCTAATGCAAAGGATGGATACGTGAGCAAAACAGCCTTGCCTAAAGATGACGTCCAGCCGGTGCTCGATGCGCCGGTAGAAGCACCGGTTGTAACCGGGCCACCTGCTACTGAGCCGCGCCGAGGCAATGGGCTGGCAATCGTCGCGCTGCTGTTGGGCGCTGCCGGTGTTGCCGTGGGCGGTTGGGGAGTCTGGCAGGTGCGTCACCTGCAAGCCGATAACCTGCAACAGTTGAGTCAGGTACAGGCGTTGAACGATCAGGCGCAGAGCCTGAAGCTCAACGAGCAGCGTCTGACCGCTCGCCTCGAACAAATGCCTGCCGCCGAAGAGCTCGATGCGCGCAGTCGCTTGGTCACTCAACTTCAGGGCGATCAACAGCGTTTGAATCAACGCCTGGAAACCGTCCTCGGTGCCAGCCGCAAGGATTGGCGTCTGGCCGAGGCTGAGCATTTGCTGCGACTGGCCAGCCTGCGTCTGTCGGCGTTGCAGGACATCAGCAGCGCCCAGGCCCTGGTGCAGGGGGCCGATGAGATACTCCGTGAACAGAATGACCCGGGGGCTTTTGCCGCTCGCGAGCAAGTGGCCAAAACCCTGGTGGCCCTGCGCAGTACCGAACAGCCGGATCGCACCGGGTTGTTCCTGCGACTGGGTGCCTTGCGCGATCAAGTGATCAGCCTCACCGAACTGGCGCCCGAGTACAAGGACCGTGGCGAATCCCTGCTGGGCCTGACGGCCGATGGCGACGGCGCCAGTCGCTGGGCGCAATGGTGGGATCAGATCTCGCGTTACATCCGAATCGATTTCAACGCCGACAAGAATGTCCGTCCATTGCTGGCAGGGCAGAGCCTGAGCCAGGTGCGTCTGGCCCTGAGCCTGGCGCTGGAACAGGCGCAGTGGGCCGCGCTCAACGGTCAGGCTGCGGTCTACACTCAGGCGCTGACCGAAGCGCGGGACGTGCTCAAGGGTAACTTCAACCCGGACAACCCTCAGAGCAAGATCATGCTGGAGCAGGTGGCCGAGTTGAGCAAACAGCCAGTCACGGTGGTCACGCCGGATCTGACAGGCACGTTGAGCGCCGTCCAGGCTTACCTTGAGCGACGCAACGTCAACGCCGAGGACTCAGTGAAACCTCTTGGCAAACCTGCCGCGAGCACTGCGCAGGAGGCCACACCATGAAGCGTCTCTATGTGATCGTGTTCGTGGTCATCGCTGCCGCCGCCGCTTTGGGGCTGGCGATTGCCGAGCATTCCGGCTACGTGCTGATCGCCTACAAGAGCTTCCGTTACGAATCGAGCCTGTGGGCAACCCTGGCCTTGGTGGCCGTGCTGTGGCTGGTGTTCTGGGGCATCAAGGCGCTGGTCGAACTGGTGACGACTTCCGGTGGGGTGGTCAACCCATGGTCGCGGCGCAATCGCAGTCGACGGGTGCAAGTGGCGATCGAGCACGGCCAGCTGGATTTGGCCGAGGGCCGCTGGGCCAGTGCTCAGCGTCACCTGTATCGCGCGGCAGAAGCCGAGCGTCAGCCACTGCTCTACTACTTGGGTGCTGCCCGCGCCGCGAACGAACAAGGTCTCTACCAGGAAAGCGATAACTTGCTGGAGCGCGCTTTGGAGCGACAGCCCCAGGCCGAGCTGGCGATTGCCTTGAGTCATGCCCAATTGCAGACCGACCGCGGCGACACCGACGGCGCCCTGGTCACCCTGCAGGCCATGCACGAGCGTCATCCTCATAACGTCCAGACCCTGCGCCAGTTGCAACGCCTGCATCAGCAGCGGGGCGACTGGTCGGCAGTGATTCGCTTGCTGCCGGAGTTACGCAAGGACAAGGTGCTGCCGCCGGCCGAGCTGGCTGAACTGGAGCAACGCGCCTGGGGTAAGAATCTTTCGTTGGCGGCGCACCGGGAAGAGGACGGAACGGTCGGTTTGCAATCGCTCGCTCGTGCCTGGCAGCAGCTCACCGCCGCTCAGCGGCAGGAACCGCAACTGGTGCTCGCCTATGCCGAGCAACTGCGGCAACTGGGAGCGCAGGTCGAGGCCGAAGAGGTTCTGCGTACGGCTCTCAAGCGCAAATACGACAGTCATCTGGCACGCCTGTACGGTCTGGTTCGCGGTAGCGATCCGGCCAGACAGCTGCACACCGCTGAAGGTTGGCTCAAGGATCATCCGGCCGACCCGAGCCTGTTGCTGACGTTGGGCCGTTTGTGTCTGCAAAGCAGTCTGTGGGGCAAGGCCCGGGATTATCTGGAAAACAGTCTGCGTGTACAGCGTAATCCTGAAGCCTGCGCCGAACTGGCGCGGTTGCTGGCGCAATTGGGTGACACTGAACGCAGTAATCAGTTGTTCCAGGAGGGCTTGGGCCTGCTGGACGAGCGCTTGCTGTCGGCTCCGCTGCCGGTGCCGGCTCATGCTTGATGCCGGCCTGTAGCCGCTGCCGAAGGCTGCGTTCGGCTGCGCAGCAGTCGTAAATCAGGCGCCGCAGTCGGATCAGGTGAGTCGTGTTAAACCGATTACGACTGCTGCGCAGCCGAACGCCGGCTGCGCCAGCTGCTACAGGGGGAGTCGTTCGTCAGGGCAATCCAACCGCTCCGAGTCTGCCACTGTTTTTGAGTTGTGGTCCTGGTCTGGCAAAGTCCTACAGCGGACTACATCTTATCCTCTCGACTCTGTCGGGAATTCCCTACACTTCTGGTGAAGTGTCCGTGCTGGCCTGCCTTGAAAGGCTGCTGCGCTTTCCTCTACCGTAACCGCTTGTCTCTACAGTTACGGAAAAGCCATGTCTTTGGCCTGCTCACGCTCCTTGTTTTTCATGGTTTTCATTGCAGGTGCCCTGGCCTTGGGCGTTTCCTATTACCTGGAATATGCGGTCGGCCTCAAGCCTTGCGGGTTGTGCCTGTTGCAACGGGTTTGCCTGGCGCTGCTCACGGGTGTCTGCCTGATGGCTTCGGTGCAGGGGCCTGGTCGCTTCGGATCATTCCTGTATTGGTTACTGGGTCTGCTATGCAGTGTGGCGGGTACCGTCACGGCGTGGCGGCAGGTTGTGTTGCAGAGTGATCCGGTGCATCAGCTCTCGGCATGCTCGCCCAACCTGACTGATCTGTTTGCCAGTACGCCCTGGTTGTGTGCCTTGCAACGGTTGTTCAAGGGAACCGACGACTGCGCGGAAATTTCCTGGACGCTGTTCGACCTGAGTATCCCGGAATGGAGCCTGTTGTTCTTCGTTGCGATGATGATTCTGGGCGGGTATCAATTGCTGCGCCTTGTCTGGATCGCCTGTCAGCGACCGCTCAGCGGCGAGTCGTCGCACCGGGTATTGACGGGCGATTAAACACTTGTATGAACTTTATCTCCTGCGTACCTTGAAGCCATAGGCGCGCGGGCATAATCTGGCCCGCACGTATCATTGGAATTATGTTGCTCGTTGCTGTTCTGCCTGACCAAGACCGGATGTGCCGAGTCTTGGTCAGGCGTAGAACGGCATGACCCATTAGGGAAGAGAGATCGCCATGTTAGATAGTTGTCAGAATGCTCAGGAACGCTGGGGTGGGGTTCATAAGCTCATTGACCGCTGGCTACAAGAGCGTGAAGAGTTGGTAAAGTCGTTCCACGACTTGCGAAATGCCAAACCGGCTTTCGCCGACAAGTCCTTGAACGGTCGGTTCTGCGAGATTCTTGTCGATTACGTTTCTGCCTGGCACTTCGAAGTGAGTGAGCATCTGGTCAATGAGGCCAAGGCCTTTGGCGACGATGGCGGCCTTGAACTGGCGGAGCAGATCAACCCGCGTATCGACGTGAGCACCGAGATGGCGCTGTCGTTCAATGATCATTGTCACAAGGGTGACTGCAACGACACCGAGCGTTTCGCCGAAGCGCTGGAAAAGCTGGGCAGCCAACTGCGTGAACGCTTCGAACTGGAAGATTGCCTGATCGAAGTGCTGCACACCGCCCACAAGGAAGAGAGTTCGGTTCAGGCCTGAACCCTTCCCGGCTAGACACTGAAAACGGTGCGCAATGCGCACCGTTTTTCGTTTCCGGCATTCAGCTTGTAGCACCACGCAATTCGACTTCGAATACCAGCGGCGTGAACGGCGCGATCAAGTCGCCGGCACCGTCGGCGCCATAGGCTTGCGCCGATGGAATTACCAGGCGCCATTTTGCGCCGACCGGCATATTTTGCAGCGCGCTACGCCAGCCGCTGATCACGCTATCAAGACTGAACCACTGCGGCTGACTGTTCTGATCGAACACGGTGCCATCAGGTAGACGACCGATATACAGCACCTGGACTTTGCCGTTCGGTCCTGCCTTCGCGCCAGTTCCGGGAGCCAGCTCGGTCAGCAATACTCCATCTGCCAATTGACGGACGCCAGGTTTGGTTTTTTCCTCATCGAGAAAGCGCCGCTCTTTTTCGAGGGCAACTTCGCTTTGCGCGACGGCGGGTTGCTCGGCGACCTGGGCTTCGTGCTCGGCAAGAATCTGTTCGATCTGCTCGTCTTTCAGCGCTAGCGGCTTACCTTGGTAGGCTTGCTGCAAACCTTCGAGCAGTGCCTGAAGTTGCAGGTCCGGAACCTCCTGGCGCAAGCGTTCGCCAAGGCTCGCACCCAAGCTGTAAGCGAGATCGTGAGCGTCATTTGTGGTGGTTTTTTCGGCGGCCTGGACCACGGAAAAAAACATGCACAGCGATAAAAAAAGGTAGCGCGACATAGGCACTCTCCGACCTGAGATGCGCAGGATTATGCCAGTGTGAATGCTCTCGAAGGTGAACTGGTTTTGCGTAAGCGCAGAACATTTTTACTTCGTTGCAACGCAGCGCTTTCGATACTGTCAACATGCCCTAGCGGCGGTTGCAGCAGAGGTCTAGTATGAGCCGCATTCACGTCAGCCAGGAGGTAAACCATGTCGGCCACCAAGAAGCCAGTAAATACTCCGTTGCACTTACTCCAACAACTCTCGGGCAGCCTGCTCGAGCACTTGGAAAACGCTTGTTCCCAAGCCTTGGCTGATGCTGAAAAACTGCTCGCCAAACTGGAAAAGCAGCGCGGAAAAGCGCAGGAAAAACTGCATAAATCCCGCACCAAATTGCAGGACGCTGCGGCGGCCGGCAAAGCCAAGGCACAAGCCAAGGCCAAAGATGCGGTGAAAGAACTTGAGGACCTGCTCGACGCCCTCAAGGCTCGTCAGTCCGAAACTCGCAGCTACATCCTGCAACTCAAACGCGACGCTCAAGAAAGCCTGAAACTGGCCCAGGGTGTCGGTCGTGTCCAAGAGGCTGTCGGCAAGGCGTTGTCCCTGCGTTCGGCCAAGCCAGCCGCGGCACCTGCGAAGAAAGCCGCTGCCAAACCGGTTGCTGCAAAAGCACCGGCCAAGCCTGCTGCGGCTCCTGTTAAAAAAACCGCCGCCAAAGCACCGGTAAAAGCTGCAGCGAAACCAGCCGCAAAACCTGCGGCGAAAAAACCAGTCGCTGCCAGCGCTGCGAAACCAGCAGCTAAAACGACAGCTGCCAAACCTGCCGCTAAGCCAGTCGCTGCCAAAACAGCTGCCGCTAAACCCGCTGCCAAAACCACGGCTGCCAAACCCGCCGTGGCGAAAACTGCAGCTGCCAAACCGGCCGCTAAACCTGCTGCAAAACCAGCAGCCAAAACTGCCGCCAAACCTGTCGCGGCTAAAACCGCTGCAGCCAAGCCTGCAGCCAAGCCTGCAGCCAAGCCTGCTGCAAAACCGGCGGCGAAACCTGCTGCAAAAACTGCAGCCAAACCCGCCGCTAAACCGGCTGCCAAAACTGCTGCTGCGAAACCTGCCGTCGCTGCCAAGTCAGCCACTGCCGCCAAACCAGCTGTAGCGAAACCAGCAGCCAAACCTGCCGCTGCCAAACCGGCTGCAAAACCTGCCGCCAAGCCAGCAGCAAAACCGGCCGTGAAAAAGCCAGTCGTTGCTGCAAAGCCGACTGCCGCACCTGTTGCCAAGCCAGCAACCCCGGCCCCGGCCCCAGCTGCATCGGCTTCGCCGGCTCCGGTAGCCACTACCTCGACAGCTTCGCCTGCGCCAGCGGCATCGTCGAGCACCAGCACTACCCCAACCAGCGCTTCCTAAGTGCCGGTTACCGCGACGCGCAGCTGATGCAGCGCGTCGCGGCTCAGGTTGGCGGCGCCTGCTGCCATACCTTCCAGCCAGGCCGTTGGATCGGTCGCTCCACACTGCGGCCAACTCTGCGCCAAACGCTCCAGTCGCAGCAACAAATGCCTTTCGGCTTCCATCTCCAGTGTCTTCACTTTTTCGCGCAAATCATCCAGACCGGCATCCTCGCTGGCAGCGGCTTTCCATTGCTGGCGCAAGGTGCGTAACGGTTGCACGACATCCACGTCCCAAGGCCCGGCTACATCGCGTAGCAGCTGCAAGCGTTGTTCGTTGCAGGCGACTCCACGTTGCCCCAGCCACAATCCACAGAGCAGCAGGCACACATTCACACCCGCTGCCTGCAATTGCAGGCAGGCGTGTTCAACGCCGGGAAGGGCGTAAGTGTCGAGGGAAAAGCTCCACAGGTCAGAGGACATAGTGCTACTCGCGCCAGTTGCGAGCGAAGCTGGTAGACTCCGCCGCCATTATGATTCGACTTCAGAACCTGACTTTACAGCGTGGCCCGCAACGTCTGCTAGAAGACGCCGAGCTGACCCTGCACGCCGGCCACAAAGCCGGCCTCATCGGTGCCAACGGCGCCGGCAAATCGAGCCTGTTCGCCTTGCTTCGGGGCGAGCTGCACCCGGACTCGGGTGACTGCTTCCTGCCGGCCGACTGGCGCATCGCCCACATGCGCCAGGAGGTCGACACCCTCGAGCGCCTGGCGGTCGACTACGTGCTCGATGGCGACCTGCGCCTGCGTCAGGTGCAACGCGACCTGGCGGCGGCCGAAGCGGCCCATGACGGCGCCGCTCAGGCCCGCCTGCACTCGGAGCTCGACAGCGCCGATGGGTACACCGCCGATGCCCGGGCTCGCAAGCTATTGGCGGGCCTTGGGTTCACCAACGAGCAAATGGACCGGCAAGTAGGAGATTTCTCCGGTGGCTGGCGGATGCGTCTGAATCTGGCGCAGGCTTTAATGTGCCCCTCGGACCTGTTGTTGCTCGACGAACCGACCAACCACTTGGACCTCGACGCCATCATCTGGCTCGAAGAGTGGCTCAAAAGCTACCCCGGCACTTTATTGCTGATTTCCCACGACCGGGACTTCCTCGATGCCGTGGTCGATCACGTAGCTCACGTCGATCAACGCAAGATCACCCTGTATCGCGGCGGTTACACCGCGTTTGAGCGGGCCCGTGCCGAACGTCTGGCACAGCAACAGCAGGCGTACGAGAAGCAACAGGCGCAACGTGCGCACATGGAAAGCTACATTGCCCGCTTCAAGGCCCAGGCCACCAAGGCCCGTCAGGCCCAGAGCCGGATCAAGGCGCTGGAGCGGATGGAAGAGCTGTCCGCCGCGCACGTCGATTCGCCGTTCGATTTCGTCTTTCGCGAATCGCAGAAAATCTCCAGCCCGCTGATCGATCTATCGGACGCTCGCTTGGGTTATGGCGAAAAAACCGTGCTGGAGAAGGTCAAGCTGCAACTGACCCCTGGCGCGCGGATCGGTTTGCTCGGCCCCAACGGTGCCGGTAAATCGACCCTGATCAAGAACCTCTCCGGTGAGCTCGAGCCATTGGCGGGCCGACTGACCCGGGGCGAGAACACCGTGGTTGGTTACTTCGCCCAGCATCAACTGGACTCCCTCGATTCCAAGGCCAGCCCGTTGCTGCACTTGCAGCGCCTGGCGCCAACCGAACGTGAGCAGACCCTGCGTGACTTCCTCGGTGGTTTCGACTTCCGGGGTGCACGTATCGATGAGCCGGTGTTGAATTTCTCCGGTGGCGAAAAGGCGCGACTGGCCCTGGCGCTGATCGCCTGGGGCCGACCGAACCTGTTGCTGCTCGACGAACCGACCAACCACCTGGACCTGGAAATGCGCCTGGCGCTGACCATGGCGTTGCAGGAATTCAGTGGCGCGGTTCTGGTGGTCTCCCACGATCGTCATTTGCTTAAAAGCACCACCGACAATTTCTATCTGGTGGCAGACGGCAAGGTCGAGGAGTTCGACGGCGACCTGGAAGACTACACCCGTTGGCTGGTGGAGTACCGTCAGCGCAACGTGCCGGTCAGCAATACCCCGGTCAACCCGGACAAGACCGACAAGAAAGCCCAGCGCCAGGCCGCCGCCGCGTTGCGTCAGCAACTGGCACCGCACAAGCGCGAGGCCGACAAGCTCGAAGCCGAGTTGGGCAAGCTGCACGAGAAACTGGCGAAGATCGACGCCAGCCTCGGCGACAGCGATATTTACGAGCCGGCACGCAAGAACGAATTGCGTGATCTGCTGGCCGAGCAGGCCCGGCTGAAGGTGCGTGAAGCCGAGCTGGAAGAAGCCTGGATGGAAGCGCTCGAATTGCTCGAAAGCATGCAGGCGGAGCTGGAGGCGCTGTCTTGATGGAGGCCTTCAAGCTGCCGTTGCCGGCGATGTGGGTCGAGCCGCTCTGGCTGGTCGTGCAAATCCTGCTGATCCTGCTGGCCGGCTATGTCGCTCAGCGCGTCGTCGCTAAAGGCCTGACTCGCTTGGGCGAGCGTTACCCGTTCCCGCCGCAGTTCTTGATGCCGCTGCGCGGTGGTTTGCGTTGGCTGATCATGGGTAGCGCGCTGATCTTCGTGCTGGAGCGTCTTGGGGTGTCGGCCACGGTGCTCTGGACCGCGTTGTCCGGCTTCGTGGCGGTGGCTGCCGTGGCGTTTTTCGCCATGTGGAGCGTGCTGTCCAATCTGTTGTGCGCGATCCTGATCTTCACCGTCGGCCCATTCCGAATCGGCGATGTGGTCGAGTTGGTGGACACCACCGACAAGCCGGGCGTCAAGGGCCGGGTGGTGGCGATCAATCTGCTCTACACCACGCTGATCGAAGCCGAAGAGCTCGGTACCGGCAGTGCCATGGTGCAAGTGCCCAACAGCCTGTTCTTCCAGCGCTCGGTTCGACGCTGGCGCGGTACTGATGTATTTCCTTCAAACGGGTTCGAAAAGCAGGCTCGATAGGACGCTACCGCCGTCAACGCTGGTCGGCAGTCACTCTGTCCTGCAAAAAATCGGTAGTCATTGGTCGTAAGGCGCATTAGCTTAGACGTTTGTCACGAGTCTGAGTCGAGGTGTGCAATGCTGCTTCAAACATGGCTGGCATTTTTTGCCGCCTGCTGGGTAATCAGTCTTTCCCCCGGTGCCGGCGCCATTGCGTCGATGTCCAGCGGCCTGCGCTACGGTTTCTGGCGCGGTTACTGGAACGCCCTGGGTCTGCAACTGGGCCTGGCGTTGCAAATTGCGATTGTCGCTGCCGGTGTCGGTGCGATCCTCGCGGCCTCCGCCACTGCCTTTTATGCGATCAAATGGTTCGGCGTGGCTTACCTGGTCTACCTCGCGGTCAAGCAATGGCGCGCGCTGCCCAATGAGATGAGCGACGACGCTGCCATTCGGCAGATCGGCAAGCCGATGGCGCTGGTGTTCCGCGGTTTTCTAGTGAACGTCAGCAACCCCAAGGCTTTGGTGTTCATGCTCGCGGTGCTGCCGCAATTCATCGATCCCCATGCGCCGCTAGTGGCCCAGTACCTGATCCTCGGCGTGACCATGATCTGTGTCGACCTGATCGTCATGGCCGGCTACACCGGGCTGGCGGCCAAGGTCCTGCGTTTGTTGCGCACGCCCAGGCAGCAGAAACGCATGAACCGCACTTTTGCCGGGCTGTTCATCGGCGCGGCGGCATTCATGGCGACTTTGCGCAAAGCAGCGACATAAAGCTTCAGGCACAAAAAAGGCGACCTATTGAGGTCGCCTTTTTCATTACTACAGAGTGGCCAGTCTGAGATCAGTGCAGAATCACCGGCGCCGTATCTCGCGGCAGGTTATTACGCAGCGGTGCCTGCCCCGGCTGCTCGTAACCGCCACCACCGAGCTGTTGGCTCAGTTGTGAAGCCACGTCTTCACCCAACGCCTTGGACACGTCACGCACCACCCGTGGGCGGTTCAGGGAAACCCGGATGTCCCGGCCATTCACCAGTTTGGTGTCCTGACCTTCGCCCATCGCCGTGAAGGCCGAGGTGATCTCGAAGGTCTTGGTGTTGATCAGGCTGAAGTCCGCCACCAGCGTCAACGCCAGCACCGCCGAGTAACTGTCGGTGTTGGCCAGCTCGTTCATGTCGCGGGTGAAGTCGATGTCTGACACGGTGCCGAACAGCACATAGTCGGCACCCTTGAAGCTACCGGCCTTGATGCGCTTGATCACGTCATACACGTCGCCTTTGGACGATGCCGTGTAAGGCGTGCCCTGCACCAACTGGAACATCCCGGTGCGCAGGATCTCGCCCTTGATGTCGCCGGTGAATTTGCGCAACTCGCCTTGCTCGATGTAGCTGTTGGTGGCTTCGTACTCTTCGTAACTGGAAGAACCACTGGCGCCGTAATAGCTCTGGCTATGGTTACTCTGTGCCGAAACAGTGTGGACGTATTGCTCCACGCGCTCCTGGTACGCCAGATCCGCTACTGCAACTTTCGGGGCCGCTTGCACGCTGAATGCGCAAGCCAGGGCCATCATGCCAATCCATGTGCGCATCGATTAACGCTCCGTGGTTTTGCGGATCTCTTTTTCGTCCATCCACTCGGCCAGACCGCTTTCAACGTCGATCAATTGCAGGCTGAATTTGTAGAAGACGTCCTTGTAGTCGCTGCTGCGCTTGACGATCGAGCTGATCGAACCTTCAAGACGGTATTGGGCGGCAATCATGTTGCCGGTCTTGGCCACGGTGCTCTTCTTGTACAGGCCGCTCTGGTTTTGCAGCTTGAGCTGGTCGACCTGGCTCTGCATTGCGGTGTTGTCGCTGGCGAAACGGGCGACGCCGGACTTCATCAGCTGGGTCTTGATGCTGGTAGTGATTTCGCGGGTATCGATGTACTCGCTGGTCTTGTTCTTCACGTCGTAGACCTGAACCACCGGACGGCCTTGCAGGATGCCGGACTGGGCCAGGGAGCGGGTCATGGATTCGGCGATCATCTGCAGGTCGGTGGAGCCGAACTCGTTGGTCACGGTTTCCACGGCTTTGGTGTCGCCGTAGCTGATGTTTTTGCTGCCCAGCGTCGGCGAAGTGTTGGCGCAACCGCTGGCCAGGAGGGCGATGACGGCGATGAACGAAAAGCGTGCAAACATGGGAATGCTCTCTAGAACTGAACGAATAGGTGTCGGGCTTAAGGCGTTTTGATTTCGAGACGGAAATCCACGGCTTTGGCGGTTGGCGCAATGGCCTGGATGAAACTGGTCTGCTCGCCGTACATCATCTGGCTTTTCCAGGTTTCCTCTTCGGCAACCGGGAAGCCTTCAGGGCCGAGCCAGGCAAAGCGGTAGTAGAAGGTCTTGTTGTTGTAGCTGGTGTTGCTCAGCTGTGCGTTGACCGTCATAAAGCCGTTTTCCCGCGCCACGCGCATGGCGCCGACCACGATGTTCTTGAGCTTGCCCATGGCCACGACCTTGCTGGCAGCGCTGCCTGGCTCCGGTGGTGGCGGGGTGGCGCAGCCGGCCAGCAAGGCCAGGGCGACGACAGTGATGAGTTTGAAGCGCATGCAAAGACTCCGTTCTTAAGGTTGTTTGAGGCTGGCCACGGTGGTCGGGTTGGCGCTCGGGATCACATGAGCGGCCTGGCCGCTGGCGAATACCTGATTGCCCACGGCGCGCAGGCTGATGACCTGATAGCGCTGATCCACAGTGATCTTGACCACCGAACCGCCCACGGCGCTCGGCAGGGTGACTTGGTGCTCGCCTTTCTTCAAGCGTAGACGCACGACTTGAGTGGTGTCTGGCAGGGTACGCCATGTACGGGTATCGGCACCTTCGAGCACCGCTGAAGAG
Organism: Pseudomonas sp. ATCC 43928; assembly: GCF_005938665.2. Taxonomy (NCBI): domain Bacteria; kingdom Pseudomonadati; phylum Pseudomonadota; class Gammaproteobacteria; order Pseudomonadales; family Pseudomonadaceae; genus Pseudomonas; species Pseudomonas sp. ATCC 43928. Next base: position 6,401,484 of record NZ_CP041753.1, on the reverse strand, counting down.
ATCCCGACCGCAAGACCCGCCAGTGGGTTGGATTCGTTGATCTTCTTCTGAGCCACGCCTTTGGTCACGGCACGGACGGTGGTGCGCAGGATGATGCCCGGCATGTCATCACGCAGCGCGCGGCGGGACATGGCGGTGGTGCTGTTGAGTTGCGTCAGGTTCACCTGCTGACCGTCTACGCCGATCTGGGCGAAGGGAGCGGTCGAGGTGTCCGGCTTGATGACCGGGAACGACAGCGGTGTGATCACCACCTGGTTGCTGATCGGCAATGGCAACGGAATGCGGATCGAGTCGCGGGACGGCGCCAGGCCGCTTTGCACGACGATCAGGATGTCGCTGTCCTCGTCCTTGGCGGGTTTGTCGAGATTCACCAGCGCCTGTTCCAGCAGCGGGGTGTTCGGGCGCAATTCGGCGGCCTTGCGATAGCCCGGTGCAGCCAGGTCTTTCTCGCCCAGGGCTTCATAGACGAAACCGGCCAGGTAATGGCTGAACGCACTCTGGTAGCTGTTTTTCAGGCTGACCACTTCTGGCGCGTCGAGGCTGGCCACCGGATAACCCTGGAGATCCTTGTACTGGGTTTTGACGCCTTCCTTCTCGGCCTGCTCTTCGCTCTTGAGGTATTCCTTGTCGCGCAGGTCGGCGATCACCGCTTCACGTTCGTGAGTTTTCTTGATCGCGGTGCGCGCGCCGTCGAAGTCGTTCACCGCCAGCAGGTTGAGGGCCATCTGCGTGGTCAGCATGACTTTCTCGTAGTCGTAGCCTTCGTAGCGACGGACTTTGTCATTGACCAGGAAGCTGCCGAACTGAGCCAGGTACTTTTCGGTGTCGAGCTTGACCGAGTCTTCCCACTTGCCCACCACCTGATCGGCGCTGCTCCAGGCATTCTGGCTGCCGGACAAGTCGCCCTTGGCGCGCAGCAGTTCACCCTTCTCGAAGTAATAGAGCAGGTCTTTGTCGGCGCCGGTGTTGTTCTTTTCCAACAAGGTCAAGGCGCCGTCGACGTTGCCGGCAGCCAGTTGCTGGTTGGTTTGTGCCAGTTCGGAATCGTAGTTGCGAAAAGCCGAACAGCCGGAGAGCAAGGTGACAGCGCTGAGCGCGATCGAGGTAAGGGCGCGAGAGGCCATAGGGGGTACTTCTTCCCTGAGTATAAGCAGCCGCGCGTGCTGGTCGGGCTGTTGGGACCCATCGGCAGGGAGACTGGCGCCCTGCCAATTCCTCATAAAAAGAGGAGCTTAAATGCCGTATCGCGATAACGACGGCGCGGCATTATAAACAGGGATGCTGGCTATGTAATGGCTTTTTAATTGTATGTTTTCACAACGTGCCATTACTTATTTCTGGCCTGATACCGGCGCTGGCGAGGTTTGCACATAAGTCTTTCCGACGACGAATGCCACGGTGTTTATTGTGCGCAGGTTGATGACTTGAAAGTCGCGGTCGATGCGCAGGGTTACCGGCGGGGTGCCGGGCGCGTTCGGCGCGCTGAACAGGTGTTCACCTTTTTTCAGCCGCAGACGCGCGACCAGGGTTTTGTCCGGCAAGGTACGCCATGTGCGGGTGTCGGCCTCCTCGAATGGGTCTTCGCGCGTGACCACCAGCGATGCTTTGGCCGGGTTGCGTTGGTTTTCCTCAGCCTGGCCGATAGCCGCCATGTTGGCGCGGAACATGGCCCGCGAGATGATGGCGGGCATGTCATCACGCAAGGTGCGCAAGGCCATGTCGGTGACGCTGTTGAGTGCGGTCAGCGGCCGTTTTCGACCATCGACGATGATGTGGTCGAATGCTGGCGTGATGGTGTCCGGGATCATCACCGGGAAAGAAATCGGGGCAACGATCACCAGGTTTTCGTTGAGCCGTACCGGAATCGGCACGCGCACCGAGCTGCGTGCCGGTGCCAGGCCGCTTTGGACAATGATTAACACATCACTTTCATCGGCTTTTGCCGGCGGTTTGTCGAGATTGCGCAACGCCTGCTCGAGAAACGGCAGGTTCGGGCGCAATTCAATTGCCTGGCGATAGCCCGGCGCGGCGAGATCGCGTTCGCCGAGGGCTTCATAGGTGAAGCCAGCCAGGTAATGACTGAAGGCACTCTGATAGCCGTTTTTCAATTCGATGACGGCTGGCGCATCGAGGGTGGTCACCGGGTAGCCTTGCAGATCCTTGTAACGCACCGAAATGCCCTGGGCCTTGGCCTGCTCTTCGAGCTCTTCGTATTGCCGCTCGCGCTGGCGGGCAATCAGTGCTTCGCGTTCGTGGGTTTTCTTGATGTCGGCGCGGGCGCCGTCGAAGTCATTCGCAGCCAATTGGTTGAGGGCCATTTGCGTGGTCAGCATGACTTTTTCGTAATCGTAACCTTCGTAGCGACGCAGTTTGTCGTTGACCAGCATGGTGCCCATTTCATTGCCAAACCGTGTGAGCAGTTTCATGGCCCCGGAGGGCACCGCTTCTTCGCGCTGGAATACCATCTGGTCAGCGCTGCGCCAGGCTTTCTGGCTCTCCGGCAGCGCATTGGCGACACTAAGGATGGCGCCTTTCTCGAAGTAATAGAGCAGATCCTTGTCTTCCCAGGGATTGTGCAGCTCCACTAGGTCCAACGCACCCTGGAGGTTGCCCACCAATAGTTGGTCATTGGTCTGTTGCATCTCCTGATCATAATTTCGGTACGCGGCACAGCCACTCAGTTGTAGGGCGAAACTCAGCAGCAAAGAGAACAACAGGCAGGAGCGCATGGACGATGATTCTTCCCTGATCGGATACCGCGAGGAGATAGCAGTTTGCCGCCCAATGTACACGCCGTTATGCAGGAAATACCAACAAAGCTTGAGCGAAACTCATTGGAAGTGAACAATGTGTTACTTCGTATTTCCATTTGAGATTTATTCATGACTGGCTTCTCTCGTTTTCTGGCGTGGCTCGTGCTGCCGATGATCGCGTTCTGCAGCTTCAATGCGCTGGCCGAAACCGCGGAGGGTGCGCCCAAGGCCCTGCATTTGCTCGATTACATTGCCGCCGATTACCCGACGGCGGTCGAGGGAGGCAAGGTTATTGATGAGGCTGAGTATCTCGAACAGCAGACATTCCTGGGGGAGCTGCAAGGGTTGATCGCCGATTTGCCGGCCAAACCCCAGCGTGCCGAACTGGAGCAGGGCGTCAACGGTCTGCGCACCGCGATCGCCGCTCGCAAGGACGGCGCGGACGTCACCCGTCAGGCGCGGCAACTGGGGGCAAAACTGGCGGTGACCTATGAAGTCAGCCAGGCTCCGGTCATTACCCCGGACCCGACCCGCGGCGCGCCGCTGTATGCCCAGCAATGCTCGGTGTGCCATGGCGATACGGGCATCGGTGACGGCCCGGCAGGTGTCGGCATGACGCCACCGCCGACCAATCTGCGCGATGCCGCGCGACTGGACCGTCTGAGCCTCTACGCGCTTTACAACACGCTGGGTATGGGCGTCGAAGGTACTGACATGCCGGCCTTCGCCGATCAGCTGGATGATCGTCAGCGTTGGGACCTGGCGACCTACATCGCCGGCTTCAGCGCCGATCCGGCCGCGGCAAAATCCGAAAAAACCTACAACATCGCCGACCTGGCGCGTCAGACGCCAGCCGAAGTGCAGGCCGTCGAAGGTCCACAAGCGGCCGCGACCTTCCGCGCGCAACGAGCGCAACCGCCACAGGTCAAGCGTGGCCCGGGGCAATTGCTTGAATACACGGCGGCCACGCTGGACAAGAGTATCGCCGCCTATCGCGCCGGCGAGCACGATCAGGCCTACGACCTGTCGGTGGCGGCGTACCTGGAAGGCTTCGAACTGGTTGAAAGCTCTCTGGACAACGTCGACGCCAACGTACGCAAAGACACTGAAAAGTCCCTGATGGCTTACCGTCAGTCGTTGCAGGACGGCTTGCCGGTGGCCCAGGTCGAGCAACGTCTGGAAGTGGCCAAGGCCAAGCTGAAAGAATCCGCTGGCCTGCTCGGTAGCGATGGCTTGAGCTGGTCGCTGAGCTACATTTCCGGTCTGTTGATTCTGTTGCGAGAAGGTCTGGAAGCCATTCTGGTGCTCGCGGCGGTCCTCGCGTTCCTGCGCAATACCGGCCAGCAATCGGCGGTGCGCAGCGTCAACATCGGTTGGGGCCTGGCGCTGTTGGCCGGGCTGGCGACCTGGGCGGTGGCGGCGTATGTGATTGACGTCAGCGGGGCCCAGCGTGAGCTGCTGGAGGGGGCCACTGCGCTGTTTGCCAGTGTCATGGTGCTCTGGCTCGGCGTGTGGATGCACGACCGTCGCCACGCAGCGGCCTGGCAGGATTACATCAAGAGCAGCCTGGTGAGCGGCGGTGGGCGTTTCGGGTTTGCGATCCTGGCGTTCTTCTCGGTGTATCGCGAACTGTTCGAAGTGATCCTGTTTTACGAAACCTTGTGGTTGCAGGCGGGGCCTGCGGGGCATAACGCCGTAATGGCTGGCGGCGCGACGGCGCTGGTTATGCTGGTCGGTCTGGCCTGGGTGATTCTGCGCGGCTCGGCAAAGCTGCCGCTGGCACTGTTCTTCGGCATCAATGCCGGATTGCTGTGCGCGTTGTCGGTGGTGTTTGCCGGCCATGGCGTGAAGGCGTTGCAGGAAGCCGGGGTCTTCGGCACGCGGCCGGTACCGTTCTTTGACTTCGACTGGTTGGGGATCCACGCTGATGCGTATTCGCTGAGTGCCCAGGCTGTGGCGATCATCGCGATCATCGTGCTGTACAGTCGCAGCCGGATGGCCGAGAAGCGGCAGTTGCCGGCGTCTTAAAAGCATTCGCTGCGCTCATATTCGCGGGCAAGCCCGCTCCCACAGGTTCAGCGCTAACCTTATGGGAGCGGGCTTGCCCGCGATGCTTTTCAATAGAGGAAATCCAATGCGCGTATGGATCGATGCTGACGCCTGCCCTCGGGCAGCCAAGGATCTAGTGGTGAAGTTCGCCCTCAAGCGCCAGTTCGAAGTGGTACTGGTGGCCGGTCAGCCGCAGATCAAGCCGGGCCTTGCGCTGGTGAAACTGATCGTGGTGCCCAGCGGCCCGGATGCCGCCGACGATTACCTGGTGGAACACGCGGTGCCGGGGGAGTTGGTGATTTGCAGCGATGTGCCGCTGGCGGATCGGCTGGTGAAGAACGGCGTTGCGGCGCTGGATCCGCGGGGTAAGGAGTTCGATGCGCAGAACATGGGCGATCGACTCGCGGTGCGTAACCTCTTCACCGACTTGCGCGAGCAGGGGCAGATGAGCGGCGGCCCGGCGCCGTTCGGCGAGCGCGAGAAACAGGCGTTCGCCAATGCGCTGGACCGGATATTGACCCGGTTGTCGCGTAAAGCTTGAGCAAGACGGTAATGATCGTTCCCACGCGGAGTGGGAACAATCACGAGTGTTACTCGTCGTTTTCGTGGGTCAGTTCCAGTACGCGGTCGACCAATTTGTTGATGCCGGAAGCGGCTTCGCTGATCGATTGCGCGAGCATGTACGCCGGCGTGCTCACCAGCTTGCGCGCCTTGTCTTCGACAATGTCGGTCACGGCGCACTCGGCGTGGGTGGCGCCCATCTTGTTCATCGCGGCGGCGGTATCGGCATCGTTGCCGATGGTGCAGGTCACGCCCGGGCCGTAGATTTTTGCCGCCAGGGCCGGCGAGATGCAGATCAGCCCCACCGGTTTGCCAGCCTCGGCGAACGCTTCGGTCAACGCCAGGACGTCAGGTTGAACGCTGCAGCCGGCGCCTTCGACGGCAAAGTTCGACAGGTTCTTGGCCGCCCCGAAACCGCCGGGAACGATCAGCGCATCGAAGTCTTCGACGTCCGCTTCACGGATATCCTTGATGTTGCCCCGGGCGATACGCGCCGATTCCACCAGCACGTTGCGCGATTCGGGCATTTCTTCGCCAGTCAGGTGGTTGACCACATGCAACTGCGCGATGTTGGGTGCAAAGCACTGCACCTGGGCGCCGCGCTGGTCCAGCCGCAGCAGGGTGATCACGCTTTCGTGGATCTCGGCGCCGTCGTACACGCCACAGCCGGAAAGGATCACTGCAATTTTTTTGCTCATGGGCTTTTCTCCAGATTCATGGCGTTAAATGTCCACTAATTTGTCACTCGTTGCCATAGGGTTAATTCGCGGCTACACCTAATCTCTGCTGAACGATTCCGATCAGGTCGCGTCATGAACTTCATTCTGTATGCGGTGCCGTTTTTCTTTGGGCTGATTGCGGTCGAGTTGTTGGCCGACCGTTGGCGCGGGGTGAGCAATTACCGCGTGGCAGACGCGATCAACAGCCTCAGCACCGGCGTATTGTCGACTACCACGGGCCTGTTGACCAAAGGTGTCGGCCTGGTCACTTATGCCTTCGCCCTGGAACATCTGGCCTTGATCGAGCTGTCGGCCGACAGTGTCTGGGTCTGGGTGTTTGCATTCGTCTTCTACGACTTCTGCTACTACTGGCTGCACCGGATGGGCCATGAGCGCAACATCCTCTGGGCCGCGCATTCGGTGCATCACCAGAGCGAGGACTACAACCTCTCCACGGCCCTGCGCCAGACCAGCACCGGGTTTCTGTTGAGCTGGATCTTCTACCTGCCCCTGGCCGTGCTCGGCGTGCCGCTGCTGGTGTTCGTCAGCGTTGCGGCGTTGAACCTGTTGTACCAGTTTTGGGTGCATACCCGGCATATTCCCAAGCTTGGCTGGTTCGAGTGGTCCTTCGTCACGCCGTCCAATCATCGGGCTCACCATGCACAGAACGCTCTCTACATGGATCGCAACTACGGCGGGGTGTTCATTATTTGGGACCGTCTGTTCGGCTCGTTCCAGGAAGAGGACGATAACGAACCGGTGATATTCGGCGTGACCACGCCGCTGGCGAGCTGGAATCCGTTGTGGGCGAACGTGCAGTTTTACGCGCAGTTGTGGGATGACGCCCGGCGCGCCGAGCGCTGGTGGGACAAGCTGCGGATCTGGTTCATGCGCACCGGTTGGCGGCCGGCGGACGTGGCGGCCAAATACCCGATGAACAAGCCGGACCTGGCTCAGTTCCGCAAATTCGAGGTGCCGCTGGACGGACGTCAGCAGTGGTATGTGGCGCTGCAGTTCTGCGTCTACATCGCCTTGGGCAGTTACTTGATGAATTTGGAGCAGAGCCTGCCGACCGCAGCCCTGGTGTTGGGTTGGGGCGCCGTGGCGTTGGGGTTGTTCGTGTTGGGTGCAGCCCTGGAGAATCGCCCGCAGGCGTTGAAGCTGGAGCTGTTGCGGCTGGTGTCGAACCTGCCGCTGGTGTGGCTGGCACCGATGGTCGGGCTATGGCCGGGCAGCGCGGTGGGCTGGGTGGTGCTGCTCAGTTACAGCCTGCTCAGCGGCATCGGTCTCTACTGTTGTAGAAACCGCGTCACTCGATGGGCGTCGTAGGTTCGTTGGACTTGGCCTGTTCGGCTTTCAGTGCCTGCTCATCGGCGTAGATCTTTTTCGCCAAGCGGGCATTCTTGAAGCGTCGCCGCAGCCACAGGACAAAGCCCAGGACCAGCAGGGCGCCCAGCACCCACAGCTCGTACTTCTTGACACTGCCCAGCATACCTTCGAGCACCGCGCCGAAGTGATACGCAGCCGCTGCCAGCGCCGCAGCCCAGATGGCCGCGCCAATCCCGTTGAGCAGCAGATAGCGTCCCGGCGGATAGCCCGACAGACCGATTGCCACCGGCATCACGGTGCGCAAACCATAGACAAAACGGAAGCTCAGCACCCAGATGTCCGGGTGCTTGCGGATATGTTCCAGTGCCCGATCGCCCATCAATTGCCAGCGCGGTTTGCGCGCCAGCAATTTGCGCCCGTGCTTGCGCCCCAGGAAGTACCACAGCTGATCGCCGGCATAACTGCCGAAGAACGCCACGACCACCACCAGGTTGATGTCCATGTACCCACGGAACGCGAGGAAGCCTGCGAGTACCAGAATGGTTTCGCCTTCGAAAAACGTGCCGAGGAACAGGGCAAAGTAGCCGAAGTCATGTAGGAATTGTTGGAGCATTGTCTGGGTGCTGGCGAAATGAACGCGCAGCCTAACCCTTCGTGCACATTCATGAAAGTGTCCAAATGTGTCTCGACGTGAACATTTCCTACAAGGACAATGGAATGCGGCTACCTGTCACAGGGGTGCACACAACTGTCATACGTTGGTCATAATGGCCGCTTATAACTGTCACGCTCGCCCGCCAGCGCGGGCTCAGGAGTCTGCCGTGAGCTTTACCCCCGCCAACCGTTTGTTTCCTGCAACCCGCCTGCGTCGCAACCGTCGTGATGATTTTTCGCGTCGTCTGGTCCGTGAAAACGTACTGACCGTCGATGACCTGATCCTGCCGGTATTCGTGCTGGACGGTGAAAGCCGTCGCGAAGCAGTGGCGTCGATGCCGGGCGTCGAACGCCTGACCATCGATCTGTTGCTGGAAGAGGCTGCCAAATGGGTCGAGCTGGGCATTCCGGCGCTGGCACTGTTCCCGGTGACACCACCGGAACTCAAGTCACTGGATGCCGCCGAAGCCTGGAACCCCAACGGCATCGCCCAGCGCGCTACCCGCGCTCTGCGTGCGCAGTTCCCGGAGCTGGGTGTGATCACCGACGTCGCCCTGGACCCGTTCACCACTCATGGGCAAGACGGCATCCTCGACGAAGAAGGCTACGTGCAGAACGACATCACCGTCGACGCACTGGTTAAACAGGCTTTGTCCCACGCCGAAGCCGGCGCTCAAGTGGTGGCTCCGTCAGACATGATGGACGGGCGCATACAGGCGATCCGCGAGGCGCTGGAGCTGGCGGGTCACGTCAATGTGCGGATCATGGCCTACTCGGCCAAGTACGCCAGTGCCTACTACGGCCCGTTCCGCGATGCGGTGGGTTCGGCGTTGAACCTGGGCAAGGCCAACAAGGCCTCCTATCAGATGGACCCGGCCAACAGCGACGAAGCCCTGCACGAAGTGGCGGCCGACTTGTCAGAAGGCGCAGACATGGTCATGGTCAAGCCAGGCATGCCGTATCTGGATATTCTTTATCGGGTCAAGGAAGCGTTCAAAGTGCCGACCTTTGTGTATCAGGTCAGCGGCGAATACGCCATGCACATGGCGGCGATCCAGAATGGCTGGTTGAGCGAAGGGGTTATCCTCGAATCCCTGACCGCTTTTAAACGTGCAGGCGCAGATGGCATCCTGACTTACTTTGCCGTCCGTGCTGCTCAATTGTTACGAGAGCAAAAATAGCCCTCCCAGGAACATTCGATGAATACCGAAGGACTCACTGAAGTTGCCGTAAAAGACGCTCAACCTGTGGTGGAGCAAATCGCTGAAACTCCGCCGGAGCTGGAGCCCGCTCCACCTGCGGTGGTGGCCGAGCCCGTTGTGGCGGCGCCAGCGATTGCCATTCCCGGTCTGGATGACAGCAGCCTGTACATCCATCGCGAGCTCTCGCAACTGCAGTTCAACATCCGCGTGCTGGAACAGGCGCTGGATGAGTCCTACCCATTGCTGGAGCGGCTGAAGTTTCTGCTGATCTTCTCCAGCAACCTGGACGAGTTCTTCGAGATTCGTGTGGCCGGCCTGAAGAAGCAGATCACCTTCGCCCGTGAACAGGCTGGCGCCGATGGCCTGCAACCGCATCAGGCCCTGGCTCGCATCAGCGAATTGGTGCACGGTCACGTCGACCGCCAATACGCGATTCTCAACGACATTCTGTTGCCGGAACTGGAAAAACATCAGGTCCGCTTCATCCGTCGTCGTTATTGGACTACCAAGCTCAAGACTTGGGTCCGCCGTTATTTCCGCGACGAGATCGCGCCGATCATCACCCCGATCGGCCTCGACCCGACGCACCCGTTCCCGTTGCTGGTGAACAAGAGTCTGAACTTCATCGTCGAGCTCGAAGGCATCGACGCCTTCGGTCGCGATTCCGGCCTGGCGATCATCCCGGCGCCGCGTCTGCTGCCGCGGATCATCAAGGTGCCGGAAGAAGTCGGCGGCCCGGGTGACAACTATGTATTCCTGTCGTCGATGATCCACGCGCACGCCGACGACCTGTTCCAGGGCATGAAGGTCAAGGGCTGCTACCAGTTCCGCCTGACCCGGAACGCCGACCTCGCGGTCGATACCGAAGACGTGGAAGACCTGGCCCGCGCCCTGCGCGGCGAGTTGTTCTCCCGTCGCTATGGTGATGCGGTGCGGCTGGAAGTGGCCGACACCTGCCCGAAACACCTGTCCGATTACCTGCTCAAGCAGTTCAACCTGCAGGAGACCGAGCTGTATCAGGTCAATGGTCCGGTCAACCTGACCCGGCTGTTCAGCATCACCGGCCTGGACAGTCATCCGGAGCTGCAATACACGCCGTTCACCCCGCAGATCCCGAAACTGCTGCAGAACAGCGAGAACATTTTCAGCGTGATCAGCAAGCAGGACATCTTGCTTCTGCACCCGTTCGAGTCCTTCACCCCGGTGGTCGACTTGCTGCGTCAGGCGGCCAAGGATCCACACGTGTTGGCGGTTCGCCAGACGTTGTATCGCAGCGGCGCCAACTCGGAGATCGTCGATGCGCTGGTGGATGCGGCGCGTAACGGCAAGGAAGTGACGGCGGTGATCGAATTGCGCGCGCGGTTCGATGAAGAATCCAACCTGCAGCTGGCCAGCCGTCTGCAGGCGGCCGGCGCCGTGGTGATTTACGGCGTGGTCGGCTTCAAGACCCACGCCAAGATGATGCTGATTCTGCGTCGCGAAGCCGGCGAGATTGTTCGCTACGCTCACTTGGGTACCGGCAACTACCACGCGGCCAACGCCCGTCTGTACACCGACTACAGCCTGCTGACCTCCGACGATGCCTTGTGCGAAGACGTCGGCAAACTATTCAGCCAGTTGATCGGCATGGGTAAAACCCTGCGCATGAAAAAACTGCTGCACGCGCCGTTCACGTTGAAGAAGGGCATGCTCGACATGATTGCCCGGGAGACGCAATTCGCCCTCGACGGCAAACCGGCGCACATCATCGCCAAGTTCAACTCGCTGACCGATCCAAAGGTCATCCGCGCGTTGTACAAGGCCAGCCAGTCCGGGGTACGCATCGATCTGGTGGTGCGCGGCATGTGCTGCCTGCGACCGGGCATCGCCGGGGTATCGCACAACATCCACGTACGTTCGATCATCGGTCGTTTCCTGGAGCACACCCGGGTCTTCTACTTCCTCAATGGCGGTGAAGAGCAGATGTTCCTGTCCAGTGCCGACTGGATGGAACGCAACCTCGACAAGCGCGTCGAGACTTGCTTCCCGGTCGAGGGCAAGAAGCTGATTTTGCGGGTCAAGAAAGAGCTGGAGCTTTATCTGACCGACAACACCCACAGCTGGAGCCTGCAGTCGGACGGTCGCTACGTCCGTAATACACCGACCGGCAACCAGAACCCGCGCAGCGCCCAGGCCACCTTGCTGGAGCGATTGGGCAGCCCGATTCTGGCGGTGCGTTAACGCAAACCTTGAGCGATAAAAAATGGCGATCCATGTGGATCGCCATTTTCATTTCCACCACCGTCCCTTGTAGGAGCTGGCTTGCCAGCGAATGGCTTTCAAGTCATGCATCCATTTCAAGGACGCCTTCGCCAGCAAGCCGGCTCCTACAGGACCGTGTTCGGCGACCATTTTCGGTTTTTTAGCGAACGTTCAGCACGAAGCTGACGCGGGTCAGCCATTCGGCTTCCAGGGCGAAGTCGGCCTGGGTCAACTGGTTGTCATCCAGCCAATGTTCCGGGAATAACACATCCAGGCTGTCGCCGTTGGCGTGCAGCACGACCTGTGGCATTTCCTGGGTGCCACGGATGTGGTGGAACAGAATCGCAAAGCGCAGCAGCACGCACAGGCGAATCAGCTTGATGCCGTCGTCGCCAAAATCGGCAAACCTGTCCTTGGGAATATTGCGACGGTGGCCACGCACCAGTAGCGCGAGCATCAGTTGGTCTTCGCGGGAGAATCCGGCCAGGTCCGAGTGCTCGATCAGGTAGGCGCCGTGTTTGTGGTACTGATAGTGCGCGATGTCCAGGCCCACTTCGTGGACCTTGGCCGCCCAGCTCAGCAGTTCGCGCCAGACACCGTCGTTCAGGTCCCAATCCTCGGCCACTTGATCGAAGGCATGCAGCGCCTTGCGCTCGACTCGCGCAGCTTGTTCCAGGTCGACGTGGTAGCGCTCCATCAGCGAGCTGAGCGTACGCTCACGGACATCTTCGTGATGATGACGGCCCAGCAGGTCATAGAGCACGCCTTCGCGCAGGGCGCCTTCACAGTGGTCCATGCGTTGCAGTTCGAGGGCATCGAAGATTGCTTCGAGAATCGCCAGCCCGGCGGGGAAGATCGCCCGGCGGTCGGGCTTGATGCCTTCGAAGTCGATTTTCTCGACATCACCGAGCTTGATCAGCTTGCGCTTGAGCCAGGCCAAGCCTTCGGCGTTCACCTCGCCAGTGCCATGCCCGCCGGCCTTCAGCGCCAGGCCAATGGCGCGAATGGTGCCCGAGGAGCCGATGGCTTCATCCCAGGTCAGGCGGTGCAGGGCGTGTTCGATGCTCATGATCTCCAGCCGCGCCGCGGTGTACGCCTGGGCGTAGCGGGCCGGGGTGATCTTGCCGTCCTTGAAATAGCGTTGGGTGTAGCTGACGCAACCCATTTGCAGGCTTTCGCGCAACAATGGCTCGAATCTCTGCCCGATGATGAATTCGGTACTGCCGCCGCCGATGTCGGCCACCAGGCGTTTGCCCGGGGTGTCGGCGAGGGTGTGGGAGACGCCGAGGTAAATCAGGCGCGCTTCTTCACGGCCGGAGATGACTTCTACCGGATGGCCGAGGATTTCTTCAGCCCGATGGATGAACTCTCCGCGGTTACGGGCTTCGCGCAGGGCGTTGGTGCCGACGATCCGCACGGTGCCGGGCGGCATACCGCTGATCAGTTGGGCGAAGCGCTTCAGGCAATCGAGCCCGCGTTGCATGGATTCTTCGCTGAGTTGACGCTCTTCGTCGATGCCGGCGGCCAGCTGAACCTTCTCCCCGAGACGCTCGAGAATCCGGATTTCGCCGTTCTGGGCCTTGGCCACGACCATGTGAAAGCTGTTGGAGCCTAGGTCGATTGCGGCGATCAGGGACAGATTCTTGACTTGGGATAGCGGCATGGTCAGGGGGTCTCGGTCGATAACCTCGACATCCTGCCACGATCAATCGCTCGCGCCAACGCGCAGAGTTGAAAGCCTTGATCCAACCCTGTGGCGAGGGGGCTTGCCCCCGTTCGGCTGCGCAGCAGTCGTAAAACCTGCATGCGCGGTCTATTTGGAGTTGATGTGAATGGTTTTGGGGCTACTTCGTAGCCCAACGGGGGCAAGCCCCCCTCGCCACAGGGGTGTCAGCCCGCCGCCTCCACGGTCCCAATGAAGTTCGCCAGCTCCGCCGTCTGCGGATTGGCAAACAACACCTTCGGATCTCCCACCTCATGCACCTTACCCTGGTGCATGAACACCAATTTGTCGCCCACCTCCCGGGCAAAACGCATCTCATGGGTGACCATGATCAATGTCATACCTTCCCTGGCCAGTTGCCGGACCACGCTCAACACTTCATTGACCAGTTCCGGGTCCAAGGCCGAGGTGATTTCGTCGCACAGCAAGACTTTCGGCGACATGGCCAGCGCCCGGGCGATCGCCACCCGCTGTTGCTGGCCGCCAGAGAGTCGATCCGGGAAGGCGTCGAATTTCTCGCCCAGCCCGACCCGTTCCAGCATCTGTCGCGCCAGCTCGGTGGCTTTGGCTTTCGGCACTTTCTGCACCACTTGTGGCGCAAGCATGACGTTTTCGCCGACGGTCAGGTGCGGGAACAGGTTGAACTGCTGGAACACCATCCCGACTTTCTGTCGCAGGCTGCGCAGGTCGGCGCGGGCGGCGTCGAGGTATTCGCCGTCGACTTCGATCACGCCGTCGTTGATCGATTCCAGGCCATTGAGGGTGCGCAGCAAGGTGGATTTGCCCGAGCCGCTGCGACCGATGATCGCCACCACCTGGCCTTCCTCGACACTCAGGTCAATGCCTTTGAGCACATGATGGTCGCCGTAATATTTATGCAGGGCGGAAATTCTAAGCAGAGGCATGCAGTCTCCTTTCCAGGTAGCGCGCACTGAGGGACAAGGGGTAGCAGAGCAGGAAGTAACCGAGGGCGACGAGGCCGTAGACCATGAAGGGTTCGAAGGTCGCGTTGGCGAGCATGCCGCCGGTCTTGGTCAGTTCGGTGAAGCCGATGATCGAGGTGACGGCGGTGCCCTTGACCACTTGCACCGAGAAGCCCACGGTCGGCGCCACGGCGATGCGCAGTGCTTGTGGCAGGATCACGTAACGCAATTGCTCCAGCGGGTTGAGCGCCAGGCTCGACGAGGCTTCCCACTGGCCGTTGGGGATCGAGTCGACGCAACCGCGCCAGATCTCTGCCAGGTAGGCGCTGGTGAACAGTGTCAGGGCAATTGCCGCCGCCATCCACGGTGAAATTTCCACACCGGCCAAGGCCACACCGAAGAACACCAGAAACAGCTGCATCAACAGCGGCGTGCCCTGGAACAATTCGATGTAGGTGCGGGCGACGTGGCTGGGCAGGGATTTCTTAGAAATCCGCATCACCATGATCAGCAAACCGATCAGCCCACCGCCGATAAACGCCACCAGCGACAACGCCAGCGTCCATTGCAGGCCCGTAAGCAGGTTGCGCAGGATGTCCCAGAAGGTGAAATCGCTCATTGGCTGCTCCTTGCGCTGCTCTTGGATATGTAGCGGCGACCGATCCAGTTCAGCAGCTGGCGGATCAGCAGCGCCATGCACAGGTAGAGCAGCGTGGTCAGCGCATAGGTTTCAAAGGCGCGAAAGTTGCGCGACTGAATGAAGTTGGCGGCGAAACTCAGCTCTTCGGTGGCGATCTGCGAACAGACCGCCGAGCCGAGCATGACGATGATGATCTGGCTGCTCAGGGCCGGCCAGACTTTGCCCAGTGCCGGCAGCAGAACCACGTGGCGGAAGGCTTCGAAACGCGACATCGCGAGGGCGGCTGCGGCTTCCAGTTGTCCGCGGGGGATCGCTTGAATGCCGGCGCGGATGATCTCGGTCGAATAGGCGCCCAGGTTGATCACCATCGCCAGCACCGCCGCCTGCCATTCGGAAATCTGCAGGCCCAGCGACGGCAAACCGAAGAAGATGAAAAACAACTGCACCAGAAAGGGTGTGTTGCGGATCAACTCGACGTAGACCCCGAAAATGCCGGCGAACGGGCGGATGTTCCACGCCCGCACCAGTGCGCCGATGATGCCCAGAGCGACCCCGAACACTGCGCCAACGGCCGTCAGCTCAAGGGTGAACAACGCACCGCGCAGCAGCAGGTCGGTGTTTTCCACCACCGGCAAAAAATCGAACTGATAAGCCATAAGTCGTCTCCCGAGCGAACGATCAGAGATCGGCCGGCAGCGGTTCTTTCAGCCAGGTTTGCGAGTTCTTTTCCAGCGCACCGTCAGCCTTGGCGGTGGTGAGGATCTGATTGACCTTGTCCAGCAACGCCGGCTCGTTCTTGTTCACACCGACGTACACCGGCGAGTCCTTGAGCTTCACTTTCAGGGCCGGTACGCGTTTCGGGTTTTTCTCGCTGATGGCTACCATCACCACGTTGCCGCTGGCGATCAGGTCGACCTGGCCCGCGAGGTAGGCGGCGATGGTCGAGTTGTTGTCTTCGAAGCGTTTGATGGTCACGCCTTCCGGGGCGACTTTGGTCAGCTCGATGTCTTCGATGGCACCACGGGTGACGCTGATGGTTTTGCCCTTGAGATCGTCCAGACCCTTGATGGCGGCGTCTGGCGGACCGAATACGGCGAGGTAGAACGGCGCGTAGGCGCGGGAGAAATCGATGACTTTCTCGCGTTCAGGGTTCTTGCCGAGGCTGGAAATCACCAGGTCGACCTTGCCGGTGGTCAGGAACGGGATGCGGTTGGTGCTGTTGACCGGGGTCAGTTCGAGTTTGACCTTGAGTTGGTCGGCCAGCAGTTTGGCGGTGTCGATGTCGAGGCCGCGCGGTTTCATGTCCGGGCCGACCGAGCCGAACGGCGGGAAGTCCTGGGGCACGGCGACTTTGAGGGTGCCGCGTTTGACCACATCCTCCAGACCGTCGGCGTGGGCAGGTGCCTGGCTCAGCATCAGGCTGGCAAACAGGGCGGCGAGGAGGGCGCTGTAACGCTGGGTCATGGCAAATCTCCGGATCGGCGGGAAGTGATTTCTGCGGATCGACAGAGCACGGGCCATGCCAAGATTCGGTTTCAGGGGTTGCAGGCCACGGTTTTGCTGGTGTTTCTCGGTCTTACTGGTCTGAACAGTTAGGTGGCATTTCGCACCTTGATGGCGCAATCGTGAAAACTCCCGAACCCCCATGGGGCACGACTTGCCGGACGTCGCGAATAGCTTTACAACTAGCCGCTCATTGGCCTGGTTCGTCTGAAGAAACCATGAATTCGATCTCCCGTGCAGTACCTGAAGTGGCGCTGCAAGCCATCCGCAAACTGATCACCGAGCAAGGTTTCGGGCCGGGTGATGCCTTGCCCTCGCAACGGGACCTGGCGGTGCAATTGGGGGTCAGCCGGGCGTCGTTGCGCGAGGCGTTGTCGTCCCTGAGTGCGCTGGGCGTGATCAGCATCCAGCCGGGCAAGGGCGTGTTCGTGCAGTCACCGGTCGATCTGCCCCGGGGCGAGGCGGTGCCGGGCTGGCCATTCGCGGCCCAGGCATCGCCGCTGGACATCTTCCAGTTGCGCTATGCGCTGGAGGGTTTTGCCTCGGGTTTGGCGGCCGTGACCCTGAGCACCGAGGATCTCGATGCCCTGGAAGACAACGTCGCCGCCATGCGCAACGAACTGCGTGCCGCCAACTTCGATGCAGCGGCGCGACTGGACTTCGAGTTTCACCGGCGCATCCTCCTGGCCAGCGGCAATCAGGCGATGCTGAGCATCCTGACAGCCAGCGCCGACATCTTTCTGGAGAGCCAGAAGCTACCGTTCATCCGGGCCGAACGGGCCATGGAAACCTGGCAGGAACACCGTAAAATCCTCCGCGCACTGGCCCGTCGAGCCTCTGGCGCCGCGCAGAAGGCCATGCAGGAGCATGTGCGCAACGCCGCCCTGCGCACCGGAATTGCCTTCGTCGCTCCCGCCACCTCGTGACTTGAGCTATACCCAAATTCATGGGGCACCATAGCGAGACTCAATCATCTGCGGCTTCCTGAACGGGGGAAGGGCAGCTATGATGGGCCACGTTTTTTTGCTTACAACCTGGAGACTTCCATGAGCAGCGATCTTATCAAACACGTTAGCGACGCTAGCTTCGAGGCCGACGTACTCAAGGCCGAAGGCGCTGTACTGGTCGACTACTGGGCTGAGTGGTGCGGCCCTTGCAAAATGATCGCTCCTGTCCTGGACGAAATTGCCGAGACCTACAAAGGCAAGCTGACCGTTGCCAAACTGAACATCGACGAGAACCAGGAAACCCCGGCCAAGCATGGCGTGCGTGGTATCCCGACGCTGATGCTGTTCAAGAACGGCAACGTCGAAGCCACCAAGGTCGGTGCGCTGTCGAAGTCGCAATTGGCCGCTTTCCTCGACGCCAACATCTAAGCGTTGTTATAAAGCGTCATGAAAAGGCCCCGCATTATGCGGGGCCTTTTCGTTATTGAGGGCTAGACGCTCCGAAACTCAGGTGGTACATTCGGCCCCGCACTGGTTTCTCCACTGCCCCCTGCTAGCCGTCGCCGACGCACTCCTTTTCGAATAAGTACGCGATCCTGTCGCCTTCTCTGCGGCGCGGCCTCATTAAGCCAAAAGCTTAATTTCCCCCCTCCATAAATGATTACGTCATTCCTATATGAATCTGACTGAACTCAAGCAAAAGCCGATTACCGAACTGCTCGAATTGGCCGAACAGATGGGCATAGAAAATATGGCCCGTTCGCGCAAGCAGGACGTGATTTTCTCCCTGCTCAAAAAGCACGCGAAAAGCGGCGAGGAAATCTCCGGTGATGGCGTGCTGGAGATTCTCCAGGACGGCTTCGGCTTCCTGCGCTCCGCTGACGCTTCCTATCTCGCCGGCCCGGACGATATCTACGTCTCGCCGAGCCAGATCCGTCGCTTCAACTTGCGCACCGGTGACACCATCGTTGGCAAGATCCGTCCTCCGAAGGAAGGCGAGCGGTATTTCGCGCTGCTCAAGGTCGACACGATCAACTACGATCGTCCCGAGAACGCGAAAAACAAGATTCTCTTCGAGAACCTGACCCCGCTGTTCCCGACCGTGCGCATGAAGATGGAAGCCGGTAACGGTTCCACCGAAGACTTGACCGGTCGTGTCATCGACCTGTGCGCCCCGATCGGCAAAGGCCAGCGCGGCCTGATCGTTGCTCCGCCGAAAGCCGGTAAAACGATCATGCTGCAGAACATCGCGGCAAACATCGCGCGTAACAATCCTGAAGTTCACCTGATCGTGCTGTTGATCGACGAGCGTCCGGAAGAAGTGACCGAAATGCAGCGCACCGTGCGCGGCGAAGTGGTTGCCTCGACGTTCGACGAGCCGCCAACCCGCCACGTGCAGGTTGCTGAAATGGTGATCGAGAAGGCCAAGCGTCTGGTCGAGCACAAGAAGGACGTGGTGATTCTGCTCGACTCCATCACCCGTCTGGCGCGTGCCTACAACACCGTGATCCCGAGCTCCGGCAAGGTGCTGACCGGTGGTGTCGATGCCCACGCCCTGGAGAAACCGAAACGTTTCTTCGGTGCTGCACGGAACATCGAAGAAGGCGGCTCGTTGACCATCATCGCTACCGCGCTGGTTGAAACCGGTTCGAAGATGGACGAAGTGATCTACGAAGAATTCAAAGGCACCGGCAACATGGAATTGCCTCTGGATCGCAAGATCGCCGAAAAACGTGTGTTCCCGGCCATCAACATCAACCGCTCCGGTACTCGCCGCGAAGAGTTGCTGACAGCCGACGACGAACTGCAGCGTATGTGGATCCTGCGCAAACTGCTGCACCCGATGGATGAAGTCTCTGCCATCGAGTTCCTGGTCGACAAGCTGAAACAGACCAAGACCAACGACGAGTTCTTCCTGTCGATGAAACGCAAGTAAATCGAACAGGCCAAAAAGCCGGGGAAACCCGGCTTTTTGCTATCTGATTTTTGATCAACGGCAGTTCGTGGTTCTGAACTGAGGGGTTCGGCGCTAAACTGCCACCCCCGAACGCCACGGCCAAAACGAGGCTCACGCATGCAGTATCGCGACTTGCGCGACTTTATCAGCGGTCTGGAACAGCGCGGCGAACTCAAGCGCATCCAGGTTCCGGTGTCCCCAGTGCTCGAAATGACCGAGGTCTGCGACCGCACATTGCGCGCCAAAGGCCCGGCCCTGCTTTTCGAAAAGCCCACGGGTTATGACATCCCTGTGCTCGGCAATCTGTTCGGTACGCCTGAGCGCGTGGCGCTGGGCATGGGTGCAGAGGCGGTGAGCGAGTTGCGCGAAATCGGCAAGTTGCTGGCGTTCCTCAAGGAGCCCGAGCCGCCGAAAGGTTTGAAGGACGCCTGGTCCAAGCTGCCGATCTTTCGCAAGATCATCTCGATGGCGCCGAAAGTCGTCAAAGACGCGGTGTGCCAGGAAGTGGTCATCGAAGGTGACGATGTCGACCTCGCGATGTTGCCGGTGCAGACCTGCTGGCCAGGCGATGTCGGCCCGCTGATCACCTGGGGCCTGACTGTCACCAAAGGTCCGAACAAGGATCGCCAGAACCTCGGCATTTACCGTCAACAGGTGATCGGTCGCAACAAGGTGATCATGCGCTGGTTAAGCCACCGTGGCGGCGCGCTGGATTACCGCGAATGGTGCGAAAAACA
The DNA here is from genome assembly GCF_005938665.2 of Pseudomonas sp. ATCC 43928. NCBI lineage: Bacteria > Pseudomonadati > Pseudomonadota > Gammaproteobacteria > Pseudomonadales > Pseudomonadaceae > Pseudomonas > Pseudomonas sp. ATCC 43928. The sequence goes on along the minus strand of NZ_CP041753.1, from coordinate 6,381,546 downwards.
CCCCGGCCAGCCGTTCCCGGTGTCCGTGGCGCTGGGCGCTGACCCGGCCACCATTCTTGGCGCCGTGACGCCGGTGCCGGACAGCCTCTCCGAATACGCTTTCGCCGGTCTGCTGCGGGGCAATCGCACCGAACTGGTGAAATGCCGCGGCAACGACCTGCAAGTACCGGCCACGGCCGAAATCATCCTCGAAGGCGTGATCCATCCGGGCGAAATGGCCGATGAAGGTCCGTACGGCGACCACACCGGCTACTACAACGAAGTCGACAGCTTCCCGGTGTTCACCGTCGAGCGCATCACCCATCGGATCAAGCCGATCTACCACAGCACCTACACCGGCCGTCCGCCGGATGAGCCGGCGATTCTCGGTGTGGCGCTGAACGAAGTGTTCGTACCGATCCTGCAGAAGCAATTCCCGGAGATCACTGACTTCTACTTGCCGCCCGAAGGCTGCTCGTACCGCATGGCCATCGTGACCATGAAGAAGTCGTATCCCGGCCACGCCAAGCGGGTAATGCTCGGTGTCTGGTCGTTTTTGCGACAGTTCATGTACACCAAGTTCGTTATCGTCACCGACGACGATATCAACGCACGGGACTGGAACGACGTGATCTGGGCCATTACCACGCGCATGGACCCCAAGCGCGACACGGTGATGATCGATAACACGCCGATCGACTACCTGGACTTCGCCTCGCCGGTCTCCGGCCTGGGTTCGAAGATGGGGCTCGATGCCACGCATAAATGGCCAGGCGAAACCACCCGTGAGTGGGGCCGGGTCATCGTCAAGGATGAAGCCGTTACCCAACGGATCGATGCCATCTGGAATCAGTTAGGAATAGATTGATGCGTGTAACCTTGCAGCCCTCCGGAGCAGTGCTTGAGATTCTGCCCGGCGAGCGGATTCTCGATGGCGCGCGGCGCCTGGGCTATGAATGCCCGCAAAGCTGTCGTAACGGCAATTGCCATGTGTGCGGCGCATTGCTGGTGGAAGGGCGGGTCGAACAGGCTGGCGATGTGCGCGACCATGGCGAGTTCTACACTTGCATTGCAGAGCCGCTGGAAGACTGCATCGTGTTGTGGGATGGCGTGCTCGCGCTGGGAGAACTGCCGGTGCGCAGCGTGTCGTGTCAGGTCATTGAATGCAGGGACGTCGGTGGCGATACCTGGCGCGTGCGTCTGCGTGCGCCAGCGGGCAAGCCACCGCGCTATCACGCCGGCCAGTATCTGATGATCGAGCGTGAGAATGGCGAGAAATCCGCTTTTTCCCTGGCCTCTGCACCGCATTCCGGTCGCGACCTGGAAATTCATGTGCTGGCGCGCGAAAGCAGCGCGCTGAGCCTGATCGAACAGCTCCAGCGCAACCCGATGGTGCGGATCGAGATGCCGTTCGGCGACACCCATCTGGCGGAACTGCCGAACGGTCCTCTCGTACTGATTGCTGCCGGTACCGGCATGGGCCAGATCCACAGCCTCATCGAACATTGCCGCGCCACGGGCTTCAAGCATCCGGTGCACCTGTATTGGGGCGTACGTCGTCCCGAAGACTTTTATGAGATCGAACATTGGGATGAATGGCTGAAGCTGCCCAATCTGTTCCTGCATAAAGTCGTCAGCGATCAATGCGGCTGGCAGGGGCGTTGCGGCATGTTGCATGAGGCGGTGTGTGAAGATTTCCCTGATCTGAAAGCACTGCACGTCTATGCCAGCGGCTCTCCAGCCATGGTCTATGGCACGCTCGATGCTTTGGTCGAAGCGGGGATGGATGCCCATCAAATGCGTGCCGATGTATTTGCTTACGCCCCGCGATCATAGGTGCGTGAACCGTTCTAGAAGCGCACCCCGGTTGTCACCATGGCGGCATTGAAGCCGAGCAACACCAGCTCGGCTGCCAATGGTCCGTAGTGTGCCCCGACTGAAGGAATGATCACCGGCGCGACCCCGAAGTGATTCAGAGGGATCTTGTCCTGAGACTTGCCGCTGTAACCTTGCAACAGACCACCGGTAAGTTTTATGTACACGGGATAGTCAGCGCTCTCGTAGCGTTTGCCCGCATACGCATAATATGAACGCTGGCTGAACGAGTTGCGAAAAGTTGCGCCACCAAACAACCAACCGGACGCTTGCTCGCGCTCAAGACCGATGAGGTCCTGATTGTTATTGTGGTCGGAGTCGGGGGAGAAGTGTCTGGTATAGACGCTGGCCTGCAAATACCAGGAGCCGGTGTCTTTCGCAGAGGTGTCCTCGGCCAGCGAGTGCTGCGCCGTGAGCATTAGAAGTAACCCGTAAATCCATGGTGTTTTCATTGTTCAGGCCTTTGAGGCAGTTTGGTTTGCGTCTTTGGGTGGCCGTTATACGCGACGTAAAGCTGCAATGGGTAGGCGGTAAATCCGAAGGGTTTGTAGGCATTTTCTCCTAGGTGAGCTTTATCCTAGACGCGCCGAATGCTTATGTATATTTCGTTCTGGTATTTAAGAATTCTCTTAAATGATATTAGGGTATATCGCCAAGCCCTCCAGCTTCAGTATTGGAATTTTTATAGGGGGCGCAAGGTCATAGGGCGCTTAGTACTTTTCGTTTTAGTATTACTGCTATATGTTCTATGAAGTGAAAGTTGTTTATATTTTGTAATAATTGCTGGACCAAAATTTTATTGCCATGAGCGCCATTGAATCTGCTTTTTTGAATCTGGCTTACCCTCCGCGGCTCGATCTGGGGCCGCAGCTTACACACGAACAATTGCTCAGCTCGATGCAGTCGACCATGGCGCGCCATAAGGGTGGGCCGGTCTGGTTATTCGCGTATGGTTCGCTGATCTGGCGGCCTGAATGTGCGGCGGTTGAGCGGGTGCGCGGCCGGGTGCATGGCTACCATCGCGGTTTGTACCTGTGGTCCCACGAGCATCGCGGCACGCCGGAAGTGCCGGGGCTGGTATTTGGCCTGGATCGCGGTGGTTCGTGCAGCGGGTTCGCCTATCGTTTGCCCGAAGAACAACTCGAGGCTTCACTTTATGCACTCTGGCAGCGCGAGATGCCATTCCCTTCCTATCGTCCACACTGGCTCAACTGCCGTCTTGAAAACGGAAACCAGGTTCAGGCATTGGGATTTGTATTGGAGCGGCACCTGCCCAGCTATGCCGGCAACTTGCCGGATCACGTGCTGAGCCAAGTATTCGAGAACGCTTGCGGGCGCTATGGCACTACTCGCGAGTATGTCGAGCAGACCGCCCACGCCCTGCGTAGCCACGCCATGCCAGACCGGAATCTGGAGGCGCGGCTCAAGCGCTGTAAATCAAAGGCAGGTCAGGCGAGCGCTTCGCGGCCCTGACTGGCGACGTTTTTGTGGCCCAGGGTGGGAGCCAGGAACGCCATAGCCAGCAGGCAGGCAACGACCAACAGAATGAAGCCGCCATTCCAGCCGAAATAGTCCACGGTGTAGCCCATCATGGCACTGGCCGCGACGGAACCACCCAAGTAACCGAACAGGCCGGTAAAGCCTGCGGCCGTACCCGCGGCCTTCTTCGGCACCAGTTCCAGCGCCTGCAGGCCGACCAGCATCACCGGGCCGTAGATCAGGAAGCCGATGGCGAACAGCGAGATCATGTCGATCATCGGATTGCCCGGTGGATTCAGCCAATACACGATCGTCGCAACGGTCACCAACGCCATGAACACCATGCCGGTCAGGCCACGGTTACCACGGAAGATCTTGTCCGACATCCAGCCGCACAGCAGCGTGCCGGGAATGCCCGCCCACTCGTACAGGAAGTAAGCCCACGAGGTCTTGTCGAAGTCGAAGTGCTTGACCTCTTTGAGGTAGGTCGGCGCCCAGTCCAGAATGCCGTAGCGCAGCAGGTAGACGAAAACGTTAGCCAGTGCGATGAACCAGAGCATTTTGTTGCGCAGCACGTATTTGACGAAGATGTCCTTGGCGCTGAATTCCTCTTCGTGACTGGCGTCGTAGCCTTCCGGGTAATCGTTTTTGTACTTCTCAATCGGCGGCAGGCCCGTCGACTGCGGTGTATCGCGCATCACAATGAAGGCAAACACGGCGACCAACAGCGCCACGGCAGCCGGTACGTAGAACTTGCTGTGCCAGTCGTTGAACCAGCCCATGCCGAGAATCGCCAGCGGGCCGATCAAGCCACCGCCAACGTTATGCGCGGTGTTCCAGACCGAAACCACGCCGCCACGCTCTTTCTGTGACCACCAATGCACCATGGTTCGCCCGCTCGGCGGCCAGCCCATGCCTTGCGCCCAGCCGTTGATGAACAGCAGGATGAACATCATGGTCACGCTGGAGGTGGCCCAAGGTGCGAAACCGAAAACGAACATCACCGCGGCGGACACCACCAGGCCAAAGGGCAGGAAGTAACGCGGGTTGGAGCGGTCGGACACGATGCCCATCAGAAACTTGGACAGGCCGTAGGCGATTGCAATCGCCGACATCGCCACACCCAGCTGGCCTTTTGTATAGCCTTGGGCGATCAGGTCCGGGAACGCCAGGGTAAAGTTCTTGCGCAGCAGGTAGTAACCGGCATAGCCAATGAAAATCCCGGCGAAGATCTGCCAGCGAAGGCGTCGGTAGGTGCTGTCTATTTTTTCTTCAGGCAATGGAGCCTGATGTGCGGCAGGACGAAAGAAAGCAAACATTCAAGAGCTCCAGATTTCTTGTTTTGACTGCGGATGCGAATGTTACAGTTTCGTTACCGAAAATAGCACCGGTTCGCATCGGCAAAACAGCGGAAATGTTGGAGATTGCATGTTCCTTTATGAACATGTCGCTCAGGTATAAATGAGAGTCGGTACGGGGATGACGGAGCCAGGTCGCAGGCTGCGACCTGGCTTGAAAACGATCAACGAACCTGCACGACCACCTTCCCGACCGCTTTGCGCTGGCCAAGATCATTGATCGCCTGCGCCGCATTGCTCAGTGGATACACCTGCGACACCAGCGGCTTCAATTTGCCTTCGGCGAACCAGTGAAACAACTGCTGGAAGTTCGCCGCGTTGTCCTGTGGTTGGCGCTGGGCAAACGAGCCCCAGAACACGCCGACCACTGCAGCACCTTTGAGCAGTGCCAGGTTCACTGGCAGTTCGGGGATACGTCCACTGGCGAAACCGACCACCAGAAGACGACCGTTCCAGGCGATGGCGCGGATGGCCTGGTCGAACAGGTCCCCGCCCACCGGGTCGTAGATCACGTCGGCGCCCTGGCCGTCGGTCAGGCGTTTGATTTCGTCCTTGAGGCTGGTTTCGCTGTAGTTGATCAGCTCATCGGCGCCGGCGGCTTTGGCCACCGCGAGTTTTTCCGCACTGCTCGCGGCGGCGATCACCCGGGCGCCCATGGCTTTGCCGATTTCCACGGCGGCGAGGCCGACGCCGCCGGACGCGCCGAGCACCAGCAAGGTTTCGCCGGGTTGCAGGTTGCCTCGTTGCTTGAGGGCGTGCATCGAAGTGCCGTAGGTCATGCTGAAAGCGGCGGCAGTGTTGAAGTCCATCGATGGCGGGATCGGCAGCACGTTGTAGCCCGGCACCGCGACCTGCTCGGCGAAACTGCCCCAGCCAGTCAGGGCCATGACCCGGTCACCGACCTTGAGGTGGCTGACCTTTTCCCCCACCGCGCTGACCACGCCAGCCGCTTCGCCACCCGGTGAAAACGGGAAGGGCGGTTTGAACTGGTATTTGCCCTCGATGATCAGCGTGTCCGGGAAATTCACCCCGGCCGCGTGCACGTCCAGCAGGATTTCGTTTTTCTTCGCAACAGGACTGGCGACGTCTTCCAGCACCAGCGATTCGGCAGGGCCGAAGGCTTTGCACAGCACGGCTTTCATCAGGGCTATTCCTTTGGGAGTGATGGCCGATAAGTGTAGGTGTGTGAGTTAACGGGTCAACGAGCATGCCCGACCCTGATAGTCAGCCATAAGCTTGTGCTTGAGCGGCGGGTCGTTATGCTAGGCCGCAAACCGGATAAGGAGCGAATTGTGAAAGCGTGGATCATGTTGATGCTGGCCCTGTCTCTGCCTGTGGCAGCGATGGCCGAAGAAGCCAAAGAAGGTGAAGCCCCGAAGGTCAACTACATCACCCTGAGCCCGCCGTTCGTGGGCAACTATGGGTTGGATGGCACGCCGAAGCTCAAGGTCTACAAGGCCGATGTGGCGCTACGGGTGACTGGTGACGAGGCGACCAAGGCGGTGAAGGCCAATGAGCCGTTGATCCGCAATCAGCTGGTGGCGTTGTTTGCCCAGCAGACCACTGAAACCATGAACAACGTCGAAGCCAAGGAAAAGCTGCGTCAGGAAGCCTTGAAGCAGACCCAGCAAGTGATGAACGACGAAACCGGCAAGCCGGTGGTTGAGGATCTGTTGTTCAACAACCTCATTATCCAGTAAGGCTTTTGTTGTCTGGGGCGGCCCCTTCGCGGACTTGCTCGCGAAGGGCGACTCGGCCCTTCAGGACGCCAGGCTCTTGCGAAACCGCAGCAGTGCAATGGTAAAGAACAGCAGGCCGATGGCGCTTAATGCCAGCAAGTCCGGCCAGACCACGCCGATGCCGGCGTCGCGAAACAGTATCGCGGCGCTGAGGCTGACGAAGTGCGTCGATGGCGAGCCCTGCATCACCCATTGCAGCCATTGCGGCATGCTGTCGAGGGGCGTACTGCCCCCGGAAAGCAGCAACATCGGGATAATCACCGGAATCGCCAACAAGCCGAACTGCGGTGTCGAGCGGGCGAGGGTCGCGAGGAATATCCCCAGCGCCGTGCTGGCGAACAGATAAACCGCCGTTACCAGCAAGAAAAAGCTCAGGGAGCCGGCCAGCGGCACGCCGAGGGCGCCTTTGACAATCACTTCCAGCGACACCCAGGTGCACAGCACCACCACCAGCATGTTGCTCCAGACTTTCGCCAGCATGATTTCCAGTGCCGTCAGCGGCAGCACCAGCAAATGGTCGAGGGTGCCGTGTTCGCGTTCACGCAGCAGCGCCGTGCCCGTCAGGATGATGGCCAGGATCGTGATGTTGTTGACGATCTGAATCACCGCCAGGAACCAGCCACCTTCCAGATTGGTGTTGAACAACGCTCGTGTTGTCAGCCGCACGGGTGTCTGGCTCGCCGCATCGCCCTGGCCACTGTAGGTCAGCAGCTCGCGCTGGAAAATCCGCCCGATATAGCCTGCGCCCATGAACGCCTGGCTCATGGCCGTGGCGTCAACGTTGACCTGCACCGCCGGCTGGTGGCCGCCTAGCAGATCGGCCTGAAAATTGGCTGGAACATTGATCACGAAGGTGTACCGCCCGTTGTCCAGCACCTCGTCCAGTTGACCATAAGGCAGCGGCACCGGCGGTTGAAATTCCGGCGGCCGCAGAACCTGGGCCAGTTGGCGTGACATGGGGCTGTGATCTTCATCGACCATGGCCACACTGGCGTTGTGCACACCGATCACTGAGCCCGCGGCCGGCATGTAGATCGCCACTGTAAAGGCGTAGAACAGGAACAGCAGCAATACACTGTCGTGTCGCAGGCTGGTGAGTTCCTTGAGGCCAAGACGCAGGATGTGCGCGAGTTTATGCATCAGACCTCCTGCTTTTTCAGCATGGCCAGGCTGAGCCCGGTGAACCCGAGAAAGAACCCGAACAGCGCCAGGCATTGTGGCCACAACTGCCGGATATCCAGCGCCTTGGTAAAGGTGCCAACAGCGATATCGAGAAAATAGCCTGCCGGAAACAGCATCCCCATGACCGCGGCGGCGCCATCAAGGGACGACCGTGGCACGATCAGACCGGAAAACTGGATGGTCGGCAGACTGGTGATGATCATGGTGCCGAGAATGGCGGCGATCTGGGTTCGGGTGAACGCCGAAATCAACAGACCCATGCTGGTGGTCGCCAGCACGTAGAGCAACCCGCCGAAGGCCAGGGTCAATGCGCTGCCCTTGAAAGGGACGCCGAACAGCCAGCGGTTCATGGCTGTCAGCACGGCGAGATTGATCAGACTGACGGCCAGATACGGCACCTGTTTACCTAACAGGAACTCCAGGCGGGTCAGCGGTGTGGCGTAGAAGTTGGTGATCGAGCCCAGTTCCTTCTCCCGCACAATGCCCAGCGCAGTCAGCATGGCCGGGATAAACGCCAGGATCAGCGCCATCACTCCAGGGCCGATGGCGTTGACGCTGACGACATCCTGGTTGTAGCGGAAACGGGTTTCCAGTTTGGCTGGCGCTTGCCGGGATGGTGCGGGACTGGACTGATCCGCAAGTTGCTCCAGGTTGGCCTGGTGTACCGCTTCCACATAGTTGCGGCTGGTTTCAGCGCGAAACGGCATACCGCCGTCGAGCCAGGCCGCCACCGTAGGCTGGCGACCGGCGAACAGATCCCGACCGAATCCGGGGGGAATCTCCAGCGCCAGTTTGATTTCCGAGCGTTGCAGTCGTCGATGCAACTGCGCCGGATCGCTTATCGGGGGTTGTTCGTCGAAGTAACGGGAGCCGCGGAAGGCCTCCAGATAAGCCCGGCTTTGCGGGGTCTGGTCCTGGTCGTAGACCGCGAAGGCGAGTTTCTCCACGTCCAGGGAAATGCCATAGCCGAAAATCACCATCATGAGCATCGCCCCGAGCAGCGCGAAGGCCAGGCGTACCCTATCGCGCAGCAGTTCCTTGCCTTCACGGCTCGCCAATGCCCGCAGTCGCCCAAAGCTGAAGCGACGGTCTTTCATCGATGGGGTGGGTGCGAGCGTTGTGTCGATGGGCGTTGGTGGCGCCTCTGTCGCGCCCGGGCTCTGGGCCTTTTCCAGACAGGTGACGAACGCGGCCTCAAGTGTCTGGCCGTTGAACTGCTGTTGCAGTGCTGCCGGGGTGTCGCAGGCCAAAACCTTGCCTGCGTGCATCAATGAGATGCGGTCGCAACGCTGGGCTTCGTTCATGAAATGGGTGGACAGGAAGATCGTCACGTCCTGTTCACGGGACAGTTCGATCAGCAGTCGCCAGAAATCGTCCCGCGCCGCCGGGTCGACGCCGGAGGTAGGTTCGTCGAGGATCAGCACTTCCGGGCGATGCAGCACCGCCACCGCCAGGGATAATCGTTGACGCAGACCCAGCGGCAATGCACCGGACGGCTGATGGGCGACGCTGGTTAGGCTGAAGCGCTGGATCAGTTCGTCGATGCGCTGAGTGCTGTCGGCCTGGGGCAGATCGAACAGTCGCGCATGCAAGTCCAGGTTCTGCCGAACGCTGAGTTCGCCATAGAGCGAGAAGCTCTGAGACATGAAGCCGACGCGCTTGCGGGTGGCCAGATCCTTGGCGTTCACTGGGTTGCCCAGCAGCGTGGCACTGCCTTCGCTGGCCGGAATCAGTCCGGTAAGCACTTTCATCGTGGTGGTTTTGCCGCAGCCGTTGGAGCCCAGAAACCCGAAGATCTCGCCGCGGCCGATGGCGAAGCTGACTTTATCCACAGCGGTGAAATCGCCGAAGCGCAGGGTCAGGTCATGGGCTTGGATGGCGATGTCGGCCGTAGCATTGGTTCGGGGAGGGATCACTAGCGGCTGGTTGTCGTGGCCGGTGTCACCCTGAAAGTGGGTGAAGGCTTCATCGAGCTTGCCGCTGGGGGTTACCGCCGCCAGATCGCGGCTCAAACCGGCGGCGATCAGTTTGCCGTCATCGAGCATCAGGCAGTGTTCGAACTGTTCGGCCTCTTCCATGTACGCGGTGGCGACCAGTAGCGTCAGTTGCGGGCGTTGGCGCCGAACATCATCGATCAACTCCCAGAAATGCCGTCGGGACAAAGGGTCGACGCCAGTGGTCGGCTCATCGAGGATCAACAAATCCGGCTCATGGATCAGTGCGCAACAGAGTCCGAGCTTCTGTTTCATTCCGCCCGACAGCTTGCCGGCCGGGCGCTCGGCAAACCGCAGTAGATCGGTGGCCAGCAGCAGGCTGTGCATGCGCTGATCGCTTTCGGCCGCGGACAGCCCGAACAGCGTGGCGAAGAAGTGAATGTTCTCGCGGATCGACAGATCAGGGTACAGGTTGCCGCCCAGACCTTGAGGCATGAACGCGATGCGCGAGTAGAGGCTGTTGCGGTGGCGCCGGTCCTGGATCGAGCCACCGAGCACTTCCAGTTGGCCCTCCTGTAGCGTCTTCACGCCGGCGATCAATCCCAGCAGGCTGGATTTGCCGGCGCCATCCGGGCCAATCAACCCACATCGGGTACCAGTGGGCAGACTGAGCGTGATGTCGGTCAGTGCATGCCGTTCGCCATAGCGGTGCTGAAGGCGAGTGGCATGCAGTGCCAGGCCGGTCATTGAAGATTGGCCGGCCAGTCAATGGGAGCGGTGCGCACGTAACCATTGCCGGGCATCCCCGGTTTGGCCTGGGGCACGGCGCTGGGACGGGTCAGGCGTAGCTTGACCCGAAACACCAGTTTCTGACGTTCGTCGCGAGTCTCGACTTCTTTGGGCGTGAACTGCGATTTGGCCGCCACGAAGCTGATTTTTGCCGGCAGTGGTTGGTCGGGCAGGGCGTCCAGCAGGATCCGCGCTTCATCGCCGACCGCCAGGCGTCCGGCGACGGAGGCTGCAAGATAGAGGTTCATGTATTGATCGTTCGGGTCAATCAGCAGCAACACTCGCCCTCCGGCGCCGAGCACTTCCCCGGGTTCGGCCATGCGAAGCTGAATGATCCCGTCGATGGGGGCTCGCAAACTGCTGTCGTCGATTTCGCTGTTTAACTGAGCCACTTGCGCCTTTGCCGCGCCAATGGCTGCGCCGACGGCGGACACCTGGGCGCGGGCCGCAGTAACAGCTGCGTTGGCGGTGTCGAAGCGTGACTGCTGTTGGTCGATGATCTGGCCGCTGGCGAAACCGCGATTGAACAATGCCTGGGAGCGCTTGAGCTCTTGCTGGGCAAGCAGTTGCTCGCTCTGGCGCAGTTTCACATTGGCCTGGGCCGCGGAAAGATTTTCCCGGGCGCGTATCACTTCGGCTTCAGCCTGGTTGCGCTGTGCTTCGAGGGTACGGGTGTCCATGCGGGCCAACAGTTGCCCCTGGGTTACCTTGTCGCCTTCGTCCACCAGCACTTCAGCCAATCGACCGGGTGTTTTGCTGGCGATCTGCACTTCAGTGGCTTCAAGTCGACCATTGCCGACAGACAACCCTTGGGGCAGTCGGTTAACGGTCGACCGCCAATAACCAAACCCTCCGGCGGCCAGCAATACAGCCCCCAGTAAAAAAACGAAGAAAAGCGAAGAGCGGCTGTGCGTCGACATGTCTGCATCCTGCGTCTATTGCGTCCCAGTCTGACAGGAAAGTGCTAGTGCGACTTGATGTCAGTCAACTGAGGGGTAAGCCTGACCGTTTGGCAAGGTAAGCCAGAGTCACAGGCTGTAGCGCAGTATTTAGCGCAGATTAAGCACCACTGCCCATTGCTCGGCTGTCACCGGCATTACCGACAGGCGCGAGCCTTTCTGCACCAATGGCATTTCGGCCAGCGCCGTTTGCTGTTTCAGATAATCCAGCTTCAGCACCTTGGAAAACGTTTCGACGTGAGCGACATCGATCGCGCTCCAGGCGTTTTTCTCGGCAGTGGCCTTCGGATCGAAGTAATGACTCTCGGGCTCCAGCGCCGTCGGGTCCGGATACGCCGCCTCGACGATCTTTCCGACCCCGGCAATCCCTGGCTCAGGGCAGCTGGAGTGATAGAAGAAAAACTCGTCGCCGACTGCCATGGCCCGTAAAAAGTTGCGCGCCTGGTAGTTGCGAACCCCGTCCCAGCGCGCTCGACCAAGCTTCTCCAGGTCTTTGATGGAGAGTTCGTCGGGCTCGGATTTCATCAGCCAATAAGCCATGGTTTTGCTCCTTGCGAGGTGGGTGGGCAAGTGGTCAGGCAATTTTATGACAAACCGACAGTCGGTTGACGCCAGCGTTTGCGTGTCGGTTCACGTTGTCGCAAAATGCCGGCCTTCTTAGCTTGACGCTGCTGCACGGCCTACACCTACAACGGAAACCGCTGCTGTCATCGTGTTGATGTGCCTTTGGGGGGCAGTCGATGAAACGCAAACCGGATTTACTATGGATTTTGGTTATTTTATTCGGCCTTGGTGTCGTGACCACCGGCTATGCCCAAAGCCTGTGGAACAACAAACCCGATGCTCCCGTCGAGATCGCGCAGCAACAGCCGTCGGCGTTCAAGCGCTGAACCTGTCGCCTGGACGCCGCTGAGATCAGTGGCGTCTAGCCCGCGAAATACCACGCCTTGTCAGTGACCGTGCCCTGCAACGGTACATCCCAGCTCGCCTGAGCCAATCGTTGAACCTTCTGACATTCATGGGCCAGGCCCAGCAGCGTCGGCTTGCGCCAATTCTTGCGACGCGCCAGGTACGCCAGGCTTCGGTCGTAGAAGCCGCCGCCCATACCCAGGCGTCCGCCGACATCGTCAAACCCCACCAGCGGCAACAACACCAGATCCAGCGCCCAGACCTTGCGTTGCCGGGCGATATTGGCCCGTGGTTCGGGAATGCGGAAGCGGTTGGGTTTGAGTTTTTCGCCGGGACGAATCCGCTGGAACACCATTTTGGTTCGCGGCCAGGCGCTGAGTACCGGCAGGTACGTCGCCTTGCCCCGACGTTGCGCGGCACGCATCAGCAGGCGCGGGTCGATTTCACCGTCGGTGGGCAGGTACAGGGAGATGTGTTTTGCGCGGCGGAACAGTGGGTGCTGGGCCAATTGCTTATACAGCCCGCGAGCGGCCTCGCGCTGCTGACTGGGGGTCAGTGCGCGGCGGGCCTTGCGCAGCATGCGTCGAAGTTGCGGTCGGGGCAGCAGCGCAGGTTCGGTCATGGATTCAGGCTTCAGAAAGTGCGAGTACTAAAAGCGTACCCGTAAACATGCCGATGCCGGTATGAAAACCGGCATCGGATTGAAATCAGGCTCCCCGGATGAACCGCTGCTGACTTAGCCCTTGAACCCGAAAGTTCAAGGTGGAAGATGCAGTAGGCTTTAAGGCTTTCCGTCTAGCGGACATGCACACCAGCCCAACGTGCAACCTCCAGGGTAGTGCGAATCGGCTCAGGGACGTGGTCAACTGGCAAGCACCCCAGGGAGTGATGCGAGTATAACTCAAGCGGCCTGGCGAATCAGCCCTTGGTGACATCCGGATCGGTCGACAGCGCCAGATCGACGCGGTCCAGCAGGTCGCGAACCTGTTCGCGGGTCGAGCCGCTGACCTGAACATCCGGACGTTCTTCCTTGTGCAGAAGGTCGTGCGTGATGTTCAGCGCAGCCATCACGGCAATGCGGTCGGCGCCGATGACTTTGCCGCTGCTGCGGATTTCGCGCATCTTGCCGTCCAGGTAACGGGCGGCGCTGATCAAGTTGCTGCGCTCTTCCTGGGGGCAGATGATCGAATATTCTTTGTCGAGGATCTGCACGGTAACGCTATTGCTTGAACTCATGAGTCTTGCTCCAGGGCCTTGAGGCGCGAAATCATCGATTCGACCTTACGCCGGGCGATTTCATTTTTTTCAATGAGGTGCGCGCGTTCCTCGCGCCAGGTCTTTTCTTGAGCTAGTAAGAGTGCGTTTTGACTCTTTAGTTGCTCGACTCGGGTAATCAGCAGCTCGAGTCTGGCCATCAGCGCTTGCAGGTCGGTGTCTTCCATTGTGTCCACGTGTTCGTCTGATGGGAGGTAGCTGGCGGACAGCCTTTAATAGTCTTGGCGAGTCTGTCGATGTAGGATACAAGGCCTTCATTCTAGACATAGCGCCGTCTGGCGCCTAGCTACCCATGCCCATTCAGAATTCTCCGTACCAAGCCTTCGCCACCCTGCTGAGTACCAGCGGCCATCCCGTCTCGCCTGCCGAGTTGCACGGCCTGCTGCTCGGCCGTAGCTGCGCCGGTGCCGGTTTCGATGCCGACAGCTGGCTGGCAGACGCCGCCGAGCTGCTCGAAGGCGAGCCGCAAGACAACGTTCGCAACGCCTTGATCGGCCTGCAAGAGATGGTCAAGGGCGAGCTTACCAGCGACGACATGACCGTTGTTCTGCTGCTGCCGAGCGACGACGCGCCGCTCACCGAGCGCGCAGCCGCGCTGGGCCAGTGGTGCCAGGGCTTTCTCACTGGCTTCGGCCTGACCCGTCGCGAATATGCCCTCAGCGCTGAAGCGACTGAAGTGCTGCAGGATCTGGCCGCCATTTCTCAGGTGCAAGACGCCCTGGAAGAGTCCGACGACGGCGAAAGCGACTACATGGAAGTCATGGAGTACCTGCGCGTCGCACCGTTGCTGCTGTTCACTGAAACCAAGAAAACCGACGAAGCAGCCGCCAAACCGTCGTTGCATTAATCGCGAGCCAGGAAAAGCCATCTGCCCATGATTCATATCCCGAAATCGGAATACAGCCGTCGCCGCAAGGCCCTGATGGCGCAGATGGAACCCAACAGCATCGCCATCCTGCCCGCCGCCGCGGTTGCCATTCGCAACCGTGACGTCGAGCACGTTTACCGTCAGGACAGCGACTTCCAGTACCTCAGCGGCTTTCCCGAGCCTCAGGCCGTTATCGTTTTGATTCCCGGTCGCGAACATGGCGAGTACATCCTGTTCTGCCGTGAACGCAATGCCGAGCGTGAGCTGTGGGACGGCCTGCGCGCCGGCCAGGAAGGCGCGATCCGCGACTTCGGCGCCGACGACGCTTTCCCCATCACCGACATCGACGACATCCTGCCGGGCCTGATCGAAGGCCGCGACCGGGTGTATTCGGCCATGGGCAGCAACCCGGAATTCGATCGGCACCTGATGGACTGGATCAACGTGATCCGCTCCAAGGCGAATCTCGGTGCCCAGCCGCCGAACGAATTCGTTGCCCTGGATCATCTGCTGCACGACATGCGCCTGTATAAATCGGCGGCAGAAGTGAAGGTGATGCGCGAAGCCGCGCGGATTTCCGCCCAGGCGCATATCCGGGCGATGCAGGCCAGCCGTGCCGGTTTGCATGAGTTCAGCCTCGAAGCCGAGCTCGATTACGAGTTCCGCAAGGGCGGGGCGAAGATGCCGGCCTATGGTTCGATCGTCGCCGCCGGGCGCAACAGCTGCATCCTGCATTACCAGCAGAATGACGCGGTGCTCAAAGATGGCGATCTGGTGCTGATCGACGCCGGTTGCGAGATCGACTGCTATGCCAGCGACATCACCCGCACCTGGCCGGTCAACGGCAAGTATTCACCGGAACAGAAGGCGATCTACGAGCTGGTGCTGGCTTCCCAGGAAGCGGCGTTTGCCGAAATCGCACCGAACAAACACTGGAATCAGGCGCATGAAGCCACGGTTCGCGTCATTACCGCGGGCCTTGTGAAGTTGGGCCTGTTGCAGGGCGAGGTCGATGAACTGATCGCCAGCGAAGCCTACAAGGCGTTTTACATGCACCGCGCCGGCCACTGGCTGGGCATGGATGTGCATGATGTCGGCGAGTACAAGGTCGGCGGCGAATGGCGCGTGCTGGAAGTCGGCATGGCGCTGACGGTCGAGCCGGGCATCTACATTGCCCCGGACAACCAGAACGTGGCGAAGAAATGGCGCGGCATTGGCGTGCGCATCGAGGACGACGTGGTGGTCACCAAAACCGGTTGTGAAATCCTGACGAGCGGCGTACCGAAAACGGTCGCCGAGATCGAGGCCTTGATGGCCGCCGCACGGACACAAGCGGCATGAGTCGAGTCAATCTGGCAATCATCGGCGGCGGCCTGGTTGGCGCCAGCCTTGCGTTGGCGTTACAGGCCGGGGCCAAGGCCCGTGGCTGGAAGATCGTGCTGATCGAACCCTTTGCCCCCGGCGATACGTACCAACCGAGCTATGACGCTCGCTCTTCAGCGTTGTCGTTCGGCGCCCGGCAGATTTATCAACGGCTGGGCGTGTGGCAGGAAATTTCCCGCCGCGCCGAGCCGATCAAGCAGATTCATGTCTCCGACCGTGGGCGTTTTTCCACCGCGCGGTTGTCGGCGATGGAAGAGGGCGTTCCAGCACTGGGTTATGTGGTGGAAAACGCCTGGCTCGGCCAATGCCTCTGGCACAGTCTGGACAAGGACGTGATCAGTTGGCGTTGCCCGGCGGAAGTCACCGCCATGGAGCCGCTGACCGACGGCTATCGCCTGACGCTCAACGATGAAACCCTGGTGGAATGCGACCTCGCGGTGTTGGCCGATGGCGGCCGTTCGGGCCTGCGTGAACAGCTGGGGATCGGCATCAAGAAGCGCCCGTACAACCAGAGCGCGCTGATCGCCAACATCACTCCGAGCGAAGCGCACAACGGCATGGCCTTCGAACGCTTCACTGACGACGGCCCAATGGCTTTGTTGCCGCTGCCGGAAAACCGTTGCGCCCTGGTCTGGACCCGTCTGGGCATGGACGCGCAACGGTTGGCGGCCCTTGATGACCGCAGCTTTCTCAACGAGTTGCAGGGCGTGTTCGGTTATCGCCTCGGCACGCTGAAACAGGTCGGCGCCCGCAATTTATATCCGCTGTCGCTGATCGAAGCCGAGGAGCAAGTCCGCCCACATCTGGCGATCCTCGGCAACGCCGCGCACAGCCTGCACCCGATTGCCGGACAAGGCTTCAACCTGTCCCTGCGCGATGCCCAGGCCTTGGCCGACACCTTGCTGAGCAGCGAGACCGCGCTCGGCGATTTCACCACGTTGCAGGCTTATCGCGAGCGCCAGCGTCTGGACCAGAACCTGACCGTGGGCTTCTCCGATCAGGTCACCCGGTTGTTTGGCAGCACCCAGCCGCTGGTTTCCCTGGGGCGCAACATCGGCCTGCTCGGTCTCGATCTGCTGCCGCCGGCCAAGCGCTGGTTCGCCCGGCAGGCCATGGGCCTGGGTACACGTCCCGATGTTTAAGCGGGCGCACCTGCACATCAATATTCATGACGACGCGAGCACTTCGGTGACGCGCGTCGAGAGAACCCTTTACCTGCGGCTCAAGCCGCAAGAGAGACAGGCCTAAAGCATGGAAATGCGCGCAGATCTGCTGATTGTCGGGGCCGGAATGGTCGGCAGTGCCCTGGCGCTGGCGTTACAAAACAGCGGGCTCGAAGTCCTGCTGCTGGACGGCAGCCCTTTGAGCGTCAAACCCTTCGATGGCCAAGCGCCGTTCGAGCCGCGGGTGAGCGCCCTGTCGGCGGCCAGCCAACGAATACTCGAACGCCTGGGCGTGTGGGACGGCATCGCCAACCGGCGCAGCAGTCCTTACACCGACATGCACGTCTGGGATGGCAGCGGCACCGGGAAGATCCATTTCTCGGCGACCAGCGTACATGCCGACGTACTCGGGCATATCGTCGAGAACCGTGTGGTTCAGGACGCCTTGCTCGACCGGCTGCACGACTGCGACCTCGGGATGCTGGCCAATGCGCGTCTGGAGCAGATGCGCCGTTCCGGTGACGACTGGCTGCTGACCCTGGCCGATGGCCGCACCTTGCGGGCACCGTTGGTGATCGCGGCGGATGGCGCCAACTCGGCGGTGCGGCGCCTGACCGGCGTTGCGACCCGCGAATGGGATTACATGCACCACGCGATCGTCACCAGTGTGCACTGTTCCAAACCGCATCAAATGACCGCGTGGCAGCGTTTCACCGACAACGGCCCGCTGGCGTTTCTGCCGCTGGAACGGGACGGCCAGCAGGATTGGTGCTCGATTGTCTGGTCGACCACGCCGAGCGAAGCCGAACGCCTGATGGCACTGGACGACGAAAGCTTCTGCAAGGAGCTGGAGCGGGCCTTCGAAGGCTGCCTCGGCACGGTGCTCAATGCCGACCCGCGTCTGTGCGTGCCGCTGCGTCAGCGTCATGCCAAGCGGTACGTGGCTGAAGGCCTGGCGTTGATCGGCGACGCGGCCCATACCATCCATCCACTGGCCGGGCAGGGCGTGAACCTCGGTTTCCTCGATGCCGCTGTATTGGCCGAAGTACTGCTGCAAGCGGCCGCGCGCGGTGAGCGATTGGCGGATGTGAAAGTGCTCAGTCGCTATGAGCGTCGGCGCATGCCCCACAACCTGGCGTTGATGGCGGCGATGGAAGGGTTCGAACGGCTGTTCCAGGCCGATCCGTTGCCGGTGCGCTGGTTGCGCAATACCGGGTTGAAGATGGTCGACCAAATGCCCGAGGCCAAGGCGTTGTTCGTGCGTGAAGCGCTTGGGTTGATCGGGGATCTGCCGGCGTTGGCCAAGGCCTGAAGCCCACTCGCCACATTGTCATTCATTCGATTGTGCAACATCTGGTAACTCCTCCGCCCAGTGTTCGATTGAGAAGCGAAATGTGAGTCCTTATCATTTGGCCTCACTTCCCATTTCGAGAGACCGCTTCCATGTTGGCACCCAAGCGTCTACTGACCGCACTGGCCCTGACCCTGATAGGCAGCACCGCCGCCCAGGCTGCCGACGCGGTGGTGGTTTACTCCTCGCGTATCGATGAGCTGATCAAACCGGTCTTCGATGCCTACACCCAGAAAACCGGCGTACAGGTGAAGTTCATCACCGACAAGGAAGCGCCGCTGATGCAGCGGATCAAGGCCGAGGGCGAAAACGCCACTGCCGACCTGCTGCTGACCGTCGATGCCGGCAACCTTTGGCAGGCCGAGCAGATGGGCATCCTCCAGCCGTTCACCTCCAAGGTGATCGACGCCAACATCCCGCTGCAATACCGCGCATCCTCCCATGCCTGGACCGGCCTGAGCCTGCGGGCGCGGACCATCGCCTACTCCACTGACCGGGTGAAACCCGGTGAGCTGACCACCTACGAGGCGCTGGCCGATAAACAGTGGGAAGGCCGCCTGTGCCTGCGCACGGCGAAGAAGGTCTACAACCAGTCCCTGACCGCCACCATGATCGAAGTCCATGGCGCCGAGAAAACCGAGAAGATCCTCAAAGGCTGGGTCAACAACCTGTCCACCGACGTGTTCTCCGACGACATCGCCGTGCTGGAAGCGATCAATGCCGGTCAGTGCGACGTCGGCATCGTCAACACTTACTACTATGGCCGTCTGCACAAGCAGAAGCCGGACCTGCCGGTGAAACTGTTCTGGCCGAATCAGGGCGACCGTGGCGTGCACGTCAACCTGTCGGGTATCGGCCTGACCAAACATGCACCGCACCCGGAAGCCGCCAAGGCGCTGGTGGAGTGGATGACCACGCCTGAAGCGCAGAAGATTTTCGCTGACGTGAACCAGGAGTTCCCGGCCAACCCTGCCGTTCAGCCTTCGGCTGAAGTCGCGAGCTGGGGCAAGTTCGTGGCCGATACCTTGCCAGTGGAAATCGCCGGCAAGCGTCAGGCTGAAGCGATTCGGATGATGGATCGGGTCGGCTGGAACTGAGTCTGTCGATATACTGCGCCACCGAATGAAGTGGCGGCGTCCCTGCCGGCCTGATCGTTCCAACGCTCTGCATGGGAATGCATCCACCGACGCTCTGCGTCGAGGCGTGACGCAGAGCGTCACAAGATGTGTGCCCACGCAGAGCGTGGGCACAATCATTTAAACGAGAACTGTCCTTGGCCCACCCCGCCCAACGCCGCTGGTATCCCCTGGTCTTCGTCATCGCTGCGCTGGTCCTGCTGCCCCTGAGCGTCCTGCTTCTTTCCTGGCAAACCATCGATCAGCAGATCTGGTCCCACCTGTGGGACACGCAGATGCCGCGGCTGCTGGGCAATACCCTCACGCTGGTCGTCGGCGTTGGCATCGGCGTGACGCTGTTGGGCGTCAGCCTCGCCTGGCTCACCAGTCTCTGTGAGTTCCCGGGGCGGCGGTGGCTGGACTGGGCGTTGATGCTGCCGTTCGCGATTCCTGCCTACGTGCTGGCCTTCGTCTTCGTAGGCCTGCTGGATTTCGCCGGGCCGGTGCAAACCCTGTTGCGCGAATGGTTCGGCAGTGGTCTGAGGCTGCCGCGAGTGCGTTCCACCGGTGGCGTGATTCTGGTGCTGGTGCTGGTTTTCTATCCCTACGTTTACCTGTTGGCGCGCACTGCATTTCTGGCTCAGGGCAAAGGCCTGATGGAGGCGGCGCGAGTCCTTGGGCAATCCCCGTGGCAGGCGTTCTGGCGAGTGGCGTTGCCCATGGCTCGTCCGGCGATCGGCGCGGGGGTGGCGTTGGCGCTGATGGAAACCCTGGCGGATTTCGGTGCGGTGTCGGTGTTCAACTTCGATACGTTCACCACCGCCATTTACAAGACCTGGTACGGCTTTTTCAGTCTCTCCACCGCCGCGCAACTGGCCAGCCTGCTGCTGTTAGTGGTGATGGTGGTGTTATATGGCGAACGCCGTGCCCGCGGCGCCAACCGGGCGGGCAACGAACGGCCGCGGGTCAAGGCGCTGTATCACCTGCATGGGGTCAAGGCGCTGGCGGCGATGAGCTGGTGTGGTCTGGTGTTCGCCTGCGCCTTCGTCATTCCCGTGCTGCAACTGCTGGTGTGGTTCTGGCAACGCGGGCGCTTTGATCTGGACGAGCGTTATGCCGGGTTGATCGTGCATACCTTGTACCTGGGCGGCATGGCGGCGTTGATCACCGTCAGCGTCGCGCTGCTGCTGGCCTTTGCCCGTCGATTGGCACCGACCCGGGCGATCCGTTCCGGCATCAGCCTGGCTAACCTCGGCTATGCACTGCCGGGCTCGGTGTTGGCGGTGTCGATCATGCTGGCGTTCAGTTATCTGGATCGCGAACTGGTGATTCCGCTGTCGGGCTGGCTTGGTGGCGCGGGCAAACCGTTGCTGCTGGGCAGTCTGTCGGCGTTGTTGCTGGCCTATCTGGTGCGATTCATCGCCGTGGCTTACGGGCCGCTGGAAAGCAGCCTGGCGCGAATACGGCCCTCTTTGCCCGAAGCAGCACGTAGCCTTGGCGTCAGTGGGCCACGACTGTTTTTCAAAGTGTATCTGCCGCTGCTGCTTCCGGGCACGTTGAGCGCTGCGTTGCTGGTGTTCGTCGACGTGCTCAAGGAAATGCCCGCGACCCTGCTGATGCGCCCGTTCGGCTGGGACACGCTGGCGGTGCGGATCTTTGAAATGACCAGCGAAGGCGAGTGGGCGAGGGCCTCGTTGCCGGCACTGACCCTGGTTCTGGTCGGGCTGTTGCCGGTCATCGGATTAATCAGAAGGTCGGCGCATCGAAACGGCTAGGTGTCAGTCCTACACCTTGCGGCTACAATGCGCGGCATTCGGTGCGGTCCGTCTTTCAGACCGGGTTGCTGAAATCGGCTGAAAGCCTTTATTTCAAGGCATTTCACCCCGTACAGCGGCTGTCCGCACCTTCGCCACGCCCGGAAGGAGAAACCCATGGGACAGCGCACGCCTCTGTATGACCTTCATCTCGCCCTCGGCGCGAAGATGGTCGATTTTGGCGGTTGGGATATGCCTCTGCATTACGGCTCGCAGGTCGAGGAACACCATCAGGTGCGCCGCGATTGCGGGGTTTTCGATGTATCCCATATGACCGTGATCGATGTCGACGGCCCCCAGGCCAAGGCCTGGCTGCAATACTTACTGGCCAACGACGTCGAGCGCCTGCACAGCCCCGGCCGTGCCTTGTACAGCGCCATGCTCAACGAGCACGGCGGTATCGTCGATGACATGATCGTCTATCGCCTCGATGACGGATATCGGCTGGTGGTCAACGCCTCCACCCGCAATCAGGACCTGGCCTGGATGCAGGCTCATCTCGGCGACTTCGATGTGCAGCTCAACGAGCGTTCCGAGTTGGCGATGCTGGCCATTCAAGGCCCTCACGCCCGGCACAAGATTGCCGAATTGGTGACCCAGTCCCGCGCTGCGCTGATCCAGCAGCTCAAATATTTCGAAGGTCAGGCCGACGGTGACTGGTTCATCGCCCGCACCGGTTACACCGGTGAGGATGGTCTGGAAATCGTGCTGCCGGCCGATCAGGCGCCGGGTTTCTTCAACGATCTGGTGGGCGCGGGTATTTCCCCGATCGGCCTTGGCGCGCGCGATACCTTGCGGGTCGAAGCCGGGATGAACCTGTACGGTCAGGACATCCATCAAGACGTTTCACCGTTGGCCTCCAACATGGCCTGGAGCATTGCCTGGGAACCGGCCTCGCGCCAGTTCATCGGGCGCACGGCCCTGGAAGCCGAACAGGCCAATGGCGTACAACACAAACTGGTCGGTCTGGTCCTTGAAGAGCGTGGCGTTTTGCGAGCGCATCAGGTGGTTCGCATCGCCGATGTTGGCGAAGGGGAGATCACCAGTGGTAGTTTCTCTCCTACGCTTAGCAAGTCGATTGCACTGGCGCGCGTGCCGGCGGCCACCGCCGACCGCGCTGAAGTGGAAATCCGTGGCAAGTGGTACCCGGTTCGAGTGGTCAAGCCGACCTTCGTACGCCATGGCAAAACCTTGATCTAACCTTTTTTGGCGGTCAATGACTGCCGACATTTTTCTTGAGGACACAGAACATGAGCGAAATTCCTGTCGACCTGCGTTTTGCCGAAAGTCACGAATGGGCCCGTCTAGACCATGATGGCGGCGTGAAAGTGGGTATTTCAGACCATGCTCAGGAAGCCTTGGGTGATGTGGTGTTCGTCGAGCTGCCGGAAATCGGCAAAGTGTTCGCTGCCGGTGAGGCTGCGGGTGTCGTCGAGTCGGTCAAGGCTGCGTCGGATATCTACTCGCCGGTCTCCGGCACAGTCATTGCCGTCAACGAAGAGTTGGCCAACAGCCCGGAACTGGTCAACAGCGCGCCTTATGACAGCTGGTTCTTCAAACTCGAGCCAAGCGATACCTCTGAGCTGGACAAGCTGCTCGACCCGATGGGCTACAAGGCCGCCATCGGCGAGTAATACCCGCTTTGCAGGAGCTGTCTTCGGCAGCTCCTGCAAAGGCCGAATCAAGTCCGCAACACGGCTTTCACCGCAGCCACCGAACGCTCGACATCCGCTTTATCCATGGCCGTGAACATCGGCAGCGAGACGATCAGTCGTCCGACCCGTTCGGCGACCGGGAACATGCCTTCCTTGAACCCGCGTTCGCGGTAAAGACTCAGCAGGTGGATCGGCGGGTAGTGATAGCCGATACCCACTCCCAGTGCCTGCATCTGCTCCATGAAAGTGGCCCGTGCCGGTTTGCCATCCTGGCGTTCCGGGAGCACCAGTTGGAACAAATGCCAATTGCTGTTCTCGAAATCCGCCGGGGGCAGTTGAGCACCGTACTGCGCTTCGAAGTCCTCGCCGAAGCAAGCGAAGTAATGTTTGGCCAGCTCACGACGATGAGCGGTGATCGCTTCGATGTGGGCAAACTGCCCCAGGCCAATGGCTGCCGCGACATCGGTCATGTTGAACTTGCCGCCCAGCACATCAACGTCCAGCCCGTCGAAACCGCTGCGGGTGACGCCCTGCAAGCGGTACTTTTCCGCCAGCCGCGCTTCCTCGGCGTTGTTCAGTACCAGGCAACCGCCTTCTGAACAGGTGACGTTCTTGTTCGCCTGGAAACTGAAGGACACGAAATCGCCAGTCGCACCGATTCGCTGGCCGTTCCAGCTCGAACCCAATGCTTGGGCGGCATCTTCCACCACTCGCAAACCATGCTTTTTTGCAATCGCGTAAAGGCGCGTCATGTCCATGGGCAGTCCCGCGAGAAACACCGGGATGATGGCTTTGGTGCGTGGGGTAATCGCTGCTTCAAGCTGCGTCAGGTCTATATTGCGGGTGACTGGGTCGATGTCGGCAAACACCGGCGTGGCGCCAACTTCCAGAATCACGTTGGCGGTGGCCACCCAGGAAATCGGCGTGGTGATCACTTCATCACCCGGTCCGACGCCGGCAATTCGCAATGCGATCTCCATGGTGCAGGTGCCGGAATTGAACGTACGCACTGGGCGCCCGCCGAAATATTCCGAGAGTTGCGCTTCAAAAGCCTGGACCTTGGGGCCGCTGGTAATCCAGCCCGAGCGCAGCACATCGCCGACAGCGGCAATCGTGGCTTCATCGATGGTGGGTTTGGAGAAGGGCAGGAAAGACAGTTGGCTCATAAATGTGGATACCCGATCAGCGAACGTTTGTAGGCGCCGAGCATAATGATCCGGATTGACCGACAGCGCCACGCCATCCGTGCCGGTATCGACTGCTATGCTGGTTTGACCGAGTTGCATCGACGCTGAGCGCCAGTCATGAGAGAGCCCGTCATGTCCCAGTTGCCGTCCTTGAGCCAGTTACGCGACCCCAATACCTTCCTGCGCCGCCACCTCGGGCCCGATGCCGCCGAGCAGCAGGCGATGCTCGACAGCCTGGGCCTTGGCAGCCGCGTCGAGTTGATCGAGCAGACGGTGCCGCCGGGAATCCGCCTCAACCGACCGCTGGACCTGCCGCCGGCCCTCGATGAGGTAGCCGCACTGGCCAAACTGCGCGGCTACGCCGAACAGAACCAGGTCTGGACCAGCCTGATCGGCATGGGGTATCACGGCACCCTCACGCCGGCCGTCATCCTGCGCAACGTTCTGGAAAATCCCGGTTGGTACACCGCTTACACGCCTTACCAACCGGAGATTGCCCAAGGCCGGCTCGAAGCGCTGTTGAATTTCCAGCAACTGACCATCGACCTGACCGGTCTGGAACTGGCCAACGCCTCGCTGCTGGATGAAGCCACGGCGGCCGCCGAGGCCATGGCGCTGGCCAAGCGTGTCGCCAAGTCCAGAAGCAATCTGTTCTTCGTCGACGAAAACTGTCACCCGCAGACGATTTCCGTGGTGCAGACCCGGGCCGAAGGGTTCGGTTTCGACCTGGTCATCGACGCTGTGGAAAACTTGAAGCAGCATCAAGTGTTCGGCGCGTTGCTGCAATATCCCGACACCCATGGCGAAATTCGCGACCTGCGTCCGCTGATCGATCATCTGCATGCCCAGCAAGCCTTGGCCTGCGTCGCCACCGACCTGCTCAGCCTGTTGTTGCTGACTCCGCCGGGAGAGTTGGGCGCCGATGTGGTGTTCGGTTCATCCCAGCGCTTCGGCGTGCCCATGGGGTACGGCGGCCCGCACGCGGCGTTTTTTGCCAGCCGCGACGAGTACAAACGGGCGATTCCCGGGCGGATCATCGGCGTGTCGAAAGATGCTCGCGGCAATGTCGCCCTGCGCATGGCCCTGCAAACCCGCGAGCAACACATTCGCCGGGAGAAGGCCAACTCGAATATCTGCACCGCCCAGGTGCTGCTGGCCAATATCGCCAGTTTCTATGCGGTCTACCATGGCCCGGAAGGGCTTAAAAATATTGCCCAGCGTGTCCATCGGCTGACCTGCATCCTCGCCGCCGGTCTGGAACGCCATGGCGTTACACGTGTGAACCAACAGTTCTTCGACACGCTGACCCTGGAGGTCGGTGGCACTCAGACCGCGATCATCGAAAGTGCCCAAGCGGCGCAGATCAACTTGCGCATTCTCGGTCGCGGGCGGTTGGGCCTGAGCCTCGATGAAACCTGTGACGAAGGCACCGTGGCGAAGCTGTTCGATGTATTTCTAGGGGCCGATCATGGGCTCAACGTCGAGGAACTGGATGCTGAGACCCTGGTGTCCGGCATTCCTGCAGGATTGCAGCGCAGTACGCCTTATCTGCGTCATCCGGTGTTCAACGCCCATCACAGCGAAACCGAAATGCTGCGTTACTTGAAGCAGCTGGAAAACAAAGACCTGGCGCTCAATCAGTCGATGATCCCGCTGGGATCCTGCACCATGAAACTCAATGCCACCAGCGAGATGATCCCGATCACCTGGCCGCAGTTCGCCAACCTGCACCCGTTCGTGCCGAAAGAGCAGGTGGTGGGTTATTCCTTGATGATCGAGGAACTGGAACGCTGGCTCTGCGCAATCACCGGTTTCGATGCGATCTGCATGCAGCCCAACTCGGGCGCCCAGGGCGAATACGCCGGGTTGCTGGCGATCCGTAAATATCACGAGAGTCGTCATCAGGGCGCGCGGGATATCTGCCTGATCCCGTCTTCGGCCCACGGCACCAACCCGGCCTCGGCGCAAATGGCCGGGATGCGGGTAGTGATCGTCGAGTGTGACGAGGCGGGTAATGTCGATCTGGAAGATCTGAAAGAAAAGGCCATCGAGGCGGGGGATAAACTCGCCTGCCTGATGGCGACTTATCCTTCGACCCATGGGGTTTACGAGGAAGGCATCAGCGAGATCTGTGAAGTTATCCACCGCCATGGCGGTCAGGTGTACATGGATGGCGCCAACCTCAACGCGCAAGTCGGGTTGGCGCGGCCGGCAGATATCGGCGCCGACGTGTCGCACATGAACCTGCACAAGACTTTCTGTATTCCCCACGGCGGTGGTGGGCCGGGGATGGGCCCGATTGGTGTCCGGGCGCACCTGGCGCCGTTTGTCGCCAATCACCCGGTGGTGCCGATCGATGGCCCGCTGCCGGGGAATGGTGCGGTAAGCGCAGCCCCTTGGGGCAGTGCAAGCATTCTGCCGATCAGCTGGATGTACATCGCGATGATGGGGCCGCAACTGGCGGATGCGAGTGAGGTGGCGATCCTCGCCGCGAATTACCTGGCGCAGCATTTGTCCGGGGCGTTCCCGGTGCTCTACACCGGGCGCAACGAGCGCGTGGCCCACGAATGTATCCTCGACTTGCGTCCGCTCAAGGTGCTGACCGGGATCAGCGAAGAAGACGTTGCCAAACGCCTGATGGACTACGGCTTCCATGCGCCGACCATGTCATTCCCGGTGCCGGGGACGTTGATGGTCGAACCGACCGAGAGTGAATCGAAGGCGGAACTGGACCGTTTTATCGATGCGATGCTGAGCATTCGCGCGGAAATCAACGAGGTGCAGAACGGCAACTGGCCGGCGGAGGACAACCCGCTGAAGCGTTCGCCGCATACCCTGGCCGACATCACCGGTGTCTGGGAGCGGCCGTACAGCATCGAGCAGGCGGTGACGCCGGATGCACACACCAAGGCCCATAAGTATTGGCCGGTGGTGAACCGTGTGGACAATGTCTACGGCGATCGCAACCTGTTTTGCGCGTGTGTGCCGGTGGATGAATACCGCTGAAGTCACTCGCTCCTACAAATCAGGGGCGAAAAAATGCCGCTCATTTAGAGCGGCATTTTTTGTTCAGCAACGAACCTTACTTCGAGGCGATGGCATTCTTCGCCAGGATGGCGTTCGCCAGTTCCATGTCCGTGGCTTGCAGGCCAGGGTTTTCAGCGCGGACTTTCTGCATGGCGGCTTCCAGATAGGGGCCGCGAATGGCGCCGTCACTGGCGACAAAGCTGCCGGCGTCGTCCTGGGCGGCGACGATCAGCTTGTGATCCCTGGAGGTCAGGTAGGACGTACCGGTGGTGGCACCGGAAGTAAGGACGTTACGCAAAAAGCTGTCATCAGCCATCGCCGAACCGACTTGAAGGGACAACACGGCGAAGGTAGCGACAGCAAGTTTGAGACGCATAAAAGGTGACTCCACTGGGTTTTAACTGCGGCCTTTGATTGCCAATAACCCAATCGAGTTCCGTGACGTTAGTCGGCCCGCTCCACCAGTAAAATCGCCCCTTGCTGCCCGATCACCCGAACACGGCTGCCGGACGCGGCATCAGGCCCTCGGGCCATCCACACACCATCGGCGACCTTGATCTTGCCGCGGCCATCGACAATCGCTTCAGTGACCACGAACACCTTGCCGATCAGCTCTTGCCCTCGCAGGTTCAGGTTCGGCTGATCGCTGGCCCGCACCACACTGCGCTGACGTCTCCACCAGTACAGGGCGGTGAGGATCGAAAAAACGGCAAACAACAGCACCTGCCATTCCCAGGGTAAACCCGGTATCAGGAACTTCAGCACGCCGACGACGGCGGCTGCCATGCCGATCCACAGCAGATAACCGCCGGCACCGAACACCTCGAGGATCAGCAACAGCGCACCCAGGGCCAGCCAGCTCCAGAACGAGAACAGTTCCATGGGCGGCGACCTCAGCCTTTCTTGCCGTCGAAGGTGGCCTTGACGATTTCGCCGATGCCGCCGACTGCACCAATCATCGAACCGGCTTCGAGCGGCATCAGGATCACTTTGCTGTTGTTGGCCGAGGCCAGTTTGCCCAAGGCATCGATGTACTTCTGTGCGACGAAGTAGTTGACCGCCTGCACGTTACCGCCGGCGATGGCTTCGGACACCACTTTGGTGGCCTGGGCTTCGGCCTGGGCCTGACGTTCCCGGGCCTCGGCTTCGAGGAACGCCGCCTGACGACTGCCCTCGGCTTCGAGAATCTGCGCCTGCTTCTTGCCTTCGGCGGTGAGGATCGCCGAAGCGCGCAAACCTTCGGCTTCCAGAATCTGTGCGCGCTTGATCCGCTCGGCTTTCATCTGGCCGGACATGGCGGCCATCAGGTCGGCGGGAGGGCTGATGTCCTTGATCTCGATCCGGGTGATCTTGATGCCCCACGGCGCAGTGGCTTCGTCGACGGTGCGCAGCAGTTTTTCGTTGATGTTGTCGCGCTGGCTGAGCATCGCGTCCAGCTCCATGGACCCGAGCACGGTGCGGATATTGGTTTGCAGCAAATTGCGCACGGCATGTTCGAGGTTGTTCACCTCGTAGGCGGCCTGGGCAGTATTGACCACCTGGAAGAAGCACACGGCGTCGATCTGCACGGTGGCGTTGTCGGCGGTGATGACTTCCTGGGGCGGAATGTCCAGCACGCTTTCCATCACGTTGATCTTGCGGCCGATGCGGTCCATCACCGGAATGATGATGCTCAGGCCTGGCTTGAGGGTGTTGGTGTAACGGCCGAAGCGTTCGACCGTCCATTCAAACCCTTGGGGCACCACTTTGAAACCCATGAAAAGAATGGCCACGACCAGCGCGACGAAGAGAATCAGTGCAATGCTCATAACGGTCCCTGTCCAGTCTGGATTGAGTTGCGATGACCAGAGTGTAGGGCAAAAGGTTTGGATGCGACTTGGGGGAAGTATCCGAGCGCAATCTGTAACCTATTTCTGCTCACTCTGCGGTGTCACCCGCAACACCTCTTCAATCGTGGTCAACCCCGCCGCCACTTTCTGCGCCCCCGACAACCGCAAACTGCGCATGCCTTCCTTGAACGCCTGACGCCGGACCGCCAGCAAGTCGGTGTCGGGGTTGATCAGCGCTTTGATGCCATCCGTCAGCTGCATGATTTCGTAAACCCCGGCGCGACCGCGATAGCCGGTTTCGCGGCATTCCAGGCAACCGATGGCGCGCTGGGCATTGGTCGGCAGTGGCGCTTGCCAAGGCCGGGTCAGGGTTTGCCAATCGTCTTCGCCCAACGTCAAGGGGGCCTTGCAGTGAGGGCATAACGTACGCACCAGGCGCTGGGCCATGACCCCGAGCACCGTGGCCTTGATCAGGTAATGCGGCACGCCGAGTTCCAGCAGGCGGCTGATGGCGCTGGGGGCATCGTTGGTGTGCAACGTCGACAGCACCAGGTGGCCGGTAAGTGCCGCCTGAATTGCCATCTCGGCGGTTTCGAGGTCGCGGATCTCGCCGATCATGATGATGTCCGGGTCTTGTCGCATCAGCGCGCGCACGCCGGCGGCAAAGGTCAGGTCGATGTTGTGCTGGACCTGCATCTGGTTGAACGCCGGTTCGACCATTTCGATCGGGTCTTCAATGGTGCAGAGGTTGACCTCCGGCGTCGCCAGTTTTTTGAGGGTGGTGTACAGCGTGGTGGTCTTGCCCGAACCGGTTGGCCCGGTCACCAGAATGATGCCATTGGGCTGGCGGATCATGTCTTGCCAGCGGCGCAGGTCCTCGGCGGAGAAGCCCAGTTGGTCGAAATCCTTGAGCAGCACTTCCGGGTCGAAGATCCGCATGACCATCTTCTCGCCGAACGCTGTCGGTAATGTCGACAACCGCAGCTCGACTTCGCCGCCGTCCGGGGTCTTGGTCTTGACCCGGCCGTCCTGGGGTTTGCGCTTTTCCGCGACGTTCATCCGCCCCAGGCTTTTCAGGCGGCTGACGATGGCCATGGTCACTTGCGGCGGGAATTGATAGACGTTGTGCAGCACGCCGTCGATGCGAAAGCGCACCGTGCCTTGCTCGCGCCGGGGCTCGATGTGGATATCGCTGGCCCGTTGCTGGAACGCGTACTGGAACAGCCAATCGACGATGTTGACGATGTGCGCATCGTTGGCGTCCGGCTCCTGGTCGCTGGCGCCGAGGTTGAGCAATTGTTCGAAGTTGCCCAGGTTGCTTGTCTTCTGATCGGCGTTGGTGGCGCCGGTGACCGATTTAGCCAGGCGGAAAAACTCCACGCTGAAGCGCTGGATATCCACCGGGTTGGCCACCACGCGCTTGATCGGCAGTTTCAATACGTGGGTCAGGTCGACTTCCCAGCCGCTGACGAAGGGCTGGGCGCTGGCCACGGTGACGGCATCACGGTCGATGGCCACCGCCAGAATCTTGTGGCGTTGGGCGAAGGCATAGGACATCAGCGGCGTAATGGCGGCGACGTTGATTTTCAGTGGGTCGATGCGCAAGTAAGGCTGGCCGGCCTGCTGGGACAGCCACAGCGTCAGGCTTTCCAGATCGAGGTGTTTACCGGGACGGCTGAGGTCGTCCAGATGTTGGCTGGCGATGAACTCCAGCGGATGTTGCTGAGCATTGGTGGCGTGACGGCGGCGGGCGTTGAGTGCGTGTTCGGCAGAGTCCTGGCTGACAAAGCCCTGGGCGACCAGTTCACGCAGCAAATCGTTAAGGTCCAGCCAGCGGTCCTGAGTGGCAAGTTGAACGGACATGCGGGCTCCTTATGAACAACCGTTCGCAAAGGATAGCTGGGCACCCGCAGACCGTTGGGCCACTACCCGACCAACACGTGTCGGGTTTTTTCAGGGGAGGGGGTCAGCCCGCTGCCTGCGCCGGCTCCTGCCACGCCGAATCGGCCGCTTGCAGATTCACCGAGCAGACGCTGATCAGGTTACGCAGCTTTTCCGCGATCACCTGGGCTCGGTGCCAGCTCAGGCCGTCCATGACGATGTCGATTGATAGCAGATCGTCCAGGCGCTGCACGTTGACCTGCTGCGGCGTCAGAAACTGCAAGGCGAACAGATTGAGCGCGCGGCACAGCAGATCCGGCTCGGCCTCGGCCAGCAGTTGGTATTGAACGCGGCAGTGCGTGTTGCTGACGTTCCAGACATCGGCGCGGGCGGGCGCGGTGTTCACGGCTTCGAGGGGCGGCATGGTCAGGCTCCAAAATCATTGGAGGAATTTTTACATTCGGTGTGGGGTATTTCTTATCTATGATTGGGCTTGTTGACGATTTATCGAATCGATCAATTCAAGATCATATTAATTTCAGGTTTTTCTATGCATAGCGAGCTGGATGGCTACGACCGCAAGATTCTCGCGTTGCTGCAAGAGGACGCTTCGCTCTCCAGCGCGCAGATCGCCGAACAGGTGGGACTCTCGCAGTCGCCCTGCTGGCGGCGGATTCAGCGGATGAAGGAGGAGGGGATCATTCGCGGTCAGGTGACGTTGCTTGACCGCAAGAAAATCGGCCTCAACACGCAAATCTTCGCCGAGATCAAACTCAACGCCCACGGGCGCTCGAACTTCACTGAGTTCACCGAAGCGATTCGCGGTTTTCCCGAAGTGCTGGAATGTTATGTGCTGATGGGATCGGTGGATTTCTTGTTGCGGATCGTCACGGCAGACATTGAGGCTTATGAGCGTTTCTTCTTCGAGAAACTGTCGATGGTGCCGGGGATACAGGAGGTCAACTCGATCGTGGCTTTGTCGGAAATCAAATCCACGACGAGTTTGCCGGTGTTGCGTTGATTGTTGCGGTAGAGGTTTTTTGTGGCGAGGGGGCAAGCCCCCTCGCCACAGGGTGTTACAGACGCAGCAGGGTCTTCCAGGCGCGATTCTGATACACCGCAATCGCCTGCTGCTTACGCGCATCCAGCGACTCATCGGTGATCGGCTCGTTAGCCAGCAGGGCAAGCTGTTTCAACTCACCGTACAAGCGATCCATTTCCGGGATGTCCAGCACGCTACGGGCGTGGTGCAGCCAGGCCTGGATACGCTCGATGCGCGGCAGTTGTTCGGCCAGGTCTTCCGGCTGTTGCTGGTAACGCTGCAGTTGCAGCGAGTTGGCTTCTTCGCCCAGAAGGCGTGGCAGCCAGCTGCCCAGTTGCGCGGCGCCCTGGCGATTGCCACGGGTGTTGCGATCGGCAGCCCAGGTACGGGCCAGCAACCAGCGCGAAGTGTTCAGCGAGAACAGGCCCCAACGCGGATCTTCCAGCTCTTCGAGGAACTGCTCCGGCGCGGCTTTGCGCACGTCTTCGTCGTCCAGGCCGGCCTGTACCAGCGGGCGCCAGTCTTCCAGCAAGGCATCCAGCGCGACCCGCAGATCGTGAGTCGACTGACGCGGCGCGGCTTGACCGAGGCTGCTGATCAGCGCGCGCATTTCAGCGAGGTTTTCGACCCAGTCCTGCAGCAGGCGCCAGTGGCCATTGAAGCGATACTGCTCGGCCAGGCGCTGGCTGCTGCCAAGCAAATGCCAGCACAAGGCGGCGAACGCATCGTCCAGTGGCATTTCGGCGGTGATCTGCGGCGCCGGCAAGCTCAGCGAGTAGCTGTTGGCGTCGAACAGGCGATAACCGCGTTCGGCCTTGCTGATGTCGCATGGCATCAGCGGCAGGGTCGCGGCCAGTTCGGCGGCCAGTTCCAGCAGTGCGGCCGGCTCGCCTTCGCGCAGTTCCAGTTCCAGCTCGCAGATTTCTTCTTTCTGCTTGCCGACCACCACGTGGCCCAGGTCCAGCGCGGCTTCGATGACCACTTTGGTCTTGCCACGGCCCCAGGCGATTTCCGCGCGTTCACGCACGAAATCGGTGGTGAAGATGGCTTTCAGGGTTTTCTTGTCCAGTTCGGCCAACTGCTCGGGCCAGCATTCGCCGTCGAGCTTCTTCACGTCGAGTTTGGCTTTGGGCAGGTGCCAGTCGTACTCGTGACGTTCGGACAGACCGGCGACGCTCTGGCCACGGGTCTTGAGGGTCTGAATCACTTCTTCGCCATCGCGGCGCAGGCGCAGGGCAACCTTGGCGCGGGCCAGGTCGCGCTCGGGCGTGTCGAAGTACTGGTTCATCAACTCACGGCGTTCCCAGCCACTTTTGTTGCGTTTCTTCAGTAACGGGTGCTCGCGCAGGGCGGCGAGGGTTTCGCGGCTGACGCGGAGTTTGATTTCGGTTTCTTTCTGCATGGCCGGAAAATCCAGGATCGGGAGCGCAGCCGGGGAAATGTGTGGCTGCCAAGGTCGTGCAGTGTACAGGACTCAAGGGTTGTAGGGTCTGTTGACGCTTGGTGACGGCCGCGACGGTTTATTCCTGTCGCCGGATGGCTCTATGATGGACTTCAATTCGGGAGTTGGGAGTCAGCGATGCCTTTGCCGTCCATGAAAGATCAGTTCGCTGCGCTGATCGCCGCGCCGTCCGTCAGCTGTACCCAACCGAATCTGGATCAAACCAATCGGCCGGTCATCGACTTGTTGGCGACATGGCTCGGGGAGCTGGGTTTTGCCTGCGACATCCAGCAGGTCAGCCCCGGCAAGTTCAACCTGCTGGCCAGTTTCGGTTCCGGTCCCGGCGGCCTGGTGCTGGCCGGTCACAGCGATACGGTGCCGTACGACGCGGCGCTGTGGCAGACCGATCCGCTGAAACTGACGGAAGTGGACGGCCGTTGGGTGGGCCTGGGCAGTTGCGACATGAAGGGCTTTTTTGCCCTGGCCATCGAAGCCGTCAAACCCTTGCTCGAGCAACCATTCAAGCAACCCTTGCTGATTCTTGCGACCTGCGATGAAGAGAGCTCGATGTCCGGTGCGCGTGCCTTGGCCGAAGCCGGGCGGCCACTAGGTCGTGCGGCGGTGATTGGCGAGCCGACGGGGCTGAAACCGATCCGTCTGCACAAAGGCGTGATGATGGAGCGCATCGATATCCTCGGTCAGAGCGGTCACTCCTCGGACCCGAGCCTGGGCCATAGCGCCCTTGAAGCCATGCACGATGCCATCGGCGAACTGCGCGGCTTGCGTCTGGCGTGGCAGCGGGAATTTCGTAATCCGCAGTTCAGTGTGCCGCAGCCGACGATGAATTTCGGCTGCATTCACGGTGGCGATAACCCCAACCGCATCTGCGGCCAGTGCTCGCTGGAATTTGACTTGCGTCCGCTGCCGGGCATGGACCCCAGTGCCCTGCGCGCGGCGATTTTGCAGAAGCTCAACCCTATTGCCGCACGGCACCAGGT
This sequence comes from Pseudomonas sp. ATCC 43928, assembly GCF_005938665.2. NCBI lineage: Bacteria > Pseudomonadati > Pseudomonadota > Gammaproteobacteria > Pseudomonadales > Pseudomonadaceae > Pseudomonas > Pseudomonas sp. ATCC 43928. Next base: position 6,347,314 of record NZ_CP041753.1, on the reverse strand, counting down.
GAAGATCGATTACGCGCCATTGTTCCCCGAAGTGCCGCCATTCGAGCAGGCCGAGGACTCGGAATTGGTGAGGGTCGCCGAAAAGCTCACCGGCCATCGCGCCGAAGCAGTGGCGTTCGGCACAGAAGCGCCTTATCTTCAGCGCCTTGGCTGTGAAACACTGGTCTTGGGCCCCGGCGATATCGCCTGCGCCCACCAACCGGGGGAATACCTCGAAATGTCACGTTTGCAGCCTACCGTGCATCTATTACGTCAACTGATCGAACATTACTGCCTGACGCCGGCGTCGCTCGTATAAATTGCCAGTGTCACTACCCGTACTTATGAGGAGAGCGCGCGTGTCGCCAAGCCTGTTCCGACGATAACCATCAGCCCGCTGTGCGTTTACTGCGTTACTCTTTTTTCGGCTGCTATTTATTACAGGCCCAGGTTCATGCCCGAATACGTCAATTGGCTTCGTCACGCTTCGCCTTACATCAACGCCCACCGCGATTGCACCTTCGTCGTCATGCTGCCCGGCGACGGTGTGGAGCACCCGAACTTCGGCAATATCGTCCACGACCTGGTGCTGCTGCACAGCCTGGGCGTGCGACTGGTACTGGTTCACGGTTCGCGTCCGCAAATTGAAACCCGCCTCGCTGCTCGCGGCCTGACCCCGCACTACCACCACGGCATGCGCATCACCGATGCAGCGACGCTGGAGTGCGTGATCGATGCGGTCGGCCAACTGCGCATCGCCATCGAAGCGCGGTTGTCCATGGACATGGCCTCGTCGCCGATGCAGGGCTCGCGCCTGCGGGTGGCCAGCGGCAATCTGGTCACTGCGCGGCCGATCGGCGTGCTCGAAGGTGTCGATTATCACCACACCGGCGAAGTGCGCCGGGTCGACCGCAAGGGCATCAATCGCCTGCTGGACGAACGCTCCATCGTGCTGTTGTCGCCGTTGGGTTACTCGCCGACCGGCGAAATCTTCAACCTCGCCTGCGAAGACGTCGCGACCCGTGCGGCCATCGACCTGGGCGCAGACAAGTTGCTGCTGTTCGGCGCCGAGCTCGGTCTGCTGGATGAGCAGGGTCGTCTGGTTCGCGAGTTGCGTCCGCAACAAGTGCCGGCACACCTGCAACGCCTGGGCAGCAACTATCAGGCCGAGCTGCTGGATGCGGCCGCTGAGGCATGCCGGGGCGGTGTGGCGCGCAGTCATATCGTCAGCTACGCCGAAGACGGCGCGCTGCTGACCGAACTGTTCACCCGTGACGGTGGCGGTACGCTGGTGGCCCAGGAACAATTCGAAGTTGTGCGCGAGGCGGCCATCGAGGACGTCGGCGGTTTGCTGGACTTGATCAGCCCGCTGGAAGAGCAGGGCATTCTGGTTCGCCGGTCCCGCGAGGTATTGGAGCGCGAAATCGAGCAGTTCAGCGTGGTCGAGCGTGAAGGCATGATCATCGCCTGCGCGGCGCTGTATCAGATTGCCGATTCGGATGCGGGGGAGCTGGCGTGCCTGGCGGTGAACCCGGAGTACCGTCATGGCGGTCGCGGTGATGAATTGCTGGAGCGCATCGAAACCCGCGCCCGGGCTCAGGGCCTGAAAACCCTGTTCGTGCTCACCACCCGGACCGCCCACTGGTTCCGTGAGCGAGGATTCGTGCCGAGCAGCGTCGATCGCCTGCCGTCGGCGCGGGCGTCGCTGTACAACTATCAGCGTAATTCGAAGATCTTCGAAAAAGCCCTCTGACTGAGTGGCTGTCTATATTGGCTTTTGTGGCGAGGGAGCTTGCTCCCTCGCCACAGGTTTTGCGTGCTACTCGGTGACGTATTTGGCGCTGACATACGGCGCATAGTCCGGCAGCACCGCCTCTACCTTCCCTTGTTCCTGCAAGAATTTCGTTCTCTCGCCAATCGCTTTGGCCGTGCCGTCATTGCGCTGCGCGGTGATCTGCTGCGCGGGGCTGACCATTTCCGGATCGTTATTGAAACGACGCCAATCGACTTTATGGCCTATGGTTTCTCGAATCGTCGTCGGCTCGAAGGCCTGCGGTGGGGGGGGACGCCGGTTTGATAGCCGAACGCGAGCGTCGTCGCCTGAGTGGAAAGAGAAAATATTAGCGATACACAAACTGTAACAAATTGACTAGATAGTGCGCGTTTAGCCATGATGGCGTCGCCTTTTCGATAGGGATTGACGCGTACGGGATGTGCCAAAGCCAATGGGAATAAAAAAAGGCTGGTAAATACCCTTTAGGAATTAGCTTTTGGGCCAATGCCGTTATATCCGGTTCGATGAGCCGCCGGCAGGGACTCAATATTCGACGTTAGACCTTGGTCGTAGACACACATGGTTACGATTGACTTGGTAGTCACGGTCTGGCGCTAATCGCGCATCTGTGGATCCAGGGCTCTCGACCCAAGACCAAAGAACACAAAAATTAGAAAACGAGAGGAGCGAAACATGAATAAGTCCACCTTAGCCCTGGCTGTGGCCGTGGGGGTTTTGGCGCAGCAGGCAGGCGCAGCGGGTTTCCTGGAAGATAGCAAGGCTTCCGTCAGTTCTCGCACGATGTATTACGACGCTGACGTACGTGAAGGTGCGAGCACTCCTGCTAACAGACAGCGAGAAGCCGCTGAGGGTCTCAAGTTCGATTACCTGTCCGGGTTCACCCAGGGTACCGTTGGTTTCGGTATCGACGCCCAGGCACTGGTCGGCATCCATCTGGATGGCGGCAGGGGACATCACCCGCTCGGTAACAGCAACTCCTTCTTCCCGAGCGACGGCGACAGGTCCGCCGACGAGTGGAGTCGTCTGGATGGCAACGTCAAGGCGCGCTTCTCGAAGACCGAGGCCCACTTGGGTGGCGCTTTGGCACCTAACTTGCCGATCCTGATCGCGAACGACAGCCGTGTGCTGCCGCAGACCTTTGACGGTGGGACCATCACCTCGAAGGAAATTGACAATGTGACCTTCAACTTGGGTCAACTGGAGCACGCGTCGGGTCGCGCCTCCTCCAACAGAACTGGCCTGGCAGTGGCTGGCGGTACTCATGACAGCAACCAGTTCCGTTACGCCGGTGCTGACTGGAAAGTCACCAAAGACCTCACGCTGCAGTACTACTACGCGAACCTGGAAGACTACTACAAGCAGAACTTCCTCGGCCTGGTGCACGTCTACCCGATCGCCCCGAACCAGTCGTTCAAGACTGATATTCGTTATTTCGACAGCAGCTCCGATGGCAAGAACGGCGACGTCGGCTACCGCTTCAACAACAACAATGGTTACGCCAAGAATCCAGGCGAGGTCGATAACAAGACCTGGAGCGCGACGTTCACCTACACCCTGGGTGGCAGCGCGTTCCTGCTTGGTCATCAGCGTGTCAGCGATGACGGCGGCTTTGTCTTCTTGAACCAGGGCAGCCTGATCGATAGCAAAGGTCGTCCAGAAGGTGCCGGTGGCGCCAGCTTCTACTCGTTTACCGACGCCACCGTGGGCAGCTTCATCCGTGCCGGTGAAAACACCACGTACGGTCAGTACTCCTATGACTTCGCCTCACTGGGCGTGCCAGGTTTGAAAGCTTCGATTGCTTACCTCGATGGCCGAGACATCAAGGCAACCAACGGCGTGGGTAAAGACCTGAATGAGCACGAGACTGACGCGCGTGTGGACTACGTGATTCAAACGGGCCCACTCAAAGGGTTTGGCACGACTCTGCGTCACGGTACTTACAGCGGTAATACCAGCACCGCTGACCAAGACCAGACCCGTCTGATCTTCAACTACACCTACAGCTTCCTGTAATAACCCTCAAAAAAAAGCCTCGCCTGTTGGCGAGGTTTTTTTTGGTGTGTTTTTTTATATTCCAAAAAAATAGCTTAAGTTGATTATTTATTCTTTTTTGTTTTTTACCCAAGTCTATAAAATGAATCCATCAGGTACTCATTGGCAGCGACACGAGTATCGGATTCAGCACCCCCCGATTTTGAAGATCAAGGAATTGGTTCATGAGCCGATACCTTATGTCCCGGCATGGATATATATGCCTAAATGGCATTAAAAAAAACCGCGATAAATCTTTTGGTTTGTCATGTCGGCAAAAACAAGGGGGCTGACCACCCGGCGCTCATTGCGCATCTTTGGATCCGGGCACTCGACCAGGACCAGGAACCCAGAATTAGAAATGAGAGGAGCGAAACAATGAACAAGTCCACCTTGGCCCTGGCTGTGGCCGTAGGGGTTTTGGCGCAGCAGGCAGGCGCCGCCGGTTTCATCGAAGACAGCAAGGCTACATTGGGGCTGCGTAACTTCTACATCAACACCGATAACCGCGATTCCGACGCGGGTACCGCCAAGGTCAAGGCCAACGGCGTTCAAAGCAAGAACGAAGAATGGGGCCAAGGTTTCGATCTGCGCTTCACTTCCGGCTACACCCAAGGCACTGTCGGCTTCGGTATCGATGCCATCGGCCTGTTGGGCGTGCGTCTGGACACCGGTGGCGGTACTAACGGCGCCACTTCGACTTCTTACGGCGGCACTGTTTTCCCAAGTGAGTCCAACGGCAAAGCGGTTGATAACTTCTCCAGCCTGGGCCTGACTGCCAAAGCCAAGATTTCCCAGACCGAATTGAAGTTGGGTACCCTGCAGCCAAAACTGCCGGTGATCGTGACCAACGACGGTCGTCTGCTGCCGCAAACCTTCCAGGGCGGTCAGATCACCTCGAACGAAATCAAAGACCTGACACTGGTTGGCGGTCAGATCGAGCACGCCAAGGGGCGTAACTCCAGCAACAACGAAGAGTTGTCGATCGCTGGTGCCAACGCTCACACTGCTGCCGGTCGTGACAGCAACAAGTTCATCTATGGCGGTGGCGACTACAAAATCACCAAGGACCTGACCGCCCAGTACTACTACGGCAACCTGGAAGATTTCTACAAGCAGCACTTCCTGGGTCTGGTTCACAACTGGTCGATTGGTCCAGGTGTACTGAAGTCTGACTTCCGTTACTTCAACAGCCGTAACGATGGCGCCAACGGCCATGACTCTGCCTATTTCACTACAGGTGACTACGGAACCGGCATTACCAAAGGTAAAGTCGACAATAACCTGTATAGCGGTCTTTTCCTGTACTCGGTTGCCGGTCACACCTTCGGCGGCGGTTACCAGGTCAGCAATGGTAATAGCGACTTCCCTTGGCTGAACCAGGGTGATGGCTCGTCGGCTTACCTGACTACCGACAGCCAGATCGCCAAGTTTGCCCGTGCTGGCGAACGTACCTGGCAAGCTCGCTACGCGTTCGATTTTGCCAAAGTCGGCGTCCCAGGCCTGACTGCGGGCATGGTTTATCTGCGTGGCGATAACATCGACACAACCGGTAAAGTGGGGGCAGCTCAGACTAGCGTCAACGCAACTGGCCGTTCCGAGTGGGAACGCGACCTGACCCTGGCGTACGTAGTACAAGAAGGTCCGTTGAAAAACCTGGGCCTCACCTGGAAAAACGCCATGTGGCGCAACGACATCCCAGGTCAGCGCGACCAGGACGAAAACCGTCTGATCGTCAGCTACTCGATCCCGCTGTTGTAATAGCGCTCGCATAACCTGTCTAGTCCTGAAATAGGTTTACACCTGTTTCACCCTCAAAACGCCCGATGCACCGCATCGGGCGTTTTGCATTTCAACGATAGGTGCGGACGTTTGCTGTTGTAGATGCTTATCGACTCGTCGACCATTCGAATCGCCTCGGCCAGATCTCTAGGTCGGTGAAGCAGAAACTCTGTCTTCAAGATCCCGTTCACACGCTCTGCCAAAGCGTTCTGATAACAGTCATACCCGTCGGTCATCGAGCACCTGATTCCATGTTTGGCGTGCAACTTCTGGTAGAGATCAGAGCAGTATTGCGAGCCGCGATCTGAGTGATGCACCAGCGTCTGATCCGTTCTTCTGCCCCGTAGAGCCTTACTCATCGCCTGGATGACCGATTCGGTGTGCAGGGTTTCATGCACGTGATGGCCGACGATTTTGCGAGAGTAGGCATCGGTCACCAAGCTCACATAGGCAACGCTTTGTTGGGTCGGCAAATAGGTGATGTCCGCCACCCAGACCTGCTCGGGTCCCGTGGCAGTCACTTGATCAGGGCCAGGTTTTAACCGGTTCGGATGTCGGCGGAAGCGATGATGGCTGTCAGTGGTCTTGTGATAGGCGCGCTTGCGAGGAACCAGTTGCCGATTGTCTCGCAAGATATCGAATAGCCGATCTCGACCTACCGTTTGCGTCAGCTCAGGCTCCGCCTGCATAAGGCCATGCAGCTTGCGAGTGCCCAGCCGGGGCATCTGAAGACGTGTTTCCAGGACAAAACCCAGCACTTTCTGAGCATGACTGGCTTGCGCGTCATAAGCCCGGTTTCGTTTGTAGTACGCCTGCCGGGATATGCCCAGAAACTGGCAAGCCCTCTGAATGCTCAGGCCTTGGACTTGCCCTTGGGTGAGGACTTGCCGGATCGCTTTTTTACGATAGAAACCCCGTAATCGTTCTTCAACACGTCAACCACCGCTTCGAAGAATTGGGCTTTCTGATTGGCAAGGGCCAGTTTTTCCTCCAGCTCCTTGATTCGCTGCTCAGGGGTCAGCGGCAAACTTTGTTCGTCCATCGGTCGGCTCCTCTGGGCGCGAATAGAGGCGCCTTGGCTCCAGTCCTGCCGCCCATGCTTGCGTAACCACACCAGCACAGTCGACCGCCCCTGAATCCCGTAGCGCCGTTGAGCCTCTTTATAACTCAACTCGCCTTTTTCGACCTGATCGACGACTGCCAATTTAAAGCCCAGCGTGTAATCTCGCTGGCTGCGCCTTTTCCCCGTATCCATTGGTTCCTCCTGAAGATAAGTCAGAAGGTGTAAACCTTATTCAGGACGAGACAACCGACAAAAAAAAGCCCCGCCCGGCATCACGCCGGGCGGGGCTTTTGCGTTTTCAAGGCGGGCTCACCCCCGTAAACCCTCCTTGAAGTTCCCTTTTTGCAACAACTCAAGGCCTTCTCGAACCTTGGGATCGATGTTCGTCCCGATGGCGGATCAGGTCCAGTGAACAGATCTTTAATATTTCTTTATGATCTAAATAAATTGATATTTATTCTTTTTAATTAAATTGGAACGCAGGCACAGTTGAGCTCAACAAGCACTCACCAGGAGCAGCACCATGAGCCTCAGACTTGGCGATATCGCCCCCGATTTCGAACAGGATTCCAGCGCCGGCACCCTCCGTTTCCACGAATGGCTGGGCGATAGCTGGGGCGTGCTGTTTTCCCATCCGGCAGACTTTACGCCGGTGTGCACCACCGAGCTGGGCTTCACCGCCAGGCTCAAGGATGAATTCGCCCAGCGCAGCGTCAAAGCCATTGCCCTTTCCGTGGACCCGGTGGATTCGCATCACAAGTGGATCGAGGACATCAACGAAACCCAGAACGCCATCGTCAATTTCCCGATCCTCGCCGATGCGGACCGTAAAGTGTCCGACCTGTACGACCTGATCCATCCGAATGCCAACGACACCTTGACCGTGCGCTCGTTGTTCGTGATCGATCCGAACAAGAAGATCCGGCTGACCATCACTTACCCGGCGAGTACCGGCCGTAACTTCAATGAGATTCTGCGGGTAATCGATTCGCTGCAGCTCACCGACAACTACAAGGTGGCCACACCGGCCAATTGGCAGGACGGTGATGAGGTGGTGATCGTGCCGTCGCTCAAGGACGAAGATGAAATCCAGCGACGTTTTCCCAAGGGTTATCGCGCGGTGAAACCGTACCTGCGCCTGACGCCGCAGCCGAATCGTTAACGTCAAAAGATCGCTCCCACGCAGAGCGTGGGAACGATCATGTCTACCAAAGCAGGGGATTTTCAGGCCGTTTCGACGGCCTGTTTTTTTGTCCGGAAAAAGACAAACAACATATTCACTTAAGCTATAACCAAATGAATAAATATGATTTATGGATATATAAATCACCTGTTAAGGTCATTCCATCGACGCGAGATCGCAAGCTGCGAATCGCCAACACCGCTCAAGGAATTGTCTGAATGCTGGTCGTCTCACTCGGTGGCAGCCCCAGCCCACGCTCCCGTTCCGGGGTGTTGCTGGAGCGCTCCAAACGCTGGTTGCAAGAGCAAGGTGTGGAAGTGGTGAGTTATCAGGTACGGGACTTCCCGGCTGAAGATTTACTGCATGCCCGCTTTGACAGCCCGAAGGTGATCGATCTGTTGCAACAGATTGATAACGCCGACGGCCTGCTCATCGCCACACCGGTTTACAAAGCGTCGTTCTCCGGCGCGTTGAAAACCGTACTGGATTTGCTGCCCGAACGCGCCCTGGCCCACAAAGTGGTTCTGCCAATGGCGACCGGTGGCAGCATCGCCCACATGCTGGCGGTGGATTACGCGCTCAAGCCAGTGCTGTCGGCGTTGAAGGCTCAGGAAATGCTCCACGGGATTTTCGCCGTAGACAGTCAGATCGCTTACGGCGAAGGCAGCGCCCAGGCGCAGTTGGCTCCCGAGCTTGCACAACGACTGAATGAATCGCTGGAGCTGTTCTACAGCGCCATGGCTCGCCGGCCCAAGCCGCTCGATCCAAACCTGTTGAACGAACGTTTGTTGAGTGCTCGCTGGAGCATTTAAGCCAGCCCTCAAGCAACATCTGAATTTGAAGTACTCACCTTACTGGCCCGCCAACGGGCAAGCAGGTGCAGCCAAAACCCAACTGCAAAAAGGAGAGCGCCATGCGCCCTGTCATTTTGCGTCGTGGTCTGGTCGCTCTGTTTGCTGCGGCTGTGTCCTTCGGCGTCATTACTCAAGCCCAAGCCGAGACTTTGCGAATCGGCTATCAGAAATACGGCACCCTGGTGCTGCTCAAAGCCAAAGGCACTCTGGAAAAACGCCTCGCCGCCCAAGGTGTGGACGTGCAATGGACGGAATTCCCCGGCGGCCCGCAACTGCTTGAAGGCCTGAACGTCGGCTCCATCGACTTCGGCGTCACCGGCGAAACGCCTCCGGTTTTCGCTCAGGCCGCGGGCGCCGATCTGCTCTACGTCGCTTATGAACCGCCAGCGCCCCACAGCGAAGCGATCCTGGTGCCGAAGGGCTCGCCGATCAAATCGGTGCAGGAACTCAAGGGCAAGAAAGTCGTGCTCAACAAAGGCTCCAACGTGCACTACCTGCTGGTGCGTGCGCTGGAAGACGCCGGCCTCAAATACACCGATATCCAGACCGTGTTCCTGCCGCCCGCCGATGCCCGCGCCGCATTCGAGCGCGGCAGTGTCGATGCCTGGGTGATCTGGGACCCGTACCAGGCTGCCGCCGAACAGCAACTGCAAGCGCGCACCTTGCGCGATGGCAAAGGCATCGTCGACAACCATCAGTTCTATCTGGCGACCAAGCCTTATGCGCAGAAAAATCCTGAAGTGATCAAAACCCTCGTGGAAGAAGTGCGCGCGGTCGGTGAATGGTCCCGGGCCAATCCCGAGGACGTAACCCGACAGGTTTCGCCACTGCTCGGCCTGCCAGCGGACATTACCCTGACTTCGGTGAAGCGCCAGGGCTACGGCGCGCTGTTCCTGACCCCTGAGGTGGTCGCCGCCCAACAGAAAATCGCCGACAGCTTCTACCAGCTCAAGCTGATTCCCAAGCCCTTGAGTATCAAGGACGTGATCTGGACGCCACCGGCAGCCGTCGCCAAAGCGCCGTAATCCGATTCCCCAAGGAGACCACTCCATGAGCCTCAATATCTTCTGGTTCCTGCCTACTCACGGCGACGGCCATTACCTTGGTACCGCCGAAGGCGCTCGCGCCGTCGACCACGGTTACTTGCAACAAGTCGCGCAAGCGGCGGATCGTCTGGGTTTCGGCGGGGTGCTGATTCCCACCGGTCGCTCCTGCGAAGATTCGTGGCTGGTGGCTGCCTCGCTGATCCCGGTGACCCAGCGTTTGAAATTCCTCGTCGCCCTGCGCCCCGGGATCATTTCCCCGACGGTGGCGGCGCGTCAGGCCGCGACCCTGGATCGTCTGTCCGGCGGTCGTGCGCTGTTCAACCTGGTCACCGGTGGCGATCCGGAAGAACTGGCCGGCGACGGTCTGTTCCTCAGTCACGAAGAGCGCTATCAGGCCTCGGTGGAATTCACCCGCATCTGGCGCCGGGTACTGGAAGGCGAAACCGTCGATTACGACGGTCAGCACATCAGCGTGAAGGGCGCCAAGTTGCTCTATCCGCCGATCCAGCAACCGCGTCCGCCGCTGTATTTCGGCGGCTCTTCGGAAGCGGCGCAGGATCTGGCGGCAGAGCAGGTCGAAATGGTCCTGACCTGGGGCGAGCCACCGGCCGCCGTTGCCGAGAAAATCGCACAGGTTCGCGCCAAAGCCGCGAAGCTCGGGCGCACCGTGCGCTTCGGTATTCGCCTGCATGTGATCGTTCGCGAAACCAACGCCGAGGCGTGGCAAGCGGCGGATCGACTGATCTCTCATCTGGACGATGACACCATTGCCCGCGCCCAGGCTTCTCTGGCGCGTTTCGATTCGGTCGGCCAGCAACGCATGGCCGCTTTGCATGGCGGCAGTCGCGACAACCTGGAAGTCAGTCCCAACCTCTGGGCCGGTGTCGGTCTGGTGCGCGGCGGGGCCGGTACGGCGCTGGTCGGCGATGGTCCGACCGTGGCCGCTCGGGTGAAGGAATACGCCGATCTGGGCATCGATACGTTCATCTTCTCCGGTTATCCACACCTGGAAGAATCCTATCGGGTGGCCGAGTTGCTGTTCCCGCACTTGGACATCGAGCGCCCGGAACTGCCGAAAAGCGCCGGTTACGTCAGCCCGTTCGGCGAGATGGTGGCCAACGACATTCTTCCCAAAGCCGCGTCCCAGAGCTGAGGCGTGGCCATGAAGAAAACTATCCACAGCCTCGCACCCTGGGTGTTGCCGATTCTGTTGCTGGCGGTATGGCAGTTGTCGGTGTCGGCGGGCTGGTTGTCGACGCGGATTCTGCCGGCACCGATCGCGGTGATCGAAGCCGGTGTGAGCCTGTTCCGCAGCGGTGAAATCTGGACTCACCTGGCTATCAGCGGCTGGCGCGCGGCACTCGGGTTCGCCATCGGCGGCGGCATTGGCCTGGCGCTGGGCTTTATCACCGGCCTGTCGAAGTGGGGCGAGCGCCTGCTCGACAGTTCGGTGCAGATGATCCGCAACGTACCGCACCTGGCGCTGATTCCGCTGGTGATCCTGTGGTTCGGCATCGATGAGTCGGCGAAGATTTTCCTGGTGGCGTTGGGCACGTTGTTCCCGATCTACCTCAACACTTATCACGGCATCCGCAACGTCGATCCGGCGCTGGTGGAAATGTCCCGCAGTTATGGCCTGTCCGGTTTCAGCCTGTTCCGTCAGGTGATCCTGCCGGGTGCGCTGCCTTCGATTCTGGTCGGCGTGCGTTTTGCCCTGGGCTTCATGTGGCTGACCCTGATCGTCGCCGAAACCATCTCTGCCAACGCCGGCATCGGTTACCTGGCAATGAATGCCCGGGAGTTCTTGCAGACCGACGTAGTGGTGCTGGCGATTCTTTTGTATGCCGTGCTCGGCAAACTCGCTGATCTCGCGGCCCGTGGACTTGAACGCGTGTGGCTGCGCTGGCATCCGGCCTATCAGGTTGCCAAGGGAGGTGCCGCATGACGGCTCAACAACCTCCACGCCTGCTGCGCGGAATCCCGCTGGCAGTGCGCAAGCTGCAAAAGACCTTCGGTTCGCGGCAAGTGCTGCGTGAAATCGACCTGCACATTCCTGCCGGGCAGTTTGTGGCGGTGGTCGGGCGCAGCGGTTGCGGCAAAAGCACCTTGCTGCGCTTGCTCGCCGGTCTCGACAAACCTACGGCTGGCGAGTTGTTTGCTGGCTCCGCGCCGCTGAGTGATGCCCGGGGAGACACCCGGCTGATGTTCCAGGAAGCGCGGTTGCTGCCGTGGAAGAAGGTTATCGACAACGTCGGTCTCGGGCTCAAGGGCAACTGGCGGCCGCAAGCGCTGGAAGCGTTGGAGTCGGTCGGCCTGGCGGACCGCGCCCACGAATGGCCGGCGGCACTGTCCGGTGGCCAGAAGCAACGAGTGGCCCTGGCCCGCGCGCTGATCCATCAACCGCGCCTGCTGTTGCTCGACGAACCGCTGGGGGCACTGGATGCCCTGACCCGTATTGAAATGCAGCAACTGATTGAACGGCTCTGGCAGAAGCACGGTTTCACCGTGTTGCTGGTGACCCACGACGTCAGTGAGGCGGTGGCGATTGCTGATCGGGTGATTCTGATTGAAGAGGGCGAAGTCGGCCTCGACCTGGCAGTGGAGTTGCCGCGCCCTCGGGTTCGCGGCTCCCATCGGCTGGCGGCGCTGGAAACCGAAGTGCTCAACCGCGTGCTGTCGGTACCCGGCCAACCGCCGGAACCGGAACCTGTTTCACCATTGCCCACGCAATTGCGCTGGGCTCAATAACGTAAAAACTCATCCAACGACAGGAATCAACATCATGACTATCAAAGCCATCAACGTTCGTAACCAGTTCAAAGGCTCGATCAAGGAAATCGTGCTCGGCGACGTCCTCTCGGAAATCGACGTGCAGACTGCCTCCGGCATCGTCACTTCGGTGATTACCACTCGGTCGGTGAAAGAGCTGGAACTGGTGGTCGGTAGCGAAGTGATCGCGTTTGTGAAATCCACCGAGGTGTCGATCGCCAAGTTGTAAGTGCGTGCGCCAACAACAACCCCGGAGGGTGTGAGCCCTTCGGGGTTTTTTATGCGTGCAGTGGTAGTGGTGGTGTATTCGAAGGCTGCGATCTTTTAAAGCGCTACGCGCTTGGGCAGGTACGGCGGCAAATACAGCCCGAGGTAGGCATCAAACACCCGCATCCCTTCTTCAGCCATGCGCGGCGTGATCTGCCCATGTTGCTGCACCGAGCGCGCATACACTCGATCTCCCAGCTCCATGGCCAGGGCAAACACATCGACGTCTGTCGGCAGCCTTGGCAGCTCGAAGTGATGGTCGAACAGTTTGTGCATCAGGTCGCCGAGTTCGATGTCGTGCTGGCGGTCAGCCTGGGTGACTTCGGTCAGGCCGTGCTGGGCGAGGATCAACTGGCGGGCAGCGGCGTCTTCGTCGTAGATGTCGAGCATGCGTTGTTCCACCAGTCGCGACAAATCGCGCCAGCCGTTGAGGGCGTGGTGGTCGATGGGCGCTTGCAGGCAAGCACGGAACGCGGCGTGGACGTCGGCGGTCAGGGCTTCGAGCAGGGCCGGCACGCTGGCGAAAAAGTGGTAGACGGAGGAGGGCGGGATCTCTGCGCGTTCAGCGACGCTGTAGATCGACAGACTGGCCACGCCCTCGGCGGCCAGCAGCGTGCGGGCGGCATCGAGTATCGAGTCGATCCGGGCCTGGCTGCGTGCGCGGGGTTTGCGTGGGGTGGCGAGTCGGGTCATTGAAGTCTCCTGCAGGGCAGCGGGCATTGTACGCAGAGCGCAGAGATGATCCATACCCCGTTGGAGTGCGCAGCAGTCCCCAATCCAGCTAACTCGGTATCCCTGATACAACGAGATTGCCGTTTTTGGGCTGCTACGCAGCCCAACGGGGGCAAGCCCCCTCGCCACAATGTTTAGTGGTTGGCCATAAAAAAACGCCGCAGGCGGTAAGGCCGGCGGCGTTGTTTTTACGGCAACCGTTTACACGGTATGCAGGTACCAGTTGTACTCGAGGTCGGAGATGGAGTGTTCGAACTCCTCCAGCTCGCTCTCTTTACAGGCGACGAAGATATCGATGTATTTCGGATCGATGTACTTGGCCATGACTTCGCTGTCGTCCAGCTCGCGCAGTGCATCGCGCAGGTTGTTCGGCAGGCTTTGCTCGTTCTGCTCGTAGCTGTTGCCTTCCACGGGCGCGCCCGGCTCGATCTTGTTGACCAGGCCGTGGTGCACGCCGGCCAGGACCGAGGCCATCAGCAGGTACGGGTTGGCATCGGCGCCAGCCACACGGTGTTCAATGCGCACGGCATCGGAGGAGCCGGTTGGTACGCGAATCGCCACGGTGCGGTTGTCCAGGCCCCAGCACGGCGAGTTCGGCACGTAGAACTGCGCGCCGAAACGACGGTAGGAGTTGACGTTCGGGCAGAGGAAAGCCATCTGCGCCGGCAGGGTCTCGAGCACACCGCCGATCGCGTGACGCAGTGCGGCGTTCTGCTCGGGATCCTCGCTGGCAAAAATGTTTTTGCCATCTTTATCAAGAATCGAGATGTGGACGTGCAGACCATTACCCGCCTGGCCTGGATATGGCTTGGCCATGAAGGTGGTGTCCATCTCATGGTCGTAGGCGATGTTTTTGATCAGACGCTTGAGCAGCACCGCGTAGTCGCAGGCCTTTATAGGGTCGGCCACGTGGTGCAGGTTCACTTCGAACTGCGCCGGGGCGCTTTCCTTGACGATCGCGTCGGCAGGGATGCCTTGCTCTTTCGCACCTTCCAGAATGTCCTGGAGGCAGTCGACATATTCATCCAGATCGTCGATCAGGTAGACCTGGGTCGAGTGCGGACGTTTGCCGGAGATCGGCGAGCGCGGCGGTTGCGGGCGACCGTTCACGTTTTCCTGGTCGATCAGGTAGAACTCCAGTTCGAACGCGGCGCAGATGGTCAGGCCCATCTCATCGAACTTGGTCACCACTTGACGCAGGACTTCGCGCGGGTCGGCGAAGAAAGGTTCACCTTCGAGTTCGTGCATGGTCATCAGCAGTTGCGCAGTCGGGCGCTTCTGCCAGGGCTCATTGCACAGGGTGTCGGGGATTGGATAGCAGATTCGGTCAGCATCGCCGATGTCCAGGCCCAGGCCGGTGCTTTCCACCGTCGAGCCATTGATATCCAGAGCAAATAGAGAGGCCGGCAGGTTGATGCCTTTCTCGTAAACCTTGTGGAGGCTGGTGCGTTCGATGCGCTTGCCGCGCACCACACCATTCATATCCGCAATCAGAAGGTCAACGTACAGAACCTCAGGATGTTCCTTAAGGAACGCGTTCGCTTCGTTAAGCTGAACGGCACGCGGGGGTACCGACATGATGCAACACCTTTGTTGTTAAAAATATCAATCATTGATCTTTTCAGATTCCAGTCAACCCGAACGGCATGCCGAAGTCAAGTGAGGCCTTTTTTGCCCTAAAAAAGCGCTCGCAAGGCTTTTTTGAGGCACTTTGGGGCGTATTTTTGTCTTCTGACGTCTTGGCTCCCGCGGGCTTGAGCGGGCCGTGTTGTATTTTTTACGGGGGTGTTGTGTAAAAAAATGAACAAGGCTAAGCTCGATTCAAACCCATAACAGCAATAATACCGGGGTGCTTCATGTCTCGCCTGCCGTTAATCGGCGTCACCGCCTGCTCAAAGCAGATCGGTCTGCATGCTTATCACATCAGTGGCGACAAATACGTACGCGCCGTGGCTTCAGCTGCCAAAGGCCTGCCGTTGATTCTTCCATCCCTGGCAGATCGACTGGCGCCGTCCGATATTCTGGACGCTCTGGACGGCATTCTTTTTACAGGCTCTCCTTCTAATATAGAACCGTTTCACTACAACGGCCCGGCCAGCGCGCCGGGTACTGCTCATGATTCTGCACGCGATGCCACCACTCTCCCGCTGATCCGCGCCGCTGTCGAGGCTGGCGTTCCCGTGCTCGGTATCTGCCGCGGCTTCCAGGAAATGAATGTGGCGTTCGGTGGCAGCCTGCATCAGAAGGTCCACGAGGCCGGTCCCTTCATGGACCACCGTGAAGACGACAGCCTGCCGCTCGAAGGGCAGTACGCCCCCAGTCACCCGGTGCACGTCCAGCCGGGTGGTGTACTTGCGGGGCTGGGCCTGGCGAGCGACATTCAAGTCAACTCGATTCATGGTCAGGGCGTCGAGCGGCTGGCGCCGGGCCTTCGTGTGGAAGCTGTGGCGCCCGATGGGCTGATCGAAGCGGTCTCTGTAATCGAAGGCAAAGCTTTTGCTTTAGGCGTGCAATGGCATCCCGAATGGCAGGTAAGCTTGAATCCTGACTACCTTGCGATTTTCCAGGCATTTGGCGATGCCTGCCGCAAGCGCGCATTACAACGCGACGCCGATGCGTCAAACAACGCCTGACTTATAAAAGTCAGGAAACTCAAGCCTAAGAGGCATTTATGAGTAACAACCTCGACCAGCTCACCGATTGGTTGAAAGACCACAAGATCACAGAAGTCGAATGCATGATTGGCGACCTGACCGGCATCACCCGGGGCAAGATCTCGCCGACCAACAAGTTCATCGCCGAAAAAGGCATGCGCCTGCCCGAAAGCGTTCTGTTGCAGACCGTGACCGGCGACTATGTCGAAGACGACATCTATTACGAACTGCTCGACCCGGCCGACATCGACATGGTCTGCCGCCCCGACCAGAACGCCGTGTTCCTGGTGCCCTGGGCCATCGAGCCCACCGCCATCGTGATCCACGACACCTATGACAAGCAGGGCAATCCGATCGAGCTGTCGCCGCGCAACGTGCTCAAGAAGGTACTGAAGCTCTACGCCGACCACGGCTGGCAGCCGATCGTGGCGCCGGAAATGGAGTTCTACCTCACCAAGCGCAGCGATGACCCGGACTACCCGTTGCAACCGCCGATTGGCCGTTCCGGTCGTCCGGAAACCGGTCGCCAGTCGTTCTCCATTGAAGCGGCGAACGAATTCGACCCGTTGTTCGAAGACGTCTACGACTGGTGCGAATTGCAGGAGCTGGACCTCGACACGTTGATCCACGAGGACGGCACTGCGCAGATGGAAATCAACTTCCGTCACGGCGATGCCCTGTCCCTGGCCGACCAGATTCTGGTGTTCAAACGCACCATGCGAGAAGCCGCACTCAAGCACAACGTGGCGGCGACCTTCATGGCCAAGCCCATGACTGGCGAGCCGGGCAGTGCCATGCATTTGCACCAGAGCATCATCGACATCGAGACCGGCAAAAACGTCTTCTCCAATGAAGACGGGACCATGAGCCAGCTGTTCCTCCATCACATCGGCGGTTTGCAGAAATTCATCCCTGAGTTGCTGCCGCTGTTCGCGCCCAACGTCAATTCGTTCCGCCGCTTCCTGCCGGATACCTCGGCACCGGTGAACGTGGAGTGGGGCGAAGAGAACCGCACCGTGGGCCTGCGGGTTCCGGATGCCGGGCCGCAGAACCGTCGGGTGGAAAACCGTCTGCCGGGTGCCGACGCCAACCCTTACCTGGCCATCGCCGCCAGCCTGTTGTGCGGCCTGATCGGGATGCTCGAAGGGCATAACCCGAGTGCCCCGGTGGTGGGGCGTGGTTACGAGCGGCGCAATCTGCGCCTGCCGTTAACCATCGAAGACGCGCTGGATCGTATGGAAAACAGCAAGACCATCGAAAAGTATCTGAGCAAGAAATTCATCACAGGCTACGTCGCGGTCAAGCGGGCCGAGCATGAAAACTTCAAGCGCGTGATCAGTTCGTGGGAGCGGGAGTTCCTGCTCTTCGCCGTCTGATGCGCCGGGCGCGACAAGGGGCGTGATTGCCCTCTGACGTCGCGCCGTCACTGCAATCCAAGGAGAATTCGCATGACCAGCAACAACCCGCAAACCCGTGCATGGCAAACCCTGAGCAATGATCACCACCTGGCCCCGTTCAGCGACTTCAAGCAGCTGAAAGAGAAAGGCCCGCGGATCATCACCAATGCCAAGGGTGTTTACCTCTGGGACAGCGAAGGCAACAAGATCCTCGACGGCATGGCCGGTCTGTGGTGCGTCGCGATCGGCTATGGTCGCGATGAACTGGCCGATGCCGCCGCCAAGCAAATGCGCGAACTGCCTTATTACAACCTGTTCTTCCAGACCGCTCACCCGCCGGTGCTGGAGCTGGCCAAGGTCATCGCTGAAATCGCGCCTGAAGGCATGAATCATGTGTTCTTCACCGGTTCCGGTTCTGAAGGCAACGACACCATGCTGCGGATGGTTCGCCACTACTGGGCGATCAAGGGCCAGCCGAAGAAGAAAGTCATCATCAGTCGCAAGAACGGCTATCACGGCTCCACCGTGGCCGGCGCGAGCCTGGGTGGCATGACGTACATGCACGAACAGGGCGATTTGCCGATCCCGGGCATCGTCCACATCGCCCAACCGTATTGGTTCGGTGAAGGCGGTGACATGACGCCACAAGAGTTCGGTATCTGGGCGGCCAATCAGCTGGAAGAGAAGATTCTGGAAATCGGCGTCGACAACGTCGGTGCCTTTATTGCCGAGCCGATCCAGGGCGCCGGCGGCGTGATCATTCCGCCAGACAGCTACTGGCCGCGCATCAAGGAAATCCTCGCCAAGTACGACATCCTGTTCGTGGCCGACGAGGTGATCTGCGGTTTCGGTCGTACCGGTGAGTGGTTCGGTACCGATTTCTACGACCTCAAGCCCCACATGATGACCATCGCCAAAGGTCTGACGTCCGGCTACATCCCGATGGGTGGCCTGATCGTGCATGACGATGTGGTCGAGGTGCTCAACGAAGGTGGTGATTTCAACCACGGTTTCACCTATTCCGGGCACCCGGTGGCCGCGGCGGTGGCGCTGGAAAACATCCGCATCTTGCGCGATGAGAAAATTGTCGAGCATGTGCGAGCAGAGACGGCACCTTATTTGCAGAAGCGTCTACGGGAACTGAACGATCACCCGTTGGTGGGGGAAGTGCGTGGGGTCGGTCTGTTGGGGGCTATCGAGCTGGTTCAGGACAAGGCCACTCGCAAGCGTTACGAAGGCAAGGGCGTCGGCATGATCTGCCGGCAGTTCTGCTTCGACAACGGCCTGATCATGCGCGCCGTTGGCGACACCATGATCATTGCACCGCCACTGGTGATTACACCGGCTGAAATCGACGAGTTGGTGACCAAGGCGCGCAAGTGCCTGGACCTGACCCTGAGTGCGTTGCAGGGCTAAGTGCTAGGCTCTGAGCGAGGTGCAATGTCTGCACTTCGCTCAGTGCAAACAAAGGATGGGGCTTTCCTTGAAAGCCTGCCTTGGATCTTGCCAGACTAACGGTTGTTCGGATGCCCTGTAACAGGCTGCTGAGCACGTGGTTAAAAAGAAAAACTGGAGCATTACCCATGAAGGCATTAGGTATGAAGATAACTGGCAAGACCCTCCTCGCCATGTCCCTGATGGGCGTGATGGCGGGCGCCGTTCAGGCCGACGATAAAGTGCTGCACGTGTACAACTGGTCCGATTACATCGCACCGGACACCATCGCGAACTTCGAAAAAGAGTCCGGGATCAAGGTGGTGTACGACGTATTCGACAGCAACGAAACCCTGGAAGCCAAGTTGCTGGCAGGCAAGTCCGGTTACGACGTTGTCGTACCGTCGAACAACTTCCTCGCCAAGCAAATCAAGGCCGGTGTTTACCGGGAGCTGGACAAGTCCAAGCTGTCCAACTACGGCAACCTGAACAAATCACTGCTTAAAGCGGTTTCCGTCAGTGACCCGGACAACAAACATGCCTTCCCTTACATGTGGGGCTCGATCGGGATCGGTTACAACCCTGAGAAAGTCAAGGCAGCACTGGGCGTCGACACGATCGATTCCTGGGACACCCTGCTCAAGCCTGAAAACATTGCCAAGCTCAAGGGCTGCGGTGTGAGCTTCCTGGATTCGCCGACCGAAATGCTGCCGGTCGCCCTGCATTACCTGGGTCTGCCAACCGACAGCCAGAAGAAAGAAGACATCAAGAAAGCCGAGGAGCTGTTCCTCAAGATTCGTCCTTCGATCACCTACTTCCACTCCTCGAAGTACATCTCGGACCTGGCCAACGGCAACATCTGCGTAGCCGTCGGCTATTCGGGTGACGTCCAGCAAGCCAAGTCCCGTGCTGCCGAAGCCGGTGACAAGGTGAAAGTCAGCTACGCCATTCCAAAAGAAGGCGCTGGCAGCTTCTACGACATGGTCGCAATCCCCAAGGATGCGGAAAACGTCGAGGGGGCCTACAAGTTCATGAACTACCTGCTGCAACCGAAAGTAATGGCTGACATCACCAACGCTGTGCGTTTCCCTAACGGTAATGCTGAAGCCACCCAGTATGTGAGCAAGGACATCACTTCGGATCCGGGCATCTATCCGACTCCTGAAGTACAGGCCAAGCTGTATGCGATCGCTGATTTGCCAGCCGCAACCCAGCGTGAACTGACCCGCAGCTGGACCAAGATCAAATCCGGTAAATAAGTAATAAACCTGTAGCCGCTGCCGCAGCCTTGGGCAGCGACTACAGGGCTCTGCATAAAAGTTTTGCTGGAACGGTTTTTCGAGGGTAAGTTGCGCGCCGGTTTTGTTGTCAGGCAGCCATGGCTGTCATGTAGCGCGGGGCAACTTGGGCCCAACTAATTTTAGAGGACCTCCACTTGCCTGTTTTTTCTTTGTTGCGCAATGCCCTGCTGGTCGGCGCCGGGCTGACGCTTGCCGTCAGTGCCCAGGCCACCGGCACGGTGCATATTTATAACTGGTCGGACTACATCGGTGAGACCACCCTGGCCGACTTTCAGAAAGACGCCGGTATCAAGCCGATTTACGACGTATTCGATTCCAACGAAACCCTGGAAGGCAAATTGCTGGCCGGGCGTACCGGTTACGACGTGGTCGTGCCGTCCAACCATTTCCTTGGCAAGCAGATCAAGGCCGGCGCTTTCCAGAAGCTCGACAAGTCTAAGCTAGGCAACTATTCCAACCTCGACCCGGTGTTGCTCAAGCGCCTGGAGCAGAACGATCCGGGTAACCAATATGCCGTGCCGTATCTGTGGGGCACCAACGGCATCGGTTACAACGTCGACAAGATCAAGGCTGTGCTGGGGCTCGACAAGATCGACTCCTGGGATGTGGTGTTCGAGCCGCAAAACATCAAGAAGCTGCACAGCTGCGGCGTCGCGTTCCTCGACTCCGCCGATGAAATGATGCCCACGGTCCTCAACTACATGGGCCTGAACGCCAATAGCACCAACCCCGAAGACTACAAAAAGGCCGAGGCTAAATTGCTGGCGGTGCGGCCTTATGTGACGTACTTCCACTCATCCAAATACATCGCGGACCTGGCCAACGGCGATATCTGCGTTGCGATCGGTTTTTCCGGCGACATTTTCCAGGCCAAGGCACGCGCGGCTGAAGCCGGTAAAGGCATGAACATCGCCTACTCGATTCCAAAAGAGGGTGGCGCACTCTGGTTCGACATGCTGGCGATCCCCAAGGACGCGGCCAACGTCAAGGAAGCCCACGCCTTCATCAACTATTTGCTCAAGCCTGAGGTGATCGCCAAGGTCAGCGATGCCGTGGGCTACGCCAACCCAAACCCTGGGTCGGACAAACTGATGGAACAATCCATACGCACCGACGCGTCGGTTTATCCGCCGCAAGCGGTCCTCGACAAGATGTACGTGTCCATCGAGTTACCGCCGAACATTCAACGTTTGATGACGCGCAGCTGGACCAAGGTCAAGTCGGGCAAATAGCGTCAAACTATCCAGGTTCGCCACATTGAGCGAACTGCAAATTCTGTTGGGAGTTTCGTAAATGGCAGTTGCCTCCGGCGCCTATAAGAAAGCCCTCGAGGGCGACCAATCACCTAAACAGGTGTTGGTCAAAATCGACCGGGTCACCAAAAAGTTCGACGAGACGATTGCCGTGGACGACGTGTCCCTGGAAATCAAGAAAGGCGAAATCTTCGCCTTGCTCGGCGGCTCGGGTTCGGGCAAATCCACCTTGCTGCGGATGCTGGCAGGTTTCGAACGGCCCACGGAGGGGCGCATTTTCCTTGATGGCGTAGACATCACTGACATGCCGCCGTACGAGCGGCCGATCAACATGATGTTCCAGTCCTACGCCTTGTTCCCGCACATGACCGTGGCGCAGAACATCGCTTTCGGCCTCAAGCAGGACAAGATCCCGACGGCCGAGGTCGATGCCCGCGTGGCCGAGATGCTCAAGCTGGTGCAGATGAGCGAGTACGCCAAGCGCAAACCGCATCAGCTGTCCGGTGGTCAGCGTCAGCGCGTGGCCCTGGCGCGTTCGTTGGCCAAGCGGCCGAAGCTGTTGTTGCTCGACGAACCGATGGGCGCGCTGGACAAGAAACTGCGTTCGCAAATGCAGCTGGAACTGGTCGAGATCATTGAACGCGTCGGCGTAACCTGCGTCATGGTGACCCACGACCAGGAAGAGGCCATGACCATGGCCGAGCGCATCGCGATCATGCACCTGGGCTGGATCGCCCAGATCGGCAGCCCGATCGACATCTACGAAACCCCGACCAGCCGCCTGGTCTGCGAATTCATCGGCAACGTCAACATCTTCGAAGGTGAAGTGGTGGACGATGCCGAGGGCCATGCACTGATCACCTGCAAGGATCTGGACCGCAACATTTACGTGGGTCACGGCATCAGCACCTCGGTGCAGGACAAGTCCGTTACCTATGCGATCCGTCCGGAAAAACTGCTGGTGACGGCCGAAATGCCGACCTGCGAACACAACTGGTCCAGCGGCAAGGTGCACGACATCGCCTACCTCGGCGGCCATTCGGTGTTCTACGTCGAACTGCCGAGCGGCAAGCTGGTGCAGTCCTTCGTCGCCAACGCCGAGCGCCGTGGCCAGCGCCCGACCTGGGGTGACCAGGTTTACGTGTGGTGGGAAGACGACAGCGGCGTGGTACTTCGCTCATGAACATGCGCAAACTCAAACGCCGGCTCAATCGAATACTTCCCGGTGGCCGTCAGCTGGTCATCGGGGTTCCGTTCATCTGGCTGTTCATGTTCTTCATGCTGCCGTTCTTCATCGTCCTGAAGATCAGCTTCGCTGAAGCCGACGTGGCCATTCCGCCGTACACCGAGATCTACACCTTCGTTGACCAGAAACTGCAGGTGCTGCTCAACCTGGCCAACTACGCGATGCTGGGCGATGACGAGTTGTACATCGCCGCTTACCTAGGCTCGCTGAAGATGGCGCTGTTCAGCACCATCCTCTGCCTGCTGATCGGCTACCCGATGGCCTATGGCATTGCCACCGCCCGCAAAGAGCTGCAAACGGTGCTGGTGCTGCTGATCATGATGCCGACCTGGACCGCGATCCTGATCCGCGTGTACGCGTGGATGGGCATCCTCAGCAACAACGGGCTGCTCAATGGTTTTCTGATGAGCATGGGCTGGATCGACGAGCCGTTGCAGATCCTCAATACCAACCTGGCGGTTTATATCGGGGTTGTTTACTCCTATCTGCCATTCATGATCCTGCCGCTCTACGCCAACCTGGTGAAACACGATCACAGCCTGCTGGAAGCCGCATCGGACCTCGGTTCGAGCAACTTCAACAGCTTCTGGAAGATCACCGTGCCGCTGTCGAAAAACGGCATTATCGCCGGCTGCATGCTGGTGTTCATCCCGGTGGTGGGGGAGTTCGTGATCCCGGAACTGCTCGGCGGTCCGGAAACCCTGATGATCGGTAAAGTGCTCTGGCAAGAGTTCTTCAACAACCGCGACTGGCCGGTGGCGTCTGCCCTGGCGGTGGTGATGCTGGCAATCCTGATTGTGCCGATCATCCTGTTCAACCGCAGTCAGGCCAAGGAAATGGAGGGTAAAGAATGAAGCGCTTCCGTTTCTCGAACCTGATGCTGGTGCTGGGTCTGCTGTTCATCTACGCACCGATGCTGATTCTGGTGATCTACTCGTTCAACGCCTCGAAACTGGTAACGGTGTGGGGCGGCTGGTCGGTGAAGTGGTACGTCGGCCTGCTCGACAACACGCAACTGATGGGCTCAGTGGTGCGCTCGCTGGAAATCGCTTGCTACACGGCGATAGCGGCGGTGGCATTGGGGACGCTGGCGGCGTTCGTGCTGACCCGCATCACCCGCTTCAAGGGCCGCACACTGTTTGGCGGCCTGGTCACCGCACCGCTGGTGATGCCGGAAGTGATCACTGGTCTGTCGCTGTTGCTGCTGTTCGTGGCCATGGCGCAGATGATCGGCTGGCCGCAGGAGCGCGGCATCGTCACCATCTGGATCGCTCACACCACATTCTGTGCAGCCTATGTGGCGGTGGTGGTGTCGGCGCGCTTGCGTGAATTGGATTTGTCCATCGAAGAAGCCGCCATGGACCTCGGTGCGCGGCCATGGAAAGTGTTCTTCCTGATCACCATTCCAATGATCGCGCCGTCACTGGCGGCCGGCGGCATGATGTCGTTTGCCTTGTCGCTGGATGATTTGGTGTTGGCGAGCTTTGTGTCCGGGCCAGGCTCCACGACCCTGCCGATGGAAGTGTTCTCGGCGGTGCGCCTGGGCGTGAAGCCTGAGATCAACGCCGTGGCCAGCCTGATTCTGCTGGCGGTGTCGCTGGTGACCTTCCTGGTCTGGTTCTTCAGCCGTCGCGCCGAAGAAAGCCGCAAACGTGCGATCCAGCAAGCCATCGAGGAAGCCGCTGCCGACTCCTGGAAACAACCGGACGTACGTCGGGCGCAGGCACCGGAAGCGGCTTAAAACTGCTGCCGATCAAAAGATCGCAACCTGCGGCAGCTCCTACAGTGGAATGTGAATCCCGTAAGAGTTGCCGCAGGCTGCGATCTTTTGACTTTATGGCCCAGAATTTTGTGGCGAAGGCGTCAGCCCGGCCAGAAAAAATCTACCGCGCCGGCAACAGCTTCAAGGTGCTGCGGGTATTGGCCATCACTTCTTCCTCATTGAAATTCGCCTGGTAATAAACCCCTTCGATATACGCCTCGGCCTGGTCGGCATAGTGGCTGTTGAACGGCACGCCGCTCTGGCCCACCGGGTTGATGGTCAGGCTATGGGCCGGGTCGGCGAAGTCGATCAGCCGCCGGGTCGACGGGCCGTAGGTCACGGGCCACGGCGCCGAGCCGATCTTGGCCGAGAGGTTGTTCGGTACTTCGTGGGTGCCGGGTGCCGCGAATGGGCCAACGTTGAAAATCTGGTCCAGGGGCTTTTGCATCCCCAGTGGATGGCCGTGGGTCAGGGTGTGCGCCTTGCCCCACTGCCATTGCGCGGAATCGGCGCCAAGGGTGGCTTTGAGATGAGCCATGCTCGCTTGCCAGGCCACCTTGACCGTATCGGCGCGGGTTTCCTTGCCAGGGGTGTTGCGATTGTCCCACCACGGCGAGTCGGCGGAGGCCGCCAGGCGCGGCAGCGCGGCATCGATCACCCGGGTCGGGAGCAGCGTTTCGAAGAAGTCATTGCCCAGTTCATCGTGCATCGTCGCGTCGGCGAGGTTGAACAGAAACTGGTTGAACAGGGTGGCGCTGATGGAGTCCAGTGGGTAATCGCCGCTCCACTGCGCCAGTTGCTCCACCAGTTTGAGTTCGGCCGGGTCGCTCACCACTTCACGCAGTACCGGCAGCAAAGGCGCCAGCAAGCGCGGCCCGTAGGCGGTGGTCGTACCCAGTTGCAGCTTCTGGTTGGCCGCGTTGTCCCACTTCACGTTCTTGTCGCTGAGCTGGCGATTGAGCTGCTGCCCGCGATCGGCGAGGTTGTAGTAGCCGGGAATTTCCATGCCGGTCGGCGACACCGGTTGGAAGTTGGCCGAGACGATGTAGCCCCGCGCCGGGTTTTCTTCCTGCGGGTTGGCACTGAACGGGTAAAAACCTTCCTTGTCTGCCTGAGGGGTGCTGCCGTCGAGGATGAAACCGGGCTTCACCCCGGCCGGACGCTTGGGCAGCAACGCCGAGGCCCACCAGCCGATATCGCCCTTGGCGTTGGCGTAGACGATGTTCAACCCTGGAGCCTGAACCTTGGCGGCCGCGGCGCGGGCCTTGGCCAGGGTGTCGGCGCGGTTGAGCTGGTAGAAGCCGTCAAGGATCGGATTCGGGGTTTCGAGGAACGCCCACCACATGGCTACCGGCGTCTTGCCGGCGGCAGTGCCAAGCGCATCGTTGACGATCGGGCCATGGGGCGACTGGCGCAGCGTCAATGTGACCGGTGACTGGCCTTTCACTGCGATCTGTTGTTCGGTGGTGACCATGTCCACCCACTTGCCGCGATACCAGACCTGGTTCGGGTTGTCCGGGTTGACCTTCTCGGCGATCAGGTCCAGATCGTCGTTCTGGAACATCGTCAGGCTCCAGCCGAAGTCCAGGTTGTGGCCGAGAAATGCAAACGGCACCAGCGCCTGATGGTAGCCATACAGCTCGAAGCCTGGCGCCGACAGGTGCGCCTCGTACCACACTGACGGCACCGAGAAGCGTATGTGCGGGTCACCGGCAAGCAGCGGCTTGCCGCTTTTGCTGCGGTTGCCGGAAATCACCCAGGCGTTGCTGCCTTCGAATTGCGGCAGGCCGTGGTCGGCCAGAGCCTGCTCACTCAGACGGGCAAGGGCGTTCAGGTCTTTCCAGTCACTGGCGGCGAGGACCGGCGGGGGGCTGGCGCGCCTTTTGGCCAGTACGCCGTTGGGTTGCCAGTCGAGATCGAAGATGTTCAGGTAATCGGCGCCCAGTTGGTCACGCACGTAAGTCAGCAAGGGTTCGGTGCGAAACGCCGCGGCAAAGCTGTAGGCCATGTAGCCGGCGATGCTGATGCTGTCTTCGGCGGTGAAAGGGCGCTTGGGGATTCCCAGCACGTCGAACTCTACTGGCGCGGCGTGGCTGTCCTGATATTGATTGATGCCGTCCAGATAGGCTTGCAGGGCCTTCCACGCCGGCGACTCACGATCCAGCGCGGCCACGTAACTGTCAGCACGTTCGCGGATGCGCAGGCTGCGAAACAGTTTGTCGGTGTCGAGCAGTTTCGGGCCGAGGACTTCGGCCAGCTCACCACGGGCCAGGCGCCGCACGGCTTCCATCTGGAACAGTCGGTCCTGGGCCTGCACGTAGCCGAGGGCGCGGTAGAGGTCGGTTTCGTTTTCGGCGCGGATATGCGGCACGCCGCGCTCGTCGTAGCGCACGGTCACTGAACCTTGCAGATGCTGCAACGCCACCTGGCCCTGGCGCGTCGGTTGTTTGCTGTACACATACCAGCCGCCCCCGGCGGCGAGCGCGACGATCAGCAAGGCAAGTACGGTCAGGACGCGTTTCATGGTGACTCCTTGTTCTTTCGGGGTTGCCCCCGTGCGGGCTGCAAACGTGTAGCACAGACCTCCTGTGCCGGGCATCGCGGTCCTGGAAAAGTCAGGAATGCCTTACTTCGCCTTCGCAGGCCACGGGCAGTAGCAACCCACCGCCATCGTATGGGTGGCGTTCACCGCCCTGCCTGCGTTCAGCGCTTGCAGGATGGGCTCGATAAAACTGTTGCTCGAATTGCAGGTCAGGCCTTCGCTGTACGGGCCGAAATATGCCAGCTTGCCGTCGCGGTCCCATATCGCCACTGCCGGACTGGCGGGAATCTGTTCGGAGCCAGGCAGGGCAGCGAGGGTTTTCAGGCGGCTCAAGGTGCCGGGCAACTGGCCGTGACTGCCGGGCTTTTGTACCGTATAGAACTCGACGCCCTGCGGTACATATTGCTCAACCAGTTCAGTCAGGTGTTGTTGGTTGCCGACATTGCATGGGCAGGCCGGGTCCCAGAAGTGCACCAGGCGAATGGCGCCGGGGCCGGCGAGTTCGTCGGGCAGGCGCAACGGGTCGCCGGAGAACACGGCGGTGTGCGAACTGAAGGCTCGCAGGTAGCGTCCCTGAAACCAGTCGTAAGCGGCCCACAGCACACTGGCACACACAAGGGCGAGCAGGCTGGCAAGCAGTGTGGTGCGATAGGCCGGGCGCATGGGTTTCAATCCTCGAAGGTCGGCTAGCTTGCCATGCTTGCTGCGACAGATGAATATCGCAGGCCGATAAAGTCCGTTTAGCGCTCTGGAATAGCCCATGTCTGCCACTTTCGATCCCGATCATTTGCGTGCCAGCCTGCGGCCGTTGGCCGAGTGGCGGCCGCTGTCGACGGAGGCCATGGCCTATCAGCGTTTTTACGGGCTGGATTTTCCACAGCGGACCCTGCGCCGTGGCTTGGGGCGTTTCGAGATCGATGGTTATGAAGTGGTCAGCCAGCTCTGGTGGCCCGAGCGGGCGAAGGCGACGCTGTTTCTATTTCACGGCTTCTACGATCACACCGGGCTCTACCGGCATGTGATCGAGTGGGCGCTGGACCAAGGGTTTGCGGTAATCGCCTGCGACCTGCCGGGGCATGGCTTGTCCAGTGGCGAACGGGCGAGTATCAAGGACTTCGCCGAGTACCAGAGCGCCCTGCAAGGCCTGCTGGCCGAGGCGCAGTCGTTGGGCCTTCCGCAGCCCTGGCACTTGTGCGGGCAAAGCACCGGCGGGGCGATTGTGATCGACCATGTACTCAATCAAGGTGCGAGCAGCCCGGCCCAGGGGCAAGTGATTCTGCTGTCGCCCTTGGTGCGGCCGCGAGCCTGGGGTTGGTCGCGGCTCAGTTATTACCTGCTCAAGCCGTTTGTCAAAGGCATCGCCCGGCGCTTCAGCGAGAATTCCAACGACCCTGACTTCCTCGCTTTCCTGCAGGCCGATCCGCTGCAACCGCTGCGTCTGCCAACGGCCTGGGTCGGTGCGCTGGGACGGTGGATCAAGCGTATCGAAGCGGCACCGAGCAGCCCGCGGCGGCCGCTGATCGTGCAGGGGCAGGCGGACATGACCGTGGATTGGGAGCACAACCTTGAAGTGCTGCGAGGCAAGTTCGATCGGCCCCAGGTGTTGATGCTGCCTGAGGCGCGGCATCATCTGGCGAATGAGTCGCCGGGGTTGCGGCAGGAGTATTTCGGGTTTTTGACCAAGCGCATGAGTCGGGATCGGCGGTGACATTTCGATAGTCTTCGCGGGCCATTTCACGGACGCCAAAAATTACTGGGTCAGGCTCGACGTACTTTGCCCCACTGCCAACCCCGCCCGAATCGCCGCCAATGCCGCTTGGTAATAAGCCTTGCCTTCAGAGGACTCGGCAAAGGTCGAAAACTCTTCCAGTTCGTCATCCGACAGGTCGCGATAGACATACAGCAGCGTGTTGTTCAGGTCGGCGCCGATCTGCTCCATCAGGCGCTGGCGCTGACCGTTCAACATGCCTTGAGCCTGACCGTTGCCGAGCAAGCCAGGGATCATCGAACTCAGGCTGTCGGCCGCGACGCCTGCGATCGCCAGGCTGACTTCAGCGCCGGCCTCGCGGGCGGGCAGGGCCTGGGCCAGGTGGCCGATGATCAGTTGACGGGTATCGCTGGCTTGCATCTTCGGCAAGCCCTTGGCGTTTTTCGCCAATTGATCGCGACGGGTCGCCAGCAGTTCGGCGGCGACGATTTTCTTGCCCAGGGGCGATTGAAAGAAGGTCAGCGCAGGTTTCGGGTCGGCGAGCTTCTTGCGCAGTTGCGCTTCGGCGCGCTGGTCCATGGCCTTGGGGGCGAACCGCAGATTGCTGTTGTCGACCAGGGCCTGGAACACTGCCGGTGGCAAGCTGTTCTGATAGCGCTGCTGAGCGGCCGAGAGAGCATCGTTGAAATGCGCGCGTTGTTCTGGCCAACCGGCGACCTTGTACAACTGGTCGTGGCCGTCCGCCCAGGCGGGCAAAACGCAGAACATCAACAGTGAGAAAAGCAAGCGACGCATAGGGACTCCTGTCAGCAGGCGACTATTCTCCGTGCGGCATTCGTACTTGTCGAGAATTCGTATCAGGTTGAGTACCTTATCCGACCAATCCTCCGCTGCGTGGCTCTGTCGGATTTGCGGGCACAGGAATACTATGCGCGCCATGCACATACCCTCTGATCATCCACTGCTGTTACGTATCGTCGACGACCTGGCCGAACACGGCTGGTCGCAGCAGAATATTTTCCTGCCCCTGGACCTGACCCGGGCGCTGGCCGCCGAATGTCGTAAACGTGCCGCCGAGGGTGAGCTCGCCCCGGCCGCCGTGGGGCGCGGGGCGTTTTCGGAGATTCGCGAGGGCATTCGCGGCGACCATATCCAGTGGCTCGAACCCGGCCAGGCCGAGTCCTGCGACAGCTACCTGGGGTTGATGGACAGCCTGCGTGAGGCGATGAATCGTGGTTTGTTCCTGGGCCTGGAAGATTTCGAAAGCCATTTCGCCCTGTACCCGCCCGGCGCTTTCTACCTCAAGCATGTCGACCGTTTCCGTGACGACGACCGGCGCATGGTCTCGGCGGTGATCTACCTCAACGACGCCTGGCTGCCCGAGCATGGCGGTCAGTTGCGCATGTACCTGGACGAAGGCGTCGAACACGATGTGGTGCCCACCGGCGGATGCCTGGTGGTGTTCCTGTCGGGCGACGTGCCCCACGAAGTCCTGCCCGCGACCCGAGAACGCCTGTCCTTGACGGGCTGGTTCCGCCGTCGTGGCAACGAGCCGTTCTAATCATGCAAAAAATTCTGGTAAGCCGCTGTTTGCTCGGTCACCGCGTCCGTTACGACGGCGGGGCCAGCGGGCCGTTCGATCTGTTGGAACAGTGGATTGCCGAGGGCCGGGTGGTGCCGTTGTGTCCGGAAGTCGCCGGCGGGTTGCCGACACCCAGGGCTGCGGCGGAAATTCCCGGCGGGCAGGGCGGTGAAGTGCTTGATGGCCTTGCATCGGTCATCACCACCGAGGGCGAGGACGTCAGTGCCGAGTTTCTATCGGGGGCTTCTCAGGCGCTGGAGCTGGTGCAACAGCACGGCATCCGGATTGCCGTGCTCAAGGCCAACAGCCCGTCTTGCGGGAATCTGCTGACCTATGACGGGACGTTCAGTGGAGTGAAGGTCAGCGGTGAGGGCGTGACCGCCGCGCTGCTCAAGCGCCATGGTGTGCAAGTCTTCAGCGAGCTGGAGTTGCCGCAAGCGGCGCAGGCCCTGGCAACCCTGAAGTAACAGCCCGCAGGGTTACTCATTCGCCCGAATCAAGGTTTCGGCGCCACACCCGCATCTGCCCCAAACCACTTTTGCTCCAGCGCCTCCAGCCGGCCATCGGCCTTGATCCGCTGCATTGCATTCTCAAGGCTGGCATGAAACGCCGGATTACCCTTCTGAAACGGAATCGCCAGGCTCACAGGGGTGGCCTTCGGTTTTTGTTCCATCAGCGACTGCACCAACAGGATTGATCGTGGTTGCTCTTCTTTCTGCGCGATCAATTGTGCGTTGGTGTGAATGTAAGGTTCGCTGAAGTCGAAACGATCCTTCAGGTCCGGGGTCAGTGCTATGTGATTGATGGCAACGTCGTATTTGCCGCTTTCGACGCCGGTCATCAGATCGTCGGAATCGGTGACGACGAAGTCGGCCCGTACATCCAGCTCATTGGCCAGCAGTTGACCCAACTCGACCTCGAACCCGGTCAGTTTGCCGTCATCCTTGAAATTGAAGGGCGGTGTATTAGCCTCAAGAGCAATGCGCAATTCGCCGCGGTCGTTTACATCGTCCATCAGTTCGGCATGAGCCAAAGGGCTCAAAAGGGGTAGCAGGCAGATCAGGCCAGGCAAAAAGCGCATGGTCACTCCTTTGAATTCATTTATCTATCGCGACGCGCTGTTCAGGCTCGCTTTGCTATGGTTATTGAGTGCCTTCGACAACGAATGGCCGTTAAGTTGTTCACGGTCGAGCGAATTTTACGGAAAAACTGGAGAAGAGAATGAAAAGCTTTATGTCACGAGCAGCATTGGCTGGTGTGCTGATGGGTGTTTCGGTGCTGGCCGGTGCCGCCACCCCGGCTCCGAAGGGGGCAGAAGTGTTCATCGTATCTCCTGCGGACGGAGCCACGGTCGCGCAAACCTTTACAGTGAATTTCGGCGTCAAGGAAATCGCACTGGCACCAGCGGGCGACACCACCAAAAACACTGGGCACCACCATCTGCTGATCGATGTCGACAAACTACCGGCTGCCGGCGCTCCGATTCCAAACGATGCCAATCACATGCACTTTGGCAAAGCGCAGACTCACGCTGAAATCAAACTGGCACCGGGCAAGCACACCTTGCAGCTCGAACTGGGCGACAGCGGTCACATGCCGTTCGAGCCGCCGATCGTGTCGAAGAAAATCACCGTGACGGTGAAGTAACTTTTCCACAGCGATAAAAAAGCAGCCGTAAAAAAGGGAGCTCCGAGGAGCTCCCTTTTTTGTCGCTCAAGTCGCGATCAGAACAACACGCGGCAACGAATGGTGCCGTTGATGTGCTGCAGCTTCTCTTGCGCCATTTCCGAGTAATCGGCATCGACGTCGATCACGACGTAGCCGACTTTCTCGTTGGTCTGCAGGAACTGACCGGAAATGTTGATGCCGTTTTCGGCGAAGACCTTGTTGATCTCGCTCATCACACCCGGAATGTTTTCGTGGATGTGCAGCAGACGGTGCTTGCCAGGGTGAGCCGGCAAGGCCACTTCCGGGAAGTTCACGGACGATACCGACGTACCGTTGTCGCTGTACTTGACCAGTTTTTCCGCCACTTCCAGGCCGATGTTGGCCTGCGCTTCAGCGGTAGAACCACCGATGTGCGGGGTCAGGATCACGTTGTCCAGGCCACGCAGCGGGCTTTCGAACTCTTCTTCGTTGGAGCGTGGCTCCACCGGGAATACGTCGATGGCCGCGCCGATCAGGTGCTTGTCCTTGATCGCGTCCGCCAGGGCGTCCAGTTCGACCACGGTGCCGCGCGCGGCGTTGATCAGGATGCCGCCCTTCTTGATGGCGCGGATTTCCTTCTCGCCGATCATCCACTGGGTGGCAGCGGTTTCCGGAACGTGCAGGGTGACGATGTCGGACATGCCCAACAGCTCGTGCAGGTTGCCGACCTGGGTGGCGTTGCCCAATGGCAGCTTGGTCACGGTGTCGTAGAAGTAAACCTGCATCCCTAAGCCTTCAGCCAGGACCGACAGTTGAGTGCCGATCGAGCCGTAACCGACGATACCCAGCTTTTTACCGCGGATTTCGAAGGAGTTGGCTGCGCTTTTGATCCAGCCGCCACGGTGGCAGGAAGCGTTCTTCTCAGGGATGCCGCGCAGCAACAGGATCGCCTCGGCCAGCACCAGCTCGGCAACGGAGCGAGTGTTGGAGTACGGCGCGTTGAATACCGCGATACCGCGTTCGCGAGCCGCGTTGAGGTCGACCTGGTTGGTGCCGATGCAGAAACAGCCGACAGCCACCAGTTTCTTCGCGTGATCGAAGATCTCTTCGGTCAGTTGAGTGCGGGAGCGAATGCCGATGAAGTGAGCATCAGCGATCTTTTCCTTCAGCTGGGCGTCCGGCAGAGAACCTGTGAGGTACTCGATGCTGGTGTAGCCCGCCGCCTTGAGGACGTCGACAGCCGATTGGTGGACGCCTTCGAGAAGAAGGAACTTGATCTTGCTCTTATCGAGAGAAGTCTTGCTCATCTGCGTAAACCTGTGTCCCGGAGAAAAAATGGCAGGGAAGGGAGCAGCCAGAGCTGACCCGGACGGCAGGAAAGCCGTCGCCGCAGAACAGCCTTTGGGCACTATCCTGCGGGGTCGGTATGCTAGCATATGCGACCTGCTAACACTCATTCTGCGACGTGAAGCGTACTCAGGATGACCATGAATTGTTCGAGAGTTCTGTCGATGACCAATCCTGCGCTGATTGATGAGCTGAAGACCCTGGTTGAGCCTGGCAAGGTGCTGACCGACGTCGACTCCCTGAACGCTTACGGCAAGGATTGGACCAAACATTTCGCCCCGGCCCCGACGGCCATTGTGTTCCCCAAGACCATCGAGCAGGTCCAGGCCATTGTCCGTTGGGCCAATGAACACAAGGTTGCACTGGTGCCGTCCGGCGGTCGTACCGGGCTTTCTGCCGCAGCAGTGGCGGCCAATGGCGAAGTGGTCGTGTCCTTCGACTACATGAACCAGATTCTCGACGTGAACCTCACCGATCGCACCGTTGTTTGTCAGCCGGGCGTGGTTACCGAACAATTACAGAGCAAGGCTGAAGAGCACGGTTTGTACTACCCGGTGGACTTCGCTTCGGCAGGTTCCAGCCAGATTGGCGGCAATATCGGCACCAATGCCGGCGGGATCAAGGTGATTCGCTACGGCATGACCCGTAACTGGGTGGCCGGCATGAAAGTCGTCACCGGCAAGGGCGATCTGCTGGAACTGAACAAAGACCTGATCAAGAACGCCACCGGCTACGACCTGCGTCAGCTGTTCATCGGCGCTGAAGGCACCCTGGGTTTTGTCGTCGAAGCCACCATGCGTCTGGACCGTGCGCCGAAAAACCTTACCGCGATGGTGCTCGGTACCGCCGATTTCGATTCGATCATGCCGGTATTGCACGCGTTCCAGAGCAAACTTGACCTGACTGCCTTCGAATTCTTCTCCGACAAAGCCCTGGCCAAGGTCATGGCACGCGGCGATGTGCCGGCGCCGTTCGAATCCGACTGCCCGTTCTATGCATTGCTGGAATTCGAAGCGACCACCGATGAAGTGGCCAATCACGCCCTGGAAACCTTCGAGTACTGCGTCGAGCAGGGCTGGGTGCTGGACGGTGTGATGAGCCAGAGCGAAACCCAGTTGCAGAACCTCTGGAAGCTGCGCGAGTACATCTCCGAAACCATTTCCCACTGGACGCCGTACAAAAACGACATTTCGGTCACTGTGTCGAAAGTCCCGGGGTTCCTGAAGGAAATCGACGCGATCGTCGGCGAACACTACCCGGACTTCGAAATCGTCTGGTTCGGCCACATCGGCGACGGCAACCTGCACTTGAACATCCTCAAGCCGGATAACCTGAGCAAGGATGAGTTCTTCGCCAAGTGCGCCACCGTCAACAAGTGGGTGTTCGAAACCGTCGAGAAGTACAACGGTTCGATTTCCGCCGAACACGGCGTGGGCATGACCAAACGTGACTACTTGACCTATAGCCGCTCACCGGTTGAGATCGAGTACATGAAAGCCGTCAAGGCGGTGTTCGACCCGAATGGCATCATGAACCCGGGCAAGATTTTCGCTGTTTGATTCTTCGAACTTTAAGAGCACGAAGCAGGAGTCGGTCAATGAGCTATCAGCACCAGTATGTCGACGGAACGCGTATTCATTTTCCGCTGGGGAAAGTGGTGTGCATCGGCCGCAACTACGCCGAACACGCCAAGGAACTGGACAACCCGGTGCCCACCGAACCACTGCTGTTCATCAAACCCGGCAGCTGCGTGGTGCCACTGGAAGGCAGCTTCAGCATTCCGACCGAGCGCGGTTCGGTGCATTACGAAGCAGAAATAGCGGTGCTGATCGGCAAGCCATTGTCGACCAAGCCGAGCCGCGAAGAAGTGCTGGATGCCATCTCCGGCTTCGCCCCGGCCCTGGACCTGACCCTGCGCGACAAGCAGGCCGAGCTTAAAGCCAAGGGCCTGCCGTGGGAAATCGCCAAGTGCTTTGACGGTGCGGCGGTGATTGCGCCATTCGTGGCTGGCAGCACGTTTACCGACCTGACCGACATCGGCATCCGCCTGACCATCAATGGTGAAGTCCGCCAGGATGGCAACACCAAGGACATGCTCAATCCGATCGTGCCGATGATCCAGTACATGGCCGGCTGCTTCTCGCTGCAGGCCGGTGACGTGATCCTCACTGGCACGCCGGTGGGCGTTGGCCCGCTGAACGTCGGTGACGAACTGGTGCTCGAATTGCCGGGTGTCAGCCGCTTTACCAGTAGCGTTCTCTAAAAAGCAAAAAATCGCAGCCTGCCGCAGGCTGCGATCTTTTGATCTTGGCTGCCCACACAGGGCAATCCGGCCATTTCCCGTTTTTTTCACATTTTGTCTGGATAATTCCGGGGCTTATGGCATCTGAGCCTGTCCCAATGTGCTATTACCCATAGCCTGAATTTCTGGAACGCATCCCTGAATGGCCATCGAATCGCTGCCCAAGCTGAAAACTGCCCGCCGCTCGCGCTTTGTCATGCGTTGGTATTTCTGGCTTTTACTGGTGGCGGTCGCCGCTTATGGCCTTGCGTTTGCGATGCATTGGGATGATCGCGGTGTGCTCTGGGTGAAGGAGCGCTTCGAAAGCCCTGCCGAACGAAAAGAGAGTGTCTGGCTGCCGGACTATCGGGCGGTGATCGACGCCAAACTGCTGCCGGGCATGGAGAAGGACGAAGCGTCGGACGTGTCTTACGACCCGCAGACCAAAACCCTGTTCTCCGTGATGGGCAAGAACCCGTTCCTGGTCGAGCTGACGTTGCAAGGCGACGTGTTGCGCAAAATGCCGCTGGTGGGGTGGAGCAACCCGGAAGGGGTGACGGTAATGGGCAATGGTTTGCTGGCGATTACCGATGAGCGCGAACACCTGCTCTCGATCGTCAAGGTCGATGCCGATACGCGCGAGCTGAACATCGCCAATTTCCCGAAATACGATCTCGGCCCCTCGAAAAACCAGAATAAAGGCTTCGAAGCCGTCGTCTGGGATGCCCGTCGCCAGCAACTGCTGCTGGGTGAAGAGCGTCCACCAGCGCTGTTCAGCTGGAAAAGCGATGGCAGCCAGATCCTGAAGGGTGACAAGCAGAAACTCTCCAGCGACGCACTGGATGTCCGTAACCTGTCGGCCCTGGCCATCGATCCGCGCACCGGTCACACCCTGGTGCTGTCCGCCGACTCTCACTTGTTGCTGGAACTGGACGAGAAGGGCGAGCAGGTCAGTTTCATGACCTTGCTCGGAGGGTTCAATGGCCTGAAGAAAACCATTCCCCGTGCCGAAGGCGTCACCATGGACGAAGCGGGCACGCTGTACATGGTGAGCGAGCCGAACCTGTTCTACCGCTTCGAAAAGCAACAGGTTCGGTAGTTGCGGTAGAAGGTCGCGGGCCATTAGGGTTTTAATTCAGGCAGCCGTGGTGTTTCATCCGCCCGTCCTGTTTCCGAGTTTGCCTGAATGCGTCGACTTGTCCGCCCCAAACCCCTGATGCTGATCCTGTCGGTCATTGCCCTGATCGTGTTGGTTGCCGTCGGCCAGTACCAGCGCCTGTTTGAACGCAGCGGGTTCAATGTGCAGGCGCTATGGCAGCCGATGAATACCCGATCCATTGGCTTGGACCAGTATCAGGTGGCGATCGAGGCGCGAGTCATTGACGGTCTGGACGACGATGTTTCAGCGCTGACCTTCGATCCCGTGCGCAAAAGCCTGTTCACGGTCACCCAAAAAAACGCCGAGCTGATCGAGTTGTCCCTGGAAGGCAAAATCCTGCGGCGTGTGGCGCTGGTCGGGTTCGGCGACCCGGAAGCAGTGGAGTTCATTAGCGCTGACACTTACGTGATCACCGATGAGCGTGAGCAACGGCTGATCAAGATTCATCTACGCAAGGGCACGACGTTCCTCGATGCCGCGGACGCCGAGCAGATGACCCTCGGCGTGCACATGAGCGGCAACAAGGGTTTCGAGGGGTTGGCCTATGACTCGGTGGGCAAGCGCTTGTTCGTCGCCAAGGAGCGCGACCCGATGCTGATCTACGAAGTGCAGGGCTTTCCCCATTACAACCCGGAGAAGTCCTACGCGGTGCACGTGGTGAACAATCCCAAGCGCGATGGCGGAATGTTCGTGCGAGACCTGTCGAGCCTGCAATATGACGAGCGCAGCGGCCATTTGCTGGCACTGTCCGATGAGTCGCGGTTGATTCTTGAACTGGATGTGGACGGGCGACCGCTGAGCACCCTGTCACTGAGCAAGGATCGTCAGGGATTGCACAAGCCGGAAGGCATTGCCATGGATGACGACGGCACCCTGTACCTCGTCAGCGAGCCGAACCTGTTCTATGTCTTCAAAAAACCGGCACAGCCCTGACCAACACCGCAAAACCAATTGTAGGAGCGAGCAAGCTTCGCTCCTACAAATGGGTGTGGCATCAGGCCTTGAGGGTTTTCACGCCTTCGCTCGTGCCCAACAGCAGCAAGTCCGCCGGGCGGGCCGCGAACAAACCGTTGGTGACCACGCCGACGATGGCGTTGATCTGTGCTTCCAGCTCCACCGGGTTGGTGATCTGCATGTTGTGCACGTCAAGGATGATGTTGCCGTTATCGGTCAGCACGCCTTCACGGTAAACCGGGTCGCCGCCCAGCTTCACCAGTTCGCGGGCCACGTGGCTGCGAGCCATCGGGATCACTTCCACCGGCAATGGGAACGCACCGAGCACCGGCACCAGTTTGCTGGCGTCTGCGATGCAGATGAAGGTCTTGGCCACGGCCGCCACGATCTTCTCGCGGGTCAGGGCTGCACCGCCGCCTTTAATCAGGTGCAGGTGCTCGTCGCTTTCATCGGCGCCGTCGACGTAGAACTCCAGATCGCTGACGGTATTGAGCTCATACACCGGAATACCGTGGTCCTTGAGGCGCGCGGCGGTGGCTTCGGAACTGGCCACTGCGCCGTCAAACGCGCCTTTGTGCTTGGCCAGGGCGTCGATGAAGCAATTGGCGGTAGAGCCGGTGCCGACCCCAACGATGCTCTTGTCATCGAGTTTCGGGAGGATGAAGTCGACGGCGGCCTGAGCCACTGCCTGTTTGAGTTGATCCTGGGTCATGCGGGCTCCGAGGTGCCGAAGAGGGGGACGAAAGGCCGGCATTATAGGCCTCGCGATGTGGAAGGTCATTGCCAGTGTGTCGAATGGAGACGAGGGGGCTTGTCTGTGGCGAGGGAGCTTGCTCCCGCTCGGCTGCGCAGCAGTCGTAAAACCTGCCAATACAGTGTGTTTGAAGAAACGGGCTGCCTGTTTTGGGGAGCACTTCGCACTCCAGCGGGAGCAAGCTCCCTCGCCACAATGAGTCTCTTGCGTTTGCGAGTGGCTAAAACCACCTGTTTAGTGTGGTCGCCCGCCCGAAAGCCGGGTTAGACTCCTTGGCCCTGCCCAACCCGTTCAGTGATGCTTTCCGATGCTCGAACAGTACGTCAAAAAGATCCTCACCTCGCGCGTTTATGACGTTGCCGTAGAAACCCCATTGCAGACTGCTCGCCAGCTCTCCGAGCGGCTGGGCAACGAGATTTGGCTCAAGCGTGAAGACTTGCAGCCGGTGTTCTCGTTCAAGATTCGCGGCGCTTACAACAAGCTGACGCAACTGAGCGATGAAGAGCGCGCCCGTGGCGTGGTCACCGCTTCGGCGGGCAACCATGCGCAAGGCCTGGCCCTGGCAGCCAAAGTGCTGGGCGTGAAAGCGACCATCGTGATGCCCAAGACCACCCCGGAGATCAAGGTCGAAGGCGTGCGTTCGCGCGGCGGCAAAGTGGTACTGCACGGCGATTCGTTCCCGGAAGCCCTGGCCTACTCGCTGAAACTGGTCGACGAAAAAGGCTACGTCTACATTCACCCCTACGACGATCCCCACACCATTGCCGGGCAGGGCACGGTGGCCATGGAGATTCTGCGCCAGCACCCGGGGCGTCTGGATGCGATCTTCGTTCCTGTGGGCGGCGGCGGATTGATCGCCGGGATTGCGGCGTACGTGAAATACCTGCGTCCGGACATCAAGATCATCGGCGTCGAACCGGATGACTCCAACTGCCTGCAAGCCGCCATGGCGGCCGGTGAGCGCGTGGTGTTGCCGACCGTGGGCCTGTTTGCCGATGGCGTCGCGGTGGCGCAGATCGGCCAGCACACCTTCGATATCTGCAAAGACTACGTTGATGAAGTGATCACCGTCAGCACCGATGAAATCTGTGCGGCGATCAAGGATATCTACGACGATACCCGCTCGATCACTGAACCTGCCGGCGCCTTGGGCGTGGCCGGGATCAAGAAATACGTCGAGCAACGTGGCGTCACCGGCCAGACCTTCGTGGCCATCGATTCCGGCGCCAACGTCAACTTCGACCGCTTGCGACACGTCGCCGAGCGTGCCGAGCTGGGCGAGGGCCGCGAAGCCATCATCGCCGTGACCATCCCCGAGAAACCGGGCAGCTTCAAGGCATTCTGCGAAGCCATCGGCAAGCGCCAGATCACCGAATTCAACTACCGCTACAACACCGGCAGCGAAGCACACATCTTTGTCGGCGTGCAGACCCATCCGGAAAACGACCCGCGCAGTGCGCTGCTCGCCAGCCTGACCGAGCAGGGTTTCCCGGTACTCGACCTGACCGACAACGAACTGGCCAAATTGCACATTCGCCATATGGTTGGCGGGCGTGCCGCCCAGGTGGTCGATGAGGTGGTGCTGCGCTTCGAGTTCCCGGAGCGTCCGGGTGCGTTGTTCAACTTCCTCAACAAGCTCGGTGGGCGCTGGAACATTTCGATGTTCCACTACCGCAACCACGGCGCGGCGGATGGCCGTGTGGTCGCGGGCCTGCAAGTGCCCCACGACGAGCGTCATCTGGTACCGGCTGCGCTGGAAGAAATCGGCTACCCGTACTGGGACGAAAGCGACAACCCGGCCTATCAGCTGTTTCTCGGCTGAGCGGCTACGCTGATGGGCAGCCTATAAGGAAATCGAACAATGGAAACGTTAACCGCCCTCAAAGTCGCGCATGGCGTGGCGACGGTGCTGCTGTTGATCAGCGCACTGGGGCTGGCAATCTGGGTCTGGCGCACTCGTCGTAACGGTGATGCGACGGCGCCTGCGCGTACCTTGCAGCGACCGCAGGTGTTCATCTGGTTGTTGATGGGCCTGGCGCTGTTGAGCATGCCGTTTACCGGCTGGTGGATGGTGCATCTGGTGGGCTGGCCGTTGGGGCAGACCTGGTTGCTGGCGTCCAGTGTGCTGTACACCGTGGCGGCGCTGGGCTGGTTCTGGCTGCTGGTGCGGCTCAATCGGCTGCGCAAGGCGCCAGCGGCGGGGAATGGGAAGTTTACGTTGGCG
This sequence comes from Pseudomonas sp. ATCC 43928, assembly GCF_005938665.2. Lineage (NCBI taxonomy): Bacteria > Pseudomonadati > Pseudomonadota > Gammaproteobacteria > Pseudomonadales > Pseudomonadaceae > Pseudomonas > Pseudomonas sp. ATCC 43928. The sequence continues at coordinate 6,306,568 of NZ_CP041753.1, read as the reverse complement.
TTGGCGTTGTTCAGTTTTGTCTGCTTGATCGCCATTGCGGGGTTGATGGGGGCCAAGCCGGTATAGCGCGGAATCTGTAGCAGCTGCCGAGGCACGAGACCGCGATGGGATGCGAAGCGGGCCCAAGGGCGGTCCTGCGGACCGCAACGCAGCCTCGTACCTCGGCAGCTGCTACAGGCTTAATCAATCGCGCAAACTGATCACCGGCCAGCCACGTTTCTCGGCCTCGGCCCGCAAGTTAGGGTCCGGATCGACCGCGATCGGATTCGTCACTTGCTCCAGCAACGCCAAGTCGTTCATCGAGTCGCTGTAGAAATAACTGTCTTCCAGGCTGTGGCCGGTTTCTTCCAGCCAACGATTCAACCGGGTCACCTTGCCTTCACGGAAGCACGGGACATCGGTGCTGCGCCCGCTGTACCGTCCGTCGATCATTTCGCATTCGGTGGCGATCAGGGTCTCGACGCCCAAACGCGTGGCAATCGGCCCGGTCACAAAGCGATTGGTGGCGGTGATGATGACCAGCTTGTCGCCAGCCTCACGGTGTTGGGCCAACAGTTCGAGGCCCTTGGGCAGCACGATCGGTTCGATGCAGTCGCGCATGTAGTCCAGGTGCCATTGATCCAGCGTAGCCATTTCGGTGCGACCGAGGACTTCCAGGCAGAAGTTCAGGTACGCATCGTTATCCAGCTTGCCGGCCAGGTAATCCTGATAGAACTCGTCGTTGCGCGCCTTGTAGGCGACGGCGTCGAGGAAACCGCGTTCGCACAGATAATCGCCCCAGGCGTGGTCACTGTCGCCGCCCAGAAGCGTGTTGTCCAAGTCGAATAAAGCCAGCCGCATTGCAGTTACTCGCTGAAAAGTCTGTAGAAAGGTCTCCAGAATACGGACTTTTCACAAGAGTGCACATAAGGTAGGTCGGCTCGTTGCTGCTTTCACAACCTTTGTGGAACAATGCGGCGACATGCGTTTGCGAGGTTGTTGCCGTGATCGACCCCGATGGTTTCCGCCCCAATGTCGGGATCATTCTGACGAATGATGCTGGCCAGGTGCTATGGGCTCGCCGAATCAATCAAGATGCCTGGCAGTTTCCACAGGGCGGGATCAACCCCCAGGAGACGCCGGAAGACGCCTTGTACCGCGAGTTGAACGAAGAAGTGGGCCTGGAGCGCGAAGATGTTGAAATTCTCGCCTGCACCCGGGGCTGGTTGCGTTATCGTTTGCCGCAACGTCTGGTCAGAACGCACAGCCAACCGCTGTGCATCGGCCAGAAGCAGAAATGGTTTCTCCTGCGCCTGATCTCCAACGAGCAGCGGGTGCGGATGGATTTGACCGGTAAACCGGAATTCGATGGCTGGCGCTGGGTCAGCTATTGGTATCCGTTGGGCCAGGTGGTGACATTCAAGCGCGAGGTGTATCGACGCGCTCTCAAAGAGCTTGCCCCGCGCCTTTTAGCGCGCGACTGACGACGGAGTTCGACCCCGAGCCATGCTCAATACGCTGCGCAAGATCGTCCAGGAAGTTAACTCCGCCAAGGATCTCAAGGCGGCGTTGGGGATTATTGTGTTGCGCGTCAAAGAGGCCATGGGCAGCCAGGTCTGCTCGGTCTACCTGCTTGATCCAGAGACCAACCGCTTCGTGCTGATGGCCACCGAGGGCTTGAACAAGCGCTCGATCGGCAAAGTCAGCATGGCACCCAACGAAGGTCTGGTCGGCCTGGTCGGCACGCGTGAAGAACCCCTGAACCTCGAAAACGCCGCGGATCACCCGCGCTACCGTTACTTCGCCGAGACCGGTGAAGAGCGCTACGCGTCGTTCCTCGGGGCGCCGATCATTCACCACCGCCGCGTCGTCGGCGTGTTGGTCATTCAACAAAAGGAACGCCGCCAGTTCGATGAGGGTGAAGAAGCCTTCCTCGTGACCATGAGCGCGCAGCTCGCCGGCGTTATCGCCCACGCCGAGGCCACCGGTTCGATCCGTGGCCTGGGCCGTCAGGGCAAAGGTATCCAGGAAGCAAAGTTCGTCGGCGTACCGGGTTCGCCGGGCGCGGCGGTCGGCACCGCGGTCGTCATGCTGCCACCGGCCGACCTGGACGTGGTGCCGGACAAGACCATCACCGACATTGATGCAGAGCTTGCACTGTTCAAGACCGCCATCGAAGGCGTGCGCGCCGACATGCGCGCCTTGTCCGCCAAGCTGGCAACCCAGCTGCGACCTGAAGAGCGGGCGCTGTTCGACGTCTACCTGATGATGCTCGACGATGCCTCGCTCGGCAGCGAAGTCACCACCGTGATCAAGACCGGTCAGTGGGCCCAGGGCGCGCTGCGTCAGGTGGTTACCGATCACGTCAACCGTTTCGAACTGATGGACGACGCCTACCTGCGTGAGCGGGCCTCGGACGTCAAGGACCTCGGCCGCCGTTTGCTCGCCTACTTGCAGGAAGAGCGGCAGCAGACGCTGGTCTACCCCGACAACACCATTCTGGTCAGCGAAGAACTGACGCCGGCGATGCTCGGCGAGGTGCCGGAAGGCAAGCTGGTGGGCCTGGTGTCGGTACTCGGTTCCGGCAACTCCCACGTGGCGATCCTGGCGCGTGCCATGGGTATTCCGACGGTGATGGGCCTGGTCGACCTGCCGTACTCCAAGGTCGACGGCATCCAGATGATCGTCGACGGCTACCACGGCGAGGTCTACACCAACCCGAGTGACGTGCTGCGCAAGCAGTTCGCCGACGTGGTCGAGGAAGAGAAACAACTGGCCCTCGGGCTGGATGCATTACGCGACCTGCCGTGCGTAACGGTCGATGGCCACCGCATGCCGCTGTGGGTCAACACCGGCCTGCTGGCGGACGTGGCACGGGCGCAGAAGCGCGGTGCCGAGGGCGTGGGTCTGTACCGCACCGAAGTACCGTTCATGATCAACCAGCGTTTCCCGAGCGAAAAGGAACAGCTGGCGATCTATCGCGAGCAACTTGCCGCGTTCCATCCACAACCAGTGACCATGCGTAGCCTGGACATTGGCGGTGACAAGGCGCTGTCGTACTTCCCGATCAAGGAAGACAACCCGTTCCTCGGCTGGCGCGGCATTCGCGTGACCCTCGACCACCCGGAAATCTTCCTGGTGCAGACCCGCGCCATGCTCAAGGCCAGCGAAGGCCTGAACAACCTGCGTATTCTGCTGCCGATGATTTCCGGCACCCATGAACTGGAAGAAGCCTTGCACCTGATCCACCGGGCCTGGGGCGAAGTCCGCGACGAAGGCACCGACGTGCCGATGCCGCCGGTTGGCGTGATGATCGAGATTCCGGCAGCGGTGTATCAGACCAAGGAACTGGCGCGGCAGGTGGACTTCCTGTCGGTCGGCTCCAACGACCTGACCCAATACCTGCTGGCCGTGGACCGAAACAACCCACGGGTGGCCGACCTCTACGACTACCTGCACCCGGCGGTGCTGCAAGCCCTGCAGAGCGTGGTGCGTGATGCCCATGCCGAAGGCAAGCCGGTGAGTATCTGCGGCGAAATGGCCGGTGACCCGGCGGCGGCGGTGCTGTTGATGGCAATGGGCTTCGACAGCCTGTCGATGAACGCCACCAACTTGCCGAAAGTGAAGTGGATGCTGCGTCAGATCAACCTGAGCAAGGCCAAGGAACTGCTCGCCGAGCTGATGACCATCGACAACCCGCAAGTTATCCACAGCTCGCTGCAACTGGCGCTGAAAAACCTTGGGTTGGCACGGATGATCAATCCGGCTTCGGTCAAGACCCTCTAAAACGCTGAGGGCCTCTTCGCGGGCAAGCCTCGCTCCTACACCGTCCTGTAGGAGCGAGGCTTGCCCGCGAAGACGTCCGCAAACACACCGCATCTCTAAATCCTGATCTCTACCTCCCCCAAATGCCCCCCATACGGCCCGAAACTCCGCTCGACCATATGCCGCATCCCATTCGCCTGAACAATCAACGCCGTGCTCGCCCGCGTCCCATAAGCCTGGCTCTTGATAAACACGCTCGACAACAACGTCTCGGTGGCTTGCCCCACGCCAGTGTCCGGCAGCTCGGCAAGTGGTGCGATCTGCGGATCGCTCAGCAAGGCCAATAACGCCTGTGGTTGTGGATCGTCCAGGACTTCGCTCAACGCTGCCTTGGCCTTGAGCACTTTTGGCCACGGCGTATTCAGCCCCGCGTTCGATAACCCATAAATCCCTGGTTCGAGCCTGACCGCCGCGGTTTCCCGAGCGTTGAAGTGCCAGAGCTCTTTGGCATTGCCGATCAGCAGATTGAACCCGGCATATTCAGCCGAACGTCCGATAACGTCGCTTAAATAGTCTTCAATGGGCGTTTCCCCGCTGAGAAACTGCGCCACCAGTTCGCCTCGCGACTTGGCGGCCGGCGGTTGAAGGGGATCACGGATGTTGGTCAGTGCGGCGAAGCGCCCATTGGCGCCGACACCGAGCCACGTACCGCCGGCCTCGAGGTCACGCCCGGCGTAGACATGCGGGGCGTGCGGCCATTGCGCCAGGGGCAGGCTGGGCCGGGCATAGAATTCGTCGCGGTTGGCCGCCACGATCAGCGGCTGGGCATGACCCGGCCGCCAGGCAAAGACAATCAGGCACATAAGGTGGTCCTTGTGTGTTTTTTGCTCACTCTACGCAGACATCGCTCATCGATCCATCGCCATCCGCAGTGGAGCCCGAGGCCATGCATCCGTTACCATGCCGCTCCTGTTTCGGGATGCTTGGGGATGTGGCCATGGAATTTCTGCTCTATCTGGCGCTGGGCGCCTGTGCGGGCGTGCTGGCCGGGCTGTTTGGGGTAGGCGGCGGGATTATCATCGTCCCGGTGCTGGTGTTCAGCTTCACCTTGCAGGGATTTGATCCGTCGATCCTGACGCATCTTGCAGTCGGTACTTCCCTGGCGACGATCATTTTTACGTCGGTCAATGCGGTTCGCGAACATCATCGCCGCGGCGCCGTGCGTTGGCCGATTTTTGCCTGGATGACTCTCGGCATTCTGATCGGTGCCGGTTTCGGCGCGCTGACCGCCGAAGCGATCTCCGGGCCGAATTTGCAGAAAATCATCGGCGTATTCGCGTTGATCATCGCTGTTCAACTCGCCTTGGACTTCAAGCCCAAGGCCAGCCGAACGGTGCCCGGTAAAGTCGGTCTGACCGTGGCCGGCAGTGTGATTGGCTGGGCTTCGGCGATTTTCGGGATCGGCGGCGGCTCGCTGACCGTGCCATTCCTGACCTGGCGCAGCGTACCGATGCAACAAGCGGTGGCCACATCGTCGGCCTGTGGCCTGCCCATCGCCTTGGCAAGTGCATTAAGTTTCATGATTCTGGGCTGGCACGATCCACTGCTGCCGGCCCATAGTCTCGGTTTTGTTTATTTGCCGGCGCTGCTGGGGATCGCTCTGACCAGCATGGTCTTCGCCCGCCTCGGTGCACGACTGGCCCACAGGCTGTCGCCACGCTTGCTGAAAAGACTGTTTGCCGCTTTGCTGTTTTGCGTCGGCTTGAACTTCCTGCTCTGACACCTAACGCAATCCTGGCTTAATCCTGGCGTGACAGCGTCGCCCGGGAATTTTGAAGGTTTCAACTCTAACGAGGAGTCGCAATGCTGCCTTACCCGCAGATCGACCCGGTGGCCCTGGCCATCGGTCCGCTGAAAATCCACTGGTACGGCCTGATGTATCTGGTCGGCATCGGCGGCGCGTGGCTGCTGGCGTCCCGTCGGCTGAACCGCTTCGACCCGACCTGGACCAAGGAGAAACTCTCCGACATGGTGTTCTGGATGTCGATGGGCGTCATCGTCGGTGGCCGCTTGGGTTATGTGCTGTTTTATGATCTGAGCGCTTACCTGGCCAACCCGATGTTGATCTTCGAAGTGTGGAAGGGCGGCATGTCGTTCCACGGTGGCTTCATCGGTGTGATGCTCGCAGCGTTGTGGTTTGGTAAAAAGAACAACAAGTCGTTCTTCCAGCTGATGGACTTCGTTGCGCCGATGGTGCCGATCGGTCTGGGTGCCGGGCGCATCGGCAACTTCATCAACGCCGAGTTGTGGGGCAAGCCGACCGACGTGCCGTGGGCGATGATCTTCCCTCCGTTCAGCGACCCGGCGCAGTTGCCGCGTCACCCGTCGCAGCTGTACCAGTTTGCGCTGGAAGGTGTGGCGCTGTTCCTGATCCTCTGGCTGTTCTCGCGCAAGCCACGGCCGACCATGGCGGTATCCGGGATGTTTGCGCTGTTCTATGGCATTTTCCGTTTCATTGTCGAGTTCGTCCGCGTTCCGGATGCGCAACTGGGCTATCTGGCGTGGAATTGGCTGACCATGGGCCAAGTGCTGTGCGTACCGATGATCGTCGGCGGTCTATTCCTGATCTGGCTGGCTTATCGACGCGCCCCGGTGGCCCCCGCAGCAGCTGCATAAGCAGCAGGCGCAAAAAAATCGAACCCCGGGGCGACGGCTCCGGGTTCAAGGACACAGGTAATTCATGAAGCAATATCTCGATCTGGTCGCCCACGTCATCAAGAACGGCACCAAACAGGCCAACCGCACCGGCGTGAACACCATCAGCTTTCCGGGTGCGATGCTGCGCTTCGATTTGCAGGAAGGTTTCCCGGCGATCACCACCCGCAAGATGGCCTTCAAGTCGGCCATCGGCGAGATGTGCGGTTTTCTGCGCGGGGTGAACAACGCCGCTGAATTCCGTGCGCTGGGTTGCAAGGTCTGGGACCAGAACGCCAACGAAAACGCCCAGTGGCTGGCCAACCCGTTCCGTCAGGGCGAAGACGACCTCGGCGAGATCTACGGCGTGCAATGGCGCAAATGGCCGGCGTATAAGCAAATCCCGGTCAGCAACCAGGCCGCCATCGAGCAGACCCTGAGCCAGGGTTATCGGCAGATTGCTGAAGGCGAAGAAGATGGCCAGGCGTATGTGGTGTTGTACAAGGCGATCGACCAGATCCGCCAGTGCGTCGACACCATCATCAAGGACCCGGGCAGCCGTCGCATCCTGTTCCACGGCTGGAACGTTGCGCAGCTCGATGAGATGGCCCTGCCGCCGTGCCACTTGCTGTACCAATTCCACCCGAATGTCGAGACCAGGGAAATCTCCCTGACCCTCTACATCCGCTCCAACGACCTGGGCCTGGGCACGCCGTTCAACCTCACCGAAGGCGCTGCGCTGCTGAGCCTGATCGGCCGCCTGACCGGTTACACGCCGCGCTGGTTCACCTATTTCATTGGCGATGCCCACGTCTACGAAAACCACCTGGACATGCTCAACGAACAGCTCAAGCGCGAGCCATTCGCCATGCCGAAGCTGAAGATCTCCGATCGCGTGCCGGAGTTCGCCAAGACCGGTGTGTACCAGCCGGAGTGGCTGGAGCTGATCGAGCCAAGTGATTTCTCGCTCGAAGGCTACGAGCACCACGCTCCGATGACGGCGCCGATGGCGGTCTGAGTCTGGCACCGCTTCGCGGTGTTCGCGGGCAAGCCTCGCTCCTACAGGTTCACACGATACCTGTAGGAGCGAGGCTTGCCCGCGAAGGCATTCTTAATGCCCATGGCTTCGGCCGACATGGGAATGCTCAACCTCCGTCGCCACAACCCCGCCACTCACCTCCAGCCGCTGCAAAATCCCGCACTGATCGATATCCGGCCCTTCGCTGCAGCGTTGGCGCAGGTCGAGCAGTTGTGTCTGCAAGGCCAGCAAACCGTCGATTCGTGCCTTCACATGATGGATATGTTCGTCGATCAACGCGTTGACGTTTTCGCATTGATCCTGCGGGCTGTCGCGCAGGGCCAGCAGGCTGCGGATTTCCTCCAGGGTCATGTCGAGGGTGCGGCAATTGCGGATGAAAGTCAGGCGTTCGGCGTGGGCCTGGGTGTAGACGCGGTAATTGCCGTCGCTGCGGGCCGGTTCCGGCAGCAGGTTTTCGCGCTCGTAGTAGCGGATGGTTTCTACGGCGCAGTCGGTGAGTTTCGCCAGTTCTCCTATTTTCATCGCGTCGATCTCCAAAAGGGTGCTTGACCCTATAGTGGCTACAGGGTCTTTACTTGGCAACAGGCACCTTCATGGACGCGACCAATGAGCGATTCTCTTCACACCCACAAACCCGAGGCTGATCACGATCACGATCACGATCACGATCACGATCACGATCACGATCACGATCACGATCACAGCCACAAGCTGCAGCCTGCGCCCCAGCATGCCCATGGTAGCCATGATCATGGCGGCCACGGCGATGCCTGCTGTTCCTCCAAAGAGGCGCCATCGCTGATCAAGTTGAGCGAGACACCGACCGCCGGCGCGCGGCTGAGCAGCTTCCGCATCGAGGCCATGGACTGCCCGACCGAGCAGACGCTGATCCAGAACAAACTCGGCAAGCTTGCGGGCGTGCAGCAACTGGAGTTCAACCTGATCAACCGGGTGTTGGGCGTGACCCATGACCTGCCAGGCACCGCGCCGATCATCGAGGCGATCAAGTCCCTCGGCATGCACGCCGAGCCGCTGGAGCAAGGCGTCGAAGCGCCAATACCTGTGCCAGAGAAAAAACCTTGGTGGCCATTGGCGCTGTCCGGCGTTGGTGCGTTGGCGGCTGAAGTGATCCACTTCACTAACGCGGCGCCCACTTGGGTGGTGGCGGTGATTGCGCTGATCTCAATCCTCAGTGGCGGCCTGGGTACCTATAAAAAGGGCTGGATCGCCCTGAAAAACCTCAACCTGAACATCAACGCGCTGATGAGCATCGCGGTGACCGGTGCGGTCCTGATCGGCCAGTGGCCGGAAGCGGCGATGGTGATGTTCCTGTTCACCGTCGCCGAGCTGATCGAAGCCAGGTCCCTGGACCGGGCGCGCAACGCCATCGGCGGACTGATGCAGATGGCGCCCGAGCAAGCCACGGTGCAGCAAGCCGACGGCAGTTGGGTCGCACAACCGGTGAAAAGCATCGAGCTGGGTGCGCGGGTGCGAGTGCGTCCCGGTGAGCGGATCGGTCTGGACGGCGAAGTGGTGTCCGGCAGCTCGACTATCGATCAGGCACCGATTACCGGTGAAAGCCTGCCGGTGGAGAAAACCGTTGGCGACAAGGTGTTTGCCGGCACCATCAACCAGTCCGGTTCACTGGAGTACACTGTGACCGCAGCGGCCGATCACTCGACCCTCGCGCGGATCATCCACGCCGTCGAACAGGCCCAGGGCGCGCGGGCGCCCACCCAGCGTTTCGTCGACAGCTTTTCGAAAATCTACACACCGGCGGTGTTCATCCTGGCCCTCGCCGTGGCGGTGATCCCGCCGCTGTTCATGGACGCGCTGTGGTTCGACTGGATCTATCGGGCACTGGTGTTGCTGGTGGTCGCCTGCCCATGCGCCTTGGTGATTTCCACTCCGGTGACCATTGTCAGCGGCCTCGCGGCAGCGGCGCGCAAAGGGATTCTGGTCAAGGGCGGCGTCTACCTGGAGCACGGCTACAAACTCGATTACCTGGCTTTCGACAAGACCGGCACCCTCACGCATGGCAAACCGGTGCAGACCGACTATTTGTCCCTCGACCCGACCGCCGATCAAACAGCCCCGGCCATTGCGGCGGCACTGGCCGGTCGCTCGGATCACCCGGTGTCGCTGGCCATTGCCAATGCGGTTGTGGATAAACAATTCGCGTCGCTGACTGTGGATAACTTCGAAGCCCTGGCTGGGCGTGGCGTGCGCGGCGAGATCAATGGTGAGCTCTACCACTTGGGTAATCACCGTCTGGTGGAAGATCTGGGTCTGTGTTCTCCAGCGTTGGAAGAGCAGCTGTTTGCGCTGGAGAAACAGGGCAAGTCGGTGGTGCTGTTGCTCGACAAGTCGGGTCCGCTGGCCTTGTTTGCCGTCGCGGACACTGTGAAAGCGACCAGTCGCGAAGCGATCCAGCAGTTGCATGAACTGGGCATCAAAACCCTGATGCTGACCGGTGACAACGTTCACACCGCCGAGGTCATCGCCGCCCATGTGGGCATCGATCAGGCGCAAGGCGATCTGTTGCCGAGCGAGAAGCTGCAGGCCATCGAAACGCTGTATGCCCAGGGCTATCGCGTGGGAATGGTCGGCGACGGCATCAACGACGCTCCTGCACTGGCGCGGGCCGAGATCGGTTTCGCCATGGCGGCCGCCGGGACCGACACCGCCATCAAAACCGCCGATGTCGCCCTGATGGACGACGATCTGCGCAAGATCCCGGCCTTCATCAGCCTGTCGCGGCAGACCTCCAATATCCTCAAACAGAACATTGCCCTGGCATTGGTCATCAAAGCGATCTTTCTTGGGGTAACCTTCGCCGGGCTCGCCACCATGTGGATGGCGGTGTTCGCCGACATGGGCGTGAGCCTGTTGGTGGTGTTCAACGGTTTGCGCCTGTTGCGCAAATAGACGATGAGGAACGGGTGTGCTGAGTGCCGAGCTGAAGGCGTTTTACATGGTGGCCCGGCTGGGCAGCATTACCCTGGCGGCGAAAAAGCTCGGCCTGAGCCAACCGACGGTGACGACCCAGATCCGGCACCTGGAAAGCCAGTATTCGGTTGAGCTGTTCTACCGTGGCGGCCGCCGCCTCAGCGTCAGCGACGAAGGTGCGCGGCTGTTGCCGATGGTCAAGGCACTGCTGCAGCAGGAAGCCGATATCGAGTTCTTCCTGCGTAACAGCGGTCAGGTCCAGGGCACGTTGCGCATCGCCGCCACGGCGCCGTATTACATCCTCGATCTGGTGAAGACCTTTCGCGAGCGCTTGCCGCAGGTGGAGGTGTCGGTGGAAATCGGCAACTCCCAGCAGGTGCTCGAAGCGCTGGAGGATTACCGGGTCGATGTCGCCGCGTCCTCGCAGTTGCTCGACGATGCGCGGCTGATCCGCCGGGTACTGGGCAGTGACCCGCTGGTGTTGGCGGTGCATCGTAATCATCCTCTGGCGGTGCATGACCATGTGCCGCTCAGTGCGCTGGCGGGGCACACCTTGTTGATGCGCGAGTCGGGCTCGACCACCCGGCGCTTGACCGAAGAGTTGCTGGCCAGTGCCGGGGTGAGTTTCGGGCCGCTGCTGGAGATTGGCAGCCGCGAGTCGATTCGTGAAGCGGTGCTGCGCAACATCGGCATCAGCATCATCGCGCGGCAGGAAGTGCCGCACGATCCGCAATTGCGGGTGCTGACCCTCGAGAATGCGCCGCAGATTCCCGAGTACCTGTACTGCCTCAAGGAGCGAAAAGGCGCCCGGCTGCCGGCGGCGTTTCTCGGACTGGCGCAGGAAATGGCCCCCGCGTAGATCCCTGTGGCGAGGGAGCTTGCTCCCGCTGGACTGCGCAGCAGGCCCATTTTCTGGGGCCGCTTCGCAACCCAGCGGGAGCAAGCTCCCTCGCCACAGGTTACTCATCGCTCGTTCTACCCAACCCAAATCCTTGAATACCACTATCGGCCGTTTTTGCCTCGTTGCCACATGACGGACGCATTGCAAACCTAGGATGGCCCTCATCTGCTTGATGAGGCCTGTCCATGAACCACTCGATCGCAACTGCCCTGACCAACCCCGGCGCGCCGATGAAAGTGCGCGGCGTGCAGAAACGCTTCGGTGCGTTCACCGCGCTGGATAACGTTTCCCTCGACGTGACGGCCGGTGAACTGGTGTGTTTGCTGGGGCCGTCGGGTTGCGGCAAGACCACCTTGCTGCGTTGCATCGCCGGCCTTGAGCGCCAGGACAGCGGCGAGTTATACCTCGGTGATCGCGACGTTTCCCACCTGGCGCCTCAGGCCCGGGACTACGGCATTCTCTTCCAGTCCTACGCGCTGTTTCCCAATCTCACCGTCGAAGCGAACATCGCCTACGGCCTCGCCGGCAGCGGTCGCGATGAGGTGCGCAAGCGTGTCGGTCAGATGCTGGAGCTGGTTGGCCTCACCGGCAGCGAGAAAAAATACCCCGGCCAGTTGTCCGGCGGTCAGCAGCAACGCGTAGCGCTGGCCCGGGCTCTGGCGCCGGCCCCTTCCTTGTTGCTGCTGGACGAACCGATGTCGGCGCTCGACGCCCGGGTCCGCGAGCATCTGTGCACCGAGTTGCGCCAATTGCAGCGCAACCTCGGCATCACCACCCTGATGGTCACGCACAATCAGGACGAAGCCATGCTGATGGCCAACCGCATCGCCGTGATGAACAACGGCAAGGTCGAGCAGTACGCCACACCGCAGGACATCTACGACCGCCCGGCCACACCGTTTGTGGCGGAGTTCGTCGGTCAGGGCAACTGGCTGCCGTTCCGCCGTAGCAGCGACAGTCATGCCCTGGTCGGCGGGATGCACATGCGCCTGGCCGATGGTAGTGCGAAAACCGCGTCGGGCCGGTTGTTCTGCCGTCCCGAGGCGATCAACGTCAACCCGCTGGTGCATGAAGAAAACCTGTTCCCGGCCAAGGTTCGCGAAATCACTTTCCTCGGCAATCGTTGCCGCATGAGCTTCGAACTCGATCAGCTGCCGGGTCATGCATTGCTGGCGGAACTGGCGCCGGAAGCGATGCCGCGTCTCGGTGCGCAGCAGATCATGGTCGCCTTGCCGCCGCGTAGCCTGCAGGTGTTCGCCTGATGAGCGCGAACGTCGCGCTGCCGATACCGCACAAGCAGGTTCGGCAGGCCTCCCGTGCCGAGATCGGCGACCGGCTGTTCGTGGTCGGCGGCAAGCTGCTGTTGTTGGTGTTGCTCTGTGTGGCAGTGTTGATGCCGTTACTGGCGATCTTCTGGCGCGGGTTCAGTTCGCAGGCCGGGCAGGGCGGTGGTCTGGTGGCTGCCGGTGAATTGCTGACCGGTGCGAATTTCCATTGGTTGCTGGGTAACAGCCTGAAGGTTTCCCTCAGTGTGGCGGCGATTGTCGTACCGTTGGCCTACCTGTTTGCCTACGCCCTGCAACGTACGTTGATTCCCGGCAAAGGCATCTGGCGCGGCATGTCGCTGCTGCCGTTGATGGCGCCGTCGATGTTGCCGGGGATTGCGCTGGTTTATCTGTTCGGCAATCAGGGCCTGTTGCGCGGTCTGTTCTCGGACAACATCTACGGGTTCTGGGGCATTGTGCTCGGCGAGGTCATCTACACCTTCCCACACGCCTTGATGATTTTGCTGTCAGCGCTGTCCCTGGCGGATGCGCGACTGTTCGATGCCGCCTCCAGTATGGGCGCGAGCCCGGCGAAAGCCTTTCGCAGCATCACTTGGCCGGCGACGCGTCAGGCGGTGTTCGCAGCGTTCTGTCTGGTGTTCACCCTGACCATCACCGACTTCGGTGTGCCTGTGGTGGTGGGTGGCGACTATCAGGTGTTGGCGCTGGAAGCCTACAAAGCGGTGGTCGGCCAGCAACAATTCGGTCGCGGCGCACTGATCGGCATGGTTCTGCTGCTGCCGGCGCTGTTCAGCTTTGGTGTCGACGCCTGGCTGCGTCGGCGTCATGGCGATTCCATGAGTGGCCGGGCGCAAGTCTTTCAGCCAATGCCGTCGAGGCTGCGCGACGGTTGTTATCTGGCCATCGTGCTGCTGATCTGCGCGGTGTTGCTGCTGGTGTTCGGCACGGCGGTGTACTCGTCGCTGGTGAAGTTCTGGCCGTACAACCTGTCGCTGTCGCTCAACCATTACCAGTTCAACGACACCGCGGGCGGCGGCTGGCTGGCCTATGGCAACAGCGTGAAGATGGCGTTGTGCACGGCGTTGATCGGCAGCGTGCTGATCTTCACCGGCGCCTACCTGATGGAGAAAACCCGTGGCCAGCGCGGGCTGAATCTGACACTGCGCATGCTCAGTTTCGTACCGATGGCGGTGCCGGGTCTGGTGCTGGGCCTGGGTTACGTCTTCTTCTTCAACCTCAGCGGCAATCCGCTGCATGTGCTCTACGGCAGCATGACGCTGCTGGTGGTTTGCACCATTGCTCACTATTTGACCACTGCGCAAATGACCGCGACCACCGCGCTGCGCCAGCTCGACGCCGAGTTCGAAGCCGCCGCGCTGTCACTCAAGGCGCCGCTGTATCGGCATTACCTGCGAGTCACCGTGCCGATCTGCCTGCCGGCGTTGCTGGACATCGTGCGCTACCTGTTCGTCTCGGCCATGACCACCGTTTCGGCGGCAATCTTCCTCTACAGCCCTGACACCATCCTCGCGGCGGTGGCGGTGCTGAACATGGACGACGCCGGCAACGTCGGCGGCGCGGCGGCGATGTCGACCCTGATTCTGTTCACCTCGGCGGGCGTGTCCCTGCTGCTGGCCTGGGCCTCGCGCGGTTTATTGCGCCGCTCCCAGGCCTGGCGGCAGACCGCGCCCGGTCTTTGATTCACACCTTCAACTCACACAGGAATTGCACCATGTTCAAGCCCTTGGCCCTGGCCGCTGCTGTCCTCACCGCTTTCAGCCTGAACGCCTTCGCTGCGAAAACCGAGTTGACGGTGTACACCGCCCTCGAAGCCGAACAACTGAAGACCTACAAAGAAGCCTTCGAGAAGGCCAACCCGGACGTCGAGATCAAGTGGGTGCGCGACTCCACCGGCATCATCACCGCCAAGCTACTGGCCGAAAAAGCCCGTCCGCAAGCCGACGCAGTGTGGGGCCTGGCGGCATCGAGCCTGGCGATCCTCGATCAGCAAGGCATGCTGCAAAGCTACGCGCCGAAGGACCTGGGCAAGATCGGCGGTAACTACCGTGATGTTGCCAACCCACCGGCTTGGGTCGGCATGGACGTGTGGGCGGCGACTATTTGCTTCAACACTGTCGAAGCCGAAAAGCAGGGGCTGAGCAAACCCGTGAGCTGGCAGGACCTGACCAAGCCTGAGTACAAAGGCAAGATCGTCATGCCCAACCCGGCCTCGTCCGGCACCGGTTTCCTCGACGTCAGCGCCTGGCTGCAAACCTTCGGCGAGAAGCAGGGCTGGCAGTACATGGACGACCTGCACCAGAACATCGGCCAGTACGTTCACTCCGGTTCCAAGCCGTGCAAGCTCGCCGCTGCCGGTGAATTCCCGATCGGTATTTCCTTCGAATACCCGGCTGTTCAACTGAAGCGCCAGGGCGCGCCGCTGGACATCATCCTGCCGAAAGAAGGCCTGGGCTGGGAGATCGAAGCGACCGCCGTGATCAAAGGAACCGCGCATGAAGAAGCAGCGAAGAAACTGGCCGACTTCTCCGCAAGTCCGGCGGCGATGGAGCTTTATAAAGAGAACTTTGCGGTGCTCGCGCAACCGGGTATCGCCAAGCCGCAGACCGAATTGCCGGCGGACTATGAGCAGCGCCTGATCAAGAACGACTTTGCCTGGGCCTCGAAGAATCGTGACGAGATCCTGACTGAATGGCGCAAGCGCTATGACGGCAAGTCCGAGAAAGTGGCTGCCAAGTAACTGACTCACACCTTGTGGCGAGGGAGCTTGCTCCCGCTGGACTGCGCAGCAGGCCCCTTCTTTTCAGATAGAGAGGGGGGGCCGCTAGGCGCCCCAGCGGGAGCAAGCTCCCTCGCCACAAAAAGCGGGATTATCTTCATGACACACCACAGCGACATGCTGATCGTCGGCGCCGGCATTCTCGGCCTGTCCCACGCCTGTGCCGCCGCCAGGCGCGGCCTCAAGGTCAAAGTCTTCGAGCGGAGCGCCACACCATTGGGCGCATCTGTACGCAACTTCGGTCAGGCACTGGTCACCGGCCAGCCACCAGGGCCGATGCTCGAATTGGCCAGGGCCAGTCGAGAAATCTGGGGCCAATGGGCAGAACTTGCCGGCCTGCACCTCAAGCGCAACGGCTCGTACCTGTTTGCGCGTACCGAAGCGGAAGAACACCTGCTGGAAGCCTTCTGCGCCGGGCGTGCCGTGGAGCACGGTTACCGTGTCGAGCTGTTGCGCGGCAACCCATTGCGGGATTTATACGGCGGTCAATTCAGCCATCACCGCGCCGCGTTGCACGGCATGGAAGATCAACAGCTGTATTCCCGCGAGGCGATGCCGGCATTGATCGACTACCTGCGCCGTGAGTGGGGTGTCGAGTTTCACTTCTCCACCCTGGTGCGCGACATCGAGCCGGGCCGCTTGCACAGCACCGCCGGCACCTTCAGCGCCGAGCAGATCATCGTTTGCTCCGGCCACGATTATCAAACTTTGCTGGCCGAGCCGATTGCCGAACTCAACCCGCAAATCTGCCGCCTGCAAATGCTCCGCGCCCGGCCGCAGATCAACCTCAACCTGCAACACGCACTGCTCACCGGTCTGAGTTGCGTGCACTACGGCGCCTTCGCCGATCTGCCGGAAGCCGCGGCGGTACAGGCGCAGATTTTGCGCGACACTCCTCATCTGTATGAAAACGGCATTCACCTGCTGATCAGCCCGACACCGTACGGTGAGTTGATCATCGGCGACTCCCACCATTACGGCAGCGATCCATCACCGTTCAATGCCGAACAGGTGGACGACTGGATGCTCGAACTGGCCGAGCAGACGTTGGGCTGCAAGGTCCAAGTGGTCGAGCGCTGGCAGGGTGTTTACGGTTCACGCGGTCCTGGCCCGTTCTCCTTTCTGCGGCCGATGCCGGGTGTGAGCGTGGCGCTGATGCACACCGGTGTCGGCATGAGCGTCGGGCCGGCGTTGGCGGAACGTAATGTCGCCAGCTTATTGGGAGACAGGTGATGGACCGACATCAGCAAGTGATCGCCGAGGTGTTCGGTCTGTACGAACGGTTTGGCGATATCGACTACATCGGTGAACCGGTGTCGCAGATCGAGCACATGTCGCAAGCGGCCGAACTGGCGATGGCCGAGGGCTTCGATGATGAAGTGGTGCTGGCGGCGTTCTTTCACGACATCGGGCATCTCTGTGCCGAGGGGGTCGAGAGCATGGGTGGCTTCGGGGTGGTCAGCCATGAGCGTTTGGGCGCTGATTATTTGCGTCGGGCCGGTTTCAGCGAACGCATGGCGCGGCTGGTGGAATATCACGTGCAGGCCAAGCGTTATCTGACGCTCAGAGAGCCTGGGTACTACGAGCGTTTGAGTGAAGCCAGTCGGCGGACGCTGGAGTATCAGGGCGGGGTGATGAGCGCTGAAGAGGCTGAGGCTTTTGAGCGCGATCCATTGTGCGAGGTCAGTCTGCGGATGCGTCAGTGGGATGAGCGCGCCAAGGACATGGACGTGCCGGTGATGGACCTCGACGTCTTGAAACGCAAGGCTGCGGGCCTGTTGTCCGGCGTTCTGCGCTGAGTTGTCTGACACACGATAGGGAATCGGTTTATGGATCAACGCGCGTCGAAGCATCAATCTGGCCTTTTCGCAAAGGAGCGCATGGATGCATTTTTTGAAAGTTATTGCACAGGATCGAAGCGGGAAGGGCTCGGCAGATACCGTCGTTTTCCAGTTCTTTGAAGGTGAACAGTTGCAGCGCGAGGCGACGGACGCGGATCGTCAACAGCTCAAGTCGTTTGGCAAAACGTACTTGAAATGCGCCTGGTATAACGCGGATGAAGCTGAGGAGCGGCACTTGCGCATCTTCTCGCAGAATCCATCCGCTGACGGTACGCCTGAGACGGTACGACTGCATTTTCATGACGGACCGAGGATTGCCTACAAGGCTGCGGTCCGCGATCTGGATAACGATGGGGTTTTTGAGTGGGTGTTGAGCTCGGATGTGGACAACGACGGGCGAGCGAACAGGACCGATCGTAGCCGTGTGAAGGCATTGGCCAAAGAGTTTCTGAAACTGGATTGGCGCTGACGATCGTTGGTTAGAGCTGCTGCGCCAACACCTCAACCTGCTCCTGCCGCTCCGCCTGATTCACCTTCGAATGAGGATTGAGCGACGACCACTGCGGATGTGCTCGAGCCTTGTTCAGCGCTTCCGGCAGTTTGCCTTCGCGCCAGGTTTTGTCCTGTGGTGTGGCGACCTGAATGCTGTCCATCGCCGCGTGCCCGCGCTGGTTCAGGGCTTGCAACAGTTGTCGCTGACGCAGGGCCAACAACCGCAGCACGCTGTCGTCGACAGTCAGTTCTCGCTGGCCCTTGATCTTGCCCAGCAGGCGGCTGCCGTAACTGCGGGCGGTTTGCAGGGCGCCGCCGGCAATCGCTCCGGCCAGTGCCGCCGCGCCGAGGGTCAGGCCGCCCACCAGCAAATCGACGCCGGCCCCGGCCGCCGCGCCAGCCGCGATGCCACCGCCGACCCGTACACCGAGTTGTTTCAGGGTTTCCGGGTTGAACAGGTCATCGCCCCAGCGACCATCGAGCAGCGGCAGGTCACTGGCCGCCGCGTCCTGTGGGCGGAAGGCGTAGAGCTTGAGCAAGGCTTCGACGCAACGTTGTTCACGCTGACGCACCGCTTTGCGCAGTTCGCTGATCGCTTGCTGTTCCTGCTCCGCCTCGCTGGCGACACTGCGGCGGCAGGCGGCGCAATCGATCAATAAATCGGCAATCAACTGCGCTGCACTCTGCTGACGGGCCAGGCGTTGGGCCTGCTGATCGGCGATCAGGCGTTCCAGTTGTTCGCGGGAGTTTTCCAGCAGCAGCGCGAGGCTTTCATACAGTCGGCGTTCGCCATCTTCCGGCGGCGCGACGCTGTCGAACCGCACCAAGGCATGCAAGCCCAACCGCGCCAGGGCTTCACGCCAATCCGGTTCGCGCTGCTGGGCGCTGCTGACAAAGTTCAGCACCGGCAGCAGCGGTTTGCCGCAACTGGCCAGCACTTGCAGTTCGTCGCGGTACTTGGCCAGCACTGGCTCCCGAGCGTCGATCACATAGAGGCCGGCGTCGGAGGCGAGCAATTGTCGCAACACCTTGGCTTCCTGTTCGAAGCGCTGCCGGGCTTCGCTGCCCTCAAGGAAGCGCGCCAGCCGCGCCGGGCCGTCGAGGCGTTCGCCGGGCCGTTCCAGGCGCTCGAGGTAGTCGAGCAGGGCGATGGCGTCTTCCAGGCCCGGCGTGTCGAACAGATCGAGCAACGGCTCGCCGTCTACCGACAATCGCGCGCCTTCGACGTGGCGCGTGGTGCTGGGGCGATGGGAGACTTCGCCGAAGCCGACATCCCGCGTCAGCGTTCGCAGTAACGAGGTTTTGCCGACGTTGGTGTGGCCGACCACGGCGAGTTTCAATGGCCGTTTCCAGGCATCAGTCATGACCCGTCTCCAGCCAGCTCAACGGCGCGCAATCGGCGAATGGCAAGTCCAGTTGTTGCAGCGCAACGTGCCAGTCGCCCAGGCGTTCGGCATCCAGTGCTTCGCCGGGCGGCGCTTGCAGCAGCCACACGCGGGTAGCCGTAGCACTGCGAGCCAGTTCGGCAATCAGCGCCAGGCTGCCACGGTCCGGCGAACGCCGTGGATCGCAGGCGATGGCCAGGCGGGCCGGGGGAAAGCGACTCAGCTGTTCGAGCAGTTTGTGCCGGGATTCGCGGCTGTCGAGGATGCCGGCGTCGTTGACGCTTTTCGGCAGCTGCGGTGGCCAGGGGCGTTGATCGTCCAGCTCGATGGCCACCAACAGTGCGCCATCGCTTTGCAGATCGCTGGCCGCGTTTTCAACCCGGTGAAGTTGCTCAGGCGCGGCATCGCTAATACCCAGGCGTTCGCTGGTGGGCATCAGCCGTTCGCGCAGTTGGGCGTAGCCGGGCAGGTTCAAGTCCAGATGCAAGGCTGCCTGGCCGGTTTTCCAGCGCCACCGGCAGAACAATGCGAGCAGCAAACGCGGTAACACGCCGTACACCAGCAGCACGCCCACCAGCCACGCCGCCCAGGCCTGGCGGGCGCTTTCGATGTTCAGCGCGACATCGCCGCTGGCGCGGATCATCTCCACGCTGGGCACACTGAAACCGAGCAAGGCCGGCAGGGCGCCGAGGGCCTGGGTCATGGCGACGAAGGTGTCGGCGCCGAGGATGGTGGTCTCCCAGACGAAGCCATAGCGCCGGGTCGCCATCAGCGTCAGCAGCATCACCAAGGCACTGAGCATCGCCAACAACCACAAGCCGTTGACCAGCACACCCAGCGCCCACCGATTGAGTTTCTGCCGTTGCAGTAACAGCAGCAGGGCTGGCGCCAGTTGCGCGGCGTTGGCATCGCGGGCGAGTTTTTCACTGAGCCACAACCACAAGCGTCCGAGGGCGGCGCTCTGTTCGCCGGCGAACACCAGGCCCAGGGCCCAGCTCAATAGCAGAATCAGGTTCAGCCCCAGCAGGCTGCCCAAGGCCCAGAACACATTGACCGGGGACTGGCCGTCGCCCAGCGCGGCAAACGCCAGGCCGGCGCCACTGATCACGGCCAGCACGGCGAGCACGATCAACGCCAGTCGCGCGCCTTGCAGCCAGTGTTTGAGGGCGCGGGTCTGCCCGTCGCGCTCGGCCAGCCACCGGGCGCGGCATTGAATGCGCGTCGGCAGGTCGCCGCCGGCGCTACGGGCGACTCGGTTGGCTTCCAGATCATCCAGGGGGCCGGCGTGTTCTTCACGCAGGCGTATGGTTTCGCTCAGCCAGAGGTTTTGCAGGGGCGTCAGTTCAGTCACGCGGCATCCCGTCGCTTCATTGAGCGATGAGCATAACCGCTGTGACGCTTATCGGGGTAAGGAAGGCTCTGGTATCCTCGCCGGCATGACTAAATCACTCCCCCTCAGCCTGATCGCAGCCCTCGGTGAAAACCGTGTGATCGGCGTCGACAACAGCATGCCCTGGCACTTGCCGGGGGACTTCAAATACTTCAAGGCCACCACCCTCGGCAAGCCGATCATCATGGGGCGCAAGACCTGGGATTCCCTCGGTCGTCCGCTGCCGGGCCGGTTGAACATCGTGGTCAGTCGCCAGGCGGATCTGAAGCTGGAAGGTGCGGAGGTTTATCCGTCACTGGAGGCGGCCGTGGTTCGCGCCGAGGAATGGGCGCTGGAGCAGGGCGTCGATGAGTTGATGCTGATAGGTGGCGCGCAGTTGTATGCGCAAGGTCTGGAGCAGGCCGATCGGCTATACCTGACGCGCGTGGCGTTGAGCCCGGAAGGGGATGCGTGGTTTCCGGAGTTTGATGTGAACCAGTGGAAGCTGGTGTCGAATGTTCCGAATCCGGCAGAAGGCGACAAACCGGCGTATAGCTTTGAGGTGTGGGAGCGCACATAGATCGTTCCCACGCTCTGCGTGGGAATGCAGCCCGTGACGCTCCGCGTCACTGGACGCGGAGCGTCCCTTGAGGCATTCCCACGCGGGAGCGTGGGAACGATCAGTACGGGTTAAGCGTGAGCCAACTCCGAATGCTCATCCGCATCCAACAGCGCTTTATCCGTCTGCTGCATGATCTGGCTGGTGATCGCCCCAGCGGTGATCGAGCCACTGACGTTCAACGCCGTGCGACCCATGTCGATCAGCGGTTCAACGGAAATCAGCAACGCCACCAGTGACACCGGCAAACCCATGGCCGGCAACACGATCAGCGCGGCGAAGGTTGCACCGCCACCAACCCCGGCCACCCCGGCCGAACTCAGCGTCACAATCGCCACCAACGTCGCGATCCACAAAGGGTCCAGCGGGTTGATGCCCACGGTTGGCGCAACCATCACCGCCAGCATTGCCGGGTACAGACCGGCACAGCCGTTCTGGCCAATGGTCGCGCCAAACGAGGCAGCGAAACTGGCGATGGACTGTGGAATACCCAAACGGCTGGTCTGGGCTTCGATGCTCAGCGGAATGGTGGCGGCGCTGGAGCGGCTGGTGAAGGCGAACGTCAGCACTGGCCAGATCTTGCGGAAGAAGCGCAACGGGTTGATCCCGGCGGCCGACACCAGCACGCCATGGATCACAAACATCAGGCCCAGGCCGATGTACGACACCACCACGAAACTGCCGAGCTTGATGATGTCTTGCAGGTTGGAGCCGGCGACCACTTTGGTCATCAGCGCCAACACGCCGTATGGGGTCAGCTTCATCACCAGGCGCACCAGACGCATCACCCAGGCTTGCAGGGTGTCGATGGCGTTGATCACTTTCTGACCTTTCTCGACATCATCCTTGAGCAGTTGCAGCGCCGCGACCCCAAGGAATGCGGCGAAGATCACCACACTGATGATCGACGTCGGTTTGGCGCGAGCGAGGTCGGCGAACGGGTTCTGCGGGATGAACGACAACAACAGTTGCGGCACATTCAGGTCGGCGACCTTGCCCGCATAGTCGGTCTGGATGGTTTGCAGACGAGCCATTTCCTGGGTGCCGGCGACCAGACCTTCGGCGGTGAGGCCGAACAGGTTGGTCAGGCCGATACCGATCAGCGCCGCGATGGCGGTGGTGAACAGCAGCGTGCCGATGGTCAGGAAGCTGATCTTGCCCAGCGACGAAGCGTTGTGCAGACGGGCCACGGCACTGAGGATCGAGGCGAACACCAGCGGGATCACGATCATCTGCAGCAACTGCACGTAACCGTTGCCCACCAGATCGAACCAACCGATCGAAGCTTTCAACACCGGGTTGCCCGCACCATAAATCGTGTGCAGGGCGATACCGAATACCACGCCCAGCACCAGCGCCAGCAACACCTTTTTCGCCAGGCTCCAGGTGGTGTGACGGGTTTGCGCCAGGCCAAAGAGCAAGGCGAGGAACACCAGCAGATTGAGAATCAGCGGCAGATTCATAGAGGCTCCATAGACTTGTGCCAGCCACCTTCGTGTGTGACTGCGAACCGGTAAGCCTAACAGCTTGATATGTAATGATTTAATATCAAAAACAGCGGTCAACTGTCGTTTTTGGAATAAGCCAATGCCGCTATAAGGAATGCCGCTGACGGAATCAGGATGCAAGCGGTCGCGGGCAGGCGAGGACTGTCACACTTATTTGTTAGCGTCGATTTCTTTGAACCGGGGAGAAACGCCGATGAAGCTTGCACCGAAATTTCTTGCTGCTGCACTTGGATTGGGTTTGAGTCTTGGCCTTGCCGGCCAGGCGTTCGCTACCGACCTGAAGCACTGGCCAGCGGATCAGGCCAAGGCGCTGGACGCGATGATCGCGGCCAATGCCAACAAGGGTAACTTCGCGGTGTTCGACATGGACAACACCAGTTACCGCTACGACCTCGAAGAGTCATTGTTGCCGTTCATGGAAAACAAGGGCCTGATCACCCGCGAGAGCCTCGACCCCTCGCTGAAACTGATCCCGTTCAAAGACACCGCCGACCACAAGGAGAGCCTGTTCAGCTACTACTATCGTCTCTGCGAAATCGACGACATGGTCTGCTATCCATGGGTCGCCCAAGTGTTTTCCGGCTTCACGCTTCAAGAGCTCAAGGGCTACGTCGATGAGCTGATGGCGTCTGGCAAACCGGTGCCGAGCACTTATTACGACGGCGATGTGGTCAAGACCATCGACGTCCAGCCGCCGAAAGTCTTCACCGGCCAGGCCGAGCTCTACAACAAGCTGATGGAAAATGGCATTGAGGTCTACGTGATGACCGCTGCCTCCGAAGAATTGGTGCGCATGGTCGCTGCCGATCCGAAGTACGGCTACAACGTCAAACCGCAGAACGTGATCGGTGTGACCACGATGCTCAAGGACCGCAAGACTGGTGAACTGACCACGGCGCGTAAGCAGATCACTGCGGGCAAGTATGACGAGAAGGCCAACCTTGGCCTCGAGTTGACCCCGTACCTGTGGACTCCGGCAACCTGGATGGCCGGCAAGCAAGCGGCGATCCTGACCTACATCGATGAATGGAAAAAACCGGTCCTGGTGGGTGGTGATACGCCGAGCAGCGACGGTTACATGCTGTTCCACAGCGTCGACGTGTCCAAGGGCGGCATCCATTTGTGGGTCAACCGCAAAGACAAGTACATGACCCAGATTAACGGCATGATGGCCAAGCACGCAGCGGCCCAGGCGAAAGAAGGGTTGGCGGTGACGGCGGACAAGAACTGGGTGATCGTCAAGCCGGAAGAGATTCAGTAAGCGCTGTGATCTCGCTCCCACGCTCTGCGTGGGAACGATCAAAAAAATGCCCCGCACTTGGCGGGGCATTTTTTTGTTCGACGGTTAAGTATTACAGCCCGTCGAGCATCGCTTTGTTACGCACGGCACCCTTGTCGGCGCTGGTTGCCAACAGGGCATAGGCTTTCAGAGCGGTGGTCACTTTACGTGGACGCTTTTCCACCGGCTTCCAGCCTTTCTTGTCCTGCTCGACCCGGCGCGCGGCCAGTTCTTCGTCGCTGACCAACAGGTTGATCGAGCGGTTCGGAATGTCGATCAGGACCTTGTCGCCGTCCTGCACCAGACCGATCGCGCCACCGGCAGCGGCTTCTGGCGAAGCGTGGCCGATGGACAGGCCCGAAGTGCCGCCGGAGAAACGGCCGTCGGTCAGCAGGGCGCAGGCTTTGCCCAGGCCTTTGGATTTCAGGTAAGAGGTCGGGTAGAGCATTTCCTGCATGCCCGGGCCGCCTTTCGGGCCTTCATAACGAATGATCACGATGTCGCCAGCCTTCACTTCGTCGGCGAGGATGCCGCGTACGGCGCTGTCCTGGCTTTCGAAGATCTTCGCGTTGCCTTCGAAGACGTGGATCGACTCGTCGACACCGGCGGTTTTCACCACGCAACCGTCCAGCGCGATGTTGCCGTACAGAACGGCCAGGCCGCCTTCTTTCGAGTAAGCGTGTTCGACACTGCGGATGCAGCCGTTTTCACGGTCGTCGTCCAGGGTTTCCCAGCGGGTCGACTGGCTGAACGCGGTTTGCGTCGGGATGCCCGCAGGGCCAGCCTTGAAGAAGTGATGCACCGCTTCGTCGTTGGTCTGGGTGATGTCCCACTTGGCGATACCTTCGGCCATGGTCTTGCTGTGTACGGTCGGCAGGTCGGTGTGCAACAGGCCGCCACGGGCCAGGGAGCCGAGGATGCTGAAGATCCCGCCGGCGCGGTGCACGTCTTCCATGTGGTACTTCTGGATGTTCGGCGCGACCTTGCACAGTTGCGGTACATGGCGGGAGAGGCGGTCGATGTCGCGCAGGTCGAAATCGATCTCGGCTTCCTGGGCCGCGGCCAGCAAGTGCAGGATGGTGTTGGTGGAACCGCCCATGGCGATGTCCAGGGTCATGGCGTTTTCGAACGCCTTGAAGTTGGCAATGTTGCGCGGCAACACCGACTCGTCGTTCTCGCCGTAGTAACGCTTGCACAGCTCGACGATGGTGCGGCCGGCTTGCAGGAACAGCTGTTCGCGGTCGCTGTGGGTGGCCAGGGTCGAACCGTTGCCCGGTAATGCGAGACCAAGGGCTTCGGTCAGGCAGTTCATCGAGTTGGCGGTGAACATGCCGGAGCAGGAACCGCAAGTAGGGCAGGCGCTACGCTCGTACTCGGCGACCTTCTCGTCAGAGGCGCTGGAGTCGGCGGCGATCACCATGGCGTCGACCAGGTCGAGACCGTGGCTGGCCAGTTTGGTCTTGCCGGCTTCCATCGGGCCGCCGGACACGAAGATTACCGGGATGTTCAGGCGCAAGGCGGCCATCAGCATGCCAGGGGTGATCTTGTCGCAGTTGGAAATGCAGACAATGGCGTCGGCGCAGTGGGCGTTGACCATGTATTCGACGGAGTCGGCGATGATCTCGCGGCTCGGCAGCGAATAGAGCATGCCGTCGTGGCCCATGGCGATGCCGTCATCCACGGCGATGGTGTTGAATTCTTTGGCTACGCCGCCGGCCCGTTCGATTTCACGTGCGACCAGTTGACCCAGATCCTTCAGGTGCACATGGCCCGGTACGAATTGGGTAAAGGAGTTGGCAATGGCGATGATCGGCTTCTTGAAGTCGTCATCTTTCATCCCCGTGGCGCGCCACAGTGCGCGAGCACCGGCCATGTTGCGACCGTGGGTGGATGTTTTCGAGCGGTAATCAGGCATGGAGCACTCCGGGCGGCAAATCAGGTATCAAAAGGGAAGTGAGCTTCTATTGACGTCTGGAACACTCAGAAATGGCCGTGTGTCCGGAAGTTGCCGATAACTTTGCGGGATCGCCGCGCGCTTCAGCTTGAGCTCATAAACCCGCCGGGGGATGACTGGCGATGAATCTCGCGATTCTACACCGCTGGCGTCAGGAGGGAATGCCGGAAAACGTTGATCCAGTGCTGACGGGGCGTGTGGGATGACGACTGGCAGGATTATTCGACGCTTGGGCTGGCTCCCAGGCTCTTGGCTCGGCTATGGATACGACTGTTGAGTACCAGCGCCACGCTGCTCAGGATGATAAAGCTGTATCCCAGCGTGGATTGCAGGTTGGCCGGGCTCAGGCTGATGAGCGCACTGATCAACCCGCCACAGATGAAAATCACCGTACTGCCGGCCGACGCCGAAGTTCCCGCATTTTCAGGGAACAGGCTCATGGCTTTGGACGTGGCGGCCGGTCGGGCAATGGTGGTGCCGGCGGTACAGATGAGCATCGGTACCAGGACGGTAATCGGGGACAATGCAAAGTGGCTTGAGAGGTAAAGCATGATCAGGCCGGACAGCAGGATCAGGCTCAGCCCGCTGATGACTTGATGGCCGGGACTGAGACGTTTACCCAGCAGCGTCGCAACCGTGCCGCCGATAATGTAGGCGCCGCCGTATGCCAGCAGGACCAGGGAGAAGTCATAGGCCGACAGCTGGAGTTGATCCATAAAAATCAGCGGCGAAATCACTACGAAGGAAAAATGGCAGGCGAAAGCAAAGGCGGAAATCAGCCAGTAGGACAGAAAGTCGACATCGCACAAGACCCGGCGGTAGGGCTGGAAGATATTCGATAGCGCCCCGGTTGCCGCAGGCCGAGTGTTTTCGAGAAAAAAACAGGCCTTGAGCAGTACTATTCCAGCCAGTGCGATAAACACCACAAAGCTGCCCTGCCAGCCCAGCGTGGCTTGCAGGAACGTGCCGGCCAACGGTGAGACCGAGATGAAAACGCCGGTGGCAGTCACCATCAGGATCCGCAACCGGTCACGCTCCTCGCCCTCGAACAGGTCCTGGATCAATGCTTGTGACAGCACGAAACACCCGCAGCCGAGTGCCTGAATCACACGGAACAACAGGAAGTGAACATAGTCCGTGGTCAGCGTGCAGCCCACTGCACCCAGCATCGAGATGGTTATTCCAGCGAGCAACAGTCCTTTGCGCCCGATCACATCCGACAGCGGCCCGATCAGCAGTTGGGAGACCGCTATGCCGACGGCAAACAGACTGATCGACAGCGCAATGTCGGCGGGTGTGCTGCGAAAGTGTTCGGCGAGCGCCGGGAAAGAGGGCAGCAGGACATCCAGCGGGAACACGCCAAGCAGCACCATGGCCAACAACAGGCTGACCGCTCCCCGACGTTGTCCGGCGGTTACTGCGGATTGTCCTTCAGCCATCGATAAGCCCTGCCTTCATGAACAGTTGCTGGTTGGAGGGCAGGTCGAAGAAACCAGCCTTTTTTAACGCCTGAAGCGTTGCGCCAGCACCGGATCGCGCCCGTTGATGGGTGGCTTGGGGGCTGGTCAGTCCGCCAAGAATTTCCGTGATGGTGGTCTCGCCAAGACCCGCGCTGAGCAGGCTTTCGCGCATCCATCGCTCATCGGCTTCGAAGAACATCCGGATGATGTCCAGCAGCGCTTTGGCGACAAACGTGCGTTGAGGGCTGTTCAGCGTCAGCCACAGGTAATGGAACACTTCAGAGAAATAGCGACTATGGCGCGCCTCGTCCGCCAGATGATCCCTGAGCATTGCCTGGACGCTGGAAACCAGGTCGTTACGGCAGACATCGAGCAGTTCCTTGGCAATGATCGTCTCCGACACGAACCCGACGAGAAACCAGGCCAGCGCCCTGTATCTTTCAGGGGCGCCGTCAAGCAGGGCGTTCAATCGCATGATGCGGTGGGGCATGACCGGACGTCGGCTGATCCCGTAGAAACTGGCTACTTGCTCGGCAAGGCTGTTGGAAAACAGGGCGTGATAACCCTCGTCGGTATAAAGCTGAAGCGCGGCGGTCTTCATTCGTGCGGGAATGTGGACGTTCAGTTCATCATGGATGATGGTTTCCACGGAGCGGTTGACGATGCGGTGCTCAAGCAAGGTGGTGTAGTCGAGGAAGTACACCAGATGATTGGCCGACAACCGATGGATGACGGATTGACCTGCCGCCTGGATGGCCGGGTGAGTCAGGTAAGCCAGGAAGCCTGGAGGAAACCAGTGGCGCGTTTCCAGTTGCTGTTCCAGGTCTGGTGGTAATAGATAGTCGTGTTCGCTGGTGCGCACTGACGCACGGGTGTTCCAGTCGCCCAGGGTGTAACGATGAGCCCAGGACACGGGCTGCTCCAACGGGGCAATGATGGGAGTGGTCATTGTTGCGGCTCCCGACTGCTCAGAAGATCTTTCAATTCCTTGCACATCACTTGTCCGTCGCTGTAGCCACAGCCGACAAAAAACAAAGGTTGTTCCGCGCTGTTCTCGATCCCCAGCAAGACCTCGACCTGATCATCGGCCAGCGCCCCCGTCAGCCAGGTGTTCAACCCCAGTGCAGTGGCCACCAGTTGGAATGTTTGAGAAATATGCCCTGCTTCCACGAAGGCCATTCGGTAGGCTCGCGAGTGTTCATATTTCCACCACAGCTTGTCGAACCGACTGGTGATGAACAGGCCCACGGGCAGGTTGTTGATGAAGTGCTGTCCACACAGCAACTGCCCCAGTGGTGAGTCAGGTGTCGGGTTGACGAAACTCAAGGCGTGGTCGGTGGGGTGATAGGCGTAGAGCCCGGGTTTCAGGCCGCTGACGTTGTGTACATGAAGAAAGCCTTCGCAGGCATTCAGCCCGCCACCGGATGGGCTGCTGCGCCGGGCATCGAGACCTTCGACAAGGGTTTCGTCGACATCGTTTTCGCGCTCATGCAAGTAGCCAAGGGACAGGTAAAGCAGCGTGCCGATAGCTTCCAGTGAAACTGCTGAGTCCGTGAAGGTGCGGCAGGTTTTTCGGCCGATCAGGACGTTGGCAAGAGACCCTTCCGGCAGGCAGGAAGGCTTTGGCAGGCCAATCAGCTCCCGCGCCTGGCGTTCTGTGGGCCGGTTGCTCGGCGCAGGAGCGGCCAGCACTTCGGTGCAGTGGTCCAGGTAGTGTCTGGACCATTCATGAATATCCTGAGGGACATGTTCGCAGGGGATGTTTTTGGTACCGATATGGAATATCTTCGACAGTTCATCCCAGCCCCATTCAACAGTACCTTGTATTGATGTTGTCAGTATTCCTGCGTTCAGGAGTTGAGTGTCAACTATGTTGCTGTCGTTATAAAGTTCGGGGTTGTTGATTAGTTGCGTAAGTCTGCTTGAGTATTCAAGGCTTAGTTCAAATTGTTTGTGATTTTTGTAATCCCAGACTATTTGGCCGGGCGTGCGAGGAAGTATGAATAGATATGGGTTTATCTGCATGGTGGGCGGTTCGCTCTGGACGGGTGCCATAGAACACGCTGGGTAGCCGGCACTCCCCAGCGTCTCATTTACTTAGCGGGCTTTTGGTGCAACCAGAAAAGCCAGGTTGGCGATTTTGTTAGCTTCCAGAGTAATTGCTTTCATGTTGTTGACTCCTTGTCATTTGATAGTGAGTGTCACTTCGAGGTGACAACTCAATCATAGGCTTTAATGGGCTCTTATCAAGGGGAGATCAAGTAGGAATATTCCAGTAATTTTGTCGGAGCAGTCTTGGGGTTGGAGAAAGTTTGTAAGTTATATTCTTTCAAATCAAATGTGCAGGGAAACGTCCTGCAAGTTTGTAGGACTGCAAGAGTAAGACGATGGGGCGGGAGAGGAGATGTCGCAGCGTCAGAATGGCTGACGGAGAGCCTGTCGGCTCCCCGTCAAACCGGCGTACTCAGCTGTTTGGCAGCAGACGGCAGGTAATGCTCTTGATGTAGCGGGTTTCGGCAATGGCTGGGTGAACCGGGTGATCCGGGCCTTGTCCGCCGCGCTCCAGCATCTGGATGTTGCGGTCCAGGTGACGGGCGCTGGTCAGCAGGATGTTCTGCAAATCGTCTTCCGGCAGGTGCATTGAGCACGATGCGCTGACCAGGATGCCGTCCTTGGTGAGCAGGCGCATGGCTTGTTCGTTCAGGCGACGGTAGGCGCCTTCGCCGTTTTTCATGTCTTTCTTGCGTTTGATGAATGCAGGAGGGTCGGCCACGATGACGTCGAAACGCTCTTCGCTGGCTTTCAGCTCTTTGAGGGCTTCGAACACGTCGCCTTCAATGCAGGTCATTTTTTCGGCGAAACCGTTCAGTGCGGCGTTGCGCTCGACGCCGTCGAGGGCGAAGGCCGACGCATCGACGCAGAACACTTCACTGGCGCCGAAGGCGGCCGCTTGCACGCCCCAGCCACCAATGTAGCTGTACAAGTCCAGTACGCGTTTACCTTTGGCATAAGGTGCCAGACGCGCGCGGTTCATGCGGTGGTCATAGAACCAGCCGGTTTTCTGGCCCTGGATGACCGGCGCTTCGAACTTCACGCCGTTTTCTTCCAGCGCCACCCACTCCGGCACCAGGCCGAACACGGTTTCGACGTAACGGTTGAGGCCTTCGGCGTCACGGGCTGCGGAGTCGTTCTTGAACAGGATGCCGCTTGGCTTGAGCACTTGGGTCAGGGCCGCGATCACGTCATCTTTGTGAGCTTCCATGGTCGCCGAAGCGATCTGGACCACCAGGATGTCGCCGAAACGGTCGACCACCAGGCCTGGCAGCAGGTCGGAGTCGCCATAGACCAGACGATAGAACGGCTTGTCGAACAGGCGATCGCGCAGCGACAGGGCGACGTTCAGGCGATGCACCAGCAGCGATTTGTCCAGCGGCAACTTGATGTCGCGCGACAGCAGGCGGGCGCAGATCAGATTGTTCGGGCTCATGGCAACGATGCCCAGCGGCTTGCCGGCGGCGGCTTCGAGGATCGCCTGATCGCCAGCCTTGAAGCCGTGCAATGGGGTGGCGGCTACATCGATTTCGTTGCTGTAGACCCACAGGTGACCGTTGCGCAGGCGTCGGTCGGCGTTGGCTTTGAGGCGCAGGCTAGGCAGGGACATGACGTCGCTCCGGAAAAAAGAGCGGGAGTATAGCGTGTTGAGGGAGTGGCGGGTTTGACGGACGATGAAACGCGCATGGCGCCATCGCGGGCCCGCACACATATGGATTGAGTTTGACTGGCTGTCGGATCGATCTTTTTAAGGGTTAGAATCCCCGCCTGACCCGGAGTGCGTACTTATGTCCCAAGAGCTGTCTTCTGAACAGATTCAACAGTCCCTGCAAGGCATCAGTGTGCCGGCCCAGCCGCAGATCATGGTGGATCTGCAGATGGAGCAATATATGCCCGACCCGGACCTGGAGGTGATCGCCAAACTGATCTCCCAGGACCCAGGCCTTTCGGGCGCCTTGTTGAAAATCGTCAAT
Source organism: Pseudomonas sp. ATCC 43928 (assembly GCF_005938665.2). NCBI lineage: Bacteria > Pseudomonadati > Pseudomonadota > Gammaproteobacteria > Pseudomonadales > Pseudomonadaceae > Pseudomonas > Pseudomonas sp. ATCC 43928. The sequence continues at coordinate 6,275,226 of NZ_CP041753.1, read as the reverse complement.
TCGCCGTACTACGGCTTGAGTAACAAGATCACCGCGATCCAGCGTGCAGTAAACCTGTTGGGCAGTCGTTCGATCATCAACCTGATCAACGCGCAGTCGATCAAGGGCGAGCTGAACGACGAGACCATCGTCACCCTCAACCGTTTCTGGGACACGGCGCAGGACGTGGCGATGACCTGCCTGAGCCTGGCCAAGCGCGTCGGTGTCCAGGCCGGCGATGAAGCTTATGCGCTGGGTCTGTTCCACGATTGCGGCATTCCGCTGATGCTCAAGAAATTCCCCGATTACATGAAAGTGCTGGAACAGGCCTATGCCAACGCCAGCGCCGAATGCCGCGTGGTGGATACCGAGAACAAGCAATACAACACCAACCACGCCGTGGTCGGGTATTACACCGCCAAGTCCTGGCGTCTGCCGGAACATGTCACCCAGGCCATTGCCAACCATCACAATGCCCTGGCCATTTTCAGCGATGAGTCGTGCCGCAATACGCCGCTGAAGAACCTGCTGGCAATCCTGAAGATGGCCGAGCACATTTGTGCTTCCTATCGGGTGCTGGGCAACCAGTCTGAAGACCACGAATGGAACAATGTCGGGCATCTGGTGCTCGATTACATCGGTCTATCGGAATACGATTTCGAAACCCAGAAACAAGAAATTCGCGACCTCGCCACACATTGAGTGTCGAACCTCGCCTGATTCGAGAGCCCCATGCCAGAACTGCCGGAAGTCGAAACCACCCGCCGCGGAATTGCACCGCACCTGGAAGGCCAGCGCGTCAGCCGGGTGATCGTGCGTGAGCGCCGTCTGCGCTGGCCGATCCCCGAAGACCTGGATGTGCGGCTGTCGGGCCAGCGCATCGTGCTGGTGGAACGGCGGGCCAAGTATTTACTGATCAATGCCGAAGTCGGCACGTTGATCAGCCATTTGGGCATGTCGGGGAATCTGCGGCTGGTGGAAGCCGGCTTGCCGGCGGCCAAGCATGAGCATGTGGACATCGAGCTGGAATCGGGCCTGGCCCTGCGTTACACAGACCCGCGTCGGTTCGGGGCGATGCTCTGGAGTCTGGACCCGCTGAATCACGAACTGCTGGTTCGCCTGGGGCCGGAGCCGTTGACCGATCTGTTCGATGGCGAACGTCTGTTCCAGCTGTCCCGCGGGCGATCCATGGCGGTCAAGCCGTTCATCATGGACAACGCGGTGGTGGTTGGCGTCGGCAATATTTACGCGACCGAAGCGCTGTTTGCTGCCGGCATCGACCCGCGCCGCGAGGCCAAGAGCATTTCCCGGGGGCGTTATTTGAAGCTGGCGATCGAGATCAAGCGCATCCTGGCGCTCGCCATCGAACGGGGCGGCACCACGTTGCGGGACTTTATCGGCGGCGACGGCCAGCCGGGGTACTTCCAGCAGGAGCTGTTCGTATACGGCCGTGGTGGTGAACACTGCAAGGTCTGTGGCACGGGGCTGCGGGAAGTCAAACTCGGGCAGCGCGCCAGTGTCTTTTGTCCGCGCTGTCAGAGCTGATATCGGCTACGGTCTATAGTCAGTGTTCTCACTGCCTAGCCGAAGGACCGTGCCATGAATCTGTTTCGAACCTTTGTCGTCACGCTGCTGCTGAGCATCGCTGCGCCCACGCTGGCTACTGAGAACGGCAGCGGCGACCCGCGTTACACCATCCAGAATCCACCGGCCTACGCCATGCTTGGCGATCTGCTGATTGCCCGACCGTTGCTGGTGGTGGCGACAGTGATCGGTGCCGGGGCGTTTGTGGTGTCGCTGCCATTTACCGCGCTGGGCGGCGGCATTGGCGATGCAGGGCAGGCGCTGGTGGTCGACCCGGCGAAAGCGGCGTTTGTGCGGTGTCTGGGGTGCGTCGGGGAAGGGTTTGAGCAGCGGGAGTGAGGCATAAAAAAGATCGTCCGAAGGTTCGGGCCGCCTTCGGACGATCTTTCCAGGCTTTCAAGCCTTACCGGTAATCTTCCGGTACTTCTCCATCAACTGTTCTTCAGTTTCCGGATGGGCCTCGTCCAGTGGAATACAATCCACAGGGCAGACCTGCTGGCACTGCGGTTCGTCGTAGTGGCCGACACATTGCGTGCACAGGTTCGGGTCGATCACGTAGATCTCTTCGCCCTGGGAAATGGCGGCGTTCGGGCACTCGGGTTCGCAGACGTCGCAGTTGATGCAATCGTCGGTGATGATCAGGGACATGCTAACTCCAGCCGGGGCGGCAGGCCCTGGCGCAATAAACCAATGCGCACAATTGTGCCGCATTGGCGCCCGCAGTGCACGCGGGCGCGATCAAGTGCAGCAGATCGCAGCCTTCGGCAGCGCCTACTTTTTGAAGCGTTCGGTGAGGGCATCGGCCACCACCGGGTGGACGAACTTGGTGATATCGCCGCCCAGGGCCGCGATTTCACGGACCAGTGTCGAGGAAATGAACGAATAACGCTCGGACGGGGTAAGAAACAGGCTTTCCACATCCGGTGCCAGTTGGCGGTTCATATTGGCCAGCTGGAATTCATATTCGAAGTCCGACACCGCGCGCAAACCACGCAGGAATACATTGGCGTTCTGCTCTTTGGCGAAATGCGCGAGCAGCGTCGAGAAGCCGACGACTTCAACGTTCGGCAAATGTTTGGTGACCTCGCGGGCCAGCTCCACACGTTGTTCCAAGGGAAACAGCGGGTTTTTCTTCGGGCTGGCGGCGACGGCGATGATCACGTGATCGAACAGGCGCGAGGCGCGTTCGACCAGATCGCCATGGCCCTTGGTAATAGGGTCGAAGGTACCTGGGTACAACACTCGGTTCATCGCGTCGTCCTGGCGGGAGTCCGTTGGGGAGTCGGATGGTATCGCAGCCTTCCCGGTCGGCCAAGTCGCCTGTTGGGTAAGAAAGCACTATAGACGATGGGAATATTCCTCGTTTTCATGGGTTTTTCAAACGCTGGGCCAGTGAATTCGCCAGTTGTGCCGTCAGTCCGTAGACCGACAATTGTGGGTTTGCACCAATGCTGGTGGGGAATAGCGAGCCGTCGTGAATCGATAGATTGTGCAGTTGGTGATGTCGGCCGAGGCTATCGGTCACGGCGTTTTTCGGGTCTTCACCCATGGCACAACCGCCCATTACATGAGCACTGCCCAGGCGCGTGCGATACAGCTCAAGGCTCAATCCATCGATCAAGGCACGCGCTTCGGTGAGGGTTCTGACGTAACGGGCGTCGGCATGCATCGGCATCACGGCGTTGGCGCCACCGGCGAACTGGATCTCGGCCATGCTATGGAACGCCCGACGCAACCCGTCCCAGGCATACGATGAAACCTGATAGTCGAGCACCGGCGTGCCGTCACTGCGTAATTCGACACTGCCGCCGGAGCTGTCCGGGTGAAAGCCGTCTCGCAGCAATGCCAGCATGGCGTGGGTATGCGGAAGGTTTTCCATGTGCCGGGCGTTTTCCGTGCCGAAGCCACCGAGCAGGGTGGTGGCCAGCGCCGGGTGCAGCGGTGGGACCTCCAATTTGTAGGACATCTTGCCGGTGATGCCGTCCTGCCACTGGAAATGGTCGGAATAAATCGACTGCGGCGCGCCGTAGAACGGGTTGATCACCTCGTCGAACAGCCCGGCGGACATGTTGACCAAATGCAGGAACGTCCGTTTTCCCAGTCGCTCATGGGGATCCGGCGCCTCTGAACGCAATAGCAGCGCCGGGCTGTTGATCCCGCCGCCGGCCAGCACGTAATGCCGTGCCTTGACCGTGATTGTGCGTCCGGTAGGGGCAACGCAACGCTCATCCATCGCCACACAGTGCAGACCCGTGACCCTGGCGTCCTTGATCGACAACTTTTCAGCGCGGGCCAGATAGAGCAGCTCGCCACCTTTTTCCAGGGTCGCCGGGATGGTCGTGACCAGCATCGATTGTTTGGCGTTGGTCGGGCAACCCATGCCGCAGTAGCCGATGTTCCAGCAGCCGCGCACGTTGCGCGGGATCACATGCCAGGCGTAGCCGAGTTTTTCGCAGCCTTTGCGGATGACGTCGTTGTTGGCGTTGGGCGGCACTAGCCACGGGGCGACGCCCAGGCGTTGTTCCATTTTCTCGAACCAGGGCGCCATCTCGGCCGGTGTGTGGCCTACGACGTCATGTTCTTTGGCCCAGTGTTCGAGCGTCTGATCCGGGGTGCGAAAGCTCGAAGTCCAGTTGATCAGCGTGGTACCGCCCACCGCCCGGCCCTGGAGGATGGTGATCGCACCGTCCTTGCTCATGCGCCCGATGCCTTCCTGATAGAGGCTGGTGTAGGCCTGACCTTCGAGCATCTTGAAGTCGCTGCTGGTCTTGAGTGGGCCTTCTTCGATGAGCAAGACCTTGTAGCCTGCGGCGCTGAGGATTTCGGCGGTGGTTCCGCCGCCGGCACCGCTGCCGATGATCGCCACATCCGCTTCGAGGGTCAGGTCCTGGGGCAATTGCGAACCGTTATAGGTTTTCCAGCCACGGGCCAGGCCTTCGCGAAACGGATCGGGTACGGGCATGTTCGGGTTCTCTTGTTGTTATGTTTTGGGTGCGATGCTGAGGCGGCTTGCCCGCGAAAGGGACGCCACGGTTTCAGACCGTAGGCGGCCCCGGATACCCACAATGCGCCCAAGACTCCGCCCGGCTGTACCACGCCATCATCACCATTTGCAGCAACGAGCCATGGCCCATGCGCAGCAAGCTCAGCGAGCTGTTTTCCCAACGGTCGAGAAAGTGTCGGATATCTTCGCCGCTGGCGTTTTCCCAGCTGCCCCAGATCCCGGTCAGTGGGCCGCGGGTGATGCCCATCCCCAGCACATCGAACAATTGCCGGGTCAGCTTGAGCATTTCCGCAGACAGGTGATCGAGGCTGTAATCCAGGCTTTTGAGGGTGCCTTCGACGGCGGCCGGCATTTTCTCGACGATCACGGCACCGTCGAGCATTACCGGGATCAGTGCCCGCAGAAACAACAGGTCACCGCTGCGCAGAGTCGCGAAACCGTTGGCCGCCGTGCTCGACGAGCAGCCGCTGAGGCTCGCGCCGAATCCGGCTGTGGCCAGAAAGGCGCTGGCGCCCAGGCTGAATTTAAGCAGGCCGCGCCGTGACAGCGCGGGTGTGTCGGACAGGCTTGGGCTCATTATTGTTATTACCCGGCGGTGTTGATCGTTAGCGGACAAACAGCTTCTGGATCAGTTTCTGAATGGCTTTGCCATACGGTGGATAGATCAGCTTCGCCGCGTTGAAGCGCTGTTTGATAAGCACACCCTTGGCCTTGCTGAAGGTCAGAAAACCTTCGTGGCCGTGGTAGTGGCCCATGCCCGAGGCACCGATGCCGCCGAACGGCATGTCGTCCTGGGCAACGTGCAGCAAGGTGTCATTGAGGCATACGCCGCCGGAATGGGTTTCCTGGAGAACGCGGTTTTGCTCGCGCTTGTCGTAGCCGAAGTAATACAGCGCCAGCGGACGAGGCCGTTGGTTGATGTAGGCAAACGCTTCATCGAGGTCCTTGTACGGCACGATTGGCAGCAGCGGGCCGAAGATTTCGTCCTGCATCACCGTCATATCGTCACTGACGTTGAGCAGCAGGCTATGACCCATGCGCCGGCCCTGGCCCTGATCGAACAGCGGAATCAGCAGCGCGCCCTTGCTGGTGGCGTCGCTGAGGTAGCCGTTGAGCCGCGCCAGTTGTCGGTCATTGATGATGGCGGTGTAGTCCGGATTGTCGGCCAGGGTCGGATAAAACCCGCGAACTGCCTGGCGATAGGCTTCGACGAAAGAGCCGACGCGGTCTTCGGGCACCAGCACGTAGTCCGGGGCGACACAGGTTTGCCCGGCGTTGAGGGTCTTGCCGAAAGCGATGCGTTCGGCGGCATCCTTGAGCGGTACATCGCGGGAAACGATGGCCGGGGACTTGCCGCCCAGTTCGAGGGTCACTGGAGTCAGGTTCTCGGCGGCTGCGCGCATCACGTGTTTGCCGATGCTGGTGGCGCCGGTGAACAGCAGGTGATCGAAGCGCAACCGGGAGAACGCCACGCCGATGTCGGCCTCGCCGAGCACCACGCAAACCAGGTCTTGAGGGAATATCCGCTCCAGCAACTCCTTGAGCAGCAAACCGGTGGCGGGGGTCGATTCGCTGAGTTTGAGCATCACCCGGTTACCCGCCGACAGCGCCCCCACCAGTGGCCCGATGGCCAGATACAACGGGTAGTTCCACGGCACGATCACCCCGACTACGCCCAGCGGTTGATAAACGACTTTGGCCGAGGCGGGTTGAAAGGCGATGCCGACTTTACGCCGCGAGGCCTTCATCCAGCTTTTGAGGTGTTGGCTGGCGTAGTGAATACCCTGCAGACTGGGCATCAATTCGGCGAGCAAGGTTTCGTCGGCGCTGCGGTGGCTGAAATCCTGGCTGATGGCGTCGATCAAGGCCTGGCGCTCATTGCTCAACAGGTCCCGCAATGCCTTTAGCCATTGTTGGCGCTGAGCTGCCGGCGGCATCGGGTTGCCTGCATACGCGGCGCGTTGAGCATCGAACAGGGTTTGGAGCTCGTCCAGAGGCTGCTGCAAGTTCTTCAGGTAGGCGATGTCAGCAGGCATGGTCGGCTCCGGATTTATTGTAATGAGGGGATTTTTAGAGTCCATGCTCTAAAAAGTCAAATGACATCCTGACGCAGCTTTGTTTTATCCACCCACGGATAGGTCGTAAGATGCCCGTCACCGCACTCTGAATTAAAGCTCAAGCCATGGCCCCTCGGATCAAAACCAGCGAGCGCATCGTGCAGAACAGCCTGGAGCTGTTCAATCAGCAGGGCGAGCGCAGCATCAGCACCAACCACATTGCTGCCCACATGGAGATTTCTCCGGGCAACCTGTACTACCACTTCCCCAACAAGCAGGCGATCATCGCTGTGCTGTTCAGTGAGTACGAAAGCCTGGTGGACAGCTTCCTGCGCCCACCCCAGGGCCGCGCCGCGACGGTCGAAGACAAGCGCTTCTACCTCAAGGAATTGCTCGCCGCCATGTGGCGTTACCGTTTTTTGCATCGCGACCTCGAGCACTTGCTCGACAGCGATCCCGAGCTGGCCGCCCGTTACCGGCGCTTTTCCCAGCGCTGCCTGATCCAGGGCACCGCCATTTACGAAGGGTTCGTCGCCGCTGGCATCCTGAACATGGATAAGGTTCAGATCGAGTCCCTGACGCTGAACGCCTGGATCATCCTCACGTCGTGGGTGCGGTTTCTGTGCACCACGCGGGAAAACTCCAACCACTTGAGCGAACAGGCCATCAAGCGCGGCGTGTATCAGGTGTTGGTGCTTGAGGCCGGGTTCGTCACCGATCAATCGCGCGACGCGGTAAATGCGCTGTTCGACGAATTTTACGTGCCACTGGCCCAGGCGCTGGAAGAAGTGCATTAGGATTCAAGATCGACAACATCACAGGAGCCCGTTATGCCCATTGCGCAACTGATCAGCCCGCAAGCGTTGGACCTGAAAAAGGAGACCCCGGGGCTGGTGATTCTGGATTGTCGTTTTGCCCTCGAAGACCCGGATTATGGTCAGCGCAGTTATGCCGAAGGGCATATTGCCGGGTCGAGTTTTGCCGATCTCGAGCGTGATCTGAGCGGGGCGGTGGTCAAGGGGGTTACCGGGCGTCATCCGTTGCCTGAACCCGAAAAGCTGATCGAGCGCCTGCAAGCCTGGGGCATCAATGCCGACAGCGAAGTGGTTTTGTACGATGACGGTCCTGGCGCCTACGCGGCGCGGGCCTGGTGGTTGCTGGCCTGGCTGGGCAAGCGCGACGGTGTGTTCATTCTCGATGGCGGGCTGAAAGCCTGGCATGCCGCCGGATTACCCCTGAGTCTTGATCCGCCGTCGATCAATCGCGGCACCTTCACCGGGACGCCGGATGCTTCGCTGGTGCTCAGCGCCAAACAGCTCCAGAAACGTCTCGGCCAGCCCGCGTTGACCTTGCTCGACGCCCGCGCCCTGCCGCGCTTCAAGGGCGAAGTGGAACCGATCGATCCGATTGCCGGGCACATTCCCGGCGCACAATGCGCCGCGTTCACCGAAAACCTGGGCAGCGACGGACGTTTTCTGCCCGCCGATCAGCTCAAGCAGCGGTTTGCCGCGAAGCTCGGTGATCGTTCGCCGACGGAGCTGGTCGCCTATTGCGGGTCCGGCGTGACGGCCTGCCACAACCTGTTCGCCCTGTGCCTGGCGGGTTATCCATTGGGGGCGTTGTATGCCGGTTCGTGGAGTGAGTGGATCAACGACCCTGCACGAGGCGTTGCCACCGGCGAGTAAGCGCAGAGCAGATGTGGGAGCGGGCCTGCTCCCACATTTGGACCTTCGTTGTCATCTATGGTCGGGCAATTGCCGCGCGCTGCGATACGCTCCCGGTCCAACGCCATAAACCTGCTTGAATTGCCGGCTCAGATGACTCTGGTCGGCAAAACCCAGTTGCGTCGCGACTTCCAGCGGCAGACAGCCGTCCTGTAACAACGCCCGTGCCCGAGCGATACGCTGCTGCATCAGCCAGGCGTGCGGCGGCATGCCGGTGGTGCGGCGGAACACCCGGGCGAAGTGGAAAGGGGACAGGTTCACCGTCGCCGCCAGTTCTTCCAGCGAGGGCGGCGCCGCCAATTGCGATTGCAGCCGTTCTTTGGCCAAGGTCACCGCGCGGTGTTCCTTGCCGGGTTTGCCGGCGATCGGAACAGCTGCGTGGCGTTGCAACAGCGACAACATCATTTCCCGCCAGACCGTTTGCTGCTGCAGGGCCGTGGATGGACTTTCCAGCAGTCGATGCAGTTGGCAGAACCCCCTCACCAGATCCGGGTCGCGGTACAGCGTGGCGCCAAACACCGGCAAGGTGTCGCTCGGCAGTTCAAGCTCCTCCAGCAGCGAGAGAATTTGCCCGCTGTCGGGATAAAACGCCCGGTACAACCAACCGTCTTCCGTACCTTTGTGGCCAGTGTGCAGTTCGTCCGGGTTGATCAGCACCAGCGTGCCGCTGCCCGCCAGATGCTCGGCACCGCGATAGCGATAACGCTGGGCGCCGGCCATGATCATGCCGATCACATAGCCGTCATGCACATGCGGGACGAAACGGTGTTCGATGTAGCGCGCAGACAACAACTCGACCCCGGCCAGCGGTGCCGTTTGCCAGAAGTGGATCGACTCGCCCTGATCGACTTCCACTGTTTACTTGCGCCCTGTGGCGGCCAGCCATTGGGGAATGCGCCGTTCCAGGTAGTAACCCGGTTGCCTGAACGAGCCCTCGACGAAACCGACATGCCCGCCCTTGGCCTGCAGCTCGAATTGAGTGCTGGCGGACAATTCGTCGGCTTGCGGCAGGCTATGCGGAAACACAAACGGATCGTCAGCCGCCTGGATAATCAGGGTCGGCGTGCGAATTTCTCCAAGGAAATAACGACTCGAAGCGCGACGATAGTAATCCGCGGCATCGGCGAAACCATTGAGCGGTGCGGTGACCCGGCCGTCGAAATCCCAGAAGGTGCGCAAGTTCTCCAAAGAGCCCAGCGCCTCCAATGCCGCCAGGCCATCCTCATGTCCCTCGTGCTGGAATCTGCGTTGCTTGTTCTTGATGTAGGCGACCATCTCTCGCATGAAATGCGCTTGGTAGAACTGGGAAAAACCCTGGCTGATACGATCGGCACAGTGATCGAGGCGAAACGGCACCGACACTGCCACCGCACCGAGTACACCGCTGTTGCTGCCGGTTTCACCCAGATGCTTGAGCAACACGTTACCGCCCATGGAATAACCGACCGCATACAGCGGCGCGAGGGGGCGTTGGGTGCGCAGGTGCCTGATGGTTTCGGCCAAGTCTTCACTGGCCCCGGAATGGTAGCTGCGCGGCAACAGATTGGGCTCGCCGGAGCAGCCTCGCCAGTTCAACGCGACGCTGGCCCAACCCTGGGCACCCAACGCTTTCTGCATGCCGGCCACATAAGGCGAATTCGACGAGCCGGTCAGGCCGTGCAATACCAGCACCAACGGTGCATTCGCGCTGTGTGGGCCGTGCCAGTCCAGGTCAAGGAAATCGCCATCTTCAAGCCACAATCGCTCGCGCTCACGCTCGATATGTGTGGTTTTTCGCCATAGCGGTCCCCACAAGGTTTGTAAGTGCGGATTACCCAGGCCGTAGGCGGGCGTGAAGGCAGGGGTGAAACGTTCTGGCAGATGGGACACGATTGCTCTCGATGCTGCGGCGCGTACCCGCAGCGTTAGCTGACTGAGCTTCGCACCGTTTTCTCAGGCCGGACTAGCCGGCGATCCCTGCCATACGTTGCCACAACGCGTAGTACACACGTCCCGATTTTTGCTCCCGATGCAGGCGCCAATTTTCTGGCAAACCCAATATCGACGGTGCGCTTTCGCTTTCAGTGTAGACCCACGCATCGTCGGCCAGCCAATGACGTTCTTCGAGCAGAGTGCAAACCACAGGCAACAGATTCTGATTGAACGGCGGGTCGAGGAACACCAGGTCGAACGCCGTGGCCGGTTGGGTTTCCAGATAGCGCAAGGCGTCGGCAGTCTGTACCTGGCCGTTGGTGCAGCGCAGGGTGCCCAGATGTTCTTTCAGGCTGGACACCGCGATGTTGCTGGCGTCCAGCGCCTGGCCCATGGCGGCGCCACGGGACAAGGCTTCCAGGAACAGCGCGCCGCTGCCGGCAAACGGATCGAGTACCTTGGCCCCGGCGACGTAAGGCGCGAGCCAGTTGAACAGGGTTTCCCGCACCCGGTCCGGCGTCGGGCGCAGGCCCGGAGCATCCGGGAAGCTCAGCTTTCGGCTGCGCCATTCGCCACCGATGATGCGCAGTTGGTTCACACCGTTATGCACGTTATGGACAGGTTTTTTTGGGCGAGTGGCCATTAATGCTCCGGAACCCCGAGCGGCTGCTCGGCAGGTTTGTCAGTAGGGGCCGGCAACGGCTTTTGTGGCACGGTCGGGCCAGCGCTGACGATGACCAGTTTATCCGTGCTCAGGTGTTTGTTCAGTGCGGCTTTGACTTGCTCGACGGTCAGGCTCTGGGACTGTTGCATGAAGTCTTCCAGGTAGCTCAGCGGCAAGTTGTAAAAGCCCATGGCGCCGAGCTGACCGACGATATCGGCGTTGCTGGCGGTGGACAGCGGGAAGCTGCCGGCCAGTTCACGCTTGGCGTCGTCGAGTTCTTTCTCGGTGGGGCCGGTCTTAAGGTAGTCGGCGAGCACATCCTGCACCAGTTTCAGGGTGCCTTCGCTCATTTCGGCGCGGGTTTGCAGGTTGATCATGAACGGGCCGCGAGCCTGCATCGGGCTGAAACCCGAATACACGCCATACGACAAGCCACGCTTCTCGCGCACTTCGCTCATCAGCCGGGTGCCGAAACCGCCGCCGCCAAGAATCTGGTTGCCCATGGACAGCGCTGCGTAATCCGGATCGTCACGGTCGATACCCAGTTGCGCGATCATCAGGTTGGTCTGTTTGGACGGAAACTCAATGTGGCCGATGCTGGGCTTGGGGTCGGTCGGTTGTTCGATTTTCGCCAGGGCCGGGCCTTTGGGCAGGTCGGCGGACACTTGTGCGGCAACCGCCTCGGCCTCGGTGCGCGACAGGTCGCCTACCAGCGCAATCACCACGTTGCCGGCGGCGTAGGCTTTCTGATGGAAGGCTCGCAACTGCGCCAGGGTAATCGGGGGAATACTCTTGGCTGTGCCGTCGCTGGAGTGTGCGTACGGATGATCGCCGTACAAACGGTTCATCAGCTCCAGGCTGGCGAGTTTGCCGGGGTTCTGTTTCTGGTATTCGAAGCCGGCGAGCATCTGGTTCTTGATGCGCGCAAACGAGTCGGCGGGGAAGGTCGGCTTGCCGACGACTTCAGCGAACAGCTTCAAGGCAGGCTCGCGCTTGTCCACGGCACTGAGGCTGCGCAGGGAGGCAAGCGCCATGTCCTTGTACGCGCCGTTGCTGAAGTCGGCGCCCAATCCTTCGAAGCCCTGAGCGATGGCGCCGACATCTTTGCCGGCCACACCTTCGTTGAGCATGGCGTTGGTCAGCAATGCCAGGCCGGGTGCATCACCGTCCTGGCTGCTGCCGGCGGCGAAGATCAGGCGCATGTCGAACATCGGCAGTTCACGGGCTTCAACGAACAATACCTTGGCGCCTTCGGCGGTATTCCAGGTCTGCACGTTCAGCGAGCGATGGCTTGGGGCCTTGCCGTCGAGTTCGGCCAGCGATTGCAGCTTTTGGCTGGACTTGGCCTTGTCGAGGGCTTCGCTGGCGTTGGACTCGTCGGGTTTTGACAGATAGAAGGCGGCAGACCCGATCAGTGCAACAGCGATCAGGCCGATCAGGGCCAGACGCGACTTTTTACGCTCACTCATGAGTCGTCTCCTGTGGCAGTACATGGGCGACGCTGAGACGTTCGCGGGTGAAATACAGCTTGGCGGCCTTCTGGATATCTTGCGGGGTCACGCTTTCCAGGTCGGCGAGTTCGGTGTCCATCAGTTTCCAGGACAGGCCGACGGTTTCCAACTGACCGATGGCGGTGGCCTGGCTGGTGATCGAGTCACGCTCAAAAACCAGGCCGGCAATGACCTGCGCTCGTACCCGCTCCAGTTCTTCAGCGGATGGCGCGGTGGTTTTCAGTTGTTCGAGCAGTTTCCACAGGCCGGCTTCGGCCTGGGCCATGGTTTTATTTTTCTGGGTGTTCGGCGAAGCCGACAAGGTGAACAGGCTGTCGCCACGGGTATAGGCGTCGTAGCTCGACGACCCGCCGGACACCAGCTCTTCGCCGCGTTCCAGTTGCGTCGGGATGCGGCCGCTGTAGCCGCCGTCAAGCAGGGCGGAAATCAAGCGCAGGGCGTTCACCGAGCGTTTGTCTTCGGCGGTGGCAATGCTCGGCACGTTGAAGGCCAGCATCAGGCTCGGCAATTGGGTCTGCACATGCAGGGTGATCTTGCGTTCGCCGGGCTCAGCCAGCTCCAGCGGGATTTTCGCCGGTGGCACGTTGCGCTTGGCGATCGGGCCGAAGTAACGCTGGGCCAGGGTTTTGACTTCGTCCGGGGTCACATCGCCGACCACCACCAGAGTGGCGTTGTTCGGCACATACCAGGACTGGTACCAATGGCGCAGTTCTTCGACTTTCATGCGGTCGAGGTCGGCCATCCAGCCGATGGTCGGCGTGTGGTAACCGCTGGCGGGGTAGGCCATGGCCATGAAACGTTCGTAGGCCTTGGACATCGGCTTGTCGTCGGTGCGCAGGCGACGCTCTTCTTTGATCACCTCGATTTCGCGGGTGAACTCGTCGGCCGGCAGGCGCAGGTTGGCCATGCGGTCGGCTTCCAGTTCGAAGGCCACGCCAAGACGGTCGCGGGCCAGCACCTGGTAATACGCGGTGAAGTCGTCGCTGGTGAAAGCGTTCTCTTCGGCGCCGAGGTCGCGCAGGATCAGCGAGGCTTCGCCGGGGCCGACTTTCTCGCTGCCCTTGAACATCATGTGTTCCAGCGCGTGGGACAACCCGGTCTGGCCCGGGGTCTCGTAGCTGGAGCCGACCTTGTACCAGATCTGGGAAACGACGACCGGCGCACGATGGTCTTCGCGCACGACAACCTTCAGGCCGTTGTCGAGGGTGAATTCGTGGGTCGGTTGTGGATCGGCAGCCAGGGCCGAGAGGGGCAGACAAACTGTGCTGAGCAGCAGGCCTGCAGCGCGGCGGGCTAGAGCATTCATTCGTTTTTAAACCTGTTGGGCTGCCCGCTTGGTCTTAGCGTCGGCGGGCGAGAGGGTGCTAGGATACTGATCCGTTTTACTGGCGGCCACGCCTATCAAGCCTTTGATCGGCTTGCAGGTTGTATGGGTTACCGGCAGAAGCTTTGAGTTTGTCAGCTAAACTCTGCGTTTTCGCCGACGATGCCGTTCCAGTCCTTCGTATTAGTCGACCTTTGAGGCGCCGTTGGCTCCTCGACAAAATGTTGCGCGTGAACAAGCTGGATGAATCGCAGTCTGTTCAGCATCGAATTATTTATTTGCCGAGGCGCCTTTTGGCGCGTCGCTACCGTGAGATAGCCGTCCTCCATGTTTGGTTCCAACGACGACAAGAAGACCCCAGCTGCGGCTGGTGAGAAGAAAAGCCTGTTCGGATGGCTGCGCAAAAAGCCGCAGGAACCCGTTGTCGAACAGCCACAGCCACTTTCTGAGCCAACCCCGGCACCGGTTATAGAGCAAAAGCCTGCGCCGATTGCCGAGCCGGTGCTGCAACCTGCGGCCGCGCTCGTACCTGAAACCGAAGTCGCGGCCCCATTGCCGCTGACGCCAGTTGCTACGCCGTGGCTGACTTTGCCGGTAGCGGAAGAGCCGGTGGCGTTGGTTGAAGATGAGCAAGCGCCGCACATCACGCCACCGATTCCGGCCCCGACTGCGTTTGCTCCGGAGCCGGTTCGGGCGCCAGTGGTTGAGCCGGCAGTCGTTGCACCGGCAGCCGTTGCGCCCGTGTTCGTGGCCGAACCTGCTCCAGTGGTTACAGAGCCGGCAGTGCCAGCATTTGTTGCTCCGGTTGCTCCGGTTGCTCCGGTTGCTCCAGCGCCTGCGCCTGCACCCGTCATCGCTCCTGTTGCCGCCACACCGGTTGCGCCCCTCGAAACTCCAGTCGAGCCTGTGCGTACCGAAGAGACCAAAGCCGGTTTCTTCGCCCGTCTCAAGCAAGGCCTGTCCAAGACCAGCGCCAGCATTGGCGAGGGCATGGCCAGCCTGTTCCTCGGCAAGAAAACCATTGATGACGAACTGCTCGAAGACATCGAAACCCGTCTGCTGACCGCCGATGTCGGCGTCGAAGCGACGTCGGTGATCATTCAGCGCCTGACTCAGAAAGTCGCCCGCAAGGAGCTGGCCGATGCCGACGCGCTGTACAAATCCCTGCAAGCCGAATTGGCAGCGATGCTCAAGCCGGTCGAGCAGCCGCTGAAAATCACCTCGCAGAACAAGCCGTTCGTGATTCTGGTGGTCGGCGTCAACGGTGCCGGCAAAACCACCACCATCGGCAAGCTGGCGAAGAAGCTGCAACTGGAAGGCAAGAAAGTCATGCTCGCCGCCGGTGACACCTTCCGCGCCGCAGCGGTCGAGCAACTGCAGGTCTGGGGCGAGCGCAACAAGATCCCGGTGATCGCCCAGCACACCGGCGCCGACTCGGCTTCGGTAATTTTCGACGCTGTGCAGGCCGCCAAGGCCCGTGGCATTGATGTGTTGATCGCCGACACCGCCGGTCGCCTGCACACCAAAGACAATTTGATGGAAGAGTTGAAGAAGGTTCGCCGGGTGATCGGCAAGCTCGATGCCGACGCGCCTCATGAGGTGCTGTTGGTGCTCGACGCCGGTACCGGCCAGAACGCCATCAACCAGGCCAAGCAATTCAACCAGACCGTCGAATTGACCGGCCTGGCGCTGACCAAACTCGACGGCACCGCCAAGGGTGGGGTGATTTTCGCCCTGGCCAAGCAGTTTGGCTTGCCGATCCGTTACATCGGCGTTGGTGAAGGCATCGACGATTTGCGTACTTTTGAAGCAGAACCCTTTGTCCAGGCATTGTTTGCCGAGCGGGAGCGTTCATGATTCGTTTCGAACAGGTCGGTAAACGCTACCCGAACGGTCACGTCGGCTTGCATGAGCTGAGCTTTCGAGTCCGTCGGGGCGAATTCTTGTTTGTCACCGGCCATTCCGGCGCCGGTAAAAGCACCTTGTTGCGGCTGTTGCTGGCCATGGAACGTCCGACCACCGGCAAATTGCTGCTGGCCGGGCAAGACCTGAGCACCATCAGCAACGCACAGATTCCGTTCCTGCGCCGACAGATCGGCGTGGTGTTCCAGAACCACCAGTTGCTGTTCGATCGCACGGTGTTCAATAACGTCGCGTTGCCGTTGCAGATCCTTGGCCTGTCCAAGGCCGAGGTCGTCAAGCGCGTGGACTCGGCCCTGGAGCGCGTGGCACTCTCGGACAAAACCGATCTCTACCCTGGCGACCTGTCTACCGGCCAGCAACAGCGCGTCGGCATCGCTCGCGCCATCGTTCACCGCCCGGCCTTGCTGCTGGCGGATGAACCGACCGGTAACCTCGACCCGCGTCTGGCGGCAGAAATCATGGGCGTGTTCGAAGATATCAACCGTCTGGGCACCAGCGTGCTGATCGCCAGTCACGACCTGGCGCTGATTGCCCGCATGCGTCATCGCATGCTGACCCTGCAGCGTGGCCGATTGATCGGCGACGGGGAGGCCGGCGTATGAGTGCGACACGTAGCCCCAAGGTTTCCGAGCGTGTGGCCCCGAAGGCCGCCGACCCGCAACCACAGCAGAAGAAAAAACGCGACGATGACGATGGCCCGGATTTCGCCACGCTGTTCCGCGCCTGGATCGAAAGTCATCGTGCCAGTTTGCTGGACAGCTTGCGTCGCTTGGGCAAGCACCCGATCGGCAGCTTTTTCACCTGCATGGTGATGGCGGTGGCCCTGAGCTTGCCGATGGGGCTGTCACTTTTGCTGAATAACGTCGAGCGTCTCGGTGGCTCCTGGCAGCGTGCGGCGCAGATTTCCCTGTACCTGCAACTTGAGGCCAGCCCTGCCGAGGGTGAGTCGTTGCGTGAGCAGATCAAAGGCATGCCGGGCGTAGCGGATGCCGAATACGTGGGTCGCGATCAGGCGCTGGAAGAATTCCAGCAGCAGTCCGGTCTGGGCGAAGCCCTTAAGGAACTGCCGGAAAACCCGCTCCCGGGCGTGGTCCTGGTGACTCCGAAAGAGGTCGACAAGCCTGCGCTTGAAGCATTACGACAAAAACTTTCCGAGTTGCCGAAGGTACAACAGGCGCAACTTGATCTAGTCTGGGTCGAGCGTCTGGCGGCCATCCTCAAGCTGGGCGACCGTTTTGTCTTCGGTCTGACCGTGCTTTTGGTTTCTGCATTACTTTTGGTGATAGGCAATACCATTCGTCTTCATATTGAAAACCGCCGCACAGAGATAGAAGTGATTAAACTCGTCGGCGGCACGGACAGTTATGTGCGCAGGCCCTTTCTGTACATGGGCGCGCTATATGGCTTCGGTGCGGGGATTCTTTCCTGGGGCGTATTGGCGTTCGGCCTGAACTGGCTGAACGACGCGGTGGTTGGACTGGCCGGTTTGTACGGCAGTGATTTTGCGCTGGCCGGAGTGCCAGTTGCCGACGGTCTGTCGCTCTTGCTTGGCGCGGTGCTGTTGGGGTATATCGGTGCATGGATTGCAGTCGCACGCCACCTGCGGGAGCTTGCGCCAAAGTAATATCATTTTGCTCGTATTGACCTTTCAGCGTTTATGGGAACTTGTTTTTTGGTTTCCGGTCAATTTTCGCAGTGCTGAACTGCACGAGTTATGTAAGTCGGAGGTTTTTTCGTATGACCAATTCTTTGCAACCTGCATATGCTCTGGTCCCGGGTGCGAACCTGGAGGCCTATGTGCACACGGTGAACAGCATTCCATTGCTGACGCCGGAGCAGGAGCGTGAACTGGCCGAGAGTCTCTATTATGAGCAGGATCTGGGGGCGGCTCGGCAGATGGTGCTCGCCCACCTGCGTTTTGTCGTACACATTGCCCGTAGCTATTCCGGTTACGGCCTGGCCCAGGCTGACCTGATCCAGGAAGGCAACGTCGGCCTGATGAAAGCGGTCAAGCGTTTCAACCCGGAAATGGGTGTGCGCCTGGTGTCCTTTGCGGTGCACTGGATCAAGGCGGAAATCCACGAGTTCATCCTGCGCAACTGGCGGATCGTCAAAGTCGCGACCACCAAGGCTCAGCGCAAGCTGTTCTTCAACCTGCGCAGCCAGAAGAAACGTCTGGCCTGGCTGAACAACGAGGAAGTCCACCGTGTGGCGGAAAGCCTCGGCGTAGAGCCGCGGGAAGTGCGTGAGATGGAAAGTCGCCTGACCGGCCATGACATGGCCTTCGACCCGGCCGCGGAAGCGGACGACGACAGTGCCTTCCAATCGCCGGCCAACTACCTGGAAGACCACCGGTACGATCCGGCCCGTCAACTGGAAGACGCCGACTGGAGCGACAACTCCAACCACAACCTGCACGAAGCGCTTGAAGTGCTGGACGACCGCAGCCGCGACATCCTCTACCAGCGCTGGCTGGCAGAAGAAAAAGCCACGCTGCACGACCTGGCGCAGAAGTACAACGTGTCGGCCGAGCGTATTCGTCAGCTCGAGAAGAGCGCGATGAACAAGCTCAAGTTGTCGATCGCTGCGTAACTGCGGCAACGGCAATAAAAAACGCCCCGATCATTGATCGGGGCGTTTTTGTTTCTGCCCAATTTCCGGTTTAGCGTCGACCTTGTGGGATCTTCGGTGTCATTGAGCCCATGGCGCCCGGCGGGAATCGTTGAGGCCGACCAGATAGCTATCCCCGCCCAACTGATTCATCTGCTGGCGAATCCACCCGGCCCGCCTTGCAACGTAAGAAGTCGGATGGCTGGCACTCCACACCCGCGGGTTCGGCAGTACCGCGGCCAACAAACTTGCCTGCTGCCGGGACAGCGAACCAGCGCCCACGCCAAAGTGATGCCGGGCCGCTGCTTCGGCGCCGAACACACCTTCATCCCACTCGACGCTATTGAGGTATACCTCAAGAATCCGCTGCTTGGGCCAGAACACTTCGATCAGCCCGGTAAACCAGGCTTCCAGGCCTTTACGCAGCCAGCTGCGGCCAGACCACAGAAACAGGTTTTTCGACACTTGCTGGCTCAGGGTGCTTGCGCCGCGAATCGAGCCGCCGCGCTCGTTATGTGCAAACGCCGCCTGAATCGCGCTGAAATCAAAGCCCCAATGCTCGGCAAACTTCTGGTCTTCACCGGCAATCACCGCGACTTTCAGGTCGTCGGAGATTTCATCCCAGGGTTTCCAGGTGCGTTGCAGATCGATGGGCTCGCCGTCGACCCAGGATTCGATCTTGCGCTCGACCATCAATGCCGTTCCCGGTGGCGGCACCACCCGAAACAGCAGAACCAGCAAAACACTGCCGACCGCGAACCAGAGCAGGGCCTTTGTTAAACGACGGAAAATTAACTGCAGCATAGAGATGGCTTGGCCGAACCCGTTGAGCCGGCCATTATACAGACCCTGCTGATCGAGTCTGACTGGAGTTCTTCATGCTGCGTGGCTTTCTGATGCTTGCCGCTTTCTTCGGATTCACCGGCGTTGCCTTGGGCGCATTCGCCGCCCACGGCCTGAAAAACCGTCTGACGCCTGAGTATTTGGCGATTTTCCACACGGGCGTCACTTATCAACTGGTGCATACCCTGGCGTTGCTGGGTGTTGCATTGCTGGCCACGCAGATTCCCGGTCGTCTGATTACCTGGGCCGGCGCGTCTTTTGCTCTCGGCATTGTGTTGTTTTCCGGCAGCCTGTACCTGCTGACGATGACCGGCGTCAGCAAGCTCGGGATCGTTACACCGTTCGGCGGCCTCGCGTTTCTGGTCGGCTGGGTTTGCCTGGGGCTAGCCGCCTGGCGGCTGAGCTGACCACGCAGTCCATTTCGTGACGAATGGCTTGGGTCGCCAAGTCTGATCGGGCTAGAATGCCAGCCCCTAAAAATGATGGCGGCATTCGGCATGCGCATTCAGTTGAACGGCGAATCCCTTGAACTGCCCGACGGTGAAACCGTTGCGGCCCTGCTGACCCGTCTGGAACTGACCGGGCGCCGGGTGGCGGTCGAGCTCAATCTGGATATCGTCCCGCGCAGCCAGCACGCTGAAACCACGCTGAACGACGGCGACTCGGTCGAAGTGGTACACGCCATCGGCGGCGGCTAGCCGCCCGGCCCGAGCGGCCACAGAATCATTGTGCAAGAACCTCACCCCAACAGAGGATTTCCCATGAGCATCGTTCGTAGCGACAAGCCCTTCGTCCTGGCCGGTCGTACTTACCAGTCGCGTTTGCTGGTAGGCACCGGCAAGTACCGTGACATGGAAGAAACCCGCCTGGCCATCGAGGCTTCGGGTGCCGAGATCGTCACCTTCGCCGTGCGCCGGACCAACCTCGGCCAGAACCCGGGCGAACCGAACCTGCTCGAAGTCCTGTCGCCGGATCGCTACACCTTCCTGCCGAACACTGCCGGTTGCTACGACGCCATTGAAGCCGTGCGCACCTGCCGCCTGGCCCGTGAGCTGCTCGACGGCCACAACCTGGTGAAGCTGGAAGTGCTGGCGGATCAGAAAACCCTGTTCCCCAACGTGATCGAAACCCTCAAGGCCGCCGAAGTGCTGGTCAAGGAAGGCTTCGACGTGATGGTGTACACCAGCGATGATCCGATCATTGCCCGTCAACTGGCGGAAATCGGCTGTATCGCAGTCATGCCGCTGGCTGGTTTGATCGGCTCGGGCCTGGGGATCTGCAACCCGTACAACCTGCAGATCATCCTCGAAGAGGCGAAAATTCCGGTGCTGGTGGATGCCGGTGTCGGTACTGCCTCCGACGCCACCATCGCCATGGAGCTGGGCTGTGAAGCGGTGCTGATGAACTCGGCCATTGCCCATGCCCAGCAGCCGATCATGATGGCTGAAGCCATGAAACACGCCATCGTGGCAGGTCGTCTGGCCTACCTCGCGGGCCGCATGCCGAAAAAACTCTATGCCAGCGCCTCCTCGCCGCTGGATGGTCTGATCAAGTAAGAGCCATTGATGACTGAATCAAACGACACGCCTATCCAGCAGGAAGAAGGCGAAGAGCGCCAACACCGCCGCATCAAGAGTTTCGTGATGCGCGCCGGGCGCATGACCGAAGGCCAGCAACGCGGCCTGGAGCAGGGCGCTCCGCTGTTCGTGCTGCCTCTGGCCGATGCGCCGGTGGATTTCGACCAGGTGTTCGGCCGTTCGGCGCCGCGCTCGCTGGAAATCGGTTTCGGCATGGGCCATTCGCTGTTGGAAATGGCCGCGGCCTCGCCGGAGCAGGATTTCATTGGCGTTGAAGTTCACCGTCCGGGTGTTGGCGCGCTGCTCAATGGCGTGCTGACTCAGGGCCTGACCAACCTGCGTGTCTACGATTGCGATGCGATCGAAGTGCTCAACCGTTGCATCGCCGACAACAGCCTCGACCGCCTGATGCTGTTTTTCCCGGATCCGTGGCACAAGAGCCGTCACCACAAGCGTCGTATCGTTCAGGCATCGTTCGCTGAACTGGTGCGTAGCAAGCTGAAGGTCGGCGGTGTGTTGCACATGGCCACCGACTGGGAACCGTACGCCGAGTACATGCTGGAAGTGATGAACGTCGCCCCGGGCTATCGCAACCTCGCCGAAGACGGTAAGTGCGTGCCGCGCCCGGCCGAACGCCCGATCACCAAGTTCGAACGCCGCGGCGAACGTCTTGGGCATGGCGTGTGGGATCTGAAGTTCGAAAAGCAGTCCTAAGCCGTAACGCAATACAAAATGTGGGAGCGGCGGTGCGCCGCTCCCACATTTTTTTGTGTGTTATTCGAAGTCAGCGGCGGTCTGCCACAACCCCGATCAACACCAGCACCACCAACAACACCGGCGCCAGGCTGTAGTTGTTGAACTGGCTCAAGCCTTTGATGATCCATGGCGTGGCATAGATCAGTGCTACGCCGCTGCCGACCATGCACAGCAGGGCCATCAGCGGGATGCGCAAGGCGCCGGCGATGCTGCCCAGGCGTTGGTCGACCCAGCCCTTGAGGTCGGCGCCAAACAGCACCAGCAGGCAGCCCACCAGCGCCAGAGAGATTTCCGACAGGTTGCTACGGCTCCAGCGGGACACGGTGGCGAGCAGGTCGAGTACCAGATCCATTCGATTTCCTTATGTCAGAAAAGTCTGCAGCAAGTCATTGAGAAAGAGTTGTCCGCGCATCGTGGCTGCCAGACGTGACGGTTCGACCTGCAACAAGCCACTTTGTTCGGCCTCTCGGCGGCCTTCGGCAAGGCTTTCCAGGGGCAGCCCGGTGCGCTCCGTATACAACCGCGCTTCGACGCCCTCGGTCAGGCGCAAGGCGTTCATCAGGAACTCGAACGGCAGTTCTTCGTTGGTCAGCGCTTTCTCGCCAGCCTTGAAGCTTTTGGCCGGATTGAGGTAATCCTTCGGCAGGCGAGTCTTCCAGGTGCGTACGATGCGCCCGTCCGGATGGCTGAGCTTGCCGTGGGCACCGGCGCCGATGCCGATGAAGTCGCCGAAACTCCAGTAATTGAGGTTATGCCGCGCTGGCCGGCCGGGCTGGGCATAGGCCGAGACTTCGTACTGCGCGTAACCGTGTTCGGCCAACAGCGCCTGGCCGGCCTCTTGAATGTCCCACAGGGCGTCATCTTCCGGCAGCGTCGGCGGCTGGTTCCAGAACACCGTGTTCGGCTCCAGGGTCAGCTGATACCAGGACAGGTGCGTCGGCTTCAGGGCGATGGCCTGGCGCAGGTCGCTCAGGGCATCGTCCAGCGTCTGATCGGGCAAACCGTGCATCAGGTCCAGATTGAAGTTGTCGAAGCCAGCCTGGCGCGCCATGTCGGCGGCACGCACGGCTTCATCGCCGTTGTGGATCCGCCCCAGCGCCTTGAGTTTTTCTTCCTGAAAGCTCTGGATACCGATCGACAGGCGATTGATGCCCAGCGCCCGGTAAGCGCGGAATTTCTCCTGCTCGAACGTTCCTGGGTTGGCTTCCAGGGTGATTTCTATGTCGCTGGCAAACGGAATACGTTGCTCGACACCCTTGAGCAAACGGCCCAACGCCTCGGCGCTGAACAGGCTCGGCGTACCGCCACCAAAGAAGATCGAGCTCAGTTCGCGGCCATAGACCGCATGCAGGTCCTGATCGAGGTCGGCGAGCAAGGCGTCCACATACTCTTGTTCCGGCAGCACCGGGCTAGCGGTGTGGGAGTTGAAGTCGCAATAAGGGCATTTGCGTACACACCACGGGATGTGGATGTACAGCGCCAAGGGCGGCAGCACAGGCAAAGCGGCCCGAGGCGATTGCGCGCCGCCGAAGATCAGCGGCGACGCGGACGATTCAATGGTCATTTCAAGCCCAGACGCTGGCGCAGCAGATCCATTGCACGGGCGCGGTGACTGATCTGGTTCTTGTCGCTGGGCTTAAGCTCGGCGCTGGAGCACTCGCGCTCCGGCACCCAGAACAGCGGATCGTAGCCAAAACCGTGCTCACCGCTGGCCTGGGTCAGGATGCGCCCATGCCACAGGCCTTCGCAAAGGATTGGCAACGGATCGTCGGCATGACGCACCAGCGCCAACACGCAGACGAATTGCGCGCCGCGCTCGGCTTGCGGCACGTCTTTCATGACGTCGAGCAGTTTGGCGTTGTTCGCCGCATCGCCCTTGCCATCAGCATAACGGGCCGAATAGATACCCGGCGCACCGCCGAGGAAATCCACCGCCAGCCCCGAATCGTCGGCCAAGGCCGGCAGGCCGGAAATGCGCGAGGCATTGCGGGCCTTGAGAATGGCGTTTTCGACGAACGACAGGCCGGTTTCTTCAGGCTCGACGCTGCTGAACTCGCCGATCGAGCGCAAGTGCACCGATTCGCCCAGCATGGCCTGGAGTTCCTTGAGTTTGCCGGCGTTATGGCTGGCCAGTACGAGTTGCGTGAAATTGATCATTCGCCGGGGAAGAGCTCTTGGTTGAAATTGATGGTGTTGATTTTGTCACCGGTCTGCACCTTGATTTCAAAGGTGCGGATTTCCTGCTGTGGCACCGGATACTGGGCGATGTAGTAGACCGCGCCGGTTTCGGTGATCTGTTTGAACTGCAATGGGACGCTTTGGCTGGTCAGGTCTTTGACCGTCCCGCTGACTTGTGCGGTTTGCGGTTTGCCGTCCTTGAGTACCGAAATGTTGATCACGCCCAGGGTTTTACTGCGAGTCAGCTCAGCCGCTTTGGCAATGTCCGGTGTCAGGAAGGTCGAGTTGAAGGTGTTGTAGTGCACTGTCACATCGCCAAATGTTTCCTGGCGTTCGCTTTTGATGACGTCGGCGGCCATGGCGGTGACGCTCAGGCAGGCAGTAAGTACAAACAGCGCTAGACGACCCATGATCGTTCTCCTCGAAGTGTCGTGATTCAGACCGCGACCTTGTGGTCCGGCAGACCGGGGCTGCTGACGCGATAGATACCGATCTCACCTAACAGATTAGGCCATAGCTTACTGGCCCACCCGTGTCGATGCTGTTGATCCACGGCAAGTCGATCAATGACCTTGGCTTCACGTTCGCGACACAGCGCTTCAAAGTCTTCGAAGGTGCAGAAGTGAATGTTTGGCGTGTTGTACCAGGTGTACGGCAGAAACTCCGAAACCGGCATCCGGCCCTTGCTCGCCAGGTACCAGCGGCAGCGCCAGTGGCCGAAGTTGGGGAAGGTGATGATGCACTGGCGACCGACCCGCAGCATTTCGTCGAGGATCTTGTCCGGGTAATGCACGGCTTGCAGGGCCTGGGTCATGACCACGATGTCGAAACTGTTGCTGGCAAAGTTGCCCAGGCCCTTGTCCAGGTCCTGCTCGATGACGTTGATGCCTTTGGCGACGCACTCGGCAATGTTGTCCGGGTCGTTTTCCAGGCCATAGCCGGTGACCTGCTTGTGGTCACGCAGCCAGGTCAGCAGCTCGCCGTCACCGCAGCCGAGGTCGAGCACGCGGCTGCCGGCGGGGATCCATTCCTGGATGATTTCCAGATCGGCTCTCATGTCTTCCTCAAAGCGATATGCGGTTCATGTAATTGCTGAAGGCCTGCAAGTAACGCGGGATCGGAATCAGGAAGGCATCGTGGCCTTGCGGAGCATCGATCTCCAGATAGCAGACGTCTTTCCTGGCCGCCATCAGCGCGTCCACCAGCTCCCGCGAGCGGGCAGGGGAGAAACGCCAGTCGGTGGTGAAGGACATCACGCAGAACTTGGCTTTCGCGCCTTCGAAGGTTTTCGCCAGGTCATCGTCGAAGTTCGCCGCAGGGTCGAAGTAGTCCAGCGCCTTGGTCATCAGCAGGTAGGTGTTGGCGTCGAAACGTCCGGAAAACTCCTCGCCTTGATAGCGCAGGTAGCTTTCGACCTGGAACTCGACACTGTGGAAGTCGTAGTTGAGCTTTTCGCTCTTCAGACCGCGGCCGAATTTTTCGCCCATGGAGTCATCGGACAGGTACGTGATGTGCCCGACCATTCGCGCCAGCATCAGCCCGCGCTTGGGGATCACCCCGTATTCCTGGAATGAACCGCCGTGGAACTCCGGGTCGGTAAGAATCGCCTGGCGTGCGACTTCGTTGAACGCGATGTTCTGCGCCGACAGTTTCGGTGCCGAGGCGATCGCCAGGCAGTGCCGCACGCGATCCGGATAGGTGATGGTCCACTGCAAGGCCTGCATGCCGCCCAGACTGCCGCCGATCACCGCCGCCCATTGGCCGATGCCGAGCAGGTCGGCAAGGCGTGCCTGGCTGTGCACCCAGTCTTCCACGGTCAGTACCGGGAAGTCGGCGCCAAACGGCTTGCCGGTTTCCGGATTGACGCTGCTGGGGCCGGTGGAGCCGTTGCAACCGCCGAGGTTGTTCAGGCTGACCACGAAGAATTTGCGGGTGTCGATCGGTTTGCCGGGGCCGATGCAGCTGTCCCACCAACCGGGTTTGCGGTCGTCGGGGCTGTGGAAGCCGGCGGCGTGATGGTGACCGGACAAGGCATGGCAGATCAGCACGGCATTGCTCGCCGTGGCGTTCAGCGTGCCATAGGTTTCATAGATCAGGTCATAAGCGGGCAGCGAACGACCGCAGGCCAGGGCCAGGGGTTCACTGAAGTGCGCCACTTGCGGCGTCACCAGACCAACAGAATCGGGGGGGAAGGCAGCTGGCATCGACCCTGCTCTCATTGAAATGAGGCGTAAGTCTAAAGACCGCTGTGGCTAGCGGCAAGCAAAGGCCGGGCCTGATTTTCCCTCGCCACATTGAGGTCAGGCCGGGCGCACCAGATCCGGCAAATCCGGCAGCTTCTTCGGCGAACAGATCCGCACCCGCTTCTGCCGGTTCAACTCGCCGCTGATCAGGCTGACCTGGCTCTTGGAAACCCCGAACGCCTTGGCCAGAAACGCCATCAGGTACGCATTGGCCTTGCCCTCGACCGGCGGCGCCGTCAGGCGGATCTTCAGGCGATCACCGTGCAGTCCGCAGAAATCATCGCTGCGGGCCGCAGGTTGCAGGTGACATTCCAGAATCAGGTCATCACCGTCCCAGCGAAAGTAACTCACCGGATCAGATCAGCAGACGCAGGACCTGCGGCATCATGGTCAAGGCTGCGAGGTTGTTGATCACCAGCATGTCGATCAGCTTGAGCACCATGAACGCCAGGATCGGCGAGATATCCAGGCCGCCGAGGTTTGGCAGAATCTTGCGGAACGGCGCCAGGGCCGGCTCGCAGATCTGGTTCACCAGCTCGGCGCCGGGGTTGTGGCTGCCCGGCGCGACCCAGGACAGGATCACGCTGATGATCAGGGCATAGAAGAAGATATTCAGGAACAGCGCCGTTACGCCGATCAGCGACCAGATCAGCAATTGCAGCGGGTTACCGGTGGTGCCGAAGGTCAGCAGCAGGGTCAGGGCCATCAACGCCAGTTGCACGAGGATTGCCAACACCAGCGAGGACATGTCCAGGCCGAACAGGCTCGGGATGATCCGGCGCAGTGGCTTGAGCAGTGGCTGGGTGGCTTTCACGGCGAACTGGCACAGCGGGTTGTAGAAGTTTGCGCGCACCAGTTGCAGCACGAAACGCAGCAGCACGATCAGCAGGTACAAACTGCCGAGGGTTTGCAGCACGTAAATCGCTGCAGTGTTCAATCCAATCATGTAAGGCTCCTTATTTGCCCAGTTGTTCGGCCATCTCGGCCGAGCGGTGCGCGGCGGCGCCGAGTGCTTTTTCCACCAGGGCTTCGAAGCCGCCGGCCTGGAACGCTTTGATCGCCGCTTCGGTGGTGCCCGCAGGCGAGGTCACGCGGCGACGCAGTTCAGCGGCGTCGACATCACTGGCGACTGCCATGTGTGCAGCGCCCAGCGCGGTTTGCACGGTCAGTTGTGCAGCGATTTCGGGTGGCAGGCCGAGCTTCACGCCAGCGGCGGTCATGGCTTCGATCAGCAGGAAGAAATACGCAGGGCCAGAGCCGGAAACGGCGGTGACCGCGTCCAGTTGCTGTTCTTCGTCCAGCCACAAAGCGATGCCGACTGCCGACAGCAGCTCTTGCGCCTGCTGGCGTTGCTCGGCGCTCACTTGGGCCGTGGCGTACAAACCGCTCACGCCCTGGCGCACCAGCGCCGGGGTGTTGGGCATGCAGCGCACGATCGGCTGGGCACCCAGCCAGTTGTTCATGCTGGCGCAGGTGATGCCGGCCGCAATCGACACCACCAGCTGGTTCGGCTTGAGGCTTGGGCGAATGGCTTCGCAAACGGCTTTCATCGCCTGTGGCTTGACCGCCAGCACGACCACGTCCACGCCCTCAATGGCTTGGGCGTTGTCGGCAAACACTTCGATGCCGTGTTCGGCTTTCACGCGGGCACGGGTTTCTTCGCCCGGATCGCTGGCGCGGATCTGCGCGGCGTCCAGACCTTTGGCGCGCAGGCCGCCGATCAGGCTGGCGGCCATGTTGCCGGCTCCGATAAAGGCAATACGAGTCTTGCTCATGTCAGGTCCTTATAGAGAGGTGAGTCAGCCATGTTCATGGTCGACTGTAATCGCGGGCGCCAAACAGGGCCGTACCGATACGGACCCAAGTGGCGCCCTGGGCGATGGCCGACTCGAGGTCGTGGCTCATGCCCATGGAAAGTGTGTCGAGTGGCAGGTTCAGGCTGGCTTGCAGGCTCTGCACGGCAGCAAAGGCGGCGTCCTGGGCGGCGCGATCTTCAGTCGGCTCGGGAATCGCCATCAGCCCGCGCAATTTCAAACGCGGCAGCGCACTGATGGCATCGGCCAGGGCGGGCAGGTCGGCCGGGGTGCAGCCGGATTTGCTGGCTTCACCACTGACGTTGACCTGGATGCAGATGTTCAAGGGCGGCAAATCGGCAGGGCGCTGTTCGGACAGGCGTTGTGCGATTTTCAAACGATCCACGGAGTGCACCCAGTCGAAATGCTCGGCGATAGCACGAGTCTTGTTCGATTGAATGGGGCCGATGAAGTGCCAGATCAAGGGCAGGTCGGCCAATTCGAGCTGTTTGCCCAAGGCTTCCTGCAGGTAGTTTTCGCCAAAGTCGCGGATCCCGGCGGCATAGGCTTCACGCAGGGCCTCGGCGGGCTTGGTTTTGCTCACGGCCAATAGCTGGATGCTGTTCTCATCGCGGTGGGCGGCTTTGGCTGCTGCCTGGATGCGTGAACTAACCTGAAGAGTGTTGTCTGCTATCGTGGACATCAAGAGGCGCCAGCGGTCTGAAGGTTCGCGGCATTCTACTGGAATTGAGGAGCGCTATGGATATCACTGAGCTGCTGGCTTTCAGCGCCAAACAAGGCGCGTCCGACCTGCACCTGTCCGCCGGCCTGCCACCGATGATCCGTGTCGATGGCGATGTGCGACGCATCAACTTGCCGGCCCTGGACCACAAGGAAGTGCATGACCTGATCTACGACATCATGAACGACCTCCAGCGGGTGGACTTCGAGAAGCATCTTGAAACCGACTTTTCCTTCGAAGTGCCCGGCGTGGCGCGTTTCCGGGTCAATGCCTTCAACCAGAATCGTGGCGCGGGCGCGGTGTTCCGGACCATTCCGTCGAAGGTCCTGAGCATGGACGATCTGGGCATGGGGGACGTGTTTCGCAAGATTACCGAAGCGCCCCGGGGCCTGGTGCTGGTGACCGGCCCGACCGGTTCCGGCAAGTCCACCACGCTGGCGGCGATGATCGATTACCTGAACAACCATCGCCATCACCACATCCTCACCATCGAAGACCCCATCGAGTTCGTCCACGAATCGCGCAAATGCCTGATCAATCAGCGAGAAGTCCATCGCGATACCCGCAGCTTCGCCACGGCCCTGCGCTCGGCCCTGCGTGAAGACCCGGACGTGATTCTGGTGGGGGAAATGCGTGACCTGGAGACTATTCGGCTGGCATTGACCGCCGCCGAGACCGGCCACCTGGTATTCGGCACGCTACACACCACCTCGGCGGCGAAAACCATCGACCGGGTGGTGGACGTGTTTCCGGGTGACGAGAAATCGATGGTGCGCTCGATGCTCTCCGAGTCGTTGCTGGCGGTGGTGTCCCAGACACTGATCAAGAAAATCGGCGGTGGGCGGATTGCCGCCCACGAAATCATGCTCGGCACCTCGGCGATCCGTAACCTGATCCGTGAAGACAAGGTGGCGCAGATGTACTCGTCGATTCAGACCGGTGGGTCGCTGGGGATGCAGACGCTGGATATGTGCCTGAAGGATCTGGTGACCAAGGGTGTGATCAGTCGCGAGCATGCGCGGGAAAAGGCGCGGTCGCCGGATAATTTTTGAGGGTTGGAGCGCGACCTGTGGCGAGGGGGCTTGCCCCCGTTCGGCTGCGAAGCAGTCGCAAACTCGGGCGATGCGGTCTTTCTAGTAACGCTTGGTGGCAGGTTTTGGGGCCGCTCCGCGGCCCAACGGGGGCAAGCCCCCTCGCCACAATCGGATCAGCGCTGTACGACGCGCAGTTGATTCGGTTCTTTCGGCAGAACCCGCTTGGCAACCACGTAGTGGTTATCCCAATACGGTTTCTTCAGGGTGTCGATGCTTACCGACTTGCCACGGCGTGGTGCGTGGATGAAGCGGTCGTTGCCCAGGTAGATGGCCACATGGTTGACCCGGCGGCTCTTGATGTTGAAGAAGATCAGGTCGCCTGGCTTCAGTTCGTTGCGATCGACTTTCTCACCGTGACCGCTGGCCATGGCATTGGAGGTGCGTGGCAGGTCGAAGGTGGCGTCGTTGAACGCGTATTTCACCAGGCCGCTGCAATCGAACCCTTTACTTGGGCTGCTGCCACCCCAACGATAAGGTGTGCCGAGCACGTTTACCGCGCGGCTCAACACGTTGCTGCTTTCCTTGGTCGCCATCGGCGGAACCAGCTTGCCGTTGGCGCGGCTCAGTTGGGTGGAGCGTTTTACCGTCTGTTGGTTTTTGCTCGAAGGAGCAGAAACATGGGATTTTGGGGTGTAACCATTAACGTTCGGAAGACGTTGCTCACGATTGGTGGCGTGGGCGGCCAGGGGCAATAATAGGCAAATGGTTAGCCATGTCTTGAAAAATGGACGCATTAGGCAAGGCTCGTATGGGTTAGCGCGCAACTTTATAACAGCTTTTTTGTCCCTTCCGAGGCCGTTGGTCGATTCAACCTTGGGGTCAACGGAACCAAATAAGCGGAAAAAGGACGCAATTGTCTGACACAAGTCAGGCGGTACAGGGCTTTGACGGAAGTGAAGGTAGCATTTGCCGTATGTCGGCTGCCTGTAAAAAAGTCACAAAGAATTCAAGAATATTTCTCTATCGCGTGAATCGAGGTCATCCATGAACACCTATCGACAACCCGTTTCACAACAAGACACGCACAGCAAAGTGATCGGTTACCTGCTGTGGATTTTCGGTTTTACCGGGGCTCACCGCTTCTATTACGGCAAGCCGGTGACCGGGACGATCTGGTTTTTGACCTTGGGCTTGCTGGGTATTGGCTGGTTGATCGACGTGTTCCTGATTCCGGCCATGGATCGTGAAGCAGACCTGCGCTTTACCGCCGGCCCCATCGAATACAACGTCGCGTGGATTCTGCTGACGTTCCTTGGGGTATTCGGCGTACACCGGATGTATCAGGGGAAGTGGATCAGCGGGTTGCTGTACCTGGTCACGGGCGGGTTGTTCTTTCTGGGGGTGTTGTATGACTTCTGGACGCTGAACGATCAGATTTCAATTCGTAACGCGCAGAACAGAGGCGCCTTCCAGTAAGTAGTGGCGAGGGAGCAAGCTCCCTCGCCACAGGGTTTTACGCCTGGTGGCTGATCCGCCCATCCACCAGGGTATAACGCACCACGCCCGGCAGGCTGTGGCCAATGAACGGGCAGTTTTCGCCCTTGGACAGCCAGGTTTCACCGGCCACGGTCGAGGCCGTCGGGTCAAACAGCACGATGTCTGCCGCGCCACCTACTGCCAATTTCCCTGCCGGCAGGCGCAACGCCTCGGCAGGGCCGGCACTCAGGCGTGCCAACAGCGTCGGCAGGTCGAGCAAACCGTCTTCCACCAAGGTCATCGCCAGCGGCAGCAGCAGTTCAACGCTGCTGATGCCCGGTTCGGTCGCGCCGAACGGTGCCAGCTTGGCGTCGCGCTCATGGGGCTGGTGATGGCTGGAGATGGCGGATACCACACCGGACTTCACCGCTGCCCGCAGGCCGTCGCGGTCGGCGCGGGTGCGCAGCGGCGGCTGGACGTGATAGAGGCTGCTGAAGTCGATCAGCGCTTCGTCGGTGAGGATCAGTTGATACAACGCCACATCCGCCGTGACCTTCAGCCCGCGAGCCTGGGCCTGAGCGATCAGCGCTACGCCGCGCGCGCTGGTGAGCTGGCTGAAGTGCGCACGTACGCCGCTTTGCTCGACCAGCAGCAGATCCCGGGCCAGGGCCACGGTTTCGGCGGTTTCCGGAATGCCCGGCAGACCGAGGAAGCTTGCAGTCGGGCCTTCATGGGCCAGGCCACCTTCGGCCAAGTCGTGATCCTGCGAGTTGAAAATCACCGTCAGGTCGAACGTCGCCGCGTATTCCAGCGCCCGGCACAGGGTGCGGGTGTTGCGGAAGCTCTCCAGGCCATTGCCGAAGGCCACGCAGCCGGCATCGCGCAAGGCGACCAGTTCGGCCAGCTGCTCGCCGTCCAGGCCTTTGCTCAGGGCGCCGATCGGGAAAACTTTGGTGTTGCCGGCCTCACGAGCACGGTCGAGGATCAATTCGGCCACGGCCGAGGTGTCCAGCACCGGTTTGGTTTTCGGCGGGCAGCACAGGCTGGTCACGCCGCCGGCGGCAGCTGCGCGGGTTTCGCTGGCGATCGAGCCTTTGCGGCTGTAGCCCGGCTCGCGCAGGGCAACGTTCAGGTCAACCAGGCCCGGGGCGGCCACCAGGCCCTTGGCGTCGATGGTGTCGACGGCAACAAAACCGGCCGGAGCGGCGCCAAGGGCGACGATCTTGCAGGCTTCAACATGGATGTCAGTCACTTGATCCAGGCCGCTGGCCGGATCGATAACGCGTGCGCCGAGAATGCTGAGCTTCACTGGGCGTTCTCCTGCTCGAATTGGCGCTGGGCTGTTTGCCCGCTCATGGCCATGGACAGCACGGCCATACGAATCGCGATGCCGTAGGTCACCTGGTTGAGGATCACCGAGTGCGGACCGTCGGCCACCGCCGACTCAATTTCCACCCCACGGTTGATCGGCCCAGGGTGCATCACGATGGCATCGGGTTTGGCACCGGCCAGGCGCGCGGTGGTCAGGCCGAACAGGCGGTAGAACTCGCCTTCGCTCGGCAGCAGGCCGCCGGTCATGCGCTCACGCTGCAAGCGCAGCATGATCACCACGTCGACGTCTTTCAGGCCTTCGGTCATGTCGGTGTAGACCTTCACACCGTATTGCTCGATGCCGATCGGCAGCAGGGTTTTCGGCGCGATCACGCGGATGTCCGGGCAGCCGAGGGTTTTCAGGGCCAGCATGTTCGAGCGCGCCACCCGCGAGTGCAGGATGTCGCCGACGATGGCCACCGAGAGGTTTTCGAAGCCACCCTTGTGCCGACGAATGGTGAGCATGTCGAGCATGCCCTGGGTCGGGTGCGCGTGACGGCCGTCGCCACCGTTGATGATCGCCACTTGCGGGCAGACATGTTCGGCAATGAAGTGCGCCGCGCCAGAATCACCGTGACGCACGACGAACATGTCGGCGGCCATGGCTTCGAGGTTGCGCAGGGTGTCGAGCAGGGTTTCGCCCTTGCTCGCCGACGACGTGGACACGTTCAGGGTGATCACGTCGGCCGACAGCCGCTGGGCCGCCAGTTCAAAGGTGGTGCGGGTGCGGGTGGAGTTCTCGAAAAACACGTTGCACACGGTCTTGCCGCGCAACAACGGGACTTTCTTCACCGCCCGGGCGCCGACTTCGAGGAACGAGTCGGCGGTGTCGAGGATTTCCGTCAGCAGCTCGCGGCGCAAACCGTCGAGCGAGAGGAAGTGGCGCAGCTGGCCCTGATCATTGAGCTGCAGCGGGCGCTTGGTTTCTAGAGGCGTCATCGCGAGGGGGACTCTCAATAGGGCGAATTAAAGGGCGAGGTCTTGCAGTTCGAGCTTGAGTTCCGGACCGGACAGCTTCACCCGTTCGTGGGCCGCCAGCGACAGGGTCGCGCCAACCACGTTCGGGCGGATCGGCAGCTCACCGGCGTCCAGGTCCAGCAGGCACACCAGCGTCACGCTGGCCGGGCGGCCGTAGTCGAACAGTTCGTTCATCGCGGCGCGGATGGTCCGACCGCTCATCAACACGTCGTCGATCAGCACCAGGTGCTGGCCTTCGATCTCGAATGGCAGCGCCGAAGGGCGTACTTGCGGGTGCAGGCCGCTCTGGCTGAAGTCGTCGCGGTAGAAGGACACATCGAGGGTGCCCAGCGGCGCGTCGCTGCCCAACTCCTTGAGCAACGCCTGCGCGACCCAGATGCCACCGGTCCGAATCCCGATGTAACGCGGTTCGCTGATGCCACGGTTTTCCAGATAAGCCTTGAGACGGATCGCCATCTGGCTGATCAGTTCGGCGGGATTAGGCAGGCTCATGGTTTGCTCCTTCTTGGTCCCGAGCCCGCTTTGTGGGTATGGCGCGTGGGTAGGGCTCGGGTTGTAGCTAAGGGAGTCGCCGTAGCGACTCTTCAGAATCAGTTGCTTGAGGATTCGAACAGTGCGGTGTTTTCGTCGAGCCAGCCTTGCAGCAGCAGGGCGGCGGCGATGGCATCGACCGGGTTGTCGCGGTAACTGCCCTTCTGGCCGCCACGGACCAGGCGTTCGCCTTTGGCCTCGAAGGTGGTGAGGCGTTCGTCGTGAGTATAGAAGGGCAGGTTGTAGCGGCCGTTCAGGCGCCGGGCGAATTTTTCGGCCCGCAGGCACATGTCGCTGGGCGTGCCGTCCATGTTCAACGGCAGGCCGACCACCACGGCGTCGGGTTTCCACTCTTTGATCAGGGCTTCGACCTGATTCCAGTCGGGAATGCCATTTTGTGCCTTCAAGGTGCACAGCTCGCGGGCCTGGCCGGTAATCACCTGGCCGACCGCAACGCCGATCTGCTTGGTGCCGTAGTCGAAACCCAGAATCAGCCGCAGGGCCATCAGGCGTGCCCCGCCTGGCTGGTGAGCAGGCTGAGGTTGATACCCAGGTGCTTGGCCGCCGCTTCGAGACGTAACTCGCTGCTGGTGTTGAACAGGATGTCGGCATGGAACGGGCAAGTCAGCCAGGCGTTGTCGGCCAGTTCGGCTTCCAGTTGCCCGGCTTCCCAACCGGCATAGCCGAGGGTGATCAAACTTTTCGCGGGGCCGACGCCATCGGCGATGGCGAACAGCACGTCCTGGGAGGTCGACAGCGACAACTCGCCATCCAGATCAACGGTAGCCTGATAGGTTTTTCCCGACGGGTGCAGGACAAAGCCGCGATCGGTTTGCACCGGGCCGCCGATAAAGATCGGCACGTGCTGGCAGAGCACTGGCGGTTCGATATCGGGGCGCAATTGCTCGAGGATATCGGCCAGGTTCAGGTCCTGCGGACGGTTGACCACCAGCCCCATGGCACCATTGGCCGTGTGCTCGACGATGTAGGTCAAGGTGTGCGCAAAGTTCGGGTCGGCCATGTGAGGCATGGCGATCAGGAAGTGATGCTTGAGGTAGCTGGGGCTGACGTTCTTCATGAGCGCTAGTGTGGCGTTGGAGGGGCGAACTGACAAGCTGAGGATGCACAGGAAATGCCTGTGCAGGTGTCTTTTTGATCCGGGCTTGCCCGCGAAGGCATTGGCTCGATCACTGCAAATCTTCCGGCTAATTACTGGACAACCGGTCCCCGCGCGCAAACCTCCAGGTGCGGATGATTTCCAGGCGGTCGATGTCCGACAGATCCCCGGTAAACGGTGCGAACGGCGCGGCGAGCCGCACGATGCGCTGCGCAGCCTGATCCAGCAGCGGTTGGCCGGACGATTCCAGCACCAACACTTCATACAGCGAGCCGTCGCGGTTGATCGAGACCATCAGGCGCAAATTGCCATAAATCTGTTTGCGTCGGGCCTCGTCGGGGTAGTTGAGGTTGCCGATGCGTTCGACCTTCTTGCGCCATTCATCCTTGTACCAGGCACCCTTGTCGCGCATGGTCGACGCGGCGCTCAAGCGGTGGATGCGCGGGCGTTTGGCGTACAGCTGTTGCTCGTTGGCCAGTTCCGCTTCCAGGCTGGCGATGTCGCTGGACAACTGTGAGCTGTCGAAGGTCGGTGCTTCGACCTTGGGCTTGGTCTCGGTCTTGACGTCTTCCTGCTTGGTCGCGGCTTTTTTCGGCTTCGGCGCGACAGTCGTCACGGCGGCCTTGGGCGCGGCTTCCTGCACTTGGGGTTTGGCGGTTGGCGGCGGAGTGACCGTCTGCACCTTGTTGTCCTGGAAGGGCGCGACCTCGGTGGTCTTGGGAATGGCCTTTTTATCCAGGGTGCCGCTGCCTTGCTGATTCTCTTGAGCGAGGAAATCGGCTTTTTTCGGCTTGGTTTCGCTTTTGAAGGTGGCGAGGGTGATTTCCAGGGTTTTGCTGATTTGCTTGGGTTCGACCATGGTGAACCCGACGCCCAACAGCAAGGCCAGGTGAATCAGCGCCGCGAGAAACAGGGTAAAACCGAGGCGATCGGCCGGGCGCACGCCACGATGGGCGAGTTCAGGGGGCAGATCGGACGGGAGTGTCATGACAAGAAAACCAACATCGCGTTTTTTACAGGCCGGCGATGATAACGCAATGTTGGTTGTCTCTTGGCTGTTCTCGATCAACGAGCCTTGAGCTTCTGATCGATGGCATCCATCAACTGGCCGCCGATGTCGGTGCCGAACGCGTTATCGATCTCGCGAATGCAGGTCGGGCTGGTGACGTTGATTTCGGTCAGGTGCTCACCGATCACGTCGAGACCGACGAACAGCAAGCCCTTCTCGCGCAGGGTCGGGCCGACTTGCGCGGCGATCCAGCGATCTTTCTCGGTCAGCGGTCGGGCTTCGCCACGGCCGCCAGCGGCGAGGTTGCCGCGGGTTTCGCCTGCTGCCGGAATCCGCGCCAGGCAATAATCCACAGGCTCGCCGTCGATCATCAGGATGCGCTTGTCGCCATCAACGATCGCCGGCAGGTAGCCCTGGATCATGATCTGCTGCTTGCCATGCAGGGTCAGGGTTTCGAGGATCACCGACAGGTTCGGGTGGCCGGCGGTATGACGGAAGATCGACGAACCGCCCATGCCGTCCAGCGGCTTGAGGATCACGTCACCGTGATGGTCGGCGAATTCACGCAACACGTCCGGGCGACGGCTGACGATGGTCGGCGGCGTGCACTGCGGGAACAGCGTGGCGAACAGCTTCTCGTTGCAGTCACGCAGGCTTTGCGGCTTGTTGACCACCAGCACGCCAGCGTTCTCGGCTTGCTCCAGCAGGTAAGTGGAGTAGACGAACTCCATGTCGAACGGCGGATCCTTGCGCATCAGGATCACGTCCAGGTCACTCAGCAGTGCGTCGGATTCGGCGCCCAGCTCGAACCACTTGTGCGGGTCGGCGAAGACTTTCAGCGGACGCATCCGCGCGCGCGCCTGGCCCTCGGCCTGATACAAATCGCGCTGTTCCATATAGAACAGTTCCCAGCCACGCTTTTGCGCGGCCAACAGCATGGCCAGCGAGCTATCCTTTTTATAGGAGATGCTGGCGATAGGATCCATGACAATCCCGACGCGAACGCTCATGGGGTTTTCCTCGAAATTGGGGTGGAAAGTGCGATGAAAAAGTGGCGTCAGAGTGGCGCTGAGTGGGTTCCCGGTCAAGGAAAAACCACCGCACAGGTCACCCGATAGAT
This sequence comes from Pseudomonas sp. ATCC 43928, assembly GCF_005938665.2. Lineage (NCBI taxonomy): Bacteria > Pseudomonadati > Pseudomonadota > Gammaproteobacteria > Pseudomonadales > Pseudomonadaceae > Pseudomonas > Pseudomonas sp. ATCC 43928. The sequence goes on along the minus strand of NZ_CP041753.1, from coordinate 6,238,167 downwards.
TGGACGGGGAGACTGTGCTAAAAAGGCTGCCATGCCGTCTTGGCCCTTGAGTATCAAGGGTTTCGGGCCGCAAACGGACAAATTGATTCACAAAGGCGACGGTAGAGCCCCTATGGAACAGCATTCCAGCGCCTTGAAGGTCATGGTGATCGATGATTCGAAAACGATTCGTCGCACCGCCGAAACGCTGTTGAAAAACGTGGGCTGTGAAGTCATCACCGCAATCGATGGTTTCGATGCCCTGGCCAAGATTGCCGACAATCACCCAGGCATCATCTTTGTCGACATCATGATGCCGCGTCTGGATGGCTATCAGACCTGCGCGTTGATCAAGAACAACAGTGCGTTCAAGTCCACGCCAGTGATTATGCTGTCGTCCAGGGACGGGTTGTTCGACAAGGCCAAGGGGCGGATCGTCGGCTCCGACCAGTTTTTGACCAAGCCTTTCAGCAAGGAAGAACTGCTGAACGCGATTCAGGCCCACGTACCGGGCTTTGCTGTCGTTTCGCCGCAGTAGGACACGCACAGTGACGCTCGGCCAGTGGGCCTTGCGTCGACAAGAATGGGGAAGACCATGGCACGTATTCTGATCGTCGATGATTCGCCGACCGAAATGTACAAACTGACCGGCATGCTCGAAAAGCACGGTCATGAAGTGTTGAAAGCCGAAAACGGCGCCGACGGCGTGGCCCTGGCCCGTCAGGAAAAACCCGACGCGGTACTGATGGACATCGTCATGCCCGGCCTCAACGGTTTCCAGGCGACCCGTCAGCTGACCAAAGACCCGGAAACCGGGCACATCCCGGTGATCATCATCACCACCAAGGATCAGGAAACCGACAAAGTCTGGGGCACGCGCCAGGGCGCCAAGGACTACCTGACCAAACCGGTCGATGAAGACACCCTGATCAAGACGCTGAACAACGTGCTGGCCGGTTGATCGTCCGGCCATGACCGAGTCGCTGACGGCCTTCGAACTGCTGCTGCAGATTGATCAACGTTGTCGTCTGCTGGCGGCGGACCTGCCGTCCCAGCCGACTCGACAGGACAGCTGGAGCGGCATCGGTTTTCGCTTGGGCGAGCACGGGTACGTCGCGCCCATGGGCGAAGTCAGCGAAGTCCTGCACGAACCGCGCGTTACCCAAATGCCGGGGGTCAAGCCCTGGGTCAAGGGCGTAGCGAACCTGCGTGGGCGGCTGCTGCCGATCATGGATGTGTACGGCTTCTTTTATGGTTATGAGGCCGGCCATGAACTGTCGGCCCTGCGCAAGCAGCGGCGGATACTGGTGGTGGAGCACAACGACGTGTTCGCCGGGTTGCTGGTCGATGAGGTCTTCGGCTTGCAGCACTTTGCCCAGGACAGCCTGGAGCCGGTGCCCATGGACGAGCTGCAGGGGCCGATCGCGCCGTTCGTCAAAGGCCGCTTTCAGCGTGAACAGAATTGGCAGGTGTTCAGCCCGTTTGCGTTGGCGCAGTCGCAAGGTTTCATGAATGTAGCGCTGTAGCCGGGGAGTAGGTTGAATTGGGCAGGACAGGCGAGGACCGATGATTAAAGCAAACGCAGGTACGCCGGAAGGGTCGCGCAGCCGGTCGCAGATCATCGTGCTGTTCATCGCGCTGATCATCTTCATCATGCTGCTGTTCGCCAACTTCGCGTACCTCAACACCCAGGCGAATTACGACAAGCAGTACATCGGCCACGCCGGTGAGCTGCGGGTGCTGTCGCAACGCATCGCCAAGAACGCCACCGAAGCCGCCGCTGGCAAGGCCGCGGCGTTCAAGTTGCTCAGCGATGCGCGCAACGACTTCGCCCTGCGTTGGGGCTATCTGAAGAAAGGCGATCCCTCCACCGGCCTGCCGCCGGCACCGTCCACCGTGCGCCCGGAAATGCGCGCGGTACAGCTGGATTGGGAGCGGCTGCTGAAAAACACCGACGCCATTCTCTCCAGCGAACAGACCGTGTTGTCATTGCATCAAGTCGCCGCGACGCTGGCCGAAACCGTGCCGCAATTGCAGGTCGAGTACGAAAAGGTCGTCGAAACCCTCCTGCAACGTGGCGCCCCGGCCGCTCAGGTGGCGATGGCCCAGCGTCAGTCGCTGCTGGCCGAGCGGATTCTCGGTGCAGTGAACACCGTGCTGTCCGGCGACGAAAACTCGCAGCAGGCCGCCGACGCCTTCGGTCGCGACGCGGCGCGTTTCGGCCAGGTACTCAACGGCATGCTTCAAGGCAATGCGGCCCTGAAAATCAGCCAGGTCGAAGACCGCGATGCCCGTGCCCGGTTGACCGAGATTTCCGAACTGTTCGAATTCGTCTCGGGTTCGGTGGACGAAATCCTCGAAACCTCGCCGGAGCTGTTCAAGGTCCGCGAATCGGCCAGCAACATTTTTACCCTGTCGCAAACCCTGCTCGATGAAGCTTCGCACTTGGCCAGCCGTTTCGAAAACCTCGCCGGCGGGCGCAACACCGATACCATCGGCGGCTACGTGCTGGGTTTGCTCGCGTTGATGTCGATCATTCTCATTGGCCTGGTGATGGTGCGCGAAACCAACCGTCAGTTGCGTGAAACCGCTGAGAAGAACGAGCGCAATCAGAGCGCGATCATGCGCCTGCTGGACGAAATTGAAGACCTGGCCGACGGTGACCTGACCGTGACCGCCTCGGTGACCGAAGACTTCACCGGGACCATCGCCGACTCGATCAACTATTCCGTCGACCAGTTGCGCGATCTGGTGGCGACCATCAACCTCACCGCCGGCCAGGTCGCCGCCGCCGTGCAGGAAACCCAGGCCACCGCGATGCACCTGGCCCAGGCCTCGGAGCATCAGGCGCAGCAGATTTCCGAGGCCTCCATGGCGATCAACGACATGGCCGAGTCCATCGATCAGGTCTCGGCCAATGCCGCCGAATCCTCAGCGGTGGCCGAGCGCTCGGTGGAAATTGCCAACAAGGGCAACGAAGTGGTGCACAACACCATCCACGGCATGGACAATATTCGCGAGCAGATCCAGGACACCGCCAAGCGCATCAAGCGCCTCGGTGAGTCTTCTCAGGAAATCGGCGACATTGTCAGCCTGATCGATGACATTGCCGATCAGACCAACATCCTCGCCCTCAACGCGGCCATTCAGGCGTCCATGGCCGGTGACGCCGGGCGCGGTTTTGCGGTGGTGGCCGACGAAGTACAGCGGCTGGCCGAGCGCTCGTCCGCGGCGACCCGGCAGATCGAAACGCTGGTGCGGGCAATTCAGACCGACACCAACGAAGCGGTGATTTCCATGGAGCAGACCACCACCGAAGTGGTGCGCGGCGCGCGTCTGGCGCAGGATGCCGGAGTGGCCCTGGAAGAAATCGAAGGCGTATCGAAGACCCTCGCGGCACTGATCCAGAGTATTTCCAACGCCGCGCAGCAACAGACGTCTTCGGCCGGCCAGATTTCCCTGACGATGAACGTGATCCAGCAGATCACCACGCAGACCTCGTCTGGCTCCACCGCCACCGCCGAGAGCATTGGCAACCTGGCGAAAATGGCCAGCCAGCTGCGGCGCTCGGTGTCCGGTTTCACCTTGCCGGCCAAGCCTGCGCAAGCTGCGGACAACGCTTGAACCGCCTCAGGGCGTATGCATTTGATTGGAGTAGTTATGGGTGATCGGCACGACTATGTGGCCCTCGAATGGGTCAAAGGCGAGATTGCCGAAACGCTGAAGCAGGCTCATCAGGCGATCGAAACCCTGATCGACGACCCGCAGGCGACGCACGCGCTGAGTGAGTGCCTGGCCTGTGTCCATCAGGTGCATGGCAGTTTGCAGATGGTCGAGTTCTACGGCGCGGCGTTGCTCGCCGAAGAGATCGAGCAACTGACCAGTGCCTTGCAGCAGAACCGCGTCAACCATCGTGACGAAGCCATCCGTCTGCTGCTGCATGCCCTGGGGCAATTGCCGACTTACCTCGACCGGGTGCAAGGCGCCCGGCGTGACTTGCCGCTGGTGGTGTTGCCGCTGATCAACGACCTGCGCAGTGCCCGTGGCGAAAGCCTGTTGTCGGAAACCAGCCTGTTCAGCCCACAACTTCCTGAACTGCCGCCCCTGAGCGAAGAGGCCGTGGCGCTGCTGGAGCCGTCCGACTTGCCGAATGTGCTGCGCAAGTTGCGGCAAATGCTGCAGATGGCGCTGGCCGGCTTGCTGCGCGAGCAGGATGACGAAACCCACCTGGCTTACCTGGCCAGGGTTTTTACACGCCTTGAAGGGCTGTGCGGCAATGCGCCGCTGAGCCCGTTATGGCACATCGCTTCGGCGCTGGTCGAAGGCATGCGCAATGGCTCGATCGCCAACAGCCCCGCGCTGCGCAGCCTGTTCAGGGACGCCGACAAAGAACTCAAGCGCTTGCTCGAACAAGGCATGCCCGCGATCAATCAACCGGCACCGCCAGAGCTGCTCAAGAGTTTGTTGTTCTATATTGCCAAGGCCGAACACCCCACCGGGCAGATGCTGACCATGAAAGATCGCTACTCACTGGACGACGCGCTACCCGACAGTGCGATGGTCGATGAAGAACGGGCGAGGCTGGCCGGCCCTGATCGCGATGCCATGCGTTCGGTATTGGCGGCTTTGTGCGAAGAGCTGGTGCGGGTCAAGGAGCGCCTGGACCTGTTCGTGCGCAGCGACCGCCAGCACACCTCGGACCTCGAAAGCCTGCTGGCGCCCCTGCGGCAAATCGCCGACACCCTGGCGGTGCTCGGTTTCGGCCAGCCGCGCAAGGTCATCATCGATCAACTGGCGGTGGTGCTGAGCCTCGCCCAGGGCCAGCGCGAACCTAACGACGCGACCCTCATGGACGTCGCCGGGGCCTTGCTCTACGTCGAAGCGACCCTGGCCGGCATGGTCGGCACCGTGGAGCCGGAAAGCCAGGAAGACAGCCGTCTGCCGACCACCGACCTGACGCAGATCCACCAGATCGTGATCAAGGAAGCGCGCATCTGCCTGCAGCAGGCCAAGGACATGATCGTCGACTACATCGACGCCGACTGGGACCGTCAGCATTTGCAACCGTTGCCGGCATTGCTGACCCAAGTGCGCGGTGCGCTGGCGATGATTCCGTTGGCCCGCGCGGCGAGCCTGGTCGAGGCCTGTAACGGTTTCATCCGCGAGCATCTATTGGTGGACCCGGGGCAGCCCGGCTGGCAGCAACTGGACAGCCTGGCTGACGTCATCACCAGCATCGAGTATTACCTGGAGCGCCTCAGCGACGACCCCGAAGCGCCCGGTGAACAACTGCTCGACGTTGCGGAAAAAGGCCTGGCCGCACTCGGCTGTTTCCCCAGCGAACAGCACGTGCCGAAGCTTGAGGATGTGCTCAGCCCCAGTGAAGCCCTGGTGATGCAGGACATGCAGGAGCTGGACGCCCCCGAAACCGTCCAGTCGTTGGCCGATGTACTGGCCAGCCCGGTGTCGTCCGTCAACCCGCCGGCACTGACGATGCCCGGTAGTCTGTTGCCGCCGCCCGCCGATGAACAACCGGTGGACGATGAACTGCGGGAAGTCTTCCTCGAAGAAACCGACGAGGTTCTGGAAATCCTCCAGGAGTACCTGCCGCGCTGGTCGGCCAATCCCGACAGCACATCGGTTTTGAGTGAATTACGCCGCGCCTTCCACACCCTCAAGGGCAGTGGCCGGATGGTCCGCGCGTTGGTGCTGGGCGAGCTGGCCTGGGCGGTGGAAAACCTGCTCAACCGCGTGCTTGAACACAGCGTTGCACCTTTGCCTGCAGTGCAGCAACTGGTGGGCGACGCGCTGAAGTTGCTGCCGGAACTGGTGGCCGAGTTCGCCGCCAACGCCCAGCGCCAGCGCAACGATGTCGATCAATTGGCTGCCCGCGCCCATGCCCTCGCCAAGGGTGATGAGCCGCTGTCCGATGAGGACGCGCAGGATGTCGCGGCGCTCGATCCGCTGTTGCTGGAGATCTTCCGCAACGAAGCCGAAACCCATTTGAACAGCCTCAATCGCTTCCTCGATCAGGCCGCCGAGCACGTACCGCTGCAGGCCAGCGACGAGTTGCAGCGAGCCTTGCACACCCTCAAGGGCAGCGCGTCGATGGCCGGCGTGCTGCCGATTGCCGAGCTGGCGGCGTCGCTGGATCAACTGGCCCGGGAGTACAAGGCGCACCGGATTGCCCTCGACCTGGACGAAGTCGAGTTGCTGCTGGAGGCCGAAGGCTTGTTCCGCCTGGGGCTGCGACAGCTCAAGAGCGACCCGCTGGCCGAAATCCCCGGCGCCCGTTCGTTGATTGAACGCACCCGGACATTGCTGGCCGAACATCTGCAAAGCCTGTCGAGCGCGCCCGGCACGGGGCTGCGGATCAAACGCGACCCGCAACTGATCAACAACTTCCTCGCCCAGGGCATGGACATCCTGCTGGACGCCGAAAGCCTGTTGCAGCGCTGGCAGCAGCATCCCGGCGAGCGCCAGGAACTCAGCGCGCTGCTGGACGAATTGACCACCCTCGGCGAAGGCGCGCACCTGGCCGACCTGCATCCGGTGGACGAGCTCTGTGAAGCCTTGCTCGATCTCTATGGCGCTGTGGAAGAAAGCAGCCTGGCGGTCAGCGACAGGTTTTTCCACGAGGCACAAAGTGCCCACGAAGCGCTGATCAACATGCTCGATGAACTGGCTGCCGGCCAGGAAGTCACTGCGCAACCGCAGCGGGTGCGGGCCTTGCGCGACTTGCTGGATGAGAGTCTCGACCCATCCGCCATGGGCCTGATTCGCAGTGATGGCAGCCGCACCCTGAGTATTCGAGAACTGGGCGGCGCCACGGCCGAGCTGGAGCAGGCCGCGACTGAGGTGGATCTGGACGACGAAATCGTTTCGATCTTTCTTGAGGAAGCGGTGGATATCCTTGAAAGCGCCGGCCAGGCCTTGCAACGCTGGTTGAGCGACCCGGAAAACGCCGCGCCGCTACTGTCTTTACAGCGCGATTTGCACACCCTCAAGGGCGGTGCGCGGATGGCCGAGGTCGAGCCGGTCGGCGATCTGGCCCATGAGCTGGAAAGCCTTTATGAAGGCCTGGTGGACCGCCGTTACTGCCACAGCGAAGCGCTGGCGCAGTTGCTGCAACAGAGCCATGACCGACTGGCCGTGTTCCTCGAACAGTTGCAGCACAACCGTCCGTTGGGCGATCCGGGCGAATTGATCGAGGCCATTCGTGAGTTTCGTCTGGGTAATGCCGGCAGTGCCGAGGTGATCGAACCGGCGGCCAGCAACGACTCGCCGGGGCATGATCCCGAGCTTCTGGAAATCTTCCTCGAAGAAGGTTTCGACATCATCGAAAACTCCGGCGCAGCATTGTTGCGCTGGCAGGCCGAACCATCGAATCGTCAAGAAGTGGAAACCCTGCTGCGCGACCTGCATACCCTCAAGGGTGGCGCGCGAATGGTGGAGATCGCGCCGATCGGCGACCTGGCCCATGAGCTGGAATTCCTCTACGAAGGCTTGTCCGCTGGCGCGCTGCAACCGACCGCGGCGCTGTTCACGCTGTTGCAAAGCAGCCATGACCGACTGGCGCAGATGCTCGACGCCACCCGCGCCGGTCAGCCACTTCCACCGGCCGATCAGCTGATCGAGGCGATCAAGAATTTCAGCCACCCGGCGGTGCCCGAAACACCGACACCGGTGGCGATGCCCGCAGCGCCCAAAGCCGAGCCAGCCGCGTTGCAACCCGAAGGCGCCGACACGGTCAAGGTCTCGGCGGAGTTGCTCGACGACCTGGTCAACCTGGCCGGGGAGACTTCGATCTTCCGTGGCCGTATCGAACAACAGGTCAACGATGCGCGGGTGGCCCTGAGCGAAATGGAAACCACCATCGAGCGCATGCGCGACCAGTTGCGCCGCCTCGATACCGAAACCCAGGGGCGGATTCTCAGCCGTCAGCAAGTCGAGGCCGAGCGCCTGGGTTATGAAGAGTTCGACCCGCTGGAGATGGACCGTCACTCGCAGTTGCAACAGCTGTCGCGGGCATTGTTCGAGTCCGCCTCCGACCTGCTTGACCTCAAGGAAACCCTCGACCGGCGCAATCAGGATGCGGAAAACCTGCTGCAACAGCAGGGCCGCATCAACACCGAATTGCAGGAAGGCCTGATGCGCACGCGCATGGTGCCGTTCGAACGAATGCTGCCGCGTTTGAAACGCATCGTGCGTCAGGTTTCCAGCGAACTGGGCAAGGATGTGGAGTTCATCGTTGGCAACGCCGAAGGCGAGATGGACCGCAACGTCCTCGAGCGCATGGCCGCGCCGCTGGAACACATGCTGCGCAACGCCGTCGACCATGGGCTGGAATCGGCCGAGGTACGGATCGCGGCCGGGAAACCGGCTCAAGGCAAGATCACCCTCGACTTGTCGCGAGAGGGTGGCGACATCATTTTCGACATCTGCGACGACGGTGCCGGCGTGCCGCTGGACGCCGTGCGGCGCAAGGCGATCAAGCGCGGCTTGCTCGCCCCGGACAGCGACATCAGCGACCGCGACGTGCTGCAATTCATCCTGCAACCGGGGTTTTCCACCGCCGAGAAAATCACCCAGATCTCCGGGCGTGGCGTCGGCATGGACGTGGTTCACGAAGAAGTCCGGCAGCTCGGCGGGACCATGAGCATCGACTCGACGTCGGGGCAGGGCGTGCATTTCCGGATTCGCCTGCCGTTCACCGTGTCGGTCAACCGCGCGCTGATGGTGCAGTGCGGGGAGGATCAATATGCGATCCCGCTGAACACCATCGACGGCATCGTTCGCGTGCTACCCAACGAACTCGAAGGGCACTACCGGCTCGATCCACCGAGCTACGAATACGCCGGGCAACGCTATGAGCTGTGCTACCTCGGCGATCTGCTGAAAACCAGTACCCGCCCGAAACTGCTGGGCCAGAGCCTGCCGTTGCCGGTATTGCTGGTGCAGTGCAACGAACGGCACGTTGCGGTGCAGGTGGACGCCATGGCCGGCACCCGGGAAATCGTGGTCAAAAGCCTCGGCCCGCAATTTGCCGCAGTGCAGGGTTTGTCCGGTGCGACGATTCTCGGCGATGGTCGGGTGGTGCTGATTCTCGACTTGCTGGCGCCGATCCGCGCGATGCAAGCGCAGGTGCCGCAACGACCGGTGACACAGGACGTCGAGCCCGAGGCGCAACGGCCGTTGCTGGTGCTGGTGGTCGACGATTCGGTCACCGTGCGCAAGGTCACCAGCCGTCTGCTGGAACGCCACGGCATGAACGTGCTGACCGCCAAGGACGGTGTCGACGCCATGCTGCTGCTGGAAGAACACATGCCCGATCTGATGCTGCTGGACATCGAAATGCCACGCATGGACGGCTTCGAAGTGGCGACCCAGGTGCGCGCCGACGAACGCTTGCAGCATCTGCCGATCATCATGATCACCTCCCGCACGGGTCAAAAACACCGCGACCGCGCCATGGCCATCGGCGTCAACGACTACCTCGGCAAGCCGTATCAGGAATCGGTGCTGCTCGACAGCATCGCCCGCTGGAGCAAAACCCATGCATGAGCACCGCTCCAGCAACCTCACCGGTTTGCTGCTGCCCCTGGCCGACCGCAACCTGATCCTGCCCAACGTCGCCATCGCCGAACTCATCGATTACCAACCCGGCGCCTTCGACCTCGACACCCCTGCGTGGTACTTGGGGCGGGTGACGTGGCGGGAACGGCAGATTCCGTTACTCAGTTTTGAGTCGGCATGTGGCAGCAAAGTGGTGATCGGCGAGCGGGCGCGGATCGTCATCCTCAACGCCCTCGGCGGGCGGCCTGAGTTGAAGTTCATTGCGCTGCTGGTGCAGGGGATTCCGCGTTCTTACAAGCTCGACAGTCAGTTGAGTTATGTTGACGTGCCGTTGTGTTCGCTGGAGAAGGCGGCGGTGCAGGTGGGGGAGCAAGTGGCCAAGGTGCCTGACTTGCTCGCGCTGGAAGACCTGCTTGTGAATGCGGGTCTGGTCTGACCGGACCCTGTGGCGAGGGAGCTTGCTCCCGCTGGGTCGCGAAGCGGCCCCAAAACCTGTCATCGATGTGTGTCAGGTACACCAAGCACAATGGTTTTACGACTGCTTCGCAGCCGAACGGGAGCAAGCTCCCTCGCCACAGGGGGTTGTGCGTTAAACCCCGGCCCGAGCCTTCATCTGCAACGACTCATGATGATCCAGCACCCGCTCCACCAACAACTGCACGCCATCTGCCAAACGGCTGAGCGCCAAGGCTACAGAGCGACGTGAGCCTTCCACATCGTCCGCCAGATCGGCTGCAATGGCGCTGATGGACAGCAGGTCTTCGGAGGCATTGGCCAGAAGGGCTTCGGTGTCGATATCGGGGGAGACGTTGAAGAGCCGGGGCTTACGGCGTTTGGCCGGTTTGTCGTGGGGTGACGGGAAGTAATGGGAGAAGGCGCGGTCGGCGGCTTCCTTCATTTTTTCTGCATCGAGTGATGCTTGGGAATCGACGCCGGTTTCCGGGGGATTGGGAGTAGCTTTGAACATAGTGAATCACCGTATTGGGTTGGAGCTGGCCCATTCGGTTTCCAAGACGAAGGGGTGACAGCTGTACGCAGGCTGGAAACCCGGGGTACGGCAACCCGGTCGACCCGAAGGTCTCCCGCGCACAGCCGCCATAACGGAGTGCACACTTTGAAAGGTGCGCAAGCATACGTTATGAAGGGCGCTTTGGCGCCAGTAACTCATCGGGGTTTCCAGTCCCGGTCGCTGAATTGGCAGCGACACACAAACGATAAAGATCAACGCAAAACCTCACCAGTCAGCGGCTTCCGGCATTGCTGTAGGCAGCGACGCACGACTGTGTAGCCTCACACCGTTCCTGCCGACAAACTTTTAAACACAAAACCTCAGGCTGTCGGACCTTCCTGTGGCGAGGGAGCTTGCTCCCGCTGGGTTGCGAAGCAGCCCCAAAACCTGCAACCGAGGTGTATCAGGTACACCGAGAACAATGGTTTTACGACTGCTTCGCAGCCGAACGGGGGCAAGCCCCCTTGCCACAAAGGTTTCTGCATTAGGTTGAAGATTCCCAAAAAGGGACCTATCGTTCCTTTTTTGGGACTTATCGGTCGTTGCCGTGAAAAACCTGTCATTGAGCGAAGCCTTGTTCACCACCACCCAGCAAAAAGTGCTCGGCCTGCTGTTTGGTAAACCCGACCGAAGTTTTTACGCCAACGAGATCGCCCGCTGGGCTCAAGTGGGTAAAGGCAGCCTCATGCGCGAGCTGGATCGGTTGCAGCGGGCAGGCGTGCTGACCATGACCCGTCAGGGCAACCAGACCCACTATCAAGCCAATCCCGACTGCCCGATCTATGCCGAACTGCTGGGCATTGCCCGCAAAACCTTTGGTATTACAGAGCCTCTGCGTCAGGCGCTTCAACCCTTTGCCGAACAGATCACCTGGGCATTTGTGTACGGCTCTATCGCCAAGGATCAGGCAAACGCATCCAGTGACATTGATCTCATGCTGATCGGCGAGGGCCTGCACTACAGTGAAGTGATGGAGCGGCTTATACCAATGGAGGAGCAGTTGGGCCGCGTCCTCAACCCGACGCTCTACACCCCCGACGACTGGGCCGCAAAACTGGCGGCTGAAAATAGTTTTGTCGTGCGGGTAGCGCAGCAGGACAAGATCAATCTGATGGGGGGAAACCCTGTAGAGTGACTGGCATTAGGCCTCTCACCTATCCTTCTGGTCCTCACTCTTCAGTCTGGTCAATACGATGGCAAACGGTATCACTCCGTTGGTGCTTGAAAAGAACGCATACCAGGAATTCCATGCAATGCATCGTGCAGGAAACTTCAGCGGCCAGCGGCTTGGGCAAGCGTTCTACAACCACTTCAAACTGCACCGTCTTTCTGACCAGCAGCAATTGAAAGGTTTGTACGAAGCTGACGGGAAGTCGGCTCTCAAGATCATCGAACGAGTATTCACGCTCAGTTAGTACCTTTTTATGCCTGTGAGAGATTGGTTGGCTGTCGGGGCGCATCGAGACAACCATTACCCTGACCGTAACGATCCAACACTCTGCTTGATTGATGCCCTACACCCAACCCTCCTAAGGTGACCCCACGACAGCGAACCCGTGGAGTGGTCATGACAACAACAATATCCCCCGACTCGCGATGGACGCGGCGGCGCAGCGAAAAGCAGCGGCGTCTCGAATTGGTGAAGGGGCTTGCCGACGGTGTGGTGTTGCCCACCGACAAGATCGTGGCAGCGCTGGAGGCGTTGATTCTGCCCGGCGACCGTGTGGTGCTGGAGGGCAATAACCAGAAGCAGGCGGATTTCCTTTCCCGCTCCCTGGCCAAGGCCGATCCGGGCAAGCTGCATGACTTGCACATGATCATGCCCAGCGTCGGGCGCTCCGAGCACCTGGATCTGTTTGAGCGCGGCATTGCCCGCAAGCTCGACTTCTCGTTCGCCGGCACCCAGAGCCTGCGCATCAGCCAGTTGCTCGAAGACGGTTTGCTGGAAATCGGCGCGATCCACACCTACATCGAGCTCTATGCGCGGCTGGTGGTGGACCTGATCCCCAACGTCGTGCTCTCGGCCGGTTTCATGGCCGACCGCGCGGGCAACATCTACACTGGCCCAAGCACCGAAGACACCCCCGCGTTGATCGAACCGGCGGCCTTCAGCGACGGCATCGTCATCGTCCAGGTCAATCAACTGGTGGACGATGTCAGCGACTTGCCTCGCGTGGATATCCCCGCGTCCTGGGTCGATTTCGTGGTGGTGGCGGACAAGCCGTTCTACATCGAGCCGTTGTTCACCCGCGACCCACGCCACATCAAGCCTGTGCACGTGTTGATGGCGATGATGGCGATCCGCGGGATCTACGAAAAACACAACGTCCAGTCGCTGAACCACGGCATCGGCTTCAACACCGCCGCCATCGAATTGATCCTGCCGACTTACGGCGAGTCCCTCGGCCTCAAGGGCAAGATCTGCCGCAACTGGACGCTCAATCCGCATCCAACCCTAATCCCGGCCATCGAAAGTGGCTGGGTCGAAAGCGTGCATTGCTTCGGCACCGAACTGGGCATGGAAAACTACATCGCCGCCCGGCCTGACGTGTTCTTCACCGGTCGCGATGGCTCCTTGCGCTCCAACCGGATGTTCAGTCAGCTCGCCGGGCAATACGCGGTGGACCTGTTCATCGGCGCGACCCTGCAAGTCGATGGCGATGGTCATTCTTCGACAGTGACTCGCGGTCGCCTGGCCGGTTTCGGTGGTGCGCCGAACATGGGGCACGACCCGCGCGGGCGTCGTCACGGCACGCCAGCCTGGCTCGACATGCGCCACACCGACGTGGCCGAGCCGATGCTCGAGCGCGGCAAGAAACTCGTGGTGCAGATGGTCGAGACCTTCCAGGAGGGCGGCAAACCGACCTTCGTCGAAACCCTCGACGCGGTGGAGGTGGCGAAGAAAAGCGGCATGCCGCTGGCGCCGATCATGATCTATGGCGACGACGTCACCCATCTGCTCACCGAAGAAGGCATCGCCTACTTGTACAAGGCCCGCTCCCTCGAAGAGCGCCAGGCGATGATCGCTGCTGTCGCCGGGGTGACCGCCATCGGCTTGCGCCACAACCCCAAAGACACCGCGCGCATGCGCCGCGAAGGCCTGATCGCCTTGCCCGAAGACCTCGGCATCCGCCGCACCGACGCCACTCGCGAACTGCTCGCAGCGAAAAGCGTGGCCGATCTGGTGGAATGGTCCGGTGGCCTCTACAACCCGCCCGCCAAGTTCAGGAGCTGGTAATGCACGCATTCAACCTGCAACCGAAAACGTTAACCCTGGCCGAACGGCTGGCGGACCTGGCGGTGGACGCGCTGATCGACGAAGCGGACCTGTCGCCGAAACCGGCGCTGGTGGACCGTCGCGGCAATGGTGCGCACACCGATTTGCACCTCGGGCTGATGCACGCTTCGGCGTTGTCCCTGTGGCCGACGTTCAAGGCAATGGCGGACGCGGCCATCGAGTTCGGTGAAGTCGGCCTGCCCCTGCGTGAAGCTGTCGGGTGCATCGGTCGTGAAGGCGAGCAAGTGATGCTCGCTACTACGGGCGGTGTGAACACCCATCGTGGGGCGATCTGGGCCTTGGGGCTTCTGGTCACGGCCGTTGCGCTGGAACCTGAGTCCAGTGCCGCAAGCGCCATCACCTTGCGCGCTGCGCGCCTGGCCCTTCTCGACGACCGTTACGCCCCGCGTCCGCTCAGCCACGGCGCGCAAGTCGCACAGCGTTACGGCGCACGCGGTGCCCGTGAAGAAGCACAGCTCGGTTTCCCGGCGGTGATTCAACGCGCACTGCCGCAACTCAAACGCAGCCGCGACGCAGGCCATGCCGAACAGAACGCCCGGCTCGACGCCTTGCTGGCGATCATGACGACACTGGCCGACACCTGCGTGCTCTACCGCGCCGGCGAAACCGGCCTGCACACCATGCAACTCGGCGCTCAAGCCGTGCTCGATGCCGGCGGCAGCGCCAGCCTCGCCGGTCGCCGCCGTTTGCATGAGCTGGACCAACAATTAATCGCGTTGAATGCCTCGCCCGGTGGCGCTGCGGACTTGCTCGCAGCCTGCCTGTTCATCGACCGCATTGAGTCGCGCGACGGCATCTCCCAGGGAGCGTTTTGATGGAAACCTTATCCTTTGAATTCCCCGCCGGGCAGCCGCCACGGGGCAGGGCGCTGGTGGGCTGTGTGGGCTCGGGCGATCTGGAAGTGCTGATCGAACCAGGGCTGGCGGGCAAGTTGACGATCCAGGTGCAGACCTCGGTCAATGGCAGCGAACAACGCTGGCAGCATCTGTTCGCACGGATGTTCGATGGCCAGACACCGCCCGCGATGGCGATCGATATCCACGATTTCGGCGCCACCCCCGGCGTAGTGCGCTTGCGTCTGGAACAGGGCTTTGAGGAGATCGGTCATGACTGACAGCGCAGCCTTGTTGAATAAACACAGCTTCGTCGAACTCGGTGCGCGGCAACGCGCCAAGGCTTTGCTCGACGTTGGCACCTTCCGCGAATTGCTCGACCCGTTTCAGCGCGTCATGTCGCCATGGCTGTCGCGCCAGGGCGTGGTGCCGCAAGCCGATGACGGGGTGGTGATCGCCAAGGGCAGCATTGGCGGTTTGCCGGTGGTGATCGCGGCCATCGAAGGCGCGTTTCAGGGCGGCAGCCTGGGTGAAGTCGGCGGGGCGAAGATTGCCGGTGCGCTGGAACTGGCCGCCGAGGACAACCGCAAAGGCATTCCCACCCGTGCCGTGTTGCTGCTGGAAACCGGCGGCGTGCGTTTGCAGGAAGCCAATCTCGGGCTGGCGGCGATTGCCGATATTCATGCGGCGATCGTCGATCTGCGCCAGTACCAACCGGTAATCGGCGTGGTCGCCGGTAGCGTCGGCTGTTTTGGTGGGATGTCGATTGCCGCCGGGTTGTGCAGTTATTTGCTGGTGACTCAGGAAGCACGCCTTGGCCTCAACGGCCCGCAGGTGATCGAGCAGGAAGCCGGGCTTGAGGAATACGACTCCCGTGATCGCCCGTTTATCTGGAGCCTGACCGGCGGCGAGCAACGCTTCGCCAGTGGCTTGGTGGATCGCTACGTCGCTGACGACGTGGCGCAGATTCAGCAGCAGGTCGGCGAATTGTTCAAGCAAGGTTTGCCGAGTCAACAACGCAGCCGTCAGGCCGAGTGGTTCTTGCAACGGCTGGCCCGTCTGGACGCCGAACCGCAAATCGAGCCGTCAGTGGTTCGCGATCTGTATCAAGGAGAGCGCTCATGAGTTCGTATTCCCTGAGAGGCCTGAACTGGTTCAACGCCTTGCGCGCTGGCGCGAAATCGGTCGAGGGTTTGCCGGCTTCGTTGAAAGTCGCCGACGGTGTACTGGGCGATCAGCCCGTGCGGTTTATTGCGGTGGTGGCCGACCCCGACAACCGCTTCGTCCGTGCCCGCAATGGCGAGGTTGGTCTGCTGGAAGGTTGGGGCCTGGCCAAAGCGGTGGATGAGGTGATCGAAGCCGATCGGGATACACCGCACAAACGGGCGCTGATCGCCATCGTCGATGTGCCGAGTCAGGCTTACGGTCGGCGCGAAGAAGCCCTTGGCATTCATCAGGCCCTGGCCGGTGCGGCGGACAGTTATGCCCGCGCCCGACTGGCCGGCCATGCGGTGATCGGTTTGCTGGTGGGCAAGGCGATGTCCGGGGCGTTTCTGGCTCACGGGTATCAGGCCAACCGGCTGATCGCGTTGCGCGATCCGGGGGTGATGGTGCATGCGATGGGCAAGGCGTCGGCGGCGCGGGTGACGTTGCGCAGCGTCGAAGAGCTGGAGGCGTTGGCCGCCAGCGTGCCGCCGATGGCCTATGACATCGACAGCTATGCCAGCCTGGGGTTGCTCTGGGAAACCTTGTCGGTGGATCAGATCGAGCAGCCGACGACGGCGGATCTGGCTCGCGTGACGGAGTGCCTGAGCCAGGCGATTGGCGATGTCGCTGCCAGCGGTCGCGATCTGAGCAGCCGCTTGGGCGCGAGTAACCGCGCAGCGTCGAGCAAGGTTCGTCAACTGCTGAGAGCGCAGTGGTGAACAGGTTTCTGCCCCACGACCTGCTTTGGGGGATGACCCCGGAGCAGTTGCCGGCGGATGCGCCTGGGTGGGTGGTCGAGTCGATCAGCGCGGGTCAGCCGGTGGTAGTTCGGCGCGCTATCGCCGCGCCGGATCAGATCGCGGTCGGGGTGCGTGGGCGCTTGCGCGAGCAGCGTTATGCAACGTCGATGGCCGTTGCTGCGATTTCTCATCGGGTACGGCCGGAAGAGCTCTGCCATGTCGAGTCGACTCGCGACCTGCCGAGTCTGCGAGCACTGGCGCAACTGCGGCCGATGCTCGACGCCTGCGGTTGGGTGTGGGGTGTCAGCGGTAGCGCCGGGTTCGAATTGGCCAGCGGTTTTACGGCGCTCCATGAGCGCAGCGACCTCGACTTGATCCTGCGTACACCGCAGCCGTTGAGCCGTACTCAAGCGCGGGCATTGATGATGCTTCTCGGCAGCGCCGAGTGTCTGGTGGACATGCAATTGCAGACGCCGAATGGCGCTGTTGCCCTGCGCGAATGGGCTGGCCCGTCGCAACGGGTTCTACTCAAGAACGCCCATCAAGCGTGCCTGGTGTCCGATCCGTGGAACCCGCAGGAGCAAGCAGCGTGAGCAGCGTGAGCAGCTTGCTGGTGTTCCCCGGTCAGGGCGCGCAGCAGCCGGGCATGCTCCATCGTTGGCCTCGGGTAGCGCTGGTTGAGGCGAGCGAGGTGCTGGGTGAAGACGTCTTGCTGCTTGATTCTGCCGAGGCGTTGCAGTCGACAAGGGCGGTTCAGCTGTGCCTGCTGATTGCCGGCGTCGCCGCTTCGCGTCAGTTATCCATGGCGCCGGATTACGTGGCGGGACTGTCCATCGGTGCCTATCCGGCGGCGGTGGTTGCGGGCGCCTTGAGTTTCAGTGATGCACTGCATCTGGTCAGCCTGCGCGGTGAGCTGATGCAGCAGGCATATCCTCAGGGTTACGGCATGACCGCGATCATCGGTCTGGAACTGGCCACGGTGGAGGGGTTGCTGGCGCAGGTTCACTGTGTCGACACGCCGGTTTACCTGGCCAACATCAACGCCGATAACCAGGTGGTGATTGCTGGCAGTGATTCGGCGATGAAAGCAGTTGCCGACCTGGCGCGCAGCCGTGGCGCCGGTCTGGCCAAGCGTCTGGCGGTCAGCGTGCCGTCCCATTGCCCGCTGCTGGAAACACCGGCGAAAACCCTGGCCGAAGCCTTCGCCAAGGTGCAATTGAAAACGCCGACCCTGGGTTACCTGAGCGGCAGTCGCGCACGGCCTGTCATCAACACTGACGCCTTGCGCGATGACCTGGCGTTCAACATGTGCCGCGTCGTCGATTGGCGCGGTACGGTGCAAAGCGCTTACGAGCGCGGTGTACGTCTACAGATCGAACTGCCGCCCGGTGCGGTGTTGACCGGGCTGGCGCGCCGGGTGTTCGAGCAGGGCACCGTGATTGCCTTCGACGGTGCACGGCTCGATACCTTGCAGGCGCTGTTGCGTGAGGAGGGAAGCCGTCAACCCTAGATCACCGACTCAGGTTGCGAACTACAAAAACAACAATTCCGACGATGCACTTTGAGGACTACAACAATGATTATTTACGGTGTGGCGCTGTTGGCGATCTGTACGCTGGCAGGGGTGATCATGGGTGACATGCTCGGCGTGTTGCTGGGTGTGAAATCCAACGTCGGCGGGGTCGGGATCGCGATGATCCTGCTGATTTGCGCGCGGTTGTGGATGCAAAAACGCGGCGGCATGACCAAGGATTGCGAGATGGGCGTCGGCTTCTGGGGCGCCATGTACATTCCGGTGGTGGTTGCCATGGCGGCGCAACAGAACGTGGTCACCGCCCTGCACGGCGGCCCGGTGGCGGTGCTGGCGGCGATCGGTTCGGTGGTGCTCTGCGGCTGCACCATTGCGTTGATCAGCCGGACCCACAAAGGCGAACCCTTGCCCGATGAACCGGTGGACATAACACCGGTCGGCACGCCAGTAGGAGGTCGCTGATATGTGGGAACTCATTGAGAAAGGCCTGGTAAATAACAGTCTGGTCACGGCATTCGCGTTTGTTGGCGTAATCATGTGGGTGTCGGTGATTCTGTCCAAGCGCCTGACTTTCGGGCGGATTCATGGCTCGGCGATTGCCATCGTCATCGGCCTGGTGCTGGCGTGGGTTGGCGGCACCATGACCGGCGGGCAAAAAGGCCTGGCGGATCTGTCACTGTTTTCCGGCATCGGTTTGATGGGCGGCGCCATGTTGCGTGACTTCGCCATCGTTGCCACGGCGTTCGAGGTGCAGGCCACCGAAGCGAAAAAGGCCGGGATGATTGGCGTCATCGCGCTGCTGCTGGGCACGATTCTGCCGTTCATTGTCGGGGCGAGCATTGCCTGGGTGTTCGGTTATCGCGATGCGATCAGCATGACCACCATTGGCGCGGGTGCGGTGACGTACATCGTCGGGCCGGTGACGGGTGCTGCGATTGGGGCCTCATCCGATGTGATGGCGCTGTCGATTGCCACCGGGTTGATCAAGGCGATTCTGGTGATGGTCGGCACGCCGGTGGCGGCGCGCTGGATGGGCCTGGATAACCCGCGCTCGGCCATGGTGTTTGGCGGCTTGGCCGGGACTGTCAGCGGTGTGACCGCCGGGTTGGCGGCGACGGATCGGCGGCTGGTGCCGTATGGCGCGCTGACGGCGACGTTCCATACCGGGCTTGGATGCTTGCTTGGGCCTTCGTTGCTGTACTTCGTTGTTCGCGGGATTGTTGGTTAACGGATGACTGCTTCTTGTGGCGAGGGAGCTTGCTCCCGCTGGGCTGCGCAGTAGCCCCAACTTCTACCACCGAGGTGTATCAGGTAAATCCGGTGGCCTGATTTTGCGGGCGCTCAGCACTCGAGCGGGAGCAAGCGCCCTCGCCACAAGGTCTCAAGCCTGGCGATTGGCATACATCCGGCACTCCGCCAACAGCGCCAGCAAATTCGGATCACGCTCCTTGGCCTTGAGAAACACCACGCCAATGTGCTGCTGCAACCGGTACTTTTCCTGCAATGGAATCAGCTTCACCCGGTTCTCATACACCGCCGCAATCCGCCCCGGCAGCAACGCATAACCCACCCCCGAGCTGACCATGCTCAGCAGGGTGAAGATGTCGTTGACCTGCATCGCCACCTTCGGCTCGAACCCCGCCTGCTTGAACACCCGAATACCGTCCTGGTGCGTGGCAAAGCCTTGGGTCAAGGTGATGAACGTTTCGTCGCGCACCTCGGCCAGGTCGACTTCGCTCCGCTGGGCAAAGGGCGAGTCCGCCGGGGTGGCGAGGAAGATGTCATCGGAAAACAGCGGGATCTGTTCGCAGTCCGGGTCGTTGACGCTGTCGTCCAGTGACACCAGGATCGCGTCGACTTCCATGTTCTTGAGTTTGTACAGCAGGTCGATGTTCGAACCCAGGATCAGGTCGATATTGAGTTCGCTGCGGCGGATTTTCAGGCCCATGATCAGCTGCGGCACAGTCTTCACCGTCAGCGAATACAGCGAGCCGAGCTTGAAGCGTTCGGCGGAGAACCCGGCGGCTTCGCGGGTCAGACGCACGGTTTCGAGCACGTCCTGAATCAGCTTCTGCGCCCGCTCTTCCAGCACATAAGCGCTTTCCAACGGGGTCAGGTTGCGCCCTTCGTGCTTGAATAGCGGGCAACGCAAGGCGCTTTCCAGGGAGTGGATGGCGCGGTGCACGCTGACGTTGCTGGTCTGCAACTCGACGGCGGCGCGGGCCAGGTTGCCGGTGCGCATGAAGGCCAGGAACACTTCGAGTTTTTTCAGGGTCAACTCTTCATCGATCAACATGGGCCAGACTCTTATTCGAATGTCTCGATTGTGCCCAATTGGCTAACGTTTGGCTCGATGGCTTTCGTAGGGGGGCATTGTGTTCTGAAACATTGCGCTTTTAACCTTGAGGCCTGAGCCTTGCGCGCGGCGGTAATGAACGTAGAGGTGAGCAACACATGTATCACGGGGAAAGATTGAACGCCTGGACGCATTTGGTTGGGGCGGTGGCGGCATTGGTCGGGGGCGTGTGGCTGCTGGTGATCGCCAGTATGGATGGCAGTCCGTGGAAGATCGTCAGTGTGGCGATTTACGCGTTTACCTTGCTGGTGCTCTACAGCGCCTCGACCGTGTACCACAGCGTGCGTGGGCGCAAGAAAGCGATCATGCAGAAGGTCGATCACTTTTCGATCTACTTGCTGATCGCCGGCAGTTACACGCCGTTCTGCCTGGTGACCCTGCGCGGGCCATGGGGCTGGACCTTGTTCGGGATTGTCTGGGGGCTGGCGCTGATCGGTATCCTGCAAGAGATCAAACCGCGCTCGGAAGCACGGATTCTGTCGGTCGTGATTTACGCGGTGATGGGCTGGATCGTGCTGGTGGCGGTCAAGCCGTTACTGGCGGCACTGGGCCCTGTCGGCTTTACCTTGCTGGCGTCGGGCGGGGTGTTGTACACCGTGGGGATTATCTTTTTTGCCCTCGACCATCGTCTGCGCCACGCCCATGGGATCTGGCATCTGTTCGTGATCGCCGGGAGTTTGCTGCACTTTGTGGCGATTTGGTTCTACGTCTTGTGACTGCTTTTGTGGCGAGGGGGCTTGCCCCCTCGCCACAAGGCCCTAGAAGTCACCCCAGAGTTGTTGGGCCACCGCCAATGCCACCACCGGCGCGGTTTCGGTGCGCAGCACGCGCGGGCCGAGGCGGGCGGCGTGGAAACCGCCAGCCTTGGCCTGTTCGACTTCGACGTCGGACAAGCCGCCCTCCGGGCCGATCAGGAACGCCAGGCTTGCAGGTTTGGCGTGGCTCACCAGCGGCTCGGCCACCGGATGCAGCACCAGTTTCAATTCGGCCGCGGTCTGCTTCAACCAGTCAGCCAACAGCAATGGCGGATGAATCACCGGCACCCGTGAGCGCCCACACTGCTCGCAGGCGCTGATCGCCACCTGACGCCAGTGCATCAGGCGTTTGTCGGCGCGTTCGTCCTTGAGGCGGACCTCGCAGCGGTCGGTGAAAATCGGGGTGATTTCGGTGACGCCCAATTCGGTGGCTTTTTGAATCGCCCAGTCCATCCGCTCGCCACGGGACAAACCCTGGCCGAGATGGACCGCCAGCGACGACTCGACCTGACCGGTAAAGCTTTCATCGATTTGCACCACCACGCGCTTCTTGCCGACTTCCACCAGCGTGCCGCGAAACTCATGGCCCGAGCCGTCGAACAGTTGCACCGCATCACCCTCGGCCATGCGCAGCACACGGCTGATGTAATGCGCCTGGGCTTCAGGCAACTCGTGTTCGCCGGTGCTCAAAGGGGCGTCGATAAAGAAGCGGGACAGTCTCATCTTGGGTCTCTACGGTAAGTTCGGATCGAGTTGCTTTTGTGGCGAGGGAGCTTGCTCCCGTTCGAGCGCGAAGCGGTCGCAAGGTTTACCTGACACTCCTCAGTGTCAGGTTTTTGGGGCTGCTACGCAGCCCAGCGGGAGCAAGCTCCCTCGCCACAGGGTTACTACTCAGTGGCAGCTAGCCCGGATCGCGATAGCCCGGATGAAAGTCCTTCGGTACCGCCACGCTGACGCTGTCACGGGTGGCGATGTCGATGCCTTCGCTGGCCACTTCGGCCAGAAAATCGATCTGCTCCGGGGTAATCACGTAAGGCGGCAGGAAATACACCACGCTGCCCAACGGCCTCAGTAAAGCACCTCGTTGCAGTGCATGCTGGAACACGGTCAAACCGCGACGTTCCTGCCACGGGTAAGCGGTCTTGCTGGCCTTGTCCTTGACCATCTCGATCGCCAGCACCATGCCGGTCTGGCGCACTTCAGAGACGTTCGGGTGATCGGCCAGGTGCGCGGTGGAGGAGGCCATGCGCTGGGCCAGAGCCTTGTTGTTCTCGATGACGTTGTCTTCTTCGAAGATATCCAGCGTCGCCAATGCCGCCGCGCAGGCCAGCGGATTGCCGGTATAGCTGTGGGAATGCAGGAAGGCGCGCAGGGTCGGGTAGTCGTCGTAGAACGCGCTGTAGACCTCATCGGTGGTCAGGCAGGCCGCCAACGGCAGGTAACCGCCAGTCAGGGCCTTGGACAGGCAGAGGAAGTCCGGGCGGATACCAGCCTGTTCGCAGGCGAACATCGTGCCGGTACGACCGAAGCCGACGGCGATTTCATCGTGGATCAGGTGCACGCCATAACGATCACAGGCGTCGCGCAGCAGCTTGAGGTACACCGGGTGATACATGCGCATGCCGCCGGCGCCCTGAATCAGCGGCTCCAGAATCACGGCGGCCACGGTATCGTGGTTGTCGGCCAGGGTCTGCTCCATGGCGGCGAACATGTTGCGTGAGTGTTCTTCCCAGCTCATGCCCTCGGGGCGCAGGTAGCAATCGGGGCTCGGCACCTTGATGGTGTCCATCAGCAGGGCTTTGTAGGTTTCGGTAAACAGCGGCACGTCGCCCACTGCCATCGCCGCCATGGTCTCGCCGTGGTAGCCGTTGGTGAGGGTGACGAAGCGTTTCTTGTTCGGCTGGCCGCGGTTGAGCCAGTAGTGGAAGCTCATTTTCAGCGCGACTTCAATGCACGATGAACCGTTATCGGCGTAGAAACACCGGGTCAGGCCTTCGGGCGTCATCTTCACCAGACGCTCGGACAGCTCGATCACCGGCTGATGGCTGAAACCGGCGAGGATCACGTGTTCCAGCTGATCGACCTGATCCTTGATGCGCTGGTTGATCCGCGGGTTGGCGTGGCCGAACACATTGACCCACCAGGAGCTGACGGCGTCGAGGTAGCGTTTGCCTTCGAAGTCTTCCAGCCATACGCCTTCACCGCGCTTGATCGGGATCAGCGGCAGCTGTTCGTGGTCTTTCATCTGGGTGCAGGGATGCCATAACACGGCGAGATCGCGTTCCATCCACTGTTTATTCAGGCCCATTTTCTGTCTCCTCGAGGCTACCCGTGACGTAGGCGGGTAAACAATCGCGCAAGCCTATGCAATGCGCGTCACGGGGACAACCCATTGTGTCGATTGAGCTACTTTGTATAGGACGATAGACGTCGCTGGCGGCGTTTTGATGGCTGACGTATTCTTCGCGGCTCTTTGAGTCGTCTGACTCGTAAAACCGCTATTTCCTCGTGTATTTCCGGAGTTCTCTGAATGTCTGCTGGTTGGCTGCGCGCCTGTGCGCTGGTGATGTTAGGACTGTTCAGCGTTTCGGCGCTGGCCAAGGATAAAACAGCGATCGTGGTCGGCGGCGGGCTTTCGGGCCTCACCGCGGCGTACGAACTGCAGAGCAAAGGCTGGCAGGTCACCCTGCTGGAAGCCAAACCGACCCTGGGCGGTCGTTCCGGCATGGCTACCAGCGAGTGGATCGGCAACGACAAGACCCAACCGGTTTTGAACAAGTACATCTCGACGTTCAAGCTGAGCACCACGCCAGCCCCCGAGTTCGTGCGGACCCCGGGTTACCTGATCGACGGTGAATACTTCAGCGCCGCCGATCTGGCGACTAAACAGCCGGCCACCAGCGACGCGCTGAAACGCTACGAAAAGACTCTGGATGACCTGGCGCGCTCGATCGAAGACCCGCAAAACCCGGCCGCCAACAGCACGCTGTTCGCCCTGGACCAGATCAACGTGGCCAACTGGCTCGATCGCCTGAATCTGCCAGCCACTGCGCGTCAGTTGGTGAATCAGGAGATTCGTACCCGTTACGACGAACCTTCGCGCCTGTCGCTGCTGTATTTTGCCCAACAAAGCCGCGTCTACCGTGGCATTGCTGACCGTGACCTGCGCGCCTCGCGCCTGCCCGGCGGCAGCCCGGTGTTGGCCCAGGCCTTCGTCAAGCAACTGAAAACCATCAAGACCAGTTCCCCGGTTTCGTCCATTACCCAGGACAAGGATGGCGTGAGTGTCAAGGTCGGCAGCGTTGGCTATCAGGCGGACTACGTCGTGCTGGCCGTGCCGTTGCGCGCACTGAGCAAGATCCAGATGACTCCGGCGCTGGACGCCCAGCACATGGGCGCCATCAAGGGCACCAACTACGGCTGGCGTGACCAGATCATGCTGAAGTTCAAGACGCCAGTGTGGGAAAGCAAGGCGCGCATGTCTGGCGAGATCTACAGCAACGCCGGCCTGGGCATGTTGTGGATCGAGCCGGCCTTGAAGGGCGGCGCCAACGTGGTGATCAACATTTCCGGCGACAACGCGCGGGTGATGCAGGCCTTTGGCGACAAGCAAATGGCCGATCAGGTGCTGATTCGTCTGCACGCCTTTTATCCACAGGCACGCGGTTCGTTCACCGGTTATGAAATCCGCCGCTACAGCACCGACCCATCGATGGGCGGCGCTTACCTGGCCTTCGGTCCGGGGCAGATCAGCAAATACTGGCGCCTGTGGGAGCGTCCGCTGCAACGTGTAGCCTTTGCCGGCGAACACACTGACACCTTGTACCCAGGCACCCTGGAAGGCGCCTTGCGCACCGGTCAGCGTGCAGCCAGTCAGCTGGAAGACCTGGCAGCGGGCAAATCGTTTGAACCGGCGAAAGTTGTGCCGGCAGCGACCGCTGCGGCGGCAGGCGCGGCAGTGGCGAAGAAAGGCAACTTCTTCAGCAACATGTTCGGTGGTTCGTCCGATAAAGCGGCCGACAAGGCAGAACCGGCCAAGGTTGAAGCGAAAGCTGAAGAGAGCAAGCCTGGCTTCTTCTCGCGGATGTTTGGTGGCGGCTCCGACAAAGCTCCGGCCAAGGCGCCAGAACCTGCGGCGCCTGTTGCTCCGGCACCCGCTCCAGTCGCTGCGCCGGCCCCGGCACCTGCACCGGTTGAGGCACCGAAGCCAGTGGTGCCGGCGCAAGCCGAGCCGGTGAAGAAAGCACCGGCCAAAGCGCCAGTGAAAAAGCCTGCTGCCAAAACCGAGGCCAAAAAGGCTCCGGCCAAGGCAACGGCGAAAAAGGCTGAACCAGTGAAGAAACCAGTGGTGAGTACCGCTGCGAAGGCCCCGGTGGCGACTGAAACCAAGACACAGTAAGTCTTGGGATCAAAAAAAAAGCGCGGCAGTGATGCCGCGCTTTTTTTATGTCTTTGCCCCCTCGTAGAGGCCGGCTGATGCTTTGGTACTAAGGCAGATCGACGATATGGACTTCGTCGCCTTGGTAGTCGCTGATATAGGCACAGTTATGATGATCAAGAACCATATGATGCGGGTCGATAGCCCCAGGGATGGGAAACCTGCGAACAATCTTATGGGTGGCGGTATTCACTTCCACGACCTCTTTTTCGGTGTGATCAACGGCGTAAGCGTTCTTTTTGCTAAACACTATTTCCCCTTCGCAAGCCACAAAATCGAAATGCCGGGTGGTCAGTGACCGGGTGTCCAACACGGTCAGTCTTCGAGCGTCCAGACCCACGATATACACTTTTCTACCGTCGGGACTGACAGTAACGGCTGACGGATATTTTTCGGTTTTGATGATGTTGATGACTTCGAACGTCTTGCTGCTGATGACCGTGAGCGCGTCCTGAAAAGGGCGACCAGGGGAATCGGTACTGGAAATATAGAGACGCGAATCGTCCTGGCTGATGTCCACACTTATGGACGGTGAAGGTAACCCTCGGACTCTGCTCACCACATAAGTGCGAGCGTCAATTATCGCCAGCCACTCTTTATCCTGCCGTACGGTGACGTAAACATGCCTCCCGTCCCGGCTCGCGACGACTCCCCAAGGGTGTCTACCCACCGTGATGTTACCCACCGCGTATGTTTCGGTATCAATAACCGAAACCGAACTTGAACCGTAGTTGGTCACGTAAGCTCTTTTCCCCTCATGGCCAAGGGCAATGCTTCGGGGATACTGCTCCACGGCGATGGTGCGGATTACCTTTTTGTTCCGGGTGTCGATGACGGACACATTGTCCGACATGTAATTGCAAACAAATACACGTGATCCATCGTTGCTGATGGCCATCCCTCGCGGTCCTTCCCCTACGGGTATTGAATTGGATTGACTGCGTGTTATCACGGGGGATGAACTCGAATTGTGACTCATGGTAGAACTCCTGTTCAGACACTTGGACTGACGTCCAAGTTCAAGTTCATCAATGACCTGCAATGAAAGCCACTGTTAAATGTGACAGTTCTGACGAGTGGTATCGGCTCATAAATGAATATAAGGAGGGTGCGTGAAGGTTTTTTCCTTCGGTTAACACTCTCTTAACCTCCCGGCCCCAAGGTCTTGATCGTATTTCTCGATATTTCAGAGCGAAATTTTCCGCTTTAAATCGATAGATAACTCGATAGTCTTGGGCGCAGTTCTTACAGGATTTGGGCAATGCAGCTACGTAACTCTTCTTCCCGCTACGGTTGGGTCAGCATCTTTATGCACTGGGGTGTGGCGTTGGCCGTCTTCGGCCTGTTTGCGTTGGGGTTGTGGATGGTCGGTCTCGATTACTACAGCACCTGGCGTAAAGACGCGCCGGATCTGCACAAGAGCATTGGTCTGGTGTTATTTGCCGTGATGTTGCTGCGGGTAGTGTGGCGCTTCATCAGCCCACCGCCGCCGCTCTTGCCAAGCTATAGCCGCATGACCCGCCTTGGCGCCAAGTTCGGCCATTCGTTCCTTTATCTCAGTCTGTTCGCTGTGATGATCGCCGGTTACCTGATTTCCACCGCAGACGGTGTCGGGATTCCGGTGTTTGGCCTGTTTGAAATTCCTGCACTGGTTTCCGGACTACCGGACCAGGCAGACACCGCGGGTGTGATTCATTTGTACCTGGCCTGGCTGCTGGTAATTTTTTCCGGTTTCCATGCGTTGGCTGCATTGAAGCACCACTTTATCGATCGTGATGCGACCCTGACGCGAATGCTGGGGCGCAAAGCCTGATGTTCTACCTCGACTCCAAAGGAATAGAAAGCATGTTGAAAAAGACGCTCGCCGCTCTGGCAATCGGTTCTGCTCTGCTGTCGGCTAACGTGATGGCGGCCGACTATGTGGTCGACAAAGAAGGCCAGCACGCCTTTGTTGACTTCAAGATCAGCCACTTGGGCTACAGCTACATCATCGGTACCTTCAAGGATATCGACGGCAAGTTCAGCTTCGACGCTGCCAAGCCTGAAGACAGCAAGATCGAGTTCAATGTGCGCACCGCCAGCGTGTTCACCAACCACGCCGAACGCGACAAGCACATCGCCAGCGGTGACTTCCTGAACGTGGGCAAATTCGCCGACGCCAAGTTCGTCTCCACCAGCGTCAAACCTACCGGCAAAAACGCCGCCGGCAAAGACACTGCCGACGTGACCGGCAACCTGACCCTGCTGGGCGTGACCAAGCCAATCGTGGTCAAAGCCACGTTCCTGGGTGAAGGCAAGGATCCATGGGGCGGCTACCGTGCCGGCTTCGAAGGCACCACCAGCATCAAGCGTTCCGATTTCGGCAAGCAGAAAGACCTGGGCCCAGCGTCCGACGCGGTCGATCTGTACGTGACGTTTGAAGGTGTCAAAGCGAAATAATCTTCGCACCTGACACAAAAACGCCCCCGATCTCACGATCGCGGGCGTTTTTTATGGTCGGAGAAAATCTGCAGGGATGTTCTCAACTGAAATGAAAATGCCCCGATCGCAAGATCAGGGCATTTTTTATAACGGTGCTAACTCAGCGGTTGCGGGTCAGCAATGCTGGTTTTTCGCCGCGCGGACGGCCTGGCAGTTGATCCAGTTGCTCAGGGGTCGGGAAGCGATCGCTTTTCGATTCCTTGTGAATGATCTTCGGTGCCGGGCTCCGCGGGTTCTGCACGGCCGGTTCCGAACGAGACTGGTCGTCACGGGCCGGACGGCGGTTGCGGGACTCTTCGCGACGGGCCTGGCCGTCACGTGGAGCGCCGTTGCGTGGGCCACTGCGCTTGGCCGGTGGGGTGCCGGTGGTTGCGCCGCTGCTGTTGCGCGGACCGTTCTGGCGACCTTGTGGCTGACCGGCGCGCGGAGCGCCAGCGCCTTGTGCCGGTGCGCCCGGACGGCGGCCACGGCCCTGAGCCGGTTTGGCTTGAGGCACGTAGTCGACGCGGTTACCGAAGTTATCGATATCGTCGTCCAGGAACTCGTCCGGAGCACGGTCGGCGGCAGCGCGAGGGGCCGGGCGCTGTTGCTCGCGGGCCGGAGTGCCTTCGCGTGGCTTGTGTTCACGGGCCGGGCGCTCGCCACGGCCAGCGGCAGGCTTTTCCTTGCCGCCCTTGTCCTTGCCTTTGTCTTTACGACCGCCACCACCACCGCTGCCGTTCGGGCCGTCGCCGCGTGGGCCACGTGGGGCGCGTGGGTTACGCACATCCGGACGCTCGCGGACTTCCGGTTTCTCGGCTTCCACAGCGCTGGAGTCGAAGCCCATCAGGTCGCCGTCGGCGATTTTCTGCTTGGTCATGCGCTCGATGCTTTTCAGCAGTTTTTCTTCGTCCGGAGCGACCAGCGAGATCGCCTCGCCCGAACGACCGGCACGGCCGGTACGACCGATACGGTGCACGTAATCTTCGTCGACGTTTGGTAGTTCGAAGTTGACCACATGAGGCAACTGGTCGATGTCGAGGCCACGAGCAGCGATGTCGGTGGCGACCAGGATGCGCACTTCACCGGCCTTGAAGTCGGCCAGGGCCTTGGTGCGGGCGTTCTGGCTCTTGTTGCCGTGGATCGCGACGGCGGTGAGGCCGTGTTTGTCCAGGTACTCGGCCAGGCGGTTGGCGCCGTGCTTGGTGCGAGTGAATACCAGCACCTGTTCCCAGGCGCCGGCAGTAATCAGGTGCGCCAGCAACGAACGCTTGTGGCTGGCGGCCAGACGGAATACGCGTTGTTCGATCCGCTCGACCGTGGTGTTCGGTGGCGTGACTTCGATGCGTTCCGGGTTGTGCAGCAGCTTGCCGGCGAGGTCGGTGATGTCTTTGGAGAACGTCGCCGAGAACAACAGGTTCTGCCGTTTGGCCGGGAGGCGGGCGAGGACCTTTTTCACGTCATGGACAAAGCCCATGTCGAGCATGCGGTCGGCTTCGTCCAGCACCAGGATTTCCACGTGGGACAAATCGACACTGCCTTGGCCGGCGAGGTCGAGCAGGCGACCTGGGCAGGCCACCAGCACGTCGACACCACGGGACATGGCTTGAACCTGCGGGTTCATGCCGACGCCACCGAAGATGCAGGCGCTGACGAACTTCAGGTCACGGGCATAGACCTTGAAGCTCTCGTGCACCTGAGCCGCGAGTTCGCGGGTTGGGGTCAGGACCAGTACGCGTGGTTGACGCGGGCCGTGACGCTGGGATTTGTCCGGGTGACCGTTGGGAAACAACCGCTCCAGAATCGGAAGGGCGAAGCCACCGGTTTTACCAGTACCTGTCTGAGCCGCAACCATCAGGTCGCGACCTTGCAACACGGCGGGAATGGCCCGCTGTTGCACCGGAGTAGGCTCGGTATAGCCCGCTGCCTCGATGGCGCGGACTAAAGCCTCGGAGAGACCGAGGGAAGCAAAGGACATGAGTAATCCTGTTTTAGTTAGGGCTTGGCCCAATGGGAGTCTTGCCTGGCGCGAATGGCGTTTAAGAGGACGCAATCCCGTCCGGTCCTGCTGGGCCTCGAAGGCTCGTCTGGAGCGCTCGCGCGGGCTGAAAAGCTGCGCTGTAGCGGGATCGAGATGCCTTGAACAAGTCCGAGCGTCCGGGCGTGAGCCTGGCGGGAAGGCCGGAGTATAACAGAGCAATCACTGTGCGCCGCTTTCCTGCTGCTCAACGGTTTTTTCGCCGGTTGCGGTGGCGTTGGTGGCCCGGGCTTCGCTAGCCGGACCGGCACCATAGCGGGCGCTCAGTTCGGCATAGGCCGGTTCGCGCTTGAAGCGCTTGAGCTCGGCGCCGAAACGCTGCACCAACAAATCCATCCCGGCATTGCGGCGCACCGCCAGATACTGGCTTTGCTGGCTGATGACAGTCGGGTTCTCGGTGATCTTGTCGCGGATGTCCAGTTGATCGAGCAAGTGCTGGCCGACCCGGCGATCGGTGATCAACAGGTCGATCCGCCCGCGCACCAGTTTGCCGAAGTTGGCTTCATGGGTAGGCGCCGGTTCCCGGGTAAACAACGTCGATTCGCTGAAGTCCTTGCTGTACAGGTAGCCCGGCGAGGTGCCGATGGTCAGGCCTTTCAGGTCGTCCAGGGTGCGAAACGGGAACGGCCGTTCATTGGCGTAGAACATCACGAATTCGACTTGCGAGAGCGGTTCGCTGGGGTAGAGCAGGGTCGCTTCGCGTTCATCGCTGTGGAAAATATCCAGCACACCGTCCGCCTGGTCTTGCTCAAGCATCGACAGGCAGCGCTTCCACGGCAGGAATTGCCATTCCACGTCAATTCCGAGACGTTTGAAGACGATGGCCGTGGTTTCGTAGTCGAGCCCGAGGTTCTTGCCGCCTTCTTCATAGACGTAGGGCGCCCAGGGTTCGGTGACAATACGCAGCTTCTCGCCCCGAGCGGTGAAGCTCAGGCAAGTGAATAGAAGCACGGTCAGTAACTGGGTGATCAGGGGCATGGCTTGAGATTACGACGAGAAATCATAAAGAGCCAGAAACCGGATCCAGAAGCTCTGGATCGGGCATTAAAAGCAAAAGATCGCAGCCTTCGGCGGCGCCTGCAGAGGTACATATTCCCCTGGAGGCGCTGCCAAAGACTGCGATCTCTTGATTTGCGTTAACGGCTATTAGCGCGGCAACTTCAGGTTGTTCCACACCGCCAGGCTCGGTTCAGCCTGGTTCAGTGTGTAGAAGTGCAGCCCCGGTGCGCCACCTTGCAACAGGCGTTCGCACATCTCGGTGATGACTTGCTCACCAAAGCTTTGAATGCTCTGGGTGTCGTCGCCGTAGGCTTCCAGTTGCTTGCGGATCCAGCGCGGGATTTCCGCACCGCAAGCGTCGGAGAAGCGCGCCAGCTTGCTGTAGTTGGTGATCGGCATGATCCCCGGCACGATCGGGATGTTCACACCCTTCGCCTGTATACGCTCGACGAAGTAGAAATAACTGTCGGCGTTGAAGAAGTACTGGGTGATCGCACTGTTGGCACCGGCGTTGGCCTTGCGCACGAAGTTGTTGAGATCGTCTTCGAAATTGCGCGCTTGCGGATGCATTTCCGGGTAAGCGGCGATTTCGATGTGGAAATGATCGCCAGTCTCTTCACGAATGAATTCAACCAGGTCATTGGCGTGACGCAACTCGCCGCTGGCCATGCCCATGCCCGAGGGCAGGTCACCGCGAAGCGCGACGATTCGCTGGATGCCGGCTGCCTTGTACTGGGTCAGCAGGCCGCGCAGATCGTTCTTGCTGTCACCCACGCAAGACAGATGCGGAGCGGCTGGGACTTTGACTTCACTTTCCAGCTGCAGCACGGTGTTGAGGGTGCGATCACGAGTCGAACCGCCAGCGCCGTAGGTGCAGGAGAAGAAGTCGGGATTGTAGGTCGCCAGCTGACGGGCAGTGGCGATCAGTTTTTCATGCCCAGCATCGGTCTTCGTCGGGAAGAATTCGAAGCTGTAGCGACGTTCTTGGGACATGGTCATATCCTTGGAAACACGTAAGCCGGACGCTGGCCCCCCGTAGGAGCTGTCTTAGGCTGCGATCTTTTAAGAGCAAAAGATCGCAGGCTTCGCCAGCTCCTGCGCAGAGCGGTCAATCAGCGTATCAGTAGCGGTAAGCGTGCGGCTTGAACGGGCCTTCGACGGTAACGCCGATGTAGTCAGCCTGTTGCTTGGTCAGTTGAGTGACCACGCCGCCGAAACCGCGGACCATTTCCAGGGCCACTTCTTCGTCGAGTTTCTTCGGCAGTACTTCAACGGTCAGGCGCTCGGCTTTCTGGGCTGGCGACAGGTCGGCGTACTTCTGGCCAAACAGGAAGATCTGCGCCAGAACCTGGTTGGCGAACGAACCGTCCATGATGCGGCTTGGGTGACCAGTGGCGTTACCCAGGTTAACCAGACGGCCTTCGGCCAGCAGGATCAGGTAGTCGTCGTTCTGAGCGTCGAAAGCGCCTGGACCGGTGCGGTGAACCTTGTGAACCTGCGGCTTCACTTCTTCCCATGCCCAGTTCTTGCGCATGAAAGCGGTGTCGATTTCGTTGTCGAAGTGACCGATGTTGCAGACCACTGCGCGTTTCTTCAGGGCTTTGAGCATGTTTGCGTCGCAAACATTGACGTTGCCGGTGGTGGTCACGATCAGGTCGATCTTGCCCAGCAGCGCTTTGTCGATGCTCGCTTCGGTACCGTTGTTGATACCGTCGATGAACGGCGAAACCAGTTCGAAACCGTCCATGCAGGCTTGCATGGCGCAGATCGGGTCGACTTCGGAGACTTTAACGATCATGCCTTCCTGACGCAGGGACTGGGCCGAACCCTTGCCCACGTCGCCGTAACCGATGACCAGCGCTTGCTTGCCGGACAGCAGGTGGTCGGTGCCGCGCTTGATTGCGTCGTTCAGGCTGTGACGGCAGCCGTACTTGTTGTCGTTCTTGCTCTTGGTCACCGAGTCGTTGACGTTGATGGCCGGGATTTTCAGCTCGCCCTTGGCCAGCATGTCCAGCAGACGGTGAACGCCGGTGGTGGTTTCTTCGGTGACGCCGTGAACGCGATCCAGTACTTGTGGGTACTTCTTGTGCAGCAGCTCGGTCAGGTCGCCGCCGTCGTCGAGGATCATGTTGGCATCCCAAGGCTGGCCATCCTTGAGGATGGTTTGCTCCAGGCACCACTCGTACTCTTCTTCAGTCTCGCCTTTCCAGGCGAACACCGGGATGCCGGCAGCGGCGATGGAAGCGGCGGCCTGATCCTGAGTCGAGAAAATGTTGCAGGACGACCAGCGTACTTCGGCACCCAGGGCAACCAGGGTTTCGATCAGCACGGCAGTCTGAATAGTCATGTGGATGCAGCCGAGAATCTTCGCGCCCTTGAGCGGTTGCTCAACGGAGTACTTGCGGCGCAGACCCATCAGGGCTGGCATTTCGGATTCGGCGATGATGGTTTCGCGACGGCCCCAGGCAGCCAGGGACATGTCGGCGACTTTGTAATCGTTAAAATCTGCAGGCGTGATAACAGCGCTCATGAAGAGCCTCCATTCGTAATGTATGCGAATGGGCGCCGTTGTGCGTTTAGTGTCTGGCCGTGGCCAGTCAACGCCCCATCCGAGCCTGACAGGTCGAACCTGCTGCAGCGCCCCTCGGACAGGTGGCGGGAAAACGGTATCAATCAAAGACGACCGTTTTGAAACGGGGGCGATTATAGCGGGCTATGCTGATCTTCCAAAGCGTTTCTGTTGGTCAATGTCCGAACGGTAATCGAGACCATAGTCGATGCTTGATAGAGCTCTAGTCCGGGCTCTGCCATGATGGCCGGCATCAATCGGCAAGACGGTCAGGAGTGAGTATGAATTTCCACACCCGCAAATGGGTAAAACCCGAAGACCTCAACCCCAATGGCACGCTGTTCGGCGGCAGCCTGCTGCGCTGGATCGACGAAGAAGCGGCGATCTACGCCATCGTCCAGTTGGGTAATCAGCGCGTGGTCACCAAGTACATTTCCGAAATCAACTTCGTCAGCGCCTCGCGTCAGGGCGACATCATCGAGCTGGGCATCACCGCCACCGAGTTCGGTCGCACCTCGATCACTCTGACCTGCGAAGTGCGCAACAAGATCACTCGCAAGAGCATTTTGACGGTAGAGAAGATGGTGTTCGTGAACCTTGGCGAAGACGGCTTGCCCATGCCGCACGGCCGGACCGAGATCAGGTACGTCAAAGACCAGTTCAAGGATGATGACATCGGCGGGTGATATCGGCGGTGCGGTGATCTCGCGAAAGCGGTCTATCAGTCAGCGATGATTTAACGGACCACTGAACAGCTCTGAACCCTGCGTGTCGTACCTAGACACGCAGCCGGTTCAGGAAATCTATGGACACGCCCAAAGACGGCAAGACCCCGGACCTCTCGGCACAGGAACAGCGCGAGGTCGATAAAAACCAGCCCCCGCGCGCGGCGGTGCTGCACGAAATCATTCGCACCCAAGGCGATCAGGAGCTCGAGCGTAGCGTTGCGGCGCTGTGGTGGTCGGCCTTGGCTGCCGGCCTGACCATGGGCCTGTCGCTGATGGGCATGGGATTGCTCAACTCGCGCCTGCCGGACGGCGAAGGCTACAAGGTGATCGCCAGCTTCGGTTATTGCGCCGGTTTTCTCGCGGTGATTCTCGCCCGTCAGCAACTCTTCACCGAAAACACCCTGACCGCCGTGCTGCCGATCATGAGCAAGCCAACGCTGGGTAATGTCGGTCGGTTGCTGCGGCTGTGGACGGTGGTGCTGGTGGGCAACCTCTGCGGCACCTTGCTGGTGGCGTATGTGATGCTGCACCTGCCGATATTCGACAGCAAGACCGATCTGGCCTTCCTTGAGATCGGGCGCAAGGTCATGGAGAACGATGCCGGCAAGATGCTCGCCAAAGGCATCATCTCCGGCTGGATGATCGCCACCATGGTCTGGATGATCCCGTCCATGGAAAGCGCCAAGATGTGGATCATCATCCTCATCACCTATTTCATGGCGCTGGGCGATTTCACCCACATCGTGGTCGGATCGGTCGAGGTTTCTTACCTGGTGTTTGCCGGCGAGTTGCCGTGGAAGGATTTCTGGTGGGTGTTCGCAGGTCCCACGCTGGTGGGGAACATTATTGGCGGCAGTTTTATCTTCGCGCTGATCAGTCACGCGCAGATTCGCAGTGAAAGCGGGCCGCCGAAGACCTCTGCGGAGCGGGCTCAGGAATCCGAACCGCAGAAGATCAAAAAATGATCAATGTCAGCCAGAGACGTTGATTGCGGCAGCACTGCGACGTTGCAGGTAGATGAAGAGCAGCGCCGTCAGCAGCGTGAATACGCTGACCAGTGCGCCGGTCCACGGCAAGTCCGCCAGGTCCGCGCCACTGGCCACCACCAGTCCGCCAATCCAAGCCCCGGCGGCGTTGCCGAGATTGAATGCGCTTTGATTCAACGTCGACCCGAGGTTTGGCGCCTCATGGGCCTGATCGATAATCAGCAATTGCAGGATCGGGCACAGCGCGAAGGCGAAGATGCCCCACAACACCAGCGTGATCGCCGCCGGTATCACTGAATGGCTGGTTTGGCTGAAGGCGGCCAGCACGATGGCCACGGCCAATGTCATCCCCACCAGCGAAGGCAGCAAACGACTGTCCGCCAATCGGCCGCCGAGCATGCTGCCCCCGGTCAAGCCGACCCCGAACAACAGCAACATGATGGTTACGCCATGCGGACTGACGCCGGTGATGTCCTGCAGGATCGGCGCAATGTAAGTGAACACGCTGAACAGGCTGGTGGACGCCAGCACGCTCATGCCCAGCGCCAGCAGCACATTGACCTTGCCCAGCACTTTGAATTCGCTGGCCAGGTTGGCTTTGTCCATGGGGATTTCCTTGGGCAGCCAGACCCACTGCGCAATGGCCGCAATCACGCCAATCACCGACACTGCCCAGAAGGTCGAGCGCCAGCCGGCGTATTGCCCCAGCGCAGTGCCTAATGGCACGCCCAGCACGTTGGCCAAGGTCAGGCCGGTGAACATCATGGCAATTGCCTGGGCTCGTTTGTTCGGTGCCACCAGACTGGCGGCGACCACTGAGCCGATGCCGAAAAACGCGCCATGGCACAGCGCGGTGATCACTCGTGCGGCCATCAATGTGGCGTAGTTCGGCGCCAGGGCGCAGAGGATGTTGCCGAGAATGAACATCAGCGTCATGCCCAGCAGTGTCGCTTTACGCGGCATGTTGGCGGTGCCGACCGCGAGAATCGGCGCACCGAACACCACGCCAAGGGCGTAACCAGTGATGAGCAGGCCGGCGTGAGGAATGCTCACGGCGAGATCGCGGGCGACATCGGGCAGCAAGCCCATGATGACGAACTCAGTGGTGCCGATGCCGAAAGCGGCAACGGCCAGTGCAAGCAAGGCGAGTGGCATGCGCAAGGTCTCTGTCGGTAGTCTTGACGCTTTGATCAGGCATACGCAGGCCGACGACCGTTCTCGATGAGAGCGGGCAGAGGCAGGAATTATTGGAATTAGTCTGTGCGCAACTGAGTGCGGCGTGGTCGCTTGCAGTATAAACAGCTGCGGACATATGGCGAATCAAATCTCTGTCCCGCGATGTAGGGGCAATACAAGGAGTGTGCCGTGCTTGCGACGATTCTGGTGTTGGTGGCGGCGCTGTTGCACGCGGCGTGGAATACCCTGATCAAGTTCAGCGCGGAGCGGCTGTTGGTGGTGGCCTGCATGGACAGCGTGGCGTTGCTGTTTGTCGCGCTGATGCTGCCCTTCGTGGCGCTGCCGCCACTGGATATGTGGCCGTGGATTCTTGCGTCGGCTGCATTCGAGTTGCTCTATCGCTACCTGTTGATCCAGGCCTATCGGGTCGGCGATCTCGGCCTGGTCTATCCGTTGATGCGTGGCCTGTCACCGTTGGTGGTGCTGGCGCTGACGCTGATCTTCGCCGGAGAAGCGCTGACGGCTCAGCAGATCTTCGGGATTTTGCTCATCCCGTTCGGCATGGTGTGCCTGCTCTGGCAGGGTGGTGGCGGGGTGCGCCTGCCGTGGTCGATGCTGCCGGTGGTGGCGCTGATCGGCTTGTGCATCGGCTGCTACACCTTCATCGATGGCCAGGCCTTGCGGCGCTGGTCCCATCCGCTGGACTACCTGGTTTGGGTCACAGTGCTCAGTGCCTGGCCGTTCCCATTGCTGGCGCTGGTGCGCAAACGCCCGGCGTTCATGCTGTTCTGGCGTGAGCAGTGGCGGTTGGGGTTGGCGGTCGGGTTCTGCGTATTGTTCAGCTACGCTCTGGTGCTGTGGGCCATGCAGCTCGGATCGATTGCCGAGGCAGCGGCGCTGCGCGAGATCAGCGTGATTCTGGTGGTGCTGTTCGGCATGCGCTACCTCAAAGAACCTTTTGGCAGGCCACGGCTCTTAGCCTGTGGACTGGTATTGATCGGCATGTTGGTGATGAAGTTTTAGTCGCCGCTGATGGAATTCGATTCTCTACAACTTGAAGAAGGGACTGCGTCATGACGGTTGCTCTGTGGTGCATTTTGAGTGCGATCTGCTTGCCTTATCTGTGCACAGGCGTCGCCAAGTTCAGCAATGGCAAGTTCGGGCTGAAACAGAGTCACGACCCAAGGGCGTTTCTGGATTCGCTCGAAGGCGTGGCCAGGCGTGCGCATTCGGCGCAGTTGAACAGCTTCGAAGTGACCCCGGCGTTTGCCGCGGCGGTGATCGTGGCGCATCTGGCCGGCAATGCCGAACTGGTGACGATCAATGTGCTGTCGGTGCTGTTCATCACCAGTCGGCTGCTGTACATCATTTGCTATCTGGCGGACTGGGCGATTCTGCGGTCGCTGGTGTGGGCCATTGGCATGGGGCTGATTGTCAGTTTCTTTGTGGTGTCTGTTTAACAGCAAGATCAAAGGATCGCAGGCTGCGCCATTCCCTGCAGGGATCGATGTTCATTCGCGATATTGCGACGAACGCTCTCGATGTTGAAGCTGGCGCAGCCTGCGATCTTCTGCTTCTAAAGTTTGTCAGCCACCTGCGGCACCTGAGGCAACGCCGCCCCTTTTGGCCAGAGCATCCAGATCTGCCCCTGCTGTTTCATGTCGCCGGCCAATTGCCCGGCCGCCTCGCCCGTGCCCCAGAACAGGTCCGCGCGGACCTCGCCGGCAATCGCGCCGCCGGTATCTTGAGCGGCCACCGGACGCACCAGTGCGCTGCCGTCCGGTCGCGTCGTCGACAACCACAACAGGCTACCGAGCGGAATCACCTTGCGATCCACTGCCGCGCTATAACCTGCGGTCAATGGCACATTCAGCGAACCGCGCGGCCCTTCGTTGCTGTCCGGGTTGCGATTGAAGAACACGTAGCTGGGGTTGCTGCCGAGCAGTTCGGGAATGCGCGTCGGATTGGCCTTGGCCCAGTTATCGATGGCGCTCATGGTTACCTCTTCTTTCTTCAGCTCGCCCTGATCCACCAGCCAGCGGCCGATAGGTCGATAGGGGTGGCCGTTCTGGTCGGCATAACCAATGCGCAATTGACGGCCATCATCGAGCTGGATGCGCCCCGAACCCTGGATTTGCAGGAACTGCAGGTTCATCGGGTCGGTCAGCCAGGCAATCACTGGCGCCTTCACGCCATTGGTTTCAATGGTTGCCGCATCGTCATAAGGCTTGAGCACGCGACCTTCGAGTCGTCCGCGCAGGCGTTTGCCTTTGAGTTCCGGGTAAATGCTGTCCAGCGAGACGATGATCATGTCCTCGGGCACGCCGTACACCGGGATGTTCGCTTGCTTGGTCTGGGTCAGGCTGCCGGGATACACCGGTTCGTAGTAACCGGTGATCAGGCCGTTGGGGTTGTCATTGGCGGCGCGCAAGCCGTAAACATCGAGGTTTTGCTTGAGGAAGCCGCGGATTTCGCTGGCGGTTGGCTGAACATTGGCGGAAGCGGCGCAGGTGCCACCCCAGACCGGGTCGGCCTTGAGTCGGCTGCAGGCGCTGCGCCACGAGCCAAAACCGGCGACGAGGTCATTGTCGGACACCGCTGGAAGGGCTTCCCAGGTAGCGCTGGAGTAGGTCGCCAGTGCGTGGGTTTTCGGTTTGCTACTGTCGCCACCGGTGCAGCCAGCAAGTATGGCCACCATCGGAAGGGTCCAGGCCAGGTTGTGACGCCACGCCTTGAAACGGCTGTTCATGGAGTAATTCCTTTGCCGGTTGCCTGAGTGCTCCATGCGCTCAAACAACCCGTATTGATAATAGGGCTATTGGTCTTTGCCGGTGACGCGAGGATACTGGCTGCCGTTTCCAGTGATCTGAAGCCACCATGACTCTTAAAAGACTCTCTGTTGTATTGCTGGCCTGCCTGACCTTGTCCGCCTGCGGCGGTGTCGACCCGAACTCGCCTCTGGGCCAGCGCAAGGCGATCTTCAAGCAAATGCTCAAGACCGGCGAAGACCTGGGTGGCATGTTGCGTGGGCGTATTCCGTTCGATGGCCCGAAATTCGCCGACGGTGCCGTGAAGCTCGATGCGTTGTCCCATGAGCCGTGGAAACATTTCCCGCAGGTGCGCGAAGAAGATCACACCAGCGCCAAGGACGATGTCTGGCAGAAGCAGGCACGCTTCCAGGAAATGGCTCGCACCCTTGAAGGCGCCACCGGTGAACTGGTGATCGCCAGCCAGGTTCAACCCTACAAGGCCAGCAATCTGGGGCCGGCAGTACAGAAAGTCGAAGACGCCTGTAGTGCCTGCCATAAAGAGTTTCGGGATCATTGAGGCGGCGTGTTCAAACCGGATTACTTATCCAGCTCGTCGAGCGCGTCCTGTAAATCCTTGCGCGATTGAGCCAGTTTGTCTTTGCGCTTGTTGATCTTCTCGGCGTCGCCTTTTTTCATCGCCTTGTCGAGGTCGGCCTGACGCCGGCTGACTTCGTGCTTGGCGTCGAGCACCTTGTTTTCCCGTTCCTTCTTCAAGGAAGCGTCGGTGCAATGGGCGGTGACCTCGCTCAGGGCGGTTTCCAGGCCAGCCTGTTGATCGGCGTTGCCGTGAGACTTGGCCAGTTCAATCTGGTTGATGATGCCTTGTTTTTTTGCGGCGCAGCCGGTCAGGCCCGGGGCGTCTTCGTCGGCCATTAATGGAGCGGCCATCACGCTGCACAGGGTCAACAAGGCGAGCGGTGAAAGAAGTTTCATAAAGGCTCCAGGTGAAAAAATCGATGTAGCGATGGGCTGTTTGAGCGCATCGGTACCTATGGGTTCCCAGGCTGACGGGCGTCGCCGGCTGCTAAAAACCGTCAATCCCGGCAACACGTAATGTCTCGCTCAAGGCCAGGACCTGCGGGTCGCGGAAAAATGCGCTCAGTTGCGCCGCGCGTCCCGGGCCGATGCCGGTTTCGGCCTGCCATTGTTCGGTGTTTCGTTGCGCCAGCACCTGCCATGAATCGGCGAGCTGTGCCTGGCCGGTCGGCGGCAAGCCCAGGGCTTTGAGCCAGCGAGCGAACGGTCGTTGCCGGGCGCTGTTGAAACTGTTCAAAAGACGAGCACTGCTGCGTTCGCCGAAGCCGTCAATGTTAGCAAGCTCTTGCTCATCGAGGGTCAACCAATCGAGCAGGTTGTCGAGACGTTCGGCCTTGAGCAGTTTCTCCCAAGTGCCCGGCCCGACATGCGGCAAGGCTAACCCCTGTTTGCCGCTGAGCCAGGCCAGCCGTGCGAGAAACTGGCTTTCGCATCCGGGTGTCGGCTGCCAGCAACTCAACGGATGAAAATCTGCTGCTAGCGGTGCGTTCAATTCAGGACGTTCGGTGCTGCGCAATACCACACCGTCGAGCCTGGGGATGGTCAGCCCGGCCAGGCTGATGGCGACCTGATCGCCGGGACGAATGTCCAGCGCTTCCCAGCGCTGCAGGGAGCTGACGCTGACACGCTTGATCTGCCGGTCATCGAGCATCACCGGTGCCAGATCCAGCACCGGTGTGATCCGGCCGGTCCGTCCAATCTTGAAGTGGACCTTGCGCACCTCGGCCAACGCCTGGGCGAAGGGGTACTTCCAGGCGACACTCCAGAAAGGCGTTTTCGCCTGCCAGCGCTCGGCGGGTGGGCGCTGGTTCTGTCGTAAAACGACGCCGTCGCTGGCAAAGGGCAGGGGCGAGCGATACCAGTAATCGCGCCAGCGTTCGGCATCGGCGAATGCCTCGATCGGCTGGCTGTAGGGCGCGGTGCTCGGGAATCCCAGCTCATCCAGAGCCGCCACGCGGGCGGGCAGGCTTTTCGGGCCTTGTGGCCAGTCCCAGACGAACACGCCGATACCGGCGGCTTGCTCGGGGTTCAGCGTCTTGCGTGCCATTAACCCGGCCACCGTGGCGCGGGCATTGAGGCTGCCGGCCTCGGCTTGCACGTGTTCGGTCAGGCGCCAATAGAGTTCGCCTTGCAACAGCAGGTCGAGCGGTTGTGGAAGTTTTTGAGGGATGGCGGCGATCTGGCGCGCTGAGGCAGTCCAGTCGTGGCCGGTTATCCCGTCACCACGACTGATCGCCTGGTGCAGCCAGCCGTTGCGATAGATCAACGTCACAGCCACACCGTCGACCTTGGGTTGA
Organism: Pseudomonas sp. ATCC 43928; assembly: GCF_005938665.2. Taxonomy (NCBI): domain Bacteria; kingdom Pseudomonadati; phylum Pseudomonadota; class Gammaproteobacteria; order Pseudomonadales; family Pseudomonadaceae; genus Pseudomonas; species Pseudomonas sp. ATCC 43928. The sequence continues at coordinate 6,196,347 of NZ_CP041753.1, read as the reverse complement.
ATCCAGACCTCATCCCGATTTTTCAGCCAGGCTTCGACGGCGCGCCCATCGCGCAGTTTTTCCAGGCCGGTGTGGGCGATGGGATGAGCAATCGTGCCACCGGCAGTGCGCAACGGTTCGGCTGAAGGGCCTGAGTCAAAACACTCGCGCCATTCGCTTAGTCGTATGCGGGATTGATCATAGAGTTCATCGGCGACCAAAGAGCGTCCTTCGCGATGATAGCTGTCGTCCCAGAGGTCGATTCGCTTTTGCAGTGCGTTGATTTCGTCCAGAGCGCGGGCCGGCGGCCAATCGGGGCAGTCGGCGGCATTGGCGGTCAGGCAGGTGAGGGTCAGCAGGAAACCGAAAAACAGGCGCAGGTTGGGCAGCATCGAGAGCGTCCTTGCTCGTTGGGATGCTTTCAAGGCTAGTCAGGTTTCGAGTGTGGAGTGCAGAGGTGTAATTCTGCGTGTTTCGAGGTGGGATCTTCTTCATGAAAAAGCCCCGCACGGCGAACCGTGCGGGGCTTTTTGCACAACCGGAGAAGTCTTACAGGCCGGCAGCAGAACGCAGAGCGTCGGCGCGGTCGGTTTTTTCCCAGGTGAACGTGGTGAACGTATCGTCGCCCACGGTTTTGGTTTCCGGGGTGCGACCGAAGTGGCCGTACGCAGCGGTGTCCTGGTACATCGGGTGCAGCAGGTCGAGCATGGTGGTGATCGCGTATGGACGCAGGTCGAACACTTCGCGGACCAGTTTGACGATCTTGTCGTCGCTGATCTTGCCGGTGCCGAAGGTGTTCAACGAAATCGAAGTCGGTTGAGCGACGCCGATTGCGTAGGAAACCTGAATCTCGCAACGCTCGGCCAGGCCGGCAGCCACGATGTTCTTGGCCACATAACGACCGGCGTAGGCCGCCGAACGGTCAACCTTCGATGGATCTTTACCGGAGAACGCGCCGCCGCCGTGACGGGCCATGCCGCCGTAGCTGTCAACGATGATCTTGCGACCGGTCAGGCCGCAGTCGCCCACCGGGCCACCGATGATGAACTGGCCAGTCGGGTTGATGTGGAACTGGGTGTCCTTGGACAGCAGTTCGGCAGGCAGCACGTGCTTGACGATCAGTTCCATCACGCCTTCGCGCAGGTCTTTGTAGGACACTTCCGGGTTGTGCTGGGTCGACAGTACAACGGCGTCGATACCGACAACCTTGCCGTTTTCGTAGCGGCAGGTCACTTGCGACTTGGCGTCTGGACGCAGCCAAGGCAGCAGGCCGGACTTGCGGGCTTCGGCCTGGCGCTGAACCAGTTGGTGCGAGAAGGTGATCGGTGCTGGCATCAGCACGTCGGTTTCGTTGCTGGCGTAGCCGAACATCAGGCCCTGGTCGCCGGCGCCCTGGTCTTCAGGCTTGGCACGATCAACACCCTGGTTGATGTCGGGGGACTGCTTGCCGATGATGTTCATCACGCCGCAGGTCGCGCCGTCGAAGCCGACATTGGAGCTGTTGTAGCCGATGTCGAGAATCACGTTACGGACGATGTCTTCCAGATCGACCCAGGCCGACGTGGTGACTTCACCTGCGATGATTGCCACGCCGGTTTTCACCAGAGTCTCGCACGCCACGCGGGCGAACTTGTCTTCAGCAATGATGGCGTCCAGCACCGCATCGGAAATCTGGTCGGCGATTTTGTCCGGATGCCCTTCAGACACGGACTCGGAGGTGAAGAGGGAGTATTCGCTCATCTCGATTTTTTCCTGAATTTACCGATGGTGAGTGTCGCCAGCCGGTCGCTGAAAATGGCGGACCTGTATCTGGAAACCATTACGTAAGCCTACATAGAGGCTTTCCCCGGGAACGAGTCCCGCAGCGGTGGCCCAACGGGCCAGATCGTCCTGTTCAAACCCCAACCAGAGATCACCGCAGGCCTCCCTGGCCCAACTCTGGTTGTGGCTACATAACTCTGTCACTAACAGGCTACCGCCTGGTTGCAGCAAACCGGCCATGTGCTTGAGCGCTTCGGCCGGCGCGGCAAAATGGTGCAGCACCATGTTCAATACAACGCAGTCGGCCTGAAGGTTTACACCGTTCAATGCATCGGCCAATTGCAGGCTGACGTTAGCCAGCGTTTCACGTTCGCAGACCTGGCGGGCCAGTTCGAGCATCGCCGGGCTGTTGTCCAGCGCCGTGACCTGAGTGAAGCGACGCGCCAGCTCCGGCAGAAATGCGCCATCGCCGGGGCCTACTTCGATGGCCGTGGCGCCGGGGCCGAAACTCAGCTTGTCGAGCAGGGCCACCACGCTTTCGCGGTATTGCGGCAGGCCGGCGATCAAGTCTTGCTGGGCGCGAAACTTCTCCGCGACCCGTGAGAAAAAGTCCTGGCTGGCCGCCTCGCGTTGCCCGTGGACCTGAGCGATCCGCGCCTGGACGTCAGTCGGCAGGGTCAGGTTGTCCACTTCTTCGAGCAGCGCGGCATGCAGCTTGCCGCCCAACAGGTCGGTGTGGGGCAGGGCGCGACGGTAGAAAATCGCATTGCCTTCACGGCGGGTCGCCACCAGGTCGGCCTGGGCCAATACCTTGAGGTGATGACTCATGCCGGACTGACCGATGCCGAAGATCTGCGCCAGTTCCAGGACGCCGAACGAATCGTTGGCCAGCGCGCGCAATACATTCAGCCGCAGAGGATCGCCGCCGGCCTTGCACAGGGCCGCCAGCTCATCGCAATCGTCATGTTGAATGGAAGGCACGCGCAGATTCATAAGGCCAGCAGTCTAGTGACGGTCATAAAACACCGCAAGAGCAATATCAAAAAGTTTTGATATTGGTCGATAGATGGCACTTCTTAACGTTAGTTTCAGTCCACAAACCAACAGCGGAAAGGTTTCATCAGTCGAATACGCCGTTATCCGTTGGAAAAACGCCTTCGGATGACTATCTGTCATTGCCCCGAGGCGGGTCGGTGAGGGAAAATGCTCGCCTTTTTTCCGTTTCGTTTTATTCACTCTCGATTCAATATCCGCAGGAGATCAGCGATGCCCAGCCGTCGTGAGCGCGCCAACGCCATTCGTGCCCTCAGCATGGATGCCGTGCAAAAAGCCAACAGCGGCCATCCCGGTGCCCCTATGGGTATGGCGGATATCGCCGAAGTACTTTGGCGTGACTACCTGAAGCACAACCCGAGCAATCCATCGTTCGCCGACCGTGACCGCTTCGTGCTGTCCAACGGTCACGGCTCGATGTTGATCTACTCGCTGCTGCACCTGACCGGCTACGACCTGTCGATCGATGACCTGAAAAACTTCCGCCAGCTGCACAGCCGTACCCCGGGTCACCCGGAATATGGCTACACCCCGGGCGTTGAAACCACCACCGGTCCACTGGGCCAAGGCCTGGCCAACGCGGTCGGTTTCGCCCTGGCGGAAAAAGTCCTGGCGGCGCAGTTCAATCGTCCTGGCCATAACGTCGTCGATCACCACACCTACGTATTCCTGGGTGATGGCTGCATGATGGAAGGCATTTCCCACGAAGTCAGTTCCCTGGCCGGTACGCTGGGCCTGGGCAAACTGATCGCCTTCTACGATGACAATGGCATCTCCATCGACGGTGAAGTCGAAGGCTGGTTCACCGACGACACGCCGAAGCGTTTCGAATCCTACAACTGGCAAGTGATCCGCAATGTCGACGGTCACGATCCGGAAGAAATCAAGATCGCGATCGAAACCGCGCGCAAAAGCGCACAACCGACGCTGATCTGCTGCAAGACCACCATCGGCTTCGGTTCGCCGAACAAGCAAGGCAAGGAAGATTGCCACGGCGCCCCGTTGGGTGACGCGGAAATCGCCCTGACCCGTGAAGCGCTGAAGTGGAACTACGGCCCGTTCGAAATCCCGGCTGATATCTATGCCGAGTGGAACGCCAAGGAAGCCGGTCGCGCTGCCGAAGCCGAGTGGGATCAGCGTTTCGCTGCGTACTCCGCCGCCTTCCCTGAGCTGGCCAACGAACTGGTTCGTCGCCTGAGCGGTGATCTGCCGACCGATTTCGCCGAGAAGGCCCAGGCCTACATCGCTGAAGTCGCGGCCAAAGGCGAATCCATCGCCAGCCGTAAAGCCAGCCAGAACGCCCTGAACGCCTTCGGCCCGCTGCTGCCTGAACTGCTCGGTGGTTCGGCTGACCTGGCCGGCTCCAACCTGACCCTGTGGAAAGGTTGCAAAGGCGTCACCGCCGAAGACGCCAGCGGCAACTACATGTACTACGGCGTTCGCGAGTTCGGCATGAGCGCGATCATGAACGGCGTGGCCCTGCACGGCGGCCTGGTGCCTTACGGCGCGACCTTCCTGATGTTCATGGAATACGCCCGCAACGCAGTGCGCATGTCGGCGCTGATGAAAAAACGCATCGTCTACGTGTTCACCCACGACTCCATCGGTCTGGGCGAAGACGGCCCGACTCACCAGCCGATCGAGCAACTGGCCAGCCTGCGCTGCACACCGAACCTCGACACCTGGCGTCCGGCCGATGCCGTTGAGTCGGCGGTGGCCTGGAAGTTCGCCCTGGAGCGTGACGACGGTCCTTCGGCGCTGATCTTCTCCCGTCAGAACCTGCAGCACCAAACCCGCAATGCGATCCAGATCGAAGAGATCGCCCGTGGCGGTTACGTGTTGAAGGACTGCGCAGGCGAGCCTGAGCTGATCCTGATCGCCACCGGTTCGGAAGTCGGCCTGGCCGTTCAAGCCTTCGACAAACTGACCGAGCAAGGCCGCAAGGTTCGTGTGGTGTCGATGCCATGCACCAGCGTCTTCGAAGCCCAGGACGCCGGCTACAAGCAATCGGTTCTGCCATTGCAGGTCAGCGCGCGTATCGCCATCGAAGCCGCCCACGCGGACTACTGGTACAAGTACGTGGGCCTGGAAGGTCGCGTGATCGGCATGACCACCTACGGCGAGTCGGCGCCTGCGCCGGCCTTGTTCGAAGAGTTCGGCTTCACCCTGGAAAACATCCTGGGTCAGGCTGAAGAGCTGCTGGAAGACTAAGGCACGCCGCGGTGGTTTTATGGCCACCGCGTTCCCTGTGTAGGAGCTGCCGCAGGCTGCGATCTTTTGATCTTAAAAGATCGCAGCCTCGTTTCACTCGACAGCTCCTACAGGGATTTGTGTTGTTAGCAAGAATTCGTCTGCCGCGACTATCGAGAACCCCATGCCTCAACCGCGTCCTTACAAAGTTGCACTCAACGGCTACGGCCGGATTGGTCGTTGTGTCTTGCGTGCGTTGTTTGAGCGAGGCTCGACGGCTGGGTTTGAAATTGTCGCGATCAACGATCTGGCCGATATGGCCAGCATCGAATACCTGACACGCTTCGACTCCACTCACGGGCGGTTTCCCGGTGAAGTGAGGGTTGAGGGCGATTGTCTGCATATTAACGGCGACTGCGTGAAGGTCCTGCGCAGTGCCACCCCCGAAGGCATCGATTGGGCGTCGTTGGGCGTCGATCTGGTGCTGGAGTGCTCCGGCGCTTATCACACCCGTCAGGATGGCCAGCGTTTTCTCGACGCCGGTGCGCCACGGGTGCTGTTTTCCCAGCCGATGGCCAGCGAGGCGGATGTCGACGCCACCATCGTCTACGGCGTGAACCAGGATTGCCTGACCGGTGACGAGCTGCTGGTGTCCAACGCGTCCTGCACCACCAACTGCGGCGTGCCGCTGTTGCGCCTGCTGGATCAGGCCATTGGTCTGGAATACGTGTCGATCACCACCATCCACTCGGCGATGAACGATCAGCCGGTGATCGACGCCTATCACCACGAAGACCTGCGCCGCACCCGTTCGGCGTTCCAGTCGGTGATTCCGGTGTCCACTGGTCTGGCGCGAGGCATTGAACGCTTGCTGCCGGAACTTGCCGGGCGAATTCAGGCCAAAGCCGTGCGGGTGCCGACGGTTAACGTGTCCTGCCTCGATATTACGATGCAGACCGTAAGCGATACCGACGCCACCGAGGTCAACCGGATTCTGCGCGAGGCCGCCACCCATGGCCCGCTCAAAGGCCTTCTGGCCTACACCGAGTTGCCTCACGCCAGTTGTGATTTCAATCATGACCCCCATTCGGCCATTGTCGATGCCAGTCAGACCCGCGTTTCCGGCCCACGGCTGGTGAACATCCTGGCCTGGTTCGACAACGAATGGGGTTTTGCCAATCGAATGCTGGACGTTGCAGAGCACTATTTGCAAGCCGCTACTACTCCACAATCTGTCTTTCAAAAACAGTAACCCAGGAATTGCGACCCATGACCGTGTTGAAGATGACCGACCTCGATCTGCAAGGTAAGCGCGTACTGATCCGCGAAGACCTCAACGTCCCAGTCAAGGACGGTGTTGTCACCAGCGATGCGCGTATCCTGGCTTCGCTGCCGACCATCAAGCTGGCCCTGGAAAAAGGCGCGGCAGTGATGGTCTGCTCGCACCTTGGCCGTCCGACCGAAGGCGAGTTCTCGGCCGAGAACAGCCTCAAGCCAGTGGCTGACTACCTGAGCAAGGCCCTGGGCCGTGAAGTGCCGCTGGTGTCCGATTACCTGGGCGGCGTCGACGTGAAAGCCGGCGATATCGTGTTGTTCGAAAACGTGCGCTTCAACAAGGGCGAGAAAAAGAACGCCGACGAACTGGCCAAGCAATACGCCGCTCTGTGCGACGTGTTCGTAATGGACGCTTTCGGCACCGCTCACCGCGCCGAGGGCTCGACCCATGGCGTGGCCAAATTCGCCAAAGTCGCCGCTGCTGGCCCGTTGCTCGCCGCCGAACTGGACGCACTGGGCAAGGCCCTGGGCTCCCCGGCCCAGCCAATGGCCGCCATTGTTGCCGGCTCCAAAGTGTCGACCAAACTCGACGTGCTCAACAGCCTGAGCCAGATCTGCAACCAGCTGATCGTTGGTGGCGGCATCGCCAACACCTTCCTGGCCGCTGCCGGTCACCCGGTTGGCAAATCGCTGTACGAGCCGGACCTGCTGGACACTGCCCGTGAAATCGCGGCGAAAGTCAGCGTGCCATTGCCGGTGGACGTGGTGGTCGCCAAGGAGTTCGCTGAAAGCGCGACCGCGACTGTCAAGCTGATCGCCGACGTGGCTGCAGACGACATGATCCTGGACATCGGCCCACAGACCGCGGCGAATTTCGCCGAGCTGCTGAAGTCGTCCAAGACCATCCTGTGGAACGGCCCGGTGGGCGTGTTCGAATTCGACCAGTTCGGTAACGGCACCAAAGTGCTGGCCCAGGCCATCGCGGAAAGCTCGGCGTTCTCCATTGCCGGCGGTGGCGACACTCTGGCGGCCATCGATAAATATGGCGTTGCCGAGCAAATCTCCTACATTTCTACCGGCGGCGGCGCGTTCCTCGAATTCGTCGAAGGCAAAGTGCTGCCGGCCGTTGAAGTCCTGGAAAGCCGGGCCAAGGCCTGAGGCCGCTCATTTGACCAGGCAAAGGAGTGTTCAGATGGTCAGGACATTAATGCTGTTGATCGCCGCGGGTATGCTGGCGGCTTGCGGGAGTAACCCGAAAGCCACGCCGGAGCCCGCGCCATCCGCGTCGGATAAAGGCTGCTACCAGGCTGACTGGCAAGCGGAAACCAACCCGGTGATCAACAAGCGGTCCGGGCCCGATGGCCTGGACAAATACGAGACACAGACCCCGACCAAGGAACATGGCTGCCCTTGACGGGTCTGACTCTTTACTCAGGGCTGGCGGCATGCGCCGTCAGTCGAGGAACATGGATGAAAGGTTTTATCGCCGTTTCGGCGCTGGTATTGCTGGCAGGTTGTTCGAATTTCGACCTGTTCAAGCCTGCCGAATCAACGGACAACTGGACCACCTGGACCTGCGACAGCCAGGCCAAAGTGCTCTGGCGCTACACTGACGTGAGCCGCAAGGCAGTCGACGTTCGTTTGGGCGGCGCCGATCAGGTCTACCGCCTGAAGCTTGAACCGGGCGCCGAAGGCTCGCTGTACAGCAACGACATGCTGGCGTTTCACGTAAAAGGTGAGGAAGGCCTGGTGTACTGGGTCGCCACCAATGATTTGATCGGCCGCGGTTGTAAAGCGCAGTAACAACGCCGATCGCAGGACTATTGTTGTGTCGAGGGAGCTTGCTCCCGCTGGAGCGCGAAGCGGTCCCAAAGCCAGTCGATTTGGTGTTTCAGAAGGACCGAGTCGACGGGTTTACGACTGCTTCGCAGCCGAACGCGAGCAAGCTCGCTCGCCACAGGTTCTTCGTTACGCACAGGTTTTTGTTGTACCGAATTCGCAGCCCGGGCCAACCCCCGATCTGCAATAACTTGAATAGCCGCCGCCGCTACGGCAGGCTGGCACGATTAACGACCCTCAACCGGGAGAGACACACACAATGGCACTTATCAGCATGCGCCAGATGCTGGACCACGCAGCCGAGTTCGGCTACGGCGTTCCAGCCTTCAACGTCAACAACCTTGAGCAGATGCGCGCCATTATGGAAGCCGCTGACAAGACTGACTCCCCGGTGATCGTCCAGGCTTCGGCCGGTGCTCGCAAATACGCAGGCGCCCCGTTCCTGCGTCACCTGATCCTGGCGGCCATCGAAGAGTTCCCGCACATCCCGGTGTGCATGCACCAGGACCACGGCACCAGCCCTGACGTCTGCCAGCGTTCCATTCAACTGGGCTTCAGCTCGGTGATGATGGACGGTTCCCTGGGCGAAGACGGCAAGACCCCGACCGACTACGACTACAACGTTCGCGTTACCCAACAAACCGTGGCCATGGCTCACGCCTGCGGCGTCTCGGTGGAAGGCGAGCTGGGCTGCCTGGGTTCGCTGGAAACCGGCATGGCCGGTGAAGAAGACGGCATCGGCGCCGAAGGCGTTCTGGATCACAGCCAAATGCTGACCGACCCGGAAGAAGCCGCGGACTTCGTCAAGAAGACCCAGGTCGACGCCCTGGCCATCGCCATCGGCACCAGCCACGGGGCCTACAAGTTCACCAAGCCACCTACCGGCGACGTGCTGGCCATCGACCGCATCAAGGAAATCCACAAACGCATCCCGAACACCCACCTGGTGATGCACGGTTCGTCTTCGGTTCCGCAAGAGTGGCTGGCGATCATCAACCAGTACGGCGGCGACATCAAAGAAACCTACGGCGTACCGGTTGAAGAAATCGTCGAAGGCATCAAGCACGGCGTGCGCAAGGTCAACATCGACACCGACCTGCGTTTGGCGTCCACCGGTGCGATGCGTCGCCTGATGGCCACCAACCCGAGCGAGTTCGACCCGCGTAAATTCTTCGGCGCGACTGTTACTGCGATGCGTGACGTGTGTATTGCGCGTTATGAGCAGTTTGGTACTGCCGGTAATGCTTCGAAGATCAAGCCGATTTCGTTGGAAGCGATGTTCCAGCGTTACCTGAAAGGCGAGTTGAACGCTAAGGTTAACTGAGCCTGAGCGTTAAGCTGCGTTGAATAAGAAACCCGCCGAGAGGCGGGTTTTTTCATTGGAAGAAAGTTTGCTCGCCTTGCACCAACCTAGCCGCGATTACTCCTTCAATTCGACATGATCCAACGCTTGATTCACCGCCAGTTCACCGAGCATGACCACTTGGGCAATGCCCAGCAGGGTCTTGCGATGTGAGGTTTCCAGCAGCGCGGCGAAATTATTGAGCATGAGGGTGGCCGAGCCGAGTGTTTCGCTGGCGTTGGCCAGCAGGGCTTCGGTGTTGTACTTCGGATTGGCGAGGTACATGGGCTCGGGTTCGTGGGTGGTGGCCATGATTTTGGCGGCCGGGTTGAGGTAATGGTCGAGGGCGCGCTCGGCGGCTTCGTGGAATTTCTTTGAATCGGGGGATTCGTAGGGGGATGCCGGGTCTGTGACCGGCGGATGCGGCGTTGATTTAGTCATTTGCTCGAAACCTGATTGGAGTGCCCCTCTCTGGCTACTAATCAAAGTGGAGGCAACTGTACGCAGGTTAGTAGACCGGGGTTTCGAGCAAGCCGGCGCACCCGAAGGTGCCCTGCGCACAGTTACCATCAAGCGCAGGAATCGAAATCCCTGACTGACAGATGCTTGTGCACCAAGCTCGAAACCACGGGCTACTAAACCCGATCACTGCGAATCAGTGACACGAATCAAGTTACCGATGGCCTCCCAGACGCACAAGCCGGCGGATTCTGGCGTACCTGTAGGCGGTGACGCAAGCCGTTGTAGGTCTCATGAAGTAACGCTGCGTGTCTTTAAACGTGGGCGTTTAAGTGGGGGCTGATGCCGGTCAGTGAAGAGATGGAGTTGGACATAAAGAACCTGTGGCGAGGGAGCTTGCTCCCGCTGGGCCGCGAAGCGGCCCCCAAAAAGAGGGTCTGCTGCGCAGCCCAACGGAAGCAAGCTCCCTCGCCACAAAGGGTGGATTCCTGCGGTCTTTCAGGGATTACGTATCGTGATCGATATCCAGCTTGCTGAACGTCACTTCCCCGCCTTCAGTGGTGTACCCGGTGTTGTCCTGCACATAAACCCCGGCCTTGAAGTACAGCGGCTTATCACGCCACATCGTGCTGATGTCGGTATCCCACTGGTACCCCGCCGCACTGATGCCCAATGCACCGCCTGGGCTGAGGTGGATGAGGTAGGAGAATTCCTGATTGAGTTTCACGCCGGTGGCGATGGTGATGACCCGGGCGGTGTCGTCGTCGGGGTGCATGCGGACTTTGGCGACGATGTTGCCGGTCGAGGTGGAGGTTTTGTATTGATACTCGACCTTCACCAAGGGCTTCTGGCTCTTATAGGCGTGAATCTGGCCAATGACGATCTTGCCCGAACTGGGCACCTGGCTGACCGAGAGGGTGGCACGCAGGGTGTTGTCCGCGTCAGGGTAGTACCAGTTTTTCAGCGTGCCGTTGCTGTAGGTTTCGCGCAGTTCGGTGCGCGGGTAGATCGCGTTTTCGGTTTTGGAGCCGGTGACCGGGGACCAGAAAAATAAAGTGCCGGTGTCGGAGTGGAAGTATTGATCCTTGAAGCCGTCCACCAGCTTGGTGGTTTCGACAGTGTACGGCGGGCTGCCGACGGGAACACTGAGGTTCCAGGTTGCGAGATCGATCATAATTCAAGCTTCCACTTTTTTTACTGCACGTGCGTGCCAGAAGCTCTAGCTCGCGCCTTCGGGTGGGTCTTTATAAGCGTAGAAGGCCTCTTTGTTAATGCCCTTCTGGCAGATGATTGGCGTCAACAACCTGTCGAAATGCCATCCTTCCCGGTTTATAAGGCCTGCAGGGCTGACCGTTAGTCGGCTATATGAAACTTTACCGAAGTGATGGGATACGAGCGGCTTCTGCTTTAAGGGATCCGGGTCTAGAGTGAAGTCGCAATAGGTGACCGGTTTTAACAAAAGGCCGGCCTGAGGCCCCGAACAAGAGATGCAGCATGGAATGCGCACAATCTAAGCCAGCTGAAGGCAACTCAATCCTGTTAATTGTTGATGATTACCCTGAAAACCTGATCAGCATGCGCGCGTTATTACAGCGCCAGGATTGGCAGGTCATGACCGCGGCTTCCGGTTTTGAAGCCCTTGGCCTGTTACTCGAACACGATGTCGACCTGGTGCTGCTGGATGTGCAGATGCCGGGCATGGACGGTTTTGAAGTGGCGCGCTTGATGCGCGGCAGCCAGCGAACCCGTCTTACGCCAATCATTTTTCTTACCGCCAACGAACAGTCCCAGGACGCGGTGATTAAGGGCTACGCCAGTGGCGCGGTGGATTACCTGTTCAAACCGTTCGACCCGCAAATTCTCAAACCCAAAGTCCAGGCGTTGTTGGAACACCAGCGTAATCGCCGTGCCTTGCAGCGGTTGAGCCATGATCTGGAAGTCGCCCGGGCCTTCAATGCCTCGGTGCTGGATAACGCCGCCGAAGGCATTCTGGTGGTGAGTGAGGACGGGCTGATTCGCTTCGCCAACCCGGCGATGTCTCGCTTGCTCAATGCCACGGTGAACGACCTGCAAGGCAAGGAGTTTCTGGATTTCCTGCAAAAACCGCACATTCCGATCTGGGCCGATTCCGAGTTGTTTGCCGGTTACAAACGCGGTGAAACCCTGCGCTTGCACGATGCGCTGCTGCGTACCGCGCCCGGCCAGCAAGTGCCGGTGGCGTTGTCTTGCGCGCCTTTGCCCGCCGAACAACATGCGATGGTGGTGACGGTGCTGGACATGTCGGTGGTGCGCCATCTGCATCAGCAGTTGGAGTTCCAGGCGGTGACCGACCCGCTGACCGGGCTGCTCAATCGCCGGGGTTTCTACCAGACCGTTGAAAACCTGCTGCTGCGCGGCGAACGTTCCGACAGCACTTGGGTGCTGTTGTACCTGGACCTCGACGGCTTCAAGCGGGTCAATGATTCCCTCGGCCACGATGCCGGCGACCGGGTGCTGCGTTGGGTGTCCGAGCAGTTGAAGGCGTGCCTGCGGCCCTTCGATATTCTGGCGCGGATGGGGGGCGATGAGTTCACTGCGTTGCTGGATCTTGAGCTCCCCGAGCAGGCGGCAAAGATTGCCGAGAAGCTCATCGAGCGGGTGTCGATTTGTCAGCAGATCGAAGGCATGGACATCGCCTTGGGTGCCAGCATCGGCATCGCCACTTATCCCGATTGCGGGTCTAATCTGGACGGGCTGATGCGCGCCTCCGACATTGCCATGTACGAAGCCAAGCGCGCCGGGCGTCAGCAATATCGCTTCTACGATCACGAAATGAACGGCCGGGCACGCTCGCGGCTGATGCTTGAAGAGAGCGTGCGCACGGCTATCGAGAACCGCGATTTCAACCTGGTGTATCAGCCCCAGGTGGCGATTGCCGATGGGCAGATCCGCGGGTTCGAAGCGTTGTTGCGCTGGCAGCATCCGAGTGTCGGCGATGTACCGCCGGGGCTGTTTTTGCCGTTGCTGGAAGAGGCGCGGTTGATCAGTCGCCTGGGTAGCTGGATTTATCATCGCGGGGCCAAACAGCGCAAAGCCTGGGAAACCTTGTTTGCCGAAGATCTGGTGCTGGGCGTCAGCTTGAGCAGCACCCAATTCGGGTTGCCCAACCTGGTCACCGAGCTGCGTCAGGTGCTGGAGCGCCATGGCCTGAAGCCGCAGCAGCTGGAAGTCGAGGTCACGGAAGAGGCCTTGATGTCTAACCCCGACGAGACCCGCAAGCAACTGCGTTTGCTGCGCAATCTGGGGGTACGGGTGGCGCTGGATGACTTCGGCTCCGGGGCTTGTTCGCTGGCGCATTTGCGCGACCTGGAACTGGACACGCTCAAGCTCGACCGGCATTTGATCGCCCGGTTGCCAGGGTCCGAACGGGATGCGGCGCTGGCACGCAGTGTCATCGATTTGTGCAACCGGTTAGGGCTGTTGGTGATCGCCGAAGGGGTTGAAACGGTGGCGCAATATGAGTGGCTGCAAGCCAACGGTTGCCAGTATGTGCAGGGTTTCCTGGTGGCGCGACCGTTGATGGCCGAGGACACCGGTCACTTTGTCGAGCCGTTCGACTGGGGCGCGCTGACGAGTTGAATTCGCTACACTGGCGACCTTTTCGTGATGCGTGTTGCCGCTCCAATGACTGTGTTGAAATACCTCCAGGCTTATCCTGCCGCGTTGCAGGACCAGGTGCGCCAACTGATCGCCGAAGGTCGGCTGGGCGATTACCTGAGCCAGCGCTATCCGGAAAAACACGGGGTGCAGAGCGACAAGGCGCTGTACGCCTATGCCCTGGACCTCAAGCAGGAATACCTGCGTAACGCCCCGGCCATCGACAAGGTGTTGTTCGACAACCGTCTGGACCTGACCCACCGCGTGCTCGGTCTGCACACCGCGATCTCACGGGTGCAGGGTGGCAAGCTCAAGGCCAAGAAAGAAATTCGCATCGCCTCGCTGTTCAAGGACGCGGCGCCGCAGTTTCTGAAGATGATCGTGGTGCATGAGCTGGCGCACTTCAAAGAGTCGGATCACAACAAGGCGTTCTACAAGCTGTGCGAGCACATGTTGCCGGGGTATCACCAGGTGGAGTTCGATTTGCGGGTATACCTGACATGGCGGGATATGCACTGAACAAATCTGCTAATTAATCGGGAGCGCATGGATGGACGTGAGCAAGACCAAGAGCAGCTTCTACCGCCGATTGTACGTGGCGTACCTGATCGACAGCGGGCTGGCCAGTAACGTCCCTGCATTGACCGAAGTGACCGGTATGCCCCGACGCACGGCTCAGGACACCATCGCGGCGTTGGCGGATCTGGATATCGTTTGTGAATTCGAGCAGGAAGAGGGCGCACGTAACCACGCGGGGCGCTATCGGATTCGCGAGTGGGGGGCGATTGATCGGGGGTGGATCGAGCGTAATCTGCGGCAGATTAAAGCGGTGCTTGAATACCCCTGAATTCCCGACCCCGATCATTCCCACGCAGAGCGTGGGAACGCTCATAGGGGCCTCAGGAACGGCGCATCCCGATATGCGGAATCTGATCCTCGAGGTATTCCTCACCCACCACCACAAACCCGTACCGCCCGTAGTACCCCTGCAAATGCGCCTGGGCCGAGAGGTAGATCGGCACCTCGGGCCAGTGCTTCTCGGCCTGTTTCAACGCCTGGCTCATCAACTCATGCCCAAGCCCGGCACCGCGTGCCTGGGGTGCAATGATCACCCGGCCAATCACCACGTCGCCGCCCTGCAATTGCGGGTCGAGCAATCGCAGGTAGGCCACCAGCCGATCCCCGTCCCAGCCCATCAAATGGCAAGTGTCACCTTCCAGGTCCTGGCCATCGATGTCTTGATAAGCGCATTTCTGCTCGACGACAAACACTTCGGCGCGCAGTTGCAAAATGGCATACAGCTGCTCTTTACCCAGATCGCTGTGGTGTTTGCAGACCCAATCGATTGTCATCTTCACATTCCTTGAACAACGTTGTTCCGATACTAAGCGCCCTGAGGCGGGATGTCTTTATCGCAGGGAATCTGTGATAAAGACCAAAATGCCATCATTCATTTCTCGCGAAGTTGTCTTCTTTGTGTAATCTGCGATGAAGCGCTGTGCAATGGCCTCAATGAGCTAATGTTAGGACCTGGGTTCGCCGGTAGAGGAATCTTGGAGTTTTGGCTGAAAAACACGTCGGGCAGCCCGCCCGCTAAGGATTTCTGGCATGCCGCGGTTTCATCGAGCGTTTGCTTTGATCGGATTGCTGTTGCTGACACAGGCCGAGGCTGCGGAAAAGCTGCGTCTGGTCGCCGATGCCTGGCCACCCTTTACCGACGCCACGCTGGTCAATGGCGGTGTGGCCACGGACATCGTCAGCACCGCGCTGGCCCGGGCCGGTTACGCCAGCGATTTCGAACAAGTGCCGTGGGCCCGGGCCTTGTTTGGGGTGGGCGAGGGACGTTACGACGTACTGGTCAACACCTGGTACACCGACGAGCGCACGAAGCTGGGGCAATTTTCCGGCGAGTACCTGCTCAACCGCGTGCGCTTTCTCAAGCGCAAAGACACGCCAATCGAATACAACAACCTGCAACAACTGCACACCTACCCGATAGCGGTGGTACGCGGTTATGCCTATTCGCAGGAATTTGATGAGGATGTGTCGTTGCAGAAAGTCCCGGTGCATAACTTCGCCATGGCTGTGCGCATGGTCGCGGCCGATCGGGTCAAGCTGACTTTGGAAGACGAGTTCGTCGCCCGGTATTACCTGGCGCGGGAATCACCCAAAGTGCGCAATGCCGTGGAGTTCCTGCCCAAGCCGTTGAGCGAGAACAGTCTGCATATTCTGGTGAGCCTGAAGAACCCGGAGCATGAACAGATCGTCGCCGGTTTCGATCGCGAGATTGCGGCGATGAAGGCTGACGGGAGTTATGAGAAGTTGCTCAGGCAGCATGGGATGTGATCTGAAAGGCCTGCAGTGTCCGAGCTGAAGCCTTCGCGGGCAAGCCCGGTCGCTGCACATTTCAGGCTTCGTTAGTGTCCTTGATCAAATGCGCCGCCAACGTCCGCAACGGCCCCAGTTGCCGACAGATCAACGCCAGTTGTGTCTGTACCAGCCGCTGGCCTTCATCGATTTCATCCGGCATCTGCTCAAGCGCATTGGCCAGTGCTTCTTCCTCATCACTCTGAATCGCAATCGGCTGTTTGCTCGCCAGGCCCTGGGCAATGTCGTCGAGGCTGGCGGCCACGCTCACGCCCGCACCGTCGATCAGCTGCTCGCGCACATCCGACGGCAGTTGGGTTTCACGGTGTGCCCCAAGCCCCGACAAATAGCTGAGCAGGGTGTGCGACAGCACCAGGAATCGGAACCCTACATCGGCTTCCTTACGGAAGTGCCCCGGCTCCATCAGCATGTTGGCCAGTGTCGTCGACAACGCCGCGTCGGCGTTGTGCGCGTTACGTCGGGCCAGGCGGTAAGCCAGGTCGTCGCTTTTACCGGCGGCGTATTGCTGCATGATCTGGCGCAGGTAAATGCTGTTGCAGGTCAGGGTATTGGCCAGCACTTTGTTCAGGCGTCGGCCCTGCCAGTCCGGCAGGAACAGGAATACCGACAGGCCGGCGATCAGGCTGCCGAGCAAGGTATCGAACAGTCGCGGCAGAAGCAGCCCGTAACCGTCGCCCACCTGGTTGAAGCAGAACAGCACCATGATCGTAATGGCGGCTGTCGCCAGGGTGTAGCGGGTGGTGCGGTTGGTAAAGAACACCACCCCGGCGACGATGGCGAAGCTCGACTGGATCAACGGGTTGGGGAACAGATCGAACAGCGCCCAGGCCACGGTCAGGCCGATGGCGGTGCCGATGATCCGTTGGCCCAGTTTGCGGCGGGTGGCGCCGTAGTTCGGCTGACAGACAAACAACGTGGTGAGGATGATCCAGTAACCTTGCGAGGGGTGGATCAAATGCACCATCGCGTAGCCGATGCTCAATGCCAGGGGCAGGCGCAGGGCGTGGCGGAATAGCAAGGACGTTGGCGTCAGCTGCGTGCGCAAGCGAATCCACACATCCTTGAGACTGCGTGGCGAACGGTCGAGCAGGCTGCTGTCGGTGGCGTCTGCAAGCGCATCGGGGTTGCTGGCGTCGCTGAGCAAACGGTCGAGGGTGCCGAGGTTGGCGGCCAATGCCCGCAACGAGCGCAACAGACCACGCCAGGCCGGATTGCTCTGGATGCGCAGGTGTTCGAGGGAGGCGTGCAGGTCGCTCAGGGCTTCGGCGAAGCTGGCGTCATAGATGAACGGCTGGCGCATCTGGATCGATTCGGCCAGCGCGCGGCACACCTTGCCTTGTTGGCGCAGCAGGCGCTGACAGCGGAACAGCACGTCGCTGTGGAAGAACGCCTCGGCCAGCGCGTTGTAAGGGTAGTGCGAGGAGCTGGCGCGCTCGTGGATGTCCTGGGCGAGGAAGTACAGCTTCAGGTAACGGCTGAGTTTCGCCCCCGGCCGGCCATCGCCGACCCGGTGCAGAATGATTTCCTTGGCGGCGTTCAGGGCTGCCACCACCCGACCGTTCTGCTGGGCCAGTTCCAGGCGGCGCGCTTCCACGTCCAACTGCCGGATCGGTTCGAACAACGACGATTTCAGTTTCAGGTAATAACCCAGTTCACGGAACAACCGCGCCAGGCTCTGTTGCACCGGCTGGTTGGAAAACAGTACCTGCCACAACACCGAGAGCAAGCCATACCACGCCGCACCCGCCACCAGCAGTACCGGCTCGTGCCAGAAATCAGTGACCGCGCCGCCGCGCTGGTCCACGCCGATCATGGTGTAGACCGACAGAATCAGCGTCGCTGACGCAATCGCGCCATAACGCTCGCCCAGCGCGCCGAGCATGGTCAGGCAGAAGCTGGCCAGGGCAAAGGCGATGATAAAGAGGATGGGGTAGGGGAAGAGCAGTTCGACGGACAGGGCGGCGACCATAAAACACACCAGCGTCACGGCCAGTGCGTTGAGGCGGCCCTGCCAACTGTCGTCGGTTTCGGCCAGGGCGCTGGCGATGATCCCCAGGAACAACGGGATCAGCAGCCCCATTTCATCTTGATACCAACACAGCGCCATGGTGCCGGTCAGGGCGATGAATACCCGAACGCTGTAACTGAATTTATCCAGCGCCCAGAGGCGACGCAGAGACTGCCGAAATGTGGTCGATGACATGAAGTGCGAAGGCCTTCCGAGGCAATGACGCTAAATTGAGCCACTAATGACGCCGACGCAATGGCGCCGATCACATCAGACAGCAAAATCTGTTCCTTCCTCGTTCTGTGTTGCCTGTCAGGACGTCTTCGCGGGCAAGCCTCGCTCCTACAGGGATTTAGGTGACCCTTGTAGGAGCGAGGCTTGCCCGCGAAGAACGATAACGCGATCGGTCAGACGTATTGCGCCGCCGCGTAACCGGACGCCCAGGCCCATTGGAAGTTGAAACCACCCAGATGCCCGGTGACGTCGAGCACTTCACCGACGAAATACAGGCCGGGGCTTTTCAGCGACTCCATGGTTTTGGATGACACTTCGCGCGTGTCGACGCCACCCAGGGTCACTTCGGCCGTGCGGTAGCCCTCGGTGCCGGCCGGCACGACTTTCCAGCTCGCCAGTTTTTCAGCGATGTCTGCAATTTCTGCGTGGGTGTATTGCTTCATCGGTTTGGAGACGAACCAGTTGTCTGCCAGCAAGTTGGCCATCTTCTTGGTGAAGATCTCACCGAGCAGGGTTTTCAACTCGCTGTTCGGGCGTTCGACTTGCTGCTGTTGCAGCCAGCTCGGTACGTCGTGATCCGGCATCAGGTTGATCTCTACCGTGTCGCCGGATTCCCAGAACGAAGAAATCTGCAAAATCGCCGGGCCGCTGAGACCGCGGTGGGTGAACAGGATGTTCTCGCGGAAACTCTGGTCGTTGCAGCTCACCAGGCAATCCACCGACGTACCGGACAGTTCGGTGCACAGCTCCTTGAGCTGATCGGTGATGGTGAACGGCACGAGGCCGGCGCGGGTCGGCAGCAGGTCGTGGCCGAACTGCTTGGCCACCTGATAGCCGAAACCGGTGGCGCCGAGGGTCGGAATCGACAGGCCGCCGGTGGCGATCACCAGGGATTGGCAAGTGATCTGGTCCAGCGTGGTATCTAGCAGATAACCGCTTTCGAGCTTCTCGATGGTCTGGATCGAGGTGTCCAGGTGCAGGCTGACGCCGACCTGATTGCACTCCTCGAGCAGCATGTCGAGGATGTCGCTGGATTTGTTATCGCAGAACAACTGGCCGAGTTTCTTCTCGTGGTACGGCACGCCGTGTTTGGCCACCAGAGCGATGAAGTCCCACTGGGTGTAACGTGCCAACGCAGATTTGCAGAAATGTGCGTTCTGCGAGAGGAAATTGCTCGGCTCGGTGTACATGTTGGTGAAATTGCAGCGGCCACCGCCCGACATGAGGATTTTCTTGCCGGCCTTGTTGGCATGGTCAAGCAACATCACCTTGCGCCCGCGCCCGGCGGCGGTCAGCGCACACATCAACCCTGCGGCGCCAGCGCCAATGATCACAACTTCGGTAGAGCGCAAAACGGTGTCCTCACACATTGATCGTTCCCACACTCTGCGTGGGAACGATCACAGGGAAATACAGTGTTCTTACAGGATGCGAACGCGCAGCGAACGGCCTTTGATTTTACCGTCGTTCAGGCGCTGCAAGGCTTGCTTGGCGATCCCGCGTTCCACGGCCACATAGGCCTGGAAGTCGAAAATCGCGATCTTGCCGACCTGGGCGCCGGGAATGCCCGCCTCACCGGTCAGTGCGCCGAGAATGTCGCCTGGACGGACTTTGTCTTTACGGCCCGCACCAATGCACAGCGTGCTCATCAGCGGCAGCAGCGGACCGCCGCCCTGGGACGTGAGGTTATCCACCTGATCCCAATTCAACGGCGACTTCTGCAGTTGCTCGATGGCTTGGGCGCGATGGGCTTCGGACGGTGCGACCAGGCTGATCGCAATGCCTTTCTCACCGGCACGACCGGTACGGCCGACACGGTGAATGTGGATTTCCGAGTCACGGGCCAGTTCGACGTTGATCACCATGTCCAGAGCATCGATGTCCAGGCCGCGTGCGGCGACGTCGGTGGCAACCAGTACCGACGTACTGCGGTTGGCGAACATGGCCAACACCTGGTCGCGGTCACGCTGTTCCAGATCGCCGTGCAGGCCGACGGCGGAGATGCCTTTGGACGTCAGGTGATCGACGGTTTCCTGCACCTGCTGCTTGGTGAAGCAGAACGCCACGCAGGACGCCGGACGGAAGTGGCCGAGCACCTTGGTCACCGCGCTCATGCGCTCTTCCGGGGAGATTTCGTAGAAGCGCTGCTCGATCTGCGTGTCGTCGTGGAACGCCTCGGCCTTCACTTGCTGCGGATTACGCATGAACTTCGACGCCAACTGCTTGATGCCCACCGGATAGGTGGCGGAGAACAGCAGGGTCTGGCGACGTTCCGGGCACTGGGCGATGATTTCTTCGATGGAATCGTAGAAACCCATGTCGAGCATGCGGTCGGCTTCGTCGAGGATCAGCGTGTTCAGGCCGTGAAGCACCAGCGAACCCTTGCGCAGGTGTTGCTGGATGCGCCCTGGAGTGCCGACGATGATGTGTGCACCGTGCTCCAGCGAGCCGATCTGCGGGCCGAAAGACACACCGCCGCACAGGGTCAGGACCTTGATGTTGTCTTCGGCACGGGCCAGGCGACGGATTTCCTTGGCGACCTGGTCGGCCAGCTCACGGGTCGGGCAGATGACCAGTGCCTGGCAACCGAAGAAGCGCGGATTGATCGGGTTCAACAGGCCGATACCGAAGGCGGCGGTCTTGCCGCTGCCGGTCTTGGCC
This sequence comes from Pseudomonas sp. ATCC 43928, assembly GCF_005938665.2. NCBI lineage: Bacteria > Pseudomonadati > Pseudomonadota > Gammaproteobacteria > Pseudomonadales > Pseudomonadaceae > Pseudomonas > Pseudomonas sp. ATCC 43928. The sequence goes on along the minus strand of NZ_CP041753.1, from coordinate 6,175,522 downwards.
TGGGCGATCAGGTCCATCCCCTTGAGGATCACCGGCAAGCTTTGCGCCTGGATCGGCGTCATCTGGGCATAACCGAGGGAGTCGAGGTTAGCCAGCATGGCGGCGGACAGCGGCAAAGTATTAAAAGCGGTGGCGATGGTGGTCACGGGACTGGCCTGCAAAACAAAATGTCGCGCAGTGTATCAGTCCCAGGCTCTCCACCTGCAAATTCTGGACGAATAGCCGTAGCAGCTGTCGAGGTACGAGGCTGCGTTGCGTGTCCGCAGGACCGCCCCGGGAGGCCGCTTCGCAGCCCAACGCAGCCTCGTGCCTCGGCAGCTGCTACGGGTCAGTGCTCGATATCGTGCTCACGGCTGACCATCCGTCGGCCGTCCTTTGGTGAAAGTTGCGAGAAGATCGTTGCAGCCAGCATCGCCATGATTCCTACCGTCACAAACGTAAGCTGGAACGCGCCCAGCACCGTGTCCACGTCGTCATTGCCCATCTCCGCCGTGAATCCGCCGAGCAGCGCACCGGCGCACGCCACGCCCAGGCTCAGGGACAATTGCGCTACCACCGACAGCAAACTGTTGCCGCTGCTGGCGCTGGCGTCGTCGAGGTCGATCAGTGTCACGGTATTCATCGCGGTGAACTGCAAGGAGTTGATCGCCCCCAGAATCGCCAACTGGCCCAGCAACAGCCAATACGGTGTCTGCTCGCTGACCAGGCCCATGCTTGCCAGCATGATCCCCAGCGCCAGTGTGTTGCCGGTCAGCACGATGCGGTAGCCGAAACGTTCGATCAACGGCCGCGCCACCGATTTGGCGACCATCGCGGCCGCGGCCAGGGGCAGCATGCTCATCCCGGCCTGTGACGGCGAATAGCCCAGCGCCACTTGCAGCAGCAACGGCACCAGGAACGGCAATGCGCCGCTGCCCAACCGGGCGAACAGGTTGCCGAGGATGCCCACGGCAAAGGTCCGGGTCTTGAACAGCGATGGCGCAAACAGTGGATTGTCGATGTGCCCGGCCCGCAGCCAATAGGCCGCCAGACAGGCCATGCCGGCAAACAACAGCAACATCACCCGCAAGTGCGGCAGACGCAGTTCGCCGAGGCCTTCCATGGCGATGGTGATCAGCACCATCGCCGCGCCGAACAGCAAGAAGCCCAGGCTATCGAAGCGGGTGCGCTCGCTGCCGCGCAAGTCGGGGATGAATTTCCATACCGCGTAGCAACCGAGAACGCCCACCGGCAGGTTGATCAGGAAGATCCAATGCCAGGTCAGGTATTGCACCATCCAGCCGCCCATGGTCGGGCCGATCAGCGGGCCGAGCAGGCCGGGAATGGTGATGAACCCCATGATCCGCACCAGATCCGAGCGCGGATACGCGCGCAGCACTACCAAGCGTCCGACCGGCAACATCAAGGCGCCGCCCAGGCCCTGGATCACCCGGGCGCCGATCAGCATGCTCAGGGTGCTCGACAAGGCGCAGAGCAATGAGCCGATGCTGAACAACAGGATGGCGCCGAAGAAAATTTTCTTGGTGCCGAAACGGTCGGCGATCCAGCCGGAGGCGGGAATCAGCAAGGCGACGGTGAGCATGTAGGCGATGATCACACCCTGCATGCGCAGCGGGTCTTCGGCCAGGTCCCGGGCCATGGCGGGGAGGGCGGTGTTGAGGATTGTCCCGTCGAGGGACTGCATGAAGAAGGCAATGGCCACGACCCATGGCAACCAGCGGGCGGTGACGGCGTCGAGAGGTGGGCGGTTGGGCATGGGGCCTCTTGTTAATGCAGATTCGTGGCTGGCGCTGAACCCTGTGGCGAGGGAGCTTGCTCCCGCTCGGCTGCGTAGCAGTCGTAAATCCGGTGAATGCGGTCTGTCTGATAGAGCACATTGCCGGTCTGGGGCCGCTTCGCAGCCCAGCGGGAGCAAGCTCCCTCGCCACAGGTTTTTGTGTTTACAGGGTCAAGGTCAGTCGGCTGACGAGCGCTCCCGGCAGCAATGCCGAAGACGTGTTCCGCTGACTGTAGGTGCTGGCCGACAACATCAGCTCGCGTTCCTCGGTCAACGCTTCCAGCTGCGAACCGAGCAGGCTGTAGGCGCTGTCATCGAAACGCATGGTGCTGACCGGTGCCTGAATCTCGCCGTTCTCGACCCAGAAGGTCGCGAACCGTGTCATGCCGGTCAGGCGCGCCGCCGGTTGGTCCGAGTAGTTCAGGTACCACAGGTTGCTGATATACAAACCGGTGCCCAGTTGCTTGAGGATCTCGGCGTCAGGCAACGAGCCGGCCGCCATGTTCAACGCACTTGGCGCTTCACCGCCGCCAGCACCGTTGGCGGTCAGTCCGTATTCGGCGGCGCTGCGTGAACCGACCAGTTGCTCGCCCGCCTTGCCCTCAACAATCAGCCGCAGATCACTGCGCGGATAACCTTCACCGGAGAACGCCGGGCTCAGGGAGCCGCTGACTTTTTCATCCAGGGACACCAACGGGCTGAACGAGCTGTCGCCACCGTAGAGCTTCTGCAACGGACTGCTCTTGCTGGCAATCGACTGCGCCGAGAACCCGCCCCAACTGAGCATGCCCATGATTTCTTCCAGGGCTGCCGGCGCGAGGTAGGCGCGGTACTGACCCGGCGCCAGCGTGCGCGTTGGCCGACCCAGAAACGCCAACTGCTCGCGGGCCTGCTGGAAACGCCGGGCAAACCCGGCGCTGTTCCAGTCGTGCCCGGCATAGCTGGCTTTCACCGCCTGACCGTTTTCATGGAACAGGCTGAAATCGAAGTTGAAGCTATTGGCCTGATGCCAGCCGAACGCGCCCGAGGAGCTGGCGAAGCCGCGACTGATCGGCCCGGCGGCATAGAAACCGACCAGATCCAGCCCCTCGCCGGCCTGAGTGATTTCAGCGACCACCTGCTCGGTATCCGGCAGCGGATGTTCCTGCACGTTATTGCTCTGCCAGTCGTCATGGTTGAGCAGCAGGTACGGATCCTGAGGCAGCAACGGCAGGGTTTCGCGCAACTGTTGTAGCCCCTCGGCCAGACGCTGAAGGTCGACTTCCGGATCGCCCGACAACGTGATATCGAGGTCGGCGTGGCGGCCGTCGTTGATCAGTTTGAAGCCGATGCTTGCCTGCTGCACCTGCCCGGCCTGACGCACCTTGGCGTGGTTGAAACGCACGAAGGCCGACGATTCGGCGGCGTAGCTGAGGGTGAACTGCTCAGGCGTGCGCAGTGCATCGCGCAGCCAGTCGACCAAGGCCTTGAACGAATCGGCCTGGTTTTTTGAAGTGCTCGTGGACGTACTCATCAGGCATCTCCCCCAAACACATCAACGTTGCTGAACACACAGGCCGGCGACGCATGGCCGACACGGATCACCTGGTTCGGTTCGCCCTTGCCGCAGTTCGGCGTCCCCAGCACCTTGAAGGTGCTGACGTCACCGACGGCGCGCAGGCTCTTCCAGAATTGCGCGGAAATCGCCCGGTAGTTCGGGTTCTTCACCACGCCTTTGAGTTCGCCGTTTTCGATCAACTGGCCCCATTCGCAACCGAACTGGAATTTGTTGCGCGCATCGTCGATGGACCACGAACGGTTGGTGCTCATCAAAATGCCGTGCTCGATGTTGCCGATCAGTTGCTCAAGCGGCTGATCGCCGGGCTCGATGTTGAGGTTGGCCATGCGGTCGATCGGCGGACGGTTCCAGCCGCAGGCGCGGCTGTTGGCCACGCCGTCGAGGCTGGCCCGGAACTGCGAGACCGCGCCGCCCAATGGTCGCAGCAGCAAACCTTGCTTGATCAGGAATTGCTTGCTGGCGGCGGTGCCTTCGTCGTCATGGCCGTAGCTGGCGAGCTGTTCGGGGATGTCCGGGTCGAATGTCACGTTGAGCAGTTCGGAGCCGTATTGCAGGCGGCCGAAGTCTTGCGCCTTGACGAAACTGGTGCCGGCGTAATTGCGCTCGTCGCCCAGGATGCGGTCCAGTTCCAGCGGGTGACCGATGGACTCGTGGATCTGCAGCATCATCTGGTCGGGCATCAGCAACAGGTCGCGCGGGCCTTGCGGGGTGTTCGGTGCCAGCAGCAATTGCAACGCCTGGTCGGCGACTTTCGGGCCGGCGCCGATCAGGCCGCAGCGGCTGATCACATCAAAGCCGCCCTGCTGACCGAAATTCTCGCGGCCGAGGGTGCGGGTCTGGCTGTCGCTACCGTCGTAGGCGGTGACGTCCATGCTCGGGTAGACGAAGCGCTGGGCCTGGCGCAGTTCGGCGCCGGCGCTGTTGAGGTAGATCTGCTCGACGTTGGTGATACCGATGCTCGCCTGCCAGTTCACCAGGCGTTCGTCCTTGGGCACGGCGGCAGATTCGGCGCCGAGCAGTTGGTAGCAATCGCTGAGAGACGGGAAGGGTTGGTCGAGGCTCGGCGAGAAATAGTCGGCGCGCTCGCTGGAAACCGCTTGCTCACGCAAGTCGAGGAGGGCGTGTGGCTTGAGTCGACGGGCTTGTTGCTCGGCCTTCTCCAGCGCGGCTTGCAGCCCGGATTGGGACAAGTCGTTGGTCGCGGCATAGGCTTCGACGCCGTTGACCCGAACGGTCAGCATCGCACCTTCGTCCCGGCTCAGGCTCGGTGGTTCGGCGACGTTCTTGCGCACTGAAAGATACTGACCGGATTCGCGAACATAACGCAGCGAAAAGAATTCAGCGCCCGTGCGCAACGCAGCGAAGCGCTGCTTGAGCTGGGGGTGGAAATCGAACATTCGGGAACCTCCTTGGTATGGAGTGGCGGCGAATCGGTGTTGCGAGGGGGGGAAACGTTTGCGTGGCGCTAGATTAGGCCTGCGTGGGGGGTAGGATCAAGTGAAGAGCGGTGTAGGAAGAGTTGAGGTTGGGTGAGTCAGGAATTTATCTATTGCTTGGGCGGACGCTTTCGCGGGCAAGCCTCGCTCCTACAGGGCGAATGCGATTCCCTGTAGGAGCGAGGCTTGCCCGCGAAGGCCGCGCCTCGGTGTTACGGCTTACTGAGCGCTCACATCCCGCAACGGCTTGCCCTTCACCGGTGCACCGCCGGCCACGTAGTACTTGGCCTTGCTGCGCGGCAATGGTTTGCGACCGCGGATCTTGTCGGCGATTTTCTCGGCCATCATGATCGTTGGTGCGTTCAGGTTGCCGGTGGTGATGATCGGCATGATCGAAGCATCGACCACGCGCAGGCCTTGCATGCCATGCACACGACCTTCGCCATCGACCACGGCCATTTCGTCGGTGCCCATCTTGCACGAGCAGGACGGGTGGAACGCGGTTTCGGCGTGCTCGCGGATGAACTTGTCCAGCTGCTCGTCGGTTTGCACGTCGATGCCGGGGCTGATTTCGCGACCACGGAAGGCATCCAGCGCCGGCTGTTGCATGATTTCACGGGTCAGGCGGATGCCATCGCGGAATTCCTGCCAGTCCTGCTCGGTGGCCATGTAGTTGAACAGGATGCTCGGGTATTCGCGCGGATCCTTGGACTTGGCCTGGATGCGACCGCGGCTTGGCGAACGCATGGAACCCATGTGTGCCTGGAAGCCGTGCTCTTTCACGCCGTTGCTGCCGTTGTAGTTAATCGCTACCGGCAGGAAGTGATACTGGATGTTCGGCCATTCGAATTCCGGGCGGGTACGAATGAAACCGCCGGCTTCGAACTGGTTGCTGGCGCCGATGCCTGTGCCGTTGAACAGCCACTCGGCGCCGATGGCCGGCTGGTTGTGCAGGAGCAGCGACGGGTACAGCGAGACCGGTTGGGTGCAGGCGTATTGCAGGTACAACTCGAGGTGATCCTGCAGGTTTTCACCGACGCCCGGCAGGTCGTGGACCACCGGAATATCAAGCTTTTTCAGCAGTTCGGCCGGGCCGACACCGGAGCGTTGCAGGATCTGCGGCGACGCGATGGCGCCGGAGCACAGCAACACTTCTTTGCGGGCACGGACTTCAACGCGTTCTTCGGCGGCACCGATCAGGTAACGCACGCCGACTGCACGCTTGCCTTCGAACAGAATCTTGTCGGTCAGGGCGTGGGTGACGATGGTCAGGGTCGAACGCTTCTTGGCGATGTCCAGGTAACCGCGAGCGGTACTGGAGCGACGGCCTTTCGGCGTCACGGTGCGGTCCATCGGGCCGAAACCTTCTTGCTGGTAACCGTTCAAGTCTTCGGTACGCGGGTAACCGGCCTGCACGCCTGCTTCAACCATCGCGCTGAACAGCGGGTTGTTGCCGGCTTTGGGCGTGGTCACGCTGACCGGACCGTCGCCACCGTGGTAGTCGTTCGGGCCGATGTCACGGGTTTCCGCCTTGCGGAAATACGGCAGGCAGTCGAGGTAAGTCCAGTCTTCCAGGCCTGGCAGTTTCGCCCAGTTGTCGTAGTCCATGGCGTTGCCGCGGATGTAGCACATGCCGTTGATCAGCGAAGAACCACCCAGGCCCTTGCCGCGACCGCATTCCATCCGGCGACCGTCCATGTGTGGCTCTGGATCGGTTTCGTACGCCCAGTTGTAGCGACGACCTTGCAGCGGGAACGCCAAAGCCGCCGGCATTTGTGTGCGGAAATCCAGACGGTAATCCGGGCCGCCCGCTTCGAGCAGCAGGACGGTGACGCCTTCGTCTTCAGTCAGACGGGTCGCCAGGGTGTTACCGGCGGAGCCGGCACCGATGATGATGTAATCGAATACTTGGGACATTGAATGCACCCTCTTTGAAGTTGGTCAGGTCGCGGTCGCGGATTTGTCACTTACTGTGGCGAGGGAGCTTGCTCCCGCTCGGCTGCGCAGCAGTCGCAAATCAGCGACCGTGTTCTGTCTGAATGAGCGCTGAACCTGAAGTTGGGGCTGCTTCGCAGCCCAGCGGGAGCAAGCTCCCTCGCCACAAAGGCCCCAGCTTCAGGTTCGCGTCAGATCAGAAAACCGAGGCGTAATCGCCCAGTTCGACCTGTACCGATTTGATGCGTGTGAAGTTGTTCAGCGAGCTGATGCCGTTCTCACGGCCCACGCCCGACTGCTTGTAGCCGCCGACCGGCATCTTGGCGTCGGACTCGCCCCAGGCGTTGATCCAGCAGATACCGGCTTCCAGTTGATGAATCACGCGGTGCGCGCGGTTCAGGTCTTTGGTAACGACGCCGGCAGCCAGACCGAAGTCGGTGTCGTTGGCGCGACGGATCACTTCTTCTTCGGTTTCGTAGGTCAGGATGCTCATCACCGGGCCGAAGATTTCTTCGCGCACGATGGTCATCTCGTCGGTGCAGTCGGTGAACACGGTCGGGGCCACGAATGCGCCTTTGGCGAATTCGCCGTCGGTCAGACGAGCGCCGCCGCACAGCAGGCGAGCACCTTCTTCCTTACCTTTGGCGATGTAACCCAGCACGCTTTCCATGTGGGCGAAGCTGACCAGCGGGCCGAAGTTGGTGTTTTCGTCTTCCGGGTTGCCAACGCGGATGCGCGCAACGCGCTCAACGATCTTGGCTTCGAACGCGGCTTTCAGGTGGCTCGGGACGAACACGCGAGTGCCGTTGGTGCAGACCTGACCGGAGCTGTAGAAGTTGGCCATCATCGCGGTGTCGGCGGCGCGATCGAGGTCGGCGTCGTCGAAAATGATCAGCGGGGATTTGCCGCCCAGTTCCATGGTCACGTCTTTCAGCGTGGAAGCGGAAGCGCTGGCCATGACTTTCTTGCCGGTGTCGGTGCCGCCGGTGAAGGAGACTTTTTCGATGCGTGGGTGTTCGGTCAGCCAGGTGCCGACTTCACGGCCGCTGCCGGTCAACACGTTGAACACACCAGCCGGCAGGCCGGCTTCGGTGTAGATCTCGGCCAGTTTCAGGGTGGTCAGCGAGGTGACTTCGCTTGGCTTGAAGATCATCGCGTTGCCGGCCGCCAGGGCTGGAGCGGATTTCCACAGGGCGATCTGGATCGGGTAGTTCCACGCACCAATACCGGCCACGATGCCCAGCGGCTCGCGACGGGTGTAGACAAAAGAGGTGGTGCGCAGTGGAATCTGCTCGCCTTCGATGGCCGGTACCAGACCTGCGTAGTATTCCAGCACGTCAGCGCCGGTGACGATGTCGACGTAACGGGTTTCGGAGTACGCCTTGCCGGTGTCCAGGGTTTCCAGGGCGGCCAGTTCATCGTTGCGCTCGCGCAGGATGTCGACGGCACGACGCAGGATGCGCGAACGCTCCATGGCGGTCATCGCGGCCCAGATTTTCTGGCCCTTTTCGGCACTGACCACTGCACGCTCAACGTCTTCCTTGGTCGCACGCTGTACGGTTGCGAGGACTTCACCGTTAGCCGGGTTGATGGCTTCGAAGGTGGCGTCGCTGCTGGCGTCACTGTAGCCGCCGTCGATGTAGAGTTTTTGCAGTTCGAAACGGGCCATAAAGTCCTCGCAAGTGCATAAGTTGGTTGGCGTTAACCACTGGGACGTGCCGTGTAGCGTTGGCGACGCTGATCAGTGGCGGTTCAGGGGTTGAGCGGTTTTATGTGTGCTCTAACTCACCTGCTTGGCCAATTGGATATCCATGTATTCGTAAGCGATCCGTTGCGCCTGCTCGGTGTCGAAAGCATCTCCCGACAGCGCGCCGCGCAACCACAAACCGTCAATGAGGGCTGCCAGGCCCCGGGCGGCGCTGCGCGCTTGATCAAGCGGCAACGCACGGCGGAACTGGCAGCACAGGTTGGAATACAGACGGTGATCGTTGATCCGCTGCAACCTGTGCAAAGACGGCTGGTGCATGCTGGTGGCCCAGAAGGCCAACCAGGTTTTCATTGCCGGGCCATTGACCTGGCTGGCGTCGAAGTTGCCTTCGATAATCACCTGCAGATGCGCCCGTGGGCTGTCATCTGCCATCGCCTGACGGCGCGCGGTGACGTTCTCGCTGAGGACGCTCATCAGATACCGCATCGTGGCGGCGATCAGGCCATTCTTGTCCTGAAAATAGTGACTGATGATGCCATTCGAGACACCGGCCAAACGGGCGATCAGCGCAATGCTGGCGTCCCCCATGCCGACCTGATCGACGGCCTGCAACGTGGCTTCGATCAATTGCTGGCGGCGGATGGGTTGCATACCGACCTTGGGCATCTTGCACATCTCCTTAGGCCTTCCGGTGGACGAGATACGGCTACCGGATTGAGGGCCAGTCTATTTTGTTTTGATTGAACGTTCAATCAACAAAGAATAAGATCTGCGACAATTCGTCGCTGCTTACAGATTTTTCCTACGTGTAAATGACGATAAACCGACATCCAAAAATGCTCGAAACCCATACGCAGACGCGTTCCAGGGGGTTTCGGGCTTTTTTCGGGGTGTCTTTATATCACCCGCCGGTCGGCTGCCAACTAATCGATTGGTCGGGTATCGCGTTGCCTTGTGTTCTTCTCTCGCACTGCCCGGAGCATCTGTGCCATGAGTTCTGCCTCTCTAATAAAGACCCCACCCGAGAAGGTGATGGTCAACGGTTGGGTGTTCTACACCTCTACCGCGTTGATTCTGTTGTTGACCGCCATTCTGATCATCGCCCCGCAAGAGGCCGGCAGAATGCTCGGTATTGCCCAGGCCTGGTTGTCCCGCAGCTTCGGCTGGTACTACATGGTAGTGATCGCCGCCTATCTGGTTTTTGTCGTCGGCCTGGCGTTTTCGTCTTACGGCAAGCTCAAGTTGGGCAGCAAGGACGATACCCCGGACTTCAGCTACGGCGCCTGGGCGGGGATGCTGTTCTCGTCGGGTATCGGCATCTCGCTGTTGTACTTCGGTGCGTCCGAGCCACTGGACCATTACTTCAACCCGCCGGAAGGCGTCGCCGGCAGCAACCTTGCCGCACGTCAGGCAGTGCAGCTGACGTTCCTGCATTGGGGCCTGCATGGCTGGGCGATCTACGCCTTGGTCGGCCTGGCCGTGGCGTACTTTGCTTACCGTCATAACCAGCCGTTGGCCTTGCGTTCGGCGTTGTATCCGCTGGTCGGCGAGCGTTGGGTCAAAGGCGCGGCCGGTCATGCGGTGGACGGCTTCGGCATGTTCGTGACCCTGCTGGGGCTGGTGACGAACCTGGGGATCGGTTCGCTGCAAGTGTCGTCGGGGCTGGAAAACCTGTTCGGCATGGCACACAGCAACACCAACCTGCTGATCGTGATCATCGTGATGAGCACCGTGGCGACCATCGCCGCTGTGTCCGGTGTGGAAAACGGCATTCGTCGTCTGTCCAACCTGAACATCGTGCTGTTCAGCGGTCTGCTGATTTTCGTGCTGTTGTTCGGCCCGACCCTGCACCTGCTCAACGGCTTTGTGCAGAACATCGGTGACTACCTCAATGGCGTGGTGCTGAAGACCTTCGACCTCTACGTGTATGAAGGCGACAGTGAGAAGTCTGACCGCTGGCTGGGCCTGTGGACCCTGTTCTACTGGGCCTGGTGGATTTCCTGGGCGCCATTTGTCGGCATGTTCATCGCGCGTATTTCCCGTGGTCGCACGGTGCGTGAGCTGGTCGCCGGTGTGCTGCTGATCCCGCTGGGTTTCACCCTGGCATGGCTGTCGATCTTCGGTAACTCGGCCCTGGACCTGGTGATGAACCATGGGGCGGTGGAGCTCGGGAAGACGGCGCTGGAACAGCCATCGATGGCGATCTACCAGTTGCTTGAGCATTACCCGGCGTCGAAAGTGGTAATCGGCGTGTCGATCTTTGTCGGTTTTGTGCTGTTCCTGACCCCGGCGGACTCCGGCGCGGTGATGATGGCCAACCTTTCGTGCAAGGGCGGCAACGTCGACGAAGACGCGCCGCACTGGCTGCGGATTTTCTGGTCGGTGGTGATCACCCTGGTGACCATCGGTCTGCTGTTCGCCGGTAACTTCGAAGCCATGCAAACCATGGTGGTGCTGGCAGGGCTGCCGTTCTCGGTGGTGCTGGTATTCTTCATGTTCGGCTTGCACAAGGCCATGCGCCAGGACGTGCAGATCGAACAGGAGCAAGCGGAACTGGCGGCGCGTGGTCGTCGTGGTTTCAGCGAGCGTCTGACCCAGCTGGATCTGCAGCCGAATCAGTCGATTGTTCAGCGTTTCATGGACAAACAAGTCAGCCCGGCGCTGGAAGAGGCCGTGGTTCAACTGCGCGGCAAGGGCCTGGACGTGCAAACGTTGCTGGGTAAAGCCAAGCGTTGCATGGGCCTGCGGATCGAGATGGAAGAGGGCAACCCTTTTGTCTACGAAGTGAGCCTGGACGGTTATCTGGCGGCGGCGAGCGAAACGGTGTCGGCCGAAAGTGCCGATGAACCGCGCGCACGTTACTACCGCGCCGAGGTGTACCTGCACAACGGCAGCCAGGACTATGACTTGATGGGCTTCACTCGGGATCAGATCACCCGTGACGTGCTCGATCAGTTTGAAAGCCATCGGCAGCTGCTAGGCCGGGTTTATAGCTGAGGTTTGAGGTAATGCGGTGCACAAGCTGCACCGCAGATCCATTGTGGCGAGGGGGCTTGCCCCCGTTCGGCTGCGAAGCAGTCGTAAATCCGGATGATGCGGTGTATCTGAATAATCGCGGTGTCAGGTTTTGGGGCCGCTCCGCAACCCAGCGGGAGCAAGCTCCCTCGCCACAGTAGTCAGCATTCCAGATCCAATCTGTGCACAAGCAAAAACGCCGCGATCATCTCGCGGCGTTTTTGTGTCTGCTGTCTTGCTTACCCCAGGTTCTTGCCGAGCAGCGCGTGGTACAGCTCGCTGTCGCCCAGGATCCCGACCACTTTGTTGTTGTCGTGCAGCACCAGCTTGTTGCCGGTCTGGTAACGAATCTGCAGCGCATCGCGCATGCCGATGTTGGAGTCCACCAGCGTTGGTCGACGGCCCAGGGCTTCAACCGCTTGCCCAGGTATCCATTTCTGCAGATCCAGGCTCGAGCCGTTCTGGCGCGCGCCTTTGATGGTGTTGCCTTCGGCCAGGTCCAGCCACGAATCGCCGCCCGGATCCAGGCACACCGAACCGTTGATGCGTTTGCAGTTGTCCAGGGTGCGCATCAGGCTGCGACCACACAATACGTTCAGCGGATTGGTGTGGGCGACGAAGGTGCGCACGTAATCGTCCGCAGGGTTCAGGACGATTTCTTCCGGCACGCTGTACTGGATGATCCGGCCGTCCTTCATGATCGCGATACGGCTGCCCAGCTTCAGGGCTTCATCGAGGTCGTGGCTCACGAAGACGATGGTCTTGCTCAGCTTGTTTTGCAGTTCCAGCAGCTCGTCTTGCAGACCCTGGCGAATCAGCGGGTCGAGGGCCGAGAACGGTTCGTCCATCAGCAGGATGTCGGCGTCCATCGCCAGCGCACGGGCCAGGCCGACACGTTGCTGCATGCCGCCGGAGAGCTCATTGGGTTTCTTGTTGCGCCACTGGGTCAGGCCCACCAGCTCAAGCTTCTCGTCCACCAGTTTGCGGCGTTCTTTCTCGGGGCGACCCTGCATTTCCAGACCGAAACTGATGTTCTCGCGCACCGTCAGCCAAGGCATCAGGGCGAACTTCTGGAACACCATCGCGATGCGCTTGGTGCGCATCATCTTCAGTTCCGCCGGGGTGCAGGACGCGATGTCGATCTGCCGACCTTCGTGTTCGACGAACAACTTGCCACGGCTAACGGTGTTGAGGCCGTTGATGCAGCGCAACAGGCTGGATTTGCCGGAGCCGGACAAACCCATCAGTACGCAGATTTCACCTTTCTCGATGTCCAGGCTGGCCTTTTCGACACCAACGATTTGCCCGGTCTTTTTCAGAATCTCGTTGCGGGTCATGCCCTGGTCGAGCAGTTTGAGAGCGGCGCGTGGATCTTTGGAGAAGATCACGTCCACGTCTTCGAAGCGAATAATGCTCATGCGTCACCCCCTACTTTGGCTTCGGGTTGTTTGCAGATACGGTCGAGCATGATCGCCAGCAATACGATCGCCAGGCCTGCTTCGAAGCCCAGTGCGATATCAGCAGTGTTCAGTGCGTTGACCACAGGTTTGCCCAGGCCGTCGGCGCCCACCAGTGCCGCAATCACCACCATCGACAACGACAGCATGATGCACTGGGTGATACCGGCCGCGATGCTTGGCATGGCGTGGGGCAGTTCGATGCGCGAGAGCAACTGACGGCGCGAGCAGCCAAAGGCTTTGCCGGCGTCCATCAGTTCGTCCGGAACATCGCGGATACCCAGGTAGGTCAGGCGGATGGGCGCGGCAATCGCGAACACCACCGTCGAGATCAGACCCGGGACCACACCCAGACCGAAGAGGGTCAGGGTAGGAATGAGGTACACGAAAGTCGGTACGGTCTGCATCAGATCGAGCACCGGCCGCATCAGTGTGTAGAACATCGGTTTGTGCGCGGCGACGATACCCAACGGCACGCCGATCACTACGCAGACCAGGGTGGCGAACAACACCTGGGCGAGGGTTTCCATGGTTTCCTGCCAGTACCCCAGATTGAGGATCAGCAGGAAGGAGGCGATGACGAAAACGGTCAGGCCCCATTTGCGTTGGATGAAATGTGCCAGTAGTGCGATGAGGCCGATCAATGCCAGCGGGTTGAACCAGGTCAGCGCAAAAGTCACGCCGTGGATCATCGTTTCCAGTGACACGGCGATGGCGTCGAAGGTGCTGGCGCCGTGTTGCGTCAACCATTCAACGAAGCTCGCGATGTACTGGCCTAAGGGTATTTTCTGATCAATCAGCATGGTAGTGAACGTCCGCATGCAAGGAAATAAACAGCCCGGGCAGGCGAGCCTGCCCGGCGTAAGCGATTACTGCGCGAGCTTGGCTTTCACGGCCTCCAGGCCTGGTTTACCGTCAATGGTGGTCACGCCAGCGAGCCAGGTATCGAGCACCTGTGGGTTCTTTTTCAGCCAGGCCTTGGCGGCCGCTTCAGGCTTCATCTTGTCGTCCAGGATGTTGCCCATCAGCGTACTCTCCATGTCGACGGTGAACTCCAGGTTTTTCAGCAGTTGGCCGACGTTGCTGCACTCTTGGGTATACCCCTTGCGAGTGTTGGTCGCAACGGTGGCAGCACCGAAATCCGGGCCGAAGAAGTCATCGCCACCGGTCAAGTACTGAATCTTGAAACGTTTGTTCATCGGGTGCGGTGCCCAGCCGAGGAACACCACGGCTGTGTCGCGTTTTTGCGCACGGTCGACTTGCGACAGCATGCCCGCTTCGCTGGACTCGACGACTTTGAAACCGGCGGTTTTGAGACCGAAGGCGTCTTTGTCGATCATGCTCTGGATCAGACGGTTGCCGTCGTTGCCTGGCTCGATACCGTAGATCTTGCCGTCGAGTTCTTTCTTGAACTTGGCGATGTCGGCAAAGTCATGCAGCCCTTTGTCGTACAGCGCTTGTGGTACGGCGAGGGTGTATTTGGCACCTTTGAGGTTGGTGCGCACGGTTTCCACGGTGCCGGCATCCCGATAGGCCTTGATGTCGTTTTCCATGGTCGGCATCCAGTTACCCAGGAACACGTCCATGTTCTTGCCGTCGGCCAGGGACTTGTAGGTCACCGGCACGGAAATCATCGTGGTCTTGGTCTTGTAGCCGAGGGCGTTGAGCACAACGCTGGTGGTCGCGGTGGTCGCGGTAATGTCCGTCCAGCCGACATCGGAGAAGTTTACGGTGCTGCATTGGGCCGGCTCTGCGGCTTGAGCCAGGAACGGCAGACTCAGCATGGCGGCCAACAACAACGACGGGGAACCTTTCATAGGGGCGACTCCTAAGTGTTTTTTTTGGCAGTGTTCCGACTGGACCACCGCACTTATCTGTTGCGGTTGGATGGCGTTTTGGAGACAGCTCTACCACAGCGCCTTGCAATCGAGTCGATACGATCATGTACCAGTGAAAATCTGACGCCTACAGGGTGCGTCGTAACCAGTACAGGGATGGTCGCATCCAGTGTCGGTGACGTCGTTTACAGCTTTTTTCAGCCCGATTTGCCCCGCTGATCCGCAAAAAAACGGCGAAAACATTGCGTAAGAGACCTGCGGCGCTAGTGGGCATGAGTGCGTCGGTGTGAGACGTTGAACGACATGGTAAAAGCCTGATGATGCGGCCATCTCGACGGATTGCAGCTTGAGCGTAGCAGCTCCGTCACTGGGCGCTTTTGCGCCTGGAGCAGGCACATCCAGGAGTTCAGCAGTAATGGCTATCAGCGTTTTCGACTTGTTCAAAATCGGCATCGGCCCTTCCAGTTCGCACACCGTGGGGCCTATGCGCGCCGCGGCGCTGTTCGTGCAAGGTTTGCGCGAGCGGGGGCTTCTGGAGCAGGTGTGTCGCATCGAAGTTCAGCTATACGGATCGCTCTCGGCCACCGGCATCGGCCACGGCAGCGACAACGCGGTGATCATGGGGTTGATGGGCGAGTGGCCCGACGCGATCGATCCGTCGCAAATCGGCATCCGTATAGAAGCCTTGCGTGAAACTCACACGCTATTGCTCGACGGCCGCTTGTCGGTCCCGTTCATCTGGGCTCGGGACATGCGCCTGATCGACGAGAACCTGCCGTTCCATCCGAACGCCATGACCCTGGTCGCCGAAGGCGATCACGGCGAGCTGCATCGCGATACCTACTATTCCATCGGCGGCGGTTTTGTCGTCGACGAGGCGCAAGCTTCCAGCGGTGTGGTGGATCTGGATAACACCGTGCTGCCTTACGACTTCTCCAGTGCCGTCGAATTGCTCAGCCTGTGCAAGAAGCACAACCTGCGCGTGGCCGAATTGATGATGGCCAACGAGAAAGTCTGGCGCAGCGAAGAAGAAATCCGCAGCGGTCTGATGAAGCTCTGGCGCGCCATGCAGGATTGTGTGGAGCAAGGCCTCAAGCACGAAGGCATCCTGCCCGGTGGTCTCAATGTGCGCCGTCGCGCGGCCAAGTTGCACCGCAGCTTGCAAGAGCTGAACAAGCCCAACGTGATCGGCTCGACCTTGAGCGCGATGGAGTGGGTCAACCTGTTCGCGTTGGCGGTCAACGAAGAAAACGCTGCCGGCGGGCGCATGGTCACGGCGCCGACCAACGGTGCGGCGGGGATCATTCCGGCGGTGTTGCACTACTTTATGAAATTCAGCGAGGCGGTGACCGACGCCAATGTGGTCGATTACTTCCTCAGTGCCGCGGCGGTGGGGATTCTGTGCAAAAAGAACGCCTCGATCTCTGGTGCCGAAGTCGGTTGCCAGGGTGAAGTCGGTTCGGCTTGCGCCATGGCGGCGGCCGGGTTGGCGGAGGTTCTTGGTGCCACGCCGGAGCAGTTGTGTAACGCGGCGGAAATCGGCCTGGAGCATAACCTCGGCTTGACCTGCGACCCGGTGGGCGGGCTGGTGCAGGTACCGTGCATCGAGCGCAATGCGATTGCTGCGGTGAAAGCGATCAACGCCGCGCAGATGGCGCTGCGCGGTGACGGCCAGCACTTTATTTCGCTGGACCGGGTGATCCGCACCATGCGTGATACCGGTGCCGACATGCACGACAAATATAAAGAGACGTCGCGCGGTGGCTTGGCGGTTAGCGCGGTGGAGTGCTGAAACCGAGTTGACCTGTGGAGAGGGGGCAAGCCTGCTCTCCACAAAGACCTCATGTGCTGCACCAGACCAGTCAAAACTGCGCACCAAGTGAACACGCGCACTAAAACGCGCCACGTTTTGGCGCGTCGCAAACAGGCAAGCCCGGCTCCCCGGTCGGGGATCAAATTCAAACCCTGACCGTTCGTCACCTGTGCCAGCGGTGACACTCTTGGCCGCCGCGTCGCAGACCTGTTCCCACAAGTGCTACCGATTTGCTCACACGCAACGGGGGCACGGGTTTGGGGCCGTTGATGGCACTTTTAACCTCTTATCTCTGCGCGCCATATCTAGACGCATCGCGACGTCGTTTTCAGGAGTTATTGAACGCGCATTCAATTTAGGCATGGCAATTGCTCTGTCATTACAAAGCCCGTCTCCCACGCGAGAACGATGGCAATAAAAAGAGCCTCCGCCTGAGGCCATCACCCGCTTTGTGTGAGGAGATACCGCGATGACGACGTTCAACTCCGGGGCCCAACCCCAGAACCGTGCGCCTCAATCCATCGGCTTTCTGCTGCTGGACAATTTCACGCTGATTTCTCTGGCCTCCGCAGTAGAACCCCTGCGCATGGCCAACCAATTGTCCGGTCGCGAGCTGTACCGCTGGACCACGCTCACCGTCGATGGCGGTCAGGTCTGGGCCAGTGACGGCCTGCAGATCACCCCCGACGCCTCCATGCACAAAGCACCACCCATGGACACCGTCATTGTCTGCGGCGGCATCGGCATTCAGCGCACCGTAACCCGTGAGCATGTGTCGTGGCTGCAAAGCCAGGCGCGTCAGTCCCGTCGTCTCGGAGCGGTCTGCACCGGCAGCTGGGCCCTGGCGTGCGCCGGCCTGCTGGACGGTTTCGATTGCAGCGTGCACTGGGAATGTCTGGCCGCTATGCAGGAAGCTTTCCCGCGGGTGGCCATGAGTACCCGTCTGTTCACCCTCGACCGTAACCGGTTCACCAGCTCCGGCGGCACCGCGCCGCTGGACATGATGCTGCACCTGATCAGCCGTGATCACGGTCGTGAGCTGTCGGCCGCGATTTCGGAGATGTTCGTCTACGAGCGCATCCGCAACGAGCAGGATCACCAGCGCGTGCCGCTCAAGCACATGCTCGGCACCAACCAGCCGAAACTGCAGGAAATCGTGGCGCTGATGGAGGCTAACCTCGAAGAGCCGATCGACCTCGATGAACTGGCGGTTTATGTCGCCGTTTCGCGTCGTCAGCTGGAGCGGCTGTTCCAGAAATACCTGCACTGCTCGCCGTCGCGTTACTACCTGAAACTGCGCCTGATCCGTGCTCGGCAACTGCTCAAGCAAACGCCGATGTCGATCATCGAAGTGGCGTCGGTGTGCGGGTTCGTGTCCACGCCGCACTTCTCCAAGTGCTACCGCGAATACTTCGGCATTCCACCGCGTGACGAGCGCGTAGGCTCCAATACCACGCAGCAAGTGGCGATGATGCCGCTGCCGCAAGCCTTGGTGCTGTCGCCGTTGTCCGGGCCGCTGTCGGCGTTG
The DNA here is from genome assembly GCF_005938665.2 of Pseudomonas sp. ATCC 43928. NCBI lineage: Bacteria > Pseudomonadati > Pseudomonadota > Gammaproteobacteria > Pseudomonadales > Pseudomonadaceae > Pseudomonas > Pseudomonas sp. ATCC 43928. The sequence goes on along the minus strand of NZ_CP041753.1, from coordinate 6,157,457 downwards.
AGCCAGGCGCGTAATGAATCGACGTTTGCCAGCGTAAGGCTCTAAACCCGGCAAACTATTGTGGCGAGGGAGCTTGCTCCCGCTGGGCTGCGGAGCAGCCCCAAAACCGGTACATGCATTCTTCATTCACATGTACCGGTTTTGCGACCGCTTCGCGCTCGAGCGGGAGCAAGCTCCCTCGCGACAAAGTGTTCACACCCCGGAAATCAGGCGCTATGGCTCTGTTGGTATTGCGCCAATGCCGGTAACAGTTGCTTGTCAATGGCCTGACGCACGGCCGGCTGGATTGACGCGCTGCTGGTGTACATCTGCTTGACCATGGTCCGCAGTTCGATTGCCCGCTCGTTGTTCAAGCCCCGTACTGCGCATTCGCAGGCTTGCTCGGCGGTTGCGCCGGGGGGCACTGAAAACCCCAACGCTTTCAGCTGGCTCAACAGGTCTTCCTGGTCTATCAAATCGGCGTACATCATGACGCAATCCTTCTTCAGGGAACGGTGTCGTGGTTCGATTCTGGTAGGGGCTGTGGGTGTCGGCAAGGACGATTTGTCGCAATGGCCGCAATACCTATGAACAGGTCGCTTTCGGCTAACTTGCGAAAGATGGGAGTAGGCACACTGGACTCAGCTGGCTCCACGAAGGTTTGGTCACCCTCGCGCAACAGCTCCTCAACAGTACCCTCCTCAGCTCCGATCTTGTCACGGCTTGATCGGGGTTTTTTTTGCCTGCGAATCCAGAATTTGTGTTGTTTGTGCGGACGCCATCGCGGCGGTGCGGCGATCCGACAAGCCACGCTCCCACAGGGGTCGTGAGTAACCTGTGGGAGCGTGGCTTGCCCGCGATGAACGATGACGCGGTCTAGCGTTGTAAAACGAGAATGCGCGACAGCAATTCATCCCGGTCGACATAGCAACCCTGGAAATGCCGGGCGCCGGTGGCGGGGTCGAAGGCGTTGCGGGCGTGGAGGGTGCGGCGGTTGTCGAAGCACCACAACTCGCCGGGGTTAAGCCGTGTCATCACCCGGAAACGCGCCTCGCGGGTCATCGCAATGAAGCGCCGGTAAGCGCGATACAGCCTGGGCATCTGCTCCACTGAAGCATCGAATGGCCCGCGCAGAAAGTTCGCCATGCGGATTTCCGACACTTGCCCGAATGCATCCAGCGCGATGATCGGCGCCAGGCAGCGGTAGTCGCTGTGGCGGTCCTTGTTGCGGAACTCCACGGGGGTTTCACACAAGGCTCGAAACGCCTCTGGGTCTTCCTGACGCAAAGCTTGGGCGATGGCAAAACCGTCGACGAAAATACTCTCGCCACCGTCGGCGTCATTCACCAGGCAATGCAGAAATTGCAGCCCCGGTTGCAACTCCCGGGTCGGCAAATCGCTGTGCAGTGGCAGGTTGAAGGCGGTGTAGGCATTGCTGTCGGCATCGGCCTTGGATTGCACGTTGAACAGCACGCCGAAATTGCTCTCGCGGATGAACGAAATCCGCTGGGCGATCAGCTTCAGCGAGCCTGGCTCGGTGGGTACTCCGCGCACTTGAGTCAGGCCGATATCGCGCACGGCCAGCAGCCATTGCAACAAAGCGTCGTTGTTCTCCATCAGGGCCTGGTATTCGAACACTGGCAGCTGCAAATCGCTATGCCAAAGCCTGGCTTTCGGTTTTCCGGCCTGGCGTTCGGCGCGGGATTCATCGTCATAGGCATGGGCCCGCAGCCAGCCCGGATCGAAGCGGCTGAGGTGGCCATCCTGCCAATCGACGCACAGGCAGCCTTCGGCATCGACGGTGGCGTTTTCAGGCATCAGGTGCTCTGCGACATCGACGATTTCCAGCACTTGCTCACGCGTCACCGTGTAGACGCACTGTGGGCACGGGCAGTTGTCCCGCAGCCATTGATGATGAAAAGGGCTGACCCGACCGTCCGCCCACTTCACTTGAATGCGGTCCTCCAGGGTGTGCACGGCGGTCAACGCGCTGATCAATGGATAGGTGCGGAAATCGGCAAAAGCGGCGGCGGTGTTCATGGCGGGCTCCTTGTTATTTTTCGGGGGGTAATGCGATCACTCGGCCGATCCAGGCGGGTGCAGGCAAGTCGGCTTGTTCGGCGGCAATGGCCTGCAGCTTGCTCAAGGTTTCTTCGCTGAATGGCGCGGATCGCGGCCCGGCGAGGTCGACGTGCAGCAGCATCTGTTCATTGCCCGCCAGCTCCTTGTCACCGCCCACCAGATGCAGGCTGTGGTAGAGGTGCAGGCGTTTGCGGTCGTGGCCGATGATCTGCGTATGCACTTCGACGTCGGCATCGAGTTTCACTTCGTGCAGGTAATTGAGGTGCAGTTCGAGGGTAAACAGCGAGTGGCCGCTAGCCTCGCGGTTGTTGCTGTCCATACCCAGCCGATCCATCAACGCGTCAGTGGCGTAGCTGAAAATCAGCAGGTAGAAGGCATCGCGCAGATGGCCGTTGTAGTCGACCCAATCGGGGATGATTCTGGTTTGGTAGGTGGTGAGGGTGGGCATGGTGGAACTCCACAGATAATCGCTGGTGTACACATGTGTGGCGAGGGAGCTTGCTCCCGCTGGACTGCGAAGCAGTCCCAAAACCGGTGGATGCGAGGTATCAGTCAAATCGCGTTTGCTGGTTTTACGACCGCTTCGCGGCCGAGCGGGAGCAAGCTCCCTCGCCACAGGGTGTGTGTTTATTCGCTGAAGGCCATCCCATGCTTCTCTTTGGTGGTTTTCACCGCCTCCAGCACCGCCAGCAAGCAATCGTCACGATAGCGTTCCAGTGCCGAGATGCTGTGTGTGCCCAACTGATCGCTGGTGCCATCCACCACATCGTCAATCAACTTGTCGGTCAGCTCCGGTGCCGGCAGGTACGTCCAGGGCAGCTGCAATGCTGGTCCGAACTGCGCCATGAAGTGCCGCATCCCGGCATCGCCGCCCGCCAGGGTGTAAGTCAGGAAGGTGCCCATGAACGACCAGCGCAGACCCGCGCCAAAACGAATCGCATCGTCAATTTCACCCGTGGTCGCCACGCCGTCGTTGACCAGGTGCAGCGCCTCACGCCACAAGGCTTCGAGCAAACGGTCGGCGATAAATCCCGGTACTTCCTTGCGCACATGCAGCGGGCGCATCCCCAGGGATTCATAGACTTTCATCGCCGCTTGCACCGCTTCTGGCGCGGTGTTCTTGCCGCCGACCACTTCCACCAATGGCAGCAGATAAACCGGGTTGAACGGGTGCCCGACCACACAGCGTTCCGGGTGCGTCGAACTCTCGTAAAACTCGCTCGGCAACAGTCCCGAGGTGCTGGAACCGATCAACGCATTGGGCTTGGCCGCCGCGCTGATTTTGCTGTGCAGTTCCAGTTTCAGGTCCAGGCGCTCAGGGGCGCTTTCCTGAATGAAATCCGCGTCGCGAACACATTCTTCGATGGTGGCGACAAAGCGCAGCCGATCCTGCGATGCGCCGGGTGCCAGGCCTTGTTTTTCCAGCGCGCCCCAGGCATTGGCGACACGTTTGCGCAGCGCCGCTTCGGCACCGGGTGCCGGATCCCAGGCCACCACATCGAGGCCGTGGGCGAGGGCGCGGGACACCCAGCCGCTGCCGATGACACCGCTGCCCAGTGCTGCGAAGGTTTTGATATCAGTGATAAAGCTCATGGCGACTTCCTGAATTGGGCTCAAAAAAATGTGGGAGCGAACCTGCTCGCGATGACGCCGGTACAACCGATGCGTTATCTGCGGCAGGACAACCGTCATCGCGAGCAAACTCGCTCCCACAGGGGGAAAGGGTGATTTGTTTCAACCGCGCTTGGTCAGGCCCATTTTTGCCCGGCCTTCTGCCGGGGTCAGAACGCGGGCGCCGAGGCGGCTGAGGATTTCCGAGGCGCGTTCGACCAGTTGGCCGTTGGTCGCCAGTACGCCCTTGTCCAGCCACAGGTTGTCTTCCAGGCCGACCCGCACGTTGCCACCGAGCAGCACCGCTTGCGCCGCCATCGGCATCTGCATGCGCCCGATGCCGAACGCCGCCCAGACCGCATTGGCCGGCAGGTTGTCGACCATGGCTTTCATGGTGGTGGTATCCGCTGGCGCACCCCACGGGATGCCCAGGCACAGCTGGAACAACGGGTTATCCAGCAGACCTTCCTTGATCATCTGCTTGGCGAACCACAGGTGACCGGTGTCGAAAATTTCCAGCTCAGGCTTGACGCCCAGCTCTTGAATTCGCTTCGCGCCGGCCCGGAGTTGCGCCGGGGTGGAGACGTAAATGGTGTCGCCGTCGCCGAAGTTCAGGGTGCCGCAATCCAGGGTGCAGATTTCTGGCAGCAATTCTTCAACGTGGGCCAGACGGGTCAGTGGGCCGACCAGATCGGTGTTCGGGCCGAATTCCATCGGGTTCTCGCCTGCGCCGATTTCCAGATCGCCGCCCATGCCGGCAGTGAGGTTGACGATGATGTCGACGTCCGCCTCGCGGATGCGCTCCATCACTTCGCGGTACAGCGCCACGTCACGGCTGAACTTGCCGGTTTGTGGATCGCGAACGTGGCAGTGGACCACGGTAGCGCCCGCCTTGGCGGCTTCCACGGCGGCTGCAGCGATTTGTTTCGGGGTGACCGGCACGTGTGGGCTCTTGGCGGTCGTGTCGCCAGCACCGGTGAGTGCGCAGGTGATGATGACGTCGTGGTTCATGAGGCGGTTTCCTTCAGGCTTGAGTTTTTTGGCGGAGCTTGGGCGTGGCTATTCCGCTCGCAGCCCGCATCGGGCTGCGAGTCGGTGGTTCATTTCGGTTCTATTTACTGGTCAGCTTCAGGTTTTCAGCGGCCGGCTTGCCATCGAATGTGGTCACGCCTTCAAGCCAGCGTTGCTTGTCTTGCGGGTGATCCTGGAGCCACTGTTTGGCCGATTCGAAAGCGTCCTTGTGATCCAGCAGCGGCTGCATCATCCGGCTCTCGTCTTCGGCGGTGAACGTCAGGTTGCTCAGCAAGCGACCGACGTTCGGGCATTGCTGCGCGTAGTTCGGCGAGGTGACGGTCCAGACCGTGGCCATGCCTTCGTTCGGGCCGAGGGCGTCGTCGCTGCCGGTGAGGTAGGTCATCTTCACGTTGACGTTCATCGGGTGCGGCGCCCAGCCGAAGAACACCACGGCTTCCTTGCGGCGTACCGCGCGATCTACTGCCGCCAGCATGCCGGCTTCGCTGGACTCGACCAGCTGGAACTTGCCGAGGCCGAACTGGTTCTTGGCGATCATCGCCTTGATCTGGGTGTTGGCGCCCGAGCCAGGTTCGATGCCGTAAATCTTGCCGCCCAGTTCTTTTTCAAACTTGGCGATGTCGGCGAAAGTTTTCAGGCCCTTGTCGGCAAGGTAAGTCGGTACTGCCAGGGTGGCGCGGGCGTCCTTGAGGCTTGGCGCTTCAAGCACTTTGACCTGCTTGGCATCGACAAACGGCGTGATGGTCTGGGTCATCAGCGGGTTCCAGTAGCCCAGGAACAAATCCAGGCGCTGGTCGCGAATGCCGGCAAAGACGATTTGCTGGGAGGCGCTGGTTTGTTTGGTGCTGTAGCCGAGGCCGTCGAGCAGGACCTGGGTCATGGCGCTGGTGGCGATCACGTCGGTCCAGTTCACTACGCCCATGCGCACGTTCTGGCACGACGCGGGTTCGGCTGCCATGACACTGGCGCTCAAGAAAGCGGTACCGCTGAGTGCAAGAACACAGCTGCTGATCAGTCGTTTCATGTCGGGGTTCCTCGGCAGGTCGTTTATTGTGGGTTCCGGTGTCTGATGCGCCGGTGATGCCAAGTTACGCAGCAAAGCCCCCGTGAAAGCGCACTGCGGCGACCAGCTCTTGCACTGCGGCGACCTGCGCACTTGAATGCTGCTGGCAAGTGGCGTATCAACGTCCACACGCTTCCCGCCCTCTCGTTGCCTGCCAGTCGAGTGCGCTCCATGTCCCAGGATTTCTACTTCTTGTTGAAGCCGGGTTTTTCGGCGATCGGTTTTATCTCTGCAATCGAGCCGCTGCGGGTCGCCAATCGCTTTCGCGGCGAGTTGTACCGCTGGCATGTGTTGAGCGCCGATGGCGGGGCGGTTTTGGCCAGTAACGGCATGTCGGTCAACGCCGATGCGGCGCTGGAGCCGCTGAAGAAAGGCGCAACCCTGTTGGTGGTCGCCGGTTTCGAACCGCTGAAGTTCGCCACCCCGGCCCTGGAGCATTGGTTACGTCGGCTGGACAACGAAGGCGTAACCCTCGGCGCCATCGACACCGGCAGTTTCATCCTCGCCGAAGCCGGCCTGCTCGACGGCCATCGCCTGACCCTGCACTGGGAAGCGATCGACGCCTTCAAGGAATCTTATCCACAGCTGAGCGTCACCCAGGAGCTGTTCGAGATCGACCGACGGCGTATCACCTCCGCCGGCGGCACCGCCTCGATCGACCTGATGCTTGACCTCATCGGTCAGGCTCATGGTCCGGAACTGGCGATTCAGGTCAGCGAACAATTCGTACTCGGGCGCATTCGCCCGCGCAAAGACCACCAACGCATGGAAGTCGCCACGCGATATGGCATCAGCAACAAGAAACTGGTGCATGTCATTGGGGAGATGGAACAGCACAGCGAACCGCCGCTCAGCACTTTGGAGCTGGCGGAATCGATCAAAGTGACCCGGCGTCAGCTAGAGCGCCTGTTTCGCCTGCACCTGCACGACACGCCGAGCAATTTCTATCTGCGATTAAGGCTGGAGAAGGCGCGGCAGCTGCTGCGCCAGACGGACATGAGTGTGCTGGAGGTGAGTATCGCCTGCGGGTTTGAATCGCCGTCGTATTTCACCCGCAGTTATCGGGCGAGGTTTGAGCGGTGCCCGCGGGAGGATCGCCGACAAAGCCAGAAGGCCTGAAACCGACCTCCTAGGGGATTTATGTCGTTACTTCTTCATCAGCGCCGAGCAGGCCGCTTTGTAGGCCTCGTGCTGATACTTGTTCAGCGTGGCCGGCAGTTCAAAGTCGAACTTTTTGTTCTGCGCATTGATGGTTTGCGGCGACAGCAGCGTTACCTCGCAATTTTCCAGTAACTGGAAAACCCCTTCGATCTTGAACGTGGTCGGCCCACCGGCGAACTCACCTTTCTTGCTGCGCTTTTTGATCGCGATGCGGTCGATTGAATTCTCACGAATAAACGACGCCACCTGAGCGGCAAAGACTTTGACGTTGGCGGCTTCGTCGTCATCGTCGAGGGCGATTTTCTTGGTGGCCAGCGCGACGTGTGTCAGCCCCTGATCGTCGAGGGAGGCCACGGCAAGGATTGCTTCGCTGCCTTTGATTTCGATACCGCAGATTTTCATTTCAATCCCTTTTCCGATGTTGGCGTGCAGCTTACAGCTCTAGTTGATTGGCGGTGATGCCAAAAGCCGCGGCGATTTTCTCACGCGTGGCCTTGCGGGGCTTGGCAACCGTTTCCTGCTGGGCAAAGGCTGGTTGGGAGATGCCCATGCGTCTGGCCACTTCATCCTGCGTAAGGTTCAGGTGTTCACGCCAGGCACGAACAGGGGGTGCGCCATCGACGATGTGGCTGACTACTTCGTGTGGGATCAAATGATTCTCCATTTTTATGTTTTTATTCCTGCCCAATCGACTCCAAAAACTCCGACCGCTCGTCACTCATCCGTGCCACGCAATCATTTTGCGCAATGTTGAACGCCTTGCTGCCGCTCGTCGCCGGGAACGCTTCCACTGCGCAATCGGCATCCCGGGTCTTCAGCCATTGTTGTTGCGCAGTTTTGATTTTTGCGGTGATGTCGGCCAGTTGCGCCTTGTTGCTGCCATAGCGCGTTTGCATGCGTTCGTTCAGGCCTTGGTAGTTGTCGCTCAGTAGCTGTTCGGCGGTGTTTCTGCTGTAAGCCGAGCATTCCAGGGTCTGGACTTCGTTTTCGACGGCGTCACAGGGGTTGTCGTCGGCCCCTTCGGCCGCCTGTACGCCGGTCGCTATCAGTGCCAAAGCCAAGAAGATGGATTTCATTGCGTCGCCGCCCTTAATTCAGTGAAACATTCGGTGATGCGACGAATTCTGGCCCATGCGAACGGGCTTGAACAGGTAGGCAATCATGTCGGTTGGCGACCCTTTGTCGCGGATTGACGCTTTCGGCAATTCCCCTGTCGTTTTTGCACCCGGCTGCACCGTCCCTCAGGCATATGCTGGCCCCAAAGCGCCGGCACACGATTCGGCGCATGAATCGTTAATAGGGGACTGCCTGATGAGCCCAGCCGAATTACACGCCGACAGCATCGTTATCGACGGCCTGATTATTGCCAAGTGGAACCGTGAGCTGTTCGAAGACATGCGCAAGGGCGGTCTGACCGCGGCCAACTGCACCGTGTCGGTGTGGGAGGGCTTCCAGGCCACCGTCAACAACATCGCCGCCAGTCAGAAGCTGATTCGCGAGAACAGCGACCTGGTGATCCCGGTGCGCACTACCGCCGACATCCGCAAAGCCAAGGAGCAGGGCAAGACCGGCATCCTGTTCGGCTTCCAGAACGCTCACGCCTTCGAAGACCAGATCGGCTATGTCGAGGTTTTCAAGCAGCTGGGCGTCGGTATTGTGCAGATGTGCTACAACACCCAGAACCTGGTCGGTACCGGTTGCTATGAGCGCGATGGCGGCCTGTCGGGTTTCGGTCGTGAAATCGTTGCCGAGATGAACCGCGTCGGTGTCATGTGCGACCTGTCCCACGTCGGCTCGAAGACCTCCGAAGAAGTCATCCTCGAATCCAAGAAGCCGGTCTGCTACTCCCATTGCCTGCCGTCGGGCCTGAAAGTGCACCCGCGCAACAAGTCCGATGAAGAACTGAAGTTCATCGCCGATCACGGCGGTTTCGTCGGCGTGACCATGTTCGCGCCGTTCCTGGCCAAGGGTATCGATTCGACCATCGACGATTACGCCGAAGCCATCGAATACACCATGAACATCGTCGGCGAAGACGCCATCGGCATCGGCACCGACTTCACCCAGGGCCATGGCCAGGACTTCTTCGAATACCTGACCCATGACAAGGGCTACGCCCGCCGTCTGACCAGCTTCGGCAAGATCATCAACCCGCTGGGCATCCGCACCGTGGGCGAGTTCCCGAACCTGACCGAAACCCTGCTCAAGCGCGGCCATTCCGAGCGCGTGGTGCGCAAGATCATGGGCGAAAACTGGGTCAACGTTTTGAAAGACGTTTGGGGCGAATAAGCCGCCGCATCTGAAGAATCCTTTCCCCCGGCCGTCCGTGCCGGGGGCAACACAACGAATTTTCTGGAGTTAAGTTTCCATGGCCAAGATCGCCCCGCAATTGCCAATCGAAGTCGACAGCGAAACCGGTGTCTGGACCTCCGACGCCCTGCCGATGCTGTATGTGCCGCGTCACTTCTTCGTCAACAACCACATGGGCATCGAGGAAGTGCTGGGCGCCGACGCCTACGCCGAAATCCTCTACAAGGCCGGCTACAAGTCCGCTTGGCACTGGTGTGAAAAAGAAGCTGAATGCCATGGCCTGGAAGGCGTCGCGGTGTTCGAGCACTACATGAAGCGCCTGTCGCAGCGCGGCTGGGGTCTGTTCAAGATCCAGGACATCGACCTCGACAAAGGCACCGCCAGCGTCAAGCTCGAACACTCCGCATTCGTCTACGTGTACGGCAAGGTCGGGCGCAAGGTCGACTACATGTTCACTGGCTGGTTCGCCGGCGCCATGGACCAGATCCTGGCTGCTCGCGGCAGCAAGATCCGCACCGTCGCCGAACAAGTTTACGGTGGCTCCGAAGAAGGCCACGACGACGGTTTGTTCACCGTCAAGCCGTTGTAAGTCGAGGAACCCGCCATGGCTTTCGAAGCAATGTTCCAGCCGATCCAGATCGGCAAACTGACCATCCGCAACCGCGTGCTCAGCACCGCGCACGCTGAGGTCTACGCCACCGACGGCGGCATGACCACCGATCGGTACGTCAAGTATTACGAAGAGAAAGCCAAGGGCGGGATCGGCCTGGCGATTTGCGGCGGTTCCTCCAGCGTGGCCATCGACAGCCCGCAAGGCTGGTGGAAGTCGGTCAACCTGGCCGACGACCGGATTATTCCGCACTTCCAGAATCTGGCCGATGCCATGCACAAGCATGGCGCCAAGATCATGATCCAGATTACCCACATGGGTCGCCGCTCCCGCTGGGACGGTGAGCATTGGCCAACCCTGCTGTCGCCGTCGGGCATCCGCGAGCCGGTGCACCGCGCGACCTGCAAAACCATCGAGCCGGAAGAAATCTGGCGGGTGATCGGCAACTACGCCAGCGCCGCAGCACGGGCCAAGGCCGGTGGCCTGGATGGCGTCGAGCTGTCTGCCGTGCACCAGCACATGATCGACCAGTTCTGGAGCCCGCGAGTCAACAAGCGTACCGACGAATGGGGCGGCAGCTTCGAGAACCGCATGCGTTTCGGCCTGGAAGTGATCAAGGCTGTGCGCAAGGAAGTCGGTCCGGACTTCTGCGTTGGTATCCGTATCTGTGGTGACGAATTCCACCCTGATGGCCTGAGCCATGAGGACATGAAGCAGATCGCCAAGTACTACGACGACACCGGCATGATCGACTTCATCGGTGTCGTGGGCTCGGGTTGCGACACTCACAACACCCTGGCCAACGTTATTCCGAACATGAGTTATCCACCGGAGCCGTTCCTGCACCTGGCCGCCGGTATCAAGGAAGTGGTGAAGGCTCCTGTGCTGCACGCGCAGAACATCAAGGACCCGAACCAGGCAACCCGTATTCTGGAAGGCGGTTACGTCGACATGGTCGGCATGACCCGCGCTCACATCGCCGACCCGCACCTGATCGCCAAGATCAAGATGGGCCAGGTCGACCAGATCAAACAGTGCGTGGGCGCCAACTACTGCATCGACCGTCAGTACCAGGGCCTGGACGTCTTGTGCATCCAGAACGCCGCGACCTCCCGTGAATACATGGGCGTGCCGCACATCATCGAGAAATCCACCGGGCCGAAGCGCAAAGTCGTGATCGTCGGTGCCGGCCCTGCGGGGATGGAAGCTGCTCGTGTATCCGCTGAACGTGGCCACGACGTGACCCTGTTCGAGAAGAAAGAATTCATCGGCGGGCAGATCACCACCGCCTCGAAAGCCCCGCAACGGGACCAGATCGCCGGTATCACCCGTTGGTTCCAGCTGGAACTGGCGCGTTTGAAAGTCGACCTGCGCCTGGGCGTGGCGGCGGATGCGGCGACCATTCTCGACCTGCGTCCGGACGTCGTGGTGCTCGCCGTTGGTGGCCATCCGTTCCTGGAGCAGAACGAGCACTGGGGTGCGGCTGAAGGCCTGGTGGTCAGCAGCTGGGACATCCTCGACGGCAAAGTGGCGCCGGGCAAGAACGTGCTGGTCTACGACACCATTTGCGAGTTCACCGGGATGTCGACAGCCGACTTCCTCGCCGACAAAGGCAGCCAGGTCGAGATCGTCACTGACGACATCAAGCCGGGCGTGGCCATCGGCGGTACGTCGTTCCCGACTTACTACCGCAGCATGTACCCGAAAGAAGTGATCATGACCGGCGACATGATGCTGGAAAAGGTCTATCGCGAAGGCGACAAGCTGGTGGCGGTGCTGGAAAACGAATACACCGGCGCCAAAGAGGAGCGGGTGGTTGACCAGGTGGTCGTCGAGAACGGCGTGCGTCCGGACGAAGAAATCTACTACGCCATGAAGGAAGGCTCGCGCAACAAAGGCCAGATGGACATCGAAGCCCTGTTCGCGATCAAGCCACAACCTTCGCTGAGCCAGGCGGGCGACGGCTACTTGCTGTTCCGCATCGGTGACTGCGTGGCCCAGCGCAACACTCACGCGGCGATCTACGACGCGCTGCGGTTGTGCAAGGATTTCTAACGGATTTACCACCATCACCTGTGGCGAGGGAGCTTGCTCCCGCTGGGCTGCGAAGCAGCCCCAAAACCTGCAGTCGAGGTGTATCAGGTGTACACCTGAGACTGTTTTGGGAGCGCTTCGCACTCCAGCGGGAGCAAGCTCCCTCGCCACAAGTAGGTGCGTCGCTCTCATCGGCACGCACATGACCCCGAGGTCTTTGGGAGCTCCACCATGTTGAACACCCTTCTTCCAATCCTGTTGTTCGCTGCCCTGGGCCTGGCTGTCCTGGGCGCATTGCGGCGGGTGGCTATGTGGCGTCAGGGCCGGGCTTCGAAAGTCGACCTGATCGGCGGTCTGTTCGCCATGCCCAAGCGTTACATGGTCGATTTGCACCACGTCGTCGCGCGGGACAAATACATCGCCAATACTCACGTCGCCACGGCCGGTGGTGCGGTGGCGTCCATTGTGCTGGCGATTCTGGTTCACGGTTTCGGCCTGCATAACCGCATCCTCGGTTATGCACTGCTGTTGATGACGGCAGTGATGTTCGTCGGTGCGATCTTTGTCTTCCTGCGCCGCCGCAACCCACCGGCCCGCTTGTCCAAAGGTCCGTGGATGCGCCTGCCGAAAAGCCTGCTGGCGTTCTCGGCGTCGTTCTTCCTGTTGACCCTGCCGGTGGCGGGCATCCTTCCGGAAAACTTCGGTGGCTGGGTGCTGGCGGCGATTCTCGGCGTCGGTGTGCTGTGGGGCGTGTCGGAACTGTTCTTCGGCATGACCTGGGGCGGGCCGATGAAGCACGCCTTCGCCGGTGCCTTGCACCTGGCTTGGCACCGTCGCTCCGAACGGTTTGGCGGCGGTCGTTCCACTGGCTTGAAGCCGCTGGATCTGAACGACCCGACCGCGCCACTGGGCGTGGAAAAACCCAAGGATTTCACCTGGAACCAACTGCTCGGCTTCGACGCCTGCGTGCAGTGCGGTAAATGTGAAGCTGCGTGCCCGGCGTTCGCCGCCGGCCAGCCGCTGAACCCGAAAAAACTGATTCAGGACATGGTCGTCGGCCTGGCCGGTGGTACGGATGCCAAGTTTGCCGGCAGCCCTTACCCAGGCAAGCCGATCGGTGAGCACGCCGGTAATCCGCATCAACCGATCGTCAACGGTCTGGTGGACGCTGAAACCCTGTGGTCCTGCACCACCTGCCGCGCCTGCGTCGAGGAGTGCCCGATGATGATCGAGCACGTCGATGCCATCGTCGACATGCGCCGCCATCTGACCCTGGAAAAAGGCGCGACCCCGAACAAGGGCGCCGAGGTCCTGGAAAACCTGATCGCCACCGACAACCCTGGCGGCTTCGCGCCGGGCGGGCGGATGAACTGGGCGGCGGATCTGAACCTGAACCTGCTCAGCGAAAAGAAAACCACCGACGTGCTGTTCTGGGTCGGCGACGGTGCCTTCGACATGCGCAACCAGCGCACCTTGCGTGCCTTCGTCAAAGTGCTGAAAGCGGCCAAGGTCGACTTCGCAGTGCTGGGCCTAGAAGAGCGCGACAGCGGTGACGTGGCCCGGCGTCTGGGCGACGAAGCGACGTTCCAGTTGTTGGCCAAACGCAACATCCAGACCCTGGCCAAATACCGCTTCAACCGCATCGTCACCTGCGACCCGCACAGCTTCCATGTGCTGAAAAACGAATACGGCGCCTTCGATGGCAACTACCTCGTGCAGCACCACAGCACTTACATGGCGGAGATCATTGGCGAAGGCGCACTGAACCTCGGTCAGCACAAAGGCAACAGCGTGACTTATCACGACCCGTGCTACCTCGGTCGCTACAACGGCGAATACGAGGCGCCACGCGAAGTGCTGCGCGCCCTGGGCATCGAGATCAAGGAAATGCAACGCTCCGGTTTCCGTTCGCGCTGCTGCGGCGGCGGTGGCGGTGCGCCGATCACCGACATTCCGGGCAAGCAACGGATCCCTGACATGCGCATGGAAGACATCCGCGAAACCGGCGCCGAACTGGTGGCCGTGGGTTGTCCACAGTGCACCGCGATGCTTGAGGGCGTGGTCGAGCCACGGCCATTGATCAAGGACATCGCCGAACTGGTGGCTGATGCGCTGCTTGAAGACGCCGCGCCGGGAAAGCCTTCGGCACCGGCCAAACGTGAACCTGCGGAGGTGCATTGATGAGCGACATTATCCGCCGCGACCCTCGCGCTGAATGGATCGCCCGCAACCGTCTGCACCCGCTGCACGCGGCCATGCAACCGGTGCAACACAGCTGGATGGGGCCTAACGGCGTCATCCGCAAGAATCCCCACGGGATCGGTTTTATCGGTCCCAACGGGATCAAACGGATCGACCGCAGTGGCGCTCAGCAGGGCGGGGCAACTAAACGCTCGGCCGCGGTTGAAGTGCAATTGCCGCTGCATCAAGTGGCTGCACCCGCGTTCTACATCAGCGTGGTGCCGGACATGGTCGGCGGTCGCTTGAGCAGCCACGACCGCGATTTGCTCGGCCTGGCCCATCAGTTGGCCGGCAAGGACGGCGCGGTACTGGCGGTGGTCTTCGGTGAGCACAAGGAAAACGCCTTCACCACGGCTGGCGTTGACCGCTTGCTGGTACTGGAAGGCGACGAATTCAGCGGTTATGCACCGGAACAACGCGTCCAGGGCCTGCGGGCTGTGGATAACCAGTTCAGCCCGCGTCACTGGCTGCTGCCGGACAGCCGCAGTGGTGGCGGCGAACTGGGTCGACGCTTTGCTGCCGCACTGGGCGAACGTCCGGCCACACGGGTCTGGCAGGTCAAGGATCAGGAATGCATCGGCCGTGCCGGTGCCGGTTTGCAGGACCTTGCGCGGCCGGTGGCCCGCTTGATTCTGGCGGCTGCCGAATGCGCCGAACCGGTCAGCGAAACCCGCCATGAAGCGTTGCCGGTGGAGTTATCCACAACGGTCGCTCGCAGCCTGTCGCGGATAGAAGATCTGGGCGCGGTGGCGGTGGACCCGGCGGCGATTCCGATGGCCGAAGCCGAGTTCATCTTCTCTGGCGGCAACGGTGTCAAGGACTGGGGACTTTTCCACAGGACGGCCGAAGCGTTGGGCGCGACCGAAGGTGCGTCGCGGGTGGCGGTGGACGATGGTTTCATGGCGCGCGACCGTCAGGTCGGCGCGTCCGGCACCTGGGTAACCGCGCGGGTTTACGTGGCGGTGGGGATTTCCGGGGCGATCCAGCACCTGCAAGGCATCGGTGCCTGCGACAAGGTGGTGGCGATCAACCTCGATCCGGGTTGCGACATGATCAAACGGGCCGACCTGTCGGTGATCGGCGAGAGCGCCGAGATTCTTCAAGCCTTGATCGATGCGGTAGAGGCTTACCGCAACGACGCCAAGCGCGATGCGGCTTAAGGGAAGGAAAGGGTTATGAGCACGAAAATCATCAGCCTGGTGTCCATCGGCGCCCACCCGACCTCCGGCCGGCCACGCCGCGCCGAGCAGGACGCGCGGGCCGTTGAACTGGGTCTGCAATTGGCTGGGGATAACCTGCAAGTGCTGCACGCCGGCGACGTTGCGGAACCGGCGCTGCGTGCCTATCTGGGCATGGGCCTGGAACAGTTGCATGTGCTGGAACAACCGGTCGGCGCAGATGCGCTGCCAGCGTTGACCGACTATTTGCGTGACGCCGGGGCGCAGGTGGTGTTGACCGGCAGCCAGGCGGAAACCGGTGAAGGCTCGGGCATGTTGCCGTTCCTGCTGGCCGAAAGCCTCGGCTGGCCGCTGGTGGTGGGTTTGGCGCAAGTCGAATCCATCGACGGTGGTTCGGCGCTGGTTCTGCAGGCCTTGCCGCGCGGTCAGCGCCGTCGCTTGAAAGTGCGCCTGCCGTTTCTGGCGACTGTGGATAACGCAGCGCCCAAGCCTCGGCAAAGTGCCTACGGTCCGGCGCGACGCGGGGTATTGCAGGCAGATGAAGTTGAAGTGGTCGACGATGAACTGCTGGCAGTGGCCACGCTGCAACCGGCCAAGCCACGACCCAAGCGCCTGAAAGTGATCAAGGCCAAGAGCGGTGCTGACCGCATGAAGGCCGCGACGGCCAAGGCCAGTGGCGGCGGTGGGCAAGTGCTCAAGGGCGTGACCGCGCAGGCGGGCGCCGAAGCCATCCTCAAGTTGCTGATTGAAGAAGGCGTGGTCCGTCAGGGTTGATCCACAGCGACAACCGGCCATAAAACCGTTGGCCTGGCCGGTTGTTACGTATCAACCTGCACGCTAAGCAGGTCGCTCGTATTCTGGGGAGTTACATCAATGGAAGTTGAATTTCGTCCGGCTCTGCGCACGGATGCGCGCGAGATTGCCCGTTTGTTCCAGATTTCGTCAGAGGGGGCTTCGGATTACATCTGGAGCCAGCTGGCGGAGCCCGGGCAGGATCTGCTGGAAGTGGGGGCCATTCGTTACGCCCGTGAAGATGTCGATTTCTCCTATCAGAACTGCGTTATCGCGCAGGCACAGGGGCGGGTCATCGGCATGATGCACAGTTACGTGACGCGTCACGATCCGTTGGCAGCTCCCGTAACTGATCCGGTCCTGGCGCCTTACGCCGACATGGAAGTCCCCGATACCCTCTATATTTCAAGCCTGGCCCTGCATGAAGGGTGGCGCAACAAGGGGCTTGGTGTGCGCTTTCTCGAGCATGCTCAACAGCGCGCCGATCAACTGGAACTCAACGGCCTGAGCCTGATCGACTATGCAGCGAATACCGGGGCCCGGCGTTTTTATGAGCGCCATGGTTTTGGGATCGTCAAAACCTGTCAGGTTGTTCCCCATCCGATGATTCGGGTTACGGGCGAGGCGTATCTCATGTATCGGCCTTAAGGGCCCGGTTTTGATTGTGTAGTGTACATATCCGTTTCTGCGGTAACGGCGACTTATGGTTTCGCTCTTACAGCGAGTCACTTTCGAAAAGCGCGAAAGTAACCAAAGCGCTTTTGCCCCGCCATTCGGTGCCTCGCCTAGGCTCGGCATGCCCTCACTCCGGCATTGCTCCGGGGGCCCGCCGCCATCGGCCATCCATGGCCGGGGGCGGCTACCGCGGCATCCCTGCCGCGGTGCCCCCTGCGCAACGCCTGCGTTCGGCCTCTGGGAAAGGGGCGTTCAGATCAAGATCAAAAACCAAAGCAAAGCAAAAGCAAAAGCAAAAGCAAGATCAAAAGATCGCAGCCTTCGGCAGATTCTATAGGGGACACGTTCACTTGAAGTCAGGCCGGCCGGTAGGCCGCCTCGCTTTTGCTTTTGCGGTGCACGCCCCCTCGTGAGGCCGAGTGGAGGTTCTGCGCAGTGGGCAACCCGGCATGGATGCCGGGTTAGCCGCCCCCGGCCATGGATGGCCGATGGCGGCGGGCCCACGGAGCAGGACCGGAGCGAGGGTATGCCGAGCCTAGGCGAGGCACCGAACGAAAGGGGCAAGAGCCCTTTGGTTACTTTGGGGCTTTTCCAAAGTGACTCGCTGTAAGAGCGAAACCGCCAGCCGTCGTTACCGCAGAAATGGATATGTACTCCCGATACCGTAGATGCGGGGCAAGTATCTGGGTTACCCACAATCCCTGTTAGCGCTTCTGTGGATAACATGTTCGCCCCTCGCTACACCCCATGCCAATCAAGCCCTGCAGCCCTCCGTACAAAAAACAACCAGCCTAACCCACGGTTTTTTCGGGCTTTTTCCACAGAGTAACGTCGCTCACTGGCCGACACTTGCCCCCAATCTCTGTTGGCGCTTCTGTGGATAAGATGTTCGCTGTCCGCTACAGGCCATACAGATCGCGGCTTTCAGTGGGTTGATCAAATATTGTTCAACTCGGCGTTTTCCTCCGCTAATCGTCCCGTAAACCCGGAATACTCGCGGGTTTCAGCGGTTTTCCACAGAGACCGCAAAGTTGCCCCCAAAGTCTGTTGGTGCTTCTGTGGATAAGGTGTTCGCCATCCCCTGCACGCTATGTAAAACGTGGCCTGCAAGCTTCTGATTAAAAAACAACCAGTGCCTGGCTAAAACCCTGCTTCTGGATAAGTCACGGTTTTTCTTCGGTTTTTGTGAATAGATTTAGCCTGTCATCCACAGTTGTCCCCATTTGCTGTGGGTGGAGATGTGGATAACTTGTTCGCTGAACCCTGTAAGCCACGGCCCGTATAGGCCGGAACGCGATAGATCAGATTTCATACAGTTCTAAGGCACTTCCTTGACTTCGATCTGTCGCCTGTCTTCACTCTCATCGCATAAGGACAACTGTCACTTATCCACATCTGGTTCAGGGAGAACGCGTGATGGATAGCCAGCCACATCGCTCGCAGCCACATTCGCACCCCAGCCCCTGCGTGACCTGTGTTCCGACATCCGCCACCTCGTTGCACAAGCGGATTCATCGTCGCGCCGCCAATCAGCGCGCTCGTCTATAGCGCCTGGCCCCCTTATGCCATAACACCGCTGCCATTGAGGCCCGACCGTGCCCGGTGACCAGGCGTTTGTTCGTCTATCGATTGCAGGCAACCGCAGAGTTGCCCCATCTGCCCGAGAGGAAATGACCCATGACACGGATCGCCACGCCCATCAGCGATATCAAGGAACATTACGACGTGATCGTCATTGGCTCCGGCTACGGCGGCGGGATCGCGGCGTCGCGCCTGTCCCGGGCCGGCAAGCGGGTGTGCCTGCTGGAGCGAGGCCGGGAAATCCAGCCCGGCGAATACCCCAATACGATGCTGGCGGCCACTGAAGAGCTGCAAGTGCATGACCCGGACGGGCACATCGGCTCGCGCACCGGGCTGTTCGACCTGCACGTCAACGCCCAGCAGAACGTAGTGGTCGGTTGCGGCCTGGGCGGCACGTCGTTGATCAACGCCAACGTCGCGCTGGAACCTGAACCCGGTGTGTTCGATGATCCGCGTTGGCCGCTGGCGGTGCGTGAACATCGCGACACGCTGCTCAAGGACGGTTACGCCCGGGCTCGGGAGATGCTCAAGCCCAATCCCTATCCGAAAACCGCTCCGACCTTGCCCAAACTCGAGGCTAACCAGAAGTCCGCCGATTACCTCAAGCAAGGCGCGCACTTCTACAAGCCGCCGATCAACGTGACCTTCGACAAACTGCCGAACAACCTCAACCACGTCGGCGTCGAGCAATTGCCGTGCAACCACTGCGGCGACTGCGTTTCGGGCTGTAACAACAAGGCCAAGAACACCACGTTGATGAATTACCTGCCGGATGCCTGCAACCACGGCGCGGAGATTTTCTGCCAGGCCGAGGTCCGGCATCTGGAGCGCGACGGCGATGGCTGGATCGTGCACTTCCAATACCTGGACAGCGGCCGCGAGAAATTCTCCGCGCCGACGCTGTTCGTCAAGGCGGACATCGTCGTGGTGTCGGCCGGCACTCTGGGTTCCACCGAAATCCTCCTGCGCTCTCGGGACAAAGGCCTGTCGACGTCCAATCAGCTTGGCGAAAACATGAGCGGCAACGGCGACATCCTCGGTTTCGGCCACAACTGCGATGAAACGATCAACGGCATCGGTTTCGGTGCCCATCCGGCCAAGGAGATGAAACCGGTCGGCCCGTGCATCACCTCGATCATCGACATGCGCACCGAAGGCGACTGGCGCAGCCGCATGGTCATCGAAGAAGGCTCGATCCCCGGCGCACTCGGCCGGCCCATGGTGCCGAGCATGGCCACATTCGCCGGGTTGATCGGCAAACCCACCGATGACAGCTTCACCGGCAAGCTCAAATATGCCGAACGCGAAGCCGAAAGCTTCCTGCGTGGCCCGTATCACGGCGCGCTGCATAACATGCAGACCTACCTGATCATGAGCCACGACGACGGCAAGGGGCGCATGGTGCTCGACAGCAAGGATCAGTTGCGCATCGACTGGCCGGGCGTTGGCGAGCAGGAAAACGTCAAGATCGGCAACGAGCGCCTGCACCAGAGCACCAAGGCCTTGGGCGGGATCTGGGTCGAGAACCCGATCTGGACCGAGCTGCTCAAACACAGCATCGTTTCCGTGCACCCATTGGGCGGTTGTGTGATGGGCGAGGATGCGACGCAAGGCGTGGTCAACCACAAGGGCCAGGTGTTCAGCGGCGTCAGCGGCACCGATGTCTATGCCGGGCTATACGTGGCCGACGGTGCGGTGATCCCGACCTCACTGGCGGTCAATCCGTTGCTGACCATCTCTGCCGTGAGCGAGCGCAACATGGGGCTGCTGGCCGCCGATCGCGGGTGGCACATCGACTACACGTTGCCCTCGGCACCGCGCAAACCGGTGGCGGCACCGACCCTCGGCGTGCAGTTCACCGAAACCATGAAGGGCTATTTCTCCAAAGATTTCACCCAGCCCCAGGGCACCGATCTCAAACTCTACGAAGCGGCGGCCAAACGCGGCAAGTCGGATAACTCGCCGATCGAATTCACCTTGACCATCACCGCCAACGACCTCAATCGCATGATCAAGGAGCCAGAACATGCCGCGACACTGGTCGGCTCTCTGGATGCGCCGGGCTTGTCGCCGGAACCACTGACCGCCAGCAATGGTGTGTTCAATCTGTTCGAGGAATATCAGGAACAGGTCGGTGTGCGGCACATGAATTACGACATGAAACTGACCGCCGAGGACGGCAGCGATTATTACTTCAGCGCATTCAAGACCGTTCCCGAAGACAACGGCGTGCTGAACGTCTGGCACGACACCAGTACACTCTATGTGACGCTGTATCGCGGGCCGGACAAGACGGGCGAGGTGATCGGCTCGGGGGTGATGCACATCGAGCCGGCCGATTTTGCCAAGCAGATGACCACCATGAAGGTGCTCAACGCGCGCAACGAACGTGAGCGCATTGAAGGGCTGGCGCGGTTCGGCAAGTTCTTCGCCGGCATCTTGTGGGAGAGCTACGGCGGGGTGTTCGCGGGCGACATCTACTTCAACCCCGATGCGCCGCCCCGGCAGAAACGGCCGCTGGATGCGCCGACGCCAAGCGTGCAGTTCTTCCAGACCGAAGACAGCGTCCAGCTACGCTTGACCCGCTATCAGGGTGGCACCAAGGGGCCGGTGATGCTGGTGCATGGTTTGGGTGTGGGCTCGAATATTTTCTCCACCGACACCATCCAGACCAACCTGCTGGAGTACCTGTGCAAGCACGAGTACGA
Organism: Pseudomonas sp. ATCC 43928; assembly: GCF_005938665.2. Taxonomy (NCBI): domain Bacteria; kingdom Pseudomonadati; phylum Pseudomonadota; class Gammaproteobacteria; order Pseudomonadales; family Pseudomonadaceae; genus Pseudomonas; species Pseudomonas sp. ATCC 43928. Next base: position 6,136,400 of record NZ_CP041753.1, on the reverse strand, counting down.
CGTCTGGCTCCTGGATTTCCGGGTCAGCATCCTGCTGCCGGCCAGCAAACATGAATGGAACGGCGACCAGATTGCCCAGTACGACTTCAAGGCCGCCATCGAGCATATCCAGCAGGCCACCCTCGCCGCTGACGTGCAGTGCGTGGTGCATTGCTACGGCGCGACGACCTTCTTCATGTCACTGCTGGCCGGATTGCAGGGCGTGCGTTCGGTGGTCTGTTCGCAGATCGCCGCGGACACGGTGGTCGCCACGGCAACGGGGCTCAAGGCCGGTCTGCATTTGCCGGGGATGCTCGACGCCATCGGCATCAAATCCCTCACCGCGTATGCCGACAACAAGGAGAGCTGGTTCAACAAACTCTATGACAAGGCCCTCAACATCTACGCCCGCATCGAGGCTCAAGGTTACTGCACCAACCCGGTGTGCCACCGCATCACCTTCATGTACGCGTCGCTGTACCGCCACGACACACTCAACGAAACCCTGCACGACAACCTGCACGAGTTGTTCGGCGAGTCGAACATACAGACCTTCGAGCACCTGGCGCTGATCCTGCGCAAAGGCCATCTGGTGGACTTCAAGGGCCAGGACGTCTACATGCCGCACTTCGACCGGCTGACCATGCCGATCTGCTTCATCAGTGGCGAAGACAACCAGTGCTACTTGCCCGAAAGCACGCTCAGGACCTATGAGCGCGTGTGCAAAATCCATGGACCGGAACGCTACAGCCGGCATGTGGTGCCGGGTTACGGGCATATCGACTGCATGTTCGGCAAGAACGCGGTGGTCGATGTGTACCCGATCATCCTGCAGCACCTGGAGAAAACCGCCCTCGGTTGATCGGGCTTTTTGTGGCGAGGGAGCTTGCTCCCGCTGGGTTGCGCAGCAGCCCCAAAACCTGAGGATGCGATCGATCAGATACACCGCGTTTTCTGGTTTTACGACTGCTTTGCAGCCGAACGGGAGCAAGCTCCCTCGCCACAAAAGCCGTGTGCTGACTTGGGATTGGCGACTACAAGGAAATGGATGCCATGGACAGTTACATCCGCTGGTTTCAACGCTTCATCTGGATAGGCATCGCAATGAACATGGTCTTCGCGATTCCGGCGCTGTTCGCGCCGGCATTGCTGACCTCGATGCTCGGGATGCCTCCGCAGCTCTCCGATCCTTGGCTGGAGAACGCCGGCATGTTGCTGGTGGGGATCAGCCTTTTTTACATGCCGTCAGGCTTCAATGCCCCCAAATACGTGGTGCATTCGTGGCTGTGCGTATTGTCGCGGTTGGTCGCCGTGGCGTTCTGGATTTACCTGATCAACACCAGCAACCAGGCCCAGGTGTTCGTGCCGATGCTGCTGGGCGATCTGGGCATGTTCCTGATCCTCGGGATTCTGCTGTACCTGGGCAGCGCGCCGGCCAATCGGCCGTTCGCCCTGCTTCGCGATGGCTGGCGTGAGTGGTGCGCAGCGTGGGCGCGACGCTGGCGGCGGCACAGCTTCAAGGTCGCCACGCTGGTCGTGGTGCTGGCGCTGGGGTTTATCGGCTACGAAACCTGGTACCAGATGCTGCGGGTGGTGCCGGCCGAGCAATACGCTTCTGACGAAGACCACTACAAATACGCCGCCATCGGCCTGGGTATCGAAGCACGGATTCCCTATTACCTGTTCGCAGTGTTGCCGCAGATGTGCCCGGAAAAACTGCCGAAACCCGGCGGTTACGAAGTGTTCGGTTTCCTCTACGAGAACGGCAAGGACCTGCCGATCGGCATGGCCAAGCGGCAGATCGGCTACCCGACCGTGGAGCCCAACTGCGCCTTGTGCCACACCGGCTCCTACCGCGCCAATGCCAGCGACGTTGCTACCCCGGTGGCCTCCGCGCCGGCCAATACCTTGCAACTGCAGGCCTTCCAGTGGTTCGCCTACGATTGCGCGAGCGACCCCAAATTCACGCCCGACGCGGTGATGACTGCGATCAACAGCAAGTTCCAGCTCGGGTTCTTCGAGCGCCTGTACAACCGCTATCTGATCATCCCGATGGCCACCAGCGCGCTGATCAAACAGAAACAGGCTTATGCCTGGCAGAAGCTGCGCGCACCGCAAGGGCCGGGGCGTACCGACACCTTCAACCCGACGAAAATGGTGGTGTTCGGCTTCCCGGATGACTCGACCATCGGCACCGTCGACTTGCCGCAAGTCTGGAACCAGAAACCCCGGGAGTCGCTGTACCTGCACTGGGACGGCAACAACAACGATATCCATGAGCGCAACTACGCGGCGGCCATGGCCGTGGGCGCGACGCCGGAGTCGGTGCTGCCGGACAGTTTCAACCGGGTGACCAATTGGCTGCTGGGCCACAAGGCACCGGCCTGGCCGTTCGCACTGGATCAGGCCAAGGTCGCCCGGGGCAAGCCGGTCTGGGAAAAGAATTGCGCCGGTTGCCATGACTTCGGTCGCACCGATACCGGTCAGGTCACCACCACGATTGATGAGCTGGGCACCGATCCCCATCGGCTGAACTCGTTCACCACGGGGCTGGTGACGGCTTTCCACGGCTTCAAGAAACCGCCGTTCGACTTTGGTGCCTACCGCAAGACCCAGAGCTACAGCAACACGCCCACCGACGGCATCTGGTTGCGCGCGCCGTACTTGCACAACGGCTCGGTGCCGACCCTGTGGGATTTGCTGCAACCGCCGGAACTGCGGCCGCAGGTGTTCTTCACCGGTTCCGACATTTACGACAAGGACAAGGTCGGCTACGTCACCAGTGGCGAGCAGGTGAAAGCCTCGGCGGACTTCAAATACGACACGCGCCTGGAGGGCAACCACAACGGTGGCCACCTGTACGGCACGCAGTTGTCGGAACTCGATAAGCGGGCGCTCATCGAGTTCATGAAAACCCTGTGATTCCACTACGGATGGAGGAAAGCGACATGTCATTGGTCAGACATTGGGAACATGAATACGACAAGGTGAAGGTGCGCCTGCACGGGCTGTTCACACGGCTGGAAATGGCCTGGAAGAAGCTCGTCAGCGAGCTTGAACCGGAGGAGTACCAAGCCATCGTCGCGCTGCTGCAGCGGGGGCACGATCAGGCGCAATACGTGCTCAAGCACGGCGACTTGCCGGACGATCAACCGAGTGTGCCGTGGGAGTTGTCCCACGGTTTGTCGATCCTGCACATCGGCAACGCCAGCCCCTTGCCGCAATCGGTAGATGAGCTGCAGACCCAAGTGCTCAAGGATGGCAGCCTGCTCGGTTGTCGCAAATGGGAGCTGCTGGATCTGTTGTGGAGCGAAGCGTTGCTCAAGTGGATCGAGAACCTGCGGCATCACGCACCGTTCGCTACCAACCCGGCGTTGATGCGCATGGACAGTGACGTGACCCTGGCCATTGCCGGCGACTGGGGCACCGGGCCGTTCGACAGTCATGCCCCGGCAGTGGCGGTGGCCGATCAGATGCAACTGGCCCAGGCCGACTTCACCATTCATCTGGGGGATGTGTATTACGCCGGCACCCGCTCCCAGGAAGACGTCGACATGGTCGGTTGGCCGATGGGCAAGCAGGGCTCATTCACTCTCAACTCCAACCACGAGATGTACAGCGGCGCCCATGGCTACTTCAAGGAACTGGCCAAACGTTTCCCGGCGCAGCAGGGCACCAGTTATTTTGCGTTGTACAACGATGACTGGCTGGTGGTCGGGATCGACTCGGCTTATGCCTCCAGTCCAATCAATCTGTATATGGACGGCGCGCTGAACAAGCAGCAGATCGACTGGATGAAAGACCTGCCCAAACGCAAGAAGATCATGGTGCTCAGTCATCACCAGGGCTTTGACATTACCGGGCGTGACAAGACCGCGTTGTACAAGCCGGTCTGCGATGCCTTGGGGCGCGAGCCGGATTACTGGTATTGGGGGCATTTGCATAACGGCATCTGCTATGCCACTCAAGGTGGCTTGCATGCACGTTGCGCCGGGCACGGGGCGATTCCCTATGGCAATGCCAGCGAGCTGAACGGGCATCCGGGGGTGCTGTGGTCGGAAACGCAAAATGCGCGGGATGAGGCGTACCCGGATCGGGTGTTGAACGGTTATGTGAAGGTGCGGCTGGTGGGGGAGAACATCGAAGAGACGTTTATTGGCGAGGATGGTTCGGTGCGGTGGTCTTCAATTTAGCGAGGAAGGATCGTTCCCACGCCTGGCGTGGGAACGATCAGATTTCGATTAACCCTGAACCGGAACACCTTTGAGGTAAGGCGCAGGCTCGGCCCCCAGGTTGTTCAGCATCCGCTCGCTGTACCAGTCCACGAAGTTCACCACGCCGAACTCATAGGTCTTGGAGTAAGGCCCTGGCTGGTACGCGGTGGAGTTGATCCCGCGCTGGTTCTCTTCGGCCAGGCGACGGTCCTGGTCGTTGGTCGCATCCCAGACCTGGCGCATGCGCTCCACGTCGTAGTCCACGCCTTCGACCGCGTCCTTGTGGACGATCCACTTGGTGGTGACCATGGTTTCCTGGGCGCTGATCGGCCACACGGTGAACACGATGATGTGGTCGCCCATGCAGTGGTTCCACGAGTGCGGCAGGTGCAGGATGCGCATCGAGCCCAGGTCCGGGTTCTTGATGCGGCCCATCAGTTTGGCGCAGCCTTGTTTGCCGTCCATGGTCATCGATACGGTGCCCTTGAGCAGCGGCATGCGCACGATACGGTTACGCAGGCCGAAACTGGCGTGGGCGTAAGGGATCTTCTCGGCTTCCCAGGCAGCGGCGGAAGCGGCTACGTGGTCCTTGAAGGCCTGGTCGGCACGCGGATCGGTGACGTCGTCCCATTCCAGCAGGGTTTTCAGCAATTCCGGGTGTGAACCGCCGCAGTGGTAGCACTCGCGGTTGTTTTCCAGCACCAGTTTCCAGTTGGCCTTTTCCATCAAGGTGGTTTGCACCGCCACCTTGGTGTTCTCCATGTCGTACGGTTCCATGTAATGGCTGAGCGTCGACAGGAAGTCATCGATGGCCGGCGGGTTTTCTGCCAGGCTGATGAAGATGTAACCGCCGGCGGTCTTCACGTTCACCGGTTTAAGGCCGTATTGCTTCATGTCGAAGTCGGCGCCCATTTCGGTGCCGGCGAACAGCAGGCGACCGTCCAGCTCGTACGTCCACTGGTGGTAGTGGCAGACCAGTTTGGCGACCTTGCCTTTTTCACTGGTGCACAGGCGTGAACCACGGTGGCGACAGACGTTGTGGAACGCATGGACCACGCCATCGGCGCCACGAATCACGATGATCGGGTTCTTGCCGACTTGCAGGGTCAGGTAGTTGCCCTTGGTCGGGATCTCGCAGGTCATGCCGGCAATCAACCACTCTTTCTGGAAGATTTCCTGCATGTCGATATCAAACAGCCGCTCGTCAGAGTAAAACGGCTGCGGCAGCGAGAAAGTGCGTTCGCGCTCTTGCAGCATCTGCGCAGTGGCCTTGCGTGCGGGTTCCAGTGGATCGCCGAGGCTCAGGGTAGTGGTGACGTCCATCATGTGTTTCCTCAAGGCCATCTGCGTGGCCGCGAAAGTGGCTGATCAGGTTTGCTACGCAAGGTGTAAAGGTTGTGTCTTGGTATGGGGCGAGTGTGGGGCCGGCGCTCCCCGGAACCTTATCCATGGGCGACATGGCCCAATCTGTTCCCGACGCCCAACCCCCGGTAATTGGGGGCTGGTCGCGATAAGTATGTCAATGTCGCAGATAGGTAAATGGCGGGGCTGCGCTATACGCAGAATCGCCAACATAAAGGCCGGTAGTCGGCCGTGGAGATCAGCATGTCCAACAACTTCCTGAACCCGGTAACCACCCAGACCTGGGCCAATGGTCGACACATTGTCCGTTGCGTCAAAGTCATCCAGGAAACCTGGGATGTGCGCACCTTCTGCTTTATGGCCGACCAGCCGATCATGTTCTTCTTCAAACCGGGGCAATTCGTCACCCTGGAGCTGGAAATCGAAGGCCAGCAGATCATGCGTTCGTACACCATTTCCAGCTCGCCGTCGGTGCCGTACAGCTTCTCGGTGACGATCAAGCGCGTACCGGTCGGCAAGGTCTCGAACTGGTTGCATGACACCCTGCATGAAGGTTACGAGCTGGCGGTGCACGGCCCGGTCGGGCTGTTCAACGCCATCGACTTTCCGAACCCGAAAGTGCTGTACCTCAGCGGCGGCGTGGGCATCACCCCGGTGATGTCCATGGCGCGCTGGTTCTTCGATACCAACGGCAATGTCGATATGGCCTTCATCCACAGCGCCCGCTCGCCGAAAGACATCATTTATCACCGCGAGCTGGAGCACATGGCGGCGCGGATCGAAAACTTCAGCCTGCACCTGATCTGCGAGAAACACGGTTTCGGTGAGCCGTGGGCCGGATACCGCGGTTATCTCAACCACAAGATGCTCGAACTGATGGTCCCGGACTTCCTTGAGCGGGAAGTGTTCTGCTGCGGTCCGACGCCCTACATGAATGCGGTCAAGCGTTTGCTGGAAAACGCCGGCTTCAATATGAAGCGCTACCACGAAGAGTCCTTCGGCGCCACACCGCCAGAGGCTATCGCCGATGCAGAGGAACACGCTGAACAAGCGGCCGACGCCCCTGCAATCGACGCCGCCGACCTGCACCAGGTGGAATTCACCGCCTCCGGCAAGAGCATCCGCGTGGCTCCGGGCGAAACCGTCCACGCCGCTGCCGCCAAGCTGGGCCTGATGATCCCCAAGGCCTGCGGCATGGGTATCTGCGGTACCTGCAAGGTAATGAAGCTTGCCGGCGAAGTGGCAATGGAACACAACGGCGGGATTACCGAGGAAGACGAAGCCGAAGGGTTCATCCTGTCTTGCTGCAGCGTGCCGAAGGGTGACGTGCGGATCGAGTATTGATCGGTCGGATGATCGCTGAATAACCTCTACAGGAGCAGCCTTCGGCAGCGCCTGTAGAGGGCGCGCTTCAGTCAGTCGACAAACAGGTCTGGCATCAGTTTGTCGGTGGAATCAGGCGCATACCGATACCCTTCAAAATCCGTCACCCCTTGCTCGCGCAAAATCTCCTCATCGATCAGCAACCGACCGGTAATGCTGCGACCGCTGCTGTCGAGAATGACGTGGGCGGCATCCGCCATGATCGCGGGTGTGCGGGCATGTTTGAAAGATTCGCGCGATCCGAGCTGAAACTCGATCGCGGCCGTGGCGATCATGGTCTGCGGCCATAGAGAGTTGACGCTGATACCGTAGGCGGCGAATTCCTCGCTCATGCCCAGGGTGAGCATGCTCATGCCGTACTTGGTGACGGTGTAGGGGCTGTATTGGGCGAACCATTTGGTGGCCAGGTTCAACGGCGGTGACAGGTTGAGGATGTGGCCGCTGGATTTTTTCAGATAGGGCAGGGCGGCCTGGCTGCACAGCAGCACGGCGCGGGTGTTGATCTGGTGCATCAGGTCGAAGCGCTTGAGTTCGATGTGCTGCACGCCGGTCAGCTTGATCGCTCCTGCATTGTTGACCAGCGCGTCGATGCCGCCGAAATGCTCATTGGCGTCAGCCAGGGCCTGGCGCACGATGGTTTCATCGCGCACATCCACCTCCAGGGCCAGCGCCTTGCCACCCGCGGCTTCGACTTCCGCTGCCACGCTGAAGATGGTGCCAGGCAGTTTGGGGTGAGGGGCGGCGCTTTTCGCGGCAATCACGATGTTGGCCCCGTCGCGCGCGGCCCGCAGCGCAATCTCACGCCCGATCCCGCGACTGGCGCCGGTGATGAACAGGGTTTTGCCTTGTAGTGACATGCGGACGCTCCCGATTGGCGTGATCCGAGCGGATCGAAACGGCTCGCAGTCAATGTAGACCAACTCGTGCGGGACTGTGGCAAGGGGGGGGCAAGCCCCCTCGCCATAAGATCTCTTGCCAATCAAATAGCTGAGGTCGAGCGCAGAACCTGTGGCGAGGGAGCTTGCTCCCGTTGGGTTGCGAAGCAGCCCCAAAGCCTGAGCATGCGGTCTGTCAGGTGGACCGCGTTGGCTGGTTTTACGACTGCTGCGCAGCCGAGCGGGAGCAAGCTCCCTCGCCACAAAGTCGCATTTCAACCAAATAGCTGAGGTGGAACACAGAGCCTGTGGTGAGGGGGAGGGAGTCAGGCTGTCATCACGTGCCGAATATCTGCCGCCAGTTCCCGCACGCGTTCTTCTTCGGTGTCCCACGAGCACATGAACCGTGCGCCGCCGTTGCCGATGAAGGTGTAGAAGCGCCAGCCCTTGGCGGTCAGTGCGGCGATGGCCGGCTCGGAGAGTTGCAGGAACACACCGTTGGCCTGCACCGGGAACATCAGCTCGACGCCAGGAATGTCGCTCACCAGTTCGGCCAGCAACTGCGCGCAGTGGTTGGCGTGGCGGGCGTATTTGAGCCAGGCGTCGTTTTCAAGAATCCCGACCCAGGGGGCCGAGAGGAAGCGCATCTTCGACGCCAGTTGCCCGGCCTGTTTGCAGCGGTAGTCGAAGTCTTCAGCCAGTTTGTGGTTGAAGAACAGAATCGCTTCGCCCACCGCCATGCCGTTTTTCGTACCGCCAAAGCACAGCACGTCGACGCCGGCCTTCCAGGTCAGGTCGGCTGGCGAGCAACCCAGATAAGCGCAGGCGTTGGAGAAACGGGCACCGTCCATGTGCAGGTTCAAGCCCAGTTCTTTACAGGTGACGCTGATGGCGCGGATTTCTTCCGGGGTGTACACGCTGCCGACTTCAGTGGCCTGGGTCAGGGTCACGACGCGCGGTTTCGGGTAGTGGATATCCTGGCGCTTGAGGGCAATTTCGCGGATCGATTCCGGGGTCAGCTTGCCGTTTTCGGTGCGGGCGATGAGCAGCTTGGAACCGTTGGAGAAAAACTCCGGAGCGCCGCATTCGTCGGTTTCGACGTGGGCGGTTTCCGAGCAGATCACGCTGTGGTAACTCTGGCACAGCGACGACAGGGCCAACGAGTTGGCCGCGGTGCCGTTGAAGGCGAAGAACACTTCGCAGTCGGTTTCGAACAGTTTGCGGAATTGATCCGCGGCGCGTGCGGTCCACTCATCGTCGCCATAAGCGCGCTGGTGTCCGTGGTTGGCCTGTTCCATGGCAGCCCAGGCTTCAGGGCAAATACCGGAATAGTTGTCGCTGGCGAATTGTTGGCTCTTGTCGGTCATGGCCGGCTTCCGTGATCGAGGCGCTTGTGGCGCTTCGTTGGTCAATGATGATGTGCACTTTACCGAAGATCGTCCGGGGAGCACACGGGATGAGTCTGTCAGAAAAATACAAACGCCTCGGGCAATTATGCACATGACGCAGAGGGACGGTGCACTGGATCTGCTCAAGTGGCTGGCGCTGTTGAGCATGGTGCTCGATCACCTGCGATATGTCGGTTATTCCCTCGATCTGCTGTATGTGCCGGGCAGACTGGCGTTCCCGTGGTTCTGTCTGGCGATGGCGGCGAACCTGGCGCGTGTCCGTACAGTGACGACCGACGGCCAGTGGCGCTACCTCGGTTGGTTGTTGCTGTTTAGTGCCCTGAGCGAAATTCCGTATCGGATGTACATTCCTGATCACGACACCTTGAATGTATTGCCTACGCTGGTCATGGGGTTGCTGGTGGCCCGTGGCTGGCAGCACGGGCCAGTTCAGTCGCGTCTGTTGGCGGTCGTTGCCTTGGTGCTGGCGGCACTGTTCTCGCAGCGATTGATGTTCGGCTTTTTCGGCGTGCTGTTGCCACTGGCGATGTTGCTGGTGATCCAGCGGCCCTGGTATTTCGGCCTGTTGCCGGGGCTGGTGTGCCTGGCGGCCAATCAATGGCAAGTGCTGTACTCCGCTGCCTGGTTCGGCAGCGGTGCGGCGATTTTGGGTATTGTCGTTTGTCTGATTGCGCCATTCTCGGGCCTGCTGCTATTGCGACATGCCCAAGGCATCCAGCCACCGCCGATGCGCCGCTGGGCCTACGCCCTTTATCCCGGACATTTCCTCGTACTTTTGGCCTTGCGCCAACTCATCGCCTGACGCCCGTCCCCTGTGGCGAGGGGGCTTGCCCCCGTTGGGCTGCGCAGCAGACCCAAACCCGGCGCATGTGGTTCGTCAGTTAGATCGAATTTGTCGGTTTCACGACTGCTTCGCAGTCGAGCGGGAGCAAGCTCCCTCGCCACAGGGGTGTTCGCCCGTTCACCCATTTCGGCCCATGTCGTAAACGCACCTTTGCGTGGCGTCCATAGGCATTTGACCTGTCTGCGCCGGTCATACCATCGCTATCAAAGGGCACTGCCGAAATGCCAGTGCCTCACCGAGACGAAAGGCGCACCGCCGCCGCTGGGAGAGACGCGATGTTCAGCAAGCAAGACCAGATTCAGGGTTACGACGATGCACTGCTGGCGGCGATGAATGCCGAGGAGCAACGCCAGGAAGATCACATCGAGCTGATCGCGTCAGAGAACTACACCAGCAAGCGCGTGATGGAAGCGCAAGGCAGTGGCCTGACCAACAAATACGCCGAAGGCTATCCGGGCAAGCGCTACTACGGTGGTTGCGAGCACGTCGACAAGGTTGAAGCCCTGGCCATCGAACGCGCCAAGCAGTTGTTCGGTGCCGATTACGCCAACGTGCAGCCGCACTCCGGTTCTTCGGCCAACAGCGCCGTTTACCTGGCCCTGCTGCAAGCCGGCGACACCATTCTGGGCATGAGCCTGGCCCACGGCGGTCACCTGACCCACGGTGCCAAAGTGTCGTCCTCGGGCAAGCTGTACAACGCTGTGCAGTACGGCATCGACACCAAAACCGGCCTGATCGACTACGACGAAGTCGAGCGTCTGGCCGTCGAATGCAAGCCGAAGATGATCGTCGCCGGTTTCTCGGCCTACTCCAAGACCCTCGATTTCCCGCGTTTCCGCCAGATCGCTGACAAGGTCGGTGCCCTGCTGTTCGTCGACATGGCTCACGTTGCCGGTCTGGTCGCCGCTGGCCTGTACCCGAACCCGCTGCCATACGCCGACGTGGTGACCACCACCACCCACAAGACCCTGCGCGGTCCACGTGGTGGCCTGATCCTGGCCAAGGCTAACGAAGAAATCGAGAAGAAGCTCAACGCCGCGGTATTCCCTGGTGCCCAGGGCGGCCCGCTGATGCACGTCATCGCCGGTAAAGCAGTGTGCTTCAAGGAAGCACTGGAGCCTGGCTTCAAGGCCTACCAGCAACAAGTGATCGACAACGCCAAGGCAATGGCCGGCGTATTTATCAAACGCGGCTACGATGTAGTGTCCGGCGGTACCGATAACCACCTGTTCCTGGTCAGCCTGATCCGTCAGGGCCTCACCGGTAAAGAGGCGGACGCAGCACTCGGCCGCGCCCACATCACCGTGAACAAGAACGCTGTCCCGAACGATCCACAGTCGCCGTTCGTGACCTCCGGCCTGCGTATCGGCACCCCGGCGGTGACCACTCGCGGCTTCAAGGTTACCCAGTGTGTTGAACTGGCTGGCTGGATCTGCGACATCCTCGACAACCTCGGCGACGCCGATGTCGAGGCCAATGTCGCGCAGCATGTGGCAGCCCTGTGCGCGGACTTCCCGGTTTATCGCTGAGCGCGGTTTTGGAGTAAATGACTATGCAACGCTATTCGGGCTTCGGCCTCTTCAAACACTCCCTCAGCCACCATGAAAACTGGCAGCGCATGTGGCGTACGCCGACCCCGAAAAAGGTCTACGACGTGGTCATCGTCGGCGGTGGCGGGCATGGTCTGGCGACCGCCTACTACCTGGCCAAGGAACACGGCATCACCAACGTGGCCGTGGTCGAGAAGGGCTGGCTGGGCGGCGGTAACACCGCGCGCAACACCACCATCGTGCGTTCCAACTACCTGTGGGACGAGTCGGCACACCTGTACGAACACGCGATGAAATTGTGGGAAGGCCTGTCCCAGGACCTGAACTACAACGTGATGTTCTCCCAGCGTGGCGTCTACAACCTGTGCCACACCCTGCAGGACATTCGTGATTCCGAGCGTCGGGTCAGCGCCAACCGCCTCAACGGCGTGGACGGCGAACTGCTCGATGCCAAGCAAGTGGCAGACGAGATCCCGTACCTCGACTGCTCCAAGAACACCCGCTACCCGGTGATGGGCGCTACCGTCCAGCGTCGCGGCGGCGTGGCCCGTCACGATGCCGTGGCGTGGGGCTTTGCCCGTGCCGCCGACGCCTTGGGCGTGGACCTGATCCAACAGACCGAAGTGATCGGTTTCCGTAAGGAAAACGGTGTGTGCATCGGTGTTGAAACCAACAAGGGCTTCATCGGCGCCAAGCGCGTCGGCGTGGTGACTGCCGGTAACTCCGGGCACATGGCCAAACTCGCCGGTTTCCGCCTGCCGATCGAATCGCACCCGCTGCAAGCGCTGGTGTCCGAGCCGATCAAGCCGATTATCGACAGCGTGATCATGTCCAACGCCGTACACGGTTACATCAGCCAGTCCGACAAGGGCGACCTGGTGATCGGCGCCGGTATCGACGGCTACAACGGCTACGGCCAGCGTGGTTCGTACCCGGTGATCGAGCACACCATCCAGGCCATCGTCGAGATGTTCCCGGTGCTGTCGCGCGTACGCATGAACCGTCAGTGGGGCGGCATCGTCGACACCACGCCGGATGCGTGCCCGATCATCTCGAAGACTCCGGTACCGAACATGTTCTTCAACTGCGGTTGGGGCACCGGTGGCTTCAAGGCTACACCTGGCTCGGGCAACGTGTTTGCCGCAAGCCTGGCCAAGGGTGAAATGCACCCATTGGCTGCACCTTTCTCCATCGACCGCTTCCACAGCGGTGCGTTGATCGACGAACACGGCGCTGCAGCAGTCGCCCACTAACAGGAGAAATCCCTATGTTGCATATCTTCTGTCCTCACTGTGGCGAACTGCGCTCCGAAGAGGAATTCCATGCATCCGGCCAGGCGCACATCCCGCGTCCACTGGATCCGAACAGCTGCACCGACGAGGAGTGGGGCGACTACATGTTCTTCCGCGATAACCCTCGCGGTCTGCACCACGAACTGTGGGATCACGTCGCCGGTTGCCGTCAGTATTTCAACGTGACCCGTGACACCGTGACCTACGAGATTCTCGAAACCTACAAGATCGGCACCAAGCCGCAGTTCACCGACAAGACCGACAGCCCGAAAGCGGCCGCCACGGCTCTGGGAGAGAAGGTATGAGCCAGATCAATCGCCTGTCCAACGGCGGACGCATCGACCGCAACAAAGTGCTGAGCTTCACCTTCAACGGCCAGGTCTACAAAGGCTTTGAAGGCGACTCGCTGGCTGCAGCCTTGCTGGCCAACGGTGTCGACATCGTCGGCCGCAGCTTCAAGTATTCGCGCCCTCGCGGCATCTTCGCCGCCGGTGCCGAAGAGCCGAACGCCGTGCTGCAGATCGGTGCGACCGAAGCCACGCAGATCCCGAACGTACGCGCCACGCAACAAGCGTTGTATCAAGGCCTGGTCGCCACCAGCACCAACGGCTGGCCAAGCGTGAACAACGACATGATGGGGATTCTCGGCAAGGTCGGCGGCAAGCTGATGCCACCGGGCTTCTACTACAAAACCTTCATGTACCCGCAATCGTTCTGGATGACTTACGAGAAGTACATTCGTAAGGCAGCCGGTCTTGGCCGTTCGCCGACCGAGAACGATCCGGACACCTACGACTACATGAACCAGCACTGCGACGTGCTGATCGTCGGCGCTGGCCCTGCGGGTCTGGCGGCTGCACTGGCGGCTGCCCGCAGCGGCGCCCGTGTGATCCTGGCCGATGAACAGGAAGAGTTTGGCGGCAGCCTGCTCGACTCCCGCGAAAGCCTCGATGGCAAACCAGCTACTGAGTGGGTTGCCAGCGTCATCGCCGAGCTGAAAAACACCCCTGACGTGCTGCTGTTGCCGCGCGCCACGGTCAACGGTTACCACGACCATAACTTCCTGACCATTCACGAGCGCCTCACCGATCACCTCGGCGACCGCGCTCCGATCGGCCAGGTGCGTCAGCGCATCCACCGGGTTCGCGCCAAGCGCGTGGTGCTGGCGACAGGCGCTCACGAGCGTCCACTGGTTTACGGTAACAACGACGTGCCGGGCAACATGCTCGCCGGCGCTGTGTCGACTTATGTACGTCGCTATGGCGTGGCACCTGGCAAGAAACTGGTGCTGTCGACTAACAACGACCACGCCTACCGCGTTGCCCTGGACTGGCTCGACGCCAGCCTGCAAGTGGTGGCCATCGCCGACGCCCGCAGCAACCCTCGCGGTGCGCTGGTGGAAGAAGCGCGGGCCAAAGGCATTCGCATCCTGACCGGCAGCGCCGTGATCGAGGCCCGTGGCAGCAAGCACGTGACCGCCGCTCGCGTTGCAGCGATTGATGTAAAAGCACACACCGTGACCAGCCCGGGCGAATGGCTCGATTGCGACCTGGTCGCCAGCTCCGGCGGTTACAGCCCAGTGGTTCACCTGGCTTCGCACCTGGGTGGCAAGCCGATCTGGCGTGAAGACATCCTCGGTTTCGTACCGGGCGAAGCACCGCAGAAACGCGTGTGCGTCGGTGGCATCAACGGCGTCTACAGCCTCGGCGATTCGTTGGCCGATGGTTTTGAAGGCGGTGCTCGCGCTGCCAGCGAAGCTGGATTCGGCAAGGTCGAAGGCGTACTGCCCAAAGCCCTGAGCCGACTCGAAGAGCCGACGCTGGCGCTGTTCCAGGTGCCTCACGAGAAAGCCACTGCCCGTGCGCCGAAGCAATTCGTCGACCTGCAGAACGACGTCACCGCAGCCGCCATCGAACTGGCGACCCGCGAAGGCTTCGAGTCGGTCGAGCACGTCAAGCGCTACACCGCACTGGGCTTCGGCACCGATCAGGGCAAGCTCGGCAACGTCAACGGCCTGGCCATCGCTGCCCGTTCGCTGAACGTGACCATCCCGCAGATGGGCACCACCATGTTCCGCCCGAACTACACGCCGGTGACTTTCGGCGCCGTGGCCGGTCGTCACTGTGGGCACATCTTCGAGCCGGTTCGCTTCACCGCGCTGCATCACTGGCACGTTAAGAATGGCGCCGAGTTCGAAGACGTCGGTCAGTGGAAACGTCCTTGGTACTTCCCGAAAAACGGTGAAGACCTGCATGCCGCCGTCAAACGCGAATGCAAAGCCGTGCGCGACAGCGTCGGCCTGCTGGACGCTTCGACCCTGGGCAAGATCGACATCCAGGGCCCGGACTCCCGCGAGTTCCTCAACCGTATCTACACCAACGCCTGGACCAAGCTCGACGTGGGCAAGGCGCGCTACGGCCTGATGTGTAAAGAAGACGGCATGGTGTTCGACGACGGCGTGACTGCATGCCTGGCCGACAACCATTTCGTGATGACCACCACCACCGGCGGCGCTGCGCGCGTGCTGCAATGGCTGGAAATCTACCACCAGACCGAATGGCCAGACCTGAAGGTGTACTTCACTTCCGTGACGGATCACTGGGCAACCATGACCCTGTCCGGGCCGAACAGCCGCAAGCTGCTCAGCGAAGTCACCGACGCCGACCTGAGCAACGAAGCCTTCCCGTTCATGACCTGGAAAGAAGCCCTGGTCGGTGGCGTGCCGGCGCGGATTTTCCGGATTTCGTTTACCGGTGAGCTGTCGTACGAAGTCAACGTGCAGGCCGACTATGCGATGGGCGTGCTGGAAAAAATTGTTGATGCTGGCAAGAAGTACAACCTGACGCCATATGGCACTGAAACCATGCACGTACTGCGGGCCGAGAAGGGCTTCATCATCGTCGGTCAGGATACTGACAGCTCGATGACCCCGGACGACCTGAACATGGGCTGGTGTGTCGGTCGCACCAAACCGTTCTCGTGGATCGGCTGGCGTGGCATGAACCGCGAAGACTGTGTGCGTGATCAGCGCAAACAGCTGGTTGGCCTGAAGCCGATCGATCCGACCAAATGGCTGCCGGAAGGTGCGCAACTGGTGTTCAACACCAAGCAAGCGATTCCGATGACCATGGTGGGTCACGTGACTTCCAGTTACTTGCACAACTCCCTGGGCTATTCGTTTGCCATGGGCGTGGTCAAGGGCGGCTTGAAGCGCATGGGTGAGCGGGTGTTCGCACCGCTGGCCGACGGCAGCGTGATCGAGGCGGAAATCGTTTCTTCGGTGTTCTTCGATCCGAAAGGCGATCGCCAGAACGTGTAATCGATCACCCCCCGCGCCAGGCGCGGGGGGCGACAAAGAATTCAAGACAGGTGCTTTATGACCGCAGCCAATGTTTACCAACAACGCCCAACCACCGGGGCCAAGGCCGAGTCGTCGCTGCATCACGCCGACCTCGCCAGCCTGGTGGGCAAGGGTCGCAAGAACGCCGGCGTGATCGTGCGTGAGAAAAAACTCCTCGGTCACCTGACCATCCGTGGCGATGGCCACGACGCCGCGTTCGCCGCTGGTGTGCACAAGGCTCTTGGCATCGAGTTGCCAGGTGCGCTGACCGTGATCATCAAAGGCGAAACCAGCCTGCAATGGATGGGGCCGGATGAATGGCTGCTGGTCGTGCCGACCGGTGAAGAATTCGCCGCCGAGAAAAAGCTCCGTGAAGCGCTGGGCGACCTGCACATCCAGATCGTCAACGTCAGCGGTGGCCAGCAGATCCTCGAACTCAGCGGCCCGAACGTGCGTCAGGTGCTGATGAAGTCCACCAGCTACGACGTGCACCCCAACAACTTCCCGGTGGGCAAGGCTGTGGGCACGGTGTTCGCCAAGTCGCAACTGGTGATCCGCCATACCGCCGAAGACACCTGGGAACTGCTGATTCGCCGCAGCTTCTCGGATTACTGGTGGTTGTGGTTGCAGGATGCGTCGGCTGAGTACGGGCTTAGCGTCCAGGCGTAATAGTGGCGAGGGAGCTTGCTCCCGCTCGGCTGCGCAGCAGTCGTAAAACCTGAGTCCGCGTTCCTTCTGCAGGAATGCGGTTGCTGACATAGGGGTCGCTTCGCAACCCAGCGGGAGCAAGCTCCCTCGCCACAGAGTTCTCTCTGATCACAGATGTAGCAGCAGGAGTCACCGCACTATGAGCCGCGCCCCAGACACATGGATTCTGACCGCCGACTGCCCAAGCGTCCTCGGCACCGTGGATGCGGTGACCCGCTTTCTGTTCGAGCAGGGCTGCTACGTCACCGAGCACCACTCCTTTGATGACCGGCTCTCAGGCCGTTTCTTCATCCGAGTGGAATTTCGGCAACCCGACGCTTTCGACGAACAAGCCTTCCGCGCAGGCCTGGCGGAGCGTGGTGCCGCCTTCGGGATGGTCTTCGAGCTGACCCCGCCGAACTACCGGCCGAAAGTGGTGATCATGGTCTCCAAGGCCGATCACTGCCTCAACGACTTGCTCTACCGCCAGCGCATCGGCCAGTTGTCGATGGACGTGGTCGCGGTGGTCTCCAACCACCCGGACCTCAAGCCGTTGGCCGACTGGCACCAGATTCCGTACTACCACTTTCCGCTGGACCCCAACGACAAACCATCGCAAGAGCGCCAGGTCTGGCAGGTGATCGAAGAGGCCGGCGCCGAGCTGGTGATCCTTGCCCGCTACATGCAGGTTCTGTCGCCAGAGCTGTGCCGCAAACTCGATGGCAAGGCGATCAACATTCACCACTCCCTGCTGCCGGGCTTCAAGGGCGCCAAGCCGTATCACCAGGCCTACAACAAAGGCGTGAAACTGGTCGGCGCCACGGCGCATTACATCAACAACGATCTGGATGAAGGTCCGATCATCGCCCAGGGCGTGGAAGCCGTGGATCACAGTCACTATCCCGAAGACTTGATCGCCAAGGGGCGGGATATCGAAGGGCTGACGTTGGCGCGGGCCGTGGGTTATCACATTGAAAGACGCGTGTTCCTTAACGCTAACAGGACAGTTGTTCTCTAGCGTTTTTACTGCCTGAAAAGATCGCCTGTCTCTGTAGACGCTGCCGAAGGCTCGGGCCGCGTTCGGACGATCTTTTGATTTATCGAGCAATCAACGCGCCGCCGCTTCCTGGCGACGCGACCGCTACATAAAAACAACAGCGAGGTGAAAGCATGTCTGGTAATCGTGGTGTGGTGTATCTCGGCGCAGGCAAGGTCGAAGTACAGAAAATCGACTATCCCAAAATGCAGGACCCGCGCGGCAGGAAGATCGAGCACGGTGTCATCCTGCGCGTAGTTTCCACCAACATCTGTGGTTCCGATCAGCACATGGTGCGCGGGCGTACCACCGCTCAGACCGGTCTGGTGCTGGGCCACGAGATCACGGGTGAAGTGATCGAGAAGGGCAGCGGTGTCGAGAACCTGCAGATCGGCGACTTGGTGTCGGTACCTTTCAACGTTGCCTGTGGCCGTTGCCGTTCGTGCAAAGAGCAACATACTGGCGTCTGCCTGAGCGTTAACCCGGCGCGTCCGGGCGGTGCCTATGGTTATGTCGACATGGGTGACTGGACCGGTGGCCAAGCCGAATACGCGTTTGTGCCGTATGCCGACTTCAACCTGCTGAAACTTCCAGATCGCGACCGGGCCATGGAAAAAATCCGTGACCTGACCTGTCTCTCCGACATTCTGCCCACCGGTTACCACGGCGCAGTGACTGCCGGCGTCGGCCCTGGCAGCACCGTGTACATTGCCGGCGCCGGCCCGGTTGGCCTGGCAGCTGCCGCTTCCGCTCGCCTGCTGGGTGCTGCGGTGGTGATCATCGGTGACGTCAACCCGATCCGCCTGGCCCATGCCAAGGCTCAGGGCTTCGAAATCGCCGACCTGTCGACAGACACCCCACTGCACGAACAGATCGCTGCACTGTTGGGCGAACCAGAAGTGGACTGCGCCGTCGATGCCGTAGGCTTCGAAGCTCGCGGTCACGGCCATGCCGGCGTGAAGCACGAGGCTCCCGCCACCGTACTCAACTCGCTGATGGGCGTGGTTCGCGTCGCTGGCAAAATCGGTATTCCTGGCCTGTACGTCACCGAAGATCCGGGTGCAGTGGACGCTGCCGCGAAAATGGGCAGCCTGAGCATTCGCTTCGGCCTGGGCTGGGCCAAATCCCACAGCTTCCACACCGGCCAGACGCCAGTGATGAAGTACAACCGCCAGCTGATGCAGGCGATCATGTGGGACCGCATCAAGATTGCCGAAATCGTGGGTGTGGAAGTCATCAGCCTGGATGACGCACCACGGGGTTACGGCGAGTTCGACGCGGGCGTGCCGAAGAAGTTTGTGATCGATCCGCACAAGTTGTTTAGTGCGGCGTAAGGCCTGGAGCAAGACGGAAAAAAGGGCGACAGTGATGTCGCCCTTTTTTATTCTTCTATGGGGTTCTTAACGTTTGATGAGAAGTTGTAATAGAGTCGATATAACTATATTGCCCGGATTAAATAAAAACAGGTGCTGCAGGTTAGAAAGGAAATGTGTGGGCTAGCTGTCGAGGGGCAATGGTTTGTTGGTGTATTCGTGGCCGACAATTGTAATGTTGATTGCGTAGAGCTGTCCGTTGTCACCTTGGACGACATCATACGTTACCTTATCGCCGACCTTCGGATGATAGTCGCCTGGGTTGATGCAAAAAATAATCGGCTGAATGTCCGAATCTATATTTTCCAAGCTTTTCGATGGCAGCGACGTAGAGTCGTTCATAACCAAGTTGCCAAATTGTTCCAGTAGTTTCTCCATCACTGCGACCCCCTTAAAAATGGCCTGCGCATACGGCTATACAACGCAGGCCTTATTGGATGCTCATACACGGAACGGTGTTTTTTACTCTGGTTGCACTTGCTCGGCCTGCATTCCTTTCTGCCCTTTTGTTGCTACAAAAGAGACTGTCTGACCCTCTTTCAGGGATTTAAAACCATCGCTTTGAATTGCTTTGAAATGCACAAAAAGGTCTGCGGCACCACTATCTGGTGTAATGAATCCAAAGCCCTTTTCATCATTGAACCATTTAACTTTACCCTTTTCTCTGTCAGACATATTGATGCTTCCTACCTAAGCGAAAACGAAGAAATGTGAGCTGCTTTTTACTGGTTTACTCACAATTGCTGTTGTTACGAATTCAGCTTAATTATGCTGTACGGAAGCAGCAACTGTCAGATCTGACAGTTTTTATATCGGTAGGATGTAAATGAGAGCTTTTTTATAGCTGCGAACAAGCCGAAGTATTCCATTGCTATTTTGGCGCTCCGTTCCAGAGGTAAAAATGGCTAACCCCGCAAGGAACAATGCCCCCCAAACCCCGGTCAAATCGGCAGTTTTACCGCTCCTGTTACCGGGCGGTCTTCATGTGGCACAAGAGGATGTCTGGATGAACGTTTCACGCTGTTTTGCACTGGCATCGCTCATGGCTGTCGCTTCGTTGACGACGCTGGCCGCCAGCCCGGCCTTTGCACAGTTAAGCCTCAGCGATGCGGTCAAGGCGGTGTCATCGATGCAGGACGACGAGGATGTCGAGGGTGTCGAGGCCGATGATGTCGATGGCATCGTGGCGGCGGCGCCTAAGGCCGCCGGTTTGCTCAATACCCTGGGCTCGCAGCTCGACATCACCCCGGAGCAGGCCATCGGCGGCGCCGGTGCGATGCTGGGCCTGGCGAGGAATCAGCTCAGCGGCCAGGACTTCTCCGAACTGAGCAAAAGCGTGCCGGGCCTCGCTCAGATCGCCGGCAACAGCGCGATCAGTGGCCTGACTGGCTTGGGTGGGTTGCTCGGTGCGGGTTCAGACAAGAATGCGTTGCTCGATGGCTTGCTGGGTAACGTCAAAGACACCAAGGACCTGAACAACGCCTTCAGCGCCCTGGGCATGGACACCGGGATGGTCGGCGTGTTTGCCCCGGTGATCCTGCAATACCTCGGTCAGCAAGGCGTTGCCGGTTCGCTGTTGCAAAACCTCGGCGGGATCTGGGGCACCGGCGCCGGTAGCTAAGTCAGCCCTCGGCGCGTAGTGCCTGGATGCGCCGGTCCTTCACGATCCAGAGCTGGTTGACCCAGTTCTGGATTGTTTCGCGAAACTCCGGATCGTTTTCGTAATCGCCTTGCCACAGTGCCGGGTCCAGTTCGCGGGTGTGGATGTCGATGATCACTTTGGGCACGTTGCCACTAAGCAAATCCCAGAACCCCGGAATCTTCTGCTGCGGATACACCACCGTCACATCGAGAATGGCGTCCAACTGTTCGCCCATCGCCGCCAGCACGAACGCCACGCCGCCCGCCTTGGGCTTGAGCAGGTGGGTGAACGGTGACTGTTGTTGGGCGCTTTTCGCCGCGGTGTAGCGGGTGCCTTCCAGGTAGTTGACCACGGTCACCGGCTGGCGCTTGTACAACTCGCAAGCTTGTTTGGTGATCTCCAGGTCCTTGCCGGCCAGCTCCGGGTGCTTCTCCAGGAACGCCTTGCTGTAGCGCTTCATGAACGGATAGTCCAACGCCCACCAGGCGAGGCCCAGGAATGGCACCCAGATCAGTTCTTTCTTGAGGAAGAACTTGAAGAACGGCGTGCGCCGGTTCAGTGCCTGGATCAGCGCCGGGATATCGACCCAGGACTGATGGTTACCGATCACCAGATACGAGGTGTCGCCGCGCAGCTCATCGCCGCCGCGAATGTCCCATTGGGTGGGAATGCACAGGCGGAAGATCAGCTTGTCGATCTCGGCCCAGGTTTCGGCAATCCACATCACCGCCCACGAGGCGTAATCGCGAAAGCGCCCGGGCAGGAGCAGTTTGAGCAGCGCGAACACCATCAAAGGCCCGAACAGGACCAGCGTGTTGAGCAATAGCAGCAGGGTAACGAAACAGCCGGTGAGCAGGCGGCGCATAGATAACTCTTGAAAGCGTGTGGGCGCGCCATGATAAGCAGCTTCGGTTGGCAGGCCAAATCGGTGGTGACGAATGTTTCACCTTGGTAGCGGTATGCTCTCAGCGTATCGCTGTTGCCTTTGTGGCGAGGGAGCTTGCTCCCGCTGGGTTGCGCAGCGGCCCTAAAACCAGGCGCCGCGATTTTCAGGTATACCGCAGGCAACGGTTTTGCGAGCGCCGCGCCCCCGAACGGGAGCAAGCTACCTCGCCACAAAAGTGGGAAGTGGTCCAACTATCGTTGTTTTTTGCGGTCTAGAATTCGGCCAATGCGTCCACATCCCTCAAGGAAGCCCCTTACGTGAAATCTCTCCTTGCACTGCTTGCCCTCGTGACCCTGCCGGTCCTGGCCGCCGAGCCGACCCTGTACGGGCGTTACGAATACATCGCGCTGCCGGAAATCGGCGGTGAAGTCCTCAAGGCCAAAATGGACACCGGCGCCCTGACCGCGTCGCTGTCGGCCAAAGACATCGAAACCTTCACCCGCGACGGCGACGAGTGGGTACGTTTCCGTCTCGCCACCAAAGGCGCGAGCAACAAGGTCTACGAACACAAGGTCGCGCGGATCAGCAAGATCAAGAACCGTGCCGATGAAGAAGATGAAGACAAGGCCGTGAGCGAAGTGACCAAGCGTCCGGTGGTCGATCTGGAACTGTGCCTGGGCAACGTCAAGCGCACCGTCGAGGTCAACCTCACCGACCGCAGCAGCTTCAACTATCCGCTGCTGATCGGCGCCAAAGCCCTGCGCGAATTCGGCGCAGCAGTGAACCCGGCGCGTCGCTTTACAGCCGACAAACCCGACTGCTGATTGACGGCGAATCAGCCTTGGGGCACCGTTCGCCCACTTAACCAGTGGGCTCGGACGCCATGCCTCATATCCTGATTGTCGAAGACGAAGCGGCGATTGCCGACACCCTGATTTTCGCCTTGCAGGGCGAGGGCTTTACCACCACCTGGTTGAGCCTTGGCGCGGCGGCGCTCGAACATCAGCGCGCCACGCCGGCCGACCTGATCATTCTCGATATCGGCTTGCCGGATATCAGCGGCTTCGAGACCTGCAAGCAATTGCGGCGTTTCAGTGACGTGCCGGTGATGTTCCTCAGTGCCCGTGACGCCGAGATCGACCGCGTGGTGGGCCTGGAAATCGGCGCCGACGACTACGTGGTCAAACCGTTCAGCCCCCGGGAAGTGGCGGCGCGGGTCCGGGCGATTCTCAAGCGCATGGCACCACGACCGGTGTCGGAGGTGGCTTCAGCGCTGTTTCGCATCGACGGCGATCGGGTGCAGATCAGCTATCGCAACCAGCCGCTGAGCCTGACTCGCCATGAGTTTCGTTTGCTGCAATGCCTGCTGGAACAACCTGAGCGAGTCTTCAGCCGCGAGCAATTGCTCGATGCGCTGGGCGTGGCCGCCGATGCCGGTTACGAGCGCAGCATCGACAGCCACATCAAGAGCGTGCGCGCCAAATTGCGCCTGGTGAAGGCCGACGCCGAGCCGATCCAGACTCATCGCGGCCTCGGCTACAGCTACAGCCCGGGGCACAGCTGATGTCACTGGGGATCCGGATTTTTCTGGTCTACGTGCTGTTCATCGGCCTGACCGGCTACTTCGTGCTCAACACCGTGATGGAAGAAATCCGCCCCGGTGTGCGCCAATCCACCGAAGAAACCCTGGTGGACACCGCCAACCTGATGGCCGAGATCCTGCGCGACGACTTCAAGGCCGGCACCCTCAGCCAGAACCGCTGGCCCGAGTTGCTCAAGGCTTATGGCGAGCGACAACCGCAGGCGAAAATCTGGGGCCTGTCGAAGAATCAGGTCAATCACCGCATTTACGTCACCGATGCCAAGGGCATCGTGGTGCTGGACTCCAGCGGGATTGCGGTGGGCCAGGACTACTCGCGCTGGAATGACGTCTACCTGACCCTGCGTGGCGAGTACGGCGCGCGTTCGACGCGCAGCAACCCCGATGACTCGAACTCGTCGGTGATGCACGTCGGGGCACCGATTCGCGACAACGGCCAGATCATCGGCGTGGTGACGGTGGCCAAACCCAACAGCTCACTGCAGCCTTACGTCGATCGCACCGAGCGCCGATTGTTGGCATATGGCGCCGGGTTGATCGGCCTCGGTTTGTTGTTCGGTGCGCTGTTGTCCTGGTGGCTGAGCGCGGCGCTGCGGCGGTTGACGGCCTATGCCCAGGCCGTCAGTGAAGGCCGCCGGGTCGAGGTGCCGCATTACCGCGGGGGCGAACTGGAACAACTGGCCACGGCGCTGGAGCACATGCGTACCCAACTCGAGGGCAAAGCCTACGTCGAGCGTTATGTGCACACCCTGACCCATGAATTGAAAAGCCCGCTGGCGGCGATTCGTGGCGCAGCGGAGCTGCTGCAAGGCGAAATGCCGCCAGCCCAGCAGCAGCGCTTCGTCAGTAACATCGACAGCGAAAGTGCGCGCATGCAGCAGTTGATCGAGCGACTGTTGAACCTGGCGCAGGTTGAGCAACGCCAAGGGTTGGAGGAGCGGGTGGTGGTGCCGTTGGCGGGCCTGGTGGAAGAACTGTTGAACGCGCAGGCTGCACGAATTGAAGGCAAGCAATTGCGTGTGGAGCGGCAAATTGCGGCGGATCTGAATCTGCTTGGCGAGCCGTTCCTATTGCGCCAGGCGCTGGGCAATCTGCTGGAGAATGCCTTGGACTTCACCCCAGCGAACGGCGTGCTGCGATTGTGTGCCGAACGAGTCGGTGAGCAGATCGAGTTCAAGCTGTTCAACCAGGCCGAAGCGATTCCCGACTATGCGTTGCCACGCTTGAGCGAGCGCTTCTACTCGCTGCCGCGTCCGGACAGTGGACGCAAGAGCACCGGTTTGGGGCTCAACTTCGTTGAGGAAGTGGTCAAGTTGCATGGTGGTGTGATGAGTATCGGCAACGTCGACGGCGGTGTTCAAGTGCGTTTGCGGTTGCCTTCAAGCCGCTGAAGATCGCAGCCTTCGGCAGCTCCTGCGCCGAGCGCAAATTCCACACACTCTCCACATTCCTCCCACAAAACCCCCACATACCCAATCCAGACTTTCCCCATCCAAACAGGGAGAGTCCCATGAACCGAAGCCTGACCCTAAAACTCGGGGCAATTGCCCTGCTGATTCTGTTGCTGCTGATCCCGCTACTGATGATCAACGGCGTGATCCAGGAGCGCCAGCAACTGCGTGACGGTGTACTCGAAGACATCGCCCGCAGTTCCAGTTACAGCCAGCAATTGAGCGGCCCGCTGATGGTGGTGCCCTATCGCAAAACAGTGCGCACCTGGAAAACCAACGAAAAAACCAACCAGCGTTATCAGGATGTCGGCGAGGAGCGTGGACGTTTGTATTTCTTGCCGGAGCGTTTCGAACTCGACGGCCAGGTCCAGACAGAGCTGCGCTCCCGGGGCATCTACGAGGCGCGACTGTTCCATGCCGATAACCGCATCAGCGGGCATTTTTCGGTTCCGGCACAACTGGGCATTAAGGAAGACTTCGCCGATTACCGCTTCGATCAGCCGTTCCTGGCTGTTGGCATCAGCGACATCCGCGGCATCGAAAATGCGCTGAAACTCGAACTCAATGGCCAGAAGCTGGATTTTGTACCGGGTAGCCAGGTGGGCTGGCTGGGCGAGGGTGTGCATGTGACGTTGCCGGCGCTGGACACCCAACAGGCCACGGAGCTGGCCTTCGGTTTCGACTTGCGTCTGCAAGGCACCGGCCAGTTACAGGTTCTGCCGGTGGGCAAGACCAGCAAGGTTTCACTGGCGGCCAATTGGCCTCACCCCAGCTTCATCGGCAATTACCTGCCGGCCCAGCGGGAAATCACCGATCAGGGCTTTACGGCCAATTGGCAGACCTCGTTTTTCTCCACCAACCTGCAAGAAGCGTTGAACAGTTGCGTGTCGGGCGGTCATTGCGAGGCGTTCAGCGGTCGTAGTTTCGGCGTGAGTTTCATCGACCCGGTGGACCAGTACCTGAAAAGCGACCGGGCAATCAAATACGCATTGCTGTTTATCGTCCTGACCTTCGCCGGTTTCTTCCTGTTCGAAGTGTTGAAAAGCCTGGCGGTGCACCCGGTGCAGTACGCCTTGGTGGGTGTAGCGCTGGCGTTCTTCTACCTGTTGCTGTTGTCGCTGTCCGAACACATCGGCTTTGCCCTGGCGTATCTGCTGTCGGCGAGTAGCTGTGTGGCGTTGATCGGTTTTTATGTCTGCCATGTGCTGCGCAGCGTGCGTCATGGTTTGAGCTTTTCGGCGGGGTTGGCGGCGCTATACGGGCTGCTTTACGGCTTGTTGAGCGCCGAGGATTACGCGCTGTTGATGGGCTCGCTGCTGTTGTTCGGGCTACTGGGTGTGTTCATGGTGCTGACCCGCAAGCTGGACTGGTACGGGATCGGGCAGAAAACCGCGAAGCCCTTGGACTTTGATATAGGTGCCGTGGAATGAGCCGGTGGTTGGGGTTGCACGAGGATCAGCGAGTGGGTGAGGTGTTGGCGACGCGGATTGCCAGGTTGTTTGCACAGAGATCAAAAGATCGCAGCCTGCGGCAGCTCCCACAGGAGCACGCGTTCGGCGTAGGAGCTGCCGAAGGCTGCGATCTTCTGAGGCCGGCATGGCCGACCAAAGATCAAACCTTGGGCATCGTCGCGATCATCGAAGGCCGCTGACTCACTTCGAAATACCACTCGGCCAACTTTGGATTTTCCTTGCGCCATTCCAGATCCGGATGGCGTAAATCCAGATAACCCAAGGCACAGGCCACACTGATCGCTGCCACATCGAAATGGCTGGTCAGCTCGGCAATCGCATCGGCCTCCAACAGCGCCAGGGCGCGACGAATCTTGTCGCGCTGACCGTCGAGCCATGCGTCCCAATGTTTCTCCGGTGAGCGCAGGGCCACTTCATAGCGAATCATCACGGCGGCATCCATGATCCCGTCTGCCAGAGAAGCCAGGGTCAAGCGCCGCCAGCGTGCCGAGCCTTCACGAGGAATCAGCGGATTGCCGACGTGTTGGTGATCGAGGTAATCGAGGATCACCCGGCTGTCGTACAACACATTGCCGTCGGCCAGGCGCAGCGCCGGAATCTTGCCCAGCGGGTTGTCTTTGTTGAGAGCCTGATCCGGGCTGACCGGCGTGAGCTGGCAGGCTTGCAGCGCCACGCGGTTCGTTTGGCCGGTCTCGTGCAGCAGCACCATGACTTTGCGAACAAAGGGCGAGGCGGGGTTGTGGAACAGGGTCATGCTGGGGGCGGACATGGCGGCATCTCGATCATGGGCAGTGTCGGGAGCATAGCGCTTTGGTGTTTGAGCTCAAGCTCGTTCCCACAGCAATTGTGTCGTTTGCCGATTTCGTGAACAGCACAATCCCTGTAAGAGCGAGGCTTGCCCGCGAAGGCGTCAGAACAGGCGCCGCTGATTCAGAAAGAAGGCGCTTGCCGCCGCCGCTTCCACTGACTCAGCCGCTGCTGCAGGTTCAACGGGCTATGAATCTGTTGCTGCCGCGCTCGGCTGAACAAAATCAGCATCAGCTCCGCCGTCGCCAAGGCATCGGCGCTGGCGTTATGCCGTTCGAAGACCTCCAGCTTGAACCAGTCGATCCACTCATCCAGCCCGGCCTCGCGAAAGTGTGCCTGGGGACAAAGCAGCGGGGCGATGTCTGCCACGTCCAGAAACGGATGCTGCAGCTTGTAACCCAGATGTTCTTTCAGTGCGCGCCCGAGCATGTGCTGATCGAACGGCGCATGAAAAGCCAACACCGGGCTGTCGCCGACAAATTCCATGAATTCGAGCAGGGCCTGCGCGGGGTCGCTGCCGGCGGCAATGGCGCTCGGACCCAGCCCATGAATCAACACGCTGGGGCCGAGTTTGAGTTCGGTGCATTGCAGCGTGCGCTCGAACTGCTGGCTGAAATCGATCGCCCCGTCCTCGATCACCACGGCTCCGATGGACAGCAGCCGATCCTTGTTCAGGTTCAGCCCGGTGGTTTCCAGGTCGAGCACCACCCAGCGTTGCTCGCGCAGGCTGCAGTCGCTCAGCTGGGCCACGGCCGGCAAGCGCTCCAGACGGTGTTGCAGTTCGCCGGGCAAAACGGGACTGGCCGGGCGCAGCCATGAAAACAGGCTCATAACTGATACCGCAGGGTCAGGCTGCTTTGCAGGCGTTGGGCCTGGCGCAGGGATTCACGCAAGATGCGTCGGTCCAGATGATTGAGGCTGTCGGGATCGACCCGGTTGGAGTAGGGCAAGTTTTCACGGGTCTGTAGCTGATGTTGCTGCATGCGGGTTTGCTGGATGAAGTGGTACGCCTCTTCATAGGCCGCGCCGTCCAGCTGATCGATGACCTCTTTTTCCACCAATTGGCGAAAGCGCTCCAAGGTGTTGTTGGCATCGATGCCGTGGGCCAGGGCCAGCACTCGTGCGCCGTCGACGAATGGAGTCAGGCCCTGGAGTTTCAGGTCGAGGGTGGCTTTCTCGCCATTCTTGCGTGCCAGGACGAATTCGCGGAAACGTCCTACGGGCGGACGGTTGCGCAGGGCGTTCTCGGCCATCATGCGCTGGAACAACCGGTTGTCGCCGACCTGATCGAGAATGCCCCGGCGCAGTTGCTCACAGCCTCGCTCATCGCCCCAGACCACGCGCAGATCGAAATAGATACTCGACCCCAACAGGTTTTCTGGTGTCGCCTCGCGGATAAATGCCGCAAAGCGTCGTGCCCACTCGATCCGGGACAAACACAGCTCGGGGTTGCCGGCCATGATGTTGCCTTTGCACAAGGTAAAGCCGCACAGTGCGAGGCTCTGATTGACCTGCTGGGCGATGGGCAGCAACTTGCCGCGAATCTCGGCGGCGTGGGCCGCATCGCGAGCTTCGAACAGAATGCCGTTGTCCTGATCGGTGTGCAGCGTCTGCTCGCGGCGGCCTTCGCTGCCGAAGCAAAGCCAACTGAACGGCACACCGGGATCACCTTTCTCCGCGATGGCCAGTTCGATCACCCGGCAGACGGTGTGGTCGTTGAGCAGGGTGATGATATGGGTGATCTGCGTCGAGGACGCGCCGTGGGCTAGCATCCGCTCGACCAATTGGCCGATTTCGCCGCGGATCGCCACCAGGTTTTCCACCCGCTGGGCGCTGCGAATGGTCCGCGCCAGGTGCACCAGATCGACCCTTTGCAGGGAAAACAGGTCACGCTCCGAAACCACGCCACACAGGCGCTGGTCCTTGACCAGGCAGACGTGGGCGATGTGTCGCTCGGTCATGGCGATCGCTGCGTCGAAGGCACTGTGGTCCGGCGACAGGAAAAACGGCGCCCGGGTCATGTGCCGCTCGATGGATTCATTGAAATCACTGGTGCCGTTGGCCACCACGTGTCGCAAGTCGCGAAGGGTGAAAATGCCCAGCGGCGCCTTTTGTTCATCGACCACCACAATGCTGCCGACTTGCTGATCGTGCATCAGCGTCACCGCTTCACGCAGAGGTGTGATCGGGCTGCAGGTTACCGGGTGACGCATGGCCAATTCGCCCAGCCGGGTATTGAGCGAATACTGGGTGCCGAGGGTTTCCACGGCTTTTTGCTGGACTTGCTGATTGACCTGATCCAGCAAGCTGCTGACACCCCGTAGGGCAAAGTCGCGGAACGGATTGGACAGTGCGAACAGTTTGATGAACGCGAGCTTGTTCAGCTGTAGGCAAAAGGTATCTTCGGCCGCCAGATGTTCGGTGCGGGTTGCACGTTCGCCCAGCAGCGCGGCAAGGGGGAAACACTCGCCGGTGGTGATTTCGAAAGTGGTTTCGGTGCCGCCCTTGGCCGTGTGCGGGCGCTCCCCCACGACCCGGCCCTGTTTGACGATGTAGAAATGCTCAATCGGGCCATCGGCGGGTTTGATGATGCTTTCGCCGGGGGCATAAAAACGCAGCTGGCATTGCTCCACCAGATAGGCCAGGTGAGCGTTTTCCATCTGATTGAAGGGTGGGAAGCGCTGCAGGAATTGCAAAGTGCCCTGGATGTTCTGCAACACCGCGGTTTTCCCTGCCTGGGTGAAGGCGTCCGCTTTACTCATAACCATTACCGCAGTCTTTTTCTGATTGTTGTGTCGGATCGTTGTTTCAGATCGTTCCAGGCATGGTCGACCCCTGCGGGCAGGGTGCCCATTGGACGTAAGTCTAGGTAGGCAGTGCAGCGGCCGGAATATGGGAAATGTCTGACACAACGGTGGGAAAAACCTCCTACATTGTCTATTGGAAAAGTTTCCGACGAAGTGCACATTGAAGTCTGCTGAGCGATGTCTGACACCCTGTGTCAGGGATCGCATTGAAAACGTTGAGAACGCCATGTCCGACCACGATATTTTGAGTGATGCCGAGCGCGAAGCGCTCAGCGCCGTCATGCTGGAACCAGACTTGCCGCCGCAGCGGGTGCTGATCGTCGATGACGATAAGGATGCCCGCGAATTGCTGTCGGAAATTCTGGGGCTCGATGGCATTCACTGCATGACGGCGGCCAGTGGCGAAACGGCGCTCAAAATGCTGGAAGAGAAGCCATCGATCGGTCTGGTGATTACCGACCTGCGGATGGGGCACGTCGATGGCCTGGAACTGATCCGCCAAGTGCGTGAGTCGGCACGTGCGGCATTGCCGATCATCATCGTTTCCGGCGACGCCGACGTGAAGGATGCGATCGAAGCCATGCATTTGCACGTCGTGGACTTTTTGCTCAAGCCCATCGATAGCGAAAAATTGCTTGAATTGGTCAAGCATGAGCTGGGGATGGATGTGTAGCGCGGACTTCCAGGTTGGCAGCTTTTGTGGCGAGGGAGCTTGCTCCCGCTGGGTTGCGAAGCAGCCCCAAAAACTGCGATCCCAATGTCCCTGATACACCGCATACGCCGGATTTACGACTGCTGCGCAGTCGAGCGGGAGCAAGCTCCCTCGCCACAGGGGACCGCAGCGTGTCTAGTCCTGAAACAGGTGTGAACCTATTTCAGGAAGAAACAGCGTAAATGAAAAAGCCCTGATCTCTTGATCAGGGCTTTTTCACGTCCGGCGTCAGCGTTTACTCAAAGGCCATTGGCAGCCTTGAACTCGCGACGACGACGGTGCAGAACCGGCTCGGTGTAGCCGTTCGGCTGTTTAGTGCCTTCGACCACCAACTCGACCGCCGCCTGGAAGGCGATGTTGCTGTCGAAGTTTGGTGCCAGCGGGCGGTACAACGGGTCGTTGGCGTTCTGACGGTCAACCACCGGCGCCATGCGCTTGAGGCTTTCCATCACTTGCGCTTCGGTAACGATGCCGTGGCGCAGCCAGTTGGCGATGTGCTGGCTGGAAATACGCAGCGTCGCACGGTCTTCCATCAGGCCGACGTCGTTGATGTCCGGCACTTTCGAGCAACCTACGCCCTGGTCGATCCAGCGCACCACGTAACCGAGAATGCCCTGGGCGTTGTTGTCCAGTTCGTTCTTGATCTGTTCCGCAGTCCAGCTCGGATTTACAGCCAGCGGGATAGTCAGGATGTCGTCCACCGAAGCACGCGCACGTTTGGCCAGCTCGGCCTGACGGGCGAACACGTCGACCTTGTGGTAGTGCAACGCGTGCAGCGCAGCAGCGGTCGGCGATGGAACCCAGGCGGTGTTGGCACCGGCCAATGGGTGAGCGATTTTCTGTTCCAGCATGGCGGCCATCAGGTCGGGCATGGCCCACATGCCTTTACCGATCTGGGCACGACCTTGCAGGCCGGTGCTCAAACCGATGTCGACGTTCCAGTTCTCGTAGGCACTGATCCACTTCTCGGCCTTCATGTCGGCCTTGCGCACCATCGGGCCGGCTTCCATGGAGGTGTGGATTTCATCGCCCGTGCGGTCGAGGAAACCGGTGTTGATGAACACTACGCGCTCGCTGGCAGCCTTGATGCAGGCCTTGAGGTTGACCGTGGTACGGCGTTCCTCGTCCATGATCCCGACTTTCAGCGTATTGCGCGGCAGGCCGAGGACGTCTTCGATGCGACCGAACAGCTCGTTGGTAAACGCGGCTTCTTCCGGGCCGTGCATCTTCGGCTTCACGATGTAGACCGAACCGGTACGGCTGTTCTTGCGCGAGCTGTTGCCGTTGAGGCTATGGATCGCCGCGAGGCAAGTCACCAGACCGTCGAGAATGCCTTCTGGCACTTCGTTGCCGTCTTTGTCGAGGATCGCGTCAATGGTCATCAGGTGACCAACGTTGCGCACAAACAACAGCGAGCGACCGTGCAGGCTCAGTTCGCTGCCATCGAGAGCGGTGTAGGTGCGGTCGGCGTTCATGGTGCGGGTAAAGGTCTGACCGCCCTTGGAGACTTCTTCCGACAGATCGCCCTTCATCAGGCCGAGCCAGTTGCGGTAGATCACCACTTTGTCATCGGCATCGACGGCGGCGACCGAGTCTTCGCAGTCCATGATGGTGGTCAGCGCGGCTTCCATCAGGATGTCTTTGACACCGGCCGCGTCGGTCTGGCCGACCGGGGTGCTGGCGTCGATCTGGATTTCGAAGTGCAGGCCGTTGTTCTTCAGCAGGATCGCGGTCGGAGCCGCTGCATCGCCGTGGAAACCGATCAGTTGAGCATCGTTGCGCAAGCCGGAGTTGCTACCACCCTTGAGGGCGACAACCAGTTTGCCGTCAACGATCTTGTAGCCGGTGGAATCGACGTGGGAGCCGGCAGCCAATGGCGCGGCTTCGTCGAGGAAAGCGCGGGCGAAGGCAATAACCTTGTCGCCACGTACCTTGTTGTAGCCTTTGCCCTTTTCCGCGCCATCCGCTTCGCTGATGGCGTCGGTGCCGTAGAGCGCGTCATATAGCGAGCCCCAGCGGGCGTTCGAGGCGTTGAGCGCGAAGCGCGCGTTCATCACCGGCACCACCAACTGTGGGCCGGCCATGCGGGCGATTTCGTCATCGACGTTTTGTGTCGTTGCCTGGAAATCGGCCGCTTCTGGCAGCAGATAACCGATGTCTTGCAGGAAGGCTTTGTAGGCCACCGCATCGTGCGCAACACCTGCACGAGCCTGGTGCCAGGCATCAATACGAGCCTGGAAATCATCGCGTTTGGCGAGTAGGGCTTTGTTCTTCGGTGCCAGGTCATGGATGACCTTGTCGGCACCGGCCCAGAACGTGTCGGCGGTGAGGCCGGTACCGGGAATGGCTTCGTTGTTCACGAAGTCGAACAGGACTTTGGCGACCTGCAGGCCACCGACTTGAACGTGTTCAGTCATTGCTTGCCTCACTCTGCTCAGCTATTTCGCTTTTCAGCTCTTCAATTTAACAATGAAGCCTCTGGCCATTTAAACCACAAACCCTTCTACCAGTACATGCCATTGCTGGCGGCTGGGTTCGTTCCGATCAACGGCATTGCGGCCTTGCTGACGGGGCTTTCAGGGTTGCGAGTGTGCCTGCGGCAGACATCGATCCAACGTTATGTAGTGCGCGCTGCGGCATACTACATGATGAATTGCGGTTGTGAAAATTAGACTAATTACGTCGTTCTGCGACCCCATGACGCATTGCAGTCATGTCGGGGAACGTGATGTTCTCAAAAAACTATTAGATTGTTCCAGTTAAATATAAAAACTTGTACACATAATATTTGATGCCCTGCTATGGAGATGGGGCTTTTGTGGCGAGGGGGCTTGCCCCCGTTCGGCTGCGAAGCAGTCGTAGATCGCCTGATGCGAACACGCTGGAGAAACTCAAGGGGCCGCTTTGCGACCCAACGGGGGCAAGCCCCCTCGCCACATCCAGCCCCTTGCCTATACTTGCCTTTCCATAACAAAAGTCATGACAAGAGGGCTGCGCCATGGACCATCTCGTACTCACGGTATTCGCCCCGGACAAGCCCGGGCAGGTCGAGCGCATTGCCCAATGCATTGCCGAGCATGGCGGCAACTGGCTGGAGAGCCGCATGTCGCGCATGGCCGGGCAGTTCGCCGGGATTCTTCGGGTGGGCGTACCGGCCGAAGCCTACGATGAACTGGTAGACGCCCTACAGGGACTGTCGACCCAGGGCATCCGTGTGATGATCGCCGAAAGCAGCATCGAACAATCCTGCACCTGGAAGCCGATTGCCATGGAACTGGTGGGCAATGATCGTCCGGGCATTGTGCGGGACATTACGCGTCTGCTGAGTGAGCAAGGGGTGAGCCTGGAGCGGCTGGTGACCGAAGTGCGTCCGGCGCCGATGAGCAGCGAGCCGTTGTTCCATGCCGAAGCAATCCTCGCGGTGCCCCTGACTTTGTCGCTGGAGGTGCTGCAATCGCGCCTGGAAACCCTGGCGGACGACCTGATGGTCGAATTGGTGCTGCGCAGCGAACCTTGAGCAGGTTATCCAAGTTATACGTGCACCTGCCTGTGGATAACCTGTAGAGACACCCCGCCAGCCCACGCCGGCCGGGGCTCTTCAGGATCTGATCAAAAAACCAGCAGTTTCAGTGACTTGCGCACAAACGCCGGGGATCACGCTGTGGATAACCTTGGGAAGGATGGATGCAGGCCACGGGATACGTGGCCTGTAGAGGTTTGTACGTTTTCTGATCAGCTACGGCGGCGCAGACTTATCCACGCGTCGACGCTGTAAACCGCCAGACCTGCCCAGATGAAGATAAACGCCACCAGCGTGCTGGATGACAAGTGTTCGCCAAACAGCAGGACGGCTTGCAACAGCACCAGCGTCGGCGCCAGGTACTGGAGAAATCCGAGGGTGGTGTAGGGCAAGTGCCGTGCGGCGGCGTTGAAACACACCAGCGGCACCAACGTCACCGGACCGGCGGCTACCAGCCACCAGGCTTCGGAGCTGGTCCAGAATGCGGCTTGCGCGCTGGTCGCCGTCGGGTTGAACAGCAGCCAGGCGACAGCAATCGGCACCAGCATCCAGGTTTCCACCACCAGCCCCGGCAGCGCCTTGACCGGCGCCTGTTTGCGGATCAGGCCGTAGAAGCCGAAGGTCAATGCCAGCACCAGCGACACCCACGGCAGACTGCCGACTTGCCACACTTGCTGCGCGACACCGACCGCCGCCAGCCCCACCGCAATCCACTGCATGCGCCTTAGCCGTTCGCCGAGGATCAGCATCCCCAGCAGCACGTTTACCAACGGGTTGATGTAGTAACCGAGGCTGGCCTCAAGCATGCGTCCGTTGTTCACCGACCAGACGTAAGTCAGCCAGTTGGCCGCGATCAGCGTGCCGCTCAGGGCCAGGATCGCCAGCCGCCGTGGATTCTCACGCAGCTCACGCCACCAGCCGGGATGTTTCCAGACGAGCAGCAGCAAGGCGCCGAACAACGCAGACCAAAGCACTCGGTGGATGATGATCTCCACGGCGGGCACGCTGGCGATGGCTTTGAAGTAGAGCGGGAAAAGTCCCCAGATGATGTAGGCACTCAGGCCCAGGATGTACCCGCGACGCAGGTTGGCGGCTTGCATGAGAATCCTTGCTTAGGCAGCTAACAAAGAAGGGATTGTATAGATGTGTGGCCTTTTTTGTAGGAGCGAGGCTTGCCCGCGAAGAACGATGACTCGGTATGTCAGGCAAACCGCATTATCGTTCTTCGCGGGCAAGTCGGATCGCCGCACCGCTCGCTCCTACAGGGACGCGGTGTTTAGAAGAGTTTCAATGGCTCTTCATTCAGTGCCGCCAATTGCTCACGCAACGCCAACACTTGATCGCCCCAATAGCGCTCGGTGCCGAACCACGGAAAGCTGCGAGGGAAGGCCGGGTCGTCCCAGCGACGGGCGAGCCAGGCGCTGTAGTGCATCAACCGCAAGGCGCGCAGCGGTTCGATCAGTGCCAGTTCCCGCGGGTCGAAGTCGTGGAATTCGCTGTAGCCGTCCATCAGTTCCGACAGTTGCCCCAGACATTCCTGACGGTCACCCGCCAGCATCATCCAGATATCCTGTACCGCCGGGCCCATGCGGCAGTCGTCGAGGTCGACGATGTGGAACATTTCGTCGCGACACATCATGTTGCCGGGGTGGCAATCGCCATGTATGCGGATGTTCTGGTGTGGCGTAGCCTGGTAGACCTCTTCCACGCGCTTGAGCAAGTCGCGGGCGACGGACTCGTAGGCCGGCAGCAGACTGCGCGGTACGAAATTGCCTTCGAGCAAGGTGGCCAGTGAGTCGTGACCGAAGTTTTTCACCCCAAGCACTTCACGGTGTTCGAACGGTTTTGTAGCGCCGACCGCATGCAGACGACCCAGCAGTTGGCCCAGGCGATACAGCTGATCAAGGTTGCCCGGCTCCGGTGCGCGACCACCCCGGCGCGGGAACAGGGTGAAACGGAATCCGGCATGTTCGTGCAGGCTTTCATCGTTGTGGATCAGCGGCGCGACCACCGGTATATCGCACTCGGCGAGTTCGAAGGTGAATTGGTGCTCTTCGAGAATCGCTTCGTTGGTCCAGCGCAACGGACGGTAAAACTTGGCGATCAGTGGCTCGGAGTCTTCGATGCCGACCTGATAGACACGGTTCTCGTAGCTGTTGAGCGCCAGAATACGGGCGTCGCTGAGAAAGCCGATGCTTTCGACGGCATCGAGCACGAGGTCTGGGGTGAGGGTTTCAAACGGGTGGGCCATGCTGACTCCTGCGCGCGGCAGGCTGCCGCGTCCGGCCAAGCATGGTAGCGCAGACGGGGCCTCTTTAGGGGGTGGGCTTGAGGTAAGTGTGGTTTGGGCTGACGCTTTCGCGGGCAAGCCTTGCTCCTGCAGTAGGCGCGAGACTTGCCGCGAAGAGGCCCTGTCAGGCGCCGACGATTCCGCCATCCTCGCGGGTAATCGCCATCACCGAAGACCGCGGCTTGCCATTGGGCAGGTGTTCAGGGAATGTCGACCCGCCGTTTTCCCCCGGATGCTGAATCCCGACAAACAAGGTCTTCTGATCCGGCGAGAAGCTGATCCCCGTCACTTCACAGCCCACCGGCCCCACCATGAAACGACGGATCTCGCCGGTCATCGGGTCGGCACACAACATCTGGTTATTGCCCATGCCCGCGAAGTCGCCCGCGTTGCTCGTGTCGCCATCGGTCAGAATCCACAAGCGTCCGGCCTTGTCGAAACCCAGGCCGTCCGGGCTGTTGAACATGTTCTGCGGGGTGATGTTTGACGAGCCGGCCTTCGGCGTGCCGGCGTGGACGCCCGGGTTGCCGGCGACCACAAACAGGTCCCAGGCAAAGCTATTCGAACCGTGATCGTCGCGGTCGGTGCGCCAGCGCAGGATCTGCCCGTAGACGTTCTTCTCGCGTGGGTTAGGGCCGCCCACCGGTTGGCCTTCTTCGCCGCGCTTGGCGTTGTTGGTCAGGGTGCAATAAACCTGGCCGTCCTTGGGGCTGACGACGATCCATTCCGGGCGGTCCATGCGCGTGGCGGTTACCACACTGGCTGCGAGACGTGCATGAATCAGCACTTCGGCCTGATCGGCAAAGCCGCTGCTGGCGTCGATGCCGTTCTTGCCGTGGGTCAGTTCGATCCACTGACCCTGGCCTTTCGGATGATCGGCGTTGCCGTCGCCCGCATCGAAACGCGCCACGTACAAGGTGCCGTGGTCCAGCAGATCGCGGTTGGCTTTGGGGTTTTTGTGGTTGATCTTGTCGCGGCTGACGAATTTATAGATGAACTCGCCACGTTCGTCGTCGCCCATGTACACCACGGCGCGACCGTCGTTGGTTTCGGCCAGGGCAGCGTTTTCATGTTTGAAGCGGCCCAGCGCGGTGCGTTTGACCGGCGTCGATTGCGGATCGAACGGGTCGATTTCCACCACCCAGCCGTGGCGGTTGAGTTCGTTGGGATTTTTCGCCAGGTCGAAGCGTGGATCGTGTTGATGCCAGTTGATGTCTTTGCTGGTTGCCACTGCGCCGTAGCGTTTCTGCGCGGCGTCGAATTTTTGCTCGGCATTGCTGCTGCCGAAGCAGTCGGTGAAGTTCTCTTCGCAGGTCAGATAAGTGCCCCACGGCGTTTTGCCGTTGGCGCAATTCTGGAAGGTGCCGAGGACTTTCTTGCCGTGTTTGTCGGCACTGGTTTTCAGCAGGTCGTGACCCGCTGCGGGGCCGCTCAGTTTGATGGGCGCATTACCGTGAATGCGCCGGTTGTAGCGCGAGCCCTGGACGAACTGCCACTGGCCGTTCTTGCGCTGCACTTCGATCACTGACACGCCTTCGCAGGCCAGGGCCTTGCGCACATCTTCCGCCGATTGCGGCATGCCGCCGTGGGGGTAGAGGTAGCGGTAATTGGTGTATTCGTTGTTGATCGCCATCAACGCCCGGTCTTTGTCACCGGGGAATTCGAACAGGCTCATGCCGTCGTTGTTGTCGCCGAACTGGACTTCCTGCGCCTGGGCCGTGCCGTTACCGCTAGGGTCGAATGCCGGGCCATTCTTTTGCAGAGGCTGACCCCAGCTAATCAAAACCGAGGACTTGTAGCCCGGCGGCAGGGTGATGGTATCGGTGGTGGCGGCGGCAATGCTGTCGAAGCCCAACAGCTTGCTGGAACCGGCGCTGACGCTGGCGGCCAGCACGCTGCGACTCAGCAGGTTGCCACCGAGAAACATCGCCGCACCGCAGAGGGCGCCGGCGCTGATGAAGCCACGACGGCTGAGGCCGACCATTTTTTCGAGGTCGGTGGGTTGGTTGTCTTCTAATAGGCTCACATCAGGCTCCCTGCGGGTTTTTGCAGCCACCTTAAGGGCGGTTGATGAAGCTTTTGTTGCAGCGCCTGCAGGCTAGAGCGGTGTACCCAGCAGGATGTTCGATGGCGCGAACTGCACCTGCACCGGTTTACCGGCGGCAAGCCCGAGGTTTTTCAGGTGCAGCGGCTCGGCCAGGGCGCAAAGTGTCTGGCCATTGGGCAGGCCGATGCGCACTTCGCTGGGGCTGTCTTCAGCGTCGAGGATTTCTTCGATCGTGCCCTTCAGGCAATTGTTGCCATGTGTTGCAGCTTGATCGATGCCAAGCAGTTCCAGCCAACCGGCCTTGATCAGTGCGACCACTTCGGTACCCGTTTCCAGCTCCAGGCGCAGGGTGCTGTCGTGAGTGATCTGCGCGTCAATGAGCAAGCCTTCGGCCAGTTCAAGGCGGATCCGGTCGTTGCGCCCCTGTGCATCGATCGCCACGACCTTGCCGTGCAATTGATTGCGCGCGCTGGTTCTGAGCATCAGCCGACCGAGCAAGTCCAGGTCGCTGGCCTCTTCGGCGGCTTCCAGAACCTGAGCCTGCAACGCTTGCAGCTTTTGATACAGGCGCAACACGCGCTCGCCTTCGCTGGACAATTTGGCGCCACCGCCGCCCTTGCCACCAACGCTGCGCTCCACCAGTGGTTTCTGCGCGAGGTTGTTCAGCTCGTCGATGGCGTCCCACGCGGCCTTGTAACTCAGACCGGCGCTTTTTGCGGCGCGGGTGATCGAGCCCTGTTCGGCGATGTGTTGCAGCAACGCGATGCGCTGCGGACGACGGACAATGTGCTGGGACAACAACGTAGGCAAGGACATGGCAAGGCGCTTTGGGCTGTGGCGATGGATGGGACGTTGGCGACTTGGCGTGCGGGAGTCAAGTCAGGCCCCATCGCCAGGTTTGGGGGTACGGGCCAGGCAGTAGACGTCGACCCGCGTCGCCCCCGCCACCATCAACAGCCGGGCCAGGGCCTGTGCGGTGGCGCCGGTGGTCAGCACATCGTCCACCAGTGCGAAGTGGCGACCTTTGACCGAAGCCTTGGGCGCCAGGGCGAAGGCGTGGCGCAGGTTCTTTTTACGTGCGTCGGCATTAAGGTCTTGTTGCGCACTGGTGTCCTGAGTCCTCACCAATAGCGTTTCATCGCAAGGAATATCGAGGCCGGCGCTGAGCCAGCGGGCGAGCATCGCCGCCTGGTTGAAACCCCGCTGGCGCAGCCGCTTGGGGGCCAGCGGTACCGGTATCAGCGCGTCGGGCCGATCCAGATCTTCATCGAAGCGATGTTGCAGGAACTGAGCAAGAAGTTCGGCGAGCAGGCGGCCAAACGGCCATTTTGCGCTGTGCTTGAAGCGGGTGATCAAACTGTCGACGGGAAAGCTGTAAGTCCAGGGCGCGGCGACTCGCTCGAAGGCTGGCGGTTGTTTCAGGCATTGGCCGCACGTCAGACCGGTGGCGGGCAAGGGCAGGGCGCAGGTGTGGCATTGGTCGTCCAGCCAGGGCAGCTCGGTTTCGCAGGCCATGCAGATCGGTATGGTGTCGTCCGCGGCCTCTGAGCAGAGCAAACAGGATTGTTTGTTTTTTAACCAGATGTAAACCGGTCCTTCGTATCGTGGTTGACAGTGCATGAGTCTTCCTTAAATATGCCGAACATCCGTGTCGCGTCTGTGGGTATTCCATTCCCCAGTCGCTTGCCAAGCATAACCAAGGAATCGCCCATGAGCGCCAGCACCACTGCCACCCTGCGTCACGACTGGTCTTTGGCTGAAGTCAAAGCACTCTTCGTTCAGCCATTCAATGACCTGCTGTTCCAGGCGCAGACGGTGCACCGCGCGCATTTC
Organism: Pseudomonas sp. ATCC 43928; assembly: GCF_005938665.2. Taxonomy (NCBI): domain Bacteria; kingdom Pseudomonadati; phylum Pseudomonadota; class Gammaproteobacteria; order Pseudomonadales; family Pseudomonadaceae; genus Pseudomonas; species Pseudomonas sp. ATCC 43928. Next base: position 6,095,989 of record NZ_CP041753.1, on the reverse strand, counting down.
GATGCCAATCGCGTCCAGGTTTCCACCCTGCTGTCGATCAAGACCGGCGCGTGCCCTGAAGATTGCAAATATTGTCCGCAGTCGGGTCACTACAACACTGGCCTGGAAAAAGAAAAGCTGATGGAAGTGCAGAAGGTCCTCGAAGAGGCTGCTCGCGCCAAGGCCATCGGTTCGACCCGTTTCTGCATGGGCGCGGCGTGGAAACACCCGTCGGCCAAAGACATGCCTTACGTGCTGGAGATGGTCAAAGGCGTGAAAGCCATGGGCCTGGAAACCTGCATGACCCTTGGTCGTCTCGATCAGGACCAGACCGTCGCCCTGGCCGAAGCCGGCCTGGACTACTACAACCACAACCTCGACACCTCGCCGGAGTTCTACGGCAGCATCATCACCACCCGCACTTACAGCGAGCGCCTGCAAACCCTGGCCTACGTGCGTGATTCGGGGATGAAGATCTGCTCCGGCGGCATTCTCGGCATGGGCGAGTCCCTCGACGACCGCGCCAACCTGCTGATCCAGCTGGCCAACCTGCCAGAGCATCCAGAGTCGGTGCCGATCAACATGTTGGTGAAAGTCGCCGGCACGCCACTGGAAAATGCCGACGACGTCGATCCGTTCGACTTCATCCGCATGCTCGCCGTTGCACGCATCCTGATGCCGAAATCCCACGTACGCCTGTCCGCCGGTCGCGAAGCGATGAACGAGCAGATGCAGGCCCTGGCGTTCTTTGCCGGCGCCAACTCGATTTTCTACGGCGAAAAACTGCTGACCACCGCCAACCCGCAGGCAGACAAGGACATGCAACTGTTCTCGCGTCTGGGCATCCTGCCGGAAGCCCGCGAAGAGCACGCCGACGAAGTGCATCAGGCCGCCATCGAACAGGCACTGGTGGAGCAGAAGAGCAGCGAGCAGTTCTATAACGCTGCTGTTTAACCACGTTCAGGCTTTTCTGTAGGAGCTGCCGAAAGCTGCGATCTTTTCTGGATCGAAGCTGATACGGGCAAGATCAAAAGATCGCAGCCTTCGGCAGCTCCTACAGATGTTCGTGCCTCTCTTCTACTCGCGAGGTCTGCATGTCTTTCGATCTCAGCGCGCGCCTTGCTGCCCGTCGTGCCGAAAACCTTTATCGCCAGCGCCCGCTTCTTGAAAGCCCTCAAGGCCCGGAAGTGGTGGTCGATGGTCAGCCATTGCTGGCATTCTGTAACAACGATTACCTGGGCCTGGCCAATCACCCGCAAGTGATCGAAGCCTGGCGCGCCGGCGCGTCTCGTTGGGGCGTGGGCGGTGGTGCTTCGCATCTGGTGATTGGCCACAGCGGCCCGCATCACGCGCTGGAAGAAGCCCTTGCCGAATTCACCGGCCGCCCGCGCGCACTGCTGTTCACCACCGGCTACATGGCCAACCTCGGCGCGGTCACCGCATTGGTCGGGCAAGGCGATACGGTGCTGGAAGACCGGCTCAATCACGCGTCGTTGCTGGATGCCGGTTTGCTATCCGGTGCGCGTTTCAATCGCTATCTGCATAACGACGCGGCCAGTCTGGCCAAACGCCTTGAGAAGGCCACCGGCAATACGCTGGTGGTTACCGACGGCGTGTTCAGCATGGACGGCGACATCGCCGATCTGCCGGCGCTGGCGCGGGAAGCCAAGGCCAAAGGCGCCTGGTTGATGGTCGATGACGCTCACGGCTTTGGTCCGCTGGGCGCCAATGGCGGTGGGGTCGTCGAGCATTTCGGCCTGAGTCAGGAGGACGTGCCGGTGTTGGTCGGCACCCTCGGCAAGGCGTTCGGTACGGCCGGTGCTTTTGTGGCTGGCAGTGAGGAGTTGATCGAGAGCCTGATCCAGTTCGCTCGCCCCTACATCTACACCACCAGCCAGCCGCCGGCACTGGCCTGCGCGACGCTTAAAAGCCTGGAATTGTTGCGCAGCGAACACTGGCGACGTGAGCATTTGCAGGCGCTGATTCGCCAGTTCCGCCAAGGCGCCGAGCAGATTGGCCTGGAGTTGATGGACAGCTCCACGCCGATCCAGCCGATCATGATTGGCGATGCCGGGCGTGCGGTCCGGCTGTCGCAGATGCTGCGTGAGCGTGGCCTGATGGTGACCGCGATCCGTCCACCGACCGTGCCCGCCGGCAGCGCACGCTTGCGCGTTACCCTGACTGCCGCTCACAGCGAGGCGCAGGTGCAGCTATTGTTAAATGGACTGGCCGATTGTTTTCAACAACTGGGACCGGAGCCAAGCCATGCGTGATCGTCTGATTCTGCTGCCGGGCTGGGGTCTCGGGATTTCTCCGCTGGAACCCTTGGCGGCTGCCTTGCAAGGCCTGGATGAGCATCTGCGCGTCGAAATCGAACCACTGCCGGAACTGGAATCGAGCAACCTTGAAGAATGGCTCGATGAACTGGATTCGACGCTGCCCCAGGATGCCTGGCTAGGTGGTTGGTCATTGGGCGGCATGCTGGCATCCGAATTGGCGGCGAAGCGCGGTGACCGTTGCTGCGGTTTGGTGACCCTGGCGAGTAACCCTTCTTTTGTCGCCCATGAGCAGTGGTCGAGCGGGATGCCTGGCGAGACCTTCGACGCGTTTCTGGCCGGTTGCAAAGCCGATCCGGGCATGACGTTGAAACGTTTCTCGCTGCTGTGCACCCAAGGTGCCGCAGACCCGCGCGGGCTATCGCGGCTGTTGCTCGCTGGCGCACCGCTTTCGTCTCCATCGGTGCTGATGAGCGGCCTGGAGTTGCTTGCACAGCTGGATACCCGGCAAGCGTTGCAGGCGTTTCGCGGTCCGCAATTGCACTTGTTCGGTGGTCTCGACGGATTGGTCCCGGCCGAAGCGGCGGGGGATTTGCTGGCGCTGCTGCCGGATGTCGAAATCGGTCTGATTGAACAGGCCAGCCACGCGTTTCTTCTGGAAGACCCCCACGGTGTGGCGGGGGCGATTCAGGCCTTTTTGCATGAGTCCGGTGATGACTGATTTGTCCTTTCCCAACCTGCCCGGCGGCTTGCCCGATAAACGCCAGGTAGCGGCGTCCTTTTCCCGAGCGGCGGCGAGCTACGACAGCGTGGCCGAGTTGCAGCGCGACGTTGGCAATGAATTGTTGCGTCGTTTGCCGGAGGATTTTGTCCCGGGTCGATGGCTGGACATGGGTTGTGGCACCGGGTATTTCAGCCGTGCGCTCGGTGAGCGTTTTCCTGCCGGCAACGGGCTGGCCCTTGATATCGCAGAGGGGATGCTCAATCACGCCCGTCCCTTGGGCGGCGCCAACCATTTCATCGCCGGTGATGCCGAACGCTTGCCGTTGCAGGATTCGACCTGCGACCTGGTCTTCTCCAGCCTGGCGGTGCAATGGTGCGCGGATTTCGCCTCGGTGCTCAACGAAGCGTATCGGGTGCTGAAACCGGGCGGTATTTTCGCGTTTGCTAGTCTGTGTGTAGGGACTCTGTACGAATTGCGCGACAGCTGGCGTCAGGTGGATGGCATGGTGCACGTCAACCGCTTCCGCGAGTTCGGTGTTTACCAGCAGCTTTGCGCGGGCAGTGGCTTGAAGGTCATCAGCCTTGAAACACATCCACATGTGTTGCATTACCCCGATGTCCGCAGCCTGACCCATGAGCTCAAGGCACTCGGGGCGCATAACCTGAACCCCGGTCGGCCGGGCGGTTTGACCGGCAGGGCGCGAATCCTCGGCTTGATCGAGGCTTACGAGCAGTTTCGTCAGGCACAGGGACTGCCGGCGACTTATCAAGTGGTTTACGCCGTGCTGGAGAAACCCTTATGAGCGCAGCCTATTTCATCACCGGTACTGACACCGATGTCGGCAAGACCACCGTCGCCGCAGGTTTGCTGCATGCCGCGCGATTGTCAGGCTTGAGCACAGCGGCGGGTAAGCCGGTAGCCTCCGGGTGTGAGCTGACGCCCAAGGGATTACGCAACGCCGACGCACTGGCACTGCTGGCCGAATGCTCGATACCGTTGACCTACGATCAGGTCAATCCGGTCGCGTTCGAGCCGGCGATCGCACCGCATCTGGCAGCGCGGGAGGCTGGCGTGGCGCTGACCGTGCAATCGTTGCTGGCACCAATGCGGCAGGTTCTCGATCTGCAGGCGGACTTCACCTTGATCGAAGGCGCTGGCGGCTGGCGAGTGCCGTTGGCGGATCAAGACAATCTGTCAGACCTGGCCATGGCGCTGGATCTGCCGGTAATCCTGGTGGTTGGTGTGCGCCTGGGCTGCATCAACCATGCGCTGCTGACGGCTGAGGCAATTGCTCGGGATGGTTTGCAGTTGGCGGGGTGGGTGGCGAACATCATCGATCCGAAGACCTCGCGCCTGGAAGAAAACCTGGCGACGCTGGCCGAGCGCATTCCCGCGCCGTGCCTGGGGCGGGTGCCGAAACTCAAGTCGGTGACGGCCGAAGCGGTGGCCGAACATCTACAGCTGGATCTGCTGGACTGACGTTTCTGGCGTGGGTTTTACCTATGATAAGGCACTGTGCCATTAGTGTTTTTGTCGGGCCTTTTAGCGGCGTGTCTGGTTCAATGGCCGCTGTTGATCCTTTGTAGGACGAGTTCTCCCATGGAAATCTCAGGAAACACCGCTTTCTATGCCGGTCTGAGCACTATTCAGACAGGGCAGAGCCGCGTCGATCAGGCTTCGGGACAGATCGCCAACAACACCATCGAGCGTTCGGTCACCAGTCAGTCCTCCGAGGTTCAGGTCGATCGTTTGCGCTCGGTAGACCGCAGCCAGCAATCGGATCTGGCCAGCAATGTGGTCGAGATGTCTCAAGGCAAGTTCCAGGTGGAACTTGGCGTCAAAGTCGCCAAGGCCTCCGATGAAATGCTCGGTACGTTGATCGATACCTTCGCCTGATTCCTCACTGAATTCACTACCCCAGCGCCGCGCCTGTTCGCGGCGTTTTTCTGCGTAAGTCCTTCTCCCTCAACTAATCTCTCCTACATGACGTGTTGCTCAATCAACGACGTTGCGCCACTGCGCGCCCAAGATTTTCATAGATCGAAGACGAACGGCAAAAGATCGGCGCTTGACAAGGTTTGGGCGTAAACGTATGTTTCAAACAACTGTTTGACCGTCACAACAAATCACCACGGTCGTTCATTCCCGGTTACATCAGCAGAGGTTTATCGCTATGCCTGACTACAAGGCCCCCTTGCGTGATATTCGCTTCGTTCGTGACGAACTGCTCGGCTACGAAGCGCACTATCAGAGCCTTCCGGCTTGCCAGGACGCAACTCCGGACATGGTTGACGCCATTCTCGAAGAAGGCGCCAAGTTTTGTGAGCAGGTGCTGGCTCCGCTGAACCGCGTGGGTGACACCGAAGGCTGCACCTGGAGCGAGTCGGGCGTTAAAACCCCGACCGGTTTCAAAGAAGCCTACAAGCAATTCGTCGAAGGCGGCTGGCCTAGCCTGGCCCACGATGTAGAGCACGGCGGCCAGGGCCTGCCGGAGTCTCTGGGCCTGGCTGTCAGCGAAATGGTTGGCGAGGCCAACTGGTCGTGGGGCATGTACCCAGGCCTGTCCCATGGCGCGATGAACACTATTTCCGAGCACGGCACGCCTGAGCAGCAAGAGGCTTACCTGACCAAACTGGTTTCCGGCGAATGGACCGGCACCATGTGCCTGACCGAACCGCACTGCGGCACTGACCTGGGCATGTTGCGCACCAAGGCCGAACCTCAGGCCGACGGCTCCTACAAAGTGTCCGGCACCAAGATCTTCATCTCGGCCGGTGAGCACGACATGGCCGACAACATCGTCCACATCGTTCTGGCACGTCTGCCGGACGCACCTGCCGGCACCAAAGGCATCTCGCTGTTCATCGTGCCGAAATTCCTGCCGAACGCAGATGGCTCGATCGGCGCGCGCAACGCTGTGAGCTGCGGTTCCCTGGAACACAAGATGGGCATCCACGGCAACGCCACCTGCGTGATGAACTTCGACGCGGCCACCGGTTACCTGATCGGCCCGGCGAACAAAGGCCTGAACTGCATGTTCACCTTTATGAACACCGCACGTCTGGGTACCGCGCTGCAAGGTCTGGCACACGCCGAGATCGGCTTCCAGGGCGGCCTGAAATACGCTCGCGATCGCCTGCAAATGCGCTCCCTGACTGGCCCGAAAGCGCCGGACAAAGCCGCTGACCCGATCATCGTTCACCCTGATGTTCGTCGCATGCTGTTGACCATGAAGGCGTTCGCCGAAGGCAACCGTGCGATGGTTTACTTCACCGCCAAGCAAGTCGACATCGTCAAATACGGCGTCGATGAAGAAGAGAAGAAGAAAGCCGACGCATTGCTGGCCTTCATGACGCCGATCGCCAAAGCCTTCATGACTGAAGTCGGTTTCGAATCCGCCAACCACGGCGTGCAGATCTACGGTGGCCACGGTTTCATCGCCGAGTGGGGCATGGAGCAGAACGTTCGCGACAGCCGTATTTCGATGCTGTACGAAGGCACCACCGGCATCCAGGCACTCGACCTGCTGGGCCGTAAAGTGCTGATGACTCAAGGCGAAGCGCTCAAGGGCTTCACCAAGATCGTCCACAAGTTCTGCCAGAGCAACGAAGGCAATGACGCGGTCAAAGAGTTCGTCGAGCCATTGGCTGCGCTGAACAAAGAATGGGGCGAGCTGACCATGAAGGTCGGTATGGCGGCCATGAAAGATCGCGAAGAAGTCGGCGCAGCATCCGTGGACTACCTGATGTACTCCGGTTACGCCTGCCTGGCCTACTTCTGGGCTGACATGGCGCGTCTGGCGGCCGAGAAACTGGCTGCCGGTACCACCGAAGAGGCGTTCTACACCGCCAAGCTGCAGACTGCGCGCTTCTACTTCCAGCGCATCCTGCCGCGTACCCGCACTCACGTTGCAACCATGCTGTCGGGCGCCAACAACCTGATGGACATGAAAGAAGAAGACTTCGCACTGGGTTACTAAGCCCTACGCAGTCTCTTCACAAAGCCGCTGCTTCCTCGGAAGCAGCGGCTTTTTTATGCCTGACGCAAACGATCACGTCTTTAAATATTCCTGACTAAAACGCTAAGAAGAACGACTTTGCTGCCGTTAAAGAGGCTGCGATGTGACGCCTGTCACGTTGCACGTGCTTAGCTGCGCCAAATGCAGGCACAATGCCATCTTTGTTTGCCGGGTCGGAGCTTTACCCTTGCCGCGTTCTTCCGCTGTACGTTTCAGCCATTTTTTGCCATCGCTGCTGTTGTTGCTCGCGGGGCTTGCGGCTGCCTACGTCAAGGATCTCAACGTCTTCTTCACTTCGCTGTTCAACGTGCTGCCCACTCTGGTGCTGTTGCTCGGCGGTGCGTATTGCGCGGTTTATCGACGTCAGCGTGAACTGTTTCTGATGGTCACGGTGTACATCGCCTACTTCCTGCTCGACACCCAGACCGACTATTACCGCGACAACGGCAAGGTTCGTGAAGACGCCGCGGTGGTGTTCCATCTGTGCTGTCTGTTGTTGCCGTTGCTGTTTGGCTTGTTCGCTGCCTGGCAAGAGCGTACTCACCTGTTCCAGGACATGGTGGCGCGTTTCGCTGTGTTGCTGGCGTTCGGCAGTGTGGCGCTGGGGCTGGAGCAAAGTTACCCACAGGCGCTGCTGATGTGGCTGTCGGAGATCCGCTGGCCGGCGTTGCATGGTGCGTGGATGAGCCTGATCCAATTGTCTTATCCCGTGTTCCTCGCCTCGTTCCTGTTATTGGCCTGGCAATACTGGCGCAACCCAAGACCCTTGCACGCTGCGCAATTGGTGGGGCTGTTGGGATTGTTCTGGATGTTGCCGAAAACCTTCATCCTGCCCTTCACCCTCAACATCATGTGCAGCCAGGTGATGTTGATGATTGCCGCCGCGGTTGCCCATGAGGCCTATCAGATGGCTTTCCGCGACGAACTCACCGGCCTGCCGGGGCGCCGCGCCCTGAACGAGCGCATGCAACGGCTGGGGCGCAATTACGTGCTGGCGATGAGCGACGTCGATCACTTCAAGAAATTCAACGACACCCACGGCCACGATGTCGGCGATCAAGTGTTGCGTCTGGTCGCCAGCAAGCTGTCGAAAATCAGTGGTGGCGGTAGGGCATATCGCTACGGCGGTGAGGAATTTGCCTTGGTGTTCGCAGGCAAGACCCTCGAAGAGTGCATGCCGCATCTGGAGGTCATCCGCGAATCCATTGCCACTTACAACATCCAGCTGCGCAATCAGGACAGCCGTCCCCAGGATGACCAGCAGGGACGCCAGCGTCGCGCGGGTTCGGGTGCCTCGAGTGTTTCGGTCACCGTCAGCATCGGCGTCGCCGAACGCCTGGAACAACGCACCCCCGAAGAAGTGCTCAAATCCGCCGACCAGGCGCTCTACAGCGCCAAGGGCGCGGGGCGAAACTGTGTGATGGCCTTCGGTCAGAACCGCCGTGGCGCAGTGCGCATGGACGCCGCTGCGGGTTGAGTGATGATGGCGCATTCAGCGTCTGGACTGTGATTGTGAGGTGTGATGCACGGCAGTAGGTTTGAGCCATCTGCTGCCGGAGAAATGAACATGCCCGAGTACAAAGCTCCCCTGCGCGACATGCGCTTTCTGATCGATCACGTGTTTGATTTTCACAGCAACTACGCCGCGCTGGGGGCCACCGATGCCAGCCCGGACATGGTCAATGCGATTCTCGAAGAAGGCGCGAAATTCTGTGAGAACGTTCTCGCACCGCTGAACCGCAGCGGCGACGAAGAAGGCTGCCATTTCGACAACGGTGTGGTCACAACGCCTACAGGCTTCAAGCAAGCATTCGCACAATACGTGGAAGGCGGCTGGCATGGTCTGGCGGCGGACCCGGCTTACGGCGGCCAGGGCTTGCCAAGTTCCTTGGGGCTGGTCATCAGCGAAATGGTCGGCTCCAGTAACACGTCCTGGGGCATGTACCCCGGCCTGACCCATGGTGCGATGTCGGCCATCCATGCCCATGGCACTGAAGAACAGAAACAGACCTACCTGAGCAAACTCACCGCAGGCCAATGGACCGGCACCATGTGCCTGACCGAAGCCCATTGCGGCACCGATCTGGGCATCATCAAGACCCGCGCCGTGCCTCAGGCCGATGGCAGTTACGCGATCTCTGGCAGCAAGATATTCATCTCCGCCGGTGAGCACGACATGAGTGACAACATCATTCATCTGGTGCTGGCCAAATTGCCGGACGCGCCAGCGGGGACCAAAGGCATTTCTCTGTTTATCGTGCCCAAATTCCTACCCAATGCCGAGGGTGAGGCAGGCGAGCGCAACGGCGTTTCCTGCGGTTCGATCGAACACAAAATGGGCATCAAGGCCTCGGCCACCTGCGTGCTGAATTTCGACGATGCCAAGGGCTTCTTGATCGGTGAGCCGAATAAGGGCCTGAACTGCATGTTCACCATGATGAACCACGCGCGGCTCGGCACCGGCATGCAAGGTTTGTGTCTGGGGGAGACGAGCTTCCAGGGTGCGGTCAAATACGCCAACGACCGTCTGCAAATGCGCTCGCTGACCGGCCCGAAAGCTCCGGAAAAACCTGCCGACCCGATCATCGTGCATCCCGATGTGCGCAGGATGTTGTTGACCATGAAGGCCTTCAACGAAGGCAACCGGGCGCTGACTTACTTCACCGCACAGTTGCTGGACGCTGCGCACCTGAGCCCGGATGAAACGGCGCGTCAGGACGCCGAGGATTTGCTGGCGTTCCTCACACCGATCTGCAAAGCCTTCATGACCGACACCGGGCTGGAGGTGACCAACCTCGGCATGCAGGTGTTTGGCGGCCACGGTTTCATTCGTGAATGGGGCATGGAGCAGTTGGTTCGCGACTGCCGGATCGCGCCGATCTATGAAGGCACCAACGGCATTCAGGCGCTGGATCTGCTTGGGCGCAAAGTCCTTGGCAGTCAGGGAAAACTGCTGCGCGGCTTCACTAAAATCGTCCACAAGTTCTGTGCGGCAAACGCTGAGCACCCGCAACTCGGCGGTTATGTGGCGCAACTCAACGATCTGAATCAGCAGTGGGGTGAATTGACCACCAGGATCGGCATGGCTGCGATGAAAAATCCGGATGAGGTCGGCGCCGCTTCGGTGGATTACCTGATGTACTGCGGCTACATCATCCACGGCTACCTGTGGCTACGCATGGCGCTGGTGGCTCAGTCGCAGTTGGAGGCGGGCAGCGGTGATGCCGATTACTGCCGAGGCAAACTGGCGACCAACGAGTTTTACTTCAAGCGTTTACTGCCGCGGACGGCTGCTCATCGGGCGGCCATCGAGGCGGGTAGCGATTGCCTGATGAAGTTGCCGGCGGAGTTGTTTGCACTTTAATCATTCAAATCAGCCATAAAGAAGCCCGCCTTGCTGCGGGCTTCTTTATGAAGAACAGCTCAGTGACTAAAAATAACAAATCGGTCATTGGCTGACCCTATGTGTCGTAAAAGTTGTTGAGGTACACTCGGACACAGCGAAATCACTATTCCTACGAACCACCTGTTTAGATCTTGCGAGGTTTGCCATGGCTGACTACAAAGCGCCCCTGCGCGATATGCGCTTCGTCCTCAATGAAGTTTTCGAGGTCGCCAAACTCTGGGCCGAACTGCCAGCGCTCGCCGAGACCGTCGATGCTGAAACCGTCGAAGCCATTCTGGAAGAAGCCGGCAAGGTCACCAGCAAAAGCATCGCGCCCCTGAGCCGTGCGGCTGACGAAGAAGGTTGCCACTGGGCCGACGGTGCCGTCACCACCCCGGCCGGTTTCCCACAGGCGTATCAGACCTACGCTGAAGGCGGTTGGGTCGGTGTCGGTGGCGATCCAACCTACGGCGGCATGGGCATGCCCAAGGCGGTTTCGGCGCAGGTCGAAGAAATGGTCAACTCCGCCAGCCTGTCGTTCGGTCTGTATCCGATGCTGACCGCCGGCGCCTGCCTGTCGATCAACGCCCACGCCAGCGAAGAGCTGAAAGCCGCGTACCTGCCGAACATGTACGCCGGTGTCTGGGCCGGTTCCATGTGCCTGACCGAGCCGCACGCCGGTACTGATCTGGGGATTATCCGCACCAAGGCCGAACCTCAGGCTGACGGTTCCTACAAGGTCAGCGGCACCAAGATCTTCATCACCGGCGGCGAACACGACCTGACCGAGAACATCATCCACTTGGTCTTGGCCAAGCTGCCGGACGCGCCAGCAGGGCCGAAAGGTATTTCGCTGTTCCTGGTGCCGAAGTTCATGGTCAATGCCGATGGCAGCCTCGGTGCGCGCAACCCGGTGACCTGTGGTTCGATCGAACACAAGATGGGTATCCAGGCATCCGCAACCTGCGTGATGAATTTCGACGAAGCCGTGGGTTACCTGGTCGGCGAGCCGAACAAAGGCCTGGCGGCGATGTTCACCATGATGAACTACGAGCGTCTGGGTGTCGGCATCCAGGGCCTGGCCTCGGGTGAACGTTCCTACCAGAACGCCATTGAATACGCTCGCGACCGCCTGCAGAGCCGTTCGCCGACCGGCGCGCAGAACAAGGACAAAGTGGCTGACCCCATCATCGTCCACCCTGACGTGCGTCGCATGCTGCTGACCATGAAAGCCTCGAACGAAGGCGGCCGTGCATTTTCCACTTACGTGGCGATGCAACTGGACACCGCCAAGTTCAGCGAAGACGCCACCACCCGCAAGCGCGCAGAAGACCTGGTCGCACTGTTGACGCCTGTTGCCAAGGCATTCCTGACCGATTTGGGGCTTGAAACCACAGTTCATGGCCAGCAGATTTTTGGCGGCCACGGCTACATCCGTGAGTGGGGCCAGGAGCAACTGGTTCGTGACGTGCGTATCACGCAGATCTACGAAGGCACCAATGGTATTCAGGCGCTGGACCTTGTCGGGCGCAAGATCGTCGGCAGCGGCGGGGCGTTCTACAAACTGTTCGCTGACGAGATTCGTCATTTCACCGCGACGGCCAGTGTTGATTTGGCGGAGTTCACCAAACCGCTGAACGATGCAGTGGGCACCCTCGACGATCTGACCGCATGGCTGCTGGACCGGGCGAAAAACAACCCGAACGAAATCGGCGCTGCTTCGGTCGAGTATCTACAAGCATTCGGTTACACCGCCTATGCCTACATGTGGGCACTGATGGCCAAGGCAGCCTTCGGCAAAGAAGCGCAGGACGATTTCTACGCGAGCAAACTGGGTACGGCGCGGTTCTATTTCGCTCGTCTGCTGCCACGTATTCACTCGTTGAGCGCGTCGGTAAAGGCGGGAAGCGAATCGTTGTTCCTGTTGGACGCAGGACAGTTCTGACTCTGTAACGTCATGTAAGCATTCTCTTACATGACGTGCTGCTGTTTTCCCATATGCGCAGATTGGATCCAGAGCTAATCTACTTCACATGGACGTCGCGCAGGAAGCGCAAAGCAACAACACGGACACGTAGGATTCTGCCAGGACGGCGGAGTGAAATGGATGTCAGGGAAACAGTCTGCAAAGCCCCGCTTCGGCGGGGTTTTCTTTTGCCTGCAAAAAAGTTCAGCTCAACCCATCCAGGGCCGTCGGGCTACGCAAGTGTTCATCCATCACCTCTTCCAGCAATGTCCGCAACAACGCCAGCGAAGCCTGTTGCCGCTGCACATCCCGACACACCAACCCCACTTTCAGCGGCACCCGCGGCTCACTCAGTGGTTTCCACAGCAACTCTTGGTCGCCATGGGTCTTTTGCGAGCGTCCGGGCAGCACAGTCGCCAGCCGCGTGTGCGGCAGGCTGTCGAGAATCCCCGCCATGTTGTTCAGCTCGGCCTGCACCTGCGGCCGGCGCCCAAGACTGGCCAGTTGTGCCTGCCAGATCTGCCGCACCTGGAACTCTTCACCCAACAGCAACATGGGCAACTCGGCCGCCTGGCTCATGGAGACCTTCTTGAATTCGCGCAACGGATGGTCCGCCGGGATGACAAGGGTCAGCTCATCTTCGTACAACGGCACGCCGTGCAAACCCGGCTGACGGGGCGGCAGGTAACTGATCCCGATGTCCAGCGAACCATTGAGTAGTCGCCGCTCGATTTCCAGGCCGGTCAGTTCATAGATCTGCACCACCAGATGCGGCTGTGCCTTGCGCACGCGTTCGAGCATTTGCGGCACCAGGCTGGAGTGGACGGTCTGCAGTACGCCAATGGCCAAGGTTCGCAGCGCCTTGCCCTTGAAATTGCCCAAGGCTTCGCGCGCGCGTTGCAAGCCATCGAGCAAGGGCAGGGCATGGTTGTACAACGTGTGGGCCGCCAGGGTTGGCAGCAGACGCTTGCTGCTGCGTTCGAACAGGCTTACATCGAGGTTCTGTTCGAGTTGGCGGATCTGCTGGGACAACGCAGGCTGGGAGATAGAAAGCCGCTCGGCGGCCCGACCGACGTGGCCCTCTTCGTAGACCGCGACGAAATAACGCAGTTGTTTGAAATCCATAAGTAATACTTATCGAAAATGCTGAGAAATCGAAATGGCTCAGTGCCTTGCCTACGCCTAGTCTAACCGCATTCACAAGGCTTACAGGGCCATAAAGCACGATGAATACCGTTTACAGCGATGGTGTTTACATAGGCAAGGCAAAAAACCTCGGACGAGGTTTTATCCGATGAATCTGTTCAACCTGCGACGCAAGCCACCGAGCCTTGATGACCTGGCGATGGACACTTCCCTGCCGGCCAGAAGCGACAACTTTTCCAGCGAGTGCCTGATGCCCAGTGTCGAACGACCGAAACAGATTTTCGTGCGTGGCCAAGGCTCCTGGTTGTGGGACAGCGATAACCGCGCTTACCTGGATTTCTCACAGGGTGGCGGCGCCAATAGCCTCGGACATAGCCCTTCAGCACTGGTCAAAGCGATTTCGGAGCAGGCTCAGTCGCTGATCAATCCGGGTTTCGGACTGCACAACCGCGGCGTGCTCAACCTCGCCGACCGGCTCTGCGCCAGTACCGGCAGTGACCAGGCGTACCTGCTCAACAGTGGCAGCGAAGCCTGTGAAGCGGCGATCAAACTGGCGCGCAAATGGGGCCAGCAACATCGTGGCGGCGCTTCGCGGATCATTGTGGCCAGTAAAGGCTGTCATGGTCGTAGCCTCGGGACGATTTCTGCGTCGGACAGTTCGAATCTGATCAACCGATTCGAGCCACAGTTGCCGGGCTTCAGCCATGTCCCGTTCAATGACCTGCCCGCCTTGCATGCGGCCGTGGATGCCCAGACGGTCGCGATCATGCTCGAACCGATCCAGAGCGAGGCCGGGGTGATTCCCGCTACCGAGCACTACCTCAAGGGCGTCGAGCGCTTGTGTCGTGAGCTTGGCATTCTGCTGATATTTGACGAAGTGCAAACCGGCGTCGGTCGCTGCGGCACATTGCTTGCCGAACAGTCCTACGGTGTGCGGGCAGATATCGTGGTGCTCGGCAAAGGGCTCGGTGGTGGCGTGCCATTGGCGGCATTGTTGGCGCGAGGCAAGGCCTGTTGTTTCGAAATCGGCGAAATGAGCGGCACTCATCATGGCAATGCGTTGATGAGTGCCGCCGGGCTTGTCGTGCTCGACAGCGTGCAGGACAAGGGCTTTATCGATCATATGCGGGAAACCGCTCAGCATCTGGGCGAAGGCCTGAGTCGTCTGGCCCATCGCTATGGTCACGGCGAATTGCGTGGGCAAGGGCTGCTCTGGGGGCTCGATCTGTCCGACGATTCGGCCGACGCCGTAGTCAAGGCTGCGTTGTACGAAGGCTTGCTGCTCAATGCGCCGCAAGCCGATTGCCTGCGCTTTACCCCGGCCCTTACGGTCAGCAAGGCCAATATCGACGAAATGCTCCTGCGTCTGGCCCGCGCCTTCTCCCGCGTGCGCACCGCGCAACTGCAGTGCCGCAAAGGTATTGCTGTCTGATCAGACCCGCCCTACACGAATTTCCGAACCGTCTCGCGGTATAACGCAGCGCCCCACGTTTGATTCTTTTCGCGTGGGGCGTTTTTTTGTCTCTGCGGTTTGCCGAAGACATTTCAGTGCTTGAGCGATAGCAGGATCAATGGTTGCCCGCGAATGGGGCGCTACGATTTCAGTCCGCCAACTCCATCACCCGCCGATAAAACATCCATTCCTGCTCCAGCACATGGGCCTGGTTGCCGGCCTTGCGAAAGCCATGGCGTTCGTCGGCGTAGTAATGCGCTTCGACCAGAATGCCGTTGTCCTGTAATGCCTTGACCATGTCGCGGGTCTGTTGCGGCACCACCACGGCGTCCAGTTCACCCTGAAAGAAGATCATTGGAACGCTAATGTTGTTCGCGTGCAGCAGCGGCGTGCGCGCGGCGTAGCGTTCAGCGTCCTCTACCGGGTCTCCGATCAACCAGTCCAGATAATCGCTTTCGAACTTGTGCGTGACGCGGCCCAGCGCAACGGGATCGCTGACGCCATACAGGCTGGCACCCGCACGAAAGACCTTGTGAAAGGCCAATGCGCACAATGCGGTGTACCCGCCGGCGCTGCCACCACGGATAAACGCTTTATCGCCGTCGATCAGTCCGCGCCCGGCCAGGTAGCCGACCACTGCGCAGGCATCTTCCACGTCCACCTTGCCCCAGCTCAAATGCAGCGCCTGGCGATAAGCACGGCCGTAGCCGCTGCTGCCTCGGTAGTTGAGATCGGCCACGGCGAAGCCGCGTTGTGCCCAATACTGGATTCGCGGGTCGAACATCGGGTAGCAGGCCGAAGTCGGGCCGCCGTGAATGAACACCACCAAGGGCGGTTTCGTATCGTCGTTCATTGCCGGGTAGAAGAACCCATGGGCCTCGCCCGAACCGCTCGGATAACGCAGGGTTTGCGGGCGGCTGATCTGATCGGCCGGCAGGGGGACAACACCACCGGCGAGGGTCTTCACCTGTCGGGTCTTGCGGTCAATGGCAATCACCGACGCCGAACTGACCGGCGAAGCAGCGATGCAGTAGATGAACTGTTCATCCTGTGCGAGATGGCGGAAGCGGCTGTAGTCGCCCGTGAAATCCTCACGGGAGCCATCGCCATGACAAAGCCCCAGTCGCCCAAAACCCTCTTCGGTCCAACTGGCCAGATAAGTGTCTTCGCTCAACGGTAACCAGGTGCAACCACCCAATTGCCAGGGCGCCGGTCCATGGTCGGCAGCAGTGCTCGGGAGTGGGCTCAGTCCTTCTGTCGACTCCACCCACGGCTGCCAGAAACCGCCGCGATCAGTCAGACAATACAGACGGCCGCTGTCATCGAATCCCGGTTGTTGCAGTGACTCCTGAGCACCGTCACCGGCCACACAACGCGGCTGCGCAAAGGTGTGATCGCGCTGGCGTTCGGCAACCATCAGGCGTGTTGCGGTCCAGGGCTGATCCGGGCGATTCCACTCGATCCAGGCCAGACGTCGACCGTCAGGACTCAAGGTCGGTGCCGCGTAGAAATCAGCGCCTTCGGCCAGCAGATGGCGTCGGCCATCTGCCAGATCGATCGCCACCAGGCGATGCCGATCGCGGTTTTCTTCCACCGCCAGCACTTGCCCGTTGGCGAAGTGCAGATCGCCGTACCGGCATTCACTTGAAGTCAGCACCTCAGGCGTCTCATCGCTCAGCGATTGCCGATACAGCTGCTGATCGGCCTCGTTGACGAACACCAGCCCGTCATCGGTCAGACAAAACGCGCCACCGCCATATTCGTACACCCGGCTGCGCACACTGAACGTGGGTGGCGTCAGGCAATGGGCCTGACCGTCGCGCCACTGCCAGACTCGGCAGGCAGCATCTTCGGGGCGGTACTCGTTCCAGAACAGGCCATGTGGCCCGACCTGCAACTCGGCGAAGTCGATGCCGGCCGCGACGGCCCTGGCGGCGCTCAAGGGTTCAGCTTTTGGCGATGAGGCGTGAGTTTCGTTCATTGCGAAAGGCCAGTTGTTCGATGGTCTGGGTCGCGTGCTCGGCTTCTTCGCGGGCCTTGAGGATCACGCCGTGATGTTTCGACTTGCTGCACACCGGGTCGGCATTGCTCGCGTCACCCGTGAGCATGAACGCCTGGCAACGGCAGCCGCCGAAGTCCTTTTCTTTCTCGTCGCAGGAGCGGCACGGCTCGGGCATCCAGTCGTAACCGCGAAAGCGGTTGAAGCCGAACGAGTCGTACCAGATGTGCTGCATGCTGTGGTCGCGCACGTTGGGAAACTGCACCGGCAGCTGTCGGGCGCCATGACAGGGCAGGGCGGTTCCGTCTGGTGTGACCGTCAGAAAAATACTGCCCCAGCCATTCATGCAGGCTTTCGGACGCTCTTCGTAATAGTCCGGCGTCACGAAAATCAGCTTGCACGGATGCCCTTCGGCTTCCAGTTTCGCGCGGTATTCGTTGGTGATGCGTTCGGCGCGAACCAATTGTTCCTTGGTCGGTAGCAGGCCGACCCGATTGAGCTGAGCCCAACCATAGAACTGGCACGTCGCGAGTTCGACGAAGTCTGCCTCAAGGGCAATGCACAGCTCGATGATCCGGTCGATTTTGTCGATGTTGTGCCGATGGGTGACGAAGTTCAGCACCATCGGATAGCCGTGCGCCTTCACCGCACGGGCCATTTCGAGTTTTTGCGCGAAGGCCTTTTTCGAGCCGGCCAGCAGGTTGTTCACCTGCTCGTCGCTGGCCTGGAAGCTGATCTGGATGTGGTCCAGGCCGGCCTTTTTGAAGTCGCTGATTTTCTGCTCGGTGAGGCCGATGCCGGAGGTGATCAGGTTGGTGTAGAACCCCAGTTTGCGCGCCTCAGCGATCAACTCGGCGAGGTCCTGGCGCACCAGCGGTTCACCACCGGAAAAGCCCAACTGCGCCGCGCCCATTTCCCGGGCTTCGCGAAAGACCTTGATCCACTGCTCGGTGGTCAACTCCCGGCCTTGCTCGGCGAAATCCAGCGGATTGGAGCAGTACGGGCATTGCAACGGGCAGCGATAGGTCAGCTCGGCCAGCAGCCAAAGGGGCAGGCCGATTTCGGGCTTGGGCGGTAACTTGCCTGACACGGAATCAGGCAAGTTCGATCCAGTGCTGAGCACGGGCGACCTCCATGAATTGCTCGATGTCGTCACCGAGCTCGGGCACGCCGGGGAACTGTTTGTCGAGCTCGGCGATGATGGCCGCGACATCTCGCTGGCCATCGATCAAGCCGCCGATCAGCGCGGCGCTCTCATTGAGTTTGATCATGCCTTCGGGGTAGAGCAATACATGGCCCTTTTGCGCCGGTTCGTACTGGAAACGGTAGCCGGGACGCCAGGTCGGGGTTTTGCTGCGATCAAAACTCATAAGGTGATTCCTTTATGCCAGACCCGCTGTTCGGTCACGCTGTGGTACGGCGGGCGGTTCAGTTCGTAGGCCATGCTCATGGCATCGAGCATGCTCCAAAGAATGTCCAGTTTGAACTGGAGAATTTCCAGCATGCGCTCCTGGCCTTCCCGCGTAGTGTAATGCTGCAACGTGATTGCCAGACCGTGCTCCACATCCCGGCGAGCCTGGCCCAGGCGTGTACGGAAATATTCGTAACCGGCCGGGTCGATCCACGGGTAATGCTGCGGCCAACTGTCGAGGCGCGATTGGTGGATTTGCGGCGCAAACAGTTCGGTCAATGAGCTGCTGGCGGCTTCCTGCCAACGGGCCCGGCGGGCGAAGTTGACGTAGGCATCCACGGCGAAACGCACGCCGGGCAGCACCAGTTCTTGGGAGCGCAACTGATCCGGGTCGAGGCCGACCGCTTGCCCAAGACGCAACCAGGCTTCGATACCGCCGTCTTCACCGGGGGCGCCGTCATGGTCCAGCAGGCGCTGAATCCACTCGCGACGAATCTCGCGGTCCGGGCAGTTGGCCAAGATCGCGGCGTCCTTGAGCGGGATGTTCACCTGATAGTAAAAGCGGTTGGCGACCCAGCCCTGGATCTGCTCGCGAGTCGCCCGACCTTCATACATCGCCACGTGATATGGGTGATAGATGTGGTAATAGGCGCCCTTGGCGCGCAGGGCCGCTTCGAATTCGGCGGGGGACATTGGGGTATCAGTCATTGCGGTTCTCCGGGAACAACCGGTGGATTCTTTGGTGTCTGGTCTGACGCCTTCGCGGGCAGGCCTGCTCCCACAGAGATAACGCTATCCCTGTGGGAGCGTGGTTGGCCTGCGAAGAGGCCATCCGCTACAGCACAATACTCATGCCGTCATAAGCCACTTCAACTTCACGACGGGCCAGCTCCGCACGCTCTGGCGAATTCTCATCGAGAATCGGGTTGGTGTTGTTGATGTGGATAAGCACTTTGCGCTGCTTGGGCAGTTGTTCCAGCACTTCGAGCATGCCGCCGGGGCCGTTCTGCGCCAGATGGCCCATTTCCCGACCCGTGCGCGTGCCGACACCACGGCGCTGCATTTCGTCGTCGTCCCACATCGTACCGTCTACCAACAGACAATCGCTGCTGGCCATGATCTTCAGCAGCGGAGCATCGACCTTGCCCAGGCCCGGTGCGTAGAACAGTTTACCGCCGGTGCTCAGGTCTTCGACGATCAGGCCGATGTTGTCGCCCGGATGCGGGTCAAAGCGGTGCGGCGAGTAGGGTGGGGCGGCGCTGCGCAGAGGCAGTGGGGTGAAGCGCAGATTCGGGCAGGCCGGGACGGTGAAGCTCTGATCGAGTTCGATACGGTTCCAGTTCAACCCGCCGTTCCAGTGGGTCAGCATGGTGAACAACGGGAACCCGGTGCTCAGGTCTTCATGGACCATGTCGGTGCACCAGACCTGATGCGGGCAGCCTTCGCGCAAGCTGAGCAGGCCGGTGGTGTGGTCGATCTGGCTGTCCATCAGGATGATTGCGCTGATGCCGGTATCTCGCAGCGCGCGTCCCGGCTGCATCGGCGCGAAACTCTGGAGCTGGGCGCGGATGTCCGGCGAAGCATTGCACAGCACCCAGTTCACGCCATCATCGGAAATCGCGATGGACGACTGGGTACGCGCTTCGGCCCGCAGGCTGCCGTCGCGAAAACCTGCGCAGTTCGCGCAGTTGCAGTTCCACTGGGGGAAACCGCCGCCGGCGGCGGAACCTAGAATCTGGACAAACATGGCCGCTCCATCATTGAAAACTGAAAATAAAAACGCCCCGGCAAGCCGAGGCGTAGCACTGCATTCTCTACCAAACGGCAGAGCTTAGCGGCTTGCGAAGTACATGGTGACTTCGAAGCCGATACGCAGGTCGGTGTAAGCAGGTTTGGACCAGGACATAGAAGCGCTCCTTCAGGTGGATGGGACAGTTGAGACCTACACATATAGTCCACCTCCAGCCGGAGATGTTCAGATAGTTAGGTGGCTATGTTACTCAAAATTACAGAGTGATTGGCTGCGAATCTTTGAGAAAGCTAATTGCAGCGCCGGTAATGATCATTTTGCCACTTGCCAGCGCGTAGTCGGGCAAGCTCCGCTGGCCAGACAGCGCCAGCCACCTTCGGCCATATTCAGTCGCTGTGCCGCGGCCAGCAAGGCTTTGCGGTCGATCTTCAGAATCGCTTGAGGTAAAAGGCCCAGATAATCCGACGAGTGGCCGGCCAGTTTGCCTTGCCAGAGCAGTTCGGCGGCCTGGGTGTTGGGCAGGGCGGTGCTGTCGAATTGATCGGCCAGGGCTTGGCGTTGGGCGATGAAGGTCAGCTCATCGATGCTTTCGATCATCCTTTCGAGCTCGCCGAGGAATTGTTCGATGTGCTGCAACAAGTCCAGAGGCGCGACGCTCGGCGATTGCACGCCGAACAACAGCCCGGTCTGACCGTTGATCTGGCGCAGGCCACTGAACACCGCGTAACCGAGTTGCAGTTCCACCCGCAAGCGTTGATAGAACGGTGTCTGGCACACGTGTGCGAGCAAGCGCCAGGCAGCTTCGTCGGCGATGTCATGGGTTGCCGTCGGACAAAAGAGTAACAGCGCGTGTTCGCTGGAGCCGGTATCGATGGCGCTCCAGAGATGCTGTGAGCCGATCGATAGAGGTGACGTCGATTGATGGTCTGGCGTTCCCGGCACACGACTCAACGCCAACCCCATCGCCGCTTGCGTCTGGGCCGACAATCCGGTCGCCAGGCCATCCCAACGCGCACTCGACCAGAGTTGCTGCAAGTCATCCGAGGCTGCGGTGTGTTCAGTGCATAGATCGGGCAGCGCCTTGAGCAGCTGTCGAATCGGCATCAATGGGGTGGCCGTCGGTGCATCCTGTAAGAAACGCGCATCAGGTTTTGTCAGCGCTTTCAGCACATGTTCGAGGACTGTTGGCATCGGTTCCTGCAGGCCCGTCAGTTTCAGCAGCCACTCATTGCCCGATGCGCTGAAGGAAACGTCGACACCGGCCTGACGTGCATCCTCGCGCAACGGCCCCAGGTTGTTTTCCAGATTGGTCTGAAGACGGCCGTGAGGCGCGGACTCCAGGCGCCAGCGCAGATAAACCGCGCCTTCATCCGTGTTATCCGGCAACTCCTGACTGAACTGCATCGGCGAACGTTCGCGGCGACTGCGCGAGCGATCCTGGGCAAAGGTCCGCAGGCCACGGTGGGCGCTGGTCTGGCCGCGAATCAAGCCGGCATTCGGGGCTGGAGTCTCGGTACGCAAAAACGGGTTGGGGGGCGGCAGTTGCCACTGGCCGGTGAAGTTATCCACAGCGCCGATTTGTTTCAGGATTGCCTTGAGGGCAACAACGCCCTGTTCGGATAATTCCGGTTCAAGTTGCTCGCTGTCCCGTTGGGCCAGTTGCAAGGCGCTGCTGACTTGCTGTTGGCGCTGCTGCAGGGTTGCGTACTCTTCGCGCAATTGAGCCCAATCCTGACGGGAGGCAAAAAAGCCCAGCCAATCCAGAAGCCGTTCGCGGATCACGCTGCCCGATTGCGTGGCGTTTGCGGGCTGCGTGAATTCGATGTGCAGCAAGGCTTGCCCGGCATAGCAGTAGAGCGGCGCGGCTTTCAGGTTGTCTGCCAGCCCGCTGTCTCGCAGCTGCGCCAACAGGCCGCCGGGTTTTGCGGCGGTCAGCCAATGGCACAGGAACGCCAGCGCTTCGGGCGATGAGTCGGGCAGCCCTTCGAAGGTGAACAGCAGATCCAGTCGACGTTCTCCAGCCTGTTGATAATTATTGGCCGATGAATCCATCAACAGGCTGGGCTTTGCCTGGGGGACTTTTTTACCGGCGGGAATGGCAATGGCAAACGCCTGCGCCATCCCTTTCAATTCTTCGAGACTCTGCGGGCCGGCCAGGCTCAACGTCATTTGCCCGGTCTGATAAAACTGCTGATGGAAGTCCTTCAACGCTTGCTGAAACTCGGGCTGCGGAATCGGCAGGCTGTAACGGTTGCCAGCATGAAACGCCCGTAACGGGTGAGCCGCCGAGAGCCCGTCGAACAGCGCGAATTGCTGTTGGGCTGTGGCATCCCGCGACCAGGCGACAAATTCGGCGTGCAGCACTTCCCGTTCCCGCCGCTGATCGTCTGGATTCATACGCGGATGGGCGAGCATGTCTGACAGATGCTCCAGCCCAGCGCTGAACGCCTGGGGCGGCAGTTCGAAAAAGAAGTCCGTCGTCCGTTCGCTGGTGCGCGCATTCACCTGCCCGCCATGACCTTGCACATAGGCCATCAGCCCTTGTCCTGCGGGAAAGCGCTCTGTACCCAGGAACAGCAAATGCTCGAGAAAGTGCGCCAGCCCCGGCCAGGCCGATGGCACGTCGTGACTGCCGGCAGCGACCCGCAACGCAGCGGCGCCGCGCTTCAAACCGGGAGCATGACGCAGCGTCACCCGCAGACCGTTGGCCAGGGTTTCAGTGTGAAGGTGGGGGTGATTCAGCGCAGGCATGAGCACTTCCAGAACAGAGAAGCGCTAATGCTAGCGGATTAGGGGGCGTTCTCAATGAGTTTCCACACTGCGCCGGGGAAACATATTGAGAACGCCCCCTAAGTGGATCAGCGCTTGTTCAGCGCGTCGTAAAGCTCGGGACGGCGATCGAGGAAGTAGCGATTGGCGGCGCGGGAATCGATCATCAGCTGGCGATCCAGCTCACCGACAATCAGTGCTTCATCAAGGCCGGCCTGGGCGATACGGCTGCCATCCGGCGCGGCGATGCTGCTCTGGCCGCAATACTGGATCTCGCCCTCGCTCCCACAGTAGTTGGCGTAAGCCACATAACACTGGTTTTCGAAGGCCCGGGCGCGGACGGTGACGTCGGCGATGAAATCGTAGGGAATCATGTTCGCCGTCGGCACCAGGATCAGCTCGGCACCGGCCAACGCCAGACGCCGGGCGTTCTCCGGGAACTCCAGGTCGTAGCAGATCAAAAAGCCAAGCTTCCAGCCATTGAGTTCAACCAACGGAAACTCATCCGACCCGGGGCTGAACATCGAGTGATCGAGGTCACCGAACAGATGAGTCTTGCGGTAGTTGCACAGCCGCTCGCCATGGGCGTCGATCAACTGCACGGCGTTGTAGATCTGCCCGTCCTCGGTACGCTCGGGGTAGCCATACAGAATGGCGATCCCGGCTGCCTTGGCGATGCGCGCGATTTGCTGCGCCGATTCACCGTTGTGCACCTCCGCCAGCACGCTGACGGCGTCTATGCCGATGTTGTAGCCGGTCAGGAACATCTCCGGCCCCACCAGCAAATCCGCGCCCTTGGCCTCCAGCGCCAGTTGATGCAGGCGTTGCAGGTTGCCTGCGACATCCAGGGGCCGCGGTGGACATTGGTAAAGGGCTACGCGCATTTCGGATTCCTCTTACTCGGGCAGGGCGATCGGACCGATCTCGTTGAACACATCTCCTGGACCCGGGTTTTCGGCGTGAGTTTCACCGCCGAAGTGTTTCATGATGCCCCATACCGCGTTGAGCGAGGTCTGCACCGCGCCTTCAACCCACGCCGGCGTCCATGAAACGTCATCGCCGGCGATGAAAATCCCGCGTTGCTCGGGCGGCATGTCGTCCTGCATGAAGTGCGCGTACATGCGCTGGTTGTAGCGGTAGTGACCGGGCAGGGCGCCCTTGAAGGCCCCGAGGAAATGCGGGTCGGCTTCCCACGACACGGTGATCGGATCGCCGATGATCCGCGCGGCGATGTCGACTTTCGGGTAGATCTTCTTCAACGCATCCAGCGCCAGCTTCACGCGCTTTTCCACTGGCTGTGGAAGCATTTTCAGGGCGTCGCTCATCCATGAGTACGACAGGCAAATCACCCCAGGCTTGTCGTCGCCGTTATCGAACAAGTACGTGCCACGGGTCAGGCGATCAGTGAGGGTCATGCTCATCAGGTCGCGGCCGGTTTCCGGGTCTTTGTCCTTCCAGAACGGGCGGTCGACCATCACGAAAGTTTTCGACGACTGCATGTAGCGGGTACGGTCCAGGGCCATCCACATCTTTTGCGAGAACAGGCTCTCGTCGCATTCGATCTGGGTGGTCAGCAGCCAGCTCTGGCAAGTGGTCAGCACCGCTGCGTATTCGCGGGTGTCGCCCCAGTTGTCGGTGACCGCAAAACGGCCGCCTGCCGCATGGGCAATTTTCTTCACGCCGGTACGTGGTGCGCCGTTGTGCAGCGAGCTGAGGCTGGTGCCTTCAGGCCAGTGCACGCAACGCTCCGGCACATGGCGCCAGATGCCTTGCGGCACTTGTTCCACGCCGCCGACCACCAGGTGCTGGTGATCGTCGCAGTTGGTCATCACCACGCGGAAGATTTCCAGCATCGAGTTGGGGAAGTCCGAGTCCCAGCCGCCGGTGCCGAAACCGACCTGGCCGAACACTTCGCGGTGATGGAAGGAGAGCTTGGCGAAGGCTTTGGAGGTGGCGACGAAATCGTAGAACGTGCGGTCGTCCCACAACGGCACCAAGGTGTTCCACAATTCCTTGAGGCGCGGCACGTCGCGATCGCGGATCGCCTGCTGGATCTCGCCGAAGCGAGAACCGTCTTCCAGGGCATCGGCCCAAGCGTCAGCCACTTCCTGGAACAGTGCAGGAAGATCCGCCAGTTTCTGTGCGTAATGGGTTTTGCCTTCCAGATCGATCACCGTGCTGCCAGACGCGGGGGTCAGCGGGTTCGGGAAGGGCCTGGTCTCGAGGCCGAGTTTATCGACGTAGTGATAAAACGCAGTGGACGACACCGGGAAGCGCATGCCGCCGAGCTCGGCGATGATGCCTTCGGCACCGTTGAACGCCTGGGAGCGCAGACGACCGCCCATTTTCGAGGCTTCGTAGACGACAGGTTTGAGGCCCAGTTTCATCAGTTCATAGGCGGCCACCAGACCGGCAATGCCAGCCCCGACGATCGCCACTTCGGCGCCGTGATTGTGCGCTGGAATGCTCCCCAGGCCGGCCGGGTGCTCGATCCAGTCATCGAAGGCGAAAGGAAAGTCCGGGCCGAAAATGGTGACTGGTTTTTTACCGTCTGCAGGATGGCGATTGTTCTTGTTCATGGCTGACCTTGCTGGCGACCCGACGCAGGATGCGCGTCTGAGTATAGGAAAAGATGGCAGCCATTCTAGAGAGCGTAGAACACGTTAATAAGACGCAATGTGTCGTCGTTTTGCTAATTGTTTTATCAGTATGACGATGCATCACTACATATTGTAGGTGTGAGCAGTGCGACGATCCGACTTGCCCGCGAAGAGTTCCGACCAGACACCGAAGGCCTCAAACCGGCTGCCCCCGATCAATCTTGCTGCTCAGGATGATCGAAGTCGTCGTCTTCTCCACCCCATCCACACTGCCGATCTGATCCAGCAACTGATCCAGCTGCTCCGGCGAATCGGTGCGCAACCACGCCACATAATCAAACTCGCCACTCACCGCACACAGCTGCTGCACCTGAGCCATGGCGCTAAGTCGTCGCAGCACTTCCTTGCCAGACCTCGGTTGCACCGTAATCCCGACGTAAGCCTGCAACCCGCCATCCACCACACGCTGACCCAGTCGCACACCGTAACCGGTGATCACCTTGGCCTTTTCCAACCGAGCCAGGCGCGAAGTAACGGTGGTCCGGGCGATGCCCAGTTGCCGGGCAAGCATGGCCACACTTTCACGGGCATTGATCTGCAAGGCGGCGATCAATTGGCGGTCGATTTCGTCGAGAACGGGCGGGCGAGTGTCAGGCAAAGGGGCATCTCCAGCGGTACAGAGCAATGGGCTGGCATATTACAGGCAGTCCATGCCCTCAACGGGTTAATTGGATGGACACAAATTGTCACTCGTAGTCGAATGCGCAACCAGGGGCTGTGAAGCGAGGGGATCGAAATGAAGAGCATGCCTGCGGCTCTGCGCGACTATGCACTGCAGATTGCCAATCACGAAATGGGGCATTACGTCGTAGCCCGAGCCCTGGGTTTTGAAACGGGTGATGTGACCCTGAAAGTGACCATGGGCCTGACGCATCATGGTGGGGCCTCCATTACCTTGACGCGGTCCATTTCGTCGCTCGAAGCCATGAAGGAACATTTGGAAGCCCGGATAATGGTCCTCTTCGCCGGCGCCATGGCGCAGACATTACCTGCAAAGCACTCGCCCGAGAAACGCGTCGATAAGTCGAAAGCGGCAGCCATCCTGAACGGAGAGTTTGGAGCGGAACAGGATCACGCAAAAATAAGAGAGTTGCGGTACTTGCTTCGAAACATCGCCTATCCCGATACGGATCCAGCGTCGTCTGATCGCATCATTGCTGAGCTGACAGACATTAATGATCGCTTGTGGTTGCGCACCCAAGAAATCGTCGAGGTGTTAGCCGATACGATTACTGGATTGGCGGGGCTTTTGGTGGAGCGCATGGTCATTGTGGAGCAGTGGGGGCGGCCGGCGGATACGTATGAGGTTGTGTTGACGGGGGAAGTGCTTGAGCGGTTGCAGCCGGTGCAGGCGATCCCTTCATTGGGTGTTTGGACGTAAGCTGATTGGCAGCGACGTCCGGAGAGTATCCCGTCGAAAAAAAGCCCAACAAGGCGGCAAAGTGCCCAAATGCGCCCATTACGCAATTCTCGGAGTTTGCCTACAACCTTGGCGGACGTCATCCGATAACCCGCCGTCCGCGCAAAATATAACCTAGACGACAGGCAGGAAAAATGACGCACGACCCGCCTCGGAGCCGCGCACAAGGCGCGATCTGATCCCGACAGGAAGACGCTGTATGTCCTTACCTCCCACGACTCAAGCCAGCATTGAACAGTTGCACCGAGACGTGGCTGCTTTGGCTGAAGACATGCGTAGCCCGGCCCCCACCGCGACCCGAGCGATACTACTGCCGTTCGGGCTCGGCGCCGCGCTGGCCCAGGTGACCTTTCATGTGCGCTAGATCCGTGCTGTCTAGGATCAGAATTAGGCCGCGCCCGCAGAGTTGGCAAGGCTGGTCAATGTGGCATTACACATTTCCGACGCACCTGGCCTGCGTTACAGCCGCCACCGATCATTTAGCAGTGATTTTGGCGGCATCTAACCAACGTTAGGAGTTACCAGTATGTTCAAAGTAACCCCCAATCCACCGGCAAGGTCCAACGCTAAGATCATCGATCAACGCGCTGTTGATCGACTGTTGTCCCATATGATTTTGGGTCAGAGACGGCACCGAGAAATCGTGCCAGGGCTTCAGTCCCCCTCCGTGAACCGCCGCCGCGTCAGGAAAAGCACCACGCCCAGCGGCACGGCCAGCAGTGCTAGCAGCTCCAGGTCAAAGCCCAGCACCTGCTGTTCACCAACCTTGAAGATGCTGACCAAGCCCGTTGCCAGCAGCGCCAAACCCAGCCACTTGCGCAGCGGGTATGGTTTCAGAAACTGAACGAGGATCGCGCCCAGCACCAGAAGGACGATAGTTTGCATGATGTAGGGCATGTGCAGTTCCTCAGACCTTGATGACCAGCGTCACGACAGAGCGCTGTGGGCCAATCCCGCCATGGACCTCTCCGACCAGCACGTCACCTGCATGCAGGTTCGAATTCCCTTGGCGACGTTGCCGCGCATAGTGCTGATAGCATCGCCGGGTGAGGGGATTGGAAATGCAGACTGTCAGCAGGCATGGCAGGTTTCGAGCCTGCATTCGGTCGTACATATCGACGACCATGCTGTTGACTTGCTAATGGGCGCGTTTCGCTTCGCCAAAGTGCAGCTCGCGCAGACGACCTCAGTCGCTTTCCATGAGGGTGATTTGAGACAGATTGAAGACGATCCCTTCCTCGGACCTGTACTGCGTGGTCTTCTCGAACTTCATGCGCGTATCCATTCGTGCAAAAAGACGATGATTTTCAACAAGCGGTGACTAAGATGCAAACGGTCTTTGATGTGAGGCCCCGGGGAATTTGACGTCTGCACGGGTCTCATCGCCAGCTACCGCACCCCCGCAAGGTCAGTTTTCGGTCAGCGGCAACAGCGACGGCTCTGGGACGGTACTCCTTCGCGGTGCCGGATGAGGTTGCACGCGGTGAGTTGCGGCTGTTGCGCAATCCAGAGGATGACCTGTAGGCCAAGGCACCTCCTTGAAGCGCCTTGGCGGCTGGCGAACCAGCACTGCACCTAAATTGTACCCTTGGACCCTGGGACTGTATCTGTGGTGGACCAGCCAGAAACGCGAAAGCCGCGCAATGCGCGGCTTTCTTGTTTGGTGGGCCCACACGGACTTGAACCGTGGACCAAAGGATTATGAGTCCTCTGCTCTAACCAACTGAGCTATAGGCCCTCAGTAGGCCGCGGATTATAGCGATGGTTTCTCGGCTGTGCTATCCGAAAAATCCGATACGGCTATACGAAGAAACGTCGCGGCGAATTCGTCGGGGGAAAGTGGCAGGCTGACGATGTAGCCCTGGATCTGTTCGCAGCCTTCGGCGGTGAGGAATTGTTGCTGGGCATGGGTTTCGACGCCTTCGGCGATGACGGTGAATTGCATGCTGCGGCCCAGGGCGATGATTGCGCGGACAATCGCTGCGTCGTGCGGGTCGTCCGGCAAGCCGCGGACGAAGGACTGGTCGATCTTGAGGATGTCCAGCGGCAGGCGTTTGAGGTAGCTCAGGGACGAATAACCGGTGCCGAAATCGTCGATCGCCAGCTGCACGCCCAGGCGTTTGAGTTGGTGCAGGACCGTCAGCGCTTCTTCGGCCTGGCTCATGATAAAGTTTTCGGTAATCTCCAGTTGCAGAAAATCAGGTTTGAGGCGGTTGTCCTTGAGCAATTGCTCGATCCGGCCGAGCAGGTTCGGCTGGCGTAATTGAGCGCCCGCCAGGTTGACCGAGAGTGGGCCGAGGCACTCATAGACCTGATTCCACTCGTACATCTGCTGGCAGGCAGTCTCCAATACCCAATCACCGATTTGCAGGATCATGCCGTTTTCTTCGGCCAGGGGAATGAAGTGCTCGGGGGGCACATCGCCGAAGGTCGGGTGATGCCAGCGAATCAGCGCTTCGGCACCGACCAGCCGATGATCCTTGAGGCTGATTTTGGGCTGGTAGTACAAAAACAGCTCATTGCGCTCGATGGCGCGTCGCAGTTCATGCTCCAGTGCCACGCGTTCGCTGGCCTGGGCGGTGAGGTCGCGGGTGTAGCTTTCAACCCGGTTACGGCCCTTGGCCTTGGAGCGATACATCGCGGCATCGGCGTTCTTGACCAGCGTGGCAACGTCGCAGCCGTCCTTGGGATACAGGCTGGTGCCGATACTGGCGCTGATGAAAAACTCATGCTCACCGGCCTGGAAAGGGGCGCTGAAGCAATTGAGCAGCTTGGTGGCAATGTTGTCGGCATCGCTGGCCTGTTGCAGGCCGGGGAGCAGGATGATGAATTCGTCGCCACCCAGTCGCGCCACGGTATCGATATCGCGCAACTGCTCCTTGAGGCGCACGGCGATGCCTTTTAGCAGCAGGTCGCCGACCGGGTGACCGAGGCTGTCGTTGATGTGTTTGAAACGGTCCAGGTCCAGGAACAGCACGGCGCCCTGGCCACCGTTTTCCTGCTGGTTGTTCAGCGCGGTCAGCAGACGGCTTTCGAACAATGTACGGTTTGGCAGGCCGGTCAACGGATCGTGGTGCGCCTGGTAGTCGAGTTTGGCTTGCGCGTGCTTGAGGCTGGAAATGTCCGCGAACACCGCGACAAAGTGGGTGATGAGATTGTCCCGGTTGCGCACGGCGCTGATGGTCAGCCAGCTCGGGTAGAGCTCGCCGTTCTTGCGCCGGTTGGAAATCTCGCCTTGCCAATGACCTTCGGCGGTCAGTTGATGCCACATCGCAGCATAGAAGGCGCTGTCGTGCAGGCCCGAGGCGAGCAGGCGAGGGGTGTGGCCCAGTGCTTCGGTCTCGCTGTAGCCGGTGATTTCGGTGAATGCCCGATTGACCGCGCTGATGTGCTGTTGGGTGTCGGTGATCAAGACGCCCTCGGCGGTGCTTTCGAACACGGTGGCGGCCTGTTGCAGTTTTTCCTGCATCAGGTGCCGCTCGGTAATGTCCCGGGCGATGGTCAGCATGCAGTCTTCATCGCCGATGGGCAGTGGCCGGCTTGAAACTTCGCAGAGCCGGATCTGCCCGTCCTTGCGGCGGATGTGGCAACTGAAATCGCGGACGAAACCATCCCGGTGCAGCAATTCGAGCATCTGTTTGCGCTCGTTGAGATTGACCCAGATCCCCAGGTCCAGCGCCGACCGATCTACCGACATCGCACTGTTGAACCCGGTTATACGGCTGAAACCTTCGTTGACCTCCAGCAGCAAGCCGTCGCTCTGCCGGGACAGCAGCAAGCCGTCGGGGGAGGCGTGGAAGGCCTTGGCGAATTTCTCTTCGGAGGTTTGCAGCTGTTGCTGGGTTTCCTTGAGCTGACTGATGTCTCGTACGACGACCACCAGGGCCGGGGTCGTGTCGAGGTCGAAAGGCTCGGCGGAGATCAGGCCGGTAAACACCTGGCCATTGTTGCGGCGAAAGGGCATCTCCAGGTTGCGGATACTGCCGGCCTGCAATCGCTGCAGCAAACCCGGTCCCACGCCAGGAACGCCCCAGATGTTCAGGTCGGTGGCCGTCTGGCCTATGACGTCTTCGGCCTTGAGGCCGATCTGTTCCTCGAACGCTTCGTTGACTTCCAGCAGGCAGCCATCGGAAAGCCGTGCGATCACCAGAATATCCGGGCATTGCTGGAACACTGAGGCGAACTTCTGTTCCGACAGGCGCAGCGCCTCTTCGGTGCGTTTGGCTTCGCTGATATCGATCATCAGCCCGCGCAGGACCGGTTCACGGCCATGTTCGATCAGGCTGACGATATCGCGGACCCACAGGCAACGGCCATCAGCGGTGATGACCCGGTAATCGACACTGTGATCGCGCCCGGCCGCCACTTCACGGTCGCAGAAGGCCTGGGCCCGGGTGAGGTCCGCGGGGTGGATGATGTTGCGCCAGAAGCCCGGAATCAGCCAATGGGACAGGGGATAACCGAGGAGGTCCTGGGCATGGGGCGACACGTAACTGTAGGTGTAATCGCTGATCTGCGCTTCCCAGGCGATGGCTGAAAGACTCTCCACCAGCCCGCGGTAATGGTATTCGCTGCTGCGCAGCTCCTGTTCCAGATTGACCCTGCGGGCTATTTCCGAGCTCAGTCGGCGGTTGATCCGGATAACCACTGCCAGAACGACGATCAGAAGCAGTAGTCCTGGGAGGCCGTACATCAGCACATCGGACCAGAAGGTTCGATGATCGAGGACATTACCGACCCAATGTTCCTGGATGGCACTGATTTCACTCGGGCTCATGTCTGCCAGGACTTTGTCCAGGATACTGACCAGCAGCTTGTCGTTCGGCGGGACGGCCATCGCCAATTGATAGCGGTAGGGCGTTTCACCGCTGACGTAGAGCCCTTCGAGCTTGAGCTGGCGCAGGCTCCAGACGCTGGAGGCAAGATCGCCCACGACGGCGTCCACCGCATCGGTGGCAAGTGCCTGCAGCGCCGAGCTGACATTGGGCATTGCCACCAGATTCAAGTCGGGATGCTGGGTGCGCAACAGTTCATGGGGAGCGTAGTTTTCCACCACGGCGATCTTCAGCCCGTACAGATCTTTGAGTTTGCGCGGTTGGGGGCCTCCGACGTGGGCCAGAATGACAATCGGAAAATCGAGGTAGGGGCGGGTGAACGACAGATAGGTCTGGCGCTCGGGGGTCGACATGATGCCCGGCAAGATGTCTAGCTTGCCTTGTTTGGCCTGCTGCAGCACTTCAGTCCAGCTGACCGGTTCGATGGGCGTGAGTTTGATGGCCAGCCGTTGCCGGATGACGTTGATATAGTCCGCTGCCAGGCCCTGATAACGCCCATGATCGTCGCGAAACTCAAACGGCGGCCAGGAGGCATCGACGCCCAGGCGCAATTCCGGGTGAGCCGCCAGCCAGCTACGTTCTTCGTCGGTCAGAGTCAGCGCGCCAGCCGTTGCGGTCCAGGTCATCAGCGACAGCAAAAAAAGCACGGTCGACCATCTGGGCATAACGGTCTCGTTATGGCTTTGGGGGAATGCTTCGAGTGTAGACGGGCTATTCGGCGGGTGGGACGTGCGGGGCATTTAATCTGCATAAAGCAAAACCCCCGGCCTGGGCCGGGGGTTCTGTGATCACTCGTCGAGGAAGGAGCGCAAATGCTCGCTTCTCGTCGGGTGGCGCAGCTTGCGCAGCGCCTTGGCTTCGATCTGACGAATCCGTTCACGGGTCACGTCGAACTGCTTACCAACCTCCTCGAGGGTGTGGTCGGTATTCATGTCGATACCGAAACGCATGCGCAAAACCTTGGCTTCACGGGCAGTGAGGCCGGACAGGACTTCGCGAGTCGCTTCTTTAAGGCTCTCAACGGTGGCGACATCGATTGGCGACTGCATGGTCGAGTCTTCGATGAAGTCACCCAGATGGGAGTCTTCGTCATCACCGATCGGGGTTTCCATGGAGATCGGCTCTTTAGCGATCTTCAATACCTTGCGGATCTTGTCCTCAGGCATTTCCATGCGTTCGCCCAGCTCTTCCGGGGTCGGTTCGCGACCCATTTCCTGCAACATCTGCCGGGAAATACGGTTGAGCTTGTTGATCGTCTCGATCATGTGCACCGGAATACGGATGGTGCGGGCCTGGTCGGCGATCGAGCGAGTGATCGCCTGACGGATCCACCAGGTGGCATAAGTCGAGAATTTGTAGCCGCGGCGGTATTCGAACTTGTCTACCGCTTTCATCAAGCCAATGTTGCCTTCCTGGATCAGATCGAGGAACTGCAGGCCACGGTTGGTGTACTTCTTGGCGATGGAGATCACCAGACGCAAGTTCGCTTCGACCATCTCTTTCTTCGCGCGGCGGGCCTTGGCCTCACCGATCGACATGCGACGGTTGATGTCCTTGATCTCGGCGATCGTCAAACCGGTTTCGGTTTCCAGCGCGGTCAGCTTCTGCTGGCAACGAATGATGTCCGGTTGCAGGCGACCAATGGCTTCAGCGTATTTGCTTTTGCCTTTGGCCAGTGCATCGCTCCAGCTTTCGTCGACTTCATTGCCCGGGAACTGGCGCAGGAAGTCGGCACGCGGCATGCGGGCATCACGAACGCACAATTGCATGATCGCGCGCTCTTGCTGACGCAGACGATCCAAGGCGCTGCGAACACGCTCGACCAGGCCTTCGAATTGCTTCGGCACCAGTTTGATCGGCATGAACAGCTCAGCCAGGGCCAACAGCTCGGCAATCGCAGCCTTGTTGTAGCGACCGTGCTTTTTCAGCGCCTTGCGGGTGATTTCCATCTGATCGGCGACAGCGCCAAAACGCTGTGCGGCGATGACCGGATCCGGACCGCTTTCGGCTTCTTCTTCGTCATCGCTTGCTTCGGCGTCATCGTCGTCGGTGTCGTCGTCCGCTTTCACGGCTTTCGGGTCGACAGGCGGTGGCACTTCGGCTGCAGGCGGCGCAATGCCGTCGTCCGGGTCGATATAACCGCTCAGGACGTCGGACAGGCGGCCACCTTCGGTGGTGACGCGAGTGTACTCGGAGAGAATATGGTCAACCGTGCCAGGGAAGTGCGCGATTGCGCCCATCACTTCGCGGATGCCCTCTTCAATACGCTTGGCGATTTCGATTTCGCCTTCACGTGTGAGGAGCTCTACCGTACCCATTTCACGCATGTACATGCGCACTGGGTCGGTGGTGCGACCAATGTCGGTCTCGACCGCTGCCAACGCTGCTGCTGCCTCTTCGGCCGCGGCTTCGTCGGTATCGGCGTCGGCCAGCATAAGGGAATCCTTATCTGGCGCAACCTCGAATACGTTGATCCCCATGTCATTGATCATGCGGATGATGTCTTCCACCTGTTCCGGATCTGAAATATCCTCCGGCAGGTGGTCGTTGACCTCCGCGTAAGTCAGGTAGCCCTGCTCACGACCAAGTGTGATCAACTCTTTGATACGAGACTGCTGTTGCGCTTTTCCGGACATAACACCCTATCCACTGAAGGTCTTGGCGGGCAAAAAACAAGCCGAGGATTATACCTGAGCTATGACCTCACGCGCCAGTTGAGGTCGGGTTTGATGCGCAAACATTGCGGCTTAAAAGGTCGCGCAGTTGATTTTTCTCTTCGGCACTCAACTCACTTTGACGCGCTTTTCGAAGAAGTTGTTCCAGATTTCGCTCGCGTTGGCGGGCTGACAAGCTAGTAATGGTGTCGAAAAACTGTTGTTCAAGGTTATCTCCATCAATCAGCCATTCCTTTTCTGCCAGCGCTTTCAGCAGTCGGCCCTGTTCAGTGCCGTGCCAACGCGCAATCAGTTGAAATGAGTTTAGCTTGGGATTCTTCTGTACGGCTTCGAGCAGGGCGACCAGCAGTTGCGTGTTAGTGTGGTCTTCGGCCGCAAAGTGCCCGGCATCCTCGACTTTTTCGGCCAGTTGCGGGTGATGCAGCAACGTGCGCAAGGCGGCCAGGGTGGGTGGCTCTACAGCAGCCGGTACCCGTGGCGCGCGCGGTTGATCGCGATCGCCGCCACGTTTGCCGTTCTTGTCCCACGGCTTCTTGTCCCATTTCTTGCCGCCAGCGCCGGGTTTTTTCGGCGTCCACTCCTGCTGCGGCACATACATCTCTTGCGCCTGCGGCTGATGGTAGTCGCTGTAATCGGGCATGGCGTCGTAATCAATGCCCGGGTCGTAAGCCGGTGGTGCTTCCTGAGGTGCGCTTTGCACCAGTTGACTCACGGCTTCACCGCTGAGCCCGGTAATTTCGGTCAGGCGCTGGCGCATCAGAATGCGTAGGTTGGCGCCCGGAACCTTGTCGATCAGTGGCGCGGCGAGGGTAGCCATGTGGGCCTTGCCTTCAAGCGAGCGCGGGTCCGATTCCTCGGTCAGCTGTTGGAAAAAATAATCGGCCAATGGCTGTGCATGCTGATTGATCCGCGCGCGGAAGGCGTCAGTGCCTTCGGAGCGGACCAGCGTGTCCGGGTCTTCGCCTTCGGGCAGGAATAGAAAGCGTGCGCGCCGTCCGTCCTGCAGGCTCGGCAACGTCGCTTCCAGTGCACGCCAGGCAGCGTTGCGGCCGGCCTGGTCGCCGTCGAAGCAGAACAGTACGTTGGGTACGACGCGAAACAGTCGCTTCAAGTGCTCTTCGCTGGTGGCGGTGCCCAGGGTTGCCACAGCATTGCGCAGGCCTTGCTGGGCGAGGGCGATGACGTCCATGTAGCCTTCGACGACGATGATTTCGTCGAGGTTGCGGTTGTTCTTGCGCGCTTCGTAAAGGCCATAGAGTTCCTGGCTCTTATGGAAAACCGGGGTTTCCGGTGAGTTCAGGTATTTCGGCTTGTCGTCGCCCAGTACCCGGCCGCCGAAGGCGATGATGCGCCCGCGACTGTCGCGGATCGGGAACATCACGCGATCGCGGAAGCGGTCATAGCGCTTGCCGGTTTCGGTGTTCTCCACCAGCAGGCCGGCATCGATCATGGCCTTTTGCTGCAGGGTGTCGCTGCTCAGATGCTTGAACAGATTGTCCCAGCCGGGCGGAGCGAAACCGAGGCCGAAATCCCGAGCAATTTCGCCGGTCAATCCACGACCTTTCAAGTAATCCACGGCCGCTTTGCGCGCCGGATGGCTTTTCAGGGCCTGGCGGTAAAAGTCGGCGGCAGCGGTGAGCAGCGGATACAGCGGCGAATCGGTGGGCTGCCGCGGTTTGTGCGGTCGGCCGCTTTCTTCGCGGGGGATTTCCATGCCGGCGGCTTTGGCCAGTTCTTCGACTGCCTGGGGGAAGTCCAGGTTGTCGTGGTCCATGATGAAGCCGAGGGCGTTACCGCCAGCGCCGCAACCGAAGCAGTAATAGAACTGTTTGTCGGGGCTGACGCTGAAGGAGGGGGTTTTCTCTTTGTGAAACGGGCAGCAGGCAGTGTAGTTCTTGCCGGCCTTTTTCATTTGCAGGCGCGAGCTGACCACATCGACGATGTCGGTGCGGTTCAGAAGGTCGTCAATGAAGCTCTGGGGAATTAGCCCGGCCATGGCGTTCTCGTCATCTGCGCTGAAATGGACCCGAAACGAAGTGCGGCCGAACGCAGGTCGTTGTTTGAGGCGCGCAGGGTGTGCGGCTCGACCGGTGTCGTCTGCGTAATCGCTGTCGGGAAGTGTATCTGCCGAAAATCCACTGACGTTAGTACCAATCAGCATTCGACTATTCGAAAGTGTTTCGCTGAGTCCGGCGACGGCCAATCTATGGCCTCGGATAGCTCAATAAGCGGGCACGCAAGAAGGTGCCTTGGGCTGATCGTCGTGAGAGGAATCAGTGGGTGTGCTCGTCAGTAGCCTTGAAAGGCTCGTCAGAAAAGACGTGCACCGCTGGCAAAAGAGCCAGGTCTGACGCTGTGAAGCAGGTTTGTCTCGGTCGCGTCTGCGGCTTTGACGGTGAAGCATCAAGCGTTGTCCGCAAATGCCATTAGCCCGGCTGAGGGCCGGGCTTGGCAGAAGCTTGCTACGATCGTCTGTGTATTAGTACAGACGAACGGCGCGGCGCTGTTCGCGCTGTACTTTCTTGGCGTGACGCTTAACAGCGGCTGCTGCTTTGCGCTTACGCTCAGAAGTAGGCTTCTCGTAAAATTCGCGGCTACGAACTTCAGCCAGTACACCGGCTTTTTCGCAGGAGCGCTTGAAACGACGCAGAGCTACGTCGAAGGGTTCGTTCTCTTTAACTTTGACGGCTGGCATCCAGAGCTACCTTCATTCATTACCGGGGTCAACATCCTCGCGGCAAAAGAGCACTTGAAGACGTCGGTTTTTAAGGGTTGCGGATGTTAACCCCTCATCGCTCGGAATGCAAAGCCTCTGATCGAAAACCGCTGGTCGGGGCATCACGCGACGACTATTATGCGCGCCTTCGAATTCAGCCTCTACAAGGCGCAAACCCATGCTAGTACTGGGATTAGAAACCTCTTGCGACGAAACCGGTGTCGCACTTTACGACAGTGAACGCGGGTTGTTGGCCGATGCGCTGTTCAGTCAGATCGACCTGCATCGCGCTTATGGCGGCGTTGTGCCGGAGCTGGCTTCGCGCGATCACGTCAAACGCATGCTGCCCTTGATCCGTCAGGTGCTGGCGGAGGCCGACTGCGTGCCGACCGAGATCGACGCCATCGCTTATACCGCCGGCCCCGGCCTGGTCGGAGCCCTGCTGGTAGGGGCTTCCTGCGCGCAGGCGCTGGCTTTTGCCTGGGGTATCCCGGCACTGGGCGTGCACCACATGGAAGGTCACTTGCTGGCGCCGATGCTGGAGCCGCAGCCACCGGAGTTCCCGTTCGTCGCTTTGTTGGTCTCGGGCGGTCATACGCAGCTGGTTCAGGTCGACGGGATCGGTCAGTACACGCTCTTGGGCGAGACCCTCGACGATGCCGCCGGCGAAGCGTTCGACAAAACTGCAAAAATGATGGGCCTCAATTACCCGGGCGGTCCGGAGATCGCTCGTCTGGCGGCGCAAGGCGTTGACGGACGTTTCGTCTTCCCGCGTCCGATGTGTGATCGTCCGGGCCTGGCGTTTAGCTTCAGCGGTTTGAAAACCTTCGCCTTGAACACCTGGCAGCAATGCGTCAGCGCCGGGGACGACGGCGAGCAAGCCCGTTGCGACATCTCGCTGGCGTTCCAGCAGGCCGTGGTGGAGACTTTGACCATCAAGTGCAAGCGTGCCCTGAAACAGGCTGGCATGAAGCGTCTGGTGATCGCTGGTGGCGTCAGCGCCAACAAGGCGTTGCGTACGTCACTGGAAAAAATGCTCGGCGACATGAGGGGCGATGTGTTTTATGCCCGTCCGGAGTTCTGTACCGACAACGGTGCGATGATTGCGTTTGCCGGCTGCCAGCGCTTGCGGGCCGGTCAGCACGAAAGCCTGGCAATCAGCGTGCAGGCGCGCTGGCCGATGGAGCAGTTGTCGGCTCTGTGATGAGTGGCGCTCACGTGCGGTATTTAAAAATGCCGTTCGCGCCCGGCAAACAGGTCGCGTAGATTGCCGCGATGACGCCAGACGATCAGCCCCGTGAGTGCGCTCATGGGCAGCAGTGCCGCCGGTTCTTGCCAGGCGAGCAGCGGCAGGGTCAGGGGTGTGGCAATCAGGGCGGCGAGTGAGCTGGTGCGGGTCAGGTAGAACGTCAACAGCCAGGCACAGACCGCCAGCAGCGCAGCGGGTGGATAGAGCCCCAGCAGCATGCCGGCCGCGGTGGCGACACCCTTGCCGCCGCGAAAGCGGAAGTACAGTGGAAACAGGTGACCGATGACGGCGAAGACGCCGATCCAGGCCTGTTCCTGCAGTGAAAGGCCCATTGCACCTGCGACCAGCACTGGCAGCAGGCCTTTGCAGAGGTCGCCGAGCAAGGTCAGGATGGCGAGTTTTTTGCCGGCCAGACGAAACATATTGGTGGCACCGGCATTGCCCGAGCCACTCATTCGCGGATCGGGGTTACCGGTCAGGCGGCTGAGCAAAATGGCGAAGGACAGAGAGCCGAGCAGGTAGGCGAAAATCGCCAGTGACCAAAACATGCTAACTATTCCGGGCGAGGACGCCCTGATTCTAACGGCGCATTGCGCCCTTGTCGTGCAGCGGAGAGAAGTGCTTGGACAGAGTGTTTATCGAGGGCCTGGAAGTCGACACCGTGATTGGTGCCTACGACTGGGAACGAGGCATCCGACAGTGTCTGCGACTTGATCTGAGCTTCGCCTGGGACAATCGTCCGGCCGCTGCTGGTGATGACCTGACTCTGGCGCTCGACTACGCGAGCGTTTCGTCACGCATCCAGGCTTTTGCCGAGCAGGCGCAGTTCCAGCTGGTCGAGACGTTTGCCGAGCGTCTGACAGAAGTGCTGATGAGTGAGTTCAAGATCACCTGGATGCACCTCAAGCTGACCAAGCCAGGTGCCGTTCCGGCGGCCAAGGGCGTGGGTGTGGAGATCGAGCGCGGATGTCGCTGACTCAGGTGTACCTCGGGCTCGGTAGCAATATCGAGCGCGAATCCCATTTGCAGGCTGGCCTGGACGCCCTGGCGGGTTTCCTGGTGGATATGCGCTGCTCGGCGGTGTTCGAAAGCCAGCCGGTGGGGATCAAGAGCGGGCCGTTTTTCAACTTTGTGGTCTCGGCCTATACCGATCTACCGTTGATGGAGCTGGATCGACGGCTGAAATTCATCGAGGCGGATAACGGCCGTTACGCGCCGGACCGCAAGGGCTTGCCGCTGGATATCGACGTGCTGCTGTTCGGCGATCTGGTGGGCAATTTCGATGGTTTGGTCTTGCCGCGGGTAGAGATTCTGAAAAACGCATTCGTGCTGTGGCCGTTGTCGCTGATTGCGCCGGACAGAGTGCATCCGGGTGTAGGCAAAAGCTTTGCGACCTTGTGGAGCGAGGCGCGGATCGATCAGGTGTTGGCGCCGGTGGCTTTTGAGTGGCGCGGTGAGCAGTTGACCCCTTCCGATATGCTGTAAAGCAAAAGATCGCAGCCTGCGGCAACTTCTACGCCGATCTCTGTAGGAGTTGCCGCAGGCTGCGATCTTTTGCCCTTGCTTATGCTTTTTCTTTGTAGGCCTTCAGCGCCTTGAGCCGCTCGCGCTTGATCGCCTCGCCCAATTCCGGCCCCTTGAATCCCTTCTCCAGCAACGGCTGAACCGCCACGCTTCGCGCTGCAGTCGCCGCACCGCGCAAATAATCCGCCTGTGGATAACTTCGCTGCTCCAGGCCTTTGCGCCCTCGAGCGTCCATCTCGCACGCCGCAATAAACTCCTCAAAGCGCTGAGGTCGACGATAGACGTCGAAACTCTGCAGCAACTCCAGCAAGGTCGACGGTTTCAGTTCCAGAGCCCGGTGGCCATGGGTGTGATACTCGCCCACCAGCAGTGCCAATTCCTGACAATCCTTCGGTGCCTTGAAGCGCTCGTTGACCGCTTTGATCAGCTTCAGGCCTTTTTGCTCGTGGGCGATGTGGCGGGGCCATTCCTCCTCGGGCGTCAGTCCTTTGCCCAAGTCGTGCAGCAGGCAGGCCCAGCGCACGGTCAGCGGATGTTTGTGCTGTGCCGCTTGCTCCAGCACGCTCAGGGTATGCACGCCTGTGTCGATTTCCGGGTGATGGGCCTCGGGTTGCGGTACACCGAACAGCGCATCGACTTCCGGCATCAGCACTTTGAGCGCACCGCACTCGCGCAGCACCTGGATGAACACCTGGGGTTGGTCTTCCATCAGCGCACGGGCGATTTCTTTCCAGCTGCGTTCCGCGGTCAGTGCCTCCAGTTCACCCGATTCGCTGAGTTGCCTCATCAGCGCCAGTGTCTCGGGGGCGACGGTGAAGCCCAGTCCTGCATAACGCGCGGCGAAGCGGGCAACGCGCAGAACGCGGAGCGGATCTTCGGCGAACGCGGGGGAAACGTGACGAAGCAGGCGAGCCTCGAGATCCCGCTGGCCATGGTAGGGGTCGGTCAGGTTCTGCTGATCGTCTTCGGCCATGGCGTTGATCGTCAGGTCACGACGAATCAGGTCTTCTTCGAGCGTGACTTCGGGGCTGGCGTGAAAGGTGAAGCCGCCGTAACCGCGCCCGCTTTTGCGTTCGGTGCGGGCGAGGGCGTATTCCTCACCGCTTTTGGGGTGAAGAAATACCGGAAAATCCGCACCCACCGGGCGAAAGCCCTTGGCGAGCATTTCTTCGGTGGTGGCGCCTACCACGACCCAGTCGATATCGGTGACAGGCCTGCCCAGCAGGCGATCGCGTACCGCACCACCGACTTTATAAATCTGCATAAAAAACCTCCGTTAGCCCGACAGAATAACCTTTGCGTCGAACTTCCGGAGGCCGAAACAGGATCAAAGATGAATGACAGCCAAGTCTAGCCGGCCGTAGTCTCCCTCGCCGTGTTCGCTTCTGGGTGGAACATGGTGGGTTTTCACCACCTGATCCCCTTGCAGGGTTTCCAGGTGAATGTCGAAGCCCCAGAGCCGATGCAGGTGCTTGAGCACTTCCTCGGTGGAATCGCCGAGCGGCTTGCGGTCGTGCTGCTGGTGACGCAGGGTCAGCGAGCGGTCCCCGCGCCGGTCGATGCTGTAGATCTGGATGTTGGGTTCGCGATTGCCCAGGTTGTATTGCGCCGCCAGGGTTTCGCGGATGGTTCGATAGCCCTCTTCGTCGTGGATCGCCTGAACCAGCAGATCATCCTTTTGGTCGTCATCGAGGATGCTGAACAGCTTCAGGTCGCGGATCACCTTGGGTGACAGGTACTGCAGGATGAAGCTCTCGTCTTTGAAGCTGCTCATGGCGAATTTGATGCTGGACAGCCAGTCTGTGCCGGCGATTTCCGGGAACCAGCGGTAGTCCTCTTCGGTAGGCTGTTCGCATATCCGCCGGATATCGCGATACATGGCAAAACCGAGGGTGTAGGGGTTGATTCCGCTGTAGTAGGGACTGTCGAAGCCCGGCTGGAACACCACGCTGGTATGGGACGTCAGGAACTCCATCATGAAGCCATCGGTGACCAGGCCTTCGTCATACAAGTCGTTCATCAAGGTGTAGTGCCAGAAGGTGGCCCAGCCTTCGTTCATCACCTGTGTCTGGCGCTGTGGATAAAAATACTGGGCGATCTTGCGCACGATCCGCACGATTTCACGTTGCCATGGCTCCAGCAGCGGGGCGTGTTTTTCGATGAAATACAGGATGTTTTCCTGAGGCTCGGCGGGGAAGCGTGCGTTGTCCTTGTCGCTGAATTTGTCCGCGCCTTTTGGAATGGTCCGCCACAAATCGTTGATCTGCTTTTGCAGATGTTCTTCCCGATCCTTCTGCCGACGGCGTTCTTCTTCGGCGGAAATCGGATAAGGGCGTTTGTAACGGTCGACCCCGTAATTCATCAGCGCATGGCAGGAATCGAGCAAGTCCTCTACCGCGTCGATACCGTGGCGTTCTTCGCACTGCATGATGTACTGCTTGGCGAACACCAGGTAATCGATGATCGAGCTGGCGTCGGTCCAGGTGCGGAACAGGTAATTACCCTTGAAGAAGCTGTTATGGCCATAGCAGGCGTGAGCCACCACCAGGGCCTGCATGCAGATGGTGTTTTCTTCCATCAGATAGGCGATGCAAGGGTCCGAGTTGATCACAATCTCGTAGGCCAGCCCCATCTGGCCGCGGCTGTAGGATTTTTCGGTACTTAGGAAGTGTTTGCCATAGGACCAATGGTGATAACCCAGGGGCATGCCCACAGAGGCGTAGGCGTCCATCATCTGTTCGGCAGTGATGACTTCGATCTGGTTGGGGTAGGTATCGAGCGCATAGCGGGCCGCGAGACGACTGATTTCGCGGTCGTAGGCCTGGATCAGCTCGAACGTCCATTCGGAGCCGGTGGAAATGGGTTGGCGCTTTTGCTCTTTGGCGGTCATGTCACTAACCTGCGCTGGAAGAGTTCACGGAAGACCGGATAGATATCCCCGGCCGAGACCAGTTGCTGCTGGGCAAAAGTGTCAGAGAAGGCTTCGGCGATGCGTTCGTACTCGAACCACAGGGCCTGGTGTTCGCGCGGGGTAATCTCTACATAAGTGTAGTACTGCACGAACGGCATGATCTGATTGATCAGAATGTCGCGGCAGATCGGCGAGTCGTCGTTCCAGTTATCGCCGTCGGACGCCTGGGCGGCATAGATATTCCACTCATTGCTCGGATAACGCTCGGCCATGATCTCCTGCATCAGTTTAAGGGCGCTGGAAACGATGGTACCGCCGGTTTCCCGGGAGTAGAAAAACTCCTCCTCATCCACTTCGCGGGCACTGGTGTGGTGGCGGATGAACACAACGTCGATTTTGTCGTAGTTCCGCTTGAGGAACAGGTACAGCAGGATGAAGAAGCGCTTGGCGATGTCCTTGGTCGCCTGGGTCATGGAGCCGGACACGTCCATCAGGCAGAACATCACTGCTTTGGAGCTCGGGTTCGGCTGTTTGATCAACAGG
This sequence comes from Pseudomonas sp. ATCC 43928, assembly GCF_005938665.2. Lineage (NCBI taxonomy): Bacteria > Pseudomonadati > Pseudomonadota > Gammaproteobacteria > Pseudomonadales > Pseudomonadaceae > Pseudomonas > Pseudomonas sp. ATCC 43928. The sequence goes on along the minus strand of NZ_CP041753.1, from coordinate 6,052,580 downwards.
TTGTACTTGAGGTCAAAGGTGTCGAGAAATGGCACTCGGTGAATGCGCGCACTGAGCTTCTCGATTTCCGCTTCGAGTTCCTGGATGTCGCCGAAGTTGTCCGGCTCCTCCCGTCTAAGCCGGGCGAGCTCCTCTTTGACTTCGCGCAGTTTTGCCCGGCTGCTGCCGGACAGGGCGATTCGCCGGGCATGGGCCGAGCGCAGCGTACGGATAATGTTGATCCGTGACGGGTTGCCCTCGTTGCTGATGCCCGCGCGTACGGTCTTGAAGGTGTCGGTGCCGGTCAGGTGACGTTTGACCAGGTTAGGCAGTTCAAGGTCCTCGAACATGAATTCGAGGAATTCTTCCTGGGTGATCTGGAAGACGAACTCGTCCATCCCTTCACCCGAGTTACCGGCCTTACCGGGGCCTCTGCCGCCGCCACCTCCGGGCGGGCGGGCAATGTGCTCGCCGCTGGTGAACTCCTTGTTGCCCGGGTGCACGATGGTCTGCTTGCCGCCCCGGCCATGGTGAAGCACCGGCTCGTCGATGTCGCGGCCGGGAATGCTGATTTGCTCGCCGTGTTCCATATCGGTAATGGAACGCCGGCCTACCGCCTCTTCGACGGCCTTTTTGATGTGATCACGGTAGCGCCGCAGAAACCGCTGACGGTTTACCGTGCTCTTGTTCTTGCCATTGAGACGTCGGTCGATCACATAGCTCATGACTGCTCCTTAGAAGCTGTCCTGAAAGGGGCGAGCGGTTATGCAGCATCGACCTGTGCCGAGGGATGTTCACGCTCCCCCAAGCGCTTCTGGATGCTGCCTGAACCTCGTTACCGACTTTCGAACACCTCCCAGAGGTCTGTGTAACAGAAAATGCGTACACAGGCCTCTGGCTAACGACAACCGGTCTGACCGGCAGCGGGTTACTGTGATTTTCTGACCCGCAAGTACCACTCGGACAGCAGTCGTACCTGTTTGTCGGTGTAGCCCCGCTCGACCATCCGTGTGACGAAGTCGTTGTGCTTCTGCTGGTCCTCTTTGCTGGCCTTGGCGTTGAAGCTGATGACCGGCAGAAGGTCCTCGGTGTTGGAGAACATTTTCTTCTCGATGACCACCCGCAGTTTTTCGTAGCTGAGCCAGGTTGGGTTCTTGCCGTTGTTGTTGGCACGGGCGCGCAGTACGAAGTTGACGATTTCGTTGCGGAAATCCTTCGGATTGCTGATGCCGGCCGGTTTCTCGATTTTCTCCAGTTCCTCGTTCAGGGCTACGCGGTTGAGGATCTCGCCGGTTTCCGGATCGCGGTATTCCTGATCCTGAATCCAGAAGTCGGCGTACAGCACATAGCGATCGAAGATGTTCTGGCCGTACTCGCTGTAAGACTCGAGATAGGCAGTCTGGATCTCCTTGCCGATGAACTCGATGTAACGCGGCGCCAGGTACTCTTTCAGGAAGCGCAGATAGCGTTCGCGGGTCTCGGCCTGGAATTGTTCCTGTTCGATCTGCTGTTCCAGCACGTAGAGCAGATGCACTGGGTTGGCGGCGATTTCGTGCGGATCGAAGTTGAAGACCTTCGACAGGATCTTGAAGGCGAAGCGGGTCGACAGACCGTTCATGCCTTCGTCGACACCTGCTGCATCGCGGTATTCCTGGATCGACTTGGCCTTCGGATCGGTGTCCTTGAGGTTTTCGCCGTCATACACGCGCATCTTGGAGTAGATGTTGGAGTTTTCCGGCTCTTTAAGGCGCGAGAGCACGGTGAACTGAGCGAGCATTTTCAGCGTGTCGGGTGCGCAATGGGCCTTGGCCAGCGAGCTGTTGAACAGCAGCTTGTCGTAGATCTTCACCTCGTCGCTGACGCGCAGGCAATACGGCACTTTGACGATATAGATCCGGTCGATGAAGGCTTCGTTGTTCTTGTTGTTCCGGAAAGTGTGCCATTCCGATTCGTTGGAGTGGGCCAGCAGAATCCCGGTGAACGGAATTGCCCCCAAGCCTTCGGTGCTGTTGTAGTTGCCTTCCTGAGTGGCCGTCAGCAATGGGTGCAGCACCTTGATCGGTGCCTTGAACATTTCGACGAATTCCATCAGGCCCTGGTTGGCCCGGCACAGCGCACCCGAATAGCTGTAGGCATCGGCGTCGTTCTGCGGGAACTCTTCCAGTTTGCGAATATCGACCTTGCCCACCAGTGCCGAGATGTCCTGGTTGTTTTCATCGCCCGGTTCGGTTTTCGCAACTGCAATCTGGTTGAGGATCGACGGATAGAGTTTCACCACGCGGAACTGGCTGATGTCGCCGCCGAATTCGGCCAGGCGCTTGGTAGCCCATGGCGACATGATGGTGTTGAGGTAGCGCCGGGGAATGCCGAAGTCTTCCTCGAGGATCGCGCCATCTTCAGTGGCGTTGAACAGACCCAGGGGGGACTCGAAAACCGGCGAGCCCTTGATTGCGTAAAAGGGCACTTTCTCGATCAGCTGTTTGAGCTTTTCGGCCAAAGATGACTTACCGCCACCGACTGGGCCAAGCAGGTAGAGGATCTGTTTCTTTTCTTCCAGACCCTGAGCGGCATGGCGGAAATACGACACGATCTGGTCGATGCATTCTTCCATCCCGTGGAAGTCTTCAAAGGCCGGATAGCGGCGGATCACCTTGTTGGAAAAGATGCGCGACAGCCTCGAGTTGGTTGAGGTGTCGAGCAGTTCCGGTTCGCCGATGGCCAGCAATAGACGCTCGGCCGCGGAAACGTAGGCGCTGCGGTCCTTTTTGCACAGTTCAAGATACTCTTGCAGCGAGAGTTCTTCCTGGCGCGTGGACTCGAAGCGTTGTTGGAAGTGGCTAAAGATACTCATGACGTCACCTCGCTCGATACGTGGAGCCGACGCCGGATCACTCAGTCGATGCTGGCAGCAACCGAACAGGCAGTTGCTGTTTACCCCCCAGAACTCTTCCGGAGCTGACTACTCCGAAAGCTACTCCCGATGACCCGTGCGCCGGTGTACCGGCTCTCCCCTGTTTTGGATGGCCTGCGCTTAAGGATAGTTGGGAATTTGGGAGGTAAAGGCAAGATACGTAATTAGTTGTGGCGGACCGTTCGTCTGTAATCGCGCGAGCCCACGGGGGCCGGGGCTTGCGCATTACAAAATAATTATTCGGAAGTGCCTTGCGCCGTTTCCGAAGGATAGGTCGTACGCCACAGCTCAAAACCGCCGTCCATGCTGTAGACGTCGGAAAAGCCCTGGCTGATCAGATAAGCAGCTGCGCCCTGGCTGGAATTTCCGTGATAGCAGACCACTACCGTCGGTGCATCCAGATCGGCGCCCTGGATGAAAGCATGCAGAGAATGGTTATCCAGATGCTTCGAACCGGTGATGTGCAGTGCGGCAAATGTTGCCGGGTCGCGGACATCGACCACCACCGCGCCTTGTTCGCGCAGGGCCTGGGCCTGTTCTGGGGGGATACGTTTGAATTCGCTCATGGCGGGCTCCTGTGGCTCGGCTGAAAGCGCAGTCTAGCGCGGGGCGCTGGCTGACGTTTGTTCGGGAATAGAGGTGGCGACTGCCGGTCGAAGGTGGCCATGGGCGTCGCATTTGCATTGCAGGCGCTCAAAGGTGTCGACATTCATCAGGGTCATGGCACCACCCCAGACGCAACCGCTGTCGAGGGCAAAGAGCCCCGGTTCGTTGCACTGGCCTTCGAGCGCCGCCCAATGGCCGAAGATGATCTTCAGGCCTTTGGTTTTACGCTCCTTGTGCGCGAACCACGGCGCATAGCCCGGCGGTGCGGTGTCGATGCCTTCCTTGCCCTTGAGGTCGAGTTTGCCGTCGCTGGTGCAAAAACGCATCCGGGTGAAATAGTTGGTGATGACTCGCAGGCGGGCGGCGCCTTTGAGGTCGCTATTCCATTTCACCGGCTCGTTGCCGTACATGCCGTCAAGGTAAGGCGCGAAGCGGTTGTCATCGTGCAGGGCTTCTTCGACTTCGGCGGCGCACTTCAAGGCTTTGCGCAGCGACCATTGCGGCGGGATACCGGCATGGACCAGGGCGATATCGCGTTGTTCATCGTAGTGCATGAGCTTTTGCTGGCGAACCCACTCCAGCAGGTCCGCGCTATCGGGTGCTTCGAGGATCTCACGCAAGGTATCGGCTTTCTTCAGGCGCTCAATGTTTTGCCCGACGGCCAGCAAGTGCAGGTCATGGTTGCCGAGTACGCATACCAGCGACTCGCGGATGCCATAGAGGAAGCGCAGGGTTTCCAGCGACTGTGGGCCACGGTTGACGAGATCACCCACCAGCCACAGGCGATCTCGGGCAGGGTCGAAGGCCACTTGCTTGAGCAGGCATTTGAGCGGTTCAAGGCAACCTTGGACATCACCGACGGCATACGTCGCCATCAGTGCAACGCCCCTGGGACCGCCAGACGGAACGGCGCGATGATGGCGTCGAAGTGCTTACCGTCTTCGGCGAGCATCTGGTAGGTGCCCTGCATCGTGCCGACCTTGGATGTCATGACGGTGCCGCTGCTGTACGTGTGGCTCTTGCCCACCTCGATCAACGGCTGCTGGCCGACGACGCCCGCACCGCGAACCTCCTCGACATGGCCGTCACCGTCGGTGATGACCCAATGCCGTGAAAGCAGTCTGGCGGGTAGCAGGCCATTGTTTTGCACGGTGATGGTGTAGGCGAAGGCAAAGCGGTCTTGCTCGGGTTGCGATTGTTCTGCCAGATAGCGGGTGACGACGCTGACGTCGACCTGGTAACGAGGATCGGACATGCAAAAGGCCTTAGAAACGAAGCGGAACGCGGGGCGTAGCTGATAGAACTCAGTCTAGGCCAAGTATCGGGTAGTAAACCAGAGTGGCGTCCTACCCGATAGCGCTCATCGCCTGTCAGTCAGTGGCAGGCTTTTGTAGGGCTTGTTCACTGAGCTTGTCGGCCAGGCGTACGAAGGCGGCCAGGTCGAGTTGCTCGGGGCGCAAGCTGCCATCGACGCCGGCAGCTTCGATTTCGGCATTGCTCAGCAAAAGTTTCAGTGTGTTGCGCAGGGTCTTGCGGCGCTGGTTGAAGGCTTCACGCACAACGCGCTCCAGCAGGCGATGATCCTTGGCCGGGTGCGGCAGTACCGCGTGGGGCACCAGGCGCACGATCGCGGAGTCGACTTTCGGCGGAGGATTGAACGCGCCCGGGCCGACGTTGAACAGATGCTCGACCCGGCAATGGTACTGAACCATGATCGACAGGCGACCCCAGTCACCGCCACCCGGACCCGCCGCCAGACGTTCGACCACTTCCTTTTGCAGCATGAAGTGCATGTCGCGAATCAGGTTGGCGTTGTTCAGCAGATGAAAGATCAGCGGCGTCGAGATGTTGTACGGCAGGTTACCGACCACTCGCAGGCTGTTTGGCGCAGCGTTCAGGCTGTTGAAGTCGAACTTCAGCGCGTCACCCTGATGCAGGTTGAAGTTGCTCTTGCCGGCGAACTGCTGATTGAGAATCGGGATCAGGTCCTTGTCCAGCTCTACGACGTCCAGTTGAGCGCCGCTGTTGAGCAGGCCGGCGGTCAATGCACCCTGGCCCGGACCGATTTCCAGCAGGCGGTCTTCAGGTTTGGCGTGAATGGAGCGCAGGATGCGATCGATAACGCCGGCATCGTGCAGGAAGTTCTGGCCGAAGCGCTTGCGCGCCCGGTGTTGGTAATGCTCGGTCATAAACGGGTCTCGGCCATCTGGTAGGCGGTTTCCAGGGCGACTTGCAGGCTGCCGGTGTCGATGTTGCCGCTGCCGGCCAGGTCCAGGGCGGTGCCGTGGTCGACCGATGTGCGGATGATCGGCAAGCCGAGGGTCACGTTGACTGCCGCGCCGAAGCCTTTGTATTTCAGCACAGGCAAGCCCTGGTCGTGGTACATCGCCAGCACCGCGTCGCAGTGCTCCAGATATTTGGGGGTAAACAGAGTGTCGGCGGGCAGGGGGCCGCGAAGGTCCATGCCCTCGCCGCGCAGGCGCTCTAATGTAGGTTCGATGATGTCGATTTCTTCATGGCCCAGATGACCGCCTTCACCGGCGTGCGGGTTGAGCCCGCAAACCAGGATGCGTGGCTGGGCGATGCCGAATTTTTCTTTCAGGTCGGTGTGCAGGATCCGCGTGACCCGCTCCAGCCGCTCCGGCGTGATCGCGTCGGCAATCTCGCGAAGAGGCAGGTGAGTGGTGACCAGCGCCACGCGCAAACCGCGGGTGGCGAGCATCATCACTACTTGCGCGGTGTGGGTCAGGTCAGCGAGAAACTCCGTGTGCCCGGAAAAGGCGATCCCGGATTCGTTGATCACGCCCTTGTGCACCGGCGCGGTGATCATGCCGGCGAAATGCCCATCCAGACAGCCCTGGCCAGCACGGGTCAGGGTTTCCAGAACGAAAGCCGCATTGGCCTTGTCCAGTTGCCCGGCGGTGACCTTGGCGTTGAGGGGCGTATCCCACACATACAGGCTGTTGGCGGGTGCAGGAGCATCCGGCCAGCTGTCCGGCGTTACCGGCAGCAGATCGACAACCACGCCCAGCTGCGCGGCCCGCTCAAGGAGCAGGTCGCGGCTGGTAATGGCAATCAGGGGGTGTGGCTGGGCTTGCGAGGCGAGCAGCAGGCACAGGTCGGGACCTATGCCGGCTGGTTCGCCGGGGGTCAGCGCGAAACGCTTGGGTTTCACTGCGCTGCCTGGTCTGCACCAGGGAGTTTGATTTCTACGTACGCTTCGTCACGGATCTGACGCAGCCAGGTTTGCAGCTCTTCGTCGTATTTGCGGTTACGCAGTACGGTCATCGCTTGCTGCTCACGGGCCTGGGCGGTGCTGTCGGTGGCGCGGCGGCCAAGAACTTCCAGTACGTGCCAGCCATATTGGGTCTTGAACGGCTTTGACAGCTGACCTTGCGGGGTCTTGGCCATCACTTCGCGGAATTCAGGCACCAGCGCGTTCGGGTCGATCCAGTTCAGGTCGCCACCGTTGAGGGCGGAACCCGGATCCTCCGAGAAGCTTTTCGCCAGCTCGCCGAAATCTTCGCCCGCTGCGATACGGGTATAGAGCGACTGAGCCAGGGCCTTGGTTTTTTCTTCGTCGCGAATCGGACTCGGTTTGACCAGGATGTGCCGCACGTGGACTTCGTCACGCACCTGGGATTCGCCGCCACGCTTGTCGAGGATCTTCAGGATAATGAAGCCGCCCGGTGTGCGCATTGGTTGGGTCACGTCGCCAACGGCCATGGTGCCGAGCAAACGATCGAACGGAGGTGGCAGTTGAGCGGCTTTACGCCAGCCCATGTCGCCGCCTTCCAGCGCGGTTTCGCTGGCGGACTTGGCGATTGCCAACTGACCGAAGTCAGCGCCTTGCTTGAGTTGCTGGTAAACCGCGTCGGCTTGCTTGGCGGCATTCTGAATCGCGTCGGAGTTGGCGCTTTCCGGCGTAGGAATCAGGATGTTGGCCAGGCGGAACTCTTCGGACAGCTGCATTTTGCCCAGATCGGATGCCAGGAAGTTCTTCACTTCCTGCTCGGACACCTGGATGCGCTCCGCCACACGGCGCTGACGCACACGGCTGATGATCATTTCGCGGCGGATCTGGTCACGGGCATCGTCATAAGACAGGCCGTCGCGAGCCAAAGCGGCGCGGAATTGTTCGATCGACATGTTGTTGCGCTGGGCAATGGTGCCGACAGCCTGGTTCAGCTCTTCATCGGTAATGCGGATGCCGGAACGCTCGCCGATCTGCAATTGCAGGTTTTCGACGATCAGACGCTCGAGCACCTGCTGATCCAGTACGCCGGTAGGCGGTACGGCAGCACCGCGTTTGGCGATGGTTTGCTGAACTTCGTGAACGCGCCGGTCCAGTTGGCTCTGCATGACCACGTCATTGTCGACGATGGCCACCACTTTATCGATGGACTGTACCGCGGCGTTGGCCGCGGTACCCAGGAACAGCGCGCCCAGCATCAGCGGGCGCAGACAATCAGAAAGCTTGGTCTTCACGTTCACGATAACCTTGGATGCCTTTGTCGAGGAAACTCTCTACTTTGGCGCCGGTGAGGCCGCCGAGTCCCTTCAGAACAATTTGGAGGAAGACGCCGTGGTCGCCTTTTTCGTTTTGTGGAGCTTCCTGACTGAATTCGTCATAGGAAACCCAGTAACGGTTGATCAGGCGTAGTTTCCAGCAGCAGTTGTCGTACTCGAAACCACCAAAGGCTTCCAGGGTACGGTTGCGGTTGTAGTCATACTGCCAGCGGCTGATGGCGTTCCATTGCGGCACGATCGGCCAGATCACCGAGAAGTCGTGCTGTTTGATCTTGTAGTAGTCCTTCACGTAGCCAGGTTGGCCCGGGGTGCCGTAATCGCCACCGCCCACCGACCATTTACCGGTGTTCTGGTCATAACGGACCTGGTCATTGCGATAGCGATAGCCGGCGTTGATGACCTTGTTCGGGTTGTCTTCAGGCTGGTAGTGGAACATCGCGCTGCCCGAGCGAGGGCTGCGGCTGTCCGGGTCCCAGTTGTAGTCGGCCGTGGTACGCCAGTCGCGGTTCCAGCGGTATTCGTATTCCAGTGCATATGGCGAAACGTTGGCCTTGGCATCGTCACGATCATCGAAAGCAATGCCTGGCAGTTGGACTTTACGGTCCTTGAAGTACAAGGCCTGGCCGACGCTGATGCGTTGACGTTCGAAACCATTGTCTTCGATCCAGCGGCTGGTCACGCCCAGGGACAGTTTGTTCTCGTCGCCGACACGGTCGGAGCCGGAGAAACGGTTGTCACGGAAGAGCGACGCGTAATTGAAGGTGTATTCGCTGGTGTCGAACACTGGAATATCCTTCTGGTCTTCCTCAGGTACATAGAGGTAGAACAGACGCGGTTCCAGGGTCTGACGGTAGTTTTTTCCGAACCAGGAAGTGTTGCGGTCAAAGTAAAGACCGCTGTCGATGCTGGCGATCGGTACCCCACGGTTCTGGTTGCTGCTGAATGTGCCGTTGAGCCTGTCCTGCTCCGCGCTTTGCGAAGCGATTTCGCTTTTGCCCCGGCCGTCCAGATCCAGTTGATACTGTGTGTACTGGTACTTGAGCGATGGCTTGAAGAAACCATAGGTCCAGTACAGCGGCAGGCTGACACCTGGTTTGAGATTCAAACGGTCGCCGTTGGCGCGTGCCAGACCAAAGATGTTGTTATCCAGACGTGACTCAGTGGTAATCCCGTCCTGCTGGACGAATGTTCCAGTCTTCAGATCCCGGTCAAATCGAACGATCTCTGTCTCGTAATCGAAGTCCAAACCTTCCGGATGATACGGCAGCTGACCATTAAAGGTGATCTGCGGCAAACGGTCATACGGCGTGATGTTCGAAACGGTCGCCAGCTGATAGGCCTGGGCGTTCAAGCGAGCGGTGTAGCTGTCGCCACGATAGGTGACAGAGCCCTGCTGGTTCACGTAGTCAGCGCTTTTCACGCCAATCTGGTCAGTCTGCAGATCCTGGAAGTAATACGGATCGCTGATCTTGGTGTAGTCAACCTGCGTAAAGACGCGCGAGTCGAGGCCACCCTTGTGCTGCCAGTTGTACATGTAGCGGTTTTTTTCGTAGTCGGTCTGCTTGCTGCGTTCGGTATCTTCGTCGTTGAGGTAGGCGGCGCCGAACTGACCTTCGCTGGACTTGGTCAGGTAGCGGAATTCGCCTTCCATCAACAAACCGTGCTTGTCCATGTAGCGCGGGTACAACGTGGCGTCGTAGTTTGGCGCCAGGTTGAAGTAGTACGGAGTGACCAGCAGGAAGCCGGTATCGCTGCCGGTACCGATGGTCGGCGGCAGGAAGCCGGACTGGCGACGGTCATCGATCGGGAAATAGATGTACGGCGTGTACAGAACCGGAATGTCCTTGACCCGCAACGTCACGTTGGTCGCGGTACCGAAACCGGTGGCCGGGTTCAAGGTGATGTTGTTGCCCTTGAGCTGCCAGGCGTTGCTGTTCGGTTCGCACGTGGTGTACGTACCATCCTTGAGGCGGATGATCGCGTTCTCGGCACGTTTGGCATATAGCGCGTTACCGCGGATACGCGACTTGTGCATCACGTACTCGGCGTTGTCGACCTTGGCTTCACCGGTGTCGAGCTGTACGTCGGCGTGATCGCCGACGATCAGCGCGCCATTGTCGCGAATGCGCACGTTGCCGGCCAGTTCGCCACGGCTCTCGGCCTGGTACAGGTTCGCTTCGTCGGCTTCGACCTGCATGCTGCCCTGACGCATGACCACGTCACCGGCCAGGGTCGCGACCTGCTCTTCCTGCTTATAGCGGGAGGCCTTGGCGCCGATAAAGGTTGGAGCGTCACTTTTATTCGTCTTGTCGTTCATGCCAGGACGAATCGGTTCGATATAGGAACCAGAGCAGTAAGGACCGGTTTCGGCCAATTGCGCTGCGGTGAGCTTCTCGCGCGGAACCCAGTCGAGGTGGCTGTAGTCTTCACTACGCGACTTCAGGCCGCGGCCCTTGGACTCGGTAACCAGCACAGGCTTGGCACCGGTGTCTTCGCTGGAGGCGGTGCCTGCCGGGGTTTCTCCAGTAGCGGAAACTGCGCTGCCTTCATGCACGGGGCGCGGCGGCAATGCAGCGGCCGGTGCCTTTGGCGCACAGTCCCAGGCACCCGAAGCAGATACTGAGCAGTCATACTGTTCCGCGGCGACCACGAACGACGTGGCCAGGGGTTGCAGGGCCAGCAGACTGCCGGTAACCAACAACGGAAATTTTTTACGAAACGCGGGGGATTTCAATGCCATCTTATTAGTCCGGGCTTCCTGCGTGCCATCTGCCCGCGGTGTGGGCCGCACGCCTCTCGATGGTCTGAAAAAGATGCTGGATAATAAAGCATGACCCGCTTGACGGCTAGCGCCGTCGGAGACCCTTGCAATGCCTGACCAAGATGTACGCTTGCAACACCTGAAAGTTTGGCTCGATGAACAGTTGGCTATCCTCTTTGCAGAACAAGGTTGGGGCACCGTGCCCCCGGCCACGTTGACCGCGGCCAGTAGCGACGCGAGTTTTCGGCGCTATTTCCGCTGGGAAGGCGCAGGCAGAAGTTTCGTCGTGATGGACGCGCCACCGCCCCAGGAAAACTGCAAACCCTTTGTGGATATCGCTTTTCTGCTGGCGAAATCCGGCATAAACGTGCCGAAAATTTATGCCGAGGACCTCGAGCGCGGTTTCCTTTTGCTCAATGACTTGGGCAACAAGACTTATCTGGACGTGATCGACAGCGAAAATGCCGACGATTTGTTCAAGGATGCCCTGCAAGCGTTGGTGGCTTTCCAGCAATTGCCGATGGTGGCGCCGCTGCCGAGTTATGACGTCGCGCTGCTGCGTCGCGAGCTCGAACTGTTCCCCGAGTGGTACGTGAAGCGCGAACTGGGTATCGAGTTCGATGCTGCGCAGCAGGTGCTCTGGCAGCAGGTCAGCGACCTGCTGATCGACAGCGCTCTGGCTCAGCCTAAAGTCCTGGTGCATCGCGACTACATGCCGCGCAACCTGATGATCAGCGAGCCGAATCCTGGCGTGCTGGATTTCCAGGACGCAGTCTACGGGCCGGTGACCTATGACGTGACCTGCCTGTTCAAGGACGCCTTCCTCAGCTGGCCTGAAGAACGCGTGCGCGGCTGGCTGGAAGATTACTGGCAGCAAGCCGGTGCGCTCGACATCCCGGTTCAGCCGGACTTTGAAGACTTTCTGCGCGCCAGCGACCTGATGGGCGTGCAGCGTCACTTGAAAGTCATCGGCATCTTCGCCCGCATTTGCCATCGCGACGGCAAGCCACGCTATCTCGGCGATGTGCCGCGTTTCTTTGCTTATATAGACGCGGTCATTGCCCGTCGTCCTGAACTGGCTGAGCTGGATGTGTTGCTGGCCAGTCTGCGTGCTGGAGTGAAGGCATGAAGGCAATGATTCTGGCGGCGGGTAAAGGCGAGCGCATGCGTCCGCTGACCCTGACCACGCCAAAACCACTGGTTCGTGCCGGCGGAGCGCCCTTGATCGAGTATCACCTGCACGCGCTGGCGGCTGCGGGGTTTACCGAGATCGTGATCAACCATGCCTGGCTCGGTCAGCAGATCGAAGATTATCTGGGCGATGGCTCGAAATATGGCGTGAGCATTCAATATTCGCCGGAAGGTGAACCGCTGGAAACCGGTGGCGGTATTTTCCGCGCGTTGCCTTTGTTGGGGGATGAGGCTTTTGTGGTGGTCAATGGCGACATCTGGACCGACTACGACTTCAGCGTGTTGCACCAGCCCATCGTCGGGCTCGCCCATTTGATCCTGGCGGACAACCCGGCGCATCACCCGAACGGGGATTTCACCCTGGTCGATGGCCATGTGCAGGACGGTCAGCCGGGTACCTCAACCCTGACCTACAGCGGCATCGCCGTGCTGCACCCGCAGCTGTTTGACGGTTGCTCGGCCGGGGCCTTCAAGCTTGCGCCATTGTTGCGCAAAGCCATGGCCGATGGACAAGTGACGGGCGAGCGCCTGAATGGACATTGGGTGGATGTCGGCACTCACGAGCGCCTGGCTGAAGTAGAAACCTTGATAGAAGCGAGACGCTGACATGTTGTGGCCAGGGACTCTGATTGGAGCCGGAGCGGGCTTTGCCATAGCCAGCATTCCGGGGGCCATGCTCGGTGCTTTATTGGGACAGGCGCTGGATCGGCGCTTGCACCTGCAGAGCTGGGCGCATTTATGGGAAAAATTCGGTGGCCGCTCGGTGCTGCGCAACGATGAACTGCTGTTCGTGTTGCTGGGCCGATTGGCCAAGAGTGATGGGCGGGTAGTGGATGGCCACATTCAGCAGGCGCGACAGGAAATGCGTGCGCTGGAGATGACCGAGTCGGCGCAACGTCGGGCGATAGCGGCGTTCAACCGCGGCAAGTCGGGGCGTGATCGGTTGCGTGGCTATCTGCGACGCTTGAGTGCTCAGCCCCATGCCGCGGAAGGCGTGTTGCGTGCCTGTTGGCGGATGGTCTGGGCCGATGGCCGCGCCGGTAGCAGCGAGCGCGAACTGATTGCCCAGTGGGGCAAATGGTTGGGCTGGACGCCGCAACAGGTACAGGCACTGGCGAGTGACTACGAGCCGAAGCGACCATTGGTCAGCAGCGCGATTACGTATCAGGACGCCTTGCGGCTATTGGGCGTGTCGGCGACCAGCGAGCCAGCACAGATCAAACGCGCCTATCGACGCCTGCTCAGTCGCCATCATCCGGACAAGATTGCCGGCAGCGGTGCGACGGCGTTGCAGGTTCGTGAGGCGACGGACAAGACTCGTGAATTGCACAACGCCTACACGTTGATTCGTGAACGGCGGGACTTTCGATAGCAGGGCAGAGTTGTGTCGCCCGCGAATGGGGCGACGCGATCCATCAGTCCGCCGCAGGCTGCGGATTCAACCATCCCCGCACCCGGCGAACCAACTGCTCTTGCTCAGCCTTGGCATTGCCCGGCAGTGCCTTGAGCGAGACCTGGCTGAACGCCGATGTCTTCAAGCGTTTATTGGCCTGCAAGCGTTCCAGTGCCGCGTTGCGATCCAGTGGTTTGTCCATATAGAAGATGTCGGCAGTCGGCAGCTTGATCGTCGGCGTCAACTCGGCAAGCTCAGGCTTCGCCGTAACAGGCGTCTGGGCGGCGACCATCACGAACTTCTCGACTTGCGATGGCTGCTTCTCGCTCAGATAGCGCGCGGCCCAGTAAGCGCCGGTGCCATGCCCCAGCACGACGACTTTGCGAGCGCTTTGCTGTTCGGCATAAGCGATGGCCGCGTCGATGCGGGCGAAAATTCGCTCGGCGTCGGCTTTGGCGTGTTCTTCGGTGGTTTCGGCGATAGCCTTGTCGGCCACCTCCGCTTCGCCGCCGGCGGCCTGTTCGATGGGCGCCGCGGTGGTCGAGTCTTTGCTGCCGGTATCAGGCGCTTTGGGCGCTGGTGCCACTTCGACGATACGTGGCGCAATGGCTTCGCTTTGCAGGTCCGGCAAGGTGATACTCAGGCTGCTCCACTCGGCGTCCGGCAATTGGCGGCGCAACGGGCTGATCGCTTGCGGCCAGTCAACGGTTTCGCCGGCACCCGGGATGATAATCACCGCGCCTTTGGGGTCGGCGGTATTGGCCGGCTTCCACAGGGCGAGAAAACTGTCGGTACCGGCTTGCAGTTGCTGCTGTTCCTGCGCAGGAATTTGTCGCTCAAGTGCCGTCGATTCTTCCTGGCTACGCTCAAGCAGCGGCTGGCGTTCGACCGGTTTTTCTTCGGCGGGCTTTTCCGCAGTGGCAGGTGCCGGGTCGGCCGCCTCGACGGAAAAGGCGCACGGCAGGATCAGCGACAGGCACAATGCTGGCAGTGCCAGGCGGTAGACAGGGGGCATCGGATATTCCAGGCCAGAAGTTAATTCCGGCAGCCTAATGGGTTGGTCAGTATTTGTCAGTGTGTGAGACTTCGATGATGCATTTTCGCTGCCTGTGGGTTATCGGCTGTTTGTGGTTTCCCTTGATGGGCTGGGCTGCTCCCGCGCCACCGGCGCATGTCGTGTCATTGTCTTCGGCGCAACAGCAATGGCTGGCGCAGCATGAAGAGTTGCGGGTCGGGGTTGTATTGCAAGTGCCCTATGCCCAATACGATCGCCGCTTGCAGCGCCTGTCCGGGGTCAACATCGAGTTGATGAAGTGGCTGGCCAAGTCGCTCAAGGTCGAGCTGAGCTGGCGTAATTATCCTGATCTTGCGCAACTGGAAACCGCCGCGCGCGAAGGCGATATCGATATCGCGCCGGGGCTGACCCAAACCCCCGCCGGTTTACGACTCTGGCAATTTTCCGATCCGTACATGCGGGTGCCGCAACTGGTGGTCAGCGACCAGAAGAGCACCGGTGTGGTGGAGCTGGAAAAACTCGACAGTCAGACCCGCGTCGCCGTGCGCATGCCCAGCGTCACCGCCGATTTCTTGCGTAGTACCTATCCGCATTTGAACCTGCAGGGCGTGCCACTGGAGCGCCAGGCGCTGCAACTGTTGTTGAGTCAGCAGGCCGGTTACGCGGTGGTCGATGAAGCGCAATTCGGGCGTCTGTCAGCCGAACCCGAGTTTGCCGGGCTGGCCGTGGTGGGCGACATCGGTTTCCCGCAACTGTTGCGAGTGGCCACGCGTCGGGACTGGCCGGAGTTGGCCGGCATCGTCGAAAACGCGCTGCGCGCGATTCCGGCCAAAGACCTCGAGCGACTGCACGATCAATGGCTGCAACCCAAGTACCCGCGGCTGTCCGATTCACCGGTTTTCTGGAAAAACCTCTGCCTGCTGTTGCTGGTGTTATTGCTGAGCAGCATGGCCATTGTGTTCTGGCAGCGTCGTCAGCAACACAGTCTGGAGCAACGTTTGCTGGCGGCGCGCGAAGACATTGCCCTGCGCGAGGCCAGCGAAGAAGCCTTGCGTCTCACGCAGTTTTCCATCGATCAAAGCACCGTCGGCATCCTTTGGGTCAACTGGGACAGCCATGTGCGCTACGCCAACCGTGCCGCCGAAAGTATGCTCGGCTATCCGGCGGGCGGGATCATTGATCGACCCTTGATCGATTTCGAGCCCGGTTTGCACATGGACCGCTGGCTGAGCCTGTGGAAACGCGCCCGGGCCAGTGAGGAAGGGCCGCTAAGTTTCGAAACCAATTGTGTGCGGGCCGATGGCAGTATTCTGCCGGCGGATGTCTCGTTGAGCTTCCTGCGTTTTCGCGAGGGCGAATACCTGGTGGTTTACCTCAATGATGTCACCGAGCGTCGTCGCGCCCTGGCCGCCTTGCAGGAAAGTGAAGCACGGCTGCAGGGGATCGCCGCCAACGTCCCCGGGCTGGTCTTTCGTCTGGAGCGCGCGCCAGTGACCGGGCAGATCGACTTTGCCTACATCAGTGAAGGCAGCGAGAGCCTGGTGGGCTACTCGCCCGCCACCCTGGCCCATCGTGACAAAGGCCTGCGCAGCCTGGTGCATCCGGATGACAAGGCCAGTTATCACCAGACCCAGGACCATGCACTGGACACCGACAGCGACTGGTCGTGGCAGGGACGGATTCTGACCCGTCAGGGCGAACAACGCTGGGCTGAGATCAAGGCCATTACCCGCCGACTGGAAGACGGCGCCTATGTCTGGGACGGGATCGTCTGGGACATCACCGAGAGCAAGCGCATCGAGCTGGAGCCGGCCAGCTCCCGTGAGCAGTTGCGCGAGTTGTCTGCCCACCTGGAAAGCGTGAGGGAAGAGGAGAAGGCGCGGATTGCCCGGGAAGTTCACGACGAGCTGGGGCAGATGTTGACGGTGTTGAAGCTGGAAACGTCCATGTGCGAGTTGGCGTACGCGCAGCTCGATCCGGGCCTGCACGAGCGCTTGAACAGCATGAAGCGTTTGATCGCGCAGCTGTTTCAACTGGTGCGTGATGTGGCCACGGCGCTGCGGCCACCGATTCTCGATGCCGGGATCGCCTCGGCCATCGAGTGGCAGGCCCGACGGTTCGAGGCGCGCACGCATATTCCGTGTCTGGTACAAGTGCCGGATAATTTGCCGGTGCTCAGCGATGCCAAGGCCATCGGCCTGTTCCGCATCCTTCAGGAAGCGCTGACCAATGTCATGCGCCACGCCCAGGCGCATACTGTTGAACTGACGCTGGCCCTTGAGGGCGATGAACTTTGTCTGACTGTCAGCGATGATGGCGTAGGATTTGTCGCTGCGCCTGGCAGGCCGACATCCTTCGGTGTGGTCGGCATGCGTGAGCGGGTGTTGATCATGGGCGGGCAATTGTCGCTTGAGAGTGAGCCGGGGGAGGGCACGACCCTGACGGTGCGAGTGCCGCTGGATGAAGCCTGATGGTTTTGTGTTGTTTGAGCTGGCGCCTTTGCAGGCAAGCCCGCGATAGATCTTGGTTCTGACATAAGAAGAATGGAGAAGAACGTGATCCGTGTATTGGTAGCCGAAGACCACACCATCGTTCGCGAAGGCATCAAGCAATTGATCGGCCTGGCCAAGGACTTGCTGGTGGTCGGGGAGGCGAGCAATGGCGAGCAGTTGCTCGATACCTTGCGCCATGTTCCCTGCGAAGTGGTGTTGCTGGACATCTCCATGCCCGGGGTCAACGGCCTGGAGGCGATCCCGCGGATTCGCGCCATGAGCAATCCGCCGGCGATTCTGGTGTTGTCGATGCACGACGAAGCGCAGATGGCCGCTCGGGCGTTGAAGGTCGGCGCTGCGGGTTACGCGACCAAGGACAGCGATCCGGCATTGTTGCTGACGGCGATTCGCAAGGTCGCGGCGGGCGGGCGCTACATCGATCCGGACCTGGCCGACCGCATGGTTTTCGAGGTTGGCCTGACCGATGCGCGGCCGTTGCACTCGTTGCTGTCGGAGCGTGAATTCTCGGTATTCGAACGCCTGGCCCAGGGCGCGAACGTCAACGACATCGCCCAGCAACTTGCCTTGAGCAGCAAAACCATCAGTACCCACAAGGCGCGGCTGATGCAGAAACTCAACATCACCTCCCTGGCCGAACTGGTGAAGTACGCGATGGAACACAAACTCCTGTGATCCAGGGTTCACTGTGGATTTTGTAGGAGCGAGGCTTGCCCGCGAAGCTTTTGGCGCCAGTGAGATCGCCTTCGCGGGCAAGCCTCGCTCCTACAGAAAGAAGAGGCATGTCCATTTACGACATGCATGCAAAGCCGCTTTTACCGGTTCCTGTGGCTTGCAGCTCACCGTCTGTCGCCATCAAGAATCGACATATCCATCCCCGCCATCCTTGTAGGGCAATCCCTACCCCCAACCTTCCATCCGGCTGAGGCGATTCTCTCCTGCGCCCCGATTTGCGCGGCTCCCAGCGTCCACTAGGCTTAGTCCACAGCAGTCATCAATAACAAAGGTGTGGGTATGAGCCAGGTTGATTCAAGTGCAGGGGCCAGCGATATTCTGGTCAGCTTTCGTGGAGTGCAAAAGAGCTACGACGGCGAGAACCTGATCGTCAAAGACCTCAACCTGGAAATTCGCAAAGGCGAATTCCTGACCTTGCTCGGGCCGTCCGGTTCCGGCAAAACCACCAGTCTGATGATGCTCGCCGGCTTCGAAACGCCGACCGCCGGGGAGATTCAACTGGCCGGGCGTTCCATCAACAACGTGCCACCGCACAAGCGCGACATCGGCATGGTGTTCCAGAACTACGCGTTGTTTCCGCACATGACCGTGTCCGAGAACCTGGCGTTCCCGCTGACCGTGCGCGGCTTGAACAAGAGCGACGTCAGTGACCGGGTCAAGCGTGTGCTGAGCATGGTTCAGCTCGATACTTTCGCCCAGCGCTATCCGGCGCAACTGTCCGGCGGTCAGCAGCAGCGTGTGGCCCTGGCCCGTGCCCTGGTGTTCGAACCGCAACTGGTGCTGATGGACGAACCCCTCGGCGCACTGGACAAACAACTGCGTGAACACATGCAGATGGAAATCAAACACCTGCACCAGCGCCTCGGCGTGACCGTGGTCTACGTGACCCACGACCAGGGCGAAGCCCTGACCATGTCCGACCGCGTCGCCGTATTCCACCAGGGCGAGATCCAGCAGATCGCGCCACCGCGCACGCTCTACGAAGAGCCGAAAAATACTTTCGTCGCCAACTTCATCGGCGAGAACAACCGCCTCAACGGCCGCTTGCATAGCCACACCGGTGATCGCTGCGTGGTCGAGCTTGGTCGCGGTGAAAAGGTTGAAGCACTGGCGGTCAACGTCGGCAAGACCGGCGAACCCGTCACGCTGTCGATTCGTCCGGAGCGCGTGAGCCTCAATGGCTCGAGCGAGTCCTGTGTCAACCGCTTCTCGGGAAGGGTGGCGGAATTCATCTATCTGGGCGACCACGTCCGGGTTCGCCTGGAAGTCTGCGGCAAGACCGACTTCTTCGTGAAACAACCGATTGCCGAGCTCGATCCTGCGCTGGCTGTCGGCGACGTGGTACCGCTTGGCTGGCAGGTCGAACACGTTCGCGCGCTCGACCCACTTCTAGAGGCGCATTGATCGCCCCCTGCTTCACCAACACCAACACCAACCCTGCACGTGGAGAGAACAATAAATGTTGAGATCCCTGAAATTCACCGCCCTGGTCGTCGGCATGATCGGCGCGGCGCACGCGATGGCGGCTGGCCCGGACCTGACCGTGGTGTCCTTTGGCGGGGCGAACAAGGCGGCGCAGGTCAAAGCCTTCTACGCACCATGGGAAGCGGCGGGCCACGGCAAAATCGTCGCTGGCGAATACAACGGCGAAATGGCCAAGGTCAAAGCCATGGTCGACACCAAGAGCGTGTCCTGGGACCTGGTGGAAGTTGAATCGCCGGAACTGTCCCGTGGTTGCGACGAAGACATGTTCGAGCAGCTTGATCCGAAGCTGTTCGGCAAGTCTGAAGACTACGTCAAAGGCGCTATCCAGCCTTGCGGCGTGGGCTTCTTCGTGTGGTCGACCGTGCTGGCCTACAACGCCGACAAGCTGAAAACCGCTCCGACCAGTTGGGCTGATTTCTGGGACACCAAGAAATTCCCGGGCAAGCGCGGCCTGCGCAAAGGCGCCAAGTACACCCTGGAATTCGCACTGATGGCTGACGGCGTTGCGCCGAAAGACGTCTACAAAGTGCTGGCCGGCAAAGATGGCCAGGACCGCGCGTTCAAGAAACTCGATGAACTCAAGCCAAGCATCCAGTGGTGGGAAGCCGGCGCACAACCGCCGCAATACCTCGCCTCCGGTGACGTGGTCATGAGCTCGGCCTACAACGGCCGGATCGCCGCGGTACAAAAAGAAAGCAACCTGAAAGTGGTGTGGAACGGCGGCATCTACGACTTCGACGCGTGGGCGATTCCAAAAGGTCTGGACAAGACCCGTGCTGAAGCTGCGAAGAAATTCATCGCCTTCTCGGTACAGCCGCAACAGCAGAAGACCTACTCGGAAAACATCGCCTACGGCCCGGCCAACACCCAGGCAGTGCCATTGCTGTCCAAGGATGTCCTGAAAGACATGCCGACCACCCCGGAAAACATCGCCAACCAGGTGCAGATCGACGTCAGCTTCTGGGCTGACAACGGCGAGCAACTGGAGCAGCGCTTCAATTCCTGGGCTGCCAAGTAACCACAACACTGTGGGCTTGCCTCTCCTACAGGGGCTGATGTGTAGCTAACAAGAACAGAGGTGGCCTCCCAGTTATGGAGTGCCACCCTCTGTAACGATCAAAGATTTCCGGAGTACGCCATGGCTATCGCCGTTCCCGTGAACGCGGGCACCGACCCCACCTTGAAGCAGCGGCTAAAGCACGCCGAGCGAATCAACCGCTGGAAAGCACAAGCCTTGATCGCGCCGTTGGTGCTGTTTCTGTTACTGGTGTTTCTGGTGCCGATCGTGGCGCTGCTCTACAAAAGCGTCGGTAACCCGGAAGTGGTCGGCGTGATGCCGCGCACTGTGGCTGCCATCGCCAGTTGGGATGGCCGAGGCCTGCCGGCAGAGCCTGTGTACAAGGCCGCCAGCGAAGACCTCGCCGAAGCCCGCAAGAATCAGACCTTGGGTGATTTGTCCAAGCGCTTGAACATGGAGTTGGCCGGCTACCGCAGCCTGCTGACCAAAACCGCGCGCGCCTTGCCGTTCGCCACGGAGCCTGCTTCTTATAAAGAAGCGCTGGAAGGACTCGACGAACGCTGGGGCGATCCGGCCTATTGGCAGGTGGTGCGTCGCAACACCAGTGGCGTGACGCCTTATTACCTGCTGGCCGCCGTCGATCACCGTATCGACGACCTCGGCGAACTGGCCCGGGCCACTCCCGATCAGGCGATCTACCTCGACATCTTTGCCCGTACGTTCTGGATGGGCCTGATCATCACCATGATCTGCCTGGTGCTTGCTTATCCGCTGGCCTACCTGCTGGCGAACCTGCCCTCGCGCCAAAGCAACCTGCTGATGATTCTGGTGCTGTTGCCGTTCTGGACCTCGATTCTGGTTCGGGTCGCGGCGTGGATCGTGTTGCTGCAATCGGGCGGCTTGATCAACAGCGGCCTGATGGCCATGGGCGTCATCGATAAGCCGCTGGAGCTGGTGTTCAACCGCACCGGGGTCTACATCTCGATGGTGCACATCCTGCTGCCGTTCATGATTCTGCCGATCTACAGCGTGATGAAAGGTATCTCGCCGACTTACATGCGTGCGGCGATTTCCCTGGGCTGCCACCCGTTCGCCAGTTTCTGGCGGGTGTACTTCCCGCAGACCTATGCCGGTGTTGGCGCCGGTTGCCTGTTGGTGTTCATCCTCGCCATCGGCTACTACATCACCCCGGCGTTGCTGGGCAGCCCGAACGATCAGATGGTCAGTTACTTCGTCGCCTTCTACACCAACACCAGCATCAACTGGGGCATGGCGACCGCGCTCGGTGGACTGTTGCTGCTGGCGACCGTGGTGCTTTATCTGATTTACAGCTGGCTGGTGGGCGCCAGTCGCCTGCGCCTGAGCTAAGGGGAGAGTGAAATGCTGAGTCCTTATATGTCGCCCATCGAACGGGTGTGGTTCTACAGCTTGCGGATTCTCTGCGGCTTGATTTTGTTGTTCCTGATCTTGCCGGTGCTGGTGATCATTCCGCTGTCGTTCAACTCAGGGAGTTTTCTGGTCTACCCGCTGCAAGGCTTCTCGCTGCACTGGTATCAGGACTTCTTTGCCTCGGCGGAATGGATGCGTTCGTTGAAGAACAGCATGATCGTGGCTCCGGCAGCGACCGTGCTGGCGATGATCTTCGGTACGCTGGCGGCGATCGGCCTGACCCGTGGCGACTTCCCGGGCAAGGCGCTGGTGATGGCGCTGGTGATTTCGCCGATGGTGGTGCCGGTGGTGATCATTGGTGTGGCCAGTTACCTGACCTTCGCGCCACTGGGGTTCGGCAACAGCTATACCTCGTTGATCGTGGTGCACGCCGTGCTGGGCGTGCCGTTCGTGATCATCACGGTATCGGCGACCTTGCAGGGGTTCAACCAGAACCTGGTGCGGGCCGCGGCCAGCCTGGGAGCTTCGCCGCTGACGACGTTCCGCCGGGTGACCTTGCCGTTGATTGCGCCGGGGGTGATTTCCGGTGCGCTGTTTGCCTTCGCTACCTCGTTCGATGAAGTGGTGGTGACGCTGTTCCTCGCCGGTCCCGAACAAGCGACCTTGCCTCGGCAGATGTTCAGCGGCATCCGCGAAAACCTCAGCCCGACAATCGCCGCTGCCGCGACGCTGCTGATCGCATTCTCGGTGATCCTGTTGCTGACCCTGGAATGGCTGCGTGGGCGCAGCGAAAAACTGCGCACCGCCCAAGCCTGACGCCAACTGTGATCGTTCCCGCGCGAGCGTGGGAACGATCGACAGAAGCACCTCGATCATTCACCAACTTAATAGCAGACAAACCCCAATCCCCAGCTACTATTGTGCCCAGCTCCCCTATCTATAAGAGGCTGCGCACATGAGTCTTTCCTCTTTCAAAATCGCTCACAAACTGATCACCGGCGCAGGTGCCATCGAGCAACTGGCGGCCGAGCTCACACGTCTGGACATCGACAACCCGCTGATCGTCACCGATGCCGCGCTGGTCAAGTCCGGCACGGTGGAGCTGGCGCTGGCGCAGCTGGGCGAGCGCAGTTATGAGATTTTCGACCGGGTGTTGCCGGACCCGGAAATCGCCATCGTCGAAGATTGCATGCGGGTTTACCGTGAGGGTGGGCATGACGGGCTGATCGGCCTCGGCGGCGGCAGCGCCATCGACATCGCCAAGAGTGTTGCCGCCTATGCCGGTTATCACGGCGCGCTGGAGGATTTGTTCGGCATCGATCAGGTGCCGCGCAAAGGCCCGCCGCTGATCGCCATCCCGACCACCGCTGGCACCGGTTCGGAAGTGACCAACGTGGCCATCCTCTCCGACAAGGTCGCGCAGCTGAAGATGGGCATCATCAGCGATTACCTGTTGCCGGACGTGGCGCTGGTCAGCCCGCAAATGACCCTGACCTGCCCGCGCAGTGTCACCGCCGCCAGTGGCGTCGATGCGCTGGTGCACGCCATCGAGTCCTACCTGTCGCTCAACGCCTCGCCCATCACCGATGCCTTGGCCATTGGCGCGATCAAACTGATTACCAAGGCGCTGCCCAAGGCTTACGCCAATCCCGCCCACCTGCAAGCCCGCGAAGACATGGCCACCGCCAGCCTGATGGCCGGCATGGCGTTCGGCAATGCCGGGGTCGGTGCGGTGCATGCGTTGGCGTATCCGCTGGGTGGGCGTTTCAACATTGCCCATGGTGTCAGCAATGCCTTGCTGCTGCCGTATGTCATGACCTGGAACAAGATGGCCTGCGTGGAACGCATGCAGGATATTGCCGAGGCCATGGGGGTGAAGACCGCTCATCTGAGCGCCAGTGAGGCGGCGGATAAAGCCGTGGAGGCGATGACCGAGCTGTGCGCCGCCGTGGAGATCCCGCGAGGTCTGCGCAGTTTCGGGGTGCCCGAGGAGGCGATCCCGGCCATGGCCGTGGAAGCCGCTGGCACCGAACGCCTGATGCGCAACAATCCGCGCAAGTTGAGCGCCACCGATATCGAGAAGATCTACCGAGCGGCCTATTAGGACTTGCCCCAATCATCGCAGCACGGTGCGCGCGTCAAAGCATGAGGTATACAATGCGCGCCATCGTGATTCTGCTCAGAAAAGGTGCGTCATGCAGCCCTTCGTTATTGCTCCGTCGATTCTCTCCGCCGACTTCGCCCGCCTGGGCGAGGAAGTGGACAACGTCCTGGCCGCCGGCGCCGACTTCGTGCACTTCGATGTCATGGACAACCACTACGTGCCGAACCTGACCATCGGCCCGATGGTCTGCTCCGCGCTGCGCAAGTACGGCGTGACCGCGCCGATCGACGCGCACCTGATGGTCAGCCCGGTGGACCGCATCGTCGGTGACTTCATCGAAGCCGGTGCGACCTACATCACCTTCCACCCGGAAGCCACGCTGCATGTCGACCGTTCCCTGCAACTGATCCGCGAAGGCGGCTGCAAGGCGGGCCTGGTGTTCAACCCGGCGACCCCGCTGGACGTGCTCAAGTACGTGATGGACAAGGTCGACATGATCTTGCTGATGAGCGTCAACCCGGGCTTCGGCGGGCAGAAGTTCATTCCAGCCACCCTCGACAAGCTGCGTGAGGCACGGGCGCTGATCGATGCTTCCGGGCGTGACATTCGCCTGGAAATCGACGGCGGGGTGAACGTGAACAACATTCGCGAAATCGCCGCTGCTGGCGCCGACACTTTCGTGGCCGGCTCGGCGATCTTCAATGCGCCGAACTACCAGGAAGTGATTGAAAAAATGCGCTCCGAACTGGCGCTGGCTCGCCCATGAGCGGTTTTGAGCAGCTGTTCCCGGGGCGTCTGCCGCGGCTGGTGATGTTCGATCTGGATGGCACGCTGGTCGATTCGGTCCCTGACCTCGCAGCGGCTGTGGATAACATGCTGCTCAAACTCGGGCGTGACCCGGTCGGCATCGAACCGGTGCGTGAGTGGGTCGGCAACGGCGCGCCGGTGCTGGTGCGCCGTGCACTGGCCGGCGGCATCGATCATTCGTCGGTCGATGATGGCGAAGCCGAGGGTGCACTGCAGATTTTCATGGAGGCCTACGGTGAGGGGCATGAGCTGACCGTGGTCTATCCCGGTGTGCGCGACACCCTGAAATGGCTGCACAAGCAGGGCGTGGCGATGGCGCTGATCACCAACAAGCCGGAGCGCTTCGTCGCGCCGTTGCTGGATCAGATGAAGATCGGCCGTTACTTCAAATGGATCATCGGTGGCGACACCCTGCCACAACAGAAACCTGATCCGGCTGCGCTGTTTTTTGTGATGAAAATGGCCAACATTCCGGCGTCGCAATCATTGTTCGTCGGCGACTCGCGCAGCGATGTGCTGGCGGCGAAAGCGGCGGGGGTCAAATGCGTGGGGCTCAGTTACGGCTATAACCATGGCCGGCCGATTGCCGAAGAGTCGCCGGCGCTGGTGATCGATGATCTGCGCAAACTAATTCCCGGTTGCCTGGATCCGGCCGCTGAGATAACGTTGCCCGACGCTGTTCAACCCCCTGCTGGAAACGCCATCGTGGTGGTCACTCGCAAACTCTGGATGAAAGTCATCAAGGCCCTGGCCCGCTGGCGTTGGCGCGCCTGACTTGTTCCTGGCCGGCGTACCGGCGCGTTTGCATACCTGACCGTTAGACCCTCAAGCCACGAGGCACCTCATGATCCGCGAAGAATTCCTGCGTTTGGCCGCTGCCGGCTACAACCGCATCCCGCTTGCCTGCGAAACCCTGGCCGACTTCGACACGCCGCTGTCGATCTACCTGAAACTGGCCGACGAGCCGAACTCCTATCTGCTGGAGTCGGTGCAGGGCGGCGAGAAGTGGGGCCGCTACTCGATCATCGGCCTGCCGTGCCGCACCGTATTGCGGGTTCACGATCACCACGTCAGCGTGACCCACGACGGCGTCGAGATCGAAAGCCACGACGTTGAAGACCCACTGGCCTTCGTCGAAGCCTTCAAGGCGCGCTATAACGTGCCGACCATTGCCGGTCTGCCGCGCTTCAACGGCGGTCTGGTCGGTTACTTCGGTTACGACTGCGTGCGTTATGTGGAGAAGCGTCTGGGCAAATGCCCGAACCCGGATCCGCTGGGCGTGCCGGACATTCTGCTGATGGTGTCCGATGCGGTGGTGGTGTTCGACAACCTCGCCGGCAAGATGCACGCGATTGTCCTGGCCGATCCGTCGCAGGAAGATGCCTTCGAACAAGGTCAGGCGCGTCTGCAAGCGCTGCTGGAACAACTCCGTCAGCCAATCACTCCGCGCCGTGGCCTGGACTTCAGCAAGCAGCAATCGGCCGATCCGGTGTTCCGTTCGAGTTTCACCCAGGACGATTACGAGAAAGCCGTCGACACCATCAAGGAATACATCCTGGCCGGTGACTGCATGCAGGTCGTGCCGTCCCAGCGCATGTCGATCGACTTCAAGGCTGCGCCTATCGATCTTTACCGGGCGCTGCGTTGCTTCAACCCGACGCCGTATATGTACTTCTTCAACTTCGGCGACTTCCACGTCGTCGGCAGTTCGCCGGAAGTGCTGGTGCGGGTCGAAGACAACCTGATCACCGTGCGCCCGATTGCTGGCACTCGCCCACGCGGGGCCAACGAAGAGGCGGACCTGGCGCTGGAAAAAGACCTGCTGTCGGACGACAAGGAAATCGCCGAACACTTGATGCTGATCGATCTGGGCCGCAACGATACTGGGCGCGTCTCGGAAATCGGTTCGGTGAAGCTCACCGAGAAGATGGTCATCGAGCGTTATTCCAACGTGATGCACATAGTGTCTAACGTCACCGGCCAATTGAAGGCCGGGCTGACAGCGATGGACGCACTGCGGGCGATCCTGCCGGCCGGCACCTTGTCCGGCGCACCGAAGATTCGCGCGATGGAAATCATCGACGAGCTGGAACCGGTCAAGCGGGGCGTCTATGGCGGCGCGGTCGGTTACTTCGCCTGGAACGGCAACATGGACACCGCGATTGCGATTCGCACCGCCGTGATCAAGAACGGTGAACTGCATGTGCAGGCCGGTGGCGGCATCGTCGCCGACTCGGTACCGGCGCTGGAATGGGAAGAAACCCTGAACAAGCGTCGCGCGATGTTCCGCGCCGTGGCCCTGGCCGAACAAGCCCCGGAAAACTGATCCACATAGAAAACGCGGTGCCTGCGAGGGCGCCGCGTTTTTTTATGCCTGTCATTCCCCTTTTAATCTTTTGATCTTGTGCTTCGGCCGCTCTCGACACCGCCAAAAAACTTCCAGCTTTTTGCCATCTGTCGCTAACCCTTCGATTGTTTCGCGAGCTGTCGCTCCGGCCATATTGCACGCTCTGCCCAGCTACGTTACTGTGCCCAGACGTATGAATGAGACCTTTCCCGTGTTGATCGTCAGCAAACTCCTGGATCAAGTCATCAAGGCACACGCCCGTTGGCGTTGGCGCGCCTGAATCTTTTCTGCCGGCCTGGCCGGACCTGTACCGCTTTGCCTTCTTTACCTGTACGAAATGCCGCTTTGCTGGCGCCACTCCAGCACCCGTCAAAGCGCAGCGCACTGCGGGTAAATCATTCGAAGGCCGTATTAAAAGTCAGTGAATTCAAGAGGTTCTTAACGCCATGTTGCTGATGATCGATAACTACGACTCTTTTACTTACAACGTTGTGCAATACCTCGGCGAGCTAGGCTCCGAGGTCAAAGTCGTGCGCAACGATGAACTCACCATTGCCGAAATCGAAGCCCTCAAGCCTGAGCGCATCGTCGTGTCTCCCGGTCCTTGCACCCCGACCGAAGCCGGTATTTCCATTGAAGCGATCAAATACTTCGCCGGCAAGCTGCCGATTCTCGGCGTTTGCCTGGGTCACCAATCCATCGGCCAGGCGTTTGGCGGCGATGTGGTCCGTGCCCGTCAGGTCATGCACGGAAAGACCAGCCCGGTATTTCACGAGGACAAGGGCGTATTCGAAGGTCTGAATCGCCCGTTGACGGTCACCCGCTACCATTCGCTGATCGTCAAGCGCGAAACCCTGCCCGATTGCCTGGAGCTGACTGCCTGGACCCAGCTCGAAGACGGCTCGGTGGATGAGATCATGGGCCTGCGTCACAAGACGCTGAACATCGAGGGTGTGCAATTCCACCCCGAGTCTATCCTCACCGAACAGGGGCACGAGCTGTTCGCCAACTTCCTCAAACAAACTGGCGGCACGCGCTAAGGACTTTCCATGGATATCAAGACAGCCCTGAGCCGTATCGTCGGCCACCTCGATCTCAGTACCGATGAAATGCGTGATGTCATGCGCGAAATCATGACTGGGCAATGCACGGATGCGCAGATCGGCGCGTTCATGATGGCTATGCGCATGAAGAGCGAAAGCATCGACGAGATCGTCGGCGCCGTGACGGCGATGCGCGAGTTGGCGGACAAGGTCGAACTCAACACCCTCGACGGCGTGGTCGATGTGGTCGGCACCGGCGGCGACGGGGCCAATATCTTCAACGTCTCGACTGCTTCCTCATTCGTGGTCGCAGCGGCTGGTTGCACCGTGGCCAAGCACGGTAACCGTGCAGTGTCGGGCAAAAGCGGCAGCGCCGATTTGCTGGAAGCAGCCGGTATCTACCTGAACCTGACCCCGGTTCAGGTTGCACGCTGCATCGACAACGTCGGTATCGGTTTCATGTTTGCCCAGACTCATCACAGCGCCATGAAGCACGCCGCCGGTCCGCGCCGCGAGCTGGGCTTGCGCACCTTGTTCAACATGCTCGGCCCGCTTACGAATCCGGCCGGTGTGAAACACCAGGTGGTGGGTGTGTTCAGTCAGGCGTTGTGCCGGCCATTGGCCGAAGTCTTGCAGCGCCTGGGCAGCAAACACGTGCTGGTGGTGCACTCCAAGGATGGTCTGGACGAATTCAGCCTGGCGGCCCCGACCTTTGTCGCGGAGTTGAAGAATGACCTGATCACCGAGTATTGGGTCGAGCCCGAAGACCTCGGCATGAAGAGCCAGAGCCTGCACGGTCTGTCGGTGGAAAGCCCGGCGGCTTCCCTGGAACTGATTCGCGATGCCTTGGGCAAGCGCAAGACCGAGAATGGTCAGAAAGCCGCCGAGATGATCGTGCTCAATGCCGGCGCCGCGCTGTACGCCGCCGACCATGCCAGCAGTTTGAAAGAAGGCGTTGCCCTGGCGCACGATGCGCTGCACACAGGCCTCGCTCGGGAAAAACTTGAGGAGTTGGGTGCATTTACCGCGGTATTCAAAGTGGAGAATGAGGGATGAGTGTACCGACGGTTCTGGAAAAAATTCTGGCCCGCAAAGTCCAGGAAATCGCCGAGCGTAGCGCTCGTGTGAGCCTGGCAGAGCTGGAAAACCTGGCCAAGGCGGCCGATGCACCCCGTGGTTTCGCCAAGGCATTGATCGATCAGGCCAAGAAGAAACAGCCGGCGGTGATTGCTGAAATCAAGAAAGCTTCGCCAAGCAAGGGCGTGATTCGCGAGAACTTCGTGCCTGCGGACATTGCCAGGAGTTACGAGAAGGGCGGGGCTACTTGCCTGTCGGTGCTCACCGACATCGACTACTTCCAGGGTGCGGATGTGTATCTGCAACAAGCCCGGGAGGCGTGCAAGCTGCCGGTGATCCGCAAAGACTTCATGATCGATCCGTACCAGATCATCGAGTCCCGCGCCCTGGGCGCTGATTGCGTGCTGTTGATCGTCTCCGCACTGGATGACGTGAAAATGGCCGAGCTGGCGGCCGTGGCCAAAAGTGTCGGCCTCGATGTGCTGGTGGAAGTCCACGATGGCGACGAGCTGGAGCGGGCCTTGAAAACCCTCGACACGCCGCTGGTGGGCGTGAACAACCGCAACCTGCACACCTTCGAGGTCAGCCTGGAAACCACCCTCGACTTGTTGCCGCGTATTCCGCGTAATCGTCTGGTGGTCACCGAGAGTGGCATTCTTAACCGCGCCGATGTCGAGCTGATGGAAATCAGCGACGTGTATGCGTTCCTGGTCGGCGAAGCGTTCATGCGCGCCGAAAGCCCGGGTACTGAACTGCAGCGCCTGTTCTTTCCTGAGCGCGGTGTTCCAGTGAGCGGCTCTACGCTCGACTGAACACATTTTCGCAGGCAACCCGATCCCCTGTGGGAGCGGGTTTGCCCGCGAGTAGGTCATCAAGCCCCCCAAAGACTTCATGTCTTACGGAGTCGTCCATGTCCCAGCCAACCTCTCTGACCATCGAAGCCGGCCTGCTCGCCGAACAGGACCTGTTGGCCCATGTGTGCACCGGTGATTCGGAGTTCGGCTTGCTGTTCTGGCAACCCACAGACCAGGCATTGGTCATGCCGCGCCGCTTGAATCGCTTGCCGGGTTTCGAGGCAGCGTGCGAGATATCAGCCGCTGCCGGTTGGCCGGTACTGCTGCGCGAAACCGGCGGCGAGCCGGTGCCGCAATCGGCATCGACCCTCAACATCGCGCTGGTCTACGCGCCACCGCGTAGCGAGGGCGACCAGAACCGGATCGAAACCGCCTATCGCCGACTCTGTGACCCGATTTGCCAGCTGCTTGACGAGTTGGGCGGTGTGTCGTCCCTGGGCGAAATTGAAGGCGCGTTCTGCGATGGCCGTTTCAACGTCAACCTCGATGGTCGCAAGATGGTCGGTACCGCTCAGCGCTGGCGGCAGAGCAAGGGCGGTCAGCGTCCGGTCGGGCTGGTGCACGGGGCGATGCTGATCGATAACGAGCGAGAGTCAATGGTCGCGGCGGTCAATCGTTTCAACGAAGCCTGCGGTCTGGAACAGCGGGTTCGCGCAGAAAGCCACATTGCCCTGCATGAAAAATTTGCCGCTCCCGATGCACTGGAACGGCTCGATGCGTTGTATCGCAAAATGCTGGCAGAAGTGCTCGGGGCTTAAGTGTTCCAGGCTTCGGTTTTCAGAGCCTAGCGCGTACCGAAGACCACCATGGTCTTGCCTTTGACGTCGACCAGGTTGCGTTCTTCCAGATCCTTGAGCACGCGGCCGACCATCTCACGGGAACAACCGACAATCCGGCCGATCTCCTGGCGGGTCACCTTGATCTGCATGCCATCCGGGTGGGTCATGGCGTCTGGCTGCTTGCACAGCTCCAGCAGGCAGCGCGCCACGCGGCCGGTCACGTCGAAGAACGCCAGGTCGCCGACCTTGCGCGTGGTATTGCGCAGGCGTTGTGCGATTTGTCCGCTGAGCACGTAAAGAATGTCTGGATCCTGTTGAGACAACTCGCGGAATTTCGCGTAGCTGATTTCCGCGACTTCGCATTCGACTTTGGCGCGAACCCAGGCGCTGCGCTCCTGTTCCAGCCCGGCTTGCTCGAACAGACCCAGTTCACCGAAGAAGTCGCCGGAGTTGAGGTAGGCAATGATCATTTCACGGCCGTCGTCATCCTCGATCAGGATGGTCACCGAACCCTTGATGATGAAGAACAACGTGTCCGAGCGGTCGCCGGCACAAATGATGTTGCTCTTGGCGGCATAGCGACGGCGCTGGCAGTGCATCAACAGTTTGTCGAGGTTCTTGATTTTGGATATGGGGGTAATAGCAACCATGGTTGTATCCCGAAAAGACTGCACGGTATGTTTGTTTTTTGTAGGGGGCTGGTGAAGCCTGGTTTTTTGTTCGCTACAAAGCTGGCTAAGCGCCATTGAATTGGCGTCAGCTTAACAGACACATTCCTTCAAGATTCGAGAATTTACCTACGACCCATACGGTTATGTCCTAGGAAGGCGAAGCGCTGCCAATCAAGGGCCCTGTGCTAAGCTGGCGACCCTTTTTTATACAGTGGAGTCTTGGCGATGAAGGCACGCATCCAATGGGCAGGCGAAGCCATGTTCCTCGGTGAATCCGGCAGCGGTCATGTCGTGGTCATGGACGGTCCGCCCGATGCCGGCGGTCGCAACCTGGGTGTCCGCCCGATGGAAATGCTCCTGCTGGGTGTTGGCGGTTGCAGCAATTTCGATGTGGTCAGCATCCTCAAGAAGTCGCGTCAGGCCGTCGAAAGCTGCGAAGCCTTCCTCGAAGCCGAGCGTGCGACCGAAGATCCGAAGGTGTTCACCAAGATCCACATGCACTTCGTGGTCAAGGGACGCGGGCTGAAAGAAGCCCAGGTCAAGCGCGCCATCGAGCTGTCGGCCGAGAAGTACTGCTCGGCCTCGATCATGCTCGGCGCGGCTGGCGTGGCGATTACCCACGACTACGAGATTATCGAGCTCGGTTGAATCGACATTCAACTATCATAAAAGCGGTGCAGACTCTGGTGATCCATAGCTGACGTCTGCATAATGCGCCACTTTTTTCAGGGCAGTGATCGGTCACCCGACAGGTCGCTTGCCTGAACAGACAACCAAAATCGCCATCGCGAAGAGGTGTTAACCGTCCTACGCAGGTGCGTCGTTCGCATCTGACGGGCATGCTTGATCACGCGGCCAGCCCGCAATACATAGAGAGTTTTTAACGGTGAAAAGCAAACTCAAGCTCCACGGGTTCAATAACCTGACAAAGACCTTGAGCTTCAACATCTATGACATCTGCTACGCGGAAACCCCGCAAGACCAGCAGGCTTACGTCGAGTACATCAATAAAGAGTACAACGCCAAGCGCCTGACGCAGATCCTCACAGAAGTTGTCGATATCATTGGTGCCAATATCCTGAACATCGCCAGTCAGGACTATGAACCCCAGGGCGCCAGCGTCACGATTCTGATCTCTGAAGAGCCGGTAACCCCCACCGACAGTCAGATTGAAGAGTCTCCGGGCCCGTTGCCCGAAATCATCCTGGCCCACCTCGACAAGAGCCACATCACGGTGCACACCTACCCGGAAATCCATCCGGTGGACGGTATCGCGACGTTCCGTGTGGACATCGACGTGTCGACCTGTGGCGTCATTTCACCGCTCAAGGCGCTCAATTTTCTGATTCACCAGTTCGATTCGGATATCGTGACTGTGGATTACCGCGTGCGCGGCTTCACCCGTGACGTTGAAGGCAAGAAACACTTCATCGACCACGAGATCAACTCGATCCAGAACTACCTCTCCGAAGACACCCGCGACGCGTACCAGATGACCGACGTGAACGTGTATCAGGAAAACCTGTTCCACACCAAAATGCTGTTGAAGAACTTCGAACTGGATAACTACCTGTTCGGCGACGCCACCAGCAACCTGTCCTCTGAGCAGCGTGCCCAGGTGACTGAGCGTGTAAAACACGAAATGCTTGAAATCTTCTACGCGCGCAACATGCCGAGCTGAGAGTTCCGAGTACAAAAAAAGGCGACTACCGCAAGGTAGTCGCCTTTTTCATTGCTGTTGTCCGCGAAGAGTCCCGATCAAACAACGCAACCGTCAGATCCGATAAGTGCTCTTGGTCATCACCTTGGCCAGCAGACTCATTCCGAACTTCACCGGCGCAGGAAAACGGAACCCTCCAGCATCCAGCGCACTTTCGGCGTGATGTTCTTCATCAATGCGCATCTGCTCAAGGATCGCCCGGGATTTTTCGTCCTCGGCGGGCAGTTGTTCAAGGTGTTCGTTCAGGTGTTTGCAAACCTGATGCTCGGTGGCGGCAACGAAACCCAGGCTGACTTTGTCGCTGATCAACCCGGCCACCGCGCCAATCCCGAACGACATTCCGTAGAACAGCGGATTGAGAATGCTGGTGTGGCTGCCCAACTGGTGGATGCGCTGTTCGCACCAGACCAGATGATCGATTTCTTCTTCGGCGGCATGTTCCATGGCAGCGCGCACTTGCGGCAACTTGGCGGTCAGGGCTTGACCTTGATACAGCGCCTGGGCACAGACTTCGCCGGTATGGTTGATGCGCATCAAACCGGCGACGTGCCGGGTGTCCTCGTCGTTCATTTGCGCATCCGGCTGCACGATGGCAGGCGACGGACGGTAGGGCTGACCGCTGAAGGGCAGCAAAGTACGCATCGCGGCATCGGCTTGCAGCAGAAGACGGTCAATTGGCGAGTAGTGACGTTGGGTAGTCATGCTGACCTCCGGGAAGAATCTCGGCGGCCAGTTTAACCCAATCGGCCGGGGAGGGTTTGCGCTGGGTCATCTGTGGCGAGGGAGCAAGCGCCCTCGCCACATAAACCGGTACTGCTTGCAATCAGCCCGGAGGCCAGTGCATCTGGCGCTGACCCAGCACGTGCATATGAATGTGATAAACGGTCTGCCCGCCCAATTCATTGCAGTTCATGACCACCCGGAAACCTTCTTCACAGCCCAGTTCCAGAGCCAGACGCTGCGCGGTGAACAGAATATGCCCGGCCAGAGCCTTATCGTCCTCGGTGAGATCGTTAAGGGTGCGCACCGGTTTCTTCGGGACCACCAGGAAATGCACGGGGGCCTGTGGGGCGATGTCGTGGAAGGCCAGTACCTGGTCGTCCTCGTAAATGATCTTCGCCGGGATTTCCCGGTTGATGATCTTGGTGAACAGAGTATCCACAGCTGTTTTCTCCGTTGTTTGGCTGGCTTGAGTGTACGCATGGGCCCTGCCTGAGCCCAGTTTTTTACCTTGAAGGCTGGTCAGCGCGGGCAGTACGCCTTATTGACCATGCCCGCGATTGTCCGGGTCAGCCAGCGCGAGCCGAGCCGTGGCAAGAAGGCGAACCAGCGATTCAGGCGACCGGGGATGATAATGGCGCGATTTTTCTCCAGGGCGCGCACGGTGTAGAGCGCGACTTCCTCTGGGCTCATCAGCAATTTGCTCTCGCCCAGCTTGTCGGTGTTCAGTTGCGCGGTGCGAAAAAACGCCGTGCGGGTCGGGCCGGGGCAGAGCACCGACACCTTGACCGCGCATTTTTTCAGTTCGACGCGCAAGCCTTCGGAAAAATTCAGCACATAAGCCTTGCTGGCGTAATAAGTGCTCATCCAGGGGCCGGGATGGAACGCCGCAACCGAGGCGACGTTCAGAATCTGCCCGCCGCCCTGCAAGGCCATGCTGTTACCAATGGCATGACACAAGCGAGTGAGGGCCAGGATGTTCACTTCGATCAGGTCCTGCTCGGTCATCCAGTCCTGGGCCAGGAATGGGCCACAGGTACCGATGCCGGCGCAGTTGACCAGCAGATCGATTTGCCGCTCACCTTCCTCCAGCTCCAGTAGAAATCCGGACAGGCGCAACGGTTCACCCAGGTCACAGGCACGAAACAAAACTTCCACGCCAAAACGTTGAGTCAGTTCAATCGCAATACTTTCCAGCTGATCACGCTGTCGGGCCACCAATAGCAGGCTGCGGCCGCGCCGGGCCAGCGCTTCGGCCATTGCCAGGCCGATGCCGCTGGAAGCGCCAGTGATCAGAGCGTAACGGGTCATGCAGTTCTCCATCGCAACAGCTCCGCGCCAGCGACGCAGGTGTCACGGGCGGGGAGCGCTGTTCATTCTTTTGCAGAGTCTACAGGGGGCTGGGCCGCTTCGGCTGCATCGTCGGTTGAATCTGCTGCCGAGTCGACTTCGACGGGCGCAGCTTCGACTTCATCGGTGGTCACGGAGCTGCTTTGATAGGCGCTATCAGTGGCGCTTTCGTACTCATCCTGAATTGCCGTGAGACCTCCGGTCAGCCCGCCAACGAACATGATCGCAATAAACACCAGCCACAATGAAGCCAGTACCCTGACTGCATTGCTGTTGGGCGGCGGCGGTGCGCCATATCGATTGGCAGTGTTGTTACCCGGCACGATCATTATCACGAACGGGAAAGCGCCCCCCACGAACGGCACAAGGTTCAACAGCCAGAGCCATCCAGACCAGCCGATATCGTGCAGGCGCTGCACACTGAACTGAATGCTGATGAACGCGAGTATCACGATCAGAATAACGGCCAGCAGACCCGCGACAATCAGGCCGGCAGTCGAGTTGGTGCTGATGAGGCCGAAGCCGAAAATGGCCAGCACCGAGCCAATGCCCAACGTCACCAGCGTCAGAGCCATTGTCCAGGCCAGAAAGCGCAGTCGGCCGATGCGGCCACTGAAACTGAATGCCTTGAGTGTGGCGAACTCCGGCAGCGCTTCGCCGACCGTGGCGCGTGGCGGAGCGTAGGGGGAATCGGGCTCTGCCGATGGCGGTGGGCTGACGTGAACGTCGGACAGGTTTAGCTCGATCGAGGGTTCGGCTTCGATTCGGGCATCGATGCCGGTTTTCGTCAGCGCCTGAAGATAAGTTTGCGCGTCGGCGTGTGACAGGTCGCGTTTGAGCGCAACCGTCCGGCCACTGAACAGGCGTTCGATGGCTGCGACATCGCTTTTGAACAGCTCGGCGAGATTGAGCTTGGCGGTGGTGGCATCAACACCGGGCAGCAAAGCACCATCGAAGACGATCTTGAAACGGTTTTCGCTCATGGCCGAGGCATCCTTGTCGCGAGAGTTGTAATGGAAAGTGTAACAAGAGGGAGTTTAAGGCCGGCCGGGTTGGGCTGGCCAAACTTTCCTGTCAGCGCGGCCAGCGCTTGGGCAGTGCTGCCGCCAGTTCCAGCGCCTTGCGGTATTCGGTGCCGAGACGTTCGACCAGTTGATCGACACTCGGCAGATCCTCGATCTCCCCGACACCCTGGCCCGCAGACCACACGGTTTTCCAGGCTTTGGCTTCATCGTTCAACGGCTTGAGCTTGGAGCCGAAGTCCACCTCGCCCTTGCTTTGCAGCGCCGCCATGTCGAAACCGGCGGCCTCCAGGCTCTGACGCATGAAGCTTGCCGGAACCCCAGACACCGCTGGAGTATGGACGATGTCCGCGGCTCTGGCAGTCAGGAGCATCTCCTTGTAGGCGTCAGGCGCATGACTTTCGGTGGTGCCGATAAATCGCGTACCGAAGTAGGCCAGATCCGCACCGAGCAATTGCGCGGCAAGAATCTCGTGGCCATGGTTCAGGCAGCCAGCCAGCAGCAGGGTCTTGTCGAAAAACTGGCGAATCTCGGCGATCAGCGAAAACGGGCTCCAGGTCCCGGCGTGACCACCGGCCCCCGCGGCAACGGCAATCAAACCGTCGACACCGGCTTCGGCGGCTTTTTCTGCGTGGCGACGGGTCGTCACGTCGTGAAACACCAGGCCACCGTAGCTGTGCACGGCATCGACCACTTCCTTCACGGCGCCGAGGCTGGTGATCACGATCGGTACTTTGTGTTCGATGCAGATCGCCAGATCCGCCTGCAATCGCGGATTGCTGTGGTGGACGATCAGGTTCACCGCGTAAGGCGCGGGGTTTTCCAGTGTCGCCAACCCTGCTTCGATTTCTTCCAGCCAGGCCTTGAACCCACTGCTCTCACGCTGGTTCAGCGCAGGGAAACTGCCCACCACGCCATTACGGCAGCAGGCGAGCACCAGCTCAGGGTTGGAGATCAGGAACATCGGTGCCGCCACCACCGGCAGTCGCAAGCGTTGTTCGAGCAGAGCGGGCAGCGACATTGGAAGTACCCCGGGTGAGCGTGTCTGTTGGATTTAAAACGGCCGGACGACGACCAGAATTACGATAGCCAGCAATATCAGAACCGGCACTTCATTGAACCAGCGATAAAAGACATGGCTGCGGGTGTTTTCGCCACGGGCAAAACGTTTTACCTGTGCGCCGCACATGTGGTGGTAGCCGATCAGGATCACCACCAGGGTCAGCTTGGCGTGCATCCACGCGCCCTGGCCGAAATAGGCGCTCGGGTTGAGGCTGATCAGCCAAATGCCGAACACCAGGGTGGCGATCATCGCTGGCCCCATGATGCCTCGGTACAGCTTGCGCTCCATGATGCTGAAGCGTTCCTTGCTGACGGTGTCTTCGCTTTGCGCGTGATAGACGAACAGGCGCGGCAGGTAAAACAGGCCGGCAAACCAGCAGACCATGCTGATGATGTGAAGCGCTTTGAGCCACAGATAAAGCATTTTTGGTTATTCCCAGGTTCACGGTAGTGAAGATAGTAGGGGGTAGAGCGCCCGCACGTCACCTTGACGGTTGTCGCAGGGCCGCGCGGCCCCTATTATCGACGGCTTTCCAGTGGGTTCGTTGAGGGCAGGTTTATGGTCAAGGTCGGTATCGTCGGCGGCACGGGTTACACCGGTGTCGAACTGCTGCGTCTGTTGGCACAGCATCCGCAGGCAGAAGTGGTGGTGATCACTTCCCGATCCGAGGCCGGCCTGGCCGTGGCCGACATGTACCCGAACCTGCGAGGCCATTACGACGGCCTGGCGTTCAGCGTTCCGGACATCAAGACCCTCGGGGCTTGCGATGTCGTGTTCTTCGCCACGCCGCACGGTGTCGCCCATGCCCTGGCGGGTGAATTGCTGGCTGCCGGCACCAAGGTTATCGACCTGTCGGCAGACTTCCGTTTGCAAGACGCCGATGAATGGGCCAAGTGGTACGGCCAGCCGCACGGTGCGCCGAAACTGCTGGATGAGGCGGTCTACGGCTTGCCGGAAGTCAATCGCGAGCAGATCAAGCAGGCACGCCTGATTGCTGTACCGGGTTGCTACCCGACCGCGACGCAATTGGGTTTCCTGCCATTGCTCGAAGCCGGTCTGGCCGATACCACACGCTTGATTGCGGACTGCAAATCCGGTGTCAGTGGTGCCGGTCGTGGCGCTTCCGTAGGTTCGCTGTACTCCGAGACGTCGGAAAGCATGAAGGCCTACGCCGTAAAAGGTCACCGTCACTTACCGGAAATCCGTCAGGGGCTGCGTCGTGCCGCGGGCAAGGACGTTGGCCTGACGTTCGTTCCGCACCTGACGCCAATGATTCGCGGCATTCACTCGACGCTCTACGCGACCGTCGTGGACCGCTCGGTGGATCTGCAGGCTCTGTTCGAAAAGCGTTATGCCAACGAACCGTTCGTCGACGTAATGCCAGCCGGCAGCCATCCGGAAACCCGCAGCGTGCGTGGTGCCAACGTTTGCCGTATCGCCGTGCATCGTCCGCAGGATGGTGATCTGGTGGTGGTGTTGTCGGTCATCGACAATCTGGTCAAAGGCGCGTCGGGTCAGGCTGTGCAGAACCTGAATATCCTCTTCGGTCTGGATGAGCGCCTGGGTCTTTCCCATGCGGGCATGCTGCCGTAAGCTTTATCCCGCAATGCAAAAAGGCCCGTTGAACGGGCCTTTTTGCATTCTGGTCTGACAATTGGATTGATTGATATACCGTAACAATAGTTGACCGATTTTCTGGGAGAAGCGGATAATGCGCGTCATCACGCATTATGGCGGCGTAACGCCGGGAGATAGTCAGCATGAGCGTCGAATCCTTCACCCCCACGGCTTTGCAATTCACCCACGGTGCTGCGCACAAGGTGAAGAGCCTGGTCGATGAAGAGGGGAATGATCGCTTGAAGCTGCGCGTATTCGTTACGGGCGGCGGTTGTTCAGGGTTTCAGTACGGCTTCACCTTCGATGAAGAAGTGGCCGATGACGACACCATTGTCGAGCGCGAAGGCGTCAGCCTGGTGGTCGATCCGATGAGCTTCCAGTACCTGGCAGGTGCCGAGGTGGATTATCAGGAAGGTCTGGAAGGTTCGCGTTTCGTGATCAAGAACCCGAACGCCACCACCACGTGTGGCTGCGGCTCTTCGTTCTCGATCTGATCGCAACTCTCCGCATCAACAAGCGCCGCAGGGTCTCAGGATTCTGCGGCGTTTTGCTGTCTGGAGTTAAGGTTCAGGCGGGGTAGATGGCGCCGAGAATGCGCAGGCCACGGGCGCCGGTGACGCTTGGGCGGTTGGTCGCGATACCTTCCAGGCAGCAATGAGCCAGCCAGGCAAAGGCCATGGCTTCAACCCAGTCCGGGTCTACACCATAAGCGGCAGTGCTGCTGACTTTCGCGTTCGGCAACAGGCTGGCCAACCGTTTCATCAACGTGGCGTTGTGTGCGCCACCGCCGCAGACCAGCAGCTCCCGGGTATCCGATTGAGCGCTTTGCAATGACTCGACGATGGTCAGGGCGGTCAGCTCAAGCAGTGTGGCCTGTACGTTTTCGGCTGCGAAGGTTGGCAGTTGTGACAGATGCTGCATCAGCCATGGCAGATTGAACACTTCGCGGCCAGTGCTCTTCGGGCCTTGAGTTACAAAGAACGGATCACTGAGCAGCTCATTCAACAGAGCCGGTTCAACCTTGCCGCTGGCGGCCCATTGGCCATCGCGATCGAAGTTGTCGCCGCGTTGCCGGTGAATCCAGGCATCCAGCAGGACATTCCCCGGGCCGCAGTCAAAACCCGCGACAGGCTTGCCGGGTTCGATCAGGCTGAGGTTACTGAACCCGCCGACGTTCAGCACCGCGCGGTTACCGGGCTGCTGTTCAAACAAGGCTTCGTGAAAGGCCGGAACCAATGGGGCGCCTTGTCCGCCAGCGGCTACGTCGCGGCTGCGGAAATCGCTGACCACGGTGATGCCGGTCAGCTCGGTGAGCAGCGCAGGGTTGCCGATCTGCACCGTGAACCCGCGTGCCGGTTCGTGGCGAATGGTCTGGCCGTGGCTGCCAATCGCGCGAATGTCGTCGGGCTTGAGGTTTTGTTGGTCGAGGATGGTGTGAATGCCCTGTGCGGCCAGCTTCACCCAGTTTTGCTGGGCAATGGCGGAGCGGGCAATCTCGTCCGGACCGCTGGCGCACAAGCCAAGCAGCTCGGCGCGCAGGGATTCGGGCATGGGGATGTAATGCGTGGCGATCAGCTTGATCGCCGGGGCTTGCTCGATCAGCGCAATGTCCAGGCCATCAAGGCTGGTCCCGGACATCACACCTATATAGAGCGCCATGGCTTAGCGTTTGCTCGAAGCCAACAGGGTGGCTTTCTCTTGGTCCATACGCGCCATCAGCGGTTGGCTTTGCGCAAGGAAGCGTGCGCGTTCAGCTTTGGAGATCGGATCGGCCATCGCTACCTTCTGACCCAGTGGATCGACGTGCACGCCATTGACCTGGAACTCGTAGTGCAGGTGCGGGCCGGTGGAGAGGCCGGTGGTGCCGATGTAGCCGATCACCTGACCTTGCTTGACGCTACCGCCAGTCTTGATGCCTTTGGCGAAGCCCTGCATGTGGCCGTACAGCGTACGGTAAGTACTGCCGTGCTGGATAATCACGGTATTGCCGTAACCGCCCCGGCGACCGGCCAACAATACCTGGCCGTCGCCGGCAGCCTTGATCGGTGTGCCGCGCGGTGCTGCGTAATCGACACCCTTGTGGGCGCGGATCTTGTTCAGGATCGGGTGCTTGCGGCCCATGGAGAATTTCGAGCTGATGCGGGCGAAGTCTACCGGAGTACGGATGAACGCCTTGCGCATGCTGTTGCCGTCAGCCGTGTAGTAGCTGCTGTTGCCTTGTTTGTTGGTGTAGCGCACAGCGGTGTAAGTCTTGCCACGGTTGGTGAAGCGCGCGGAAAGAATGGGACCGTTACCGACGGCTTTACCGTTGACGACTTTCTGTTCATAGATCACATCGAACTCGTCACCCTGGCGAATATCCTGGGCGAAGTCGACGTCATAGCCAAACACGCTGGCCATATCCATGGTCAGGCTATGGGACAAACCGGCACGGGCTGCGGATTGCGACAGCGAACTGTTGATCACGCCATGTACGTAGGCGGTGCGAACAGTGGGCTTGGCGGTAATGCGGTTGAATGTATAACCCTTGCCGTTCTTGGTCAGGCTGATGCTTTCCGTGTCGCTGACTTTGCTGTGCAAATTGGTCAGTTGGCCGTTCGGGCCGAGTTCGAACTCGAGCTTCTGGCCATGTTTGAGCTGGCTGAACTGCTTGGCCTGCTTGTCGCTGGCCAGCACTTCATGCACCGAAGTGGCCGGAAGGCCGACTTTCTCAAACAAGGTCGAGAGAGTGTCGCCTTTGGCAACGATCACTTCCCTGTGGCCTGGCGCCTTCTTTTCTTCGACGACTGGCGCGGGGGCGGCCTGGGCGGCTTCCTGAGTGTTTTCGGTGCTGTTTTCGATCTGCGCGAAAGGGGAGGCTGCCGGCTCATTTGTGGCTTGGACGACGTCGGCGGCGTCTTGATCTTGTGTCAGTTGTTCTACAGGGCTTTCCAGTTCAAGACTCAGGGTCGTCTTTTTGGCTTCAACATCACTGGAAGGAAATACCAGAAGCGCCAGGCTCAGAAGGGCGGCGATACCGCTTGCTGCGAGCAGGTGGGTCTTCGGGTAAAGCGGTGGCGCTTTAGACGATTCTTTGGTCATAAGTAATTTTGACTTTGAAAAAATGAATTGGAAAAGATGAATGACATGATGAAGACGAAATAACTGTATAAAATATAACCAAATCATCTCTGAAGCAAGCCTGCGGACGCTCTGTCCGTGGATTGGCGTCCGTGCGCCGGGCAAAACTTGTATTTGACGCCCGATCTTGTATGGTTGGTCCCCTTTGAATTCGAGTCTTGCAGGTCTGTTATGAAGTCGGTTGAAGAGCAGCTAGCGCTGATCAAACGTGGTGCAGAAGAACTGTTGGTCGAGTCCGAGCTGATCGAAAAGCTCAAGCGTGGCCAGCCGCTACGTATTAAGGCAGGCTTCGATCCGACCGCGCCGGATTTGCACCTGGGTCACACCGTGCTTATTAATAAGCTGCGCCAGTTCCAGGATCTGGGCCATCAGGTGATCTTCCTTATCGGTGACTTCACCGGGATGATCGGTGATCCGAGTGGCAAGAGCGCGACACGTCCACCGCTCACTCGTGAGCAGGTTCTCGAGAATGCCGAGACCTACAAGACTCAGGTCTTCAAGATTCTTGATCCGGCCAAAACCGAAGTGGCGTTCAACTCCACCTGGATGGATCAGATGGGGCCGGCTGACTTCATACGTCTGACTTCGCAATACACCGTGGCGCGCATGCTCGAGCGCGATGACTTCGACAAGCGCTACACGACCAATCAGCCAATCGCCATTCACGAGTTCCTCTATCCGCTGGTTCAGGGTTACGACTCGGTCGCTTTGCGCGCGGATGTCGAGCTGGGCGGTACGGATCAGAAGTTCAACCTGCTGATGG
>NZ_CP041753.1:5685000-6007500 GCF_005938665.2 Pseudomonas sp. ATCC 43928 | reverse complement strand
CTAGTAATCGCGAATCAGAATGTCGCGGTGAATACGTTCCCGGGCCTTGTACACACCGCCCGTCACACCATGGGAGTGGGTTGCACCAGAAGTAGCTAGTCTAACCTTCGGGGGGACGGTTACCACGGTGTGATTCATGACTGGGGTGAAGTCGTAACAAGGTAGCCGTAGGGGAACCTGCGGCTGGATCACCTCCTTAATCGACGACATCAGCTGCTCCATAAGTTCCCACACGAATTGCTTGATTCATTGAAGAAGACGATACGAAGCAGCCCGAAATTGGGTCTGTAGCTCAGTTGGTTAGAGCGCACCCCTGATAAGGGTGAGGTCGGCAGTTCGAATCTGCCCAGACCCACCAATTTTGTGTGGGAATACCTGTAGAAATACGGGGCCATAGCTCAGCTGGGAGAGCGCCTGCCTTGCACGCAGGAGGTCAACGGTTCGATCCCGTTTGGCTCCACCACTACTGCTTCTGTTGTTGAAAGCTTAGAAATGAGCATTCCATCGTGATGATGGTGAATGTTGATTTCTAGTCTTTGGCTAGATCGTTCTTTAAAAATTTGGGTATGTGATAGAAAGATAGACTGAACGTTACTTTCACTGGTAACGGATCAGGCTAAGGTAAAATTTGTGAGTTGCTCTTAATTGAGCATGCGAATTTTCGGCGAATGTCGTCTTCACAGTATAACCAGATTGCTTGGGGTTATATGGTCAAGTGAAGAAGCGCATACGGTGGATGCCTTGGCAGTCAGAGGCGATGAAAGACGTGGTAGCCTGCGAAAAGCTTCGGGGAGTCGGCAAACAGACTTTGATCCGGAGATGTCTGAATGGGGGAACCCAGCCATCATAAGATGGTTATCTTGTACTGAATACATAGGTGCAAGAGGCGAACCAGGGGAACTGAAACATCTAAGTACCCTGAGGAAAAGAAATCAACCGAGATTCCCTTAGTAGTGGCGAGCGAACGGGGACTAGCCCTTAAGTTGATTTGAGATTAGCGGAACGCTCTGGAAAGTGCGGCCATAGTGGGTGATAGCCCTGTACGCGAAAATCTCTTGTCAATGAAATCGAGTAGGACGGAGCACGAGAAACTTTGTCTGAATATGGGGGGACCATCCTCCAAGGCTAAATACTACTGACTGACCGATAGTGAACTAGTACCGTGAGGGAAAGGCGAAAAGAACCCCGGAGAGGGGAGTGAAATAGATCCTGAAACCGTATGCGTACAAGCAGTGGGAGCCCACTTTGTTGGGTGACTGCGTACCTTTTGTATAATGGGTCAGCGACTTATTTTCAGTGGCGAGCTTAACCGAA
Source organism: Pseudomonas sp. ATCC 43928 (assembly GCF_005938665.2). Classification (NCBI taxonomy): domain Bacteria; kingdom Pseudomonadati; phylum Pseudomonadota; class Gammaproteobacteria; order Pseudomonadales; family Pseudomonadaceae; genus Pseudomonas; species Pseudomonas sp. ATCC 43928. The sequence goes on along the minus strand of NZ_CP041753.1, from coordinate 6,006,186 downwards.
TAGGGGAGGCGTAGCGAAAGCGAGTCTTAATAGGGCGTCTAGTCGCTGGGAATAGACCCGAAACCGGGCGATCTATCCATGGGCAGGTTGAAGGTTAGGTAACACTGACTGGAGGACCGAACCGACTACCGTTGAAAAGTTAGCGGATGACCTGTGGATCGGAGTGAAAGGCTAATCAAGCTCGGAGATAGCTGGTTCTCCTCGAAAGCTATTTAGGTAGCGCCTCATGTATCACTGTAGGGGGTAGAGCACTGTTTCGGCTAGGGGGTCATCCCGACTTACCAAACCGATGCAAACTCCGAATACCTACAAGTGCCGAGCATGGGAGACACACGGCGGGTGCTAACGTCCGTCGTGAAAAGGGAAACAACCCAGACCGTCAGCTAAGGTCCCAAAGTTATGGTTAAGTGGGAAACGATGTGGGAAGGCTTAGACAGCTAGGAGGTTGGCTTAGAAGCAGCCACCCTTTAAAGAAAGCGTAATAGCTCACTAGTCGAGTCGGCCTGCGCGGAAGATGTAACGGGGCTCAAACCATACACCGAAGCTACGGGTATCACTTAGGTGATGCGGTAGAGGAGCGTTCTGTAAGCCTGTGAAGGTGAGTTGAGAAGCTTGCTGGAGGTATCAGAAGTGCGAATGCTGACATGAGTAACGACAATGGGTGTGAAAAACACCCACGCCGAAAGACCAAGGTTTCCTGCGCAACGTTAATCGACGCAGGGTTAGTCGGTCCCTAAGGCGAGGCTGAAAAGCGTAGTCGATGGAAAACAGGTTAATATTCCTGTACTTCTGGTTATTGCGATGGAGGGACGGAGAAGGCTAGGCCAGCTTGGCGTTGGTTGTCCAAGTTTAAGGTGGTAGGCTGGAATCTTAGGTAAATCCGGGATTCTAAGGCCGAGAGCTGATGACGAGTGTTCTTTTAGAACACGAAGTGGTTGATGCCATGCTTCCAAGAAAAGCTTCTAAGCTTCAGGTAACCAGGAACCGTACCCCAAACCGACACAGGTGGTTGGGTAGAGAATACCAAGGCGCTTGAGAGAACTCGGGTGAAGGAACTAGGCAAAATGGCACCGTAACTTCGGGAGAAGGTGCGCCGGTGAGGGTGAAGCACTTGCTGCGTAAGCCCACGCCGGTCGAAGATACCAGGCCGCTGCGACTGTTTATTAAAAACACAGCACTCTGCAAACACGAAAGTGGACGTATAGGGTGTGACGCCTGCCCGGTGCCGGAAGGTTAATTGATGGGGTTAGCTAACGCGAAGCTCTTGATCGAAGCCCCGGTAAACGGCGGCCGTAACTATAACGGTCCTAAGGTAGCGAAATTCCTTGTCGGGTAAGTTCCGACCTGCACGAATGGCGTAACGATGGCGGCGCTGTCTCCACCCGAGACTCAGTGAAATTGAAATCGCTGTGAAGATGCAGTGTATCCGCGGCTAGACGGAAAGACCCCGTGAACCTTTACTATAGCTTTGCACTGGACTTTGAATTTGCTTGTGTAGGATAGGTGGGAGGCTTTGAAGCGTGGACGCCAGTTCGCGTGGAGCCATCCTTGAAATACCACCCTGGCAACTTTGAGGTTCTAACTCAGGTCCGTTATCCGGATCGAGGACAGTGTATGGTGGGTAGTTTGACTGGGGCGGTCTCCTCCTAAAGAGTAACGGAGGAGTACGAAGGTGCGCTCAGACCGGTCGGAAATCGGTCGTAGAGTATAAAGGCAAAAGCGCGCTTGACTGCGAGACAGACACGTCGAGCAGGTACGAAAGTAGGTCTTAGTGATCCGGTGGTTCTGTATGGAAGGGCCATCGCTCAACGGATAAAAGGTACTCCGGGGATAACAGGCTGATACCGCCCAAGAGTTCATATCGACGGCGGTGTTTGGCACCTCGATGTCGGCTCATCACATCCTGGGGCTGAAGCCGGTCCCAAGGGTATGGCTGTTCGCCATTTAAAGTGGTACGCGAGCTGGGTTTAGAACGTCGTGAGACAGTTCGGTCCCTATCTGCCGTGGACGTTTGAGATTTGAGAGGGGCTGCTCCTAGTACGAGAGGACCGGAGTGGACGAACCTCTGGTGTTCCGGTTGTCACGCCAGTGGCATTGCCGGGTAGCTATGTTCGGAATAGATAACCGCTGAAAGCATCTAAGCGGGAAACTAGCCTCAAGATGAGATCTCACTGGGACCTTGAGTCCCCTGAAGGGCCGTCGAAGACTACGACGTTGATAGGTTGGGTGTGTAAGCGCTGTGAGGCGTTGAGCTAACCAATACTAATTGCCCGTGAGGCTTGACCATATAACACCCAAGCAATTTGCTGATCCGAAAGGACACCAGATTGCGGTGTGTGAAGACGCAATGAACCGAAAGTTCGCAAGCATTCACAAAAGCCGCATAAACTATCGCATACCCAATTTGCTGAAGCGTCGAAAGACGGTTCGGTACCCGAATTTCTTGACGACCATAGAGCATTGGAACCACCTGATCCCATCCCGAACTCAGAAGTGAAACGATGCATCGCCGATGGTAGTGTGGGGTTTCCCCATGTGAGAGTAGGTCATCGTCAAGATTAAATTCCGAAACCCCTATCTGCGTATGCAGGTAGGGGTTTTGTTTTGCCCGCAGGAAAACTGACGTTTAGGGTTTCTATGCAATTGCTCGGTGCATGGCTATCATGCGGGCCTCATTGTGAGGCGAGACTTGCATGCTGACGTTGTTAAAGCTTCTTAAGGATGGTCGATTCCATTCGGGCCAGGCCCTGGGCGTCGCCTTGGGCGTCAGTCGTAGCGCTGTATGGAAGCAGCTTCAGCATTTGGAGGCTGAGCTCGGCTTATCCATTCATAAAGTGCGCGGTCGCGGCTATCAGCTGGCTGCGCCATTGACGCTGCTTGATCCTGTCGAGATATGCGCGCGTGAGCCTTCCTGTGAGTGGCCCATCCTGGTCCTCGACTCAATTGACTCTACCAATGCTGAAGCTTTGCGCGCTATCGAGCGTGGCCAGATCGCGCCATTTCTGGTGCTTGCCGAGCGGCAAACGGCCGGTCGCGGACGGCGTGGACGCAAGTGGGTGAGTCCGTTCGCAGAAAACATCTATTACAGCCTGGTGTTGCGCATTGAGGGTGGGATGCGGCAACTGGAAGGCTTGAGTCTAGTTGTTGGGCTCGCCGTACTGCAGGCCTTGCGAGAGCTTGGTATTTCAGGCGCGGGTTTGAAGTGGCCTAATGATGTTCTGGTTGGTCAGAAAAAAATTGCTGGAATATTGCTCGAATTAGTGGGCGATCCTGCAGATGTGTGTCACGTAGTGATCGGTGTCGGGATCAATGTGAACATGCAGATGACTGATGAGGTTGACCAGCAGTGGACGTCCATGCGGCTCGAGTCGGGCAAGGCGGTTGATCGCAATCACCTGGTTGCGAAGTTGGGGGTGATGCTCCGGGCCTACTTGAGTCGCCACCAGATCGACGGATTTCCGGCTATCCGGGCGGAGTGGGAGCAAAATCATCTATGGCAGGGGCGCGCCGTGTCGTTGATTGCTGGAGCTAGTCAGATAGATGGAGAGGTGTTGGGTATCGATGGTCAGGGTGCCTTGCGCTTGAAGGTGGATGGCGTGGAAAAAGTCTTTAGTGGTGGTGAGCTCAGCCTGAGGTTGCGTGATGATACTTGAGCTCGATTGTGGAAACAGTTTCATCAAGTGGCGTGTGCTCGGCGCGGATGTCGGGCGGGTGGTTGGTGAGGGTGTCGTTGATTCGGATCTCGCGCTGCTTGAGAGTTTGAAGGGGCTCAAGGGGCTCGCTCTCAAGCATTGTCGGTTAGTGAGTGTCAGAACCGCTGAAGAAACCGGAGCCTTGATCTCTTCGTTGACAGAGGCTTTCGGCGTTTCCGTGGTGTGCGCCACACCGGCTCGCGAAATGTCCGGGGTTCGTAATGGCTATGAAGAGTTCGAGCGGCTAGGACTTGATCGCTGGCTTGCAATGCTCGGAGGATTTCACCTGGCTCCAGGTGCTTGTCTGGTGCTCGACTTCGGTACCGCGGTCACTGCTGATTTTGTCGCTAGGGATGGCGAGCATCTTGGAGGCTTCATCTGTCCGGGAATGCCCTTAATGCGTAACCAGTTGCGTACTCATACCCGTAGAATCCGCTATGGCGACCTTGCTGCCGAGCGCGCTTTGGAGAGTCTTGTTCCTGGGCGTACTACCGTCGAGGCGGTCGAGCGAGGTTGTGTGCTGATGTTGAGGGGCTTTGTTCAGGCTCAGCTAGATTTGGCGCGCAGCTATTGGGGGGAGGATTTCGCTGTATTCCTCACAGGAGGAGATGCTGATCTGGTCTCCGAGATTGTGCCTGGGGCCAGGGTGGTTCCAGATCTGGTGTTTGTAGGGTTGGCTATGGCGTGTCCCTTGTCTTGAGGTTTTTATGCGTTGGTTGTTCCTGCTGCTGCTTGTTCTCAATGTGTTCTATTACGTCTGGCACCAACAGGAGGCCCCGCTTCGCGCGAAGGATGTGACCCCCTTGAGTATGTATCGGGGCTCTCAGCAGGACATTCGTTTGTTGAGTGAGGCGACTGATACGACCCGAGATAAAGGAAAATCCACGCAGACAGAAAGCAGTTGTCTCTATCTGGGCGGTTCTGCCCGGCAGGAAGTCGCTCAGGCAATCGAGCATCGATTGAGTGGCATGGACATCAAGTTTCAGCCCTTGCCGAAGGATCTCCCTGAATATGCGGGTTACTGGGTGCGTGTGGCGCCGGAAAGCCGGCGTTTGCTGGATGACTTGCAGTTGCAAAGCCTTTCTAAAGAATTCAATGAGTTAAAACATAAAATAATGCCGTGTGAGGGGGTTGCACCTGTCGAATAGTTTGCATAGAATGGCGCCCGCTTCGCAGTGAAGACCTTTTAAAGGTTGACGGTGCGAAGCGAGGTCAACGCAGCTAACCTCAGGTTTTTAATGAGAAAATGCTTGACAGAAGGCTGGCATAGTATAGAATGCCGGCTCGCTTAGGAGGGGTTCCCGAGCGGCCAAAGGGATCAGACTGTAAATCTGACGTCTACGACTTCGAAGGTTCGAATCCTTCCCCCTCCACCATTTTTAGCGAGAGCTGCAAGCTCCGCGGGTATAGTTTAGTGGTAGAACCTCAGCCTTCCAAGCTGATGATGCGGGTTCGATTCCCGCTACCCGCTCCAGGTTTGCAGGTCCTGCAAAGTGTTACGCTCTTGTAGCTCAGTTGGTAGAGCACACCCTTGGTAAGGGTGAGGTCAGCGGTTCAAATCCGCTCAAGAGCTCCATATAACAAGGCAGATATGAAAATATCTGCCTTTGTTTTAATGGCTTGTAGATGCGCGTTGTTGCCTGAGAGGGTGTTGTGCATCTTTGGTGCTGGTGTGCATGGCCAGGATCGATGAGTAAATTGTTGTAAAGTCTTTTTCGGGCCGGCATAATGGTCGGCCTGATTTTGTTTTAGGTCAGTAGCTCAATTGGCAGAGCGACGGTCTCCAAAACCGTAGGTTGGGGGTTCGATTCCCTCCTGACCTGCCAGATTCACCAGGTGTGTCTGGCTTTCTTTTCACAGGATCTTCATAGATGACTCCTAAAGCTGAAGCTCAAGGCTCTCGCTTCGATCTACTCAAGTGGCTGGTAGTAGTTGCTTTGGTGATTGTTGGCGTTGTTGGCAATCAGTATTACTCTGCTTCGCCGATCCTGTACCGCGTGCTCGCTTTGCTGGTCATTGCTGCTGTAGCTGCCTTTGTAGGCCTGCAGACGGTTAAGGGCAAGTCTTTCTTTGTACTGGTTAAGGAAGCGCGCACCGAGATTCGTAAAGTCGTTTGGCCAACTCGCCAAGAAACTACGCAGACCACGTTGATCGTTGTGGCTGTTGTTCTGGTTATGGCGTTGCTGTTGTGGGGGCTTGATTCCCTGCTCGGTTGGCTTGTTTCCTTGATCGTCGGCTAAGGGTGTCCCGTGGCTAAGCGTTGGTACGTTGTGCATGCTTACTCCGGTTACGAGAAGCATGTCATGCGTTCGTTGATCGAGCGCGTAAAGCTGGCTGGCATGGAAGATGGCTTCGGCGAAATTCTGGTTCCCACTGAAGAAGTGGTTGAGATGCGTAATGGCCAGAAGCGCAAAAGCGAACGCAAATTCTTCCCTGGTTATGTGCTGGTTCAGATGGACATGAACGAGGGTACTTGGCACTTGGTCAAGGATACTCCTCGGGTGATGGGCTTCATCGGTGGTACTGCCGACAAACCTGCACCAATCACAGATAAAGAAGCAGAAGCGATTCTGCGTCGCGTTGCTGATGGTAGCGACAAGCCGAAGCCGAAGACGTTGTTCGAGCCGGGTGAGTCGGTACGTGTCAACGACGGGCCGTTTGCCGATTTTACCGGCACGGTTGAAGAGGTTAACTACGAAAAGAGCCGGATCCAAGTGGCGGTGCTCATTTTCGGTCGCTCTACTCCGGTAGAGTTGGAGTTCAGTCAGGTCGAAAAGGTCTAGCTGAGCAAGCATCCCAACCCCGCAGCCCTAGGCTGTGGGGTTTTGTCGTCACTGGGATAAACGCGCAAGTAACCGGGGAGCCTTTCGAGGCGTTTGAACCCGTAATTGGAGTGCCTCATGGCCAAGAAGATTACCGCTTACATCAAGCTGCAAGTGAAGGCCGCTCAGGCTAACCCAAGCCCACCTGTTGGTCCTGCTCTGGGTCAGCACGGCGTGAACATCATGGAATTCTGCAAGGCTTTCAACGCCCGTACTCAGGGTCTTGAGCCAGGTCTGCCGACTCCAGTGATCATCACTGTCTACAGCGACCGTAGCTTCACGTTCGAAACCAAATCCACTCCTGCTTCGGTTCTGCTGAAGAAGGCGGCTGGTCTGACTAGCGGTTCCGCTCGTCCGAACACCGTTAAGGTTGGCACTGTGACTCGTGCTCAGCTGGAAGAAATCGCGAAAACCAAAAACGCGGATCTGACTGCAGCTGATATGGAAGCAGCCGTGCGTACTATCGCCGGTTCTGCTCGTAGCATGGGCCTTAACGTGGAGGGTGTGTAATGGCTAAGCTGACCAAGCGTCAAAAGGCTATCGCCGGCAAAATCGAAGCAGGCAAGGCCTACAACTTTGTAGACGCTGCTGCTCTGCTGTCCGAGCTGTCGACTGTCAAGTTCAGCGAGTCGTTCGACGTAGCTGTGAACCTGGGTGTTGACCCGCGTAAATCCGACCAGGTCGTTCGTAGCGCTACCGTGCTGCCGCACGGTACCGGCAAGACCGTTCGCGTTGCTGTGTTCACTCAGGGTCCAGCTGCCGAGGCCGCTCTGGCTGCCGGCGCTGACCGTGTAGGTATGGACGACCTGGCTGCCGAAATGAAAGGCGGCGACCTGAACTATGACGTAGTGATCGCATCCCCGGATGCAATGCGCGTTGTAGGTCAGTTGGGTCAGATCCTCGGTCCACGTGGTCTGATGCCTAACCCTAAAGTCGGCACAGTAACTCCAGACGTAGCTACCGCGGTTAAAAACGCCAAGGCTGGTCAGGTTCGTTATCGCACCGACAAAAACGGCATCATCCACACTTCCGTTGGCAAAGTCGGCTTCGATGCCGTCAAGCTGAAGGAAAACGTTGAAGCCCTGATCGCTGATCTGAAGCGTATCAAGCCAGCTTCCTCGAAAGGTATTTACGTCAAGCGCGTTACCCTGAGCACTACTATGGGTCCAGGTCTGGTCATCGACCAGGGTTCGCTCGACGCGTAAGACGCAGGTTGGCGCAAGTAATTGCGCCAATTGAAAGATTGGGGTCCCTGCCTGGCGGGGGCTATCCAAGACCGTAGGCGACGCAAGTCTTAAACCTCAAGCCTACGCAGATGGTGCTCCCGGTTCCTTACCGAATCAGACACCAAAACGACATCCGGTTTCGACTGGATGAAACGGTAACAAGCAGGAGTTAAACCCGTGGCAATTAAACTCGAAGACAAGAAGGCCATCGTCGCTGAAGTCAACGAGGCTGCCAAAGTCGCTCTGTCCGCTGTCGTGGCTGATGCCCGTGGCGTAACAGTAGGCGCGATGACCGGACTCCGTAAAGAGGCTCGTGAAGCTGGCGTTTATGTACGTGTCGTACGTAACACCCTGCTCAAGCGCGCTGTTGCTGACACTGAATTCAGTGTCCTCAACGACGTGTTCACCGGCCCTACCCTGATTGCATTCTCCAAAGAACATCCAGGCGCTGCTGCCCGGATTTTCAAAGAGTTCGCCAAGGGTCAGGACAAGTTCGAGATCAAGGCAGCTGCGTTTGATGGCAAGTTCCTTGCCGCTAACCAGATCGACGTGTTGGCTACCCTGCCGACCCGCGACGAAGCTATTGCGAAACTGATGAGCGTGATCCAAGGCGCTACCAGCAAGCTGGCTCGTACCCTGGCAGCCGTTCGCGACCAGAAAGAAGCTGCTGCTGCCTAAGGCACAGCGAGACCTTTCAAAATCATATGTTTAATTTGATGGCTGCGTAAGCTGTCACCCCAATACAGGATTCAAGTCATGTCTCTGACTAACGAACAAATCATCGAAGCAATCGGCCAGAAAACCGTTCTGGAAGTTGTTGAGCTGATCAAAGCAATGGAAGAAACCTTCGGCGTTACCGCTGCTGTTGCTGCTGCTGGTCCAGCTGCTGCTGCCGCTGTTGTTGAAGAGCAAACTGAATTCAACGTCATGCTGACCGAAGCTGGCGAGAAGAAAGTTAACGTGATCAAGGCTGTACGTGAACTGACCGGTCTGGGCCTGAAAGAAGCCAAGGCTGTAGTTGACGGCGCTCCTGCCATGGTTCTGGAAGCTGTTGCCAAAGACGCAGCTGACAAAGCCAAAGCAGCTCTGGAAGAAGCAGGCGCTAAAGTCGAGCTGAAATAAGCATCGACTTTGCTCCTCCAGCCCGAGCGTTAAGCGAAAGGCTGATGGCTGGTGGCTCTTGCCACCGGCCTTTTTCCGTTATTGGCAGCCGACTGGGTCGGTGCTGGTAACGAGCTGTATCCACCCGATGTGGTGGCGCAAACCATGGGGTTTGCACGATTTTCTGGCTGCTCCCGTCGGGAGGGGCCAAACAAGCAGGTGACCAAGCTGGGGAACGCTGATGGCTTACTCATATACTGAGAAAAAACGTATCCGCAAGGACTTTAGCAAGTTGCCGGACGTCATGGATGTGCCGTACCTCCTGGCCATCCAGCTGGATTCGTATCGTGAATTCTTGCAAGCGGGAGCGACTAAAGATCAGTTCCGCGACGTGGGCCTGCATGCGGCCTTCAAATCCGTTTTCCCGATCATCAGCTACTCCGGCAATGCTGCGCTGGAGTACGTCGGTTATCGCCTGGGCGAACCGGCATTTGATGTCAAAGAATGCGTATTGCGCGGTGTAACTTACGCCGTACCTTTGCGGGTAAAAGTGCGCCTGATCATTTTCGACAAAGAATCGTCGAACAAAGCGATCAAGGACATCAAAGAGCAAGAAGTCTACATGGGTGAAATCCCCCTGATGACTGAGAACGGTACCTTCGTAATCAACGGTACCGAGCGTGTAATCGTTTCCCAGCTGCACCGTTCCCCGGGCGTGTTCTTCGACCACGACCGTGGCAAGACGCACAGCTCCGGCAAACTGCTGTACTCCGCGCGCATCATTCCTTACCGCGGTTCGTGGTTGGACTTCGAGTTCGACCCGAAAGATTGCGTATTTGTGCGTATCGACCGTCGCCGCAAGCTGCCTGCATCGGTACTGCTGCGCGCGCTGGGCTATACCACTGAAGAAGTGCTGGACGCGTTCTACACCACCAACGTCTTCCATGTGCAGGGTGAAAACCTCAGCCTGGAACTGGTGCCTCAGCGCCTGCGTGGTGAAATTGCTGTCCTCGATATTCAGGATGACAAAGGCAAGGTTATTGTCGAGCAAGGTCGTCGTATCACCGCTCGCCACATCAACCAGCTGGAAAAAGCCGGGATCAAAGAGCTGCAAGTGCCTCTGGACTACGTCCTGGGTCGCACTACCGCCAAGGTCATCGTGCATCCGGCTACCGGCGAAATCCTGGCAGAGTGCAACACCGAGCTGAACACCGAAATCCTGGCAAAAATTGCCAAGGCGGGCGTTGTTCGCATCGAAACTCTGTACACCAACGATATCGACTGCGGTCCGTTCGTCTCCGACACCCTGAAGATCGACTCCACCAGCAACCAATTGGAAGCGCTGGTCGAGATCTATCGCATGATGCGTCCAGGCGAGCCGCCAACCAAGGACGCTGCCGAGACACTGTTCAACAACCTGTTCTTCAGTCCTGAGCGCTATGATCTGTCTGCGGTCGGCCGGATGAAGTTCAACCGTCGTATCGGTCGTACCGAGATCGAAGGTTCGGGCGTGTTGTGCAAAGAAGACATCGTCGCGGTTCTGAAGACTCTGGTCGACATCCGTAACGGTAAAGGCATCGTCGATGACATCGACCACCTGGGTAACCGTCGTGTTCGCTGCGTAGGCGAAATGGCCGAGAACCAGTTCCGCGTTGGCCTGGTACGTGTTGAGCGTGCGGTCAAAGAGCGTCTGTCGATGGCGGAAAGCGAAGGCCTGATGCCGCAAGACCTGATCAACGCCAAGCCAGTGGCTGCGGCGGTGAAAGAGTTCTTCGGTTCCAGTCAGCTGTCCCAGTTCATGGACCAGAACAACCCGCTGTCCGAGATCACCCACAAGCGTCGTGTCTCTGCACTCGGCCCAGGCGGTTTGACTCGCGAACGTGCAGGCTTCGAAGTCCGTGACGTACACCCGACTCACTACGGTCGTGTATGCCCGATTGAAACGCCGGAAGGTCCGAACATCGGTCTGATCAACTCCCTGGCCGCCTATGCGCGCACCAACCAGTACGGCTTCCTCGAGAGCCCGTACCGCGTGGTGAAAGACGCTCTGGTCACCGACGAGATCGTTTTCCTGTCCGCCATCGAAGAAGCTGATCACGTGATCGCTCAGGCTTCGGCCACGATGAACGACAAGAAAGTCCTGATCGACGAGCTGGTAGCTGTTCGTCACTTGAACGAGTTCACCGTCAAGGCGCCGGAAGATGTCACCTTGATGGACGTGTCGCCGAAGCAGGTAGTTTCGGTTGCTGCGTCGCTGATCCCGTTCCTCGAGCACGACGACGCCAACCGTGCGTTGATGGGTTCGAACATGCAGCGTCAAGCTGTACCAACCCTGCGTGCTGACAAGCCGCTGGTAGGTACCGGCATGGAACGTAACGTGGCTCGCGACTCCGGCGTTTGCGTCGTGGCTCGTCGTGGCGGCGTGATCGATTCCGTCGACGCCAGCCGTATCGTGGTTCGTGTTGCTGATGATGAAGTTGAAACCGGCGAAGCTGGTGTCGACATCTACAACCTGACCAAGTACACCCGCTCCAACCAGAACACCTGCATCAACCAGCGTCCGCTGGTGAGCAAAGGTGATCGGGTTCAGCGCAGCGACATCATGGCCGACGGTCCGTCCACCGATATGGGTGAACTGGCTCTGGGTCAGAACATGCGCATCGCGTTCATGGCATGGAACGGCTTCAACTTCGAAGACTCCATCTGCCTGTCCGAGCGTGTTGTTCAGGAAGACCGTTTCACCACGATCCACATCCAGGAACTGACCTGTGTGGCGCGTGACACCAAGCTTGGGCCAGAGGAAATCACTGCAGACATCCCGAACGTGGGTGAAGCTGCACTGAACAAGCTGGACGAAGCCGGTATCGTTTACGTAGGTGCTGAAGTAGGCGCAGGCGACATCCTGGTAGGTAAGGTTACTCCGAAAGGCGAGACCCAACTGACTCCGGAAGAAAAACTGCTGCGTGCGATCTTCGGTGAAAAAGCCAGCGACGTTAAAGACACCTCCCTGCGTGTGCCTACCGGCACCAAGGGTACTGTCATCGACGTACAGGTCTTCACCCGTGACGGCGTTGAGCGTGATGCTCGTGCACTGTCGATCGAGAAGACTCAACTCGACGAGATCCGCAAGGACCTGAACGAAGAGTTCCGTATCGTTGAAGGCGCTACTTTCGAACGTCTGCGTTCCGCTCTGGTCGGCCACAAAGCCGAAGGCGGCGCCGGTCTGAAGAAAGGTCAGGAAATCACCGACGAAGTTCTCGACGGTCTTGAGCACGGCCAGTGGTTCAAGCTGCGCATGGCTGAAGATGCTCTGAACGAGCAGCTCGAGAAGGCTCAGGCCTACATCGTTGATCGCCGCCGTCTGCTGGACGACAAGTTCGAAGACAAGAAGCGCAAGCTGCAGCAGGGCGATGACCTGGCTCCAGGCGTGCTGAAAATCGTCAAGGTTTACCTGGCAATCCGTCGCCGCATCCAGCCGGGCGACAAGATGGCCGGTCGTCACGGTAACAAGGGTGTGGTCTCCGTGATCATGCCGGTTGAAGACATGCCGCACGATGCCAATGGCACCCCGGTCGACGTCGTCCTCAACCCGTTGGGCGTACCTTCGCGTATGAACGTTGGTCAGATCCTTGAAACCCACCTGGGCCTCGCGGCCAAAGGTCTGGGCGAGAAGATCAACCGGATGGTCGAAGAGCAGCGTAAGGTTGCTGAACTTCGCACCTTCCTGGACGAGATCTACAACCAGATCGGCGGTCGTAACGAAGATCTGGATAGCTTCTCCGACCAGGAAATTCTGGATCTGGCGAAGAACCTGCGTGGCGGCGTTCCAATGGCCACTCCAGTGTTCGACGGCGCCAAGGAAAGCGAAATCAAGGCCATGCTGAAACTGGCAGACCTGCCAGAAAGCGGCCAGATGCAGCTGACCGACGGCCGTACCGGCAACAAGTTCGAGCGCCCGGTTACTGTTGGCTACATGTACATGCTGAAGCTGAACCACTTGGTAGACGACAAGATGCACGCTCGTTCTACCGGTTCGTACAGCCTGGTTACCCAGCAGCCGCTGGGTGGTAAGGCGCAGTTCGGTGGTCAGCGTTTCGGGGAGATGGAGGTCTGGGCACTGGAAGCATACGGTGCTGCTTACACTCTGCAAGAAATGCTCACAGTGAAGTCGGACGATGTGAACGGCCGGACCAAGATGTACAAAAACATCGTGGACGGCGATCACCGTATGGAGCCGGGCATGCCCGAGTCCTTCAACGTGTTGATCAAGGAAATTCGTTCCCTCGGCATCGATATCGATCTGGAAACCGAATAACACGTGACGCGAATCGAGAGCGGGGCAGGATTGCCCGCTCTCTGCTCCGCCAGGAGGAAAGGCCTTGAAAGACCTACTGAATTTGCTGAAAAACCAGGGTCAAGTCGAAGAGTTCGACGCCATCCGTATTGGATTGGCATCGCCTGAGATGATCCGTTCGTGGTCGTTCGGTGAAGTTAAAAAGCCGGAAACCATCAACTACCGTACGTTCAAACCTGAGCGTGACGGCCTGTTCTGCGCCAAGATCTTTGGCCCGGTAAAGGATTACGAGTGCCTGTGCGGTAAGTACAAGCGCTTGAAGCACCGTGGTGTGATCTGCGAGAAGTGCGGCGTTGAAGTCGCGCTGGCAAAAGTTCGTCGTGAGCGCATGGCGCACATCGAGCTGGCCTCGCCAGTAGCCCACATCTGGTTCCTGAAATCGCTGCCGTCCCGTATCGGCTTGCTGATGGACATGACCCTGCGTGATATCGAGCGCGTTCTCTACTTCGAGAGCTATGTCGTTATCGATCCAGGCATGACCACCCTTGAAAAGGGTCAGCTGCTCAACGACGAGCAGTACTTCGAAGCGCTGGAAGAGTTCGGCGACGATTTCGATGCCCGCATGGGTGCTGAAGCTGTCCGTGAACTGCTGCACGCTATCGACCTGGAGCACGAGATTGGCCGTCTGCGTGAAGAGATTCCGCAAACCAACTCCGAAACCAAAATCAAAAAGCTGTCCAAGCGTCTGAAGTTGATGGAAGCCTTCCAGGGTTCCGGCAACCTGCCAGAGTGGATGGTGCTGACCGTTCTGCCGGTTCTGCCGCCAGATCTGCGTCCACTGGTCCCATTGGATGGCGGTCGTTTCGCGACTTCCGACCTCAACGATCTGTATCGTCGAGTGATCAACCGTAACAACCGTTTGAAGCGCCTGCTTGATCTGTCCGCTCCGGACATCATCGTGCGCAACGAAAAGCGTATGTTGCAGGAAGCCGTCGACGCACTGCTCGACAACGGTCGTCGTGGCCGCGCTATCACCGGTTCCAACAAGCGTCCTCTGAAATCCCTGGCTGACATGATCAAGGGTAAGCAAGGTCGTTTCCGTCAGAACTTGCTCGGTAAGCGTGTTGACTACTCCGGTCGTTCGGTAATTACCGTAGGTCCGACCCTGCGTCTGCACCAGTGCGGTCTGCCGAAGAAGATGGCTCTCGAGCTGTTCAAACCGTTCATTTTCGGCAAGCTGGAAATGCGTGGTCTTGCTACCACCATCAAAGCGGCCAAGAAGATGGTTGAGCGTGAGCTGCCAGAGGTTTGGGACGTTCTCGCTGAAGTGATTCGCGAACACCCGGTTCTCCTCAACCGTGCACCGACCCTTCACCGTCTGGGTATCCAGGCGTTTGAACCGGTACTGATCGAAGGTAAGGCTATCCAGCTGCACCCTCTGGTCTGTGCTGCGTACAACGCCGACTTCGACGGCGACCAAATGGCCGTGCACGTACCGCTGACGCTGGAAGCCCAGCTGGAAGCGCGTGCGTTGATGATGTCGACCAACAACATTCTGTCGCCAGCCAACGGTGAGCCAATCATCGTTCCTTCGCAGGACGTTGTATTGGGTCTGTACTACATGACTCGTGAAGCGATCAACGCCAAAGGCGAAGGTCGTGTGTTCGCGGATCTGCAGGAAGTTGACCGTGTGTTCCGTGCCGGCGAAGCCGCACTGCACGCCAAGGTCAAGGTGCGGATCAACGAAACCGTGAACGATCGTGATGGCGGCAGCGTGACCAACACTCGTATCGTCGACACTACCGTCGGTCGTGCGCTGTTGTTCCAGGTTGTGCCAAAAGGTCTGTCCTTCGACGTCGTCAACCTGCCGATGAAGAAGAAAGCGATCTCCAAGCTGATCAACCAGTGCTACCGCGTGGTTGGTTTGAAAGAGACCGTGATCTTCGCTGACCAGTTGATGTACACCGGTTTTGCCTATTCGACCATCTCCGGCGTTTCCATCGGTGTTAACGACTTCGTTATCCCGGATGAAAAAGCCCGCATCATCGGTGCCGCCACCGACGAAGTGAAAGAGATCGAAAGTCAGTACGCCTCCGGCCTGGTAACCCAGGGCGAGAAGTACAACAAAGTGATCGACCTTTGGTCCAAGGCGAACGACGAAGTTTCCAAGGCGATGATGGCCAACCTCTCGAAAGAGAAAGTCATTGACCGCCATGGCGTCGAAGTCGATCAGGAATCCTTCAACTCGATGTACATGATGGCCGACTCGGGCGCACGGGGTTCTGCTGCGCAGATCCGTCAGCTCGCCGGTATGCGTGGCCTGATGGCCAAGCCGGACGGTTCCATCATCGAAACGCCGATTACTGCGAACTTCCGTGAAGGTTTGAGCGTACTTCAGTACTTCATCTCTACTCACGGTGCTCGTAAAGGTCTGGCGGATACCGCGTTGAAAACTGCGAACTCCGGTTACCTGACTCGTCGTCTGGTAGACGTGGCGCAGGATCTGGTTGTGACCGAGATCGATTGCGGTACCGAACATGGCCTGGTAATGACTCCGCACATTGAAGGCGGTGACGTTGTTGAGCCGTTGGGTGAGCGCGTATTGGGTCGTGTCATTGCCCGTGACGTATTCAAGCCAGGCACCGAGGAAGTTATCGTTCCTGCCGGCACTCTGGTAGACGAGAAGTGGGTCGAGTTCATCGAGCTGAACAGCATCGACGAAGTGATCGTGCGTTCGCCGATCAGCTGCGAAACCCGCTATGGCATTTGCGCCAAGTGCTACGGTCGTGACTTGGCTCGTGGTCACCAGGTGAACATCGGTGAAGCGGTCGGCGTTATCGCTGCCCAGTCCATCGGTGAGCCGGGTACCCAGCTGACCATGCGTACGTTCCACATCGGTGGTGCGGCAAGCCGGACCTCCGCAGCCGACAGCGTTCAGGTGAAGAATGGCGGTACCGTCCGTCTGCATAACCTGAAGCACGTTGAGCGAGTGGACGGTTGCCTGGTTGCTGTGTCCCGTTCCGGTGAGCTGGCAATCGCTGATGACTTCGGTCGTGAGCGTGAGCGCTACAAGCTGCCGTACGGTGCTGTGATTTCGGTTAAAGAAGGTGACAAGGTCGACGCTGGCGCAATCGTGGCCAAGTGGGATCCGCACACTCACCCAATCGTCACCGAAATGAAAGGTACCGTGACCTACGTGGGTATGGAAGAAGGCATCACGATCAAGCGTCAGACTGACGAATTGACCGGTATGACCAACATTGAAGTACTCGACGCCAAAGACCGTCCAGCTGCCGGTAAAGATATCCGTCCTGCTGTGAAGATGGTTGATGACAACGGCAAGGATCTCTTGCTGCCGGGTACCGACGTAATTGCTCAGTACTTCCTGCCTGCTAACGCCCTGGTCGGTGTAGCGGACGGTGCGAAAATCGCGATCGGTGATGTTATCGCTCGTATTCCGCAAGAGACTTCGAAGACCCGTGACATCACCGGTGGTCTGCCGCGTGTTGCCGACTTGTTCGAAGCCCGTCGTCCGAAAGAAGCCTCGATTCTGGCTGAAGTCAGCGGCACCATCGCGTTCGGTAAAGAGACCAAAGGCAAGCGCCGTCTGGTTATCACCCCGAACGACGGTAGCGATCCGTACGAAGAGCTGATTCCGAAGTGGCGTCACCTGAACGTCTTCGAAGGCGAACAGGTAAACCGCGGCGAAGTTATCTCCGACGGTCCGAGCGATCCACACGACATCCTGCGTCTGCTGGGTGTGAGTGCGCTGGCCAAGTACATCGTGAACGAGATCCAGGACGTTTACCGTCTGCAAGGCGTGAAGATCAACGACAAGCACATCGAGACCATCCTGCGTCAGATGCTGCGTAAAGTTGAGATCGCTGAATCCGGCGATTCCAGTTTCATCAAGGGCGACCAGATGGAATTGACTCACGTGTTGGTAGAGAACGAGCGTCTGAGCAATGAAGACAAATTTGTCTCCAAGTTCACTCGCGTTCTGCTGGGTATCACCAAGGCGTCGTTGTCCACCGAATCGTTCATCTCGGCGGCTTCCTTCCAGGAAACCACTCGCGTACTGACCGAGGCGGCGGTAACCGGCAAGCGCGATTACCTGCGCGGCTTGAAAGAAAACGTGGTCGTGGGTCGTCTGATCCCGGCCGGTACCGGTCTGGCTTATCACAGCGAGCGCAAGCGCCGCCGTGATGCTGACAAACCGTTGCGCGTGAGCGCCAGTGAAGTGGAAGCTGCACTGACCGAAGCGCTGAACTCGAGCGGTAACTGAGTTCTGCGGTAGTAAATGAGTGCAGGCCCTGATCGCTCCGTTCATCCAGTCGAGACAATTTGTCGAGGTTGGATGGGGGGAGAGGTCGGGGCCTTGCCTTGACTGGGGGCAAGATCCTCTTTAGACTCTTGTACCCCTAAATTTGGCGGGGATTCGTTCCTGCCATTTTGCTTTTCTTGCAAGACAATAGCGTCGCAAGACAACAGTGGAGCTAGTAGATGGCAACTATCAACCAGCTGGTACGTCAGCCGCGTAAGCGTATCGTCGAGAAATCCGACGTGCCTGCGCTGCAGAACTGCCCGCAACGTCGTGGCGTATGCACCCGTGTGTATACCACTACGCCGAAAAAACCTAACTCGGCACTGCGTAAAGTATGCCGTGTGCGTCTGACCAACGGTTTCGAGGTTTCCTCGTACATCGGCGGTGAAGGCCACAACCTGCAAGAGCACAGCGTGGTACTGATCCGCGGCGGTCGTGTAAAAGACTTGCCAGGTGTTCGTTACCACACCGTTCGCGGCTCTTTGGATACTTCCGGCGTTAAAGGTCGTAACCAAGGTCGTTCGAAGTACGGTACCAAGCGTCCGAAGTAATAGTCGCTTGCAGCAAAAAACCGATTTCTATTTTTCTGAGTCGATAAGAGTAAGGTCGGAGGCGTCCCGAAAGGGCACCGATTCCGAGCGAACCTGAAGACCGTTTGAGGGCTTATCCATGCCAAGAAGACGCGTAGCAGCCAAGCGCGAAGTGCTTGACGATCCAAAATACGGAAGCCAAATCCTGGCCAAGTTCATGAACCACGTGATGGAAAGCGGCAAAAAAGCCGTTGCCGAGCGTATCGTTTATGGCGCGCTGGAAAAGGTTAAAGAACGCAAGAACAGCGACCCCCTGGAAATCTTCGAGAAAGCTCTCGACGCCATCGCTCCGCTGGTCGAAGTAAAGTCGCGCCGTGTAGGCGGTGCTACTTACCAGGTTCCGGTCGAAGTTCGTCCGTCCCGTCGTAACGCGCTGGCAATGCGCTGGTTGGTAGACTTCGCCCGTAAGCGCGGCGAGAAGTCTATGGCTCTGCGTTTGGCTGGCGAACTGTTGGACGCTGCTGAAGGTAAAGGTGCTGCTGTTAAGAAGCGTGAAGACGTGCACCGTATGGCTGAAGCCAACAAGGCTTTCTCGCACTACCGCTTCTAATTTTAGCTTCACTAATTTTGCGAGGGCTTTATGGCTCGTACTACTCCGATTAGCCGCTACCGTAACATCGGTATCGTTGCTCACGTGGATGCTGGTAAAACCACCACCACCGAGCGCGTCCTTTTTTACACTGGCAAAAGTCACAAAATGGGCGAGGTGCATGACGGCGCCGCGACCACAGACTGGATGGTGCAGGAGCAGGAGCGTGGTATTACCATTACTTCTGCTGCTATCACCGCCTTCTGGAAAGGTTCTGAGAAGCAGTACTCGCACGAACACCGTTTCAACGTTATCGATACCCCGGGCCACGTAGACTTCACTATTGAAGTTGAACGCTCCCTGCGCGTACTCGACGGCGCTGTCGTTGTGTTCTGCGGTACTTCGGGTGTTGAGCCTCAGTCGGAAACCGTATGGCGTCAGGCCAACAAGTACGGCGTTCCACGTCTTGTTTACGTAAACAAGATGGACCGTGCTGGCGCTAACTTCCTGCGCGTGATCGGTCAGATCAAGCAGCGTCTGGGTCACACTCCGGTGCCAATCCAGTTGGCTATCGGTTCCGAAGACAACTTCCAGGGTCAGATCGATCTGATCAACATGCAAGCTGTCTACTGGAATGACTCTGACAAGGGTATGGTCCCTGTTCGCAAGGACATTCCTGCCGAGCTGCAAGAGCTGGCTGAAGAGTGGCGCAGCAACATGGTCGAGGCTGCGGCCGAAGCCAACGAAGAGCTGATGAACAAGTATCTCGAAGGGGAAGAGCTCTCCATCGAGGAAATCAAGGCCGCTCTGCGTCAGCGTACTATCGCTGGTGAGATCGTTCTGGCTGTTTGCGGTTCTTCCTTCAAGAACAAGGGTGTTCCCCTGGTTCTCGACGCCGTTATCGACTTCCTGCCTGCTCCAACCGACATTCCTGCTATCAAGGGTTCCAACCCGGATAACGAGGAAGAGGAAATGGAGCGTCATGCAAGCGACGACGAGCCTTTCGCGGCTCTGGCGTTCAAGATCGCTACCGACCCATTCGTGGGTACCTTGACCTTTGTTCGGGTTTACTCGGGCGTGTTGGCCTCCGGCGACGGCGTGATCAACTCGGTAAAAGGCAAGAAAGAGCGCGTGGGTCGTATGGTGCAAATGCACGCAAACGCCCGTGAAGAAATCAAGGAAGTACGCGCTGGTGACATCGCGGCCTTGATCGGCATGAAGGACGTCACCACTGGTGAAACTTTGTGCAACGCTGACAAGCCAATCATCCTGGTTCGCATGGACTTCCCGGAGCCGGTTATTTCGGTTGCCGTAGAGCCTAAGACCAAGGATGACCAGGAAAAAATGGGTATCGCTCTGGGCAAGCTTGCTCAGGAAGACCCGTCTTTCCGCGTCAAAACTGATGAAGAGACTGGTCAAACGATCATCTCCGGCATGGGCGAGCTGCACCTGGACATCCTGGTTGACCGGATGCGCCGTGAGTTCAACGTCGAAGCCAACATCGGTAAGCCTCAAGTTTCGTACCGTGAGCGCATCACGAAGAGCTGCGAAATCGAAGGCAAGTTCGTTCGTCAGTCCGGCGGTCGTGGCCAGTTTGGTCATTGCTGGATCCGTTTTGCACCTGCTGACGAAGGTCAGGAAGGTCTGCAATTCCTGAACGAAGTAGTGGGTGGTGTGGTTCCTAAGGAATACATCCCGGCTATCCAGAAGGGTATCGAAGAGCAGATGAAGAACGGTGTTGTTGCCGGCTATCCGCTGATCGGCCTGAAGGCTACCGTGTTTGATGGTTCTTACCACGACGTCGACTCGAACGAGATGGCGTTTAAGGTGGCTGCTTCCATGGCGACCAAGCAACTGGCCCAGAAGGGTGGTGGTGAGTTGCTTGAGCCGATCATGGCGGTAGAGGTTGTTACGCCTGAAGACTATATGGGTGACGTGATGGGCGACCTTAACCGTCGTCGCGGCATGATTCTGGGTATGGAAGATACGGTTTCCGGTAAAGTAATTCGTGCCGAGGTTCCGTTGGGCGAGATGTTCGGTTATGCGACCGACGTTCGTTCCATGTCTCAGGGTCGCGCAAGCTACTCTATGGAATTCAAAAAATACAATACGGCTCCGTCGCACATCGTCGAAACCGTTACCAAAAAACAAGGCTGATTCAGTCCTTTAGGCAAGGAGTTAATTGTCGTGGCTAAAGAAAAATTTGATCGTTCCCTACCGCACGTCAACGTTGGCACTATCGGTCACGTTGACCACGGTAAAACCACTCTGACCGCTGCTCTGACTCGCGTCTGCTCCGAAGTTTTCGGTTCGGCTCGTGTTGACTTCGACAAGATCGACAGCGCACCAGAAGAGAAAGCTCGCGGTATCACCATCAACACCGCTCACGTTGAGTACAACTCGAAGATCCGTCACTACGCTCACGTTGACTGCCCAGGTCACGCTGACTATGTGAAGAACATGATCACCGGTGCTGCTCAAATGGACGGCGCTATCCTGGTTTGCTCGGCCGCTGATGGTCCGATGCCACAAACCCGTGAGCACATCCTGCTGTCCCGTCAGGTAGGCGTTCCGTACATCGTGGTTTTCCTGAACAAGGCTGACCTGGTAGACGACGCTGAGCTGCTGGAACTGGTTGAGATGGAAGTGCGCGATCTGCTGAGCACTTACGACTTCCCAGGCGACGACACTCCAATCATCATCGGCTCCGCTCGTATGGCGCTGGATGGTCTGGACGATAACGAGATGGGCACCACTGCCGTCAAGAAACTGGTTGAAACTCTGGACAGCTACATCCCAGAACCAGTTCGTCTGACTGACAAGCCGTTCCTGATGCCAATCGAAGACGTATTCTCGATCTCGGGTCGCGGTACTGTTGTGACTGGTCGTATCGAGCGCGGTATCGTTCGCGTTCAGGATCCACTGGAAATCGTTGGTCTGCGTGACACTACCGTCACCACCTGCACCGGTGTTGAAATGTTCCGCAAACTGCTCGACGAAGGTCGTGCTGGCGAGAACTGCGGCGTGCTGCTGCGCGGCACCAAGCGTGATGACGTGGAGCGTGGTCAGGTTCTGGTTAAGCCAGGTACCGTTAAGCCGCACACCAAGTTCACCGCAGAAGTTTACGTTCTGAGCAAAGAAGAAGGCGGTCGTCACACTCCGTTCTTCAAAGGCTACCGTCCACAGTTCTACTTCCGTACTACTGACGTGACTGGTAACTGCGAGCTGCCAGAAGGCGTTGAAATGGTAATGCCAGGCGATAACATTCAAATGACTGTTACCCTGATCAAAACCATCGCAATGGAAGACGGTCTGCGTTTCGCTATTCGCGAAGGCGGCCGTACCGTTGGTGCTGGCGTTGTAGCTAAAATCATCGAGTAAGCTTCTCTTCTGAGATAGCTTCGATGCTTTGAAAAAGCCCCCGCTCAGCGGGGGCTTTTTTATTGGGTTGACACCTATCGGGGGCGTCTATAGAATTGCGCCTCCTTTTAACGGGCGTATTGCGCCCGGTGGGAATAGCAGCCGGAGTCTGAAATCCAATGCAAAATCAGCAAATCCGTATCAGGTTGAAGGCTTTTGACCATCGCCTGATCGACCAATCCACCCAGGAAATCGTGGAAACCGCGAAACGTACTGGTGCTCAAGTGCGTGGTCCAATTCCACTGCCTACCCGTAAAGAGCGGTTCACCGTTCTGGTCTCCCCGCACGTCAACAAAGACGCGCGTGACCAGTACGAGATCCGTACTCATAAGCGCGTTCTGGACATCGTCCAGCCAACGGATAAAACCGTTGATGCTCTTATGAAGCTTGATCTTGCGGCCGGTGTGGAAGTGCAGATCAGCCTCGGCTAAGACTCGGTCTTAGTCGTGTAACGCTCTGAAATGGGCGGCCATAGCGGGTGAAAGCCCCGTACACTCATGAGGTTTACAACATGACTATTGGTGTAGTCGGTCGTAAATGCGGTATGACCCGTATTTTCACCGAAGAAGGTGTCTCCATTCCGGTCACGGTCATTGAGATCGAGCCGAATCGCGTCACCCAGTTCAAAACTGAAGAGACCGATGGCTATCGTGCAGTGCAAGTCACTGTAGGCGAGCGTCGTGCTTCGCGTGTTACAGCTGCGCAAGCTGGCCACTTCGCTAAGGCGAACGTTGCCGCTGGTCGTACCGTAATGGAATTCCGCCTTGAAGAAGGCGAGTACCAGGCCGGCGATCTGATCAATGCTGAAATCTTCGCTGCTGGTCAACTGGTTGATGTAACCGGTCAGTCCAAAGGTAAAGGCTTCCAGGGTACGATCAAGCGTTGGAATTTCCGCGGGCAAGATAACACCCACGGTAACTCCGTATCCCACCGCGTTCCAGGCTCTATCGGCCAGTGCCAGACTCCTGGTCGTGTATTCAAGGGCAAAAAAATGTCCGGTCATATGGGCGCTGAGCGCGTGACCGTGCAGTCCCTCGAAGTAGTGCGCGTGGACGCTGAACGCAATCTGTTGTTGGTCAAGGGCGCTGTTCCTGGCGCTACTGGCGGCAACTTGGTTGTACGTCCAGCAGCCAAGGCTCGCGGTTAAGGGGAAGCTGACATGCAATTAAATGTAAATGACGCTCAAGCGATCGAAGTTTCCGAACTGACATTTGGCGGCGAATTCAACGAGACGCTGGTTCACCAAGCAGTCGTGGCCTACATGGCCGGCGGCCGTCAAGGTAGCAAGCAGCAAAAGACCCGTTCCGACGTTCGTGGTGGCGGTAAGCGCCCATGGCGTCAGAAAGGTACTGGCCGTGCTCGTGCCGGTACTATCCGTAGCCCAATCTGGCGTGGCGGCGGTACCACTTTCGCAGCTCGTCCTCAGGATCACTCCCAGAAGCTGAACAAGAAGATGTATCGCGCAGCAATGCGTTCCATCCTTGCTGAGCTGGTGCGTACTGATCGTCTGGTCGTGGTTCAGGATTTCGCTGTTGAAACGCCGAAAACCAAAGACCTGCTGGGCAAACTGAACAACATGAGCCTGACCGACGTTCTGATCGTGTCGGACGCTGTTGATCAGAACCTGTACCTGGCTGCTCGTAACCTGCCGCACGTTGATGTACGTGATGTGCAAGGTTCCGATCCAGTTAGTCTGATCGCATACGACAAGGTGTTGATCACCGTGTCGGCCGTGAAGAAATTCGAGGAGCTGCTGGGATGAACCAGGAACGCGTATTTAAAGTTCTGCTTGGCCCGCACGTTTCCGAGAAGGCTACGGTTCTGGCAGACAAGAAAGGCCAGTTCGTTTTCAAGGTTGCCACTGACGCAACCAAGCTGGAAATCAAGAAGGCCGTCGAAAGCCTGTTCAGCGTGAAAGTAGAGCGTGTTACTACCCTGAATGTTCTGGGTAAGAGCAAGCGCACTGCTCGCGGTCTGGGCAAGCGTAATGACTGGAAGAAGGCAGTTATCTCCCTTCAGCCAGGCCAAGATCTCGATTTCAGCAGCAGTGCTGAGTAAGGAAGGGGTGCATCATGGCAATCGTTAAATGCAAACCGACTTCCCCTGGCCGCCGTTTTGTGGTCAAGGTGGTCAACCAGGAGCTGCATAAAGGCGCTCCTCACGCACCGCTGCTCGAGAAAAAATCGAAGTCTGGTGGTCGTAACAACAATGGTCGTATTACCACTCGTCACATTGGTGGTGGCCATAAGCAGCATTATCGTCTGGTCGATTTCCGTCGCAACGACAAAGATGGCATCGCTGCCACTGTTGAGCGTATCGAATACGATCCAAACCGTACTGCTCACATCGCTCTGCTGCTGTACGCAGATGGCGAGCGTCGCTACATCATTGCGCCTAAAGGCGTGAGTGCTGGCGACCAGCTGATCGCAGGTGCTCTGGCACCGATCAAGCCGGGCAACGCTCTGCAACTGCGTAACATTCCAGTTGGTAGCACCGTACACGGCATCGAATTGAAGCCAGGTAAAGGCGCGCAAATCGCTCGTTCCGCTGGTGCTTCGGCTCAGCTGATCGCTCGTGAAGGTGTCTACGTGACCCTGCGTCTGCGTTCTGGTGAGATGCGTAAAGTGCTGGCTGAATGCCGCGCGACCCTAGGCGAAGTCTCGAACTCCGAGCACAGCCTGCGTTCGCTGGGTAAAGCTGGTGCCAAACGCTGGCGTGGCGTTCGCCCAACCGTTCGTGGTGTTGCCATGAACCCGGTTGACCACCCACATGGTGGTGGTGAAGGTCGTACCTCTGGTGGTCGTCATCCGGTATCGCCATGGGGCTTCCCGACTAAGGGCGCGAAGACTCGTGGTAATAAGCGTACCGACAAAATGATCGTCCGTCGTCGCAAGTAAATAGAGGGATACGACAGTGCCACGTTCTCTGAAAAAAGGTCCTTTTATCGATCTTCACCTACTGAAGAAGATCGAAGTGGCGGCGGAAAAGAACGATCGCAAACCAGTTAAAACCTGGTCGCGTCGCTCGATGATCCTGCCACAAATGGTCGGTCTGACCATCGCAGTACACAACGGTCGTCAACACGTCCCAGTTCTCGTTAACGAAGACATGGTCGGCCACAAACTGGGCGAGTTCGCCGGTACCCGCACATATCGTGGGCACGTGGCAGACAAGAAAGCCAAGCGTTAAGGGGTTAGGAAATGGAAGTAGCCGCTAAGTTGTCGGGCGCTCGAATCTCCGCCCAGAAAGCCCGCTTGGTCGCCGACCAGATCCGCGGGAAGAAGGTGGGCGAAGCGCTCAACCTGTTGGCTTTCAGCAGTAAGAAAGCCGCCGAGATCATGAAGAAAGTGCTGGAGTCGGCCGTAGCCAACGCCGAGCATAACGAAGGCGCAGACGTTGATGACCTGAAAGTCAGCACCGTTTTCGTTAACGAAGGGCGTTCGCTGAAGCGCATCATGCCACGTGCCAAAGGCCGTGCTGATCGCATCGTCAAGCGGTCTTGCCATATCACTGTCAAGGTTGCTGACAAGTAACGGAGTCGAAGAGATGGGTCAGAAAGTACATCCCATTGGCATTCGCCTGGGAATCGTCAAGGAGCACACCTCCGTCTGGTACGCAGACGGTCGGACTTATGCGGACTACTTGTTCGCTGATCTGAAGGTGCGTGAGTATCTCCAAGACAAACTAAAAAGCGCGTCCGTAAGCCGTATCGATATCCATCGTCCGGCCCAAACTGCACGTATCACCATCCACACCGCTCGTCCAGGTATCGTTATCGGGAAGAAAGGTGAAGATGTTGAGAAACTGCGTCAGGACCTGACCAAGCAAATGGGTGTGCCTGTGCACATCAATATCGAAGAGATCCGCAAGCCGGAGCTCGACGGTATGCTGGTTGCGCAGAGCGTAGCTCAGCAGCTGGAGCGTCGCGTAATGTTCCGTCGCGCTATGAAGCGCGCTGTTCAGAACGCCATGCGCATTGGTGCCAAAGGCATCAAAATCCAAGTGAGCGGTCGTCTCGGCGGTGCTGAAATCGCACGTACTGAATGGTATCGCGAAGGTCGTGTGCCTCTGCACACCCTGCGTGCCGACATCGACTATGCCAACTACGAAGCTCACACCACTTATGGTGTGATCGGTGTAAAGGTTTGGATCTTCAAAGGCGAAGTAATTGGTGGTCGCCAAGAAGAACTGAAACCACAAGCACCAGCGCCTCGTAAAAAAGCTGCTAAGTAAGGGGTACGCCAAATGTTGCAACCAAAGCGTACGAAGTTCCGCAAGCAAATGACTGGTCACAACCGTGGCCTGGCATTGCGCGGTAGCAAAGTCAGCTTCGGCGAGTTCGCGCTGAAGTCTGTTGCTCGTGGTCGTCTCACCGCTCGTCAGATCGAGTCAGCGCGTCGTGCACTGACCCGTCACGTTAAACGTGGCGGCAAGATCTGGATCCGTGTATTCCCGGACAAGCCTATTTCCAAAAAGCCACTCGAAGTTCGGATGGGTAAAGGTAAGGGTAACGTGGAATACTGGGTTGCCCAGATTCAGCCAGGCAAAGTCCTGTATGAAATCGAGGGTGTTTCTGAAGAGCTGGCGCGTGAGGCTTTCGCCCTGGCTGCTGCAAAGCTGCCGCTCGCCACCTCCTTTGTTAAACGGACGGTGATGTGATGAAAGCGAATGAACTTCGTGAAAAATCCGCACAGCAGCTGAACGAGCAACTGCTCGGCCTGCTGCGCGACCAGTTCAATCTGCGTATGCAGAAAGCAACTGGCCAGTTGGGGCAGTCTCATCTGCTCTCGCAAGTTAAGCGTGACATCGCTCGCGTGAAGACTGTGCTCAACCAGCAGGCAGGTAAGTAATCATGGCTGAAGCCGAAAAAACTGTCCGTACGCTGACTGGCCGTGTTGTCAGCGACAAGATGGACAAAACCATCACCGTTCTGATCGAGCGTCGCGTTAAGCACCCGATCTACGGTAAATACGTTAAGCGTTCGACTAAGCTGCACGCGCACGACGAAACCAATCAGTGCCACATCGGCGACAAAGTCACTATTCGTGAAACTCGTCCTTTGGCCAAGACCAAGTCTTGGGCGCTGGTTGATGTTCTCGAACGCGCTGTGGAAGTCTAAGGACTAGGGGTCGGAGAAATTATATGATTCAGACTCAATCCATGCTCGATGTGGCCGATAACAGCGGCGCTCGCCGCGTTATGTGCATCAAGGTGCTGGGTGGCTCCCATCGTCGTTACGCTGGTATCGGTGACATCATCAAAGTTACCGTGAAGGAAGCAATTCCTCGCGGTAAGGTGAAAAAAGGCCAAGTGATGACTGCTGTTGTAGTCCGCACTCGTCACGGCGTTCGCCGTGCAGATGGCTCCATTATCCGCTTTGATGGCAACGCTGCTGTTCTTCTGAACAACAAGCAAGAGCCGATCGGCACCCGTATCTTTGGGCCAGTGACCCGTGAACTTCGTACTGAGAAGTTCATGAAGATCGTCTCGCTCGCCCCAGAAGTGCTGTAAGGAGATCCGACATGCAAAAGATTCGTCGTGACGACGAGATCATCGTGATCGCCGGCAAAGACAAAGGTAAGCGCGGTAAGGTGCTGAAGGTTCTTGCTGATGACCGTCTGGTCGTTGGTGGTCTGAACCTGGTCAAGCGTCATACCAAGCCTAACCCGATGTCGGGCGTACAGGGCGGTATCGTCGAGAAAGAAGCGCCACTGCACGCTTCCAACGTCGCCATCTTCAACGGCGAAACCAACAAGGCTGACCGCGTTGGTTTCAAAGTAGAAGACGGTAAGAAAATTCGTGTCTTCAAGTCGACCCAAAAAGCGGTTGATGCTTGAACACTGCTAGGTAGAAGACCATGGCACGACTAAAAGAGATTTACCGGAAGGAAATCGCACCGAAACTTAAGGAAGAACTTAAGCTTTCGAACGTGATGGAAGTTCCGCGCGTTACCAAAATCACCCTGAACATGGGTCTGGGCGAAGCGATCGGCGACAAAAAAGTCATCGAGCACGCTGTTGCTGACCTGGAAAAGATCACCGGCCAGAAAGTCGTTGTGACCTACGCTCGGAAATCCATCGCTGGCTTTAAAGTCCGTGAAGGTTGGCCGATCGGCGTCAAAGTGACCCTGCGCCGTGAGCGTATGTACGAGTTCCTGGATCGTCTGCTGTCGATCTCCCTGCCTCGGGTTCGCGACTTCCGCGGCCTGAATGCCAAGTCCTTCGATGGTCGTGGTAACTACAGCATGGGCGTTAAAGAGCAGATCATCTTCCCGGAAATCGACTACGACAAGATCGATGCTCTCCGCGGTCTGGACATTACCCTGACCACCACTGCCAAGAACGATGATGAAGGTCGCGCCCTGTTGCGTGCTTTCAAATTCCCGTTCCGCAACTGATTGGAGTAGGAAAATGGCCAAGATGAGCATGAAAAACCGCGAGCTGAAGCGTCAGCTCACGGTTGCCAAGTACGCCAAAAAGCGTGCAGCACTGAAAGCTATCATCGTTGATCTGAACGCAAGTCCAGAAGCGCGTTGGGAAGCTACAGTAGCCCTGCAGAAGCAGCCACGTGACGCAAGCGCTTCGCGCATGCGTAACCGCTGCCGCCTGACCGGTCGTCCACACGGCGTTTACCGCAAGTTCGGCCTTGGCCGTAACAAACTGCGTGAAGCTGCAATGCGTGGTGACGTACCTGGTCTGGTTAAAGCCAGCTGGTAAGCACTGTCGAAGTCTCGGTGTTCGGGGTCGCAAGATCCTGACCATCGGTGACCTTGAACTTGAATCAAGCCCCTATTGGGGCTTGATTCATTTGTGGGGTGTGTCTAGAATACCCGGCTCGCCTGAGCCCGTGTTTTTTTGCGCGGATGTACTCGGCGACACGTAGTAGCCGCAAGGCTAATTTTTTGTGTATTAGGAGCGTCTAGCCCATGAGTATGCAGGACCCGTTAGCGGACATGCTAACTCGAATCCGTAATGCCCAGATGGCTGAAAAGTCCGTCGTAAGCATGCCATCTTCTACTTTGAAGGTAGCTGTTGCCAAAGTCCTGAAGGACGAAGGTTACATTGCGGGTTATCAGATCAGCAGCGAAATCAAGCCACTGCTGTCCATCGAGCTGAAGTACTTCGAAGGCCGTCCGGTCATCGAGGAAGTGAAGCGCGTTAGCCGTCCAGGCCTGCGTCAGTACAAGTCCGTCGATGATCTGCCAAAAGTTCGTGGCGGTCTCGGTGTGTCTATCGTCTCCACCAACAAAGGTGTGATGACGGATCGTGCTGCGCGCGCTGCCGGTGTCGGCGGCGAAGTTCTTTGCACTGTGTTCTAAGGGGGGATAAGCATGTCACGCGTCGCTAAGAACCCCGTTAAGCTGCCAGCCGGTGTCGAAGTCAAATTCGCAGGCCAACAGCTTTCGGTGAAGGGTGCCAAGGGCACTCTCGAACTGAACATCCATTCGTCCGTTGAGATCGTTGAAGAAGCTGGTGAGCTGCGTTTCGCTGCTCGCAATGGCGATCAACAAACTCGCGCAATGGCTGGTACCACTCGTGCGTTGGTAAACAACATGGTCCAAGGCGTAAGCCAAGGCTTCGAGCGTAAGCTCCAGCTGGTCGGTGTTGGTTACAAAGCGCAAGCAAAAGGCACAGTGCTGAACCTGGCTCTTGGCTTCTCGCACCCAGTGGATTATGAACTGCCGGAAGGCATCACCGCTGAGACTCCTAGCCAGACCGATATCCTGATCAAGGGCATCGACAAGCAGCTGGTAGGTCAAGTGGCCGCCGAGATCCGCGACTTCCGTCCACCAGAGCCGTACAAAGGCAAAGGTGTGCGCTACGCGGACGAAGTCGTCCGTCGTAAAGAAGCCAAGAAGAAGTAGGGCATAGCAAATGACCGACAAAAAAGTTACTCGACTGCGTCGCGCTCGCAAAGCACGCCTGAAAATGCACGAACTCGAAGTCGTGCGTCTCTGCGTGTTCCGCTCGTCGCAGCACATCTACGCCCAGGTCATTTCGGCCGACGGCAACAAAGTCCTGGCAAGTGCCTCGACTTTGGATAAAGAACTGCGTGATGGTGCCACCGGCAACATCGACGCGGCCACTAAGGTTGGCCAGCTGGTCGCTACGCGTGCTAAAGCCGCTGGCGTCTCGCAGGTGGCTTTCGACCGCTCTGGCTTCAAGTACCACGGCCGCGTCAAGGCGCTGGCTGATGCTGCTCGTGAAGCTGGGCTGGAGTTCTAAGTTATGTCAAATAACGACCAAAAGCGCGACGAAGGCTACATCGAGAAGCTGGTTCAAGTTAACCGCGTAGCCAAAACCGTTAAAGGCGGCCGTATCTTCACTTTCACCGCGTTGACCGTGGTTGGTGATGGTAAAGGGCGCGTTGGCTTCGGCCGTGGCAAGTCGCGTGAAGTGCCTGCTGCGATCCAGAAGGCAATGGAAGCTGCTCGCCGCAACATGATCCAGGTTGATCTGAACGGCACCACTCTGCAGTACGCAATGAAGTCCGCCCACGGCGCTTCGAAGGTGTACATGCAGCCTGCTTCTGAAGGTACCGGTATCATCGCTGGTGGCGCTATGCGTGCTGTCCTCGAAGTTGCTGGCGTTCAGAACGTTCTGGCCAAGTGCTACGGCTCGACTAACCCGGTAAACGTGGTTCACGCCACTTTCAAGGGTTTGAAAGCAATGCAGTCTCCTGAATCCATTGCCGCCAAGCGTGGCAAAAGCGTCAAGGAGATCTTCTGATCATGGCTACCGTTAAAGTTACGCTGATCAAAAGCATGACCGGCCGCATCCCTAACCACAAACTGTGCGTTAAGGGTCTGGGTCTGCGTCGCATCGGTCACACTGTAGAAGTCCAGGATACTCCCGAGAATCGCGGGATGATCAACAAGGCTTACTACATGCTGCGTGTCGAGGGTTAATCGATGAAACTCAATGATCTGAGTCCAGCGCCGGGTTCCCGTCGCGAAAAGCATCGTCCGGGCCGTGGTATCGGTAGCGGTTTGGGTAAGACTGGTGGCCGTGGCCACAAAGGTCAAACCTCCCGCTCCGGTGGCACCATTGCTCCAGGCTTTGAAGGCGGTCAACAGCCGCTGCATCGTCGCCTGCCGAAGTTTGGTTTCGTTTCCCTGAAAGCCATGGACCGCGCAGAAGTGCGTCTGTCCGAGCTGGCTAAAGTGGAAGGCGACATCGTCACCGTGCAGTCCCTGAAAGATGCCAACGTGATCAACGTCAACGTTCAGCGTGTGAAAATCATGCTGTCCGGCGAAGTTACTCGCGCTGTCACCATCGGAAAGGGAATCGGCGCCACCAAAGGTGCGCGTGCGGCTATCGAAGCAGCTGGCGGCAAGTTCGAGGAATAAATGGCTAAGCAAGGTGCTCTCTCTGCGCTCGGCAAAGGCGGTATGTCTGAACTCTGGGCTCGTCTGCGTTTTCTGTTCCTGGCGATTATCGTCTACCGAATAGGCGCACACATCCCGGTTCCAGGTATCAACCCGGACCGACTCGCGGACCTGTTTCGACAGAATGAGGGGACCATTCTTAGCTTGTTCAACATGTTTTCCGGCGGCGCGCTGGAGCGGATGAGTATCTTTGCACTGGGGATCATGCCGTACATTTCGGCATCGATCATCATGCAGCTGATGACCGCCGTCAGCCCGCAGCTGGAACAGTTGAAGAAGGAAGGTGAAGCTGGCCGTCGCAAGATCAGCCAGTACACCCGCTACGGCACTGTCGTCCTCGCTCTCGTCCAGGCTATTGGCATGTCCATTGGTCTGGCGGGGCAGGGCGTTGCGTTCACTGGTGACTTTGGCTTCCATTTCGTCGCGGTATCCACTTTTGTGGCTGGTGCGATGTTCATGATGTGGCTGGGTGAGCAGATTACTGAGCGTGGTGTTGGCAACGGTATCTCGATGTTGATTTTTTCGGGTATCGTCGCCGGTCTTCCGAGAGCGATCGGGCAGTCTTTCGAGTCTGCACGTCAGGGTGATATCAACATCTTCGCCCTGGTTGCCATCGGTTTGCTGGCAGTAGCGATTATCGGTTTCGTGGTGTTCATTGAGCGTGGCCAGCGTCGTATTGCTGTTCACTACGCCAAGCGTCAGCAGGGCCGTAAGGTCTTCGCTGCGCAGACCAGCCACTTGCCGCTGAAGGTGAACATGGCCGGTGTTATTCCGGCTATTTTCGCGAGCAGCATTTTGCTGTTCCCGGCTTCGTTGGGTGCCTGGTTCGGTCAGTCTGAAGGTATGGGCTGGTTGCAGGACATCTCGCAGTCGATCGCTCCTGGTCAGCCGTTGAATATTCTGCTGTTTAGTGCAGGGATTATTTTCTTCTGCTTCTTCTATACGGCGTTGATGTTCAATCCGAAAGACGTAGCGGAAAACCTGAAGAAGTCCGGTGCCTTTATTCCGGGCATCCGTCCAGGTGAGCAGTCTGCGCGCTACATTGATGGCGTTCTGACTCGCTTGACCATGTTCGGTGCTCTTTACATGACGGCCGTCTGCCTGTTGCCCCAGTTCCTGGTGGTTGCAGCAAACGTACCGTTCTACCTTGGCGGGACCTCGTTGCTGATCGTGGTCGTGGTTGTGATGGACTTCATGTCCCAAGTACAATCGCACCTCGTTTCGCACCAGTACGAATCCCTGATGAAGAAAGCCAACCTGAAGGGTTACGGCAGCGGCATGTTGCGCTGAGTACCCATAAGGTTCGAGGAGTTGGTGATGAAAGTTCGTGCATCGGTGAAAAAGCTGTGCCGTAACTGCAAGATTATTCGCCGCGAAGGTGTTGTTCGAGTAATTTGCAGCGCGGAACCGCGTCACAAACAGCGCCAAGGCTGAGTGTGATTGTGCTTCAAGCCCGGCAGCTAGTGCGCTGCCGGGTTGATTATTTGTTATTACAGCGATATTATCTCGCGCCCTATTTCTTGGCTTCCGGGGCGTAGGTAGCTGTCAATTGGAGTCCCACTGAATGGCCCGTATTGCAGGCGTTAACATTCCAGATAACAAGCATACTGTTATCTCGCTGACCTACATCTATGGTGTTGGTCGCACTACTGCACAGAAAATTTGTGCAGTGACTGGGGTAAACCCAGCGGCAAAGATCAAAGATCTGAGCGACGAGCAGATTGAACAGCTGCGTGGCGAAGTGGCGAAGTTCACCACTGAAGGTGACCTGCGTCGCGAAATCAACATGAAAATCAAGCGTTTGATGGACCTCGGTTGCTATCGCGGTCTGCGTCATCGTCGTGGTCTGCCAGTACGCGGTCAGCGTACCAAGACCAACGCGCGTACCCGTAAAGGTCCGCGTAAGCCGATCCGCAAGTAATCGCCCCAGCGAATCGACAGGAAATTAATCATGGCAAAACCTGCTGCTCGTCCTCGTAAAAAAGTTAAAAAGACAGTGGTTGATGGCATCGCCCACATCCATGCTTCTTTTAACAACACCATCGTGACCATCACCGACCGTCAAGGTAACGCTCTTTCCTGGGCTACCTCCGGTGGTTCGGGTTTCCGCGGTTCCCGCAAGTCCACCCCGTTCGCTGCTCAAGTAGCTGCTGAACGTGCTGGTCAAGCTGCGCTGGAATACGGCCTGAAAAACCTCGACGTTAACGTCAAAGGTCCAGGTCCAGGTCGTGAATCCGCAGTCCGCGCTTTGAACGGCTGTGGCTACAAGATCGCCAGCATCACCGACGTGACGCCAATCCCGCACAACGGGTGCCGTCCGCCGAAGAAGCGCCGCGTGTAATCCAGGAGATTGTAAAGAATGGCTCGTTACATTGGTCCAAAATGCAAACTCGCTCGTCGCGAAGGCACCGATCTCTTTCTGAAGAGCGGCGTGCGCGCGATCGAATCGAAGTGCAACATCGAAGCAGCACCTGGTATCCACGGCCAACGCCGCGGTCGCCAGTCCGACTACGGCACCCAACTGCGTGAAAAGCAGAAGGTCCGTCGTATCTACGGCGTTCTCGAGCGTCAATTCAGCGGCTACTACAAAGAAGCTGCTGGCAAGAAAGGCGCAACTGGCGAAAACCTGTTGCAACTGCTCGAATGCCGTCTGGACAACGTTGTATACCGTATGGGTTTTGGCTCTACTCGTGCCGAATCCCGTCAGCTGGTATCGCACAAGTCGATCAGCGTTAACGGTCAGACCGTAAACGTTCCGTCCTACCAGGTTCGTGCTGGTGACGTGGTCGCAGTTCGCGAGAAAGCAAAGAACCAACTTCGCATTGTCCAAGCTCTCGATCTGTGTGCCCAACGTGGCCGCGTAGAATGGGTAGAAGTAGACACTGAGAAGAAGTCGGGCGTTTTCAAGAACGTTCCTGCTCGCAGTGATCTGTCCGCCGACATCAACGAAAGCCTGATTGTCGAGCTCTACTCCAAGTAAGGGCTAGAAAATAGGTGCATCCATGCAGATTTCGGTAAATGAGTTCCTGACACCCCGCCATATTGATGTGCAGGTTGTCAGTCCAACCCGCGCCAAGATCACACTCGAGCCTCTCGAGCGTGGTTTCGGCCACACCCTGGGCAACGCGCTGCGCCGCATCCTGTTGTCCTCAATGCCCGGCTGTGCAGTAGTCGAGGCCGAGATTGACGGTGTGCTCCACGAGTACAGCGCCATCGAAGGTGTACAGGAAGACGTAATTGAAATCCTGTTGAACCTTAAAGGTCTGGCTATCAAGCTGCACGGTCGAGACGAAGTTACGCTGACCTTGTCGAAGAAGGGTTCGGGGGTGGTTACCGCTGCCGATATTCAGCTGGATCATGATGTCGAGATCGTTAACCCCGATCACGTAATCGCTAACCTGGCGTCTAACGGCGCCCTGAACATGAAGCTCACCGTAGCTCGTGGTCGTGGTTATGAACCGGCAGACTCGCGTCAGAGCGATGAAGACGAAAGCCGCAGCATCGGTCGCTTGCAGCTTGACTCTTCGTTCAGCCCGGTTCGCCGTATCGCATACGTGGTGGAAAACGCCCGTGTCGAACAGCGTACTAACCTGGACAAGCTGGTTATTGATCTGGAAACCAACGGTACCCTGGATCCTGAAGAGGCTATCCGCCGTGCTGCAACCATTCTGCAACAGCAGTTGGCTGCGTTCGTCGATCTCAAAGGTGACAGTGAGCCAGTGGTTGTCGAGCAGGAAGACGAGATCGATCCGATCCTGCTTCGCCCGGTTGACGATCTGGAACTGACTGTACGTTCGGCTAACTGCCTTAAGGCGGAAAACATCTACTACATCGGCGACCTGATTCAGCGTACCGAAGTAGAGCTGTTGAAGACTCCGAACCTTGGCAAGAAATCCTTGACTGAAATCAAGGACGTTCTGGCCTCCCGCGGTCTGTCCCTCGGCATGCGCCTCGACAACTGGCCGCCTGCAAGTCTTAAGAAGGACGACAAGGCGACTGCCTGATCGTCGTAATCACCGAACGTTGTGTTTGGTAAGGAATGAACCATGCGTCATCGTAAAAGTGGTCGTCACCTGAGCCGCACCAGCTCGCACCGCAAGGCCATGTTTCAAAACATGGCGGTGTCGCTGTTCGAGCACGAGCTGATCAAAACTACACTGCCAAAAGCCAAAGAACTGCGCCGCGTTGCTGAGCCGCTGATCACTTTGGCCAAGACAGACAGCCTGGCTAACCGCCGTCTGGCTTTCGACCGTACTCGTTCGAAAGCTATCGTTGGTAAGCTCTTCAACGACCTGGGCAAGCGTTACGCTACCCGTGAGGGTGGCTACCTGCGCATCCTCAAGTGCGGTTTCCGCGCTGGCGACAACGCGCCTATGGCGTACGTCGAGTTGGTTGATCGTGCTGTCGGCGGTGAAGCTGTATCCGCTGAGTAAGACGTCAGTCTGAAACAAAGAACCGGGCCTAGTGCCCGGTTTTTTGTGCCTGCAAGAAATGCGCTCTGCGTACAAGCTTCAAACCCTTCCCTATAGGCACTATATGCTTGGGTTGATCATTAGTAATTTTCTATTGATGTCTGCAAATTAATGAATTTGTGACTGTCATGTTGATGATCAATACTTCCCACCAAGCCGATTTAGCCGGCAGTTCAAGACTGACAGAGGAAGAGATCGCATGAGCCAAAACAAAACACTTACGACCGCCAGTGGCGCTCCTGTCGCCGACAACCAGAATTCCCGCTCCGCCGGCCCTCGTGGCCCTCTGCTGCTCGACGATTTCCACCTGATCGAGAAGCTTGCCCACTTCAACCGTGAAAACATCCCGGAGCGTCGCGTACACGCCAAAGGCTCGGGTGCTTACGGCACGTTCACTGTGACTCGCGATATCACTCAATACACCAGTGCCAAGCTGTTTGAGTCTGTCGGCAAACAAACCCCGACCTTCCTGCGATTCTCCACCGTGGGTGGCGAGCGCGGCTCGGCTGACACCGAGCGTGATCCACGTGGTTTTGCCCTGAAGTTCTACACCGAGGAAGGCAACTGGGACATCGTCGGTAACAACACGCCGGTGTTCTTCATCCGTGATCCACTGAAATTCCCTGACTTTATCCACACCCAGAAGCGTCTGCCGCAAAGCAACCTGAAAAGCGCGCAGATGATGTGGGATTTCTGGTCGCATTCGCCTGAGGCGCTGCACCAGGTCACTATCCTGTTTTCGGACCGCGGCATCCCTGACGGTTACCGTCACATGCACGGCTTCGGCAGCCACACCTACAGCTTGATCAACGCCAATGGCGAGCGTCACTGGGTGAAGTGGCACTATAAAACCAAGCAAGGGATCAAGAACCTCGCTCCGGCAGAAGCGGCGCGTCTGGCCGGCACCGATCCGGATTACGCACAACGTGACCTGTTCGGCGCCATTGAGCGCGGTGACTTCCCGAAATGGAGTGTCAACATTCAGATCATGACCGAGGCTCAGGCCTCGACTCACTATGAGAACCCGTTTGACGTGACCAAGACCTGGTCGCAGAAGGAGTTCCCGTTGATCGAAGTGGGCGAGCTTGAGCTCAACCGCAATCCGCTGAACTACTTCGCTGAAGTCGAGCAGGCCGCGTTCGGTCCGAGCAACATGGTCCCAGGCGTCGGCCTGTCACCTGACCGCATGCTGCAGGGGCGTGTGTTCGCTTACGCGGATGCCCACCGGTACCGTGTGGGCACCAATCACCAGCAGCTGCCAGTGAATGCACCTCGCAGTCCGGTCAACACTTACCAGCGCGATGGTTCGATGGCGTTTGGCAGTAATGGCGGTGCGGCGCCGAACTACGAGCCGAACAGCTACGTTGAATCACCGAAACAGGCACCGCACTACGCGGAACCTGCCTTGGCCTTGAGCGGCGCGGCTGACCGTTACGATCATCGCGAAGATACCGACTACTACAGTCACGCGGGTGCGCTGTTCCGTCTGATGAACGATGAGCAGAAAGCGCTGCTGATCAACAACATTGCCGGTGCAATGGCTGGGGTTTCCGGCGACGTGGTTGATCGTCAGCTACAGCATTTCTTCAAGGCCGATCCGGCTTATGGAGAAGGCATCGCGAAGGCGTTGGGCGTACAGCTTAACGAAGTCTAAACGAGAAGCAGAACCGCCCTCATTAGGGCGGTTTTTTGCGTTATTTGAACCCATTTTCTCAGAATATCTTCGCTTTTATTGCGGCGGGCGAGTGACCTTCAGGTCAGGTTGGTTCAAACTACAGACTTTCAAGCAGGGAGATGTAGGGCGATGCAAGGTCACCCAGACGTAATCGATTACCTCAACACGTTGCTGACAGGCGAACTGGCAGCGCGTGATCAATATTTCATCCATTCGCGGATGTACGAGGACTGGGGGTTCACCGAGCTCTACGAACGTATCAACCACGAGATGGAAGAAGAGGCTCAGCACGCTGATGCGCTGATGCGTCGGATCCTGATGCTCGAAGGTACGCCGCGCATGCGTCCGGACGATCTCGATGTCGGCACCACCGTGCCGGACATGCTCGCCGCTGACCTGCGTCTGGAATATAAAGTTCGTGCAGCTCTGTGCAAAGGCATCGAGCTTTGCGAGCGGCACAAGGACTATGTCACCCGCGAGATCTTGCGCATTCAGCTGAACGACACCGAGGAAGATCACACCTATTGGCTGGAGAAACAGCTGGGTTTGATCAAGTTGATCGGATTGGAGAATTACCTGCAATCGCAGTTCTGATTTTTAGGCCGACGACGCACAAAAAAGCCCCTGTCACCGACAAAGTGACAGGGGCTTTTCATGGGCCTGATTCAGGCCTTGTCGCGAGCCAGCAGTGGTTTGAGGTAGTAGCCAGTGTGAGACTGCTTCATCTCGGACACGTCTTCCGGCGTGCCGACGGCAATAATCTGGCCGCCCTTGGAGCCGCCTTCCGGCCCCAGGTCCACCAACCAGTCGGCGGTCTTGATCACATCCAGGTTGTGTTCGATCACCACCACGGTATTGCCATGGTCGCGCAAGCGATGCAAAACATCGAGCAGTTGCTGGATATCCGCAAAGTGCAGGCCGGTAGTTGGCTCATCGAGGATATACAGGGTCTTGCCGGTATCGCGCTTGGACAGCTCGCGGGACAGTTTCACCCGCTGGGCCTCACCGCCCGACAGCGTCGTTGCCGATTGTCCCAGCTTGATGTACGAAAGGCCTACGTCCATCAGCGTCTGAAGCTTGCGCGCCAAGGCCGGAACTGCGTCGAAGAACACTCGGGCTTCCTCGATGGTCATCTCGAGGGTTTCGTGGATGCTCTTGCCCTTGTATTTGATCTCAAGGGTTTCGCGGTTGTAGCGCTTGCTCTTGCAGACGTCGCACGGGACATAGATGTCCGGCAGGAAGTGCATCTCCACTTTGATCAGGCCATCGCCCTGGCAGGCTTCACAGCGTCCGCCCTTCACGTTGAAGGAGAAACGCCCCGGCCCGTAACCGCGGGAGCGCGATTCCGGTACGCCGGCGAACAACTCGCGAATTGGCGTGAACAAGCCGGTGTAGGTCGCCGGGTTGGAGCGCGGTGTGCGACCGATCGGGCTCTGATCGATGTCGACGACTTTATCCAGGTGCTCAAGGCCCTTGATACTGTCGTGAGCCGCCGCTTCCAGTGTCGTTGCCCCATTGAGTGCGGTAGCGCTCAAGGGAAACAACGTGTTGTTGATCAGCGTCGATTTGCCCGAGCCGGACACGCCGGTCACGCAGGTCAGCAGGCCGATTGGAATCTCCAGATCGACATTGCGCAAATTGTTGCCGCGAGCGCCCTTGAGGGATAACGACAACTTCTTGTTACGGGGTGTGCGTTTGGCTGGAACGGCAATCTTCACCCGGCCCGACAAATACTTGCCGGTCAGCGAATCAGGGTGAGCCATGACTTCGTCCGGCGTCCCTTCGGCAACGATATGTCCACCGTGCACACCTGCGCCCGGGCCAATGTCCACCACATAGTCAGCCAGACGAATCGCGTCTTCATCGTGCTCGACCACGATGACCGTGTTGCCGATGTCGCGCAGGTGCTTGAGGGTGCCCAGCAACCGGTCGTTGTCCCGCTGGTGCAGGCCAATTGATGGTTCATCGAGGATGTACAGAACCCCAACCAGGCCGGCGCCAATCTGACTGGCCAGGCGGATACGCTGGGCCTCACCGCCGGACAGCGTGTCAGCACTGCGATCCAGGGAAAGGTAGTCCAGGCCAACGTTGACCAGAAACTGCAGGCGTTCGCGGATTTCCTTGAGGATCTTGTCGGCAATTTCGCCACGGCGGCCGGTCAGCTTCAGCACGCCGAAGTATTCGCAGGCATCGCCGATCGGCAAGTTGGTCACCGCCGGCAAGGTCTTCTCGCCAACCCACACGTGTCGCGCCTCGCGACGCAGACGGGTGCCACGGCAATCCGGGCAAGGCTGGGTGCTGAGGAATTTGGCCAGTTCTTCGCGGACCGAAGCCGATTCGGTTTCGCGGTAGCGGCGTTCCAGGTTCGGCACGATGCCTTCGAACGGGTGCGAGCGCTTGACGATGTCGCCGCGGTCGTTCAGGTACTTGAAGTCGACGTTCTGCGAGCCACTGCCGTGCAGGATGAATTTCTGTTGATCGGCCGGCAGTTCGTTGAACGGCACTTCGAGGCTGAACTTGTAGTGGGCGGCCAGCGAGCCAAGCATCTGGAAGTAATAGACGTTGCGCCGGTCCCAGCCGCGGATCGCGCCTTCGGCCAGGGTCAGTTCACCGTTCACCAATCGTTTGGTGTCGAAGAACTGTTTAACCCCCAGGCCATCGCAGGTCGGGCAGGCGCCGGCCGGGTTGTTGAAGGAAAACAGCTTGGGTTCCAGCTCGCTGATGGCGTGGCCACAGATCGGGCAGGCGAAGCGTGCGGAGAAGATGATTTCTTCGCCGGACTCGTCGTCCATTGGCGCCACGAGAGCGATGCCGTCCGCCAGTTTCAGCGCGGTCTCGAACGATTCGGCCAGGCGTTGTTGCAGATCGGCGCGGACCTTGAAGCGGTCGACCACGACGTCGATCGAGTGCTTCTTCTGTTTATCCAGCTTCGGCAACTCGTCCAGCTCACAGAGCTTGCCGTTGACCCGGGCCCGCACAAAGCCCTGGGCGCGCAGTTCTTCGAAGACCGAGAGGTGTTCGCCCTTGCGCTCGCGGATTACCGGAGCCAACAGCATCAGTTTGCTGCCTTCCGGTTGCGCCAGCACCAGGTCGACCATCTGGCTGACGGTCTGGGCTTCCAGCGGAATGTCGTGGTCCGGGCAGCGCGGAATACCGACGCGAGCGTAGAGCAGGCGCAGGTAATCGTAGATTTCGGTAATGGTGCCAACCGTCGAGCGCGGGTTGTGCGAGGTCGACTTCTGTTCGATGGAGATCGCTGGCGACAGACCTTCGATGGTGTCGACGTCAGGCTTTTCCATCATCGACAGGAATTGCCGGGCGTAGGCCGACAGCGATTCGACATAGCGGCGCTGGCCTTCGGCGTACAGCGTGTCGAAGGCCAGGGACGACTTGCCGGATCCGGACAGGCCGGTGATGACGATCAGTTTGTCCCGTGGCAGGGTCAGGTCGATGTTCTTCAGGTTGTGGGTTCGGGCCCCACGAATCAGGATCTTGTCCAAAGTGGCCTCGCTCGGCGGGCGTCGAAAACGTAGGAGTATACGGCCAAATACTGGATGGATGCACACTATCAAATGAGGGGCGCGCAACCTTGCATGAAGATTGCGTCATCTGCGCGCGTCATAGCGTCGCTATATACCCCGTCAATCGATGGGACTGGTAGAATCGCCGCCGGTTCAGATGAGGTTTTTCCATGCACGATCCCCACAGCGAACGCATGAGTGGCAGTGAGACCCGCGCAGCAAGCGGTCTGGCCCTGGTGTTCGCCTTCCGTATGCTTGGCATGTTCATGGTGTTGCCGGTGCTGGCGACCTATGGGATGGACCTGGCAGGCGCGACCCCGGCCCTCATCGGGTTGGCGATTGGCGCTTACGGCCTGACCCAGGCGATTTTTCAGATTCCCTTTGGCTTCATTTCCGACCGCATCGGTCGTCGTCCGGTGATTTACCTGGGGCTGATCGTCTTCGCTCTGGGCAGCGTGC
The DNA here is from genome assembly GCF_005938665.2 of Pseudomonas sp. ATCC 43928. Lineage (NCBI taxonomy): Bacteria > Pseudomonadati > Pseudomonadota > Gammaproteobacteria > Pseudomonadales > Pseudomonadaceae > Pseudomonas > Pseudomonas sp. ATCC 43928. Next base: position 5,964,673 of record NZ_CP041753.1, on the reverse strand, counting down.
TGGCGGCCAATGCCGATTCGATCTGGGGCGTCATCGCCGGACGCATCCTGCAGGGCGCCGGGGCGATTTCTGCGGCGGTCATGGCATTGCTGTCGGACCTGACCCGGGAACAGCATCGGACCAAAGCCATGGCCATGATCGGCATGACGATCGGTCTGTCGTTCGCGATTGCCATGGTGGTAGGGCCATTGCTGACCCGTGCCTTCGGCCTCTCGGGGCTGTTCTTCGCCACCGGCGGCATGGCGCTGCTCGGTATCGTCATCGTGATGTTCATGGTGCCGCGCGCCACCGGGCCATTGCAGCACCGCGAGTCTGGTGTCGCGCGTCAGGCACTGATCCCGACGCTCAAGCACCCGGACCTGCTGCGCCTGGACCTGGGCATTTTTGTGTTGCACGCGATGTTGATGTCGAGCTTCGTTGCATTGCCCCTGGCGCTGGTCGAAAAAGCCGGTTTGCCCAAGGAGCAGCACTGGTGGGTGTACCTGGCCGCGCTGCTGATTTCCTTCTTCGCCATGATCCCGTTCATTATCTACGGCGAGAAGAAACGCAAAATGAAACGAGTTTTATTGGGCGCGGTGCTGACGCTGATGCTCACTGAGCTATTCTTCTGGCAGTTCGGCGACAGCTTGCGGGCTCTGGTGATCGGCACGGTGGTGTTTTTCACCGCGTTCAATCTGCTGGAAGCGTCCTTGCCGTCGCTGATCAGCAAGGTTTCACCGGCAGGCGGCAAAGGCACGGCGATGGGGGTTTATTCCACCAGTCAGTTCCTCGGTTCGGCACTGGGCGGGATCCTCGGCGGCTGGCTGTTTCAGCACGGCGGTTTGTCGGTTGTGTTCCTGGGATGTGCCGGGCTGGCTGCACTTTGGCTGGCCTTTGCTGTTACCATGCGTGAACCACCTTACGTCACGAGCCTGCGCTTGCCGTTGTCGCCCGAGGCGATCCGCGAAGCGGGTCTGGTTGAGCGCCTGAAGGCCGTCGTAGGGGTAACAGATGCGGTGATCGTTGCTGATGAAGCGGCGATTTACATCAAATTGGACACAGAACTATTGGATCGCACGACCCTTGAGCGCCTGGTGAACAACCCGGCCGAGGCAGCGTGCGTAGCCTAGGAGAACGTTATGGCCCGTGGGGTTAACAAAGTCATATTGGTCGGCACTTGCGGCCAGGATCCCGAAGTTCGCTACTTGCCTAACGGTAACGCCGTGACCAACCTGAGTCTGGCGACCAGCGAACAGTGGACCGACAAGCAAACCGGTCAGAAGGTCGAGAAGACCGAATGGCACCGTGTTTCGATGTTCGGCAAAGTGGCCGAAATCGCCGGCGAATACCTGCGTAAAGGTTCGCAGGTCTACATCGAAGGCAAGCTGCAGACCCGCGAGTGGGAAAAAGACGGTATCAAGCGTTACACCACTGAAATCGTGGTCGACATGCAAGGCACCATGCAACTGCTGGGCGGCCGTCCACAACAGGGCGACCAACAAGGCGGGGGCAATAACTACCAGCAATCCGCTCCAGCCCCACGCCAGCAGGCTCCGCGTCCGCAGCAGTCGGCACCGCAACAGTCGCGCCCGGCTCCACCGCAGGCTGCTCCGCAACCGGCTCCGGATTTCGACAGCTTTGATGACGATATTCCGTTCTAAGGACTTACCTGAGACTTTTTTGTAAAGTTTAGGTCTGGAACCCCCGATCAGTCCTCTCGACTGGTCGGGGGTTTTCTTTTGCGCACCATATTGTAGGAGCCGGCTTGCTGGCGATGAACGATAACTCGGTTTGCCTGGTTAACCGCGGCGCCTGGATCGCCAGCAAGCCGGCTCCTACAGGGCGGTCATGTTGGCCCGCGCCATGTGCAGTTTTTTGTAGCTCTCGATCAAGCGCAAATGCCTATCGAGCCCCTCCAGTTTCATGCTGGTCGGCGTCAAGCCATGGAAGCGCACGCTGCTATCTACCGATCCGATCGCTGCATCCATCCGCTCGTTGCCAAACATCCGGCGGAAGTTGGCCTCGTAGTCTTCCAGTTCCAGGTCTTCGTCCAGCTTCATCTCCAGCACCACATTCACGGCTTGATAGAACAAGCCGCGCTCAACCGTGTTGTCGTTGTACTGCAGGAACATTTCCACCGCCTCTTTCGCTTCTTCAAATTGTTGCAAGGCGAGATAGATCAGCAGCTTCAACTCCAGGATCGTCAGCTGACCCCAGGCGGTATTGTCGTCAAATTCGATGCCGATCAAGGTGGTGATGTCGGTGTAGTCGTCCAGCTCACTTTCCACCAGACGCTCAACCAGCGCTTGCAGCTCTTCTTCGTCCAGGCGATGCAGGTTCAGGATGTCGGCGCGGAAGAACAGCGCTTTGTTGGTGTTATCCCAGATCAGATCGTCTACTGGATAAATTTCCGAATAGTCTGGCACCAGGATGCGGCAGGCCGTTGCACCGATATGCTCGTAGACCGCCATGTACACTTCCTTGCCCATGCCTTCGAGAATGCCGAACAAGGTCGCGGCTTCCTCGGCATTCGAGTTTTCACCCTGGCCGGAGAAGTCCCATTCCACGAATTCGTAATCCGATTTTGAGCTGAAGAAGCGCCACGACACCACGCCGCTGGAGTCGATAAAGTGCTCGACGAAGTTATTCGGCTCGGTCACCGCATGACCTTCAAATGTCGGCTGGGGCAGGTCGTTGAGGCCTTCGAAGCTGCGGCCCTGCAGCAATTCGGTCAGGCTGCGTTCCAGCGCCACTTCCAGGCTCGGGTGCGCGCCGAACGAGGCGAACACACCGCCGGTACGCGGGTTCATCAACGTGACGCACATCACCGGGAATTCACCTCCCAGGGACGCATCCTTCACCAGCACGGGGAACCCTTGCTCTTCCAGTGCCTGAATCCCGGCCAGTATCCCGGGGTACTTCGCCAGCACGTGAGCCGGCACATCCGGCAGGGCAAATTCACCTTCGATGATTTCGCGTTTTACCGCGCGCTCGAAGATCTCCGACAGGCACTGCACCTGGGCTTCGGCCAGCGTGTTACCGGCACTCATGCCGTTGCTCAGGAACAGGTTTTCAATCAGGTTGGACGGGAAATACACCACCTCGCCGTCGGACTGGCGCACGTAAGGCAGTGAGCAGATGCCGCGCTCTTCATTGCCCGAGTTGGTGTCGATCAGGTGGGAGCCACGCAGCTCGCCGTCGCGGTTGTAAATCTTCAGGCAGTACTCGTCGAGGATTTCGGCCGGCAGTGCATCTTTACGGCCAGGCTTGAACCAGCGTTCGTCCGGGTAGTGCACAAACGCTGCGTCGGCGATGTCTTCTCCCCAGAACTGGTCGTTGTAGAAGAAGTTGCAGTTGAGTCGCTCGATAAACTCGCCCAACGCCGACGCCAACGCGCCTTCCTTGGTCGCACCCTTGCCGTTGGTAAAGCACATCGGCGAGTGCGCATCGCGGATATGCAACGACCACACATTGGGCACGATATTGCGCCAGGAAGCGATTTCAATCTTCATGCCCAGGTCCGCCAGAATGGCCGACATGTTGGCGATGGTTTGCTCCAGCGGCAGATCCTTGCCGGCAATATAGGTGCTCGCCTCTGAGCTGGAAGCAGGCATCAGCAACGCCTGGGCGTCGGCGTCGAGGTTGTCCACTTCTTCGATCACAAATTCAGGCCCGGCTTGCACCACTTTCTTCACGGTGCATCGGTCGATGGAGCGCAGGATGCCCTGGCGGTCCTTGTCGGAGATGTCCGCCGGCAACTCGACCTGGATCTTGAAAATCTGGTTGTAGCGGTTTTCAGGGTCAACAATATTGTTCTGCGACAGGCGGATGTTATCCGTGGGGATATTGCGCGTGTTGCAGTACAACTTCACAAAATACGCCGCACACAGCGCCGACGAAGCCAGGAAGTAGTCGAACGGACCCGGTGCCGAGCCATCGCCCTTGTAGCGGATAGGTTGATCGGCCACCACCGTGAAGTCATCGAACTTGGCTTCAAGTCGCAGGTTGTCGAGAAAGTTGACCTTGATTTCCATGGGGGATTACCAGAATAACGGCTAAACGAATGGCCGCCATTATCCGGCATTTCCGCAGTAAGTCTTGTGGGTGTCTGACGATATGTCGACACCGGGCCTTTTTAGTGGGCGATGGTAGGGTCAGTCGAGTATCAGATGCGGTAAGAACCGGCTCGAATCCTTGGTAATCAAACTGTTGTCCTCACGCACGCCGATGCCGGCTGCCTGATCCCCGATCACCCAGGAACCGATCAGCGTGTAGCTGTCGCCAAATTTCGGCAGCGGGGCAAACTCCTGAAGGATAAACGGCGCATCAGTGTAGGGGCCGTCCTCTTTTACGATCAGGCCATCGGCAGTTTGCAGCTCAATGTTCGCGCCTTCCCGTGAGAAGAATGGCTTGCGCACCCAACCTTTGGGCACCGCTTTACTCGGGTCGGAGTCCAGGTGCGCCGCGAGCAGGTTCGGGTGACCTTGGTTGAACTCCCACAGCAGCGGCAGGATGCCCTTGTTGGAGATGATGGATTTCCAGGGCGGTTCGAAAAACTGCGTATCGCTCTGGGCAATCGCTGCGCCGAAGGGTTCGTGGAAGATGAACTCCCAGGCATGCAGTTTGAACAGGTGAGGGATCCAGCGATCCTCGAGGTCGACGAAACGTCCGTCACTGGTGAGGCCAATGTCTTCGATGTCGATGTGCCGCGATTCAATACCGACCTTTTCCGCGACCAGGCGCAGGTAATCGGTGGTGCCCTTGTCTTCGACCGAGTCTTTCATCGAGGCGAAATAGAAGGGCTGTTTGAGCTGCAGTTGGGCAAAAGCCTGATGCAGCTTGGTGTCGATGCTGTTGAACTGGTCGGCGTGTCTGGGCAGCAAGCCACGCTCGATGCATTGTTCCAGCCAGCCCCACTGAAACGCCGCGGCCTCATACAGGCTGGTCGGCGTGTCGTAGTTGAGTTCCAGCAGCTTGGCTGGCCCGCTGCCGTTGTAGGAGAAGTCCATGCGCCCATACAGGTGCGGGTGGCCTTCGAGCCATGAAGTGCGAACCATGTCGAAGAACGGCGCGGGGATGCTCAGGCGCTCCAGCAACTCTTCGCTTTGCACCACTCGCGCCACCAGGTCCATGCACATCTCATGAACTTCGGTGGTCGGGTCTTCGAGGTCGTTCTCGATCTGCTTGAGCGTGAACTGGTAGTACGCGCTCTCGTCCCAATAGGGTTCGTCGTCGATGGTATGGAACAGGAAGCCGAGGCTTTCGGCGGTCTGTTTCCAGTCATGACGCTCTGCGCAGAGGATTTTCTTCATGGCCTTATTCCCTTAGCTACTCGAACCGCCAAAGCTCTTGCCTGATCCACCCCAGCCACTGCGTGCGCTGGCCTGGTTGCCGAACCCGCCGCGGGAGGTGGACGATGCAACGGACACCGGCTTGCTGCGGGTGATGGTGTCGGTGTAACTGCCACTGCTGCCGTAGCGCGCCTGATTGGACCTGTTGAAGGTTGAACCTGACGATACCCGCTGACTGAGTGTCGAGGACGAGTAGTCACCGCGATCATCGCGATAGCGGTAGACCGGTTCGGAGTAGTAGCTGTTGCGGTTGCTGCTGAGCATGTTGCCGATCAGCAGCCCGGTCAGCAGGCTACTGCCGGAGAAACCCGACCCTGCGGCATTCGCTTCCGATGCGGGCAATTTAGCCTTGGCCGCGTCCACTTCGGACTGCGTCACCTCGCCATCGGCACTCAGCTCGAAACCACCGAGCTTGGGGATGAATTTGCCGGCGGAATCCTGCTGGCACCAGTCGGCGACAAAGTCGGCGTCGCAATCAGCCTGGTTGTCGTACACCGGCGCAATGCTTCGATGCTGGGCCATGGCCTTCATATAAGCGTCAGAACAGATGTCGACCGGGAGCTTTTCATCGGCGCATTGCTGAACGGACTGGAAATTGTACTTTTTGTGTATCTCGTAGGTTTTTTCCGTCGGCCCGCAGCCTGATATCGCCATGGCGACCGATGCCGCCAGCGAGAGCTGAACGTACTTGCTTCGTTTCATCGCAATCTCCGTGGCGCAATCAGTTCTGGGAAGGGGTCATGCACGCGGCGTTCAACATGCCGACGCTGATGGCCACTGCCGCGACATAGATACCCGCAGCGATTTCGCCTTTCTTGATGCGTTCAGAGGCGCCTTTGAGCACCAGGCTGGTCACCAGGAACGCCAGCAGTTGTACGAAAGCGGCGATCACCGCCCAGACGACGAAGTCCAGAATGCTGATCGAGTAGGCGATCACATTGCTGGCCGGAATGGCGAATCCGATGATGGCGCCGCCCAGGGCGATGGCGGCCGCAACGTTGCCCGCACGGATCAACTCGAATTCCCGGTGCGGTGTGATGCGGGTGTAGATGAACTGGAACAGCGCGAACAACACGGCGGCGCCGAGGATGTACAAAACAAACCCGAGCACGGCGGCTTTGTTCAGGGAGATAGAGAGCGCTTCAAGCATGGACTTCTTCCTTTTTAAAAAGTGTTCAGGTCGGTGGTGTACAGCGAAATACCCAGCGAAGTGCTCAAGCTGATGGTGCCTTCGGCATCTTCTTCGACGGAAAACAGCAGGAATTCCCGGCGATCGGTCAGGCCGGTTTCGCGGGCGTACAACATCGAACAGTGCTGGATGCTGTATGTTTCGTCCGGATTCTTCAGGTGTTCGCTCAACGGCACCAGTTCGGTCTGGCCGTTCTCGGTGCCCCATTCGCGGGTGTATTCGACACCGTTGAGGGTGTAGGTCGGCAGCCCGATCAGGCTTTGAGGGCCGGCCAGCCGCCGCAGCTCCGCTTCACTGTTGATGGTGACGTAACTGAGGTAGTTGAACAGGATCACCGACTCGACCTGCCCGGCGATGTCGCCGGTGGTGTGCACTTGCAGCCAGTAGTCTTCGTCGTTCATGTAATAGCGCGACAACCAGGTCGACTGCCCGAGCTCAATGGTGCCGGCGCTCCAGATTTGCTGGGAGCCGGGAATGGTTACCGCGGTTTTTTCGTCGAGCAACAGTTTCAGGGTCGTGTCGAACATCACGCCCTTGCCCAATGCCAGGCCCAGCGGGCCGGTGACTGGCAGGTTATCGTTGGCTGTCCATTTCGAATCGGTATTCGTGCCCGCGTTCGGGGCCTCAAGCCCCAGCAACTGTTTAAACCATCCCATTGGAGATTTCCTTGAGGCGAGTAGAGGCGATGTAGAAGAGTTCGCCGCCCTTGACGCGAGTGGCGCCGGGCGGGTTGATTGAAGGCTGTCGGGCGCCTTTGGCGCGGTAGCCGATAAGGGTCGCGTTATGGCGTTCTTTCATCTGTGCGTACAGATCGCCGAACGTTGCTTCAAAGGTTTCGGGCAGTCTCATCAGGTATTGGGTGGCGCCTTGGCCCACGCACAGCAATTCATTGATGACCACTGACGAGCCCGGATCCTGGGAGGCGCGCACCAACATCTCGATGGCCATGCTTGAGGTGCATTCCAGGCTGGGCGCGTAGGCGCTGGCGAGCGCGGCGATTTCACTTTCATTGAAGTGGGCGACCACATGCCCGACCGGGCTCAGTTGATTGACCGCCAGTACGGTGGCCAGGGTCAGATCGTCTGAATGGGTGCGCACCAGTACGCGTTCGGCGCCAGGTACGCCGGCACGCAGCAAAAGCGCGACAGAGGACAGGCTTTCACCTTTGATAAAGGCCGCCTTGCCCGGCATGGGGTTTTCTTCGAGATCGCAATCGCAAATGACGATCAGGTTGTCATTGGACGTTTCGTCCTGCAGCAGCAACTCAATAACCCGCTCGCTGGACGCGCCTTCCCAGCCGATGAGAACGGTATGGCCGACCTTGCCGGTGAAATCGCCTTTGCCCTTCATGCCTTTTCTCCATACATCGATGACACTGCTGGTGGTTTTGCCGATGGCCGCCGTCAGCAGCGCAATGCCCCCGAGCATGACCCAGGTAGCCACGAAAATCCGTCCCGCGGCTGTCTGTGGCGCAAGATCGCCGTAGCCGACGGTGAGCGTGGTGGTGAGATAGAAGTAGGTGAACGTGGCGGGAGCGATGAGGTGTTGTTCGCCCAGAAGCACCAGGCCCAGCCAGGCCGTGCTCAGGTGTACGCCCAGCGCAATGGCCAGGCCGGCCCAGCCGAAGCGATGGAAGAAGGACGCCGCGTACGCGCGCAATAAAAGGAAAATCGACATTACATCCCTGACTCCTTGGGGGCTCATTCCTGGCGACGTAATCGCTCGGGCATCTAAGTGCTCGAGTGTGGTTACCGGGCGGCATTAAACCTGCTGCGCGGCGTAGATAACAGTACCTTGGCTGCAATATACCCGGCGATTGCAGCAAAAATATGCCCTTCGAAGGAAATGCCCCGGCGCGGAAGGAAGCCAACAATCAGCCCACCATAGAGCAGGGCCACGACACTGGCCGTTATCAGGTTGCTCCAGCTCCTCTGAAACCAGGCGCGCGACAGGAGATACGCCCACAGCCCGAACACCCAGCCGCTGGCACCGATATGCACGTCGGCAAAACCGAACAGCCAGATCAGCGAACCGCCCAGCAAAATGATGATAGCGCTGACGGCCATGAACCGGTTGAGCCCTTCGGCGATGACCAGGGTACCGAGGATCAAAAAGGCAATCAGGTTGGCACTCAGGTGCGCAAAGGATGTGTGCAAGAAAGGCGAGGTGATGATGCCGACCAGTCCGTGCAAGGTTCTCGGAACCAGGCCGAAGGCGTTAAGGCTGTAGCCGGTCGCCACATTGAGCAGTTGCAGCGCAACCATGAAGATGGCCAGGCCAGCGATTGTCTTGAAACCCTTCAGGGCATCCATCCTTGACCTCGACTCGGCAGTAAAGAAGGGCGATCAATTAATGCCTGCCAGTTAAGAGATAGAACAAGCACTGAGTAAAGTTGTGGCGAGGGAGCTTGCTCCCGCTGGGCCGCGAAGCGGCCCCTCTTATCCCCAAAAAGAAGGGACTGCTGCGCAGTCCAGCGGGAGCAAGCTCCCTCGCCACAGGGTCAGTGCACTTGACTGACTGGCATCAGGGCAATGAATGCCCTTTCTGCCGGGGTATTGCTTACTCGGCCGATTTTTTCTTCAGGCGTTCCAGGATCGCATTGGCGCTGCCTGCGTCCGGCGTGATGCCGGCTTCGCGCAGTTTGCGCTCCAGGTCGGTGCCGGTCGACGCATCGGCCAGTTCGTCCTGGGCTTGCAGTTCAGCGGCGCGTTGCTGCTGCTTGGCTTGCAGGCGGTTCAGTGTACCGACGGCGGTTTCCAGCTTGCCGTTGGCGCCGCCACTGGCGATCGAGGCGCTGACCTGGGCTTTCTGTACGCTTTCACGAGCCTTGGCCATATCCACTTGCTGGCGCAGGCTTTTGATGCGGTTTTCAGCCTTGGTGATGTCTTTGCGCATGTTGTCGGCGTAACCACCGAATTCGGTGGCCTGCTTTTGCTCGACATCCAGTTCATTGGTCAGGGTCGAAATGGCTTCGGCCACTTCCAGTGCCAGGTCTTCGCGGTTGGCCTGGATGGCGGCCAGGGCCTTGGATTCCAGGTCCTTGATCTTGGCGTTGTACTCGCTGACGCGGTCAGCCGACAGTTTGTGCTTGGCCATGATGGTGACCAGCTCACGCTTGGCGTTGGCCAGCGCGCTGTCAGCATCGCGAATTTCCTGGTCGAGAATGCGCAGGGCCTGTTGGTCGACGATCGATTCGCCGACTTCGTTGGCACCGCCACGCAGCGCGGTGAACAATTTGCTCCAGATGGACTGAGTCATTGGATATATCCTGTTCCCGAATAATTAATTGAAGAAGCGTTCAAAGGCTTCGCTGGCGCGCTGGACGTTGTCGACGAGGGTTTTGATCTCAGTCACGACGTTGGTCAGGCTGGAGTCGGAGCTCAGCGCGCCGAACATGTTGTAAACGACCTGCCCGTTGGGCATGGACTCGATACCGATCGAGGACAGCGGGAACATTTCCCGGCTGCGCAGAACGGCATCGTTGAAGGCCGGGACGTTGTTGATCGATTCGACATCGACCAGGACCGTATCGACGATGATCTGATCGCCAACCACCGCGATGTAAATCGGCAAGCCACCGAAATCGTTCATTTCCAGCTTGATGCTGGATTCGGAGCCTTGAACGAGGGAGAGGGTGATTTCGTTCGCAACCACTTCGTCGAGGGCCTGGAGGGCGCTGTAGAGGCGATCGATGTTCCAGTTATTACCTGCGCTCATGTAATTCTCCGACATGAATGAGCCAGCCAGAATCGGTTGGCGTAGCTGTTTCTCCATCTGCTTGAGCAGGCTTCGATTTTCGGGAAGCACCCAAGTCTCGTGTTTCACATAGCCGGCGGCACCCAGGCCCGCGCGCATCTGCTTCATGTAAAAGCTCGATGGTTTTTTCGCGGAGGGTTTCGAGCGCTCTCCTTTGCGGCTCGCTGAATCGGTAACAGACCCGGTAGGCGGATCTGATGGAGAGCTGCTTTTCATGGTGCTGATCCCGTTGTGAAAAAACTCACGCGTGATAACACTACAGGCTATTTTTGCAGCCCTCAATAGCTCACGCGTGAGATTTTTTCGACGGTTGCGCAGGTGTATGAAAAAGAAGGGAAGCAACATGATTCCGATCAGTTAAGCGCAATCCTGTGGAACGAGCTTCTTATCTAACCAGCCAGAAAGTCATCGGTGGACACCACGCTGGCATAGGCAAAACCCAAAGCCGACATGAACGCGGCATGCACATGGGCGGCCGGGACGGTGACGCCGTTGAACTCCAGATCAAGGGTGGCACAGGCGTCGTGGATCACCGTGACCGTATAGCCGAAGTCCGCTGCGGCACGGGTGACGCCGTCGATGCACATGTGGCTCATGCTGCCGACGACCACCAGGTGTTCGATACCTTGCTGGTCGAGGATGGCCTTGAGTTCGGTTTCGCGGAACGCGTTGACGAAGTGCTTGAGCACCACCGGTTCATCGGCGCGGTTGAGGACTTTGGGGTGCAGCTTCGCGCCGTCGGAGCCCGGGGTGAAGAACGGCGCGGCGTCGGAGGTGAATTCGTGGCGGATGTGCACCACCGCGTCACCGGCCTCGCGAAAGGCCTGGATCAGCCGTGCAGCGTTGTCTGCGGCGGCATCGGCGCCCGCCAAAGGCCACTTGCCCTGGGGGAAGTAGTCGTTCTGGATATCGACTACGATGAGTGCTTGCTTGGCCATGAGTGTTTCCTCGAAGTGCTTGTTGGGTGTGATTCAAGTATCAGGTTCTGCAGGCCGTCCGAGGATTGGCCGCACCGACAATAGAAGGGGGAAAACTGACAATGGGCGTAGAAAGGGCAGTCGTCGAATTGGGCGTGCTGATCTATCCCGGCGCGCAGATGGCGGCGGTGCATGGGCTGACGGATCTGTTCGGGGTGGCCAACCGGATTGCCGCCGAGCATCAGACGGCGCAGTTGCCGTTGTTGCGGATCAGCCATTGGCGGGTCGAGGGCGATCAGGTGCCAGAGCGGGTCTATGACAGTCAACCCGGCCCGGCCGAAGCGTTGGTCGCGGTGTTGATCCCGCCGTCGATTGGCGGCTTTTCCGCGGGCCAGGCACCGCAGGGGCTGATCCGCTGGATTCGTCAGCAACACGCCAGTGGTGCGACGTTGGGCGGGGTTTGCGTGGGGTCGATCCTGTTGGCTGAAAGCGGCCTGCTCGACGGCCGTAGCGCCACCACTCATTGGACCTCGGCCAAAGCCTTCGCCGAGCGTTACCCGGCGATCAAGCTCAAGGCTGACACGCCCATCGTCGATGACGGCGATCTGATTACCACCGCCGGGCTGATGGCCTGGTCAGAGCTGGGGTTACGGCTGGTGAACCGCTTGCTGGGGCCGAGCATTGCCACTAGCACGGCACGCTTTCTGGTGGTGGAGCACAGCGACAGCGCGAGCGAATGCGGCAGTAATTTTTCACCGATTCTCAGCCATGGCGATGCCTCGATTCTCAAGGTCCAGCATTGGCTGCAAAGCACCGGGGCGGTCGATGTCTCGCTGGCGGCAATGGCCGATCGGGCGGGGCTGGAAGAGCGCACCTTCCTGCGGCGATTCCGCGCGGCGACCGGGTTGAAACCCACCGAGTACTGCCAGCACCTGCGCGTCGGCAAGGCGCGCGAGATGCTCGAATTCACCAACGGCACCATTGATCACATTGCCTGGACCGTGGGTTATCAGGACCCGAGTGCGTTTCGTGCGACGTTCAAAAAGATTACCGGGCTGGCGCCGAGTGATTACCGGACGCGGTTTGGCGTGACGCCGCCAGCTGTTGTGGCCCGGTAGCCAGAGCACGCCAGATCAAGAAAATGTGGGAGGTTTGAGTCGTGCAAAATGCCGGAGTCCTGAAGGGCGTCGTGCATAATCAAACAGGCGTAATGCCATTACTGTCTGGGCAACCGGCTGATTTAACAGTCGTTCTTCATCAGCCGCCATTGGCCTGATCCCTGCACCCCTCCAGATACATTTATCCAACGCAGATTGAAGGGGGACGCATGACCCCAACAAATCGCCAGAAACTGGTACTCGCCCATTCGGTACGGCCCGATGCCCCGCTGCACGAAGTTGAAACCAATCGGGCGCTGGCTCGTTGGCTGGCGCAGATCGTCGGGCTCGAATACGGCGGCAGTTACGACCCGCAACTGCACAGCGGTCGTGACCGCTATCTGTTGCCGACCCAGACGCTGGTGGGCGCCGCTATCGCCCGGAAGCTGGGCGTCAAAGGGCCGGAGGATTTGTGGGGCGGTTACGTCGACCACGATTTCATCTGCACCAAAGCCATCAGTCATGGGCTGTTGAACCGCTATGCGTTCGCGCCCGAAGGCTGGGCAACGTTGTTTTGCGAACGGGTGCGCAGCGTCGTGCTCGATGGCCTCAGCGTGTTCTCCCTGGACGATGCGCGCCCGGCGGCGGAGCACCTGCTCTACAGCGGCCCGATCCGCATCAAGCCTATTCACGCCTGCGCCGGACGCGGTCAGGAAGTGATCAAGAGCCTCGACCAGTTCGACGCCATCCTCGCTCGCCCCGAGGCCAAGACACTGTTCACCGAAGGCGTGGTGTTGGAACAGGACTTGACCGAGGTGATCACCCACAGCGTCGGCCAAAGCTTCATCGGCGACAAAGTGCTGAGTTATTGCGGTGATCAATACTTGACCGAAGACGCTCAGGGCGAGCAGGTTTATGGAGGGTCCAATCTGTTGGTGGTGCAGGGTTATTACGAGGACCTGCTGGCGCTGGAACTGCCGGATGACGTGAGGCTGGCGATCCAGCAGGCACAGGTATTCGACAGTGCGGCGGATGAAGCCTACCCCGGTTTCTATGCTTCGCGGCGCAACTACGACATCGCCCAGGGGCTGGACTGCAACGGCCGACAACGCAGCGGCGTGCTCGAACAATCCTGGCGTTTGGGCGGTGCCAGCAGTGCCGAAGTCGCAGCGTTGCAGAGCTTCGTCCACGACCCCGGCCTGCGTGCGATTCGCGTGTCGTCGGTCGAAACCTATAGCGATCAAACGCTGCCGGCGAACGCTATCGAGGTGTACCGCGGGCCGGCGGAACACAGTGATTTTCTTCTCAAGTACGTGACGGTCAAATCCTATGACGGCTAGAAGCGAAACCATTCAGATCGACATCGACGATGAACAGATGAGCGGGACCTTCCTCAGCCCCAAATCGAAAGTCCCGGGGGTGCTTTTCGTCCACGGCTGGGGCGGTAGCCAGGAGCGCGACCTGGAGCGGGCCAAAGGCATTGCCGGGTTGGGTTGTGTGTGCCTGACGTTCGACTTGCGTGGCCATACCGGCGGGACCGGCATTCCGTTGTCCAGGGTCACCCGCGAAGACAACCTGCGCGACCTGCTGGCAGCCTACGACCGCTTGCTCGCCCACCCGGCGCTCGACACCTCTGCGATCGCGGTGGTCGGCACCAGTTATGGCGGTTATCTGGCGGCGATCCTGACGACGTTGCGTCCGGTGCGCTGGTTGGCGCTGCGGGTGCCGGCGTTGTATCGCGACGACTTGTGGCACACGCCCAAGCGTGAGTTGGACAAAGCCGACTTGCGCGACTATCGCGGCACGCTGGTGCGCGCCGACAGCAATCGCGCGTTGCACGCCTGCTCGCAATTCACCGGGGATGTGTTGCTGGTGGAGTCCGAGACCGATGCCTATGTACCCCACGCGACGATCATGAGTTACCGCGCCGCGTGTCAGCAGACTCACTCGCTGACTCACCGGATCATCGATGGTGCGGATCACGCCTTGAGCGACCCGGTTTCGCAACAGGCGTACACCTCGATTCTGGTGGATTGGATCACCGAGATGGTGGTGGGTGAGCGGTTGAGCATCATTCAATCGAGTTGAGAGAGGCGGTGGTCTTGCGGTCGTTCGCGGGCAAACCACATCTCACCGAGATTTCTTCGAGATCCGCAACGACTTGGCCTTGGCTTCCACCACCAGGTACATCACCACGGTTATCAGCAGCGGCAGAATGAAATAGATCGCCCGATAAGCGATCAACCCCGCCACCAGGCTGCCCCGCGATACTTCGTGCTGCAGCAGCGCCACGAACACCGCCTCCAACACACCGAGCCCGGCCGGGATATGGGTGATGACCCCGGCAATGGCGCTGATCAGCAACACACCAAGCACCGGCGGATAGTCCAGTTTGCTCGGCAGCAACGTGAAGATCACCGCCGCCATCAGCGCCCAGTTCAGTGCGCCGAGGGCCAGTTGCAGGATTGCCATGCGCAGCGACGGCAGAATGATATCTACGCCGCGAACCGACCATTTCCGGCGCCTGGAATACCGGCAGGCCGCCAGATATCCCATGCTCAACAACAGCAACAAAATCCCCACGTCCTGCAGTGCATTGCTGCTCACTTTCCAGCCCGGCGGCATTCGCATCAGGCCGCTGCTGAACACCGCGCCGGCAATTACCATGTAGCCGAACCAGTTGGTCGCCAGGCTCAGCCCGAGGATTTTTGCGATGTTGCCTTTGCTCACGCCGAGCCGCGAATACAGCCGATAACGCATGGCGACACCGCCGACCCAGGCGCTCAGGTTGAGGTTGAAGGCATAGCTGATGATCCCCACCGGGAGGATCTGCCGCCAGGTCAGGTTCTGCCGGATGTAGGTGCGCCCGATCAGGTCGAAACAGGCATAGACCAGAAAGCTTGCCAGGGTCACACCTGACGCAATGATCAACGTGCGTACTTTGAAATCAGCCAGGGTATCGAACACTTCGTTCCATTCGATGCGCTGGGCGAGCATCGTGAACAATACGATCAGCGCCAGGAAAAACAGCATCGTCAGCGGCCTTTTCCAGCGGTGCCAGTGGTGTTTGCCCGGCGTGTCGGAGTGCGACGCAGGCTGCGCTTGGGAATGGCTCATGCCTTGGCGCTCCCGGGTGGATGGATGAAGGGCTTCAGGCGCGGTTTATGCGCCGGCAACCAGCCGGCCCATGCGGGGAAATGCCGCAGGAAGTGAAACACCAGAAAGCCGATGGTCATGTCCCAGATCCGCCCGCGAGGGGCTGTGTCCACCGACATGACCTTGCAATGGTTGCTGCTCAACTCGTCGAGACGCTCGTACAGATCGCGGTTGAAGGCACGGTCGCGGATCAGCACGTTGGCTTCCAGGTTCAGGGACAGGCTCAGCGGATCGAGGTTGCTTGAGCCGACAGTGCTCCAGTCCTCGTCGACCAGGGCGACTTTGCCGTGCAGTGGGCGGTCGCAATATTCGTAGATCACCACCCCGGCCCGCAGCAGGTAATCGTAGGTCATGCGCGCGGCGAGCCTGGCCACCCGCAGGTCCGGTTGTCCCTGAAGAATCAGGCGCACCTCGACCCCCCGGCGTGCCGCATTGCGAATCTCGCGCAGCAGCCGATAGCCTGGAAAGAAGTAGGCATTGGCGATCACCACGCGACGCCGGGCACTGCGCAGCACCTGCAAATACACCTCTTCGATATCGTTTGGGTGTTCTGCGTTGTCGCGATACACCAGCCGCACCTGACCGTCATGATCGCTGACCGCCAGTTCAGCGTGCCGCTGCCGGCGGCGCTGCCACCAGTATTTGGCCCGAGCCGGTCGACCGCTTTTTAGCAGGGCGAAATGATGAATATCGGCCACTGCCGGGCCTTGCACTTCAACCGAATAATCCTGCTTGGCCTCGGGGCCGAAGTCGGCCAGATGGTCGGCGGAAAAATTGATCCCACCGAGGAACGCAATCGTGCCGTCGACCACCACAATCTTGCGGTGCAGACGGCGGAACCAGTTGGTGCGGATGCCCAGGTGACGCGGGGCAGGGTCGAATATTTGCAGGTGCACGCCTGCGTTGCTCAGGGCGGCGAGGAACGCCGTACTCAGTTCGCCACAACCAAAGCCGTCGAGACTGACCGTGATACGCACACCGCGTTGCGCCGCTTCAATCAGGATCTGTTGAAGCTCATTGCCGACCTTGTCTTCGAACAGAATGAAGGTTTCCAGGAGGATTTCCCTCTGGGCCTGGCGCAGCACTTCAAACACCCGTGGAAAGTACGCCTCACCGTTTTCCAGCAACTCGACCCGGTTGTTACCGTGCCAGCCGTATTCAACTTCAGTCACCGCAGGCTCGCGCACGGGGGGAGGAGGGGAGACGTGTTCGACCGTGGTTTTTTCCATCGATGGGCTGCTCATAACTCGATCTCCACCGACAGGGGCGCATGGTCGGAAAGGTGTGACCAGGGGCGTGCCGCCAGCACTTGCGGATGGCTGGCCTTGAGATGGCGCACGTAGATGCGGTCCAGGCGTAACGCCGGCAAACGCGCGGGGAAACTGCGCGCCGGTTTGCCATGCTGCTCGGCAAAGACCTCACGCAAACCGCAAGGCTTGAGCAACGCATCGGCGCGTTGGCGCCAGTCGTTGAAGTCGCCGGCGACCACCACCGGGGCATCTTGCGGTAACTCTTCCAGGCGTCGGATCAGCAGCTTGAGCTGTGCCGTCCGGTGGCTTTCGCGCAGACCCAGATGGACGCAAATGGCATGCACTTCCCGGCCATCGCCGGGCATCCGCAACACGCAATGCAGGACTCCACGGTTTTCATGGCCGCTGATGGACACGTCGAGGTTGTCGTGGCGAATGATCTGGAATTTCGACAACAGTGCATTGCCGTGATCGCCCGCCGGATAGACCGCGTTGCGCCCGTAGGCGAATTGCGGCCACAGGCTATCGGCAAGGAATTCGTACTGGGGCATCGCCGGCCAATTGTTGTAGCGCTGGGGATGCTGTTCGTGGGTGCCGTGGACCTCCTGCAAAAACACCACATCGGCGGACACACTGCGCACCGCTTCGCGCAACTCGGGCAGGATGAAGCGCCGATTGAGTGCGGTGAACCCCTTGTGGGTGTTGACCGTCAGCACGGTGAAGCGGCTCACGGCATTGATGATGGGTTGCTGTTCATCCGTTCCGCCGACCGGTTCGGGAATGCTCATGGCAGCGCTCCTTCGGCAACCGGCTCGCCGGGGGCCGTGACCAGGTCTTTGTCGAGATGCAAACGCTCAAGCAGGTGGCGGGCATCGAAGGGCGCGCGGACTTTGATGTCGTTATCGAAATAGCAGAACACTTCCCGGGATCTGCGAGTCTTGGGTTTTTGCCGGGGCGCGATCAATTGCGGATCTGCCGGTTGCTGGCCGTGATGCCAGGCCTCGATCCGCTCGCTCCAGCGTTGCAGCGCTTGAGGGGTGTAACCGCTGGCGTAGAGTTCTTCGGCGCCGTGCAGGCGCAGGTAGACGAAATCGCTGGTGAGGTCTTCGCGATACGGCCATTTGCCGGCGGTGTCGGCAATCACCAACGCGGTGTTGTAGCGTTTGAGCAGCCGGACGAAGGCCGGATCGACAAAGCTTTCGTGGCGAATTTCCACGGCATGACGCACTGGTTTTTTGCCGTAGGCCTTCATGCTGGCGTGACCGTTCAGACGTGGTTCGTGCTGGCGGGCAAGGGCGGCGGCCTGTTCGGTGTCGTGGGGCAGTTGTTCAAGGAAATGTTCGAACAGCTCCAGGTCGAATTTGAAGCTGGGCGGAAACTGCCAGAGGATCGGGCCGAGTTTTTCCTTGAGCTCCAGCACCCCGGAGGCGAAGAAATTCGCCAGGGGTTTATGGATCTCCCGCAAGCGCTTGATGTGGGTGATGAAACGCGGCGCCTTGACGCTGAACACGAAGCCCGCCGGGGTTTCGGCGTACCACTGGGCGTAACGTTCGGGCCGTTGCAGGGCGTAGAATGATCCATTGATTTCGATGCTGTTGACCGCCCGTGACGCGAATTGCAATTCGCGTTTGTGGGTCAGCCCCTTCGGGTAGAAGGCTCCCCGCCAGGGCGTGTAGCGCCAGCCTGAAATGCCGATATGAATCGCCGCCATGTCGCCTCCCATCCTCGGACAGCCCTGTCTTTTGATGACTGCCAGGCGTGCGAGAAAGTTTCGACGGGGCTACGGACGGTAAAAGCAAAAGATCGCAGCCTTCGGCAGCTTCCCACAGGCGTGCAGGCGTTGCCGAAGGCTACGATCTTTTGATCTATCAGTGCCCGACAACGATCCGGGCCGAACCTTCAGCCGGCTCGGCATACACCGGACCCAATCGATCGAGACGACCACTCCAGGCGGTCAGTGCCAATGCCACCAACACCACCAGGCCACCGATCCACGCGGTATGGATCAGGCCCATATGCGCCACGATCAAACCACCACCCCACGCACCACCGGCTATGCCGAGGTTGAACGCCGCAATGTTCAGGCCCGACGCCACGTCCACCGCATGCGGGGTGTGATGTTCGGCCTGACGCACCACATATACCTGCAGCCCCGGCACGTTGCCGAACGCCACCGCACCCCAGACCAGCACAGTGGCCAGGGCCAGCCATGGATTGGCGGCGGTGAAGGTCAGCGCGAACAGCACGGCGGCGAGCAGGGCGAAGATGATTTTCAGGGCGTTGATCGGGCCGCGTTTGTCCGCCAGCTTGCCGCCCCAGATGTTGCCGACGGCCACCGAGATGCCGTACACCAGCAGCACCAGGCTGACGGTGCTGGCGCTGAAGCCCGCAATGTCCTGAAGAATCGGTGCCAGAAAGGTGAAGGCGATGAACGAGCCGCCGTAGCCGACCGCCGTCATGGCATACACCAACAACAGGCGCGGTTGCTTGAGCACTTGCAACTGCTGCAACAGCGAAGCCGGTTTGCTGTGGGCGACGTTCTTCGGTACGTAGAGCAGGCTGCCGATGAAGGCGATCACACCCAGTGCAGACACCGCGAGGAAGGTTTCACGCCAGCCGAAATGCTGACCGATAAACGTCCCCAGCGGCACGCCAGTGACCAGCGCCACAGTCAGGCCGGTGAACATGATGGCAATCGCGCTGGCGGCTTTTTCCTTAGGCACCAGGCTGGTGGCGATGATCGAGCCAATTGAGAAAAACACCCCGTGGGCCAGGCCGGTGACGATCCGCGCAATGATCAGCGACTCGTAGCTCGGCGCTTTCCAGGCCAACAAGTTGCCGAGGGTGAACAGCACCATCAGCGACAACAGCAGCAATTTACGCGGGACTTTGCCGGTGAGGGCGGTCAGTACCGGCGCGCCGACGGCCACCCCGAGTGCATACAAACTGACCAGCAAACCGGCAGACGGCAGGCTGACGCCGAGGTCGGCGCCGATGGTGGGTAACAGGCCAACGATGACGAACTCCGTCGTCCCGATGGCGAAAGCGCTAAGGGTCAGCGCCAGCAAGGCAATGGGCATGGCTGCAACTCCGATGGATTGATTGATGGAGCGCAGTGTCGGGGTTTGGGACGTGCGGAAAAATACAGGGATGGGCATTTGATATTTGCGTGCAGGTCAAATATCTCACGGCTGGTATTAAACCTTGTGGCGAGGGAGCTTGCTCCCGCTCGGCTGCGGAGCAGTCGCAAAGCCATACAGCGCGGTGCATCCGGGAGAAATTGGTTTACAGGTTTTGGGGGCGCTTCGCACCCCAGCGGGAGCAAGCTCCCTCGCCACAGGAGATTGAATCCTACAGGGGGGAGTGGCGGATCAGTGTGTTGCGTACTTCTGTAGTCGATTGCTGATCCAGCTCCAGCCAGAACTGCTGCTTGCCGGCGATCTCGGCGGCAGCCGGCAAGCCATCGCGATACACCAGCCGATTGCTCGCGAGCGCCGGCACTTTTACGCCCGGCAGCAAGGTGCCGGCGAGGTTCAGCGGATCCACCCCGCACACCGCGATCAAACTACCGTCATGGGGGCGCCGCCTGACTTCGCGCAACAACGGGATCGCCTCGGGCAGGGCAAACTGTTCGCCGGCCAAACCACTGACAAACCGCCCGCCACGAATCTCGCCCCGGGCCTCGAGCCGATGGAACGTGCGCAGCAATTCCCGCCAACTCGGCAACCAGTCCGCCTCTCGCTCCAGCAAGCGCCAGAACACCACGCCGTAACGGCGCAGTAAGGTCATGGCGATGTGTTCCAGGGTTTCTGTGGGCGTGGACGTCGGGCGTTGTTTATCCACAACCGGCTTATCCACAGCCGGCGCGGCAGCACCGCGGCGCAGCAAGGCCCAGCGCCCGGCGTCTTCCATCCCGCCGACAAACGCTCCACGCCCGCGTCGGCTGCTGCGATTCTGGCGTTTGCTGGCCGGGGTGATCAGCGCCCGCAACCCGGCGAAACTGTCGGCGTTGACCAGTCCGGCACCGACCAGTTCCTGCAAGGCGATTTCCAGTTCCGAGCGCAGCAGATGGGCCTCGTGCATCAGCTCATCGAAAAACAGCGCGCCGTGCTGGCCGAGTGCTGCATGGACCTTTTGTGTTTTGGGCGACAGCTCGTGGACCGGCGTCTGCTCGGTCAAGCTGCTCCACAACCCGACCTGATTACGCGGCAGCAGCAGAATCGGCGTGCTGCGCAATGCCGTGCCGGTGCTCTTGTTGCGCGCGGTCAGGCGGGTCCAGACCAGTTTGCCGCTGCGGCATAACTCATCCAGCCAGCTCGCCGAATAGTCTTTGAGCCGCGCCGGCAGAATGTCGCTGTCCCATGCCGAAGCGGCGGCGGGGTAGCCTTCGAACTGGCTGATGATCGCCGGCAACACTGCGCTGCCCTGGCCTCGGCTCATGCTGGAAAGATGCTGCCAGTCGAACAGGAAACGCATGAAATCCTGCAACGCCACTGGCTCGATTTCCCGGCGCAGCCGTTTGACCGTGTAGCGATGAATCCGCGCCAGCAGATGCCGTTCGCAACATTCCTCTTCGCGGGCGCCGGGGCTGAATTGCCCGCGCAGCACGTAACCTTCACGTTCCAGTTGGGCCAGGGCCTGAGTGACTTGAAGCGCCGGTAAACCGAGTGGTTCGGCAATCGCTTTCAGCGGCAATGGACCAAACGCACTGAGCCGCGCACGGACCACTTCCAGCACCGCTTCGTCCGGCTCCCAGGTTTCATCGAAACCGGGCAACGCCTCCAACGACGGAAACAAGGAGGCCTGTGGATAAATCGCCCGCAGGCAGGTCAGTCGCTCCAGTGGCAGCCACAGCGATTGCTTGGCGTTGATCTGCAAACGGCTGGCGCGGCCACTGTTGGCCAGGGTGTTCAGCCATTCGAGCCAATTGGGGTTGGCCCGGGCCTCGGCGTCGGTGATGCACGCCAGGCTCATCAAGGCCTCATGCATTTCATCGAGGCCGGTTGGCGTTGGCCAGGCTTCGTCGCGCACCGCGGCAATCGCGTCGGCGTCCAGCGCACCGAGGTCGTCGGTGGACTGCGGATCGCTCCAGCGACGGTTGAGTACCGCCTGAGTACGGCGTTCTTCCAGCGGCGCGTCGTCGAGGAAGGTGTAGGGGCGGGCACTGAGGATTTCCGCCGCCAGTGGCGAAGGCGCCGGCAGGTCGCGGCTGATCAGGCGGATATCGCCCTGTTCCATGCGCCGCAACAACGCCAGCCAGCCTTCGCTGTCCATGGCCTCGTGCAGGCAATCGTCGAGGGTTTGTTCCACCAGCGGATGGTCGGGAATCTCGCGCTCGCCGGCGAGGTTTTCCACGCAGGCGATCTGATCGGGAAACACGCTGGCGATCAGGTCTTCGCTTTTCATCCGTTGGATCTGCGGCGGCACTTTGCGGCCGCCGCTGTAGCGTGGCAGCGCGAGGGCGACCCCGGCATTCCAGCGCCAGCGTACGCCGAACAGCGGGGCTTCGAGCACCGCTTGAGTCAGGATATGTTCGGCGCTGTTGCTGTGCAGGTAGCGCCAGACGTCGTCCAGCTCGAAGCTGTGGCTGGTGGACAGCGACAACACGATGGCGTCCTCGCTGGCGGCGGCCTGCAATTCGAAGTTGAAGGTGCGGCAGAAACGCTTGCGCAGGGCCAGGCCCCAGGCGCGGTTGATGCGGCTGCCGAACGGTGAGTGGATGATCAGTTGCGTACCGCCTGACTCGTCGAAAAAGCGCTCCATCACCAGTGTGTCCTGGGACGGCAAGGCGCCGAGGGTCAGGCGGGCCCGGGCCAGGTAGTCGACCAGTTGCTCGGCGCTGGCGAGGTTCAGGCCGAGGGTGTCGGTCAGCCAGTCGAGGGCTGGTTGCAGATCGCCGGGTGTGGCGCCGAGCCGCTCATCGAGTTGCGCTTGCAGACGGGCCACGGCGAACGACAGTTCATTGCTGCGACCGGGTGCTTCCCCGAGCCAGAACGGAATGGTCGGCGGCTGGCCCTGAGCGTCTTCGACCCGGACCTTGCCGGTTTCGACCCGCAGGATTCGATATGACGTATTGCCCAGCTGAAAGATATCCCCGGCAATGCTTTCCACTGCGAAGTCTTCGTTGACGCTGCCGATGTTCAGCCCCTGAGGCTCCAGCAACACGCTGTAGTCGGCGTTGTCCGGAATCGTCCCGCCGCTGGTCACGGCGGTCAGTTTGGCGCCCCGACGGCCGCGCAAGGTGCGGCTTACCGCGTCCCGGTGCAGGTAAGCGCTGCGAATGCCCAAGCGACCGTTGTAGCCCTCGGCGAGCATGTGCAGCAACGCCTGATAATGTTTTTCGTCGAGCTTGGCGTAAGGCGAGGCTTTACGCAGCGTCTCCAGCAATGCCTGCTCGTGCCATTCCTGGCAACTGACCTCGGCGATGATCTGCTGGGCCAGCACATCCAGCGGCGCTTCGGGGATCAGCAAGGTGTCGAGTTCACCACGGCGCACGCAGTCGAGCAGGGCGGCGCACTCGATCAGGTCATCGCGGGTGGTGGCGAACAATCGGCCCTTGGGCGTGCCGCCGACCTGGTGCCCGGAGCGGCCGACCCGTTGCAGAAAACCGGCAATCGAGCGTGGCGAAGCGATCTGGCACACTAGGTCGACGTCGCCGATATCAATCCCCAGTTCCAGCGAGGCGGTGGCGATCAGCACTTGCAGCTCGCCGCGCTTGAGCCGTTGCTCGGCGTCCAGGCGAAATTCCTTGGCCAGGCTGCCATGGTGGGCGGCCACCGCGTCTTTGCCGAGGCGTTCGCTCAAGTGTCGGCTCAGGCGTTCGGCCAGGCGCCGGGTGTTGACGAAAATCAGCGTGGTCCGGTGTTCGCGGGCGAGGGCGGCGAGGCGGTCATAGACCAGCTCCCAGACGTCGTTGGCCATCACCGCCGACAGCGGCACGGGCGGCACTTCGATATCGAGATCCCGTGGGCGGGCATGGCCGATGTCGATGATTTCGCAGGCGCGATCACGGCCAACCAAAAAACGCGACACCGCTTCGATGGGTTTTTGCGTGGCGGACAGGCCGATCCGCACCAGCGGTTGCGGGCAAAGCGCTTGCAGGCGCTCCAGGCTCAGGGCCAGGTGACTGCCGCGTTTGCTGGCGGCGATGGCGTGGATTTCGTCGACGATCACCGTTTGCGTGGTGCCGAGCATTTTCCGGCCGGAGTCGGAGCCGAGCAGCACATAAAGGGATTCCGGGGTGGTCACCAGAATGTGCGGCGCGGTTTTGCGCATGGCCGAACGGTCTTTTTGCGGCGTATCGCCGGTGCGCACGGCAGTGCTGATCGGCACGTCGGGCAGGCCCATCAGGCGTAACTGCTCGGTGATGCCGGCCAGCGGGTTTTGCAGGTTGATCCGGATGTCGTTGGACAGGGCCTTGAGCGGCGAAACGTAGACCACCAGGGTTTCGTCCGGCAGGCCATCCGGGTTTTCCAGGCCGCGATGGACCAGATCGTCGAGCACGGCCAGAAACGCGGTGAGGGTTTTGCCGGAGCCGGTGGGCGCGGCAATCAGCGTTGAACGGCGCTGGCGGATCAACGGCCACGCCCGGGCCTGGGCGGCGGTAGCCGTCGCGAAGGTGTTGCTGAACCAGGCGCTGACGGCGGGGTGGAAACCGTTCAGCGCGCTGTCTGCGGGGATGGGCAGGTTCATGAACCAATTTATGCGGGTGGGGACGGGAAGTTGCAAGTACCGCTTAGGCTCTGTGTTGCTCCTGAGGCCAGTAGCGGCACCACAAATCCCCGGGAACTACACTTTACGGGTGACGGTTGCGCACTAAACCCGCAAAATGCAACGATTCCGGCAATTATTGAGGACATCGCCTGCGGGCGCTGTCGATAAAGCCATCGTTCCAATCAGACTGGGCCTGCTGACTCTATGCGAATGCGCCTTATGTTACTGGGCGGCGGAAATGCCCTTGGGCAGGCGCTGATTCGCCTCGGTGCGGAGGAAGACATCGGTTTCCTCGCCCCCCGCCCACCACAAGACGGCTGGGACGCCGCGAGCCTGACGCAACTGCTCGACGATACCCGTCCGGATGCGTTGATCAATCTCGCCTACTATTTCGACTGGTTCCAGGCGGAGACCGTCAGCGAACAGCGTCTGGCCGGGCAGGAGCGCGCCATCGAGCGTCTGGCCGAATTGTGCCAGCATCACAACATCGTGCTGGTGCAACCGTCGAGTTATCGCGTGTTCGATGGCTCCCGGGCGACCGCCTACAGCGAAAAAGACGAACCGGTACCGTTGGGCCTGCGCGGTCAAGCTTTGTGGCGCATTGAGCAAAGCGTGCGCGCCACTTGTCCACAGCATGTGTTGCTGCGTTTCGGCTGGCTGCTCGATGACAGCCCCGAGGGCACCCTCGGGCGATTCCTCGCCCGGGCCGAGAAAGCTGAAGAACTGCTGTTGGCGGATGATCGTCGCGGTAATCCGACGCCGGTGGACGACGCTGCCCGAGTGATCATCTCGGTGCTCAAGCAACTCGATTGTGCTGCGCCGCTGTGGGGCACCTACCACTACGCCGGGCATGAGGCGACCACACCGCTGGCACTGGGGCAGGCGATTCTCACTGAAGCGCGCGCCCTGCACCCGCTGGCCATCGAATCGCCGACCGCCCAGGCTCACGCCGCACGTCCCGACGCAGCCGAAGAACCGCAACACGCGGTGCTGGCCTGCAAGAAAATTCTGCACACTTTCGGGATCAAACCCCGCGCCTGGCGCGCGGCACTCCCGGGCTTACTGGATAGGTTTTATCGCCATGGCTGACGGCCCTGTTTTAATCACCGGCGGCGCCGGTTTCATCGGTTCGCACCTGACCGATGCCTTGCTCGCCAAAGGTCATTCGGTGCGAATTCTCGATGACTTGTCCACCGGCAAACGCAGCAACCTGCCGATGGACAATCCCCTCGTCGAACTGATCGAAGGCGATGTCGCTGATGCCGCCCTGGTGGCGCAGGCGATGCTCGGTTGCAGCGCGGTGGCGCATCTGGCCGCGGTGGCTTCGGTGCAGGCTTCGGTGGATGACCCGGTGAAAACTCACCAGAGCAACTTCATCGGCTCGCTGAACGTCTGCGAGGCCATGCGTCAGGCCGGTGTCAAACGCGTGTTGTACGCGTCCAGCGCAGCGGTCTATGGCAACAATGGCGAGGGCGAGTCGATCGACGAAGACACGCCCAAGGCACCGTTGACACCGTATGCGGCGGACAAGTTGGCGAGCGAGCACTACTTCGATTTCTATCGCCGCCAGCATGGTCTGGAGCCGGTGATTTTCCGCTTCTTCAACATCTTTGGCCCGCGCCAGGATCCGTCCTCGCCGTACTCCGGAGTGATCAGCATTTTCAGCGAGCGCGCGCAGAAAGGCTTGCCGATCACTGTGTTCGGGGATGGCGAGCAGACTCGGGATTTTGTCTACGTCGAAGACCTGGTGGACGTGCTGGTGCAAGCCATCGAGAAACCGCAGGTTGAGGTCGGCGCGGTGAATGTCGGCTGGAATCAGGCGACGACCCTCAAGCAAATGCTTGAAGCCCTTGAAGCCGTAGTGGGCAAGCTGCCGCCCGTTAGCTTTGGCCCGGCGCGTTCCGGTGACATCCGCCATTCACGAGCGAATAACCGGCGTTTGCTGGAGCGGTTCACCTACCCGGAGCAGACGCCGATGAGCGTTGGCCTGGCGCGGTTGTTGGGGCACTGAGGTTTTACCCAGTCGTGAAAAAGGCGCCTTGAGAAAGGCGCCTTTTTCACGGCTGGAATTTGCGTTACCGCTGATGCAATCCCTGTGGTGGGGGAGTTTTACTCCAGGTCGACCGTGTATCGGCCGCCATCAGTTCTGAGTCTGCCCATCACAACGCCTCATTCACCACCACGTGAACGTTCTTTAGAACTTGTAACCCAGACCGACCATGTAGATGAACGGATCGACGTCCACGTTCACCCGTGCGCGGGTGCCCGGAGCCACGGCGTTGTTTTCCACGGTGGCACGGGTGTCGATGTCGATGTAGCGCACCTGGGCGTTGATCATCACCTTATCGGTGAGCATGTAGTCGGCACCGACTTCCCAGGCCAGGCCCCAGGAGTTTTTCGCGTTGAAGTTGCTGAAGCCATTGGCGCTGGCTTCGCTGCTGACGTGCTCGTCGTAGATCCAGGTGTAGTTGATCCCGCCGCCGACATACGGCTGGAATGCGGACTTGGCATCCATCGGATAGTAGACCAGGCTCAGGGTCGGCGGCAGGTGTTTCAGGGTGCCGAGTTTGCCGTTGGCGGCGCCGAGCGCGGTGCCTTTGAGCTTCACGTCATGCTCGAACGGCGAGGCCGCGAGCAGTTCGATCCCCAGGTGGTTGGTGATCATGTAGGCGAAGTTCAGGCCCAGTTGCGTGTCGCTGCTCATGGTGGCCTTGCCACCCAGGTCGGCGCCCTTCAGCGGGCCTTGATCGACCTTGACGCTGGAGCTGTCGGCTGTCGGATTGACGGTGATCGCACCGGCCCGAACGATGATATTGCCAGCCTCATGGGCATGGGTGAGCGGGGCTGCGAGCGCGAGGGCAAGCAGCGAAGCGCTGAGCAGGGACTTGTGCATGGGGGCTCCAAAGGACGTTAAAAATGCTTGATGTCCAATGGTAGGGATCCAACTGATACGGTCTTTTGACTCAGCTCAACGAAACAGTGATGGGCTGATTTTGAGGGCCTCATCGCGGGCAAACCCGCGATGGCAGTCTTGTAGGCGACAGATCACCACCGGATTCACTCCGGCAGTTCATACACATAAATCTTCTGCGCCTCCATCTGATACCCGGCATCCGCCAGTTCGCTGGTGGACGCCTTGACCTGCAACGCACCTTCGACCCAGTACGGCTGGTACAGCTCATCGAGCTTCACGCCGACTTCGCTTTTGACGTGCACGATCTGGTTCGACGGCGGAGGCGGTACGTGGATGCAGGCGCCGAAATACGGCACCAGCAGAAACTCCGTGGTGCGGCCTTCTTCACTGACCTCCAGCGGCACGATGTACCCCGGCAAGCGAATGTTCTGGCCATCGAGACTTTTCACCACCGGCGCGTTCGGCATGTCCTGTTTGGCGGCCGGGGCCGACTCCGCGGACAACGCATCGCTCATCTTCGACAGGTCGTGCAGCGGCGTCATGTTCGGCACTTCCGGCGGGGCATCCGGCGGGATCATTTCCGACCAGGTCAGGTCTTTCGGCTCGGCCGCCCACAGCGGCAAAGCGACCAGCATCAACAGCGCAAGCAGAGCGCGGGGCATGTTCAACGTCCTCACAGGCGGATCGACAGGCCATCGGCCAAGGATTGGCGATAAGCGCGCCAGGCCGGCACGCTGCCCATCAGCAGCGCGGCGATCAGGATGCCACCGAGCAGCGTCCATTCATATTCGCTTGGCCAGGCCAGCGGCAGGTACAAACCGTAATTCGACTGCACGTAACCCTGCGCCACGGCGATGCCCACATACAGCAGCGCCACGCCGGCAATCACTCCCGACAGCGCCAGGGCAAACGCTTCCAGCACCAGTAAAGTCGCGATATGCCATGGCCGCGCGCCCACCGAACGCAGAATCGC
Organism: Pseudomonas sp. ATCC 43928; assembly: GCF_005938665.2. Classification (NCBI taxonomy): domain Bacteria; kingdom Pseudomonadati; phylum Pseudomonadota; class Gammaproteobacteria; order Pseudomonadales; family Pseudomonadaceae; genus Pseudomonas; species Pseudomonas sp. ATCC 43928. Next base: position 5,936,378 of record NZ_CP041753.1, on the reverse strand, counting down.
CATCTCCCGGCGTCGCTCGTTGAGGCTGGTGAGAATCGCCGTGAGCATGCCGATCAACCCCGTCAGCACCACGAACAGCGAGACGACGAACAAGGCTTTTTCCGCCGTGCTCATCAAACTCCACAGCTCCTGCAACGCCACACCCGGCAGGATTGCCAGCATCGGTTCGCCACGGAACTCGTTGATTTCACGTTGCAGCGCGAAGGTCGAAATCTTGTTGTTAAGGCCGAGCATGAACGCGGTGATCGCTTGCGGCGTCAGGTCCATATTGCGCGCCTGATCGGCACTGACCCGACCGTTACCCCGCGCCGGTACACCGTTGTGCCAGTCGATGTGGATCGCTTCCATGCCGCCGAGGCTGATGTGCAGCGTGCGGTCCACCGGGGTGCCGGTGCGTTTGAGAATGCCGACCACGGTGAACGGTTTGTCGTCATGCTTGACCAGGCTGATTGCCGCCACGCCATGGGCCAGCACCAGTTTGTCGCCGAGTTTGTAGTGCAGCGCGTCGGCCACTTCGGCACCGAGCACCACTTCGAACGGATCGCTGGCGAAGGCACGGCCGTCGGCCAGTTCCAGATGCTGTTGATGGCCGTACTGGTAATGCTCGAAGTACGCCTCAGTGGTGCCCATCACCCGATAACCACGATGGGAATCGCCGAGGGACATCGGGATCGCCCACTTCACTTTCGGGTTGTTGGCGAACTGCTCGAAGCTGTCCCAGCGGATGTTGTTGGTGGCGTTGCCGATACGGAATACCGAATACAGCAGCAGGTTCACCGAGCCGGAACGCGCGCCGACGATCAGATCGGTGCCGCTGATGGTGCTGGCGAAACTGGCCTTGGCCTCGGTGCGCACCCGCTCCACCGCCAGCAGCAGGCAGACCGACAGGGCGATGGCGAACGCGGTGAGGATCGCGGTGAAGCGACGGTTAGCGAGGCTGGCCATGGCTAGACGAAACAAATACATCTCAAACCTCGGACGGGGTGGCGGCGCGATTGAGATCGGCCAGCGACAGGTGGCGATCGAACAGCGGCGCGAGGCTCTGATCGTGGCTGACGAACAACAGGCTCGAGCCGGCTTCGCGGCATTCGGCGAACAGCAGGCGAATGAAGTTTTCGCGGGCGTCGTAATCCAGTGCCGAGGTCGGTTCGTCGGCGATCACCAGTTCCGGCTGACCGATCAGCGCACGCGCGGCAGCGACTCGCTGCTGCTGGCCGATGGACAGCGAATCGGCACGACGGCCCAGAATGTTTTCGTCCTTCAGGCCCAGATGGGCGAGCAGGGTGGCGGCGGCCTGATCGACGCTGCCGTGGCGCTGTTTCGCCCGCTCGGCGCGCAGTTTCGAGAAGTGACAGGGCAATTCGACGTTCTCCCGCACCGACAGAAACGGCAGCAAGTTGAACTGCTGGAAGATGTAGCCGGTGTGATCGACCCGGAAGTGGTCGCGAGCCCCGGCAGACAGTTCAGTCAATTCCTGGCCGAGCAGCCGGATGCTGCCGCGATCAGGCTTTTGCACACCGCCGAGCAAGCCGAGCAGGGTGGTCTTGCCGCTGCCGCTGGGGCCTTTGAGGAACAGGGTTTCACCAGGCTCCAGGCGAAACGCCGGGATGTCCAGCAACGGTGGGTGACCGGGCCAGCTGAAGCCCAGGTCGGACAGTTCGATGAGTGCTTGGGTCATGTGAAACCGGTCAGGTTGATGGTGAACCCTGTGGGAGCGGTGTCGGATCAGAATTTCAGGGCGGCGGTTTTGGCCGTCACTTCAACCCCTTGCTGCCCGCTCGGGCTGACCAGTTGTACCTGAATCTTCTGGGTAGCCGGGAACGTGTTGAAGACAGTCGCCAGGTCCAGGGTCTTCAGCGCGCCCGGGGCCGAGCAGCTGAATTGGTAACGGGCGTGGATTTCGCTGTGGTCATGTTGATGCTCGTGACCGTCCTTGGCTTCTTCATGCTCATCGTCGGTATCCGGTTTGTCACCGAACAACGGGCTTTCCAGCTCCTGGGTCGCGACCACGCAACCGGCGGCTTTCGGCAGGTTGAACAGTGTCATTGGTTTTTCCAGTTGGGCGCGGACGGCAGCGACTTTGGCCTTGTCGGCATCGGTGGTGGCGGCGTGCTCGAAACCCACCAGGTTCATTGCCGGGCTTTCCAGTTCCAGCTCCAGGGTCTGGCCGTCCAGCGCCGCATTCAAGCGACCGACGCCGTGTTCGTGGGCACCGAGGCTGCCGTGCTCATGGTCGTGATCTTGCTCGACAGCCGCGTGGGCGACAGCCAGCGGTAACAAGGCAAACGGCAAAGCGAGCAGCAGACGGCGCATGACGGGTCTCCGAAAAGTAAAATGAAAAATTTGTTATGTAATCTTATAACGAAAGTGCCGAGAGTTTGACCGTCTGCTTGGCGTTGTGCAAGACCCATGGGAGCATGCGAGTCAGGTATGTGCTGGAGCAGACTTATGTTGCGAATACGCGGAAGCATCGGCGACTGGCCGGTGGATTTGACCCTTGAACTGGATGAGGGCGACTGGGCGCAGCTCGGTGCGCAGTTGCAGGCTGCCAAACCCGAGGCGAGTGCAACACCGGTCAAACCGGTGAATCAGGATGATGCGCTATGGCAGATCGCCAAAGAATTGCTGCGCAAGGCCGGGCAATTGAGTGGGCCGGATTTGCTGGAGCAGCTGGAAGGGCTGACCGGCAGCGCAGCGGCGGGCAAGCGCTTGTTGGTGCGCTTGCGCCACTGCGCAGATGTCAAAGTGGTGAGCGGCGGGGATACACCGCTCTACAGCTGGATCGAGTAAGCCGCAAAAAAGAGCTTAATAGAGCGCGGCAAACAGCTTGCGACGGTACGTGGTCACCAACGGGTGATCGTTGCCCAGCAGTTCGAACACTTGCAGCAAGGTCTTGTGTGGCAAGCCTTCGTTGTAGCTGCGGTTGCGGATGAACAGTTTCAGCAACGCATCCAGCGCCGCATCGTATTGCTGACGGGCCAGTTGCTGGATCGCCAACTGATAGACCGCCTCATCATCCTGCGGATTTTTCGCCAGGCGTGCTTTCAGGTCTGCCGCATCCGGCAAATCCCTGGCCTGGCCGAGAAACTGGATCTGCGCCTTGGCGCCGGCCAGCGCGGCCTTGTGTTCATCGGTCTTGACCGCGTCGAGTACGGCTTGCGCTTCACTCAGTTCGCCGCGCTCGGTAAGGCAGCGGGCGTAGAGGATCAGTGCCTTGGCATTGGTGTTGTCTTCAGTCAGCAAGATTTTGAGCGTGGCTTCGGCGTCGGCGAAACGGCCTTCATCGAACAGCGCCTGAGCCTGTTCAAACGGGTCGGCGGCGGCTGGAGGCGGCATTTGCACATGAGGTTCGAGCATCGTGCGCACTGCGGATTCCGGTTGCGCACCGGCAAAACCGTCCACCGGCTGACCGTCCTTGAACAGCACCACGGTCGGCAGGCTGCGAATGCCGAAACGCGCAACAATGTCCTGCTCGATGTCGCAGTTGACCTTGGCCAGCAGCAACTCACCCTGATAGCTCTCGGCGATGGTTTGCAGCATCGGCATCAAGGCCTTGCACGGCGCACACCATTCGGCCCAGAAATCCACCAGTACCGGTTTGTGGAAAGAGTTCTCGATCACCGACTGGTCGAAATCGGCAGTCGTGGCGTCGAAGATGTACGGCGTTTCCTGACTCATGGGGGATCTCGTAAAAGCGTGGATGAGGCCACTATAAGGCTTGGTGGGGGGCGGCTGAAAGCGGGGGTGATCCAACTCTTGCCCGTGAAGCTTTTTGCTAACCGCGCCGCGCGTGGTAAAGGCTCACATGCCGAAACTCTTCGGGCTCGGCCAGGTCCGGCAAGGTCATCGCCTCCAGCATCTCGATGCGCCGATACAGCGGATGGCGAAAATCCCGCACCCGTGAATCCGCCACCAACGCTTCCCGGCCACGGCTGAGAAACTCGTCGAGTAGCGGCAGATTTTCCCGGTCGTACAACACGTCGGCCACCAGAACCAGATCAAATCGATCCGCTTCGGCGAAAAAATCCGTCGAGTAGCGCAGCTGCACATCATTGAGTTCGGCGTTCGCCCGACACGCGGCAATCGCCAGCGGGTCCAGGTCACAGGCCACCACTTCCAGCGCCCCCGCCTTCACGGCCGCAATCGCAGCCACGCCGGAACCGGCGCCGAAATCCAGCACCCGTTTGCCTACGACCCAGTGCGGGTGTTCGGCGAGATAGCGGGCCACGGCCAGCCCACTGGCCCAGCAGAAACTCCAGTACGGCGGCTCGTGGAGAATCCGCCGGGTTTCTTCGGGGCTGAAAGCGCGGTCCATGTTGTCGCCGTCGATCAGCCAGAGTTTCAGCTTGGTGCCCGGCAATTCACAGGCTACAAGCTGTGCGTCACCGAGCAGTTCACCCAACGCCTGTTGCAGGTCGAGCGGTGCAATCATGGCGCTTTGACGAATTGCAACTGACCCAGGGCCTGGGTCGTCGGCTGGGTGATGAGTTGCGCCGGCAGATGCAGAATCAACTGCCCGGACTGGCTGGCGCGGCCGCGCAGTTCAACGCGAGCGCCAACCGGGAAGGATTCAGGGTTGAAACGCAGGCGAAACGGCAACACCTGATTGGTGCCGATCAGGTTGGCACTGGCGAGCAATTGTTGCGGGCGATCCTTTTCGTCGATCACCAGCAGCGCCAGTTCGACTTCGGCGTCGGCCGGCACGCCCATCAGGGTGCCACTGATTTCACGTTGGTAAGCCGGCAGCGGGCCGAGCTCGGCAGACGCCTTGGCCTTCTTCTGCGCCTGTTGCGGCGCTGGGCCTGGTGTTGGTGGCTGGGGCTTGGGTGCATCGCTGCCACAGGCCACCAGCAGGCTGAAAAGACTGAGCAAAACGAGCGGTCGTAACGACATTGGCGGCTCCAGCAAGGTGAAAACATTATAGCCCGTCTGTATACCGCAAACCCTATGGCTTGTCTTGCCACGGGGATGCGCTACCATGGCCCTCCCATTTTTTGTTGCCTGCCACCATGCACTGTCCCTTCTGCGGTGCCAACGACACCAAGGTCATCGACTCGCGTCTGGTCGCCGAGGGCGAACAGGTGCGCCGCCGGCGTGAATGCCTGGCCTGCGGCGAACGCTTCACGACGTTCGAAACCGCTGAACTGGTGTTGCCGCGCCTGATCAAAACCGACGGCAGTCGCCAGCCGTTCGACGAAGAAAAACTGCGTGCCGGCATGCAGCGAGCGCTGGAGAAGCGCCCGGTGAGTGTCGAGCGCCTGGAATCGTCGCTGGTGCACATCAAACACAAGCTGCGCGCCACTGGCGAGCGCGAGGTCAAATCCCTCGTGGTCGGCGAACTGGTGATGGCCGAGCTGAAAAAGCTTGATGAAGTCGCCTATATCCGCTTCGCTTCGGTGTACCGACGCTTCCAGGACCTCAACGAGTTCCGCGAAGAGATCGATCGCCTCGCCCGTGAACCGGTGAAAGAATGACCACCTCCCCGGAACAAGCCATCCTCGACGCCCATTACATGGCCCGTGCCCTGGAACTGGCGCGCAAAGGTCATTACACGACGCACCCCAACCCGCGGGTTGGCTGCGTGGTGGTGCGTGACGGGCAGATTGTCGGCGAAGGCTGGCATGTGCGCGCCGGCGAGCCCCATGCCGAAGTCCACGCCTTGCGTGCCGCCGGTGACAAGGCGCGAGGCGCCACGGCTTACGTGACCCTGGAACCGTGCAGCCACCACGGACGTACACCGCCCTGCGCCGATGCGCTGGTGAATGCCGGTGTGGCGCGCGTCGTTGCGGCGATGCAGGACCCGAACCCGGAAGTTGCCGGTCGCGGTCTGCAACGTCTGGCCCAGGCGGGAATCGCCACCGAAAGCGGCGTGCTGGAAGGTGAGGCGCGCAAGCTCAATGAAGGCTTCCTCAAGCGCATGGAACACGGCTTGCCGTTCGTGCGGGTCAAGTTGGCCATGAGCCTCGACGGTCGCACAGCGATGGAAAGCGGCGAGAGCCAATGGATTACCGGCCCGGCGGCGCGCTCGGCGGTACAACGGCTGCGCGCGCAGGCCAGCGTGGTGCTGACCGGCGCCGACACGGTGCTGGCGGACAATGCCCGCTTGACCGTGCGTGCCGATGAATTGGGCCTCGATCCCGAACAAACCGCCTTGGCCATGAGCCGTCCGCCACTGCGCGTGCTGATCGACGGTCGCCTGCGGGTGCCTCTGGACGCGCCGTTTTTCAAGGCTGGTCCGGCGTTGGTTGCGACGTGCATGGCGATCGAAGAGCAATACGCCAACGGTCCGGAGTGCCTGATCGTGGCGGGCGACGATGGCCAGGTCGACCTGCGCAAGTTGCTGGTTGAACTGGCTGCCCGTGACGTCAACGAGGTGCTGGTCGAAGCCGGTCCGCGTCTGGCCGGGGCGTTTGCTCAGCAAGGGTTGGTGGACGAGTTCCAGATTTTCATTGCCGGCAAGTTTCTCGGCTCCACGGCGCGACCGTTGCTGGACTGGCCGCTGGCGCAGATGAAAGATGCGCCCGAGCTCAAAATTACCGAAATCCGCGCGGTTGGCGATGACTGGCGAGTCATTGCCATACCTGTCCCAACGGTCAGCGTATAATTCCCGGCTGCAGCCCAGAAGGCCCTGTTCTCGAGGAGGACTCCATGTTTACCGGCATCATCGAATCCATCGGCAGTATTCGTGCATTGACCCCAAAAGGCGGAGATGTGCGGGTTTACGTAGAAACCGGCAAGCTCGACCTGAGCGACGTCAAACTGGGCGACAGCATTGCCGTCAACGGCGTGTGCCTGACGGCGGTTGAACTGCCGGGCAATGGTTTTGCGGCGGACGTCAGTCGCGAAACCCTCGACTGCACCGCCATGAATGACCTCAAGAGCGGCAGCCCAGTGAATCTGGAAAAAGCCCTGACCCCGACCACCCGCCTCGGTGGGCACTTGGTCAGCGGTCACGTCGATGGTGTCGGCGAAGTGGTCTCGCGCACCGACAATGCCCGCGCCGTGGAATTTCGCATCCGTGCGCCGAAAGAACTGGCCAAGTACATCGCCCATAAAGGTTCGATCACCGTCGACGGCACCAGCCTGACGGTGAACGCGGTCGATGGCGCCGAATTCCTGCTGACGATCATTCCGCACACCCTGAGCGAAACCATCATGGCTTCTTACAAGCCAGGTCGCCGGGTGAACCTGGAAGTGGACTTGCTGGCACGTTATCTGGAACGCCTATTGCTGGGCGACAAAGCTGCTGAACCGGGCTCTTCACAAAAGTCTGGCGGCACTATTACTGAAAGCTTTCTGGCCCAAAACGGCTACCTCAAATCCTGACTCAAGGGGGTGCCTTGTGGCGCTCAATAGCATCGAAGAACTGGTTGAAGACATCCGCCAAGGCAAGATGGTCATCCTCATGGATGACGAAGACCGCGAGAACGAAGGCGACCTGATCATGGCCGCCGAGTGCTGCAAGGCTGAGCACATCAACTTCATGGCCAAGCACGCCCGTGGCCTGATCTGCATGCCAATGAGCCGCGAGCGCTGCGAACTGCTCAGGCTGCCATTGATGGCGCCACGCAACGGTTCCGGCTTCGGCACCAAGTTCACCGTGTCCATCGAAGCCGCCGAAGGCGTGACCACCGGTATCTCTGCAGCCGACCGTGCGCGTACCGTACAAGCCGCTGCCGCCAAAGACGCCAAGGCCGAAGACATCGTCAGCCCCGGCCACATCTTCCCGCTGATGGCCCAGGCCGGCGGCACCCTGGCCCGCGCCGGCCATACCGAAGCGGCTTGCGACCTGGCACGCATGGCCGGTTTCGAGCCGAGCGGTGTGATCTGCGAAGTGATGAACGACGACGGCACCATGTCCCGTCGCGCCGAACTCGAAGCGTTTGCCGCCGAGCACAACATCAAGATCGGCACCATTGCCGACCTGATCCACTACCGGATGATCCACGAACGTACCGTTCAGCGGATTGCCGAGCAGCCATTGGACAGCGAACTGGGCCAGTTCAACCTGGTGACCTATCGTGATTCGGTGGAAGGCGACGTGCACATGGCCCTGACCCTGGGCAACGTGTGCGCCGAAGAACCGACCCTGGTTCGGGTGCACAACATGGACCCGCTGCGTGACCTGCTGATGGTCAAGCAACCGGGCCGCTGGAGCCTGCGCGCCGCCATGGCCGCGGTTGCCGAGGCTGGCAGCGGTGTGGTGCTGTTGCTCGGTCACCCGCTCGATGGCGACGTGTTGCTGGCGCACATCCGCGAAACCGCCGACCACAGCGCAGTGAAAAAGCCGACCACCTACAGCATCGTTGGTGCCGGTTCGCAGATCCTTCGGGACCTGGGCGTGCGTAAAATGCGCCTGATGTCTGCGCCGATGAAATTTAATGCGATATCCGGTTTCGATCTGGAAGTTGTAGAATACGTGCCCTCCGAATAATGACCGGTTGTTTCCAGTCCTTGATTCGCGGCTAACACATCACTGAGGGATGCGTAGAAAACGCGTCCCGGCTCTTTAAGAGATCTAACGAATGACCCTGAAGACCATCGAAGGTACCTTCATCGCCCCTAAAGGCCGCTACGCTCTGGTAGTGGGCCGTTTCAACAGCTTCGTGGTTGAAAGCCTGGTCAGCGGTGCAGTTGATGCCCTGGTTCGCCATGGCGTGAGCGAAAGCGACATCACCATCATCCGTGCGCCTGGCGCCTTCGAAATCCCGCTGGTTGCGCAGAAAGTCGCTCAGAAGGGCGAGTTCGCGGCAATCATCGCCCTGGGCGCGGTCATTCGTGGCGGTACTCCGCACTTCGAATACGTGGCTGGCGAGTGCACCAAGGGCCTGGCCCAGGTGTCCATGGAGTTCGGCGTACCGGTCGCTTTCGGCGTACTGACCGTTGACTCCATCGAACAAGCCATCGAACGTTCCGGCACCAAGGCCGGTAACAAAGGTGCTGAAGCAGCCCTGTCCGCTCTGGAAATGGTCAGCCTGCTGGCGCAGTTGGAGGCCAAGTGATTAGCGACGATAGCGATCGTTTCAACCCGCGCGATCCAAAGCCTGCGGATGCCGGCAAGCCATCGAAAAGCGCCAAGCGTCGCGAAGCCCGTCAGCTCGCGACCCAGGCGCTGTACCAATGGCATATGGCCAAGCAGTCGCTGAACGAGATCGAAGCGCAGTTCCGGGTCGATAACGATTTTACCGATGTCGATGGCGCGTACTTCCGCGAAATCCTGCACGGGGTTCCGCAGTTCAAGACCGAGATCGACACCGCGCTCAAGCCTTGCCTGGACTTGACCATCGAAGAGCTGGACCCGGTTGAACTGGCGGTTCTGCGCCTGTCCACCTGGGAACTGCTCAAGCGTGTCGACGTGCCATACCGCGTGGTGATCAACGAAGGTATCGAACTGGCCAAGGTCTTCGGCTCCACCGACGGCCACAAGTTCGTCAACGGTGTGCTCGACAAGCTGGCCCCGCGTCTGCGTGAAGCCGAAGTGAAGGCGTTCAAGCGCTGATTGGCGCTTGAACTGCCATTGCCATGGGTGAGTTTGAGCTGATCCGCAACTTCTTCGCCGCCGCGCCTTGCGCGCAGGGCGGTGAAGGCGTTGCCCTCGGGATCGGCGACGACTGCGCCTTGCTGGCTATTCCTCCCGGGGAGCAGTTGGCGATTTCTACCGATACGCTGGTGGCCGGTGTGCATTTCGCCGACCCCTGCGATCCGTTTCTGCTCGGCCAGCGCTCGCTGGCCGTGGCCGTCAGCGACCTGGCCGCCATGGGCGCCACCCCCGTTGCCTTTACCCTTGCCTTGACCTTGCCGACCGGGACTTCCGATTGGCTGGAAGCGTTCGCCCGTGGTTTGAACCTCATGGCGCAGAATTGCCGTGTGGCACTGGTGGGCGGCGATACTACTCGCGGGCCGTTGAGCCTGACCATGACTGTGTTCGGTCGAGTGCCGACCGGTCTGGCGCTGACCCGCAGTGGCGCACGACCGGGTGATTTACTCTGTGTGGGCGGTGAACTGGGTAACGGCGCGGGCGCATTGCCGCTGGTGCTCGGCCAGCGGACTGCGGACGCGGCCATCGCCGATCCATTGCTGGCCCACTACTGGTCGCCGCAACCGCAACTGGCGTTGGGGCAGGCCTTGCGTGGCAAGGCCACCGCCGCGTTGGACATCTCCGACGGCCTGCTCGCCGACTGCGGGCATATTGCCCTGGCGTCGAAAGTCGGGATTCGGGTAGAGCGCAGCAGGCTGCCGTTGTCGAAGGCGCTGCTGGCTTTCCTCGGTCAATCCGGCGCTGAGCAGGCTGCCCTGAGTGGCGGTGACGATTACGTGCTGGCCTTCACCTTGCCGCCTGCCGAGTTGCCATCGTTACTGGCGGACGGCTGGCCGATCCATGTGCTCGGGCAGGTGGTTGCAGGGCAGGGCGTGATTCTGCTGGACGCCGACGGACACGACATCACCCCGCCAATCCGGGGTTACCAACATTTTCGGGAGACACCGTGACAGATCATCCCAAACAGGTTCCGTCGGAGTTCGTACCACCGTCGGTCTGGCGCAATCCATGGCATTTCCTGGCGTTCGGCTTCGGCTCGGGCACCCTGCCAAAAGCGCCGGGCACCTGGGGTTCGTTAGTGGCGTTACCCTTTATTCCGTTGTGGCAGATGCTGCCCGACTGGGGCTACTGGCTGATGCTCGGCATCACCATGCTGTTCGGCTTCTGGCTGTGCGGCAAGGTCGCCGACGATTTGCGCGTGCACGACCATGAAGGCATCGTCTGGGACGAAATGGTCGGGATGTGGATCACCCTGTGGTTGGTGCCGCAAGGTTGGTATTGGTTGCTGGCGGGGTTCCTGATGTTCCGCTTCTTCGACATCCTCAAGCCGTGGCCGATTCGCTGGATCGACCGGCATGTGCACGGTGGCGTCGGGATCATGCTCGACGACGTGCTTGCGGGGGTGTTCGCGTGGTTGGCGATGCAAGGGCTGGTCTGGCTTTTCGCCTGAAGGCTACAGTCGAGGACGAAAGATGGCCCGCTGGTTGATGGTGATGGTTTTCGCGACGTTTTGCTCGTTCGCCCAGGCGGGGGATGCACCGACGACGCCGTCCGTGATTCACCTGGCCAGCGAAGCGTGGGAAGACTTTACCGCCGCCGAAGGTCGTGGTTTGGGCTGGGACGTGTTGCGCGAAGTGTTCGAGCCTGCGGGCGTCAAACTGGATATTCGAATCGAACCGTATACACGCGCCACGGGCCTGGCACAGCGTGGCGAAGTGGACGCGTGTGTCGGTGCCTATCGGGATGAAGTCAGTGACGTGCTCTATCCGCGCTGGAGTTTCGATACCGATCCGATCTATGCACTGGGCCTGGCCACCAATCCGGCGCCGACCCCGGAAAATCTTGGCAATTACCGTTTGGCCTGGGTACGCGGCTACAAGTACCAGGCTTACCTGCCCAACGTGCAGCGCTATAACGAAGTCGCGCGGCGTACCGGGATTCTGCCGATGCTGATCCACAACCACGTCGACTACTACATTGACGCGCTGGACGAGGTTAACTCTATCGTCAGCCGAGCCAAGGATCCGTCGCAGTTCCGCCGCACGCACATCGCGGATTTACCGCTGTACCTGTGCTTCGCCGATACCCCTCGGGCACGGCAGTTGATGGTGCTGTTCGACCAGCGTATGGAATTGCTGGTAAAAAGCGGTCAGCTGAAACCGGTCTTCGAACGCTGGAAACAGCCCTATCCGTTCGGCTCGAAATGAAAACGTTCAATGCGGGCGCGGGGCAGATATCAAACTTTTTGATCGTTATGGCCGATAATTCAGCCTAAGCGTCTGTAGGAACGTGCTGTTACAATGCCGCCTCTGCGAATCTTCAGTACTTATAGATCAGGAGCACACCGGTGCCTGTCGTTTTTGTCGCCGCTTCCAAGCTGCCAACGCCTTTTGCGCAATTCACCATGCACGGCTTTCTCGATGAAGAGAACGGGCGCGAGCACGTGGTGTTGAGTCTGGGTGAGATCGCCGACGGTGCGCCGGTACTCGGCCGGTTGCACTCCGAATGCCTGACCGGCGATGCCTTGTTCAGCCAGCGTTGCGACTGCGGTTCGCAACTCGAGGCGGCGTTGCAGGCGATCGCCCGTGAAGGCCGTGGCGTATTGCTCTACTTGCGTCAGGAAGGTCGCGGCATTGGCCTGCTGAACAAGATCCGCGCCTATGAATTGCAGGACGGCGGTGCTGACACCGTTGAAGCCAACGAACGTCTGGGCTTTGCCGCCGACCAGCGCGACTACGCCATGTGCCTGCCGATGCTGGAGCACCTGGGCGTGAAATCCCTGCGTCTGATGACCAACAACCCACGCAAGGTCAAAGCCTTGACTGACATGGGCATCGTGGTTGCCGAGCGCGTGCCGTTGCACACCGGGCACAACCCGCATAACAAACTCTACCTGGCGACCAAGGCCAGCAAGCTCGACCACATGATGGGCAACGAGCACCAGGGCGAGGCTGACAGGGCGTGACCCGCGGTCAGGTACGGCGACGACTGGCCGTCAACTGGTGGCAATACCTGGCGTTGGCCTTGCTGCCGCTGTTCGTGGTCAATGGCTTATTCGGCCAAAGCGAGGCGATTCTGCCGGTGCTGGCCATGCCGTTTTTCATTGCCGGTGTGGCCTCGATGTTTGTCAGCCTGAAGTTCTTTGGCGGTTACAAACATGCGCTGATCGCGACCCAAAAAGCCCTCGATACCCCTGAAGAACCCGCCGCCTGGATCGCCCTGGCCGCGAAACGCCGTGCTGCGTTTCTGGTCGCTGGCCTGCCCGCCTGGATCGGCGCACTGGCAGTCTTCGTTGGTCTGGAAGCCGTGCCGCTGATGCTGCTGGCGTTGTCGACGGCGGTGCTGTTCTACCTCTATCGTATCCCGCGTCAACTCGGCTGATGCGATGCGTCTGGCTGGCAGTCCTGTTGCTGGCCATCGGTGGTCCGGCAGCTGCGGCCGAGCGTGTTGTCAGCCTGGCACCGTCGCTTTCCGAAATCGTGATTGAACTGAATTCGGCTGACCTGCTGGTCGGAGTGCTGGATGCCGGTGAGCGTCCGGCCGAGCTCAAAGACATTCCTTCGGTGGGCCGCTACGGTCAGTTGGACATGGAGCGATTGCTCAGCCTCAAGCCCGATTTACTGCTGCTCTGGCCAGGCAGTGTGGGGCCGGCTCAGCGTGAACAGCTCAAACGGCTGAACATTCCCACCTATGTCGCCGAACCGCATAACCTCGAACAACTCACTGTGCAGATCGAAGCGATAGCCACGCAACTCGGGCGAGCGGAGCGGGGCGTTGCATTGGCCAAAAAACTGCGTCAGCGACTCGACTCCCTGCGCCAGCGCTATCGAAGGGACGAGCCGCTGCGGGTGTTTTATCAAGTCTGGGATCGGCCGCTGTACACCGTGGGCGGTGGGCAGATCATCAGCGATGCGCTACAGGTTTGCGGGGCAAGCAATGTGTTTGCCGATCTGCCACAGCCTGCACCGCAGGTCAGTGTGGAGGCGGTGTTGCAGCGCAACCCCGAGGTGATTCTGGCCAGCGATCAGGCGCAGCTCGAGGCGTGGAAGGCCTGGCCCCAGGTGACGGCGGTGGCGCAGGGGCAATTGCTGTTGGTGACGGATAAAGGCCTGGAACGACCGAGTGGGCAGATGATCGAAGCGACGGCCAAGCTCTGTCAGTTGATCGCACCCGATCTTTAACCTGTGGCGAGGGAGCAAGCTCCCTCGCCACAGGGTTTTGCATGTAGCCAGAGGATCAGATATTCAGCAATTGCAGGCGCTGACGCACCGCCTCTTCGATCCCGGCTTCATCCAGCCCGCATTCGGCGAGCATTTGCGCAGGCTTGGCGTGTTCGACATAGATGTCTGGCAAGCCCAGGTGCAGCACCGACTTGAGGATGTTCTCGCGGGCGAGGAACTCGCTGACCGCGCCACCGGCGCCGCCCATGATCGCGTTCTCTTCGACGGTCACCAGCAATTGGTGACTGCCGGCGATTTCGCGAACCAGTGCTTCGTCGAGCGGTTTGACGAAACGCATGTCGACGACCGTCGCATCCAGCTTCTCGGCGACTTTCAGTGCCTCGGCCAGTTGCACGCCGAACACCAGCAGGGCGACTGTGCTGCCCTGGCGACGAACCACGCCCTTGCCGATTTCAATCGGTTCGAGGTCTTTCGCGATCGGTGCATTCGGGCCGGTGCCACGCGGGTAACGCACCGCTGCCGGGCCGTTGTACAGGTGGCCGGTGCTGAGCATTTTGCGCAGTTCGTTTTCGTCGCTCGGGGTCATCACCAGCATGCCGGGGATGCAACGCAGGAACGACAGGTCGAAGCTGCCTGCGTGCGTCGGGCCGTCTTCGCCCACCAGGCCGGCGCGGTCGATGGCGAACAGTACGTCGAGGTTTTGTACCGCGACGTCATGAATCAGCTGGTCGTAACCGCGTTGCAGGAAGGTCGAATAGATCGCCACCACCGGTTTGGCGCCTTCACAGGCCATGCCGGCTGCCAGGGTCACGGCGTGTTGCTCGGCAATCGCCACGTCGAAATAGCGCGTCGGGAAGCGTTCGCTGAAGGCCACCAGGTCGGAGCCTTCCTTCATCGCCGGGGTGATCCCGACCAGGCGCGGATCGGCTGCGGCCATGTCGCACAGCCACTCACCAAACACACCGGAATATTTCGGCCCGCTGGCTTTTTTCGGCGCGGCGGCCGGAGCGTCCAGCGGTTCGAGTTTGGTAATGGCGTGGTAACCGATCGGGTCGACTTCCGCCGGGGCGAAGCCTTTGCCTTTCTTGGTGACCACGTGCAGGAATTGCGGGCCTTTCAGATCGCGCATGTTGCGCAGGGTGGCGATCAGGGTCGGCAGGTCGTGGCCATCGATCGGGCCGATGTAGTTCCAGCCCAGCTCTTCGAACAGCGTGCCAGGGACCAGCATGCCTTTGGCATATTCTTCCGTGCGACGGGCGATTTCCCAGGCGCCGGGCAGGCGCGACAGGACCTTTTTGCTGCCTTCGCGCATGCTCGCGTAAGTGCGGCTGGAAAGGATTTTCGCCAGATAGTTCGACAACCCGCCGACGTTGCGCGAGATCGACATGTCGTTGTCGTTGAGGATCACCAGCATGTTGGCGTCCACTTCCGGCGCGTGGTTCAGCGCCTCGAAGGCCATGCCGGCGGTCAGTGCGCCGTCGCCGATCACCGCGATCGCCTTGCGATCACTGTGTTGCAGGCGGGCGGCAATCGCCATGCCCAGCGCTGCGCTGATCGAGGTGCTGGAGTGGCCGACGCCAAAGGTGTCGTACTCGCTCTCGGAACGACGCGGGAAGGCGGCGATGCCATCCTTCTGGCGCAGGGTGCTCATGCGCGCGCGACGGCCGGTGAGGATTTTGTGCGGATAGGCCTGATGACCCACGTCCCACACCAGCCGGTCGTCCGGGGTGTCGAAAACGTAGTGCAACGCGATGGTCAGCTCGATCACGCCCAGGCCGGCACCGAAATGCCCACCGGTCTGGCCGACCGTGTAGAGCAATTCCAGGCGCAACTCATCAGCCAGGGTTTCCAGCTCGGCTTCGCCTAACCGGCGCAGGCCGTCCGGCGTGTTGGCACGGTCGAGCAGGGGCGTGGTCGGGCGCTTACGGGGAATCTCATGAAACGTCGTGGGCATCAGGCGAATCGTTATAGGTATAAAAGATGCGGCAGTTTACCTGATGCATCGCCCCCTGCCCACGCGTTGGTCTTTTTTGGCGGATACGCCGTCAGTTGCGGCGGTCAACGATGTACCGGGCCAGATCGCGCAAGGGCTCGGCTGCCGCGTCAAACGGTCGCAGCGCGTGCAGGGCCTGGTCGCGCAGTTCCAGAGCGTAGGCCTTGGCCACGTCGAGACCGAGCAGTGCCGGGTAGGTCGGCTTGTCCCGGGCGATGTCGGCGCCCTGGCGTTTACCTAGGGTGGCGGTGTCACTTTCGACGTCGAGAATGTCGTCCTGGACCTGAAATGCCAGGCCGATGGCCTGTGCATAACTTTGCAGCGACTTCAGTTCGTCCTTCTCGGCACGGCCACTGGCCAGGGCACCGAGTTTGACGCTGACTTCGATCAACGCGCCGGTCTTGTGCCGATGCATGTATTCAAGGGCTTTTTGATCGAGCTTCAGTCCCACCGAGCCAAGATCGATGGCTTGCCCGCCGACCATGCCCGCCGGGCCTGCCGCCAGCGCCAGGGCGCTGACCATCTGCAGCCGGGTTTCGGTATCCGACGAGCTCAGGCGTGGGTCGAGCAGGGCGCTGAAGGCCAGGCTCTGCAAACCGTCGCCGGCGAGAATCGCGCAGGCTTCGTCGAATTTCTTGTGGGTGGTCGGCTGGCCGCGACGCAGGTCGTCATCGTCCATGGCCGGCAAATCGTCGTGCACCAGCGAATAGGCATGGATCAGCTCAACCGCGCAGGCTGCGCCGTTGGCTTGCTCGGCCTTGCCGCCCAGCGCTTCACACGCGGCGTAGGCCAGCAGCGGACGTACGCGCTTGCCGCCATTCATCACGCTGTAGCGCATGGCTTCATAGAGGCGGGCGAGCTCAGGGCTCGGCGGGTTGAACAGGGTTTCCAGTGCTGCATTGACGCGGGCCTGGCTGGCTGCCGAATACGCTGCAATCATTCTGGCTGATCCGCGTCGAAGGGTTCCTCGGCCAACTCGCCATCACGCTCGAGCAGCACTTGAACCTTCTGCTCGGCCTGGGCCAGCGCCGCCTGGCAATCACGGGTCAGCCCGATGCCCTGCTCGAAAGCGGTCAGCGAGTCTTCCAGCGACAATTCGCCGTTCTCCAGACGCTCCACCAGCGTTTGCAGGTCAGCGAGGGATTGTTCGAAATCCAGTGCAGCTTTTTTGCGGGCCATGGCGGCTATTTCCGGTTGACGTTAAACCGGCGCGACACTAGCAGACATGGGGGGTATGGGCAAATGAGCTGGGCCATTTGGAGCAGCAGTTCCGGGGTGACAACACACCTTGGGGCGAGGGAGCTTGCTCCCGTTCGGCTGCGCAGCAGTCGCGAGCCTCTGGACGCGGTAGGCCTGAATAAACGCGATGTATGGTTTTGGGGCCGCTACGCTACCCAGCGGGAGCAAGCTCCCTCGCCACAGATGTATGTCGTCTATATAGGTTGTGTGGATTATTCGGCTCACTTTATGAGCCGAATAAGATCGCTATTCGGCTCACGCCCAACAAACACCGTGATTCTCACCGCAAATATAGATGTATCTGATTGTTAAAAAACTGCCGAATGGCTAATCTTCGCGCCTTCAACGACCCTATATTCAGGGTCTTCTGACGAAACGCAGTTTTTTTGATCTGTAACGCGCCGAGGATCAGGCGCCAGGTTTCGTTATGCATGGCAGGAGGCGTCACATGCGTTGGGTTCTTTCACTGCTGATTACGCTGGTTTGCGCTCAAGTGGCGCGGGCCGAGCCCATGGCCGAGCTATCGGAACCGGTGGGCGGCTGGCGCTATCACGGCTTGCTGGACCGCAGTGAAAACCCTCGCGTCGCCTATCCCACACCGCCCATCGACCGGGGCGTGCAGCGCAATCGCACAATGATCGAAGGCCAGCTCAAGGCCCTCGGCACGCTCCGTCCGCCCCACAGCCTGGCGGTCAACGGCAATCCCCTGAATCTGTACACCGACGATCAAGGGCGTTTTGCCCGCCCGTATGCGTTCGGCGCCGGTTCCAACAGCGTCGAAGTGCGCAGTTCCGAGGGCAAGTCGCTCAAGCGCGTTCAATTCTATGAAGCCAATAACCTGCGCACCCCGGCGCGGATTCGCGTGGTGCTGGGCTGGGACGATCCCAAGGCCGAACTCGACCTGCACATCATTACCCCCGACGGCCAGCACGCGTTCTGGGCCAGTCCGGCGATGAGCAACGGCGGTGGGCTGGACCCGGACGGTGTCGATGGCCCTGGCCCTGAAATGTTCACCATGACTGCGCCGATGCACGGCACCTATCTGGTTTACGTGAACTATTGGGGCAACTACGGCAGCGGCGGCTATAACTTCGATGAGAACAGCAACCAGAACGAGGTGATCACCTCGCAAATCAATCTGGTGCTCAATGAAAACACCGTCGACGAAAAACGCGAGACGTTCATCGTGCCCTTGCGGGCGATCGGCGACCTGCTGCTGGTCAAGACTTTCAACTATTAAACATCCCGCACCTCGGTTGAATTCAGCCTTGTGAAAATGAGCGTGAACATGAGTGATAACACTGTTTCCCCGGCCGCCGACGCACCCGCTGCCAAACCTCCTCGCCGCTGGCCAGCGCTGGTGATCGGGCTATGCCTGGTGGCCGGAGTGGCGGGCGGATTGGGCTGGTTCCTGCACAAACCCAAGGCCCCGCCTGCGCAGTTGGCCAGTGACAAACTGGGCATGAGCCGGCCGGACGGTCTGCTCGAAACACATTCCTTGAGTCAGCTGCCCAAGGATTTGCTGGCCGTGCCGTTCCTCAAGGAAACCCTGACCGAAGATTTCGTCTTCTATTACGAAGCTCACGCCGACCGTCTCGGTTTGATTGGCAGTCTGCGGCGGATTATTTACGAGCATGACCTGAAGCTGCAGGACAGCCTGATCGAGCAGCTCTTCGACCAACCGGCGGATGTGGCGCTGTGGCGTGGGGCGGATGGGCGTCTCAAGGATTTCCTGTTGGTGATGGATCGCGGCGGACTGGCCAAGGTGCTGGAGCCGCTGGCGAAAGTGGCGCTGGATGATTCGCAACTGAGCAAGCTCGGCGAAGTGAAAGTCGGTGCCGACGCCGTCACCCTCTATCAGCTCAACTACAACGCCAGCAAGTCGTTGGTGTTTGCTTCCCATGGCGACAAATTGGTGGTGCTGTCCAATCCGGCCAAACTCTACGACCCGGATAACGGGGCTTTGGAGGAAACCGGCGGCGTTTCGACCAAGGCGATCGCCGCCTTGCTCAACGGCGACAAACTGTTCCCCGAAGCCTTCGGCCTGCCGCCGCGTGCGCCCGAGGTAAAACAACGCCTCTCGGTCAACTCCAGCGTGTTGGCCATGGGTTATCAGCGCTTCATCCCGAACTTTGCCGGCCTGCGTTTCGACATGGATGACAAGGGCTGGCACAGCTTCCTCGCCATGGACGAACTGGACAAGCAGCCGGACTTCGACTTCAAACCGATCTGGCAAGCCATGCCGATGGGCGCCAGCGCTTGCGTGGCCTTGCCGTTGGCCGCCGAACAACAGAAACCGCTGCTGGTGAAACTTGGCGCCGAAGAGTCCGTGGCCCAGGCCCTGACCGAACATATGGCCGGTGCCGCCGGCCTGTGCTGGTACGCCGATTCGCGGCTGTACACGCCGCTGCTGGTGGCCAGCCTGAATGACGATGACAGTGCCAAACTCGACGGTGACTTGGGCAACCTGTTCGGCTCGATGGTCGGTGCCTACGAAGGCAATGTTGCCGAGCACGCATTCCCGGTGGTCGAGAAACAGGACGGTAAAACCCACCAGTGGCAGCGCCAGGTCAGCTCCAACTTCGGCCCCTATAAGGCCAAGGATGCCGAGCAGCCGGACGCGATCACCGGCAAAGCCTTCATGCGCGTCAGTCTGGCGCGCCACGGTTCGACGCTGCTGTTCTCCCTCGACGACAAACTCGTCGACAAAGCGCTGGGCACCCTCGACAAACGCTTCCCGCCGCTGGCTGACGTGCTGCCGAAAGACCTGCTGATGCCGATCTATTTCGGCCCCGACTCCATGGCGCAACTGATGCAGCAGGAAACCCTCGACAGCCTGCCGCAGGACATGGAACCGGTGTTCTACAACGCCGCGCAAACCTACCTGATCCCGAAACTGCGCACCCTTGGCGGCTACGGCAAATACGCCCTGACCTTGCCCAAAGGCAGCGAGCCCGACGGCCATTGGCAATGGCTGCCGCTGGAGTGGAAAGCCCTGTGACCGCACTCATCCGAGGCCTCGGCTTGCTGGCGTTGCTGCTGGGGACCCGCACATTCGCCAGCGAAGCCGCCGCGCTCGACCCGCAGCAATCCCAGGTATTCCGTGCCTGGTTCGTGCGCATCGCCCAGGAACAATTGACCCAAGGCCCGAGCCCGCGCTGGTATCAGCAGGACTGCGCCGGGCTAGTGCGGTTTGCCGCCAACGAAGCGCTGAAAGTCCATGACGACAAATGGCTGCGCAGCAATGGCCTGTCCAACCGCTACCTGCCGCCGGAGTTGCAGCTGAGTGACGCCCAACGCGGCCTCGCCCAGCAATGGCAGCAGGGCGGCGGCAAGGTCGGGCCCTACGTCAACGCGATCAAACTGATTCAGTTCAACAGTCATCTGGTCGGCCGCGACCTGGCCCAGGCCCGGCCCGGCGACCTGATGTTTTTCGATCAGGGCGATGACCAGCACCTGATGATCTGGATGGGCCGCTTCATCGCCTATCACACCGGCACCACCACCCCCACCGACAACGGCATGCGCTCCGCAAGCCTGCAGCAACTCATGACATGGAAGGACACCCGATGGATACCCGACGCAGCCAACCCCAACTTCATCGGCGTCTATCGACTGAACTTTCTCTCCCAATGATCGGTGCCCGCATGCTGCGCATTTGCTCAAAACTGCCTCTTTTGCTTGCGTTGGTTCTGCCGCTGTCGGCAGTCAACGCCGAAGACACCGTCGAGCCGAGCGGCTATACGCCGGTGGCCGGTGAAAGCTTTTTCCTGTTGGCCGACAGCAGTTTCGCCAGCGACGAACAAGCGGTGGTACGCCTCGAAGCGCCGGGTCGTGACTATCGCCGGTTCCGCATGGAGCCTTACGGCGGTGCGGACATTCGGGTGTATCGCATCGACAAGCCGCTGGATTTCCTCAAGCGCCAGAAGAACCTGCACCGTGTGGTCAGCGACGGCCAGTTCAAGGGCGAAGGCCTGTCGAACACCCTCGCGTACCTGTGGGACAACTGGTACCGCAAATCCCGTCGGGTGATGCAGCGGGCGTTTTCCTACGAGTCGCGTAAACAAGTCACCGAGGAAGTGCCGGAACTGAAGATGGGCACCGCCATCGCCGCGCCAACGCCCTACGACGCACAGCCACAATTCGCGTTGATTCCGGGCCTGCCGGTGGTCAGTCAATTCCGTTATCCGCTGTGGCAAGCCAAACCGATCCAGCCGCCTGAAGGCGTGAAGTTGGTTGGTTCTTCCAGCGAGTTCGTCAGCGTCTCGCCGGGCAACGTGTACATCCCGTTGGGCAACCTGAAACCGGGCCTGTATCTGGTGGAAGCGCTGATCGGCAAGTACCGCGCGACCACCATGGTGTTCGTCTCCAACACCGTGGCCGTGAGCAAGATTGCCGGTGATGAATTGCTGGTGTGGGCTGCGCGCAAACACGAAGGCAGTTCGGTGCCCAAGGTTAATGTGCTATGGACCGACGGCCTGGGCGTGATGAGCAGTGGCGCTACCGATGCCGATGGTTTGCTGCGCCTGAAACACGTCAGCCCCGAGCGTTCGTTCGTGATCGGCGAGGACGAAGAGGGCGGGGTGTTCGTCTCCGAGAACTTCTATTACGACAGCGAAATCTACGACACCAAACTCTATGCGTTTACCGATCGACCGCTGTACCGGCCGGGTGATTGGGTGTCGTTGAAAATCGTTGGTCGCGAGTTCAAGAATGCCCGGGACTCCGTGGCGCCGACCGCTGCCGATGTCAATGTGACGGTGCTCGATGCCACCGGTACTGCGCTGCAGTCGTTGGCGTTGAAGCTCGATTCCAAGGCCGGCACCCAGGGCCGTTTCCAGTTGCCGGACAATGCGGTGGCGGGCGGTTATGAGCTGCGTTTCAGCTACAAGGATCAGGCCTACAGCAGCGCCTTCCGCGTGGCTGAGTACATCAAGCCGCACTTCGAGATCTCCCTGAACCTGGCCAAGCAGGATTACCGTACCGGCGAGCCGGTCAAAGGCAGCCTGGTGTTGTTGTACCCGGACGGTAAACCGGTGGCCGACGCCAAGGTGAGCCTGAGCCTGCGCGCCCAGCAGTTGTCGATGGTCGATAACGAACTGCAATACCTGGGGCAATTCCCGGTGGAGCTGACCAGCGCCGAACTGACCACCGACGCCAAGGGCAACGCGACGCTTGACCTGCCCGCCGCCGAGAAACCGAGCCGCTACATGCTCACCGTGTTCGCCAGTGATGGCGCGGCGTACCGGGTCAAGACCACCAAGGAAATCCTCATCGACCGTGGTGCCGCCAGTTTCCGCCTGAGCGCGCCGCAACGGTTCAGCGCGGTGGGCGACAAGGTTGCCTTCAGCTATGCCAACGAAGGTGGCAGCGAGCAGAGCAAAGCGGTCAACCCGAGCAGCTACAGCTGGGTGCGACTCGAAGATCAGACCACTGGCGAAGGAAAACTCGCCGCCAAGGACAAAGGCTTCAGCCTGGCCTTCGACCGTCCGGGTACTTACAACCTGACGCTGAAGGATGATCATGGCCGCGTGCTTGGCGCGACCGGTCATTCGGTCACGGGTGATGGCGTCAAAGCCGTGCCCGGCACCGTGGAAATCGTCCTCGACAAACCCGAGTACAAGGCTGGTGACGAAGCCCTCGCGTTGATCACCTTCCCCGAGCCGGTCAGCGATGCGTTGTTGTCGCTCGAGCGCGACAAGGTCGAGGCCACGGCGTTGCTGTCCAAGGGTGGCGACTGGCTGAAGATGGAAAAACTCAGCGACACCCAATACCGCGCGCGCATCGCGGTGAAGGACAACTTCGCGCCGAACCTGACGTTCTCCGTGCTCTATACCAAGGGCGGTCAGTACAGCTTCCAGAACGCCGGTATCAAGGTGGTCGCGCCACAGATCGATGTGGCGATCACTACCGACAAAGAGGCGTATCAACCCGGCGATACCGTGTCCGTGGACCTCTCCACCCAGTTCGCCGGCAAGCCGATTCCGGCGCACCTGACGGTCAGCGTGGTCGACGAAATGATCTACGCGCTGCAACCGGAAGTGGCGCCGACCATCGACCAGTTCTTCTACCACCCGCGCCGCAACAACGTGCGCACCAGCGCCAGTTTGTCGTTCATCAGCTACGACGTGGCACTGCCGGGCAGCCCGGGCGCGCCGGGCAAAGCCAACCGCAGCGAGCGTGGGGTGAAAGTGCTGGAGCGGCCGCGTCGTGAAGACGTCGACACCGCCGCGTGGCAGCCGGAATTGATCACCGACGCCAACGGCAAGACCCGCTTCACCTTCAAGATGCCGGACTCCTTGACCCGCTGGCGCATCACCGCCCGCGCCATCGCCGATGACGGTCAGGTCGGGCAGAAGAAGCAATTCGTGCGCTCGGAAAAACCGCTGTACCTGAAGTGGAGCGGCCCGACCAAATTCCGTAACGGCGACAAACCGGATCTTGGCGTATTCGCTTTCAGTCAGGCCGAGAAACCGGTCAAGGCTGAGCTGGTGATTCATTACGCCGGTGCCGAGCAACGTGTGCCGGTCACACTGAACAACGGCGTCAACTACGTCCCATTGCCGGCATTCACATTGGCCAATGGCGATTGGACCGCCGAGCTGGTGCAGGATGGCAAAACCGCTGACGCCTTGGCCGTACGCCTGACCGCGACTGGCGAAGGCTGGCAGGTGACCCAGAGCCAAAGCCTGGACGCGGTCAGCGGCGACACGCCGTTGACCTTGCCGACGGACGCCACGGATATTCGCCTGCGTCTGGATGACAGCCCGCAAGCGGTGTTCCGTTCGGCCCTCGACGATCTGCTGAGCTATCCGTATGGCGGTGTCGAACAAACCGCCAGCCGTCTGCTGCCGCTGAGCATCGCCTATCCAACGCTGTCGTCGAACCCGCAGATCCGTGATCGCTTGCGTTTGATCATGCAGAACAGCCGCCTGCGTCTGGTGCAAATGGCCGGGCCGTCGGCGTGCTTCACTTGGTGGGGCTTTGACGGCGAGCCGGATGCATTCCTCACCGCTTACGCCTATTACGCCGACTGGCACGCCAGCAAAGTGCTGGAACTGAGCCTGCCGCCGGAGCACTGGCAGCGGGTGTTGGAGGTGTACGCGAAACAGGCGCAGAACACACCACTGTTGCAGCGGGCGTTGATTCTGTCGTTTGCCAAACAGATGCAATTGCCGGTGAACACGCTGCTCAGCGGTTTGATCGACGACCTGGTGAAAGCCGGCGAAGGCAATGCCGCGAGCGTGATGGACGATGGCGCAGAGAGCCTGGTCATGAACGATCCGGATTCGGCCTTGGGGCTGGCCAGTGCTCGGGTGTTGACCGCGTCTTTGGCGCGTCAGGCCAAGGTCAATCTGCCGCCGGCGTTCAGTCGTCAAGTGGATGCTGCGCAACAGCAAGTGGCCGCCAGCGCTCAACCGTTTGTCGAAGCCCTGAACCTGTCACTGCAAGCTTTCGATCAGGCTCATGCGCAAGCGTTGTTGCAACGCCTGTTGCCACAGCAATCGACCCTGGAACGCGCGTTGGCGCTGACCTGGTTGCAACGCAGCATCGAGCAGGCCTCTCCGACCATCGCATTGGCACCGGGTGAGGGCTGGAAGAAACGTTACAGTGATACCGGTGAGATGTATTGGACGTGGCAGGGCTCTTCGCCAGTGCCGGCGGCATTGTCGCTGAGCGGAACGCAAGAGCGCCCGCTACGGGCCATGTTGAGCTTTCAGACCAAACAACCGGCAATCGATCCGATGGCGGTGACCATCACCCGTCGCCTGTCGCGTCTGGTGCCGGGTGATGAAGCGTTCGAATTCAAACTCGAAGCGGTCGGCACCAAGCCGTTATCCAGCGACAGCCTGTACCTGGACGAAGTAATCATCACCAGCAAAGCGGCGAAACCGCTGCGCTACGGCATGCTCGAAGTGCCGCTGCCACCGGGTGCGGACGTCGAGCGCACCACGTGGGGCATCAAGCTGATGGGCAAGGCCGGCACCGAGCCGACCGCGCTGGAGAAAGCCCGTTTCGAGCCGGGGCAAATGGCGTATGCGGTGCCAGTGGATGCGCTGAGCGGCGAGTTGCGCCTGCGTCATCTGGTGCGCTTCTCGCAAAAAGGCCAGTTCAACCTGCCGCCGGTGCGTTTCACGCAGGTCTACGCGCCACAGCATCAGGCTCAGGAACAGAAACCGGCACTCGGTCAGGTCACGGTCAACTGACATGACCCGGTGTCTGGTCTGGTGGTTGCTGTGTTTGATCTCTGCGCTGGCGACAGCGCAGGACGAGCCGCTGCGCCTGGGCTTCAAGGGTGAATTGCTTGCGTTGAGCCAGACTCAGGTGATCTCGCGTGAGCCATTGCCTGATGATTTGCAGACGCCGTTGGGCAGCTTGTGGAAGCTGTTTGTCTACGGTTGGCTGGTGGACACCGGCGCGCGCGAACCCGCTTATGAATGTCGCGGGCAATCGAAGGAAGAAGTTTATTGCTGCACGGCGGGCGGCACGATCGGGCGTGATCAGGCGTTGGTGAAGTCTTGCGGCTTGTACTTTGAGCCTGCGCGCCTGGGCATTGCCGGCGCACAGTGGCGCGAGTATTGGCAGGCCAGACAAGCGCCGAAATGGTTGCTGGATTTGCCGTCGTTGCAACCGCAGACCCGGGTTTCGGTGGCTGAGCTGCTGAAGGTGCTGGCCGTAATGCCCGCGCAGAATCAGGCCCGAAGGGTATTGCTCGATGTGGTGCTTAATGCCGCGGACGGCAATGTCGTGGGTGAGCTCGGTGGTCGGTTGCGGGTGAAAACCTGGAGTTGGCTGGGGGATCAGGATCCTTCGTCACGCCAGGGCGGATTCGCAGGCTGGACGGTAGACGGCACGCCGATCTGGGCCGGTGGGCGTGGCACCAGCCAAATGGTGTTGCGCCATTATGGTCAGTCGCTGGCGACGGTGCTGCCCTCGTCGTGGCCAGCCGAGGCAGGGAAGTGCGTTGAGGTCGGTCTGTTCGCGCGTTATCCACTGAAACGCGTGCTGTCGGGGGATCGCGTTGTAGCGCCCGGCCCTTTGCAAGGCGACTACCGCGTCGAGTTCGCCAACGGCAATCAACTCGATATCCACAGCGACGGCGAGTTGTTCTTGCTCAAAGACAAACTCATCGCCCGCCTCGATCGTGAAGAATACGTCGCCCGGGTCCTGCAGCGTGAAGCCAGGCCTGAACCCGTCGAAGCGGCCAAAGCCCTGGCCGTCGCAATCCGCACCTACCTGCTGCAAAACGCCACTCGCAACGGCGACTGCCTGAGCATCGATGACAGCAGCAGTCGACAGCGCGTCGCGCCACGTCCGGCCGCCACTGAGTCGCGCAATATCGCCTCGTGGACCAGCGATCTGGTTCTCGCAGGCAGCAACGTCACCTATCACTCCGACCAACCGGGGCCGGACAAACTCTCCTGGCAGCAAGCCGTCGAACAAGCCAATGCCGGCCAACGCTACGACGCCATCCTGCTGCATGCCTACCCGCGCGCCAGTCTCAGTCGTTGGGACAACCCGGTCGCCTCCTGCGAAGCGCTGCCCGCCGCGCAAGACTGGCTGCAAAACCAGCGCCGCGGCTGGCGCCAACGACTCGAAAGCGAAGTCGGCTACAACGAAGTCAGCACCTTTGCGGTCTGCCGCCTGGCCTTTGGTCGTCCGTTTGTCGACCGCGAACGCCAGCGCATCTACGTACGCGGCGTGCTGTCGTTGCAAGACCGCCTCGACCTGACCCACGAATACCTGCACCTGGCCTTCGAAGCACACCCTAACGGCCAGGATGAAACCTACATCGAAGGGCTCGCCCGTCACCTCTTGCTGGAATAGGCCATGAAACTCCGTTATCCACAGGTCTTGCTGTTGTTTTGCGCTTTTTGCGTACTGCCAGCGACATTTGCCGCCGTCAAACTTGATACGCCCATTGGCGGCTGGCGTACCGGCGCCCCTGAAGGCGAAGGTGAAAGCTTTCGTCAGACGGTCAATTACCCGGCGTCGTCGGTCAACACCCCGGTGGGCCAGGCCAACACCGCGCGCATTACCGGCCAGATCCAATCCACCCCCAAGAGCAATGAACCCGGCAAGCTGATCGTCAACGGCGTCAGCATGCCACTGAAGATCGACCCCGCCGGTCACTTCGACCGCCCGTTCTCATTCCCCAAAGGCAGCAACAGCGTTGAAGTCCGCAGCCCCGATGGCCAACAACGCCACCGCACGCAGTTCCTCAACGCCAACGGCGGCGCTACCCCGGCCAAGTTGCGGGTGCTGCTGGCCTGGGACAGCGACGGCACGGACCTGGACTTGCACCTCATCACCCCCGATGGCGCACACATCTGGTACGGCGACCGTGTCGCGCCCAATGGTGCGGCGCTGGATGTGGACGTGACCACCGGCTACGGCCCGGAAATCTTCGCCATGCCCGCGCCGATCAAGGGGCAATACCTGGTGTACGTGAACTACTACGGCGGCGGGTATCGCAGTGATGACGAAGGGCAGGAGGATGCGGTCCAGCCGCTGACCACCGCGCAAGTGACGGTGATTACGGAGGAGGGGACGCCAGATGAAAAAATGGAAACGTTCCTGGTTCCGATGCGGGCGGTGGGGGAGTTGACGTTGGTTAAGGGGTTTAGTTATCCGTGAGGGGGGATCGTCTCGGCACTGCTGAGACCTTTATCCCATCCGTATCAGCTGCCGAGCCTGCGAGGCTGCGTTCGAGCCGGGGTCGCGCTCGACCGAAGTCCTCGCATATCCGCTGTACACGGTCTTCCTGAAAGAACCGGTTGCCTGATTTTACGACTGCTTCGTGGCCGGACGCAGGCTTCGCCGGCTGCTACAAGGAGTGCGGTGCTTGATGAGGGGGCTGAGGTTGGTTTGGGGGAGGGCGCAGGATTATTCCGGGCATTAAAAAGCCGGCTTGTGGCCGGCTTCTCGGGGACTGGCTTGGTTTATTTTTGGTAAACCGCGCCAGCCTTCAAAACGTACACCCGGATCTTGCGTCCGGCTGTGGGACTTGGCGAGAAAGTGATCTGCCTTGTCGGTGCGATCTGAGCCTTGGAAAGGGTCGATGCGCAAATGTGGGGCGCAGCATACTGATTTTTTTGAGGAATTCCCAGCTTGGTGTGCGGGATAGAGCGATTGCGCTGAGGCGTAGCAGCTGCCGAAGGCTGCTACAGGGCTTCGTATTTACAGGAACGGTACGGACGGTCTGCGTTTGTTGAGCGTCGACCACCAGAACACCCATCCCAATACCCTGATGTTCTGCTTGTCGATCTGCTCGGCATTGAAGATCTCATCCGGATACTCAGCCCTGTTGTGGCTGCGCAACCGCAGCGCATTTCCCGGCATCCGGTGCAGGTATTTGATTCGCAACATCCCGTCATGCTCGATCGCATAGATCTCGCCATCGATAATCTGCGTAAGCCCGCGATCAATGGCGAGGGTAGAACCGTCTTCAATCTTTTCGGCCATGCTGTTGCCGATCATGTGGGTGCAGATGGCATTGGCATGTTTGATTTCCAGGGAGTCGAGGTGGCTGTGGGGCAGGCGGATGGATTGGCCGGGGTCCTCGACGACGTGGGTTTTGTTGGAGCCTGGGGCGGTGGCGGTCTCTTTGAAGAAGGGCAGTTCGACGTCGATGGGTTCGATCACCGTGTAGATGCCCCGGATGGCTTGGGCGTCGAAGGTGTTGCCGGACTCGTCGAGCACACGCAGGCGTGAGGACTCTTTAGGGCCTTCGCCGGTTTTCAGCCAGTCACTGTTGACAGACAGAAGTCGGGAGACTTCTTCCATGCGATAAGCGGGCACACCACGGGTGTACCAGTTATGGATGTTTTGCGCTTCCGTGTCGAAGAAAGCGGCAAATCCTGTCGTTGTGATGTTGGCTGCTTCGAGGAGCGCTCTGAACCGTGGGCCGCTAGTGTTCTTTTTCATAAACACGAGTCTACGGGCGCAGGCTGGGGGTTTGAATAAACGACCCGTTCAAATTTCGAGGGAAATTTAAGACCGGATGTAAGACGCTTTTCGTAAAAAATAAACAGGCAAACACCCAGGCCGAAATGCTCAAAACTCATTGTTAAAAGCGTTCCAGGCAGGCACAAAAAACCCCGGATCAACCGGGGTTTTTCTTGAAGCGTGAGGCTAGAAACTAACCGTTGCTTCTCAGCCTTTGTAGGCAGCGACCGACTTGGTGATCGCGGCGCGGGCGGCGTCTGCGCCGTCCCAGCCTTCGATTTTCACCCATTTGCCTTTTTCGAGGTCTTTGTAGTTCGCGAAGAAGTGCTCGATCTGCTGGATCAGCAGGGCTGGCAGGTCGGTGTATTCCTTCACGTCCACGTACAACTGGGACAGCTTGTCGTGTGGGACTGCGATGACTTTGGCATCGCCGCCGCCGTCGTCGGTCATGTTCAGGATGCCGACTGGACGCGCGCGGATCACCGAACCTGGAGCAACCGGGTAAGGAGTCACGACGAGCACGTCGAGGGGATCACCGTCGTCAGCCAGGGTGTTCGGGATGTAACCGTAGTTGGCCGGGTAGAACATTGGGGTGGCCATGAAACGGTCAACGAACAGGCAATCGCTGTCTTTGTCGATTTCGTATTTGATCGGCGCGTGGTTGGCCGGGATCTCGATCGCGACGTAGATGTCGTTCGGCAGGTCTTTGCCAGCCGGAATCTTGCTGTAGCTCATTGGGCGGTGCCCCCGTTAGTTGACCAAAAACACTTGGCCGGATTGACCAAAAAGTGGCGGCGATTATAGGCATATTCCGCCGTTGATGCCATGCACCTAAGGGTCGTAGAGACCTTAGTCGCGTGCCTGATAGACCGGGTCTTCGGCCAGAAGTTGCCGTAGACGGGCCAGCGGATCCTGACGGTAAAACAACTTCAACTGTTCGTAGACCTGTGGATAAGCCTCGTAAAGCAGATCCGGGGCGCTGAAGAAGTATTCGCTGGTGACCGCGAAGAACTCGGCGGGGTTTTCCGCGGCGTACGGGTCGATGGCGGTTTCAGCGTCCGGGTTGCGCTCCAGTTGCCGGTCGAGGTCGTCATAGGCTTCCTGCATGACCTTGGCCCAGTCGCTGACGCGCATGTCGGCGTGCAGCGGTGGCAGGCCATTGGCGTTGCCGTTGAGCATGTCGAGCTTGTGTGCGAGTTCGTGGATCACCAGGTTGTAGCCTTCCCAGCCACCGCTGGCCATCACGCCGGGCCAGGCGAGGATGATCGGGCCTTGCTGCCAGGCTTCGCCGCTGTGTTCACCATCCCATTCGTGTTCGACGCCGCTGGCATCGCGATGGCGCTGGGGGCTGAGGAAATCGTCGGGGTAGAGGATGACTTCGTGAAAGCCCTGATACCAGTTCAGATCACCCAAATGCATGAGCGGTAATTGGGCCTGGGCGGCGAGCAGCAGGCGCTGCTCCTGGTGGAGTTCGACGCCGGGCAGGGCGGTCAGGTGTTTGTCTTGCAGGAACAGCACGCTGGCTTCGCGCAGCCACTGGTCTTCGGCCGCGCTGATGCCATCGAGGAAGCTCAGGTGATGGCGCACCCGTTGCCACATGTCGTCGGCAATCGGATGCCTGGCCAGGGTGCGCCGGCGTCGCCAGGCGCTAAGGGACCACATCGTCAGTCAGCGGGGTTCGGCTTTGGATGCAGCATTAGCGAGACGGCTGCGGATCACGCCAATGATCATCGGTAGCAGCGACACCAGGATGATACCCACCACCAGCAGCGACAGGTTTTTCTTGATGAACGGTACGTTGCCGAAGAAGTAACCGAGGGTTACCAGGCCACCCACCCAGAGGATGGTGCCTAAAATGCTGAAGGCAAAGAAACGCGGGTAAGGCATTTTGCCAACGCCGGCGACGAACGGAGCAAAGGTACGGATGATTGGCATGAAGCGCGCCAGGGTCACGGTTTTGCCGCCATGTTTGTCGTAGAAATCGTGGGTTTGTTGCAGGTAATCGCGGCGGAAGATTTTCGAGTTCGGGTTACTGAACAGCCGTTCGCCGACGGTGCGGCCGATTACGTAGTTGGTGCTGTCGCCGAGGATCGCCGCCAGCATCAGCAGGCCGCCCAGCAGTACCGGATCCATGCCGCCACCGGCCGCCACGGCGCCTGCGATGAACAACAGGGAATCGCCCGGCAGGAACGGCATCACCACCAGTCCGGTTTCGCAGAAGATCACCATGAACAGGATGGCGTAGATCCATGCTCCGTAGTTGTTCACCAGCATCTCGAGGTAAACATCGAGATGCAGAATAACGTCGATCGGGTTGAAATCCATGGAAAGCACCTGTGGTGATGGCCCGACTCAGCAGGCCTGTGCGGATAGCTTCGCGTAAGACTACAGCGGGGTGTGATTTTTCTTACGAGCCGTGAGGTGTGGGCATTATACGGGGTGAAAAGTGAAAAACGCGTCGAGTTTGTAGCGAGGAATGTCGATGTGTTTCAGGGTTTGTCGGAAAAGGTCGCAGCCTTCGGTAGCACCTACAGCTTCGAGGTTGCCTCGGTCGATGCAGGCGCTGCCGAAGGCTGCGATCTTCTTGGTGAGCTTAAAGTTCGTCACTGATCGGCAATACGTAATTCTTGAACTCGGTGTCTTCCCTGAACCCGATGGATTCGTAGGTTTTCTGCGCGACTTCGTTGTTGCTGCTGGTGGAAACGCGCATGCGCACGGCATTGGTTTCCTTGGCCATTTTCTTCGCGGTGCGGATCAGGTTGTCTGCCACTAACTGGCGGCGGGCGTCTTCGGCGACGTAGATGTCGTTGAGGATCCACACGCGTTTGAGCGAAAGAGACGAGAAGCTCGGGTACAACTGACAGAAACCCAGCAGTTTGTTGTTGTCGTCATCGGCCAGGGCCAGGTAGATCACCGACTCTTTGCGCCGCAGGCGCTTTTCGAGGAACGCTCGGGACGAGTCCGGATACGGCAGGGAACCGTAAAACTCGCGATATTTGACGAACAACGGGGTCAGCAGGTCCAGGTGTTCGAGGGTCGCTTGAATAATCCGCATGGTAGGTCTCGTCTTCAAGTGGCTGTCTTACGTGGTGACGGCGACAGGAAACCCTTGGCGGCCGTGCATCGATCCTGCCTTAAACCAGAATAGAAACGCAATGCGGAAACGGTTCAGGCATCCGACGGACTGAGTAGGAAATTACCTTTCAAACCTGCTCCTGTGTCCGACTCCAGCGTCTGAATCTGGGCTTCGTCCTTCAGATTGACCCCCGATAACTGCCGCCGACAGGCTTCGCGCATCAAATACAGCAAACGGTGTGCCGCCATGCCGTAACTCAAGCCTTCGAGCCGGACATTCGAGATGCAGTTGCGGTAGGCATCCGTCAGTCCGACCTTGGGATTATAGGTGAAATACAGCCCCAGGCTGTCTGGAGAGCTTAATCCAGGGCGTTCGCCGATCAGAATGACCACCATTTTTGCACCCAGCAGCTCGCCAATCTCGTCAGCCACCGCAACCCGGCCTTGTTCCACCAGAATCACCGGCGACAGGGACCAGCCTTCGATAGCTGTCTGTTCTTCCATGCGTGCCAGAAACGGCAAGGTGTGGCGATGAACGGCCAGTGCCGAGAGACCATCGGCCACCACAACAGCCAGATCCACCCCGCCTGGATGGGCTCGCGAGTAATCACGCAGAGTCTGCGCTGACTCATCACTCAACTTGCGCCCCAAATCGGGGCGCTGCAAATAGCTGTTCCGATCCGTGGCGGCACTGTGCAGCAGCAAACTCTCACGCCCACGCTCGGTCAGTTGCGAACTGAGCGCCGAGTGATCGAATGGCAGGTGCACCGCATCCCGGGCTTGGGCATGGGCGTACTGGAAATCCAGCTGCGCGCGGGTCGGCATGCTGGTGCCGGTACGGCCGAGGGCAATGCGTGCCGGGGTCAGGCGGCGCAGTTCCAGCAGTGGGTTCTGCGGATCGACAGGTGGTTCATACATATAAACACTCATCCCAGTTGCGCCAATGCCTGGCGGAACGCCGGTGGCAGGCTGTTGCCGAAGTGAATTTTGCCGTCCGCCTGGGTGAAGATGCCCATGTTCGCCAGCCACTGTTCAAACTCCGGCGCCGGTTTCAGGCCCAGGGTTTGCCGGGCGTAGAGGGCGTCGTGGAACGAGGTGGTCTGGTAATTGAGCATGATGTCGTCGGAGCCGGGGATGCCCATGATGAAGTTAATCCCGGCTACGCCCAGTAAGGTCAGCAGAGTGTCCATGTCGTCCTGGTCGGCTTCGGCATGGTTGGTGTAACAGATATCGCAGCCCATGGGGACGCCCAGCAGCTTGCCGCAGAAGTGGTCTTCGAGGCCGGCGCGGATGATCTGTTTACCGTTATAGAGGTATTCCGGGCCGATGAAGCCTACGACGGTGTTCACCAGAAACGGTTTGAAATGCCGTGCCACGGCGTACGCGCGGGTTTCACAGGTCTGTTGATCGATGCCGTGGTGGGCGTTGGCCGACAAGGCACTGCCTTGGCCGGTCTCGAAATACATCAGGTTTTGGCCCAATGTGCCGCGATTCAGGCTCAAGCCCGCGTCGTAGCCTTCCTGTAAAACGTTGAGGTTGATGCCGAAACTGGCGTTGGCCGCTTCGGTGCCGGCAATCGACTGGAACACCAGGTCCAGCGGAACCCCGCGATTGACCGCCTCGATGGAGGTGGTGACGTGGGTCAGCACGCAGGCCTGTGTCGGAATGTCGTAGCGCTGGATGATCGCGTCGAGCATTTCCAGAATGGCGCAGATCGAAGCGATGCTGTCGGTGGCCGGGTTGATGCCGATCATCGCGTCGCCGTTGCCGTACAGCAGGCCGTCGAGAATGCTGGCGGCGATGCCGGCCGGTTCGTCGGTGGGGTGATTGGGTTGCAGGCGCGTCGAGAGCCGGCCGCGCAGGCCCAGGGTGCCGCGGAACTTGGTGACCACGCGGATTTTCTGCGCCACCAGCACCAGATCCTGCACGCGCATGATCTTCGACACGGCGGCGACCATTTCCGGGGTCAGGCCGGGGGCGAGGGCGCGCAGGCTTTGTTCATCGGCGGCTTCGCTGAGCAGCCAGTCGCGGAAACCGCCGACGGTGAGGTGGCTGACCGCTTTAAAAGCCTGTTTGTCGTGAGTGTCGATGATCAGTCGGGTGACCTCATCGGCCTCGTAAGGAATCAGCACTTCCTCCAGGAAGTGGGCCAGCGGGGTGTCGGCCAGGGCCATCTGCGCGGCCACCCGCTCGCCATCGTTGAGGGCGGCAACGCCGGCCAGAAAGTCCCCGGAGCGCGCCGGGCTGGCTTTGGCCATGACCTCCTTGAGGCTGTCGAAGCGGTAGGTTTGGGCGCCGACGGTATGGGCAAATACGGCCATGGGACGGTGTCCTCCTGATTCAATAAATATCTCAAATGCACCACTAAACCCCTGTGGGAGCGGGTTCTGGTGCACTTCAATAGGGCTGGCGCCGGGAATCAGCCCGGCGCCGGTGCATTTCAGACGCCTTCGAGCATCGCATCTGCCGGCGCATCGGCGCGTTGCTTGGCGGTCAGTTGGAAATACAGGTAACCGGCCACCATGAAACCGAGGAACACACAGCCGATCAGCGCGTTGAACCAGGCCATCGCCACCAGGCACACCACCGCCAGAAACAGCGCGATCCCCGGTACGATCGGGTAGCCCGGCGCGCGGAAGGTGCGCTCCAGGTTGGGTTCGGTTTTACGCAGTTTGAACAGGCTCAGCATACTGATGATGTACATCACGATGGCGCCGAATACCGACATGGTGATCATTGCAGCCGTCAGCGTCATGCCTTGCAGGTTGACCAGGCCATCGCTGTAGATCGCCGCGATACCGATCACGCCGCCCGCCAGGATCGCCCGGTGCGGGGTCTGGAAGCGCGACAGTTTGGCCAGGGAGGCCGGCAGGTAACCGGCGCGAGCCAGGGCGAAGAACTGCCGCGAATAACCCAGAATGATCCCGTGGAAGCTCGCCACCAGGCCAAACAGACCGATCCACACCAACATGTGCATCCAGCTCGAGTTGTTGCCGACCACGGCTTTCATCGCCTGAGGCAGTGGGTCGTTGATGTTCGACAGTTGGCGCCAGTCGCCGACACCGCCGGCCATGACCATCACGCCGATGGCGAGGAACACCAGGGTCAGAATGCCGCTGACGTAAGCCTTGGGAATCGTGCGTTTCGGGTCCTTGGCCTCTTCGGCGGCCATGGCTGCGCCTTCAATGGCGAGGAAAAACCAGATCGCGAACGGGATGGCCGCAAAGATGCCGGGAATCGAGGCCATGCTGAATTCGTTGGCGCCCGACCAGCCGTTGAGCACGAAGTTACTGAAGCTGAAGCCCGGTGCGACCACACCCATGAACACCAGCAATTCGGCGACGGCAAGCACAGTGACCACCAGTTCGAAGGTGGCCGCGATGCTCACGCCGAGGATATTCAGGGTCATGAACACGAAATAGGCGCCAACAGCGGCGATCTTCGGGTCCAGTTCCGGGTATTGCACATTGAGGTAGGCGCCGATGGCCATGGCAATTGCCGGTGGCGCAAAGACGAATTCGATCAGGGTGGCGATGCCGGCGATCAGTCCGCCTCGCTCGCCGAAGGCTCGGCGGCTGTAGGCAAACGGCCCGCCAGCGTGGGGAATGGCGGTGGTCAATTCGGTGAAACTGAAAATGAAGCAGGTGTACATCGTCGCCACCATCAATGCGGTGACGAGAAAACCCAGGGTACCTGCGGTGCCCCAGCCATAACTCCAGCCGAAATACTCGCCGGAAATCACCAGGCCGACGGCAATGCCCCATAGATGCAGGGTGCCGAGTGTGGGTTTGAGCTGTGTAGTAGAAGTCATAGGTCCTCTCTGCGTAGTAGAAGTCATAAGTCCTCTCTGTCTTTTTTATTGTTTGATTTGTTGGACTTTCGGGTATGGCATTCAGTGTGTAGAGCGGGCATGCAAAGCCAATGCCAGACCGGCAGAGCGATGAAAGAGGCGTTTAAGGGCACCATCGCGGGCTTGCCCGCGATGGCCTTCTGAAGGGCGATACAGAAATACCTGTATCGCCCCCCGGTTTTTAGAAGAAGCCCAACGGGTTGATGTCGTAGCTCACCAGCAGGTTTTTGGTCTGCTGATAGTGATCGAGCATCATTTTGTGGGTTTCACGGCCGACGCCGGACTTCTTGTAACCACCGAACGCGGCGTGTGCCGGGTACAGGTGGTAGCAGTTGGTCCACACGCGACCGGCCTTGATGGCGCGGCCCACGCGGTAGGCGCGGTTGATGTCGCGGGTCCAGAGGCCGGCACCCAGGCCGAACTCGGTGTCGTTGGCGATGGCCAGGGCCTCGGCTTCGTCCTTGAAGGTGGTGATGCTCACCACCGGGCCGAAGATTTCTTCCTGGAACACGCGCATTTTGTTGGTGCCCTTGAGCAGGGTCGGCTGGATGTAATACCCGGTCGCCAGGCTGCCCTCGAGTTTTTCCACCTTGCCACCGGTCAGCAGCTCGGCGCCTTCGCCCTTGGCGATGTCCAGGTACGAAAGGATTTTGTCGAATTGCTGCTCGGACGCCTGGGCGCCGACCATGGTGTCGGTGTCCAGCGGGTCGCCACGCTTGATCTGCAGGACTTTTTTCATGACAACTTCCATGAACTCGTCGTAGATCGACTCCTGTACCAGGGCGCGGGACGGGCAGGTGCAAACTTCGCCCTGGTTGAAGAATGCCAGCACCAGACCTTCAGCGGCTTTCTCGATGAAGGACGGTTCGGCCTGCATGACGTCTTCGAAGAAGATATTCGGCGACTTGCCTCCCAACTCCACGGTGGACGGAATGATGTTTTCGGCGGCGCATTTCATGATGTGCGAGCCGACTGGAGTCGAACCGGTGAAGGCGATTTTGGCGATGCGTTTGCTGGTGGCCAGGGCTTCACCGGCTTCTTTGCCGAAGCCTTGCACCACGTTGAGCACGCCAGGTGGCAGCAGGTCGCCGATCAGCTCCATCAGCACAGTAATGCCCAGCGGGGTTTGCTCGGCAGGTTTGAGGACAATGCAGTTACCGGCGGCCAGGGCCGGAGCGAGTTTCCAGGCGGCCATCAGAATCGGGAAGTTCCACGGGATGATCTGCCCGACCACGCCCAGCGGTTCATGGATGTGATAGGCCACGGTATTGCCGTCGATCTCGGCGGCGCTGCCTTCCTGGGCGCGGATGCAACCGGCGAAATAGCGGAAATGGTCGGCGGCCAGCGGGATGTCGGCGTTGAGGGTTTCACGCACGGCCTTGCCGTTGTCCCAGGATTCGGTGATCGCCAGCAGTTCCAGGTTCTGTTCGATGCGATCGGCGATTTTCAGCAGCACCAGCGAGCGTGCCTGGGCGGACGTGGCGCCCCAGGCATCGGCGGCGGCATGGGCGGCGTCCAGGGCTTTTTCGATGTCTTCGGCAGTGGAGCGCGGGAATTCGGCAATCGGTTGGCCGTTGACCGGCGAAGTATTGGTGAAGTACTGACCTTTGACAGGCGCGACGAACTCGCCGCCGATGTAGTTACCGTATTTGCTCTTGAACGAAACGATAGCGCCTTCAGTACCGGGGTGAGCGTAACGCATGATGGGTTTCTCCTTGGCTTTTGTGCTTATAAGGGAGGACGCGCCAGAGCGCGGTAACAAGCGTAGAGCAAAGGTTGGGCCACCGCCTCGCAAGTCAGTTAAATCAAGGGCTTGTGTATTTTTTGTCGGACGGCTGGGCGGTGCTTGTGACGCTTGCGGTACAACCCGTGTGACACTTTGTACCGCTTGTGGCACAGCCTGTGACCGATGGGTCTTGTCAGCATTGCAATGCGTCGATGGCTGGAGGATGCTGGGCCTCAAATGGCCCACAGGTAATCCTCTGTGGCGAGGGAGCTTGCTCCCGCTTGGCTGCGAAGCAGTCAAGAAATGTCTGCCGGTCATGATTTTTGGCGAGCGCTTCGCACTCGAGCGGGAGCAAGCTCCCTCGCCACAAGGTATGTGCCAGCCCCTTAAAGAGGGTTCAGCACAGCCCTCTGGGAGAATAATAAGAAATGCACGACAACCATTTGAGTCGCCATGCCCAGCAAGTGTTGACCGTGACCCAGGGTAAGTCCCACCTGCACGGTCCCGGCAGCGATCCGTCTATTGCCCGCTCCTGGCTGCGTTGCCTTGAGGACTATCACCTCGACCCGGCCCTGACCATGGCGCCGACGGTGCTGGAGCATGGCCGTCTCCTGGAAAGCCGCGAACGTTTGCAGCAAGTGCTGCAGATCGCCGGCAACGAAATGACCAGCCTCCACCAGCAACTCTCCGGCGCCGGCCACGCAGTGTTGCTGACCGACGCTCGCGGGGTGATCCTCAACTGCGTCACCGCGCCCGCCGAACGGAAGATTTTCGAACGCGCAGGCCTTTGGCTTGGCGCCGACTGGAGCGAAGCCTGCGAAGGTACCAACGGCATCGGCACCTGCCTGGTGGAGCGCCAGTCCCTGACCATTCACCAGGACGAACACTTTCGTGGCCGCCACACCGGCCTGACCTGCTCGGCAAGCCCGGTGTTCGACCCTCATGGTGAACTGTTGGCGGTGCTTGACGTGTCTTCGGCGCGTCATGAGGTTTCGCGGCAGAGCCAGTTTCACACCATGGCCCTGGTCAATCTGTCGGCGAAGATGATCGAGAGCTGTTATTTCCTGCGTTACTTCGACAATCAATGGCTGCTGCGTTTTCACTTGCAGGCCGAATCCGTCGGACTGTTCAGCGAAGGGCTGCTGGCGTTCGACGGGGAAGGGCGGATCTGTGCGGTCAACCAGAGCGCGCTGAATTTGCTGGGGCATATTCGTGGCGGCCTGTTGGGCCAGCCGGTGGAGGCGTTTTTCGACTGCTCGCTGAATGAGTTGCTCGGCCGCGCGAGCGCCAATGCCAGCGCCAGTTGGCCGTTGCGCACCCGCGACGGGCGGCGGCTGTTTGCTGTATTGCGTGGGCAGCCGCGCAGCATTCCTGCACCGGTGGTGCAAAGCCCGGCAGTGGCCGAGCGTCCACGGCTGTCGGGTATTTGCCTGGGCGATGCCGCGTTGCAGGAAGACTTCCGCAAGGCCTTGCGGGTGTTCGAACGGGACGTGCCGTTGCTGATCAACGGCGAAACCGGCTCAGGCAAGGAGGCTTTCGCCAAGGCCGTGCATCAGGCCAGTCAACGGGCGGAAAAATCGTTCGTCGCCCTCAATTGCGCGGCGATCCCCGAAAGCCTGATCGAAAGCGAGTTGTTCGGCTATCGCGGCGGCAGCTTCACCGGTGCCCGCAAGGAGGGCATGCGTGGCAAGTTGCAGCAGGCCGATGGCGGAACTTTATTCCTGGATGAAATCGGTGACATGCCGCTGAGCATGCAGACCCGGCTATTAAGGGTGCTGGAAGACCGTCAGGTGGTGCCGATTGGCGGCGAGCCGGAATCGGTCAATGTGCGGATCATCAGCGCCACTCACCGTAACCTGCTCGAAAGGGTGCAGGACGGCAGTTTCCGCGAGGATTTGTATTACCGGCTCAATGGGCTGGAAGTCGCATTGCCAGCGTTGCGCGAGCGCACGGATAAATCACAGTTGCTCGACTTTCTGTTGGCCGAAGAGGCGGGCGGGGAGACGGTATTGATTGATGCAGCGGCGCGGCAGGCCTTGCTGGATTTTGCCTGGCCGGGGAACGTGCGGCAGTTGCGCAATGTGCTGCGGACCCTGGCGGCGTTGTGTGACGGCGGTCGGATCGGGCTGGAAGATTTGCCGGCGATGATTCGTCAGGTCCGGCCGGTGACGGTGGCGACGATTGAAGCGCCGTCCGAGTATCCGTTGGACGATGCCGAGCGGTTGGCGTTGCTCAACGCACTGGAACAGCAGCGCTGGCACATGACCCACACCGCCGAACAGTTGGGTGTGAGCCGCAATACCCTCTACCGGAAGCTGCGCAAACACGGCATCGCACGATAGCCGTTTTTGTGGCGAGGGGGCTTGCTCCCTCGCCACAAAAAAATGCGCTCGATCAGCCAAGCGGTTGTGTCACGTTCAGCTAAAGAGTGCGATTTTCCCCTCCCTACGCTAACCTGCGGCCATGTTTTACGAGGTCGACTATGCACATTCATATTCTTGGTATTTGCGGCACTTTCATGGGTTCGATGGCGGTTCTGGCCAAAGAGCTAGGCCATCATGTGACCGGCTCCGATGCCAACGTCTATCCGCCGATGAGCACTCAGCTGCAAGCCCAGGGCATTGAGTTGACGCAAGGTTACGACCCGGCGCAGCTCGATCCGGCCCCGGACCTGGTGGTGATCGGCAATGCCATGTCCCGCGGCAACCCGGCGGTCGAGTACGTGTTGAACAAAGGCCTGCCGTACGTCTCCGGCCCGCAATGGCTGGCCGATCACGTGCTGCAAGGCCGCTGGGTGCTGGCGGTTGCCGGCACGCATGGCAAAACCACTACCAGCAGCATGCTCGCCTGGGTCCTGGAACACGCCGGCATGAGCCCGGGTTTCCTGATCGGCGGAGTGCCGCAGAATTTCTCGGTGTCGGCGCGTCTGGGCGATACGCCGTTCTTCGTGATTGAAGCCGACGAATACGACAGCGCATTCTTCGACAAGCGCTCCAAGTTCGTTCACTACCGCCCGCGCACGGCGATCCTGAACAATCTGGAGTTCGATCACGCGGACATCTTCCCTGATCTGGCGGCCATCGAGCGACAGTTCCACCATTTGGTGCGGACCATTCCGAGCGAAGGCCTGGTGATCCATCCGACCACCGAGCCGGCCTTGCAGCGCGTGATCGAGATGGGCTGCTGGACTCCGGTGCAAACCACCGGCGCCGGCGGTCAATGGCAGGTCAAACTGCTCAGTGAAGATGGCTCGAAGTTCGAAGTGATGTTCGAAGGCGTCGCTCAAGGCGTGGTCGAGTGGGACATGACCGGTCAGCACAACGTCGCCAACGCCTTGGCCACCCTGGCCGCCGCGCGTCACGTCGGCGTCGTGCCGTCGATGGGCATCGCGGCACTGAGCGCGTTCAAAAGCGTGAAGCGCCGGATGGAAAAAGTCGCGGAAGTCCGTGGCATCACCATTTACGACGACTTCGCCCACCACCCGACCGCCATCGCCACCACCCTCGACGGTTTGCGCAAGCGCATCGGCGATGCGCCGCTGATCGCGATCATCGAGCCGCGCTCCAACTCCATGAAGCTCGGTGCTCACCGTGATGGTTTGCCGGAAAGCGTAGTCGATGCCGATCAGGTGATCTGGTATTCGCCGGCCAACCTCGGTTGGGATCTGGGTGCCACGGCGGCGTTGTGCACCGTGCCGTCGATTGTCAGCGATTCGCTGGAAGGCATCATCGAGCGCGTGAAGAGCCAGGCCCAGCCCGGCACTCACGTGGTAATCATGAGCAACGGCGGCTTCGGCGGCCTGCACGGCAAACTGGCCGAGGCGCTGCAATGAACAACGGTCCGGAACGCATCACGCTGGCGATGACCGGCGCTTCGGGTGCCCAGTACGGCTTGCGCCTACTTGATTGCCTGGTGCGTGAAGACCGCGAGGTGCACTTCCTGATTTCCAAGGCCGCGCAACTGGTGATGGCCACCGAGACCGATGTCTCGCTGCCCTCCAAGCCGCAGATGATGCAAGCCTTCCTCACTGAATACACCGGTGCCGCCGCCGGGCAGATTCGGGTGTACGGCAAGGAAGACTGGATGTCGCCGGTGGCTTCGGGCTCCGGCTCGCCAGCGGCGATGGTGGTAGTGCCGTGTTCCACCGGGACCTTGTCGGCGATCGCGACCGGGGCCTGCAACAACTTGATCGAGCGGGCGGCCGACGTGACGTTGAAGGAGCGCCGCCAGCTGATTCTGGTACCGCGCGAGGCGCCGTATTCGAGCATTCATCTGGAAAATATGCTCAAGCTGTCGAACATGGGTGTGACGATTCTGCCGGCATCGCCAGGCTTCTATCATCAGCCGCAAACCATTGATGACTTGATCGACTTCGTCGTGGCGCGAATTCTCAATCTGCTGAACATTCCGCAAGACATGCTACCGCGTTGGGGCGAGCACCATTTGAGCAGTGATGAATAGGCTGCTGATCATTCTGCTGGCGGTGCAACTGGCGGGCTGCGCCACGGCGCGCACCCTCGATGCCGCCAAACCCGGGGCACCGGTGGTGTATTCGGGGACGCGTCTGGATTTGTATGCAATGAACGGCGGGTGCTGCGCCATGGATAGATTTGGCGCAGAAGCGCCGAGTTATCCCGGTGTTGATCTGCCGGCCAGTGCTTTGCTCGACACACTGCTGTTGCCGTTGTCGTTGTTGACGGTTTTAGGTGTTGGGTTTCAGGCGACCGGCGGATTATAGAAGAGCGCTTCGCGCTCTATTCGCGGGCGCTGCTGGATTACTTGCCTAACTTGCGCAATTCATCCGACTCGACAATCCGTACGCCATCCTGTTCTTCCAGCGCCAGGCGCCACATGGCGCGGGCCAGTTGGCAGGCTTCGATGCCGTGGTATTTGCCCGGAATCAATTTCGACAACGGACCGGCAACCCGTTCGGCCAGTCGCGGCTCGGCGCGATCGCCGAGCAACAGCGAAGGCCGGCAGATGGTCAGCTGCGGCCAATTCTGCGCGCGCAATGCGTGTTCCATCTCACCTTTAACCCGGTTATAGAAAATCGGCGATCTGCGGTCGGCCCCCAAGGCACTGATCACGATCAGGTGCCGTGCGCCCATTTCCCGGGCACGTTTGGCGAAGGCCACGACCATGTCCAGGTCCACCGCGCGAAACGCTTCCTCGGAGCCGGCTTGCTTGATCGTGGTGCCGAGGCAGCAGTAGGCGACGTCGACGCGACCGTTCAATTGCGGCAGAAACTCCGTCGGGTCGCCGACCGGGTTTTCCAAGTGAGGGTGTTCGGCCAGTGGCCGGCGTGAGGGGGCTAATACGCGTGCAATCGTTGGCTCGTTGAGCAGACGGTCAAGCAAATGTTCACCGGTTAACCCGGTAGCTCCGGCAAGCAATACATGCTGAGGCGTCAAGTACATAGTTATTCCCCCTTGATACTGTTCAGCTTAGTTGCTCTTTTCATCCTTGCTGATAGAGACACTTTGCAATGCCTTTCGTGCCTGCTGCTTGCGTAACAATTGCCAGTGGGCGAGCACGGCTTTCGGTGCCCAGATCTGTGGTTCGGAGGCTTCGAAGCTGTCGGCCAGCTCACGCTCGGCCACGGTGGCGCTGGCCCGTTTGAAGGCTTGCTCCAGATCGTCGGTCTGGTTCAGCGCCTGGGCGAACAGTGCGTCGCCGAAATAGGTGAAGTTGGCTTCTTCCGAACACCCGAAGGACACTCGGTCGGCGCGCGAGGCGGTCATGATCAGGGTGTGTTCATCCTTGAGGGCAGGGATGAAGCCGCCGGAATAACAGGACGAAATCACGATAATCTTGTCGCGCTTCTTCAGGGGCGCGAGGACGGCGGCGAGTTCGTCGGCCGGCAGGTCGGCCAGCTCCATGCGTGGCTGGTCGAGTACCAGCTCGTGTTCACTGGAGCCATGGCTGGTCAGGTAAATGAACAGCAAGTCCTCCGGACCACTGCGCTCGGCCAGGGTCTGGGCGGCGCGGCGCAGGTTTTCCCGGGTGGCCATCGGCCGGTCGCCGAGGTGGTCGCGATGGTTGACCAGGCGAATCTGGCCGAAAGCGCCGAAACGGCTGGCGAGCATGTTGGCGACGTAGTCGGATTCGCGCAGGAACACGC
The DNA here is from genome assembly GCF_005938665.2 of Pseudomonas sp. ATCC 43928. Classification (NCBI taxonomy): domain Bacteria; kingdom Pseudomonadati; phylum Pseudomonadota; class Gammaproteobacteria; order Pseudomonadales; family Pseudomonadaceae; genus Pseudomonas; species Pseudomonas sp. ATCC 43928. The sequence continues at coordinate 5,892,706 of NZ_CP041753.1, read as the reverse complement.
TCTGCTTGCCGTCACCGCCCAGGGTCAAGGTGTACAGTTCGACCGCCGGAGTCGAGGCCGGCACGTTGGCCAGTGCTTCGTCGAGCAAGCGGCCCTGGGCCAGCAAGCCGAGTTCCAGGGTGTCGGGCAGCAGCTTGCCGTCGGCGTCGCGCACGCGCTGGCTGTTGATCCAGGTGCCGCTCAGCACTGTGCCATCGGTCAGCACCAACGTGCCTTTGCCCTGATAGTTGTCGCCGTCGAACTGACCGATATAGAAACTGCCATCGGCCAGGTTCAAGCGGCCCTGACCGGTAAAACGCCAGTCGCTGAACTGACCGATGTAATGACTGCCATCGGCGCCGATCAACTCGCCCTTGCCGTTCAGCACGCCTTCCTTGAACTGACCGATCCAGACATCGCCATCGGCGTTTTCGTAGCGGCCCTTGCCATGCAATTGATTGTTCTTGAACCCACCGACGTAGATATCGCCATCGGCGCTGTTGAAAGTACCGTTGCCTTCCAGTTGGCCATCGACGAAGTGCCCGGTGAACTGATTGCCGCTGGCATCGCTGCGCTGGCCTTCGCCGTTGGGTTTGCCGTGGGCGAACTGACCCTGGTACTGGCTGCCGTCTTCGAGTTCCAGACGACCGAGCCCTGAATATTGGTCGGCCTTGAATTCGCCGCGATAGGTCATGGCGTTTTCTTTGAGGGTGCCTTCACCGTCCCGTCGACCGGCCTTGAAACCGCCGGTGTAGCTGCTGCCGGTGGTGGTCAGCGTGCCCTGGCCGTCGAACAGCCCCTGCTGGAACTGCCCGCGATAGACCTCGCCGTTGCTGCCGTGCCATTCGCCCTGGCCATGCCATTGGCCTTTGTCGAAGTGACCGGCATACCAGCTGCCGTTCGGGTAATCGATGCGACCCTCGCCTTGCAGCAGGCCGTTGACCAGATCACCACGATAGCGTCCGCCATCCGGCAGGCGGGCGTCGGGGGGCAACAGCGATTCGCCATCGCCGCAAGCGGTGAGCATCAGGGTCAGGGCAAGGAGTGCAAGTGAGCGCATAGCGGGATCCGGGCAATTAGGCGACGGAGTATGCCGCAGCTATGTGTCGCATTTATAGAGACACGGCACAGACACAGCGCGAAACAGCATGAGCTGCTTCGCAATCAGGCATGTGTCAGACGAAGCAGAGGGACAATGGCTCGGCGATATAGGCCGGTTTGTCCGATCCTTCGATTTCAAGCGTAGCGGTGGCCTTGAGCAGCCATTGGCCGGGTTTCTTCTCGGTGACGTCGTTCATGTCGACCTTGAGTCGAACCCTGGAATTAACCTTCACAGGCTGGATGAAACGCACGCTGTCCAGGCCATAGTTGACCACCATCTTCGCGCCTTCGGGCAGGATGAGGATGTCTTCCATCAGTTTGGGGATCAGCGACAACGACAGGAAACCATGGGCGATGGTGCTGCCAAAAGGCGTTTGCGCGGCTTTGACCGGGTCGACATGGATGAACTGATAATCGCCTGTGGCTTCTGCGAACAGGTTGATGCGTTCCTGGTCGATGGTGAGCCATTGGGAACGTCCGAGTTCCTTGCCGACATAATCTTTGAGCTCTGCAACTGGAACATAGGGCATTGAGACTCTCCTTGGGTTCATCGGATTTATAGTTTTTCGAGTGGGGGACTTGACCTCCCTGCGAACCACTTTAGATCAACATGACAAATTGCTCCGGTCAACTGACCATGCTTTTGGCGAATGCCGACTCATAGCGTGCTTATAATGTCGGGCCCCTTCTTGGTGGGGGAGAGCGCGGGAGAGGATGGATGTTGTTACGTGGCCTGACCTGGCTGGTGCTGTTTCAATTGCTCGGCACAGCCCTCAATCATCTGTTTTTGCCGGTGCTGCCGGGGCCGATCATTGGCCTGCTGTTGCTGCTGGGGTATCTGATCAGCCGCGGTCAAGTCGGCGAACCGCTGAACCTTGCGGCCAGCAGCCTGTTGCGTTATTTGCCGTTGCTGCTGGTGCCGCCGGCCGTGGGCGTGATGGTCTACGCCACTGACATTGCCGCGGATTTCTGGGCGATCACCGGTGCGCTGGTGTTGTCGTTGGTGCTGTCGATGGCCTTCGCCGGGGTGCTGATGCAGCGCCTGGTCAAGCGTCACGCCCATTCCGAGGACAGCCAATGATGTTCGATTGGCACGGCGCCTGGGCGTCGGTGATTCATCATCCGCTGTTCGGCATCGGCATTACGCTGGGCGCGTATCAATTGGTGCTGGCGGCGTTCGAGAAAACCCGCTGGATTTTTCTGCAACCGGTGCTGGTCTCCATGCTGCTGGTCATCGGCGTGCTGGTCAGTTGCGGCCTGAGTTACGTTGAGTACCGCAAGAGCACCGAGATCCTCAGTATCTTGCTCGGGCCGGCCACCGTTGCGCTGGCGGTACCCCTGTACCTCAACCTGCGGCGGATTCGACAGTTGTTCTGGCCGATATTTACTACGCTGGTGATAGGTGGCGTGGTCGCCACGGGCATGGGGGTGCTGCTGGGTTGGTGGTTCGGCGCCGAACACATGATCCTGATGACCATGGCCCCCAAGTCGGTTACCTCGCCGATTGCCATGCTGGTGGCGGAGCAGATTGGTGGCGTCGCGGCGCTGGCGGCGGTGTTCGTGTTGATTACCGGGGTGATCGGAGCGATCTTCGGGCCGAGTCTTTTGACTCGTCTCGGTGTCCACAGCCCGGAGGCCCGCGGTATGGCTCTGGGCATGACCGCCCATGCGGTCGGCACGGCGGTGGCCATGCAGGAAAGTGAGGAGTGCGGCGCCTTCGCGGCGCTGGCGATGAGTCTGATGGGCGTGGCCACGGCGGTGTTCCTGCCGTTGGCGGTGTCGATGGTGGTGTAAGGAAATGTCTATGAGTCTGCCGCTTTTTCCGCTGAACACGGTGCTGTTTCCGGACTGCATCCTCGACTTGCAGATTTTCGAAGCACGCTACCTGGACATGATCGGCCGTTGCATGAAACAGGGCAGCGGCTTCGGCGTGGTGTGCATTCTCGAGGGCGAAGAAGTCGGCATCGCTCCTGAAGGCTACGCGCGGGTGGGGTGCGAGGCGCTGATCACCGATTTCCATCAGCAGGACAACGGCCTGCTGGGCATTCGGGTAAAGGGCGGGCGGCGTTTTCACGTGGTGCGCACCGAGGTGCAGCGCGACCAGTTGATCGTCGCCGAAGTCGAGTGGCTCAAAGATGAGCCTGAACAACCGCTACAGGATGAAGACGCCGACCTGGTCGCGCTGCTCAAGGCCTTGGCGGAACACCCGATGGTCGAAGCACTGAGCATGGGCACCGAAGCGACGGGGCAACAGTCGCTGGCCAATCAGTTGGCGTATCTGTTGCCGTTTTCCGAGGTGGACAAGATCGACTTGCTGCAACTCGATGATCCGCAGCAACGGCTGGATGCGATTCAGGCGTTGCTGGATGAACTGCAAGGTGAGTTGTTTGCCTGATGTCCACTGAAAGATCGCAGCCGCTACAGGTGCGATCTTTCAATCCTCAATATGCATACCGCAACAAAGCTTGCGGCAAATGCCGCAACACAAAGAAGCCGAACAACGCCAGCAACGACGGCAACACCAGCCACCAGACCTTGGGTGGCATGGCGTTGAGCGGCACCTGGCGTTGCGTCAGCCACAGGCTCGCCGCACACACGCATGCCGCCAGCATCGCGCCGGCCAGTACATCGGTAGGCCAGTGCGCCCCCAGGTAAACCCGCGACAGGGCAATCGCCAGCGCCGGCAAACAACCCAGCAACAACCAGGTCAGGCGCATTCGCGGCGGTTGTCCGCGGCCAGCCAGCACCGCGAGCGTCAGAAACAGCGCGAACGAGCCCGAGGCGTGGCCGCTGGGCATGCTGTAGCTGGTCAGTGGATCGCTCAGCACTTCCGGGCGAATGCGGGCGAAAAAGTGCTTGGTTGCCGTGTTGCCCAGCGCGGTGAAAAGCAACGTGCTGCCGGCGAAGATCGCGTGCCGCCATTGTCGCGTCAGCAACAGCAGGGCCGTCAACAGGGCGCTGATCATAAACATGTTGCGGAACTCGCCAATCAGCGTGAACACCACGGCTACTTCATCGAGCATCGGGCTGCGGTGTTCCTGCACCAGGGTCATCAACCCTTGGTCGAGGGCGGTCAGGTGCGGATAGCCGATGAACAGTCCCGCCAGAATTAGAAAACTCATGCCGGTGATCAGCATCGTTGCCTTGCGATGGCGGCGCATGCTGCTGGTAATGCTCAAACCCGCCATGACGGCGATGCTGCCGGCAACGATCCCGGCCTCGGGCCAGAACCCTTCGGGCAATGGCAAGCGAATCGCCGCGCCGGTGGCCCAGCCGGGCAGCAGATAGGCAACGCTCCAGCCCGCGGCGGCCAACAGGCTGACGGCGGCGAAGCGGGGGAAGGGCATATCGAACATACCTGCGACCATCGGCAGCATTGGTCGCAACGGGCCGATAAAGCGTCCGACTAACAGGCTGGCGATGCCATAACGCTGAAAATACGCTTCGGCCCCGGCGATCCATTCCGGATGATGGCGCAACCCCGGCAGGCGCCGGATGTTCTGGTGGAAATGTCGTCCCAGGAAATACGAAACGATGTCGCCCAGCACGCCGCCGAGGAAACCCAGCAGCAATGTTTCACCCAGCGACAGTGCGCCACTGCCGGCCAGTACTGCCGCGGCAAACAACAACACCGTACCGGGTACGATCAGCCCGGCAATCGCCAGGCACTCCACACACGCCACTACGAACACTGCCATGGCCAGCCACTGCGGATTGACCGTCAGCCAACCGATCACGCTATCGAGCCATGGGCCCATAAAAACAACTCCATCGAATGTTCACTTGGCCCCAAAGGGATGAATCTCCCAAATGCTGAACGACCGCTCCCACTGGGATTCCCGTTTGCCCGGGCACGTTTCAAGTCAGCAAAAAATAATCACGCCCTTCGACCTGACCCCGACGCATCGGATTGCGAGTGCAGTACGGCGCGTAAGCCGCATCGACGAAACGGTACATTAAATGTTCGTCGCGCCCCTGGGGGATGCCCAGGCGTGTGGTCTGGATGATATGGCCGGGCGCAGGCCCGATGTCTTCCACCAGCAGCACTTCATGGTCAAAACGCTTGGCGTCCCAGACCGGCACCTTCAGCCCCAGCGCCTTGCACAGCAACGTCTGCCCGGCGCACAGCTTTTGTGAGGGGCGAGGGCGGCCCTGGGCGTCGGGATTGTTCAGCAGCATCTGCGCCAGGCTGGCTGGCCCGCTCAGTTCATCGACCCATGGATAGGCGGATTTGATCAGCACCGCATTGCCCGGACCTTGGGCACTGAAGTTCAGGGAATCGCCGCCGCGGGCGTAATACATATAGATGTGGCCGCCATCCAGAAACAAAGCTTTACGCTTTTCTGTGTAGCCCAGGGAAGCGTGGCTACCCTTTTCTTCGCAGTAATAGGCTTCGGTCTCGATAATCCGGGCGCTGAGCCACAGGTCGTCGACCCGGTGGCGGATGATTTTGCCCAGCAGATCCCGGGCCAGCGTTTGGGCGTCGCGGTCGAAAAATGCATCCGGCAGAGCCTTGGGCGGGCGCGTTTCGGACGCACGAACAGTCAGGTTAGTCATGATGAACAGCGTTTATCAGGGCTGATTGAGTCGTGATGATAACAATATGCAACTTAATCACGGCTGAACGTCGGCAAATTGCCTTCCATTTCGACCATCCGCCCGTCACCGCTGTTAGTCCCGAGACGTGACAGCTATAATCTGCCGCTTTCCTCTTTACCAAGACCACAGCAGACCATGACTGAGTCCGTTCTTGACTACATGACCCGTTTGGGTCGCGCCGCCCGCGAAGCTTCCCGCGTGATCGGCCGTGCCAGCACCGCGCAGAAAAACCGCGCCTTGCAGGCGGCCGCCAATGCGCTGGATGCTGCGCGTGCCGAGCTGACCGCAGCCAATGAACTGGATTTGGCCGCTGGCCGTGCCAATGGTCTTGAGCCGGCCCTGCTGGAACGTCTGGCGCTGACCCCGGCGCGCATCGACGGCATGATCGTCGGTTTGCGTCAGGTCGCGGCCTTGCCGGACCCGGTCGGCGCGATCCGCGACATGAGTTACCGGCCGTCGGGCATTCAGGTCGGCAAGATGCGCGTGCCGTTGGGCGTGATCGGGATCATCTACGAATCCCGGCCTAACGTGACCATCGATGCTGCCAGCCTGTGCCTGAAGTCCGGCAACGCGACCATCCTGCGTGGCGGCTCCGAAGCGATTCACTCCAACCGCGCCATTGCCGCCTGCATCCAGCGCGGCCTGGCCGAGGCCGATCTGCCGGCCGCGGTGGTGCAAGTGGTCGAAACCACCGACCGTGCCGCCGTCGGCGCGCTGATCACCATGCCCGAATACGTCGACGTCATCGTGCCCCGTGGCGGCCGTGGCCTGATCGAACGGGTCAGCCGCGATGCCCGCGTGCCCGTCATCAAGCACCTGGACGGCATCTGTCACGTCTACGTCAGTGCCCACGCCGATCTGCCGAAAGCCCAGCGCATCGCATTCAACGCCAAGACTTACCGTTACGGCATCTGCGGCGCGATGGAAACCCTGTTGGTCGATCAAGCCGTCGCCAAAGAGTTTCTGCCAGCGATGGCTGCCCAGTTCCGCGAAAAAGGCGTCGAGCTGCGCGGTTGTGAGCGCACCCGGGCGATCATCGAGGCCGTCGCGGCCACTGAAGAAGACTGGACTACCGAATACCTGGCGCCGATCCTCTCGATCCGCGTGGTCGACGGGCTGGACCAGGCCATCGAGCACATCAACCAGTACGGCTCCCATCACACCGACTCGATCGTCAGCGAAAACCTGGCTGACACCCGGCGTTTCGTGGCTGAAGTCGATTCGTCCTCGGTGATGATCAACACCCCGACCTGCTTCGCCGATGGCTTCGAATACGGATTGGGTGCCGAGATTGGCATTTCTACTGATAAGCTGCACGCCCGCGGCCCGGTGGGCCTCGAAGGTCTGACCTGCGAGAAGTACATCGTGGTCGGTGACGGTCAGCTGCGCGGCCAGGAGTCGCTCTGACTTGGGCGACCTCGACCCGTCAGCCCCAGTGACCGCCAGCGAGCCCCGGCCTCGACGCATTGGCGTACTGGGCGGGACCTTCGACCCGGTGCACATCGGCCATTTGCGCGGTGCGCTGGAAGTCGCCGAATCGCTGGCCCTCGATGAGTTGCGTCTGACGCCCAGTGCCAGGCCGCCTCATCGGGACAAGCCGCAGGTATCGGCGAAGGACCGTCTGGCGATGGTCAAGTGCGCGGTGGCCGGTGTGGCACCGTTGGTGGTGGATGCCCGCGAATTGCAGCGGGACAAGCCGTCCTACACCATCGACACCCTGGAACTGATGCGCGCCGAACTTGCCGCTTCAGACCAGGTTTTTCTACTTTTGGGCTGGGACGCATTTTGCGGCCTGCCCACTTGGCACCGCTGGGAAGAGTTGCTCCAGCATTGCCACATCCTGGTGCTGCAACGCCCGGATGCCGACAGCGAACCGCCGGATGCCTTGCGCAACCTGCTGGCAGCACGTTCGGTGAGCGACCCGCTGGCCCTCAAAGGGCCGAGCGGACAGATTGCATTCGTCTGGCAGACACCGCTCGCGGTATCCGCCACCCAGATCCGTCAACTGCTGGCCAGCGGTAAGTCGGTACGTTTCCTGGTGCCCGACGCGGTCCTGGCCTACATCGATGCGCACGGACTTTACCGTGCGTCGAACTGAAAAAGGGCGCGCTTCAAGGCACGTGAATGCGTGTATCGAAGCGCCCGAACATACGAGCAAAACGAGTTTTATATGACTGACAAAGACGTAAACAAAGTAAAGCGCAAGGGCACATTCAAGAGCGCACCGCTGCCAGTAGAAGCACCAACTGGCGCGCCACTGGCCGGCGAAGAGCTGGTCAAGGTTGCCGTAGCAGCCCTGGAAGACGTCAAGGCCCAGGACATCCAGGTGATCGACGTTCGTGAAAAGCAGAGCATCACTGACTACATGATCATCGCCACCGGTACGTCCAACCGCCAGATCGGCGCGATGCTGGACAAGGTCCGCGAAGCCGTCAAAGCCCAAGGCGTCAAGCCGCTGGGTGAAGAAGGCAAGGGCGACAGCGACTGGGTTCTGCTGGATATGGACGACGTCATCGTGCACATGATGACTGCCTCGGCGCGCCAGTTCTATGACCTGGAACGCCTGTGGGCCGGCGCCGAGCAAAGCCGTTCTGCCAGCGCTGCACACCACAGCCCTGAGAACACCCATGAGCATTTCACCAAGCTCAACAAAGACCAGCAATAAGGGAACGCTGTGCGACTGCGACTGATCGCCGTCGGTTCACGCATGCCCAAGTGGGTGGAAGAAGGCTGGCATGAATATGCCAAGCGTCTTCCTTCCGAGCTGGCGCTGGAACTGGTGGAAATTCCGCTCAACACCCGCGGCAAGAACGCCGACGTGGCACGCTTTATCCGTCAGGAAGGCGAAGCCATGCTGGCCAAGGTCGGGCCGAACGAGCGCGTTGTCACCCTCGAAGTCCACGGCAAGCCCTGGAGCACCGAGCAACTGGCGGTCGAACTCGATCGCTGGCGGCTGGACTCGCGCACGGTGAATTTCATGGTCGGCGGCCCCGAGGGGCTGGCGCCGGAAGTCTGTGCCCGGGCGGATCAACGCTGGTCGTTGTCGCCGTTGACGTTGCCGCACCCGTTGGTGCGGATTCTGATCGGTGAACAGCTGTATCGTGCCTGGACAGTGCTGTCCGGCCACCCTTACCACAAGTAGTTCTGCCCTCATGTCCCAGCCGATCCGCATCAAGGACCACGAAAAAGACGCCCGTCTGGTGCGTGGCCGCGTCGTGTTCGGGGCTATTACGGTGGTGACGCTGATCGGCGTGCTGATCGCGCGGCTGTATTTCCTTCAGGTGATCCAGTACGAGTACCACTCGACCCTGTCGGAAAACAACCGCGTCCATGTGCAGCCGATTCCGCCGACTCGCGGGCTGATCTACGACCGCAATGGCGTGGTGGTGGCCGACAACCGGCCCAGCTTCAGCCTGAGCATGACCCGCGAACGCTCCGGCGACTGGCAGCAAGTGCTCGACGTGATCGTCGAAGTGCTGGAGCTGACGCCCGAGGACCGGGTGATCTTCGAGAAGCGTATGCGTCAGGGGCGTCGGCCGTTCGAGCCGGTGCCGATCCTGTTCGAGTTGACCGAAGAGCAGATCGCCCGCATCGCGGTGAACCAGTTCCGTCTACCCGGTGTGGAAGTGGTCGCGCAGCTGGTTCGTCACTATCCGCAGGGCGCGCACTTTGCGCACTCGGTGGGATATATGGGGCGGATCAACGAGAAAGAGCTCAAGTCTCTGGACCCGGTGAGTTACAGCGGCACCCATCAAATTGGCAAAACCGGCATCGAGCGCTTCTACGAGCCCGAATTGCACGGTCAGGTCGGTTACGAAGAAGTCGAGACCAACGCCCGTGGCCGCGTGCTGCGGGTACTCAAACGTACCGAACCGATTTCCGGCAAGGACATCGTTCTGAGCCTGGACATCAAATTGCAGGAAGCTGCCGAAGCCGCGCTTGGCGGTCGCCGTGGTGCGGTGGTAGCGCTGGACCCGAAAACCGGTGAGGTGCTGGCGATGGTCAGCCAGCCGAGTTTCGATCCGAACCTGTTCGTCACCGGCATCAGTTTCAAGGCCTACTCCGAGCTGCGTGACTCCATCGACCGGCCACTGTTCAACCGCGTGCTGCGCGGTCTATACCCGCCCGGTTCGACCATCAAGCCAGCGGTGGCGATTGCCGGCCTGGATGCGGGCGTGGTCACGGCGTCGACCCGGGTGTTCGACCCGGGTTACTACATGCTGCCCAACTACGATCACAAGTACCGCAACTGGAACCGTACCGGTGACGGCTTCGTCGATCTCGACACGGCGATCATGCGTTCCAACGACACTTACTTCTATGACCTGGCGCACAAGCTGGGGATTGATCGGTTGTCGTCCTACCTGAGCAAATTCGGCATTGGCCAGAAGGTCTCCCTGGATATGTTCGAAGAGTCGCCGGGGCTGATGCCGACACGGGAATGGAAGCGCGTGACCCGTCGTCAGGCCTGGTTCCCGGGCGAGACGCTGATTCTGGGGATCGGTCAGGGCTACATGCAGTCCACTCCGTTGCAACTGGCGCAGGCCACGGCACTGGTGGCCAACAAGGGTGTCTGGAATCGTCCGCACCTGGCCAAGACCATCGAGGGCGAGAAGCCGAAGGATGAACATCCGATGCCGGACATTATCCTGCGCGACCCGTCGGACTGGACCAAGGTCAATCACGGCATGCAGCAGGTAATGCACGGTGCCCGGGGTACGGCGCGCAAGGCATCGATCGGCGCGCAATACCGGATCGCCGGCAAAAGTGGTACGGCCCAGGTGGTTGCGATCAAGCAGGGCGAGAAGTACGACCGCTCCAAGGTGCAGGAGCGCCACCGCGACCACGCCTTGTTCGTCGGCTTCGCGCCGGCCGACAACCCGCAAATCGTGGTGTCGGTGATGGTCGAGAACGGCGAGTCCGGCTCCGGCGTCGCCGCGCCGGTGGTGCGTCAAGTGATGGACGCCTGGCTCCTCGACCAGGACGGACGACTGAAAGCCGAATACGCCAGCCCTATCAGTGCGGAGGCTACGGCCCGTGAAGAATAATTTCGATCGCATGCTCTCCAGCGAGGATGTGATGCGTCGCCGTGCGACGCTGTTGCAACGCCTGCACATCGACGGCCCGCTGCTGATCCTGCTGCTGACCCTCGCCGCCGGCAGCCTGTTCGTGCTGTATTCGGCCAGCGGCAAGAGCTGGGATCTGCTGGCCAAGCAAGCCACTTCCTTCGGCATCGGCCTGATATCGATGATCGTCATCGCCCAGTTCGAACCGCGCTTCATGGCCCGCTGGGTGCCGCTCGGCTATGTGGTCGGCGTGATCTTGCTGGTGGTGGTGGACGTCATGGGCCATAACGCCATGGGGGCCACCCGCTGGATCAATATCCCCGGGGTGATCCGCTTCCAGCCCTCGGAATTCATGAAGATCCTGATGCCGGCGACCATCGCCTGGTATTTGGCCAAGCGCTCCTTGCCACCCCAGCTCAAGCACGTGGGGATCAGTCTGGTGCTGATCGGTGTCCCGTTCATTCTGATCGTGCGTCAGCCCGACCTCGGCACTTCGTTGCTGATCCTCGCCGGTGGCGCATTCGTGCTGTTCATGGGTGGCCTGCGCTGGCGCTGGATCCTCAGCGTGATCGCCGCCGCCGTGCCGGTGGCCGTGGCGATGTGGTTCTTCATCATGCACGACTATCAAAAGCAGCGAATCCTGACCTTCCTCGACCCCGAGAGCGATCCGCTGGGCACGGGCTGGAACATCATTCAGTCGAAAGCGGCCATCGGTTCCGGTGGCGTGTTCGGCAAGGGCTGGTTACTCGGTACCCAGTCGCACCTGGACTTCCTGCCAGAAAGCCACACCGACTTCATTATTGCGGTCCTGGGTGAAGAGTTCGGCCTGGTCGGTATCTGCGCGCTGTTGCTGATTTACCTGCTGTTGATCGGTCGCGGGCTGGTGATTACCGCCCAGGCCCAGACACTGTTTGGCAAATTGCTTGCGGGCAGCCTGACCATGACGTTTTTTGTTTACGTTTTCGTCAACATCGGTATGGTCAGTGGCCTGTTGCCGGTGGTGGGGGTGCCGTTGCCGTTCATTAGCTACGGAGGAACTTCGCTGGTGACGCTACTGTCAGCGTTTGGGGTTTTGATGTCGATCCATACCCATCGCAAGTGGATCGCGCAGGTTTGAATAAGGTGAAGATTTCAATGCAAGTAATGCGTGGCTGGGCGACTCGATACGCACCGTGGGTCGGCCTGGTGAGCATCCTTGGTTCCGTGCAGGAAGCATTGGCCGGCGATTACGAAGGCTCACCCCAGGTGGCCGAGTTCGTTGGTGAAATGACCCGTGACTACGGCTTTGCCGGTGAACAGCTGATGGGCGTGTTCCGCGAAGCCGAGCGCAAACAGTCGATTCTGGACGCGATCTCCAAACCCGCCGAACGCGTCAAGCAGTGGAAAGAATATCGCCCGATGTTCATCACCGACGCGCGCATCGCCCGTGGCGTGGACTTCTGGCGTCAGCACGAGGCGGTGCTGGCTCGCGCCGAGCAGGAATACGGTGTGCCGGCGCAGGTGATCGTCTCGATCATCGGCGTCGAAACCTTTTTTGGTCGCAATACTGGCAATTATCGGGTGATCGACGCCTTGTCGACCCTGGGTTTCGACTATCCTCCCCGTGCTGATTTCTTTCGCAAGGAGTTGCGTGAATTCCTGCTGCTGGCCCGTGAAGAGCAGGTCGACCCGTTGACCCTCAAAGGCTCCTATGCCGGAGCCATGGGCTTGCCGCAATTCATGCCGAGCAGCTTTCGCGCCTATGCGGTGGATTTCGACGGTGACGGCCACATTAATATCTGGAACAACCCCGATGATGCCATCGGCAGCGTCGCCAGTTATTTCAAGCAACACGGCTGGGTCGCCGGCGAACCTGTGGTCAGCCGTGCCGATGTGCGCGGCGATCAGGTGGACGAGGGGCTGACCGACGGCATCGAACCGACGAAAACCGTCGGGGAGTTGCGGGCGCTGGGCTGGTCGAGTCATGATGCGCTGCGCGATGATATGCCGGTCACGGCTTTCCGCCTGGAAGGTGACAATGGCCCTGAATACTGGATGGGCCTGACGAATTTTTACGCGATCACGCGTTATAACCGCAGCGTGATGTACGCCATGGCCGTACATCAACTGTCTGAACAGCTGGTCCAAGCACGGGGCGTCAAGTAATGCGGGCATTGCCTATGAATAAACCCCTGAAGCTCATGGCATTCGCCGCGTTGGCGGTGCTGGTCGCCAGTTGTTCGACCAGCCGCTCACCGACTCAGAAGTCTTCCACCGCCGTTCGTTCGGCCCCCGGCCTGGACATCAACCGGGCGCACAAGGATGGCGCACCCTGGTGGGACGTCGACGTATCGCGCATCCCGGATGCCACGCCGACCCTGCACAGCGGTCCTTATAAAGCCAACCCGTACACCGTGCTGGGCAAGACCTACTTCCCGCTGCAGGAATCCAAGACCTACGTCGCGTCGGGCACGGCGTCCTGGTATGGCACCAAGTTCCACGGCCAGAACACCGCCAACGGCGAGGTGTATGACCTGTATGGCATGAGCGCCGCCCACAAGACCTTGCCACTGCCAAGTTACGTTCGGGTGACCAACCTGGACAACAACAAGACGGTGATTCTGCGGGTCAATGACCGTGGGCCGTTCTATTCAGACCGGATCATCGACTTGTCCTACGCGGCCGCCAAGAAGCTTGGCTACGCTGAAATCGGCACGGCGCGGGTCAAGGTCGAAGGCATCGACCCGCAGGAATGGTGGGCGCAGAGAGGTCGTCCGGCGCCGTTGATGCTCAACGAGCCGCAAGTGGCGCAAAATGCCGCGCCGACCATGACCGCTTCCACTGGCACCGTCGAGCAATGGACGCCACCGCCGCAGCAACACGCCGCGGCCGTTGTGCCCGTGCAGATCGATGCAAAAAAAAACGCTTCTGTACCAGCCTCTGGCCAGTATCTGCAGGTGGGCGCGTTCGCCAACCCGGACGCTGCAGAGCTCCTGAGATCGAAGCTCAGCGGGATGGTGAGCGCTCCGGTGTTCATCAGCTCGATCGTGCGTAACCAGCAGACACTGCATCGGGTGCGCATGGGGCCGATCGGCTCTGCGGGTGAAATCCAGCAGGTGCAGAACAGCGTGCGGCTGGCCAATCTCGGTTCACCGAGCCTGGTCAGCGCCGAGTAACACGTAGTACTTGATTGACGGTTCGCTTGCAGTTTTGGGGGGCGAACCGGGTTGTTGGCTCGTTGAAGAACAAAAGCCCGGCAAGGGTTACAGAGTGAGCAACTGAACACGTGACAGCTTTTTGAAAAGTTGTCTGATTAGTTTTGCCCTAGGGCAGTTTCCATTAGCGATTTCGAGAGACGGATGAACATCACCACCTTTGCCAAACGCCTGTGCCTGCTAGTCCCGCTGCTTCTCTCACCCGCGGCTTTCGCGGTCGAGATGATGCCGTCGCCACCGCAATTGGCCGCCAAAGCCTACGTACTCATGGACGCCAGCAGCGGCAACGTGCTGGTAGAGAACAACGGTGACCAGCGTCTGCCGCCGGCCAGCCTGACCAAGCTGATGACCGCGTACATCGCGACCCTGGAAATCCGTCGTGGCCAGATCGGCGAAAACGATCCGGTGACCGTCAGCGAGAACGCCTGGCGTACCGGTGGTTCGCGGATGTTCATCAAGGTCGGCTCGCAAGTTACCGTCAGCGACCTGCTGCACGGCATCATCATTCAATCGGGCAACGACGCCAGTGTTGCGCTCTCCGAGCACATCGCCGGCAGCGAAGACGCATTCGCCGACCTGATGAACAAAACCGTTGCTGATCTGGGCATGACCAACACCCACTTCATGAACCCGACCGGTCTGCCGAACCCGGAGCACTACTCGTCGGCTCACGACATGGCCGTGCTGGCTCGCGCGATCATCCACGAAGACCCGGCTCACTACGCGATCTACTCGCAGAAAGAGTTCTTCTGGAACGGTATCAAGCAGCCTAACCGCAACCTGCTGCTGTGGCGCGACAAGACTGTCGACGGTCTGAAAACCGGTCACACTGACGAAGCCGGCTACTGCATGGTGTCTTCGGCCGTACGTGACGGCATGCGCCTGATCGCCGTGGTGTTCGGCACCAACAGCGAAGTGGCTCGTGCTGCCGAAACCCAGAAGCTGCTGACTTACGGTTTCCGCTTCTTCGAAACCCAGACCTTCTATCAGAAAGGCGCCGAGCTGGCTCAGGCACCTGTCTGGAAAGGCACCACCAATCAAGTCAAGGCCGGCCTGGCTGAAGACCTGACCATGACCTTGCCAAAAGGCCAGCTGAAGAAGCTTGCTGCCAGCATGACCATGAACCCGCAACTGGTTGCACCCATCGCCAAGGGCGACGTGATCGGTAAAGTCGAAGTGAAACTGGACGACAAAGTGGTGCACAGCGCCGACCTGATCGCTCTGGACGCAGTCGACGAGGGTGGTATCTTCCGCCGCATGTGGGATAGCATCCGTCTATTCTTCTACGGCTTGTTCAACTGATAGTGTGCACCTGCATGGCCCCACGCTGATCCGGCGTGGGGCCATGCTGTCGCCACGGCTTACGCTTACGAGGCCGTTACGCCATGACCGATACCGAAGTAAAGGCGCCTAAGATCGAATTCCCCAACGTTGATTACCCGGTTAAGGTGATCAGCGATACGGGTGTGGGCAACAAAGACAAGATCATCGAGATCGTCAAGAAACACGCGACGATCAACCATGACCGCGTTGATGAGCGCCAAAGCACCAACGGCAAGTACACCACGATTCAGTTGCACATCGTCGCCACCGACCAGGACCAGCTGTACAACATCAACAGCGAACTGCGGGCTACCGGCTTCGTGCACATGGTGCTGTGATGCCTGGCACGCTGGGCTTTCGCGAACTTGGCCAGATGGCTTACGAGCCGGTCTGGCATGCCATGCAACGCTTCACCAACGAACGCGGCAGCGATGCCGCCGACGAGATCTGGCTGGTCGAGCACCCGCCGGTGTTCACCCAGGGCCAGGCCGGCAAGGCTGAACACCTGTTGCTGCCAGGCGATATTCCGGTGGTGCAGGTCGACCGCGGTGGGCAGGTGACCTACCACGGTCCGGGCCAGTTGGTGGCCTACCTGTTGCTGGATGTGCGCAAGCTGGGGTTCGGCGTGCGTGACTTGGTCAGCCGCATGGAGCAGTGCCTGATCGAGTTGCTGGCCAGTTACGGCGTGACCGCATCCGCCAAGCCGGATGCACCGGGTGTCTATGTCGATGGCGCGAAAATCGCGTCCTTGGGTCTGCGGATCCGCCACGGTTGTTCCTTTCATGGCCTGGCCCTGAACGTGGATATGAACCTGGAACCGTTTCGACGGATTAATCCCTGCGGCTATGCCGGGCTGGCGATGACCCAGCTGCGCGATCACGCAGGACCGATTGAATTTGCCGAGGTAAGTGCCCGGCTGCGCGCGCAGCTCGTCAAACACCTCGACTATGCTGAGCAGACGACCCTAACGGGCGGAATCGATTGATATGACTACTGATGCTGTGCAAACCATGATCCCGACGCTCGATGTCACCGAGCGTCCGGCCCCGCGTGCCAAGGTTGAAGCCGGCGTCAAGCTGCGCGGCGCCGAGAAGGTTGCACGCATCCCGGTGAAGATCATCCCGACCACCGAACTGCCGAAGAAACCTGACTGGATTCGCGTGCGCATCCCGGTTTCCCCGGAAGTCGACCGCATCAAGGCCTTGCTGCGCAAACACAAGCTGCACAGCGTTTGCGAAGAAGCATCCTGCCCGAACCTGGGCGAGTGCTTCTCCGGCGGCACCGCGACCTTCATGATCATGGGCGATATCTGCACCCGTCGTTGCCCGTTCTGCGACGTTGGCCATGGTCGTCCGAAGCCACTGGACGTGAACGAGCCGGAAAGCCTGGCCATTGCCATCGCCGACCTGAAACTGAAATACGTGGTCATCACCTCGGTAGACCGTGACGACCTGCGTGACGGTGGTGCCCAGCACTTTGCCGACTGCATCCGCGAAATCCGCAAACTGTCGCCGAACGTACAGCTCGAAACCCTGGTCCCGGACTACCGTGGCCGCATGGACGTCGCACTGGAAATCACCGCCGCCGAGCCGCCAGATGTGTTCAACCACAACCTGGAAACCGTGCCGCGCCTGTACAAGGCTGCGCGTCCGGGGTCGGATTACCAGTGGTCGCTGACCCTGCTGCAACGCTTCAAGCAGATGATGCCGCACATTCCGACCAAGTCCGGCCTGATGCTGGGTCTGGGCGAAACCGACGAAGAAGTCATCGAAGTCATGAAACGCATGCGCGAACACGACATCGACATGCTGACCCTGGGCCAGTACCTGCAACCGTCCCGCAGCCACTTGCCGGTCCAGCGCTTCGTGCACCCGGACACCTTCGCCTGGTTTGCCGAGGAAGGCTACAAGATGGGCTTCAAGAACGTCGCTTCCGGCCCGCTGGTACGCTCCTCGTACCACGCCGACGAGCAGGCGAAGCTGGTCAAGGCCGAATTGATGTCGTCCTGATTCCGCGCTGAGAAAAGAGCACGCCCGCAAGGTTAGTCCTTGCGGGCGTTTTCATTGGCGGTGCCCACATCCTCTGCAGGCTTTTCCTGCAAGCCGTGGTGCGACTGACCCTCTTTTGTTTATTCCCGTTCCTGACTACTGTGTGCTGAAGCATTCACACAGGGAGAATCATGGATGACTGCTCGACCGACCCACACCCTTTGTCCTCACGTCCCTGTTCCGGCCTTGCCGCCTGCAGGGCTGATCGGCGTCATTGCGCCTGCCGGCCCCGCTGCCCTGGACACCGATAAAGCGATTGCCTGGATGCGCGCTCGCGGCTATTCGCTGCGAGTGTTCCCCGGCGTTTACGAGAAAGACGGCTACCTGGCCGGCAGCGACGATGTGCGGCTCAATGACTTGCACGCGGCATTTACCGACAGCGAGGTCGACGCCATCATCTGTTTGCGTGGCGGTTACGGTACTCCGCGTTTGCTCGATCGGATCGATTTCGAGTTACTGCGCAACAATGCCAAACCGTTCATCGGCTATAGCGATATCACTGCTCTGCATCTGGCAATCAGCCGTTATGCGGGTTTCGTGACGTTTCACGGCCCGATGCTCAATGCTGACCTGCTGGGTGACAAGCAGAAACCCACCGAGTCCTCGTTTTTCAACATGTTGCGCGGGCAGGTGACGGCGGACAGCGTGCTGGCGCACCCGGTGGCCTATCCGTTGGCGACCGTCTCGCCAGGCATTGCTCACGGGCGTTTGCTGGGGGGCAATCTGTCGATGATCGCCGCGACCATGGGCACGCCTTACGAGATCGACGCCGAGGGCGCCATCCTGTTCATCGAAGACATCAACGAGCCGCTTTATCGCATTGATCGGCTGCTGACCCACTTGCGTCTGGCCGGCACGCTGCACAAGTTGCGCGGGGTTCTGGTGGGGGATGTGGCGGGCGTGGACACCATCGCGCTGGAGGGCTTGCTCAAGCAGACCTTCGCGTCGTTGCGCATACCCGTGCTGGCGGGGTGGCGCAGCGGGCATTGCGATCCGAACCTGACGTTGCCGATGGGGGCACTGGTCAGGCTGGATGCGGGGAGCAAGACGTTGGTGTTGGAGCAGGATGTGGTGATCAAGTAACAACACATCGCAAAAAAAGATCGCAGCCTTCGGCAGTTCCTGCAGGTGTACACAAAACCCTGTAGGAGCTGTCGAAGGCTGCGATCTTTTGCTTTTAGCGGTTACGCAAACCTTCGAGCAACTTGTGCGTAGGGTACCCATCCGCCGGCCAGCCAAACGACTGCTGCGCGCTGCGGATTGCTTTACGGGTATTGGCGCCGATGATGCCGTCGGGGGTGCCGGCGTCATAGTTCCGGGCGCTCAGCAGGGTTTGCAGCTCGATTCGCTCGGTACGGCTCAGCGGCAAGTCATCTTTTGGCCATAGACCGTTGATCAGGCCACCGCCATTGAAACGCTCAGACAACAGGCTCACGCCCAAGGCGTAGGACGACGAGTTGTTGTACTTGAGGATTGCGCGGAAGTTATCGAAGATCAGGAATGCCGGGCCGCGATAGCCTGCCGGCAGGAGCAGGGCGGCCGACAGGTGTTCGGAACCGGCCGGAACCTGGACACCATTGGGCAGGGTGACCCCCAGTTGCTGCCACTCGGCGACGCTTTTGCGAATCGCGCCATCGGCCAGGACGTAATTGAAGCTGCTCGGCAGTTGGACTTCGAAGCCCCACGGCTGACCTTTCTGCCAGCCAGAGCTTTGCAGGTAATGCGCAGTCGAGGCCAGTGCATCAGCGGCGCTGTTCCAGATGTCACGGCGGCCATCGCCGTCGAAGTCTACGGCGTGGGTGTTGTAGGTGGTCGGGATGAACTGGGTCTGGCCCATGGCGCCCGCCCAGGAGCCGAGCATTTTCTCGGGTTCAATATCACCCTGTTGCAGGATCTGCAGGGCAGCGATCAGCTGCGCATGAGCAAAGCCTGGGCGTCGACCTTCATAGGCCAGGGTTGCCAGGGAGTTGATCACAGACTTGTTACCCTGGAACTGACCGAAGTTACTCTCCATGCCCCACACCGCGACCAATGCCTGACGGTCGACGCCATAGCGCTGTTCGATGCTTTGCAGGATATCGGCGTACTGGCTGACCAGTGCCTGACCTTTGCGTACCCGCAGCGGCGACAGCGCGCCATCGAGGTATTCCCACACCGGACGAGTAAATTCCGGTTGGCTGCGGTCGGCACGGATCACGCTGGCGTCCAAGCTGACATTGGCAAAGGCACGGTCGAACAGGTCGGCGCGAATGCCGGCGGCGAGGGCGTCTTTGCGAAAGCCCGCCTGCCATTCGGCAAAGGTCTGGGTGGGCTGGATGTCGAGATCCTCACCGGTCGGAACCACCGGCGGAACGACCGCAGGGGCCGTGGCAACGGCTTGGGTTTGAAGCGGCTGGGCGTCGGCGGCGGTGGGTTTTTCCGCGCAGGCGACAAGCAGAACGAGGCTGGAGGCAGCTATCAATTGGCGAAGGTGCCAACGACGGGAAAGACAAAGGGGCATGCACAGGTCCAGAGGATACGAATCAGGTGCAGACCTTAACATGTTGAGCGATGGCTTGCCTTTCAGGCTGCCAGAAAGTAAGAAGCCTCCCAGCTATTAGACTGGAAGGCTTCGCGGCGGTAGCTGCCTTTGCCCTTGCCGGCTCGTTCCTGACGGCTGCGGAACAGTGGCTGGGCGATGATGGATTTGGCCTTGTTGGGGCCATGCTTGGATGGCTTTTTACTCATGATGATCTCTCGCAAGTGAGTGGATTTTGCGGGACAAATCATCGGCCGAAGTTGGGGTTCTGTCTAGTCCCTGGGATATGTAGGAAATGATGGCTTGTGGCGAGGGAGCTTGCTCTCGTTCGGCTGCGGAGCAGTCGTAAAACCGTTTCGGGGTCGCTTCGCAACCCAGCGGGAGCAAGCTCCCTCGCCACAGAGGTTGGTGCAGGCTGGAAAACAGGTTATTCGGCAGGCAACGACAATCTCTGCCCAGCCATCAACAACGTCAACCGGCTCAAACTCATCCAGGGTGAACCCGCCGCCTGGCCTTTGATCTGCGCGTCGATGCGCTGTGCTTCAAGCAGCAATTGCGCCCAGCGTTGTGCCGAGTAGCGTTGCAGTGCCTTGCTCATCAGTGGTTTGCGCTTGTCCCAGACCGGCGGTCGGGCCTGGCTGAAGGCTTTGTCCAGCGGCACGCCCTGGCTGTATTGCAGCGACAGGTTGGCCAGCAGGCGCAGTTCACGGGCAAGCGCCCAGAGAATCACCGGCGGTTCGACGCCTTCGCCGCGCAGTCCTTCGAGCATGCGCAGGGCATGAGCGGCTTCGCCGTTGAGGATCGCGTCGGTCAAGCCGAAGACGTCGAAGCGCGCGCTGTCGGCCACCGCCGCTTGCACGGTTTCGACGGTGATCTGACCACCTTCGGCCATCAGCTTGAGCTTTTCGATTTCCTGGGCGGCAGCCAGCAAGTTGCCTTCGACCCGAGCGGCGATCAGTTCGACGGCGTCCTGGCTGGCGGAAAGCCCGGCCTGGGACAGTCGTTGACGAATCCAGCTCGGCAACTGGTTGGTGTCCACGGGCCAGATTTGCACGAACTGGGTCTGCGGACCTTCGACCAGCGCCTTGCCCCACTTGGTTTTCTGCGCACTGCCATCAAGCTTGGGCAGGCTGATCAGCAGTAGCGTGTCTTCTGCCGGGCGCGAGCAGTACTCGATGAGCGCGGCGGCGCCTTTGTCACCAGGTTTGCCGGAGGGCAGGCGCAGTTCCAGAAGACGTTTTTCGGCGAACAGCGACATGCTTGCACCAGCCTGCAGCAGCGTACCCCAGTCGAAACTGGCGTCGGCGGCGAAGACCTGGCGCTCATCGAAACCTTGTTGGCGAGCAGCGGCGCGAATGGCGTCGGCGGCTTCCTGGCACAGCAGTGGGTCATCGCCACTGATGATGTAGACCGGCGCAAGAGCGCCTTGCAGGTGTTTACCGAGTTGGGCGGGGGCGAGTTTCATAAGAGGAGGCGAACGGGGCGCCTGAGCGCCCCGTAAGTCTTATTGCTGCGGCAGTTCGACAGGCGACTGACGCGGAGTCTCCGCTTCAGCTTTCTGCGCTGCTTCCAGCGCGGCGGCTTCAGCCTTGGCCCGGGCGTCGGCGGTCTGTTGCAGCTGCTCCAACTGAGTCGGAGTGAGCTGTTGCAGACGCAGCATCATGCGTTGAACCAGTTCACGACGAGTCTCGCGGCGGGCATCGTTGGCTTCCTGGTCGGAACCTACCAGATTGTTGCCATCGTGGATGAACACCTTCTGCACTTCAAGCTTGTCGCTCAGCAGTGGCAGGCCACCTTGACCACGGATGTCGTAATTGAGCACGGTATTCACCTGGTACTCGCCAGTACGGCCGGCACCGGCATAGCTGAGGATGCGCTGGCTTTCCTGCTCATCGGTCAGCACCAGTTTGTAAGGTGCGCCGCTGTAGACCCGGACGCCGCTGCTTTCCAGTACCTGACGCAATTGTGTCACGGTTTCGCCGTAGGCATTGCGGGCACTCAGGTCGAGTTCCTTGATCGCCAGTTCGGTGGTTTCGGTGCCACGCAGGTGGAAACCGCAGGCGCTCAGCAGGACTGCAAGGCCCATCACCAGCAAATTGCGTTTGATCATCTTGTTGCTCCCCTTGAAACCATGTGGGCCGGTCAAGCGGCCCGAAAGGTTTTACTCGGCGCCAGGCTCACCTGGCGCCCGATCCAATTTTTAGCTGGCGACGATATTGACCAGTTTCCCGGGCACTACGATCACTTTGCGAATAGTCAGGCCATCGACGAAGCGCAGGACGTTTTCGTTGGCCCGTGCGGCGGCTTCGACTTCTTCGCGGCTGGCGCTGGCTGGCATTTCGATGTGGCCGCGCAGCTTGCCATTCACTTGAATGACCAGTTGCAGGCTGTCCTGTACCAGGGCGCTTTCGTCCAGCACCGGCCAACCGGCGTCGATCACCGGGTCGGCGTGGCCCAGGCGATGCCACAGCTCGTGGCTGATGTGCGGGGTGATCGGGGCCAGCAGCAGAGTCACGGTTTCCAGGCCTTCGTGAATCAGCGCGCGATCCTGTTCGGTGCCTTGCGGGGCTTTTTCCAGCACGTTCATCAGCGTCATCACCTGGGCGATGGCGGTGTTGAATTTGTGATTCTGGCCGACGTCGTGGCTGGCCTGCTTGATGGCCTGGTGGATCGAACGGCGAATGGCTTTCTGCTCGTCATTCAGGCTGGCGACATCCAGTTTTCCCGGCAGGCCCTGAGTGACGTGCGCTTGAGCCAGGCGCCAGACGCGCTTGAGGAAGCGGTGCGAACCTTCTACTCCGGAGTCGGACCATTCCGCGCTCATGTCAGGTGGCGAGGCGAACATCATGAACAGGCGGCAGGTGTCTGCACCGAACTGGTCAATCATCGACTGTGGATCGACGCCGTTGTTCTTCGACTTGGCCATCTTCTCGGTGCCGCCGATTTCCACCGGCAGGCCATCTGCGATCAGCTTGGCGCTAATAACCTTGGCCTTGCTGTCGCGTTCGAGTTCGACGTCCGCGGGGTTGAACCAGGTGTAGGCACCGTTGGCTTCGCGACGGTAGTAAGTCTCGGCGATTACCATGCCCTGGGTCAGCAGGTTCTTGAATGGCTCGTTGGAGCTCACCAGGCCTTCATCGCGCATCAGCTTGTGGAAGAAGCGCGCGTAGAGCAGGTGAAGAATCGCGTGTTCGATACCGCCGATGTACTGATCCACCGGCAACCAGTGGTCGGCCGCCGATTTTTCTACCAGGCCACCTTCAAAGTGCGGCGAGGCGTAACGGGCGTAGTACCACGAGGACTCGACGAAGGTGTCCATGGTGTCGGTTTCACGCTTGGCCGGTGCACCGCATTTCGGGCAAGCGCACTCGTAGAACTCGGGCATGCGTGCCAGCGGCGAACCAGCGCCGTCCGGTACCACGTCTTCCGGCAGCACCACGGGCAGTTGATCTTCCGGGACCGGTACATCACCGCAAGTATCGCAGTGGATGATCGGGATCGGGCAGCCCCAGTAGCGTTGACGGCTGATGCCCCAGTCGCGCAGGCGGAACTGGGTGCGCGAGGCGCCGAGGTTTTTCTTGATCAGTGCGACTTCGATAGCGTCGAAAGCGCCTGCGAAGTCGAGGCCGTCGAACTCGCCGGAGTTGATCAGCGTGCCGTACTCGCCGTAAGCGTCCTGCCACGGGGCAGGATTAGTGTCACCGGCACTTGTGCGCACCACCGATTTGATCGGCAGGTTGTACTTGTGGGCGAACTCGAAATCACGCTCGTCGTGCGCCGGAACTGCCATGACCGCGCCATCGCCATAGTGCATCAGCACGTAGTTGGCGACCCATACCGGGAGTTTCTCACCGGTCAGCGGGTGCTCGACGAACAGCGAGGTCGGCAGGCCTTTTTTCTCTTGAGTGGCGACGTCGGCTTCAGCAACGCTGCCGCCCTTGCATTCAGCGATGAACGCTTGCAGTTCAGGGTTGTTCTGCGCCGCCAGGGCAGCCAGAGGGTGTTCGGCGGCCACGGCAACATAGGTTGCGCCCATCAGGGTATCCGGACGGGTGGTGAAGACTTTCAACGCGCCGGCTTCACCGATGGAAGCGACGTCGTACGGGAACTGCACTTCCATGCCGCGGGATTTGCCGATCCAGTTGCGCTGCATGGTCTTGACCTGTTCAGGCCAGCCAGTCAGTTCGTCGAGGCTCTCCAGCAGCTCATCCGCGTAAGCGGTGATCTTGAAGTAGTACATCGGGATTTCGCGCTTTTCAATCAGCGCGCCGGAACGCCAGCCGCGACCGTCGATCACTTGCTCGTTGGCCAGAACAGTCTGGTCGACCGGGTCCCAGTTCACAGTGCCGCTTTTTTTGTAAATCACGCCTTTTTCGAACAGGCGAGTGAACAGCCATTGTTCCCAGCGGTAGTAATCGGGCTTGCAGGTGGTCACTTCGCGCGACCAGTCCACCGCCAGGCCCAGGCTGCGCAGCTGGCTTTTCATGTAGGCGATGTTTTCGTAGGTCCACTTGGCGGGCGCTACGTTGTTCTTCATCGCGGCGTTTTCCGCCGGCATGCCGAACGCGTCCCAACCCATGGGTTGCAGGACGTTCTTGCCTTGCATGCGCTGGTAGCGGGAGATCACGTCGCCGATGGTGTAGTTGCGCACGTGCCCCATGTGTAGCTTGCCGCTGGGGTAAGGGAACATCGACAGGCAGTAGAAAGTCTCCTTGCCTGGCTGTTCACTGACTTCAAAGGACTTTTGCTCGTCCCAGAACGACTGGGCGGCGGCTTCGATTTCACGGGGCTGATATTGTTCGTGCATGGCTACTTTTGAACTGAATAGGGGTGGCCTAATCCTCTTCAATGCAACGCTGGACGGTGATGACGCCAAATCGGCGTTTCGCTGCCCAGCCGAGCTGGAAGTGGAGTTACAGGAAGCGCCGTAGCATACATGACGGCACTCTACCGAGGGAAACCCTGATTACACGCAAGGGCGCGGTCAATTCCCGCCCCAAGGGCCGTTGGTCGCGGCGCTCAGCCGGTTTTTTCAGCGAAGCTAAGCTCTAAAAGGGGAGTGAGTCTTATCTTCAATGAGGTGATGGATGGTTGATTCACAGCAAAAAGCTACAAAACCGGAGTTGTACGAAAGACTGATCGACCGTCTCGCAATGGCCCTGGACGCGGCCAAAACCGCTGGACGGCTTCGCGACGAGCGTCCCCTGGAGCTGGAACTGCGTGGTTTGACCCCCGCAGAGTTTGAACTGGTCAAGGCCTATCTGGACCGTAGTGAACGTGAAACGCACGGATGCTTGTCAGCAGCAATGAAGCAACTCGAGGCACCACGTACGGCCAAGATCCTCTGGCTCAAGGATAAGACACCCGGCGGAGGCGCGGTAAAGGTCCGGTCTCTGCAGTTCAAGTAAGGACACTTGAAACCATCGCATATGGTTTTTTGAAATAAAGTCCTTCCGCATTTGTTGTCGCATTGCGTTAACCCACTTAGGCTTCGGGCATCTATGGAGATGCCCGATGCCTTTTCGTTATTTCATTAAACAACTTCTATTGCCGCCCGGCGTTCTTTTGCTGTTACTGGTACTCGCCTGGTGGTGGCGCCGCTCAAGGCCGAGGCTGGCGGGAGCGTGCTTCGTTATGGGGGTGGGCGGCTTCTGGTTGATGAGCCTGCCAGTCATGGTGGAGTGGACTGCCAAGGCTCTGGAGCGCGAGCCGCCGCTCGTGCGCGAGGAATGGGCCACCCTGGGCCAGCGCGCCGACGCGATCGTGGTGCTGGGTTCCGGGCGTGAGCGTGGCGACCTGGCCTGGGGTGTCGACCAGCCCACCGGCGTAGGGCTTGGGCGCGAGCGTTATGCCGCGCGTCTGGCCAAGGCTTCCGGCTTGCCGATTCTGGCCAGCGGCGGCCTGCATTACGGGACACCGCCGACTGAAGCGCAGCTGATGGCGGATTCGTTGCTCGATGATTTTGGCGTGACGGTACGCTGGCAGGAAGGGCGCAGCCGCACAACCTGGGAAAACGCGCAGTTCAGCGCCCAGGTATTGTTGCCGCAGGGGATCAAACGGGTGGTGGTCGTGACTCAGGCGTGGCATATGCCGCGGGCGGTGTGGAGCTTTGAGCAGGCCGGATTTGAGGTGGTGCCGGCGCCGGTGGGGTTTTTAGGCGTGGACAATGCGCGGCCGCTGGGTGGCTGGATGCCGGAATTCAAATCGATCTGGCAATCGGGGCAGTTGATGAATGAGCTCGTGGGGCAGGTCGGGTATTGGATGTTCTATCGAGGCGAGCCTGTTGAGGAGTGATCATTCCCACGCCAGTGCATGGGAATGATCCTGCCGGGTTAAACGGTCTTCGCCATCCGGTTGGCCATCAACGCCCAACCAAACAACAGCACGCAAATGATGATCAACGGCCACGAACGCCATTGCAGATACGGCGTCAGGTTATGCATTGGCACCACTTCGCCGTACAGAATACCGCGTTCGAACTGCGGGATCCGGGCAGTGATCTGACCAAACGGGTTGATCAGGCCGGTCACGCCGTTGTTGGTGGCGCGGATCATCCAGCGGCCGGCCTCAAGGGCGCGCATCTGCGCCATCTGCAAGTGTTGCAATGGGCCGATCGAGGTGCCGAACCAGGTGTCGTTGCTGATGGTCAGCAGCAAATCGCTGCGGGCGGCGAGGCCTGCGGCGAATTCCGGGTAGACCACTTCGTAGCAGATGTACGGCGCAATCTGATAGCCCTTGGCCTGTAGCAGCGGTTGATCGGCCGGTCCACGGGCAAAGTCGGACATCGGCAGGTCGAAGAACGCGATCAGGCCGCGCAAGACTTCCTGCAACGGAACGTATTCACCGAATGGCACCAGTTTCTGCTTCAGGTAAGTGCCATCACCTTCACCGACAACGGTGATGCCGTTGAAGTAGCGCTTCTCGTGATGGACTTCCTGGCGAATCGGCACGCCGGTAATCAGCGCGGATTTACGCTCTGCAGCGAAGCTGCCCATCATGTCCAGATAGCCCTCGGCGGACTCCTTGAGCACCGGGACCGCCGTTTCCGGCCAGATCAGCAGGTCGACGGGTTTGGAGCTGAAACTCATGTCGCGGTACAGCGCCAGCTGCGCGTTGATCTGCGACGGGTCCCATTTCATGCTTTGTTCGATGTTGCCCTGGATCGCCGCGACGCTCAACGGCGCACCCGAAGGGCTGGTCCAGGCGTGTTCCTTGAGCGCCAGGCCGATCACCCACGGGCCGGCCAGCAGCAACACGCCAGCGGCAATAAAGCCCTTGCGAGCGGTGCGAATCAGGCGCGGTGCGTTGTAGATCAGCGCGGCGGTCAGGGCCAGCGCGAAGGAAATCAGCCACATCCCGCCGACCGGCGCGAGCCCGGCCAATGGGCCGTCGAGCTGGCTGTAACCGGAATACAGCCACGGGAAGCCGGTGAGGAACCAGCCGCGAAAGGCTTCCTGACCCACCCACAACGCGGCAAACGCCAGGGCATCGGCCAGCGGCGCTTCGTTACGGCGCAGCCAGCGCGCCCAAATCCAGGCGGGCAAGGCGAAGAACCAGGCAATCGCTGCGGTGAAGAGCAGCATCAAGAACCCGGCCAGCAGTACAGATGCGCCGCCGAAGTTGTGAATGCTGTAGTAGATCCAGCTGGTTCCGCCGGCAAACAGGCCGAAACCGAAACACCAGCCACGGCCCAGGGCCTGACGGGGGCTCAGCTCGCGCAAGCCGGCGTAAAAGAAACCGACCGCCAGCAATGCCAGCGGCCAGATATCGAATGGCGCCAAGGCCAGGGTGGTGAGTGCACCGGCCGCCACGGCCAGCAGGTTACCGGGCCAGCCGGGGCGGGTCATCCAGCGCATTTCAATCCTTAGAGTTACCGAGCTATAGGTGTCAGACGCAGCAAATGAATCCGACGGCTGTCGGCGTTCAGGATGCGGAAGCGATAGGCGCCGATTTCGGTGATTTCGTTGCGTTTTGGCAAGTGCCCGAACGCGCTCATCACCAGACCGCCGACGGTGTCGAATTCGTCGTCGGAGAATTCGCTGTCAAAGAACTCGTTGAAGTTCTCGATCGGCGTCAGGGCCTTGATCAGGAAGTCACCGCTGGGCAGCGGCTTGATGTAGCTGTCTTCTTCGACGTCATGCTCGTCTTCGATGTCGCCGACGATTTGTTCGAGCACGTCTTCAATGGTCACCAGACCGGCCACGCCGCCGTATTCGTCAATGACGATGGCCATGTGGTTATGGTTGGCGCGGAATTCGCGCAGCAGCACGTTCAGTCGCTTGGACTCGGGCACGAAGGTGGCCGGGCGCAGCAGGTCCTTGATGTTGAAGCTGTCGCCGTTCTCCTTGAGGATCAACGGCAGCAAGTCCTTGGCCAGCAACACGCCCATCACGTCATCATGGCTTTCGCCGATCACCGGGTAGCGGGAGTGGGCCGAGTCGACCACGGCGGGCAGGAACTCGCGAGGTGTCTGGGTCGCCTTGATGCTGATCATCTGCGAGCGCGGGACCATGATGTCCCGTACTTGCAGGTCTGCAACCTGGATGGCGCCTTCGACGATGGCCAGCGCTTCGCTGTCCAGCAACTTGTTTTGGTGTGCATCGCGCAGCAGCTCCAGCAGCTCCTGGCGGTTTTTCGGCTCGTGGGCAAAAGCCTGGGTGAGCTTACCCAGCCAAGACTTCTGCCCGTTGCTCGATCGATCTTCGCTCATAGCGATTACTCTGAATCCTTTGTTGTAACGATAGGGGATGTGTCTGTTTCGTCGTCCGCATAAGGGTCCGGATGACCCAGTTCTGCAAGCAACGTTCGTTCCAGTGCTTCCATTTCTTCGGCTTCGTCGTCATCTATATGGTCGTAACCAAGCAGATGCAAGCAGCCGTGAATGACCAGATGCGCCCAATGGGCGTTGAGTGCCTTGCCTTGTTCGGCGGCTTCGCGCTCGACCACGGCCACGCAGATCACCAGATCGCCCAATAACGGGATATCCAGCAACTCGTCCGGCACATCGGCAGGAAATGACAGCACGTTGGTGGCGTAATCCTTCTGCCGCCAGGTGTGATTCAGTTCGCGGCCTTCTTCTTCGTCGACCAGACGAATGGTCAGCTCGGAGTCGGCGGTGCGCTGGCGCAGGGCCAGTTCACACCATTTCCGGAACTCGGCTTCACTCGGGGCAGGTGCGTCGCTGGCCAGTTGCAGATCAAGCTCAAGCATCGTGCGGGGTGTCCTTTGGCGCGGCATCGGCAGCGCGATTTTCGAAGCGCTCGTACGCCTCGACGATGCGTTGTACCAGCGGATGGCGCACCACGTCCTTGGGCTGGAAGTGGGTGAAGCTGATGCCCGGAACGTCCTTGAGCACTTCGATCACATGATGCAGCCCGGACTTGGTGCCGCGTGGCAGGTCGACCTGGGTGATGTCACCGGTGATGACCGCCGTGGAGCCAAAGCCGATCCGGGTCAGGAACATCTTCATTTGTTCGACGGTGGTGTTCTGGCTTTCGTCGAGGATGATGAAGCTGTTGTTCAGCGTGCGGCCGCGCATGTAGGCCAGTGGCGCGACTTCAATGACCTGGCGCTCGATTAGCTTGGCGACATATTCGAAGCCGAGCATTTCGTAGAGCGCGTCGTAGAGCGGGCGCAGGTACGGGTCGATTTTTTGCGACAGGTCGCCGGGCAGGAAGCCGAGTTTTTCACCCGCTTCAACCGCCGGACGCACCAACAGGATGCGACGAATCTGCTCGCGTTCCAGTGCGTCTACCGCGCAGGCAACAGCCAGATAGGTCTTGCCGGTACCGGCCGGGCCGATGCCGAAATTGATGTCGTTACCGAGGATTTCTTTCACGTAGCGCAGTTGATTCAAGCCGCGAGGGCGAATCATGCCTTTTTTGGTGCGCAAGGCGACGGACGGTTCGGCGGGGGAGTGGTTGTCCAGTTCCTCGACGGCCGATTCCTGCAGGAACAGGTGAACCATGTCCGGCGACAGCTCGGTACCCTTGGTTTCCCGGTACAAGCGACGCAGGAGGTTTTCCGCGGAGGTGGTGTGCTTGGGCTCGCCGATCAGTTCGAACTGGTTTCCGCGGTTGCGGATCTCGATGGTCAGGCGCTGTTCGATCAAGCGCAGATGCTCATCGAATTGCCCGCACAAATTGGCGAAGCGGCGAGCTTCAAAAGGCTCGAGGATGAAACGATGTGGTTCTATGGGTGCGTTCAAGGTCGTATTTAGCCGCCCTGGGGCAATATTGATGAAATAAAGGATAACGCCAGTCGCCTGGGTGCGAAAGCTCTTAAAGCAGTCTCACTGGATAACTGTGGCGAGGGAGCTTGCTCCCGCTGGAGTGCGAAGCGCTCCCAAATCATCCAGCCTCAATCTTTCAGGATGATCGAGGTGTCTGGTTTGCGGCTGCTTCGCAACCGAGCGGGAGCAAGCTCCCTCGCCACAAAGGCTCTATGGCCTGCTGTTATTGGATCAACGAGCCTCGCAGCGAGTGCGGTTGCGCGGCGTCGATGTGCACGTCGGCGAACTGGCCGATCAGGGTCGGATTGTCGCAGCGGAAGTTGACGATACGGTTATTCTCGGTGCGCCCCTGCAGTTCGCCAGGGTCTTTTTTCGAATAATCGGTAACCAGAATCCGCTGAATGGAGCCCACCATTTGTCGGCTGATCTCGAACCCTTGCTGGTTCAGGCGATGTTGCAGGGCATTCAGGCGTTCTTTTTTCAGTTCTTCCGGCGTTTCGTCGGCCAGGTCGGCGGCCGGGGTGCCCGGGCGCTGGCTGTAGACGAAAGAGTAGGAGAAGTCGAAACCGACGTCTTCGATCAGCTTCATGGTCTGTTCGAAATCTTTCTCGGTCTCGCCCGGGAAGCCGACGATAAAGTCCGAACTGATGCAGATCCCCGGCACGGCGGCCCGCAGTTTGCGCAGTTTGGACTTGTACTCCAGCGCGGTGTGGTTGCGCTTCATCGCCGCGAGGATTCGGTCGGAGCCCGATTGCACCGGCAAGTGCAGGTGTTTCACCAGTTCCGGCACGTCGGCGTGGGCCTGGATCAGGCTGTCGGAGAACTCCAGCGGGTGCGAAGTGGTGTAGCGAATCCGGTCGATGCCATCGACGGCGGCGACCACCCGGATCAATTCCGCCAGGTCGGCCAGACGACCATCGTGAGTGGTCCCGCGATAGCCGTTGACGTTTTGCCCCAGCAGGGTCACTTCGCGCACGCCGTTTTCGGCCAGGTGGATGATCTCGGCAATCACATCGTCGAACGGCCGGCTGACTTCTTCACCGCGGGTATAAGGCACCACGCAGAAGGTGCAGTACTTGCTGCAGCCTTCCATGACCGACACGTAAGCGCTCGGCCCATCGATGCGCGGTTCGGGCAAGTGGTCGAATTTTTCGATTTCCGGGAACGAGACGTCGACTTGCGGCAGTTTGGTGGCGCGCGCGGCGTCGATCATTTCCGGCAGACGGTGCAGGGTCTGCGGGCCGAACACCACGTCGACATACGGAGCGCGATCACGGATGGCCGCGCCTTCCTGGCTGGCCACGCAACCGCCGACGGCGATGACCATTTCCGGATTGGCCAGTTTCAGTTCGCGCCAGCGGCCGAGCTGGGAATACACCCGGTCCTGGGCGCGTTCACGGATCGAGCAGGTATTGAGCAGGATCACGTCGGCGTCTTCAGCGCGGGCGGTGACTTCCAGGGCCTGATGTTCACCCAACAGATCGACCATGCGCGAGCTGTCGTACTCGTTCATCTGGCAACCGTGGGTTTCGATGTAAAGCTTCTTGGCCATGGAAAGATTCATCACGTGATTCAAAGAACCGCGCATTATAGGGAACATGTCCCAAGGTTCCTACCGCTGCGCGTCCGGTGGCTATGCTATAGTTCGCGCCCTCATTTTTATCCCCGATGTGTTACCCGCCCACCATGACCAAACGTGAAGCTCCAATCTACAAGGTGATTTTCCTCAATCAGGGCCAGGTGTTCGAAATGTACGCCAAGCAGATCTATCAAAGTGATCTGTGGGGCTTTCTGGAAGTGGAAGAGTTCGTCTTTGGCGAGCGCACACAAGTGGTCGTCGATCCGAGCGAAGAAAAGCTCAAGGCTCAGTTCGAAGGCGTTGTGCGCAGTTTTGTGCCGATGCATTCGATCGTGCGCATCGACGAGGTCGAACGCCTTGGCACGCCGAAAATCAGCGAAGCCCGCGGCGCGGTCGGTAATGTCATGCCGTTTCCGATGCCGATGCCTGAGAAGTAAGCAGTAGGTTTCTCTAAGGTGAGAATGGCTTTTTGTGGCGAGGGAGCTTGCTCCCGTTGGGGCGCGAAGCGGCCCTGAGATCTGCAATCACGATAAGTCTGGCACACCGCGTTCTTGGGTTTTACGACTGCTACGCAGCCGAGCAGGAGCAAGCTCCCTCGCCACAGGGGGGGCGTGTTCAATTCAGGGAAGTGGTGAAAACGGCGTACGCCCGTCGGCGCTCTGCAATTCCATCAGGTATTTACGGAAAATTTGCCCCAGCACCTGGGTAGCAACTTCCAGGTCTTCGCGGGGCATTTTTTCGGCGACTTCGTCGGCGGTGTCCAGCGCGTCTTCGGCGCCGTTGACCGCAGCCATTTTCAGCACGATATACGCCTGAATGTTATTGGCCGGTACACCTTCGCCATGGAAGAACATGGTGCCGAGTTTGAATTGCGCCTGGGCATGACCTTGCAGCGAGGCCTTTTCGAAGTAGCTCAGGGCTTTATTGAGGTCGCGCGGCACGTTTTTGCCTTCGTAGTAGAACTCACCCAACTCGTATTGCGCTTGCGCATCCCCTTCATCCGACGCTTTCTGGCAGGCGGCGAGCGCTTGCGTCAGGTCTTGCGGCTGAGTATTGAGGGTGCAGCGACCCATCGCCGGGATCAACAACGAGTTGCCGCCTGCTTGTGCGAGCGCGAGCAGGGGCTGAAGGAGCAACAGGCAGCCCAATGCAAGGGTGCGGCCGGTGCGGTTCATGGGAATCGACTTACCTCTGAGGGGCGCGCGGACCCGTCGAGGGATCCAATAAGCGCGCATTATGAAATAAGCAGGGCCAACCTTACAAAGTCTTTACTCGTTTTTCTGCTGCGCGGGGACTATATCACCCACTTTGCGGGGGATTATTGGCAGCTGAGCAGGAAAAAGGGAGCGGATGTAGGTGAAAGCTGACGCTGGCAATCGCCAACGTCAGCGTCGCAGATTTACTTCAGTGCGGCGAAGGCACGTTCGGCGGCGTCCAGCGTCAGTTTCAACTCGGTTTCGCCGTGGGCGATCGAGGTGAAGCCGGCTTCGAAGGCGCTCGGCGCCAGGTACACGCCGCCTTCGAGCATCAGGTGGAAGAAGCGCCCGAACAGGTTCGCATCGCTGGCCATCACGTCATCGAAGGTGACGATGTCGTCGGCGCCGCTGAAGTACAGACCGAACATGCCGCCGGCCTGAGTGGTCACGAAGGGAATGCCGGCGGCATCGGCGCGCTGTTGCAGGCCATCGAGCAGGCGGCTGGTGTAGTCGCTCAGTTCGGCGTGGAAACCCGGACGACTGATCAGACGCAGCGTGGTCAGGCCAGCCGCCATCGCCAGCGGGTTGCCCGACAACGTACCGGCCTGGTAGACCGGGCCCAGTGGCGCGATGTGTTCCATGATTTTGCGTTTGCCGCCGAAGCAGCCCACGGGCATGCCGCCACCGATGATCTTGCCGAAGGTGCTCAGGTCCGGTGTTACGCCGTAATAGGCTTGGGCTCCGCCGAGGGCGACACGGAAACCGGTCATCACTTCGTCGAAAATCAGCACCACGCCGTGCTTGTCGCACAGGGTCCGCAGGCCTTCGAGGAAACCCGGTGCCGGCGGTACGCAGTTCATGTTGCCGGCCACCGGTTCGACGATGATGCAGGCCACGTCCTGGCCGACTTCGGCGAGCATGGCTTCTACTGCGTCGATGTCGTTGAACGGCAGGGTCAGGGTGTGTTTGGCGAACGCCGCCGGTACACCGGCCGAGCTCGGTACGCCTTGGGTCAGGGCGCCGGAACCGGCCTTGACCAGCAGGCTGTCGGAGTGACCGTGGTAGCAGCCTTCGAATTTGATGATGCTGTCGCGACCGGTGAAACCACGGGCCAGACGGATCGCACTCATGGTCGCTTCGGTGCCGGAGCTGACCATGCGCACCATTTCCATCGACGGCACGATCGAGCAGACCAGGTCGGCCATCTCGGTTTCCATCGCGGTCGGGGCGCCGTAGGACAAGCCGTGCTCAAGCTGTTTGCGCACCGCATCCAGCACGTCCGGGTGGCTGTGGCCGAGAATCATCGGGCCCCAGGAACCGACGTAATCCACATAGCGCTTGTCGTCTTCGTCGGTGACGTAGGCGCCTTCGGCGTGTTTGAAGAACAACGGCGTGCCGCCAACGCTCTTGAACGCACGAACAGGCGAGTTCACGCCTCCGGGGATGTGTTTCTGGGCATTGGCAAACAGGGTTTCGGAACGAGACATTATTTGGCTCTCAAAATCAGGATTTGAACAATTCGTTAAAGGCGCGGGCGCGACGCGTCACTTCAGCCGTGCTCTCGGCGCCGAACAGGCCATGCACCACCGCCAGCAGATCGACGCCGTGGGCCACCAGCGGGGCAGCGTTGTCCAGGGTGATGCCGCCGATCGCACAGATCGGCAGGTGCAGCTTACTGCGGGCCTGGTCGAGCAGGTCGAGGCTGCATGCCGGTGCGCCGGGCTTGGTGTTGGAATTGAAGAAGCGGCCGAAGGCGACGTAACTGGCGCCTTCCTTGGCGGCTTGTTCGGCGAGTTCGAGTTGCGCGTGGCAGGTCGAGCCGATGATCGCCTGGCGCCCGAGCAGTGCTCGCACCGGCATCAGTGGGCCATCAGTCTGGCCCAGGTGCACGCCGACATTCAGTCGCGCGGCCAGTTCGGCGTCGTCGTTGATGATCAGCTGGGTTTTATAGAGTTCACACAAGTTGCGCAGGGCTTCGGCCTCGCGCAGGCGGCGGGCCTCGTCGCTGCTTTTGTCGCGGTATTGCAGCAAGGTGACACCGCCGTCCAACGCTGCTTTTACATACGGTAGAAATTTACCGGCAAGCAACTGGCTGTCGGTAACGGCGTACAGGCCACGTAGTTTCATCGGACAAGCCTCTGCGCTTTACGCATCGAAAGTTACGAACAGAAATCCAGCGGCAGGCGGCGGGGCACGAACTGGCCTTTGCCCAGTTGTTCCGCATCTCGCAGGGTGCGCCAAGTGTAGTCAAGCGCGCTCTGTACGGCACTGGCGAGGTGTTCACCCTGGGCCAGGCGACCGGCGAGGGCGCTGGCCAGCGTGCAACCGGAACCGTGATAACTGCCGGGCAGGCGCTGGCAGGTAAAGGTTTCGCGGCGACCGTCGCGGCTGTACAGGCGGTTGTGGATTTCGTGTTCGTCGCCATGGCCGCCGGTGATCAGCAGGTGTTTGACGAATGGCAGGAGCTTTTCCGCGCATTCGTCGGCGCTGCCTTCGGGCAGTTCGGCGAGGATGCGGGCTTCGGGAAGGTTAGGGGTGGCGATGATCGACAACGGCAGCAAGCGTTCGCGCATGGCGTAGCCGACTTCGTCCTTGCCCAGTCGTCCGCCACCGCCGGCACGCAGCACCGGGTCGCAGACCACTGGCAAATGCGGGTGCGCTGAAAGCAGTTCGACCACGGTGTCGACCATTTCCAGGGAACCGAGCATGCCCAGCTTGACGGCGGCGACTTCGGAGTCGTTGAGCACGGCATTGGCCTGGGCCAGTACCCACTCGCGATCGAGCACGCGGAAGTCAGTGACGTTGACCGTGTCTTGCACGGTCAGGGCGGTGACGGCCGGAGCCGCATGGCAACCCTGGGCAAGCAGGGCTTCGATATCTGCCTGCAAGCCGGCGCCACCACTAGGGTCGTGGCCGGAGAGACAGAGGACAACGGGGCGAGAGCTGTAGATATTCATGGTGCGCGAGCTTACCACCAAACATGTTTTTCGGGTGTTGCGACGTCCAGTCCGGCCGATACATTGTGGGCGAGGGGGCTTGCCCCCGTTGGGGTGCGAAGCGCCCCCTTTGCCTTCTGTCTGGAACACCGCGTCGGCAGATTTACGACTGCTTCGCAGCCGAACGGGGGCAAGCCCCCTCGCCACAGGTGTTCATCACTCGCCGGGACATTGTCACATCCTGATCAAGCCAACAGCTCTAGCTCAATACATAGCGCTGGAACGCCCGTGCTAGAGCCTTTTTAGGAAAAAATTCAATGGTGTTCAATGGCCACTAACGGCTATGCTAGAGTGGATCCAAACCAATAACAGGTAATACCGGTTTTACGTCTACTCAAAAGGAATGGGGGGCTTCCTGACAGAACCGGACAGGCCACGCTGGGGCTTAAATGCGCTATTTGCTGATGTTGCTGTTGTGCTTGCCCCTCCTGGCGAGCGCCGTCGAGTTCGACGAGTTCACCCAGAGCCTTCCCCTGGGCCGAACGATGCAGGTTTATGAAGACCCGGGCGGTCAAGCGACCATTGCCGATGTCCGTGCGCAAGCCGCGGCCGGGCACTTCAAACCCCACGATAAAGCCACCCTCAACGCCGGCTATTCGCGTTCGGCGTTCTGGCTGAAAATCGACCTGCAATACCGTCCGACCAATCCGTCGGCGCAACGGACCTGGCTGCTGGAATTGGCCTATCCACCCCTCGATCACCTTGATTTGTACTTGCCCGATGCTGGCGGCGACTATCAATTGGTCCGACAGACGGGCGATGCGTTGCCGTTCGCCACTCGCGAAATTCGTCAGAACAACTATCTGTTCGGTCTGAGCTTTGCGCCCGGGCAGGCGCAAACCGTGTACCTGCGTCTGCAAAGCGAAGGCTCGATCCAGGCGCCCGTCACCTTGTGGTCGAGCACTGCTTACCTTGAAGAGCAGCCGGTGCGGCTTTATGTGCTGGGGCTGATTTACGGCGTGTTGCTGGGGATGCTGGTCTACAACCTGTTCATCTTCCTCAGTGTGCGCGATACCAGTTACCTCTATTACATCGTCTACATCGCCTCGTTCGGCTTGTATCAGCTGTCGGTGAACGGCGCGGCCGTGGAGTATTTCTGGCCGAACAATCCGTGGTGGGCCAATGCCGCGACGCCGTTCTTCATCGGCTGTTCAGGGTTGTTCGGCAGCCAGTTCGCCCGCAGCTTCCTGCGGACGGCCACCCACAGCCGCTGGCTGGACCGTGTGCTATTGGCGCTGATCGCGTTCAGTACGCTGGTGGTCGGGTTATCTCTGATGACCAGTTACGCCCTGGCCCTGCGTCTGGCGACGGCGTTGGCACTGGTCTTTACCGTAGTGATTTTCGCTGCCGGGGTTTTCGCCTGGTGGCGTGGCTTGAGGGTGGCGCGCTACTTCATCATTGCCTGGTCGGCATTTTTGCTCGGTGGCGTCGTCAACACGATGATGGTGTTGGGGTATTTGCCCAACGTGTTCCTCACCATGTACGCCAGCCAGATCGGCTCGGCGCTTGAAGTGGCGTTGCTGTCCCTGGCCCTGGCCGATCGTATCAACGCCATGCGCGAGCATCAGGCACAGACGTTGTTCGACGCCGGCCAGAAGCTTGAGGTGCTGAACCAGCAACTGGCTCACAGCAATAGGCTCAAGGACGAATTCCTCGCCACGTTGACCCACGAACTGCGCACGCCCATGAACGGTGTGATCGGTTCGCTGGAGCTGATGCAGACCGTCGAGATGAACCCAGAGCTGGAACAGTATCAGCAAACGGCGGCAGGTTCGGCGCGGGACATGATGCGCATGGTCAACGGCATCCTCACCCTGACCGAATTGCAGGCCGGCAAGCTCAAGGTCTATCCGGACACGTTCAGCTTGCGCAGTATGGTCGAGTCTTTGCGCGGGCAGTTCGATGGCAATGCGTCGAGCAAGTCGCTGGACTTCAAGGTCGAGGTAGCACCCGGGTTGCCGGATCGTTTGTTCGGCGACAGCGGCAAGCTGGCGCAATGCCTGGAATGCTTGCTGGACAACGCAATCAAATTCACCCGAGTCGGTGGTCTGGCGCTGCGGGTGACGGGTAAACCGGCGGCGGAGCCCGGTCGGCTGGCGCTGTCTTTTGCGGTGATCGACACCGGCATCGGTTTTACCGATCTGGGGGAGGCGACGCTGTACCAGCGCTTCTTCCAGCTCGACGGCTCGATGACCCGTGAATATGGCGGTCTTGGCGTTGGCCTGGCGATCTGTCGGCAGTTGGTCGAATTGCTCGGGGGGCGCCTGAGCCACCGTTCCGAACCAGGCCGTGGAAGCCGCTTCCAGCTGGACGTCGAATTCGAGCTGTCGTTGGTGGAGCCTGCTCCCTCGATCACCCGGCAGACCACCGGCCTGCGCTTGCCCCAGGAGTGCACGGTATTGCTGGTCGATGACAACAGCATCAATCAATTGGTGATGCGCGGCATGTTGCTCAAGCTCGGGTTCCGGGTACGCACCGCTGACAATGGCCTTGCTGCGCTCGATCAATTGCAATGTGAAGCCGTTGACGCTGTATTGCTCGATTGCCAGTTGCCGCCAGCGGACAGCGCCTCCATCTGCCGCCGGATCCGTGCGTTGCCGGGTTGCGCCGAATTACCCGTGTTCATGATTGCCCTGAGTGCGGACCGAGTGCACTGCCCGAGCGACACCGTGGTCGACTACCTGAACAAACCGGTGAAATTCGAGGACTTGCAGGCCGCGCTCTATCGACGGGTGCTCTGTTCTGGACAAGGCGAAAGCGCCGACATTTAGGCAGATATGCCACTTTGTTCGGCCTCGGGGCGGTGCTTAACTGAAGCCCTTGGCTGACCAAAGGAGTCCCGTCATGAACCTGCATCAGTTCGCCGAAACCCACGAAGTCACCAACCAGCCACCGTCGCTGGATGGCATCAACCTCTATCGCATCGACCTGCCTTTGCAGGAATGGTCGCGACGGTTCGATGCCGGTTGGGCCGAGTCGCGGATCGACGCTTACGGCGCATTGGCCGGCGGGCCGCTGATGGAGGCCGGGTTTGCGGCCAATCAAAACAAACCCGTGTTCGTCAGCCATGACCGTTACGGCCATCGCATCGACCTGGTGGAGTTTCACCCGGCTTATCACCAGTTGATGCACACGGCGGTGGAGCATGGCCTGACAGGGTTGCCCTGGACCAATCCGCAACCGGGCGCTCATGTGGCTCGCGCGTCCATGACGTATTTGCACAGTCAGGCAGAGGCCGGTAGCGGTTGCCCGTTGACCATGACTTTCGCCAGCGTCCCGGCGATGCGCCTGCAACCGGATCTGGCCCGGCAATGGCTGCCGAAAATCCTCGCCACCGAGTACGACCCGCGCAATGTCGGCATGGCCCATAAGGCCGGAGTCACCATCGGCATGGCGATGACCGAGAAACAGGGCGGCACCGATGTGCGGGCCAACACCACCAAGGCGTTTCCGGTGGGGGGCGGTGGGCCGGGCCAGGCGTATGAACTGGTGGGCCACAAGTGGTTCTGCTCGGCGCCAATGTGTGACGCCTTCCTGACCCTGGCCCAGACCGACAAAGGGCTGACCTGTTTCCTGCTGCCGCGTCATCGCCCGGATGACACGCGCAATCAGTTCTACATACAGCGGCTGAAAAACAAACTCGGCAACTGGTCCAACGCCTCCAGCGAGGTGGAGTTCCGTGGCGCCCTGGCCTGGATGGTCGGCGAAGAGGGCCGGGGCGTTCCGACCATTATCGAAATGGTCGCCATGACCCGTTTCGATTGTATGGTCGGCTCCAGCGCGCTGATGCGCCAGGCCCTGACCCAGGCCAGCCATCACTGCGCCCACCGCAAGGTCGGTGGCAAGTTGCTCAGCGAACAACCCTTGATGCAAAACGTGCTGGCCGACCTGGCCCTGGAAAGCGAAGCCGCCCTGGCGTTGAGCCTGCGCATGGGGCGAGCGCTGGATCATCTGGATGACGACCACGAAGCGAAATTCGCTCGATTGGTGACGGCAGTGGGCAAGTACTGGATCTGCAAACGCGCGCCCGCGATGATCAACGAAGCGGCCGAATGCATGGGCGGCGCCGGTTACGTCGAAGAAAGCATCTTGCCGCGACTGTACCGTGAGGCACCGGTCAACTCGACGTGGGAAGGCTCCGGCAACGTGCAATGTCTCGACGTGTTGCGCGCGTTGTCGAAAGAACCGGGCGTGCTCGATGTGCTGTTCAACGAGTTGGGCGATGGCCATGGCGACAAACGCCTGGCCACACACATCGGCCAGTTGCAGAAGGCGTTCAAGGACACCGACGACATTCAATACCGCGCCCGCCAGCTCACCGAAGACATCGCCTTGGGGCTTCAGGCCAGGCTGTTGCTGGAGGCGGGTAATGCGGCGGTCAGTGATGCGTTCATCGCCAGCCGCCTCGGTTCGGCCGGTCGGGTGTATGGAACGTTGCCACGTGGGCTGGATGTGGAAGCGATTGTGGCCCGCTCGACACCGCAGGGCTTCTGAAGGGCGAAAAGATCGCAGCCTTCGGCAGGTGTACGAGGACCTCTGTAGGAATTGCCGAAGGCTACGATCTTTTTTCACTGTTCCCGTGAAGCGATGATGCAGGCAAGATGAAGGTCTGCAAGCCAGAACACAGGAAGCTGATCGTGACCGAAGCGTTTATTGTCGTTCAAACCGCCGAGCAAGCCGTTGATCGGCTTGCTGTCTTGCACGAGCGTGCAACCACAGCGCTGAATCAAGCGCTCAAGCGTTATCTCAAGGATCGCGTCGAGCCGGACGCTGAACAGCGTGCCCTGTTTCGTTATCCCGAGTTGCGTCTGACCTACCTCTGCCAGGGCGAAGTCCCACAGACCACTCGCGCCTATGCCAAGGTTCAATTGCCGGGGACCTACAGCGTCACCGTCACTCATCCAGCAGCCTTTCGCAAATACCTGCTGGAGCAACTCGTTCCGTTGATGCACGACTTCACCGTGACCGTGGAAGTCGGTGTCAGCCAGCAA
This sequence comes from Pseudomonas sp. ATCC 43928, assembly GCF_005938665.2. Taxonomy (NCBI): domain Bacteria; kingdom Pseudomonadati; phylum Pseudomonadota; class Gammaproteobacteria; order Pseudomonadales; family Pseudomonadaceae; genus Pseudomonas; species Pseudomonas sp. ATCC 43928. Next base: position 5,851,885 of record NZ_CP041753.1, on the reverse strand, counting down.
AACATTCCTTATCCGTATGTGGTCGAGCAGGGCGATGAGCTGGCCGGCTCTGGCGTTACGGCGGCGGTACTGGCGCGGGTGTTCCCGAGTACGGATCTGTCGGCCGCCACCGATGGCATCGCCGACGGCTTGTACGATTGGGAAAACACCGACCCGCTGCCATTGGCCCTGTTCGATGCCGCGCGGGTGGACTTCTCCCTGCGCCGACTGGTGCACTACACCGGCAGCGACTGGCGGCATGTGCAGCCGTGGATTCTGCTGACCAACTACCACCGTTACGTCGACCAGTTCATCGTTCATGGCCTGGAACAACTGCGCAAAGACCCGCGTTTTGTACGCATGGTGTTGCCGGGCAACGTGATCATCGAAAAGGGCATGGACCACGGCGAAGCCTCGGCGATTGCCGCGGGCGTGGTCTGGCATCGTTACCAGATGCCGGCCTATCACCTGATCGCCAGCGACGGCCATGGCGTGACCTTGGTGAACATCGGCGTCGGCCCGTCCAACGCCAAGAACATCACCGACCATTTGGCCGTGCTGCGTCCGCATTGCTGGCTGATGATCGGCCACTGCGGCGGCTTGCGTCAGTCGCAGACCATTGGCGATTACGTGCTGGCACACGCTTACATGCGTCGCGACGGGATTCTCGACCGGGTGGTGCCACCGAACATTCCGATTCCGGCCTTGGCCGAAGTGCAGTTGGCGTTGCAGCAAGCGGCGGCCAACATCACCGGTGAGAAGGGCGACGAACTGAAGAAACGCCTGCGTACCGGCACCGTGTTGACCTACGACGACCGTAACTGGGAGCTGCGCTGGGCGCAGGAGCGTCCGCTGATCAACCTGTCCCGCGCCGTGGCGGTGGACATGGAAAGCGGCACGATTGCGGCCCAGGGTTATCGCTTGCGGGTGCCCTATGGCACGTTGCTCTGTGTGTCGGATAAACCGCTGCACAGCGAAATCAAACTGCCGGGGTCGGCCAACGCGTTCTATGAGCGCGCGGTCAGCCAGCACTTGAAGATCGGCATCGAGGCGGTGGATCTGTTGCGCACCGAGCTCAACTCGCTGCACTCACGCAAACTGCGCAGCTTCGACGAGCCGCCGTTCCGCTGATTGTTCTCATGGTCATTTGACGGTTGGGGCACTAGCATTAGCAGCCCTGACCGTTAGATGTTCTTCTCGCCATGTCCCGTCCTCAACGTCCCGTTTCCCGCCGCCCTGGCGTGAAGCCTGTGTCATCTTCTTCCGCCCCGCGCCGTATCGCCAAAGCGCCCCCGGCCGAGCCGAAGCTGATTCTGTTCAACAAACCTTTCGATGTGCTGACGCAATTCAGCGACGGCGAAGGGCGGGCGACGCTCAAGGACTTTATCGAGATTCCGGGGATTTACCCGGCAGGACGGCTGGACCGCGACAGCGAAGGCTTGTTGCTGCTGACCAACGACGGCCAGCTGCAGGCGCGGATTGCCGACCCGAAACACAAACTGGCCAAGACTTACTGGGTGCAAGTGGAAGGCGAGCCAACCGCTGAGCAGTTGCAGCGTTTGCGCGAGGGCGTCGAGCTGAACGATGGTATGACCTTGCCCGCCGAGGCGCGGCAGCTTGATGAGCCTGAGCTGTGGCCGCGCAACCCGCCTGTGCGTTTTCGCAAAAGCGTGCCCACCAGTTGGCTGGAGTTGGTGATTCGCGAGGGGCGCAACCGTCAGGTGCGGCGCATGACCGCGGCGGTCGGCTTGCCGACGTTGCGCCTGGTGCGGGTCAAAATCGGTGACTGGTCGATCGAAGGGCTCGATCAGGGACAGTGGAAGGAAGTGCCGGCGCGTTTATAGCGTGCCGGATTCGATCAGGCCGATGACCACGCTTTTGATCACGAATGCGGCCACACCCAACCCCAGCACAAAGAACAGAATGAACGAGCCGAAGCGTCCGGCTTTGGATTTTTTTGCCAGATCCCAGACGATGAAACCCATGAAAATGATCAGGATGCTGACCAGGCCAGTCATCATCCACTCTTCGAAAACAGCAGGATCCATTGAACATCTCCAGCGCGGGCGGGGCTAAAAAGGCCGGGGGAGTATACGCCAAGGGGGATTGGCGGGGTATTGACCTGCGTCGGATTGTGGCGAGGGAGCTTGCTCCCGCTGGGGCGCGAAGCGGCCCCAAAATCAGCGACCGGGTTTAATCTGGCACACTGCGTTCACTGGTTTTGCGACTGCTTCGCAGCCGAACGGGAGCAAGCTCCCTCGCCACAAAGCATTCTCAGCTGCGCAAATGAGTTAAAGGCAACTCCGTGCTGTTGAGCACCTGGTTCAACACGAAACTCGACCGTACACTCGTCACCCCTTCAATCCGGGTCAGATGCCCCAGCAGCAGCTTTTGATAGTGATCCATGTCCGGCACCACCACCTTGAGCTGATAATCCGCGTCCATCCCGGTCACCAGGCTGCATTCCAGCACTTGCGGTAATGTGCGAATGGCGGCTTCGAAGTTCTCGAAACGCTCGGGTGTATGGCGGTCCATGCCGATCAGCACGTAGGCGGTCAGGCTCAGGCCGAGCATCTTGCGGTCCAGCAAGGCGACCTGGCGGGAGATGTAGCCGTCGTCTTCCAGTTGCTTGACCCGTCGCGAGCAAGGCGAAGGCGACAGGCCGATGCGTTCGGCCAGCTCCTGATTGGAGATGCGCGCGTCGCGCTGTAATTCCGCCAAAATACTCAGGTCGTATCGGTCGAGTTTGCTCATCAATCAGGCCTTTGTCATAACTATTGCGGCAGATTATCTATCCTGAGTTAAAAATTGCGCAAGTGATGTTTATTTGAGCAATCTTCGCAATCCTCTGTCGGTGCTCCGGGCCTATTCTTATCACCAGAATCACTGCTCGGACAAACAGTCCAGTGCGGCTCGCCCAATCAGGCCAGCTGCGGTCGCCACCCCCACCGGGGATGCGTCGGCCCCCGAGCTACACACTGTCCAGAAGACGGCGTGAGGTGAGCCGACGTCATAAGCGTCGAGCACGGACGAAGTTCTCAAAGGGAGGCCGACGGGTCTCCCTTTTTTCTTGCCCGCAATTTGGCATGCCCTTAATAAAAAGCCGCTCAATAAAAAAGTTACGTGACTGATAACCTGTTGCAGAACCGGCCTGCGCTTTCCCAGTCTTACGTACAGGCCCTAACCCGCCGTGAGGAAAAGCATGAAATCGCGCATCTGGCGTTTGGCCGGTGTTGGTTTGCTGTGTGTGAGTGTCACTGCACAATCGCTTGCCGATGAACCACAGAACCGCGGCCCCGATGGCGGGCAGCGTGGGCCTGATCATCGGGGCAATGAACAGGGCCAGGGCCGTGGCGGCAGCAATCAGCCACACCCGCAGAACACCGAAATCATTCGTGGCGACAACAGCCGCCAATTTGAGCGCCACGACCAGAATCAGGGTGGCCAGTGGCAGAACCGGGCGCCGCACGAGTCCAACAATCAGGGCGGCCAGTGGCAGAACCGTACGCCGCACGACTCCAGCGTTCAGGGTGGCCAGTGGCAGAACCGTCCGCTACACGATCCAAACGTTCAGGAGCGAGCGCCGCAACAACCGAGTAATAATCTGCCAATCCAGAGTCGGCCCGATACCGTGCGCCAGACCCAGGAACCGCGGCGTGGCTACTATCAGGACGAACCGTGGCGTAACAATCACAACCAGCCATGGCAGACCGGGGGGCGGGAGCCGCGTCACGATGACCGTCGCTGGCCCGGTCGTCCGGAGGGGCACGGCACAGGCTGGGGCCCCGGCCCGCAGTATCGTCCTGGGTACGTGATCGACCGCTTCCCGGAGGAGCGTCACTTCCGCGTGCCGTATCGTGGCCAGGATTATTTCTATTCCGGTGGCTACTGGTATCGCCCGCAAGGCCCGCGTTATGTGGTGGTTCAGCCGCCTCGCGGGATTCGCGTCAGCTACTTGCCCGATTACGCCCGTGAAGTGTGGATCGGCGGCACGCTGTTGTTCCTGGCGGCCGGCGCATATTACGCCTATCAGGAGAGCACTCAGGATTACGTCGTGGTCGACCCTCCTGTGCAGCCGCCACCGGTGAGCAATGGTTATGACGTGGTGGCGTACCCAGCCAACGGCCAGTCGCCGGAGGAAGTCAGCCGGGACGCTTATGAATGTTATCGCTGGGCCGTGCAACAGAGCGGTTTCGATCCACGTACTGCCACCTACCGACCGGATCCGTCGGTGGTGCAAGTTTACCGACAGGCCCAGGGCAACTGCCTGAGCAGTCGCGGTTATCAGGTGAGTTACTGAGCCCTGGCGGCCTTCACCACTTCCTGCGGGTCGGCGTGCACCAGCACTTCGGCTCGCGGGTAGACGGCATGAATCGCATCGGCGGCTTGATCGCTGATGCCGTGGGCGACTGACAGGGTCAAGTCCCCCGGCAATTCCAGATGCAATTGCACGAACCACTGGTTGCCGGAAATCCGCGTGCGCAAGTCGTGGGCACCCAGAACGCCGGGTACGCTGCAGGCCAGTTCGAGCATGTGCTGGCTGACATCGGTCGGCAATTCTTCATCCATCAGCACTGCAAAACTATCCCGGGCGATTTGAATCGCGCTCCAGAGGATGTAAGCAGCGATCCCCAGGCCGAACCACGGGTCGACTTGCTGCCAGCCAAACCCTGCCAGCACCAGCGCTACGAGAATACCGCCGTTGAGCAGCAGGTCCGAGCGGTAATGCAAGGAGTCGGCGCTCACCGCGTTGGAGCCGGTAGCCTTGATTACCCGGTGCTGCAACATCAGCAGGGCCACGGTCAGGACGAGGGAGAACACAATCACCCCGATACTGAGCCACGCTGCGCCTATCGGTTCCGGATGTTTCAACCGTTCGATCGCCTGCAGGGAAATCAGCACGGCACTGCCACCAATGAACAGCGCCTGAGCCATGCCCGCCAATGATTCGGCCTTGCCGTGCCCATAACGATGATCATCGTCGGCCGGGCGCAAGGCGTAATGCACGGCCATCAGGTTGAGCAGCGAGCTAATGCCGTCGAGGGCTGAGTCGGTCAACCCGGCGAGCATGCTCACCGAGCCGCTCAGCCACCAGGCGATGGCTTTGGCGATGATCAATATGCACGCGACCGCCACCGAGGCGCGCGTCGCCAGCCGCAGCAGGCGGGCGTGGTCGGTAGGGGTCGTCATCAGTGCTGTGGTTCCTTCAAATGCACGAATTATGCAGCCGGTTGCAGGCCGAACATAGCCAGTTGCTGGGCGCTGCCCTTGTGCTGGATCAGACGCGGATCGTCCAGCGGGAAGCTGCGGCCCAGTTCACTTTCGAGAATAGTCTGCAACTTGTGGTTATCGACCTTGCCGTCGGCGCCGATGGCTTCCTTGAGTTTTTCCGGCGCCACCTGGGCGGTCCGGCCGGGCTCGAAGTAAATGGCACCCGTGGTGAAGTCCACTGCAAAGGCGATCAGGCCGGGGATGATATAGAACAGCAGGCCCACTGCATCCAGCGCGGCAATGGCCGGGTCAATCTTGCCGTCAATCTGGCCGCGGCGATCGGGGTAGAAAATCGAACCGCAGGCGGTCATTTGGGTCAGCAAGGACGCGATCAATACACCGCCGATCAAGCGAAAGGGAGCACGCATTTGAAATCTCCTGGGTTATCTGGAAACGAAGCATCGTCGATATGAATTAGGACCGCGCTGAACGCCGTTATACTCGGCCCTCTGTTTGGGAGCCAGCATGATTTCTTTGCCAATTGATGAAGTTTTACCCGCCCTGCGTGAAGCCCTCGCTACGCGCCACGAAGCCGTGCTCGAAGCACCGCCCGGTGCTGGTAAAACCACCCGGGTGCCGTTGGCCTTGCTCGATGAGCCGTGGCTGGCCGGGCAGACCATTCTAATGCTCGAACCGCGCCGGTTGGCAGCGCGGGCGGCGGCGGAGCGCTTGGCCAGTGAATTGGGCGAGAAGGTCGGCGAAACCGTGGGTTATCGCATTCGTCTTGACAGCAAGGTCGGCCCCAATACCCGCATCGAAGTGGTCACCGAAGGCATCCTCACCCGGCGCCTGCAGGATGACCCGGCGCTGGAAGGCGTGGGGTTGCTGATTTTCGATGAATTCCACGAGCGCAGCCTCGATGCCGACCTAGCGCTGGCCCTGAGCCTGAATGGCCGGGAGCTGTTCCGCGACGATCAACCGCTGAAGATCCTCTTGATGTCGGCAACCCTGGAAGGCGAACGCCTGGCCGGGTTGCTGGATGACGCGCCAATCCTGCGCAGCGAAGGTCGCATGTACCCGGTGGCGATGCGCTGGGGCCGGCCGTTTCAGCCCGGTGAGTTCATCGAGCCAAAGGTGGTGCAGACCATCCTCGACGCGCTGAACGATGAAACCGGCAGCCTGCTGGTGTTCCTGCCGGGGCAGGCGGAAATTCGGCGGGTGCATCAACAATTGGCCGATGCCTTGGGCGAGGGCACGCCGGTGTTGCTGTGCCCGCTGCACGGCGAACTGGACCTGGCGGCGCAGCGGGCGGCGATTGACCCGGCGCCTGCGGGCAAGCGCAAAGTGGTGCTGGCCACCAACATCGCTGAAACCAGCCTGACCATCGACGGTGTGCGCGTGGTGATCGATGCCGGGCTGGCGCGGGTGCCGCGTTTCGACCCCGGCAGCGGCATGACTCGCCTGGATACCCAACGGATTTCCAAAGCCAGTGCCACGCAGCGCGCAGGCCGGGCCGGGCGTTTGGAGCCCGGTGTGTGTTATCGCTTGTGGTCGCAGGATCAGCACGAGCAACTGGCGGCTTACGCCAGTGCGGAAATCCTCTCGGCGGACCTTGCCGGGCTGGCCTTGCAACTCGGTCGTTGGGGCGTGACGCCGGGGCAGTTGGTTTGGCTCGATGTGCCTCCGGCAGCGGCTTATGCACAGGCCCAGGATCTGCTTGAGCGTTTGGGTGCGCTGGAGGGCGAAGCGCTGACCCGTCATGGTCAGGCCATGGCCGAACTGCCGGCCCATCCACGGATCGCCCATTTGCTGTTGCGTGGCCAGGCGCTCGGTCTGGCCGACATGGCCTGTGATGTCGCGGCACTGCTTGGTGAGCGCGATATCTTGCGTGGTGCTGGCGCGGACCTGCACAGCCGACTGGTGCTGTTATCCGGTGAAGAGCGGGCCGCTCGCGGTGCGCAGGGCGGTGTTCAACGGGCCCGGCAACTGGCGCGACAGTATCGCGGTTATTTGCGCGGCAAAGCGTCGGAGCCGGTCAACGATCCCGAACATCCGCGTTGGCTCGGTGCGCTGCTGGCATTGGCTTATCCCGATCGGGTCGCCCAACAGCGGCGGGCCGGTGGCGCTGAATATCGCCTGGCCAACGGTCGTGCGGCGTTGTTTGCCGAGGCGGACAGCCTGATGAAGCAACCGTGGCTGGTGATCGCCGATCTGGGCAGTCGTCAGGGCCAGCGTGAAGAACGGATTTATCTGGCGACGGATTTTGATCCGGCGCTGTTTGATTCGGTGCTGGCCGAACAGGTGCGGTGTGTCGATCAATTGGATTGGGATGAGCGCGAAGGTGTGCTGCGGGCCGAGCGTCAGCGCAAGGTCGGCGAGTTGATCCTCAGCCGCGAACCGCTGACCGGGCTCGATGAAAGTGCTCGCAGTCAGGCGTTGGTGAATCTGGTGCGGCGCAAAGGTCTGGAGCTGTTGCCCTGGACGCCAGAGCTGCGTCAGTGGCAGGCGCGGGTGGCGTTGTTGCGGCAGTTGGATCTCGCGGGTAAAGGCGAGAGCGAATGGCCGGATGTCAGCGACGCAACATTGCTCAAAAGCCTCGAACACTGGCTGATGCCCTATCTGGGGAAAGTCTCGCGGCTCAGTCACTTCGCCAATCTGGACCTGTCGAGCATCGTTCACAACTTGCTGCCGTGGCCGTTGCCGCAACGGCTGGATGAGCTGGCGCCGCATCATTTGAGCGTGCCGTCGGGCTCATCGATTCGTCTGGATTACAGCGAGCAGCCGCCGATTCTGGCGGTGCGGTTGCAGGAGTTGTTCGGCTTGGCCGAGACTCCGCGGATTGCCGGCGGCCGGCAAGTGGTGAAACTGCATCTGTTGTCCCCGGCGCGGCGGCCAGTGCAGGTGACGCAGGACCTGGCGAACTTCTGGCGCAGCACCTATGCCGAGGTGAAGAAGGATTTGAAGGGGCGGTATCCGAAGCACTACTGGCCGGATGATCCGCTGGTGGCCGAGGCGACGGCGCGGGTTAAGCCTCGTAAGTAGGGCACGGATTTTTGTGGCGAGGGAGCTTGCTCCCGTTGGGCTGCAAAGCAGCCCCAAATTCTGTCACATCATTTTTCAGGTGCGTGGTGTCAATCGGTTTACGACTGCTGCGCAGTCGAGCGGGAGCAAGCTCCCTCGCCACAGGTGTTTTATGGCGCGGCCGGCAACAGAAACCGCGCAATCACCGGCAAATGATCGGAAATGCGCAACGTATCGTCCTGCCGCACCCGCGCTTCGACCCGTTTGATGCGCGGGCTGTAAAACAGGTAATCGACGGTCCGGTCCGGCCCGTTCAAGCCGGGATCATTCGGGTAATGGGTCAACCATTGTGCCCGGTCGATACCGCTGGCTTCGTTGTTGGTGGGGATCATCGGGTATTTGTCCCACAGCACATGCAGCGCGCTGTCGGCAGAGTAGGGCGTGCGTTGCTCGGCGGGCAGGCGTTGATACTGGCCCAGCGGCAACAGGTTGAAATCTCCACCGATCAACCACGGCGTGCCTTGGCTTTCGAACTTGTCGAGCACCTTGGCCACGGCGGTCACCTGGGATTGCAAGGTATCGTCGAGCTGGCTGGTGCGGTCCAGATGGGTGTTGAGCACGGCCATCTGGCCACCGTCGTTCAATGCCAGGTACGTGACCAGCAAGGCGTCTTTCGGCTTGAACTGACGGCTGATGACATTGGCCGGCGCGACCGGCAATTGCAGGCGTTCGGCGTGTTCGATCCGGTAGCGGCTCAGGGTCGCCAATTGCCGGCCAACGCTGCCGAAAATATGCGGTTCAGGTACGAAGTCGGCTTTCCAGTCGAAGGCCTGAGTGGTGCACGGATACAGGTCGGTGACCCGATCCTGAAGTAATTTGAACTGGTTCTGGTAGTCGCTGGCCTTGGCGCCGTCATCGAGTTCTTGCAACAGCACGATGTCCGGTTGCTCGTCGCGAATCACCCGCGCCACTTCGTCGAGGCTGAAGGCCATGTCTTCAGGTGTAGGGGATTCGTCGTCTCCTGCGGTCAGGTCGTTCCAGAACACGTAGCGCTTGCCGGCCAGATACTGGACGTTCCAGGTCATCACCTTCAACGCCTGACCGGGCACCAGCGTCGGCGCCTGGGCGTTGCAACTGACCGGCAGCGCTTCCTTGGCGTCGGGGCGCCAGGTCAGGCTGTAGATCAGCATTGCAATCAGGCTGATGGCGATCAGCAGGCCCAGCAGGGTGTAGCGCAGTAGACGGGGCATAGCTCGGCTTATCGCGTTACAAGATTGACCCCGAGCATAACCGAGAGCAGCGCCAAAGCCCAAGGGTAGAGCGGTCAGAGCCGCTCATCAGATTTCTCGGGCGCGTCACCAATCAGCATGAACAAACGGAACAGCACCACGCTGGTGAACAGTTGCAGAAAGCTGTGAGCGCTGTCGATCAGCAGGGAGATCACCGGGTTCTGTGGCTCGGGGTAAACCGCCAGCGTCGCTCCCTTGAGCACCCACAGCGGGCCCATCACGCACAGAATGCACACCAGAATGCGTATGAAATGCCCACGGGTCAGGCGCAGGCTTTCCTTCATCGCCGCCAGCGGTGCCAGGCCGCGCAGCACCAACAGGTACTCGCCGAACGCCAGCGTCACCATCAGCCAGATGCCCGGCAGGAAATACAGCGACAGGCCGATCAGGATCAGCAACGTATTGAGGGCGGTCAGCACGGCGAAGCGCGGCCACAGGGTCGCAGCGGCTGCCAACAGGTCGCGGGTACGCGGCGATTCGCCTCGGCTGCGGGCATCGAGAAACAGGATCAGCGCGGCGGTGTACAGCGGATACACCAGCAAGCCGACAATCACACTGATGCCGGCGAAACTGTCCGGCCCGGTGGAGCGGTCGACCACTTGTTGCAGCAGCGCCTCGACAATCACCAGCGGCAGGCATAGCTGCACGATCTGGCTCAGATTGCGCTTGAAGAAATACAGAGAGTCACGCAGTACATCGAACGAATTCATCAGTCGGTATCGCAGGTTGAAAGCAGTGCCTCACTTTAACCGATCAACCCCTTCGGGGCACAAACGTAAACGTTCGGTAAAGGTCATTGAAACATCCTGTATCAGCCCCATTACTGGTGAGCACCTTATCCACTGTGGGTGAGGGCACTGATATTCCCGGCAATCTACGAGGTCGCCATGAACAGCGAAGAACAAACCCTGATCGATGGACTGTTTTCCCGGCTGCAACAGGCCGAAACGGACTCAGCCCCGCGCGACGCCCAGGCCGAGGCGCGGATCAAGGAACACCTGACTCGCCAACCAGCGGCGGGCTATTTCATGACCCAGGCGATTCTGGTGCAAGAGGCAGCCATCAAGAGCCTCGACGAACAGAACAAGCAACTCACCCAGCAAGTGCAGCAATTGCAGGCCGAACTGCAACAGGCCAAGGCGCAGACAGCGGCACCGGCACCGAGCAGCGGCGGCTTTTTGTCGAGCATTTTCGGCGGCGCTTCCCGTGATCCGCAGCCTGCGCCGACTCAAAGCGCAGCCCCCTCGAATGGCGGCTGGCGTGAACCAGGACGGCCGTCGTTCAACTCGCAGCCGCAGCAAAACTTCGGTGCACCGCCTGCTCAGCAGAATTTCGGAGCGCCACCTCAGCAGAATTACGCACCGCAACAGCCTGTCGGCAGCGGTTTCCTCGGCGGTGCATTGAAAACGGCAGCGGGTGTGGCCGGTGGCGTGATGCTGGCGCAAGGCATCAGCAGCCTGTTCCATCACAATCAGCAGCCGGAAGTGGTTGAAGTCATCAAGGAAGAACCGGCCAAGGTCAACGATCAGAGCGATAGCAGCGGTTGGGGCAATGATCAGCGCGTGGCTGACAACTCCAGCGATCAGGGCGGTTTCACCGACGCGGATTACGATGATGACAGTTCATCGTTCTTCGGTGGCGATGACGACGACTCCTTCATCTGACCTGCCATTCGTCCGGAGCGCCATGGCGCTCCGGGCCGATTATTCGCGGAACAATCCTTCTGGCTGGCATACTGGGCGACTTTTCGGGCCTGGAGCCTGATCCAGCCCGCGCGCCTGTGCGCCACGACCCCGCGCGCCAACGCGCAGAGAGGATGTACGGTGAAAAAAATCGCAGTGTTCGCCGATGTCCAGAACCTCTACTACACCGTGCGTCAGGCCTATGGTTGCCACTTCAACTACGCCGCTTTGTGGGCTGACGTCAGCAAGCAGGGGCAGATCGTCGAGGCCTATGCCTATGCGATCGATCGTGGCGACAGCAAACAGCAGCAGTTCCAGCAGATCCTGCGCAACCTCGGCTTCGTCGTGAAGCTCAAGCCCTACATCCAGCGCAGCGACGGTTCGGCCAAAGGCGACTGGGACGTGGGCATCACCCTCGACATCATGGACGCCGCCGACCATGTCGACGAAGTGGTGCTGGCCTCTGGCGACGGTGATTTCGACATGCTGCTGGAGCGCATCATCGCCAAGCACGGTGTGCAGGCGGTGGCCTACGGCGTGCCGGGCCTGACGGCCAACTCGCTGATCCGCGCCGCCAGTCGTTACGTACCGATCGAAGGCGCGTTGCTGCTCAAGAATTGATTTTTACGGAGTTGAAACAGGTTTGGAACGCATAGCAGTCATCGACTTTGAAACCACCGGGATCTCCCCGAGCAGCAGCTGCCGGGCCACGGAAATTGCCGTGGTGATTCTTGAGCAGGGGCGCATCGTCGAGCGTTACCAAAGCCTGATGAATGCCGGCGTGCGGGTGCCGGCGTTCATCGAACAACTGACCGGCATCAGCAACGCCATGCTGCGCACTGCGCCCTCGGCCGAGCAGGTGATGAACGAGGTCAACGAATTTGTCGGCATTACGCCGCTGCTGGCGCACAACGCTGCGTTCGACCAGAAGTTCTGGGACTACGAGCTTGGGCGAATCAAACGTACACGCCTGCAGAACTTTGCCTGCTCGCTGTTACTCGCCCGCCGCCTGATGCCCGCCGCGCCGAACCACAAACTCGGCACCCTCACTACCTTCGCCAGTCTGCCCAATACCGGCAAGGCTCACCGGGCCATGGCCGATGCGGAAATGGCCGCCAACCTGACGGCGCATCTGGCGCAAGAGCTGCGGCAAAAGCACGGGTTGCGCGAGTTGTCCCATGATCTGTTGTGCAGCCTGCAGAAAGTGCCGGCGGCGAAGATCAATGAGCATTTGAAGCGGTATCGCGGGTTCTGACAGAAGCACCCTGGAGAACTATTTGCCATTCCCCTCCAGTTGACCCAACGGCACGCGCTTTTCGATGGCACTCGACAACACAATCGAGGTCTTGCTGAACCCGAACGTGGCGATCCGGTTGATCAACTCTTCCAGCTCCGGCATCGAGCCCACCGCCGCTTGCATGATCACGCAGGGGTCGCCGGTGACGCGATGGCATTCGGTGAGCTGTGGGATTTTGATCAGTTCGTCGTAGGTTTTCTGATTACCGTGCTGGTTCAGGCGCAGTTCGATGACGCACTGGATCGGCAGGCCGATTTTGGACAGGTCGACTGTCGCCTGGTAACCAGTGATCACCCCGCAGGCTTCAAGTTTGGCAACGCGTTCGGCCACCGCCGGAGCGGACAGGTTCACCTTGCGCGCCAGATCGGCGTAGGACGCACGACCGTTTTCCAACAGGGCGCTGAGGAGCATGCGGTCGTATTTGTCCATCGTGGCCTACCTGAAAAATGACTGACTTTCGAAAGCACGGTTTATAGCGTCGAACTCCGTGTTTTGAAAAGTGTACCGGCGCTATAAACAGGTTTTGTAGCTTATTTTCCGCTGTTGGCCTTTCTAGAATAGCGGCTCTCCTTGTCTTGTTCCTCGAGCTGCCCATGTCTGGTCTACGCCGTTTTTCCTTACCGCTGATCGCTGCTTTTTTCGCGTTGTACGTGATTTGGGGGTCGACTTATCTGGTGATTCGCATCGGCGTGCAGTACTGGCCGCCGTTGCTGCTCGCCGGTATCCGCTTCGTGCTCGCCGGGACGTTGATGTACGCGTACCTGCGCTGGCGCGGGGCGCCGGCGCCGACCTGGGCGCAGTGGAAAGCGGCGGGGATCATCGGGATTTTGCTGCTGACATGCGGTAACGGTGCGGTGAGCGTCGCCGAACACACGGGCGTGGCCTCTGGCGTGGCCGCGTTGGCGGTGGCGACGGTGCCGCTGTTTACCTTGTTGTGCGGATATTTCTGGGGCGCGCGTAATACCCGTCTCGAATGGGCCGGGATTGTGCTTGGGCTGATCGGTATTGCCATGCTCAACCTCGGCTCCAACCTGCAATCGAGCCCGTTGGGCGCGGCGTTGCTGGTGTTCGCGGCGGCGTCCTGGGCCTTCGGCTCGGTGTGGAGCAAACACTTGCCGTTGCCTCAGGGCGCGATGGCCAGTGCCGTGGAAATGCTGGTGGGCGGCGTGGTGTTGCTGATCGGCAGTGCGGTGAGTGGTGAGCGTCTGGAAAGTCTGCCGCCGATCGAAGGCTGGGCGGCGCTGGCGTACCTGACCCTCTTCGGTTCGATCATCGCCTTCAACGCCTACATGTACCTGTTGAAACACGTGCGGCCGGCAGCGGCCACCAGCTATGCCTACGTCAACCCGGCGGTGGCGGTGTTGCTGGGGATCGTGTTTGTCGGCGAGACCATCGGTATCGAAGAAACGCTGGCGATGGCGGTGATCATCAGTGCGGTGGTGTTGATCGGATTGCCACAGTGGCGCCGTGGCACAGATCGGCCTGCCCCTGCCGTAGCGGTGCCGACAGAATCCCGCGCGAATTAGGGTAAACTGCGCGCCATTGCACACTTGTTTCGCATAATCGCGCTGATTTTTCCTACGGTACTCCCATGACTTTCGCCACCCTTGGCCTGATCGAACCCTTGCTGCGCGCCCTCGAGACGCTCGGCTACCAGACCCCGACGCCGGTTCAGGCGCAAGCGATTCCGGCGGTGCTGGCCGGTCGCGACCTGATGGCCGCGGCCCAGACCGGCACCGGCAAAACCGCCGGTTTCGCCTTGCCGCTGCTGCAATTGCTGGCCATGGAAGGGCCGAAAGTCAGCGCCAACTCCGTGCGCGCGCTGATTCTGGTGCCGACCCGCGAACTGGCCGAACAGGTTCACGAAGCCGTGCGCCAGTATGCCGAGAACCTGCCGTTGAGCACCTACGCGGTGTACGGCGGCGTCAGCATCAACCCGCAAATGATGAAACTGCGCAAAGGCGTCGACCTGTTGGTGGCGACCCCGGGCCGTTTGCTCGACCTGTTCCGTCAGAACGCGCTCAAGTTCAACCAGCTGCAAACCCTGGTGCTGGACGAAGCCGATCGCATGCTCGATCTGGGCTTTTCCGAGGAGCTGGGGAATATCTATAAAGCCCTGCCTTCGAGACGTCAGACGCTGCTGTTCTCCGCGACCTTCTCCGATGCGATCCGCATGCTGGCCGGGCAAATGCTCAACGACCCGCTGAGCATCGAAGTCAGCCCGCGCAACGTGGCCGCCAACACCGTCAAGCAATGGGTGGTGACGGTGGATAAAAAGCGCAAGCCGGAGCTGTTCATTCACTTGATGCGCAAGGGCAAGTGGAAGCAGGTGCTGGTGTTCGCCAAGACCCGTAACGGCGTCGACGCGTTGGTGGAAAAGCTCCAGGGCCTGGGCGTCAATGCCGACGGCATCCACGGCGACAAACCCCAGGCAACTCGCCAGCGGGCGCTGGATCGCTTCAAGGCCAGCGAAGTGCAGATCCTCGTGGCCACCGACGTGGCTGCCCGAGGCCTGGATATCGAAGATTTGCCATTGGTGGTCAACTTCGACCTGCCGATCGTGGCCGAGGACTACATCCACCGCATCGGTCGTACCGGCCGTGCGGGCGCAACCGGGCAGGCTATTTCGCTGGTCTGCGCTGATGAAGTGAATCAACTGTCGGCCATCGAGATGTTGACCCGTCAGACGTTGACTCGCCAGATGGAGCCGGACTTCGAACCTGAACACCGCGTGCCGGATACCGATGCCAGCGGTCAGGTGATCAAGAAGCCGAAAAAACCGAAGAAGCCCAAAACCTCCGGTGGCGGCAAGCGCAACCTGGGTAAATGGGTCGAGAGCGGTGAGGCGTCGGCGCCGGAGCCTTCGATCAAGCCGGTGCGTAAAGTGCCGGTGTTCAATACCGGGCCGCGTAAGCGTAAGCCTTGATCCTCTGAAGATCGTTCCCACGCAGTGTGGGAACGATCAGTGTCGGTGCTTCAACCACTCCACCATCCCCAACCCCGCCGCTCGCCCACTGGCGAAACACGCAGTCAGTAGATAGCCACCGGTCGGCGCTTCCCAATCGAGCATTTCCCCTGCGCAGAACACGCCGGGTAGTTGCTTGAGCATCAAACGTTCATCCATCGCCTCGAACATCACGCCACCGGCACTGCTGATGGCTTCGTCCAATGGCCGGGTTTTCACCAGCGTCAGCGGCAATGCCTTGATTGCTTTGGCCAGCAGGGCCGGATCGGCAAAACAGTCAGCCGGTGTCAATTCCCGCAACAATGCTGCTTTCACGCCATCTAGCCCAAGCTGACTGTGCAGGTGTTTGGCCATGGAGCGTGAGCCGCGCGGTTTGCTCAGCGCCGCCTGGATTTTATCCACAGGCTTGCCCGGCAACAGATCGAGGTGAACGGTTGCCGAGCCATGTTGATTGATCGCTTCGCGGATCGCTGCCGACAGGGCGTAGATCAAGCTGCCCTCAATTCCCGTGGCAGTGATTACACACTCGCCGAGTCGCGGTACGTCGTCATTGAGGCCGATGGCGATGTTTTTCAGCGGGCTGCCGGCGAATTTGCTGACCATCAATTCGCTCCAGGCCTGCACCTCGAAGCCGCAATTGCTCGGTTGCAATGGCGCCAGCCCTACACCGCGCTGTTCCAGCGGCAGCATCCAGGCACCGTCCGAGCCGAGACGCGACCAACTGCCGCCGCCGAGAGCCAGCAGGGTCGCATCCGCGTGAACGGTTTTTTCGCCTTCGGGGCTGTCGATTAGCAAATCACCGTTGTTATCCCAACCGAGCCAGCGATGGCGGGTGTGGATAACTACGCCCGCATCGCGCAGGCGTTTGAGCCAGGCACGCAACAGGGGCGCGGCTTTCATGTCGGTGGGAAACACCCGGCCGGAGCTGCCGACAAAGGTTTCGATACCCAGGTCATGAATCCATTGGCACAAGGCTTCGGCGCCGAACGAGCGTAACAGCGGGGCGATCTGCGGCGCCCGTTCGGCATAGCGTGAGAGAAATGCCGGGTAGGCCTCGGAGTGGGTGATGTTCATGCCGCCGACCCCGGCGAGCAGGAATTTTCGCCCCACTGAAGGCATGCCGTCGTACAGATCGACCTTGATCCCGGCCTGGCTCAACACTTCAGCCGCCATCAAGCCGGCGGGGCCGCCGCCGATGATGGCGACGTGAGGGGGGAGGGAAGTGGAGGGCTGGGTCATGGCGAGAGCTGCGGCGTGGCGGAATAAGCCGCGCATTCTACCAGCCCTGCTCCCTGTGGGAGGATTCGAGGGCTGGTTAAAAAACAACCACCGCTCTGTAACCTATACCCCGCATGGGCTGCCGGCCCTTTCACTCAGGTTATCCACAGGCGGTTCCACAGGCATTGTGGGTAAAGACTCACACATCAATGACAACCTGATGACTGCCACACCCGTTGGGCGCTGTGATGGAGGATGCCATGACGGCGCGCCAGAGCCTTGCGGTCCTTGCTGTAGCCGCCGCCGATCACGCCGACCACCGGAATATCCCGGCCCAGGCAATGGCGCATCACGCTTTCATCACGAGCGGCGACGCCTTCGTCGGTCAGCTTCAGATAACCCAGGGCGTCATCCTTGTGCACATCGACACCGGCGTCGTACAGCACCAGATCCGGTTGATAGAGCGGCAGCAAATAGTTGAGCGCATCGTCCACCACCTTCAGGTAATCGGCGTCGCCCATGCCCATCGGCAACGGGATGTCCCAGTCGCTTTCGGCTTTGCGTGCAGGAAAATTCTTTTCGCAGTGTAGGGAAACGGTCACCGCTTCCGGGGTGTTGTGCAGGATTCGTGCAGTCCCGTCGCCCTGATGCACATCGCAATCGAAGATCAACACCCGATTCACCCGGCCACTTTCCAGCAGGTAATGGCTGATCACCGCCAGGTCATTGAAGATGCAGAACCCGGCAGGGTGATCGTAATGCGCGTGGTGCGTGCCGCCGGCCAGGTGACAAGCCAAGCCATGTTCCAGCGCCTGTTCGGCCGCCAGCAGCGAACCGCCGACCGCCCGCACGGTGCGCCGGGCCAGTGCTTCGCTCCAGGGCAGGCCGAGGCGCCGCTGGTCTTCGCGGGACAACTCGCCACCCATGTAGCGTTCGATGTACGCAGGGTCATGAGCGAGGGCGAGAATATCCGCCGGGCACAGGTCCGGGCGCAGCAGATCGGCGTCGCGGGTCAGGCCACTGTCCACCAGGTGATCGCGCAGCAGGCGAAACTTGTCCATGGGGAAGCGGTGATCCGCCGGGAACTCGGGACTGTAGTCTTCGTGGTAGATCAGGGGCAGGGGCATGGCTGATTTATCGGGGAAGCCTGTAGGAATGAGTGAACGATCCTACCAGCGATGTAGACTTGCGGCATGGAAACCGAGGGGAGGGGCACGATGGAGCCGATACTGGAACTCGAAAGCGCACGACTGTCATTACGGCAGTGGCGCGATGAGGATTTGCCGGCGTTTGCGGCGATGTGCGCCGATCCACAGGTGATGCGTTATTTTCCGGCGCCCTTGAGTCGGCTGGAAAGTGCCTCGCTGATCGGGCGGGTTCGCGGGCATTTTGCCGAGTATGGCTTCGGCCTCTGGGCACTGGAGCGCAAGGACACCGGAGCGTTCATCGGGTTTACCGGGCTGAGTGTGGTCGGCTTTGACGCACCGTTCACGCCAGCCATCGAAATCGGCTGGCGCCTGGCGCGCGAGCACTGGGGCCTGGGTTATGCCAGCGAGGCGGCTTGGACCGCTCTGCGTTGCGGGTTTGATCGCTTGGCGCTGCAAGAGGTCGTGGCGTTCACCACCGAAACCAACCTGCCTTCGCAAAAAGTCATGCAGGCGATCGGCATGCACCATGCCCCCGCCGATGACTTCGAGCACCCGCGGCTTGCAGAGGATCATCCGCTGCGCCCGCACGTGTTGTATCGCATCACCCGTGAGCAATGGCTGCAAACCTTGCATGGATAAGCAGGCACGGACGTTTACAATGGCCCTCATGTTGAACCGGGCCATAAACTGAATCGACCGCCGCAGCCAAGACTGCGCGGCATTATTGCTCTGTGTGAGGAGAGTCTGAATGAGCCAAGTGTTGGAAGATCTGGTAGACCTGCTGACCCTGGAACCGATTGAAGAAAACCTGTTCCGTGGCCGCAGCCAGGACCTGGGTTTCCGTCAGTTGTTCGGCGGCCAGGTGCTCGGCCAGTCCCTGTCGGCGGCCAGTCAGACAGTCGAAGAGACACGCCATGTGCACTCGATGCACGGTTACTTCCTGCGTCCGGGCGATGCGAAGTTGCCGGTGGTGTATCAGGTTGATCGGGTGCGCGATGGCGGCAGTTTCAGCACGCGCCGGGTGACGGCGATCCAGAAGGGCAACCCGATTTTCACCTGCAGCGCCTCGTTCCAGTACGACGAAGAGGGCTTCCAGCATCAGAGCCAAATGCCGCAAGTGGTCGGCCCGGAGAACCTGCCGTCGGAGCTGGAACTCACTCAGCAGCGCGCACACCTGATCCCGGAGCACATGCGCGAAAAACTGCTGTGCCCGAAACCGATCGAATTCCGGCCGGTGACCGAAAAAGACCCCTACAACCCGCAGCCTGCCGATCCGGTCAAATACGTCTGGTTCCGCGCCGATGGTGCGTTGGCTGACACTCCAGCGCTGCACAAATACCTGCTGGCCTATGCGTCGGACTTCGGCCTGTTGACCACCTCGATGCTGCCCCATGGCAAATCGGTCTGGCAGAAAGACATGCAGGTCGCCAGCCTTGATCATGCGTTGTGGTTCCACGCCGACCTGCGCGCCGATGACTGGTTGCTGTACGCCATGGACAGCCCGTGGGCCGGTAACTCGCGTGGATTCTCCCGTGGCAGCGTGTTCAACCGTGCCGGGCAACTGGTGGCCTCGGTCACTCAGGAAGGCCTGATTCGTCATCGCAAGGACTGGATATGAGCCTGGCCGAAGTGCGGCACTGGGTGTTCGACATGGACGGCACCCTGACCGTGGCCGTGCATGACTTCGCGGCGATCCGCGTGGCGTTGGCGATTCCTGCAGAGCACGACATCCTGACCCACCTCGCGGCGTTGCCGGCCGAAGAAGCGGCGGCCAAACATGCGTGGCTGCTGGAACACGAGCGGGATCTGGCACTGGGTTCGAAACCGGCTCCGGGCGCGGTGGAACTGGTGCGTGAGTTGGCCGGGCGTGGTTATCGCCTGGGCATTCTCACGCGCAATGCCCGTGAGCTGGCCCATGTCACGCTGGAGGCGATTGGCCTGGCCGATTGCTTTGCGGTGGAGGATGTATTGGGCCGGGATGAAGCGCCGCCCAAACCGCATCCCGGTGGTTTACTGAAACTGGCCGAGGCCTGGAAGGTGCCGGCGAGTGAAATGGTGATGGTCGGTGATTACCGCTTCGACCTGGATTGCGGCCGGGCGGCGGGGACGCGGACGGTGTTGGTGAACCTGCCGGATAATCCGTGGCCGGAATTGACCGATTGGCATGCGCGCGATTGCGTGGAATTGCGGCAGCTGCTTTCGGCTTGAGAGATTGGGCGTCCGATCAGACGCCCCAAAACTCACTGCCCGAACAACGCCTTCTGCCCCTCGGGCGAGGTAAACATCCCGTCCCCATTGTGCCCGACGCCGGGCACTTCGATCAGCTGCTGACTCAGCCCTTGAGGATGGCGCCGTTTCAGATAATTGAAATAATTGCGCCCGCGAATCAAACGAGAAGCGCCCTGGGCTTTGGCTTCGCAACTTTTATCCAGCGCCGGGTGATTCGGGTCGATGTCCTGCTGCCCGAGTAAATAAACGATGTCGCGTTTGACGTAGTTTTCTTCCAGCTGCGCAGGCGTTTGCCCATTGGCATAGGCGGGCAAGTCCGCCAGCCCATACTTCCAGCGATTGAAGTTCGGACACCCCGCGTGACTGAACGCCACTGGCCGTTGCTCATTGAAATAGGCATACGACGAAGGATTGGCGATCACATAACGCACCTTCACCCCCGCTGTGTCGAGGGCTGGCTGAGGGTGGCTCAACATGGCGTAACGCTGAACTACCTGGGCGCCGCCCGAGTGACCGGCAATGACGATTTGCTTCACGTCCGGAAACTGTCGCCGATCACCCAGGCGAGCGATGATTTCGTCGAGCGCCGCGTAGGAGCTCAGCGTAAACGGCGCGGTGGATAAGCCGCCGGCCATCCAGTCATTGCCGTGCCAGCGTAAAACGCTGTCAGGCACCGGGTGGCTCGCGATGTCGGTTTCATTGAGAAACTGTGGGGCGAGCACCAGGGTGTTATCGCTTTGCCCGGCTTGCTGGGCCGCGTGCTCGGCGCTCTGGCGGTAGGTTTCAGCGTTGCGCAAACGACCATGAATGATGATCAGCACTCGTTCGATATTCTTCGCCGGTGTCGGGCCGATGCCCACCGCGATTTCGCCGGCGCTCAACAGCAGGCGCCCGGAACTGATCTCCTTGACCCCCTGCTCGGCAGCCTGGGCGCTTGTGCAGGTGATCAACAGAGCTAACAACCACTTGTGCATTACAGATTCTTCGCGGCAAAGGTATCGCACTGGCCAACCTGGCCTTGTGCAAATCCGGCTTTGAACCAGCGCACCCTTTGCGCTGACGTACCATGAGTGAACGAGTCCGGTACCACGCGGCCCTGACCTTGCTGCTGCAAGCGGTCATCGCCGATGGCGTTGGCGGCGTTCAAGGCTTCTTCGATGTCACCGGGTTCCAGCCAGTTCAGGCGCTTCTGCGCAATGTTGGCCCAGACCCCGGCCAGGCAATCAGCCTGCAGTTCCTGACGCACCAGCAAACCACCGTCGCCCTCCATTTGCCGGCCCTGCTGCCGAGCGGTCTGAATCTTCGCCGAAACGCCGAGCAAGGTCTGCACGTGGTGTCCGACTTCGTGAGCGATCACGTAGGCCTGGGCGAAATCACCTGCGGCTGAAAAACGCTGGGACATTTCCTGGAAGAAACCCATGTCCAGGTAGACCTTCTGGTCTGCCGGGCAATAGAACGGACCAGTCGCCGATGTCGCCAATCCGCACGCCGAGTTCACCTGATTGCTGAACAACACCAGGGTCGGGTCTTTATATTGCCGACCGGCCTGCTGGAAAATCTGGCCCCAGGTGTCTTCGGTGTCGCCGAGGATCGAGCGCACGAATTCGGCGTTTTCATCATTGGCCGGCGGTGCCTTGCGGGTGTGGGTGGTGGCCGGAGCCGATTGCTCGCTCATTTGCCCGGTCAATTGACCGAGGATCTGCATCGGGTCCTGGCCGGTGATCCAGCCGATCCCGACGATCAACAGGATCGCCGTCAGGCTCAGGCCCTTGCCCCCGCCGAAGCGCATCCCGCCACCCCCACCGCCGACATCATCGCCACGGGCATCGACCACGTTGTCGCTGCGTCGGCCTTTTTTCCATAGCATGGGGGTGAGTCCTCGTTTGAATATGGTGATGAGTGTTGCTGGTCAGAGAGAGCGGCGCCAGTCCGGTCGTCTGTCTTTTACTGCGCACGGAACATTTCAGACTTGTATTGAACACGGATAGCCCAGCGAATTCCTTCAGGGCGACAGGTTTTTACCGAGTGGGCGAATGCTTGTCTCGAGAATCACTGATCAAACTCACTCTATATCGGCGATATGCCGGGCAGCGATGTAGCCGAAGGTCAGCGCCGGGCCGAGATTGATACCGCCGGCGGGATAGTGCCCGCCCATGATGCTGGCCATGTCGCCGCCCGCTGCATACAACCCGGCGATGGCCTGCCCCGACTCGCCAAGAACCTGGGCATGTTCATTGACCTTGAGCCCGGCGAAGGTGCCAAAGCAGCCAGGCTGGACCTTCACTGCGTAGAACGGGCCTTGTTCAATCGGCGCGACGCACGGGTTGGGTTGCTGCAACGCATCGCCCTGTTTGCGGTTGTAGGGCGTCGAGCCACGACCGAACAACGGATCTTCGCCGTTGCGCGCACACCGGTTGTATTCATCCACCGTGCTGCGCAATCCGTTTGGGTCGATGCCGCAGGCCAGGGCCAATTCCTCGACAGTGTTGCCGGTTTTCAGATAACCGCTGCGGATAAAGGATGACAGCGGCACCGGAAACGGCCGAGAAATTCCCAGGCCATAACGCCGTTGAAAACCATGAGTGCAGATCAGCCAGGAGGCGACTTCTTCGCCCAGCGGTGCGGCGGCGACCATGGCCGTCACGTAGTCGTAGTAGCCGTCGGCTTCGTTGACGAAGCGCCGGCCGTTGCTCAGCACACCGATGATCCCCGGTTTGCCGCGTTCGATGATGTGCGGGAAGTGGCCGATGCTGCCGTCACTGTGCGGCACTTGCGAAACCGGCGCCCAGGCCACGGGCGATGCCATGTCGGTGTTGACCCGCGCACCGGTGCTTTCGCCCAATCGCAAACCATCACCGGCGACGCCGAGAGGCGGCAGCGCCAGGTGTTCGTTGCCGGTTGGTGTGCGGGGGAACAATGCCTTGCGTCGCTCGATATCATTGGCGAAACCTCCGGTCGCGAGCACCACGGCCTTGCGTGCATGGATGCGGATATTGCCTTTGGCGGTACTGACGATCGCGCCTTGCACCTGATCGCCTTCGCGAAGCAACTCGGTCACCGGTGCCGATTCCCAGAGCAAGACGCCCAGGTCTTCGGCGGACTTTGCCAACCGCGCAACCAGCGCCACGCCGTTGACCAGTTGCATCGCCCGACCATGAACAACGAGGTCGAACAAGTGCCGGGTGAAGCGCCGGGTCACGTGCCATGCAGCGGGCAAAGAGCGCGTCAGGTTGAGAAATGCGCTCAGGTCCGTTCCCGCCATGATCGGCATGCCCATGAACGAAGTTTCCCGCATGGTTTTGCGAAGGCGCTTGAGTAGCTTGCCGACTTTTCGCCCGTCATAAGGCGCAGCGATCACCGACCGTCCACCGGTGCCGGCACCCGGTGTGTCGCCATGAATGTCGGCGATGGCGTTGCCATCGGCGAATTGCAGGGCAGTGTGTTGCTCGAAGAACGCGACCATTCGCGGGCCAGCCTCAAGGAACGCGTCGATCATCGCCGGATCGTAACGCTCACCCAATTCGTGCTTCAGGTAAGTGCGCGGTTGCTCGACGTCTTCAACGATGCCGGCACGACGCGCCAGAGGATTGCACGGCACCCAGGCCCATCCGCCGGACCACGCCGTGGCGCCGCCGAACACCGGGTCTTTCTCGACCACGATCACTTTCAAGCCATGCCAGGCTGCGGTTACAGCTGCGGACAATCCGGCCGCACCGGAGCCGACGATCAGCACATCGCATTCGATGTCCGGAAGGAGGGGAGAGTCGGCAGGCATCGTTTAAAAGCTCCAGGTTGTTTTTGGAATTTGATTCCAGAAAATATAAAGGCTTGATTGATCCCGGCAACCATTCACTGCGTAAAGAGGGCGGTTATCGGACAGCGGGTTCCAGATTTCGCATTACGTGGTTTGTCTTTTAGAATCGGCAAAATTTCGAGTGGAACCCCCCATGGCCGGCAGTCAGATCGAACGTGTTTTCAGCGTGCTGGAAAGCCTCACCAGTGACCCTCGCGGCCTGCCGATGCAGACGTTGGCGGAGCAACTGGACATCCCCAAAAGCGCGACCCACCGTCTGCTCGCCGAGCTGATTCGGCTGGGTTACGTGCGACAGAATCCGGAGAACCTGCGCTATCACCTGTCGACCAAACTGGTGGCGATGGGTTTCCGTTACCTGTCGAGCAGCGGCGCCGATATCGTGCAGCCGGTGCTCGATCGCCTGGCCGAGGAAACCGGTGAGCTGGTGCGCCTTGGCGTTATTGAAGGCGAGCGCCAGGTCTGGATCGCCAAGTCTCAGGGTGCCCGCTCGGGCCTGCGCTACGACCCGGACATGGGCCGTGATGCGCCCTTGTTCTACACCGCGTCGGGCCATGCATGGCTGGCGTGCATGAGCGATGCCGAAGCGTTGTCGCTGGTGGAGCGTCAGGGGAGCGAACGGCCGAAAGACCTGGGGCCTAACGCGCCGCGCTCCAACATTGAGTTACTGGAACGCCTGCGTCTGGCGCGAGAGCAGGGCTATGCCTGGGTCGAAGAGAGTTCGGCCGTGGGCACCTCGGCGATAGCGGCGGTGGTGCGTCACCCAAGCGATGGTCGAGTGATCGGTGTGCTGAGCATTGCCGGGCCAAGCGCGCGGATGCCGGGGGCACGGTTGCATGAACTGGCGCCGCTGTTGTTGAAGTTCACTGAAGAGCTGTCTGCCGCAAGCCTGGCTTCGGAGTTGTTCGTCTAATTCTGCCCGCACAAACCCATATGTGGGCTATGCGAATCTGTGCGTTGTTCGAACACAAGTTGCCGTTACTCCTGTAAGAATCTGGAACCAGGTTCTAAATTATTGGAATTCATCCCTCCGACAATAATCACAAGAGGACCGCAGCATGACTTCGCCCCTTCGCATCGCCCTGATCGGTGCCGGCAACATGGGCCAGCAGCATTACCGGCATCTGCAAACCCTGACACAAGCGACGTTGTGTGCGGTGGCCGATCCCGGCCCACAAGCGGCAGGCCTCGCGGGCGAATGGGGCGTGGGGTATTTCGCTGATCACCGTCAGATGCTGGAGCAGGCGAAGCCAGACGCGGTGATCGTCGCCAACCCGAACACGCTCCACGTCAGCACGGCGCTCGATTGCCTCGCCGCCGGCGTGCCGGTGCTACTGGAAAAACCGGTGGGTGTGCACCTGGATGAAGCGCGCGAACTGGTGGCCGCGTCGAAAGCCACCGGTGTTCCCGTGCTGGTCGGCCACCATCGCCGGCACAATCCGTTGATCGTCCGCGCCCATGAACTGGTGCAGGGTGGCGTTTTGGGGCAGCTGACGACGGTGACGGCGCTCTGGCAGTTGCGCAAACCCGACAGCTATTTCGAAACGTCGTGGCGCCGCGAGCCCGGTGCGGGGATGTTACTGACTAACCTGATTCATGACCTCGATCTGCTGCGCCACCTGTGCGGCGAAGTGCGTCAGGTGCAGGCAATCACCAGCAATGCGGTGCGTGGGTTTGCCAACGAAGATTGCGCGGCGGTGCTGCTGCAATTCGACAACGGTGCGCTGGGCAGCCTGACCGGTTCCGACGCGGTGGCGGCGCCCTGGAGTTGGGAGCTGGGTTCCGGGGAGAATCCGGCCTATCCGCGCCAGGCCGATCAGCCCTGTTACTTGCTGGCCGGGACGGGTGGTGCATTGAGCATTCCGCAGCTCAAGCGCTGGCACTACGCCGACGTCGATGGCGGATGGCATCAACCGTTGCTGGCGGAACAGGAACGCTTCAGCGTCGATGAAGCATTGCGTTTGCAGTTGCAGCACTTCGTGCGCGTGGCGCGTCGGGAAGTCGAACCCTTGGTGAGCGCGGCCGATGCTGCGCGCACCCTGGCGCTGGTTGAGGCGATTCGCGAGGCCGCCGAAACCGGTCGTGCCTGCTCCCCGATGTTGATCGAGGAATGAGCATGAGTGAGCGGATCTTTTCCCTGGCCAGCCTGACCGTGCTGGAGTTGTCTCCGCCGGAGATGGTCGAAGTCGCAGCACGGGCAGGATACAGCCATGTCGGACTACGCCTTGAACCTGCGACAGCCGAAGAACATCACTTTGCGCTGGTAGCCGATGTCGGTTTACGGCGTGAGACGCTGGCGCGGCTGCACGACACCGGCATTCGTGTGCTGGATGTTGAAATCCTGCGTCTTAAACCGCAAACCGTCGTCGCCGACTTCGAGAAGATTCTGGCGGTCGGGGCGCAATTGGGTGCCAGTGAATTGCTGGTGGCCGGTAACGATTCCGACGAACAAAGACTCACCGAGAACTTCGCCCGGCTGTGTGATCTGGCGGCACTTTACGGGCTGCATCCGCATCTGGAGTTCATGCCATGGACCGATGCACGCAATCTCGAACAAGCGGTGCGCGTCGTCGAAAACGCTGACCGTGAAAACGGCGCGGTGTTGGTGGACGCGTTCCATTTCGACCGATCGGGTTCGCGGTTGGAAGATCTGGCCAAAGTTGCCCCGTCACGGTTACGGTACACGCAGTTATGCGATGTCGCGGGGCCACGGCCAACGGACATGGCGGAGATTTTGCGTCAGGCGCGTAACGAGCGGCGTTTTCCGGGCGATGGTGATTGTGATCTGGCGGGGTTGTTGCAGTGTTTGCCGGCCGATATCCCGTTAAGCCTGGAGATTCCCACCGTGAAGTTGCTGGAGCAGGGCGTGAGCGGGTTGCAGCGGGCGCAGATGGCGTTGGATAAGACCCGGGAATTGTTGGCGCGCCTTTGAACCTGTGGCAAGGGAGCTTGTCGGACCGCCGCACCGTCCCGTTCGGCGGCGAAGCGGTCGTCAACGACCTGTGATATGCAGTGACGGAACACCTTTGCTGATTTGGGGGACTGCTGTGCAGTCCAGCGGGAGCAAGCTCCCTCGCCACATTCTGATTTGATTACAGAGGCTTTGCATGACCATCAGCACCCCGCTCTCCGGTGTAAACCAACCCTTCAAAGGGATTCTGCTGATCGTTGTCGCGACCTTTCTGTTTTCCAGTCACGACGCCTTGTCGAAATATCTATCGGGGTTCTATCCGATCGTCATGGTGGTCTGGGCCCGTTATGTGGTTCACACCTTGCTGATGGCCGGGATTTTCCTGCCGCAATCGGGGTTGCGAGTCCTGCGCACCAAACGTCCGTTGCTGCAGTTGTTCAGGGCGTTGTGCCTGTTGGGCACCAGTTTGTTTTTCACCACCGGTTTGCAGTACATCCCGTTGGCCGAAGCCACGGCGGTCAACTTTCTCGCTCCGGTTCTGGTCACCGCGCTGTCGGTGCCACTGCTGCGTGAGCGGGTCACCCGTGGCCAATGGATCGCAGTGATTTGCGGATTTGTCGGCGTATTGATCATCGTCCATCCCGGCGGGGATCTGTTCACGCCAGCAGTCTTGCTGCCACTCTGCTCGGCGCTGTTTTTCTGCTTCTATCAATTGCTCACCCGCAAGCTCAGTGAAGTCGACAGCCCGACCACCAGTAACTTCTTCGCCGGCCTGTGCAACACCCTGGTGATGAGCGCATTGGTGCCGTTTTTCTGGAAAGTGCCAAGCCTTGGGCATGGATTGATGATGGTTGCACTGGGCGCCTGCGGGATGACGGCGCACCTGTTTCTGACCCAGGCGTTCCGCCATGCCGCCCCCGCGCTGCTGGCACCGTTCGGCTATTGCCAGATTGTCTTTGCCGGTTTGCTGGGCTGGTTGCTGTTTTCTCACACGCCGACCCTGACCACGGTGGTCGGGATCGCGGTGATTTGCTGCAGCGGGTTGGCGGCGGCGTGGCAACAAAGCCGCCGCTGAACCCGGTCAAAATTTGAAACGCACCACCAGGTTTTGCAGGCCCGCCGCCAGTCGCGACAACTCCTGGCTGGTGGCGCTGGTCCGGGTCGCGGCGTCGGCGCTTTCCAGCGACAGGTCGCGGATGTTCAGCAGATTACGATCCACCTCACGGGCCACCTGCGCCTGTTCTTCCGAGGCGCTGGCGATCACCAGGTTACGTTCATGGATCTGCTCCATCGCCCGGGTGATTTCTGCCAGCGCCAGCCCGGCCTGTTCAGCAATCGACAAGGTTTCAGCAACACGCTGACTGTTGTCGTGCATCGACATCACCACACCGTTGGTATCGCCCTGAACCCGGCCAATGATCTGTTCGATCTCCCGGGTTGATTGCTGAGTGCGATGCGCCAGCGCCCGAACTTCATCGGCCACCACCGCGAAACCACGTCCGGCTTCCCCGGCTCGCGCAGCCTCGATGGCGGCATTGAGCGCGAGCAGGTTGGTCTGTTCGGCGATGGCGCGGATCACGTCCAGCACCTTGCCGATTTCCCGGGACTGCTCGGCCAGGGTCTGAACCTGTTGCAGTGCGATGCCCGCATTGCTGCTCATCGCCTGAATCGAATCCAGTGTTTCAATCACCCGTGCCTGGCCCTGATTGGCTTGCTGTGTGGACTGTCTGGTGCTGTCGGAAGTCGACACCGCGTTGCGTGCCACTTCTTCCACCGCGACGGTCATTTCGTTGACGGCCGTGGCGGCCTGCTCGATTTCATTGTGTTGCTGTTGCAGCCGACTGGAGTCCTGTTGAGTGCTCTGATTCATCTGCAGGGCGGCGGCCGCCAATTGAGTCGACGTGCCGCTGATCAGTTGCAGGGTTTCCCGCAGGCTGGTCTGCATAGCTGACAGGGCCTTGAGCAAGCGTGCGGTTTCATCGGCGCCGTGGCTGCGGATCGGTTGACTCAGGTCACCGGCGGCCACTTGCTCGGCCACGTCGACCGCCTGACGGATCGGCAGGACGATGCTGCGAATCAACAGCCAGGCCAGGCACAGGGTCAGGAGCGCGACCGCTATCAGCGCACCGATCACGGTGATTTTTACCTGGTTGTAGAGCGAGTCAGCCTGGTTGGCTGACAGGCTGACTTCGTTGGCGGAAAGCGCCATCAATTCGGCGAACTGGTCACCGGTCTGGGTCGAGTAGTCCTGGATTTTTCCATTGAGCAACGCGGTCATTTCTTCGCTGCGGTTCTCCCGCGACAGCGCTTCGTATTGCGCCAGCGCCTGGCGGTAGCTGGTGACGGTGGCGACGAACTTTTCGTACGGCCCCCGGTTGTAATCACCGACCAGCGGAGTGAATTTTTCCAGCGTCTCTGCAAGCCAACCCTGCACTTGGTGCAGGCGTGTGACGGTGGCATCGAGCACCTTTGGATCGCGGTTGAGCGCCATGCGCAGGCTGAGCACGCGAATACTCAGGATGTAGTCGCGGATTTCACCCAGGTGGCGAATGCTGGGCAGGGAGACGTTTTCAGTGTGCTGGCCGGTGGCGCGAACCTGCGCGACCTGTTTAAGGGCGAACAGCCCCTGCAACAGGACCAGCAGGGCGATGACGCCGAAGCTGATCACGGCACGTTTGGCGATGCTCAAGTTACCTGGCGACATGGTGTGCCTCTGTGGCTGTGAGAAAAAAAGGGTGAAATGGATAAATCGCGGCCATAAAAAAACGCAGGCCCGGGATCAGGCCTGCGTTTGCGGTGTATCAATCTTTTACGGTCGGAATCTTGCGCGGTGCCATGAAGTACATCCAGGTCAGCGCGATGAAGTACATCGCCGGAATGATGGTGAACAACACGGTGTAGTTGTTGTTGGTGATGGTCAGAATGTGGCCGACCAACTGGGTCATGAACATCCCGCCGATCGCCGCGCACATGCCGCCGAAGCCGAACACCGTACTCATCATGTGTTTAGGCGTGTAGTCCATCACCAGACTCCAGATGTTCGCGGTCCAGGCCTGGTGCGCGCCGATGGCCAGGGAGATGGCGAACACCGCGAGCCACAGGCTGCTCGAACCGGCGGCCATGACCACGCCGATGATGCAGCAGGCGAACAGGAACATGGACATCAGTCGGGCCTTGATCGGGTTGATCCCGCGACCGATCAGGAACGAAGACAGGATCCCGCCGCCGACGCTGCCGAAGTCAGCCGTGAGGTAGATGATGATCAGCGGAATACCCATCTGGGTCACGTTGATCCCCAGGTTGTATTGCTGATTGAGGAACGGCGGCAGCCAGTACAGGTAGAACCAGAACACCGGCGCGGTGATCGAGTAGGCGAGGGCGAAGGCCCAGGTACCACGCATGCGCAGGATTCGCGAGAACGGTACGCGGGATTGTTCCGGTTCGACTTCCTTCTGGATGTAGTCCAGTTCCGATTGTTTAACGCTCGGGTGATCTTCCGGGTTGAAGTACTTCAGGCCCCAGAACAGCAACCAGATGCCGCCCAGCGCCGCCATGCACAGGAACGCGGCTTGCCAGCCCCAGGCGTGAAGAATCAGTGGCAGCAGCATCGGTGTGAACATCGCACCGACGTTGGTCCCGGCGTTGAAAATACCGGTGGCCACGGCGCGCTCGCCAGCCGGGAACCACAACCGGGTGGTTTTTACGCAGGCCGGATAGTTGGCGGCTTCGGTCAGACCGAGAATGAACCGGCAGACCATGAAACCCGCCGCCGAAGTGGCCAGGCCATGAGCGCCGGTGGCCAGGCTCCAGAGCAGTACCGCGAAGAAGAACACGCGCTTCACGCCGACCCGGTCGATCAACCGGCCTTGCAGCACGAAACCGACGGCATAGCCGACCTGAAACCAGAAGTTGATGTTGGCGTAGTCCATCGCCGTCCAGCTCAGTTCCTTGGCCAGGATCGGCTGCATGACGCCCAGGGCGGCGCGGTCGATGTAGTTCAGGGTGGTGGCGAAAAATACCAGCGCCAGCATTCCCCAGCGGGTTTTGCCGACGGCCATGGCGCCGCGGATTTTGTCGCCGATGCCGCCAGTGGCGACGCTTTGGGCCGAAGCCACGCGAGAGCTTTGAGAAGGAAACATGTGTGTGCCATCCGTTCAATGACTGACAAGCGAGGCTTGTCGGGACTTCAAGGGCGCGTGATCAATCGATGGCGACGGGCGCGGGTGAGATTGATCGGCTGAGGTGTTCTCGTCAGGCGACGACAACGTTTTATTCAGCGAGCGGCGCAGTTCGGCCGAGTGGGCGCAAGGTTCGGATGGACACCAGGTCTGGCGTGAGATCGGTGGAGCAAGCAAACAAGGCGTTGAATGAGCGCATGAGCGTGTACCCGTTTTTTGAAATTTTTATGTGGTGTTCAGGGTCTTTGGTAACCGAGTCCATGGGGTCGTGACCGGACTCAATGTGGTGTCGATGGTGCGCAGTGGACGAAAAATCGTCAATTCGCCAACCGCCATTGTGTTCGATAATCGCCCGCAAAACTAACCGGGTAGTACACTTTGAATTGCTGTGCGGATTCGTCAAGCCAATAATTTGCCCAACAAGAATGTCCCCACCACCGGGAGTCGACACATGCAGCGTTCCATTGCCACCGTTTCCTTGAGCGGTACCCTGCCGGAAAAACTAGAAGCCATCGCCGCCGCCGGTTTTGACGGGGTGGAAATTTTCGAGAACGACCTTCTCTACTACGACGGCAGCCCACGGGAAATCAGGCAGATGTGCGCTGATCTCGGGATCGCGATCACACTGTTCCAACCCTTTCGGGATTTCGAAGGTTGCCGCCGCGATCGCCTGCCGCGCAATCTGGAGCGGGCCGAGCGCAAGTTCGATTTGATGCAAGAGCTGGGCACCGACCTGGTGCTGGTGTGCAGCAACGCCTCGGCCGACTCCATCGGCGATGAGCAGATCCTGGTCGACGACTTGCGCCTGCTCGCCGAACGGGCCGGCGCTCGTGGTTTGCGGATCGGTTACGAAGCGCTGGCCTGGGGCCGCCACGTGAACACGTATCAACAGGTGTGGAACATCGTTCGCCAGGCCGATCATCCGAACCTCGGCGTGTTGCTGGACAGTTTCCATACGCTGTCGCTCAAGGGCGACCCGACGGCGATCGCCGAGATTCCCGGTGACAAGATCTTCTTCGTGCAAATGGCCGATGCACCGATCCTGGCCATGGACGTGCTGGAGTGGAGCCGGCATTTCCGTTGTTTCCCCGGCCAGGGCGAGTTCGATCTGCCGGGGTTCCTCGCGCCGATTATCAAGAGCGGCTATACAGGCCCGCTGTCGCTGGAGATCTTCAACGACGGTTTCCGCGCCGCGCCACCCCGGGCCAACGCCGCCGACGGCTTGCGTTCGTTGCTGTACCTGGAAGAGAAAACCCGCCAGCGCCTGGAACAGGAAGCTGCGCCTGTGGCCAATCGCGACATTCTGTTCGATACCCCAGGCGCCAGCGAATACAACGGCATCGAGTTTCTTGAGTTCGCCGTGGACGAAAGCCTCGGCGCGAAGTTGTCCCATTGGCTGGAGCGGCTGGGTTTCGTCAAGGCCGGACAGCACCGTTCCAAGAGTGTCAGCCTGTTGCGTCAGGGCGATATCAACCTGATCCTCAACTCCGAACCTTATTCCTTCGCCCACAGTTTTTTCGAGGCCCATGGGCCATCGCTGTGCGCCACCGCCGTGCGGGTCAAGGACAGCGCCAGTGCGTTGGCCCGAGCCGTAGCTTACAAAGGCCAGCCGTATCGCGGGCTGGTAGGCCCCAATGAGCTGGAACTCGCCGCCGTGCGTGCGCCGGACGGCAGTCTGATTTACCTGGTGGACCAGGACGCCGACGTCTATGGCACCGACTTCAATCTGCAACCGGCGGCCGTGGCCAGCGGTGGTCTCAAGCGCATCGACCACATGGCCATGGCACTGCCCGCCGACAGTCTCGACAGCTGGGTGTTGTTCTATAAAAGCCTGCTGGATTTCGAAGCCGACGATGAAGTGGTGCTGCCCGACCCGTATGGTCTGGTGAAGAGCCGTGCCTTGCGCAGCCGTTGCAGTTCGATCCGCCTGCCGCTGAACATTTCCGAGAATCGCAACACCGCGATCTCACACGCACTGTCGAGTTATCGCGGTTCCGGCGTGCATCACATCGCTTTCGATTGTGATGACATCTTTGCCGAAGTCAGCCGTGCCAAGGAGGCGGGCGTGCCGCTGCTGGATATCCCGCTCAACTACTACGATGACCTCGCCGCACGCTTCGATTTCGACGACGAATTCCTCAGCGAGCTAGCGTATTTCAACGTGCTCTACGACCGCGATGCCCAGGGCGGCGAGCTGTTTCACGTGTACACCGAGCCGTTCGAAGGGCGTTTTTTCTTTGAAATCATCCAGCGCAAAAACGGCTATGCGGGTTACGGCGCTGCCAACGTAGCCGTGCGACTGGCGGCCATGGCCAAATCCCGAAGTGGTGGCGTACGTCAGACAAAGTTGTAGGAAAATCGTAAACACGGGTACAAAACCGCTGCCGCGTGGCTTCCTTCACTGTGCGCAGCGGCCCATAATCGCCTACTTGTGCAGTGATGGCCGTGAGCCCGCAATGACAATAATTTCAAAACTCTCCGTAGCGCCCGAAAAGCCAATTGCCGAGCCTCGCAAGAGTCGCAAGAACAACCCGGAAAAAACCCGCGAGAACATCCTTCAAGAGGCCATTGTCGAGTTCGTCCAGCAGGGGCTTTCCGGTGCGCGCGTCGATGCGATTGCCGAGCGCATCCACACCTCCAAACGCATGATCTATTACTACTTCGGCAGTAAGGAACAGCTCTATGTCGAGGTGCTGGAAAAACTCTACGGAGATATCCGCAGCACCGAAAGTCGCTTGCACCTGGCCGAGCTGGCGCCGGTGGAGGCGATTCGGCGGTTGGTGGAATTCACCTTCGACCACCATGATCGCAACGTTGATTTCGTGCGTATCGTCTGCATCGAGAACATTCACAACGCCGAGTATGTGAAGCGCTCCGATGCGATCAAGGCGATGAACAACACCATCCTCGATTCACTGGGCGAGATTTTGCGTCGCGGGGCCGCAGAGGGTGTATTCCGCGCCGGCCTCGATCCGCTGGATGTGCACCTGCTGATCAGTTCGTTTTGCTTCTATCGCGTGTCGAACCGTCATACCTTCGGTGAGATCTTTCAGATCGACTTGCCGGACGAAAGTATCAAGCAGCGTCATCGGGAGATGATCTGCGAGTCGGTGTTGCGGTATCTGCAGGCCTGACGCCTTCGCAGGCAAGCCTCGCTCCTACGGACGATGCTTGCCTGCGAAGCTTTTCAACCATTCATGCTCTGAAAATGCTCCAGCATCCGCTGGGCATCCGGCACCACGCCGCTGAATAATTCAAACGCCTTCACCGCCTGAAACACCGCCATGTTGCCGCCGTCCAGGGTTCGGCAACCCAGCGCGCGAGCATTGCGCAGCAGTTCGGTTTCCAGCGGGAAGTAAACGATCTCCGCCACCCACAACTGCGGCCGAAGCAGTTCTACCGGCACCGGCATGCCAGGCAGCTTTTTCATGCCCATGGGCGTGGTATTCACCAGTCCATCAGCCTGACCCAGCGTCCCCGGCAAGTCATGACCGGCCACGGCGCGGCCAAAACCGAAATGCTGATTGAGGTTGTCCGCCAAAGACTGAGCCCGGCTGTGATCCACATCGAAAATGCTCAGCAGTTGTACGCCTTCGCTCAATAACGCGTGGGCCACCGCTGCGCCTGCGCCACCGGCGCCCATTTGCACCACTCGTTCACGGGCAACGTCCTGCAGGCCGCGACGAAACCCTTCGGCGAAGCCCAGGCAATCGGTGTTGTGGCCGATGCGTTTCCCGTCCTTCAACACCACCGTGTTCACCGCGCCAATGCCGCGGGCTTCCGGAGACAATTCGTCGAGCAACGGGATGATTGTCTGCTTGCACGGGAAGGTGATGTTCAGCCCGGTGAAATTCATCCGCTCGGCGGCCATCAGCAGGTCGGGCAGGGCGCCGCTGTCGAGTTTCAGCTGATCCAGGTCGATCAGTCGATACAGGTAGCGCAGACCCTGCGCATCGCCTTCGTGCTCGTGCAGCGCCGGAGTGCGGGAAGCCTGAATGCCGGCGCCGATCAGCCCGGCCAATACCACGGTGTTCTGTGTCATCACGCTTAACCTTTCAAACGTTGGCTGAAATGCTCCAGCGCCAAACGATAGCCGTGGCTGCCGAAACCGCACATCACCGCCGTGGCGATGGACGAGACAAAGGAGTGATGCCGGAAGGGTTCGCGGGCATGGACGTTGGACAGGTGCACTTCGATCACGGGCAGTTCGCTGGCGACCAGCGCATCGCGAATGGCGACCGAGGTGTGGGTCCAGGCAGCCGGATTGATGACGATCCCGGCGCAGCGGCCACGGGCGGCATGAATCCAGTCGAGCAGTTCGCCTTCATGGTTGGTCTGGCGAAACTCCACCTTCAGGCCGAACTCTTCGGCGGCGCGACCGCACAGCGCTGAAATATCCGCCAGGGTTTCGTGGCCATAAGTCGCCGGTTCACGGGTACCGAGCAGGTTCAGGTTCGGGCCGTTGAGCACCAGAACGATAGGGGACATCGGGTCTCTCCACTTATTATTGTTGGCATTGGCCGAGGGTCTCAGCCTGTGGAGATAAATTGTACTAACTGGTTAATAAGGTCAATTGTGGAGGCGCCGGCCCTGGATTATCTGTGCGGTGATCGAACATTCAGCGCGGAAGACGCTCAACCAGAAAATCGATAAACGCCCTGAGCCGCAACGGCACATGGCGGCTTTGCGGATACAGCAAAGTGAAGGGGCGGGAGCGCCCGCCATAGGGCTTGAGCACTTCCACCAGCGAGCCATCCGCCAGTTCGTTTTCGACGATGAAGCGATAGGTTTGAAACAGCCCGGCGCCGTGTTTCGCCAGCGTCACGCCGCCCAATACATCATCGGAACAGCAGTAATTACCTTCGGCCAAAATCTCCAGCGGCACGCCGTTATCGTTGAACAGCCAGGCAATCCGCCGCCCGCTGCTGGGTAGCTCGAACTGGATGCATTCGTGGTGCGCCAGGTCGTCCAGGGTTTGTGGCATGCCGGCACGCTTCAGATAGTCAGGGCTGGCGATCATCACCAGCGCGGCGTCTTCCAGTGGCCGGGCAATCAGTCCGGAGTCGGGAATCGCCCGCACACGGATGGCCATGTCATAGCCTTCGCCGACGAAATCGATGTTGCGATTGCTGATGTGCACCTCGACTTTCACGGCGGGAAAACGCGCCCGGAACGCCGGCAGCAGCGGCAGGATGCGGTGGTGGGCATAGGTGGTGGGAATGCTGATACGCAAGGTGCCCGAGGGCTCCTGCTGTTGGCCCATGACTTCGCGCTGAGCCTCGACCAGTTGCGCAAGGGCCAGGCGACACTCCTCAAAATAGCGCCGGCCACTGTCGGTCAGCTTGACGCTGCGGGTGGTACGCGCGAATAGCCGCACACCCAGACGTTCTTCCATCCGCGACACCGAGCGGCTGACCGCGGCCGGGGTCACACCCGCCACCAGGGCCGCGGCGGTAAAGCTGCCCGCTTCGGCGGCCAGGCAAAACAGTTCGATGCTGCCGAGCTGAAGATCGTCGAAATGTCGCTGCATGATTGATTACACCAAGAATCAAATGGGATGCCTGAGGTGGTATTTATCAAATGCAGGCGTACAAATACAGGATTCGTTTCAACCACCAGCGCCGTTGAGTTCGTCACCGGCCAGATATTGGCAGTGAAAGGATTGCTTACTCTTTTTTGCCCTGATTGGCAGGGGGCAGTCGACCTGAAACGCTAGGCTCAAACGTGGTCAGCTGATCGAACGGTTAGCGCCAGTTATCGGATTTTTCAAGGAATGGCGAATCTTCGGATTCTATAACCTAACGGATGGGTTAGCATGAATGTATGCCGCTACAAGGGATTGTCACTGGTAGTCATGTTGCGTGACGAGCATTGCCCACCACACGTTCACGTCGATGGAGGCACATGGAGCGCACGCTTTCGGTTCAGCTTCTGGCAC
The DNA here is from genome assembly GCF_005938665.2 of Pseudomonas sp. ATCC 43928. Classification (NCBI taxonomy): domain Bacteria; kingdom Pseudomonadati; phylum Pseudomonadota; class Gammaproteobacteria; order Pseudomonadales; family Pseudomonadaceae; genus Pseudomonas; species Pseudomonas sp. ATCC 43928. The sequence goes on along the minus strand of NZ_CP041753.1, from coordinate 5,815,008 downwards.
AACGGCGTAGAGCTCTGGGATGTCATTCCTCATTCGCATAGACCTCCTCTGGCCATGCTGGAGGGGTTACGCCAGGCGCTCAGGCAACCTGCCCATTTGCGGCGAGCCCGTGGCATCTGGTGGAGCAAATTGCAGACGGCCTGCCTCGACAATCAGTTATGGGATTGGCAGGGCAATGAAGTGGTCGTGATGAAGAGGGTTGCCAGCACGACTTACATGATTGGTTCGGCTCGCTATGAGCCTGAAGGAAACAAGACCTTATTGACGCTGATGGGAGCACCGGAGGGCGTGGAGATCGAATTATGAAAACGATAAGTGCAAAAATGCAGGTAGATCACCCTGTGACCGAAGGCGTTTTGGACGAAGCGATCGAGAGTGGCGAGTTACGCCGTCGCAGTGGATTGAACGCAACGACGGTGATCTTTCTCGATCCATGTCTCGCCGTCGGTTTCGAGGATGGCAGCGGTGTGTTGTTGCCAGTGAAAAACTATCCAGAGTTCGATGGTTTTGAGACCGAGGATTTCGCCGGTTTGAAAATCGGTTTCGCCGGAGCCGCGCTTTTTCATGAAGACAAGGATCTGCAGGTCTCCATCGCCGGTTTGATTTCGGCGAGCAAACCGCTGATGGATATGGCGGCCTCGGTGGTCGCCTCGCGCAATGGCCGTCAGAGCAGCACCGCCAAAGCCGAGGCAGCTCGGGCCAACGGCAAGAAGGGCGGTCGCCCACGCAAGGTCGATGCGGCTCTTTGATCGCCCACAAAAAAGCCGTCCCGAGGACGGCTGATCTGTGTAACGGTTGCAATCAACGACGGGTCAACAACACTCCGGATTCCATGTGATGGGTCCACGGGAACTGGTCGAACATCGCGCATTGAGTAATGCGGTGAGTGTCGTTTAGTTGGGCGATGTTGGCCGCGAGGGTTTCCGGGTTGCAGGAGATGTAGAGGATGTTGTCGAAGCGCCGGGTCAGTACGCAAGTATCCGGGTCCATGCCGGCGCGGGGCGGATCGACGAACACGCTACCGAACTCGTAGCTCTTGAGGTCGATGCCGTGCAGGCGACGGAACGGGCGAACTTCGTTCAGGGCTTCGGTCAATTCTTCGGCAGACAAACGCACCAGCGTGACGTTATCCACCGCGTTTTCGCTCAGGTTGCTGAGCGCTGCGTTGACCGAGGTCTTGCTGATTTCGGTGGCCAGCACTTTGCGCACGCGCGTAGCGAGCGGCAAAGTGAAGTTGCCGTTGCCGCAATACAGCTCCAGCAAGTCGTCGGAACGATCGCCAAGGGCGTCATACGCCCAGTTGAGCATCTTCTGGTTCACCGTGCCGTTGGGTTGGGTGAACGCGCCTTCCGGCTGGCGATAGCTGAAGGTGCGGCCGCCGACTTCAAGTTGCTCGACCACGTAATCGTGACCGATCACTTCGCGTTTGCCCTTCGAGCGACCGATGATGCTGACGTTCAGGTCGGCTGCCAGCTTCGACGCCGCCGCGTGCCAGTGCTCGTCCAGCGGGCGGTGGTAGCACAGGGTGATCATCGCATCGCCGGCCAGCGTGGTCAGGAACTCCACTTGGAACAGTTTGTGGCTCAGGGCAGCACTCGCTTGCCACGCCGCCTTGAGCTGCGGCATCAACTGGTTGATGCGCAGGCTTGCGATCGGGAACTCTTCGATCAGGATCGGCGTGCGCTTGTCTTCCTGGGAAAACATTGCGTAGTGGCGCTCGCCGGCTTCACGCCACAGGCGGAATTCGGCACGCAGGCGGAAGTTTTTCAGCGGCGAATCGAACACCGCAGGCTCGGGCGCACCGAACGGGGTCAGCAGATCACGCAGGCGCGTGACCTTTTCTTCGAGCTGAACGGCGTAGGCCTGGGAATCAAAAGTCATGCGTTGAACCAACCTAACTTGATCACGAACAGAATCGACAGAACCACCAACGCCGAGTTCAGCTCACGGCCACGGCCGGACAGCAACTTGATGGCGGTCCAGGAAATGAATCCGAACGCGATACCGTTGGCGATGGAGTAAGTGAATGGCATAGCCAGCGCGGTGACTACCACTGGCGCGGCAACGGTGATGTCGTCCCAGTCTATTTCCGCCAGCCCCGAGGTCATCAATACGGCGACGAACAGCAAGGCAGGTGCGGTGGCGAAGGCCGGTACGCTGGCGGCCAGTGGTGCGAAGAACAGCGCCAGCAGGAACAGAATCGCCACCACGACGGCGGTCAGGCCGGTGCGGCCACCGGCACTCACGCCGGCTGCGGATTCGATATAGCTGGTGGTGGTCGAGGTGCCCAGCAACGAACCGGCCATGGCCGCGGTGCTGTCGGCGATCAGGGCACGACCCATTTTCGGCATGTGGCCGTCCTTGCCCATCAGGCCGGCGCGCTTGGCGACGCCGATCAGGGTGCCGGAGTTGTCGAATAGATCGACAAAGAGGAACGCGAAGATCACGCTGACCAGACCGATGTCCAGTGCGCCTTTGATGTCCAGTTGCAGGAAGGTCGGTGCCAGCGACGGTGGCATCGACATCACGCCGCCGAACGGGCTGAAGCCCAGCAGGATGGAAACGATGGTCACCGACAGAATGCCGATCAGCACCGCACCGCGCACTTTCAGGGCCTCCAGGGCAACGATCAGGGCAAAGCCCAGGGTTGCGAGGATCGGCGCCGGTTGCTTCAGGTCGCCGAGGCCGACCATGGTCGCCGGGTTGCTGACGACGATGCCAGCGTTGTGCAGGGCGATCAGTGCCAGGAACAGGCCGATGCCGGCGGCAATCGCCGAACGTAGCGCCAACGGGATGCTGTTGATGATCCATTCACGGATGCGGAAAATCGACAGCAGGAAAAACATCACCGCCGAGAGGAATACCGCACCCAGCGCCACTTGCCAGGTGTGGCCCATGTGCAGGACCACGGTGTAGGTGAAGAAGGCGTTCAGGCCCATGCCCGGTGCCAGCGCGATCGGGTAGTTGGCGATCAGGCCCATGGTCGTCGAGCCGATGGCGGCTGCCAGGCAGGTGGCGACAAACACCGCGCCTTTGTCCATGCCGGTCTCGCCGAGGATGCTCGGGTTGACGAACAGAATGTAGGCCATGGCCAAAAAGGTCGTGACGCCCGCCAGAATCTCGGTCCGCACGTTGGTGTTGTGTGCCTTGAGTTGAAACAGCCTTTCCAGCATGTCTGCTCCCCGTGGCGCGCCCGGCGCCGTGAATGTATCGACCTCAACAGCAAAGCACAGACCGCCGTAGGCGCCTGGGAATTTTCTGTGGGTCGGAAAAAGCCGCGCATCATACCAGCAGCGTGGAGCCATGGCTGCTTATGGCTGCGATCGTCGTCGATGTTTTGCCAAAAAGGGAACTGCGCCATACTGCGCGCTGTTTTTTTAGGGCAGGGAAGGGCGGAATATGAAGTACATGAGCACGCGCGTGGTTGCCGTATTCACGATGTTGATCGCGTTGTTCCTGGGTGCCCAAACCGCCTCGGCAGCGACGGCCCCACCACTGAGTCAGGTCAAGGTGCTCAAGGTCGAGTCGCCCAACTGTGGCTTTGAAGATATTGCGGACAAGCAGGAGCAGACCCGTTGCGATCACCAGGGGCCGAACATCAAGGTGTACGTGCTGGAAGTCGGTTACGGTCGCGAAGCCCATGTTGCCCTGGACGGTTTCGAAGTGGATGGCACCCGGACCCCTGTCTGTGCTTTTGATACCGGCAACCTGACCGAGTGCTCAGCCGGGAAAAAAACTGTCGGCTATCTGTACATCTTTAACCTGGCAGGCAAGCAGGACGGCATCTTCACATTCAGCAATACCTCCATCAACGCGCCGGGCAACACGATGTCGACGCAGCTTTACATCAAGTAACGGCCAGGCTCGAACAAGGGGCAGGAAAGCTGACTACGCTTTAAAGATCATTCTCTGGACCGCGCCCATGACCTTTAGAGCCCTGATTACCCTCGCCGAGGGCATCGACGATCTGCAAACCGTGACCCTGATCGATGTTCTGCGCCGCGCCAAGGTTGAAGTGGTGGTGGCCAGTATCGAGTCGCGGCGCATGCTGACCTGCGCTCGCGGCACCCGCCTGACCGCTGATGCGATGCTGGTCGATTTGCTGGCCCAACCCTTCGACTTGATCGTTTTGCCCGGCGGCGCCGTGGGGGCGCAGCATTTGGCGGCCCACCAACCCCTGCGACAATTGATCAAGGACCAGGTCGCCGCCGGACGCTTGTTCGCCGGCATTGCCGAAGCGCCGGCGCTGGCGCTGCAGACTTTTGGCGTGCTGCGTCAGCGGCGCATGACGTGCCTGCCTTCCGTCAGCCATCAATTGTCGGGCTGCAACTTCGTCGATCAACCGGTGGTGGTCGATGGCAACTGCATCACCGCCCAGGGTTCGGGCGCCGCGTTGGAGTTTGCGCTGACGCTGGTGGAGCAACTCTGCGGCAAAGCCACGCGGTCGACGGTGGCGGGGGAATTGCTGGTGTAGAAGACGGCTTCAGGCCCTGACCTCTTCCACCGGCACATGCATGCGGTCGCGGTTGGCCAGGGTCGGGAACAGTTTGACCCAGACCCCGGTCACCATCAGTGTGCCGATGCCGCCCATCACCACGGCCGGTACGGTGCCGAACCAGTGGGCCGTCAAGCCAGACTCGAATTCGCCGAGCTGATTCGAAGCACCGATGAACAAGCCATTCACGGCACTGACCCGGCCGCGCATCTCGTCCGGAGTTTCCAGCTGCACGAACGAGGCGCGGATCACCATGCTGATCATGTCTGCCGCGCCTAAAACCACCAACACAGCGAGAGAGAACCAGAACGAAGTCGACAGGCCGAAAGCGATGGTTGCCACGCCGAATACACCCACGGCGGTAAACATCACCCGTCCGACGTTGCGTTCCACGGCAAATCGCGCCAGAAACAGCGACATCAGCAGTGCGCCCACCGCCGGGGCCGAACGCAGCAGGCCCAGACCCCAAGGGCCGGTCAGCAGAATATCTTTGGCGAACACCGGCAGCAGCGCAGTCGCGCCACCCAGCAAGACGGCAAACAGATCCAGGGAAATCGCCCCGAGAATATCCGGACGGCTGCGAATGAAGCGGATGCCTGCGAGCAGCGAATCCAGGGTTGCCTTGCCCTTGTTCAACGGTGTCTGCCGAGCCGGTAGGTTAAGCATCAGCGCGCAGGCGATGAGGTAGAGGATCACCGTCGGGCCATACACCCAGACGCTGCCGAAGGCGTAAAGCAAACCGCCCAGCGCCGGGGCAACGATGGTGGCCGATTGCTGCGCAGATTGCGCGGCAGCAACCGCGCGCGGGAATAAGGCACTGGGGACGATGCTCGGCAGCAAGGCCTGGGTGGTTGGCATCTCGAAGGAGCGGGCGGCGCCGAGCAGGAATGCGAGGATGAAGATCATCTCCCGGGTGACATGGTCAGTCGCGCTGCCGATGGCCAGCGACAGGGCGATCAGCGCTTGCACGGACTGACAGATCGCCGCGACCTTGCGCCGGTCATAGCGATCCGCCACATGCCCGGTGTGCAGCATGAACAACACCCGCGGGGCAAATTCCACCAGACCCACCAGACCCAGATCGAGCACATTGCCGGTCAGTTGATACAGATTCCAGCCGATGGCCACGGTCAGCATTTGAAAACCGCTGGCGGTAAATACCCGAGCCAGCCAGAACGCAATAAAAGGGCGGTGATGACGTAACAGCAGGGGCGCTTGGCTGGGCATCTGAAGGCAAGTCTGGGTGAGGGGAAGGGCGAGATTATCACCAACCTGTAACCAGGAGTTGCGAGCACGGAAAATTTAGTTAGCTAGACACCGATCCCACAGAACATACAAATACCCTGTGGCGAGGGAGCTTGCTCCCGCTGGGATGCGAAGCAGCCCCGAACCTGCTACCCCATACCACAGGCACATCGCGTTACCCGGTTTTACGACTGCTGCGCAGCCGAGCGGGAGCAAGCTCCCTCGCCACAGGGAATTCATTGCAACGCATGACCAAACCCGTGAGGCAACCTGTCACGCGGCAATAGACCACACCGTCCATCGGCAAAAATGCGACTACTCTTTCAACGTTGCTTGATCCAGATCAAGACCCTTCGTGGAAATGATCCGGTGGCCAGATGGCCAGATTCCCTACGTTGTGATGATGGTAGAAAAAGAACGAGTTCAAATTCGCCACACTCCATAACCGTGGGGGCAGTGGGTGCAGGCCGCAAGCCTTCAGCCAGTATTACCTGACAGAGGAAGACTTATGTTCGGTTTGGAGGCGCTTGATCTCGCCCGGATTCAGTTCGCGTTCACCATTTCGTTCCACATCCTGTTCCCGGCCATCACCATTGGCCTGGCGAGTTACCTGGCGGTACTCGAAGGCCTGTGGCTGAAGACGCACAACGACACTTACCGCGATCTGTACCATTTCTGGTCGAAGATCTTTGCCGTCAACTTCGGCATGGGCGTGGTGTCCGGCCTGGTCATGGCCTATCAGTTCGGCACCAACTGGAGCCGCTTCTCGGATTTCGCCGGTTCCGTGACCGGGCCGTTGCTGACCTACGAGGTACTCACTGCGTTCTTCCTCGAAGCCGGCTTCCTCGGCGTCATGCTGTTCGGCTGGAACAGGGTCGGGCGCAAGCTGCACTTCTTCGCCACCGTCATGGTCGCCATCGGTACCCTGATCTCGACCTTCTGGATTCTCGCCTCCAACAGTTGGATGCAGACCCCGCAGGGCTACGAAATCGTCAACGGCCAAGTCATTCCAGTGGACTGGCTGGCGATCATTTTCAACCCGTCGTTCCCTTACCGCCTGATGCACATGGCCACGGCGGCGTTCGTCGCTACCGCCTTCTTCGTCGGTTCGTCGGCGGCCTGGCATTTGCTGCGCGGCAAGGACAACCCGGCCATCCGCACCATGCTCTCGATGGCCATGTGGATGGCACTGATCGTGGCGCCGATTCAGGCCGTCATCGGTGACTTCCACGGCCTCAATACCCTCGAGCACCAGCCGGCGAAAATCGCTGCGATTGAAGGTCACTGGGAAAATGTCGGCGATGAGCCGACCCCGTTGATCCTGTTCGGCTGGCCGGACATGAAAGCCGAAAAGACCAAATTCGCGGTCGAGATTCCGTACCTGGGCAGCTTGATCCTGACCCACACCCTGGACAAACAGGTGCCGGCGCTCAAGGAGTTCCCGCCTGAAGACCGGCCGAATTCGACCATCGTGTTCTGGTCGTTCCGGGTCATGGTCGGCCTGGGTTTCCTGATGATCTTCACCGGTTTGTGGAGCCTGTGGCTGCGCAAGCGCGACACGCTGTATACCTCGCGTCCGTTCCTGTACCTGGCGCTGTGGATGGGCCCATCCGGCCTGATCGCGATTCTCGCTGGCTGGTTCACCACTGAAATCGGCCGTCAACCGTGGGTGGTCTACGGCTTGATGCGCACGGCGGATGCGTCCTCCGGGCATAGCTTCGTGCAGATGAGCATCACCTTGATCATGTTCGTCGTGGTGTATTTCGCGCTGTTTGGTGCCGGTCTTGGTTACATGATGCGCCTGGTGCGCAAAGGGCCGAAGATCGACGAAGGCAAGGAAACCAACGAAGGCGGTCCTGGCCAGAAGCGCACGCCGGCCCGTCCGCTGTCCGCCGCCGACGACAACGGTGACGGCGATCACAACCACAGCCTGACCAAGGAGATTTGAATCATGGGTATTGATCTTCCGCTGATCTGGGCCGTGATCATCATCTTCGGCATCATGATGTACGTGGTCATGGACGGCTTCGACCTGGGGATCGGGATTCTTTTTCCGTTCATCAAGGGCAAGACCGACCGTGACGTGATGATGAACACCGTCGCCCCGGTCTGGGACGGCAACGAAACCTGGTTGGTATTGGGCGGCGCGGCATTGTTCGGCGCCTTCCCGCTGGCCTATTCGGTGGTGCTCTCGGCGTTGTACCTGCCGCTGATTTTCATGCTGATCGGGCTGATTTTCCGTGGCGTGGCCTTTGAGTTTCGCTTCAAGGCCAAGGACGCCAAGCGCCACTTGTGGGACAAGGCATTCATCGGTGGTTCGATCGCCGCGACCTTCTTCCAGGGCGTGGCATTGGGTGCGTTCATCGATGGGCTGCCGGTGGTCAATCGTCAGTTTGCCGGTGGTTCACTCGACTGGCTGACGCCGTTCACGATGTTCTGTGGCGCGGCGCTGGTCGTGGCTTATGCGCTGCTCGGTTGCACCTGGCTGATCATGAAGACCGAAGGCAAGCTGCAGGAGCAGATGCATGACCTGGCGCGACCATTGGCCTTCGTGTTGCTGGCGGTGATTGGCATCGTCAGCGTCTGGACGCCGTTGGCCCACGCCGAGATCGCCGCACGCTGGTTCACCCTGCCTAATCTGTTCTGGTTCCTGCCGGTGCCGATTCTGGTGCTGGTAACCCTGTACGGTCTGATTCGCGCGGTGGCTCGCAATGCGCATTACACGCCATTCCTGCTGACCCTGGTGCTGATCTTCTTAGGCTACAGCGGTTTGGGAATCAGTCTGTGGCCGAACATCGTGCCGCCGTCGATCTCGATCTGGGACGCTGCCGCACCGCCGCAGAGCCAGGGCTTCATGCTGGTGGGCACGCTGTTCATCATCCCGTTCATCCTGGGTTACACCTTCTGGAGCTACTACGTGTTCCGCGGCAAGGTCACCCATGAAGACGGTTACCACTAGCCCATACGAATACGGCGCAAGGTTGATACCTGCGCCGTTGCAGAGGAGAACGCGATGATGGCTGGCAAACCTGATTTGCAGGAAATCGAAGCCGCAGAGAAAAAGCCGCTTTGGCAACGACTCGGCTGGCTGGCGTTGATCTGGGCCGGCAGCGTTGGGGCACTGTTCATCGTGGCCACGCTGATGCGCATGTTCATGAATGCCGCGGGCCTGAGCACCCACTGAAATTCCCATCCCGTTGCCTTGCGGCACGGATTTTTAACCCTCCTGCGACGGAGGGTTTTTTTTGCCTGCTTTTATTTGCGTGCCTTGAGAATCACGAACTTGGGAGTAGCGGCTACTTGTTCGACGCCGCGGAACAGCCGCGCAAGCTTGCTGTGATAGCCCAGATGACGGTTGCCGACGATGTACAGCGCGCCGCCCACCACCAGCGCTTCGCGCGCTTGCTGGAACATCCGCCAGGCCAGGAAATCGCCGACCACTTGCTGTTGGTGGAATGGCGGATTGCACAGCACCACGTCGAGGGATTGGGGTTCCTGCCCCGCCAACCCATCGCCGGCACGTACGATCACGTCACGATCACCCAGCGCCGCGCGCCAGTTTTCAGCGGCCGATTGCACGGCCATGAATGACTCGTCCACCAATGTGTAATGGGCCTCGGGGTTTTGCAGGGCGCTGGCGATCGCCAGCACGCCGTTGCCACACCCCAGATCGGCGACCCGCGCTGTGCCGAGGTTGTTCGGCAAATGCGGCAGAAAGGCTCGCGTGCCGATATCCAGCCCTTCGCGACAGAACACGTTGGCGTGATTGAGCAGTTCGATTGCAGGCGTGTCGAGTCGATAGCGCGTCGGGTATGGAGAGACAGCGGGGGCTTTGGTTTCGGGCGTGGCGATCAGCAGCCGAGCCTTCTTCACGGCCAGCGAGGCTTGCACCGGGCCGATGTAGCGCTCCAGCAGATCGCCCGCGGCACGTGGCAGGTGCTTGACCATCGCGGCGGCAATCACTTGAGCACCGGGAGCCAATTGACCCTGTAGCCGGATCAGTTGCTCTTCCAGCAAGGCCAGGGTTTTCGGTACCCGGATCAATACTCGGTCAAACGGCCCGACGAACGCTTCGCTGGCTGGTACGCTCGGCACCGCATCAAACGCCTGGCCATTGCGCGTGAGGTTTTTTTCGAGCCCCTGAAAGGCCAGAAATGAATCGCCGCTGCTGGTCACTCGGACCTTGCCCGCCAGGCTAACGGCCAATGCGCCGAAGCTGTCGTTGAGCACCAGTACGCGAGTATCAGCCGTCGGTTGTTGCCCGGCCAGATGATTGAGCAGGTATTCGTCTGCGGCATCAAACGCTTGCAGTGGTTCGTTCTGCTGTTCTGGCTGGCGGATCAGGTCGAGTTGGGCGAAAGAAGTTTCGAGCAGAGGCATGAGGCGGAGGGCTCTGGGTAGTCAGCGGAGATAATCAACGAGTGGCCGCCGGACGTTGTAGCGGGCGGAGCCATCCGAGCGGACTGCGTCGTGGACGCTTCACACGACATCACTCGGGATGGAGCGCAGATGGTACGTTTTTTTGGTCTGGATTACTTGCAGGGATTACTTGATTCGAACAGTTTCAGATGACGCCAGCTTTCGCTGCCCTGATCACCGCCGCGATCTTGTTATTGACGCCAAGTTTGTGGATGGCGTTCTTTACATGGAAATGCACAGTGCTTTCGCTCACGCAGAGGATGATTGCGATCTCGCAGGCCGTCTTGCCGACGGCTGAGTATTTCAGCACCTCGATTTCTCTGCATGACAAACTCGTTGTGGGCGGCTTCAGCGAGGAGGCCGGCAGGTCTTTCGCGATAATCCCGTGCAGGTGACGGTTGATAAACATCGCGTAGCCCAGATTTTTGTACAGTTCATACGCGGTAATCGGGCAATGGGTTCTGGCCACGCTCAAGATGCTGCAAAGCCCGTTCTTATCATGAACGGATTGGGACCAACCGTATTGCAACCCCTGGTTTTTTTGCGCTTGCCACAGCCGTGGTGTTTTTGAATAGCACTCTTCTTGCCAGAGAATCGGTACTTCGGAGCCGCAGCAGTGGGCTAGTATTGGATCAACCGCATCGTAATGCTCGTTTTGATATTTCGTGTTCCATTCGCTAGGGTAATTATTCAGGATTATCTTATGGCGGTGTGTCCCTGTTGTTGGGGATGTTATTGAAAATGCACAAAAATTAAAGCCCATATTTTTAACGAGGTTAAGCGATATCTCGTACGCGGTCTCTATTTTTTGAGCGCAAGAAAGCTGTGTTAGCTGTGACTCCTTCCACACTTTCATTTGGTAACTCCATGCGGAATTTCTTGGGGGGGGTGCCGATTGGATCCAAGATCCGGCACGTCCCAGAGTGTAGGAGAATTCTTACAAGCATGCTGAACTATTTTGCTCTTGAAAAATTCTGTAGCTGCATAACTAGTTCTTAGCGTTGTTTTAGGGTTATACAAAATCAACACTCCGGTACTAGTTCTTTATTGCACTGCCCAAGTCTCTGCACGAATAACACTACAAACCATCGGTGTTTACGTCGTCTGCTTTGGGGGACACTGGTGTCATCTGTTGATCGGAGCGGCCCATGACTGCCAGTGTTGAAAAATTCACTCGTCAGACCTTGCTTGAGGTCCAGCCGTTGACTCCGAACCTGTTCACCCTGCGTACCACCAGGGATGCGGGCTTTCGTTTCCGAGCGGGGCAGTTCGCCCGGCTGGGTGTCACCAAGACAGACGGCAGCACGGTATGGCGGGCTTATTCCATGGTCTCTTCGCCCTATGACGAGTTCCTCGAGTTCTTCTCTATTGTTGTGCCGGGAGGGGAATTCACCAGTGAGCTGTGTCGGCTGGAAGCTGGCGATACGCTGCTGGTCGACCGTCAGGCCTTCGGTTATCTGACGCTGGATCGCTTCGTCGATGGCCGTGATCTCTGGTTGTTATCCACAGGCACGGGCGTGGCGCCGTTTCTGTCGATCCTGCAGGACTTCGAAGTTTGGGAGAAATTCGAACGAATCATCCTGGTCTACAGCGTGCGCGAAGCGCGGGAGCTGGCGTACCAGGCATTGATTGCGGAGCTGGCGCAGCGTGACTACCTGGCCGAGTACGCGCACAAACTGCAATTCATTCCCACCGTCACCCGCGAACAGCATCCGGGTGCCTTGAACGGGCGGATCACCAGCCTCATCGAGAATGGCGAACTGGAACAGACGGCCGGTGTAGCGCTGACAGCCGAGCATTCGCGGGTGATGCTCTGCGGTAACCCACAGATGATCGATGAGACGCGTAAGCTGCTGAAACAACGGGACATGCACTTGAGCCTCAGTCGCCGACCTGGCCAAGTGGCGGTGGAAACCTACTGGTAAACAAACGGCGCCCCGAAGGCGCCGTTTCTCTGGGTAATCAGCGATCAGGGCCGATTGTTCTGAGCCTTGAGCAGATCGCGGATCTCGCTCAGCAATTCTTCTTCCTTGGTCGGAACCGGCGGCAGGGTTGGCGCAACGGCCTCTTCGCGCTTCAGGCGGTTGATGGCCTTGACGCCCATGAAGATCGCGAAGGCGACAATGATGAAGTCGATCATGCTCTGGATGAACTTGCCGTAGGCCAGCATCACCGCCGGGACATCACCGTTGGCAGCCTTGAGCGTAATGGCCAGGTCACTGAAGTCCACCCCACCGATCAGCAGTCCGATGGGTGGCATCACCACGTCGCCGACAAATGACGTAACGATTTTGCCGAAGGCGGCGCCGATGATAATACCGACGGCCATGTCGACCACATTACCTTTGACCGCGAAGGCCTTGAACTCACTTATCACGCCCATAGGTTATTTCCTTGTTACAGATGAGGTTGGTGAGCGCAGTGTAAATCAGCAAAGCATCCCTTGCTTGAAACGCCTTCTTACAATGCTCGTGTCTATCGACACATCTTCCGGCAATTAGTTTACAAAATGCCACTCTTCGCGCGCGTCTACCCGCTCTAGACCGGGCTTTCCAGAACCTTTTCGCTATCGGCCCGGTACGGGATTTCTATTTATGTTTTGGCCTTTGGGTCACTAGCCTCTGTGGTGCGCACCAGGATGCGCTTAATAAAACCAGAGGAAACTTCCATGACAACTCCCCTTGGCCTCGGGGCTTTTCCCCTTCGTCGTACCTTCGGCGTTCTGAGCGTCAGCCTGCTGTCCTTCTCCATCAACGCTGCGACGTTGACCCGTGATAATGGTGCCGCTGTCGGCGACAACCAGAACTCGCAAACCGCCGGCGCGACCGGGCCGGTGCTGTTGCAAGACGTACAGTTGATTCAGAAGCTCCAGCGTTTCGACCGTGAACGCATTCCTGAGCGTGTGGTGCATGCCCGTGGCACCGGCGCCCATGGCACGTTCACCGTGACTGACGACCTCAGTGACTTGACCAAGGCCAAGGTATTCGCCGGCGGCCAGAGCACGCCAGTATTTGTGCGTTTCTCCGCAGTGGTCCATGGCAACCACTCCCCGGAAACCCTGCGTGACCCGCGGGGGTTCGCCACCAAGTTCTACACCGCCGACGGTAACTGGGACCTGGTCGGCAACAATTTCCCGACCTTCTTCATTCGGGACGCCATCAAGTTTCCGGACATGGTCCATGCCTTCAAGCCGGACCCGCGCACCAATCTTGACGATGACTCCCGTCGTTTCGATTTCTTCTCTCATGTTCCGGAAGCCACTCGCACCTTGACCGAGTTGTATTCCAACTCCGGCACCCCGGCCAGTTATCGGGAGATGGACGGCAACAGTGTACATGCCTACAAGTTGGTTAACGCCCAGGGCGAAGTTCACTATGTAAAGTTTCACTGGAAAAGTTTGCAGGGAATAAAAAATCTCACTCCTAAAGAAGTCGCCAATGTTCAAGGTCAAGATTACAGTCATATGACCAACGACTTGGTTGCTCATATTAACAAGGGGGACTTTCCGAAGTGGGACTTGTACGTCCAGGTTCTAAATCCTCAAGATTTGTCCAAGTTTGATTTCGATCCATTGGACGCCACCAAGATCTGGCCCGGTGTTCCTGAGCGAAAAGTTGGACAGATGGTATTGAACCGTAATCCGGCGAATGTATTCCAGGAAACCGAACAAGTGGCGATGGCACCGGCCAACTTGGTTCCGGGTATCGAGCCTTCGGAAGATCGCTTATTGCAGGGGCGAGTGTTCTCGTATGCCGATACCCAACTGTATCGCCTGGGGGCCAATGCACTGCAGTTGCCGATCAACGCACCGAAAGTCGCCGTGAACAACGGTAATCAGGATGGTGCGATGAACATCGGCGCCAGCAGCACGGGGGTGAATTACCAGCCGAGCCGTCTGCTGTCCCGTGAGGAGCCGCAAACCGCGCGTTACAGCCAGTCGACTCTGTCGGGCAGCACGCAGCAGGCGAAGATTCAACGTGAGCAGAACTTCAAGCAGGCCGGTGATCTGTATCGCTCGTTCAACCAGAAGGAACGTCAGGACCTGATCGACAGCTTCGGCGGCTCCCTGGCCACCACCGATGACGAGAGCAAGCACATCATTCTGTCCTTCCTCTACAAGGCCGACCCGGAATACGGGACAGGCGTAACCAAAGTGGCCAAGGGTGATCTGGCCCGGGTCAAGGCGTTGGCGGCCAAACTGGTCGACTGATCTATCTGCCTGAAGCGGGGCCTCGTACGGGGTCCCGTCTGACCAAGGAGTCCCGCCATGCGTGTTTATCTGTCTGTGTTTCTGGCGTGCGTGTCGTTCGGTGTATTTGCCGGGCCTGACGCGCAAGTCTCGAAGGACCCCGAGGCGCTGAAAGCGCAATTGCAGGATTACTATTTCGATGCCGCCCGAAGGGGGGATGTGCCGATGCTCGATACCTTCATCGAGGCCGGCTATTCCCTCGACACCCGCGACAGCAAGGGTTACACCGCGTTGATACTGGCCGCCTATCACGGTCAGGGGGCTGCCGTGGAGCGCTTGTTGGCGGCCGGGGCGGACGCCTGCGCTCAGGACCAACGCGGCAATACCGCGCTGATGGGCGCGATTTTCAAAGGCGAAGTGCAGATCGCTCGAACCCTGCTGGCCGCCAATTGTAGCCCCGACCAACGCAACGGCGCCGGGCAGACTGCCGCAATGTATGCCGGGTTGTTCAAGCGCGTCGAGTTGCTCGACGCACTCAAGGCCAAAGGGGCGGACCTGAACGCCGAGGATCCGTTGGGCAACAGTGCCGCGCGTCTGGCCAGCGGTGAAATCCGCACGGCGGCGCCGCGCTGATCCGCGTCAGCTGAGCTATCATCGCGGTTTTTGCCGGGAGTTCAGATGGCCAAGGCCAAGCGCATGTACGGCTGCACCGAGTGTGGCTCAACCTTCCCCAAGTGGGCCGGCCAGTGCGGCGAATGCGGAGCCTGGAACACGCTGACCGAAACCATGGTGGAGAGTGGCGCCGCCGCGGCCCCCAGCGGTCGCACCGGTTGGACCGGCCAGCAGGCACAGATCAAGACCCTGGCCGAAGTCAGCGTCGAAGAAATTCCGCGTTTTTCCACGGCGTCCAGTGAGCTCGATCGAGTTTTGGGTGGGGGCCTGGTGGATGGCTCGGTGGTGTTGATCGGTGGTGACCCCGGCATCGGCAAGTCGACGATTCTGTTGCAAACCTTGTGCAACCTCGCCAAGAGCATGCCGGCGCTGTATGTCACCGGCGAAGAGTCCCAGCAACAAGTGGCCATGCGTGCCCGGCGGCTGGGCTTGCCTCAGGATCAACTGCGGGTGATGACTGAAACCTGTATTGAAACCATCATTGCCACCGCCCGGCAGGAAAAGCCCAAGGTGATGGTGATCGACTCGATTCAGACGATCTTCACCGAGCAACTGCAGTCGGCACCGGGGGGCGTCTCCCAGGTGCGCGAAAGTGCGGCATTGCTGGTGCGTTACGCCAAGCAAAGCGGCACGGCGATTTTCCTCGTGGGCCATGTCACTAAAGAAGGTGCGCTGGCCGGCCCCCGAGTGCTGGAGCACATGGTCGACACCGTTCTGTATTTCGAAGGCGAATCCGATGGGCGCCTGCGTTTGCTGCGGGCGGTGAAAAACCGGTTCGGCGCGGTGAATGAACTGGGCGTGTTCGGCATGACCGACAAAGGACTGAAAGAAGTCTCCAACCCTTCGGCGATTTTCCTGACACGCGCTCAGGAAGAAGTCCCGGGCAGTGTGGTCATGGCCACGTGGGAAGGCACCCGGCCGATGCTGGTGGAAGTCCAGGCGCTGGTAGATGACAGCCACCTGGCCAACCCGCGCCGGGTGACGCTCGGTCTGGATCAGAATCGCCTGGCCATGTTGTTGGCGGTTTTGCACCGCCACGGCGGCATCCCGACCCACGATCAGGACGTGTTCCTCAACGTGGTCGG
Organism: Pseudomonas sp. ATCC 43928; assembly: GCF_005938665.2. Classification (NCBI taxonomy): domain Bacteria; kingdom Pseudomonadati; phylum Pseudomonadota; class Gammaproteobacteria; order Pseudomonadales; family Pseudomonadaceae; genus Pseudomonas; species Pseudomonas sp. ATCC 43928. Next base: position 5,798,903 of record NZ_CP041753.1, on the reverse strand, counting down.
CGGTGTGAAGGTCCTGGAAACCGCTTCTGATCTGGCGCTGATGGCGGCGGTCATGTCCAGTTTGCGCAACCGGCCGCTGCCGCACGATCTGCTGGTGTTTGGCGAAGTCGGGTTGTCGGGTGAAGTACGCCCGGTACCGAGTGGCCAGGAGCGCTTGAAAGAGGCGGCCAAGCACGGCTTCAAACGCGCCATCGTACCCAAGGGCAACGCGCCGAAAGAGCCGCCGCCGGGGTTGCAGATTATCGCCGTGACGCGCCTGGAACAGGCCCTCGACGCACTGTTCGAATAAACCGTAAACGGGACACAAACCCTGTGGGAGCGAGCAGGCTCCCACAATGGAAGGGGGAGGCCTTCAGGCTTCGATCAGGGCACCCAATTCGCGCTCTAGTTCCCGGGGATCGCCCAGGTTGAACTCAATCAACCGCCGCAGGCGCTCGATGGATTCCAGGCTGATGTGTTTGCAGACGAACCCGAGCTGGTCATGGTCATCGTGGGTCAGTTGCACATCCATCTTGATGGCGAGGTCATCGTTGAGATGAATATCGACCAGGAAATGCCATTCCCGATTACCCAGCCATGGCTCGGGCTTCTCGACCAGCAGTCCCTTGAGCGACAGGTCAATCAGCCGCACCGGCCAGGTGAATTCCCCTTGGCTCAGCTCGGTTCGGGCATCGAACGCAATACGTCTGAAGCGGCGGCGATCGGCAGGTTGTTCGCTCATGGCGCAATCCTCGTAAAGGTTCGCTGACTATAGACCTGCATTGCCGGAGGCTGCCAGCACAGTGATGGCTCTAGACTGATGTCGAACTATGGTCTTTGCCGCCAGTAGCGCTAAACTCGAGATGGCTGTCTTTCTTGTCCACTCTGGCTGGAATCATAAAATGAAAAATAATAATAGCCCGCTACGCCACTTACCCTGGCTGCTGCTGGCAGTCGTAGGAGCGTGCGCCCTGGGCGTAGTGGCATTGCGTCGAGGCGAGGCGATCAACGCCTTGTGGATCGTTGTCGCAGCCGTCGCTATCTATCTTGTCGCATACCGCTACTACAGCCTGTTCATCGCTAACAATGTGATGCAACTCGATTCGCGTCGGGCTACACCTGCCGTAATCAACAATGACGGTCTGGACTACGTGCCGACCAATAAACACATTCTTTTCGGCCACCACTTCGCGGCCATCGCCGGCGCGGGACCGCTGGTCGGTCCGGTGTTGGCGGCGCAGATGGGTTACCTGCCCGGTACGCTGTGGCTGATTGCCGGCGTGGTGCTGGCCGGTGCGGTTCAGGACTTCATGGTCCTGTTCATGTCTACCCGCCGCAACGGCCGTTCCCTGGGCGACATGGTCCGTGAAGAAATGGGCCGTATCCCCGGGACCATCGCGCTGTTCGGCTGCTTCCTGATCATGATCATCATCCTCGCGGTGCTGGCGCTGATCGTGGTCAAGGCCCTGGCCGAGAGCCCGTGGGGCATTTTCACGGTGATGGCGACCATCCCGATCGCGATGTTCATGGGCGTCTACATGCGCTACATCCGCCCGGGCCGTATCGGTGAAATCTCGGTGATCGGCGTGGCGTTGCTGCTGGGTTCGATCTGGCTGGGCGGGCAGATCGCCGCTGACCCGGTGTGGGCCAAGGCGTTCAGCTTTACCGGGGTCCAGATCACCTGGATGCTGATCGGCTACGGTTTCGTGGCAGCCGTGTTGCCGGTGTGGCTGATTCTGGCGCCGCGTGATTACCTGTCCACGTTCCTCAAGATCGGCACCATCGTCGCCCTGGCGATCGGCATTCTGATCACCATGCCCGTGCTGAAAATGCCGGCATTGACCCAGTTCATTGACGGCACCGGGCCGGTGTGGAAGGGCGGGCTGTTCCCGTTCCTGTTCATCACCATTGCCTGTGGCGCAGTGTCGGGTTTCCATGCGCTGATTGCTTCCGGCACCACGCCGAAGCTGCTGGATAACGAAGTCAACGCTCGCTACATCGGTTACGGCGGCATGTTGATGGAATCCTTCGTGGCGATCATGGCGATGGTGGCCGCTTCGGTGATCGAACCGGGCGTGTACTTCGCCATGAACAGCCCGGCCGCGGTTGTCGGCGGTGATGTGGTGGCGGTAGCGACAGCGGTCAGCAACTGGGGCTTTGCCATCACGCCGGAAGCGTTGCAAGCGGTAGCCAAGGACATCGGTGAAACCACCGTCCTGGCCCGTGCCGGCGGTGCGCCGACCCTGGCGGTCGGTATCGCGCAGATCCTGCACAGCGTGCTGCCGGGCGAAAACACCATGGCGTTCTGGTACCACTTCGCGATCCTGTTCGAAGCACTGTTCATCCTCACCGCGGTCGACGCCGGCACCCGTGCCGGGCGTTTCATGCTGCAGGATTTGCTCGGCTCATTCGTACCGGCGCTGAGACGCACCGAGTCCTGGACCGCCAACCTGATAGCCACCGCCGGTTGCGTGGCGATGTGGGGCTACCTGCTGTACCAAGGCGTGATCGATCCACTGGGTGGCATCAACACCTTGTGGCCGCTGTTCGGTATCTCCAACCAGATGCTGGCCGGTATCGCGCTGATGCTGGCAACCGTTGTGCTGATCAAAATGAAACGCCAACGCTATATCTGGGTCACCATGCTGCCAGCCGTTTGGTTGCTGATCTGCACCACCACTGCAGGCTTCATCAAGCTGTTCGACGCCAACCCGGCGATCGGCTTCCTGTCGCTGGCCAAGAAGTACAGTGATGCCCTGGCCAGCGGTCAGATCCTCGCTCCGGCCAAGAGCATCGAGCAGATGCAGCACGTGATCTACAACGCCTACACCAACGCAACGCTGACCGCGCTGTTCCTGTTCGTGGTGTTCAGCATCCTGTTCTATGCGCTCAAGGTCGGTATTGCCGCCTGGGGCACCAAAGAACGCACGGATAAAGAATCGCCATTCCAGGCTCTGCCGGATGCGTAACCTGAGGATTGCACCATGTTCAATGACCTGAGCCGCCTCGGTAAATACCTCGGTCAGGCCGCGCGCCTGATGGTCGGCATGCCCGACTACGACAACTACGTCGAGCATATGCAAACCAAACACCCGGACAAACCGGTGATGAGTTACGAGGCGTTCTTTCGGGAGCGCCAAGAGGCTCGTTACGGCGGCAAGGGTGGACCGAAGTGCTGTTGATGTACGCGGTTTAGGTAACACACCACTGTAGGAGCAGGGCTTGTCGGCGAAGGCGATCTTCAAGATGCTTTCGCCGGCAAACCTGGCTCCTACAGTTTTTTTGCGTCCGGGAGATCTTATTTTGTTAGCGCCAATCCCTGTCACGATCCTCAGCGGCTTTCTCGGCGCTGGCAAAACCACCTTGTTGCGCCACCTGCTCAAAGCCGAGCACGGCCTGAAAATCGCCGTGATCGAAAACGAGTTCAGTGACGCCGGCATCGACACCCAACTGTTGGGCGACGAGCCAGTGCAAGTGATGACGCTGTCCAACGGCTGCGTCTGCTGCACCATCCACACCGATTTGACCAAAGCGCTGTATCTGCTACTGGAGCGCCTGGACAGTGGCGAAATCGCCTTTGACCGCCTGGTGATCGAATGCACCGGTCTGGCCGACCCGGCCCCGGTGGCGCAAACCTTTTTTATCGATGAAGAGCTGCGCGAGCGCTACATCCTCGACGGCATCATCACCCTGGTGGACGCGGCTCATGCCGAACTGCACCTGACCCAGACCATTGCCCAGGCGCAGATCGGTTTTGCCGACCGCTTGCTGGTGAGCAAACGCGATCTGGTGGATGAGCCGACCTTCACCGCCCTCAGCGAGCGCCTGACCCGGATCAACCGTCGCGCGCCGATTCGTGTGGTCGACCACGGCAAGATTGATCTGGCCGAATTGCTCGATGTGCGTGGCTTCAACCTCAATGCCGACCTCGGTGGTGGCGTGAGTTTGCGCCCGGTGAGCAAGGCGCCCTCCATCGATCGCATTTCCAGCCTGGTGCTGCGTACCGACAAACCGCTGGATATCGACAAGCTCAGCGAGTTCATGAACGAACTGCTGGAAGACCATGGCAAGCAATTGCTGCGCTACAAAGGCGTTTTGAACATTCTTGGTGAGCCGCGGCGCATGGTGTTCCAGGGCGTGCTGAAACTGTACGGCTTCGATTGGGATACCGAGTGGGCGGACGATGACACGCGCGAAAGCGTGATCGTGTTTATTGCCGATGAGTTGCCGGAGGAGAAGATTCGCGAGGGGTTTGCGCGGGTTGCGGCGCAGTAAGCCCCGACATTTTCAGCGGGCCCGATGCCGTCGTCGCAAGCAGGTCGAATCGTCGCACCGTCGCTCCCACAAGGGGATGCATTTCCAGTGTGGGATCGATCCTGCTCGCGATGGCAATCTACCCGGCAACACGATTCTGGCTGAGTACTGATCCGGAGTGCAGCAGTACCTCCTCAAGATGATCCAGATGCCGGTGCATCAACATTTCGGCCATCACCACATTCCCACGTTCCACCGCATCGACAATCCCCATGTGCTCCTGCCATCCGCAATAATCACCGGTCTGAGCGTCATACTGCGCAATCGCCAATGAAGTCAGCGGCACCAGACTGCCAAGAAAATGCGCCAGCGGTGCATTTCCCGCCATTTCGGCCAGTTGCAAGTGAAACTCCCCCGATAACCGGATCGCTGGACCACGCTCCTTGCATTGGCGTTCGCTTTCGATCAAGGCTCGCAGGCGCTTCAGGTTTTGCGCACGAGGTTGCTGGCAGGCAAGTTTCACTAGCGTGACTTCGGTCAGACGGCGAGCATGTAGCGTCTGACGGGTCTGTTCGGCATCGGGATCGGCGACCCGGGGGCGATGATTGGTCCGCAGGATGATGATCTGCTGATGGGACAGCTGCGTCAGTACTCCACGAATGTCACTGCGCCTGGCACCGAACATCTGCGCCAGGCTTTCTTCGGTAAAGCGACTGGCCGCATTGATGCGCTGTTCGAGAATGGCGTCGAAGATTCGCGAATAGAGATCATCCGCCGGCGGACGAAAGGGCAGGGCAACAAGCGTTTGTGGTGAGGCGAAGCTGTTCATGGCCTGTCTCCAGTTCGAAGAGGGGGTCAACTGCCGAGGTGGTCGTCCGGGATATTCAATTCGATGCCCATCCGTTGACCTTCCCGAAGGATGTGCCGACGCATTTCGGCGCTGGCCTGGGCGCTGTTTTTGCTGCGGATCGCTCGTACCATGGCTTCGCTTTCTTCAAGGCGCTCAGCCAAGTGCTCCGGAGAATTGCGCAGCACGTCGGCGCTTTGCTTGAGGGCATTGCTGGTCTGCTGCACCACGCTCTGGAAAATCGGGTTCGAGGTCAGGGTGAACAACTCTTCGTGGAACGCGATGTAGGCGTTCACACCGGCCTCGCTGTCATTGGCTTCCAGGGCCTCGCGCATGTCCATCAGGGTCAGGCGCAGTTGCCCGACTTCCTTGCTGCTGATGGACTGCGCCACCAGGCCGACGATGAACGGTTCGAGGGTGTAGCGCAGTTGCAGCACGTCTTCCAGGCTGGCCCCGGCGACTGCGCTGTCGTGGCTTTGGCTGTCGCTGAGATTGGCCTCCAGCACCACCACGCCTTTGCCCGGCATCGAGCGCACCAGGCCGAGGGTTTCCAGCACGATCACCGCTTCGCGCAGGCTTGGGCGGCTGATGCCCAGTTGTTCGGCCAGTTCACGCTGGCCCGGCAGCATGTCGCCGGAACGCCACTGACCGCGAGCCAGCGCGGCCCGTAGTTTTTCTACCACTGAATTTACGACGGTTGACGAGGTAATCACTGTTCGCTCCAAATCGCGATAAATGTGCCTGCCCGTGGGCAGGCACACGCTGTTTAAAATTCCTGCTGATGTGCCGGGACCACCGGTTTTCTCGGCTGGAAGGTATAACCCACCTGGCCGGACAGCACTTTGTTTGCCCGTTGGATATCGATGTCCTTTTCCCAGCGAGCAATGGCCACCGTGGCGACGCAGTTACCAATCAGATTGGTCAGCGCCCGACCGATGCCCATGAACCAGTCCACCGCCAGCACCAGCACCAGGCCCACCACCGGAATTGCCGGGATCGCCGTCAGGGTGGCGGCGAGAATCACCAGCGCCGAGCCGGGAATCCCGTGGGCGCCTTTGGAGGTGATCAGCGACACCAGCAGAATCGTCAGCAGGTCAGTCATGGCCAGCGGCGTGTCGGTGGCATTGGCGATGAACACGATGGCCAGGGTCAGGTAGATCGAAAAACCGTCAAGGTTGAATGAGTACCCGGTCGGAATCACCAGGCCGACCGTGGAGCTGCCGATGCCCAGATGCTCAAGCTTGCGCATGATTTGTGGCAGCACGGCGTCGGAAGAAGCGGTGCCCATGACGATCAGCAGTTCTTCACGCAGGTACTTGAGCAGTGGCCACATCCGCAGGCCCGAGAGGCGCATCACCAGGCCGAGAATCAGCGCCACGAATGCCGCGCAGGTCAGGTAAAACAGGCCGACCAGGCTGCCCAGGTGTTGCAGCGAGTCCAGGCCATATTTGCTGGTGGTGAAGGCGATGGCGCCGAAGACGCCGATCGGCGCCAGGCGCACGATCATGCCCATGATGCGGAAGATCACATGGCTCAGCTCGTTGATCAGCCGGGAAATACCCGACGCCGCTTCACCCACCAGATTCAGCGCGCTGCCGAACAGCACCGAAAACAGCAGGACTTGCAGGATGTTGTTGTCGGCGAAGGCGCCGATTACCGAGGTCGGAATCAGGTCCATCAGGAACTGCGTGGTGGTGTGCATGTGCTGACCGCGCTGGGCGATGTCGCCCATGTCGGCGGCGGAGAGCTGCTCCAGATGAATGTTCGCGCCGCTGCCGATGCCGGTTGTGAAGGCGAACACCAAGCCGATCACCAGGGCGATGGTGGTCAGTATTTCGAAGTAGATGACCGATTTGAGGCCGATGCGTCCGACCTTCTTCAGGTCACCGGCACCGCTGATGCCGCTAACCACCACGCAAAACACGATCAGGCCAATAAGCATCTTGATCAGTTTGATGAAGCCGTCGCCAAGGGGTTTGAGTTGGGCGGAGTATTCGGGAAGGGTCAGCCCGCAGACGATGCCGAGCACCAGTCCGAGAACCACTTGAAGGAAGATTGAACGCGAGCACCATCTGAGCATGGGAGGAATCCTGGTCGGTGTCCTGGCTGCCGTGCGCCAAGCGCATCAGATTCAGGACTTAATTATTGTGGTCTTACCGGTATGTCCAGTGCAGGCGCAGTCTACGCTGGATTTTTTCAGGATTACAAGGGGACGCAGCAAAATTGGCATGACCGGTCTGACCAGTGGTGCCGACCCCAATTGATCTTTATGGCGGACGAAAAAAAACCGGCCATCACTGGCCGGTTTTTTCATTGCTGCGGTTTAGCGGGGCAATTAAGCGCCGTACACCGGCAGTTTCTTGCAGATGGCCTTGACCTTCTCACGAACGGCGTCGATCACCGCTTCGTTGTTCAGGTCAGCCAGGATGTCGCAGATCCAGCCGGCCAGCTCTTTGCACTCGGCTTCCTTGAAGCCGCGAGTGGTCACAGCCGGGGTACCGAAACGCAGGCCGGAGGTGACGAACGGGGAGCGTGGATCGTTCGGTACCGAGTTCTTGTTCACGGTGATGAACGCTTTGCCCAGTGCCGCGTCGGCGTCTTTACCGGAGATTTCCTGCTTGATCAGCGACAGCAGGAACAGGTGGTTCTGAGTACCGCCCGACACCACGTCGAAACCGCGCTCGATGAACACGCCGGCCATGGCCTGGGCGTTTTTCACCACTTGTTGCTGGTAGGCCTTGAACTCAGGCTGCAGCGCTTCCTTGAAGCAGATCGCCTTGGCAGCGATCACGTGCTCCAGCGGGCCGCCCTGGGCGCCCGGGAATACTGCGGAGTTCAGCTTCTTCTCGATGTCGGCGTTGGCGCGAGCCAGGATCAGGCCGCCACGTGGACCGCGCAGGGTTTTGTGGGTGGTGGTGGTCACCACGTCAGCGAAAGGCACCGGGTTCGGGTAGACGCCAGCGGCGACCAGACCGGCCACGTGGGCCATGTCGACGAACAGGTAAGCACCAACCTTGTCAGCGATAGCGCGGAAGCGTGGGAAGTCCAGAACCTGCGAGTAGGCAGAGAAACCGGCCACGATCATTTTCGGCTTGTGCTCAACGGCCAGACGCTCGACTTCGTCGTAGTCGATCAGGCCATTGGCATCGATGCCGTACTGAACGGCGTTGTACAGCTTGCCGGAGGAAGAAACGCTGGCACCGTGGGTCAGGTGACCACCGTGAGCCAGGCTCATGCCCAGAATGGTGTCGCCCGCTTGCAGCAGGGCCAGGTAAACGGCGCTGTTGGCTTGCGAACCGGCGTGCGGCTGAACGTTGGCGTAATCGGCGCCGAACAGCTCTTTGGCGCGGTCGATGGCCAGTTGTTCGACGATATCGACGAACTCGCAACCACCGTAGTAGCGCTTGCCCGGGTAGCCTTCGGCGTACTTGTTGGTCAGTACCGAGCCTTGAGCTTCCATCACCGCAGGGCTGGTGTAGTTTTCCGAAGCGATCAGCTCAATGTGTTCTTCCTGGCGCTGAGCTTCTTGCTCCATGGCGGCAAAAAGATCGGCGTCGAACTTGGCAATAGTCAAATCACGGCTGAACATGGCGGTCCTCAAGGATCGGGGCAGAAAAGGGAGGCATTCTAACCCAACCGCTTTTAGATGGCATATGAAAGGACATCATGTCGCAGACAAGTGGGCTTCATGACGGGATCAGCGGTGATCGTGCGGGCCTCATCGCGGGCAAACCCGCTCCCACAGGGATCTTCAGTGGTCAAAAATCTTGGGTTCACCCAAAAAACTGTGGGAGCGGGCTTGCCCGCGATGGGGCCGTCCGCAGCACTCTGAAACTCAGTCGAACATGAACAACGCATCATTGCTGAACTGCGCTTCGAACCGGCCGGCCGGCATCGGGCGGCCGAACAGGTAGCCCTGAACCTCATCGCAGCCATGCTCGCGCAGGAAGTCGAGCTGTTCGTGGGTTTCCACGCCCTCGGCGATTACCGCCAGATTGAGGCTGTGGGCCATGGCGATGATCGCCCGGGCAATCTGCGCATCCTGCTCGCCCGACGGCAGGCCATCAACGAAGGTGCGGTCGATTTTCAGCACATCGATCGGGAATTGCTTGAGGTAGTTGAGCGATGAATAACCGGTGCCGAAGTCGTCGACCGCAATGCTCAGGCCGAGGTTTTTCAGTCCGGCGAGGATCTGCATCGCCTCGCTGACTTCACGCATCAGGATACTTTCGGTCAGCTCCAGCTCCAGGCACGCCGGCGGCAGGCCGGTTTCCCTGAGGATGGTGGCGATCCGCGTGCCGAGCTGCCCGTCGGAGAACTGCCGGGCCGAAATATTCACCGAGACCTTCGGCACCCGCACCTTGGCCTGGTGCCAGGTCTTGAGTTGACGACAGGCCTCACCGATCACCCAGTCGCCGACATCCACCACCAGCCCGAGCTCTTCGAGCACCGGAATGAAGTCCCCTGGCGGCACCAGGCCGCGGCGCGGATGGCGCCAGCGCAGCAGGGCTTCGGCGCCGGTCAGGCGTTTGCCGTCGCCGCTGAATTGCGGCTGGTAGTACAGCACGAATTCGTTTTGTTCCAGAGCGTGGCGCAAGTCGCTTTCCAGCTCCAGACGCTCCAGGGCGCTGGCGTTCATGTCGGCCTGATAGAACTGGAAGTTGTTCTTGCCGCGTTCCTTGGCGTGGTACATCGCGGTGTCGGCGTTCTTCATCAGCTGACTGAGTTCGCTACCGTCCTGAGGACTCAGGGCGATGCCGATACTGGCGGTGACGAAGAACTCGCGGCCTTCGAGCACGAACGGCTTCACCAGGCTGGCGAGGATCTGTTCGGCCACGTGAATGGCTCGGTTCAGCGCGATCTCGCGGTTGACCCGGGGTTGCAGCAGCAATGTGAACTCATCACCACCCATGCGCGCCACGGTGTCGTCATCGTCGACGCAGCCGAGCAGGCGCGTGGCCATTTCCTTGAGCATGCGGTCGCCGGCGGCATGACCCAGGGAGTCGTTGATCGGCTTGAAGTGGTCCAGGTCGAGGAACATCAGCACCACCCAGGACTTCTGCCGTTCGGCCGATTGCAGCGCGGTGTGCAGGCGATCCTGGAACAGCGTGCGGTTGGGCAGGTGGGTCAGGGCGTCGTAATAGGCGAGGCGGTGAATCCGTTGCTCACTGGCCTTGCGTTCGCTGATGTCGCTGAAGAAACACACATAACTGGCCAGATCGCCTTCGTCGTCGAGCACCGCCGTAATCCCGACCCAGGCCGGATAGTGCTCGCCGTTGCGACGCTTGAGCCAGACTTCGCCTTCCCAGGTGCTGTGCTGATGCAATTGCTTGAGCACGTAGCGCAGATGAGTTTCCTGCTGCTCGTCGACGGTGAGCATGTTCGGCAACTGATCGAGCACCTGGGACACCGCATAGCCGCTGACGCGACTGAAGGCCTCGTTGGCCTGGACGATGTAGCCGGCCGGGTCAGTGATCAGAATCGCCGAGGTCGAGTGCTCGAATACCGTGGCCGCCATGCGCAGGTCTTTCTCGGCCCGGCGTTGCTGGCTGATGTCGCGACCGACCCCGAGCACACCTTCGAAGGCGCCGTGTTCGTCCCAGACCAAAACCAGACGCAACTCGATAGGAATCTTGCGTCCGTCGGCCCGCAGGCAGTCGAACAAAAACAGTTGGGTCTGCACCTGAGTGCGCAGCAGTGTCAGTTGATCGGGTTTATCCAGCGCTTTGCTGACCCGGTCCATGAGGCTGTAGATGCCGCTCAGTTGTTGCGGGTTGGCGATGGTCGATTGCCAGCCGTTCTGGAATATCCAGTCGGCGTCGAAGCCCAGCACCGCTTGCACCGAAGGGCTGACGTAATTGAGCGCCATCTTGCTGTCAGTGGAGAAAATCACGTCGCTGATACTTTCGGCGAGCATCCGGTAGCGCTGCTCGCTGTCGCGCAGGGATTCACTGGCTTCGATCTGCTCGGTGATGTCCTTGGCCACACCGATGATGCGCGTGACCTGATCGTGCTTGTCCCGCGCCAGGGCCTGTTCGCGAATATCGAAACGCCGCCATTTGCCATCGCGATGACGGAAGCGCAGCTGGCACTGCAGCAATTGGGTGTAACCCGCCTGACGCTGGGACTGGCGCGAGCGGTGGTAGTAGTCGGCATCTTCCGGGTGCAAGAGGATTTCCCAGAAGTACTCGCCCATCTGGTGCAGCTCGGTGCGGTTGTAACCCAGCGTCTGCCCCAGGTGATGGTTGCTGAAGATCATCCGCTGGCTGATCACGTCTTGCACATACAGGTGATCCGGCACGGTACGCACCACATCGGACCAGAATCCTTCGCGCTCCAGCAGCGAAAGCTCAATGAGTTTGCGGCTGGTGATGTCGCTGATGCTCAGGATCACCGCTCTATGGTCGGGCTGATCTTCCGGCAGGCGCAGCACGAGCCACAAGTGCTGGTCGCGGCCATTGGCGTCCTGAAGCTTGATTTCCAGCTCAAGCTGTTTCTGCTGGTGGAGCACCGCTTCGAGCACTTGATTGCCGATGGCCGTGCAGTCCAGAGGGCAGCCGTTGATCAGTAGTTTCCAGGCCTGATCGCAGGAATTGACGTTGAGCAGTTGCAGGGCGACCTGGTTGACCTCGGTGATGCGCAGTTCCTGCAACAGTTGCTGGCGTTGCTCCGGTATCCCGAGCCAGGTTCTCAGCTGCTCGCTGCTGGTGAGTTGCGCCTTGTCGAAAAAGCTTTTGAGCCCGGACAGGTCCAGCACGCACAGGGCAACACCGGTGCCTTCGAAGATGTCCTGATAGCGTCGGCGGCCTTCATGCAGTTGGCGTTGGCGGCGACGAATGTTCAGCAAAGCGATGAACGGTAACAGTGAGAAGGCCAGGCCCAGCAGGCATTTGCCGATGAATGCCGGCAGCAGTTGTTCGATCACCCGTTGCCGGTCGAACAGCCCGCGCAGTTGCCAGTCGCTGCTGCTCAGGGGGACGATCAATACGCTGTTGGTCAGTTCGTCGGGTGTCAGCGCCGCGGGTTTGGCTGAAGGCAGGGCGTCATCGCGACTGATGATCTGATGATTGATGCGGTTTTCCACCAGCCACAGGGGGCGAAGGCCGGCGTCGCCCTGTTTGGTCAATGAAGAAAAAAATGTCGGTGTCAGGCGCAGGGCCCAGTAGCCGCGAGTGCTGCCGCTGGCCTGATGCAGGAGCAGGTGCACCACCGAGCCGTCATCGGCATTGCTGAAATAGTGGGCCTGGGCGCGACTGCGCTGGACCAGTTCGCTCAGGTAGTTGGCGTCCTGGCTGTCGACGGCGCTGTCACTCAGGACTTTCCCGGAGGGGCTGAGCAGCGCCAGGCTGCGCAGGTCGGGCAGCGACTGTTGCAGTTTGCGCAGCAATGTCTGCTGTTCGTCGGCGCTTTGCGGTTGTTCGACGATCGGTAGCAGATTAAGGGCGATCTGGGCGTTGAGCGCCATGTTGAGGCTGACTTGCGAAGCCAGGTCGGCGGTGTAGTTGATGGTGTACTGGCGCTGGTTTTTCTGGGTTTCGCGCAGTTGATCCAGCAACTGCCAGAACAGCAGTGCGAGCAGCAACAGCACGAGAGTCGCCAGCGCGCCCTTCAAGCTTCCGCGCAGGGGCGAGCCGAGCCCAGGGTTGAGCACGCTCGCGGACGGTGGCGGAGTGACATTGGACAAACTGTAATCCTGCGGTTTGGCTGGACTGGCGCGGCGTGCACTATAAGCCGGACGCCCGAAGGGCGGCTAGCATGCCTTGAGTTGTGGCGAAGTGCCAGCCCCGCTCGGCTGGACTGCCTTCTGTCAATGAGGTAGCTTTGCCGGTTACGCGGGAGCGTTCCAGCTCCTAGACTCAGGTTTTTTTCAGCGCGCACGCCTTGATACCCATCAAACGAACGACGCGCATGGCCTGGCCGGGCATCGCCTGCGCTCCAATCATTCATCAGTCACTGACCCTAGGTTCTCCATGGCTCAATACGTCTTCACCATGCATCGGCTGGGCAAAGTTGTTCCGCCGAAGCGGGAAATCCTGAAAAACATTTCGCTGTCGTTCTTCCCCGGCGCCAAAATCGGCGTCCTCGGTCTCAACGGTTCGGGTAAGTCCACGCTGCTGAAAATCATGGCAGGCGTCGACACCGAGTTCGACGGTGAAGCCCGTCCGATGCCGGACCTGAACATCGGCTACCTGCCGCAAGAACCGATCCTGGACCCGACCAAGACCGTGCGTGAAGTGGTCGAGGAAGCGGTCAGCGTGATCAAGGACGCCCAGGCGCGTCTGGACGAGGTCTACGCGGCCTACGCCGATCCGGATGCCGACTTCGACAAGCTGGCTGCAGAGCAAGCCAAACTTGAAGCCATCCTGCAGGCCAGCGATGGCCACAACCTGGATCGCCAACTGGAAGTCGCTGCCGATGCGCTGCGTCTGCCGGCCTGGGATGCCAGGGTTGAACATCTTTCCGGTGGTGAAAAGCGTCGTGTGGCCCTGTGCCGCCTGCTGCTGTCCGCCCCGGACATGCTGCTGCTCGACGAACCAACCAACCACCTGGACGCCGACTCCGTCGCCTGGCTGGAGCACTTCCTGCACGATTTCCCGGGCACCGTGGTTGCGATCACGCACGACCGTTACTTCTTGGACAACGTTGCCGGCTGGATCCTCGAACTCGACCGCGGCGCCGGTATCCCGTACGAGGGCAACTATTCGGGTTGGCTCGAAGCCAAGTCCGATCGTCTGGCTGCCGAATCCAAGCAGCAATCGGCTCACGAAAAGGCCATGAAGGAAGAGCTGGAGTGGGTGCGCAAAGGCGCCAAGGCCCGCCAGTCCAAGTCCAAGGCTCGTCTGCAACGCTTCGAAGAAATGCAATCGCAGGAATTCCAGAAGCGCAGCGAAACCAACGAGATCTACATCCCGGCCGGTCCACGCCTGGGCGACAAGGTCATCGAGTTCAAGAACGTCACCAAGGGCTACGGCGATCGCGTGCTGATCGACAACCTGTCGTTCTCCATGCCTAAAGGCGCCATCGTTGGCGTGATCGGTGGTAACGGTGCCGGTAAATCGACCCTGTTCCGCATGCTGATGGGCAAGGAAACGCCGGATTCGGGCAGCATCGAAGTCGGCGAAACCGTGCAACTGGCGTGCGTCGACCAGAGCCGTGAAGACCTGGATGGCAGTAAGACTGTGTTCCAGCAGATCTCCGACGGTTCCGACCAGATTCGCATCGGCAACTACGAGATCCCGTCGCGTACCTACGTCGGTCGTTTCAACTTCAAGGGTGGCGATCAGCAGAAGTTCGTCAAGGACCTGTCCGGTGGTGAGCGTGGTCGCTTGCACCTGGCCCTGACCCTGAAAGAGGGCGGCAACGTCCTGCTGCTCGACGAACCGTCCAACGACCTCGACGTTGAAACCCTGCGTTCCCTGGAAGAAGCCTTGCTGGACTTCCCGGGCGCCGCCATTGTGATCTCTCACGATCGGTGGTTCCTTGACCGCGTCGCGACTCACATCCTGGCGTACGAAGACGACTCGCAAACGGTGTTCTTCGAAGGCAACTACACCGAGTACGAAGCCGATCGCAAGAAGCGCCTCGGCGAAGCGGCCTCCCAGCCACACCGGGTACGGCACAAGAAACTGGCCTGATTTCAGGTTGGCTGCATAAAAAAACGGAGCCTTCGTTCGGGGGCTCCGTTTTTTTATGGGTTTTCAGTGGCACCGCGGTGTGGCCTTCGCGAGCAAGCCTCGCTCCTACAGCGAAGGCGCCATCGGACTCACCCGATCTCTATAGCCAGCACCTCAATCACCATATCCCCCACCGGCCGCTTCCACGACACTTCATCGCCTACGTGCGCACCCAGTAATGCCCGTCCCAGCGGTGAACTCCAATTGATCAGTCCATGGGCGGCATCCGCCTGGTCTTCTCCGACCAATTGCACGCGCTGTTCATGATCGTGCTCGTCGGCAAAGGTCACCCAATTGCCAATCTGCACTTTGTCGGTCGAGGAGGCTTGTGCGACCACCTGTGCGCTTTGCAGGCGCTGCTTGAAGTAGCGCCAGTCGCGATCGAGGTCGGCCTGGCGCTGCTTGTCGGCCAGGTCACCTTTGGCGCTTTCCTCGTCGAGCAGGCTTTGCAGCACGGCGACTTTCGCCTGAAGCTGCATGAGCCCGGCGGGTGTGACGTAATTGGGCTGCGCGCTGACCTGTCGTTCGACTGGCAGGTCGGCTTGCGCGGCAGCGTTATCTTCATTGACGAAGGCGCGACTCATGTTGTTCTCCCGTTATAGGGTTTGGGCCATGGTCGCGTGCTTTAAGTTTCGACGAATGTCTGTAAACGACTTATTGCGAGCGATAGGCTCGCGCGGCGTCCCGGTCTTTCTCTCGTTGCCAGGCCCTTTCGCGCTCATCCCAATGGCGTTCCCTGTACTCGTTGCGATCCTCGCTTTCCCGCATGGCCTGGCATTGACGCAAGCCATCGGTCCAGCCTTCTGCGTATTGCTTGTCCTTGAGGTAGCGTGGGACGTTTTTGCGAAATTCACCGGTGATTGCCCCGGCGGCTTGCCGGCCACTGCTGCAACCGTCATCGAAGCCATCGGCGAACGCCGGCGGATACCCTTTGGCGATCAGATCCTCGTGAGTCGACTGGCACCCTGTAATCAATAGCAACAACCCCAACACACCCACGCAACGCCACATCTCGGACTCCAGGGCCGTTCAACGGCCTATAGGGGAAGTCTAGAAGCGGATTTGTCGGATGGGAGTGAAAGAAGGGTCAAAAGATCAATAGTGATACCACTTCACTTCAAGCATCACTTCGTTTTCAGGTGATGCCAGGTGGCTGAATTCGCGTTGGGCACTCAGGCGCAGCCCGAGGTTGCGCGACAACTCCCACTGCTGATTCAGGCTCATGCTCCGGCGCACTTCGCCGTTGGTGAAGTAATCGCCCTTGGCTTCCAGGCTGAAATTCCCCAGCGGGTTTTTCCACAGCAGACCGCTGTTGAAGCCCGCTGCCGGGGCAATGAAGCCCGCGAAGTCGTTGTTGTGCTCCACGCGCACGGTGCCCAAGGCGAACCCGAGCATGTCGTCGCTCAGTTGCCAGGTCCCGCCACCACCACCGTTGACATGACTGACCAGGGTTTCCTCATCATGCTTGCCCGGCACACGCTCCAGGCCGCCGGTGACTTGCCACGACAGCGGCTGCAACAGCGCGTTGCGCGGGGTCAGGGAGCGGATGGTCGCCAGGTCCAGTTGCTGCAGCTGCCAGTGATTGCCTTCGTATTGGCGCAGCTTCATCTGCAGGATTTCGATCTGCGCGCCAAGGGGGAAGCTTTCGGCGTTGTCGTTGAGGTCGTGGTAGGCCATGCGCAGGCCATATTCGCCGAAGGCTTGGTCACCCCGGGTGCCGATGCCGGCCTGCCAGGTGCGGGACTCGTGGCCATCCTCGGGCAAGCCTGGTCGCGCAATGTCCAGTTCAGGAGGCGGGTTCTGATTGATCGCGCGCAGCAATTCGAAACTACGCTGAGCCCGTTGCGGGTCACGTTCCTGGCCGTTGGCGCGATAACGCTCCAGACGATAGGCCGCGTCGATGATCAACGCCTGACGCTCGCGCGGTTGCGCCTTGAACGCCGGTTCCTGCAATTGCTTCTGATCGGCGCTGATTTTCAGCACCCACTGCTGCTCTTCATCGGTCAACGGCTGCGCGCGGCTCAGCAGTTCACGCTCGCGGGACGGGCGATATTCGATCGACTCCACCAGCCCGGCCTGTTTCACCGCTTTGACGGTGTCGGTGGGAATGGCGGTCAACGGGAACTGATCGGTCAGCTTCAGGCCCGGCCGCGCCACCTGCAGCAGCTCAAGCAGGCGATAGGAGCAGTTTTCATCGAAGAAGAAGTAGTCGAACTGGATCTGCTTGAGCTCCCAGACATGCTCGACCATGCGCTCGGTTTCCTGCTGGGTCAGGTTCAGGCGGTATTCCCACAGGTCGCGGTTTTCGAGGCTACGGTATTCCGAGAGTTTTTCCTGATAGGGCACCAGTGCAAACAGCCCGGGATAACCACCCATCAGGCCTTTCCACGCGTACAAAATGCTGTTGTCCGACCCTTCGATGTAGGCGCCGAAGTTGATCGCGTAACTGAGCAGCGAGGTCTTGTCGCGCTGCACATCGGCCTGATCGATGCGCAGCAAGGTATGGCCGAACATCGACGACGGGCTGTTCAGGTAGGCGGCCGGGAAAATCATCACCGCACTGTGGGGCGAAACGTCCTTGAACCATTGCTTGAATTCAGCACAGTCCAGCGACGGCAGATCCGTCAGGTCAAGTTGCGCCTTGAGCCAGCGAGTACGGGCCGGATAGACGCATTGCGCATGCTGCTCGCCGGCACTGGCCGGGGCATACAGCGCCTGTACGGTCGCCGCCAGTTCGCGGTCGGGGTGTTCGTTGCCGTCGGGGGCGAGAAAGAATTTCTTGTCGCTGACATAGCTGCGCCAGCCACCGAGCTTGGCGGTTTCGTAATGACCCAGGGAAATCCAGAAGGGGTCGTTGGCCAGTTGCTGCAAACGTTGATTGTCGATGTGGGGCGCGGCGGACAGCGGGGCGCAGACACAGAGCGCCAGCCAGGCAAGGCGTTTGAGCATAGTGAGCAACTTAAGTCGAAAGAAACAAAGACCCAAAGAGGCAGGCCAAAAGGGCCGGGGTCAAAAAAATAAAACCCGCTCCCCAAAGAGAGCGGGACGGGTCGAGCTTAAGCTTGAGTGGCGTACTTGGCCAGACGAGGATCGTTCTTCAATACGGCCAGGGTATTGGTATGCACGTCTTCAGCGGTCACGTCAGCCTTGCTGAAAATTTGCTGGAAGTGTTGATGAGTCACGGCGGCGAAGTGCGCACGGTCTTCCGGCGCCACGCCCAGTACCACGGCGTAAGTGGTCAGCGCTTCGCCCTGACCTTTAGCCATGTCTTCGGACAGCTCGTTCATCATGCCATTCATGGCAATCCAGGATTTGCCGCCATAGGTCAGCGCCGCATTGGTCGAGCAACCGTTGGTGCCGGAGGTCATGCCGAAAGTTGCATTACCGGAGGTGCCGTTGGTGGTGGATGCCAGGAAGTGTGCCGGGGTGCCACGCTGACCTTCGAACAGCATGTTGCCCCAACCGCAGTCCGGACCGCCTGGCGCCTGAGCCATGGCGTTGATGGATACAACGGTGAAGAGAGTACCAAGAAGAATCCGTTTCATAGCTATGTTCTCTTTGTGTGCATACCAATGGACAGGGTGCTGGCCCCTAATGGTGCCAGTGGGCCGGTTATTCGTTCCAGCCGCGCAGTTTGGAGTTTAGGCAGGTTCCAGGGGTTCCGTGATTTTTTGCGAAACATTCCCTGAAAACCTTGATTTTGACCCGCGCGGCCCGTGGATGGGGGCTTGTCTAAGCTTTGGCTTGAGGTGCGCCTTGCCAGTGGGTACGGGCAGCGCCAGAATGCCGTTATCTGCCCCGCCTGATGTAAGGAAGCCCGATGCCTGATCCTGTTGCTGCCAGCTTGCGTCTAGCGCCTGAAGCGCTGACCCGTCCGTTTTCCGCTGAACAGTTCAGCTTCTCTACCACCAATGATCTGGAGCCCTTCCGCGGTGTGCTTGGCCAGGAACGTGCGGTCGAAGCCTTGCAGTTCGGTGTGGCCATGCCGCGCCCCGGTTACAACGTGTTCGTCATGGGCGAGCCCGGCACCGGCCGGTTTTCGTTCGTCAAACGCTACCTCAAGGCCGAAGGCAAACGCCTGCAGACCCCGGCCGACTGGGTCTACGTCAATAATTTCGATGAGCCTCGCGAGCCTCGCGCCCTGGAATTGCCGTCGGGCACCGCCGGGGCTTTTATCGGTGATATCAACGGCTTGATCGACAACCTGCTGGCGACCTTTCCGGCAGTATTCGAGCACCCGTCCTACCAGCAGAAGAAAAGCGCCATCGACCGTGCGTTCAACCAGCGTTATGACCGTGCGCTGGATGTGATCGAGCGTCTGGCGCTGGAGAAAGACGTCGCGCTCTACCGCGACAGCAGCAACATTGCCTTCACCCCGATGAGCGAAGGCAAGGCCCTGGATGAGGCGGAATTCGCCCAGTTGCCGGAAGCCGAGCGCGAGCGTTTTCACGATGACATTTCCGGGCTCGAAGAGCGGTTGAACGAAGAGCTCGCCAGCCTGCCGCAATGGAAGCGCGAGTCGAGCAATCAGCTGCGCCAGCTCAACGAAGAAACCATCACCCTGGCCTTGCAGCCCTTGCTGGCGCCGCTGTCGGAAAAGTATGCGGAAAACGCAGGGGTTTGCGGTTACTTGCAAGCGATGCAGGTGTACCTGCTCAAAACGGTGGTCGAGCAACTGGTGGATGACAGCAAGACCGACGCCATCGCCCGTAAATTGCTTGAAGAGCAATACGCCCCGAGCCTGGTGGTCGGGCATCCGCACAGCGGCGGTGCGCCGGTGGTGTTCGAGCCGCACCCGACCTACGACAACCTGTTCGGCCGCATCGAATACAGCACCGATCAGGGCGCGCTCTACACCACCTATCGGCAGTTGCGACCGGGTGCATTGCACCGGGCCAACGGCGGTTTCCTGATCCTCGAAGCGGAAAAAATGCTCAGCGAGCCATTCGTGTGGGATGCGCTCAAGCGTGCCTTGCAATCGCGCAAGCTGAAAATGGAATCCCCGCTGGGTGAGCTGGGCCGTCTGGCCACCGTGACGCTGACGCCGCAACACATTCCGTTGCAGGTCAAAGTCGTGATCATCGGCGCCCGGCAGCTCTACTACACGCTGCAAGACCTCGATCCGGACTTCCAGGAGATGTTCCGCGTCCTGGTGGATTTCGACGAAGACATTCCGATGGTCGACGAAAGCCTGGAGCAGTTCGCCCAGTTGCTCAAAACCCGTACCTCGGAAGAAGGCATGGCGCCGCTGACCGCGGATGCGGTGGCGCGTCTGGCGACTTACAGCGCACGTCTGGCCGAGCACCAGGGACGTTTGTCGGCGCGAATCGGCGATCTGTTCCAACTGGTCAGCGAGGCGGATTTCATTCGTGACCTGGCGGGTGACGAGATGACTGACGCCGGGCACATCGAGCGTGCGCTCAAGGCCAAGGCTACCCGTACCGGGCGCGTTTCGGCGCGGATTCTCGATGACATGCTGGCCGGGATCATTCTGATCGACACCGATGGCGCGGCGGTCGGCAAGTGCAACGGGCTGACGGTACTGGAAGTCGGCGATTCGGCCTTCGGGATACCGGCGCGGATTTCCGCCACGGTGTATCCGGGCGGCAGCGGCATCGTCGACATCGAGCGCGAGGTCAACCTCGGCCAGCCGATTCACTCCAAAGGCGTGATGATCCTCACCGGGTACCTGGGCAGCCGCTATGCCCAGGAGTTCCCGTTGGCGATTTCCGCAAGCATCGCCCTGGAGCAGTCCTACGGTTACGTCGACGGCGACAGCGCATCGTTGGGCGAGGCCTGCACGCTGATCTCGGCCTTGTCGAAAACTCCACTCAAGCAGTGCTTTGCGATTACCGGTTCGATCAACCAGTTCGGTGAGGTGCAGGCGGTAGGCGGGGTCAACGAGAAGATCGAAGGCTTCTTCCGGCTCTGCGAGGCTCGCGGCCTGACGGGCGAGCAGGGAGCGATCATTCCTCAGGCTAACGTCGCCACGCTGATGCTCGACGAGAAGGTGCTGGCGGCGGTGCGCGCGGGGCAGTTCCATGTCTACGCGGTGCGCCAGGCCGACGAAGCCCTGAGCCTGCTGGTCGGCGAGCCGGCCGGTACGCCGGATGAGAATGGCGACTTTCCCGAGGGCAGCGTCAACGCGCGGGTGGTGGAACGCTTGCGGGTGATCGCGGAAATGGTCAGCGACGAAGACCTCAAGGAGGCCGAAAAAGAGTTGGCGCAGGAAGCCTTGCTGGAAGTCAAACCGGCCTGAGTCAATCTCGAAACTGAGGAGGCTCCCTGTGGCGAGGGAGCTTGTCGGACCGCCGCACCGCCCCGTTCGGCTGCGTAGCAGTCGTCAAATCGGCGATGAGGTCTGTCTGATAAATTTCGGGGCCGCTTCGCAGCCCAACGGAGCAAGCCCCCTCGTCACATCTCTGGCGTCAATATTTGCACGGCGACCACTCGGCGCCTTCTGGCTGCGGGCCGCGTGCGAGCTGAACTTTTCTTCTATTCTCTGCTCAAGGATATCGACAGTTATCACTGGATCGAGACAGCCTTCCCGTGGAGGCTGAATACCGGATCTACCGAGGGTCGCCGCCATGTCGCGCAACCTCTGCCTCACCCGTCAATGCCTGGGCCTTGTGACCCGTATCGAATGTGCTATCCGCCCGCTGGCGGGAGATACGGGCATGTGGACCTTGCTTTTTGCCGCCGGAATGGCCGGCGAGCAACCTTCAGCCATCAAGGCTCAAGGCCCGTTCCGTGGGCCGGTCGTGGCTGAATCGATCCTCGACACCATCGTCGAAAGTCTGACCCTGCATGGCTACGAGCTGGCCGATGACCCGCAAATCTGGTGCCTGCACCTGCAAGCCCAGTTGCGAGAGATCAACGGTGGCCGTTTCCACAACCTTGCCGGTCCCGGGTTTCGACCTGAAGGCTGATCCAGGCTATTGATCCAGGTTACCTGGCTCGGTCTTGTCGAGTTTGACCTCGAAACCGTATTGCACGGTGGTGAGGTTGGTTCGCTGATAAGTTTCCAGACGTGTGGGCTGGCCGTAGAAGTAATGCACTGCGAATAACCCCGGACCTTGCGCGTTCGCGTCGTGACTGACCGAAAGAATCTCCTTCAGATAGTTGCCACTGTCGTCCTTGGCGAAAAAGCGCCAGTCCTGGTCGGGGAACAGCTTCAGATCAACCACCAACTCATTCCCTTTGAGCGCCAGGCCCTTGGGCAGTTGGTGGGCGTCGTAGGTTTGCTTGTCGACAGTCGCCAGGAACAGCGGCATGGAGCCGACCGCGTAGGCCGGAGTTTCTGCAAACAGATTCAGATCGTAGGTGATGCTGCCGCGTAGCGGGTCGACCTGATACGCCTCCGGTGGCAGCTCGATCGGCCCATCGCGCCGGCCATTGCTGTCTTGGGTAAAGAACGTCACGGGACTTTCGCCGGGATTGAACGAGGTGCCGAGCAATTCATCATTGAAACTTCTGGGGTGATCGAAATCGATGCGTGCGGCGCTCGGGTCTTCGATCGACTGGCTGATACTGATGCTTTTTTTCAGTTGGTTTTCGTCCAGCGTCGCACCCTTGAGCCAGGTCGCAGCCTGGTCGTCGTATACCACCACGGGCAATGTCAGTGGCTGGATGGCTTTTTCCGTCGTGTGCGGGTCGAAGCGGCGTACTGGCAGGTCCAGGTTCTTGCGGGTCACCGTGACCGCCGAGAAGTCCAGCAAGCTGACTTCGAGCGTGTCGATCGGTCCGTTGAAGTACACCTTGGCGTACTGTCGGGTTTGTTGTTTTTCAAAGGCACGCTGGTCGTCCTCGAGCTGTTTTTCGAACGCTTCGCTCCAGGCTTTCTGCTGTTGCATTTGCGCCAGTTGTTTTTGATAGAACGCAATTTGCGCGGCGGTTTCATGGATCGCGCCCGAGCGCGAGAGGAATTGTCCGGTGGTGTCCCTGGCCTGAACGATCAGCGGGTTGGGCGGTGTATCGCGAACCTCGGGGGCCGGTGGTGCGCTGTTACTGAATTCGATTTCGGCATGGTTTTTTTCAAGCTTCAGCAGCGTGACACTAAGGTTGTCATTGGTGCGCGTCTGGCCGACGTCCTTTTTGGTCAGGTCGAAGCTGTAGATTCGGCGTGGGGCGATGACCTCCACCTTGCCTTGCAGACTCACCGGTTGTGGCAGGTGTTTCTTGTCCACATCCAGGCCTTCAATGAAGGGGTAGGTCACCGTCAAATCATCGGGGTTGGTCAGGTTGGAGCTCGACGGGCTCAGCTGAATGCCGGGATCGGTTTCCGACCATTCCGGCTGAAACGCGATGACGCGCTTGTTGCTGAGGGTCACCGATTGCCATTCCAGGTCATGAGGGAAAAGGAATGCGCCAGGGGTGTTGAAGTGGAGGGGGAATACCGGTTGCAGATCGGTCAGGTAATCCGAGCTGGACTCCTTGTGCAGCACGAACAGCCCGTTGATGTAAGTGTCGACCAGCGCCTGGGGCGTGGGGTAGTGCTTGAATACGGCGAGGGCATCTTCGCCGTATTCGGTGACCACCGGTTTACTGTCGAGCTTGAGTTGCGCACGCTCGAGCAGCAGCAGTGAACCGCCGAGTTCGGTCACGACGTCCTTGAGTTTCGGATCCTTGATCGCCTCCAGAGACTTTTCGAACTGCGCGGTCTTTTCTTCGAGGCTGACCTGGCGTTTCTCATCGCTGGGTGAACAACCACCGAGCAGCAATGCGAGGCAAAGTCCGGCACTCGTTAAGGGCAATCGCACATCCATTTCCAGTTTTCCTGTCCGATGTCGCTGACCTGTCATTGATCTGGACACTAGCAGAAAAACTTTGTCACACACACGCAGGTTGCGGATTTTCCGGCGGTTTCTGGGTGTAACAGGCGGCTGTTATACTCGCCGCCATTTCCAGCCCCTTGTGTGAGACTCAATGGAACGCTTTATCGAAAATACAATGTACGCCTCCCGCTGGTTGCTGGCGCCGATCTATTTCGGTTTGTCGCTGGGCTTGCTGGCGTTGGCACTGAAATTCTTCCAGGAAGTCATCCACGTCATCCCTAACGTGTTCTCGATGGCCGAGTCGGATCTGATTCTGGTGTTGTTGTCGCTGATCGACATGGCGCTGGTAGGCGGCTTGCTGGTGATGGTGATGATCTCCGGTTACGAGAACTTCGTTTCCGAACTGGATATCGACGACAGCAAGGAGAAGCTCAACTGGTTGGGCACCATGGATTCGTCTTCGTTGAAGATGAAGGTCGCGGCTTCCATCGTGGCAATTTCGTCGATCCACTTGCTGCGGATTTTCATGGACGCCAAGAACGTCGATCCGGAGCATTTGCAGTGGTACGTGATCATCCACATGACCTTCGTGGTGTCGGCGTTTGCCATGGGTTATCTGGACAAGCTGACCAAGCACTGATCCGCCCTTACTTGCTCCACCGCACCGCCCGTCTGTTGCGAAACAGACGGGCGGTGTCGTTTGTGGCTTGTACTTTGGCGCGTCGAGGCATATCCCTGTAAGAACCCTGGCTCTCCACTGCGTGAGGTGCGCTCATGAACCTGCAAGAGTTGTATGCGTATGCCATCGCCGGAAAGATCGATGAGTTGAATCTGATCTCGATGGAAGGCGTGTTCTACGTGCTGGAGGCTCGGATGCATGGTGAGGCGCATCCAGTGCTCGATGCTCATGGTGAGACATTGCAGCTGCGCTCGGTCGAGCATGCGCGTGAAGTGCTTCACGCCTGTCCCAAGCCATTCAACGTTGTATATACCTCGGCCCATGATGAAATGTGCGGTACCAGCGCCGAGGAAAGTCCGAAATTACCGAGCACCTTCCGTTCTGCGTAACAGGGCTGACGCCGCTCATCAACGTGGCGGCATCTGTGCTAGTCTGCTCGCCCTTTTGATTCCGGGCGCTCCGGGATGCGCTGTGCACGCACGGCAAGTTCCAGGGCCGTCCGCACAGCGGAGCAGTGTCATGTCCGAAGTAAATCTGTCCACCGATGAAACCCGCGTCAGCTACGGCATTGGCCGTCAGTTGGGCGACCAGCTGCGTGACAATCCGCCACCGGGCGTGAGCCTGGACGCAATCCTGGCGGGTCTGACCGACGCGTTCGCCGGCAAGCCAAGCCGTGTGGGTCAGGAAGAAATGTCCGCCAGCTTCAAAGTGATCCGCGAGATCATGCAAGCTGAAGCGGCTGCCAAAGCTGAAGCTGCTGCTGGCGAAGGTCTGGCTTTCCTGGCTGAAAACGCCAAGCGTGAAGGCATCACTACTCTGGCTTCGGGCCTGCAATTTGAAGTGCTGACTCAAGGTGAAGGCGCCAAGCCAACCCGTGAAGATCAAGTGCGCACTCACTACCACGGCACTCTGATCGACGGCACTGTGTTCGACAGCTCCTACGAGCGCGGCCAGCCTGCAGAATTCCCGGTAGGCGGCGTTATCGCTGGCTGGACCGAAGCCCTGCAACTGATGAACGCCGGCAGCAAATGGCGTCTGTACGTGCCGAGCGAACTGGCTTACGGCGCTCAAGGCGTTGGCAGCATTCCGCCGCACAGCGTACTGGTATTCGATGTCGAACTGCTCGACGTTCTGTAATCCCGGTGTTGGAGCTGGCCCGCTCCTGCAGGGCCAGCTCCGGCATTTTTACAAATGATCTTCATACCTCGAACTTGGTATTCAGGTCATGACTCGGGCGCAACGCCCGGGCATAGCAAAACAGAAACAGATTGCGCACCAGTTCCTTGAGCACCACCGGCTCGCTGGAACTCAGGCCGTTGACGTCCAGATCACCCTGATCCTGCAGCTCGTTCAAGGCTTCTTCTTCAAGCACCGCACAGACTTCCCCGGTTTCCCGATGCAGGATTCTGAGGTAGGGATGTGGGCGGTCCAGCCAGGCATCGATCAAATAAGTCATGGGTCTCATCTCCATTGATTGGGTTCAATGAGAATAATTCCTATTCATTAAATAGCAAGGGCCTATTGGCGGTTTGCGTTTTTTATCGGGTAAGGATTGCGTAAGGTCAAAACGGCTGGCGTTTGGCTATTGCGAGGAGTGCTGGGTGAGGCGGGAAGGGCAAAGCACCATCCCACGCAGGGCGCGGGATGGAATACAGCGGGCTCAGACTTTTCTGACGAACTCGGATTTGAGTTTCATCGGGCCGATGCCGTCGATCTTGCAGTCGATGTCGTGGTCGCCATCGCACAGGCGGATGTTCTTGACCTTGGTGCCGACCTTGACCACCAGGGAAGTGCCTTTGACCTTGAGGTCCTTGATCACGGTGATGGTATCGCCGTCCTGCAGCACATTGCCGACCGAGTCCTTTTTCACGGTATCGTCGGACGCTACTTCGGCTTCGCCAGTGGCGGACCACTCATGGGCGCACTCCGGGCAGATCAGCTGTGCGCCGTCTTCGTAGGTGTATTCGGAATTGCATTTCGGGCAGGGTGGCAACGTGCTCACTAAAGCTCCTTGGATTCAGGATGGCTAAAAAGCGCACATTATATAGGGATTTATCGCAGGAGGGGGCGAACAGCAAAAGATCGCAGCCTTCGGCAGCTCCTTGGTGTACCCATGTGGAGCTGCCGAAGGCTGCGATCTTTTGAATTTGCTATGAATATCAGTGCGTGCGAGCGACCGCAAATTCACTCAATTCCACCAGCGCATCGCGGTATTCGCTGGCGGGCAGGGCGCCGAGGCACTTGATCGCACGGGCCACGTAGTCGCGAGCCAGTTGCGCGGTGTAATCCAGCGAGCCGGAAGCTTCGACCGCTTCGCGAATGCTTTCCAGGTCTTCGATGCCACCTTTCTGGATCGCCTGACGAACCAGTGCGGCCTGCTCCGGAGTGCCTTCGCGCATGGTGTAGATCAGCGGCAGCGTCGGCTTGCCCTCGGCCAGATCGTCACCGACGTTCTTGCCCAGGGTCTCGGCATCGCCACGGTAGTCCAGCAGGTCGTCGACCAGTTGGAAGGCCACGCCCAGGTGATCGCCGAAGGTGCGTAGCGCTTCGCTCTGTTCCAGCGAGGCGCCGGCCAGGGCTGCGGCGCTGTGGGTCGAAGCCTCGAAGAGCATCGCGGTTTTGCCGCGAATGACTTCCATGTAGGTTTCTTCGGTGGTGCTGGCGTCGCGGACCTTCGACAGCTGCAACACTTCGCCTTCAGCGATGATGCGCGTGGCTTGCGAAAGGATCTTCATTACCGGCATGGAGCCCAGTTCGACCATCATTTCGAAAGAGCGCGAATACAGGAAGTCGCCCACCAGCACGCTCGGCGCGTTGCCCCACATGGCATTGGCGGTCGAACGGCCACGGCGCATGCCGGACATGTCGACGACGTCGTCGTGCAGCAGGGTGGCGGTGTGCAGAAACTCGATGGTCGCGGCCAGCAGGCGCAGGTCATCGCCTTCGCGGCCCAGT
This sequence comes from Pseudomonas sp. ATCC 43928, assembly GCF_005938665.2. NCBI lineage: Bacteria > Pseudomonadati > Pseudomonadota > Gammaproteobacteria > Pseudomonadales > Pseudomonadaceae > Pseudomonas > Pseudomonas sp. ATCC 43928. The sequence continues at coordinate 5,771,741 of NZ_CP041753.1, read as the reverse complement.
GCCTTGCCGCACAGCAGCACGAGCAAGGGACGCAGGCGTTTGCCGCCAGCCGAGGTAATGTAGTCGCCGATTTTCGATACCAGCGGCACTCGGGAAGTCAGCTGCTTCTTGATGATGCCGTCGACGGCGCTAAAATCGTCCGCCACCGCGCGGTAGAAAGCTTGGGGTTGCATCAGCGACAGTTGCTCCAGAAGGGTTGCGCGGCATGCTAGGACCCACGTCCGGGCCTGTCAAGGCGCGATGGACGGCCACTTGCAACGCCAGAGTAGCTTGCGTACAATCGCGCACCCTGAACTTCCTGGGCAGCACCTGCCTTACGCAATTGCAAACAGGCCTTCCAGCCTTATGCAGCCATGCCAGCCAATACCTCTTCTTATAAAGAGCTGGGTGAGCAGGATTATCGGAGAAATACCATGTCTTATGCAGTAATCGTTACTGGTGGCAAGCAGTACAAAGTTGCTCCAGGTGAATACCTGAAGATCGAAAAACTGGAAATCGCTACCGGCGAATCCGTAACTTTTGATCGCGTTCTGTTGGTTGCCAATGGCGACGACGTGAATATCGGCGCTCCAGTTGTTCCTGGCGCTACCGTTGTGGCTGAAGTGATCTCCCAAGGTCGTCACGATAAAGTCCGCATCATCAAGTTCCGTCGCCGTAAGCACCACATGAAGCGTATGGGCCACCGCCAGTGGTACACCGAGATCAAAATCACCGGTATTCAGGCTTAATCAGCCTAATTCCTCACTAGGAGAATTGAACTCATGGCACACAAAAAAGCTGGTGGTAGTACCCGTAACGGTCGCGACTCAGAAGCCAAACGCCTTGGCGTGAAGATGTATGGCGGCCAGGTCATCAAGGCCGGTAACATCATCGTGCGTCAGCGCGGCACCCAATTCCACGCTGGCTACGGCGTTGGTATGGGTAAAGATCACACCCTCTTCGCGAAAATCGAAGGCGTGATCAAGTTTGAAGTAAAAGGCGCCTTCGGTCGTCGTTACGTGAGCGTCGTCGCAGCTTAATTGCGCGATCGCTGGAAAAGCCCTGTCTTGCGACGGGGCTTTTTCGTTTGTGGGGTGAGTCTCTTGCAAAGCTGTTTGTGATGGGCTCCAGCGCTGTATTGGCGGTCGTTGATTGAGGTCGCTGCGCTCATTTTTGCAAGAGTCTTATGTCTTGGTTGTTTTTCGGCTCGTCCGTATGGCGAGAGGCGTTTTGTTATGAAGTTTGTTGATGAAGTATCGATTCGAGTAAAGGCCGGCGACGGTGGCAACGGTTGCATGAGTTTCCGTCGAGAAAAATTCATCGAAAACGGCGGCCCGAACGGCGGCGATGGTGGTGATGGTGGTTCCATCTACATGATGGCCGACGAAAACCTGAACACCCTGGTCGACTACCGTTACACCCGCCACTTCGATGCCGAGCGCGGTTCCAACGGTGGCAGCACCGACTGCACCGGCAAAAAAGGTGAGGATCTGATCCTGCGGGTGCCGGTAGGTACCACAGTGATCGACTCTGCCACCCAGGAAGTCATTGGCGACCTGACCAAGGCCGGCCAGAAGCTGATGGTGGTTCAGGGCGGCTGGCACGGTCTGGGTAACACTCGTTTCAAATCCAGTACCAACCGTGCGCCGCGCCAGACTACGCCGGGCAAGCCGGGTGAGCAGCGCGACCTGAAACTGGAAATGAAGGTGTTGGCGGACGTCGGTCTGCTCGGTTTGCCGAACGCCGGCAAAAGTACCTTCATTCGCTCGGTGTCGGCCGCCAAGCCGAAAGTCGCCGACTACCCGTTCACCACATTGGTGCCGAACCTGGGTGTGGTCAGTGTCGATCGCTGGAAGAGCTTCGTGGTCGCGGATATTCCGGGCTTGATCGAAGGTGCTTCCGACGGCGCGGGCCTGGGGATTCGCTTCCTCAAGCACTTGTCGCGTACGCGTCTGCTGCTGCACCTCGTCGACATGGCGCCGCTGGATGACACCAGTGCGCCGGATGCCGCTGAAGTGATCGTCAGCGAGCTGACCAAGTTCAGCCCGTCCCTGGCCGAGCGTGATCGCTGGCTGGTACTGAACAAGTGCGACCAGATCCTTGAAGAAGAGCACGATGCTCGCGTCAAGGAGATCGTTGATCGTCTGGAGTGGACCGGTCCGGTCTATGTGATCTCGGCGATCGCCAAGCAAGGCACCGAGCGTCTGTGCCACGACATCATGCGTTACCTGGAAGATCGCGCCGATCGCCTGGCTAACGACCCGGCCTACAAGGAAGAGCTGGCTGAGCTCGATCAGCGCATCGAAGATGAAGCGCGCGCCCAGTTGCAGGCGCTGGACGATCAGCGTGCTCTGCGCCGCAGCGGCGTGAAGTCGGTCCATGACATCGGTGACGACGATTGGGACGAAGAAGATGTGGATGACGAAGACGGTCCGGAAATCATTTACGTGCGTGACTGATTCGTTGCGATAAACTTAAGCGCCGCTCACTGGAGCGGCGTTTTAGTATCTGGAAATCGACTGTTGGTCACGAAGAACCACGAATAACGTCACGGGCAGTGCCAGGTCGCGCTGCCCTCAAGCTAAGGTTGAAGATGATGCGGAGCAAGGTGACAGGTGCGCAGCGTTGGGTCGTGAAGATCGGCAGCGCTTTGCTGACGGCGGACGGCAAAGGCCTGGATCGCGCAGCAATGGGTGTCTGGGTCGAGCAGATGGTTGCCCTGCATGAGGCGGGCGTTGAACTGGTGCTGGTGTCCTCCGGGGCAGTGGCGGCGGGCATGAGCCGTCTGGGCTGGACCTCACGACCCAGTGCGATGCACGAGTTGCAGGCGGCTGCCGCCATCGGTCAGATGGGGTTGGTGCAGGCCTGGGAGTCGAGCTTCGCCGAACATGGTCGGCATACCGCACAGATTCTCCTGACTCACGACGATTTGTCCGACCGCAAGCGCTACCTGAATGCTCGTAGCACCCTGCGTGCGCTGGTCGAGTTGAAGGTGATCCCGGTGATCAACGAAAACGACACCGTGGTCACTGACGAAATCCGTTTCGGCGACAACGACACGTTGGCGGCGCTGGTGGCGAATCTGGTCGAAGCCGATTTGCTGGTGATCCTCACCGATCGCGATGGCATGTTCGATGCTGATCCGCGCAACAATCCCGACGCCAAGCTGATTTATGAGGCGCGGGCCGACGATCCGGCGCTCGATGCGGTAGCCGGTGGTACTGGTGGTGCGCTGGGGCGTGGCGGCATGCAGACCAAGCTGCGCGCTGCGCGTCTGGCGGCGCGCTCTGGTGCGCACACCATCATCGTTGGTGGGCGTATTGAGCGAGTGCTGGATCGCCTCAAGGCTGGCGAGCGCATCGGCACTTTGCTGTCGCCTGAGCGCGGCATGCTGGCGGCCCGCAAACAGTGGCTGGCCGGGCATCTGCAGACTCGCGGCACGCTGGTGCTGGACGCGGGGGCGGTGACTGCGCTGTCTCAGGGCAACAAAAGTTTGCTGCCGGTAGGTGTAAAGCTGGTCCAGGGCAGCTTCCGTCGCGGCGAAATGGTGGTCTGTGTGGCGCCGGACGGTCGTGAAATCGCTCGTGGCCTGGCTAACTACAGTGCTCTGGAAGCACAAAAAATCATCGGTCAGTCGTCTGAGGCGATTATCGGTCTGTTGGGTTACATGGCGGAGCCGGAGCTGGTTCACCGGGATAACCTGATTCTGGTCTGAAGGAATACCTGAATGCGTGTGGCAAAAGGATTATTGGGCTTGTTGTTGGCGATGCCGTTGCTGGCCTCGGCCGAGGAAATTGGCCAGGTGTCGACGGTGTTCAAGTTCGTTGGCCCGAACGACCGTATTGTTGTCGAGGCGTTTGATGATCCGAAAGTGGAGGGCGTGACCTGTTACTTGTCGCGTGCCAAGACGGGTGGCGTGAAAGGTGGTCTGGGATTGGCCGAGGATCGCGCCGAGGCGTCTATTGCATGTCGCCAGGTCGGGCCGATCAGCTTCAAGGGTGAGCTCAAGGATGGCGAGGAGGTGTTCAAGGAGCGCACCTCGCTGGTATTCAAGACTATGCAGGTAGTGCGATTCCTCGACAAGAAGCGCAATACCCTGGTGTATCTGGTCTACAGCGATCGCTTGATCGAGGGCAGTCCGCAGAATGCAGTGACGGCAATTCCGATTCTGCCGTGGACGCACGCTCAGTAAGATAACGAAGGTCCAGGTGTGGGGGTGAGTCTGCTTGCTCCCACATTTTTTTGCATTGTATTTAATAAATCGCAGGCAATAAAAAACCGACCCTGAGGTCGGTTTTTTAACGAGCGCGTCGCTTAGGCAGCAGCGGCAACGTTCAGGGCCTTGACGTGGCCATTCAGGCGGCTCTTATGGCGAGCAGCTTTGTTCTTGTGGATGATGCCTTTATCGGCCATACGGTCGATAACTGGCACGGCCAGAACGTAAGCAGCTTGAGCTTTAGCAGCGTCTTTTGCGTCGATGGCTTTAACTACATTCTTGATGTAGGTACGAACCATGGAACGCAGGCTGGCGTTGTGGCTGCGACGCTTCTCAGCCTGTTTTGCACGTTTTTTGGCGGAAGGTGTGTTGGCCACCGTCGAGCTCCTCGAAAGACTTTTTAGGAAATAGCAAACAAAATAGGCCGCGAATCATGCCGATGAGTTGATGTCTTGTCAAGGGCGGAAGAGACGTTCCGCTAAGTGGCCGGTTCCGGCCCCATGAAAACTACTGCGCTCGGCAATACAGCGTTGAAAGCAGACTCGAAATGCTCATTGACTAAAGTCAACTCCGCTTTCTCGCCTGCTTTCGCCTTGTCTTGCCTTTGCTCGCTACGTTTTCAAGGGGACGGTGCGCTGGATATTTCTTTCCGGCGCGCGACCTGTAAACTCGCGAGCTTTGGCTCTGTGCTGTTGCGGCGCGGAGTATCGCATAAGTGGGCGCGTTGTTCGCCTGCTGTTTATCGACAGGCACAAACTCTTTCAATGAATCTGCTCAAATCGTTGGCCGCTGTCAGCTCTATCACGATGCTTTCCCGGGTGTTGGGGTTTGTTCGTGACACTCTAATCGCCCGTGCATTTGGTGCCGGAATGGCGACCGACGCCTTCTTTATCGCCTTCAAACTGCCCAATCTGCTGCGGCGGATCTTCGCCGAAGGGGCGTTTTCCCAGGCCTTTGTGCCGATTCTTGCCGAATACAAAAGCCAGAAGGGTGAGGAGGCAACGCGAACCTTCATTGCCTACGTCTCAGGCCTGCTGACACTGGTACTGGCGCTGGTCACTGCGTTGGGCATGCTCGCCGCCCCCTGGGTTATCTGGGCCACGGCACCGGGTTTCGTCGATTCTCCGGAAAAATTCCAGCTGACCACCGATCTGCTGCGGGTCACTTTCCCTTATATATTGCTGATCTCCCTGTCATCGCTGGCCGGGGCGATCCTCAACACCTGGAACCGCTTCTCGGTGCCGGCCTTCGTGCCGACCCTGCTCAATGTCAGCATGATCATCTTTGCGGTATTCCTGACGCCGTATTTCGATCCGCCGGTGATGGCGCTGGGCTGGGCCGTTCTGGTGGGTGGGCTGGCGCAGCTGCTCTATCAACTGCCGCACCTGAAAAAAATCGGCATGCTGGTACTGCCGCGTTTGAACCTGCGCGATAGCGGTGTCTGGCGGGTCATGAAACAGATGCTGCCCGCGATCATCGGCGTTTCGGTGAGTCAGATTTCGCTGATCATCAATACTATTTTTGCCTCGTTTCTGGTGGCCGGCTCCGTGTCCTGGATGTATTACGCCGACCGCCTGATGGAATTGCCATCCGGCGTGCTGGGTGTGGCGCTGGGCACGATTTTGTTGCCGACCCTGGCCAAGACCTATGCCAGCCAGGATCGCCACGAATACTCGCGAATCCTCGATTGGGGGCTGCGCCTGTGCTTCATGCTGGTGTTGCCGTGTTCCCTGGCGCTGGGGATTCTGTCTGAACCACTGACGGCTTCACTGTTCCAGTATGGCCAGTTCAGTGCTTTCGATGCGGCCATGACTCAACGCGCGTTGATCGCTTATTCCGTCGGCTTGCTGGGGATTATCGTGATCAAAGTGCTGGCGCCGGGCTTCTATGCGCAACAAAACATCCGCACTCCGGTGAAAATCGCGATTTTCACCCTGATCGTCACTCAGCTGTTCAACCTGGTGCTGATCGGTCCGCTGGCGCACGCCGGCCTGGCCCTGGCCATCAGCGCGGGTGCCTGCATCAACGCCGGTTTGCTGTTTTATCAATTGCGCAAGCAGCAGATGTATCAGCCGCAACCGGGTTGGGCGAAGTTCGGGCTCAAATTGCTGGTGGCGGTAGCGGTGATGTCTGCAGTATTGCTGGGTGCGATGCACTTTATGCCGGCCTGGGGGCAGGGGCCTATGCTTGAGCGGCTGCTGCGTCTGGGTGCATTGGTGATCGCAGGCGTCGTGGCGTATTTCGGCATGTTGCTGTTGATGGGCTTCCGTTTGCGCGACTTCAATCGCAAGGCCTTGAGCTGAAGACGTTATCTCGATAATCATGGGCGAACCGGCAGTTTTGTCGGCTCGATTACTTTGGGTTACGGTGTTGCCTGTCGTCGGCCGCCGGGTGTGGTTATAATCGACCACTTTATGAGCAAGAAGCGCGTTATGCAGCTGGTTCGAGGTCTCCACAACCTGCGCCCCCAGCATCGGGGCTGTGTCGCCACTATTGGCAACTTTGACGGTGTTCACCGTGGCCACCAGGCTATCCTGGTCCGGCTGCGAGAGCGTGCGCTCGAGTTGGGCGTGCCCAGCTGCGTGGTGATTTTCGAGCCGCAGCCGCGGGAGTTCTTCGCTCCGGACACCGCCCCGGCCCGTCTGGCCCGCTTGCGGGACAAACTGCAGCTGCTGGCCGAAGAGGGTGTCGACCGGGTGTTGTGCCTGGCTTTCAACCATCGCCTGAGCAAACTCAGCGCCAGAGAGTTCGTCGATACCATTCTGGTGGACGGCCTCGGGGTGCAGCATCTGGAAGTCGGTGACGATTTCCGATTTGGCTGCGACCGGTTGGGGGATTTCGACTACTTGCAACAGGCCGGCGTCCTTCAGGGCTTTACCGTCGAAGCGGCGCAGACCGTCGAGCTGGACGGCATTCGTGTCAGCAGCACTCAGGTCCGCAATGCCCTGGCCGCTGCCGATTTCGCCTTGGCCGAGCAACTGCTCGGTCGCCCGTACCGGATTGCCGGTCGGGTCCTGCATGGCCAGAAGCTGGCGCGCCAGTTGGGTACGCCCACGGCCAACGTGCAACTCAAGCGTCGTCGTGTGCCGTTGAGCGGGGTTTACCTGGTCAGCGTCGACATCGATGGCAAGACCTGGCCAGGCGTCGCCAATATTGGTGTGCGGCCAACGGTCGAAGGGGATGGCAAAGCTCACCTCGAAGTGCACCTTTTAGATTTTGCCGGCGATCTGTATGACCGGCGTTTGACGGTGGTTTTCCACCACAAGCTGCGTGAAGAGCAGCGTTTCGCCTCTCTGGAGGCGCTTAAGACGGCGATCAATGCGGATATCGCCGCCGCCCGTGCCCTGTCGCACCTAGCGCCAATCGCTAATGAAGAGCCTTAAATGACCGACTATAAAGCCACGCTAAACCTTCCGGACACCGCCTTCCCAATGAAGGCCGGCCTGCCTCAGCGCGAACCGCAGATTCTGCAGCGCTGGGACAGCATTGGCCTGTACGGTAAGTTGCGCGAGATTGGCAAGGATCGTCCGAAGTTCGTACTGCACGACGGTCCTCCGTACGCCAACGGCACGATTCACATCGGTCATGCGCTGAACAAGATTCTCAAGGACATGATCATCCGCTCGAAAACCCTGTCGGGTTTCGACGCACCTTATGTTCCGGGCTGGGACTGCCACGGCCTGCCGATCGAGCACAAAGTCGAAGTGACCCATGGCAAGAACCTGGGCGCCGACAAGACCCGCGAACTGTGCCGTGCCTACGCCACCGAGCAGATCGAAGGCCAGAAGTCCGAATTCATCCGTTTGGGCGTGTTGGGCGACTTCGCCAACCCGTACAAGACCATGGACTTCAAAAACGAGGCCGGTGAAATCCGCGCCCTGGCGGAAATCGTCAAGGGTGGCTTCGTGTTCAAGGGCCTGAAGCCTGTGAACTGGTGCTTTGACTGCGGTTCGGCCCTGGCTGAAGCGGAAGTCGAGTACGAGAACAAAAAGTCCGCGACCATCGACGTGGCCTTCCCGATCGCCGACGAAGCCAAGCTGGCTGCCGCGTTCGGTCTGCCGTCGTTGGGCAAACCTGCTTCGATCGTGATCTGGACCACCACTCCGTGGACTATCCCGGCCAACCAGGCGCTGAACGTTCACCCGGAGTTCAACTACGCCCTGGTCGACGTCGGCGACAAGCTGCTGGTACTGGCTGAAGAATTGGTCGAGTCCTGCCTGGCCCGCTACAGCCTGGAAGGTTCGGTGATCGCCACCACCACCGGTAAAGCGCTGGAACTGATCAACTTCCGTCACCCGTTCTACGATCGCCTGTCGCCGGTTTACCTGGCCGACTACGTTGAGCTGGGCGCGGGCACCGGCGTGGTTCACTCCTCGCCAGCCTACGGCGTGGACGACTTCGTGACCTGCAAGAAGTACGGCATGGTCAACGATGACATCATCAATCCGGTGCAAAGCAATGGCGTGTATGTGCCATCGCTGGAGTTCTTCGGCGGCCAGTTCATCTGGAAGGCCAATCCGGCCATCGTCGATAAACTGACCGAAGTCGGCGCGCTGCTGCACACCACCACCATCGAACACAGCTACATGCATTGCTGGCGTCACAAGACCCCGCTGATCTATCGCGCCACCGCGCAGTGGTTCATCGGCATGGACAAAGAGCCAGCAGCGGGCGACACCCTGCGCAAACGCGCGATCAAAGCCATCGAAGACACCAAATTCGTCCCGGCCTGGGGCCAGGCGCGCCTGCACTCGATGATCGCCAACCGTCCGGACTGGTGCATCTCCCGTCAGCGCAACTGGGGCGTGCCGATCCCGTTCTTCCTGAACAAGGAAAGCGGCGAACTGCACCCACGCACCGTCGAACTGATGGAAATCGTCGCCCAGCGCGTCGAAGTCGAAGGCATCGAAGCCTGGTTCAAGATGGACGCCGCTGAGTTGCTCGGTGACGAAGCGCCGCTGTACGACAAGATCAGCGACACCCTGGACGTCTGGTTCGACTCGGGCACCACGCACTGGCACGTCCTGCGCGGTTCGCACCCGATGGGCCACGAGACCGGCCCTCGCGCCGACCTGTACCTGGAAGGCTCGGACCAGCACCGCGGCTGGTTCCACTCGTCGTTGCTGACCGGTTGCGCCATCGACGACCACGCACCGTACCGCGAGCTGCTGACCCACGGTTTCACCGTCGACGAATCCGGTCGCAAAATGTCCAAGTCCCTGGGCAACGTGATCGCGCCGCAGAAGGTCAACGACACCCTGGGCGCCGACATCATGCGTCTGTGGGTAGCGTCTACCGACTACTCGGGTGAGATGGCGGTTTCCGAGCAGATCCTGCAACGCAGTGCGGACGCCTACCGGCGCATCCGTAACACCGCGCGTTTCCTGCTTTCCAACCTGACCGGTTTCAACCCGGCCACCGACCTCCTGCCGGCCGAAGAAATGCTCGCCCTGGACCGTTGGGCCGTGGATCGCACGCTGTTGCTGCAACGCGAGCTGCAGGAACACTACGGCGAATACCGTTTCTGGAACGTTTACTCCAAGATCCACAACTTCTGCGTGCAGGAGTTGGGCGGTTTCTACCTGGACATCATCAAGGACCGCCAGTACACCACTGGCGCCGACAGCAAGGCCCGTCGTTCGTGCCAGACTGCGCTGTTCCACATCTCCGAAGCGCTGGTGCGCTGGATCGCGCCGATCCTGGCGTTCACCGCCGACGAGCTGTGGCAGTACCTGCCGGGCGAGCGTAACGAGTCTGTGATGCTCAACACCTGGTACGAAGGCCTGAGCGAACTGCCGGAAGGCTTCGAGCTGGATCGCGCTTACTGGGACCGGATCATGGCGGTCAAGGTTGCGGTCAACAAGGAAATGGAAATCCAGCGTGCAGCCAAGGCCGTCGGTGGCAACCTGCAAGCCGAAGTGACGCTGTTCGCCGAAGACGCGCTGAGCGCCGACCTGGCCAAGCTGAGCAACGAACTGCGTTTCGTGCTGATCACTTCGACCGCCAGTGTTGCGCCATTGGTGCAGGCACCGGCCGATGCCGTGGTCACCGAAGTCAGCGGCCTGAAGCTCAAGATCGTCAAGTCGGCTCACGTCAAGTGCGCCCGCTGCTGGCACTGCCGTGAAGACGTCGGTGTGAACCCGGAACATCCGGAAATCTGCGGTCGTTGTGTCGACAACATCAGCGGCGCGGGCGAGGTTCGTCACTATGCCTAATGCGGCTGGCCGTTTCGGACGGCTGAGCTGGCTCTGGTTGAGTTTTCTGGTCCTGGTCATTGACCAGGCCAGCAAGTTCTACTTCGAAGGCAAGCTCGAGATGTACCAGCAAATCGTGGTGATCCCCGATTTGTTCAGCTGGACCCTGGCCTACAACACCGGGGCGGCGTTCAGCTTCCTGGCTGACGGCTCAGGCTGGCAGCGCTGGTTGTTTGCCTTGATCGCGGTGGTGGTTAGCGCGGTGCTGGTGATCTGGCTCAAGCGCCTGGGGCGCAACGACACCTGGCTGGCGATTGCGCTTGCCTTGGTGCTGGGTGGCGCGCTGGGCAATCTGTACGACCGCATTGCCCTGGGGCATGTGATCGATTTCATTCTGGTGCATTGGCAGAACCGCTGGTATTTCCCGGCGTTCAACTTTGCTGACAGCGCCATTTCTGTCGGTGCCGTAATGCTCGCGCTGGATATGTTCAAAAGTAAGAAGACCGGAGAAACCGTTCATGACTGAACAGGTATTGGCTGAACAACGTATCGGCCAGAACACGGAAGTCACCTTGCACTTTGCATTGCGCCTGGAGAACGGCGACACCGTCGACAGCACTTTCGACAAAGCCCCGGCGACCTTCAAGGTCGGTGACGGCAACCTGTTGCCAGGCTTCGAGGCCGCGCTGTTCGGCTTCAAGGCCGGCGACAAGCGCAGCCTGTCCATCGAGCCGGAAAACGCCTTTGGCCAGCCTAACCCGCAAAACGTGCAGATCATCCCGCGCTCGCAGTTCCAGGACATGGAACTGTCGCCAGGATTGCTGGTGATCTTCAATGATGCGGCCAATACCGAGCTGCCAGGCGTGGTGAAGGAATTCGATGACGCGCAAGTGACCATCGACTTCAACCACCCGCTCGCCGGTAAGACCTTGACCTTTGACGTCGAGATCATCAACGTCAAAGCGTTGTAACTGACCGAATACGGTCACCTGTAGGAGCAGGGCTTGCTCGCGAAGGCGTCATCACATTCAGCATCAATGTTGACTGACACACCGCTTTCGCGAGCAAGCTCTGCTCCTACAATGATCTAACTTCTTGCGCGCAAGACACGAGGCACAGCATGCAAATCAAACTCGCCAACCCCCGTGGCTTCTGCGCCGGCGTGGACCGGGCGATCGAAATCGTCAACCGCGCCCTGGAAGTCTTCGGGCCGCCGATCTATGTGCGCCACGAAGTGGTCCACAACAAATTCGTCGTCGAAGACCTGCGTGCCCGTGGGGCGATCTTCGTCGAGGAACTGGATCAGGTGCCGGATGACGTGATCGTGATCTTCAGCGCCCACGGCGTTTCCCAGGCCGTGCGTACCGAAGCCACAGGTCGTGGCCTGAAGGTGTTCGACGCGACCTGCCCGCTGGTGACCAAGGTGCACATCGAAGTCGCGCGTTACAGCCGCGACGGCCGTGAATGCATCCTTATCGGTCATGCCGGTCATCCGGAAGTCGAAGGCACCATGGGACAATACGATGGCAGCAATGGTGGCGCGATCTATCTGGTCGAAGACGAGAAAGATGTCGCCGAATTGCAGGTGAACAACCCTGAAAAGCTGGCTTTCGTTACCCAGACCACCCTGTCCATGGACGACACCAGTCGCGTGATCGACGCCCTGCGTGCGCGTTTTCCGGCGATCGGCGGTCCGCGCAAGGACGATATCTGTTATGCCACGCAAAACCGTCAGGACGCCGTCAAGCAACTGGCGGACGAATGCGACGTGGTGCTGGTGGTTGGCAGCCCGAACAGCTCCAACTCCAATCGTCTGCGTGAACTGGCCGAACGCATGGCCACCCCGGCCTATCTGATCGACGGTGCCGAAGACTTGCAAAAGAGCTGGTTCGACGGTGTCGAGCGTATTGGCATCACGGCCGGTGCCTCCGCTCCGGAAGTGCTGGTACGTGGCGTGATCCAGCAATTGCAGGCCTGGGGTGCCACGGGTGCCGATGAACTGGCCGGTCGCGAGGAGAACATCACCTTCTCCATGCCTAAAGAGCTGCGCGTGCGTTCGCTGCTGTAATACTTTTCGCCTTTCGACACAGCGCCTGCTCAGCCTTACGGTTGGCCAGGCGCACTCGACCGCTCGCCGCCAGCACCACCTGGAGCTGGCTGACCGGCTCGCGAGCCGAGCAAATATGTAGTGTCCCTGCCTGAAATGCCCGCCCGGGCATCAGCGGTTGGCCCAGACTGCTGAACCGCACGAAACGCCTGACCCACCAATTGCCGACAATCGGCGTCCGCGCATCACCTGCGCGCTCGACCAGTAGCGGATTGCTGCTGTCCTCTGGCCCTTTGCCGCTGATGTCCAGAATGATCCGCCAGCCCTGGCTCCAATCGCCGTTGATGCCATGAATGACCACGTTCTGGTTGCGGGTTATGGCCAGGGTTCTGGCCTGGCGGATCCCACTGATCAGCGACTCGGCCGACTGCTCCCGATGATTCGATTCCGTCAGTGCAGCGAACGCCGGACTGACCAAGTGCAGAACAATCCCGACAATCGTCAGTCCCATGAGCAGTCCGATCAGGCTGAAACCTTGCTGATGCATGTCATCTCCCTCCATGGAGTGCTGCGGCCCGCGCGATCCTTGCGCGAGTAATGGCAAAACAACCGTACATCTGTCGGTCGAATGTTCTAGCGTGTAGAAGCAGGTATAGCCGACGGCAACGGAGGGCACTGATGGATCATCGTACAAAAGGTTTCACGCTGATCGAGCTGCTGGTCACGCTCGCGGTGTTTCTGATCCTGATTACACTGGCCGTTCCGGCGTTCACCCGCTCGGTGCAAAGCAACAAGGCCGACACCGAGGTCGGCGACTTGCAACGGGCACTCAATTACGCACGGCTTGAGGCGATTGATCGGGGCTTCACCACTCGGGTTCGCCCGACGGCCGGCGGCAGTGTCTGGACCGGCGAGCTGAGCGTTTATGACGGTACTGGCAATCCGGCCAATGTATTGCGGGTTGTTCCAGCGATGAGCAGCGGAGCAACTCTAACGCTAACCTCAGGAGTGACCGCGATTGATTTCAACAATCTCGGCGGCTTGGCAGCGCCGTCCACGGCGGTGGTGATCAGTTATGTGCTGGGGGCGCAAAGCAGGACGCTGAATGTGTGTTTGAACGGACGAATTCTATTGGGTGGAAGTTGCGGATGAGGGGTTGGAGCAAGCGTGCACAGGAGGGCATGACGCTGATCGAGGTATTGGTCGCGTTGTTGGTGCTGGCTGTGGGTCTGTTGGGCGCGGCGGCGATTCAGCTCAATGCGCTGAAGTACACCGACAGCTCACGGATGACCAGCCAGGCGAGTTTTATCGCCTACGACATGATGGACCGCATTCGCGCCAATTCCGGCGCCGATTACACCGTCACGCCGCCGACCTCGGGCAACTTGAGCGTGGCCCGGGATCAGGACCTCTACGACTTCACCACCAATATCGTCAATTTCGGCGGCGCCACGGCCACCGGCAGCATCGTCCGCAACCAGCGGGTATACACCATCACCATTACCTGGGACGACTCCCGGGCCGCCAATATCGCCGATTCGCGCCGCAGTTTTGTCCTCACCAGCCGTGCCACCGTTGATCCGGTGACGACACCATGAACAGAACCAGCAGAGGCTTCGGTCTGATCGAATTGCTGATTGCCCTGGCGTTGAGCCTGATCGTGGTCCTGGGCGTGGCGCAGATTTTCATCGCCGCCAAAAACACCTACGTCAGCCAGAACACAGCTGCCGGCATGCAGGAAGATGCGCGGTTCGTCCTGAGCAAGATGATTCAGGAAATTCGCATGGTCGGCATGTTTGGTTGCCTGGGTACGATTACCGACGCCAGCTCGGCGGGGGATTTCAATGCCAGCCTGCTCACACCGATCAGTTGGGACAATGCCAACCTCAAATTGACTCTGGTCACCGCAGATGTCGGCGGCAGTGGCGGAGTGCCGACCTGGACGGTGGTTTCCGACTGCCGAAATACTGCGACGGCCTACACCGGTTTACGCACGCCGGCATCGGGGCAGTTGGCGTTTCCAATCCGGCGGCTGGTCTACAGCTTCAGCAACAACCAACTGCTGATGGGCTCCGGCACTGGCACGCCGACTCAGGCGGTGCTGGTAAACAACGTCAGTGCCTTTGGCGTGAGCTTCGGCATCGCCAGTTCGGCCACGGATACAGCCGCCTCCAGTTACAGCAGTAATCCGTCCGATCCGGCGCGAATCCGCAGTGTGAGGCTGACGCTGACCCTCACCGACCCGAACAACCGGGTCCGCAATCAAACCTTCAACGTAGTTGCCGCCTTGCGCAACCGGTTGCAATGAGGGGAGGGCCGATGAGTCGTGCGTCCATGACATCTCACGCCCAGCGCGGCATGGCGCTGTTGGTCAGCCTGGTGTTTCTCCTGGTGCTGACATTGATCGGTCTCTCGTCGATGCAGAGCGCCACGTTGCAGGAGAAAATGACCAGCAGCGTGATCCTGCGCAACCAGTCGTTCCAGGGCGCGGAAGCGGCGTTGCGGGTCGGTGAAAGCGCGGTGCAACTGAACTCCTACTCGTTGCCGGTCTGCAGTGGCACCAGCCAGTGCGCACCGCCGGCCGAGGCGTCGGTCATCACCGCCGCCGGGTTCAACTCCACCTCGGGGGTGAACTGGATCGCCTCCGGTAGCGGCTTTTATGGAGTGCAGAACATCGGCACTACCCTGACTGCCGTGAATGTGCCGAGCAACACGTCGGCAACCCTTTATCGGGTGACCGCCGTGGGCATCGCGGGCAGCTCGCGCAGTGTGGTGGAGAGTATTTATGCGAAGTACTGAGACCCGCACAGGCTGGCGCCATTGGTTACTGCAGCTGCTCTGCGGCGCGGTCTTGAGCCTTTACCTGGCAGCGCCGACCTACGCCTTCACGCCCTCGGATTCTCCGCTGTTGAGCGCCGCCGCCGTGCCTGCCAATGTGATGCTGCTGCTCGATGACTCGGGGAGTATGAACAACATTATCTGGGCGGCCGGCTTCGACCCGACGGTCGCACGCACCCCGGTGACGATTTGCCTCTCCAATGGTTCGTGCAACAAAGGCCGCGACCTGGACATGACCGATAACAATATCGCCTTGTCGAGTTTGAATCATGGAACATGCTCGAAGGCCGGATGGTACGGTTTTTATAAAAACAGTCTTCTCGGTCTGGATTCGCTTTGCCTGAAGCTTCCCGATCCGGTGGGAAGCGAGGACACGCGGTATACGGCGAATTATTTGTCCTACCTGATCAGCCTGGCCAACAACACTGACCGGGACTTCACCGACGGCTCGATCCCCAACGATTACCGGATGAACGTGGCGCGCAACGTTTCCAAGACGTTGGTGGCCAATAACCGTTCGCTACGCATCGGCCTGTCGACGTTCAACCTGGCGGTCGGTAACCATAAGAATGACGGCGGTTACATCGCCCGCTCGATCAGCGATTTGTCGGCGGTCAGCGGCACTGTGACTCAGGCTCAAGCCGATACCAATTACAACGCACTGATCGCCGGGATCGACGAGTTGAGTGCGCAAGCCAATACGCCGCTGGCGGAAGCCTATTACGAGATCACTCGTTATTTCCGTGGCATGGCGCCGTACAACAACTCGACGCCCGACACCTATACCAGTCCGATTCAGTACCGTTGCCAGAAAAACTACGGGGTGGTGATCACCGATGGTCTGCCGACCTACGACCGAACCTTTCCGACCGATGATCCGCTGGGTGGCAGCCAGTTACCGAACTGGGACGGGATCAGCAGTAACGATGGTACCGATCCCTCAGGCGACGATGAGGGCGACACCCTGTACCTGGATGACATTGCCAAGTTCGCCTTCGATATCGACATGCGTTCCACGGGAACCGATGCCGCGGGTAAAAGCTGGAACGCCCTGGATTTTCCCAAGCAGAACATGAACACCTATACCGTGGGTTTCACCGCTGCAAACCAGATGTTGGCGGATGCCGCGACCTATGGGCAGGGCAAGTACTACCAGGCGAGCGACAGTGCGGGACTTAACAATGCATTGTCTGCAGCCTTGAGCGACATCACTTCCAAGGCCGGCTCAGGTGGCAGTGGCGTGGCCAGCGGCACGACCCTGACCAGCGACTCGAGCTATTTCCAGACCAGCTACGATCCCAAGGACTGGCGGGGTACGATCAAGTCCTTTGGCTTCACGTCGACGGGCGCGGTTAACACCGCCGCTGTGCTATGGACGACCGACACCACCATCGTGCCCGGCGCCACTGCGCCGATCTACCAGTCCTGGAACACGCAAACCAACGCCGCGGTCACCCTGGCTTACAGCAATTTCTCTGCGGCGCAGCAGACCGCCCTCAACCAGGGGCTGCCTGCTGGCATCAACGGCAACGATCTGGTGGAGTGGAGCAAGGGCATCAACAAAACCGGGCTGAAAGTTCGCAGTGTATTGCTCGGCGACATCATCAATTCGCCACTCGTGCTGGCTTCACCCACGGACAAAACCGCGTCCGATCTGGTGGCAGACACCAGCTACAGCACTTACCTGACCACCAAAGCCGCCAACATGAATGCCAGCCTGGTGGTGAATGCCAACGACGGTTTTGTAAACATCATCAACTCGGCCAACGGTGTCAGGCGTTATGCCTACATGCCCTCCAGCGTGCTGCCATCGCTGAACGACATCGCCGATCCCGCTTACATCAACGGTGTGAGCCACAAGTTTCTGGTCGATGGTCAGGTCGGCGTGTTTGATGCCCAGCTCAATAGCGCCTGGAAAACCCTGGCAATTGGCGGTACGGGGGCGGGCGGCAAAACCTTCTATGCGCTGCAATTGTTCGACGCATCGGCCGGTAACGAAACTAAAGCGCTGTGGGAAATCAGTGCACCGGCCACGGCCAGCACAGCGAACGTTTTCAATGATCTGGGTTATGCCTATGCGCGCCCCGAAGTGGCACGCTTGGCCGATGGTCGCTGGGCCGCGTTTATCTCCAACGGCTATGGCAGCAACTCCGGGGTGGCAGCGTTGTATGTGGTGGATATTCGCGACGGCTCGCTGATCAAGAAAATCGTGGTCGACAGTACCGAAACCACCAACGGCCTGTCGTCGGTGAAGCTCAGGGTCAACTCGCAGAATGTGGTGCAGGCTGCCTACGGGGGCGATCTGAAAGGGCGGTTGTGGAAGTTCGATTTGAGTGGCACCACCCCTGACACCTGGGGCGTGGCGTTTTCCGGCAAGCCGTTGTTCACCACTGCAGGTGGCGCGACCCAGCCGATTACCGCGCAACCGTTGCTGGCGGATCACGTGTTGGGCGGCAAGGAGGTGTTTTTCGGCACCGGCAAATTCAATGAGGTTGCCGACAAGACCAATAAGGATCTACAGGCGTTCTACGCGGTATGGGATGCCGAGGGGGGCGCAGGACAAATCACCGTTTCCAGTTTGCAGGCGCAGGCGGTGACCGGCGTGTTTTCGGGCAGTACCGGGCAATTCATCACCACCAGCCAGAACGAGGTGACCTACCCGGCCAAGAAAGGCTGGTACCTGCCCCTGGTATACAACAACGTGCTGACGGGGGAGCGGGTGATCTATCAGGCCAGTCTGGTATCGGGGCGAATTGTTTTTACCACGCTCAGTGTGGATACCGTGGACCCCTGTGCCAGCTTCGGTAGCGGCAAACTGGTCGAACTCGATGCGTTCAGCGGTAAGATGCTCAATTACGCGGTACTCGACACCAATGCCGACGGGGTGGTCGATGGCAACGACACGATTTCCAGTGGGGTGATCTTCACCGGTGGTATCCCGACCCTGAACGCGGTCGTCAATGACGCAACCCGCAAGATTGTGAACGACTCCGGTGGTGGCGTGACCACTCTGGTGGAAAAATCCGGTGGCGGCAGCGGCCGTCGCATCATGTGGCGACAAATACAGTAAGTGAGAGTGAGGCATGCGCAGATCCAACCGAGGTTTTACCCTGATCGAAATCATGATCGTGATTGCGATCATCGGGATCGTCATCACCATTGGCTATCCGAGCCTCACCGAGTACGTAAAAAAGGGCCGCCGTACTGAAGTCGCCGGGTTGCTTTCCGAGCAGGCGCAGATCCTCGAGCGTTTCTATTCGAAGAATAATGTCTACACCAATGCCACCGGCCTCAGCGCCGGCAATGATTTCTACACCATCACCCCGACCCTGACCGATCAGACCTTCCTGCTGACGGCAACACGCAAGGCCGGTTCGACCATGGCCAGCGACAAGTGCGGTGATTTCACTCTCACCAATACCGGCGTCAGGAGTATGGTCAATGCCGCGTCCGGCCTGGCCACCAAGGATTGCTGGGGTCGCTGAGTTCCTTTTTCGGGCGCCTTTTGCGCCCTCTGTCTATTGAACGGTTGGATCAGAACATGAGCAGTCAACAGCAAGTGGTGATTGTCGGTGGCGGGGTGATTGGCCTGCTGACGGCGTTCAATCTCGCGTCCGAAGTGCAGAGCGTGGTGCTGCTGGACCGCTCGAACGTCGGTCAGGAATCTTCCTGGGCCGGTGGCGGGATCGTTTCGCCGCTCTATCCATGGCGCTACAGCCCGGCGGTCACTGCACTGGCTCATTGGTCCCAGGATTTTTATCCACAACTGGCCCAGCGTTTGTTCGCTGCCACCGGTGTCGATCCTGAAGTGCACACCACCGGGTTGTATTGGCTGGACCTGGATGACGAGGCCGAAGCACTCGCCTGGGCCAAACGGGAGAACCGTCCGCTGCGGGCTGTGGATATCTCTGCGGCCCACGATGCAGTGCCGGTATTGGGCGCCGGTTTTTCGCGGGCGATCTACATGGCCGATGTGGCCAATGTGCGTAATCCACGGCTGGTGAAGTCCCTCAAGGCCGCCTTGCTGGCGTTGCCGAACGTGACGATCCATGAACAATGCGAGGTCAGCGAATTTATCCGGGAAGGTTCTGTGGTGGTCGGGGTACAGACCTCGATGGGGGCCATTCGGGGTGATGAGGTGGTTTTGACAGCGGGGGCCTGGAGCGGTGACTTGCTGAAAAAGCTGGGCCTGGAACTGCCGGTCGAACCGGTCAAGGGACAGATGATTCTCTACAAGTGCGCAGCGGACTTCCTGCCGAGCATGGTCCTGGCCAAGGGGCGTTATGCCATTCCCCGGCGCGACGGGCACATCCTGATCGGCAGTACGCTGGAGCATGAGGGTTTTGACAAGACGCCAACCGACATGGCGCTGGAAAGCCTGAAGGCATCGGCGGTGGAATTGATTCCGGCATTGGCGGATGCCGAGGTGGTGGGGCATTGGGCGGGGTTGCGGCCCGGGTCGCCTGAAGGAATCCCCTATATCGGTCGGGTGCCGGGATATGACGGGCTCTGGCTCAACTGCGGGCATTACCGTAACGGGCTGGTGCTGGCGCCGGCGTCATGTCAGTTGTTTGCCGATGTGATGCTGGGGCGGGCGCCGATTATCGACCCTGCGCCGTATGCGCCAGTCGGACGAATCTGACAGAAGAGCTGTTAACGGTTCAATCCAGCCCCAATTTCTTCAGCCTGTAACGCATCGACCGAAATGACAGATTCAATCGCTGGGCCGCCGCCGTGCGGTTCCAGCGGGTTTCTTCCAGGGCCTGGAGGATGAGTTTGCGTTCGACGTTTTCCAGATAGGCTTCCAGATTATCGATCTGTGTCAGGTCTGGCACGCCGCCGTCCGGGTTGCAGTTGCCTTCTGCCAGGCGCAGGTCGCTGGCTTCGATCTGTTTGTTCTCGCACAAGGTGTGAGCCCGTTCGAGCATGTTCTCCAATTCCCGCACGTTTCCAGGAAAGCGATAGTTTTTCAGCGCTTCGAGGGCTTGTGGGTGGAGTTTTGCGGGGGGCTGGCCAGTGCTGGCCGCCAGTCGCTTGAGCATATTGTTGGCCAGAAGCTCAATGTCGTCGCGGCGTTCGCGCAAGGACGGTACTCGCAGCTCGATCACGTTCAGGCGGTAGTACAAGTCCTGGCGAAAGCGTTCGGCGGCGACTTCGGCATCGAGGTCTTTGTGAGTGGCGCAGAGGATGCGCACATCGACCACGGTTTCCTGCTGGCCACCGATGCTGCGAACGGCTTTCTCCTGTATGGCCCGCAGCAGTTTGACCTGCATTGCCAGCGGCAGGTCAGCCACTTCGTCGAGGAACAACGTACCGCCATGGGCTGCCTGGAACAGCCCAGGCTTGTCTTCGATGGCGCCGCTGAAACTGCCTTTGCGATGGCCGAAAAACTCGCTTTCCATCAATTCCGACGGGATTGCCCCACAGTTCACCGGGACGAACGGTCGGCTGGCGCGCGGGCCTTGGTCGTGGATAAGTCGAGCGACCAGTTCCTTGCCGCTGCCGGACTCGCCACTGATGTAGACCGGGGCTTGGCTGCGGGCCAGTTTGTCGATTTGTTTGCGCAGGTTGCGCATTGGCAGCGAGTCTCCCAGCAGCCGACGGTCGATGCCGCTGCTGGTGCCGCCTGGCGCTGGCAAGCTCAGGGCGCTGATGACCAGTTCGCGCAGACGGGTGAGGTCGACCGGTTTGGTCAGGAAGTCGAAGGCGCCGGCCTTGAGGGCGTTTATTGCTGTTTCCAGGCTGCCGTAGGCGGTGATCATCGCCACCGGCACTTGTGCATAGCGCTGCTGGATGTGCTGCACCAGCGCCAGACCGGTGCCGTCAGGCAGGCGCATGTCGGTCAGGCACAGGTCGAACGTATCCCGAGCCAGTAGCGCCTGCGCTTCTGCGAGGTTGCGTGCGCTGAAGGTGTCGAGTTTCATCCGTCCCAGGGTGATTTCCAGGAGTTCGCGGATATCCGGCTCGTCGTCGACGATGAGGATTTTTTGCCGTGGGCTCGTGTTCAACTTTGTTTCCGTCCGTGAGCAAAGGTGATGCGAAAGCAGCCGCCGCCTTGGCGTGATTTGAAGTCTAGGCGGGCTTGATTGCTTTCGCACAGCTCACGGGACAGATAAAGCCCCAGGCCAGTACCCTGGCTGCTGGTGGTGAAGAACGGTTCGAACAAGTGAGTACGTTGGTCCGGTGCAACGCCAGGGCCATCGTCCAGGACTTCCAGGGTCGGCAACTGGCTGTCCGGGTCGATAAACAACTCAAGCCAGGCCTGCGCCCGATCATGCTTGAGGGCGCTATGGCGCCAGGCATTGCGCAACAGGTTATCGAGAATCTGGGTCAGCTGATCCGGATCCATCAGGGTTTTGAAGTCTCCCAAGCCGATGCGCAGGTGAATCTGCTGATGTTCTTTCGAGCCTTCGCGGGTTTCGGCGACGAAATGCTCCAGCCACGGCTTCAAATCGAGCCGTTGCGGCACGGTTTGCTGGCGACGGGACAATTGCAGGACGTTTTCGATTACCCGATTCATGCGCTGAGATTGGTCTTGAATAATCTGGGTCAGACGCCGGTCCGCACCGTTCAGTTCCTCGGATTCCTGCAGTAACTGCGCGGCATGACTAATGGCGCCCAGTGGATTGCGGATCTCATGGGCAATCCCGGCGGTCAGGCGACCGAGGGCGGCGAGTTTCAGTTGTTGGGCCTGTTGGGCGATTTGGGCGAGGTCTTCGAGAAAAACCAGCGTCTGGTGGTGCGGGCTTTGGTCCAGGGCAATGAAGCTTGGTTGCAGCTCGAGGCCGTTGCTGGCGATCTGCAGGCTTTGCGGGCGCAACGTTGGATTGTTGAGCCACAGTTGGAGCCGCTCGACCAACGGTATCGAGTAATCGTCGATCAACTGGCCGTCCAGTTTTTCCTGCCCCAGCAAGGTCAAGGCGCTGTGATTGGCCAGTTGCACCCGCCGCTGGTTGTCGAGCACCAGAATGCCTGTGCGCATGCGTTGCAGGATCAGTGCGTTGAGGGCTTCGAGACCGAGCACTTCACTGGCCCGCTGTTCGGCCAGGGTTTCGCTGACCTCCAATCGTCGGGTCAATCCCTGCACCAGCAGCGCCGCGGCAAAACACAGGGCGCCGAGGGTGCCGATTTGCAGGTAATCACTGGGGCTGGCGGGGTGGTTGAAGCTCAGGATGAAGCTCAAACCCACGATGCCAAGGGCACCGACCGCTGCGATCAGCAGACCGACACGCCCGCGCAGCAAGGTATTGCTGATGGCTACTGAGACGATCAGCAAATTGCCGATGGCACTGGCCATGCCGCCCGCGGCATAGAACAGGCCGCACAGCAGCAGGACATCGACCAGCGCCAGGCCGAACAGCTGCGCGGGGCGTCGGGTGTTCCCCAGAAAGACCACCAGCAGGATATTCAGCACCAGGTACAACCAGCTGCCGTTGCGCAGCAGGTCGTCATTGGCGAACTTCAGCAACTGGTTGTCCATGTTGCTGGAGATCAACAGCACCAGGGTGATGCCGACGCTTAAGCGGTAGAGGTGATAGAGGCGCAGCAGTCGCTGGGCCTGTTTGTTGCCTGGGCTGGGCGTCTCAGCGATCACTTGAGCCCGGGCCTTGCTCAAGGTGAGCCTGGCTGCAATACCACTGTTGTTCGAGTTTCAACGCGCGGTCGCGGGGCAGGTGTACGCCGCAATGAGCACAGCGAACCATGGGTGGAGCATCTTGCTCGCGCGGCATATTGGCGACCGACGTCGGGCCCTTGAACTTGCGCCAGAACCATACGGCAGCGGCAATCAGGGCGATCCAGAACAATAGACGAAGCATGGTGAGCTGCTTTTTGATTAATGAATTGGCAGTTTAGCCAAGGACGGGTCAAGCGCACAGCGCAATACGTTCACCCAAAAATCCGGCAATAAAAAAGGCGCCTCGAAAGGCGCCTTCCCGGTACAACATCTCTATGTCAGTCGAACAGGCCGAAGGTCATGTGGCTGAACCAGGAACGGTCGGTGTTGCTGGACTCGGGTTCCGGTTCTTCGATCACATCGCCGTTTTCATCTTTAGGCTTGAGCTCGTTCGGAATCGCGTCCTTGGCATCCTGGAACTGCTTCTGCACATCCTGGTTGGCGCGGGTTTCGCCCGGCGGCAGTGGCGGACGGGATTCGATCAGGCCCAGGGTGGCCTTGCTCAGCCACGAACGGTTGTCGGCTTCGGCTACCGATGGCACGAACTGACCGTTCACCAGGCTCGGGTGGTTCGGGTAGTTGAGTTTCAGGGTTTCGAGACTGGTCGCAGCCAGTTCGTCCAGGTGCAGGCGCTGGTAGGCTTCGGTCATCACCGCCAGGCCGTCACCGACCGATGGGGTTTCCTGGAAGTTTTCCACTACATAACGGCCACGGTTGGCGGCGGCAACGTAGGCCTGACGGGTCAGGTAGTAGTCGGCAACGTGGATTTCATAGGCCGCCAGCAGGTTGCGCAGGTAAATCATGCGCTGCTTGGCGTCCGGCGCGTAGCGGCTGTTCGGGTAGCGGCTGGTCAGCTGGGCGAACTCGTTGTAGGAGTCGCGGGCAGCGCCCGGGTCACGCTTGGTCATGTCCAGTGGCAGGAAGCGCGCCAGCATGCCGACGTCCTGGTCAAAAGAGGTCAGACCCTTGAGGTAGTAGGCGTAATCGACGTTCGGGTGCTGCGGGTGCAGGCGAATGAATCGCTCGGCAGCGGACTTCGCAGCCTCAGGCTCGGAGTTCTTGTAGTTGGCGTAGATGAGCTCGAGTTGAGCCTGATCGGCATAGCGACCGAACGGATAACGCGACTCCAGGGCCTTCAGCTTGGCTGTGGCGGCGGTGTAGCTATTGTTGTCCAGATCGTGCTGAGCCTGCTGGTACAGCTCGACTTCGCTCAGGTTTTCGTCTACGACTTCCTTCGATGAGCAAGCAGCGGTCAATGCGAGGATGGCGATCAGCAGCAGGTGTTTCACTTGCATGGCGGCTTGCGTCCCTATGACGGCCGCTGTCTTGGGCGGGGCCGTCCTGTTATGATGAGTGCCCCGTTGAAAAGCCTCGGGGCAAAAGACGCCGTATTTAACCACAAGCGCGCAGCCGAAACCAAAGGCTGTGCCGACGCCTAGTCTGAGCATGTCCGATAAAATTGAACTTCGCGCAGAGGTGCCGTCCGAATTGGGCGGCCAACGCCTCGATCAAGTCGCCGCACAATTATTCGCTGAGCACTCGCGCTCGCGCCTTTCCGCCTGGATCAAAGACGGCCGCCTGACTGTGGATGGGGCGGTTATCCGCCCGCGAGACATCGTTCACGGTGGCGCCATTCTTGAATTGACTGCCGAGCAGGAAGCTCAGGGCGAATGGATCGCTCAAGACATCGAGCTGGACATCGTCTATGAAGACGACGACATCCTGGTGATCAACAAGCCTGCGGGCCTGGTGGTGCATCCGGCCGCCGGTCACGCCGACGGCACCTTGCTCAACGCCTTGCTGCACCACGTGCCGGACATCATCAATGTGCCCCGCGCCGGTATCGTGCATCGCCTGGACAAGGACACCACCGGTCTGATGGTGGTGGCCAAGACCATTCAGGCGCAGACACAGCTGGTCACTCAATTGCAGAGCCGCAGTGTCAGCCGGATCTATGAGTGCATCGTAATCGGTGTGGTGACGGCCGGCGGCAAGATCAACGCACCGATCGGTCGTCACGGCCAGCAGCGCCAGCGCATGGCGGTGATGGAAGGTGGCAAGCAAGCCGTCAGTCACTACCGCGTGCTCGAGCGTTTCCGCTCCCACACTCATGTGCGAGTGAAGCTGGAAACCGGTCGTACGCACCAGATTCGCGTGCACATGGCGCACATCAACTACCCGTTGGTCGGAGATCCTGCCTACGGCGGTCGTTTCCGTATTCCACCGGCCGCCAGCGTGACCATGGTCGAATCCCTGAAGAATTTCCCGCGTCAGGCGCTGCATGCGCGGTTCCTGGAGCTGGATCATCCGACCACCGGTAAACGCATGAGCTGGGAATCGCCACTGCCGGATGACTTCGTCTGGTTGCTGTCGCTGCTCAAGCAAGACCGCGAGGCGTTCATCGGATGACCTGGCTGACGCCTGACTGGCCCGCGCCGGCCAGCGTCAAAGCCTGCGTTACCACCCGTGCGGGCGGCGTCAGTCTGGCGCCGTTCGACAGCCTCAACCTGGGCGATCATGTCGACGACAGCCCTGAAGCCGTCGCCGAAAACCGCCGTCGTCTCACCGATCGTTTCTCGATTCAGCCGGCCTGGCTGCAACAGGTTCACGGCATTGTCGTGACCCAAGCGGACCCAAACCTGGTAGCCACTGCCGACGCCAGCTGGACGGCAACACCCGGTATCGCTTGCACAGCGATGACCGCCGACTGCCTTCCTGCGCTGTTTTGCGACCGTGCCGGCACCCGCGTCGCTGCCGCCCATGCCGGTTGGCGCGGGCTGGCGGCGGGTGTGCTGGAAGCGACCCTCGACAGTCTGGCTGTACCGCCCGAAGACGTACTGGTCTGGCTCGGCCCGGCCATTGGCCCTCAAGCCTTTGAAGTCGGCCCGGAAGTGCGCGAAACCTTCGTCCAGCAATTGCCTGAAGCAGCCAAAGCCTTCGTGCCGAGCCAGAATGCCGGCAAGTTCATGGCCGACATCTATGAACTGGCGCGTTTGCGTCTGGCCGCTCGCGGTGTCACCGCTGTTTATGGCGGTGGTTTCTGCACAGTGACCGATCCACGTTTCTTTTCTTACCGCCGCAGTCCTCGCACCGGCCGGTTTGCCTCCCTGATCTGGCTCGAACGCTAGACTTCTCTGATCTACATCAACTGCACGACGCTTGAATCTCCCAGAATCGACCACATCTATAGCGGTATCTGGCAGGTTTCTTTATTCGGGATGTTTATAGGTCCGGCCTGCTCAAAAGGAAGGTGAACCCATGCGTATAGACCGTTTAACCAGCAAGCTGCAGTTAGCCCTGTCCGACGCCCAGTCCCTGGCTGTCGGCCTCGATCATCCGGCCATTGAACCGGCGCATTTGATGCAGGCCATGCTTGAACAGCAGGGTGGTTCGATCAAACCCCTGCTGATGCAGGTGGGTTTCGACGTCAACAGCCTGCGTAAAGAACTGACCAAAGCGCTCGATCAGCTGCCGAAAATCCAGAACCCGACCGGCGACGTGAACATGTCGCAGGATCTGGCACGCCTGCTCAACCAGGCCGATCGCCTGGCTCAGCAGAAGGGTGACCAATTCATCTCCAGCGAACTGGTGCTGCTCGCCGCGATGGACGAGAACAGCAAGCTCGGCAAATTGCTGCTCGGCCAGGGCGTGAGCAAAAAGGCGCTGGAAAACGCGATCAACAATCTGCGCGGCGGTGAGGCGGTTAATGACGCCAACCAGGAAGAGTCTCGGCAGGCGCTGGATAAATACACCATCGACCTGACCAAGCGCGCCGAAGAGGGCAAGCTCGATCCGGTGATCGGCCGTGACGATGAAATTCGCCGCACCATTCAGGTACTGCAACGCCGCACCAAGAACAACCCGGTGCTGATCGGTGAACCTGGCGTGGGTAAAACCGCCATCGCCGAAGGCCTGGCTCAGCGCATCATCAACGGTGAAGTGCCGGACGGTCTCAAAGGCAGGCGCCTTTTGTCCCTGGATATGGGGGCATTGATTGCCGGTGCCAAATACCGCGGCGAGTTCGAAGAGCGCCTCAAGTCCCTGCTCAATGAACTGTCGAAGCAGGAAGGGCAGATCATTCTGTTCATCGACGAGTTGCACACCATGGTCGGCGCGGGCAAGGGCGAAGGCTCGATGGACGCGGGCAACATGCTCAAACCGGCATTGGCTCGCGGTGAGCTGCATTGCGTCGGTGCGACCACGCTCAACGAGTATCGTCAATATATAGAGAAGGACGCGGCCCTCGAGCGGCGCTTCCAGAAGGTCTTGGTGGACGAGCCGAGCGAAGAAGACACCATCGCCATCCTGCGTGGTCTGAAAGAGCGCTACGAAGTTCACCACAAGGTGGCAATCACCGACGGTGCAATCATCGCCGCGGCCAAGCTCAGTCATCGCTACATCACGGACCGCCAGTTGCCGGACAAGGCCATCGACCTGATCGACGAAGCCGCCAGCCGCATCCGCATGGAAATCGATTCCAAGCCGGAAGTGCTGGACCGTCTGGAGCGTCGCCTGATTCAGCTGAAGGTGGAATCCCAGGCGCTGAAGAAAGAAAGCGACGACGCGGCGAAGAAACGTCTGGAAAAATTGCAGGAAGAAATCGCCCGTCACGAGCGTGAGTATTCGGATCTCGAAGAGATCTGGAACTCGGAAAAAGCCGAGGTCCAGGGTTCGGCACAGATCCAGCAGAAAATCGAACAGTCCCGTCAGGAACTGGAAGCCGCGCGCCGTAAAGGCGATCTGAACCGCATGGCCGAGCTGCAATACGGGGTGATCCCGGACCTGGAGCGCAGCCTGCAAATGGTCGACCAGCACGGCAAAAGCGAAAACCAGTTGTTGCGCAGCAAGGTGACTGAAGAAGAGATCGCTGAAGTCGTGTCGAAATGGACCGGCATCCCCGTGGCGAAAATGCTCGAGGGCGAGCGCGAAAAACTGATGAAGATGGAAAGCCTGTTGCACCAACGTGTGATCGGTCAGGACGAAGCAGTGATCGCCGTCTCCAACGCAGTGCGGCGTTCCCGTGCCGGGTTGTCCGATCCGAATCGCCCGAGCGGTTCGTTCATGTTCCTCGGCCCGACCGGTGTCGGTAAAACCGAGTTGTGCAAGGCGCTGGCCGAGTTCCTCTTTGATACTGAAGAGGCGATGGTACGGATCGACATGTCCGAGTTCATGGAGAAGCATTCCGTGGCTCGTCTGATCGGCGCGCCACCGGGCTACGTGGGCTATGAGGAGGGCGGTTACCTGACCGAGGCGGTGCGTCGCAAGCCTTATTCAGTGATCCTGCTGGATGAGGTCGAGAAGGCCCACCCGGATGTGTTCAACATCTTGCTGCAAGTGCTTGAAGATGGCCGTTTGACCGACAGCCATGGCCGCACGGTGGATTTCAAAAATACCGTGATCGTCATGACCTCCAACCTGGGCTCGGTACAGATCCAGGAACTGATAGGGGATCGCGAAGCGCAGCGTGCAGCGGTGATGGATGCGATTTCCACGCACTTCCGGCCGGAGTTCATCAACCGGGTCGACGAAGTGGTGATCTTCGAGCCACTGGCTCGGGATCAGATCGCGGGCATTACCGAGATCCAGTTGGGTCGCCTGCGTAGCCGTCTGACCGAGCGCGAGCTGAAGCTTGAGCTGAGTCCGGAAGCGATGGATAAGCTGATCGCCGTCGGTTACGACCCAGTCTATGGCGCACGGCCGCTCAAACGGGCGATCCAGCGCTGGATCGAGAACCCGCTGGCACAGCTGATTCTATCGGGTCGTTTCATGCCCGGAGAGACCGCCAAAGGTGTGGTGGAGCACGACGAAATCGTCTTTGTCTGATCCCCAGTGGCAACAAAATGAAAGAGGCCTCGCATTGCGAGGCCTTTTTTTCGATAGGCTGTTGAACTCAAAGGAAAATGCTTGTAAAGTGCGCCCCGCAGTAAGTCACCCCGAGAGGGTTTCTGCTCCCCAAGCAGGAATCTGAAATAAGTTGCAAATCATTAACTTGAAAGCAATTTAGGGGGTTGACAGAGGTGCTTAAGATTGTAGAATAGCGCGCCTCAGACACACGAACGCAGCGATGCGAACGAGTCGAAGAGGTGAAGCAAGCTTCACAGTTGTAAATTGAAATATGTAGTTCCGTGATAGCTCAGTCGGTAGAGCAAATGACTGTTAATCATTGGGTCCCAGGTTCGAGTCCTGGTCACGGAGCCAATTTCAAACCGGGGTATAGCGCAGTCCGGTAGCGCGCCTGCTTTGGGAGCAGGATGTCAGGAGTTCGAATCCCCTTACCCCGACCATTTTTGGGTCGTTAGCTCAGTTGGTAGAGCAGTTGGCTTTTAACCAATTGGTCGTAGGTTCGAATCCCACACGACCCACCATTTTTGAAACCAGTTAACGCTGGGATCGAATCTTAAGATCAGACGCCAAAAGCTCTGTTCGCAGAAGGCGCCTTTCAAAGGTGCCTTTTTTTTACCGGGGTATAGCGCAGTCCGGTAGCGCGCCTGCTTTGGGAGCAGGATGTCAGGAGTTCGAATCCCCTTACCCCGACCATATTAAAAATCCTCGTATCGAAAGATACGGGGATTTTTTTTGTCTGCGAAAAAGCAGATCGCTTCAAGTCATCGTACAACTTGCCGATAACGAGCTAACGGGGCACGGACAGGGCCTCGACTCCAGCCAATAAAAACAAAGGCGCTCGTTATGTTTCTTCGTCAGCTGAATATTGCCCCTCGCGCCGCGCTGGGTTTTGCCTTGATCGCGGTACTGGTGGCATTGCTCGGGGTATTTGCACTGGGGCAGATGTCGAGCATTCGCGACAGCGAGGTGGCGGTGGAGGCCCAATGGTTGCCGAGCATTCGCGGCGGTGACGAGATCCGCGAGCTCATGTTGCGCATCCGTACCATTTCCCTGCGCATGGCCTTGGATCAAGATCCGAAGAACATCGCCACTTACCGCAGCCAAATGGACACGCGCGACAAGGAATTGAGCGAGAAAATTGCCGCTTATGACAAATTGGTCACCACCCCTGAGGGCCAGGAGTTGTATGACCAGTTCAAAAAAACCTTCGCCGCCTACGGCAGCGGCATCGCCCAATCCTTCACCCTCGCTGAGCAAGGGAGGCGTGACGAGCTGACCAAACTACTGCTGGTCGACATGAAGACTGTTGTCGACGGTTCGGGCAAACAGCTCAACGATCTGGCGGAACTGTTCACCCGGCTAGTGGCCGCCGAGAGCCGGAAATCCCAAGAGCACTATGCCACCTCCCGGATGATCGTCAGCCTGTTTATTGCCCTCGCGGCGCTGGCCACGGTCGGCCTTGCGATGCTGTTGACCCGTAGCATCGTCAAACCCTTGGCAGAGGCGTTGAACGCTGCGGAGAACGTGGCACGAGGCGATCTGACCCGCCCCATCGAGACCCATGGCAACGACGAAGTGAGCCGCTTGCTCAAGGCGCTGGCGACCATGCAACACAACCTGCGTGACACCTTGCAGGGCATCAGCGGTTCGGCGGCGCAATTGGCGACGGCAGCCGATGAATTGAACGCGGTCACCCTCGACAGCACCCAGAATCTGCAACAGCAGAACAACGAGATCGAACAAGCGGCGACAGCCGTCACCGAAATGACCACCGCGGTGGAGGAGGTCGCACGCAACGCGGTTTCTACCTCTGACGCCACGCGCCAATCCAGTGAGTCGGCACACGTTGGCCATCAGCGAGTGAGCGAAACCGTGAGTGCCATCAGCGCCCTTGCCAGCGACGTGCAGACGACGGGCGGCTTGGTGCAGTCGCTGGCCAACCAGTCTCAGGACATCGGCAAGGTGCTGGATGTGATTCGTGCCATTGCCGAACAGACCAATTTGCTCGCCCTCAACGCGGCCATCGAAGCGGCGCGTGCGGGCGAAAGTGGTCGAGGTTTCGCGGTGGTTGCCGACGAAGTGCGTGCCCTGGCGTACCGCACGCAACAGTCGACTCAGGAAATCGAACAAATGGTTCAGGGCATGCGTACTGGCTCAACCCAGGCGCTGGACTCCATGCAAGCCAGCTCCTCGCGGGCCGCCAGCACCCTGGCGTTGGCGGAGCATGCGGGCGAAGCGCTGCAGACCATCACCGCTTCGGTTCACCAGATCCACGAACGCAACCTGGTGATCGCCAGCGCCGCCGAGGAGCAGGCGCAAGTGGCGCGTGAAGTTGATCGCAACCTGGTGAACATTCGCGATTTGTCGGTACGCTCCGCCGCTGGCGCCGATCAGACTAGCGCCTCCAGCCATGAGCTGTCGCAGTTGGCCAATTCGTTACGGACCATGGTGCAGCGGTTTCAGTTGTAAATCCGCCGGATGAAAAAAAGCCCCGCTCCTCGATGGAGAAGCAGGGCCTGGTCTTCATTGGCTTAGCTGTTGTCTTTCAGGTGCTCGAACAAGCCTTTTGGCATTTGTTTGCCATTGGCTTCGTAGCTGGCTTTCACATTGTCGAAAGCCTCTTGTTCCGAGATTTGACCATCGTGGTTGGTGTCGATCTTGTCGAAGTCGCCCTTGGGCGCCACTTTCAGGAACTCCGCACGGGACACCTGACCATCGCCATCGGTGTCGGTCTTGGCCATCGAGGCATCGCCGCACTTGCCTTCGCCACATTTGCCTTCTGGGGTTTTTACCGAAGTTTCGGCGGAGGCGACCATGTAGCCCTGGGTCAGTGGCTGCGCGGCGAATACGGAACCGGACAACATCAGGCCGCCGGCCAGGACGGCACCGAGCAGGCCAACGGTGTTTTTGCTGAGAGTAGTGGTACGGGACATTACAAATCTCCTGGGTTGCACGACACAACCGTTCGATAAAGGACGCCACGCAAGTGCGGCGATGACCGAAGCAGGCGGTGCCTTGCTCGGGTGTGGCCATTTAGCGGGCGCGGTGTATCGCTACTGTGTCGTGCAAGGAGGGAGTTTGTAAGCGAAGGGGTGAAATCGTGGGGCAGATACAGTGAGACACATAGGTGTCAGGAAGTTGGACCGGGACGCATGATTCGCGGGCAAGCCTCTCTCCTACGGGGGAGTCGATCGCATCTTTCGATTTGACTCCGAACTGTAGGAGCGAGGCTTGCCCATGAAGAGGCCCTAAGTGACGCCGAAGCTCTTAATGCAACTTGAGCCGCGGCTCGGTCCCACGCCCAATCTTGCTACCCAGCATCAACATCGCCGTACGGAACGCGCCATACAGCGCCATCTGGTGCATGCGGTACAGCGACACGTAAAACATCCGTGCCAGCCAGCCCTCGAGCATCACGCTGCCGGTCAGGTTGCCCATCAAGTTACCCACAGCCGAAAAACGCGACAGCGAAATCAGCGAGCCATAGTCGGTGTATTTGTATTCCGGCAGGGCCTTGCCTTCGATCCGTAGTTTCAGCGATTTGGCCAGCAACGAAGCCTGTTGGTGGGCCGCCTGGGCACGCGGCGGCACATTGCGGTCGCTGCCCGGTTGCGGGCAGGCCGCACAGTCGCCGAAGGCGAAGATGTTCTCGTCGCGGGTGGTTTGCAGGGTCGGCAGCACTTGCAGCTGGTTGATGCGGTTGGTTTCCAGGCCATCGATGTCCTTGAGGAAACCCGGCGCACGAATCCCGGCGGCCCAGACTTTGAGGCTGGCGTTGATTACCTGGCCGTCGGCGGTAATCAGGCTGTCGGCGGTCACTTCGCTGACCGCGGCATTGGTCATGACGTTGACCCCGAGTTTCTCCAGGGTTTTATGCACAGGCCCGCCGATCCGCTCCGGCAGCGCCGGGAGAACCCGTGGTCCGGCTTCGATCAGGGTGATGTGCATGTTTTCCGGCTTGATCCGGTCCAGGCCATAAGCCGCCAGTTCATGGGCGGCGTTGTGCAGTTCCGCTGCCAGTTCGACCCCGGTGGCACCGGCGCCGACGATGGCCACGCTGATCTGTTGCACGGTGTCGGTCTGTCCGGCGTGCGCGCGCAGGTAGTGATTGAGCAGTTGCTGATGGAAGCGCTCGGCCTGCTTGCGGGTGTCGAGGAACAGGCAGTGTTGCGCCGCGCCTTGAGTACCGAAGTCGTTGGTGGTGCTGCCGACAGCAATCACCAGCGAGTCGTAAGGCACTTCGCGCGCGGGTACCAGTTCAAGGCCAGCATCGTCGTAGGTGGCGGCCAGCTGGATTTTCTTCTGTGTGCGATCGAGCCCGCTCATGCGCCCCAGCTGGAACTCGAAATGGTTCCATTTTGCCTGGGCAACATAGTTGAGTTCGTCTTCGGAAGAGTTGAGCGATCCAGCGGCCACTTCGTGCAACAGCGGTTTCCAGATGTGGGTCAGGTTCGCGTCGACCAGCATCACACTGGCCGTGCCGCGCTTGCCCAGAGTCTTACCCAGACGGGTAGCCAACTCCAGACCGCCGGCGCCGCCGCCAACGATGACAATACGATGAGTCATGGGGATATCTCGCAAGGCTAAAAGAAATCTGTACCGTTACCCGAGCGAGCGCAAGGCAGCTCATAGCGTCAGGTAACTGATAAGTCGGCTCAACAGGCCTAAACCAATGGTCACTGCCAACACCACCACCAGGAGCATCCACGGCCGGAAAGGCCGGCGCTCGACTTGGTGCTGGGACAGGTGCAGGTACTCTTCGACATGCTTCTGGTCGTCGGGGTTCAGGCGGCTGGTCATAAAGGCCTCGTCGGGTAGACGTTGCTGAATGTGCAGACGTTACAGCAGATTGTCTGCAAGCGTTGAACGGTGCATGTGGTTCGGGTGAACGATTGCGCTTTGTAACATTCGGCCAGTGATTGCGCCATCCTGTGCAGGGTTGCCGCTATATGTGGCGGGACTCACAAGCTGATCCCGACATCGAAGACGATGCTGCGCCCCAGGTTGCTGCGCAGGAAATCCGGGGCATCCGGGTGGGCGAAGAGTACGCGGGCGAAGGTCGGGCCGACCAGCGACAACGAGCGCCAGCCCTGGCGCAGGTATTCGGTGGGCGGCGGGAAGTGGCTGTTGAGGTCCAGCACTTCGCGCTTGAGGCTGGCGAAGGCGATGATGTCCAGATCCCCCAGGTCCATGCCGCGCTCTTTGTAGTTGTGGGCTTTTTTGCGCAAGGTTGGCGCCAGTCTCAGCAGAAATTCATTAGCCGGGATGCGCCGGGGCTTGGCCTCGCGGCGCACCAGTTGGCTCAGGGAGAACGCGCTGCGCCGACGTTGCAGCTCATCACGCCATTCATCATTGAGGCGCCGGCCCTCGTCGAGCACGAAGAACACCTCGAAATTCGCGTCGCGAAACAGCACGTCCGGCGGCTCTCCGGCGGGGGCAAACTCGTCGGCGCGATAGGGAATGTTCAGACCTTGCAGCAGGCGCTGGCAAACCCAACGCTCACGCTCCCATTTGCGGGCATTGGAAAGGAACGTGTTGGCTTGCTCGGCCGCAATGGTCAGCAGGCGTAAATAATCGGAGTCATCCATAGGCCCAAGCTTAGCGTTCAAATGTGATCTGAATAATAAAGTCTGTCGCAAAAGAAAAAAGTCGGTCGCGATTTCCTCAGATAGAACCTTACCTGCTTTTTCTGACGTACCTATAGGTGTTCGCGCTGTTGTAGCCTTTCCATACTGTGTTTGATGACATCCATCACCGCAGCGGTCATGACTGAGGTAGAGACACCAAACATCAGGATGCCGTTGGCTGCTTCCAGTGGGCCAAGCAGACGCCAGCGTGGGGACATGATGATATCGCCATAGCCCAGCGTGGCGAAGTTGACTGCCGAGTGATAGAGCGCAGTGGCGAATTCGTCGAATTCGTCGAGCAACATGAACAGGGTGGCCCAGATGGCGATCTGCACGAAATTGCCGAGCAACATCAGCACCATGACCATCGACAGCAACAGGATATTCAGCCATTGCGATTCACGATTTGGATGGGTATGCCTGAAATGCACGTAATGGCGCAAACAGATAGTTATGAAAACGGCTTGCATCAGCAGGCAGAACAGCATCACGGGGAGACCGGCGAGTAGATTCAACAGCATGGCGATATCCTCGGCAGACGTGTCAGATCGGTCCCTGGCGGTCTGTCCCGGGTTCTTGCGCTTTATCGTCCACCCATTGCCAGAACAGCCGATAACCGACAGCCAATATCACAGGGCCGATAAACAGGCCGAGGATACCGCTCGTGACCATGCCGCCCAAGGCACCGATCAGCACCACC
Organism: Pseudomonas sp. ATCC 43928; assembly: GCF_005938665.2. Taxonomy (NCBI): domain Bacteria; kingdom Pseudomonadati; phylum Pseudomonadota; class Gammaproteobacteria; order Pseudomonadales; family Pseudomonadaceae; genus Pseudomonas; species Pseudomonas sp. ATCC 43928. Next base: position 5,736,621 of record NZ_CP041753.1, on the reverse strand, counting down.
GGCATTGGCACATCGACACCTCGGCCTAACAGCAACGGCTTGAGGACGTTATCGACCAGGCCCGCAACGAAGACATAGATGGCAAACACAATGGTCGCCGTACTGGCACCTTCGTTCGCGAAGACGTAGACGATGACCGGAAGGGTAATCAGGGTGGCCGGTAATTGCATGATGCCAATAAGCAGCACCGCCAAGGCGAGAAGACCTGCGCCGGGGATGCCCATGGACACAAAGCCGATGCCGATCAACAGCATCTGGATGAAGGCGATGCCAACCACGCCCAACGCCACTGCCCGGATGGTCGCGGTGCACAGCTCGGTGATTTTCGGTCCCTTGACCGGGCCGCAGAAGCGCGAAGCGATTTGCACTGCGCTGCGGTGGCCACTTTCACCATAGGCTAAAAAAATACCGGCAATAATCAGGGCAAAGATAAATAAAAGGAGCCCCATGCCGGCCCCCGCCAGCTTGCTCAGCAGGGAGAGGCTGACACCTTTGATTTGCGGTATGAACTTCTGTAGCAGGTCGGGCAGGTTGGTGACAGCTTGTGTCCATAAGCCATGAAGGGGTTTGCCCACAAGTGGCCAGCCGGCCACCGCGTCGGACGGAGGGGGGATATGGAAACTGTCACTTTTGACCATGCTTATCGCCCGTTCCACGGAGTCTGCAATCGAGGTTCCCAACAAATAGGCAGGCACCATAAGGATGCAGATGGCGATCAGCACAATCAGCGTCGCGCTGAGCCCATCCTTGTTTCCCAGCGCGCCTTTGAACCTGACTTGTGACGGGTAGAGGGTGATTGCCAGGATTATCGACCACAGCATCAGATCGAGGAATGGACTGAATATCTGGAAGCAGAAAACCACCAGAACGGCGATCAACCCGGCACGAATCAGTACATCGAGCAGACCTCGGGAAAAAGCCTTTTCGGAAATGGGCGTGGGAACCATCGATTTTTCCTCCTATAGGAGCAAAGGCATGAGCCGGGTAAATCCAGCATAGACGTGCTCCTCGCCACAGGTTTCTCTGATTCAAGACCCTCTTTCCCCGCCCAACGCCCGGTTCCGGGCGGTGCACAAAACGGATAGCGATCTGCGCAAAGCGGATATTGCCCCGTGCCTGGCGACTTTACCCTCGGCTGTACGGACGTTAGCCGCGTTACCGACTCTTAAAAAAACAACAACAAGAGATAGATGCCATGCGCAAGATTGACGTACATGAGGTTATCGACAAGGCACGATTCAACCGCTTTCACTGGATGGTGCTGTTCTGGTGCGCCCTGATCATCATTTTCGACGGTTACGATTTGGTGATCTACGGCGTGGTGTTGCCGATGCTGATGAAAGAGTGGGGGCTCAGTCCTCTGCAAGCCGGCGCACTGGGAAGTTATGCACTGTTTGGAATGATGTTCGGCGCGCTGTTTTTCGGCCCGCTGTCAGACAAGATCGGTCGTAAAAAAGCCATCACCCTGTGCGTGATGCTGTTCAGCGGTTTTACCGTGCTCAACGGTTTTGCCAGTAACCCCACCGAGTTTGGCCTCTGTCGGTTCATTGCCGGGCTGGGCATTGGCGGGGTGATGCCCAACGTCGTGGCGCTGATGAATGAGTACGCGCCGAAGAAAATCCGCAGCACGCTGGTGGCGATCATGTTCAGCGGCTACTCGGTGGGCGGCATGCTCTCGGCGGGGCTCGGCATCGTGCTGATCCCAAGTTTCGGCTGGCAGTCGGTGTTTTACGTGGCGGTGCTGCCGTTGCTGCTGTTGCCGTTGATCATGTACTTCCTGCCTGAATCGGTGGGCTTCATGCTGCGTCAGGGGCGCAATGAAGAGGCGCGCAACATTCTCCAGCGAGTCGATCCGGCGTACATCGCGCAAACCGGCGATCAGCTGCACATGAGCGAAGTGAAGGGCAGCGGCACCCCGGTGTTGCAGTTGTTTCGTGAGGGGCGGGCGCTGCGCACGCTGATGCTGTGGCTGGCTTTTTTCTGCTGCTTGCTGATGGTCTACGCCTTGAGTTCCTGGCTGCCGAAACTGATGGCCAACGCCGGTTACAGCCTGGGCTCGAGCCTGTCGTTCCTGCTGGTACTCAACTTCGGCGCCATTTTTGGCGCGGTCGGCGGCGGTGTGCTGGGTGACAAACTCAACCTGCCGCGCGTGTTGGCGGTGTTCTTCGCCGTTGCAGCCGTATCGATCACCTTGCTTGGCTTCAACAGTCCGATGCCGGTGTTGTACCTGCTGATCGCCATCGCTGGCGCCACCACCATCGGCTCGCAGATTCTGCTGTACGCCTGCGCCGCGCAGTTCTACTCCATGGCCATTCGCTCCACCGGTTTGGGCTGGGCGTCGGGCATCGGCCGCAACGGCGCCATCGTCGGCCCGCTGCTGGGCGGTGCCTTGCTGGGGATCAGCCTGCCGCTGCAACTGAACTTCATGGCGTTTGCCTTGCCCGGTGCGGTGGCCGCCATTGCCATGACCGTGTTCGCGATCAGCAGTCAGCGCAGTGTCAAACAAGCGCTGTCGGGCCTGCGCCATGGTTCGCCTGACGGGTCTGTCGGCGACGTTTCATGAAAGCGTTATTCCGGGATTTTTCCTTGTCGGCTGCCGTCGCCGGATTTATCGCGACGGTGATTTCCTATGCGGGCCCCTTGGTGATCATCTTTCAAGCCGCCGAAACCGCGCACCTCTCGCGAGAAGTGCTGTCGTCGTGGGTCTGGGCGATTTCCATCGGCAGCGCCGTGCTCGGCATCGGTTTGAGCTTGCGTTACCGGGTGCCGGTGATCATCGCGTGGTCGGCGCCGGGCTCGGCGTTGCTGGTGGCGCTGTTGCCGGGAATATCCATGCCCGAAGCGGTGGGCGCGTACCTGGTCAGCAGCCTGATTATCTTTCTGGTCGGGGTGTCGGGGGCATTTGACCGGATCATCGGCAAACTGCCCGCAGCGATTGCGGCGGCGATGCTGGCAGGGATTCTGTTCAGTTTCGGCACCGGGTTGTTCGTCTCGTTGCAAGGCAAGCCGCAGCTGGTGCTGGCGATGTTTGCCACGTACCTGATCTGCAAACGGGTGATGCCGCGTTATGCGGTGTTGATGGTGCTGCTGGTGGGCTGTTCCATCGCGTTTCTCGCCGGTGATTTGCACCGCGAAGCGCTGGTGATCGGTTTGGCCACGCCAGTGTGGATCACGCCTGCGTTCAGTTTGAGCGCGACGCTGAATATCGCCTTGCCGCTGGTGATGGTGGCGCTGACCGGCCAGTTTGTCCCCGGCATGGCGGTGCTGCGCGCCAGCGGCTACTCAACGCCCGCCGGCCCGATCATCGCCAGCAGTGCGTTGGGCACTGCGCTGTTGGCGCCGTTCGGTTGTCACGGGCTGAATCTGGCGGCGATTACCGCCGCCATCTGTACCGGTCGCGAGGCCCATGAAAACCCGGGCAAACGCTATGTGGCCGGGGTGGTGGGCGGTCTCTGTTATTTGGTGCTGGGGATCTTCGGCGCCACGCTGGTTTCGTTGTTTTCGGCGTTCCCCAAAGAACTGATCGCGGCCTTGGCCGGGCTTGCGTTGTTCGCTGCGATAGCGGGGGCACTGGCTGGCGCAATGGCGGTGCCGAGTGATCGTGAAGCCGCATTGGTGACCTTTCTCACCACCGCCTCGGGCATGTCGCTGTTTGGGTTGTCTGCCGCTTTCTGGGGACTGATTTTCGGCATGGTCACCCACTGGTTGTTAAACGCCCGGCGTCCCATCGCTCGCAGCGCAAATGCTGCGACTGAAGCACTTCAACCTGTCGATCAATAAAAATAAGAGAAAAAACGATGAAACAGATTTTTCCAACAACCGGGTCAGTGTTGTCCATCGCTGTCGTCTCGAGTTTCTCCACCGGTGCGGTGGCCGCCGAGGGCGGTTTCATCGAAGACAGCACCGCCACCTTGCAAGCGCGCAATTACTACTTCAGCCGGGACTTCTCCGACATCGTCGGGGCCAATAAACAGTCGAAGGCCGAAGAGTGGGCACAGGGCTTCATTCTCAACGTCAAATCCGGTTATACCCAGGGTCCTGTCGGTTTTGGTGTGGATGTCATTGGCCTGCTCGGCCTCAAACTCGACAGCAGCCCGGACCGGGTCAATACCGGTTTGCTGCCGGTGCGCAATGATGGACGCGCGGCGAATGAATACAGTCGTCTGGGGGGCGCGCTGAAGGTGCGTTACTCCAAGACCGAATTGAAGGTGGGGGAGCTGCAACCCAACCTGCCGGTGCTGGCCTTCAGCGATATCCGTCTGCTGCCGCCCAGTTATCAGGGCGCAAGCATCAGCTCCAATGAGATCGATGGCCTGACCTTACAGGGCGGTCATTTGAGTTCGACCAGCCTGCGCAACGAGGCTGGCGATGAAAAGATGCAAGCCATGCTCGGTCATGTACCCCAGCGTCAGGTCAGCAGCGATGGTTTCAACTTTGCCGGCGCCGACTACGCGTTCAATGATAAACGCAGCTCGGTCAGTGCCTGGTTCGGGCAATTGGAGGATATCTACAACCAGCGCTTTCTCGGCTTCAAGCACAGCGAGCCGTTGGGTGACTGGACCCTGGGCGCCAACCTTGGCTATTACGATTCGCGCGAGGACGGCAAAAAATTACTGGGCAACATCGACAACCGGGCGTTCTTCTCTTTGCTGTCGGCCAAGCGCGGCGGTCACACGTTTTATGTCGGCTACCAGGGCATGTTCGGCGACAGCGCCTTCCCGCGAGTGTTTGCCAACATCTCACCGCTGGGCAATGAGGTGCCGACCTACGAGTTTGCCTACACCGATGAGCGTTCCTGGCAGGCGCGTTACGACTACGACTTCGCTGCCCTCGGTGTGCCGGGGCTGACCAGCACCGTGCGTTACATCACCGGCAATAACGTCGACACCGGCAAGGGGTTTGAAGGTAAGGACCGCGAGCGCGATCTGGACATCGGCTATGTGTTGCAAAGCGGCAGCCTCAAAGGCCTCGGGATCCGCGTGCGCAACGCCATGGCGCGCTCCAACTACCGCAGTGATATCGACGAGAACCGCCTGATTCTCAGCTACACATGGAAGTTGTTATGACCGGAGCGATCACAGATCGGTGGTGCAGTTGCCCATGACTTCGTACGTCACGCGATGGGTCTGGCCCTGATGGTCGATATATTCCATGGTCGCTGGCACGACTCCGCAGGCGGTTGCGGTGTCTGTCACTGAAACGACCTTGGCGATGTCCAGTGGTTGTGCCGGGTTGTACGGGGTGGCAGCGGCTGGCTCGTTGGCGGCCAGGGCCGAGGTGGCGGCGAGGGTCAGGAACAGGCTGGTCAGGGTTTTCATTTTTCTGTGCTCTGTGTGGGTTCCAGTGTCTGAATTTTAGTCTTTGCCTGTGGGCGATAAAGGGGGCTGGGTCTGATTCAGTCTTGCGGGAAATGTAACAATCGCTGTTGATTGTGTGCATATCCGTTTCTGCGGTAGTGCCGGCTGGCGGTTTCGCTCTTACAGCGAGTCACTTTGAAAAGCCCAAAGTAACCAAAGGCTCTTGCCCCTTTCGTTCGGCCCTTCGCCTAGGCTCAGGGTGCCCTCGCTCTGGTCCTGCTCCGTGGGCCCGCCGCCATCGGCCATCCATGGCCGGGGGCGGCTAACCCGGCATCCATGCCGGGTTGCCCACTGCGCAGAACCTCCACTCGGCCTCTCGAGGGGGCGTGCACCGCCAAAGCAATAGCGAGGCGGCCTACCGGCCGGCCTGACTTCAAGTGAACGCATTCCCCTGTAGGAGCTGCCGAAGGCTGCGATCTTTTGATCTTGCCGTTGCTTTGGTTTTTGATCTTGATCTATCCGCCCCTTTCCCAGAGGCCGAACGCAGGTATTGCGCAGGGGGCACCGCGGCAGGGATGCCGCGGTAGCCGCCCCCGGCCATGGATGGCCGATGGCGGCGGGCCCCCGGAGCAATGCCGGAGTGAGGGCATGCCGAGCCTAGGCGAGGCACCGAATGGAGGGGCAAAAGCGCTTTGGTACTTTCGCGCTTTTCGAAAGTGACCCGCCGTAAGGGCGGAACCATAAGTGGCCGTTACAAAAAAATGGATATGTACGCCACCAAAGAGCCGCCATTACCGCAGCAACGAACATGCCCCCCAATCGTAAAACGCCCCTCCAGAGCAAAATCAAAGGCCGGTGTAGACTGATGACCTGTTCTCTTCTGGTAAGACAAAGGAGTGTGCCCAGCCATGATCGGTGCCGAGTTACTGTCATCCCAAACCCTGACGATGGGGTGGCTGATCTATATACCGGCGCTGATCTGGGCAATTGCGCGAGCGCCATGGGTCGAACTGTTCAGCGACAGCCGCCGCCAGCATCTGTTGTTCGGTACGGTGTTTGCGCTGTTCATGCTGTGGCTGGTGCGACGGGACTTCGATACCGGTGTGTCCTATCACTTCATCGGCATGACCGCCGTGACCTTACTACTGGATTGGCCGTTGGCGATTGTCGGCGGGTTGGTCGCGCAGGTGGGCTTGGTGTTGCTCGGGCGTCAGGACCTGGCCGCTGTCGGGGTCAATGGCGCTCTGCTGATCCTGCTACCGGTGCTGGTCACCGAGTGCTGCGCCATCCTGGTGGAGCGCGCGCAGCCGCGTAATCCCTTCGTGTACATCTTCTGTTCCGGTTTTTTTGCCGCTGCGCTGTCGGCCTTGTTGTGCCTGATCCTGACGCTCACGCTGCTGTGGTACGACGAGCGATTCGTCATGCCGTACTGGCTGGAAGACTTTGTCGGTTACCTTTGGCTGCTGATTTTTCCGGAAGCGTTCATCAACGGCATGGTGGTCAGCGCGTTGGTGGTGTTTTGCCCAGAATGGCTGGAGACGTTCAATCGCACGCGCTATCTATCGGCGCCCTGGAAAGATGACGATCCCAAATCTTGATCCACATCAAATCCAAAAAACGTTGACGAATCCATGCTTCGGAAAACCTTCAGGAGCATCGAAATGAGTGTCTACGAGTGGGCCAGGCAGGAGTTGCGTCAGAGTCTGGATGTGGCGCAAGAGGTGGGCTTCGATCCGGGGTTGAGCCTGCGTGCCTTGCTCAGTGCGGTGGTGCAGCAGAGCAAGGCAGTGCGCAATCTTGAAGACCTGGCCGATGAGTTGCGGTTTCTCGCCGAGAACCTCGACGAGGGCCAGGACTATGGCTTTATGCGGCCCTGATGGCCGGGATCAGTGACGCGGGTCGAAGTCGCCGCTGAACAACTCGTCCTCGGCATCAGGGGGCACCGGGATCTTGTGTTCTTCCGACGCCCAGGCGCCCAAGTCGATCAGTTTGCAACGGTCCGAACAGAACGGCCGGAACTTGCTCTCGGGGCTCCATTCGACAGGGGCGCCACAGGTTGGGCATTCGACGGTCGGGGTTTGGCTCATGACTGGCCTCCACGCAAAGTAAGGTAAAAGTGATGCAGGCGTTCGACCTCGCTGTGCAGCCAGGCGAGGTCGCGGTCGTTGACCACCACATCGTCGGCATGGCTCAAGCGGTCCTGTCGGCTGGACTGAGCCTTGAGGATCGCCTGGACTTGCTGCTCGCTGGTCTGGTCACGCTGCAGGGTGCGTTCGATCTGTAACTGTTCCGGGGCATCGATCACCAGGACCCGTTGGGTCATGGCGTACTGCCCGGACTCGATCAGCAGCGGCGAAACCAGAATCGCGTAAGGCGATTGTGCCTTGGCCAGATGATGGGCGATTTCCTCGGCGATCAACGGATGCAGTAGCGCTTCGAGCCAGCGGCGTTCTTCCGGCACCTCGAAGATCAGCTTGCGCAGGGCTGCACGATCCAGCTGACCATCGGCTTGCAACACGCCGGGGCCAAAGTGCTCGGCGATTTTTGCCAGTGCCGGGCGACCGGGTTCGACCACCCAGCGAGCCGCATGATCGGCGTCGACCACGTGCACGCCGAGGTCGATGAAGTGCTGCGCGGCCGCGCTTTTGCCGCTGCCGATGCCGCCGGTCAGGCCGAGAATCCAGGGTTTTTCCACAGGGGTATTCATTTCAAACCGACAAACTGCCAATAGAAGCCGGTTATTTGACCACCCCAGAGCAAGGCAATCCAGCCGGCAATGGCCAGATAGGGTCCAAAGGGTAGCGGCGTCGAGGTTTTCGCATCCCGCAGGCGCAGCAAAATCACCCCGAGAATGGCCCCTACCAGCGATGACAGCAGAATGGTCATGGGCAGGATCTGCCAGCCGCCCCAGGCGCCGAGCATCGCCAGGAGCTTGAAGTCACCGTAACCGATGCCGTCCTTGCCGGTGACCAGCTTGAACAGCCAGAACACCGTCCACAGCGCCATGTAGCCGGCCACCGCGCCCCAGAACGCGTCATGCAGTGATACGAAGAGCCCGAAGCTGTTGAGGACCAGTCCCAGCCACATCAATGGCATCACCAGTACGTCCGGCAACAGTTGATGTTCGGCATCGATCAGGCTCATCGCCAGCAGGCCCCAACTCAGGACCAGCACCATGCAGGCCTGCCAGCCGAAACCGAAATGCCAGGCGACGAACGCCGACAGCAGGCCGCAGGCCAGTTCGGTCAGCGGGTAACGTTTACTGATCGGCGCTGCGCAGCTCGAGCATCGCCCACGTAAAAACAGATAACTGAGTATTGGAATGTTCTCCCACACTCGAATCCGATGGCCGCAGTGAGGACACTCGGAGTGGGGCAATATCAGGTTGTAGGTCGGACCGGGGGCTTCGACTGGCAAGTCCAGTACGTCATGGGCCTGCAGGCGCCATTCACGCTCAAGCATTTTCGGCAGGCGCCAGACCACCACGTTGAGAAAACTGCCGATCAGCAGGCCGATCAGCCCTGCGGTCATCACGAAGGCCAGCGGGTTGAGGCTCAGAAATTCGTTCAAGGACATATCAGACCGCTGAGCCGAGTTGGAAGATGGGCAGGTACATTGCAACCACCAGCCCGCCGACGATAACACCCAGCACCACCATGATGAACGGCTCCATCAGGCTGGTCAGGTTATCGACCATGTTGTCCACCTCGGCCTCATAGAAACCCGCGACCTTGTCGAGCATGTCGTCCAGCGCGCCGGACTCTTCGCCAATGGCCGTCATCTGGATCGCCATGGTCGGAAAGATGCCGGAGGTACGCATGGAAAAATTCAGCTGCATGCCGGTCGAAACGTCCTGCTTGATGCGCAACACCGCTCGCTTGAACACGATATTGCCGGTCGCGCCCGCCACTGACTCCAGGGCTTCGACCAGTGGCACGCCGGCGGCAAACGTCGTCGACAGGGTGCGGGCGTAACGGGCCACGGCGGACTTGTACATGAGCGCGCCAACCAACGGCAGTTTCAGCAGCCAGGTGTCCGTCCGGTCGCGAAAGCCCGGGGAATTCTTGAAGGCATGGCGCAGGCCGAAGATCCCCCCAGCCAACACGCCGAGTATCATCCACCACCAGTCCTGCATGAACTCCGACAAGCCGATGACCATCACGGTGAACGCCGGCAGTTCGGCGCCGAACCCCGAGAATACCGACTGGAATTGCGGCACAACCTTGACCAGCAGAATGCCGGTCACAATGATTGCGACGAACACCACGGCCAGCGGGTAGGTCATGGCTTTCTTGATCTTGGCCTTGAGGCTTTCGCTCTTTTCCTTGTAGGTCGCCACCCGTTCCAGCAGGGTATCCAGGGCACCGGCCTGCTCGCCGGCGTCCACCAGGTTGCAGTACAGCTCGTCGAAATACTGGGGCTTTTTGCGCAGGGCCGCGGCGAAGCTGTTACCGGCCGCGACTTCCTGTTTCACCTCGTCCACCAGCTTGCGCATGTTCGGGTTATCGAAGCCTTCGCCGATGATCTCGAACGATTGCAGGAGCGGTACGCCGGCTTTCATCATGGTCGCCATCTGCCGGGTAAACAGGGCGATGTCCAAGGGTTTGATGCGCTTGCCGGCACTGAAAATGGACGCGTACTTTTTCCGCACCTTGCCCGGATTGATGCCCTGCTTGCGCAACTGGGCCTTGATCAGCGCTGGATTTTGTCCGGTCAACTCGCCGGTCATTTTCGCACCTTTGCGATCCGTGCCTTCCCAGGCATACACGCTGATTTTCGCTGCTTTGACCGCCATATTCAGTCCTTCGTGACCCGGTTGATTTCTTCAAGGCTGGTGATGCCTTGCATGGCCTTGAGCAAGCCCGACGTGCGCAGGTCGTTGAAGCCGTCCTTGCGCATCTGGAGGTCGATCTCCAGTGAATTGCCTTCGGCCATGATCAGCCGTTGCAGGTCAGGAGTGTTCTTCACCACTTCATAAATCCCCACTCGCCCTTTGTAGCCAGCATTGCATTGATTGCAACCGACCGGTTCATAGATCGTGAATGAGCCGATGCGTTCCTCGGGGAAGCCTTCCTTGAGCAGCGTCTCGCGGGGAATCTCGATGGGCTTCTTGCAATGGCTGCACAACTTGCGCGCCAGGCGCTGGGCAATGATCAGGCTGACCGAGGTCGCAATGTTGAAGCCCTGAATCCCCATGTTGTGCAGGCGGGTCAGGGTTTGCGCAGCGCTGTTGGTGTGCAGGGTGGAAAGCACCATGTGCCCGGTCTGGGCGGCCTTGATGGCAATTTCGGCAGTTTCGAGGTCGCGGATTTCGCCGACCATGATCACGTCCGGGTCCTGGCGCAGAAACGAGCGCAACGCCTGGGCGAAATCCATTCCCTGCCTGGGATTGACGTTGACCTGGTTGACGCCCTCCATGTTGATTTCCACCGGGTCTTCGGCAGTGGAGATGTTGATGTTGACGGTGTTGAGGATGTTCAGCCCGGTATAGAGCGACACGGTCTTGCCTGAACCGGTGGGCCCGGTCACCAGGATCATCCCCTGTGGTTGCTTGAGGGCGGCCATGTACAGGTCTTTCTGCTCCGGCTCATAGCCGAGGGCATCGATGCCCATTTGCGCGCTGGACGGATCGAGGATCCGGATCACCACTTTTTCGCCCCACAGGGTCGGCAGGGTGTTGACCCGGAAGTCGATGGACTTGCTCTTGGACAGGCGCATCTTGATTCGCCCGTCCTGGGGTTTGCGCCGCTCGGAGATGTCGAGACTGGCCATGACTTTGAGCCGGGAAGCAATGCGGTTGGCCAGTTGCGTTGGTGGCTTGGCAACTTCATGCAGGATGCCATCGGTGCGCATCCGCACGCGGTAGGTTTTTTCGTAGGGTTCGAAATGCAGGTCGGAAGACCCGCTCTTGATCGCATCGAGCAACATCTTGTGGACGAAGCGCACCACGGGCGCGTCATCGGTGTCCTGTCCGCCGATGGCGTCCTGTTTCTGGTCGTCGACCGACTCGATGTCCAGACCGTCGAGGTCGACATCGGCCATCTCTTGCAGGTCGGTGGCGTGGCTGTCGAAGAATCTTTCGATGGCGTCGCTAAGCTTGTCCTCTTCGACCAGGATGGCTTCGGTGTTCAGCCCGGTACTGAATTGGATGTCGTTGATGACCTGTTGATTACTCGGATCGGAAACCCCCACGAACAGTTTGTTGCCGCGTCGCCAGAGGGGTAGGGCGTGGTGCTGGCGGATCAGTTTTTCGCTGACCAGCCCCTTGGGTTGGGTGTCTTTTTCCAGGCAGTTGAGGTCCAGCAGGGCCATGCCGAAATGCTCCGAAGCCACCTCGGCGACCTGCCAGCTTTTCAGCAGTTTGTTTTGCACCAGATAACTGACCAGTGAGACTCGATCGCGTTGGGCTTGCTGATACGCCTGTTGCGCACTTTGATCAGTGATCAGCTCGGCCAGCACCAATTGCTTGGCCAGACCGCTAAGGGCAATGTCATTCATTGGGATTCCGGACGCAGGCGGTTAATGACTTATAGCCTAGTCAAACAGTGGAACCAAACCAGCCGAGGTGAGGTGACAAAAAATGTCAGAAAGTGCGGATCCTGGGGGTACGAAAGGTCTTTGTCGTGATCCCGAGCCCAGTCTGCAGGGACGCATACGACTTGGCATGACCTGTGCTGCACCCTCTACAGATCATGAGATTTCGACTCATGCATGGAGCCTGTCTATGAAAAATCAAAATGGTTTTACCCTGATCGAACTGCTGATCGTGGTGGCGATCATCGGGATTCTGGCGACGTTTGCGTTGCCGCAGTATTCGAAGTACCAATCACGGGCGAAAGTTACCGCTGCGCTTGCAGAAATCTCGGCACTGAAGGTGCCTTTTGAAGACATTATGAATCAGGGTACAGATCCTACCCTCGCTTTGATCGGCGGTACGGCGACTACAGGTAACTGCACGATTACGGCATCGGGTACCACCGCTACCGGTGTGGGCACTATTGCCTGCACGATCCTCAATGCTCCAGGGCCTGTGCTCAGCAAGACCATTACGCTTTCGCGTACCCTCGCCGGTGGCTGGACATGCGCCACCACGGCTCTACAAGAGTACGCACCTAAAGGCTGCACCGGTACCTGATCCATATCACCCGGCATAAACGATGCCCCGCTTCTCACGACGCGGGGCATTTTTGTTGGTCATTTGGGCGGGGGGCGATTCGGATGATCACGAAAACCCCCGACAATTCATGCCCTTAGGCCTGCGTTAAAACCCGCAACTTGCATGTAGATAATGTCGCACTCATGCATTTTGCATGATTTCGAAAGTTGTCATTTTTATTAAGTTGTTGATTTATAGGTATTTGTTTTTTGGTTGCTAGTTGGCACAGCGTTCGCACTCTCTCTGGTAACCCTGCTGACAAGACGACACGCAGCAGACTTTCCAGAAGAACAGGAGTTACTCGTATGAAAAAGTTCGCTATCGCTGCCGCTACTGCTACCGCGCTGACCCTGACGATGGCCAACGCTGCATTCGCCCAGACCAGCCATACCACCCAGGCTCCCATGACGCTGGCTGCCGGTGAAGTGACCAAAGCCAAGGAAGCTACTTCCGATACCTGGATCACGACCAAAGTCAAAGCAGACCTGGTGACTGAAAAAGGCATCCCTGGCACCGACATCAAAGTCGAAACCAACAAAGGCGTCGTGTCGCTGTCGTCCACTGTTGCGGTGACTGAAGCTCAGAAAGCCACCGCCGTGGCCATTGCCAAGAAAATCAAAGGCGTCAAAGCGGTGTCCGCTGACGGCCTGAAAGCCGAGTAAGGCAAGGCTTCTCGCCTGGACCGGGAGAAGATGCGGCAGGCGGGCCAGGTCATACGTCTGTCGCTTTTTGAGAGTTCATGCGAAAGGCCATATGGACGTGGCCGTTACAGGCCCCGACATTCGTGTCGGGGCCTGTTCTATTGGGAGCAACGCCAAAAACTGTGGGGGCGAGTTCAGTTACCGCGCTTGCTGGTGATTTGAACCAACCGGTTTCCTTCAAAGCGCAGGTACTGGTACATCCCGCCGTTGGGCCCGTAGGTCCATTCCTCGACCTGAAACTCTTCCCGTCGATTGGCGCTGCGCTTGTAGCCAAGCAGGTCGCGGGCGACGGGCTCTCCGCATTTTTGCAGCACTTCGCTGGACCTGTCCCCGACGCTGATCAATTGACTGCCGCAGCGCAGGGTATCGGCCGCCGCAGCTTGGCCGGCAGCCAATACCAGGGCCAGGCTCATAAGCCATTGCGCGCCCATCATTCGGCATCCAGATGCAAGGCCGTCACCACGCGGCCATCGCTTTCGGCCTCACCGAGGTTGGCGTCGATGAAGTACACGCGGTCGTCGGCCAACTGCCCTTTGTCCACCAGGTAGTCCTTGATGCTGCTGGCCCGTTCCTGGCCCAGCTGACGCAACAGAACCTCGCTGGAGCTCCAGAAGCCGATCACGCTTTCGCGCATTTTTTTGCTGCGTTCTTCCTTGCCCAGATCCTTCCATTCCGCGGGCGGCTGGATCTTGAGGCGTGTGCGGTAGATTCCTTCGAGCAGCGGGCCTTTCTCGCTGTCCGGCACTTCCAGCATGGAGGCCTGGGCCGGCACTTTGTCACCGCGGCGCTGGAGCATTTTGTAGTAGTTGTACTGGTATTCCCGTTCCAGGCGTTGCTCGGCGAGCAGTGGGCCGTCGCTGCTCTTGGCGGCAGTGCCTTCGATTTCCAGGCGCAGGGCCGGACGCTCCTTGAGCGCCTGGGACAGTTTTATCAGTGTCGTTTCGGCTTCCTTGCTCAAGTCGCTCGAACCTGGTGCAAACGCCACGGTGCCCAGCTCCTCTGAACCGCCGCCGCTGACCAGCCCGCCAATCATTTTGAACGGCGCCGCGGCCGCCTTCACGATCAGATTGCGCAGGGTCTGCCAGATGATCGGCATGATGCTGAACTGCGGGTTGTTCAGGTCGCCGCTCACCGGCAGTTCGATGGAAATCTTGCCGTCGACATCCTTGAGCAAGGCAATCGCCAGTTTCAGCGGCAGGCTCACTGCATCCGGACTGTCGACCTTTTCACCCAGTTGCAGCTGCTCGACCACCACTTTGTTTTCGGCCAGGAGCTGACCGTTGGTGATCTTGTAATGCAGATCCAGATTGAGCCGGCCCTTGCGGATGCGGTAACCGGCGAACTTGCCGGAATAAGGCGTCAGGGTCGTCAGTTCCACCCGTCTGAAACTGGTAGCGATGTCCAGACTGGCCATCGGGTCGAACGGGTTGACCGAGCCCTTGATGGTCACCGGTGCATAGCGGTCGACCTTGCCTTTGACGTCGACGTTGGCCGGTTTTACGTGGCGGCTGTCGATGGTGCCGATCTGCCCGTTCAGTTGTTGGACGGCCGTGGCGAAGTTCGGTGTCAGGCTGAAGTCGGCGAAGTTTGCCGAACCGTCATTGATGGCGATGCTGCCAATGTGGATGCCCAGTGGTTTTTCGTTTCCGGCTGCCGGTTTGGCTGCGGCAGTTGTGGTCGTTGTGGCGCCGGAGTCGGCCGGTTGCGGGATCAGCAGGTCATCGATGTTGGTGGTGCGGTCATCGTTGATCATGAAGCGGGCATAGGGCTGGAACAGATTGACCTTGTCGATCGACAGGCTGTCGCCGTGCTGATAGTTCAGGCCTTCGAGCGCCAACTGTTGCCACTTGAGGAAGTCACGGGTTTTCAGAGTGTCGAGGGTATGTAACTGATCGATCTGGGCTTTACCTGTAACGCTGAACGCCAGGGGCTCGGTGCTTTTCAAGTCAACCGCCAGATCACTGCCCAGCATGCCGCTACGCAGTTCGAGGCGAATGAACGGATTGATGTAGGACTGGGCGACGCGCAGGTCGATATCCCTGGTCTGCACGTTCAGTTTGGCGCTGATCGGGGCCAGATTGACCGTGCCGTCCGCCATGATCTTGCCTTGCTTGCCCACGCCCGTGTCGAGCTTGAGGTTGAAAGGGGAGCCGTTGAGGCTGTCGAAATTCTGCAGGTCCAGGTTCAGCGGGCCGAGCTCCAGCGCTACGGCGGGTTGTGCCTTACGGTCGGCCAGATGCACCTGATAATTATGCAGTTGCACGTCTTTGAGCAGCACCTGCCAGGGCTTGCTCGGCGCGGTCGGTTCGGGCTTCGGTGAATCGGCTGCCGCGGGTGTGTTGGTGGGTTCGGCGTTGGCTTTGGCCGCCTGTTTGGACGGCTGGCTGGCGAACAGTTTTTGCCAATCGAGTTGCCCATCGGCTTCGAGGGCTGCCCAGGTTTCCAGTTTCTGGCTGCGGATCTTGCCGACCACCACTTGCTGCTTGGCCAGATCCACGGTGGTGTCGCTGACGTCCAGTCGTTCGAGCTTCACCAGAGGTCGGCCGTCCGGCGCCTTGATGGCGAAAGGCGCGACGCTGACGACGACGTTGTCCAGCAGCAGTTCGGTGCCTTTGTTCAGATTGAGTTTGTAGTCGGTGCTCAGGTTCAGGACGCCGTTTTCCAGGACCAGTGGCACAGCATCGCGCACATAGGGCCAGAAGGACTTCATCTTGCCATCGGTGATTTTCAGCTTACCTTCAGAGGCGATCGGGCTCAGGCTGAAATTGCCGGTCCAGTCGATCTGCCCGCCGGCGGGGCCGACCGCGACCAGGGTCATGTCGGCGTTGTCGTCGGGCAGGGTACTGAGGTTCTTCAGCTCGAAATCGAGTTTGTCGTAGAGGAATTCGATGGGCTCGCTGGGCCGGGCATCTTCGAAATGCACGTAGCCGCCGGCCAGTTTGATCCGCTCCACGCGCAGCGGGAAGGGTTTGGCGTTCGGGTCGACCGGGGTCGGTTCGCTGGCGGGGATTTTGAACAGCCCGAGAAGATTGAGCTGGCCGTCCTTGCCGAAGCGTATTTCGGTCTTGGGTTTGTCCAGTTCGATATCGGACAGGTGCAGCGCCTTGGTCCACAGGCTGTCGATCTGCAAGTTGGCGTACAGGCGTTCGAAGCCCACTTGTTCCTTGCCCGGCTCGCCGATGATCAGGCCCCAAAGGGTTACTTCAAGGCTGAACGGGTTGAGTTCGATCCGCGAAATTGTCGCGGGCGTCATGGCGTAGTTGGCCAATTGCTGGTTGGCAACCCGCAACGCGATGCCCGGCAAAATCAGAAACCCCAGCAGGCTGTAAAGGGCCAGGGCTGTTAACAAGGCGCCGATAGCGCGGATCAATCCTTTGGGCATGTGTGGCTTCATCTGTCGGAATCGGAGTGCCTTGGAGTATGGCATGCGTTTGCGGTTCCGAAGCAATCACGCTTTATAGGCGTTGTCTGATAATGGGTGTGGATTTTCAGAGCTGCAGGATCAGCGTTTTCAGCGGCGGTTGTTGGTCCGTCGACGGAAAGTCGCTGCCCGGTGTCAGCGCTGTCCACTCACGCACCGGGCGTCCGGCCTTCTCTGCGCAGCGCAGCACCTGTTCGCGCCAATCGTCCATGCTGACCTTCGCCAGGTTGTTGCAGCAGATCAACACGCCATTGTCGGCAGTGGTCAGCAGCGCCGGTTTGAGCAGGCTCTGGTAATCGCGCAACAGATCGACCGTGCCGAAAGCACTCTTGGCCCAGGCCGGTGGATCGAGCAGTACCAGATCATATTGACGCGGCTCCAGGCGCTGATAGCTCGGCAGTTTTTGCCCGCGACGCTGGCTGATCGGCAGGCCGGCCAATTGACGAATCGCCGGGAAGTAATCGGACTGGATGAACTCCATGGTCGGCAATTGCGGGTTGAGCAGACCGTTTTCGCGGCCGACCGCCAGGTTGCCTTCGGCAAAGTCCAGGTTGCACACCTCGCTGGCACCACCGGCCGCAGCGCAGAGACCGACGCCACAGGTGTAGGCAAACAGGTTCAGCACACTTTTGTTTTTGCTGTGCGCCTTGACCCAGCCGCGGGCGTTGCGCAGGTCGAGAAACAGCAACGGATCCTGGCCGGCATGGCGCCCGCGAACCCGGTAGTTCAGCCCCCATTCGTGGCCGATCAAGTCTTGCAGGGCGGCCTCGTCGGCGCGGTACACAGTGTCTTCGCGGTCGATGCGCGAGTTGCCGCGGGAGCGGTCGTTGTAGACCAGCAGGCTATCGAGGCCAAGCTGTTGATTGACGATTTCGTGCAATTGCAGCAGGGCGTCACGCTCCAGTGACTGATGAAAGCTTTGCACCAGCAGTTGCGGGCCATAGCGGTCGATGGTCAAGCCGCCGGCACCTTCCTGGCTGCCGTGGAACAGGCGATAGCAATCGGTGCCTTGCTGATGCAGCTCGGCGAGCAGGTCCTGGCGACGGTCAAGGGCGGCGCACAGCGCCTGATTCAAGGAAGACATGCTGGGCGCCTTGCTGGAGGGAATTGAGGGCGCGGGAGTTTAACACTGTGGCGAGGGGGCTTGCCCCCGTTCCAGTGCGCAGCACTGGCAAAAATTCGAGGGAGCGCCAAGTTTTTTGGGCCGCTTCGCTGCCCAACGGGGGCAAGCCCCCTCGCCACAATAAGCCTCACAGCGCGGCCGGTGGCCGCGCGCAACATTATTGGTTCAGGCGTTGATCAATCAGCCCTTGCACCACGCTCGGGTCGGCGAGGGTCGAGGTGTCGCCGAGGCTGTCCAGTTCGTTGCAGGCGATCTTGCGCAGGATCCGTCGCATGATCTTGCCCGAACGGGTTTTCGGCAGGGCCGGGGCCCACTGGATCAAGTCCGGTTTGGCGAAGCTGCCGATTTCCTGGCTGACATGGGCCAGCAGTTCTTTCTTCAGATCGTCGTTGGGGTCGACGCCGTTCATGGGTGTGACGAAGGCGTAGATGCCCTGGCCTTTGATGTCATGGGGGTAACCGACCACGGCGGCCTCGGCAATGCTGTCGTGCAGCACCAGCGCGCTCTCCACTTCGGCGGTGCCGATGCGGTGCCCGGAGACGTTAATCACGTCGTCGATGCGCCCGGTGATCCAGTAATCGCCGTCCTCGTCGCGGCGTGCGCCATCGCCGGTGAAGTAGTAGCCGGGGTAGGGCTTGAAGTAGGTTTCGACCATCCGTTTCGGATCGCCGTAGACGCTGCGGATCTGCGCCGGCCAGCTGGACTTGATGGCCAGCACGCCGCTGCCGGCGCCTTTGATTTCTTTGCCGTGCTCATCGAGCAACACCGGTTGCACACCGAACATCGGTTGGGTGGCGCAACCGGGTTTGACCCGTTGGGTGCTGACCAGCGGGCTGAGCATGATGCCGCCGGTTTCGGTCTGCCACCAGGTATCGACAATCGGGCAGCGTTGCTCGCCGACTGTATTGAAGTACCACTCCCAGGCTTCCGGGTTAATCGGCTCACCGACAGTACCGAGTAAGCGCAGGCTCTCGCGGGATGTTTCCTTCAACGGCCCGGGACCTTCACGCATCAACGCGCGCAGGGCGGTCGGGGCGGTGTAGAAGATGTTGACGTGGTGCTTGTCGATCACCTGCCAGAAGCGCGAGGTGCTGGGGTAGCTCGGTACGCCTTCGAAGATCAGCGTGGTCGCGCCATTGGCCAGCGGCCCATAGACAATGTAGCTGTGGCCGGTGACCCAGCCGACATCGGCGGTGCACCAGAAGACTTCACCGTCGCGATAGTCGAGCACGTATTTGAAGGTCATTGCCGCTTGCAGCAGGTAGCCGCCGGTGGTGTGCAGCACGCCTTTGGGTTTGCCGGTGCTGCCGGAGGTGTAGAGGATAAACAGCGGGTCTTCGGCGTCCATCGGCTCTGGCGGGCAATCGTCACCGACATCGCGCAGGGCCTGGTGATACCAGAGGTCGCGGTCTTCAACCCAATTCACCTGGTTTTGGGTGTGCTCGACCACGATCACACTGCTGACGTGCGGGCAACTTTGCAGGGCCTTGTCGACGTTCTGTTTGAGCGGCACGAATTTACCGCCGCGCACGCCTTCATCGGCGGTGATTACGGTGCGGCAGTCGGCGTCGAGGATCCGGTCACGCAGTGAGTCCGGGGAGAATCCGCCGAACACCACCGAATGAATCGCGCCGATCCGCGCACAGGCGAGCATGGCGTAGGCGGCTTCGGGGATCATCGGCATGTAGATGCACACGCGGTCGCCTTTCTTCACGCCACGGCTTTTGAGCACGTTGGCCAGTCGACAGACGTTGTGATGGAGTTTTTTGTAGGTGATCTGGATGGATTCGGCGGGGTCATCGCCTTCCCAGATGATCGCGGTTTGATCGCCACGCTTTTCCAGATGACGATCGATGCAGTTGTAGCTGACGTTTAACTTTCCGCCGGCGAACCAGCTCGCTTCACCGGTTTTCAGGTCGTACCGCTGAACGGTCTGCCACGGCGTGCTCCAGTCGAGGAACCGTGTGGCCTGTTCGGCCCAGAAGGTGCTGGGGTGTTCAATGGATTCACGGTACAGGCGCTTGTAGTCGTCCTGACTCAACTGTGCAGCCCGGCGGACGGCATCGGCTTTGGGGAACGTGCTGATATCGAACATGACGGTTCCTTATTCTTGTTTTGCGACAAGAGGGGAGCTGCGCGACCCTCGTAGGAGCTGCCGAAGGCTGCGATCTTTTGATCTTGTCTTTTACAACCAGGATCAAAAGATCGCAGCCTTCGGCCGCTCCTACAGTGATAGCGCACGCCACCGATTTTGCAGTAAACCCGGTGCCGTGGAACTGTCGGTGCTGCAAGTTGAAGGGGCGGGTAAACCGCCCCTTCAGCCTATCACCCGCGGTGACGACCGCGGAAGTAGTTGATCAGGCCTTGGGTGGAAGCATCGTCGGCCGGGGTTTCTTCGCTGCCGACCAGGCGGTTATAGACGCCTTTGCCCAGCTCTTTACCCAACTCCACGCCCCACTGGTCGAAGGCATTGATGCCCCAGACCACGCTTTGCACGAAGACTTTGTGTTCGTACAACGCCACCAGTGCGCCAAGACGCCGCGGGCTGATGCGTTCGAGCACAAGGGTGTTGCTCGGACGGTTGCCCGGGATCACCTTGTGCGCAGCCAGCTTTTGCACTTCATCCTCGGCCATACCCTTGTCACGCAGTTCGGCTTCAGCCTCGGTGCGGGTCTTGCCGAGCATCAATGCCTGGCTTTGCGACAGGCAGTTGGCGTACAGCCACTGGTGGTGGTCGGACACCGGGTTGAAACTGACGATCGGCACGATGAAGTCGGCCGGGATCAGTTGGGTGCCCTGGTGCAGCAACTGGTGGTAAGCGTGCTGACCGTTGCAGCCGACGCCGCCCCAGATGACTGGGCCGGTATCGGTGGACACTGGCGTGCCGTCCTGGCGCACGCTCTTGCCGTTGGATTCCATGTCCAGCTGTTGCAAGTGCTTGGTGATGTTGCGCAGGTAGTGGTCGTACGGCAGGATCGCGTGGCTCTGCGCGCCCCAGAAGTTGCCATACCAGATGCCGAGCAATGCCAGCAATACCGGCATGTTCTGTTCGAATGGCGCGCTCTGGAAATGCTGGTCCATGGTGTATGCACCGGACAGCAGTTCCTTGAAGTTCGACATGCCGATGGCCAGGGCAATTGGCAAACCGATGGCCGACCACAGCGAGTAACGGCCGCCGACCCAGTCCCACATCGGGAAGATGTTCTCTTCACGAATACCGAACGCCACGGCCGCCGCGTTGTTGCTGGAGACGGCAATGAAGTGACGGTACAGCTCGGCTTCCGAACCGCCCTGAGCCAGGTACCAGGCGCGGGCGGCCTGGGCGTTTTTCAGGGTTTCGAGGGTGTTGAAGGATTTCGACGAGACGATGAACAGCGTGGTCTCGGCGCGCAGCTTCATGGTCAGTTCGTGGAATTCACTGCCGTCGATGTTCGCCAGGTAATGGCAACGCACGCCTTTCTGGGCGTAGGACAGCAGCGCTTCGGACACCAGCTCGGGGCCGAGGAACGAGCCACCGATGCCAATGTTCACAACGTCGGTGATCGGCTTCTCGGTGTAACCGCGCCACAGACCGTCGTGGATACGGCCCACGAGATCGGTGATCTGGTTCAGCACTTTGTGCACGTCGGGCATCACGTTGACGCCGTTGACCGACAGCTTGTCGCCCACCGGACGGCGCAGTGCGGTGTGCAGGGCCGGGCGTCCTTCGGAAGCGTTGACGATTTCGCCCGAGAACAGCGCTTTGATCGCGCCCTTGAGGTCGACTTCGTTGGCCAGGCCCACCAGCAGATTGCGGGTCTCGGCGTTGATCAGGTTCTTCGAGTAGTCGAGAAACAGGCCGCAGCTGCTGAGGGTGAATTGATTAAAACGCTGCGGATCGGCATTAAAGGCTTCGCGCATGCTGAAATCCTGCATGGCTTGGCGGTGGTCATTCAGCGCTTGCCAAGCGGGCAGAGCGGTAACGTCGTGAGGAGTGCGGTAATACGCCATCGCTGCGGTTTTCCTTTTACTTGAACGGCCTTTTGAACACTAAAAATCCCGGAGCGCTGTGGGTGGGCGTCCGGTCAACTGCGTCGACACGATTTCTGGCGCAGGGCGAATACAGTAAACCTCGCGCTGCAATCTGTCTTGACTTTGTCTGACCTGCTCCCGGTACTTTTTTAACATTTAACCAGGAGCGGTCCGACAAACGGAAAGCTGGCAGGGGGGCGGTCCGGTCAGGCGACCTGAACCGGAATGGCATTGCTGGTGTGGCTCAGTTCGTTGCCCGGCGCCATGTAGAGCATGCGCGGCTTGAAGTTGAGCAGTTCGGCTTCGCTGTAGTGGGCGTAAGCGCAGATGATCACGCGGTCGCCGACCTTGGCCTTGTGGGCCGCGGCACCGTTGACCGAGATCATGCGCGAACCTTCTTCGCCACGAATCGCGTAGGTGGTGAAGCGTTCGCCGTTGTCGATGTTGTAGATCTGGATCTGTTCGTACTCACGGATGCCGGACAGGTCCAGCCATTCGCCGTCGATGGCGCAAGAGCCTTCGTAATCGAGTACAGCATGGGTGACTTCGGCGCGATGCAGCTTGGCCTTGAGCATGATGGCGTGCATGAGTGTTTCCCCGGGTCGGAATCGAACGGGGGGCAGTTTGCCCGAAGGCTTTGTGGGCGGCAATACAACGCAAAAGATCGTCCGAACACGGCCCGAGCCTGCGGCGTCTCCTAAAGGTCTCCGCGAGACCGTGTAGGGGCTGCCGCAGGCTGCGATCTTTTGATTTTGCCGTTAAGACGCAGCGTCGAGGTTCAGATGCAGGTTGTCGATCAACCGCGTCGTGCCGAGGAACGCCGCCACCAGAATCACCAGATCCCGATCTTGCGCTGTCGCCGGACGCAAGGTCAGGGCATGGCGAATTTCCAGGTAATCCGGACGCAGGCCAGCGGCTTCCAGTTGCTTGATCTGCTCGTTGATCAGCGTCGGGTAATCGCGCTCGCCCTGTTTGATCGCGTCGCTGATCCGGGTCAGGGTGCGATAGACCTCTGGTGCGATGGCCCGCTGTTCTTCGCTGAGGAAACCATTGCGTGACGACAACGCCAGACCGTCGGCGGCCCGTACGGTCGGTTCGCCGATGATCTGGATCGGCATGTTCAGGTCGTGCACCAGGGCGCGAATCACCGCCAGTTGCTGGAAGTCTTTCTGGCCAAAGATCGCCAGGTCCGGCTGGACCATGTTGAACAGCTTGCTGACTACCGTCGCCACCCCTTCGAAATGCCCCGGACGGCTGGCGCCGCACAGGCCTTCAGACAGTTGCGGAACGCTGACGCGGGTCTGGCCGGCCATGCCGTCGGGGTACATTTCTTCGACGGTTGGGGCAAACAGCAGATGGCAACCGGCCTGGAGCAGTTTCTCCTGATCGGCGGCCAGGGTCCGCGGGTATTTGTCGAGGTCTTCGCCGGCGCCGAATTGCAGCGGGTTGACGAAAATGCTCGCGACCACGAAATCCACCCGTTGGGTGGCTTTGGTAATCAGCGCGATATGCCCGCTGTGCAGGTTGCCCATGGTCGGCACAAAGCCGATGCGCTTGCCTTCGCTACGGGCGCGGGCCACCGCGGCCCGCAGTTCGCGTACGGTTTTTACGGTGTTCATGCAGAGAATCCGTGTTCGATGCCAGGGAAAGTCGCCGCTTTGACTTCAGTGACGTAAGCGCTCAAGGCTGCTTGAATGCTGGTTTGGTCGGTCATGAAGTTTTTCACGAACTTTGGCACGTGGCCGGTCATGGACAAGCCCAGCATGTCGTGCAGAACAAGGACCTGACCGTCGGTGCCACTGCCGGCGCCGATGCCAATCACCGGGATCTTCACCGCCTGGCTGATTTCTTCGGCCAATTCGCTCGGCACGCATTCGAGCAGCAGCATGGCCGCGCCGGCCTGTTCCAGGGAAATTGCGTCGGCACGCATCTGCCGCGCCTGGTTCTCGTTGCGGCCCTGGACTTTATAGCCGCCGAGGATGTTGACCGATTGCGGTGTCAGCCCCATGTGCGCGCACACCGGGATGCCGCGTTCGGCCAGCAGACGGATCGAGTCCGCGAGCCACAATGCCCCTTCAACCTTGACCATGTGCGCACCGGCCTGCATCAACAGCGCGCTGTTGGTCATGGTTTGTTCAATGGTGGCGTAGGCCATGAAGGGCAGGTCGGCGAGGATCAGGGCATCGGTGTTGCCGCGTTTGACGGCTGCCACGTGGTAGGCCATTTCAGCAGTGGTCACCGGCAGGGTGCTGTCGTGACCTTGCAAGACCATGCCGAGGGAGTCGCCCACCAGCAGCACTTCAACCCCGGCCTCATTGCAGGCGTGGGCGAAGGTCGCGTCATAGCAGGTCAGCATGGTGATCTTTTCACCTGTCTGCTTGAGGCTCTGGAGCGTGGTCAGGGTGATGGCTGGCATGAAAAAAATCCTCATTACAGGCGCTATGAAAACTACTGCGAGTAACGCGCGTGATTCGTCATTTATACAGGCGCACCCTCTTTCGTGGTGCTTGTAAGGCCTGGACTGCGCCCTTTAGCGCCGCGTTGGCGGCAGCGGGACGCCTATAGTCGTGAGGAGAACCCGGGAAGTCAATTGCATGTGTTACCGCATTGTTACGTGGGGGGTGTTACCGACGTTACTGATGCGATTCAGCAGATTTGCGATGGGCTTGTATCGTCAAAAGCGGCAACTCAGGCTGCCGGGAGGCGTTCCAGGCCGACGAACGGGCAGGCGGCGAGTAATTCTGCGAGGGTGCGGCCGTCAGCCAGGCGCAAGTCCGCCGGTGCCAGTTCGGCCAACGGATAGAGCACAAAGGCTCGTTCCTGCAGGTGATAGTGAGGGACTTTGAGGCGCGGTTCGTCGATCAGTCGATCGCCGAACAACACGATGTCCAGATCCAGCGTGCGCGGGCCCCAGCGTTCAAGGCGCTGGCGGCCTTGTCCGTTCTCGATGGCTTGCAGGGCATCGAGCAGCTCCAGCGGCGCGAGGCGGCTGTCGAGAGCGGCGACCGCGTTGGTATAACGCGGTTGGCCGGGCAGCAGCGAGTCGCTTTGATAAAACCCGGAAACACCGACCAGTTCGGTCTGCGGCAAGCGTGCCAAGGACTCGACAGCGCTGCGCAACTGTTCGGCAGGGTCAGCCAGATTGCTGCCCATGCCGATGTAGATGTGTTCCATGGGCTTATTCGCCTGTCGTGCTCGAAGCGCCGGCAGCGCGTTTGCGTTTGGCGCCGCCACTGCGGCGACGTTTGCGCGGAGCGCCGCTGCCGTCGTCCTTGCCGCTGAGTTCGCGGATCATGTCCCGACGTTCGCTGTCGTTGGCGTCCTGATAGTCGGTCCACCATTCGCCCAGGCCATCGGTCTGTTCGCCAGCGCTTTCGCGCAGCAGCAGGAAGTCGTAGCCGGCACGGAACCGCGGGTTGTCCAGCAACAGGTCGGCCCGCTTGCCGCTGCGGCGCGGCAGACGCTCCTGCATGTCCCAGATCTCGCGGATCGGCATGGTGAAGCGTTTCGGAATCGCAATACGCTGGCACTGTTCGGCAATCAGCTCGTGCGCCGCTTCCTGCATCGCCGGAATCGGCGGCATGCCACGTTCTTGCAAGCGCAGCACGCGGGCCGGCAGGGCAGGCCAGAGCAGGGCGGCGAACAGGAACGCCGGGGTGACCGGTTTGTTCTGCTTGATCCGCAAGTCCGTGTTGATCAGTGCTTCACTGATCAGCGTGTGGGTGTACGTCGGGTTGTACTCCAGCGCCTCGGCACTGGCCGGGAACAGCGGATCGAACAACTGCAGGTCGACCAGCATCTCGAAGGTGTCCGCGGCGTGGCCGGAGAGAAACAGCTTGAGCACTTCTTCGAACAGACGGGCCGATGGAATCTCGCGCAGCATCGGTGCCAGATCGCGGATCGGCAGGGCGCTGTGCTTCTCGATACCGAAATTCAGCTTGGCGGCGAAACGCACGGCCCGCAGCATCCGCACCGGGTCCTCCTGGTAGCGCTGCTTCGGATCACCGATCAGGCGGATCAGGTGATTGCGGATGTCGTGTACGCCATTGGCGTAGTCGAGAATGCGCTCACTGACCGGATCGTAATACAAGGCGTTGATGGTGAAGTCGCGGCGTTGCGCGTCTTCTTCCAGGGTGCCGTAGACGTTATCGCGCAGGATGCGCCCGCTTTCGTTGCGGGAAGACTGGTTGCTGTCTTCGTCCTCGTCGTTTTGCGGGTGATTGGCGCGGAAGGTCGCGACTTCGATGATTTCGCGGCCAAAGTGGATATGCACCAGTTTGAAGCGACGACCGATGATCCGCGCGTTGCGGAATTCGGCCCGTACCTGTTCAGGGGTGGCACTGGTGGCGACGTCGAAATCTTTCGGCGTGATGCCGAGCAGCATGTCACGCACACAGCCGCCGACCAGGTAAGCCTGGTAACCGGCGTTCTGCAAGCGTTCGACGATGTTGACCGCGTAACGGCTGAATTGCGCCTTTTGCAGCGAATGTTGGCCGCTATTGAGCACTTCAGGCGTGCTGCGGATGTGTTGCGTACGACGCAGGGGAGAACGGAATGACTGGAACAGCTTCTTCAGCATGGGATGCACTGTTTGAAGGAATGTTCGGCCATAACGAAGAATGACCGCATGATGGGCCGGGATTCTAGCATTTAGTCGGGGGATGGTGTAGGAAGCTGCGCAAGCGCTTGAAGGGAGATGTCTTGAGGGGCGGTTTTGTAGCAGCTGTCGAGCCTGCGTTCGGCGGCGAAGCCGTCGTAAAACCAGAAATTGCGGTGTGTCAGTAGGAACCGGTTGCCCGTATTAGCGACTGCTGCGCAGTCGAACGCAGCCTCGCACTGCTCGGCAGCTGCTACAAGGCAGAGAATGCCAAACGCCAGAAACCACAAGGGGAGCCGAAGCTCCCCCAGAAGTAGTTGCGTGCTCTATTTTTATTATTGGTTTCGGGCTTCTTGTTTTTGTTGAGCGCCCTCGCCATGAAGTTTTCCTTCATGACCCTCCCAATCGGGAGCCAAGAGCAAACGGATTGCTTTGGTCGCTGTGTTGCTATGATCGTGTGATCCAACCAGTTCAGGCACTGTCTCGGGACAGTTTTTTATTATTCTCGGCCTGGTTGCGGGGCAAGCCCCAAATGCAACGCCTCTCCAAAAGAATCAGTTAGCTACGCCTCTCGCCGTCTTGTTTTTATTGTGCGTGAGTCGATTCGTCTTATTTTTATTGTCTTGTGCATTACTTGTTATTGTTCTTGTACTGAACATATAGCAGGGTGCGTGCCAACTTTTGTGAGGCCCAGTAAAACAAGGGGTTAGGCGGGCTAATGGTGTTTTTCGAGGCCAAAAAAAACCGGGGCTTCGTTACCGTAAGCCCCGGCTTCTGTTACGTGAAAAAGCTGAGGTAACAGTTTTTCCACAATGTCACGTGTTACCCGCGCATCTGACAGGCGCGGTTCAGCTCTCGCTGGCCACCCCGGTCTTGCGCCGCGGGATGCCCAGGCGCTGACGGCGTTCCCACAAGCATTTGCGACTGACACCGAGCTTGCGGGCCAGTTCGGTTTCGGTCATGTGATCCTGATGCTCGAGCACGAAGTGCTGGAAGTAGTCTTCCAGGGACAGATCTTCGGTCGGTTCGTGGCTGGTGTTACCGGCGCTGTTGCCCTGCTGGGGCGCGAGGCCGATGAAATCGTCGTCTTCCAGATCGCTGAGTTCGATGTCGATGCCCAGCAGCTCGGCGGAAATCTCCGGGCTCTCGCACAGAATCACCGCGCGCTCGACCGCGTTTTCCAGTTCGCGAACGTTACCCGGCCAGGAGTAATGCCGAATTGCTTGCTCGGCATCCAGGGCGAATTTCAGATCGGTGCGGTTGACCCGCGCGCTCTGCCGCGCCAGGAAGGCATTGGCAATTTCATTGACGTCCGCACCGCGCTCGCGCAGGGCCGGCAGTTTCAGGGCGATCACGTGGAGGCGGTAATACAAGTCTTCACGGAACTGGCCGATCTTCGCCAGGCTCTTGAGATCCCGGTGGGTCGCGGCGATCAGGCGTACATCGACCTTCTGCGACTGGACCGAGCCAACCCGGCGGATTTCACCTTCCTGCAATACGCGTAACAGGCGGGCCTGGGCTTCCAGTGGCAGTTCACCGATTTCATCGAGGAACAAGGTGCCGCCGTCAGCCGCTTCCACCAACCCGGCACGCCCGGCGCTGGCGCCGGTAAACGCGCCTTTCTCGTGGCCGAACAGTTCGGATTCGATCAGGCTTTCCGGGATGGCTGCGCAGTTCACCGAAATCATCGGCGCCTTGGCGCGTTTGGACAGGTTGTGCAGGGCACGTGCTACCAGTTCTTTACCGGTACCGGACTCGCCCTGGATCAGGACATTGGAATCGGTCGGCGCGACTTTACGGATTTTGCTGTACAGGTCCTGCATCGGCGGGCAAGAGCCGATGATGCCGATTTCGCCGTTGCTGTTGTCGACACCACTTTTTGCTGCGGCGCCATTGGACGCTTTGCCGACAACCGGCTCACCGCTGGCTTGCGCCGATTGCCGGTCACGCAGGATTCGCGCGACGGCCTGGAGCATCTCGTCGTGATCGAAAGGCTTGGCGATGTAGTCCACCGCGCCCATTTTCATGGAGTCGACGGCCGAACGCAGGCTGGCGTAACTGGTCATGATCAGCACCGGAGTGCCCAGGCCGAGTTTGATCAACTCGGTACCCGGCGCGCCCGGCAGGCGCAGGTCACTGACGATCAGGTCAAACGTGGGAATGCTGAAACGCTCTTGTGCTTCCTGCACGGATCCGGCTTCGCTGACCTGGTACTGGTTACGTTCCAGCAGACGGCGCAAGGCGGAGCGGATAATTGTTTCGTCTTCGACGATCAAAATGTGCGGCATTGATTCGATACTCTCGACGGTCTCAGTTCACAGCGGACGTCGCTTCGACATGACGCGGTAAGGTCACCCGGATACGGGTGCCGCGTTGGCTTTGAACATCAGCCGGGCTGTCGATGGTGATTTGTCCATAATGCTCTTCAACGATGGAATAGACCAGTGCAAGGCCCAGACCGGTGCCTTCGCCAGGATCCTTGGTGGTGAAGAAGGGTTCGAACAGTCGGTCCATGATGCTCGAGGGAATACCGCTGCCTTCGTCTTCGACGATCAGATCGACCGTGTGTTCGCCGGCTTCGCTCTTGACGCGCACTGCACTGCCCGGAGGCGAGGCGTCACGGGCGTTTGAGAGCAGATTGATCAATACCTGGGCGAGCCGCTGCGGGTCGCCTTCGACCCAGTGATCGGGGTCGCACAGGTTGTAGAACTGTACTTCGAAATTGCGCCGGTTCAAGGCCAGCAGGCCGATGGCATCCTGGGCCACTTCCGCCAGACAAACGGGCTCGTCGCTGTGCTGATGAGCGCCCGCGTGGGCGAAGCTCATCAGCGACTGAACGATGCGTGACACGCGTTTGGTCTGCTCGAGGATCTGCCCGCTGATTTCCGTGAGTTCGGCGTCTTCTTCACGTTCTTCGCGCAGGTTCTGCGCGAGACAGGCAATGCCGGTGATCGGGTTGCCGATTTCATGGGCCACGCCGGCCGCCAGTCGGCCAATGCTGGCCAGGCGCTCGGAGTGCACCAGTTTGTCTTCGAGCATCTGGGTTTCGGTCAGGTCTTCCACCAGCAGCACCAGGCCGCTGTTACCCGGTGCCAGCGGTTCGTCGATCGCCGCTTTGTGCAGGTTCAGCCAGCGGGTCTGGCCATCGAGGGCCAGGTGCTGCTTGTGCAAGTGTTCGTCCGGCAGATTGATGAAGCCTTGCAGCAGCTCTTTCCACGGGTCGGCAATGGTGCTCAGGCGCGAACCGACCACACGCTGCGCGGCAATCCCGGTCAGCTCCTCCATGGCTTTGTTCCACATGAGGATTTCCTGATCCTTGGCCAGCGAGCACACGCCCATCGGCAATTCCTGCAGGGTTTGGCGGTGGTAGCGACGCAGGGCATCGAGTTCGGCGGCAAGGCCGGTGAGGCGCGAGTGGTAATCCTCGAGGCGACTTTCGATGAAGTGGATGTCTTCGGTGACGTAGTTTTCGCCGCCGGCCTTATAGGGCAGGAAGGTTTCGACCATGTCCTGCGCCACGCTCGGGCCCATCAGGCCGGAGAGGTTGGCTTCGATACGGTCACGCAAACGACGCAAGGCGTAAGGCCGGCGTTCGTCGAACGGCAGATAAAGGTCACGCAGCGCTTGTTCGACTTCTTTCTGCGCCGCCTTGGCACCCAGCGGTTTGGCCAGTTGCGTGGCGAATTCCTGAGGCGAGGCGGCATGCAGTTCGCGGCGTTGCGGGCGGCGAACATTGTCCACCGCGCAGGCTTCGGCGGCGCTGGCCTCTTCGGGGCTGGCGTTGGTGAACAGTGAGATCAGGGTGAACATCAGCACGTTGGCGGCCAGCGAGGCAATCGCCGCCATGTGCCAGCTGGTGTCGTCCAGCACGTAAATCATGTTCAGCAACGGAATGTAGAAGCCTTGCAGATTGCCGACCAGCGGCAACAGCATGGTCACCAGCCACACCAGAATCCCCGCCAGGAGGCCGGCGATGAAGCCGCGACGGTTGGCGGTCGGCCAGTACAGCACCGACAACACGCCCGGCAGGAACTGCAACGTGGCGACGAAGGCGACGATGCCGAGGTTGGCCAGGTCCTGTTCCGCGCCCAGCATCAGGTAGAAACCGTAGCCGGCCATGATGATCGCGACGATCAGTGCCCGGCGGGTCCATTTCAGCCAGCGGTAGATATTGCCCTCGGCCGGTGGCTGATAGAGCGGCAGCACCAAGTGGTTCAGTGCCATCCCGGACAGCGCCAGCGTAGTAACGATGATCAGCCCGCTGGCTGCCGACAATCCACCGACATACGCCAGCAGCGCCAGGGCTTTGCTGTTGGCGGCGATGCCGATGCCCAGGGTGAAATATTCCGGATTGGTGGTGGCACCGAGTTTCAACCCGGCCCAGAGAATCAACGGCACTGCCAGGCTCATCAGCAGCAGGAACAGCGGCAAGCCCCAGCTCGCGCTGACCAGCGAGCGCGGGTTGAGGTTTTCGGTAAAGGTCATGTGGTACATGTGCGGCATGACGATCGCCGAGGCGAAGAACACCAGCAGCAGCGTGCGCCATGGGCCTTCCTGCAGTGGCGTGTGCAGGGCGGCGAGGGCGGTCTGGTTTTGCAGCAGCCACAGTTCCAGCTGTTGCGGGCCGTCGAACACGCCATACAGCGCATACAGGCCGACGCCACCAATCGCGATCAGCTTGATCACCGACTCGAAGGCGATTGCGAACACCAGGCCTTCATGTTTCTCACGGGTGGCGATGTGGCGCGAGCCGAAGAAAATCGTGAACAGCGTAATCAGCGCGCAGAAACTCAGGGCCACGCGATGCTGCACCGGCTCGCGGGTGAGGATGCCGATGGAGTCGGCCACTGCCTGAATCTGCAACGCCAGCAACGGCAGCACGCCGACCAGCATGAAAATCGTCGTCAGCGCACCGGCCCAGGTGCTGCGGAAACGGAACGCGAACAGGTCGGCCAGCGATGAGAGTTGGTAAGTGCGGGTGATTTTCAGGATCGGGTACAAAAGCACCGGCGCCAGCAGAAACGCCCCGGAAACCCCGAGGTAGCTGGACAGAAAACCGTAGCCGTACTGATAAGCCAGGCCCACCGTGCCGTAAAACGCCCAGGCACTGGCATAAACGCCCAGCGACAGGGTGTAGGTCAGCGGATGGCGAATGATCGCCCGGGGGATCATGCCCCGTTCACTGATCCAGGCCACACCGAACAGCACCGCCAGGTACGCGGCGCTGATCAGGATCATCTGGGTCAGGCTAAAGCTCATCGGCATCTTTTTGGCTCTGCAGGATGAAGGTCACGACGATCAGAATCAGCCAGAGCAAATAAGGGCGATACCAGGCGCCAGTGGCGTCGATCCACCAATCCATGATGGCCGGGGAGAACAGATAAATCCCCACTACCAGGAGCAGGACCAAGCGATAGATGTACATCCCGGCCTCTCTCTTTTATGCGCGTGCCCGAAAACGTGCGGCGATGGTAACGGATGGGTGCGCCACTGCAAGTGGCATCACTGCAGTTGCGCTTCAGGCAACGTCAGTGTGCGCGGGATCAGCGACGCATCCCAGTGGGCAATGCCCCAATTCAGCACTTCCCGTGGCGTGGCGTCATTGAGTTCGATAACGGGAGTGTGCCCCAGCGCCCGTAATGCGCGCAGCAACAGCGGCGTGGCCTGATCTTCAGTCAACGGCGGCGAGCGATAGGATTTGCCGAGTTTGTGGCCGTCCGGCTGGGTAATCAGCGGGATGTGCAAGTAGCGCGGTTGCGGCAGGCCGAGCAGTTCTTGCAGATAGAGCTGGCGTGGCGTGGAGTCCAGCAGGTCGGCGCCGCGCACGATATCAGTGATGCCTTGCCAGGCATCGTCTAGCACCACCGCCAATTGATAGGCGTAGAGCCCGTCACGGCGACGAATCACGAAGTCACCCACCTCGCGGCCCAGGTGTTGACGGAATTCGCCCTGCACCCGGTCGATGAAGTGGTATTCCAGCTCCGGTACACGCACGCGGATTGCCGCATTTTCAGTGCCGTGCCCAGCGTTGCGGCAGAACCCGGGATAGATGCCGTGATATGGCTCCAGTTGCTTGCGCGAGCAGGTGCATGCGTAGGCCAGGCCCTGGCTGAACAGGCGATTGAGGACTTCGGCGTAGGCCGCGTGCCGGTCACTCTGTCGGACCATCTCGCCATCCCATTCGAAACCATAGCTTTCCAGCGCCTTGAGAATCGCCGCCTGAGCACCGGGCTCCTCGCGTGGCGGATCGAGATCCTCCATTCGCACCAGCCAGCGCCCGCCGACCGAACGGGCGTCGAGGTACGAGGCCAGCGCTGCAACCAGCGAACCGAAGTGCAGATGCCCGCTGGGCGTGGGGGCGAAGCGCCCGATGTAGGCGGAAGAGGCGATGGCGGTCATAAGGGCGATGTCAGGCTGTCCAATCGTATTGAGCACGGCTTGAAGCCGCCTTCACGAGCAAGCTCAGCTCCTACAGAAGATTGCGCCAGCCTTTGTAGGAGCGAAGATTGTTCCGGGCGGCGATCCGACGAAGGCGATTTCGAAGTCGCAACAAATATCAGCAAATATCAGAAACAAAAACGGAGCGTTCGCACGCTCCGTCTTTCGTTCAAGTCGAGATTACTTGCCGACTTGCTTTTCCTTGATTTCCGCCAGGGTCTTGCAGTCAACGCACATGTCGGCGGTAGGACGGGCTTCCAGTCGCTTGACGCCGATTTCGACGCCGCAGGACTCGCACCAACCGTATTCTTCGTCTTCGATCAGTTGCAGGGTCTTGTCGATTTTCTTGATCAGCTTGCGCTCACGGTCGCGGGCGCGCAATTCGAGGCTGAATTCCTCTTCCTGGCTGGCACGGTCTGCCGGGTCAGGGAAGTTGGCCGCTTCGTCTTTCATGTGATCAACGGTACGGTCGACTTCCTGCATCAAGTCCTGTTTCCACTTGTTCAGGATCTTGGTGAAGTGAGCACGCATGGGTTTACCCATGTACTCTTCGCCCTTCACTTCTTTGTAGGGTTCGAAGCCGCTGATCGACTGATTTTGCTGCTTTGCTTGGGTGGGCATGAAATGGACCGCCTCTACTCTTGTAATCCATTGCGCAGGATTGCTCCATCACCGACACCTGCCGGCCCTGCGGCTGCAAGCGGGCGAACTTACCAGATCAAATCGGACCGCGCTACTCCCGGATGTCGAGCCCGCGGCCCGTGGTGCTTGCAAAAGATTGCAAAGCTTCGTCTGGTGGCTAGGGAGACCTGATCAATTATTGATTTTAGCCAAACCTGAGACATACGCTTGAATCGATTGAGACCAGCATTATATGGCTCTGACCGCTTTAGGCTCTCGCTCGTTCCTGCGCTTGGGTAGAATCAATTCTTTTCCCCGTTGTAAGGAAGGCTAATGGCTCTGTCCTACAGTGCGCGCAGTCGCGCTATCGAACCGTTCCACGTTATGGCCCTGCTGGCGCGGGCCAACGAGCTGCAAGCGGCTGGCCACGACGTGATTCACCTGGAAATCGGCGAGCCGGACTTCACCACCGCCGAACCGATCATCCAGGCCGGCCAGGCCGCGCTGACGGCGGGGAAGACCCGTTACACCGCCGCTCGCGGCATTCCTGAGCTGCGTGAGGCCATTTCGGGTTTTTATCAGCAGCGTTATGGGCTGAACATCGATCCGCAACGCATCCTGATCACGCCTGGCGGTTCAGGCGCATTGCTGTTGGCCAGTGCCTTGCTGGTGGACCCAGGCAAGCACTGGCTGCTGGCCGACCCGGGTTATCCGTGCAACCGGCACTTCCTGCGCCTGGTGGAAGGTGCGGCGCAACTGGTGCCGGTCGGCCCGGACGTGCGTTATCAACTGACCCCGGACCTGGTCGCGCGTCACTGGGATCACGACAGCGTCGGCGCCCTGGTAGCATCGCCGGCCAACCCCACCGGGACCATCCTGACCCGTGATGAGCTGGCCGGGCTGTCCGCGGCGATCAAGGCCCGCCACGGTCATTTGGTGGTCGACGAGATTTACCACGGCCTGACTTACGGCACGGACGCGGCCAGCGTGCTGGAAGTCGATGACAGCGCGTTCGTCCTCAATAGCTTTTCCAAGTATTTCGGCATGACCGGCTGGCGCCTTGGTTGGCTGGTCGCGCCTGAAGCAGCGGTCGGTGAACTGGAGAAGCTCGCCCAGAACCTCTACATCAGCGCACCGAGCATGGCCCAGCACGCGGCATTGGCCTGCTTCGAGCCCGCCACCATCAGCATTTTCGAGGAGCGCCGCGCCGAGTTCGGTCGACGTCGCGACTTCCTCCTGCCAGCCCTGCGGGAATTGGGTTTCGGTATCGCCGTAGAGCCGGAAGGCGCGTTCTATTTGTACGCCGATATCAGCAAGTTCGGCGGCGATGCCTTCGCGTTCTGCCGGCACTTCCTCGAAACCGAGCATGTTGCAATTACTCCGGGCCTGGACTTCGGGCGTCATCAGGCCGGGCATCATGTGCGGTTTGCCTACACCCAAAGCCTTCCGCGCTTGCAAGAAGCAGTCGAGCGGATCGCCCGCGGTTTGAAGAGCTGGCAAGGCTGATGCGTTTTCATCCTCCCCTTGAAGAGGGGCGCTTGATTCGTCGTTACAAGCGTTTTCTTGCCGATATCGAAACCGTTGGCGGCGAGTTGCTGACCATTCACTGCCCGAACACTGGCTCGATGCTTAATTGCCAGGTCGAGGGCGGGCAAGTCTGGTTCAGCCGCTCCACCGACCCCAAGCGCAAGTTGCCCGGCACTTGGGAAGTTGGCGAAACCCCACAGGGGCGGCTGTTCTGTGTGAACACCGGGCGCGCCAACGGCTTGATCGAGGAAGCGTTGCAGGCTGGCGTCATCACCGAGTTGAACGGCTTTACCGAACTGAAGCGCGAAGTGGCCTATGGTCAGGAAAGCAGCCGTATCGATTTTCGTCTCGATTACCCGGGCGGGCCGGCTTATGTGGAAGTCAAAAGCGTCACCCTGGGCTTTGATGGCTCGGCGGTGGCGGCATTTCCTGACGCGGTGACCCAGCGTGGGGCCAAGCATTTGCGCGAACTGGCGCATTTGGCCAGGGACGGGATTCGGGCAGTGCAGTTGTATTGCGTGAACCTGACAGGGATCGACGCGGTACGTCCTGCCGAAGAAATCGATTCGGCCTACGCAGCTGCGTTGCGTGAGGCGGTGGCGTGTGGAGTCGAAGTGCTGGCGTATGGCGTGCGCTTGACTCACGAAGAGATGGTGGTGGACCGGCGACTGGATATGCTGTTGAACGGTTAGAGCGTGACCCAGATTCCTTGCTCATCTTCGTGGCAGGGGATGCTGGTCAGGGATTGTCCGGCGCAGGGGCCGGCGACGCATTCACCGTCCTCGATCAGAAACAGTGCGCCGTGGGTCGCGCACTGGATCAGGCTGTTGCTGGGGTCGAGAAACTGGTCGGGCTGCCATTCCAGCCCGACGCCCCGGTGCGGGCAGCGATTTTCATACACATACACCCGACCGCCCCGGCGTACGGCCAGGAGCTTCTGGCCGTCGACGTCGAAACCGCGACTGCTGGCGTCAGCCAATTCGGCGCCTGTGCAAAGAAGCTTCATGTCTATCCTCAAGTCCTGTGGCTCGTGACCTGGTACGTCCGAGCTTGACGTTCAAATGCAAGCAATTATCAAATGACGGCTCGCCCGCAGGGCGATTACCGGATGCCGAGAATACTTGGCCTGTCATGACTATGCCCGGGAAACCTTTGAAGGAGGCTGTTTATGCACCTGTTCGATCCCGGTACGACTGGCCAATGACCCTTCTGATTAAACCTCGTGCGTTGTTCATTGGCTTAAGCCTGTTGTGTTTGCTGGCGATCTGGCTGTCGCTGGCGTTGGGGCCGGTGAGTTTGCCGTTGTTCGACACCTTGCGCGCGGCGCTGCGCTTGGTCGGCCTGCCGATTGCCGCCGACGGGTTGGAGCAGGCCGAACTGATCCTCGGGCAAATCCGCCTGCCGCGAACCTTGCTCGGTTTGGCGGTGGGCGGGGTTCTGGCGCTGTCTGGTGTGGCAATGCAGGGGTTGTTTCGCAATCCTCTGGCCGATCCGGGCCTGATAGGGGTGTCGAGCGGCGCGGCATTGGGCGCGGCTATCGCGATTGTCGGCGGCTCGGTATTCGGTGGACTGCCTGAATCCATCGGGCCATATCTGTTGTCGGTGTGCGCGTTTCTCGGCGGGTTGGGGGTGACGGCGCTGGTCTATCGACTGGGGCGACGCAATGGCCAGACCAACGTCGCGACCATGCTGCTGGCCGGTATTGCATTGACTGCCCTGGCTGGTTCGGCGGTCGGGCTCTTCACTTATCTGGCGGATGACGCGACCCTGCGCACCCTGACGTTCTGGAACCTGGGCAGCCTTAACGGCGCCAGTTATGCGCGACTCTGGCCGTTATTGCTGGTGAGTACCGGTGTGGCACTGTGGTTGCCGCGTCGGGCCAAGGCCTTGAACGCATTATTGCTGGGGGAGTCGGAGGCCGGCCACCTGGGTATCGACGTCGAAGGACTCAAGCGCGAATTGGTGTTCTGCACGGCGTTGGGTGTCGGCGCGGCAGTAGCTGCGGCGGGGATGATCGGGTTTGTCGGCCTGGTGGTGCCGCATCTGGTGCGACTGCTGGTCGGCCCCGATCATCGGGTGCTGTTGCCGGCGTCGGTGTTGGCGGGGGCCAGTCTCCTGTTGTTTGCTGATCTGGTGGCGCGGCTGGCGCTGGCGCCGGCTGAGTTGCCGATCGGGATTGTCACGGCCCTCATCGGCGCGCCGTTCTTTCTGTATTTATTGCTCAGAGGGCGTGCCTGATGTTGCGAGCGCAGAACCTGCAAATCCGCCGCGGTCGAAAAGTTGTCCTGACGGACATCACCCTCGAGCTTAAACCGGGCGAAGTGCTCGGCGTGTTGGGGCCTAATGGCGCCGGCAAAAGCACGTTGCTCGGCGCCCTGTGCGGAGAGTTGCCGGCGGACCATGGCAGCGTCTGGCTCGATGAGCGTGAGTTGAGTCATTGGAACGGAGCGCAGCGAGCCCGGCGTTTGGCAGTATTGCCGCAAGTGTCGACCCTGGACTTTGCCTTTCGCGTCGAAGAAGTGGTCGGCATGGGCCGTCTGCCTTATCAAAGCGGTCGGGTCCGGGATGAGGAGATTGTCGCCGCCGCGTTGCAGGCGGCCGATGCGGGGCACTTGAGTGGTCGCAGTTACCTGGCGTTGTCCGGTGGCGAACGTCAGCGGGTGCATTTGGCGCGGGTGTTGGCGCAGCTTTGGCCGGGCGAGGCGGGGCAGACGTTGTTGCTCGATGAGCCGACGTCGATGCTCGACCCGCTGCATCAGCACACTACTCTGCAAGCGGTGCGTGAATTCGCCGATCGCGGTGCGGCGGTGCTGGTGATCCTGCATGATTTGAATCTGGCGGCGCGTTATTGTGATCGCCTGTTACTGCTTGAAGGTGGGTGTCCTGTGATGCTGGACACGCCGGAACAGGTATTGCGCCCGGAACCGCTCAAGGCAGTGTTCGGGCTGGAAGTATTGGTGCAACCGCACCCGGAGCGTGGGCATCCGCTGATCATCGCCCGCTGAGGTGTTTTAGGGATGAAAACACGCGTGATGGTTTTTCTGGCCGCGCTGTTACTGAGTGCTTGCCAGCATGTAGCGGTGCCGCCGGTCAGCGGCGAAATCCGGGATTTGCGCAGCGGTCAGACCCTGACCGCGCAAGAACTGCTTGCACGGTTGGCGGAACCTTCGCGGTTGATCGTCGGCGAGCAGCATGACAATCGTGATCACCATCAACTGCAATTGTGGTTATTGCAGGCACTGGGTGAGCGACGGCCTCAAGGCAGTCTGCTGCTGGAAATGTTGACGCCGGCTCAGCAACAGCGCGTCGATGACGTTCGGCATACCTCACCGCTGCCGACCGATTTGTCCGGGGCATTGGCCTGGCAGCCGGGATGGGACTGGAATCTTTACGGGCCGATCGTTCGTTTTGCCCTGACTCAGCCGTACCCGTTACTGGCGGCCAATCTGGACACGCCTGAAGTCCGTACTGTCTATGCCAAACCGCCAACATTGAGCGGTGCGCGTTCCAACGCTCCGACGGTCAGGAACGAGTTGCTGGCACAGATCAGCGATTCCCACTGCGGCTTGCTGCCTGAATCACAGATGCCCGCGATGCTGGCCGTGCAGCAGCAGCGTGACCGGCGGATAGCCGAGCGATTACGGGCGGCACCGATGCCTTCACTGTTGTTTACCGGCGCGTTACACGCCCGCAAGGATGTCGGGGTGCCGATCCATGTGCTGGACCTGGGGGAGCCCAAGGCACCAACGGTATTGATGCTGGCGGAGCAGGGCGCTGAGGTCACGTCGGCCATGGCCGATTACGTCTGGTATACGCCCACCACGCCGCCGCAGGATTACTGCGCGCAAATGCGCAAGCAGTTCGGCAAGCCGTCAGGCCAATAAGATCACGCGAGTTTTCCACAGGCAAAAAAAGACCCGGCAAGAGCCGGGTCAAATAACCGTGATTAGCCTGATGAGGAGATAATCTGAGAGTCCGAACCAAGGGCTTTTCAGAATATCGACCAGTCTCGCGACCAGTTGTGATAATCATAGCGATTCTCATTATCAAGTCAACCGCTGATTTCTCGTATTCGTGAAACACGTCATTCCTTCGCTGGAAAGCCTCGTAATCATTGGGTTTCAGGCTGTGCGTTCGAGTGAAATTATCCGTTCAATTCTTGTGGCGAGACGAAATAGCATCCAGCTGTTTGTTCAAGGCTTCCTTGCGCTCGGCGGGAATGTCGTTCCAGTGGACATCCATCAACGCGCCTTCAATCGCATACAACAACACCTTGGACGCCCGAAAACCGCGAGTGCGCACGGCCCGATAAGCGTCCACAGCTCCCAGCCGACGCAAGTCCGAGGCACTGTGGATGCCCACGGCATGCAGCCATTGCGCCGACGTCTTGCCAAGATTCTTCAGGTGTTGCAGTTCATCATTCATCAAGCCTCCTTGCGACAGCCGAATGGTGCGTGGGCGAGCCTCTCAGCAGTGTAGCCATCAGTAGGAAAAGCGTGATTGTTTGGTCGGTTTCGACGCAAAAGCTTCTAAGAGGAAAACTCAAGAAGCGGCGTGAAAAGGCGGAGCATGTAGTCCGAGGGCGTGTGGGAAATTGAGTTTTCGAGCAAAAAAAGTACAACGTCCAGCGCAAGGCGGGGGCGCTGGACTGGGTGAGACGTCGCTTTTAGCGGGTGCGATAACGCAGGCGTGTACCGAAATTCATCGACATCAGGATCTCATCGGCACTCAGCTCCGGCGGGAAGTAGGCGCCGGAGATCTGCGCGTGGGCCAGGCTCGCGCCTTCTAGGGATGAGTTGCGAAAGTCGACGCCGCGCAAGTCGGCAGAGCGAAAGTAGGCATCGGTGAAGTCGATGCCGTCGGCGTTCAGTTCACGCAGATCGAGCCCGCGGAAGTCACCACCAACCATGTCGATAGGTCCATCTTTCGGGCGTTCATTGTTGAAGCTTGTGATGTCGTCTTTGTGCAGCAAGGCATAAAGCGGGGTGTCGAGAAGTTTTGGCTGGCTCATGTCACATCACCTGATGGTTTTATGACGCCAGTATAGTGCCACTATTTGGCAGCCGTGAAGCCGGTGAGGGCTTCACGGTTGAAATAGTTTCTTACAGACCAGGCAGGCGCTGGCGAATCTGCGCAACGACCGTATCGAGGGTGCCACTTTCATTGGTCTGGACGCGCTTGCTGCAGAGGATTTCTGCTGGCGTCAGTGCCTCGCGGCTGGCTTGCTGGGCGGCGATAACAGCCAGGTTGGCGTCGGACGGATCGTTGTTGTCCGCCTGGCGTTGCTTCAACCAGCTCTCGATCACCGCTTGTGGAGCGTCGCAATCGAGGATCAGGAACGGCGCGCCGGTGGCCTCGGCGATTTTTGCCGCGCTGTCGCGTTGGTCGCGCTTGAGATAAGTGGCATCGATCACCACCGGGAAGCCGGCACGCAGAATTACATTGGCAACCTCATGCAGGCGGGCATAGGTGGCGACGCTGGCGTCGGCGCTATAGATGCCGGCCTGCGGGTCGTTCGGTACGGTCTGTTCGCCGAACATGCGCTTGCGCTCGACATCCGAACGCAGGCGAATGGCACCCAATGCTTCCACCAGACGCATGGCCACATGGCTTTTGCCGACGGCGGAAACACCGTGGGTGATCGCCAGGAAACGCGAAGGAATGGTGCTGTAGCTTTCCGCCAGGTTGGCGTAGTTGCGGTACTGACGCAGAGTGGTAGCGCGCTGCACCGGGTCGGCCTCGGCCGGCATGCTGAACAGGCTGACCTTGGCGCGAACCAGGGCGCGGTAGGCTTTATAGAAGTTCAGCAGCTCAAGACCCTGGTAGTCGCCGGTCAGTTCCAGGTATTGGCTGATGAAACGGCGCGCCAGGCTCTTCAGGCCGCGGTCTTCCAGGTCCATTGCCAGGAAGCCGGTGTCGGCGTAAACGTCGGTGAAGCGGAACGGTTCGTTGAACTCGATGCAGTCGAAGATCACCACTTTGCCGTCGATCACGGTAGCGTTGCCCAGGTGAATGTCACCATGGCATTCACGAATGAAGCCGTCGGCCTTGCGCTGGGCGAACAGTGGCTTGAGGCGCTCGAAGCTGCTTTCGGCCCAGGCTTGCAGTGCCTCGAGTTGCAACAGATCGGCCTTGTCGCTGAGGAACGGAAGGATCTGTTCGAAGTTCTGCCGTACCGGCGCCATGACGCTGTCCGGCGTGCCGGCTTCGTGTTCGGCAGGCACTTTCGGCGCACTGAGGTGGAATTGAGCGATCTGCGCGGCCATCGCGTCGATGTGCGCGGTGGTCAATTCGCCGTTGGCTTGCAGGGTGCTGAGCAGTTGGCTTTGTGGGAACTGACGCATTTTCAGGGCGTAATCGACAACCGGACCATCGCCGCCCAATTGTGGCGCCTCGGCGCTGCCGGTGATCGGTAGCACTTCAAGATACAAGTCATGGGTCAGGCGCTGGTTCAGGCGCAGCTCTTCGCCGCAGAAATGCTTGCGAGCTTCGAGACTGGTGAAATCGAGGAAGCCGAAATTCACCGGCTTCTTCACTTTATAAGCATAGGGACCGGTGAGTATCACCCAGGAAATATGGGTCTCGATGACCTGGAACCCTTCTACGGGATGCGGGTAGAGGGCCGGGTTTTGCAGGGCAGCGATCAGGGACTGGCTCACAGGTGATCCTTCAGAGTCTGGGGGGAAATTCAAGGCCGTCATTATGGCTGCAAGTCCGTCCGACGCAAACCTCAGAGGGCTCCTGTTGAGTATGAATAAAGTGCGTATAATCCGCCGCCATGACTCGATCTCGATCCCCCCGCACCCCTAAAAAACCACCTTCCAAGGGCATGCGCCCCTGGCTGGGCTGGGCCCTTAAACTCAGCCTGGTCGGCCTTGTGGTGCTCGCCGGGTTCGCGGTTTACCTCGACGCCGTGGTTCAGGAGAAGTTTTCCGGCAAGCGCTGGACCATCCCGGCCAAGGTGTACGCGCGCCCGCTCGAGCTGTTCGTCGGACAAAAGCTCAGCAAGGACGACTTCCTCACCGAACTCGATGCCTTGGGCTACCGACGCGAAGCGGTCAGCAACGGCCCCGGCGCGGCAGCGGTCAATGGCAATACCGTCGACTTGAATACCCGAGGCTTCCAGTTCTATGAAGGCATGGAGCAGGCGCAGCCCGTGCGCGTGCGGTTCTCCGGCGATTACGTGGCCGAGCTCTCGGCGACCAACGGTTCGAAGCTTTCCGTGGTGCGACTGGAGCCGCTGCTGATCGGCGGGATTTACCCGAAAAACCTTGAAGACCGCATCCTGATCAAGATCGATCAGGTTCCGCCGTATCTGCTCGAAACCCTGGTTGCTGTAGAAGACCGGGATTTCTACAGCCACTGGGGCGTGTCGCCGAAGTCGATTGCCCGAGCTATCTATGTCAACACCTCGGGCGGCAAGATGACCCAGGGCGGTAGTACGCTGACGCAACAGTTGGTCAAGAACTTCTACCTCACCAGTGAACGCAGCCTGACCCGTAAGCTCACCGAAGCCATGATGGCGATGTTGCTTGAGCTGCATTACGACAAGAGCGAAATTCTTGAGGCTTACCTCAATGAAGTATTCGTCGGCCAGGATGGTCAGCGCGCGGTGCACGGCTTCGGCCTGGCCAGCCAGTTTTTCTTCGGGCAGCCATTGTCCGAGCTGAAACTGCATCAAGTCGCTTTGTTGGTGGGCATGGTCAAGGGGCCGTCCTATTACAACCCGCGCCGCAACCCTGAGCGGGCTCTGGAGCGGCGCAATCTGGTGCTCGATGTTCTGAAGGAGCAAGGCGTTGCCAGCGCCGAACAGGTTGAGGCGGCGAAGAAAATGCCACTGGGTGTGACCACTCGCGGCAAGTTGGCCGACAGCTCGTTCCCGGGCTTCCTTGATCTGGTTAAACGTCAGTTGCGCGAAGACTACCGCGACGAAGACTTGACCGAAGAAGGGCTGCGAATCTTCACCAGTTTCGACCCGATCCTGCAGATGAAAGCCGAAGCCTCGGTCAACGACACGTTCAAGCGCCTGGCCGGGCGCAAGGGTTCCGATGACGTGGAAGCGGCGATGGTCGTGACCAACCCGGAAACCGGTGAGGTCCAGGCCATGATCGGCAGCCGTCAGGCGAGTTTTGCCGGTTTTAACCGTGCGTTGGACGCGGTGCGACCGATCGGCTCTTTGATCAAGCCGGCGGTTTATCTGACCGCTCTTGAAAAGCCGAGCCAGTACACGCTCACCAGTTGGCTATCGGACGACTACTTCTCGGTCAAAGGCGCGGACGGTCAGATCTGGAAACCACAGAACTATGATCGCCGTTCCCACGGCACGGTGTTCCTGTACCAAGGGTTGGCGCATTCCTACAACCTGTCGACCGCGCGTCTCGGGTTGGCGGTGGGCGTGCCGAATGTCTTGAAGACCCTGGCACGCCTGGGCGTAAGCCGCGAATTCCCGGCGTTCCCGTCGATGTTGCTCGGTGCCGGCGGTATGACCCCGATCGAAGTGGCGACCATGTACCAGACGCTGGCCAACGGCGGGTTCAATACGCCGATGCGCGGGATTCGCAGCGTACTGACTGCCGAGGGCGAGCCGCTCAAGCGTTATCCGTTCCAGATTCAGCAGCAATTTGATCCGGCGTCCATTTACCTGATCCAGAACGCCATGCAGCGCGTCATGCGCGAAGGTACCGGTAGTTCGGTTTATAACGTGTTGCCGAAAACCCTGACCCTGGCCGGTAAGACCGGTACCAGTAACGATTCGCGGGACAGCTGGTTCGCCGGTTTCAGTCAGGATCTGCTGGCCGTTGTCTGGCTGGGGCGCGATGATAATGGCAAGACACCGTTCACCGGTGCCACCGGCGCGTTGCAGGTCTGGACCAGTTTCATGCGCAAGGCCGATCCGCTGCCGCTGGATATGCCGCAACCGGACAACATTGTTCAGGCCTGGGTCGATTCGCGCACCGGTCAAGGTTCCGAAGCCAACTGCCCAGGTGCGGTGCAGATGCCGTATATTCGCGGCAGTGAACCGCCTCCCGGTGCTGCTTGCGGTGGTGAAAGCCCTGCAGAATCGGTGATGGATTGGGTCAAGGGCTGGATGAATTAAGCAAAGAGGATTTGAAGTGAACAAGTGGTTGATTCCAGCGGTGACTGCCGTGGCTTTGCTCAGCGGCTGCTCCACTGTGCAGCGTGGTTCGATCCCGGTTGAGGATGCCGGCACTGCCGTCTCCAACAGTGAGCGGATTTCGGCGAATGGCGGTTTCCGTCAATCGACGGTGAAACGTCCTGTACAAGCTCAGACTCAGGCGATCCCGCAAGGTGACACCGGGGTCGTGGTGATGGTCCCGGGTGGTGGCGCCGTCTCCTCGGCACCGATCAGCACTTCGCCAATTACCCCAGGCCCGATTACTCCGGGGCCGATTGATACCTCGCCGGTTCAGTCGGCACCGATCAATCAGGGCAGTTACAGCATGCCGTCGACGCCCAGCGGGATTCCTTCGGCGAACTCCGGCGGTCTGTCTGCCGATGAGCAACTGGACGGTCCGGTCCTGGCATTGTTGACCACCGCCCAGCAGCAACAGGCCAGTGGCGACCTTAATGGTGCATCTTCCAGCCTCGAACGTGCCCAGCGCGTTGCACCGCGCGAGCCGCAAGTACTTTATCGCCTGGCCCAGGTGCGTATGGCTCAAGGTGATGCGGCTCAGGCCGAGCAGTTTGCCCGCCGTGGCCTGACGTTCGCCAATGGGCGTCCGGATCTTCAGGCCAGCCTGTGGGAATTGATCGCCCAGGCCCGAGAGAAGCAGGGTGACCCGGCCGGTGCTGCGTTGGCTCGTCAGA
Organism: Pseudomonas sp. ATCC 43928; assembly: GCF_005938665.2. Lineage (NCBI taxonomy): Bacteria > Pseudomonadati > Pseudomonadota > Gammaproteobacteria > Pseudomonadales > Pseudomonadaceae > Pseudomonas > Pseudomonas sp. ATCC 43928. The sequence goes on along the minus strand of NZ_CP041753.1, from coordinate 5,691,901 downwards.
AGGCCAAGGTTTCGCTGTGATGGATATGCGCTTTCCGAAGATTGCCGAACAGTTGCTGTTGATCGAGCGCGAGCTGCGCGTTCAGGGCTGGTGGGATGAAGTACCGCCGTCTGCTGAGGCGCTCTCCAGCGTTGAACCGTTTTCGGTGGATACGCTGGATTTCGAGCAATGGCTGCAATGGGTCTTCTTGCCAAGGATGAAGTCGATCCTGGAGCAGGATCTGCCATTGCCCAATGCATCAGGGATTCAGGAGATGGCCGAAATGGTCTTCGCCTCCCGCAATGTCCAGGGCAAGGATCGGCAGCTTCAGGTCTTGCTCAAAGAGTTCGACGCGTTGATCACCGTCTCCCGCTGAATCGGAAACTGCCAGTGCTTACTGGCAGTTTTTCGCAATCTGTTTCTGTGCTTCGGTGAGGCGCTCCTGACGTTGTTGGTCGGTCAGGCGGCGCGTCTCGCCGTCGACTTCCTCCCGCAATCGCGGATTGTTCTGCAGTTGAGCCAGGTTCGTCCGAGCTTGTTCACAGAACACTCTTAGCTGGGCCTGCTGCTCGGCGACCTGCTTTTTCACTTTATGATCGATGGCCTTTTGATCGCCGATGACGTTGCCGCGCGGTAGCGCGCCCGGCTTGCCGACGGGCGGGGAGGGCGTGACCATGACGGTGGCCTCCCGGCCTTGGGGCGGCTGTGCATCGAAATGGGTGACGCCCTGGGCATCGACCCATTTATAGATCTGACCCGCCATGCACAAAGGGCTCAGGCTGATCAGCAAGCTGGCGGTGAAGATGAGCGTTCGCATGCCATTTCCTTATCGGGGGTGCGCAATTGAAGCTAACACAGTTGCGGTTTAAAGGTTTTTTCTTGCGTTCTCATGCGCTTAGTTCAATAAAGCACATTGACGGCTTGACTTGCGATGGGCGAAACAGAAGAATCCAAAGTCCGCTGTAGAGGGACTGCCAGAAGCAGACCCACTCGGCAGATCATGAGGCGCACATCCGCGCCGACCTGTTACACCCGCAACGCGTTACCTCGCGCTGGGTGGGAAAGGCCCGCAACACTTGGGACGATCCCAATACTTGCTCAGTCAGTGCTGACGTAGTCGGCGACCACCGTCGCTCATGCTCTGCCGAGAAGTAAACCTATTAAGACCCGTCCTCTTGTATGTGGGCGGTATTCTGGCGTTTTAGAGGTGAACAACGTGGAGCTTTTATCTGGCGGTGAGATGCTCGTCCGCTTTTTGCGTGACGAAGGCGTCAAATATATCTACGGGTACCCGGGTGGTGCTCTTCTTCATGTCTATGATGCCCTGTTCAAAGAACCGGAAGTGACCCACATCCTGGTTCGTCACGAGCAGGCTGCGACCCATATGGCTGACGGCTATGCCCGTGCCACCGGTAAAGCCGGCGTGGTACTGGTGACGTCCGGCCCGGGCGCAACCAACGCCATCACCGGTATTGCCACGGCCTACATGGACTCCATTCCGATGGTGGTCATTTCCGGCCAGGTGCCTAGCACCATGGTAGGCACCGATGCGTTCCAGGAAACCGACATGATCGGTATCTCCCGGCCGATCGTGAAGCACAGCTTCATGATCAAGCACGCCTCGGAAATCCCGGAAGTCATGAAGAAGGCGTTCTACCTGGCGCAATCCGGTCGTCCTGGTCCGGTCGTTGTCGATATCCCGAAAGACATGACCAACCCGGCCGAAAAGTTCGAATACATCTTCCCGAAAAAAGCCAAACTGCGTTCCTACAGCCCGGCCGTTCGCGGTCACTCCGGGCAAATCCGCAAGGCAGCCGAAATGCTTCTGGCGGCCAAGCGCCCTGTGTTGTATTCGGGCGGCGGCGTGATCCTCGGTGGTGGCTCTGCGCCGCTGACCGAGCTGGCGAAGATGCTCAACCTGCCAGTGACCAATACCCTGATGGGCCTGGGTGCCTACCCTGGCACCGACCGTCAGTTCATCGGCATGCTCGGCATGCACGGCAGCTACACCGCCAACCTGGCGATGCACCATGCCGATGTGATCCTTGCAGTCGGCGCGCGTTTCGATGACCGCGTGATCAACGGCCCGGCCAAGTTCTGCCCGAATGCCAAGATCATTCACATCGACATCGACCCGGCTTCGATTTCCAAGACCATCAAGGCAGACGTGCCTATCGTTGGCCCGGTCGAGAGCGTCCTGACCGAAATGGTCGCGATCCTCAAGGAAATCGGCGAGACCCCGAACAAGGAGTCCGTTGCCAGCTGGTGGAAGCAAGTTGATGAGTGGCGCGGTGACCGCGGTCTGTTCCCTTACGACAAGGGCGACGGCAGCGTGATCAAGCCGCAGACCGTGATCGAAACCCTGTGCGAAGTGACCAAGGGCGACGCCTTTGTGACCTCCGACGTGGGTCAGCATCAGATGTTCGCGGCGCAGTACTACAAGTTCAACAAGCCGAACCGTTGGATCAACTCCGGTGGCCTGGGCACCATGGGCTTCGGTTTTCCGGCGGCCATGGGCATCAAGCTGAGCTTCCCGGATGACGATGTCGCCTGCGTAACAGGCGAGGGCAGCATCCAGATGAACATTCAGGAACTGTCGACCTGCCTGCAATACGGTTTGCCGGTAAAAATCGTCATCCTGAACAATGGCGTGCTGGGTATGGTTCGCCAGTGGCAGGACATGAGTTATGGCAGCCGTCACTCGCACTCCTACATGGAATCGCTGCCTGACTTCGTCAAACTGGCAGAGGCCTATGGTCACGTTGGCGTGCGCATCACCGACTCGAAAGATTTGAAGTCGAAGATGGAGGAGGCGTTCGCCATGAAAGATCGCCTGGTGGTTATCGATATCTCGGTTGACACCAGCGAGCACGTCTACCCGATGCAGATCAAAGACGGCTCCATGCGTGATATGTGGTTGAGCAAGACGGAGCGTACTTAATCATGCGGCACATTATTTCCCTGCTTCTGGAAAACGAACCGGGCGCTCTGTCTCGTGTAGTCGGCCTGTTTTCGCAGCGCAACTACAACATCGAAAGCCTGACCGTGGCGCCAACCGAAGACCCGACTTTGTCGCGTCTGACGCTAACCACTGTCGGCCATGATGAAATCATCGAGCAGATCACCAAGAACCTGAACAAGCTGATCGAAGTGGTCAAACTGGTCGACTTGTCGGAGAGTGCTCACATTGAGCGCGAACTGATGCTGGTCAAGGTCAAGGCCACCGGCGCCCAGCGCGCCGAGATCAAGCGCACCACCGATATTTATCGTGGGCAGATCGTTGATGTCAGCGCCAGCGTGTATACCGTTCAATTGACCGGTACCAGCGACAAGCTCGACAGCTTCATTCAATCGATCGGCACTGCCTCGATTCTGGAAACCGTACGCAGTGGCGTCACCGGGATTGCCCGCGGCGACAAAGTACTGAGCATCTAAACCAAATTAGCGAATGGCCTGAGGGCCAGATATAAAGGGGAAATTCATGAAAGTTTTCTACGATAAAGACTGCGACCTGTCGATCATCCAGGGCAAGAAAGTTGCCATCATTGGTTACGGCTCCCAAGGCCACGCTCAAGCGTGCAACCTGAAAGACTCCGGCGTTGACGTTACCGTTGGCCTGCGTAAAGGTTCGGCCACCGTTGCCAAAGCTGAAGCCCACGGCCTGAAAGTGACTGACGTTGCTTCCGCCGTAGCAGCTGCCGACCTGGTCATGATCCTGACCCCGGACGAGTTCCAGTCCTCGCTGTACAAGAACGAAATCGAGCCGAACATCAAGAAAGGCGCCACCCTGGCCTTCTCCCACGGTTTCGCGATCCACTACAACCAGGTTGTTCCGCGCGCTGACCTCGACGTGATCATGATCGCGCCGAAAGCTCCGGGCCACACCGTGCGTTCCGAGTTCGTCAAAGGCGGCGGTATCCCTGACCTGATCGCTATCTACCAGGATGCTTCGGGCAACGCCAAAAACGTTGCACTGTCCTACGCTGCCGGCGTTGGTGGCGGTCGTACCGGCATCATCGAAACCACCTTCAAGGACGAGACCGAAACCGACCTGTTCGGCGAACAAGCCGTTCTGTGCGGCGGTACCGTTGAGCTGGTAAAAGCCGGTTTCGAAACCCTGGTTGAAGCTGGCTACGCGCCGGAAATGGCCTACTTCGAATGCCTGCACGAACTGAAGCTGATCGTTGACCTCATGTACGAAGGCGGTATCGCCAACATGAACTACTCGATCTCCAACAACGCTGAGTACGGCGAGTACGTGACAGGTCCGGAAGTAATCAACGCCGAATCCCGTCAGGCCATGCGCAACGCCCTGAAACGTATTCAGGACGGCGAATACGCCAAGATGTTCATCAGCGAAGGCGCCACCGGCTATCCTTCGATGACCGCCAAGCGTCGTAACAACGCCGCTCACGGTATCGAAATCATCGGTGAGCAACTGCGCTCCATGATGCCGTGGATCGGTGCCAACAAGATCGTCGACAAAGCCAAGAACTAAGTCACGAGCTTGTACGGAAAACGCGGCCTAGGCCGCGTTTTTTCGTTTGGATCCGCCGGTTCTGGTATAAAGCTGCATCGTTTGCGGTCGAACCGTCGTCCCAGACACCTGTCGAAACTTTCCACCCCGTTGCAAGGTAATGTCCATGAGCGAACGTCCCGAAGAGCCAAAGCAGGCTTCTGACGCCGAAAGCCTTCTGCCCATCGATGAGCACATCGAAGAAGGGCATGACGCTGAAGGCCGTAAAGTCCGGCATCGTGGTATCTATCTTCTGCCGAATCTGTTCACCACTGCGAACCTGTTCGCAGGGTTCTATTCCATCATCAACTCGATGAGCGCCCAGAGCGCCTTGAGTGCCGGTGATGCAATCGGCGCGAGCAAGTATTTTGCGTTTGCCGCGATCGCGATTTTCGTTGCCATGGTGCTCGACGGCCTCGACGGTCGCGTCGCTCGCATGACCAACACCCAAAGCGCCTTCGGTGCGGAGTACGACTCGCTGTCGGATATGGTTGCCTTTGGCGTCGCGCCGGCTTTGCTGGCATTCGGCTGGGCCTTGGGCGATATGGGCAAAGTCGGCTGGATGGTCGCCTTCATCTATGTGGCGGGTGCGGCGTTGCGCCTGGCACGCTTCAACACGCAGGTCGGCACCGCCGACAAGCGCTACTTCATCGGTCTGGCCAGCCCGGCCGCGGCCGGTGTGGTCGCGGGAATTGTCTGGGCGTTCAGCGATTACGGCATTCAGGGTTCCAAAATGTCGTTCCTGGTTGCACTGATGGTTGCCGCCGCAGGCATGCTGATGGTCAGTAACATCAAGTACAACAGCTTCAAGGAGCTGGACTTGAAGGGGCGCGTTCCCTTTGTCGCGATCCTGGCAGTGGTGCTGGTATTTGCCGTTGTATTCAGTGATCCGCCGCGCATCCTGCTGCTGGTTTTCCTTGCCTATGCGGCTTCCGGGCCGGTGCAGTACCTGCTGCGTCTTCGTCGGCACAAAAAAGCCGAGTGATGTAATTTCCCTCATACTCCGCAGTCTATGGGTGCATCTGTCCTCCAATGCTGCGGAGTTGCCATGCTGATCAAAGTCCCCAAAGCGTCTGACTGTCATGAGTCAGACGTCACGCCTGAATCTCTCTACCTTTCTCGTCGCAATGTATTAGGCGCGGCCGTTGCCGGTTTGGCTGTGAGTACGCTGCCGCGGTGGGCGAGTGCCGACGATGCTGCACGTTATGCCGATGTCGAGCCTGGCAAGGCGCCGTCCTGGTTTGCCGAAAAACTGCCTTCCACTAAATGGGGGGCGGTCAACGTCAAGGATGAAGCAATCACGCCTTTCAAGGATGCGACCCACTACAACAACTTCTATGAGTTCGGTACCGACAAAGGCGATCCTGCGGCCAACGCCGGTGCGCTAAAAACCGAACCGTGGAGCGTGGTGGTAGACGGGGAGGTGGGTAAGCCGGGACGGTATGCGCTGGAAGACTTCATGAAGCCTTATCAGCTGGAAGAGCGTATTTATCGTCTTCGCTGTGTGGAGGCCTGGTCGATGGTCATTCCGTGGATTGGTTTTCCAATTTCGGCTTTGCTGAAGGAAGTAGAACCGACGTCCAAGGCCAAATTCATTCGCTTTGAAACCCTGCAAGATCCCAAGACTATGCCCGGGCAGCGTTCTGGCTTCGCCTTGATCGACTGGCCATATGTAGAAGGGCTGCGTCTGGATGAGGCGATGAATCCGTTGGCGATTCTCGCTGTAGGCATGTATGGACGTGAGTTGCCCAATCAGAACGGTGCGCCGCTACGTCTGGTGGTGCCGTGGAAATACGGCTTCAAGAGCATCAAGTCCATCGTGCGAATCAGCCTGGTCAGTGAGCAGCCGAAAACCACCTGGCAGAGCATTGCCTCGAATGAGTATGGTTTTTATGCGAACGTGAACCCTGCAGTCGACCACCCGCGCTGGACGCAGGCACGGGAAAGACGTTTGCCGAGTGGTCTGTTCAAGCCCAATGTGCGGGACACGCAAATGTTCAACGGCTACTCGGATGAAGTCGCTTCTTTATATGCAGGGCTCGATCTGCGGAAGAATTACTGATGCGATATCTGTTCTGGCGTATTGGTGTCTTTATCGCCGCAGCTATTTGGCCGCTGCTTTGGTTGTATCAAGCCTGGGCGGATGTGCTGGGACCTGATCCAGGAAAGGTGCTGGTTGATCGTCTAGGGTTGGGGACGCTTGTCCTGCTGCTCATTACGTTAAGCATGACGCCATTGCAGAGGCTCACCGGTTGGTCGGGGTGGATAGCTGTCCGACGGCAGTTGGGGTTGTGGTGTTTCGCCTATGTGGTTTTGCATTTGAGCGGCTATACGGCGTTCATCCTCGGCTTTGATTGGTCACAACTGGGTATCGAGTTGCGCAAGCGGCCGTACATTATCGTCGGG
>NZ_CP041753.1:1345000-5682500 GCF_005938665.2 Pseudomonas sp. ATCC 43928 | reverse complement strand
ATCTGCCCAGACCCACCAATTTTGTGTGGGAATACCTGTAGAAATACGGGGCCATAGCTCAGCTGGGAGAGCGCCTGCCTTGCACGCAGGAGGTCAACGGTTCGATCCCGTTTGGCTCCACCACTACTGCTTCTGTTGTTGAAAGCTTAGAAATGAGCATTCCATCGTGATGATGGTGAATGTTGATTTCTAGTCTTTGGCTAGATCGTTCTTTAAAAATTTGGGTATGTGATAGAAAGATAGACTGAACGTTACTTTCACTGGTAACGGATCAGGCTAAGGTAAAATTTGTGAGTTGCTCTTAATTGAGCATGCGAATTTTCGGCGAATGTCGTCTTCACAGTATAACCAGATTGCTTGGGGTTATATGGTCAAGTGAAGAAGCGCATACGGTGGATGCCTTGGCAGTCAGAGGCGATGAAAGACGTGGTAGCCTGCGAAAAGCTTCGGGGAGTCGGCAAACAGACTTTGATCCGGAGATGTCTGAATGGGGGAACCCAGCCATCATAAGATGGTTATCTTGTACTGAATACATAGGTGCAAGAGGCGAACCAGGGGAACTGAAACATCTAAGTACCCTGAGGAAAAGAAATCAACCGAGATTCCCTTAGTAGTGGCGAGCGAACGGGGACTAGCCCTTAAGTTGATTTGAGATTAGCGGAACGCTCTGGAAAGTGCGGCCATAGTGGGTGATAGCCCTGTACGCGAAAATCTCTTGTCAATGAAATCGAGTAGGACGGAGCACGAGAAACTTTGTCTGAATATGGGGGGACCATCCTCCAAGGCTAAATACTACTGACTGACCGATAGTGAACTAGTACCGTGAGGGAAAGGCGAAAAGAACCCCGGAGAGGGGAGTGAAATAGATCCTGAAACCGTATGCGTACAAGCAGTGGGAGCCCACTTTGTTGGGTGACTGCGTACCTTTTGTATAATGGGTCAGCGACTTATTTTCAGTGGCGAGCTTAACCGAATAGGGGAGGCGTAGCGAAAGCGAGTCTTAATAGGGCGTCTAGTCGCTGGGAATAGACCCGAAACCGGGCGATCTATCCATGGGCAGGTTGAAGGTTAGGTAACACTGACTGGAGGACCGAACCGACTACCGTTGAAAAGTTAGCGGATGACCTGTGGATCGGAGTGAAAGGCTAATCAAGCTCGGAGATAGCTGGTTCTCCTCGAAAGCTATTTAGGTAGCGCCTCATGTATCACTGTAGGGGGTAGAGCACTGTTTCGGCTAGGGGGTCATCCCGACTTACCAAACCGATGCAAACTCCGAATACCTACAAGTGCCGAGCATGGGAGACACACGGCGGGTGCTAACGTCCGTCGTGAAAAGGGAAACAACCCAGACCGTCAGCTAAGGTCCCAAAGTTATGGTTAAGTGGGAAACGATGTGGGAAGGCTTAGACAGCTAGGAGGTTGGCTTAGAAGCAGCCACCCTTTAAAGAAAGCGTAATAGCTCACTAGTCGAGTCGGCCTGCGCGGAAGATGTAACGGGGCTCAAACCATACACCGAAGCTACGGGTATCACTTAGGTGATGCGGTAGAGGAGCGTTCTGTAAGCCTGTGAAGGTGAGTTGAGAAGCTTGCTGGAGGTATCAGAAGTGCGAATGCTGACATGAGTAACGACAATGGGTGTGAAAAACACCCACGCCGAAAGACCAAGGTTTCCTGCGCAACGTTAATCGACGCAGGGTTAGTCGGTCCCTAAGGCGAGGCTGAAAAGCGTAGTCGATGGAAAACAGGTTAATATTCCTGTACTTCTGGTTATTGCGATGGAGGGACGGAGAAGGCTAGGCCAGCTTGGCGTTGGTTGTCCAAGTTTAAGGTGGTAGGCTGGAATCTTAGGTAAATCCGGGATTCTAAGGCCGAGAGCTGATGACGAGTGTTCTTTTAGAACACGAAGTGGTTGATGCCATGCTTCCAAGAAAAGCTTCTAAGCTTCAGGTAACCAGGAACCGTACCCCAAACCGACACAGGTGGTTGGGTAGAGAATACCAAGGCGCTTGAGAGAACTCGGGTGAAGGAACTAGGCAAAATGGCACCGTAACTTCGGGAGAAGGTGCGCCGGTGAGGGTGAAGCACTTGCTGCGTAAGCCCACGCCGGTCGAAGATACCAGGCCGCTGCGACTGTTTATTAAAAACACAGCACTCTGCAAACACGAAAGTGGACGTATAGGGTGTGACGCCTGCCCGGTGCCGGAAGGTTAATTGATGGGGTTAGCTAACGCGAAGCTCTTGATCGAAGCCCCGGTAAACGGCGGCCGTAACTATAACGGTCCTAAGGTAGCGAAATTCCTTGTCGGGTAAGTTCCGACCTGCACGAATGGCGTAACGATGGCGGCGCTGTCTCCACCCGAGACTCAGTGAAATTGAAATCGCTGTGAAGATGCAGTGTATCCGCGGCTAGACGGAAAGACCCCGTGAACCTTTACTATAGCTTTGCACTGGACTTTGAATTTGCTTGTGTAGGATAGGTGGGAGGCTTTGAAGCGTGGACGCCAGTTCGCGTGGAGCCATCCTTGAAATACCACCCTGGCAACTTTGAGGTTCTAACTCAGGTCCGTTATCCGGATCGAGGACAGTGTATGGTGGGTAGTTTGACTGGGGCGGTCTCCTCCTAAAGAGTAACGGAGGAGTACGAAGGTGCGCTCAGACCGGTCGGAAATCGGTCGTAGAGTATAAAGGCAAAAGCGCGCTTGACTGCGAGACAGACACGTCGAGCAGGTACGAAAGTAGGTCTTAGTGATCCGGTGGTTCTGTATGGAAGGGCCATCGCTCAACGGATAAAAGGTACTCCGGGGATAACAGGCTGATACCGCCCAAGAGTTCATATCGACGGCGGTGTTTGGCACCTCGATGTCGGCTCATCACATCCTGGGGCTGAAGCCGGTCCCAAGGGTATGGCTGTTCGCCATTTAAAGTGGTACGCGAGCTGGGTTTAGAACGTCGTGAGACAGTTCGGTCCCTATCTGCCGTGGACGTTTGAGATTTGAGAGGGGCTGCTCCTAGTACGAGAGGACCGGAGTGGACGAACCTCTGGTGTTCCGGTTGTCACGCCAGTGGCATTGCCGGGTAGCTATGTTCGGAATAGATAACCGCTGAAAGCATCTAAGCGGGAAACTAGCCTCAAGATGAGATCTCACTGGGACCTTGAGTCCCCTGAAGGGCCGTCGAAGACTACGACGTTGATAGGTTGGGTGTGTAAGCGCTGTGAGGCGTTGAGCTAACCAATACTAATTGCCCGTGAGGCTTGACCATATAACACCCAAGCAATTTGCTGATCCGAAAGGACACCAGATTGCGGTGTGTGAAGACGCAATGAACCGAAAGTTCGCAAGCATTCACAAAAACCGTACAAACTATCGCATACCCAATTTGCTGAAGCGTCGAAAGACGGTTCGGTACCCGAATTTCTTGACGACCATAGAGCATTGGAACCACCTGATCCCATCCCGAACTCAGAAGTGAAACGATGCATCGCCGATGGTAGTGTGGGGTTTCCCCATGTGAGAGTAGGTCATCGTCAAGATTAAATTCCGAAACCCCTATCTGCGTATGCAGGTAGGGGTTTTGTTTTGCCCGCAGAAAAAGTCTACTTCTCTGGCAACACAAAAATGCACAGTTATTTTCGAGTCAGGACACTAGAATAGGTCCAACATTTTTGGAGCCAGAGCCTTTATGCCAGATCCGGTTGACGCCCCTGGGCTGTCAGATTTACCACTGGACGGTTTGGTGGCGTGTCATGAGTGCGACTTGCTGATGCGCAAGCCTGAACTCGCCCATGGTGAGAAGGCCATTTGTCCACGCTGCGGTTATGAGCTGTATGCCCATCGGCACAATGTCGTGCAGCGCAGTCTCGCCTTGGTCATTGCCGCACTGTTGTTGTATATCCCCGCGAACTTTTTACCCATCATGCAGCTCCATCTACTCGGGCAGTCATCGAATGACACTGTCTGGAGCGGTGTTCTCGGTTTGTTCGATACCGGTATGCAGGGCGTAGCAGCAGTCGTATTTCTCTGCAGCATGGGGATTCCGCTGCTCAAGCTGCTCTGCCAATTGGTGGTGCTGCTGAGTATCCGATTCAATATCGGACGCAGCTACGGTTTGCTGCTCTACCGCATTTATCACCATCTTCGGGATTGGGGGATGCTTGAGGTTTACCTCATGGGCGTGCTGGTCGCGATCGTCAAATTGGCCGATATGGCGGCGATTACCGTAGGTCTTGGTTTGGCGTGCTTCATCAGTTTGTTGTTGGTCCAGGTCTGGCTGGAAGTGGTGATGTCGCCGCACCAGATCTGGCAGGCATTATCAGGAGAAGATGCCCATGCGGGCGATTGATGCGGGCATTCTGATTTGTGCCGAATGCCACGAGTTGAACAAGCAGGAAGCTGGCACCGACGAGCAGGTCTGCACCCGCTGTGGTGCGTTGGTTCATGCGCGCCGACCGAACAGCCTGATGCGTACCTGGGCGCTGCTGGTCACCGCTGCGATTATTTACATCCCGGCCAATGTGCTGCCGATCATGACCGTCAGTTCCCTGGGGCAGGGTGATCCGAGCACCATCATGTCCGGCGTGATCCAGCTGGTTCAGCACGGCATGATTCCAATCGCTGCTGTGGTTTTTATCGCCAGTATTCTGGTTCCTACGTTCAAACTGGTGGGCATCGGGTTGCTGCTGTTTTCGGTGCAGCGCCGCCAGCCACTCTCCGCACGCCAACGTATATGGATGTACCGCTTTATCGAGTTCATCGGCCGCTGGTCGATGCTCGATATTTTTGTGATCGCTATCCTAGTGGCGGTTGTGAATTTCGGACGGCTAGCCAGCGTCGAAGCCAACCTTGGCGCCATCGCCTTCGCCAGTGTGGTGATTCTGACGATGCTTGCCGCGGTAACTTTCGATCCCCGACTGATTTGGGATAACACGGAGTCGGACGACGACCATGACTGATTTGCCTACAGCGAAAACCCGACCGGCCTCTAACTGGTCTGCCATTTGGGTATTGCCCCTGATCGCCTTGCTCATTGGCGGTTGGCTCGCCTGGCGTGCCTATAGCGAGACAGGCATTGAGATCCATGTGCGCTTCGAAAGCGGCGAAGGTATTCAGGCCAACAAGACCGAAGTCGTTTACAAAGGTATGTCGGTCGGTAAGGTGAAAGCCCTCACACTCGATGACGAAGGCAGCTCCAAAGGCGTGATCGCCACCATCGAGATGAATAAGGACGTGGAGCAATACCTCAGAACCAGCACGCGTTTCTGGCTGGTCAAGCCGAGCGTAACCCTGGCCGGTATCACGGGCCTGGAGACGCTGGTCTCGGGTAACTATGTGGCTGTCAGTCCGGGAGAGGGCGAACCGACCCGCAAGTTCAAGGCCCTGGCCGAAGAGCCGCCGCTGTCGGACGCCAAGCCTGGTCTGCACCTGACCATCAAGGCTGATCGTCTCGGTTCGCTGAATCGCGGCAGCCCGGTGTTCTACAAGCAGATCCAGGTCGGTCAGATCAAAAGCTATTTGCTGTCCGCGGACCAGAACACCGTTGAACTCAAAGTCTTCATCGAACCGACCTACGCCAGCCTGGTACGCAAACACACGCGTTTCTGGAATGCCAGCGGTATCAGCATCGATGCCAACCTGTCCGGTGTGAAAGTGCGTAGCGAGTCCCTCGCCAGCATCGTCGCTGGTGGTATTGCGTTTGCTACACCGGAAAACCGCAAGGACAGCCCGCCCACCGATCCAAGCCTGCCGTTCCGTCTCTACGAAGACTTCGATGCAGCCGCCGCCGGTATTCGGGTCAAGGTCAAACTCAGCGATTTCGAAGGCCTGCAGGCCGGTCGTACACCGGTGATGTACAAAGGCATTCAGGTCGGCAATCTGAAAGCGCTCAAGATTGACCCGGACCTCTCCAGCGCAACCGCCGAGCTGACGCTCGACCCATTGGCTGAGGATTACCTGGTCACCGGCACACAGTTCTGGGTGGTCAAACCATCAATTTCGCTTGCCGGTATCACCGGTCTGGAAGCATTGGTCAAAGGTAACTACATCGCCGTGCGCCCTGGCGACAAGGGTGGCGCACCGCAGCGCGAGTTCGAAGCACGGGCCAAGGCTCCGCCGCTGGATCTGCGTTCGCCGGGCCTGCATCTGGTGCTGTTCACCGAAAACCTCGGCTCACTGGAAGTCGGCAGTCCGATTCTCTACAAGCAGGTCAAGGTGGGTTCGGTGCAGAGCTACCAGTTCTCTCGCACTAAAAAACAGCTGATGATCGGTGTGCACATCGAGAAGGAATACGAGGGGCTGGTCAACGCCTCGACGCGCTTCTGGAATGCCAGCGGTATTACGCTGACGGGTGGACTGACCGGCGGCATCCAGGTCAAAAGTGAGTCTTTGCAAAGCCTGATGGCCGGCGGCATTGCTTTCGAAACCCCGGAAGCCAAAGCGCCGTTGCAGAAGCGCATTCCACGTTTCCGTCTGTTCGCCAGTCATGAAGAGGCAAACCAGAAAGGCGCCGTGGTGACCATCAAGGTCGATCGCGCCGATGGTCTGCGCACGGGCACGCCGATCCGGTTCAAAGGCCTCGACGTCGGCAAGGTCGAAGACGTCGACCTCAGCGACGACCTGCAATCGGTGCTGCTGACTGCGCGAATCACGGAAGTGCCGGAGCGTATCGCTCGAGTGGGCAGTCAGTTCTGGGTGGTCAAACCTGAATTAGGTCTGATCAAGACGTCCAACCTTGAGACTCTGGTGACCGGGCAGTACATCGAAGTGCAACCGGCGCCGAAGAATCTCGGTCCGCAAAAGGACTTCGTAGCGCTGACCAATCCTCCGGAAACCGCCAAGGAAGAGGCCGGTTTGAGCCTGGTATTGAGTGCTGCTCGTCGAGGCTCGCTGAAGACCGGTGTGCCCGTCACCTATCGCGAAATCACGGTGGGCAAGGTGACTGGCTATGAGCTGGGCCAGACGGCGGATCGAGTATTGGTACACATCCTGATCGAGCCGAAGTACGCGCCATTGGTGCGCAGTGGCACGCGGTTCTGGAACACCAGTGGTTTTGGTTTTGACTACGGCTTGTTCAAAGGCGCAACCATACGCACCGAATCGCTGGAGACGCTGATCCAGGGCGGTATCGCCTTTGCCACACCGGATGGCGACCGCATGGGTGTCCCGGCGCGGCCCGAGCAAACGTTTCCGCTGTTCGACAAGTTTGAAGATGAATGGCTGACTTGGGCGCCGAAGATTTCTATCGGTAAGTAACCTGAGGTTAATTTGGCGTTTATCAGGACGTCTTCGCGGGCAAGCCTGCGAAGACGGTCTACCAGACGCCGACGTCTCCGGTGGCTTATCATTAGCCCCCTAACGACGCCCACCCAAGGTTCCCCCGGCATGCTGGCTATTTTCCTCGAAACCCTGAACATCACTGCGCCGGTGTTTGCCATGCTGTTTCTGGGTGTGCTGCTCAAGCGCATCGACTGGATCAACGACAACTTCATCCATACTGCGTCGGCCCTGGTGTTCAATGTCACCATGCCGGCGTTGCTGTTTCTGGGCATCTTGCATGCCGACCTGCACGCTGCGTTGCAACCGGCGCTGCTGATCTACTTCTCGGTCGCGACCCTGATGTGCTTTGCAATTGCCTGGGGTTGGGCGATCTGGAAATGCCCGCGGGAAGATCGGGGCATTTACACCCAAGGCGCGTTTCGCGGCAATAACGGGGTAATCGGCCTGGCCCTGGCGGCGAGCATGTACGGCGACTATGGCATTTCCCTTGGGGCGATTCTCGCGGCGCTGGTGATCCTGTTTTACAACACGCTCTCAACCATTGTGCTGGCGGTCTATAGCCCGGTGATCAAGTCTGATCCGTGGAGTATCTGCAAAAGTGTGATGGCCAATCCGCTGGTCATCAGTGTGATTGCGGCCGCACCATTTGCCTGGTTCCAGATCGGCTTGCCGGGATGGCTGGAGAGGTCCGGTCAATATTTGGCGCAAACCACCTTGCCATTGGCATTGATCTGCATCGGTGGCACGTTGTCGCTGGCGGCAATGCGTAAAAGCGGCACGATGGCGCTGAGTTCAAGTCTGGTGAAGATGATCGGCCTGCCGGTGCTGGCGACACTCGGCGCCTGGCTCTGGGGCTTTCGTGGGGCGGAGTTGGGGATTCTGTTTCTGTACTTCGGCAGCCCGACCGCCGCGGCCAGTTTCGTCATGGCCCGGCAGGCCAATGGCAATCATGAACTGGCGGCGGCGATCATCGTGATTACTACACTGATGGCGGCGGTCACCACCAACATCGGGATCTTTCTGTTGCAGTGGGGTGGGTGGATCTAACCTCGGGATTTGCGGTGTTCTTCAGGTCGCCTACTCCGGCTTCTGATAGGTGTCGATCACTTCCTGCGCCGCCCGAAATGCATCGATCGCCGCCGGCACACCGGCATACACCGCGCAATGCAGCAGCGCTTCGCGAATCTCTTCCACCGTGCAACCGTTGTTCAACGCACCGCGCACATGGCCTTTCAGTTCTTGCGGGCACTTCAACGCGGTCAGCGCAGCGAGAGTGATCAGGCTGCGGGTTTTCAGCGGCAAACCTTCACGGTTCCACACGCCGCCCCAGGCGTGCTCATTGACGAAGTCCTGCAGCGGCTGGGTGAATTCGGTGGCGTTGCCCAGGGCGCGGTCGACGAACGCGTCGCCCATCACTTGGCGGCGGATTTCAACCCCAGGCTTCTTATCAGTGCTCATGGCATTTCCCTCTTGTGGTGTTGGCGACGCCAGGCGCGAAGCGAGGTGAACAGCAAAAACGCCACCAGCACTGGCAGGACGAAAAACAGCATCAGGTGTTCAAGCTTGCCGGCCAGTGGCATGCCCGTGGTGAACGACACCACGTGCAGCCCATAGGCGAGGTACAAGCCCAAAAACAGCAGGCCTTCGGCGCGGGTCACCCGGTAGCCGGAATAGAACACCGGCAGGCACAGCACCGCGACTCCAAGCATCACCGGCAAATCGAAATCCAGCGCGTTGGGCGAGACCGACAGTGGTGATGGCGCGATCAATGCGGTTAGCCCGAGCACGCCCAAGAGGTTGAACAGGTTGCTGCCGATCACGTTGCCCACCGCGATGTCCCGCTGACCGCGCAGCGCGGCGATCAACGAAGTGGCCAGTTCCGGCAGGGAGGTGCTGACGGCGACGATGGTCAGGCCGATGATCCGCTCCGACAACCCCAGGTCGGTCGCGACCGCCACCGCGGCGCCGAGCAACAAGTGCCCGGCGAACACCAGCATCGCCAGCCCGGCGACAATCATCAGCAGGCTGCTGAACCACGGTGCCTGCGACGCTTCATGAGCCCCTGATGGCGGACGGGTCGAGTGCCGCGACTGGCGCAGCAGCAAGCCCAGGTACAGCGCCAGCGCGGCCAGCAGCATCATGCCGTCGACCCGATTCAGTTCTTTGTTCCACGCCAGTACGAACACCAGCAGGCTGGCGCCGATCATCAGTGGAATATCCAGACGCACCAATTGTCGCGAAACCCGCAATGGAGTAATCAGCGCCGAGAGCCCGAGGGTGACGAGGATGTTGAAGATGCTGCTGCCGATCACGCTACCGACGGCGATGTCGGCGTTTTGCGCCAGGGTGGCTTGCAAGCTGACTGCCATCTGCGGTGCGCTGCTGCCGAGGGCCACGATGGTCAGGCCGATGATCAGCGGCCGCACATGCAGGCGCGCGGCCAGGCGTACCGCGGCGCGCACCATCAGTTCGGCGCCGGCGATCAATAAAAACAGACCGCAGAGCAATTCAATCACGCTGATCAGGGGTAAATCGGCCAGTCCGAAAATAGTCAGCGCTCCATCTATCAGTCGTCGAGGGCTTGCACCCGAACCTTCGCGGTGCCACTGCGCAGCATGCCCAACTGTTCGGCCGCTTCACGGGACACGTCGATCAGGCGCCCGCGAGAATACGGTCCACGGTCGTTGATGCGTACCACGCAGGATCTGTCGTTATTCAGGTTGGTAATCTTCACCCGGGTGCCGAATGGCAACTGGCGATGGGCAGCGGTCAGGCCATGCTGGTTGAAACGCTCACCGCTGGCGGTGTTTTTGCCATGGTGCTTGGCACCGTAATACGAAGCCGTGCCGGTCTTGTCGTAGCCGTGTGGATCGATGGTGTCGGTACTGGCACAACCGGCCAGCAGAGAGAGTAAGGCGCACGCGCTGAGCAGACGTTTCATTTGGACGGCTCCCAAAATAAATGTGGCGAGGGCGCTTGCTCCCGCTCGACCAAGAAACGGTCGCAAAATCGGCTGATGCATTCTCGCTGAAAGAGTGCGGTTGCCGATTTGGGCCTGCTTCGCAGACCAGCGGGGGCAAGCTCCCTCGCCACAAGGAATGGAGCCAATATTGAAAGTTGGCTCCATTCTCATCAGCCTTCGAGCTTGCTTTTAAGCAGTTCGTTGACCTGTTGCGGGTTGGCCTTGCCTTTGGAGGCTTTCATGGCCTGGCCGACGAAGAAGCCGAACATCTTGCCGCGTTTGGCTTCGTCTGCCGCGCGGTATTGTTCGACCTGTTCAGCGTTGGCCGCGAGCATTTCGTCCAGTACCGCCGAGATCGCGCCGGTGTCGGTCACTTGCTTGAGGCCGCGTTTGTCGATGATTTCGTCCGCGCTGCCTTCGCCGTTGGCCATGGCTTCAAACACCACTTTGGCGATCTTGCCGGAGATAGTGTTGTCCTTGATGCGCAACAGCATGCCGCCCAGTTGCTCGGCCGAAACCGGCGACTGGTCGATGTCCAGGCCTTGCTTGTTCAGCAGGCTGCCCAGTTCAACCATGACCCAGTTGGCCGCCAGTTTGGCGTCGCCACTGATGCTCACGACTTTCTCGAAGTAATCGGCTTGTTCACGGCTGGTAGCCAGGACGCTGGCGTCATACACCGACAAACCGAACTGCTGCTGGAAACGCTCGCGTTTCTGCGGCGGCAGTTCCGGCAGGGTGGCGCGCACCTCGTTGAGGAACGAGTCCTCGATGACTACCGGCAGCAGGTCAGGGTCGGGGAAGTAACGGTAGTCGTTGGCTTCCTCTTTGCTGCGCATTGGACGGGTTTCGTCCTTGTTCGGATCGTACAGGCGAGTCTGCTGGATCACCTTGCCGCCGTCTTCGATCAGCTCGATCTGGCGCTGTACTTCGCTGTTGATTGCCTTCTCGATGAAACGGAACGAGTTAACGTTCTTGATCTCGCAGCGAGTACCGAACTCGGCCTGGCCTTTCGGACGGATCGACACGTTGCAGTCGCAACGCAGCGAGCCTTCGGCCATGTTGCCGTCGCAGATGCCCAGGTAGCGTACCAGCGCGTGGATCGCCTTGACGTAAGCTACGGCTTCCTTGGCGCTGCGCATGTCTGGTTCGGAAACGATTTCCAGCAGCGGCGTGCCAGCACGGTTCAGGTCGATGCCAGTGGCGCCGCTGAATTCTTCGTGCAGGCTTTTACCGGCGTCTTCTTCCAGGTGCGCGCGAGTGATGCCGACGCGTTTGACCGTGCCGTCTTCGAGGGCGATGTCCAGGTGGCCCTTGCCGACGATCGGCAATTCCATCTGGCTGATCTGGTAGCCCTTGGGCAGGTCCGGGTAGAAGTAGTTTTTGCGGGCGAACACGTTGTGCTGACCGATCTCGGCATCGATGGCCAGGCCGAACATCACCGCCATGCGCACTGCTTCCTGGTTCAGCACCGGCAATACGCCGGGCATGCCGAGGTCAACCAGGCTGGCCTGGGTGTTCGGCTCGGAACCGAAGGTGGTGGAACTACCGGAAAAGATTTTCGACCGGGTGGTGAGCTGGGTATGAATCTCCAGCCCGATCACGACTTCCCATTGCATGTGTTTCTCCTCAGAAGCCGGTTGGGGTGCGGGTGTGCCAGTCAGTGTTTTGCTGATACTGATGGGCAACGTTCAACAGGCGACCTTCCTGGAAATACGGGGCGAGCAGTTGCACGCCGACCGGCAGGCCATCGACAAAACCTGCAGGCATGGACAAGCCCGGCAGACCGGCGAGGTTGGCGGTGATGGTGTAGACGTCTTCCAGATACGCGGCGACCGGGTCGTTGTTCTTGGCGCCGAGCTTCCAGGCCGGGTTCGGCGTGGTTGGGCCGAGGATGATGTCGACCTCATTGAAGGCGGCCATGAAGTCGTTCTTGATCAAGCGACGGATCTTCTGCGCCTTGAGGTAGTAGGCGTCGTAGTAACCGGCCGACAGTGCATAGGCACCGACCATGATCCGGCGCTGCACTTCCGGGCCGAAACCTTCGCCACGGGAGCGCTTGTACAGGTCTTCCAGGTTTTTCGGGTCTTCGCAGCGATAGCCGAAACGTACGCCATCGAAGCGCGACAGGTTGGAGGACGCTTCCGCCGGGGCGATCACGTAGTACGCAGGAATCGCGTGCTGCATGTTCGGCAGGCTGATTTCCTTGATCACGGCGCCGAGCTTTTTCAGCTCTTCAACGCTGGCCATGATCAGGTCGGCGATGCGCGGGTCCAGGCCTGCGCTGAAGTATTCCTTCGGCACGCCGATGCGCAGGCCTTGCAGCGAACCGTTGAGGCCGGCGCTGTAATCAGGCACGGGCTCGTCGATGCTGGTGGAGTCCTGCGGGTCGAAGCCGGCCATGCCTTGCAGCAGGATCGCGCAGTCTTCGGCGGTACGGGCCAGCGGGCCGCCCTGATCGAGGCTGGATGCGTAGGCGATCATGCCCCAGCGCGAAACACGACCGTACGTCGGTTTCAGGCCGGTTAGGTTGGTCAGCGCAGCGGGCTGACGAATGGAGCCGCCGGTGTCGGTGCCCGTTGCCGCCGGCAACAGACGAGCGGCCACCGCCGCCGCGGAACCGCCGGACGAACCGCCCGGAACATATTCCAGGTTCCACGGGTTTTTCACCGCGCCGTAGTAGCTCGACTCGTTGGCCGACCCCATGGCGAATTCGTCCATGTTGGTCTTGCCCAGAGTCACGGCCCCGGCAGCGGCCAGTTTGGCGACCACGGTGGCGTCGTACGGCGCCTTGAAGTTGTCGAGCATCTTCGAGCCGCAGCTGGTGCGGATGCCCTGGGTGCAGAACAGATCTTTGTGGGCGATCGGCGCACCGAGCAGGGCGCCGCTCTCACCGTTGGCCCGACGTGCGTCAGCGGCTTTCGCCTGCTGCAGTGCCAGGTCTTCGGTGAGGCTGATGAAACTGTTGAGCTGCGGGTCGAGCTGGGCGATGCGCGCCAGCAGGACTTTGGTCAGCTCTTCGGAGGAAAACTTTTTATCGGCGAGTCCGCGGGCGATCTCGGCCAGAGTCAATTGATGCATTGCAGGCTCTTTCCCTTTAGTCGATGACTTTCGGAACCAGGTACAGGCCGTTTTCGACCGCTGGTGCGATGGACTGATAGGCCTCGCGATGATTGGTCTCGGTCACGACGTCTGCACGCAGGCGCTGGCTGGCTTCCAGTGGGTGGGCCAGCGGCTCGATACCGTCGGTATTGACCGCTTGCATTTCGTCGACCAGCCCGAGAATGCTGTTCAGGGCCGAAGTGATGTGTGGAAGATCGGCATCATTGAGGCCAAGGCAGGCCAGATGAGCGATTTTTTCCACGTCGGAGCGTTCAAGCGCCATGGGAATCTCCAGTGGAAAACAAAACGGACCGCGTCCGTGTGTTAGATTGTCGGAACACTACCGCATATCTACGGTCTCAAGGCCGCGATTGTG
The DNA here is from genome assembly GCF_005938665.2 of Pseudomonas sp. ATCC 43928. NCBI lineage: Bacteria > Pseudomonadati > Pseudomonadota > Gammaproteobacteria > Pseudomonadales > Pseudomonadaceae > Pseudomonas > Pseudomonas sp. ATCC 43928. Next base: position 5,668,792 of record NZ_CP041753.1, on the reverse strand, counting down.
GTGCTTGGTGCACAGAAAAGCAGCCAATTTAACATATTGGCGCCTTGCCCAAAATCCCTGTCGTTGTTAGAGTTTGCCGCACTTTTTTACCCACGCGTTGCCTAGGGTCCCTTTCCCATGTTCAAGAAACTGCGTGGCATGTTTTCCAGCGATCTTTCCATTGACCTGGGCACTGCCAACACCCTTATTTACGTGCGCGAGCGCGGTATCGTCCTGAATGAGCCATCGGTTGTGGCTATTCGGACACACGGTAACCAGAAAAGTGTCGTTGCTGTCGGCACCGAGGCCAAGCGCATGCTCGGTCGTACGCCGGGCAATATTGCAGCCATTCGTCCGATGAAGGACGGCGTGATCGCCGACTTCAGCGTTTGCGAAAAAATGCTGCAGTACTTTATCAACAAGGTTCACGAAAACAGCTTTTTGCAGCCTAGCCCTCGTGTGCTGATCTGCGTTCCATGCAAATCCACCCAGGTTGAGCGTCGTGCCATCCGTGAGTCGGCCCTCGGTGCCGGCGCCCGTGAAGTGTTCCTGATTGAAGAGCCAATGGCTGCTGCGATCGGTGCCGGCCTGCCGGTTGAAGAAGCTCGCGGTTCGATGGTTGTCGATATCGGTGGCGGTACCACTGAAATCGCGCTGATCTCCCTCAACGGTGTGGTCTATGCCGAATCCGTACGGGTTGGCGGCGACCGCTTCGACGAAGCGATCATCACCTACGTGCGTCGCAACTACGGCAGCCTGATCGGCGAATCCACCGCCGAGCGCATCAAACAGGAAATCGGTACGGCCTACCCGGGCGGCGAAGTTCGTGAAGTCGACGTTCGTGGCCGTAACCTGGCCGAAGGCGTTCCACGCGCATTCACCCTGAACTCCAACGAAGTGCTGGAAGCTCTGCAAGAGTCGCTGGCCACTATCGTTCAGGCAGTGAAAAGTGCGCTGGAGCAATCGCCTCCGGAACTGGCTTCCGATATCGCCGAGCGTGGTCTGGTACTGACCGGTGGTGGCGCTTTGCTGCGCGACCTCGACAAGTTGCTGGCCCAGGAAACCGGTCTGCCGGTGATCGTCGCCGAAGACCCGCTGACCTGCGTTGCTCGCGGCGGTGGCCGTGCATTGGAAATGATGGATAAACACACCATGGACCTGCTGTCGAGCGAGTGATCTCGCCCGATGCATCTATGCTGGTGAGCCCGCAGGCAGCACTTTGCAGTGCTGCCTGTTGGCGTTTATCTTCTGTCAGTCTGCATCCAGGCCGGTTTGATGCCGTATGAATAAAGAGAACATTTGCCTGGGAGGAGCGGCTTATTAAACCGCTTTTCACCAAAGGCCCCTCACTGGGCGTGCGCTTGTTGGTGCTGGTCGTGCTATCGGTCGCGCTGATGGTGGTCGATGCCCGCTTCACACTGCTCAAGCCAGTGCGTAGCCAAATGTCGCTGGTGCTGATGCAGTCTTACTGGATCACCGACCTGCCACAGCGGCTATGGCAAGGTGTGGCCAGCCAATTCGGCAGCCGGACCGAGCTGGTCGCCGAAAACGAAAAACTCAAAACCGAAAACCTGCTGTTGCAGGGCCGCATGCAAAAGCTTGCCGCCCTCACCGAGCAGAACGTTCGGCTGCGCGAGTTGCTCAACTCTTCCGCGCTGGTCAACGAGAAGGTCGAAGTGGCCGAGTTGATCGGCATGGACCCCAACCCCTTTACCCATCGCATCATCATCAATAAAGGTGAGCGCGACGGTGTGATCCTCGGCCAGCCGGTGCTCGATGCCCGCGGCCTGATGGGGCAGGTGGTCGAGTTGATGCCGTACACCTCTCGGGTACTGTTGCTGACCGACACCACCCACAGCATTCCGGTGCAGGTGAACCGTAACGGTCTGCGGGCGATTGCCAGCGGCACCGGCAACCCGGAACGCCTTGAGCTGCGTCATGTGGCCGATACTGCCGATATTAAGGAAGGCGATCTGCTGGTCAGCTCCGGCCTCGGTCAGCGTTTCCCGGCGGGTTACCCGGTAGCGACGGTCAAGGAAGTGATCCACGATTCCGGTCAACCGTTTGCCATTGTGCGTGCGGTGCCGACTGCCGCGCTGAACCGCAGTCGTTATTTGCTGTTGGTGTTCAGTGATGGTCGCACAGCCGAGGAGCGCGCCAACGAAGCCGCCCAGGCTCAAGAGGCTCTGGACCGGCAAGGTGGCGGGCCGATCATTCCTGCAACCGTGCCGAAACCGGCCGCGTCGGTGGTACCGGCTGCCGCTGCAACTCCGGCTGCCGCACCTGCCGCACCTGCCGCCGCGACCCCAGTCAAACCTGCCGCGTCCCATCCTGCTGCCGCCAAGCCACCCGCGACGGCGACGGCCGCCAAACCCAAACCCGCGGCCGTGAAGCCTGCTGCCAAACCGCCTGTCGCCGCGCCGGCCACTACTGGGGGAACAGAATAATGGGCGGTGCAACTTCCTCCCGAAACGGCTGGATGGTCTGGCTGACGTTCGCCATCGGCATGTTGCTCAGCGTTTCACCGCTGCCGCAATTCATGGAAATTCTGCGTCCTTTGTGGCTGGCCTTGTTGTTGGCCTTCTGGGCGTTGGCCATGCCGCAGAAAGTCGGCATGGTGACGGCCTGGTGCCTGGGGTTGGCCGAAGACGTGCTGTATGGCACGTTGCTGGGCCAGAACGCATTGATCCTCACGCTCATTACATTCCTGGTGCTGTCGCTGCAACAGCGCCTGCGCATGTTCCCGATGTGGCAGCAGAGCCTGGTGATCCTGGTGATCTTCGGCCTCGCCCAACTGGTTCAGTTGTGGCTGAGCGCCCTGACCGGTAATCGTCAGCCGACCCTGGCGCTGGTGTTGCCAGCGCTGGTCAGTGCGTTGCTCTGGCCTTGGATCAGCTTCGGTTTGCGCGGTTTGCGTCGACGCTACAAAATCAATTAATTCGGTCAGGCATGTGCTCGCACCCGGTGCCCTGTCTCGCCAAAAAGGAACAGTATTCGTGAGACAGGGCACTAGACAGGGAGATGTCTTGATGAAACAGCTGTACCTCGCCTCAGGCTCGCCGCGTCGGCGTGAACTGCTCGCTCAGATCGGCGTGCCGTTCACCACCATCAGCGCGGACATCGACGAAACCCCTTTCCCTGAAGAATCCCCATCGGCCTATGTCGAGCGTCTGGCGCGCGGCAAGGCCGAGGTCGGGCGCGGGGCGATCGTGTCCGACGCGGATTTCTGCGTGCTGGGCGCCGACACTGCCGTGGTGCTGGACGGGAAAATTCTCGGCAAGCCGGTGGATGAAGCCGAAGCGTGCGCCATGCTTATGCTGTTGTCCGGGTGTGAGCATGAAGTGCTGACGGCGATTGCGGTGCACGATGGTGAACGTTGCGAGTCTCTGGTGGTGCGCAGTCTGGTGTGTTTTCGCACCATCGGCCGCGATGAAGCGGCGGCCTATTGGGCCAGCGGCGAACCCCGGGACAAGGCGGGCGGCTACGGGATTCAAGGGCTGGGCGCGGTGTTCGTTACCGGGCTCAATGGCAGCTACTCGGCGGTGGTCGGTTTGCCGCTGTGCGAAACCGCAGAACTGCTCGGCCATTTCGGCATACCCTGTTGGCAAACCCTTAACGCGCACTGAGCGTCGTACTGACAAGATGCGGCCATTATCGTGAACATGCCTGAACGAGACCCTGCCATGAGTGAAGAGATCCTGATCAACATCACGCCGATGGAATCACGCGTGGCGGTGGTCGAAAACGGTGTTCTGCAAGAGGTCCATGTCGAACGCACGCAAAAACGCGGGATCGTCGGCAACATCTACAAAGGCAAGGTCGTTCGGGTATTGCCGGGCATGCAGGCCGCCTTCGTCGATATCGGGCTAGACCGCGCCGCATTCATTCACGCCTCGGAAATTTCCCTGCGCGAAGGCCCGGCGGTGGAGAGCATCAGCTCGCTGGTTCACGAAGGCCAAAGCCTGGTGGTGCAAGTCACCAAGGACCCGATCGGCTCCAAAGGCGCACGCCTGACCACGCAACTGTCGATCCCGTCGCGCTATCTGGTGTACATGCCGCGCACTGCCCACGTCGGTATTTCCCTGAAGATCGAAGACGAAGCCGAGCGCGAACGCCTCAAGCAAGTGGTCACCGACTGCGTGGAGAAAGAAGGTATCAAGGAAGCCGGCGGTTTCATTCTGCGTACCGCTGCCGAAGGGGCCGGAGCCGATGAAATCCTCATGGATATCCGCTACCTGCGCAGGCTTTGGGACCAGATCAACGCCCAGATCAAAACCATCAGCGCGCCGAGTGTGATCTACGAAGACCTCGGCCTGGCGTTGCGCACCTTGCGCGACCTGGTGAGCCCGAAGATCGAAAAGATCCGCATCGACTCCCGGGAAACCTTCCAGAAAACCACACAGTTCGTCGCCGAACTGATGCCGGAAATCGCTGACCGTCTGGAGCATTATCCGGGCGAGCGGCCGATTTTCGACCTGTATGGCGTCGAAGACGAAATCCAGAAAGCCCTGGAGCGCAAAGTGCCGCTCAAGTCCGGCGGCTATCTGGTGGTCGACCCGGCGGAAGCCATGAGCACCATCGACGTCAACACCGGAGCCTTCGTCGGTCATCGTAATCTCGAAGAAACCATCTTCAAGACCAACCTCGAAGCCGCCACCGCCATTGCACGTCAACTGCGTCTGCGCAACCTGGGTGGGATCATCATCATCGACTTCATCGACATGGAAGATGAAGAGCATCAGCGTCAGGTGTTGCGCACCCTCGAGAAGCAACTGGAGCGCGATCACGCCAAGACCAACATCATCGGCATCACCGAGCTGGGCCTGGTGCAGATGACCCGCAAGCGCACCCGCGAAAGTCTCGAGCAAGTGCTGTGCGAACCGTGCAGCAGCTGCCAGGGGCGCGGCAAGCTCAAGACCCCGGAAACCGTCTGCTACGAGATCTTCCGCGAAATCCTGCGTGAGGCCCGTGCCTATCAGGCCGAAGGCTATCGCGTGCTGGCGAACCAGAAAGTGGTCGACCGCTTGCTCGATGAAGAGTCGGGCAATGTCGCTGAGCTCGAAGGGTTTATCGGGCGCACCATTCGGTTTCAGGTAGAAACCATGTATTCCCAGGAACAATACGACGTGGTGCTGCTCTGAAGCGTTGTATTTCAATTCCACTAGAACGGCTGGCCTCAGCTTTTTGCAGTATTTTTGCCATGGGAGCCAACTGACATGGACCGTCTGACACGCATTTTGGCCGCACTGACCCGCTGGGGTCTGGGCCTGTGTGCGTTGGTTTTGGTGTTGATGGCGCTGTTTGTCAGCCTCGGCCGGGAGCTGACACCGCTGGTAGCCGAATACCGTGCCGATGTCGAAACCAAAGCCAGCACCGCCGTGGGCATGCCGCTGCACATCGGCGAACTGGAGGGCAACTGGAGCGGCTTCGCCCCGGTTCTGCTGGCTCATGACGTGATGGTTGGCGAAGGCTCCAATGCCTTGCGCCTGGACCAGGTGCGCGCGGTGCCGGATCTGTGGGCCAGCCTGCTGGCGCGCGAAATACGCATTGCACATCTGGAGCTCAACGGCTTGAAGATCAGCCTCAAGGAAGGCGAGGACGGTCATTGGGCGCTGGAAGGATTGCCGGTGCGGCAGGATCAGCCGCTGGACCCGGAGCAGTTGTTCAATAGTATGCAGATGGTCCAGCAATTGTCGGTGCTCGACAGTCAGGTGACCTTGCAGCCACTGGATCAGCCGCCGCTGACCCTGACCTACGTTGGCCTCAATCTGAGAACCGGTGTGTCGCGTCAGCGTCTCGACGCCCGTTTGACCCTGCCCGACGGCCAGCCGGTTGCGATGAGCCTGCGTACCCGTATCCGCGCCAGCCAGTGGCAGGACGGCGAGGTTGAGGCTTACTTGAGCCTGCCGCAAAGCGATTGGTCGAAATGGTTGCCCGAGCGCCTGACCCAACAATGGAATTTCTCCGAGATAAAGGCCGGTGGCGAGCTCTGGGTGAACTGGAGCGAGGGCGCCCTGCAAAGCGCCGCGATCCGTTTGAACGCACCGCAACTCAAGGGCGCCTACGCCGAGCGCAAGCCAATCCAGATCAACAATCTGGCGCTTAACGGCTATTTCCAGCGCAGCTCCACGGGTGTGCTGGTGACCCTGGATTCCCTGGCGATGAGCCTGGGTGAAACTCGCTGGGAATCGAAACTGCAATTTCAACAAACCGCGGCGACCGACGAGACGCCAGAGCTTTTGCATCTGCAAGCCGACCGCATCGACCTCACGCCGCTCACCCCGTTACTGAACGCTTTGGGGCCGCTTCCGGAAGGTGTCGCTACGGCCGTCGAGCGGCTCAAGGTCACCGGGGTATTGCGCAACGTGCTGATCGACTTGCGCCCCGCGGCTACCGATGACAGCAAGTTCAGCTTTGCCGCCAATCTGGAGCGGGTCGGCTTCGACGCCTATCACGGCGCACCGGCGGCGCGAAACGTCAGTGGCAGCATCAGCGGCGATCTCGGGCAGGGTGAGTTGCGCATGGACAGCAAGGATTTCTCCCTGCACCTGGACCCGATTTTCGCCAAGCCATGGCAGTACATTCAGGCCAATGCGCGGTTGAACTGGAAGCTCGATAAAGAAGGTTTCACCCTGATCGCGCCGTACCTGAAGGTGCTGGGCGAAGAGGGCAAGATTGCCGGCGACTTCCTGATTCGTCTGCATTTCGATCACACCCAGGAAGACTACATGGACCTGCGGGTCGGCCTGGTCGACGGCGACGGTCGCTACACCGCCAAGTACCTGCCGGCCGTGTTGAGCCCGGCGCTGGACGAGTGGCTGCGTACGGCGATTCTCAAAGGTGCGGTGGATGAAGGTTTCTTCCAGTACCAGGGATCGCTGAACCATGGCGCCCCGGAAACGGCTCGCAGCATCAGCCTGTTTTTCAAGGTTCACGATGCCGAGCTGGCGTTTCAGCCGGGTTGGCCGCATGTCAGCAAGGTCAGCGGCGATGTATTCATTGAAGACAGCGGTGTGCGGATTCTCGCGAACAAGGGGCGATTGCTCGACACCCAGGTCAACGACGTCTACGTCAATATTCCCCATGTGCCTGCCGGACAGAATCCTCACCTGTTCCTCGATGGCGCGTTCGCCGGCGGGTTGGGCGATGGCCTGAAGATTCTGCAGGAAGCACCGATCGGCACCGCCGATACGTTCGCCGGCTGGGAGGGCGAGGGCGATCTGCAAGGCAAACTCAACCTGGATATACCGCTGGTCAAAGGTGAGCAACCGAAAATCCTCGTCGACTTCAAGACCGACAAGGCCCGCTTGAAACTTCGCGAGCCCATCCTGGAACTGACACAACTCAAGGGCGACTTCCGCTTCGACAGCGCCAAGGGGTTGAGCGGACAGAAGATCACCGCGCGAGCGTTCGACAAGCCCGTGACCGCGCAGATTTTTGCCGATGGCAGTGCGGGCAAGCTCAACACTCGGGTCACCGCAGCGGGTCAGGTCGAGGTCAAGAAACTCACCGAGTGGCTAAACGTCACTCAGCCGCTACCGGTGTCTGGTGTGGTCCCTTATCAGCTGCAACTGAACCTTGATGGCGCCGACAGCCAATTGATAGTCAGCTCCGATCTCAAAGGCGTGGCGGTGGATTTGCCGGCGCCGTTCGGCGTGGCGGCGGATGTCGGCCGCGACACCGTGTTCCGCATGACCCTGCAAGGACCGGAGCGGCGTTACTGGGTCAACTACGGTGAGCTGGCGAACTTCACGTTTGCGGCCCCGGCTGGCAACTTCGTCGACGGTCGCGGTGAGTTGTTTCTCGGCGGTGGTGATGCTGTGCTGCCCGGCAACAAAGGCCTGCGCATACGCGGTGTACTGTCCGAGCTGGATGTGTCTCCCTGGCAGGATCTTGTCAGCAAGTATGCTGGCCAGGATCCAGGCGGCAGCGCCAAGCAATTGCTCAGCGGCGCGGATTTCAAGGTTGGCAAGCTCAGCGGTTTCGGCACCACCCTTGATGAGGCGTCGGTGCAGTTGACGCGCAAGCCGGCCGCCTGGGCGCTGCAACTCGACAGTCAGCAGGCCAAGGGTACCGTCGGTATTCCCGATGCCAAAGCCACACCGATTGCGGTCAATCTGCAGTACGTACGTTTGCCGGCCCCAGACCCGACGGTGCTGGCCGACGAGAATTCGCCGGATCCGCTGGCCACCGTGGACCCGACGAAAATCCCGGCGCTGGATATCACCATCAATCAACTGTTCCAGGGCCAGGACCTGGTGGGCGCCTGGCTATTGAAAGTTCGCCCGACCGGCAAGGGCATCGCCCTCAACTCCCTGGATATGGGCCTCAAGGGCATCTTCCTGCAGGGCAGCGGCGGTTGGGAAGGCGCGCCCGGCAATTCCAGCAGTTGGTACAAGGGCCGGGTCAGTGGCAAGAACCTCGCCGACGTGCTCAAGGGCTGGGGCTTTGCGCCGAGCGTCACCAGTGAAGAGTTTCACATGGATGTCGACGGTCGCTGGCCTGGCTCACCGGCGTGGCTGGCCACCAAGCGCTTCTCCGGCAGCCTCGATGCGTCGCTCAATAAAGGTCAGTTTGTTGAAGTCGAGGGCAGCGCCCAGGCTCTACGGGTATTTGGCCTGCTCAACTTCAACTCCATTGGCCGCCGCTTGCGCCTGGACTTTTCCGACCTGTTCGGCAAAGGATTGAGCTATGACCGGGTCAAAGGGCTGTTGGTCGCGAGCAACGGGGTCTACGTGACCCGTGAGCCGATCCGGCTGACCGGCCCGTCGAGCAACCTGGAACTCAACGGCACCCTGGACCTGGTGGCTGATCAGGTCGATGCCAAGTTGCTGGTGACCTTGCCGGTGACCAACAATCTGCCGATTGCCGCGCTGATCGTCGGTGCGCCAGCCGTCGGTGGGGCGCTGTTCCTGATCGATAAGCTGATCGGTGACCGCGTGGCGCGCTTTGCCAGCGTCAGATACACGGTCAAAGGTCCGTGGAAAGAGCCGAAAATCACCTTCGACAAGCCTTTTTGAAAAGCCACTTTCCAAGCCTATGGAGTAGCATGGCCGTAAGTCCCCTGCAGGAGCTGCCGCAGGCGGCTCCTACAGGTATGTGTTGATTCCAGATAAGGAAATGGCCATGTCTGTAGCAGTCATTCAAATGGTCAGCCAGAGCGACGTGCTGGCCAACCTGTCCCAGGCCCGTCGTCTGCTTGAGCAGGCGGCGTCCGGTGGCGCGCGGCTTGCCGTGCTGCCGGAAAACTTCGCTGCCATGGGCCGTCGCGACATTGCCGACATTGGCCGCGCCGAAGCGCTGGGCGAAGGCCCGATCCTGCCGTGGTTGAAACAGACCGCCCGCGACCTCAAGTTATGGATAGTGGCCGGCACGTTGCCGTTGCCGCCGGCGGATGAACCGATGGCCAAAGCGCATGCGTGCTCGTTGCTGGTGGATGACCAGGGCGAGACCGTGGCGCGGTACGACAAGCTGCACCTGTTCGACGTGGACGTGGCGGACAATCGCGGGCGTTATCGCGAATCCGATGACTATGCTTATGGCAGTGGCGTGGTGGTTGCCGATACGCCAGTCGGTCGAGTCGGCCTGACGGTGTGTTACGACTTGCGCTTCCCGGAGCTGTACAGCGAATTGCGTGCTGCCGGCGCGGAATTGATTACCGCCCCGTCGGCCTTTACCGCGGTGACCGGCGCGGCCCATTGGGACGTGCTGATTCGCGCGCGGGCCATCGAGACTCAATGTTACGTGCTCGCGGCCGCCCAGGGTGGCACTCATCCGGGACCGCGAGAAACCTTTGGTCATGCCGCGATAATCGATCCATGGGGGCGCGTGCTGGCACAACAGGATCAGGGCGAGGCCGTGCTGCTGGCCGAACGCGACAGCAGCGAACAGGCGGCCATCAGGGCGCGGATGCCGGTGTCCACTCACCGGCGCTTTTTCTCGCAGGGCGCTCAGCGACCTGCATCAGAACGACGAATTTAAGGCGTAAAGCATATGAGCGAGTTGTTGTCCTCTGTCAGTGAACACCTCCTGGCGCCCGGCGGCGTAACGATCGAGAGCCTGCAAGGTGTGCTCGGCGATCTGGCCGGCCCGGGCATCGATGCCGCCGACCTGTATTTCCAGGGGCAGATTTCCGAGTCCTGGGCGCTGGAAGACGGGATCGTCAAGGAAGGCAGCTTCAACCTCGACCAGGGTGTCGGCGTGCGTGCGCAATCGGGTGAAAAAACCGGTTTCGCCTACAGCAATGCGATCACCCTCGAAGCGCTGGGCGCGGCGGCCCGCGCGGCCCGTTCGATCTCCCGGGCCGGGCAGAATGGCACCGTGCAGGCGTTCACCACCCAGGATGTCGCTCAGTTGTACGGGCCGGACAACCCGCTGGAAGTAATGACCCGCGCCGAGAAAGTCGAGCTGCTCAAGCGCATCGACGTGGCGACCCGCGCCCTCGACCCGCGTATCCAGCAAGTCACCGTGAGCATGGCCGGGGTCTGGGAGCGGATTCTGATCGCCTCCACCGATGGCGGCCTGGCGGCAGATGTGCGGCCGCTGGTGCGTTTCAACGTCAGCGTGATCGTCGAGCAGAACGGTCGTCGTGAGCGCGGCGGCCATGGCGGTGGCGGTCGTACCGACTACCGCTATTTCCTCAGTGAAGACCGCGCCATGGGTTATGCCCGTGAAGCGTTGCGTCAGGCACTGGTGAATCTGGAAGCCATCCCGGCGCCGGCCGGTACGTTGCCGGTGGTGTTGGGTTCGGGTTGGTCCGGCGTGTTGTTGCACGAAGCCGTCGGGCACGGTCTGGAAGGGGATTTCAACCGCAAGGGCAGTTCGGCCTACAGCGGGCGCATGGGCGAGATGGTTGCATCGAAGCTTTGCACCATCGTCGATGACGGCACCCTCGCCGGCCGCCGAGGTTCACTGAGCGTCGACGACGAAGGCACGCCGACCGAGTGCACCACGCTGATCGAAAACGGCGTGCTCAAGGGTTATATGCAGGACAAGCTCAACGCGCGCCTGATGGGCGTGGCCCGCACCGGCAACGGTCGTCGCGAATCCTACGCGCACCTGCCGATGCCGCGCATGACCAACACTTACATGCTCGGTGGCGAAAGCGACCCGGCGGAAATCATCGCCTCGGTGAAAAAAGGCATCTACTGCGCCAACCTCGGCGGCGGTCAGGTGGACATCACCAGTGGCAAGTTCGTGTTCTCCACCAGCGAGGCGTACCTGATCGAAGACGGCAAGATTACTGCACCGGTCAAAGGCGCGACGTTGATCGGCAACGGGCCGGAAGCCATGAGCCGGGTGTCGATGGTTGGTAATGATCTGGCGCTGGACAGCGGTGTGGGAACGTGTGGCAAGGATGGGCAGTCGGTGCCGGTGGGTGTCGGCCAGCCAACGCTGAAAATCGATGCGATCACCGTGGGTGGCACAGGATCGTAAGGGGCTCTTGAAAACGTGAAGCTTCGGGTGAGTTGCGAGGCAACTCACCCGATTCGGGACTTAACGCAAACCGCGTTGAGTCTCGTCCAGCTCACGGATGTACTTGAAGATTTTACGGCTCGAAGCCGGTGGCTTGTTGGTCGCCAGTTCGTGCTGGGCCTGACGGATCAGGGAGCGCAATTGTTGACGATCGGCCTCCGGGTAATCGACGACGAACTTCTCCAGGACGGCGTCGTCGCCTGCGATCAAGCGATCGCGCCAGCGTTCCAGGCCGTGGAAACGTTCGTTGTACTGCCGGGTGGAGGCATCGAGTTGATCGAGCAGGGTGAGAATGGCGCCAGTGTCCTGATCGCGCATCAGCTTGCCGATAAACTGAAGGTGCCGTTTACGCGCGATGTTCGCGGTGTGCTTGGGCGCATCGGCCAGAGCCCGGCGCAAAGCGTCGGTCAACGGCAGTTTTGCCAGCAGGTCAGGCTTGAGTGTTGTAAGGCGCTCGCCGAGGTCAACCAGAGCATGCAGCTCGCGTTTGACCTGGGATTTGCTTTTTTCTCCCGTATCGAGGGAGTCGTCGTAAGAATCAACCATGGTGGCCGTCCGCAAAGAAACGCCGCCATGATAACCAGTCGGGGGCCGCTTGTCCGGCCCGGTCGCTCGATGACCGTTACCGAAAGCAGAATTTGAGTGGAGAACAGCATGAGTGCAGTTGAAAGCGTCGGCCCACAAGCGTTGCCGGCACTGCAAGAGCAAGTCGAGCAGATCATTGCTGAAGCCAAGCGCCAAGGCGCCAGTGCCTGTGAAGTGGCGGTGTCGCTGGAGCAGGGCCTGTCGACCACGGTGCGTCAGCGGGAAGTCGAAACCGTTGAGTTCAACCGCGACCAGGGCTTTGGCATCACCTTGTATGTAGGGCAGCGCAAAGGCTCGGCCAGCACCTCGGCCAGCGGTTCGGAAGCGATTCGCGAAACCGTCGCTGCTGCGCTGGCGATTGCCAAGCACACGTCCGAAGACGAAGCCGCAGGCTTGGCGGATGCCGCGCTGATGGCCAAGGAACTGCAGGATTTCGACCTGTTCCACCAATGGAGTATCACACCGGAGCGAGCCATCGAGCAGGCCCTGGCCTGTGAAGCGGCGGCGTTTGCCGCCGACAGTCGGATCAAGAACGCTGACGGCACCACCCTCAGCACTCATCAGGGTTGCCGTGTGTACGGCAACAGCCACGGTTTTATCGGCGGTTACGCCTCGACCCGTCACAGCCTCAGCTGCGTGATGATCGCCGAAGCCGATGGCCAGATGCAGCGTGATTACTGGTACGACGTGAACCGGCAGGGCAATTTGTTGGCCAGCCCGGAGAGCATCGGCCAGCGTGCCGCGCAACGGGCGGCGAGCCGCTTGGGCGCACGCCCGGTACCGACCTGCGAAGTGCCGGTGCTGTTTTCTGCGGAACTGGCTGGCGGTTTGTTCGGCAGTTTCCTCTCGGCGATTTCTGGCGGCAGTCTGTATCGCAAATCTTCGTTCCTCGAAGGCACGCTGGGGCAGAAACTGTTCCCGCAATGGCTGACCATCGATGAACGTCCGCACTTGATGCGCGCTTTGGGCAGCTCTGCCTTCGACGGCGATGGCCTGGCGACCTACGCCAAGCCGTTCGTGGAAAACGGCGAGCTGGTGTCCTACGTGCTTGGCACCTATTCCGGCCGCAAGCTGGGCATGCCGAGCACCGCGAATGCGGGCGGCGTGCACAACCTGTTCGTCACCCATGGCGACGAAGATCAGGCGGCCCTGTTGCGCCGCATGGGTCGTGGCCTGCTGGTCACTGAATTGATGGGGCAGGGCCTGAACATGGTCACCGGCGATTACTCCCGTGGCGCAGCGGGTTTCTGGGTCGAGAACGGCGAAATCCAGTTCGCGGTCCAGGAAGTGACTATTGCCGGCAACATGCGCGACATGTTCAAGCAGATCATTGCGGTCGGTAATGACCTGGAATTGCGCAGCAACATTCGCACAGGTTCGGTGTTGATCGAGCGGATGACGGTGGCAGGTAGTTAAGCTGCGGTTGCTGCACAAAAAAATGCGCCACCCGATTGGGTGGCGCTTTTTTTTTGGATCAAAATATCGCAGCTTCGTCAGCGCCTACGCATCTGTGGGCGCAACCGAAAGCCGAAATCCATTGATCTTTATTCGCCTTCGTCGAAGAAGTTGTTGATCAGCGCCACCAGTGCATCCATAGCTTCCTGCTCTTGTTCACCTTCGGTTTTCAGGTGGATTTTGGTGCCCTTGCCGGCTGCGAGCATCATCATGGCCATGATGCTTTTGCCATCGACCATCGTTTCCGGTGTACGGCCAGCCCTGATCTGACAAGGGTACTGCCCGGCGACGCCAACGAATTTTGCAGACGCGCGGGCATGCAGGCCCAGCTTGTTGATGATTTCGATTTCCAGAGCAGGCATCGCGATGTGAATCCTTTAGCTGAGGTCGCGGTGGCGAACCTGGACGTTCTTCAGGGATTGTTGCAGGACCTGGCCCAGACGTTCGGTCAGGTAGACAGAGCGGTGATGCCCGCCGGTGCAGCCAATGGCAATGGTGACATAGGCGCGGTTGCTGGCGGCAAAGCGGGGCAGCCACTTGAGCAGGTAGGAGGAAATGTCCTGGAACATCTCTTCGACATCCGGCTGCGCCGCCAGGTAGTCGGCCACCGGTTGATCGAGCCCGGACTGTGCCCGCAGCTCCGGTTTCCAGTAAGGGTTAGGCAGGCAGCGCACGTCGAACACCAGATCGGCGTCCACCGGCATGCCACGCTTGAACCCGAAAGACTCCACCAGAAACGCAGTACCGGGCTCCGGCTGATTCAGCAGGCGCAGCTTGATGGTATCGCGCAGCTGATACAGGTTCAGATTGGTGGTGTTGACCTTGAGGTCGGCCAGATCGGCGATCGGCCCCAGCAGATTGGTTTCGTCCTCTATCGCCTCCGCCAGCGAGCGATTGGCACTGCTCAGCGGGTGACGGCGGCGGGTTTCCGAAAATCGTTTGAGCAGGGTCTCTTCATCGGCGTCCAGATACAGCACATCGCACTGGATATGCCGGCTGCGGACTTCTTCCAGCAATTCGGGAAACCGTGACAGGTGGCTCGGCAAGTTGCGTGCATCGATGGACACGGCCACCAGAGGTTGTGCCAGTTCGGTGTGAATCAGTGCGCGTTCGGCCAGTTCCGGCAACAGACCGGCCGGCAGGTTGTCGATGCAGTAGTAGCCGTTGTCCTCGAGAACATCGAGGGCAGTGCTTTTACCTGAGCCGGAGCGGCCGCTGACGATGATCAGGCGCATGATTAGTGACCGTTTTGCTCGTCCAGGACAACCTGATACAAGGCTTCGTTGCTCGGGGCGCTGCGCAGTTTTTCACGCACTTCCTTGCGATCAAGCATGCTGGCGATCTGGCGCAGCAACTCCAGGTGCGCATCGGTGGCGGCTTCGGGGACCAGCAGTACAAACAGCAGGTCAACCGGGGCACCGTCGATGGCGTCGAAATCGATGGGTGCATCCAGGTGCATCAAGGCACTGATGGGCGATCCGCAGCCCTTGAGACGGCAGTGGGGGATGGCGATACCGTTGCCAAAGCCGGTGGAACCGAGTTTTTCACGGGCGACCAGACTCTCGAAGACATCCTGCATGGCCAGATCCGGCACTTCGCGATGGATGAGGTTGGCAATTTGCTCGAGGGCTTTCTTTTTACTGCCGCCCGGCACGTTCACCAGGGAACGGCCGGGGGTCAGGATGCTTTCAAGTCGGATCATGGGTTGGGAGTGTTAACGACCGGTCGCGCCCTGGAGGAGGCTCTGGGTCTTTTCCTTATGCTTTTTGAGTTGTTTATCCAGCTTGTCGGTCAGTGCGTCGATCGCTGCGTACATATCGGTATGTTCCGCGTTAGCGACCACCTCATTGCCGGGAATATGCAGCGTGGCTTCGATTTTCTGCTTGAGCTTCTCGACCGTCATCGTGACCTGCACGTTGGTGATCTTGTCGAAATGCCTCTCTAATCGTTCGAGTTTTTCGCCGATGTAGGTGCGAAGAGGTTCGGTCACTTCCAGTTGGTGTCCACTGATGTTGACTTGCATACAGCTTCTCCTTCGTTGCCAGTGCATAAAGCGGTAGATCCGATGATCTACCACTGGAACGCTGTGGCGTGGCTCTACATCAACCGCTTGCGTTCGCTCGAAGGCGCGATTCCCAGGGATTCGCGGTACTTGGCGACGGTGCGGCGAGCCACCTGAATGCCTTGTGCCTCCAGTAAACCAGCGATCTTGCTGTCACTCAACGGCTTTTTCTGATTTTCCGCGGCAACCAGTTTTTTGATGATCGCGCGGATCGCCGTAGACGAGCATTCACCGCCTTCGGAGGTGCTGACGTGGCTGGAAAAAAAGTATTTCAGTTCATAGATGCCCCGTGGGGTATGCATGAATTTTTGCGTGGTCACCCGTGAAATCGTCGATTCGTGCATGCCCACCGCTTCGGCGATGTCATGCAGCACCAACGGTTTCATGGCCTCGTCGCCGTACTCCAGGAAGCCGCGTTGATGCTCGACGATCTGGGTGGCCACTTTCATCAGGGTTTCGTTGCGGCTTTGCAGGCTCTTGATGAACCAGCGAGCCTCCTGCAGTTGATTACGCATGAAGGTGTTGTCAGCGCTGGTATCGGCGCGGCGTACGAAGCCGGCGTATTGGGCGTTGACCCGCAGGCGCGGCACCGACTCCTGGTTCAGTTCCACCAGCCAGCGCTCGTTGTCCTTGCGCACGATCACGTCGGGAACGACGTATTCGGCTTCGGTGGACTCGATTTGCGAACCCGGGCGCGGGTTGAGGCTCTGGACCAGTTCGATCACCTGGCGCAGTTCATCTTCCTTGAGCTTCATGCGGCGCATCAGCTGGCTGTAGTCGCGGCTGCCGAGCAAGTCGATGTAATCGGTGACCAGGCGCTTGGCCTCGGTCAGCCAAGGGGTCTTGGCGGGCAGTTGGCGCAGTTGCAGCAGCAGGCATTCACCGAGGTTGCGGGCGCCGATACCGGCGGGCTCGAATTGCTGGATGCGGTGCAGGACGGCTTCGATTTCGTCCAGTTCGATGTCCAGTTCCGGATCGAAGGCCTCGAGGATTTCCTCGAGGGTTTCGTCCAGATAGCCCTGATTGTTGATGCAGTCGATCAGGGTCACGGCGATCAGGCGATCGGTGTCGGACATCGGTGCCAGGTTCAGTTGCCAGAGCAAATGGCTTTGCAGGCTTTCACCGGCCGAAGTACGGGTGGTGAAATCCCACTCGTCGTCATCGTTGCTCGGCAGGCTGCTGGCGCTGGTCTGGTAGACGTCTTCCCAGGCGGTATCGACAGGTAATTCGTTGGGAATGCGCTCGTTCCAGTCGCCTTCCTCAAGGTTATCCACCGTCGGGGCGGTTTCCTGGTAGGAGGGTTCCTGAATGTCGGTGTTGGGTTGCTGTTCGGCTTTGTCGGCCAAGGGGTCTGCGTTATCGAAGTCGTCGCCTTCTTCCTGGCGTTCGAGCATCGGATTGGACTCCAGGGCCTCCTGGATTTCCTGTTGCAGGTCCAGGGTCGACAATTGGAGCAGGCGGATGGCCTGTTGCAGCTGCGGTGTCATCGTCAGCTGCTGGCCCATTCTCAAGACTAGCGATGGTTTCATGGCAGGGGCTTAACACCTTATTCGCCGGCGCACATGCGCCATCCACTACAGGGCGCCGAAGCGCCAAACATAAGCAAATTATATGCCTGAAACTGAAGTGTTTGCCTAGAGCGCTGTAACAATAAAAAACTATTGATTTTTTATTGATATGAGCACCAAGGCGACTGGCCAGGCACCTCAGCGCTTACAGGCGGAACTCATGGCCCAGATACACTTCCTTGACCAGTTCGTTGGCCAGGATGGTGGCGGAGTCGCCTTCAGCGATCAGCTGGCCATCGTTGACGATGTAGGCGGTTTCGCAGATGTCCAGGGTTTCACGGACGTTGTGGTCAGTGATCAGCACGCCAATGCCTTTGGCCTTGAGGTGGTGGATGATCTGCTTGATGTCGCCCACCGAGATCGGGTCCACGCCGGCGAAGGGTTCGTCGAGGAGGATGAATTTCGGGTTGGTGGCCAGTGCCCGGGCGATTTCCACCCGACGGCGTTCACCACCGGACAGGCTCATGCCAAGGCTGTCACGAATGTGGTGGATGTGAAATTCCTGCAGCAGGCTTTCCAGCTCTTTGCGGCGACCGGCCTTGTCGAGCTCCTTGCGGGTCTCGAGGATGGCCATGATATTGTCGGTCACCGACAGCTTGCGGAAGATCGACGCTTCTTGCGGAAGATAGCCGATACCGGCCTTCGCGCGACCGTGCATCGGCTGGTGGCTGACGTCCAGGTCATCGATCAGTACGCGACCCTGATCGGCCTGTACCAGACCCACGATCATGTAAAAACAGGTGGTTTTGCCGGCGCCGTTGGGGCCAAGCAGGCCGACGATCTGGCCGCTGTCGATGGACAGGCTGACGTCACGCACGACCTGACGGCTCTTGTAGCTCTTGGCCAGATGCTGAGCTTTCAGAGTTGCCATTACTGGGTTTTCTCGTCGGTTTTCTTCTTCGGCTGGATCACCATGTCGATACGCGGACGTGTCTCGGTGACCTTGCTGCCCGTGGCGCGACCGGCGCTGGCGAGTTTCTTGACCGTGTCATAGACGATTTTTTCGCCCTGGGTGACGTTGTTGTCCTTGTCGACAACTTTGGCCTTGTCGATCAGTACGACGCGGTTTTGCGCTGCGTGGTACTGGATGGTTACGCCCCAGCCCTGAACAGGCTTGGTGTCGCCAGCGGTCTGCAGTTGCTCGAAGTAGGCGAGGTTGCCCACCGAGGTCACCACATCGATCTCGCCTGTTGGCGTGCGGGTGATGGTCACGGTGTTGCCCTTAACGATCATCGAGCCCTGAGTGATGATCACATCACCTTTATAGGTGGCAACACCGTTCTTGTCGTCCAGTTGGGCGTCGTCGGCCTGGATGCGGATAGGCTGCGCTTGATCGGTCGGCAGAGCCCAGGCGCTCACGCTTCCCAGTGCTGCGCTCAGACTGAGCAAAATAGGGAGGGTTTTAACGAGCCTCATACTGTCCTCTTACGTTCGATAGCAGGTGTATCCTGCTTTCTTTCAAGTACGCTTTCATTCCGTTGCCTGTCGATACACCGCCGGCGCCGTCGATTCTAACGGGTTGATCGGTCTGCGCATATTGCTGCTGCGGGAACACTGTCATACGGGTGGTGGTAATCAGGGTTTTACGGTTTTTTTCGTCGAAACGCGTGATACGTACCGAGTCGATCAGCTCGACCTGGGTGCCGTCCGGGTTGACTTCGCCGCGTTCGCTCTGGACGTGCCAAGGGAATTCGGTGCCACGAAACATGTTCAGGTCAGGGTTGGACAGCAACGTCACTTCTGTCGCCTTCAGGTGTTCGACCTTGTCGGACGTCATTTCATACTGCAGTTTGCCGTCCGGCAGGTACTGCACGCTGTGGGCGTTGGTTGCGTAATAGTCGATCATGGCTTCATCGACATGCGCCACTGGCTTGTCGAGGAAGCGTTCCGGGCTGATGTTCCAATAGCCGACCGCAGCGAATAGCGCCGCGATGCAACCGAATATCAGGATGTTGCGAATCTTTTTGCTCAGCATGATGGGCTCACAGGTACGCGGCGTTGGCCGCATCGAGGCGGCCCTGGGCGCGCAGGATCAATTCGCAGAATTCGCGCGCGGCACCCTCGCCGCCACGGGCCTGGGTGATGCCGTGGGCGTGTTCGCGCACGAAGCTGGCGGCGTTGGCCACGGCCATGCCCAGACCGACGCGGCGAATCACCGGCAGGTCCGGCAGGTCGTCGCCGAGGTAGGCCACTTGTTCATAGTTCAGGTTGAGTTGGGCAAGGAGCTCGTCGAGCACCACCAGTTTGTCTTCGCGACCCTGGTACAGGTGTGGAATGCCGAGGTTCCTGGCTCGTCGTTCGACCACCGGGGTCTTGCGTCCGCTGATGATAGCGGTCTGCACGCCGGCTGCCATCAACATCTTGATGCCTTGGCCGTCGAGGGTGTTGAAAGTCTTGAATTCGCTGCCGTCTTCGAGGAAGTACAGGCGCCCGTCGGTCAGCACGCCGTCGACGTCGAATACCGCCAGTTTGATCTGTTTGCCGCGTTGCAGCAGGTCCGTGCTCATTACATTACTCCAGCGCGCAGCAAATCGTGCATGTTCAGGGCGCCGACCGGGCGGTCTTCGCTGTCGACAACGACCAGTGCATTGATCTTGTGGTCTTCCATGATTTTCAACGCCTCGGCAGCCAGCATCTCGGCACGTGCGGTCTTGCCGTGGGCGGTCATCACCTGCTCGATGGTGGCGCTGTGGATGTCGATGCTGCGGTCCAGGGTGCGACGCAGATCGCCGTCGGTGAAGATCCCGGCAAGTTTACCGTTGGCTTCCAGAATCACGGTCATGCCCAGGCCCTTGCGGGTCATTTCCATCAATGCGTCCTTGAGCAGGGTGCCGCGCTTAACCTGCGGCAGCTCTTGCCCGGCGTGCATGACGTTTTCCACTTTCAACAGCAGGCGTCGACCAAGTGCGCCGCCTGGGTGGGAAAAGGCGAAATCTTCAGCGGTAAAACCGCGGGCTTCCAGCAGCGCCACCGCCAGGGCATCGCCCATCACCAGAGCGGCGGTGGTCGATGAGGTTGGCGCCAGGTTCAGCGGGCAGGCTTCGTGCTCGACGTGAACGTTGAGGTTGACCTCGGCAGCCTTGGCCAGTGCCGAGTCGGGATTGCCGGTGACGCTGATCAATTTGATGCCCAGGCGCTTGATCAGTGGCAGCAGGGTAACGATTTCATTGGTGGAACCGGAGTTCGACAGTGCCAGGATGATGTCGTCACGCGTGATCATACCCATGTCGCCGTGGCTGGCTTCGGCTGGATGCACGAAGAACGCCGTGGTGCCGGTGCTGGCCAGGGTGGCGGCAATCTTGTTGCCGATGTGCCCCGATTTGCCCATGCCGACTACGACTACGCGGCCTTTGCTGGCCAGAATCATCTCGCAAGCGCGTACGAAATCCGCGTCGATATGGGGTAACAAGCCTTGCACGGCTTCCAGTTCGAGACGGATGGTGCGTTGTGCAGATTGAATCAGGTCGCTGGATTGGCTCATGTCAGAAATCGTATAGCCTGATGAAAAGGCGGCGATTATAACGGTAATGATCAAAACCCTCACGCAAGTTCGTCGCGGTTTGTCATTCCTTGTTACCGAGACCCTCTAAATAGATGATTTCAGGTGGTCATGTTGCTGAACGTGCCCGGCTTGGGCCTTGGGCGCTTGGCATTTGCAGTGATATAGTTCGCCGCCAGTTCGGCCTGCCCGGGAAGGTATGTGCTTTCGTCAGAAAGCCAGGCGTCCGAGTGAGAGGCTGCATCGCAAGGAGTTTAGATGAGTGCCGATAACGCCTACGCGGTCGAGCTGAAGGGACTGACCTTCAAGCGCGGTGCGCGCAGCATTTTCAATAACATCGATATCCGCATACCACGCGGCAAAGTCACCGGCATCATGGGGCCTTCCGGGTGTGGCAAGACCACGCTGTTGCGGTTGATGGGGGCCCAATTGCGCCCCACCAGCGGCGAAGTCTGGGTCAATGGCCAGAACCTGCCGACGTTGTCGCGCAGCGATTTGTTCGATGCGCGCAAGCACATGGGCGTGCTGTTTCAGAGCGGCGCGCTGTTTACCGATCTCGATGTATTCGAGAACGTCGCCTTTCCGCTGCGTGTTCATACCACACTGCCGGAAGAGATGATTCGCGATATTGTCCTGCTCAAATTGCAGGCCGTGGGCTTGCGTGGCGCCATTGACCTGATGCCTGACGAATTGTCCGGCGGTATGAAGCGTCGAGTCGCGCTGGCCCGGGCGATTGCCCTCGATCCGCAAATTCTCATGTACGACGAGCCTTTTGTCGGCCAGGACCCGATCGCCATGGGCGTGCTGGTGCGCCTGATCCGCCTGCTCAACGATGCGCTGGGCATCACCAGCATCGTGGTCTCCCACGATCTGGCCGAGACCGCGAGCATCGCCGACTACATCATTGTGGTGGGTGACGGGCAAGTGTTGGGGCAGGGCACACCCAAGGAATTGATGACTTCGCAGGAACCACGGATTCGCCAGTTCATGACTGGCGAACCCGACGGCCCGGTCGCATACCACTTTCCAGCGACGGATTACCGCGCAGATCTTCTGGGGAAGCGCTGATGCGCAAGATTTCATTAATAGAAAGAGTGCGCCGTTTCGGCCACGCCGGCATCGATGTGCTGGCGGTATTCGGGCGTTCGGCGCTGTTCCTGTTTCATGCCTTGCTCGGTCGCGGTGGCATCGGCGGCAGTTTTGGCCTGCTGGTCAAGCAACTGCATTCGGTTGGCGTGATGTCCCTGGTGATCATCGTGGTCTCCGGGGTGTTCATCGGTATGGTGCTGGCGCTGCAGGGCTTCAATATCCTGTCCAGCTATGGCTCGGAGCAGGCTGTCGGGCAGATGGTTGCGCTGACACTGCTGCGTGAACTGGGGCCGGTCGTCACGGCCTTGCTGTTCGCCGGGCGTGCGGGTTCGGCGCTGACCGCCGAAATCGGCAACATGAAATCCACCGAGCAACTGTCCAGTCTGGAAATGATCGGGGTTGACCCGCTCAAGTACATTATTGCTCCGCGCCTGTGGGCCGGCTTCATTTCCCTGCCGGTGCTGGCAATGATTTTCAGCGTGGTGGGTATCTGGGGCGGTTCGTGGGTGGCCGTCGACTGGCTGGGTGTCTATGAAGGCTCCTACTGGTCGAACATGCAAAACAGCGTGACGTTTGTCGACGATGTGCTCAACGGCATTATCAAAAGCATCGTTTTTGCCTTCGTCGTGACCTGGATCGCCGTATTCCAAGGCTATGACTGCGAGCCCACTTCCGAGGGGATCAGTCGTGCCACTACCAAGACCGTGGTGTACGCCTCTTTGGCGGTACTCGGCCTGGACTTTATTCTGACCGCCTTGATGTTTGGAGATTTCTGATGCAAAACCGCACCCTGGAAATCGGTGTCGGCCTTTTCTTGCTGGCTGGCATCCTGGCTTTGCTGTTGCTTGCGTTGCGGGTCAGTGGCCTGTCCCCGAGCCCGAGCACCGATACTTATAAACTTTATGCATATTTCGATAATATCGCCGGTTTGACTGTCAGAGCTAAAGTGACCATGGCCGGTGTGACCATTGGCAAGGTCACTGCGATCGATCTGGATCGCGACAGCTTCACCGGTCGGGTGACCATGCAACTGGAAAAGCGCGTAGATAACCTGCCGACTGACTCCACTGCATCTATCCTGACCGCTGGCCTGTTGGGTGAGAAATACATCGGTATCAGTGTGGGTGGGGAACAAGCCCTGCTCAAGGATGGTGGAACCATCCACGACACGCAGTCGTCGCTGGTGCTCGAGGACCTGATCGGTAAATTTCTGCTCAATACCGTTAGCAAAGACGCCAAATGAGGAGCTTTTCAATGATCTCTATCTTGCGACGTGGCCTGTTGATATTGCTCGCAGCCTTGCCGTTGATGGCTAACGCCATGGCGGCGCAGTCGGCGCACGATCTGGTTCAGGACACCACGACCCGGATGCTCGCCGACCTGTCGGCCAATAAAGAGAAGTACAAGCAGGATCCACAAGACTTTTATACGGCGTTGAACACCATCGTCGGTCCTGTGGTGGATGCCGAGGGCATTTCCAAAAGCATCATGACCGTCAAATACTCGCGCAAAGCAACGCCCGAGCAAATGAAGACGTTTGAAGAAAACTTCAAAAAAGGTCTGTTCCAGTTTTATGGCAACGCATTGCTCGAATACAACAACCAGGGCATTACTGTTGAGCCTGCCAAGGATGAATCGGGAGACCGTACCAGCGTTGGCATGACGGTCAAAGGCAGCAGCGGCGCGATCTATCCCGTGTCTTACACACTCGAAAAGATCAACGGCGAATGGAAGCTGCGTAACGTCATCATCAACGGCATCAATATCGGCAAGCTATTCCGCGATCAGTTCGCTGATGCGATGCAGCGCAATGGCAACGACCTGGACAAGACCATCAATGGTTGGGCCGGGGAAGTCGCCAAAGCCAAGGAAAACACCGAAAAAGCTGTCGAGAAGAAAGCCCAATGAGTGAGTCGGCCATTCGCATGAGCGAAACCGGCGAGCTGCTGCTCAGCGGTGTGCTGGATTACCGGACCGGCCCGAACTTGCGCAAGCAGGGGCAGGTACTGATCAAGTCCAGCAAGGCGCCTGCGCTGGTGGTCGATTGCTCCGCAGTGGAGAAGTCCAGCAGTGTCGGCTTGTCGCTGCTGCTGTGCTTCATGCGCGATGCCCAGGTGGCCGGTAAGGCCGTGAGCATTCGCGCGATGCCCGAAGACATGCGCAAAATCGCTCAGGTCAGCGAATTGACCGAGCTGTTGGCGCACCCCTGAACCGCATCTATAAAGAAGCCCCCCGTCAGAGTCCTGCTTCGCGGGGTTCGCAGGCGCGGGGCTTTTTTGTATGATGTCCGACCCGCGCGCACAGGGCGCCGATTGAGGTTGAGCATGCAGGCCGTAGAAGTGAAGAGCTTCCTTGAAGGAAAGCTGCCAAACACGAAGGTGGAAGTTGAAGGCGAAGGCTGCAATTTCCAACTTAACGTGATTAGCGATGAACTGGCGGCGTTGAGCCCGGTGAAGCGTCAGCAGCAGGTCTATGCCCATTTGAACCCGTGGATTGTCGATGGCAGCATCCATGCGGTCACTATGAAATTTTTCAGCAGCGCGGCCTGGGCCGAGCGCACCTGAGCCCAAGGGCGTCGAGATTCTTATGGATAAATTGATTATTACTGGTGGCGCTCGTCTTGATGGCGAGATCCGCATCTCCGGGGCAAAGAACTCGGCCTTGCCGATCCTGGCTGCCACCTTGCTGTGCGATGGCCCGGTGACCGTGGCCAACCTGCCGCACCTGCACGACATCACCACCATGATCGAGCTGTTCGGTCGCATGGGCATTGAGCCGGTGATCGACGAGAAGCTCAGCGTCGAAATCGACCCACGCACCATCAAGACCCTGATCGCGCCGTACGAACTGGTTAAAACCATGCGCGCCTCGATCCTGGTGCTGGGCCCGATGGTTGCCCGTTTCGGTGAAGCCGAAGTTGCACTGCCTGGCGGTTGCGCCATCGGTTCGCGTCCGGTTGACCTGCACATCCGTGGTCTTGAAGCCATGGGCGCGGTCATCGATGTCGAAGGCGGCTACATCAAGGCCAAGGCCCCTGAAGGCGGCCTGCGCGGTGCGCACTTCTTCTTCGACACCGTCAGCGTGACCGGTACCGAGAACATCATGATGGCGGCCGCTCTGGCCAAGGGCCGCAGCGTTCTGGCCAACGCCGCTCGCGAGCCTGAAGTCGTCGACCTGGCGAACTTCCTGAACGCCATGGGCGCGAAGGTTTCCGGCGCCGGCACCGACACCATCACCATCGATGGCGTCGAGCGTCTGCACACGACCACTTACAAAGTGATGCCTGACCGTATCGAGACCGGCACCTATCTGGTGGCGGCAGCGGTCACCGGCGGGCGTGTGAAGGTCAAGGACACCGATCCGACCATACTCGAAGCCGTTCTGGAAAAACTTCGTGAATCCGGCGCCGAAATCACCACCGGTGAAGACTGGATCGAGCTGAACATGCACGGCAAGCGGCCGAAAGCCGTCAACGTGCGGACCGCTCCATACCCGGCGTTCCCGACCGACATGCAAGCGCAATTCATCTCCCTCAACGCCATTGCCGAAGGCACTGGTGCTGTGATCGAGACGATCTTCGAAAACCGTTTCATGCACGTTTACGAACTGCACCGCATGGGCGCGCACATTCAGGTTGAAGGCAACACCGCCATCGTCACCGGCATCGAAAAGCTCAAGGGCGCGCCAGTCATGGCCACCGACCTGCGTGCTTCGGCCAGCCTGGTGATCTCGGCGCTGATCGCCGAAGGCGATACCCTGATCGATCGCATCTACCACATTGACCGTGGTTATGAGTGCATCGAAGAGAAGCTGCAGATGCTCGGCGCCAAGATCCGCCGCGTACCGGGCTAGTTCCTGCTGCATGGGCGCAGGGACGCGTCCGTTGATTTGTTGAAGTCGAGCCGGTTTCCGGCTCGATGTGTGTCCGGCGCCGTTTGCGACCGGGCATGAGTACCTTGATAAGGACTGACGTTTCCCATGTTGACTATCGCACTGTCCAAGGGCCGCATCCTTGACGACACCCTGCCGCTTCTGGCTGAAGCGGGCATCGTGCCGACCGAGAATCCGGACAAGAGCCGCAAGCTGATCATCCCCACGACCCAGGCCGATGTGCGCTTGCTGATCGTGCGTGCCACCGATGTGCCGACCTATGTCGAGCATGGTGCCGCCGATCTGGGCGTCGCCGGTAAAGACGTGCTGATGGAATACGGCGGCCAGGGTCTGTACGAACCGCTGGACCTGCAAATCGCCCAGTGCAAACTGATGACGGCCGGTAAAGTCGGCGCAGTCGAGCCCAAGGGCCGTCTGCGCATTGCCACCAAGTTCGTCAACGTCGCCAAGCGCTACTATGCCGAACAGGGTCGTCAGGTCGACATCATCAAGCTCTACGGCTCGATGGAACTGGCGCCGCTGATCGGCCTGGCGGACAAGATCATCGACGTGGTCGACACCGGTAACACGCTGCGGGCCAATGGCCTGGAGCCACAGGATTTCATCGCTGCCATCAGCTCACGTCTGATCGTCAACAAGGCGTCGATGAAAATGCAGCATGCCCGTATCCAGGCGTTGATCGACACCCTGCGCAAGGCAGTGGAGTCTCGACACCGCGGCTGATTCACCTGCGCGACCTTGAGTCGCGCCCGTCTATCCGCCTCATAGCCAGAATTCTCGGGTGCCCAAGCGGATCAACGGCTAGCTTAGGGCGCCCGAGTTTTTGCCAATCCTATGAGGCTCTCGCTATGACCGCACCGACTGCAATTCGCCGACTCAACGCTGCTGACCCGGATTTCGCACATCATCTGGATCATCTGCTGAGCTGGGAAAGTGTGTCTGACGACTCGGTCAATCAGCGGGTGCTGGACATCATCAAGGCCGTGCGCGAGCGTGGCGATGCGGCGGTGGTCGAGTTCACCCAGAAGTTCGATGGCCTGCAAGTGGCGTCCATGGCGGACTTGATCCTGCCGCGCGAACGCCTGGAACTGGCATTGACCCGCATCACCGTGCCTCAGCGCGAAGCCCTGGAAAAAGCCGCGACCCGTGTGCGCAGCTACCACGAAAAGCAGAAACAGGACTCCTGGAGCTACACCGAAGCCGATGGCACGGTGCTGGGCCAGAAGGTCACGCCACTGGATCGCGCCGGTCTGTACGTGCCGGGCGGCAAGGCGTCCTACCCGTCCTCGGTGCTGATGAACGCGATTCCGGCCAAGGTGGCGGGCGTGACCGAAGTGGTCATGGTCGTGCCGACCCCGCGCGGTGAAGTCAACGAACTGGTGCTGGCCGCAGCCTGCATCGCCGGCGTCGACCGGGTGTTCACCATCGGCGGCGCGCAGGCAGTTGCGGCGCTGGCTTACGGCACCGAAAGCGTGCCGAAGGTCGACAAAGTGGTTGGCCCGGGCAACATCTATGTCGCCACCGCCAAGCGCCACGTGTTCGGCCAGGTTGGCATCGACATGATCGCTGGTCCGTCGGAGATTCTGGTGGTGTGCGACGGCCAGACCGATCCGGACTGGATCGCCATGGACCTGTTCTCCCAGGCCGAGCACGACGAAGACGCCCAGGCGATTCTGGTCAGCCCGGACGCCGAGTTCCTCGACAAGGTCGCGGCAAGCATCGCCAAACTGCTGCCAACCATGGAACGCGCCGAGATCATCGAAACCTCGATCAATGGCCGTGGTGCGCTGATCAAGGTTCGCGACATGGAACAGGCCATCGAAGTGGCCAACCGCATTGCCCCAGAGCACCTGGAGCTGTCGGTCGCCGATCCACAGGCCTGGCTGCCGCAGATCCGTCACGCCGGCGCGATCTTCATGGGCCGCCACACTTCCGAAGCCCTGGGCGACTACTGCGCAGGTCCGAACCACGTATTGCCGACCTCCGGCACTGCGCGCTTCTCTTCGCCGCTGGGTGTTTACGACTTCCAGAAACGTTCGTCGATCATCTTCTGCTCCGAGCAGGGTGCCTCCGAACTGGGCAAGACCGCCTCCGTACTGGCCCGTGGCGAATCGCTGAGCGCTCACGCCCGCAGTGCTGAATACCGCATTCTTGATGACAAGCAGGGGAACTGAACATGAGTAAATTCTGGAGCCCGTTCGTCAAGAATCTGGTGCCTTATGTGCCGGGCGAGCAGCCGAAACTGGCCAAACTGGTGAAGCTCAACACCAACGAAAACCCGTACGGTCCATCGCCAAAAGCCCTGGCGGCGATGCAAACCGAACTGAACGACAACCTGCGTCTGTACCCGGACCCGAACAGCGACCTGCTCAAGCAAGCCGTTGCCAAGTACTACGGCGTGCAGGGCAATCAGGTGTTCCTCGGTAACGGTTCCGATGAAGTCCTGGCGCACATCTTTCATGGTTTGTTGCAACACGATAAGCCGCTGCTGTTCCCGGACATCAGCTACAGCTTCTACCCGGTTTACTGCGGGTTGTATGGCATCAAGTTCGATGCGGTTGCGCTGGACGAGCAGTTCCAGATCAACCCGGCGGACTATGCCAAGCCGAACGGCGGGATCATCTTCCCGAACCCGAATGCGCCGACCGGTTGCCTGTTGGCGCTGGACGCTGTTGAGCAAATCCTCAAGGCCAGCCCGGATTCGGTGGTCGTGGTGGATGAGGCTTACGTCGACTTCGGCGGTGAAACGGCGATCACGCTGGTGGACCGTTATCCGAACCTGTTGGTGACGCAGACCCTGTCCAAGTCCCGTTCCCTGGCCGGCCTGCGGGTTGGTCTGGCCGTGGGGCACCCGGATCTGATCGAGGCACTGGAGCGGATCAAGAACAGCTTCAACTCCTACCCGCTGGATCGTCTGGCGATTGTGGGGGCTGCGGCGGCGTTCGAAGATCGCGAGTATTTCGACAAGACTTGCCGGTTGGTCATCGAGAGTCGGGAGCAAGTGGTCGCGCAACTGGAAGCGAAAGGGTTTGAAGTGTTGCCGTCGGCGGCGAACTTCATTTTCGCCCGTCATCCGAAGCACGATGCTGCGGGGCTGGCGGCGAAGTTGCGCGAACAGGGCGTGATTGTTCGGCACTTCAAGCAAGAGCGGATTGCCCAGTTCCTGCGGATTTCGATTGGCGCGCCGGAGCAGAATCAGGCACTGATCGACGGCCTCGGCGACCTCTAGACCAAAACTGTTCCTGTGGGAGCGAGCGGTGCGGCTCGTTCCCACAGGGCCCCGCTTACTCTTCTTCTTTTTCCTGGATCGGTGCCGGCGGCGGACGCAGACCGATTTCTGCGGTGAGCTTGAGTTCTTTACCGTTGCGCATCACTTGAATCGTGACCTTGTCGGTCGGTTTGATGCGCGCCACCTGGTTCATTGACTTGCGACCATCGCCAGCCGGTTCACCGTCGATGCTGAGGATCACGTCGCCCAATTGCAGGCCGGCCTTTTGCGCCGGGCCGTCACGGAAAATCCCCGCGACCACAATTCCCGGGCGTCCCGACAGGCCAAACGATTCCGCCAGTTCCTGACTCAACGGTTGCACTTCGATGCCGAGCCAGCCGCGAATCACCTGGCCGTGCTCGATGATCGACTTCATCACTTCCATCGCCAGTTTGACCGGGATCGCGAAGCCGATGCCTTGCGAGCCACCGGACTTGGAGAAGATCGCCGTGTTGATGCCGGTCAGGTTACCGTTGGCGTCCACCAGTGCACCGCCGGAGTTGCCGGGGTTGATCGCGGCATCGGTCTGGATGAAGTCTTCGTAGTTGTTCAGGCCCAACTGATTGCGCCCGGTGGCACTGATGATCCCCATGGTCACGGTCTGGCCGACGCCGAACGGGTTGCCGATGGCCAGGGCCACGTCACCGATGCGCAGGTTGTCAGAACGGCCGACGGTGATCGACGGCAGGTTTTTCAGGTCAATCTTCAATACCGCGAGGTCGGTTTCCGGGTCGCTGCCGATGACCCGGGCCAGGGTTTCACGACCATCCTTGAGGGCCACCACGATCTGGTCGGCACCGCTGGTCACGTGGTTGTTGGTCAGCAGGTAACCTTCCGGGCTCATGATCACGCCCGAACCGAGGCTCGACTCCATGCGCTTCTGCTTGGGCGAGTTGTCGCCGAAGAAGCGGCGGAACTGCGGGTCTTCAAACAGCGGATGGCTGGGTTTGTTGACCACTTTGGTGGTGTAAAGGTTGACCACCGACGGCGCAGCCGTGGTCACCGCATCGGCATAGGACACCGGGCCCTGCTGCACACCAAGGGTTTGCGGGGCTTGTTGCAGATTGACGTCGAGGCTTGGCAGCCCGACCCACTGCGGGTAACGCTGAATAATCAGTAGAGCGACAAGCACGCCGGCCAACAGCGGCCAGCCGGAAAAACGCAGCGCCTTGAGCATTAAGCACGTCCTGAGAGGTTGCAGGCGGTATGAGACCGCCCATAATGTCGCGCATTATACGAGGCCGCGCGCGCCTCTGAACGGGATATTTAGGAGTCTTTTATGGCCGTCGCCCTGAGCACCCTGGTCGAAGAAGCCGACCGTTACCTGGCAAGTGCGAAGATTGCCGATTACTGCCCCAACGGCTTGCAGGTCGAAGGCCGGCCGCAAGTAATGCGCATCGTCAGCGGTGTCACCGCGAGCCAGGCGTTGCTGGACGCCGCGGTGGAGGCCCAGGCCGATCTGGTGCTGGTGCATCACGGCTATTTCTGGAAAGGCGAGAACCCGTGCATCACCGGCATGAAGCAGCGCCGGTTGAAAACCCTGCTCAAGCACGACATCAGCCTGCTGTCCTATCACTTGCCGCTGGACCTGCACCCGGAAGTCGGCAACAACGTGCAGCTTGCCCGGCAATTGGACATTACCGTCGAAGGCCCGCTGGATCCGGACAACTTGAAAATCGTCGGCCTGGTCGGCTCGTTGAGCGAACCGATGACCCCCCGCGATTTCGCCCGTCGGGTACAGGAAGTCATGGGGCGCGAGCCGTTACTGATCGAAGGCAGCGAGATGATTCGTCGGGTCGGCTGGTGCACCGGTGGTGGCCAGGGTTACATTGACCAGGCGGTGTTAGCCGGTGTCGATCTGTACCTCAGCGGCGAGGCCTCCGAGCAGACGTTCCACAGCGCCCGGGAAAACGACATCAGTTTCATCGCCGCCGGCCACCATGCCACCGAGCGTTACGGTGTACAGGCTTTGGGTGATTACCTGGCGCGACGTTTCGCCCTCGAGCACATCTTCATCGATTGCCCGAACCCGATTTGACTACAGGGCTGGAGCCCAAACGAGGGGGTATATTCATATACCCTTTCGATCTAGCCGCCGTCCTGATTAGAAGAGGGCGCTGTGCTAGGATTCCCCGCTCGAACACGGCCCGCAGGCCGTCCATAAGATCGTTTTCGTGAGTAGCCATGGTCGACAAACTGACGCATCTGAAACAGCTGGAGGCCGAAAGCATCCACATCATCCGCGAGGTCGCCGCCGAGTTCGATAACCCGGTGATGCTGTACTCCGTCGGTAAAGACTCCGCCGTGATGCTGCACCTTGCGCGCAAGGCATTCTTCCCGGGCAAACTTCCGTTTCCGGTGATGCACGTCGACACCCAGTGGAAGTTCAAGGAAATGTACGCGTTCCGCGACCGCATGGTCGAAGAGCTCGGCCTGGACCTGCTGGTACACGTCAACCCCGAGGGTGTTGCGCAGGGTATCAACCCGCTGACCCACGGCAGTGCCAAGCACACCGACATCATGAAGACCGAAGGCCTCAAGCAGGCCCTCGACAAGTATGGCTTCGACGCCGCATTCGGTGGCGCCCGTCGCGACGAAGAGAAGTCCCGTGCCAAAGAGCGCGTGTATTCCTTCCGTGACAGCAAGCACCGCTGGGACCCGAAAAACCAGCGCCCGGAGCTGTGGAACGTCTACAACGGCAAGGTCAACAAGGGTGAATCGATCCGCGTATTCCCGTTGTCGAACTGGACCGAACTGGACATCTGGCAGTACATCTACCTGGAAGGCATCCCGATCGTGCCGCTGTATTTCGCAGCCGAGCGTGATGTCATCGAGATGAACGGCACCTGGATCATGATCGACGACGAACGCCTGCTCAATCACCTGAGCGACGAAGACAAGGCGCGCATCGTCAAGAAGAAGGTCCGTTTCCGTACACTGGGCGACTACCCGTTGACCGGTGCTGTCGAGTCCGAGGCCACCAGCCTGACCGACATCATTCAGGAAATGCTCCTGACGCGAACTTCCGAACGCCAGGGCCGAGTCATCGATCACGATGGCGCCGGTTCCATGGAAGAAAAGAAACGTCAGGGTTATTTCTAAGGGGTTGTCATGTCGCACGCATCTGATTTGATCAGCGAGGACATCCTCGCCTACCTGGGCCAGCATGAACGCAAGGAAATGCTGCGCTTTCTGACTTGTGGCAACGTCGACGACGGCAAGAGCACCTTGATCGGGCGCCTGCTGCACGACTCCAAAATGATCTACGAAGATCATCTGGAAGCCATTACACGCGACTCGAAAAAAGTCGGCACCACCGGCGAAGACATCGACCTGGCGTTGCTGGTCGACGGCTTGCAGGCCGAGCGTGAGCAGGGCATCACCATCGATGTCGCCTACCGCTATTTCTCTACCGCCAAGCGCAAATTCATCATCGCCGATACCCCCGGCCATGAGCAGTACACCCGCAACATGGCCACCGGTGCATCCACCTGTGACCTGGCGATCATCCTGGTCGACGCCCGTTACGGCGTGCAGACCCAGACCCGTCGCCACAGCTTTATCGCCTCGTTGCTGGGCATCAAGCACATCGTGGTCGCCATCAACAAGATGGACCTCAACGGCTTCGACGAAAGCGTATTTGAGTCGATCAAGGCCGATTACCTGAAGTTCGCCGAAGGCATCGCGTTCAAGCCGAGCACCATGGCATTCGTGCCGATGTCCGCGCTCAAGGGCGACAACGTGGTGAACAAGTCCGAGCGCTCGCCGTGGTACACCGGCCAGTCGCTGATGGAAATCCTCGAAACCGTCGAAATCGCCAGCGACCGCAACTACACCGACCTGCGTTTCCCGGTGCAGTACGTCAACCGTCCGAACCTGAACTTCCGTGGTTTCGCCGGCACCCTGGCCAGCGGCATCGTGCACAAGGGCGACGAAGTCGTCGTGTTGCCGTCGGGCAAGAGCAGCCGCGTGAAATCCATTGTCACCTTCGAAGGTGAGCTGGAGCATGCAGGCCCTGGTCAAGCGGTGACGCTGACCATGGAAGACGAGATCGACATTTCCCGTGGCGACTTGCTGGTGCACGCCGATAACCAGCCGCAAGTGACCGACGCCTTCGACGCCATGCTGGTGTGGATGGCCGAAGAGCCGATGCTGCCGGGCAAGAAGTACGACATCAAGCGCGCCACGACTTACGTGCCGGGCTCGATCACCAGCATCGTCAATCGCGTGGACGTGAACACCTTGGCCGAAGGCCCTGCCAGCTCGTTGCAGCTGAACGAGATCGGTCGGGTCAAGATCAGCCTCGACGCGGCCATTGCGCTGGACGGTTACGACAGCAACCGCACCACGGGTTCGTTCATCGTCATCGACCGTTTGACCAACGGCACGGTCGCGGCCGGCATGATCATCGCTCAGCCGCTGGCGCATGGCAGCAGCTCCCACCACGGCAAACTGGCCCATGTAGCCACCGAAGAACGTGCCCAGCGCTTCGGTCAGCAACCGGCCACCGTGTTGTTCAGCGGCCTGTCGGGCGCTGGCAAAAGCACCCTGGCGTATGCGGTTGAACGCAAGCTGTTCGACATGGGTCGCGCGGTGTTTGTACTCGATGGCCAGAACCTGCGTCATGACCTGAACAAAGGTCTGCCGCAGGATCGCGCCGGGCGCACCGAGAATTGGCGTCGTGCGGCGCACGTTGCGCGTCAGTTCAACGAAGCCGGCCTGCTGACACTGGCGGCGTTCGTTGCCCCGAGTGCCGAAGGTCGTGAGCAGGCCAAGGACCTGATCGGCAAGGAGCGTCTGCTGACGGTCTACGTCCAGGCCTCGCCGACGGTCTGCGCTGAGCGTGATCCGCAAGGTCTGTACGCGGCGGGTGGCGACAACATCCCGGGCGAATCCTTCCCGTACGACGTGCCGCTGGATGCCGATCTGGTGATCGACACCCAGTCGCTGTCGCTGGAAGAAAGCGTCAAGCAAGTGCTGGATCTGCTGCGCAAGCGTGGCGCGATCTAAGCATTAGCTGAAAACAAAAAGCCCGCAGATGAGTGATCATCTGCGGGCTTTTTTGTGTCCGGGAGGACACCTTCGCGGGCACCTCAAGAATTCACTGGATACTCCCGGTGCATTTGTCCCAACAGCGCATCCTTGTCATTCCACAACTGATTGATCCAGCCCTGAAACTCCAGGCGATACACCCCGTCCTGGTCGTAGTTCTTGCCAACGAACTGTGGTGGAATCTTCAGCTCCTGAAAGTGCACCACTACATCCTTCACATTGCCGCAGAGCAAATCCCAATAGCCTGGACGCCCGGCCGGGTAGTGGATGGTCACGTTGACGATGGCTTCCAGCTGGTCGCCCATGGCATCCAGCACAAAGGCAATGCCGCCCGCTTTCGGCTTCAGCAGATAGCGGAACGGTGAACTCTGCTGGGCGTGTTTGCCCTCGGTAAAGCGTGTGCCTTCGACGAAGTTGAAAATCCCCACCGGGTTATTGCGGAACTTGTCGCAGGTCTTGCGGGTGGTCTCCAGGTCTTTGCCCTTCTTCTGCGGATGCTTTTCCAGATAGGCCTTGGAGTAACGCTTCATGAACGGAAAACCCAACGCCCACCACGCCAGGCCAATCACCGGTACCCAGATCAGTTCCTGTTTGAGGAAGAACTTCAGCGGGCGGATGCGACGGTTGAGCACGTACTGCAACACCATGATGTCGACCCAGCTCTGGTGGTTGCTGGTGATCAGATAGGAGTGCCGATAGTCCAGGTCTTGCAAGCCGCTGAGGTGCCAGCGTGTGCGGCAAACCAGATTCATCCAGCCCTTGTTGTTACTGATCCACGCTTCGTGGGTATGACTCATCAGCCAGCGCGCGAAACGTTGGGTGAGGGCGAACGGCAACACTTTGAACAGCGCCACACAGAACAGAAACGAGCAGAGCAGAATCGTATTCAGCGCCAACAGCAGCGAGGCGATCACGCCGCGCACGGGTGCAGGTAGAAAATCCAGCATTTAAATATCCATAGGTCGGTTGGCCGCTTGAATCGCGGTCAGCGCGATGGTGTACACGATGTCGTCGACTTGCGCGCCACGCGGCAGGTCGTTCACCGGTTTGCGCAGGCCTTGCAGCATTGGCCCGAGGCTGACGCAGTCGGCGCTGCGTTGCACGGCTTTGTGGGTGGTATTGCCGGTGTTCAGGTCGGGGAACACGAACACCGTGGCACGACCGGCCACCTGACTGTTCGGCGCCAGTTGCCGGGCCACGGTTTCGTTGGCAGCGGCATCGTATTGCAACGGGCCGTCGATCAGCAGTGAGTGTTGCTGTTCGTGGGCGAGCAAGGTGGCCTCGCGAACCTTCTCGACTTCTTCGCCGCTGGCCGATTCACCGCTGGAGTAGCTGATCATCGCCACTCGCGGAGTGATGCCGAACGCCGCTGCCGAGTCGGCGCTTTGCAAGGCGATCTCGGCCAGTTCGCTGGCGCTCGGGTGCGGGTTCATCACGCAGTCGCCGTAGATCAGCACTTCTTCGGGGAACAGCATGAAGAACACCGACGACACCAGGGTGCAACCCGGCGCGGTCTTGATCAGTTGCAGGGCTGGGCGGATGGTGTTGGCGGTGGAGTGAATGACCCCGGACACCAGCCCGTCGACTTCATCCAGCGCCAGCATCATGGTGCCGATCACCACGGTGTCTTCCAGTTGCTGCTCGGCCATCGGCGCGTTGAGGCTTTTGGTCTTGCGCAGCGCAACCATCGGCTCGACATAACGCTCGCGAATCAGGTCCGGGTCGAGGATTTCCAGCCCCGGTGGCAACTCGATGCCTTGGGCGCGGGCGACTGCCTCGACGTCTGCCGGTTTGGCCAGCAATACACAACGGGCAATGCCCCGGGCCTGGCAGATCGCGGCGGCCTGCACGGTCAACGGCTCGCTGCCCTCGGGCAACACGATGCGCTTGTTGGCGGCCTGGGCGCGCTGGATCAGTTGATAGCGGAACACCGCGGGCGACAGGCGCATTTCCCGCGGCGTGCCGCAGCGTTGGTGCAGCCAGTTGGCGTCGAGGTGGCTGGCGACGAAATCGGTGATGATCTCCGCGCGCTCGCGGTCGTCGATCGGGATTTCCTTGTTCAAACCGTTCAACTGGTTGGCGGTGTCGTAGGAACCGGTACTCACCGACAACACCGGCAGGCCGGCCTGCAAGGCGCCTCGGCACAGCTCCATGATGCGTGGGTCGGGCAGGGTGTCGCTGGTCAGCAGCAGGCCGGCCAGGGGCACGCCGTTCATCGCCGCGAGGCTGACCGCGAGGATGATGTCGTCGCGATCGCCGGGGGTCACCACCAGCACGCCGGGCTTGAGCAGCTCCACGGTGTTGCGCACGGTGCGGGCGCAAATGATGATTTTGGTCATGCGCCGGGTTTCGTAGTCACCGGCATTGAGCACCTGAGCGCCCATCAGCTCGGCCACGTCACGGGTGCGCGGCGCGTTCAGCTCCGGTTGAAACGGGATGCAGCCGAGCAGACGGAAGTCGCCACTGCGCAGCAACGGCGAGTGCTCTCTCAGGCGCGAGGCGAAGACGTCCATGCTTTCGTCGGTCTTGACCTTGTTGAGGATCACGCCCAGCACTTTCGGGTCTTTCGGCCCGCCGAACAATTGCGCCTGCAACTCCACCCGGCCGGACAATTCGGTCAGCACTTCGTTTTCCGGCGCCGAAACCAGAATCACGTCGGCGTCGAGGCTCTTGGCCAAGTGCAGGTTGACCCGCGCGGCGTAGCTGGCGCTGCGGGTCGGGACCATGCCTTCGACAATCAGCACGTCCTTGCCGATAGCGGCTTGCTGGTAAAGGGTGATGATTTCTTCGAGCAATTCGTCCAGCTGACCGTCGCCGAGCATCCGCTCGACATGGGCCAGGCCCAGCGGCTGAGGCGGTTTCAAGCCGTGGGTGCGGGCCACCAGTTCGGTGGAGCGTTCAGGGCCGGTGTCGCCCGGGTGCGGTTGGGCAATCGGTTTGAAAAAGCCGACTTTGAGGCCGGCCCGCTCAAGGGTACGCACCAGCCCGAGGCTGATGGAGGTCAGACCCACACCAAAATCGGTGGGCGCGATAAAAAAAGTTTGCATGCGGATTCTCTAAGGGTGCATGGCAATGGTGAACGCCTATGGCTGGCGTTCTACCGATATTCAGTGGTCAAGGTTATCGCTAACCGAGCCTTGTGCGCACCAACCGCAATCAAAGGGCTGGCCTATTTTTTCATTGCGTAGCGCAGGGTCCAGCACCCAGGCCCGGGATTGCCACGGCGGCTGGTGCCGCAGGTGTTGGGTATGGCCGCAGGACAGCTCGGCCACCCAGTGCCCGTCCTCGTCCTGATGGAAGCCTGTAATGGTCGAGGGTTTCATCGCACCCCGTTTGTCCGGGTTGTGTTCGCTTTCGGGCGATTGCTTCGCTAAACTTGGACATTCATCATTCTTATGCAAAAGGTCTCGCCCCATGCTGATCGCCGCCAATAAGGCTGTCTCCATCGACTATACCCTGACCAACGACGCTGGTGAGGTCATCGACAGCTCCGCCGGCGGCGCGCCGCTGGTCTACCTGCAAGGCGCAGGTAACATCATCCCGGGCCTGGAAAAGGCACTGGAAGGCAAAGCAGTCGGTGACGAACTGACTGTTGCCGTAGAACCTGAAGATGCCTACGGCGAATACGCAGCCGAACTGGTCAGCACCCTGAGCCGCAGCATGTTCGAAGGCGTCGACGAACTGGAAGTGGGCATGCAGTTCCACGCTTCCGCTCCGGACGGCCAGATGCAGATCGTCACCATTCGCGATCTGGACGGCGACGATGTCACCGTCGACGGCAACCACCCGCTGGCCGGTCAGCGCCTGAATTTCCAGGTCAAGATCGTTGCCATCCGTGATGCCAGCCAGGAAGAAATCGCTCATGGTCACGTCCATGGCGAAGGTGGCCATCACCACTGATTTTCTGCGCTAAGCTTTCGAGAACTGGAGAGGCGCCCGAGGGCGCCTTTTTAGTCCGCGGCTGTCCTTGGCGACATGACCAAGTGGCTGTTTCGAGAAGAACACGGGAAATTTGGAGTCCGTCATGAGTGCTTTTCACGACCTTACATTGAAAGCTTTGGATGGCCAGGAGTTACCTCTGGCGCCCTTCAAAGGGCACGTCGTGCTGGTGGTCAACGTCGCCTCCAAATGTGGCTTGACCCCACAGTACGCTGCTCTGGAAAACCTCTACCAGCAATATAAGGGCAAGGGTTTCAGCGTGCTGGGTTTGCCGTGCAACCAGTTTGCCGGGCAGGAACCGGGCACAGAGCAGGAAATCCAGGCGTTCTGCAGCCTCAACTATGGCGTGACCTTTCCGTTGTCCAGCAAGCTGGAAGTCAACGGTCACGAACGTCATCAGCTGTACCGCCTGCTGGCGGGCGAGGGTGCGGAGTTTCCGGGCGACATCACCTGGAACTTCGAAAAATTCCTGTTGGGCAAGGACGGTCGCGTATTGGCGCGGTTCTCGCCGCGTACGGCGCCGGATGATCCTTCTGTTATCCAGGCGATTGAAAAAGCTCTGAGTTAAAAGCGCAGATCAAGATCAAAAGATCGCAGCCTTCGGCAGCTACAGGTATTCACATTCCTCTGTAGAAGCTGCCGAAGGCTGCGATCTTTTCGTTTCTAATCCTTAATCACTCAAATCAATAGTGCTGTTCAAGGCAGGGCGCCCTCCATATTATCGCCGTCATAAAGCCTATGTCCCGTGGAGCGTCCAATGCCTGTCAAAGCCCTGTTCAAGCCTTTTCACCTCGGCGCTCTCGAACTGCCGACCCGCGTCGTCATGGCACCGATGACCCGCTCGTTTTCGCCGGGCGGCGTGCCCAACTCCAAAGTGATTGAATACTACCGTCGCCGCGCTGCCGCCGGAGTTGGCCTGATCATCACCGAAGGCACCACGGTCGGTCACAAGGCCTCCAACGGTTACCCGAACGTGCCGCACTTCTACGGTGAAGCCGCACTGGCCGGCTGGAAAAAAGTCGTCGATGCAGTGCATGCCGAAGGCGGCAAGATCGTTCCGCAGCTGTGGCATGTGGGCAGCGTGCGCCGTATCGGCACCGAGCCGGATGCCAGCGTGCCGGGTTACGGTCCGTCGGAAAAACTGAAAGACGGACAGGTCGTGGTTCACGGCATGACCCAGCAGGATATCCGGGAGGTGATCGCTGCGTTCGCCCAAGCCGCCAAAGACGCCCAGAGCATCGGCATGGACGGCGTGGAAATCCACGGTGCCCATGGTTATCTGGTGGACCAGTTCTTCTGGGAAGGCAGCAACCAGCGCACCGACGAATACGGTGGCAGCCTGGCCAACCGTTCGCGCTTCGCCATCGAATTGATTCAGGCGGTGCGTGCAGCAGTCGGCGAGGGATTCCCGATCATCTTCCGTTTCTCCCAGTGGAAGCAGCAGGACTACACCGCGCGTCTGGTGCAGACGCCAGAGGCGTTGGGCGAATTTCTCAAGCCGTTGTCCGATGCCGGCGTGGATATTTTCCACTGCTCGACACGCCGTTTCTGGGAGCCGGAGTTCGACGGCTCCGAACTGAACCTGGCCGGCTGGACACGCAAGCTCACCGGCAAGCCGACCATCACCGTTGGCAGCGTCGGCCTGGATGGCGAGTTCCTGCAATTCATGGTCAACACCGACAAGATCGCACAGCCGGCCAGCCTGGAAAAACTGCTGGAGCGGTTGAATAACGATGAGTTCGACCTGGTGGCGGTGGGTCGTGCGCTGTTGGTGGACCCGGACTGGGCGCAGAAAGTGCGTGACGGTCGTGAGCAGGACATCCTGCCGTTCAGCCGTGATGCGTTAATGACGCTGGTTTAAGCGGCGTCA
Source organism: Pseudomonas sp. ATCC 43928 (assembly GCF_005938665.2). NCBI lineage: Bacteria > Pseudomonadati > Pseudomonadota > Gammaproteobacteria > Pseudomonadales > Pseudomonadaceae > Pseudomonas > Pseudomonas sp. ATCC 43928. The sequence goes on along the minus strand of NZ_CP041753.1, from coordinate 5,629,060 downwards.
GGAAAGGCCTATATCGCGGGCAAGCCTCGCTCCAAGGGCGAGGCTTGCCCGCGAAGCTTTTAAGGTAACAACGCCGCATCGGATAGAACTTGTTCCTGCGCGCAAGCCCCCCGCAACTGCCCCTCGAACTGCTCGATAATCGCCGCCCAGCCCTGACGGCTTGCATGCTGGCGGGCATTGAGCCGCATGCAGCGCAAGGTTTCGCGCTCCTCCAGCAGCCAACGTGCCGCATCGCAGAACGCCTGTTCATCCCCGGGCATGGCCAATACGCCGTTGTAGCCATGGCGAATATGCTGAGCCGCCGCAGCCTGATCGTACGCCACCACCCCCAGCCCTGAGGCCAATGCCTCAAGTACCACATTGCCGAAGGTTTCGGTCAGGCTCGGAAACAGAAACACATCCCCCGAGGCATAGTGACTGGCCAGCGCTTCGCCGCGTTGTGAGCCGCAAAAAATCGCCTCGGGCAATTCCTTTTCCAGCGCCGATCGTTGCGGACCGTCACCGACCACAATCAATTTCATGTTGCGCTGTGGATAAGTGGTTTTCAGCGCGTCGAAACTGCGCTTGAGCAGGCCAAGATTCTTCTCCTGGGCCAGGCGTCCTACGTGGATGAAGGCGATGTCATCCTCGGCCAGTCCCCATTGCTCACGCAGCGGTTTCAGTCGTTTGACCGGATGAAACAACTGGCTGTCGACGCCTCGAGAGAGTAACGCCAGACGCTCGAAACTGCGCCGCTCCAGCTCCAGTCGCTGGCTGGCGCTGGGCACCAGGGTCAGGGTCGAGCGATTGTGAAACCAGCGCAGGTAGTGGGTCAGCAAGCGCGTCAGCAACCCGAGCCCATACTGGCTGGAATACTGCTGAAAATTGGTATGGAAGCCGCTGACCACCGAAATCCCCAAACGCCGTGCCGCGCGTAACGCCGACAACCCCAGCGGTCCTTCGGTGGCGATGTACAACACGTCCGGGCGATGGCGCTTCCAGCGCCGCAGCAGCTTGTGCATCGACGACTGGCCCCATTGCAGGCCGGGATAACCCGGCAGCGGCCAGCCCCGACACAGCAGCAACTCATCATTGCTGCCCGTCAGCGGGTCGCCGCCCTGACGTGGCCGCACCAACTCGACCTGATGCCCGCGCGCGCGCAAACCGTCGAACAAGCGACCAAGGGTATTGGCCACGCCGTTGATTTCCGGGGGGAAGGTTTCGGTGATCAGAGTGATATGCAGAGCTGTCGTCATGACCTCAGTGTCGGCTGAGGCCATGTCGTCATTGTGACGGTGGGATGATGGATATATGACGCGATTAACTGCGTTCCGCCACCAGATTCTCCGCGCCACGCTCACGCACCCAGAACAGCGTCGCGCCAGCCACGGCCGCCGGCATCATCAAAATGTTCACCACCGGAATCAGCAATGCCAGATAAACGATCCCGCCAAAACTCATGCTCTGCCAGCGCTTCTTGCGCAGCCAGGCGAGCATCTCGTTCCAGCCCAGCTTGTGGTTGTCCGCCGGGTAGTCGATGTACTGGATCGCCATCATCCACACCCCGAACAGCAGCCACAGCGGTGCGGCAATGATGTTCACCACGGGGATGAAGGAGAGGATGAACAGCCCGATGGCCCTTGGCAGGAAGTAGCCGAGCTTGCGCATTTCCCGGGTCAGGGTACGGGGGATCATGGCGATCAGTTCGCCCCAGCTGAAGGTCGGGAAATCGTCGGTGCCGCGCACCACCACTTCGACTTTCTCCGCGAGGAAGCCGTTGAACGGTGCGGCAATAACGTTGGCGAGCATTGTGAAGGTGAAGAACACCATCAACACCACCAACACCACGAATATCGGCCAGAGGATATAGCTGAGGAAGCTCAGCCAATCGGGCAGGGACGGCATCAGCGTATCGACCCATAGGCTGAACTGATGACCGGCCAGATAGATCAATCCGACGAACAGCACCAGGTTGATCGCCAGCGGCAGCAACACGAACAGACGCAGACTTGGGCTCAGGACCAGATTGAGGCCTTCGCGCAGGTATTGCGGGCCGGACAGAACGGGGGCGGGCATAACGTGCTCCGAACAAGAGGGAAACGCGCCGACCTTACCGGCTTTGCCTGAGGTGCGAAAGCGCGGTAGCGGCATCGACATTAACTGTAACAAAGGCGTCTATACATTCACTGCAACGGAATAGAGACCGCCTATGAGCTGGATTGTTAAACCGTATTTCCTTAATCTTCGCCCCCTCGATACGCTGCACCCATTCTTTTACAGGACTGTCGAGCCCAAGCCTTCCCCAAGTGCTTTCAACGGTCCTTTTTTATTCCCGCCGGCAATCCGGCGTTCCGCGCCCAGTGTTTCGGGCCGGTCAACAGGAGCAGGTCATGTCTGAAGTTCGTCATTCGCGAGTGATTATTCTCGGTTCCGGCCCTGCCGGTTACAGCGCCGCTGTCTATGCGGCCCGTGCCAACCTCAAGCCACTGCTGATCACCGGCATGCAAGCCGGCGGTCAACTGACCACCACCACCGAAGTCGACAACTGGCCGGGCGACGTCCACGGCCTGACCGGCCCGGCGCTGATGGAACGGATGAAAGAGCACGCCGAGCGCTTTGAAACCGAGATCGTGTTTGATCACATCAATGCCGTGGACTTCGCTGCCAAGCCGTACACCCTGATTGGCGACAGCGCGACTTACACCTGCGACGCCCTGATCATCGCTACCGGTGCCAGCGCTCGTTACCTGGGCCTGCCGTCGGAAGAAACGTTCATGGGCAAAGGCGTTTCGGCCTGCGCGACCTGTGACGGTTTCTTCTATCGCAACAAGCCAGTGGCTGTGGTCGGTGGCGGTAATACCGCTGTCGAAGAAGCGCTCTACCTGGCCAACATCGCCAGCACCGTGACCCTGATTCACCGTCGCGAAACGTTCCGCGCCGAGAAGATCCTGATCGACAAGCTCAATGCCCGGGTTGCCGAAGGCAAGATCATCCTGAAGCTGAACGCGACCCTGGACGAAGTGTTGGGCGACAACATGGGCGTGACCGGTGCTCGCCTGAAGAACAACGATGGCAGCTTCGACGAAATCAAAGTCGACGGCGTGTTCATCGCCATTGGCCACACCCCGAACACGTCGTTGTTCGAAGGTCAGCTGACGTTGAAAGACGGCTACCTGGTTGTACAGGGCGGCCGTGACGGCAACGCCACTGCCACCAGCGTCGAAGGTATCTTTGCTGCCGGTGACGTGGCCGACCACGTTTATCGTCAAGCCATCACCTCGGCCGGCGCCGGCTGCATGGCGGCACTGGACACAGAGCGTTACCTCGACGGCCTGCAGAACGTTTCGTTCTGATTCCGTAGAAAACAAAAAAACCGGCCTTGGCCGGTTTTTTTGTGGGCAGACGATTCTGCCTCAGGACAATTTCGCCAGGCACGCCTCAAGAATATCCAGCCCTTCTTCCAGCACGGCGGCCTCAGTGGTCAATGGCGCGAGCAGCCGAATGATGTGGCGCGACTTGCCGCTGGGCATCAGCAGCAAGCCCGAGTCTCGGGCCAGCGCCAGCAGTTGTGTCAATTGCGCCGAAGCCGGTGTGCCGTCGGCATTGATCAGTTCGATGCCGCGCATCGCACCCACGCCGGTCAAACGGCCCAGATACGGTGACAGTCCGCGTGCCCGCCAGGCTTCGTAGCGGCTGACAATCGCTTCTTCCTGCTGCGTGCCCCAGGCATGCAGATGTGCATCACTCATTTCGTCCAGGGTCGCCAGCGCGGCGGCGCAGGCGATGGGATTGCCTGAGTAGGTGCCGCCCAATCCGCCCTTGGGCAAGTTGTCGACTAGCGACTTGCGCCCGACAACCGCACCCAGCGGCACGCCACCGGCAATGCTTTTACCCAGCAGGATCAGGTCCGGCTCAATGCCCAGTCGCGAAAACGCAAACCGCTGGCCGGTGCGGCCGAAGCCGGACTGGATTTCATCGGCAATCAGCAAAATGCCTTTGTCATCACAGAAACGCCGCAGCGCCTGGGCGAATTCCACATCCATCGCCAGAAACCCGCCTTCGCCCTGTACCGGTTCGACGATAAAACAGGCCACGTCATTCACGTCGATCTCGACGCTGAACAGCCGATCCATCGCCTTCAGGGCCTCGGCGCAGGTCACGTCATTGTCTTTGCTGGGGAAGGGCAGGTGGTACACCGGCCCCGGCAGCACGCCGACTTTCTGCTTGTAAGGCGCGACCTTGCCGTTGAGGTTGAGAGTGGCCAGCGTGCGGCCGTGGAAGGCGCCGTCAAAGGCAATGATCGCGGTGCGGCCGGTGGCGCCACGGACGATCTTCAGGGCGTTTTCCGCCGCTTCCGCGCCGCTGTTGGTGAGCATGCCGCTGACCGGGTAATCCACTGGAATAAACGCGGCCAGGCGATCCATGAGTTCGATGTAAGGCACATGGGGAGCCGCGTTGAACGCGTAGTGGGTCAGGCGGGTGGCTTGTTCACGAATGGCCTCGACGATGCGTGGATGGCAATGGCCGAGGTTCAGTACGCCGATTCCCCCGACAAAGTCGATGTAGCGCTTGCCATCGGTGTCCCAGACTTCGGCATTTTTTCCGTGGCTGAGACTGATGGGGTGAACAATGGAAATCGACTGACTGATGGTTTCGCTGCGCATGAATGGCTGACTCTGAAGAAGGGATGCTTCTTTTTATCTAAGCCGCGAGCAGAGGTGTCCGGCAAACGAAATAAAGTTGCCGGGTCAATCTTAAAAGTCGGGATGTGCCCTGATACCGATCGATGGCGACGCATAATCTGTGGCGAGGGAGCAAGCTCCCTCGCCACAGGTTTAGCGACGAGTCAGTGGCTGCTGAGCGAACTTCACACCCGCCAAGCCATGGGCAATCAACGCCCGGATATTGCCGTGGTCGCTGCCTTCGGGCGTAGCTACCACCGAGCGATAATGCTCGCCAAACGCCAACAGCGCTTCTTCATCGCTCAGACCTTCCAGCAGCGCCAGGCCCAGGGTCTTGCACGAGCCTTCGTTCTGCCCGGCTGCGTTTTCCACGCCACCGTTGTTGAAAGCCTGGGGCTGGTAGTCATAACCGGAGGCAATGAACGCCAGGGTGTCGGCGAAAACGTGTTCGCCACTCTTGAGGCTGGCGCGCAGGGTGTTCAAATCACTCATTGGGTTTTCCTTTGGCGAACGCCGCTTGTTGGTCGGCGCTGGCTTCTTTCTGGTATTGGGCTTTCCACTCGGCGTACGGCATGCCGTAAACCACTTCGCGGGCTTCATCGAGGCTGACGTCGATCTGGCGTTCGTCAGCGGCGGCCTTGTACCACTTGGACAGGCAGTTGCGGCAGAAACCCGAGAGGTTCATCAGGTCGATGTTCTGCACGTCCTTGCGGCTGTCCAGGTGGGCAACCAGCCGGCGAAAGGCGGCGGCTTCAAGTTCCAGGCGTTGTTGATCGTTCATGATGGGCTCTGTGCAATCAAATCGTGGCGCGGATGATAAAAGCCTGGCGAGCGATGCGCCAGACGCGGTCAGCGGCTTGCGGCCAGGGTAATCGACACCGACTCGGCGAAGCGCAGGGCGTGGGGCTTGTCGACTTCGACTTCGGCATACAGTACCGACTCGTTGGCCATGATCAGGTCCAGCAGCTCCTGGGTCAGGCGCTCGAGCAGGGCAAAGCGATTGCCTTCCACGTGGGCAATGATCGCCTTGGTGATGGTGCGGTAGTTCAGCGCGTGATCGATGTCGTTGTCACGCACGGCGTCCTGGGCGGCATACAGGATGGTCAGGTTGATCAGCACATCCTGCTTGTTGAGGATTTCGTCCTCGTTGATCCCGATGAAAGTTCGCAAACACAGGTCCTTGACCCGGATGCGTGCCATTCCTGGTTGAAGTTGTGGCATTGCTACTTGCTCCGTCCAATCAATTGCAGGAACTCCTGGCGGGTGTTGCTCGACTCGCGGAAGGCACCGAGCATCACCGAGGTGTTCATGGTCGAATTCTGTTTCTCGACGCCGCGCATCATCATGCACATGTGCTGGGCTTCGATGACCACCGCGACACCGGCGGCATCGGTCACTTGCTGCACGGCCTCGGCGATTTGCCGGGTGAGGTTCTCCTGGATTTGCAGGCGGCGGGCGAACATATCCACAAGCCGTGCAATCTTCGACAGGCCCAGCACCTTGCCCGTTGGAATATAAGCCACATGCGCCTTGCCGATGAAGGGCAACATGTGATGTTCACACAGCGAGTACAACTCGATGTTGTCGACAATGATCATTTCATCGTTGTCGGAGGCGAACAGTGCGCCGTTGACGATCTCTTCGACGCTCTGTTCGTAACCGTGACACAGGTATTGCATGGCCTTGGCGGCGCGCAACGGGGTGTCTTGCAGCCCTTCGCGGTCGGGGTTTTCACCCAGGCCGATAAGGATCTCGCGATAGCTCTGGGACAGGGCGCTGTGGGGCAGGGATAACGTCATGGGGACATCCTCGCGGGGGCGGCTTATTTGACGTGCCGTCCGCCATTGACGGTCAGGGTCGTGCCGGTGACATAAGGGTTGTCGAGCAAATAGCGCAGGCTCTGGTAGATCACTTCGCTGCCGGGCTCGATGCCCAGTGCGGATTTGGCCAGGACCCTGGCGCGGTACGCCGCGTCGTCGTCGGGATTGAACAGTAGCAGGGCTGGCGCGATACCGTTGACCTTGATATCTGGCGCGTACTTGGCGGCAAAGGACAGGGTCAGGCTGTCGAGCCCGGCTTTGCTGGCGCAGTAGCCGATGTGCTTGCTGCTGCCCTTTCGGGTCACGTCATCGCTGATGTGCACGATGTCGGCGGGGCTTGAGCGTCTGAGTAAATCGGCACAGTGCAGGTTGATCAGGTAGGGCGCCAGCATGTGCACGCTGAACATGCGGGTGAAGGCATTGGCTTCGGCGCCCGGGGTTTCGGCCAGCCATTCGGAGGCGTTGTGGACTATCGCCCGCAGGCTGTCGGTGTGGTTCTTCAATTCACCGATGAACGCGAGAATCCCGGCCTCGCTGGAAAAGTCCGCGAACACCGCTGTTGCTCCCAGATCGCGCAGGGTCTTTACGCCGGGGCGTTCGCTGCGGTAGCTGAAAATGACCGGATGGCCGTCTTCGAGCAAACGCTGCGCACAGTGCAGGCCGACACGCTGGCCGGCACCGGTGATGAGGATGGGGGCTGCGGAAGAGGTCATGAACGGCTCGCGTCGCGGTTAGAGCAAAACTATACCAGCGACGGGAGTCGTGCACCTACGCTCCTGCAAGAGTTACTGATTTTGGGTAGTAGGCGTTGCGGGCAACGGTTGTTGCGGTGCGGTGTTCAGCCAGCCGGCCAACAGATGGGTCGACAATGGAATGAAGAAATAAACCATCAGTGGTGTCAGGCACAGGGTGCTGACGAACACCCGGGCCAGCAATCCCGTTTCAGCCAATAACGGTCCCAGCACAAAGTTGAACAGCAGGGACACCGGAAAGAACGCCAGCCAGATCGCCACGGCCTGCTTCCAGCGTGGCGGGCGTTGCCCTACCGCACCGAACCAGCCATCGATGCCACTGACCCGATGCTCCGAAGGATGGGCAAACAGATTGCTGCCGCGTCCCAGCCAAGCGGTACGCGACGCGGAATGCTCCCAGGCGTGCAGGGTCTGCTCGTCGGCGAAGCGGAAAATAATCTGGAATTCGTCATCCTCGGGCGGCGGAGCGAGCACGCCAGAACCGAGATAGCCGGGGAAGTCGGTGGCCAGTTGCTCGCCTTCGCGCAACCAGGCCATCAGGTCCTGATAACGCCCATCGGCGACACGACGCGCAACCATCAACGTGACGGGTGAAGTAGACATTGTGTATCTCCGTAAGGCAAACGCGTCGCTCCGGATAGGAGTTTCGCCAGGCACAGCGCCGGGGTAGTGGGCTGCGTCTTGGGACAAGCAAGGATTATTCCTGATTGTGTCTGGAACTTTCGTTCCAATTAGTTCAACGACGTGTTGAATATCACTGGGGTATGAGAGTAAAAATGTATCAAAATACTAATATGGATCCAAAATCCCTGTGCTGACCGACATTGCGCCTGGCTTGCCCCCCATTACCTCCCTGATTCGAGAGGAGCTGTTCCCGATTCGTGAGGTCGCGCGGATGACAGGGGTCAACCCGGTCACGCTCCGAGCCTGGGAGCGACGCTACGGGCTGATACAGCCCACCCGCACCGAAAGCGGGCACCGCTTGTATTCGATGACCGATATCGAGCGTGTCCGCAGCATCCTCGGCTGGATCGAGCGCGGTGTCGCGGTAAGCAAGGTTGGCAAGATACTGGCCAAGACCGAACCGCTCCAGGTGCTGGAGCGGATCATTCCCGACGAGCTCGTTCAAGCCGACTACAGCCAATGGCAGCAGCAGGTCAAGGCGGCAGTGAGTGTTTTTGACGAAGTTCAGCTGGAACACGTCTACGGTCAGATCTTTTCCAGTTATCCGCTGACAGTTGTGTTCCAGGACATCCTGATTCCGATCTGGAAGCTATTGCTACAACGCCAAGATGCGTTCGGTCAGACCAGCGAGTGGCTTTTTCTGGATGGCTTTCTGCGGTCTCGAGTATTGCAACGCCTGCTGCTGGTGCGTGTCATGCAGCCGCGACGAGTGATTGTCTGCGCCTTGGCCGACCAATGTCGTGAGCTCGAAGTATTGGTCACGGCGCTCTATCTGAGCAGCATCGATTCGGCTATTCAGTTGTTGGCGATCGGGCAGCCCTTTGATGAGTTGATCCTGGTCTGTGAGAAGATCAAGCCAAGGGCGCTGGTGCTGATTTCCAATCACGCGCCGGCTGCCGAACTGCCTCGACGTTTGAACCGTCTGGCCATGGGCCTGGATTGTCAGCTGTTTCTGGCCGGGGATGCGTCCGACCTGGCGCAAGAAAGTCTGGCCGGGTCGTCGGTGGGTTGCCTTGGAAACGAGGGAGGGGTGATGCGCCAGCGTCTGAAACAGTTCCTGGCGGGAAACCTGGATACCTGAGATTCAAATATGCAAAGCAGGATGGGTCAGGCGATGTTGCTGAAGGATGTACTGACGCAGACGCTCGGTTTCGTCCTTGTCACTCTGGCTCAACTCGTAGGCGTAGAAACCTTGCTCGGTCTCACGCTCCAGGGTGCCGCGCAACGCAATCCGCTCATAGCCTGACGGGCTGAACCACAACGCGAAGTGCTTTGGTGCTTTGGTCTTGTTGCGAACTTCCAGCAAAACCCCTTTGAACGATATTTCGTGCACCCACATCGTGCCGGGTTGCCCCTTGGCATTTTCCAGCGCCACTGGCTCTTCGAGCGGCAGGCGCCATGGCCGAATCATTGGCCCGTCTTCATAAATGCTGGGGACACCGAGGCGTAGATGCATTGCGTGAAACTCATCTTCCACCAGGTGCAGCGGGAAGGTCATTTGCTGATTTTCGAAAGTGGCCTGGATGGTGACTTGCTCATGAGCGGCCAGGCGTGTGAGCAAATCACGGATCTGCGAGCCGCCATTGACCAGCAAACTCGACGTCGCATCCCGCACATTGAGTTGCGGGTTGTGTTGCATGGTCTGGATAAAGTCCAGCTCATCCTGGGTCAGGAGTGCGTCGCGCTGCATGATTTGCTCGAAAGAAATAATTACAAAGTCATCGGTGATTGTAGTAAATGACCACTAATTCGCAGATTGGTTTGATCCGTTCGTCGACTTGAGATCAGCAAGTTCTGCCTGTACCTCGGCCAATTGCGCTTCCAGCTGTGCAACTCGCTGCTGTGCCTTGACCTGAACCGTGACGTCTTTCTGCACCCCGACAAAATAGGTTTGTCCGTCGTGCGGGTTTTTTACCGTGGAAAGCGACAGTTCGTTCCAGAACGGGGTGCCGTCCTTGCGGTAATTCCTGAGAATTTCCCGGCAGGAACCGCCATTGCCCAACGCCTGGCGAATCAATGCGAGGGCGGGCTGATCCCGGTCTCCTGCCTGCAAAAAGCGGCAATCCTGGTAGAGGATTTCTTCGCTGGTATAGCCCGTCAGGCGTTCGAACGCCGGGTTTACGTAAATCAGGATATTGTCCTGTTCGCCTTCCTTTTCGGCAATCACGATGCCGTCGTTCGACGCCTCGATTACCATTTGCAGCAGTGAGGCATTGATCATCGCAGAGTCCTTTGCGTATTGATGGGTACGCTGCATTCTAAAAGATCAATGAGGGCTGTGCTGTTAATATCTCGGCCTTTTACTCAGCTTCAGGATCAGATTGATGAAAGTCGCCATCCTTTCCGGCTCGGTGTACGGCACGGCTGAAGAAGTCGCCCGCCACGCCGCAAGTCTATTGAACGCCGCCGGTTTTGAAACCTGGCACAACCCGCGCGCGACACTTGCCGATGTTCAGGCCTTTGGCCCGGAAGCCTTTCTGGCGGTGACTTCGACCACCGGCATGGGTGAGTTGCCGGACAACCTGCAACCATTGTATTCGATGATCCGCGATCAATTGCCCGCCGCCTGGCGTGGCTTGCCGGGTGCCGTTATCGGGTTGGGCGACTCGAGTTACGGCGATACGTTCTGCGGTGGCGGTGAGCAAATGCGTGAGTTGTTCGGCGAACTGGGCGTGCATGAAGTGCTGCCGATGTTGCGTCTGGACGCCAGTGAAACGGTAACGCCGGAAACCGACGCCGAGCCTTGGCTGGCGGACCTGGTCAGCGCTCTGCGGGGCTGACCGGCTTTTATTGGCGGCAGTGTTCTGACATGGATCCAGGCTCCCCCACGCACTGACTCGCTCGGCCACCAAGCTGGCTGCCAATGCAACTAGCCGATCTCCGGGGGCTGACTAGACTGCTGTAACGTCAGTGAACATTAAGAACCCAGAACAATAAAAAGAGATCCTTGCCGTGAGCGTAACCCCCATCCAGTCGCCACACAGTCTCCAGGATAAAGTCAGTGCCGCCGAGTGGCAGACCCGCGTCGACCTGGCGGCCTGTTATCGTCTGGTCGCCCTCCACGGCTGGGACGATCTGATCTTCACGCACATTTCAGCCAAGGTGCCAGGCACTGAAGACTTCCTGATCAACCCGTTCGGGATGATGTTCCATGAAATCACCGCGTCGAGCCTGGTCAAGGTCGATCAGGCCGGCAACAAATTGATGGACAGCCCCTACGAGATCAACCCGGCGGGTTACACCATCCACAGCGCGGTGCATGAAGTCCGGCATGACGTCGTGTGTGTACTGCATACCCACACGGCGGCCGGCGTGGCGGTATCGGCGCAGAAACAGGGCATTTTGCCGATCAGTCAGCAGTCATTGTTCGTGCTGTCCAGCCTGGCTTATCACGCCTACGAAGGCGTGGCACTGAACCATGAAGAGAAGGCGCGGCTGCAAGCCGACCTGGGTGAAAACAATTTTCTGATGCTGCACAACCACGGTCTGCTGACCTGTGGTGGCACCATCGCCGACACGTTCCTGATGATGTTTACCTTTCAGCGCGCCTGCGAGATTCAGGTGCTGGCGCAGAACGGTGGCGCGGAGCTGATTGCCATCGAACCGCAGATTCTGGCGGGCGCCAAGGCGATGATCGCCGGCGTCACCAAAAGTGCTCAAGGGATGGGTGGCGCGCTGGCCTGGCCGGCGCTGCTGCGCAAACTCGATAAACAAGACCCGGGTTATAAACTCTAAATGGCACTCGCCGAAATTCCTCTGTGTGTCTGGCGTAAACGCGGCCAGACGTTCGTCTTCCGCGGTCAGACCATCCGCTATTGGGCAGCGGGGCAGGGCGAGCCGCTGTTGTTGATCCATGGCTTCCCGACCGCCAGTTGGGACTGGCATTACCTGTGGCAGCCGCTGGCGCAGCGCTATCGGGTGATTGCCTGCGACATGCTTGGCTTCGGCGATTCGGCCAAACCGGTGAACCACAACTACAGCCTGCTGGAGCAGGCCGATCTGCAACAAGCGTTATTGGCGCACTTGAACGTCGAGCAACCCGTTCACGTGTTGGCACACGATTATGGCGACAGCGTGGCCCAGGAGCTCTTGGCCCGGCACTACGAAGCACGTGCTCATATCGCCAGTTGCGTGTTCCTCAATGGCGGGTTGTTTCCCGAAACCCATCGCCCGGTGTTGATGCAAAAACTCCTGCTAAGCCCCTTGGGCTGGATGATCGGGCTAGCTTTTACCCGTGACGCTCTGGTGAAGAGTTTCAAGCAGATTTTCGGTCCGCAGACCCGGCCCACCGAAAGCGAGTTGGATGATTTCTGGAGCCTGGTCGATAGCAATCACGGGCAGCGGATCATGCATAAATTGATCGGTTATATTCCGCAGCGGCGGGTCCAGCGTGAGCGTTGGGTCAGCGCCATGCAGCGCGGCGAGGTGCCGCTGCGCGTTATCGATGGTGAGGTCGATCCGGTTTCCGGTGCGCACATGGTGGCGCGCTATCGGCAACTGATTCCCACCCCGGACACTGTCCTGCTGTCCGAGATCGGCCATTACCCACAGATCGAAGCGCCGGCGCAGGTGCTCAAGCACTATCTGGAATTTCGCGATCAGTTGATTTCACCGCCGCTCAAGTTGGCGTGTTCCTGACTATCCCGCTGCCTTATCGCGCACCATTCAGCCGCCCCCGTGTTCATTGTGACCGGCAGCCCCGTGCCCGACACTCGCACTAATAGTCCCTGGCCTGCTGGAGTTCCCCATGAATGAGTCTGTGCGCTTCGAAGATAAAGTCGTGATTGTCACCGGTGCGGGCGGCGGCTTGGGGCGAGCGCATGCATTGCTGTTCGCCAAACAGGGTGCCAGAGTGCTGGTCAATGATCTCGGCGGCTCGGCTCAGGGTGAAGGCGCCAATGCATCGGCGGCTGATCGGGTGGTGGCGGAAATTCGTGAAGCGGGTGGCATCGCCGAGGCTAATCATGACTCTGTCACCGACGGAGACAAAATCGTCCAGCACGCCCTTGATACGTTCGGTCGTATCGATGTCGTGGTGAACAACGCCGGCATCCTGCGCGACAAGACCTTTCACAAAATGGACGACAGCGACTGGGACCTGGTTTACCGCGTTCACGTCGAAGGCGCCTACAAGGTCACTCGCGCCGCCTGGCCACACATGCGTGAGCAAAACTATGGCCGCGTGATCTTCACCGCGTCGACCTCGGGCATCTATGGCAACTTCGGGCAGTCAAACTATGGCATGGCCAAACTCGGCCTCTACGGCCTGACCCGCACACTGGCTATCGAGGGCCGCAAGAACAATATCCTGGTCAATGCCATCGCCCCCACGGGTGGCACCCGCATGACCGAAGGCCTGATCCCGCCGCAAGTATTCGAGCAACTCAAACCGGAACTGGTCAGCCCATTGGTGGTGTACCTGGCCAGCGCGCAATGCCAGGAAACGTCGGGGCTGTTCGAGGTCGGTGGCGGCTGGATGGGCAAGGTGCGCTGGGAGCGCAGCCTGGGCGCCGGGTTCGATCCGCGGGTCGGTTTCTCGCCGGGGGATGTGGCGGCGCATTGGCAGCAGATCTGCGATTTCGAAGGTGCGGCGCATCCGAAGGACAACATTGAGGCGCTGAAGGAAATGATGGAGAACTTGCAGAAGTATTCCCTCTGACGCTGATTGCGCGACATCTGGCGGGGCTTGCCTGAGCCCCGTCATCCCCTCCCGACTACTCCCTGCCTGAAAACCTTTCGCCCATAAAAAAGGCCGCTGCAAACGCAGCGGCCAAAGTAAGACGTGGATCCAGGAGCTACAAATCAACGTCAGTGAACACAGGGCGATGAGTCGAAAAAATACGCTTCGAATCATCTGGATTCTGTCGCCAATGGGGTGGTCTATCGTCCCCGTTCTTTGTGCTTTCGGGCCGTTTTCCGTGAAAGCCAGGCAAGAATAAGGTATTGATCACAAAGGAAAAATAGCGATTTCTGACATGCACTGTTACAGTCTTGGCAACAGTCTTCGGCTGACCTTTTGTAACAGCTGCCGCTAGCTGCGCCAGCTGTTACACATCCAACTTCAACCATGTCCCATGCACTGCACTGATAACCCTCCATCCAGCCCATCCATACCCCGCGCAAAACCCCGTCCCATGCGGGCCTTCATCCTTTGGAGGTACATCGCGAATACCTCCTTGGTGCGCTTATCGCTCCCGGCGAGCGGCAGTAGGGTGGGGGCTTCTGTCACTCACCGGGGAAGACGCATGACAAAAACAACAATGCGCGCCATCTTCAAACCGCAAGCGCTGGCCGCTGCGGTGGCCTTGGGCTGCTGTGCCCAGGCGCAGGCTGTTTCATTCAACATCGGCGAAATCGAGGGGCAGTTCGATTCCTCGTTGTCCGTCGGCGCGAGCTGGGGCATGCGCGATGCCGACAAGTCGCTGGTGGGTACCGTCAATGGCGGGACAGGCCAGTCTTCGACCGGTGATGACGGACGCCTGAACTTCAAGAAAGGCGAAACCTTCTCCAAGATCTTCAAGGGCATCCACGACCTCGAATTGAAGTACGGCGACACCGGCGTGTTCGTCCGTGGCAAGTACTGGTACGACTTCGAGCTCAAAGACGAAGACCGCGAGTTCAAGCAGATCAGCGACAGCGGTCGCAAGGAAGGCGCCAAGTCTTCCGGGGCGGAGCTTCTCGATGCCTTCGTTTATCACAACTATTCCATCGCCGATCTGCCGGGCACCGTGCGTGCCGGTAAACAGGTGGTCAGCTGGGGTGAAAGCACCTTCATCGGTAACTCGATCAACAGCATCAACCCGGTCGACGTTTCGGCGTTCCGGCGTCCCGGCGCTGAGATCAAGGAAGGCCTGATTCCGGTCAACATGTTGTTCGCTTCCCAGGGCTTGACCGATCAACTCACGGTGGAAGGTTTCTACCAACTGGAGTGGGACCAGACCGTCGTAGACAACTGCGGCACCTTCTTTGGTAACGACGTGGTGGCGGACGGTTGCAACAACAACTACACCGTCGGCAGCCCGGCGATTGCACCGCTTGCACCACTGGCGGCAGCCTTTGGCCAACCTATCCAGGTCACCCGTGAGGGCGTGATCGTGCCCCGTGGCGGTGACCGCGATGCACGGGATTCGGGGCAGTGGGGCGCGGCTTTGCGCTGGCTCGGTGACGACACCGAATACGGCCTCTACTTCATGAACTACCACAGTCGCACACCGACCGTCGGCACCACCACCGCCGGGCTGTCCACATTGGCCAGCCTGCCGGGCATGGTCAGCACTGCCAACCGTCTGGCCCCGGGCAGCGGTTCGGGCCTGGCGCAAAGCGTAATGCTCGGGCGCGGCCAGTACTACCTCGAATACCCGGAAGACATTCGCCTGTACGGTGCGAGTTTCTCCACCACGTTGCCCACCGGCACTGCCTGGACCGGCGAAATCAGCTACCGGCCTAACGCTCCGGTGCAGGTCAACACCAACGACCTGACCCTGGCGTTGCTCAACCCGATCGCCGGCGGCGCGGCATCGCCTGTTGCGACCCGGCCTGGCGCCGACAATACCGGTTACCGCCGCAAGGAAGTGACCCAGGTGCAAAGCACCCTGACGCACTTCTTCGATCAAGTGCTGGGCGCCCAACGGCTGACCCTGGTCGGTGAAGCGGCGATGGTCCATGTCGGTGGTCTTGAGCCGCGGAGCAAGCTGCGTTACGGCCGTGATTCGGTCTACGGCCAGTACGGTTTCGGTGGCGATACCGACGGCTTCGTCACCTCGACCTCCTGGGGCTATCGCGCCCGGGCGATCCTCGATTACGCCAACGTGATTGGCGGGATCAACCTCAAACCCAACCTGTCCTGGTCCCATGACGTCGCCGGCTACGGCCCCAACGGGCTGTTCAATGAAGGCGCCAAGGCGGTCAGCGTTGGTGTCGATGCCGACTACCGCAACACCTATACCGCAAGCTTGAGTTACACCGACTTTTTCGGCGGGAATTACAACACCCTGACCGACCGCGACTTCCTGGCGCTGAGCTTCGGCGTGAACTTCTGATCTGGCTGAGAAGGATGATGTTAATGCGCAAGATGATTCTGCAATGCGGCGCCCTGGCACTGAGTCTGTTGGCCGCCAACGTGATGGCTGCGGTCTCGCCGGAAGAGGCCAATAAGCTCGGCACCACCCTCACGCCGCTGGGCGCCGAGAAGGCCGGCAACGCCGATGGGTCGATCCCGGCCTGGACCGGTGGCATCCCGAAAAACGCTGGCGCGGTCGACAGCAAAGGCTTCCTGGCTGACCCGTTCGCCAGTGAAAAGCCGCTGTTCACCATCACCGCCGCAACGGTCGACAAGTACAAGGACAAGCTTTCGGACGGTCAGGTGGCGATGTTCAAGCGCTACCCGGAAACCTACAAGATTCCGGTCTACCCAACCCATCGCACCGTGGCCGTGCCGCCGGAAATCTACGAGTCGGCCAAGCGCAGCGCGCTGAACGTAACCAGCATCAACGACGGTAACGGCCTGGCCAATTTCACCGGCAATCGCTATTACGCGTTCCCGATTCCGAAGAATGGCGTCGAAGTGCTGTGGAACCACATCACCCGTTACCACGGCGGTAATCTGCGACGGATCATCACCCAGGTGACCCCGCAGACCAACGGCAGCTACACGCCGATTCGCTTCGAGGAAGAGATCGCCGTACCGCAACTGATGAAGGACCTGGACCCGGACAAAGCCGCCAATGTGCTGACCTTCTTCAAACAGTCGGTAACCGCGCCGGCGCGGCTGGCGGGTAACGTATTGCTGGTGCATGAAACCCTCGACCAGGTGAAAGAGCCGCGACTGGCGTGGATCTACAACGCCGGTCAACGTCGAGTGCGCCGTGCACCGCAAGTGGCCTACGACGGACCAGGCACCGCCGCTGACGGCCTGCGGACTTCGGATAACTTCGATATGTTCTCCGGTGCGCCAGATCGCTACGACTGGAAACTGATCGGCAAAAAGGAAATGTACATTCCCTACAACAGCTACAAACTCGATTCGCCGAGCCTCAAGTACGATGACGTGGTGAAAGCCGGGCACATCAACCAGGACCTGACCCGCTACGAGTTGCACCGGGTCTGGGAAGTGGTCGGCACGGTCAAGCCGAGTGAGCGGCACATCTACGCCAAACGCCACATGTACCTCGACGAAGACAGCTGGCAAGTGGCGCTGGTGGACCACTACGACGGTCGCGGCCAACTGTGGCGAGTGGCCGAAGGTCACGCCCAGTACTACTACGATCACCAGACTCCGGCCTACACCCTCGAGGCGCTCTACGACATCATCGCTGGCCGATACATTGCCCTGGGAATGAAGAACGAAGAGAAGCACAGTTTCATATTTGGCTTTGACGCCAAGGCTGCCGACTACACACCGTCGGCTCTGCGCGCCGAGGGCGTTCGGTAAGGGTTTTGATACATTGGCATCACAAAAGGCGACCGCTGGGTCGCCTTTTTTATGGGCGCCAATCAGCGCGCTGAATACCTCTCAACAAGCGGGTTGGAGAGGGTTAGGGTTGTCGGACAATTATAAAAAGGCACGCTGCAATGACCGCCATGACCCCGTGTCTGGACCGTTCTGGATTCCTGCCCCGCCTGTCCTCTCATCACCTGTCGCGGGCTCGCTTGACCGAGCCGCTACTGACCTCAACGGCCCGGGTGAAATTACTCTGCGCCCCCGCCGGCAGCGGCAAGAGTGCGCTGCTCGCCGAGTGCCTGTTGCGGGCGCCATCCCAGTGCCGGGTGCATTGGCTGCCCTTGTCTGGCGTGGTGTCGAGCGCGGCCGATTTTCGTCATCGTCTGGCTGAGGTGCTGGGGTTGGCCTCGTCGGGTGAAAACGAATTGCTGAGCAATCTGGCGCGATTGCAGACGCCGACCTGGCTGTTCCTCGATGACTACTGCCGTCTGCCGAACCCGGAGCTGGACTCGTTGCTGGATCGCATGTTGGCGATCGGCAGCCCGATGCTGACCTGGTGGCTCGGCACTCGCCGCCGGCCGCAATGCAACTGGCCACGGCTGTTGCTTGATGATGAATTGTACGAGTGCGAGAGCGCTTCGCTGGCTTTTACTTCAGGTGAAGTGGAGCAGCTGTTGCGTCCCTGGGTGCCGGATCAGGCCAACAAGGTGGCCAGTCGGGTCATCCAGCGCACCGGCGGCTGGTGTGCCGGTGTGCGGATCGCACTGTTGCAGAAGTGCGACTGGTCGCGTCAGGACACTCCCCAGGGACGGGCGGACACCTTGCTCGATTATCTGGAGCACGAGTTGTTCAGCTCGCTGACGCCTGAGTTGAGCGAGGTCTGGCGCGTGCTGGCCCACTTGCCACGCTTCAATGCCCGACTGTGCGATCACCTGTTTGGGGCCGGGGAGGGCGCGCAGTACTTGAGGACTTTGCAAGCACTGGGTTGTTTTATCGAACCCTGGCGCGACTCCACCGACTGGCTGCAGGTTTTCACCCCGTTCACCCAATTGCTGCGCGATGAGCAATGGCCGGCCGGACGCTCCTGGCATCGGCGGGCCTGCCAGTGGTTCTGCGCCGAGCAGGACTGGAAATCAGCCTTCGAACAGGCATTGCTCGCCGAGGAATACGAAGTGGCGGTCAGCCTGTTGCAGCACTTCAGTTTCGAGCATCTGTTCGAGGAGCAGACAGTGGTGCTGTTGTTGCGTCTGCATGAGCAACAAGGCGAGGAGCTGATGCTCGGCTCGCCGCAACTGATCGGGCTGATCACGGCGGCATCGCTGTTTGCGGGGCGGTTTGAGCAAGCCGGAGCCTGTATCGAGCAGTTGTCACGATTCGTCCCGCAGCCGTCGGCGATTCTGCAACGGCAACTGATCGCACGGTGGCAGGCCCAGCAGGGGTGGCTGTTGCATCTGCAGGGGCGGATGGAGGGCTCGCGTGCGCATTTTCTCGATGCGCTGAAGGACCTTGGTCCCGAACTCTGGACTGTACGTGTGATGTGCTTGTCGGGGCTGACCCAGCAAGCATTGCTGCGTGGGGAGCTGGAAGTCGCCCAGGCAATGAATCGTGAAGCGTTGTGCCTGGCGCGTGCGCAAGGTTCACTGGTTTTCGAAGGACTGCTGGAACTGGACCATGCGCAATTGCTGGAGCAGCGTGGTGCTCTCCAACGTGCCGAGGACTTGCTTGCCAATGTTCACGCCATGTTCACCAGGCAGCAACGCGATGCCGAACCTTTGCTCGGACGACTGGCGTTGCAGCGTGGCCGTTTGAATCTGTCCCTGGGACGCGATGCACAGGCGAGCGAGTTGTTTGAAAGTGGCTTGCGGATCTGCCTGCGCAATCACGACAAGCGGGTGCTGTACGGTTTTCTGGGGCTTGCGCAATTGGCGGCCAATCAACGTGACTATGACTTGGCATTTGCTCATCTGCGCGATGCTGAACGGTTGATGCAGCAGCGGCAGAGTCCTGACACCGTTTATCGTGGCGTACTGCTGCAAGTCAGCAGCCATTTCTGGCTGCAGCAGGGCCGGCCAGAACTCGCCTGTGAGGCGCTGAGTCGCGTCTTGCGCCACTATCTGGGCCAGGCGCGGCAAGCACCTCCGGCAACTTTGCTGCTGATTGCCCGGATTGAGTACCTGCTGGTGTTGGCCCAAGTCTATTTGCGCCGGAGCGAGGCCCCATTGAACATCCTCGCTCGCCTGCTTGATCAGTCGAAGCGCTCCGCTCAGTTGACGCTGGAGGTGGAACTGTTGTTCGCCAGGGCCGAAGTCGCCTGGTTGAATAGTGACCTGGTCAGTGCCAACGAGTTTTTACGCAGTGGATTAAATCTGGTGGAGCGATGTGGTTTGCGGCAGGCGCTGTGCGAACTTCAATTACGCCAGCCTGACCTGCTGTCGGCACTGGGAATGACGGAGCCGAACATTGAAGGCGTGGCATATACAGGAGGTAATAATCCGCTTAGTCAGCGCGAGGTCGAAGTACTAAAGTTGATTGCGTTGGGTAATTCGAATCAACAGATTGCCGAGCAATTATTCATCTCGTTACATACGGTCAAAACGCACGCTCGACGCATTCACGGTAAGTTGGGCGTTGAGCGCAGAACTCACGCAGTTGCCCAGGCGCGACTGCTTGGGCTGTTGGCGTGATGTAACAATTGATCGGCTGTTTGTGGCGCGGCGTTATTGTTGCTGCAACATAAGTCGAAAAGAAATCCGACTGTATTGTTGGTTATCTTTGATTTAGTTTCGCTGGAAGTTGGTGTGTGCAAGTGCACCGCTTTTAATTGGCTAAGTCAGGATTATGTATTTATGGAAAGTAATAAGCTCGAATCGGTTTTAAATAAATTCACCGGCGTAAACGAGGCCGTTGAACAGTTGTCCGGGCAATTGAAGTTTATCCCGTCATTTGCGTCTTTGCTACAAGATTGCCTGGCGGAGGACATGTGGCGTTTGGTGCCGGAACTCTATATTTCCAAGGTGTTTATCAATTATCGCGGTGTTGCGACTGCCCAAGAGCCGACAGGTTCACTGAATGATGTATTGATGGAGTGTCTGCTGCGCGGAAGTGCACCGAATTATAATCCAGACCAATATGGTGTGTACGACTGGCTGAACGATACGGACGAAAGCGCCCGATACGCTGATCTGGATGTTGGGACAGTGAGTCAATTTATCGCCGAATTGCTCCGGACGTTGCCTGCAAAGTTTGTCGTGGCGCTGGATCAGTACTGGGCACGTAATACGGGCAACAACGTGATGCGTAAAGGCCTTCTGCGAAGTTATGCTGTCAAACTCTTCTGGCAGGAATTGAATAACGTAACGCAAGAGGGCGGTGTCGCACCGGAAGACGAAAAAAAGATTCACGCGTTGACCAGTCCTCTGGTTCCCAGCGCATTTTATGGCGTTGCTGTCCAACTGCACGATGGCGTCTTCAAAACATTGGCTTCGGCTTTTGTCATGCGTCTGGATGGTCAGTCGTCAGGGGCAATTGTTCCTGCGGCGGACAGCGCCATGATTTTATATACGGCGAACGCAGGGGTGGAAAAGTTCGCTACGTCGGCAGCGCTGCATCAAGAAGTCCGGAAACGCCTGAGTACGCCAGCGAGTCGTGACGAATTGCTGAAGGACTTGGCAGTTGAAGACGCGCTGAAGGTCGAGGCTGATCCAGAGATTCGTTATCCACGAATTGATACGGATGTATTCGGTGTTGGCACAGACGCGCTGTTGGCAAAACAACGTGCTGACATCAGTCGTCAACTCAAGGGGTTGAGTGGCTCGCGCACGGACAAGGAGAATGTGATCCGAGAAGTTAACGCCCTCCTGCCCTTGAAGGAGCTGCTTGAGAATGCGAAACATCGCACAGCCGCGCTGATCAAGTTGATCAGTAAAAATGCGTGGCCTGAATGGTTGAAGCGCAGTAGCGAAAGGGACCAGAAGATTTATGTCGATCTGGAGCGCACCCTGCTTCAAAGTGAAGTAGATCTGCATCGACGAGTGGGTCATGTCGCGTCGCTGAAAGCCTATACACGAAACAGTGTTCAAGACTTTATTTTTCGGCGTGCTGCACTGCATGTCGATCCTGATTTTGTCCTCGTGACCTTGAACTACAATTTCCGTATGGGCGTGAAGGAAATCAGGCATCAAGAAACGAAAACGTTAACCGAACTTTTTATGTACGGTTTGCATGATAAAGCCGCCCGCTATCAGCTCAAGATCAACGGCGAACATGCGCGGGATTTGACCCCTTCATTCATCGAGTCAGCCATCGAAACGCTCGATGTGCGGATGAAGTACGCAGCGCTGCGGAACGCTGCCTATAAAGAGCCCGAAGTACAAGACGCTATCCATGAAAACCTGGCAAGAGTGACGGCCTTGTCGGTATTCGCCGCCGGGCTGCAAGGTCATTTGAAGGCGCAAAGTCTGGATATGGTGAAACGTTGCAATCTTGGCGATACATCATTAATTACTCATGGTCTTTCCTTTCGTGATGATTATCAGGCATTCAAGGAACTCACCGTTTATACGTCTAAAAGCAATGGTGCGCTTGTTCCTTGTGTGCTATATGCGCCAGGCGCGCCGGAAGGTAAAGACTGGTTTGAATTCGATAATGTTTGGTTGCTTAAGGAACACGTTGCGAAATGGGTGCTTGTTCCAGGCGGTAAGGATTACTTGATCGATCAATGCCACTTGAAGGATCGCAGCAAGCTGGATGACGAAATAAATAAATCTGGAGCAGCGGCCATAGCTGGTCAAGGGTCAAGAATCAATAGCGTTACATGGCTGTCTCTTCCCCAAAGACGCTTTGAAGACAGTGTCAGGCAGTTACTGGCATGGGCGGAGTACGAGGTCGAATTTGTTACGCCTGGTTGGTTCAGGCAAGCGAAGCTGTCTGAACGGCAATGCTTGGCTCGACTGACTACTGAACAAAGCGCCATTTATGGACTGGCGAAAGATAAGGTGAATGTACAGCCGTTTCAGGTGTTTGCTCGGGAATTGGTGAAAAAGCGAGTTAATGACTATTTACTTCGCTCGGGGCCACACCCGGAAATCGATCCGGACCAGGTTGAGATCACAATTGCAGGTCATCAGCCAATGACCCTGACTCAGTTGTTTATTAATTGGGAAATCTGGCGCAGCGACACCAGTTCTTTTGTGAAGGCTCTTGCGTGGTTTGACACGGTGGTCAAAAGTCTGGTCAATGTTCATGATCTATTGAGAACGGCTACGTTCAGGTCAAGAGACGGCACTTCGGTGGGAAGGCTGAGTGCAGCAGTGATCAACGACTTGATTGGAGTGTTGCCAGGGGATCAATACATCGATTATTTGAAGCGCACTTTCCTCAATCCCGGGGGCGGAGATCTGTCAACAAGACCTGAGGTGTATGGCAAGCTCAAGCAAAACAAACTCCAGTTCGATGCTCTGACTCAGAGAATGCAAGGCAATTTGAGCGTGGAGCAATATACCTGGCTGAATGCGGTGCTGGAAGAGTTGCACATTACTGCAAATACTGCCAATGGCGAAGTCTACAGGTTTGTCGTTAACGGCAAGCGAGTTGAAGGTGGATATGTCTTTGCTCGCAAAGGCACAACTGAAAAAATTATTTATCTGCCAGCGGCTTACGATGGCAAAAATTTTGTTTCACTGGAATCTTATGCCGCGGAACTGAAGATGCATGCGCGATGGGATATTGTTAAAAGTGTCCGGAGTAGAGATCAAGAGGTTGTGCGCAATTATTTGTTCGAAGTTCTGAAGGGATATCACGATTTCACGCTAACACTCGGACGGCCTATCCGCTTCTCGGATGACTACGCGCCGATGATCGAGCTTTTCATCGCCGAGACGGATGACCAGACGACCAGTCTTTCCGAAGCATTCTGGCGCGACACGCTGATTGTTGCCGAATTTGCGGTGGACATTGTTTCGCTCTTAATTCCACCGGTCGGGGTCGCAGCCACGTTATTGAAGGCAACGCGATCAATTGTGCTGGGGGTAATCGCTCACCACAACGGGTATGAAAAACAGGCAAGCGGGCATTTTTCAGCTGCATGGGTCGGGTTGATTTCTCTCTATGTGGGTACCGTTGCGGGCATTGGCGGTGCAAATGCCGGCTTGAGTCACCTTTCCAGAATCAACGATTTTGCCGGAATTGTTTCAACCGTTACCGGTGTTGAGGTCGGCGTAAATTATCTGACCTATGTGGCGGGTCGGTCTCTCGCGAATACAACCGGTTCGGTAACAACCTCTATTCGCTGAGCAGGGAAAAGAGTGGATTAATAGCGGGCGGTGATATTTCCGCTTTATTACGTCACGGTTCAACCTGGTAACCCATCCGCCAACTCACGGCCCGCGTCGCTGCCAGCAAACGCTGCGCCGCCGGGCCGTTTTCGTCAGCGTGAAACAGTGAGGTCGGACCGACGATGGTCATGACCGCCGCTACATTCCCTGCTGCGTTGAATACCGGTGCCGACAACGCATCCACTCCCGGCATCAGCAACCCATGCACATGATGCAGGCCGCGTACGCGGATCTGTTCGCATAAGGCCGCATAGGTCTGATCGTCCGCCAAGATGTGGTCAGTGGCGTTGTGAAGTTCCTGATCGCGCAAGTCCACGGTTTCCCGCTTTGGTAGGTAAGCGCCAAATACCAGGCCAGTGGATGAACTAAGCAACGGCAATACCGAGCCCAATTGCGTGACCACCGTCACCGACCGCACCGCCGGCTCGATGTGCACGACCGTCGCGCCCTGATTACCCCATACCGCCAAAAAACAGGTTTCGTTCAGATCGTCGCGCAGTTCGGCCAAGGGCAGGGCGGCGACTTTCAGCACGTCCATACTGTTCAGGGCAGCCAGGCCGACTCGCAGCGCTTCACGGCCCAGGCCGTAATGGTTGGTGGCGGGGTTCTGCTCGGCAAAACCGCTGGCGATCAATGCCTGTAGATAACGGTGAACCTTGCTCGCCGGCATCTGCACGTGTTCGGCCAAGCGCGACAACGAGGTCGAGGGCGACAGCTCGGCGAGGGCCTTGAGGATATCGGTGCCGACTTCGGCCGAGCGGACTTTCTGTTTACCGTTGCTTTCGCTGGTCATGGAGGCGGTGTGATCCCGGGACGAATGGGCGTCTTTATAGCTTGACGGTCAATACCAATCAAATTACGTTATGCGTAATTGAATTACGATAAAAATAACTTCCCGTTCAGGAGGCTCCATGAACCTCGATTCAACGGCGCCAGCGCTGGCTTATCAGTCAGGCTTTGGCAACGAATTCAGCAGCGAAGCATTGCCCGGCGCACTGCCTGTCGGCCAGAACTCCCCGCAAAAAGCCCCTTACGGCCTGTACACCGAACTGTTCTCCGGCACCGCGTTCACCATGGCCCGCAGCGAAGCACGCCGGACCTGGATGTACCGCATTCAGCCGTCGGCCAATCACCCGGCATTCGTCAAACTGGATCGGCAACTGGCCGGTGGTCCGTTGGGTGAAGTGACCCCCAATCGCCTGCGCTGGAACCCCTTGGACATTCCGACCGAGCCCACCGATTTCATCGACGGGCTGGTGAGCATGGCCGCCAATTCGGGCGCGGATAAACCGGCCGGGATCAGCATCTACAACTACCGCGCCAACCGGTCCATGGAGCGGGTGTTCTTCAACGCCGACGGCGAACTGCTGTTGGTACCGGAACTGGGCCGCCTGCGCATCGCCACCGAACTGGGCGTGCTGGAACTGGAGCCGCTGGAAATCGCCGTGCTGCCTCGCGGGCTGAAATTCCGCATCGAACTGCTCGATCCGCAAGCGCGGGGCTACGTGGCCGAAAACCACGGCGCGCCACTGCGCCTGCCGGACCTGGGGCCGATCGGCAGCAACGGTCTGGCCAACCCTCGCGACTTCCTGACTCCGGTGGCGCATTACGAAAACCTCAAGCAACCGACCACCCTGGTGCAGAAATTCCTCGGCCAGTTGTGGGGCTGCGAGCTCGATCATTCGCCGCTGAACGTGGTCGCCTGGCACGGCAATAACGTGCCCTACAAATATGACCTGCGTCGCTTCAACACCATTGGCACGGTGAGTTTCGATCACCCGGATCCGTCGATTTTCACCGTCCTGACCTCGCCGACCAGCGTGCACGGTCTGGCCAACCTCGACTTCGTGATCTTCCCGCCACGCTGGATGGTGGCCGAGAAAACCTTCCGTCCGCCGTGGTTCCACCGCAACCTGATGAACGAATACATGGGCCTGATCAAGGGCGAGTACGATGCCAAAGCCGAAGGTTTCGTGCCGGGCGGCGGCTCATTGCACAGCTGCATGAGTGCTCACGGCCCCGATGGCGAGACCTGCACCAAGGCGATCAACGCGGAACTGGCGCCGGCTAAAATCGACAACACCATGGCTTTCATGTTTGAGACCAGCCAGGTGCTGCGCCCGAGCCGGTTCGCCCTGGGTTGCCCACAGCTGCAAAACGATTACGACGCCTGCTGGGCCTCGTTGCCCGCCACTTTCGACCCGACCCGGAGATAATCCATGACTCAGACTTCCATCACTCGTAGCTGGGTTGCCTCCGCCAACGGCCACGCGGATTTCCCGCTGCAAAACCTGCCGTTGGGTGTGTTCAGCGTGAAGGGCGGAGCGCCGCGCAGTGGCGTGGCGATCGGCGACCATATCTTTGATCTGGGAGCGGCACTCGATGCCGGGCTGTTCGACGACGGTGCCGCGCGGACCGCCGTCGAAGCCACCCGTGGCGGCCAGTTGAATGCATTTTTCGAGCTGGGTCGCGAGGCTCGCGTCGCCCTGCGTGAACGCTTGATCGAGTTGTTCAAGGAAGGCAGCACCCTGCACGGCAAGATCGAAGCCCAAGGCGCAAAACTGCTGCCGCTGGCGGCGGATTGCCAGATGCACCTGCCGGCGAAGATCAACGACTACACCGACTTCTACGTCGGCATCGAGCACGCGCAGAATGTCGGCAAACTGTTTCGCCCGGATAACCCGTTGCTGCCGAACTACAAGTACGTGCCGATCGGTTATCACGGCCGCGCCTCGACCATTCGCCCGTCCGGCACCGACGTGCGGCGTCCGAAAGGCCAGACCCTGCCGGCCGGTCAGACCGAGCCGACGTTTGGCCCGTGCGCACGCCTGGATTACGAACTGGAACTGGGTATCTGGATCGGTCCGGGCAATGCCATGGGTGACTCGATCGCCATCGGTGACGCCGCCGATCACATCGCCGGTTTCTGCCTGCTCAACGACTGGTCGGCGCGGGATATCCAGGCCTGGGAATACCAGCCGCTGGGGCCGTTCCTGTCCAAGAGTTTCATCACCAGCATTTCGCCGTGGGTGGTGACGGCCGAAGCGCTGGAACCGTTCCGTCGTGCGCAGCCGGCGCGCCCGGAAGGCGACCCGCAGCCGCTGCCTTACCTGTTCGACAAACGTGATCAGGCGGCCGGTGCCTTCGACATCGAACTCGAAGTGCTGCTGCTGACCGAATCGATGCGCGAACAGAATCTGCCGGCCCATCGCCTGACCCTCAGCAACACCCAACACATGTACTGGACCGTTGCGCAGATGGTGGCGCATCACAGCGTCAACGGCTGCCAGTTGCAGGCCGGCGACCTGTTCGGTTCGGGCACGTTGTCCGGCCCTGAAAGCGGTCAGTTCGGCAGCCTGCTGGAAATCACCGAGGGCGGTAAAAAGCCGATCGAACTGGCCTCGGGCGAGGTGCGTAAATTCCTCGAGGATGGCGACGAAATCATCCTGCGGGGACGTTGCAGCCGTGAGGGTTTTGCTTCCATCGGTTTCGGCGAATGCCGCGGCAAAGTGCTGCCGGCGCGCTAAGAGGATCGGCCCATGGAACTCTATACCTATTACCGTTCGACCTCGTCTTTCCGGGTGCGCATTGCGCTGGCGTTGAAGGGGCTGGATTACCAGGCACTGCCGATCAACCTGATCGCGCCGCAGGGGGGCGAACATCGCCAGCCGGCATATCTGGGCATCAACCCGCAAGGCCGGGTGCCGGCCTTGCGCACCGACGAAGGTGAATTGCTGATTCAGTCACCGGCGATCATCGAGTACCTGGAGGAACGTTATCCACAGGTGCCGCTGCTGTCCAAAGACCTCGCCGCCCGCGCCCACGAGCGTGGCGTGGCGGCGGTGATCGGCTGCGACGTTCACCCGCTGCATAACGTCAGCGTGCTCAATAAGCTGCGGCAGTTGGGGCACGATGAGCCGCAGGTGGTCGAGTGGATCGGTCACTGGATCAGCCAAGGGTTGGCGACGGTGGAGCAGTTGATCGGTGATGTCGGTTACTGCTTCGGCGATCGACCGGGGCTGGCGGACGTTTACCTGATCCCGCAGCTGTATGCGGCCGAGCGTTTCAATATTTCACTGGACGCCTACCCGCGTATTCGTCGAGTGGCAGCGTTGGCGGCGCAACATCCGGCGTTCATCAAGGCGCATCCGGCGAACCAGCCCGATACCCCTTGATGGCGTCACAGTGCCCCCTGTGGGATCAGTGGACGATGGCGTTGGGCGGCAAGTGCCCCAACCTTTCTGTCAGGCGAATCCGCTGGATCGGGTCGTCGCAGAGCAGCAGCGCGTGTTCCAGGTCAAAACGCTCGGCATTCGGGCAATCCAGCCGTTGATAGAGGCTGGCCCGGGCCAGGTAGTCGGAGGCGTTGGCGTTGCCCAGCTCCAGCACGCGCTCGGCGTCGATCAGGGCGTCGATGTAGTCATCGTTCGTGAGGTACAACTGGCGCAGGTTGCGTGACAGCCGTTGCAGCATCTGCGCAGGTTCGGCGGTCTGCAAATGCTCGGCGCTGAGCTGCATGTTCGGACCGTACTGGCGTTGCAGCAGTTCACGGCAATCGTTGGGGTACAGCCGGCGCCCGCCGCACGGGTCGAGCAGGTGATCGGCGCCTTGCACCCGCAGCAGGAAATGCCCGGGGAAGTTGACCCCGACCATGGGGATTTCCAGTCTTCTGGCCAGCTCCAGGGCAATCAGGCCCAGCGCCAACGGCTGACCGCGCCGGCGTTCCAGCACTTTATGGAGCAACGCCACTTGCGGGCGCAAGGGCGTGAAGTCGTCCTGGGCGAACCCCAGGTCATTCATGCGCCGCAACAACGGTTGCGCCAACTCATTTACTGGCAGCATCGGTAATCCGTAACTGACCCTCTGTTGCAGGTCCTTGAAGTCCGCCAGCACAGTTTCGGGATTCAGCTCTTTATCGTGTTCGGCGGCGATCCACAACGCCGCCTCGAACAGCGCGGGCGGTGATCGTTGCAGAAAGTCGAAAAAGCGTTGGCGCGGGGTCATCAAAATCTCCGGGGAATGCCTCGTTTTAGCCCCGTCGCAGGCTTTCGTCCAGTACTGAACACAGGCCGTAACAGGTTATGTCCGAAAACCTTTAAAGCCGCGCTGCTTATTCCTGTGCGCTTCTGCAATTTTTGTGCGCAAGCCTATACTGGCGACTACAAGAAGT
This sequence comes from Pseudomonas sp. ATCC 43928, assembly GCF_005938665.2. Taxonomy (NCBI): domain Bacteria; kingdom Pseudomonadati; phylum Pseudomonadota; class Gammaproteobacteria; order Pseudomonadales; family Pseudomonadaceae; genus Pseudomonas; species Pseudomonas sp. ATCC 43928. Next base: position 5,600,202 of record NZ_CP041753.1, on the reverse strand, counting down.
GATTCGGGAGCCCTACGATGTTCGCTCTCATGCAAAGCACTCGCCTTGAATCGCTGCACCTGAGCGTCGATCCGGTCACCGGGTTGAAGGCGGTGATTGCCATCCATAACAGCCGCCTGGGACCTGCCTTGGGCGGGTGTCGTTACCTTGCCTACCCCAGCGATGAATCCGCGATCGAGGATGCTGTGCGCCTCGCCCAAGGCATGAGTTACAAGGCGGCCCTGGCTGGCCTGGCTCAGGGCGGTGGCGTTGCGGTGATTATTCGCCCGGCCCATGTGGAAAACCGCGCCGCTGTATTCGAAGCGTTCGGGCGCTGGATCAATCAGCTCGACGGTCGCTACATCACTGCCATCGACGCCGGCACCTCGGTGGCGGACATGGACTGCATCGCCCAACATACGCAATTCGTCACCAGCACCACCGCTGCGGGGGACCCAGCACCGCATGCCGCCATGGGCGTATTCGCCGGCATCCGCAGCACCGCCATGGCCCGCTTGGGCAGCGATAATCTGGAAGGGCTGCGCATTGCCGTTCAAGGCCTGGGCAATGTTGGTTATGCCCTGGCCGAGCAGCTGCACGCTGCCGGCGCCGAGCTGCTGGTCAGCGACATCGATCACGGCAAAGTACAACTGGCCATGGAGCAGTTGGGCGCTCATCCGATCGCCAACGAAGCGCTGCTCAGCACCCCTTGCGACATTCTCGCGCCTTGTGGCTTGGGCGGTGTGCTTAACAGGACCAGCGTGACGCAGCTGCGCTGCTCGGCGGTCGCAGGTTCGGCAAACAATCAACTGACCCATCTGGAAGTCGCCGATCAGCTGGAACGCCGGGGCATTCTGTATGCGCCGGATTACGTGATCAACGCCGGCGGGCTGATCTACGTGTCGCTCAAACACCGTGGGGAAGAGCTGACGACCATCACCGCGCACCTGTCGAAAATCAGTTCACGGCTGACCGAAGTCTTTGCCCATGCCCAGGCGGAAAAACGTTCTCCGGCCAGGGTAGCGGATGAGTTGGCAGAGAAAGTGCTGTACCGGTAAACGTTTGAATCGATAAAGGAGTGAGTGCCTATCCGGCCAACTTGCTCCCCAAGCCCTGCGCCACAAACGTCGGGCCTGACAATCGCACGCCGACCCCGCGTGCCAGGAGCCCTGTGATGCTTCACAAGGTTGAGCTGCCCTACACCCGTTTTTTATCCCCTGACGGCCAGGTGCTCTGCGATCTCCCTCCCTGGGCCGACGACTTCAATCTGTTGACGCGCTTGTATCGGCAGATGGTCCTGACCCGCCTTTTTGACCAGAAAGCGGTCGCCCTGCAACGCACCGGGCGCATCGGTACCTACGCGCCGACCCTGGGCCAGGAAGCCATTGGCGTTGCGGTCGGCAGCCTGATGCACGCCGAAGACGTGCTGATCCCGTATTACCGCGACACCGCCGTGCAACTGATGCGTGGCGTGCGCATGGAAGAAATCCTGTTGTATTGGGGCGGCGATGAGCGTGGCAGCGACTTTGTCGACCCGGCGGTGGCGCAGGATTTCCCGATCTGTGTGCCGATTGCCACCCAGGCCCTGCATGCCTGCGGCGTCGCCAGCGCATTCAAGATCCGTGGCGAGCATCGGGTTGCCGTCACCACCTGCGGCGATGGCGGCACCAGCAAAGGTGATTTTCTCGAGGCCCTCAATGTCGCTGGCGCCTGGCAGTTGCCGGTGGTGTTCATGATCAACAACAACCAATGGGCGATTTCGGTACCGCGACGCATTCAGTGCGGTGCTCCCACGTTGGCGCAGAAAGCCATTGGCGCCGGGTTCCACGGCGAGCAAGTCGACGGCAATGACATACTCGCCGTGTATGACCGCGTGCAAGCGGCCCTCGAACGGGCGCGCCACGGCAAAGGCCCGGTGTTGCTCGAATGCCTGAGTTATCGCCTCGGCGATCACACCACGGCCGACGATGCCACACGCTACCGGTCGGCGGACGAAGTCAAGCAAGCCTGGCTCGAAGAACCGATCAAACGTCTGCAGCGTTTCATGGTCGGGCAGGGCGTGTGGGATGAAAGTCGCGAGCAGGCGCTGATCAGCGAATGCCAGGGGTTGGTGCAGGTTGCTGTGGATAACTTCGAAGCGGCGGGCCTGCAGGCGCCGGCATCAGTGATCGATCATGTCTACGCCCAGTGGCCACAAGCCCTGGCCGAGCAGCGTGAAGACTTCCTCGAACGAGTGGCGCGCCGGACGGGAGGTTCGGGCCATGAGTAACGGTAAGGTAACGCTGCTGGAGGCGGTGAATCTGGCGTTGCATCGGGCCATGCGCGAGGACGAGAACGTTATCGTCCTCGGTGAAGACGTCGGGGTGAACGGTGGCGTGTTTCGCGCCACGCTGGGCCTGCGCGACAGCTTTGGTTTCAAGCGGGTAATCGATTCGCCGCTGGCCGAAACCATGATCGGCGGGCTGGCAGTGGGCATGGCGGCCCAAGGCTTGAAACCGGTGGTGGAAATCCAGTTCATGGGGTTTATCTACGCCACCATGGAGCACCTGGTGTCCCACGCCAGTCGCATGCGCAACCGCACGCGCGGGCGGCTCACCTGCCCGATGGTGCTGCGCTCGCCGATGGGCGCAGGGATTCGTGCGCCGGAACATCACAGCGAAAGCACCGAAGCACTGTTCGCGCACATTCCGGGGTTGCGGGTGGTGATCCCGTCCTCGCCGGCTCGGGCCTATGGTTTGTTGCTCGCGGCCATCGACGACCCGGACCCGGTGATCTTTCTCGAACCGACCCGACTCTATCGCATGAACCCGCAACCGTTGTTGGATGACGGCAAACGCCTGCCGCTGGACAGCTGTTTCACCCTGCGCGAAGGCAGCGACATCACCTTGATCAGTTGGGGCGCCAGTGTGATGGAAACCCTGCAAGCCGCCACGGCGTTGGCCGAGCAGGGCATCTCGGCGGAAGTGATCGATGTCGCCAGCATCAAACCGTTGGACCTCGACACGATGGAGGCCTCGGTTCGCAAGACCGGTCGCTGCGTGATCGTGCATGAGGCGCCGCGCTCCTGCGGGGTCGGCGCGGAAATCGCCGCCAGTCTCTACGAACGGGTGTTTCTGCAGTTGCAGGCACCGATCCAGCGAGTCACCGCGCCGGACATCCCGCCACCGCTGTATCGACTGGAATCGCTGTACATGCCTGGCGTCGAGGACATTCTTCACGCCTGTGACACCGTGTTGCGCCACGCCTGAAGAAGCTCTTGAAGAAACGCCAGAGGCCGAGGAGATTGCGATGAAATATTTCAAACTGCCGGATCTGGGCGAAGGCTTGCAGGAGGCGGAAATCGTCCGCTGGCACGTCAAGGTCGGCGATACCGTCAAGGCTGACCAATTGCTGGTGTCGGTGGAAACCGCCAAGGCGCTGGTGGACATTCCCGCGCCTTACGACGGCGTGGTGGCGAAAACCTTCGGCGGCGAGGGCGACATCCTGCATGTGGGGGAGCCGTTGCTCGGTTACGAAGGCGAAGCGGATGCGGGCACCGTGGTCGGACGGCTTGAGGGCGGCGGCACGAATCAGGAGGATGCCTTTTTTATCGGCACCGCGCCTTCGACCCGCGAATACCTGGCGAACCGCGCCACGCCAGCAGTGCGTCAATTGGCGCGACAACTGGGCGTTGAACTGAGCGCCTTGGTCGGCTCCGGCCAGGACGGTCAGATCACCCGCAGCGATGTGGAAAATGCGGCCCAGACGGAACGCGAGCGTTTCGGCGGTGAGAAGCTGCGCGGTGTGCGGCGCAGCATGGCGCTGAACATGGCCAGGTCCCATGCCGAAGTGGTGCCGGTGACGATTTTCGGCGATGCCGATCTGCATCGCTGGGGGCAGGCGCGAGAACCACTGATTCGTCTGGCCAAAGCCATGGCGGCGGCCTGCGCGGTGGAGCCAGTGCTCAATAGCGGCTTCGATGGCAAAACCCTGTCGCTCAAACAACACGAACGGCTCGACCTGGGCATTGCCGTGGATACACCGGACGGTTTGTTCGTGCCGGTGCTGCGCGATGTCGGCAATCGCACGTCGGCGGATTTGAAAGAAGGTGTGATGCGCCTGCGCGCCGATGTGCAGGCGCGTTCGATTCCGCCCAAGGAAATGATGGGTGCGACCCTGACTCTGTCGAATTTCGGCACCTTGTTCGGTCGCTACGCCAACCCGGTGGTGGTGCCGCCACAAGTGGCGATCCTCGCCGCCGGGGCGATCCGCGATGAACCGGTGGCGGTCGAGGGGGCGGTGGCGGTGCATCCGATCCTGCCGCTGTCCCTGACCTTCGATCACCGCGTGGTCACCGGCGGCGAGGCGGCGCGGTTCTTCAAGGCGTTGGTCGACGCACTGGAGCAGCCTGACGCCTGATTTTCTGCGAGCATGAAAAAGGCCCTGAGCCATTGGACTCAGGGCCTATTCAATTCGGGCATTGCTTACTTCGGCGTCTTGGCGGCTTTGGCTGGCTTGGTCGGCTCAGCTTGCTCCACTTCAACAGGTGCAGCCACTTCAACAGGTTTAGCGACTTCAGCCGGCACGTTGAGCAATTCGGACAGTGCGTCCGGCTGGCTCTTGAACGCCTTGGCGAACACGTCGCGGTTCTTCGCCATGTAGATCCCGGCTTCTTCCACTTGCTGCTCGGTCAGGGACGGAACGGCTTTTTGCAACACTTCAGCCAGCAATTCGGCCAGTTCGAGCATTTTGTCATGACGGTCAGCTTCGGCTTTATCCATGAACAAGCGCTCCAGATCTCGGCTGCTGCGGTATACCACTTCGACGGCCATTCACCACCTCACATGCCTTCACATTTAGTTGTCTTTGCGACTACTGTATCTATATACAGCGAAAAGGATAAGCGAATCCCTGAGCTTTGGGTAGTGGCTTTTTAATGTAGACCGGATTCGGGGTTTGTCAGGTGAACGGTGGCGCTCCATTCGCGGCTACAGGTTTGGTGTTGACCTGCGACCAAACGCCACGGAGCGTGTTTTAAAGCACCTCGCCATCATGTGGCAGGCAACCCCTGGCCTTTTTTCTGCATGCAGAACAACCGTCACGTCCAACCCGCATCATCCGCTCGAACCGAGCTAAGGAACAATCATCGTGAAAATCAACTGGGCCGAGAACCTGCGGCAGAACGTGCACCAACTGGCCGAGTCCCTGGGCAACCTGTTCGTCGAGACCTTCCACTACCTGGCGCTGTTCGCCATCGGTGCGGTGACTGCCTGGGCGGCGGTCATGGAGTTCATCGGGATGCTGGAGCAGGGGCACATCAAGATCGATGACATCCTGTTGCTGTTCATCTACCTGGAACTGGGGGCGATGGTCGGGATTTACTTCAAGACCAATCACATGCCGGTGCGGTTCCTGATCTACGTGGCGATCACCGCGCTGACACGGCTGCTGATCTCCAACGTCTCGCACCACAATCCGCCGGACCTGGGGATCATCTACCTGTGCGGCGGGATCCTGCTGCTGGCGTTTTCGATTCTGGTGGTGCGTTATGCCTCGTCGCAATTTCCTTCGGTGAAGATCGAACACCCGCAACGCAAGATCGGTGCGGGTTCCGGTGAACATCCCGAAGTGGAGAAGGGCGAACTTTAATACCCGATTTCAGGTCGGGGCCGGGCTTTGGCCTGTGGCGGCGGCAGCTTACGGTTGTCGCCGTCGGTCATGGCTTCGAGGATGGCCACGGCGCATTGACCCTGTTCGATGGCGATGCCGAATTGAATGCTTTGCACCAGGCGTTTGAGGCGCTTGGGGTCATTGCGTTGTTCGGCGCTGATCATCCGTTTAGCCACCACGCGGCCAGCGTTGGAGAGGGTCAGCATGATGCTGCCGTCCAGGCCCTGGATGCTCAGGTTGATTTGATAATCCGCTGCAAAAGCATCGGTAATGAGCTGAAAAGGGTTGTCCATAATGCGTCACCGCCTGATTGAACGTGCAGTTGTTGACGGCTGTGATCGGGATTAGTTCGCAATACCAGACCACCGGCCTTCCATGTTCATGCGCTTTCTTCCGTGCCGCACAAGGGAGATAGCAAGGGGCATGCCGGAAAAACTGTCGGACAATGTTTACGGCAAAAAAACGGCGGGCACTCTGGCCCGCCTTCTTTTTGCCTGCCCGTTTCAGGGCATAAATGAATAGATGATCGCAGACAGTGCAATCAGACCGACCAACACCACGAACACGTTCGAGGCCTGGCCCGAGTACTGGCGCAAGGCCGGCACGCGGCGGATGGCGTACATCGGCATCAGGAACAACAGGCAGGCGATGATCGGCCCGCCGAGGGTTTCGATCATGCCCAGGATGCTCGGGTTGAAGGTCGCCACGGCCCAGCAACTGAGGATCATGAACAGCGCAGTGAGGCGGTTCAGCCAGCCGGCGGAGACGACTCGACCACGGCCACGCAGGCTTTTCACGATCAGGCCCTGAAAGCCTTCGCTGGCGCCGATGTAATGGCCCAGGAAGGATTTGGTGATTGCCACCAGTGCAATCAGCGGCGCGGCGTAAGCGATGACCGGCGTCTGGAAGTGGTTGGCCAGGTACGACAGGATCGAAATGTTCTGCGCCTTCGCTGCGGCCAAATCAGCCGGGGACAACGCCAGCACGCAGCTGAAGCAAAAGAACATCACCGTGACGACCATCATGGCGTGAGCAATCGCCAGAATGCCGCTGCTTTTGCGTTCGGCTTGCTTGCCGTAACGCTGCTTCTGATCGACGGCGAAGGCGGAAATGATCGGCGAATGGTTGAACGAGAACACCATCACCGGGATCGCCAGCCACAAGGTCTTGAAGAACAGCGGCAGCGGCATGCCTTCACTGGCGGTGGCGAAGAACGCGCCGTTCCAGTTCGGGATCAGGCTGATGCCCAGTAGCAGCAATGCCGCGACGAACGGGTAAACCAGCACACTCATGCATTTGACGATGACGCCCTGACCACAACGGACGATGGCCATCAGGCCGAGAATCAGCCCCAGTGACAGGATCGCCCGAGGCGGTGGCGTCATGTGCAACTGGTGTTCCATGAGGCTGCTCAGGGTATTGGTCAGCGCTACGCTGTACACCAGCAAAATCGGGAAAATCGCGAAGAAATACAGCAGCGTGATCAGCTTGCCGGCACCGATGCCGAAGTGTTCTTCCACCACTTCAGTGATGTCCCCGGAACGGCCGGACAACACGAAACGAGTCAGACCGCGGTGTGCAAAGAATGTCATCGGAAACGCCAGCACTGCCAGGATCAGCAGCGGCCAGAAACCACCCACGCCGGCGTTGATCGGCAAAAACAGCGTGCCGGCGCCAATCGCTGTGCCATAGAGGCCAAGCATCCAGGTGGTGTCGTGTTTACTCCAGCCTTTGTGGGTTATTTCGCTACTGCGTGTGAGGTCTACAGCGGGATTATCGGCAGCTGGTGTACGTGTTTCGGTCATCGTTATCGCCTCGTTATTGTTTTTGCTCGGGCTCACGTGTTGCGAACGGTCAGGAAATGCTCCTCAGCACTCCACCCAGCTAACCGCCAGGCCGCCCCGTGAAGTTTCTTTGTATTTGTCGTGCATGTCGGCGCCGGTATCGCGCATGGTGCGGATCACCCGGTCCAGGGAAATGAAGTGTTTGCCGTCACCGCGCAGGGCCATTTGCGTGGCGTTGATCGCCTTCACCGCGGCAATCGCGTTGCGCTCGATGCACGGCACTTGCACCAGACCGCCGACCGGATCGCAGGTCAGGCCGAGGTTGTGTTCCAGGCCGATTTCAGCGGCGTTTTCCAGTTGTTCCGGGGTGGCGCCGAGCACGTCGGCCAAACCGGCGGCGGCCATGGCACAGGCCGAGCCGACCTCACCCTGGCAGCCGACTTCGGCACCGGAGATCGAAGCGTTTTTCTTACAGAGAATGCCTACGGCGGCCGCGCCCAAAAAGAACGCCACGACGTCATCGTCCGACGCGTCCGGGTTGAATTTCATGTAGTAGTGCAGCACGGCCGGAATGATCCCCGCCGCCCCGTTTGTAGGTGCGGTGACCATCCGTCCGCCCGCGGCGTTTTCTTCGTTCACGGCGAGGGCGAACAGGTTCACCCACTCCATGGCCGACAGGGTGGAGCTGATGACGTTCGGTTTGCCGATTTCCAACAGGCTGCGATGCAATTTCGCGGCGCGGCGGGGAACATTCAGACCGCCGGGAAGGATGCCTTCGTGACGCAAGCCTTGCTCGACGCACTCGCGCATTACCGACCAGATGTGCAACAGGCCCTGACGGACTTCGGCTTCGCTGCGCCAGGCCAATTCATTGGCCATCATCAATTCGGACACCCGTAGACCGTTCTGTTTGCAGAGCTTGAGCAATTCGGCGGCGCTGGAGAAATCGTACGGCAGCACAACGTCGCTGGCCGGCGCAATGCCGGACTCGGCTTCGGCCGCGTCGATGATGAAACCGCCGCCCACCGAGTAGTACGTCTGCTCGAACAGCTCACCGGTTTCGCCGAAGGCTGTCAGGGACATGGCGTTAGGGTGGTAGGGCAGGCTCTCGTCGAGCAGCAGGAGATCGTGCTGCCAGTTGAAGGCGATGGTCGCTTTGCCGGCCAGGGACAGCTTGCCGGTTTCCCGCAGGTGCTGGATACGCGAATCGATGGTGGTCGGGTCGATGCTATCCGGCCATTCGCCCATCAGGCCCATGACACAGGCGCGGTCGGTGGCATGGCCGACGCCGGTGGCTGAAAGCGAACCGTAAAGCCGGATTTCGACCCGACGGACGGCGGCCAGCAAATTCTGCTCAATCAGTGCTTGGGCAAAGGTCGCTGCAGCGCGCATCGGGCCGACGGTGTGGGAACTGGACGGACCGATGCCGACTTTGAAGAGATCGAAAACACTGATAGCCATGCTAAAGCCTATACAAGCAATGGAAGAGAAATCGCCGCCATTTTTGTAGGCCAAGCGCAATGTCGGCGATACTGCCTACCTGGGTCCTACGTGACCAACGAAACTTCCTAAGACAGCCTTTAGCAGGACTAAACGATGAGTCGTCAATTGCACGCCCAGACTTATGTCTGGCTGCACGTGTTTTCCTGTGCCGCGCGGCACCTGTCGTTCACCCGTTGCGCCGAAGAACTGCACATCACGCCGGGTGCGGTCAGTCAGCAAATTCGGCAACTGGAAGAGCGGCTGGGTTTTCGCCTGTTCCACCGTCGCGCCCGTGGCGTGGAATTGAGTGCGCAAGGCCAGCGCCTGGCCATTACGGTCAACGAGGCTTACGGCAGCATCGACGCAGAATTGCGACGACTGGATGCGGGAATGATCAGCGGGATTTTGCGGGTGCGTTCGATTCCCTCGTTCCTGAGCAAATGGCTGACCCCGCGTTTGCCGCGTTTGCAGCAGCGTTTTCCGGACATTCAATTGCGTCTGGTGGCGGAGGACAGCAGCGTGCCGTTGCACGAGGGAGATTTCGATCTGGCGATCGATCTGAATGACGGCAGCTATCCCGGATTGTTATCCACAGCCTTGCTCGACGAGCAGATATTTCCGGTGTGCGCCCCGAGCCTGTTGCGAGGGCGGCCGCCGCTGCACGGCCCGGCAGACTTGATGCACTTCCCGTTGTTGCATGACATCACCGCGTGGCGCGGTAGCTACGAGTACGCGGAATGGGAGTTTTACCTCAATGCCATCGGTTTCGAAGGCGCGGACGTGCGGCGCGGGCACACCTTCAACCGCAATCACCTGACCATCGAAGCGGCGATTGCCGGGATGGGCGTGGCGATTGCGCGGCGAACGCTGCTTAACGATGAGCTGGAACGGGGCACGTTGATCGTGCCGTTTGGCCTGGCGGTGCCTAATCACAAGCGCTACGTGCTGCTCTACGCGCCGGGTGCGCTGAGCCATCCGGGCGTGCGCGCGGTGCATGACTGGCTGGTGGAAGAGGCGGGGATTTTTCGTGACCTGCATCCGTTGGGGGGAGCGGCAGATGTGACCATTTGTGACTGAAGACAGGGCCGACCCAACTCCCGACATTAACAGCGCTTTTGCTCGTTGTCCGGCTTTTTTTGCGTATGAATATTTATCTTTTTTTAGGGCTTGAAATGTTCCGCGCACACACCGATTGTGTAACCAAGAGGTTGCGGTGATGACGCCCAAGGGCCAGCCGATGCGCCTCTTGCGAGCTAGCTGAAATAAGGGAAGAACTATGCAAATCCAAGTCAATAGCGATAACCATATTCAAAGCAGTAAACGACTGGAGGAGTGGGTACGTACTACCATTGAGAGCACGCTCGAACGTTATGAAGAGGACCTGACCCGCGTCGAGGTCCATCTGCGGGACGAGAACGGCGACAAGCCTGGTCCCCATGACATGCGCTGCCAGCTGGAAGCGCGGCCAAAAGGCCATCAACCGATTTCCGTCACCCATAAAGCTGACTCCCTGGAACTGGCGATCGACGGGGCAGCCGAAAAACTTGAACATGCGCTGGAGCATATGTTTGGCAAATTACGCGGCAAACCACGCGCCGCTGTGGTGCCGTTCGATAGGGGCGCTCATGCCGATGCGCTGCTTGAGGATGAGTTTCTCGAGAACGAACAGGCTGCGCTCAATGGCTGAGGCCTGATTCACCTTTTACCTTCCTGATTAAAACGGGCCTGCGATTGCAGGCCCGTTTTGTTTCTGGCGCGAGAGCTGCCGAAGGCTGTGATCTTTTACTCTTTGTTCTAGCGTAAAAACGCCTGCCGATACTCCCCAGGCGTCCCCCCCAACGCCTGTCGAAACCGGTTGGTGAAATGGCTCGCACTGGCAAACCCGCACGCCAGCGCAATCTCCCCCAACGGCTGCGACGATGCGCGCAACAACTCCCGCGCGCGCCTCAGACGCCGCGCCAACACATACTGATGCGGCGGCAAGCCGAAGCTCACACGAAACATCCGCGCAAAGTGATATTCCGACAGCGCGCACAAGCTCGCCAATTGTCCAAGGCTGATCGCCTCCGCCAACTGACTGTCGATGAACTCCGCCAACTGCCGCCGCTGATGCGCCGCCAATCCACCCTTGAGGCGCAAGCCCTGACGCACACCAACCTGGCTGAGCAAGGCGTGGCTGAGCATCTCGTGGGCCAGGCTGCTGGTGAGCAGGCGTTCGCCGGGTTCGTCCCAGTTGAGGCTGATCAACTGCCGAAAGTGCCGTACTTGCTGCGGGTCTTCGAGGAACGTGCGCTCGCGCAACTGCAATTCCCGTGGCTCGCGATCCAGCAACGTGACGCAACCAAGGGCAAATTGTTCGGGGCTGAAATACAGGTGGGCCAGGCGAATGTCGCCGTTGATCACCCAGCCTGACTGATGGTCGGCCGGCAGAATGCACAGCTTGTCCGGGCCGCCCTTGGTGCCGGGCTGGTCGCGGCGAAAGGTGCCGGTGCCGCCGGCGATGTAGCACGACAAAGTGTGATGGCTCGGCGCTTCGTAGTCCTGGGCGTCATGGTGGTTGCTCCACAAAGCCGCAGCCATGCCGTCACCGAGCTCGGCGCTGTGCTCCAGGCGAGCATTGGGCGAGCGGTTGAGGGCTTGAAAGACTTGCAACGTTTCCAGTGCGGCCATGATCGGTTCTCTCCAACGCCTTGCATCCTACTCCGTAGACGCTGGCCTGCCAGCCTGCGGGCCGACAAAAGCGCAAGTTTATGCAAGTGAAAAAGGGGGGCGCGCCGGACACTGAAGGCCTATTCAGGAGTCTTCACCATGAACCTCTCGCTATACCTGCTGACCGTATTGATCTGGGGCACCACCTGGATTGCCTTGAAATGGCAATTGGGCGTGGTGGCGATTCCGGTGTCGATCGTCTATCGCTTCGGCCTCGCCGCGCTGGTGCTGTTCGTGATGTTGTTGCTTAGCCGGCGTCTGCAAGTGATGAACCGTCGCGGGCATCTGATTTGCCTGGCGCAGGGGCTGTGCCTGTTCTGTATCAATTTCATGTGCTTCCTCACCGCCAGCCAGTGGATCCCCAGTGGTCTGGTCGCCGTGGTGTTTTCCACCGCCACGTTGTGGAACGCCTTCAATGCGCGGGTGTTCTTTGGCCAGAAAATCGCTCGAAACGTGTTGATGGGCGGTGCGTTGGGCTTGCTCGGCTTGGGCCTGTTGTTCTGGCCGGAGCTGGCCGGTCATACCGCCAGCCCGGAAACCTTGCTCGGGTTGGCCCTGGCGTTGCTCGGAACCTTGTGCTTCTCGGCGGGCAACATGCTGTCGAGTCTGCAGCAGAGGGCCGGCCTGAAACCCCTGACCACCAATGCATGGGGCATGGCTTATGGCGCAGCGATGTTGTCGGTGTGGTGCCTGGTCAAAGGTATCCCGTTCGACATGGAATGGAACGCCCGTTACATCGGCTCGTTGCTGTACCTGGTGATTCCGGGCTCGGTGATCGGCTTCACCGCCTACCTGACGCTGGTCGGGCGCATGGGGCCGGAGCGGGCGGCGTATTGCACCGTGTTATTCCCGGTGGTGGCGCTGAATGTGTCGGCGTTTGCCGAGGGCTATCAATGGACGGCGCCGGCATTGGTGGGGTTGGTGCTGGTGATGTTGGGCAATGTGCTGGTGTTTCGTAAGCCCAAGGCACCGATGGTGCAGGGAAGCGGCAAATTGGCCTGATGCTTTGACCGAGCGCTGAACAACTCAGCGCTCGATTCTGATAGCGATATAAATCAGCAACGGCAATATGAAGTCGACAATATGCCGAGAGCAGGCAGGTGTTTAAAACACCCGCCCTTTTTGATCAGCCTTTCCACACTTGTGGGTTCACCAGATCCTGCGGTCTTTCACCCAACAAGGCACTGCGCAAGTTAGCCAACGCACGGTTGGCCATGGCTTCGCGGGTTTCGTGCGTGGCCGAGCCGATATGCGGCAGGGTCACGGCGTTTTTCAGTTGGAACAGCGGTGATTCAGCCAGTGGTTCTTTCTCGTAGACGTCCAGCCCGGCGCCACGAATCCGGTTGTTTTGCAGCGCTTCGACCAGCGCCGGCTCGTCTACCACCGGGCCACGGGCGATGTTCACCAGAATGGCGCTCGGTTTCATCAACGCCAGTTCGCGGTGGCTGATCAGGTGCCTGGTTTTTTCGCTAAGCGGCACCACCAGGCAGACGAAATCGGCTTCGGCCAGCAGTTGATCCAGGCTACGGAACTGTGCGCCGAGTTCCTGTTCCAGTGCGGTCTTGCGGCTGTTGCCGCTGTAGATAACCGGCATGTTGAAGCCCAGTCGACCACGACGGGCGATGGCCGCGCCGATGTTGCCCATGCCGACGATGCCTAAGGTTTTGCCATGCACATCGCTGCCGAACAACGGTGCACCGACGGTGGCTTGCCATTGGCCTGCCTTGGTCCAGGCGTCCAGCTCGGCGACGCGGCGGGCACTGCTCATGAGCAGGGCGAAGGCCAGGTCGGCGGTGCTTTCGGTGAGCACGTCGGGGGTGTTGGTGAGCATGATCCCGCGTTCGTTGAAGTAGGCGAGGTCATAGTTGTCGTAGCCGACGGAGACGCTGGACACCACTTCCAGTTTGCTGGCGTTTTCCAGTTGCGCCCGGCCGAGTTTGCGACCAACGCCGATCAGGCCATGGGCGTGGGGCAGGGCTTCGTTGAACTGGGCGGCGATGTCGCCGTTTTTCGGGTTCGGCACGATCACATCGAAATCCTGTTGCAGGCGTTCGATCATGGGCGGGGTGATGCGGCTGAAGGCGAGGACGGTTTTTTTCATTGGAGAGGGGCTCGTCGGGCGTGGAGATTGCCAAGCAAGCTAACATTCTTCGCGGACATTATGCGAGGGTGTACGCCATCCAAAACTGTAGGAACGACCTGTGGCGAGGGGGCTTGCCCCCGTTTGAGTGCGTAGCACTCACAATATCTTTGGACCACCAGAGATTTTGGGGCTGCTTCGCAGCCCAACGGGGGCAAGCCCCCTCGCCACAGGTCGTTCCTACAATGCGTCAGCTATGTGGCGCGGGTTTCGGTATGTCGACGTTATCCAGCACCCGGTTCACCGCCAGTTCGGCCAGCATGATGACTTGCTGGATCGCCAGGAGCGTGTGCCGCTGCGGGGCGTCGACATAGGCGGCGATGTCGCTGGTCATGACGCTGGCCGAGGCCAGTGATTCGCAGACATGGGCCAGCAGGCTTTCGTTGTCCATGTCCGGGGCGACCTGAAACATCCTGCTTGGTTTGCGGCCTTCGGGTTGTTTGGGTGGAGGCTTGAGGTAGTGGTCGAGCGCGCGTTCGGCGGCTTCGTTGAGTTTCTTGGAATCGAGGGATTCGTAGGGGGAAGTGTCGTCCGCCTGAGGCGGATTCGGTGTGGCTTTAAACATGGCAAAGATCCTTAAAGTTGAGGAGCTGCCACTTTTTCGTTTTCCAGACAAAGGGTGGCAGCTGTACGCGGACTGGAAAAACCGGTAAAGGATCAAACCCGGCAGACCCGAAGGTCTCCCACGCACAGCCGCCATAACTGTGGAGCTACAAAAGCGCCGCATTATGTCATTTGCTGTGATCCTATACTTCGGGTTTTCCAGGCCCGATCGCTGAATTGCCAGCGACCCACAAAGCCTACCCACTTCGCTTCCGACGCAACAACCGCCAAAACTTGTCGGAAACCTCCCCAAAAACCACCGTGTCTGTAGGACCGTGAAATCAGTTCGCCAGCCGAGCCCCACCCAAGCTGCCGCTCAATTCATACGCCGCCAACTCCGCCTGATGCGCCGCCAGAATCTCCGGCAACGATCCACGCAAGTATTCGACCCAGGTCTTGATCTTCGCGTCCAGATACTGCCGCGACGGGTAAATCGCATACAGATTCAATTCCTGCGAGCGGTACTTTGGCATCACCCGCACCAGCGTACCGTTGCGCAGCCCTTCAATCGCCGCATACACCGGCAACACCCCAACCCCCATGCCGCTGGTGATCGCTGTCTTCATCGCGTCGGCGGAGTTCACCAAGAACGGTGAGCTGTTGATGGTGACCATTTCCTGGCCTTCGGGGCCATCGAAAGCCCACTTTTCCAGCGGGATCACCGGGCTCACCAGGCGCAAGCACATGTGATTGAGCAAGTCGCTGGGCTTCTGCGCGCAGCCGTTGGCTTTTACATAGGCGGGGGATGCGCAAACGATGCTGTAGGTGATGCCCAAACGCTGGGAGACGAAGCCCGAGTCGGGCAGTTCGCTGGCGAGCACGATGGACACGTCGTAGCCCTCGTCGAGCAAGTCCGGCACACGGTTGGCCATGGTCAGGTCGAAGGTCACGTCGGGGTGGGTCTTGCGGTAGCGAGCGATGGCGTCGATGACGAAGTGCTGACCGATGCCGGTCATGGTGTGCACCTTGAGTTGCCCGGCCGGGCGCGCGTGGGCGTCGCTGGCCTCGGCTTCGGCTTCTTCGACATAGGCCAGGATCTGCTCGCAGCGCAACAGATAGCGCTTGCCCGCTTCGGTCAAGGCAATGCGCCGGGTGGTGCGGTTGAGCAGGCGGGTTTGCAGGTGGGCCTCCAGGTTGGAGACCGCGCGCGAGACGTTGGCCGTGGTGGTGTCCAGTTGTACGGCGGCGGCGGTGAAGCTGCCGGCCTCGGCCACGTAACTGAAGGCGCGCATGTTTTGCAAAGTGTCCATGGGGTGCTCTCTTGGCGGATGGCAAATTGTGACACGAAGTTTCAGAGACTGAGACCCCGACCAAGGGATTATCTCGTTAACGGTAACAAAGATTCACAAGATTCCCGACTTATCGCCAACAAGGCCCACCCCTAGAATTGCGCCGACTGTAGGAGCCGGCTTGCTGGCGATGGCATCACTGCGGTCTTCAGATAGACCGCGGCGTTCCCATCGCCAGCAAGCCGGCTCCTACAGGATCTCGTGACTCTCCCCCCTTTCAGGAATTTGCAGCAGTGCCGCGTCGCATCAACAGAGCGCTCAAGACGCTCAGTGTTTTGGCTTTAACCCTGGCAATCAGCGGCTGCATCGGAACCGGCGGTATTGCCCCACAAGGCAAGGCACTGGAGGCCAATTCACTGGCCACCGACGAAGCCATCCAGAGCGCCGCCCGGGACGCTCACTGGCCCACCGCCCAATGGTGGCAGGCCTACGGCGACCCGCAACTGAACCGCTGGATCTCCCTCGCCCTGCAAGACAGTCCGAACATGGCCATGGCCGCCGCGCGGGTGCGTCAGGCCCGGTCCATGGCGGGTATTGCCGAGTCCGCCGAGTCGCTGCAGATCAATGGCCAGTCGACCCTCAAACGCCACAACTGGCCCACCGATCAGTTCTACGGCCCCGGTGAGTTGGCCAACACCACCACTTGGGACAACAACGCCGCGCTGGGCTTCAGCTATGCCCTCGACCTCTGGGGGCGCGAAAGCAACGCCACCGAGCGAGCGGTGGACATGGCGCACATGAGCGCTGCCGAAGCACGGCAGGCCCAGCTCGAATTGCAGAACAACATCGTGCGCGCCTATATCGAGCTCTCGTTGCATTACGCGCAACGGGACATCGTCGCGGCCACCTTGAAGCAGCAACAACAAATCCTCGACCTGGCGCAAAAACGCCTGGACGGTGGCATCGGCACGCACTTCGAAGTCAGCCAGGCCGAAACGCCGCTACCGGAAACCCATCGCCAACTTGATGCGCTGGATGAAGAAATCGCCCTCAGCCGTAACCAGCTCGCGGCCTTGGCCGGTAAGGGACCGGGGGAGGGCGCGCAGTTGCAACGGCCGACGTTGTCGTTGGGGGCGGCGCTGAAGTTACCGTCATCGTTGCCGGCGCAATTGCTCGGGCAACGCCCGGACGTGGTTGCAAGTCGCTGGCAAGTGGCGGCCCAGGCGCGGGGCATCGATGTCGCTCACGCAGGCTTCTACCCCAACGTCGATCTGGTCGGCAGCCTCGGTTACATGGCCACTGGCGGCGGTGCGCTGGAGTTCCTGACCGGCAAGAAGCTCAACTACAGCGTGGGGCCTGCGATCTCGCTGCCGATTTTCGATGGCGGCCGCTTGCGTTCCGAGCTGGGTGAAGCCTCGGCCGGTTATGACATTGCCGTGGCCAAATACAACCAGACGCTGGTCAATGCGCTGAAGAACATCTCCGACCAGTTGATCCGCCGCGAGTCGATGGACAAGCAGCAAACGTTCGCCGCCGAATCGGTGGCCACGGCGCAGAAGACCTACGACATCGCGATGATCGCCTATCAACGTGGGCTCACCGATTACCTCAACGTACTCAATGCGCAGACTTTGCTGTTCAAGCAACAGCAAGTGCAGCAGCAGGTTCAGGCTGCGCGGTTGAGTGCTCATGCTGAGCTGGTGACTGCTTTGGGCGGAGGCCTTGGCGCTGGCAACGACGTCCCGAGTGCCGAGAAAACCCTGCCCCCGAAAACCCCGAGCCTTTTGAAGTGAGCACGACGTTTCAGGCACACCCACAGTTCCTCAAGCCCTAGACCATTGAGCAAAATTTCATGACTCCCTTGCCCGCACCTTTGCGCTGGCTGTACTCCCTTGAATGGCGCCGGGGGTTCTTCGACTGGGCGCGCAGCGACGGCGTGACCTGGGTCTACATTTTCAAGGTGCTGTTCGCCGCATTCCTCACGCTGTGGCTGGCCATGCGTCTTGAATTGCCGCAACCGCGCACCGCGATGATCACCGTGTTCATCGTCATGCAACCGCAAAGCGGCCAGGTGTTCGCCAAGAGTTTCTATCGCTTTCTCGGCACGTTGGCCGGGTCGGCGGTGATGGTCGCGCTGATTGCCTTGTTCGCGCAGAACACCGAACTGTTCCTCGGCTCGCTGGCGATCTGGGTCGGCCTGTGCACGGCTGGCGCAGCGCGTTGTCGCAACTTTCGCGCCTATGGATTTGTGCTCGCCGGATATACGGCGGCGATGGTTGGGCTGCCCGCTCTGGCTCACCCGGACGGCGCATTCATGGCTGCGGTCTGGCGAGTGCTGGAAATCTCCCTGGGGATTCTCTGCTCGACGCTGGTCAGCGCCGCGATCCTGCCGCAAACCGCCAGCGCCGCAATGCGCAATGCGTTGTATCAACGCTTCGGTGTGTTTGCGTTGTTCGTCACTGATGGCTTGCGCGGTCGCAGTCGGCGCGAAGCGTTTGAAGCAAGCAACGTTCGGTTCATCGCCGAAGCGGTGGGCCTGGAAGGACTGCGCAGCGTTACGGTGTTCGAAGACCCGCACATGCGTCGACGCAACGGGCGACTCAGTCGTTTGAACAGCGAGTTCATGGGCGTCACCACACGCTTCAATGCCCTGCATCAGTTGCTCGAGCGCCTGCGCGGCAGCGGCGCCGATCATGTTGTCGCGGCGATCAAACCAGGGTTGCAGGACCTGGCCGAAGTGCTCGACGGTTTCAGCGGCCGTGCGCTGACCAGCCCTGATGCCGCTCGCCTGGCCAGCGCCTTGGCGACCTATAAGGACAACTTGCCGGCGCGGGTGCGCAAGCTGCGGGCGAGCTTTCAGGAGAGCGATCCGAGCGACGCCGAGCAGCTGGATTTTCACACTGCCTACGAACTGCTTTATCGCTTCGTCGACGACTTGCACAGTTATGCACAGACCCACGCGTCCCTGGCCGATCACAGCCACGAACGGGAGCGTTGGGACGAACCCTTCACCCCGCAAACCAATTGGCTGGCCTCGGCCGCGTCGGGGATTCGCGCCGCGTTCATCCTTGTGGTGCTCGGCAGCTATTGGGTGGCCACCGCGTGGCCGAGCGGGGCGACCATGACCCTGATCGCCGCCGCCACAGTCGGCCTGTCAGCCGCGACGCCGAACCCCAAGCGCATGGCCTTTCAGATGGCCTGCGGGACCTTGCTCGGGGCGCTGATCGGCTTCGTCGAGATGTTTTTCATCTTTCCCTGGATCGACGGTTTTCCATTGCTTTGCGTGATGCTCGCGCCGGTGATCGTGCTCGGCTCGTTCCTCACTTCTCGGCCGCAATACGCCGGTGTCGGCCTGGGGTTGCTGATCTTCTTCAGCACCGGTTCGGTGCCGGACAACCTTACGGTCTACAACCCTTACGCCTTCATCAACGACTACATCGCCATGGTCATGGGCATGCTGGTGTGCGCGGCGGCCGGGGCAATCATTTTGCCGCCCAACAGCCGCTGGCTGTGGCGGCGGCTGGAGCAGGACTTGCGCGGGCAAGTGGTGTACGCCATCAGCGGCAAACTCAAAGGGCTGGCGTCGAGTTTCGAAAGTCGTACGCGGGACTTGCTGCATCAGGCCTATGGCCTCGCCGCAGGGCAGCCGCAGGTGCAGCGGGACTTGTTGCGCTGGATGTTGGTGGTGCTGGAAGTTGGCCACGCGATTATCGAACTGCGTAAGGAACAAGCGATTCTGCCGGTGCACCCGGCGTATGCCGAATCCCAGCCGTGGCGCCAGTCCATCCGGGTGATGGGGCGTTCGCTGGTGCGGCTGTTTCTGCAACCGGGCCAGAGCAATCTGGAGCGGGCGCTGGTCGCCGTCGACCACGCGATCGGCCGCGTGCAGGCCACCGACGAACCCTTCGCGCCGCACTTCGACACCTCTGCCTTGCGCCGGGTGAAGAGCTATCTGCACTTCATCCGCACCTCGTTGCTCGACCCGCAATCGCCGCTGGCCTCATACACCACTGCCAAGCCCCAAGGACTTGAACATGCCTCGTGAAATCGCCTTCCACGGCGTGTACATGCCGACCATGACCCTGATGTTTTTCATTGCGGCGGCGCTGGCCTGGGCGCTTGACCGGTTCTTGTCCGGGTTCGATCTGTACCGCTTCTTCTGGCACCCGGCGCTGCTGCGCCTGAGCCTGTTTACCTGTCTGTTCGGCGCCTTGGCGCTGACTGTCTACCGTTGAGAACACTTTGATGAAAAAGCTTTTCAGCCTGCTCGCGACCCTGCTGGTGCTGGCCCTTGCCCTGTGGATCGGCCGGACCTTGTGGGTGCATTACATGAACACGCCCTGGACCCGTGACGGCCGGGTGCGCGCCGACATCATCAATGTCGCCGCCGACGTGACCGGTGAGGTGGTGGAGGTGCCGGTACGCGACAACCAGTTGGTGAAAAAGGGCGACTTGCTGATGCGCATCGACCCCGAGCACTACCGTCTCGCGGTAAAACAGGCGCAGAGCCTGGTGGCCTCGCGCAAGGCCACGTGGGAGATGCGCAAGGTCAACGCCCATCGCCGCGCCGACCTCGACAACCTGGTGATCTCCAGGGAAAACCGCGACGACGCCACCAACATCGCCGACTCGGCCCTGGCCGATTACCAGAACGCACAAGCGCAACTGGAGGCCGCCGAACTGAACCTCCAACGCACCGAAGTGCGGGCGGCGGTGGACGGCTACGTCACCAACCTCAACGTCCATCGCGGTGACTACGCGCGCATCGGCGAAGCGAAAATGGCGGTGGTCGACATGAATTCGTTCTGGGTTTATGGCTTCTTCGAAGAAACCAAACTGCCGCATGTTCGCGTGGGCGATAAAGCCGACATGCAACTGATGAGCGGCGAAGTGCTCAAGGGCCACGTGGAAAGTATTTCTCGCGGCATCTACGACCGCGATAACCCGGAGAGTCGCGAGCTGATCGCTGATGTGAACCCGACCTTTAACTGGGTGCGTCTGGCGCAGCGGGTGCCAGTAAGGATTCACATTGATGAAGTGCCGGAGGGCGTGCTGTTGGCGGCGGGGATTACGTGTACGGTGGTGGTGAACCCCCCGGCTGGCGAATAACCTGTGGCGAGGGGGCAAGCCCCCTCGCCACAAAAAGTGGCCGTGTCAGCCTTGGCAAAACGTCTCATGCAAATGCCGCCAAACCACCTTGCCATCGGCCTGTTTCTCAAACACCGCCGAGGACCGCCGATCAGAATGCAGCCCCATCGCATCGGTCTGTTGCTCGCGGTAACTGACCACTGCGCCACTGTCATACAGCGCGACACCTCGCAACTCGCTGAGCTCAATCCTGAACCCGAGCTTCTTCCCGCCCGCCAGCAGAAACAATTCATTCAACGCCGCGAAATCCAGTACCCGGCCCAACGGCGAGACCATGGAAAACTGCGGTGAAAAACGCGTCAGCAATTGCTCAAGCTCGGCCTCGTCCCGTTCCTCGGCCAACCATTGCTCGATGGCTACGTGGGCCTGGATCACTTCGTCAAAGTATTCGGTGTAGTCGGTCATGCTGTTTCCTGAAAGTCTGAAAGTGTGTTTTGACGCCTTCGCGGTCTCAGAGCTGCCCGCGCAACCCGAACCGCTTCATCAACCCTGACTCCAGCAACCCTTTTGGCAATAACCCCGCCATCAACGGCAACGCCCGGCTGCCGTTACCCAAACGCACCAGACGCGGTGGTTTGCTCTGTTGCACAGCCTTGAGCAAACCGGCGGCAAATTCACTGGCCGGCGTTGGTTTATCTTGAGAGGCCTTGGCCCGTGCACGAATACCTTCACGCAGCGGAAACCACGGTGATTGTTCGGTGATCAGTTGCTCGGCTTCGTGGCCGGCATTCTTCGCGAAGCTGGAGGCGATGGCCCCAGGCTGAACTTCCATGACCCGCACGCCGAACGGCGCCAGCTCCATGCGCAGCGCATCGCTCAAGGCATGCACGGCGGCTTTCGAGGCGCAGTAGGCCCCGGCAAACGGCGTGACCAGAACCCCGGAAACGCTGCCGATGTTTATCACCAGCCCCCGGGCGCGACGCAGTACCGGGAACATCGCGCGAGTGACGCCGACAATCGCAAACACGTTAGTTTCGAACTGGCGCTGCATGGCCGGCACGCCGCCATCGAGCAGCGGCCCCATGGCGCCATAACCGGCATTGTTGATCAGCACATCGAGACCGCCGCGTTGCTGGTTGATCCGCTCGCTCAGCTGTTCGAGGGCCGGGCCATCGTTAACGTCCAGCTGCACGGCGGTGAAACCGGCGGCGGTGAGGGCTGCCACGTCTTCAGCCTTGCGGGCACTGGCCCAGACTTCGTAACCGGCATTTTTGAAGGTGTCGGCGAGGGCGCGGCCAATGCCGCTGGAGCAACCGGTAATCAACGCAACAGGCATGGCGCGGTCCTTGTGCAAAAGAAAAAGGGGGATCAGTCGGAGAAACTACCCTGCAACCGTTCAGCGCGAAATTCCAGGGTTTGCGGGCGGTAGCCGGGGCGCAAGGGCGGTAGCGGCAAGCAGTCTTCCCAACTGCCGCCGGCCTGCAATTCGCCGGGGCCGCGATAACGTGGCGCGGCGTATTGATTGTCGGCCAGGTTCACCGTATCGCCCGGCGCATACGCCGCGATGCGCCAGCGCAACTCGATCAGTGGCACGTCGTTGCCGTTTTTCATCGTGAGCTTCAATGGCCGATCTGCCGGGCAGTGCTCGGGTGCGTAAGTGATGCGCAGCTCAAGGCGTGCCAGTTGCTTGATTTCGCGATTGTCCATCCAGAACACCCACGTCGCCACCAGGCCCAATCCGACAGCGGCCGCCACGGAAACCGGCACGGCCTTGGTCGGGTAGCGCAGCAGCAGGATCAGCCAGGTGATGACCAGCAGGACGCCGATGAACATGTTTGAACGCTCCATGAACGGATAACCGACATCCTACCGAAGGGGCACGAGAATGGATATTCGGTGAGCAAGGGGTTGTACCGTTGGTCGGTACTGTAATTTCTGACAGTAGCCAGCCATGTTCTTGAAACGTTAGAAGACATTGGCCGACGGGGCTGTTATTCGATGGACGGTGGCGATGGAGATGCACCTCAAGACACCTACACTGACGGTCTTCGATCCGCGCGGCCTGTCGATCCGCTTGGTAGATTACTGGCGCGGCATCGAAAACCTGCCCGCTGAGGCTCGCATCAATCGCACTGCTCACAATGGCGCAGGACGTGCAGTCAAACAGTGGGATCCGCGGTTATGGGCGCTGCAAGAAGGCGATCCCCTGACCCCTCCCAATCTGATCACGGTGTATTCGCTGTCCGGGAACGCGTTGCGCACGGACAGCGTTGATGCCGGAACGCAGATCACCCTGCGCGGTCTGGCCGACGAAGTGTTGTCGGACTGGGACAGCCGCCAAACACGTCGCGAGGTCGAATATGACGATTTGCTGCGGCCCGTGGCGGTGTTCGAACAGGGCGCCGTGGAGCCCCGTCGCTGTGTCGAGCGCTTTACTTATGGCTACCCGGGCCAGGGTAATCAGGACCTTAACCAGTACGGCAAACTGATTCGCCATGACGACCCGGCGGGCAGCGTACTGTTCGACTCGTTTGCGATCAGCGGTGAAGGCATCGAAAACACCCGCCACTTCACCCTTGAGCCGGTAACCCCCGATTGGCCGGAATCGATTGATGATCGCCGACGGCTGCTCGAACCGGGGACTGGGGCGACGTCCAGGTGGCGTTTCGGCCCGTTGGGTGATGTGCTGGAACAGACCGATGCCAAGGGTAATCGTCAGACTTTCGGTCTGACCGTCGATGGCCGATTGCGCGAAAGCCGACTGCAATTGAAGGATCAATCCATTTGGCAAACGTTGGTCAGCGAGATCCGCTACAGCGCCCAAGGGCAAGTCGAAGAGGAGGTCGCGGGTAACGGGGTGCGGACGACGCTGGCCTATCGACCCGAAGACGGTTTGTTGATGGAGCGTCGGGCACAGGATGCCAGTGCCCGAATGTTGCAGCATCTGATCTACGACTATGACCGGATGGGCAATGTCTTGAGCATCGAGGACAAGGCCCTGCCCGTGCGCTACTTCGCCAACCAGCGCATCGACCCGATCAGTCGCTTCATCTACAACAGCCTGTACGAGTTGATCGAAGCCTTTGGCTGGGAGGCGGGCGGTCCCGATCAAGGACCCGAGTCGGTTGGTCGCACCGATCCGGCGGCGGTTAGCAACTATCGGCAGATTTACCACTATGACGAGGGCAGCAATCTGCTGAAGGTGACCCACATCGGCGCGCAAAAACATGGGCGCGATTTGAAAGCTGCCCGCTACAGCAATCGCTGCCTGCCCTGGCGCAACGGCGTGCCGCCCACTGAAGAGGACATCGCCGCCGCATTCGACGCCAAAGGTAATTTGCTGGAGTTGGACCAGGGACGGTTGTTGACCTGGGATCTGCGCAATCAATTGCGCTCGGTCAGCCCGGTGGAACGCGCCTCCCGACGCAATGACGGTGAGTGCTATTTTTACGATGGCGCTGGCCAGCGGGTGCGCAAAATCCGCGCGTTGCAGACCAGGGCTCGCACCGTGATAGCTGAAGTGCGTTACTTGCAGGGTTTGGAACTTCGTACCGACAGTGGCACCGGGGTGGTGTTGCAGGTCATCACCGCGCAGGCTGGCCTCAACACCGTGCGGGTGTTGCATTGGGACAGCGAGCCACCGTCCGGTGTCAACGATCAGTACCGCTACACCCTGGTCGATCACCTGAGCTCCTGCACCGTGGAACTGGCCGATGACGCGCAAATCATCAGCCGGGAAATTTTTTATCCCTTTGGCGAGACCGCGTGGTACGACGCGATTGAAGTGGACTATAAAACCATTCGTTATTCGGGCAAGGAACAGGATGCCACGGGGCTTTATTGCTATAGCTTCCGGTACTACATACCGTGGTTGCAGCGATGGGCGAGTACCGATCCGGCAGGCGCTGTGGATGGCTTGAACCTGTATCGGATGGTTCGAAACAACCCGTTAACGTTCTTTGACGAGCAGGGTGAAAACTCAAAATCCAACTCGGCAGTGCGTACCGCGATCGAGATTTTTGAATCGTATAAGGACAATTACAGCGATACGGATAGAGTGACTCCTTACAACATGATGAACACAATCACTCAGGACAAACTGAAGTTCAAAACAGCAAAGGCAACACCTACGGTGCTTGAAAAGACCAAGCCCCAGAGCTTTACCTTGCGCCATTACACGGTCTACGGGAGCAGCGGCGAAACACCTCCCTTTATGGAAATCGCGTCTAACTTTTCTTTGGTTCACAAGAACTTGAAGACGTTGGGCGGAAAGGGCGGCAATACCAATGAAAAGGATTGGACCAAGGCCGGAAACATGGGCTTCACCTTCTTTCTTCTGGCGATAAATGGAGAAGTGAATGAACGCAAGTTTCTCGGCTCGATGACACACTTTGCCGAATACGATCTTGAGGATGACAAGGCGCTGGAGGCAGCCTTGGGTAAAGATTTCGATAAGGTAGAGTTTTTTGCTTCTCCCGATGTACTCGATCCCAAACACTCTTCGGACCTGAGCGCGGTGCCAATGGTTAAAGGCCCACTGAAAGAATTGAAGGCGCTGCTGTTAGGCAACTCGGGAATCAGTCCGGTTCAGGTGGGGAGAATGAGTTCACGAGCATTACTTGACAGTATCGATAGTGCGTTTCATGGAACACTTGAGATCAAAATACCAGGATCAATAAAGGTCAGTGGCTGGCATAGAAAACCAGCCACAACCCGTAAGGCTGCATGAATGTGTAAAAAAGCCCCCGCCCAACCCGCTGCGGATAGGGAACGCAGCGGGCTGGACGAGGGCTTTTTGATTTGCTGATTGATTACTGCGCGATGGTTTTCACCGACACGCCGCGCTCGATCGGGGTGGAGCGACCGTAGATATCTTCAAACCGCTCGATATCGTCTTCGCCCAGGTAGCTGCCCGATTGCACTTCGATGATCTCGAGTGGAATCTTGCCCGGGTTGCGCAGACGGTGTACCGAGGCGATCGGGATGTAGGTCGACTGGTTTTCACAGAGCAGGAACACGTTTTCGTCGCAGGTCACTTCAGCGGTGCCGCTGACCACGATCCAGTGTTCGGCGCGGTGATGGTGCATCTGCAGCGACAGGCACGCGCCCGGCTTGACCGAGATGTGCTTGACCTGGAAACGACCGCCCATGTCCACCGAGTCGTAGGAACCCCACGGACGATAGACTTCGCAGTGGTTCTGGGTTTCGCTGCGGCCCTGTTCGTTGAGGGTGTTGACCATCTGTTTGACACCTTGGACCTTGTCCTTGTGGACGATCATCATGGCGTCCTTGGTTTCGACCACCACGATGTTTTCCAGGCCGATCACCGACACCAGTTTGCCGTTGCCGTGGATCATGCAGTTTTTGCTGTCCTGGATGACCACGTCGCCTTTGGTGACGTTGCCGTTGGCGTCCTTTTCATTGACTTCCCACAGCGACGACCAGCAACCGACATCGCTCCAGCCCGCGGTCAGCGGTACGACGCAGGCGCGCTGGGTTTTTTCCATCACCGAATAGTCAATGGAATTGTCCGGGCAGCAGGCAAAGGTGGCGGCGTCGATGTCAATGGTGTCGGCATCCTGCACGCTACGTTCCAGGGTCAGTACGCAGGTGTCGTAGATGTCCGGATCGTGCTTTTTCAGCTCTTCGAGGAAGCGGCTGGCGCGGAACAGGAACATGCCGCTGTTCCAGAAATAACCGCCGGACTGGACGAACTCGGTGGCGCGTTTCACGTCGGGTTTTTCGACGAAGTGCGAGACACGGCTGACGCCTTCCGGCAGCAGGGCATCGTTGGTGGATTTGATGTAGCCGTAACCGGTTTCCGGTTTGGTCGCCGGCACGCCGAACAGCACCATTTCGCCACGCTCGGCCGCCACAGTGGCCAGGGCCAGGGCGCGTTGCAGGGCTTTCTGGTCTTCCAGGACGTGGTCGGCCGGCAGCACCAGCATCAACTCGTCGCGACCTTCATTGACCAGCATCATCGCGGTCAGGGCCACGGCCGGCGCGGTGTTACGGCCGAACGGTTCCATCAGGATGCGCTGGGTTTCCAGTTTACGGGCGCTCAGCTGCTCGTTGACGATGAAGCGGTGATCCTTGTTGCAGACCACGATCGGGGTATCCATGCCTTCGAACACCAGGCGTTCCAGGGTTTGCTGGAACAGCGTGTGTTCGCCGGTCAGGGCGAGGAATTGCTTGGGGAATTGCTTACGGGAAAGCGGCCAAAGACGTGAACCGCTACCACCTGACAAGATCACCGGAATCATGTTGTTACTCCCTTAAATCGATTGGTTAGAGCCACGAACGTTCTGTCGTTTCACTCTTGTTTTTGTTCCGTAATCAGATCGGCTCACCGATTCTGTAGCAGCTGCCGAGCCTGCGAGGCTGCGTTCGGCGACGTAGTCGTCGTGAATCCCGTCAATGCGGTCATTCAGAAAGACCGAGTTGCTTGGATTGCGACTGCTTCGCAGTCGGACGCAGGCTTCGCCAGCTGCTACAGGGTGATCACCGTCCTGATGAATTAATCAGCGCGTCGAGACCGGGCGCTTGACCCAGACTGGCGACAGGCTGCTGCCGTTGCCGGTGACGTACAGCACCGCTGCTTCACCGCGCTCCAGGGCAACCGGCTTCACGTCGCCGACTTTCTTGTCGCCTTCGTACAGCGCCAGGCTGACTTTCACCGGGTTGATTTCACGCTCGCCACGGCCCTTGGCGGCCACGTTCGGCACCACATCGGTCTTGCCGTCGGCGGTTTTCAGAGTCAGGGCCTTGTCGCTGAGGTTCTGCACGCGTACCAGGGATTTCTGTTTGTTCTTGAACGGCGGCTCTTCGATCAGTTGTGGCGCGCCGCTGGCGTTGTTGACCAGAGTGTAATAGTGATCGCCGGCCAGTTTCACCGGCAAGGTCTGGCTACCGACCTTGGCGCTGTAGTCGCCGCCCGGCATGAAGCTGAAGTCAGTGCTGGACAGCGGCGCGACTTCGTTCAGGTTGGTGGTGCCGACTGTAGCACTGACTTCAGCGTTACCGGCGTTGTAGACCCGCACGAAGGTGGAGCCTTTCGGTGCGGTCGGGCCGTAGAGGGCGGCGTCGCCACCGGCAAAAGCCTGCATCGAGAGCACGCTCATGCCGGCAACGAGAGCGAAGGTCTTGGCGAGACGGCGAGGAGTAGTAGTGAAAGTCATGGGTGTACCTCTCTTTCAGTTTTGCGCCCGGTCGGGCGTCTCGGATTTGGTGTTTACAGCTACGTTTTGTTGGCGCGCGCCGGCTTGTTTAAGCTCTGCGACCCACTGCGGGTCGGCGTCACCGATTTCGTTGTTCACAGGCAGATATCGTTCAGGGAATTCCCAGATCAGCACTTGTGGCGGGCTGTTCTTGAAGGCATCGCTTTTCAGGTAGCTGAGCATCGGCAGAATCGGGCCATGGCCGTCTTCGGCGTAATTGACCACGTCGCTGTGCAGCGCTTCTTTCAGCGCACCGACGAAGTTCCAGTTAGGGTTGGCGCTGTAGCTGGTGCCGATCAGGGCCACCGGCACTTCCGTGTTGGCGAACAACGCGTCATCACCGGTCGGTTGATCCTGGGCCGCCACGGTGTTGCGCTTCTGCAAAGGTTCTGGCGCCGGCATCAGGTTTTCGAACAGCGGGTCCAGCGGCAGGAACAACCGCAGGTCGCCCTTGTGCGTCACCTTCTCCGCCGGTTCAGTGACGAAGTTTTGCGGTTCGCCGCTGAGCGGAGCCTTGTCGGCGATGGTTTTGGCCAGGGTCTGGGCAGCAACTTGTGCGCCTTCCGGGGTCCAGTGGGTGTCGGTACGCAGGAACACTTGCTGACCGTTGCGCTTGGCTTGTTGCAGCGGGCCGAGCAGGTCAGGGGCGAGGATCTTGTCGGCCGCCACGCGAGCGTGGAAGTCCTTGTACAGATTGGTGTGGATACTCGCTGGCTTCACTTCACCCAGGTGTTCCGGGTACAGACGCGTCTTGGCCGGAACAATCGCCATCACTAGTTGCACGCCTCGCTTTTTCAGTTCCTGGCGCACGCCTTCGACCAGCGCGTAGTTGCCTTGCAGGTTCAACTCTTCGTTGACGATCGGGTGGAACTCTTCATCGCTGTAGAGCCACTGATCGCGACCGAGCACCACGCCCGGACGACCTTCGTTGAACAGTTTGAAATCCAGCGCGGCCCAAAGGTTGGTGCCCAGGCGCTTGATCGGGAACTCGTCGTCATAGTGCGTCTCGACGGCTTTGGTCCAGCGCCCGTTGAGCACGGTGGCATCGGCGTTGGTACTGAAGCCGAAGAAGCTGCGTACCGACCACACGCCCAGGACCAGCAAGGTCACCAGGAACAGCGCGATGTAGAAGATGCGTAATGAGCGGGTCATGGTCAGATCCCTCAGAACTGGAAGTAAAGGAACGGCGAGAAGCTTTGCGCCGAGAGTTTGAGAATCGAGGCGATGAACAGCAGCAGTACCAGGGCGCGCATCACGTAACGGGACCAATCGGCGGTCCAATAGGCCGGTTGCACAGTCGCTTCAACGCCAACGGTGTAACCCGGCTCGTGGATGCTGGCCGGGTTGTCGCCCGGTACGGCTTTGATCATTCCAGGCGTCGCCGCGGCCGGGCCGTCGGTTTCGATGTTCACCGCAGGTTTGGTCTTGACCGGCGGCTGGTTGGTGTAGAAATCACGCAGGCCGAAGAACGCCAGGGTCACGTAAGCCACCACCAGGGTTGCCACTTGCAGACCGGTGAGGCTGGCCTGGTTGAGTTCCGACAGCGACCATTCGCCGAAGCTGAACATTGCGCCGTACATGCGACCGGCGACGTGCAGGTTCTCTGCGCGGAAGATCACCCAGCCCATCACCACCAGCAGGAAGGTCAGGACCCAGCGGATCGGGTTGAAGCTGCGCGGCGAAGTGTTCAGGCCGATGGCTTTTTCGATTGCCAGCCACATGCCGTGCCAGGCGCCCCAGACGATGTAGGTGATGTTCGCGCCGTGCCACAGACCACCGAGCAGCATGGTCAGGAACAGGTTGCGATAGGTCATCAGCGTGCCTTTACGGTTACCGCCGAGGGTGATGTACAGGTAGTCACGCAGCCAGGTGGAGAGGCTGATGTGCCAGCGCCGCCAGAACTCGGTGATCGACTGGCTGACGTACGGCTGTTTGAAGTTTTCCATGAAGCGGAAACCCATCATCAAGCCCAGGCCAATCGCCATGTCGCTGTAGCCGGAGAAGTCGAAGTACAGCTGTGCGGTGTAGGCCAGGGCGCCGAGCCAGGCATCGCCCGTGGTCGGGTTCTGCAAGGCGAAGCAATGGTCGGCGACCACCGCCAGGGTGTCGGCGATGAACACTTTCTTGATGAAACCCTGCATGAACCGCGTGGCACCTTCGGAGAACTTGTCGAGGGTGTGGGTGCGGTTGTTGAACTGGTCGGCCAAGTCGCGGAAACGCAGCACGGGGCCCGCGATCAAGTGCGGGAAGATCGCTACGAATGCGGCAAAGTCGATCAGGTTGCGGGTGGCCGGGGTATCGCCGCGGTAAACGTCGATGATGTAGCTGATGGACTCGAAGATGTAGAACGAGATCCCGATCGGCAACAGCACGTGGGTCAGGATGAACGGCGACAGACCGACCGAGGTCATCATCGCGTTGATGCTCTCCACGCCGAAGTTGGCGTACTTGAAGTAGCCCAGGATGCACAAGTCCACCGCGACGCCGAGCAGCAGCCAGCGCTGGGCCGGTTTGGTCCGGACACCAGCGGCGCCAACTTTCAGGCCGATCCAGTAGTTCCACAGCGTGACGGCTGCGAACAACGCAAGGAAGTCCACACGCCACCAGGCGTAGAACACGTAGCTGGCGATCAGCAGCAGCAAGTTGCGATAGCGTTGCCCGCTCAAGTAGTACAAGCCGAGAAAGATCGGCAAGAACAGAAACAGGAACACGTTGGATGAAAATACCATCCTGATCTCTCCATGTTTAACCAACAGTCAAGGGCCAACGGCCCCCCCAAACCCCCCACGAAAATCCGGGGGTGTATTACTCAATTCATGCCTGACACTGACCCTGTGGCGAGGGGGCTTGCCCCCGTTCGGCTGCGAAGCAGTCGTAAAACCGGTAAACGCGTTATGCCTGAGTCACCGCGCTGTCAGGTTTTGGGGGCGCTACGCACCCCAACGGGGGCAAGCCCCCTCGCCACAATGGATAGCGCTGAGCTTTAAGAGCCCTTGTTGCCTTTCTCGTTGGCCGGGTCGTAGACCTTGGTCAAGTCCCCGCCGAGGCGGAAAGACTTGAACGGCTGCATCTTGTGCTTGAGTTCCAGCACATTCGGCGCGCAGGTGTAGAGCGAGCAGAACGGTTCGAGCCAGGCGAATTTCGAGTCGATCTTGAGATCGGTCATGTCCTGGCCTTTACCGTTTTTCTTCTCGAATTGATCCGGGTCGTCCACGCCGGCCAGCACGCGATCACCCAGGCGTTTCAAGGCACCGTTGTTTTCCTGACGCAAATCCACACCGTTGGCCTGGGCGAAACTGGCGATCATCGCCAGCGGCGGCAGGGCATAGTTGTGGTAGGCGAGGGCGCGTTGCTGGCGCTTGAGTTCGTTAGGCAGGAAGCCTTGGGCATCGATCTGATTGGCGCCGACCTTGAATTCCTTCACGGCCCAGTCGAACAGGTCGCGGCGGTTGGTGGCGACCGACGTGGCCATCACCGACCAGGCGGCCCAATACGAGTGGTTGTTGGTCTGTTCGAGCGGCAGGTTGTCCCAATCGCTGACCACCTGATCGGCCATTTTGCTGAACCAGGCTTCAATCACCTGCGCTTGTTCCTGGTGGGTGGCCAGGGGATGGGAGTCAGAGAATTTCAGGCGGATATAGGACGACGCCATGCTGCCCAGCGCCCATTTGCGCATGGACTTGCCGGTGTGGTTGAAGTCCCTGGACATCAATGCATCGGCCTTGGCCCAGGCGGTCAACCAGTCGAGGGTGCATTCCAGTTGTTCCGGGCGACCGTCACGCATGAACTGCATCACTCGCTTGCTGGTGCCGCGCTCGATCTTGGTGATGTCGGCGGTGGTGTCGCGGAAGGCCTTTTCCGATTCCTCGTTCAGAGTCGAACGGGCCTTGTCGGAGCCTTCGTATTTGCTGCGAAACTGCAGGGCGCCGGTGTAGGGCGTCGGCATTGCGTCGCAGCCTTCGCTCTTGTCGCCGGTCTTGAATTTATCCACTGGCGCAAAATACCCCTGAGGCGGGCGCAGTGGCGCGGCGGCCTGGGTGGCGCCAGCGAACATCGCCAGAGCCAGCAGGGAAGGCGCGAGTAACTGTTTCAAAGCTCGGGTTTGCATGCAGTTCATAAGAGGTAGCCTCATTGCCCGGCTTGAGCAGTACGCTGCCCGGTGCCGGAGAACACGTTACGTTTGCAGATTTTCGCTTCGACTTTCTGCGGCGCGGCACCTGGTGTTTCAGGCCCCTGGACTTCAACGGCCAGCAGATTCTGCGAGGCCCAGTCTTCGTCCGTGCGCAACTCGAAGGCGAAACGCCCGTCGGTTTCGGAGGTTTCCGGTTTCTCGATCTTGATGTCCTCATGACGCCCATTCATGTACCAGAGGGTGGCATGCAAGGTTTTCACCGACGTATCGGCGAAGCGGATGTCGACCTGGTGGTCGCTGTTGCGCAGGTCCAGGTTCTTGCTGTTGACCAACAGTTCGTTTTTGCCCGGCTTCACCATGGCGCTGCTGCTCATCTGTGCATCCTTGCCTTCGCAACCGTTGTCGAGCAGCGCCATCATCTGGCGGTAGATGGTTTCCTGGTCGAGGCGATAAAGCGGTGAGAACTCCCAGATGAGAATCTTCGGTGGTTTGGTCTGGAACTCCTGGCTGCCCAGGTACTGCAGCATCGAACCTTCCAGGCCACCGCCGGGGAATGCCACGTTGAGGATGTCGGCGCCGATGGCCTCTTCGAGGAAACCGGCGAAGTTGTAGTTCTTGCCACTGTGGCTGGTGCCGACCAGGGTGATTTCCGGGTTGCCGGATTCACCGAACAGATCGCCATCCGCCGCTTCGCCCTTGGGCTCGGTGGTGAACTGATCCATGTACTGGATCGCGTAGCTGGTGCCACAGAGTTGACCCGCCATGTTGTGTAACGTTCCGGTCTTGCCCATGCGACCCGACTTATGGGTCTCGAATTCACGCTTGGGAATGTCGGCGAAGGCCGGCAACTGCTTGACCTTCTCGGCGACGATCTTCGCGGTGCGCTGGGCGCCATACGGGGTCCAGTGCTGGTCGCCGCGGAAGTAGAAATCGTGGGCGGGCAGGGTGTCGGGCAGCGATTCGTTGGTCAGTGGTGACAGGTCGGGGACCACGTAGCCCATCTGCGCGAAGCGCCCGAGCATGGTCTTGTAGTTGGTCAGGGCCTTGTCGAAATCGTATTTGGCTTTTTCTTCCGGGTTCAGCTTGTTGCGGTTCACCAGGCCACGGGTCGGCTGGTAAACGATGACCAGCTCCACGCCTTTGCTCTTGAACGCATCGTGCAGTTGTTTCAGGCGTTTGTAGCCGGCGGGTGTGGTGTCGAACTCGGTGCGCAAGTCTTCTTGGGTACGGAACAGCCAGTCGCCCTGGGCCTGCACCAGCGTGGTGAAGTTCTGCTGATAGCGGGTGGTGTAGTTCTTCGGGTCGTGGGCTGCCGGGCACAGGCTGCAGCACGGCTCGGCGCTGAAGCTCGGTGCCTTGGCGTCTTCGGCACGCACGCCAGTGCTGGCCGCGAGAATACCCGCGGTCAGGGCCGACAGGCTGAGTAATTTGATCAAGTGTGGGTGCATAAAATTATCCTCAGTCCCGCATTTCGGTCTGGCGTTCGACAGGGTCGATCAGCACGGCTTTCTGCTGGCGCACCAGCAGGTCGAGAATTTCATCCTGACGCTCGCCGAGAATTCCCGAGAAGCTGATGCCGCTGGTTTTGGTCGGTGCGAGCATCGACACGCGATACAACTCCACGCTCAGCGGCGAGTCGATCGACAGCGGTCCGCTGCCGTTGGCAGCCAGTTCACCACCGACCACGATCAGCGACACTTCGGCATCGAACGGGTCGAGCTTGATGTCCCGGTCGGTGTCGCTCAGGTCTTTGATGTGCCCGTAGACACCGGTCAGGCCGTTGGCCATCGAGACGTTTTCGTACAGGCGAATGTTCACGCTGTTACGAATCCGGATGCCGTGACGCTTATTGCTGATCACCTTGTTGCCCCACAACAGGTTGTCGGCACTCTCGTAGAGGGTGATGCCGTCGGTGTGGTTCTTGTAGATCTCGTTGTAGGCGATCAGGTTGTTCACGCTGTTACGGTCGATCACCAGGCCTGACAGGTGGTTGTCGTAGCTGCGGTTGTTGAAGATGAAGCTGTCGTTGACCTCACGGGAAATAATGATCCCGTGCTTCTTCTTGGTACCGTACACCGTGTTGTCGGCGATGATCAGACCGTGGGAACGGTCATGGGGGTCGATGCCGTAGACGATGTTGTCTTTGTAGGTGTTGCCCTTGACCACGAAGTCGCGGGTTTCGTAGCAGTAGAAGCCGTACCACATGTCCGAGAACTCGGAGCCGACGATCCAGCCGGTCGGTTCAGGGCGCTTGAGCACCTTGGCCATGTTCGGCGTGTACTGGGAAATACTCACGCCGTAGGACTTACTGTTGGCGTAACCGAAACTGGCGATCTTGCTGTTGGCGATGTAGGTCTCGGTGCCGCCCCAGGACAACAGGAACGGCCGGAATTCCTTGGGCGACGAGAAGGCCGCCGGGCCGTTGGCCTTCTCGCTCCAACCGGTGATCTTGGTATCACGCACAAACAGCTGACCGTCGTTGACCAGGAACGAGCCGGCCTCCTGGGACAGGCGCAGTTCCTGGGTCTGTTTGTCGATTTCCAGAATGCCGTGTCTGCCCACCACGATCGGCAACTTCGCCAGGAACACACCTGGCGACGTTTCGCTGAGGTACTGCTTGGGCAGCTTCTTGGTCAGGTCCTTGAGGTTCATGTAGCCGTCGTCGACGAAGATCGCCTGCGGGATGCCGTGCTGACGCACCACCCACTCGGCCATCTTGTTGTCGCCGCCGATGAAGTCCTTCAGGGCGTCTTCCTGCATCATCCGGCGCACGCTGATCTTGCCGGGTTTGGTGCGCACGATTTTCGCGGCAATAGCTTGGGCGGTGTAGCCAGAAGTGTCCGGCAGTTTCGGCTTGGCCAAGTCCAGCGGCGCGGTGGGTGCGCTGCTGACGGTGTAGGTCTTGGCCTGTTGCAGTCCTTTGGCTATGGTCGTCGGCTTGCTCTGCTGTTCAGGCTGGTGCACAGCCTTGACCGGTTCGACGGTGGCGAAG
This sequence comes from Pseudomonas sp. ATCC 43928, assembly GCF_005938665.2. Lineage (NCBI taxonomy): Bacteria > Pseudomonadati > Pseudomonadota > Gammaproteobacteria > Pseudomonadales > Pseudomonadaceae > Pseudomonas > Pseudomonas sp. ATCC 43928. The sequence goes on along the minus strand of NZ_CP041753.1, from coordinate 5,565,198 downwards.
GCGGCTGTGCTGGCCAGCAGCAGCGCGCCGGCCAGCAGGCTGATCGAGCCTTTCTTGGCGCTGTTCATGTCGGGCACTCCCTTCGCGGTTTGCATCAGAAGCGCCAGATCACGTCGATAAACGCACGGTGCATGTACGAGTCGACTTCTTTGCCATAGGCATCGCCGGGCTTGAACACACCGCCACGGAACCGCACCAGGGCCGAAGGCTCATCGATCGACTGGCTCAACGCTGCCGGCAACAGGCCTTGCTTGAAGTACTTGGTGACCACCAGGTCCATTTCCTGACCGAGGTCCTTGTTGCCATCTTCCAGCGGCAGGGAGGTGCTGGAGAGGATCGCGCCGGTCGCGTCGTCGGTGTTGTTTTCAACAGCGTTGATGCCGTTGTTGCCCACCGGCTTGTTGCCGTCCACACGCCAGAACTTGTGGTAGATCAGGCTGGCGTCGTATTCGTCGTTGAGCATCCAGGAGCCGAACAGCGTAGCGGTCTGCATGTTGTTCATTTCGCCACGGAAGGCTTCGCCGAAACGGTGAACCCGCGAGCGAGTACCGGTGTAGTTCGAGCGGTTGCTTTCCAGGCCGTTCTGTTGGTACTCGGCGCTGGCGCGGGCATAGGCTGCACCGACTTGCCACTGCGGATCGAGACGCAGACGAACACCCAGGTCGGTAGCCCAGCCGTTCAGGTCTTCACCACGCTTGGCTTCTGCCGGGCGAGTGCCGTCGGCATTCAACGGGTTGACCGTGTCACGGTCGCCGTTCATGCCGGTGATGCTGCCCCAGTAATTGACGGTGTTGGTGTTGCGCCAGTTGTAGGCATCACTGTCGGCGGTGAGGCCGAGCCAGCTGATGTCGCCGTTCTGTTTCTTGTCCAGGGTATCGCCAGCCACGCCCGGCTCCGGATAGTCGAGCTTGCCGTTATCGTGGGTGTGATGACCGCGAATGCCGACCCAGTTACCGGGTGTCCACTGATACGCTGCATCGGCGTAGGCGTGCAGGCGATCCTTGTCTTTGGGGGACAGTTCTTTCAGGTCGGTACGGTATTCGCTGAAGCGTTCGGCGACACCGACGTTGGCGCGCAACAGGGTGGTGTCGAAGGTCCAGTTCAGGGCTTCGATGTTGGTGTCGCGCCATTGGCCGTCGTCGTTACGCAGGCGTTGGCGACCGAACTTGAGGATCTCGCCAGGGTAAGGCGTGAGGCCCTTGTAACCGACCCAGAACTCGCGCATCGCCAGGTAGTTTTTCCTGGTCTTGCGATCACCGCTGTCGGTGGTCTGGGTGCCGCTGTTGTCGGACTGCTGCAGGGTGTCGGTTTCGATGATGTCGGTGGACGTCACGGCCTGACCCATCGCGTAGGCGCTCCACGCGCCGCTTTCGCCATAGACCCATGGGCGCAGGTCGAGGCCGACGCCGTTAACGTCGCCGCCACCGGCGGTGCCCAGATCACTGTCGTTCTCGGACTGGCCGGTAACTTTGACTTCGAGACCGAAGTTCTTGTCTTCGGTCAGGGCCGCCAGGGTCGGGCACGACCACAGCAGGGCGAATGTCAGGCCAATACCGGCCTGCACGAATGGATTGAGTTTCATAGGGATTCCTCGCCGTCTTCTTCTTGCAAAGCGTGCAGTTCCAGCGTGTCCGGACTCACGGTGCTACGAATGGCTTGCTCTTGTTTGAGCAGGCGTTGGGCCTCGGCCAGCCGGTCAGGTGGCAGTTGCGCTTCGAGTGTTTGCGCAAGCTCAGTGGCTTGCGGGGTGTCTTGAGCCTTGGCCAATTGGCTGAAGACGTAAGCGTTGACCGGGTCGGGCCGGGTGCCCTTGCCTTGGGAGAACAGTTGGGCGATGGCGAAATCGGCGCTGTTCTGGCCGTTGCGCGCAGCGGTCAGCAGGTGATCCAGGGCTTTCTGCGGATAGACCTTGCCCAGGTAACCGCGACGGTAAATCTGGCCGAGGTAGTAATCGGCGGCGACTTCCCGGCCGAGGGCTTTCTTGAAGTGCTCTTCGGCGACCTTGGCGTCGGCCGGCACCATCTTGCCTTCGTAGTAGAGCTTGCCCAGCAACAGTTCGGCGCGCGGCTGGTCGGCGGCGCGGCCGTTGTCCAGGTACTTCATCATCGTGTCGACGTCGCCCAGTTCAGGGAAGTCGTAGAGCAATTGCGCCAGGCTGACCCAGGACGCCGGGTAGCCCGGGGCGATGCCTTCGAGCAGCGACTGAGCGGTTTTTTCGTCGGTCTTGCCCAGGCTCGCATCGCCCAGCACGCGGGCCACGCTGTCGACCCGTTGCGCGGAGACGGTGCCACGGCTGTGAGCAGCCTGCATCTGCTTGATCAACTCGGCCTGTTGTTCGGGCTGGCCACGTTTCTGATAGACCGTGGCCAGTTCGACGTAGCAGATGTCGGTGGTGTTCAACGCCGCTTTGCAGATCTTTTCCACGTCATTCAGGTGTTGGTCGTAAGTGCCCTGGGTGCGATAGAGCAGCACCTGGGCCAGACCTGCTTCCGGTTTGCCTTCGGCGCGCCATTGGCTGATCTGCTGCTGCGCGTTGACGTTGGGGAAGCTGTGTGGGAATTGCAGATACAGCATCGCCAACGGGATGAGGGTGTTGCCTTCGCCGTTGGTCGCGGCTTTCTTCAACAGTGCCTCGGCTTCGTGGTGTTCGGCTTCGGTGGCGCCAGGTTTGGCCACCAGCAGGCGACCCAGGCGAGCCTGAGCCCGCGGCGAGACGCTGGCTGCGGCGCGGTAAGTCGCCTCGGCCTTTTTGATCTGTGCCGGGTCGCGGCTGTCGACCTGAATGTCGGCCAGCCCAACCTGGGCTTCGCTGTAACCCAGGTCGGCCAGTTGCTGATAGTTCTGCGCCGCCAGCGTGGTATCACCGCGCTTGAGGGCTTCATTGGCCAGGCGCTGGTCGGGCAGGCCGGCGCAACCGGCCAGGCTTACGGCCAGTGCAACTGCACACAGTGATCCTATGTGGGTGCGCGGTGTTCTGAGGATTTGTGGAGTCGTCACGGGCATGTCCTCTGTTTAAAGACCGGCGGCCATGGCTTTGTTGATCAGCCAGTTCAGGTTCGGGCCACGGGTGCTGTTCACTTCCGCCGGGCGACCGGCGAGTGCGCTGTCCAGCGGCTCGTCAGGTTTGATCTGCACGCGGATATCGGATGACAGGTCTTCGCTTTTCAGGCTGGTGCTGCTGACGATCTTGCCGGTACGGGTCTGGTCTTCGCCGGCGATCTGGAAGCTGACCGTGGTGCCTGGGCGCACGTCGCCGAACTGGCGATAGGAGAAGCGTGCTTCAACGTTGGCTTCGGTATTGCGTGGCACCAGTTGGAAGATCACGTCACCTTTGTTGGCGTATTGACCGTTAGCCACCAGTTGCTGGGCCACGGTGCAATCGCACGGAGAGGTCAGGGTGCCGGTCATTTGCTTGCCGAAGAGCTCTTCAACCTTGGACGGTTGCAGTTGGTTTTCGTCCAGATGGCCTTTGAGTACGTCGAGCATGCTGGTGCTGAAGGTCGCCAGCGGGGCGCCTTTGGCGGCAACGCCGTCAGCCTTGATCAGGCTCTGCACGGTGCCGTCGCGCGGCATGGTGATGTTCATGCCTTGCACGCTGACCAGACCAGCCTGGGCGTGGCTGACGAAGTACATGCCGTACACCGATTTGAAGATAAAACCGAACGCCACCAGGCCGACCACGAAGATACCGGCGCTGAAGGTCACCGCTTTCAGACGGCCGAGCGCGGTCATGCCATGACCGCCGTCCTTGACCTTGCGCGCCTTGGTGAAGTTGTCGCGTTGCAGGGTTGCGAGCATTTCACCCACGCTGACGATGTCACCGGCCAGGTGCGAAGTAATCAGGTGGCGCAGGGTGGAAATGTCCCGGGGTTCCAGGTTCTGGAACTGGCAACCTACGCGGCCGGTCTGGCGGTCGACGGAGCGGATCTGCAACTCCACGTCCATGGCCAGACCGAGGTTGTCGATGACGAATTGCAGGCGGGCCTTGTGCACATCGCCGACCTTCAGCGGCAACTGACCGGCGTTGAACGCCAGGCCGCCGGCGGAAAGGTCGATGACCCGGGCTTCGACCGGGGTACGGTCAGGGCCGAAGAAACGCAGCTTGGCCGGAATTTTCACGCGGGCGTGTTGGCGCTGGGCTTCGGATTCGTGCACTACGTTGCTGTTGACGGCGGTATTCATATGGGCGATTTCCTAGTTAATTCAGGCGAGTTCGGTCAGACCATCATCAGCAGCACGGCGACAAAGATGCTGCCGGCGGAGAAGGTCATGGTCCGAGACGACCAGGTGTTGAACCAACGTTGAAAGCTGGCGAGATCACGGGTCAGAGAAGTGGGCTGGCGAGTCCAGGATTGTTGATCGAGGCGGAAGAACACGTAGATCTTCACCAGCGCGCCGACGATCTGGTTGTAATAGAGAATGGCCGGGTATGCCGGGCCGATCCGGTGACCGGAACAGGACAGCAACAGGGTCAGGATCAGGCGGGTGATGCCGATCCACAGCAGGTAAACCAGGATGAACGCGGTGCCGTACTTGAAGGTGGCGATGAGCGCCACCGTCAGGCCCAGCAGGGACGTCCACATCGACACGCGCTGATCGAACAGCACCACTGACGTGAACAGGCCGAGGCGTTTCATCCCCAGGCCCAAGGCGCGGGAGTTCTGCCGCAGGTTGTTGCCGTACCAACGGAACATCAGTTTGCGACTGGCCTTGATGAAGCTCTTTTCCGGCGGGTGTTCCACGGTATGGATCGCGGCGTCGGGCACATAGAACGTGTCGTAACCCAGGCGCATCAGGCTGAACCAGCTCGACTTGTCGTCACCGGTCAGGAACTTGAAGCGGCCCAGGCGCCAGTGTTGCAGCGAGTCGCTTTCCACGTCGGCGATGAAGTCCGGGTTGGTGACCACGGTGGCGCGGAACACCGACATCCGGCCAGTCATGGTCAGCACGCGCTTGGACAGGGCCATGGAGCACATGTTGATGTGGCGCTGGGCGAATCGCAGTTTGTGCCATTCGCTCATGATGTAGCCGCCGCGCACTTCGCAGAACTCGTTGGTGGTCAGGCCGCCGACATTGCCGAACAGCTGGAACCACGGCACGGTCTTGAGCACGACGCCTTCGGCCAGCACGGTGTCGCCATCGATCACGGCAACCACGGCACGGTCGTCCGGCAGGTGGCGGGAGATGGCGCGGAAACCATAGGCCAGGCCGTCGCGCTTGCCGGTGCCGGGAATGCGCACGAAGTCGAGCTTGACCCGTGTCGGTGGGTTCATGCGTTTCCAGAGGCTCTTGACCAGCAGCTCATCGGACATTTCGACGATGGAGCACACCACGGTGGTCGGCAGGCCGCAGTCGATGGCCTCGCGGATCACCGAGCTATAGACCTGAGCGGTGGTCAGTGCATCGATACGGAAGCTGGTGACCATCAGGAACACGTGGGACGGGTCTGCCTCTTTGCCCAGCTTGCGCACTTTGCGCCGCAGGTGCGGGTAGACCACGTACAGAAACAGCATGCCGCGCAAAAAGTGCGTGGCACCCATCGAGTAGCGCCAGATACCGACGATACCGATCAGGAAGATGAAGTCCTTCGACTCGGAGTCGAACGTGGACGGAGGCAACGCCAGGGCGATGCCCATTAATAAACTTAGGTAAAACAGCCAACCGGCGGCCTGAAGTAGGCCGTGCTTTAGCCTGTGCATAATCTGCATCCGTCTCGATCTCGGGCGGAGCCCGATTGGGTTAAGGCAGGCTTGTGAAAACTGGCGCCACCCGGTTTGGATAACGCCAGAATCCCTGTAGGAGCTGGCGAAGCCTGCGATCTTTTGATCTTTCGCTTGGGATTCAAGTGAGCTGGGAAAGATCGCAGCCTCGTTTCACTCGACAGCTCCTACAGGCGTGTTACCAGCAGATACCTTCGGTGCGCTTGCTGACGCTGGTGGCTTGAGACATGAAGCCGACTAGGTCGACCACTTGCTTGCCGTGCGGTGCTTCCAGTGCCAGGGCGCGGAATTTCTCATCACGGTTGCCGAGGATGATCACGTCGGAGTTGTTGATCACTTCCTCGAAGTTCGAGTTGAGCAAGGACGAGACGTGAGGGATCTTCGACTCGATGTAATCCTTGTTCGCACCGTGGACACGGGCGTACTCGACGTTGCTGTCGTAGATGCTCAGGTCGTAGCCCTTGCCGATCAACATTTCCGCCAGATCGACCAGCGGGCTTTCGCGCAGGTCGTCGGTGCCGGCCTTGAAGCTCAGGCCCAGCAGGGCGACTTTGCGTTTGTCGTGGCTGGAGACGATGTCGAACGCGTTCTGCACCTGGGACTCGTTACTGCGCATCAGCGAGTTGAGCAGTGGTGCTTCGACGTCCAGGGAACCGGCGCGGTAGGTCAGGGCGCGCACATCTTTCGGCAGGCAGGAGCCGCCGAATGCGAAGCCAGGACGCATGTAGTACTGGGACAGGTTCAGTGTCTTGTCCTGGCAGACCACTTCCATCACTTCACGACCATCGACGCCGACAGCCTTGGCGATGTTGCCGATCTCGTTGGCGAAGGTCACCTTGGTGGCGTGCCACACGTTGCAGGTGTACTTGATCATCTCGGCAACGGCGATGTCCTTGCGGATGATCGGTGCGTCGAGTTCTTCGTACAGCGATTGCAGAACGTCGCCCGAAGCCTTGTCGAACTCGCCGATGACGGTCATTGGCGGCTGGTCGTAGTCGGCGATCGCGGTGCTTTCACGCAGGAACTCAGGGTTCACGGCAACGCCGAAGTCGACGCCTGCTTTCTTGCCGGAGCAGTCTTCGAGAATCGGGATGACCACGTTTGCCACGGTGCCCGGCAACACAGTGCTGCGCACGACGATGGTGTGGCGGGTGGTTTTGTCACGCAGAACAAAACCGATTTCGCGGCACACAGCCTCGATGTAGTTCAGTTCCAGGTCGCCGTTCTTTTTGCTCGGCGTGCCGACGCAGATCATCGACAGGTCGGTGTCGCGAATCGCCTCGGCGAAGTTGGTCGTGCCGCGCAGGCGGCCAGTCTCGATGCCCTGTTTCAGAAGTTCGCCCAGGCCAGGTTCAACGATCGGCGAACGACCGGCGTTGATCATATCGATCTTGTCTTTGGCAACATCGACGCCAACGACGTCATGGCCCCGTGCAGACAGGCAACCGGCACAGACTGCACCGACGTAACCCAAACCAAATATGCTGATGCGCATCGCATTTACCTCTCAGTTAATCAAGACTGTGTTCAACAAGCCATTACATGGCCGGAGTTAATGGTGTTCAGCGGTCATAATGCACTCGCAAGTGCGGCCTTAAAGGCGTCACAATGCCGGGTGCAGGCATACTAAGTTCCGAGTGTCTAAATAAGTGCACTCAAGAAGTGCGCAACCAGGCCTTATTGTTATGACGTGCCCTGTTATGCAGCCGACCCTCTAATCAGAGGACGTTCGTGCAAAGGTCTTGCGCGCTCAATGCCAGGCCAGAAGCCCGTAAATCAAGCGGTTGGGTGCTCGGGTGAGCACGTTTATAGGGGCGCAGCCGTGGCCTTGTAGGGGATATTAATGATGCGTTATCTCCTGTCCTTCATGTGTTGCCCAAACAAGTGATCCATAAGTTCAAGTTAATATGACAACTTCGCTATCGGGACCGCTTCTCTGTGTAAGTTATCTCGTACGTTCGCCGAGAGAATCGTTACGGGTGGTATGAGCGACGCATTTGGACATAGTTCCAGTCCACCCATCGCGATTTCTGGAATTTCTTGAAATATTGAAAAAGATGGCACTGCTTTCATATTGATAGCACTTGCCGTTTCGCCCTTTATATATAGGGTGATTATTGCCTTGGGTACTTTTTTGCCACTACTCACAAAAATTTTCAGTGCCACTACTGAAAAAAATCAGCAAAGTCGAGTGAAACAAAAGTTAGAAAATCGAGTGCTTGTTTTTTGGCGCCAATAAGTCGGCGAAAAGGGCGGGGATTGTTCGAGGATCGAAGGGGTAGCGCACGACGAAGTTGTTGGTGTCGTGCGCGAATTGAGTGCGGGTCTGGTTACTCCGGTGCGTGATCGCGCAGGAACACCAGATTGTCCGGTTTAGACTGTTCGTTGCTGTAGCGATAACCCTGAACATCGAACTGCTTGAGGGCGACCGGGTCATTGATGCGTTCTTCGATGACGAAGCGGCTCATCATCCCGCGGGCCTTTTTCGCGTAGAAGCTGATGATTTTGTACTGGCCGTTCTTCAAATCCTTGAACTCGGTATTGATGATGCGCGCGTTCAAGGCGCTGCGTTTGACCGCCGAGAAGTATTCGTTGGAGGCCAGGTTCAGCAGTACATCGTCGCCCTGATCGGCCAGCGCTTCGTTCAGCCATTCGCTGATCCGCGTGCCCCAGAAGGCATACAGATCCTTGCCACGGGCATTGGCCAGCTTGGTGCCCATCTCCAGCCGATAGGGCTGCATCAGGTCCAGAGGGCGAAGCAGGCCGTACAGGCCGGAGAGCATGCGCAAGTGCTGCTGGGCGTAATCGAAGTCGGCTTCGCTGAAGGTTTGTGCATTCAGGCCGGTGTACACGTCACCCTTGAATGCCAGCAAGGCCTGCTTGGCGTTGGCAGGGGTGAAGGCCGGGGTCCAGCTGCCGAAACGTGCGGCATTGAGGCCGCCAATCTTGTCGGAGACGTGCATCAGCTCGCTGATCTGCGCCGGTGTCAGGTCGCGCAGTTGCAGGATCAGTTCCTGGGAGTGGTCGAGGTATTGCGGCTGAGTGAAGCGCTGGGTCGCCGGCGGTGTTTCGTAATCGAGGGTCTTGGCGGGGGAAATCACCATCAGCATGAAGTCGTCTCCTTTAATCGTGGGGGCGATTCTAGGGGGTTGTCTGTGTTGACTCCAGCTATGGGTGTCATAGGTGATCGGTGGTGTCGCCAGGTTTTGTGGCAGAAGAAGATCCTGTGGCGAGGGAGCTTGCTCCCGCTCGAGCGCGAAGCGGTCGCAATACAGGCGCATGGTTTTATCCAGAGAAAGTATTTGTCGGTTTGGGGCTGCTTCGCAGCCCAACGGGAGCAAGCTCCCTCGCCACAATGAGTTCGGCGCAGATGCGGGAATTTGAACGCTATCGGCTATAGTGCCGCGCGGGTTTTGTTATGGAGACATCCCATTGCGTATCGTTTTTCTATTCTTCGCCTCGCTGTTGAGTTTCGTCGCCCAGGCGGCGCCGGGCGATGTGGCGACGCTGGATCGCAGCACCTGGCCTGAGCGGCTCAGCAACCCGACCCTGTTCGACGTTGCCTCCCGGGCCGAAATCCTCATGTTCGCCCGCGTCCTGCTCGCCAGCGAATCGCTCGATGAAGCAAGCCTGGCTCAACGCCTGGGCCTGCGCACCGTCAATCTGGAGTCGGTCAACCAGCTGCGCCAGCGCATGTGGCAGCGGTTGCTGAGCAACTACAACTTCGCCCAGCAGAGTTGCGATCAGGATGCCTCTTTCTGTTTCCTCGTCGAGGACATGGATACCTTGCGTGAGCAAGCGGCCAAGTTTCAGATCAGCAACGACAGCTACTACATCAAGTGGGCCGAGCCGAGCCGGTTGTTCCACGCCCAGTATCTGGACGAGCAATTGCGCAAGGCGGCGCTGTTCCCGCAGACCAGCAGCGAAGTCGATCGTTTTGGCGACTATGAGCGCAATGGCGATGCCATGAATGATCGCCTGTTCCTGCTGACTTTCGACAGCGCTGCCAATGCCGTGCCGGATAACACTGCCTGGGTCACCGAGTACCTGCGCAAATCGAACATGAGCGCGACGTTCTTCGTCCTCGGCAAGGACATCCAGGCCCGTCTGGCTGAAGGTTCGGCGACCAGCCTGCAAGGGACCTATTCGCAGCAATGCGTTGGTGTGCAGGGTTGGGAGTTCCGTTCCCACAGCCACTGGCAAGACTGGCAGGACTCGGTGCGGCGCAGCGCCGAGCTGGTCAAGGGCAAGCTGCCGGAGAATTACGTGCCGCTGTTTCGTCCGCCCGATGGCCAGCGTCGGTCCGATGCTGAAGGCTTCTTCAGGTCTCAGGGTTTGCAGGTGGCACTGTGGGACATCGATGCCCAGGACGGCGCCGGCAAGCTCAAGGGCAGCCAGAGTGCGCAACGGGTGCTGACCCTGATGCTGCTGTGGCGGCACGGGGTGATCAACTTCAATGTGAAGCAGGACGCGCTGAAAACCGCGATGCCCTGGCTCATCACGCAAACGGCGCCAAGCGGGATCGGTTGGGAAAACTGTCAGGACGCGTTTCGCTGAAACGGGGAAAGCCCGTAAACATTGAGGTAGGGACGTTTTTGGAGGAGATTTCGATGCAGGCGGACTTCCGACTTTAGCGGGGTGCTGGCAGTCCGCCAAGTGCTATTGGTCATTCTGAAAAATAAACTTCAAAAAAACGTCAAAGTGCTTTTTTCTGTCATGTGTTTTGGAGTATTACGAAGACAGACCGCCGAAACCTGCAACACAGGTGGCGTCTTCCAAGACTCCGTTTGGGTTGCAATCACTTGAGTCTGAGCAGGTGATTTCGGTGGCCACTTCGAGGCGCAGCACTGTCATGGTATTGCGTCGACTGGCTCCCACAAAGGTGACCGAGTATGGATGATCACGGACGTAGCCCTTCCAACCAGCCAATCCTTTATGTACTCGATACCAACGTATTGATTCACGATCCAAACGCCCTGCTTAACTTCGAAGAACACCACGTCGCGATCCCGATGACCGTGCTTGAAGAGCTGGACAAGCTCAAGAGCGGGCCTCACAGCGTTGCAGCGGAATGCCGCCAGGCCATTCGGCTGATCGACAAGACCCTGGGCGATGCCAGCCCCGAAGACGTCGAACTCGGCGTTCCGATCCAGCGTGGCAAGGGCGGGCCCAAGGGCTTGCTGTCAATTCTGATGAGCAAGCGTGCCGAGCCGAACATCATTCTGCCCGAGCACCTGAACGACAACATCATCATCAACCAGCTGATCGACCTGCGCGCGCGTGATGCAAAACTGCCCGTGGTGCTGGTCACAAAAGACATCAACATGCGCCTCAAGGCCCGGGCTTGTGGGATCGCGGCCGAGGACTACAGTACCGACCAACTGGTCGACGACGTTTCGTTGCTGCCCAACGGTTACCACAACATGACCGGCTCCTTCTGGGACCGGGTGAGTAAAGTCGAAACCCGGCAGGATCATGGTCGCACCTGGCATCAGGTGCAGCTGATCGACAACCTGCCAGCCGTGCACGTTAACGAGTTCATCATCGACGAACAGGGCTTTGTCGGCTGGATCAAGGAAATCCAGGTCGACAAATTGTTGATCCTCGACCTGCATCAGGAGCCTCTGTTGCACCAGGAAGCCTGGGGCCTGAAACCGCGTGACATCTATCAAAGCCTGGCGCTGTACGCCTTGCTCGATCCGGACATTCATCTGGTGAACCTGTCCGGCGCGGCCGGTTCCGGTAAAACCATCCTGGCCCTGGCGGCGGCCATCGAGCAGACCATGGTCAGCAAACGCTACCGGCGCATCATTGCCACCCGCAGCGTGCAGGGGCTCGACCAGGAAATCGGTTTCCTGCCCGGCACCGAAGCGGAAAAGATGGAGCCTTGGCTGGGCGCCATCACCGACAACCTCGAAGCCTTGCACATGGATGACGAAAACACCCATGGCAGCGTCGACTACATCCTCAGCAAAGTGCCGTTGCAGTTCAAATCCCTCAACTACATTCGAGGCCGTAGCTTCCAGCAGAGCCTGATCCTGATCGATGAATGCCAGAACCTCACGCCGCACCAGATGAAAACCATCATCACCCGTGCTGGCGCCGGTTCCAAAGTGGTGTGCCTGGGCAACCTGGCGCAGATCGACACCCCTTACCTGTCCGCGACCAGCTCCGGGCTGACGTACCTGACCGAACGCTTCAAAGACTTCCCCAACGGTGTACACATCACCCTGCAAGGGGTGCCACGTTCGATTCTGGCCGAATACGCCGAATCGCATCTGTAACCCTCACCACAGAACCGGGCGACCTCAAAGTCGCCCGGTTTTTTTATGAGCAACACTTTCCCCTGTGGTGATCGGATAATCGTGCGTGCGGAAAATTGACCCGCAGGTTTACAATCGATGCTCCTGATCAGGAGTAACGCTGTGCTGACTCATCTCGATTCCCAAGGTCGCGCCAATATGGTCGACGTCACCGAAAAAGCCGTGACGTTCCGCGAAGCGACGGCCCAAGCGCTGGTGCGCATGCTGCCCGAAACCCTGCAGTTGATCGTCAGCGGCGGTCATCCCAAGGGTGATGTGTTCGCCGTGGCGCGGATCGCCGGCATCCAGGCGGCGAAGAAAACCAGCGATCTGATTCCTCTGTGCCATCCGTTGATGCTCACCGGCGTCAAGGTCGAACTCAGTGCCGAAGGCGACGACACCGTGCGCATCGTGGCGCGCTGCAAGTTGTCCGGGCAGACCGGTGTCGAGATGGAAGCGCTGACCGCCGCCAGTGTCGCGGCGTTGACCATCTATGACATGTGCAAGGCCGTGGACCGCGGCATGACCATCGAGAGCGTGCGGCTGCTGGAAAAACTCGGCGGCAAGAGCGGCCATTTTCAGGCGGAGCAGCCATGAACGTGACCGTGAAGTTTTTTGCCCGCTACCGTGAGGCGCTCGGCGTGGATTCGGTGAAGGTTGAAGGTGATTTCGCCACGGTCGACGATGTGCGTGCACTGCTGGCCCAACGTGAAGGCGCCGAAGTGTTGAGCGAGCAGAACCTGATGTGCGCCCGCAATGAAGACCTCTGCCAGCTCGATGAGCCAGTCGGCGATGGCGATGAAGTGGCTTTCTTTCCAACTGTGACCGGGGGCTGAGCCATGGCGATTCGTGTGCAGCCCACGCCGTTCGACCCGGGCGCTGAGGTCAACGCCATGCACGCAGCCAATGTGGGCGTCGGTGCGGTGGTGAGTTTTGTCGGCTACGTACGCGACTTCAATGACGGCCTCGACGTCGCCGGGATGTTTCTGGAGCACTACCCGGGCATGACCGAAAAAGCCCTGGGCAAGATTGCCGCGGAGGCCGAGCAGCGCTGGCCGCTGTTGAAGCTGGAAGTGCTGCATCGCATCGGCGCGCTGGAGCCGGGCGAGCCGATCGTCTTCGTCGGTGCCGCCAGCGCCCACCGTCAGGCAGCGTTCGATGCCTGCGCCTTTGTCATGGACTACCTGAAAACCCGCGCGCCATTCTGGAAGAAAGAAAACACCAGTGATGGCGCGCGCTGGGTTGAAGGGCGTGACAGCGATCATGCGGCGGCGGATCGCTGGAAGCAGTAATTCCTCCAGTGCTTTCGAATACGCCTTCGCGGTCCGACTTGTCCGCGAAGAGGCCTTCTGCATCACCCAAAAATCCACTGATTCCCCTCCCGACCAGAGGCGGGAAGATCTGTATGCGCCCGATTGACGGTTAATACATAAAAGTCCAGTATGGATTTATAAGTACAAAAAAGGCGTTCCCTGTTTCAGCTTTTTCTTCTGTCTTGCCAAACCAACAACAACCCGCGAGAGAACGAACATGAAGAAATTCCCCCTCATCACCGGTCTGGCCCTGAGCCTGTTGGCGTGCAGTAGCGTGTTCGCTGCCGAGAAAAGCCTGCGTATCGGTATTGAAGCGGCTTATCCGCCGTTCGCATCGAAAACCGACAAAGGTGAAATTGTCGGTTTCGACTACGACATCGGCAACGCCCTGTGCGCGCAGATGAAGGTCAAGTGTGTATGGGTCGAAGGCGAATTCGACGGTCTGATTCCTTCCCTCAAAGTGAAGAAAATCGACATGGCGCTGTCGTCCATGACCATCAATGAAGACCGTAAGAAGTCGGTGGATTTCACCCACAAGTACTACTTCACCTCATCGCGACTGGTGATGAAGGAAGGCGCGGCGGTCGATGACCAGTACGCCAGCCTCAAGGGCAAGACGGTCGGCGTACAGCGCGCAACCACCACGGATCGTTACGCCGCCGAGGTTTTCGAACCGAAGGGCATCAACGTCAAACGTTACGGCAACAACGAAGAAATCTACATGGACCTGGCGGCAGGTCGCCTCGATGCCATTTTTGCCGACACCATTCCATTGAATGACTTCCTGTCGATGCCGCGTGGCAAGGGTTACGCCTTTGTCGGGCCGGAACTCAAGGATCCGAAATACGTGGGTGAGGGCGCCGGGATTGCCGTGCGCAAGGGCAACACCGAGTTGGTCAGTGAACTGAACGCGGCCATCGACGGCATTCGCGCCAATGGCGAATACCAGAAGATTTCGGAGAAGTACTTCAAGTCCGACATCTACGGCGATTGATCGGAAAAAGATCGCAGCCTTCGGCAGCTCCTAAAGAGGACCACATTTCTCTGTAGGAGCTGGCGCAGCCTGCGATCTTTTGATTTTCAGCCCTTCAATTCCTTCAATTCCTTCAAATGCTTGTACACCGTCGCCCGGCCCATGTTCAGCACATTGGCCACGTAGTTGGAGGCGCTTTTGCCTTTGAAGGCGCCTTCGGCGTGCAGCGCCAGCACCAGTTCGCGTTTGTGGTCGCGGGTCAGCACATTCAGGCTCAACTGGCGCTCGCGCAGCCAGGCATGCAGAAAAGTGTTGATCCGTTCCTGCCAGTCATCGCGAAACAGTGAGTCCGGTTGCGGAATCAGCTTGGTCGGCGACAGGAACAAATCCAGCGCCGCCTTCGCGTTCTCGAACAACGAGATATTCAGGTTGATGCACAGCACTGCCAGCGGTTGCCCTTCGCTGTCGCGCAGCACGCTGCTGAGGCTGCGAATCTTCTGGCCGTCCCAGTTGAGCTTTTCGTACGGCCCGATGTTTCGTTCACTGACCTCTTCGCTGAGCATGTCCTCCAGCGACGAGTCGTCTCCAATTTCCCGTTTGGACAGGTTGTTGGCGATGTAGTCGACCTTTTGTGTGCGCAGGTCGTGCAGCACCACCTCGGCGTGAGGGAAGAACAACGTGGCGATGGCATCGGCAATCGCGCGGAAGTTGTCCATGGACACATTGTCCAGGGCCGAGTTTTTTTCAGGTGCGTTCATACAGTGGAGCTCCAGGCCAGCGTCAGTGCCCCTTTAAAAAGGGGCACTGGAAGTTTGCCGCAATCGTGTGGGCACGTCACCTGAGGATCAGGATCAACCCAGGCGGGCGGGGGAGAGCATCGCGGCGTCCAGACCGAAACGGGTGAGCTGTTCGGGCAAGGCTTCGCCGCGTACCAGTGCAGCACTGGCCTGGCCCATGGCCGGTGACGTCTGGATGCCGTAGCCGCCTTGTCCCGCCACCCAGAACAGGCCCGGTACGTGTTGATCGAAGCCGGACAGCAAATCCCCGTCGTGCACGAAACTGCGCAAGCCGGCCCAGGTGCGGGTCGGGCGGCGGATGGTCAGGGTGGTGGCCTCTTCGATCTGGTAGATGCCCATGGCGATGTCCAGTTCTTCGGGCTGCACGTCGTGCGGTTCCACCGGATCGGCGTTGGCCGGTGAGCCGAGGAACATGCCGGCGTCGGGTTTCATGTAGAACGATTCATCGAGACTGACCAGCATTGGCCAGTCATGGCTATCCAGGCCCTCGGGGCCGGCGAAGATAAAGGCTGCCCGGCGCTTGGGTTGCAGGCCCAGAGGCCGTGCACCGGCCAGCTCGCCAACCTTGTCGGCCCAGGCGCCGGCGGCGTTGATGATGATCGGGGCGCTGAAGGTCTGAGTGGCGGTTTGAACCTGCCATAGCCCTTCGGTATCCCGGGCCAGGCTCAGCACTTCACTGTCGGTATGCACCTCGCCTTTATTGCGCCGGATACCGCGCAGATAGCCTTGGTGCAGGGCATCGGTATCGATGTCGCTGGCGGTTGGGTCGTAGATCGCGCCATGGACTTTTTCCCGACGCAGGATCGGCAGACGCGCACAGGCTTCGTCGGCGCTGAGCAGTTGCATCTGCGGCACGGTGGCTTTGGCGCTCAGGTATTGATTGTTCAGCTCGGCCGGATCGCCCGTGAAGTCGACGGTCATCTCACCGCGCGGGGTCAGCAGCGGGTGTTCGCAGAAACCGGGCGGTGGTGCATCGAAGAAATCGCGGCTGGCCAGGGTCAATGCCCGAACCTGGGGCGTGCCGTAGGCGGCGGTGTAGAGCGCCGCCGAGCGTCCGGTGGAGTGATAGGCTGGATGGGATTCGCGCTCGAGCACAATCACCCGTCCGTGCTGCGACAGCCAGAAACCGGTGGAAGCACCGGCAATCCCGCCGCCGATAATGATGAAGTCTGCCTGGCTCATGAACGTCTCCTGATGGGGCGTAAATGCCGAAATTGTTGGGGATCCCTGTGGGAACGGGTGTTAGCCCAGTAGGCGGTAAATGGCATTGGCCAGTGCGATGTCTTCCAGGCCCAGGCCGATGGAGCGGAAGAACACAGGTCGGTCGTAGTCCGGGCGCTGCACTTTTCCGCTGAGCAAGTCGGGCAGGTCGCCGACTATCGAGCGCTTGTCCCAGCCATGCTGTTCACCGGCGATCAGCATTTCGCCGGCCGAGCCCGGGGTGGTCTGGCGATAGTCGCAGAATACCTGCATGTCATTGAGGCTCTGTGGCGGCACTTCATGGGCACGCGGAGCATTGGTGCTGATGGACGTGATCAGTGCCGGTTTGCTCAACATGGACGGGTCGATCACCGGGCCGGCGGACGAAGTACAAAGCATGATCACATCGGCGTCTTGAATCGCGGTTTCGCAACTGTCGGCGAGGGTCAGCCGTGGATCGAGGCTTTCGAGTTGCGCCAGCGCCTCGGCGTTCTTGCCGCGCAAGCTCGGTGAATACAGGCTGATGCTTTGCCAGTCTCGCAGGTTCTTCACGTAGTGCAGGTGCGCCTGGGCCACCTTGCCGCTGCCGATGATCGCCAGGCGTTGGGCCTTCAGCGGTGCGAGGGCATCGACCGCCACCGCCGTCGTCGCCGCGGTGCGTGCGGTGGTCAGTTCACCGGCATCGCAGAGCAGCAGCGGCTGGCCGGTCTGCATCGACATCAACAGCGTCCAGGCGGTCACCAATGGGCCTTGTTCACGCACGATGTAGGGCGATGTCTTGACGCCATACACGCCATCTTCGGCCAGCACGCCCAAGTAGTTGATGAAGTCCCCGGCACCTTTCGGGAATTCCACCAACTGCTGGGCCGGTTGCACGGCTTGCCCGGCGGCCAGGTCGCGGAACAGCTTGCGCAGGATCTGCGGCACGTCGACTTGCGCCAGCAGTTCGCAGGCCTGGGGTTGGGTGATCATGTAAGGCGTGCTGGGCATGGTCGGCTCCGGGTTCGGAAAGTAAACTAATTTGTCCATTATGGACTTTTAGTTGTGTCGAGCAAGCTCCTGTTGAAAAAACCGGACGAAAAAAAAGCGCAGTCCGTTTCCGGCTGCGCCTTTTATTCTGCGACCCGTGTTATGGGCGCTTGCGCTCAACCGCCCGCAGCAGATGCGTCGGTGGCGTTTCACAACTGATCTTGCGACCCAGCAGCGCCTCGATGGACGGTAGCTGGTAGGAGTCGTCTTCACCGGCAAAGCTGATGGACACACCATCGGCGCCGGCACGGCCAGTACGACCGATGCGGTGCACGTAGTCGTCCGGGACTTCCGGCAGGGTGAAGTTGATCACGTGGCTGATGCCGTCGATGTGAATGCCGCGACCGGCCACATCGGTGGCGACCAAAACCCGGATCTTGCCTTCGCGGAAACCTTCCAGGGTCTTGATGCGCTTGTGCTGCGGCACATCGCCGGACAGTTGCGCGGCGTTGACGCCATCGCGCACCAGGCGTTCTTCGATGCGCCGCACTTCGTCCTTGCGGTTGGCGAAGACCATCACCCGTTCCCAGCCGTTATCGTTGACCAGGTTATAGAGCAGTTTGTACTTGTCGGCGCCGGCCACTGCGTAGATGTGTTGCTCGACGTTTTCGCTGGCCACGTTCTGCGCTTCGATCTCGACGATCGACGGGTCGGTGGTCCATTGCTTGGCCAGGTTCATCACGTCGTCGGTGAAGGTCGCGGAGAACAGCAGCGTCTGACGTTCGTTCTTCGGTGGAGTCTGGCGAATGATCTGACGCACTTGCGGGATGAAACCCATGTCGAGCATCCGGTCGGCTTCGTCCAGCACCATGACTTCGACCATGTCCAGGTGCACGTCGCCGCGCTGGTTGAAGTCGAGCAAGCGGCCCGGAGTGGCCACGAGGATGTCGCAGTGACGGGCTTCGAGGTG
Source organism: Pseudomonas sp. ATCC 43928 (assembly GCF_005938665.2). Taxonomy (NCBI): domain Bacteria; kingdom Pseudomonadati; phylum Pseudomonadota; class Gammaproteobacteria; order Pseudomonadales; family Pseudomonadaceae; genus Pseudomonas; species Pseudomonas sp. ATCC 43928. The sequence goes on along the minus strand of NZ_CP041753.1, from coordinate 5,546,954 downwards.
CTTGAGCTGCTTGTCGAAGTCCATGCCGCCGACAAACGTCATGACGTTGAGGCCGGTGTACTTGGTCAGGTCGGCCGCGTCCTTGGCGATTTGCACTACCAGTTCCCGGGTCGGGGCGATGATCAGTGCTCGCGGTTCACCCATGTAGCGTTCTTTGGGCGGCGGGGTTTGCAGCAGCTGCGTGATGATCGAAATCAGGAACGCGGCGGTTTTGCCGGTACCGGTCTGGGCGCGACCGATGGCGTCTTTGCCCGCGAGGGTGAAGCCAAGCACCTGCGCCTGGATCGGCGTGCAATAAGGAAAGCCCAGGTCCTGAATGGCGTGCATCAGTTCGGGGGCGAGTTTGAAATCGTGGAAGCGGGTTTTGCCTTCCTGGGGTTCGACGACGAAGTCTTCGAGTTTCCAGGGGATGACCGGCGCCTTTGGCTTCGGTTCGCGGCGTGGTTTTGCCGGTTTCGGGGCTTCGCTGAGCGGCTGTTCAGAGGCAATGGCCGGAGCAGAGGGGGCGGTCGGTGTGGTCACCGGCTCGTGTTTCGGTGCCGCTACGGTTGCGGTCCGGCCAGGCTGATTACCGTCGGTACGGTGGCTGGGGGTATGAGAAGGAGCGCTGGAGCCTGGCGCGAGCTGCTCAGCCTCGCTTTTACCGAACATTTTCTTGAGTGCTTTGAGCACGGTCATCTCATCAATTGGTTAAGGAATGTACGCCGGCCAGTGTAATGCAAGAATCGGGCGCGGCGTAGTGCGATGGATCAAAGGGTAGCTTTTAGCGCAAACGCTCGGCGAGCCAGACGCCGATGTCGCGAATTTCTTCGGGTAACACTTCGTGGCCCATTGGGTATTCCTGCCATGTCACGGTGACACCATGCTGCTTTAAATACTCGTAGGCGGTCCGGCCCATGGAGTTTTGCACGACGTCATCATACTGACCATGCAACGACAACACGGGAATGCGCTGCTGGCTGGCGGAAAGCTCCAGTTCATCGCTGAATGTCGGGGCATAAGTCGAGAGCGCAAGTACACCGCCCAACGGTCCCTGCCATTTCAGGAAGGCTGTGTGCAAAACCACGGCGCCGCCCTGGGAAAAACCGGCGAGAAAGATCCGCGAGGCGTCTATTCCGCAGGCCTTCTGCGCTTCAATCAAATCCACGACCCGTTGCGCGGACTCCTCCAACTGCTCGCGGCTGATGGCGCGTGCCGGGCTCATGGCCAATATGTCGTACCAGCTTGGCATCTCGTAGCCACCATTAATGGTGACGGCGCGGGTCGGAGCCTGGGGCAAAACGAAACGGGTAGTGAGCAGGTTTTCCTGTAGCGCTTCAGCTACCGGCAAAAAATCGTAGCGGTCGGCACCCAGCCCATGCAGCCAGATTACGCAGGCATCTGCGGGCTTGACGGGTTGAAGAATCAGGGGCTCGGTCATGTCTGCTCCATTGTTGTGCGTGCGCTCTCATTGTGTGCGAGGTTCGAGTGCGCCATCGGTTGATCAGTTAAGAAGATGTCGCAAGGTTGAAAGTTTTGCTATTGACCTGTCGCTGAATCGCTTTAGCGAGCGGTCTGGTACGGGCTTTGCTATGGGGAACCCTGTGCAACCAATCTCGTGCCTGGCGGTAACACTATCAGTGTATGGCTAGTCGTGGGATAGCAAAGAATCCGGTGATGGATGTTCGCCAGTGGCCGCTACGGGCTTCGCGAACGTGAAAGGGCTACAGCCCGTTCGGCCGATTGGTGAGAAGTGAGTTATCCATGATGTGGATTTTCTCCTACTAGACTCATAGCGACGGTCCTTACGTCGGTTGACCCTAAAAAAAGCCAACAAGGGTCAGCAACGCCTCAAAAGGGTGCGACAGGGCTCAAGCTCCGACACAACAAGAGCAAAACTGGAGGTTTGAATGAAGATGTTGAAATCCACCCTGGCCGTCGTGACTGCAGCTGCAGTGCTCGGTGTCAGTGGGTTCGCTCAGGCGGGTGCAACCCTGGATGCAGTGCAGAAGAAAGGTTTTGTACAGTGCGGTGTGAGTGACGGTTTGCCGGGTTTCTCGGTTCCGGACTCTACCGGCAAGATCGTTGGCATCGATGCTGACTTCTGCCGCGCTGTAGCTGCTGCAGTGTTTGGTGATGCGACCAAGGTCAAATTCAGCCAGTTGAATGCCAAGGAGCGTTTCACTGCTCTGCAATCCGGCGAAATCGACATGCTGTCGCGCAACTCCACCATGACCAGCTCCCGTGACGCTGGCATGGGCCTGAAGTTTCCTGGCTTCATCACCTATTACGACGGCGTAGGCTTCCTGGCCAACAGCAAGCTGGGCGTGAAAAGTGCCAAGGAACTGGATGGCGCGACCATCTGTATTCAAGCCGGTACCACCACCGAGCTGAACGTGTCCGACTACTTCCGCGCCAACGGCCTGAAGTACACCCCGATCACCTTCGACACTTCCGATGAAAGCGCCAAGTCGCTGGAATCCGGTCGTTGCGACGTGCTGACCTCCGACAAGTCCCAGTTGTATGCACAGCGCAGCAAACTGGCCTCGCCGAAAGATTACATCGTTCTGCCTGAAACCATCTCCAAAGAGCCTTTGGGGCCGGTCGTGCGTAACGGCGACGATGAGTGGCTGGCAATCGTTCGTTGGGTTGGCTACGCGATGCTCAACGCCGAAGAAGCCGGTATCTATTCGAAGAACGTCGAGGCAGAAGCCAAGTCGACCAAGAACCCGGACGTTGCTCGTCTGCTGGGCGCCGACGGTGAGTACGGCAAGGATCTGAAGCTGCCGAAAGACTGGGTGGTGAAAATCGTCAAGCAGGTCGGTAACTACGGCGAAGTCTTCGAGAGAAACCTCGGCAAGGGCACTCCGCTGGAAATCGATCGTGGCTTGAACGCCCTGTGGACCAACGGCGGCATTCAATACGCACCACCAGTGCGCTGATGGTTCTATCGCCCGGTGGGCCAACCACCGGGTGATGTTCTGTTCCATTATTTCCGGGGCACTTCATGCAAAATTCAATCGGCGCACCAAAGCAGAGGTTCAGCCTCAGCGATCCGCGAGTGCGTGCGTGGCTGTTTCAGATCATTACGGTTCTCGCCGTGGTCGGGATGGGTTGGTACCTGTTCGACAACACTCAAACCAACCTGCAACACCGGGGCATTACCTCCGGTTTTAGCTTTCTTGAGCGCAGCGCCGGTTTCGGCATCGCTCAGCACCTGATCGACTACACCGAATCGGACAGTTATGCCCGGGTGTTTGTCATCGGTCTGCTCAACACCTTGCTGGTGACGTTCATCGGCGTGATCCTGGCGACGATCCTCGGTTTCATCGTCGGTGTGGCACGACTCTCGAAGAACTGGATCATTGCCAAGATGGCGACGGTTTATGTCGAGGTCTTCCGTAACATTCCCCCGCTGCTGCAAATCCTGTTCTGGTACTTCGCGGTGTTTCTCACCATGCCAGGGCCGCGCAATAGCCATAACTTCGGCGACACCTTCTTCGTCAGCAGCCGCGGCCTGAACATGCCGGCAGCGTTGATAGCGAACGGTTTCTGGCCGTTTGTGGCGAGCATCGTCGTGGCCATTGTCGCGATCGTGCTGATGTGCCGCTGGGCCAACAAGCGTTTCGAAGAGACCGGCGTACCGTTCCACAAATTCTGGGTAGGCCTGGCGATGTTCCTGGTGATCCCTGCGTTGTGCGCATTGATCTTCGGCGCGCCGCTGCATTGGGAAATGCCACAGCTGCAAGGTTTCAACTTTGTAGGCGGCTGGGTGCTGATCCCTGAACTGCTGGCACTGACCCTGGCCCTGACCGTGTACACCGCGGCGTTCATCGCCGAAATCGTGCGTTCGGGGATCAAGTCGGTCAGCCACGGCCAGACCGAAGCGGCTCACTCGCTGGGGCTGCGCAACGGTCCGACCCTGCGCAAGGTGATCATCCCGCAAGCCCTGCGCGTGATCATTCCGCCGCTGACCAGCCAATACCTGAACCTGGCGAAAAACTCCTCGCTGGCGGCCGGTATCGGTTATCCGGAGATGGTGTCGTTGTTTGCCGGTACGGTGCTGAACCAGACCGGACAGGCGATCGAAGTCATTGCCATCACCATGAGCGTGTACCTGGCGATCAGTATCAGCATTTCCCTGCTGATGAACTGGTACAACAAGCGCATTGCGCTGATCGAGCGGTAAGGAAGAGCGCATGACGACTCATACTTTCAAACCCGACATGCCTCCACCGAGCAGTAGCATCGGTGTTGTGGCGTGGATGCGGGCGCACATGTTTTCCAGCTGGATCAACACCCTGCTGACGCTGTTCGCGTTCTATCTGATTTACCTGATAGTTCCGCCGCTCGTGAGCTGGGCGATCCTCGACGCCAATTGGGTCGGCACCACCCGTGCCGATTGCACCAAGGCCGGCGCCTGCTGGGTGTTCATTGAGCAGCGCTTCGGCCAGTTCATGTATGGCTACTACCCGGTGGACTTGCGCTGGCGCGTGGACCTGACCGTGTGGCTGGCAGTTATCGGCGTGGCGCCGTTGTTCATCGCACGTGTTCCGCACAAGGCAATCTACGGCCTGAGCTTTCTGGTGCTCTATCCGATCATTGCCTACCTCCTGCTGCACGGTGGTGTATTCGGTCTGAGCCAGGTGGCGACCAGCCAGTGGGGCGGCCTGATGCTGACCCTGGTGATCGCTACCGTCGGTATCGTCGGCGCACTGCCGCTGGGTATCGTGCTGGCCCTGGGCCGTCGTTCGAACATGCCGGCGATTCGGGTGGTCTGCGTGACCTTCATCGAGTTCTGGCGCGGTGTGCCGTTGATCACGGTGCTGTTCATGTCGTCGGTGATGTTGCCGTTGTTCCTGCCCGAAGGCATGAACTTCGACAAATTGCTGCGGGCGTTGATCGGCGTGATCCTGTTCCAGTCGGCCTACATCGCCGAGGTGGTGCGTGGCGGTCTGCAAGCGATCCCTAAAGGTCAGTACGAAGCGGCTGCGGCAATGGGCCTCGGTTACTGGCGCAGTATGGGCCTGGTGATTTTGCCGCAAGCCCTGAAGCTGGTAATCCCTGGCATCGTCAACACTTTCATTGCGCTGTTCAAGGACACGAGCCTGGTGATCATCATCGGCCTGTTCGACTTGCTCAACAGCGTCAAGCAAGCCGCCGCCGACCCGAAATGGTTGGGCATGGCCACTGAAGGCTATGTGTTCGCGGCCCTGGTGTTCTGGATTTTCTGTTTTGGTATGTCCCGCTATTCCATGCATTTGGAACGCAAGCTGGACACTGGCCACAAGCGTTAGGAGCGTAGTTTATGAGTGAAGCGATCAAACAGCCTGTGAGTCCTCAAGGCATTATTCAGATGCAGGGCGTAAACAAGTGGTACGGCCAGTTCCACGTGTTGAAAGACATCAATCTGAACGTCAAGCAGGGCGAGCGTATCGTGCTGTGCGGCCCGTCGGGTTCCGGCAAATCCACCACCATCCGTTGCCTCAATCGCCTGGAAGAACACCAGCAGGGCCGTATCGTGGTCGATGGCGTGGAACTGACCAACGACCTCAAGCAGATCGAAGCGATCCGTCGTGAAGTCGGCATGGTGTTCCAGCACTTCAACCTGTTCCCGCACTTGACCATTCTGCAGAACTGCACCCTGGCGCCGATGTGGGTACGCAAGATGCCCAAGCGCAAGGCCGAAGAAATCGCCATGCATTACCTGGAACGCGTACGCATTCCAGAGCAGGCGCATAAATACCCGGGGCAACTGTCCGGTGGTCAGCAACAGCGCGTGGCGATTGCCCGTGCCCTGTGCATGAAACCGAAAATCATGCTGTTCGACGAGCCGACGTCGGCACTCGACCCGGAGATGGTGAAAGAGGTTCTGGACACCATGATCGGCCTGGCCGAAGACGGCATGACCATGCTCTGCGTGACCCACGAAATGGGCTTCGCCCGTACCGTGGCCAACCGCGTGATCTTCATGGACAAGGGTGAAATCGTCGAACAGGCCGCGCCGAACGACTTCTTCGACAACCCGCAGAACGAGCGGACGAAGTTGTTCCTGAGCCAGATCCTGCATTGATAGACGCTTGGCAGTGAAATAAACCCGGACTCTGTTCCGGGTTTTTTTTGCTCCAATGAAACGCTCCACCTGCTGACCGCGAACCCTGTAGGAGCCGGCTTGCTGGCGATGGCGGCATACCAGACGCCACCGAGTATCCCGGCTATAGCCATTTGGCATCCCACAATGGGTAATCGTGCACACGTGTGACAAGCCCCGCACGCAATGGATTGGCAACGATGTATCGGGCGACTGCTTGCAGATCCGCTTCACGGCGAATCGCGCGATCATGGAAACCTCTCTGCCATACCATCCCTCTGCGCTCCAGTCGCGCGTTTACCGCCCGCGCGCTGCGCGATTTGGTTGCCAGCACCAACGCCGACAACGAGTTGTTCTTCAGTTCGACCAGCCAATGAAAATGGTCGGGCATCACCACCCAGGCGAGGGAATCGACCCATTCTTCTGTCTGCGCCTGACGAAAGTGGTCTACCACCAGACGTCATGCCCGCCAGTCAGTAAAAAACGGGGTGCGATTCCAGGTGACAGCTGTCAGCAGGTAGATTTGGCCGGTTTGGGAATAACGTCCGGCGCGTAAGCGATTGGCATGGGGAAGATCGGGCATTCCATTGCCCTCCTGTGTTTTGAGAGAAACAGAAGGCTAGTACGCAATAGTGAGGGGCATTGCCAAAGTTCAGTTCTGAATGTGTCGGTACGATCGCCATCGCCAGCAAGCCGGCTCCTACAGGGTTTGCGTGAGCCCGTTGCCTTGTCGGACGAAGCTGACTAACATGTCAGAAAATTCATCCTATGATTGGATGAAAGGGCGAATCTTATGTCAGATATTTCTCCATTAATTAAACGATCTCTGGTCGATCAGGCCCTGGACCAGTTGCGCCTGCGCATTAATCAAGGTGTCTGGACGGTCGGCCAGCGCTTGCCCACCGAGCCGGAATTGGCGACGGAGCTGGGCATCAGTCGCAACACCGTGCGCGAAGCCATGCGCGTGTTGGCGTTTTCCGGGTTGATCGAGATCCGCCAGGGCGACGGCAGCTACCTGCGGGCGGTAGTCGATCCATTGGATACGATGAAGGCGCTGTCCCGCTGCTCTCAGGAACAGGCTCGGGAAACCCGGCACATTCTGGAAGTCGAAGCCATCGGTCTGGCTGCGTTACGCCGCACCGATGAAGACCTGGTGGCGTTGCGCGAGGCGCTGGGCGTCAGCGGCAGTCACTACCACGGCGATCTCGACACCTACATCGCCTGTGACCTGGTGTTCCACCGTCGTCTGGTGGACGCGGCGCACAACCCGACCCTCAGCGAGCTGTATCGCTACTTCTCCAGCGTCGTGGGCGCGCAGTTGCGTCAGACCCTGAACGTCACCCCCCGACGCCAAGCGGTGTTCGACCTGCATATCGAGCTGCTCGATGCCGTCGAACAACGCGACCCGGAACGGGCCAAAGCCCTGATGAGGCAATTGATCAATGAACCTTGAAACCGAGAATCCGATGCCCAGTCAGCAGGCGAGCCACAGCCGCATCACCGAGCTCAAGCGGACGGCGGAGCTCGAAGAGCTGTTGATCGACGCCGAGGCCGATGATGCAGAGGTTCAGCGAAGTCACCCGCTCCTGCGGCGCCCGTGGCTGTTGCTGCTAGGGCTGATTCTGGTGGCGCTGAACTTGCGTCCGGCGCTGTCGAGCATGGCGCCGATGCTCAGCGAGGTCTCGAAAACACTGGGGCTATCGGCTGCCCAGGCCGGTTTGCTGACCACCTTGCCGGTGCTTTGCCTCGGTCTGTTCGCGCCGTTGGCGCCGGTGCTTGCGCGACGTTTTGGTGCCGAGCGGGTGGTGCTGGGGATTCTCCTGATGCTGGCCGGCGGGATCATTTTGCGCAGCTCGTTCGGCGAGGTCGGCCTGTTCGCCGGCAGCGTGCTGGCTGGCGCCAGCATCGGGGTGATCGGCGTGCTGCTGCCCGGCATCGTCAAGCGCGACTTCCCGAAACAGGCCGGCACCATGACCGGCGTCTACACCATGGCCCTGTGCCTGGGCGCGGCCATGGCGGCGGGCGCGACCGTGCCGTTGAGCGAACATTTCGATAAGAGTTGGGCGCTGGGCCTTGGCTTCTGGGTGGTTCCGGCCTTGGTCGCGGCGATGTTCTGGCTGCCGCAAGTCGGTCAGAAACACGGCGCACATAACGTTGCCTATCGGGTCCGAGGCCTGTTGCGCGATCCGCTGGCCTGGCAAGTGACCTTGTACATGGGCCTGCAATCGTCTCTGGCTTACATCGTATTCGGTTGGCTGCCGTCGATTCTGATCGGTCGCGGTCTGACGCCAACCCAGGCCGGTCTGGTGCTGTCGGGTTCGGTGATTGTCCAGTTGATCAGCTCGCTGGCCGCACCGTGGCTGGCGACCCGTGGCAAGGATCAGCGGCTGGCGATCGTGATCGTCATGGCAATGACCCTCGGCGGCTTGTTCGGTTGCCTGTATGCGCCGATCGAAGGTCTGTGGGGCTGGGCAATCCTGCTGGGACTGGGGCAGGGTGCTACGTTCAGCCTGGCATTGACCCTGATCGTGCTGCGCTCGAGGGATGCCCATGTCGCCGCCAACCTGTCGAGCATGGCCCAGGGTTTCGGCTACACCCTGGCATCCATGGGGCCGTTCGCGGTCGGTGTGGTGCATGACTGGACTGGCGGCTGGAGCGCTCTGGGCTGGATCTTCGGTGTCATTGGTCTCGGCGCGATCATCGCCGGCCTAGGTGCCGGGCGTTCGCTGTACGTGCAGGTCGAAAGCGAAAAGATCTGATTCGCACACACTGTCGGTATTCGGGGTACGAATGCTGATGGTGTTTCGTCTGTTTGCAGATTATCGTGCTGGCAATCTGCCTATTTTCCGGAGCCTGCCCATGAGTGACGCCCACGACGCCTTGATCACCCGGTTCTACCAAGCCTTTCAGCGGCTGGATGCCGAGGCGATGAGCGCCTGCTATACCGACGACGTGGTGTTCAGTGATCCGGCGTTCGGCGAGCTGCGCGGGCGCGATGCCGGCGATATGTGGCGCATGCTCACCACCCGCGCCAAGGACTTCTCCCTGACCTTCGATAACGTGCGCAGCGATGAGCGCACTGGCGGCGCCCATTGGGTGGCGACGTACCTGTTCAGTCAGACCGGCAATATCGTGGTCAACGACATTCAGGCGCGTTTCGTGTTTCGCGACGGCAAGATCTGCGAGCACCACGACAGTTTTGATCTGTGGCGCTGGTCGCGTCAGGCGCTGGGTTTCAAAGGGCTGTTGCTGGGCTGGACGCCGGTGGTGAGAAACGCCGTGCGTGCTCAGGCCTTGAAGGGCCTGAAGGCATTCCAGGCCAGTCGCTGATAAGATCGCGGCTTGTTTTCTTTCAAGCCTTGATCGTCACGTGAGCACCTCGAGCGAATCTTCCGTCATTGCCGCCGAACCGTCGGTGCCTGTCAGCAAACCCTGGTTCGTCTACCTCGTTCGCGCGGCCAATGGTTCGCTCTACTGCGGGATCAGCGACGATCCCGTACGTCGCTTCGCCACCCATCAGAGTGGCAAGGGCGCGCGCTTCTTCCTGTCGAGCCCGGCCGTGGCGCTGGTTTATACCGAGCGCTGCCGCGATAAAGGCGAAGCGCTGCGCCAGGAGCGTTTGATCAAGAAACTCAAGAAAAGCGCCAAGGAATGTCTGGTGGCGAGTGCGGCTGCGGGCTTATCAATCTGACTGATAGGCGCCCATCAGGCAGATGGGTAGGCTGCCTGCCGATTGCGCGTTAAGCTGCGGGCTCCTTATCCGAGCGGCGGAGCCGAGCATGTCCGAGTTGATTCTGCATCATTACCCGACGTCCCCTTTCGCCGAAAAGGCCCGCTTGCTGCTGGGCTTCAAGGGGGTGTCCTGGCGCTCTGTGATGATCTCGCCGGTGATGCCAAAACCCGACCTGACGGCCCTGACCGGCGGCTACCGCAAGACGCCGGTGTTGCAGATCGGTGCTGATGTCTATTGCGACACCGCGTTGATCGCTCGTCGTCTGGAGCAGGAAAAAGCTTCACCGGCGTTTTTCCCGGAAGGCCAGGAAATGGTCACGGCGACCTTTGCGGCGTGGGCCGATTCGGTGGTGTTCCAGCATGCGGTCAGTCTGGTGTTCCAGCCAGAATCGGTAGCGGTGCGCTTCGGCAAATTGTCGCCGGAAGCGATCAAGGCATTTCTGGCCGATCGCTCCGGCTTGTTCAGCGGTGGCAGTGCCACTCGGTTGTCGGCCGAGCAGGCAAAGCATCAGTGGCCAACGATCATGGCGCGTCTGGAGCAGCAGCTTGAGCGTGAGCAGGGGGACTTCCTGTTCGGCGAACCGTCGATTGCCGACTTTGCCCTGGCTCACTCGCTGTGGTTCCTCAAGGCGACGCACGTGACGTCACCGTTAGTGGATGCATATCCGGCCGTTTCGGCGTGGTTTGGCCGCGTGATGGGTTTTGGTCATGGCGCATTCAGCGAGATGACGGCCGAGCAAGCGCTAGAGATTGCCCGCAATGCCATACCGGCCCCGTTGCCGGATGAGCAGTTCGATGAGCCGAACGGGTTCGAGGTTGGCCAGCAGGTGGTGATTGCAGCGACCGATTACGGGGTTGATCCGGTGGCGGGTGAGTTGATGTTTGCCGGCAGCGAAGAGTTGATTCTGCGCCGTGAAGACGAGCGGGCCGGTGTGGTGCATGTGCACTTTCCGCGGTTCGGGTTTCGTATCGAAGCGCAGTAACCTGGCATCACCGAAGATGGGATTGGTTACGATCTGTGGCGAGGGAGCAAGCCCCCTCACCACAGGATTGTTTGAAGCTGATGGTTATTTCAACGCAGCAAGCACCTGGTCCGGGTCATACCCGCGAATCAACGTTCCATTCACATCGATGATCGGAATCCCGCGTCCACCGAGTGCCTCATAGGCTTTGCGCGCCACGGCATCCTTCTCGATATCGAATTCCTTGTACGGAATGCCTTTCTGATCGAGGAAGCGCCGGGTCAGCTTGCAGTAGCCGCACCAGTCAGTGGCGTAGAGCACGACGTTGGCCTTGGCCTGGGTCTGCTCGGACACCACCTGCGAGGGGTGAAGTACCCGTTCGATCTTGCCCCAGTTCTGGTAAACCACGACCACCAGCAGGATCAGCAGGAATTTTTTCAACACGCCGCCGAGCATCAGTTGCGTCGCTTGAGCTGGTCGGTCAGTTGGGTCGGCAGGCCTTTGATGATCAACGTGCCGGCTTCTTCGTCGTATTCGATCTTCGAGCCCAGCAGGTGCGCTTCGAAGCTGATCGACAGGCCTTCGGCGCGGCCGGTGAAGCGGCGGAACTGGTTCAGGGTGCGCTTGTCCGCCGGGATCTCCGGGGACAGGCCGTAGTCCTTGTTGCGGATGTGATCGTAGAAGGCTTTCGGGCGATCTTCGTCGATCAGTTCGGACAACTCTTCCAGGCCCATGGGCTCGCCCATTTTGGCCTGGCTGCTGGCGTAATCCACCAGGGTCTTGGTCTTCTCACGCGCGGACTCTTCCGGCAGGTCTTCGCTTTCGACGAAGTCACTGAACGCCTTGAGCAGAGTGCGGGTTTCACCGGGGCCGTCGACGCCTTCCTGGCAGCCGATGAAGTCGCGGAAGTACTCCGAAACCTTTTTGCCGTTCTTGCCTTTGATGAACGAGATGTACTGCTTGGACTGCTTGTTGTTCTGCCACTCGGAGACGTTTATCCGCGCCGCCAGGTGCAACTGGCCAAGGTCCAGATGTCGCGAAGGGGTCACGTCCAGCTGATCGGTCACCGCCACGCCTTCGCTGTGGTGCAGTAGGGCGATGGCCAGGTAATCGGTCATGCCTTGCTGGTAATGCGCAAACAGCACATGGCCACCGACCGAGAGGTTGGATTCTTCCATCAGCTTTTGCAGATGTTCGACCGCCACCCGGCTGAAGGCCGTGAAATCACGACCACCGTCGAGGTATTCCTTCAGCCAGCCGCTGAATGGAAACGCGCCGGACTCCGGATGGAACAGCCCCCAGGCTTTGCCCTGTTTGGCGTTATAGCTTTCGTTCAAGTCGGCGAGCATGTTCTCGATGGCCGCGGACTCAGCCAGTTCAGAGTCGCGGGCGTGAAGAACTGCGGGTGTGCCGTCGGGTTTTTTGTCGATCAGGTGGACGATGCAATGACGGATCGGCATGGGCTTCTCGGCTGATTGGAGAGAGGAGGGCGTGCTCCCCCGAAAAAGCGCCCAGTGTACCGCAACCACTGGTTTTGGCGTGGTCCGAAGGGCAATTCGAAGCTCTCCGGCGACCCTGATGTGATTTTTTCCCGATTTAGAGCAATAAAGCTGACCAAATGGGTAGCTAGAGGCGGATATTTCCCCGTCTCTGTGCTAGTTTTGCCCGGTCTTACGCGAAGTCACTGCGTTAAGCGTGCATTCAGCATTTGTCAGGTCGAACCAAACCCTGATTTCGGTATCTATAACCCCGACTCGTCGTGGTTATGGCCGAGGGTGCCAGATCCAGAAGATCGGGCTCGATGGCTGACACTGCACTCTGCAATCCATATGAATTTGATAGGGAAGGAACACTACAATGGCTCTTACTAAAGACCAACTGATCGCCGACATCGCTGAAGCTATCGACGCGCCAAAAACCACCGCGCGTAACGCTCTGGACCAACTGGGCCAAATCGTTGCCGATCAGCTGGAAAACGGCGGCGAAATCACTCTGCCAGGTATCGGCAAGCTGAAAGTGACTGAGCGTCCTGCCCGTACCGGCCGCAACCCTTCGACTGGCGCTGCCATCGAAATCGCTGCCAAGAAAGTGATCAAGCTGGTTGTGGCCAAAGGCCTGACCGACGCTGTCAACAAGTAAGACTTGTTAAAAAAACCGTGCTCCGGAGCAATCCGGGCACGGTTTTTTTGTGTCTGCGATTCAGCGATTGATCAGGCTCAATCGCTGTCTCGGTTGTTACTCAGCTTTTGCGGGCCCAGCGCTCGCGCCAGACCTGTTGCTCGGATTTGGTCTGGAAGGTCCAGGCGACGAAGCGACTTTGCTTCTGCCCTTGGGACATTTCCACGACCTGGCTTTCCAATACGCCGGCCTTTTTCAGCGCCGTCTGGATCGCCGGCAGGTTCGAGGCTTTCGAGACCAGGGTGCTGAACCAAAGCACTTTGTGTTGAAAGTGCGCGCTCTCGGCGATTAGTTGCGTCACAAACCGTGCCTCGCCACCTTCACACCACAGTTCGGCCGATTGCCCGCCAAAGTTCAGCACCGGCAGTTTGCGTTTTGGATCGGCGCGGCCCAGCGCGCGCCATTTACGCACGCTACCCTTGGTCGCCTCGTCCATCGAGGCGTGGAACGGCGGGTTGCACATCGTCAGGTCAAAGCGTTCGCCAGGTTCGAGCAAGCCCAACAGAATGTGCTTGGGATTAGTTTGCTGGCGAAGCTGGATGGCTTTGTTCAGCCCGTTGGACTGCACGATGGCTTTGGCTGAGGCTACGGCTATCGGGTCGATTTCCGAGCCGAGGAAGTGCCAACGGTAGTCGCTGTAGCCGATCAGCGGATAGACGCAGTTGGCGCCCATGCCGATATCGAGCACCTTGACCGGCGCGCCGCGAGGGATCTCGCCGTCGTTGACGCTGGCCAGCAGGTCGGCCAGGAAGTGCACGTAGTCGGCACGGCCCGGAACCGGCGGGCACAGGTAGTCGGCCGGGATGTCCCAATGGGCGATGCCATAGAACGCCTTGAGCAGCGCCCGGTTGAACACTCGCACCGCGTCCGGGCTGGCGAAGTCGATGCTCTCCTTGCCGTACGGATTGATGATCACGAACTTCGCCAGTTCCGGCGTGCTCTTGATCAGCGCCGGGAAGTCGTAACGACCCTGATGGCGATTGCGCGGGTGCAGGCTGGCCTTCTCGCGTGGCTCCACGGCTTTGGCCGGGGTCGCGGGTTTAGGCTTTTTGCGCGCAGGTTTGGGTGTGCTGGGGGCGGTCATGGGCGAGGTCGATTCGGGTATGGCTAAAAGTGGCGGGTATTGTCCCACATCCAGCTGCTGCTCACCCAATTGTGAAGATCGCTGCATGTCCCTGTGGCAGCGGGTGTTTGGGAGAATGTAGCGGGCATAAAAAAGGGAGGCCGCTGGGGCCTCCCTGTTTTATTGCGATGTGCCGTTACAAACTGGCAATCCGCGCATGTTGCTCCGCCAGCTTGCCCAAAGCCTGTTCAGCTTCAGCCAGTTTGGCGCGTTCCTTCTCGATGACTTCGGCCGGGGCCTTGTCGACGAAACCGGCGTTGGACAGCTTGCCGCCGACGCGCTGAACTTCGCCCTGCAAACGCAGGATTTCCTTGTCCAGACGCGCCAGTTCGGCGTCCTTGTCGATCAGGCCGGCCATCGGCACCAGTACTTCCATCTCGCCAACCAGTGCGGTGGCGGACAGTGGAGCTTCTTCGCCTGCCTTCAGAACAGTGATCGATTCCAGACGCGCCAGCTTCTTCAGCAGAGCTTCGTTCTCGGTGAGTCGACGCTGATCTTCGGCGCTGACGTTTTTCAGGAACAGGTTCAGCGGCTTGCCTGGACCGATGTTCATTTCACCGCGGATGTTACGGGTGCCGAGCATCAGGCCCTTGAGCCATTCGATGTCGTCTTCGGCGGCCGGATCGATGCGTTCCTCGTTAGCCACTGGCCACGGTTGCAGCATGATCGTCTTGCCTTTGATACCGGCCAGCGGTGCGACGCGTTGCCAGATTTCTTCGGTGATGAACGGCATGAACGGATGAGCCAGGCGCAGAGCGACTTCCAGCACCCGAACCAGGGTGCGACGGGTGCCGCGCTGACGCTCGACCGGCGCGTTTTCGTCCCACAGCACAGGCTTGGACAGTTCCAGGTACCAGTCGCAATACTGGTTCCAGATGAACTCGTACAAGGCTTGTGCCGCCAGGTCGAAACGGAACTGATCGAGTTGACGGGTCACTTCGACTTCGGTGCGTTGCAACTGCGAGATGATCCAGCGATCCGCCAGCGAGAGCTCGTAGGCTTCGCCGTTCTGGCCGCAGTCTTCGCCCTTGTCCAGTACGTAGCGCGCGGCGTTCCAGATCTTGTTGCAGAAGTTGCGATAGCCTTCGACTCGGCCCATGTCGAACTTGATGTCACGACCGGTGGACGCCAGCGAGCAGAAGGTGAAGCGCAGGGCGTCGGTGCCATAGCTGGCGATGCCTTCGGCGAACTCGTCGCGGGTCTGCTTCTCGATCTTCTTCGCCAGTTTCGGCTGCATCATGCCGGAGGTGCGTTTCTGCACCAGCTCTTCCAGCTCGATACCGTCAATGATGTCCAGCGGGTCCAGGACGTTGCCCTTGGACTTGGACATCTTCTGGCCCTGGCCGTCACGCACCAGGCCGTGCACATAAACAGTCTTGAACGGAACCTGCGGCGTGCCGTCTTCGTTTTTCACCAGGTGCATGGTGAGCATGATCATCCGGGCAACCCAGAAGAAAATGATGTCGAAACCGGTCACCAGCACGTCGGTGGAGTGGAATTTCTTCAGGAATTCGGTCTGCTCCGGCCAGCCAAGGGTGGAGAAGGTCCACAGGCCCGAACTGAACCAGGTATCCAGAACGTCGTTGTCCTGTTGCAGCGCTATGTCGGCGCCCAGGTTGTGCTTGGCACGCACTTCGGCTTCGTCGCGACCGACGTAGACCTTGCCCGACTCGTCGTACCAGGCCGGAATCCGGTGGCCCCACCACAGCTGACGGCTGATGCACCAGTCCTGGATATCGCGCATCCACGAGAAGTACATGTTTTCGTACTGCTTTGGCACGAACTGAATGCGGCCGTCTTCAACCGCGGCGATGGCCGGCTCGGCCAATGGCTTGGTGGACACGTACCACTGGTCGGTCAGCCACGGCTCGATGATGGTGCCGGAGCGGTCGCCTTTAGGCACTTTCAGGGCGTGGTCGTCGACGCTGACCAGCAGGCCGGCGGCTTCGAACGCTGCCACGATCTGCTTGCGCGCTTCGAAGCGGTCGAGGCCGGCGTATTCGGCCGGGATCTTGCCGTCGATGCTCTCGTTCAGTGTGCCGTCGAGATTGAACACCTGGGCCGCAGGCAGCACATGGGCGTTTTTGTCGAAGATGTTCAGCAGCGGCAGGTTGTGGCGCTTGCCGACTTCGTAGTCGTTGAAATCGTGGGCCGGGGTGATTTTCACGCAGCCGGTGCCGAATTCAGGGTCGCAGTAATCGTCGGCGATGATCGGGATGCGGCGGCCAACCAGCGGCAGCTCGACAAATTTGCCGATCAGGGCTTTGTAGCGTTCATCGTTCGGGTTAACGGCCACGGCGGCGTCGCCGAGCATGGTTTCCGGACGCGTGGTCGCGACGATCAGGTAGTCGTTGCCTTCAGCGGTTTTGGCGCCATCGGCCAGCGGGTACTTCAGGTTCCACAGGAAACCTTTCTCGTCGTGGTTTTCCACTTCAAGGTCGGAAATCGCCGTGTGCAGCTTGGTGTCCCAGTTGACCAGACGCTTGCCGCGATAGATCAGACCGTCTTCGTGCAGGCGCACGAAGGCTTCTTTCACCGCCTCCGAGAGGCCGTCGTCCATGGTGAAGCGCTCACGGCTCCAATCCACGGACGAGCCGAGGCGGCGGATCTGACGGCTGATGTTGCCGCCGGACTGATCCTTCCATTCCCAGACTTTCTCGAGGAATTTCTCACGGCCCAGATCGTGGCGATTCTGGCCCTGAGCTTCGAGTTGACGCTCCACCAGCATTTGCGTGGCGATACCGGCGTGGTCGGTGCCTGGCTGCCACAGGGTGTTGCGACCCTGCATACGGCGGAAACGGATCAGGGCGTCCATGATCGCGTTGTTGAAGCCGTGACCCATGTGCAGGCTGCCGGTGACGTTCGGCGGCGGGATCATGATGGTGTAGGACTCGCCCTCGCCTTGCGGGGCGAAGTAGTTCTCGGACTCCCAGGTGTTGTACCAGGAAGTTTCAATGGCGTGCGGCTGGTAGGTCTTATCCATGCGCGGCGGGACCCTATTGGCATTTATTCAGGAAAAGCCGGGAAGTATAGCGGGGCACGGGGCGTAGGGCGAGCAGGGGCGGACAGGGCGCAGATCAAATTGTGAAAGGGACCCGTGGCGAGGGAGCTTGCTCCCGTTGGGGCGCGAAGCGGGCCCCGGCACCATAAAGTCAGGTGTATCAGGTACACCCGAGTGTTCGGGTTTTGCGGCTGCTTCGCAGCCGAGCGGGAGCAAGCTCCCTCGCCACAGAAGCCCGCTCGGCTCAAGGTTACTCGTACTGGCTAAGCAACCGTTCCATCCGTGCATCAAGGCGGCGTTTGATTTCGGTTTCGATGTGCGGGGCGAAGTCGTCGATCACGTCTTGCATGATCAATTGCGCGGCGGCGCGCAGCTCGCTATCCAGGTGCAACAGGGCATCGGGGCCCTTGTTGGCGGCAGGAGCCGGCTGGGCGGCCGGGGCGGGTGGTGGCGGTTCGACCTGGGGCGCATGGCCGACGGTGTCGAACAGCATGGGAATCTGTTCCTGGTCGCCTTCAATGACGGCGTCGGTCAGCAACGGCGGTTGCAGGTTGTCATCGCCGAGCAGTTGGCGGATCGACTCAAGGTCTTCCAGCAGGTGCACGGACTTTTGCGGTGGTTTTGGAGTGTCCATCGGAATGCTCAGAGTCGCTGTAAACGGTGATCTTGCAGAGGATAGCCCTGTTCGCGGTAGAAACGAAAACTCTCCCGCGCAGCCGCACGAATCGCCGGGTCTTCCACCACCACTTCCGCCACGCGGGCGAATTGTCTGGCAAAGGCCGGGACTTTCAGGTCGAGATTGACCAGCAGATCCTGATGCTGACCGCAGTCATCGCCAAGACCCAACACAATCAAACCGTCCGGCTCGCTTTCGGCAGGACCGTGGGGCACGAAGCTTTCGCCCTTGAACGCCCACAACCGCGCATCGAGCGCATCACGCTGGGCGGCATCGCTGCAATGCAGGTAAATGCGGTGGCCCATGCGCCAGGCTTTTTCGGTGAGCTTGCAGGCGAAATCCAGCCGCGCCGAAGGATCGGCGCTGGGCAGGATATAGAAGTCGACTTTGGTCATTGCGGTTCCTGAGTTGCAAGCGGCGTCACCCGAGAGTGACGCCGCTGCAAGTCATCGGTTTCAGGCTTTGGCGCGGTCCAGCAGGTATTGGGTCAGCAGGGGAACCGGACGGCCAGTGGCGCCCTTGTCCTTGCCGCCGCTGGTCCAGGCTGTGCCGGCGATGTCCAGGTGTGCCCAGTTCAGGTTCTTGGTGAAGCGCGACAGGAAGCAGGCGGCGGTGATGGTGCCGGCTTTCGGGCCGCCGATGTTGGCGATGTCGGCGAACGGGCTGTCCAGCTGCTCTTGATACTCATCGAACAGCGGCAGTTGCCAGGCGCGGTCGTCGGCGGCTTGGCCGGCGCTCAGCAGCTGGCCGATCAGTTCGTCGTTGTTGCCCAGCAGGCCCGAGGTGTGGGCGCCCAGTGCCACGACACAAGCACCGGTCAGGGTGGCGATGTCGATCACCGCTTGCGGCTTGAAGCGTTCGGAGTAGGTCAGGGCATCGCACAGCACCAGACGGCCTTCGGCGTCGGTATTGAGGATTTCAACTGTCTGGCCGCTCATGGTGGTGACGATGTCGCCCGGACGCGAAGCGTTGCCGCTCGGCATGTTCTCGGCGCAGGCCAGGATGCACACCAGGTTGATCGGCAGTTTCAGCTCAAGCACTGCACGCAGGGTGCCGAATACACTGGCGCTGCCACCCATGTCGTACTTCATTTCATCCATGCCGGCACCCGGCTTGAGGCTGATACCGCCGGTGTCAAAGGTGATGCCTTTGCCGACCAGCGCGTACGGCTTCTCGGATTTCTTGCCGCCGTTGTATTGCATGACGATCAGGCGCGGTGGCTGGGCGCTGCCCTGGCCGACGGCGTAGAACGAACCCATGCCCAGGTCCTTGATCTTCTTCTCATCGAGGACTTCGACCTTCAGGCTTTTGAACTCTTTGCCCAGGTTCTTGGCTTGTTCACCAAGGAACGTCGGGTGGCAGATGTTCGGCGGCAGGTTGCCCAGGTCACGGGTGAAGGCCATGCCATTGGCGATCGCGGTAGCGTGGACCACGGCGCGTTCGACTTCAGCCTGTGCCGCCTTGATGGTCACCAGGGTGACTTTCTTCAGGGAGCGCGGGTCGGCTTTCTGGCTCTTGAACTGTTCGAAGATGTACTCGCCGTCCACCAGGGTTTCGGCCAGCAGGCGGGTCTTGCCATAGCTGTCACGGCCCTTGATCACCACTTCGTCCAGGGCCAGCACTGCATCGCTGCCGCCCAGGCCTTTCAGGGTATTGAGGATGCCGGCGATGATTTTGCGGAACGGCCGATCGCCCAGTTCTTCATCCTTGCCCACGCCCACCAGCAGCACGCGTTCGGCCTTGAGGTTGGGCAGGCTGTGCAGCAGCAGGCTTTGGCCGACTTTGCCGGCCAGGTCGCCGCGCTTGAGCACTGCGCTGATAGCGCCGCCGCTCAGTTCGTCGAGCTGCTTGGCAACGGTGCCGAGCTTGCGGCCTTCGCGGACGGAGACCACCAGGGTGGCGGTCTTCAACGTTTCCGGGCTAACGCTTTTTACAACCAGTTCCATGTCCGGGTCCCTGAATTAATGGTCAAACTGCGCGACGCGCAGAGGCTTGCTTATAAGTAGAAAGGCGCCGGTGTGCTGCCAGCGACAAAGGCCGCAGTTTGAACCTCGCTGCCTGCGCCTGACAACCCTCGGTTATGCGAACTTCAGCGGTTCAGGTGCTTGCTTGAGCATGCGCAGTGACAGGCGCACTCAATCACAGGATAATGCGCATCTTTTTCGGCGGCTCTGCCCTGCGGGCCGGCTGATATGTTTGCTTGTTTGGCCGCTTAGCCTGACAACCCTGGAGTGTCTGGTTTGATTGTCTTCCGTTATCTATCCCGCGAAGTCCTGTTGACCTTGAGCGCCGTCAGCGCCGTGCTGCTGGTCATCATCATGAGCGGACGCTTCATCAAATACCTCGCCCAGGCGGCCTCTGGGCTCCTGGATCCAGGTTCGCTGTTCCTGATCATGGGCTATCGCCTGCCGGGCTTCCTGCAGCTGATTCTGCCTTTGGGGCTGTTTCTCGGGATCTTGCTGGCCTACGGTCGTCTGTACCTCGAAAGCGAAATGACCGTGTTGTCTGCTACTGGCATGAGCCAGCAGCGTCTGTTCGCCATGACTCTTTTTCCGGCCACCCTGGTTGCCCTGATCGTGGCGTGGCTGAGCCTGAGCCTGGCACCGCAAGGTGCCAACCAGTTCCAGCTGCTGTTGAACAAGCAGGATGCACTGACCGAGTTCGACACCCTCGAGCCGGGTCGCTTCCAGGCCTTGCGCGACGGCACTCGGGTGACCTACACCGAGCAACTGTCGGATGACCGCATCAATCTGGGCGGCGTGTTCATTTCGCAAAAGAATGTCAGTTCCGACAACAAGGATCGGGGGATTTCCGTACTGGTAGCCGAGAAGGGCCATCAGGAAATCAGGCCCGATGGCAACCGTTACCTGATCCTCGACAACGGCTACCGCTACGACGGTAATCCGGGTCAGGCCGACTACCGCGCCATCAAGTACGACGAGTACGGCGTATTGCTGGCCAAGCCGGACGTCAGCGACGAAGTGACCGACCGCGATGCGATGACCACCAGTTCCTTGCTGAGCAGCGACGACATCCGCTCGCGTACCGAACTGCAATGGCGCCTGTCCCTGCCGTTGCTGGTCTTCATCGTGACCCTGATGGCGGTGCCGCTGTCGCGGGTCAATCCGCGCCAGGGCCGTTTCCTCAAGCTGCTGCCGGCGATTCTTCTTTATATGGCTTACCTGACCATCCTGATTGCCGCTCGCGGCGCCCTTGAAAAGGGCAAGATCCCGCCGGCATTGGGTTTGTGGTGGGTGCATGCAATCTTCCTGGCCATCGGTCTGGGCTTGCTGTACTGGGAGTCGCTGAACTTGAAGATGGCGAGTCGCCGCAGCGCGCTGGAGGTGGCCCGTGGATAAGCTCGATCGCTATATTGGTAGCAGCGTGTTCATCGCGATCCTGGCGGTGCTGGGGATCATTCTGGGCTTGGCAACGCTGTTCGCCTTCATCGATGAGATGAGCGAAGTCAGCGATACCTACACGCTGATGGATGTCCTGAGTTACGTGTTGCTGACCGCGCCGCGCCGCCTGTACGACATGTTACCGATGGCAGCGCTGATCGGTTGCCTGATTGGTCTCGGCAGTCTGGCCAGTCACAGCGAGCTGACCATCATGCGTGCCGCCGGTGTGTCCATTGGTCGGATCGTCTGGGCCGTGATGAAGCCGATGCTGATCCTGATGGTGGTAGGGCTGGTGATTGGCGAGTACGTCGCGCCGGCCACGGAAATCACCGCTCAAGCCAACCGCTCGCTGGCCCAGGGCAGTGGCGATGCGCAAAGCGCCAAGCACGGTTTGTGGCACCGTCAGGGTGATGAGTTCATTCACGTCAACTCCGTGCAACCCAACGGTCTGTTGTACGGCGTGACCCGTTATCGTTTTGACGATCAACGCCACATGCTGTCTTCGAGCTTCGCCAAACGTGCGGAATTCGATACCGATCACTGGCAACTGACCGATGTCACGACCACGCTGTTCCATGACAAAAGTACCGAAGTGGTTACTGCCCCTGTGGAACGCTGGGAAATCGCCCTGAGCCCGCAACTGCTGAGTACCGTGGTGATGGCTCCCGAGTCGTTATCGATCAGCGGTCTGTGGAATTACATCCACTATCTGGCTGACCAGGGCCTGAGCAACGGTCGTTACTGGCTGGCGTTTTGGGTCAAGGTGTTGCAGCCGCTGGTGACCGCTGCATTGGTGTTGATGGCGATTTCCTTCATCTTCGGTCCGCTGCGGTCGGTGACCCTTGGTCAGCGGGTTTTCACTGGCGTACTGGTGGGCTTCACTTTCCGTATCGTCCAGGATTTGCTCGGGCCTTCGAGCCTGGTGTTCGGTTTCTCGCCGCTGTTTGCGGTGCTGGTGCCGGCCGGTGTCTGCGCCCTGGCCGGGGTCTGGTTGCTTCGCCGGGCCGGTTGATTGTAGGAGCCGGCTTACTGGCGATTGCATCGCTGCGGTCATCCAGACCCACCGCGGCGTCCCCATCGCCAGCAAGCCGGCTCCTACAAAAGTCGCCAAAAACGCCCCTGTCGCAAGACCGGGGCGTTTTTGTAGGCGCCGTCTGACCTGCAAACGTGACGCTTGCGCCGTGGATCAGGTACAATTCCCGGCTATTTTTCGGCGGGCTATGCCTGCAGCCTTTTTGAGTGTTGATCCGTGAGTGATTTGAGTCATATCCGCAATTTCTCCATCATCGCCCACATTGACCATGGCAAGTCGACGCTGGCCGATCGCTTCATCCAGATGTGCGGCGGCCTTGCCGAGCGCGAAATGGAAGCCCAGGTGCTGGATTCCATGGACCTGGAACGTGAACGCGGGATCACCATCAAGGCCCACAGCGTCACCCTGTATTACAAAGCCCGCGATGGCATTAACTACCAGCTGAACTTCATTGATACCCCGGGCCACGTCGACTTCACCTATGAAGTCAGCCGGTCGCTGGCGGCTTGTGAAGGGGCGTTGCTGGTGGTCGATGCCGGTCAGGGCGTCGAGGCGCAGTCGGTTGCCAACTGCTACACGGCGATCGAGCAGGGCCTGGAAGTCATGCCGGTGCTGAACAAGATCGACCTGCCACAGGCCGATCCGGAGCGCGTCAAGGAAGAAATCGAAAAAATCATCGGCATCGATGCCACCGACGCGGTCGAGTGCAGTGCCAAGACCGGCCTGGGCGTCGATGAGGTGCTCGAGCGTCTGGTTCACACCATTCCCGCGCCGACCGGCAACATCGAAGATCCGTTGCAAGCGTTGATCATCGACTCCTGGTTCGACAACTACCTGGGCGTTGTTTCCCTGGTTCGTGTGCGCCACGGTCGGGTGAAGAAGGGCGACAAGATTCTGGTCAAGTCCACCGGCAAGATCCACCTGGTGGACAGCGTCGGTGTATTCAACCCGAAGCACACCCCTACCGTCGACCTGAAGGCCGGTGAAGTAGGCTTCATCATCGCCAGCATCAAGGACATTCACGGTGCGCCAGTGGGCGATACCCTGACCTTGAGCTCGACGCCGGACGTCGATGTGCTGCCAGGTTTCAAACGCATTCAGCCTCAGGTGTACGCCGGCCTGTTCCCGGTCAGCTCCGACGACTTCGAAGACTTCCGCGAGGCGCTGCAAAAGCTCACCCTCAACGATTCGTCGCTGCAATACACACCGGAAAGCTCAGACGCACTGGGCTTCGGCTTCCGTTGCGGCTTCCTCGGCATGCTGCACATGGAAATCATCCAGGAGCGCCTGGAGCGCGAATACAACCTGGACCTGATTACCACGGCGCCGACGGTAATCTTCGAGCTGCTGCTCAAGACCGGCGAGACGATCTACGTCGATAACCCGTCCAAGCTGCCAGACCTGTCTGCCATCGAAGACATGCGCGAGCCAATCGTGCGCGCCAATATTCTTGTGCCGCAAGAGCACTTGGGTAACGTCATTACCCTGTGTATCGAAAAACGTGGCGTACAGGTCGATATGCTGTTCCTCGGCTCCCAGGTACAAGTGACCTACGACCTGCCGATGAACGAAGTGGTGCTGGACTTCTTTGATCGTTTGAAATCCACCAGTCGCGGCTATGCTTCTCTGGACTACCATTTCGATCGTTACCAATCGGCCAGCCTGGTGAAACTGGACGTGCTGATCAACGGCGACAAGGTCGACGCTCTGGCGCTGATCGTGCACCGTGACAACTCGCACTACAAAGGTCGCCAGTTGACCGAGAAGATGAAAGACCTGATTCCGCGGCAGATGTTCGACGTGGCAATCCAGGCCGCCATTGGCGGTCAGATTGTGGCGCGTACAACCGTCAAGGCACTCAGAAAGAACGTATTGGCCAAATGCTACGGTGGTGACGTCAGCCGTAAGAAAAAGCTGCTGGAAAAGCAAAAGGCCGGTAAAAAACGCATGAAGCAGGTCGGTAACGTGGAAATTCCACAAGAAGCCTTCCTTGCCGTGCTCAGGTTGGATAGTTAGGTCCTATGTCACTAAATTTCCCGCTGTTGCTGGTCATCGCCGTGTTCGTCTGCGGCCTGTTGGCGTTGCTCGATCTGCTGTTCCTGGCGCCACGGCGCCGGGCTGCCATCAACTCCTATCAGGGGAGCGTCAGCCAGGCTGACATGGTAGTGATCGAGAAACTGAACAAAGAGCCGCTGCTGGTCGAATACGGCAAGTCGTTCTTCCCGGTGTTGTTCATCGTGCTGGTGCTGCGTTCGTTCCTGGTGGAACCGTTCCAGATTCCTTCCGGCTCGATGAAACCAACCCTGGATGTCGGTGACTTCATTCTGGTGAACAAGTTTTCTTACGGGATCCGCTTGCCGGTGATCGACAAGAAAGTCATCGAAGTCGGTGATCCGCAGCGCGGCGATGTGATGGTGTTCCGCTACCCGAGCGACCCGAACGTCAACTACATCAAGCGTGTAGTGGGCCTGCCGGGCGATCAGATTCGCTACACCGCCGACAAGCGCCTGTTCGTCAACGGTGAGTCGATTGCCGAACAACTGGTCGGCTCCGAGCCGGGCACGTTGGGTAGCGCCGAGCTCTACAAGGAAAAACTTGGCGCCGCCGAGCACCTGATCCGCAAGGAAATGAGCCGCTACCGCGCAACGCCGGACCATTCGTGGACCGTGCCGGCCGGGCACTACTTCATGATGGGCGACAACCGCGACAACTCGAACGACAGTCGCTACTGGGATGATCCGAGCATTCCCAAGGATCTGCTGGGCATGGTTCCCGACAAGAATATCGTCGGCAAGGCCTTCGCAGTCTGGATGAGCTGGCCGG
This sequence comes from Pseudomonas sp. ATCC 43928, assembly GCF_005938665.2. Taxonomy (NCBI): domain Bacteria; kingdom Pseudomonadati; phylum Pseudomonadota; class Gammaproteobacteria; order Pseudomonadales; family Pseudomonadaceae; genus Pseudomonas; species Pseudomonas sp. ATCC 43928. The sequence continues at coordinate 5,521,955 of NZ_CP041753.1, read as the reverse complement.
AACCCAAACTCGGTCACCTGCCGAATTTCTCGCGGGTTGGTCTGATCAAGTAATCACACACGGCGCTGTTGAACACAGCGCCGAATGCATTTCTGGAGTCGGCACAATCGGCGACAGGAGCATGAAAACAACGATATTCAGGACGTTATTTTTGAACACAGCGTTAATTGTCCCAAGCCTGCGCCGCATCAAGGCCCTGGCGGTGGAATCCAACCACGAACTCAGCGTGGGTAAACCGTGAGCGTCTCCTTAAGCCGTCTCGAGCGTCAGCTCGGTTACACCTTCAAGGATCAGGAACTGATGGTCCTGGCCCTGACTCACCGCAGTTTTGCCGGGCGCAACAACGAACGCCTGGAATTCCTCGGCGATGCCATCCTCAATTTCGTCGCCGGCGAGGCGCTGTTCGATCGCTTCCCGCTGGCCCGTGAAGGCCAGTTGTCGCGTTTGCGCGCACGCTTGGTGAAAGGTGAGACTCTGGCCGTACTGGCCCGTGGTTTCGACTTGGGCGAATACCTGCGCCTGGGCTCCGGTGAATTGAAAAGCGGCGGTTTCCGTCGCGAGTCGATTCTGGCCGATGCCCTCGAAGCGCTGATCGGTGCGATCTACCTGGACGCCGGCATGGAGGTGGCGCGCGAACGCGTGCTGGCCTGGCTGGCTGGAGAGTTCGAAGGCCTGACGCTGGTCGACACCAACAAAGATCCGAAAACCCGCCTGCAGGAATTCCTGCAGTCCCGTGGTTGTGAGCTGCCGCGTTACGAAGTGGTGGATATCCAGGGTGAGCCGCATTGCCGGACGTTCTTCGTCGAATGTGAAATCATCTTACTGAATGAAAAAAGCCGAGGTCAGGGTGTGAGTCGTCGTATTGCCGAACAGGTAGCGGCCGCCGCAGCACTGATTGCCCTGGGTGTGGAGAATGGCAATGACTGATTCAATCGCAACTCGCTGTGGCTATGTTGCCATCGTCGGCCGTCCCAACGTGGGCAAGTCCACGCTGCTGAACCACATTCTGGGTCAGAAACTGGCGATCACCTCACGCAAGCCGCAGACCACCCGCCACAACATGCTGGGCATCAAGACCGAAGGCGACGTTCAGGCGATCTACGTCGACACCCCGGGTATGCACAAGGGCGGCGAAAAGGCCCTGAACCGTTACATGAACAAGACCGCTTCGGCGGCGTTGAAAGACGTCGACGTGGTGATCTTCGTGGTTGACCGTACCAAGTGGACCGACGAAGACCAGATGGTCCTCGAGCGCGTTCAGTACGTGACCGGTCCGCTGATCGTGGCGCTGAACAAGACCGACCGCATCGAAGACAAATCCGAGCTGATGCCGCACCTGACCTGGTTGCAGGAACAGCTGCCGAACGCGCAGATCATGCCGATCTCGGCCCAGCACGGGCACAACCTTGACACGCTGGAGCGAGTGATCGCCGAGCACCTGCCGGAAAACGATCACTTCTTCCCGGAAGATCAGATCACCGACCGCAGCAGCCGCTTCCTTGCGGCGGAACTGGTACGCGAAAAAATCATGCGTCAGATGGGCGCCGAGCTGCCGTACCAGATCACCGTGGAAATCGAAGAGTTCAAGCAGCAGGGCAAAACCCTGCACATTCACGCTTTGATCCTCGTTGAACGTGACGGTCAGAAGAAAATCATCATTGGCGACAAGGGCGAGCGCATCAAGCGCATCGGCACCGAAGCGCGCAAGGACATGGAGCTGCTGTTCGACTCCAAGATCATGCTCAATCTGTGGGTCAAGGTGAAAGGTGGCTGGTCTGACGACGAGCGCGCCTTGCGTTCGCTGGGTTACGGCGACCTGTAAATCGTCCAGCAGCACATCGATTCAATTGTAGGAGCGAGCTTTTGTGGCGAGGGAGCTTGCTCCCGTTCGGCCGATCCGCGCCCGGGCGAAGCAGTCGTAAATCCTGGCATCGCGGTTTTACCTGAAACACTGAGGTGCATGGTTTTGGGGCCGCTTCGCAGTCCAGCGGGACGGTGCGGCGTTCCGACAAGCTCCCTCGCCACAGTGGATCTCCAGAGATTCGGAAACTGATGTCATCCAGCCCGCCCATCGGCCAACCCGCCTACGTGCTCCATTCCCGCGCCTACCGCGAAAGCAGTGCGCTGGTGGATTTCCTCACGCCGCAAGGTCGGCTGCGGGCGGTGTTGCGCAGTGCGCGGGGCAAGGCCGGGACGTTGGCGCGGCCGTTCGTGCCGCTGGAAGTCGAGTTCCGTGGCCGGGGCGAACTGAAGAATGTCGGCCGCATGGAAAGCGCCGGCGTTTCCACCTGGCTCAATGGCGAAGCGCTGTTCAGTGGTCTCTACCTCAACGAATTGCTGATCCGCTTGCTGCCCGCCGAAGATCCTCATCCCGCGGTTTTCGATCACTACGCCGCGACCTTGCTTGCCCTGGCCGAAGGTCGACCACTGGAACCATTGCTGCGCTCCTTCGAATGGCGACTGCTCGATGATCTCGGTTATGGCTTCGCGCTGAATACCGACATCCATGGCGACCCCATTGCGCCGGACGGTCTCTACCGCTTGCAGGTGGATGCGGGTCTGGAGCGGGTTTACTTGTTGCAACCAGGCCTGTTCAACGGTACCGAACTGCTGGCCATGGCCGATGCCGACTGGTCCGCGCCCGGTGCGCTGTCCGCCGCCAAGCGCTTGATGCGTCAGGCGTTGGCCGTTCACTTGGGTGGGCGTCCATTGGTTAGTCGTGAGTTGTTTCGAAAGCCGTAGTCTCCCCGTATGCTGTGCACCGAACTTCCCCCTTCTTCAGGAGCGCTTCCGTGACCACCAGCAATCGCATTCTTCTTGGCGTGAACATCGACCACGTTGCCACCCTGCGTCAGGCCCGGGGTACTCGTTACCCGGATCCGGTCAAGGCAGCGCTGGACGCGGAAGAGGCGGGCGCTGACGGCATCACCGTGCACCTGCGTGAAGACCGCCGGCACATTCAGGAGCGCGATGTCCTGCTGCTCAAGGACGTGCTGCAAACCCGCATGAATTTCGAAATGGGCGTCACCGAAGAAATGATGGCGTTCGCCGAGCGTATCCGCCCGGCGCACGTTTGCCTGGTGCCGGAAACCCGTCAGGAACTGACCACTGAAGGCGGTCTGGACGTAGCGGGGCAGGAAGCGCGGATCAAGGCGGCGGTGGATCGCCTGGCGAAGATTGGCTGCGAAGTGTCGCTGTTCATCGACGCTGACGAGCGGCAGATTGAGGCGTCCCGCCGTGTCGGCGCGCCGGCCATTGAATTGCACACCGGGCGTTACGCGGACGCCGAGACGCCAACCGAAGTTGCTGAAGAGCTCAAGCGTGTGGCCGATGGCGTGGCATTCGGTCTGGCCCAAGGCCTGATCGTCAACGCCGGCCACGGTTTGCACTATCACAACGTCGAGGCTGTTGCGGCAATCAAGGGCATCAACGAACTGAACATCGGCCATGCGCTGGTGGCCCATGCATTGTTCGTCGGGTTCAAGTCGGCAGTGTCGGAGATGAAGGCGCTGATTCTGGCGGCTGCAAAAGCTTAAAGCCAAACACAAAACAGTGTGGGAATGAGCAGGCTCGCTCCCACAATTTTGATGGGTGGTGGCTATTAGAGCGGTGGGGTTTCCTGGCTCGGCTTGGTCTTGTCGACCCCCGGCACATGCAGGTTGCCCTCGGCGACCTGGGTGCCTTCGAGCTGCGGCTGCGTGACCCACGTCAGGATGTCGTAGTAGCGACGGATGTTCGCCACGAAATGCACCGGTTCGCCGCCACGGGCGTAGCCATAACGAGTCTTGCTGTACCACTGCTTCTGCGAAAGGCGGGGCAGTATTTTCTTCACGTCCAGCCATTTGTCCGGATTCAACCCTTCCTTGGCCGCCAGTTTGCGCGCGTCATCCAGGTGACCGCTGCCCACGTTGTAGGCGGCCAGCGCGAACCACGTACGATCCGGCTCCTGGATCGACTCGTCCAGTTGATCCTTCATGTAGACCAGGTATTTCGCGCCGCCCATGATGCTCTGCTTGGGGTCTAGGCGATTGGAAACGCCCATGGCTTGCGCCGTGTTCTGGGTCAGCATCATCAATCCGCGCACGCCGGTCTTGGACGTGACCGCCGCTTGCCACAGCGATTCCTGATAACCGATTGCCGCCAGCAGGCGCCAGTCGACTTTTTCTTTCTTGGCGGACGCCTTGAAGTGCTGTTCGTATTTGGGCAGTCGTTGCTGCAAGTGCTGGGCGAAGGTGGTGGCGCCCATATAGCCGAGTACGTCGACATGCCCGTAGTAGCGGTCTTTGAGGCGTTGCAGGGTGCCGTTTTGCTTTACTTTGTCGAGGTAGGTGTTGATTTCGTTGAGCAGGCTGTTGTCATCGCCGGCGGCCACGGCCCAGCTCTGGTTGCTGGCATCACCGAGGTCGAAGGCGACCCGCACGTTGGGGAAGTAGACCTGGTTCATCGCCACTTCGTTGGAGTCGACCAGGGTCAGGTCGATCTGACCTTCGTCGACCATGCGCAGCAGATCGACGACTTCAACCGCGTCGGACTCTTCGTATTCAATGCCGGGATATTTCTTTTTCAGCTCTGCCAATTGCTCGGCGTGGGTGCTGCCCTTGAGCACGATGATCTTCTTGCCGACCAGATCGCCTGCGTCGGTCGGCCGCGACTGGCCGTTGCGATAGATGATCTGCGGGGTGACTTCGAGGTAGGAATGGGAAAACCGCACCTGCTTTTTGCGGTCCTCGCTGCTGACCAGGCCGGCAGCGGCCAGCACCGGGCCATTTGGCTTGCCCACCTGATTGAACAGGTCGTCGAGATTGTCGGCGGTTTCGATCTTGAGTTCGACCCCCAGATCGTCGGCGAAGCGCTTCACCAGCTCGTATTCGAAGCCGGTTTCACCATTGCGATCCTGAAAGTAGGTGGCGGGGCTGTTCCGGGTAACCACCCGCAGCACGCCATCCTCCTTTACGCGCTCCAGCGTGTTGGGTTTATCAACACAGCCACTGAGCATCAGGAAGAGTCCGGTTGCGATCAGCCATTTGGCGTACCGCGGACGCAAAGCCGTTGGGAAAAACATCTGCGCAGTATACGCAAAGGACCACGAGCGCCATATCTCGACAGAGAAGGGCTTGTCTGCTAGGGCTTCAAAAACCCGCTTGGAGCCCGCAGGAATGGGCCCGAACAGCATTTTATGACAGAAAAAATAACCCCCGGCGCGCACCTGTTCAGGGCCCGAATACCCGGCCCGACGTTCGGGTGCAACCGCGTGTACCGTTTCGGGTGATGTCGCGGGCGGTTTAGGCTAGAATGCACGGCCTCAAAGCACACCCCTTCCCGAGGCTGTCCCGAAGATGTTGATCCTGCGCGGCGCTCCTGCCCTTTCTGCCTTTCGCCACAGCAAACTCCTTGAGCAACTGAGCCAGAAGGTTCCAGCTGTCAGCGGCTTGTATGCTGAATTCGCTCACTTCGCCGAAGTTACCGGCGTCCTGACCGGCGACGAACAGCAGGTGCTCGCGCGCCTTCTGAAGTACGGCCCTAGCGTTCCGGTACAAGAGCCCACTGGTCGTCTGTTCCTGGTATTGCCGCGTTTCGGCACCATTTCGCCGTGGTCCAGTAAAGCCAGCGATATCGCTCGCAACTGCGGCCTGACCAAGATCCAGCGCCTGGAGCGCGGCATCGCGTTCTATGTCGCCGGCCAGTTCAGCGACGCCGAAGCGCAGCTGATCGCAGACGCGCTGCACGACCGCATGACCCAGATCGTGCTGGGCAACCTCGAACAAGCCTCCGGCCTGTTCAGCCACGCCGAACCCAAGCCCCTGACCGCGATCGACGTGCTGGGTGGCGGCCGCGCCGCGCTGGAAAAAGCCAACACCGAGCTGGGCCTGGCCCTGGCCGAAGACGAAATCGACTACCTGGTCAACGCCTTCCTTGGTTTGAAGCGCAACCCGCACGACATCGAACTGATGATGTTCGCCCAGGCGAACTCCGAGCACTGCCGTCACAAGATCTTCAACGCCAGTTGGGACATCGACGGTCAGAGCCAGGAAAAAAGCCTGTTCGGCATGATCAAGAACACCTACCAGATGCATAGCGAAGGTGTTCTGTCGGCTTATAAGGACAACGCCTCGGTCATCGTCGGTTCCGTGGCCGGTCGTTTCTTCCCGGACCCTGAAACCCGCCAGTACGGCGCGGTGCAGGAACCGGTGCACATCCTGATGAAAGTCGAAACGCACAACCACCCGACTGCGATTGCCCCGTTCCCGGGCGCATCCACCGGTAGTGGCGGCGAGATTCGCGACGAAGGCGCCACCGGTCGCGGCGCCAAGCCAAAGGCTGGCTTGACCGGTTTCACCGTGTCGAACCTGCAGATCCCGGGCTTCGAACAGCCGTGGGAAGTGCCGTATGGCAAACCCGAGCGCATCGTTACCGCGCTGGACATCATGATCGAAGGCCCGTTGGGCGGCGCTGCATTCAACAATGAATTCGGCCGTCCGGCGCTGACCGGTTACTTCCGTACCTTCGAACAGTCGATCACCACCCCTCATGGTGACGAAGTTCGCGGTTACCACAAGCCGATCATGCTGGCTGGCGGCATGGGCAACATCCGTGAAGAACACGTCAAGAAAGGCGAAATCGTCGTTGGCTCCAAGCTGATCGTGCTTGGCGGCCCGGCGATGCTGATCGGTCTGGGTGGCGGCGCGGCTTCCTCCATGGCCACCGGCACCAGCTCGGCAGACCTGGACTTCGCTTCCGTACAACGTGAAAACCCAGAGATGGAGCGTCGTTGCCAGGAAGTCATCGACCGTTGCTGGCAACTGGGCGACAAAAACCCGATCAGCTTCATCCACGACGTCGGTGCGGGTGGTCTGTCCAACGCCTTCCCGGAACTGGTCAACGATGGCGACCGCGGTGGCCGTTTCGAACTGCGCAACATTCCAAACGACGAGCCGGGCATGGCCCCGCACGAAATCTGGAGTAACGAATCCCAGGAGCGCTACGTTCTGGCAGTCGGCCCGGCGGACTTCGAACGCTTCAAGGCGATCTGCGAGCGTGAGCGTTGCCCATTCGCGGTAGTCGGCGAAGCCACTGCCGAGCCGCAACTGACCGTGACCGACAGCCACTTCGGCAACAGCCCGGTGGACATGCCGCTCGAAGTGCTGCTGGGCAAAGCCCCGCGCATGCACCGTTCGGTGGTTCGTGAAAACGAGCTGGGCGACGATTTCGATCCGTCGACCCTCGACATCGCCAACTGCGTCGAGCGCGTCCTGCATCACCCGGCCGTGGCCAGCAAAAGCTTCCTGATCACCATCGGCGACCGCACCATCACCGGCCTCGTGGCCCGTGACCAGATGGTCGGCCCGTGGCAGGTTCCGGTGGCCGACGTTGCCGTTACCGCCACCAGCTTCGACGTTTATACCGGTGAAGCCATGGCCATGGGCGAGCGCACTCCGCTGGCTCTGCTGGACGCTCCGGCGTCGGGCCGCATGGCCATCGGCGAAACCCTGACCAACATCGCCGCCTCGCGCATCGCCAAGATCTCCGACATCAAACTGTCGGCGAACTGGATGTCCGCTGCCGGTCACCCAGGTGAAGACGCACGTCTGTATGACACCGTGAAAGCGGTCGGCATGGAACTGTGCCCTGAGCTGGGCATCACCATTCCGGTGGGCAAGGACTCCATGTCCATGGCCACTCGCTGGAACGACGAAGGTGTCGATAAGGCGGTCACTTCGCCGATGTCGCTGATCGTGACCGGTTTCGCGCCAGTGGCTGACATCCGTCAGACCCTGACCCCGCAACTGCGCATGGACAAGGGCACCACCGACCTGATCCTGATCGACCTCGGTCGCGGCCAGAACCGCATGGGTGCCTCGATCCTCGCTCAGGTTCACGGCAAGCTCGGCAAACAGGCACCGGACGTCGATGACGCCGAAGACCTGAAAGCCTTCTTCGCAGTGATCCAGGGCCTCAACGCCGACGGTCACCTGCTGGCTTACCACGACCGTTCCGACGGTGGTCTGTTGACCAGCGTGGTGGAAATGGCGTTTGCCGGCCACTGCGGCCTGAGCCTGAACCTCGACGGTCTGGCAGAGACTTCCGCCGATATCGCCGCGATCCTGTTCAACGAAGAACTGGGCGCTGTGATCCAGGTTCGCCAGGACGCCACCGCGGATATCCTCGCGCAGTTCAGCGCTGCTGGCCTGGGCGACTGCGTATCGGTGATCGGTCAGCCGATGAACAACGGCGAGATCAGCATCACGTTTAACGGCGATACCGTATTCGAAGGTCAGCGTCGTCTGCTGCAACGTCAGTGGGCTGAAACCAGCTACCAGATCCAGCGTCTGCGTGATAACGCCGACTGCGCCGAACAAGAGTTCGACGTGCTGCTGGAAGAAGACAACCCGGGCCTGAGCGTCAAGCTCAGCTATGACGTCAACCAGGACGTCGCCGCGCCTTACATCAAGAAAGGCATTCGCCCACAGGTTGCCGTGCTGCGTGAGCAGGGCGTCAACGGTCAGGTGGAAATGGCGGCCGCGTTCGACCGTGCCGGTTTCAACGCGATCGACGTGCACATGAGCGACATCCTGGCTGGCCGTGTCGACCTGAACGACTTCAAGGGCATGGTCGCTTGCGGCGGTTTCTCCTACGGCGACGTACTGGGGGCCGGCGAAGGCTGGGCCAAGTCCGCGCTGTTCAACAGTCGCGCTCGCGATGCCTTCCAGGGCTTCTTCGAACGTACCGACAGCTTCACCCTCGGCGTGTGCAACGGTTGCCAGATGATGTCCAACCTGCACGAGCTGATCCCGGGCAGCGAGTTCTGGCCGCACTTCGTGCGTAACCGTTCCGAGCAGTTCGAAGCTCGCGTGGCCATGGTTCAGATCCAGGAGTCGAACTCGATCTTCCTGCAGGGCATGGCCGGTTCGCGCATGCCGATCGCCATCGCCCACGGTGAAGGCCATGCCGAATTCGCCAGCGAAGAAGCGTTGCTGCAAGCCGATCTGTCGGGTTGTGTGGCGATGCGTTTCGTCGACAACCACGGCAAGGTCACCGAGAAATACCCGGCCAACCCGAACGGCTCGCCGCGCGGTATCACCGGTTTGACCAGCCGCGACGGTCGCGTGACCATCATGATGCCGCACCCGGAGCGTGTGTTCCGCGCGGTGCAGAACTCGTGGCGTTCGGAAGACTGGAACGAAGACGCACCTTGGATGCGTATGTTCCGTAACGCTCGCGTCTGGGTGAACTAAGAGCGGGGAGCTGATTGCCGTGTACAAGCTCTGCTTTTTTGTTCCGGCCAGTCATGTTGAAGTGGTCAAAAGCGCTGTATTCGCCGCCGGTGGCGGGCGGATCGGGGCTTATGACCACTGTGCGTGGCAGGTGTTTGGCTTGGGTCAGTTTCGTCCGCTGGAGGGCAGTCAGCCGTTCATTGGTGAAGCTGGGCAGGTCGAGCAGGTTGAGGAATGGAAGGTTGAGCTTGTGGTCAGCGATGAGTTGATCCGGGCGGTGGTGGTGGCTCTGAAAGAGAGTCATCCCTATGAGACGCCGGCTTACGAGGTATGGCGGTTAGAGGATTTTTGATTCTCTGGCCGCTGCAATGAGAAACCCGCTGATTCTTCAGCGGGTTTTTTATTGCTCGGGATTTAACCTCTGACCTGATCCGTGATCTTCTGATATATTTTTTCGAAGCCGACTGAAGGTAGCAGCCAGAACACACTTGATCATTCCCACGCTCTGCGTGGGAATGATCATTATGGGGGGGGAAGTTACGGGCGGATTTCGATCATCGTGCCGTCCGGTACCAGACCCCAGACTTCACGCATGTCCATGTTGCGCATGGCGATGCAGCCATCGGTCCAGTCCAGCGTGTGGAACAGGTTTTCCGGGTTCTCTTCGGTGTCTGGAGTACCGTGGATCATGATCATGCCGCCAGGCTCGACGCCTTCGCGCCGGGCGCGGGCGGAGTCGCTGATGTTGGGGTAGGAGATGTGCATCGCCAGGTTGAAACGTTCGCTGGTCTTGCGCCAGTCCAGCCAGTAAAGGCCTTCGGGGGTGCGTTTATCACCTTCCATCAGTTTTGGGCCGATGGGGCGTTTGCCCAGGGAAATGCGATAGGTCTTGAACGGCTTGCCGTCGTTGATCAACTGCAACTGATGGGCAGATTTGAGGACCAGAACTTTTTCGATGACTTTGCCGTCCGGGGCGGCCGCGACGGAAGCCTGGGAGACTGCGACGAACGATAAGCAAAACAGGGCAAGCAACCAGCGCATTGAAACGATATCCCTAAGAGGTGTCGCGACTATTTTATTTATAGATGGTTTTTTACTAACAAGTGCTTAGATGATGGCAGGCTGAGCGAGTGGCGGGATCGATTCGGACCGCACGGGGTAGACCTCGGTCCGCCGGTCAGCGAAGAAGCATTCTAATGTACGGCCGACCGTGCGGAAAGCCAGTTCGCCCCAAGGAATGTCGGCCTCTTCGAACAGCTGCACTTCCAGGCTCTCGGGGCCTGCGCGAAAATCCAGATCCACAAGCTCGGCGCGAAAGAACACATGCACCTGACTGATGTGCGGCACATCGATCAGCGTATAGATGCTCAGGTTGCGTACCCGGGCGCAAGCTTCTTCGGCGGTCTCGCGAATGGCGGCCTGTTCGATGGTCTCACCGTTTTCCATGAAACCGGCGGGCAGGGTCCAATAACCGAGCCGTGGCTCGATGGCGCGACGGCACAGCAATACCTTCGAACCCCAGGTCGGCACGCAACCGGCGACGATATTGGGGTTCTGGTAATGAATGGTATGACAGCTGTCGCAGACAAAACGCAGGCGCGAATCGCCTTCGGGAATGCGCTGGGTTACCGGGTTGCCGCATTGACTGCAATATTTCATGCTTGGGTTCCTGAATGCTGCGCCTATCTTGGCGTGCAGCGGTGTCGGTCGGCAAGTTGTCGTTTCGCGACATGAGGCTTTTCGGGGGTTGGGCGGCCGGTGCGATTGGTGCATGATGCAGGGTAAGGCACAGATCGAGAAGACTCATGCTGGACGAGCTACTGCACCGGGTAAGCAATCACACACCGCGTACGCTGGAAACCGATCGACGTTTCCCCGAAGCCGCGGTATTGGTGCCCATCACGCGCAGTGACGAACCTGAACTGGTCCTGACCCTTCGCGCCAGCGGGCTCTCGACCCATGGCGGTGAAGTCGCTTTTCCCGGCGGTCGACGCGACCCTGAAGACCCTGATCTGATCTTTACCGCTCTGCGCGAGGCCGAAGAAGAAATCGGCCTGCCGCCGGGGCTGGTCGAAGTGATCGGCCCACTGAGCCCGCTGATCTCCCTGCACGGCATCAAGGTCACGCCCTATGTCGGCGTGATTCCGGATTTCGTCGAATACCTGGCCAACGATGCCGAGATCGCCGCAGTGTTCAGCGTGCCTCTGGAATTCTTCCGCAAGGACCCGCGCGAGCACACCCACCGCATCGACTATCAGGGCCACAGTTGGTATGTGCCGAGCTATCGTTATGGCGAGTACAAGATCTGGGGGTTGACGGCGATCATGATCGTCGAGTTGATCAACCTGCTCTATGACGCGAAAATCAGCCTGCATCAACCGCCCAAGAGTTTTATCAACACCTGAAGCCATCGCTCGTATGGCGTGAATCCTGCTTTTCGCTAGTGAGCCAGCCTGGTCGTGAGGACAACAAGATGAAATACCGCCTGGGCGACGCCCGCGTCGAGACCCACCCGCAGAGCTGGGTCGCACCCAATGCCGTGCTGGTGGGCAAGGTCAAACTGGAAGAGGGCGCCAACGTCTGGTTCAACGCCGTGTTGCGTGGCGACAACGAATTGATCCTGATCGGCAAGAACAGCAACGTGCAGGACGGCACCGTGATGCACACCGACATGGGCTATCCGCTGACCATCGGTACCGGCGTGACCATCGGTCACAATGCCATGCTCCACGGCTGCACGGTGGGCGATTACAGTCTGATCGGCATCAACGCAGTGATCCTCAACGGCGCGAAAATCGGCAAGAACTGCATCATCGGCGCCAACTCGCTGATCGGTGAAGGCAAGGAAATTCCGGACGGCTCGCTGGTCATGGGCTCGCCGGGCAAGGTGGTACGCGAACTGACCGAGCCGCAGAAGAAGATGCTCGAAGCCAGCGCCGCGCACTATGTGCACAACTCGCAGCGTTATGCCCGCGATCTGGTCGAGCAGGAACAATGAGCACACCTGAACGTGAGCGACCGGTCCCGTCGCCGTGCGTGAACATTTGTGCGCTGGATGAAGATGACATTTGCACCGGGTGTCAACGCACGGTGGAAGAGATCACCCGCTGGAGCCGGATGGACAACGAGGAGCGGCGCAAGGTGCTGGGGTTGTGTCATGAGCGGGCGAAATCGAGTGGGCTGATCTGGATGTTGCCTTCCAAATCCGATTCCTGATTTTTTGTGGTAGCGCGGCTTTTGTGGCGAAGGGGCTTGCCCCCGTTGCGTTGCGAAGCGGCGCTAAACCTGCGACTTCATTCTTTCAGGCGTACGGCGTTTGCTGATTTCACGACTGCTGCGCAGCCGAACGGGGGCAAGCCCCCTCGCCACAGGTTATCTGTGCGCTGAAGATGAAGTACCCTGTGCACAAAATTGACAGGTATCTCCCGTCCATGCTCTTCCTGATCGCCTACATCAGCAGCGTCGTGCTGATCAATTACGCCTTTTCCACCGCCCCGCACCTGGACATCATCTGGTCGGCCTGGGGTGGCCTGGTGTTCGTGCTGCGCGACATGGTGCAAACCCGCTTCGGCCATGGCGCGATCGCGGCGATGCTGGTGGCGCTGGGGCTGTCTTACGTTACCTCCGATCCCTCAATTGCTCTCGCCAGTGCCGCGGCGTTCGCCGTGTCCGAGTGCATCGACTGGCTGGTGTTCAGCCTCACCAAGCGCCCGTTGCACGATCGCCTGTGGATAAGTTCGGCCCTGAGCATCCCGCTGGACACCTTCATCTTCTTCGGCATGATCGATGCGCTCACACCGGGCGTGATCTTCACTGCGCTGGGTTCGAAGTTCGCGGGCGTCACCGTGGTCTGGTTGGCCATGGCCTGGCGCCTGCGCAAACAGGCTGTCGTCAGCTGAAGCCAAACCCTCAGGTTCATGTAAAATGCCGCGCTTTCTCCCCATGGGAAGCGCGCTTCCCTCGATGATCCGCTCCTTTGAGGACCTGAGATGACCCGTATCGGAACTCCATTGTCGCCAACCGCGACCCGCGTATTGATGTGTGGCTGTGGTGAGTTGGGCAAGGAAGTGGTGATCGAGCTGCAACGCCTGGGCGTTGAAGTGATTGCCGTGGATCGCTACGCCAATGCGCCGGCCATGCAAGTCGCCCATCGCAGCCATGTGATCAATATGCTCGACGGTGCCGCCCTGCGTGCGGTGATCGAAGCCGAGAAACCGCACTTCATCGTGCCGGAAATCGAAGCCATCGCCACCGCGACCCTGGTGGAGCTGGAGTCCGAAGGCTTCACCGTGATCCCGACTGCCCGCGCCGCACAGTTGACCATGAACCGCGAAGGCATCCGTCGCCTGGCCGCTGAAGAGCTGGACCTGCCGACATCGCCGTACCACTTCGCCGACACCTTCGAGGACTACCGTAAGGCAGTCGAAGACCTGGGCTTCCCGTGTGTGGTCAAACCGGTCATGAGTTCCTCGGGCAAGGGCCAGAGCCTGCTGCGCAGCGTCGATGACGTGCAGAAAGCCTGGGATTACGCTCAAGAAGGCGGCCGCGCCGGTAAAGGCCGCGTGATCATCGAAGGCTTCATCGACTTCGACTACGAAATCACTCTGCTGACTGTGCGTCACGTCGGCGGCACTACGTTCTGTGCGCCTGTCGGTCACCGTCAGGAGAAGGGCGACTACCAGGAATCCTGGCAGCCACAAGCCATGAGCCCGGTTGCTTTGGCCGAATCCGAGCGCGTCGCCAAAGCGGTCACCGAAGCCTTGGGCGGTCGTGGCCTGTTTGGCGTCGAGTTGTTCATCAAGGGTGATCAGGTGTGGTTCAGCGAAGTCTCGCCGCGCCCGCATGACACCGGTCTGGTGACCCTGATTTCCCAGGACCTGTCGCAGTTCGCACTGCACGCACGGGCGATCCTGGGCCTGCCGATTCCACTGATCCGTCAGTTCGGCCCATCGGCGTCGGCGGTGATTCTGGTGGAAGGGCAGTCGACTCAGACCGCTTTTGCCAACCTGGGTGCAGCGTTGAGCGAGCCGGATACTGCGTTGCGTCTGTTCGGCAAGCCTGAAGTCAATGGCCAGCGGCGGATGGGGGTTGCGTTGGCTCGCGACGAGTCTATCGAAGCTGCTCGTGCAAAAGCGACCCGTGCTGCTCAGGCTGTTGTAGTCGAGCTGTAAACCGAGGCGCGGCATTCGCGGGCAAGCCTCGCTCCTACAGGGATCACGTCAAGACGCAAGTGCGTTCGACAAATGACCCGTAGGAGCGAGGCTTGCCCGCGAAGCTTTTGGCTTCAGGCAACCCGATTCAAATCGTTATTGCGTGTCTCCTTCAGGCACAGCACTGCGATTAAGCTTAGTACTGCCGCCCCCGACACATACCCGCCGACATAACTCAAGCCACCCATCGCCACCAGTTTCTGCGCAAAGAACGGTGCCGCCGAGGCGCCGACAATACCGCCCAGGTTGTAAGCCGCCGATGCGCCGGTATAGCGCACGTGGGTCGGAAACAGCTCCGGCAGCAGCGCGCCCATCGGCGCAAACGTCACGCCCATCAGAAACAGTTCTATGCACAGGAACAACGCCACGCCCCAGGTCGAGCCATGGGTCAGCAGCGGTTCCATCAAGAATCCGGACAGAATCGCCAGCACGCCGCCGATGATCAGCACCGGCTTACGCCCGAAACGGTCGCTGGCCCAGGCCGACAGCGGTGTTGCGGCCGCCATGAACAGCACCGCGAAACACAGCAGGGCGAGAAAGGTTTCCCGGGTGTAGCCAAGCGTCGACACACCGTAACTCAGCGAAAACACTGTCGAGATGTAAAACAGTGCATAGCACACCACCATCGACCCGGCGCCCAGCAGCATCGGTGCCCAGTATTGGCTGAACAGCTCGACCAGCGGAATCTTCACCCGCTCCTGGCGAGCCACGGCGTTGGCGAACACCGGGGTTTCGTGGAGCTTGAGGCGTACGTACAAGCCGACCATCACCAGCGCGGCACTGAGCAGGAACGGAATCCGCCAGCCCCAAGAACGGAACTGCTCGTCGTTCAGGCTCATGGCCAGGGTCAGGAACAGGCCGTTGGCCGCCAGAAACCCGATCGATGGGCCGAGTTGTGGAAACATGCCGAACCAGGCGCGCTTGCCTTTGGGCGCGTTCTCCGTGGCCAGCAATGCGGCGCCGCCCCATTCACCGCCAAGCCCCAGGCCCTGGCCGAAGCGCAGCACGCAAAGCAGGATCGGCGCCCAGGCGCCAATACTGTCGTAACCCGGCAGTACGCCGATCAGCGTGGTGCACACGCCCATCAGCAGCAAGGACGCAACCAGTGTCGATTTTCGCCCGATACGGTCACCGAAATGGCCGAACAGCGCCGAACCCAACGGCCGCGCAAGGAAAGCGATACCGAAGGTGAGGAATGCCGACAGCATCTGTGCGGTGCCGGAGGTTTGCGGAAAGAACACCGGGCCGATCACTAATGCTGCGGCGGTGGCATAGACGTAGAAGTCGTAGAACTCGATGGCCGTGCCGATGAAACTCGCGGTAGCCACGCGGGTGGCGGAGTTTGTCGGTTGGGCAGGCGCGGTGTCGCTGAACGTTGTGCTGGTCGTCATGTCGTTATCCCTGACAGTCATGTGCCCCAGTGGAGCGAATTATTATGGTCGAATACCCAGGGATGTGGGTTGAGGATCGGTCGCTGTTCAAGGTAGGAACAGTCGCCGCAGTGGTACGGATGGTGTCGAAGATCTGGCCGGAACCTGCTGCATGCGGGGTAAGCATGTGGTTCGGTGGGAGGCTTGGGTAAGCCGGCTCGATTATAGGAAGGTGGCTAACTATCGAACAAGAGGGGCGGTTGTTTTAACCCGTTAACGGATAAGCGCAGGCGCTGAGCTGGTATGCCAGATCAGCACGCGCGTGACGCGATTTTCTTCAGTCTCCACAATCTCCAGCCGGTATCGTCCGATCTTCAGGCACACCGCACTGTCCGGAATCGTCTCCAACGCCTCGGTCACCAAGCCGTTTAGGGTTTTCGGACCATCGCTGGGCAAATGCCAGCCGAGGCTCTTGTTCAGCTCGCGGATGGACGCTGCGCCATCAATCACCAGTCGGCCATCGGCCTGCGGGTGAATGTGCGGGTTATCCAGGCTGTGCTGGCTTTCGAACTCTCCGACGATTTCTTCGAGAATATCTTCCAGGGTCACGATACCCAGTACTTCCCCGTACTCGTCGACCACCATGCCCAAGCGCCGCTGCTGCTTGTGGAAATTCAGCAATTGCAGTTGCAACGGTGTGCTTTCCGGCACGAAGTACGGTTCGTGACTGGCCGCCAGCAGCGCTTCCACAGTCAGGCTTGAATCCGGCAACAAATGACGGATCTGCCGGGTGTTGAGCACCGCTTCGACCTGGTTGATGTCGCTGTGGAATACCGGCAGGCGGGTGCGCCTGTTGTGGCGCAGTTGCTCGATGATTTCTTCGAGGGGGTCGTCCAGGTTGATCCCGTCGACGTCGCTGCGTGGCACCAGAATATCGTTGACCGTGATGTTATCCAGTGCGTGGATACCTGACAGTGGGCGATAGGCCGCGTGTTCGTGATCGTCGTGCCGATCTGCCGGTGTCTCGTCTTCGCTTTGCTGCACCACGTTGATTTTGCGGGCGAATGGCCGCATCAGCAGTTGGCTGATGCCATTGAGTAGCCATGCGGCGGGATAGACGATTTTCAGCGGTATGCCGAGCAGTGTGTTGCCCAAGGCCAGGACGGCATCCGGATAGCGTGCGGCGAGGGCGCGTGGCAGGTAGTCGGCGAACACCAGCAACATTGCGCCGGCACCGAGGCAGGCAATCCAGGGGCCGTTTTGCGCCCAGGTGAAAATCGCCAGCAAGGTGCTGATGACCACCACCAGCGCGCGGCACAAGGTGTTGCAGAGGATCAGGCTGTTGAGCGGGAAGCTCAGCTTGGCCACGGGTTTGTCGCTGGAACGCGAGGCCGTGCGCTGGGCCAGTAATTGCTGTTGCGCAACTTCGATGGCGGTAAACAGCCCCGACCATAAAATCAGCAGGGCCAGCACCGCGAGCATCGGTCCTATGGGCAAGTCGTCCATTAATGCCGCCCGTCAGATGTGCAGAATGTATTCGCGGACCAGTTTGCTGCCGAAATACGCCAGCATCAGCAGGCAGAAACCGGCAAGGGTCCAGCGGATGGCTTTGTGTCCGCGCCAGCCGAGACGGTTGCGCCCCCAGAGCAGCACGCTGAACACGATCCAGGCCAGGCACGCCAGCAGGGTTTTATGCACCAGGTGCTGGGCGAACAGGTTCTCGACGAACAGCCAGCCGGAAATCAGCGACAACGACAGCAGGCTCCAGCCGGCCCAGAGGAAACCGAACAGCAGGCTTTCCATGGTTTGCAGCGGCGGGAAGTTCTTGATCAGCCCGGACGGATGCTTGTGCTTGAGCTGATGGTCCTGAACCAGCAGCAGCAAGGCCTGGAACACCGCGATGGTGAACATGCCGTAAGCGAGGATCGACAAGAGAATGTGGGCGAGAATGCCTGGCTCTTCGTCGATGACCTGCACCGTGCCGGCGGGGGCGAACTGTGCCAGCAACACTGTTGCGGCGCCCAGCGGGAACAGCAATACAAGCAGGTTTTCCACTGGAATCCGTGAGCAGGCCAGCAGGGTCAGGGCGATGACCGCTGCGGCAATCAGGCTGGCGGCGCTGAAAAAGTCCAGGGCCAGGCCGACCGGAGTCAGCAGATAGCTGATCAGGCTGGCGCTGTGGGCCAGCACGGCCAGTACGCCGAGCGTGACCAGCAGGCGTTTGTTCGCCTTGGCACCGGTGGCCAGGCGAGTGCCTTGATAGAAGGTCGCAGCGGCATATAAGCAGGCGGCGGCGAGGGTGGTAAGCAAGCTGGGTGACAAGGGGAGCATAAATCCTGTTAGGCAGGCCCGAAAGGCGTTGAGTTTGGCATAGAACCCATACGGCACGAAAGACCATACAAGCTGACGGCGAGGTGTCCGCCAGACGCAGTCTTCGCTATAATCCGCGACCTGCCCACGCCGCAGGCTCGCCGAGCACATGTTGATTCCGGTCTGGGCCGCCATTATCCCGGTCTACACAGGGCCTGAAAGGATCGCGCAATGTTTGAAAACTTAACCGACCGTCTCTCGCAGACGCTGCGCCATGTCACCGGCAAGGCCAAGCTGACCGAAGACAACATCAAAGACACCCTGCGCGAAGTGCGCATGGCGTTGCTCGAAGCCGACGTCGCCTTGCCGGTGGTCAAAGACTTCGTCAATTCGGTGAAGGAGCGCGCTGTCGGCACCGAGGTGTCGCGCAGCCTGACGCCGGGCCAGGCCTTCGTGAAGATCGTCCAGGCCGAACTCGAAAGCTTGATGGGCGCAGCCAACGAAGATTTGAACCTGAGCGCCGTTCCACCGGCCGTGGTTCTGATGGCCGGTTTGCAGGGTGCGGGTAAAACCACCACCGCCGGCAAACTGGCGCGCTTCCTTAAAGAGCGCAAGAAGAAGTCGGTCATGGTCGTGTCCGCGGACGTTTACCGTCCTGCGGCGATCAAGCAGCTGGAAACCCTGGCCAACGATATCGGCGTGACGTTCTTCCCGTCCGACCTGAGCCAGAAGCCGGTTGACATTGCGCAAGCGGCTATTAAAGAAGCCAAGCTGAAATTCATCGACGTGGTCATCGTCGACACCGCCGGTCGTTTGCACATCGACGAAGAGATGATGGGCGAGATCAAGGCGCTGCACGCCGCGATCAATCCGGTCGAAACCCTGTTCGTGGTCGATGCCATGACCGGCCAGGACGCCGCCAACACGGCCAAGGCCTTCGGTGATGCATTGCCGCTGACCGGTGTGATCCTGACCAAGGTCGACGGTGATGCCCGTGGCGGTGCCGCACTGTCGGTACGTGCCATTACCGGCAAGCCGATCAAGTTCATCGGTATGGGCGAGAAGAGCGAAGCGCTCGAGCCGTTCCACCCTGAGCGTATCGCATCGCGCATCCTCGGCATGGGCGACGTGCTCAGCCTGATCGAACAGGCCGAAGCGACCCTCGACAAGGACAAGGCCGACAAGCTGGCCAAGAAGCTGAAGAAGGGCAAGGGCTTCGACCTCGAAGACTTCCGCGATCAGCTGCAACAGATGAAGAACATGGGCGGTCTCGGCGGCCTCATGGACAAACTGCCGAATATCGGTGGTGTGAACCTGGCGCAGATGGGCAATGCCCAGGGTGCGGCAGAGAAGCAATTCAAGCAGATGGAAGCCATCATCAATTCCATGACCCCGGCCGAGCGCCGCGACCCTGAGCTGATCAGTGGTTCGCGCAAGCGCCGGATCGCCATGGGTTCCGGCACCCAGGTGCAGGACATCGGTCGCTTGATCAAGCAGCACAAGCAGATGCAGAAGATGATGAAGAAATTCTCCGCGAAAGGCGGAATGGCCAAAATGATGCGCGGCATGGGCGGTATGTTGCCCGGCGGCGGCATGCCCAAGATGTAAAGAATTCGCGCAGGAGCTTGCTCCTGCGCCGACCCACACGGACGTGGGATCTCCAGCAAACCCGCACTTGGCGGGAGCTGACTGGCCATCTTCAGCGATGGCTCTATAGCAAATCTGGATGGCACGCCGATAGGCGCCGGAAAAAGACATTTGCAAAAGTCCGGATATTCCTTAGAATATGCGGCCTTTCGGGCACCTATGCCCGCTGTGCATTTAGATTTGCAGCACCGACTACAGGAACGATGTTCACATGCTAACAATCCGTCTTGCCCTTGGCGGCTCCAAAAAGCGCCCGTTTTACCACTTGACCGTAACCGACAGCCGCAACCCGCGTGACGGTTCGCACAAGGAACAGGTTGGTTTCTTCAACCCTGTTGCTCGTGGTCAAGAAGTTCGTCTGTCCGTGAACCAAGAGCGCGTAGCCTACTGGCTGAGCGTTGGTGCACAGCCTTCTGAGCGCGTTGCTCAGTTGTTGAAGGAATCTGCTAAGGCTGCGGCCTGAGCAATATGAACGCGACGCCAGCTGTTGCTGATGATTTGATCGTTATCGGCAAGATTTACTCTGTTCACGGCGTTCGCGGCGAAGTGAAGGTGTATTCCTTTACTGATCCGATTAAAAACCTGTTGGACTACAAAACCTGGACGCTCAGGCGCGAAGGCAACGTAAAACAGGTCGAGCTGGTCAGCGGACGCGGGAACGACAAGTTCCTGGTCGCAAAGCTCAAGGGTCTTGATGATCGTGAAGAAGCTCGTCTTCTGGCTGGTTATGAGATCTGCGTGCCGCGCAACCTGTTCCCTGAATTGACCGATGGCGAGTACTACTGGTACCAGCTGGAAGGTCTGAAGGTCATCGATACTCACGGGCAATTGTTCGGGAAAATCGATCATCTTCTGGAAACCGGCGCCAATGATGTAATGGTGGTCAAGCCTTGCGCTGGCAGCCTGGATGATCGCGAACGCCTGTTGCCGTATACCGAGCAATGCGTGTTGGCCGTCGATCTGGCAGCGGGCGAGATGAAGGTGGAATGGGATGCGGACTTCTAAACGTGGCTAACCTGCGCGTAGAAGTGATCAGTTTGTTTCCCGAGATGTTCTCCGCCATCAGCGAGTACGGCATCACCAGTCGGGCGGTGAAACAGGGGTTGTTGCAGCTTACCTGTTGGAATCCGCGAGACTACACGACGGATCGACATCACACTGTGGATGATCGCCCATTTGGCGGTGGTCCGGGCATGGTGATGAAGATCAAGCCCCTGGAAGATGCTCTGGTTCAGGCCAAGGCAGCAGCCGGGGAGGCGGCGAAGGTAATTTACCTGTCCCCCCAAGGCCGTCAACTGACACAGTCGGCGGTGCGCGAGTTGGCGAATCTGGATGCATTGATCCTGATTGCCGGCCGCTATGAAGGCATTGACGAGCGTTTTATTGATGCTCATGTCGATGAAGAGTGGTCGATTGGCGACTATGTACTGTCTGGCGGCGAGCTGCCGGCGATGGTCCTGATCGATGCGGTTACACGACTGCTGCCTGGAGCTTTAGGGCATGCGGACTCCGCTGAGGAAGATTCCTTTACGGATGGTTTGCTGGATTGCCCGCACTACACCCGACCGGAGGTGTATGCGGATCAGCGTGTTCCCGACGTATTGCTAAGTGGCAATCACGCGCACATCCGGCGTTGGCGTTTACAGCAGTCCCTTGGTCGGACCTATGAACGACGCGCCGATCTTCTGGAAAGCCGCTCGCTTTCTGGAGAAGAGAAGAAGCTGCTCGAGGAATACATCCGCGAGCGGGACGATAGTTAACAACGTATCGATGGTAGATCCGACGATTTACCTTAGGAGCACAGCATGACTAACAAAATCATCCTTGCACTCGAAGCAGAGCAGATGACTAAAGAGATCCCTACCTTTGCCCCGGGCGACACCATTGTCGTTCAGGTGAAAGTGAAGGAAGGCGATCGTTCGCGTCTGCAAGCGTTCGAAGGCGTAGTTATCGCCAAGCGTAACCGCGGCGTAAACAGTGCTTTCACCGTTCGTAAAATCTCCAACGGTGTTGGCGTAGAGCGTACTTTCCAGACCTACAGCCCGCAAATCGACAGCATGGCTGTCAAGCGTCGCGGTGATGTACGTAAGGCCAAGCTGTACTACCTGCGTGACCTGTCCGGTAAAGCAGCTCGCATTAAGGAAAAACTGGCTTAAGTCCAGCTTCCGATGCCGAAAGGCTGGCCTGCTCAGGTTGGCTTTTCAAGAAAATGCCTCGTATCGAAAGATGCGGGGCATTTTTCGTTATGGCTGCATATATAAAAAACTGCGGCGCTCTTTCTGTAGCTGCTGCCGAAGGCTGCGTCTGGCTGTAGCAGCTGTCGAGCTCCAGCGAGGCTGCGTCCGGCTGCGAAGCAGTCGTGAATCCGGCTAATGCGGTCTGTCTGGCGTGCCGTAATCTCTGATTATGCGACTGCTGCGTCCGAGCGCAGGCTTCGCCAGCTGCTACGGATTGCGTTACGGCTTAACTTGGTCGTATTAGTCGCACAAAAGAAAACGCCCCGAACCAGTCGGGGCGTTTGCTTTAAGTGTTGCGGCTTTTTGGGCTTGGGTGCTTAGCGCTTCAGCGAAGCTGGCAGGTGTGGCTGGATCGCTGTCAGTACTGCCTTGAAGCACTTGGTGTTGCCGGCAACGACGTGACCTTTCTCCAGGAAGTCGTGACCGCCGGTGAAGTCGCTCACCAAGCCGCCGGCTTCCTGGATCAACAGGGCGCCTGCAGCCATATCCCACTCGGACAGGCCTGACTCCCAGAAGGCGTCGAAACGGCCGGCAGCCACGTAGGCCAGGTCGAGGCTTGCCGAGCCGGCGCGGCGGATGCCGGCGGTCTGGCCAACCAGGGCGCGGAACATGCCCAAGTAGTTGTCGAGGTTGTCCATCTGGTCGTCACGGAACGGGAAGCCGGTACCCAGCAGGGCGCCGTCCAGGCTGGTACGGCCGCTGACGCGCAGGCGACGACCGTTCAGTTGAGCGCCGCGACCACGGCTGGCGGTGAATTCTTCCTGGCGAACCGGGTCCAGAACAACAGCGTGTTCCAGGCGGCCGCGGTATTTGCAGGCGATGCTGACAGCGAAGTGAGGAATGCCGCGCAGGAAGTTGGTGGTGCCGTCCAGTGGGTCGATGATCCACAGGTATTCTTCGCCTTCGATGCCGGTGCCGGCGTGCAGGCCGGTTTCTTCACCCATGATCGAGTGATTCGGGTAGGCCTTGCGCAGTGCGTCGATGATTTTCTGTTCGGCGGCGCGATCCACCTCGGATACATAATCCTTGGCGTCTTTTTCGTCGACCTTGATGGTATCCAGGCGCTCGATGGAGCGGAAGATCAATTCACTGGCGCTGCGGGCGGCGCGCAGCGCGATATTCAGCATGGGCTGCATGGATGTGTCACCTAAGGTTGTTAAAGAAAGCCGGGCATTCTATCAGAAAGTTTCTACAGGAGAAGGTCGACGTTCGCTTTCATGGCTTAACGGTAGGAGGAGCTGTAAGATTCGGCTCCCCCATTCAATGTTCGAGAGCGCCTCCCTTGCTGCAAAACATTCGTGTCGTCCTGGTCAATACCAGTCATCCCGGAAATATCGGTGGTGCTGCGCGTGCCATGAAGAACATGGGCCTGTCGCGACTGGTGCTGGTCGAGCCGCGGTTGTTCCCGCACCACGAGGCCGATGCGCGTGCGTCCGGCGCCGGGGACATCCTTGAAAACGCGCAAGTCGTCGCCACCTTGGAAGATGCCTTGGTCGGCTGCAATCTGGTGCTGGGTACCAGTGCTCGTGATCGTCGCATTCCCTGGCCGTTGCTCGATCCCCGTGAGTGCGGTGCAAGGGTGGTCGAGGAGGCGGGGCAGGGTGCCGAGATCGCATTGGTGTTCGGTCGTGAAGATTCCGGCCTGACCAACGAAGAGCTGCAGCGATGTCATTATCACGTGCACATTCCATCAGACCCCGAGTTCAGTTCGCTGAACCTCGGGGCGGCGGTGCAGGTGTTGAGCTATGAAGTGCGCATGTCCTGGCTGGCGGCCCAAGGTCAGCCGAGCAAGGTCGAGAAGGAGGAAGTGGCGTCCACCAAGAGTGGTGAGCTGGCGACCATGGATGAGCTGGAGCGATTCTATGAGCACCTGGAGCAAACCCTGGTGGCCATCGAATTCCTCGATCCGGAAAAGCCACGGCACTTGATGGCGCGCCTGCGCCGGTTGTACGGACGCAGCTCGGTCAGCCGAGCGGAAATGAATATATTGCGTGGCATCCTCACGGAAACCCAGAAGGCGGCCCGTGGCGAGCTTCTAAAGCGGAAGGATTAATGATGTTCGAGCGTTTGCGTGAAGATATCCAAAGTGTTTTTCATCGTGACCCGGCGGCGCGTAATGCTTTTGAGGTCCTGACCTGCTATCCGGGCATGCATGCCATCTGGATCCATCGCCTGTCATCGCTCCTGTGGCGCACAGAGCTGAAATGGCTGGCGCGGCTGGTGTCGAACTTCGGTCGCTGGTTAACCGGGATCGAGATTCATCCGGGGGCCAAGGTCGGTCGTCGCTTCTTTATCGATCATGGCATGGGCATCGTTATTGGTGAGACTGCCGAGATCGGCAACGATGTCACCCTTTATCAGGGCGTGACCCTTGGTGGCACCAGCTGGAACAAGGGCAAGCGTCACCCGACCCTGGAAGACGGCGTGGTGGTTGGCGCGGGCGCCAAGGTGCTCGGCCCATTCACTGTCGGTGCCGGGGCCAAGGTGGGTTCCAATGCCGTGGTCACCAAGGCAGTTCCGCCGGGTGCGACGGTGGTGGGGATTCCGGGGCGGATTATCGTCAAGTCCGACGATGAGCAGGATGCCAAGCGCAAGGCCATGGCCGAGAAGATCGGCTTCGATGCCTACGGTGTCGGCGAAGACATGCCGGATCCGGTGGCACGGGCGATCGGTCAGTTGCTCGATCACTTGCAGGCGGTCGATGGGCGTCTGGAGGGTATGTGTGGAGCGCTGAAGGATCTGGGCAGTAATTACTGTGCCAAGGATCTGCCTGAACTGCGTGAAGAAGACTTTGCCTGTGTGAAGGGCAAGGACGAAAGCAGGGCCAGCTGATTCACGGCAGGGTCGCATTCGGGCATTTGCACCGCGCTGGTTGGTGTGCCATTGCACCGCAGACCCTGCTATGATGCGCGCGCTCTTTTGCGGGTAAACCTGAGTAATACGCTAGGTCTTATAGTTGACTTAAATACTCGGGAATTGCATACTCGCCCCATTCCGAACTCCGTGGTAATTGTCCATGCGACTGACTACAAAAGGCCGATACGCCGTGACCGCCATGCTTGACCTGGCGTTACACGCGCAGCACGGGCCGGTGTCCCTGGCCGATATCTCCGAGCGCCAAGGCATCTCCCTGTCCTACCTCGAGCAGCTTTTCGCCAAATTGCGCCGTAGCAATCTGGTGTCCAGTGTTCGCGGTCCGGGCGGTGGCTACCAATTGTCCCGCGACATGCAGGGCATCCAGGTCGCCCAGGTAATCGATGCGGTCAACGAATCGGTCGATGCAACCAAGTGCCAGGGCCAGGGCGATTGCCATTCCGGCGACACCTGTCTGACTCACCATTTGTGGTGCGATCTTAGCCTGCAGATTCACGAATTTCTGAGCGGTATCAGCTTGGCTGACCTTGTAACTCGCCGTGAGGTGCAAGAAGTAGCCCAGCGTCAGGACCAGCGTCGTTGCAACAGCAAGGCGCCACGCCTGGACAAGATTGAAGCGTCCGCCGTCGAATGACAGCCAAAGAGCTAGCGGCACGCCAGCCAGCCTGATTTAGGAGATAGTCCATGAAATTGCCGATTTACCTTGATTACTCTGCGACCACCCCGGTTGATCCGCGTGTCGCGCAAAAGATGAGTGAATGCCTGCTGGTCGACGGAAACTTCGGTAACCCGGCGTCCCGTTCCCACGTGTTCGGCTGGAAAGCCGAAGAGTCCGTCGAGAACGCTCGTCGTCAGGTCGCTGATCTGGTTAACGCCGACCCGCGTGAAATCGTCTGGACCTCCGGTGCCACCGAGTCCGACAACCTGGCAATCAAGGGGGCGGCGCATTTCTACTCCACCAAAGGCAAACACCTGATCACCACCAAGATTGAGCACAAGGCTGTCCTCGACACCATGCGCCAACTGGAGCGTGAAGGTTTCGAAGTGACCTACCTCGATCCTCGTGAAGATGGCCTGGTCACTCCGGAAATGGTCGAAGCTGCCCTGCGTGACGACACCATTCTGGTATCGGTCATGCACGTGAACAACGAAATCGGCACCATCAACGACATCGCCGCCATCGGTGAGCTGACCCGCTCCCGGGGTATTCTGTTCCACGTCGACGCCGCTCAGTCCACCGGCAAGGTCGAGATCGACCTGTCGAAACTGAAAGTTGACCTGATGTCGTTCTCTGCCCACAAAACCTATGGCCCTAAAGGCATCGGCGCGCTGTACGTCAGCCGCAAGCCGCGTGTGCGCATCGAAGCGACCATGCACGGCGGCGGTCATGAGCGTGGCATGCGTTCCGGCACCCTGGCGACTCACCAGATCGTCGGCATGGGCGAAGCGTTCCGTGTGGCCAAGGAAGACATGGCTGCCGAGAATGCACGCATCAAAGCGCTGAGCGACCGTTTCTTCAAACAGGTTGAAGGCCTGGAAGAGTTGTACGTCAACGGCAGCATGACCGCCCGCGTACCGCACAACCTGAACCTGAGCTTCAACTACGTCGAAGGCGAGTCGCTGATCATGGCGCTCAAGGATCTGGCGGTTTCGTCGGGTTCGGCCTGCACCTCGGCATCGCTTGAGCCTTCGTACGTGCTGCGCGCCCTGGGCCGCAACGACGAACTGGCACACAGCTCGATTCGCTTCACCTTCGGCCGTTTCACCACCGAAGAAGAAATCGACTACGCCGCGCAGAAAGTCTGCGAGGCCGTCACCAAGCTGCGCACTCTGTCGCCGCTGTGGGACATGTACAAAGACGGCGTCGACATTTCGAAAATCGAGTGGGCGGCACACTGATATTCAAGTCGCCGCAACCGGGCCCTGCGAATCCACGATTGGCAGGGCTTCAAGAGCGACTCCTGATGAGTGAGGATTAAGAATCATGGCTTACAGCGAAAAGGTCATCGACCACTACGAGAACCCGCGCAACGTCGGCAAGATGGATGCAGAAGATCCTGATGTCGGCACCGGCATGGTCGGCGCTCCGGCGTGCGGTGACGTGATGCGTCTGCAGATCAAGGTCAACGAACAAGGCATCATCGAAGACGCCAAGTTCAAGACTTACGGTTGCGGTTCGGCAATCGCCTCCAGCTCCCTGGCGACCGAGTGGATGAAAGGCAAGACTCTGGATGAAGCAGAGACCATCAAGAACACTCAACTGGCCGAAGAACTGGCCCTGCCGCCAGTGAAAATTCACTGCTCTGTACTCGCTGAAGACGCTATCAAGGCGGCCGTTCGCGACTACAAGCAGAAGAAAGGCTTGATCTGACTTTCAAGATTTGGCGACGAGTAAGGAGTCACCGATGGCTATCAGCATGACAGAAGCGGCTGCTCAACACGTGCGACGCTCCCTCAACGGGCGCGGCAAGGGTGATGGGATTCGTCTGGGTGTTCGCACCACGGGCTGTTCCGGCCTTGCCTATGTGCTGGAGTTTGTCGACGAGGTGGGCGCGGACGATCAGGTGTTCGAAAGTCACGGCGAGAAAGTGATCATCGACCCGAAAAGCCTGGCCTACCTGGACGGCACCGAGCTTGATTTCGTCAAGGAAGGGTTGAACGAAGGCTTCAAGTTCAACAACCCCAACGTACGCGGTGAGTGTGGCTGCGGCGAAAGCTTCAACATCTGAGGCTGCTCGTGGGTACTCCTTGTCATTTCGCTTTATTTGAGCTGCAACCGAGTTTCAATCTGGACCTCGATCAGCTGGCTACGCGCTACCGTGAGTTGGCGCGCGGCGTTCATCCGGACCGCTTTGCCGACGCTTCCGAGCGTGAGCAGCGGCTGGCGCTCGAGCAATCCGCGAGCCTCAACGAGGCCTACCAGACGCTCAAAAGCCCCCCCAAGCGCGCGCGATACTTGCTCGCATTGAGTGGTGGCGAGTTGCCGCTGGAGGTCACGGTGCATGATCCGGAGTTTCTTCTGCAGCAGATGGAGTTGCGTGAAGAGCTCGAGGATCTGCAGGACAGCGCCGACATGGCGGGTATCGCCACGTTCAAGCGCCGCCTCAAGGCAGCTCAGGATGAACTGAACCAAAGCTTCGCAGCTTGCTGGAATGATGCGGCGCAACGCGAACGGGCCGAACGCCTGATGCGGCGCATGCAGTTCCTCGACAAGCTCACCTACGAAGTGCGCCAGTTAGAAGAGCGCCTCGACGATTAACCCAGTGCCGCTCCGGTCGCACGCCTGATATACAGATAAGTCCTGATCACGATGGCCCTACTGCAGATCGCCGAACCCGGCCAAAGTCCTCAACCGCACCAGCGTCGTCTGGCTGTGGGGATCGACTTGGGCACTACCAATTCGCTGGTCGCTGCATTGCGCAGTGGTCTTTCCGAGCCTCTGGCCGATGCGCAAGGGCGGGTTATCCTGCCGTCTGCCGTGCGCTATCACGCCGATCGCGTCGAAGTCGGCGAATCGGCCAAACTGGCTGCCGCTACCGATCCTCTGAACACTGTGCTGTCGGTCAAGCGCTTGATGGGACGTGGTTTGTCCGACGTCAAGCAATTGGGCGATCAGCTGCCGTACCGTTTTGTCGACGGCGAGTCGCACATGCCGTTCATCGACACGGTGCAAGGTCCGAAAAGCCCGGTCGAAGTCTCCGCCGATATCCTCAAGGTGCTGCGTCAGCGCGCCGAAGCGACCTTGGGTGGCGAACTGGTCGGCGCAGTGATCACCGTTCCGGCCTATTTCGATGATGCTCAGCGTCAAGCCACCAAGGATGCGGCCAAGCTGGCCGGCCTGAACGTGCTGCGCTTGCTCAATGAACCGACCGCTGCTGCGGTGGCTTACGGTCTGGATCAACAGGCTGAAGGCCTGGTTGCCATTTATGACCTGGGCGGTGGCACCTTCGATATTTCGATTCTGCGTCTGACCGGCGGTGTGTTTGAAGTGCTGGCTACCGGTGGCGACAGCGCGTTGGGTGGCGATGACTTCGATCACGCCATTGCTGGCTGGATCATCGAGAGTGCCGGTCTGTCGGCCGACCTCGATCCGGGCGAGCAGCGCAATCTGCTGCAAACCGCGTGTGCGGCCAAAGAAGCCCTGACCAGTGCCTCGTCCGTCGAAGTCGCATATGGCGACTGGAAGGCGGGGCTGACCCGTGAAGCGTTCAATGCGCTGATCGAGCCGATGGTTGCCCGCAGCCTGAAAGCCTGTCGTCGCGCGGTGCGTGATTCCGGCATTGAGCTGGAAGACGTTCATGCGGTGGTCATGGTCGGCGGCTCGACTCGCGTACCGCGCGTTCGCGAAGCCGTTGCGCAAGCCTTCGGTCGCGAACCGCTGACCGAAATCGACCCGGACCAAGTCGTGGCCATCGGTGCCGCGATCCAGGCCGATACCCTGGCTGGCAATAAGCGTGACGGCGGCGAACTGTTGTTGCTCGACGTGATTCCGTTGTCCCTGGGGCTGGAAACCATGGGCGGCCTGATGGAGAAGGTGATTCCGCGCAACACCACCATCCCTGTCGCCCGGGCCCAGGACTTCACCACTTATAAAGACGGCCAGTCGGCCATGGCGATCCACGTATTGCAGGGCGAGCGTGAGTTGATCAGCGACTGCCGCTCCCTGGCACGCTTCGAATTGCGCGGTATTCCAGCGATGGTTGCTGGTGCGGCGAAAATTCGCGTGACCTTCCAGGTCGATGCCGACGGTCTGCTCAGTGTCTCGGCCCGCGAATTGGGTTCGGGTGTCGAAGCCAGCATTCAGGTCAAACCGTCCTACGGCCTGACCGACGGCGAAATCGCCAAAATGCTCAAGGATTCGTTCCAGCACGCCAATGACGACAAGGTTGCCCGCGTATTGCGTGAACAGCAGGTCGATGCCCAGCGCCTGATCGAAGCAGTGCAGGGTGCTCTGGATGTCGACGGCGAACGCTTGCTCGACGCCGAAGAGCGCATGGTCATCGAATTGCAGATGCAGGAACTGACCGAATTGATGAAAGGCACCGATGGTTACGCCATTGAGCAGCAGACCAAGCGTCTGTCGCAAGTGACCGATGCCTTTGCTGCCCGCCGCCTGGACTCGACGGTGAAAGCCGCTCTGGCGGGGCGCAATCTGAATGAAATCGAGGAATAATTGATGCCGCAGGTCATTTTTCTGCCACACGAGAAGTTCTGTCCGGAAGGCATGGTTGTGGAGGCTGAGCCTGGCATATCCATTCTCGAGCTGGCCCATGAACACCATATCGAGATGGAAAGCGCTTGCGGCGGCGTCTGCGCGTGCACCACTTGTCACTGCATCATTCGTGAGGGTTTCGACTCGCTGGAAGAGGCTGATGAGCTGGAGGAAGACTATCTTGATAAGGCTTGGGGGCTGGAAGCCCAGTCGCGTCTGGCCTGTCAGGCAAAAGTCGGGACTGAAGACCTGACCGTCGAAATTCCGAAATACTCGCTCAACCATGCCGCCGAAGCGCCGCACTGATTCAAGGAACTTTCATGAGCCTGAAATGGGTTGATGTGCTGGAAATCGCGATCCAGCTGGCTGAGTCAAAGCCGGATGTGGACCCGCGTTACGTGAACTTCGTCGATCTGCACCAGTGGGTGCTGGCATTGCCGGAGTTCAGTGATGATCCGACACGCGGTGGCGAGAAGGTGCTTGAAGCCATTCAGGCCGCCTGGATCGAAGAAGCAGACTGAGTCTGCACCGTACGCAGTTAGGCAATACCAAAGAACCCGCGTATAATTCGCGGGTTTAATTTTTCGCAAATTACCGTTTCTGGAGTTACACCATGGCTGTTCAA
The DNA here is from genome assembly GCF_005938665.2 of Pseudomonas sp. ATCC 43928. Taxonomy (NCBI): domain Bacteria; kingdom Pseudomonadati; phylum Pseudomonadota; class Gammaproteobacteria; order Pseudomonadales; family Pseudomonadaceae; genus Pseudomonas; species Pseudomonas sp. ATCC 43928. The sequence continues at coordinate 5,491,258 of NZ_CP041753.1, read as the reverse complement.
CGTACTTTCTCCATCATCAAGCCTGACGCTGTTGCTAAAAATGTTATCGGCGAGATCACCACTCGTTTCGAAAAAGCAGGCCTGCGCGTTGTAGCTTCGAAACTGAAGCAACTGTCCAAAGCCGAAGCTGAAGGCTTCTACGCTGAGCACAGCGCTCGTGGTTTCTTCAACGACCTGGTTGCTTTCATGATTTCCGGTCCGGTTGTCGTTCAGGTTCTGGAAGGCGAAAACGCTATCGCTCTGAACCGTGAGCTGATGGGCGCTACCAACCCTAAAGAAGCTGCTCCTGGCACCATCCGCGCTGACTTCGCTGATTCCATCGACGCCAACGCCGTACACGGTTCGGACTCCGAAGCCGCTGCTGCTCGCGAAATCTCGTACTTCTTCGCAGCTACTGAAGTAACCACTCGCTAAGCATCGGCTTAAGAGTGAAGGTGAATCCATGACTACATCGACTGTAAAAACCAACCTGCTGGGTCTGACTCAACAGGAAATGGAAAAATTCTTCGACTCGATCGGGGAGAAGCGTTTCCGTGCCGGTCAGGTAATGAAATGGATTCACCACTTTGGCGTCGATGATTTCGACGCCATGACGAACGTCAGCAAGGCCTTGCGCGAAAAGCTCAAGGCTGTTGCTGAAATTCGTGGTCCGGAAGTGGTCAGCGAGGACATCTCCAGCGACGGTACCCGTAAGTGGGTGGTGCGCGTGGCGTCCGGCAGCTGCGTCGAGACCGTTTACATTCCCCAGGGCAAACGCGGCACCTTGTGCGTTTCGTCCCAGGCAGGCTGTGCCCTGGACTGCAGTTTCTGCTCCACCGGCAAGCAAGGTTTCAATAGCAACCTCACCGCCGCGGAAGTCATCGGCCAGGTGTGGATTGCCAACAAATCCTTTGGCAGCGTCCCGGCAACCGTCGACCGTGCCATCACCAACGTGGTGATGATGGGCATGGGTGAGCCGCTGCTGAACTTCGACAACGTCGTGGCCGCCATGCATCTGATGATGGATGACCTGGGCTATGGCATCTCCAAGCGCCGCGTAACCCTGTCGACTTCGGGTGTGGTGCCGATGATCGATGAGCTGTCCAAGCACATCGATGTTTCCCTGGCGTTGTCCCTGCACGCACCAAATGACGCATTGCGTAACCAATTGGTGCCGATCAACAAGAAGTATCCGCTTAAGATGCTGCTGGAATCGTGTCAGCGCTACATGTCGTCCCTGGGCGAAAAGCGCGTACTGACCATCGAGTACACCTTGCTCAAGGACATCAATGACAAGGTCGAACACGCGGTCGAAATGATCGAGTTGCTCAAGAATGTTCCGTGCAAGATCAACCTGATTCCGTTCAACCCGTTCCCGCACTCCGGTTACGAGCGTCCGAGCAACAATGCGATTCGCCGTTTCCAGGATCAGCTTCACCATGCAGGCTTCAACGTCACCGTGCGTACCACTCGCGGTGAAGACATCGATGCCGCGTGTGGCCAATTGGTAGGGCAGGTGCTGGATCGCACCCGTCGCAGCGAACGTTATATCGCCGTGCGTGAGTTGAGCGCCGACAACGATATGCCGCAAAACGCTGCGAACAATAATTAAGAGAGGATCTCTATGTCCCTGCGCTTCGCGCTGCTTGTGCTGTTGGCCAGCCTGTGTGCTGGTTGTGTCCTGTCGGGCGATTTCAACCCGATGAAGACCAGCAAGGGCCGTGATGAAGCGCGTGCCGCCTACGTGCAGCTGGGCCTGGGGTACTTGCAGCAGGGCATGACCGAGCGCGCCAAGGTCCCGCTGAAGAAGGCGTTGGAACTGGATGACTCGGATGCTGACGCCAACGCGGCCTTGGGGCTGGTGTTCCAGGCCGAGATGGAGCCGGAACTGGCCGATCAGCATTTTCGCAAGGCGCTGTCTTCCCGTCCCGCCGATGCGCGAATCCTGAACAACTACGGCAGTTTTCTGTTCGAAGAAAAACGTTACAAAGAGGCGTACGAGCGCTTTGAACAGGCGGCCGCCGATACTCTGTATCCTGAGCGTTCGCGGGTTTTCGAGAACCTCGGCATGACCGCTTCAAAGCTGGGCCAGCGTGACCTGGCTCGCCAGCAACTGGAAAAAGCCCTGCGTTTGAACCGCCAACAGCCACGTGCCTTGCTGGAAATGGCTGAGTTGTCATTCGAAGACAGGCATTATGTGCCCGCGCGTGACTATTACGATCGTTTTAGCCTGCTCACCGAGCAAAATGCACGTAGTCTATTGCTCGGCGTTCGGCTGGCAAAAGTGTTTGAAGATCGCGACAAGGCCGCCAGTTATGGCCTGCAATTAAAACGACTCTATCCCGGTACGCCGGAATATCAGCAATACCTGTCGGAGCAATGATGAAAGCGGCGCATCCCGAAGTTGTAGCAGCGAATCGCGTTAACCCCGGTGAGACTTTGCGCCAGGCCCGCGAAAGCAATGGCTGGTCGCTGGCCGAAGTGGCCCTCAAGCTCAACCTCACCGTCAATTCCCTGAGTAATCTGGAAGCCGGCGCTTTTGACAAGCTGCCTGGCCACACCTTTGCTCGTGGCTATATTCGCGCGTACGCCAAATTGCTGGGCATGGACCAGGCTGTTCTGGTTCAGCAGTTCGACCAATCCACCGGCACCGACTCCCAGGGCAGCAACGTCCACAGCCTGGGGCGTATCGAAGAGCCGGTTCGGGTTTCCCACACCATTTTGCGAATTGTCAGCCTGCTGTTGCTGATCGCGGTGATTGGTGGTGGTTTTGTCTGGTGGCAGGATCAAACCTCATCGCGCACCAAGGACCTGGTCAGCCTGGCTCCGGAACACGTTGAAGTCGAAGGCGCCGATGGCACCACCCAGATCCATCCGCTGGACGAGCCGGAAGACCAGGCGGTTGCGCAAGGTGAGTCTGAAGGTGAAACGCCTCTGGCGTTGCCGCAGGCGGAGGAGCCTGCCAACGCCGAAGCAAGCGCGCCGGCGCCAACACCCGCTCCAGCAGCCCCGGTAGCAACACCTGCGGCTCCGGCCCACAATACTGCTCCGGTTGTCGCGACACCGGCAGCGCCAGTTGTTGCCGCTGTACCGGCAGCGGTTGCGACGGCTCCGATTGCGCCGGCCGTTGCAGCTGCTGCTCCAGCAGCTCCGGTTGCGGGCCAGGGCCAGGTTCAACTGCAATTCAGCGCCGATTGCTGGACTCAAGTGACCGACGGCACGGGTAAAGTGTTGTTGAGTGGTCTCAAGCGTAAAGGCGAAAGTGTTTCCGTCAGCGGCAAGCCGCCCTTTGCCGTGCGTCTGGGCTTTGCCCGTGGCGCGCAGGTCAGCTACAACGGGCAGGTGGTTGATGTCGCTCCGTTCACCAGTGGCGAGACTGCTCGCCTGAAGTTAGGTCAATAAGTCATGCACGGCGAATCTCCAATCAAGCGTCGCGAATCCCGGAAAATCTGGGTCGGTAACGTGCCTGTTGGCGGCGATGCGCCCATCGCTGTGCAGAGCATGACCAACAGCGACACCAATGACGTGGCCGCCACCGTGGCCCAGATCAATCGTCTGGAAGCCGCCGGCGTCGATATCGTTCGGGTTTCGGTGCCGGACATGGACGCCGCCGAAGCCTTCGGCAAGATCAAGCAACTGGTCAAGGTGCCGTTGGTGGCTGACATCCACTTCGACTACAGGATCGCTCTGCGCGTAGCCGAACTGGGCGTCGATTGCCTGCGCATCAACCCAGGCAACATCGGTCGTGAAGACCGCGTACGTGCGGTGGTCGATGCCGCCCGTGATCGCGGGATTCCAATCCGTATCGGCGTGAACGCCGGTTCCCTGGAAAAAGACCTGCAAAAGAAATATGGCGAGCCGACTCCGGCTGCGCTGGTCGAGTCCGCCCTGCGTCACGTCGAACACCTCGAACGCCTGAATTTCCAGGACTTCAAGGTCAGCGTAAAAGCTTCCGACGTGTTCATGGCCGTTGAAGCCTACCGCTTGCTGGCCAAGGAAATCGTCCAGCCGTTGCACCTGGGCATCACCGAAGCCGGTGGTTTGCGTTCAGGCACAGTGAAATCCGCCGTGGGCCTCGGTATGCTGCTCGCCGAAGGGATTGGCGATACTATTCGCATCTCGTTGGCGGCCGACCCGGTCGAGGAAGTGAAAGTCGGCTACGACATTCTCAAATCCCTGCACCTGCGTTCCCGTGGCATCAACTTCATCGCCTGCCCGAGCTGCTCGCGGCAGAACTTCGATGTGGTCAAAACCATGAACGAGCTGGAAGGTCGCCTCGAAGACTTGCTGGTGCCGCTGGATGTCGCGGTAATCGGTTGCGTGGTCAACGGGCCGGGCGAAGCCAAGGAAGCCCATATCGGCTTGACCGGCGGCACGCCAAACCTGATTTACATCGACGGCAAGCCGTCGCAGAAACTGACGAATGACAATCTGGTGGATGAGCTTGAACGCTTGATCCGCCAGAAAGCGGCCGAAAAGGTCGAAGCCGACGCGGCTGTAATCGCTCGCGGCTGAGCCTGACTGAAGAGCCGAACGAATTTAAGGATTTAAAGTGAGCAAGTCTCTGCAAGCCATTCGTGGCATGAACGACATCCTGCCCGAACAGACTCCCCTGTGGCGTCATTTCGAGGGCACCGTTTCGCGTTTGCTGGATAACTACGGTTACAAGCAGATCCGCATGCCGATCGTCGAGTTCACCGAGCTGTTCAAGCGCTCCATCGGTGAAGTGACCGACATCGTCGAAAAAGAGATGTACACCTTCGAAGACCGCAACGGCGATTCCCTGACCCTGCGCCCTGAAGGCACAGCGGCCTGCGTGCGTGCGGTGCTCGAACACGGCATTACCGGCGGCGGCCAGGTGCAGAAACTCTGGTACATCGGCCCGATGTTCCGCCACGAACGTCCGCAGAAAGGCCGTTATCGCCAGTTCCACCAGATTGGTTGTGAAGTCTTCAACCTCGACGGTCCGGACATCGACGCCGAGCTGATCGTGCTGACCTGGCGCCTGTGGGGCGAGCTGGGTATCCGCGATGCGGTCAAGCTCGAACTCAACAGCCTGGGCACTGCCGAATCCCGTGGTCGTTATCGCGAAGCACTGGTCGAGTACCTGACCGCTCGCCTGGATCAACTGGACGAAGACAGCCAGCGCCGTCTGAAGACCAACCCGCTGCGGGTCCTGGATACCAAGAACGCCGACACTCAAGCGGTGCTGGCCGACGCGCCGAAAATGGCCGACTACCTCGACGAAGAATCCCGCGTGCACTTCGAGGGCCTCAAGGCTCGCCTGGACGCCGCCGGCATTCCTTATGTGATCAACCCGAAGCTGGTTCGCGGGCTGGATTACTACAGCAAGACCGTATTCGAATGGGTCACCGACCAATTGGGCGCCCAGGGCACGGTATGTGCCGGTGGTCGTTACGACGGTCTGGTGGAGCAGATGGGCGGCAAGCCGACCCCGGGCGTCGGTTTCGCCATGGGCATCGAGCGTCTGGTGCTGCTGCTTGAAACTCTGGAGCAGATCCCCGAAGAGATCTCCCGTCAGGTTGACGTCTACCTCTGCGCCTTCGGTGAAGCCGCCGAGCTGGCCGGTCTGACCCTGAGCGAGCGTGTTCGTGATCAACTGCCCAACCTGCGCCTGCAAATCAATGCCGGGGGCGGCAGCTTCAAAAGCCAGTTCAAGAAAGCCGACAAGAGCGGTGCGCTGTACGCATTGATCCTCGGTGACGACGAAATGGCCCAGCAAGTGGTAGGTTTCAAACCCCTGCGTGGCCAGGGCGAACAACAAAGCATTGCCTGGGATGCGCTTGCTGCACACCTGGCCACCTGCGTCGTGCAGGGTTGAAGCTGTCAAACAGCCGATTTAGCGATTAAGGAGTATTGGGGTGTCGAGTACCGAAGACGAACATGTGGCGGAGTTGAAGGAGTGGTGGACACGCAACGGCAAGCCCCTGGTTACTGGCGGCCTGTTGGCGCTGGTCATCGTGTTCGGCTGGCAGGCCTTTCAGAAGTATCAGAGCAATCAGTCGCAAGGCGCCTCGATTCTCTACCAGCAATTGCTGGAAACCACGCTGACGCCTGACGGCAAGCCTGATGCTGCACGTGTTTCGGATCTGGCCGGCAAGCTCAACAGCGAGTTCGGCGGCACTGCCTACGCGCAATACGGCAGCCTGTTCGTGGCGAAAGTCGCGGTCGACAGCGGCAAGCTGGACGACGCAGCCAGCGAGCTGAAAGCCATTGTCGACAAACCGGCCAACCCGGCTCTGGGTGAAATCGCCCGTCAGCGCCTGGCGCAGGTGCTGGCCGCGCAGAACAAGGTCGATGAAGCCCTGAAACTGCTCGAAGGCGATGCCGACAAGGCCTTCCTGGCCACTCGCGAAGAACTCAAGGGCGACTTGCTGGTGCAACTGGGTCGTACCGACGAAGCGAACGCAGCGTATCAAAAAGCCAAGGCGGCACTGTCGGATGAAGCGGCGGTCGGTGGCCTACAAATCAAGCTGGACGACCTGGCCAAAGGGGATGCGTGACGTGATCCGTTGGAAACATGCAGCATTGCTGGCTCTGGCCATTCTGGCCGCGGGTTGCAGCAGCAACAGCAAAAAAGAGTTGCCACCGGCCGAGCTGACCGACTTCAAGGAAGAAGTGGTTCTGCACAAGCAGTGGAGTCGTTCGATCGGTAACGGTCAGGGCGAAACCTACAACATGCTGGTTCCGGCGATCGATGGCGATACCATCTATGCCGCCGACGTCACCGGTGTGGTGATGGCGATGGATCGCAGCAATGGCGACGTCAAGTGGAAGAAAGATCTCAAACTGCCTGTCTCCGGCGCCGTTGGCGTGGGTTACGGTCTGGTCATGATCGGCACGCTCAAGGGTGAAATCGTTGCCCTGGATGCCAGCAGCGGTGAAGAGAAATGGCGCGCTCGCGTGACCAGCGAAGTTCTCGCACCACCGGCCACCAACGGTGACGTTGTTGTGGTTCAGACCCAGGATGACCGTCTGATCGGTCTGGATGCCTCTACCGGCAACCAGCGCTGGTTGTATGACAGCACGCCAGCGGTCCTGACCCTGCGCGGCACCAGCGCACCGATCGTCACCAACCGCCTCGCGGTGGCTGGCCTGTCGACCGGTAAAGTGGTTGCTCTTGATGTGTCCAACGGCGTGCCGGTTTGGGAACAGCGTGTAGCGATTCCACAAGGTCGTTCGGAGCTGGAGCGTGTGGTCGATATCGACGGTGGCTTGCTGCTGTCCGGCGGTACACTGTATGTCGCCAGCTACCAGGGTCGCGTCGCGGCACTGGACCTGGAAAGCGGTCGTCAGCTCTGGCAGCGTGATGCTTCCAGCTATGCCGGCGTCGCCCAGGGTTTTGGCAGCGTCTATGTGAGCCTGTCTTCGGGCACTGTTGAAGGCGTCGACGAGCGTTCCACCACTGCATTGTGGAGCAACGATTCACTGGCCCGCCGTCAACTGTCGGCTCCGGAAGTGTTCTCCAGCTACGTTGCAGTCGGTGACCTGGAAGGTTACCTGCACCTGCTGAGTCAGGTGGACGGTCGTTTCGTCGGCCGCGAGCGCATCGACAGCGACGGCCTGCGTGCACGTCCGCTGGTGGTGGGTGACACGATTTATGTGTATGGCAACAGCGGCAAACTGGAAGCCCTGACCATCAAGTAAAGACTATGCTTGGGGTTTAACCCCCAAGCGGCCTTGTTCTGCAAGGCTCGCAGCGCTTTCAAGCGCTGCCCCGAGCACCAGCCGCTGCCTCGCAGCGGCTTTTGTATTTTCTGAAATAACGAAGTGGAGAGCCGCATGGTTCCCGTAATCGCCCTGGTGGGCCGACCGAACGTCGGCAAGTCCACCTTGTTCAACCGCCTGACCAGGACTCGCGACGCCATCGTCGGCGACTTGTCCGGTCTGACCCGTGATCGCCAATACGGTGAGGCCAAGTGGCAAGGGCGTTCCTACATTCTGGTCGACACTGGCGGTATCTCCGGTGACGAGCACGGTATGGACGAAAAAATGGCCGAGCAGTCGCTGCTGGCCATTGAAGAAGCGGATGTCGTTCTGTTCCTGGTAGATGCCAAGGCCGGTTTTACCGCCGCCGACCAGATGATCGCCGAGCACTTGCGCAAGCGTAACAAGCGTTCCTACGTGGTCGCCAACAAGGTCGACAACATCGACCCTGAAATGGCCCGCGCCGAATTCGCCCCGTTGGGCATGGGCCACGCGATCCCGATCGCCGGTGCCCATGGTCGTGGCATCACCCAGATGCTGGAAATCGCCCTGAGCGACTTCCCGAAAGACGAAGAAGAACCGCAAGAAGGCGAAGAGGAAGAGATCGTTGCCGAAGGTGAGGAAGCCAAGCGCATTCCTGGCCCAAGCGAAAAAGACGGTATCAAGATCGCCATCATCGGTCGTCCGAACGTCGGCAAGTCGACCCTGGTCAACCGCATGCTCGGTGAAGACCGGGTGATCGTGTATGACCAGCCCGGTACTACCCGCGACAGTATCTACATCCCGTTTGAGCGTAACGATGAGAAGTACACGCTGATCGACACCGCTGGTGTGCGCAAGCGCGGCAAGATTCACGAAGAAGTCGAAAAGTTCTCCGTGGTCAAAACCCTGCAGGCGATCAAAGACGCCAACGTGGTGATCTTCGTGATGGACGCCCGCGAAGGCGTGGTGGACCACGACCTCAACCTGCTGGGCTTTGCCCTTGAAGCCGGTCGTGCGCTGGTGATCGCGATCAACAAGTGGGACGGCATGACGCCGAGCGAGCGCGACTTCGTGAAGGTCGAGCTGCAACGTCGACTGTTCTTCGTCGACTTCGCCGACATCCACTTCATCTCGGCCCTGCACGGCACTGGCGTAGGTAATCTCTACGCGTCGGTACAGAACTCGTTCAAGTCCGCGGTCACCCGCTGGCCGACCAACCGCCTGACCCAGATTCTGGAAGATGCGGTCGGCGAGCACGCGCCACCGATGGTCAACAACCGCCGGATCAAGCTGCGTTATGCCCACTTGGGTGGTGCGAACCCGCCGATCATCGTGATCCACGGTAACCAGATCGAGAAGGTGCCGAAGTCTTACGTCCGTTACCTGGAAAACACTTACCGTCGTGTGCTCAAGCTGGTCGGTACGCCGATCCGCATCGAGTTCAAGGGCGGCGAGAACCCGTACGAAGGCAACAAGAACTCGCTCACCGACCGTCAGGTCAACAAGAAGCGTCGTTTGATGTCGCACCACAAAAAGGCCGACAAGAAGCGCCGCGATAAGCGCTGATTCAAGGCCTCACTCTTTTTGTGAGGGCTTGTTGTGGCGAGGGAGCTTGCTCCCGCTGGACCGCGAAGCGGCCCCAGTATCTGCAACCGAGATCGTTCAGTTGGAACGCATCGGTTGATTTGCGACTGCTGCGCAGCCGAGCGGGACGGTGCGGCGTTCCGACAAGCTCCCTCGCCACAAGTTATGCGGTGTACATTAGAAGAAGGGTGCCGGTTGGCGCCCTTTTTTTGTGGGCGTCGTTTGGGCTATCCTCGGGCTCTCCCGTGCCGCCGTTAGAGCCGGGTGTAGCCCAGGGAATCACCGATGATCACCAGTAAGCTGCCGAATGTCGGCATCACTATTTTCACGCAGATGTCTCAGCTCGCGACGCAAACCGGGGCGATCAACCTGTCCCAGGGTTTTCCCGATTTCGACGGCCCGCAGGCCCTGCGCGATGCAGTCGGTCGGCATATCGCCAGTGGCCACAACCAGTATTCGCCGATGACCGGCTTACCGGCGTTGCGTCAGCAGATCGCGGCGAAGATCGCTCGCAGCTACGGCGCGCATGTTGATGCCGACAGCGAAGTGACGGTCACCCCCGGCGCGACCCAGGCGATCTTCTGCGCGATTCAGGCGGTGATCCACGGCGGCGATGAAGTGATCGTGTTCGATCCGTGCTACGACAGCTACGAGCCCTCGGTCGAGCTGGCCGGTGGTCGCTGTGTGCATGTGCAACTCGGCCTGAAGGACTTCGCCATCGACTTCCAGAAGCTCGCCGAAGCCCTGAGCCCGCGCACGCGGATGATCATCCTCAATACCCCGCACAACCCAAGCGGTGCGCTGATCAGCCGTGCCGAGCTGGATCAGCTGGCGGCGTTGATCCGCGACCGCGACATCTATGTGATCAGCGACGAAGTCTATGAACACCTGGTGTTCGACGGTGTGTCTCACGCCAGCGTATTGGCCCATGAAGAGCTGTATCAGCGCGCTTTCGTGGTCAGTTCGTTCGGCAAGACGTACCACGTCACTGGTTGGAAAACCGGTTATGTCGTGGCGCCGCCGGCCCTTAGCGCGGAGCTGCGCAAGGTGCACCAGTACGTCAGTTTCTGTGGCGTGACGCCGTTGCAGTACGCGTTGGCCGATTACATGGCCGAGCACCCGGAACACGTCGAAGAGCTGCCAGGCTTCTATCAGGCCAAGCGCGATCTGTTCTGCGATCTGCTGACGCCATCGCGCTTCAGTTTTACCCGCGTGGCCGGTACTTATTTCCAGTTGGTCGATTACTCGCAGATTCGCCCGGACCTCAATGATGTAGAGATGGCGCTGTGGATGACCCGCGAGCATGGCGTCGCGAGCATTCCGATCTCGGTGTTCTACCAGACTCCACCTGAAGGCCAGCGCCTGGTGCGTCTGTGCTTTGCCAAGCGCGAGGAGACCCTGCGTGAAGCAGCGGCAAAACTATGCCTGATCTGAGTACTCTGCCCAATCTGAATCTTGCGCTGATCCAGACCACCTTGGCCTGGCACGATCGTCAGGCCAATCTGGAGCATTTCGAGCCGTTGCTGGAACAGGCTCGCGGTGCGGACCTGATCATCCTGCCGGAGATGTTCACCACCGGTTTCTCCATGGAATCGGAAACCCTCGCCGAGCCGGAAAATGGCGCCACCAGTAAATGGATGCGGGCTCAGGCGGCGAAGCTGGGCGCGGTGGTGACCGGCAGCATCATCGTCCAGGCGGCTGACGGTAGCCATCGCAATCGTCTGTTGTGGGCACGGCCGGACGGGGAGGTGTGGCACTACGACAAGCGTCACCTGTTCCGCATGGCCGGGGAGAACAATCACTACACCCCGGGCGAGCGTCAGGTGCAGTTCGAGTTGAAGGGTTGGCGAGTGCGGCCGCTGATTTGCTACGACCTGCGCTTCCCGGTCTGGAGTCGCGATCCGCAAGACACTGACTTGCTGCTGTACACCGCCAACTGGCCGGGCGCACGGCGTCAGCACTGGAACCGATTGCTGCCGGCACGGGCGATCGAAAACCTCTGCTATGTGGCGGCGGTGAACCGTATCGGTACCGATGGCAAAGGCTTTGCGTATACCGGTGACAGTCAGGTCCTGGATTTTCAGGGCGAGACGCTGCTCGGTGCAGGTGATGCCGATGGTGTGTTCAAGGTCGTACTGGACGCGGCGGAACTGGCGGCGTATCGCACACGGTTCCCGGCGAATCTGGATGCGGATACCTTCGAGTTCACCTGACCGATCGTTGAGCAACAAAAAAGGCCCCGAGGTTTTCACCCCGGGGCCTTTTGCATTTGCAGCGAAGCTTACGCCGCTTTCGCTTCCGGCTGGCTCAGGGAGCGGTTCAGTGCGCTGAACAGGGCCTTGAAGCTGGCAGTGGTGATGTTTTCGTCGATGCCGACGCCATGCACCGCACGCTCACCGTTCACCCGCAGTTCAATGTAGGCCGCGGCCTTGGCATTGGTGCCCGCGCCGATGGCGTGTTCGTTGTAGTCCATGATTTCCACCGGGATCGGCAGGCCGGCCACCAGTGCTTCCAGGGCACCGTTGCCCTTGCCGCGCCAGTGCAGGTTGGTTTCGCCCTGACCTTTGCTGGAAACTTCGACTTCCACGGCGCTGTGTCCGTTTTCTTCCTGCAGGCGATGGCTGACCAGCGCGTAAGGGGTGTTGGCCTGCAAGTACTCGCTGTGCAGCAGCGCGTGGATCTGCTGGGCGGTCATCTCCAGGCCGAGGCGATCGGTTTCACGCTGCACGACCTGGCTGAACTCGATTTGCATGCGGCGCGGCAAGCTGATGCCGTATTCCTGTTCCAGCAGATAAGCGATACCGCCCTTGCCCGACTGGCTGTTGACGCGAATCACCGCCTCGTAGCTACGGCCAATGTCGGCCGGGTCGATCGGCAGGTACGGCACTTCCCACAGGGCGTCCGGTTGCTGCTGGGCGAAGCCCTTGCGGATTGCATCCTGGTGCGAGCCGGAGAACGCGGTGTGAACCAGGTCGCCGACGTACGGGTGACGTGGGTGCACCGCAATCTGGTTGCACTCTTCGACGACTTTGCGCACGCCATCGATGTCGGAGAAATCCAGCTCAGGGTTGACGCCCTGGGTGTAGAGGTTCAATGCCACGGTGACGAGATCGACGTTACCGGTACGCTCGCCGTTGCCGAACAGGCAGCCTTCGACACGGTCGGCGCCGGCCATCAGGCCCAGCTCGGTGGCGGCGACGCCGGTGCCACGGTCGTTGTGGGTGTGCAGGCTGATGATCACGCTGTCACGACGGTTGATGTGACGACCGAACCATTCGATCTGGTCGGCATAGATGTTCGGGGTCGCGCATTCGACGGTGGCGGGCAGGTTGAGGATCACCTTGTGCTCAGGCGTCGGGTTCCACACCTCGATCACCGCGTCGCAGACTTCCTTGGCGAATTCCAGTTCGGTGGCGCTGAAGGTTTCTGGGGAGTATTCGAAGGTCCACTCGGTGTCCGGCTGCTGGGCGGCATATTTGACGAACAGCTTGGCGGCGTTCACGGCGATGGCCTTGATCCCGTCCTTGTCCTGGTTGAAGACAATGCGGCGGAAGGAAGGGGAGGTCGCGTTGTACAGGTGAACGATGGCCTTCTTGGCACCGCGCAGGGATTCAAACGTGCGCGCGATCAAGTCTTCACGGCCCTGGGTCAGCACCTGAATGGTGGTGTCGTCCGGGATGTGGCCGCCTTCGATCAGGGTACGCACGAAGTCGAAGTCGGTTTGCGAAGCAGCCGGGAACGAGGCTTCGATTTCTTTCACACCGACTTGCACCAGGGTCTTCCAGAAACGCAGCTTCTTGACCGCGTCCATTGGCTCGATCAACGACTGGTTGCCGTCACGAAGGTCCGAGCTGCACCAGATCGGCGCTGCAGTGATGGTCTTCGATGGCCAGGTGCGATCCGGCAGGTTGATGGTCGGGAACGCGCGGTATTTCGAAGACGGGTCTTTGAGCATGCTCATTGGAAAATCCTTATTGTGTGGGCCGAAAAAAGGCGGCCTGCCGGTGGATCAAATGTTCTGGTAAAGCATCAGACGAGGCACCGCGATTCAGCCTGGCAGTCGTGCACTGACGAGGCACAGGCTGCGGTGCTGGCGGAGCTGAATGAGGGTGTGAGAGGTTTTCATGCCTTCAACCCTAACCGCGGGGGGAAAGGATGGCAAGCAGTCGAAAAACTTTGAGAGGAATACTCGAAAAGCGGGTTTTTGCGAGATTTTATTGCTCGTAAGAAGCAGGATCGTTTTGTCGCTTGCGCAGTGTCTCAGCCATGCGCAATCGATAGAAGAGGGGTTGAGTGGGTTGAGAGTGTTCGGTTGACCTGTGGGTTTCGGTGATGCTCAGGCCGTCTTCGCGGGCTCGCCCGCGAAGAGGCCATCTGCCTCAACCACTGCTTATGGCTGAAACGCACCAATGAAAATCGCCGGGTCCACCCGCGCATCGTTCAAGCTGACGTTCCAGTGCATATGCGGCCCGGTCGCGCGGCCAGTTGAGCCGACTTTCCCGACCACCTCACCACGCGCCAGTTGCTGGCCGACTTTCACGTCGATCTTCGACATGTGGCAGAACATGCTGATAAAGCCCTGGCCGTGGTCGACGAACACCGTATTGCCGTTGAAGAAGTAATTCCCGATCAGGATTACCTTGCCGGCGGCCGGGGTTTTGATCGGCGTGCCGGCGGGTACGGCAAAGTCGAGGCCCGCATGGGGATTGCGCTCTTCGCCATTGAAAAAGCGGCGCACGCCGAACTTGCTCGACAGCGGCCCATCGACTGGTTTGTCCAGCAACAGGTTGCTCGGGGTATTCGGGCTGAAGCTGCGGTAAGCCTGGATCTGCTCGGCCAACTCGCCCTCGATGCGCTTGAGATTCGCCGGGTTCGGATTGACCTGCTGCGTATTCTTCAGGGTGATGTGCTGTTCCGGGTATTTCTTGTTGCCGACGGTGAAGCTCAGGTTGCGACCACCGCTGCTCAGCGACTGGCTGCCCGGTTTGACCGTCAGCGGCACGCCGACGATGGCCAGCCAGTTGTTCTGCTCTTTGACCACCAATACGGGTTTGCCTTGATAACTGGCTTTCGGCGCCTGGGCGGAGCTGCCCAGATCAACCACTGCCACGCCGCCCGGCACCGGTTTGTTCAACAGGCGGGTGATGTAACTGTCGGCGTGGGCGTTGAAGGTCAGGCACAGCAACAGCAATGGAGCAAAAAAGCGCGGCATGGATCAATCCAGTAAAGAGAGGGTGACAGGCGTCAGGTGATTGTCTTCGACCCGCACTTGCAGTTCGCCATCGCCGAGTTTGGCTTTCAGGCGCTGGCCGGTGTGGGTTTGCGCGGCGCTGCGGATCGCGTTGCCGCGCTCGTCCAGCAGAATGCTGTAGCCACGAGCGAGGGTCGCCAACGGGCTGACCACATGCAGCGTCTGCATCTGACTTTGCAGTTGCAGGCGACGGGATTTAAGCCCTTCGCGCATGGCCCGGGGCAGGCGCTCGGCGAGGCTGTCGAGGCGCTGGCGAAGCATCGCCAGTTGTCGCCCGGGATGTTGCCCGGCGAGGCGGGTTTCCAGGCGGATCAAGCGCTCGCGACGGGTGTTGAGGCTACGTTCGAAAGCGCGGCGCAGGCGCATGTCCAGATCATCCAGGCGTTGCGCTTGCTGACGCAGGCGTTCGCCGGGATGGCGCAAGCGCCGAGAGATGCCTTCCAGACGCAGCCGATCGCGCATCAAGCGGTCACGCATGCGCATCACCAGTCGTCGGTGCAGGCTTTCGACCCGACGCACCAGATCGCTGGAGTCAGGCGCCAGCAGTTCGGCGGCGGCGGACGGCGTCGGCGCGCGAACGTCGGCGACGAAGTCACTGATCGATACGTCGGTTTCATGGCCGACGGCGCTTACGATTGGCGTCACACAGGCGTCCACGGCGCGGGCCACGGCTTCTTCGTTGAAACACCAGAGGTCTTCCAGCGAGCCGCCGCCACGGGCCAGGATCAGCGCATCGAAACCACGGGCGTCCGCCAGTTTCAGCGCGCGGACAATTTGCGCAGTGGCTTCGCGACCTTGTACGGCGGTAGGGATCAGCGTCAGTTGCACCTGCGGCGCACGGCGGCGGAACACACTGATGATGTCGCGGATCACCGCGCCGGTGGGTGAACTGATGATGCCGATGCGTTGCGGGTGCGCCGGCAGCGGCACTTTGCGTTCGGCACTGAACAGGCCTTCTGCGCTGAGTTTTTCCTTCAAAGCATCGAAGGCCAGACGCAGGGCGCCGTCACCAGCCGGCTCCACGGTGTCGAGAATCAGTTGGTAGTCACCACGGCCTTCAAACAGCGAAACCTTGCCACGAACCTTGACCGCCAGGCCATCCTTCAGCGCCTGGCGAACCCGCGCGGCGTTCTGCCGGAACAGTGCGCAACGCACCTGGGCGCCGCTGTCCTTGAGGGTGAAGTACACATGGCCGGACGCCGGGCGGGCGAGGTTGGAGATTTCGCCTTCGACCCAGATGTTGCTGAACACGTCTTCGAGCAACACCCGCGCGCGGCCGTTGAGCTGGCTGACAGTCAGGACTTCCCGGTCCAGGCCGAGTCTTGCAAAGGGATCTTTAATCATGGGGCGCAGTTTAAAGGCATTCGGCGATCAATCTCCATGATCCGGCGAAAATCCCCTGTGGGAGCCCCCTCGCCACAGGTCGCTCCCCACAGGTTTGCTACGGCAGCCGGGTGAAGTGTTCAACGAATTGCTGAACCAGCGCGGTGGGATCTTGCCGGCAGGCGAGGGCGACGGTGCTGTGGCAATCCGGGTCGGCCAAGGGGAGAAAATGGATGTCCGGCGGCGCAATGTCCTGCATCGATTCCGGTAACAGCGCGATGCCGAACCCGGCCTGGATCAATTGAAGTTGCGTGGTTTTGCGTGACACCACCCGAGCCGCCCGGGGAAAGAACCCTTGGCGCATGCACAACTCGGCAGACAGATAGCTCAGACCGCCGCGCTGTGGATGAGGGATGGAAATAAACGCTTCATCCTTCAACTGTGCCAGATCGATGCCGTGTGCGGACTTTTCCACAGCCAGCCGATGATTCGGCGGCACTGCCAACAACAGACGCTCGCTGTACAGCGGAACAATCTGCACCCCTTCACGCTGGCGCAGCACCGGCAGGCGCAACAGACCCACATCCAGGCGACCTTCGGCCAATTCTTCCAGTTGTGCTTCCGAGGACAGCTTGACGATGTCCATCGACACCCCGGCATGCAGATCCAGATAAACGCTGATGCCGCGCAGCAGTCGACCACTCATGGGCACGGTGCTGGAATGGCTCAGGCGCAAGACGCCCAGTTGACCGGTGCCCACTTGAGTGGCCATTTCGCTGGCCTTGGTCAGTTCGTTCAGCAGGTTTCTGGCCCGAGGCAAAAAGGCTTCACCCGCTGCCGTCAGGCGGGGCTGGCGGGCGGTTCGTTCGAACAGTGGCGTTTGCAGGCGGGTTTCCATGTCCTTGATCTGCCGGCTCAAGGCTGACTGAGCAATAAACAGTCGTTCGGCCGCTGCGCTGAAGCTGCCGCTCTCGGCGATTTCCACGAAGTAACGCAATTGGCGGGTTGAAAGCACCAGGTATGCCTTTTTGAGATGGGTGATCGATTTTGAAGATATTAGTCGCAACGCCCGGCGCTGGCTAAAGTCATCACAGGAATAAAAGGAAGCCGTGTCGATGAATGTGCTGGAGTTGTTGAGCCAATGGCCGTGGGGTGTGGTGGATTGGTTGGTGATCGGATTGGGTGTTGCCCTGGCCTACATCGTGTTCGGCATTGCCGGTTTTGGCACCGCGCTGGTGGCGGGGCCGATTCTGATTCTGTTCATGCCACTGTCGAAAATCGTGCCGCTGTTGGTGCTGCTGGATTTCGTCGCCGCGTTCGGCAATCTGCTGCCCTCGCGTCGAGATGTAGAGCGGTCCGAATTGCTGCGACTGCTGCCGTGCATGGCGGTGGGTTGCACGTTGGGGGTGATTTTTCTGCTGAACCTGAAATCCGATGTGTTGCTGCTGTTGATGGGGCTGTTTATCAGCGCCTATGCGATTTACAGCCTGTGGATCAAAACCCGTCCGACACGATTATCCGCCGGGTGGGCGGTGCCGATGGGCACGGTGGGCGGGATGTTCGGGGCGCTGTTTGGCAGTGGCGGCTTTCTATATGCGATCTATTTGAACAGTCGGTTACCCAAGGACGAGGCTCGGGCCACCCAGAGTGCGTTGATCAGTTGCAGCACCGTGGTGCGTTTGAGCCTGTTTGCCGTCGCCGGTGTGTATGCCGAGCTACCCTTGTTGGTATTGGCGCTGTGTTTGTTGCCGGCGATGGCGCTGGGGCTGTGGATCGGTCGGCGATTGATCATGAAGTTGTCCCGCGAGGCTTTCGTGCGGTTGGTGACCTGGCTGGTGCTGGCCAGCGGGATTGCCTTGATCGGGCGTTATTTGAGCACTTGACCAGATTTCGTCAGGGATTAAGCTGCCGGCCGCCCTGACAATCGGCGCACCGCAGCAACATCCCTTTGACGCAGTAGGCTTGCACCATGAATTCGCAAAGCATCATCGTCCCGAAAATCTCCACACTGCCGGTACACGAACCCCGGGCCCGGGCGGTCGTGCGGTGGCTGGTGCGCAAGAACATTATTAAAGAAGAGCTGACCACCTGTGGCCGCACCGGCAATCACATGGCCCACGCCATCGCCGACGGCGCCCGCGCCGTGGTCCTGCATCCTGAAGCGCTGCCGTTCGGCGAGCCGATCAATGGGCTGGAGGTCATCACCAAGCGTTGCATCTATACACCGGCCAAGGGTTTCCTCGAAGAAGCCGGCTGCGCCGAGTGCCGCAAGGAGATCGGCGAAGCGCTGTTCGAAAGCCTGGAAGACTGGATGCCGGGGCGCACCGATAACTTCACCTGCCCTGAGTGCGGGCATGAAGACGACATCAACGGCTTTCTGTTTTTGCAGGAATGCGGCTTTTCCAACCTGGGGTTCATCTTCAACAATTGGCTCGAGGCCGGGTTCAAGCAGGACTTTATCGATGAGTTTGCCGATTGGCTGGATCAGCCCGTGAGTTGGGTCAAAGTCGAACTCTAAATGCCGGCGTTGGTCCCCTATGGGGGACAATGTTTCTCCGTATGTCAGTAATGCCAATAATAGACAGAGTTTTACATTGAACCCGAGGGGGTGTCTGACTATAATGGCGCGCTTCCATTTTCCCGCTCGGGAGCCCCCGCGATGCTGCGTATCAGCCAAGAAGCTCTGACATTCGACGACATTCTCCTAGTGCCCGGTTATTCCGAGGTGCTTCCTAACGAAGTCAGTCTCAAGACCCGCCTTACCCGTGGCATCGAGCTGAATATTCCACTGGTTTCCGCCGCTATGGACACCGTTACTGAAGCCCGTCTGGCAATCGCCATGGCTCAGGAAGGTGGCATCGGCATCATCCACAAGAACATGACCATCGAGCAGCAAGCTGCCGAAGTGCGCAAGGTCAAGCGTTACGAAGCCGGTGTGGTCAAGGACCCGATCACCATCGAGGCCGATGCCACGGTGCGTGAACTGTTCGAACTGACCCGCCTGCACAACATCTCCGGCGTTCCGGTACTGCACGATGGCGACCTGGTCGGCATCGTCACTTCCCGTGACGTGCGTTTCGAAAACCGCATGGACGTCAGCGTCCGTGAAGTGATGACGCCTAAAGAGCGTCTGGTCACGGTCAAGGAAGGCGCCAACAAGAACGATGTGCGTGAATTGCTGCACAAGCACCGTATCGAGCGCGTGCTGATCGTCGACGACAAATTCGCCCTCAAAGGCATGATGACCGTCAACGACATCGAAAAAGCCAAGGCTTACCCGCTGGCCAGCAAGGACGATCAAGGTCGTCTGCGTGTTGGCGCAGCAGTCGGCACCGGCAAAGACACCGGTGACCGCGTAGCTGCCCTGGTCCATGCCGGTGTTGACGTGGTGGTGGTCGACACTGCCCACGGTCACTCCAAAGGTGTGATCGACCGCGTTCGCTGGGTCAAGCAGAACTTCCCTGAAGTGCAGGTCATCGGCGGCAACATCGCCACCGGCGCTGCCGCCAAGGCCCTGGCCGAAGCCGGCGCTGACGCAGTCAAGGTCGGTATCGGCCCAGGCTCGATCTGCACCACCCGTATCGTCGCCGGTGTCGGCGTCCCGCAAATCAGTGCCATCGCCAACGTCGCCGCTGCCCTTGAAGGCACCGGTGTTCCGTTGATCGCCGACGGCGGCATCCGTTTCTCCGGTGACCTGTCCAAGGCCATCGTGGCCGGTGCCTCCTGCGTGATGATGGGCTCGATGTTCGCCGGTACTGAAGAAGCGCCAGGCGAGATCGAACTGTTCCAGGGCCGTTCGTACAAGGCTTATCGCGGCATGGGTTCGCTGGGCGCCATGTCCCAGGCTCAAGGTTCCTCCGACCGTTACTTCCAGGACTCCTCCGCGGGTGCCGAGAAGCTGGTTCCGGAAGGTATCGAAGGGCGTGTTCCTTACAAGGGCACCCTGAGCGCCATCATCCATCAACTGATGGGCGGCCTGCGTTCCTCGATGGGCTACACCGGTAGCGCCGACATCGAAGAAATGCGCACCAAGCCTGAGTTCGTGCGGATCACCGGTGCTGGCATGGCCGAGTCCCACGTCCACGACGTACAGATCACCAAAGAAGCGCCAAACTACCGCGTAGGTTGAGGCTTCAAGCAAATCGTTAAGCAACCGGGGCTGTTCTATTCAGCCCCGAGTTGTTTCTGAATCACGACTGTTTCTGAATTACTTAGACGAGACTGAATCATGGCCCTCGACATTCACGCTCACCGCATCCTGATCCTCGACTTCGGTTCCCAGTACACCCAACTGATCGCCCGCCGCGTGCGTGAAATCGGCGTTTACTGCGAACTGCATCCGTTCGACATGGACGAGGAAGCCATTCGCGAATTCGCTCCAAAAGGTGTGATCCTCGCCGGCGGCCCCGAGTCCGTGCACGAAGCCGACAGCCCTCGCTGCCCGCAAGCGGTGTTTGACCTGGGCGTGCCAGTCTTCGGTATCTGCTATGGCATGCAGACCATGGCCGAGCAACTGGGCGGCAAGGTTGAAGGTTCCGACCTGCGTGAGTTCGGTTACGCCCGTGTCGACGTAGTCGGCAAGAGCCGCCTGCTCGACGGCATCGAAGACCATATCGACGCTGATGGCCTGTTCGGCCTCGACGTATGGATGAGCCACGGTGACAAGGTCACCAAGATGCCGGAAGACTTCCACATCCTGGCCAGCACCCCGAGCTGCCCGATTGCCGGCATGTTCAACGATGACCGTGCCTACTACGGCGTGCAGTTCCACCCGGAAGTGACCCACACCAAGCAGGGCGGTCGCATCCTGTCGCGCTTCATCCTCGACATCTGTGGCTGTGAAGCCCTGTGGACGCCGTCGAAGATTGCCGAAGACGCCATCGCCCAGGTCCGTGCCCAGGTTGGCACCGACAACGTACTGCTCGGCCTGTCCGGCGGCGTGGACTCCTCGGTGGTTGCCGCGCTGCTGCACAAGGCCATTGGCGATCAGCTGACCTGCGTGTTCGTCGACAACGGCCTGCTGCGTCTGCACGAAGGCGAGCAAGTGATGGCCATGTTCGCCGAGAACATGGGCGTCAAAGTGATCCGCGCCAACGCCGAGGACCAGTTCCTCAACAACTTGGCTGGCGAGTCCGATCCAGAGAAGAAGCGCAAGATCATCGGCCGTACCTTCATCGACGTGTTCGATGCCGAATCCTGCAAGCTGGACAACATCAAGTACCTGGCCCAGGGCACCATCTACCCGGACGTGATCGAGTCGGCTGGCGCGAAAAGCGGCAAGGCGCACGTGATCAAGTCGCACCACAACGTGGGCGGCCTGCCGGAAGAAATGAACCTCAAGCTGGTTGAGCCGCTGCGCGAACTGTTCAAGGACGAAGTCCGTCGTCTGGGCCTGGAACTCGGCCTGCCGTACGACATGGTCTACCGTCACCCGTTCCCGGGTCCGGGCCTGGGCGTGCGGATCCTCGGTGAAGTGAAGAAGGAATACGCCGACCTGCTGCGTCGCGCCGACCACATCTTCATCGAAGAACTGCGCAAGGCCGACTGGTACCACAAGGTCAGCCAGGCGTTCGTAGTGTTCCAGCCGGTGAAATCGGTTGGCGTTGTCGGCGATGGCCGTCGTTACGCCTGGGTCGTTGCCCTGCGTGCCGTGGAAACCATCGACTTCATGACCGCGCGTTGGGCACACCTGCCTTACGAACTGCTGGAAACCGTCAGCGGCCGGATTATCAATGAAATCGAAGGCATCTCCCGCGTTACTTACGACGTGTCGAGCAAGCCGCCAGCGACGATTGAGTGGGAGTGATCCCGCTCTGACTGATCGTCGGTAACAACCGAAAGGCCCCGTGAATGTGAGTTCACGGGGCCTTTCGCGTTTCACGGTGCGGTGTTTCCCTACACTGGCAAGCGTCCTTCGAGTTTCATGCCCATGCCGGTGAGCGCATGGGAAAGGCTGATCAGGTTGGGGTAAGGTTTTTGATGGATGTCAGTCCAGGCGGGGCGATTGACCAGGTATTGCCCATCGGCCGTTCGTTCAACCAGAGTCTCTGTGATCAGGCCGGTTCTGCTGCGATGGACCAATGTCCAGGTTCCGTCAGATTCCTTGAAAGTGAACATTCCCTGGCGGAACAGCAGTTGAGCGATGCCGTCCGGGGTTCGTTGCAGTATGGGCATCGGTACTTGCAGGTTGATATCGGCATACAAGGTGTCGAAATCGCCATGATAGTTAACGGGGGGCGGGCTGGCATTGCGGCCCACCTCTATGCCGTGGTCTATCTCTATATGCAGGCTACGCTCGGGAAGTACTTCCTCGATACGCAAGCCGATACCGCCATTCAGTTCGCTGAGGCCGGCAATGCCTCTAAAGGTATTGGTGTTTTCCTGGCCCGTCAGCACGACCCATTTACCTGATCTGCCAAGCGCTTCATTGGCACGCATGATCGTGGTGGTGAGGTAGTTTTTAATGGATTGTTCCTGAACATCAATGAGGGACGATTCTGGATATCGGTAACTTGCCAGGCAATCGGTCGACTGGATCCGGATACCGTTCTCGCGAGCCACCTTGACGACCTCAAGAGGGGTGAACTGCCCGGCAGGATCGCTTTGTAACTGTTTCAAATACTTTTCGAGCATGCCGTCCATCTTTGCGCCTCTGCCGAAAATATTCAGGTCCATTTGATTGAAGTCATTGAGCAAGCGATGCATATAGATCGTCTTGACGCCTTGCCTGGCCAACGTCTGCATGTTCTCGATGAGGAACCGCATGCTGGCAATACGATCCTGGCTTTCTCCAATCACTAATCCCGGCGAAGCATCGAATATTTCCTGAATGAGTTCCGGGACAGTCATCGACGGCGTGATGACGGGTTGTACCGGGCGTGTCGGCAATGAGGCAAAAAAGTTTTCTTTGGAGAAGAAAGCACGAGCATCTCTCAATAGAGCTGTGCGATGTCCCGCGACGAACTCTTCATAGGGTGTCACCCCTTGTATGCGTCCGTTGGGAAGGTTGATTATTTTTATGTGCGTTTCTTTCTTACCTAGCCCCAGGAAGTTGAGCGACCGCCCATTGGAGGTGTCGTACTTCGTCGAGGGCACGCTAAATGATTCCGGTGGTCGGACATGGTCGGGAAACCGGGAAGGACCCGGAACAGCGGCGAGGTCGTCGTTGCCACCACCCTTCAAACCGGATTTGGGCGTCAACTCCCACTCGCCATCGGCGTTCAAACGCACGGGGATCGATCCTGAGGACGCGTGAGGGGTTGCCGGATCGATGATCGCCCAGGTGCCACCGCCGTTGATGTCGGCTTCGTAGCGCACGTAATAGGCTGCGTCGTTCATCATGATGGCAGTCGAGGGGTTGGAGTTGAGCGAGTAAATGCCCTGGAACTTGCCGCTGGTGGCAAGTGGCGCCTCACTTTCCAGAATCTCGTTACTTTGCCAGTGCTCCGGTACTTCAAGGTTCTGTGCCGGCGCCGGTTTCAGGGGGATGAACTCTGGAAGTTGAGTGGTTGCGCGCCCTGAACCGTCGGACAGCTCCTGTTCTTGCGTACCGATCGGTTCGGCAGGATTGTTGGCCTCCCGCAGCCTGGCCATTTCGGCGGCTTCGGCGGCCTCGGCCGAAGCGCCGACCTCCTCCAGAACATCGACCTCCTTGAGCA
The DNA here is from genome assembly GCF_005938665.2 of Pseudomonas sp. ATCC 43928. Lineage (NCBI taxonomy): Bacteria > Pseudomonadati > Pseudomonadota > Gammaproteobacteria > Pseudomonadales > Pseudomonadaceae > Pseudomonas > Pseudomonas sp. ATCC 43928. The sequence goes on along the minus strand of NZ_CP041753.1, from coordinate 5,467,753 downwards.
GCGGAAGGTTGAACAGAAGGTTGATGCCAGCCAGTACGGCGCCTTTTACGCCGGCCTTGCGCTCCGCCACCGTTTTGCCGTTCACGGCCTTGTCGATGTTCAAGCCCATTGAGGCGATGCTGGCGCCAATCACCGGCAGTGCAATCGGCCAGCCGAGCAGCGCCAGCGGCCCGAAGACGTGCAGGCCGGCGCTCAGGTAACCCAGCCACATGCCTTTACGCAGTTGTCCGTTGGTCACCAGAGACAGATCGGCCTCTTGCGACATTGCGCTCTGCACATTACGGCTCAACCAGGAAAACGCGTCACCGCTGATGGTGATGTTTTTTTGATTGATCAGATGGTGATCGTATTTGCCCCACGTACCCACCAATTGGTTCATCAGGGGCGTAATGTTGTCGTGGATCTCCTGACGCACCGACAGCGGGAAGTGGGTCATGAATTCGGTATAACGCGCGTCATCGTTCATTTGCAGCAGGATCCACCAATGCATGTCCGTCAACGTCGGGTGCACGTGGAACGCTTCTGTGGCCCCCGGGACATAGGTGATTTGCCGTCCGCTACCGTCATCGATACGCAGAATATCCGTGGCGACATGCCCGGCGACGTCCAGGGCGCACACCCGCAGATCTGCTGGTGCAGAGGTTTGCGCACGCAAGGTCTCCAGGGAGATCGGCCAGCATTTGTCAGCGGCGACGGCCCGGATGACGGTTTGGAACTCTTCCTCCTGCAGCGTACCGTTTTCCCGCGCCTCGATGGCTTTACTCAGATAGTTGCATTTCGCCAAGGTCCGGTAGTCATCGAAATGCGCGCTCCAGTAGGCGTTCAGCTTGTCCCGGTAACGGTCACTGAAGGTCTCGTGCCAGAAATCCTTGAGCACTGCGCTGGGGTACATCCGGACTTCGTTGGTTTCGTTGTAAATGCTGGCGGTTGCGTCGGCGGTGTAAAACCCGCCGTAACAGTCCAGCTGATCGAAATAGTCCTGATCAGTGACGTAGTACCGATGAATCACCAGCTGCGTCAGGGTCATTGACTGACTGGGTTTAGGGTAATGCTCCCAGCCCAGGAAGGTCTGGGTGCTGCTGGCCGTGACATTGCCAAAGCGATGCCACCAGACCTGATCCGGGTCCAGGCCGGTAATGCCGTGTTTTTTCAGGATTTCAGTGGCCATCACATGGGCTTCTTCGTGCAAATCGGGACAGGCAGTCACGATGACGGGTGCGATGGTCAGCAGGTGCTGTTTGTCTGCGGTATCGGGCAGCGTTTCACTTGTTTGATCGGTAGGCATGTTCTCGCTCCTTGAGAAATGGGCTGAGAGGATTGCCCATTTGCTCGAGGGAGGTGCACTACATAGTTATGTACAAACACGATTCTGCAACGTGTAGGGTCAGCGCCGTGCCACATCCGAAAAGTAGAACTTGTCGAGGGTATGCCGCGATTCGGTGTACTCGAACTGGCGGCCGTCCTGCAGGAAGGTCTGGTTACTGACCACGATCACATGGCTCTGGCCGTCGAGGTCCAGGTGTTGCTGGTCATCCTTGCTCCGGGGCACCGCTTCGATGGTGCGTTGGGCGTAAGCGATTTGCAGTTGCAGGGTCTGTTCGATGAAGGCGTAGATCGACTGCTCGGCAATGTCGCGGGTCAGGCCGGGAATCACGTCGCTGACGAAATGGTTGATGTCGAGGATCACCCGTTTGCCGTCGATCCGCCGTACACGCTTGATCCGCGTGATCAAGCTGCCTTCAGCCGCCTTGATGTGTTCGAGCAGCGGGCCTTCGAGGGGAATCTGGGTGAATTCGACCACTTCGGTGCTGACGTCGTTGCCCAGTCGCGGGTAGGTTTCCTGGAAGCTGACGATGCCGCCGAGCTGAAACTCGATCGGGTTGGTGGACAGCACGAAGGTGCCTTTGCCGTGGACTTTCTGGGCGAAACCGCGCTCCTGCAATTGCTCGATGGCCTTGCGCACGGTGCCGCGACTGGCCTGGTAGCTGTCCATCAATTCGGTTTCGGAAGGCAATCGGGCGCCGCGTTCCAGACGTTCGGTGGTAATGCTGGCAAGCAGATCGCTGTAGATCTGGTTGTATTTACTCATGGGGATGGCTCTGTGCCGCGTTGTGCTCAAGGTTTTGAACCTTAAGGGCAGGGTAGGGGTTTGTCCATGCGGCTTTGGGTTTCTTTGACTTAGGGGGTAGGAAATATCGCCGCCTGTCGGGTTCAGGATAAACAAAATCAAACTCGTCTGTACGAGTTGTTGCTTTAACTCGTACAGACGAGTATTTTTCGCTTCGGCGTGCTGCCAATAACAAAAAACTACAGCGGAAGAACAAGCATGAGCCATGACTATCCGAACATCGTCACCGAGCTGCTGCAAAGCCTCGGTGGCAGCGACAACCTCGAGCAGGCCGCGCACTGCGTCACACGCCTGCGCCTGGCCCTCAAGGACCCGAGCCTGGTCGACAGCGCCACGCTGAACCGGATCGATCTGGTCAAGGGTTCGTTCTATACCGGCGGCCTGTTCCAGGTGGTGATCGGCCCTGGCGAAGTGGAAAAGGTCTACGCCGAGCTGCGCCGACAGACCGGTCTCGCCGTCTCGACCATCGCCGACGTCAAACAGAAAAGCGCCGACAAGATCAACGCCATGCAGCGACTGGTGCGGGTGTTTTCCGACGTATTCATGCCGATTCTCCCGGCGCTGATCATTGCCGGCCTGCTGATGGGCATCAACAACCTGATCGGCGCCAAGGGCATGTTCATCGAGGGCAAGACCCTGCTGGACGCCTATCCGACGCTGGACGGGCTCTGGAGCCTGATCAACCTGATGGCCAACACGTCCTTCGTGTTCCTCCCGGCGCTGGTGGGCTGGTCGGCGGCCAAGCGCTTTGGCGGCAGCGAAATCCTCGGCATTGTGCTCGGCCTGATGCTGGTGCACCCGGATCTGCTCAACGCCTGGAACTACGGCAAGGCAGTCGCAGGTCTCGACGGCCAGAGCCTGCCGTACTTCGATATCCTCGGTTTGTTCCAGATCGAAAAGGTCGGCTATCAGGGGCAGATCCTGCCGATCCTGCTGGCGGCCTACGTGATGAGCGTCATCGAAAAATGGCTGCGGGCGCGGGTGCCGAACGCGGTGCAATTGCTGGTGGTGCCGATCACCACCATCGTGGTCACCGGCGTGCTGGCACTGGCCGTGATCGGCCCGGTGACCCGGCATCTGGGGATTCTCATCACCGAAGGCGTCGTCACTCTGTTCGACCTGGCGCCTATGGTCGGTGGCGCGATTTTCGGTCTGCTCTACGCACCGCTGGTGATCACCGGCATGCACCACATGTTTCTCGCGGTCGACTTGCAACTGATCTCCACCCAGGGCGGTACCTTCATCTGGCCGATGATCGTCATGTCCAACCTCGCCCAAGGCAGCGCGGCACTGGCGGTGTTCTACATGACCCGCAGTGTGCGGGACAAAAGCATGGCCTCGACCTCGGCGATTTCTGCCTACTTCGGCATCACCGAACCGGCCATGTTCGGGGTCAACCTGCGCTACAAGTTTCCGTTCTATGCCGCCCTGATCGGTTCGGCCCTGGGCTGCATCTTCCTGTCGCTGAACAAGGTCCAGGCTTCGGCAATCGGCGTTGGCGGCTTGCCCGGTTTCATCTCGATCATCCCGCAGTTCATTCCGATGTTCGTGGTCGGGATGGTGATTGCCATGGTCGTGCCGTTTGTTTTGACCTGCGGGTTGAGCATGAAGATTGTCCGGCCCGGGTATCGGGTCGCCTGATAGATCGCATTCGCCAGTACCTATTCAAAAAGGAATCCGCCATGCAAGACTGGCAACGTTCGGTGATCTACCAGATCTACCCGAAGAGTTTTCACAGCCACGCCGGCAACCCCACGGGGGATTTGCTCGGCGTCGTGGCCAAGCTCGATTACCTGCACTGGCTGGGTGTCGATTGCCTGTGGATCACGCCATTCCTGCGTTCGCCCCAGCGCGACAACGGTTACGACATCAGCGATTACTACGCCATCGACCCGAGTTACGGGACCATGGCTGACTGCGAGTTGCTGATTGCCGAAGCCGGCAAGCGCGGGATCAAGCTGATGCTCGACATCGTGGTCAACCACACCTCGATCGAACACACCTGGTTCCAGCAGGCCCGCAGCAGCCTCGATAGCCCTTACCGCGACTTCTATATCTGGCGCGACCAGCCGAACAACTGGGAATCCAAGTTCGGCGGTTCGGCCTGGGAGTACGAAGCCCAGACCGGCCAGTATTATCTGCACTTGTTCGACCACACGCAGGCCGACCTGAACTGGGACAACCCCAGGGTGCGCGCTGAAGTCTTCAAGATGATGCGGTTCTGGCGCGACAAAGGCGTGGGCGGGTTCCGCCTGGACGTGATCAATCTGATTTCCAAACCGGCGGACTTCCCCGAGGACAGCTCCGACGGTCGGCGTTTCTACACCGATGGCCCGAACGTCCACGAGTACTTGCAGCAGATGCACCGCGAAGTGTTCGAAGGTCATGACCTGATCAACGTCGGCGAGATGTCGTCCACCAGTCTGGAACACTGCATTCGCTACTCGCGGCCGGAGTCGAAAGAGCTGTCGATGACCTTCAACTTTCATCACTTGAAGGTTGATTACCCGAACCTGCAAAAGTGGATTCGCGCCGATTTCGATTTCCTCGAGCTCAAGCGCATCCTCTCCGACTGGCAGACCGGCATGCAGGCCGGCGGTGGCTGGAACGCGCTGTTCTGGTGTAACCACGACCAGCCGCGGGTGGTTTCGCGGTTTGGTGATGACGGCGAGCATCGGGTGGTGTCGGCGAAGATGCTCGGCACCGCTCTGCATTTCCTCCAGGGCACGCCGTTTGTGTATCAAGGCGAAGAGCTGGGCATGACCAATCCGGGGTTCGATCACATCGATCAGTACCGCGATGTCGAGACTCTGAACATCTTCCGGCTCAAGCGCGAGGCCGGTGCCAGCGACGCCGACAACATGGCGGCGATCATGCAGAAGTCCCGGGACAACAGTCGCACGCCGATGCACTGGAGCGCCGAGCCGAACGCTGGTTTCAGCGCTGTCGAACCGTGGATCGGGGTGCCGGCCAATGCCGCGCAAATCAACGTCGCCCACCAACTCGACAACCCGGATTCGGTGCTGCATCACTACCGTCAGCTGATTGCCCTGCGCCGCAGTGAAGCGCTGATGTCCGATGGCGTGTACCGGCAGTTGTTGCCTGAACACACGCAAATCTGGGCGTACGTGCGTGAAGGCAATGGTGAGCGTTTGCTGGTGTTGAATAACTTTTATGGCACGCCGTGCGAAGTTGAACTGCCACCGGAGGTGATCAGCGAAGCGATGGCACAACGTCTGGTGATCAGCAATTACCCGGACTGTCCGCCACAACATCGGCAGGTCTTTTTACGGCCCTATGAGTCGTTCGTTCTGCACCTGACCAACATTTAAAAACACTGTTTCGAACAACACGCAGAACACTGCGCGGGGGAGTTTTGCGCGCCGGTTTTGCTGCATCACACAATAAAAATAATGAGGTGGTTCTTGAAAACAACAATAAATCGCAGTCTTGTAGCGGCGGGCGTGTGCCTGGCACTACCACTGTCAGCCCAGGCGCTGGAATTCGCCGGTTACTTGCGCAGCGGCGTCGGGACCTCGGTTAACAGCGGTAAACAGCAGTGTTTCCAGCTACCGGGAGCGCAGACCAAATACCGCTTGGGTAACGAGTGCGAGCAGTACGCCGAACTTGAATTGCGCCAGGATCTGTACACCCTGGACGATGGTTCGGTGCTCAGCGTCGACGGCATGGCATCGCTGTATAACCAGTACGACAAGGACCTGACGTTCAACGGTGACAACGGCTCGGTGCGCATGCCGCAGATGTACGCGCAATGGTCGAACATGCCCAGCCTCAATGGTGGTTCGCTGTGGGCCGGTCGGCGTTACTACAAACGGAATGACATCCATATTTCCGACTTTTACTACTGGAACCAGAGCGCCACCGGCGGCGGTATCGAGGACGTGCTGATCGGCGATCTGAAGTACAGCTACGCCTTCTCGCGCAAGGACAACCTGTACCAGAAGGACTACATCAACCGTCACGATTTCAACGTCGCCGGCTTCAACACCAACCCCGGCGGTGAGCTGGAGTTCGGCTTGAGCTACATCGACAAACCCGACAGCCGCGACGCTCACCGTGGCTGGGCGATCACCACCCAGCATGTGCAGAAGGGCTTTCTGGGCGGCAAGAACAAACTGGCCTTTCAGTACGGCGAAGGCCCCGGCACGGGGTTGGGCTATACCGGTAACGTGAAGCTGGACGACAGCAGTAAAAGTTATCGCGTGGTGGAGTTCTTCGACTGGCAAGTGACGCCGCGCTTCGGCGGGCAGGTCGAGGCGGTTTATCAGAAGGACATTCGCCCCGACGGCGCTGACCAGAACTGGATTTCCCTCGGGATTCGCCCAGCCTATGCAATCACCGAGCAAATCAAACTGGTGACCGAGCTGGGCCATGATCAGGTCGAGGCCACAGGCGGCACGCGCAAACTGAGCAAGTTCACCGTCGCCCCGACCTGGTCGCCCAAGGGCCCGGAATTCTGGGCGCGCCCCGAGGTGCGTCTGTATTACACCTATGCCAGCTGGAACGAGGCGGCCAAACGGGCGGCCAATGAACTGGCGGCAGGTTCGGCGTTATCCGACACCGGTGCCTTCGGCACGGCGCGGCATGGTTCGAACGTCGGATTGCAGGTCGAGTACTGGTGGAAATAAGCGATGCTGTCGGGGCCTCGCGCTCCATCGGCACTTCAAAGAACAAAACAGCAGGTGACGTCATGGCCATACCCCAACAATTGCAACTGCTGGCACCCTTGTCCGGCGTGCTGATGCCGCTGGACCAGGTGCCCGATCAGGTGTTTTCCAGTCGCGTGATCGGTGACGGTCTGTGCATCGACCCGACCACGTCCACCTTGTGCGCACCGCTGGCTGGAGTGATCAGCAATGTGCAGGCCAGCAGGCATGCCGTCAGCATCACCGACGACAACGGCGTGCAGGTGTTGATGCACATTGGCCTCGACACTGTGAACCTGGCTGGCAAGGGCTTCACCCGGTTGGTGGAGGAAGGTCAGCGGGTTGAGGTGGGGCAGGCGCTGATCGAGTTCGATGCCGATTACATTGCCTTGAACGCCCGCAGTTTGTTGACCTTGATGCTGGTGGTCAGCGGCGAGCCGTTTACCTGGCTGGCCCCTGAAACGGGGGTAGTGCAAAACGGTCAGCCGTTGCTGAGCTTGAATCCGTCTGAAGTAGTGGCCGATGAGCCGGAGGAGGGCGAGGCACTGTTCTCAAAACCGCTGACGCTGCCCAATCTCAATGGCTTGCACGCCCGCCCTGCGGCGGTGTTTGCCCAGGCGGCGAAAGGTTTTTCGGCGAGTATTTGTCTGCATAAACAGCAGGACAGCGCGAACGCCAAATCCCTGGTGGCGATCATGGCGTTGCAGACCGCTCACGGCGACATCGTGCAAGTCAGCGCGGCGGGCGCGGATGCCGAAGTGGCGATCAAGACCCTGGTCGAGTTGTTGGCCGCCGGGTGCGGAGAAGCCGTGACGGTGATGGCAGAGGTTGAAACGGTTGCGGCTGATGCTTCATCGCTGAAGGTGCTGCGCGGCGTCTGTGCATCGGCGGGGTCGGCGTTTGGTCAGGTGGTGCAGATCGCGCAGCAGACCCTTGAAGTCATTGAATCCGGTCGGGGCGCGCAAGTTGAGCGCGAGCACCTGTCCCAGGCGTTGGCGACGGCGGTCCTGGACCTGCAGCAGTTGCGTGACCAGGCCACGGGGGACGCCCAGGCAGATATCTTCAAGGCGCATCAGGAACTGCTCGAAGACCCAAGCCTGCTGGATCAGGCCCTGGCACTGATCGACGCCGGCAAAAGCGCCGGTTTCGCCTGGCGGGCGGCCACAGAGTCGACGGCTACCTTGTTCAAAAAACTGGGCAATGCCTTGCTGGCCGAACGGGCAGCGGATTTGGCCGACGTTGGTCAACGGGTGCTCAAGTTGATTCTCGGCGTAGAGGATCAAGCGATGGAGTTGCCGGAAGGGGCGATTCTGATTGCCGAGCAACTGACGCCCTCCCAGACCGCTGGCCTGGACACGCGCAAGGTGCTGGGGTTCGCGACGGTCGGCGGTGGCGCCACCAGCCACGTGGCGATTCTCGCCCGGGCCTTCGGCTTGCCGGCGATCTGCGGTTTGCCGGTTCAGGTGCTGGCACTGGCCAATGGCACCCGGGTTTTGCTCGATGCCGACCAGGGCGAGTTGCAGCTGGATCCCGAGCTGGCCGCCATCGAGCAGTTGCAAGCCAATCGTCAGCGACAAAAGAAACGCCGGCAATATGAATTGGAAAATGCCGCGCTGGCTGCCTGTACCCGCGATGGTCATCACGTTGAAATCACCGCCAACATCGCTTCGCTGGCCGAAGCGGAACAGGCCATGACACTGGGCGGCGAAGGCGTCGGTCTGTTGCGTTCGGAGTTTCTTTATCTGGATCGCAACCATGCACCGAGCCATGACGAGCAAGCGTCCACCTACAGCGCTATCGCCCGAGCATTGGGGCCAGCGCGCAGTCTGGTGGTGCGGACCCTGGATGTCGGCGGCGATAAACCATTGGCCTACGTGCCGATGGACCGCGAAACCAACCCGTTCCTGGGCATGCGCGGCATTCGTTTGTGCCTGGAGCGTCCGCAGCTGTTGCGCGATCAGTTCAAGGCGATCCTGAGCAGTGCCGGGTTGGCTCGGCTGCACATCATGTTGCCGATGGTCACGCAATTGTCGGAGTTGCGGCTGGCCCGTCAGCTGCTTGAAGAGGAAGCGCTGGCAGCAGGGCTCACGGAACTGCCGAAACTGGGGATCATGATCGAAGTGCCGGCAGCGGCGCTGATGGCGGATCTGTTTGCGCCCGAGGTGGATTTCTTCTCCATTGGCACCAACGACCTGACCCAATACACCCTGGCCATGGACCGCGATCACCCGCGACTGGCCAGTCAGGCGGATAGCTTTCATCCATCGGTGCTGCGCTTGATCGCCGGTACAGTGAAAGCTGCCCATGCCCATGGCAAATGGGTCGGTGTGTGCGGTGCCTTGGCTTCGGAACATCTGGCGGTGCCGTTGTTGCTGGGGCTTGGCGTGGATGAGTTGTCGGTGAGCGTGCCGCTGATTCCGGCGATCAAGGCGGCGGTTCGCGAAGTCGACCTGCTGGACTGTCAGGCCATCGCCCAGCAAGTGCTGGGGCTGGAAAGTGCCGGGCAGGTACGCGAGGCATTGCGGCTGCACCACGAGGCCACGGTCGATACTTCACTGGTTCTGGAGAACTGAACATGTTCGAGAAAATGCAGCGGGCGTTCTGGAAAGCGTTGACCCCGGATCTGGTGGTGGATGAGACAAAACCGGTAGCTCAAGCCGTTTCCGGGCTGGCACCAAATGTCGTGGCCGCACTGGGCGGTGCGGATAACCTCAAGTCACATCAGCCCGTGGCGCTGACCCGGATGCGGGTGGAGTTACGGGATGTGGCGCGGATGGATCGGCAGGCGTTGACGGCGGCTGGAGTGCCAGGCGTGATGATGCTGGACGGTGGAGTGGTGCATCTGCTCACCGGTTTGCAGTGATCGTTCCCACGCGTTGCCCTTACTGTTTCTCATCCGCAGGTGTATCGTATTCGCCTTTTGCAGGCACCGCGCCTGTGGCTGATACGTGAGGTAGTTGAGTTCATGTCCTTTACCCGTCGACAAATACTCGGTGGTCTGGCCGGTCTTGTGGTGGTTGGCGTGGGGGCCGGTGGCGCGTCGCGTTACTGGCTGGGCAAGATGGCCGACGCTGAGGCCGGCCACGACTATGAGCTGATCGCCGCCCCGCTGGACGTCGAACTGGTGGCCGGGCACAAGACCGAGGCCTGGGCGTTCGGCCCCTCGGCGCCGGGCACTGAGTTGCGCGTGCGTCAGGGCGAATGGCTGCGGGTGCGCTTCATCAACCACTTGCCAGTGGCGACCACCATTCACTGGCACGGCATCCGTCTGCCGCTGGAAATGGACGGCGTGCCCTACGTGTCGCAATTGCCGGTACTGCCGGGCGAATACTTCGACTACAAGTTCCGTGTGCCCGACGCCGGCAGCTATTGGTATCACCCGCACGTGAACAGCAGCGAAGAACTCGGTCGCGGGCTGGTCGGTCCGCTGATCATCGAAGAGCGCGAGCCCACCGGTTTCAAGTACGAAAAGACCTTGAGCCTCAAGAGCTGGCATGTCGATGAAGAAGGCGCTTTCGTGCCGTTCAGCATTCCTCGTGAAGCGGCCCGTGGCGGTACGGCTGGGCGCCTGTCGACCATCAATGGCATCTCGCAAGCAGTGATCGACTTGCCTGCCGGGCAGATCACCCGCGTACGCCTGCTCAACCTCGACAACACGCTGACTTATCGCCTTAATATTCCCGGTGTCGAAGCGCAGATCTACGCGCTGGACGGCAACCCGATTGAACCGCGCCCACTGGGCAAGGAATACTGGCTCGGCCCGGGCATGCGCATTTGCCTGGCAATCAAGGCTCCGCCGGCCGGCGAAGAACTGTCCCTGCGCAACGGTCCAGTACGCCTGGGCACCTTGCGCTCAGTGGCCAATACCGACGCGCCGACCGAGTGGCCGCCGGCACTGCCCGCCAACCCGGTGGCCGAGCCAGACCTGGCCAACGCCGAGAAACTCAACTTCAATTTTGAATGGGTGGGCTCGGTGTCGGTCAACGTCGACAATGGCAAGCCGCCCAGCCTGTGGCAGATCAACGGCAAGGCCTGGGATATCACCGACAAGACCTGCGCCGACCGACCGATTGCCAAGCTCGAAAAGGGCAAAAGCTATATTTTCGAATTGAAAAACATGACTCAGTATCAGCACCCGGTCCATTTGCACGGCATGAGCTTCAAGGTTATTTCTTCGAACCGGCACAAGGTTATCCCGTACTTCACCGACACTTACCTGTTGGGCAAGAACGAGCGCGCGCAAGTGGCGCTGGTGGCGGATAACCCGGGCGTCTGGATGTTCCACTGCCATGTGATCGACCACATGGAAACCGGCCTGATGGCCGCCATCGAGGTGGCGTGATGCGTCAGATACGCCCCGCGGCAATTATCGACCGCAGCCGTGATCGTGATTTCATGCGCGAAGCCCTGGCCCTCGCCGCCGAAGGCGCGGCGCTGGGTGAAGTGCCGGTGGGTGCTGTGCTGGTGCAGGACGGTGAAATCATCGGGCGCGGTTTCAATTGCCCGATCAGCGGCAATGACCCCAGCGCCCACGCCGAGATGGTCGCGATCCGCGCCGCCGCCCAGGCCGCCAGCAACTATCGCCTGCCGGGCAGTACGCTATACGTGACGCTGGAGCCGTGCAGCATGTGCGCCGGGCTGATCGTGCATTCGCGGATTGCGCGGGTGGTGTATGGCGCGCTGGAGCCCAAGGCCGGAATTGTGCAGAGCCAGGGGCAGTTTTTTACCCAGGGCTTTTTGAATCACCGGGTGCTGTACGAAGGCGGGGTGTTGGCCGAGGAGTGCGGGGCAGTGTTGAGCGAGTTCTTCAAGGCCCGTAGGGCCAAGCCAGCGGATTAGGCGGCGACAGGTAGGCCGCCTTGCCCGCGAAGCTTTTACTTGCGGGCAACAATCACCGCACGCATCGGCGCCGGCAGCCCTTCGATCGTTTTGCTGTGATCATCCGGATCAAGGAAATCGCTCAACGACTGATACTTCATCCATTCCGTCCCGCGTTGTTCCTCGACCGTGGTCATGCTCACATCCACGCAACGCACATCGCTGAACCCGGCGCGACGCAGCCACAGCTCCAGCGCCGGCACCGACGGCAGGAACCAGACATTGCGCATCTGTGCGTAACGGTCTTCCGGCACCAATACCTGTTGTTGATCGCCTTCGATCACCAGCGTCTCCAGCACCAGTTCACCGCCCTTGACCAGGCAATCCTTCAGCGCCAGCAAATGCTCGATCGGCGAACGACGGTGGTAAAACACGCCCATGGAAAACACGGTGTCGAACCCTTCCAGATTCGGCGGCAGGTCTTCGAAAGGGAAGGGCAGGTGCCAGGCATTGGGCTCGGACAGGTAACGCTGTACGGCCTGGAACTGGCAGAAGAACAGCCAGTTCGGATCGACACCAATTACGCTGTCGGCCCCGGCGCCGAGCATACGCCACATGTAATAGCCGTTGCCGCAGCCGACATCGAGGATGCGTTTGCCCTTCAGGTCCAAATGTGGAGACACCCGGGACCACTTCCAGTCCGAGCGCCATTCGGTGTCGACATGCACGCCGAACAGGTCAAACGGCCCTTTGCGCCAAGGTGACAAGCCCATCAGCGCGGTGCGCATTTGCGCGCGGGTTTCATCGTCGCAATCGGTGTCCAGCTTAAGGCCGTTCAACAAGTCGACTTCGCTCGGCTGGATCTTCGGCAACGCATCCAGAGCGCTCTGCCAGCGCTCCAGATCGCCGTGACCTTTTTCCATTTTCTTGTCGAGTTGCACTTGCAGGGTGTTGGCCCATTCGGCCAGCGGAGTACCGGCCAGACGGCGGGCGAGGGGGGACAAATCAATCATGGCAAGGCAATCAACGAGGCAAAATTAAGACACTGGAACCACGGCACGACTTTCGAGAAACCGGCGGCCAACAGGCGTTCGCGATGTTCTTCGAGGCTGTCGGGCTTCATGACATTTTCGATGGCGCTGCGCTTCTGGGCGATTTCCAGTTCGCTGTAGCCGTTGGCGCGTTTGAAGGCCACGTGCAGGTCAGTGAGCAGCGCGTGTTCTTCGGGGTCATTGAAGCGCAGCTTCTCCGAGAGAATCAGCGCGCCACCGGGCAACAGCGATTGGCGGATGCGCGCGAGCAGCGCGGTGCGCTGGTCCGGGGCGATGAATTGCAGGGTGAAGTTCAGCGCCACCACCGAGGCCGGCTGAAATTCCAAGGCAAGGATGTCGCCTTCGATCACTTCCACCGGCAGCAACTCCTGGAACATCGAGTCCTGGCCGTTGAGGTATTCGCGGCAACGCTCGACCATGGCCGCGGAGTTATCCACAGCGATGACGCGGCAGCCGTCGGTGCGCACGTGGCGGCGCAAGGCCTGGGTCACGGCGCCCAGCGACGAGCCCAAATCGTAGAGCACGCTGTTTGGCTGAGCGAATTGCGCGGCGAGCACGCCGAGGTTTTCAACGATGGTCGGATAACCCGGCACCGAGCGCTTGATCATGTCCGGGAACACCCGCACCACGTCCTCGTTAAAGGCGAAGTCAGGCACCTGGGCCAAAGGCTGGGCGAAAAGGCGATCGGATTCTTTGCTCACGGCGGTTCCAGCGGTGTAGGTGGAAAAGGCCGGCATTTTAGCCAACTTGGCGCGGGGATGCGCGGGTTTGCTGATAAACCGCCGGACTAACCTCGGTTAATGCAGAGACATGCTGTTGTGGCGAGGGAGCTTGCTCGCGCTCGGCTGCGCAGCAGTCGTCATCCGGTAAGTGGGTTTTGTCTGGGAAGTTGGTGTCGCCTGGGTTGGGGCTGCTTCGCAGCCCAGCGGGAGCAAGCTCCCTCGCCACAGGATTCAGCGCGGTTCCTGGGTGAACGCCGACGCCGCAATCCCCCATTGCCCCAGCCAGTAACTCAGGATGATCACGTAAGGCGCGGCATGAAATGGCATCACAAACCGGTTAATGCCAATCACGCTGTCAGAACACACAAACGCCACCGCGCCCGCCGCTGCCAGCAGCGCCGAGCGTTTGGGCACATCGGTGCCGAGTCGGGCCAGGGCGCGCCAGAGCATGGCGCTGATAGCCAGGCCGTAGACGATCACCGGGACCAGCAGCGGCCCCAAGCCATTGGAAATCAGAATCCCCAGCAGCACGGCACCCACGCCGAAGGCGAGGATCAGCGGCAACACAGCCAGACGCCGGCAATCGCTCAAATAAGCCTTCAGATACGCCAGATGCGCGAGCAAAAATGCTCCAAGTCCAAACACGAACAAGTCTTGCGGCCATGCCAGCAACACATCGCCGACCAAGGAGAAAATCAAACCCAGGCTGATCCAGCGTCGATACTCGCTGGGCGGTGCATCGTGCAACCAGCCGAGCAGGGCCAGCACAGGCATCGGTTTGACCAGCAGGCAGAGCAGCGCGGCATGCACGCTCAGGCCATACACAAAGGTCACCGCGCCCATCAGCGCCAGAATCAGCCAGCCCACGATCAGTTAACCGCGATGGCGCAGTCGAAGGTTTGCACCGCCGGTACTTCCGGTGCCCACGGTTGTGAGTAAGTCAGCCGCAGGCGGCCAGTGCCGGTGGCGAAGGCCTGGAAACGCCAGGTCGAGATGCCGGCACTGCCGACGATCCCGGCGTCTTCCGGGTTGCTGTAAACCTCGGGGCTGAGCGCGCGCAACACACCACCGGCTGAATCCTGGATCGCCCAGCGGTAACCCGTGGTCGGGTTGCTCGGCAGCGTCAGGATCAGGGTTTGCCCGTTGTGCAGTTTCGCCGGGCATTCGCTTTGTTTTTCCACGGTCAGGTTCTGTTTCGGTTGCGAGGCGCAAGCACTCAGCAGAGCAAGGGCGAGGGGGACAAACAGGCGAGTTGGGGACATAAGATCAGCGGCTCCGGCGTTCACGACGAACGGCGAGCATAACTGAAGATGAGACAAATTGTGACGGCCGCCCATTAGGGATGATCGGGCACGGGAGGTGGGTAATGCCCGTCAGTCAAGTGCAGTCCATGTGGGAGCGGGCCTGTGGCGGTGCGGCATTCCGACAAACCCCCTCGCCACAGGCCCGCTGCCAGTGAGTTTAGAGTGTGCCGAAAACTTTCTTCGCCAAACTGGTCGCCGCTGCCGCAGGGTTCTTGCGAATGTTTTCTTCCTGTTTGCCAATCATCTCGAACAACCCGTTCAACGCCTGCTCGGTGACGTAGCTTTCGATGTTGGCATTTTTCGCATCCAGCACACCCAGCGTCGCGGCTTGCCCGGCGAACGCGTTGTATTGTTGAGCCAAACCCACCTGGTCGGTGGCTTGCTTGACGATCGGCAAGAACTTGGTGCGGATCTGTTCGCGGCTGGTTTTGCTCAGGTACTGAGTGGCCGAATCCTGGCCGCCGCTGAGAATCCCCTTGGCATCTTCCACGGTCATCTTCTTCACCGCATCCACCAGAATCGGCTGAGCCTGCGTTACCGCCGCTTCAGCTGCCTTGTTCATGCTGGTTTCCAGTTGATCGACCTGATCGCCCATGCCGAACTGTTTCATTTTCTTGGCGACCTTGCCCAGTTTTCCCGGCAGTTCGATTTTCACGTCCGGGTTGTCGCTGAAGCCGCCGGGTGTGCCCAGTTGTTTGACAGCCAGCTGCGCGCCTTGGGTCAGGGCGTCCTTGAGCCCGCCGGTGGCGTCTTGTTGCGACAGGTCACTGAGTGACAGTGCCAGGGCGTTGGCGCAAATCATCAAGCCTGCGCACAGGCCGGCGAAGCGAAGGGTAGGGCGGAGCATGGTGGCTTCCTTGTTCGTAAATAAGGTTGGGAACGATGTTGAAATTTAGTCGGTTTGCGCCGCCGTCGCGACTTGGTCCGCCGCATCTTCACTGCGATGCAGTGCCACCTGACGGATCGACAAGCGAATCTCCGCTGGCAGCACCCGTTTGGCCGCACCTTCGGCCAGTTCACCCAGCAGTTCGTGGTAGCTCAGCTTGCCGGCTTCGTCGCGGCGCAGCACGTCGAGGTCCAGCATTGTCTGGATGAAATGACGGAACAGGCTCTTGTCGAAGAACTCCGGGGCGTTCAGGCCGTGGAGGATCGACAGGCGCTGGGCCATGACGGTGCACAGGTCTTCCAGTTCTTCGGCGCTGATGCTGTTCTGGCCGCTGTTGAGCAGCAGGGAAACGGTCATGTAGAAGCGCTGCAAGGTCTGGGCAATGCTTTTCGACAGCAGCGTCAGCAATACGAAATGCCGCGAACTTGGTGCCGGGCGCAGGTACACGTCCTTCTCGAAACGCAGCAGGCCTTGCTCGACGAAGGCTTCGAGCCACTGATCGATCACGCCATCGAGTTCGTCCAGTGTCCAGCGAATGAACAGCTCCGATTGCAAGTACGGGTACAGCGCACGGGTGTAGCGCAGGATCTGCTCGCGGCTCATGCGCGACGCGCTCTGGAAGAAACTCGCCAGCAGCGACGGCAACGCGAAAATGTGCAATACGTTGTTGCGGTAGTAGGTCATCAGGACGGCGTGCTGTTCGTCCAGGTACAGAATCTTGCCCAGCGCATCGTTCTGCTCAGACAGCAGGTTCATGTCCTTCACATGTTCGATCAGCGCGCGGCCGTCACCGTCCGGCAGGGTGGTGTGCGGCGAGTAGGGAACCTTGCGCAACAGCGCCAGATACAAATCGAGCACCCGCGCCATGGCGCGATCGTCCAGGGCCAGGCGGCTGGTGGACAGCAGCGCCAGGGCTACCAGATTCACCGGGTTGATCGCCGCCGCTTCGTTCAGATGCTGCGCGACTTTCTCGCCAAGGCGGTTGGTGGTCTCGTTGAGCCAGGCCGGTTTGAATTGCGGGCCGTGTGCCTGTTGGCGCCAGTCTGGCTGTTCGCTGTCGAGGAACTCCGCCAGTTTGATCGGCTCACCGAAGTTCACCGCGACCTGACCGAAACGCTGTTTGAGCGCGCCGATGACTTTGAAGATGTCGAAGATCGACTCTTTCTTCTTGCTCGCGCCACGCAATTCGCCGAGGTAGGTGCGGCCTTCCAGCACGCGCTCGTAACCGATGTACACCGGCACGAACACGATCGGCATGCGCGACGAACGCAGGAAGCTGCGCAGCGTGATCGCGAGCATCCCGGTTTTCGGTTGCAGCATGCGCCCGGTACGCGAACGGCCGCCTTCGACGAAGTACTCGACCGGGAAACCTTTGGTGAACAGAGTGTGCAGGTATTCGTTGAACACCGAGGTATAGAGCGGATTGCCCTTGAAGGTGCGGCGCATGAAGAACGCACCGCCGCGACGCAACAGACCGCCGATCCCCGGCATGTTGAGGTTGATCCCTGCGGCGATGTGCGGCGGGGTCAGGCCGTTGCGGAACAGCAGATAGGACAGCAGCAGGTAGTCGATGTGGCTGCGGTGGCAGGGGACGTAGATCACTTCGTAACCCGGGGCGACCTTTTGCACGCCTTCGATGTTGTTGACCTTGATCCCGTCGTAGATCTTGTTCCAGAACCAGCTCAGCACCACTTCCATGAAGCGGATCGCGGTGTAGGTGTAGTCGGAGGCGATTTCGTTACCGTAGCGCAAGGCCTGGGCCTTGGCTTTTTCCGGGGAGATGTTTTCGCGCTCGGCTTCGTCGAGGATCGCTTGCTTGACCAGCGGCTGGTTGAGCAGGCCTTTTACCAGGTTACGCCGGTGGGAAATGTCCGGGCCGATCACCGCGGCTTTCAGATTGCGGAAGTGCACCCGCAGAATCCGCTGGGCCATGCGCACCGTGCGCTCGTGGCCCTTGTTGTGTTCGATCAGTTCGCGCAGATGGATCGGCGCCGAGAACTGCACCCGGGTTTTGCGCCCCAGCACGATGATGCTCAGCAACCGGCGCAACCGCCCGGTGACCGCCCAGCTGTCGGCGAACAGCAGCTTCCATGGGCTCGACTCGCTGTCTGGCGACTGGCCCCAGAACACGCTGACCGGGATGATCTGCGCGTCTTCGGCGGCGTTCTGGCTCAGGGCGCTGACCAGACGGGTCAGGGTTGGCGGCGCACCGCGTTTGTCCTGACGGCCGAGCCAGTCGGGATCCGGTGTCAGGTAAAAGAACGCGGCGGGCTCCACCAGCGCACCCACCGCTACCGGCAGTACCGGACGGGGCAGGCCGGCCTTGCTGCATTCGGTATCGACCACGGCAAGGTCGGTCAGCGAAGGATTTTGCAGGACGTAGAACACCGGCCGGCTGCGGTCGAGGTTAAGGGTGAACGACGACTGGTTGATCGTCTCTGAGCGAACCCAGAGGTACAGCAGTCGGCGCAGGGTGCCAAACACAAGACGGCGGAACGGGGAACGGGTCATACGGCTTCTGCGTGAGTGAATAAAACCGAGCAGTTGCTCGGGCGGGCGTAGGGGGCTTTCTCAATTGGTTTCCACGCCGCGTTGTCGCCTTAAAGCGAGCCAGGCAAGGCGCAGGCCGCTGGGAATGGTTGTTCCCTTTCCAAGGCCTGCAACGCAGGCTGGCCCGCTTTAAGGCACAACCCGAAGGGCCGGGCCTGCTGTTGTGCAGGGCTGCGTTGCTCGAAGCTTATTTGGAATGACCAAACCACGCTTCTCGCGCCTTGCCCTGCACAACAGCAGACCCGGCGCGGTGTGGAAACCAATTGAGAAAGCCCCCTAGTGTGCCGGATTCATCGAAAATCGGCAAAAAAGCGGCGAAGTAAACTCCTATTGAGAGTTTTCGCACCTGTCATATACTCGGCGGTCTGTCGCCGAGGCCCTTCAATGGACGTCGGATGCAGGCTGACGTTCCTCAAGGCTTTCCTGCGAAAAGCCCATTCAATAATAAAAAGGGAGTATGAACAGATGGCAACACGCGAAACCGGCAACGTGAAGTGGTTCAACGACGCCAAGGGTTATGGCTTCATTCAGCGCCAGGACGGGGTGGACGTGTTCGTGCACTACCGCGCGATCCGTGGTGAGGGGCATCGCTCGCTGACTGAAGGTCAGCAGGTTGAATATGCGGTGGTGGAAGGGCAGAAGGGATTGCAGGCTGAGGATGTTGTAGGTCTGTAAACCCGCAGAACCCTGTAGGAGCGAGCGGTGCGGCGATCCGACTTGCCCGCGAAGGCGTCATCACTGGCGCTAAAAGCTTCGCGGGCAAGCCTCGCTCCTACAGATTTATGCTTACGCAGATTACGCGGTTTTCCAGGTGATCTCTTCTTCACCATCGACACTGATGCGAATCCAGCGATCTGCCGTTTCCTCACCTTCTTCCTCGACCCAGCTACCCGGCGCACAACGCACTTCGACGTTCAATGCGGCAAATGCAGCGCGGGCGCAAGCGATGTCGTCTTCCCATGGGGTCTGGTCGCTTTCCAGGTACAGGCTGTTCCATTTGCCTACGGCTTTGGGCAGCCAGGTCACTGGCACGCTACCAGCCTTGCACTTGTAGGTCTGGCCTTTCTGAACCCAGTCGGTGCACGGGCCTAGAGCCGCGCCGAGCCAGGCCGCGATGGCTTTGTGATCGACGTCGGCGTCTTTCAGGTAAATCTCGATGTCCGGTTGGCGCATGGATGTCCTCACTGCGGGTCTGAAAAATCCATTCGCGGATTTAGCCGGCCTTGAGCCTTTACTCAAGACCAAAAATTAAAGTTGTTCTCTAACTGCTACTGCAGAACGAAATAATCGTAGCGCATCGAAACGGTGACCTCGAACGGTTCCACTTGTTCAATGACTGCTGTCCGGCGTTCGGCACTGGCGCGCCAGCCGTGGGGTGTCATCGCCAAGAGGTTCGCGCGATCCTGACCATTGACCAGCGTCAGTTTGAATTCCAGGGTTTCGCTGTGTTGCAACGCCATGCCTTCCGGCACCAGCGCCAGGTGCTTGTCGTCGGTGTACTCGCGCACTTCGTCATACAGCCGCTCACGCAATTCCATCAGATGGCCGCTGGTCGGCCCGACTTTCATCAAGCCGCCACCGGGGCTGAGCAGACGTTTGGCTTCTTCCCAGTCCAGCGGGCTGAACACGCTGGCCAAAAACTGGCAACTGCCCGAGGCCAATGGCACCCGCGCCATGCTGGCGATCAACCAGGTCAGCGCAGGGTTGCGCTTGCAGGCGCGTTTGACCGCTTCCCGGGAAATGTCCAGGGCATAGCCATCGGCGTTGGGCAAGGCTTCGGCGATTTGCGCGGTGTAATACCCCTCGCCACAACCGATGTCCAGCCAGCGCTGCGGCGCATAACCGGCCGCCAGTTCCGCCAGACGCTCGGCCACCGGCGCGTAATGGCCGGCGTTCAGAAAGTCGCGACGGGCTTCGACCATCGCCTGGTTATCCCCTGGGTCTCGGCTGTTCTTGTGCTGCACCGGCAGCAGGTTCAGGTAACCCTGCCGTGCGCGGTCGAAACGATGCCCGGCGGGGCAGGCCACGCCGTTGTCCACCGCGTTCAGCGGTTCGCTGCAGATCGGACAGGCGAGCATCAGGCGAGCAACTTGATCAGGGTCTGGTAGTAGATTTCGGTCAGCACGTCGAGGTCGGCCGCCAGTACACGCTCGTTGACCTGGTGGATCGTCGCGTTGACCGGGCCCAGTTCAACCACTTGGGTGCCCATGGTCGCGATGAAGCGCCCATCTGAAGTGCCGCCGCTGGTGGAGGCTTTGGTGTCACGACCAGTGATGTCCCTGATGCTCGCCGACACCGCGTCGAGCAGCGCGCCTGGCTCGGTGAGGAACGGCAGGCCGGACAGCGCCCAGTCGATGTGCCAGTCCAGGCCATGCTTGTCGAGAATGTCGGCGACGCGCTTTTGCAGGCCTTCGACGGTGGACTCGGTGGAGAAGCGGAAGTTGAACACCGCCACCAGATCACCCGGAATCACGTTGGTCGCGCCGGTGCCGGAATTGACGTTTGAGATCTGGAAACTGGTCGGCGGGAAGAAATCGTTGCCGTGGTCCCAGTGCTCGGCGGCAAGTTCGGCGAGCGCCGGGGCGGCGAGGTGGATCGGGTTCTTCGCCAGGTGCGGATACGCCACGTGGCCCTGCACACCGCGCACGGTCAATTTGGCGCCGAGGGAGCCGCGACGGCCGTTCTTGACCACGTCACCCACCAGGGTCGTGCTCGACGGCTCGCCGACGATGCACCAGTCCAGACGTTCCTTGCGGGCGGCAAGGCGCTCGACCACAGCCTTGGTGCCGTGATGGGCCGGGCCTTCTTCGTCGCTGGTGATCAGGAACGCGACCTTGCCCTTGTGATCCGGATAGTCGGCGACGAAACGCTCGGCCGCCACGGTCATGGACGCAAGGCTGCCTTTCATGTCTGCCGCGCCACGGCCGCAGAGCATGCCGTGTTCGTCGATCACCGCGTTGAACGGATCGATCTGCCAGGCCGCCACCGGACCGGTCGGCACCACGTCGGTGTGACCGGCGAAGCACAGCACCGGACCGTCATGTTTGCCGTGGGTCGCCCAGAAGTTATCCACATCTTCGATGCGCATCGGCTCCAGCATAAAACCGGCATCGCCCAGGCGCTGCATCATCTGCTTCTGGCAATCGGCGTCGACCGGCGTCACGGATGGACGGCGGATCAGGTCGATGGCGAGTTGAAGTGTCGGCGAAAGGTCGGCGTGGGCCGTCATGTAAGAACTCCGAGGTGCGCACGGTAAACATGTAGGAGCTGCCGAAGCAGCTCCTACCGAGTTTGTTGGCATTGAAAAAGGCGATCATTCTAAAGCAAAACGGCGGCCCGAAGGCCGCCGTTTGACGTTATCTAATAACGGATTACGCCGGTACCGGCGCAGCTTCTACCGAAGGTTTGGGCAGCGACGACAGGAACGCCATGATCAGCGCCGCCAGGTACGGCAGCGACTGCACCAGCAACATGGTCACCCAGAAGCGCATGTCGTTGCTGGGTATACCCTGCACCAGGAAGATCCCCAGTGCCGCGCCCCACAGCAGCAGCATGATGAACAGCTCTTCGCGAGCCTCCGAAATCGCCACCCAGAAGCCGTGGTTATCGGCATTCTTCGGTGTGCGGAAGAACGGAATGCTGCTGGTGAAGAAACCGTACAGCACCGCTTTGGCGATGGTGTGCGATAACGCCAGCCCGGCCAGCGCGGCGCAGAAGGCGTCTTTCAGGTTGACCCCGACCGCGCGGCGGTACAGGAAGATGATCTTGCCCACCTTGAACACGAACAGCGCCAATGGCGGGATCGCGAAAATCAGCAGCGGTGGATCGACCCGTTGCGGCACGATGATCATCGCCGCCGACCACAACAGCGCGCCGACGGTGAAGAAGATGTTCATGCCGTCCGCCACCCACGGCAGCCAGCCCGCGAGGAAGTGGTAACGCTGGCCACGGGTCAGCTCGGTGTCCTTGCCGCGCAGCAGGCTGGCGGTGTGACGCTTGATGATCTGAATCGCGCCATAGGCCCAGCGGAAACGCTGTTTCTTGAAGTCGATAAAGGTATCGGGCATCAGGCCTTTGCCGTAGCTGGTGTGGTAGTACGCCGCCGACAGACCTTTTTCGAACACGCGCAGACCCAACTCGGCGTCTTCACAGATACACCAGTCGGCCCAGCCCAGTTCCTCGAGCACCGAGCGCCGGGTCATGGTCATGGTGCCGTGCTGGATGATCGCGTCACGGTCGTTGCGGGTGACCATGCCGATATGGAAGAAGCCTTTGTATTCCGCATAGCAGAGCTTCTTGAAGGTGCTTTCGTTCTGGTCGCGGTAATCCTGTGGCGACTGCACCACGGCGATTTTCGGGTCGGCGAAGTGCGGCACCATGTGCTTGAGCCAGTTCGGGTCGACGCAGTAGTCCGAGTCGATCACCGCAATCACTTCGGCATCTTTGGCGGTATGTGGAATCAGGTAATTCAGTGCGCCACCCTTGAAACCAGCCAACGGTGCGACGTGGAAGAACTTGAAGCGTGGGCCAAGAGTTTCGCAATAATCACGCACCGGTTCCCAGACCGCCGGGTCCTTGGTGTTGTTGTCGATGATCAGGACTTCGAAGTCCGGATAGTCGAGATTGGCCAAGGCGTTGAGGGTCTGTTTGACCATCTCCGGCGGCTCGTTGTAGCAAGGAACGTGAATTGACACCTTCGGCCGGTAGTCCGATTCGCCCACCACGGGCAGGAATTCACGCCGGCGTTTGTGGGTCCAGACCGCTTCGGCCAGTTCATGGGCTTCCGTCAGCAGAACGATAAACACCCCGAGTGCACCGAGGGCTAGCAGGAAACCCACCGTCAAGCTGAACCAGGTGCTGTATTGCTGGCTGTAGTCGTAACCGATCCATACCAGCACCGAACCGCAGAGGAACGCGATAAAGGTCAGGAAGGTACGACCACGTTGGCGCAGGGCCGAGCCGTCGATCATCAGCAAGGTCAGGGATAGCAGGGCCAACACGGCAGAGCCGATCGCCAGCACACGCCATTGCGGGATCGCGACCACCGGGCCTTCGAAGTTGAATTTCTGCTGGCGTGCGGCGTTGAACACGCCCCAGTACGCGCCTACCGAGCCTTCGTCAGTGGCCTTCCACGGTTGGTCAAATGCTTCGATCACGAAGTAGTTGAAACCCTGGCGGTTGAGCTTGTTGACCAGTGTGCGCAAGTAAATGGCCTGGTCCGCCGGCGACGCATCGGCGCCACCGCGCATACGGCCGTTGCTCGGCCAGCCGACTTCGGAGAGCAGCAACGGTTTTTTCGGGAACATCTTTTTCAGGTCACGGGCGCGGTCGAGAACGAACTGGCCGGCCTTGTCCACAGGGATGAACTCCCAGTAGGGCAGAACGTGAGCTGCGATCAGGTCGACGTGCTTGGCCAGTTCCGGGTGTTCTTCCCAGACGTGCCACTGTTCGGAGGTGGTGACCGGAACCTTAACGGCCGCGCGCACACGATCCAGGATCACGCTCAGCTCGGCAGCAGTGATTTCCTTGCGGAAGATCGCCTCGTTACCGACCACGACGCGAACCACGCTGCGGGAGGTGTTGGCCAGTTGGATGGCGCGCTGAATCTCGCGCTCGTTGCGCTCCTGGTCCGGGCTGATCCAGATCCCCAGGGTTACCCGCAGGCCGAACTCTTCCGCCAGTTTGGGAATGTCCTCCAGCGTGCCGTCGACCGAGTAGGTCCGGATGTTGTCCGTCAGCTTGCTCATGATCTCCAGGTCGCGACGCATTTCATCGTCGGTCGGATACTGGTCTTTCTGCGGGTACTGGCCTTGTTGAAACGGCGAGTACGAGAAGCCGGAGATCTGTTCAGGCCAGTTGGGGGCGGAGACCGGGCGATTGACCAACGCCCAGAAACCGGTGAACAAGGCGGCGATTGCTAGAACCACTACCAGGTTGAGTCCAAATTTACGCGATGACATAGCTTTTTCGGGTTCCAAAGGCTGTGGAACGAAGGAACGGTTGGCGGCCGGCTGCCAGGTGGCAGGGGCGCGCATCCTACACTGGAGGTTCTCTGACCGTACAGCGAACAGGGAAACGCCCGACATTGGGCAGTCCAGGTCGACTTAAGTTCTTTGACCAGAGCGTTGTAGTCCAATTCCGATCAATTTTTTGTCAATTAAAGCAGTCGACACCGCCGTTCATAGTGCAAAGATGCTCTTGGCCGCCCATAGCCCTATAATGCGCGCCGGTTTTTGGGGTAATGGTCATGAGTACAGAAGATCCGCGGTTTGCTGGTATCGCCCGCTTGTATGGCATTGAAGGCATGGAGCGCTTGCGCGCGGCCCATGTGGCGATCGTCGGCGTCGGTGGTGTCGGTTCCTGGGCGGCGGAAGCGGTTGCCCGGTGTGGCGTGGGCGAGATATCGCTGTTCGACCTGGACGACGTCTGCGTCAGCAACGTCAACCGTCAGCTGCATGCGCTGGACAGCACCGTCGGCAAGCCCAAGGTCGAGGTGATGGCCGAGCGCCTGCGCGGGATCAACCCGGACTGCACGGTGCATGCGGTGGCGGACTTCGTCACCCGCGAAACCATGGCCGAATACATCACGCCGAACATCGACTGCGTGATCGACTGCATCGACAGTGTCAACGCCAAGGCGGCGCTGATTGCCTGGTGCAAGCGGCGCAAGATCCAGATCATCACCACCGGCGGCGCGGGAGGGCAGATCGACCCGACGCTGATCCAGGTCTGCGATCTGAATCGCACGTTCAACGATCCGCTGGCGTCGAAAGTGCGCTCTACATTGCGCCGCGACTATGGCTTCTCCCGTACCGTGACCCGCCACTACAGCGTGCCGTGCGTGTTTTCCACCGAGCAACTGCGCTACCCGAAACCCGATGGCAGCATTTGCCTGCAGAAGAGTTTTGTCGGGGACGGCGTGAAGCTCGACTGCGCCGGGGGCTTTGGCGCGGTGATGATGGTGACGGCGACGTTTGGCATGGTCGCGGCGACCAAGGCTGTGGATAAGATTGTGGCGGGCGTGCGGCGTCCGGCGGATCGGATCAAACCTCAGGTTTAATGGTTGTGGTTCGATCGTTCCCACGCAGAGCGTGGGAGCGATCAGTGCGCTAGCTCACGCATCCGCTGCAACACCGCATTCAAGCCATTGCTACGGGACTGGGACAACTGGCGACCCAGCCCCAG
Source organism: Pseudomonas sp. ATCC 43928 (assembly GCF_005938665.2). Taxonomy (NCBI): domain Bacteria; kingdom Pseudomonadati; phylum Pseudomonadota; class Gammaproteobacteria; order Pseudomonadales; family Pseudomonadaceae; genus Pseudomonas; species Pseudomonas sp. ATCC 43928. The sequence continues at coordinate 5,442,441 of NZ_CP041753.1, read as the reverse complement.
CTGACTGAACCAATCCGCCAAATCCACCTGTTGCAACTCAACTGCGGACAACCCGTTGACCCGCGCCAGCAGCAACGCCACCAACCCGCGAATCAATCGCGCATCGCTGCTGGCGCTGAATTGCCAGTGCCCGTCCTGCAACGTGCCGACCAGCCAGACCTGGCTTTCACAGCCATGCACGCGGTTGGCGTCGACTTTATCCACATCGCTCAACGCAGGCAGACGGTCGCCCCACTGCATCAACAGCCGCGCCCGCTGTTCCCAGCTCGCCGCCTGCTGAAACGTGTCCAGCGCTGTAATGGCATCGACGGGCAAGGTCATCGCAACAACTCCAGGGCCTGATCCAGTGCTTCGAAAAAGCGCTCAAGGTCTTCGGAATTGTTGTACAGCGCCAACGACACCCGAATCGCCCCGGCCAGTTCAAAGCTTTTGAGCAACGGCATGGCGCAATGATGACCGGCGCGCACGGCGATGCCCTGTTCTGTCAGCAAATGCGCCAAATCAGAGTTATGCACACCCTCGACGACAAAACTGGCCAGGGCCAGCTGCGGTTTGCCCAGCAGGCGAATGCCGTTGCGCGCTTCCAGGCCTTTGAGCAGATAGTCATGCAGCGCCGCTTCGTGGGCGGACACGGCGTCTTGATCCAGCCCGGTCAAGTAGTCCAGCGTTGCGCCCAGACCGATCACACTGGCGATCGGCGGCGTACCGGCCTCGAACCCCAGCGGTGCGGACCGAAAGCGAGCATCGTGGTAGTTGGCGTCCAGCACCATTTCGCCGCCGAACTGCCAGGGGCGCAGCTGTTGCAGCGCTTCGTTGCGTCCGAACAGCACGCCCAGGCCATCGGGGCCATAGAGTTTGTGGCTGGAAAACACGTAGAAGTCGCAGCCCAGTGCCTGCACATCGTGCCGACCATGAACCACGCCTTGAGCGCCATCGACCACGGTCAGCGCGTTGTGTGTCTTGGCCATCGCCAACAGCGCGGGCAACGGTTGCCAGGCGCCCAGCACGTTGGACAGCTGGCTGACCGCCAGCAAACGGGTTCGCGGACCGATCAACTGCGCGGCGACATCCAGGTCGATCAAACCATCGACATTCAGCGGCAGGATCACCAGCTTCAGGTCGCGACGGTGGGCCAGTTGCTGCCACGGCAACAGGTTGGCGTGATGCTCCAGAGCGCTGATGACAATTTCATCGCCTGGATTGAAAAGGTGTTCCAGGCCATAGGCCAGGAGGTTCAGCGCGGAAGTCGCACCGTGGGTAAAGATAATCTGTCCGCAATCGCCGGCATTGAGCCATTGTGCAACTTTGCGGCGGCTGTCCTCGAACGCCTGGGTGGCATGGGCGCCGGGCAAGTGTTGCGCCCGATGCACGTTGGCCGCGCCGTTGGCGTAGTAATGCGCCAGGGCATCCAGCAGGGCTTGAGGTTTTTGCGTGGTGGCGGCGTTGTCCAGATAGGTCTGGTCTTGCCGTTGCAGTGCGGCGATGGCCGGAAAATCGGCGCGCCAGGGAGAAGGAATCATCATGTTGTTCGGCCCTGGTGACATGGGCGGGTGTACGCCTGACCTTGCAGGAGCGAGCGATGCGGCGCTCCTACAAGGTGATCGTTTGACGCTCTGCTTAGTTGTGAGCGTGCAGCGCTTCGTTCAGTTCGATGGCCGACTTGTGGGTTTTGCACTCCACGGCACCGGTTTCCGAATTGCGGCGGAACAACAGGTCAGGTTGACCGGCCAGTTCACGGGCCTTGACCACTTTGACCAGCTGATTCTTTTCGTCGAGCAGCGCCACCTTGGTGCCGGCTGTCACGTACAGGCCCGACTCAACGGTGTTGCGATCGCCCAACGGGATGCCGATACCGGCATTGGCGCCGATCAGGCAGCCTTCGCCCACCTTGATCACGATGTTGCCGCCACCCGACAGGGTGCCCATGGTCGAGCAGCCGCCGCCCAGGTCCGAACCCTTGCCGACGAACACGCCAGCCGACACGCGGCCTTCGATCATGCCCGGGCCTTCGGTGCCAGCGTTGAAGTTAACGAAACCTTCGTGCATCACGGTGGTGCCTTCGCCCACGTAGGCGCCCAGACGAATACGTGCCGCGTCAGCGATACGCACGCCGGCCGGTACCACGTAGTCGGTCATTTTCGGGAACTTGTCCACCGAGAACACTTCCAGCAGCTCGCCGCGCAGGCGGGCTTCCAGTTGATGCTCGGCCAGTTCGGACAGGTCGATCGCACCCTGGCTGGTCCAGGCCACGTTCGGCAGCAGCGGGAAGATCCCGGCCAGGTTCAGGCCGTGCGGCTTGACCAGGCGGTGGGACAGCAGGTGCAGCTTGAGGTAAGCCTCAGGCGTGGAGCTCAGCTGTGCGTCTTCGGCCAGCAGCGTGGCGACCAGCGGCTTGTGGCTCTCGGCCAGACGGGTCAGCAGCGCAGCTTGTGCAGCGTCGACGCTTTTCAGCGCTTCAGCCAGTTGCGATGCCTGAGCAGTGCTGAAGGCGATGGCCTGATTGCCTTCGGTGTAGCCCAGAACCGGTGCAATGGCAGCGACCAGTTCGGCCGACGGATTGAGCAGTGGCTGCGCGTAAAACACTTCCAGCCATGCGCCTTGACGGTTTTGAGTGCCGACACCAAAGGCCAGGCTGAACAGGGTAGTGGACATGTTGATACCTCTAACAAAATGGAACGGGCTGCCTTACTTGAGTGCGGCCGCGTAGATATCTGGCTTGAAGCCAATCAGGGTTCTGTCACCGAGATCGAGCACCGGGCGCTTGATCATCGAGGGTTGTGCGAGCATCAGTTCGATGGCTTTCGGCTGGTCGAGATCGGCTTTGCGTTCGTCGTCGAGCTTGCGAAAGGTCGTGCCTGCACGGTTCAACACCACTTGCCAGCCGTGCTCCTCGCACCATTGGGTCAGGTGTTCACGGTCGATTCCGACCGCTTTGTAATCATGGAAGTCATAGCCGACAGCGTGTTCATCGAGCCAGGTGCGCGCCTTTTTCATGGTGTCGCAGGCTTTGATGCCGAAAAGGTGCAACGTTTTGCTTGAAACGGTCAAGGAATTGCCCCCTTTGCAGGTGCTGAAAATAAAAGGTGACGGATTATGCCATGACCGGACAGTTTCGCGTCGACTGTGGTCGGGTTTGTCTTTTTGTCTTGGCAATCGACTGTTCTATACGACATAGGTGCAACGATCGGCCTGCAGTCTAAGCCGCTAATATGGCACTTCAATGCTGTCGATTGCTCGTGAACCGCGCTTTATGCGCGATGTTGAGTGTACGGCCGTTTGCCCACAGCTTTGAGTAGCTGACGAGCGAGCGCTTGCGTCGAGACTTGATGGTTGAAGCAGCGTTGGCTGGGTTTTTATTGACGGTGTGGATGAAGTATAAGGCTCTATAATGTGTAGCTTTATATTGACTGTCAGAGGCAGCTTATCCACCCCTGACAGTGTTTGGGTTTATCTCCCGCTGTAAATTTCTGTCATCAGCTTTACGTCGTTTGCAGATAAGCGATTGTTACGCGCTATCGCTACACCGTCGAGAGTAAGTTCAGCCTGGATAGGGTAGTGCATGATTGAGGTGCGGTCATAAGGCGATGTTCGGGTTTTTGGTTTTTCCAATTTTTTTAACAGGTTGGAATAGATCTCCTCTCTTGACCATTTTTGTGTTCGGCTCATGAATTCGTAAACGGCAGTTTCGTTCCAGTTAATATTGGCATCTGGATGTTGATGTTCGTGTTTAAGCCCAAGAGCGTGACCAAACTCATGCAGCACGTTACCGAAGAAAACTTGATTTAGTCCTTGCCATTGCAAATTCATGGTCGGTTCATCTTTCGGTACAAGCAGTGCGTCAGTGCCAACAACGGACCAATTCCCTGAATGGAAGTCGTCAGATATCCGGATATCACCCTCTGAACCTTCGACGAAAAGGATGCGAACGTCAAAGACGGCAGGTATCCATTGGTGGATTGCTCCTTGTGTGGCCTCGATGAACCAACGGTTTGTGCTCAGAAAAGCCACTTTTAGTGTCCGAGCTTTTTTCCAGAATTTGGTGTGGTCGCCTACAGCGCGTTTTTGTCGGCCTCCTGGTATTGTCTGGGGCGCGTTCGCTAGGTCTTCATTGATTGCCGCATCATAAGAAGCCTGAATATCATCGAGCTCAATGCACTTGCATAAGTTCATACTCGTCATCCTTGTGAGTGTGTTGTTTGAGGTCTCCGTTATTGGAGATGCATTGGTTTGTTTATCTATGTGATTTTGTTTTGGTCTAATGTTCAGGCGGGTTTTATAGTGTGTGTTGCTTGGTGTCGTCAATTGGCGGGCGAAAGGGATATGTAAGTTTTTTTTGTTGGGGGTGTTGTTGTGTGTGCTGGGTGTGGAGGTGTTATTAAATAAATGGCTTGGTTGATGATGCTCCGCACTACATTGCATAGTGCGGAGCTTTTATGAGTTATTTATTGCGTGTAATAAACGCGCGAATTCGCTCTGCGGCTTCAATGCATTCTGCCAACGGTGCAACCAGCGCCATACGTACTCGGCCTGCTCCGGGGTTTGAGCCGTTCACTTCGCGAGACAGGTAAGACCCTGGTACGACCGTCACGTGTTCCTCGGCAAACAGATCCCGGCAGAACGCCGCGTCGTCGCCATTTACGTTTGGCCACAGATAGAAACCGCCATCCGGGCGCTGCACATCCATCACCGGGCTGAGGATTTCCAATACCGCATCGTATTTCTCACGGTACAGCGCACGGTTGGCCCGCACATGCACTTCGTCGTTCCACGCGGCAACGCTGGCCAGTTGCGTTTGAACCGGCATCGCACAGCCGTGGTAAGTGCGATACAGCAGGAACCCCTTGAGGATGTCTGCATCGCCGGCCACAAAGCCCGAACGCAGGCCTGGCAGGTTGGAACGCTTGGACAGGCTATGAAACACCACGCAACGCTTGAAATCTTTGCGGCCTAGTTCAACGCAGGCGCTGAGCAAGCCGGGTGGCGGGGTCTGCTCATCGAAGTACAGTTCGCTGTAGCACTCGTCAGCGGCGATCACGAAATCGTATTCGTCGGCCAGGGCGATCAGTTTTTTCAGGGTTTCAACCGGGATCAACGCGCCGGTCGGGTTGCCCGGCGAGCACAGGAACAGGATCTGGCAACGCTTCCAGATGTCTGGCGAAACAGCGTCGAAATCCGGGTTGAAGCCGTTTTCGTCAAGGCATGGCAGGTAATGCGGCTTGGCTCCGGCCAGGAACGCCGCGCCTTCGTAGATCTGATAGAACGGGTTCGGGCTGACCACCAGCGCGTCTTCACCACGGTTGACCACGGTCTGGGTGAATGCGAACAACGCTTCGCGGGTGCCGTTGACCGGCAGCACGTTGCGCGCGGGGTCGAGCCAGCCATTTGGAACGCTGAAACGGCGTTCGCACCATGCGGCGATCGCTTCACGCAGGGCCGGGATGCCGAGGGTGGTCGGGTATACGGCCATCTGATCCAGATTGCTTGCCAAGGCTTCGGCGACAAAGCTTGGCGAGCGATGCTTCGGTTCGCCGATGGACAACGCGATGGCGCGTTTGTCCGGGTTTGGCGTGACGCTGCCGAGCAGGGCGCGGAGCTTTTCGAACGGGTAGGGCTGCAACTGGTTCAGAGCGTTGTTCATGGGGGCCTCGTTCAATATGGGAGCGGGCCTGTGTGGCGAGGGAGCTTGCTCCCGTTGGACTGCGCAGCAGTCGCAAGCTTTTGGGGTCGCTTCGCGACCCAGCGGGAGCAAGCTCCCTCGCCACACAAGCCCGCTCCCACAGGGGGATTGGGTTGATTCAGATGCTGATGCGCGAATGTTTGATATCGGGTTCCTGGTTGACGCTCAGCTGTTTGACGATTGCATCCTGCAAGCGGCTGCACAGCAAGGGGTCGGACAGCGGCTGATTGTTGGCGTCGGTGATGAAGAACACGTCTTCCACGCGCTCGCCCAAGGTGGCGATCTTGGCGTTCTGCAGCGACAGGTCGAACTCGAGGAAGATCGTGCCGATCCGCGCCAGTAACCCAGGACGGTCGGGTGCGCTGAGTTCCAGCACGGTCACCGGACGCTGGGCATCGTTGTGGATTGTCACCTGTGGCGCAAAGGTAAAATGTTTGAGTTGACGCGGCACCCGACGCTGGATAATCGTTGGGTAGTTGTCCGGATTGCGCAGGGCTTCGGTCAGGCCTTCGCGGATCTGCTTGACCCGCGCCGGGTTGTCGCCGATCGAGTCGCCATCGGTGTCGAGCACGATATAGGTGTCGAGGGTGAACTGGCTGCTGGAGGTGATGACCCGGGCGTCGTGAATGTTCAGGTTGAGCTGGTCCATCGCCGCCACGGTCACGGCGAAGAAGTCGTGCTGGTCCGGCGCATAAATGAAGATCTGCGTACCGCCCTCGAACTCGCGCTGGGTGGTTTCCTTGATCAGCACCAGCGGGCCGCCGTCGGCCGGCTGCTGCAAGATTGCATCAGTGTGCCAGGCCACGTCGCCGGCGGTGTGACGCAGGAAGTAGTCATCGCCCAGTTGTGCCCACAACTGCTCGACGTCGTCCGGGTCGGTGCCGCCGCGTACCAGAATGTCCAGCGCTGCGCTTTGGGTCTGGCGGATCTGTTCTTCGCGATCCACCGGGTTTTCCAGGCCGCGACGCAAGGCGCGCTTGGTCTCGGTGTAGAGCTGGCGCAACAGGCTCGCGCGCCAGGAGTTCCATAGCGTCGGGTTGGTCGCGTTGATGTCGGCAACGGTCAGCACATACAGATAATCGAGGCGGGTTTCATCGCCGACAATCTGCGCGAAATCGTGGATCACATGCGGGTCGGACAAGTCCTTGCGCTGGGCGGTGGTCGACATCACCAGGTGGTTTTGCACCAGCCAGACGATCAGGCGGCTGTCCCAGATCGGCAACTGATGGCGCTGGCAAAAGGCTTCGGCGTCCACTGCGCCGATTTCCGAGTGGTCGCCATGCCGGCCCTTGCCGATGTCGTGGTACAGGCCGGCCAGGTAAATCAACTCCGGCTTGGGCAGTTTGGCCATGAGCTTGCTGGCCAGCGGGAATTTTTCCGACACCTGGGTGTACTGCAACTTACGCAGGTGCTTGATCAGGTTCAGGGTGTGCGCGTCGACCGTATAGATGTGAAACAGGTCGTGCTGCATCTGCCCGACAATAAAGCCGAACTCCGGCAGATAACGCCCAAGGATCCCGTAACGGTTCATCCGCCGCAGGTTGCGGTGGACGCCGATCTTGCACTTGAACAATTCGATGAACAGGCTGGTATTGCGAATATCGTTGCGGAAGTCGTCGTCGATCAAATGACGGTTCTCGCGCAGCAGGCGGATGGTGTCGGCGCGTACGCCTTTGATCTCCGGCTGCTGGGCCATCAGCACGAAGATTTCGAGCATGGCGAACGGCGTGCGGCGGAACACATTGTTGTTGCGCGCCTCGATGTAGCCGTCGTGCAGCTGGAATCGCGAGTTGATCGGCTGGGGCGGTGCCTCGTCTTCGGGGGCCAGGATCACTTCTTCGAAGTGCTGGATGATCAAGTCGCTGAGCTGGGCAATGCTCATGACCACCCGGTAGTACTGCTGCATGAAGTTTTCGATGGCGTGCTTGGCGTCATTGCCGACGAAACCCAGCAGCCCGGCAATTGTGCGCTGGTGATCGAACAGCAGGCGGTCTTCGGCGCGGCCGGCGAGCATGTGCAGCGCATAACGCACTTTCCACAGGAATTCCTGGGACGAAGCCAGCAGGGCGTTCTCGCTCTCCACCAGGAAACCTTCGCCGGCCAGGGCCCGCAGGTTCAGGGTGCCGTACTCACGACGGGCAACCCACAGAATCGTCTGGATATCCCGCAGGCCACCGGGCGAGCCCTTGACGTTGGGTTCCAGGTTGTACTCGGTGTCGTTGTACTTGTGGTGACGGGCTTTCTGTTCGGCGCGCTTGGCCAGGAAGAACTCCTTGCTGGGCCACATGTGTTCTGTGCTGGTCACGTCCAGCATGCGCTGGCGCAGGCGCTCGGGACCGGCAATGGTGCGGCTTTCCATCAGGTTGGTGATCACCGTCAGGTCGGCGCGGGCTTCCTCGGCGCATTCGTCAACCGAGCGAACGCTCTGGCCGACTTCCAGGCCGATGTCCCACAGCAACGTCAGAAAACGCTCGATTGAATCACGGAAAATTTCGTGGTCGGCGCCGCCCAGCAGGATCAGCAGGTCGATGTCAGAGTAGGGGTGCAACTCGCCACGACCGTAGCCGCCGACCGCGACCAGCGCGATGTCGGCTTCGAAGTTCCAGTTGAATTGCTCCCAGGCCTTTTGCAGGATGTTATCGACGAACCAGGCACGATCCTCGATCAGCCGGCGAATCTCCCGGCCGCTGCGAAACCGCTCGTCGAGCACTTCGCGGGCCTGACGGATCGCCTTCTTGAAAGCAGCGATAGGGCTTGCCTTCAGGGCCAGTTCAGCCTGGAACTGGCCGCGGTCGAAGAGTTCGGGATCCACCTGCGGCATCGATTGGCTTTCCTTTCTATAAGGCTGGGAACGGCGCGGGCGGGATCAGGCCGAAACGCGCGGGATGGTATCGTCGCTGCGCAGGGTGAAGATCTCGTAGCCGGTATCGGTCACCAGCAGAGTGTGTTCCCATTGCGCCGACAACTTGCGGTCCTTGGTGATCGCGGTCCAGCCATCGCCCAGCACCTTGGTGTCGGCCTTGCCCTGGTTGATCATCGGCTCGATGGTGAAGGTCATGCCGGCTTTCAGTTCCATGCCGGTGCCGGCGCGGCCGTAGTGCAGGATCTGCGGTTCTTCGTGGAACACCTTGCCAATGCCGTGGCCGCAGAACTCGCGAACCACCGAGAAACCGTTCTTTTCCGCGTGCTTCTGGATCACTTCACCGATATCGCCCAGGCGGCAGCCGGGTTTCACCAGTTCGATGGCCTTGTACATGCATTCCTGTGTCACCTGGGACAGACGCTCGGCCCAGACTGGCACGGTGCCGACGTGGAACATGCGGCTGGTATCGCCGTGGTAGCCGTCCTTGATCACTGTGACGTCGATGTTCAGCGTGTCGCCATCCTTCAACGGCTTCTCGTTCGGGATGCCGTGGCAGACCACGTGGTTGATCGAGGTGCAGATCGACTTCGGAAAGCCCTTGTAGTTGAGCGGGGCAGGAATGGCTTTCTGCTCGTTGACGATGTAGTCGTGGCAGATGCGGTCCAGCTCTTCGGTGGTAACGCCCGGCTTGACATAATCGGCAATCATTTCCAGCACATCGGCGGCCAATTTGCCGGCGATCCGCATTTTTGCGATGTCCTCTGGGGTTTTGAGGGTGACGGTCATACAGGCTCTCTCTGCGCTCAATGGCGCCTTCTAAAACGAAATGGGCATTGCGCGAACGATCGTCGCGGCCCTGAAAAACGCAATTCTACCAGACGATCAGGGCAAATCTGAGCTTCTGTGCATCGCTTCTCTCTATAGGATGGCGCATTCTTGGGGGATTCCAAGGGCGGGATCAAAAGCATTCGCCAGGTTTTCAGAATGCGGGTTCCGTTTTTTCCGGCCTTGTGATATAAAATGCGCCGCTTTCCGGGGTACCCTGAAAAGCTTAAATCCACACACGTGTCGACACGATGACCTGGGTGCCTTCAGCTGATGCTGCTGGTTGGTCATTGGGATACGTGGAGGCCAAACCCGACTTATTAAGGAACTATCATGTCCCAAGTCAACATGCGCGATATGCTGAAGGCCGGTGTGCACTTCGGTCACCAAACCCGTTACTGGAATCCGAAAATGGGTAAGTACATTTTCGGCGCGCGTAACAAGATTCACATCATCAACCTTGAAAAAACCCTGCCAATGTTCAACGAAGCTCTGACTTTCGTAGAGCGTCTGGCCCAGGGCAAAAACAAGATTCTGTTCGTCGGCACCAAGCGTTCCGCTGGCAAGATCGTTGCTGAAGAAGCAGCACGTTGCGGTTCGCCGTACGTCGATCACCGCTGGTTGGGCGGCATGCTGACCAACTTCAAAACCATCCGTGCTTCCATCAAGCGTCTGCGTGACCTTGAAGTGCAAGCTGAAGACGGTACTTTCGCCAAGCTGACCAAGAAAGAAGCGCTGATGCGCACTCGCGATCTTGAGAAGCTGGATCGTTCCCTGGGTGGTATCAAGGACATGGGCGGTCTGCCAGACGCTCTGTTCGTTATCGACGTTGATCACGAGCGCATCGCGATCACCGAAGCCAACAAGCTGGGCATCCCGGTTATCGGCGTAGTCGATACCAACAGCAGCCCGGAAGGCGTTGACTACATCATCCCAGGCAACGATGACGCAATCCGCGCTATCCAGCTGTACATGGGTTCGATGGCTGACGCTGTTATCCGTGGTCGCAACAATGTTGCTGGCGGCACTGTAGAATTCGTAGCTGAAGAAACTCAGGCTGCAGCTGAGTAATTGACGCCCTGGCGTTGACTCAGTAAGCAAAAAGGGGGCTTGGCCCCCTTTTTGCCACCTCGAAAACCATTTGTCGGCGCCCACTGCTTTATCTGTAACGTGCGGCAGCTAACAAGGGTGGTTCGGGAAGAATTGATCGCCCGTTCGATCGGGTGGAATGGTTGAAAACCTATCCAAGAGGAATTTGAAAATGGCAGAGATTACTGCAGCGTTGGTCAAAGAACTGCGCGAGCGTACCGGCGAAGGCATGATGGACTGCAAAAAGGCCTTGACCAAGGCTGGCGGCGACATCGAAAAAGCCATTGATGACATGCGCGCTTCGGGCGCCATCAAGGCTGCCAAGAAAGCCGGCAACGTTGCCGCTGAAGGCGCAATCGCTCTCAAGGAAGACGGTAAATCCGCCGTTCTGCTGGAAGTGAACTCGCAGACCGACTTCCTGGCTCTGCAGGACGACTTCAAGGCATTTGTTGCTGCCAGCATTGAAAAAGCGTTCGCTGACAAACTGACCGATGCTGCTCCGCTGATCGAAGCGCGTGAAGCTGATCGTCTGGTTCTGGTTGGCAAGGTTGGCGAAAACGTCAACATTCGTCGCCTGGCTCGCGTTGAAGGCGATGTTGTTGGTGGCTACCTGCACGGCAACAAGATTGGTGTTGCGGTTGTTCTCAAGGGCGGCGACGTTGAGCTGGCCAAAGACATCGCTATGCACGTAGCGGCTACCAACCCTGAATTCCTGCTGCCGTCGGAAGTTTCCGCTGAAGCGATCGAGCGCGAGAAAGGCGTGTTCCTGACCCTCAACGCTGACAAGATTGCCGGCAAGCCAGAAAACATCGTTGAAAACATGGTCAAAGGCCGTATCAGCAAGTTCCTGGCTGAAGCGAGCCTGGTTGAGCAGGCGTTCGTCAAGAACCCTGAAATCAAGGTCGGCGACCTGGCCAAGAAAGCCGGTGCTGAAATCGTTTCTTTCACCTACTTCAAAGTAGGCGAAGGCATCGAGAAGCCAGTAGACAACTTCGCAGAAGAAGTTGCTGCCCAGCTGGCTGCCAGCAAGCAATAAGACGGTTTTTTAACTGTCGCCCTGAAGAGGCTGCCCGCTTACGCGCGCAGCCTCTTTTCAGATGGGGTTGCCAATTTTATTTGGTTTCCTTTTGGAACTGGCTTACAAAGCCATGTTCCGATGGCGCTGAAGCAGCGCCAAGCTAGAGTGAACGCCAGCTGTAAACAGCTCGCAAAGAATTTTTAAAATACGCCGCAGGAGAGATTCGCAATGGCTCAGCAGGGCAGTGGTTATCAGGCTCGCTATAAACGCATTCTACTCAAGCTTAGCGGCGAGGCCCTGATGGGCTCGGAAGAGTTCGGGATCGATCCGAAAGTTCTGGATCGCATGGCACTGGAAGTTGGCCAACTGGTTGGCATCGGTGTTCAGGTCGGTCTGGTGATCGGCGGGGGTAACCTGTTCCGTGGCGCAGCGCTCAGCGCCGCCGGCATGGATCGGGTCACTGGCGACCACATGGGCATGCTGGCCACTGTGATGAACGCCCTGGCGATGCGCGATGCGCTGGAACGTGCCAATATCTCGGCCATCGTGATGTCGGCCATTTCCATGGTTGGCGTGACCGATCACTATGATCGCCGCAAAGCCATGCGCCACCTGAACTCCAAGGAAGTCGTGATTTTCGCGGCCGGTACTGGCAATCCGTTCTTTACAACAGACTCGGCTGCCTGCCTGCGCGCAATCGAAATCGATGCCGATGTGGTGCTCAAGGCAACGAAGGTTGATGGCGTCTACACCGCTGACCCGTTCAAAGACCCGCATGCCGAGAAGTTCGATCATCTGACCTACGATGAAGTGCTGGATCGCAAGCTGGGTGTGATGGATCTGACGGCCATTTGCCTGTGCCGCGACCACAAGATGCCGCTGCGCGTGTTTAATATGAACAAACCCGGTGCCCTGTTGAATATCGTACATGGCGGCGCTGAAGGAACCCTGATCGAGGAAGTTCAACAATGATCAACGAAATCAAGAAAGACGCTAAAGAGCGCATGCAGAAATCCGTAGAATCGCTGGCGCACAACTTCGGGCGTATCCGTACCGGCCAGGCGCACCCAAGCATTCTGGAAGGCGTGATGGTTCCGTACTACGGCGCCGACACTCCGATCAAGCAAGTGGCGAACATCACCGTTAAAGACGCCCGTACCCTGCAAGTCGTTGCCTTCGAGCGCAACATGCTGGGCGCGGTCGACAAGGCTATCGGTAGCGCTGGCCTGAATCTCAACCCGACCAACCTGGGTGAGTTGCTGCTGATCTCCATGCCGGCCCTGACCGAAGAAACCCGCCGGGGCTTCACCAAGCAGGCTCGTGATGTCGCTGAGGATGCCCGTGTTGCCGTGCGCAACATCCGTCGCGATGCAAACAGCTCGCTGAAGGACCTGGTCAAGGAAAAGGAAATCAGCGAAGACGAAGAGCGTCGTGCCACTGGCGAGATCGACGATCTGACCAAGAAATTCGTGGCTGAAATCGACGCTAAGTTGGCGGAGAAAGAAAAAGACCTGATGGCCGTATAAGGGTCGAGTTTTAAATGGACAAGACCAAGCAGACTGCGCCGTCCGCGGTGCCGCGCCATGTCGCGATCATCATGGATGGTAATAATCGTTGGGCGAAAAAACGCTTTATGCCGGGTGTCGCCGGGCATAAAGCGGGTGTGGATGCTGTTCGTGCGGTCATCGAGGTGTGTGCGGAGTCCGGGGTTGAGGTATTGACCCTGTTTGCGTTCTCCAGTGAGAACTGGCAACGCCCGGCCGATGAGGTCAGTGCCTTGATGGATCTGTTCTTCAGGGCGCTGCGTCGCGAGGCCAAGCGCCTGAACGACAACAACATCAGTTTGCGCATCATCGGCGACCGTTCGCGTTTTCATCCAGAGCTTCAAGCTGCCATGCGTGAAGCCGAGGCTATGACTGCCGGCGTCAATCGCTTTATCCTGCAGATCGCCGCCAACTACGGTGGTCAGTGGGACATCGCGCAAGCTGCGCAACGTCTGGCGCGCGAAGTTCAGGCCGGGCATCTGCGCCCTGAAGACATCACTCCCGAGCTGTTGCAAACCTGTCTGGCGACCGGCGATCTGCCGTTGCCGGACTTGTGCATCCGTACCGGTGGCGAGCATCGCATCAGTAACTTCCTGCTGTGGCAACTGGCTTACGCCGAGTTGTACTTCTCCGACCTGTTCTGGCCGGACTTCAAACACGACGCCATGCGCAAGGCGCTGGCTGATTTCGCTTCTCGCCAGCGTCGCTTCGGTAAAACGAGCGAGCAGGTCGAGTCTGGAGCCCGGGTTTAATGCTTAAACAACGAATCATCACGGCACTGATTCTGCTGCCGATTGCCCTGTGCGGGTTTTTCCTGCTTGAAGGGTCCGGTTTTGCGCTGTTTATCGGGCTGGTGGTGACGCTGGGGGCATGGGAATGGGCGCGCCTGGCGGGTTTCGCCGGCCAGGCGATCCGTGTTGCTTTTGCAGCTGTGGTCGCGCTGATGCTGTTTGTCATGCACATCCTGCCGGGGCTCGCGCCTTGGGTGCTGGGTGCCTCGGTGCTCTGGTGGGGCGTGGCCACCTATCTGGTGCTGACTTATCCGCGGTCCAGCGAACACTGGGCCAGCGCCGCCTGCAAACTGGCGATCGGTTTGTTGATTCTGTTGCCGGCCTGGCAAGGTTTGATCCTGATCAAGCAGGAGCCCTTGGGCAACTGGCTGATCATGGCCGTGATGGTGCTGGTCTGGGGCGCCGATATCGGTGCGTACTTTTCCGGCCGAGCCTTCGGCAAGCGCAAGCTTGCACCACAGGTCAGCCCTGGCAAGAGCTGGGAGGGCGTGTACGGCGGCTTGCTGCTGAGCCTGGTGATCACGGCAATCGTCGGTTTTGCGCGGGACTGGAGTTTCGCTCAGATGCTGATGGGCCTGTTCGGTGCCGCGGTCATCGTGTTCATTTCGGTGGTGGGCGACCTCACCGAAAGTATGTTCAAGCGCCAGTCGGGGATCAAGGACAGCAGTAATCTGCTGCCGGGGCACGGCGGTGTGCTGGACCGCATCGACAGTCTGACAGCGGCGATTCCGGTGTTCGCTGTGCTGCTGTGGATGGCGGCATCGTGAGTCGCCCACAACAGATTACCGTGCTGGGGGCGACCGGCTCGATTGGTCTGAGCACTCTGGACGTCATCGCCCGTCACCCCGAACGCTATCAGGTATTCGCCTTGAGCGGTTTCACTCGTTTGAGTGAGCTGTTTGCGCTGTGCGTGCGTCATACGCCGCGTTTCGCGGTCGTGCCGGAATCTGGCGCTGCCCGGGGCTTGCAGGACGAATTGCATGCGGCTGGCCTGTCGACCCGTGTTCTGGTGGGAGAGGAGGGTTTGTGTCAGATCGCCTCGGATCCGGAAGTCGATGCGGTAATGGCGGCGATCGTCGGGGCGGCGGGTTTGCGTCCGACCCTGGCGGCGGTCGAGGCCGGCAAAAAGATTCTTTTGGCCAATAAAGAAGCGCTGGTGATGTCCGGTGCGCTGTTCATGCAGGCCGTGCGTAAAAGCGGTTCGGTACTGCTGCCGATCGACAGCGAACACAACGCGATTTTCCAGTGCATGCCGCAGGACTTCTCTCGTGGTTTGGGCGCGGTCGGTGTACGCCGGATTCTACTGACAGCCTCTGGTGGCCCGTTCCGGCAGACGCCCCTGGCCGAACTGGCGCATGTTACCCCCGAGCAAGCGTGTGCTCACCCGAATTGGTCCATGGGGCGCAAGATTTCGGTGGATTCGGCCAGCATGATGAACAAAGGGCTCGAGCTGATCGAGGCCTGCTGGCTGTTCGACGCTACGCCCTCTCAGGTCGAAGTGGTGATTCACCCGCAAAGCGTGATTCATTCGCTGGTCGACTATGTCGATGGTTCGGTGCTGGCGCAGCTGGGTAATCCGGATATGCGCACACCAATTGCCAATGCCCTGGCGTGGCCGGAGCGGATCGACTCGGGCGTTGCGCCGTTGGATCTGTTCGCCATCGCTCGCCTGGATTTCCAGGCACCCGATGAAGAGCGCTTCCCTTGCCTGCGCCTTGCGCGTCAAGCCGCCGAGGCAGGTAACAGCGCGCCGGCCATGCTCAATGCCGCGAATGAAGTGGCTGTGGCGGCCTTTCTCGACGGACGGGTTCGCTATCTGGAAATCGCGAGTATTATCGAGGAAGTATTGAACCTCGAGCCTGTGGTTGCGGTTGATGATCTCGAGGCAGTGTTTACGGCCGATGCGAAAGCACGGGTACTGGCCGGGCAATGGTTGAGTCGTCACGGCCGATAAGTGCTGCAATACGTTGGCCCATGCAGCACCGATAGGATTGCGGAGAAAGTAGATGAGCGCGCTCTATATGATTGTCGGCACCCTGGTAGCGCTGGGCGTGCTGGTCACCTTCCACGAATTCGGCCATTTCTGGGTCGCACGTCGCTGTGGGGTCAAAGTGCTGCGTTTCTCCGTGGGCTTCGGCATGCCGCTGCTGCGCTGGCACGACAGCAAAGGCACTGAATTCGTGGTTGCCGCCATACCGCTGGGTGGCTACGTGAAAATGCTCGACGAGCGCGAAGGTGAGGTGCCGGCCGATCAGCTCGATCACGCCTTCAATCGCAAGTCCGTCCGTCAGCGCGTTGCTATCGTGGCAGCCGGTCCGATTGCCAACTTTCTATTGGCGATGGTGTTTTTCTGGGCATTGGCAATGCTGGGCAGCGAGCAGGTGCGCCCGGTTATCGGCGCGGTCGAATCCGGCAGTATCGCCTCCAGGGCAGGTTTGAGTCCGGGGCAGGAAATTATTGCCATCGATGGCGAGCCCACTTCCGGCTGGGCTGCGGTGAACCTGCAACTGGTCCGCCGCCTGGGCGAGAGCGGTTCCCTGCAAGTGCTTGTCCGCGAACAGGGCTCCACCGTGGATTCGCCTCGTGAGCTGGTGCTGGACAAGTGGCTCAAGGGGGCTAACGAGCCGGATCCTATT
The DNA here is from genome assembly GCF_005938665.2 of Pseudomonas sp. ATCC 43928. Lineage (NCBI taxonomy): Bacteria > Pseudomonadati > Pseudomonadota > Gammaproteobacteria > Pseudomonadales > Pseudomonadaceae > Pseudomonas > Pseudomonas sp. ATCC 43928. The sequence continues at coordinate 5,425,998 of NZ_CP041753.1, read as the reverse complement.
CACTCGCTGGGTATTCGCCCCTGGCGTCCGGCATTGCCGCCGGTGCTGGCCGAAATTGATCCGAAAGGGCCGGCGAAGGCTGCGGGTTTGAAGGCTGGAGACCGCCTGTTGACCTTTGATGGCAAGGCACTGGATGACTGGCAGCAAGTAGTCGACATCGTCCGTTTGCATCCGGATACCAAAATCATGCTGCGCGTTGAGCGCGACGGTGCTCAAATCGACGTCCCTGTGACGCTGGCCGCGCGCGGCGAGAGCAAGGCACCCACTGGCTATCTGGGCGCAGGGGTGAAAGCGGTCGATTGGCCACCAGAGATGATTCGCGAAGTCAGTTACGGTCCGGTGGCCGCGATTGGGGAGGGTGCCCGACGCACCTGGACCATGAGCGTACTGACCCTCGACTCGCTCAAGAAAATGTTGTTCGGCGAGCTCTCGGTAAAAAACTTGAGTGGACCGATAACCATTGCTAAAGTGGCGGGCGCTTCTGCCCAGTCGGGCATCGCTGATTTCCTGAATTTCCTTGCTTATCTGAGTATTAGCCTGGGTGTTCTGAATTTGCTGCCCATTCCTGTACTGGATGGGGGGCATTTGTTGTTTTATCTGATCGAGTGGGCGCGTGGTCGTCCCTTGTCGGATCGGGTGCAAGGTTGGGGGATACAGATCGGTATCAGTTTGGTGGTCGGGGTGATGTTGCTTGCTCTGGTCAATGATCTGGGTCGACTGTAACGCTTCGCTGAATTGCGAATCTGCCGCATTTTGCGGCAGTTTTTATTGCCAGTTGGAATAAGAAAGGACTTCATGAAACGTCTGCTGCTAACTGCGGTTCTCACCGTATTGATGATCGCCGAAGTTCACGCCGAGTCCTTCACTATCTCTGATATTCGCGTCAATGGCCTCCAGCGGGTCTCCGCGGGTAGTGTCTTTGGTGCCTTGCCGTTGAACGTCGGCGAGCAGGCGGATGATCGTCGCCTGGTGGAATCCACTCGTGCGCTGTTCAAAACCGGGTTCTTTCAAGATATCCAGCTGGGCCGTGAAGGCAACGTCCTGGTCATTACTGTAGTCGAGCGTCCGTCGGTCGCCAGTATCGAGATCGAAGGCAACAAGGCGATCTCCACTGAAGACCTGATGAAGGGCCTCAAACAGTCCGGTCTGGCCGAAGGCGAGATCTTCCAGCGCGCGACCCTCGAAGGTGTGCGTAACGAGCTGCAGCGTCAATACGTCGCTCAGGGCCGCTACTCGGCTACCGTCGACACCGAAGTGGTGCCGCAGCCGCGTAACCGCGTTGCCCTGAAGGTCAACATCAACGAAGGTACCGTAGCGGCGATCCAGCACATCAACGTGGTGGGCAACACTGTTTTTCCTGATGAAGACCTGATCGACCTGTTCGAACTCAAGACCAGCAACTGGCTGTCGTTCTTCAAGAACGATGACAAGTACGCTCGTGAAAAGCTCTCCGGTGACCTGGAGCGTCTGCGTTCCTATTACCTGGACCGTGGCTATATCAATATGGATATCGCTTCGACCCAGGTGTCCATCACCCCGGACAAGAAACACGTCTATATCACCGTCAACGTCAACGAAGGCGAGAAGTACACCGTTCGTGACGTGAAACTCAGCGGCGACCTGAAAGTGCCTGAAGACCAGGTCAAGTCCCTGCTGCTGGTTCAGAAAGGCCAGGTGTTCTCGCGCAAGCTGATGACCACCACCTCCGAACTGATTACCCGCCGCCTGGGTAACGAGGGTTACACCTTCGCTAACGTCAACGGCGTGCCTCAGCCTCACGATGAAGACCACACGGTCGATATCACATTCGCTGTCGATCCGGGCAAGCGTGCTTACGTGAACCGCATCAACTTCCGTGGCAACACCAAGTCCGAAGACGAAGTGCTGCGCCGTGAAATGCGTCAGATGGAAGGCGGCTGGGCTTCGACCTACCTGATCGACCAATCCAAGACCCGCCTGGAACGTCTGGGCTTCTTCAAGGAAGTCAACGTCGAGACGCCGGCCGTGCCGGGTGTCGATGATCAGGTTGACGTGAACTACAGCGTTGAAGAGCAGGCTTCCGGTTCGATTACCGCCAGCGTTGGTTTCGCCCAGAGCGCCGGTCTGATCCTTGGTGGTTCGATCACTCAGAACAACTTCCTGGGTACCGGTAACAAGGTCAGCATCGGCTTGACTCGCAGTCAGTATCAAAGCCGTTATAACTTCGGTTATGTCGACCCCTACTGGACAGCTGACGGTGTGAGCCTGGGTTACAACGCTTTCTATCGTACGACCGACTACAAAGACCTCGATGTCAACGTAGCCAGCTACGCCGTAGACAGCCTGGGCGCAGGTGTCAACGTTGGTTATCCGATCAGCGAGACTTCGCGTCTGACGTTTGGTTTGTCTGCACAACAAGACAAGATCAAGACGGGTCTTTACACCGTCGACGAAATCTTCGACTTCGTTAACAAGGAAGGTGATCAGTACCTCAACTTCAAGGCATCGGCCGGTTGGTCTGAATCCACCTTGAACAAAGGGGTACTGGCGACCCGTGGTCACTCCCAGAGCTTGACTGCGGAAGCCACGACACCGGGCAGCGACTTGTCGTTCTTCAAGCTCGATTATCGCGGTCAATTGTTCCAGCCGTTGTCAGAAAACTACACCATGCGCCTCCACACCGAGCTGGGCTATGGCGATGGTTATGGTTCGACCGACGGCTTGCCGTTCTATGAAAACTATTACGCCGGTGGTTTCAACTCGGTTCGTGGCTTCAAGGACAGCACCCTGGGGCCTCGTAGTACGCCGAGCCGGGGCGTGAACCCGGGCACCGCAACCGACCCGGACCAGGATCCACTGCCGTTTGGTGGTAACGTCCTGATTCAGGGTGGTGTAGAAGTTCTATTCCCTATGCCGTTCGTGAAAGATCAGCGTTCCTTGCGCACTTCGGTATTCTGGGACGTGGGTAATGTGTTCGATTCGACTTGCAAGCAGAGCACCAACGCCGATGGTTCCAAGTCCAACACTCAGTGTAACGACGTCAGCCTGAGCAACATGGCCAGTTCGGTGGGTGTCGGTGTGACATGGGTTACCGCCCTTGGTCCGTTGAGCTTCGCCTTGGCGATGCCAGTCAAAAAACCGGACAGCAATGCCGAGACTCAAGTGTTCCAATTCTCCCTCGGCCAGACGTTCTAAGCGTCTGACCCAAGATAATGACAATGGATTTTGTAGGAGTGCATCGTGCGTAAGTTGACTCAATTGGTTCTCCTGGCGACCGTGCTGGTTGCAGGTCCGGCTTTTGCCGACATGAAAATCGCCGTTCTGAACTATCAGATGGCACTGCTGGAATCCGATGCGGCGAAGAAATACGCCGTGGATGCCGAGAAAAAATTCGGCCCGCAACTGACCAAGCTCAAGAGCCTGGAAAGCAGCGCCAAGGGTATCCAGGACCGTCTGATGGCCGGTGGCGACAAGATGCAGCAAGGCGAGCGTGAACGTCTGGAGCTCGAGTTCAAGCAAAAGGCCCGTGATTTCCAGTTCCAGTCCAAGGAGCTGAACGAAGCCAAAGCCGTTGCCGACCGTGAAATGCTGAAGCAGCTCAAGCCGAAACTGGACAGCGCTGTGGAAGAAGTCATCAAGAAAGGTGCTTATGACCTGGTCTTCGAGCGTGGCGCAGTGATTGATGTCAAGCCTCAGTACGACATCACTCGCCAGGTTATCGAGCGCATGAATCAGCTGAAGTAACCCATGACAGCGACTATAAAGCTCGGCCAGTTGGCCGAGTTCCTCGGCGCCACCTTACGTGGCGACCCGGAGAAAGAAATTACTGGGCTGGCCACTTTGCAAGAGGCTGGCCCAGCTCAGTTGAGCTTTCTGGCAAATCCTCAATACCGTAAATACCTGGCTGACAGTCAGGCCGCAGCCGTGCTGCTGAAGGCCGCTGACGCTGAAGGTTTTGTCGGTGATGCGCTGGTGGTGGCTGATCCATATCTGTCTTATGCGCGCATTTCCCACCTGTTCGATCCCAAGCCCAAGGCGCCGGCCGGTATTCATCCGACAGCGGTAGTGGCAGCGGATGCGGTGGTCGATCCGGCGGCGAGCATCGGTGCCTTTGCGGTCATCGAAAGTGCAGCGCGCATTGGCGCCGGTGTGACCGTTGGTGCGCATTGCTTCATCGGTGCACGCTGCGAAATTGGCGAGGGCGGCTGGTTGGCCCCGCGCGTCACGCTGTATCACGACGTGCGCATCGGCAAACGGGTGGTGATTCAATCCGGTGCCGTGCTCGGTGGTGAAGGCTTCGGTTTTGCCAACGAGAAAGGTATCTGGCAGAAAATTGCCCAGATCGGCGGCGTCTCGATCGGAGACGACGTGGAAATAGGCGTAAATACCGCTATCGATCGTGGCGCGCTGGCCGATACCGTCATTGGTAATGGTGTGAAGCTCGACAATCAGATTCAGATTGCCCACAACGTCCAGGTTGGTGACCACACGGCCATGGCCGCGTGCGTGGGAATTTCCGGCAGCACCAAAATCGGCAAGCATTGCATGCTTGCCGGTGGCGTAGGGCTGGTGGGGCATATCGACATTTGCGACAACGTTTTCCTGACCGGGATGACCATGGTGACCCACTCGATTACCGAGCCGGGCTCCTATTCTTCCGGTACGGCGATGCAACCGGCAGCCGAATGGCGCAAAAGCGCGGCACGTATCCGTCAGCTCGATGACATCGCGCGACGTCTGCGACAGCTGGAAAAGCGTGTAGGGGACGTGACCCCTGACGGTAATGCTTCATCAGATGGCTGATACCATTTCCATATCAAGTGTGCACAGCCGCTAGACTGCCTCCCTTGATTTGCTAGAGGAGTGCGCGTCAGTCGCGCGCTCCCAATCTTTACATAGGCTTCCCCCCGAAATGATGGACATCAACGAGATTCGCGAATACCTGCCTCACCGTTACCCGTTCCTGCTGGTGGACCGGGTCGTGGATCTGGATGTGGAAGGCAAGCGCATTCGCGCCTACAAGAATGTCAGCATCAACGAACCGTTCTTCAATGGTCACTTCCCTGCGCATCCAATCATGCCGGGCGTACTGATCATCGAAGCGATGGCTCAGGCTGCCGGGATCCTTGGTTTCAAAATGCTCGACGTGAAACCGGCCGATGGCACGCTTTACTACTTCGTCGGCTCCGACAAACTGCGCTTCCGTCAGCCGGTGCTGCCGGGCGATCAATTGATCCTTGAAGCCAAGTTCATCAGCTGCAAGCGTCAGATCTGGAAGTTCGAATGCCAGGCTTCGGTCGATGGCAAGCCAGTCTGCTCCGCTGAAATCATCTGTGCGGAACGCAAACTATGAGTTTGATTGACCCTCGCGCAATCATCGATCCGACGGCCATCCTGGCCGACGACGTCGAAGTCGGCCCTTGGTCGATTGTCGGCGCAGGTGTGGAAATCGGCGAGGGGACAGTGATCGGGCCGCATGTGATTCTCAAGGGCCCGACCCGAATCGGTAAGCACAACCGCATCTACCAGTTTTCTTCGGTAGGTGAGGACACGCCCGATCTGAAATACAAGGGCGAGGAAACCCGTCTGGTCATCGGTGACCACAACGTCATCCGTGAAGGCGTGACGATTCACCGCGGGACCATTCAGGACCGTTCGGAAACGACCCTGGGCGATCACAACCTGATCATGGCCTATGCCCACATCGGTCACGACAGCGTTATCGGCAATCATTGCATCCTGGTCAACAACACCGCGTTGGCAGGGCATGTGCACGTTGAAGACTGGGCGATCCTGTCCGGCTTCACCCTGGTTCACCAGTATTGCCACATTGGCGCCCACAGCTTTTCCGGCATGGGCACTGCCATTGGCAAAGACGTTCCAGCGTACGTCACGGTATTCGGCAACCCCGCTGAAGCTCGCAGCATGAACTTCGAAGGCATGCGCCGTCGCGGCTTCAGCGAAGAGGCGATCCACGCGCTGCGTCGTGCCTACAAGGTGGTTTACCGCCAGGGCCTGACAGTCGAGCAAGCGCTCGCCGAGCTGGCCGAACCCTCGCTGCAGTTCCCGGAAGTCGCGGTGTTCCGTGATTCCATCCAGTCTTCGACCCGCGGCATCACCCGCTAATCATGGCCAATCTGCGTATTGCGCTGGTGGCGGGTGAGGCTTCCGGTGACATTCTGGGTGCGGGTCTCATGCGTGCGCTCAAGGCACAGCATCCGGCGGTCGAGTTCATTGGTGTCGGCGGTCCGCTGATGCAGGCCGAAGGCCTGACCTCGTATTTCCCGATGGAACGCCTTTCTGTCATGGGGCTGGTGGAAGTGCTGGGCCGTTTGCGCGAGCTGTTGGCCCGTCGCAAGAAACTGGTTGCGGACCTGATCGCCGCGAAGCCGGACGTGTTCATCGGTATCGATGCCCCGGACTTCAACCTCAATATCGAACTCAAGCTGCGTCAGGCCGGGATCAAGACCGTGCATTACGTCAGCCCGTCGGTCTGGGCCTGGCGACAGAAGCGGGTGCTGAAGATTCGCGAAGGTTGCGACCTGATGCTGACGCTGTTCCCGTTCGAAGCTAAATTTTATGAAGAGAAGGGCGTGCCGGTACGGTTTGTCGGGCATTCCCTGGCCGATGCGATCCCGCTTGAGGCCGATCGCACCGCCGCGCGGGCCGAACTCGGTTTGCCGGAAGGGCCGTTGGTTGCCCTGATGCCGGGTAGTCGTGGCGGTGAAGTCGGGCGCCTCGGTGCGTTGTTCCTCGACACCGCCCAGCGCCTGCGGGCCATGCGTCCGGGCGTGCGATTCGTCATGCCGTGCGCCAGTCCGGAGCGCCGGGCCCAGTTGGAAGAGTTGCTGGCTGGTCGCGATCTGCCGCTGACCTTGCTCGACGGCAAATCCCATCTGGCGCTGGCGGCGTGCGACGCGGTGTTGATCGCTTCGGGCACCGCGACCCTGGAAGCATTGCTGTACAAGCGGCCGATGGTGGTCGCTTATCGCCTGGCACCGCTGACGTTCTGGATTCTCAAACGGATGGTGAAGAGTCCCTACGTCTCGTTGCCGAATTTGCTGGCCCAGCGCCTGCTGGTGCCAGAGTTGTTGCAGGACGATGCGACAGTCGAAGCCCTGGCCCAGACTCTGTCGCCGCTGATCGAAGGTGGCGAGGAGCAGACCCGAGGCTTTGACGAAATCCACCGAACCCTGCGACTGGACGCCTCCAATCAGGCAGCGGACGCGGTACTGAACCTGATTGGCAGAGCATAATGAGCAAAGCAAGCAAGCAGCTGGGCCTGGATTTTATGCTGGTCGATGAAGTTGAAGATCTGGTGGCAGGTGTCGATGAAGTCGGTCGCGGCCCGCTGTGCGGTGCCGTGGTGACCGCCGCGGTGATCCTTGATCCGAGCCGGCCGATTCTCGGCCTCAACGATTCGAAGAAACTCACCGAAGCCCGCCGTGAAAAACTCTACGACGAAATCTGCGAAAAAGCCCTGAGCTGGTGCATTGCTCGCGCCGAAGTCGAAGAAATTGACGAGTTGAACATCCTTCATGCCACCATGCTGGCCATGCAGCGCGCGGTCGAGGGCCTGCACATTCAGCCGAAGCTGGCGATGATCGACGGCAACCGTTGCCCGAAACTCTCGATGCGCGCCGAAGCGGTGGTGCAAGGCGACAGCAAAGTGCCGGCCATCGCTGCGGCGTCAATTCTGGCCAAGGTCAGCCGTGATCGTGAAATGGCGGCGTTCGAACTGATTTACCCGGGTTACGGCATCGGTGGCCACAAAGGCTACCCGACGCCCGTTCATCTGGAGGCGCTGACGCGTCTGGGGCCGACACCGATTCACCGCCGCTCGTTCGCCCCGGTACGCCTGGCGTATGAAGCGCGGGAAAACCTGATCGAGGGTTAGTCGCAGGCTGATGTTTTACTCAAGGCCCGGTACAATCCGGGCCTTGTTGTCTTCACGTTTCTAGTTTCTAGACAGGATCACTATGCCGGCTTCATTCGTTCATCTACGCCTGCACACTGAATATTCCCTGGTCGACGGTCTGGTGCGGATCAAACCGCTGGTCAAGACCCTGGTCGGCATGAACATGCCTGCCGTGGCGGTCACTGACCAGAACAACATGTGTTCCCTGGTCAAATTCTATAAAGCCGCCATGGGCGCCGGGATCAAGCCGATCTGTGGCGCCGACCTGTGGCTGTCGAACAAGGATCCGGACAACCCCTTGAGCCGGATCAGCCTGCTGGCGATGAACGCCACAGGTTATCGCAACCTCACCGAACTGATCTCCCGTGGTTTCATCGACGGCCAGCGCAATGGTTCGATCATCATCGAGCGCGAGTGGGTGGCCGAAGCCAGCGAAGGCTTGATCATGCTGTCGGCGGCGAAAGAGGGCGAAATCGGCCTGGCGATGCTCGGCGGCAACCCGGACGAAGCCGAAACCCTGGCTCGCGAGTGGATGGCGGTGTTCCCGGATCGTTTCTATCTGGAAGTCCAGCGCACCAACCGCCCCAACGACGAAGAACAACTGCACGGCGCCGTGGCCCTGGCCGAGAAAATCGGCGCGCCGCTGGTGGCGACCAACGACGTGCGCTTCATCAAGCAGGAAGACTTCGAAGCCCACGAAACCCGCGTTTGCATCGGTGAAGGCCGCGCCCTCGACGATCCGCGGCGTTCGAAGAATTACAGCGATCAGCAATACCTCAAAAGCGCCGAGGAAATGGCCGAGCTGTTCAGCGACCTGCCTGAGGCGCTGGAGAACACAGTCGAGATCGCCAAGCGCTGCAACATCGAAGTGAAGCTGGGCAAGCACTTCCTGCCCAACTTCCCTATTCCCGATGGCATGACCATCGACGAGTACTTCCGCAAGGTTTCCTTCGACGGTCTGGAAGAACGCCTCAGCGTTCTGCTGCCCAAGGACACCACCGAAGACTACGAAGCCAAGCGCCAAGTCTATGTCGACCGGCTGAATTTCGAGCTGGATATCATCATCCAGATGGGCTTCCCCGGTTACTTCCTGATCGTGATGGACTTTATCCAGTGGGCCAAGAACAACGGCGTACCGGTGGGGCCTGGCCGTGGGTCGGGTGCCGGGTCGCTGGTGGCCTACGTGCAGAAGATCACTGACCTTGACCCGCTGGAATATGACCTGCTGTTCGAACGTTTCCTTAACCCGGAACGGGTTTCCATGCCCGACTTCGACGTCGACTTCTGCATGGACGGTCGCGACCGCGTGATCGATTACGTGGCCGAGAAATACGGCCGTAACGCGGTAAGCCAGATCATCACCTTCGGTTCCATGGCGGCCAAGGCTGTGGTCCGTGACGTGGCGCGGGTGCAGGGCAAGTCCTACGGCCTGGCGGATCGTCTGTCGAAGATGATTCCGTTCGAAGTCGGCATGACCCTGGAAAAAGCCTACGAACAGGAAGAAATCCTGCGCGACTTCATCAAGGTCGATGAAGAAGCCGCGGAAATCTGGGAAATGGCGCGCAAGCTCGAAGGCGTTGTGCGTAACGTCGGTAAACACGCCGGTGGTGTGGTGATTGCGCCGACCAAGCTGACCGACTTCTCGCCGATCTATTGCGACGAAGCGGGCGACGGTCTGGTAACTCAGTTCGACAAGGATGACGTTGAGGCTGCCGGTCTGGTGAAGTTCGACTTCCTGGGGCTTCGGACCCTGACGATCATCGACTGGGCGCTGAAAACCATCAACCGCGACCGCGCCAAGGTCAACGAACCGCCGCTGGACATCGCGTTCATCCCGCTGGATGACAAGCCGACTTACACGCTGCTGCAAAAAGCCGAAACCACCGCGGTGTTCCAGCTCGAATCGCGCGGCATGAAAGAGCTGATCAAAAAGCTCAAGCCCGACTGCCTGGAAGACTTGATCGCACTGGTGGCCCTGTTCCGTCCGGGCCCGCTGCAATCGGGCATGGTGGACGACTTCATCAACCGTAAGCACGGTCGCGCCGAACTCGCGTACCCGCACTCGGACTACCAGTACGACGGCCTCAAGCCGGTATTGGCGCCGACTTACGGCATCATCCTGTATCAGGAACAGGTGATGCAGATTGCCCAGGTCATGGCCGGTTACACCCTCGGCGGCGCGGACATGCTGCGTCGAGCCATGGGTAAGAAAAAACCCGAAGAAATGGCCAAGCAGCGCGGCGGTTTCATTGAAGGTTGCGCCACCAACAATATCGACGCTGACCTTGCCGGTAACATTTTCGACCTGGTAGAAAAATTCGCCGGTTACGGTTTCAACAAATCCCACTCCGCTGCCTACGGCCTGGTGTCGTACCAGACCGCGTGGCTGAAAGCCCACTATCCGGCGCCGTTCATGGCCGCGGTACTGTCGGCGGATATGCACAACACCGACAAGGTCGTGACCTTGATCGAAGAAGTGCGGACCATGAAGCTGCGCCTCGACGCGCCAGACGTGAACACCTCGGAGTTCAAGTTCACGGTGAACGACGAAGGCCGCATCATTTACGGTCTGGGCGCGATCAAGGGCGTGGGCGAAGGCCCGGTCGAAGCGATTACCGAGGCGCGGCAAGACGGGCCGTTCAAGGACCTGTTCGATTTTTGCGCGCGGGTCGACCTCAAGCGTATCAACAAACGCACCCTCGACGGCTTGATCCGCAGTGGTGCCCTGGACCGCCTAGGCCCGTATTTCCACGATGAGCAGAAAGCCTATCAGGCCAACATCGACCGCAACCGCGCGGTGTTGTTGACGGCCATGGAAGAGGCGATCAAGGCGGCCGAACAAACCGCTCGTACCCACGACAGTGGGCATGCCGATCTGTTTGGCGGTCTGTTCGTTGAAGAAGACGCCGACGTCTACGCCAATCACCGCAAGGCCAAGGAGCTGACCCTCAAGGAACGCCTGAAAGGCGAGAAAGATACCTTGGGCCTGTACCTCACCGGCCACCCGATCGACGAATACGAAGGCGAGATCCGTCGCTTCGCCCGTCAGCGCATCATCGACCTGAAGCCGGCTCGCGACACGCAAACGGTCGCGGGCATGATCATCGCCCTGCGAGTGATGAAGAACAAAAAGGGCGACAAGATGGGCTTCATCACCCTCGACGACCGCTCCGGGCGGATCGAAGCCTCGTTGTTCGCCGATGCGTTCCATTCCGCACAGTCGTTGTTGCAGACCGATGCGATGGTGGTGGTCGAAGGCGAAGTCAGCAACGACGACTTCTCCGGTGGCCTGCGGTTGCGGGTCAAGCGGGTGATGAGCATGGAAGATGCGCGCACCAACCTGGCCGAAAGCCTGCGCCTGAAGTTGCATGCAAAGGATCTCAAGGGCGATCAGCTACGCTGGTTGGGCGAGTTGTTGAAGCGTCATCGCGGTGCGTGCCCGATCACCATGGACTACACCAGCCCCGATGCGAAGGCCTTGTTGCAGTTTGGCGAGACCTGGCGGATCGACCCGGCGGATGCCTTGATTCAAGCCCTGCGTGACCAGTTCGGGCGAGACAACGTCTTCCTCCAATACCGTTGACGGTCAGGCGCCATTCCTTACCATGGGAACGCGCCTGATCCCGACCCGAATTTTTAATCTCGACCTGAACGCGCCTGTCCCTTAAGGTAGGGCGCGAATAGACAACCGGCCGGCCCAAGCTCTCTTGGACGCGACCCTAGACGGACGCCTATGAACCCGAATTTTCTAGATTTCGAACAGCCGATCGCCGACCTGCAAGCCAAGATCGAAGAGTTGCGCTTGGTCGGTAATGACAATTCGCTGAATATCGGCGATGAGATCTCCCGCCTACAGGACAAGAGCAGCACGCTGACCGAAGACATCTTCGGCAAGCTGACCAGCTGGCAGATCGCGCGTCTGGCGCGTCACCCGAAACGTCCGTACACCCTGGACTACATCGAACACATCTTCACCGAGTTCGATGAGTTGCACGGCGACCGTCACTTCTCCGACGACGCTGCCATCGTTGGCGGTGTTGCCCGTCTGGACGACCAGCCGGTGATGGTTATCGGTCACCAGAAAGGTCGCGAAGTGCGCGAGAAGGTTCGCCGCAACTTCGGCATGCCGCGCCCTGAGGGCTACCGCAAGGCGTGTCGCCTGATGGAAATGGCCGAGCGTTTCAAAATGCCGATCCTGACCTTCATCGACACCCCGGGCGCTTACCCTGGCATCGACGCCGAAGAGCGCAACCAGAGCGAAGCGATTGCCTGGAACCTGCGCGTCATGGCTCGCCTGAAAACCCCAATCATCGCCACCGTGATCGGTGAGGGTGGTTCCGGTGGTGCGCTGGCAATTGGCGTCTGCGATCAGCTGAACATGCTGCAATATTCGACCTACGCGGTGATTTCGCCGGAAGGTTGCGCCTCGATTCTGTGGAAAACTTCCGAGAAAGCCCCGGATGCCGCTGAAGCGATGGGCATCACTGCCGAGCGTCTGAAGGGCCTGGGCATCGTCGATAAAGTGATCGGCGAGCCGTTGGGCGGCGCTCATCGTGATCCGGCCGCTGCCGCTGCCTCGATCCGCGCCGAGCTGAGCTCGCAACTGGCGATGTTGAAGAAGTTCGACAACGACGCGCTGCTGGCCCGTCGTTACGAGCGTCTGATGAGCTACGGTCTCTGATCTGATCGCGCTATAGCCTTGTGGGAAGAGCCGGGCGACGTTCGTCTGCTCGCGATTGCGGTATAACAATCAACAAATATGTTGAATGTTAAGCAGCCTTCGCGAGCAGGCTCGCTCCCACAATGGGTCTATGTGAAGCGACTGACGTCTATGAGCCCTAAGACGATTGATCTGCCAGCCAGGCTTCTCCATGGGCTGGTTCCGTGGCGTAACGCCACAACCTGGCGCATCGCCTTCTCCGGTGGTCTCGATTCCACCGTCCTGCTGCACCTTCTCGCACACCTCGCAAAAACCGAATCCTTGCCGGCGTTGACCGCCATTCACGTCCACCACGGCCTGCAGGCTGCGGCTGATGCGTGGCCGGAACATTGTCAGTCGGTCTGTGATGCGTTGGGTGTACCGCTGGAGGTTGTGCGTGTTCAGGTTGAGCGCGGCGCGAGCCTCGAGCGTGCGGCGCGGGATGCGCGTTACGGCGCCTTCATCGCGGCGACTCACGCCGGTGAAGTACTGCTCACAGGTCAGCACCGTGACGATCAAGCGGAAACCCTGTTGTTTCGGCTGATGCGCGGGGCAGGGGTGAGAGGTTTGTCGGGGATGCCGAGTGAGCGTCCTTTGGGGCGTGGGCATCTGCTGCGACCACTGCTTGATGTCACTCGCGCCGAGCTTGAGGCCTACGCCACTGAATATCAGCTGAACTGGATCGAAGATCCGTCGAATCAGGACCCGCAGTTCTCGCGCAATTACCTGCGTCATCAGGTGTTCCCCGTGTTGACCGCGCGCTGGCCGCAAGCAGTGGCGACCATGGCTCGCAGCGCTGCGCATCTGAGTGAGGCGCAGGGGTTGCTCGACGATCTGGCGCAAATTGATCTGGCCCAGGCCGGCACCGACAGTGATTTCGATTGGCTGGGGTTGCCGTCGCTGGAGCTGGCGCCCCTGGAAAAGCTCTCTGATGCACGCCAGCGCAATGCGCTGAGTCATTGGCTCAAACCGCTGACGTCTTTGCCGGACAGTGACCATTGGTCGGGTTGGCAGGATTTGCGCGATGCGACTGGCGACGCACGTCCGGTCTGGCGATTGGCGGCGGGCGAACTGCATCGCGCTGGTGGGCGTCTCTGGTGGTTGTCAGGTGGATGGTTGCGCACTCCGCCATCCCCGGTGTCCTGGGCTGACCCCGCGGTATTGCTGGCGTTACCGGATAATGGCGTGCTCACACTCACCGGCCAGATCCCCGATGGCCCGTTGCAGATCCGCTATCGTGAGGGCGGCGAAGTCATGAGTTTGCCCGATCGCGGTCACCGTGACTTGAAGCGTTTGCTCAACGAAAGCGGTGTGCCGGGCTTCGCCCGTGGCAGATTGCCGCTGGTCTACAGGGGCCAGCAATTGCTGGCGGTGGCGAACCTGCGGGGGCTGAATGGCAGTGAGCGCAGTGGCTGGTATTTGCATTGGCAGCCGCCGATCGAAGATCAAGGTTTGAGCTGAAAGGGGCTTTCCGGTAGACTACGCTCCCTTCTTGATACAACTTCTGTGGATTCGCCTGAATCGCAGGAGTTGCCGATTACCAAGCAGTCTTTGCTGGGCGATTCCAAAAAATGTGTAGCGAGCAACCTACCGGTGTTTCATCTTCCGGTCTGTCCCAACGCGGCGGTTTTTTTGAAAGGTGCACTGTGATTAATGCAGGTGATCGGGGGCTTCGGCCTTCCTTCGCTTTCCCCGGCGGCTCGGACCGCTTTAACGCAGACTTCTAGGGTTTTTCATGACGCGCTACATATTCGTCACGGGCGGTGTTGTTTCTTCATTGGGGAAAGGCATTGCCTCGGCTTCATTGGCGGCCATCCTGGAGGCGCGGGGACTTAAGGTCACCATGCTGAAGCTGGACCCGTACATCAACGTTGACCCGGGCACCATGAGCCCGTTCCAGCACGGTGAAGTGTTCGTCACCCACGACGGCGCCGAGACCGACCTGGACCTGGGCCACTACGAGCGGTTCATCCGCACGACCATGACCCAGAACAACAACTTCACCACTGGCCGTGTCTACGAACACGTCCTGCGCAAAGAGCGCCGTGGTGATTACCTGGGCGCAACCATTCAGGTGATCCCGCACATCACCGACGAAATCAAGCGCCGGATCATCAAGGGCGCCGGCGATGCCGACGTGGCCATGGTCGAAATCGGTGGCACCGTGGGTGACATCGAGTCGCAACCGTTCCTCGAAGCGATCCGTCAATTGCGTTTCGAAGTCGGCGCCAAGCGCGCGATGCTGATGCACCTGACACTGGTGCCGTACATCGCCACTGCCGGCGAAACCAAAACCAAGCCAACCCAGCACTCGGTCAAGGAACTGCGTTCCATTGGCCTGCAGCCTGACGTGCTGGTGTGCCGCTCCGATCACCCGATCGACATTTCTTCGCGTCGCAAGATCGCGCAGTTCACCAACGTTGAAGAGCGTGCGGTGATTGCGCTGGAAGACGCCGACACCATCTACAAGATCCCGGGCATTCTGCACTCCCAGGGCCTGGATGATTTCGTCGTCGAGCGTTTCGGCCTGCAATGCGACAGCGCCGATCTGTCCGAGTGGGAAGCGGTGGTTGATGCCAAGCTGAACCCGGAGCACGAAGTCACCATCGCCATGGTTGGCAAGTACATGGAACTGCTGGACGCCTACAAGTCGCTGATCGAGGCGATGAGTCACGCCGGCATCAGCAACCGCACCAAGGTCAACCTGCGCTACATCGATTCCGAAGACATCGAAAACCAGGGCACCGCGCTGCTGGAAGGCGTCGACGCGATTCTGGTACCGGGCGGCTTCGGTCTGCGTGGTGTTGAAGGCAAGATCACTGCCGTTCAATACGCTCGCGAAAACAAGGTTCCATACCTGGGTATCTGCCTGGGCATGCAAGTGGCCGTTATCGAGTTCGCTCGTAACGTCATGGGCTGGAAAGATGCCAACTCCACTGAGTTCGATCGCACCAGCGGTCACCCGGTGGTCGGTCTGATCACCGAGTGGGAAGATGCCACCGGCGCCGTCGAAATCCGTACCGAATCGTCCGACCTGGGCGGCACCATGCGCCTTGGCGCTCAGGACTGCCTGCTTGAGCCAGGTTCCCTGGTGCACGATTGCTACGCCAAGGATGTGATCGTCGAGCGTCACCGTCATCGCTACGAAGTGAACAACAACCTGCTGCCGCAAATCATCGAGGCCGGCCTGAAAATCTCCGGTCGTTCCGGTGATGGCGCGCTGGTTGAAGTGGTTGAAGCACCGGATCACCCATGGTTCGTCGCTTGCCAGTTCCACCCAGAGTTCACCTCGACGCCACGCGACGGTCACCCGTTGTTCAGCGGTTTCGTTAAAGCCGCTTTGGCTCAACACCAGAAGAAGGCGTAATCCTGATGGCGCAGAAGATCATCCGCGTAGGCGATATCGAGATTGCCAACGACAAGCCAATGGTGCTGTTCGGTGGCATGAACGTGCTGGAAAGCCGTGACATGGCGATGCAGGTCTGCGAAGAGTACGTAAAGGTCACCGAAAAACTCGGTATCCCTTACGTGTTCAAGGCCAGTTTCGACAAGGCGAACCGTTCTTCTGTGACCTCTTATCGTGGCCCCGGGCTGGAAGAGGGCATGCGGATTTTCCAGGACATCAAGCAAGCCTTTGGCGTACCGATCATCACCGACGTCCACGAGCCTGATCAGGCCGCGGTCGTCGCTGAAGTCTGCGACATCATCCAGTTGCCGGCCTTCCTGTCGCGCCAGACCGATCTCGTGGTCGCGATGGCCAAGACCGGCGCGGTGATCAACATCAAGAAAGCCCAGTTCCTCGCGCCCCAGGAAATGAAACACATCCTGAACAAATGCGTGGAAGCCGGTAACGATCAGTTGATTCTCTGCGAGCGTGGTTCGAGCTTCGGCTACAACAATCTCGTGGTCGACATGCTCGGCTTCGGCATCATGAAGCAGTTCGAATACCCGGTGTTCTTCGACGTGACCCACGCGCTGCAAATGCCCGGCGGTCGCTCCGATTCCGCCGGTGGTCGTCGTGCCCAGGTCACTGACCTGGCCAAGGCCGGCATGAGCCAGTCGCTGGCCGGGCTGTTCCTCGAAGCCCACCCGGACCCGGACAACGCCAAATGCGACGGCCCTTGCGCCCTGCGTCTGGACAAACTGGAGCCATTCCTGGCCCAGCTCAAAGCACTGGACGAACTGGTGAAGAGTTTTCCGACGGTAGAAACCGCGTAAACCTCAATTCTCCGGTAAAGTACCGCACGGTTTAAATGCTCAGGCCCTCGGGCTTGAGCCTTATCGTCCGCAAGCCTGCCCGCTGTCTGTCACTTGCCGACGATAAAAGATTTCCTTCAGCTGCGTCGTTTTCGTCAACTTTGGAGTGTTTACAACAATGGCAAAAATCGTCGACATCAAAGGTCGTGAAGTTCTCGACTCCCGTGGCAATCCCACTGTGGAAGCAGACGTGCTTCTCGATAACGGCATCATCGGCAGCGCATGCGCGCCATCCGGTGCTTCCACTGGCTCGCGTGAAGCGCTCGAGCTGCGTGATGGCGACAAGAGCCGTTATCTGGGTAAAGGCGTGCTCAAGGCCGTAGCCAACATCAACGGTCCGATCCGCGACCTGTTGCTGGGCAAAGACCCAAGCGACCAGAAAGCGCTGGATCACGCGATGATCAAGCTCGATGGCACTGAGAACAAAGCGACCCTGGGCGCCAACGCGATCCTCGCCGTTTCCCTGGCCGCGGCCAAGGCAGCAGCACAGGACCAGGACCTGCCGCTGTACGCTCACATTGCCAACCTGAACGGTACCCCGGGTGTTTACTCGATGCCGGTTCCGATGATGAACATCATCAACGGTGGCGAGCACGCCGATAACAACGTCGACATCCAGGAATTCATGGTTCAGCCGGTTGGCGCCAAGTCTTTCTCGGAAGGTCTGCGCATGGGCACCGAGATTTTCCATCACCTCAAAGCCGTTCTGAAGGCCCGTGGCCTGAGCACTGCCGTTGGTGACGAAGGTGGTTTCGCGCCGAACCTGGCCTCCAACGAAGACGCTTTGAAAGTGATCTCCGAAGCCGTGGCCAACGCCGGTTACAAGCTGGGCACCGACGTGACCCTGGCCCTGGACTGCGCGGCCAGCGAATTCTATGAAGATGGCAAGTACAACCTGTCCGGCGAAGGCCAGGTGTTCACTGCTGAAGGTTTCGCCGACTACCTGAAAGGTCTGACCGAGCGTTACCCGATCATCTCCATCGAAGACGGTCTGGACGAGTCCGACTGGGCTGGCTGGAAAATCCTCACCGACAAGATCGGCGAGAAGACTCAGCTGGTAGGCGACGACCTGTTCGTGACCAACACCAAGATCCTGAAAGAAGGCATCGATAAAAAGATCGCCAACTCGATCCTGATCAAGTTCAACCAGATCGGCACCCTGACCGAAACCCTGGAAGCCATCCAGATGGCCAAGGCCGCTGGTTACACCGCCGTGATCTCGCACCGCTCCGGCGAAACCGAAGATTCGACCATTGCCGACCTGGCCGTGGGCACCTCGGCTGGCCAGATCAAGACCGGTTCGCTGTGCCGTTCCGACCGCGTTTCCAAGTACAACCAACTGCTGCGTATCGAAGAGCAGTTGAATGGCAAAGCCAAGTACAACGGCCGCAGCGAATTCCGCGGCTGAGTGGTAAACGATAAAAAGACACCGGATTGTGTCGGAAAAATCGCGACAGCGACGGATTTGCCACTAATCTGATGCCTTAAGAGCACAAGCCTGGTTCTTCCAGGCTTCGTGCTATCAGAAGCTTCAAAGTTTGGCATGGCTGTCTTTTTTCACTGGATACCTGATATTCGATGCGCAGTCCCAATTGGTTGTTCCTCGTCTTGCTCTTGCTGCTGGCCGGCCTGCAGTATCGCCTGTGGGTGGGTAATGGCAGTCTGGCGCAAGTGGCCGAGCTGAAGCAGCAGATTGCGGATCAACACGCCGAGAACGAGGCGTTGCTGGAGCGCAATCGGGTGATGGACGCCGAAGTCAGTGAGTTGAAAAAGGGCATGGAGACCGTTGAAGAACGGGCTCGCCATGAGTTGGGCATGGTCAAGGATGGTGAAACCCTTTACCAGTTGGCCCAATGATTGAGTCGTTACCGGCCTTCTGGGCCGTGATTCCTGCCGCGGGCGTCGGTGCCCGTATGGCCGCGGACCGTCCCAAGCAATACTTGCAACTGGGCGGGCGCACTATTCTCGAACACAGCCTTGGCTGTTTCCTCGATCATCCTGCCCTGAAGGGGTTGGTGGTCAGTCTTGCCATCGACGATCCTTACTGGCCGAACCTGGCCTGTGCTGCCGATCCGCGTATTCAGCGGGTTGAAGGTGGCGCCGAGCGTTCCGGATCAGTGCTCAACGCCTTGCTGCATCTGCATGCCCAGGGCGCTGACGATGAGGATTGGGTGTTGGTTCACGATGCCGCGCGACCGAATCTGGCGCGCGATGATCTTGATAAATTGCTCAGTGAACTGGCTGACGACCCGGTGGGCGGCCTATTGGCGGTGCCTGCGCGCGACACCCTCAAACGGGTCGACAAGCACGGGCGTGTGCTGGAAACGGTGGATCGCAGTGTGATCTGGCAGGCTTATACACCGCAGATGTTTCGCCTTGGAGCATTGCATCGGGCGCTGGCGGACAGCCTGGTGGCGGATGCTGTCATCACCGATGAAGCCTCGGCGATGGAGTGGGCAGGTATGGCACCCCGTTTGATCGAAGGTCGATCCGATAACATCAAAGTCACTCGCCCCGAAGACCTTGAGTGGTTGCGCCAGCGTTGGGTGAACCGCCGTTAAAAGATCGCAGCCTATGCCGGCTGCGATCTTTTTCTCTTAAACTCGATATTCCGGCCGTTCGGCTAACCCTTCCTTCAAATAATCCACTAACTTGCGTACTTTCGGTGACAGATGCCGCTGCTGTGGATAAAGCGCCCAAACCGCTGTGTTCGGTGGTTGGTGGGCTTCCAGCAGCGAGATCAATTCGCCGTTTTTCAGGTGCTCCAGTACGTAGTAGTCCGGCAACTGACACAACCCAACCCCTTGTAGCGCGGCATCCAGCACCGCCTGCCCACTGTTGCAGCGCCAGTTTCCCTGTACTCGCTGGGAAAATTCCCGCCCGTTCTGTTCCAGTTGCCAGATATCCGAGCTGCCGATGAGGCAGTTGTGGCGACTCAGTTCCGACAAACTGTGTGGGCGACCATACCGTTCCAGGTAGGACGGCGAGGCGCACAGGTACATGCGCCGTGGTGCCAAACGAGTCGCGACCAATCTTGAATCCTGCAGGCGGCCGAGGCGGATGGCCAGGTCCAGCCCTTCGTGCACCAGATCGAGCGGGCGGTTGCTCAGTTCGATGTCCACACGCAGTTGTGGATACAGCCCCATGAAGCGAGTCACCAGCGGCACAATGAATCGTTCGCCGTAGGCCACGGCGCAGGTCATGCGCAGCATGCCCTTGGGTTCGCTGGTCAGGTCGCCGACAGCGCGCAACGCTTCTTCGCGGCCGTCCTGCAAACGTTGGCAATGTTGCAGAAAGGTTTGCCCGGCTTCGGTCAGCGTGACCCGGCGGGTGCTGCGATAGAGCAAGCGGGTTTGCAGTCGCTCTTCCAGTCTTACGATTTGGCGACTGATGTGGGAGGAAGACACCCCAAGGCGTTCAGCCGCGGCGGTGAATTGGCTGCACTCTGCGACGGCGACGAACTCGTCGATGCCTTCCCAGCGGTTTTCGGACATCAGGATTATCCCTGCATGGCAATAATGTTTTGCTTTTGTCCCGATTATTCATCGTATGCGGCTGTATTACACTCCCTGTCTCGTTTTTATTCACTGGAGAGTCAGCATGATCAAGTCGCGCGCCGCCGTTGCCTTCGAGGCCAAGAAGCCCCTCGAGATCGTTGAAGTCGATGTCGCCATGCCCAAGGCGGGCGAAGTCCTGCTGCGCGTCGTCGCTTCCGGTGTCTGCCATACCGATGCCTACACCCTCTCGGGCGCGGACCCGGAAGGTATCTTTCCGTCGATCCTGGGCCACGAAGGTGGCGCGGTGGTCGAAGCGATCGGCGAGGGCGTGACCTCGGTTGCGGTGGGCGATCATGTGATCCCGCTGTACACCCCGGAATGTGGCAAGTGCAAATTCTGTCTGTCGGGCAAAACCAACCTCTGCCAGGCGATTCGTGCAACCCAGGGTAAAGGCCTGATGCCGGACGGCACTTCGCGCTTCTCCTACAAGGGCGAAACGATTTTCCACTACATGGGCACCTCGACGTTTTCCGAGTACACCGTGCTGCCGGAAATCTCCGTCGCCAAAATTCCTAAAGAAGCACCGCTGGAAAAAGTCTGCCTGCTGGGCTGTGGCGTCACCACCGGCATCGGTGCGGTGATCAACACTGCCAAGGTCAAACCGGGTGACACCGTTGCCATCTTCGGCCTGGGTGGCATCGGACTGTCTGCCGTGATCGGTGCGGTCAAAGCCAAGGCTGGCCGGATCATCGCCATTGACATCAACCCGGCCAAGTTCGAAATCGCCAGGCAATTGGGCGCCACGGACTGCGTGAACCCGAAAGACTTCGATCGTCCGATTCAGGAAGTGATTGTCGACATGACCGATGGTGGCGTCGACTTCTCGTTCGAATGCATCGGTAATGTCCAATTGATGCGTGCCGCACTTGAGTGCTGCCACAAAGGTTGGGGCGAGTCGGTCATCATCGGTGTGGCCGGCGCAGGCCAGGAAATCTCCACCCGTCCATTCCAGTTGGTCACCGGTCGCGTCTGGCGCGGTTCGGCGTTCGGTGGCGTGCGTGGCCGTACCGAGTTGCCAAGCTATGTCGAAATGGCCCAGACCGGCGAGATCCCGTTGGATACCTTCATCACCCACACCATGGGCCTGGAAGATATCAACAAGGCGTTTGACTTGATGCATGAAGGCAAAAGCATCCGTAGCGTCATTCATTTCTGAGGTCGCTTATGAGCCTGGAAAATATCTCCTGCCAGAAAAGCTTCGGCGGCTGGCACAAGCGTTACCGGCACCGCTCCGACGTGCTCGGTTGCGACATGGTGTTTGCCGTGTACCTGCCGCCGCAAGCGGAGCAGGGCGGTAAACTGCCAGTGTTGTACTGGTTGTCTGGCCTGACCTGTACCGACGAGAACTTCATGCAGAAGGCCGGTGCCATGCGCATGGCCGCCGAGCTGGGGCTGATTATCGTCGCACCGGACACCAGCCCACGCGGTCCCGAAGTGCCGGGCGATCCGGATGGTGCCTGGGACTTCGGTCTCGGTGCCGGTTTTTATCTGAATGCCACGCAGGAACCGTGGTCGCGGCACTATCGGATGCATGACTATGTCGTGCAGGAATTGCCGGCATTGGTTGAGGCGCATTTCCCGGCATCGGAAAAGCGTGGCATCAGCGGCCACTCCATGGGTGGTCATGGTGCGCTGGTCTGCGCCTTGCGCAATCCGGGGCGTTACCAGTCGGTGTCGGCGTTCTCGCCGATCAACAATCCGATCGATTGCCCATGGGGGCAGAAAGCCTTTTCCCGCTACTTGGGGGAAGACCGGTCGAAATGGCGCGAGTGGGATGCCTGTGCATTGATCGCCGAAGCCGACGAGAAACTGCCGCTGCTGGTGGATCAGGGTGATCGCGACGATTTCCTCGCCACCCAGCTCAAGCCAGAAGCCCTGCAACAGGCGGCGAAACTTGCCGGTCATCCGCTGACGTTGCGTTTGCAACCCGGCTACGACCACAGTTATTTCTTCATCGCGAGTTTCATCGACGACCACTTGCAGCATCACGCGCGCGCTCTAAGCGCCTAATGTCTGACAAAGCAGGTAGAATCACGCCCTGACAAAAATCGGGGCGTTTTTTTATGCGTATTGGCCACGGCTATGATGTGCACCGTTTCGGTGAAGGCGATTTCATCACGTTGGGCGGTGTGCGGATTGCACACAGCTTCGGGCTGCTTGCCCATTCCGACGGTGATGTCCTGCTGCACGCCTTGAGCGATGCGTTGCTCGGCGCTGCCGCGCTGGGTGATATCGGCAAGCATTTTCCGGACACCGATCCGCAATTCAAGGGCGCCGACAGCCGCGCGCTGTTGCGTCATGTCGTCGCACTGATCCACGCCAAGGGCTGGAAAGTCGGCAACGTCGATAACACCATCGTCGCCCAGGCCCCGAAAATGGCCCCGCATATCGAATCGATGCGCGCGCTGATTGCCGCGGATCTTCAAGTTGAGTTGGATCAAGTGAACGTGAAAGCTACCACCACCGAAAAGCTTGGCTTTGTCGGTCGCGAAGAAGGTATTGCCGTGCACTCCGTTGCCTTGTTGCTGCGCGCATGAACGAGGCGCAATTGCTCGGCCCACGGGCCTACGGTGACGCTCTCGGCAGCGCGGTGCTGAAAGCCACGGCGGAAGATTTCCAGGTTGATGAAGTCCTCGATATTCCCCTGAGTGGCGATGGCGAACACCTATGGATCTGGGTGGAAAAGCGCGGTCTGAATACCGAAGAAGCGGCACGGCGGATTGCCAAGGCTGCGGGCGTGCCATTGCGTACCGTCAGCTACGCTGGCCTCAAGGACCGTCAGGCGTTGACTCGCCAGTGGTTCAGCGTGCAACTGCCCGGCAAGGCTGATCCAGATCTGTCGGCAGCGGAAAACGACACGCTGAAGATTCTCAAGACCGGTCGGCACAGACGCAAGCTGCAACGCGGTGCCCATTCGGCCAACGGCTTCACGTTGCGCCTGACTCAATTCGCTGGCGACAAGGCCGCGATCGAAGAGCGTCTGCAACTGATCGCCAGGCAAGGTATTCCCAATTATTTCGGCGCCCAGCGTTTCGGGCATGACGGCGGCAACGTCGTCGACGCCCGTGCCTGGGCTGCGCGCAAAGCCCTGCCGGAACAACGCAATGTGCGTTCGCGCCTGCTCTCCACTGCGCGTAGTTTTCTGTTTAATCAGGTGCTGGCGGCACGCGTCGCCGATGGTACTTGGCAGTGTGCTCAGGTCGGCGATCTGCTGGCGTTCACTGACAGCCGCAGTTTCTTCCCGGCAGGTGAAGCCGAGTGCAGTGACCCGCGTCTGGCGATTCTCGACTTGCACCCGACCGGCCCACAGTGGGGCGAAGGTGACTCGCCGGCGTCGGGGGCTGTCCATGAACTGGAGCAGGCAATCGCCGCGCGCGAAGCGGATCTGCGCGATTGGTTGATTAACGCCGGTATGAGCCACGAACGTCGCATCCTGCGGCTGCCCATTGGCGGGTTGACGTGGCATTATCCCGAGCCTGACATTCTGCAACTGGAATTCGTCCTCCCGGCCGGATGCTTCGCCACCGTATTGGTGCGTGAACTCGTCGATCTGGTGCCGGTGGGGCAGACGGACAGCCCATGCGTATTCTGATTTCTAACGACGATGGGGTAACCGCACCCGGTCTCGCCGCGCTTTATGCTGCGCTGGCGGATTACACCGAATGCGTGGTTATCGCCCCGGACCAGGACAAAAGCGGCGCCAGCAGCTCGCTGACGCTCGACCGTCCGTTGCACCCGCATACCTTGGCCAATGGCTTTATCAGCCTCAACGGAACGCCTACCGATTGCGTGCACCTGGGCCTTAACGGCTTGCTGGAGTTTGAACCGGACATGGTGGTTTCCGGTATTAACCTGGGTGCGAACCTGGGGGACGACGTGCTGTATTCCGGTACTGTGGCGGCGGCCCTTGAGGGACGTTTCCTGGAGCGTCCTTCGTTTGCCTTTTCGTTTGTCTCACGGCAAGTGGAGAACCTTCCCACGGCGGCCTATTTTGCGCGCAAACTGGTAGAGGCCCACGCGGACCTCGATCTGCCACCGCGCACGGTACTGAACGTGAACATTCCCAACTTGCCGCTGGAGCATATCCGCGGTATCCAGCTGACCCGCCTGGGCCATCGCGCCCGCGCCGCTGCGCCGATAAAAGTGGTCGATCCGCGTGGTAAATCCGGTTACTGGATCGCTGCGGCGGGTGACGCCGAAGATGGCGGCCCGGGCACTGATTTCCATGCGGTGATGCAAGGCTATGTTTCAATCACGCCACTGCAACTGGATCGCACCTTTAATGATGCCTTCAGAAGTCTCGATGGCTGGCTGGAGGGGCTGCGCTAATGGCTCGTGAACAAGACGATATTCTGCACCGCGGCATCGGGATGACCTCCCAGCGGACCCGTGAGCGTCTGATTCAGCGCCTCTATGAAGAAGGGGTGTCCAACGCCAAGGTGCTGGAAGTCATCCGCCGCACACCGCGTCACCTGTTCGTCGATGAGGCGCTGGCCCACCGCGCTTATGAAGACACGGCGCTACCGATTGGCCATAACCAGACCATCTCCCAGCCTTATATGGTGGCGCGCATGAGCGAGCTGCTGCTGGAAGCCGGCCCGTTGGACAAGGTGCTGGAAATCGGTACTGGTTCGGGTTACCAGACAGCGGTGCTGTCGCAACTGGTCGAGCGGGTTTTTTCCGTCGAGCGCATCAAGGTTCTGCAAGATCGAGCCAAGGAGCGCCTGGTGGAGCTGAACCTGCGCAATGTGGTATTTCGCTGGGGCGATGGCTGGGAAGGCTGGCCGGCGCTGGCGCCTTATAACGGCATCATTGTGACCGCCGTGGCCACCGACGTGCCTCAGGCGCTGCTCGATCAATTGGCACCGGGCGGGCGATTGGTGATTCCGGTCGGCTCTGGTGAAGTTCAACAATTGATGCTGATCATCCGTGAAGAACAAGGCTTTTCCAGGCGTGTTCTGGGGGCGGTGCGCTTTGTGCCACTACTCAACGGGCCGCTGGCCTGAGCATTTGTTTCAACGTGCTGAATTCTCTTCGATTGCCCAGGTCTTACAGCGGCATCGATGGGTTAAACAGAATTCATCATCAGGCAGCAAACGTGTGCGTGAAGCGAATCCGCTTCATTAAAGGTAAAGCCTGTTCGGCCCGTTATACTTGCGACATTTCGTGCCGAAACACGGCAATTCATATTTTCAGCCACCACAAAGGGAGCGGCGGGTGAGTCTCACAGTCGTTGCGCAGCGAATGGGTATAACGAGCTTTCAGCGTCTGGTGACTGGTCTTGTCTTGAGTACCTTGCTGGTCGGTTGTTCCAGCACCAAATCGAGTAGCGTGGGAGTTGTCGATCGCAACAATGCGGTCGCCCAGCGTCCGGCCGTAACCACCGGCCAGTACATTGTTCGACCCAAGGACACGTTGTTTTCCATCGCCTTTCGCTACGGCTGGGACTACAAAGCCCTCGCGGCAAGGAACAACATTCCTACGCCTTACACGATCCATCCGGGTCAGACGATTCGCTTCGACGGTCGCAACGATTCAACGCCGGCAGCGGTGGTGAGTTCGTCCAGTTCCTCGCCTTCGTCGTCGAGCAAAACCACGGTAATTCGGCGTCAGGCAAATGGCACAACGACCAGTACAACGGTGCTCGCACCGTCCGTCGCCAGCAAACCGGCACCCGCTCCACTGCCTCCTGCCGGTCCGGCCCCGACGGGCTGGGGGTGGCCTTCTAATGGCATTCTGATTGGAAAATTCTCTTCAAACGGTAGTTTGAATAAAGGAATTGATATCGCCGGAGATTTGGGACAGCCTGTTTTAGCTGCGTCTGATGGGACGGTGGTATACGCCGGGAGTGGCTTAAGGGGCTACGGCGAATTAGTCATCATCAAACACAGCGATACCTACGTCAGTGCCTACGGTCACAACCGCAGGCTGTTGGTTCGGGAGGGGCAGCAGGTCAAAGTCGGACAGACAATTGCCGAAATGGGGTCAACGGGTACAGACCGGGTGAAACTGCATTTTGAGATTCGCCGACAAGGTAAACCTGTAGATCCGCTGCAGTTCCTGCCACGTCGTTGATTTGTTAGCCAAGCCTGTTCCGTCACGTAGAGGGAACAGGCTCCAGCGTTGCCAGGGATCAAGGCGCCGCTTGAGCTTGAGGTCGAACTCACCAAAGGACTATAACAATGGCTCTCAGTAAAGAAGTGCCGGAGTTTGACATCGACGATGAGGTTCTCCTTATGGAGACCGGCATCGCTATGGATTCGATGTCGAATGATGAAGGGGATGCACCACCTTCCGTTCGTGCCAAATCCAGACACTCCGCTTCGTTAAAGCAACACAAGTACATCGACTACACCCGGGCACTCGATGCCACGCAGCTGTACCTCAATGAAATCGGCTTTTCCCCATTGCTCTCCCCGGAAGAAGAAGTTCATTTTGCACGCCTGTCGCAAAGTGGTGATCCGGCCGGACGCAAGCGCATGATTGAAAGCAACCTGCGGCTGGTGGTGAAAATCGCCCGGCGTTACGTCAATCGTGGGCTGTCGCTGCTGGACCTGATCGAAGAGGGTAACCTCGGCCTGATCCGGGCAGTGGAAAAGTTCGATCCAGAACGCGGCTTCCGCTTTTCGACCTACGCCACCTGGTGGATTCGTCAGACCATCGAACGCGCGATCATGAATCAGACCCGGACCATCCGGCTACCTATTCATGTGGTCAAAGAGCTCAACGTGTACTTGCGGGCTGCACGGGAGCTGACTCAAAAGCTCGACCATGAACCCTCACCCGAAGAAATTGCCAACCTGCTGGAGAAACCGGTAGGCGAGGTCAAGCGCATGCTTGGCCTGAACGAGCGGGTTTCTTCGGTCGACGTCTCGCTGGGTCCGGATTCGGATAAAACCCTGCTGGACACCCTGACCGACGACCGCCCGACCGATCCATGTGAACTGTTGCAGGATGACGACCTGTCGCAGAGCATCGATCAATGGCTTTCGGAGCTGACCGACAAGCAACGCGAGGTGGTCGTACGCCGCTTCGGCTTGCGAGGTCACGAGAGCAGTACGCTTGAAGATGTCGGCCTGGAAATCGGCCTTACCCGGGAGCGGGTCAGGCAAATCCAGGTTGAAGGCCTCAAGCGTCTTCGGGAGATTCTCGAGAAAAACGGCCTGTCGAGTGAGTCGCTGTTCCAATAAGCCATTCGCTCAACCGTCAACCAAAAGCCCCGACTGGTTCGGGGCTTTTTGTTGTCGGCAAGATGAGAGAGGCGCGTTGGTATTGGCGCCACCTCAGGTTTGTAGTCTCGTGGTGTAAGTCTTTGCTTACTCTTTCGTAAGTGTTCATTATTTTTACACCCTGGTAGTTGTCTATTCGAAGGATGCTGTATTTATAAGTTATTGATTTATATGATTATTTTATTGAGTTAACAGCATATTACAGATGATTTCAGTCATGGAGGCCGATTGCTCTTGGTGGGGAATCCTCTAGTATTTGAACTGTGTCGACGGATAGACACGCCCTTCAAGGAAGAGGGGAACGGACATCGCAGGATGCGATTCATCAGGACGATGAAAAGGAATACATGGAATAGGGAAAAAATGTGGGCGGGTCAAACCGCCCCTTTTTTTTGCCTGCAGAAAAGTAAAAAGGCCCGCAAGGGGCCTTTTCGGGAACGCGAGGGAAATCAGCGTTCGAGGTGTTCGATCTTGCCTGGCTTGCCATCCCATTCAGCGGAATCGGGCAATGGATCTTTCCGTTCAGTGATGTTTGGCCATACCTCGGCCAATTCCATGTTCAGCTGAATGAAGTTTTCCATGCCGGCGGGAACTTCATCTTCAGAGAAGATGGCCACGGCAGGGCATTCTGGTTCGCACAGGGCGCAGTCGATGCACTCATCCGGGTGAATCACCAGGAAGTTCGGGCCTTCGTAAAAGCAGTCCACCGGACAGACTTCTACGCAGTCGGTGTACTTGCACTTGATGCAGTTGTCGGTGACGACGAAGGTCATTTCTAATTTTCTCCTCAGGCGGCGGCAGCGGAGCCCCTTCAGGACGGGGTCGCCAGGTTCGGGAGCGATAGTCTGCAGGCCAGGCTATGAGCCTGCAGCATCCCAAACCGCGCGAGATTCTAACAGCTTGCAGGCAAGTGCGTTAGATCCGTGTCTTTAATGTATAGAGCATTTCCAAAGCCCTGCGTGGTGTCAGGTCATCCAGATCAAGTTTGGCCAGTTCATCCAGCACCGGATGCGGCAGGCTGGCGAACATGTCGCTCTGTTGCGGCGCAACGGATTTGCCTTTGGCCGGCGTCGGCACTTCATGGGGCAGCGCCGTGGATTCCAGCCGGCTCAAGTGTTCACGGGCACGCACGATCACTTCGCTCGGCACCCCGGCCAACTGTGCAACCGCCAGGCCATAGCTCTGGCTGGCAGGCCCAGGCAGCACGTGGTGCAGGAACACGATGCGTTCGTTGTGCTCGGTGGCATTGAGGTGCACGTTGGCTACTAGCGGTTGGGCTTCCGGCAGCACCGTCAGCTCGAAATAGTGAGTGGCGAACAGTGTATAGGCCCGCAGTTGCGCCAGACGCTCGGCCGCCGCCCACGCCAGGGACAGGCCGTCGAAGGTGCTGGTGCCGCGACCGACTTCGTCCATCAGCACCAGGCTGCGCTCGGTGGCGTTGTGCAGGATGTTCGCGGTTTCGCTCATTTCGACCATGAAGGTCGAACGCCCGCCCGCCAGGTCGTCGCTGGAACCGATCCGGGTGAAGATCCGGTCGACCAGGGACAATTCGCAACTGGCCGCCGGCACGAAGCTACCGATGTGCGCCAGCAGCACGATCAACGCGGTCTGGCGCATGTAGGTGGATTTACCGCCCATGTTCGGACCGGTGATCACCAGCATGCGGGTGCTGTCATCGAGGCTCAGGTCGTTGGCCACGAACGGTGTGGTGAGTACTTGCTCGACCACCGGGTGACGACCCTGGCTGATGCGCATGCAGGGCTCGCTGACGAAGCGCGGGCAGTTCAGGTCCAGATTCAGTGCACGCTCGGCGAGGTTGCTCAGTACGTCCAGTTCGGCCAGTGCGGCAGCGGTGTCCTGCAAGGGCGGCAATTGAGCGATCAGGTCTTCGAGCAGTGCTTCGTAGAGCATCTTCTCGCGCGCCAGGGCACGGCTCTTGGCCGACAGCGCCTTGTCTTCGAACGCTTTCAGTTCCGGGGTGATGAAGCGCTCGGCACCCTTGAGGGTCTGGCGACGGATATAGTCCGCCGGAGCCGACTCGGCCTGCTTGCTCGGCAACTCGATGAAGTAGCCGTGAATGCGGTTGTAACCGACTTTCAGGTTGGCCAGGCCGGTGCGGGCCTTCTCCCGGGCTTCCAGATCGATCAGGAACTGCCCGGCGTTTTCGCTGAGCGATTGCAGCTCGTCGAGTTCGCTGTCGTAACCGGTTTTCAACACGCCGCCGTCACGGATCACCGCTGGCGGGTTGTCGATGATGGCTTTTTCCAGCAGCGCCGCGAGTTCTGGATAGGTGCTGGTGGTCGTCGCCAATTGCATGATGTGCGGAGCTTCAAGCTCGGCCATCGCCACCTGCAACTCTGGCAGTGCGCCGAGGGCATCGCGCAGACGCGCCAAGTCACGAGGGCGGGCATTGCGCAGGCCGATCCGCGCCAGAATCCGCTCGATGTCACCGATTTCCTTGAGCTGCGGCTGCAGTTTCTCAAAGCGATAACGATCAAGCAGGCAGGTGATCGAAGTCTGACGTGCCAGCAATACGGTCAAATCCCGCAGCGGACGGTTCAGCCAGCGGGTCAGCAAACGGCTGCCCATGGCGGTCTGGCAGCGGTCGACCACCGATTGCAACGTGTTGTCGCGACCACCGGCCAGGTTGGTATCCAGTTCCAGGTTGCGCCGGCTGGCGCCGTCCAGCACCACGGTGTCGTCCAGGCGTTCATGACGCAGGCTGCGCAAGTGCGGCAGGGCGGTGCGCTGGGTTTCCTTGGCGTAGCTGAGCAGGCAGCCAGCAGCGCCGATGGCCAGGGTTAGGTTCTCGCAGCCGAAACCTTTCAGGTCCTGGGTGGAAAACTGCTGGCAAAGACTTTTCAACGCCGAGTCACGCTCGAAATCCCACGGCGCACGGCGACGAACCCCACGGCGTTTTTCCGCCGGCAAATCCTTCGGCCAGTCATCCGGGATCATCAGCTCAACCGGGTTGACCCGCTCCAGTTCCGCCAGCAGGTTTTCCCAGCCCTTGATCTCCAGCACCGTGAAGTTGCCGCTGGTGATATCGAGCACAGCCAGGCCGAACAGACGCTCGTCACCCAGCACCGCCGCGATCAGGTTGTCCCGGCGCTCATCCAGCAGCGCTTCATCGCTGACCGTACCGGGCGTGATGATGCGCACCACCTGACGATCCACCGGCCCTTTGCTGGTGGCCGGGTCACCGACCTGCTCACAGATCACCACCGATTCGCCGAGCTTCACCAGTTTCGCCAGGTAACCTTCCGCAGCGTGGTAAGGAATCCCACACATCGGAATCGCCTGACCCGCCGATTGCCCACGAGCCGTCAGGGTGATGTCCAGCAACTTGGCGGCCTTCTTCGCGTCTTCATAGAAGATCTCGTAGAAGTCGCCCATGCGATAGAACATCAGCTGGTCGGGGTGCTGGTTCTTCAGGCGCCAGTATTGCTGCATCATTGGCGTGTGGGAGGACAGATCGGAGACGGCTTTATTCATCGGATATAGGCAAATTCGTTGAAAGGTGTGGGGCAAAGGAGGGGCATCGGCCCGGCTTTTCCGCGATGGGCGCAAGGTTACCATGGGCGGTCCGCCCGACGCAGGCATGAAAGCCTTAAGGCTATTTTTCGTGGGTCTATGCACAAATTATGCAATTTGGCATTTGTCTTCCGAAAAAAGATCAAGCACTATTCGCGTTATGCAAAAACGCAATGTTTCTACCGTCTTAAGAGCGCTGCTCGATCAGCACGGGATCTCCCCCACGGAGCTTCACCGTCGCACTGGCGTGCCTCAATCCACTCTCTCGCGCATCCTCAGCGGGAAGATCGTCGATCCTTCGGATAAACATATCTCGAAGATTGCCGAATACTTTGCTGTGAGCACCGATCAGTTGCGGGGCCGCGCGGATGTCGCGCCGGCTGCCGGCGCCGGGCGTGATGAATTGCATTCGGAACTCAAGGACATAAGCCTGTGGGACGACGATACGCCTGTCGATGACGACGAGGTGTCGGTCCCCTTTCTTCGCGAGGTTGAATTGGCTGCTGGATCAGGAAGATTCGTCATCGAAGAGAGTGAGCGCTCTAGCCTGCGCTTCGGCAAGCGCAGCTTGCGCCACAACGGTGTGCAGTTCGACCAGGCCAAATGCGTGACCGTGCGTGGCAACAGCATGTTGCCGGTACTGCGCGACGGTGCCACGGTGGGGGTGAATGCCGGTAAATGCGGGATTGGCGACATCATCGACGGCGACCTGTACGCCATCAACCACAACGGCCAGTTACGGGTGAAACAGCTTTATCGCCTGCCGACCGGGATTCGCCTGCGCAGCTTCAATCGCGATGAGCATCCGGACGAGGACTACAGCTTCCAGGAAATCCAGGAAGAGCAAATCGTCATCCTTGGTCACGTCTTCTGGTGGGGCATGTACGCCCGCTAACCTCACCGCTGTCAGATAAAACCCGTCGCCCGACGGGTTTTTTTTCGCCTGCCGAAAACCGCCAACGCCTTTGTTTGTGGGGCTTTCATGCGTCTGTGCATTTTCAATGCATAAATAAATGCATTTATGCATTGACTGTATATGCATTCATGCATATTCTTTGTCTCAAGCCGCTCAACAAAGCGGCTCGAAACGAAGCTCTTTAGTTCCACCACAAAGGCAGCGATGAACCGGCCTCAACGGTTCAGAGGGTTGGCAACTGACCCGGGTGTGCAGCGTAAAGCACCAGAAGCAGTTATCCGGCGGGCAGGGACCGCGGTCGGAAAAACAATTTGAATGGACTCGTACCGCGCCAGTAGCGCCGAAAAGTCAGCTTCCTTTTTGACACAAGATTAAAGGAAGGCGAAGGAGCGCATTACTGAAAAGCCCGGAATGCTCCGGGCTTTTTGGAATGCCTACCTCAAGAGACATCGATTGAATCCAACACACATCACTCATCAATTACCCCAGGAGGCGTGACATGACAAACGAGCAACAAGCGTTGCTGGACATGCCGATCTGGCTCGTCATCCTCCTCGCGGTAGCGGGTGGGGTGTCCGGCGAAATGTGGCGCGCCGACAAGGAGGGCGCCCGTGGCTGGTCACTGCTGCGGCGCCTGGCCCTGCGGTCCGGGGCCTGCATGATCTGCGGCGTCTCGGCGATCATGCTGTTGTACGCCGCGGGCCTGTCGATCTGGGCCGCCGGCGCCTTTGGCTGCCTGACGGCGATGGCCGGGGCGGACGTGGCCATCGGACTTTACGAACGTTGGGCCGCCAAGCGGATTGGCGTTTGTGAAGTGCCACCGCGCGATTCTCACCCCGATCAACAGTGAACCGGCGTCGCTGATCTTCGTATTGCCATAGGAATAGGAGGCCATTGATGCCCGCTGTCATCGAAAAACCGTCGCAGCTGTTTTCTGCCATTGCCGAGACGTTGCGTATCGCCATTCCTGGCTTGAAGGTCGGGAGTCATCAAGACTTTGATGGCACTGTCGATTTGCCCTGGGTGTTGATCGCCATCGAACGCGATGCGCCGGGCATCCGTGCCAACGACGGACGTATCGCTCATGTCCTGACGGTTTCCTTGCAAGCCGTGTTGCCCGGCGCAGGGTTGGCGGCGTGCGATCTGGCCAGTGAGTTGAAAAGTCTGGTCGTCGATAACCGCTGGAAACTGCCGGGCGAGCAATGCGATCTGCCGATGAACATTGATGGCATCCCGTCCACGTTCATCAGCGATGCACGGGAGTACACCGCCTGGACCGTTTCATTTACCCAAACCCTGTACCTCGGCCCGACGCTGCTCGAAGACCCGTTGGGCATCCCGAAATTTGCCCGTACCTGGGAGGTGTCGAACATCGACGACCCGGATCAATACACCGCACTCGAGGGCTGACCCATGTTTGATGCGCTGTTACGTATGCAACTGGGGCCGATCATCGAGCGTTTGGCCGAGATGGAAACCGAGCTCGAAGACTTGCACCGGCGTGCTGACAGTTTCTGTCGCATCGGCGTGTGTCAGGAAGTCGATGCGGCCAGCAATACCTGCAAGGTCCGTCATGGGGAACTGCTCACCCCGGCGATCCGGTTTTTCAACCCAAGCGCCGGGGTACAGAGCGAGTCGCGGATTCCTTCCGTGGGTGAGCAGTGTTTGCTGCTGAACCACGGCGGTGGCGAGGGCGGCGGGCAGTCGGTGGCGTTGTTCGGTCTCAACGGCGGTCAGTTCCCGCCCGTCTCGACACAGGCATCGCTGACGCGTCGCCTTTATCAGGACGGCACGGAAAACGGTTACGACCACGCCAGTCATGTCCTGCACTGGAAGAACGGCCCTGCGGCGTTCACCGGTTCCCGTGAATCCCTCGAGTTGAACATCGGCCCGGCGAGGCTGGCGATGAGGCCTGAGGCCATCGAATTGCAACTGGGCGCCGTCGGCCTGCGGCTCGACGCTTCCGGTGTGCATCTGAGCGGCCCGTTGGTGGATCACCAGGGTCGCGTCATCAGTACTGCATAAAGAGCTTCCCATGATCGGAATCGATAGAAACACCGGCGCAACGGTCGACGACTGGCTGCAGTTCGTGCAGCGCGCCACCCGGGCGCTGACCACGCCGTTGGGCACGCGTCAGAAGCGCCCTTTGTATGGTTGCGCACTCACTGAGTTGCTGGGGCAGAACCTCGGCGACGACCTGCTGATTCTCGCCCAGAGCCATGCCGCCCAAGCGTTTTACAACAAGTACAACGGCATCGACGATTTCGAGCCGCAGGTCATTGTGGCCAGCCGCTACGGTGCCGGGTTGTTATTGCGTTTCGCCGGCACCTGGAAAAACCGCCAACAGACCTTCGAGGTGGTGGCATGAGTATGTTGATACCTGGCCAGAACCAGTTGGCCGAACCGGCAATCGTCACGGTCGAAGCGTTCGAGGATCTGCTCGCGGAGTTCAAGACCTTCGTTGTCGAGTACGTCGGCGCCCGTTCCCCCGAGAGCGCGGCCAAGCTTGCGGTCAGCCTGGAAAACGAAAGCGAGTTGCTGACCCTGGCCCTTGAGGCGTTTTGTGTGCGGCTGCAAACCCACGAACGTAAATACAACGCTCGCATCAAGCAGATGCTGGCGTGGTGGGCCACCAGCACCAACCTCGACGCGCGCCTCGCGGACATGGGGCTTGAGCGCCAGTTGCTGGACCCGGGCGATCCGGCGGCATTCCCGCCGATCGATCCGGTCTACGAGAGCGATGACGACGCCCGGTTGCGTTATTACCTGGCGCCCCATGCACCGGCGGCGGGCTCGCGGATGCAGTATCGGCGCGAGATCTTCACCCTTGGCGAACGGCCTGTCGTGAAGGTGGAAACCACAGCGGCGGGTGTGGTGACGGTCACTTACACCTTCGACCCGGACGGCTATGTCGCACAGGTCAAGGACGGCAACGGGCGCCGGACCGCGCCAGGCGAAGTCACGGTTACGGTGCTTTCCCGAGAGGGCGATGGCACGCCGTCCGAAGCGCTGCTTGACGGTGTTCGCCAGCATTTCGCCCGGCCTGATGTCCGGCCCGAAACGGACCTGGTTACCGTGCAGGGCGCGCAAATCAAGAACTACAAAATCCGGGTGATCGCGAAGATCAACCCGGGCCCCGATTCAGGGCTGACCAAGCTTGCCGCGCAACAGCAGCTGCAGGCGTATGCCGATGCCTGTCATCGCCTGGAAGGGCGAGTGGACCCGAGCTGGATCGACTACACGCTGCACAGCGCCGGGGCGGTTCAACTGCAAATCCTTGAGCCGGTAGCGCCGATTGTGACGAGCGCTTTTCAAGCGCCGTATTGCACGGGCGTCGAGGTCGAGGTGGATACGTTATGAGTGACGACACACCTCGCCCGAGCCTGTTGCCGGCCAACAGCTCACCGCTGGAAAGGGCGCTTGATCTCGGTTTCGCCCGGTTGCTTGAGCGCATCGACCCGCCGTTCCCCGAACTGATGAACCCCGCCAAAACACCGCTGGCGTTCCTGCCGTACCTGGGCGCGGATCGCGGGGTCAGCGAATGGAGCACCGAGGCGACCGAGGCGGAAAAACGCCTGACGGTGGAACTGGCCTGGCCCACCGCACGGCAGGCCGGGACGCGAAAAGCACTGGAAAACGCGGCCAAGGGATTGCAATTGATGCCTGAGGTGCGCGCCTGGTACGAACAAACACCACCCGGCCCGCCTTACAGCTTTTCCGTCAGGGCCTTCACCGAACAGCCCTACAGCGAAGAAATCGACGCCCGTCTCGACCGACGCCTGGCCGATGCCAAAAGCGAACGCGACACCTTGAAGGTTTCCGTCGGCTTGAGCGCATTCGGCAGTCACGTCATCGGCGCCGCCACCGTATGCGGCGAGCTGACCACGGTTTATCCGATCGTCATCGAAGGGCTTGAAGCCTCGGGTCAGGCCTTCATGGCCGCTGGGCTCTACACCGTCGAAACCTCCACTATTTATCCTCAGGGGTCCTAAATGGCCGACTATTACACCCTGCTCACCAATGCGGGGATCGCCTACGAAACCGCCTGCAAGGCAGCGGGCACACCGATCAAGCTGTCGCAGATTTCCGTCGGTGACGGCGGCGGCGCGGTTTACAACCCGGCTGCCACTGCCACGGCACTGAAACGCGAAGTGTGGCGCGGGCCACTCAATGCACTGTTCCAGGATGAGAATAATCCGAGTTGGTTGCTGGCCGAAGTGACTATCCCGCCTGAAGTGGGCGGCTGGTATGTGCGTGAGGCCGGGATCTGGACTGATACCGGCATTCTGTATGCGATCGTCAAGTATCCGGAGTCGTTCAAGCCGGTGCTGGCGACTTCGGGCTCGGGGAAAGAGTTCTACATTCGTTCGATTTTCGAGACCAGTAATGCGGCGTTGGTGACGTTGTTGATTGACGACGCGGTTGTTAAGGCGACGCGGGCGTGGGTCATGAGTTACCTCGCCGAAGAACTTGGCAAACTCGACGGCAAGCAGTCTGTGCGTGTCGCGGCAACCGGCAACGTGGTGTTGAATGGTGCTCAGCAGATTGACGGTGTTGCGGTGGTGGCGGGGGATCGGGTGTTGCTGCCGAACCAGACGCTGGCCAAAGATAACGGCTTGTGGGTGGTTAGCAATGGCGACTGGATGCGGGCAAGCGATGCCAGCACCAGTGCGAAAGTTACCCCGGCCCTGACTGTGATGGTCGAAGAGGGCACGGTGAATGGTGATTCGCTGTGGCACCTGACCACCAACGGGCCGATTACCCTGGGAACGACGGCGCTGACGTTTGAAATGTTGGCCGGGCGGACGGGGATTCAGCCGGGGACTTACAAGAGTCTGACTGTGGACAAGTATGGCCGGGCAACCGGCGGTTCGAACCCTGAAACGCTGGCCGGGTTTGGTATCAAGGATACGTACACCAAGGCTGAAATCGAGGCGATGATCGCCGTGGCTTCGGCGCTGCCGGTCGGTGCGATGGTGGCGTTCCCCGTGAACAAGATTGCGCCCGGGTTTATGGAGATCGACGGCAGTGTTAAGAGCATTGCGGTCTATCCGGATCTGGCAGCGTTCTTCGGTACGGCGTTCAACAAGGGGGATGAAGGGGCGGGTAATTTCCGTTTGCCAGAATCGCGCGGCGAGTTCTTGCGCGGTTGGGACCATGGACGCGGTGTTGACGCTGGGCGCGGCATTGGCAGCTATCAAGTAGGCCAGAACGAAAGTCACAACCACCGTTATTTTGACGTTGCAAAAGCCAACATCGACCCTTATGGGGCGTCAGCACTTGGCGTCGTTAATGGTGTCGCTCAGTCTATAGCTGAGGGTGGATACCTGGCCGCTACGGGGGGGGACAGCGCGCAGTTGGTCGCGACCACTAACACGGTTAACTCCGGTGGAAGCGAGGCACGTCCGCGCAACTTGGCGGTTATGTGGTGCATCAAGGCCTGGAATGCTCCGATCAATCAGGGAAACATTGATATCGCCGCGCTGGCTGCGTTGGCTGCTCCCGCTACTGAAACCAATCAGGGTACAGCCAAGGTCGCTACACAGAGTCAGGCGGATGTCGGAGCCGATGACACTACCTTTATTACGCCTAAAAAAATGCGTTGGGGGATTACGGCCAACCTTAACGCTAACGGCTACATCATTTTCCCTACGTGGATGTTCAGCTTCATTATCCAGTGGACCACTGTCGGTAATATTCCAGCGGGTGCATCAGGGTCTGTTGCTTGGCCTATTGCTTTCCGAGCTGCGTGTCTTTTTGGGGGGGCTTGTCCTGTTGGGGTAGCCTCTAACAATTCGGCGGGAAATATCGTGCCCGGTGCCGTTTCAACCACGGGTATCAATTTATATAACTGGGGGGTGATTAGCGCGTCTTCCCGGGCATGGGGGTTTGGAGTTTGAACATGCAGCGATTTTACAGCCAATCTACCGGTTGCACTTATCTCCAGGGCTTTCATACGCAAATGCCCGAGGACGCAAAGCCCATTGCCGAGGAGCACTATCAAGCTGTTTTGGCAAATCCGGTGCCGGGAAAGGTTCGCGGTCATGATGCTGACGGGTTGCCGATGCTGGTCGATCCGTCACCCGAAGATCTGGCCGCGACGGAGAGAGCCTGGCGGAACTGCGAAATTCTGCGGGTGCAATGGATTCGTGACCGCTACCGAGACGAGCAGGAACTGAGCCGGCCGCCCTCGATCACGTCGGAACAATATTCGGGGTTGCTGGATTACATGCAGATGTTGCGCGACTGGCCAGAACAGCAGGAGTTTCCCGCTGAACAGTTCCGTCCGGTACCACCCGCCTGGATCGTCAAGCAAACCCAGTAAACGCCCCGCACCGCCGGGGCGTTTTCTTTTCCTCAACACCTGAAAGCCCCTTCCTCAAGGGGCTTTTTCATTTCTGGAGAAACCCAAATGGCACTACGCCAAACCTACACCGTGCTCCTCCCATTCCCCACTGGAGGTGGCCACTGGTCGAGCGTCGGTCAAGAACTCGACCTGCTCGATGTGGAGGCCAGTGCGTTGCGCACCGCCGGCCGCCTGGAGCTGACCGCTAAAACCGAGGCCGTCGAATCGGCCTCTACAACCACCCCGGCCAAAAAGGCCGCTGCCAAGAAGGCTGAATAACCATGGCTGAGGTTTTGAACTTCGAGCACAACGGCATTACCGTCAATGCCACTGAATCCCCCGAGGCCATGGGTGGCCTGGGTGACAACGTCATCGGTCTGGTCGGCACCGCGCCGAAAGCGGATCCGCTGATTCCGCGCAATGCGCCGTTCCGCATCAACAGCTTCACCACCCAGGCACTGCTGGATCCGACCGGCACTGAATCGGGCACGCTGTTCCATGCGGTGTTCCAGATCCTGAAAGTGGTCAAGGTGCCGGTCTACGTGGTCATCGTCGAAGAGGGCGCGACCCCGGCCGACACCGTGAACAACGTGATCGGCGGCATCGAGCCAGTGACCGGTCGCAAACTGGGCCTGGCCGCGCTTGGCGGTGTACCGGAAGACCTGACGATTATCGGTGCACCGGGTTTCACCGGCACCAAAGCAGTGGCCAGTGAGTTCGCCTCGTTCGGCAAACGCATCAAGGCTCGCGTGGTACTCGACGGCAAGGATGCCGCAGTCGCCGATCAAGTGACTTACAGCCAGGAGCTGGGCGGTGCGGACCTCGGTTTCGACCGTTGCCTGCTGGTGCACAACATGCCGTCGGTGTACTCCAAGGCCGCGAAGAAAAACGTGTTCCTGGCACCGTCGAGCCTGGCCATCGCCGCGCTGGCCAAAGTCAAGCAATGGGAGAGCCCGGGCAACCAGGTGACCTACGCCGAAGACGTTTCGCGCGTCGTGGAATACAACATCCTCGACACCTCCACCGAAGGCGATCTGCTCAACCGTTACGGCATCAGCTACTACGCCCGAACCATCCTCGGCGGCTTCTCGCTGCTGGGTAACCGCTCCGTCACCGGCAAGTTCATCAGCTACGTGGGCCTTGAAGATGCGATCAGCCGCAAGCTGGTGAAGGCCGGTCAGAAGGCCATGGCCAAGAACCTGACCAAGTCGTTCATGGATCAGGAGGTCAAGCGCATCAACGACTGGCTGCAAACCCTGGTCGCCGACGAAACCATCCCGGGCGGCAGTGTGTACCTGCACCCTGAGTTGAACAGCGTCGAGAAGTACAAAAACGGTACCTGGTACGTGGTCATCGACTACGGCCGCTACGCGCCGAACGAACACATGATTTATCAACTCAACGCCCGCGATGAAATCATCGAGCAGTTCCTGGAGGACGTTCTCTAATGTTTACCAACCGCGTAAGACAGGCCATCGCGGCCACCCTGCAAGGCCTGCCGTTGTCGGCGACCGTGGAAGAGTTCACCCCGCCGAAGATCGAGTTCGACATGGAAAACATGGTCGGCGGCCGCTTCATCGTCGAGGAGATGGCCAAGAGCGCCAAGGCCCTGGGCGCCAAGTTGATCCTGCAGGGCGCCGGTCCCGAAGTGATGCTGGCGCTGGGCGTGAAGCTGGGCGACGACATTCTGCTGAACGTGCGTGAAGCCGGTCAGGATCAGGACGGTAACACCTGGTTCACCTACCACACCGTCGGCGGCAAGCTGAAGGTCCTCGAAGAAGCCATCGTGAAAATGGGTGAAAAGCCCAAGACCACCCTCGAGCTGTCCTGCCGCACCTACAACCGCCTGGAAAACGGCGTTCCGGTGATCGATGTCGACGTGCGCACCCAGAAGTTCGTGCTCAACGGCGTCGACATTCTCGGTGATGCCCGCCGCGCCGTGTTGCTGCCGTAACACCAAGGCCAGCCAAGACGCACAACCTGTGGGAGCGGGCAAGCTCGCTCCCACAAGGATTGTGGCGAACAGTTTCCTGTGCAGCCCCTTTCATGAATCACCAAGGAATTACTTACATGTCCTGGATGCCTCCCAAGCATGTCCTGTTGTCGCCGATTACC
The DNA here is from genome assembly GCF_005938665.2 of Pseudomonas sp. ATCC 43928. Taxonomy (NCBI): domain Bacteria; kingdom Pseudomonadati; phylum Pseudomonadota; class Gammaproteobacteria; order Pseudomonadales; family Pseudomonadaceae; genus Pseudomonas; species Pseudomonas sp. ATCC 43928. The sequence continues at coordinate 5,385,448 of NZ_CP041753.1, read as the reverse complement.
GGTGATGACGGATCCGAGATCGAGCAGATCCAACTCAAACCGTTGTACTACGCCGCGCAGAAAGAGGCCCTGGCCCGTGCCGGCGATGATGAGGACGATCAGTTCTTCGAGCTGGCCAAGTTGGCCACGGGGTTGTCGGTCAAGGAACTGGACCAGCTCAAACGCCCGGACTACGTGAGCATCGCGCAGTACGTGCATGAGATGTCGACTCGCCCTGCTTCGTACTTTCTGGAACAGCAAGCGCAGGGCGAACAATCGGTAGACCCCGATCAAGTGTCACTGCTGCAACCGCTCAACGTGGCAGGCCGCAGCATGACCTCGCTGACCCTGGAAATGCCGGTGCTGCGCGCGACCAAAGCGATGAAGAAACTGAAAACGGCCAAAGAACGCGCCGAGTTCATCACCGCCCATTGCACCGGGCTGATGCTGCCCGATCTGGACCTGCTGACCGTGCCCGACTGGACACAGCTTCAGGTACGCATCGACGATTTTTTAAACAAACCGGCGGACTTCTTTCGGAGCGCGACATCGAAGTAATCCTCGATGTGGTGCCGCTCATTTACTCGGTAAGTGAGGCGGAAATTCTGGAGTGGGACGCCGGCAAGGCCTTGCGCCGCTACGACATTGCGATCACTCGCCTTGGCGTGAAACAGGAGTAGAGCAGGATGGCAGGCAGTAAGTATTCGCTGTCCGGTGCGGCAAGCATCGAATTGCCGCAACTGGGCAGCGCCTCTGAAACGTCGGGCCTGAACCTGGCCCTGACCACGGCCAGCCTCGACATCCGTCTGCTGGTGTCGGAACAGGTAAAACTTCGCGAAGCACTGGCGTTGCTGAACATTGCCCTGTCGTCGCAGCAGTCGCTGCTCAAGGCGACTGCTTCGGTGCCTGCGGCAAGCAGTGAGCCAAAGTCCAAGTTAAAGGCTGAGGTTGATCAGCGCACGCCACCGGATTTGCTCAAGTCGGCGATGGCGACCGAGTTGGTGATGGTTGAGCTCAACCAGGTGCTGAAACTGGACAACGTCCAGTTGCAGAAACTGTCGCAGGCTAATCTGAAAATGGCCACTGACAAGCAGGTTGTTCCGAGCGGGGCAACGGCGGTTCAACTGGCCCAGGTCGAGTTGGCGGCGGCGAAGGCAGGTATCGGGGACGGGCTCGACCCGGCTAAAAAGCAGGACGAACTGCTGAACTTCACCCGAGATAGCGCGGTGACGGCGTCGGCGTTCAATCTCGACGTCAAGGCCGCCAGCGAGATGCTGTTGGGTTGGCGTAATTCGATGAAGCTGGATCGGGGACAAAGCCTGAGTCTGGCGGATGCAACCAACCATCTCGGCAACAGCGGTCTGAATGTCAAAGCGGCAGACATCGGTTCTGTCGTGCAACGCAGTGGCGAGGCGGGCATCGCCGCGGGAATGACGCCGGAACAGATGGCGGCGCTCGCGGCGGCGTTCTTGAACAGCGGCGCGGACAAGTCCGGTGCCGGTGAGGCTTTGAAAGGCTTCACCACGGTTTTGGCCAAGGGGGGCGCGGCTTCACCGGAACAGCGCAAGGCCTGGTCTGATCTGGACGGCAAATTCAATCCCGGGATGTTGGCTGATGGCCTGCGCAAGGACGCACCGGGAACGATCAACCTGGTGCTTGAAGCGCTGAAGAAAAAACCAGCAGAAGAACAGCAGTCACTGACCAAGACATTGTTCGGTGATAACGCGGCGATTCTTGAACTGCTGAAAAAACCGGAAGACGTTCAAAAGGCGTTTTTACTGGTGTCCGAGCGAACATCCGACGGGACGTTGCCGAAATTCAACGGCTCCGTAGCGAAATCCGCCGAGGCGCTGGGTGAAACCTCGCAAGGGCGCTGGAATGCGCTGGATGCGAGTAAGAACCGGATGTTTGCGGCGGGCGGCAATGCCCTGGCGCCGTTGACTGATGGTTTGATGGTGTCGCTCGGTGCATTGGCCGATGGCTTGAGCGGGGTTGCTGAAGCACAACCGAAAGCTACTGCAGGATTACTGGTGCTCGCGGGAGCCATTGCGTTGGCGCGTGGTGCTGAAATCAAGGTTGCGATGGCCTCGGCCATCACCGCCGCGGCGACAAAACTTCTGGTTCTGGCAGGTGCGCGACCGATTCCCGAAACGGGGGATCTGACAGCCGATGCCAAGGCACGCGGTGGTAAGGGCAAAAAGCAATCCCGAGGCGCAAGGGCCGGAAAAAGCGCAGCTCCTGGAAAAGCCGCGATCAAGCCCATCCCCAAAAGCGCTACCAAGCTGCCACGTATGTCGACCGGGAGTCGCTTGCTGGGTGCCGCCAGAATGGGCTCGGCAGTCACCAGACGGGTCGCGCCGCTGATGCTGCTCAGTGCTGGTTACGATGCCGTCAAAGGCTTGCAGGCCGGTGATACCAAAGCGGTCGGCGGGGCGCTGGGCTCGGCCGGTGGCGGGCTCGCCGGTACTTATGCCGGCGCTGCTGCTGGCGCCCTGATCGGCAGCGTGGTGCCTGTTCTGGGCACGGCGGTCGGTGGCGTAATCGGTGGTTTGTTGGGTGGTGTGGCGGGCAGTTGGGGAGGGGAGTGGCTGGGTGAAAAACTCGCCGCGCCCGCCGACAAGCTCGCCGCGCCAGATCAGGTCAGCAAAGACCTGACCAACGCCCAGACGAGTAATCAGCAGAACACGGTTAACGCGAACATCTACATCAACGGCCAGGATCAGGCCAGCGCCAGTCAATTGGCGAATCTGGTTGTGCAACAGATCACGGGTCAATTCGGACTCATGACCATGCCCAACTCACTCGCCATGCGAAGTGATGCGGCCCTGACTGACGGAGGTACGTGATGCGTCAGCAAATGGCACTCGGCAGTTTCATTTTCGGCCTGTCCAGAAACTTCGCTTACCACACCCTGCTGCACACCTCGGACGGCGGCTGGAAAAGCATCGACATCCTCACCAGCAAACCCAAATCCAGTCAGGTCGGCCAAGGCCTGCAAGGGCTGACGATAACAGGCAAGTCGATGTACGCGACCGCCATGGATCGGCTCGATGAGCTGCGTGCCTTGCAGGCGCTGCGCATCCCTTTGCCCTTGGTTGACGGCATCGGCCGCAACTGGGGCCTGTGGCAGATCAACAAGGTGTCGGAAACCCAAAACAACATCCTTGATGACGGCACCGCGATGGTGGTCGATTGGATTATCGAGTTGACGGAGTTCGCCAATGCGTAGGGTTCGAAGTATCGCCGGTGATTCGGTGAATCTGTTGCTGTACCGCGAGCTTGAGCGTTGTGACGATGCCACCGAGGAAGTGCTTTGGCGTCTTAATCCGGAGCTTGCCGAATGGGGGCCGATATTGCCGGCGGGTGTGTGGGTTGTGCTGCCGGAAGTGGATTCGAAACCCGTCGCACCCACACCGGTTTCGGCCTGGGATTAAGGAGGCAGCATGTCACTGGGTTTCACGCCTGCGGTAGAAATTTACGGCGCAAACGCTGCGCTGCTCAACGAACGATTGCTCAGTTGGACGCACATCGACGCAGCGGGGATCGAGTCCGATCAACTGACGCTCGTGATCAGTCTGGATGGGCTTGAAGGGTTGCCCAGCCTGGGCGGGAAAATCGGTCTGCGGGTCGGCTATCTGGAGTCGGGGCTGGTGGATAAAGGCGAGTTCGTCATTACCCGACGCACGCCGACGCTGTTCCCTCTGCGTCTGACGCTGGTGGCCACGGCGGCGCCGTTCAGTGCGGCGGATCAGACCGGGTTCAAACAGCGCCGATCGGTCAGCCATGGTCCGACGACCTTGGGTGCGCTGTTTCGTCAGTTGACGTCCAGGCACGGGTTTTCCCCTCGTGTGGCCCCGGACCTGTCACTGATAAAAATCGCGCACATCGACCAGTCCAACGAAACCGACATGGGTTTTCTGACGCGATTGGCCTACCTGCATGACGCCGTCGCCAAACCGGTCAACGAGCTGTATGTGCTGGCACGGCGCGGTCAGGCGAAATCGTTATCGGGCAAAGTTCTGCCGACCATAAAGCTGTCGGTGACGAGCAACAATCGCCCAGGGGATCACGCCTTTATCTCCGCCGTTCTGGATGAAACCGCCCGGGCGAAATACCAGGGCTGCAAGACCAGTTGGTGGGACGCGGCGGCCGGCAAAGTGCGTGTCGAGGAGAGTGGCATCGCACCGTTCAAGACCCTCCGCCAGCGTTTTCAGAGCGCAGACGATGCCCGGGCCGCCGCCGAAGGCGAGACCCGCCGGATGATGCGCGAAGCACTCAAGGTGACGATCGAATGCCCTGGCAATCCGGGGTTGTCCGCTGAAGGGGTCGTGCTGCTGGACCCCACCTGGCCGGATTTCATGCGTGGTCGATGGTCGATCGACAAGGTCACCGCCACCGGCGACCGGGAAAAAAGCTATCGCTGCAAGATTGACGCGACCTGCCTGGACGCCAAGGCATAGCACAGTCCGAAATCACCCCGAGCCGAACGCAGCCTTCGGCAGCTGCTACAAAAACTGCGTCGCTGCTCACTCATTTCATTCGATCCTGGAGCGCCCTCATGAAGATCACGCCGATCCTCACGCAGCTGCGTGCGCAATGCCCGACCCTGGCCAATCGTGTGGCCGCGGGCATCGACCTCGCCACCCTGCAAGCCAGCAACCCGCTCGCCACGCCTTGCGCCTACGTCGTCCCCATCACCGATGTGGCGAGCAAAAGCGTGGCGCAAAACCTGATGCTGCAACCGATCCGCGACCGCTTCGAAGTCACCCTGGTGCTCGACACCATGGACGCCGCTGCAGCGTTGGATCAACTGCACGATTTACGCGCCGAACTTTGGCGCGCGCTGGTGGGGTTCAAGCCCGGCAGCGACTACAGCGACACTGCCTACGACGGCGGCGATCTGTTGCCCCTCGAGGGCCGTGAAGTGCCGGACAACGCCTGGTGGCGTCGACGTCTGGCCGATGGCGATATCACTACCAAAGCCGTGAACGCGGCGAAACCACAGGGAATGTCCCCAACAAATATCATTGGCGAGAACCCTGGCGCGTCTGTGTTCGGTGCCGGCTCGAATGGCTGGTAGTTGGCAAGTTGATATATTGAAGTCACACAGGCATGAACTAAAAGGCGACATGTTGGGTGTTCCCTCAGGTGCCGGATCAGTCGCTCCCGATGCTCTATTCAATCAAGTTCCGAGCTGTCTTGGTTTTACCGAAGTTACCCAAGTTACCGTAGTTACCGGAGGTATAGAAGCGCGTTCACGAAATGTCGCCTACCCAGGCGGAATAAAATTCATCTGAAATTAACGCTCGTCTGCGTTTTTAATGGATGCTCAAGATTTTTCAATAGAGGTGTTTATGGTTTATTACTATGTTTCTGAAACAACGAAGGAACTCGTCGGTCCGGTGGAGTTGCCGGTGATCCCCGGTGTGGGCGTTGTCCTGCCAGGCAATGCCATAGAGTTGCCGGAAGCATTACCGGCCGCCGAAACTGGCTATGTCTGGGTTTGGCGTAACGGTGCCGCGTCGCAACTGATCGATTTGCGCAACCGCGAGGCGTATCGCAAAGACACAGGTGGCGTTGAAATCTGGTTCGAGTTGGGCCCGTTGCCTGACTATCTGACCCTCAAGCCTCGTCCCGGCGAATATTATTTTTGGTTGAATGATGACTGGGTGCTGGACTTGGCTGCCGAACTAACAGGCAAAACCGCTCAAGCCAACGCCCAGCGAGACAGTCGTCTGTTTCAGATTGTTATTCGCGTCGCGCCGCTGCAATACGCTTATGAACTAGGTGAGGCCACCAGTGTTCAACTGGCCACTCTGCAAGAGTGGAAACGCTATGCGCTCAAGTTGATGGACATTGAACAGCAACCGGACTTCCCGATGATCATTGACTGGCCGGCTTCACCTGTCAGTGGCGTAACCGTATAAACCCTGAAACTTATTGATAACTGGAAGTGCAGTCGTGTGTTATCAGCACACGGCTGCCTGCAAAATACCAACGGAAGGACATACCGTGGACTATCCCAATAGTGTCCCCAGCGCCAGTTTGGTGGACGTCAAGTTTGTCGATGGAAACCCGATCACGGGGACTCCGGGTTCTTTGATCCCTGCCAGCTGCGGCAACGGTGTCACTCTGGAGTTGTTGAAAGTCATCGAGGCTGCCGGTATCAAACCGTCAGAGGCGAGTAACGATCAACTGCTGACGGCGTTGCGCAGTAACAAGCTGTTTGTGACCGCGCCACAGTTCGAGACAAGTACGCTTCGTCCTTCTCCGGCGTCTATGGCAACGTCGGTTACCAGAAGTATCCCAGTGGAAGCATTGAACAATGGGGCGTCGGCACCACGGATGCCAATGGCGATGTCTACATCACCTTCCCGATCTCGTTTCCGACGGCTTTTTCTTCGCTCGTGGCCACCCATGTGGGCGGCGATGGTGCGATGGTCATCCTGGTCGGGGGACCGGTACCAAACAGGGCTGCCGGCTGAAAGCCCGGAATTTTTTCGATCAGGTACAGGCGGGATTGGCCGCAAGGGTCGTTCTTTCCTGTCAGCGAGCAACGACCCAGTACGCCACTTTGGCTGGCTGGATATCTTTGACACGAACCAGACACGCGTCAGGGCCTAGGGCTATATGACAGTTACGCAGCAACAACTACAGATCGTTATGCCCAGCGCTCGCTCCCAAGCGGGCGTTTTCATTTCTGCCCTCAACACAGCCATGTCTCGTCGCAACATCAACACCCCGAAACGCATCGCCGCCTTCCTCGCGCAAGTCGGCCATGAATCGGGACAGTTGCAGTACGTACGCGAACTGGGCAGCACGCAATACCTGAGCAAATATGACACCGGCACCCTGGCCGCCCGTTTGGGCAACACTCCGGAACCTGACGGCGACGGTCAAAAATACCGTGGCCGAGGCCTGATCCAGATCACCGGGCGTAACAACTACCGCCAATGCAGTCTCGGCCTGTTTGGGGACGAACGTCTGCTGGCTCTGCCTGAATTGCTGGAGCAACCGCAATGGGCGGCCGAGTCCGCCGCCTGGTTCTGGGAGCAGAATGGCCTGAATGAGTTGGCCGATCGCGACCAGTTCAACAGCATCACTCGCCGTATCAACGGTGGGCTGAACGGGTTGCAGGATCGCCTGGAAATCTGGGCGCGGGCGAGGGCGGTGCTATGCCAGTCTTCGGTCTGAACGGCTGGCGATTGATCGGTCTGCTGGTGCTGGCCGGTTGTTCGGCGGCGCTGGCCTGGCAGTTTCAGGATTGGCGCTACGGCCGGCAACTGGCGGAACAGGCCAGGGTGCACGCCGAGAGCCTTAATCAACTGACTCTGGCGACCGCCACCGAGCAACAGGCCGAACAAAACAAGCGTCTGGCGCTTGAACAGCGACTGTCGGCCAGTGAACAAACCCATTATCGAGCGCTTAGCGATGCCGAACGTGATCAAGGTCGCCTGCGCGATCGTCTTGCCACTGCTGATGTGCGCCTGTCAGTCCTCCTCGATGCCCATGACGCTGCCTCAACCTGTGCAGTGCCAGCTGCCTCCGGCACCGGCGGCGTGGATCATGGCGCCGCGAGAGCCCGACTTGACCCGGCGCATGCTCAACGAATTATCGCCATCACCGACGCCGGTGACAGCGGATTGATTGCCTTGCAGGCCTGTCAGGCCTATGTCAGGGCTCTGGCTCACTAACATTTTGATCGATCCTGAACCTTGCAAGTGCGATTCGCTCGTGTACGGTAGGCCTCATTCCGCTCGATCAGGAGAGAGCCGTGAAAGAGATCACTCATCTGGCCGATCTACTCGGCAGACGCTTGCAGCTTCTCAATGCCCACGTCACTGCCGCCGAGTCCTGCACCGGCGGTGGGATCAGCGAGGCGATCACCCGCATTCCGGGGAGCTCGGCGTGGTTCGAGGCCGGTTATGTCACCTACTCAAACCGTCAGAAAACCCAGCAATTGAATGTCCCGGCCGAGTTGTTTTCAACCGTCGGTGCGGTCAGTCGCGAGGTGGTCGAGGCCATGGTCCGGGGCGCACAGGAAAAAAGCCGGGCGCGTTTTGCCGTGGCGGTCAGCGGTGTGGCGGGGCCGGATGGCGGTTCGCCGAACAAGCCCGTGGGCACGGTGTGGCTGGCCTGGGGCGTCGGTGAGCAGGTGTTCAGCGAGGTCCAGCACTTTGCCGGTAACCGCGACGAGGTCCGCCGACAAACGGTGAAGGCCGCGCTAGAGGGGCTGCTGCGGCATACCGCTGGAGAAATCTCAAATCAGGGGTAGGCGATCCTGAAACGCTGTGGAATAATACTGGCTACTTATACAGGTGTTGGCCGTCAGGCCTTATTGATTACGTGAGGACTTTAATGGACGACAACAAGAAGAAAGCCTTGGCTGCGGCCCTGGGTCAGATCGAACGTCAATTCGGCAAGGGTGCCGTAATGCGTATGGGCGATCAGGACCGTCAGGCGATCCCGGCCATTTCCACTGGCTCTCTGGGTCTGGACATCGCGCTCGGCATTGGCGGTCTGCCAAAAGGCCGTATCGTTGAAATCTACGGTCCTGAATCCTCCGGTAAAACCACCCTGACATTGTCGGTGATCGCCCAGGCTCAAAAAGCCGGCGCGACCTGCGCATTCGTCGACGCCGAACACGCTCTCGACCCTGAGTACGCCGGCAAACTGGGCGTCAACGTCGACGACCTGCTGGTTTCCCAGCCGGACACCGGCGAGCAGGCACTGGAAATCACCGACATGCTGGTGCGTTCCAACGCCGTTGACGTGATCATCGTCGACTCCGTGGCCGCTCTGGTGCCAAAGGCTGAAATCGAAGGCGAAATGGGCGACATGCACGTGGGCCTGCAAGCCCGTCTGATGTCCCAGGCGCTGCGTAAAATCACCGGTAACATCAAGAACGCCAACTGCCTGGTGATCTTCATCAACCAGATCCGCATGAAAATCGGCGTGATGTTCGGCAGCCCGGAAACCACCACCGGTGGTAACGCGCTGAAGTTCTACGCATCGGTTCGTCTGGACATCCGTCGTACTGGCGCGGTGAAAGAAGGTGATGAAGTCGTCGGTAGTGAAACCCGCGTCAAAGTCGTGAAGAACAAGGTGGCTTCGCCGTTCCGTCAGGCCGAGTTCCAGATTCTTTACGGCAAGGGCATCTACCTCAACGGTGAGATGATCGACCTGGGTGTGCTGCACGGTTTCGTCGAGAAGTCCGGTGCCTGGTATGCCTACAACGGCACCAAGATCGGTCAGGGCAAGGCCAACTCGGCCAAGTTCCTGGCAGACAATCCGGAAATCGCCGCGACTCTCGAGAAGCAGCTGCGCGACAAGCTGCTGACCCCGGCACCGGACGTCAAGGCTTCGGCCGTCAGAGAGACCGAAGACGACCTGGCTGACGCTGATATCTGATCGATCCGATGACCGCCGTACTCGATACACTCGTCGCGGTGCGGCGAACCGCAATGGACCTGCTCGCGCGACGCGAGCACGGTCGAGTCGAGCTGACGCGTAAACTGCGTCAGCGCGGCGCCCCCCCTGAAATGATCGACACAGCACTCGACCGCTTGACGGAAGAGGGCTTGTTGTCCGAATCCCGTTACCTCGAAAGCTTTGTTTCCTACCGTGCCCGTTCCGGTTATGGCCCTTTGCGCATTCGCGAAGAGCTGAGCCAGCGTGGCCTGCAACGTACCGACATTGAGCTCGCCTTGCGCGAGAGTGGTATCGATTGGCAGGAGCAACTGGAAGACACCTGGCGGCGCAAGTTTTCCGGGCATTTACCGATAGACGCCCGAGAACGTGCCAAACAGGGCAGGTTCCTGAGTTATCGGGGATATTCCATGGAAATGATCAGCCGCTTGTTCAGCGGCCGAGGGATGGACGATTGACTGAAACGGCTCGCTATTTCGATAGCGGGCCGTTTTTTTGCATCACGTTACCTTGGACGGTTCCCGTGTGCGTTGCTGCGCCTGGGGTCTGGACTGGGCCCAGTTTTCCGGCAGGTTGATGTAATCCACCAATTCTCGCAGACGGCCATGATCACGAGCGTTGAAGGTAAAGGACAAGCGCACCAGATGGCTGAACTGCGCTTCGTCGTGCTCCTCGCCACTGTAGGCATGCTGATGGAAATGATCGCTCAGGCACAGGTCGGCGAATGCCTCCTGCATGTGTTCAAGTGCCCGGTCGCTGAGCTTGTGGTTCATGCGAATCACGAACTGATGCTTGAGCCAGCGGCTGGAGTGGAAGTTGCTGTAGAACTGGTTGATCTGCTCCACAGCATCTTCGGCGCTATAGACCAGGCTCAACAGCTTCATGTCGGTCGGCAGGATATAGCGATTTTCCTCCAGTTGATGGTGAATGAAGTCCAGCGCGCCTTGCCAGAATGTGCCGCCTGGCGCATCCAGTAGCACCACGGGCACCAGCGGGCTTTTGCCAGTCTGGATCAGGGTCAGCACCTCCAGTGCTTCATCCAGCGTACCGAAACCGCCTGGGCACAGGACCAGCGCGTCGGCTTCCTTGACGAAGAACAGCTTGCGGGTAAAGAAAAAGTGGAAGGGCAGCAGGTTGGCGGTGCCATTGACCGTGGGGTTGGCATGTTGCTCGAAGGGCAGGGTGATATTGAATCCCAGGCTGTGTTCCAGGCCGGCACCTTCATGGGCCGCCGCCATGATGCCGCCACCGGCACCGGTGATGACCATCAGGTCCGAGCGCGCCAGGGCGGCGCCCAGTTCTCGGGCCAGACCATATAGCGGGTGTTCTATCGGCGTGCGGGCCGAGCCGAAAACGGTAACTTTACGCCGTCCCTTGAACTGCTCCAGCACACGGAAAGCGTGCTCGAGTTCACGCAGGGTTTGCAGGGTGATCTTGGCATTCCAGCGGTTGTGATCTTCCTGGGCCATGCGTAGCACGGTCAGGATCATGTCGCGGTAAATCGGGATGTTGGGGCTGTTGGGTGAAACCAGGTTGAGTTGTTCTTCGACCTTGCTGGTGAGGTCGTGGCCGCTTTCTTGAAAATGACGGCTCAGTAGGTCATTCGGTTGGTAAGGCATTCAACTTCTCCTTCTGCACAGAACCCTCGGCCCCGACAAAACAATTGTCGGCGCCGCGACACCCCTTGTGTCGCTGTCTGCCCAAGCCCATGCCTGGGCGCTCTACTTGACTCGGTTGCAATCGAGCCATTCATACGGGCTCTGCTTATCCCTTGAATGAAAGAAACGTTCGCACAATAAGACACCGTAATGGGCAGCCCCTTTTCTGCCCTTAAAAAACAACATGAACACTTTGAATTTAGACCCTCGCAACGATTTTCGCTGGCTTGATCATTGCGCCGCAAAGTCTTTCCTGGCAACCGCTTATTGACGATTTGCAAGGTGCTTTCACCGCTCGTCTGAACGCAAGCCGCATGTCTCGCGCTCTGATTTACTAAGTTACAGGCGTGACACGACAACTTTGCGTCAACGGCAGGACGCAACATTCAAGCAATTCAGGGATTTATCGCGTGATCAACGGCGATCAATGCATGCAGGGAGGCGGGAAACCATGCCCAGAGTGACTCTGGAGATCGATGCGCAACTGTATCGATTGCTGAAAGCATCGGCCGAGACTCATCATTTGAGTCTCGAAGAAGAGTGCTGCCGACGTCTGGAGGGTGGTGAGCGACGTTCGCGTTACTTGCAGGCGCTGTTGGCAGAGCTGCGCGCCGAGGATGAACAGCGGCGCGCCAATGCCAGGTAATTATTTCTTCTTCGCGGGAGTCTCTTTCGGGCAGTCCGAGTCCTGGAAGCTTGCGGAGCCGACCGGACGGTTGGTCTTCACCTCGGTGAAGTCGTAACGCATGATCGCGCCCTTGGCCATCAGCTTGCGGAACCCTGGGTTTCTGCATACGGAGGCGCCAAGCTGGAAGTACACCGCTTTGGGATCGGCGCGCATTTTTTCGGCGTGGCTGCTTTGCACGCTCAAGTGGTTGATCAGCACTTTTCCTTCGGCAGTGTAGCCCTGATCAAGAATGTCTTCGTTGATCGCCCGTGGAGTGCCAACGCTGCTTTGTACGGCGACGTTTCGCAGCTCTCTGTTGAGATTCTGCTCACTCAAGGATGCAGCCTGAGCGCTAAAGGACGACGCCAGCAAAATGGCAGCGGTGGGAACGATAAGGCGCAGCATGAAACTCTCCTGGTTCAGTGACTGGTGGTTCGACCAGGCACATGACTGTGCGTTCAGTGGCGGCGAATTATAGGGGAGGAGGTCTGAGCGGTACAGGCTTGCACCGGCTGCTCTGATAAACTGCCGCGACTTTTTTGCCCTTGCGAGTGTTTTTCGTGTCGATTTTCCATCCACTACGGTGCTGCCTGCGATGAACCCTGTCACCCCGCGCTTTGCCGCAAACGCCGTCGCCCGCTTGCGCGATCAGCGAGAGGAGGAGGGCATCAAGCCGATTCAGGCCCGTGGCTGGAGAGCGCCGCGATGCCGTGATTGCCGCGTGATTGAAAGTCATTGCCTGTGTGCCTGGCGCCCGTCGGTCGAGGCCCGCTCGGGCGTGTGCCTGATCATGACCAACAAAGAAGTATTCAAGCCAAGTAACACCGGTTGGCTGATCGCTGATGTGGTGCGTGACAATCATGCATTCATCTGGTCGCGTACCGAGACTGATGAGCAACTGCTGGCGCTGTTGGCCGATCCGCAATGGCAACCGTACCTGGTGTTTCCGGGCGAATACGTCGAACCCGAGCGAGTTACCCACAGTGTCGCGGTCGATAGCACCAAGCGCCCGCTGTTCATTCTGCTGGACGCCACCTGGACCGAAGCCCGGAAGATCTTTCGCAAGAGCCCGTATTTTGATCGCTTGCCGATCTTGAGCCTGCTGCCCGAAAAACTGTCACGTTATCGACTGCGCCGCTCCACCCGTAGTGAACATTTATGCACCGCTGAAGTGGCTGCACTGTGTCTCGATCTGGCCGGTGATACCGAGGCTGCGTCAGCGCTGGACGCTTATTTCGACGTGTTCAGTCAGCATTATCTGGACGCGAAAAAACAGCTGGACATGAACCTCGCCACACCGGCCCACGCCGAGCTGATGCGGTTTGTTCATAACGACGTCCCCGCCATGTTCTGATTGTCGCCCATACTGCAAAGAACTGTACCGGTTATGTATCTTGACCACCCCGGTTTCGCTGGGCATGCTTGGCGCCGATTGGGGCGCGGCCATCGTTTGATACGCCGTATTTTTACGTGAATAGCCATGTGATTGGCGTTGAACGTGCCCTGTTGGTGCATCTGCGTGGCTGCACCTGGAGTTGTTTGAAAAACAGGATCATTTGAAAAATGGCCACATACGAAATCCTGATTGCCGATGACCACCCTCTTTTTCGTAGTGCCTTGCATCAAGCATTGACCCTGGGCCTGGGCCCGGATGTCCGGCTGGTGGAAGTGGCGAGCATTGCCGAGCTGGAAAGCCGTCTGACCGAAAAGGCCGATTGGGACCTGGTGTTGCTGGACCTGAACATGCCAGGGGCCTACGGTTTTTCCGGGCTGGTGCTGTTGCGCGGTCAGTACCCGCAGATTCCAGTGGTGATGGTGTCGGCGCAGGAAGAAGCGTCGATCATGGTGAAGTCCCGTGAATTCGGCGCCAGTGGTTTCATTCCCAAGTCCAGTGATTTGAGTGTTATTCAAAAAGCCGTGCGCGCGGTGCTCGATGGTGACGTTTTCTGGCCGCCCCAGGCCTTCGACGCCGTCAGCGTTTCCGACGAAGCCAAGGCTGCCAGTGAAGGCCTGGCCAGCCTGACGCCCCAGCAGTTCCGGGTGTTGACCATGGTCTGTGAAGGTTTGCTGAACAAGCAGATTGCTTACGAATTGAGCGTTTCCGAAGCGACGATCAAGGCCCACGTCACCGCGATTTTCCGTAAGCTGAATGTACGGACCCGGACTCAGGCGGCGCTGCTCTTGCAACAACTTGAGTCAATTTCGAGCCACTAAGGTGTTATGTATTCACGCTTTTTTGACTTTGCTTGCTCTAGCTTTCCCACTCCTTTTTGGTCAGTTGCTTACTCTATGTCACCTTTCAAAGGCCAGACCGGCCTAAAACGCATCCTCAACGCCTCCGGCTATTCCTTTGACGGCCTGCGCGCGGCCTTCACTGGCGAGGCGGCCTTCCGGCAACTGGTGTTGCTCAATGCCATCCTGATTCCGCTGTCGTTCTTCCTGAATGTCAGCCGTGTCGAGCAGGCGCTGCTGATTGCAGTCTGCCTGTTGGCGCTGATCGTCGAATTGCTCAACTCGGCGGTCGAAGCGGCCATCGACCGCATTTCCCTGGAGCGGCACCCACTGTCCAAGAACGCCAAGGACATGGGCAGCGCCGCTCAACTCGTAGCGTTGAGCATGATCGCGCTGGTGTGGGCGGTGATCCTGCTTTAAGCGATGGCAGGCAGAACGATCTCGTCGCTGCGCTGAACCCCGGCGGTGAAGGCGCGGCACAGTTCGAGGAACTCGCGCATCGCCGAGGTCTGGTATTTCTGTTTGTGCCAGATGAAATAGAACTGCCGCGCCAGGTCCAGATCCGGTGTTTCTACCGGCACCAAGCTGCCACGACGGAACGCATCGCGCAGCGCCAGGCGCGAAATGCAGCCAATCCCCAAACCCGATTCCACCGCGCGCTTGATCGCTTCGGTGTGTTCCAGTTCCAGGCGAATGTTCAGCGCGCTGCGGTGGTGACGCATGGCCTGGTCAAAGGTCAGCCGCGTGCCCGAGCCTTGTTCTCGGAGAATCCACGCCTCATGACTCAGCTCCTCCATGGTGGCAATACCGCGTTGAGCCAGCGGATGCTGGGGCGCGCAGAACACCACCAGTTCATCTTCGACCCAGCTCTGCACTTCGATGTCCGGATGGCTGCAGTCGCCTTCGATTAGACCCAGATCAATTTCATAGTGAGCCACCTGTTGCACGATGTTGGCGGTGTTCTGCACATGCAGCTTCACCTGGCTTTCCGGATGGCGCTGCATGAAGCTGCCGATCAGCAGGGTGGCCAGGTAATTGCCGATGGTCAGGGTCGCACCGACCGCCAGGGAGCCGAAACCGGACTTGCCGTTGAGCAAGTCTTCGATTTCCTTGGCCTGATCGAGCAGGGCCACCGCTTGCGGCAATAGCTGTTTGCCGAGTGCGTTGAGGCTCAGCCGTTTGCCGGCGCGATCGAACAGTTGACAGCTGCACTGGCGCTCCAGCTCGGTGATCGAGGTGCTCGCCGCCGATTGCGAGAGGTTGAGCAGGCCCGCGGCACGGGATACGCTTTCCTGCTGGGCGACGGCGACGAATACTTGAAGTTGACGGAGAGTAAATCGCATATCGATATAACCGATAACCCTTATCTTAATAATCCATTTAACAGATATTGTCGCTGCCATTAGAATGCGATGCAATTGTGCACATCATTGGCGCAGGCAAAATCTCCAGGAGTCCCACGTACATGAGCAACATGAACCACGAGCGTGTCCTCAGTGTTCATCACTGGAACGACACTCTGTTCAGCTTCAAGTGCACCCGCGATCCGGGCCTGCGCTTCGAGAACGGTCAGTTCGTGATGATCGGCCTGCAACAGCCCAACGGCCGGCCGCTCATGCGCGCTTACTCGATTGCCAGCCCGAACTGGGAAGAGCATCTCGAGTTCTTCAGCATCAAAGTGCCTGATGGCCCGCTGACTTCCCAGTTGCAGCATCTGAAGGAAGGCGACGAGATCATCATCAGCAAGAAGCCTACCGGCACCCTGGTGCTGGATGACTTGAAGCCTGGCAAGCATTTGTACCTGCTCAGCACCGGTACCGGTCTGGCGCCGTTCATGAGCGTCATCCAGGACCCCGAAACCTACGAGCGTTTCGAAAAGGTGATCCTGTGCCACGGCGTGCGTTACGTCAACGAAGTCGCTTACCGCGAATTCATCACCGAGCACCTGCCGCAGAACGAGTTCTTCGGTGAGGCCCTGCGTGACAAGTTGATCTACTACCCGACCGTGACCCGCGAGCCGTTCGAAAACGAAGGCCGCCTGACCGACCTGATGCGCAGTGGCAAGCTGTTCAGCGACATCGGCCTGCCGCCGATCAACCCGCAGGACGACCGCGCCATGCTGTGCGGCAGCCCGAGCATGCTCGACGAGACCAGCGAAGTGTTGAACAGCTTCGGCCTGACTGTTTCGCCGCGGATGCGCGAGCCGGGTGATTACCTGATCGAGCGTGCGTTCGTCGAGAAGTGACCGAAGGTCACTTGTAGGAGCCGGCTTGCTGGCGATGGCAAACTTCAAAGCGCTATCGCCAGCAAGCCGGCTCCTACATTCAATGGCGTAGTGCACAGAAAAGCCCGCATGACCTGAGAAGGTCATGCGGGCTTTTTCGTTTCCGGGGTTCAGGCTTTTGCGGGAATGACTTCCAGGACGCGGATCACGCCCGTCTCAGGGTAATGCCAGCGCACATCCAGATCCCAGAACTGCGCGCCGTATTCGCGCTCAGGCGTAGGAATCTGGTACGCCGGGCGTGGGTCTTGTGCCAGGCATTGCTCGATCAACTCGACCAGAGGCTCGCCAAGCCGCTGAGCGTGGCCGTGGGCCTGTTGCAGGGCCGAGTCCGTCCACTGCACGGGAATCAGCAGCGGCGGGGCGCTGGCGATGTCGTTGGACGCCGTGTCGATGATGTCGGCGTAGGGCACGTAGGGTTTGATGTCGAGAACTGGCGTGCCGTCCAGCAAGTCGATGCCGGAGATCCACAGTCGATTGGCTTCGACCTTGTCCAGTTTGACCACCGACTGGCCGATGCCGTTAGGACGATGCGTCGCGCGGGTGGCGAACACGCCCATGGATTTGTTACCGCCCAGACGCGGAGGGCGGACTTTGAGGCGTGGCTTTTCTTCCAGCGCTTGATGGAACAGGAACAGCAGCCACACGTGGCTGACCTGCTCCAGCCCCTGCACCGCATCACCCTGATCAAACGGCGCCACCAGCTCCAGTACGCCCCGAGCGGCCGGGGCCAGTTGCGGTTGACGCGGAATGGCGAACTTCTCCTTGAAGCAGGAGCGCACGAAGCCGATGGGGGAAACGCTGTAGGTCATGGTCTGGGGTCGAGGCCGGGATTAGGGCGGCATGATAACCCGAGCGGCCTCGAGATCGGTGCTGCCTATTACTCCGTCATCGCGGGCAAGCCACGCTCCCACAAGGTTCTCGAGTGAACGCAAATGTTGTGTACGGCATAAAACCTGTGGGAGCGTGGCTTGCCCGCGATAGCCGCGCCGCCGATCTAGAGACTAAACCCGCCATCCAAAGGAATGACATTCCCGGTCATATACGCCCCGGCCGTACTTGCCAGGCTAATCGCCAGCGCCGCCATTTCTTCCTCCCGGCCCCAGCGCTTCATCGGAATCAACGCCGTGTCCTCGGCCAGCGCCTGCTCATCGTTGCCGATGTGCTGAGTCATCTTGCTCGGGAAACGTCCCGGTGCGATTACGTTGACGTTGATGTGCTGGCTCACCAACTCTCGCGCCAGAATCCGCGACAGTTGATGCAGGGCGGCTTTGCTCGGGCCGTAGGCATACGCCTGTTCGCCGAAGGAAGAAATCCCGGCCACCGAACCGATGTTGATGATCCGTGCCGGATTCGCCGCCGAACCGGCCTTGCGCAGCAGCGGTAGAAATTGCTGGATGCAGTTGAACGCCGAGGTGACGTTGAGCTGCATGACTTTTTCCCAGCCCTTGACCGGGTAACTCTCCAGCGGCGCACCCCAGGTGGTACCGGCATTGTTCACCAGAATATCCAGCTGACCGATCTGTTCGCTCAATTGCGCGGCCAGTTGTTGAACGCCTTCTTCATGCGCCAGGTTGGCGGCCACGGCGTGGCAAATCCCGAAGGCACTCAGCTCATCGGCAGTTTGCTGACAGGCTTCGGCATCCCGGGCGCACACGTACACGATGGCGCCGGCCTCGACATAAGCCTTGGCGATCATTTTGCCGATACCGCGGGTGCCGCCGGTCACCAGAGCGGTGCGGCCTTGCAGAGAGAAGTAGGGATGCATGGCGAGTCCTGAGAGCTGAGGGTCAATACACCCTAGTCTTCAGCCGCCGGAAGCGGAGCCACTATTTTTGCGCGGAATGAACATCTATACAGATTGGTCTGCGACCGCCCTGTAGGAGTCGGCTTGCTGGCAATGGCGTTCTCAAGATCGCCATCGCCAGCAAGCCGGCTCCTACAGGGCGCGCGGCGCGATTTACTGCGGGCGCACGCGCAGGGTCAGGCCCTTGAGGAAGTTGCGCAGCAATTGATCGCCGCACGGGCGGTAGTTGGTGTGGCCGAATTTGCGGAACAGCGCACTCAGCTCAGGCTTGGATACCGGGAACTCGGCGGCCTTGAGGATCGCGTGCATGTCGTCTTCCTTCAGTTCGAAGGCGACACGCAATTTCTTCAGGATGATGTTGTTGGTCACCGGCACTTCGATCGGCTGCGGCGGACGGCTTTCGTCCTTGCCACGCTTGAAGATCACCAGGCCATCGAGGAAATGCGCCATGACTTCGTCCGGGCAGCGTACGAAACCTTCCTCGTCTTCTTCTTTCTTGTCGAGGTACGTCACCAGGTCTTCCAGCGTGACGTCCATGCCGCCGAGCTTGATGATCTCGATGACTTTCTTGTCGCTGATGTCGAGCATGTAGCGCACGCTGCGCAGTACGTCGTTATGAATCATGTGTGCAGTCCTGATATTTCGCTGTGGGCGCCGCATGAAGCTGCGGCGCCGAAATGTATGGCGGCGGGAAAAGCCTTAGAACTTCTCTTTGCCGGACAGGTAGCGCCATTGCCCCAACGGCACTTTGCCGATGGACACACCGCCGATGCGGATGCGGCGGATGGCGACGACCTTGAGGCCGACGGCCTGGCAGAACAGGGCGATCACGCCCGGTTGTGGGTTTTTCATGGCAAAGCGCAGGCGGTTTTCGTTCTGCCAGCTGGCCTTGACCGGCGGCAGTTCCTTGCCCTTGTACGTCAGGCCGTGGTTCAGGCGGTTGAGGCCGTGAGCCACCATGTCGCCTTCGACCTCGACCACATATTCCTGCTCGATCTTGCTGGCATCGGCGGTGAGTTTGCGCAGAATTTTCCAGTCCTGGGTGAACACCAGCAGACCGCTGGCGTTGGCCTGCAGGTCGGCGCTGGCGGTCAGGCGCAGGAAGTGGCCCTTGAGCGGACGTTTGCCGTAGCGGTGTTCTTCGCTCAGGGTCGCGGCGCTGAGGGTCGCCATGGCGCTGTCCGCGTCCATGCCTGCCGGAACGTTCATCAGGATGGTCACCGGCTCCGGCGCGGTGGCCTTGGCCTCTGGGTCGAGCTCGACTTTCTGGGTGTCGACCTTGAACTGCGGCTCGTCGATGACTTCACCGTCGACGGTGACCCAGCCGCCCTCGATGAACAGCTCAGCCTCCCGACGGGAGCAGCCGACGAGTTCGATGAGGCGTTTGGAGAGACGAATCGGGTCAGTCATGACAGGGCCGTAACAAAAAAGGGGTGGGCATTGTACCTGCCTGGCGCCGGTTAATCGCGGGTCCATTTGCCTCATGTGTTTTTAATGTGGGAGCGAGCAAGCCCGTTCCCACATGGCGCCATGGTGTGTCAGCCATTGCGCGCCAGTTGCTGGCCCTGGCGCAAACGCATGTGCAGCAACGGGTAAGGCTGGCCCATACCGTCATGCTCCGAACGACCAATTACCTCGAAGCCCTGCTTGAAGTAAAAACCCAGGGCCTGTGGGTTCTGCTCGTTGACGTCCAGCTCATCGGCGTTCAGGTGTTCCAGGGCATAGCGCAGTAATTGCTTGCCCAGGCCTTGGCCACGGTGATCCGGATCGATGAACAGCATTTCGATCTTGCCCGCTGCCACGCCGGCGAACCCGGTGATGCGCTGGCGCGAGTCTTTGGTGCAGATCAGCATGACGGCGTCGAGGTAGCGGGTCAGGACCAGGTTCTTCAGCAGTTCGATGTAGCTGTCGGGCAGAAAGTCATGGGTAGCGCGCACCGAGGCTTCCCACACGCGGGTGAGTTCTTCGTAGTCGCTCTGTTTCGGTGTGTAAATGACCGAATGTTGGCGCATGGCCGCTTGCTCCTTCTGTTAAGAGCCGTTCCCGTAAGGCTGCGAGTTTTTTCTCCCACAAAACGATAGACGTAAAAAAGCCCCGCATCTCGTCAAGAGAGCAGGGCTTTTCGTATTTTTTGCGTTTAGATCTGTTCAGCCCACAGGTCGTATTCGTCGGCGTCAGTCACTTTGCACCAGACCTTGTCGCCCGGCTTCAGGTTGCTGCCGTTGTCGATGAACACGTTGCCGTCGATTTCCGGGGCATCGAAGAAGCAGCGGCCAACCGCGCCTTGCTCGTCGACTTCGTCCACCAGCACTTCGATCTCACGGCCGATGCGCATTTGCAGGCGTGCCGAGCTGATGGCCTGCTGGTGCGCCATGAAGCGATCCCAGCGGTCTTGCTTGACGTCGTCCGGAACGATCTCCAGGTCCAGATCGTTGGCCGGTGCGCCTTCGACGGGCGAGTACTGGAAGCAGCCGACGCGGTCCAGCTGGGCTTCGGTCAGCCAGTTCAGCAGGTACTGGAAGTCTTCTTCGGTTTCGCCGGGGAAGCCGACGATGAAGGTCGAACGGATGATCAGGTCCGGGCAGATTTCGCGCCAGTTCTTGATGCGGGCCAGGGTCTTGTCTTCGAAAGCCGGGCGTTTCATGGCTTTGAGGACTTTCGGGCTGGCGTGCTGGAACGGGATGTCCAGGTACGGCAGGATTTTCCCGGCGGCCATCAGCGGGATCAGCTCGTCGACGTGCGGGTACGGATAAACGTAGTGCAGGCGAACCCAGACACCGAGGGTGCTCAGGGCTTCGCAGAGTTCGGTCATGCGGGTTTTCACCGGCGCGCCGTTCCAGAAACCGGTGCGGTATTTCACGTCGACGCCATAGGCGCTGGTGTCTTGGGAAATCACCAGCAGCTCTTTGACGCCGGACTTGACCAGGCGCTGGGCCTCGTCGAGCACGTCACCGACCGGGCGGCTGACCAGTTTGCCGCGCATCGACGGGATGATGCAGAAGCTGCAGCTGTGGTTGCAGCCTTCGGAAATCTTCAGGTAGGCGTAGTGGCGCGGGGTCAGTTTGATCCCTTGCGGCGGCACCAGGTCGATCAGCGGGTTGTGGTCCTGACGCGGCGGCACGACGTCGTGCACGGCGTTGACCACTTGCTCGTACTGCTGCGGACCGGTCACGGCCAGCACACTCGGGTGCACGTTACGGATATTGCCTTCTTCGACGCCCATGCAGCCGGTCACGATGACCTTGCCGTTTTCCTTGATGGCTTCGCCGATCACTTCCAGGGACTCAGCCTTGGCCGAGTCGATGAAGCCGCAGGTATTGACCACCACGACGTCGGCGTCCTGATAAGTGGACACAACGTCGTAGCCTTCCATGCGCAGCTGGGTAAGGATGCGCTCGGAGTCGACCAGTGCTTTCGGGCAACCCAGGGATACGAAGCCAACCTTTGGATTGGCCGGCGCAGGAGTGGTGGACATGTCTAACCTCGGTATTTGTGACGCCTCCAGCCGATGACGGCAAGGCGACAGACGGGCGCTATGTTGCACCCTCTGGTCAAAAAGTGCGCAATTCTAACGATGGGCGGCGCACTTGACCAGCTTTATGCAGGGAAATACGACGAGTGCTGCGCTATGCTTCGCGCCTTTACGCTTTACCGATTTTTTACAGTCAATAAATCGTCTGTAACAACAAGTAAAACAGTGCATGCTGCACCACAAATCATAGTGCTTCTTTGAAGAAGCCCGGATCTGAGTAGTAGGAGTGATGGATGGGGCAGGCAAGTAGTCAGGCGATAGCCGGCGGACATTCGGCGGCGAAGCCGATCAGCATGCTGGTTGCGGCGGTCGGAGTGGTTTATGGCGACATCGGCACGAGCCCGTTGTACACCCTAAAAGAAGTGTTTTCCGGTGGCTATGGCGTGCCCGTCAACCATGACGGCGTGCTGGGCATTCTGGCGCTGATCTTCTGGTCGCTGATCTGGGTCGTGTCGATCAAATACATGATGTTCGTGCTGCGTGCCGACAACCAGGGCGAAGGCGGGATCATGGCCTTGACCGCGCTGGCACGACGAGCGGCGGGGGGGCATGCAAAATTGCGCACGCTGCTGGTTGTCTGCGGGCTGATCGGCACGGCGCTGTTCTACGGCGACAGCATGATCACCCCGGCGATTTCCGTTCTTTCGGCGATCGAAGGGCTGGGGCTGGCCTTCGAAGGCATTGACCATTGGGTGGTGCCGCTGTCGTTGATCGTGCTGGTGGCGCTGTTTCTGATCCAGCGTCATGGTACGGCCCGGATCGGCATTCTGTTCGGGCCGATCATGGTCACCTGGTTTCTGGTACTCGGCGCGCTGGGCGTGTACGGCATCAACCAACACCCGGAAGTGTTGCAGGCGATAAACCCGGTGTGGGGCGTACGCTTCTTCATGGACCATCCAGGCATGGGGATCACGATTCTTGGCGCCGTGGTGCTGGCGTTGACCGGTGCCGAGGCGCTGTACGCGGACATGGGCCACTTCGGTCGCAAGCCGATCGCTCGGGCCTGGTTCATCCTGGTGTTGCCCGCACTGGTACTGAACTACTTCGGTCAGGGCGCATTGCTGCTCGGTGATCCGGAAGCCGCCCGCAACCCGTTCTATCTGCTGGCGCCAAGCTGGGCGCTGATCCCGTTGGTCGCGTTGTCGACCATGGCCACGGTGATTGCCTCGCAAGCGGTCATCTCCGGTGCATTCTCCCTGACCCGCCAGGCGATCCAGCTCGGCTACATTCCGCGCATGCGCATACAGCACACCTCCAGTGCCGAACAAGGGCAGATTTATATCGGCGCGGTGAACTGGGCGCTGATGGTCGGCGTGATCCTGCTGGTACTGGGCTTCGAGTCCTCCGGTGCCCTGGCCTCGGCCTACGGCGTGGCGGTGACCGGGACCATGCTGATGACCACGATTCTGGTGTCGGCGGTGATGCTGCTGCTGTGGAAGTGGCCACCGGTTCTTGCGGTCCCGGTGTTACTCGGCTTCCTGTTGGTGGACGGTCTGTACTTCGCCGCCAACGTGCCAAAAATCGTTCAGGGTGGTGCGTTCCCGGTGATCGCCGGTATCGCACTGTTCGTCCTGATGACCACCTGGAAACGCGGCAAGCAACTGCTGGTCGATCGCCTGGACGAAGGCGGGTTGCCGCTGCCGATCTTCATCAGCAGTATCCGCGTGCAACCGCCACATCGGGTCCAGGGCACCGCTGTGTTCCTTACCGCTCGCCCGGATGCCGTGCCCCACGCGTTGTTGCACAATCTGCTGCATAACCAGGTGCTGCACGAGCAAGTGGTGTTGCTGACAGTGGTGTACGAAGACATCCCGCGCGTACCGCCGCAACGACGTTTCGAGGTCGATTCCTACGGCGAAGGCTTCTTCCGGGTCATCCTGCACTTCGGTTTCACCGACGAGCCGGACGTGCCGCAAGCACTGAAACTGTGTCATCTCGATGACCTGGACTTCAGCCCGATGCGCACCACGTACTTCCTCAGCCGCGAGACAGTTATCGCCTCCAAGCTCGAAGGCATGGCCCGCTGGCGCGAGGCGTTGTTCGCCTTCATGCTGAAAAACGCCAATGGCAACCTGCGTTTCTTCAATCTGCCGCTGAACCGGGTGATTGAACTAGGTACCCAGGTCGAGATGTAAGCCCCCATGAAAAAGCCCCCGTTGCCATGAAGGTAGCGGGGGCTTTTTTGTGTCTGTGCCTTTACTTGCTTTCAGGCAATTCTTCTTCAGATTCGGTCTTTGTTCGGGCGGGTCGCGGGGTCAGCACCTTCACCACATCATCAATCACCGCCTTACTCATCGCCGTCAAATAATGCGCGGCCCAGGCGTGGCGGTCGGTGTCTTTTGCGTAGGCTGCATCCTCGGTAAATGATCTGGCGAGGAACAGCAGGTCGGAGGCTTGTGACAATGCATCAACGATGGGGACGCCGGCGCGGACGTTGAATAGCGCCTGATCCGAGCAGTAGATGAGAGGGGTGAAGCCGAGGGTTTTTAGTTCTGAAATCGCGGAAACATCAATTTTAGTCATAGTCAAAAATCCTAGTTGAGGAGCTGACTCATTCGTTTCCAAGCGAATGGGTGACAGCTGTACGCAGGTTGGAAACCGGGAACTAGGAAACCGGCACGCCCGAGGGCGTCCCACGCACAGCTGCCATAACTCATGATCACAAAAAACGCATGCAATCATGAAGGGGCGCTGTTGCGGCTAGTATCCGACGGGTTTCCAAGCCCGATCGCTGAATGGTCAGCGACGTCCGGAGAGTATCCCGTCGAAGAAAAACGCAACAAGGCGGCAAAGTGCCCAAAAAGCGAGATTCGGAGTTTGCCTACAAGGTCTGCGGGCGTCATCCGATATTGTGACACCTTCTGTAAACGAGACTAAACATGTCCCCATTTATCTGAGTTCAGCGCAGCCCCCTGTGGTGCGGTTAAATTGCGTGCTAATGAAAAAGCCCCCGCAACCATAAGGTGTCGGGGGCTTTTTTGTATCCCGGGACTCAGATCACTCCTGAGCCGCCGTCTCCTTCGCTTGACGCTTCACGATGGCATCCACCAACCGCTGTGCCAACGCCGGGTAGTTCTCGTCGAAGTGATGGCCGCCAGGCAGTTTCATCGCTTCGCCCACGGCGGTCTTGTCGGTGCAGCCGCTCTCGTCGACTTCTTCCTCTCCGTAGATGCACACCACTTTCGCCGGCGGCAGCTTGGCCATTTCCGGGCCGGTGGCGGCTTCTTTGCCGGCGTTGCCGAGCCAGCCTTCGACTTCGATCTCGAAGCTGCCGGTGCGGGCGAAGGCCAGCAGGATGATTGCGTCGACCCGCTGCTGTTCGGCTTCCGGCAGACGGTTGTAGATGGCCGGCAGAACGTCGGCGCCGAATGAGTAGCCGGTCAGGATGAAGCGCTTGGTGCCCCATTTCTGCCGGTAGTGCTGCATCAGTTCGGTCAGGTCCAGGGCGCTTTGTTCCGGGCTCTTGTGCTGCCAGTAGTAGCGCAGGGTATCGATGCCGACCACCGGGTAGCCGATCTTGGCCATCTCGCCGGCCACGTCGCGGTCCAGGTCGCGCCAGCCGCCGTCGCCGGAGAGGAATAGGGTCACGGTGTCCTTGGCTTGGCCGGCTGGCACTTCGACCACCGGAATCTGCAGGCCGCCAGCGGCTTTATCGCCACCGACGAGGGTTTTGCGCAGTTCGTTGTTCAGTACTTGCGGCAGGTTGATGTCGTAGTCGCTGATGCTGGTTTCGGCGTTGGGCTGGTCACGCACGAAGCCGGCGCTGGTGTCGTCCGGGTTGTCGTTCCAGGCCACCAGCCAGTGACCGTGGGCGGCACTTTTTGGCAGCAGATGAGTGCAGCCAGGTTTCTCCAGGGCCAGGTCAACCGAAATGGCCTGGGCCTTGTCGTCCTTCTGCTCGGCCAGCCAGCGCCACGCCAGCACGGCGCCAGGGCCGATGCCGCTGACCAGGGTTGCCGGGCCTTTGAGCTCTCTGAGGCCTGCCTGCAGAGCGCGACTTTGCTGGATGCAGTCCTTGGGCAGGATCACCTGGACGATCTGCGCCGAGCCGCTGCGGCTCAGGGTCATCAATTGTTTATCGCTGAGCTTCTGCTCTTCATTGACCGCCACCAGCACCTGCGCGCGCGGCGTGGTGCCGGGGATGACGCGGGTCATCGCGGCGCCATCGGCTGGCGTCAGCAGTTCGAGGGTCGGTTCGGGTGCCGGGCGTTTCAGGTACCAGTAACCGCTACCGACAATCAGGGCCAGCACTACCAGTGTGGCCAGTACGTACCGCAGGGAGCGTTGAATCATCAGCGTTTCACCAATCCAGTCAAGCCGCCCGCAATCAGGGCGGCAGTGTCGGCCAGGGCCACCAGCGGATCGAGTCCGGCGGGCACGGCCATATAACGGGGTTCCCAGTCAGGCTGGAACTTGTCTTTGAAGCGGCGCAAACCTTGGAAGTTATACAGCTGCTCACCACGGCGGAACACCATCGAGCCCAAGCGCTGGGTCAGTGGTGCGCCGCGCCGGGGTTGCAACCCCGACAATGGCACCATGCCCAGGCTGAAGCGCGCGTATCCATGATTTTTATAATGTTGAATCAGGCCGACCATCATGAATTCCATGGTCAGCTTAGGGGCGTCGGGGTGTGCGCGCATCAGGTCGAGGCTGGCCAGTTCATGACCGTAGGTCTCGAGCAGGTTGGCGAACGCCACCGGGCGCCCTTCGAAACGAATCACCGCGACACGGAAGTGCTTGAGGTAGTCATCGCTGAAACGCCCAAGCGAGAAGCCTTTCTCGCGCACATTCTTGCCGGTCAGCCAGGCATCGGAAATCACCTTGAGCTCGTCCATCGGCGCTTGCCCCGGCTCATGGATCTCCAGCGACAGGCCGTCACGGGTGCCACGGTTCCAGGTGTAGCGCAGGTCCTTCATCTCTTTGCCTTTGGCTTCGAGATCGAAACGCTTGAGGTCGACCCGGGCTTCTTCGCCGAGCTTGATCGCAGTCAGGCCGATGTCCATGTAGTACGGCAGGTTCTCGGCACGCACTTGATAAAACACAGGGCGGGCGTGGTGGATATCGCACAGGTCACGGAACTGCCAGATCATTTCCGCCCGTTGCTGGGTCGGGCCGATCGGGTCATACAGCGCTACCAGGCTGCGGCCACGGCGGGCGTACATCAGGAACGCCTCGTCGTTGGGGTGAAACAGCAGCGCCTTGTCACCGGTCAGGGCCAGGCCGCCATCCGGTTGGGACGAGGCCATGAGGATATTAGCCGCGCGCTCCAGTTCATCGGAGGTTGGCAGGTGGATTATCGGACGCGCGGTACGCAGCAGCCACGTCAGGGACACCACCACCAGCAGCACCGCGGCACCCAGCAACGAACGCAAACCTCGCGGGGCGTCGGCGTCGAGGGTGAACTGCCACCAGAGTTGATGGCTGTACGGAACGTCCTGATAGGCGAACAGCAGCAACCAGATCGATGCGCCGAGTACGCAAAGACTCGACACCAGATACAGCGGCGAAAACGGCAGCTCGGTCAGGCGGCTGGGACGGTAAAACGAACGCCGGAAAACCCCCAGCAAACTTGCTGTCAGGGTCATCAGGCTGGCTTCTTCCCAATCGAAGCCTTTGAGCAGAGAGAGCACGGCGCCGACCAACAACAGAATAGTGGTCAGCATCCACGCGGCCGACAGGCGGCGACGCAAGCCCTGAGCCAGCAGCAGGCAGAGCACGCCCACCAGGCTGGCGCCGAAGTGCGAGGCGTCGACCAGTCGATGCGGGATCAGAAAGCCGATGTGTTCAAGGCGCGTATCGATCTCCGGCGTTACGCCAGAGAACAGCAACACCACGCCGGACAGGAACACCAGCACCGCCAGAATCGGCGCGGCCAGGCCTGAGGCGGCGCGTAGCGTCTGGCGTGTCTGAAACAGGCGCTGGCCTTCGTTGATCAGCAGCAGTACGCAAGCCACCAGCAGCGGCAAGATCACGTAGATCAGGCGGTAGAGCAGCAGGGCGGCAGCCAGTGGTGCGGCACCGAGCTTGTCGGCGAAGGCCGCCAGCAAAATCGCTTCGAACACCCCGACACCGCCGGGTACATGGCTGAGCACGCCAGCGGCCAGGGCCAATAGATAGACCAGCAGGAACGCACCGAAGGGTGGCGCTTCGGGCAGCAACAGATAGAGCACTGTCGCGGCGGCGGCCACGTCCAGGGCTGTGATGACCAGTTGCAGGAAGGTCAGGCGGCGGCCCGGCAGGCGCAAGGTGCGGCGGCCGACCTTGACCAGTAGGTTGTCCGGGTAAGGCTGTTCCGGCAAGCGACGGCGGTAGATACCGATCGCCAGTACCGTGGCGAGCAGCAGCACGGCCCCTGCAATCGCACCCAGCAACGTCTCGGAGAAACCCAGGGCCAGCGAGGCGGCGGGCAGGTTGCTGAGGGTGGCGAGGGCGGCCAGGGGCGGGAGGGCGCAGCCGAGCGAGAGGCTGGCAAACAGCGTCATGTGCGCGACTTCCGAAGCCCCCACGCCATGCCGTGCATATAGACGGTAGCGAACCGAGCCCCCCGACAGCAGCGACAGACCGATGGCATTGCCGATGGCGAAGGCGGTGAAGCCCCCCAGCGCCACGACTCGCGGCGCCAGTGTCACGCCGGCATAACGGCTGGCCGACCATTCGTAACCCAGCAGAATGATGAAGCCGACGACGGTCGCGCCTAACGCTCCCAGCAAGGCCGGTCTCGGCACTTCCAGGATCGAGTCGTGCAGCGCGTACAGATCGAGTTCGCTCAGCAGGTGACGACAGGCAATCAGCGCGATGGCGAACAGCAGCAAAGTGACCGCCAGACCGATGGGTTGACGGTATTTGCTGATTCGATCCAGCAAGCGCAGACGCTCGGCTTTGATCGGTTGTGTCGCTGTGACGGTGTCTTGTGGATCAGACGAGTTGGCGCGCATCAATCACCTCTTGGATTGTGCGCGACAGGATGGAGGTATCCAGCCAAGTTACCAATCCCTGTAGAAAAAAATAATCACAAATATTAACGCGTCTCACCGGGTATCGGCGATGGCGCATCACCAGTCGTCGAGGGTTTTTCTTGCGGTTCAGCCTAGGTCTGAACTCACAGTCTGGCGACCCTGAACGGCTCACTGCACAGTGACAGATCATTGTTGCGAAAGGACTTTTTCAACAGATACAAAAAAGGCCACTCTTTCGAGTAGCCTTTTTTGATGTTTGGTTGCGGGAGCCGGATTTGAACCGACGACCTTCGGGTTATGAGCCCGACGAGCTACCAGACTGCTCCATCCCGCGTCTGTGTGGCGGCATTCTACAGGCGAACGCCGTAGTGTCAACCGTTAATCCAAGTATGGGTCAAATAAACCAGAATCAGCGCTGAACGGTCGCCGAGGAACGCTAAGTTTCGGAATCAGAAGGATTTCTCGTTTCTGCTCGGTAAAGCATGAAACGCTGATTTTTTATAAAACAGGCACTGTCTAGTCCTGAAATAGGTTTACACCTGTTTCACCCTCAAAACGCCCGATGCACCGCATCGGGCGTTTTGCATTTCAACGATAGGTGCGGACGTTTGCTGTTGTAGATGCTTATCGACTCGTCGACCATTCGAATCGCCTCGGCCAGATCTCTAGGTCGGTGAAGCAGAAACTCTGTCTTCAAGATCCCGTTCACACGCTCTGCCAAAGCGTTCTGATAACAGTCATACCCGTCGGTCATCGAGCACCTGATTCCATGTTTGGCGTGCAACTTCTGGTAGAGATCAGAGCAGTATTGCGAGCCGCGATCTGAGTGATGCACCAGCGTCTGATCCGTTCTTCTGCCCCGTAGAGCCTTACTCATCGCCTGGATGACCGATTCGGTGTGCAGGGTTTCATGCACGTGATGGCCGACGATTTTGCGAGAGTAGGCATCGGTCACCAAGCTCACATAGGCAACGCTTTGTTGGGTCGGCAAATAGGTGATGTCCGCCACCCAGACCTGCTCGGGTCCCGTGGCAGTCACTTGATCAGGGCCAGGTTTTAACCGGTTCGGATGTCGGCGGAAGCGATGATGGCTGTCAGTGGTCTTGTGATAGGCGCGCTTGCGAGGAACCAGTTGCCGATTGTCTCGCAAGATATCGAATAGCCGATCTCGACCTACCGTTTGCGTCAGCTCAGGCTCCGCCTGCATAAGGCCATGCAGCTTGCGAGTGCCCAGCCGGGGCATCTGAAGACGTGTTTCCAGGACAAAACCCAGCACTTTCTGAGCATGACTGGCTTGCGCGTCATAAGCCCGGTTTCGTTTGTAGTACGCCTGCCGGGATATGCCCAGAAACTGGCAAGCCCTCTGAATGCTCAGGCCTTGGACTTGCCCTTGGGTGAGGACTTGCCGGATCGCTTTTTTACGATAGAAACCCCGTAATCGTTCTTCAACACGTCAACCACCGCTTCGAAGAATTGGGCTTTCTGATTGGCAAGGGCCAGTTTTTCCTCCAGCTCCTTGATTCGCTGCTCAGGGGTCAGCGGCAAACTTTGTTCGTCCATCGGTCGGCTCCTCTGGGCGCGAATAGAGGCGCCTTGGCTCCAGTCCTGCCGCCCATGCTTGCGTAACCACACCAGCACAGTCGACCGCCCCTGAATCCCGTAGCGCCGTTGAGCCTCTTTATAACTCAACTCGCCTTTTTCGACCTGATCGACGACTGCCAATTTAAAGCCCAGCGTGTAATCTCGCTGGCTGCGCCTTTTCCCCGTATCCATTGGTTCCTCCTGAAGATAAGTCAGAAGGTGTAAACCTTATTCAGGACGAGACACACGCACAAAAAAGGCCACTCTTTCGAGTAGCCTTTTTTGATGTTTGGTTGCGGGAGCCGGATTTGAACCGACGACCTTCGGGTTATGAGCCCGACGAGCTACCAGACTGCTCCATCCCGCGTCTGTGTGTCGGCATTCTACAGAGGATCGCCGGGCTGTCAACCTTCAATCTCGGTAAAATCTGTTCCTGTTCAATCGCTTAGGTGAAAGCAGGGGGTGTGGATCGGGCTGAAACGCAGGCAGGGCAAGGCTTTTGGCTCTATCGGTAGGTGGCTTTCGATTGAGAAAATAAATTCCTCCGGTACTTTTCCT
Source organism: Pseudomonas sp. ATCC 43928 (assembly GCF_005938665.2). Lineage (NCBI taxonomy): Bacteria > Pseudomonadati > Pseudomonadota > Gammaproteobacteria > Pseudomonadales > Pseudomonadaceae > Pseudomonas > Pseudomonas sp. ATCC 43928. The sequence continues at coordinate 5,354,768 of NZ_CP041753.1, read as the reverse complement.
ACCGCTTGAAAAGAAGATTCAGACTACTGGTGCTATATACAGGTGTCAGTGAGATACTGCCGGTACGACACGCCGATACTTCATTTCTTCGCCATGAACACCGCTTTTATATGACGCAGCGAAAAATCATCCACGTCGATTGTGATTGCTTCTATGCCGCCATCGAGATGCGTGACGACCCGCGCCTGGCCGGTAAGCCTTTGGCGGTGGGCGGCTCGGCGGATCGGCGTGGGGTGATTGCTACCTGTAACTATGAAGCGCGGGCGTATGGCGTGCGCTCGGCCATGTCTTCCGGACATGCCTTGAAACTGTGTCCGGACCTGACCATCGTCAAGCCGCGCATGGAGGCCTATAGAGAAGCGTCGAAGGAAATACATACGATCTTTCGCGATTATACCGACCTGATCGAGCCGCTTTCCCTGGACGAGGCTTACCTCGACGTGTCGGAGAGTGCGCATTTTGGTGGCAGCGCCACGCGAATCGCCCAGGACATTCGTCGCCGGGTGTCCAATCAGTTGCACATCACTGTGTCGGCCGGCGTGGCGCCGAACAAGTTTCTTGCCAAGATCGCCAGCGACTGGAAGAAGCCCAATGGCTTGTTCGTGATCACGCCTGATCAGGTGGAAGACTTTGTCAGCGGCTTGCCGGTGAGCAAGTTGCACGGTGTTGGCAAAGTGACCGCTGACAAACTGGGCAAGCTCGGCATCGTCGATTGCGCGCAATTACGCGAGTGGAACAAATTGGCGCTGGTGCGTGAATTCGGCAGCTTCGGCGAGCGACTCTGGAGCCTGGCCCGTGGGATCGATGAGCGGTTGGTGCACAACGACAGTCGTCGGCAGTCGATCAGCGTTGAAAACACCTATGACGTGGACCTGCCGGATCTGGTGAGTTGTCTGGATAAATTGCCGGAGCTGCTGGAGTCCCTGAATGGCCGAATGGCGCGGATCGACAGCAGCTATCGCCCGGGCAAACCGTTCGTCAAAGTGAAATTCCACGATTTTACCCAGACTACGTTGGAGCAAGCCGGGGCAGGGCGGGATCTGGGGAGTTATCAGCTGTTGCTGACCCAGGCCTTCAATCGCGGCGGGAAACCGGTGCGGTTGTTGGGGATTGGGGTGAGGCTGGAGGATTTGCGGGGCGGGTTCGATCAGTTGGAGTTGTTTGAGCGGTGAGATTTTAAAATCAAAAGATCGCAGCCTTCGGCAGCTCCTACAGGGTGTACTCCATCCAATATAGGAGCCGCCGAAGGCTGCGATCTTTTAATAGGCCTTAATTCGGCCCCGGATCCGCCACCAGTCGCCCGGCATCCTTGGTCAGTGACTTGAGGAACTCAGCCTGCAACTCGGGATCGTTGCGGGTCAGTTCGATCAGGCTCTGTTCCAATTCGCTGGCTTCTTCTTCCAGACCCAGTTCCGACAGGCGCTTGACCCGGTGCACCCACTGGCTCACTTCGTCGTCTTCGAGATCGTCGTAAATCAGCCCATGGGCTTCGAGCAGCTTGCCGCGCAAGTTGTTGCTGATCGCCAGTGACGAGTCGGTGTGCACATCGTCCTTGTTGTCCTCGACACTGATCTGCAGCTTGCCCAGATGATTGAGGTCATGTTCGGCGAACGGGCTGTCCAGCAGGTTCAGGCGCAACACACCGTTGCGGTCGGTGCTCAGCTCGAACGTGTCCTTGCCGGCCTTCACCTGCACCGGACGCTCGCTCCAGGGCAGACTCGAGTATTCCGTGCGCTTGTCACGCTGGACTTCGTCGATGCCCGCCAGGTTCTGCTGCGCGCGACCGTGAGACTGCACGTTCATGAACGGGTTGAGCCCGGCAAAACCATAGCTGAGCCAATCCTTCGTCACGCTGTCCGGCAGATTACCGAGGGCGAACACGTTGACCACGTTCGCACCGATGCCGGCCACTACGGCCACCGCCCCCAGTGGGATCTCATAGATCTCCCTCCAGGGTTGGTAAGGCGTGTAGCGGTCATAGTGGCGTGTGACTTCGAACTCGGTGACTTCGAAGGTCTTCTGCTCGTGGATTTTCACCCGGCGTTGCGGCAGCTCCAGCACTTTGGGCTCGCCGACATCGATCTGCAGGCTGTGATCGAGCAACTTACGCTCGACCCGCTCCTCGTGCTCGCTGCGTTGTGACATGTGATTGGCACAGCCGCTGACCAGCAGGGTGCCGCACAGGGCGGCACCACCGAGGCCTAAGGTGTTTCGCTTGAACATGACGTCTCTATCTGGTGTCAGCGGCGGATGCGGGCCTGGAGGAAAGACAGCACGTCAGCAACCGGCAGCGCTTGCGCCTCGGCTTCGGTACGGCTCTTGTATTCCAGATTGCCGTCGGCGAGGCCGCGGTCACTGACCACGATCCGGTGTGGAATGCCGATCAGCTCCATGTCCGCGAACTTGATGCCCGGGCTGGTTTTCTTGTCGCGGTCGTCCAGCAGCACGTCGAAGCCGGCGGCAGTCAGTTCTGCGTAAAGCTTGTCGGTGGCTTCGCGAACCTGTTCGGTTTCGTAGCGCAGCGGTACCAGAGCAATCTGGAACGGGGCCAGAGCGTCGCTCCAGATGATCCCGTTCTCGTCGTTGTTCTGTTCGATGGCGGCAGCTACTACGCGGGATACACCAATGCCGTAGCAGCCCATTTCCAGGGTGACCGGTTTGCCGTTCTCGCCCAGCACTTCGCACTTCATCGCTTTGCTGTACTTGTTGCCCAGCTGGAAGATGTGCCCGACTTCGATGCCGCGCTTGATTTCCAACGTGCCTTTGCCGTCAGGGCTTGGGTCGCCGGAGACAACGTTGCGCAGGTCGGCAACGGTCGGAACCGGCAGATCGCGCTCCCAGTTCACGCCGAAGTAGTGCTTGTCGTCGATGTTGGCACCAATGCCGAAGTCGCTCATCAGTTCGACGGAACGGTCGATGATGATCGGCAGTGGCAGGTTCAGCGGGCCGAGGGAACCGGCGCCGGCGCCAATGGCGTCGCGCAGTTCGGCTTCGGAAGCCATGACCAGCGGGCTGGCAACGCCAGGCTGGTTGGCGGCCTTGATTTCGTTCAGTTCGTGGTCGCCACGGATGATCAGGGCAATCAGCTTGCCTTTCTCTTCAGCGTGCACTACCAGGGTCTTGATGGTTTTTTCGATCGGCAGGTTGAAGCCTTCGACCAGTTGTGCAATGGTCTTGGCGTTCGGCGTGTCGACCAGACGCAGCTCTTCGGCAGGCAGTGGACGAGAGGTTTCCCGCGGTACGGCTTCGGCTTTCTCGATGTTCGCGGCGTAGTCGGAACCGTTGCTGAAGACGATGTCGTCTTCGCCGGACTCGGCCAGTACGTGGAACTCGTGGGAACCGGCGCCACCGATGGAGCCGTTGTCGGCTTCAACCGGACGGAATTTCAGGCCCAGGCGGGTGAACACGTTGCAGTACGCCTGGTGCATGCGGTCGTAGGTGACCTGCAGCGATGCCTGGTCGGCGTGGAACGAGTAGGCGTCCTTCATGATGAATTCGCGGCCACGCATCAAACCGAAGCGTGGGCGGATTTCGTCACGGAACTTGGTCTGGATCTGATACAGGTTGATCGGCAGCTGTTTGTAGCTGCTCAACTCGTTGCGCATCAGGTCGGTGATGACCTCTTCGTGAGTCGGGCCGGCGCAGAAGTCGCGACCGTGGCGATCCTTGAAGCGCAGCAATTCAGGGCCGTATTCTTCCCAGCGACCCGATTCCTGCCACAGCTCAGCCGGTTGAGTGCTCGGCATCAACACTTCGAGAGAACCGGCGGCGTTCATTTCTTCACGCACGATGGCTTCGACCTTGCGCATCACTCGCAAGCCCATCGGCAGCCAGGTGTACAGGCCCGAGGCGAGTTTGCGGATCATGCCGGCGCGCAGCATCAGCTGATGGCTGATGACGACCGCGTCGGAAGGTGTTTCTTTCTGTGTGGCGAGCAAAAATTGACTGGTGCGCATGGTTGGCCGTTGTCGGTTGCTGATAACGAGAAGTAATGGGGCATTGTACGGGCGAGATCTGCTGGCGTACAGGCGTGCGGCCGGCTGTGTGGCTGGAGGGCGAGAATCTGCTCGCCCTCTGCGACCTGTATCAAAGAGGCTGCGATTCTTCCGTGACCGGGGTCTGAGCCGGTTCAGGCGTCGGGGTCGGACCGGCACGGCGGTTTTCCTGGAACCAGTGCAAGGCGATCAACAGCAGCGTCGGAACGCCCAGCAGGGCAGTGATCAGGAAGAAGTTGTGGTAGCCGAATTTTTCCACCATGACCCCTGAATAGCCGCCGATCAGGCGAGGCAACAAGAGCATGATCGAGCTGAGCAGGGCGTACTGGGTCGCGGAGAATTTGAGGTTGGTCAGGCTCGACAGGTAAGCGACGAACGCCGAAGTCGCCAGGCCCGAGCTGAAGTTGTCCAGGGAAATGGTGACGATCAGCATCCGCAGATTGGCGCCCATGTCCGTGAGCATCAGGAACAGCAGGTTAGTGGCCGCCGATGCGGCACCGCCGATGAACAGAATGGGCAGAATGCCGAAGCGCACGATGAGCAGGCCGCCCATGCCGGCGCCGACCAATGTCATGATCAGGCCGAAAATCTTGCTGACACTGGCAATCTGATCCTTGGTGAACCCTTGGTCGATGTAGAACACGTTGGCCATCACGCCCATGACCGTATCGGACATCCGGTAGGTGGCGATCAGCCCAAGCAGCAGCAGGGCTTGCCAGCGGTAACGCAGAATGAAGTCGTTGACCGGCGTCAGCACCGGCGCCAGGCCACGGCGGCCCATGGCCGACAAGCACAGGGCGGTGAGCGTGGTATAGAGGATTGCCCGCAGGAATGCGCGGTCTTCGAGCAACAGGTCGAGCAGGCTGACGCCGTTGAATAGCACGCTGGCGAAGTCGGTGTTGTAGAACTGGGTGAACATGGCCGGTACGGACACCAGCAGTACGATCAGCACGAACACCGACGCCAGCTGGTGCACGAAGCTGTAGCGTCCGGCCTGAAGCTGAGTGCGCAGTGGCACCGGCGGTTCGCGCATGAAGAAGGAGGTCAGCAGCGCCGGGATCATCAAGATGCCGAACAGCAGATAGGTGCCAGTCCACGCCGCATGTTTGTAGTTGAAACCGGTGGAGCCGAAGCCTTCGGCAAAAAACAGCGCGCCCGCCGTTGCCAGCAGGGCCGCGACCCGATAACCGGCCATGTAGCTGGCCGCCAGTGCAGCCTGGCGGGTATCGTCGACGATTTCCAGGCGATAGGCGTCGATGGCAATGTCTTGCGTTGCCGAAGCAAAGGCGACTACCACAGCGATGGCGATCAGCCAGGACAGGTGTTTTTGCGGGTCGCAGAAACCCATGCCGATCAGGCCGAGGATCACCAGTGCCTGGGCCAGCACCAGCCAGGAGCGTCGTCGGCCCAGCTTGCCGAGCAGGGGGAGGCGCCACTGGTCGAGCAGCGGGGACCAGACCCATTTAAAGGCGTAGGCCAGGCCGATCAGGCTTGCATAGCCGATGGTTTCGCGGGCAACACCGGCCTCGCGCAGCCAGACTGAAAGCGTCGAAAACACCAGCATGTAGGGCAGGCCGGCGGCGAAACCAAGCAGCAACAGCACGAGCGTCGAGGGGCTGGCATAGGCGGCGAGCGCGGCGCGCCAGGTTTTACGGGGCATGGGCTGGAGTCTGCCTCAAGAATTACGGAAACAAAGCGCGCACTCTAACCGCTGTGCTCTACCGGGCGCCAGCCATGGCGCTGAATATCAACACGATTGTTCAGAACACTGATGCCTTCCATGCGCAATCGGGCCCGCTGTTCATCCCCTGAAGGGCTGCCTGCAGGCAGGCTGATCCGACCGCCGGCACCCAGCACGCGATGCCAGGGCAATTTAGTGTCACCGGGCAGTTGGCTCAATGTTCGCCCGACCCAGCGGGCGGCGCGACCCAGTCCCGCCAGTTCGGCGAGCTGACCGTAACTCACGACTTTGCCCTCGGGCACTTGTGCCAGGGTCAGGTAGAGCGCCGTGCGTCGGATTTGCGCTGCGCTTTCGGTTTCAGCGGTTGAGTCGGTCACGTCCGGGTTCCTGAAAAAAATACGCATTGACCGTCTGTAGAGTAAATCCTGGATTGTCAGTTGAGAAATGAACTCAATAGAAATAGCCGGGTCAGTCCTTGCCAGGGCCTTATTTCCAAGAATAATGCCGATTTTTTTTCGCAAAGTTGAGCTTTTGATTCGCTTATGTTGCCCAGAACCTTACTGTGCCTCGCTGTCGTCAGTGCATCCACTCCCTTGCTCGCCGATACGGTCTGGTTGAAGAACGGTGACAAGCTGAGCGGCAAGATTACGCTCTTCGATGGCGGCAAGCTGTTGATCCAGACCCCGTATGCCGGTGCGGTTCCGATTGACTGGAAAGAGGTCAAAACCCTGGAAAGCGATCAGCAAATGTTGGTCAAACAGGATGCTTACACTGGCGAGAAGGCCAAGTCGCTGCATGCGGCGGAGGACGGCAAGGTCATCCTGGCCAACGGCGATGGCCCCAAGACTGTGGAGTTGGCCAGCATTCAGCAGATGCTCAAGCCCAAGCCGGTGGTCGAGGATTTGGTGTGGAAGGGTAATGTCGACATGGCCCTGGATTATCGGCGGGCCGAAAAAGATACCGATGATTATGATGTCGGCTTCAAAACCAGCGCGCGTCATGGTCGGTGGCGTCATACGGCGGAAGGTGAGTACAACCGCGAGTTCCAGGATAGCGTCGTTACCACTGATAACTGGCGTGCCGAGTATTCTCTGGACCGATTCCTTACCGATAAGTGGTTCTGGCAAGGTCGTTTGAATTACAAGCGCGACAAGGTCGAAGAGCTGTCCCGGCAGCGCACCATCGGTACCGGCCCCGGTTATCAGTTCTGGGATGACGAACTGGGCGCCTTCTCCCTAGGGTCGCTCTTGAATAACGCCGACTATGAGTATTCCAATGGCCGCAAGGAAAATTTCTATTCCTTGGCGATGAAGTGGGACTACAACCGTTATCTGGTCGGCAAGAAGGTTGAGTTCTTCACCAAGGGTGAGGTGGGTAAGCCTTTGTCGGGTGTCGCGGATTACGCCCTCGATGCCGAGGTCGGTCTGCGCTACAAAGTCACTGATTGGGCATCGCTGAATCTGAAGGCTGAGAGAGACATTATCAGCGGCAGCGATGAGGCTGACCTGAGCAAGACCCGATATACCGCAGGGTTTGGCGTGGCCTGGTAACACGCTGGAAGATCAAAAGATCGCAGTCTTCGGCAGCTCCACACTTGTGGGTGCCGCCGAAGGGTGCGATTTTTTGTTGCCTCACAAAACACACAGGCACAAAAAAGCCCCGCTTTTAAGGGCGGGGCCTTTTACTAAAGCAAGTACAAGTTAGATAACTTGAACTTCTTCAGCTTGCATGCCTTTCTGACCGCGGGTAGCGATGAAAGAAACCTGTTGGCCTTCTTTCAGGCTTTTGAAGCCGTCGGATTGGATAGCTTTGAAGTGAACGAACAGGTCGTCACCGGATTGTGGAGTGATGAAGCCGAAGCCTTTTTCATCGTTGAACCACTTAACGGTACCGGTTTGGCGATTAGACATGGTGTAACTCCTTGAACAAAGATAACTGCGACTCAGGAAGAACCCTGGCCGAGACTGAGTGCAAAGAGCAGGAAAAATTCTTGTAGATGGTTGGATCGAAATTCAACATATCGTGTAGAGATTCTCAGTGACACAAGCAGCACAGTGGCGCCACCTTAACCCTTTTTCCGGAACGTGCCAATGGTTCTTGCGAAGGTTTCTCTTTTTTAATGACTGACGGTTAATAACATGGCGGTGAGGCCCCGGAATTCACGGGGGAACGGCGAGAATTGTCGCCCAGACTTTGAACCCGGAGCGCCTGCCCGGTAAGATGCCGGACAGAATTTTTCCACCTCGCTATTCAGGACACCCGCCATGAGCATCAAATCGGACAAGTGGATTCGCCGCATGGCGCAAGAGCACGGCATGATCGAGCCCTTCGTGGAACGTCAGGTGCGCGGCAGTGACGACAGTCGTGTGATCTCCTATGGTGTGTCGAGCTACGGGTACGATGTGCGTTGCACCAATCATTTCAAGGTATTCACCAACATTAATTCGGCCATCGTCGATCCGAAAAACTTCGACGCTGGCAGCTTCGTCGACATCCACAGCGACGTGTGCATCATCCCACCAAACTCCTTCGCCCTGGCCAGTACCGTCGAATACTTCCGCATTCCGCGCAACGTATTGACCATCTGTCTGGGCAAGAGCACCTACGCCCGCTGCGGCATCATCGTCAACGTGACTCCGCTCGAGCCCGAGTGGGAAGGCCATGTGACCCTGGAGTTCTCGAACACCACCAACCTGCCGGCGAAGATCTATGCCAACGAAGGCGTGGCGCAGATGCTGTTCCTCGAGTCCGACGAGGAATGTGAAGTGTCCTACAAGGACCGTGGTGGCAAGTATCAGGGCCAGCGTGGCGTGACCCTGCCGCGTACCTGAGTCAACCGTCTGACAAACCGTTGGAATTCCTGGGCGGGCGTACACTCTATGGGGTGTACTGCTCCGATTCGCGCAAGGCGGATCGGGCCATCGCTCAGGAGTGCTTCATGAAGATCGATCCGCGAATAAGTGCCGAACTGGCAAGGCTCGAGCCCAATCAGGTTGGTGTGCTGGCCTGGTCCTTGTTGGCGCATCCGCCAGTCAGTATGGCAGGGGGCATCCCCCATCAGCCTGATCCCGACACCCCCAATGAAGATCCGACAGAACCCGGAGAGCCCACCCTGCCGGATGAGCCACCTCCCGCACCTGTGGTCTGATACCCGCTTTTGTGGGAGCGAGCATCGCTCGCTCCCACGGGAAGGTGGCGTTTTACTTGAGGTTGCCGCTCAAGAACTGCTTCAAGCGCTCACTCTTCGGATTGCCCAGCACGTCTTCCGGCGCGCCTTCTTCTTCCACCAGCCCCTGATGCAGGAACAGCACCTGGCTCGACACTTTGCGGGCGAAGCTCATTTCATGGGTGACCATGATCATGGTACGGCCTTCCTCGGCCAGGCCCTGAATTACCTTGAGCACTTCGCCTACCAGTTCCGGGTCGAGTGCTGAGGTTGGTTCGTCGAACAGCATGACTTCAGGTTCCATGGCCAGCGCACGGGCAATGGCTACCCGTTGTTGCTGACCGCCTGACAGGAACGCCGGGTACTGATCCGCCACACGCGGCGCCAGGCCAACCTTGTCGAGGTAACGTCGGGCACGGTCCTCGGCTTCTGCCTTGGTGCAACCGAGCACCCGCCGCGGGGCCATGGTGATGTTTTCCAGCACCGTCATGTGGCTCCACAGGTTGAAGTGCTGGAACACCATGGCCAGGCGGGTGCGGATCCGTTGCAGCTCATCGGGGTCGGCCACATGGATTCCGTGACGGTCCTTGGCCATGCGGATGTTCTGGCCGTCCATGCTCATGGTGCCGTCGTTGGGTTGCTCTAGAAAGTTGATGCAGCGCAAAAAGGTGCTTTTGCCCGAGCCGCTGGCGCCGATCAGGCTGATAACGTCGCCGGTTTTGGCCTTGAGCGAAACGCCTTTGAGCACCTGATGATCGCCATAGCTTTTATGCAGGCCTTCGATGGTCAGTTTGTACATGGGGCATGCATCCTCAAGGCGAAAGTAGATAGCCGCTGCGATAGGCTTCGGTGCCCGCGACGTGGGCGATTACCATGCCGGCAGTGGCCATGCGCCGCAGCGAACGGGCGTACATCAGCCCGGCGACGGTGCAATGAACAGGGGTGACGCAATCATTGATCGGGTCGATGACTTCGGCGATCAGTTGCCCGGCCTCCAGGTATTCCCCGGGCAGGACTGTAAACACCAGCAGTCCGCCCACGGGTGTCGCGACCGGTTCGACGCCGGCCAGCGGCGTGGCCGGGTAGGGCAGTTCCGGTAAGGGCGCCGGCTCACCGGCAATCGCGCCGAAGTGAATCAGATAATCGATCAGCGCTTGGCAGTCGAGGCTGGCCAACGGGTGATTAACGTCGCCCTGACCGCGCAATTCGACGGTGACCGAAAAGCTGCCCAGCGGAATATCGAAATGCTCGCCGAAGCGTTCTTTCAACTGCCACCAGAGCAGGGTGAAGCATTCATCGAATGACTGGCCACCAGAGTCGGTGGCCAACAGGCTGGCTTCGGCACCGATGTAACGCGCCAGCGGCTCGACCTGAGGCCAGGCTTCGGGCGTGGTGTAGAGGTGTGCGACGGCTTCGAAATCGCAATGCAGGTCCAGCACCATGTCCGCATCGCAAGCCAGTCGTTGCAGGGTCAGGCGTTGGGATTGCAGTTGCGTGCTGGCGGTATGGCGCGCCAATACGTCGCGCAGGCTGCTGCGGATCAGTTCGAGGTTGCGTTGTGGATTGTCGCCCAGCAAGCCTTCGATCTCGTTGCCGACTTCTTCACTCAAGTCGACGAACCAGCGATTGAAGTTCTGCCCGCTTTCCAGCTCGTAACGGCCCAATGGAACGTCCATCAACACTTGTTCCAGGCCGACCGGGTTGGCCACGGGCACCAGCACGATTTCGCTGCGCAGCCGGCCGGCGGCTTCCAGCTCCGCCAGACGCTGTTTGAGGTGCCAGGCCACCAGCATGCCGGGCAGTTCATCGGCGTGCAGGGAGGACTGGATGTAGATCTTGCCTTTGGCCGCCTGGGGGCCGAAGTGAAAGCTGTGGATCTGTCGCACGGTCCCCGGCAGTGGGGCCAGCAGGTCATGAATCTGGTGGCGCATGTACGAATTGTCCTAGTGAGTCGGCCCGAGGAAGGCCAGCCATCGGCGTTCGGCGAGGCGGAACAGGCCGACCAGCGCAAAGGTAACGGTCAGGTAGATCAGCGCGGCGATGCCGAACGACTGGAAGGTCAGGAAGGTCGCCGAGTTGGCGTCGCGCGCGACTTTCAGGACATCCGGGATGGTCGCGGTGAACGCCACGGTGGTCGAGTGCAGCATCAGGATCACTTCGTTGCTGTAGTAAGGCAGCGAGCGACGCAGCGCCGACGGCATGATCACGTAGGTGTACAGCTTCCAGCCGGTCAGCCCGTAGGCTTTGGCCGCTTCGACTTCACCGTGGTTCATGCTGCGAATCGCCCCGGCGAAGATTTCCGTGGTGTAGGCACAGGTGTTCAGGGCAAAAGCCAGGATCGTGCAGTTCATCGCATCGCGAAAGAACGCATCGAGGACGGGCTGCGCGCGCACGGCCGCCAGGCTGTAGATGCCGGTGTAACAGATCAGCAGCTGAATATAGAGCGGCGTACCCCGAAACAGATAGGTGTAGAACTGCACCGGCCAGCGCAGGTAGAGCTTGGGGGAAACCCGAGCAATGGATAGCGGGATCGACACCAGAAAGCCGATGAAGATCGACGCACTGAGCAGCCACATGGTCATGGCCAGGCCGGTGATGTTGTAGCCGTCGGTATAAAGGAAGGGTTTCCAGTATTCCTGCAAGAGTTCGATCATCGTACGGCCTCCCGGGCACCGGCGGCGTAGCGGCGTTCGAGCCAGCGCAGGACGACGTTGGAGGCACTGGTGATCAGCAAGTAGATCAATGCGGCCAGCACCAGGAAATAGAACAGTTGATAGGTGCTTTTACCGGCGTCCTGCGCAGCCTTGACCAGGTCGGCCAAGCCGATGATCGAGACCAGCGCGGTGGCCTTGAGCATCACCATCCAGTTGTTGCCGATGCCCGGTAGGGCGAAGCGCATCATTTGCGGGAACACTACGAAACGGAAACGCTGGCCACGTTTGAGGCCATAGGCGGTGGCGGCTTCGACCTGGCCCCGTGGCACGGCGAGGATCGCCCCGCGGAACGTTTCGGTGAAGTACGCGCCATAAATGAAGCCCAGGGTGATGACCCCGGCGCTGAACGGGTTGATCTCGATGTATTCCCATTCCATGAGGTCGGTTAACGAGGTCAGCCAGGTTTGCAGGCTGTAGAAGATCAGCAGCATCAGCACCAGGTCTGGTACCCCGCGAATCAGCGTGGTGTAGATCTGCGCCGGCACGCGCAGCAGTTTGACTTTTGACAGCTTGGCACTGGCGCCCAGCAGGCCGAGCAACACGGCCACCAACAGCGACAACACCGATAATTTGATGGTCATCCAAGTGCCTTCCAACAGCAACGGACCGAAGCCCTGAAGGCTGAAGGCTGAGAGCCCCAGGTTTTGTAATAGGTTTTCAAACATAAATCAGCAACCTGATCGGGTGAAAAAAGCGCCCATCGCGAGATGGGCGCCGGGCATTACTTGCCGCTGTACAGATTCAGATCGCCAAAGTGTTTCTTCTGAATGGTGGCGTAGGTGCCATCGTCGTGTAACGCTTTGATACCTTTGTCCAGAAGTGCCTTGAGGTCTTTGTTACCTTTCGAGATACCGACAGCAGTTTTGGCTGGCAGCAATTCGCTGTCGACAGGCTTGCTGACTTCGTAATCGGCGCCTTTTGGCGACTTCAGGAAGCCCAGTTCGGCTTGCAGCATGTCCTGGATCGCGGCGTCGAGACGACCGGAAGTCAGGTCGGAATACACCTGATCCTGGTTGGCGTAGGCCTGGGTTTTCACGCCGGCCTTGTCCAGCACGGCTTTGGCATAGGCTTCCTGAATGGTGCCTTGCTCGTAACCGACGGTTTTACCCTTCAGCGTGGCGACGTCAGTGGTGAGGCCGGAGCCCTTCTTGAACACGTAGGCGGTAGGGCCGGAGAACAGCTCACTGGAGAAGTCGATGACTTTTTCGCGAGCCGGCGTGACGGTCATCGAAGAGATCACACCGTCGAATTTATTGGCCTTGAGGCCTGGAATCATGCCGTCGAAATCGCTTTCGACCCATTTGCACTTGACCTTCAGCTCGGCGCAGATTGCATTGCCCAGGTCGATGTCGAAGCCCACCAGGCTGCCGTCGGCTGCCTTGGATTCGAACGGCGCATAGGAAGGGTCAACACCAAAACGCAATTCTTTGTATTCCTTTGCCAGCGCGGAGCCGGCAGCCATGCACAACGCCAGTGCAGAAAGGGTCAGCAATGCTTTTTTCATTATTCAATCCCTAAGAACCAATATGAGCGCTTGTGGCGCAGAAGTACTGTTACTGAAAAGCGTAAGACCTATTAAAAGTAGCAATTTCCGAACCAGAGTCCCGAACAAGCGTTTTAAAAGGTGGCACAGGAAATGGCAAAGCGCGATTTGTGCACGAAAACGGGCGCTGCCAGATTCTTGCGTCTGGATGGTGCACAGGGAAGCTGATACCCATTAAATCTTGATGCTATTTGTGTAGCAGCTGTCGAGCCTGCGAGGCTGCGTTCGGCTGCGCAGCAGTCGCAAAATCAGAACTTGCGGTGCGTCAGGCGGACCGCATCAGCTGGATGCACGACGGCTGCGCCGCCGAACGCAGGCTTCGCCAGCTGCTACAAAGGCAGGGCCACAAGAGTCGGGTCAAGCCAGTAAATCCCGCAACGTCGCCAGGCTGTCAGCTTCTTCCACCGACTTGTCCTGCCGCCAGCGCAATATCCGCGGAAACCGCACTGCAATCCCGCTCGGGTGCCGTTTCGACGGGGCAATGCTCTCGAATCCCAGCTCAAACACCAGGCTTGGTTTCACACGGATCACAGATCCGGACTTTTCCACCGTGGTCTTGCGCACGAGGCTGTCGATCTGGCGGATTTCTTCGTTGGTCAACCCGGAGTAGGCCTTGGCGAAAGGCACCAGTGTCCGCTCGCAGGCACAGGGTGGGCCGTCCCAAACGGCGAAAGTGTAATCAGTGTAGAGACTGGCCTGGCGGCCATGACCCTGCTGCGCATGGATCAGCACCGCATCGACACTGAACGGGTCGACTTTCCATTTCCACCACACGCCCGTGTCTTTGTTCCGCCCGACGCCATACTGCGCATCGCGGGCCTTGAGCATCATGCCTTCGACCTTCAGTTTGCGAGAGGCTTCCCGTTGGCGGGCGAGGTCGAACCAGTCTTCGCCGATCAACATGGGCGAGGCAAGTAACACCGGGTTTGCACAGGTGGTGACGAGGTGTTCCAACTGAGTGCGGCGCATGGCCTGAGTCTGGTTGCGCAAATCCTGGCCCTGCCATTCGAGCAGGTCAAAGGCCTGAATGACCACGGGCACCTCATCGAGGATTTTCTTGTCCAGCGTGTGACGGCTGCTGCGTTTTTGCAGCAGGGCGAAAGGCTGCACCGCCAGCGACGCAGGCGATTGCCGCTCGCAAGCGTTCCCAGAGCCCGAGGGCGCGGTTTTCCAGGCGACGATTTCACCGTCGATCACCGTGCCGTCGGGCAAGTCGTGAATCAGGCTGCCCAGTTCGGGGAACCGTTCGGTCACCAGTTCTTCGCCTCGCGACCAGACCCACAAGCGCCCATCGCGCTTGACCACTTGGGCGCGGATGCCGTCCCATTTCCACTCCACTTGCCATTGGCTGGCCGGGCCGAGCAGCGCTTCGAACTGCTCAACCGGTTGCGACAACGCATGGGCAAGGAAGAACGGGTAGGGTTGGCCACCCCGTTGGGCGTGTTCATCGGGTGCTTCGGGGGCAATCAGCTTCAGGTAACTGGCGGCATTCGGGCGGTGCGACGGGTCGGTGTAACCCACCAGTCGCTGGGCCACGCGTTTGCCGTCGAGCCCGGCCATTGCTGCCACGGCGCGGGTGACCAGCGATTTGGAGACACCGACACGGAAACTGCCGGTGATCAGTTTGATGCACAGCATCAGGCCCTGGCGATCCAGTTGCGCCCACAGCGCGGGCAGGCGTTCAGCGAGGACCCGCGGGGGCGCGCTGCGCAGTGGCAACAGTTTGTCCTCAATCCACACCGTCAGTCTGTCGGTAGACGTGTGAGGCGTTTCGGGCAGCACCAGCGAAATGGTTTCCGCCAGATCACCCACCGCCTGGTAGCTTTCCTCGAACAACCAGGGCGAGAGCCCGGAACACGCGATTGCCATGTCGCGCAGCACCCGTACCGGCACCCATTGCCGAAGCCGCCCGCCGGCCAGCAAATACACCGCCCAGGCGGCATCTTCGGGCGTGGCCTGGGCGAAGTAATGCTGCATCGCCGCCAGTTTGGCGTCGCTTGAGGTGGTGGCATCGAGTTCGGCATACAGCTCGGCGAAGGCTTTCATGCCTGCACCTCGGCGCTCTCGGGTTCGAAGGTTGCATTGTTCTCGTCGTCGCCGTATTCGGTGCGCAACCCCATGGCATCGAGGCCCTGTTCGCGCAGATGCCGTACCAGCACTCCGATCGATCCATGGGTGACCTTCACCCGTTCGGCCCCGGACTGTTCGATGGCCCAGAGCAGGCCGGGCCAATCGGCGTGATCGGACAACACGAAACCACGATCCACGCCATGCCGCCGCTGCGTGCCGCGCAAACGCATCCAGCCGCTGGCGAGGCCATCGCTGTAGTCGCCGAAGCGCCGTACCCAATTGCCGGTACCCGTTGCAGGCGGCGCGAGGACCAGAGCTTTGCGCATCATCGGGTCCTGCTTTTTTACTTCGCTGGCATAAATCGTTGGCGGTAAATGAATGCCGCTCTGACGATAAAACTGATTGATCGGCTCAACCGCACCATGCACCAGGATGGGGCCCAGGCCGGCATCGAGGCCATGAAGAATCCGCTGAGCCTTGCCGAAAGCATGACAGAGCAGCACGCTGGTTTTATCGACTGCGGCGTTGGACTGCCACCACTGATTGATCTCGGCAAGGATCTGCGCCTGGGGTTGCCAACGGTAAATTGGCAGGCCGTACGTCGATTCTGTGATGAAGGTGTGACAGCGCACCGGTTCGAACGGTGCACAGGTGCCGTCGGGCTCTGTTTTGTAATCACCGGAGGCGACCCAAACCTCACCGCCGCATTCCAGCCGGACCTGGGCTGAGCCGAGCATGTGGCCTGCGGGGTGAAAACTCAGTTTTACGCCATGGTGCAGCAATGGCTCGCCATAGGGTAGCGTTTGCAGGTTGATGTCCTGGCCCAGCTGCGCGCGCAGAATGCCCGCACCCGGTGCCGCCGCCAGATAGTGTTGGTTGCCACGGCGAGCATGGTCGCTATGAGCGTGGGTGATGACTGAGCGCTCGACGGGGTGCCACGGGTCGATATAGAAATCCCCGGGCGGGCAGTACAAACCTTCAGGACGTGCGATAACAAGGTCCATATTGTTACCAGAATGGAGAGGCCTGTTAGCTAGGAGGTTTGCCCGAAACGAGAAGTTCTATTTATTTTCACAGAGATTAATAACAAAAGATCGCAGCCTGCGGCAGCGCTTACAGATGGGTGCGAATCCCCTGTAGGCGCCGCCGCAGGCTGCGATCTTTTGATGTTACTTGCCAGGCGTCAGCGTCAACCGCGTCTTGCCATACACCTTGTCAAAGTTCTGCGGCTGCATCGGCAGGCTCATGTATTGACCTTTGAGCCATGGATCGACGCTGTCGAGATAGTGCGGGCTGGCCGGGTTGCCGGATTGGCCGGTAGCGTTCTGGCCCATCAGCGGTTCGGCCTGGCCGAAGTCGACAATAAAGCGCATGGCCGGGGCCTGCGTGGTGTTGAAGTCCTGACCCCAGGCGAACGAGGCGGTGTTGAGCGTAGTGTGATCGCCGCCGGCCGCCAGCGGACCGCGCACGGTCTGGCCGCTGGCGTTTTTCCACTCGTAGCGGTGCAGTTTGCCCCACTGCCAGGCTTTGTGATCGCCGCCCAACTGGCTGTCGCCCGCGCTGATCGCAGCCGCCAGGCTACGGGCCAGGATCGCCGGTTTGTCTTCTTTCTGCGCGGTGCGCACGTCATCCCAGAACGGACTGTCCTCACGCCCAAGCAGGTGATCGGCCTGGGCCGCGTAGGATAATTTGCCGTTGGCGATAAAGGCTTTCCACGCCGGGCTGCTTTCCGGGCCCAGTTCGTCGAGGAAAATCTGTTTGGTACTTTCCTGCAGGAACAGCTCGTAAATCGCCGCGTCGGCGGAGGTCGGGCTGAGTTTGCCGTCGAAGGCCATCAAGCGGGTATACGCCTCGCGAGCCTTGCCGCGATCGGCCACCGGCAACGCTTCGATGGCCTGCTTGAGTGGCTGGGCCATGCCCGGCGCTTCAAACATCTTCTTCAGCTTGGCGGCGAAGGTGGTGGTCTGGTCGTATTGCATGGCGATCAGGCTGCGGGTGTCGTGTTTGCCCACGCCCGCCAGTTCGGCCATGCGTTCGCCACGCTCCGGCGCCGCCCAGGAATTGGACAGCTGCATGCCGTAGCCATGGGGAATGACCCGCTGGTTGGCGGTGCCGAGCCAGCCCTGCGCCGGGTCCTGGTCATACGGATGGAGCATCGGGTCGGCGTAACCGTCCCAGTCGTAGCGACCTTCCCAGCCCGGCGACGGCAGCAAGCCTTCGCCTTCGCGACGGTTCGGGTAGCGCCCGGTGACTTGCCAGCCGATATTGCTGGCATCGGCAAACACCAGATTCAGGGCGATGGCGCGGATTTCACGGCTAGCGTCCGACGCTCTCTCGGTACTCTGCGCCCGGGACAGGTCGAAAAAGGCGTCCAGGGTTTTGTCATCGGTGAAGTCCGGCGCCTGCAGGGCCAGGCCGAAACCATTCGCCAGCGCCGTGCCCTGAGCGCTGTTGAGCAGTGGCCCATGGCGGGTTTCGTACACCGCTTCGCGAATCGGCCGCTGGCCTTTGACGAAATAGGTTTCGTTGCGCACGATCGCCGGCTGCCATTTGCCGCCCACTTCGTAGGAAAGGCCATTGCCCTGGCGTTTGATTTTTTCCAGGAACACGTCCTGGTTGTCGCCCATGACCGAGGTCATGCTCCACGCCACTTTGCCGTTGAAACCAGCGAGCACCATCGGTAACCCGGCAATGGTTACGCCGGAGGCCTGGTATTTCGGCGCGCGAATCTGCACGTAACTGAACAGCGACGGGACGCCCAACGGTCCATGGCTGTCGCTGGCCAGCAGGCTCTTACCGCTGCGGCTGCGTTGCGGGGCGATCGCCCAGTTGTTCGAGGAGGTAGCGCCCAGCAGATTCAGATCCGACAGTTGACCAGTGGCTTTGCTGATTTCGTTCAGCCCCGGGATTTGTCCGGTGAGTTTGATGCCCTGAAGTTTATCCGCTTCAGCCACCGGCAGTTTTTCGTCGGGAGCGGACGGGGTCAGCCACGCCAGTTTGTCGGTGCTGACAGTCTGGGCCAGCATCAGCGAGGAAATTTCTTCCGGCAGGTTCGCCGACTGGCTGAAGTTCAGCAGGCAGAACATCAGCGCCGAATCTTCCGGTTTCCAGTATTCAGGCTTGTAGCCGGTGGCCGCGAGGTCCGCAGGCAGTTTGTCGCGGTAGCGGAACAGGTAGGCGTTGACCCCGCGGGCATAGACTTCGAAGAAACGC
The DNA here is from genome assembly GCF_005938665.2 of Pseudomonas sp. ATCC 43928. Classification (NCBI taxonomy): domain Bacteria; kingdom Pseudomonadati; phylum Pseudomonadota; class Gammaproteobacteria; order Pseudomonadales; family Pseudomonadaceae; genus Pseudomonas; species Pseudomonas sp. ATCC 43928. Next base: position 5,336,386 of record NZ_CP041753.1, on the reverse strand, counting down.
TTGAGGCGTGGCGACGAGGCCTTATACAGCTCATCCGCGCTTTTCTTCAGGTTGACCGCACGCATGTAGCGGTCGGCATCGAGCAGGTCCGCGCCGGACATTTCCGCCAGACGGCCCTGGGCCAACAGGCGCAGAGTGACCATTTGGCTGATGCGGTCGCTGGCGTGCACGTAGCCGAGGGTGAACAGCGCATCGTGGAAGCTGTTGCTCTCGATCAGCGGCATGCCCATGGCATTGCGGCGAACCGAAACGTTTTGCGCCAGGCCCTTCAGCGCTTGCACGCCGGAGGTGGGCGGGAGGGTGTCCTGGGCGTTCCATGTCTGACAACCGGTCAGGCTCAAAACACCGGCCACTGCTGCGGCAACGCCGAACCGGGGAAGAAAATGTGTAAGGGCTGGCGAGGCCATGGCAAAGCTCCTGCGGGGGTAGTGACGCGACAAAGGCGCTACGTTAGTGAGCAGGAGGTGGACGCGCAAGCGGCGGCTGGGTTATTTCTTTTCGGTGATCGCCGGCATCAGGTCGTCCTGTTTGCGTTTGATGGCTTGCCGGTAGCAAGAGGCGATGCTGAAGTGCGGCAAATTCAATAGCCTCGCATGGGAAAAGTCGGCATGGAACTTAAGACAAACGCGGCGCTGATCATCATCGATCAACAAAAAGGCATCCTGCATCCCAAGTTGGGCCGTCGAAACAACCCTCAGGCCGAAGAGCGCATCCTGGAGTTATTGGGGCATTGGCGTCGCACCGGGCGGCCGGTGATTCATGTGCAGCACCTGTCCCGCTCTGTGGATTCGGTGTTCTGGCCGCAGCAGTCGGGGGTGGAGTTTCAGGAGCGCTTCCAGCCATCGATCGGTGAGTGGCTGATACAGAAACAAGTGCCGGATGCGTTTTGCTCGACCGGGCTGGAAGCGAGTTTGCGCGAGGCGGGGATCGATCAGTTGATCATCGTTGGCGTGGCGACGCACAACTCGGTGGAATCCACGGCGCGAACGGCTGGGAATCTGGGGTTTGAGGCGTGGGTTGTGGAGGATGCGTGCTTTACCTTCGACAAGGCGGACTTTTTCGGCAATGCCCATTCAGCTGAAGAAGTGCATGCGATGTCGCTGGGGAATCTGCATGGGGAATATGCGACGGTCGTTAGCGCCGCGAGCATTCTCATGAACGACTGAAACCTTGAACTGACCCCAAAATTAGGATTGGTGTCCAACTTTTGGGGTGCAGATCAACTTGTAGGAGCGAGGCTTGCCCGCGAAGAACGATGACGCGGTTTTTCTGATTGATCGTGGCGCCCTTTTCGCGGGCAAGCCTCGCTCCTACAGGGATTGGCGATTCAACAGGCGAAGAAGTTATTCGCCCGAATCCTCAAGCCCCGTGGCACTTCTTGAATTTCTTGCCGTTGCCGCAGGGGCAAGGGTCGTTGCGACCGACGTCTTTCAGGGCGTTGCGCACCGGTTCCTGGTGGGCGTGGCCGCAGTTTGGGCCGTGGACATGGCCATGGTCGTGATCATGGTGGTCGTGATGGTCATGATCGTGGTTGCAGTCAGGGCCATGGACGTGGGGTTGCTGGGTCATCGGGGTCACTCCGGAATTAAATCGGCGGCGATTATCACGCCATTGCGCGCCAGGTGCACGTAGTGTGCGATGAATAAACCGGTTTCAAGTGTGCCTTCCAGACGATAGGGAATCGGTTGCTCGGGTTTTTTCAGCAGTTTCACCACATCCCGAACCCTGGGCCACAGGTTGGTGCGGATCGGCACCTTGAAGTAGGCACTGTGCTTGGGGCCGACGGTGAACCAATGTTCGTGCTCGCCTTCGGTCAGCAGGACGTCCCCCAGATGAATGCGATATTCCAGGGCGCGCACCGTCAGGTCTTCGTCATTGGGGTTGTCGACGCGAAAATGCAGCAGGAATTTCTGCTCCAGCAACTTGGCCCGGACCACCTCGACCTTGACCAGATGCACTTGCGGGTCTGGCAAGTCGTTGCTGAACCATGAGGCGCAGCCGCCGACTCCTGAAAACAGAAGCAGCAAAGTGAACAGATAGAGCGCGAATCGTCCGGTGATCATGGTCGTGTTTCTCCCTTTGTAGCAGCTGCCTCGCTGTAGCAGCTGCTACGGCCGAACGCAGCTTTCGGCAGCTGCTACAGGGGGCACCTCAAGCGCCGAAATAACTCGCGCAGCACTTCTTGAACTTCTGCCCGCTGGCGCACGGGCACGCATCGTTGCGCCCGGCCTTGAGCGGCACCGTAGGGTCGATGAAGTACCAGCGGCCGGCGTTCTGCACGAATGACGAACGTTCGCGGTGGCTGTGTTCGCCGCTGCCGTCGTGCCAGCGAGCGGTGAAGGTGACGAAGGCGTGCTCCGGCTGGCCGCCGAAGACCTCGGCGCCTTCCACTTCCAGGCCCAGCCAGGTGCTCTGGGCGCTCCAGTCGCTGATCGACTGGCGATCCAGGCCGGCCTGTTGCGCGGGCAGGGTGGTCGCTACCAGATAATCGACCAGCCCCAGCACATAGGCGCTGTAGCGCGAACGCATCAGGACTTCGGCGCTGGGGGCCGGATGGCCGGCATGGTAATGACCGCAGCAGGCATCGAGCAGCGTGCCGCTGCCGCAAGGGCAAATGGATGTACTCATTGCGTTACCACCAGTATTTCCCGAAGTTTTCCGGATTGGCCCAGAAGCGTGAGTTGAGCCAGTCGGGTACCTGTTTGTAGTCAAGCAGATCGTAGGTAAACAACGTCAACACTTGATCGTCGCGCTGGAAGCGTTCGCTGGCTTGCAGGGCCAGGGAGAAAAAATCCGTCTCCTGCCAACCGCTGGCGGGCAAGTCGGCCAACACCGCAATGCGACTGGCATTGAGGTTGCGTATCCCGCCGAGCAGATTCAGGCCGTCGCGCTTGGATAAGTGTTCGAGGCAATCGACCACCAGCGCCAGATCAAACCGCTGCGCCGCCAGTTCGGCCGGCAATGCTCCGGGTGCGGCAAAAGCCACGATGCTGTCCGGGTGCGCGAGTTTGAATGCCTCGAGCGCGGGGAACTCACTGGCGCCAATCAGCAACAGACGCGTCGGGGCGTAACGATCAAGCAATGCGGCCAACGCCTGCTGGGGCGTGCGCGAAGAAATACTTGCAGTCATCGAAGATCCTCAATCAGAACGCCAAGATTAACGTGTCTTGTCGAGCGTGTTTAAGCAAAAAGCGCCGATCTTCCGTGAACATAAGGCAAAACAGCAATGGCCTATTGCTGGCGGAGATTAAAAGTCCGGTCTTTACTCCTTGAAATCGGTTATTAGCCGATCCCTCAGGAGAAAACTAGATGAGCATAGTTCGGACAGCATTACCTTTGGTTCTGCTAACCAGTGTGTTGACTGGTTGCGCAGGTTTGCAGAAAACCGACTGGCCGACCTGTGCGGCGGTCGGTGGTGTCGTCGGTGCAGGGCTCGGTGCGACAGAGAGCTCTTCATGGGCGGGGTATGGCGCGCTGCTGGTCGGCGGCACGGCAGCGGCTTATTGCTGGGTGCATGGCGATGGCGACGAAGACGGCGATGGTGTGCCGGACAGCCGCGACAAGTGCCCTCACACACCGAGAGGCGTGCGAGTCGATGCCGACGGCTGTCCTCCACCCGCGCCTGCGCCGGTGGTCGAAGAGAAGGCGGTGGTCAAGGAAGAAGTCATCGTTATCCGTGATGTTCACTTCCAGTTCGACTCGTCCAAGCTCACTCCTTCCGATAAAGAGGTACTCAACACCGTTGCTACGCGCCTGAAACAGGAGCCCGCCAGCGCCCGGTTGACCGTGACCGGTCATACCGACAGCGTCGGCAGCGATAAATACAACCAGAAACTGTCGGACAAACGCGCCCATTCGGTGGTGGAGTACCTGATTTCGCAAGGCGTGCCACGCAGCAGTTTCGTGTCTGTGACCGGTGCCGGTGAAAGCCAGCCGGTGGCCGATAACAAAACCGCTGAAGGCCGTGCGCTGAACCGGCGTACGGAAATCAAAATCGACCGCTAACCCCCTTGTATTCCGCGGCTTGTGCAGTCGCGGATGCGGGTCTTTACTCCTGTGTGACCGGTATGGGCCGGTGACACAGGAGCATTCACAATGAGCGTTCTCACAAGGACCGTCTTGCCGGTTCTACTGCTTGGTAGTCTTCTGACCGGCTGCGCGACTCACAGCGATGGCACCGCCCCCTTGAATCAACGTACCTGGCCGATCTGCAGTGTCATTGGCGGACTGGTTGGCGGCGGTCTGGGCGCGATCGAAAGTGGCGGTTGGGCGGCAGGTGGAGCGGCGCTCGGTATCTTGACCGGTGGCTTGGTCTGTTACGCCCAGGATGGCGACGAGGACGGTGATGGTGTTTTCGATCGACGCGATCGTTGCCCCGATACGCCTGCCAATACACCTGTCGATCATCACGGTTGCCCGCTACCGCAATATCCGGCCAGCGTAAAAACTGCTGAACCGCCGGTATCCGAAGTCATCACGCTGAGCAGTAATGTGTTGTTCGCGTACAACAAATCCGACCTGACGCCCGAGGCACGCAGCGAGCTGGATTCGTTGATGCCCAAATTGCAGAGTGCCGATGTGGTGAGCGTCAAGGTCGTCGGCCATACCGACAGTCAGGGTTCGGACGCCTATAACCAGAAGCTGTCGGAACGTCGTGCCAGCAGCGTGGCGGCCTACCTGTTGAGCCGGGGGCTGGCGCCGAACAAACTCACCAGCGAAGGACGGGGTGAAACCCAGCCGGTGGCTGACAATGATACGGAAGAAGGGCGGGCAAAAAACCGTCGTGTGGAGTTGCACATCAATCGCTAGGCTCCGTGATCAAGAGGCCCGTGATAGAGCCGTCGGATGGCCGTCAAGGTTGCCCCGGCGGCCATTCGATGCCTTTCGGAAGAATTTTCCGTTGCCCTCTGGCTTATCCCGCGTGTAAGCCGTTATGGTGCGTGCAAATAATAATTCTCGACGGGGGAGCGTATGAAGGTGTTTTGGGGGCTGGGGAAGTTGTTGACCCTGCTGTTCTGGTTGGTGGTGCTGGTCAATCTGCTCATACCGTTTGTTCGTCCACTGCACCTGTTGGTCGATCTGGCTGGCAGCCTGTTGGCGCTGGCTCATCTTCTGGAGCTGGTGTTCTGCAATCGCAGCCTCACAGGTCGAGCCCACCCCTGGCGTGATCGCCTGAAGATTGTCTTTTTCGGCGTTTTCCACCTGCAAACCATTCCGGCCCCGGCCACTGCGAAGGCTTCCCATGCGTAAACTCTGTCTGCTCGCCGCACTCATCAGCCCATTGGCCTGCGCTCAGGTGGTGAGTGTTGAAACCAACTCGCTGATGCGCTTGCCCAACACCGCCAGCTCCCTGCAACTGGAACGACTGGAAGTCGCCGATTACGGCACCTTGCTGATTCCCTCGAACGTGACCGAAGTGACGGTCGGCGAGCTGCACCTGGGACGCGAAGCGCGGATCGCCATTGTGCCGAGCGAACAGGCTCTGGCGTTGAAGGTCAGCCGGGCCGAGTTGGCCGAAGGCAGCCAGATCACCGCGCGGGGCGCCCCCGGGACTTATCTCAAGGCTGCCCGCTCCGGGCGCAATCTGAATTTGCAGATCAAAGCGCTGAAGGCGCCGCAATTGTCGGTAGACGCTCGCGGTGGCGCGGGCGCCCCGGGTTTTGTCGGTCTTGACGGGGCCAACGGCCAAGCACCGGGTTGCACCTGGGGCCAGGCCGGTCGCGGCTTCGATGGCAGTGACGGCAGCGACGGCCAACCCGGTGCGCCGGGGGCGCTGGTTCGACTGGAAGTGCCGCGTGACTATCCGGCGGAGCAGATCAAGGTCGAGGTGGCGGGCGGAGTCGGTGGCGCGGCCGGACCGGGTGGCAAACCGGGGGCGGGCGGCAAGGCCAAGGGCTGCATTGTCTATAAAGCCGATGGCGGCAAGAGCGGTCGCCCCGGTGCCGATGGCCAGCCTGGGCCTGCCGGGGCGGCAGGCTCGGTGAGCATTCAGCGGTTGTAAGAACGACCGAGAACCCCTGTGGCGAGGGAGCTTGCTCCCGCTGGGTCGCGAAGCGGCCCCAAAGCCGGCGACCCTGTTTTTTCAGAACGTGCGCAGTGATCGATTACGACTGCTACGCAGCCGAGCGGGAGCAAGCTCCCTCGCCACAGAGACTATGCATTGCTCAGAACATCGGCCGAGCCGCAGCAATCGCCACCAGCACCAACCCGACCATCAGGTTAATCCCCACCAACCGGCGAATCTTGCCCAGCGTCGCCGCGCCCGTCGGCCAATCCTCAGCCGCTACCGCCGTGCGCAGTTCCGGCAGCAGCAACGCCTGAATCCGGATAAACAACGCGGTCATCACCACATACAATCCCATCATCGCCTGCACATACCGCGGTGCCGCTTCAAACCCGGTGAACTGCAAATGAATCATGCCCACACCGCTGATCGGCAAAAGCACCACCGCGACCCAGACCCAGCGGAAAAAACCTTGAAACACTTCCACCCACAGCTTCAGCCGGGCAGGGCCTTCCAGCGCCTTCATCGCAGCGGGGCGAAGGACCATCCAGGCGAAAAACATGCCGCCGACCCAGACCAGGGCGGCCAGGACATGCAGGGTATAAACGATGCCAAAAGGTGTCATTGGGGTACTCCGTTCTGCGCGGGATTAATTAGCGGGGTATGATAGCGGCCGATCCGAACCACTGAAAATTTATCCAGCGTTTTTTGCGCCCGACAATCAATGATCAGCACTGAACTCAAAACCACGATCCAGGGCGCCTACTCGCGTTTTCTCGAAGCCAAGAGCCTCAAGCCACGCTACGGCCAACGCCTGATGATCGCCGAAATCGCCAAAGTCCTCGGTGACATCGACACCGACGACGAAGGCCGGCGCAGTGGCGACCCCGCGATTGTCGCGGTGGAAGCCGGCACCGGTACCGGCAAAACCGTGGCCTACAGCCTGGCAGCGATCCCCGCCGCCAAGGCCGCTGGCAAGCGTCTGGTGATCGCCACGGCCACCGTGGCCCTGCAAGAACAGATCGTCTACAAGGATTTGCCCGACCTGATGCGCAATAGCGGGCTGAATTTCAGCTTCGCCCTGGCCAAGGGGCGGGGGCGCTACATGTGCCTGTCCAAGCTCGACATGTTGCTCCAGGAAGGTCACGCGCAAACCGCTACCGCACAGCTGTTCGAAGAAGAAGGCTTCAAGATCGAGGTCGATGAGGCCAGTCAGAAGCTGTTCACCAGCATGATCGAGAAACTTGCCGGCAATAAGTGGGACGGCGACCGCGACAGTTGGTCCACCGCGCTCGAAGACGCCGACTGGGCGCGCCTGACCACCGATCACAGCCAGTGCACCAACCGCCATTGCCCCAACTTCGGCCAGTGCGCCTTCTACAAGGCCCGCGAAGGCATGGGCAAGGTCGACGTGATCGTCACCAACCACGACATGGTCCTGGCCGACCTGGCCCTGGGCGGCGGCGCGGTTCTGCCGGACCCGCGCGACACGATCTACGTGTTCGACGAAGGCCATCACCTGCCAGACAAGGCCATCGGCCACTTCGCCCATTACACACGCTTGCGCTCCACCGCCGACTGGCTGGAGACCACCGCCAAGAACCTCACCAAATTGCTCGCCCAACACCCGCTGCCGGGGGATCTGGGCAAGTTGATCGAACAGGTGCCGGAACTGGCCCGGGAGATCAAGACCCAGCAGCAGTTCATGTTCAGTGCCTGTGAGCAAGTCGCCGACTTCAAGCCCGGCGAAGACGTCGAAGGTCGCGAGCGGCCGCGTCACCGTTTCGTCGGCGGGGTGATTCCCGAACATATGCGTGAGATGGGCATCGAGTTGAAGAAGGGCTTTGCCCGACTGACCGACCTGTTCACCCGGCTTACCGAACTGCTCAAGGAAGGCATGGACGGCGAGGTCAACATTGGCATCGCCAGCAACCAGGCCGAAGAGTGGTATCCGCTGTTCGGTAGCCTGCTGTCGCGCTCTTCGGGAAACTGGGAGTTGTGGACCGCCTTCACCGTCGAAGACCCGGAAGATAACCCGCCCATGGCCCGTTGGCTGACGCTGGCCGAAAGCGGTTCGTTGTTCGACATCGAGGTCAATGCCAGCCCGATCCTCGCGGCGGAAATGCTCCGGCGCAACTTGTGGAACGTGGCTTACGGGGCGCTGGTGACCTCGGCGACCCTGACCGCTCTCGGCACCTTCGACCGTTTCCGCATGCGCGCCGGCCTGCCGAAAACCGCCGTGACCGCCGTGGTCCCGAGCCCGTTCCATCATGCCGACGCCGGCGTATTACGGGTGCCGGACCTGAAAGCCGACCCGCGCGATGCACCGGCCCATACGGCGGCGATCATTCGCGACTTGCCGGAACTGGTCGAGGGCTCCCGTGGCACCCTGGTGCTGTTCTCCTCGCGCAAACAGATGCAGGACGTGTTCGACGGGCTGGATCGCGACTGGCGCAAGCAAGTGTTCATTCAAGGCAACCTGTCGAAGCAGGAAACCCTGAACAAGCACAAGGCGCGGGTCGATGGCGGGGATTCCAGCGTGCTGTTCGGCCTGGCGAGCTTTGCCGAAGGCGTGGATTTGCCCGGTGCCTACTGCGAGCACGTGGTGATCGCCAAGATCCCGTTCTCGGTGCCCGACGATCCGGTCGAAGCCGCGCTGGCTGAGTGGATCGAAGCCCGTGGCGGCAATCCGTTCATGGAAATCTCCGTGCCGGACGCCTCGTTGAAACTGGTCCAGGCCTGCGGTCGCCTGCTGCGAACCGAAGAAGACCGCGGCACCATCACCTTGCTTGACCGTCGTTTGGTCACACAGCGCTACGGCAAAGCTATTCTCAATGCGTTGCCGCCATTTCGTCGTGAAATTTCCTGATGCGCCGGTGGGCAAATTTGCCCACCGCGTTGTCTACCTCACTGCCACTGCCTTTCCACTGGCCCATTGATGGTCGTTAGGGAGAACCACGTTCTTATGATTCGCCGTTCGTTGCCCGCCGTTTTTGCCTTGATGTTCGCAGCCCCTTTGCTGGCGGCCCCCGCCGGCCAGCAGACGCTGTTCAACTTTGTGCGTCCCGCCGACGTGGTTCAGGTGGCGACCCAGGACGCCAGCCTGCCGCAATCCAATGCGGAGCAAACGGCCGAAGGTGAAGTGTTGCGTCGCGTGACCTTCAACCCGGCTGCCCAGCCGACCTTGCGCCTGACACCGCAGACCGGTGCCTGGGACTGGTCGCAGTCGGGCGTCATGAGCCTGCGGATCCAGAGCGCGATGAACTGGGCCGTGACCTTGTACGTGAAAATCCAGAGTAACGACGGCAAGACTCTGGTCAGCCGTGTCGATCTGCCGGCCGGCCCGGCGCAGACCTTACTGGTACCGCTGCAGCCGAGTTCACCGCTGAGCCAGGGCATGAAAGCCGGCCCGCCGATGCCGATCAATTTCGAAGGGCAGCGTGTATTGCTGGCCAGCAGTACCGGTGAGCTGGACCGCAGCCAGGTGGTGTCGGTGACCTTGTCGATGGATCAGCCGAAAGTCGCCCAAAGCATTTTGCTCGAGCGCTTCGGCGTGCAGGACGGCGAGGCCGTGACCAAAGCCGCTTATGGCGGCCTGGTGGACGCTTACGGTCAATCGACCCGGGCCAAATGGCCGGAGAAGATCAGCAGCGACGAACAACTGAAATCCGCCGCTGGCAAAGAGCAGCAACAACTGAAAACCTGGCTGGCGGAGCGCGAGAAGGCGCCTCTGGACAAGTTCGGCGGCTTGAACAAAGGCCCAGAGTTCAAGGCCAGCGGCTTTTTCCGCACCGAAAAGCGTGATGGCCGCTGGTACCTGGTGACTCCGGAAGGGCATCCGTTCTATTCCCTCGGCGTCAACACCGTGACCCCGAGCGTCAACCAGACCTACGTCGCCGGGCGCGAGTGGATGTTCGAGTCCCTGCCTAAACCCGACGAACCCTTGGCCAGTCACTATGGCGAAGGCGATAACCGTGGCGGCAACGGTGTTGATCAGGGCCGAGCCTACAACGCCGGTCGTTGGTACGATTTCTATGGCGCCAACCTGCAGCGGCTGTACGGCAAACCTTGCGCACCGGGCGGAGACATTAAGGCTGGTGTTGCCGAAGCAGCCAAGGCCGAGGCGGTAGAGGCGACGGCTGAAAAGGCCGCCGAGCAATCAGCCGCGCCTGCGCCTACCGAGTCTGGAGCCGGTGTTGCCGAGGCGGCCAAGACCGGGGCTGTTGAAGCGACGGTCGAAAAGGCGGCCGCCGAACCCTGCAAAGTAACTGTCGACGAACAACGCTGGGCCAGTCATACCCTCGATCGCCTGCAAGCCTGGGGTTTCAACACCCTCGGCAACTGGAGCGCACCGGTGTTGGGTAACGCTGACCGTGTGCCGTACACCTTGCCGCTATCGATCGTCGGCGATTACGCCAGCATCAGCACTGGCACCGATTGGTGGGGCGGCATGCCTGACCCGTTCGATCCGCGTTTCGCCATGGCCACCGAACGCGCCGTGGCCATCGCCGCCCGCGACCATCGCGACGATCCGTGGCTGATCGGTTACTTCGCCGACAACGAACTGGCCTGGGCCGGTCCCGGCGATGACCCGAAGGCCCGCTATGCGCTGGCCTACGGCACCTTGAAAATGACCACCGACGTGCCGGCCAAACGCGCCTTCCTCAAGCAACTGCGCGACAAGTACCGCAACCAGGCGGGGTTGTCGAAAGCCTGGGGCATTGATCTGCCTGCCTGGGAGTTGATGGAAGACCCAGGCTTCGTGCCGCCGGAGCCGAGCGCCGAACACCCGGAAATCGAAGCCGACTTCAAATACTTCCAGAAGGTCTTCGCCGACACCTACTTCAAGACCGTTTCCGATTCGCTCAAATGGCACGCGCCGAACCAGTTGTTGCTGGGTGGTCGCTTTGCCGTCAGTTCCCCGGAGGCAGTCGAGTCCTGTGCACAATACTGCGACGTGTTGAGCTTCAACATGTACACCCTGCAACCCCAGGACGGTTACGACTTCGCCAAACTGCGCAGTCTGGACAAACCGGTGCTGATCACCGAATTCAACTTCGGCTCGGCAGATCGCGGCCCGTTCTGGGGTGGCGTGACGCAATTGGCGAAGGAGGAAGACCGCGGCACGGCTTACGCTCACTTCCTCAAACAGGCAATGAGCGAACCGTCGATTGTCGGGGTGCACTGGTTCCAGTACCTCGACCAGCCGGTGACCGGTCGTCTGCTGGATGGCGAGAACGGGCACTTCGGTCTGGTGGGCATTACTGATTTGCCGTTCCAGGGCTTTGTCGACAGTGTGCGTAAAAGCAATGTGCAGATCATCGATCAGCTTGGCAAAGAGGCGGAGAAGGCCAGCGCTGAGGCGGATAAAGCCAGTCACGATGTCGAGGGTGGCAGGAAGGGCGAGGCAGGCAAAGGCCCGGGCAAGGGCGCAGGGCATGCGGGTGGGCATTCGGGCAATGGCCATTGATTCCTGATACACCTGTGGCGAGGGGGCTTGCCCCCGTTGGGCCGTGAAGCGGCCCCCATGCCTACAGATGCACCGCAAATACAGGTTTTTGCGACCGCTTCGCAGTCGAACGGGGGCAAGCCCCCTCGCCACAGGGATCGCATCGTTGATGTCTGCGGCATTTCCATAACCGGGCGACCATCCGACCCGATCCTGTTCCCAAATCCCTCAAGGGCTGGAACAATGCGGGCCACTTTGTAGAGCGTTTATCCGGGAGAGTTGCGGGTGCAGATTCAGGGTCATTACGAGCTTAAGTTCGAAGCGGTGCGTGAAGCGTTTGCAGCGCTGTTCGACGATCCTCAGGAACGCGGCGCGGCGTTATGCATCCGGATCGGTGGTGAAACCGTCCTCGACCTTTGGGCCGGTACCGCCGACAAGGACGGCCATGAGGCTTGGCACAGCGATACCATCGCCAACCTGTTCTCCTGCACCAAAACCTTCACCGCCGTGACGGCGCTGCAATTGGTGGCTGAAGGCAAGCTGCAACTCGATGCCCCGGTCGCCCGCTACTGGCCCGAATTTGCCGCCGCCGGTAAAGAATCCGTGACGCTGCGCCACTTGCTCTGCCATCAGGCGGGTCTGCCGGCCTTGCGCGAGTTGCTGCCTCCTGAGGCACTTTACGACTGGCAGACCATGGTCAATGCTTTGGCCGCCGAAGCACCCTGGTGGACGCCGGGCCAAGGTCACGGTTATGCGGCAATCACCTATGGCTGGCTGGTCGGTGAATTGCTGCGGCGCGCCGACGGTCGTGGGCCGGGCGAGTCCATCGTGGCGCGGGTTGCCAAGCCCTTGGGACTGGATTTCCACGTCGGCCTGGCCGATTCAGAGTTCCATCGCGTGGCGCACATCGCCCGCAGCAAGGGCAACGTCGGCGATGTCGCGGCCCAGCGCTTGCTGCAGGTGACCATGCGCGAACCGACGGCCATGACCACCCGGGCCTTCACCAACCCGCCGTCGATCATGACCAGCACCAACAAGCCGGAATGGCGGCGCATGCAGCAGCCGGCCGCCAATGGCCACGGCAACGCCCGCAGCCTGGCCGGTTTCTACGCCGGACTGCTCGATGGCAGCCTGCTGGAAAGCGAAATGCTCGACGAGCTGACCCGCGAACACAGCGTTGGCGAAGACAAGACTTTATTGACCCGGACCCGCTTCGGTCTGGGTTGCATGCTCGATCAACCGGACGTACCCAACGCCACCTACGGCCTCGGCCCACGGGCGTTCGGTCACCCGGGTGCTGGCGGCTCCATCGGTTTTGCTGATCCGGAACATGATGTGGCCTTCGGTTTTGTGACAAATACGCTGGGGCCGTACGTCTTGATGGATCCACGAGCGCAAAAGCTTGTGCGAGTACTGGCCACTTGTCTGTAAATCACGCTTAAGGGGGCCAGGGCTGGAACCCGAAAGCCTTTGTGGTTTCAAAGCGTCTGTTTAGCCGGGGGCGCCCCGGCTGACTTTTCATTACCTCATTTTGTGGATACCCAATGTCGTCCAATAAAACCCTCGCCCTGGCCCTGTGCTTCGCTATCACCGGTTGTGCACAAACCCCACAAAATGATGCCGCAGGTGGCAGCAGTTGGTGGCCGTTCGGTTCATCCGACAAGGTCGCGACTAAAGAACCCGCCCCGTCCCCGGCACCCCTGAAACCTGCTGCCGCAGTACCCGTCGCCAAGGCTGAAGCCGATGCCGGAGGCAAATGGTGGTGGCCGTTCGGCGGTAAGGAGCAGAGCACCAGCACTGCCAAAGCAGCCGTGCCGATGCCCGATCCGAAAATCACCCAAGCCTGGCTTGACGACTATGAGCCGCGCCTGCGCGAGGCGGTCAAGGGCAGCAACCTGCAACTCGAGCGCCGTGAAAATGTGCTGGTCGTCACGGCTCCGGTGGAAGGCTCGTTCAACCCGGACCGCCCGGCCATGCTGCTGCCGGTGACCCTCGCTCCGTTCACCCGTGTCGCGAAAATCCTCGAAGCCGATCCAAAGACTGCCGTGCTGGTACTCGGCCACAGTGATACGTCGGGTGCCGCACCGGCCAACGTGAAACTGAGCCAGGAACGCGCCCAGGCGGTGGCAGCGATCTTCCGTCTCAGCGGTCTGCAGCGTGATCGCCTGATGTTGCGCGGCATGGGCGGTGACGCACCGCGCGCCGCCAACGACAGTGCTGAAGGTCGCGCCTTGAACCGTCGCGTCGAGCTGTTGTTGACGCCGCAAGACACCATGGCCGCGCTGCTGAGCAAGTACAATATGCCGGCTCCGGCACCAGTAACCAAAGTCGTCGCGCAAGACGTCAAGCCAGTGGCCAAGCCTGTGACCCCGGAACCGGCTGCGAAAAAAACCGCTGCCTCGTCGAAGAAAAAGGCACCGGTCAAGAAAGCGGCCGCCAAGGCTCCAGCCAAAAAGGCACCCGCGAAAAAGACCGCTCCGGCTAAAGCCGCTGTCGATTCGAAGAGCGCCACCGCCACCGATGCCACAAAGCAGTGATTCATTAACCAAAAGGAATGCGCCATGACCCGGCCCTTGGCAGATATGCGTCGCGATTACACCCGAGATGGCTTGACCGAGGCGCAAGCCCCGGCCGAGCCGTTCGCACTGTTCCATCAGTGGTTTGCCGATGCGGTGAAAACCGAGCAGGTACCGGTGGAGGCGAATGCCATGACGTTGGCCACCGTCGATCAGGACGGTCGGCCGCATTGCCGCATTCTGCTGCTCAAGGGCCTGGACGAGCAGGGCTTCACCTTCTTCACCAACTACGAGAGCGACAAGGGGCAGCAATTGGCAGCCAATCCATTTGCAGCCATGACGTTCTTCTGGCCGGCCCTGGAGCGCCAGGTGCGCATCGAAGGGCGGGTGGTGAAGGTCACGCCTGAAGAGTCCGACGCCTACTACCAGGTTCGCCCTCTGGGCAGTCGTCTTGGTGCCTGGGCGTCGCCCCAGAGCCGGGTGATCGCCGATCGCGGCGAACTGGAGGCGCTGCTCAAGGACACGGAGCAGCGTTTCAGCGATAGCCAACCGCACTGCCCCGAGCATTGGGGGGGGTATCGCTTGCTACCCGAGCGCATCGAATTCTGGCAGGGCCGTCCGAGCCGTCTGCACGATCGCCTCAACTACCGCTTGCAGGGTGCTGACTGGGTTCGTGAGCGCCTGGCCCCGTAAACGGTCTACCGATCGGGATACCCTGCCGCAGCGGCCTCTAGCCACTGTGGCAGGTCCCGACGCTTGATCTTCTGCGCTTGAGCGTTCGCCAGTTGCTGGAGCATGAAGGCTCTTTTTTGTTCGTCTTTACCCGCCAGTGACAACGCCAGATCGCGGTCCCCCCAGCGTTTTATCCGCACGTACAACCACCAATGGAAGTACAAACCGGCGATGGTCGTGACGACAATGATGAAGTAATCCATGATATTCCTTGGGTCAGCGGCGCAGATTTCGTAATGTGACGCTACTGTATGGTGAGTTCGCAAAGTGCCTGTACCAGGCCTGAATGAAACCAATTTTATCCGGGCGATGCCGTGACAGGCGTCAAGCTGCGGGTTTTAATGGATACCTGTCCTATGGAGTTTGATGCTATGCGTAAGTCTGTTTTGCTGGTTGCTTCCTTTTCCACGATGGCGATGTTGCTCTCCGGTTGCCAATCGAGCCTGACCGGTGACTCCTACTCCCGTGACGAAGCGCGTCGCGTGCAGACGATTCGCATGGGCACCATCGAATCCCTGCGTCCGGTGAAAATCGAAGGCACCAAGACCCCGATCGGCAGCGCTGCGGGCGCAGTCGTGGGTGGCGTCGGCGGTAGCGCCGTCGGCGGTGGTCGCGGCAGCATCGTTGCAGCGGTCATCGGCGCTGTAGCGGGTGGCCTGGTGGGGTCGGCTGCCGAAGAAGGCCTGACCCGCACTCAAGGCGTTGAAATCACCGTACGCGAAGACGATGGCAGCATGCGCGCCTACGTGCAGGAAGTTCAGCCAAACGAAGTGTTCCGTGTGGGTGAGCGTGTGCGGATCTCCACTGTGGGTGGGACCAGCCGCGTTTCGCACTAAGCGGGAATGTAGGGTAAAAGAAAACCCCGATCAGGTGAGCTGGTCGGGGTTTTCTTTTGGGCTGTGGAGTTGAACCAGAGCATTTACTTGCTTGCATAACAACCGAGCTGAAAATCGTATTGTGGATCGTAAAATGATCGACCGACTAATGTTTCCAGTTTTGTTATCTGCTGGGAATCAAGGTCATAGCCATAGATTTCTTCTTCAGCCTCAGTCCAACTCATTATCGCCCTCAGCTGTGCAATGCCGTCTGCCGGGACAGGCACTTCGAATACCAGCGCTTCTGTTTCTTTATCAAAAGCATAAATTACGTGGTTCACGGTTCTATCCTTCTTTTCGGATCCGCCGGCTTGTTTTGATTACCTGTTTCAGCGTCAAACTCACCCAGATGGCGACCTCGTTTGTCATACATTTCTACTGCTCCATGCTGATAATCCCATTCTAGAATTCGCCCTTCAGCCGTTCTCCAGCGCATTCGGGTGCCTCTACCTTTGACCCGAGTCTTCTGTTTTGCCGGTGTGGCATCAGGAAAAGCGGTAAGCCCGTTTGGCGCCGGATGATATTTGTGGTCCGCAACACTCACCACAATATAAACCGGCAACACCCCCGAATCCGCCGGAAACACAAGAATGAAATCCTTGTACTCCGGCGGATAAACCGGATTCACGATGATGCTGTCAGCTGCCTTCGTCGGCGGGTAAACCCAGATGTGCGGTGCTTGTGGCGCAGCTTCCAAAGCGGGGATGCCGAGGGTGCTTGAACCGTTCTCGGCCGGCGTCCAGATCAGCTCAATGCCGTCCCCGAGATCAGCCACCTGCTGACTGCCGCGCAAGGTGAACTGCACGACATCGACCATTTCCCAATCGCGGTTTTTGCCAGTGTAAAAACCGTATCCCTTGAGACGGCCATCAGCCTGTTGCTCTACCCGCAGACGCACGCGAGTGCGCGCCTGTTTGAGGGATCGCAATTGATCTTCGGTGTAGAGCGAGCTGTCGCCAAGGCTCGACGGCATGACCAGGGCCACCAGACCTGCCAGGGTGGCCGCAGCGGTGCTGACTGCGACGGCGGGTAATGCGGCGAACGCTGAGCCACTCAGGGCGAAGCTGCCGAAACCCACCGGAATGGCCGTACCACTGATTTTCTTCAGCGGCACGACACCGCTTTCATCGGCCTCGCGAGCGCCGAGCAGAACCAGTTCGCCGTAGTCTTTCAGGCTGTCGGTCGGAACAACGCCGGAGGGATTCGTGTAGTCGATGATTGCATCGGGCAGTTTGCAGGACTTGGCGAACACGCATCCCGAGCGGGCAACGTTGTCCTTTTTCGCTGCGACTTGAAGGCTGTCTTCGAAGGCTTGCTGCCTCGCGAGCATGGCGTCGTAGGCGTCTTGTCTGGCATCACGCTCGGCCAATTCGGTGGCCGTCATGAATCGGTGAGTGACGTGATGCCCGTCACCTGACGGTGGGTTTTGTACCCGGGGGATGTCCTTGTGGCCAGCCACTGATTGTCCTTTCGCTCGTCCATCGGCAACCCCCAAAGAGGGGGCTGCGCGACGTTAACGAACGTGGCTAATCATGGCTGTAGGACGGGTCCTCAATGTTGCTAAGAGTGTTCTCTATCGTTCAGGAAGGCAGCGCAGCACTCTTGCGGCTCGCCGCCGCCGTCACCGCATAACCGATCAATGCCGCCAGGATCGAGCCGGTCAGAATCCCCATGCGGTCCATCCCGGCATATTCACTGGCGCCCGGAACGAAGGCCAGGGAACCGACGAACAGGCTCATGGTGAAGCCGATGCCGCAAAGGATCGCCACCCCCAAAATCTGGCCCCAGTTGGCGCCTTGGGGCAGGGCGGCGATGCCGATTTTTACCGCCAGCCAGGTCAGGCCGAAAACACCGACGGTCTTGCCCAACAGCAGGCCGACGGCGATGCCCATCGGTACATGATGGGTGAAGCTTTCGACGGTCACGCCGGCCAGGGACAAGCCAGCGTTGGCGAAGGCAAACAGCGGCAGGATGCCGTAGGCCACCCACGGATGCAGGGCATGCTCCAGGGTCAGCAGCGGCGAAGGCTCGGCGTTTTTCGTGCGCAGTGGAATGCAGAAGGCCAGGGTCACACCCGCCAGCGTCGCGTGCACGCCACTCTTGAGTACGCAGACCCAAAGGATCAGCCCGATGATCATGTACGGCCCGAGTTTCACCACACCAAGTCGGTTCATTCCGATCAAGGCCGCGATGCAGGCCGCGGCCAGCGCCAGGGACAGGGTCGACAGAGCGCCGGAATAGAAGATCGCAATGATGATGATTGCGCCAAGGTCATCGATGATCGCCAGGGTCATCAGGAACAGTTTCAGCGACACTGGCACGCGTTTACTCAGCAGGGCCAGCACGCCAAGGGCGAAGGCAATGTCGGTAGCCGTCGGGATGGCCCAGCCGCTCAGGGCGGACGGGTTATCGCGGTTGAGGAACCAGTAGATCAGCGCCGGCACCACCATGCCGCCAATTGCGGCCGCGCCGGGCAGGACGATCTGAGACGGTTTCGACAGTTGGCCGTCGAGGACTTCGCGCTTCACTTCCAGGCCGATCAACAGAAAGAACAGGGCCATCAGGCCGTCGTTGATCCACAGCAGCAATGGCTTGGCGATTTTCAGCGCGCCGATCTGAGCCACCACGGGGGTGTCCAGCAGGCCGTTATAGAGCCACGACAGCGATGAATTGTTGATGATCAGGGCCAGGACAGCTGCGGCGATCAATAGCAGACCGCTGGCAGCTTCCAACTGAAAGAAACGCGTGAACGTGCTACGCAGAGGCAAGGTCGCTCTCCATCGATGAATTCAAAAGGTGGCACACCCTAACCCGTACCGTTGGTTGTTAAAACAAAAGTTATATTCTTTTTTGTTATATACCGTTACAACGTGCCCGGTCAGCAAAGGCCTGAGCCTAGCAGTTGCCGGACGTATTGAACCCCAGCTGTATCTGTGCGTGATGTAGGTTTTTTCCTAAGCTTGTGGACTGAGCCTTGCGACAAGGCCGACTCTTGCCTGATTCAACGAGAAAACCATCATGAGCGACAACCGACAGTGGGCCCGCGAAGCCATCCGGATCATCGAAGCCGACTTCCAGCGCAGCGCCGACACCCACCTGATCCCCTTGCCGCTGCCGGGGTTGCCGGGCATCGAGTTGTACTTCAAGGATGAATCGAGTCATCCCACCGGCAGCCTGAAACATCGGTTGGCCCGCTCATTGTTCCTCTATGCGCTGTGTAACGGCTGGCTCAAGCCCGGTGCGCCGGTGATCGAAGCGTCCAGCGGTTCGACGGCGATTTCCGAGGCGTACTTCGCCCGGCTGCTGGGTTTGCCGTTCATTGCGGTGATGCCCGCGAGCACGTCCAAGGAAAAGATCGCGCAAATCGCTTTCTACGGTGGCAAGAGCCATCTGGTGGACGATCCGACGCAGATTTACGCTGAGTCCGAGCGCCTGGCTCACGAACACGACGGGCATTTCATCGACCAGTTCACCTACGCCGAACGCGCCACCGACTGGCGAGCGAACAACAACATCGCCGAATCGATCTTCCATCAGATGCGCTTCGAGCAGCACCCGGAACCGAGCTGGCTGATTTCCAGCCCTGGCACCGGCGGCACCACCGCGACGCTGGGCCGTTACGTGCGCTATCGCCAGCATTGCACCCGTGTGCTGTGCGCCGATGCCGAGCGTTCGGTGTTTTTCGATTACTACAAGACCGGCGACGCCAGCCTGCGCCTCGATCACGGGTCACGGATTGAAGGCATTGGACGGCCGCGTGTCGAGGCGTCGTTCCTGCCTAAGGTCATCGATGCAATGGTCAAGGTGCCGGACGCCTTGTCACTGGCAGCCATGCATTATCTGGCACAACGTTTGGGGCGACGGGTGGGCGGTTCGAGCGGGACCAACCTGATCGGCGCCTTGATGGCGGCCCAGCAGATGGCGACGGCGGGGGAGTCGGGGTCGATCGTGGCGATTCTGTGCGATGGCGGCGAGCGCTATGCCGACACCTATTACGATCAGGCCTGGCTGAAGGCCCAGGGGTATGAGTTGAGTGGTCTGATGGATGCCGTGGCGGCCAGCGTTGAGCGCGGAGAGCCGCTGCCGGCCAGCGTGTTGCGCGCCAATATCTGAGATATTTGATCGTTCCCACGCTCTGCGTGGGAACGATCATCTGGGTCAGGCTTCTAGGCCGAGGATATCCCGGGCCACTGCTTCAGCAATCCGAATCCCGTCGACACCCGCCGACAGAATCCCGCCCGCATAACCCGCGCCTTCACCCGCCGGGAACAACCCCTTCACGTTCAGGCTCTGCATCGACTCGTTACGGGTAATGCGCAGCGGCGATGAGGTGCGCGTCTCGATCCCGGTCAACACGGCGTCGTGCAGCGAGTAGCCACGAATCTGCTTCTCGAACGCTGGCAAGGCTTCGCGAATCGCTTCGATGGCGAACGCCGGCAGGGCCAGGGCCAAGTCACCCAAGGCAACGCCCGGTTTGTAGGACGGCTCGACGCTGCCCAATTCGGTGGACGGCTTGCCGGCAATGAAGTCGCCGACCAGTTGCGCCGGTGCTTCGTAGTTGCTGCCGCCCAGCACAAAGGCGTGGGATTCCAGGCGTTCCTGCAACTCGATGCCGGCCAGCGGGCCGCCCGGATAATCGACTTCCGGGGTGATGCCGACGACGATCCCGGAGTTGGCGTTGCGCTCGTTACGCGAGTATTGGCTCATGCCGTTGGTGACCACGCGGTTCGGCTCGGAGGTCGCCGCCACTACGGTGCCGCCCGGGCACATGCAGAAGCTGTAGACCGATCGACCGTTTTTGGCGTGGTGCACCAGTTTGTAGTCGGCAGCGCCGAGTTTCGGGTGGCCGGCGTATTTGCCAAGGCGCGCGCGGTCGATCAGCGACTGCGGGTGTTCGATGCGGAACCCCACCGAGAACGGCTTGGCTTCCATGTACACACCACGGCCGTGCAGCATGCGGAAGGTGTCCCGGGCGCTGTGGCCGAGGGCCAGAATCACGTGCTTCGAATGGATCTGTTCGCCGCCATGGAGTTCGACGCCCACCAGTTGGCCGTCGTCGATCAGCACATCGGTAACCCGCTGCTGGAAGCGCACTTCGCCGCCCAGGGCGCGAATCTGCTCACGCATGTTTTCCACCACACCGGTCAGACGGAACGTCCCGATGTGCGGCTTGCTGACGTAGAGGATTTCTTCCGGCGCACCGGCCTTGACGAACTCATGCAGAACCTTGCGACCGAGGAATTTAGGGTCTTTGATCTGGCTGTAGAGCTTGCCGTCGGAGAACGTTCCCGCGCCGCCTTCACCGAATTGCACGTTGGATTCGGGGTTGAGCACACTTTTACGCCACAGGCCCCAGGTGTCCTTGGTGCGCTGGCGCACTTCGGTACCGCGTTCGAGGATGATCGGCTTGAAGCCCATCTGCGCGAGCACCAGGCCGGCGAAGATCCCGCACGGGCCGAACCCGACCACGATCGGACGCTGGCTCAGGTCGGCCGGCGCCTGGCCGACCACTTTGTAGCTGACATCCGGCGCCACGTTGACGTTACGGTCATCGGCGAACGTGCGCAGCACCGCCGCCTCATCGCGAACGTTGAGGTCGATGGTGTAGATGAAACACAGTTCGGAGGACTTTTTGCGCGCATCGTAGCTGCGCTTGAACAAGGTGAAGTCGAGCAGGTCATCACTGGCGATGCCCAGGCGCTGCACGATGGCAGGGCGCAGGTCTTCTTCGGGATGGTCGATCGGCAACTTGAGTTCGGTGATTCGTAACATGGCGGGATCCGGTTCGCGGGGCGCACAACTGCGCCAAGGCGTTTGAAGCCCGCGATTATAAGCCTCAAAGGATGATTCCCGTGAGGCTAAAACGATCAGTCGTTACGCGATCCGCCAAAATACCCGCAGCCGCGTTGCACCTGGCCGTCGATACGCAACTCGGCGCTCATGTGCTGCACGCTGCCGGTGCTGCTGTCGACGCAACGTCGCGGCGCGACCCAGAGCTCGATGCGCTGATTATTGGCTTCGGTACTGAGGTTGAAGCGGCCATCGCCCAGTTGTTCTTCAACGTACGGCAGGGCCAGGGGCGGCTGACCAGCGCGGTCGACGATCATGCCCTTGCCACTGACCTTGACGTTCCACTCCGGGCCATGGCCGGCGGCGCGCAGGATCAGCTGCTTGAAATTGGGATCGTCGCACGCCGTGCCCGAGCGTTCGACGCGGTACAGCTGCGTAAGGTCGAGTTGGCTGTCAGCACCACTGGCAACGATCCGGCCGCGCACATCGGCGAACAGCTTGCCCTGATCATCGGCCAGGGTCGCGGCCTCTTGCAGGATGCTGGTGCCACCGATGTCATTGACTACGAAACTGCGTTGCTCATTACATGGCTGGAACAGCAGCTTGCCGTCGGCCGCCGTCAATTGGCCCTGCATGCGGGTCTGGCCCACATGGGAAGCACTTTGCCGTGGGCCATCGAGCAGTTGGCAAGCGGCGAACAACGGAAGCAGGGCAACAAGTACCAGGGAACGGGCAACACGCATCTTTGAGTCTCCAGACAAGTGTCGCCACGTTACTCAGCCTGACCGTTCATCACAACCCTGCGATGTTCTCGGTTGCCTCTACGGGGGGTGGTTTAGCCGACGCGATAGGTCTGGCCGGTCTGCAGGCCTTCCACGCTTTTGGCGTAGGCCAGCGCCACCTCGGCGGCGGGAACCGGTTTGAAACCACGGAAGTACGGCGCATAGCTGCCCATGGCTTCGACCAGCACGTTCGGGCTGACCGAGTTGATGCGCAGACCGCGTGGCAGTTCGATCGCTGCCGCTCGGACGAAGGCGTCAAGGGCGCCGTTGACCAGGGACGCGGAGCTGCCGGTACGAATCGGATCGTGGCTGAGGATGCCGGTGGTGAAGGTGAAAGACGCACCGTCATTGGCGAATTCCCGGCCGATCAGCAGCAGGTTGACCTGGCCCATCAGCTTGTCCCGCAAGCCGAGTTCGAAGTCTTGTGCGGTCATGGTGGCCAGCGGCACGAAGTTGACACTGCCGGCGGCGCAGATCAGTGCATCGAAGTTGCCGGTCTGTTCGAACAGTTTGCGGATCGAGGCGCTGTCACTGATGTCGACCTGGAAATCACCGCTTTTACGGCCGATACGGACGATTTTGTGGCGCTGGGACAGTTCATGGTCAATGGCCGAACCGACGGTGCCGGAGGCGCCAATCAACAGAATTTTCATCGTGCAGTTCCTCAAGTGGGTTGGATTTAAAGTTAAGTCTAGTGTGGTTTTTTTTATAAATAAGCGTGCTAATGGGCAACCTTTGGTTTTCAAATGGAAACAATCCATGAGTGAAATGGACGATCTGGCGGCGTTCGCGGTATTGATCGAGGCGGGCAGTTTCACCCTGGCCGCCCAGCAACTGGGGTGCAGCAAGGGGCAACTCTCCAAGCGCATCAGCCTGCTGGAAACGCGCTTTGGCGTGGTGTTGCTGCAACGCACCACACGTCGCTTGAGCCTGACGGCGGCGGGTGCGGCGTTGTTGCCGCAAGCCCAGGCGCTGGTGGTGCAAGTGGAGCGTGCGCGTCAGGCGTTGGCACGGCTGAAAGACGACATGGCCGGCCCTGTGCGGATGACGGTGCCGGTTTCGTTGGGGGAAACGTTCTTTGACGGCGCACTGCTGGAATTTTCCCGGCAGTACCCCGAGGTGCAGATCGAGCTGGAGCTCAACAACAACTACCGCGACTTGTCCCGGGACGGGTTTGACTTGGCGATCCGCTCGGAAGTGGCCAACGACGAACGCCTGGTCGCCCGACCGCTGCTGGCCTGGCACGAAATGACCTGTGCCAGCCCCGCGTATCTTGAGCGATTCGGTGAGCCGCTGACGCCTCAGGCACTGGCCGAACACCGCTGCCTGCTCAACAGCCATTACAGCGGTCGCGAAGAATGGCTCTATCACCAACAGCACGAATTAACGCGGGTGCGAGTGTCGGGTCCGTTCGCCAGCAACCATTACAACCTCTTGAAGAAAGCTGCACTGACCGGTGCGGGCATTGCGCGTTTGCCGTCGTATCTGTTGCAAGAGGAATTGGCTGATGGACGTTTACGCTGGCTCCTGCGTGATTATCAAACCCGCAGCATGCCGATGTATCTGGTGCATCCGTATCAGGGCGGTTTGCCGAAGCGTACCCAAGTGCTGGCGGACTATTTGATCGGTTGGTTCAAGCGCAGTGGTGAGGCGTTGGATCGGCTTCAACGATAACGTCTCACCACACAACCTTTATGGGAGTTCTGAGGTTGGTATCAGCGGGCGTAACGCCGGGCAAGCAGGTGATCGATCGACAACTTGCCAGGTCCAGTCGCCATCAAGTACAGCAACACCGCCGCCCAGGTGCCGTGGGTCGGATACGCATCGGGGTACACGAACAGTTGAATGGTCAGGGTCATACCCAGCAGCGCCAGGGCCGAAAAGCGTGTGGCGAAGCCGATCAGGATCAGTATCGGAAAGAAATGCTCGGCGAAGGCCGCCAGGTGCGCCGCCAGTTCCGGGGAGAGCAACGGCAGGTGATATTCGCTCTGGAATAACGGAATGGTCGAGTCCGCCAGCCTTGGCACACCGAGTTCAACGGTGCCGTCGATCAAGTCGATGGCCAGGCCTTCCACCTTGGTTTGCCCGGACTTCCAGAACACCGCGGCAATGGAAAAACGCGCGATAAAGGCGATCAGGCTGTGGGGGATTTTTTCCAGCAGCCCGATGGCGCGGGCGATGGGGTTGTGCTGAATGTTCATAGCGATACCTGGTTGTGGTGTAAATGAGTGATGGCGTTGTGGCTGATCAGCAGTGCCAGGGTTTGGCTGAGATCGAAGGCCGGCGCGCGTTCCAGCGCTTGGCTCAGGGGCTGGCCGAGTCGCAGGCTCTGAATGAAGGTGCTGGCGCCGTGGTCGATGGCGAAGACCTCAACCTCCAGTTCGTTACGCAGCACCAGCGCGTTTTGCCCGTGGCCGAGGTCGATCCCGGCCAGCGTCGCGTCCTGCTGATGCGCCGCCCAGATGGCGACCACGGCGAAGGCTGAAGTCAGCAGATTGAGGGAGGGATGAAGCCCAAGCGTCAGCTCGCTCAATGCCTGTGGGTCCGACAGCACGGCGGCGATTTGCTCATGGCCCAAAGGCTGCGCATCAGCGGCGTGATAGGCCTGAACGCGCAAGCGCTCCAGCCGCGCCACATCGGCCAGATAAGGCACGCTGGCTGCCGGTTCAAAACTGTCGATGAACTCAGCGAAGTCCTTGCCGTAGTCGTTGATGAGCGGGCTTTGCGGTGGGCAACTTTGCACATGCAACCCTGCCATTGCCCGGAAAAATTCATCACCGACCAACTGCATAACCACCGGATAGCTATCGGCCAAGGCGTTGATCAGCGAGCTCTGCACATTGTTGCGATACACCGCGAAACGGCTGGCCGGATCGGCACCGTTGGTACTGAACACGCCCTCGGGGCAGGGCCGTTGAGGATCGAGCAGGGCGGCGGAAAAAGCGGCTTGAGTGCTCATGGCCGGCTCCCTGCGCGGTGCAGCAACTCATCGGCATGACGGGCTTCGGCGTGCAACACACTGAAGGCCGGTAACCGGTTGTCGCGTTCGATCAACGTGGCGATCGGGCCGACCCGCTCCAGCACCTGCGAGTACAGCGCCCACACCGCGTTATCGACGGGCGCACCGTGATCGTCGATCAGTAGTCGGTCACCAAGGCTGTCGGTGTCTTCGGCAAACCCCGCCAGATGAATCTCTCCCACAGCGTGCAGTGGCAGGGCGTCGATGTAGGCCCGCGGATCTCTTTGGTGATTGATGCAGGAAACGTAAACGTTGTTGACGTCCAGCAGCAGGCCGCAGCCGGTGCGGTGAATGACTTCACCGATGAAGTCGGCTTCATCGATTGTCGAGTTCTGGAACGCCAGGTATGTCGCCGGGTTTTCCAGCAGCATCGGGCGTTTGAGGGTGTTCTGTACCTGATCGATGTGCTCGCAGACACGGTTCAGCGTCGGCGCATCGTAGGCCAGGGGCAGCAGGTCATTGAGAAACACCGGGCCATGGCTGGACCAGGCCAGGTGTTCGGAATAGGAGTGGGGTTGATAGCGCTCGATCAGCGCGGCCAGCCTTTGCAGGTGCTGACCATCCAGCGGACCTTCGGCACCGATGGACAGGCCAACACCGTGCAGCGACAGCGGATACTGCTCACGGATCAATCCCAGAAAATGATGAAACGGGCCGCCGGCCACCATGTAGTTTTCGGCGTGGACTTCGAAGAAACCGATGTCCGGTTGTGCACCGAGCACTTCACGAAAGTGCTCGGTCTTGAGCCCCAGCCCGGAGCGGGGCGGGAGCCCGGAGAATGAATGGTTCATGGTCGACACTCTGGCTGGGGGACTGATTACGACTTGGCTTTGTAGGCTTCCATCTGGCCGAAACCGGTTGGCGAGGTCTTGCTCATTGTGGTGGCGCAGGTGCCCTTGGGGACGAGCTTCCAGGCGTTGGCCTGGTAGTCGGTTTTGGCGGTGCCAGCGCAAGTGGTACCAGCACCAGCGGCGCAATCGTTATGACCTTTCATGGCCACGCCGAAGCATTTTTCCATGTTGGCGTCAGCGGCATGGGCCGTGGAGACAGCGGCGATGCTCAGGGCAGAACCAAGTGCCAGAACCAGGGCGGTGGCGGACAGGGTGCGGGTGGTAGCAGTCATGATGTTTCTCCGAAATTGAGCTTGGTATGGCAAGCGTTTGTGCTTGCTTACCGCTCTAGAGAAACGACAGGGCGGGGTGTTACAGCTGACTGCAGATTTTTTTCAAAAATCCTCAAAACACCATCAATCCCCTGTGGGAGGCGCCGATAAGACAGTCATGCAATGCTGATTTTATTAACGCTAGTGATCTGACCGTTCCAGATCATCTCGTAGTGGGCTGTTTGAATGACTGATGAGACTGGTCTGGGAGTCATCAGCGCCCAGCAGTAGTTGCCATGCATACGCACGGAGTTGTATCGCAGGCCAAGGCACCCTGCATCCTTGACTGCCTTACCCAAGCGATGTGAGTGCGTGTAGTCGACGGGATCGTAGATAGGATCGTGCATCGGAATGGATACGGCATCCCTCATTGCTTCGTCAACGAAAGTGCAGGATAACCCCCGGAAAACAAACCTCTCGTAATTGAGACTCTGGACATTCGACCAATACTGATTTTGGTGATGCTGTACCTCAGCCAGAGCAGTTTCCATCGAGGCAGCCAAGTACAACACGCCGAAACTGCCATCGCTGAAACGCGAGCCAGTTGGGTTGACGTGGGTGAAAGGGGCTGTCGCATAAGAGCATCCAGGGATGCCAAAGGGAATTTCCGCACGCGGTATCAGCTCAAGCCGACCTACCTCATTTTGCAGCCTCGGATTTGTGAGGGCCTGTATCTGATACAGAACATCAAATTCGTTCGCGTCCGCCACGTCGTCAAACAACGCAATGGGCGGAAACTTTGAATTGATCAACCGGTAGGCCTGCAACTGCTCACCGGCCAATACTGGCAACTGGCTCACCATTACCATTGTGCGCCTCGCAGCACGTCGATCCGCCGAAACGTCTCGTACAAGGAAATCATATCCCCCTGGGACATGATTTCGAGCGGGGTACGCCCGTTGAAGAACTCGTTTTCGTTCGCCATCGTCGGAAAACCATAGACGTTCTCAGGGTTATCAAAGACAAGACGCAGAGCGGCATGGATGTTGAGAATAAAACTGATGCGCTGCATCTGGTCTGAATCCAGGTTTACGGACCAATCGGGATCGCGTTGCTTTGCCCGTGAGTACGTACTGCGGGAAATGCGCAGGATTCGACAGGCCTGATCGCCCGATGCCTGCCACTTTTCGAGTATGCCTACAGCTGCTCGCAAACCAGTCACGCACTGGTCTTTGGTGAATCCTTGTGCCTGGGAGGTTGCTGTCATGTTGATCACTTCTTGTTTATCTGTAGATACAAATATATGCAAGATGACTCTATAGATCAATGACGTTTATGAGGCGGGGCTCCTCCGACAGGGCTTCTTCTTTATCATTCAGGTTGTGCTAAAGATACACAGCCCCGTAGGAGCGGCCTTCGGTGAGGTTTGTGCCAGGCACAAAAAAACGGCCCGAAGGCCGTTTTTTGTTTACCGCAAAGGCTTAACCGCCGAGGTACGCTTCGCGTACTTTCGGGTCGGTCAACAGCGCTTCACCGGTCCCGCTCATCACCACCCGGCCGTTTTCCAGCACGTAGGCACGGTCGGCGATTTTCAGGGCCTGGTTGGCGTTCTGCTCCACCAGGAACACCGTCACACCGTCCTTACGCAGTTGTTCGATGATGTCGAAGATCTGCTGGATGATGATCGGTGCCAGGCCCAGCGATGGCTCGTCGAGCAGCAGCAGCTTGGGCTTGCTCATCAGCGCGCGGCCGATGGCGAGCATTTGCTGTTCGCCGCCGGACATGGTGCCGCCGCGTTGGGCAAAGCGTTCTTTCAGGCGTGGGAAAAGTCCCAGAACCTTGTCCATCTGTTCCTGATAATCGCCCTTGTCGGTGAAGAACCCGCCCATGGCGAGGTTTTCTTCCACGGTCAGGCGGGCAAACACCCGACGGCCTTCCGGAACCACGGCGATGCTTTTACGCATGATCTGCGACGAGTCCTGGCCGACGAGCTCTTCGCCCATGTAGCGGATGCTGCCGCTGTGGGCTTGCGGCGAACCGCAGAGGGTCATCAGCAGGGTCGACTTGCCGGCACCGTTGGCGCCGATCAGGGTCACGATCTCGCCCTGGCGGACTTCGACGTTGACGCTGTGCAGCGCCTGGATCTTGCCGTAGAAGGTGGAAACGTTTTCGAACTGCAGCATTTACGCTTCCCCCAGGTAGGCTTTGATCACTTCAGGATTGTCGCGGATCTGCTCCGGCGTGCCGTTGGCCAACGGTGTGCCCTGGTTGATTACGAAGATATGGTCGGAAATGCTCATGACCAGTTTCATGTCGTGTTCGATCAACAGCACCGTCACATTATGCTCTTCACGCAGGGTGCCGATCAGCGCCTTGAGGTCGTCGGTTTCCCGCGGGTTGAGGCCGGCGGCCGGTTCGTCGAGCATGAGGATGCTTGGACGGGTCATCATGCAGCGGGCAATTTCCAGGCGGCGCTGCTGACCATAAGCCAGGGTGCCGGCCGGGCGGTTGGCGAACTCCTTGAGGTTGACCTTTTCCAGCCAGAACTCGGCGTATTCCATCGCCTCGCGTTCGCTGCGGCGAAACGCCGGGGTCTTGAACAGGCCTGCCAGGAAGTTGGTGTTCAGGTGCCGGTGCTGAGCAATCAGCAGGTTTTCCACGGCGGTCATGTCCTTGAACAGCCGCACGTTCTGGAAAGTCCGCACCACGCCTTTGCCGGCGATCTTGTGGCCGGACAGGCCTTCGATCGCTTCACCGTTGAGCTGGATAGTGCCGGCGGTGGGTTTGTAGAACCCGGTCAGGCAGTTGAATACAGTGGTCTTGCCGGCGCCGTTGGGGCCGATCATCGAGACCACTTGTTTCTCTTTGACGCTCAAGGCTACGCCATTGACCGCCAACAGGCCGCCGAAGCGCATGCTCAGGCCATCTACTTTCAGGATCTCTCTGCTCATTTACGCAGCTCCATGTGAGGACGTTGCATGGGCAGCAGACCTTGAGGACGCCAGATCATCATCAGCACCATCAAGGCGCCGAACATCAACATGCGGTATTCGCTGAAGTCACGCATCAGTTCGGGCAACAGGATCATCACGACAGCCGCGAGAACCACGCCCAACTGCGAGCCCATGCCGCCCAACACCACGATGGCGAGGATGGTGGCCGACTCGATGAAGGTGAACGACTCCGGCGTGACCAGCCCTTGGCGCGCGGCGAAGAAGCTACCGGCGAAACCAGCGAAGCAGGCACCCAGGGTGAAGGCCGACAGCTTGATCACGGTCGGGTTCAGGCCCAGGGCACGGCAGGCGATTTCGTCTTCGCGCAAGGCTTCCCAGGCACGGCCGATCGGCATGCGCAGCAGGCGGTTGATCACGAACAGCGCGAACAGTGCCAGCAACAGCGCCACCAGGTAGAGGAAAACCACCTTGCTGACCGGGTTGTACGTCAGGCCGAAGAACTCGTGGAAGGTCTGCATGCCTTCGGTGGCCGTTCTTTCGAAGGTCAGGCCGAACAGCGACGGTTTGGGAATGTTGCTGATGCCGTTCGGTCCGCCGGTGAGGCCCGTCAGGTTACGCAGGAACAGACGGATGATCTCACCGAAGCCCAGGGTCACGATCGCCAGATAGTCACCGCGCAGGCGCAGCACCGGGAAACCGAGCAGGAAGCCGAATGTGGCCGCCATCAGGCCGGCGATCGGCAGGCAGATCCAGAAGCTCAGCCCGTAGTAGTGCGACAGCAGCGCATAGCTGTAGGCACCCACGGCGTAGAAGCCGACGTAACCGAGGTCGAGCAGGCCGGCCAGACCGACCACGATGTTCAGGCCCAGGCCGAGCAGCACGTAGATCAGGATCAGCGTGGCGATGTCCACCGCACCGCGTGAACCGAAGAACGGCCATACCAGTGCCACGACGATCAACGCCATGATGATCCAGCGCTGGGTGGTCGGCAGGGTCAGGAAGTGGCTCGCGCTGGCCGGGATCAGTTTGCCCTTGGGCACGGAGCTCATGGCCGCCGAGTATTCGCGGTCGAACAGCACACGCAGGAACATCAGCACCGAGCAGGTGGCGATGATGATCAGCGTGGAGGTGCTGGCGCCTTCCACTTCGAGGTTGATCCCGGCGATGGACAGTTTCAGGCCGAGTACCGGATAGGCCACGGCCCATACCAGCAGGGCGCTGAACAGCGCCTGTTTAAGATTCCTAGTCATACTTTCTCAACCTCCGGACGACCCAGCAGGCCGGTTGGCCGGAATAACAGCACCAGGACCAGAAGGCCGAAAGCCACCACGTCCTTGTACTGGTCACCGAATATATCGGCGCCGAATGCTTCGGCTACCCCCAGCACCAGACCACCGAGCATGGCGCCCGGAATGCTGCCGATGCCACCCAGCACCGCCGCGGTAAAGGCTTTGAGGCCTACCAGGAATCCGGCGTTAGGGTTGATCACGCCGTACTGCATGCTCAACAGTACTGCCGCCACGGCCGCCAGGGCGGCACCGATGACGAAGGTCAGGGCGATGATGTTGTTGGTGTTGATGCCCAGCAGGTTGGCCATCTTGATGTCTTCGGCACAGGCCCGACAGGCGCGTCCCAGACGTGAACGCGAGATGAACTGGGTGAGACAGAGCATCACCACCAGGGTCACCACGAACACCAGGATCTGCATGTAGGAGATCAGCACTTCCTGTGCGCCGCCTGGACCGAAGCTGAAGCTGCCCGGAATCAGGTTAGGGATCGATTTGTCCTTGGAGTCCTGCGAGAGCAGTACGGAGTTCTGCAGGAAGATCGACATGCCGATGGCGGAGATCAGCGGGATCAGACGGTTACTGCCCCGCAGAGGGCGGTAGGCGATCCGTTCGATACTGTAGCCGTAGGCACTGGTCACGACGATGGTCGCCAGGAAAGCGGCGGTCATCAACAACGGCAGAGAATGGATACCCAGCATGGCCAGTCCGGCAAGGACGATGAAGGCCACGTAGGAACCGATCATGTAGACCTCGCCATGGGCGAAGTTAATCATTCCAATAATGCCGTAAACCATTGTGTAGCCAATGGCTATAAGGGCATAGGTGCTGCCAATGGTCATCCCATTAACCAGCTGTTGGAAGAAGTGATAGATCTCAGGCATTACAGCGCTCCTAAAAACCTGATACGCATTTCACTGGTGGAGTCATGTTCCGGCCCGGGCTGTGTGGTCTGTGGCCACCTTCGCACGAGCGTTTGCCAGCGAACCGCTGGTGACGGTTTTAAGATTTTCAGGTAAGCCAACTCCCGGATCGCGGGACTCTGACTCATTAATCTCGTAAAACAAAGCCCACTGCTTGCGCAGTGGGCTTTATTAATCATGGCGCTAGCTTACTGAGGGGAAACTTCGGTTTTTGGTTTGCCGAAGTGCCACTCATAGACCACGAATTTGAAGTCTTTCAGGTCGCCCTTGCTGTCGAACGACAGATCACCGGTCGGGGTCTTGAAGGTGCCTTTGTGAATGGCTTCAGCCACCTTGGCGGTGTCTTCGCTCTTGGCAGCCTTGATACCTTCGGCAATCACTTCGACAGCCGAGTAGGCCGGGAACACGAACGGACCGCTTGGGTCCTGCTTCTTGTCGGCAAAGGCTTGTACCAGGGCTTTGTTGGCTGGGTCCTGGTCGAAGGATTTCGGCAGGGTGACCAACAGGCCTTCGGAAGCATTCTGGGCAATTTGCGAGATGGAGTCGTTGCCGACGCCTTCAGGCCCCATGAACTTGGCTTTCAAGCCTTTTTCCTGGGACTGACGCAGGATCAGGCCCAGCTCCGGGTGGTAGCCGCCGTAGTAGACGAAGTCGACGTTGGCTTGCTTGAGCTTCTGGATGATCGAGGAGAAGTCCTTGTCACCGGCGTTGAGGCCTTCGAACACGGCAACCTTAACGCCTTTCTTCTCAAGGGTCTGTTTCACGGCGGTGGCGATGCCTTCACCGTATTGCTGTTTGTCGTGCAGCACGGCAACGATTTTCGGTTTTACGTGATCGGCAATGTAGTTACCGGCGGCAGGGCCCTGGGCGCTGTCCAGGCCGATGGTGCGGAACACCAGCTTGTAACCACGGGTGGTGATGTCCGGGTTGGTGGCGGCCGGGGTGATCATGATCACGCCTTCGTCTTCGTAGATGTCCGAAGCTGGCTGGGTGGAGCTGGAGCACAGGTGGCCGACCACGAATTTCACACCATCGTTGACCACTTTGTTGGCGACGGCCACGGCTTGTTTAGGGTCGCACGCGTCGTCGTATTCCTTGGCTTCGAGCATCTTGCCGTCGACGCCGCCCTTCGCGTTGATCTGCTCGATGGCCATCTTGGCGCCGATGAACTGCATGTCACCGTATTGAGTGACCGGGCCGGTTTTAGGGCCGGCGATGCCGATCTTGATGGTGTCGGCGGCGAACGAATGGCTGGCAACCCCGGCCAGAACCATAGCGGCAAACAGTTTTGAAATCTGCTTAGTAGCCTTAGTCATAGTGCTCCACTCTTACTGTTGTAGTTTTTATAGTCCTGGCGCCGTAGCAGCAGAACCGGGTCAGATATCGTCGATATCCTCCGGAAAATGCCCCCGGCAACTGTACCGGTACAGTGTAGAGCGCCGATTGTTAGCCTGGGAAGCTGGCGCCAGGGGGCAAAACCTGAGGGTGTCGCTTTGTTGAAAGAAAAAGACAGAATCGCGGCAGGATGTTAGCTGGCTAATACTTGAAGCAGCAGCATTCCCTGGCTTTCCCGGGTTTTTCAATCGGTAACGCAATTGCATCCGGGTTTTTCTGGCGCAACACCGACGTTATCATTCACATCGATTTCTTTTGCGGACAGGAACCCATGACTCAAGAACCTAGCACCCTCTATGCCAAGCTGCTTGGTGAAACCGCATCTATTACCTGGAAAGAGTTGGAGCCGTTCTTCGCCAAGGGTGCCCTATTGTGGGTCGACCCAAGCCTGGATTTGATTGCTGCGGCGGAGGCGGTGGCGACCGATGAAGGCGAGAAAGTCGCTGCCTGGCTGGCCGCCGACAAGGTCGCCAAGCTGTCTGAAACGCGGGCGCTGGATCTTTTCGAGCGTGATCCGGAGCTGTGGGCCGTGGTTGTTTCGCCGTGGATTATGATCCAGGAAAGGGCGAAGGCTTGAATGCTTGCACCGATTCGGTGCTTGGTTTTGTCGGGCAAAAGTGTGTAGCCGAGTAGCGTGATGGCACGTTGCCGTGGAGAAAGGCCACAGAAAGGCCGGTATAACGGTGACGTAAACGTAACGGGAACAGTTTATTGAGCAGCCGATGGGCTGCTCAATTGTTTCTGGATCTTGGAAAAAAGATCAAAGAATCAGATCAAAAGATCGCAGCCTGCGGCAGCTCCTACAGAGGCATTGCATACACCCCGTAGGAGCTGCCGAAGGTTGCGATCCCTCAATAAGCCGTCTTGCCCGTATGGTTATTCAGCGAAATAACCTTGGTCTTGCCAATCCGGTGACGGTAGATCTCGCGCAGGTACTTGATCGCCTTCTTCACGCAATCGCGCGACAAACGAATGTCATTGATCGAGACGAACTTGTCCTTGTCGTTGATCAGCTCGCGGTACTTCTTCTCGTACATCGGTTTGATCGCGTACCAGTTGGTGTCGAGGATCTTCGCCGGGTTTTCGAATTCGTTGAGCAGATCGTCGATCCGGTCTTCGTCGAAGTCTTCATGGATGATGAAGTCCAGGATCGAGTTATCCAGTGTTTCGTCGAAACGATACGGATTTTTTGCGAAGCAACGCTTGATGAACGCCACGATCAGCGTCAGGAAGTCGTCCGACAGGCACGGGCTCTTGGCGATCAGGGTGGTCAGCGACAGGTTGGCCGAGGCGCCGATCACCAGTGCATAACGCTTGAGCGTGGTGTTGGGGAACAGGCTGTTGAGGTGGGTCTTCAACCGGTTCAGGTCCATGTAGGACAGTTTGTAGTCTTTAGGCAGGGACACGATCGACACCACCGACGAGCAGTTCTTGAAGAAGTGCAGGTCGTGCAAGGCGGCCGCGTCATAGCCCGAATTCTTGTACTGCTCGAGCGAGGCGCGGTAGCGCTTGGACTCGATTGGCAACAGGCTGATGCCTTCAATCGCCTGGGTGACTTTGTTGAAGTGCGGCAGGTCGATGGAACGGAAGAACAGATCGTCGATGTTCAGGCGCTGCGGCTCTTTGTCGAACACCTTGAATTTGTCGCTGCTCGGCGGCGGGGTTTCCGGCACCACGGACTCGGCGTAGGCAATTGCCACCGGGCCGGCCAGGCTCATGAACAGGTCGTTGGCGTCCAGGCGAATGGTTTCGCCGATGTCGATGCCTGCGCGACGGAAATAGTTCTGGTCGTAGTCGGTGGTGACCGCCTGCGCCGTCAGAATGTTGAAGATCTGCTGTGAGATGTACTGGTTGGCGTGCTTTTCCATCGCGTTGACGTCGATGTTCTGGATGTTGCCGTCATCGCTTTCTTCGGCATAACGCATGATGTCGTTGGAGATCAGCATCATCGCGTTCCATGGACGGATACGGCCCATGACGCTGGCTTCGCTGCTGTCTTCGTTGGCGAAGTTGTAGGAGAAGTCCCACTCTTCCGACAGGTATTTGCACAGCAGGCGACCGGCGTTGATGTGCAGCGCTTCGGACATTTCACTGCGGTGATCGGAAATGTTCGGCAGTACGCAGATGCCGCTGGTGAAGATCGGCTCGAAGACGAAGGAATGGCCGCTCTTGCCGTCGTGTTCGTCCATCGGCTTGGTGTCGAACGTCTTGTTCATGTACGAGTGCTGCTGGGCCAGGCCGAATTCCGAGGCCATGCCCGAACCGGTACCGCCACCGGCACTGAAGATCGAGAAGTACAGGCGCGACTGGTTGGCCTTGATCCCGCAGCTGTCGATCAGGTACGAGTGAATCATCTTCCAGTCGGGGCTGGAGAAGCGCTGGGTGTCCTTGTTCAGGATGATCTTGGCCAGGTACTGGCCGAGGATCGGCGCGTTACCGGCGCCACCGGCGTGGACTTCCGACAAGTCCATGATTTTCATTTTGCTGTAGTCGCGCAAAAAGCCGCTT
The DNA here is from genome assembly GCF_005938665.2 of Pseudomonas sp. ATCC 43928. Classification (NCBI taxonomy): domain Bacteria; kingdom Pseudomonadati; phylum Pseudomonadota; class Gammaproteobacteria; order Pseudomonadales; family Pseudomonadaceae; genus Pseudomonas; species Pseudomonas sp. ATCC 43928. Next base: position 5,301,051 of record NZ_CP041753.1, on the reverse strand, counting down.
TTTTCGCCCTTGCGCGAGAAACGGATGCGACCGGCGATGTCCTTGTCCAGGTCGCCGAGCATCACCAGCGGTTCCACCAGGAATACCGGTTTGGTGGCCTTGTTCGGCCCCAGGCGCAGGTTATTGCGAATCCACTGCGCCGGGCTGTAGCCCTTTTCGGCGTAGCGTTTATCCGGCGACAGACGGTCTTCGTTGTTGAATTCGTTGAGGTAGAACTTGCGGGCGTTGTACACCAGCTCCGCCACGTCCAGCGCGATGTTCGAACCGCAGCGGCCCAGGCCGATCAGGCACACCGAGGGGAATTCCTGGTCGTTGTGCTGTTCGTTGTCGCCTTCCAGATGGGGCGGGCGCGGGAACACCAAGTCGCGCAGGCCGTCGAGGTTGTCGAGGATGCGGTCGGTATTGGTTTCGGTGAAGTACAGGTATTGCTGAGTCGACAGCGGACGCGACGGGGGCAATGGCTTCGACGATGAGGGGCTGTTCGCCGCGGGGCTCAGGGTCAGGTCGGATACCGCGGTGGCCGGATTGTTTTTAGAAGTCATTGTGCGCCATATACCTGGACTGGTCGGCTCGGCGACAAGTGTCATCGAGTCATCACGGAATGGGATCTCGCGTCTTTTTTTAGCGCGAATGTAGCCCAAGCGTCAGGGCCTTGGCCTGAACATCGCTCGGGGGAATCCTTTCCTTAACCATGATGAATCGGCCAATATTCGATGATCTTTAATCAAGGGGAGGCTAAATGATGGCAACGTTGCCTGCGCTGGGGTTCGCCGGAATCGGCCTGATGGGTTTGCCGATGTGCCGACGCCTGTTGGCGGCCGGTTACCCGCTGACGGTGTGGAACCGCAACCCGGCCAAGTGTGCAGCGCTGGTCGAGGCTGGTGCGCGGCAAGTGGCGACACCGGCCGAGCTGTGTCAGCACGCCGACGTGGTGATGTTGTGCCTGGCCGATACCGCGGTGGTTCGTGAGGTGGTGTTTGGCGCGGCTGGCGTTGCCGAGGGGGCGAAAAGCGGCCAGTTGCTGGTGGATTTTTCCAGCCTGGAGCCCACCGCAACGCGGGAAATGGCCACAGCACTGGCCAATAAAACCGGGATGGGTTGGCTCGATGCGCCAGTGTCCGGCGGGGTGGTCGGCGCCGAGGCCGGCAGCCTGGCGATCATGGTTGGTGGCGAGGCGGCAGACCTGGCGCGCGTGCGGCCGGTGTTGCTGACCCTTGGCCAGCGCGTGACCCACATGGGCGCGGTCGGCGCGGGGCAGGTGACCAAGGCCTGCAATCAGATGATCGTCGCCTGCAATGCCTTGGTCATTGCTGAAGTGGTGAGCCTGGCCGAGCGCTCCGGGGTCGATGCCAGCCTCATTGCCGAGGCGCTGGCCGGTGGTTTCGCCGATTCAAAACCGTTGCAGATTCTCGCGCCGCAAATGGCCGAAAGCCGTTTCGAGCCCGTGAAATGGCACGTACGTACGTTGCTGAAGGATCTCGATACCGCCGTGAAGTTTTCCCGCGAACAGGGTTCGGCCACGCCGATCAGCGGATTGGCCGCACAACTGATGCGCCTCCATGGGGGGCAGGGGTTCCTGGAAAAGGATCCTTCGACGTTAGTGCAGTTGTACCGTGAGCCAGACTCAACGGATTGACGGCATGCGTGTGCTGGTTGATTTCGGCCAGTACCGGCCGCAACTCAGCCAGCGGCACCGGATGGCTAAGCAGGTAGCCCTGGACGAAATCGCAGCCGTGGCGTTGGAGAAAGTCATATTGCTCGAGGGTCTCGACACCTTCGGTGACGACCTGCAAATGCAGGGTATGGGCCATGACGATAATGGCCTGGACGATTTCCATGTCCTGGGTCGTCTTGGGAATGTCCTGAATGAACGAGCGGTCGATCTTCAGCGTGTTTAATGGCAGGCGCCTGAGGTAGGCCAGGGATGAATAGCCGGTGCCGAAGTCGTCGATCGACAATGAAACACCGAGGGCGCGAATCTGCCGCAGCAACACCAGGGTGTTGGAAATATTGCCCATCAGCGCATTCTCGGTCACCTCCAGCTCCAGTCGCTGGGGCGTCACCCCGTAGATGCGCAGGGCGTGTTCGATTTCATCGGCCAGTTCTTCTCGCGCCAGGTTCAGGGGCGAGCAATTCACTGCGATCTTGAGGTCTTCGCAATCGTGGCGGGACAGTTCGCCCAGGTCTGCGCAGGCTTTGCGCAATACCCAATTGTCCAGTTCGGCGATCAGGCCGTTGGCCTCGGCGATGGCGATGAACCGGTCCGGCGTCAGCAATCCGTGAACCGGGTGTTGCCAGCGGACCAGCGCTTCCAGTTTGGTGACTCGGCCGATTCTCAGGTCATAGATCGGCTGGTAATACAGCATCAACCCGGAGTCTTCGCGCAGGGCGTGACGCAGTTCTTCTTCGAGTTGCAACTCCAGGGTGGCGCGGGCTTTCAGGTTGGAACTGAAAAAGTGCAACCCGTTACGACCGCTGCCCTTGGACTGATACAGCGCCAGGTCGGCGTTCTTCAGCAGTTCTTCGCAGGTTTTGCCGTCTTCCGGAAACAGGCTGATGCCGATGCTGGTGGTCATGACCATGCGCCGTCCGGACAACTCGATGGGGTCCTTCATTTTCAGCATGATGCGCTGGGCCATATGCCGCGCTTCTTCACGGTCGTACAGGTTGATGAGGAGGCAGAATTCGTCGCCTCCGAAACGCGCCACCACGTCTTCGTGGCTGCGCACCGAGGCCTTGATATGACTGGCGAGGACTTTGAGCAGTTCGTCGCCGGCATCATGGCCAAGGCTGTCGTTAATCCGCTTGAAGTGGTCGATGTCGAGGAATATCACCGCGAGCATGCCGCCCTCGTTGGTTTTTTCGATGAGTTTTTCGGCGAAGAGCTGGTTGAAGCCCCGGCGGTTGAGCAGGTTGGTCAAGGGGTCGTAATGCGCCACCTGTTGCAGCGACATGCGTGCCTGATCCAGTTGACCGAGCAGGGCGTTGACCCGCTGCAGGTCGGACTCCTTGCGTTGCAGCTTCTTGTCCGCCAGTGCGGCACTGATGCTGCTGCCGATGATCAACAGCGCCATCACTGCCACTGTCAGCCCCAGTTGCAGGTGATTGTTGTCGCCGGGCAGCGGTTGAAGGCTGTCGTCGGGCAGCACCAGGTTGAGCGATGCCATGCCGGTGAAATGCATGCTGACAATGCCGGCCCCGAGCACCAGGCTGGCGGTGTATTTGAGCAGTAGATGATACGCACCGGTGTCATCGCGCAAGTGACTGGAAATCAACAGGGCAGCCAGGCTGGCACCGATGGCGATCACGACGGAGAGCACGAACAGGGCGGGTTGGTAATAGACCAGCGCATTCGATCGCAGTGCGGCCATGCCCACATAGTGCATGGTTGCGATGCCCAGGCCGATCCACACCGCGGCCCGCAGGTATTGCCAGAAATTCAGTTGGGGATGGCTCAGGGTGTACATGGCCAGCCACGAGGCGGTCAGGGCGAACAACAGCGAGATCAGGGTAGTGGGCAGGTGGTAATGGATTTCGATCGGCACCTGGAACGCCAGCATGCTGATGAAGTGCATGGACCAGATACCGCCCGCCAGACACCCGGCGCCGACCCAGCGCCAGAGTCGTTGAGAGGCGGACTTTTCCACATGACCCACCCGCTCGGTCATGTCCAGCGTGGCGAAACCGGCCGTGCAGGCGACCAGATAGGCCAGCAACACCAGAAACGGGTTATGGGTGCAATTGAGTATGACCTGCCCGCTGTCCGGCAGCCCGGTCATGAAATGCAAACCAAGCCACTCCATAGCATGTCCCGTCTGTGAGTCATCTTGGCCTGCGTCATGCGCGCTGGCGAATGCTGGCAGTATAGAGGGCTTACACGGAGCGCAAGGGATGATAGCGCAATGATGTCAAATATTTTTCGAATGGCTTGATTGCGGTCGCTGCCAAGCCTTAGGCGATCTGCTCAAAAGGCGTTTCGAATTCAGGCTGCAGGGCGGGCAGCCCGAACGCGGCCCTTGCCGCATCGCAATCCACGTTCGCCTCGCCATTGGCCCAAGAGGCGTCGAACTCCCGACAAGTGCTGGAGCGCTGATCATAAATCGAGCACTGCACGGTGCTGCCCACTTCACCCACCAGACCGACACAGCGAACAGGTTTGCAGTCTGTGCCCAGCATGGCCACCCGGCTGGGGCTGATGGACGTGACCAGTTCGTCAGGCACCGTGCCCCCGGCCGAGGTGCATTCACCCCAGAAAAAAGACACGCGGAAATGAGAACAGCAGGCACCGCAATTCAGACACGGACTGGCTTCGGACATGGGCAATGATCAAAGGAGGAATGGGAACGGGGTGGGCAGACAAGGCCGCTATTCTAGGCTTCGCCATGCCGTTGGGAAGGGGGGCGCAGAGGTATTTTTCCAGTCTGCGACTGATGGTGAAAAACCTGGCTTCCTGACAGCACTGATCCCACAGGTTGTGCGTGGCGCCATGGGCTGATATCAGCCTTGCGAATAATGACAGACAGCCCTGACGGGCCTGACTAGATTGGAGGTTCCGGGGACAGTGACGGCCCCAACAACAATAAAAAGAGACGGACCCATGCAGAACTCGACCCAAGCGGCGAATGCCTGGCGCATTCTGTTCCTGTTGTTCCTGGCCAACCTGTTCAACTTCTTCGATCGCACCATTCCGGCGATCATCATCGAGCCGATCCGCATGGAATGGCACCTCAGCGACTTTCAGCTGGGGATCATCGGGACTGCATTCACCATCGTCTACGCTATTGCCGGCCTGCCTCTGGGGCGATTGGCCGATACTGGCTCGCGCAGCAAACTGATGGGCTGGGGCCTGGCGGCATGGAGCGGGCTGACCGCGGTCAACGGGTTGGTGGGCAGTTTCTGGAGTTTCCTGATCGTGCGCATGGGCATCGGCATCGGTGAAGCCAGTTACGCGCCGGCTGCCAACTCGTTGATAGGCGACTTGTTCCCGGCGCATCGTCGGGCGCGGGCCATGGGCATTTTCATGCTCGGCTTGCCGCTGGGCCTGCTGCTGGCGTTCTTCACCATTGGTGCGATGGTGAAGGCGTTCGACAGCTGGCGTGCGCCGTTCTTTATCGCGGCGGTGCCGGGGTTGATCCTGGCGGTCTTCATGTTCTTCATCAAAGAGCCGAAACGTGGCGCGGCGGAAAGCGTGCAGGTTTCACAGGAGCGTGTGGACCGGCCGATCCGTCGAGTGCTGGCGGTGCCGACTTTTCTGTGGTTGGTGATGGCAGGGCTTTGTTTCAACTTCGCCACCTATGCCTGCAACTCGTTTCTGGTGCCGATGCTGCAGCGTTATTTTCTGATGCCGTTACAGGACGCGGCGGTGGCGACCGGGGTGATCGTCGGAGTGACCGGGTTGTTCGGCCTGACATTAGGCGGATGGATTGCCGACAAGATTCACCAGCGGGTGGCCAACGGGCGACTGCTGTTCGCCGCATTCAGCCTGGTCGTTTCGACGTTGTGCACGGCTTGGGCGCTGCATGCCGGGCGGATCGAGATCGGGGTATTTGTCGCGGTATTCAGCCTGGGGTGGTTATTCGCCTACAACTTCTACACCTGCGTGTACACGGCGATTCAGGACGTGGTCGAACCACGCCTGCGGGCGACGGCGATGGCGTTGTTCTTTGCCGGGTTGTATCTGTTGGGCGGTGGTTTGGGGCCGGTGGTGGTGGGCGGTCTGTCCGATCACTTCGCCCATACCGCGATGCTCTCGGCGGGTGCCGAGCAGATGACCGAGGCATTCAAGGCTGTCGGCCTGCATGACGCGATGTACCTGATCCCGGTGGCGCTGTTTTTCACCATGGTGTTTCTGTTTTTGGCATCGCGGTGTTTTGTGCGGGATGCCAAGCGGATGAAAGAAGGGTTGGTGGCGGTGGTTGAGCCAAAGGGTGCTGCGGTCACGGCCTGAGGATTGATCGTTCCCACGCTCTGCGTGGGAATGATCGGCGGGCGGGACAAGGCAAACAAAAAGGCCCGCATCGCTGCGGGCCTTTTCATTTTTGGCGATGGAGCAGGGCGGTTTAGCCCGCTACCAACACCCGAATCGCTTCCAGTCGCAATGCCGCTTTGTCGAGCATGGCCAGGCCTTGCTCGCGCTGCTTGCGCAGGGCAACCAGTTCGCTGTCGCGCACGGTCGGGTTGACCGCTTGCAAGGCGGTCAGGCGCGCCAGTTCTTCGTCGGTATCGGCCGCCAGGCGACGTTGTGCCTCGGCCACGCGCTCGGCGTGACGCGGGGTGATCTTCTCTTCGCCGGCGTTGATCCGTGGCGTCAGCTGGTCGCGCTGGGCCTGGATGAACTTGTTGGCGCTGGCGCGGGGCACGCTTTCCAGTTGATCGTTCAGGGTTTCGAACGACACCCGGGCCGACAGGTCATTGCCATTGGCATCGAGCAGGCAGCGCAGGGCGGCCGGCGGCAGGTAACGGCCCAGTTGCAGCGAACGCGGGGCAACCACTTCGCTGACATAGAGCAGTTCCAGCAACACGGTGCCCGGTTTCAGCGCCTTGTTCTTGATCAGCGCCACGGCGGTGTTGCCCATCGAGCCGGACAGGACCAGGTCCATGCCGCCCTGAACCATCGGGTGCTCCCAGGTAATGAACTGCATGTCTTCACGAGACAGCGCCTGGTTGCGGTCGTAGGTGATGGTCACGCCTTCGTCGTCGCCCAGCGGGAAGCTGGCGTCGAGCATTTTTTCGCTGGGCTTGAGGATCAGAGCATTTTCCGAATGGTCTTCGCTGTCGATGCCGAAGGCGTCGAACAGGGTTTCCATGTAGATCGGCAGGGCGAACTGATCGTCCTGTTCGAGAATCGCTTCGACCAGCGCATCACCTTCACCCGCGCCGCCGGAGTTGAGTTCCAGCAAGCGGTCGCGGCCGGTGTGCAGTTCGTCTTCCAGACGCTCACGCTCGGCGCGGGCCTCGTCGATCAGCGCTTTCCACTCGCCATCGTCGGTCTCTTCCAGCAGCGGCAGCAGGCGCGGGCCGAACTGATGCTGCAAGGCGTTGCCGGTCGGGCAGGTGTTGAGGAATGCGTTCAGCGCTTCGTGGTACCACTGGAACAGCCGCTCTTGCGGGCTGGTTTCCAGGTACGGCACGTGCAGTTCGATGACGTGCTTCTGGCCGATCCGGTCGAGACGACCGATACGTTGCTCCAGCAGGTCCGGGTGCGACGGCAGGTCGAACAGCACCAGATGGTGCGAGAACTGGAAGTTACGGCCTTCACTGCCGATTTCCGAGCAGATCAGCACCTGGGCGCCGAATTCTTCGTCCGCGAAGTAGGCGGCGGCGCGGTCACGCTCAAGGATGTTCATGCCTTCGTGGAACACCGTGGCCGGAATGCCGGAACGCACGCGCAGGGCGTCTTCCAGGTCCATGGCTGTTTCGGCGTGGGCACAGATCACCAGCACTTTGGTGCGCTTGAGCATTTTCAGGGTGTCGATCAGCCACTCGACGCGCGGGTCGAATTTCCACCAGCGTTCTTCTTCGTTGGCGTCCGGCTGGGACTGGAAGCTGACTTCCGGGTACAGCTCGATGTGATCGCCCAGCGGCAGTTCGAGGTATTCGGCCGGGCACGGCAGCGGGTATGGGTGCAGTTTGCGCTCCGGGAAACCCTGCACGGCGGCGCGGGTATTACGGAACAGCACGCGGCCAGTGCCATGGCGGTCCAGCAGTTCACGGACCAGACGGGCGCTGGCTTCGGTATCGCCATCGTTAACGGCGGTCAGCAGAGCTTCGCCTTCGTTACCGAGGAAGCCGTGAATGGTCTTGTGCGCTTCAGGCGACAGGCGCCCTTTATCCAGCAGCTCCTGAACGGCTTCGGCCACCGGGCGATAGTTTTCGCTCTCGGCGCGGAAGGCGTGCAGGTCATGGAAACGGTTCGGGTCGAGCAGGCGCAGACGGGCGAAGTGGCTGTCCTGGCCCAGTTGTTCCGGGGTCGCGGTCAGCAGCAATACGCCGGGAATGACTTCAGCCAGTTGCTCCACCAGGGAGTACTCAGGGCTAACCTGGTCTTCGTGCCACACCAGGTGGTGCGCTTCGTCGACCACCAGCAAATCCCAGCCGGCGGCGAACAGCGCGTCTTGGGCTTTCTCGTCTTCCACCAACCATTCGAGTGCAACCAGGGCGAGCTGGGTGTCTTCGAACGGGTTGGCGGCATCGCTTTCGATGAAGCGTTCTTCGTCGAACAGCGCAACTTGCAGGTTGAAGCGGCGGCGCATCTCCACCAGCCACTGGTGCTGGAGGTTTTCCGGCACCAGGATCAGCACGCGGTTGGCGCGGCCCGAGAGCAGTTGGCGATGGATCACCAGACCGGCTTCGATGGTCTTGCCCAGGCCCACTTCGTCGGCCAGCAGAACCCGCGGCGCGATACGGTCGGCGACTTCACGGGCGATGTGCAACTGGTGCGCGATCGGTTGCGCGCGCACGCCGCCCAGGCCCCAGAGCGACGACTGCAACTGGCGGCTGGTGTGTTCCAGGGTGTGATAACGCAGGGAGAACCAGGCCAGCGGGTCGATCTGGCCGGCGAACAGACGGTCGCTCGCCAGTCGGAACTGAATGAAGTTCGACAGCTGGGTTTCCGGCAGGGTGACCACTTCGTTCTGCCCATTGAGGCCGTGGTAGACCAGCAGGCCGTCGATGTCGTCGACTTCCTGTACGGTCAGTTTCCAGCCTTCGAAGTGAGTAATCGAGTCACCCGGCGAAAACCGCACGCGGGTGAGGGGCGCATTCCGTAGCGCGTACTGGCGAGTGTCGCCAGTGGCCGGGTAGAGCACGGTCAACAAGCGGCCGTCCTGTGCCAGAACGGTGCCTAAACCCAGCTCGGCTTCGCTGTCACTGATCCAGCGTTGCCCCGGTTGATACTGCTGCGCCATGCTGCCTGACTCCCACCTTGAAAAAGCGGGCTATCTTAACGGAATGAGCCTTAAGGGCCAAAGGATTACTCAGTAGGAGCTACCGAAGGCTGCGATCTTTTGATCTTCAAGCCCTGAAAAGATCGCAGCCTTCGGCAGCTCCTGTCTGTGCGTTGGGTCACAAGTTTTCGACCGATGGCTCAAGTCGCCATCCCCGCAGCCGACAGCCTGCCGACAGGAGACTAATAATATGCTGCCACCGATGCTCCCCTTGAGCGCCGTGCCGATCACTTCACAGCAGGATCCGATCCGCCAGCGCCCGGATATTCCCCCCGTGGTGCCGGTGCAGGAAAGCTCCAATGAAAGCACCATCGACCTGCAAAACCGCGACCCGGAAGAGGCGGGCCTGCAGCTGCGCGAGGAGCAGCGTCGGCAACAGGAACGGGAGCGGCGCCGTCGCGAGGCCGATGAAGATCCTGAAGAGCATCTGGCGATCCCCGGTAATGAGCTCAATGCCGACAACACCGTGCCAGTGGTGCCGTTGATGGAGAATCAGCCACGTCAGGGGTTGTGGGTCGATATTGAGATCTGAAGTGTCGGAGACTGGTCAGCGCCCGCGCCAGACCGCATTATTGGCGCAATCCTGTCGCCTTTAGCCGGCAGCTGAATTCATTTCCAAGCGATGCACTGAACGCCATGAGCCAAGATGACAAGCTGATCGACCTCAATTCTGAACGTGCCAAACGGGTTCATGACCTTAATGAAAAGCGCCTGAACGAAGTGCGCCAGGCATTTGAGCAGGCCATGCCGTTGGGTAAAGCGAAGAAAAAGCCGAAGAACAAACCGAAAAAGCGTTGAAACACCCTGCATCCGTTGATGCAGGTCAGTTATTTCCCTTCCTTTACGCCCAGTCTCGGGCGGCATTGATCCCGGTCAATTTTCTCTCCTGCCCGATTGGTTAACTTAGCCCCATCGCAACAGGGCAAGTCCAGGAGGCCAGTCATGTTTTTCGATAACGTGGTGATCGCCGGAGTGCTGACAGTCGGCCTCATGGTTCTGTTTTTTGCAGGGTTTGGATTTTTTATCTGGAAGGATTCGCATAAGCGGAGAAAACCGTAGTTCTTTCTGGAGCAATGAGCACGCAAGGCATTTTGGGCGACTTCGGTCGCCCTTTTTTTTGTGCGATCGAAAGGGACGCGGAGCGTCCCGGGCTGCATTCCCACGCAGAGTGTGGGAACGATCTAATACCGAAATGCGGGCAATAAAAAAGGCGCGAACCTCACGGAACGCGCCTTTTTCAGTAGCGGTGTATCAGCTACCCAGTGCCTTGGAGGCCAGCCAGAACAGGCCGGCCGACAGGGCTACGGTGGCTGGCAGGGTCAGGACCCAGGCCAGCAGGATGGTTCTGACAGTACCACCTTGCAGGCCGCTTTTGTTCGCGACCATGGTGCCGGCCACGCCTGAGGACAGGACGTGGGTAGTGGAGACGGGCAGGCTGAAGATGTTGGCCAGGCCGATCATGCTTGCGGTGGTGATCTGCGCCGACATGCCTTGGGCATAGGTCATGCCTTGTTTGCCGATTTTCTCGCCGATGGTCAGTACCACGCGCTTCCAGCCGACCATGGTACCCAGGCCGAGGGCCAGTGCGACCGCCAGAATCACCCAGAACGGGGCGTATTCAGTGGTGGTGGTCAGGTCCTTGCGCAGTTTGTCCAGGTCAGCCTTCTCACGGGCAGCGAGGCCAGGCAGCTTGCTGACTTTCTTCGCCGTGTCGTCCAGGCAGAGCAGGTAACGACGCACTTCGATGCGGCTTTCCGCCGGCAGCGAGTGGTAGTCAGCTACACCCTTGAGGGTGTCGAGCAGGGCGGCGATGGTCGGTTCGGTCTGTTGCGGGTTGCAACGGAATTTCTCCGGCAGATCACCTTCCACGCTTTTGCCCAGGGCCAGGAATTCACCCAGCGTATCGGCATTGCGCTTGTAGAACTGGCTCAGGTGCAGGGTCGCATCGCGCGTCCGTTCGATCTGGTAGGTGGTGCTGCCCAGGTCGAGTACGAACTGCGCCGGGACGATACCGATCAGCACCAGCATGATCAGGCCGATACCTTTCTGGCCATCGTTCGAGCCGTGCACGAAGCTGACCGCCATGGCCGAAATCACCAGTACCAGACGGTTCCAGAACGGCGGGTGTTTCTTGTCGTCGATCTTGCGGCGCTGTTCCGGTGTCTTGTGCATCTTGGACAGCGGACGCCACCATTTAAGGCCGATCAGCACCAGGGCGGCAACGAGGAAGCCGGCCATCGGCGAGAACACCAGGGACGCGCCGATGTCGATCGCTTTCTGCCAGTTCACGCCGTCGGCCAACGGAATGTCGTTGATCAGGGCATTGGCCAGGCCGACACCGAGGATCGAACCGATTAGCGTATGGGAACTGGAGGCCGGGATACCGAAGTACCAGGTGCCCAGGTTCCAAGTGATGGCCGCGGCGAGTAACGAGAACACCATGGCCAGCCCGTGACCGGTGTTCACATTGATCAACAGTTCTACCGGCAGCAGATGGACGATGGCATACGCCACCCCCACACCGCCCAGCAGCACGCCGAGGAAGTTGAACACACCGGAAAAGAACACCGCCAGATGAGGCGGCATGGCTTTGGTGTAGATAACAGTGGCCACCGCGTTTGCGGTGTCATGAAAGCCGTTGATGAACTCGAAGGCGAGGACAAAGGCCAGGGCGAGCAAGAGGCTCACAAGCACCCAAGCATCCAGTCCGCTGAATAAATCGATCATGAAGGTTTTCTGACCCGTTCGTAAGGGGGCGCGATTATGCCAGAAAAGACTGATAATCGATGCACTTGCTGCTCATCGGTTACATTCTTCAATGAATTAGTGGGTGGCAATCCCCTGAATCCCAGGGTTTTTCAGGGGCCTACAAGTCATTGAATTCGCTTGGAAAGGCAGCTGCCACAAGGGTTTCTCTCGTTGGGACGAGAGGCTTGAACGCTTGTGTGAAATATCTGAGAAGAAGGTCAGGCAAGAGCCGTTTGCCTCATCGAATGGATGAGGAAGCCGCTGCCCGCTTGTAGCGGGCGCGAAAAGCACCATCGATACAACCCGTTTTTAACGGGTGCAGACGCAGGCTCTTGAAAGGATTCAAGTCGAGGCGGTCATGGCTCTTCGGCTTTGAGTTCCTTTTCCATCTTCTGCAATTCCTGGGTGAAGGCCTGATCCTGAACGGTGGCGCGTTTACGCCAGGGTTTGCGTTCGGGTTCGGGCTGAGCGGCGTAGGTGGTGATTTCCCCGCCGTAAACTTCCTTGTAACGTTGTTCCTGGCGCTCAAGTTCCGCGCGCAGTTCGTCTTTCGTCACAGTGCTACCTAATTGAGTTGAGATTAATTCTGGTGAAACGCGCTGCATCGATCTATTGACCATGCTCGTCGAAAGGACAATGCCTGATACGACATCGTTCCCACGGCACAATCAATACTTCAATGTTGCAGGCGGCCACGGCACCAGAGAAAAACAGCTGACGCAGCATCAGTCTCCTGTTTCAGCGAGCGCGTTGGCGGAACATATTAAATGAGCGTCAAGCGCTTGCTGCGGACAGCGGCGATGGATATCGCGCTGCCGGCGGGCGGAATCGGTACAAAAAAACCGGTCGCCTCTGAAATGCATTATAGCGGTCGATTCGAAGAACACTATCTCTTGGCAGTTAAAAGTAGTTCCTCATGTGTGATTGTTTTGTTGCTCGCAACTTGCCGGTAACTACGGTGGACTGATGCCAGTTGCAGTGGTGACTTTCTGGCGCCATTAAGCCGGACAAATTATTACATCGTTCTCCTTTAAACCAGTGACCGAAAATAACAACCGTATTGTGGGTGAGTGAAAGCAGGATGGCTGAATGCACGCGGCACGATTGCGATTATCGGTCTGTGGTTCGATAATCGCCCAATCCTGGCAACCGCTGGCTTGTGTGTCAGACCGGGGCCGCTTGTAATAGTCGCTGATCCGTGTGGGGAACCTGATATGAACGATCAAATGCGCAATTCCTTCGCTTCAGTGGCGCCGCCGATCGTCGCCTCGCCCGCCAAGCGAATCCAGGCCCTGACCGGTGACCCGGATTTCATGACTTCCCTGGCCCGTGGCCTGGCGGTGGTGCAAGCGTTCCAGGAGCGCAAGCGGCACCTGACCATTGCACAGATCAGCCACCGCACGGAAATTCCCCGCGCCGCTGTGCGACGTTGCCTGCATACGCTGATCAAGCTCGGCTACGCCACCACCGACGGGCGCACCTATTCGCTGCTGCCCAAAGTCTTGACCCTGGGCCATGCCTATCTGTCGTCGACTCCACTGGCGGTGTCTGCCCAGCCGTACCTGGACCGCATGAGCGAGCAACTGCACGAGGCCTGCAACATGGCCACGCTGGAGGGCGATGACATTTTGTACATTGCGCGCTCGGCGACTACCCAGCGGCTGATTTCCGTCGACCTCTCGGTGGGTGGGCGCTTGCCGGCCTATTGCACCTCCATGGGCCGGATTCTGCTCGCCGCGCTGGACGACACGTCGCTGCGCGAATACCTCGACCATGCAGACTTGCAAGCCAAGACCAGTCGCACCCTGCATACCCCCGAAGCCTTGCTCGAATGCCTTCAAGAAGTACGGCGACAAGGCTGGTGCATCGTCGATCAGGAGCTGGAGCAAGGTCTGCGCTCGATTGCCGTGCCGGTGTATGACGCTTCTGGCCAGGTAGTGGCGGCGCTGAACGTCAGCACCCATGCCGGCCGGGTCAGCCGCAGCGAGCTGGAGCAACGTTTCCTGCCAGGTCTGTTGAGTGCCAGCCGCGACTTGAGTGCGCAGCTGTTCGCCTAAGCTGTTCGATAAACGCACAGAGTCGCGTTTATCGAATTGACGCTGTTTCTCTCGGATCATTAATGTCGCGGCAGCGTCATCCGGCGCTGCTGGCCTTCAGCCGGTTACCGGACGACGACCCAATAATAATGAGAAGAGGCATCGTCATGTGCACGTTTCCCCACTGTCGCTGTTCCCACCGGCTTAGCTGCCGAAACCGGATCGCCTGATCCCGACCTTCTTTTCTTGTGACAGCGTCAGCCTCGGCTGGCACTTGTTCGACTGCGTTCTTTGCGTGGAATAAAAATAATGAACCAGCCTCAGTCTGCTGTAGGGAACTGCCTCGACGTGCAGTCCTTCATCAACGCTCAACCCATTTCGCGCTACCAATGGCGGGTGGTGATCCTGTGTTTCCTGATTGTCTTCCTCGATGGCCTCGACACCGCGGCCATGGGGTTTATCGCGCCGGCATTGTCCCAGGACTGGGGCATCGATCGCGCCAGCCTCGGCCCGGTGATGAGTGCGGCACTGATCGGCATGGTCTTTGGCGCCTTGGGTTCCGGGCCGTTGGCTGACCGCTTCGGGCGAAAAGTCGTACTGGTAGGTGCGGTGTTGCTGTTCGGTGCGTTCAGCCTGGCATCGGCTTACAGCACCAATGTCGATCAACTGCTGGTGCTGCGTTTCCTCACCGGCCTGGGCCTGGGCGCCGGCATGCCGAACGCGACCACGCTGCTGTCCGAATACACCCCGGAACGCAAGAAATCCCTGCTGGTGACCAGCATGTTCTGCGGCTTCAACCTCGGCATGGCCGGGGGCGGTTTCATCTCGGCCAAACTGATCCCGGCCTTCGGCTGGCACAGCCTGTTGATGATCGGCGGGATTCTGCCGCTGATGCTCACCGTCGTTTTGCTGTTGTGGTTGCCAGAATCGGCGCGTTATCTGGTGGTGCGCAATCGCGGTACCGACAAAGTGCGCAAGGCCCTGGCACCGATCGACCCAGCGCTGGTGGCCCAGGCTTCGAGCTTCAGCGTGCCGGAACAGAAAACCGTGAAGGCACGCAATGTGTTCGCGGTGATCTTCTCCGGCACTTACAGCACCGGCACATTGTTGCTTTGGCTGACGTACTTCATGGGGCTGGTGATTGTTTATCTGCTGACCAGTTGGTTGCCGACGCTGATGCGTGACAGCGGCGCGAGCATGGAGCAGGCCGCATTCATTGGTGCGCTGTTCCAGCTCGGTGGGGTGTTGAGCGCAGTGGGCGTGGGTTGGGCGATGGACCGGTTCAATCCGCACAAGGTCATCGGCACTTTCTACCTATTGGCCGGGGTGTTTGCCTACGCGGTAGGGCAGAGCCTGGGCAACATCGCCGTGCTGGCGACCTTGGTGCTGGTGGCCGGGATGTGTGTCA
This sequence comes from Pseudomonas sp. ATCC 43928, assembly GCF_005938665.2. Lineage (NCBI taxonomy): Bacteria > Pseudomonadati > Pseudomonadota > Gammaproteobacteria > Pseudomonadales > Pseudomonadaceae > Pseudomonas > Pseudomonas sp. ATCC 43928. The sequence continues at coordinate 5,285,914 of NZ_CP041753.1, read as the reverse complement.
ACGGCGCGCAATCGGCAATGCCGTCGCTGGCGGCGCGTTTTTACCCGACGCAAGGGCGGGCGACCGGTGTGTCGTGGATGCTTGGGATTGGCCGCTTCGGCGCGATCCTCGGGGCGTGGATGGGCGCGACGTTGCTGGGCCTGGGCTGGAACTTCGAGCAGGTGTTGACGGCTCTGGTGATTCCGGCCGCGTTGGCGACCACGGCGGTGGTGATCAAGGGCATGGTCAGCCATGCGGATGCGACCTGATCCGGCTTGAGAGTGATCGTTCCCACGCCGAGCGTGGGAACGATCTGAAATGCTTTTTTGGGATCGGTAGTGAGGTAACAATCTGTTCGATAAACGAACACTCAGTCGATTATCGGATTGTTTGGGTTGTTCCAGGGGCTTAATCTTCAGTCATTCCGGCGCTGCGCATCGGCGCCTTTTTCCCACACTGTCGGTTCATAACAAAACGGGAGCCTGCCCCATGGCTGAAATCCTTTCGCTGCATGACGCGGTGAAGCAGTTCGTCAACGACGGCGATACCGTCGCGCTCGAAGGCTTCACTCACCTGATTCCTACGGCGGCCGGTCACGAAATCATTCGCCAGGGCAGGAAAGATCTGACCCTGGTGCGGATGACGCCTGACCTGATCTACGACCAGTTGATCGGTGCCGGTTGTGCTCGCAAACTGATTTTCTCCTGGGGCGGCAACCCTGGCGTCGGTTCGCTGCACCGTCTGCGCGACGCAGTCGAGCGGCAGTGGCCGCATGCGCTGGAAATCGAAGAGCACAGCCACGCCGACCTGGCCAATGCCTACGTCGCGGGCGCTTCGGGCTTACCGTTCGCGGTGCTGCGAGCCTACGCCGGTTCCGACCTGCCGAAGGTCAACCCGCTGATCAAGACCGTCACGTGCCCGTTCACCGGCGAAGTGCTGGCGGCGGTGCCGTCGGTGCGCCCGGACATCACCGTGATTCACGCGCAGAAAGCCGACCGCCAAGGCAACGTGCTGCTCTGGGGCATTCTCGGGGTGCAGAAAGAAGCGGCGCTGGCGGCCAAGCGTTGCATCGTCACCGTCGAAGAAATCGTCGATGACCTCAATGCACCGATGAACGCTTGCGTGCTGCCGACCTGGGCTCTGAGCGCGGTCTGCCACGTACCGGGCGGCGCGCATCCGTCCTACGCCCACGGTTACACCGAGCGTGACAACCGCTTCTACCAGGCCTGGGACCCGATTGCCCGCGACCGTGAAACCTTCACCGCGTGGATCAACGAGTACATCCACGGCTGCGCTGACTTCAGCGAGTTCCAGGCCAAGCTGGCCGCTGCTTCGGAGGCCAAGTAATGACTTACACCACCAATGAAATGATGACCGTCGCCGCCGCCCGCCGCCTGAAAAACGGTTCGGTGTGCTTCGTTGGTATCGGCCTGCCGTCGAAAGCCGCCAACCTGGCGCGACTGACGTCCTCGCCCGATGTAGTCCTGATCTACGAATCGGGTCCGATCGGTGCCAAGCCAAGCGTACTGCCATTGTCGATCGGTGACGGTGAGCTGGCGGAAACCGCCGACACCGTCGTCCCGACCGGCGAGATTTTTCGCTACTGGCTGCAGGGCGGGCGCATTGACGTCGGCTTCCTCGGCGCCGCGCAAGTCGATCGCTTCGGCAACATCAACACCACGGTAGTCGGCGACTACCATCAGCCAAAAGTTCGCCTGCCGGGTGCAGGTGGCGCGCCGGAGATCGCCGGTTCCGCCAAGAGCGTGCTGATCATCCTCAAGCAGTCGGCGCGTTCGTTCGTCGACAAGCTCGACTTCATTACCTCGGTTGGTCATGGCGAGGGCGGTGATTCGCGCAAACGTCTCGGCCTGCCGGGCGCCGGTCCTGTCGGCATTATTACCGACCTGTGCATCATGGAACCCGAAGCCGGCACCCATGAATTCGTGGTCACCGCGCTGCACCCAGGGGTGACCCGCGAGCAAGTGATCGCGGCCACCGGTTGGCCGATTCGTTTTGCCGACGCCGTTGAAAACACTGCCGAGCCAACCGAAGTCGAGTTGACCGCGCTGCGTGATCTGGAAGCCCGCACTGCGGCGGCCCACGGCCAAGCACCCGGAGAAGCCTGATGCGCGACGTTTATATCTGTGACGCGATTCGTACCCCCATCGGCCGTTTCGGCGGTGGCCTGTCGGCGGTTCGCGCCGATGACCTGGCCGCCGTGCCGATCAAGGCGCTGATGGCGCGCAACCCGTCGGTGGACTGGAACGCGGTGGACGAGGTGTTCCTCGGCTGCGCCAACCAGGCCGGCGAAGACAACCGCAACGTGGCTCGCATGGCGTTGCTGCTGGCGGGGCTGCCGGAAACCATTCCTGGCGTCACCCTCAATCGCCTCTGCGCTTCGGGCATGGACGCTATCGGCACTGCGTTTCGGGCCATCGCCAGCGGTGAGATGGAGTTGGCGATTGCCGGTGGCGTCGAATCGATGTCCCGCGCGCCATTCGTGATGGGCAAGGCGGACGCGGCGTTTTCGCGCAACATGAAGCTGGAAGACACCACCATCGGCTGGCGATTCATTAACCCGCTGATGAAAGCCCAGTACGGCGTCGATGCAATGCCGCAAACCGCCGATAACGTGGCCGACGATTACCAGGTTTCCCGCGAGGATCAGGACGCTTTCGCACTGCGCAGTCAGCAACGGACAGCCGTCGCGCAAGCCGCAGGATTTTTCGCCGAAGAAATCGTTGAAGTGCGCATTGCCCACAAGAAGGGTGAAACAGTGGTCAGCCAGGACGAACATCCTCGCGCCGATACCACACTCGAGACCCTGGCCAAACTCAAACCGGTCAACGGCCCCGACAAAACCGTCACCGCCGGCAATGCCTCCGGTGTGAACGACGGTGCTGCAGCGCTGATCCTGGCTTCGGCCGAAGCCGTGAAAAAACACGGCCTGACCGCCCGCGCCAAAGTGCTCGGCATGGCCAGCGCCGGTGTCGCGCCACGGGTGATGGGTATCGGCCCGGTGCCGGCGGTGCGTAAATTGACTGAGCGCCTGGGCTTGGCGGTCAACGATTTCGACGTGATCGAACTCAACGAAGCCTTCGCCAGCCAGGGTCTGGCGGTGCTGCGTGAACTCGGATTGGCGGATGATGCGGCCCAGGTTAACCCGAACGGTGGCGCCATTGCCTTGGGCCATCCGCTGGGCATGAGCGGTGCGCGTCTGGTACTGACTGCACTGCATCAACTGGAAAAGACGGGCGGCAAGAAAGGCTTGGCGACCATGTGTGTCGGTGTCGGTCAGGGCCTGGCCCTGGCGATCGAACGGGTCTGACGCACAGAAGCGACTAATAAGAATTGAGGAAAGCGCAATGACTGACAAACCAGGTTACCGTCGCCCGCAGGCGGGCACTCAGCCGGAATACCTGCACCCTCCTTATCAATCCACCAACCTTCGCTCGCCGTCCAAGCCGTTGGTGTTTTTGCCTCATTCGCTGTCGGAAATCACCGGCCCGACCATCGGCGCCGAGCGTATTCAGGAGCGGGACAACGACCTGACCGCCCAGCACTCGGGCGAGCCATTGGGTGAACGGATCATCATCCACGGCCGTGTGCTGGATGAAGACGGTCTGCCGGTGCCGGGCATTCTGGTGGAGATCTGGCAGGCCAACGCCGCTGGTCGTTACAACCATGCCCGCGATCTGCACGACGCACCGATGGACCCGAACTTCACCGGTACCGGCCGCACCGTGACCGACGCCGATGGCTGGTATCAATTCCAGACCATCAAGCCTGGCGCCTACCCGTGGGGTAACCACCACAATGCCTGGCGTCCGGCGCACATCCATTTCTCCCTGTTCGGGCCGAGCATTCTGACGCGCCTGGTGACCCAGATGTATTTCCCGGGTGACCCGTTGCTGGCCTACGACCCGATCTACAACTGCGTGCCCGATACCAGCGCCAAAGAGCGTCTGATCGCCAGTTTCGATCTGGAAAAAACCATCCCTTCCTATGCCCTCGCTTATCGTTGGGACATCGTTTTGCGCGGCCGCGACGCCACGCCGATGGAGAAATAAGATGACGCTGAACGCGACCACGTCCCACACCGTCGGACCGTACTACCACATCGGCCTGACCTGGCTGAACCGTGAAGACCTGACCGTTGAACAGACTCTTGGCGAGCGTGTGGCGATCACCGGGCAAGTCGTCGACGGCAATGGCGACTTCGTCAACGACGCCATGCTCGAAGTCTGGCAAGCCAACGCCGCTGGCAAGTACGACCACCCCGAAGACGATCAGGACAAGCCCCTGGACCCGAACTTCGAAGGGTTTGGCCGGGTGCCGGTGGATGCGCAAGGGCGCTTTCGCTTTACCACGATCAAGCCGGGCACGGTGGAAGGCCTGAAGGGCACGACCCAGGCGCCGCACCTGGTGGTGCTGGTGTTTGCTCGCGGGTTGGTGAAGCACTTGCTGACGCGGATTTACTTCGATGGTGAGCCAGCCAACGTGGCGGACCCACTGCTCGAATGCGTGCCCGCCGAACGTCGTGGCACCTTGTTGGCGAAGCAGGATGCTGCGGGTGTTTATCAGTGGAATGTGATTCTGCAGGGGACGGATGCGGAAACGGTGTTCTTCGATTATTGAGTGATCGTTGTTCTTGTGGCGAGGGAGCAAGCTCCCGCTGGCTTGCGAAGCAAGCCCAAACCCGGCTGACATGATGTATCAGGCAAACCGCGCCAACCGGTTTTACGACTGCTTCGCAGCCGAGCGGGAGCAAGCTCCCTCGCCACAGAGATTGCATTGCTCTCAGGTTATGCATCCATCTGCGGAACGGGACTATTGCGAAATATGTCTAGACTCTCACGGTCCCCACAGAGTGAAAAAACAATGACAACCTCCACAGCTGTCTACACCGGTGAAGAACGCAGCAAAAGAATCTTTGCGATTGTCGGCGCCTCGTCCGGCAATCTGGTCGAGTGGTTCGACTTCTACGTCTACGCCTTCTGTGCGATCTACTTTGCCCCGGCCTTTTTCCCGTCCGATAACCCCACGGTGCAGTTGGTCAATACCGCGGGCGTGTTTGCCGCCGGGTTTCTGATGCGCCCCATCGGCGGCTGGATTTTCGGTCGGCTGGCGGACAAGCACGGGCGCAAGAATTCGATGCTGATCTCGATTCTGATGATGTGCTTCGGCTCGCTGCTCATCGCTTGCCTGCCGACCTACAACAGTATCGGTGTCTGGGCGCCGATCCTGTTGCTGTTCGCGCGCTTGCTGCAGGGCTTGTCGGTGGGCGGCGAATACGGCACCACCGCGACTTACATGAGCGAAGTCGCCCTCAAGGGCCAGCGCGGGTTCTTCGCGTCGTTCCAGTACGTGACGCTGATTGGCGGACAGTTGCTGGCGGTGTCGCTGGTGGTGATCCTGCAGCAGTTCCTCAACGAGGATGAGTTGCGTGCCTATGGCTGGCGGATTCCGTTCGTGGTCGGTGCGGTGGCTGCGTTGATTTCATTGTTCCTGCGTCGTGCGCTCAAGGAAACCAGCAGTAAGGAAATGCGCGAAAGCAAGGATGCCGGCAGCATTGGTGCGCTGTTCCGCGATCACAAGGCAGCCTTCATCACCGTGCTGGGTTACACCGCCGGCGGTTCGCTGATTTTCTACACATTCACCACGTACATGCAGAAGTACCTGGTGAACACCGCTGGCATGCACGCCAAGACCGCCAGCTACATCATGACCGGTGCACTGTTCCTTTATATGTGCATGCAGCCGCTGTTCGGCATGCTCGCCGACAAGATTGGCCGGCGCAATTCGATGCTCTGGTTCGGCGCCCTCGGGACGTTGTTCACCGTACCGATCCTGTTGAGCCTGAAAAGTGTCAGCAGTCCGTTCCTGGCGTTTGTGCTGATTACCGTGGCGCTGGCGATCGTCAGTTTCTACACCTCGATCAGCGGTCTGGTGAAAGCCGAAATGTTCCCGCCAGAAGTGCGCGCCTTGGGTGTAGGCCTGGCGTATGCGGTGGCCAACGCGATCTTCGGCGGTTCGGCGGAATATGTAGCGCTGAGCCTTAAAGCCGGGGGCATGGAAAACTCGTTCTACTGGTACGTGACGGTGATGATGGCGGTGGCGTTCCTGTTCAGCCTGCGTCTGCCGAAACAGCCGAAGTATCTGGAAAACGACCTTTGATCTTTCCGCGGGGGCCGTACTGGCCCTCGCCTGCAAGGACTGTTTATGAATCAGCGACCGGGCAATCAATTGTTCGATGCCTACTTCACCGCACGCGACATGCGCGAGGTGTTCTGCGATCAGGGCCGGGTTCAGGCCATGCTGGATTTCGAAGCCGCATTGGCCCGGGCCGAAGCGCGGGTTGGCCTGATTCCGCAAGCGGCTGTCGCGTCTATTGAAGCGGCCTGTAAAGCCGAGCATTACGATTTCGCCGCGCTCGGTGAGGCGATTGCCACGGCGGGCAATTCGGCGATCCCTTTGGTCAAGGCGCTGGGCAAGCAGATCGCCAAAAGCGATGCCGAAGCCGAGCGCTACGTGCATCTGGGCGCGACCAGCCAGGACGTGATGGACACTGGCCTGGTGTTGCAATTGCGCCGCGCGCTGCAACTGATCGAAGCTGATCTGGCGCAGCTGGGGGAAACCCTTGCGACCCAGGCCAAGCGATACGTCGCCACGCCGCTGGCCGGGCGCACCTGGTTGCAACACGCGACACCGGTCACCCTTGGCATGAAGATCGCCGGTTGGCTGGGCGCGGTAACCCGCAGCCGCCAGCGTCTGCTGGAACTCAAGCCGCGCCTGCTGGTGCTGCAATTCGGTGGCGCCTCCGGCACCCTCGCAGCCCTTGGCGATCAGGCGATGCCGATTGCCGAAGTCTTGGCCGCGGAACTGCAACTGACCTTGCCGGAACAACCCTGGCACACCCAGCGTGATCGTCTGGTGGAGTTCGGCGCGGTGCTTGGCTTGATCGCCGGCAGCCTCGGCAAACTCGGTCGCGACATCAGCCTGTTGATGCAGACCGAAGCTGGCGAAGTGTTCGAACCGTCGGCGCCGGGCAAGGGCGGTTCCTCGACCATGCCGCACAAACGCAACCCGGTGGGCGCGGCGGTGCTGATCGGTGCGGCGACGCGGGTGCCGGGTTTGCTTTCGACCTTGTTCAGCGCGATGCCCCAGGAACACGAGCGCAGCCTGGGCCTGTGGCATGCCGAATGGGAAACCCTGCCGGAGATCTGCTGCTTGGTGTCGGGCAGCCTGCAACAAGCACTGTTGGTGGCCGACGGACTGGAAGTGGACGCGATGCGCATGACCCGCAACCTCGACCTGACCCAGGGCCTGGTGCTCGCCGAAGCCGTGAGCATCGTCCTGGCGCAACGGGTCGGTCGCGACACCGCGCATCATCTGCTGGAGCAATGCTGCAAGCGTGCTGTGGCCGAGCAGCGTCATCTGCGCGCGGTACTCGGCGATGAGCCGCAAGTGACCGCCGAGTTGTCGGACGCTGAACTCGATCATCTGCTGGACCCCGCCCATTACCTCGGTCAGGCCCATACCTGGGTCGAGCGAGCGGTGGCTGAACATTTTGCGTTGACTGCCTGAAGGAGACTGCTGTGGCATTCGTACAACTCGCCGATGGCGAACTGCACTACCAAATTCAAGGGCCGCAACTCGATGGACCGGTGGATGCGCCGGTACTGGTGCTGTCCAACTCACTGGGCACCGACCTGCACATGTGGGACGCGCAGATCCCGGCGTTCACCGAGCATTTTCGGGTGCTGCGTTTTGACACCCGTGGTCACGGCAAGTCATTGGTGACGCCAGGGCCGTACAGCATCGAGCAACTGGGCCGCGACGTGCTGGCGCTGCTGGATGCGTTGCACATCGAGCGCGCGCATTTCTGCGGTCTGTCCATGGGCGGGTTGATCGGCCAATGGCTGGGGATCAATGCCGGTCAGCGTTTGAACAAACTGATCGTGTGCAATACCGCGGCGAAAATCGGCGATCCATCGGTGTGGAACCCTCGGATCGAAACCGTGCTGCGCGACGGCGCGGCGGCGATGGTCGCCCTGCGCGATGCGTCGATTGCGCGCTGGTTCACTCCGGATTTTTCCGCCGCCAATCCGGCAGCGGCGAAGCAGATCACCGACATGCTCGCGGCTACCTCGCCTGAAGGTTACGCGGCCAATTGCGCGGCGGTGCGCGATGCCGATTTCCGTGATCAGTTGTCCTCGATCAAGGTGCCGCTACTGGTGATCGCCGGTACTGAAGACGCGGTAACGCCACCGTCCGGCGGGCATTTCATTCAGGAACATGTGCGGGGCGCCGAGTACGCCGAGTTCTACGCCGCGCACCTGTCCAACGTCCAGGCCGGCGCTGCGTTCAGCGAGCGGGTGCTGGCGTTTCTTTCAGGTCATTGAGGAATTTTTTGTGGACGAGAAACAACGTTACGACGAGGGCATGAAAGTCCGTCGCGCAGTGCTCGGTGACGCCCACGTCGACCGCAGCCTGAGCGCGCTGACCGAGTTCAACTCGGAGTTCCAGGAGATGATCACCCGCCACGCCTGGGGCGACATCTGGACCCGTCCGGGCCTGCCGCGCCACACCCGCAGCCTGATCACCATCGCCATGCTGATCGGCATGAACCGCAACGAAGAACTCAAACTGCACCTGCGCGCCGCCGCCAACAATGGCGTAACCCGTGGCGAGATCAAGGAAGTGATCATGCAGAGCGCGATCTATTGCGGCATTCCGGCGGCCAACGCGACGTTCCACCTGGCCGAGTCGGTGTGGGATGAGTTGGGGGTTGAGTCGCGGGAGTGATCCGCGAAAGTTGTGTTGCTTGAGCTGACGTCTTCGCGGGCAAGCCTCGCTCCTACAGGTGGTGTGATCTGTAGGAGCGAGGCTTGCCCGCGAAGGCGTTTTAGAGTCTTACAGCAGGCTGATCGGATAGCTGACGATCAACCGGTTCTCATCGAACTCGTTGTTGCTGAAGTCACGGCGGATGGTGGAGTTGCGCCATTTGACGTTGAGGTCTTTGAGTGCGCCGCTTTGTACGGTGTAACCCAGTTCGCTTTCGCGGCCCCACTCCTTGCCGTCGCTGGTGGTGGCGGTGTGGACGTTGTCGCCACTGATGTAGCGGTTCATCAGGGTCAGGCCCGGCACGCCCAGAGCGGCGAAGTTGTAGTCGTGGCGCACTTGCCAGGATTTTTCCCTGGCGTTGTCATAGCTGGAGTTGTAGCTGTCGTTGGCCAGGGTGCCGCCGCTGGTGCCGTTGACCCGCATCCATGCGTTGTCGCCGGTGAGTTTTTGCAGGCCGACGTAAAAGGTGTTGCCACCGTATTTGGCCGAGAACAGACCCGACCAGGTCTTGTTGTCCAGCTCGCCCGCCCGGGCGCTGCCGTCATCCTTGCCGTAGAAGAACCCGAGATTGGCGCCCAGCGTCCAGTCACCCAGCGGTTGGGTGTGGATCAGGTTGACGTATTGCTGGCTGTAGATGTCCTTGAGTTCAGCATTCCACAGGCCGATCTGAGTACGCTTGTCGTTGAAGACGTATTCACCGCCCTGGAAGTTGAAGCGGTCTGAGGTGAACGCCGCTTTGCCGGTCATCGACATGTCATTCATGCTGCTATCGTCGCGCGGGCTGTTGGCGCGGAACTGGCCGCCGTAGAGCGTCAGGCCGTCGATTTCCTTCGAGGTGATCTGGCCGCCACGGAAGGTTTGCGGCAGCGAGCGACCGTCGTCCGAACGCAGGATCGGCAGCACCGGCATCCATTCGCCGACCTTCACTTCGGTCTGGGACAGCTTCGCCTTGAACGCCACGTTGGCGCGACCGAAGTTGTCCGCCGGGCGGCCATCGTGATCCAGCGGCAGCAATTGCGTCCCGCCGGTGCCTTTACCGCCGTCGAGCTTGACCGAATACAACCCCAGCACGTCCATGCCGAACCCGACGGTGCCCTGGGTGAACCCTGATTTGGCGTCGAGGATAAAGCTTTGCGTCCACTCTTCAGCCTTGCCCTGGCTCTTGGTCGGATTGGTGAAGTTACGGTTGATGTAGAAGTTACGCAGGTTCAGGTTGACCTTGGCACCTTCGACAAAGCCTGCTTCCTCGGCCAAGGCGGGCAGGGCCGCGCCGGCCAGTGCGATGGCGATCAGACTGGGGAACAAATACTGCGTGGTGGAGGAAGTCATGGACTCGGGTCTCTCTAATTGTCAGGGATAAGGCAGTACACAGCCGCAACCAAGGGGTCGCAGACAAAAAATCGAATTCGGATAAGGGGGCGGGCGAGATCAGCCGGAGCGCAGAGGGCGCGTAGTCATGGTGTCGGACCTTGTTGTTATTGATTTTTGCAGGTGCGGACAATGGTGCGAGGGATGGGCGGGGGGATTCAATTGGGGGGGATGGGGTTTTGGGCGATTAACGAACACTAATCGACGTCAGCGTGGGCGCGGACGGTATGAGGCATTCCTAATAAAATCCCATAGTTATTCGGGTTGATAAGGGGCATCCGCAGGTGTGTTCTATTAATGGCGCCTTGTTGTTTTGTTGATGTTAGATGGAAGTGTTTATTGCTTTAGTTGTAAGACGTTTCCTACAGTGTTGGCTGTCATTAAAGGTAGATCAATAGTCGCCGGTTAAACTTAAGAATTGGTGTTGTCGGTTATCGTAAAAAGATTTAAAGAGAGCCATGGGCTTGGCTGGAAAAGAAAAGAGGCCTTGCTATATTCAAATTCCTCAGGCGGGCAAAAGAAACTCTCTTGCTTCGTCAGGGGATGTTTTTCGTCATGCCGAAATAACAAGGAGAAGTACCATGGGTAATAAAGTCAATCAGGAACGTTTGGCCTCGGTTCTGGGACGGGCCGTGCTGGACGAAAAATTTGCCAACGCCTTACACAGTGATCCGGCAGGGGCGGCTAAAAATATTGGCGTGCACTTAAGTACTGACGAGATCGCGGCGGTTAAAGGTATTGATGCTGCAAAACTGACGGCAGCTTCCTCCAGCATTCGGAGCAACCTGGGGATACGCGCGGTATTCGATACACAGAACCAGCAGCAACAAGCGCGCATGGATTAACGGTGGGTGATGCCATTTGGCGTGCCACGAAAGGTGGGCTTTTACGGTGGTACGCCGAATGGCCTTATCAGACCCATGACCTGAAGCACTCGGGCACGGAGTGAATGACGCATGTCTGTCACCTTGGCTCCAATGAATGACGCGGACTTTGCTACGTTCGCCGACAGAGCCCTTGCTGAATATGGCGACGGGATGGTCGCCGCCGGCGAGTGGGGCCAGGAGGAGGCGTCGCAAAGGGCACGAAGCGTCTTCGAGCAATTGTTGCCGCAAGGGCGATTGACTGAAAAGAATCAACTCTGGGTAATCCAGGATCAAGCGCGGCGCATCGGTGAATTATGGGTTGCCGAACGACACGCTGGCGCCGGTCGGATCGCCTTCATTCTGGATATTTACATTGACCCCGGCGAGCGCCGCCAGGGTTATGCAAAACAATCGCTGCTGGCCCTGGAATCATGGGCGAGCCAGGCGGGATGCAAGGAAGTGCGGTTGCATGTCTTTGGTCGCAACGATGCGGCGCGTCGTCTTTATGAACAACTGGGTTATGGCATTGCCAGTCTGACAATGGCGAAGCCGTTGCCGCCAACCTAAGGGAAGGTTGAGAAATGGACATCGGTAACAGTGGTCAACGTGAGCTCTCGGTCGAGGATTTATTTCAGGGCACGACCTTCCTTGCGGATTCGGAGCCTTCGCGATTTGAAGTCTTGCTGGAGCGTGTCAGTCGAAATCGATACACCAGCTTTGTTGCGCTGTACACCGAACTTTTTCAGTTGTTTCCCAACGCGCCACATCTGGCAGAGTTTTTTGAACAGGCATTTAATCTTATCGTCCCTCCGACCCGTGAACAGCGCTTGATTATTAATGATCCGGTGTTTCAAGTGTGGAATGTACTGACCGCTCATTATGCCAATCTGGTCATCACGAAAAAGACCGAGGACAGGAGTGAGCTGGAAAAAATGCTGTTTGAATTTCCAGAGATGTTAGTGCGTGTCAAAGCATCCGACAGTTCCCGCGTGAATCATTATTGCCCCCCTGTGCATCGGTTTGATGTCGATCCGCTGGTAGCGATAGTGATGCCGCCCAGCTATGAGTTTCCGGAGGATGAAGCCGTCCGCAAACAGTTGGAGCGTAGCGGTTACTCCGTACGTTTTTTTTGCGACGTGGTGAATATTGCCCTGTTGCGCATAGAGCACACATGGCCCGCCTGCCGTGAGCAAATCAAAAAACTGGTCAAGTCGATTTTCTATTTACCCGATGGTTCATTTCGAAGCTGTTCGGCGTCCCGTTTCACCGGAATCATCCTGTTGTCGAGCCGGGATGATTCGATACTCGATCTGGAAGAGTCCCTGGTGCATGAGGCCACCCATCAGTTGCTCTATCACATTGTCGAGGCGTGCCCGGTCGTTAAGGAAGAGACCTCGCGGGAGCCTTTGTACACCTTGCCGTGGTCGGGACAGAAGCGTGACTTTTATGGCTACTTCCACGCGTTTTACGTGTACATCGCGTTGGTCAAATACCTGGGGCGGGTTCGTTCGCGTTCGACCGATGAGCTGCAACGGGCGCAAAACCGTCTTCTGTACATTCTGCGAGGCTTGATCAAGGCATTGCCGGACTTTGAGGCCAGCACTGAATTCACCCCACAAGGACGTCAACTTCTGGAAAACCTCGCCAAAGAGGTCAGAGCGCAGGAAAACCAATATGCCGGGCTGTTGGCGATATCGGGGACTGATACTGAGCAACAACGCTTGCTGGGTCTGACCGCCTGAAGCCGGGGAGGCTCACATGGGGATGTTTGATGCCTCGTCCTATCCCGAGGCCGGAGTAGGGCTGGAATACCATTTGCCACGGCGCAGGGCACAGGATGACCGGTCGGAGGATGGACTTGACCCGACGGTCGAGCGAATTCTCGCTGAGGGTTTGCCGCATTTCGATTACGTCGAGTTTCAGCCGACCCACTGCATCCTGCAGCCTCGTTTACTTGACGTCAGCGCTCGAGTACCGAGCCTGCTGCACTCGTCCAGTTTGTCCCTGGGCAGCGTGGGCATCGCGATGGATCGCGAGTTTCTGCACATGACGCGGCGACTGTGCGACAAAACCCGCTCGCCGTGGCTGGCCGAGCATATTTCCTGGTCGCGTTTCCACGGTGGCGACACGCAGCATTTCATTTTGCCGACCCTGGCCCAAGAGGTGGCTGACACGGTGGTGGCCAATGCCATCGAATTGCGCGAGCTCACGGCCACACTGCTGGTGCTGGAAAACGCGCCGCGGTTGTTTTCATTGCCGGGTGGAGAAGAACTGCCCGAAGGTGAATTCATCTCCAGTGTGGTGGAGCGCAGCGGGGCGGGTTTCCTGCTGGATCTGGACAGCGCGATGGCGACCGCCAGAACCCAGGGGTATGACCTGAACGACTATTTGCGTTCGTTGCCGCTGGACCGATTGATTGAGGTTCACACCGGCCATCCGCAGCGGGATTGGGAGATCTTGCGCCAACTGTTCGCCTCATCCCCGGTGAAAGCGATCACCCTGGAGTGGGATATTTCCCGCAGAACCGATGACGCGGAGCTGCTGACGTTGATCAAAGCCATCAAATCCTTGAAGCCCAAGGCCCTGTTCTGGCGGGGCCGTGATCAACAGGGCGCGCAAGAGGCCCTGGCGGAGGATGCGCAGACTCCTTTGCGACTCAGGGAGAGCACCTGGCTCAGCATCGGGACGGAGTCGTTTTTTATTCGGGATCGGCAACGAGACCTGAGCCTGGAGTTTGGCGTGACGTTGCTGCCGTTACTGCGCCATTTCCTGAGCCCGCAAACGCTGGAAAGTGCCTTGTTGCTGCCGGGTGTTTTGCAAAGTCCTGCACAGGACGACAACCTGGCGTTTCTGAGGACACTGATCAGCCATGGTGTTTTGCTGCCCGTGGCGAATCAATCGGGTTCGGTCACCTGTAACGAAGGTAAGCATCCGCTCAACCTTTGGACCCGTTGGGATGCAGCGCTGGAGTTTTACCTGAGTACCCGGACCGGCTCGCACACGCCCTACATCAGCGTTGCCGAGCTGGAAACGGAGCTGGAGCAAAAGGCCTCGGCGCAACCTCAGCCGTCGGCGTTCAAGGACTACTGGTCCCATCCGTTCATCGCCCTGGAAAACCCGCTGCTGCCTGCCTGTGCGATTGCTCAGCCGACGCTGCTGGACTCGCTGTGCAATCGCCGCACGTCGCGAACCTTCAGTGATCAGCCGTTGAGTTCGGAACAACTGTCTTTGTTGCTCTACTACACCTGGGGCGCGACCGTCGTGCAGCACAACCGCATGGGTGACTATTTCCTGAAGAAAACCTCGCCGGCCGGCGGTTCGCTGCAGGGCACCGAGGTGTATGCGGTGCTGATGAACGTGCAGGGGTTCGAGCGGGGGCTTTACCACTATTCGGTACGCCGTCATGGGCTTGAGCTGCTTTCCCTGGAAGATCCGCGAGCCTGGATCAGCGAGGCTTGTGGTGGACAGGCGTGGATCAAGGATGCGGCAGCGGTGTTCGTTTCCACGGCGCGGGTCGAGCGAATGGCCTGGAAATACGAATTCAGCCGCGCATTGCGGGTGGCGCTGATGGATGCCGGGCATCTGAGTCAGACCTTTTCCCTGCTGGCCACCGCGCTGGGCCTGGGCAGTTTCACGACCGCAGCGTTACGCGACGAAATGTTCGAAAACCGCTTGGGGCTCGATTATCTGGAAGAGCCGGTGTTTCTGGTCAATGGAGTCGGAGGGTGAAGCGAACAGGCTGGTTTTTTTCACGACCAACAAAAAGCCCACCAAACGGTGGGCTTCGTGTTTACGGCGCTATCAGAACAACTTCATCTTCGGCGCTTCTTCTTTCAACGGCTCGTTCTTCGCCGTCTGTTCATTCCAGCCACCGCCCAACGCCTTGTACAGGTTGACCGCGCTGGTCAGCTGCGCCAGGCGGTCGGTGATCAGCGCCTGTTGGGCACTGAACAGCTGGCGCTGGGCGTCGAGGAAGGTCAGGTTGCTGTCGACCCCGATGCGATAACGACGCTCGGCCAGACGGTAGTAGTCCTGGTTGGCGCTGACGAAATCACGCTGAGCCTGCAACTGCTCGGTGTAGGTCTGGCGTGCGGCCAGGCCATCGGCGACTTCCTGGAAGGCCGTTTGAATGGACTTCTCGTAGTTCGCCACGCTGATGTCTTTCTGGATCTTGGAGTAATCCAGGCTGGCACGCAGGCTGCCGGCGTTGAAGATCGGCAGGTTGATTTGCGGCTGGAACAACCAGGTGCCCGAACCACCCTTGAACAGACCGGACAGGTCCGGGCTCAGGGAGCCGGCATTGGCGGTCAGGCTGATGCTCGGGAAGAATGCAGCCCGCGCCGCGCCGATGTTGGCGTTGGCGGCCTTGAGGTTGTATTCGGCCTGGAGGATGTCCGGGCGACGTTGCAGCAAGTCCGACGGCAGGCCGGCCGGCACGTCGCTCAGCAGGTCGTCCGACAGTGGCTTGGCTGCTTGCAGATTGGCCGGGATGCCGGTGCCGAGCAGCAACACCAGGCTGTTTTCATCCTGGGCGACCTGACGGGTGTATTTGGCCTGTTGCGCACGGGCGTTTTCCACCGAGGTACGTGACTGGGCCAGATCCAGCGCCGAGGCTACGCCCACTTCGTTGCTGCGCGAGGTGAGCTTGTAGCTCTCCTCGAAGGCACCGAGGGTTTCCTGGGTCAGTTTCAGCAGTTCCTTGTCGGCCTGCCAGGTCAGATAGGCATTGGCCACGCTGGCCACCAGACTGATCTGCGTGCTGCGCCGTGCTTCTTCAGTGGCGAAGTACTTCTGCAGGGCCTCTTCGCTCAGGCTGCGCACCCGACCGAACAGGTCGAGTTCGTAGGCGCTGATGCCGACGGTGGCCGAGTAGGAACTGTTGATGTTCGCTTCGCCGGTTTGCGAGGCCCGTGCCGGAACCCGCTGACGACTGCCGCTGCCGGTGGCCGAAACCGCCGGGAACAGGTCGGCGCGCTGGATGCGGTATTGAGCCGCATAAGCGTCGATGTTCAGCGCCGCGACACGCAGGTCACGGTTGTTCTCCAGCGCGGTCTGAATCACCTGCTGCAGCGCAGGGTCGTGGAAAAACTGCTTCCAGCCCTGTTCGGCGGCGGCCTGGTTGGGCGCCTGGGCCGGCGAATACGCCGGGCCTTGCGGGTATTGGCCCGCCACCGGTGCTTCAGGCCGCTGATAATCGGGTATCAGCGAGCAGCCACTCAGCACGAAAGCGGTGACTGCCAGGGAGAGTAGCGACTTGCTCATTAGCCAGCCTCTTGAGGAGTTTCAATGGCGTCATCCTGGTCGGCGACTTTGCGCTGGCCCATGGACGACACGGTGACGAAGAACAACGGAACCCAGAAGATCGCCAGGATCGTGGCCGTGAGCATACCGCCAATCACCCCGGTACCGATCGCATGTTGGCTACCCGAACCTGCGCCCGTGGAAATGGCCAGCGGTACCACGCCGAGCACGAATGCGAGCGAGGTCATGATGATCGGTCGCAGACGCATCCGGCAGGCTTCGATCGCTGCATCGCGCAGGCTACGCCCTTGCTCATGCAGTTCCTTGGCGAACTCGACGATCAGAATGGCGTTTTTCGCCGCCAGACCGATGGTGGTCAACAGCCCCACCTGGAAGTACACGTCGTTGGACAGGCCGCGCAGGCTGGTCGCCATCAGCGCACCGATGATCCCCAGCGGCACGACCAGCATGACCGCGATCGGGATCGACCAGCTTTCATACAACGCCGCCAGACACAGGAACACCATCAATAGCGACAAGGCGTACAGCGCTGGTGCTTGCGAGCCGGACAGACGTTCCTCGTACGACAGACCGGTCCAGGAAATACCGACACCGGCCGGCAGTTTCTTGGCCAGGGCTTCGACTTCGGCCATGGCCTCACCGGTGGAATAGCCGGGCGCCGGGGCACCGAGGATTTCTATCGCTTCCACGCCGTTGTAACGGGCCAGTTTCGGTGAACCGTAGATCCATTCACCCCTGGCGAACGCCGAGAACGGAACCATGGTGCCGGCGCTGTTGCGCACGTACCACTTCTTCAGGTCTTCAGGACTCATGCGAGCGCCGGGCAGGCCTTGCACGTAAACCTTCTTCACACGACCGCGGTCGATGAAGTCGTTCACATAGCTACTGCCCAGGGCAATCGACAGGGTGTTGTTGATGTCGGTGAGGGTCACGCCCAGGGCGCTGGCCTTCTCATCGTCGATTTCCAGCTGGTACTGCGGCTCGTCATTCAGGCCGTTCGGACGGACTTGCGACAGGACCTTGCTTTGCGCCGCCATGCCGAGGAACTGGTTACGGGCTTCCATCAGCTTGTTGTGACCGATGCCGGCACGGTCCTGAAGGAATACGTCGAAACCGGTGGCGTTACCCAGTTCCAGTACCGCTGGTGGCGCAAAGGCAAACACCATGGCGTCGCGGAAGGTAAAGAAGTGCTGTTGGGCACGGGCCGCCAGTTTGAACACGCTGTTGTCGGCGTTACGTTCGTCCCATGGTTTGAGCATGATGAACGCCATGCCCGAACTCTGGCCACGGCCGGCGAAGTTGAAGCCGGTCACGGTAAACACCGAGGCCACTGCATCGCCTTCGCCGCCATCCTTGCTCGGACGCAGCAGGAACTCGCGCATTTCATCCACGACCACTTGCGTGCGCTGGGAGCTGGAACCGGCCGGGGTTTGCACCTGGGCAAACAGTACGCCCTGGTCTTCTTCCGGCAGGAACGCCGTTGGAATGCGGGTGAACAGCCAGATCATGCCGACCACGATAATCAGGTACGCCAGCAGGTACGGAGCCTTGTACGCGAGCATGTTGCCGACGCCGCGCTCGTAGCTTTTGACGCCACGGTCGAAGTTGCGGTTGAACCAGCCGAAGAAGCCGCGTTTCGGCGTGCCGTGCTCGCCTTTCGGAATCGCCTTGAGCATGGTGGCGCAAAGCGCCGGGGTGAAGATCAATGCAACCAGCACCGACAAGGCCATGGCCGAAACGATGGTGATCGAGAACTGCTTGTAGATCACACCGGTGGAGCCACTGAAGAACGCCATCGGCAGCAGTACCGCGGACAGCACCAGAGCAATACCGACCAGCGCACCCTGGATCTGCCCCATGGATTTCTTGGTGGCCTCCTTGGGTGACAGGCCTTCTTCGCTCATGACCCGTTCGACGTTTTCCACCACGACGATGGCATCGTCCACCAGCAAGCCGATGGCCAGCACCATGCCGAACATGGTCAGGGTGTTGATGCTGAAGCCGAATGCCGCGAGGATCCCGAATGTACCCAGCAATACCACCGGCACGGTCATCGTGGTGATGACGGTGGCGCGGAAGTTCTGCAGGAACAGGAACATCACCAGGAACACCAGCACGATCGCTTCGACCAGGGTTTCAACCACTCCTTTGATCGACTCGGTCACCACCGGGGTGGTGTCGTACGGGAACACCACTTCCATCCCTTGCGGGAAGAACGGCTTCAGGTCATCGATGGTTTTGCGCAGGGCCTTGGCGGTATCGAGGGCGTTGGCACCGTTGGCCAGTTTCACTGCCAGACCAGAGGCCGGGCTGCCGTTGAACTGTGCGCTGACGCTGTAGTTCTCGCCCCCCAGGCCTACTTCGGCGACGTCTTTGAGGCGAACCTGCGAGCCGTCCTTGTTGACCTTGAGCAGGATTTCCTTGAACTGCTCGGCAGTCTGCAGGCGGGTCTTGCCGATGATCGTAGCGTTCAGTTGCTGGCCGGGCAGGGCGGGCAAGCCGCCGAGTTGACCGGACGATATCTGGACGTTCTGCGCCGCGATGGCGGTTTTCACGTCCACCGGGGTCAGGTTGAAGTTGTTCAACTTGGCCGGGTCGAGCCAGATCCGCATCGCGTACTGGGCGCCGAAGACCTGGAAGTCACCGACACCGGCGGTCCGCGAGATCGGGTCCTGCATGTTCGACACGATGTAGTTGGACAGGTCGTCCTTGGTCATGCTGCCGTCACGCGACACCACACCGATGACCATCAGGAAGTTTTTCACCGACTTGGTCACGCGGATACCCTGCTGCTGCACTTCTTGCGGCAGCAGCGGGGTGGCCAGGTTCAGTTTGTTCTGGACCTGAACCTGCGCGGTATCGGAGCTGGTGCCCTGCTCGAAGGTCGCGGTAATGGTCATGCTGCCGTCGGAGTTACTTTCCGACGAGACATAACGCAGGTTGTCGATACCGTTGAGCTGTTGCTCGATCACCTGCACCACGGTGTCCTGCACGGTTTGTGCAGAGGCGCCGGGGTAAGTCACGGAGATCGCAATGGCCGGAGGCGCAATGCTCGGGTATTGGTTGATCGGCAGCTTGAGGATCGATAAAGCCCCGACCAGCATGATCACCAGGGCAATTACCCAGGCGAAAATCGGACGGTCGATAAAAAATTTCGACATGGTTTACTCCCCTTTGCCGCCGACAGCGACTTTGGCTGCCTGTGCGGGGACCGGGCTCTTGGCGTTGACGTTGGTGGCTTCAGTGGCCTTGACTTCAACACCAGGTCTGACGAATTGCAGCCCTTCAGTGATCAGGCGATCGCCTGCCTTCAAGCCGTCTTCAATCAACCATTGGTTGCCGACAGTACGGCTGGCCTTGAGCTGACGCAGTTCGACCTTGTTGTCCGGACCCACGACCAGCGCGGTCGGGGTGCCTTTGAGGTCGCGGGTCACGCCTTGTTGCGGCGCCAGAATCGCCGCGCTGTTCACGCCGGATTGCAACTGAGCGTGAACGAACATGCCCGGCAGCAGGGTGTGATCAGGGTTCGGGAACACCGCGCGCAGAGTCACGGAACCAGTGGTCTGGTCTACCGAGACTTCAGAGAACTCGAGCTTGCCGTCCACGGCGTACTGGCTGCCGTCTTCCAGGGTCAGCTTGACCGCGGCGGCATTGTCGCCCGCCTTTTGCAGACGACCGCTTTCCAGTTCGCGGCGCAGCTCAAGCAGCTCCACCGAGGACTGGGTCACGTCGACATAGATCGGGTCCAGTTGCTGGATGACCGCCATGGCGTCGCTCTGGCCACTGCTGACCAGCGCGCCTTCCGTCACCGACGAACGGCCGATTCGACCGGAGATCGGTGCGTAGACCTTGGTGTAGCGCACGTTGATCTGGGCGGTCTGCAGGGAGGCTTCCGATTGCAGGCGGTTGGCCAGTGCCGTGTCGTACTCCTGACGGCTGACGGCCTGTTCGTCGACCAGTTGCTTGTAGCGATCGGAGATCGACTTGGTCGAACGCAGGTTGGCTTCGGCGCTTTTCAGGGTCGCGTCATAGACCGACGGGTCGATCTGATACAGCTGCTGTCCGGCCTTGACGTCGCCGCCTTCCTTGAACAGTCGTTTGAGAATGATGCCGTTGACCTGTGGGCGAACTTCGGCAATGCGGAACGCACTGGTGCGCCCCGGAAGTTCGGACGTCAGGGTGAAGGCTTGTGGTTGCAGGGTTACGACGCCGACCTGAGGGGTGGGTGCGGCAGGTGCCGCCTCTTCCTTTTTACATCCACTGAGCAGCGATGCCAGGGCGAGGGCAGTAACCAGAGCGGTAACAGCTGGCTTGAATTGCATGAAGATCCTCGGGTCAGGCGCGCAAGTTGCGCACAAGAAAGGTGGAAGGTTAAAAAATTTTACCGGGTGGATAAGTAGCTTGCTAAGGAATATACTTACATTCATGCTTGTTTGTAAATACCTTGGCGGCGTACCCACACCGTTACAAAAGCCGTCCAAAGATTTGAATTGTAGGCCTGAGACGAAGCCCGAAAGCGCTCGCCTCACTTCTATTCAGCGGATGCTCAGACATCGCTGAGGCACCCTGATTGAGGTTTTACTGCCATGGTCCGTCGCACCAAAGAGGAAGCTCAAGAAACCCGAAGCCAGATACTCGAAGCGGCAGAAAAAGCCTTTTTCGAGCGGGGCGTGGCACGCACGACGCTGGCGGATATCGCTACCCTGGCCGGGGTGACTCGCGGGGCTATCTACTGGCATTTCAGTAACAAGGCGGATCTGCTGCAGGCGATGCTCGATACCCTGCACGAGCCGCTGAATGAAATGGCCAAGGCCAGTGAAAGCCAAGACGAACTCGACCCGCTGGGCTGCATGCGCAAACTGCTGATTCATTTGTTTCATCAAGTTGCACTGGACCCGAAAACCCGACGCATCAACGAGATTCTGTTTCATAAGTGCGAATTCACCGATGAAATGTGCGACCTGCGCCAGCAGCGCCGAACGGTCAGCCTCGATTGCAATGTGCGAATCGCGCTGGCCCTGAGTAATGCGGTGAATCGCGGGCAGTTACCGGAAAACCTCGACGCTGCCCGCGCGGCCATCAGCTTGCATGCCTACATCGATGGCATCCTGTATCAGTGGCTGTTGGCTCCCGACAGTTTTCAACTGCACATCGAAGCCGAGCGTTGGGTCGACACAGGTTTGGATATGCTGCGCTTGAGTCCCAGCCTGCGCAATTGAAACAAAATGCGTAATTGGATCCGTTTTTGTCAAGGCATGACGCGGGGAATGTCCCTGCTTCGCGCGCCTTTTTGCAATGGGATGCTTTTATATACGTACGTTCGCCAGGTTGATAGGTAGCGAGCTACGTATTTTGTAGGGATTTTGTGTCGAGTATGTGAATGAGTGTGAACGCCCCGGCTACAAGGGCGCCGAATAGCCGACCAAAGGCATCGCATTTGCCTCAGTGACCTTTGATCTTCCTTACGCAAAAGCCCCGGCTCTTTCGAGTCGGGGCTTTTGCATTTCAACGGTCGAGGCTTACAGCGTCGGATAGTCGATATAACCGACCGGGCCCTTGCCGTAGAACAGTTCCGGACGCGGCTCGTTCAGCGGTGCATCGGCCTTCAAGCGCGCTGGCAGGTCCGGGTTGGCGATGAACGGCACACCAAACGCCACCGCGTCGGCCTTGCCGCTGGCCAGCCACTCGTTGGCGCTGTCCTTGGTGAAGCGTTCGTTGGCGATGTACGGGCCGCCGAAGGCTTCTTTCAATTGCGGGCCGAGGCTGTCGGCGCCTTCTTTTTCGCGCGAGCAGATGAACGCGATGCCGCGTTTTCCCAGTTCGCGAGCGACGTAGGTGAAGGTCTCGGACAGGTTGTCGTCGCCCATGTCATGGGAGTCGGCGCGCGGTGCCAGGTGCATGCCGACGCGGCCAGCGCCCCAGACTTCGATCACGGCGTCAGTCACTTCCAGCAACAGGCGCGCACGGTTTTCCAGGGAGCCACCATAGTTGTCGGTGCGCTGGTTGGTGCTGCTTTGCAGGAACTGGTCGAGCAGGTAACCGTTGGCACCGTGGATTTCCACGCCGTCGAAACCGGCGGCCTTGGCATTCTCGGCCCCCACGCGGTAAGCGTCGACGATGTCGGCGATTTCAGCGGTTTCCAGGGCGCGCGGAGTTGGGTAGTCGGCCAATGGACGAACCAGGCTGACATGGCCTTTAGGCTGGATGGCACTCGGTGCGACCGGTGCTTCGCCGTTCAGGTACGAAGGGTGGGAAACCCGACCCACGTGCCACAGTTGCAGGAAGATTTTGCCGCCCGCGCCGTGAATCGCTTTGGTCACGTTGCTCCAGCCGCGCACCTGGTCGTTGGACCAGATGCCGGGAGTGTCCGGGTAACCGACGCCCATCGGCGTGACCGACGTGGCCTCGCTGAGGATCAGGCCGGCAGAGGCGCGCTGCACGTAATACTCGGCCATCAGCGCGTTCGGCACACGGCCTTCGTCGGCGCGGCAGCGGGTCAACGGTGCCATGATGATGCGGTTGGCCAACTCGAGGTCGCCCAGTTTGATCGGATCGAAAATTGTCGTCATTTAATAGCTCTCTTTTAGCGATTAATGGGTAGCGGGGGCCAGCTCGGCATCGCCGCTCTGACGGAAAGTAATCAGGGTCACCAGCAGGGCGAGCACCGCCAGTGCGGCTGCCGCGAGTGGCACGCGGGTCAGGCCGAAGCCGTGGGCGATGACGCTGCCGCCGACCCAGGCACCGAGTGCGTTGCCGACGTTGAAGGCGCCGATGTTCAGGGTCGACACCAGGTTCGGTGCAGCCTTGCCGAAGGTCACCACGTTGACTTGCAGTGCCGGCACGGCGGCAAAGCACGCGGTGGCCCAGAGGAACAGGGTGATTTCGGTCGGGATCAGGGCCTCGCTGGTCCAGGTCAGCACGGTGGAGACCACCGCCATGGTGATGAACACGCCGATCAGCGTCGCCGCCATGCCTTTGTCAGCCAGCTTGCCGCCGATGATGTTGCCGACTGTCAGGCCCAGGCCGATGAGCACCAGGGTCCAGGTCACGCCACGCGGGGAAACACCAGTGACTTCGCCCAACAGCGGCGCGACATAGGTGAACAAGGTGAAGACCGACGCGGCGAACAAGGCGGTCATGCTCAGGGATAACCAGATACCGGCCCCCTTGAGGGCGCGCAGTTCGGCGCGCATGTCGAGTTTCTCTTCATCACGCTTGGCCGGCAGGAAGCGGATCAGGCCGATCAGCGCAATCACACCGATCACGGTCACTGCCCAGAAGGTCGAACGCCAGCCAGCTTCCTGGCCGAGCGCGGTGCCCAGCGGTACGCCGAGGACGTTGGCCAGTGTCAGGCCGGTGAACATCAGGGCCACGGCCGACGCACGTTTGTTGGCCGGCACCAGGCCTGCCGCCACCACCGAACCGATGCCGAAGAACGCGCCATGGCACAAGGCGGTGACCACACGGGCAAACATCAGGACGTTGTAGTCACTGGCCAGGGCGCAGAGCAGGTTGCCGATGATGAAAATCCCCATCAACGCTACCAGCGCGGCCTTGCGCGGCAGCCTGGCGGTGGCCAGTGCCATGAACGGCGCGCCGATGGCCACGCCCAGGGCGTAACCGGTCACGAGCCAGCCGGCGCCGGGGATCGACACGCCGAGGTCCGCCGCCACATCGGGCAGCAAGCCCATGATGACGAACTCGGTGGTGCCGATGGCGAAGGCGCTCAAGGCCAGAATGAGTAGCGAGAGGGGCATGATTGATTCCTTATCGGCCAAAGGGTCAGAGCTCTTTGCTGAAGGTGCGAAGGAACTCCTGGATGGTTTCCTCGTTGCGTTTGAAAAAATGCCACTGGCCGACTTTGCGGCTGCTGATCAGGCCGGCGCGTTGCAGGGTCGCCAGGTGTGCGGACACCGTGGACTGCGACAAACCGCAACGTTGATCGATCTGCCCGGCGCAGACGCCGTGCTCGTTGCTGTGGGTCTGGTCGGGAAATTCGACGGCCGGGTCTTTGAGCCAGTGCAGGATTTCTCGCCGTACCGGGTGTGCCAGGGCTTTTATTATTTCGTCGAGGTCGAGGTTCATGGCTTGGGGCTCGTGATGAGTAAAACGTTATATCGCGATGGGGCGAACTTTAAATCGGTATTTCGCGATATACCAATATGATTTCGGTCTGATGACTGCGTAAATCGGTATATCGGGTTATAACGATATTGGTGAGGCAGTGCTAAGCTGCGCCCATGAACTATCTCGCACATCTGCACCTCGGTGGCCAACGCCCCGGTCAAATGCTCGGCAGTCTGTATGGCGACTTCGTCAAAGGGCAGCTGCAAGGGCAGTTCGATCCGGAGATCGAGGCGGCCATCCAGCTGCACCGCAGCATCGATGTCTTCACCGACCGTCATCCGTTGGTGGATGTCTCGTTGTCACGGTTTTCCATGACGCGTCGACGTTATGCGGGGATCGTGCTCGATGTGTTTTTCGACCATTGCCTGGCCCGGGACTGGACGCATTACGCGGAACAGCCGCTGGCGCAGTTCACCTCCGACGTTTACCGGGTGCTGTTGGCCGAGCCACAGTTGCCGGAGCGCCTGGCGAAGATTGCGCCGCACATGGTGGCCAATGACTGGTTGGGGGCTTATCAGGAGTTCGAAGTGCTTGAGCAGGTGCTGCGGGGGATTTCACGCAGACTGACGCGACCCGAGGAGCTGGCCGCGGCAATGCAAGAGTTGCGGCGGTTGTATGAACCGTTGAGCGAGGATTTTCGGTTGTTTTATCCGCAGCTTCAGGATTTTGTGCAGAGTCAGCCGGCGACATAAAACCACTGTGGGAGAGAGCAAGCCCGCTCCCACAGAAAAGTGTGTTTAAGCGGCGATGGCGGGGCGAATCGGGACTTGCCGGGGTTCCGGAATCGCCCCAAACAACGCCTTCTGCACCGCCTGCTGCGCCTCGAACGCCAGCGCCGCGCGTTCCCGGTCCTGGCACTCGATCGGCTTGAGCAGATGAATCTCCACCTCACCCCGATCATTGGCGAACAAGCGCATCAGGTGCGACAGCAAATCATCATCGCCAATGAACGGTGCCAGGGTATCCAGCTCGCCGTTGCGCAGATAACGAATCGCCACCGGTTGCAGCGCCACTTCGGAATCGATCGCCGCTGACAGCAAACGACCATGAAACGTGCGCAGCGAACGCCCATCGGTGGTGGTGCCTTCCGGGAACATCAGCAGCGGGTGTTCCTGTTCCAGATGGCGAGTCATCTGTTTGCGGATCAACTGACTGTCGCCTGAACCACGGCGAATGAACAGGCTGCCAGCCTTGGCCGCCAACCAGCCCGCCACCGGCCAGGTGCGCACTTCAGCCTTGGACAGGAACGACAGCGGCGTGAGCATGCCCAGCAGCGGAATGTCGGTCCAGGACACATGGTTGCTGACCCAGAGCATCGGCGCCTTCGGCAATTGACCATGGACGGTGACATGAAAGGGCAGGGCATTGCTCAGCCGCGCCATGAAAAACCGCGACCAGCGCTGGCGACGGACCATCGAATGGGCAATCCCCAGTCGTTCGAACGCGCCGAACACACTGGCCATGGTCAAGCCCAGCGCCACCACCATCAGCACTCGCGCAATTCGCGCGTACACCCGCAAGCGGCTCATTACACAGCCGCCTTGAAGTGCTTGGCGTAACGCGGGCAGAGCTCGTCGCGCTTGAGCAGGATGAACACGTCGGCCACCTGGAAGTCTTCGTCCCAGCACGGCTCGCCGCAGATCTTTGCGCCCAGGCGCATGTAGGCCTTGAGCAGCGGCGGCATTTCGGCGATGACGTTCGATGGAATGTCCAGCGTCGGCAATGGCTTCTTCGGCTCGGCCCGCAGGTGTTCGGTGCACAGGTAACGTTCGCGCAGGCGTTGCATGATCGCGTGGGCCTGGATGCCGCCGTCCTGCATCGGAATGCTCGCGCAACCCATCAGATAGCTGTAGCCGCCCTGGTTCAGCACTTCGGCCAGTTCACCCCAGAGCACGGCGATGGTGCCGCCGTTGCGGTAGGCCGGGTCGACGCAGGTGCGACCGATTTCCAGGATCGGGCCTTTGAGATGGACCAGGCCATGTAGGCTGAATTCTTCTTCGCTGTAGAACTTGCCCAGGCTGCTGGCGGCGGTGTGGTCGAGCAAACGAGTGGTTGCCACCAGACGCCCGGTATTCAAGTCACGTACGCCGATGTGGGCGCAGTGAACATCATAGTCATCCATGTCCAGACCCAGCTCCGCGCCTTTCAGCCTGGCGTTGAATTCGCCACTGAACACGTTGAAGCGCAAGGCCTGGGCTTCCTGCAGCGCCTCGGCGCCCACCAGGCGTTCGGCTTGCAGGCGGCGTTCATTGCCGGTGTCGCTGATGCGGGCGATCTGAGTCATTGCGAATCTCCGTACGGGCTGGCCACCCGTCTTGGGTTGCAGCCGATCGACTTTCTTTATGCAGCCGTGTTGTGCAAAGTCAGGCTATGTAGCCCCGGTGTCATCGCCATGAAGCTTTGGTGATGCTTATATGACAGCCCACAAGGAGCCTCTTATGCCCTGGCAAACCCTGTTGAACCGCAGCGATCGCCTGCCCGCCGACCCCGACCTTGGCGAAGGCTTCGCGACCTTGTTGCACCGCTTGGGCACGGTCACCCCGTTTGAATTGGCGGTGAACGGCGGACGGCTGATGGCGACTCCGGGGTTGGCGTTTCTGGTGGGGTATCAAGCGGCGCTGCGGATGCTCTGGCCGAGCGCGCCGCTGAGCCTCGGTGCGTTGTGCGCGACCGAGCAACGCAGCTTGCGGGTGGCGGACATGCAGACCCGGCTGCGGGATCTGCGTCTGAGCGGACGCAAGGATTTCGTCACCGCCGGCGATGCCGCCGACTGGCTGCTGGTCGCCGCTCGCAGCGAAGAGCCAGGCAGCGACCCGCGCCTGAGTCTGGCGGTGGTTTACCCCGGCGAACCGGGCGTGCGTCTGGAGAAACTCGCGCCGTTGCCGTTGATGCCCGAGATCAGCCACGGTCGGCTGTTTCTCGATAACGCGCTGTGCGAATTGTTGGCGGGGGACGGCTGGGATGCTTACGTCAAACCGTTCCGCACCCTGGAAGACATTTATGTGCTGAGTGCGATGACCGCGTGGCTGTTCGGCATTGGCCAGGACAACGACTGGCCGCACACCTTGCAACTGCGTTTGCTGGCGCTGCTGGCCGGGTGCGCGGAAGTCAGCCGCCAGGCGCCGAACAATCCGGCCGGGCATGTGTTGCTGGGCGGTTTGTTCGCACAGTTCGACGGGCTCAAGGCTGAAGTGAATCAGGCCATGACCGATGGCCCGCCGCAATGGGCGGCGGTGTGGCAGCGCGATCAGGCCGTAATGGATCTGGCAGCAGGGGCTCGGGGCAAGCGGTTGGCCAAGGCGTTGGCGGGATCTTCGTTAGGGTGACGGGCCTCCCAAAACTGTCATCAACCTCGACTAGGCTCAGCAGGTTCATCCTCCGAGCGTCCTCCATGTTCAAAGGCTTGTCGCTGATTTCCATCCTGCTGTTCAGCTTCACGGCCCAGGCCGAAAACTGGCCGGCCGAGCAATGGTTGCCCGGCCCGACAGTCACCGGTCCGGCCGTTCAAGCCCTGGAAAACTACGCTTTCCCACTCCGCAACGACACCACCCGCGAGGGCATCCGCACCGATGCCTTGTTGGTGATCCATGACGGCCAACTCGTCTACGAGCGCTACGCCGACCCGACCCGTGCCGACACCCCGCACCTGACCTGGTCGATCAGCAAAAGCCTGATGGCCACGGTGCTCGGCGTGGCCTATGGCGAAGGTCTGTTCAAATTGCAGGACCCGGCGGTGCAGTTCTATCCAGCGCTGGAAAAACACCCCGCCATGACCATGGCCGACTTGCTGCATTGGGCCTCGGGCCTGGATTGGCAGGAAGACTATGAGTACGCACCGTTGAAGTCCTCGGTGGTAGCGATGCTCTACACCCGAGGTCATCGCGACATGGCTGCGTTTACCGCCGACCATGACGCGTACGCCAGGCCCGGTCAGGCCTTCCGCTACTCCAGCGGCGACAGCAATCTGCTTTCCGTCGCGTTGAAAGCCATTGTTGGCCCGGCCCGATATCCGGATTATCCGTGGACCGCATTGTTCGAACCCTTGGGCATTCGCGGCGCGGTTTGGGAAGCGGATGCCACGGGGACATTTGTCGCTTCGTCCTATGCCTACCTCACCGCCCGGGACCTGGCACGGGTCGGCCTGTTGATGGCGCGCGACGGTCGCTGGCGCGAGCGGCAGCTGCTGCCCAAGGCGTGGGTCGACTTCAGCCGTGAGCCGTTCGCCCGCTACCGAGCCAACCAGGATGAAGCGGTGCCCGGCGGGCATTGGTGGCTCAATCGAGCGGTGGATGGTGCGGCACAACCCTGGCCCGATGCGCCCGTCGACACCTTCGCCGCGCTGGGCCATTGGGGCCAGGCGATGTACGTGATTCCCAGCGAAAAACTGGTGATCGTCCGCTACGGCGATGATCGCGATGGAAGTTACCGGCATAACGAACTGCTCAAACTCGCGCTCCAGGCGTTTGCCATGAAGGTGCAGCCATGAGCCGTCGCAGTTTCATTCGCCGTCGGCCGTTCAGCACATTGTTGCTGGTGCTGCTGACCGCTTTGCTCGGCTGGGGCTGGCAGGAACGCGTGGCGCTGTGGGCTTTTCCCGACATCATCAGCGCTTACACCGCCAAGGAATACTGCTCGTGCCGGTATGTGATGAACAATCCGGCGGCGTATTGCCAGGGTTATGTGAAGCAGTATTTACCCACCAGCGGTTTCGTCGATGATGCCGCGAGCAAGCGGGTGACGGTCGGCGGATTGGGGCGCAGCAACAGCGCACAGTGGAGCGGCGAGCGCCAGGGCTGCCGCCTGCAACCCTGACGTGGTCGTACTCGTTGTGGCGAGGGAGCTTGCTCCCGCTCGGCTGCGAAGCAGTCGTAATGCCAGCGGCGGAGATCTGATTGGAGGAACTCATTGTCTGATTTCGGGAGCGCTTCGCACTCCAGCGGGAGCAAGCTCCCTCGCCACAAAGATTGGGGCGAAGTCACAGAAAGTTTGCAACCTGCCTCAAGCCAGTTAAGGTTCGCTCAGGTTTATCTGCCCCCGAGTTTCTATGTTCAAGCGGTTCATCTACAAAACCCTCGCTTCCCTGCTGCTGGCCGGTGTCACCGTGTCGGCCCAGGCCAATTGGTATCTGGACGGCGAGTCCTCGCGGCTGTCGTTTGTCAGCACCAAAAACGCCAACATCTCCGAAGTGCAGCGCTTTCTGGTGCTGCATGGCAAGGTCGACCCCAAGGGGCTGGCCGAGGTGGAAGTCGAGCTGGAGTCGGTTAATAGCGGCATTCCGCTGCGTGACGAACGCATGCGCAAGGAACTGTTCCAGATCCAGACGTTTCCCGAGGCGCTGATTACCACGCAAATCGATTTGCGGCCAATCAACGACCTGGCGCCCGGTGCGCAACTGGAACTGCGCTTGCCGGTGACCGTCAACCTGCATGGCAAGCAACACCAATATAACGCCGAACTGCTGGCGACCCGTCTCGATGACCGGCGCTTTCAAGTAGTGACCCTCGAGCCTTTGGTGATCAGCGCCGAAGATTTCGACCTGGCCCCAGGCCTGGAAAGCTTGCGCAAGCTCGCCGGTTTGTCGGCCATCAGTCTGTCGGTACCGGTGGGTGCGGTGCTGATTTTCACGGCGCGCTGAAATGCGTGGTGCAATTTTTCCATGGCGCGAAGGCAATCGCTTCGAACTGCTGATCGACGGCCCGCAGTTTTTCCCGCGCATGCTGGTGGCGATTGCCCGCGCCGAAGAACAAGTCGAGCTGGAGCTGTACCTGGTGGAGGCAGGGGCCTGCGCCGAGGCGATGGTTCAGGCGCTGGTCCAGGCGGCCGAGCGTGGCGTGCGGGTACGCTGTCTGTTCGATGACTATGGCAGCCTGGCCTTCACACTGACTTTGCGTCAGCGCCTGATGGCCGCCGGGGTCGAGTTGCGTTTTTACAATCGGCTGAGCTGGCGACGCTGGGTGGGCAACTTCTATCGCGATCACCGCAAGTTGCTGCTGGTGGATCAATCCCTGGCGGTCGTCGGTGGCACCGGGGTCACCGATGAGTTCTGGTCACCGGGCGAAGACACCTGCGAATGGCACGAAGTGATGGTGGAAATCACCGGTCCCCTGGTCATCGACTGGCAATTGCTGTTCGACCGCCAATGGATCGCCAACCGCTATCGGCGTGCCTGGAAACCCGTTTCACACTTCGGTCTACCGCGCCTGCCGCGAGTGCCGGTGATGGGCGAGGGCATGGGCCGGGTCGCTTATGCCGACGCCCGCCAGCACCGGGACATTCTGCAATCGCTGATTCGCGCGCTGAACAGCGGCAAGCAGCGAATCTGGCTGGCCACGCCCTATTTCCTGCCAACCTGGAAAGTCCGCCGCTCGCTGCGCCGGGCGGCGAATCGTGGCGTCGATGTGCGTCTGCTGCTGACCGGGCCGCGTACCGATCACCCGTCGGTGCGCTACGCCGGGCATCGCTACTACCCGCGACTGCTCAGGGCCGGGGTGAAGATCTTCGAATACCAGCCGTGTTTCCTGCACCTGAAAATGGTGTTGATCGACGATTGGGTGAGTATCGGCTCATGTAATTTCGATCACTGGAATCTGCGCTTCAATCTGGAGGCCAACCTCGAAGCCCTGGACCCAGGGCTGACCCGAGCGGTGGCGGCGAGTTTCGAGAATGACTTTGCCTTGAGCCAGGAAGTCAGTCTTGAGGCGTGGAAGCGCCGACCGTTGTGGCGGCGGGTCAAGCAGAGGGTTTGGGGATGGGTGGATCGGGTGGTGGTGAATCTGCTGGATCGGCGGGGGTAGGTTTTTTAGATCCAGATCATTCCCACGCAGAGCGTGGGAATGATCAATTAAGCGGGGTTACAGCAACTCAAAGCTCTGCTGCGTCACGTCCTGTGAGTCCAGGCCGATCTCCACGTTGAACTTGCCCGGTTCCGCAGCGTACTTGAGCTGGGCGTTGTAGAACTTCAGGTCATCCTCGGTGATGGTGAAGTGCACGACTTTCTGTTCGCCGGCCTTGAGCAGCACTTTCTGGAAGTTCTTCAGTTCCTTGACCGGGCGGATCATCGAGCCGGTCACGTCCTGGATGTACAACTGCACCACGGTTTCGCCGTCACGCTTGCCGGTGTTCTTCACCACGACGCTGGCGTCGAGCTTGCCGGTCTTGTTCAGCGTGGTCGACGACAATGCCATGTCGGTCAGGCTGAACTGGGTGTAGCTCAGGCCGAAGCCGAACGGGAACAGTGGCCCGGTGGTGTCTTCGAAATACTGCGAGGTGTAGTTGCCCGGTTTGCCGGGAGTGAACGGCCGGCCAATGCTCAGGTGGTTGTAGTAGGTCGGAATCTGACCCACCGAGCGCGGAACGGTGATCGGCAGCTTGCCCGACGGGTTGTAGTCGCCGAACAGCACGTCAGCGATAGCGTTACCGCCTTCGGTGCCGCTGAACCAGGTTTCCAGAATCGCGTCAGCCTGCTCTTTCTCTTCGAGAATCGACAGCGGACGGCCATTCATCAACACCAGCACCAGTGGTTTGCCGGTGGCTTTCAACGCCCTGATCAGCTCGCGCTGGTTGCCCGGGATGTTCAGGTCGGTGCGGCTCGACGATTCGTGGGACATGCCACGGGATTCGCCAACCGCAGCCACTACCACATCAGCATCCTTGGCGGCTTTTACCGCTTCGTCGATCAACACGTTGGCCGGGCGCGGATCGTCCACTACTTCCGGGGCATCGAAGTTGAGGAAGTTCAGGTAATCGAGGATTTTCTTGTCGTCGGTGATGTTCGCGCCACGGGCGTAGATCAGCGTCGACTGCGCGCCGAGGGCATTTGTCATGCCGTCGAACAGGGTGACCGATTGCGCAGGTTTACCGGCGGCAGCCCAACTGCCCATCATGTCGATCGGTGCTTTTGCCAAAGGGCCGACCAGGGCGATTTTCGCGGTTTTCTTCAGGGGCAGGGTATCGCCCTGGTTCTTCAGCAACACCAGGCTGCGGCGCGCGACATCACGGGCCTCGGCGCGGTGCAGGCGGCTTTCGGCGTAGGTGTCGGCCGGGTCATCCTCGGCCTTGCCGATGCGCAGGTACGGGTCTTTGAACAGACCCATGTCGTACTTGGCGGCGAGCACTTCGCGCACGGCGTTGTCGATGTCTTTCTGTTCGATCTCGCCGGATTTGAGCAGTCCCGGCAGCTCTTTGCCGTAGAGCGTGTCGTTCATGCTCATGTCGATGCCGGCCTTGATCGCCAGCTTCGCCGCTTCACGACCGTCGCGGGCGACGCCGTGTTTGATCAGCTCGAAAATCGCCCCGTGGTCGCTGACTGCCAGGCCCTTGAAGCCCCATTCCTTGCGCAGCAGGTCGTTCATCAGCCAGGTGTTGGCGGTGGCCGGTACGCCGTTGATCGAGTTCAGCGCAACCATCACCCCGCCGGCACCGGCGTCGATGGCGGCGCGGTAGGGCGGCAGGTAATCCTGGTACATCTTGACCGGGCTCATGTCGACGACGTTGTAGTCGCGACCGCCCTCGACCGCGCCGTACAAGGCAAAATGCTTGACGCTGGCCATGATGCTGTCAGCTGCGTTCGCACCGCTGCCCTGCAAGGCCTTGACCATCACACCGGCAATTCGCGAAACCAGGTAGGTGTCTTCGCCGAAGCCTTCGGAGGTGCGGCCCCAGCGTGGGTCGCGGGAGATGTCGACCATCGGCGCGAAAGTGATGTCGAGGCTGTCAGCCGCGGCTTCCTGGGCGGCGATGCGCCCGGACCGGCCAATGGCGTCCATGTCCCAGCTCGAGGCCAGGGCCAGGGGAATCGGGAAAATCGTGCGGTGGCCGTGGATCACGTCATAGGCGAAGAACATCGGGATCTTCAACCGGCTGCGCATGGCCGCGTCCTGCATCGGACGGTTTTCGGCGCGGGTGATCGAGTTGAAGGTGCCACCGATATTACCGGCCGCGATTTCCTTGCGGATCAGCTCCCGAGGCATTTCCGGGCCGATGCTGATCAGGCGCAACTGGCCGATTTTTTCATCGAGGGTCATTTGTTTCATCAGATGGCTGATGAAGGCGTCCTTGTTCTCTATCGGTGCGGGCGTCGTGGCGGCCAATACGGTATGACTGGCCAGGCTGACGAACAGGCCCAGCAAACACAGCTTCTTCATGAATGTTCTTCTCAAAAGGCCCAAGCGGCAGTGAATACGCGCCGGTCAGCCAAAATTTGGGGAGCGACTATTGTTGTTTGGGTATTGCTCAGAAAAATGCAGCACACTTCTTACTGCTTTTTCGCTGGGCATCTTTTAGCCCATTGGCTCGATGCAATCCAGTAGCGGCGCAGATTATGCCCCAAGAGCCGGGGTCAAAGTTCGCCGGTTGTTTTATCAACGCAATGTGCAAGGGAGCATCAACCAGATGAATGTACGACACCCCTATCGGTCGAGCCTGCAGGTTGCAGCCTTGATGTTGCTGACCGCTCTGCTGGCCGGTTGCGGCATCAACACGATCCCGACCCTCGACGAACAGGCCAAGGCCGCGTGGGGCCAGGTGCAGAACCAGTACCAGCGCCGCGCCGACTTGATCCCCAATCTGGTGGAAACCGTCAAGGGTTATGCCCGGCATGAGGAAGAAACCCTGACCGCAGTGGTCGAAGCCCGGGCCAAGGCGACGTCGATCCAGGTGGATGCGAGCACGCTGGACAATCCGGAAAAACTCAAACAGTTCCAGCAGGCGCAGGATCAGCTGACCGGCGCGCTGAGTCGGTTGATGGTGGTGTCCGAGCGTTATCCTGACCTCAAGGCCAACCAGAACTTCCTGGCGCTGCAATCGCAACTTGAAGGCACCGAGAACCGCATCGCCGTGGCGCGTCGCGACTTCATCCTCGCGGTGCAGAAATACAACACCGAGCTTCGCACCTTCCCCGGTCGCTTGTGGCACACCGTGTTGTACAGCGACTTGCCGATCCGCGAAACTTTCGAGGCCACCAGCCCCGGTGCCGAAAAAGCGCCTGAAGTGAAGTTCCAGTAGGCGCCGGACCGGGTTTGAAGTGCCACCAAGGAAGAGGTTGCCAATGCGCGTGATGAAAGTGGGCCTGATGCTGTTGTTCTGGGTCTTTGCCCTGACGGCCCAGGCCGGGTTGAAGTTTCCGGAACTGACCGGACGGGTGGTGGACAACGCCCAAATGATCGAGCCAGCGGTGCGCGAGCAGCTGGTTCAGCAGCTTAATGCCCACGAGAAGTCCACCGGCGAGCAGTTGGTGGTGGTCACGTTGCCGGACCTGCAGG
This sequence comes from Pseudomonas sp. ATCC 43928, assembly GCF_005938665.2. Lineage (NCBI taxonomy): Bacteria > Pseudomonadati > Pseudomonadota > Gammaproteobacteria > Pseudomonadales > Pseudomonadaceae > Pseudomonas > Pseudomonas sp. ATCC 43928. Next base: position 5,251,206 of record NZ_CP041753.1, on the reverse strand, counting down.
GCGCCGACATCGCGGATTTCGGTTATCAGCTGGGACGCTACTGGGGCATTGGCCAGAAGGACAAGAACAACGGCGCGCTGCTGATTGTCGCGCGTGCCGAGCGAAAATTGCGGATCGAAGTCGGTTATGGCCTGGAAGATCGCCTGACCGATGCGCAGAGTTCGGTGATCATCAATCAGGTGATCACGCCGGCGTTCAAGGCCGGCAATTTCAGCAAGGGCATCAGCGATGGCGTTTCGGCGATGCTGGTGGTGCTGGGGGGCAATCCGCTGAACGAGCCGTCGACGGTGTATGAGCCGCGTGGCAATCAGGAAAGCGATTTCGTTGCGCGGCATCCGGGGGTATTCGTGTTCCTGGTGCTGCTGTTTATCCTGACGATCTTCGTCGGCCAGATGTTCGGTATTCTGCCAAGTGGAGGGGGTAGAGGCCGGGGTGGTTTCGGTGGCGGAGGTTTTGGCGGCGGTGGCGGGGGCTTCAGTGGCGGCGGGGGCAGTTTCGGCGGCGGTGGTTCGTCGGGCGGCTGGTGATGACACGGCGGGAAACACAACAACAATAGCGAGCAGGCATTCATAAACATGGCATTACTGACTGAACACGAACAACGCAAAGTCGCCGAGGCGATTGCCCGGGTCGAGCGCGACACCGACGCCGAACTGGTGACAGTGCTCGCGGCCCGCGCCGACGACTATGCGTATATCCCGCTGCTCTGGGCCAGCCTGTTGGCGCTGGTGGTGCCGGGTATCGTGCATTACCTGACCGGTTGGCTGACCATGCACAGTCTGTTGCTGGTGCAATGGGTCAGCTTCATCGTGTTGTGCCTGGTGTTCCGGATTCCGAAAGTCACCACGCGCCTGATCCCGCGCTCGGTCCGTCACTGGCGTGCGTCGAACCTGGCGCGTCGGCAGTTCCTGGAGCAGAACCTGCACCACACCGTGGGCGGCACCGGCATGCTGATTTTTGTCTCCGAGGCCGAGCGTTACGTGGAAATTCTGGTGGATGAAGGGATTTCCAAACGGCTGGACAACAAGAATTGGGACGCGATTGTCGCGACGTTTACCCAGCAGGTGAAGCAGGGGCAGACGTTGCAGGGGTTTGTGACGTGCATCGAGGCGTGCGGCGAGTTGCTCAAGGTGCACGTGCCGGTGACCCAGGTGCGCAATGAATTGCCGAATCGGTTGGTGGTGTTGAGCTAAAAACCAGATCCCGGCAATGACGCGTTCTTGTAGCAGCTGGCGCAGCCTGCGTTCGGCTCGGACCGCGTTCGGACGAAGCAGTCGCTAATTCGCCTGAATACGGTCTATCTGATACACCGCGTATTTTGATTTTACGACTGCTGCGCAGCCGAACGCAGGCTGCGCCAGCTGCTACGGATCGCACCGTTTGGTAAATAACTGCGTGTCCCGAACGGCCATCCCCCCTAAAATACCCGCCATTCCCCGATTCGCACCGCCCGAGGCCGTTTTTTCCATGTCTGTCACCGCCACTCCCGCCAGCCTCGCGCCGGATCACCACGCCCAGTTCATCGACCTGCTGCAAACCAGCCTGGACGCCAATGCCTTCATCAAACTGGTGCTGGCCAAGTACGTTGGTGGCGAAGCGGACTTGCAGCGGTTGATCATCAAGCAGCTGACGGTCAAGGATCAGCCGTGCCTGTCCTTCGTCTACCGCTACAAGACCCGCGACATCACCAAGAACCTGCCGATTGCCGAAGGTGTGGCGACCATTGCCGCGCTGTTGCCGGCATCGTTCAAAAATGCGCATTTACTGTCATTGACCGACGAAGCCCAGCTCGAATACAGCAAAAAGGGCAAATCTTCGCTGTTCAAGAGCAAACCTCAGCAATTGCGTGAAGTGCCGTCCGCCGAGCACAACCGCGAGAAGAACCGCTTCCTCGACCTGAACCGGCCGTTCCTCAAAGACCTCGGCGTGACCAACGCCCAGCATGAACTGATCCCGGCGATGTCGCGCAAGTGGAAGCAGATCAACAAGTTCATCGAAGTCTTCAGCCATGCGCTGACCTCCTCGCCGCTGGCGCTGGACAAACCGGTGCGGGTGGCGGATTTCGGCTCGGGCAAGGGTTACCTGACGTTCGCGATCCATGACTACCTGCGCAACACCCTGAAAGCCGAGGGCGAGGTGACCGGTGTCGAGCTGCGTGAAGACATGGTCAAGCTGTGCAACAGCGCGGCGGCGAAGCTGGAACATCCGGGGCTGGTGTTCAAATGCGGTGACGTGCGCAGCGTGGCGCCGAGCGAGCTGGACGTGATGATCGCGTTGCATGCCTGCGACATCGCCACCGACTATGCGATTCACACCGGCATCCGTTCCGGCGCTGCGATCATCATGTGCTCGCCGTGCTGCCACAAGCAGATACGCCTGCAGATCCAGAGCCCGGCATTGCTCAAGCCGATGCTGCAATACGGCCTGCACCTGGGCCAGCAGGCGGAAATGGTCACCGACAGTTTACGTGCGTTGTTTCTGGAAGCCTGCGGCTACGAGACCAAGGTGTTCGAGTTCATCTCACTGGACCACACCAACAAGAACAAGATGATTCTGGCGGTCAAACGCGCCGAGCCGGTGGACCCGGCTCAGCTGTTGGTGAAGATTCAGGAGCTGAAGGATTTCTACCACATCAGCGAACATTGCCTGGAAACCCTGCTGCGGGCTGACGGGTTCCTGGTCGCTAAGGCTTGAGCTGAACTCCCGCCGGTAACGTGCCCGGTTGCGCCGGGCGCACTGCGGTCTTGCGCCCGAGCATCACCGTCACGATCACCCCGGCCGCAAACAGCCAGGTAATCGGCTCGACGTGCTCACCGAAGAACAACGCCGAGAACGCGATGGTGAAGAATATCTGCAGCAACTGGATCTGACTGACCCGGGCGATGCCGCCCATGGCCAGCCCGGCGTACCAGGCAAAGAAGCCGATGAACTGCGAAAACAGCGAGACATAACCGAAGGCCCACCAGGTCCTGGCCGAAATCTCGCCCTGATGTTGCAAACCCAGGTACAGCACCGGCCCGATCAGCAGCGGCGTCGACAATACCAGCGCCCAGCAGATCACCTGCCAGCCGCCCATCTCCCTGGCCAACCGGCCGCCTTCGGCATAGCCCAACCCACCCACGGCAATCGCCCCGAGCATCAGCAAGTCACCGGCCTGAATACTGCCGGCTCCGCTGATCAGCGCATAACCGAGCACCAGAGCACTGCCCAGCGCGGCGCAGGCCCAGAAGGCTTTCGATGGACGCTCATGGGACAGCCACGCGGCATATAGCGCCACGCACAGCGGTTGCAAGCCGTTGACCAGTGCGCCGTGGGAGGCGGGTAACGTCTGCATGGCCCAGGCCGACAGCACCGGGAAGCCGAGGATGACCCCGGCGATCACCAGTGTCAGGCCTTTGACCTGTTTCCAGGTGGGCCATTTTTCCCGGCGCCACAGCAATAACAGCGCAGCCGGAATTGCCGCGAACAGCGCCCGGCCAAGGCCGTTGAGCAGCGGATGGAGTTCTTGCACGACGATTCGTGTGAAGGGCAGGGTCAGGCTGAAGATAACGACGCCGAGCAGGCCGAGGGCCATGCCGGTGTTTTCGCGCGAGGACATGATGGATGACCAGAATTCAGGGTGGCGGGAAGTTTCTTTATCTAGCCATAAACCTGAGGCTTTCCGCTGTTACAGCTGGGTGCAGAGTTATCCGTACAGTTAAGCGCGGTCCCTGTGGCGAGGGAGCTTGTCGGATCGCCGCACCGTCCCGTTCGGCTGCGCAGCAGTCGCAAAACCAGAGACCATCGATTGATTGACGAAGCCGGTAGGGCCGCTTCGCGCCCCAGCGGGAGCAAGCTCCCTCGCCACAAAAAGCCAATCCAGTTCATATCGTCCGTAGTAGTCGGTTATTACCCGACCCGCCGGATAAGGACTACCTTGAATACTCCTGCAGGCCCACGCATTTTCCAGAGGAGTCCTCCCCATGGCTGCTAAAAAAATCCTGATGCTGGTTGGCGATTACGTCGAAGACTACGAAGTGATGGTGCCCTTCCAGGCGCTGCTGATGGTCGGCCACACGGTGCATGCTGTTTGCCCGGATAAAACCGCCGGCCAGACCGTGCGCACGGCGATCCATGACTTTGAAGGCGACCAGACCTACAGCGAAAAACCCGGTCATCTGTTTGCCCTGAACTTCGATTTTGCCAAGGTCGATGCGGCGGACTACGACGCGCTGCTGATCCCGGGCGGTCGTGCGCCGGAGTACCTGCGCCTGAACGAAAAAGTCCTGGCGTTGGTGCAAGCGTTCGACAAGGCTGGCAAACCGATCGCCGCCGTGTGTCACGGCGCGCAATTGCTGGCCGCCGCCGGTATTCTTGAAGGTCGCGAGTGCAGCGCCTACCCGGCCTGTGCCCCGGAAGTGCGCCTGGCTGGCGGCACGTACATCGATATCCCGGTGACGGAAGGCCACGTTCAAGGCAATCTGGCCACAGCCCCGGCCTGGCCGGCGCACCCGAGCTGGCTGGCCGGTTTCCTCGGGTTGCTGGGCACCAAAATCACGCTGTAACGAGGGACCTGTTCATGTGCGAGCTCTACGTCAAGGCCGATCCGATTCTCTACGAATCGCGCTCCCGCTCGCTGCGCATCTGCGGGGTGGTGACCACCCTGCGGCTGGAGAATCAGTTCTGGGACATCCTCAGTGAAATCGCCGAGGTCGACGGCATGACCACCAATCAGTTGATCGCCAAATTGTATGAAGAGGTGATGGACTACCGCGGCGAGGTGGTGAATTTCGCCTCGTTCTTGCGGGTCAGTTGCATGCGCTATTTGAGCCAGCGCCGGGTGCAGGCACCTGAGTTGTCGGTGGTGCGGACGGTGGTGAAGTAGGGCGGTTTTGTTTGGACCTTACCGGCGACAGAAAACCTGGCTTGGTCTTTACTCTGAAGCGCGAAACCTCTCAATCGCCAAGGAGAACAAGCATGTCTGGATGGTACGAAGTGAGCAAAACCAGCAATGGTCAGTTCAAGTTTGTGTTGAAAGCGGCCAACGCCGAAACCATTCTGGTCAGTGAGCTGTACACCACGCGCGGTGCGGTCGATAGCGGAATCGCCTCGGTTCAGGCCAATAGCCCGCTGGACGAACGCTACGAGAAAAAAAACACCAAGGACGGCCATCCTTACTTCAATCTGAAGGCCGGTAACCACGAGATCATTGGCAGCAGCGAGTCTTATTCATCCGATGCCGCGAGGGAAAAAGGCATCGCCAGCGTCAAGGCCAACGGTCCGACCACGGTGATCAAGGACAAGACCTTGCCGGTGTTCTAAACACACCGCATACCCACTGCGGGAGCGAGCCTGACGGCTCGCTCCCGCAGTGGTTTTGTGTGTTCCCGACGATCAGCGCAACGCGTTCAACAAACCCTGCAACTGACTGCGGCCAGTCTCGCCGAGTGCAAACACCGGCAACCGCGGGTCGCCCGCTTCCAGCCCGACCAGGCGCAAACCGGCCTTGATGGTCGCCGGCAGGCCGCCCTTGAGGATGAAGTCCAACAACGGCAACTGGCGATAGAATAGTTCGCGAGCCTTGCTCAGATCATTGGCCAATACCGCTTCGTACAAGTCGAGATTGAGCTGCGGGATCAGGTTCGGCGCCGCTGTGCACCAGCCTTTGGCGCCGGCCGCGAACGCTTCCAGTGCCAAGGGATTGCAGCCGTTATAGAACGGCACCCGGCCTTCGCCCAGCAGTTGCAGTTTGTGCATGCGCTGAATATCGCCGGTGCTTTCCTTGACCATAGTGACGTTGTCGACCGCGTTGAAAATCCGCAGGATCAACTCCACCGACATGTCGGTGCCGCTGGTGGCCGGGTTGTTGTAGAGCATGATCGGCACGCCGATGCTCTCGCCGATGGCGCGGTAGTGGGCGAGGATTTCCGCCTCGCTGAGTTTCCAGTACGACGCCGGCAGCACCATCACCACATCGGCGCCGTGGGCCTCGGCGAAACGCGCGCGGCGCACGGCTTTGGCGGTGGTCAGGTCGGACACGCTGACGATGGTCGGGACGCGTTTGGCGACGTGGCGGATGCTGAATTCGCTGACTTGATCCCATTCCGCGTCGCTCAGGTAAGCGCCTTCGCCGGTGCTGCCCAATGGGGCGATGGCGTGGACACCGCTGTCGATCAGGCGGTCGATGGAACGCCCGAGCGCGTCGAGATCAACGCCTTCGCCCTGGGCGGTGAACGGGGTGATGGTGTAGCCGATGATGCCGTGAATGTTTACGGTCGACATGGCGTCTCTCCTTTCAAGAATGAGTGGGGTCAGTGCAGGCAATCGGCGTGTTGGCGCAGGTTCTGCCGGGCGTAGTAGTTGAATGCGGCAGCGTGGCGCTTGGGCTTGGATATCCAGTCGTGGGCTTCACGGCCCAGCTCGGGAAGAATCGGTTTGATTGCACCGGCGGCCATGGCCAGCAACTGCAACTTCGCTGCGCGTTCGATCAGTTGCGCAATGACACAGGCCTCTTCGATGGTCGCGCCGGTGGACAACTGGCCATGGTGGGAAAGCAGGATCGCCCGCTTGTCGCCCAAGGCCCCGGCAATCAGTTCGCCTTCTTCATTGCCCACGGGCACCCCCGGCCAGCCTTCGAGAAACGCGCAGTCGTCGTAGAGCGGGCAGAGGTCCATGTGGGAAATCTGCAGCGGTACTTCCAGCATCGACAGCGCCGCGACGTGAGTCGGGTGCGTGTGAATAATGCAGTTCACGTCCGGCCGGGCGCGGTACACCCAGCTATGGAAGCGGTTGGCCGGGTTGGGCATGCCGTGGCCTTCAAGCACTTCCAGGTCTTCGTTGACCAGCAACAGATTGCCTGAAGTGATCTCGTCGAAACCCAGGCCCAGTTGCTGGGTGTAATAGGTGCCCGGTTGCGGGCCGCGAGCGGTGATTTGCCCGGCCAGGCCGGAGTCGTGGCCGTTTTCGAAGAGAATGCGGCAGGTCAGGGCCAGCTTTTGCCGGTCGGTCCACGTATTATCCGCCAGGGTGTTTTGCATCTGTGTCAGCGCTTGCTTGACCAGTTGCTCTTTGGGTAGTGCTAATGTCTTGGCCATATCGGTGTCCTTTGGGTGGGGCATGCAAATGACACTAAAGAGGCTATATGACACTTTGTGTCATTGGCAAGGATAAATCGTTGCCTCCTTGATGGGTTAATCGCTCTACATGTCTATCCGTTTGAAATTATTGAGAAAAAAACTTGGCGTGACGCTGGAGGCCCTGGCCGAAAAATCCGGCATGACCAAGAGCTATCTGTCGAAGGTCGAGCGCGGGTTGAATACCCCCTCGATCGCCGCCGCGCTGAAACTGGCCAGGGCGCTGAACGTGAAGGTCGAGGAATTGTTTTCCGAAGACAACGTCAGCCTCGACAGCTACAGCCTGGTGCGTAGCGACGAACGCCAGTCCCTGGCCGCCAACGACCAGAGCCCGGGTTATGCGGTGTTGGCCCATCAGGTCAGTGAGCGCAGTCTGTTGCCGTTCATCATTTACCCGCCGAGCGAGTTCACCGACAAAACGTTCAAGGAACACCTGGGGGAAGAGTTTCTGTTCGTCCACGAAGGGCAGGTGGAAGTGGACTTCATGAATGAGCGGGTGCTGCTCAATCGTGGGGATGCGCTGCACTTCAACGCGCAGAAACCGCATCGCCTCAGGTCAGTGGGCGAGGTGCAGGCGCAGTTGTTGGTGGTGGTGCATAGCAACGAGGAATGAGGTTATCGGGCCTTTGTGGCGAGGGGGCTTGCCCCCTCGCCACAGGTCAGACCTCGACCGGCACGGTCAGCTTAGGGTTACCGAGCGCATGCGTCTTCGAATCAAAAAAACGCAACGCCACACCCGTCCCCTCGAACACCTTCGCGTAATGCCGCTTCTGATGCTGGATGAACGCCTTGCTGCGCGGGTAAATCGAGATCGCTACCACCTTCGGCTTCGCCTGTCGCAGTGCATGAACAATGTGACTGTCCTGCTCGCCAAGGGCATGCCCGAAGATGCACAACCCGTCACCGTGGCCGAGTAACTGGTCGTAGCAGAACGACAGGTAATCCGAACTGCGAATGGTCTTGAGTTTGTCTTGCGCCGGGCCTTCGTTGACGAACAGCGGCACGTCGTCGAGGGTCTTGATCGTATTGTTGATCGCGAAATTACCGAGCAACGTTCCCTCGGTCGACATCAACTTGCGCGCGGTGCCGTCCTGATTGCGCACCAGATGCAGGCCGCCGTGCAGGTACAGCAAACGTGGTTTGTCGGTGGCGCTGGCGCTCAGATCGAAGCCGGGTTCGGCACCCTGGAACAGGTCGGTCACGACGTCCGGCCGATGCTGGATCGCCCAATAGCTGAGCAAGTCGTAGTTGGTGGTGAACACCGTTCGATAGCTGCCCAGTTCCTGATTGATCGTCGCCAGCGTCGAAGGCTTCACCAGCCGCCACGGGATATGCACCGCGTGCACGGTGTTGATCAGCGCTTCCTTGATCGCGTAGTAGCGATTGCGCGGTGCCGCAGAGCTGACGGCCAGGGCCTTGTTGACCCGGCTGGTGGTCTTCAGCGCCCCAAGCACTTGTTCAAAACTGCGCGTCTGCATCGCGTCGAACACGCTCAGCTCGGACTGGCTCAGCGGTTTTTCTTCGACGGTGCGGGCATTTTCGAACAGCGAGTCGTAGCCGAAGTCGTCCCACACGGCGCGGCTGGCGCCGTTACCCACCAGCAGGCCGCCGAATGAGGCGGTGGTGCGCAAGGCGTTCCAGTCTTCAAGTTGGGCATCGACATCCTGGAAATCGGTCATTGCGTTTGTCATCTCGAAGCAAAAGGTCTGATGGACGGCGACTTTATCACGCCCGGGCGTTGAGCCAGATCAACATACCGCGTGACTGATCGGTCGACCCTGTGCGCACCCGCCGAATCGGTATTGCCGATTCGGTTTCAGCCAGGAGACTCGCGCATGAGCAGTACGTTTTTCATCCCCGCCGTGAACATCATGGGCACCGGTTGCCTCGACGAAGCCATGGACGCCATTGGCAAGTATGGTTTTCGCAAGGCGCTGATAGTCACTGACGCCGGGCTGGCCAAGGCTGGCGTGGCATCGAGGATTGCCGAGAAACTGGCGTTGCAGGACATCGACTCGGTGATCTTCGACGGCGCCAAGCCGAATCCGAGCATCGCCAACGTCGAGCACGGCCTGGGCCTGCTCAAGGAAAGTCGCTGTGATTTCGTGGTGTCTCTGGGCGGCGGTTCGCCTCACGACTGCGCCAAGGGTATCGCCTTGTGCGCCACAAACGGTGGGACGATCCGTGACTACGAAGGTGTCGATCGGTCGGCCAAACCCCAGCTACCGTTGATCGCGATCAACACCACCGCCGGCACTGCCAGCGAGATGACCCGTTTTTGCATCATCACGGATGAATCGCGCCACGTAAAAATGGCCATCGTCGACCGCAACGTTACGCCGCTGCTGTCAGTCAACGACCCGGAGCTGATGGTCGCCATGCCCAAGGGCCTGACCGCCGCCACCGGCATGGACGCATTGACCCATGCCGTCGAAGCCTACGTCTCCACGGCAGCCAACCCGATTACCGATGCCTGTGCGCTGAAAGCCATCACGTTGATCAGCGACAACCTGCGCCAGGCCGTGCGGGACGGCAGTGACATGATCGCGCGGGAGAACATGGCCTACGCGCAATTTATGGCGGGCATGGCGTTCAACAATGCGTCCCTGGGCTACGTTCACGCGATGGCCCATCAGTTAGGCGGGTTCTACGACTTGCCCCATGGTGTGTGTAACGCGGTGCTGCTACCTCACGTGCAGAGCTTCAACGCGCTGGTGTGCGCCCCTCGCCTGACCGACGTTGCCCACGCGATGGGGGCCGACATTCGCGGGCTCAGTCCGGAAGAGGGCGCGCAGGCGGCGATCGCGGCGATCCGCAGCCTGGCCAGGGATGTGGACATTCCCGCCGGTTTGCGTGAGCTCGGTGCCAGGCTCAATGATATCCCGGTCCTTGCCAGCAATGCCCTGAAAGACGCCTGTGGACTGACCAACCCACGGGCAGCGGATCAGCGGCAGATCGAGGAGATTTTCCGCAGCGCGTTCTAAGCGGTTCGACGGCCGGGCGCGAGCACTACGCAAAGCAGCGCGCCCAAGGCCAGCAAGGTGCATAACAGCGATAACGGCTGGTTTGATCTTCCCTGGATTTCAGCTGTCGATGTCCCGGCCGTGAGCACGTAAAAGCTCGGTGATGAGTCCACAGAAATGGCGGATCAGCGTCGTCCCCATGTCGGCGCGCAGGGTGATTCTGATGGCTGCCTTGCCTTGTGCAACCACCGGGAAAAAGACTGCCGAGGTGAAGAATCCGTGATTGGCCAGTTCAATGGCGATGTGGTTGGCCAGCGATGCCTCACCGCAATTGACCAGTCGAATCGCCATGTTGCTGTTGTGTTGTGCGGTTCGTATGAGGCTGTCAAAGAGGCGGATATTAACCTGAAGCTTTTCCTGCAGCTCGGCGAATTCCAGGGTGTGGTGTAGCTGGATGGATGCCCGGCCCGCGCCAATGGCTGCACTGTTCAGGCTTTGCGACCAGTTGCTGGGGCCGCCGTAACGCGCAATGAGCTTCTTCTGCCGTTCACTGCCCAGCATCACCAGACCGCCGCTGGCGCCGAACGACTTGGCCAGCGAGGCGACGATGAGGCAGTCATCATCCAGGGTATGCAGCCTGGGACGCACAAGACCGGCGCCGAATGTTCCTACAGAGGAAAGCGCGTGGGAGTCGTCCAGATAGAGAAACAGCCCATAGCGGTCCTTCAGATACAAAAGGCTGTCCATGTCCGCAACCCCGCCCATGCTGTAGGCGCCGTCGGCGACATACGCGACCCTGGTGTGCTGTTGACACAGCGTCTCGAGGAAGTCCATGTCGTTATGCGGGCACGTCACGACCTTCGTTTCATCGGCACAGGCGGCTTTGAGGTGGCTCATCGAGTAATGCGCCAACCGGTCGAAAGCCATCACCGGAGGGCTATTTTCCGTGAATACGCCGCTGGCCAGCAGTGGCAGGATCCCGGCACTCGCCGCGCTGCACGACAGAGTGCTCAGGCAACTGGTGCCGAACAACTCGGACAGTTCGGTTTCGTATTGGTCCAGAATCGCCAGCTTGCAGCGGTTCCTGGAATTGGCGATGCGAAGTGTGCCGGTTTCCCACAGCGTGGTCATGGCGCCGTCGAGAATATCGGGATGGTGATCCAGCCCCAGGTATGACGTCGTACAGAAATCATGAAACGCTCTCCCGTACTGATCGAGCATGCGGTTGGCACTTTTTATCTCAACGTTGAGCCCCGCGATTTTTCCGGTTTCGGCGGCCTCCCAATCATGGTCAGCCAATGAAACGAGTTTGCGGTAGTTGGTGAAGGTGTGCGCCGTGTACGGTATCTGGCTCATGTGTAAGTGACATTCCTTGAATGAATCTATCCGTGGGTTTGTTGCAGTTTGTGTGTGTTGCCAGACTTTACAGAGAGTCCCGATGGGCTTTGAATCGGCTGTTTCCGGTAGTACTGAGAGTTGTAAGAGAATTAGTTGTAGGGCGATGCCCTGGGGTGCTGTGGGTAATTGGATGGCGGGCACGAATCGAATCCGGGCTATCCTGCCGACTCAGTCGAACCGAAATCATCGAGCCCTGCCATGCTGCAAAAAAGCCTGATCCGCCGCCTCGACCTGATCACTCTCCAGCTGTTTGTGGCCGTTCACGAAGAGGGCACCTTGACCCGTGCTGCCGCCCGCGAAGCGATCGCGGTGTCGGCGGCCAGCAAGCGGTTGATGGAGCTGGAGGAGGCGCTGGGCATCAGCCTGTTCGTACGCCAGGCCAAGGGCATGACGCTGACACCGGCCGGTGAAACCCTGCTGCACCATGCCCGGCAGATGCTGTTCAACGTCGAGAAAATGGGCCTCGAACTGGGCGAACACAGCCACGGTGTACGCGGTTATGTGCGGATGCTCGCCAACCTGTCGGCGATCATTCAATTCCTGCCCGAAGACCTGCGGGACTTTTCCGCGCGCCATCCGCAGGTCAAGACCGACCTCGAAGAACGCCCCAGCAGCGGGGTGATCCAAGGCGTGCTCGATGGCGTGGCGGACCTCGGGATCTGCTCCAGCGACAGCGACGTCAAGGGGCTGCACAGTGTTGTTTATCGTCAGGACAAACTGGTCGTCCTGATGCCGGCCGATCATCCGCTGGCGAGTCGTTCGGCCTTGGCGTTTGCCGACACGCTGGACAGCGATTACGTCGGTCTGCATTCGGCCAGCTCCATCAACATGCGTACCCATGCGGCCGCGCGCAAGGCCGGCAAGGTGCTGAGGTTGCGGATCCATGTGCCGGGGTTCGACGCCATGTGCCGGATGGTCCAGGCCAACATGGGCATCGGCATCCTGCCGCTAAAGGCCTACGAACTGTTTGGCCGGGCGCTGGGGTTGCACGCGGTGCCGCTGACGGATGACTGGTCGGATCGTGCGTTGATTCTGGTGGTGCGTGATGAAGCGGCGCTGTCGCCGGTGAGCCGGATGTTGTTTGAGCATTTGCGCGGCCAGGCCTGACAGTTCTCGACTACATGGACGGGCCTCTTCTGACTTGAGGTCGCGGTAATCTCCAGCCAGGCATTCGCGTTTCGCGAACGGTCGTTGCCAACAGAAGGTTGGATTCCATGCCACTCGGTCCTCTAGCCTTGGCGCATATTCCAAGAACAAGAGGTACCCCCGCGATGACTGCCCCCTTGAGTGCAATCAAAGTGATCGAGATCGGCACGCTGATCGCCGCGCCGTTTGCCGCGCGCATGCTGGCCGAGTTCGGCGCCGAAGTGATCAAGATCGAAGCCATGGGCCAGGGCGATCCCCTGCGTAAATGGCGCAAGCTGCACGAGGGCACTTCGTTGTGGTGGTACCTGCAATCGCGAAACAAGAAGTCCCTGGCGCTGAATCTGAAATCCCCTGAAGGCATCGAACTGGTCAAGCAACTGGCGAGCGACGCCGATGTGCTGATCGAAAACCTGCGCCCCGGCGCCCTGGAGAAACTCGGCCTGGGCTGGGACGTGTTGCATGCCCTCAATCCCAACCTGACGCTGGTGCGCATTTCCGGTTACGGCCAGACCGGCCCGTACCGTGATCGTCCGGGTTTCGGGGCGATCGGCGAGGCGATGGGCGGGATTCGCTATACCACCGGTACTCCCGGTTCGCCGCCGGCCCGAGTGGGGGTGAGTCTGGGGGATTCCCTGGCTTCGCTGCACGCGGTCATCGGTGCCTTGATGTCGCTGCTGCGGGTCAAGACCGGGCAGGGCGGCGGGCAAGTGGTCGATGTGTCGTTGGCCGAAAGCGTGTTCAACGTCATGGAAAGCCTGGTGCCGGAATACGACATGCTCGGTCATGTGCGTGAGCGCAGCGGCGGGGCGTTACCGGGTATTGCGCCGTCCAATACCTACCTGACTGCCGACGGTGCCTACGTGGTGATCGCCGGCAACAGCGACCCGATCTACAAGCGTCTGATGGCGGTGATTGGCCGGGCCGACCTGGCCGAAGCGCCGGAGTTTGCGCATAACGATGGCCGCGCCGCCAAAAGTAATGTGCTCGACGCAGCCATTACTCACTGGACCAGCAGCCTGCCCATCGATCAGGTGTTGGCGGCTCTGGAAGCTGCCGAAGTCCCGGCCGGGCGCATCTATTCGGTGGCCGACATCGTTGCCGATCCTCACTATCAAGCGCGGGGCATGCTGCTCAACGCCGAACTGCCGGGTGGTGCCTCGGTGAAGATGCCGGGCATCGTTCCGAAAATGTCCGAGACCCCCGGTGGCGTGAACTGGTCGGGGCCGAGTCTGGGTCAGCACACCGACGGCATCCTCGCGGGGCTGGGCCTGACTGACCAGGACATCGAACGGTTGAAAGCTCAAGGGGTGGTGCAATGATCGCTGATTATTCCCAGACGCTGATCGTTCAGGAGGTTTCCCCGCGTGACGGCTTGCAGATCGAGCCGACCTGGGTCGAAACCGCCGACAAGATTGCGTTGATCGATCAGTTGTCGCTGGCGGGTTTCAGCCGCATCGAAGCCGGTTCGTTCGTGTCGCCCAAGGCGATTCCGGCGCTGCGCGATGGCGAGCCAGTGTTCAAGGGCATCGCCCGAAAGCCAGGCGTGATCTATGTCGCGTTGATCCCTAACCTCAAAGGCGCACAACGGGCACTGGACTCGGGGGCTGACGAGCTGAACCTGGTGATGTCCGCCAGCCAGACCCATAACCTGGCAAACATGCGGATGCGTTGCGAGGCGTCATTGGCCGCGTTTGGCGAGATCGTCGAGTTCGTTCGCGGCACGCCGGTGCGGCTCAACGGCAGCATCGCCACGACCTTCGGATGCCCGTTTGAAGGCACGATCGATGAGGATCGCGTGCTGCAGATTGTCGAGGCTTATCAGGAGCTCGGCATTACGGGCATTACCCTGGCCGACACCACCGGCATGGCCAATCCACGCCAGGTCGACCGCTTGGTGCGACGGGTGTTGCAACGGGTTTCACCGGCTGATCTGACCCTGCATTTCCACAACACGCGCGGCCTCGGTCTGTGCAACGTGCTGGCAGCTTACGAGGCCGGAGCCCGGCGCTTTGACGCAGCCCTCGGTGGTCTTGGCGGTTGCCCGTTTGCACCGGGTGCCTCGGGCAATATCTGCACCGAAGATTTGGTCAACTTGTGCGATGAAGTCGGCATTCACACCGGCATCGACTTGCCGTTGTTGCTGCGATTGTCGCGAGGCTTGCCCGCGTTGCTGGGCCATGAAGTGCCCGGGCAGCTCGCCAAGGCCGGACGTAACTGCGACCTGCACCCGACACCGTCCTGAACCCAGCGAACAAACTCCTACAAAAAGCCATAACGAACCAGACAACAAAAACAATCGGACGCCCACGGGACGTCTGCCTGGAGAAACCACGATGAGCCTCAATGTTCTGGAGGCGGGTGTGAGCCCGTCCGTTAGTCACGACGCCGAAAAAGCCCTGGTCCGCAAAGTCGCCTGGCGACTGATGCCGCTGATCATGGTCTGCTACCTGTTCGCGTTTTTCGACCGCATCAACATCAGCTTCGCCAAATTCCAGTTGCAGGCCGACCTGAGCCTGAGCGATACCGCTTACGGCCTCGGCGCCGGGCTGTTTGTAGTCGGTTATGTGATCTTTGAAGTGCCGAGCAACATGATGCTTTACAAGGTGGGTGCCCGGCGCTGGATCGCCCGGATCATGATGTCGTGGGGGCTCGCGACGGCGGCCATGGTTTTCGTCAACAGCGAATGGCAGTTCTACGCCCTGCGTTTCGTGATCGGTGCGATGGAGGCGGGTTTTGCTCCGGGCGTGTTGTATTACCTGACGCTGTGGTTCCCGCAGCACTATCGGGGGCGCATCACCTCGATGCTGTTTCTCGCGTCGGCATTTGCCGGGCTGGTTGGCGCACCGTTCTCCGGGTTGGTGCTGCAACACCTTGATGGCTTCCTCGATATGCGCGGCTGGCACTGGCTGTTTCTGCTCGGTGGCGTGCCTTGCATCGGCCTTGGTTTGTTGGTGCTGACCGTGCTCAAGGACCGCATCGAAGATGCCCATTGGTTGAGCCCGTCGGAGAAGACACTGCTCGCCAGCCGTATCGCGCACCACGAACCCCACAAGAGCGGCGGCTCCTTGCTGGCCGCACTCCGGATTCCGGGTTTCCTGATGCTGGGGCTGATCTACTTTCTGATTCAGGTGGCGTCTTACGGCTTGAATTTCTGGGCGCCGCAACTGATCCGCAGTGCCGGCACCGAGAGCCCGGTGATGATCGGCTTGCTGACCGCCATTCCCTACATCTGCGGCGCCATCAGCATGGTGGTGATCGGGCGGTTATCAGACGCCACCGGTGAGCGGCGCAAGTTTGTCGCGGGTCTGGTGGCGGCAGGTGCGGTGGGTTTCTTCTGCGCAGGAATTTTCGCCAACCACACGACTTTCCTGATTGTTGCCCTGGGCTTGCTCGGTGCCGGGATCATCGCGTCCATCCCGAGCTTCTGGACCCTGCCACCGAAACTGCTGGCCGGTGCCGGGGCAGGCGCCGCTGGCGGGATCGCGGTGATCAATACCCTTGGCCAGTTCGGTGGGATCGTCAGCCCGGTCATGGTCGGGCGGATCAAAGACCTGACCGGCAGCACCACCCCCGCGTTGTACGTCATCGGTGTCGCCGCGCTGATCGCCGCTGCGTTGTTGCTGTGGGGGTTGCCGCAGAAGCTGCGCACGCTCGACAAGTACTAAGTCGATTGTGTGGGCTTTCACGAGCAAACGAACTGCTGGGAATCAGGTGTGAACGGCTTGAGTAGGGGATAGGGCTCGGTTGATGTTCCACCCAGTGCTACAACGTAGTGGGTGGAAGGCGTCGTGTATGGAAGACTCGTAGTACCTGTAAACGCCCTTGGCGAACTCGATAGGGAATCAGATAGGGCCGGTCTGGCAAGACCCATTCCCGAGTGCCAGGTAGTCGGCCTTCGCGGCCTGTAGCCGGGAAGCGAGCAAGGTGATCGACGGTGGTGAGAATGGCCTTGACGAAGTCTGCTGCGGCTTTTGGATTTTCCATTGCTATGTAGGCGGCTTCGTCATCCAGATTCTTTAATGCGGTACGCAACCACTCAACGCGCATTGGTTGTCCACTTGTCGGCGATTGCTTTCACTTCCTCTGGCGTTGCGAAGTCACCCGCGTCGGCTTCTTTCAGAGCTTTCTGAATCTCTTCGATTTGCCAGGCTTCCCGTGCCAGATATTCACGCAGCGCATCCACGGCCAGAAATGACTTACTGCGGCCTGTCGCTTTGGCAAGATGGGCTAGGGTATCGGCGATTTCGTCTGGCAAACGCAGCGACATGATGGACATGACAATCTCGATGTAGTGGTTTGTAATACAACATACTACAACGTAATAAGAGGGTAGAGACCAGCCCGTTCGTCTGTCGTAACAATTGATTGAGCGGTCAAAAGCCGCGTCAGGCTCACTCTGAGCAGGCATCGTTGCAGAAGCACTTATCGAGTATCAAACCCATGCTAACCGGCCTCAACCACCTGACCCTTGCCGTCACTGACCTGGACCGCAGCGTGGGGTTCTATCGCGATCTTTTGCAACTTCAGCTTTCAGCCGCTTGGGACACCGGCGCCTATCTCTCGCTACCCGGGCTGTGGCTGTGCCTTTCTCTCGATCCACTGCGCACCTGCGCGCCAGCCGCCGACTACACCCATTACGCCTTCAGCCTCGAAGCTGTGGACTTCCTGCCGTTCGTCGAACGTCTGCGATCCGCCAACGTGCGGGAATGGCGGGACAACCGCAGCGAAGGTGCGTCGTTCTATTTTCTCGACCCGGACGGGCACAAGCTCGAGGCGCATGTCGGGTCTCTGGCGTCGCGGCTGGCGGCTTGTCGGCAGCGACCCTATGCGGGGATGAAGTTCTTCGACGATCAGTGAGTCGATGTTCGGCGTCCTGAGATAGAATTGCGCCCCTTGTCCAGCCGTGCAGAGTTGCTGCATTGGTCCATGTTGCCCTGGTTGATCATCTTGAGCTTCATTGGTGGCCTTTTGGCCTACGCTATTCTCATTGGCATCGTCGGTGCGCGTCAGGTGCGCACGTTGTATCAGCGTCATGAACTGGCGATTACCCGCTTGTGCGGGGTCATGTTCATCGGTTTCGCCATCAATGCCCTGGTGCATGCGCTGCCGGGGCTGGTGACGAACAAGGCTTGAGGCTGAACGCAGGGAAGCGTCGGCTGCACAGTCATCGCTCGGGCGTATGACCGGTCAGGGAGGGTTCTTCAATGTTGCATTGTCCGGACATGCTCTCTGCATCATGGAAACCAGAAATTCCGCGCCAACGGCGAGTTACATCGATCTCTTGCTGGACGCCGTCTGTGCGGTGGACAAACAAGGTCGCTTCGTATTTGTCAGCGCGGCCTGCGAGCGCATTTTCGGTTACACCCCCGACGAGCTGATCGGCCAGTCGATGATCGACCTGGTTCACCCTGCCGACCGACAGCGTACCCTCGACGCCGCGCGCGAGATCATGGGGGGCGAACCCAAGCTCAACTTTGAAAATCGTTACCTGCGCAAGGACGGCCGGGTGGTGCACATTCTCTGGTCGGCACGCTGGTCGGAGGTCGATCAGTTGCGTATCGCCGTGGCGCGTGACATCACCGAGCGCAAACAGGCCGAGTCCCGACAAGCGGCGCTGTATGCGATCTCCGAAGCGGCCCATGCGGCGGAAGATTTGCTGGCGCTGTTCAAACGCATCCATTCGATCATCGGCGAATGGCTGCCAGCGTTGAATTTCTCCGTGGCACTGTATGACGAGCACTGCGCGCGGCTGAATTTCCCCTATCACGTCGACGACCATGAGCTGCAACCCGAGGATCCCGGGACTGTTACCGGGCGTTTGTGCGCAGAAGTGATTCGCAGTGGCTTGCCGATTCTGCTGACCCCGGATCAGGACAATCTGCCGGAAGGGTTTGCGGCATTGGTCAAGGGCCAGGACTCACCCTGCTGGCTGGGCGTGCCGTTGAGTTCGCAAAACGGCACCATCGGCGCTCTGATCGTCAAAAGCGTGCCGGGCGGCGAGCGCTACACCGAGCAAGACAAGGAGTTGCTGCAGTATGTTTGCGCTCAGGTCGCGACCGCGATCGAGCGTAAGCAATTGCACGCCCGGCTCCAGCGCATGGCCCAGTACGATCAACTGACTCAGCTGCCCAATCGCGAATTGCTGCGCGAACGCCTGAAAGCTTCGCTGGCGCTGGCCCGGGCAGACTCCGGTCGAATGGCGTTGCTCTATGTCGACCTTGACCGCTTCAAGCAAGTCAACGACACCCTCGGTCATGCGGTCGGCGACATGTTGCTGCAAGCGGTCGCCAATCGGCTCAAGGGCTGCGTGCGCGAAACCGACACGGTGGCGCGCATTGGTGGTGATGAATTTGTCGTGTTGTTGCACAACATCCACGCCGCCGAAGATGCCGAGAATGTGGCGGGGAAAATCCGCCAGGTGCTGGTTCAGCCCCTGCGCCTGGACGGGCACAACCTGACGATCCAGCCGAGCATCGGCGTCGCGCGATACCCCGAACATGGCACCGAAGAAAAGCAGCTGTTCAGGCATGCCGATGAGGCAATGTACGCCGCCAAGCGCCAGCACCATTCACGTCTCGGGGTCTGAAAATCCGTCACCGTTCGTCGCGATGCTGCCAGGTTTTCTAAACCTTTTCAGGTATGGAAATTCATATCCTATGCGGGCGTCTGCTCGCTGTGATCATCACCAAGAGGATGAGAACCATGCCTACTTCAAAACATCCGACCCCGGGTAGCGCCATCGATCGAACGAAGGCGTCTGAAGCCGGTCGCAAAGGTGGGAAAACTACCACGACGACTGTTGATAAAGACCCTGCCAAAGGCGGCATGGGCCGCAAAGGCGGTCAGAAAACTCCGTAATAGGTGAAGGTAGTTTTGTTTAATGGACGGGGGCGCAAGCTCCCGTTTGAATTTTCAGGAAGGAGGGCGCGACCATGAGCCGGATGGCCACCCGTTTACGCAATGCCGGTTTTGCCACGTTACTGGGCCTGTGCGCCAGCAGTGCCTTTGCCCAGTCTCCCGCCGAATTCGTCAATGAGGCGTCGGCCCAAGGCATGGCCGACATCGAAGCCAGCCGCCTGGCGCACCAGAAAACCGCATCCAAAGAGGTCAAGGATTACACCATCGTGGTGATCAACGATCGCACCACCGCCAACCAGCATCTGGCGAAAATTGCCAAGCAACTCGATTTACCGGTCGCACCACGCGAAGAGGTGGTCGACAAGGCCAAAGCCTTGATACCGGAGATTAAGGACGATACCTCTTTCGATCAGGCGTACGTCGACAGTCAGGTAAAAACCACCCAGGAAGCCATCGAGCAACTTCAACAACAAGCGCAGACCACGGACGTGCCGCAAATCAAAGCGTTCGCCGAAGAAACCCTGCCCAAGCTGCAAAACCATCTGCAAATGGCCAGGGCGCTGCAAGCCAGTCGTTAGTCAGTCTGTTGCGCGGGTGACGTCGGTCACCCGCTGCCGGGATCAATCCTGATTCGAATCCTTCTTGGTTTCCTCGACGACCGTGCCGTCCAGGGAAATCGTTTCCCCCTCGCCGAGGGTGCGATATTTCTTTCTCAACGCTTCCAGCTGTTTGAGGTCCAGGGACTCGAGCCCCAGCATCGCGTTCTGCGCGTCCTTGGTCACCCGCAATAACTCATCGATCTTCAGGTGCAAAATGTCCGTGTCACGGTTCTGGGTGTTCTGGATCAGGAACACCATCAGGAAGGTGATGATCGTGGTCGAGGTGTTGATGATCAGTTGCCAGGTATCGTTGAAATGAAAAATCGGCCCACTCATGCCCCAAAGGACAATCAGAATGATCGCCCCCATAAATGTCCGGGGTTGGCCCGCCCATAGGGAGAGTTTCTGTGCGATTTTCGCGAATTTCATTGCCGTGCTCCTTACAGGGATGCGCCTGATTTTCAGACCGCACGGGTGTCATGAAAATTCTGTTTGAAAGCCCCGTGGTTGATGAAAAGCCGGGGCTTTGAAAGGCACTTGCTGCGTTTGGAATCTTTAGAGGTATAGAGGCCTGACGTTTGACATGAGAGCCTTGGCCAGGCTTGCCAGAACAGCCTTACGATGGGCGGGTTAGACCTTAGGGACAGGTAGCCAGAGGCCAACCGATGCGCGCGGCACGGAGGAGGCTGGCCTTAACAACCAAGCGGTGAAATGGGGCAATAACGAAGATGTAGGCCCGGCCTAGACGGTTGTGGCACTGGACCACGGTTGAAAAAACGAGTTGGCGACTGCCTTCTGGCTCTGCCTCTCCAGAACATAGGATCGATATCCGGAAGTCGAGGTGTTTGTCGTCCTCTCCCAACACGATTTCAGTCTGGTTCGTGCTGTAGACCTTGAAGATTCCAATCCGATTAGCAAGTGATGCCAGATGTTTGGTGGTTTTGAGACCAAAACAGGCAACGATAGTGTCTCGGACTTTCATGAGCCATCCGATCCAGGATGGCTGGTGGGAAAGGATGAATCGAGCTAGCAAATCTGGATTGCTGGATGTGCCCGCAGGGAGCCGAATCGCAAAAGCGTCCGCCAGGTTCATTGACTTGTAAAGGTGGGTGATGCCGGACCTCGAGGGGACTGGCACGGACATAATGAGCTCAAATTCTCGGGGCATCGGGGATCTCTCCTGAGTTCTAACTACCAATTAGACGACATGCCATGTCGCGTTTCTTGTTGCGATGGTTTGTCGTGTAACGCTCCTTGTCGCCCTGTAAGTGCTTGTCGGATACTGAGCCCGATCAAGGCATCATAGAGCTCTTGCTGCCCGGCTGGCAGAACAGGGAGCAACGTCGCACGGCGCTTGTCGACATCGAACCAGGATTCAACCAACCATCCCACCAGATAGAGCGCCGAAAGGCATCCGCCAGCGGTCGCAACGTTCCCCTGGCATACAAGAGGCTGGTCCAGGGACTCAAGTCCCAGAGCTTGCAAGCTCGATCGTGCATCCGGGTGTGTAGTTGCTTGGCCGCTGAGTAGCCCAAGCCGTTCGAGAATGAAAGCTCCGGCGCATATGGAGCCGATTCGCTGGCGTCTGGAGTCAAGTTCAAACGACGGCAGGAAATCTGGGGCGGCAAGTGCAGCGGGTATCCCTTCCTTGCCGCTGACGAACAATACCGCGTCGGCGCTATTGGCCTCGGAAAGCGGACCGTGCACCGAAACAGGCAGGCCGTGCGCCGATCGCACTATAGAGCTGGAAGCCAATATTCGGACGTGCCAGTCCTCGGTGTTGCGGCCTAAGATGTCCCACATCAGGAATAGGTCGATATCAGTGAATTGGTCGAAAGCAACCAGAACGATTTTCTTCAAGGCGAGCTCCATGAAAAGTGCTGGCGTGCAAAACGCAACGGCCATCTTTGCTGGTGTTCGCAGCGTATCAATCGGTTGCGCACCATACACAGTCTGTATGGCGCTAAACATGGAGCGAAATAACGGGTGAGAAAACTAACTCGTAACCATTGGATCGCGGCTGGTTTTGAGGCTCTCGACCAAATCGGGCACATTGGCGTTTCGGCCGAGAGTCTATCGCGCCGATTGAATGTGACCCGCGGATCGTTTTATCACCATTTCCGCAATCGCGAAGACTTTGTCCGCACCTTGCTGGCCGCTTGGGAAGAAGACTACACGGAGCGCATGCTCGCTTATGCGGCGCAGGGTCGTAGCGCGGGCGAAACCTTGAAACGCTACTTGAGTATTGCCGCTGAGAAACAACCTGGGCGGGAAATTTCCATCCGAGCCTGGTCGCTGCATGATCCGTTGGTAGGCGAGTTTCAGCAGCGTGTTGATACAAGACGACTGGACTTCGCGATACGCACGTGCCGCCGCTTGGTCCATATGCCAGGCCAAGCAGAAGTGATTGGTCAGGTGGCCCATCTGTGCCTGATTGGTGGTCAACAGGCAGGGCTGCGGCGTGATGCTGCTCGCTTCAACGGTTTCCTGCATCGAGCCTTTTCACTTTTCGAAGGGGCTCTTCCACCGTGGCGGGCCTAAGTCATGAGTTAAATGGGGTAACTGAATAAATAGAGTTCGCGTGCCACTGCAAATGCGCGCCACTGGTCTCCTAGGGCTAAAAACAGGACAAATGAGGTGAGGATTGACAGGCGAATGTAATCAGGTGCGCAACTGGAATGCAGTTTCGCACCTGAAAACTATTGGAGGTTGATTGATACTCCAGACCTGACGAAATGCTGGATTAATGCAATAACGAGCGGCGCCTCGCATAGGCAAAGTAGATCACCAGGCCAATGGCCAACCACGCCCCAAATGCCAGCCAGGTCGTCTGCTTGAGGAAGGTCATCAAGGTTACGCAGAACGCGATGGCGAGCAATGGAACAATGGGCACGCCCGGGCATCTGAATGCGCGAGGAAGATCAGGTCGGGTCTTGCGCAATACGATCACTGCCACCGAGATCAGACTGAATGCAGCCAACGTACCGATGTTGATCAGCTCGGCGAGGACGTTCAGCGGAATCAGTGCCGAGATCAGCCCGAAGACTATTCCGACCATCCAGGTGGCGAAAAATGGGGTGCCGAATCGTGTATGAACCCTGGAAAGGCGCTGGGGAAGCAGTCCGTCGCGCGACATCGCGTAGATGATCCTGGTTTGACCGTAAGCCATCACCAGAATGACAGTCGTCATGCCAACGATTGCGCCTAAATCAACGAACCCGGCAACCCAGCTTTCACCGGCATGTTGCAACGCCAATGAAACCGGATGATCAACGCCAAGGAATTGGGCATAGGGCACGATGCCGGTCATGATCATTGAAACGGCAACGTACAACACCGCACAAACGGCCAAGGAACCGATAATACCGATGGGGAGGTCACGCGCCGGTTTTTTCACTTCTTCGGCGGCAGAGGAAACCGCATCGAAACCAATGAAAGCAAAAAAAACCAAGGCAGAAGCACTCAAAATGCCATTGACGCCGAAGGGAGAGAAAGGTTGCCAGTTAGCCGGCTGAACATGTCTCACACCAACGGCGATGAAGAGCAGCACCACGGCGATTTTGATGATCACCATCACGTTGTTTACGCGCGCGGATTCCTTGATGCCTATAGAAAGCATCCAGGTAATCGCCAGCATAATCACCAGCGCGGGTAGGTTGAACCAGGTTTCCACGCCAGGCAAAGAGCCTGGCGCCGCCGTAAGCACAACCGGAAGATTCAGCCCGAATCCGCTCAGCAGGGACTGGAAGTAACCCGACCACCCAACAGACACAGCCGAGCTGGCCAGTCCGTATTCGAGCATCAGATCCCAGCCGATCATCCATGCCACCAACTCTCCCAGCGTCGCGTAGCTGTAGGTGTAAATCGAGCCTGCTACCGGTACAGATGAGGCGAACTCGGCATAACAGAGCGCTGCAAATGCACAGGCCAACGCTGCTAACAGGAATGAAACCGTGAGGGCTGGTCCCGCAGTCAATGCGCCGGTTCCGGTCAATACAAAGATGCCCGTCCCCACGATTGCACCGATACCAATCAGGACCAAATCCATCGGCCCCAGCACTTTTTTCAACCCGGCAGGCGCTCGGGCAGCAGCAATCATTGCGTCCAGGTCTTTTGTTCTGAAAATGCTCAATATTGCCTCCGTTGTTACTTATTTTTATTGTCAGAGCCAGTGGCTTGGGTGTCGGAAACGACAAGAAATTGTATTTCAGCGCCTCGAAAATTAGCTTTCGAAACGGCTCTGTATTTGATTTTTTTTCAGTCGTTAATTATCCAAAACGTGCTCTTTATGTAATTTTCTTTCTAATATTTGTAGTTTCTGGAAATGGATGCTTGATCAAGGACCTGCGGGATGGGGCCAATCGCCCTACCGCGTACGCATTGTTAAAGGGAGAGAACACATGGCGGAAATGGATAAGGTTGATCGTTCAATTCTGGAAATTCTGCAAATGAATGGTCGCCTGACGAACGCCGAGATCGCCGCTCGTGTTTGCCTGTCAGCGCCAGCCTGCTGGAAGCGCCTGAAGCGCCTGGAAGAGGAGGTGATTGTCGGGTATCACGCGCACTTGAACCCGAAGACCATAGGGCTGGGACTTTTCGCTTTCATCAGCGTCACCCTCGATAGTCACTCCGAGCAAGCCATGGAACATTTCGAAGCGGGCGTTCTGGCGCTGCCCAACATTATTGCCTGTCACAAAGTGTCGGGGAAATACGACTACCTCCTGCAGGTAGTCGTCAAAGACATGGAGGCATTCCATGAAGTCGCCATGCATCGCATACGTACGCTCGGCAATATCAAGGAAATGTACACCGGTTTTTCGCTCAAGGAGATCAAGCACTGCAATACCTTGCCACTGTAAATGCCTGGACTTGCTTGTTTCTGTACCTACGGTGGTGTGAGAGGACGACGGCTGTGAAGCCGCCTCCTACTCGATAATCTTTATTCACGCCGACAGCGTCACCTCAGTCTTCCAGCTGAAATACCCGAGCGCTTCGCAGCGCTGGTTGATCAGCATGAAGCTCAGTTCGCAAGTTGCCACGCCCGTGCTCAGTTGCGAGCACTCCCAATAATGATCATCGGCCTTGTGGCTGCCCGGCTGGTTCGGGTTGGCGGGGTCGGGCGCGGGGACGGTCTGGTCGCCGTGGACGATCAGCTTGGGCGGAGAAAGGATCCCGGTATCGTCCACCGTGATGTTGTGGAATACCACGCTGTGTTCGGCCAGCAAACTGACGGTCCTGCCGCGAATATGAAAGACTTTTCCGTTGTGGGTGGTCAGTGTAATTTTGCTGTCATTTTTAACATTTTTCGTTTTTGGTGTAGCGCTGATGCCGAAGATGAAACCATCTTCAATCACGGTCGGCTTTTGCGGGTCAAGGCTGGGTTGCGCATAGCGCGAAAGCAGCGATTCGGCATCGACGACCAGCAGCACGCTATTGGCGGTCAGGGTACTCGCTGAAGGGGGGGTAATCGGTTCGGAAGTCATCATGGATTCCTTTCATGATGTTGACGCAAAACGGTAACCGCTTCGGTTTCAAGCAAGACATCCTGTTCCAGCCGAGGCGGCAACGGACTGGGGTGACCCCTCGTTGCCGAGGGGCCAGGCCATCGTCAATTACGGATGGTAATGAACGGATCCCACGAGCAGCAGCCGACAATCTGGCAGTTGCGATCCACGATCAGGAAGTTGAAGTGATAGGTCACGCTGCCGCAGGCAAGAGTCTCCGAAGACCAATAATAGTTATCGACTTTCTGGCAACTGGGCACCGACGGGTTGCTGGTATTCGGAACGGCGACGCAGGCGGTAGCCTTGCGTGGCGTGGGCGTGGAGATCAACTCGTTGCCGGCGTTACCGATGAACTTGTAGAAAACCACTGCAGTCTCGAAGCTCTGCGACAGGCTGGTTTCACGCCAGCGAATCAAGTCGCCTACCTGGGCTTTCAAGTTGAGCTCGCCACCGGCCTGGCCACTCACCACGTTGTTCTGATTGGTCACCATGTACACATGATTGACGTCGATCATCGTCGGTGAAGCAGGGTTTTTGCTGATGTTCGGGTAGTTTTTCAGAATGGTTTCAGTGTCGATGGAAACAAGTACATCCGTGACTCGAGACATAGTGAAGCTCCTTTTAACATAGTGATTGTCTGGCTACTTACCAGGCACGACAACGCTTGCTTGCCTTGTGGCCGTTGCGAACACACTACTGGGGAACCCACTCGATCACGGGGACGAGCTGGCCTTGCTCCTTGCCTTGAAATGACGGGTTGGGTTCCTTCCAACAGGCCGCGATAGGACTATAGATGCCATTTTTATACTGTCAAAACTGCTTTGCTGGTCGGTCGACGAACGGTCATTTAGGTTATGACTTCCTACGATTTGGCGATAAAAAAGGCTCATCCAGATCCTCTGTGTTTTCCGATCGTCAAGTGATCCGGGTTCAGGCAATAGACAGACAAGACCTGTTAAAAAAGCAGTGAGCCAGGCAGGAGCATGGTGGAAAAGGGGGCGTTTTTTTGCTGGTTCACTCAACTTGGCTTTCAAGCCAGAGGAGGCGGCATGTTGTTACGTTACATGGTGTTGCTGGCAGTGGTGGTTACCGCAGCGGGTTGTGTGCAGGAACGGGTCGTTCATGACCGGCGTCCGGTGGAGCGTGAATATGTTGAGGTCATCGCACCGCAGCCGCCGCCGGAACGCGTTGTCGAGGTAGAGCCCGCGGGGCGACCGGGTTACCTCTGGTCCAGGGGGTACTGGCGTTGGGAAGGCGGGCGTTATGTCGCGGTTCATGGCCATTGGGTCCCGGAGCGACCGGGGTATCGTTATGTGCATCCGCACTGGGAGCAACGTAACGATGGCTGGCATTGGCGGGTGGGGGCGTGGGTTAACTGACGCGGACGATGTATCGTAGCCAACCGGTTGTCTGCCCCTGGCGACAACAATGCACCCGACAGGAGAGCGATATGAGTTGGTCCGCCAAACAATACGTAGCTTTCGAAGATGAGCGCACGCGCCCGGCGCGTGACTTGCTGGCCGCCATCCCTGCGGACGTCCGTTCGGCCATCGATATCGGTTGTGGCCCCGGTAATTCGACCGAGTTGCTGGTCCAGCGTTTTCCCGATGCCGCGGTGCGTGGGTTGGACAGTTCGACCGATATGATCGAGGCCGCCCGCAAGCGTTTGCCTCAGGTACGTTTCGACGTCGCTGACATTGATACCTGGAGCGACACCGGCCCGTTTGACGTGATCTTCGCCAATGCGGTGCTGCAGTGGGTGCCGGATCACGCCAGGCTGCTGCCGTCGCTGGTAAACAGGCTCACACCCGGCGGCAGCCTGGCGATCCAGATGCCCGATAACCTCAACGAACCGTCCCACCGGTTGATGCGCGAGGTCGCAGCGAACGGCCCTTGGGCTGACAAGCTGGCAAGGGCTGCCGGCCTGCGAACGGAAATGGAGGGTGCAAGCGGCTACTACTCAATGCTGCGTGGCCACTGCACTCGCGTCGATGTATGGCGCACCACTTACTATCATCCGCTCGCGGACGGCGCATCGGGCGTGGTCGAGTGGTTCAAAGGTTCCGGTTTGCGGCCTTTTCTCGAACCATTGGATGACGTGGAACGGGCGCACTATCTCAAGCAGTATCAGACGGCAATCGAGCGGGCCTATCCGGCGCTGAGCGATGGTTCGGTGCTGCTGCCGTTTCCGCGGTTGTTCATGGTGGCAACGCGCTGACGAATCAAAGGGGACACATTTGTCCCCTTGATTGACCCGATTTTCAGGCTATCAACTTTGCTGCAAGACCTTGAGCGCCGCCGAGGCCAGAAACCCGGAGCGACTTTTCTCTTCCGGATGGTGCAATACGTACTCATCGATGCGGTTGAGCAGATAGCCGGGCAGGGTGATGTTGAGTTTCTGCGCCTTGCCCAGGTATTTGGTGACATCGATATCCACCACGGCCCACGTGCACCCTGCGTACTGTGGATTAGCCGCATGCAGGGTCACTTTGTTGGCGGGCGGAATCGGTGATCCGTCTTCGGCCAGAATCTCGAAATGACCTTCGATGGCTTCGCGAGCCATGGCCATGGCGTCATCCAGATCTTCCCCGGCGGAGAAGCAACCTGGAATATCCGGAACTTCTACGCCCCAGGCGTGTTCGTCATCACCCGTGGAAATCGCGATGGGGTAAAGCATGTTCGTTATCCTCCGAGGGCGCAGTCCATCGGTTCGTCAGAGCAGCGCCTGTTGCAAAATACTAATGGCCGTTTTCTTGAGCAGGTCCTTTTTCGGGTGAGGAACCGTCACCAGTCCAGGCTTGGTCGGATGCTTGAAGTGGTGATGACTCCCCCTGATTCGTACCAGATACCAGCCGTCCGCGACGATTTGGCTTATCAAAAACCGGCTATTCACATCACCTCCCTGTGGTGTGCTTGTGGTTACTATACCTACTGAAAATCACTAATCAACACTATAACCACCAATACACTCTGGATACGGATGGAAGAGCGGCCTGAAACGAGTCTAGGAGGGTGTGTCGCGATGGTTTGGGTAGAACCCGTTTTCTGTATTGCAGGGTTTTGCCGCAGCGCTGAAGCGCCAGGAATGCTCAAATTTCAGGCATAAAAAACCGGCCGCTACGGACCGGTTTTTTGCGTTCCCGCGCATCATGCGGCGTTTCTAAAGCAACTGATCAATCATAACCGCGTTGGTATAGATCACGCTGCCATCGCTCGCTCGATGCCCGACCAAATGGAACTGACCTCGCTCGTAATCGTGTTCTTTATGTATATAGACGCGCATTTGGCAATCGGACAAGGGGCCGCATCCCTCTGGCAAGACCAAATCCATTGTGCTCATGTCGACGTCGACCATGGCTTCACGCTCATGGGTCTTCTGCAGGCGTTCTTCAGCTTCCTCCAGACGCAGATGGAGGGGGCCGTCGACGTAAAAATGGATCTCACCGACCGGGATGGACTTCTGGTCGGGACTGGGCTTGCACCAGCCTTCGAGCGTCAGGGCACTCATGACAAAACCTCCATCGTGGACTGCTGGGCTACTGGACTCGGTGGCTATTGTCCCTTCTCAATGCCATCACTTGTCTGACTGCTACGCATAGGCAGGGTTCGTTTTTTGGGGTCGCTGCTGGCCGATCCCTGCCGTCCGTAATCTGAAATTGAGTATAGCTGGCAACCGGGCCTCGCTTGCCCGCCTCACGGTACAGCCCGATGGCTCTATACTTCTTACTGGCTTTGCCACCGGGATGGGTGGCAGTTGTCTGCCCTGCTTGGACGTCAGTGGCGATGCTTTGGCATAACCAATGAGCAACAGGAACAGGATGAAGAGAACATGGCAATAGCAATTATCTTGATACTAATCGTTATTGCATCAGTACTCTTCCATATACTCGCGCCTTGGCATGCAACACCGGCAGCTTCCAACTGGGGATCCATAGACACCACCCTGTTTATCACCCTGATCATTAGCGGAATATTTTTCATCGCCATCACGGTTTTTATGGCGGTGGCGGTGATGCGTTATCGTCACAAGGAGGGATCCAGGGCGCACTACCAACCAGAAAGTAAAAAACTGGAACTATGGTTAATTATCGTTACTTCGGTAGGTATTGTCGCCATGTTGGCGCCAGGCCTGGTTGTTTACGATGATTTTATCCGGGTACCGAAAAATGCCTATGAGCTTGAAGTGATCGCCCAGCAGTGGCAGTGGGCCTTTCGCTTCCCTGGCCAAGACGGGAAGTTGGGTAAGTCAGATATCAAATTTGTTGATTCCACCAACCCCCTCGGCCTTGATCCCAATGATCCTGCCGGGCAGGACGATGTACTGATAAAAAGCAATGAAGTTCGTCTTCCGCTCGATAAACCGGTGAAAGTTTTACTGCGATCCAAAGATGTGCTGCACGATTTCTATGTTCCGCAAATCCGCAGCAAGATGGACATGGTGCCGGGGATGGTGTCGTACTTTTGGTTTACTCCGACCAAAACCGGAAAGTATGAAATTCTTTGCGCTGAATATTGTGGTGTCGGTCATTACAACATGCGCGGCCAGATGATCGTGGAAGAGCAGGGCGCCTTCGATCAATGGCTGAAAAGCCAACCGACGTTTGCACAGACATTAGCCGCGGCTGCCAAGCCCAGTCAGGACAGCGTGCTGGAAAAAGGCCGCCAGTTGGTCGAAAAATACGGTTGCGGGGCCTGCCATAGCCAGGATGGCAGTGCCAGTCTCGGCCCGGGATGGAAGGGCTTGTATGGCCGCACTGAACAGCTTGCCGATGGCACCAGCGTGCAGGTCGATGAGGCTTACCTGAAAGAGTCGATCCTCGATCCGAAGGCCCGCCTGGTACAAGGCTACCCGCCGGTCATGGTGACCTATACTCTCAATGACGATGAATTGGGTGCACTCATCGCCCTGATCAAATCACTGGGTGCTGCGCGACAAGGCGACGAATCTGCTGCCGGCCAAGCGCCGGGCCCAGGTGAGGACCTGGCGGCGCAGGGACAGCAGTTGGCCGAATCGCTCGGCTGCCTGGCCTGCCACAGTGTCGATGGCAGCAAGGGCATCGGTCCCAGCTGGCAGGGTCTGTACGGCAAGACCGAAACCCTTGCCGACGGTACGAGCATCAAGGTCGATGAGGGCTATATAAAAGACTCGGTTCTTAATCCCGCTGCCAAAATCGTCAAGGGATATGCACCCGTCATGCCGGTCTTTGCTCCCAGCGATAAGGAGTTGAATGCACTGATCGCTTTTATCAAATCCAAAGCGAATGCCGACGCTGATACGAGCAAGGCGCAGCCAGGGAAATAGCCGTAAGCAGCCAGCAGTACACCGAAACTTCGACAGGAGGATGACGTGATGGCCTATGCGGAGCAAGCCGAAACAGAAGCACTGCACGAGCCTAAAAGTTTCCTGACCAAATACATCTGGAGTCAGGACCACAAGGTCATAGCCATTCAATACTCCTTGACGGCTCTGTTCGTGGGGCTTATCGCCGTGGTGTTGTCCGACTTGATGCGCTTACAGATAGGCTTCCCCGGCAGTTTGGCGTTCATGGACGCCAATACTTACTATCAGGCGATGACCATGCACGGCATGATCATGGTCATTTATTTGCTGACGGCCCTGTTTCTGGGTGGCTTCGGTAACTATCTGATCCCACTGATGGTGGGCGCCCGCGACATGGTCTTCCCCTACGTCAACATGCTGAGCTACTGGTTCTACCTGGTGGCGGTACTGGTATTGCTCGCCGGTTTCTTTGTGCCGGGCGGTCCCACCGGTTCGGGCTGGACGCTCTATCCGCCGCAGTCCATCACCAAGGGGACACCGGGGGTCGAGTGGGGCATTGTCCTGATGCTCATCTCACTGGCGATTTTTATTGTCGCCGCCACCATGGGCGGTTTGAACTACGTCACCACGGTGTTGCAGGCGCGCACGCACGGCATGACCTTGTTTCGCATGCCGCTCTCCGTATGGGGAATCTTCATGGCCTCGATCATGGCCTTGCTGGCCTTCCCGGCGCTGTTTGTCAGCGCGGTCATGATGCTGTTCGACAAACTATTGGGCACCAGCTTCTTTATGCCGGCGATCATCTCGCTGGGGCAGCAGCTCAATCATCAGGGCGGCAGCCCGATATTATTCCAGCACCTGTTCTGGTTCTTCGGCCACCCGGAAGTCTACATCGTGGCTCTTCCCGCATTTGGCCTGGTCTCCGACTTGATCAGCACCCATGCGCGTAAAAATATCTTCGGCTACCGAATGATGGTGTGGGCGATTATCGCGATTGGCGTGCTCAGCTTTGTGGTCTGGGCGCACCATATGTATGTCAGCGGGATGAACCCGTACTTTGGCTTTTTCTTCGCCGTCACCACCTTGATCATCGCGGTACCGACTGCACTGAAAGTCTACAACTGGGTGTTGACCCTGTGGCGGGGCGACATTCATCTGACCGTGCCGATGCTGTTTGCCCTGGCCTTTATTGTCACCTTCCTGGTGGGCGGTCTGACCGGGTTGTTTCTCGGCAATGTGATCGTGGACATTCCGCTCTCGGACACCTATTTCGTCGTCGCCCATTTCCATATGGTCATGGGGGTCGCACCGGTACTGGTGGTGTTCGGCGGCATCTATCATTGGTTCCCGAAAGTCACCGGGCGAATGTTTAACGACACCCTGGGCAAGCTGCATTTCTGGATTACCTTTCTGGGTACCTACGCCATTTTCTTCCCCATGCACTACTTGGGTTTCCAGGGTATGCCGCGCCGTTACTACGCCTATGAAAACTACGCGTTCATCCCGCAGTCGGCGCAAGAGTTGAATGCCTTCATTACGGTGGTCGCATTGACCGTCGGCGTTTCCCAGTTGCTGTTCGTGTTCAACATGGCCTGGAGTGTATTTAAAGGCAAACCCGCGGGCAGTAACCCTTGGGGGGCGGCCAGTCTGGAATGGCAAACGCCGAACACCCCACCGGTACATGGTAACTGGGGAGCGAAACTGCCGGTGGTGCATCGCTGGGCCTATGACTACAGCGTGCCGGGGATAGAGCAGGATTTCGTGCCGCAAACGGTCTCTGCCGAGGAGCTGGAGCAAATGCGGCAACTCAGTGCCGGAACCAAGATAGCGGACGTTAAAACATGAACAGACTGCTATTGAGAAATGCCGACGACGCTGACCCCGGCGGCAGCTGGAATCGCGATCCTGAAGGTATTCAGGCCGACGCCGATAGAAGCCAAACCGCAAGGGTAGGCCTGCGCTTGTTTCTGGCTGTGGTGAGTTCGTTATTCTTTCTCTTCCTGCTCGCCTTCATTGCCCGCTCACAAATGGCCGACTGGCTACCCCTGACAGACCCCTTGGCGCCTTTAGCCAACCCATGGCCGTTGTGGGTGAATTCGGCTTTTCTGGTACTGAGTTGCATCGCACTGCAGTGGTCGCGCATGGCCGCCCGACAGGCTCGACTGGACGCAACGGTCATGGGCTTTGTGGTGGGGGGGGTATTTGCAATTGCTTTTCTGACGGGACAAGTCTGGGTCTGGCAGCAGTTTGTCGCCTGGGGCTACTTTGTCGCCAGCAATCCGGCCAACAGTTTTTTCTACCTGTTGACCGGTGTGCATGGCCTTCACCTGCTGGGCGGGTTGATTGCCTGGGGCATAACCGTCGTTAAATTCCTGCGTCACGTGCCGTTGCCGCAACTGCGCGTCAGCGTAGAGCTCTGTACCACCTATTGGCACTACTTATTGGGTCTTTGGTTCGTGCTCTTCGCACTGCTGACCAGCACGCCGCAAACCTATGAAGCCATCGCCAGA
This sequence comes from Pseudomonas sp. ATCC 43928, assembly GCF_005938665.2. Lineage (NCBI taxonomy): Bacteria > Pseudomonadati > Pseudomonadota > Gammaproteobacteria > Pseudomonadales > Pseudomonadaceae > Pseudomonas > Pseudomonas sp. ATCC 43928. The sequence continues at coordinate 5,217,835 of NZ_CP041753.1, read as the reverse complement.
TTCTGCGGCCTGAGGTGAAAAGCCATGGCATCGCACCCATTAGCACCGGCCGAGTCAAGTTCATCCAATCCACCAAGCCCGCCGCCTGCCCCGGGATGGCAGGGTATCGCCAGCGACTGGGCCTCGGATAGGGAGGCTTTCAGGCAGGTCCCCTGGGGCAAGGCGATGATGTGGATATTCCTGCTCAGCGACACGTTTATATTCACCTGTTTTTTAACCGGCTACATGTCGGTCCGCATGACCATCACCGCCCCTTGGCCGAACCCCAGTGAAGTGTTCGCATTGACGATCGGCGGCAGAGAAATCCCGCTTATTCTGATTGCCATCATGACCTTTGTGCTGATCAGCAGCAGCGGCACCATGGCCATGGCCGTTAACTTCGCCTATCGCCGTGATCGCGCGAAAACCACGGCCCTGATGCTGGCGACCGCGGCCTTGGGCGTGACCTTCGTCAGCATGCAGGCATTTGAATGGAGCAAGCTTATCGCCGAAGGCGTGCGTCCCTGGGGGAACCCCATGGGCGCGGCGCAATTTGGGGCCAGCTTCTTCATGATTACCGGTTTTCACGGACTGCATGTGTCAATCGGCGCCATCTACCTCAGCATTGTGGCGATGAAAGTCATGCGAGGAGATTATGAGCGCTCCGGAAACTATCAGAACGTCGAAATAGCCGGGCTTTACTGGCACTTCGTGGACTTGGTGTGGGTGTTTATTTTTGCTTTCTTCTATTTATGGTAGAGGAGCACGGGTGATGGCGCATGCTCAGGGTCAGCAACATCCAATCAGTTTGTACCTGAAAATCTGGGGGCTGTTATTCGTCCTCAGCACGATGTCGTATCTGGTCGACTATTTTCACTTCCATGGCTACCTTCGGTGGGCCCTGATTATCACGTTCATGTTGTTGAAGGCAGGTTTAATTGTCTCCATCTTCATGCACATGGCCTGGGAGCGGTTGGCCATGGTCTACGCCATATTGGTGCCACCGTTGTGTTTGCTGGTGCTCGTCGGGCTGATGGCCACCGAGGCGGATTACGTTTTCCTCAGTCGGGTCGTTTTCTTCGGTCAATAAGCAGCCAACGGACGGCTTTGAGCCTCCGGGGTCAACCCGCAATAAATGGCGTTATATCGTTCGCTTGAACTGATGCCATTTGTGCAGCCAGGCGACTGTCCAGTGAGGGGATGCCGTACCCGTGCCGGCGATCTTCAGTTTTGGATGATGTTCAATGACCCGATCCAATACCGGCTCCTGATTCGGATCAACATCCACGAAGAAGATATGTTTGCCGTCTTCCACCATCTGTTTAAAGTTGCGGAAGTGCGCGTTAGGTACCTGAATACCAAAAAAGCCGCCTTCCCAGATGCAGAAGCCAAATATAACAATGGCAAGGAAGATAAAAGGTACCCAGCCTGCGGCGGTTTCGGTCCAGCCCAGCCAATAGGCACCGCCAAGGATCAGCGCTGCGAGTGGCACACCAACCACTGCACCAATCTCGCCAGAGTGAACAACATCCTGTTTCATCAACGAGTTGACCTCGTGGAGATGATGTTCTTCAACATCAGCCACTTGTTCGCTGAGCACATGAATTTGTTCGGTATTGATGCCGTTGGCTTCCAGTTCGGTTTCAAGGGCTTCGAGATCGTCGAGATTGTCACTGATGTAATAGTGTCGGTTCATGCCACACCTCCCATCTCGTGTTGGCCGTAGGCCTCCTCTGTCCCGCAGCCGTAAACTGAGATTTGCAGTCGGTATCTGCGCCCGTGGGGAACGTTGCACACTTCATGCAATCCGTAGGAAGTATAGCATTCGCTAGTATGCGGGGCCGGAGGCGTCAAGGACTGGAGGGCCCCCAAATCCCAGGCACAAAAAAACCGGCCATCAAGGCCGGTTTTTTCTTTACCTGCATCCCCCGTCAAGAAACGACGTGAGACTGAAATCTGATTGGAGCGGGTGAAGGGAATCGAACCCTCGTTATCAGCTTGGGAAGCTGGAGTAATGCCATTATACGACACCCGCTCAGAGCGGCTGACTTTGTACCAGATGTGAGCGCGGATTTGAAGTTTTTCTTTATGCACGATGGCTTTAGCGCCGGGTGAAACACAAACAGGGACCGCTTGGCGGTCATTCGCGGGCAAGCCTCGCGCCTACGGGAGTGCGTTCAACACAGTAGGGCGGGGCTTGCTCGCGATGACTCTGTTTCAGATTGCAAATGCATGGTGGTCCTGGACGTACTGGTAACGCGGTCGGCTTTCGAGTTGCGTCGGTTTCAGGAAGCCCAGCAGTGCGTTACGGCTGTCTTGGCAAGCGGTTTTGTGTTCCATGTCGAGGAAGTGGCCGGTGGCCTGAAGGGTGCTGAAGGTGCTGTGTTGCACATGGCCGGCGAACAGCCTGGCATCGGCGGGGGCGGTGTACTCGTCCCATTCGCCGTTCATGAACAGCACTGGCACATTGATTTTCTTTGCCGCGTTCAGGTAGCAGTTGCGGTCGCTGTTGAGCACGTCGCTGATGTGGAAGTGCATCTGCCCGTATTCGTGTTCGGCCAACGAGCTGACGTGGCGGTGGTTGAAGCGCTTGAACAGCGAAGGCAGGTGTTTGCCGATGGTGCTGTTCACCAGATGGCCGACGCGGTCACCGTCCCGGTTGCCGAGGTAATCGACACCGCGCTGAAGGTAGTCGAGCATGTGCTCGTTGACCACCGGCGAGAACGAACTGATCACAGCCTTTTCGATGCGCCGTGGCCGGTGGGCGAGGGCGACGAGCGTGGCGGCGCCACCAAAGGAGAACGACAGCACGTGTTCGGCGGCGAAGTGGTCGATCAGCTCCAGGAGGATCTGCCCTTCGATTTCCTTGGTCAGCATTTTCTCATGCAGGTTGTGAGCCTTGGACTTGCCCGCGTAGGGCTGGTCGTAGCACACCACATTGAACTGCGGATAAAGGTTTTTCACGGTTTGGGCAAACGACGCAGTCGTGGACATCGAGCCGTTGACCAGAATGATGGTCTTTTCTGCGGCGTCTGCGCGATAGAACTCCGTGTAAACCCGATACTGACCCTGTATATCCAGCACAGCGATTTCTGGCCTCATGACATAAGACTCCTGGCAAGCGGGTATGCGCGCAAATCAGATTGCACGAGCTTTGTGACAGGTAGGCATACGCCTGGAATTTTTGAAGGCCCATGTCGATCCATTGCACGCCGGTCGACGGGTATTGTTATAAGCGGGCAGTTTGCCGGGGGAAGGCGGAACCTGAGGGTTCTCTGCCGGCAAAAAGTTTCTTAGAGTAGTTTTGGTGACTCGCCGGTCACATTTCGCGCCGACGTCCTGATTCAAGCAGGGGTCACGTCATCGCGCAAGTATCTTTCGAAAAATGTTCGACAACTTCTGCTGAGCGGTCGTCGGCTTAGATCAATCGGATCTCTTCGACGCTCAACGGCCGGTATTCGCCGGGCTTCAGCGCGTCGTCGAGCAGCAGCGGCCCCATGCGTTCGCGGTGCAGGCGCAATACCTTGTTGTCGAAGTGGCCGAACATCCGTTTTACCTGATGATAACGGCCCTCGACGATGCTCAGGCGCGCCGATTTTGCCCCGAGCAAGACCAGTTCGGCAGGCTGGGTTGTGAGGTCTTCGAAGGCGAAGTACAGGCCTTTGGCGAACGTGATCGCGTAGTCGGCAGTGATCTCCTGCTCCGTCTCGACGTAGTACACCTTGGGCAGTTTGGTCTGTGGCTGGGTCAGGCGTCGCGACCAGGTGCCGTCGTTGGTGATCAGCATCAGGCCGGTGGTGTTGAAGTCCAGGCGACCGGCGATGTGCAGGTCATCCTTGTCCGCTTCATGGATCAGGTCGAGCACCGTCGGGTGTTGCGGGTCGCGGGTGGCGCTGACGCAGCCGGGCGGTTTGTGCAGCATGAAGTAGCGGGCCGGTTTACCGACCTGCAGCACTTCGTCGTCGACTTCCACGCGGCTGAACTCGAAAACCTCGGCGTGGGGGTCGCTGACGATAGTTCCGTCGACCCTGACGCGCTTTTCCACCAGCAACAGGCGTACCTGCTTGCGGTTGAAGCGGGGCAGGTTGCTGAGGAAACGGTCAACGCGCATGGCCAGGGATTGGTGGGAAAAGGGCTGCGTATGTTACGTGATCGGCCAGGCGGCTGCTTGCAACTGCGCCTCGACCCGGGCGCAGGCCGGGCACAGGCAGGACTTGTCGCGCAGCTCGGCCGGCAGCATTTCGAACACCGCCGGGTCGATGCTGACGCCGTAGCACCAGCAGGCACGATCGACGGTTCGTGGGTCGGCCAGGCTGCAGTCGTTGGAAGCGCCACAGGCCGGGCAGAGGTCTGGCTTAATCATGAAAGGGTCATTTGGTAATGGCCGGTTTGCTTGGCCCGAGCTGCGCATGATCGTCCCGCAAGCCGCCATGTGCAAGCTAACGCTCGCACATTCCTGAAGGAGTCTTGCCGGTGATCAGGCGATCAACCCAGGCTTTTCAAATACGCCCGCCACCCGCCCAAATGACTGATTTCCACCGCCCCGTCCAGCCCATACGGCTCACAGATAAACCCGCTCTCCCAACGCCCATCCGCCAGTTGCACCTTGCCCAGTCCCAGTGGAGCAGGAATCCCGGTGAGGAACGACCCCAGCTCACTGCTCGGCAATTCCCAGACTTCCACCGCAATCGCCACGCCGCCCTCTTTAACGCGGACCATGCCGGGGCGATACGGTGGGCCGCCGGCCAAGGCATACAGCTGATAATCGGGAGAACTCTGAGTTGTTTCTACCAGCCGCGCTCCACGCTGTTTGAGTTGCCAGTTCAGCGCCAGCCCCTCCAGGTGCGCGCCGCAGACCACCAGTCGTGCCCGGTCATTGCGCGCGATGGCGGCCGGTGCGGGTGACGCCAGGCCCTGCTGACGTTGCAGGGCATCTGCCACGCTCAACAGATACTGATCGGTAAACGCGCGACCAAACAAGGTCACGCCCCATGGCAAACCATTGCCCATCAATCCGCTGGGCACGGCGACGGCAGCGTAATCGAGCAGGTTCATGAAGTTGGTGTAGTAGCCCAGTTCCGAGTTGCGCAGTACCGGTTCGGCGGCAAGTTCCGCCAATGTCACCGGACGGCCAATGGTTGGCGTCAGCACGCAGTCGAGGCCCACCAATGCTCTGTCGCACAGCGCCTTCAAGGCTTGCAGTCGGTAGTGGGCGCGGAAGGTTTGCACGCCGGTCACCGCCGGGGCCTTGGCCAGCACGGCACGAATCACTGGCAACACGGCTTGAAGATTTTGCTCCATCAATTTGCCGGCCACGCTGTAACGCTCGGCCACCCATGGCCCTTCGTAGAGCAACCGCGCCGCTTCCAGGAAGGGTGACAAATCCAGTTCGACCGCTTCACCGCCCAGGGCTTTGAGTTGGTCGATGGCGTCGCCAAACAACAACGGGCCTTCAGGGCAGCCGAAGAACGCCAGGTCCTGCGCACGGGGCACACCGAAACGAAACGCGCGCGGCGTGCCGAAGGCCGAGCCGTCATTCCACAGCGGATTGCTGCGGCTGTATTCATCCCGTGGGTCGAGATGAGCGGTCAGTGCCAACAACTGACTGGCTTCCCGAGCCGTGGCCGTAAAGGTCGTGACGCAATCGAGCGTGCGACAGGCCGGAACCACCCCGGCCGTGGAGATCAGCCCTTTGGTGGCTTTCAAACCGACCAGATTGTTCAGCGCCGCCGGTACGCGCCCGGAACCTGCGGTGTCGGTGCCCAGGGCAAAACTCGCCACGCCGAGCGCCACCGCCAGTGAAGAGCCGGCGCTGGAACCGCCCGACGGATATTCCGGCAACACGCTGTTCGGGCAAGCGCCATACGGCGAGCGGCTGCCGTTGAGGCCGGTGGCGAACTGGTCGAGATTGGTCTTGCCCAGCGGGATCGCGCCCAGCGCCAGCAGTTGCTCGACGATGGTCGCCGAACGTTCCGGCACGTAGGCAAACGCCGGGCACGCCGCCGTGGTCGGAATGCCCGCCAGATCGATATTGTCCTTGATCGCGAACGGCACGCCGTACAGCGGCAGGCTGCCTGGGTCACGACCATCGAGGGCGGCGAGGTACGGTTCCAGTTCCTCGGCGCTGAGTAAATGGATGAACAAGTGATAGTCCGGGTTCAGCGCCGCGGCTTTTTCCCGCAGGCTCGGCAGCAGTTGCCGAGGCGTGATGTGGCCGTCACGGTAAGCGTTGCGCAGGGCGTCGAGTTGCAGATTGATGTTCATGGTTCAGATCCTTGTTGAAATGGCTTCAGTCGAGTTCCAGCACCACGACGCGCTGTCCGGCGCGCACTGGCGAGCCTGGTTGCACACGAATCTCGCGCACCACACCGGCCATGGGCGCGAGCAGCGGGATTTCCATCTTCATCGACTCCAGAATCACTAGCACATCTCCGGCGACCACTTGGCTGCCGACCTCCACCTGAACCTGCCAGAGGTTGCCGGCAATGTGGCTGTCGATGCTCTGCTGACCGTCGGCCAACAGTGCCTCTTCGGTCACTTGCGGCGCCGGTTCTTCACTGTCGAAATGCGCCTGACCGCTGGCGATCCAGCGCTCGCGCTCGGCGTTGAACGCACCTTTTTGCTGATCTCGAAACGCCGCAATGCTGTTGGCTTCCTTCGCCAGAAACGCCTGGTAATCCGCCAGGTTCAACTGACTGTGCTCGATGTTCAGCGCGAAGCGCCCGAGCGGGAAATCCCGTCGAATGCGCAGCAGTTCATCGGCGCTTACCGGGTAGAAGCGGATTTGATCGAAGAACCGCAGCAGCCACGGTTTGCCATCGAACGCGGCGACCTCGCGGTAGCGATTCCACATCTGCAAGGTCCGGCCGACGAATTGATAACCACCGGGGCCTTCCATGCCGTATACGCACATATAGGCGCCACCGATGCCCACCGAGTTTTCAGCGGTCCAGGTGCGGGCCGGGTTGTATTTGGTGGTGACCAGACGATGCCGTGGGTCGAGCGGGGTGGCGACCGGAGCGCCGAGGTAGACATCGCCCAGCCCCATCACCAGATAGCGGGCGTCGAACACCGTGCGCTGCACTTCGTCGAGGTTCGGCAGGTCGTTGATGCGCCGGATGAACTCCAGATTGCTCGGGCACCATGGGGCGTCCTTGCGCACGGTGGTCATGTATTTCTCGATGGCCAACTGGCAAGCCGGGTCATCCCAGGACAGCGGCAGGTGCACGATGCGCGAGGGAACCTGCAAGTCTTTGGCGGCGCACACGGCGTCCCACTCACCGGCGACGATGCCCAGCAGATCGGCGAGCGGCAGTTGCTCCGGTTGGTAATGCACCTGCAGCGAACGGATGCCCGGCGTCAGGTCGATCACCCCGTGCAGCTGTTTGCTTTCCAATGCCTGCATCAGCGCGTGGGCGCGGAAGCGCAGGACCAGGTCCAGTTCCGGTGCGCCGATTTCCAGTAACAGGTGAGTATCCCCCGACAACCGGGCGACCAACCGTGTATCTCCCTGGCCGATATCCAGCATCACAGGCGACACAACCCCCTGTGGGAGCTGGCTTGCCTGCGATGAAGTTGATGCGGTGTCTGATCGGGCCTCATCGCAGGCAAGCCAGCTCCCACAGGAATCCCATTTCAAGGCGAGGTTACGGGCGGTCTCGAGATCGACTGGTTGGAACTGCACCTTGTCTCCAGCCTTGAGCTGCCCGAGCTGCCAAAGATCCGCTTCGATCACCGTCACCGGGCAGACGAACCCACCGAGGCTCGGACCATCGGGACCGAGGATCACCGGCATATCACCGGTGAAATCCACCGCGCCAATGGCGTACGGATTGTCGTGAATGTTCGACGGATGCAACCCGGCTTCGCCACCGTCGGCCCGTACCCATTCCGGCTTCGGCCCGATCAGCCGCACACCGGTGCGGCTGGAGTTGAAATGCACTTCCCATTGAGTGGCGAAGAAGGTGCCGATGTAGTGTTCGGTGAAGTATTCCGGCGCGCCATGGGGGCCGTAGATCACCCGAATTTGCCGCACGGCCGGCAACTCGGTGACCTGCTCATCAGGCAATTGAACACCCGCGCTACGGTCGATCAAGGCTGGCACATGCAACACGTCCCCGGCACGCAACGCACGACCGCCATGGCCACCGAACTGACCGAGGGTGAAGGTACTTTTGCTGCCCAGGTAATCCGGCACTTGCAGGCCACCGCGCAGGCACAGATAGCTGCGAGCGCCTGCACCGGCGATTGTGCCGAGATGCACTGTGGCCCCGGCCGGAATCAGCAGCGCGGTGTTCATCGGTGCCGCTTCACCGTTCAGCGTCAATGGAATCTGCGCACCGGTCACTGCCACAACCGCATCACAATTGAAGCGCAGCATCGGCCCGCTCATGGTGATTTCCAGGGCCGCTGCGCCTTCATCGTTACCCAGTAAAAGATTACCCAAACGCAATGCACGACTGTCCATCGGCCCCGACGGCGGCACACCCACCGCCCAGTAACCGAGACGCCCCGGATAGTCCTGAACGCTGGTCTGGGTGCCGGCGCTGATCACCTCGAAGGTGTTGGCCTGGTAGACCAGCGCTTCCAGGCAACGGGTCCATGGCTGGCCGCTGGCAAAGGGCACATCGAGCAGAATCTGTCGCAGGTAATCGCGGTTGGTTTCCACGCCGTACAGCAGGCTGTCGCCCAAGGTTTGGAGCAGATCAGCGCGGGCCTCTTCGCGAGTCGGCGCCCAGCGGATGACCTTGGCAATCATCGGGTCGAAGTACGGCGGGATCTCGCAACCGGCCTTGACCCACGTGTCGATGCGCAGGTGTTTGCCATCGGCGACGGGGAAACTTACCGCCGTCAGCAGGCCGGGGCTCGGTTGAAAATCGCGCCCCGGATCTTCGGCGTAGAGCCTTGCCTGGATCGCGTGGCCGTTAGCTTTCAAGCCTTGGCTCAATGCGTTCAATGGCGGTAAATCCCCGGCCGCCAGTTCCACCATCCAGCGCACCAGATCCACGCCCCACACTTGCTCGGTGACACCGTGCTCCACCTGCAAACGGGTGTTCACTTCAAGAAAATAGAAACGCTGGGCGTCACTGTCGAAGACGAACTCCACGGTGCCGGCGCTGCGGTAATTCACTGCCTTGGCGAGTTTGATCGCGGCAAGGCAGAGCGCTTCGGCCATGCCGTCGGGCAGGTTGGGTGCCGGGGTTTCTTCAAGGACTTTCTGGTTGCGCCGCTGCACCGAACAGTCGCGCACGCCGAGGGCAATCACCTCGCCCTGGCCGTCGCCGAACACCTGCACTTCCAGATGTCGCGCGCGCTGGATGTACTTTTCGATGAACACACCGGCGTCGCTGAAGTTGTTCTGCCCGAGGCGTTTGACCGCTTCGAAGGATTCGCCCAATTCGGCGGCGCTGCGGCACACGCGCATACCGATGCCGCCACCGCCGGCGGTGCTTTTGAGCATCACCGGGTAGCCGACCTGTTCGCCGGCGATCAATGCCGCGTCAAGGCTGTCGAGCAGTTCGGTGCCTTCGAGCATCGGCACACCGTGTTGTTTGGCCAAGGCGCGGGCGGTGTGTTTGAGGCCAAACACGCGCAGTTGCTCAGGCGTGGGGCCGATGAAGGCGATATCGGCTGCTTCGCAGGCCTCGGCGAACGCGGCGTTTTCCGAGAGGAATCCGTAGCCGGGATGGATCGCCGTAGCGCCGGTGGATTTGGCGATGGCGAGGATTTTGTCCACGGCAAGGTAAGTGCCGACCGCGGCGCCTTCACCCAGGCTGTGAGCTTCATCGGCTTGCAGGATATGCAGGCTGGCGGCGTCGGCTTCGGAGTAAACGGCGACGCCCTTGACCTGCAACTCTCGCAGGGTCCGCAGAATGCGGCAGGCAATGGCGCCACGGTTGGCGATGAGGACTTTTTCGAACATGGCATAACCCCTGGAGGCGATAGCGCATCAGCCTCGACCTGGGATGCGGGCCGTCCCGCAGTTTTTCGAGATGCACCCGGGCCGTCCCGGATGAACAAAATTCACGCTTTTTTGTGGCGAGGGAGCTTGTCGGATCGCCGCACCGTCCCGCTCGGCTGTGCAGCAGTCGCAAAACCTGCTGCTGTGGTCCGTCAGACATAGCGCGATAGCAGGGTTTGGGGCCGCTTCGCGACCCAGCGGGAGCAAGCTCCCTCGCCACAGGGATCAGCGTTGTTTGAGGCACTGGCCGGAGCGGGCCTGACACAGGGCAAACAACCACCGCCGCAAACGCGCAAGTTTCAGTTCCATACCAAAAGCTCCGCAGGCGTGGGGTTGTAGGCGTTGCACGGGTTGTTCAGTTGCGGGCAGTTGGAGATCAGCACGATCACGTCCATCTCGGCGCGCAGGTCGACGTATTTGCCGGGCGCTGAAATCCCGTCTTCAAACGTCAGCCCGCCATCGGCCGTCACCGGCACATTCATGAAGAAATTGATGTTCGGCCCGATGTCGCCCTTACCCAGGCGCCCGTCGTGGGCGCAGGCGCGCAGGTAGTTGTCGCGGCAGCTGTGCATGTAGCGTTTTTCCAGGGCGTAACGCACGGTGTTGCTCTCTTGTGCACAGGCACCGCCGAGGGTGTCGTGACGCCCGCAGGTGTCTTCGACGATGGTCAGCATTGGCTTGCCGAGGTTGGAATAGAGCACGCTGCCGGTGCTCAGGTAGACACTGTTCTGCCGACGCAACGTGCGTTGCACGTCATAGCGCTCCTTGGGATTGGCGAGGCTGTAGAACAAGGTGTCGACCGCCTGATTGCCTTCCAGGTCGAGGATACGCAGGGTCTGGCCGGCCTTGACCTCCATCAACCAGGGTTCGCCGGCCGGGATGGTGGCGCGGTAGACCGCTGTTTCTGGTTGCTTGTGAGCGGTGGCGATAGCGAGTGACATGGCAGCGATCCTCAGGCGAACAGACGGTCGGTGTTGATGAAGCCGCGCTCGTTTTCCGGGCGCGAGGTGCGGCAGTGTTCGGCGACGCTGGCATCGGCGTTCATCCAGCTCAGCTTCAGCGGTTTCGGTGCGTATTCCGGCGACGGATCCATCGGGTGTTGCAACGCGGTGAGTACCACCAGGGTGTCCATCGGCGCGTACAACTCGATGTAATCACCGGCCTTGGAATTGCCTTCGACGAAGTGGAAACGGCCGGCCTCATCGACGTTCACACGGCTGAATAGATTGAGCGTCATCAGCAGGTCGGACAGGCCCAGTCCCCACTTGCCCAGCTCCACCAACAAGTTGTCGGTGCCGTTGCGGAAGAAACCGTTGCGCAGTTCCTGATAGCGGCCCTGGCCATATTTTTGTGCGACTTCTTCAGCGCAGAGCACGCCGCCGAGGCTGTCGCTCCAGCCACAGGTGTCGGCGGTGATGGCCGCCAGCACGCGGCCCATGTCCGAGTACAGGCAATGGCCGGTGGTGAGCTTGGCGGTGTGTTGGCATTTGAGGCTGTCGGGCAGATTCAGGCGTTCGGTTTTTTCGTTGGCGTTGAGCAACGTCAGGCTGACGTTGGCACCGCCGCGCAGGTCGGTCAGGCGCAGCAATTGGCCGCGTCTGAGGACGAATGAACGATGGCCGCCGCCGGGGAGCATTTCTTCGGCGAACGGCGGGAACAGTTGGGTCGAATCAGTCATGTGCAGATTCCTCTAAGCGATACGAAGCGTGCCTGCCAACTGAGCTGGCAGGGCGTCGACGGCGGCGCGGTTGGCGCGGCGGTCGCTGTTCAAAGGGATGTCGTAGGTGGTGCGTGCGCCATAGGCGCCGGGGGCGTGCGGGTCGACACGGACCTTGTCGAACACCAGCAAGCGGGTGCCGAGACTGAAACCTTCGGACAGGTCGTGGGTGACCATGAACACCGTCAGTTGCGTCTCGCGCCACAGCTCCAGCAGCAGGCTGTGCATGTCTTTGCGGATGCCCGGATCGAGGGCGCCGAACGGTTCGTCGAGGAGCAACACGCGAGGTTTCATGATCAGCGCCTGGGCAATCGCCAGTCGTTGCTGCATACCACCTGAGAGCTGCGCCGGGTACTTGTCCAGTGAATGTCCAAGGCCGACTTTGTGCAGCAACACCGAGGCGTGATCGCGTGCCTCTTTCTTAGTGCTGCCGAACAACCGCCCCAGTAATGGCGAGCGCGGCAGTTCGAGGCCGAGGGCGACGTTGTCCAGCACGGTCAGGTGCGGGAACACCGAATAGCGCTGGAACACCACGCCACGGCTCGAATCCGGTTCGCCAGCCAATGCCTGACCGTCCAACAGAATCTCGCCACGACTGGCGCGTTCCTGGCCGAGCAATAGCCGCAGGAAGGTCGATTTGCCGCAACCCGACGCGCCGACCAAGGTGCAGAACTCACCTTCGTTGACGCTCAGGTTCAGCCCTTCAAGCACCACCTGATCGGCGTATTGCTGCCAGACGTTTTTCACTGTGATGAAGCTCATGCCCGCGCCCCTTCATAACTCATTTGGAGGCACCTTGGTGCCAGGGAAAGGCCCGTTGGGTCAGGCGCTTGAGGCCCCAGTCCATCAGCCAGGCGAGCAGGGTGATCCACGCCACGTAGGGCAGAATCACGTCCATCGCCAGGTAGCGGCGCACCAGGAAGATCCGGTAACCCAAACCGTCCGTGGAGGCGATGGCTTCGGCGGCGATCAAAAACAACCACGCCGAGCCGAGCATCAGTCGCAACGAGATCAGCAGGCGCGGCAGCAATTGCGGCAGCACCACGCGCAGCATCAGAGTCCAGGTTGAAGCACCGAGGGTCTGCGCCTTGATCAGCAATTCCAGCGGAATTTCCCGGGCGCGCTGTTCCAGATCACGGGCCAGGCATGGGGTGATGCCGATCACGATCAGCATCACTTTCGACAACTCCCCCAACCCGAACACGATGAACAGAATCGGCAGGATCGCCAGCGGCGGCACCATCGACAGCACTGTCAGCACGGGCGATAACGGTGTGCCAAACAGCGGTAGCGTACCGGCGGCGATGCCCAGGCACAGCCCGGCCAACGCACTGATGCCAAGGCCGATGGCCAACCGCCGCAGGCTGGAGGCGGTGTCTTGCCAGAGCAGGTATTCACCAGTGCGGGCGTCGGCGGTGAAGGCCAGGCGTTTCACCGCGTCGGTCATCTGCACGGCACTGGGCAGCAGTTTGTCGTTGGGGTTGTCCATCAGCCGTTCGGTCGAGCCCATGAAGTAGGCGAACAGCACCAGGGCGAACGGCAGGATCACCAACAGCAGGCGACTCGGGCGATCCGGGTGGCGATTGATCAGGCGCATGGCCAGCTCCTCCTGTCTTACAGCTTGGCGTCGGCGGCCATCTGCACGTAAGTCGGGTCGAAGCGCAGCTTGAGGTTGCCTTTATCGCCGCTGGTCACGCCATTGGCGAAGGCCATGCCGATGGCGCTGGTGTCCTTGGCGCCTTCACCCAGCAAGCCGTGCTGGAACGAGAACTCGGCGACCTTGCGCATGGTGTCGGGCAGTTGCTTGCTGGTGGAGAACGCCAGGGCTTCTTTGGGCGTGGCGAACAGTTTGGTGGTGTCGAGTTGCGCCTGGAAACCGGCCAGGTCGGTGCCCGAAGCTTTGGCCATGTGTTCGAGGGCGGCCTGGCTGGTGGCGTTTTTCGCGTTCATCAACGCGACCACTTCGAACCAGGCGCCGGTCAGGGCTTTGCCCAGGGCCGGGTTGTCTTTGAGGGTGGCGCTGTTGACCACCATCATGTCCATGATTTCGCCGGGGATCTGGCTGGAATTGAACACTTCGGTCACCGCAGGCTTGGCCTTGATGTCCGAGAGCATCGGGTTCCAGGTGGTGACGGCGTGAACCTGTTCGGTGTTGAAGGCAGCCGAGATATCGGCATCGGAGGTGTTGATTACTTTCAGGTCTTTCTCGGTAAGGTCTACCGAGTCCAGAGCACGGGCCAACAGATAATGGGAGACGGACAGCTCCACCAGATTGACGTCCATGCCCTTGAGGTCGGTGACTTTCTTGCCTTCGCCTTTGAGCACGATGCCGTCGTTGCCGTTGGAGAAGTCGCTGACGATCAGCGCCGTACTGTCGACGCCACCGGCAGCCGGAATGGTCAGCGCGTCCATGTTGGTCATGGTGCAGCCGTCGAACTGGCCGGCGGTGTATTGGTTGATGGATTCGACGTAGTCGTTGAGCTGCACCACATCGATCTTGATGCCGTACTTTTTCGCCCATTTGTCGACGATGCCCTGGCTGCCGGCATATTCCCAGGGCATCCAGCCGGCATAAATCGTCCAGCAGACGCTGAAATGGTCTTTCTGTGCGGCGTGGGACGAGACGCTCACGAGGGCTGCAAAAGCAGCGGCGAGCAGGGCGGGTAAACGAAGTCGGGACATGGGATGGTTCTCCAGTTGATCAAGGGCGGACAGGAAGGCAGCGGCACCGCGAACGGTGGCTTGTCTCCCGGGCTTTTGTCCCGCCGTGTAACCTCAACTGGAGGTCGCCAACTCTCGGACCAGTCACTCGCGATTGCGAGCCGGAACCCTAGTCAGCCATTGCAAATTGTGGTGCCGCGAACCTGTGATGACTCCTGCACGTCTTTGGTTAAGCGAGAGCCGTGCCAAGTCGGCTTGAGCGCTCTGGCTGGGGGCATGGAAGGGAGGGCGAGACAACCAGGGGAGGGCGCTTTGCCTTGTCATGGTGCGCAGCGCATGGGTATGCACCGTAGAAGGACAGCTAGCCGCTGATCTGAAGGTCGATGCGATCAGGCACTCGGTGCCTGTTTTAAAGTCAAAACAGGTGTGACTCGACTGCCGTTGCAGGTCTTTCAGGAGGCCTCCATGTTCTGTCAGAAAAAGCTCCGCCAAATACTGCTCAGTGTGTTTTTTGGTTTGGGTCTGTCCGGGTGTTACTACTATGTAGGGGGCGCCGATGTTTATCCGGCACCTTATTACTACCCCGGCTATTACTACTCACCTTACTACTACGGTGGCCCACGCTTTTACGGGGGTTATCGTTACTACTATTTCAGTGGGCCTCGCTATTACCATGGTGATCACGATCGCGGGCATCGCTAAACGGCTCATGAGCACAACGGCGCCTGCGGCTTACGCAGGCGCCGTTTTCTTTTGCGCAGGATGAAAAACCTTTCATCGGCTACTTGTATCGGCGTGTTACAGAAACGCACCAGATCCCGATTTCACTGTCTGATCTTTCGACAGTCGCCGAACAATTGACTGTCGCCTGCCAGCGTCGCTGGTGTGGCTCACTCGCGGTCCAGGAGGCCGCCATGCTCTGTCGAAAACAGCTCCGCCATATTCTGCTGATCGTTCTATCGGGATTGTTTCTTGGTGCGTGCGTGCCCTATTCCGATGGCGACAGCTACTACCGCTCGGATGTCTACACGTCCCCAGCGCCGTATTACTCCGATGGTGGTTACTACACAGCTCCGCGCAGGTATTACTCGCCGCCTGCACGGTATTACCAGCCATCGCCACGTTATTACTACCAGCCGCGGGTTTATCAACCGGCACCGCGCTATTACGACTACCGCGGCAACCAGAGTCGCGGATGGGACCGTCATGACCGCGGTGGTTGGGATGGTCGTCGCGACGGTTGGGATGGTCGTAGTCGCGGCAACTGGAACGACGATTCCCGGGGCCACAGTGGACGGGATCACCATGGCGGAAGAGGCGATCATGGCGATAACGATGGCCGAGGCGGCCGTCGCTAACTCCTCAATAAAAAGCGGCGCATGAAGCGCCGCTTTTTTGTGCCCGGATTTCAGTATTCCGACAGATCGGCCAACGGATGCCGACCTTCCCAGACCTTGTGAAAATGCGCTTCCACCGCCGCCTCCGGCACCGTGTTGATATCCGGCCAGTGCCAGTGAGGTTTCTGGTCCTTGTCGATCAACCGCGCGCGCACGCCCTCGCTGAATTCCGGATGACGGCAGCAATTGAGGCTCATGGTGTATTCCATCTGAAAGACTTGAGCCAGCGACAGGTACCGGGCGCGGGCGATCTGTTCCCACACCAGATGAGCGGTCAGGGGCGAGCCTTCAATCATGGTGCAGGCCGCACGACTGAGCAGCGGGTCTTTATGAACGCGTAGCGCACTGATGGCCTTCCAGGCACAACGAACGTCGCTGACATCCAGCAACTCGTCGATCTGCTGGCGTCGCGGCAGCCACTGCGCTTCGGGCATTTTTACGAGCGCTTCTTGTTGCAAGGCCTTGAGCAGGCTGTTGAGCTGCATGGCGGTCTGTTCCTGCCAGTTCAATTGCAGCAAACCTTCGATCAGCTCCGGCTGTTGTTGATCGAGCAAAAAGCGGTCCGCGAGGTCCAGATCGATTGCATCGCGACCGTTCATCCGGGCGCCGGTCAAGCCGAGAAACAACCCGAGCTTGCCGGGCAGCCGCGACAGAAACCAGCTGGCGCCGACGTCCGGGTACAAACCGATACTGATCTCCGGCATCGCCAATCGGCTGCTCGGCGTGACAACCCGAATGCCCGCCCCTTGCAGCAGCCCCATGCCGCCGCCCAGCACGTAACCATGACCCCAGCAGATCAACGGTTTCGGGTAGGTGTGCAACTTGAAGTCGAGGCGATATTCTGCCGCGAAGAAGTGCGCAGCCAAGGGCGGTACTTCCCCGGGATGGGCGCGACACGCTTCCACCAGACTGCGCACTTCACCGCCGGCGCAAAAGGCCTTGTCGCCATTGCCGCGCAGCAGTACACAAACGATCTGTGGTTCCTTGGCCCAGGCGTCCAGTTGATCGCGCAAGGCGTTGATCATCGGCAAGGAGAGGGCGTTGAGGGACTTTTCGGCATCCAGGCTGGCGATGCCGATGCGTGCGCCGTCGGTGCCGGTGAGTTCTTCGAAGTGCAGATTCATCATGACCTCGATCGGGAATTTGAGCGTTCAGTATGATCGCTCTATAGGAAAATGCCGGATCTGCGTCAGATCAATTGACAAGCGTGATGGGCTTTCCTAGGGTTCGCCCCATTGTTTTTGCCGGATGTAACCATGACTGCTGACGACCGTATCAAACTCGAACCGAGCTGGAAGGAGGCCCTGCGTGCCGAATTCGACCAGCCTTACATGGCAGAGTTGCGCACTTTCCTGCAACAGGAACGCGCGGCGGGCAAGGAGATCTATCCGCCGGGACCGTTGATTTTCAATGCGCTCAATTCCACGCCGCTGGACAAGGTCAAGGTGGTCATCCTCGGGCAGGATCCATACCACGGCCCGGGTCAGGCCCATGGGCTGTGCTTCTCGGTGCAACCGGGTGTACCGGCGCCGCCGTCGCTGGTGAACATCTATAAAGAGTTGAAACGCGACCTGAACATCGACATCCCCAACCATGGCTACCTGCAGAGTTGGGCAGAGCAGGGCGTGTTGATGCTCAATACCACCATGACCGTGGAGCGGGCGAATGCCAACGCCCACGCGGGCAAGGGCTGGCAGCACTTTACCGACCGGATTATCGAAGTGGTCAGCGAGCACCAGCCGCATCTGGTGTTTTTGCTGTGGGGCGCGCATGCCCAGAGCAAGCAGAAACTCATCGACGCCACCAAGCATTTGGTATTGACGTCGGTTCACCCGTCACCGCTGTCCGCTTATCGCGGCTTCCTCGGGTGCGGGCATTTCAGCCGGGCGAACAAGTTTCTGGAACAGAATGGCGAGACGCCGATCGAGTGGCGGTTGCCGCCGGTGTGAAGAGTGTGAAGAGTGTGGCGAGGGGGCTCATATCAGACGGAATCCGGCTCCCGGTTCCAATACCTGAACAACGGCTCTGCCAAAAACAACACGAACAACAGCCGCATCACCTGCATCGCCGTCACCAGCGGCACTGACAATTGCAGGGTCTCAGCCGTCAAACTCATCTCGGCAATCCCGCCGGGCATCATGCCCAGCGTCAGCGAACGCAGATCCAGATGGGTCAATACACTCAAACCCAGCGCCGCCAGCGTGGCGATCAACATGGTCAAGACCGTGCCGATCAGGGTCCGGCCCATGAAGGACGGTGCCCGTCGGAAGAATTGTCGATTGAAGTGGCAGCCCAACCCGCTGCCGATCAGCCACTGGCCGATCTGACTGCCGCCGTTGGGCAAGCCGATGTGCAGGTCCCAACCAATGCTCACTGCCGCACTCACCAGCAACGGCCCGAACAGCCAGGGGTTGGGTTGCCGCAGGCGCTCCCAGATCCAGGCGGCCAGGGCGCCCGCCGGGAACAGAAGGGCCAGCCACCACCAGTTGACGGTCGCTGCATGCAAGGCCGGCGCACCGTCGCCCAACAGATACTTGAACGCCGCTGGCACACACAGCACCACCACCAGCACCCGCAAGCTTTGTCCCGCCGCGACACGGCTGAGCACCGCGCCATTGCGGGCGCCGAGGTTGACCATCTCCCCGGAGCCACCGGGCATGCTGGAAAAGAACGCCGTGGCGCGATCTTCGCCGGTACGCCGCATCAACCAGACCCCGACCACCGCGGACAGGCTGGTGACCAACGCACCGAAGAAGATCAGACCGAAGTGGCTCAGCACCTGCTCCATCACCACCGGGGTGAAGTGCAGGCCGATGCCGATGCCGACAACCCACTGGCCGCACTTGCGCCCGCCAGGGATTTCCGCCAGTTGCCAGGGTGTCAGGCAGCGCACGAGGATGATCGCCAGTAACGAGCCGACCATCCACGGCAGTGGCCAGCCGATCTGGCTGGCGAGGTAACCGCCCAGCAGACCGACCAGCGGTGTTCCCCACCAGGCTTTGAAGGGTGTTCGATCAGGCATCGGCGATAGCGCGCCGGGCGACCGAACGTTTGCGCCAGATGCGCAGCAGCGGCATCAGCAACATGATGGCAGTCAGCACCCAGCAACCGAACGTGATCGGGCTCGACCAGAGGATTTCCAGTGCACCGTTGGAAATCGACAGCGCGCGACGCAGGTTCTGTTCCATCAGACCACCGAGGATGAAGCCCAGCAGTACCGGCGACAACGGGAAGTCCAGCTTGCGCAGGATGTAGCCGAAGATGCCGATGCCGATCATCAGGAACAGGTCGAAGGTGGTGGCGTGTACGGCGTAGACGCCGATCCCGGTGATGATCGCGATCACCGGCACCAGTGCCCAGTTCGGCACGGCGAGGATGCGGGTGAAGATGCGGATCATCGGGATGTTGAGGATCACCAGCATCACGTTGGCGACGAACAACGACGCGATCAGGCCCCAGACGATGTCCGGTTGTTGCTGGAACAGCAGCGGGCCCGGGGTGATGTTGTACAGCGACAGTGCGCCGATCATCACCGCCGTGGTACCCGAGCCTGGAACACCGAGGGTCAGCATCGGCACCAGGGCACCGCAGGCTGCGCCACCGATGGCGGTTTCCGGAGCCGCGAGGCCACGCATGTCGCCTTGGCCGAAAGTGCCCTTGGCACCGGCGATACGTTTCTCGGTCATGTAGGCCACCGCGCTGGCCAGCGTCGCGCCGGCACCCGGCAACACGCCCATGATGAAGCCCAGCAAACCGCAACGGACGTTCACCACGAACACCGCCGAAGCTTCCTTGAAGTTGAACATCATGCGCCCGGTGGCTTTCACCGCTTCCTGGCCACGGTGGGTTTTTTCCAGCAGCAAGAGGATTTCGCTGATGGAGAACAGGCCCAATACCAGCACGACGAACTGAATGCCGTCTGTCAGATGAATGTTATCCCCGGTGAAGCGGTATACGCCGCTGTTGGCATCGATGCCGACGCTCGACAGAAACAGACCGATCAGCGCTGCAATGAAGGTCTTCAGCGGTCGATCACCGGCCATGCCGCCGAGACAGACAATCGCAAACACCATCAGCACGAAATACTCCGCCGGTCCGAAGGCAATCGCCCATTTCGCCAGCAGCGGGGCGAACAGCACCATGCCGCAAGTCGCGATGAAGGCACCGATGAACGAACTCCACGCCGACAGCGACAGCGCTACACCGGCCAGACCCTTGCGGGCCATCGGGTAACCGTCGAGGGTGGTCATGACGGTGGAGGCTTCGCCCGGAATGTTCAGCAGGATGGAGCTGATCCGGCCGCCGTATTCGCAACCCAGGTACACCGCCGCCAGCAGGATCAACGCCGACTCCGGTGGCAGGCCGAGGGCGAACGCGATCGGAATCAGCAACGCCACGCCGTTGATCGGCCCCAGCCCCGGCAGCAGCCCGACGACGGTCCCGATCAAGGTGCCGCACAGTGCGGTCACCAGGTTGTACGGGCTCAGCGCAACGCCGAAGCCCTGACCCAAATAGCCAAGAGTATCCATATCAGTTCTCCAGAACGTCGAGCACGCCCAACGGCAGTGGCACGTCCATCAACTTGTCGAACAGCAGATAAAGACCGATGGCCATCAGGCTGATGATCACCGCGCTGGGCAGCCAGCGGCCGCCATACAGGCGTGCCATCGGGACCCCGATCAGAATGCTGGCGACGATGAAACCAAGGGGTTCGAAGGCCCCGGCGAACACCAGCAACAGCGCCACGCAGATGCCGATCTTGATCAGGGTTTCGCGGTCCAGTTTCGGGTCGTCATCGCTGTGCACGATCGGCGCCGGCCGAAACACCATGTACAGCAAAGCCAGGCCCATCAGGCCGAGCATCAGCAGGGGGAAGGCGCGAGGCCCGACCGGTTCGTAGGAAAAAGCCGCTTGATACGGCCACGCCATCAGCGCCAGGCCGACACAGGCCAGCAACAGCACCGAAGCAAAAATGCGTTGTATGAGCATGGGGAACTCCTGGGCCACGCCCCCGAGAACCGGGGCCGCAGCCGCTAGACAGAGGCGATCACTGGATCAGGCCGAACTCTTTGGCCAGCACTTTGTAGTCCGCGACCTGCTTCTTCACGTAGGTGTCGAGCTCCGGGCCGGTCATGGCGAACGGGAACAGTTCACGCTGATCGCGCAGCTTGGCGAAATCCTCGGAGGCCAGCAGTTTGTCGAAGGCGTTTTTCCACCAGGCGTAGTCTTCGTCGCTGACTTTTGGCCCGAGGTAGAAGCCGCGAACCACCGGCCAGACGATGTTGTAGCCTTGCTCTTTAGCGGTCGGAATGTCTTTCATTTCCGGCTCGTCCAGACGCTTCTCGGAGAACACCGCCAGCAGACGCATGTCACCGCTCAGGATGTGTGGCATGGAGTCGGAGATGTCGGTGCTGCCAACCTGGATGTGGCCGCCGAGCAGGGCGGTGGCGATTTCACCGCCGCCTTCGAGGGCGACGTAACGCAGGTCGCGCGGGTTGATCCCGGCTGCCTTGGCGATCAGGGCGGTTTGCATCCAGTCCTGGCTGCCGACGGTGCCGCCGGAACCGATCACCACCGAGCTTGGGTCTTTCTTCAGGGCTTTGACCAGATCGTCCAGGGTCTTGTAGGGCGAATCGCTTTTCACCGCGATGGCGCCATAACTGGTGCCAACCGCCGCCAACCAGCGCACGGCGCTTTCATCGAAACGCCCGAATTTGCCTTGCGCCAGGTTCAGCAGCGAACCGCTGGACCAGGCCACCAGCGTACCGGCATCGGCCGGGCGCTGAGCGACCACAGCGTTGTACGCCACCGCGCCGACACCGCCGGGCATGTAGGTCACGCGCATCGGTTTGGTCAGCAGTTTTTCGTTGACCAGCGCGCTTTGCGCCAGTTTGCAGGTGAGGTCGAAACCGCCGCCCGGCGAGGCCGGGGCGATGCATTCCGGGCGTTTGGGTTCGGCCAGCAATTGGCCGGCGAACAGCATGATGCCGGTGGCCAGAGCAACTTTACGCAGTGACAGGTTCATTCAAGTCTCCTTAAGAGTTTTTGTTATGGACGTACTGAATTACCAAAGGGCAACGCTATAGCTCACCAGCAGACGCACTTCATCGGCATCGCGAGCGGAGTAGTTGGAACGGTAGGTGGCATTACGCAGGCGTACGGCAACGTCCTTGAGGGCGCCGCTTTGTACGACGTATTTGATCTCGGTGTTGCGTTCCCACTCTTTGCCTTCATCACCGTTCTTGAGCTTGATGTTGTCGCCGCTCACGTAACGGCTCATGAAGCTCAGGCCGGGAACGCCGAGTTTGGCGAAATCATAGTCGTAACGTGCCTGCCAGGAGTGTTCTTCGGCGCCGGCAAAGTCATTGATCTGCACGAAGTTGACCAGGTACGGATCGCTGCCATCGACGTAGGGGAAGGCGCTGTCACCGGACATGCGCTGATAGCCGGCGCTGAGTTTATGCCCGCTCAAGGCGTAGCTCACCAGCCCGTTCAGGGACTTGTTGTCGATTTTGCCGCCACGGGCCGCGCCCTCGTCGTCACTGATGGCAAACCGCAGATCGGTACCGAAAGTACCGGGGCCGAACGGTTGCGAAGCGACAACACCGAGGAAGTGCTGGTTGTAGACTTCATCGAGTTGAGCGAAGTGGTAGCTGCCGGTGATCTTGTCGGTGAACTTGTAGTCCACGCCGCCAAAGTCAAAATGCTTGCCTGCCACGGTGCCGGCGAAGCGGCTGTTCTTGTTGTTGAGGGCGATGTCTTCGAAGTCGGTGCTGTCGCGGTCCTTGGCTTTCTCCAGACGCCCGCCGGTGAAGGTCAGGTTCTTGATCTCTTTGGAGGTCAGCATTCCGCCTTCAAAGGTCTGCGGCAGAATGCGACCGTCGTTGGGCTTGAGGATCGGCAGTTCCGGAATCAGGCTGCCGATTTTCAGTTCCGTGGCGGAGATCTTCACTTTGCCGGTCAGGCCGAGCTTGGAATACTCGTTCGCCGCGCGCCCGTCGTCATGGGTTGGCAGCAGGCCGGTACCGGTGCGGTCCGGACTCGAATCGAGTTTGACCCCCAGCATGCCCAGCGCATCGACACCAAACCCCACGGTGCCGTCGGTGTAACCCGATTGCAGATTGAGCATGAACCCCTGGGCCCATTCGTCCCGCTTGGATTGCTGGGCGCTGGTGCCATCGCGAAAGTCGCGGTTGAAATACATGTTGCGGGTTTCGAAGGTTGCCTTACTGTCTTCGAAGAAGGCAGCCTGGCTCAACGGCGAAAAGCCGGCGAGGGCGGCGGCACTGACAAGGGCGGTGTGGTTGAGGCGGGAAAAACGAACAGGCGGGCGAGCCTGAAGCTGCATGGACAGCATGGTGACATACTCCGTTTATTATTCTTATTGGCGAAAACGCTTCGGGGCGTTTTTCGTATCGCTATGTGCTCTGACTACGGCAGTGAAAGCTGTCCGTAGCGGGACTCTAACCGGCCAACCTTTCGCTAACCTTTCAGCTGACTTTCACGGTTTTCGGGCTTCACAGCGACGGATGCGGCTGTAAACTCCGCGCCAAAGAATGGCGTCGACCATCCCTGAATGAGGTAAAGATCCATGCGTGTTCTGCTCGTCGAAGACCATCTGCAGCTTGCCGAAAGTGTCGCTCAGGCGCTCAAGAGCACCGGGCTGACCGTGGATGTGCTGCACGACGGTGTGGCGGCCGACCTGGCCTTGAGCAGCGAGGAATACGCCATGGCGATCCTCGATGTCGGCCTGCCGCGCATGGACGGTTTCGAAGTGCTGGCGCGCTTGCGGGCCCGGGGCAAGAACCTGCCGGTGCTGATGTTGACCGCCCGCAGCGACGTCAAGGATCGGGTCCATGGCCTGAACCTGGGGGCTGACGATTATCTGGCCAAACCTTTCGAACTGACCGAACTCGAAGCCCGGGTCAAAGCCTTGCTGCGCCGGAGTGTGCTCGGCGGTGAACGCCAGCAGCGCTGTGGCGTGCTGGCTTACGATCTGGACACCCGGCGCTTCACCCTCGGCGAAGAATTACTGACCCTGACCTCCCGCGAGCAGGCAGTGCTCGAAGCCCTGATCGCCCGTCCCGGCCGGGTGATGAGCAAGGAGCAATTGGCGGCTCAGGTCTTCGGCCTGGATGAGGAGGCCAGTCCCGATGCCATCGAGATCTACGTCCACCGCTTGCGCAAAAAGCTCGACGGCCAACCGGTGGCCATCGTGACCTTCCGTGGCCTTGGCTATTTGCTGGAAAGCCGCGATGCATAAGCTCAGCAGCCTGCGTTGGCGGTTGCTGTGGAACCTCGCGCTGCTGCTGGTGGTGTTGATGCTTGCCAGTGGTTTGAGTGCGTATTGGAACGGTCGCGAAGCCGCCGACACCGCGTATGACCGGACCTTGCTGGCCTCGGCGCGGACCATCGCCGCCGGCCTGTCCCAGCGCGACGGCAGCCTCAGCGCCAACGTGCCTTACGTGGCCCTCGACACGTTTGCCTACGACAGCGCCGGGCGGATTTTTTACTTGGTCAACGACATCAATCAGAAGCTGATTTCGGGCTACGAAAACCTGCCGCCACCACCACCGGGAACGCCGCGCACCGATGACTATCCGGCGATGGCGCGTTTCTACAATGCTACCTATCAAGGGCAGAACGTGCGGGTGGTCAGCCTGCTCAAAGCGGTCAGCGAACCGAACATGAACGGCATGGCGGAGATCCGCGTGGCGGAAACCGATGAGGCGCGGGTCCGCATGGCGCGCAGCCTGATGGCCGACACCTTGTTGCGGCTGGGCATGCTGGCGATCGGTGCGTTGTTGCTGGTGTGGTTTGCGGTCAGTGCGGCGCTGCGTCCACTGGAGCGCTTGCGTACCGCGGTGGAAGAGCGTCAACCCGATGACTTGCGCCCCTTGCCGCTGGTGGAAGTGCAGCACGAGCTGGGGCCGCTGGTGCGTGCGCTCAATCACTTTACCGAGCGGTTGCGCGGGCAGTTCGAGCGCCAGGCGCAATTCATCGCCGATGCCGCCCATGAACTGCGCACGCCGCTGGCGGCGCTCAAGGCTCGCCTCGAACTGGGCTTGCGCTCGAACGAACCCGAAACCTGGCGCAGTACCCTGGAAGCCGCCGCCCAGAGCACGGATCGCCTGACCCACCTGGCCAATCAATTGCTCTCGCTGGCACGGGTCGAGAATGGCGCCCGGGCCATCGCCGAGGGCGGTGCGCAATTGCTCGACCTCAGTCAGTTGGCCCGTGAACTGGGCATGGCCATGGCGCCGCTGGCCCATGCACGTGGCGTGGCACTGGCGTTGGAAGCTGACGAGCCGGTGTGGATGCGTGGTGAGCCGACGCTGCTGAACGAGCTGTTGAGCAATCTGGTGGACAACGCACTGGCCCACACGCCACCGGGCGGCAATGTGATTCTGCGGGTCACGGCGCCGGCGGTGCTGGAGGTCGAGGACGATGGTCCGGGAATTCCCCTTGAAGAGCGGGAACGGGTGTTCGAGCGCTTTTACCGGCGCAATCAGCAGGTGGCTGGGTCGGGATTGGGGCTGGCGATTGTCGGCGAGATCTGCCGCGCCCATCTGGCGCAGATCAGCCTGCACGATGGCGAGTTTGCGGGGCTGAAAGTGCGGGTAAGTTTTATTGCGGGGGAGTGAACACACTCATACCTGCGGAGAGAGGCTTGTTGTGGCGAGGGAGCTTGCTCCCGTTGGGCTGCGAAGCGGCCCCAAGAAGGGACTGCTGCGCAGTCCAACGGGGGCAAGCCCCCTCGCCACAGAAATCAGTAAAACATCGACCGCGACTCTTCCAGATCCTTGCACATCGCTTCGTTCTCCGGATCGATCCCCAGCTTCTCGAAGGCAGGCACACTGACCGGGTCGATGCGAGCCAGGGGATGATCGGTGTCCTTGTGGCAATACAGGCTGGCCACTTGCACCAGATCGACATAGTCGACCCGCGCCGATTGCCGCTTGAAATCCAGATACAGCCCCGGCAATTGCACCAGCATTTCCGGAAAATCCCAGACCCTGAGCAATTTATCGCCGAGCAGCGGATGGATGCGTTCGATCACATGGTTGAGGCTGACCGGGTCTGACAGCAATTCATAGTGATCTTCGGCGTAGGTCAGGATCGGCAGCACGCCAATCTGATGCACGAGCCCGCCGAGCGCCGCTTGATCAGGCTTGAGTTGTGTGTAGCTGCGGCACAACGCATAGCTGACGCCGGCGATTTCCAGGCTTTTGCGCCAGACCTCGCGCATTTTCTGTTCCACTACTTCGGAACGGGCATTGAAAATCTGTTCCATCACCAGGCCGATGGCCAGGTTGCTGCTGTAATTGACGCCCAGCCGGGTGATGGCCGTGTGCAAGTCAGTCACTTCCTGGGTCGCGCGCAGCAACGGGCTATTGACCACTTTGATCAGGCGCGCCGACAGCGCGGTGTCACGGCCGATCACTTTGCTCAGGGTGCTGACACTGATTTCCGGGTCTTCGGCGGCCTTGCGAATCTGCAGGGCCACTTCCGGTAATGTTGGCAGAACCAGGTCATCATTATCGATGGCCTCAACCAAATCCTGTTGGACCTTATCCGCCAGCTCACTCATTTCTTTTCTCTAGGGTATTGCGACAAGTGCTGCTGTTAACGCTGGATTTCGCGATCACGATCCAGTTGGTAAGGCAGGTCGAGCAAATGCAGGCCCGGACCTTCGAGTGCGCCAAGGTGCAGGTTGCCATCTTCTGCAGCTTCGGCTTGCAGCACGGCCAGGAGTTCAATGTTTTGCTCGGTGCGAGCAGCGATCACCACTTCACCAATCGAACTGCCGTGAGTCGGGGAAAACAGTGGCGTGCCGGGTTCAGGCAGTTCACTACCTTCCAGTTGCAAGCGATACAGACGACGCTTGAGTTTGCCCAGGTATTGCATGCGCGCAACGATTTCCTGGCCAGTGTAGCAACCCTTCTTGAAGCTCACGCCGCCGACGGCTTGCAGATTGAGCATCTGCGGGATGAACAGCTCGCGGGTGCTTGGCATGACCTGGCCGATCCCAGCGCGGATCTGGCCCAGCAGCCATTGATTCAGATCGCCTTCGGTCAGCAGGGCGGACAGCTTGCCCTTGATGGTGTCGGCTTGATCGGCGCCCACCCAGAGTTCAGCGCGCTCAGGCGAGACACGAAGGGCGATCAGGCCGTCATTGCGCACGACGCTGTCGGTGTCGACCGGTAGCGCCAGGCCCAGGCTGGCCAGTGCCGCATCGCCATGCTCAAGGCCAAAACGAACCCAGCCGGCACTTTCGTCGGTCAGTTTCGATTTGGAGAACACCGCGTACTTTTTCAGGTCCGCCAGTTGCGGCTCCAGCAGCTCGCTGGCCATCGCCATGAGCACTCCGTCGCCTTCCAGCAGAATGCGGAAACTCGACTGCATCCGGCCTTTCTGCGTGCAACGCGCGCCAAGGCTGGCCTGG
Source organism: Pseudomonas sp. ATCC 43928 (assembly GCF_005938665.2). Classification (NCBI taxonomy): domain Bacteria; kingdom Pseudomonadati; phylum Pseudomonadota; class Gammaproteobacteria; order Pseudomonadales; family Pseudomonadaceae; genus Pseudomonas; species Pseudomonas sp. ATCC 43928. The sequence continues at coordinate 5,190,674 of NZ_CP041753.1, read as the reverse complement.
GTGTCGCTCAGGTAATTGAGATTGCAAGTCAATTGGCCTTGCAGGAATTTGCTGGCATCCGAGCCGCGTACCGCGAGAACGCCTTCGTGAGACAGGGTGCAGAAAAAAGCAGAATCGGCCATGGGTCATCGCAGGGTAAAGAGTCTGAGGGACATCATAAGGGGGCGCCCTTGAAATGGGTAGTTCACAAAGGATCGTCAGTGCCGACCAAAGCCGACTGTTCGGCTCGCCTCGGGGCTGTATACTTGCGGCCTATTTGAGGAGCGCTCCATGGTCGATAACGTTGAACTGAACCGCCTCTTTTGGCACAGCCGTCGCGGCATGCTGGAACTTGACGTGCTTCTGGTGCCGTTCGTGAAAGAGGTTTACGCGAATCTGAACGAGGTAGATCGCGCGCTGTATGTCCGCCTGCTGGAGTGCGAGGATCAGGACATGTTCGGCTGGTTCATGGAACGCGCCGAATCGGAAGATCCGGAGCTGCAGCGCATGGTTCGCATGATCCTGGATCGTGTCCAGCCCAAGTAACGCGTTCGAATGCCGCTGGCATGCCTCACGGCAGTTGCTGGCGGCCTATCTTCTCGCCCAGCTGTTCGCGTTGGGTTCGTTGTTTCTTCTCTCGATACCGCTCTGGGCCAACCTGCTCGGCGTAGCGTTGTGCGTGGCTCACAGCATTTGGGTATTGCCGCGACAGATTCTGCTGACACACCCACAGGCTTTTCGCGGCTTGCGTCGCGATGCCGATGGCTGGCAGTTGTGGAGTCAGGCGCAAGGTTGGCAACCCGTACAGCTACGGCCGGACAGCCTGGCGCTGCCGTTGGTTGTGGTGCTGCGCTTTCGCCTGCGGGGCGAGCGAGGTGTCAGGGCGATATGCGTGCCGCGGGATTCGCAGGCGGCGGATGTGCACCGACGCCTGCGGGTTCGGCTCAAGTTCAGTCGGCGTAGGTGGGCGGCACCAGAATAGTGTCCAGGGCGACCGGCAGCAGGTTCGGGTAGTCGAGGGTGTAATGCAGGCCGCGACTTTCCTTGCGTTCCATGGCCGACCGGATCATCAGGTCTGCTACCTGAGCCAGGTTCCTCAGCTCGATCAGGTCTCGGCTCACTTTATAGTTGCTGTAGAACTCGTCGATTTCGTCCAGCAATAACTGCACTCGGTGCTGGGCTCGTTGCAGGCGCTTGTTGGTGCGCACGATGCCCACATAGTCCCACATGAATCGCCGCAGTTCGTCCCAGTTGTGCGCGATGATCACGTCTTCGTCGGAGTCGGTGACCTGGCTGGCATCCCAGACGGGCAGGGCGGTCGGAATCGACACCTCTGGCAACTGCTCAAGAATGTCCGTCGCCGCCGAACGGGCATAAACGAAACATTCCAGCAGCGAGTTGCTGGCCATGCGGTTGGCGCCATGCAGGCCGGTGAAGCTGGTTTCACCAATCGCATACAGGCCCGGCACGTCGGTGCGGCCCCGCTGATCGACCATCACGCCGCCGCAGGTGTAGTGCGCCGCCGGCACCACCGGAATCGGTTGTTTGGTGATGTCGATCGAGAATTCCAGGCAGCGTTCATAGACCGTCGGGAAGTGCGTCTTGATGAAGTCTTCAGGCTTGTGGCTGATGTCCAGGTAAACGCAGTCGATACCCAGGCGCTTCATCTCATGGTCGATGGCGCGGGCGACGATGTCCCGTGGTGCCAGCTCGGCCCGTGGATCGAAGCGCTGCATGAAGCGTTCGCCGTTAGGCAGCTTCAAGTGTCCGCCTTCGCCGCGCAGGGCTTCGGTGATCAGGAAACTCTTGGCTTGCGGGTGATAAAGGCAGGTCGGGTGGAACTGGTTGAACTCCAGGTTCGCCACCCGGCAGCCCGAACGCCAGGCCATGGCGATGCCATCACCGCAGGCGCCATCAGGGTTGCTGGTATAGAGGTAGACCTTCGCCGCGCCGCCCGACGCAAGGATCACGAAGCGCGCACCGTAAGTGTCGACTTCACCCGTGCTGCGGTTGAGGACGTAGGCACCGAGGCAGCGGTCGCCTTCAAGGCCCAGGCGCTTTTCGGTGATCAGATCGATTGCGACCCGCTGTTCCAGCAGCTCGATGTTGGGCCGCTGTATGGCCTGGTCGAGCAGGGTTCTGAAGATCGCCGCACCTGTCGCATCGGCGGCGTGGATGATGCGTCGATGGCTGTGACCGCCTTCGCGGGTCAGGTGAAACTCGAAACCGCCGTCTTCGGTGCCGGACTGTTCGTCACGGGTAAAGGGTACGCCTTGGTCGATCAGCCATTGAATCGCTTCTCTGCTGTGCTCGACGGTAAAGCGCACGGCGTCTTCATGGCACAGGCCACCCCCGGCGTTGAGGGTATCGTCGACGTGGGACTCGACAGTATCGGTGTCATCCAGGACGGCGGCGACACCGCCCTGGGCCCAGAAGGTCGAGCCATTGGCGAGGTCGCCTTTGCTCAATACGGCGATGCGCAAATGACCGGGCAAGGTCAGCGCAAGACTCAAGCCGGCAGCACCGCTGCCAATTACCAGAACATCGTGTTGAAACTGTTGGCTCATTTCAGGATTCCGCTCAAAGCGACCCGGGTCGGGGGTGGCGCAAGACAGCTGGATCGGCGAGTCAGGACAGCCACACAGCCCACTAGTATATAGAGGGGGGGAGCGGCACAATAGCCGGGCCCACATGGCATTGTGAAACTACTGTGACGGAAAAGACTGGACTCTTCGTCGGAAGTTTTTTTGACTGTGTTGGCGACAAGGCGACTGTATCGTGGATTTAACAGTCTTTTTCGTTTCACGGTTGCACAATGTCGGTTTCAGGCGGCTATAAATATGGAACTTTTGCCAAAGGCTCAAGATCAATAGACGGTTGCCTGGAACAAGGGACAGTGTCGGTTTCGGTGCGGGACTTGCGGTTAGGTCCCTGCTGACGAATCCGATGACAAGATTATTCGCGCAGCCTGGGTTTCCCGCGCTGCGCTTTTCGTGCGTGCCAAATCAGAGCCCGCAGGAAACTTGCTTGGAGGGGGAGAACTTTTGCGAAAAGCCCGAGTCTATGTTTGCAAGTCTGGTCGTTCAGTAATGCAAGCCTCCTTCGAGCTTATCGAGGAGTGTTCATGCTAACCCAGGAAGAGGATCAGCAGCTGGTCGAGCGCGTTCAACGCGGCGACAAGCGAGCTTTCGATCTGCTAGTGCTGAAATACCAGCACAAAATTCTCGGGTTGATCGTGCGTTTCGTGCACGACACCCATGAAGCCCAGGATGTCGCACAGGAAGCCTTTATCAAGGCATACCGTGCACTTGGTAATTTTCGCGGAGACAGCGCGTTTTATACGTGGCTTTACCGTATCGCCATCAACACGGCGAAAAACTATCTGGTTTCACGCGGCCGTCGGCCGCCGGATAGCGATGTCAGTTCCGAGGATGCAGAGTTCTACGATGGCGATCATGGCCTCAAGGATCTCGAGTCGCCAGAACGTGCATTGCTGCGGGATGAGATCGAAGGCACCGTCCATCGAACCATTCAGCAACTGCCAGAAGATTTGCGTACGGCTTTAACTTTACGTGAATTCGATGGTCTGAGTTACGAGGACATTGCCAGCGTCATGCAGTGTCCGGTGGGTACCGTGCGCTCCCGGATCTTCCGCGCCCGGGAGGCCATCGATAAAGCCCTGCAGCCGTTGTTGCAGGAAAACTGAGACAGCGGCGACAGCCAAGAGAGGAACGCCATGAGTCGTGAAGCCCTGCAGGAATCGCTGTCCGCAGTGATGGATAACGAAGCGGACGAACTGGAATTGCGTCGGGTGTTGAATGCCTTCGACGATGTTGAAACCCGCGAAACCTGGGCTCGTTACCAGATCGCTCGGGCAGTCATGCACAAGGACCTGCTGCTCCCTCGTCTGGACATCGCTGCTGCAGTTTCTGCTGCACTGGCTGACGAAGCCGTACCGGCAAAAACCTCTCGTGGTCCATGGCGCAGCCTGGGTCGTCTGGCAGTCGCTGCTTCGGTGACCATTGCCGTGCTGGCAGGTGTACGTCTGTACAACCAGGACGAGATCGCAGGTGTCGAACTGGCTCAGCATTCTAATCAGCCAAGTCTGACCACTCCTCAGGTCAAGGGTCCCGCTGTATTGGCAGGCTACAATGAGAGTTCGGACGCCACTGGCCCTATGGCCAACGGTGTATTGCAAGGTCAGCCAGGCTGGCACGATCAGCGTCTGCCAGGTTACTTGCGCCAACATGCTCAACAGGCTGCACTGAAAGGTACTGAGAGCGCTCTGCCTTACGCTCGTGCAGCAAGCCTGGAAAACCGTTAAGGAGGATCATGCGCGCCATACCTCTACTTACGCTTCTGCTCAGTGGCTGGTTTATTGTTCCAGCCCATGCCGATGAAGCCCAGGACTGGCTGAAGCGTCTGGGACAGGCGGAGCAAACGCAGAGCTTTCACGGTACTTTCGTCTACGAGCGTAACGGTAGTTTTTCTACCCATAACATCTGGCATCGCGTCCAGGATGGCAAAGTCCAAGAGCGTTTACTTCAGCTCGACGGTTCGGCCCAGGAAGTCGTGCGCATTGATGGGCATACTCAATGCGTCAGCGGCACCCTGATGGCAGGGCTGGGGGACTCACCCAACTCCGCTGCTCGTGCGCTCGATCCACAAAAGCTAAAGAATTGGTATGACCTTGCCGTCATCGGCAAGTCGCGCGTGGCCGGGCGTTCGGCGGTGATCGTCTCGTTGACACCTCGCGATCAGCACCGCTATGGTTTTGAGCTGCATCTGGACAAGGAAACAGGCTTGCCGTTGAAGTCATTGTTGCTCAATGATAAAGGGCAACTGCTGGAACGGTTCCAGTTCACTCGGCTGGATACTGCCGAGGTGCCTTCCGACAGCGATTTGCAGGCAGGTTCCGAGTGCAAGCCCATTAACCTGGACAGCGACAAGGCGTCCGCCGTCAAGACTGCGCAGGTCTGGCATTCTGACTGGTTGCCGCCAGGTTTCGAACTGACCAGCAGTAACTCTCACAAGGATCCGGATACCAAAGTCCAGGTCAACAGTCTGATGTTCGACGACGGTCTGGCCCGATTCTCGGTGTTCCTTGAGCCATTGAATGGGGCAACAGTCACCGACACCCGTACCCAGCTGGGGCCAACAGTCGCTGTGTCCCGTCGCTTGACCACTCCGCAAGGCGAAATAATGGTGACCGTGGTCGGTGAAATACCGATTGGTACCGCCGAACGGATTGCGCTGTCCATGCGCAACGATGCCGCGGCTACCAACAAGCAGTGAGCTGATCAGTCATGCTCATCAATCGGGGCTGTAGGGTGCGGGAGGTTGGCAATAGCTACCCCGTCGTTGAGGCCTCGAAATGTTTTGCCGAGCATTTTCATTTGCAAATATCCCGAAAATTTTTTATAGGTCAGAGCCCCTCGGCTCTGGCCTTGTTTGTTGTTCCCGGAACAAAAATACCGGCGTATCGTTTCCGGTGTTCCTTGCTCCATATCGCTTAACCATGCTCGTCGTAACGGGAGCCGTATGTCGATACCACGCTTGAAGTCTTATCTCTCCATTTTTGCCACCGTGCTGGTGCTCGGTCAGGCGGTCACTGCGCAAGCGGCCGACTTGCCTGACTTCACGCAACTGGTCGAGCAGGCCTCGCCCGCGGTGGTGAATATCAGTACTACCCAGAAGTTGCCGGAACGCAAAGTGTCCAGCGAGCAAATGCCTGATCTTGAAGGCTTGCCGCCGATGCTGCGCGAGTTCTTTGAGCGTGGTATGCCGCAGCAGCCACGCTCACCTCGTGGCGATCGCCAGCGCGAAGCGCAGTCCCTGGGATCGGGTTTCATCATTTCGCCTGACGGCTACATCCTGACAAACAACCATGTGATCGCCGATGCCGACGAGATTCTCGTGCGCCTCGCCGATCGCAGTGAGTTGAAAGCCAAGCTGATCGGTACCGATCCGCGTTCCGACGTCGCCTTGCTGAAAATCGAAGGCAAGAACCTGCCGGTTCTGAAGCTCGGCAAATCGCAGGACCTGAAAGCCGGTCAGTGGGTCGTGGCCATCGGCTCGCCGTTCGGCTTTGATCACACAGTGACCCAAGGCATCGTCAGTGCCATCGGTCGCAGCCTGCCGAACGAAAACTATGTTCCGTTCATCCAGACCGACGTGCCGATCAACCCGGGTAACTCCGGTGGTCCGCTGTTCAACCTGGCCGGTGAAGTGGTCGGCATCAACTCGCAGATCTACACCCGTTCCGGCGGCTTCATGGGCGTGTCGTTCGCGATCCCTATCGATGTGGCGATGGACGTTTCCAATCAGCTGAAAAGCGGCGGTAAAGTCAGCCGTGGCTGGTTGGGTGTGGTGATCCAGGAAGTGAGCAAAGATCTGGCCGAGTCGTTCGGTCTTGAGAAACCGGCCGGTGCGCTGGTGGCTCAGATCCAGGATGACGGTCCGGCTGCCAAGGGTGGCCTGCAAGTGGGCGACGTGATCCTGAGCATGAACGGTCAACCGATCGTCATGTCCGCCGATCTGCCGCACTTGGTGGGGGCGCTGAAGGCCGGCTCGAAAGCCAATCTTGAGGTGATCCGCGAAGGCAAACGCAAGAATGTCGAGCTGACCGTCGGCGCTATCCCTGAAGAAGGCAAAGAGCTGGACGCCCAGCCTAAATCTGGCGCGGAGCGCAGCAGCAATCGCCTGGGTGTTTCCGTGGCCGAATTGACCGATGAGCAGAAGAAAGCCTACGACCTTAAAGGTGGTGTGGTAATCAAGGACGTGCAGGACGGTCCTGCTGCCCTGATCGGCTTGCAGCCTGGTGATGTGATCACTCACCTGAACAACCAGGCGATCGGCTCCACCAAGGAGTTCACCGAGATTGCCAAGGCGTTGCCGAAGAACCGCTCGGTGTCGATGCGGGTTCTGCGCCAGGGGCGCGCCAGCTTCATCACCTTCAAACTGGCTGAATAAACCGGTTGTCGGCTGAATAAAAAACCGCCTCGAAAGAGGCGGTTTTTTTGTACCTGAATTTTGACCTCGAAGCGGTCAGCCCATCATGTCCTTGACCATGCGTTCCTGCTCCATCAGCTCGCGTTGCCGTGCGTCGATCCGCGATGACAGCGGGAAGTTGCTGCCCGCCTTGCGTTTGGCGAAGTCCAGTTGCTGGATCGCCTGGCGATAATCGCCGATCAGTGCGAAGTACTCTGCACGAGCTTGATGCAGGCCGATGATGTTGCCCGACAGGCCGCGAGTCTCGGCCACCAGGTACCAGACGTCCGGATCTTCGGGGCGGGTCTTGAGCAGGTTCTCCAGCGCTTTTTCCGCATCGGCTGCTCGATTCTGCTTGAGCAGCAGATCGACACGCACCTGATTCAGTGGGTAGTTGCCCGGATACTGAGTCAGCATCCGGTCAACCCGTGACTGAGCATCGGGCAGACGATTATTGGTGATGTCCAGATCGACCTGCGCCAGGTTGTAGATGATCTCGTTCGGCGACTTGGTCAGCAGCTGCTTGAGGTTCTCGCGAGCTTCATTCAGCTGGCCGCCCTTGATCTGGGCGATTGCCAGGCCATAGCGCGCGACGTCGTTTTTCGGGTTTTCATCGAGTTGGGCGCGGAAGCGCTTGGCACCCAAGCCTGGGGTTTCTTCATAAATCAGCTGCACGCGTGCACGAATCAGCTGATAACGCATGCTGTCTTCGATACCGCCCGGTTTGGCCTGTTCGGCACGGTTGCGGGTGTCGGCGATACGCGATTCGGTCACCGGGTGAGTCAGCAGGAATTCCGGCGGCTTGGCATCGTAGCGGTACTGGCGCATCAGCCGTTCGAACATGGTCGGCATCGAGCGCGGATCGTAACCGGCCTTCTCCAGATTCATGATGCCGATACGGTCGGCTTCCTGTTCGTTCTGGCGCGAGAACCGTCGTTGTTCCTGCATCGCCGCCGCCTGGGTGCCGGCAATGGTTGCGATCCCGGCATCGCCTGCGCCGGCAGCGGCAATCACGATCCCGGCCAGCAATGCAGCCATCATAGGAACTTGCATGCGTTGCGAGGCTTCGACGCCACGGGCGAAGTGACGCTGCGACAAGTGGGCCAGTTCGTGGGCCAGGACCGAGGCATATTCGCCTTCGGTCTGGGCGTTGAGGAACAAGCCCCCGTTGACGCCGACGATCCCGCCCGGCGCAGCGAAAGCGTTGAGCTGTGGGCTGTTGATCAGGATGAACTCCAGGCGTCGGTCATTGACCTGGCTGGTCTCCACCAGTCGGTAGACGCTGGACTCGACGTAATCCTTGAGTTGCGGATCGTTGAGTTGCGACACCTGGCTGCGCAGCATCGCCAGCCACGCACGGCCCAGTTGGTATTCCTGTTGCGGCGAGACGATGGCAGAACTGGCGTCACCGAGTGACGGCAAGTCGTCGGCGAAGCCCGGTGAGGCGAGCAGGCAAGCGAGCGTCAGCAGGGTAGGGCGCAAAAAAGTCATGCACAAAGCCTTAGTCGACAAAGACGTTACTGTAGCCGGACACTACGCTTGGGACCAGATATTCTAAGCGACTCAACCCCTGCCCCGGAGTGATTCGATGACTGACGCTGTAACCCACGACGCCGAGCTGGACGCCAGCGGTCTGAATTGTCCGCTGCCGTTGCTCAAGGCCAAGATGGAACTCAACCGACTGGCCAGCGGGGCGGTGCTCAAGGTGATTGCCACCGATGCGGGCTCTCAGCGCGATTTTCGCACCTTTGCCCGATTGGCCGGTCATACGCTGCTTCGTGAAGAAGATGAGGCGGGCGTTTACCGCTATTGGTTGAAAAAAGCCTGAAACTTGCGGCGTTCGTTCCTAAGGATTATTGATGTTCAAAGTGTTACGCGACTGGATTCAGCGCTATTTCTCGGATGAAGAGGCCGTGGTGCTGGCGGTGCTGCTGTTTCTGGCATTTACCGCCGTACTCACCCTGGGTGGAATGCTTGCGCCAGTGCTGGCCGGGATGGTGCTGGCGTATCTGATGCAGGGGTTGGTGGTGATCCTCGAGCGCCTGCGTCTGCCGGGGGCCGCGGCGGTGGGGCTGGTCTTCGCGTTGTTCATGGGGGGGCTGCTGGTATTCATCATCGTCGTGGTGCCATTGCTCTGGCATCAGTTGATCACGCTGTTCAACGAATTGCCCGGCATGCTCGCCAAGTGGCAATCACTGCTATTGCTGCTGCCCGAGCGTTATCCGCATCTGGTGTCGGATGAGCAAGTGCTACAGGCAATCGAAGTGGCGCGGGGCGAGATCGGCAAATTCGGCCAGTGGGCGCTGACGTTCTCGTTGTCGAGCTTGCCGCTGCTGGTGAACATCATGATCTACCTGGTGCTGGTGCCGATCCTGGTGTTCTTCTTCCTCAAGGACCGGGAGATGATCGGCCAGTGGGTGCGTGGTTACCTGCCGCGGGAGCGAGCGCTGATCACTCGAGTCGCCCAGGAAATGAACCGGCAGATTGCCAATTACATTCGTGGCAAGGTCATCGAAATCTTCATTTGTGGGGGCGTGACCTACATCGCTTTCGTGGCGCTGGGGCTCAACTATGCGGCGCTGCTGGCGTTGTTGGTGGGTGTGTCGGTAGTGGTGCCCTATGTCGGGGCGGTGGTGGTGACCGTGCCGGTGCTGCTGATTGCGCTGTTCCAATGGGGGTGGAGCGATCAGTTCATCTATTTGATGGCGGTCTACGGGATCATCCAGACGCTGGACGGTAACGTGCTGGTGCCGCTGCTGTTCTCGGAGGCGGTCAACCTGCACCCGGTGGCGATCATCTGCGCGGTGCTGCTGTTTGGCGGGTTGTGGGGCTTTTGGGGCGTGTTCTTTGCGATTCCCCTGGCGACGTTGTTCAAAGCCGTGCTGGATGCCTGGCCGCGCAAGGAACCGGAGGTATCGCCGCTGCTTTGATCGTCGATTTCAGGGCCTCCTTGCGGGCAAGCCCGCTCCCACAGGGTTCATACCATCCCTATGGGAGCGGGCTTGCCCGCGAAGGCGTCCGAATAGACGCCCAAAAAATCAGGTCTTGTTCAGCGCCTGAGCAGCCGACAAAACCGCATCCACATGCCCCGGCACCTTCACGCCGCGCCATTCCTGACGCAGCACGCCATCCTTGTCGATCAGGAACGTGCTGCGATCAACACCCATATATTCCTTGCCGTAGAGCTTTTTAAGCTTGATCACGTCGAACAGCTGACAGATGGCTTCGTCCTTGTCGCTGATCAGCTCGAAGGGGAACTCCTGCTTGCACTTGAAGTTTTCGTGAGACTTCAGGCTGTCGCGAGATAGGCCGAACACCTCGGTGTTGGCCGCCTTGAACGCCGCGTACTGGTCGCGAAAACCCTGGCCTTCAGTGGTGCAGCCCGGCGTGCTGTCCTTCGGGTAGAAGTAAATCACCACTTGCTTGCCTTTGAGGGCCGCGAGGCTGACGGTCTGCCCGCTGGTGGCGGGTGCTTCGAAGTCGGCAACCGGTTGGTCGATGGCTACGGCCATGAAAGCTTCCTTACATTGGGTTTTGTGGGCGCCACGGTTCAATCAGTGCGTCCAGGTTCATGGCGTCGGCGAAATCCAGGAACTGATCACGCAGCCAGCTGATCTGGGTGCCGGCCGGCAAGGTCACGGTAAACGTGGCGTTGAGCATGGTGCCGCCGGTCTGCGGAGCCTGATAGGTGTCGCAGGTCAGATTCTCCAGCTCGACGTTGTGGTCCATGAAGAACTGGCACAGCTCGTTGATGATGTCCGGGCGGTAGGCCGAGCTGACGTAGGCGACGTACGGCAGGGCCTGGGGGCGGTTCTCCAGGGCTGCGCTGCGCACCACGTTGACAGTGAAAGCGTGTCGTTTGGCCAGTACTGGCAGACTGCCTTCGAGGCGCGCCAGGGCGTCCCAGCTGCCGGAGATCTCAAGGATCAGCGCGCTGCATTCGCCATGACGCGTCAGGCGAGAGGTGACCACGGCGCAGCGGTTTTCATGGCTGGCGCGGCACAGGACGTTAGTCAGCTCCATGGGGTTGGCGCCGAGGGCACTGATGACAAGGAATTGTTCGCGAACTGTGGGGGTGGACATGCAGCATTCCTAAAGCGATGAGCGGTCGATACTGTTTATGGGCTTTTTTGCCGGGACGAGCCTGCGGATGCGAATTCACAAACCCCCAGCCGAAGGTTGCAACGTGCTCCAGTATGGCAAGAGCGAGGGGTGGCAACGCTGGATCGGGGCTTGTGATGCCGAAAATGGAGGCTGGAAACCGGCGTACGAGCTTATCAGTACCGATCAAAGTCTGAAGGGTAGCGAAAAGCAGCGCCAAGGGGAATGGCGGCAGCGCAGTACTTCGCTTGTACAAGCATCTTGGCGCCAGTACCATTACCGCTCTCTTTTTCCGGCAGGAGCGGTTGCATGATTGCGGGCAGTATGGTGGCACTGGTCACACCCATGGATGCACAGGGTCGTCTCGACTGGGACAGCCTGAGCAAACTGGTGGACTTCCACCTGCAAGAGGGCACCAACGCCATCGTGGCGGTCGGCACTACGGGTGAGTCGGCCACGCTTGACGTGAACGAGCACATCGAAGTGATTCGTCGCGTGGTTGCCCAGGTTGCAGGGCGTATTCCGGTGATCGCCGGTACGGGCGCCAATTCGACGCGTGAAGCGATCGAACTGACGACCAACGCGAAGAACGCTGGCGCCGATGCGTGCCTGCTGGTAACCCCTTATTACAACAAGCCGACGCAAGAAGGCCTGTACCTGCACTTCCGCGCCATCGCCGAAGCGGTCGATATCCCGCAGATTCTTTACAATGTGCCGGGTCGTACCGCGTGCGACATGCAGGCCGAGACGGTAATCCGCCTGTCGACCGTGAAGAACATCATCGGCATCAAGGAAGCCACGGGCGACCTGCAGCGCGCCAAGGACATCCTGGCCGGCGTGAGCAGCGACTTCCTGGTCTATTCCGGTGACGATGCGACCGCGGTCGAGCTGATGCTGCTCGGTGGCAAGGGCAACATTTCGGTGACCGCCAACGTTGCGCCGCGCGCCATGAGCGAGTTGTGCGCCGCTGCGATGGCCGGTGATGCCGTCAAAGCCCGGGCGATCCACGAAAAGCTGATGCCACTCAATAAAACCCTGTTTATCGAATCCAACCCTATCCCCGTGAAATGGGCGCTGCATGAAATGGGCCTGATGCCGGACGGTATCCGTCTGCCGCTCACCTGGCTCAGTGCTGCCTGTCACGAACCGCTGCGGCAGGCCATGCGCCAGTCCGGCGTCCTGGTTTAATTGAGGAAGTACTACGCATGAAGCGAATGGCCGGACTTTCCGCACTTGCCTTGATTATCTCCAGCACCAGTGGCTGCGGATGGATCTGGGGCCCGGAAGGTTACTTCCGTGACCGTGGTAGCGATTACCTGGAAGCGCAACAGACTGCACCGATGCAACTGCCACCGAACGTCAGCACCTCCAAGCGTCTGGATCCACTGTTGCCGATCCCGCGCAATGTGGCCGACGATACAGCCAAGGGCGAATATGTCGTGCCTCGTCCGCAGCCGCTGTCGGCGGCGGCTGATATCAGCGCCTACTCCTTGCAGAAGAGCGGCGATTCGCGTTGGATCATGGCTCAGAACCCACCGGCCGAAGTCTGGCCAGTGGCCGTGCAGTTCTTCCAGGACAACGGTTTCCGTCTGGACGAACAGCGCCCGCAAACCGGTGAGTTCACTACCACCTGGCAACATTCCGACGAACTGTCCGCAGCCATGGCCAAGCGCCTGAGCGCGGCCGGTGTCGGCGCCGACAGCGAAACCCGCGTACGGGTGCGTATCGAGCCAGGCGTGCAGCGCAACACTAGTGAAGTCTATGTGGTCAGCGCCGAGCGTCCTGCCGGCAGCACCGCCAACGTCGATTTCACCAATCGTTCGGTCAACACCGGCCTGGACGCAGCATTGGTCGACGACATGCTCGCGAGCATGAGCCGTACTTCGGAGAAGGGCGGTTCGGTCTCCATGCTGGCCTCGCGTGATTTCGATACGCCAAGCCGTGTCAGCCTGACCGAGGATGGCAGCGGCAACCCGGTGCTCAACGTCGGTACCGACCTGGATCGTGCCTGGTCGAGCGTCGGTCGTGCGCTGGAACAGGGCGAATGGCGTGTTGAAGACATCAACCGCAGCCTGGGCCTGTACTACATCAACCTCGCCGAAAAGGCCGAGAAGAAGGATGAGCAGCCAGGTTTCTTCGGCAGCCTGTTCGGCAGCAAGCCGAACAAGGAAGAAGTTGAAGCCCGTGCCGAGCGTTATCAGGTTCGCCTGAGCAAGGTCGGCGAGAACGTACAAGTTACCGTCGAGAAAAACATCAACACCGTGGCGCCAGCAGACGTGGCGCGCAAAGTGTTGACCGTGATTCAGGACAACCTGGGCTGATCGCATGCGTTTTGCCGTTCTCGGCAGCGGTAGCCAAGGGAACGGCACGCTGGTAGCCAGCGATGACACGTATGTGCTGGTGGATTGTGGTTTCTCCTTGCGGGAAACCGAAAAACGCCTGCTGCGCCTTGGGGTGAACCCTGCGCAGTTGAGCGCGATACTTGTGACCCACGAACATGCCGATCACGTGCATGGCGTGGGTTTGCTGTCTCGGCGTTACAATCTGCCTGTCTACCTCAGTCGCGGGACCTTGCGCGGGATGCGCAAACCGATTGAACCCGCAGGCCTTCTGGCTGGCGGCGAGCAACTGCAAATCGGCCCTCTGAGCATCGGCGTCATTGCCGTGGCCCATGATGCACAGGAGCCGACGCAGTATGTTTTCAGCGACGGTCAGCGGCGTTTCGGCCTGTTGACCGACCTGGGCTCATACTGCAACAAGGTGCTGGACGGCTATCGGGACCTCGATGCGTTGATGATCGAGGCCAACCATTGCCGTGACATGCTGGCTCGCGGTCACTACCCGTACTTTCTCAAGCAACGGGTGGGCGGTGAATTGGGACATTTGAACAACCATCAGGCGGCATTCCTGGTGGCCGAGTTGGGCTGGCAAGGCCTGCAACACCTGGTCCTGGCCCATCTGAGCAGCAAGAACAACCTGCCGCAGCTGGCCCGGCAATGTTTTGTCGACACCCTCGGGTGCGACCCGGACTGGCTGCAACTGGCCGATCAAGATTCAGGGCTCGACTGGCGACACATCGCCTAGCCCACCTACTTAGCAAGCGGAGCCCATCATGGAAAAACGTGAAGAACTCTACCGCGGCAAAGCCAAATCGGTTTACAAGACCGACGACGCTGACCGCTTGATCCTGCTGTTTCGCAACGACACCTCGGCGTTCGACGGCAAGCGTATCGAGCAGCTCGACCGCAAAGGCATGGTGAACAACAAGTTCAACGCCTTCATCATGCAGAAACTCGAAGCAGCCGGCGTGCCGACTCAATTCGACAAACTGCTGGGCGACAACGAATGCCTGGTGAAAAAACTCGACATGATCCCGGTCGAATGCGTTGTGCGTAACTACGCCGCCGGCAGCCTGGTCAAGCGCCTGGGTGTTGAAGAGGGTATGAAGCTCAACCCTTACACCTTCGAACTGTTCCTGAAGGACGACGCCAAAGGCGACCCGTTCATCAACGAATCCCACGTCGTGGCATTCGGTTGGGGCACCGCCGAGCAACTGGTTCGCATGAAAGAACTGTCGCTCAAGGTCAACGAAGTACTGAGCAAACTGTTCGACGACGCCGGCCTGCTGCTGGTCGACTTCAAACTCGAATTTGGCGTGTTCTCCGACGGCTCCATCGTTCTGGGCGACGAATTCAGCCCGGACGGCTGCCGTCTGTGGGACAAGGCCACTAAGAAGAAAATGGACAAGGACCGCTTCCGTCAGGGCCTCGGTGATGTCATCGAAGCCTACGAAGAAGTCGCCAACCGTCTGGGCGTACCGCTTTAATCGACGCAAGCATCTGATAGCACGGAAAAAAATCGCTAAAGGGGGTTCGCTTCCGGCGATTGTGCTGTTATGATGCGCGCCGTTGGAGAGATGCCAGAGTGGCCGAATGGGACGGATTCGAAATCCGTTGTACCTTCACCGGTACCTAGGGTTCGAATCCCTATCTCTCCGCCATACATAGAAAAGCCCCGCAGATTAAGGTCTGCGGGGCTTTTTCGTTTCTGCGTTGTACTACTCAGTTGTACTACTCAAGTTCCCTTCTAAAGCCGTCTTCTTGGCTTTTTCTGTCCCGGTCCTGTTGATCGCCGTAGCGTGTCTTGTGACAGGCTGTGATGCGCTCCTGTGCCTATCCAAAGCAGGATACTTTAACTAGGCTTCGATTCAGCGTTACGCTCCCCAAGCAGCGCAGGGGTTGCACGCCAGGACATCGTCAAACTGGTGGAACTGAGTATCGAGGGAGCTATCGGAGCTGAAATCTGAGCATGAGCACGTCAGGTGGCAGCTAAGCTGCTAGCGTATAGCCAATAGGCGGTGAAGCGTCTTAATGCGTATGCCGACGCAGTGGGCGGTACGGAGTTGCTGCCGCATAAGTGGACGCCTGCGTAGTTACGCAAGGTGTGATGGGCGGACGCTTACACCAAGCCAGCAACCCAAGGAGGATGTATGGAAAAAGATGATCTATTCAGAGCAGTGTTGAGGGAAATGGAGCGTGTGTGGGGCGAGGATGGATTTGGCGGTGAGCTAGTGGCCTATGATTGGCTCTATGAGCATTACGGCATATCTGAGCGTGACGATCTTCATTGGCAGGACATTTTGAGCCATTACACTGATGAGCTGCCGGATTCGCTAGGAGACTTAACAGAGGAAGAAATTGCTGAGGTGATGGAATTTGTTGAGGATGACACACGGGTTGTGAGATTTCTAGAGCGCCTCCTAGAGCAATATAGAAGCTCTACTGCTGTATATCCTCAAAAAACAGAAGAAGATTAATCGTTGGTCGAACGTTACGGCTACTCAAACTGCGATTGCTTGACTATGCTTTGATAAGGCAATTAGCCACCTCTTGCAAGGACGGGGCGATGAACGAACAGATATTCGTACTGGTCAGCCAGAAGAGGAGCACCAACCATATTTTACACCTGCTTCTTTGTGTCCCGACGTTCGGATTTTGGCTGATCGTCTGGTTCATTGTTGCGATTAACAACGTGAATCATAACGATAAAATTCAAAGAAGAATTGACAAGCTCTTACAGCCCGAAGCCAGCGGTGTGAATGATGCCGAAATGTATCGACGGAAAACACCCGAAGAAAGCGCCGCATCTCTTCGCAGAGCCTTATGGATTGTGGGGGGCATTGTAATAATGATTTTAATATCTTTCGTGTTTGGGTAGTTGGCATGGTTTAAGTCGAGACATGTGTGAAACTCTTGATGTGTTCCAGATTCGCTTGGGAAGGGAGCGGCCGCAGCGGCGACATTATAGTGGCCTTGTGCAGTCGTGATTGGCATTAAAGCTTGCGAAGGTTACGGTGTGTCAGGTATGAAGCAGGTGGCTAGCGTTGACTCTGCCTGAAATAGATCGATTGGTCCTAAGGTAGATGTACTAATATCCAAACTGTGCCCGTAGTTTCTTTTGTTTAGGTGCGATGTTGGATATAGAAAATTTGTTAAATTGAGTTGTTTAACTAGAAGTGCATAGGAGCAGGGTTTGTGGCAAAAGTCGATTTGACATCAAAGATTGAGCGGATTGAGGCTTTTGAAGAGCGAGTTGGAGTGAGATTTCAGGGGATGTCCGCCTTCCTGGAAGCTGACGACGACTATATTTCACTACAAGTTCACGGAGAGATACATGCTTCTAGTGGTGCAGAGCTAATGGATGACGTAACCGTGGTTATCGCGGTTTATGATCAGTCGGATCGGGTGATTGGTACGGATACTAGCTATTATTATAGTGAGTCATTTTTTGGATTTGAGGCTTTCAGTGAGTCACTGAATCTTTCGGTTAAAAATATTTCTAAGATCAGAGTTTATCCGAAGAAAGGGTGATTAAATGTTACAGGAAGTTCGTTTGCCTTTGCTGGAAGAAGCACAGCGTTCCCCTCATCTGCTTTCTGATTTGGCAGGTCTAGAGAAGTATGTGGCTGAAAGCTATGACTCTCGATCGTTTATAGAGTTGCTTCAGAATGCTGATGATGCAAAGGCTACGAGCTTTCTTGTAAAGAAGATTTGTGGTTGCTTGATAGTTGCAAATAATGGAAATCCATTTACAGTAAGTGATTTTGAGTCTATTTGCAGGAGTGCGTCATCTACAAAGTCTCGTGGGAGTAGTATTGGCTATCGAGGAATAGGGTTTAAGTCGGTAGTTGGCTTGGCTGAGGTGGTTCATATTATTAGTGATGGGCTGGAGACTACTTTCTCTAGAGATTTGACAGCTAGGGCGGTACCTCAAGCTAGTCGAGTTCCGCTTATACGCATACCGCATGAGTTGGACAGTGCGACTCGCCAAGCTATTATTCCTGAAGTTGAGATGCTTCGAAAACAAGGCTATGTGACATTTTTTGTATTTGGTGGCTTTACTGTAAGTGCGATAGATAATGAGTTTCTGAATTTTGATGCTACGTCTCTATTGTTTTTGAGGAATATTCAAAAGTTAAACCTTGTTGCGGGGGCTGTAGAATCCTACGTGGTCGGTAGGGAGGAGTGGGACAGGTCGATGCGACTGGTACAGATCAGTTCAGAGCGTGAGGCATCTAATTGGATTGTTGTGGGTAATCAGGGGGCTTCAGTTGCTTTTTATCAAGACCCCGTTAGTGAGGTGATTGAGCGGGTTCCTGAAAGTGGCGCTGTAGTTCATGCATTTCTGCCAACTAATGAGTCCACTGGTCTTGGCGTTAAGCTCAATAGTGATATTAGTACAGACCCTTCAAGGACTAGGGTTGTTTTTGATGATAGGACAGATCAAGGGATTTCGGATTTAGCAGCGATATTGGCTGGTTTGGTGAATGATATTATATTAGATAAGCCAATGCCTGACTCAATCGGAATGCTAAAGGCACTTCTTCCTCTAGATGACCCTAGAATGCATAAATACCAGAAAAGGTCATTTAAGTCAGAGCTATTTAGGAAGCTCCAAGAAGTATGTAGGTTGGATAGGTTTGTACTGCGTCCGTCGTGGCTTAACTCCTTAGATTTCGAGTTATTGACTAAGTTGAGCGGGCTTGAGCCTATGCCTAGATCTATTGAAGGTGTCGAGGGGGCGTCTGCATTAATGCGATATCTTGGTGCTAAGGATGTTGGTGTTAATGACATATCAAAGTCGTTCGTAAGTGAGAGTATTTCGCAAGGCGGGTGTTCTGAGATAGTTTCTGAGTTGGTTAGGCTGGCTGATACGAAGCAAATAAGTGTTAGTGATATAGATGTTTCTTGGCCCGTTTGGGTGTCTGGAAGTAAAAAGCTTTCCATAGCTCAGATTGAAGAGTTTGAGTCAGTGTTGGATGAGGCTTTCATTGATATGGTGGTTGAAAAGACCGCTGGGGTTGGAGGTATTTCTCGTCTGGTGAGCGCCCTTACTAAACAGGGTGCTGCTTTAAAAATCATTCCTACTGCTGAAAAAAAAGTTGACTCCTTTGAGGGTGAGCTTCAGAAGAACTCAGAATGGTCGGTCGATTCTGTTTTCAATCAGGCATCTTCCTTGAGTCTAAAAAAGTGGAGGGGGGCGGAAGAGCAGGTTAAAAATATATTCATTGCACAAGGATGGAGTGCTAATGATGTAAGTAGGCAAAATCTTGGCTATGATATTGAGTGTGTCGATAAGGAGGGGCGAAAGATTTTTGTTGAAGTCAAGTTGATAGCGTCACCGTCGCAGCCATTTACATTGACAAGTAATGAAGAGGCGGTTGCTAGGCAGAATGGTGATTCGTATTACTTGGCGATAGTTCAGCAGTTGGGCGATTTTCTGGATGTGTGCTTTATACCTAATCCAGTTGGCAAGCTAGAGCTTGTTCGATCTTGTAGGCAGTGGGTGTGGGAATGTAGTCAATATCCATTCACGCCTGTTCGATATGAGCTGTGTTGATGGTTCCTTGGCGAGTGGATTGTCTATGCCATCTACGAAGGACAGAGCTACTACCTTTGCCTCGGTACGCATAAGTCAGGCGACGATGCTCTGAGACAGCAGATCGACTTGATCTGTGTTCCAGAGTTTCCGTTCCTGAATGAAATTCTTGCTCCGGTCGCCTGAGGTGCAGGTAGCCCTAGGTAACATTGCCAGATCACATATCGAGGGCGTCACCATGAAGGCAGGAATAGCGGCAGCGGTCGCACTGGCAGCGACAACGAACGCATGGGCGGCGGAAGACTACCGCTGCACGATTGAAAACACGGTTGCCGCAAAAGAAAAGCCGATAAACCGAATCTTCATCGGCAAGCAGTTCACCGTAGAAAGGCGGACTGGATTGATGACAGGCGCCCTGAAGAACTCTTACGTCACCGATCCACAAGTCATTGACTATGGATCGACTGAGAATAGTTACAAGGCCGTAGCGACCATGCGGAAGGATCAGGGGGCGGGGGTCGGTTCAAGCATTTATGCACTAACAATCAACGAGTACGACGAAAGCGACAGAAAGCCTTTCATCTTCCTGCAAAACGACGAGGCGTTTCTTGGTTGGTGTGAGCATTTCTGATTAGGGTGGATCGCAATCCGTGCCGATCCCTTCTGACTTGCTATGGGTTACTGATGATTTCGACGCAGCATCTCGATTGCAGCGGTGATGCTTTCGGCATTCGTATCAAGCCGATTCAATGCGGTGACGATATTCTGGTGCGTATCGGCAGAGCCGCGTGCCTCGATCCATAGAGCCACTTCCTCAAGACCGGCAGCGATTGCATGTTGGTTCAGCAGGAGCAGTTCCAGTGCATCAGCCATCGTTTCGTTGTTGTTAGTCATTGGTTCGTCCTTGGTTGTGTGGGTCTCATAAGCAACTGTAAGAAACGGTGTGGCCTTCAATACCTTCCTCAGCATCACTCAAGAGGAAGTGGACGATGCTGTCTCTCCCGGCTGAATCGCATACCCGTAGGTTTTTGAATATGCGATCTAGTCGGGTATCCGCACAGCCATAGCCTTCAGTGCAATGGCGAATCGTCAAGAGCGTAGCGCGTGCGTCATCACTCACGAGTGGTTTCATTCCTGCATTCTGAATCAGGCCGTCAGCATTCGCTGTCATGCAAGCCAACAGCAGGGCGATCCTTGCAATCAGTTTTTTCATAAATTTCTCCTTGGTTGGGTTGGGGTGGGTCTGTTCGTACTCGCGGAGAACAAACTACAATCTGCGGATTAACTCACGGTCGAGCGCCAAGGAAGTCCGAATGAAACTGAGCCTTATTGTCTTGAGTTGCGTTGTCGCTGTGGTTCTTAGTGGCTGTGCAAGATCATCCAAAACCTACACCTCTGATGGGCGTGAGGGCTTCAGTATTGATTGCTCTGGGACCGCACTGAGTTGGGGTAAGTGCTTCGAAAAGGCTGGAGATTTATGCGGGGCTCGGGGATACGACTTGCTCGAAAAGTCAGGCGATCAAGGCAGCACTGTCGCAGCTAATCAGTATGGGCTTTACGGTGGGTCAGTCATGAGCAGAAGCATGGTAATTGCGTGCAAGTAGCACCTGAGATGCTGGCGGCTCATTTCCCCTGTTGACTGGTTTCACGCTCAAGAGCCCGATAACATTGGGCCATCACACCCCAAGAGAATCATCATGAAGGCATGGATAGCGGCAGGGATTGCGTTGGTTGGGGCGCTAGTAAGTAGTGGTGCTATGGCTGATGGAAATGAACTGCTTAAGCAGTGTGAGATCGCAGTCAGCAATGCAGACAAAGACAGTCGAGGGGTTAATAACGCATTTGATGCAGGGTACTGCTTCGGGACCGTAAATGGTGTAGTAAGCTCGATGGTTACAATGAACGCATACTTACGTCCTGAAGAAAGGGTGTGCTTCCCAGATGAGCTTAAGCAATCTCAGGGTGCAAGGATTGTAGTTAAGTACTTCCAAGAGCACCCTGCATCGATACACCGTGATGGACCCTTCCTCGTAATGGCGGCATTCCAGAACGCCTATCCATGCAAGAAGTGACTCATTGCTTAAGGTGTGACCAAGAGCCCTTTCTACGCGTAAACCCTAGCCGCCCAAATTTTTTGGACCACTTTTCAGGAAGAGGGGGGGCATTCTGGAAACGGTCGGCGTGGCCCAGGTGCTAAGCAAAATGCACAGGGTCGATATAGAAAGCTGCGGGAAATGGAAATAAGTTGGTCGGCTCTGAAGCTCTCACAGCCTCAGAACGAGCGGTACGCAAGCCCTTGGAGTTAAGGCAATCAGCTACTGACTGAAGCGTATTCACTTTGTTGTAAAGGCAGGCGAGCAGGTGGGGCTGTATGGCCGCTTGATGTGGGTTCACATTCTTCATGCGTTGATCATTAACCCCGAGCGACGTTCGCGTTTCGGTGATGCTATCAAGCCGAATTCGATTTCTATAGTGTTGAAGCGTGCGGCCATTCGCCATCATTCAACACCCGGCTCCAACCCGATATCCTCCGCACCCCAGCAAATGAAATGGATCAGGGAATTTTCGGTATGGCTTTTGGGATTTGTCCTACAGCCAGCGCTTGAGCTTCCCGGTAAGGTCGATGCTGCCCAGCTACAGGCTGGAATTCCCCAAGGACGAACAAGGAAGCTCATGTGAGCGGATACGTACCAAACCCGCCGAAGGGCTACCGCAACAGCGGTGTTGAACCTGTTGATATCCATGCCCAGCGTTGGGCGGAATACAATGACCTCCCTCCGAAAGAAGACGCCAAGCCAAATAGCTTGGGCTGCGTGTTCGCCAAGAGCTGCGATCTTCCAGACGGTGTGATCGACCACAAGAAACCAGCCGGGTTTATCCCTGTCGAGAAGGTAGGCAACTACGGCGAGTTTGCCATTCTCGGTGGCCGTGAAACGGATGCACAGGGAAACATTCCCCTCAAGAAAGTTAGCGGTGCAATACCGGCAACACTGGGCACCCTTCTATTGGGTGGCGCTGCTGCTACGGCTGCTGGTGTGTCCTGTGGCGGCCTGTGCACTGCTGGAGCTGCCGTTGCTGGCGGGAGTGCTGCAACGGGTGCTAGTGCTGGTGCTGCTGGCGGGGTTCTAACTACCGGTGTTGCTGCTGGTGCGTTGGCTGGTTTTGTTGCACTGCTGTGGCCGTCCAGTTTGGGTGATAGCAGCCTGTACACAGAGGAGCAACTTCAATCCCTCAAGAAAGGCCGCACACGGGTTCGGATACATGTCGAACAGCAGGCAGATGGCACCTTGAAGGGATACGGGTACAACACCCAGAAGCGCACCGACTGGGAGATGATTCCGGTGGTGCAATTCAACGAGCAAGGCTCACAGCGAGTGGCGGACTTTGGCGATGGTGTAACACTGATATGGACGCCAGCCTTTGATCCATCCAGCACGTCAGGGATTCCACCGTTAGAGGGTGCGCCTCAAGCGCCTCAGATTTGGATTTATCCGCCTACAGAACAGGCAGATAACATCATCGTCAGCCCGATCTATCCTGACGAATACAAAGACTTCATCCTTGTGTTCCCGGCTGACTCTGGCATTCAGCCGCTGTACATCGTTATCAGTGCTCGCCATTCACCGGGCGTTGTCACTGGTCAAGGGGAGGACGTATCAGGCATCTGGCTTGCTGGAGCCGGCACAGGACTCGGTGCGCCCATACCTACAAGAATTGCTGATCAGTTGCGGGGGCAGAAGTTTAAGAGCTTCGATACTTTCAGGGGTGCGTTCTGGAGGGCAGTAAGCAACGATCCTGAGCTATTTAGCCAACTGAGTGAGGACGATCAGGCGCGTGTTCTAACTGGGAACGCCCCTACTGTTCGATTCAGAGACTCGGTGGGAAAACGAGTCACCTATGAAATACACCACGTCGAGCTAATTAAAGACGGTGGCGCGGTATATGACGTGGATAACTTGAGGGTTAATACCCCACGAAATCACATTGATCTTCACAGAAGGAAATAGGCACAACATGGAAAATATTTCTGATTTTACCGAAGCCGCATTCATTGCCTTCATCAAGAATATACGTGTCGTTAACAAAGGCGGCACGGACGAAGAGCTTGGCGAGTTGCTTGAGAAATTCAGTCTGCTTGCAGGCCATCCTGACGGCTACGATCTGATTTTCCACCCGGAACCCGGTGCAGATAACTCTGCCGAAGGTGTAACACGAACAGTTAAGGAATGGCGCGCTGCTCAAGGACTGCCGGGGTTCAAGGAAGACTGATTTCCAGAACCTAGCCCGCCGTTTTGGAAAGTTGCACAGGGTGGGGTCTGTCTGTGTTTTGGACTGGAAAAATAAGGAGTGGCCCGCCTGTACCTCTGGACTGTCCCCAGAATACTGGTGCGGGCGAGCACTGCGGGATTCTATCAGCAGCTTTCTTTGTGATCCACAGGCTGTGCCGTAGCTCTCTAATCTCTGACCGAGTTGTGCAGCACTCGTGGTAGCTCACCTGTTACACATGACGGGTCGATTCAAATCACAAATATTAGAAACAAACACCCATAGATAGAAAAAGGCCACACGTAGTGGTGGCCCTTGGGGGTTTGACGGTCTATCAGTCAAATTTGGTCAGCTTCTCACGTGCTCTCGCAAGATCGTTCATCACCCGTTCAATCTCACCTTTAAGCTGGTGCTCTTGCTCTTCAAGGTTGGCGATCAGGGTTTCAATACTCTTCTTGTACGCTGCTTCTACGTCGTCCAGCGTGGCGGCAGTGATGATGTTAGATGACTCTGTATGCACTGCTGTGAATGCCTCTGTGCTGCCAGAATTCTTTGCTTTGGGCGGGCTCAACCACCGCTCCAGCCCGCCGTAAGTGATTTCTAGTTCAGTGCCTTTAATGCGTTCGTGAAAGCTTTTACGTGTCTCGCCTTTGGCAGATGCCTCATGCCATGCCGCAATGATTCTTGCCTTTACCTCTGGGGATTTTGCCTGTGCCATCGTGAAAACTCCTGCAAATGTCACACATGAATGTTATGTGAGACGACTGTAACATAGCAAATCACACACACAAATAGAAACCTTCACCAAAACACTCACATCATTCACTCGGAGCAGTAGAGACGGAAGTGGTGAAACCACCGTATCGAATCCCCTTTGCACGTTCGGCACGCCTGATCACTAGCCTAGCCTCTAGAGACGGATGTTTTCGTTCGATGCTCTCTTCATAAATATAGTTGGTGTCCTCCCAGAAAAGACAAATCTTATCCACGAAGTCTTCTAGCATTTCTCTTGGGATTTGCATTGATTGCACTGGGGGCGCTGGCTCTGTGAGTGCTGATAGTAAAAATTTATTCTCAGGATTGTGGTAATCGGGCCACAGATCAGGACGAAGACGCCATAATCTAACACTAGAGTTACCATCGCCATGACGACACACATTGCCTACCAACATAAGCAAATCAAGTGAGTCAAATGATGTGAACGAAGGTAAAGCGATATCCCGCAATCTCTCAAACACAGTATTCAGTTCATCGCCCCAGTACACCGTCTGAACAGAGTTAGCACCTCTGCGATTGGAGACAGGGAATGGATTGATGCCTAACTCCTGTTGGCAACCTGCTAAGTAGGTTCGTATCTGTTGTTCCCAGAGAGACTGGATTGAAAGACAGAACGCCATACGTGTCTTGAAAATCAGCTCGCTGAGGTCAGAGATTATGAATCCGGCAACAGGATCATCAGACTCCCGCCAATGCTTTACCTGAGCATCGAGAGCATCTAGTGAAGGGTTTACAACGAGCGTTAAGAAGTCTCTGGCGATGGCACCACAGCGATAGTTGTAAACATCGGCCATGCAATTCTTCCATGTAAAAATGTCAGACATCATGCCACCCCCGATTACTAGTTTTTATGCTCCAAATAGTAGACTCGACCTTGGGCTGTCAGACGATAGCGTATTCCACGAACGTTGCCGGTCGCGGAAACCAGACCACTTTCTATCAGCACGTCTAAAGCAGCTTGGGTTTTTATCTTCCCGAGTCTCACCAGAGACTCAATATTATCCAACTCAACTCTTATATCACGCTCAGTCAAAGTGGCAATAGCATTCAGCACAGCCAAGGAAGTGTCATCAACATCAATTTCTTTAGACTCAGTTGAGACAGCCATCGTAGCAACTTGCTTTTTCAAGTCTTCATTCTGTTCCACCAAGTCAGAATTTGACAACGTTAGCATCTCAACTGAAGCCAACAACTTTGCATGATTAGACTTTAACTCTATGTGTTGTTTCTCCAATCGATTCTTAGCAGCGTCAGTAGCCACCAAGGTATCATTCTGCGCATTATAGTCATCTACATCAACAAAGTTTTTCCGCAACAACATAACGATCAAAGCACCAAAAATCGCACAGGGAGTTAGAAATATCACGAGAGTTTCCCAGAACGCCCAAGGCACCTCAGTCCGCAAGAAACTTGATAGTCCACTCAGAGCAGTTGATAGCCAAGTTGGCAGCTCCCCATGTTCAACGACATATGCAATCAGTGCCAAGCCAGCAGCACCTAGTGTTCCGACTGACCACTTAGCGACTCTTCCCAAAATTCCCTTCACAGTGCTATCCCATCATGCGAAAAGGCCATTCTATCAGAGCATAGCGGGGCTGAAGGGTAGACTTTTCTGTGCGAAATCGCCGCCCGCCGCCAGACGGTAATCACTTTTAAGGGCACGATCTAACAAGCCAGCCGGAAAATAAGCAGGGATGTTTTTCTACAAAGAAAACCAATTTCCCGCCAAAATTTTCAGCCTCATGTTTTATGAGTTTGGTTTTCTGCACTGGAAAATCAGGAATTATGCGAGAGTTACCAAGCAACAAGTGAGCGCCAAAATAGGAATTGTTCGTAATTTTAAAATAACTCTGAGGCTGTCGATGAGCCTGCCCACGCTGTTTACTTCTTGAACTCCACTCCTAGAGCCAACATCAAGCGACGTACTGTTGTAGGCGACCACAGGCCACCACGTGAAGTGTGTTTACCCTTTGCATTGAGGCAATCAGCGAGAGACTGAAGTGTGTTACAGCCTTGGTAGAGGCAAGCCATTACATGAGGTGCAATCTCAGTGTGGTGGCCGTTCTGCTTAACAACTTCACAACCCTGTGCTGCCCTCTCCTTCTTGGCTGCTCTAGCCACTGAGGCATTATCTGAACGACGCTTAACCTTAGCTTGAGACATCACACAGCCATCATCAGCACGTTGTTGTAGAGCCTTAAGGGCGTCCTTTGTACGCTGGCTAATGAATGCACGTTCCTGTTCAGCAAGCACAGCGAATAGGTGGAGCTGCATAGTGTCTGCATTTGGCATGGTGGCAACCTTGAAGGCTACACGCTTCATCAGGCCAGCAATGTGCTCAACATCACGGCTCAATCGGTCGATCTTGGCAACGATGATGGGCAAACCTGTTGCAATGGCCTTGGAGAACTCAGGACGTGCTGTAGGGGCTACAGAGCCTGAGATTACTTCACTGTAGATGTGTGTGACGTTCCAACCCTGTTGGCGTGCTGCTGTCTGGATGTACTCAACCTGAGCTTCTAGGCCAAGGCCGGAAGCTTCTTGTTTGCCTGTACTCACACGGACATAACCTACAACATCCATTACACACCTCTTTGACATTTCCTGTGTGATTGCATTTTACATGTGACAACCGCAAATGACAATTTCTATACGGGCGTATAGTGAATGTAAAACGACACATCACAGAGATGTCAGCACACACCTAACGGCGCGTGTCAACAAGATTAGTTTTCTTTGTGGGGTGTGCCTTCGATGCTCTCGCATCAATAGGGATATCACTTGAGAGTGTTTACCAATCCAACCAACCAACATATCCAACACCAACCAATCAGCGTACCCGCTGGAGCTGGTAGAGGCTCTAGGGGCTGCTGTGTCGTGCAAAGAATACCAACGCAGGGCTTAGCCTCTCAAAGCGCCTCATAGCGCCATTTAGGATGGTTTCTGCTCTGTGTCGGCAGCTACTACACTCAAGCCCGTCTAAGGCGCACAGGATCAGGGAACGATGACACCGCTCGAAATACCCTTTAGCACTGCCCGTCAGTTGCTCGACTACGTGACGCCTCTCAATCCTGTATGGGACGTAGGCCGCTTTATCTTCAGGGGACAACCTAGCGACAGCTATAAGCTCACCCCATCTGTGTGCAGGCGTGGTGCTGGGTCATTTGCCTATGGCTCACCAAGGAGGATGTTTGATGCCTCGACGGCTGGGCAAGTGGCCTTTGAGCTGGAGATATTGAGGAAATTTTTGATTGGGTGTGATCGGTCAGGGCTAACCGTTCCGGGTTACACAGAACAGTTGAGTAGCACACTTGCCGATGGTTGGGGTTCGTTCCAAAGCCCGCATATCCCTTGGCCATCTACTCTCCTATACGAAATCATGGCCGTAGCTCAACACTACGATGTGCCCACTCGCCTCCTAGATTGGACTGAGAGAAGCTTTGTCGCCTGCTACTTCGCTGCATCCTCAGCAAACCTTGAGATTGATAGCAGAGAGATGCCGAGGCTTGCGATCTGGGCTTTGGATACCACTTATGCGATGTACTGGAAAACAGTGAAGGTAATCAGGACTCCCGGAGGAACAAGCAAAAATCAAGCGGCTCAGTCGGGGTTATTCACCACCCATGAGGTGAAGGGATATAACCCGGACGACTTGTATCTGGTAGAAGCGTTGGAGGATGTTGACGAGATTTACAGCGTTACTGGGAGCCACACGCCACTTGTCAAAATGACTTTACCGATTGAGGAAGCCCCCGCCTTACTAGACCTTTGCTCGCGACTTGGCGTTGATGGCTCGACACTCTTCCCCGGCTTTCATGGTGTAGCAAAGAGCGTAAGGGATTGGGCAAACGTTGAGGTTGGAGTGAGGGCTTCTCAGTCACTCATCGAGGACTACCAGCAAGATGGATACGGTGATTAAACTTTAAAGACAAAGACGACAGAACCCGCCTCAGTAATGTAAAACCAAGGCGAATACTCAATCATGACAGCGTTTCCTATTTAACAAAGATCAAGCGTTGCAGTGCCACTGGAAATGAAAAGCCAAGGATAGCCATTGAAAAGCCACCACGAAGCCCCCAGATAATGTTCACACCGTACCTAACGGTTAACTGAGCAACACGTAGAAAGGAAGCAACGAATGATTCGGGTACTGCTAACCCTCGACCTCATCAAATCAGAGGACGAGCGAACGAAATTCTACATTTTTTTAAGTAAACAAAAATGGCAAAAAACCAAAGATGTTGAGACGGTTTGGACTTTGACCTTCCCGAAACTCGACAGTGAACTTTCGAGTTCGCGCAAAAAGGCGAAAATTAAAATTAGAGACACCTTTTTCGAAGCTGCCAAAGAATTCAAACTAAAGGAGATTTCCTATATTGCTCAAATAGGTAATCATGAAATCATAAGCCGCGTGATCAAAAAGAAAGATGGCGAATATAAGTGCACAGCCAGAGACGTTTACCCCCCTAAAGACTAAGCGAGTAAGAATCCGGCGACATTGATCGCCGGATTTCAAGCCGTTGGCAAAGCAGAAACGCCATTACCCGGCGTTACGCCTGTATGTTTATAGGTGTCAAATGAAACTCCGTTGAATATCCATATTCCGCTGACTGTGGAGAGATTATTGGGTTGCACTCCAATTTGTCAGTTGATAGAACGGTCGTTCTACGAAATGATAATGTTTAAGATACACACTGCAAGGAATTAGCGTAAAATTTTTCAGCTGTTGTGTGTTTCCACAACGAAATCAACTGAGAGCACCTATCATGGATGCATTGAATTTAGTGCTGCCCAAGGTAAACTTTGTAGAGTTGTATTGCTAAGAATTTTTCATTACTGGAGTTATTAGTGAGTCGACGACAAGGTTGCCGGAATAAAAAAAAGCCCGCGTGCTGCGGGCTTGATAAATTCAAGTTAAAGATTCGAATTTTGCCGGCACTAAAAGTCATTGTCTCCTTGCCTACTTTCTCTGCGGCGATGAAGGTCTTCGATAAACATAAAGTTTGCATACATAACGCTCACTACTGCCGATCCCTGTAGGAATGTCAAAAACATAACCACTCCCAAAACCAACGATTTTACGAGTTGTATGTTTTCTTTGTACAGTGGAGTAGATGAGGCAAGAATCTTAATTAAAAAAACAAGACATATGGCGGAAGCTACGAACGCAGACTTCATTATGCATCCAACGATCGACTCTAGCCTTCTGGTGTCCTCCAAGGTTTGAGTGAAGTCGGCATTTTTTATCTTGCTTGGCGCTTGCAGGCGAAGTATGGCGTTCGGATAAATAAATGCTATCCAGATGCCCATAATTGTAAAAACCATACCTGAGATGGCAAGTAAATTGTTTCCGTAGTCTTTGAAATCCGAATACGAGTAGGAAAGCCCATACTTATAGGCTGACCATGTCGTCATCACGGATACGATAAGTGCTACGAAGATTTCTTTCATTTATCAGTGCCTGTTTTTGCCGCTCGCATGTCTTTGAAAATTGGTGCCAGATATCGAGAGCGATTGGCTGAAAGCGTCTGGTATAAATATTTCGCGTCTAATATATCATTTCCGTCATCGTTTATGGAAAAAGTCTCTGAGTGACGGTACTGCTTGGCCCACACGGTCCTCCCATTGTCGAGCACAAATCCAACGTCGTCTCCGTCGGCACTATCACTGGTAGAGCCAAATTTTTCTATGATATCTCTAATTTCTTCAACCGTTGGTCTGGCTTCAACTGTCAGCTCAACCTTCCGACTCTTGGAGTCTTTATTGGAGGCATACGGGAGAATGATCTCGCCGAATGTTTTTACCCACCCTTTACGCTCGTCCTTTACATTGAGAGAAACAGTTTCGCGTCTAATTATGTGCGTAACTTTTTTCCCGAGTTCTTGCAGTGGTGCTGATGAGGTTGAAAGAGTTCTAAGACTCAGATCGAACTGATAATAATATTTGTATGGGTTGCTTTCGTCTTCAGAAAATTGAAGCCTTACAAGCCCGGAATCGGTAGTGACTTTTTTATACTCTGGAAGCTCAACTCGGAAATTCATGCTGCCAGCGACCCAATCTTGGAACATGTTTGAGTCGCATCTTGAATTCTCGAATTTAATTGAAGCGATGCATTGAGCTTTTGGAATAACCCAGTAATAGCATGGTCTCCCCCATACTACTTTTCCTTTTTTTGGCTTGTCCGCTTGTTTTATTGGCTTCTGGTCTGGTTTTCCATCTGCGGCAATGGTCATGCCATATAGCGGGCCATGCTTGTCATTTTCCCCTTTCCATAAAACAAGCAGATAATCACCGGTTGCTTCATCGAAGTGTACTTTGTGGCAGTAGCAGGGTGTTTTATTCTTGTTTTTTTTAGGGTCCCATGGATTCGTCGTTTCAAACGATCTGGCTTTTGCCCATTCAGTTAGTTTTTCAAAAGTGTCTGGAAGTGTCAGAGCGACTGGGTCTTTTCCACTGAAGCTATACAGTCCGCACTTATCGACATTGAAAAAGTTTATATGGCCGCTTTGAAGCATTTCAAAATCCTTTTAGACGAGTAATGGGAAACAGGTAGCTCATGATTGGGTATCACACGCACCTGAATCCTGAATTTAGCACTCGTGATGACAATAAGCCAGTACGGCTGACGGTGGTTGAGCTCGAAAACTTAGCGATCTTGCCGTTGTCAATGCTCGGCCACTGTTGCGGAAATGAATAGCGTTGAGCATGGTTCACTTCTTCCCGCTCCAGCTCCTCGTTCGTGTAAATAGTTGCTTCGGCGATTTAGCAGTCACTACCTTTGATAACCTCTAGCCCCCTGATAGTGACCTCTCAAACTCTTTGATCAGGTCTGTCAGGCTAATCCCCAGAACCTTGCATAAATCACGGAGCTGAACAATATCCAACCTTCGTGTTCCGCTTTCAACATCACTCATAAAGGACTGTGGACGCTCGAGAGCCTTTGAGCACTGGACTTGAGTCAGGCCAGCCGCTTTCCTATGCTTCTTCAGCAACGACAAAAGCACAGTGTGTTCGGGTCTATAGATCGTCTTGGACATGGCTGATTGGCTACGAGTGGACAGCCTTCCAACCTATATCTGGTTTTCAGATATCTGAATTTGGGATAAATTTAATCTCCAAGCGAAGCCATCCAAACCACCAGCCGATTGCGGAAGCACCATGAACGAGCAGATTTTCGTACTGACTACCCAGAAGAAGACCACCAATCACATCTTGCACCTGCTGCTATGCATTCCGACATTTGGGCTGTGGCTCTTGGTATGGGGTGTCACGATGCGGAGCAACGACAGACACAACAGAAAGATTGACTGGCAAATCAGTCAGCTCATGGGAAGTAGGACACAGAACAACAAAAAACCAAGCTGGGTTGAGACTGATAGCAATTCCAAGTGGTGAGCTTAAGTGCTAATGGTTTCACTTAATGCGGAGCTATGAAGAGAGCACTCTCCCGGCTCCGCCAATGTGTTGGCACCCAAAACGTAAGTTTTGATTTGTACCCAGCTGCGGCGTAACCGCCGACATTCCTTCGGATGTACTCCAGTAATAAACAAAATTTACACAAATCCAGCTCTTCGCTTGTGATTTTGATCTTGATCTTGTTTGTTGGTGCAGGCACGAATACGGACGTATTCGGTAATATCCCGTCAGTGGACACTGACAGTTATTGCACGTCACCTTCGGTGGAGCAGATCAAGAGCAAAGAGCTTGGATGTGTGTTGATTTCATTTTATTAATTGGAGTGCTGATCCAGAATCGGGACGATACGATTATTGTCTTCGAAACGGGTATCCCACTCAGACGTCGACGTCTGGAGTAATAATTATTGGACGGTACGTCCACCCACCCACTCACATATATATGGTAGGCGTGGGTGGGTGAATGCCGTTTAGGTGATCAGTAGCCGGCTGCCGTAATGGCTCGCTCCACTTCGGCATAGTGGGCAGGATGCAGCCAGCCTTTCGCTTCGCAATGATCCAAGAAAGCATCGTGTCCACTAGGTTTCGGGAAGAAATCTTTTCGTGTCCGACTTACTGAATTCATCGGGACATCAGGGTGTTGGTCCAACGCATCCGTGAGCGTCAATGAACGTTCGAGCAGGGTTTCGGTTGGTTCGGAGTGATACTCGCGTATCGCCAGCTTGAGAATGTGGCGACGTGCTGCATAAGCTTGTTTAGCCTGTGCCTCGGTCGGTTCAATATCGTCGCTTTCCTGACCTTGATGATACTCGTCCATGTACTCATCAACAATTTCCACGATAGCCTGCTCGATTCTAAGAGCGCATTTTTCGATGGCAATCCTCGACTCGGTAGGGCGACATGTATTGACCCAATCCATCACGAAGAGCGGACTGTCAGCCCTTTCTTCCGCCAAGGTTCTGATTTTGGTGCGAACTCGATTGATGTGGTCAGCGGTGTACAGGCTTTCGAATTTCCCCGTCTCGGTGTTCCACTCAACACCGTAGCATTCGTGAAGAATCTGCCGAAGCTGATAGTCCTTGATGCCGGTGCGACCAATCGCCATCGGGTAACACCGAGCGACTGCACGCTCGAAGGGGGATGTTGGGACTTTCTCGGTTACAGACACACCCTTGATGACTTGACGAACGTAGTGCTCGGTCTCACCTGTTGCTTCAATGATCTTTCGGCGAGACATGCCAGCTGTATGGAGTGCGAGAACTTTTTCTTTGCGAGGATCAAGGAGGGCTGGCGCCTTGGAGGGGGTATCATCATTTGCAGCGTGGGCGGTGGGAATCAAATTTAAAACGAATGGGTGCGACATGGATTGTTCTCCTCTGGTTAGTTCATTCGATAGGCATGAGCCTCGTTAAGTGGTGTTTGCCGCAGGCGAGTGCATGCAGCTATGTTCGGTAAAGCTTTTTAAGCGGAGAATCCAATAGTCTCTCTGCCTGCGGTAGCGTCAGCTCGAAGCCTGTCGGCGTAGTGGATCAACGCTCGTACAACTTCTAAGTGCACCACTCGCTCCTTTATGTATCGACCTAAAGCATTATCAATCACGTCTGCCTTCTTCTCTTGCCAAGCTCTATGAGCTGCCAGAGGGCAATCAAAGCTGCCGAGATGTATCTGTTTTCCACCGGCTCTACACGACGGTAAAAATTTCCCAGACTGTTTGCTTCTGTTTACCCCCAGCGGCCACTTGCCACGGGTGGCTGCGGAGTCAGTCACAATCAGGTTGAGGTATGGTGGAACGTATCGACAGTGTTCTGGTCCGTACACCTTGTTGCCGGGGTGTAAAAGGTCCTTGTCCAAGCACCAGCCTTCAACGTGATTCACATCGAACCAAGTCTTGAAACCGGAAAGCTTGAGCCATTTAGGATGTACAGAACATGCGGAGTAGGACGGGTGTCGCGTATGAATCTTTTCGTCGTAGCTGCGATGTAACATAGAGTTCCACGCCGAGTACGCAGGACGTGCTCGAACCTTCCCTGTCGCGGGGTCACGGTAGGTCGTGGGTTCAAATAGGTCGTTGATACCGACGCCGCAGACGAGATTTCGTCTAACACTGTCGTTGGCAGGGGGCAGTAGCAACTCCGCGCAGGTCAATTCAATCGGTGTTGCTGGGGTGACTGGGGAAGTCAAAGTCGAAGCAAGGTGTGGGGTGAGCATGTTGTTACCTCCATTCAGAAAAAAAGCGGGCGAAAAAAGACCGACTCAAGGTCGGCGTCATCGTCAGCAGTCTCACATTGGAGGAGCAGGGGCTCAGCTATCGAATGTCGTTAACCTCAAGGTTGGTACTACTTTTCTGGCGTTGTTCATGTTCTGTTCTCATGATCTACGTTGACCGTCAGTAGGTGGTCAGCCAAATTTCAGGCGTTAAAAAACCTCCTGCGATCTTATGCGTTTTGGCCGCACTGGACGCGTAGAGGTTCTAAATTGTCTGTCTACCTGCTGGGTAGGTGGCTGATTATACAGATTTATGGCCGTCTGTCAATAACCTCTTGACGGGAGTTGTTTTTCTAAAACCAGTTATCACGGAGGGAAACGCCCAATGCTTAACATCATCGTCCTACACCCCGTGTAAACATTGAGTCGGGTTGGCGAAGCCGTTTGGATAGTGCCGATTCAGAGCAATGTTTACCGAGGTTTACTGTAGGTTTTCGAGGTTACTGAATGTGCATTAACGCAACGGCCATGGCTTCAATTGGCGTCCTACTCCCGTAGATACCAAAAGTGACGGAGCTGTCCTCATGGTCAACCATTCGCTTGATCAGTGAGTCTTGGACGCCAGCGTCACGCAGGTCAGATAATTCGCACTTCAGTATCATGTGCTGACACGCAATAGCACATTTGAATAATGAGATCACACAGCACAATGCTGTTGGTAAGGGAGGCTGATTTTTGATTTGCAAAGAAATGGTGCATCACTACACGACTGAAAACCATCACCTGCCGCTGATCCTAGCATCAGGAGCGTTAATCCCCAGCAACGCAGGTGCTGCACATGAGCCGCCATTATTGTGGTTCTCTAAAGCGCAGCGTTGGGAGAAAACTGCAACCAAGATGGTGCAAGCTGAAGACGGATTACGCCTGCTAACCTTTGCTGAGCAATTGGCCAAATTCGGTTGCGTTCGCTTCTCACTCGCGAGTGATGACCCGCGCTTGATGAATTGGGTGGACGCTTGCAAGTACGCCGGTATTACCAGCACTGCCCGCCGTAAATTGGAAGCCGTAGGTCGAAAGCGTGGTGGTTCACCCATCGAATGGTTTGCCATTGCAGGCAACGTGTCGGTTACTGAACTGCGACTGGAACGTTTCGATGGCACCCACTGGGTAGACCGTCCGCCGTTCTAGGTATTTGCCACCACCTCCCAAGGGCCACCATGCGTGGCCTTTTTCACATCTCGACTAGACATTTGTCGGAGAATTGCGTCTTTCAAATACGGCTACACATACGTTCTACACCCAGATTTCGACATGTCTCATCTGCCTTTGTGATGAGGTCGGTTGATAGACGTTTTCAGGCTGTGAGGGAAGGGAGCTTGGAGATTGCTGCCAGCTTCTGTGCAGTGCTCGCACCTTGTGAGTAAACGTCGAAGGTCACGGTTCCAGTTTCATGACCCACCAGTTCAGCAATCAGTGGCCCTTGCACGCCAGCCCTGTGAAGTTGAGTGATAACCGTTTTGCGGATCGAATGGAACACGTGTTGGGCGCCGTAGCCATGCGCTTCTTTGAGTCTGCCAAATGCCTTTGAGAGCGCGTCAGACCGTATGCCGTACTTGTTCTTGCTGTCAGATGGGATCAGGTAGCCATCCTTGGAGTCGTTCTTCAGGCGCTCGACAATTCGGGTGAGGGCAGGGTGTACAGGCACGACCCGGATACCCGCTGCGGTTTTCGAATCAACAATATCGAAGCTTTCAATGCCGTCCGGCTTAATCACGTGCTCGACTCTCAATTGGCAAAGCTCTTCGATGCGAGCGCCTGTATAAGCCCCCAAGAGGATCAAGTCAGCTAGCGTCGTGTGGTCAGCACCTAAGGCAGCAGCATGAAGCTCCGTAATTTCTATCGGCTGGAAGTCCTTTCGCTGACGGTCTGCACGTTCCTTACCACGGGTTTGCGGCAGTTCATGGTTTTCAAACGGGTTGGCCTTGTCCTTGAAGTCGTCTCGCCAACGAATGTCATGCTTCATCGCCCACTTCCAGAAGACGTTACCTGCCAGCAAGTATTGGGTGAGGGTCTTGCTTGCCAGCTTGAGGGAGTCGAGCCACGCTGACACTGTATCGAAGTCGAGCTGCTTACCTTCTTTAGCCAGGTACGCGGAAAGCTTCTCTAGCTTCGACTGCTGCTGATCTATCGTCTTGGTGGCGACATTCCGCGTTTCACGATACTGGCGGAACGTAGCGATACGCTGCTTGGTGATCGGTGACTTTACTTTGCAGGCGGTGGGATCAGCTAGGATGGCTTGCATCTCTTCGGCCTCTGTTGCCGAAAAATCGTTTTGGTGGGCAATCAACCCGCCCCACATTTCGAGAACCATTTTATGGACGAAGTCGTGGGCAGCGAGTTCACCATCCTTCCCCTGCATGGCGTACACAGCTTCTGCTTCTGCTTGGCGACGTTGCCCGCTTTCGGTATCGCCGAAAACGGCTTGCCGAAACTCTTCTAGGTCTGCTGGATCAATGTCGAGTAACGAAGGTTTCGATTCGCCAAGGGCTGTGTCGATCTTGAGTTGGCGGATGATCTGACTGAAGTCGTGAGCATCCCCCGCAATACGTTCCTTCCATCCATCACCACGGTTGCTTCGCTTGTCACGTGCAGCCTTGATTTGGGTTTTCCATCCAGCAAGAACAGAGAGTCGTCGGTCCATTGCTTCGGATCGAAGACCGGTCTTCAGAGACTGGATTAACGCGGCCTTTCCGCCAAAGGCTTGTCGGACGTCAGAAGGGATTGCCAGCTTCACATACCATGTGGATTCACCTTTCTTCTGAATCAGATTGTGTGCCATTGGAGCGCCGTTTGGAGGGGAGTGGTACAGCGGATAGTACTACTCAATTGTACTACTATGCACGCTGAAAGCCCCGTAGTACGGGCTTTGTTGGTCGAAACTCTTCTTTGTGGTGAGTCCCTATCTCTCCGCCATACATAGAAAAGCCCCGTAG
Source organism: Pseudomonas sp. ATCC 43928 (assembly GCF_005938665.2). Taxonomy (NCBI): domain Bacteria; kingdom Pseudomonadati; phylum Pseudomonadota; class Gammaproteobacteria; order Pseudomonadales; family Pseudomonadaceae; genus Pseudomonas; species Pseudomonas sp. ATCC 43928. The sequence goes on along the minus strand of NZ_CP041753.1, from coordinate 5,154,070 downwards.
ATGAGAATCTACGGGGCTTTTTCGTTTGCGCAGCTTTTTCCATCGGGTCACTTTCGCATCCGTCTGCTTTTTCCCCAAGCTTTTGGTGTCGGAAAAATCAGCACGACAGAGTAAGAAAGATATGTCCATCCACAGGAAAAGTTACTTCGCCAAGTCGTTCTAATTACCGTCCCCCGTATTCATTGATCGTTTCGGCAATCAAGGTTTTTCCTTCGAAATATCCCCTGACATTGAAAGACGTTGCCGCAAAAATTCCTCATCTACTCTGGTTTCGCAGGTCTCTGATCTGTCGTAATCAGCCATCGCAAGGAGCGATCAATGTACTTTGAGATTTACAGGCAAACCCGTGGCACCTCACAGACCGGCAAGGGCCAATGGCGCTGGCGTTTGCGAGCGGGGAATCATGAAACGATTGCCAGTGGGGAGGCTTACGTCAACAAGTCTGATTGCGTGCATGCCATCGATTTGATCAAAGGGACTCAAGAGCAGACACCGGTCAAGGAGATATAGGTTCCAGGCGGTGAAGCTGCTCAATCAGAGCAGCTTCGTTTCAGTCGGGCGCTCCTGAGTGGTGAGTGCCCCCGGATTTTATGGATCGGGTCGTTTGCCAACCTGCATAGACGCCGATCGCGACACCTCCCTAAACTGTCATCCAGTCTTGGGGACCGGGGTGCAACGGATGAATCGCAACGAACTACGCAAGGCCGACATCAACCTGATGGTGGTGTTCGAGACATTGATGCTCGAACGCAACGTCACGCGAGTGGCGGAGAAGCTGTTCCTCGGTCAGCCGACCATCAGTGCGGCGCTGAACCGCTTGCGGACGATGTTCAACGATCCGTTGTTCATTCGGGTTGGTCATCGCATGGAGCCGACAGCGCGGGCCGAGGAGATTATTCAGCACTTGTCGCCGGCACTGGATTCGCTGTCGGTGGCCTTGAGCCTGACCCACGATTTCGATCCGCTCAGCAGCACCATGACGTTTCGCATCGGGCTGTCGGACGATGTCGAGTTCGGCCTGTTGCCACCGTTGCTGCGCGCCTTGCGCCAGGAGGCGCCGAAGGTGGTGTTCGTGGTCCAGCATGTCGACTACTGGCGCATTCCCGACTTGCTGGCGTCTGGCGATATCACCGTTGGTATCAGCCAGACCCGCGGCCTGCCGGCCAACGCCAAACGCAAGTTGTTGCGACATATCCAGCCCAGTATCTTGCGTGCAGATGCGTCGGACACGCCGTTGACCCTCGATGAATATTGCGCGCGACCGCACGTGCTGGTGTCCCACACCGCCAATGTCAGTGGCTACGCCGATGAATGGCTGGCGGAGATTGGCCGAACACGCCACGTCGTGCTGTCCGTTCCGCAATACAGCTCATTGCCGGCGTTGCTCGCCGGCACCGATCTGATCGCCAGCCTGCCTGACTACACGGCGGAGGCGATGGCTGCGTCAGGCCAACTGTTCAAGGAGCCGTTTCCGTTCAAGACGCCGACCCTGGACCTGTCCATGGTCTGGCTCAGCCATGTCGACAGCGACCCGGCTGAACGCTGGCTGCGCTCGCGCCTGGAGGCGTTCATGAGTGAACGTCCGATCCTTCCGCTGACAGAGTGAGCAGGGCGGTGTTATATCTACGACCTTTCTGCCAATCCTCAGGAACCCCGTCATGCCCCACCTGCACATGGAATACACCGCCAACCTGTCTGAACTGAATGCCGATGTGGCGCTGATGAGACTCAACAACGCACTGGTCGCTTCCGGGCAGTTTGAAGAGTTCGACATCAAGGCCCGTGCGGTGAAGGTCGAGACTTTCAGGGTGGGCACTGCACTGGGCGAGCGGGCGTTCGTGCATGTAAAGCTGGCGCTGTTGAGCGGTCGCTCGCCGCAGATCAAGAAGCAGTTGTCTGACAGCCTGCTGGCGGTGGTGCAGGATGTGTGCGAATGGCCGGTCGGGGTTGAGGTTCAACTCTGTGTGGAAATCATCGACATCGATCGAGAGTCCTACACCAAGACTGCCATCGGCCTCTGAGTTTCAGGCCATTTCCTGCTCGGCGCAGGCCTTGATCACTTGCTCGCGCAACCAGGTATTGGCGCTGTCCTGGTCGACGCTTTGACTCCACTGCATGTCCAGGGTGAAGCCCGGTAAACCATTGGGCGCTTCGCAGTGATTGAAGATCGCCTCATTGGCCAGCAATTGCTGGATGCGCCGGGGCAAGGTCAGGATGAAGTCGGTGCCGGTGATCATCTTCAGTGCCGCGCTGTAGCTGTTGGAGCGCGCGACAATCTGGCGTTTGTGGGCCTGTTGAGCCAGCCAGCCGTCAACCATGTTGGTGGTGGACGTCCAGGGCGTCGGGAACACATGCCGACGTTCAGTGAACGCTTGCAGGCTCAAGCGCGGCTCCAGCGGCGTGGCGCGTTTGTCGAAGACGCAGACCAGATCGTCCTCCAGTAGTCGTCTGGAGTTGAAGTCGGTGTGGCTTCGATGAAAGTTCGGGCCGAAACAGATCACCAGGTCGAGGCTGCCGTCGCGCAGTTCTTCGGCCGGGATGTCGGTTTCGAACTTGTGCATGTTGACCATCACCGGCAGGTCGGCGAAATCGAAGCTCTTCAACAGGCGCGGCAGGATCAGTTGCTCGAAGTATTCCGGCGCACAGATATTGAAGGTGACTGGTTGCAAGGTCGGATCGAACGTTGGTGTCCCGGCGTGACACAGGTTGATGCTTTCGAGAATCTTCAGCACATGGGCATACATGGTGCTGGCTTTGTAGGTGGGGCGCATACCCGTGCGGGTATTGATGAATAACTCGTCTTCGAAACTGGTGCGCAGTTTTTTCAAGCAGTAACTCACGGTGGACTGGCTGACGCAAAGTGCCTCCGACACACCGGTGACGCTGCTTTGCTCATACACAGCAACAAATACCATGAGGTCTTGCATATCGAGCTTTCTAAGCAAGTTACTGTTCAGCATCCGTTCTGTCTCGCTGTGCTCCTTGCGCTGACCGTGCGCAAACGTGTGCGAATGATCTTAGCGGAACGATAGTACCAAGAGAATGCCTTGTAGGATATTTCATGGTCAGTTGTGGGACAGATAGTGTTATGAACACGACTTGTGAGTTCAATCACCCGAAACATGGCCAGAGGCCTTTAGCGCTGATTGCTGTGCAGGCATCGCATCGCGGCTGGATATTAACAGCGCCAACATGCCGACGCCCACCAGCAACGCGCCGATGATTTCCAGGGCGCGTGGCGACTGACGTAGCCACAACCAGTGGAACAATGTGATGAACAGGGTGCTCAGGTAGATGTAGGAAATGACCGAGGAAGGGGCAATCACACCAATGGCTCGATGCAGCAGCCAGAAAGTCGCCAGGGTGGCAAACAGGGCCAGGTAGATCAACCACCAGAGATCGCTCGCGCTCAGCAACGACGCCGAACGCCAGCCGCCGCTGAATCCACAAAACGCCAATAGAAACAGTGCGCCGAACAGCATGTTCCAGAAAGTCATGCCCACCGGGCCGCGCCCCTTGAGGCTGTTGGCCTTGAGCCGTTGACTCAGGGGCGAGTAGAGCGCCATTGCCAGGCAACCGACCGCATACACCGATACCGCGTACAGCGACGGCAGTTCGCCGGGGCCTGCGCCTTTCAATACCAGTAGTACGGCGCCGGCCGCGGCAACCAGCATGGGCAACACGCGCTGTTTCAGGCGGCTGTCGGGTGTCAGGATGGCTTCGAACAGCAGCGTCAGCAACGGCACCAGAGTAAACATCGTCCCGGTGTTCACCGCCGAGGTGTAACGCAGTGCTTCGAACAACGAGCCGAAGTACAGTGCCAACAACATGCCGAGCACGGCATGACCGAGCAGGCCGCGGGCGGTCATGGCGGTATCACCCTTGAACAGCAGCAGGGGTAAAAACACCAGAGCGCAACACAACAAGCGCAACCCGGTCAGCAGAATCGGGTCGATGGCCTGGCTGACCTGGGCTGCCGCGGAAAACGAGACGGCAATCAACAGCGCCCAGAGCAACATGCCGACGTGAGCGGCAGCAAAACCTGTGCGTTTCATGGTGGGGGTTCCGGGTTAATGAATGTGTTTGGCGTAATGCCGCGGATCGAAGCGCAGAACCATCAGAATCATCAGTGCCATGACGCCCATCAATGACCACCAGGCCCATTCGAAACTGCCCAGTTGATCGCGAATCATCCCGGCGATCAGCGGCGAGAGGCCGGCGATCAGGTAACCGATGCCTTGCACGAAGGCGGTCAACCCGCCCGCGCGTTGGGGATTGTCCAGATGATCCAGCGACACGATCAGGCTCATCGGGAACAGCCCGCCGATGCCCAGTCCCAGCAGGCACGGCCACAGCAGGCTCAGGTGTTGCGGGCTCAGAATCAGCCCGCAAAAACCGGCCATGATCAGTGCCAGTAACACCACCAGCACCGGGCGCCGGTCACGGCTGCGGTTGGCGATGGCGGGCGTCAGTAGCCCCGACAACACTTCCATGGCCGTCAAAAAGCCCAATAACAAGCCGGCCTGTTGTTCGCTCCAGCCTTTTTCCACGTAGTACGGTGCCAGCCAGGCCAGGACACAGGTGTAGGACGCCGTGCCCAGGCCGAAGAAGATCGCGAGTAACCAGGCACGGGAACTGCGGAAAAAGGATTCTTTGCGGGACGACTTTTCCCCCAATGTCGGCATTCCCGTGCGTTGAACGCACCAGAACAGCAACGCCGCCAGCGCCAGTGCCGCCCAGATCGCCAACCCCACTCGCCAACTGCCGGTGCGGGTCATCACCAACGGCGCGAATGACGCCGCAATTGCCGCGCCGGCCATGATCGACGTCACGTAGAGACCCATGCACACGGAAACGTTGTCGCTGAAACGGGACTTGATCAGGGCGGGCATCAGCGCCTGAATCAGCGCAATGCCGACGCCGGCCAGCACGGCGCTCAGGATCAGTTCCGTCGCCGAATCAAGGAACAACCGCGACACCGTGGCCAGGCCGATGATCAGCAGCGACAGCACGACGGTGCGCTGCTCGCCCAAGCGCTGACTGATGCCGATACCAAAGAACATCGCCAGTCCCATGGCCATGACTGGCAGCATGGTCAACAGCGAGGCCAGGCTGAAACTCAGCGGGATATCACCGCGAATGGCTGACAGCAACGGGCCGACAGCGGCCATGGACGGACGCAGATTCAGGGCGACAAGAATGATGCTGAACATCAGCCAGGGGGCAGGGCGGGAGGTTGCGCGAACGTTTTCCATAATCGGACCTTCAGGAACAAGGAGCCGATTAGGCGCGCGAGCCCTGGAGGCGGCAAATCAGAAAGTCTGGAGCAGTATTTAGAAATTAAATAACTGTACCGCTCGGCTAATCCCCTTTAGCGAATAATCGATTGTTTAGCCAATCCACACCCAAGGTTCTTCAAATCCCGATTTAACGGCTTAACCGCCCGTGTGACGCTGCTGCTCATCTGTTTATCGCGGTCTTCTCTATGGACGGTTGTCCAGTCGCACTCCCTTCCGAACTCGCCTTCTGGGCCTTGTGGCACTGCCGTCACGCGCGCCCGCCGGATTCTTGCATCTCCCGTTGATTGTTCTGACAGGTCCCGCGCCATGCGCCGGGATCAAACCGGCGGCGCCTGTGCGTTTGCCTGACGCGGATAGACGAGAATTCCCATGAGCTGTGCCAAGACATCCTTCGCTACCAAAGAGCAAGCCCTGACCTTTCTTGAGCAGAACCCGGATATCGAGATGTTCGAGCTGTTCATCCTCGACAACAACGGTGTGCCACGAGGCAAATTGCTGCATCGCGATGAGTTGCTGGCGGTGTACGAAAGCGGTCGACCGCTGCCGAGTACCATCCTGGGCCTGACCATCAATGGCGATGACGTGGAAAACTCCGGTCTGGTCTGGGACGTCGGTGATATCGATTGTCGTGCTTATCCCGTCAGCGGCAGTTTGCAGCGCATGCCGTGGCGACTGATTCCCACGGCGGCGGTGCAGGTCAGCATGCATCCGCAAGAGGGCATGCCCGCGACCATCGCCGACCCACGGCACCTGCTGGCCAAGGTCATCGAAGGCTTGCAGGCCGACGGTTATTACCCGGTGATGGCGGCGGAGCTGGAGTTCTATCTGCTGGATCAGCAGCGCGACGGCAACGGTCGGCCGCAACCGGCGCGGGATGTCGATGGCGGGCGGCCACGCGGGACTCAGGTCTACGGCTTGCGTGAACTGGAACAGATCGAGCCATTTCTGGCCGACCTCTACAGCGCCTGCAAGCTCCAGGGCATTCCGGCGCGCACGGCGATTTCCGAATACGCGCCGGGGCAAGTGGAAATCACCCTCGAACACCGCACCGACGCTTTGCAGGCGATGGACGAAGCCGTGCGCTACAAGCGGCTGGTCAAGGGCGTGGCGCACAAGCACGGGATGACGGCTTGTTTCATGGCCAAGCCGTTCGATGACCTAGCCGGCACCGGCATGCACATGCATGTCAGCCTGGCGGACAAGGACGGCAATAACCTGTTCGCCAGCGAGGCCCCGGTCGGCACGCCGCTGCTCAAACACGCGGTCGGCGGGATGCTCGCCACATTGCTCGATGCGTTGCTGTTGTTCTGTCCGAACGCCAACTCGTACCGTCGTTTCCAGACCAACAGCTACGCACCCCTGGCGGCCACTTGGGGCGTGGACAACCGCACCGTGAGTTTGCGAGTGCCCGGCGGGCCGGCATTCTCCCGGCATATCGAGCACCGTATTTGTGGTGCCGACGCCAACCCGTATCTGGCGGCGGCGGCGATCCTGGCCGGTATTCATCGCGGCATCCGCGAGCAACTTGACCCCGGGGCGCCGGTGGAGGGCAACGGTTACGCCCAGGCCGCGCAATTGTTGCCGACCGACTGGTTGACCACGTTGCGAGCGCTGGAAGGCTCGAATTGGGCCGGGGAAGCATTCGGTAGTGAGTTTCTTGGCGTCTATCTGGCAGTGAAACGAGCCGAATACCGGCAATTCATGGGCGAAGTCGGTGAGCAGGACTGGCGCTGGTATCTGCATCAGGCTTGAAACGGGTCGCCAGTGTTGGAAGTTTTGGCCTAATACCAGAAGCCAACTATTCGTTGGCTTCTTTTTCACGAAATATTGATGGTTGACTGATTAAGATTTGTGGCGTCTCGGTCAATGAAATTTTCACATTTGCCGCGGGCACTTCTTTTCAGGAACAGCTGATCACATGTTGAAGTTCAAAGCCGTGCGCCCCGAATGGGTGACGTTGGTTTCCAGTGCCTTTCTATTGGCAGGGTTCAATTTAGTTCTCTGGCAACACCTCTTCGATATCACCGCAGCAGACGGTCAAGGCATCGTCATGCGTGTCGCGTTCGGGCTGATGATCCTGGCGGCCTTCAACATTGTGCTGACCTTGCTGGCATTCCGACCCGTGATGAAACCCGTGTTGACGCTGATCTTTCTGATCAGTGCCGGTGTGGCGTACTTCATGAGCCAATATGGCGTGCTGATCGACGCCGGTATGTTGCGTAACTTCGCCGAAACCAATGCCACGGAAGTACGCGACTTACTCTCGCTAAAACTGTTTGTTTATATCGTGCTGCTCGGCGTCTTGCCGTCGTGGTTGTTGTGGAAAATCCCGGTTAATTATCGTCGCTGGCACCGTGAGTTATTAAGTAAAGTGCTGGTGAGCGTCGCCTCGGTTGCGGTGATCGGCGGTGTCGCATTGGTCAACTATCAAGGCCTGTCGTCGTTGTTTCGCAATCACCATGAATTGCGTCTGATGGTGGTGCCGAGCAACTACATCGGTGCCTCGTTCGGTTATCTGCGTGAGCAAGTGGTGTCTGCACGGCAACCTTTCGCCAAACTGGGTGAAGATGCCCAGAAAAAACCGGCCTGGCAGGCCCACGACCGTAAATCCCTGACGGTACTGGTGGTGGGCGAAAGTGCCCGGGCCGAGAACTTCGGCATCCTGGGTTATGACCGCGACACCACGCCGAAACTGAGTAAGGAATCCGGCCTGATTGCCTTCACCGATGTGCATTCGTGCGGGACGGAAACGGCGGTGTCGGTGCCCTGCATGTTCTCCAACATGGGGCGCAAGGATTACGACGCCAGCAAGGCGAAGAACCAGGAAGGCCTGCTGGACGTGCTCAAGCGTGCCGGTCTCGAGGTGATCTGGCGCGATAACCAGTCGGGCTGCAAAGGCACCTGCGATCGGGTCACTGTCGATGACGTGAGTGACCTGAAAGACCCTGTGCTGTGCGCCAACAGCGAGTGCCGCGATGAAATTCTCCTGCAAGGCATGCAGCACTTCATCGACACGCTGAATAAAGACACCGTGCTGGTCCTGCACCAAATGGGCAGTCACGGTCCGGAATACTTCAAGCGCTACCCGAAAGAATACGAACACTTCACACCTGTGTGTGAAAGCAATGCGCTGAACAATTGCAGCCGCGAAAGCATCGTCAATGGCTACGACAATACGCTGGTGTATACCGACCACGTGCTGTCGACCCTGATCGATCTGTTGCGCAGCAACCAGGGCAAAGTCGATACCGCGATGCTGTATCTGTCGGACCACGGCGAGTCGCTGGGCGAATACAACCTGTTCCTGCATGGCACGCCTTACATGCTCGCACCGGAACAACAGAAACATGTAGCGATGCTGGCGTGGTTCTCCGACAGCTATCAAAAGTCGTTCTCGGTGGACACCCATTGCCTGCAACTGAATCGTGAAAAACCCTTGAGCCAGGACAACCTGTTCCATTCGATGCTCGGTCTGCTGGAGGTCAACAGCACGGTCTACAACCCGGGTCTGGATATGTTCGCCGGATGCCGCGGCGCAATGGGCGACGGTGTGCTGGCCAAAAAATGAGCGACTCGAGCTTTTTTTCACGTAACGACCGCTAATCTGCGGCGCCTGGAACATCCAACAAGAGCCATTACACATGTCCGCGCAGCCCCCATCCGCCTTCGAGCTTGAGTTCGCCCGGCGCTACGATCAGGAACACGCCCGCGTCTGTAAACAGCCGCGACCGCGCGGCCTGGCGGGGCGTTTGACGTTCTGGCGCGAAGAGCAATTGGTGCGTAACGCGCTTCAGGTCGCTGGCGAACCGGGATTGATTCTTGATGTGGCCTGCGGGGTCGGGCGTTTCTGGCCAGTTCTGGCCGAGCATGCGAACCGGGTGATTCTCGCGACCGATCCGTCTCAGGACATGCTCGATCACGCCAGCACCCACCATCCGCAGAACCTGCTGAAACGGATCAAGACCTTTCAGAGTTCTGCCTTCACCATCGGCTTGTCGGCGAATGCGGTTGACTGCATTTTTTGCCTGCAACTGTTTCAACGCATTGCCTGTCCCGAGCATCGATTGGCCATGCTGGGCGAGTTCCACCGGGTCAGTCGCGATACCGTGATTGTGGCGGTGCGGGTTGATGGGCGTTTCAAGCTCGAGCGTTCGGACGTGGAGGGCGCACAGGCCCAGCCACAGGCCAGCAAGGCCGAGCTTGAGGCCGAGTTCAGGCAAGCGGGTTTCTGCTTGCTCAGTCATCAGGACTTGGTACCGGGTTGCACGCGGATGCGGGTCTACGTGTTGCGTAAGGACAGCTAGCCTTTCAGACAATTCTTGCTGTCCGGCAGGTATTTTCGCTAAAGCTCTTGTTCAGTGGATGCGCGGAAATCGCCGGGGGCGATATATACTGCGCGCCATTCTTCAAGGGAGAGCCGTGTGGCCATCGATATTCACTGGATTCGCGACAACGATAGCCTCGGTCAGTTTTGCACCGAGTGGCAGCAGCTGCCATTCGTTGCCCTCGACACCGAATTCATGCGGGTCGACACCTTTTACCCGATCGCAGGCCTGCTGCAGATCGGCGATGGCGTACGCGCTTACCTGATTGACCCACTGACCATCGACAACTGGCAGCCCTTGGCCGCGTTGCTGGAAAACCCGGCCGTGGTCAAGGTCGTGCATGCGTGCAGCGAAGACCTCGAAGTCCTGCTGCGCCTGACCGGCAGTCTGCCGGCGCCGCTGTTCGACACCCAACTGGCCGCTGCTTACCTGAACCTGGGTTTCTCCATGGGCTATTCGCGGCTGGTGCAGGACGTGCTCGGCATCGACCTGCCCAAGGGCGAGACCCGTTCCGACTGGCTGCAACGTCCACTGTCCGAGACTCAGATCAGCTACGCCGCCGAAGATGCCGTGCATCTGGCGGAGGTTTTCGTACAGCTGCGTCCGAAGCTTTCTGACGAAAAATACGCGTGGGTCCTGGAAGACGGTGCCGAGCTGGTCGCCAATCTGCGGCGCGAGGTCGACCCGTACGAGGTCTATCGCGACGCCAAACTGGCCTGGAAGCTGTCCCGCGCCCAACTCGCCGTGTTGCGTGAACTCTGCGCCTGGCGCGAGCGTGAAGCCCGCGCCCGTGATCTGCCGCGCAACCGCATTATCCGTGAACATTCACTGTGGCCGTTGGCACGCACCCAACCGGACAACCTCGGCGCACTGGCGAAAATCGAAGACATGCACCCGCGCACCGTGCGTCAGGACGGCGAATTTCTGCTTGATCTGATCAAGCGCTCTGGCAGTGTGTCGCCTGATCAGTGGCCGCCAGCGGTGCCGGAGCCATTGCCGGTAGAAGCCGCCGCGCTGGTCAAACAGCTGCGTGCCATCGGCCAGGCCGAAGCCGAGCGCCTGAACATCGCGCCGGAGCTGATGCTGCGCAAGAAAACCCTGGAAGCGCTGCTCAAGAGCGGCTTCCCCAATGGTCCTTACCAATTGCCTGATTCGCTGCGTGGCTGGCGCCGCGAATTGATGGGCCAGGCGCTGCTCGACAGCCTGGCCACCGCCGGAGAACAGCCTTGAAACGTATTTGCTCGATTTATCGAAGCTCGAAGAAAAGCGGGATGTACCTCTATGTGCTCAAAAGCGATGCACTGGAGCGCGTGCCTGAACCCCTGATGGCGGCTTTCGGCAAAGCCATCCACGCTTTCGACCTGGTGTTGACCCCCGAGCGCAAGCTGTCGCGCGAAGACATTGCTGTAGTACTGGAGAACCTCGAAAAGCAGGGCTACCACCTGCAAATGCCACCGGCCGAGGATGAATACATCGAACACTTGCCGGAAGAATTGCTGCGCCGCAACGACCCGATGTAATCGGCAGACAGGCTCTATTCAGAGCCTTATGAAACACTGGAATGATTTTGGCGATGGCCGTGACGATGGAGTGATCCTCTGTCGGCGGTCGTCTGCACTGCTTTTGAAAGGTTTGAAACATGCGCGTTCTGATTGCTGAACACGACCACCCTGTGTATGCCCAACTGTTGCGTCAGGTAGCGCCTGATCTGGAAGTATTGACCAGCGGCGACTCCGCCGAACTGGCCCGTCAGGCCGCCGACTGCCAGGTCTGGCTCGGTCAGCCGGACCTGCTGGCGACGCTGTTGCGTCAGGGCCACACGCCTGCATGGTTGCAGTCGACTTGGGCCGGTATCACGCCGCTGCTGGCCGATGGCTTGCCACGGCACTATCGGCTGACTCGCGCGGTAGGGATTTTCGGTCAGGTCATGGCTGAATACGTGCTGACTTACATGCTCGGCCACGAGCGCGAAGTGTTGGCGCGGCTGGTCAGCCAGGTCGAGCGCAAATGGGACAATCGCCAGGGTCAAAGCCTGGCTGGACGAAAGGTGCTGATTGTCGGCACCGGTGATATCGGTCAGACAGTGGCGCAGTTTCTGCTGCCGTTTGGCGTCGAGTTATACGGCATCGCCAGCACTGCCCGGGAGCAGGCGCCCTTTGTCGAAGTCGGCGCGCTGAGCGATTTGCCGCGCCTGGTCGGTGAGGTGGATTACGTGATCAATCTGCTGCCGAATACCCCCAATACGCACGACCTGTATGACGCTGCCCTGTTCAAGCAGTTCAAGGCAACCGGGTTGTTCATCAACGTCGGACGCGGCGTTGCGGTGGTCGATGCGGATCTGGTGGAAGCCTTGAAGGAAGGGCATCTGGCCGGGGCTGTGATCGACGTTTGCCGTCAGGAACCACTGCCGCAACGTCATCCGTTCTGGACCGCGTGGGGCCTGCTGCTGACCGGCCACAGCTCGGCACCGACTTCGCCACCGGCGATGGTGAAGCTGTTTGTCGAGAACCTGCGGGCGTATCAGGCGGGTGAAGCGTTGCGTGGGGAAGTGGATTTCGCGCGCGGGTATTGAGGCGCAGCTGAAAAGGTCGCAGCCTGCGGCAGCTCCTACAGGGCTTTGTGGACACCTGTAGGGAGCTGCCGCAGGCTGCGACCTTTTGTTTTTACAGGGTGAAATTACCTTCAGCCGCCAACTCGCTCAGCGGACGACGCGGGCTTGGCTCTTCACGTGCTTGCAGGTACTCGGCCAGTGTCGCCTTGTCGCCCAGCTTGCCGATCGCCACGGCGGCGTGCAGCGCGTAGCCTTCAGGAATGTTCAGCTCCTTGCGGGTCAGCTCCTGATCGAAACCGGCCATGCCGTGGGTGTGCCAGCCGCTGATGCTCGCTTGCAACGCCAGGTGGCCCCAGGCGGAACCTGTGTCGAAGGTGTGCCACAGCGCCGGGGTTTCTTCGCTGGCGCCAGGTGCCACGAAGGTGGTTTTCGAGATCACGATCACCAGCGCCGAGGCGTGCTGCGCCCAGCTGCGGTTGAACTCGTTCAGCAGGCCCAGGTAACGCTCCCAGTTCGGCGTGTCGCGACGCGCATAGAGAAACCGCCAAGGCTGCGAGTTGTACGCCGATGGTGCCCAGCGGGCGGCTTCGAAGAAGCTCAGCAGGGTCTCTTCGGGAATGGTTTCACCGGTGAAGGCGCGGGGCGACCAGCGATCGGTGAACTGAGGGTGAATGGCGTAATCGGCAACGCGTGGATTAGCACTCATCAAGAGATTCCTTTACGTTTGAAAGTGGGGGTCGTCGAAAAACCGGCGGGTACAGTTGAGCTGAGCGCCAGTTTTTTTGAGCCAGCAGTTCACCTGAATGCAACGCGGTTGAGCGTTAATGGCACTTGGGGAGGGCTCCTTGCGACTGGCAAAGCTACTGGGTGGCGCAAAAACTGACAAGTGCCGTCGTACCGGCAGTCGCCAATGCTTGGCCCGCCGATGCCTTGGCACTAGACTGGCGGCCTTTTCACCACCTGATGTTGATGCTTGAGCCATGGCCGCCAAAGTCGAACCGTTCTGGATACGCAAAACCCTCGATCAACTGGATCAAGAGGAATGGGAATCGCTGTGCGACGGCTGTGGCCTGTGCTGCCTGCAGAAGCTCGAGGATGAAGACGACAACGCCGTCTACTACACGCGCATCGCCTGCAAACTGCTGGACCTCAAAACCTGTCAGTGCACCGATTACCCCAACCGTCGCGACTTTGTCCCCGATTGCATCCAGCTCACGCCGGGCAAGGCCGATGAGTTCAAATGGTTGCCGCCGACCTGCGGTTATCGACTGGTCAGCGAAGGCAAGGACCTGCCGCTCTGGCATCACCTGGTGTGCGGTGATCGTGATGCGGTGCATCACGAACGTATTTCCCAGTCCGGGCGCATGCTCGCCGAAGGCAGCGTGGCCGAAGACGATTGGGAAGATCATCTGATTTTTCGCGCGGGTTAATTCCCGATGCCATTTAGTCTGTGGCGAGGGTGCTTGCTCCCGCTTGACCGGGCTGGCGCTCCAGTGCGCAGCACTCACAAAATCGGCGGTGATCACAAGAATTTTGGGCCGCTACGCAGCCCGGCGCGAGCAATAGGAGTGTGTATGGCGGTGGGAGTGCTCCGGGCGTTGGCTGTCGGGCTGCTGGCCCTGAGTTCGCCCGTGTGGGCGGCGAAGAAAGTCGATCTGGATTATCACGTGCGCCTGTTGCCGCAAAGCGATCAGGCCGAAGTGCGCCTGACCCTGGCCCAAGGCTCGGCAGTGCGCAGTCTGGATTTCGACTTGGGCGACGGCAGTCACTACAGTGATTTCAAGGCCGACGGCCAATGGCAGCTCACACCGGGCACGCAGGTCCGTGGTGTCTGGCGCCCGGCCGCCGACAAGGCCAGCCTGACCTACCGCGTGCGCATCAGCCACGGGCGCAAGAGCGGCAGCTTCGATACACGCATGACGCCAACGTGGGCGCTGATGCGTGGCGATGACCTGGTGCCCGCAGCGAAACTCGATCAGCAGGACGGTATCGAGTTGGTGTCACGCCTGGAATTCGAATTGCCCACCGGTTGGAAAAGCGTCGAAACCGCCTGGCCGCGGATCGGCAAAAACAAGTTCCGCATCGATAACGTCTCGCGCCTGTTCGACCGTCCCACTGGCTGGATGCTCGCCGGTAACCTCGGCAGCCGTCGCACGCGGTTGGGGGAAACCGAAGTCACCGTGGCCTCGCCCCAAGGCCAGGGGATGCGCCGCATGGATGTGCTGACGCTGCTGACGTTCGTGTGGCCGCAAGTGCAGGAAGTTTTTCCGCGTCACCCCAGCAAATTGCTGATCGTCGGCGCCAATGACCCGATGTGGCGTGGCAGCCTGGCCGCGCGGGAATCGATCTATCTCAATAGCCGCCTGCCGCTGGTCAGCGAAAGCGGCACCAGTGCCTTGATGCGTGAATTGGCTCAGGTGTTCGGGCGGATCAACGACAGCCAGCGCAGCGGCTGGATCAGCGAAGGGTTTGCCGATTATTACGCCATCGAACTGGTGCGCCGTGCGGGCGGCATGAGTGATGAGCGGTATGAGAGCCTGCAGAGCAAGTTGGCCAAGGCCAGCCAGAAGGTCACCACCTTGCGCGGGGAGCAGATCAACCCGGCGCAGGTGGCCAAAGCGGTGGTGTTGCTGCAGGAACTGGATCGCGAGATTCGCCTGAAGACCCGCAACAAGCGTTCGCTGGATGATGTATTGCGTGGGGCGATGCGTTTGGAGAGTGTCGATACCAAGGAATTCGTTCAGCTCAGTGAGAGCGTTATTGGCGAGTCTTCCAAGGTGCTTGATACCGGGTTGCTTCAGTAATACCGCCTTCGCGGGCAAGTCGGGTCGCGAAGAGGCCCTGAGCCTCGCCGAAAATTCCGGATCAAACCCCGGCTTTCGGCGACTTCAAAGAATCATTCCCGGTCACGGTGGCGGTTTTGGTCGCCGCCTCGGCATTGGCCTTCAACCGACTCAACTCTTCCCCGGCACGCTCAATCCTGGCCCGAGCGTTAACCATGTCCTGACGGCTCTTTTCCAGAAAGCTTTTCGCCGAACTGTGCCCGGTAATACCCCGCGCCATCGCTACGCCGCCAATGGCCACTTGAATCAACCCGAACACACCACCGCGCCGCAGGCCTTTGCCGACCATCACCACGCCGCCGGCCAGGGAACCGATGCGCTCCCAACCCTGGACGTTCTGCGCGGGCTGAGTCTGGAACGGGGTGGATTCGATGCGCTCTACGCGTTTGAGGTCGCTCATGATCTGTCTCCAGGCTTCAAGAATGGATAATTAAGCTGACTGCCGAGGCGGTCGGCTCGTTCCATCGGATGTGCGGTGATTCAGCGGAATTTCGGGCCTGAGCGGGTGTTGTTGCCCTTGGCCATGCGGTCGTACAGCACCACGTTGACCGTGGCCGCCAGGTTCATGCAGCCGGTGGTCGGGATATAGACCACGTCTTCGCACCAGTCGCGGATCTCTTTATCCAGCGAACCGTCTTCGGGGCCGAAGATGTAGAGGGCGCGATCCGGGTGCGTGTATTCCGGCAGCGAGCGGGCGCCGTCGACCAGTTCTACGGCGACCGGTACACAGCCCAGCGGCAGGATTTTCTTCAGGTCATCGATGCCGATCAGCGGAATGTCGTAGTGGACTTTCTTGGTGTCGGTGACGAAGTCGGCGGCGCGCTCATAGCGCTTGCCGGTGTAAAACACCGACGCCACGCCATAGCAACCGGCGGCGCGCATCACCGAACCGACGTTCTCCGGTGATTTGGGGTTATACAAACCAATGCAGCTGTACCGTTTGTCTGCCACGAGCGGGGTGCCTTCGGGAAAAAAAGCGCGATTATACGGGGATTGGGGGAGGGGTGTTCAGTTTGGAGATGATCGTACCCACGGAGCGTGGGAACGATCAGCAGATCTTCAGTCTTCTTTCTTCATCAGTCCGGCCAACGCCGCAAACGGGTTATGCGTCGCCTTGGCAATCTTTGGCGTACTCAGCGAGCCTTCGTCGAAATACTGCTGATCTGTGTAACGCGAATGCTCGTTGTCATGGCAATACAGGCACAACAGTTCCCAGTTCGAACCGTCCTGCGGGTTGTTGTCGTGGTTGTGGTCACGGTGGTGCACGGTCAGTTCGCTCAGGCGTTTGCCGGAGAACTCACGGGCGCAGCGGCCGCACACGTGCGGGTACATCTTCAGGGCCTTGTCGCGGTAACCCATTTCCTTGTCGCGCTGGTTGTCGGCGAGGATGCGGTCCAACTTTGAGGTGTTGGTTGGAGGCGTTGACGAACTCATGGGTTCACCTTTGTAAAAGACTAATGACGGTTATGTGTTGAAGTTTAGCCTAGCCCTTGAGCTTCTCGGCAATCCAGATGGTGTGGCGGGTGCCTTTGTTGCCGTGGGCGAAGACCTGCACTTCTTCGGCCTTGAAGCCGGCCTTTTTCAGCTTGTCGGAAAACTGCCGGTCAGCGCTGGCCGACCACACCGCCAGCACGCCCTTGGGTCGCAGGGCCTTGGCGCAGGCGCTCAGGCCACCGGCGGAGTAGAGCCAGCTGTTGGCCTTCTGGGTCAGTCCTTCGGGGCCGTTGTCGACGTCGAGCATGATTGCGTCGAAACCCTGCGGCTCGGCTTGCAGCACCTTGGCCACGTCTTCCATGCGGATCACCGTACGCGGGTCGAGCAATGGGTTGCCGGCTTTTTCCCCCAGCGGCCCACGGTTCCACTCCACCACGCCGGACACCAGTTCGGCGACCACCACTTCAGCGGTCTTACCCAAATGCTTGAGCGCCGAGGCGAGGGTGAAGCCCATGCCCAGGCCGCCGATCAATACCCGCGAATTCGGCCGGCCGGCGACCTTGCGGCAGGGGATTTGCGCCAGGGCATCTTCGGAGCCGTGCATGCGGGTGTTCATCAACTGCCCGCCATCGCCGCCCTGAATCTTGATGACGAAGTCCTCGCCGTATTCGAACAGGCACAGGGCACCGCCGTTTTCAGGAATGGGGGTGGTGTCGAGCAGAACGAAACGTTTCATGGGGCTCTCTTGAGGAGAAAATGACAGGCGGAAGAAGGCAAACGAGCGCAGTTGGGAGTAGCCTGCAATAGACCACAAGGCCAACGGAGCCATTGATGAAGCGCATCATTCTAACGGCCATTGCCTTGGCCGCGCTCTCGATAACTGCAGTGCAGGCCCAGGAGCAGCAAACCATCCCCACGGGCCCTACGCCGATACCCGGTTCGCCCGGCACTGCTACGCCGACGCCGTACCCGCAGATTACCCCGACCACAGTGCCCAAGACCGGCAACGGTGGGCCACCATTGTTGCCGCCGATCGAAATGCCCAACCCGCCCAAGGACCAGACCTTGCCGGGCCTTGAGCCGAGCACGACGAAAATCAAAACGCCGGGCGGATAGTGTCTAGATCTGCTGCGAGAGCAGTTGCCCGTCGGCCATGCGCAAGCGTTTGGAGAGGGAGACGGCGAGGGCGCGGATGATCTTGGCGGCGATTTTCGGCGCTTCGTTGAGCATCTTTTCCAGGGAGTCCTTGCCCAGGTTGAGCAACTGGCAGTTGCTCGCGGCCACACAACTGGCTGAGCGCCGTTCGCCGTCGAGCACTGCCATTTCGCCGAACGCCCGACCGCTGCGCAAGGTGGCCATGGTCACCGGTTGCCCTTCGCTGTTGGTCTTCTGCACCGCAACCTGGCCGGTGTGGATGATGCACATGAAACTGCCGGCATCGCCCTCATGGAAGATCTCTTCGCCTTCGGCGATGGTGCTGATGCTGAAGTAACCTGAAGCCGCCACGAAGTCGGCCGGCAGCAGTTGATCGAACAGGCCGCAGTCCATCAGCCAGTCGCGAATTTCTTTGTTCAGTAAGGTCGGTTCTGACATGTCGTCACGGTCTTTTTCTTGTGTCTGTTGCTGTTCCAGGCGCGCCCGGCGTCTGGTGTTAAGACCGGGACGCCGGGCCAAGTTCCTCAGGCAATGCCCAAAACCTTCAAAACAAATGCGTATTCGAGGGCTACGTCACGTAATCCCTGGTAGCGACCGCTCATCCCGCCATGCCCGGCGCCCAATTCAGTCTTGAGCAGCAGGGGATTGGTGTCGGTTTTGGTCGCGCGCAATTTCGCCACCCACTTGGCCGCTTCCCAGTACTGCACGCGACTGTCGTTGTAGCCGGCGATCACCAGCGTTGCCGGATAGGCTTGCGCGGTGACGTTTTCATACGGGGCGTAGGCCTTGATCCGATCATAGACGTCTGGCTCTTGCGGGTTGCCCCATTCGTCGTATTCGGTGACGGTCAGCGGCAACTCCGGGTCGAGCATGGTGTTGAGCACGTCGACGAACGGCACTTCGGCTATTGCCGCACCGAACAGCTCTGGCCGCTGATTGAGCACCGCGCCGATCAGCAGGCCACCGGCGCTGCCGCCACTGATTGCCAGCTGCGATGAGGTGGTGAAACCGTTGGCGATCAGGTGTTCGGCGCAGGCGATGAAGTCGCTGAAAGTGTTGTGCTTGTGTTCCTGCTTGCCGGCGCGATACCAGGCTTCACCCAATTCACCGCCGCCGCGAACATGCGCGATGGCAAACGCCATGCCGCGATCCAGCAGGCTCAGGCGGGCGTGGGAGAACCACGGGTCGAGGCTTTCGCCGTAAGCGCCATATCCGTACAGATAAAGTGGCGTCGGTTTACCGAGGAATTCGCGTTTGACCACCAGGCTGATCGGCACTTGTGTACCGTCCGGCGCCGTGGCCCAAAGCCGCTGGCTGACGTACGCGTCGGCGTCGAACGGGCCGAGCACCGGGGTTTCCTTGAGGACTTTCTGCTCGCCGGTGGCCAGGATCAGTTGACGGATTTGCGCCGGACGGTTCAAGGCCTCGTAGCGCAGACGGATTCTGTCGCTGACAAATTCCAGGCTGTTCTGCACATGCAGGCTGTAGGCCGCATCCGGTAATTGCACGCGATACGGCGCCAGGCCTTGTGGGCGGACTTCAATGATCGGCAGGCCGCCTTCACGCAGGCTTAAGGTCATGGCCTCGGCGTTCAGGCTCATGCCATCGATCATCACCGCGTCGCTGTGGGGGATCAGGTTCTGCCAGTCGGCTTCGGTCGGCGCGACGCCGGTGTCGGCGGCCTGGTACAGGGCAAAGTTGATGCCGTCGCGGTTGGTGCGGATCAGCCATGTCCACTCGCCATCGAGTTTGCCGTGGTCGACATCGTACTCATGGTCTTCGACCCGTGGTGCCAGGCAGGTAAAGGCCTGATGGGGCAGTGAGGCGTCGAGCACCCAGACTTCGCTGGTGGTCTTGCTGCCCAGCGACAGCAGCAATTGCCGTTCGGAACTTGAGCGGTAGCAATGCAGGAAGAATCGGCCATCTGGTTCATGGAACACTTCTTCGGCGGCGGTGCCGTCCAGCCGATAGCGGAACAGTTTGTGCGGGCGATGGGTGTCGTCGAGTTCACCGAAGAACAGCGTCAGGCTGTCATTGGCCCAGGTCATGCTGCCGTCGCAGTCCTGGAATTCCAGTTCGCTGACGCGGCCGCTGGACAACTCCTTCACGAACAGCGTGTAAACCTCCTCGCCACTGGAATCGATGCTGTAGGCCAGGCGCTGGTGGTCCGGGCTGACGCTGAACGCGCCCAGGGAAAAGAAACCGCCCTTGGCCAGCACGTTCGGATCGAGTAGCAGGAGTTCCTGGCTTTCGTCGATGTGCAGGCTGCCATCGGTCGGACGTGGGCAGCGGTAATGACGGGCGTATTCGTCGCCGGCCGTGGTGCGGGTGTAATACAGGTACGGGCCCCAGGGCGAGGGCAGCGACAGATCGGTTTCGAGAATCCGCCCCTTGATCTCTTCGAACAGGATTTCGCGCAGCCCGGCCTGATCGGCGGTTTGCGCCTCCTGATAGCGGTTTTCAGCTTTCAAGTAATCGAGCACTGCGTCGGTGTCGCGCTCCTGCAGCCAGGCATACGGGTCATCGCCGTCGGCCTTGTGGGCAATGGGCGCGTCGGAAACGTTGGCGGATAGGGGCATGAAGGACTCTCGAACGTTGTACGAAATTGGGGGATCGCAGACGGCGGGGCAGCCTGAAGTGCGAAAAGTCGTTACTATAAGCGCCTCTTTGCCTGCCTTGCCATGGACACCATGACCGAGAACGACTATCTGATCGCTTGGGGCCTCTACGCCTTTGCCGCTTTAGGCTGCCTGTTGGTGTGGATGCGCATCACCCGCTGGATGTGGCGTTGGCTGCGTGAGCCGCTGCGGCTGCTGATGGCAGTGTTGCTGTTCAGCCCGACCATCATTGACCCGGTGAAGGAAAAGGTCGCCCCGGCCATTGCCATTACTGTGCTGGATCTGCTGTTCAAGGTCGGCAACAACGCCTGGCGGGCGATTTCCGACCTGTTCATGTACAGCATGATTGCCTTCGGCCTTTACCTGGTTCTCGTGGCGATCCGTTTCCCGATCGAGCGCGCGTCCAAGGCTCGCAAGGAGCGGGCAGAGGCGGCCAAGGCTGCGGCGCGCACCGACGAACCCGAAGGCGATCAACCGTTCGGCGGTGCCGGCGATGATCGTTACGGTCGGCCACCGGTGCCGAGCAACCCGCAGCGACTGCGGGTCGAGCCGCGTCTGTAACTGTGCCCCTGCATTGAATCGAGAGTCCGAGCATGTGTGAGTTATTGGGCATGAGCGCCAATGTCCCGACCGATATCGTGTTCAGCTTCACCGGGCTGATGCAGCGCGGCGGCCGCACCGGACCGCACCGTGACGGTTGGGGCATCGCTTTCTATGAAGGCCGTGGCCTGCGCCTGTTCCAGGACCCGGCGGCGAGCAGCGAGTCGGAAGTGGCGAACCTGGTGCAGCGCTATCCGATCAAGAGCGAAGTGGTGATCGGCCACATCCGCCAGGCCAATGTCGGCAAGGTCTGCCTGTCCAACACCCATCCGTTTGTGCGCGAGTTGTGGGGCCGCAACTGGTGTTTCGCCCACAATGGCCAGTTGGCCGACTTCAACCCGACCGCCAGTTTCTACCGCCCCGTCGGCGATACCGACAGCGAAGCGGCATTCTGCGATTTGCTCAACCGGGTGCGTGCTGCGTTCCCTGAGCCGGTAGAGATCGAAGAACTGCTGCCGGACCTGGTGGCCGCTTGTGCCGAGTACCGCAGCAAAGGCGTGTTCAACTGCTTGCTCAGCGACGGCGACTGGCTGTTCTGCTACTGCTCGACCAAACTGGCGCAAATCACTCGCCGTGCCCCGTTCGGCCCGGCACGCTTGAAGGATGTCGATGTGATCGTCGACTTCCAGGCCGAAACCACGCCCAACGACGTGGTCACGGTGATCGCCACCGAACCCTTGACCGAAAACGAAACCTGGACCCGCTACGAACCGGGCCAATGGAGCCTCTGGCGACGCGGTGAATGCGTCAGCCAGGGCAATACCGAATAAGGATCTCTCCCCCCATGTTGCTCAGTTATCTACGGCTGGTGTTGTTTGCGGCAGGCCTGTTGATCGGCGTCCAGGTGCCTGGGTTCATCAGTGACTATGCCAAGCGGGTCGAAGCGCATCTGATCGAGGCGCAGAGCGGTTTGAGCGGTTTTCAGGGCACTGCCGATCAGTTTTTCAAGGGCGACATGCAGGCGTTGGTGGCCCATTACCGTGCCAGCGAAGACCCGATCTTTCGCAGCGATGCCGACAGCCTGAGCGCCTTGCTCACCCGTCAACTGGCCCTCGACAAGCAATTCCAGGCCATGCAGGGCCCGTGGTACATCCGCTTCCTGCAAGTGGTGCTGGCGGCCGACCCGGATATTCGCAAGGAAACCTGGAACGGCTACAGCTACCAGATCCTGCTGACGCCGGAAGCGATGATCTGGGGCATGAGCGGCGCGTTGCTGCTGTCGTTCGGCATTGAATGCCTGTTCCGACTGATCGACTGGGTGGTGCTGGGCGGCAAGCGCCTGCGCCAGAGCCGGCCGATCGAAGAGCGGGATTTGCGCGGGTTGTAACACTGGAGCCGACTTGCCGGCGATTGCCGCGAGATCGCATCGCTGGCAAGCCGGCTCCTGTTTTTACCAATCGACCGAGTAACTCATGCTCAGCGTGCGGCCTTCGGCATTGGCGTACGGCGCTCTGGCGTTGGCTTGGGTGAACAGGTTCTGGTACGTGCGATTGGTCAGGTTGTACACGCCGCCTTCAAGACGACCGACCGGCAGTTGCACGGAGCCGAGCAGGTCCACCAGCGTATAACCTTCGATGTCGCGTCCATTGTCGTCCTTGGCGGCGGCATCGTAATTGGCCAAACGCATGCCTTGCAGGCGCAGGCTGTAGTCGTCTTCGGTGTAGCCGACGAACAGTGTGGTCTTGGCGGGTGAGATGCGTGTGGCCGGCAGATCGATCCATTTGCCGTTCTGCTCGGTCTCGCCTTTGGCCCAGGCATAAGTGCCACCCACCGACCAGTGATCGGTCGCGCGGTAGGTCAGGCTGTTTTCGATGCCGCGAACTCGCTCTTTCTGGTTGATCAGGCGCAATACGCGATCATTGGCATCGTAGAACTGGGTCACGTCCGAGGTGTTTTCGTACACGGTGACGTCGGCTTGCCACTGGTCCCAGTTGCCACGCCAGCCCAACTCGTAACTGTCGACCTTGATGGCCTGGGCGTTAAGACTCTGGATGTCGAAGGTGCTGCTGACGTCACGCATGAAGCGCTGGATATCCGGCAGCGAAAACCCCTGGCTGTAATTGGCGAAGACGTCCTGGTTTTCACTCAGGTGGTAGACCGCCCCCAGGTTGTACAGCGTGGCGTCGTATTTGAGGGTGTCACCGGGCAGCGTTGCGCGTATGCCGGTCTGGACGATCTGACCATAAGCGATGCTGTCGGAGACGTCGCTTTCGATCCATTCACGGCGCACTCCGCCACGCAAGGTCCAGTCTCCGATGTCCCAGGACATCTGCCCGAACAGCGATTTGGTGGTGGTTTCGATGTCCGGGCCCAGCTCGTAGGTGGTACCGGTCTTTGTGTAGTTCAGGCCATTGAGCGTGTATTGATCACCTCGTTGACGGGAGCGCTCATTGTCATAGTCGGCACCCCAGACCAGATTGCCCGTGGCGCTTCCGATCGCCGGCAGCGGCGTGTCGATGGCCGCGCGCAGGCCGTAGACGTCCTGCACACTGTTGTTGTTGGAGATCCCGGCTCTGCCTCGCGACAGGTCTGGAAAGAACAGTGCATCGGCGCGGCGCCAGTAGCTTTCCAGTTGCAGGCCCTGACCGTAGAAGTCCTTGTCGGTGTAGTTGAGATTGACCGCCTGGTTATGGGTATAGGGTTGGTCGTCGAGTTTCAGCCCTTTGACGGCCACCGCTTGCTGCGAGTTTTTCGGGTCTTTGGTGTAGCCGGTGTCCTGCTGGTCCTTGTAGTCCTGCAGCGACAGGCTGATTTTCTTGTCGGCATCCAGTTCGTAACCGAAACGACCTTGCAGGTCATAGGTTTCGGTGTCCATGTTGCTGCCCTGGGAGGTGTCCTGGGGGATGCGGTTGCCGTTGCCGTCGAACTGGTCGTTGCGCTGGGTCAGGTCGGCGGACACATACCAGTCCAACGCGTCCTTGCGCCCGGTGGCACTCTGGAAAGCTTCGTAGGCGAAGCCTTTTCTGTTGAGGTTGTTACCGCTGGTCAGGCCCAGTTTGCTGCTGTAGGCAATGTCCTGGCCCTGATTGCGCTTGGTGATGATGTTGATGATGCCGCCTGAAGCACCGGCCCCGTAAATGCTGCTGGCGCCGGAGATCACTTCGATGCGTTCGATGCTGGCCGGGGCGATGCTGTTGAGCTGGCGGAAGTTGTCACGGGTGGCGTTCTGCGACACGCCGTCGATCAACACCAGCATGTTGCGCCCGCGCAGGGTCTGGCCGAAGTTGCTCATCCCGCCGCTGGATGGCGCAATACCCGGGACCAATTGCCCGAGGATGTCGGAGACCCGGCGACCCGCGCCGCTCTGCTCACGGACTTGCTGCTCGTCGATCACCTGGACCGAGCCCGGAATCGAAGCGATGCTCGCTTCGCTGCGAGTCGCGGACACGACGGTGGCTTGCATGTTCAAGGTGCCGGGCTGCTGTTCGGTGTCCTCGGCCCAGGCCTGGGCGCTGAAGGTGCCGAGTAGCGGGATCAACAGGGAGAGTTTGGTTCGGGTCATGACGTGGTCTTTTTTAGTTGTGATAAGTGTGGGGCGATAAGGTCGAGCGGTCAGGCGTAGCGTTGAACGACCGCACCCAGCGGATGCCGATGGCGGCTATGGCATAGGTCAGCGCCACCAGCCAGAAACTGTGGGCCAGGCCCACCAGGCCCATGCCGATACCGCCAAGGACGACACCGAGCAGAGCACCAGCCTTTGCCGCACTGTTACCGAGGCCGAGCGCGAAGCCCTGCTGGGTGATGGAAACGGTGTTGGCGATCAGGGCATAGGCGACGGGCAGCAGGGCGCCTTGCCAGATGCCCCAGACGAGTCGGCTGACGAGAAAGCCCAGCCATTCATTGGCCAATGCCGTGGCCGCCAGCGTCAGGGCACATAACCAGGCCACGCCTTCGATGACGCGCAGGGTGTAGGCCGGCTGCCAGCGGTCGAACAGGCGTCCCCACAGCGGGGCGGAAATGGCCAGGGTCGCGGCGCTCGCCGCGTAGGTGGCGCCGATCAGCCAGCTTGGGGCATGCAGAATGTTCGCGACATATAGGGCGTAGAACGACTGCGGCATCATCTTCGCCGCCTGAATCAACACGATCACCAACAGGATTCCACTGAGCCAGCCTTTGGGCAGGGCCACCGGCTCAACAGGTTTTTTCTTCGCGGTTCGCGCCTTGTCGGCCGGCAGGAAAAAACTCCCCAGTGCGCACAGCAGGCAAATCGCCGTCGCGCCATAACACAGCAAGGCAAACCCCGAGACGTCCATCAGCCAGCCACCCAGCACCGGGCCGATCAACGAGCCGACGGCGGTTGCCGATTGCAGGCGGGCCAGGGTGTGACCCCGTCTGGCACCGTCGCAGCAGGCCAAGGCATAGGCTTGCGCGGCCGCGAGAAAACCGGCCAACGCGCCTTGCATCACGCGAATACCCACCAGCAGCCACGGGTCGGGGGTGATGGCTGCCAAGCCTTGGCACAACGCGAGGGCCAGCAACGCCCGAACAATCATCGGTTTGTGCCCGGTGCGATCCCCCAGCCGACCCCACAGGGGGGTCAGCAACATGGCCGCCAGCATCGGGCCGGCATAGACCATCGCCGATAACAGCGCGGTGTAGCCGGCGCCTTCGGGCCCGAGCAGATGCTGGATCTGCAAGGGCCAGAACGGGCCGCTCATCTCCATGGCGCCCATGGAGACAAACTGGATGACGATCAGCAGTCGCAAGGCGCGACCGTCAGCGAGCATGGGTGTTGGGTCGCAGCGGGTTACTCAGGCGTCCGACGATGTCGGCATGACTGTCGAGCAAGCGCATGCGCATGAACGATTTGGCGGGCCAATCCTGTTCCAGCAAGGCCTGGCGTTCGCTTTCCCAGCGTGCCGGTTCAACGCGCTCGCGCAAGGTCTCGAAGCACTGTGCAACGCGCGCTGCCAATCGCTCCCACAGGATATTTTCCGGCACATTCCAGTGGCGGGCACAAAGCAACGTCAGCTCACCGAGGTGGCACATGAAGGTGGTGTGCAGGAGTTTGTCGCGGACAAACCCTGCGTCGTCATACAGGGTCATTTTCGGATCGTGCAGCTGGATATCCAGACCCTTGGCGTGCAGGGTTTTGCGATCGATACGAACGTCGCCGAAATCACGCAACAGCAGCCGATTCAGCTGCCCGTCAGCGCCCATCACCATGAAACTGTTTTGCTGGTGCGCTTCGAACGCCACGCCGTACATCAGATAGATGCCCAGCAGACTTGGTACGGCAATCGACAGGTAATCATCGAAGAACGTCAGCATGGCCTCGCTGTCGTCCCGGCCTTGAGCCAGTCTGACCCAATCACGCAGCAACGGTTGTTCGAATTCGTTGACGGCGAACAGGCTGCCGACCGGCACCGCCAACTCGCCTGCTTGCAGCAGGGTCAGCGGGTTGTCGCGATACAGTACGCCAGCATGCCGGGAGCGTTCGTCATCGGCCGGCAGTGGTGCGTAATGCACGCCGATGCGCTCTGGAACGATGTTCAGCAGGCGCTGAATCTGCGGTTCCTGATCGAGGATATCCAATACCAGTTGGCTGATGCGCGGACCCATCCGGGCCGAGCGCGGCGACACGGTGCGCTGCACGCTGGTCAGGCGCAAAGCCACCGGCAGTTTGACCATCGGTGCCGTGCGACTGGCCTGCGGCAGGACCGTGCGGAAGGACATGGTCGGGTGGCCGGTAAACGCCACGATGTCAGTGACGATCAGCAGGTTGTCGGCGATCTCGTTGGCAAACGAATGTGGCAGCTCTTCATGGGCTTGCCATGGGTGCGACGGCAGCGGGAGGTAGTCCTTTGCGTCCAGGCCCAGCTGCTGCAAATGGCGTTGCAATTGCTCGGCGGCCTGTGGGAAGTGACCTTGCCACCAATCCCAGTAGTCCGTGGTGCCAGCCAGCGCTTCAACATGTGCGTACTGGCGGTGCAGGGCGCACAGCACGATCGGAAAACTCGCTTCGAATTCTGGCGAGAAAGCGATGACCTGAGCGGCGCTCAAGCCCAGTTTGGTCTTGTAGTTCGGGTGCCACGGATGGCCGAGAGTCCCCCACTGTTCGAGCAGCGACGTAGGGTTCTGGTGGCAGGAGCTGGCTTTGAGCCAGGCGAGCAGATTGTCATCGTATCCGGTGTCGATCTGCTCTCTCAGGCGCTCGGTCCATCCGTGGTGAAACGCCAGGCACAGGGTGTCGTTGCTGAAGCTGTCATCCAGCTCCCGGGCCAGACGTTCCAGTACCTGCGGGGAGGCTGGCGGATTGAGCTGAGTGCTGAGGTGAGCGAGCAGTTCGCTGGGCAACTGGATTTTGTGCGGCAGTTTGTCGGGGGTGTGCAGGACGATGCTGCCGCGTACGTCCCAGCTGTTCATTCTGCTGCTGGACAAATGCTCGAAGCAAAGGTGCGCGCCATCGCCAAGCGGCAGCCAGCAGCGGCTAGTGTCGTCGTATTCGCAGGTGTCGGGATCAATCAGCTCTTCACGGAACAGCGCCTGGATCAGGCGTTGGAAACAGCGCTGGGCGGCGGGCTCCAGGGCATTGCTCAAATGATCGAGCGTGATGCGGTGGGACTGGAAAGCCTGAGTACCGAGAGCTTCGCTCCAGTGAGCGAGCAATTGCTGCTGTTGTTGCGTGTAATCGCGCATCAGGTCCGACTCCTTCTGGACAATTGATTCTGAAAGCGCGCAAAGAATACCGTTTTGAAAAATTAATGCAAATGATAGTGGTTCATATTTACACTTCGGAAAATGCCTTTCAGGCTCTGGCCTGCGGTTTGCTCAAGACGATGTAGTGCTCGCCCACTTTCTGCGCATAGCACTCCACGACTTGCTGACACAGCGCCACGATTTCTTCGACCCACTCCACACCCACCCGCCACGACACCACCACCGGCAAATTCGCTGGTCGCTGATCGATGGCCAGCAAGGTCAACTCTCCCCGGGCCAATTCCTCGGCCACCAGCACGGGCGACAGTGCGCCTATACCGAAACCGTCCCGCAGCAATCGGGTAATCGCCGACACCGAGTTCACGCAGTTCAGCCGTGGCGCCATGACCCCGTTGGCCTGCATCAGGCTCAAGATGTCCTGGTGCGGACGGGAGTTTTTCGAATAGGTGATGATCCGCTCCCGTGCCAGGTCGGCGACACCTGAATACTCACGGTTGTAGATGGAATTGCTGGCCACGATCCAGCCCATCGGATGACTGGCCAGCTCCAGGCTGCGCACGCTTTCCTGGCGCAGCAGGTCGGTTTGCAGGATCAGATCGAGAAAGCCTTTTTGCAGCTGATCGCAGAGGTTGAGCGCGGTATCGGCCACCAGCTCGATTTCCACCAGCGGATAGTGATCCATCATCTGTGCCACCAACGGGCTGAGCCAGGTGTGGATCACCGTGTCCATGACGCCGATCCGCACCCGCCCGGCCTTGCTCGAACGCGTTTCGATCGACTGCTTGAGCGACTGCATCGTGTCCATCATCTGCTCGGCATATTCGAGCACTTTCAGGCCTTCGGGGGTCAGGCTCACGCCGCGGGAGTCGCGCAGAAACAGCTTCACCCCAAGTTCGCTTTCGAGCACGGCGATGCGGCTGGAAATCGACGCCTGGGTGGTGAAGAGCTTGTCCGCCGTCAGGCGAAAACTCTTGAGTCGGGCGACCCAGACAAACGTCTCGAGAAACTTCAGGTTCATGGGGTCAGCTCGTGGATAAAGTTTTTCTTATGTCTAGGGCGGGGTTTTATTAGTTGGACGCAGCGGGGCCACCCGCCCAAAAATCAGGCCATCCGGTTCCCACGATAGGCGTCGTCGGGGCTCAGAACAATACCAATAAAATATGCACGGAGATTTTGCCATGAGTGCGCCCGACACCCTCGACATCCCCAAAACCACGGCTCGCCCGGGACCTTTCGACTGGTACCGCAACATCAACAAACAGGAGCGTCGCACGTTCTGGAGCTGCAAGATCGGCTATGGCCTGGACGGCATGGACACCCAGATGCTCAGCTTCGTGGTGCCGACCCTGATTGCCATGTGGGGCATCACCACCGGCCAGGCCGGGCTGATCCACACCAGCACCCTGATCGCCTCGGCTATTGGTGGTTGGGTGGCGGGGATTCTCTCCGACCGCATCGGTCGGGTGCGTACCTTGCAACTGACAGTGCTGTGGTTTGCGTTCTTCACTTTCCTCTGCGGCTTCGCCCAGAACTACGAGCAACTGTTGATCAGCCGCACGTTGATGGGCTTCGGTTTCGGTGGTGAATGGACCGCTGGCGCGGTGCTGATGGGCGAAGTGATTCGCGCCAAGGACCGTGGCAAAGCCGTCGGCATGGTGCAGTCGGGTTGGGCGTTGGGGTGGGGGCTGACAGCCATTCTGTATGCGCTGCTGTTCTCGGTGTTGCCGCCAGAAGACGCCTGGCGTGCGCTGTTCATTCTTGGCATCGTGCCGGCGATTTTCGTGATCTTCGTCCGTCGCCTGGTCAAGGATCCGGAAATCTACCGCGAAGCCAAAGCCAGGCAAGAGCCAGGCAACCCGGCGAAGTTTTACGAGATTTTCGCCCCCGGCATCCTCTTCACCACGATTCGCGCTTCGATATTGACCACCGGCGCCCTCGGCGGTTACTACGCGATCACCTCCTGGCTGCCGACGTTTCTGAAGAACGAGCGGGGCTTGAGCGTACTCGGCACGGGCGGTTATCTGGCGATGGTGATCATCGGGTCTTACGTCGGTTATGTAATCAGCGCGTATCTGACTGACATCCTTGGTCGTAAAAAGAACTTCATTCTGTTTGCCGTCGGCTCGTTCACCATTGTTTTGCTGTACACCCAATTGCCGGTCAGCAACGGCGTGATGCTCTGGCTGGGCTTCCCCTTGGGCTTCTTCGCTTCGGGGATTTTCAGTGGCATGGGGTCGTTTCTGACCGAGTTGTTTCCAACGCGGATTCGCGGCTCGGGCCAGGGTTTTTGCTACAACATCGGTCGGGCACTGGCGGCGTTGTTTCCGCTGCTGATCGGCTTGCTCAGTCAGAAGGTGCCATTGAGCGTGGGAATCGGGGCTTTCGCGGCGGTGTCCTACGGGGTGGTGATCCTGGCGGCGCTCAGCTTGCCGGAAACCCGTGGTAAACAACTCGACGCCGAATAACCGAATGTCCGGTAACTGATAATCTGAGGGGCAGATGCCCTTCAGCTAAAAAGACAAAAGCCTACAGGAGTGTTCACCGTGAACCGCCTGCTATTGAACTGCGACATCGGCGAGAGTTTCGGCAACTGGACCATGGGTCTGGACGCCGAGGTCATGCCCTTCATCGACTGCGCCAACATCGCCTGCGGTTTCCATGCCGGCGACCCGAGCATCATGCGCAAGACCGTCAGCCTGGCCCTGAGCAACGGCGTGCAGATCGGCGCGCATCCGGCCTATCAGGATCTGGTCGGTTTCGGCCGCCGCTCCATGGCGTACACCGCCCAGGAACTGCAGGACCTGTTGCACTACCAGATCGGTGCCCTCGACGGCATTTGCCGGGCTCAGGGCGGGCGGGTGAGTTACGTCAAACCTCACGGCGCGATGTACAACGACATGATGGCCAACCCGGCGCAATTGCGCGCGGTGATCCAGGCCGTGGCGGCCTATGACCGGACGCTGCCGCTGATGCTGATGGCCACCCGCGACAACAGCGCGGCCCAGCAGTTGGGTGACGAATACGGTGTGACCCTGTGGTTTGAAGCCTTCGCCGATCGCGCTTACGACAGCGCCGGAATGCTGGTCTCGCGGCAACTGCCGGGGGCCGTGCATCACGATCCCGAGAAAATCATCGAACAGGCGCTGATCATTGCCCGCGGTGACAACCTCACGGCCAGCGATGGCAGCGCCTTGCACCTGCAGGCCAATACCTTGTGCGTACACGGCGACAACGCCAGTTCGGTGGCCGCCGTGCGGCGCATTCGCGAGGCCTTGAATCAGCAGAGCGCATCATGAAGCCACGGGTGGAAGTGGTGGCGCTCGATTGCCTGATGGTGCGCCTGTTCGATGAAATTGCCGAGGCCAACATGCCGTGGATGCTGGCTGCCAGTGAGCGTTTGCGAGAAGCATTCGCCAGCCATTTGATCGATCTGGTGCCGTCCTACACGACGCTGATGGTGCATTACGATCTGATGGCATTGAACCCGGCCCAGGCCCGGGAGTTGATTGCTCAAGCCCTGATCGATCTGACGCCCAACGCTCGGGCCAAGGGTAAATGCCATGTGCTGCCGGTCTGGTATGACTTGAGCGTTGGGCCGGAGTTGAACCTGTTGGCCCAGCGTAGCGGCTTGGCGGTGAATGAAGTGATCCGCCGTCACAGCGAACACGAGTATCAGGTGTTCGCGTTGGGCTTCGCGCCGGGGTTCGCGTTCATGGGGTTGGTGGAAGACGTGTTGGCCGCACCGCGTCTGAGTACCCCGCGCAAAAAAGTCGCCGCCGGCAGTGTCGGCATCGCCGAACGCCAGACGGCGGCTTATCCGGTAGTGTCCCCCGGCGGCTGGAACCTGATCGGTCGCACACCGGCCAAATTGTTCGACCGTGAACGCGACGGCTACAGCTTGATGCAACCGGGCGACACGGTGCGCTTCGAGGCGGTCAGTCATGCCGAGTTCATCAACCTGGGCGGTGACGACACGCCGTTGGAGACCTTGGCATGAGCCGACTGACGATTGAAGCAAGTACACCGCTTTGCCTGTTGCAGGACGCCGGGCGATTTGGTGTGCGGCATCTGGGCGTGACCCAGGGCGGCGGACTGGATTGGCGATCGATGTCGTGGGCCAATTGGCTGTTGGGCAACGGGCTGGATGCGTCGGTGATCGAAATTACCCTCGGCGGGTTCAGTGTGGTGGCCGAGGACGATTGCTTGCTGGCATTGGCTGGTGCCGATCTTGGGGCGCAGATTGATGGCCAGCCCTTGGCGCCGTGGCGCAGTTTCAAACTGGGCAAAGGTCAACGATTGCAATTCACGCAACCGTTGCTTGGCGCTCGGGCGTACCTCGCGGCACCAGGCGGGTTTGATGCGCCGAAGGTGCTGGGCAGCACTGCGACTGTGGTGCGTGAGGAACTCGGCGGCCTCGACGGCATGGGCCGGGCGTTGGCCAAGGGATCGTCGTTGAAGTACTCCACCGAGGCGCCGCTGCTGGTACGGGAACTGCCTCGCGAGCACGTTCCGGATTTCAACCTCGATACGCCGCTGGACCTGGTGCTTGGTGCGCAAATCGGTGAATTCAGCGGGCAGAGTCTGTTTGACGCATTCAACAGCGTCTGGACCCTCGACAGTCGCGCCGATCGCATGGGTATTCGTCTGTTGGGAGCGGCATTGCAGTATCAGGGCAAGCCGATGATTTCCGAAGGCATCCCGCTGGGGGCGGTCCAGGTGCCGCCGGATGGGCAGCCGATTGTGCTGCTCAATGACCGGCAGACCATTGGCGGTTATCCGCGGTTGGGGGCGTTGACACCGTTGGCGTTGGCGCGGCTGGCGCAGTGTCTGCCGGGGGCGACGGTGCGGTTGAAACCGGTGGTGCAGGACGTCGCGCATCGCGAACAAGTCGAGTATTTGCGCCGGTTTTAACTGTGGCGAGGGGGCGTTCCGACAAGCCCCCCTCGCCATAGATGCAATGCTCTACTTGGAAAGAAACCGCATCCCTTCCTCCAACCCCCGCAACGTCAGCGGATACATTTGATCATCGATCAAATCCCGCACGATGTTGGTCGACGAGGTGTAGCCCCAGGTGTCTTTCGGGTACGGGTTGATCCAGATGAGCTTCTTGTACTTTTCCTTGAAGCGCTGCATCCACACGTAACCGGCTTCTTCGTTCCAGTGCTCGACGCTGCCGCCGGCCTGGGTGATTTCATAGGGCGCCATGGCGGCGTCGCCGATGAAGATCACTTTGTAGTCGGCGCCGTACTTGTGCAGCAAGTCCTGGGTGGCGGTGCGCTCGGAGGTGCGGCGCATGTTGTTCTTCCACACCGATTCATAAATGAAGTTGTGGAAGTAGAAGTACTCCAGATGCTTGAACTCGGTCTTGCAGGCCGAGAACAGCTCTTCGCAGATCTTCACGTGGGCATCCATCGAGCCGCCGATGTCGAACAGCAGCAGCAACTTGACGGTGTTGCGCCGCTCCGGACGCATCTGGATGTTCAACAACCCGGCATCGCGCGCGGTGTGGTCGATGGTGCCGTCGATGTCCAGTTCTTCCGCCGCGCCCTGACGGGCGAATTTACGCAAGCGACGCAGGGCGACCTTGATGTTGCGCGTGCCCAGTTCCACCGAATCGTCGAGGTTCTTGTACTCGCGCTGATCCCAGACTTTCACCGCTTTGCCCTGGCGCTTACCGGCATCGCCGACCCGAATGCCTTCCGGGTTGAAACCACCGGAACCGAACGGGCTGGTGCCGCCGGTGCCGATCCATTTGTTGCCGCCGGCATGGCGTTCTTTCTGTTCTTCCAGGCGTTTCTTGAACTCTTCGATCAGCTTGTCCAGGCCGCCGAGGGACTGGATCGCGGCCCGCTCTTCGTCGGTCAGGGAGCGTTCGAATTCCTTGCGCAGCCAGTCTTCGGGGATCAACGCCTGAAGGTGATCGTCGAGTTTTTCCAGGCCATTGAAGTAGGCACCGAACGCCCGGTCGAACTTGTCGAAATGCCGTTCGTCCTTCACCAGGATCGCCCGCGACAAGTAATAGAACTCGTCCATGTCGGCGAAGGTCACGCGCTGTTTCAGCGCGTTGATCAGGTCCAGCAGCTCACGCACCGAGACCGGCACCTTGGCTGCGCGCATTTCGTTGAACAGATTGAGCAGCATGGCGATCGCCCTTATTGGTACTTAGCGAGTGCCGCGACGGCTCATGAACGCCAGACGTTCAAGCAATTGCACGTCCTGTTCGTTCTTCACCAGGGCGCCTGCCAGCGGCGGAATGGCCTTGGTCGGATCGCGTTCGCGCAATACCGCTTCGCCGATGTTGTCGGCCATCAGCAGTTTCAGCCAGTCCACCAGTTCGGAGGTCGAGGGCTTCTTCTTCAGGCCCGGCACCTTGCGCACGTCGAAGAACACGTCCAGCGCTTCGCTGACCAGGTCTTTCTTGATGTCCGGGTAGTGCACGTCGACGATCTTCTGCAGCGTCACGCGATCCGGGAACGCGATGTAATGGAAGAAGCAGCGGCGCAGGAAGGCGTCCGGCAGTTCTTTTTCATTGTTGGAGGTAATGATGATGATCGGACGTTTCTTGGCCTTGATGGTCTCGTCGATCTCGTAAACGTAGAACTCCATCCTGTCGAGTTCTTGCAGCAAGTCGTTGGGGAACTCGATGTCGGCCTTGTCGATTTCGTCGATCAGCAGAATCACCCGCTCTTCGGACTCGAACGCCTCCCAGAGCTTGCCCTTTTTCAGGTAGTTGCGAACGTCGTGGACCTTGTCCACGCCCAGTTGCGAATCCCGCAGACGGCTGACCGCGTCGTACTCGTACAGGCCTTGATGCGCCTTGGTGGTGGACTTGATGTGCCAGGTAATCAACTTGGCGCCGAAGGACTCGGCCAGTTGCTCGGCGAGCATGGTCTTGCCGGTGCCTGGCTCACCCTTGACCAGCAGTGGCCGCTCCAGGGTGATAGCGGCGTTGACCGCCAGCTTCAGGTCATCGGTGGCGACGTAGGCCTGGGTGCCTTCGAACTTCATCTGCTAATCCTCGAACGGTAACGCCGACCTGAGCGAGGCAGGGCGGGGCGCAATAAATGGTCAGGCTCGACTATAACGCGCAGGTCGGTCGACTGTGAACGCAGACGGGTTATTCAGTCTCTG
Organism: Pseudomonas sp. ATCC 43928; assembly: GCF_005938665.2. Classification (NCBI taxonomy): domain Bacteria; kingdom Pseudomonadati; phylum Pseudomonadota; class Gammaproteobacteria; order Pseudomonadales; family Pseudomonadaceae; genus Pseudomonas; species Pseudomonas sp. ATCC 43928. Next base: position 5,119,453 of record NZ_CP041753.1, on the reverse strand, counting down.
AATGGGGCGTCACTTCGTGACTCATCCCGCATCCGGTTTGGGTCGTTCGTACTGGGCATTGAACGCCTGGATGAAACCGTTGCGTAAAATCTGCAAAAACGCCTCGAACGCGCTGATATTCCGCTGATGCACGTTGCCCTTGAGTTCGACGCGAGTGGCGAATTGGTTTTTCGCCTGGTTCTTCAATACATTCTGGGTGCCGCCGACGAGTGCTTCCCAAATGGAACGAAAAATCCCTTTGTCTTTGTTCTCCACGTCCTGTTGCCAATTGAACACTTCGACGTCCCGCAACAGTGGCTTGATGTAGCCGGTGAGTTGACCCTTATTGGCTTTGGCCTCGATGACCAGGTCGCCATGGCCGGCATTGAAGTCGAACTTGCCGTAGGCCGACGCGAAGTCGTTCAGGCGTTTGAGTTCAAGGTCCCTGGCGCGCAGGCGGAACTCGAAGTCTTCGAAATTGCTCAGCGGATCGAAGGTTGCCGTTGTTTCCAGCGGTGCATTCCCCGGTAACAGCGCCTTGCCATCGAAACGGGCATCGCGTTTGCCTTTGGTGTCGACTACGTTGGTCAGGTTGTAAATGTTGGCATTGACCTGAGTAGCGCTCAGGTTCACGGGTGGTTTTGAATTGAAGTTGTGAAAGGTGACCCGGCCATCGTTGATCCGCACTTCGTTCAGGGTAATCGGCAGCAATTTTTCCAACTGTGCCCGCCAGTCGGTGCCCTGACCGGTCTGGGAGTTTTTCTTGTTGGCGCCGCCATCGACGAAGTTCACCTCGGGTTTGTCGAACTGCGCCTTGGCCACCACGGCGTGGTCGTACCAAAGTGAGTGCCAGCTGACGGAGAGGTCGATCAATGGCGCGTTGACGAATGGCACCGGGACCTTGCCTTCGACCTTGACGATTTTCAACCCGTTGATTTTGTAGGCGCCACGCCACAGGGCCAGGTCCACGTCGGTAACCTGCCCGCGATAGTCGCCCATGTTGGCCAATCGCTCGTTCAGGTAGTCACGCACGATGTAGGGCAGGGCGATATGCACGGCAACCAGCAACATGAGGAGGCCGGCGAGGGTCAACAGGGGCCAACTGTATCGACGCTTCATGGCGGCAAATCTCTGGCGGTGTAAAGCGGTTGACTGCTATGGCAGCCGGACGTTCGACTGACTGGACGACCACGAGCAACAGGCATACCTTGGAGGGCTAATTCAACGCGGTATAAGGACCCAGCCATGAGCCGTATCTATGCTGACAACGCCCATTCCATCGGCAATACGCCGCTGGTGCAGATCAACCGTATCGCCCCGCGCGGTGTCACCATTCTGGCCAAGATCGAAGGGCGCAACCCTGGATATTCGGTCAAGTGCCGAATCGGCGCGAACATGATCTGGGATGCTGAAAGCAGCGGTAAACTCAAGCCCGGCATGACCATCATCGAACCGACCTCGGGCAATACCGGTATCGGCCTGGCATTCGTTGCCGCCGCCCGTGGTTATCGGTTGATGTTGACCATGCCTGCGTCCATGAGCATCGAACGACGCAAGGTGCTCAAGGCCCTTGGCGCCGAACTGGTGTTGACGGAGCCGGCCAAGGGCATGAAAGGCGCGATCGAGAAAGCTGCCGAAATCCTCGCCAGTGATCCGTCCACCTACTTCATGCCGGGGCAGTTCGAAAACCCGGCCAACCCGGCCATCCACGAAAAAACCACCGGCCCGGAAATCTGGAACGACACCGACGGTGCGGTCGACGTGCTGGTAGCGGGCGTCGGAACGGGTGGAACCATTACCGGGGTTTCGCGGTATATCAAGAATACCCAGGGCAAACCGATTCTCTCGGTGGCGGTGGAGCCAATGGTGTCCCCGGTGATCACCCAGGCGATCGCTGGGGAAGAGATCAAACCGAGCCCCCACAAGATCCAGGGCATCGGCGCTGGTTTTGTGCCCAAGAACCTGGACCTGTCGATGGTCGACCGAGTGGAATTGGTCAGCGACGACGAATCCAAGGCGATGGCCCTGCGCCTGATGCAAGAAGAAGGGATTTTGAGTGGCATCTCTTGCGGCGCCGCCATGGCGGTGGCTGTACGCCTGGCCGAAACCCCGGAAATGCAGGGCAAGACCATCGTGGTGATCCTGCCCGACTCTGGCGAACGCTACCTGTCGAGCATGCTGTTCAGTGACTTGTTTACCGAACAGGAAAATCAGCAATAAGATTTTATGGCTGTTTTGAAGCCGATCAGGGGGTTGATTCAGGTCAGCCCCCGTTCAGGAACCCTATGTTAAGAAGTGCTTTATTGCACAATCCTTAACACTGAATGTTGAGTAATACGGGTTTTTCCCGAGGCCGGTAGTGTTTATCATGGCCGACTGCCACGTCGGGTAAAAGGCGTTGTGCGGAGTTTCCTATTCTCAAGGAGTCGTAGATGAGCTTTTCCTTTGTCGCGAAGGCGTCGGTGTTGCTGCTGTTCCTCGGCAGCACGCTCTATGTGCATTTGCGTGGCAAGGCGCGTTTGCCGGTCCTGCGTCAGTTCGTCAATCACTCGGCCCTGTTCGCGCCCTATAACGCCTTGATGTACCTGTTCTCCGGTGTGCCGTCCAAGCCCTATCTGGACCGCAGCAAGTTCCCGGAGCTCGACGTGCTCAGGGACAACTGGGAAGTTATCCGCGACGAAGCCATGCACCTGTTCGACGAGGGCTACATTCGCGCCGCCGAAAAGAACAACGACGCCGGTTTCGGTTCGTTCTTCAAGAAGGGCTGGAAGCGTTTCTACCTCAAGTGGTACGACAAACCGCTGCCATCGGCTGAATTGCTCTGCCCGAAAACCGTCGAGCTGGTCAGCCGCATCCCCAATGTGAAAGGCGCGATGTTTGCGCTGTTGCCGGGCGGTAGCCACCTCAACCCGCACCGCGACCCGTTCGCCGGTTCCCTGCGTTATCACCTGGGGTTGTCGACGCCGAACTCCGATGATTGCCGCATCTTCGTCGACGGTCAGGTCTACGCCTGGCGTGATGGCGAAGACGTGATGTTCGATGAAACCTACGTGCACTGGGTCAAGAACGAAACCGAGCAAACCCGCGTCATCCTGTTCTGCGACATCGAACGCCCCTTGAGCAACCGCCTGATGACCCGCATCAACCGCTGGATCAGCGGCTGGCTGGGGCGTGCTACTGCGCCGCAGAACCTTGACGATGAGCGCGTTGGCGGGATTAACCAGGCTTATGCCTGGAGCAAGACTTTCAGCGACAAATTCAGCGGTATGGTCAAGCAGTGGAAGCGCCGCAACCCCAAGGCCTATCGCGTGCTGCGACCGGTGCTGGCGGTGGTGGTGTTGACGTTGTTGGGGTATTGGTTGTTCGGTTGAGGCCGACCATGGAATGAAAAAACCGCTCCTTGGGAGCGGTTTTTTTATGCGCGCTTGCTCATGAGCTCCGGGCCTTGTAAGTGATCCGACTTGCCTGCGAAGGCGTTTTATCGGGCAACCACCTCAACCGGCTTCACCACGGCCGGCTTCAACACCAGCCACAACGCCGCCGCAATCAACACTCCGCCATAGAGGTGCGCCATCGACAACGGCTCATCCAGCAACAGTGCGCCCCACAACACCCCGAACGGTGGAATCATGAAGGTCACGGTCATCGACTTCACCGGGCCGATCGAGCTGAGCAAACGGAAGTAAACGATGTAGGCAAACGCGGTGCAGCCCAAGCCCAATCCCAGCAACGACAACCAGACACTCCAGCCGCCCCAGCTTGCCGGTGGCTGGCTGATCACGCTGTAGCCGAACAGCGGCAGCAAAAACAAGGTGGCGCCGAGCATGCTGCCCAGGGCCGACAGGCGACTGTCGAGGCCGCCGGCCTGGTCGAGCCAGCGGCGAGCGAGGAAGCCGGCAAAGCCATAACAGGTGGTAGCCATCAGGCACGCCAGTGCGCCCATCAGCAGTTGCATATCGAACGCCACCGGACCTGCACGGGTGAGGATGCCGACGCCAAACAGTCCGAGAAACACCCCGCAGACCTTCGCTCCGGTGAGTTTTTCACTGAAGAACAACCCGCCGATCAATACGCCCATCAAGGGCGTGGTGGCGTTGAAAATCGCCGAATAGCCAGCCGGCAGCACTTGCGCGGCCACGGAGTAGAGCGTCGCCGGAACCCCGGAGTTGATCACTCCGAGCAGCATCACCGTCTTGAGTTTGCCTTTGAAATCCCAGCTGATACGCAGCAGCCCGACGATCACCAGCAGCCCGACAGCGGCAATCGATACACGGAAAAAGGCAGTGGGGATTGTGCCAATCACTGGGGCGATAATGCGCATGAACAGAAAGCTCGCCCCCCAAATGGCGGCAAGTGACAACAAACGCAGGATATCGACGGGGTTCACAGCACTTTCCTTCCTTGATTGGCGCGCAAGTGTCGCGCCAGTCGGGGTACAAGGCAATGGTTGCGTTGCGTCACACGGGGCCACTAAGCTCAAGCTCCAACGATAAGAACAGCCGCAGAGGTTTCACCATGCCGCAGCAATGGCCAGCCGCCGACATCGCCCGAATGATCCTCGATGGCTTTGACGATTACCGCGAGCATTTCCGTCAGATCACCGACGGTGCCCGAGGCCGCTTCGAGCAAGCCCAGTGGCAGGCGACACAAGTCGCGTCGGCGGCGCGGATCAACCTCTACGAAGAGAAAGTCGGCGAAACGGTCGGGCGCCTGCATCAGTCGTTCGCCGCCGATGTGCTGATGGACGTCAGCAGCTGGCCGTTGGTCAAAAGCGCCTATATCAGCCTGATCGACCTGCGCTTCGACGATGAACTGTCCGAGACCTGGTACAACTCGATTTTCTGCGGGCTGTTCAGCCACGACCTGATCAGCGACGGCTGCATGTTCATCCACACTACACGGCCAAGCTTGCGCCGCGCCCGGGCGGCGCAAACCCGCACGTACAAGCCCCATGGCCAGTTGTCCGGCATGCTCGCGAGTATTTTTACCGACTATCGCTTCAGCGAGGACTACGCCGATTTGCCCGGCGACCTGCGCCGTCTCGAAGTGCAATTGCGCGAGAACCTGCCGGACTGGGTCTGCAAGGACCCGGAGCTGAGTGTCGAGCTGTTTTCCTCGGTGCTTTACCGCAACAAAGGTGCCTATCTGGTGGGGCGCATCTTCACCCAGGACGATCAATGGCCACTGGTGATTCCGCTGCTGCACCGCGAAGGGCGGGGCATCCAGATCGATGCACTGATCACCGACGAGGCGGAGGTGTCGATCATCTTCTCCTTCACCCGTTCGTACTTCATGGTCGATGTGCCGGTACCGGCGGAGTTCATCGGCTTTCTCAAACGCATCCTGCCAGGCAAACACATCGCCGAGCTGTACACCTCGATCGGCTTCTACAAGCATGGCAAGTCCGAGTTCTACCGGGCGCTGATCAATCACCTAGCCAACACCGACGACCAGTTCATCATGGCCCCCGGCGTGCGCGGGATGGTCATGAGCGTGTTTACGCTGCCGGGCTTCAACACCGTATTCAAAATCATCAAGGACCGCTTCTCGCCGTCGAAAAACGTCGACCGCGCCACGGTGATCGAAAAGTATCGCCTGGTAAAAAGCGTCGACCGGGTCGGGCGCATGGCCGACACCCAGGAGTTCGCCGACTTCCGTTTCCCCCTGAGCAAGTTTGAGCCGGCATGCCTGGAAGAACTGCTTGAAGTGGCGCCGTCCACGGTGTCGGTGGAAGGCGATACGGTGCTGATTCGTCACTGCTGGACCGAACGCCGGATGACGCCGTTGAACCTTTATCTGGAACACGCCAACGAAGCGCAGGTGCGCGAGGCGCTGGAAGATTATGGCCTGGCGATCAAGCAACTGGCGGCGGCGAACATTTTCCCCGGCGACATGCTGCTGAAAAACTTTGGCGTCACCCGTCACGGTCGCGTGGTGTTCTATGACTACGACGAAATTTGCTTCCTGACCGAAGCCAACTTCCGCCACATCCCGCAACCGCGCACGCCGGAAGACGAAATGGCCTCCGAACCGTGGTACTCGATCGGGCCACTGGACGTGTTCCCCGAGGAGTTTCCACCGTTCCTGTTTGCCGATTCCGGGCAGCGAAAGTTGTTCGATCAATTGCACGGCGAGCTGTACAACGCCGATTACTGGAAGGGGCTGCAGGAAGCGATTCGGGCGGGGAAGGTGATTGATGTGTTTCCGTATCGGCGCAAGGGGCTGGATAACGAATAGCTCGTCTGAGCGAACACACTGTGGCGAGGGAGCTTGCTCCCGCTGGGTTGCGAAGCGACCCCAAAACCATTCATCGCGCAGATTCAGACAGCCGCGATGACAGGTTTACGACTGCTTCGCAGCCGAACGGGAGCAAGCTCCCTCGCCACAAAAGCGCGTCACTCAGCAGCCCAAATCTGCGACAATCCGCCTCCTGCGCCACTAGACGACTTTTGCGTACCTGATGACTGACGAATCGCCTTCCATCGACAAACTGCTGAAAAACCTCGATCACGCCATGCTCGCCGACCGCCACCGGCTGCGGCGGCAGTTGCTTGAGCTGCGCAAGAAACCTGACGAGGCCAAGCTGGCCCAGTGGGTGACGCGCACACAGGCGTCCTGTGATCAGGTGTTGGCGCGGCGCGCCAGCCTGCCGGTGATTCGCTACGACGACAGCCTGCCGATCGCCGCCAAGCGCGACGAAATCAAAGCGGCGTTGCTCAAACATCAGGTGCTGATCATTGCCGGTGAAACCGGTTCGGGTAAAACCACCCAGTTGCCGAAGATCTGCCTGGAAATCGGTCGCGGCCAGCACGGCCTGATCGGCCATACCCAGCCGCGTCGAATCGCCGCCCGCAGCGTGGCGAGCCGGGTCGCTGAAGAGTTGGCGACACCGTTGGGTGCGCTGGTGGGCTATCAGGTGCGGTTCGAGGACCAGAGCGATGCCAACACCCTGATCAAACTGATGACCGACGGCATCCTGCTGGCGGAAACCCAGAACGACCGCTACCTCGAGCGCTACGACACGATCATCGTCGACGAAGCCCACGAACGCAGCCTGAACATCGACTTCCTGCTCGGTTACCTGAAAACCCTGCTGCCCCGTCGTCCGGACCTGAAAGTCATCATCACCTCGGCCACCATCGACCTGGAGCGCTTCTCCAAGCACTTCGACGATGCGCCGATTGTCGAAGTCTCCGGCCGCACCTTCCCGGTGGAAACCTGGTATCGCCCGCTGACCCTGGAGCAGGACGAGGAGGGCAACCGTGTCGAGGATGACCTGACCGTGGATCAGGCGATCCTCGCCACCCTCGACGAAATCGCCGCGTTCGAACGCAGTGAGCGCAAGAGCCCCGGCGACGTGCTGGTGTTCCTGCCCGGCGAGCGCGAGATTCGCGACGCGGCGGACATGCTGCGCAAGGCACAGCTCAAGCACACCGAGATTCTGCCGTTGTATGCGCGGTTGTCGCCGGCCGAACAGCAGCGGATTTTCCAGTCGCATCCGGGGCGTCGAGTGGTTCTGGCGACCAACGTTGCGGAAACCTCTCTGACGGTGCCGGGCATTCGTTACGTGATCGACAGCGGCACCGCGCGCATCAGTCGTTACAGCTACCGCGCCAAGGTCCAGCGTTTGCCGATCGAAGCGATTTCCCAGGCCAGTGCCAACCAGCGTAAAGGTCGCTGCGGGCGGGTCGAGCCGGGTATTTGCGTGCGCTTGTACAGCGAAGAAGATTTCATCGGCCGGCCGGAATTCACCGACCCGGAAATCCTGCGGACCAACCTCGCGGCGGTGATTTTGCAGATGCTCCATCTGCGCCTCGGCGAGATCACTGATTTCCCGTTTATCGAACCGCCGGATGGCAAGGCCATCAGCGACGGTTTCAACCTGCTGCAAGAACTCTCGGCGGTGGATCGCAACAGCCAGCTGACCCCGCTCGGCCGGCAACTGGCGCGGCTGCCGGTGGACCCGCGCATGGGCCGCATGCTGCTGGAAGCGGCCAAACTCGGCAGCTTGCAGGAAGTGCTGATTGTCGCCAGCGCCATGTCGATCCAGGACCCGCGCGAGCGTCCGCCGGAGCGTCAGCAAGCCGCCGATCAGGCCCACGCCCAGTGGAAAGACGTGGACTCGGACTTCGCCGGGCTGGTCAATCTGTGGCGGGGTTTTGAAGAACAGCGCCAGGCACTGACGGCCAGTCCGCTGCGTAACTGGTGCCGCAAGAACTTCCTCAATTACCTGCGCCTGCGCGAGTGGCGCGATTCCCATCGCCAGTTGAGCCTGATCTGCCGCGACATGCAGCTGAGCCTCAACAAAGAGCCGGCGGATTACCCGAAGCTGCACAAAGCCGTGCTGTCGGGTTTGCTCAGCCAGATCGGCCAGAAAACCGAAGACGGCGATTACCTCGGCGCCCGTCAGCGACGCTTCTGGATTCACCCGTCGTCGGGACTGGGCAAGAAACGCCCGCAATGGCTGATGACCGCCGAACTGGTGGAAACCACCAAGCTGTACGCGCGGATGGTCGCCAAGATCGACGCCGACTGGATCGAGCCGCTGGCCGGGCACCTGATCAAGAAAAACCACTTCGAACCTCATTGGGAGAAGAGGCGTGGGCAGGTCGTGGCCTTCGAGCAAATCACCCTGTTCGGGCTGATCGTAGTCGGACGCCGGCCAGTGCATTACGGGCCGGTCGACCCGGTGGTGTCCCGCGAATTGTTTATTCGCGAAGCCTTGGTGCGTGGCGAGATTCAATCCAAAGCCAAGTGCCTGACGGCCAACAAGCAACTGCTGGAACAGCTCGACGAACTGGAAGCCAAGGCGCGTCGCCGAGACATTCTGGCCGATGAAGAAACCCTGTTCGCCTTCTACGATGCGCGCCTGCCGGCGGAGATCCATCAGACCGCGACCTTCGACAGTTGGTACCGGATCAACAGCCAGAAAGACCCGCAGCTGCTGATCATGCGCGAAGAAGACGTGCTGGCCCGCGAAGCCAGTGAAGTCACCGCCGCGCATTACCCGGACACCCTGCACATCGGCGATCTGGAGCTGGCGCTCAGTTATCATTTCGAACCCAATCACCCACGTGACGGCGTGACCTTGCGCGTACCGGCGCCGTTGTTGCCGATGCTGCCGCCGGAACGTCTGGAATGGCTGGTGCCGGGGGTGATCGAAGCCAAGTGCATTGCGCTGGTGCGCAACCTGCCCAAGGCCCTGCGCAAGAATTTCGTGCCGGTGCCGGATTTCGTCAAAGCCGCGATGCAGCGCATGACTTTCGGCGAGGGCTCATTGCCTCTGGCGCTGGGCCGCGAGTTATTGCGCATGACCGGCGCACGGGTCAGCGATGAGGCCTGGGCCGAAGCGTCGCAGCAGGTCGAAAGCCATTTGCGGATGAACCTGGAAATCGTCGACGGCCAGGGCAAGTTCCTTGGCGAAGGGCGTGATCTGGCGGAGTTGACCGCACGCTTTGCCGAGGCCAGCCAGGCCGCCTTGGCCGTGCCGCAAACCGCGAAAAGCCAGCAACCGGTGGAGGCGAAAGTCTTTGCCGCCGTCGCCGAGAAAACCCAACAGAAGATCGCCGGGCTGTCGATGACGGTGTATCCGGCGCTGGTGGAAGAGGCCGGGACGGTCAAGGAAGGACGTTTCTCGACCCCGGCCGAAGCCGAGTTCCAGCATCGCCGGGCCTTGCAGCGCTTGCTGATGCAACAACTGGCGGAGCCGGCGAAGTTCTTGCGCGGCAAGTTGCCGGGGCTGACCGAGTTGGGCCTGATGTACCGCGAGCTGGGGCGCATCGACAGCCTGGTGGAAGACATTCTGCTGGCCAGTCTGGACAGTTGCATCCTCGACGGCGAAGACCCGTTGCCACGCGATGGTGCCGCACTGGCGTCCCTGGCCGAACGTAAACGCGGTGCCTGGACCGAGCACGCCGAGCGTCTGGCCAGGCTGACCCTGGAGATTCTCAAGCACTGGCACGGCCTGCAAAAACGCTTCAAGGGCAAGATCGACCTGGCGCAAGCCGTGGCCTTGAACGACATCAAGCAGCAGCTCAGCCATCTGGTGTACCCGGGGTTCGTGCGGGAAACGCCGATGCCGTGGCTCAAGGAACTGCCGCGTTACCTGAAAGCAGTCGAGCAGCGTTTCGAGAAACTCGGCGCCCAGGTGCAGAAGGACCGGGTCTGGAGCGGAGAATTGTCTGGCCTCTGGACCCAATACCAGACCCGCGCCAACAAACACGCCCAGGAAGGCAAGCGCGATCCGCAGCTGGAGCTTTATCGCTGGTGGCTGGAGGAATACCGGGTTTCGCTGTTCGCACAGCAATTGGGAACCAAGGTGCCGATCTCCGACAAGCGCTTGAGCAAGCAATGGACACAAGTCGAGCCTTGAACCCTGTGGGAGCGGGTATGAGTTCGACTCAGCAAAAGGCGCCAAAAGCCAGCGTTTATGGCAAACTTCGCGCCTATAAACGCCGGCCCCGCGGTTTTCAGCCTCCACGGGCCCAGGCGGATCGGAATAAAGCGATGCCAGGTTTGCGTCCGGAACCTGGAATAGACCCTTTGTGTGTTGGTACGTCGGTGCCAGCGCTTTCTGCCTGAACGGATTAGAGAAACGACCATGCATAACGTCGTCATCAGCGGCACCGGCTTGTACACCCCGGCCAACAGCATCTCCAACGAAGAGCTGGTGCAGTCTTTCAACGCTTACGTCGCGCAGTTCAACGCCGACAACGCCGAGGCCATTGAGCGCGGCGAAATCCAGGCATTGACCGAATCCAGCGCAGCGTTTATCGAAAAAGCCTCCGGCATCAAAAGCCGCTTTGTCATGGACAAAGAGGGTATCCTCGACCCGCAACGCATGACGCCACGTTTGCCCGAGCGCTCCAACGACGAGTGGTCGGTGCTGTGCCAGATGGCCATTGGCGCGGCCGAGCAAGCCTTGCAGCGTGCCGGCAAGACCGCCGCTGACATCGACGGTGTGATCGTCGCCTGCTCCAACCTGCAACGCGCCTACCCGGCCATCGCCATCGAAGTTCAGGAAGCGCTGGGTATCCAGGGTTTCGGTTACGACATGAACGTGGCGTGCTCCTCGGCTACCTTCGGTATCCAGGCCGCCGCCAACAGTGTGCAACTGGGCCAGGCCCGGGCGATCCTGATGGTCAACCCGGAAGTCTGCACCGGTCACCTGAATTTCCGTGACCGCGACAGCCACTTCATCTTCGGCGACGCCGCCACTGCGGTGATCATCGAGCGCGCCGATCTGGCGACCTCCAAGTACCAGTTCGACGTGGTCAGCACCAAACTGCTGACCAAGTTCTCCAACAACATCCGCAACAACTTCGGCTTCCTCAACCGCGCCGCGGAAGAGGGCATCGGTGCCCCCGACAAGCTGTTCGTCCAGGAAGGCCGCAAGGTGTTCCGCGATGTCTGCCCGATGGTCGCCGAGCTGATCGCCACGCACCTGGAAGAAAACCAGCTCAACGTCAGTGACGTGAAGCGTTTCTGGCTGCACCAGGCCAACCTCAGCATGAACCACCTGATCGTCAAGAAGCTGCTGGGCCGCGAAGCCACTGAAGCAGAAGCCCCGGTGATTCTCGACACCTACGCCAACACCAGCTCCGCCGGTTCGGTGATTTCGTTCCACAAGAATCAGGACGATCTGGTCAGCGGTTCGCTGGCCGTACTCAGCTCGTTCGGCGCTGGTTACTCGATTGGCAGCGTGATTCTGCGCAAACGTTGATCGAAGGGGTTGTTGTTCTTTCCTCTGGCTTGTGATGACTTTTCCTACATTCGAAATAGTCGGAAGGCTGTAATTTTCGGAAATTCCAGCAGGACGATGCCTACAGGCGAAGTCCTGCTGTTTTCATTTTCGAGGTCAGAACAAGGGGGTTGTTAATGGCGGCTGACGACGCGCAACTGCTTGAGCGCTTGCTGGCAGGTGAACAAAAGGCTTTCAAAGAGTTGGTCAGCACTTATCAGAGCGCCATGCGTGCGGTGGCCTACGCTATTGTGGGCAACCGGCATGCCGACGAAATCGTTCAGGATGCCTGGCTATCGGTTGTGCGTAACCTGAGCGGATTCGAGGGACGTTCGAGCCTCAAGACCTGGCTGCTGACTATCACCGCCAACTCGGCCAAGAGCCGCTACAAGCAAAACCGCCGGGAAGTGTTGCTCGATGACCTGCCGTCGCCCCATGGCACGATCGATGATGATCGTTTTTCATCGAGCGATGGTCATTGGCTGGTGGCGCCGTTTGCCTGGCATCAGGACACGCCAGAGGCGCTGTTGACTGAAAACGAACTGCGCGAATGCCTGGAGCACACGCTGCTCAGCCTGTCGGAACTGCAAAGCAGTGTTTTACTGTTGCGCGAGCGACAGGGGCTGGAGTTGGAGGAGATCTGTAATCTTCTGGAAATCTCGCTCTCCAATGTTCGTGTGCTGCTGCATCGGGCACGGTTGAAGGTCTTTGCGACCGTAGAACATTTTGAGGAAACCGGCGAATGCTGACCTGTAAGGAACAAGTGGCGCGCTCCAGTGATTATCTCGATGGCCAGTTGAGTTTTCGCGAGCGTCTGATGATGCGGCATCACTTGATGTTTTGCCCCAATTGTCGGCGATTCATTCGGCAGATGCGGTTGATGCAGGCGACCTTGCGGGTGATGCCGCAGAAGCCGGTCGAGGATGTGGAGGCGCTGGCCGAGCGGCTGGCGGCGCAGCGGCGTAAAGATCGTTCCTGAAGGAAAGCACAGGCCGGCGCGGGTGAAACGAACGGATGATGGGGGTCGTTGCCCCGCGCCAGACTGTTGAACCTCTTCAAACGACACGACCGTATGTAAACCGCATCGTTTGAAGTGTGTGGCTTCGCAGCTTAGAACTTCGCTTCCGCGTCCAGTTGCAGCGTGTTGGTGTTGGCATCACGCTGGGTACGGCTGGAGAAGTCGGCTTTAGTCAGGAAGTAAGTGGCACCGAGGGCGAAGTTCTTGTCGATGTCGTAACCGACTTTGAACTTGTGACCGCGAGAACCGGTGGTGCCGTTGGCGAAGTCCGAGTCGGTGAAGGCGCCGACCACGGCGTTACGCTGCACGTCGCGGTAGTTGTAGTCGAGGTTGAAACCGAAGACTTTCGACTTGGCACCGACTAGCCAGGCAGTGTCCTGATCGGTCACGGCATCGTTGTTCTTCACGTATTGGCCGTAAAACGACAGCGGCATCGGCAGGCCGCCGATATCGATCTGGCTGAAGCCTTCGTACAGGCGGAACTCGTTGTTGGCCGAGTTGCCGTTGACGGCCAGGGCGCACGGTGTGGAGGTGCCGGTGCAACGGCTGTCTTCGTCGTTCTGGTAGGCATAGACGCTGCCGCCGACGGTCAGTTTCAGGTTGTCGGTGATGGCGAAACGGCTGCCCAACTGGCCGGCGGTCAGACGCAGGTCGTGACGAAATTGCACGCCTTCGCCGTCGACGTTGTCCTTGAGGTTGTAGTTGCCCAGGCTACCGAACAGTTCGGCACTGCTGCCCAGCGGGTATTTGTAGGTCACTGCCAGACCTTCCGGATTGATATCACTGTCCCAGATCACATCACCCATGCTGACCCACGGTTGCAGCATCTTGCCGCCGATCACATGCAGGTTTTTGATGGCGTCCGGGTGGTAGTCGATGTAGCCCAGATCCAGCCAGATCTGCTTCTTGTCGAAGTAGTTGTCCATGTCCTGGTTGGTCGAGCGAGCATCGTCACCGCCGCCGGTGGCAATGCGGATGCCGGTGTCCACTTGCGGGTTGATTTCGCTGTAGGCACCCAGACGGGCGCGGATGCGTTGACGATCCTTGTCACGGCCACCGTTGTTGGGTTCGCCGTCGATCTTGACCGTTTCCTGGCGTACGCGAACGTCGCCCTTGAACTGGGTCTTGGCGGCCCAGGCCAGCTTCTGGTCGAAGGCGCTCAACTCGTTGGCTTTCTTCGCGGCGACCGCTATTTGTTCGTTGGTCTCTTGCTGCGCCTGCTGCGCGATTTGCTGGGCCTTCTGATCCTTGGCCAGTTCGGCTTGCAGTTCAACGTACTGCGCCTGGGAAATAGAACCGTTAGCCTTGAGCATGTCGAGCAGTTTGGCGTCGACTGCGGCGCTGGCTGGAACACTCATGGCCAGCAGCAGGCCACCACACAAGGCCGCCGCAGTTTTCGTGGAAGCAAGACGCATAGCAATCTCCGAAGATGAGAGGGATGGCTGAACCATCCTGGACACAACCGACAGTTGAAGGTCGGAAAACAGTGGCCGGGTAGAACCCGACGCTCTAAAAACAGGCGCCAGTATCGCGATGGTTTATGACAGGTCAGTGGCGAAGTGATGGCAGGTCGATGACGATACAAACGTTTCCGAAATGCCCGATTCAGAGCCTTGTATCGGATTGACGCGTGTGGATCGCCCTGCGATCGGCGATACTCGCGGAGCTGTCACGCCAAGATGTGGAGAGGAAAATGCCGCTGCAACGTCTGCATACACTGTCGCAAATCGCAGCCCGTACCTGGGATGCCCTGGTGCCGGAGAATCAGCCGTTTCTGCGCCACGCGTTCCTCGGTTCACTGGAAGACAGCGGCAGCCTGGGCCCGCATTCCGGCTGGCAGCCTGAGCATCTGCTGCATGTCGAAGGCGAGCGCCTGATCGCCGCGCTGCCCAGTTACCGTAAATGGCACTCCTACGGCGAATACGTGTTCGACCATGCCTGGGCCGATGCCTGTGAGCGTGCGGGCATCGACTACTACCCCAAACTGTTGACGGCGGTGCCGTTCAGTCCGGTCAGCGGGCCGCGATTGCTGGCTGCGACGATCGAGGACGGTTTCGAACTCTTGCAGAGCCTGCCGGGCTATCTGGAGATAGAAAAACTTTCCAGCGCCCACATCAATTTCACCGATCCGTTCACCGACGCTGCATTGGCCGAACAGCCAGGCTGGTTGCAGCGCATTGGCTGTCAGTACCACTGGCAGAATCGTGGTTATCGGGATTTTCAGGACTTCCTCGACGCCCTCAGTTCGCGTAAGCGCAAGCAAATGCGCAAGGAGCGTGAGCAAGTGGCGGGGCAGGGCATCGACTTCGAATGGCTGGAAGGCCGGCAGCTGACCCAGGCGCAGTGGGACTTTGTGTACGCCTGCTACGCCAATACCTACGCGGTGCGTCGGCAGACGCCTTATCTGACGCGGGAATTTTTCAGTCTGTTGGCCGAGCGCATGCCGGAGTCGATTCGCGTGGTGCTGGCCAAACAAGGTTCACGGCCGGTGGCCATGGCCTTCAGCCTGGTCGGCGGCGACAGCTTTTATGGCCGTTACTGGGGTTGCCTGGCGGAGTTCGATCGCCTGCACTTCGAGACCTGTTTCTATCAGGGTATGGATTACGCCATTGCCAACGGCTTTCAGCGTTTCGACGCCGGCGCCCAGGGCGAACACAAACTGATTCGTGGCTTTGAACCGGTGATCACCCATTCCTGGCATTACCTGCGCCATCCGGGCTTGAAGTCGGCGGTGAAAGACTTCCTCGAACGCGAACGCGTCGGGGTGCTGGGGTATGCAGAAGAGGCGAAGACCGCCTTGCCTTACCGACAAGGTTGATCTTCGCCGTTGATTGCAGGCTCAGTCGCGCAGATTAACTGTCTTCTTTGCCCAGCCAGCGGTACATCACACCACCGATGACCGCCCCCAGAATCGGCGCGAGCCAGAATAGCCATAGCTGTTGAATCGCCCAGCCCCCGACAATAAGCGCCGGTCCGGTACTGCGGGCCGGGTTGACCGAGGTGTTGGTGACCGGAATCGAGATCAGGTGGATCAGGGTCAGCGCCAGGCCGATGGCGATGGGCGCCAGCCCGGCCGGGGCGCGTTTATCGGTGGCGCCGAGAATGATCAGGATGAACATGGCGGTCATCACCAGTTCACTGACAAACCCCGCCGCCATCGAGTAGCCGCCTGGCGAGTGTTCGCCATAGCCATTGGACGCCAGGCCGCTGGCCAGTTCGAAGCCGGGTTTGCCACTGGCGATGAAGTACAGCAAGGCCGCTGCGATGATCCCGCCAATCACCTGGGCGATGATGTAGGCGGGCAGTTCTTTGGCAGGGAAGCGTCCGCCGACGACCAGTCCGACTGAAACCGCAGGGTTGAGATGACAACCCGAGATGTGGCCGATGGCGAAGGCCATCGTCAGTACCGTCAAACCGAATGCCAGGGACACCCCCAGTAAACCGATCCCCACGTTTGGAAACGCTGCCGCCAGGACCGCACTGCCGCACCCTCCCAATACCAGCCAGAACGTACCTACCAATTCTGTAGCCGAACGTTTGAACAAAGACATAGCGAGTTTCCCTATCGAGATAACACTGTCGTTGTGCATCCAGCAGATGGACTACGGAACCTCCAGTACCTTGGCTGAGTACAGCAGGATTTTTACGGAATTCCAGTGACCATAAAAAACCGCCAGAGCCCGTGGTTAGCGGGCTCTGGCGGTTTCTGGTGTTCTTCCGTGTGGCTGATGGCGCCAAGATCGCGGCTCAATCGATCCCGACAAACCCGCCGGTCTGGTGTTGCCATAACCGTGCATACAAACCGCCATGGGCCAGCAGTTCGGCGTGGCTGCCGGTTTCGGCGATCTTGCCGTTTTCCAGCACCACCAACCGGTCCATCCGGGCAATGGTCGAGAGACGGTGAGCGATGGCGATCACGGTTTTGCCCTGCATCAGGGTTTCGAGGCTTTCCTGGATTGCTGCTTCGACTTCCGAGTCCAGTGCCGAGGTCGCTTCGTCCATGATCAGGATCGGCGCGTCCTTGAGCAGCACCCGGGCGATGGCAATCCGCTGACGCTGGCCACCGGAGAGTTTCACCCCGCGCTCACCGACATGGGCATCGAAACCGGTGCGGCCTTCGGAGTCCGACAGCAGCGGGATGAACTCGTCGGCACGGGCCTTGCGCACCGCTTCCCAGAGTTCGGCGTCGGTGGCGTCGGGTTTGCCATACAGCAGATTGTCGCGGATCGAGCGGTGCAGCAGTGAGGTGTCCTGGGTGATCATGCCGATGCGTTCGCGCAGGCTTTCCTGCCCGACTTCGGCGATGTTCTGGCCGTCGATGAGGATCCGCCCGCCCTGCACGTCATACAGGCGCAGCAGCAGGTTGACCAACGTCGATTTGCCGGCGCCGGAGGGGCCGATCAGGCCGATTTTTTCGCCGGGCTTAATGGTCAGGTTGAGGCCGCCGATGATCCCGCTCTTCTTGCCGTAGTGGAAATCGACGTGTTCGAAACGCACCTCGCCACGGGCCACTGCCAAGGGTTTTGCCTGTTCGCGGTCGGTGACGCTGACCGGTTGGGCGATGGTCTGCAAACCGTCCTGGACCATGCCGATGTTTTCGAAAATGCCGTTGACCACCCACATGATCCAGCCGGACATGTTGACGATGCGGATCACCAGCCCGGTGGCCAAGGCAATCGCGCCCACGCTGATCAGTGACTGCGTCCACAGCCACAGGGCCAGCCCGGTGGTGCCGACGATCAAGAGGCCGTTCATGCTGGTGATGACCACGTCCATGCTGGTGACCACACGGCCGGCCAGTTGGGCTTTTTCGGTCTGTTCCGCAATGGCTTCGCGGGCGTACTGCTGTTCGAAGTTGGTGTGGGCGAACAGCTTGAGGGTAGTGATGTTGGTGTAGCCGTCGACGATCCGCCCCATGAGTTTGGAGCGCGCATCGGAGGACACCACCGAACGCTCTTTCACCCGCGGCACGAAGTAGTAGAGCGCGCCGATGTAGGCGGCGATCCAGATCAGCAGCGGGATCATCAGTCGCCAGTCGGCTTCGGCGAACAGCACCAGCGAGCTGATCGCATAGATCAGCACGTGCCACAGCGCATCCACCGCTTGCACGGCAGAGTCGCGCAGGGAGTTGCCGGTTTGCATGATGCGTTGGGCGATGCGCCCGGCGAAGTCGTTCTGGAAGAAATTCAGGCTCTGTTTGAGCACGTAACTGTGGTTCTGCCAGCGGATCAGGCTGGTCATGCCCGGACTCAAGGTCTGGTGCACCAGCATGTCATGCAGGGCGAGGAACAAGGGGCGCAGGATCAGCGCCACCGCCGCCATCCAGGCCAATTCCACGCCGTGGACCTTGAAGAAGTCGACGTTGGATGTGCTCTGGGTCAGGTCGATGATGCGACTCAGGTAGCTGAACAGCGCCACTTCGATCAGCGCGCCGAACAGGCCGACGACCAACAAAACGGCGAAGATTGGCCAGACCTGCTTGAGGTAGTAGGTATAGAAGGAGAGAACCCGACTCGGTGGAGCTGCCGTCGGGGCGTCGCGGAAAATGTCGATCAGTTTTTCGAAACGGCGATAAAGCATCGGTTCTCCGCCCGTGTACGGGCTCTCCTTTAAACGATATGAGCGGCGCCGGATATCGACCGGCCACCGCTCAAGACTGCCGGTGTACTCAGTCGATGCGCTTGGCCGACTTGATCAGCACCGGGTCGACAGGCACGTTCTGCATGCCTTGTTTGGTGGTGGTCTGAGAGTTGACGATGATGTCCACCACGTCCATGCCCTTGACCACTTTGGCGAAGACGGCGTAACCGGCGTCGCGACCCGGATCGAGGAAGGCGTTATCGGCCACGTTGATGAAGAACTGGCTGGTGGCCGAATCCGGGTTTGAAGTACGCGCCATCGACAGCGTGCCACGCACGTTATGCAGGCCGTTGCTGGCTTCGTTTTTGATCGGTGCCTTGGTTTCCTTCTGTTGCATCTGTGCAGTGAAACCACCGCCCTGAGCCATGAAACCTGGAATCACACGGTGAAAAATCGTGTTGTTGTAGAAGCCACTGTCGACGTACTCAAGGAAGTTCTTGGTACTGATCGGCGCCTTGACCGGGTCCAGTTCGATTTCGATCTGGCCGTTGGTGGTCTCCAGCAGCACGTGGGGTGCCTTGGCCGGCGTAGCGGCCATCAGGTTGGCGGCAAACAGAACGGAGCCGGCGACGAGGGCGATTTTTTTCAGCATGGGTCAGTGATCCTGAGTGGTGGTGTCGACTGCGGTGAGAAACTCGAGCAGCGTTTGGTTGAAGCGTTCGGGTTGATCCAGCGGGGTGGCGTGGCGCGAATCGGCGATCACCACCAGCCGCGCATCGGGCAGCAGTTTTACATAGGTTTCTTTCAGCGCGACCGGGGTGTAGTCACGGTCGGCGCTGACGACGAGGGTTGGACACGAAACCCTGGAAAGTCGTTCCTGAACCCCCCAGCCAACGATGGCATCGAAGCTGGCGAGATAAGCATGTTTGTCGTTTTTTGCCCAGCGCGCCGCTATTTTTTGTCGTAACGAAGCTTGTTCCGGCTTGGGAAACAGTTTGGCGCCCAGGGCCTTGCCGATGGTGCCCATGCTCAGCACGCGCATCAGGCTCCAGCGTTTGAACCACTGCCAATAATCGTTGCGGCTGCGCCGTTTGACCTCGGGCGCGCTGTTGACGATGCACAGGCTCTTGAGCAGTTGCGGCTGGTCCACCGCCAGTTGAAAAGCGATCATGCCACCCATCGAAAGCCCCACAAGATGTGCAGGGCCAAGGTTCAAGTGTTCGATCAGCGCGATCAGGTCGGCGCTGAACCCGGCGATGCTGTAGCGCTCGCGGGGTTTGTCGGAGCGCCCGTGGCCGCGCACATCCGGCACGATCACCCGATGGTGGGCGGCGAGCGCCGGGATCTGCATTTCCCAGTCCTGGGTGCTGGAGCCCAACCCGTGAACCAGCAGCAACGGAGTGCCGTGGCCATATTCCTCATAGTGCAGGTTGCAACCTTCATGTTCGAAATAGGCCATGGGTACACTCCGTGTCAGGCTTGTTCGGGTGCGGCGAAGGGCGCATCCAGCGGCGCGGTGTCAAAGGTGCGCAGCAGTTCGATGAGAATCTGCGTGGCCGGGCCTAAGGGTTTGTCCTTGTTCGAATACAGATAGAAACTCGGGTTGCGGCTTCCGCCCTGATCCAACGGTAGCACTTTGAGCGTGCCTTCTTTGAGTTCGCGCTCGATCATGTGCCGGGGTAGCCAGGCGAAGCCCAGACCGCTGCTGACGAAGGTCGCGGCAGTGGCCAGGCTGCCGACGGTCCAGCGCTGTTCGGCACCGAGCCAGCCGACATCTCGCGGTTGCTGACGGCCGGAGTCGCGGATCACCACTTGCATCTGGCTTTCCAGGTCCTGGAAGCTCAGCTCGCGATTCAGACGATGCAGGGCATGTTCGGGGTGGGCGACCGCGATGAATTCGACATCGCTCAGCTCCGCGCCCAGGTAGCCGGGAATACTGAAACTGGTAATGGCCAGATCGGCCACGCCTTCGAGCAATACTTCTTCCACCCCCGATAACACTTCTTCACGCAGCCGCACCCGGCAACCGCGACTTTGCGGCATGAACGCGGTCAAGGCGCGGACGAGGCGGGCGCTCGGGTACGCGGCGTCGACCACCAGCCGTACTTCCGCTTCCCAGCCTTGTTCCATGTGGTGGGCCAGGTCTTCAAGTTGGCTGGCCTGTTTCACCAGTTGCCGGGAGCGGCGCAGCAGCACGCCGCCGGCCTCGGTGAGCACCGCTTTGCGGCCATCGATGCGCAACAGCGGTACGCCGAGTTGGTCCTGCATGCGCGCTACGGTGTAGCTGACCGACGATTGCGAACGGTGCAGCACTTCGGCGGCCTGGGCGAAACCGCCGTGATCGACCACGGCCTGCAACGTTCGCCATTGATCAAGGGTCACGCGGGGCGCTTTCATGTTGAGCTCCTCTTGTCCTAAGCTGGCAGCTCTTATTGGAGACTGCCGAATGAAAAAAATCTGTTGTGTGATGGCGGGGTGTGCGGTGTTGGCGATGTTGCCTCTGACTGCGTTTGCCTATCCGATCGATGTCAATAAACAGCTCAACGGTTTGAAGGTCGACTACAACGCCTATGACACGGACGCCGACATCGGCTCCATTCAGGTCAACAACTACGGCGACACCGACGTCACTTGCAAAGTGGTTTTCAATAACGGTCCGGAAGCGCCACGCACCCGCAAGATCGACGTACCCGCCGGCAAACACAAAAACGCCACGGCCAAGTTCACCCGCACCATCATCAAGCTTCGTATCGACCTGACTTGCACCCCGAAATGACCTCAAGCGGAGCATGTCGGCTGGGCATGCTTCGCTTATAAACGAATTTATCGATGCTTTATAGCAGTTATTTGCGCTTTTTCATCGATATGACTCTGTTTAACCTTCACTCCATCGACCTACAGCATTCTCAGATGGAGGCTACATCCCATGTCCCGCGTTCTGATCATCGAAAGCAGCGCCCGTCAGCAAGACTCGGTTTCCCGCCAGCTGACCCAGACCTTCATCAGTCAGTGGAAAGCCGCACACCCGGCCGACCAGATCACCGTCCGTGACCTGGCCGTCAACCCGGTGCCGCACCTGGACATCAACCTGCTGGGCGGCTGGATGAAACCTGTCGAACAACGCAACGAGATCGAACAGGCCTCGCTGGAACGCTCCAACCAATTGACCGACGAACTGCTGGCCGCCGACGTGCTGGTGATGGCAGCGCCCATGTACAACTTCGCGATTCCGAGCACCCTGAAAGCCTGGCTCGACCATGTGCTGCGTGCCGGCGTGACCTTCAAATACACCGAAACCGGCCCGCAAGGCTTGCTCAGCGGCAAGCGTGCCTACGTGCTGACCGCTCGCGGCGGGATCTACGCCGGCAGCACCGCGGATCACCAGGAACCCTACCTGCGTCAGGTCATGGGCTTCATCGGCATCCACGACGTCACGTTCATTCACGCCGAAGGCATGAACCTGGGCGGCGACTTCCAGGAGAAAGGCCTGAACCAGGCCAACGCCAAACTGGCCCAGGTCGCCTGAGTCGTTAATCGCCAGATAATCGCTGGATGGTCTAGTGACCTGGCGCGACCCTTCAAGCCTGCACGCGCATCGAACCTCCCTTTGCACTTATTGCTCCTGAGTGCTCTAGCCCGATTGAACGCTTTAGCGAGATCGGGCTTTTTTTTGCCTGGGATTTAGTGGGCGCTGATGATTCTGTGGGACCGGGCTTGTTGTTGGCTGAGCGTTCGCGATAACGGGCAAAAACCGCTATCGTCGCCGCCATTCAAAACGAGGCGAGCATGGGCTATCTACTTTTTGTCACGCTGATCCAGGCGTTTTCCTTCAGTTTGATCGGCGAGTACCTGGCCGGTCATGTCGACAGCTACTTCGCGGTGCTTGTGCGAGTGCTGCTGGCGGGGCTGGTGTTCATTCCGCTGACACGCTGGCGTTCGGTCGAGCCGGCATTCATGCGCGGGATGTTGTTGATCGGCGCGCTGCAGTTCGGTGTGACCTATGTCTGTTTGTATTTGAGCTTCCGCGTGCTGACGGTGCCGGAAGTGCTGCTGTTCACCATCCTCACGCCGCTGCACGTGACCCTGATCGAAGACGCACTGAACCGGCGCTTCAATCCGTGGGCCTTGATCGCGGCATTGGTGGCCGTGGCGGGTGCGGCAGTGATTCGCTACGACCGGATCAATCCGGACTTCTTCATGGGCTTTCTGTTGCTGCAACTGGCCAACTTCACCTACGCCGCCGGGCAGGTGCTCTATAAACATCTGGTGGCCCGCCATCCGAGCGATCTGCCGCATTACCGGCGATTCGGCTACTTCTATCTGGGCGCATTGGCGGTGGCGTTGCCGGCATTTCTGCTGTTCGGCAAACAGAACTTCCTGCCCGAAGCGCCGCTGCAATGGGGCGTGCTGCTGTTCCTCGGCCTGGTCTCGACCGCGCTGGGCTTGTACTGGTGGAACAAGGGCGCGTGCCTGGTGAATGGCGGGACGCTGGCGGTGATGAATAATCTGCATGTGCCGGTGGGGTTGCTGATCAATTTGCTGATCTGGAATCAGCATGAAGAGTTGGGGCGGTTGTTGTTGGGTGGATCGGTCATTCTGGCGGCGGTGTGGATCAGCCGGTTGGGTGTACGCCAACCCGTCATTGCACACTAAACCGGGTTAATTCGGCGCCAACTGCGCCACCATAAACTCAATAAACGCCCGGGTCTTTTGTGGTACGCGACGCGAGGAAGGGTAAACCGCGTTGATGGTAATCGCTGGTGCCTGCCACTCGCACAGCACCGGCACCAGGCGGCCTGCCGCCAACGCGCCTTCCACAATGAAATCAGGCAACAGGGCGATGCCCATCCCGGCTTCGGCGGCCTGAGCGAGCAAGTCGCCGTTGTTGGCGTGCAACGGGCCGGAAACGTTGACCCGTTGCGTCTCCTTGCCATTGCACAACTGCAGGCTCACGCCGCTTTGCAGATACCCGTAATTCAGGCATTGATGCGCGCGCAAGTCTTGCGGGGTCCGCGGTATGCCTGCACGCGCCAGATAGGCGGGGGAGGCCACCATGATCCGCGGTGCCGGTGCCAGTTGCCGGGCGATCATGGTCGAGTCTGGCATGCTGGCGATGCGAATCGTCACATCGAAGCCGCCACGCACTGGATCGACCTGTTGATCGCTGAGCACCAGTTGAAGCTCGATGTTCGGATGCTGCTCATGGAACAGCGGAATCAACCGTCCAAGGCGATGCAGGCCGAACGACATCGGCGCATTCACCCGCAACACCCCACGTAGCTCGCCGATGCCGTCTCGAGCGCGCTGCTCGGCCTCGTCCAGCGCGGACAACACCTCCCGCGCCGCCTCGAAATACTCGGCGCCAGCCTCGGTCAAGTGCAGGCTGCGCGTAGTGCGCTGCAGTAATTGCACGCCGATTGCTTCCTCCAACGCCTGAATCTGTTTACTCACCTTTGATCGCGGCACGTCCATCGCGCGAGCGGCAGCTGCGAAGCCGTTCTCGCCAACCGTCACGACAAAGGCGCGCATGCATTCGATCCGATCCACGATTGTCCCTTTTTTAGAATCAATTATTCTCGATTTTAGGGAATTGTCCCTTTTTTATCTAGCCCGTAAAGTTACTTCCAAGCCAGCAAGCAAACAGCTTGAGGCAAGTGACTCACCCAATACTCATTAAACAAATCGACATCAAAAGGAACGCGCCATGTCTAACCGTGAATTGCTCAACCCAACCAACTCCGCCCTGATCCTGATCGACCACCAGCCGCAAATGGCGTTCGGCGTGCAGTCGATCGACCGTCAGACCCTGAAGAACAACACCGTGGGTCTGGCGAAGGCCGCGAAGATTTTCAACGTGCCGACGATCTACACCTCAGTTGAAACCGAAAGCTTCAGCGGCTTCATCTGGCCGGAGTTGCTGGCTGTTCACCCAGAGCAGAAGCCGATCGAGCGCACCTCGATGAACTCCTGGGAAGACAAGGCGCTGGTTGACGCGGTGAAAGCCACCGGCCGCAAGAAGCTGATCATTGCCGCGCTCTGGACTGAAGTCTGCCTGACCTTCCCGGCGCTGGAAGCCCTGGCTGAGGGCTACGAGGTGTACATCGTGACCGACGCGTCTGGCGGCACCACCAAAGAAGCTCACGACATGTCGGTGCAGCGGATGATTCAGGCAGGCGCGGTGCCGGTCACCTGGCAACAAGTGCTGCTGGAATACCAGCGTGACTGGGCACACAAAGACACTTACGAGGCGGTGATGGAACTGGTGCTGGAGCACAGCGGCGCGTATGGCATGGGCGTGGATTACGCCTACACCATGGTGCACAAGGCGCCGCAGCGTCAGGTCAAATAACACCGTTACCCTTGTAGGAGCATGGCTTGCCCGCGAAGGCGGAGTATCAGTCGATAACTATGTTGACTGACACTCCGCCTTCGCGGGCAAGCCATGCTCCTACAGGGGCGGTGTTTACATGATGTGTTTTTCCGGCTCCGGAATGTGGCTCGCGCCTAACATGGCCGGAAGCAATCCGGCCCTTAAGTCCCCGCCACTCGGCTGCTGATAAAGACTCAATCCGAACTCCGGCAGTACCGCCAGCAGATAATCGAAAATATCCCCCTGAATCCGCTCGTAATCCGCCCACGCCGTGGTGCGGGTGAAACAATAGATTTCCAGCGGAATCCCCTGCGCCGTCGTCTGCATCTGCCGCACCATGCAGGTCATGTTCTGCTGAACCTCCGGGTGACTTTTCAGATACGCCAGCGCATAGGCGCGGAAGGTGCCGATGTTGGTCATCCGCCGACGGTTGGCCGCCATCGCCGCGACGTTGCCCTGGGCTTCGTTCCAGGCCTTGAGCTCGGCTGTCTTGCGGCTCATGTAGTCGGTCAGCAAATGCACCTGGGACAGTTTCTGCTCTTCATCATCGCGAATGAACCGTACGCCGCTGGCGTCGATGAACAGGCTGCGCTTGATCCGGCGCCCGCCGGACTGCTGCATGCCGCGCCAGTTCTTGAACGACTCGGACATCAGGCGCCAGGTCGGGATCGACACAATCGTCTTGTCGAAATTCTGCACCTTGACCGTGTGCAAAGTGATGTCCACCACGTCACCGTCGGCACCGACTTGCGGCATCTCGATCCAGTCGCCGACCCGCAGCATGTCGTTGCTGGTCAGTTGTACGCTGGCGACGAACGACAGCAGGGTGTCCTTGTAGACCAACAGAATCACCGCCGACATGGCGCCCAGACCCGACAGCAGCAACAGTGGCGAACGGTCGATCAACGTGGCGACGATGATGATCGCGCCAAACACGAACAACACCATTTTCGCCAGTTGCACATAGCCTTTGATCGAGCGGGTGCGGGCGTGTTCGGTGCGGGCATAGATGTCCAGCAGGGCATTGAGCAACGCGCTGATGGACAGCACCAGGAACAGGATGGTGAACGCCAGCGCCACGTTGCCGAGGAAGTTCATGCTGGTCTTGCCCAACTCCGGCACCAGGTGCAGGCCGAACTGGATCACCAGCGATGGCGTCATTTGCGCCAGGCGATGAAACACTTTGTTGTGGCGAAAATCGTTGACCCAGTGCAACGCCGGCTGGCGGCCGAGCATTTTGGTGGCATGAAGAATGAGGTAACGCGCCACTCGTCCGAGCACCAGCGCCACCACCAGCAGCAACATCAGCGCGAGTGTGGAATGCAGGAGCGGGTGCTGATCAAGGGCACCCCAGAGGTCTTGGGCGTTGAGCCAGAGCTGTTTGATATCCATGAGTGAAAACGCTTCTTCTGTAGGGCGCGACGGGGCGATTAGAGCATTTAAGAGGTTGCGGATGACGTTTTGAGACAAATCAGGCAACAAAAAAGCCACTGTTTGCAGCCGTTTGTATAAAGAAACTCGGCCTTAGCGCTCGAAACCGTTACCCTATGCAGCTGTTTTTTTGTATTTCTTCGAGGTAGCACCCGTGTTTTCCCAATTCGCCCTGCACGAACGTCTGCTCAAAGCCGTGGCCGAGCTTAAATTTGTCGAGCCAACGCCTGTGCAAGCAGCGGCTATTCCGCTGGCGCTCCAAGGGCGTGATCTGCGGGTGACAGCGCAAACCGGCAGCGGCAAAACCGCAGCCTTCGTTTTGCCGATCCTCAACCGCTTGATCGGCCCGGCCAAAGTCCGCGTCAGCATCAAGACCCTGATCCTGCTGCCGACCCGCGAGCTGGCCCAGCAAACCATCAAGGAAGTCGAGCGCTTCGCGCAGTTCACTTTCATCAAGTCCGGCCTGATCACCGGCGGTGAAGACTTCAAGGTCCAGGCCGCCATGCTGCGCAAGGTGCCGGACATCCTGATCGGTACGCCGGGCCGGATGATCGAGCAACTGAACGCCGGCAACCTCGACCTCAAGGAAGTCGAAGTGCTGGTGCTCGACGAAGCCGACCGCATGCTCGACATGGGTTTTGCCGAAGACGTGCAGCGTCTGGTGGACGAGTGCACCAACCGCCAGCAGACCATGCTGTTCTCCGCCACCACCGGCGGTTCGGGCCTGCGTGAGATGATCGCCAAGGTCCTGAACAACCCTGAGCACTTGCAGCTCAACGCGGTCAGCCAGCTGAACGACACCACGCGTCAGCAAATCATTACCGCTGACCACAACCAGCACAAAGAACAGATCGTGAACTGGCTGCTGGCCAACGAGACCTATCAGAAGGCCATCGTGTTCACCAACACCCGGGCCATGGCCGACCGTATCTACGGCCGCCTGGTGGCACAGGAATACAAAGCGTTCGTCCTGCACGGCGAGAAAGACCAGAAAGACCGCAAACTGGCCATCGACCGCCTGAAGCAGGGCGGGGTGAAAATCCTCGTGGCCACCGACGTCGCCGCCCGCGGTCTGGACGTGGAAGGCCTGGACCTGGTGATCAACTTCGACATGCCGCGCAGCGGCGACGAATACGTTCACCGCATCGGTCGCACCGGCCGCGCCGGCAACGATGGCCTGGCCATCTCGCTGATCTGCCACGGCGACTGGAACCTGATGTCGAGCATCGAGCGCTACCTCAAGCAGAGCTTCGAGCGCCGCACCATCAAGGAAGTCAAAGGCACCTACGGCGGACCGAAAAAGGTCAAGGCCTCGGGCAAAGCCGTTGGTGTGAAGAAGAAAAAGGTCGACGCCAAGGGCGACAAGAAGAAAACCGGCGCCAAGGCCCCGACCAAGCGCAAAATCGCCAACCGCCCGAAGACCGACGCCCTGTCGCTGGTCAGTAAGGACGGCATGGCGCCATTGAAACGCCGTAAGCCGGAAGCGCCGGCGGCTGAATAAAGCGTCGTAGCGATCCAATAAAAACCCGGACAGTGTCCGGGTTTTTTTACGTCAAAAGATCGGAGCTCCTGCACGGAATTGGCGTTCATCCCGGAGCTGCCGAAGGCTCGGGCCGCGATCGGACGATCTTTTGATCTTGCTGTTTAGCTCTCGGCTTTTTTCTCTGCGGACTACAGCGCCTTGGTGTTGTGAGCATTTTTCTACACCACATCAGGAAACGTCCTGCGCTCTCATCGGAAGCGCCCGATTTAGCCATTACAAGTCATCCCTTAACCTCCTCGAATGAATCCATTCATTGACGTCAAAATAGTGGCCATCTAATATCGCGCCACTATTGTGCTATCACTCTCCATTCGAGGGATCGAACATGTATCCACCCGCCCTCGTGGCGAGGTTGTGCCTGGCTTTGCTGTGCCTTTCTCCGCTGAATCTTGCTCACGCTGCCCCCACCCCCGGTGAAACCGATCTGATCCGCGAACGTCAGGATCGCTTGCTCGACGAGCAGCGTCGGCGTCTCGAGGAGCTCAAGGAATTACCCGGCAAGGCAGCCCAACCCGCGCCCGCGACGGCCCCGGCCGACGCCCGTTGTTTCCCCATCAAGGACATCGAGCTCAAAGGCGCCGACAGTCTTTCGGACGGCGAGAAAAATCGCCTGCTCAAGCCTTACATCGGCCAGTGCCTGGGCGTTACACAGCTCAACGAGTTGCTGAAAGTCATCACCGATCACTACATCGAAAAAGGCCTGGTCACCAGCCGTGCCTACTTGCCGCAGCAGGATTTGTCCGGCGGGCATCTGAAGGTGCTGGTGGTCGAGGGCCGGCTCGAAGGGTTGAAGGGCGCGGAGGGCAGCCAGCTGTCGGAGCGCGAACTGGGGATGGCTTTTCCCGGCAGGAGCGGGGAGCTGGTCAATCTGCGGGAAATCGAGCAGATGGTGGATCAGCTCAACCGCTTGCCGTCGAATCAGGCGCAGATGGAGTTGTCCCCGGGCAAGAACGTCGGTGGCAGCGAGGTGCTGGTCAAGAACACCCCGCAGAAGCCGTGGCGTGTCGGTTTGTCGCGCAGTAACGACGGCCAGCGCAGCACCGGCGAGCAGCAGTGGGGCACGACGTTTGACTGGGACAGCCCGCTGGGCCTGGCCGATCAGTTGATGCTGCGCGGCGGTCATGATGCGGTGAGCGATCACCTGCACACCTCCAACAACGCGCTGCTCAATTACAGCGTGCCGTGGGGCTGGTGGAACTTCAGTTACACCTACAGCCAGAGCGAGTACCGCTCGCAAGCCCAGGCCAACGGTTTCAATTTCAAGCAGACCGGCGACAGCGAAAACCATCAGTTGCGCGCCGAGCGGGTGATCCATCGCGACGCCCTGAGCAAGACCTCCCTCAGCACCGGTCTCTCGTACCTGCGCACCAACAACTTCATCGAAGACAGCAAGCTCAAGCTGAGCAGCAACCGCATCAGCGAAGCGCAGTTCGGCATCAACCACGGTCGGCGGGTCGGCAGTGCCTTCGTCAACCTCGACCTGGGCATGCAACAAGGCATCGGCGCGTTCGACGCCCAGGGTAACGGTGATCCGGGCCCCGGCGAGCCGAACGCGCGTTACCGCAAATACACCGCCACCGCGAGTTATCTGCAGCCGTTCAAGCTGTGGGGCGAGTCCTTCAGTTTCAGCAGCCTGATGACCGGCCAGCGCAGTGAAGACGTGCTGTTCAGCCCGCAACGCACCAGCCTCGGAGGGCTGTCTTCGATCCGTGGTTACAAGGACCAGTCCTTGTCCGGCGACAGCGGCGGCTACTGGCGCAACGACCTGCGCTGGAGCCGCCCGGTCACCCTGGAATGGCTGCGCCCGGTGTTCGCCGAATACGGCACCAGCCTCGGTTACGACCAGGGTGTGATCCGTGGCGACCGCTATAACGGCGATCAGCACGGGCGCATGTCCAGCGATTCCGTGGAGTTGTTTGCCCGGGGTCAGCATGTGGCCGCCAGCGTGACTTTTGCCCATTCCCTGGAACGCCCTGACGTGCTGACCGAGCGCGAAGCGCCGATCTATTTCCGCCTGGATTTCTTCCTCTAATTTCGCTGCATCGGGACCTTTCACATGGACGTTCGCCACTACGCTTTTCTCGCTCGCCAACCTTCTGCCGCCGTGAAAACCCGCGAGCACTTCCTGGGCATGCCCAAGCGCGGACTGGCGTTCCTGTTGGCCAACGTCATGTTCTGGCAACCGATGTGGGCTCAGGCCGACGGGATCGTGGTGGCCACGCCCGGCACCAGCCTCGGTCAGGCGGGCAATGGCGTGCCGATCGTCCAGATCGCCACGCCCAACGGCACGGGCCTGTCGCATAACCAGTTCCACGATTACAACGTCGGCAGCCAGGGGGTGATCCTCAACAACGTCGCCGCGCAGACCGGCGCGACGCAACTGGGCGGGATCATTGTCGGCAACCCGAACCTGACCAACGGGATCGCGGCGCAAACCATCCTCAACGAAGTGGTCGGCGGCAGCCCCAGCCAGTTGCGCGGCTACACCGAAGTGGCGGGGCAGTCGGCGCGGGTGATCGTCGCCAACCCCTACGGCATCAGCTGCAACGGCTGCGGCTTCATCAATACCCCGCGCGTGACGTTGACCACCGGCAAGCCGGTGCTCGACGGTAGCGGTCGCCTCGATCGCTTCCAGGTCGATCAGGGCAGCGTCACCATCGACGGCGCCGGGCTCAACGCCAACAACGTCGACCAGTTTGAAATCATCACCCGCAGCGCGAAGATCAACGCCGAGATCCAGGCGAAAAACCTGACCATCGTTGCCGGTCGCAACGACGTCAACGCCGACAGCCTCAACGCCACTGCCCGTGCCGATGACGGCAGTGCCAAGCCGCAACTGGCGATCGACTCCTCTGCGTTGGGCGGCATGTACGCCGGGGCGATCAAACTGGTCGGCACCGAAGCCGGGGTCGGGGTGAAACTCGACGGCAACCTGGCCGCCAGCGGTGGTGATATCCAGCTCGACGCCAACGGTCATCTCAGTCTCGCGCAAACGTCGGCCACGGGCGCCGTGAACGTCAAAGCCGCCAGCCTTGATGCGCGCGGTCCGGTCTATGCCGGTACGGCGCTGAACGTGCAAACCCAAGGCAACCTGACCAACCAGCAAACCCTCGCCGCCCGGGACAGCATCGCGCTGACGGCCGGCGGTGTGCTGACCAACAACGGCATCATCGAAGCCGGGGTCAACGCCGACACCAGCCGCAATGCCAGCGGCGACGTGAGCCTGAATGCGCAGAACCTCAACAACCTCGGCAAAAGCGTGGTGGCCAGCCGCAACCTGACGGTCAACACCGCGCAGGCATTGAATAACCAGGGCGGCACGTTGAGCTCCGCGAAAACTGCCAACATCACCGTCGGGACTCTGGACAACCAGAACAACGGCCGGGTGCTGAGCAGTGGTGCGCTGAACGTCACGGCTAACCAAATTCTCAACACCAAGGGAGTGATCAACAGCACGGGCAATTTGACGGGCACGATCGGTCAGCTGAACAACAGCAACGGTGAAATTTCCAGTGCCAGCATCACTCGGCTTAATGCGACCACACTGATCAACCGCAGCGGCCAGATCCTGGGAGACCTGGGTTTGAATATTGACCTCAGCGGGGCACTGGATAACCGCGACGGTGTATTGGGTTCAGGCAAGAGCATGGATCTCAAAGCCGCCAGCCTCGACAACCGCGACGCTGGTGTGGTGGTCAGCGACGGCAACCTCACCGCACGCATCAGCGGTTTGCTGGATAACCAGAACACCGGTGAAATCAGCGCCAAGGGCGCCATCGATGTACGTAGCGGTAGCCTCGACAACCGCGGTGGCAAAGTCACCGGTAAAGATACGCTGACAGTCAGCAGCGCTTCCGCCGATAACCGTGGCGGGGTGATCCAGGCCGACAAACAGTTGAAACTGCAAATCGGCCAACTGGATAACCGCGACAAAGGCTTGATCAGCGGCAAGGCCGGTATTGCCTATGACGGTATTCGTCTGGACAACAGTGACGGGTTGCTCAGTGCCGTGGGACCGGTGACCCTCAAGGCCGATGAGGTGCAGAACGGAGTGGGGCGAATCTCCAGCCAGGGTGACCTCACTGCCACCATCGGCCTGCTGCAACAACAAGGTGGGGCACTGGTCGCCCAAGGCAACCTGAGCCTCACCGGCACGACCCTTGATAACCGCAATGGCGGACTGGTTGGCACCACTAAAGCGCTGGCACTGAAGGTCGACGACATCGACAATCGGGCCGGCGAACTCTCCAGCAGCCTGCTGCTGAACATCGAAAGCCAGCACCTGGACAACAGCGACGGAGGGAAAATTCTCGCCGCTACCGATCTGAAATTGGCCGTTGCCAAACTGATCAACCAGAACAAAGGCCTGATCGTCACCAAGGGCGCGACGACTCTGACCGGTACCACGCTGGATAATACCGGCGGCACCTTCAACAGCCTCAAGGGGTTGGTGATCACCCTCGACGATGCCTTGCTCAATGGGCAGGGGCTGATCAGCACCGAAGGAACGCTGACCGTCAACGCGGCCAGCCTCGACAACAGCGCCGGTAGCCTGAGCAGTGCCGGTGCGCTGTCCGTGAGCAGTCGTGGCGCCTTGCTCAACGTGGGGGGCTCGATCAGCACCGACGCCACTTTGACCCTTGAAAGCGCCAGCCTGGATAACAGCCAGAAAGGCCTGATATCCGGCAAAGATACTACTCGCGTCGTCACGGGCAACGTGGATAACAGCCAGGGCGGCCGCCTCATCAGCGGCACCACCCTGGACCTCACCGCCAAGCAAGTCAACAACGCCACCGGACGGATTGCCAGCAAGCAAGCGTTGACCGCCTCGGTCACCGGGCTTGATCAACAGGGCGGTGAACTGTTCAGCCAAACCAGACTGAGCCTGGACCTGAACAACGGTCAACTGAACAATCAGGGCGGTCTGATCAACGCGCCGTTGCTGATGTTGAAAAACCTCAAGGACGTCAACAACCAGAGCGGTGAAATCTCCAGCGCTCAAGCCTTCACACTGGCTGCTCAGAACCTCGACAACAGCAACGGCAAATTGCTGAGCAATCAGGGTCTGACCCTGCGCATCGCGCAAGCCCTGAACAACCTCAAAGGCGTGATTTCCGCCGCGTCCATCGATAGCCATAGCGACAGCCTCAACAACAACGAAGGCTTGATCAGCAGCCACGATCGGCTGGAACTCACCACCGACAAAACACTGGAGAACCAGCAAGGCTCGATCATCGCTGACGGTGAACTTCTGCTCACTGCTGACACCCTGGACAACCGTGGCGGCGATATTGCCGGCAAGGCCGACTCCACTGTTCAGGTCAAAACTCTGAATAACCAGCAAGGCAAGTTGATCACCACCGGTGTGCTCAAGCTGACCGCCGACACCCTCGACAACCGCCAGAGCGGTTTGTTGGGGTCCACCAAAGCCATGACCTTGACCGTCGATGACCTCGATAACCGCGGCGGTGAAGTCAGCACCAACGCCGATTTGTCGTTCACCGGCACAAAACTCGACAACAGCGATGGCGGCCGGATTTTCACCGGTCAGGCACTGACCCTCAACGTTGACCAGTTGCTCAACCGTAACAAAGGCCTGCTCAGCGCCACCACCGCGCTTAACCTGCAAGGGCGTCTGCTGGATAACAGCGGCGGCAACCTGCTCAGCGTGCAGAACATGCACTTGAACCTGACTGGCGCATTCGACAACAGCCAGGGCCAGGTCAGCAGTGAAGAGACGTTGACCGTCAACACCACGCAACTGACCAACACCCAGGGCAGTCTTTCCAGCGCGGCCGATATGAAGCTCACCAGCGACGGCAGCGTCAGCAACCAGGGCGGTGCACTGGTCACCGATGGCGCGCTCACGCTCACCAGTGCCAGCCTCGACAACCGCCAGCAAGGCAGCATCAGCGGTAAAGGCGCAGTGACGGTCACCACCGGCGCGTTCGATAACAGCCAGGGCGGCCGACTCAACAGCGCCAGCACCCTGAACCTCGTCGCGGGTCAGGTCACCAACCAGGACGATGGTCGTATCGGCAGCCAGGGTGTCTTGACCGCGTCGGTCACCGGGCTGGATCAGCAGGGTGGCAAGCTGTTCAGCAACAGCAGCCTCAGCCTGGACCTGAATAACGGCCAACTGAACAACCAGAACGGCTTGATCAATGCCCCCGGCACCTTGCTGCTCAAGCAACTCAAGGGTGTCAACAACCAGGGCGGTGAAATCTCCAGCGCCGAAGCCTTCACGCTGACCGCGCAAAGCCTGGACAACAGCAACGGCAAACTGCTGAGCAATCAGGGCCTGATCCTGCGCATCGCCAACGCGCTGGACAACGTCAAGGGCCTGATCGGCGCTGCGTCCCTCGACGCACGCACCGCCAGCCTGAACAATAGCGGCGGTAGCCTGACCAGCCGTGGCGACCTCGAACTGACTGTCGACGGTTTGTTGCGCAACGATGCCAAGGGCCTGATCAACGCAGCTCAATTACTCAAAGTCGGCAGCGCTGACTTCAATAACCAGAGCGGCACCGTGCTCGGCGCCAGTGCCGTCATCCTCAACGCCATGGCACTGAACAACCGCGATAGCGGGTTGATCAACAGCCAGGGCAATCTGACCCTGACGGCCACCAGCCTGGACTCCAGCAACGAGGGCGAAGTCTCGGCCAAGGGCGACATCGACCTGACCCTGACGTCCTTGACCCAGAACGGGGGACGCCTGCTCGGCGAAAAAGCCGTCACCGTGGAGCTGGCCAACGGCGACTTGGATAATCGCAACGGCCTGCTCATGGCCAAGGGGCCACTGACCCTCAAGCACCTGCGCGATCTCAACAACCAGAACGGCGAAATCTCCAGTAACCTCGGTTTCGATGTGATTGCCTGGGCCGTGGATAACAGCGCCGGCAAGCTGATCAGCAGTCAGCTACTGACCGTCAACGGCACCAGCCTGGTCAACCAGAAGGGGTTGATCTCCGGCTGGCAGGGACTGACCGTTAACGGCGACAGCCTCGATAATCGCGACAACGGCACGCTCTCGAGCAGCAACGGTGATGTTGCCGTGGACCTCAAGGGTGTCTTGCTCAACAGCGATGCCGGGGCATTGGTCAGTCAGGGCAGCCTGAGCGTCAAATCAAAGAGCCTGGATAACAGTAACAAAGGCATTCTCAGCAGCGCGGCGGGGCAGACCCTCACCCTGAGCGAATCCCTCAACAACAACCTGGGCGGCCTGATCAACAGTGGCGCCGCACTGGACATCACCACCGGCGTTTTGACCAACGCTGGCGGCACGATCAATGCGCAACAGGCGATCAATGCCACGGCCACCGGCCTGGACAACACCGCCGGGACCATCGCCGGCAATGGCGCAGTGACGCTGGATCTGCTCGGTGCATTGACCAACACCAGCGGCAAACTGGTCGGTGCCGGTCCGGTGCTGATCAAGGGTGTTACCGACCTCGCTAACCAGAACGGCCAACTCGCCAGCCAAAGTACGCTGACCCTCCTGACCGGGTTGCTGGACAACAGCAACAACGGCACCCTCGCCGCCAAGGACGCCTTACAGATCACCGCCAGCGGCGCGGTACGCAACGACGCCAACGGTTTGATCTACAGCCAGAACGCCGGCCTGAACTTGCAAGCCGCCAGCATGGCTAACGGCAAAGGCGTGATTCAGACCCAGAACGGCCTGACCCTCGACGTCAGTGGCGACCTCGATAACCAGAGCGGCAAGGTCATTGCCCAGAACGGTGTCGTGACCGTCAAAGCCGCCAACATCGACAACCGCGGTGGCGTGCTGTCGAGCATCAAAGGCGCCCTTGAAGCGCGAACCGTCGGCGTACTGCGCAACGGTTACGACCTCAACAACAACCGCCAGGGCGGGATCATTCAAGCCCAGGGCCTGACGTTGTCGGCACTGGCCGGTCTGGACAACAACGGCGGACGGATCTCGGCACAAGCCACTGATGCGAGCATCACTACCGCCGCGCTCGACAACCGCAATGGCGTGCTCTACGCCAAGGGCCTGGTCGGTGTGACGGGCACCCGTCTGGATAACAGCGACGGTCAGATTGCGGGTAACCGCATCGACCTCAGCCTCAGCGGCGCCCTGAACAACCGCGACGGTATCGTCGAAAGCGACACCACGCTGACGGTAAAAGCCGCCAGCGTCGATAACCAGACCGGTCGGCTTCGCTCCCTGGGCAGTGCCGACAAGACCAGCTTCCAGATCGGCGGTTTGCTGGACAACCGCAATGGCGTGCTAGAGACCGCCAACACCGACCTGACCTTGGCCGTTGGCAGCTTTTTGAATGCCGGGGGCAAACTCAATCACGTTGGTCGTGGCCGGTTTGATATCTCCACCGCCAACGTCATTGGCGCCGGAGGCGGCATCACCACCGCCGGTACCCTGGATCTGAATGCTGATACCTGGACCAACTCCAGCGTCATCCAGGCCGGGCGCTTGAACGTCAACGTCAACAATTTCAGTCAGACTGCCAGTGGCCAGTTGCTGGCCTCTGACTACCTGCAGGCGCGTGGCGGTAACTGGACCAACAATGGCCTGATCGCCAGTGATGGTGTCATGGATATGCAGTTGGGCGGCAGTTACAGCGGCAACGGGCGGATGTCGAGTCTGGGCGCTCTTACGCTGACCGCTGCGCAACTGAACCTGAACGCAGCCTCAAGCATTGCCGGAGGTGGTGACTCCATCGTCAAGATTGGTGGACAACTGACCAACGCCGGGCGGTTGACTTCCAATGCCAATCTGACCGTCGAAGCCGGTAGCCTGAACAACACCGGAGCACTGGGGGCCGCTCAAAACCTTGACCTTAAAACTCCGTCGCTGCTCAATGATCGCGGGCTGATCTTCAGCGGTGCCGACATGACACTGAGCGTCGGCAACTTCATCAACCAGAACGGCGACCTGTACGGTCTGGGCAATGTCGTCGTCAAAGGATTCGGCGGGGCGGCCCAGGCCAGCCAAGTCTCGAACATCTCCGGCTCCATGGAGAGCGGCCGCACATTCACACTCAGCGCCGGATCCTTCACCAACCGTACTTCGGGCGACGACGGTACGCAGAACTTTGGCCTGACGCGTACCCTGGTTTCCGGTTTCCTGGCGGTGCAATGTGGCGATTGCAGTGGCGACCACTACGACGTCAATTACATTGCCCGGGAAGTTTTCGAAGGTGGGCAGGACAGCGACACAACGGCGTCCGCCTTGCTGACCGCGGGCGGTGACTTTGTCTTCAACGGTGGCGACTTCCTCAACAGCAAAAGCACCGTCAGTGCGACCGGCAACATCACCATCAATGCCAACAACCTGAGGAACATTGGTGCAGTTAGCGGCAGTATCGAGCGCACGCGCATCTATCGGACCGGCTCCGTCACCGACGGAACGGTCAATCGCTTCATGCCGCAGGTGGTGGCATACAACCAGCGCAACAACCCGGATTTCCCGAACCTCTACTACATCGACGGTTCTGGAGGTTTTAGTTTAGGTACCGCTTTCTCTGCCACAGGCCGTGAGCCCGGCCATGATGGCGGCCTGATTGAAAAGGTCGTGGTCAAAGACGCCGTAACGAATCAGGTGGTGACCAATACCCTCTCGGGGTATTCCTACGGCTCTACCAGCCCGCAATCCCTATACGACCGCAACAACCTGGTGGAACTGCCGACCGGCCTGCAGAACTACACCCTGGTCAGTGACATTGAAACGGCACGCGATGGCAGCAGCGTAAGCGCCGGGCGCAATGCCGTCATCCAGGCCGGCGGCAACGTCTCGATCACTGCTGCCCAGGACCTGCAGAACAGTGTCATCCACCAGGACTACGGTTCCACCGGTGGCACCAATAAAGTCGCGGACACCAAGGCGAGCGGTACCGGCACCACGGTCATCAGGCTCAACAGCCAACTGCCACCCGATCTCGCCCAGCAGCAAGTCAACCCGCTGACATTGCCGGGCTTTAGTCTTCCCACCGGGGAGAACGGCCTGTTCCGTCTGAGCACTCAGGACACGAGCGACGTCGTACCGGGTACAGTCACCGCCCAGCCGCCGGGTTGGACGGTGGGCGGTGAAAACGTCAGCACGCAGGGACACGTGGTCGCCGCTAGCAGCGGTGGTGGCCCTCGCAACTTGCTGGTAGACACCCCGGCGATCCTCTCCAGCAATGATCACGCCGTAGACCCGGTCACGCACCTACCGACGGTGACTGCCGGCGTCGCCAGCACACTCGACGCTTCCGTGACGTCGGTCGCTCCTCGCAGAGGCGGACTCGGCAACGACAGCAAGTCCACGACCGTCATTCGTCCCCTGACTCGCGTCACCGGCCTGCCGGACGTCAAAGCGCCGGCCAACGGCCACAAATACCTGATCGAAACCAATCCGATACTCACCAACCTCAAGCAATTCATGAGTTCGGACTACCTGCTGAGCAACCTCGGCTACGACCCGGACACCAGCGCCAAACGCCTGGGCGACGGCCTCTACGAACAGCGCCTGATCCAGCAAGCGGTCGTCGCTCGCACTGGCCAGCGCTACATCGACGGCCAAACCACCGACGAAGGCCTGTTCAAGTACCTGATGAACAACGCCATCGCCAGCAAGGACGCACTCAATCTATCGGTGGGTGTCAGCCTCACGTCTCAGCAAGTCGCGGCGCTGACCCATGACATCGTCTGGCTCGAAGAGCACGAAGTGAACGGCGAAAAAGTCCTGGTGCCGGTGTTGTATCTGGCACAGGCCGAAGGCCGCCTCGGTCCCACCGGGGCGCTGATTGCAGGCAAGGACGTGACGCTGATTGCGGGTCAGAACCTCGATAACGTTGGTACATTGCGCGCCACCGATAACCTGTCGGCGACGGCGGGCAAGGACTTGGTCAACAGCGGTCTGATTCAGGCGGGTAATCGTCTGGATGTGCTAGCCGGTAATGACGTCATCAACAAGTCGGGCGGCATTCTTGCGGGTCGTGACGTGAGCGTGACGGCAACCAGAGGTGATGTGCTCAACGAACGGACCATCACATCGTCGGACAGCAGTACCCGCTTTGGCACCCAGCATCACGACTACGCCGACAACGCCGCGCGCATCGAGGCGGCCAATGACCTCACCGTGAAGGCGGGGCAAGACATCAACATTGTCGGTGGTGTCATGCAAAGCAGTCGGGACATGAGCCTGAATGTAGGACGAGACCTCAATGTGGTCTCGACGCAGGTCACCAACAGTGTGTTCAAGGATAGCAATCACAACAGCAGCGACATCACCCAACTGGGCGCCAGCATCAGCGCCGGACGTGACCTGTCGGCCGATGCAGGGCGTGATATCAACGTCATCGCCAGCCAGATCGATGCCAAGCGCAACATCGCCATGACGGCGACCGACAATCTGACCATCAGATCGGCTGCGGATGAAGAACACTTCCTGTCCAAAAGTAAAAAACTCACGGTTCAGGAAGACCATATAAGCCAAGTCATGAGTGAAATCACAGCGGGCGGCAACGTAGTATTGAATTCTGGTCAGAATCTCACAGCAATCTCCAGCCGCATCACTGCAGGTGATGAGGCGTACCTTGCTGCGGGCGGTAATCTTCAATTACTGGCTGCGCAAGATACCGATTACTCGTTATACGACATGAAGAAGAAGGGTAGTTGGGGGAGTAAAAAAACTCAGCGTGATGAGGTCACTCAGATCACAAATATCGGTACTCAGATCAAGACCGGTGGAAACCTGACACTGTTTAGTGATGGAGATCAACGGTATCAGGGCGCGCGACTTGAAAGTGGAAAGAACCTTACGCTGGAGAGTGGTGGATCCATTCTTTTTGAGGCAGTAAAAGATTTAAGAAAAGAAAGTCATGATAAAAGCAATTCCAATATGGCTTGGTATTCTATGGAAGGAAAAGGGACGACCGACGAAACATTCATGCAAAGTGTTTTGCTCGCGCAAGGTGAGCTGGCAATAAAGGCGGCAGGCAAGATAACCATTGATATAAAGGATATTAATAAGAAAACGGTAAGCGAGACGATTGATGCGATGGTATCTGTCGAGCCCGGGTTGGCATGGATTAAGCAGGCCGATCTGGAAGGGAAGGTTGATTGGCGACTGGTTAAGGAAATACACGAAAGTTGGAAGTATAAGAATGCAGGTTTGGGGGCTGCGTCGGCACTTATCATTGCAATTGTTGCGAGTATGTTTCTTGGGCCATTAGCTGGCGCTATTGCAACCAACTTCACGGTGGGTACAGTCAATAATGGCGGTGATATTGGAGCAGGGCTAAAGGCAACGATTAGTGAAGATGCCATCAAAGGTTATGCGACACAATGGATGACAGGTTATGCCCTAAACGGGATTGATAGCATGGTGAGTGGGTGGAGTACGGACGGCGCATTGATCCTTAATGTTGGCGGTGTCGCAAATCCGGGCTATTCATCAACGATGTTGAATTGGAGTACTGTCACACAGAACATATTGCGGAGCACCACCCACGCGCTTGTTGCTAGTAGTATCGGTACGGCAATTAACGGTGGAAGCTTTAAGGAATCGCTTGTCTCCTCTCTGGTTTCGGAAGGGCTCGATCTTACAGCGGCCTTCGGTAATAAACAGTTGGGCGACCTTGCTAAGTATCTCGACGTTGACCCAGGATCTGCTGAAAAAATATTGATGCATGCCCTCTTGGGAGGAGCGCTTTCTGCTGCGCGGGGAGGTGATTTCAAAACGGGCGCTCTTGCCGCCGCTGCAGTGGAAGGACTGAATGCAATTGCCACCGATACGTTGGGTAAATATCTGGACTCGCGGTTTGCTACAGATGATCAATTCAAGGTAGGTACAGCACAAATTATTGGGGTTTTGGCGGCTACTATAACTGGTGGCGATCTATCGGCCGGAAGCTGGGTTGCGGGAAATGCCGAACGATATAACCAACAACTTCACCGTGAAGCTGCAGCACGCCTGCAACAAGGTTTTGAGATATTGCATGCGGAAGGAAAGTTTCTGGATTTGCAACCGCAAGATGTTCTGAATGACCTGCAAAAAATCGTTGATGGAGAAAAAGACCCTTCCAAACTTAATCCAAAAGTTGTCGCTTTCCTGAACCAGTTTCCTCCCGCGATGTTGCGAGATTTGTTCTTGGAGCCTACACAAACTGAACGGCTCATTCAGTTGGGAATAGAAATCGGGTTTCCATCAGTAACAGGTAAAGGGAAAGCGGCAGTGACCATTGGTGAAAAGATCACCAATGAAGTGATGCAGGCGCTTGAGACAAAGTATGGGGTTGACCTTGCAAAGAATATGGGTAAGGAGTTAGCTACATTCGCTCAACTAAAAACCGCGTTAACGTCGGCTCAGGATGCTTACAAGGGTACCACCGTTGTTGGACACGCTCTGTCCAAGCACGCTGGCAGAAACCCGGATATATGGGGCAAGGTCACGGGCTCAATGAAGACCTGGAATGAGCAGGCAATGATGCACTTACGTGAGATAACACGCGCTCCTGGAAATTTTTTGCCGGTAACGACGGAGAAAGGACAGACCTTTCTTGAAAAAAGGCTGGCGGATGGGCGGGGTGTCAGATTGAATATGGATGGTACATTCAAGGGGTTTATTGATTGACGGAGGCAGTATGGCTGGTTTGCTAGAGATTGTATTTGAGGATGTCACGCAGGAAGTGATGTTGCCCTTCCTGGAGAGAGTGGTATCTGATGCCGAGTCGGTAGTTAGTGCTGAGTGTTCAGAAGATTTTTGGGTCTGGAAAAATGGTCAAATACAACTCGATGCAATCAGCGCGGCGATTGAATTTGATGAGGATCTGAGTGTGCTTGTCAATGTTCGGGGGCTGAGATTTATGGGGGTGATTGTAAATTCGGCACTCATTCGGGTTCTTAAATATCAAGGTAAGTTTGATCTTGATATAAGCTTTGATGAGCATGATTTTTGGTTGTGCGGCGTCGGTGCTGTCAACGCTTTGCTTGCATACTCGAAAGCGGCAGCTAAAAAATTTGAGTTTGTTAGTTGCTACTTTGGAATGGAGCCGGCCTCGGATGAGGCTACACGGTTTTTTACTAATGATATTTTAGGTCCGTTGAAGTGAAATAACAAAACAGGGACGGAAAGGGGGCGGATTTATTATTGTTAATTTTCGAGTAAATAAATCTGTCCCCTTCTTTTGTCGGATAAACCTGGTCTGTCCCAGGTTTCCATTTCATGTGTTGCCGCAAGCTGTAAAATGGCCGCAAATCTGGCAGATACACCTGAGGCTTATATTAGACAGGCAATTTTGATGGAGTCGGATGGTGCATTTCTTTCTAACGTTCCGAATGGTTTGAAGGATCTTGGTTTCACTGGAACTGCCACATATTCCGGTGACATAACGGTACAGGCGATTAAAGCCGCTACCGAAAATGGTGCGTCAGTGATTGTTAATGTGAGAACCGAGTTGGGTGGGCTTCACGCGATTGTCGTCGACTCAGTTGAGAGCGGGGTGGTGGGGATTCGGGATCCTTGGCCACTGGGTGTGGGATCAACATATTCTGTACCTGCAATCGCATTAGAAGGGATTCTTAACGGTGGCGTAATTGTCCATCCATAGGTGAATAAATATTATGCAGAAGAAATGTGATTTATATTTATGTGGTCCGGTGGATGCGTCGCGACTTAAAATGCTACGTTTGTTTGATAATGATTTTGCTTGCGAAGATGGCAAGGTGTTTAGTGGTTATTTATTTGTAAGTGTTAATAGGGTAAAGCTTGTGGCGGTAGTGTCTGCTCTGCGGCAAAAGCAGATATTATGTTTCAGTGTTCCCGTCGAATATCGAGAAGGTGAGATTTCATTTGAGATAGCATTTGAAATAGCAAAAAAATATTCTGCAGAGCAAGGTGTAGTAGTAGGAGTGAGAGATCAATCGCAATGTCCACCTCTTTTTTGGTCTTTTAGTTTGAGCTCTGTCGGTCATGGGGAGAAAAAAGCAGGTGGGATGCTTATGGTTGATCGCTTGGATGGTCATATTTGGGGGCTTGATGAATATGAAGAATATATGTATGACTACAATAATATTTTCTAAGTGGTAATGTGTATAAATACCTAAAGGGATACCTAATGGGCGTCCCCTTTTTCTCAAGCAAGTGGCTGGCTTGGAGAGGAGACGTTAAATGAGCGCGATTTTTGTTCCGAATATAGAAGCTGAATTGGTTTCAGAGATAAGCGCCGCTGGCTTTCAGTTGGGTGATTCTCTTCTGTCTGTGATGAAGTTAATTGGTCCGGTTATTTGGTATGAAGCGGACGCCGGTATACACGATGCATAGGAAAGGGGACGGATTTATTTGTTTGGCTCGTGCGGTGGCTAGGAAATAAATCCGTCCCCTTTTACTCCATAGCAGAATATTCAGTGCCAAATCTTAAGAGGCTTTACTTGCTGAAAAAAACGGGGAGTTTAGAGTGATTGAGGTACGGGAGAAACGGGGACAGACCACGTTTATCCTGAGAATGGCAGAAAATGGGGGCAGACTACGTTTTCTGTGTCGCACTTTAGCGATATGAAATAGTGTGAAATAGATAGGGAGATTATTTTTCGTAGGATTGACTAAGTTATTGGCATCATTAATTGTGAACGGATTCACCATATGCCACGCAGAGCACGTCTCTTGATGCCAGGTGTCCCCTTGCATCTGATTCAACGAGGAAATAATAGATCAGTTTGCTTTTTTTCAGAGGATGATTACCTTTTTTATTTAGAGCTGCTTGCTGAGCAGGCCAACAAAAAATCGTGTGAAATTCACGCATGGTGTCTTATGACTAATCATGTCCATTTGTTGATTAGCCCTCATGAGCACAGCAGTACCAGCTCGCTTATGAAAGGAATAGGGCAACGATATGTGCAATACATAAATCGTACATATGGGCGTAGTGGGACTTTATGGGAAGGACGCTTCCGTTCGTGCCTTGTTCAAAGTGATAATTATGTATTGGCCTGTTATCGCTACATTGAGATGAATCCTGTCAGAGCCAAAATGGTGACGCATCCTGCGGAATATCGTTGGTCGAGTCATCGTGCTAACGCACAATCAGAGTTTTCGGATCTCATTACCCCGCATGCTCAGTACCCATCGCTTGGGGACACAGATGTATCGACTGCTGAAGTCTATCAAGCGAGTTGGAGATAGGATTGGTTGACCAGATTCGGGCTGCCACCAATGGCAACTATGTACTTGGTGATTCGCGATTTGCAGCCGAAATTGAAGCTATGATTGGGCGACGAGCTCGGCGGGGATGCCCGGGCAGACCGAAAAAGCATTCGATTTTTTAGATGGAAAACGTGGTCTGTCCCCGTTTTCCCCCCGTTTTCCCACAGGTGGAACTGGCACAAGAGGAGAGACGCATGTGCCATTACCACCTAATACCGAACCGCCGGCGCGGTAAGAGGATAGTTATGATTAATGAAGCGGATTTGGCGGAGCTGAAGTCAGCAGTGCTAACAGGTGTAACTGTTGGGGTTGGCTCTCAAGTTCTGATTTTTGGCAGCGGCGCTACCGTTATAGTTCAGTGTCCTTTTTTGTGTGAAAGTCTTGGGTGGGAGCAGTGGGGGCACGGAGAAAAAGTTTATACGAGTACACTGTTCTTTGATTTTTTTAATCATCGAGTAGAGGAAGCCTCGCTTGAGGAAGGTGAAGTTCTAGTATTAAAGTTTGAGGGGGTGAAGATATTAAAAATTGTCCCTGAGCGAAATGGACTAGAGTCATATGTAGTTACTACTCGTTTTGGTATTTGTCCTGTCGCAATAATTTAGAGTTTTAAAGGGAGCTGTATGGTGGCTTTTAACCTTGACTCGAGACCGGCTAATGGGCGTCCCCTCTTTTGCGTGGGCAGCGGGCGGTGGCAGACGGTTACATCAGCGCCATGACCAGAGGGATGAACGCCTATAATGGTGAGACGGGAGGGTATCAAGTTCAGGATTTATCTGGACCCGACTACTGGTACGGTTCGTAATTTCCACCCGAGATGAATAAAGGGGTAATGGCGTGAACGAATTGTTTGGGCAGCCCTATGATCGTCGGGATTCGCACTGGGTAATAAAGGCTTACTTTGACAGGATGTACGATGATGGTAGGTTTATCGAGGCGGTAGAGTTTCTTGTTAAAAAATGGGGGTTTAGTACGGATGGTGCGTACTGTGCTTTTCCCGATATGAATAGTTATTTTGAGGAGGATCATTTTGAAGGAGTTAGATTTTCCAGT
Organism: Pseudomonas sp. ATCC 43928; assembly: GCF_005938665.2. Taxonomy (NCBI): domain Bacteria; kingdom Pseudomonadati; phylum Pseudomonadota; class Gammaproteobacteria; order Pseudomonadales; family Pseudomonadaceae; genus Pseudomonas; species Pseudomonas sp. ATCC 43928. Next base: position 5,074,574 of record NZ_CP041753.1, on the reverse strand, counting down.
GGATATATTCTGGAAGAGGATGCATCGGTAATTGTAAGTGATGAAGTGTTTCGTGATTATCTAAAGCTTGCTTGCGATAAGTACCTAAAGTTTCATTCGGGAAATGCAGGGAAGGTACATAAGTTGTTGAGTTGTTTATGTTGAGGTTGGCGTTATGTAAATGCCGTGGGGCCGTTGATTATATTCGGGAAAGAGGAAGTCCAAACTTTTTCTTGCGATAGAAACAGGCGACCCACAGGTCACCCCGAGTAACCGGCAGACCCGAAGGTCTCCCGCGCAAATCTTGAATAATGCGCAATCCCTGTAGGAGCTGCCGGGGAGAAACGGGGACAGACCACGTTTATCCTGAGAATGGCAGAAAATGGGGGCAGACTACGTTTTCTGTGTCGCACTTTAGCGATATGAAATAGCGTTAATACCGCAGAGTACTTGTCTAATTTGACGAAAGGTATGCCGCCTACTCAGGCCGCTGCGAATACTTGGACGGGGCGTCTTGCCGCGAAATATGGCTTTACCAGTGTTCAAGCGCCTGAAACTGGTATGTTTAATGATATAACCACGGTTGTTTTCAAAAAACCATGAAGTGATATTTTGCAGTGGAGGATTTATGCTTGAGGGTATTCTGAGGGGGGAGTTGCCGTGTCAGGTTTTTAGGGACTTGATAGAGGTTGATCCTAAACTTACTAATATACGTCTTAGTGAGATTTTTCATGAGGGATTTATCGGTGTTGATAGTCTTGCTATGCAACTTATCTGGCATTGGAGGGGGCCGGGAAAATCTGAAGGGGTTATTGATGAGTCACTAAGTGCTGAACTGTTGGTAATGTTGAAAAGTGCAGGTTATTTGTAGGGGGGCAGATCACGCTTGTTTAGCGGAGAAAAAAGAAAAGGAAAGAAAAGGGGACGGATTTATTTGTTTGGCTCGTGCGGTGGCTAGAAAATAAATCCGTCCCCTTTTCCTGTCCATTTTCCTATTGATAAAACACAGCTCCGATACCCGAGTCCACTAGGTAACTGAGAAGGGTTATATGGCATTTTATATAGAGATGAATAAGGTTGTAGAAACTGAAGAGTATGTTGAATACACGTTTGGCCGGAATTTGGAGGTTGGGATAATACGGCTGGGGAAAAAGGATGAAACTATTTATGTTTTGAAAGAGTGTCCTCTGGATGTAAATGGAGAGTGGTCGAAAAGAGCTGCTATGAAGCTAATTCGTCTTTCTAGAGGCGGAAGTTTTCCTGGGAAAACTCAGTGGGCTTCTTAATGAAATAGTTTGAAAAAAAGGGCGGATTTATTTGTTTGGTTTTATGCGACGGCCAGAAAATAAATCTGTCTGATTTTGGGATGTGGCAGTCCCCCTATAGCGAACTCAGCGTTTATGACGCGCCGCTTTGACAAATATTTTCTCATCAGCCGAACATACGCTTTCAAGGACATTCAGACGTGAAAAGAACCACACTACTAGCACTGACCCTGATTCTGGCATTACCAGGCTGCCATTCCAACGTCCGGGACTCTTCCCCCAGTCTGCTGAAAGACGGTGTCCAGCTGAGTCAGAACAAGGTGGCCGTCGATGCGCAACACGCCAAGATCATCATGAAAGCATCAGGTAACACTACCCCAGTAGAGTTCTCGATCCGCCGCGCATCGGATCCTGACCAGCGTATGGAGGTGCTTGGAACCGTGGTGGATTCAGGTCGGGGCAAGGTCTTCGGCTGGATCGCCAAACTCAACGAAGCGGCCAACAGTGCCACGCTTAAACGCTTCCCGCAGCTGGAAGTGCTGGCGGATGTCGATCAGCCATTCCAGGCGTCGGGTTATTCGAATGGCGCGGGTGTTGGGAGTATCTATAGCTGCGGTCCGCTCAAAACCACTTTCACACCAGAAAAAAGCAAGGTCTATTTGGTGGAGTTCCAGTTTGTTGATAGCCGCTGTGAGCAGCATGTCTACGATATAACTCAGGCTCAGGAACGCATTCCCGTGGCGAGCGTGCCTTCAATGTAAAGTGGCGGTATGAATAATGAGCGAAGACGATATCTATCTGCAACTCGGACAGATTTTGCTGGACACATCCCCCGCGACGGCAATGAAAGTCATCGTCGAGGCGGAGCTATCTCCAGAGAACGATCATTGCCAGTTTCTATTTGATTATGTGGATGAGGATGGTAAGTAGGATTGGTTTAGCCCCGTCAGCGCTCAAGTGGATGTGGAATTGTTTGAATGTTTTGTTGAACTTCGAAAAATCTATATTCAGAACGGAATGACGAGTGGGTGTCCGATCTGGAGTGGCTGCGTAATTACATTGGATGTTGCTGTCAGTAAGCTGGCGGTTGAATTTAAATATGATTAGCTTGGGTCGGGACATGAAGGAGGCAGATATATTTGTTTGGGGTGGAGTATGGCAAAAACCTTTATTCGTCCTTTGAGTTGTGTATTCCAAACATTGGGCAGGCATTAAAAACGGGCGACTCATAGGTCGCCCGTTTTGTTGAAGTCGGACGTCTGAATGCAATTTACACAACGCCACTTACCTCCTGTGGGATCTTGCTCGCGATAGTGGTGCATCAGTCGAAATCCATGTTGAACGTTAGTCAGTCATCGCGAGCAGGCTCGCTCCGAAAGGGTTGCGATCTACCCACCATGGCAGCAACTAGCTGACACCTTGTCTTCATACCGATCGTGATGCCTCACCCAATCCATGATCTCCTCTTCATTACGCCCCTTAGGCGTTAGGTCGAGGTAGTTGTAGGCGCCGACCAGCAAATCCAGGCCGCGGGCATACGTAGAATAGGTATGGAAAATCTCCCCCGCTTCGTTGCGATAAAACACGCTAAGCCCTGGAAGTTCTTCCTCAACGCCGTCAGTTTTTTCGTAGTTGTAAGTCGCTTTCCCGGCGGTGACGTCTTCGGCCCGGGCGCAGACACCGAAGTCGTAGTTGAAGTCGCAGCTTTCGGACGAGACCCAGTCGAATTTCCAGCCCATGCGCTGTTTGAACGGTTGGAATTCGGCGAACGGTGCGTGGGAAACCGCGACCACGGCGACGTCGTGGTGGGCCAGGTGTTGGTTGGCGCCGTCGATGTGGTCGGAGAGGAACGAGCAGCCTGGGCAGCCTTCGTCCCAGCCAGCGGCGAACATGAAGTGGTAGACGATCAACTGGCTGCGGCCGCCGAACAGGTCGGTCAGGCTCAGTTCGCCGTTGGTGCCCTGAAAGCGGTAGGGTTTGTCGATTTTTACCCAGGGCAGGGCGCGGCGTTCGGCGCTGAGTTTGTCTCGTTCTTTGGTGAAGGCTTTTTCGTGGGCCAAGTGTTGTTTGCGGGCCGCGCCCCATTCTTCCCGGGACACGACCGGATGATTCTGTATGTTCATGCTGATTTCTCCTGCTTGCTGTGGCGAAAGTCGATCCGCGCAGAGGGGTAAACCGTCTTACACAGCCTAGTCGTTTGGCCTGCGCTCAAATCGACAGGCCGCCGGTCGGTTGGGGGAAAGAACTCGGCTGAACGGCTGCACTCCCTGTCGGTCACAACCTATGAAGGCCATTTCACTCGTGGGCACTGGAGGTTGATCAGGATGACGACTTATAACTGGGATTTGATCGAGCATTTACTGCACGAAGTGCAGAACAGTGCTGGCCGCAGTTTCACTCCACGGCCTTATGCCGAGCAGTATGCGGCGGCGAAAGCCTCCGCGGGCGAGCCGTTCGAGAATCTGGATCGCCTGAAAACGGTGGCCGGTGAGTACGAAAAAATACTGCTGTTGCGGGGGTATATCGAGCCTCGGCCGGAGGATCAGGGTGGCAATGGCGAGAATTACATATTGACACCCCGGGGCTCGAGTTTGTTGAGCCTGATCGACAGCAGCATCCCGGGAAATGAGCATCCGCGCCAGGTGCTGGATGAGCAGGAAGATGCGCTGGATGAATTGACGTTTGATGAAGTGGCGTCGAAGGCTCAGATTGCGTGAAGCTTGCAGCTTTAGAACCTATCCTCGTTGCGCCGCTTTCAGGCATTTCAAATCAGTGAAATCCTTGCGCATGTCTTCAATCTTATGCAGCAACCGTTGACGCTGAAACGGCGTGCTCTCGGCCATCAAGTCCACCAGCAATGCCCGAGCCTGGGCTTCGGTGTTGGCATAGGCCACACGGTAAGCGGGGGTCCATAAACTCTCGCGATCAACCAGAAGTGTCCCGATTTGCTGTGGGAATTGCGGACTCTGACGTTGCGCGACCGCCGCGCTGAATTGCTGTTGCCAATGGACGCGGTTGGCAATCCATTCTTTGTTCTGATCCCCCAGGGCGCTCGACCAAGCCATCACCCGTTGCTGTTGGGTTGGGCTGAGTGGTCCGAGCCAGGCATTCAGGCGTTTTTCCATGCGCTTGCTTCGCTCTTTGATCTGTTGCTCTAGAGGTGGCTTGAGGTATTCCTCCTGGCGTTTGCGCAGGTCCTTGGCGAAAGCGTCGTTCATTTCCGCGACTTGCTTGTCATCCAGCCCTTGCAACAGTTCGATGGCCGATGGGGTAATTTCCCGGGCGGTTTCGGCGATGGCTTGTTTGGCTTCCTGGGTACGGGCTTGCAGCTCGGCGTCGGTGATCTGGTTGGTCTCGATCATGGTCTGTAAACGATTCAGCCAGTCGAGGTAGCCGGGTAGTTGCGTGGTGCAGTGCCAGCGCAGGTGTTCCTTGAGCCGCTCGTTCAACCAGTCTTTTTGCTGGCGGTTCATGTCCAGGTAGTCGCTGAGCGTCCAGGGAATGATCACGTCGAGGTTGCGGTAAGCCAGGCCCACGCGGGTGCAGGCGGCGATGGTGAGGCTGAGCGTGAGGATGACGGTGATCTGTTTCAACCAATGCGACATGGCAAGCCCTTGCGAAGACCTGGTTTTTTATTGGGTTCTTTTATGTGAACGCAGGACGAGCCTGGCAGTTCAGCCGATTAATAGAAGGCGCGTACAGCCTTGAGAGTGACCAGACCGTCGCACTCGCTATTGTGGCCGGAATAGGCGGAGCAATCGCTGCCGCTCAGGCTTGAGTCACTGTAGATCAAGTCCAGGTCGATACCCATGAACGGCCGGGACAATTTCACCGACCAGTCGGTAAAACTGCCTACATATCCACCGTCGACGGACACCGGCGTATTGAGTTGATGGGTGGTGTATTTCAGGCTGATCCCGATGCCGAACGGCTGATTGCCACTGAGGTCGGCGAACAGGGTGCTGTTCTGTTTGTCCGGGTCGTTGCTGAAGGCTGCGCCGAAACGGCTATCCAGCAGGGTCAGGCCACCGAAAAGCTCCTGGCTGTCGAGGGTATCCACTTTGGGGTAGCTGTAATGGATCATGCCCACTTCGTAGCCGAGGGATTGATCGAAGGGCTGTTTAAAGCCCATGTAGGAATCGATCTCAAGGTTGCTCGAAGGGCTCAGTCCCATGCTGGGGGACCATTGGCCCACATAGAAGCCGCTGTCGTGGCTCAGGTCGAGGCCACCGTGGAACGAGCCGGTCGTCGAGGGTTTGACCAACCCTTGGGCCATGCTGCGGCTGGGGGTGGTGGCGAGTTTGAGATCGAAATCGCCTAATTCGCGCTGGAAGACTTGCGCATCGGTACCCGAGCACCACAACAGGCTGGCGAGCAGGAAAAGAGAGGGCTTGAGCATGCGTCACTCCATGAACAGCGAGGAACAGGTCCTGAAAACCTGCTGAAACGCTTGATCCAGACACGTGCAAGCATACCGGCGAATGTTCGGCATCGAGGGCCGTTCGTCGATTGTTGAAATATTGATTTGTTTTATGGGGTGTTGCTGGAGGGTTCCAGTCCAAGCGCTTCGAAGCTCAAAGCGCTTAGGGACCAGTTAAAACGGGGGAATTACTTTTTGCCCAGCGTGATCTGCTTGGACGGGCCGAACGTCTGGCCGCTGACGCCTTTGGCAATTTGCTGGATCTCGCCGCCGGACTTGAGGAACGCAGCGATCTGATTGTTGATCGATTCGCTGGTTTCAACGGCTGGAGCTGGCTTTGCTTTGCTGTTGGATGCTTTTACACGCATGGCGGCCATTAACCTGTAGAAATTAACTTGGCCAGGCATCGTACAGGAAATACTTGACAATTGCTTGGTAAATATCCTCCCGAAATACACACGGCAGGCATGCGAATAATCGCAAGTTATTATTTGGAATAGTCCCCTAAGCTGCTGTTTTAACTAAAAACCTCACTCAAGAAATAGCGTTTTTGGGATGGGCTGACCAAGGTGTGAACCACTCGAACGGTCTGACGAGCGGCCAGCCGCATCCGGCAAACCCCAGGAAAATTAAGGTCTCCCACGGATTTTCTCGCGCCACCGGGCCGACCGCCGAACGCCGCCCGCAAAACCGGGTAGAATGCCGCCCACGCAATGAGGGTATTGGACATGGCTTTAGTCGGGCGCTACAACAGTTTGCAAGTGGTTAAACATACTAACTTCGGTTTATATCTGGACGGTGGCGCGGACGGCGAAATCCTTCTGCCTAATCGTTATATTCCCAAAGATATTCCCAGCGAAGATGAAGACTGGCTCAACGTTTTTATTTATCTGGACAGCGATGACAAACTTATCGCTACCACCGAAAAGCCGAAAGTTCAGGTCGGTGAATTCGCCAGTTTGAAAGTCGTTGAAGTCAACAGCATCGGCGTGTTCCTGGATTGGGGGTTGCCGAAGGACCTGCTACTGCCGTATTCCGAAGAGAAACGCCAGATGACGGCCGGCGAGTATGTCGTGGTGCACGTCTACCTCGACAAACACACCCGGCGCATCACCGCGACGGCGCGTCTGGACCGTTACCTGGACAAGACCCCGGCCAACTACACCCCTGGCCAGGAAGTTGATTTGCTGGTGGCCGAAGCGACCGATATGGGCTTCAAGGCAATCATCAACAACAAGCACTGGGGTCTGATCCACAAGAACGAAATCTTCAAGTTCATGCGCGCCGGTAAAGAAGAGAAGGGCTTTATCAAAGAAGTCCGCGCCGACGGCAAGATCAGCCTGAGCCTGCAACCGGTAGGCGAAGAAGCCGCCACCAGTTTGAACTCGAAGATTCTCGCCAAGTTGCGCGACAACAACGGCACCCTGCCGGTCAGCGACAAGAGCGATCCGACGCTGATCAGCAGTATGTTCGGCGTCAGCAAGGGCAACTTCAAAAAGGCCATCGGCGCCTTGTACAAGAACGGCCAGATCGTCATTCACGCTGATCGTATCGAACTCAGCTGACCTGCACCGGCCCCGGTAGGCGCTACCGCAGGTTGTGATCAAAAAAGGATCCAGCCTACGGTAGCCTTCTGCGCAGCATTCACCCATCTCTTTGTATACATAACACTCTGCACCGTTTGTAGGCGCGGACGCCCTGTTCGTGGGCGTTATCACCCCCTACACGTCTTGGACGCTTTGCTCTGAACAGGGTTTAAAGCCAGGTTTGTCACACCTTTTGATCGTATGGCACGCATTCTGCGTAGCAACTCGTATACAAACCATGCCGGCTCCCGTACGCAGTGTGCTCGCCACACCCATCTCGGGGGCCGCGCCTGTACTTTCGAGGAGCCCCGCGATGACCGAACGATTGCCCAATGGCTACAGCCCGCGCCTGTATAACCAGGATCTGGGGCCACTGCCGCAGACATGGAATTGGTACAACATCTTTGCCTTCTGGATGAGCGACGTGCACAGCGTCGGCGGCTATGTGTTCGCCGCCAGCTTGTTTGCGCTTGGGCTGGCCAGTTGGCAGGTGTTGATTGCCTTGCTCGGCGGGATTTGCATCGTGCAGTTGATCGCCAACCTGGTGGCCAGGCCGAGTCAGCAAGCCGCGGTGCCTTACCCGGTGATCTGCCGACTGGCGTTCGGGGTGTTCGGGGCGAATATTCCTGCGGTCATTCGCGGCCTGATTGCGGTGGCCTGGTACGGGATTCAGACGTACCTGGCGTCCAGTGCACTCATCATCGTCGTGCTGCGGTTTTTTCCTGCGATGGCGGCCTACGCCGAACCGCACTTTGCCGGTTTGTCCTACCTCGGCTGGTTCGGTTTCCTCAGCCTGTGGTTCGTCCAGGCGCTGGTGTTCTGGACCGGCATGGAGTCGATCCGTCGCTTCATCGACTGGGCCGGCCCCGTGGTGTATGGCGTGATGTTCCTGCTCGCCGGCTGGATCGTCTGGCAGGCCGGCTGGAGCAATATCAGCTTCACCCTGGCGGAAAAGTCCTTGTCTGGCTGGGAAGCCTTCGGCCAGGTGATCGTGGCAACGGCGTTGGTGGTGTCGTACTTTTCCGGTCCGACCCTGAACTTCGGTGATTTCAGTCGCTACTGCCGCAGCATGAATGACGTGCGTCGCGGCAATTTCTGGGGGCTGCCGGTAAACTTTCTGGCGTTCTCGCTGGTGACCGTGGTGATCGTTTCCGGCACCTTGCCGGTGTTCGGTGAAATGCTTCACGACCCGATCGCCACCGTGGCGCGCATCGACAACAGCGTGGCGGTGCTGCTCGGCGCCTTTGCCTTCGTCACCGCGACCATCGGCATCAACATCGTCGCCAACTTCGTGTCCCCGGCATTCGACTTCGCCAACGTCGCCCCAAGCAAAATCAGTTGGCGTGCGGGTGGCATGATCGCCGCCATGGCGTCGATCTTCATCACCCCGTGGAACCTATTCAACAACCCCGAAGTGATTCACTACACCCTCGACGTGCTGGCGGCGTTCATCGGCCCGCTGTTCGGGATTCTGCTGGTGGATTACTACCTGATCAAAAAGCAGCAGATCGACGTCGATGCGCTGTTCAATGACGGCCCGAGCGGGCGTTATTACTACAGCGGCGGGATCAACTGGACGGCGGTCAAGGCGTTGATTCCAGCCACCCTGATGGGCGTTGCGATCACTTTCATCCCGGTGTTGCAGCCGATGGCCAACTTCGCCTGGTTCACCGGCTGCTTCCTCGGCGGCGTCCTGTACTTCGCACTGGCCAGGCGCGAGCAGGCACAGCAATCGGCGGCGCTGGTCATCGCTGGATGACGTACGTGGCGATTTAAAGGTCTTTTGCAGACACCTTTTTCTGTCCATCTGGTTAATAATCGACAGCATAATTTTTCGCCCCGGCACCCTCTGTTCAGCAGGAAGGCCGGGGCTTTGCTTTTACTGTCGAGTCACTGCCATGGATTGTGTTGTCGAGGTGTTCCGGTGAGCGCCACCCGGCGTAGCGCCGATGGGTTTGCCCTGCAAGTGATGGTCGGGCTGTGCCTGATCTGGGGTGTGCAACAGGTGATGATCAAATGGGCGGCGTCCGACATCGCGCCGGTCATGCAGGCGGCGGGGCGGTCGGGTATTTCCGCGTTGCTTGTAGGATTATTGATCTGCTGGAAGGGCGGTTGGGATCAGGTCGGGACTACCTGGCGCGGCGGCTTGCTGGCCGGCGCGTTGTTTGGCCTGGAGTTCTTCTTCATTGCCGAAGGTCTGCAACTGACCACGGCGGCGCATATGTCGGTATTTCTCTACACCGCGCCGATCTTTACCGCGTTGGGCGTGCATTGGTTGCTGCCGAGTGAGCGTTTAAGACCGGTGCAGTGGCTGGGGATTTTTCTGGCGTTCATTGGCATTGCCATTGCGTTTGCCGGTGGTGTGTCCTGGGACAATCTTGACCACCGCATGTTGATGGGCGATGCCCTGGGTGTGCTGGCCGGCGCGTCGTGGGGCGCGACCACCGTGGTGGTGCGCGCCTCGCGCCTGTCGGAAGCGCCGGTGACACTGACGCTGTTTTATCAACTGATCGTCGGCTTCGTCGGCCTGCTGCTGATTGCGATCCTCAGCGGCCAGGTCACCCATGTCAGCCTGACCACGGTGGCGGTGGCCAGCGTGCTGTTTCAGGGATTGGTGGTGTCGTTCTTCAGCTACCTGACGTGGTTCTGGCTACTGCGCCGTTACCTGGCGGCGAACCTCGCGGTGTTTTCGTTCATGACGCCGTTGTTCGGCGTCACGTTCGGCGTGGTGCTGCTGGGTGAAGAGCTGAGCCTGAACTTTGTGATCGGCGCGGTACTGGTTTTGCTCGGGATCACTTTTGTGAGCGCAGAGCAGTGGGTGCGCCGTCGTTTGCGCAAAGCACTTGGGCAACCCTGATCGGGCGCAGCAGCAAACCTGCGGCAATGATAAAACCGCCGCCGGCGATCACCAGCGCGGGTTGCAAGCCACCGCTGAAATGGCTGCTCAACGCGGCTAGCAACGGCCCGCTGAGCTGACCCACGGCGAAGCACGCGGTCAGCAGCCCGGCGTTGCGCTGGGTGGCGTGGGGCGCCAGTTCCCGGGAGCGCTGCATCACCAGTTGCATGCAGGTCAGAAACGGCCCGCCACACAGGATCACCCCCAGCGCCAGGCCGGCACCGCTGCCCAACAGGCAAGCAAACACCCCGGCGGCCTGTAGCCATAGCGTCGCCATCAGCCAATGACGAGTTGCGTTCGGGTTGTGCCGACGCAGGCTCACCAACACGACCCCGGTCGCCGCCGCCAGACCAAAGCACGGCCAGAACAGATCGGCTTGCCATTGCCCATGGAACTGCGCGCTGGCCATTTGTGAGAGGAAAGTGGCCGGGATGATGTAGCCCAGACCGTACAACCCATAGATTACCGGTAAGCGTCCGACGCCTTGGGCGGCCGACTTGGTGGCAAGCGGTATCACCGTTGAAGTGGCGGCCGGCTGCGGCAGGAACGGCAGAATCGCCAGCAGCATCACCAGGCCGACAGCGGCATACACCAGCCACAAGGTTGCGGACGTCTGCCCCAGCAGGTTCGAGCCCAAGGCCAACAACCCTGTCAGAAAAATCCCCAGACCCGGTCCGGCAAACACCAAGGCGCCGAGTCGCGGACGACCGGCCGCCGCTGCCAGCGGTTGGCTCAACGCGGTAATCATCACCAGCACCCAGGCACTGGCCACGCCCGTGCCGAAACGCAGCGCCAGATGCGCCCAGAACCCGTTGGCCCAGAACGAGGCCAGGGTCAGCAATACACACAACCACAAACCGCCGAGCAGGCGCCTGCGAACCTGATCGGGGCGACGGGCGAACATCGCATCCACCGCGCCGACGAAGTAACCAAGGTAGTTGGCGGCGGCAATCAGACCAGCGGCAGTCAGGTCGATCTGACCTTCGCTGAGCAAGTGCGGCAGTTGTGGGGTGAGGGCGAAACGCCCGATGCCCATGGCCATCATCAGGGCGACAAAGCTGGCGGTTAAGCGAATCAGCGGGGACATGGTCTGAGTTCCGTTTCGAGGATCAATGACCGTCAGGCTAGGACTGATTGACTTTCTTTAAAAATGAATAATAGTGAGAAACTTGTTCTGATTTGGAGAATGGCGTGGAATTCAGCCAATTGCGGATTTTCCAGGCAGTGGCGGAAGAGGGCTCCATTACGCGAGCCGCCGAACGCCTGCATCGCGTGCCCTCCAACCTGTCGACCCGGCTTAAACAGCTCGAAGAGCAACTCGGTGTCGAACTGTTCGTACGCGAGCGTCAGCGTTTGCAGTTATCACCTGCGGGAAAAGTCCTGCTGGACTACACCACCAAGCTGTTCGCCTTGCATGACGAAGCTCACGCGGCGGTGCAGGGCGGGCAACCGGCCGGGGATTTCGTACTGGGCACCATGTACAGCACCGCCGCGATTCACTTGCCAGAGCTGTTGGCGCGTTATCACCGCCGCTACCCGGCGGTGAACCTGCAAGTGCAGTCGGGCCCCAGCGGTGAACTGCTCGAAGGGTTGCTCACCGGGCGCCTCGATGCGGCGCTGGTGGACGGCCCGCTGGAACTGGCCGGGCTCGACGGCGTGCCGTTGTGCGACGAACGGCTGGTGTTGATCAGCGAGGCCGATCATCCGCCGGTGCGCAGTGCGCTGGATGTCGAAGGGCGTTCGGTGTTCACGTTTCGCCAGGGCTGCTCCTACCGGATGCGCCTGGAAGCCTGGTTTGCCCATGACCATGCGGCCATGGGCCGACCCATGGAGATCGAGTCTTATCCGGGAATGCTGGCTTGCGTGATTGCCGGCTCTGGCGTGGCGCTGATGTCGGAGTCGATGCTCGCCAGTCTGCCGGGGCGTGAAAGCGTGGCGGTGCACCCGTTGGCCGAGCCGTTTGCCAGCGCGACCACCTGGCTGATGTGGCGCAAAGGCATGGTCGGGGCCAACCTGAATGCATGGATTGAGCAGCAGCAGGCGGTGTATCCGTCGACCATGGTCCAGGCCCAGTCAATTTCTTGAACTAACGTCCAAGGATTTGGATCAATTCAGTAACAGATCATTGCGATCTTGAGCGAGCATTGCGTAGGACTTCGGACTATTATCAGTGCGAAGGGGCTACAGAACTTCGGCCGCTCGGCACGACCCTGAAGGGGGGCATCATGAAAGAGAAAATCCAAAACTGGCTGCATGACCTGGGTGTCGCACTCGGTTTGATTGAACCGCCTCTGCAACCGGTGCCAATTCGCACTGATGACGAACAACGTCGCCGCCAGCAGCGCCGTCGGTAAGTCTGGCAAATCACCTGTGGCGAGGGAGCTTGCTCCCGCTGGGGCGCGCAGCGGCCCCATTCATCGCCACTCAGGTGGGTCAGCTTGAGCGCGAGTGCAGCGTGCGATTGCTGCGCAATCGAGCGGGAGCAAGCTCCCTCGCCACAGAGGTTCGTTCGGCCCATCGGATGTATTTAGCAATCCGTTTCAATACCGCCCAATCTCAATCAAAAACCGGGTCAAGTCATTCGCCGTCCTGGCAGTCTTGAGAATCCGGTCTTCTTCGGCGGTAAACGCCGTCAACCCCAACTGATCCTCCAGGCGGAAGATCAGCTCTTCAATATCCTCTTTGTCCAAGCCCAACTGCATCAGGTTGGTGTTGTCGTCGAAGTCATCCTGGTTTTCCAGCAGGCGGCGGATGCGACGATGCACGGCGGCACGAACGGCGGCTCTTGTCATGAGGTCCTTCTTCGAGAACGTTATGAGGTCCCTGACGCTGAGTACAGCAGGCTTCAGGCGTGTCGGCGCTGCCACTCGTCAATCATCGAGCGCAGATACTCTCCGGAAGGCTACCGAAATGCGTTCGATCTTGAACCACTGATCGCGGCTGACGATCTTCATGGGCAAATTCCTTCAGGCGAAAAAAAACGGGTGTGGCAACCGACGCCACACCCGCCGAAGAAAGCATCAGGTTGTTATAGAAATCTTAGGCAGCGCTCGCCACTACGGCCGGGCGACGGGATAGCAGGCTGACCACCACGAAACTCACCAGGCCCACGCCGAGGCTGTAGTAGATCGGAGTATTGGCGTCCATACCGTCCTTGATCATGAACAGCAGCGCAGTGGCAAAGCCCAGGCCCATGCTGGCGATGGCGCCGGCGGTGTTTGCGCGTTTCCAGAAGATCGCGCCGATCAGCGGGATCAGCATGCCGCCCACCAACAGGTTGTAAGCCAGGGTCAGCGCGCTGATCACGTCATGTACGACCAGAGCGATGCCGAGTACGACGATGCCGGTCAACAGGGTGAACAGGCGGTTCATGCCCAGGCTCGACTGTTTGCCTCCACGCAGTTTCGGCAGCAGGTCTTCGGTCAGTGTGGTGGCAGCGGCGAGCAGGCCGGCGCTGGCGGTGGACATCATGGCCGCCAGGGCCGCGGCGATCACCAGACCACGGATACCGTCCGGCAGGGACAGTTTGACGATGGCGGCGAAAGCGTTGTTGACGTTGTCCAGGTCCGGGATCAGCACGTGAGCGGCCATGCCGATCAGGGCGCAGGCCAGGCCGTAAAGGATGCAGTAGAAGCCTGCGAAGGTACCGGCGACCTGAGCCACTTTGGCGCTCTTGACGGTGAACACACGCTGCCAGATGTCTTGGCCGATCAGGATCCCGAAGAAGTAGATCATGAAGTAGGTGATGATGGTGTCCCAGCCAATCGTGGTGAAACTGAAGGCAGTGGCCGGCAGTTTCAACACCAATTCATCCCAGCCGCCAACGCGGTACAGGCAGATCGGCAACAGGATGAACATCAGGCCCACGGTCTTGATCACGAACTGGACGATGTCGGTCAAGGTCAGGGACCACATGCCTCCGATCGCAGAGTAGATCACCACCACGCCACCGCCGAGCAATACCGAGACCCAGAACGGCAGGCCGAACAGCACTTGCAGTACGGTGCCGATTGCCAGGATCGAAACTACGCCGATCATCAGCGCATACGCCAGCATGATCACCGCGCTCGCGGAGCGGGCCATCGGGTTGTAGCGTTTTTCCAGCACTTGGGTAACGGTGTAGATTTTCAGTTTCAGCAGCGGTTTGGCGAGGAACAGGTTCAGCGCCACGATCCCGCAGCCGAGTGCCGCGCACAGCCAGAAACCGGAGATGCCATGGACGTAGCCCAGGCGCACGGTGCCGACGGTGGACGCGCCGCCCAGAACGGTGGCGGCCATGGTGCCCATGTACATGCTCGGGCCGAGGTTGCGACCGGCGACCAAAAAGTCTTCGTTGGTCTTGGCCTTGCGCATGCCGTAATAGCCGAGCATCAGCATCGCGGCGGCGTAGATGAGTACGACGAATAAATCCAAAGCCATGATGGCGTGTCTCCGATTGTCTTTTTTATGGTGAGGCTGAATAGCAATATGGCCATGAGACCGCTTTTTGTGGCGAGGGAGCTTGCTCCCTCTGGGCTGCGAAGCATCCCCAAATCCTGCAACCAGGTTTCTTCTGGAGAACGCCCTAACCTGTTTTGCGACTGCTGCGCAGTCGAGCGGGAGCAAGCTCCCTCGCCACGGAAGTTCTGTTGACCACCGTGTTGAATCAGGCGGCTTGTCGCATCGCCGGTTTACCGAGCGAATCCGTGCCCTTGCTGCGTGCATCGTTGGGGCCGAACACCGCAGCCGACTCCGGGAACAGGCTCAGCAGCGTCAGGTACACCAGCGAAGCCAGGCCGAGGGTTACCGGCAGGCTGATGTCGATCCCGCCGGCCAGATTGCCGAGCGGCCCGACAAACTGCCCCGGCAGGTTCACGAAGCACAAACCGACCGCGGCACTCGGGATCCAGGCGCCCAGGCCACGCCAGTTCCAGCCGTGGGTGAACCAGTAGCGGCCACCTTTTTCGCCACGGGTGAACACTTGCAGGTCATCCGGGCAGTAAAAGCCGCGACGCACCAGCAGGCCGATGATCATGATCACCATCCATGGGGTGGTGCAGGTGATGATCAGCACGGCGAAGGTCGACACGCTCTGCACCAGGTTCGCTGCAAAGCGCCCGATGAAGATGAAGGCAATCGACATCACACCGATCAGCAGCGTCGCTTTAACCCGCGACAGGACCCGTGGAAACACACTGGACATGTCCAGCCCGGTGCCATACAGCGACGTGGTGCCGGTGGACATGCCGCCAATCACCGCAATCAGGCACACCGGCAGGAAGAACCAGCTCGGCGATACCGCCAGCAGGCCGCCGACGTAGTTGTTGGCCGCGATGTAGTCCGGTGCCTTGATCGCTACGATGGTGGCGGTGGCCAGGCCGAACAGGAACGGGATGAAGGTCGCGATCTGCGAGATCACCACGGCAGCCATGATCCGGCGCTTGGAGGTGTCACGCGGGATGTAGCGCGACCAGTCGCCGAGGAACGCCCCGAAGGAAATCGGGTTACTCATCGCCACCAGCGCAGCGCCGATGAAAGCCGCCCAGAAACCCGGTTGACCGAGGCTGACGCTGCCGGCGTAGTTCACATCGAAAGGACCGGCGAAGGCGAAGACGCCCAGCAGAAACAGCAGGCTGGCGCTCCACACGGCGATCTTGTTGACCCACAGCAGGAAGCGGAAGCCGTAGATGCACACTGTCAGCACCAGGATCGCGAACAGACCGTAGGCCAGGCCCAGGGTCAGGTCGGTTTCCGGCAGGCCGATCAGGCGTTTCGCACCACCGATCAACGCATCACCCGAACTCCATACCGAGAGCGAGAAGAAGGCGATAGCGGTCAACAGCGACAGGAACGAACCGACGATCCGCCCGTGCACGCCGAAGTGCGCACCGGACGACACGGCGTTGTTGGTGCCATTGAGTGGACCGAACAGGCCCATCGGCGCGAGGATCAGCGAGCCCAGCAACACACCCAGCACAATCGCCCAGACGCCCGCCTGAAAAGACAGGCCGAACAGTACCGGGAAACTGCCGAGCATGGCGGTGGCGAAGGTGTTGGAACCGCCGAAGATCATCCGGAACAAGTCCGTCGGGCCTGCGGTGCGTTCGTTGTCCGGGATCTGCTCGACCCCGTAGGTTTCAATTTGCGTAAGGCTTTGGTCTTTGTTGTTGTTATTCATGATCTGCTCCGATCATAAAGGCGCGCTCATCGTGCGTGAGCGTCACCTGTTTGGCTAAGGGGTTGGCAGCCCTTCCGGCATTGCGGACAAATGTTCGTGGCAGGCCAGCCATAGGCCTTGTTGTTCTTGGCCAGACGCCTGTTTCTTGAAAACAATCGTCTCGCGTTCCTGGCTGAAGTGTTGCTCCCCTTGCATGCGCAGCTCGGTGGCCACGTCATGGATGAAAATCGCCACGTCACCCTGCAGGCTGACGAAGGCGTTGCTCGAGGTGCACGACAGCACTTCGAAGCCGTCCTCGGCACGCCAGCTGTCCCACAACACCTGGTAGGCATCGCGCGACAGCAGGGGCTGTTCGAGGGTGTAGAACACGAAGCTGGCGTCGATGCTGAATGCGCCGAAGTAGGCTTCGCGATCGTTTCGGGCAAAGGCCGACACCAGTTCGGCGGCGGCATTGAGTACCTGATCACGTTCGTTCATGACCGATCCTCAGCGATGGACCACGCCTGGCAGTACGCAGAGCATTTCGTACAACAGGTTGGCGCCCAGCAGCGAGGTGTTGCCGGTGGTGTCGTACGCTGGCGAGACTTCTACCAAATCGCAGCCGACCAGGTCGAGGCCTTGGCAACCGCGCACGATTTCAATCGCCTGAATGGTCGTCAGACCGCCGATTTCCGGGGTGCCGGTGCCAGGAGCCCAGGCCGGATCGATGCCGTCGATATCGAAACTCAGGTACACCGGACCGTCGCCGACTTTCTCGCGAACTTCGGCCATCAGCGGCGCCAGGGATTTGTGCCAGCATTCTTCAGCCTGAACCACACGGAAACCCTGATTGCGGCTCCAGTTGAAGTCATCAGCGGTGTAGCCCTGAGCCCGCAGGCCAATTTGCACTACGCGGTCGCAATCCAGAAGACCTTCTTCTACCGCGCGACGGAAGGTGGTGCCGTGGGCGATTTTCTCGCCGAACATGTGATCGTTCACATCGGCGTGAGCGTCGATGTGCACCAGGCCGACCTTGCCGTGCTTTTTATGGATGGCACGCAGGATCGGCAGGGTGATGGTGTGGTCGCCGCCCAGCGTCAAGGGGATCACATCGTGTTCGAGGATATTGTCGTAGGCCTCTTCGATGATCCGCACGGCGTCCAGCAGGTTGAAGGTGTTGATCGCCACGTCACCGATATCGGCAACCGACAGCGAGTCGAACGGCGCAGCGCCGGTGGCCATGTTGTACGGACGGATCATCACCGATTCAGCGCGGATTTCACGCGGCCCGAAGCGGGTGCCGGGGCGCAGGGACGTGCCGATGTCCAGCGGGATGCCGATAAAGGCAGCGTCCAGGCCGGCAGCGGATGGCAAATGGGGGAGTCGCAGCATGGTGGCGATGCCGCCGAAGCGCGGCATTTCATTGCCGCCCAGTGGTTGGTGAAGAATCTTGTCCACGGGTAAGGCCTCATCGTCGTTGTTTTATTTATGCAGGTAAGCCGCTCGGGGAGAGACGGGCACCGCTGTGGGCCGATTCTGCGAAATGCAGTGGCCGGGAAGAATCGCTACGGGCAAATACTTAGTTCAGATTTTTCTAAACTAATGGCGGGCGGGAAGATAGACTCCCCACCATGCACCGAATCCTTGTGGCGAGGGAGCTTGCTCCCGCTGGGCTGCGAAGCGGCCCCAAAACCATTAAGCCCGGTTGCATCGGGCAGACCGCATGAGTCGGGTTTACGACTGCTTCGCAGCCGAGCGGGAGCAAGCTCCCTCGCCACAAAAGCAACATGCACTACCTTGCAATGGAGCCCCCCCATGGCCAACGCTTTACCCGACCTGAAACTATTGCGCATCTTCGTCAGCGTGGTCCGCCATCAGGGGTTCGCCAACGCCCAGCACGAGCTCAATCTCTCGACGTCGGCCATCAGCACCTACATGAGCCAGCTCGAAGCGGCCCTCGGCCTGGTGCTGTGCCATCGTGGTCGCGGCGGTTTCAGCCTGACCAGCAAGGGCGAGCTGTTCCATCAGGAAACCCTGCGTCTGTTGGCCGAACTCGAAGGTTTCGAACAATACGCCGCCGCCCTCAAAGGCGAATTGCGCGGCACGTTGAACCTGGGGGTGATCGATTCCACCGTCAGCGACAAGGCCTTGCCATTCGCCGAAGCCATCGGCGCCTACAGCCAGGAACACCCGGCGGTGCACTTGCATCTCTCGGTCATGAGCCCATACGAACTGCAACTCGGCGTGCAGGACAACCGCCTCGACCTGGCCATTGGTGCCTTTTCCACGCGCATGAGCGGTCTGGTCTACATGCCGCTCTACCGCGAGCAACACTGGCTGTATTGCAGCAGCCGTCATCCGCTGTTCAACGAGCGGCGCATCCCCGAACAGGTCATCACCCAGCAACGCATGGTCGGTCGCGGCTATTGGAGCCAGGCCGAACTGGCGCGTCATGGTTTCAAGCACAGCGCGGCGACCGTGGAAAGTATGGAGGCCCAATTGATTCTGGTGCTGTCCGGCGCCTACATCGGTTACCTGCCGGAGCACTACGCCCAGGCCTGGGCCGACAAGGGGGATTTGCGCGTACTGCTGCCGGCGACGTTCGGTTATCAGGCGCCATTCTCGATGATCGTGCGCCGTGGCCGTAGCCGCGAGCCGCTGATCCAGACCTTCCGTGATTTGCTCAAAGCACAGCTCAATCAGGCTTAAGAAAATGTCCAGAATCCAGTGCCCGCGCTGCCTGCGCCCGCAAACCCATTGTCTGTGCCCACTGATCCCAAGCCTGGATAGCCGCACGCGGGTGTTGCTGTTGCAGCATCCGAGTGAAGTGAACCATGCATTGAATACCGCACGATTGGCTGCGTTGGGACTCAAGAATGCCGAGTTGATCGTGGGCGAGGTGTTCGAGGATTTGCCGGCGTTGTTGAATCAACCGGGCTATCAGGCGCGGCTGTTGTTTCCCGGTGAAGATGCGCAGCCGATGCAGGCGTACACCGCGAGTGATAAGCCGCTACTGCTGGTGGTTCCGGACGGTACCTGGCGCAAGGCGCGCAAGATGCTGCACCTCAATCCATTGCTGGCGGCGTTGCCGAGAGTGACATTGGCCGAGGGCGGGGTGTCGCGTTATCGCTTGCGCAAGGCACCTGGGCCTGGGGCGTTGTCGACGGTGGAGGCGATTGTGCAGGCGTTGCAGACCCTCGAAGCACCGAGCAGTTTCGAGCCGTTATTAAAGCCGTTCGAGGCGCTGATCGAGGGGCAGATTGCGGCGATGGGGGAGGAGACCTATCAGAAGAATCACGGCCGGTGATGACTTGTGGCGAGGGAGCTTGCTCCCGCTGGGCTGCGCAGCAGCCCCAAAACCATTCAGCCTGTGTGTCAGGGAAATCATGCTGACAGGTTTTGGGAGCGCTTCGCACTCCAGCGGGAGCAAGCTCCCTCGCCACAGGGACAGCGTGAGACTTAGCGTTCGCGCATCGCCTCGGTCCGTGCCTTCAACACCGGTTTAAGCAGGTAATCCAGCACGCTTTTCTCCCCGGTAATAATGTCCACCGTCGCCACCATCCCCGGAATGATCAGCAGCGGTTTCACATCCCCGCCCAAGTGATTCTTGTCGGTCCTGACCTGAATCAGATAAAAGCTGTTGCCCTTGTCATCGGTGATGGTGTCCGCCCCGATCAACTCAAGCCTGGCACTCAACCCGCCATAAATCGTGTAGTCATAAGCGCTGAACTTGACCATGGCTTTCTGGCCCGGGTGCAGGAACGCCACGTCTTGAGGGCGGACCTTGGCCTCGATCAGCAGGTTGTCCTCCACGGGCACGATTTCCACCATGTCGCTGCCCGGCTGGACCACGCCGCCGATGGTATTAACCTTCAGCACTTTGATGATGCCGTGAACCGGCGACACCACGGTGGTGCGCGTTACCCGGTCGTCGATGGCAATGCTCGTGGCGGTGATTTTCGACAGGTCGGTGCGTTTCTCGTTCAGCTCTTTCGCCGCGTCCGAGCGGAAGGATTGTTCGGACTCGTCGATCTTGCTTTTGATCTCATTGATCGCCGATTCCGCCCGGGGAATCGCCAGGGTCGTGGCGTTCAACGAGCCGCGGATTTCCACCGCGCTGCGTTTGAGCCGCAGGATTTCCACCGGTGACACCGCCCCGGTGCCCACCAGCGGCGCCGACATGTTCATCTCTTGTTGCAGCAGCGCCAGGCTGGAGCTGAACTGCCCCTGTTTGGAACGGAATTCCGCCAGTTCCTGGGTTTTTTGCCGAAGTTGTTCAGTCAGCGTGCGCTGTTCGCTGGCCAGTCGGCGCTGGCGTTGTTCATACAGCGAGCGTTCGTCCTCGGCCACTTGCGGCGCCTTGGCGATCACTTCCTGCGACAGTGTGAATGGCCGGCCTTCCGCTTCGGCGGACAATCGTTCGACCTGCGCGATCAAGGCATAGCGGTCCGCTTCGCTTTCACCCTTGTTCGACAGGAATCGCGTGTCATCCAGGCGCAGCAAGGTGTCGCCCTTGTTCACCATTTGCCCTTCGCGAACGAAAATCTCGGTGACGATGCCGCCTTCCAGGTTCTGGATCACCTGTATCTTGCTCGACGGAATCGCCTTGCCTTCGCCCATGGTGACTTCCTGCAACACGGCGAATTTGGCCCAGACCAGCGCGCTGATCAGCAGCGCCGCCGCCAGCCACACGGTGATCCGCGACCAGCGCGGTGAATCCTGCAACGAGGCGCCGGCGGTTTCCGGCATGAACTCGCTCTCGGCACTTTTGCTGAAACTGCCGAAGTAGCTTCGGTCTTGCGCTGTGTCGGATGATGAACGGGCCATGGGGCGCTCCTAAACCGTCGCAGAGCCGACACGGCCCTTGCGCAATGCATCGATCACCGCTTCTTTCGGGCCGTCGGCGACGATCCGCCCGTTGTCCAGCACCACCAGCCGATCCACCAGGCTGAGCATCGAGGAGCGGTGGGTCACCAGCAGCACGGTTTTGCCCTGGACCCAGCCGTGGAGTTTCTGCCGCAGAAGGTCTTCGCTGCTGTTGTCCATGGCGCTGGTGGGTTCGTCGAGCAGCATGATTGGCGGATCGAGCAACAAGGCCCGCGCCAGCAACACCGCTTGCCGTTGCCCACCCGACAGCAACTGACCGCGCTCGCCCACCGGCCGATCAAACCCTTGTGGATGCTGACGCGCCAGTTCAGTCACGCCGGTCAGCTCAGCGACTTCAAGCATCCGGGCATCGCTGACATAACGGGCGCCGAGGGTCAGGTTGTCGCGCAGGCTGCCGGCCAACAAGGGCAGGTCGTGGGCGACATAGCCGATCTGTTGACGCAGGTCGGCGACGTCCAGTTGCCGCAGGTCCAGGCCATCGAGCAGCAACTGGCCTTCTTCCGGCGCGTAGAAACCCATCACCAGCCGCGCCAAGGTGCTTTTGCCCGAGCCGCTACGGCCGATGATGCCGATCCGCTCGCCCGGTTTCATGCTGAAGCTGACGTTGGCCAGGGCCGGCGCGTTCTGGCCGTTGTAGTGGAACGTTACGCCGCAGACGTCCAGGGCGCCTTGCAGTTGCGTGCGCTCCAGCGGCCGCTGCCTGGCGTCGCGCTCTTGCGGCAACGACATCAGCGAATCGGTGCTTTTCATGGTCAGTTGCGCTTGCTGGTAACGGGTGATCAGCCCGGCGATCTGCCCCAGCGGCGCGAGCACGCGGCTGCCGAGCATGTAGCTTGCCACCAGCGCACCTACGCTGAGGTTGCCGGCGATGATGCTATAGACCCCGGCGACGATGGTCGCCATGCCGGAGAACTGCTGAATGAACAGCGTGCCGTTGGTGGCCAGCGCGGAGAGGTTGCGCGCATGGCTGTCGAGGCGGGTGAGGGCGCCGTGGGTGCTTTCCCATTTGTGCTGGCGCTCGCTTTCAGCGCTGCAGGCCTTGAGGGTTTCCAGGCCGCCGAGGGTTTCGATCAGCAGGGCCTGGCGTTCGGCACCGAGGCTCAGACTCTTCTGCACGGTGTCGCGCAGGCGCGCCTGAATCACCATGGCGAAGAGGATCGTGATGGGGAAGGCCAGCAGTGGAATCACCACCAGCCAGCCGCCGAGCAGGCCGATCACCACCAGCATCAGCACAGCGAAGGGCATGTCGATCAGGCTGGTCAGCGTGACGGCGGTGAGAAACTCCCGCAGGCCCTGGAAGTCATGAATGCTCTGGGCGAAACCACCGATGGTTGCGGGTCGCGCTTTCATCGCCATGCCGGTGATGCGTTCGAACAGGGTCGCTGAAAGAATCACGTCGGTTTTCTTCCCGGCAGTGTCCAGCAAGTGCGCACGAACCACCCGCAGCACCAACTCAAAACCGGTGCCGATCAGCAGGCCGATCGACAGCACCCACAAGGTTGAAGTGGCCTGGTTCGGCACCACCCGGTCGTAGGTCTGCATTACGAACAGCGGCACCATCAGGCCCAGCAGGTTGATCAGGAAACTTGCCAGAATCGCATCGCTGTACAGCCATTTCGACAGCTTCAGCGTGTCGCGAAACCACGCCTCGACCCGCGGCACCAGCGGCGCGCGCAAGTCTTCGAGTTCATGCCGTGGCCGGGCGAACAAGGCCTGGCCGCTGTAGTTGGCGGCCAGCTCGTCCGTACTGACCCACTGTTCTCCGCCGTCGGCTTCGCTGGGCAGAATCAGCGCCTGACCATCGTCGCCCCAACGGCGCAAGACCGCGCAGCGGCCATGGTTGAGGATCAGCATCACCGGCAGGTTGAGCGCGGAAATATCCTTCAGTTCACGGCGCAGCACCCGCGCCTGCAAACTGGCCCGGGCCGCTGCGCGGGGCAGCAGGTCCAGGCTCAAGCGTTGGTGTGCCATTGGCAGCCCGGCACTCAGGCTGGCACGACTGACCGTCGCGCCGTGGAGTTTGCAGAGAATCAACAGGCCGTCCAGAAGCGGATCATCGAAACTAAGACGCGGATCGACACCCGTGTTGCCGGTTTCCATGCTGGTCACATTGATCGCTCCTACACGGCGTTACTTCATTTGAGTTCAGGCAAGCGCGCTTCGTTTTTCACTTCGGTGGCGGCGATCGCATCGGCGGGCAGCACCACCCGTTGCTTGCTCAACAACTGGCCCATGTTCGCCAGCACGCGGTACATCGAGAACTCCTCGGTGTAGCGCACTTCGGTGTAGCGGCGGTTGGCGTTGTAGAGCTCGTTTTCACTGTCGAGCAAGTCGAGCAGAGTCCGTTGGCCGAGACCGAACTGATCCTGATACGCCGCCCGTACTCGGGTGGTGGTTTCGGCGTATTCACGGGCGGTCGGGGTTTGTTTCTTGGCGTTTTGCATGGCGTTCCAGGCCAGGTGGATGTTCTCGTTGAGCTGGCGCAATGCGTTGTTGCGGATGTCCATCGCCTGGTTGATCTGATGCGCATCGGAGGCCAACCGGGCCTTGTCGCTGCCGCCACGGAACAGGTTGTAGTTCATCACCACGCCCACTCGCCATTCGTTGTCGTGGCCTTGATCGCCCTGCACATTGTTATTGGCGCCCACCGCTGCTTCGGCGTCGAAGCGTGGGTAGAACGGCGACTTGGCGACTTCGTACTGGCTCTCGGCCGATTGCACATCAGCCTGGGCGGATTTCAGGTAAGGGTTGTTTTCCACCATGCTCTGCTGGGCTTCGGGCAGGGTGGCGGGCAGTTCGCCGCGGGTCGACGGCGGCGCTTCGAGTTCATCGGGCATGCGCCCCACGACGCTGTAGAAATTCGCTTCGGCATCGGCCAGATCGACTTCGGCGGTGTCGAGGTTGTTTTGCGCCAGTGCCCGGCGAGCGGTGGACTGGTCGGCGTCGGCGTTGCTGCCGATCCCACGCTGGGTACGCAGGCCGATCTGATCGTTGACCCGCATGTGCGCTTGCAGATTGTTCTTGGCCAGGGTCACCAGTTCGCGGCGCTTGAGCACTTCGAGGTACACCTCGATGGTGCGCAGGGCCAGGTCCTGGGCGGTGCCTTGAGCGTAATAGGCCCGCGAGTTGGACACGCCTTTGGTGCGCGCGACCTCGTTGGCGGTGTTGAAACCATCAAACAGCATTTGCCGCAGGCGCAGTTCCGACTGGGTGTAGGTGAGGATTTCGGTGTTGTGATTGCCTCGCGACCGGGTGGTGGTGTTATCGCTGTAGCCGCGACCATAGGCGGCGTTCAAATCCACCGATGGATAAAAGCCCCCTTTAGCGACTTTAATCTGCTCGTCGGCCGAGAGCCGGGCATCGACCCGAGACGCCAGTTCCGGGTGGGTCGCAATGGTGCTCTGGATCGCCTCGGTCAATGACATCGCCTGAGCCTGAGAAGCGCAGGCCATGGCCAGCAGAATCGCACTGCAAAGGGGGGTTAAAACGCGCATGGGTGCATCTCCCTGATTCCTGATGGTGCTTAGCGGTCGCCATTTTTTTGACGATATTTTTAGATGAAACCGTTTCATGCCTGTAACAACAGAGCTAAGAACATCCTGAAGCGTAGCTAAGAAAAATTTTTCATAAGGGCTATGCCAAAAAAAACTTATGCGGCCTGAAAAATCCAGCACATTGTTCAATGCGAAAGCCTTTGTTTTATTGGCTTTCTGGAGCATCAACAGGGTTTTGGAAAGTTCCATTCACTTTTCGACACAGGGCGAAGAAGTGCTGGAGGGGAGGAGAGCGAGACGGTTTAGAGGCGACATTTTTTTGTCACTCGAGTGATTCAGAACCGTTACGCATGCGTTTGCAGGCCGGTCGTTTTGGAAGTGGGTCCCGATGCCATTGATTGCAGAGGGTTTTATCCCGATCCCAAGACACCCCCCTCGCGAGCGACACGCCTGGCGAGAGTGTCGGGAGGCAGCGGTTTACTTCAGGTAAACGCTTTCCGGCACGCGGGTCTCGGGCAACCTGCTTGAACCATGAGCACGTTTCTTCGCGCAAACAGGATGCCGACAGCAGTTGGCAGCGGAGGAATGCACATGGCAACGCTCATCGGTATCGTCAGTAAGGTCATCGGTCAGGTGTATGCAGTGGCGGGTGATGGCACTCGACGGGCACTGATCGAGGGCGATCGGCTGTTTGCCGGCGAGCAGCTGGTCACCGGGGCCGAAGGGGCGGTGGCGGTGCATATGCAAAATGGCCAGGAGCTGACGCTGGGGCGTGACAGCAGCCTGCAAATGAGTGCCCAGTTACTGGCGCATCAGGTGCCGCATGTGGAGACCACTGATGCGGTAACGCCGAGCCAGGCGCAACTGACCGATGTCGAGCAACTGCAAAAAGCCATTGCCGCCGGTGCCGACCCGACCCAGACCGCTGAGGCCACCGCCGCCGGACCGGGCGCAACGGGCGCGCCCGGTGGTGCGCTGGGTGGTGGCCACAGTTTTGTGCTGTTGGAGGAAGTGGGCGGGCGGGTCGATCCCACGATTGGTTTCCCCACCGCCGGCTTCAACGGTATTCCCGAATTCCCCCTGGAACGCCGGGACGCTGCGCCGGACAACGGCGATAAAGGCATCGTTACGCCGTTTGCCGCGAACGTGCCGAATCACCCGGTCATCCTCACCGGCCTGTCGGTGGCGGGCGGTGAACTGACCCTCAATGAAGCCAACCTGGCGGACGGGTCGGCCAGCAACCCGGGGGCACTGACCCAGCACAGTACGTTCACAGTGTCTGCGCCCGACGGGCTGAGCAGCCTGAGCATCGGCGGGATCAGCGTGATCAGTGGCGGGGTGCCCATCGGTTTTCCGCAGTCGATCACCACTCAACTGGGCAACACCCTGACGATCACCGGCTACAACCCGGCCACCGGCGTGGTCAGTTACAGCTACACCCTGGTCGGCAACGAAACCCATTCCGCCGGTGATGGCACCAACAATCTCAGTGAACAATTCACTGTGGTTGCGAACGACAGCAACGGCGATACCGCCACCGGTTCGCTGGACGTCAATATCACCGACGATGTGCCCAAGGCCATCGACGACAGCAACGCCCATACCGCGTCGGAAACCCTGCTGACCCTGACCGGCAGCGTGCTGCCCAATGACGTCCAGGGCGCCGACCGCATTACCACCGGCCCCGACAGCGGGCCGATCATCGGCGGCACCTTCACCGGGACGTTCGGCACCCTGGTGTTGAACGCCAACGGCACGTACACCTACACCCTGAACACCAACGATGCCGATTTCAAAGCCCTGCACGGCGGTGGCAACGGCACCGAAAACTTCGTCTACACCCTTACCGATTCCGATGGCGATACCAGCACCGCGACGCTGGTGCTGAACATCCATAACAACGACGACCTGGTGACGCTCAATGGCCTGAACGTCAACGGCGGCGAACTGACCGTCTACGAAAAAAACCTCAGCGACGGCAGCAGCCCTGATGCATCGGCGCTGACCCAGAGCGGCACATTCACCATTACTGCGCTGGATGGCGTGCAAACCCTCAGCGTCGGCGGAATCAATGTGGTGGTTGGCGGTGTATCGGCGGGTTTCCCGCAATCAATCGTCACGCCGCTGGGCAGTACGCTGACCATTAGCGGCTACGACAGCGCGACCGGCGTGGTCAGCTACAGCTACACCCTCGTCGACAACGAAATGCATCCGAATGCCAACGGCGCCAACAGTCTCTCCGAGCAGTTTGCGGTCACCGTGGTGGACGACAACGGCACCACCGCGACTGGCAGTCTTGATGTGAACATCGTCGATGACCTGCCTCATGCCGTGGACGACAGCAACGCCAATACTGCATCGGAAACCCTGCTGACCCTGACCGGCAGCGTGCTGCCCAACGACGTCCAGGGCGCCGACCGCATTGCCACCGGCCCCGACAGCGGGCCGATCGTCGGCGGTACTTTCACCGGGACGTTCGGTACCTTGGTACTCAATGCCAACGGCACGTACACCTACACCCTTAACACCAGCGACGCCGATTTCAAAGCCCTGCACGGCGGTGGCAACGGCACCGAAAACTTCGTCTACACCCTTACCGATTCCGATGGCGATACCAGCACCGCGACGCTGGTGCTGAACATCCATAACAACGACGACCTGGTGACGCTCGATGGCCTGAACGTCAACGGCGGCGAACTGACCGTCTACGAAAAAAACCTCAGCGACGGCAGCAGCCCCAACACACCGGCGCTGACCCAGAGCGGCACCTTCACCGTCACCGCGCTCGACGGTTTGCAAACCCTGACGGTGGGCGGCATCGCGGTGGTCACCGGTGGCGTGGCCGCAGGCTTCCCGCAGTCGATCGTCACTCCGCTTGGCAGCACGCTGACCGTCACCGGTTACGACAGTGCGACTGGCGTGGTCAGCTACAGCTATACCCTGGTGGATAACGAAACCCACCCGAACGCCAACGGCGCCAACGGCATCACCGAGAACCTCAATGTCGTCGCCACTGACGTCGACGGCAGCACGGCGTTGGGCCAGATCAACGTCAACATCGTCGATGACTTGCCCACCGCCAACCCGGATCACGCCTCAGTGGCCGAAGGCGCGACGGTCTCGGGCAACGTGCTGGGCAACGATATCGGCGGCGCCGACGGGCCGGCACTCGGTGGCGCGGTGGTCGGCGTACGCGCCGGCAGCGACACCTCGACTTCAGCCATCGGTGGCTTGAACAGTCAAATCAACGGCACCTATGGCTACCTGACCCTGGATGCCAACGGCGATGCGGTCTATCACAGCAATCCAAATGCCGTGAACGGCCCTGGCGCGACCGATGTGTTCACTTACACCGTGCGCGATGCCGACGGCGATGAAAGCACCACCACCATTACCATTGACGTGGCCAACTGCACCCTCGTAGCTGCCACTGACACCGACGTGACGGTTAATGAAAAAGCGCTGGACCTGACCAAGGACGGGCAGGACCTGGCAGCGGGCACGGTCATCGGCAGCGAGCCTGGCAGCACCGGCGAAACCGCCTCCGGCACGCTGGTGGGTTCAGTCACCGGCACCAGCGACACCATCACGTACAGCCTGGTCGGCAGCGCCAACGGAACCTACGGGCAAATCCTGCTCAACCCGGACGGCAGCTACACCTACACCCTGACCTCGCCCCCCACGACCACCCCTCACGCCAACGACGGTGCGAACACCCTGAGCGAAAGCTTCACCTATCAGGCCACCGATTCTCTGGGCACCAGCGTCACCGGCAGCATCGTGATCAACATCGTCGATGACGTGCCAACCGCTCATGCCGATGTCGTCTCAGTGGCGGAAGGCGGCACGGTTAGTGGCAATGTGTTGGGCAATGATGTGCTCGGTGCTGACGGCCCGGCCTTGGGTGGCGCGGTGGTTGGCGTGCGCGCCGGCGGCGATACCTCGACTTCGGCTATCGGTGGCTTGAACACGCACATTACCGGCACTTACGGCTATCTCACCCTGGATGCCAACGGCAACGCCGTGTACCACAGCAATCCGAACTCGGTCGGTGAACCGGGCGCCACGGACGTGTTCACCTACACCGTGCGCGATGGCGACGGCGATGAAAGCACCACGACCATCACCATCGACATCTCCAACTGTTCCCTCGTGGTGGCCCCCGATAACGACGTGACCGTTTACGAAAAGGCGTTGGATCTGACCAAGGACGGCCAGGACCTGGCGGCGGGCACCGTCATCGGCAGCGAGCCTGACAACACCGGTGAAACCGCCTCCGGCACATTAGTCGGTTCAATCACTGGCGCCACGGGTGCAATTACTTACGCCCTGGTCGGCAGCGCCACCGGCACCTATGGGCAAATCCTGCTCAACCCGGACGGTTCCTACACTTACACCCTGATTTCTGCGCCCACGACCACGCCGCATGGCAACGACGGCGCGAATACCCTGAGCGAAAGTTTCACCTATCAGGCCACCGATTCTCTGGGCAACAGCGTCACCAGTACCATCGTGATCAACATCGTCGATGACGTGCCGACGGCCCATTGCGATTCGGTTTCGGTGGTGGAGGGCGGCACGGTCAGCGGCAATGTGCTGGACAACGATGTGCTCGGCGCTGATGGCCCGGCCTTGGGTGGGGCAGTGGTCGGCGTGCGTGCCGGCAGCGACACCTCGACTTCGGCCATCGGCGGCTTGAACACGCAAATCAACGGCGCTTACGGCTACCTGACCCTGGATGCCAGCGGCAATGCGGTGTACCACAGCAACCCGAATTCGGTCGGCGAAGCGGGCGCCACGGACACCTTCACCTACACCGTGCGCGATGCCGACGGCGATGAAAGCACCGCCACGATCACTGTTGACGTCTCCAACAACTGCCTCGTAGCCGCCACCGATACCGATGTGACCGTCTACGAAAAAGCGTTGGATCTGACCAAGGACGGCCAGGACCTGGCGGCGGGCAGCGTCACCGGCAGCGAGCCCGGCAACACCGGTGAAACCGGCTCAGGTACGTTGGCAGGCTCGGTCTCTGGCGCCACCGGCGCGATCACCTACACCCTGGTCGGCAGCGCCACCGGCACCTACGGGCAGATCCTGCTCAATCCCGACGGTTCCTACACGTACACCTTGACCTCGGCGCCGAAAACTTCGCCCAACGCCAACGACGGCGCGAACACCCTGAACGAAAGCTTCACCTACAAAGCCACCGATGCGCTGGGCAACAGTACCACCGGCACCCTTGTGGTCAGCATCGTCGATGACGTGCCTCACGCCGTCGCCTCGGACCGTTCGGTGCCGGCCGTGCAGATCGACTCCAACCTGATGCTGGTGATCGATGTATCCGGGAGCATGGACGACCCCTCCGGCGTATCGGGCCTGTCGCGGCTGGACCTGGCCAAGCAGGCGATCAGCGCGCTGCTCGACAAGTACGACAATCTGGGTGACGTGAAGGTACAGATCGTCACCTTCAGCAGCAGCGCCACCGACCAGACGTCGATCTGGGTCGATGTGGCGACGGCCAAGTCGATCATCGCTACGCTGACGGCAGGTGGCGGCACCAACTACGACGCGGCCGTGGCAACCATGGAGAGCGCGTTCGACACCTCGGGCAAACTCATCGGGGCGCAGAACGTCGGCTACTTCTTCTCCGATGGCAAACCCAACGAAGGCGACATCGGCACCGCGGACGAGATCGCGCTCAAAGCCTTCCTCGACGCCAATGGCATCAAGAACTACGCCATCGGCCTGGGCAGCGGCGTCAATAACGCCAGCCTTGATCCCGTGGCCTATGACGGCAGCACGCACACCGACACCAACGCTGTGGTGGTGACCGACCTCAATCAACTCAACTCGGTACTTTCGGGCACCGTGCAAGGTGCGCCGGTCACCGGTTCGTTGCTGGGCGAGGGCGGTACGTTCGGCGCCGATGGCGGTTTCATCAAAACCCTCACGGTCGACGGCACCACCTATACCTACGACCCGAAAGCCAACAGCAATCAGGGTTCGCTGAACTTCAGCGGCGGCGCCAACCACGGCACCTTCAACACCGTCGACAACACCCTGAGCATCGCCACCAACAACAGCGGCACGCTGCTGGTGAACCTCGACACCGGCGAGTACACCTACACCTCGCAGAAAACCACGGCCGTGCAGATCACCGAAAACATCGGCTTCACCGCCAGCGACAACGACGGCGACCTCACCAGTTCGACCCTGACGGTCAACGTGATTCCGAATTCGCCGCCGGTGGCGGTCAATGATCACATCATCACCAACGTGCTGTCGGGCAGTATCGTGGTGCCGGGCGAGCTGCTATTGGCCAACGACACCGACCCCAACGGTGATGCGCTCACGGCATCGCCGACTACCTTCAACACGGGTTGGACGGCCAAGGGGGCGGACTTTACCGGCACCAACTCGAGCTTCAGTTTCACCGGCAATAACGTCCAGGCCGTGACTATCGCCCGCAGTGCATTCGTCGCCAACGCTGCCGCCATGACCGCCATGCTGGTGGTCAGCGGGGCCTTGGGGGCGGTCAGCACCAACAATACCAACGATGAGGACCGCATCACCGTCAACCTCAAACAGGGCGAGACCCTCAACCTGGACCACAACCTGGCGGCCGGCCACATCACCATGGAGTACTCGGTCAATGGCGGCGCTTACATGGCTCTCGCCGATGGCCAGACCATCACCGCCACGGCGGACGGCACGTACCAGATCCACATCACCAACATCGACGACGGGGGACCTGGCAACAGCGGGAAGGGGGCGGAAAACTATCAACTGACCATGACCGTCAACTACGCCGGAGCCCAGGACTCCACGACAGACTTCCACGGCACCTACACCGCCAGCGACAACCACGGCGGCAGCGACAGCGCGGCAGTCGACATCACCTATCAGGCCGGCCATACACTGACCGGCACCTCGGGCGATGACGTGTTGATCGCGGGCACCGGCAACAACATTATCAATGCGGGTGACGGCAACGACGTGCTCACCGCAGGTTCAGGCAATAACGAGATGCATGGCGGCGCCGGCAACGATCTGCTGTTCAGCGGGCCGGGCAACGATTGGCTCGACGGCGGCACCGGCAACGACACCGCGAGCTACGCCCATGCCACCGCCGGCGTCACTGTCGACCTCAGCCTGCTCACCGCGCAAAACACCGTTGGCGCAGGCACCGACACCCTGACCGGCATCGAAAACCTCACGGGCTCGAACTTCAACGACAGCCTCACGGGCGACAACAACGGCAACATCATCAATGGCGGTCTGGGTAACGATGTGCTCAACGGCGGGGGCGGCGACGACTTCCTGATCGGCGGCCTGGGCGACAACACCCTCACCGGCGGCAGCGGCGCCGACACCTTCCAGTGGCTTAAAGGCAACAGCGGCCACGACGTCATCACCGACTTCACCCCGGGCACCGACAAACTCGACCTGTCGCAACTGCTGCAAGGCGAGAACGGCACCGCGGCATCGCTGGATGACTACCTGCACTTCAAAGTCACCGGCAGCGGCGCGACCCTGGTCACCAGCATCGACATCAGCGCCATGGCCGGCGCCACGCCGAGCCAGACCATCGACCTGGCCGGTGTGAACCTGGCCAGTCACTACGGCGTCACCCCCGGAGCGAATGGTGTGATTGCCGGCGGTCACGATACCGCGACCATTATCAACGGCATGTTGAACGACCATTCGTTGAAGGTGGATACCGTGTGATCTGAAACGACAAAACCCGCCATTCCCGGTGAAAGGGGATGGCGGGTTTTTTGTTGGTTGAGGATTTATCTACCGGCCCTGTGCCCGGATACACCTCATGTGGCGAGGGGGCTTGCCCCCGTTCGGCTGCGCAGCAGTCGTAAAACCTGTACATGCAGTTTGCCAGACAGACAGTGATTGCAGGTTTTGGGGGCCGCTTCGCAGCCCAACGGGGGCAAGCCCCCTCGCCACAGGGATCAGGTCATAGGGCCGGGTCAGCCTTCAGTTCCAGACTGTCCAGCGCCCGACTCACCGCCAGTTCACCAAACATGATGAGCTGCGCGACGCCCAATATCGTATTGCGCTGCGGCCCCTCCAGAAAACCGGCACAGTCACTGGCGATCACCTTGGCCGAGGCAAAGGACTCGCAGGCATTGGCCAGTAGCTCTTCGATGTCGATGTCCGGGGCAACGGTGTAAATCGTGCTCGGCTTGCGTGGGGGCTTGGGGGCGGACGGTTTGAGGTAGTAATCGAGGGCGCGCTCGGCGGCTTCGTTGAGTTTTTTGGAGTCCGGGGTTTCGTAAGGGGAAACGTCGTCGGTTTCGGGTGGGTTGGGTGTGATTTTGAACATGGTGAAACTCCTACAGGAAATGGAGCCACCAAGACCTGTCGCTAAACAGGTAAGGGTGGCGGCTGCACGCAGGTTAGCGAACCGGGTGTAGGCGCCCGGCAGACCCGAAGGTCTCCCGCGCACAGCCGCCATGACATCAATCGCAGATATAGACAATCTGCAAGAGAGTTTGGAGCGCTGTTGCGCCTACAAAGGTTCGGGTCGCTAAACCCGATCGCTGATTCGTCAGCGACCGGGAAACAATAGAACCCGACCCTTAGGCGCACAAGCCGGCGGATTCTGGCGCAGTCGTAGGCAACGACGCAAGGATGTGTAGCCTGAGTGAGTGTCTGGAGATGTCTTTTAAACATCGTTGTTTATTTCTCATTCAGGCTTAGGAGAGGCAGGGCTGATAAATAATGGCGTGCCTTTTCTCCGAGTCCCTCATTTTTCGTCCTCTGTTTATATTGTTCGCACCAGTGGTCGCGAGTTTCGGATATTTATTTGCGACCCATGGTGAAGTGATCAAAGGTAATTAAATCCCAGACGCTTGTAATGATCTCTACATACCAAATGTCATTGTCTGAAGTAGAGAAGAATACACGGTGGGGGCCGGGACTATTGGCAAGGTACTGATAAGATAGTCTTGTTTTGTCTTTTCTTAAGAAATTAACCAGTATTCCGTTGCTTTGGACGAATCTGTAGTAAAACTCGACAGAGGAGTAGCCCCAGTTGAACTCGAGTTGCATGTATTGGCTCGTGCCACTGGCGTTTGTATGCATCTCTAGAACTTGTGCAGCGCTTTGGTTATGCACGGGAGGGTAAGGGCCGGTGAGAATGGTGTTTATTGAGTTTATACCCATAATGCCATTTCCTCCGAGAAAGCGAATGGTCATGCTAGGCAGTGATATGGTCTGGCCAAGTGATATAAAGCGTGAGTAGTGGCTATCGAAATTTTCCGACAAAATAGGCTGGATGTTCTTGACTGTATAGATTAAAGAACGCGGGAAGATAATCGTTATGGGCTTTTGCCCCTTGAAGTTGGCTTTGACTTCTACATGGAGGGTTGAACCATCCAGCAGCAGTAACAGTTGCGCACGTGACAGTGTTCTGGTGAATCCATTTGTCTCTTCCTCAGGTGTCAAGGAACCTCCTGTCACTACGGGAATAACAAGGGGGGTTCCATTGTTTCCGGTTCCGATGACCGTTATGTCAATAAGATAATTTCCACCCTGAAGCGGCCATGGAGTTTTAGTGATGGTGGCATCACC
Source organism: Pseudomonas sp. ATCC 43928 (assembly GCF_005938665.2). Taxonomy (NCBI): domain Bacteria; kingdom Pseudomonadati; phylum Pseudomonadota; class Gammaproteobacteria; order Pseudomonadales; family Pseudomonadaceae; genus Pseudomonas; species Pseudomonas sp. ATCC 43928. The sequence goes on along the minus strand of NZ_CP041753.1, from coordinate 5,040,320 downwards.
GTCGAATTCATTGATATCCAAGGCCCGTGCACTATCAGCCTGATCGATGATGGGAGCTCCCAATCGAACATCACCGTCGACGATCCGTTCAATCGTCAGTGCCAACGGCGACGATGTCCCTACCGGCTTCCCATCGCGAATCAACTCCCAATACAATTCGACATCGCGCCCCATCCACTCCAATAGAAGCTCGAAAGTTAATTTGAAGTTTGCCCTTTTGTTTTGATTGAATAGCTGCGCAGGAAACGTTTTGTCGCCTGCGATCGGATTCTTGATCATTAGACGCGCTCGATCATTCAACCCCGCTGTCAGGAATTCAATTCGAACCGTTGCTCCATTTGAGTGAGTCAACACATCAATGGGGCTCTTCGCCGGGGCTACCAAAGTTGGTGGGTTCAGATCGAGACGGCCGAGATGTATGTCCAGGCGCTTCTCCGGGGATTTGACCCGGTTGCCCAACTGGTCGACGACATAGAACTCGGCCACAGTACTCGGGTTGTCGCCCGCCTTCTGGAACATGTCGGTGAACAGTGTATGGGTGATCGGCGCCGTGCCGTCGGGGACGTCGAACCGGTCCTGGGTGTCGCCCAACAGAAATTCGATGCGGTCATAGTTGCGCCGATTGGCATAGGTGAACCCGAACTCCACCCCTTGCGCTGCCCGTGCGGCGCTGACGCCGTCCTTGAGCACGTCGGCCGGGATCACCAGATTCAGGTTGTCCGCAGACCGCAGGTGGTACAGCACCAGCAGATCCCGAGAGGGTTCACTGTTCCCGCTGACACGGGTGACCACGTAATGCAACCGATTGACGCCCTAGATCAGGTACCCGTGCGGCAGGTAAAGACGCTGGCGCAGTTGTTCCTCTCCGGGTTTGACGGTCTGGCCTGCTCCTGGGACGAGATTGCCGTTGCAATACAAATCCACGCGATCATCGACCGCCATGATCCAGGAGCGCAGCTGCAACTCCTCCCAGTAATCAACCAGGCATTCAAGGCCTTGGGCCTGGCCGTCATAAAGGGCTTTGGGAATACCGCCGTCAGCGATGCCGGCGGGTCTTATCGGGGATACCCAGCCCGGGATGATTATGGGAAACAGCGTAAACAGCTTCGTTAGCTCGGCGGACTGGATATCCATCAAATTCTCCGGGGGAGGCGACAAGTTTCAAGTCCACTCGGGACGAGTACTCATCACACCGCAGGGAAAACAGATTGGCTACTATCAGATCTGACAGGTATATGTGGATTTAAGACGAACGGTCATATCAGTCACATCGGCATCGGCTGCCTGACCAACCGTTTACGGGCGGGTGGTTGTGGGGGGCCACGATACAGCGACCATCATCAACGGCATGCGTGAGCCGAAACGACAAAACCTGCCATCCCTGTTGAAGGAATGGCGGTTTTTTTTGCCGGTGAGATCGTTTTCGCGAGCAGGCTCGCTCTCACACATTCGATCTTCAGTGAACACAAAACAGGCGAACAACCCGGAGCGACTGTGGGAACGAGTTTGCTTGCGAAGAGGCCCGAAAGACCACCATAAAACTTGCAGCCTGAAGGGCTTTTGTGGCGAGGGAGCTTGCTCCCGCTGGGCTGCGAAGCGGCCCCAAAACCATTCGACCCAATTGCATCAGGTAGACCGCATGTACAGGGTTTACGACTGCTGCGCAGCCGAGCGGGAGCAAGCTCCCTCGCCACAGGGGGCAGCGTTTGACCTCAGGTTACAGGGCCGGGTCAGCCTTCAGTTCCAGACTGTCCAGCGCCCGACTCACCGCCAGCTCGCCGAACATGATGAGCTGCGCGACGCCCAGTATCGTATTGCGCTGCGGCCCCTCCAGAAACCCCGCACAGTCACTGGCGATCACCTTGGCCGAGGCGAACGACTCGCAGGCATTGGCCGCAGCTCTTCGATGTCGATGTCCGGGGCAACGGTGTAAATCGTGCTCGGCTTGCGTGGGGGCTTGGGGGCGGACGGTTTGAGGTAGTAATCGAGGGCGATAGCAGCGGCGCAAACCTGGCTTCCATGTCTTTGGCGGAAATATAGAAAGGAATGTTTTTCGCGTTGCCTTCGGCATCGAAGTGGGCTTCGGTGACGGAAAATTCAGCGACGGACGCGTTTTTTGTTTCGATGTAAACCTTGATGTAGTCGCCGATGGCCATGTTCAGATAGGCCAGGATGTAAACCAGCAAACCGTCTCGGTCGCCGTGCACCATGTTGATGTTGATCCCCAACGCACCGTCGCTCTGCGGTTTGTAGCCCGGCGGGTAGGGCGGGTCTACGGCCAGCACGCCGATGCCGCGATCGGGCGGGAATACAACGACTTGTCCATTGGAGGCGAGGTCAGCGTTTGTCAGGGGGCTGTTCATGAATGCGTACCTTCCTTAGAGGCGCCCGGCTTCCCGATTGGGCGGCACCGATACGGAAGGATTAGATAATCGGCGTGAGTGTTTGCCTACTGTCAGATCTGACAGGTGCGCACAGGTTTTAGACGAGTGGTCATACCGCTCACATCGGCTCCGGTGGCCCGATCAACCGCCCCATCACCCCAAATAGCCCCAACTCCCGGATCACCTCCAGCTCCCCTTTGGTCTCAACCATTTCCGCAATCAACGGCAGATCAATGCTGTTGGTCGCCCGGTATATCGCATCGATAAACAACCGCTTGTCACTCTGCTGATCGATACCCCGAATGTACGCGCCATCGATTTTCAAGTACGCCAACCCCAGCTGCGTCAGGTTGCCGATCTGGCTGAAGCTGCCGCCGAAATGCTGCAAACCGATGCGGTAACCGGTGTTGAGCAGGCTGTGGCTCAGGCGTTGCAGTTCTTCGGGGGGCGGCAGTTGGCGTTCGTCGATTTCCAGGGTCAGCAGAGGCGCCAGTTCCGGCAATGATTCGAGTATGTCGCAGATCAGTTTCAGCTGGGTCTGGTCGCGCAGGGTGCTGCCGGACAGGCTCAGTGCGAGCGGCCAGCGGTTGGCGGCGAGGTATTCGAGGGTGGTTTCGAGCATCGCCAGATCGAACCGCGCCGACCAGCCGAGGCGTTCGATCCACGGCAGGAAATGCCCGGCGGCAACGGCCTCGCCTTGCGGGTCGAGCAAGCGCGCGAGGACTTTGTGGTGCAGCACCTGACTGGTGTCGGCGCATTGCACCACCGGTTGGAAATACAACTGCATCTTGCCCTCGGTCAGCGCATCGTCGATCCAGTTGCGCCAATCATGCTGAGAATGATTCGGCGCAGTATCGACCTGGGCCTGGTATATCCATGGCCGCTCGGGATGTTGCCGGGCCTGGGTCAGCGCTTGGTCGAGGCGCAGCAGCACATCATTTGCCGGTTCGCCCGGGTGGTAGGCGACGATGCCCAGATGCGCCACGGGCATGCAGTCGCTGGCGCCGGTCAGGCGCAGGTTTTCCAGGGTGGCGCTGATTTCGGAGGCCAGGCGCGCGGCTCCCCTACTGTCCAGACCCGGCGTCAGCAAGCTGAATTCGCCACCGCGATTGCGCGCCGCGAGCCAGGTACGACGTTCTGCAGGTTGCGTCAGGCGCTTGAGCAACTCGCCGACGGCGCTGATCAGGGCATCGGTGCGCTGGCCACCCAGGCGTTGATTGAGGCCGATCAGGTCGTTGATCCGCAGCATCAGCAAATGACCGTCGCGGCTTTGCTCGGAATCCAGTAATTGGTCGGCCAGTTGTTCATCCAGCAAGCGCCGGTTGGCCAGGCCCGTAAGGTTGTCCTGATAGGATTCGGAGCGCAGTTTTTCGCTGCGCGCGGCCTCTTCGGCGAACAGCGCTTTGAGTTTTTCGACCATCTGGTTCATGGCCAGCACCACGCGTTTGAGCTCCGGCGTGCGCGGCAATTTTGGCAAGCTGCGGAACTCGCGTTTACTGATGGCTTCAGCCTGTTTGACCATGTTGTCGAGCGGGCGCAATTGCCGGCGTAATAGCCAGCCTCCGAACACGGCGCTGAGTAATCCGCAAATCAGCAGCCAGATCAGGCTGCCGAGGGAGCTGTCCCAGAGTTTGGCCAGGGCGAACTGCGGGTTGCTCAGCACTTCGACCCGGGCTGCCTGGTCCCAGCCACGCGTGACCAGTGCATCGCCACCTTGTGGGCGCAGGTTCACCAGACTGACGAACCAGCCGGGTACACCCTCGATTTGCGCTGGTACGCTGCGCTCCACCAGCACTTGTTCATTCTCGATGCTGATGACCCGGATGCTGCTGAAATAGCCACTGTCGAAAATCGAGCTGACCATCAATTCGATCATCGCCGGGTCGTCGATCTGCGCGGTCAACGACAGGCCCAGCGCCGTGGCGGCGTCCTGGGCGTGGGAGCGCAACTGACTGAGCATCTGTTCACGGGAGCTTTCCAGGCTGACAAAAAAACTGCCGCTGAAGGCCACCAGCAAGAACAGGCAAATGGCGAGGAACAACTGTTTGCGCAGTGACATGAAAACACTCCTTGCAGTGGCGGCTAGCCTTCGCCCACGGCGAACCCTTCGATTTGCATCTTTTTCAATACGTCTTGCCAGCGCGACAGTTTTTTCGAGTCGCTGCTGCGTTTACCACCATTGGCTCCCGGCAAGTACAGGCCTTCGGCGTTGAAGGCATACACCGGCAGCAAGTCTTTGCGTTGGGAGGCGGGGCGGATCTCGTCGATCAGGTTGTCCAGCACCAGCGGATCGGCCGTGGGGCTGCTGTAGAAGGTCAACACCATGTGCGCCTGGTTCTGGGTCAGGGCCTTGACGTAGGTGATGCGTAGTTTTTCGCTGGGAATCCCGAGGTGACGCAGGCTGAAGTATTTCGCCAGGGCGAAGTCTTCGCAGTCGCCTGCGGCTTTGATCAAGGACTCCACGGGCGTGGCCCAGTAATCGGTCTGATGCCAGATGCGCGTGTCATCCTGAAAACTCAGTTGCCGATTGAAGAAGTGATTGACCGCGTTCAGTTGTTCGCGCTCAGGCTGGTTGCGTTCGCTTTGCAGCATTTGGCTCCAGGCCTCGATCCGTCCCTGTGCCTCGCCAAGGGGGCCGTAGCGTTTTTCGGCCGTTTGCAGAACCTGCGCAAAATCCCAGTCGGCCCAGGCACTGCCCAACCCGGCCAGCAGAAAACTCGCCAGCAGCAGCCATCCGCCGAACCGAAGTCGGAGCGTTGACCATCCTGGACTACGCGGACTGCGGGGCATGTCTGGCTGCTCGGGTGCAGATGTCTGAAGTCTAGGCGGTGTTTACGGGGCGGTCGGGTAGGTCGTCGGACGAAAGGATGTCGGCGGGTTGTTTCCTGTGGCGAGGGAGCTTGCTCCCGTTCGGCTGCGCAGCAATCGCCAAACCGATCAATGAGGTGTGTCAGGAGAAGGCGGGTTGCAGGTTTTGGGGCTGCTTCGCAACCCAGCGGGAGCAAGCTCCCTCGCCACAAAAGCCTCGAGCCATAGATAGGAATCAGGGTTTATGCAGGGTTTTCTGCTTGAGGATATAAACCGTCACCAGCACCGCACTGGTCAGCATGAACCCGCGCGCCCACGGCAGGGGCACCAGGTAGCAGGAGAACAGGATGCTCGTCCACATCAACCCGATGGTGTAGACCTTGCCCTTGAGCGGAATGCCGTTGCCGTCCAGATAGTCGCGAATCCAGGGTCCAAGCCGTGGATGTTCAACCAGCCAGTGATAGAAACGCGGCGAACTGCGGGCGAAGCAGGCTGCCGCCAACAGCAGGAACGGTGTGGTGGGCAGCACCGGCAGGAAAATCCCGATCACCCCCAGCGCTACGCTCAGCCAGCCGATGGCCAGCAGCACGTAGCGCAACATCAGGGGGCGGTTGCCTATGGGGTTGTCCATAGGCAAAACCTTAGTGGTGACGTGGCTTGAGGATCGCCGGTTTTTCGTCTGGCGCGTTGCACAGCAAGTACAGCGCGGTCAGGGCTTCCGGGATTTGCACGATCATGTCGTCCATCAGGTTGGCGTCGGCCGCGATGTCGGAGAACTCAGGCTGTTCGTCGAACAGACCCGAACCGACCATGATCGGCAGCAGCATTTCACTGACTTCGTCTTCGGCGGTTTCGAACCAGGCGGCTTCGCGCAGGAACACACCTTCCATGAAACCGATGCACCAGCCACGCAGGTCGGAATCGTCCGGGTCATCGCCCAGGTCGAGGTCGCATGGCAGCTCGAACTCTTCGTCGGACGCCAGTTGGCGGGCGATGTGAGCCTTGAGCAGCACCAGGGTGGATTCGATCGCTTCACGCTCGGTGTCGTCGGCGTAATGCGGCTCTTCGGCGAACAGCGCGTCGATCCATTCGCGATCGGGAACGCTTTCGGAGCAGATCGACAGCGCAGTGAGGTAGCCGTGGGCGGCCACGTAGTCCAGCGCCTCGTCATGCAGCTCGTCGGCGTCGAGGAAGACTTGCAGGCGGGTTAGTTGCTCAGCGAAGGACATTAAAGGGCTACCTTGGGGAATATACGATGCGGGAATTCTAGGCCTTCTTGAGCGCTCAGGCCAGCCGCGCGGCATATTTGCTCCCGCGGTTGGCTTGTGTGCGTCTTATCAGCGGCGCCCTTTGCAGGGGAGGGCTCGGGTATACTCGCGCGTTTTGTGATGCCCTGCTGGCGTCACGGCTGAAATATGCAGCGTCATGCAATGCGCACTTACGATTTGTTTGTGCAGCTTTCGTGGTTCTGAACCAGCCTTGCAGGGATGTTTCGGTGATTTTTGGAGTTTTTATGCTCGAACAGGCTCAACGCGTCCTCAAGGACATCTTCGGCTACGACAGTTTCCGTGGCCGTCAGGGTGCAATCATTGAGCGCGTGGCCAGTGGCGGCGACGCCCTGGTGCTGATGCCTACCGGGGGCGGCAAGTCCTTGTGCTTCCAGGTGCCGGCGCTGCTGCGCGAAGGCCTGGCGGTGGTGGTGTCGCCGCTGATCGCGCTGATGGACGATCAGGTCGCCACCCTCGAAGAGCTGGGCGTCGCCGCGGCGTCGTTGAACTCCACCCTGAGCGCCGAGCAGCAGCGTGATCTTGCTGCACGGATCAAGCGCGGCGAGGTGAAAATGCTCTACCTGGCGCCCGAACGCCTGGTGCAGCCACGGATGCTGGCCTTCCTGCAAAGCCTCGAAATCGCCCTGTTCGCCATCGACGAAGCGCACTGCGTGTCCCAATGGGGCCACGACTTCCGTCGCGAATACCTGCAACTGGGCCAGTTGGCGGAATTGTTCCCCAACGTCCCGCGCATCGCCCTGACCGCCACCGCCGACAAGCGCACCCGGGAAGAAATCGTCGATCGTCTGCATTTGCAGGATGCCGAGCGTTTCCTGTCGAGTTTCGACCGCCCGAATATTTTCTATCGCATCGTGCCCAAGGAGCAGCCGCGCAAGCAGTTGCTGGCGTTCCTCGCCGAGCGGCGCAGCGATGCCGGTATCGTCTACTGCCTGTCGCGCAAAAAGGTCGACGAAGTGGCGGTGTTCCTCAGTGAGCAAGGCTTCCCGGCGCTGCCGTACCACGCCGGTCTGGCCAACGAAACCCGGGCGCATCACCAGAAGCGCTTCCTCAACGAGGAAGGCCTGATCATGGTCGCCACCGTGGCGTTCGGCATGGGCATCGACAAGCCCAACGTGCGTTTTGTGGCTCACCTCGACTTGCCGAAGTCCCTTGAGGCGTATTACCAGGAAACCGGTCGCGGCGGTCGTGACGGTCTGCCGGCGGATGCCTGGATGGCGTACGGCCTGCAAGACGTGGTGATGCTCAAGCAGATGCTGCAAAACTCCGAAGGCGACGAACGCCACAAGCGTCTGGAGCAGCACAAGCTCGACGCCATGCTCTCGCTCTGTGAAGAAACCCGCTGCCGCCGCCAGACCCTGCTGGCGTACTTCGACGAAGACATGCCCGAGCCCTGCGGCCACTGCGACAACTGTGTCGACGGCGTGCAGACCTGGGACGCCACCGAGCCGGCCCGCCAGGCGCTGTCGGCGATCTACCGCACCGGTCAGCGTTATGGCGTCGGCCATCTGGTGGACGTGTTGCTGGGCAAGGACAACGAAAAGGTCCGCAGTTTCGGTCATCAGCATTTGTCGGTATACGGCGTAGGCAAAGCGCTGGGCGAAAGTGAATGGCGCTCCTTGTTCCGACAACTTGTTGCTCGCGGTCTGGCGGACATCGACCTCGAAGGCTACGGCGGGCTGCGCCTGAGCGATACCTGCCGGCCGCTGCTCAAGGGCGAAGTGACCCTGGAACTGCGCCGCGACCTCAAGCCGCAAACCACCGCCAAAAGCAGTAAGAGCCAGGCGAGCCAACTGGTCCGCTTCGAGGAGCGCGAACAGTGGGAAGCCCTGCGTGCCTTGCGCCGCAAACTGGCCGAAGAACATGGCGTGCCGCCGTATGTCATCTTCCCCGATTCGACGTTGCTGGAAATGCTCCGCAGCCAGCCGACCTCGCTGGCGGAAATGGCCACGGTCAGCGGTGTCGGCGCGCGCAAACTGGAACGTTACGGCGAGGCTTTCCTCGAAGTGCTCGGCGGTCAGGTCGAGGCGCCGAAAGTGGTGGCCGATGTGCGCCACGAGCTGATCACGCTGGCCCGGGCCGGCATGACGCCGCTGCAGATCGCCGGTCAGCTGCAATGCTCGGAAAAGAACGTCTACACGATGCTCGCCGAGGCCATCGGCAAGCAGCAGCTGTCACTGGAACAGGCACTGGACCTGCCCGAAGAGTTGATGGGCGAAGTTCAGGACGCCTTCCTCGACGGCGAAGGCGAGTTGCCGCCGGTGGCGGAGATCGCCGCGTTGTTCGCAGGGCGGGTGCCGGAAGGCGTTTTGTATTGCGTACGTGCCGCGCTGCAATCGGAATTCGAAATTTGAATGACCTGTCGCGCAGATGTAACGATTCAGTACAGAGCAAACCTTGCCTATAGCCAAAGGTCATGCTTAGCTGACTAATAATTAGTTTTTCTCTATTTCAGTCTAACCATGAGTGTTTTATGCCGTTAACCGATCAACACCGCTTTGGCATGCAACTGGCCCAGATGTCTCGGGGCTGGCGTGCCGAACTGGACCGCCGACTGGCGGGCCTGGGCCTGTCCCAGGCGCGCTGGCTGGTGCTGCTGCACCTGGCGCGTTTCGATGATGCTCCCACCCAGCGTGAACTGGCGCAAAGCGTCGGCGTCGAAGGGCCTACCCTGGCTCGACTGCTCGATAGCCTGGAAAGTCAGGGCCTGGTGCAACGCCAATCGGTGCTGGAAGACCGTCGGGCAAAAAAAATCGTCCTCTGTGCCCCGGCCCGGCCCTTGATCGAACAAATTGAAACCATTGCCACGCAACTGCGCCACGAATTGTTCGAAGGCGTCGATGAGGCGGATTTGAAGGTCTGCATGCGTGTCCACGCGCACATCCTGGGCAACCTGGAAAAATCTTGAGGCACAACCACGCGTCGGACTTTTGAGATACCCCGTTGGGCAGACTATAAAGAACTACTAGGCAATATCGTGTTCGTACCGGATGTGCGAATGCATACAGGTTGGTTCTGGTTATCTAAGGGATGCTCATGCTTGAGAGTTGGCACGTTGTATTGCGGTGTTGCACCCGGCTGCTGCTGGTCGGTGGTGCCGTCACTTACTCGGCATTGGCCCCCGCGCTAGGCTTGGGTGAGATCACCCAGCATTCGGCGTTGAATCAGCCATTCAGCGCCGATATCGCCCTGCTGGATGTCGGTGGTCTGGGGGAGGGCGAACTGTCGGTCAGCCTGGCGACGGCGGAAGAATTCAGCCGCGCCGGTATCGAGCGGGTGTTCTTCCTCAATAACCTGAAGTTCACGCCGATCCTGCGGGGCAACCGCAACCTGATCCGGGTGACGTCCAGTAAACCGGTCAAGGAACCCTTTCTGAATTTTCTGGTGCAGCTCAATCAGCCCAACGGGCGTTTGCTGCGCGAGTACACCGTTCTGATCGATCCACCGGGTTCTCCGGGGATTGTTCCCGTCAATGACGCCCCCGCACCTGAGCCTCAGGCATCTGCGTTCCCGTCCGTTGAACCGGCTGTTGCACCGCCACCTGCGGTGAATAGTTCGGCACCCAAGCCTGATGTCGATAAACCAGCCGCCACGCCGGCGAATGATCCTGTTGCCGAACAACTGGCCACCAGCGTGCTGCAAAACCAGCAGCTGCAAAAGACCATCGATGAACTCAATGCGAAGCTGCAGGCGCAGGACGAGCAGATCGCCGTTCAGAAAAAACAGGTGACTGAGCTGCAAACCCAACTGACGGAAGTCAAACAGGCGTCGGCGGCACCTGCCGCACCCGAGGTGCCGGCGCCGGTTCCGGTGGTTATCGAGACGTCCGAAGCATCCCATTGGCCGTTGATCATCGGGTTGCTGTCGTTGGTGGCCCTGGTGTCGCTCGCAGTGTTCATTCGCCGTCAACGACAGCAGGTTCAGGCCTTACCCGAGCCGCTACCCGTGCAGCCGTCACGTCATGAACCGGTGCTCAACCGCACGGCAGAACCAGCCAGGCCAGCCACCCAGGCGCAATCGGTGGCCGGCTTGGTGGATGAGACTGCCGCAGGCGACGTGCTGGAGGGGGTTAGTATCTACCTCGCCTATGGCCGTTTGTCCGAGGCAGCCGGATTGTTGCGAGAGGCATTGGTCAAGGAGCCCCAGCGCACCGACCTGGCCGTGCAGCTGCTGGAGGTTCTTGGTAAACAGGGTGACGCGCAAGCGTATGACGCGCAGGAAAGTAGCTTGCGTGAGGCCGGGTTTGACGCACAGCAACTTCAGGACATCCGCGCCCGCCATCCGAAACTGGTCGGCGCCGCGCCGGTGGTCGCCGCCGTGGCAGTGGCTCCGTCCACGCCTGCAATCCCAGCGGCACCGAGCGATGAATTCCAGTTGAACCTCGACGACCTGTCGATGGATGCGAACTGGGACCTGATCAGCCCCTTCGACAACTCACCGCCCAGCGCCAAACCATCGAATGAGCCATCACCGGCAGACGAGCCCGGGTTCACTTCGAATCTGCATGTGTTGCCCGATGTCTTCGAAATACCCGACGAGCCGACGCTGGATGAGCCCGAGCTTGAATGGGTCGCGGAACCTGAGTCTCAATCTCTGGACGAAACTTTTCTCAACGAATTCAGCGATCCCGGCCAGCCGCTGGAGCTTGAACCGCTGAATGCTGAGTTGATGGATCTTGAACCGGTCGAGCCGAGCAGCGCGGGCAAACTCGAACAGGCCCAGACCTGTATTGACGACGGCGATCTGGACAGCGCCATCGAGCTGCTGAACGAGTTGCTCAAGGAAGGCGACGAACCACTGAAGGAGACGGCCCGAACGCTGTTGGCGGGTATTCGCTGAAGATCAAAAGATCGCAGCCTTTGCGGTTATTATGGCAACCCCTCAGGCAGAGGAGTTTTGCCAATCATGACCGCACGTAAACCGGAAATCGTCATCACCTACTGCACGCAATGCCAATGGCTGTTGCGCGCCGCCTGGCTGGCCCAGGAGCTGCTCAGCACCTTCGGCGACGACCTGGGCAAAGTATCCCTGGTGCCCGGCACTGGTGGGGTATTCCACATTTTCTGCGACGATGTGCAGCTCTGGGAACGCAAGGCCGACGGCGGTTTCCCCGAGGCCAAGGTGCTCAAGCAGCGGGTCCGCGATCAGATCGATCCGGACCGCGACCTGGGCCACAACGACCGCACTCAGTGAGACGGCGCTTGCGCGGCAACGGTCTTGTGGCTTGAACCGCCGGACAACCGGCTGGAGACCACGATGGCCACGATGATCAACGCGCCGCCGATCAGCATGCGCAGCGTCGGGTTTTCATCGAACAACAACCAGGCCAGGGTGATGCCGTAAACCGGCTCCAGGGCAAACACCACTGACGCGGTCCGGGCCTTGATCACCGCCAGGCTGGCGACGAACAGGCTGTGAGCGACGCCGGTGCAGAACACCCCGAGCAGGCCAATCCACAGCCAGTCGATGGCGCGTACTTCGTTCAACTGCGGCATCGCCACCGGCAGCAGGCAGATCGCAACCACTACGTTCTGACACAGCGCCGCCTGCACCGGCGGGATTCGCCCGGAGCTGGCGCGGTTGGTCAGGGACAGCAGGGAGAACAGCAGGCCGGAGGCCACTGCCCACAACAGGCCGGTGGTGGCGCCGCTGGCCAGATCGAAGTCCGGTGTGACCAGTACCAAACCAATGCTGACCAGCACCACCAGCAAGATTTCATTGGCGCGGATGCGCTCGCGGAAAATCAGCCCTTCGAGGATCACGGTAAACGCCGGGAAACTGGCAAAGCCCAGGGTCGCGATCGCCACCCCGGCCACCTTCACCGCAATGAAGAAACTCACCCAGTGTCCGGTCAGCAGCAAGCCGCTGAGCAACAGGCGGCGCCAGTCCACGGCGTCGAGTGCCTGCCAACGGGTATTACTGGCGAACCGGGCGAAAAACGCCAGGGCGAGGACGGCAAACGCGGCACGACCGAACACGATGATCGCCGGTGAGGCGGCGGCAAGTTTGCCGAACACGCCGGTCAGGCCGAACATCAGTGCACCGATATGCAGAGCGCCAAGGGCGGTACGGGGAGTCATTGCAGTCCTTGAATAACGTATCGAATCTGGCCGACGACACCGTCGACCTGTGTAGGAGCAGCCTTCGGCAACTCCTACACAATGAACGATGTGCTTGCGGGTGTCTGTCGCCAGACTCGCGTTATTTGTCGCCAGCCTCGCGGCGCAATTTACCGGGTGAGGCGCCGAATTCACGCAGCACTGCTGCGGCGAATGCGCTCTGGGAGCTGTAGCCGACCCGACACGCGATCTCGCCAATGGGTAGCGCCGAATCGCGTAACAAACGCACGGCGATGTGCAGCCGGCGACTGCGGATGTAGTCCATCGGCGTTTGCCCGCATTCCGCCACGAACCGCGCGTGCAAGCGAGCGCTGGACAGGCCGGCAATGCGCGCCAGGTCGGCGACTTGCAGTGGATAGGCCGCGTATTGATCGATGTGAGCATTGAGCGCCGCATACGGTAGACGCCGACCGCCGACCGTGTCGGGCTTGGCGTTGTTGAGGCTGGCCAGCAGCAACACCGCGCCTTGCTGGGCGATCAGCGGATCGCTGATCGGGCTGCCCGCCAGCCAGCTCACCAATTGGCTTTGCCCGGCGTCCAGCGACAGGCGCCCGGCATTGTCGAGCAAGCGGCGGCTGGCCTCGGCGTGGTCCCCCAGCGACTGAGACACCCACTGATCGCTCGGCACATCCAGCACCAGGCAACGGCTGCCATGGGCACTGTCGCAGGCATGATGCGCCCCGGACGGCACCACCACGAAACTCTGCTGAACCACCTGACTGCCAAGCCCCTCGACCTCGAAATCCAGTGCACCCGACAGTCCGAATACCAGTTGCGCGTGGTCGTGGCTGTGGACGATCAGGTCGTGGGTGTATTGGCGCAGGGTGAGGATCGGTCTCATCGCAGGTCTCGTGGCGATATTGATGAGTGAAGCCGCCAGTCTACACCGAGGCCCTGCGTTCGCGCGTTGTCACAGGACTGACTTGCGATTGTCATGGGCAATTAACCCGACCGGCGCAAGCTTGCCAAAACTTGTCCAGAGGGTTGCCCATGACCAGCGCCGAGCTCGCCAAACCCAGCCGTAAGCAACGTGTGCGGACCTTATGGATTTCCGACGTGCATTTGGGCACACGGGACTGCCAGGCCGAACACCTGTCGCAGTTTCTCAAGGGCTACCATGCCGACAGGATTTACCTGGTCGGTGACATCATCGACGGCTGGAAGCTGCGCAGCGGCATGTATTGGCCCCAGGCGCACACCAATGTGATTCGTCGCCTGTTGACCATGAGCAAGCGCGGCACGGAAGTGATCTACGTCACCGGCAACCATGACGAATTCCTGCGCCGTTATTCGAAACTGATGCTGGGCAATATCCAGCTGGTGGACGAAGCCGTGCACGTGACCGCCGATGGTCGTCATCTGCTGGTGATTCATGGCGATCAGTTCGACGTGATTACTCGCTATCACCGCTGGCTGGCGTTCCTCGGCGACTCGGCCTACGAATTTACCCTGACCCTCAACCGCTGGCTCAACCATTGGCGGGCCCGTTATGGCTACGGCTATTGGTCGTTGTCGGCGTACCTCAAGCACAAGGTCAAGACCGCCGTCAGTTTCATCAGCGATTTTGAGGAAGCCATTGCCCACGAATGCGTCAAACGCGAGTTGCATGGCGTGGTGTGTGGGCACATTCACCATGCCGAAATTCGCAAGGTTGGCGAGGTGGACTACCTCAATTGCGGGGATTGGGTGGAATCGTGCACGGCGCTGATCGAGCATTGGGACGGCTCGATCGAGTTGTACCGGTTGGCCGATGCCCAAGCGCGGGAGGCGGAATTGAAGGCAATTAAAGTCGCAGAGCCGGCTTAAAAGCAAAGTAAAAAGATCTTCAGGCCGGCGCTTGTTCTTCCATCGCCGCCTTGTAGATCGAATGCTTCGGCTGCGCAAACAACCGCTCCATCATCGGTTCGAAAAAGCTCAGCGGCAGCGTGTCGTATGCCGGGTCAAACGCCGCCGCGTCGTACCGGGCGCAAAATTCGATGGTCGCCTGATACTGCGGATGAGCGCTGAATTGCTCGCGCAAATGCCGGTCCATGCCCAGGTGATGGAAGAAGTAATAGCCCTGGAAAATCCCGTGTTTCTCCACCATCCACAGGTTCTCGGCACTGACGAACGGCTTGAGAATCGCCGCGGCGATGTCCGGGTGGTTGTAGGACCCCAGTGTGTCGCCGATGTCATGGAGCAAAGCGCAGACCACGTACTCTTCGTCGCGGCCATCGCGCCAGGCGCGGCTGGCGGTTTGCAGCGAGTGGGTCAGGCGATCCACCGGGAATCCGCCGAAATCACCTTCCAGTAACTTCAAATGCGCCACGATCCTTGTAGGCAATTGCCGGGCATAGGCGCTGAAGTCTGTGGCGATGATCGCCCAGTCTTCCTGCGTGCCGTCCTGCATGTGGGTAAAACGGGCGCGGGCATTCATCGGCTATCCTCTTGTTCTTATCGAAAGGGATGTTTGGAGTGTAGGGCTTGGATCCAGAGCGCTGCACTGGCTGCACAGGACGCTTTTGTGGCCAAAGGAGCCTAGAACGGCACGCGACCTACAATCATGTCGCGGTACATGACGAAATCGCCGAGCAGGCTGTAAAGAGGATGCTGAAAGGTTGCAGGACGATTCTTCTCGAAGAAGAAATGCCCGACCCAGGCGAAGCTGTAACCGGCCAGCGGCAGGGCCAGCAACAGCCACCATGCGCCTTTGGCGATGGTCAGCGCCAGAATGACAATAACCAGCGTGGTGCCGACAAAGTGCAGTCGTCGACAAGTGCTATTGCGGTGTTCGCTGAGGTAATACGGGTAAAACGCAGCGAAGCTGTTGAAACGTTTGATGTTTTCCACGACTGCGATCTCTGTGGTGTGTGCAGGCAACAAGTTGCGCTGCGGGTAGCCTATTTAAGTCTAGAGTGATCATAGGCATCAGCCAGTGACAATAGGCGCCACTTTAGTATCCTTGGGCATTGGGTCGTGGCATGCGGCCATCACGTAGTAAACGCCATGAGCGAACGAACGACTTCTGCAAGCTGGGCGATGGGGATTGTCAAAGCACTGGAAATGGACGGCCTGGATTGCCGGGTTTTGTTCAAGCAGCTAGGGCTCGACTATGCGGCACTGGATGATCCGGATGCGCGCTTCCCGCAAGATTCCATGACGCGGCTCTGGCAGCGCGCGGTCGAGTTGTCCGGCAACCCGGCGATCGGCCTGAACATGGGCAAGGTGGTGCGACCGGCGTCCCTGCACGTTGCCGGTTATGCCTTGATGTCCAGTCGAACCCTGGCCGAAGGCTTTCAACGTCTGGTGCGTTATCAGCGAATCATCGCCGAAAGTGCCGATCTGAGTTTTCGCATACTGGACGAGGGTTATGCGCTGATTCTGACGGTGCATGGCGACCACTTGCCGCCGACCCGACAAAGCGCTGAAGCATCGATGGCCTGTGCCCTGGCGTTTTGCGGGTGGCTGACCGGGAGCGCGCTGCATCCGCGCAAAGTGCTGCTGCAGGGCGATCAACCCGCCGACCTCGAACCGTATAAGCAAGCCTTCCACGCGCCGATGATGTTCAATGCGCCCTATGATGCCTTGATTTTCGAGCGCGCTGACCTGGAGGCACCGTTGCCCACCGCCAACGAGGCCATGGCGTTGCTGCACGATCGCTTTGCCGGTGAATACCTGGCGCGGTTTGCCGAGAGCCGCGTGACCCACAATGCGCGGCAGGTGTTGTGCCGCTTGCTGCCCCAGGGCGAACCCAAGCGCGATGCGGTAGCGCAGGCGCTGCACCTGTCGCAACGCACCTTGCAGCGACGCTTGCAGGAAGAGGGCACGAGTTTTCAGACGTTGCTGGATGACACACGGCGTGAACTGGCCGAGCAATACCTGGCGCGACCGAGCATGACGCTGCTGGAAATTGCCTACCTGCTGGGGTTTGCCGATCCGAGCAACTTCTTCCGCGCTTTCCGACGCTGGTTCGACACCACCCCCGGCGAATACCGGGCGCGGCTGACGGAAGCGCTCAAGCCGGTCAGTGACGCCAGAACGCAGGGATACACAGAACAAACACCGTAATGATCTCCAGCCGACCCAACAGCATGCCGAACGAGAGAATCCACTTCGCGGCATCCGGCAGGCTGGCGAAGTTACCCGCCGGGCCAATGGTTTCGCCCAACCCCGGGCCGACGCCGGACACCGTGCTGGCCGCACCGGTAAGGGCGGTCATCCAGTCCACGCCGAGCAGCGACAGCAGTAGAGCGATCACGCAAATGGTGATGGCGAAAAAGAACGAAAAGGTCAGGATCGAACGTACGATTTCTTCGTCGAGACGGTGGCCGTTGTACTTCTGCTTGATCACCGCGCGTGGGTGAATCAACTGGTTAAGGTTGGCCTTGAGCAGAATGTAGGCCACCTGGAAGCGGAAAATCTTGATCCCGCCAGCGGTCGAACCCGAGCAGCCGCCAACAAACCCCAGGTAAAAGAACAGCATCAGCGAGAAGTTGCCCCAGAGGCTGTAGTCCCCCAGTGCAAAACCTGTCGTCGTCACCACCGAAGTGACGTTCAGCGCCACATGCCGCAAGGCGTCCAGCCAGTGCAACTGGGTGGTCCACCAGTACCAAGTGCCGAGCACCAGCCAGGTCACCAGCAACATGCCGAGCAAGCCTTGCACCTGTTCATCCTTGATCAGCGCCCGACGGTTACCGCGTAACGTGGCGACATACAAGGTGAACGGCAAGGCGCCGAGAATCATGATGACGATCGCGACCCAATGCACCGCAGGCTCCGGCCATTTGGCCAAAGACTGGTCGGAGGTGGAAAACCCGCCGGTGGAAATCGCCGACATCGCGTGGTTGATCGCATCGAACGGGCTCATCCCGGCCCACCAGAACGCCAGGCTGCCGAAAATAGTGATGCCGACGTAGGTCGCAACGATCAAGCGCGCCACCATGTGCGAACGGGGCATGACCTTTTCGGAACGGTCTGACGACTCGGTCTGAAACAGCCGCATGCCACCGATGCGCAGCAATGGCAGAATCGCGACCGCCATGCCGATAAAGCCGATCCCGCCGATCCAGTGCAGCAAGGAGCGCCATATCAGGATGCCGGGGGACATGGTGTCCAGGCCCGTGAGCACCGTCGAGCCGGTGGCGGTGATGCCGGACATGCTTTCGAAGAATGAGTCGGTGTAGCTGATGTTCTGGGTCAGCAGGAACGGCAGGGCGGCGAAGATGCACACCACCAGCCAGCTGCTGACGGTCAGCAGGTACATGTCTCGCGGGCGCAGATGGATGTGTTCGGGACGCCCTGGAATGACCAGGGCCAGGCCGGCGACAAAGGTAATCATGCTGGCCCAGAGGAATGACGGCAGGTCGCTGGTGCGCTCGAAGATCACCAGGGTAGCCATGGGCACGGCCATGGAAATGGCCAGCGTGATCAGGAAGATGCCGATGATGAAACCAATGATCCGTAAGGTCGGCAACGCCATGAAGTCCGCTCGGGCTGAAGTAGGGAAGGGCGCCATTCTACCTGCGGGGCAGGGCATGTAAACCGACAGCCCTGTGCCGGATACCGCTAGAATAGGCAGACATTTTTTTCAGGAGGTGGCCGATGCAGGCTCTCGACGCTTTGCTCAACCGTGTTTCCGTTCCACGACTGCTCGATCCGGCGCCCACTGCCGAGCAACGCGAAGTGCTGTTTGCCGCCGCGATGCGTGCGCCAGACCACGGCCATTTGCAGCCTTGGCGCTTCCTGACAGTCGAAGGCGCGGCGCGCGAGCAAATGGGCGAGTTGCTGGCCGAAGCGGCGAAACTGCAAGACAGCGAGGTGTCAGAAGCCGCGCTGGACAAGGCCCGTAACGGTCCGCTGCGTGCACCGCTGGTGGTTGTGGTGATCGCGCGTTTGCAGGATCACGTCAAATACCCGAAATCCGAACAATTGTTGGCGGCAGGCTGCGCGGCTCACGGGATTTTGCTGGCCGCTTACGCGCAAGGTATTGGCGCGGTATGGCGCACCGGTGAGCTGGCCTATTCGCCGCATGTAGCCAAGGGGTTGGGTTTGGCCGAAGGGGAAGAGGTGATTGCGTTCCTTTATCTCGGTACGCCGCAGAAAGAACCGCGTGTGGCGGAGAAGGTTGATCTGGCCGAGTTTGTCAGCGCCTGGTCCGGTAAGGCCTGAAGATATAGGTCCATGTGGGAACGGGCAAGCCCGCTCCCACAGGGTTCAGGGTTGGACGACAGCCCCCGGCACCAACGGCAATTCCAGGCTGGCAATAAACCCGCCTCCAGGATGATTGGCCAGCACCAGACTGCCGCCATGGCGTTCCGCCGCACGGCGTGCGATGGCCAGCCCCAAGCCATGCCCGGCCGTTGTCTGCCCCGGTGCCCGATAGAACGGCTCCCCCAACTGATTCAAATGATCAGCCTCTACACCGGGGCCGTGATCGCGCACGCTGACCACAATCCTGTCGCCCTGACGCGCCGCTTGCATTTCGATCGGTTGCCCGACCGGGTTAAAGCGTTGGGCATTGCGCAGCAGGTTGTCCACGGCCCGCTCGATCATGGTCGGCCAGCCTCTGAGGTTCAGTTGCGGCTCGGCCTCAAGGCGCACGTTCTGCTCCGGCGAACTTAGCTGAGCATCCTTTTGCAGGGTATTGAGCAGTGCATTGAGATCCACCTCTTCGGCACTGGCGTTGTCGGCATCGACCCGCGCCAACACCAGGATTTCGCTGATCAGTGCTTCCAGTCGATCACATTCACGGGTCAGGCGCGGCCAGAGTTTTTCCCGCTCCTGGGGATTGGCCCGCTCGGCCAGTGCCAGCGCAATGCGCAGTCGGGCCAAGGGCGAGCGCAACTCGTGGGACACATCGCGCAGCAATTGCCGCTGACTGCCGATCAGGCTTTGCAGACGCGCGCCCATGCGATTGAAGTCGTTGGCCAGCACACCGAATTCATCGCGGCGGTTAGCCAGTTGCGCCAGGCTGTTTTGCTGATACGTCGTCTGCCCCAACTCATGCACTGCGCCACGTAAACGGCTCAGCGGTCGGGTGATGGAAAAGGTCACCAGCAGGCTGAACAGGGTCAGTACCACCAGGGCGATACCCAGCGCACTCAACGGCCAGAGCAGGCTCTCACGGTGCCAGGCGTCCAGTTCCGGGTGGGGAATGCGATAGATCAGCAGGTAGGTGTCGCCCGTCTTGGCGCTGGTGTATTCATCGGTCAGGCGTCGCCACGGCAGGCGCCGATCATCGTTTTGCTGCCGTGCTTCGAAGGCGGCTGCACGCCGAGGGAAGGTGCCGCGTACCACCGGGTCTCCTGCCTCGTTGAGCACCTGAACGTCAATGTGATATTGGCGCTTGCGCTGCTCCAGGATGTCCTGGGCGGCTTCTTCGCCCTGGCTTTCGTAAGTTTGCGTCCACTGTTCGGCCAGGGTATTGAGGCCCGGGTGGCGACTGAGAATCCACGCGTCCTGGTTGAGCATGTGCCCCAGCAAAATGGAAAGCCCTGCAACCAGAGCGATGGCCAGCCAGAAGCTGGCCAGGATACGCCAGAACAATGAGCGCACAGAAAATCCTCGAACAAGCTCAAATCAATGTGTGGCGAGGGGGCTTGTCGGAACGCCGCATCGCCCCGTTCGGCTGCGAAGCAGTCGTAAACCCGTTACATACGGTTTAACTTTGAAATACCGGGGCCGCTTCGCGCCCCAACGGGAGCAAGCTCCCTCGCCACAAAGGCTCGCTCCCACAACGAACTGAGAGGCATCAGACCCAACGGTGATTAGCCGTTGGGTCCGGGGTTAACGCATTATTGCGCCTTTTGCGCTTGCTGCGCTTTCCAGGCCTTGAACTCGGCCCATTCGGCGCGACGCTCAGCTTGTTTCTTCTGGATCTCGTCGAATTGCTTCTGTTGATCCGGTTTCAGCAGGGCGCGAACGTCGGCTTCGGCTTTCTTGTGCTTGGCCTCCATCTCGTCTTTCAGGGCTTTCTGGTCGGCTGGCGAGAGTTTTTCCAAGTACTTGTCGACCAGTTGCTGACGCTCGTGCATTTGCTCGCCCATGATTTTGCGGATCTGCTCGCGCTGTTCGCGGCTCAGGTCCAGTTGGCTGTAAGGGCCTCTGCCGTGCATGCCGTGCATCTGACCGCCGTGGCGTGAGCCGTCCATGTGATCACCCATCGGGCCTGTGCCTTCAGGCATGGCCATGGCAACGGTCGGCAGGGCGGCAGCAAACATCAGAGCGATAAGAGTCTTGCGCATGGTGTATCTCCTTGTCTCGTTCCCGGTACGTTCCGGATGTGTGCAGATTACGCAGATCAAGGTCAACGGCGGTCAGCGGAGCGTAAAGCTTGGGTAAAGACGGTTTTCTGTCTCCCTGACAATTCCGACACTTCGCCGAATTCTGTCAGATGAAATCTGGCCTTCGTAGCAGCTGTCGAGCCCCAGCGAGGCTGCGTTCGACTGCGCAGCAGTCGTAAAACCTGTTTGCACGTTCTTCCAGATACACCGCGTCAGGCGGATCACGACTGCTTCGCAGCCGAACGCAGCCTCGCTGGGGCTCGACAGCTGCTACAAGAGTCGAACGCAGACCCGTTGGGTGTCAGAGGCTGTAGTAGTAACCGCGACTGCGCAAGGCCACGATGCGTGGGCGGCCGTCGGGGTGTGGGCCGATTTTTTTGCGCAGGTTGCTGACGTGCATGTCCAGGCTGCGGTCGTACAGGGTCAGTTTGCGACCGAGGGCGATTTGCGCCAGTTCCTGTTTATCCAGCGGTTCGCCGGGCTGCTTGAGCAGGGCTTCGAGCAGGCGGCTTTCGGAAACGGTGAGGGTGAATTCCTGTTCATCGATGCTGACCACCCCGCGCACCGGGCTGAAGCACAGGTCGCCCAGCTCGAGCTGGCTGGAGACCGCCGTCGGATGACTGCGGCGCAACACCGCGCGCAGGCGGGCGGTCAGTTCCCGTGGGTCGCATGGCTTGGCCAGGTAATCGTCGGCACCCAGTTCCAGGCCGAGGATGCGGTCCAGCGGTTCGCCACGGGCCGACAACATCAGCACCGGCAAATCCGGATGGTCGCTGCGCAGTTGCTTTAGCAGTTCCAGGCCGCTGCCGTCCGGCAGCATCACGTCCAGCACCACGGCCGCCGGAGACGTTTCGGCCAACGCGTGACGGGCGCTCTGGCCATCGTGGCAGGCGCGAACCTGAAAGCCTTCCTGGCTTAGCCAACTGCTCAGGAGCTCACACAGCTCCTGGTCATCATCAATTAGTAACAGCTCGCTCATGACTCACTCAATTTAGCCATTGCCTACGTTTTCTGGTGGCACCACTGGCGAAGATACCGCAGAGCAGGGCCAATAGCGCTACTGCCGCCCCAATAACGAACCACTGCTGCTGATCGGTCAGCAGGCGCGGTAGCGGGCTGCTGGCCAAGGTTTCCTTGAGTTGCAGCTTCAGGCGCTGATTCTCCTGGCGCAACCGGCTCAGCTGGGCGCTTTCGCGCTCGCCATCGGTGGTTTGCAATTGTTTGCTCAGTGTTTCTCGTTGCTGCTCGCTCTCTTTCAAGCGCTGCTGCAACTCGGTGATCTGGCTACCGGCGCTCAAGGACAGCGGCGTCGAATTACCGCCATTGGCGCTTTCTTCACCATGGGCTGGCGCCATGATCGACAACGTCACCAACATCAGACACAACGGACCTTTGCGCATCGCAACTCCTGATTCCAATACGAGTATTGGGCAGGTTGTCGGCCGGTAAACGAGAATAATGAGCGATTGAACGTGCGATGAATCGATAAGATTCACCGCACGCGAGAACTTTACGGCAGGACTTGCTTGAACGGCTTGACCAGAACATTGGCGTAGACGCCTGCGGCAACGTACGGGTCGGCGTCGGCCCAGGCCTTGGCGGCGCTCAGGGACTCGAATTCGGCGACGATCAGGCTGCCAGTGAAACCGGCCGCGCCCGGATCATTGCTGTCGACCGCCGGGTGTGGACCGGCCAATACGATACGACCTTCGCCCTTGAGCACTTGCAGACGCTCAAGGTGTGCAGGCCGTGCGGCCAGTCGGGCTTCCAGGGAGTTGGCGACGTCTGTGGCAATGATTGCGTAAAGCATGTCAGTCCTCGGTTTTTGGCGTTGTGGTGTCGGCGTCGTGCAGGTGGCGAGACAGGTAGATGCCCTGGCCGACCAGGAACAGCAAAGTCATGCCCAGGCTGCCGAAGACCTTGAAGTCTACCCAGTAGCTCTGGAACGTGAACGCGACGAACAGGTTGGCGGCACCGCAAAACAGGAAAAAACCGATCCAGGCGATGTTCAGACGGGTCCAGATTGGCTCCGGTAGAGTCAGCGCGTGGCCCATGATGCGTTTGATCAGCAGTTGGTCACCGACGAAATGGCTGCCGATGAACGCGAGGGCGAACAGCCAGTTGACCACCGGGGCTTTCCATTTCAGGAAGGTTTCGCTGTGGAACGCCAGGGTCAGGCTGCCGAAGACCAGGCAGGCAATGAGGGTCAGCCACTGGCTCTTCTCCAGCTTGCGCTGCTTGATGTACAGCGTGCCGTAGACCACCAGGGAACTGATGATCAGCATCGCGGTGGCACTGTAAATACCACCGACAGACAGTTGATGACCGCCAATGTCGACGACCCGCGGGTCGATTTTGAAGACGATGAAAAACAGCAGAAGCGGGATGAAGTCGATGAATTGTTTCACAGTGGCAGCCAGAAGCAGGATGTGGCGGCATAATAACAAACATATTGACGCGCGATAGCGTCAGCTGATTTGAGGTTACATAGTCCTGTGAATGTTGATTTGCACTGCCATAGCACGGCCTCCGATGGCGCCCTGGCGCCTGCGGCACTGGTTGCGCGTGCGTTCGAGAAAGGCGTGCGAGTCCTGGCCTTGACTGATCACGACACCCTTGAAGGCCTCGACGAGGCCCGTAGCGCCGCGACGGCGCTGGGGATGCAACTGGTCAACGGCGTCGAATTGTCCTGCACCTGGGGCGGGGCGACCATTCATGTGCTGGGCTACGGTTTCGACGTCAATGCCGCGCCATTGGTCGAGGCCATCGCCAAATTGCACGATGGCCGCTGGCTACGGTCCGAAGAAATAAGCCGCAAGTTGGCGTTGAAAGGTATGCCGGGGGCGCTTGACGGCGCCCGCGCCATTCAGCAGGAGCTGGGCGACAGCGGCAACGCGCCGGCCCGTCCGCACTTCGCCGACTGGATGGTGCGCGAAGGTTACGTCAAGGATCGCGCCGAAGCGTTCCGCAAATGGCTGGGCGCCGGCAAGTTGGGAGACGTCAAGCTGCACTGGCCGACCCTCGAAGACACCGTCGAGACCCTGCGCGCCGCGGGTGCCTGGGTCAGCCTGGCGCACCCCTGGCACTACGATTTCACTCGTAGCAAGCGTCGCCGCCTGATTTCTGACTATATTCAAGCCGGGGGCCACGCGATTGAAGTGGTCAATGGCCATCAGCCCGCCGAGCAAGTGGGCAGCCTGGCGATTCTTGCCCGTGAGTTTGGTCTGCTGGTCAGCGCCGGCAGTGATTTTCATGGCCCTGGAGGCTGGTCCGAGATCGGTGAATACCGCCCGCTCCCGGAGGATCTGCCACCACTGTGGTGTCGATTCAAACATGACCCAATTATTGCCGCCGTCTGAACAGGTAGAGAATGTGAGTCAATTTTTCCAGATTCATCCGGAAAACCCGCAAGCGCGCCTGATCAAACAGGCTGTCGAGATCATCCGCAACGGCGGGGTGGTGATTTATCCCACAGACTCTTCCTACGCCATTGGTTGCCAGATCGGTGACAAGACCGCCGTGGAGCGTGTGCGTCGGTTGCGTCAACTGGATGAGAAGCACAACTTCGCGCTGATCTGCAGCGACCTGTCGCAGCTGGGGCTGTTCGCCAAGATCGACACCGGTACTTTCCGTCTGCTCAAGGCCCACTTGCCGGGGCCTTACACCTTCATTCTCAACGCCACCCGCGAAGTCCCGCGGCTGTTGCTGCACCCGAAAAAACGCACCATCGGCCTGCGCGTGCCGAGCCATCCGATTGCGTTGGCGCTGCTGGAAGAACTTGGCGAACCGCTGATGAGTGTGACCCTGATCATGCCCGGCGACACTGACCCGCTGACCGATCCCTACGAAATGCGCCAGTTGCTGGAGCATCAGGTGGACCTGATCATTGACGGCGGTTTCGGCGGGATCAAGGCATCCACCGTGATCAACCTCGCCGACGGCGAGCCGGAAGTCATCCGTGTCGGTTGCGGCGACCCTACGCCATTCATGGCCGAGGCGTAGATGTCTGCAGTAGAACCAGAACCCGTCGACAGCCAGGCCGGCGCCCAGCAAGAACTGCCTTTCGCCATGGTCTATGGCCAGGCGGTCATGGAAATGCCGCTGGACCTGTACATCCCGCCGGATGCGCTCGAGGTCTTTCTGGAAGCCTTCGAAGGCCCGCTCGACCTGCTCCTGTACCTGATCCGCAAACAGAACATCAATATTCTCGACATCCCGGTGGCGGAAATCACCCGCCAGTACATGGGCTATGTCGAGTTGATGCAGTCGGTGCGCCTGGAACTGGCCGCCGAGTACCTGGTGATGGCCGCGATGCTCGCCGAGATCAAGTCGCGGATGTTGCTGCCGCGAGCCGAAACCATTGAAGACGAGGAAGACGACCCTCGCGCCGAACTGATCCGCCGCTTGCAGGAATACGAACGCTTCAAGGCCGCCGCCGAAGGCATCGATGGGCTGAGCCGCGTCGGCCGCGATGTCGTGGTGCCCAAGCTCGACGCGCCGGAAGCCCGGGCGCGCAAGCTGCTGCCGGACGTGAGTCTGGAAGAGTTGCTGATGTCCATGGCCGAGGTCTTGCGCCGGGGCGACATGTTCGAAAGCCACCAGGTCAGCCGCGAGGCACTGTCTACCCGCGAACGCATGAGCGATGTACTGGAGCGGCTCAAGGGCGGCGGTTTCGTGCCCTTTGTCGAGCTGTTCACCGCTGAAGAAGGACGTCTGGGGGTAGTGGTGACCTTTATGGCGATCCTCGAACTGGTCAAGGAATCCTTGGTCGAGCTGGTGCAGAATGAGCCGTTCGCGGCGATACATGTGCGAGCCCGAGCCGAATAACGAGTTGAATCATGAACCTGACTGAACCCCGCGAGCTGGCGCCACTGCTTGAAGCCTTTCTGTTGGCCTCGGGAAAACCGCAATCGCTTGAGCGCCTGTTCGAACTCTTCGAAGAAGGCGAGCGGCCCGAACCAGCGGTTTTCAAGAAAGCGCTGACGATTCTGGGCAAATCCTGCGACGGCCGAGCCTTCGAACTGAAGGAAGTCGCCTCCGGGTATCGCCTGCAGATCCGCGAAAAGTTCGCGCCGTGGGTCGGGCGCCTGTGGGAAGAACGGCCGCAGCGTTACTCGCGCGCCATGCTCGAAACCATGGCCCTGATTGCCTATCGCCAACCGATCACCCGGGGCGAGATCGAAGACGTGCGCGGCGTGGCGGTCAATAGCCACATCGTCAAAACCCTGCTGGAGCGAGAGTGGATCCGCATCGTCGGTTACCGTGATGTGCCCGGCAAACCGGCAATGTTCGCCACCACCAAGGCGTTTCTCGATCACTTCAACCTGAAGAACCTCGACGACCTGCCGCCGCTGGCCGAGCTGCGCGAGCTGGAACCCGAGCCGATGCTCGAGTTCGACGACGCACCGGTGCCGGCCGGGTTGCAAGAATTGGCAGATGCCAGCGCCGAGCCGGAAGAGCCCAAGGAAGAAACCAGCTTCCACACGCTGTTGCTGGAGCTGGACACGATGGAGGAGGGGCTCAAGACCGATTTCGACGATTTGTTGCGCGATGGCG
This sequence comes from Pseudomonas sp. ATCC 43928, assembly GCF_005938665.2. NCBI lineage: Bacteria > Pseudomonadati > Pseudomonadota > Gammaproteobacteria > Pseudomonadales > Pseudomonadaceae > Pseudomonas > Pseudomonas sp. ATCC 43928. The sequence continues at coordinate 5,013,906 of NZ_CP041753.1, read as the reverse complement.
AGTTGACCGAGACTGAAGAGGTATCGGAGCAGCCGGAGCCGGAGCCGGAGCCGGAAGTCGAGGTAGAGCTTCAGGTTGAGGCATCAGTTGCTGACGAAGAAGAGCAGGAACCAGAACCTGAGGATGACATTCTTGGCGTTGCCGAGGCTCGCGAGAAACTGCTGGCCGCGGTTGCCGCGCTTGAACAACCCAAGCCCGAACCTGAACTGAGCGACGAAGAAGCCGAAGCCCGGGCCCTGGCCGAAGCGATCGAGGCCGAACGCCGCCAGTTCGAGGATTGAACTCCGTCAGAAGATCGCAGCCACCACCGGCCGGCGGAAAAACCAATAACCGACGGTCGATCAGCTAGTCTCTGATGCGCGAACGCTTCCATGAGCGTATGATTCGCGACCCTTTGGCGATCCCTTCGTCAAACGACCAGATTTCACATCTTCAGGCCAAGGCCTGAACTTGATCACACCGGGAGGTGCCCAGATGAGTATCAACGACCAGAAAGACGACCAGGAAATCGGCCCAGCAGGCGAAAAACTGCAGAAAGTCCTCGCCCGTATCGGCGTCGGCTCGCGCCGTGACGTAGAAGCCTGGATCAGCCACGGCCGCATCAAGGTCAATGGCAAAGACGCCACCCTCGGCCTGCGCGTCGACCTGCATGACGCCATCACCATCGATGGCAAGGTGATCAAGCGCGAAGAAGCTGCCGAGTCGGTACGCCGCGTGATCATGTACAACAAACCCGACGGTGAAATCTGCACCCGTGACGACCCGGAAGGCCGTCCGACCGTGTTCGACAAGATGCCGCGCCCGAAAGAAGGTCGCTGGATCAACATCGGTCGCCTGGACATCAACACCACAGGTCTGCTGATGTTCACCACCGACGGTGAGCTGGCCAACCGCCTGATGCACCCGTCCTACGAAATGGACCGTGAATACGCCGTCCGTGTACGTGGTGAAGTCGACGACGAGATGATCGAGCGTCTGAAGGCAGGCGTGGTGCTCGAAGACGGCCCGGCGAAATTCACCGACATCAAGCAGGCACCAGGTGGCGAAGGTTTCAACCACTGGTACCACTGCGTGGTGATGGAAGGTCGTAACCGCGAAGTTCGTCGTCTGTGGGAATCCCAGGGCCTGGTGGTCAGCCGTCTGAAGCGCGTGCGTTTCGGTCCGGTGTTCCTCAACTCCGACCTGCCGATGGGTCGCTGGCGCGAAATGAGCCAGCAGGAAGTCGACATTCTGAGTGCTGAAGTCGGCCTGACGCCGGTGGCGATGCCGCAAATGAACGCCAAGAGCAAAGACAAGCTCGAGCGTATGCAGCGCAAATCGTCCCGCCCGGTGGGCAAGACCGAACGCGTACGGACCTTGCGTCCAGCCGCTGGCGCTCCAGCTGCCGGCCCGCGTCCATCTCGTGAGCCGCAGATCGAAGGCGAGCGCCCGGCCCGCAAGCCAGCGCCACGCCAGGACGGCGAGCGCGGTCCACGCACGCCACGTCCGGCCAACGGTCGTACTGAGCGTGGCGAAGGCCGTGGCGCTCCGTCCGGTGGTCGTAGCGATCGCGGTGCGCCTGCCGGCCGTGGTACGCCGGTGGCAGACCGCCCGGCCGACACCAAGCGCCCGGCCAAGCCGGCGCCGAAGAAACGCCCAGGCATCGTGCTGGTCGACAAGGACGCGCCATCGGGCAAGCGCCGCAGTGCGCCAGCCGGCTCCGGCCAGCGTCCGGGCTTCGGTCGTCGCAAGCCTGAGTAATCGGTAGGCGCAGCATAAAAACGCCATCCCTCGGGATGGCGTTTTTTTTGTGTCTGGCAGAACCGGTTTTCAGCAGGTGCGGTTGTTTGATCGTTCCCACGCAGAGCGTGGGAACGATCAGCGCGTCATCTGTATCGCCGAAAGCCTTGGGTTAAAACACAAACCGCCGATCAAACACCGGCTCATCATCCAGCGCCAACACGCCGCCAGAGAAGATCAGGTCCAGATGATGGCTGCCCTTGGCGCCTCCGCCCAACCCCAAGTGCAAACCGCAATGGCGCTCTTCGAACCCGGCATTGCGCGCATACAACTCTTTCACGCCTTCGTTGGTACCGATCCCCAGCTCCTCGATGCGTCGATTGGACGGATTGGCGTCCAGGTACTTGTTGAAGTCATGTTCCAGTCCCGGCACATCGGTGGAGATTTTGCTGATGGTCGAGTTCTCGATCCACAACTCCAGTGGTGACGCGAGTACGCCGTACTTGCGGGCAAACGGAATCGTGCTGAGGAACGTCCCCATGAACTTCACTCGGCCATTAATCGCCTCGCTATGGGTGGCAATCTCGCCGGGCGCCAGGTCGAAGTTGCCGACACCATTGATGTCGGTCCACTTCTTGATACTGCTCAACGGTGTTTCGAACCACGAGCCATGCTCATCTTTGAAACTTAAAGTGGTGGCCTGGGACATGCGCTGGATCAAGTGGCTGTTCAACCCGGCAATCCGCTGCGGGGTGACACTGAACGTGTCGTAGAAGTAATCGCCGTAATCCTTGAACAGCAGCGACTTCTTCCAGTTTTCCGCCATCACGCCTTGCAGCGCGCGGACAAAGTCCGGGCCGTCGGGACGCGGGTTGGGCAGGGTGGAAGAGTCGTAGAAGAAGATGTACAGATCGCTGTCGGCAATCGCCTGGGCTAGCAATGCGGTGGGTTCGAGGTCCAGACGCATCGCGCTGAAGGCGAACCTTGGGCTGTTGCCGGCCTGTTCGGCGATGGCGCCGGCCAGCGCCTCGTAATCAGCGGTATGGCCGAGCAAGACCTTCGCCGGTTTGATGCCGGCAACGGCTGGGTGATGTTCGAGGTAGTAAAGGAAATGCGAGATGGCACGCTGCTTATCCATGGAGTCCTCCCTGACAAACCTGGTAAGTGGCGGGCACGACCGGCCGGATCATGCCCGCCGGGATGTCTTACAGAGGCCACATCGCCGTGCCGAATGGAACAACCGCGTCGGCTTGCATCATTTCAACGGCGGCTTCATGGGTCGGTGCTTCAAACCAATCGTCGAGTTGCAGTTCAGTGTCCAAGTCTTTGTCCAGTGCTTGCATGGTGAATCTCCTAGATGACTTTTACGGTAAGAACAGCTTCGGTAAGAACAGTGGCGCGTTTTTCATTCATTGAAGAGCGCGTCAACTTGCCGGTCGATGCGGCTCGGCAAGTCGCTGAAAACCTAGTTCACAGGTTTTTGAATTGCAAAAAAATAATTAAACAATTTTCATTTGAACTAATTATTCCATTTTAAAAAAAGTAAATTTCCTAATAAAAAACAGAAAACTAAGTCGGAAAACTCCTTAGGAAGCTTCCTATCGTCAATTTACAGTCGACGGCTCTCTGGATCTGATTTGGAAAGCATGCGTTACGCGCTGTAAATAAATCCTTACGAAAAGCGTGCTCAAACCCCATGGAATGCCGCTGTGGAAAGGGCTGTAAGGAAAACCTGCCGTCCGCCGCCACGATGATGCTGTTCAAGGGCTCTGGCGCGCTTGTCTCTGCCTCGATTGAAAGGTGAGATGCGCCCCATGCCTGTCGTGCAGGTGCATAACAAGAAGGAGGCGCAATGAACGCCGTGACTCATCTCCATCTCTCTCCGTGGGGCGATTTTTCCGCTGCCCCCGTCGAAGACCTGCAAAGGTCTGACTCAATTTTTGCAGCCGCCCGAGACCTTCGAGGCGGACACAGGCAATCCCGGCAACCGACGCGCTGATCCAGCGGTGTCTGGCAGCAGGGGGTTAGCGGTGTACAATGCGCCGCGTTTTAACTGTGACCCCCTGCGCAACAGCGCAAACCTCAAGGCTATCCGCCTTGTTCACTCCGCCGCGTCACGAGCGTGTCGGGTTCGATTTCGTCACAGATAAAAACAAACAGGTGACGCATGACTGTCGTAAAAACGCTGAACTCCTGGTGCCTGCGCTGGGGTTTGATCGGCGCTGCTTGAAATCGCAACCTTGCAGCAACGTCTACCGAACATCATCAAACCTTGCGTGAGACCCTTTTCATGAGTGGACAAAACTCGCATTCAGGCGAGCTTAAACGCGGCCTGAAAAATCGCCATATTCAACTGATCGCCCTCGGTGGCGCGATCGGTACCGGGTTGTTCCTCGGCTCGGCCGGCGTGCTCAAATCCGCCGGCCCGTCGATGATTCTCGGCTACGCCATTTGCGGCTTCATCGCCTTCATGATCATGCGCCAGCTGGGCGAAATGATCGTCGAAGAGCCGGTGGCCGGCTCCTTCAGCCACTTCGCGCACAAGTACTGGGGCGGTTTTGCCGGTTTCCTGTCGGGCTGGAACTGCTGGATCCTGTACATCCTGGTGGGCATGTCGGAGCTGACCGCGGTCGGCAAATACATCCACTACTGGGCGCCGGATATCCCGACCTGGGCCTCCGCCGCCGCGTTCTTCGTGCTGATCAACGCGATCAACCTGGCCAACGTCAAAGTCTTCGGTGAGGCCGAGTTCTGGTTCGCGATCATCAAGGTCGTGGCGATCGTCGGTATGATTGCCCTGGGCAGCTATTTGCTGGTCAGCGGTAACGGCGGCCCGCAAGCCTCGGTGACCAACCTGTGGTCCCACGGCGGTTTCTTCCCGAACGGTGTCAGCGGCCTGGTGATGGCCATGGCGATCATCATGTTTTCCTTCGGTGGCCTGGAAATGCTCGGTTTCACCGCCGCTGAAGCCGACAAGCCGAAAACCGTGATCCCGAAAGCCATCAACCAGGTGATCTACCGGATCCTGATTTTCTACATCGGTGCGCTGGTGGTCCTGTTGTCGCTGACCCCTTGGGACAGCCTGCTGACGACACTGAATGCGTCTGGCGATGCCTATAGCGGCAGCCCGTTCGTGCAGGTGTTCTCGATGCTCGGCAGCAACACCGCCGCGCATATCCTCAACTTCGTGGTCCTGACCGCGGCGCTGTCGGTGTACAACAGCGGTACTTACTGCAACAGCCGCATGCTGCTGGGCATGGCCGAGCAGGGCGATGCGCCGAAAGCCTTGTCGAAGATCGACAAGCGTGGCGTGCCGGTACGTTCGATCCTGGCGTCGGCCGCTGTGACGTTGATCGCGGTGTTGCTGAACTACCTGATCCCGCAAAACGCGCTGGAACTGTTGATGTCGTTGGTGGTTGCGACCCTGGTGATCAACTGGGCGATGATCAGCTTCTCGCACTTCAAGTTCCGCCAGCACATGAACAAGACCCGGCAGACGCCGCTGTTCAAGGCCCTGTGGTACCCGTACGGCAACTACATCTGCCTGGCGTTCGTGGTGTTCATCCTCGGCGTGATGCTGCTGATCCCGGGCATCCAGGTCTCGGTGTATGCGATTCCGGTGTGGGTCGCGTTCATGTGGATCTGCTACGGCATCAAAAACAAGCGCAGCGCCCAGCAGGCGTTGCAGGTTGCTGTGAAATAACGCAACGCGCAGAAACGATAAACCCGGCCAATGTGCCGGGTTTTTTGTGGAGGATGCGAAAGCCGGGGTATTCTGGCGGTCCTGATACCGGACCTTTTTCCATGCTGGTGATTTCCAACAACGTGCATCTGCCGGATGCCGAGATCGAGTTGACGGCCATTCGCGCCCAGGGCGCCGGTGGGCAGAACGTCAACAAGGTCTCCAGTGCGGTGCACCTGCGCTTCGACATTCCGGCCTCGTCCCTGCCCGAGTTTTACAAGGAACGGCTGCTGGCGTTGCGCGACAGTCGCATCACCAGCGAAGGGGTGTTGATCATCAAGGCCCAGCAATACCGCACGCAGGAGCAGAACCGCGCCGATGCGCTGGAGCGTCTGACCGAATTGATCCTCAGCGCTACCAAAGTGGAAAAGAAACGCCGTCCGACCAAGCCGACGCTGGGCTCGAAAAAGCGTCGGCTCGAATCAAAGACCAAGCGCGGCAGCATCAAGGCCGGGCGGGGCAAGGTCGATTTTTAGCGTGCTTCACGCTCTTCCCGATACTTGGGCGCCTGTCGGTACAAGTAAACGCTCAACATCAATCCGCTCAAGGCGGCGAGGGCGGCGAACAGGAAGATCGAGGCAAACCCGAATCCTGCAGCAATCGCACCCGCCAGCGGTCCGGTAATCCCCAGTGACAAATCGATAAACAGCGAATAGGCCCCAACTGCTGCGCCACGGCTGGAGGCCGGCACCAGATTGACCGCTTCCACGCCCAAGGCCGGGAACACCAGCGAAAAGCCGAAACCGCTCAGCGCCGCACCGGCCAGTGCCCAATGAGCATCCGGCGCCAGCCACAGTAGCAACAGCCCGAGGGTTTCCACCGAGAGGCAGGCAATCGCCACGCGAAAGCCGCCGAGGCGGTTGATCAGGTTGCCGAACAGTAGTCGCGCGCCAATGAAACTGGCGCCGAACAAACTCAGGGACAGCACCGCGTTGGACCAATGCTGAGTGGCGTAATACAGGGTGATGAAGGTCGCGATGGTGCCAAAGCCGATGGAGCCCAGTGCCAGGCCGCAGCCATGAGGGAACACCCGTCCCAGCACATGCATGAACGGCAAACGTTCGCCGGCGACAATCGGCGCCGCGGTTTTCGGCCAGGCCAGCGCCACGCCCAGCACCGCCAGCAGCATGATGCTCACGCCCATGCTCCACAAACCTAATTGACTCACCAGCAGCACCCCCAGTGGTGCGCCGACCGCCAACGCGCCGTAACTGGCGATGCCGTTCCAGGAGATGACCTTGGCGGTGTTCGCTGCGCCGACCCGGCCGATGCCCCAGCCGATCGACCCGGAGCCGACCAGGCTTTCCGCGCTGCCGAGTATCAGGCGGCCAATCAACAGGCTGATCAAACTCAGTATCGGCAGGCTTTGCGTCCAGGCCGAAATCAGCATGAACACACCGCTCAAACCACAGCCGGCGAGGCCATACATCACCGCCAGTTTGCTGCCCTTGTTATCGATGATGCGCCCGGCATAAGGCCGGCTGAGCAGGGTGGCCAGGTATTGCACGCTGATCACCAGCCCGGCGATCACCGCGCCGAAGCCGAGGTCGCTGTGGACGTAGCCCGGCAATACGGCCAGGGGAATACCGATATTGAGGTAACCGATGAAAGTGAACAGGACGATGGAAACGACTTGCAGCGTGACCGCCAGGGGGCGCTGGGTTTCAGACATGGGTAAAAGGTCCACGGGGCAGCAGGATAGATAGGCTGCTTATGATAGCGGCGTGGACGGTCGCAGGGCGTGAAAAAGTAAAACTAATTGCCGAACGGGATGAATCAGGGTTTTGCGGGGGCGACCAGTTGCGTCGTGACCAGGGCGGCCAGGGCATTTTCTTCGCTGCCGAAGCGGGCCAGCAGGGCGGCTTGTTTCTCGGGGGAAAGGCGATTCCAGATGTCGATCATCTTCTCGGCGGTGCCGATCAGGACGCTGGCCTGGGCTTCAGTGAAATCATCGCTCATGGTGCGGGCTCGCGGTTCAGGCAGTGTGGAAAGCGCATGTTAGCGCTTTCCACACGGTCTGGCATTGCAGGTGTATCAGTCTTCTCTGTCGGCCTGGCGGCGTTCAGGTGCTTCTTTCGGCTCGGGCTGTTGGGCACCGGCTTGTTGCGTGGTTGTCTGCTCAGTTTCGTGCAGGCTTGGGAAGGGGAGATTAGGGATCTCGTGCATGTTTCGCGCTCCTCGCTAAGTCTGTTGATAGATCTGGTAGATCCGCGCTTTTAAAAAAGCCTGGGCAGGATACAGCAGGAAAAATGACAAATAGACTTTATATCCAATTGTTACGACGGATGGGATTGTCTAGACAGGTCAGCAGGAGGCGAAGACCCACTGTGGCGAGGGAGCAAGCTCCCTCGCCACAGGGAGCTCGCCATTGCATCGTGTTACTTGCAGACGTCAGCGATGGCCTCGGCCAGCAGGTCCAGGCGTGTCGCATCGATCCCCGCCACGTTCGCCCGGCCCGAGCTGACCATGTACACACTGTGATGTTCGCGCAGTTGCTTGACCTGCTCCGGCGACAAACCGGTGTAGGAAAACATCCCGCGTTGCACGCCAATGTGCGCAAACCGCTCGCGCAAGCCGTGGGGTTCAAGCGCTTCGACCAGGCCACTGCGCAGCTGGGCGATGCGCAAACGCATGGCTTCCACTTCGTCGGCCCAGCGGCTTTTCAGCTCTGGATCGCCAAGGATGGTCGCGACGACGGCGGCGCCGTGATCCGGCGGTGTCGACCACAGGTTGCGGGCGATGTTGGCCAGTTGGCTGCGGATGTCCACCAGCTTGCCGGCGGTTTGCGCGCAGACAATCAGCGCACCGGTGCGGTCGCGGTACAGGCCGAAGTTTTTCGAGCAGGAACTGGTGATCAGCACTTCCGGCAACTCGGCGGCGAACAACCGGGTCGACCAGGCATCTTGTTCCAGGCCATCGCCGAAGCCCTGATAGGCGAAGTCGATCAGAGGCAGCAAGTCGCGACTGCGCACCACGTCCAGCACCCGGCGCCAATCGTCATGGGACAGGTCGAAACCGGTCGGGTTGTGGCAGCAGGCGTGCAGCAGCACCACATCGCCCTTCGGTGCTTGATTGAGCACTTCGAGCATCGCTTCGACATCGAGACGGTTATCGCTGCCCACGTACGGGTAGTGACTGACCTTGACCCCGGCCGTTGCGAAAATCGTTTCGTGGATCGGCCAGGTCGGGCTGCTCAGCCACACGCCACGGCCCGGCAGGCATTGGGCGATGAAGTCGGCGCTCAAGCGCAGCGCACCGGTGCCGCCCGGCGTTTGCGTGACGCCGGCCCGTTGCTCGGCGATCAGCGCCGAATCAGCACCCAGCACAAGCTCGTTGATGACTTTGCCGAACGCCGCATCGCCGTGGCCGCCGATGTAAGTCTTGGTGGCCTGGCGATCCACCAGGCGCTGCTCGGCAAGCTTCACCGCTTCAAGGATCGGCGTCAGGCCCTGGGCGTCTTTGTAGACACCCACGCCAAGGTCGAACTTGCGCGGGTTAGGGTCCTGCGCATAGGCCTCCATCAGGCCGAGAATCGGGTCGCCGGGTACTCGGCCGATGGCGTCGAAATGCATTATTTGCGGCCCTCGGCGTCTTTGGCCACTTCGTCAGTGCGCGCGGCCATGATGAAGTCGTTGCGGTGCAGGCCCTTGATGGAGTGGCTCCACCAGGTCACGGTGACTTTGCCCCACTCGGTCAGCAGGCCCGGGTGGTGACCTTCGGCCTCGGAGATTTCGCCAACGGCGTTGGTGAACGCCAGCGCGTGCTTGAAGTTCTTGAACAGGAAAACTTTTTCCAACTGCATCACACCGTCGCGCACTTCGATGTTCCAGTCAGGGATCTGCTTGATCAGGATCGGCAGTTCTTCGTCGCTGACCTGAGGGGCGTCGGCGCGGCAGGCTTCGCAATGGGCTTGGTTCAATGTGGACATGATGTGTTCCTGAAATCGAGTGTTTTGAAAAACGGTCGTCAGTGGGACCACGCTAAAGCAAAGCGGCGATCCGTAACAGACTCACTTGATGCCAAAAGTCGCGGGTCACGCAGCTTTTGGCGGAAATTTCGGTGCGTGCAACCCAAGCTGCATGCCTTGTTTGACCATGCCCATGATGTCTTCGTGGGCCAGATCGAACAGGCGCTTGAGGTTCGGCAGGACAAAGTACAGCGGCTGCAGAATGTCGATGCGATACGGCGTACGCATGCATTCCAGTGGGTCGAAGGCCTGATGCTCAGGTGCGTCCGACAGGGCGTAAACAGTTTCTTTCGGAGAGGACAGGATGCCGCCGCCATAGATGCGCAGGCCTTGCGGCGTGTCGACCAGGCCGAACTCGATGGTCATCCAGTACAGACGCGCCAGGTACACGCGCTCTTCCTTGGAGGCCTGTAGGCCGAGTTTGCCGTAGGTGTGGGTGAATTCGGCGAACCAGGGGTTGGTCAGCAACGGGCAGTGGCCGAAGATCTCGTGGAAAATGTCCGGCTCTTGCAGGTAATCCAGTTCTTCGCGGGTACGAATAAAGGTCGCCACCGGAAACTGCTTGTTCGCCAGCAATTCGAAAAAGGTCTGGAAGGGAATCAGCGCGGGCACCCGGGCAACTTGCCAGCCGGTGGTTTCACCGAGGACTTTGTTGATTTCGCCGAGTTGCGGAATGCGGTCGTGGGGCAGACCGAGTTTTTCGATACCGTCCAGGTATTCCTGGCATGCACGACCCTCGACCACTTTCAGTTGGCGAGTGATCAGCGTATTCCACACCGCGTGTTCTTCAGCGGGGTAGTCGATAAAACCTTGCGCATCGGGCTCGCGAGCCACGTATTGCGTCTGCTTCATGCTGCTCTCCTGCTAGGGGAATCGTTCTTGTTGTGTGTACAGCTATGGACCTAGAAATACCCCAAGGTGTTCGGTGTTGCAGCAGGTGATCCGCGTCTTGCGTAGGAAAAATCCGCGCTCTTCGTAAAGTTTTCGTTACGTATTGTCTGCTGTGGCGCAAGTATTGATATTTACGGGTTTGAAATGGCCTACAGGTGTCACATAATCTTGACGACTAACTTGGTGCTCGCGCAGAAAATTCCTTGCGCCGGGCCTCGATCACCGCTGTTACGGGCCTTCATATGCGTATCAAAGTCCACTGCCAGAACCGCATCGGTATCCTGCGCGACATTCTCAACCTGTTGGTCGAGTACGGGATCAACGTCGCTCGCGGCGAGGTGGGTGGTGAGCATGGCAATGCGATCTATCTGCACTGTCCGAACCTGATCAACATTCAGTTCCAGGCGTTGCGGCCGAAGTTCGAGGCGATTGGTGGGGTATTCGGCGTCAAGCGTGTAGGGCTGATGCCCAGCGAGCGTCGGCACATGGAGCTCAATGCCTTGCTCGGCGCCCTGGAGTTTCCGGTGCTGTCGATCGACATGGGCGGTTCCATCGTCGCGGCCAACCGTGCGGCGGCGCAATTGCTCGGGGTGCGGGTGGATGAGGTGCCGGGGATTCCGCTGTCGCGGTACGCCGAAGACTTCGACCTGCCGGAACTGGTGCGCGCCAACAAGTCGCGGATCAACGGCTTGCGGGTGAAGGTCAAGGGTGACGTGTTTCTCGCCGACATCGCGCCGCTGCAATCGGAGCATGACGAAAGCGAGGCCATGGCCGGTGCGGTGTTGACGTTGCACCGGGCGGACCGGGTGGGCGAGCGCATCTATAACGTGCGCAAACAAGAGTTGCGCGGCTTCGACAGCATTTTCCAAAGCTCGAAAGTGATGGCGGCGGTGGTTCGCGAAGCGCGGCGCATGGCACCGCTGGATGCGCCGCTATTGATCGAAGGCGAAACCGGCACCGGCAAAGAGTTGTTGGCGCGGGCCTGTCACCTGGCGAGCCCGCGTGGGCAATCACCGCTGATGGCGCTCAACTGCGCCGGCCTGCCAGAGTCCATGGCCGAGACCGAATTGTTCGGCTACGGCCCCGGCGCCTTCGAAGGGGCGCGGGCCGAAGGCAAGCTCGGGCTCCTGGAGCTGACGGCGGGCGGTACGTTGTTTCTCGATGGCGTCGGCGAAATGAGCCCGCGCTTGCAGGTGAAATTACTGCGCTTTCTGCAGGACGGTTGCTTCCGTCGTGTCGGCAGCGATGAAGAGGTCTATCTGGATGTGCGGGTGATCTGCGCGACTCAGGTGGACTTGTCCGAGCTGTGTGCTCGCGGTGAATTTCGCCAGGACTTGTACCACCGCTTGAACGTGCTCTCGTTGCACATCCCGCCACTGCGCGAATGCCTCGACGGACTGGCGCCGCTGGTGGAGCACTTCCTCGATCAGGCCAGCCGACAGATCGGTTGCCCACTGCCGAAGCTGGCGCCGGCGGCGATGGAACGACTCAGTCACTATCACTGGCCGGGTAACGTGCGGCAATTGGAGAACGTGCTGTTTCAGGCGGTTTCCCTGTGCGAGGGCGGCACCGTCAAAGCCGAGCACATTCGTCTGCCGGACTACGGCGTGCGTCAGCCGCTTGGCGATTTCTCCCTCGAGGGTGGGCTGGACGAGATTGTCGGGCGCTTCGAGAAAGCCGTGCTGGAGCGCTTGTATTCCGAGTATCCGAGCAGTCGGCAACTGGGCAAGCGACTGGGGGTTTCCCATACCACCATTGCCAATAAGTTGCGCGAGTATGAGGTCGGCAAGGAGCCGGGCTAAGCGGCTTTTGTGGCGAGGGAGCTTGCTCCCGCTGGGCTGCGCAGCAGCCCAAAAAATGACAACCGAATTATTGCAGGCAGATCGCGCAGGTAGGTTTTGCGGCCGCTTCGCGCCCGAGCGGGAGCAAGCGCCCTCGCCACAGGGGAACGATCAGCGTCCAGGCTGATCCTTGCCTCTTGGCGGCATGACACCGCCGGTTTTTCGTCTTCGATACATTCCCCCAATCCCCTCTAAATCCCTCAAGTCCTTTGTTTGCCGGGCCCGACGCCGCCAGAAAAAAGTTGGTCTGCAAATTGCTTATGGCTCAGCAGTACAGCGGTGGGCGGCAAACGTCCGGCATGCAGAGGAAAGAGTGTGGACAAGTACCTTTATGTGGCAATGACCGGCGCCAGCCAGAATGCACTGGCGCAGAAGGCTCATGCCAACAACCTGGCGAACATCTCTACCAATGGTTTTCAGAAGGACCTGGAGCAGGCCCGTTCGATGCCGGTGTTTGGTGACAGCTTTCCGGCGCGTGCGTTTGCCATGAGCGAACGTCCGGCCACCGACTTCTCCCCGGGCGCCCTGGTGGAAACCGGCCGTGACCTCGATGTCGCGGTGCAAGGCAACGGCTGGATCGCCGTGCAGAACCCCGATGGCGGTGAGAGCTACGTGCGCACCGGCAGCCTGAACGTTGATGCGCTGGGCGTGCTGCGCGCCGGCAACGGCATGCCGGTGATGGGCAATGGCGGGCCGATTGCCGTGCCGCCCGAGCAGCAGATCGAAGTCGGCGAAGACGGCACCGTCAGCATCCGTGCGATGGGCGAAGGCCCGCGTGTGATGGCTGAAGTCGACCGCATCAAACTGGTCAACCCGGACTTCAAGAACATGACCAAAGGCCTGGACGGTTCGATCCACACCAAGGACGGCAAGCCGGCGCAAGCCGATGCCGGCGTCAAGCTGGTGTCCGGATTCCTCGAGTCGAGCAACGTCAATGCCGTGGAAGAAATGACTTCGGTACTGGCGCTGGCCAAGCAGTTCGAGCTGCACATCAAGATGATGAACACCGCCAAAGACGATGACCAGGCCATGGCTCGGGTCTTGCAGATCAGCTAATTATCAGAACGTCGCGCCGTAAAACAGGCGCACGAGGAGAAACGAATGCTTCCGGCTCTATGGGTTGCCAAAACAGGTCTGTCCGCCCAGGACACCAACCTCACCACCATTTCCAACAACCTGGCGAACGTATCGACCACGGGTTTCAAACGTGACCGCGCCGAATTCCAGGACTTGCTGTATCAGATCAAACGCCAGCCAGGCGCCCAGTCGACCCAGGACAGCGAACTGCCGTCGGGTCTGCAAGTGGGTACCGGTGTGCGCATCGTCGGCACCCAGAAAAACTTCACCGCCGGCAGCCTGCAAACCACCGAGCAGCCATTGGACATGGCCATCGACGGCCGCGGTTTCTTCCAGATCCTGCAGCCCGATGGCACCACGTCCTACACCCGTGACGGTACCTTCCACCTGGATTCCAACGGCCAGATCGTCAACGCCAGCGGCTTCGCCCTGGAGCCGGCCATTGTCATTCCGAACAATGCCCAGACGTTCACCGTTGGCCGTGACGGCACCGTGTCCATCACTGTTGCCGGCAGCCCGGCCGCCCAGGTGATCGGCAACCTGCAAACCGCCGACTTCATCAACCCGGCCGGTCTGCAAGCGGTGGGTAACAACCTGTTCCTGGAAACCGCTGCCAGTGGCGCGCCGCAAGTCGGCACCCCGGGCCTGGCCGGTTTCGGCACCACGCTGCAGAACACCCTGGAAACGTCCAACGTCAGCACCGTTGAAGAAATGGTCAACATGATCACCACTCAGCGCGCCTACGAGATGAACTCCAAAGTGATCTCCACCGCCGACCAGATGCTCTCGTTCGTAACGCAGAATCTGTAATCAAGTCTATGAGGCGGCCATGAGGTCGCCTGCAACACCGTGAGGTAGGGTCATGAATCGCTTTGTATCTGTTCTGGCACTGAGTGGGGTCGCCGCGCTGGCGGGGTGCGTCGGTCCGACGCCAAAGCCCAATGACCCTTACTACGCCCCGGTGTTGCCGCGCACGCCGCTGCCGGCTGCCGCCAATAACGGCTCGATCTACCAGGCCGGTTTCGAACAGAACCTGTACAGCGACCGCAAGGCATTCCGGGTCGGTGACATCATCACCATCACCCTGAACGAGCGCACCCAGGCGAGCAAGAACGCCAATTCCCAGGTCGGCAAGACCAGCAAGACCAGCATTGGTCTTTCCTCATTGTTCGGCACTAAGCCCAGCGTAAATAACCCGCTCGACAGCGGCGACCTGAGTCTGGATGCCAGCTACAGCGGCGACCGCGCGACCAAGGGTGACAGCAAGGCCGGGCAGGGCAACAGCCTCACCGGCTCGATCACCGTGACCGTCGCCGACGTGTTGCCCAACGGTATCATCGCCGTACGCGGCGAGAAGTGGATGACCCTCAATACCGGTGATGAACTGGTGCGGATTGCAGGGCTTGTTCGCGCCGATGACATCGCGACTGACAACACCGTTTCGTCGACCCGTATCGCCGATGCGCGCATCACCTATTCGGGCACCGGTTCGTTTGCCGATGCGAGTCAGCCAGGCTGGTTCGACCGTTTCTTCCTCAGCCCGCTGTTCCCTTTCTAGGTGGCTACGTTGAATCTGAAAAGCCTTATGGTGGGCGTCCTGTTGTTGACGGCGGCCTTCGATGCTCAAGCCGAGCGGCTGAAGGATATCGCCAGTATTTCCGGCGTGCGTTCCAACCAATTGATCGGCTACGGCCTGGTGGTCGGGCTTAACGGTACCGGCGACCAGACGACGCAAACCCCGTTCACCCTGCAGACCTTCAACAACATGCTCTCGCAGTTCGGCATCAAGGTGCCGCCAGGTTCCGGCAACGTGCAGTTGAAGAACGTCGCGGCGGTGTCGATCAGTGCTGATTTGCCGGCGTTCGCCAAGCCGGGTCAGCAGATAGACATCACCGTAGCGTCCATCGGTAACTCCAAGAGCCTGCGTGGCGGCACCTTGCTGTTGACGCCGCTCAAAGGTATCGATGGCAACGTCTATGCCGTCGCTCAGGGCAACCTGGTGGTCGGTGGTTTCGATGCCGAAGGTCGTGACGGTTCCAAGATCACCGTCAACGTTCCGTCGGCCGGTCGCATCCCCGGTGGTGCGTCGGTAGAGCGTGCAGTGCCGAGCGGTTTCAATCAGGGCAACAGTCTGACCCTGAACCTCAACCGTTCGGACTTCACCACGGCCAAGCGCATCGTCGACAAGATCAACGACATGCTTGGCCCTGGCGTCGCTCAGGCCATTGACGGTGGCTCGATCCGCGTGACCGCACCACTCGATCCGAGCCAGCGGGTCGACTATTTGTCGATCCTCGAAAACCTCGAAGTCGATCCGGGCCAGGCGGTGGCGAAAGTCATCATCAACTCGCGCACCGGTACCATCGTGATCGGCCAGAACGTCAAGGTTTCCCCGGCCGCCGTGACCCACGGCAGCCTGACCGTGACCATCACCGAAGACCCGATCGTCAGCCAGCCCGGTCCTCTGTCCAACGGGCAGACGGCGGTCGTGCCGCGTTCGCGGGTCAACGCTCAGCAAGAAGCCAAGCCGATGTTCAAGTTCGGCCCGGGCACCACCCTCGACGAGATCGTTCGTGCGGTGAACCAGGTCGGCGCAGCACCGGGTGACTTGATGGCGATCCTCGAAGCGTTGAAACAGGCCGGCGCGTTGCAAGCCGACCTGATCGTGATCTGAGGACGGCGATCATGGATATGCGCAAAAGCGGTCTGGTCAGCAGCAGCGATTCGGGTTCCTACTCGGACCTGAATCGTTTGAATCAGCTCAAGGTCGGCGACAAGAACAGCGATGCGAACATGCGCAAAGTGGCGCAGGAATTCGAGTCGCTGTTCCTCGGCGAAATGCTCAAGTCCATGCGCTCGGCCACCGAAGCGCTGGGCAAGGATAATCCGCTCAACACGCCGGCAGCCAAGCAATACCAGGAAATGTACGACCAGCAGTTGGCCGTTTCCCTGTCTCGCGAAGGCGGCGGTATCGGCCTGGCTGACGTGTTGATGCGCCAGATGTCGAAGAACAAACCGTTGGCGCCGGGTGAGGCTGCGGCAGCATCTGCCGCCAAGCAAGCCGCCGCGAAGGCCGCCGTGGAAACACCGATTGCCGCCGGTACGGTCGCCACCAACGGGCCGCTGTCGCGCCTCAACGGCGAGCGCCCGTTGTGGGCTTCACGCGCGGTGAGGGCGCCGGCAGGTGCGGGCGAGGGCGCACACCGCAACGACATGGCGCTGATCAATCAGCGGCGTCTGGCGCTGCCACCGAAACTGGCCGACCGTTTGCTCGCAGGGTTGGTGCCGTCGGCATCGACCACGGCGACAACCGCCACCGCAACGCAGAACAAAATCCAGGTGCCGCCGAGCACCGCGACCGGTTCCGGCCCGCTGTACAACGGCGATTGGCTGGCTTCGCAAACGGATACGAGCTCCAGCGGGCGCCTGCAGATTTATGGTCGTGCCATGGCTCAAATCCCCTTGGCGCCGGCGAAAAAAGCCTTCAGTTCCGCCGACGAATTCGTCAACACCATGCTGCCGATGGCCAAAGAAGCCGCCGACCGTATCGGTGTCGATCCGCGTTACCTGGTGGCTCAGGCCGCCCTGGAAACCGGTTGGGGCAAATCAGTCATGCGCGCCCAGGATGGCAGCAGTAGCCACAACCTGTTCGGGATCAAGGCCAGTGGTAACTGGAAGGGCGATTCGGCGCGGGCGATCACCAGCGAATTCAGAAATGGCCAGATGGTCAAGGAGACGGCTGAGTTCCGTTCCTACGCCTCTTACAAGGACAGTTTCCATGACCTTGTGACGCTGCTGCAAAGCAACAATCGCTATCAAGATGTGCTGAAGTCGGCCGATAACCCAGAACAGTTTGTACGCGAGTTGCAAAAAGCCGGGTATGCAACCGACCCGGATTACGCAAGCAAGATCTCGCAGATAGCCAAGCAGATGACGAGTTACCAAAACTACGCTGCAGCGGGCGCTTCCACTACGCCTTTATAGGCACAAGGCATAAGGTTTGAATCATGAGTTTGCTCAACATCGGGATGTCGGGTTTATCCGCTGGCCAAAGCGCGTTGATGGTGACCGGTAACAACATTGCCAACGCCGACACCGCAGGCTACTCGCGTCAGCAAACCGTGCAGGGCAGCAAGGCCTCGAATCAGTTCGGCAATGTCTACATCGGCACGGGTACGACCCTGGCCGATGTGCGTCGGGTGTACAACAGCTACCTCGATGCGCAACTGCAAACCACCACCTCGCTCAACAGCGACTCGGCTGCCTATGCCGGACAGATCAGCCCGCTCGATAAGTTGCTGTCGGACAGCGGCACCGGCCTCAACGGCGCCCTGACCAAGTTCTTCGCCTCGGTACAGAACGTCAACGCCAAACCGGGCGACGATGCTTCCCGCCAACTGCTGCTCAGCGATGCGCAAGCCCTGAGTAACCGTTTCAACTCGATCTCCAGCCAGTTGACCGCGCAGAACGCGGACATCAACGGCAACCTGGCGGACATGGCCGATCAGGTCAACAAACTGGCAGCCACCGTGGCCCAGTTGAACCAGAAGATCTCCGAAGTTTCCAACGCCGGCGGCCAGCCTAACGACTTGCTCGACGCGCGCAACGAGACCGTGCGCCAGTTGTCCACCTTCACCGGGGCGCAAGTGCTCGAGCGTGACGGTAACCTCGACATTTACCTGGGCAGCGGACAGCCGCTGGTCATGGGGAATACCGCCAGCAAGCTGGAAGTGGTGCCGAGCAAAGACGACCCGTCGCGTTCGGCCATTCAGCTCAATCGCGGTTCGAGCACCATCGATATCACCTCGGTGATGACCGGTGGCGAGATGGGCGGCTTGCTGCGTTATCGCAGCACCGTGCTGGACCCGGCCATGAATGAACTGGGGCGTGTGGCGCTGGTCGTCGCCGATCAGATGAACACCGTCCAGGCCCAGGGCATCGACAAGAACGGTGATTTTGGTTCGAACCTGTTCAACAGCATCAACACCGCCGCGCAAATGGCCCAACGCAGCGTTGCCACGGTCGGCAACAGCGCCGGCTCAGGCAACTTCGATGTGAGCATCGAGGACAGCGGCAAGCTGACCATTAACGATTACAAGGTCACCTTCACCAGCGCCACCAACTACACCGTGCAGCGTCTGCCAGAAGGCACCGCCATGGGCGCGTTCAGCACGCTGACCACGCCACCGCCGGTGATCGATGGTTTCTCCATGACACTTTCCGGTGGCACCGCAGCCGCCGGCGACACGTTCAAGATCACCCCGACCCGCAACGCGGCGACCAACATCAAGACCGAGATGACCGACTCCAAGCGTCTGGCCATCGCGGCACCGTTGGGCGCGGCCATTGCTGCGGGCGGCAGCGGCACACTGACGATTCCGGCCAGCGGTCAGCCGACCCTGACCACCAAGTTCGATATCTACGACACGGCGACCACCACCACGATCCAGAACGGCCTGAAGACGTCGACGCCGGTCAAGATCGTATTTGGTGCGGCCGGTGGTTCGACTCAGACTTACCAAATGCTCGATGCCCAAGGCAACTCGCTCAGCAGCGGTACCATCGTGCCGGGCCAGAACAATACGTTGAGCCTGACCATTCCACTGGTCGACGGCACCGGTGCCGCGATCAATGATCCGGGACCGCCCATCGTGCAGCGCACTGTGTCGTTTGACATGACCGTGGCCGGTTCGCCAGGTAACGGCACCGCGATCAACGTATCGCTCAGCCAGCCGGGTTCGCTGGATAACCGTAACGGCACCACACTGGCCGCCTTGCAGACCAAGCAGGCCGTGGACACCGGTTCGGCCAGCAACGGTATTTCCCTGAACGACGCCTACGGCAAGCTGGTCTCGGGCGTCGGCGCCAAAGCGGCCCAGGGCAAGCTCGACAGTGCTGCGACCACCGCGATTTTGGCCAACGCCAAGGGCGCTCGCGACTCGTTGTCCGGTGTCGACCTCGATGAGGAAACCGGCAACCTGGTCAAGTATCAGCAGTACTACACCGCGTCTTCGCAGATCATCAAGGCTGCGCAGGAAATCTTCAGCACACTGATCAACAGTCTTTAAGGAGTCGTAGCCCATGCGCATTTCTACCGCCCAGTTTTACGAGTCCTCTGCTGCCAACTATCAGAAGAACTTTTCCAACGTGGTCAAGAGCAGCGAAGAGGCCAGCAGCCTGGTTCGCGTGAATACCGCGGCGGATGATCCGGTCGGTGCTTCGCGTTTGCTGCAATTGGGTCAGCAGGCTTCGATGCTTGACCAGTACTCGGCCAACATGACCACCATCAAAGGCACCCTAGGCCAGACCGAGTCGGTGATGACCAGTATTGGCAACGTGCTGCAGCGCGCCAAAGAGCTGGCGCTCGGCGCAGGCAACGCTGGCTATACCGATGCCGACCGTCAGGCGAACGCTTCCGAACTGGGGCAGATTGAAGAGCAACTGCTCAGCCTGATGAACACCAAGGATGAAAACGGCAAGTACATCTTCTCCGGGTCCAAGGGCGATGTGGTGCCGTTCACCCGCAACACCGATGGCAGCTACGCCTACAACGGTGATCAGGTCACGCTGGATCTGCCGATTGGCGATACCCAGTCGATGGCCACCAACAGCACCGGTTGGGATGTGTTCCAGCAGGCGATCAACACCAGCCGTACTCAGACCACGCTCACCGCGCCTGCGGTCGATGACGGTCGTGTGGTGTTGTCCAACGGTCAGGTCGGCTCCGATGTCACCTACAACGCCAAGTTCCGCAGCGGCGAGCCTTACACCGTGGATTTCGTCAGCGGCACGCAGTTGAAAATTACCGATTCGCTAGGTAACGACGTCACCGCCGAGGCCAGTCAGAACGGCGTGTTCAGCTCCACCAACGGTGCGGCCACACAGACTGTCAATTTCCGTGGCGTTGATCTGAAGTTGAACATCAACCTGCAAGCGGGTGACGTCCCGGGTACAGTGATCACCGGGCACAGTTTCACCCTGGCGGCCAAGCCGGACAGCTTCACTACGTCTCGCAGCCCGGGGAATCCTTCGGCGGCACTGGTCACCGGTACCGCGGTCACCAACAGCGCCAACTACCACGCCAGTTTCCCGAACGGTAGTGCGATCCTCAAGTTCACCAGCGCCACGAACTACGATTTGTACGCCGCGCCACTGACCGCCAGCAGCAAACCGGTGTCCAGCGGCACCATGGCCGGTGCCACGGCAACCGCGTCCGGCGTTACCTTTACGTTGGCCGGTACACCGGCTGCGGGTGACCAGTTCTCCGTTGCAGTCAACACACACCAGACACAGAACGTTCTGGATACCGTCAGCCAACTGAAGACCGCACTGGCGACACCGACCAACAACAACCCGATCGCCATCCAGCAATTAAACGCGGCGATCGGTTCAGGCATTGGCAATCTGTCCAGTGGCATCGACCAGTTGGCGGCCGGCATCAGTTCCGTGGGGGGGCGCGGTTCGTCATTGACCACTCAGACTGAGATCAACCAGAGTCTGGCGCTGGCCAATACCCAGACCCAGTCGTCGATTCGCGATTCCGATCCGGCCGAAGTGATGACCCGCCTGACCCTGCAGCAAACCATGTTGCAGGCCTCGCAATTGGCGTTCAGCAAGATCGCTCAGTTGGGGCTGTTCAACAAAGTCTGAATCCAGGCCTTCGCGATTTATCGCGAGGGTTGCAGATTGCCGAGTGCAAACCGTCTTTTTTCAGCGGTTCCGGGAGGCTCCACTCTTTTTAGAGTGAGCTTCCGCCGCTCGAGAGTTCCCCTGCCGTGAAACCAGTCCCTCTTGTCAGCATCGCCATCCCCGCCTTCAATCCGCAGTTCTTTCAGGCGGCGTTGCAAAGCGCGCTGAATCAAACCTACAGCAACTTCGAAGTGATTGTCTGCGACGACAGTGTCGGCGACGAAATCCGCCGGATCGTCGAGGATTGTGAGGTGCCGCAGTCGATCCGGTTACGTTATGTACGCAATGATCGACGCTTGGGATTTCAGGGTAACCTCATGGCTTGCGCACAAGAGGCCAGCGGCGATTATCTGAAGCTGCTGTGCGACGACGATCAACTGTTGCCTGAGTGCATCAAGCAGCAGATCGAAGGTTTTATCGATCGTGATGACGTGAATCTGGTCATCGCCCAGCGACAGTTTTGCGACGGCGATTACATCCTGTTGTCCGAGCGGCTGGAAAACTGCTGTTTTTCTACTGGCATCACGCTGTTCAAGGGTGAGGATCTGTTGGGGATTCTGGAAAGCACCCTGGTCAACTTCCTCAGCGGTTTGAGCGGGGCGCTGCTGCGTACCCGTCATGCGCTGGAGTATTTGCCGGCGTTGACCCAGGTCGGTGAAGGTTTCGTGGCTCGCCTGGACTTCGCCTTGTTTGCCTGTTTGTTGCGTCGCGGCAATCTGGTTGTCGTCAGTCAGGTTCTGAGTCTCGAGCGCCTGCACTCGGCGCGATTGAGTAATCAGCCACACGTCAGGAATGCGCTGGCGACAGAGCTCGACTGGCTCAAACAGATGCTTGCATTGCGCAGTGGCGAGCCGGCACCTGCACCAGGCTGGGTGCGCTATATGGCTCTGGCCGATGCAGTCGATGGTCAGCCCTATGCCTGGGAAGAGTCGGGGTTGGGCCGATCCCTGAGTTTCATCCACACCCTGGTGCTTTCCCGGGTGGGTGACGACTGCGACAGTTTTGTCGACCTGTATCGTGAATGGTTGTCTTGCCGCACATTGAACCCCGCTCAACAGCGTCTTTTGCCTGCCCGCCTGCAGGGGTGGGCCTGGCGTCCGCGGATTGTGCCGATCGTCATTGATAGCGAAGGTAATAGCGTAGCGCTGGAAGATACGCTCAAGAGTATTCGTCAGCAGGTTTATGCCGCCGAGCAGGTGGTGGTGATTTCCCGTTCGGAGCATGCGCCCTGCGAAGGTGTGCGTCATGTACGTTTGCATGAAGAACCGGTCGCTCAGTTCAATCGACTGCTGAGGCAACTGGATGAGGCAGACTGGATCTATCTGGTCCGGGCGGGCGATCGTTTGAACGAGCTGGCCTTGTTGCTGCTGGCCGAGCGCATGGTCGAAATGCCGGACGTGCGCTGTCTCTATAGCGATGAGGGAGGGCTGCGCGATGAGGTGTCGATCGAGCCCGTGTTCAAGCCGGACTTCAATCTTGACTTGATGCGTAGTTACCCTTACATCGGCCGGGTCCTCGCTTTACAGCGTCAGCGGGTTCTCGAGCTTGGCGGCATTGTTGCGGGCTACGATGAGCTCGGTGTTCACGATCTGGTCTGGCGTCTGGTGGAGAGCAATGGCCCGCACGCCATCGGCCATGTGAGCGAAGTGCTCGTGGAGTCTGCCTTGCGCCTGTCTCAGTGGCTCTCGCAACCCCAGGTCATCGAGCAGAATCCTCGGGTACTTGCCGCGCATCTACAGCGTATTGAGGCGCCACACCGCATCCGTAGCGGCAGTCTGGCGCTGATCAATCGTGTTGACTACCTCCATGACCAGCAGCCTCTTGTATCGATCATCATCTCCACCAGGGACCAGATCGGTTCTTTGCAGCGCTGTGTTGAAAGTCTGTTGGAAAAAACGGCCTATTCGCGTTACGAGATTTTGATTGCCGATAACGCCAGCATTGCCGCAGATGCCTGTAGCTGGCTGGCGGCCATGGAGCAAATGGGCAGCGACAAACTGCGAGTGCTGCGCTGTGACTATGGCGACAACCAGGCAGCGGTGCATAACTTCGCCGCGGCCCAGGCGCGGGGCGACTATCTGCTGTTGCTCAGCCCCCATAACATCATCGTCAATGCCGATTGGCTGGACGAGTTGCTGAATCACGGCCTGCGCCCTGAGGTCGGTGTAGTTGGCGGGCGAATGCTGAGTCCGCAGGGCCGGATCGAGGGTTCGGCACTGGTTCTGGGGTTGCGGGGGGCCATTGGTGTCCCCAATCGCGGAGAGTTGCTCAACGCCCCTGGCTACATGCAGCGTCAGCAAACTGTACAGAACTTCAGTGCGGTCGGCGTCGATTGTCTCCTGGTACGCAAGCAGGTTTTCGACGAGTTGCAGGGGTTGGACGAACAACATTTGGCCCAGGCGCTTAATGGTCCTGATTTTTGTCTGCGTGTGCGGCAGGCCGGCTACCTGGTGGTATGGACGCCATACGCGGAGCTGGTGCAGGCGATCCCGGCTTCCACTGTCGGGCCTGCACCTAAAGTGCTGCAAGCTGAGCAGAAACACTTCTACCGGAACTGGTTGCCTGTGGTTGCCAGGGATCCGGCGTATAACCGGAACCTGAGTCTGGGCACCAGCAATTTCAGTCTGGAGCCGGGGTTCAAGGACGGGTGGGATCCCTTCACCCGTCAGCCCCTGCCCAAGATCCTGGCGATTCCGATCAACGCCACGGCGGTGGGGCATTATCGGGTCAGCCAGCCGTTCCTCGAGCTGGAGGCGGCAGGGCGAGTGGTAGGGCATTTGACCTACCATACGCCATCGGACATTGAACTTGAGCGGTGCTCGCCTGATGTGATCATCCTTCAGGGACGGTACAGTCAGGGGGCTGTCGATGAGGTCGAGCGAATCAAAAACTGTTCGCGCGCCTTCCGGATTTTTGAGCTCGACGATTATGTGATCGATGTGCCGAAAAAGAATGCGCACATCCGCAAGGCCGAAGTGGGTGTCGACAAACTGGTGCGGCGTGGTGTCGGATTGTGTGATCGGGTCGTGGTATCGACTCAGCCGCTGGCGGATGCATTGCGTGACATGCATCACGATATTCGGGTGGTGCCGAACATGCTTGCACCGCATCTGTGGACGGGCCTCACCAGTCATCGACGTACCTCGCGCAAACCCCGCGTAGGCTGGGGCGGCGGCACCAGTCATGACGGTGACCTGGCAATTATTGCCGACGTGGTGCGTCTGCTTGCCAATGAAGTCGAATGGGTGTTTTTCGGAATGTGCCCCGAGGCGCTACGACCATTTGTGCATGAGTTTCACGCAGGTGTCGGTCTTGAGGCTTACCCCGCCAAACTGGCCAGCCTGAACCTCGACCTGGCACTGGCTCCTCTGGAGTTCCACATCTTCAACGACTGTAAGAGCAACTTGCGTCTGCTGGAGTACGGCGCCTGCGGTTACCCGGTGATTTGCACCGACACAGAAGCCTATCGCGGCTATCTGCCCTGCACCAAGGTCGTGAGCAACAGCACCGAGGAATGGCTCGAGGCAATCCGCATGCACCTGTCCGACCCTGATGCGAGCTATCGCATGGGCGATGCGCTGCGTGAGGAAGTGCTGCGCGATTACATGCTCAAGGGCAACAACCTCAACTACTGGGCTGAGGGTTGGTTACCGAACTGATTGAACCTGGATGTACACCCGCAAGCGGCCTTGGGCTCGCTTTTATGCTTGGGGACGAACCCGGTCTGCATGATCCGGATTCGTCCCTTTTTTGTGCCTTCTATCTGGATTCATGAGCTGGCGCGTTTCCTGCAAGTCCCCCTGATATCGCCATAAAACGAGCGCTTGCGGCCGGTACGCCAGCGTCTGACATGGCAGAACGTTTTAGCCAGACAGCCCGCAAAAGCTTGAAACAGCTTGGCCGAGCTCTGTGAAGAACAAGAGGGGAGACGATGAAGGCAGTAATTCTGGCGGGTGGCCTGGGCACGCGCATCAGCGAAGAATCGCACCTGAAGCCCAAGCCGATGATCGAGATCGGTGGCAAGCCAATTCTTTGGCACATCATGAAACAGTACTCCGCCCACGGGATTCATGACTTCGTGATCTGCCTTGGCTACAAGGGCTATGCGATCAAGGACTTCTTCGCCAACTACTTCCTGCACACCTCCGACGTCACCTTCGACATGTGCAACAACCGTATGGACGTTCACCAGAATTACAGTGAGCCGTGGCGCGTCACGCTGATCGACACCGGTGAGGAAACCATGACTGGTGGTCGTTTGCGACGGGCCGGCCGCTATCTGGAAAACGAAGAAGCGTTCTGCTTTACCTACGGCGACGGCGTGTCTGACTTGAACATCAGCGCCCTGGTGGATTTTCACCTTTCCCACGGCAAGCTTGCCACGGTCACGGCGGTCCAGCCGCCCGGTCGTTATGGCGCCCTGGAGCGCGAAGGTTATCTGGTTCGCGGTTTCACTGAAAAACCTCGTGGGGACGGTGGCTGGATCAATGGTGGTTTCTTTGTGCTGTCGCCTAAGGTGCTGCCGCTGATTACCGCGGATGAGACGGTTTGGGAGTCCGAACCTTTGACCGGCCTGGCCAGCGATGGCCAGCTTGCTGCTTTCCAGCACGACGGCTTTTGGCATCCGATGGATACCCTGCGCGACAAGAACCACCTCGAAGCGCTGTGGCAGAGCGGGGAGGCCCCATGGAAGCAATGGGCCTGAGTCCGGAGTTCTGGCGTGGCAAACGGGTGCTGCTGACCGGCCACACCGGTTTCAAGGGCAGCTGGTTGACGTTGTGGCTGCAAAGCCTCGGGGCCGAGGTCAGCGGGTTTTCGCTCGATCCGTCCACCGAGCCGAGCCTGTTCGAACTGGCGCGGGTACATGAGGGCATCAACGATCAGCGTGGTGATCTGCGTGATCTGGGCGCCTTGCTGGAACTGATCGTCGAAACCCAGCCGCAAATCGTCCTGCACCTGGCGGCCCAACCGCTGGTGCGCGAAGGCTATCGCGATCCGCTCGGCACCTATTCCAGCAACGTCATGGGCACGCTCAATCTGCTCGAAGCGATCCGCCAGGTCGGCGGCGTGCGTGCCTGTGTGCTGGTGACCACCGACAAGGTCTATGCCAACAAGGAATGGCTGTGGCCGTACCGCGAAGACGAAGCCCTGGGCGGTCACGATCCTTACAGCAGCAGCAAGGCTTGCTGCGAATTGTTGGCGCAGTCTTACGCTGCCTCGTTTTTCCCGGCTGACAAGTACGCCGAGCATGGCTTGGCGTTGGCCACCGCGCGGGCCGGCAACGTGTTGGGCGGTGGCGACTTCGCGCCGGAACGCCTGATTCCCGATGTGCTCAAGGCCTGGTCGGCCGACCAGCCGGTAACCCTGCGCTACCCGCAAGCCGTGCGCCCCTGGCAGCACGCTCTTGAACCTTTGGCGGGTTACCTGCAATTGGCTGCCGGTCTCTACGAACAAGGCCCACAGTTTGCCGGCGCGTGGAACTTCGGTCCGAGCGAAGCGGACATGTGCAGCGTCGGTGAAGTGGTGGAGTTGCTCGCCAACCGCTGGCCGCAAGCGCGCGGATTGCGTATCGAGCCGAGTGATTTGCACGAAGCCGGCCTGCTGCGTCTGGACAGCAGTCGCGCCCGTCAACGGTTGGCCTGGCAACCGCGCTGGTCGTTGCAGCAGTGCCTGACCCAAACCCTCGATTGGCACCTGGCATGGCAGAACGGTGATGACATGCGTGAAGTCACCCTGAACCAGTTGAACCTGTACCGAGGCGCGTTGTGAGCGAGTTCTTGTTGAAAGCCTTACCGCTGGCCGGTCTGTTCAGCGTGCAGCACAAACGCTTCGAAGATGATCGCGGGCACTTCGCCCGGTTGTTTTGCGAAGGCAGCCTGAGCGCTTTCGGCCAGCCGTTTCATATCCGCCAGATCAACCACTCCTGCACCCGTGAGCGGGGCAGTGTGCGCGGTCTGCATTTTCAAAATTCCAATGCGCCGGAAGCCAAGTTGATTACCTGCCTGCGCGGCGAAGTCTGGGATGTGGCGGTGGACTTGCGCCCCGATTCCGAAACCTTTCTGCACTGGCACGCCGAGCACCTGAAGGCCGGTGATGGTCGCAGCTTGCTGATCCCGGCCGGGTTCGCCCACGGCTTCCAGACGCTGACCGATGACGCCGAATTGCTCTACCTGCACAGCGCTGATTACACGCCTGCGCACGAGGGCGGGTTGTCGGTGAACGATCCACGGCTGGCGATTGCCTGGCCGTTGCCTGTCAATAATCTGTCGGCCAGGGATTCCAGCCATCCCTTGATCGATGAACACTTCGCTGGAGTGCGTCTATGAACTGCCGTGGTTGCGGTACTCCTCTGGCCTTGCCGCTGATCGATCTCGGCACCTCGCCGCCATCCAACGCCTATGTGCACGCCGATCGCCTGGAACAAGCCGAGCAATGGGTACCATTGAAGGTCGCGGTGTGTCAGCAGTGCTGGTTGGTGCAAACCGAGGATTACACCAGCGCCGACAGCCTGTTCGATGCCGAGTATGCGTATTTCAGTTCGTTCTCCAGTACCTGGCTGGCCCATGCCGAGCGCTATGTCGCGGAGATGGTCGAACGCTTCGGCCTGACTGCCGACAGTCGCGTGGTGGAAATCGCCGCCAACGACGGTTACCTGTTGCAGTACGTTGCCGGGCGCGGCATCCCCTGCCTGGGCGTTGAGCCAACCCGCAGCACCGCGCAAGCGGCGCGGGAAAAAGGCCTGGAGATTCGCGAACTGTTCTTCGGTCGCGACACCGCCGCGCAGCTGAAAAGCGAAGGCTGGGCCGCCGACCTGATGGCCGCCAACAACGTGTTGGCGCATGTGCCGGACATTAATGATTTCCTCGGTGGTTTCTCCACCTTGCTCAAGCCGACCGGTGTGGCGACGTTCGAATTTCCGCAACTGCTGACGTTGATGGCCGGGCAGCAATTCGACACGCTGTATCACGAGCACTATTCCTACCTGTCCCTGACTGCCGTGCAGACCTTGTGCGAGCGCAATGGCCTGGAAGTATTCGACGTCAGCCAGTTGTCGACCCATGGCGGTTCGTTGCGGGTGTTCGTCCAGCGGGCCGACGGTGTTCGCCGTGAGGTGCAGCCAGCCGTTCAACAGCAGTTGCAGGCTGAACTGGCAGCGGGAGTGAAAACCCCCGAGTACTACGCGACCCTGGCGCCAGCGGCCGAGGGCATCAAGCACCAATTGCTGCGTTTCCTGTTGCAGGCCAAGGCTGACGGAAAACGCGTGGTCGGTTATGGCGCGGCGGCCAAGGGCAACACCTTGCTCAACTACGCCGGGGTCAAACCGGACCTGTTGGCCTGGGTGGCCGATGCCAACCCGCACAAGCAGGGCAAGTACTTGCCGGGCAGTCGAATCCCGGTGGTTTCGCCCGACCGCATCGATCTTGAAAAACCCGACTACATCCTGGTTTTGCCCTGGAACCTGTTGACTGAAATCACCCAACAATTCGCCTCGGTCAAAGTGTGGGGCGCGCGGTTTGTTGTCGCCGTTCCGGAGTTGAGCATTCAATGAGCAGAATTCATTACACCAAGCCGAGCGTGGGCGAGTTGGAAGCCCGGTATGCCCTGGACGCCGTTCAGAACGGTTGGGGCGCACGTTGCTACGAATATCTGACGCGTTTCGAGCATGGTTTTGCCGAGCATCTTGGCGCCACCTACGCCATCGCGACCTCCAGCTGTACTGGCGCCTTGCACATGGGGATGGCGGCGTTGGACATTGGTGCTGGCGATGAGGTGATCCTGGGCAACACTAACTGGATCGCGTCGGCGGCGCCCATTACCTACCTGGGTGCCACGCCGGTATTCGTCGATGTTCTGGCGGATAGCTGGTGCCTGGACCCGGAGCAGGTCAGGCGTGCAATTACCCCGCGAACCAAAGCCATTCTCGCAGTGCACCTCTACGGTAACCTGTGTGATATGGACGCCTTGCTGGCGATCGGTCGGGAACACAATATTCCGGTGATCGAAGACGCCGCTGAGGCCATCGGCTCGCAATGGCGTGGTCGGGCGGCCGGTTCTCTAGGCGCATTCGGTGCGTTCTCGTTTCATGGCACCAAGACCATGACCACCGGCGAGGGCGGGATTTTCGTCACCTCGGACAAAGCCTTGTACGAGCGCGTCCTGACCTTATCCAACCATGGCCGGGTCGCTGGCAGCACCAAACAGTTCTGGCCGGAGTTCATCGGCTTCAAATACAAGATGAGCAACCTGCAGGCCGCCGTCGGTTGCGCTCAGGTCGAGCGTATCGATGAGCTGATCAGTCGCAAGCGTGAGATTTTCGCCAATTACGCCCGCGCCCTGACATTACTGCCGGGTGTTTCCCTGAACCCTGAGCCTGAGCACTCGCGTAACGGCTACTGGATGCCGACAGTGGTGTTCGATGCGGAGACCGGGATTCGCCGGGATGAGTTGATCGCCGCTTTCCAGGCTGCCGATATCGATGCCAGGGTGTTCTTCTGGCCGTTGTCGTCGTTGCCGATGTTCAGCGAACACTCTGTCGACACACCGGTGGCTTTCGCCTTGCCGGAGCGCGCATTCAACCTGCCGAGTTATCACGATATGACCGACGCCGATCAGCAACGAGTGGTGGATGTCGTGCGTGCCCTGCTCGCAAAAAGGCAGCTGTCGTGAAGATTTATTTGCTGGGCGCGGCCAACCCCGAAGCGGTGCGCATGCTTCACGCGGTGAAGCGCAGCACCCCCAATGTCGAATTCGCCTTTCTGGATAACGACCCGAGTAAGCAGGGCACGCTGTTTTATGGGGTACCGGTGATCGGCGGCTCGGATCGGGTGAGCGAACTCAAAGGGCCTCAGGCGCGCTTCGTGAACCTGATCACCGGCAGTACCCGGCTGCGCTACGAGACCACCCGCCAACTGGTCGAGGCCGGCGCCACCCTGGGCCAATTCGTTCACCCGGGTATCGACCTGACCATGATTCGCATGGGGCAGGGCAGTTATCTACAGGAAGGCGTGCTCATGCAGGCCGAAGTAACGCTGGGCGACAACACCAGTATCAGTGCCGGCAGCGTGGTGGGGCATGAAGGACGGATCGGCCACTCGGTTTTCATGGCACCTGGGGTGTGTATCGCCGGTTGCGTGGAAATCGGCGACGGGACATTTATCGGTACCAACGCCACCATCCTGCCGCGCCTGCGCATCGGTCGCTGGGTCACCATCGGCGCCGGCGCCGTTGTCACCAAAGATGTTCCGGATTATTCGGTCGTGGCGGGCAATCCCGCCAGGATCATCAAGACCAACGCGGTGCCTTACCCCGACGGTAAGGTATTCAAGTAAGCCGTTTCCCTTTTTTTTTTGGAGAGTTGCGATGAATCCCCATGAGCAGTTTCGTGAAGAAGTAAAAGGCAACATCGAAGGTTTGAAGAAAGACAAAGCGCTGCAGGCCGAGTCCCTGGACTGGGTCGGCACCACGGCCAAACACAAGTACACCTACAACTTCAGCTGGATGGGCCGCCCGATCATTCAGTTCCCCCAGGACATGGTGGCCATGCAGGAAATCATCTGGAACTTGCGCCCGGATGTGATCGTGGAAACCGGGATTGCCCACGGCGGGTCGTTGGTGTTTTACGCCTCGATGCTGGAGCTGATCGGCCATGGTGAAGTACTGGGGGTCGACATCGATATTCGCCAGCACAACCGCGAAGCGATCGAAGCCCATCCGATGAGCAAACGAATCCAGATGATTCAGGGTTCGAGCATCGACACCGCGATCGTCGATCAGGTGCGCGAGCGCATTCAGGGCAAGAAAGTGCTGGTGGTGCTGGACTCCAATCACACCCATCAACACGTGCTGGAAGAGTTGCGCCTGTATGCACCGATGGTCTCGGTCGGCAGCTACTGCGTGGTCATGGACACGGTCGTCGAAGACATGCCGGAAGACGCCTTTCCGGACCGTCCATGGGGCAAGGGTGATAACCCTAAAACCGCCGTTTGGGCGTACCTGGAAGAAAACCGGGATTTCGAGATCGATCAGGCGATTCACAGCAAACTGCTGATCACCGTCGCGCCGGATGGCTACCTGCGCCGGGTGCGTTAAACGACAACTTCATTCAAGTGTTCATCAGGCAATAGGTCTGTGGCGGGGAAGGATATGCAAGGCATTTACGGTTCTGAAAAC
Source organism: Pseudomonas sp. ATCC 43928 (assembly GCF_005938665.2). Lineage (NCBI taxonomy): Bacteria > Pseudomonadati > Pseudomonadota > Gammaproteobacteria > Pseudomonadales > Pseudomonadaceae > Pseudomonas > Pseudomonas sp. ATCC 43928. The sequence goes on along the minus strand of NZ_CP041753.1, from coordinate 4,982,810 downwards.
ACGTTGCCCCTGAGTGAGCTGTTCACTCTGGTGCTGATTACGCACAATCGTCCGGCGTTTTTGCGCAGGGCGTTGCAGTTCTACAGCACGCTGCCTTGCAGGATTCTGGTCCTTGATTCGTCAGCCGTTGCTCTGGATGGCGCGGCGACGGTTGCAGACACCATCGACTATCGGCATTTGCCGCAGTTCGGCTATTGGGGCATCCAGGCCAAGCTGGTATACGGTGTCGAACAGGTCACCACGCCGTACATGGTGTTCGCCTCCGACGATGATTTCCTGTTGCACGGTGCTCTCACCGAATCGGTGAACTTCCTCGAAGCCAACCCCGACTACGGTTTGTGCCACGGCTATTGCCTGATGTACCTGACCCACGCCAATTATGTGCAGTACTACCGTCGCGACAAGAAGGTGCAGGAGGATTACAACGCCGAACAAGGCCAGGACCGTGTACTCGATTACATGGGGCAGTACATTCCGCCGTTCTATGCCGTGCATCGGACCTCGTTGTTGCGTGACTGGTACGAAGCGATGCCGGAAGGCACGATCTTCCAGTGGCAGGAAATCGGCCACGTGTACTACATGCTGGCACGGGCCAAGGCGCGAATTCTCCCGGCACCCTATGTGGTACGTGAAGTCAATTACGGGCGTTCGGATCACAACACCGAAATCATGACGACCTTGAGTTTCAAGGACGCCCGCTCTGTCGCCGAGCGCGAGCGCTTTGCCGGGTTCCTGTCATCGCTGCCGACGGGTATCACCGGTCTCGACCAACAGCAGACCGCCCAGTTGGCCCTGCAAAGCTTCGCCGCTTTGGCCGACAGCCTGACTGCCCGCAACGCGCTGACCATCGAACCGATATTCGAGTCTTACTGGACCGATCCGACGGTCGGCCCGAAGCGTGTCTTCGGCCCGGAGCAATACGTCGAGATGCCGTTCTACAACAGCGCCTTCTTCGAGCAACTGGCGGAGTGCGAGTTTCTGCTCCATGCAATGCCGGCCGGCCGTTTGCAACTTGAGGAAATGGAAGGGACATTGCTCAAGCAGCAGACACTGCAGCGTACTTACTCCAATGACAGTCCGGCGACGATCCAGACGCGCCTGCTTCAAGCCGTGGAACTCGGCGCCTTCAACCGTCGAGTCGTGCAAAAGCTCGCTCAGCAACTGGTGGACATGGGGGAAACGGCTGATGCCCAAGTGTTGGCCGATTGGGTGCAGCGCCTGGACAGTGTGCCGACCCACGATAGTCGTCAGTTGCTCGACACGATGCCGTCGGGACGTCTGCTCAACTGGTTGCAGGCACGGGAGCCAAATGAGACTGCGGTGAGGAAAATCAACCAGCATCTGGCAGCCAATGACGGTGGACCTCAGTTCGGCATTTTGTTGCTGGACCTGGACGCAGACATGGACAAGCTTCAGGCCAGCTTCGATAGTCTGATGGAGAGCGCGTTCCGGGCCTTCAAAGTGGTGGTCTTCACCACCGGTGATCTGCCGGCAGTCACCACCGAACAAAACACCCTGCATTTCGTCAAGGTCACCACCAGCAACTATGTCGATAAGCTGAACCAGATTGCTCGCCAGTCGACCTCGGACTGGTTGCTGCTGGCCGAGGCGGGCGACGAGTTCACCGCCGCGGGTCTGTTGCGTGCCAGCCTGGAGTTGCAGAACGCCGAGGGTTGCCGTGCGGTGGCGGTGGACGAGATTCATCGTCAGGCCAATGGCACGCTGGTCGATGTCTTCCGTCCCGCCTTCAACCTCGATTTGTTGCAGAGCCTGCCGGCGCTGACTGCGCGGCATTGGCTGATCCGGCGTGAGGTGTTGGTGGAGGTCGGCGGTTTTGCTCGTGAGTTCACTTCGGCGCTCGAGTTCGACCTGTTGCTGCGCCTGATCGAAGCCGGCGGCCTGGCCGGGCTCGCGCATCTGGCAGAGCCTTTGCTGATCACCCAGGCACCGCTGCCGGGGCCTATTGAACACGAACGCCAGACTCTGGTTCGTCATCTGGCGACCCGCGGATATCAGGCCCAGGTCAGTGCCGAAGCGTCGGGAGGCTACCGTATCGACTACCGTCACGCCGATCGTCCGAAGGTTTCGATCATCGTTCACAGCCAGGACAACCTGGAGTGTTTGCAGCGCTGCCTGGTCAGCGTGTTGCAACGCACGCGCTATCAGAACAATGAGATCGTGATCGTCGACAATCACAGCCAGTCCGCCGAACTGCTCGCCTGGCTGGAAAGCCTGGAGCAGAACGGTCGTGGCCGGGTTCGTCTGGTCAGGGCAGAGCAGCGTCTGAGCACTTCGGCACTACTTAACCTGGCTGTAGAACAGGCTCAGGGCGAATACCTGGTGCTGCTGGCGGCGGACGCCGAGGTCGTTAACGCCAACTGGATCGAGGCACTGCTTAACCAGGCGCAGCGTCCTGAGGTAGGAGTGGTCGGGGCCAAACTGGTGGATGCCAATGGCAATGTGACGGGGGCCGGTTTGATTCTGGGCCTCAATGGCGGGGTCGCTTCACCTTTCGCAGGCGAGAAAAAAGATGCCCAGGGCTACATGCGTCGCTTGGTCGTCGAACAGAACTATCAGGCTGTCTCTGGTGCTTGTCTGATGATTCGCAAGCAAGTGTTTGATGACGTCGGTGGATTGGACCAAGAGCATTTCGACGAGGCTTACGCCGATGTCGATCTGTGCCTGAAAGTTGCCGACGCAGGTTTGCTGACGGTCTGGACACCACAAGTGCAGATTACGCACCCCGGGACTTTGCCGGACAATCCGCAGGCGGCAGCTGCCCTGCGTGACAAGTGGCCCGCCCGTTTCGAGCAGGACTCAGCCTACAACCAGAACCTGGCCTTGACTGGCAAGGGCTTTACCCTCGGCGAACCGACCAGCATTGACTGGGCGCAGTTGCTCGCATAAGCCTGGCTGACAGGTAAAAGGACTCAAGGCATGTTCAACGGTAAATCGATTTTCATCTCTGGCGGCACCGGTTCGTTCGGGCGCAACTTCATCCGCCGCTTGCTGGAGCAATACCAGCCCAAGCGGGTGGTGGTGTTTTCCCGCGATGAGCTCAAGCAGTACGAGATGCAGCAGACGTTCAACGCGCCGTGCATGCGTTACTTCATCGGTGATGTGCGCGACGCCGACCGTTTGCGTCAGGCCATGCGCGGTATCGATTACGTGGTGCACGCCGCGGCGCTGAAGCAAGTACCGGCGGCGGAATACAACCCCACCGAATGCATCCGCACCAACGTCAACGGCGCGGAAAACATCATTGCCGCGGCCATCGACAACGGCGTGAAAAAAGTTGTCGCGCTGTCCACCGACAAGGCTGCCAGCCCGATCAACTTGTACGGCGCGACCAAGCTGCTGTCGGACAAACTGTTCGTGGCTGCCAACAACATTGCCGGCGAGCAACAAACCCGGTTTGCCGTGGTGCGCTATGGCAACGTCGCTGGCTCACGGGGTTCGGTGGTGCCGTTCTTCAGCAAACTGATCGCCGAGGGCGCCAAAGAGCTGCCGATCACCGATGAGCGTATGACGCGGTTCTGGATCACCCTCGATCACGGCGTGAAGTTTGTGCTCGACAGCTTCGCCCGCATGCACGGTGGTGAAGTGTTTGTACCGAAGATCCCGTCGATTCGCATCGTCGATCTGGCGCAGGGCATGGCTGAACATTTGCCGCACAAACACGTCGGCATTCGTCCGGGGGAAAAACTCCATGAGCTGATGGTGCCGTTGGACGACGCGCGCATGACCCTGGAGTTCGACGATCACTACACCATTCAGCCGTCGATCCGTTTCACCAGCGTCGACGTGGATTTTGCCGTGGACAAACTGGGCGAGCAGGGCCGGCCGGTGGGCGAAGATTTCGAGTACCGTTCCGATACCAACCCGTACTTCTTGTCCGTCGGCCAGATCGCCGACCTGCACGCGGAACTGTCGGCATGATTCCCTACGGTCGGCAAAGCCTCGATCAGGCGGACATCGATGCGGTGGTCGCCGTGTTGCAGTCCGACTGGCTGACCCAAGGGCCGACCATCGAGCGTTTCGAACAGGCGATGGCCGAGCGTTGCCAGGCCGATTTCGCGGTGGCGGTGTGCAATGCCACGGCGGCGTTGCATATTGCCTGCCTCGCCGCGGGCCTGGGGCCGGGCGATCGGTTGTGGACCACGCCGAACACCTTTCTGGCCTCGGCCAACTGCGGTCGCTACTGCGGCGCCGATGTCGATTTTGTCGACATTGACCCGCTGACCTGGAACCTCGATGCCTACACCTTGGCGTCGAAGTTGGAAATCGCCGAGCGCGACGGCAAGCTGCCGAAAGTGCTGGTGGCGGTAGCGTTCTCCGGGCAGAGCTGCGATATGCGCATGATCGCCGAACTGGCCGAGCGTTACGGTTTCACGGTGATCGAGGATGCCTCCCACGCGGTCGGCGCATCCTATGCCGGGCGCCCGGTGGGTTGCGGTGAATTCGCGGCAATGACCGTGTTCAGTTTCCACCCGGTGAAGATCATCACCAGTGCCGAAGGCGGCATGGTGCTGACCAATCGCCCGGAACTGGCCGAACGCTTGCAACGCCTGCGCAGCCACGGCATGACCCGTGACCCCGAGCAGATGACCGAACCCAGCCACGGCCCCTGGTACTACCAGCAAGTGGAGCTGGGCTTCAATTACCGGATCACCGACCTGCAAGCGGCCCTCGGTCTGTCACAGCTGAACAAGCTCGATGGCTTTATCGAGCGTCGACGCGAACTGGCGGCGCGTTATGACCGGTTGCTGGCGTACTTGCCGCTGACCTTGCCCAGCGCGCAGCCTGAAGCCGAATCGGCGTGGCATCTGTACGTGGTGCGCTTGCAGACGGAGCGGATCAACCTCAGTCATCGACAGGTGTTCGAAGGCTTGCGAGCGGCCGGTGTCGGGGTGAATCTGCACTATATTCCCGTGCACTTGCAGCCGTACTATCGCGACCTGGGTTTTGCCGAGGGTGATTTCCCCCAGGCCGAACGTTATTACGCCGAGGCCATCAGCCTGCCGCTGTTTCCTCTGCTGAGCGATGAACAACAGGACTATGTGGTCGAGCAATTGCGACGGCTGATCCTTGAGGAGTAGTGACTCTTGAGCTGTGTTGCGATCATTCCGGCCCGTGGTGGCAGCAAGCGAATCCCGCGCAAGAACCTCAAGCCGTTCGACGGCGTGCCGATGATCGTCCGTTCGATTCGCACGGCGTTGGAGTCGCGTCTGTTCGACCAGGTGATCGTCAGTACCGACGATGAGGAAATCGCCGAAGTCGCACGAGCCAATGGCGCTCAGGTGCCGTTCATGCGGCCTGCGGCACTGGCTGACGATTTCACCGGGACTGCGTCGGTGATCGTGCATGCCTTGAATCAATTGCCACCGTTCGACCATGCCTGCTGCGTCTACGCAACGGCGCCATTGTTGCAGGTGCGTTATCTGCGTCAGGGGCTTGAATTGCTGGTGCAGCACCCGGACAAATCTTTTGCGTTTTCAGTCACCGGTTTTGGTTTTCCGGTGCAGCGGGCCTTGACCCTCGACGCGCAGGGCGCCCTGACCTCGCTCTATCCGGAGTTTCGTGACACCCGCTCCCAGGACTTGCCCGAAGCCTTTCAAGACGCCGGCCAGTTCTACTGGGGACGCAGCGAGGCCTGGTTGCGTGGTGATGCACTGTTCTCGCCAGCGAGCCTGCCGGTGATTCTGCCGCGCTACCTGGTACAGGACATCGACACCCTTGAAGACTGGAAACGCGCCGAATACCTTTACGCCGCATTGAAGGCTGGTGGTGAGTTGCAATGAGGATACTGATCCGCGCTGACGCGTCGCCAACCATTGGCAGCGGCCATATCGCCCGCTGCCTGACCCTGGCCAGGGTGTTGCGCAAGCAGGGCACGCACGTTGCCTTCGCCTGTCGCCTGCTGCCGGGGCATCGACTGGACAGCCTGGCCAGCGAGGGCTTCGAGACCTTCGCGCTGCCGGCACGCTACCCCGATGAAGATCCGCAGCAGGCCATCGAATCGATGCTGCCCTGGCAGGCGGACATCGCCGCGCTGGCGCAAGCCCTGGAAAGCCATCCGGCTTTCGACTGGATCATCGTCGACCACTATGGCCTCGATCATCACTGGCAGACTGCGGCCCGTCGCTGGGCATCACGGATCGCCGCGGTGGATGACCTGGCCACTCGGCAGTACCGCGTCGATCTGCTGCTCAATCAAAATCTGTCGGGCACCCCAGAGGCTTATGCCTCGCTGCTGACGCCCGACTGCCAGACCTTGCTCGGTCCACGTTTTGCGATGTTGCGCGATGAGTTCTGCTGCCCGGCGGTCGAGATCAAGCCTCGGGCCAGGCGAGTATTGGTGAACTTCGGCGGCTTCGATGCGGCCATGCAGACCCACCACGCGATGTTGGCGCTGGCGGACCTTCATGAGCTGGAGGTCGATTTCGTGGCGGGGGCCGACAACCCGGCCTGGGAGCAGATGCAGGCGCTGGCGGCGTATCGTCCGAACTGGCGCCTGCACAGTTTTGTCAGCGATTTCTATCGGCTGATGACCGAGTCCGACCTGTTTATCGGTGCCGGTGGCGGCACCAGTTGGGAGCGGGCGGCCATGGGGCTGCCGACGATTTGCATTGCGGTCTCGAATAATCAGCAGGCCAACGGCGAGGTGATGGCGACCTCGGGCGCTCATGTGTTCCTGGGCAACCGCGAGCATGTCAGCGTCGAACAATTGCGTCAGGCCATTGGTTTTGTCGTAGGCAATCAAGGTTTTCGTCAAAGTATGGCCGAACGCTCACGGCAGTTGGTCGATGGCCGTGGCGCGCAGCGGGTGGCGGCAGCACTGGCGGGAGCGGTACTGCAGGTGCGTCGAGCCGATCCGGACGATGCGCAATTGTTGTTCGAGGGACGTAATGCCGAGGCGGTACGGCGCTGGTCGCTGGACACCCACGCCATCGATTGGCAGCGGCATCAGGTCTGGCTGGCTGCGAGCCTGAACAACCCTCAGCGACTGCTGTTGATTGCCGAGGCGGATGACGGCCCGGTCGGTATGCTGCGCTATGACCTTGACGGTACGCGGGCCGAAGTCTCGATCTATTTGTTCGAAGGCCGATTCGGCCTGGGCTGGGGCAGGGCGCTGCTGGCGCGGGGCGAAGCGTTCGTCACGGCGCATTGGCCACAACTTGAGGCCATCACCGCTCAGGTGCTGCCGGCCAATCAGCCATCGCTGAAGGTTTTCCGCGAGGGTGGTTTTACTCAGAGTGCTTGCGCGTTCACGCGCGTATTGAAGGATCCAGAACAATGACCAGTTTCAAGATCGGTAATCGCTCGATCGGTGCCGATGCGCCACCGTTCATCATTGCCGAGATGAGCGGCAACCATAACCAGTCGCTGGACATGGCGATAAAAATCGTCGAAGCCGCAGCCAAGGCCGGCGCCCATGCCTTGAAGCTGCAAACCTACACCGCCGAGACCATGACTCTGGACTTGTCCGAAGGCGAGTTCTTCATCAAGGACCCCAACAGCTTGTGGGCCGGTTCTTCGCTGTATGCGCTGTACGAAAAGGCCCACACGCCGTGGGAATGGCACGCGCCGATTTTCGCCCGGGCCAAAGAGCTGGGCATGCTGGCGTTTTCCACACCGTTCGATGACACCGCGGTGGACTTCCTCGAAAGCCTCGATGTGCCGGCCTACAAGATCGCCAGCTTCGAGAACACTGATCTGCCGTTGATTCGTCGGGTTGCGGCCACCGGCAAGCCGCTGATCATTTCCACCGGCATGGCCAGCATCGCCGAGCTCGATGAAACCGTGCGTGCCGCCCGTGAGGCCGGTTGCAAGGATCTGGTGTTGCTCAAGTGCACCAGCACTTACCCGGCGACGCCCGCCAACAGCAACGTGCGCACGATTCCTCATCTGCGTGAGTTGTTTGGCTGTGAAGTCGGTTTGTCCGACCATTCGATGGGTGTCGGGGTGTCTGTCGCCGCCGTAGCGCTGGGGGCGACGGTGGTGGAAAAACACTTCACCCTCGACCGTGCCGCCGGAGGCGTGGATGCCAGTTTCTCCCTGGAACCGGCCGAACTCGCCAGCCTGGTGGTCGAAACCGAGCGCGCCTGGCAGGCCATGGGCCGGGTGCATTACGGCGTGACTGACGCCGAGCGCAAGTCCCTGGTGTACCGCCGGTCGCTGTATGTCACCCAGGACATGACCGCCGGTGAGCCATTTACCGCCGCCAATCTGCGGGCCATCCGTCCGGGCCTGGGGCTGGCCCCGAAACACGCTGAAACCCTTCTGGGCCGCCGTGCCCGCCAGGCCATCAAGCGCGGAACGCCGCTGGACTGGTCGCTGGTCGAATAACCGCTTGTGGGGCTGATTCGGCAAAATAGCGTGACCTGCGAGTCATTACGCGCATCTTCACTGTATTGTATAAATAGGGAAGAGGGCGCCTGGCCTGCTTTTGGCTCAGTGATGGCCTTTTACTCTTCCCGCTGTCACCTCGTTGAGGGCGACGTTATTCGTTGTTTGTCGGCGCCCCTCGATTCCTTGCGAGCGGTGGTATTGGGCTGTTTATTATTGGGAAGCCGTAATGATTGGCATAAAGAGCATTGCGAGCTACGTTCCTGTAGCCGGCGTGGACAATTACGCACAAGGTGCAAAATTCGAGAAGGATGAAGAGTTCATCCTGGGCAAGATCGGTTCGGCCTTCCTGCCGCGCAAAGACGCCGGGCAAGAAACTTCGGACCTGTGTGTCGAAGCAGTCAACGCGCTGTTCGCCAACAACCCTGAATTGAAGCGTGAAGCCATCGACGTGCTGATCGTCGTGACCCAGAACGGCGACGAAGAAGGCCTGCCGCACACCGCCGCCATCGTTCAGGACAAGCTGGGCCTGCCGACGACCGTGGCCGCGTTCGATATCTCCCTGGGCTGCTCCGGTTACGTCTACGGCATCTACGCCATCAAGGGCTTTATGGAAGCCGCAGGCCTGAAGAATGGCTTGCTGGTGACCGCCGATCCGTATTCGAAGATCGTCGACCCGGAAGACCGCAACACCACCATGTTGTTCGGCGATGCCGCCACCGCCACCTGGATGGGCGAAGACGCTCCATGGCAGTTGGGCAAGGCCAAGTTCGGCACCGACGGTTCCGGTGCGCCGCACCTGAAGGTCACCGACGGGGTGTTCTTCATGAATGGCCGTCAGGTCTTCAACTTCGCGCTGCTCAAAGTCCCTGCGCATTTGCACGAGCTGCTGGGCGACTCGGGTCTGACGGCCGACGATATCGATGCCTTCTGCATTCACCAGGGCAGTGCGGCGATTGTCGATGCCGTGGCGCGACGCTTCGAAGGCGAGCCCGAGAAGTTCCTCAAGGACATGGTCGAGACCGGTAACACCGTGTCGTCGAGCATTCCATTGCTGCTGGAAAAACACGTGCTCGATTCCAAGTGGAAGCGTGTGGCACTCAGCGGTTTTGGTGTTGGTTTGTCCTGGGGTTCGGCGATCATCTATCGCCCTTGATCTTCTAAAAGCCGGACACAAAAAAAGCGCTCAAGGTGTAACCTTGAGCGCTATTTTTTTGCCCGAATCACAGCGAGGCGCCATGAGCGAGTTTTTTCAACCCAACGCCGAAATCATCCAGCGTCGCTGGCCGGCCGTGGCTGAGCGTCTGCTGTCTGAAGATCCGGGCCCGTTGCAGGCCGATCTGGTGGAAGGGCTCGGCTCGACCCTGAGCATCAACGGCATTCAGCTGACCAGTCGCCATGACCGTACCCGCGAAGCGCAGCTTCAAGCCGCAAGCCTGCCGGTCGACAGTCCGGTGTTGCACGTTTATGGCACAGGGCTGGGTGATCTGCAGCTGGAGCTGCTGCAGCGTTCGGGGCTGATTCAGTTACACGTACATATCCTTAACGGCGCAGTGTTTGCGCTGGTGTTGCAATTACTCGATCAGCAGCCGTGGCTCAGCGATTCGCGGGTCGAGCTGCACTACGCCGGTGATTTGGCTGAGATTTGTTTGCCGTTCTTTGCCCTGCCTTCGGAGCTGGTGCTGGCCGATGACTTCAACGCGAAGATCCGTGACCGCTTGGTCAGCGAAACCCATCTGACGTTCAACAACTGTGAGTTTGATCCGGACAATCCGGAAATCGCCGCGCGCTTGCTGGAAAGTGTCGAACAGATCCGCGTCGATAGCGACGCCGCACAATTGTTCGCCACACACGCTGGCCAGCCGATGTTCGTCATCGCCACCGGGCCGAGCCTGGAACAGCATTTCGTAACCTTGCGATCAATTCGCGGCCAGACCCAGCGACCGCTGTTCGTTTGTGTCGATACCGCTTACCGGCCGCTCATCGAGAACGGTATCAAACCGGATGTCGTCGTCACGATCGACCAGCGTATCTCGCAGCGCCATCTGCCGCCCGAGGACAGCGCAGACATTACGCTGGTCTACATGCCGCTGGTGGCTCCTGCGGTCTTGCAGGCCTGGCAAGGCAAACGCTATGTCGCCTACTCGGCAAGCCCGGTCTTTCGCGATCTGCGCAAGCAGCTCCCACGGGCAGGGTTGTTTGCAGGCGGCAGCGTGATTCATCCGGCGGTGGACCTGGCGGTGAAAATGGGTGCCAGTCAGATCACGCTGTTCGGGGCGGACTTCGCGTTCCCCAACAACAAAACCCATGCCGGTTGGGATGACGGCGACCTTGGCCCGCAATTGGTCGCGGCTCGTCATTGGGTGTTGGATGGGCATGGGCAGCGGGTCAAGACCCAGCTCAATTTCCGTAGTTACCTGTGTGAGCTGGAGCGCTATATCGCTGCGCATCCACACGTCGTCTTCTACAACAGCAGTCGAGCTGGGGCCATGATTGTCGGCACGACATTTCATCCGGAGTTCAGTCGATGAGCGAAGAGCTACTCGTTGATCAGGTCCGGCAATGTTCAGCGTTGTTTCGTCTGGGAAGGGATGTCGAGGCGGCGCTGGTCATGGTCGAGGTAGCGGAGCAGGTGCAGTCGCGGGTCGGCGGAGCAGACAGCCAGATCGCGGCCCGGTGGATGGCATTGCTGACAGGTATGCTGGATAGCCAGGAGCGACAGGACTGGCTGGCGCTCGCGGATTACCTTGAATACGAACTGGTTGATTTACTGATGGCTGTCAATTCCGCGTAATGCCGTGGCAGGTCAACGCAAGCGGGGCGTAAGGAAGGGTTGTGGCAGTTCTCTGGCGTCATTTTTTGGTGGCTGGATCGTCGCTATGGCTTGGTTTTACAGGGGGTGGCAGTGTGATGGCAAAAAATTTCAAAAATCCCCTCAAGCAACCTGCATTCGCGACGATAACTATTACGAAGGTTCTCTAGGCCATACCGGGCGGTTGCCAGGGCCGGAAGCCGTAGTACCCAACCAACGAGGAATTCGTCATGGCTTTAACAGTAAACACCAACACTACATCTCTGGGTGTTCAGAAGAACCTGAACCGTGCTTCCGACGCACTGTCGACTTCGATGACTCGCTTGTCTTCCGGCCTGAAAATCAACAGCGCCAAAGACGACGCCGCCGGCCTGCAGATCGCTACCCGTATGACCTCGCAGATCCGTGGTCAGACCATGGCTATCAAAAACGCCAACGACGGTGTTTCGATCGCTCAGACCGCTGAAGGCGCTCTGCAAGAATCGACCAACATCCTGCAGCGTATGCGTGAAATCGCAGTTCAGTCGCGTAACGACTCCAACGGCACTGCTGACCGTACCGCTCTGGACAAAGAATACCAACAGTCGGTTGCTGAACTGACTCGTATCGCTCAGTCGACTAACCTGAACGGCAAGGCGCTGCTGGACGGTACCGCTGGTGCGATGGAGTTCCAGGTTGGTTCCAACACCACCTCCGACAACCAGATCACTCTGACCCTGGCTTCGAGCTTCGACTCCAGCGCCCTGGGCATGACCGGTACTACCATTTCCGGTACCTCCAACGCAGCCAACCACTCTGCTGTAGCGTCGGCTATCTCGGCTATCGACGCCGCTCTGTCGCGAATCAACAGCACTCGTGCTGACCTGGGTGCTGCACAAAACCGTTTCTCCAGCACCATCTCCAACCTGCAAAACATCAACGAAAACGCCAGTGCTGCACTGAGCCGCGTACAAGATACCGACTTCGCTGCTGAAACTGCACAGCTGACCAAGCAACAAACTCTGCAACAAGCTTCCACCGCAGTTCTGGCTCAGGCCAACCAACTGCCATCCGCTGTACTGAAACTGCTTCAGTAATAGCTGATGAGTTTTAGCGGGGGAGTGCGCTTGTCGCGCTCTCTCGCTTTTTACTTTAAGAGGTGATGGACATGGATATGAGCGTCAAGCTGAACTTGTCTTATCCTGCGGCCCAGCAGGCGACGACTGTTGCCGATAAGCCTGCGGAAAAGCCTCGAGCGGAAACTGCGCCAGTGGTTGCCGTCAAGGAAGAAGGTAAAAAAGACCAGACCGAGCAGGAAAAACTGAAGATGGCCGTTCAGGAAATCGAAAAGTTCGTTCAGTCGGTCAAGCGTAACCTGGAGTTCTCGATTGACGAGCCTTCAGGCAAAGTTGTGGTCAAAGTGATTGCCAGTGACTCCGGTGAGGTGATTCGTCAAATCCCCAACGAAGAAGTCCTTAAGCTGGCGAACAGTTTGAATGATGCAAGCAGTCTGTTGTTCAGCGCAAAAGTCTGACAACTGGCACGAATTTTGTTGCTATGTTCTTTTGGGCGTTGTAGTGGTCAAAAGGCCGGCGACACACTGAAGGGAGTTCCACATGGCAAGTCCAATTCTACCGGGCACGGGCTTAGGCTCCGGTATTAATACCGGTGATATCGTCAAGGCTCTGGTCAACGCCGACAAGGCGGCCAAGCAGAATCAGATCGATCGTCAGACGACCACCAATACTGCGCAGATTTCCGGTATTGGTACTCTCAAAAGTGTCCTGGCGAACTTCCAGGCTGCAATCAAGAAGCTGCAAGATACGCAAGCTCCGCAGTTCCTGGGTTACAACGCCACGTCCGCCGACGCGAAAGTATTGACCGCTGTGGCGAGCAACACGGCTGTCAACGGTTCCTACGTGGTCAAGGTCAATAACCTTGCGACCTCGTCCAAAGTGGCCACCGCGGCCTTTGCCGGCGGTGCCAGCAGCGCCGTTGCGAGCGGCACGCTCAATATCACGCAAAATGGCGTATCCAGTTCTGTCACCATTCCGGCCGGCGCGACGTTGCAGTCGGTTCGCGATGCGATCAACACCCAGCAGGGCGCGAACGGTTTCAGCGCCAACATCGTGACCGACTCGTTTGGCTCACGTCTGGTGATGGGGTCCACGGCGACCGGTGCGGGCTCCGACATCACCCTCAGCGGTATCGCGGGTCTGGAGATCAATGCCGGCCAGCAAATGGGTGCAGCACCGACAGCGACTTCGGCGGGTGCCATCGGCGATTTCGCGGTGGACGCCAGTTTCACCGTGGACGGGCTCGCGCTGACTAGCAAAAGCAACAAGGTTGACTCGGCTATTTCCGGCTTGACCCTGAATTTGGTCGCCGGTGGTACCACGACGGTGACGGTTGGCCCGAACAGTGATGGCCTGAAAAAATCCATCCAAGCTTTCGTTGATGCTTATAACCAGGTTGTGACCAATGTCAATACGCTGACCAAGCCTTCCCTGGATAGCAATGGCAAGCCGACCGTTGCTGCTGCACTGACCGGTGACCCGTTGGCGCGCAGCGTTCTGGCATCGATTCGTACGCCGTTGGTCACAACGGGGGCGGGTGACAAACTCACTGTTCTGTCGCAATTGGGTATCACCACCAATCAGAAAACCGGTGCGCTGGATTTCGATAGCACCAAGTTCTCGACCGCGATGGATACCCAGAAGCTCGGTGGTGAAGTTCAGAAGCTGTTCCTGGGCGATCCGACGGCGACTGGCGATGCCTCCATGGGTCTGTTGACGCGCATGAACGATGCAATCACGCCTTACACGGTCACTGGCAGTGATGGGATCCTGGACACCCGTTCGACCAACCTGGCCAAGGCCAAGACGAATCTGGCCAGCCAGCAGGCAGCCCTGGATCGTCGGGTCGAGACGCTGACGGCGGTGTTGACCAAGAAGTACAACGATATGGATTCCCTTGTCGGCAAGCTGAAGGCAACGGCGAGCAATATTACTTCGATGTTCGATGCGATGAACGCACAGAAGAACGCTTCATAGCGCCTAAACGCCAAAAGCCCGGCAGCGGATTCCGCTTGTCGGGCTTTTTTAGTTTCGGATTAAAGATTTTTGACGCTATGTCGATAGCTTGATTATACGAATCACAGAGTTTTGGATGAGGTAAACATGAACCCGATGTTAGCCCTTCGGCAGTACCAGAAGATTGGCGCGCAAGCCCAGACTTCCGAGGCCAGTCCTCATCGTCTGGTGCAAATGCTCATGGAAGGCGGTCTGGATCGCATCGCTCAGGCCAAAGGTGCCATGGAGCGCAAGGATGTCGCCAATAAGGGTGTTTTTATCGGCAAGGCCATCGGCATTATCGGTGGTTTGCGAGAGGGGCTGGACCTGGAGAAACAGGCGGAGTCCGTCAGTGAGCTGGATAGTCTCTACGCTTACATGATGAAGCGTCTGGCGGAAGCCAACCTCAGGACCGATCCAAAAATCCTCGACGAAGTCGCCGACCTGCTTCGTACGGTCAAAGACGGTTGGGATGCCATTGGCGCACCTGCTCCCCAGTTTTAAGGAGATCACCATGAGTCTTGTATTGCAGCGAATCGAGCATACCCGGGACGCCCTGGTCGATGCATTGGCCGAGCGTAACTGGGAAGCCATCGGTGAATTGGACCTGGCTTGCCGTTCCTGCATGGAAGACGTCTTGAGTGAAGCTACGGTGGACGAGACCGCGTTGCGCGAAAACCTGGAGGAGTTGCTGGGGGTGTATAAACAGCTCCTGGAAGCGGCGACGGGGGAGCGACAAGCGATAGTCGACGAGATGTCGCAGATCCACCAAGCACAGAACGCGGCAAAGGTTTACCATCTGTTTGGTTAATTAACCCTCAGTTAATCCAAACATAGTGCGCCATAAATTTGACTGTGCACGGTTTTTTGACTTAACTAGTGGCTGGTTCCAGATTTCAGGCGTCTACAGGCACAACGTGTCTGCAAGCGTCTAGCTTGCCCCTCATTTTGGGCATTGAGTTGACTAGGGAAGTTGCTATTGCATGTGGCGTGAAACCAAAATTCTGCTGATTGATGACGATAGCGTCCGCCGCCGCGATTTGGCGGTGATTTTAAATTTTCTCGGCGAAGAAAATTTACCCTGTGGCAGCCATGACTGGCAGCAGGCGGTCGGCTCTCTGTCATCAAGTCGTGAAGTAATCTGTGTCCTCATCGGGACGGTAAATGCTCCTGGTGCACTTTTGGGCCTGTTAAAGACACTCTCAACCTGGGATGAGTTCCTTCCAGTTTTGTTAATGGGCGATAATTCTTCCATTGACTTGCCGGAAGACCAGCGTCGCCGAGTGCTTTCGACGCTCGAAATGCCGCCCAGCTACAGCAAACTGCTCGATTCGCTGCACCGTGCCCAGGTCTATCGCGAGATGTATGACCAGGCCCGTGAGCGCGGTCGTCACCGTGAACCGAATCTTTTCCGCAGCCTTGTCGGCACCAGCCGGGCGATTCAACACGTCCGTCAGATGATGCAGCAAGTCGCCGACACCGACGCCAGCGTGCTGATCCTCGGTGAGTCCGGCACTGGCAAGGAAGTGGTCGCGCGCAATCTGCACTACCACTCCAAGCGTCGTGAAGCGCCGTTCGTTCCGGTCAACTGCGGGGCGATTCCGGCCGAGTTGCTGGAAAGCGAATTGTTCGGTCACGAGAAGGGTGCCTTCACCGGGGCGATCACCAGCCGTGCCGGGCGTTTCGAGCTGGCCAACGGCGGTACGCTGTTCCTCGACGAAATTGGCGACATGCCGTTGCCGATGCAGGTCAAGCTGTTGCGCGTCTTGCAGGAGCGCACGTTCGAGCGCGTGGGCAGCAACAAGACCCAAAGCGTCGATGTGCGGATCATCGCGGCAACCCACAAGAATCTCGAAAGCATGATCGAGATCGGCACGTTCCGCGAAGACCTCTACTATCGCCTGAACGTGTTCCCGATCGAGATGGCGCCGTTGCGTGAGCGCGTCGAAGACATCCCGTTGCTGATGAACGAGTTGATCTCGCGCATGGAGCACGAGAAGCGCGGGTCGATCCGGTTCAACTCGGCGGCGATCATGTCGCTGTGCCGTCACGGCTGGCCGGGCAACGTTCGCGAGCTGGCCAACCTGGTGGAGCGCATGGCGATCATGCACCCGTACGGGGTGATCGGCGTGGTCGAGTTGCCGAAGAAATTCCGCTACGTCGATGACGAAGACGAGCAGTTGGTCGACAGCCTGCGCAGTGATCTCGAAGAGCGGGTGGCCATCAACGGTCATACCCCGGACTTCACCGCCAATGCGCTGCTGCCGCCGGAAGGCCTGGACCTGAAAGACTACCTCGGCGGTCTGGAGCAAGGGTTGATTCAGCAGGCGCTGGATGACGCCAACGGCATTGTGGCGCGGGCGGCCGAACGGCTGCGTATTCGTCGCACGACCCTGGTGGAGAAGATGCGCAAGTACGGCATGAGTCGTCGAGATGGTGATGAACAGGCGGATGATTGACGCCTGTTTTTCAACCCCTTCATTTATAGGCAGTTTTTTTTAGGCACGGGTATTGCTACGTCCCTCGCAACGTTCCGTTTAACTGACGGTCACCACGCGAGAGAGCACAATGCCCCAAGCCGCCCAGATGTCTCCTGTCCTTGATGTTTCGGGGCAACCGTCGTCCGTAGAGCAGGCAAGCCGGCTTGGCCTTGAGCAGGCGTTTGCGCTGTTCAACCAGATGTCGAGCCAATTGACCGATTCCTACAGCATGCTCGAAGCCCGGGTCACCGAGCTCAAGGGTGAGCTGGCGGTGGTCAGCGCCCAGCGCATGCAGGAGCTGGCGGAAAAAGAGCGTCTGGCCAACCGGCTGCAAAACCTCCTCGATCTATTGCCCGGCGGCGTCATTGTCATCGACGCCCAAGGCATCGTGCGTGAAGCCAATCCCGCCGCGTGTGAGTTGCTCGGCTTGCCGCTCGAAGGCGAGCTGTGGCGCCAGGTCATTGCGCGATGCTTTGCGCCGCGCGAAGACGACGGTCACGAAATCTCCCTCAAGGACGGTCGGCGCCTGTCGATCGCTACCCGCTCGCTGGATGCCGAACCCGGTCAGTTGGTGTTGCTCAACGACCTGACTGAAACCCGTCATCTGCAAGATCAACTAGCCCGCCATGAGCGCCTGTCGTCGCTCGGTCGCATGGTCGCCTCGTTGGCCCATCAGATTCGTACGCCGTTGTCCGCCGCGTTGCTCTATGCCAGTCATTTGACTGAGCAGGAGCTACCGGTCGCCACGCAGCAGCGTTTTGCCGGCCGCCTGAAAGAGCGACTGCATGAGCTGGAACACCAGGTGCGCGACATGCTGGTGTTCGCTCGCGGTGAGCTGCCGTTGACCGATCGTGTTACTCCAAAAATGCTGATGCAGTCGCTGCAAGCGGCGGCGCTGACTCTTGTTCAGGATCTGCCGGTGCGCTGGCAATGCGACAGTCATGCCGGTGAGTTGCTGTGCAATCGCGATACGCTGGTCGGAGCGATCCTCAATCTGATCGAAAACGCCATTCAGGCCAGCGCCGGCGACGTCCGTTTGAAAGTTCATCTGTATACCCGCGACAACAACCTGCGCGTATCGGTCAGCGACAGCGGCAGTGGTATCGACACGAAGGTATTGGCACGTTTGGGCGAGCCGTTTTTCACCACCAAAACCACCGGCACCGGTCTGGGGCTGACCGTGGTCAAGGCAGTGGCCCGTGCTCATCAGGGAGAATTGCAGTTGCGTTCGCGGCCGGGTCGCGGCACTTGCGCGCAGGTGATCCTGCCGCTTTTCGCGGGTGAGCAGTCCAGCGCTCAGGGAGTGAAGTGAAGGATATGACCATCAAGGTTTTACTGGTCGAGGACGATCGCGCGCTACGGGAAGCACTGGCCGATACGCTGGTGCTTGCCGGACACGATTACAAGGCGGTCGGTTCGGCGGAAGAGGCGCTGGCTGCGGTTGGCGCCGAGGCATTTAGCCTGGTGGTCAGTGACGTCAACATGCCGGGCATGGACGGTCATCAGCTGCTTGGATTGCTGCGGGCTCGTCAGCCGCAACTGCCGGTGTTGTTGATGACCGCTCACGGTGCGGTCGAACGTGCGGTCGACGCCATGCGTCAGGGGGCGGCGGATTACCTGGTCAAGCCGTTCGAGCCCAAAGCCTTGCTCGACCTGGTGGCGCGTCACGCCTTGGGCAATCTCGGCGCGAGCGAGAGCGAGGGGCCTGTAGCGTTCGAGCCGGCCAGTGCGCAATTGCTGGAATTGGCCGCGCGCGTGGCGCGCAGTGATTCCACGGTGTTGATCTCCGGTGAGTCCGGGACCGGCAAGGAAGTGCTGGCGCGTTACATCCATCAGCACTCCCATCGCGCCAGTCAGCCATTCATTGCGATCAACTGCGCAGCGATCCCGGACAACATGCTTGAAGCCACTTTGTTCGGTCACGAAAAAGGTTCGTTCACCGGCGCCATCGCGGCGCAGGCCGGCAAGTTCGAGCAGGCCGATGGCGGGACGATCCTGCTCGATGAAATTTCTGAAATGCCCCTCGGCCTGCAGGCCAAGTTACTGCGCGTATTGCAGGAGCGCGAAGTCGAACGAGTCGGCGCACGCAAGCCGATCACGCTGGATATTCGAGTGGTCGCTACCACTAACCGTGACCTGGCCGGTGAAGTGGCGGCGGGGCGTTTCCGCGAAGATCTTTACTATCGCCTGTCGGTGTTCCCGTTGGCCTGGCGTCCGTTGCGTGAGCGCACCGCCGACATCCTGCCGCTGGCCGAGCGCCTGCTGGCCAAACACGTCAATAAAATGAAGCATGCCGCGGCAAAGCTTTCGCCCGAGGCGCAGGCCTGCCTGATCGGCTATCCGTGGCCGGGCAACGTGCGTGAACTGGATAACGCGATCCAGCGGGCCTTGATTCTGCAGCAGGGCGGTTTGATCCAGCCGCAGGATTTTTGTCTGGCCGGGCCCGTGGCGTGTGCGCCATTGCCAGCATTGGCGCCGGCGCCTGCACGAGCAGTGGAAGTCGAAGCCGAATCGGCGGGCGCCCTCGGCGATGACCTGCGGCGCCGTGAGTTCCAAATGATCATCGACACCTTGCGCGCCGAGCGCGGCCGCCGCAAAGAAGCCGCCGAGCGACTGGGCATCAGCCCGCGCACCTTGCGCTACAAGCTGGCGCAGATGCGCGATGCCGGAATGGATGTGGAAGCGTATTTGTTCGCCACGTAACGGTCGGCAAACAAAAGCACAGGAGAGCTTTTGTTTAGAGCGGCCACGGAGCTGGCACCC
The DNA here is from genome assembly GCF_005938665.2 of Pseudomonas sp. ATCC 43928. Classification (NCBI taxonomy): domain Bacteria; kingdom Pseudomonadati; phylum Pseudomonadota; class Gammaproteobacteria; order Pseudomonadales; family Pseudomonadaceae; genus Pseudomonas; species Pseudomonas sp. ATCC 43928. Next base: position 4,963,356 of record NZ_CP041753.1, on the reverse strand, counting down.
TTGTTGCTAACACCTCACTACTCGCCGAGTGAGTGTCAAAAAATTGCGAGTAGCCAAAGAGAGCAGACCATGAGCCAAGGTATTGAATTCAACCGGTTGATGCTGGATATGCGCGCCATGCAAATGGATGCCATGTCTGCGCCGAAATCGACTGCCGCAGTCCCTGAAGTGGGTGGCAGCAGCTTTGCCGACATGCTCGGTCAGGCCGTCAATAAAGTGAACGACACCCAGCAGGCGTCCAATCAGTTGGCCAGTGCCTTCGAGATCGGTAAAAGCGGCGTCGACCTGACGGACGTGATGATTTCCTCACAGAAGGCCAGCGTGTCTTTTCAGGCACTGACCCAAGTGCGTAACAAGCTGGTTCAGGCTTACCAAGACATCATGCAGATGCCGGTTTAAGGACGAGATTGAGTCATGGCAGAAGCAATCGCCGATAATGTTCCGGCCAAGGCCACTCCAATAGACGGCAAACCGCCGCTGTTCGGGTTGTCTTTCCTGGAAAACCTCTCCGAGATGACCATGTTGCGTCAGGTGGGCCTGTTGGTCGGCCTGGCTGCGAGCGTGGCGATTGGTTTTGCCGTGGTGTTGTGGTCCCAGCAGCCGGACTACCGGCCTCTATACGGCAGCCTCGCCGGCATGGACGCCAAACAGGTCATGGAAACCCTGGCCGCCGCCGACATTCCCTATACCGTCGAACCGAATTCCGGTGCCTTGCTGGTCAAGGCCGATGACCTGTCCCGTGCGCGGCTCAAGCTCGCGGCCGCTGGTGTCACTCCCAGCGACGGCAATATCGGTTTCGAGATTCTCGACAAGGAGCAGGGGCTGGGTACCAGTCAGTTCATGGAGGCGACCCGCTATCGTCGCGGCCTCGAAGGCGAACTGGCCCGGACCATCTCCAGCCTGAACAACGTCAAGGGTGCCCGCGTGCACCTGGCGATTCCGAAAAGTTCGGTGTTCGTGCGTGACGAGCGCAAGCCAAGCGCTTCGGTTCTGGTTGAACTGTATTCCGGTCGCTCGCTGGAGCCGGGCCAGGTCGTCGCCATCATCAATCTGGTGGCGACCAGCGTTCCCGAACTGAGCAAATCGCAGATCACCGTTGTCGACCAGAAGGGCAACCTGCTGTCGGATCAGGCGGAAAACTCCGAGCTGACCATGGCCGGCAAGCAGTTCGATTACAGCCGTCGCATGGAAAGCATGCTGACTCAGCGCGTGCATAACATCCTGCAACCGGTGCTGGGCAACGACCGCTATAAAGCCGAAGTCTCGGCCGATGTGGATTTCAGCGCCGTCGAATCGACTTCCGAGCAGTTCAACCCGGATCAACCGGCGTTGCGCAGCGAGCAGTCGGTCAACGAACAACGTACCGCCAGCAATGGCCCGCAAGGTGTGCCGGGTGCCTTGAGCAACCAGCCGCCGTCGCCTGCCTCGGCGCCGCAAACCACTGGTGGCGCCACTGCGTCGGCCGGCATGGTGCAGCCAGGCCAGCCACTGCTTGATGCCAACGGTCAGCAGATCATGGACCCGGCCACTGGTCAGCCGATGCTGGCGCCGTACCCGGCCGACAAGCGTCAACAATCCACCAAGAACTTCGAGCTCGACCGTTCCATCAGCCACACCAAACAACAGCAGGGCCGTTTGAATCGCCTGTCGGTGTCGGTGGTGGTGGACGATCAGGTCAAGGTCAACGCAGCCAATGGCGAAACCACCCGTGCGCCGTGGAGCGCCGATGAATTGGCGCGCTTCACTCGCCTGGTGCAGGACGCGGTCGGTTTCGACGCCAGCCGTGGCGACAGCGTCAGCGTGATCAACATGCCGTTCTCTGCTGAGCGCGGTGAAGTGATCGCCGAGATTCCGTTCTACTCCCAGCCGTGGTTCTGGGACATCGTCAAGCAAGTGCTGGGGGTGTTGTTCATCCTGGTGCTGGTGTTCGGTGTGTTGCGTCCGGTGCTCAAGAACATCACCGGCGGGGGTAAAGACAAGCAACTCGCGGCCTTTGGCAGCGACGTGGAACTCGGTGGCATGGGCGGCCTGGACGGCGAACTGGCCAACGACCGCGTCAGCCTCGGTGGCCCGACCAGCATCCTGCTGCCGAGCCCGAGCGAAGGCTATGACGCACAGTTGAACGCAATCAAGAGTCTGGTGGCAGAAGATCCGGGTCGCGTGGCCCAGGTCGTGAAAGAGTGGATTAACGCAGATGAGTGATAACCGAGCCGCTGTCGCCAAACTGTCCCGGGTTGATAAAGCCGCGATTCTGCTGCTGTCCCTGGGTTCTACGGATGCCGCACAAGTGCTGCGCCACATGGGGCCCAAAGAGGTCCAGCGTGTGGGCGTGGCCATGGCCCAGATGGGTAACGTGCACCGCGAGCAGGTCGAACAGGTCATGAGCGAGTTCGTCGACATCGTCGGCGACCAGACCAGCCTGGGCGTCGGCTCCGACGACTACGTGCGCAAAATGCTCACCCAGGCCCTGGGCGAAGACAAGGCCAACGGCCTGATCGACCGGATCCTGCTGGGCGGCAACACCAGTGGCCTCGACAGCCTGAAGTGGATGGAACCGCGCGCCGTCGCCGACGTGATCCGCTACGAGCACCCGCAGATCCAGGCGATCGTAGTGGCGTACCTTGATCCGGACCAGGCCGGTGAAGTGCTGGGCAACTTCGACCATAAGGTGCGGCTGGACATCATCCTGCGGGTGTCTTCGCTGAACACCGTGCAGCCGGCGGCCCTGAAAGAGCTCAACCAGATTCTCGAGAAGCAGTTCTCCGGCAACTCGAATGCCTCGCGCACCACCCTGGGTGGCATCAAGCGCGCGGCAGACATCATGAACTTCCTCGACAGCTCGATCGAAGGTCAGTTGATGGACTCGATCCGCGAAGTCGACGAAGACCTGTCCGGTCAGATCGAAGACCTCATGTTCGTGTTCAACAACCTGTCCGATGTCGACGACCGCGGTATTCAGGCGCTGTTGCGCGAGGTGTCCTCGGACGTCCTGGTGCTGGCCCTCAAAGGCTCGGACGAAGGCGTCAAGGAAAAGATCTTCAAGAACATGTCCAAACGAGCGGCCGAACTGTTGCGCGACGACCTCGAGGCCAAAGGCCCGGTGCGTGTCAGCGACGTGGAAACGGCGCAGAAAGAAATCCTCACCATTGCCCGCCGTATGGCCGAAGCCGGAGAAATCGTTCTCGGCGGGAAGGGCGGCGAAGAGATGATCTAAGGTCACTATGTCGTCCAAACATGATGAGTCCCAGACCGACCTGATCCGTGGCAAGAACGTCGCAGGTTTCGATGTCTGGGCGCTGCCCAGCTTCGACCCGTTTGTGCCAGAACCTGAGCCGGAACCGGAACCCGAACCGCCGGAAATGGAAGAAGTGCCGCTGGAAGAAGTCCAGCCACTGACCCTCGAAGAGCTCGAAAGCATTCGCCAGGAGGCCTACAACGAAGGCTTCGCGGTTGGCGAGAAAGAAGGTTTCCATAGCACCACGCTCAAGGTCCGTCAGGAAGCCGAAGTGGCCCTGACGGCCAAGATCGCTGGCCTGGAACAGTTGATGGCCAACCTGTTCGAGCCCATTGCCGAGCAGGACACCCAGATCGAAAAGTCGCTGGTCGACCTTGTACAGCACATCACCAAACAGGTTATTCAGCGCGAGCTGGCCATCGACTCGACGCAGATCGAACACGTCATGCGTGAAGCGCTCAAGCTCTTGCCACTGGGCGTGGGCAATGTGCGGTTGTACGTCAACCCGCAGGATTTCGAACAGGTCAAAGCCCTGCGCGAGCGCCATGAAGAAACCTGGCGCATCGTCGAGGACGAGTCCTTGTTGCCGGGCGGTTGCCGGGTCGAGACCGAACACAGCCGTATCGATGCGACCATCGAAACCCGTGTGACCCAGGTCATGGCCAAGCTGTTCGACCAATTGCACGATCAGGCGTTGCACCCGGCCGCGCCGGACCTCAGCCTGGAATTGCCGATCGACAAGAAGCCTGCCGTCACCCCGGTCGAACCGGAACTGGACCATCCCGATGCGCCTTGATCGCACCAGCTTCGCCAAGCGCCTCGGCAGCTACGCCGAGGCCACGGAGCTGGCTGGCGCGCCGATCCTCGAAGGTCGCCTGTTGCGTATGGTCGGCCTGACCCTCGAAGCCGAAGGCTTGCGCGCCGCCATGGGCAGCCGCTGCATGGTCATCAACGATGACAGCTATCACCCGGTGCAGGTCGAAGCCGAAGTCATGGGCTTCTCCGGCAGCAAAGTGTTTCTGATGCCGGTCGGCAGCGTCGCCGGCATTGCGCCAGGCGCACGCGTGGTTCCCCTGGCGGACAACGGTCGCTTGCCGATGGGCATGAGCATGCTCGGGCGGGTACTCGATGGCGCCGGTCGTGCGCTGGATGGCAAGGGCGGGATGAAGGCTGAAGACTGGGTGCCAATGGACGGCCCGACCATCAACCCGCTCAAGCGTGACCCGATCAGTCAACCGCTGGACGTGGGCATTCGCTGCATCAACGGTTTGTTGACGGTCGGTCGCGGTCAGCGCCTCGGGCTGTTCGCCGGTACCGGCGTCGGCAAGAGTGTGCTGTTGGGCATGATGACCCGTTTCACCGAGGCCGACATTATCGTGGTCGGGCTGATCGGTGAGCGGGGTCGAGAAGTTAAAGAGTTCATCGAGCACATCCTCGGTGAAGAAGGGCTCAAGCGTTCGGTGGTGGTGGCTTCGCCGGCGGACGATGCGCCGCTGATGCGTTTGCGCGCGGCCATGTACTGCACGCGGATCGCCGAGTATTTCCGCGACAAGGGCAAGAATGTCCTGTTGCTGATGGATTCCCTGACCCGTTTCGCTCAGGCCCAGCGGGAAATCGCCCTGGCCATCGGCGAACCGCCGGCGACCAAGGGCTATCCGCCGTCGGTGTTTGCCAAGTTGCCGAAACTGGTGGAGCGGGCCGGTAACGCCGAAAAGGGCGGTGGCTCGATCACCGCGTTCTACACGGTATTGTCTGAAGGCGATGACCAACAGGACCCGATCGCCGACTCGGCGCGGGGTGTGCTCGACGGGCACATCGTGCTGTCCCGGCGTCTGGCCGAGGAAGGGCATTACCCGGCCATCGACATCGAAGCGTCCATCAGTCGGGTCATGCCGTCGGTGGTCGGTATCAAACACCTGAACCACGCGCAGATGTTCAAGCAATACTGGTCGCGCTATCAACAGAGCCGCGACCTGATCAGTGTCGGCGCCTACGTGCCCGGCGGTGACCGGGAAACCGACACAGCGATCAATCTGCAACCGGCCATGTCCCTGTACCTGCGCCAGGGCTTGAACGACAACATCAGCATGGGCGCCAGCGAAAACCATCTTGCTTCGGTCTTCGCGCCAGCGCCAGGCGGTTAACCGGTCATGGCCTCGAGTCGCGCGGCACGCCTGGCGCCTGTGGTGGACATGGCTGAAAAGGCCGAGAAAACCGCCGTCCAGCGCCTGGGGCACTTCCAGGGCCAGGTTCGTTTGGCGGAAAGCAAACTCGCCGACCTCGAAGCCTTCCGTCTCGACTACCAGGAACAATGGATCGTGCGCGGCAGTGGCGGCGTTTCGGGTCAGTGGCTGCTGGGCTATCAGGGTTTTCTCGCGCAATTGGGCACGGCCATCGACCAGCAGCGCCAGAGCCTGAACTGGCATCAAAACAACCTGAACAAGGCCCGAGAAGCCTGGCAACAGGCATTTGCCCGGGTCGAAGGCTTGCGCAAACTGGTTCAGCGCTACATGGATGAGGCACGGCAACTGGAAGACAAGCGCGAGCAGAAGTTGCTGGATGAATTGTCCCAGCGGTTGCCGCGTCAGGATTCGTATTGAATCAGGTAGCCCGCGAAGGCGATTTCACAAACCGTACAATTTTTTCAGCCTTGCTCCAGCCCCCATCAGGTGCTAAACCTTCTACACGTACGTTCGTCAATGACAAGGAAGCCGTGAAATGTCAGTCGTTACAGAAGTATCCTCGGATGGGAAAAAGCTGACGATTTCGATCGAGGGACGATTCGATTTCGGTCGGCATCAGGAGTTTCGCGAGTCCTACGAGCGACTCAACAGTAAACCCGAGTCCATTGTGGTGGACCTGAAGAAAGCCACTTATCTCGATAGCTCGGCGCTGGGCATGTTGCTTTTGCTGCGCGATCACGCCGGTGGCGACAACTCCGATATTCGTGTCGTCAACAGCAGTAGCGATGTGAAGAAAATCCTCGCCATCTCCAACTTCGACAAGCTGTTCGACATCAGTTGACTGTCATGCAGCCGCTCGAGCCGCTGACGATTCTGATCGCCGAAGACAGTGCGGCCGATCGTATGCTGCTGTCGACTATCGTCCGTCGTCAGGGTCATGAAGTGCTGACAGCCAGTAATGGCGCCGAGGCGGTCGAGGCGTTTCGCTCACAGCGGCCGCACCTGGTGCTGATGGACGCCATGATGCCGGTGATGGATGGCTTCGAGGCCGCGCAGCAGATCAAGGCGCTGGCCGGCGAAACCCTGGTGCCGATCATCTTTCTGACGTCGCTGACCGAAAGCGAAGCCTTGGCTCGTTGTCTGGAGGCCGGGGGCGACGACTTTCTGGCAAAGCCTTACAACCAGGTGATCCTCGCGGCCAAGATCAAGGCAATGGACCGCTTGCGGCGTTTGCAGGCCACGGTGCTGGAGCAGCGCGACCTGATCGCCAGGCACCATGATTACCTGCTCAACGAGCAGCGAGTGGCCAAAGCCGTGTTCGACAAGGTGGCCCACTCCGGTTGCCTGAATGCGCCGAACATCCGTTATCTGCAATCGCCCTATGCGCTGTTCAACGGCGATCTGTTGCTGGCCGCGTTTACCCCGGTCGGCGACATGCATGTGTTACTCGGTGATTTCACCGGCCATGGTTTGCCGGCCGCTGTCGGTGCCATGCCGTTGGCCGAAGTTTTCTATGGCATGACCGCCAAGGGTTATGGCTTGTCCGAAACCCTGCGCGAGATGAACGCCAAACTCAAACGTATCCTGCCGGTCGACATGTTCTGCTGCGCGACCCTGCTGCGCCTGAGCTTTCAGCGAGGGTCGGTGGAGGTCTGGAACGGCGGGATGCCGGACGGCTATTTGCACAACGCCACCAGTGGCGAGCGTACAGCACTCGCGGCACGGCACTTGCCGCTGGGTGTGCTGAGCCCGCAAACCTTCGATGACCGCACCGAGGTGTTCCCGATGGCTGTCGGGGATCGGGTGTTCCTGTTGTCTGATGGAGTGATCGATACTTGCGATGCCAATGAACAGTTATTTGGCGTAGAGCGATTGGAGCAGGTGTTTGCAGCCAATCGTCAGCCCGATGCGCTGTTCGAAGAAATCGAGCAGGCCCTGCGGGATTTTCGCGGCGAGGCTCGCGATGACGTGAGCATGGTTGAGGTCAGCCTGTTGGATGCGGCGCAACTGAGCCCGCCAGCACCGGTATATTCCGACAGCGGTCAGTCCTGCCCGCTGGACTGGTCGGTGAGTTTCGAATTTCGCGCCGCCACCCTCAAACGCTTCAACCCGCTGCCGTACCTGTTGCAATTGCTGTTTGAGGTGCACGGCCTGCGCGCTCAAAGTGGTGCGCTCTACAGTGTGCTGGCAGAGCTTTACTCCAACGCCCTGGAGCATGGCGTGCTAGGTCTGGATTCGAGTCTCAAGCGCGATGCTTCGGGTTTTGCGCGTTATTATCAGCAGCGCAGTGCGCGCCTGGACGAATTGCAGGACGGCTATGTGCGGGTACATTTGCAGGTGACGCCAAAAGGCGAAGGTGGTTGCCTGACTGTTCGAGTCGAAGACAGTGGCAAGGGCTTCGATGTGGTGCGGGTGATGGAGCGTCCCGTCGATGATGTCCGTTTGTCGGGGCGTGGAGTCAGTTTGATCCGACAGTTGAGTCATCATGCGAGCTGGTCCGATAATGGGCGCAGTGCTCGCGTGGAGTTTTTCTGGGAGGCTCAGGCATAATCCCAGGCATTCTTGATCAAAGGAGTGAACAAGTGGACAACACACATCTGGATCGTGACGTGCTGAGCGCGTTGCAGGAAGTTATGGAGGATGGGTATCCAGAATTGCTCGATACCTTTCTCAGCGATTCCGAAGAGCGATTGAGCTTGCTGCGCAAGGCTGACGATGCCGATCGGTTAGGTGCCACGGCGCACAGTTTCAAGGGCAGCAGCAGCAACATGGGCGCGACTCGGTTGGCTGAGCTGTGCCATGAGCTGGAGCAGCGAGCCAAAGAGAAAAAACTCGAAGGCATAGAAGCGCTGGTTGGAGAGATCGACGGCGAATTCGCGATTGTTCGACCGCTTTTTGAGGCAGAGCGCCAACGTTCCCTGGCTGAATAAGACAACCATCCAGCGCTTTTGGCGGCCAGCGAACAAAGCTGGCTCGACCCTTGCAGTCAACTCACTCAACTGTACCTACGATCCCAGTGCAGCGGAGACCGTTCCATGCCCGTTACCCCCAACATTCTTATTCAGGCCGCTGCTGCGGCCAAGACTCAAGCCGCGTCCGCCAATACACCGGCGTCGACGGTTGAGCCCGGGGACAAGGCGTCCAGCTTCGCTGAGGTCTACGCCAATCAAGCCCAGAACAAGCCTTCGGCTACGGCGGACGGATCGGCTAAACCTGTACGTGACAAAGCCTCGGACAACACTGGCAAAAAGGACGTGGGCAACGACTCGTCTGCCGCCCAGGAACCGACGGTTGCCGATAGCGGCAAATCCTTGCCCGCCGATAAACCGGCGCAGGCCGATGACAAGACCGCCAGCGATGACGCGCCGGATACCGCTGAGCCGACGACGCCGGTAGTCGATACCGCGCCTGTCGATCCAGCCCTCGATCCGGCGTTGATGCAAGTGGTGCAGCCGGTGCTGCCAGCCCCTGTGCCGGAAACCCCACCGGTTGTCGCCGCTGTGCAGTCAACCGTACAAGCACCCGTCGCGGCCGCCGTTACCGCAACAGCGACGCCGGCCGCTGCGACCACCGATCCTGATTTCGATCCCGAAGCCGATCCTCTTGATGCACTGCCGGCCGTGCGTATGGCGTTGGAGCAGAGCGGGCACGTTTCGGCCGCCAGCCAGGCTCAGCCAAAAGCGGCGCCGACTCAGGCTCACGTCGACGGCGAGCTGACCTCGGCACAGAACTTTGCTGCAGGCATGGCGAGCATGCTCGACGTGCAGGCCGATCAGGACAGCACCAGCCAGGGCGGCGAGAAGGCGTTCAGTGGCCTGATCGATGACGGCCTCAAGGATCTCAAGTCCGCCAGCAGCGACACCCGTGTCGATGACTTCGCCAATCGTCTGGCGGCTCTGACCCAAGCGGCAACACCCAAGACTGCCAATGCATTGCCGGTGAACCAACCGATCGCCATGCATCAGAGCGGTTGGACCGAAGAGGTGGTCAACCGGGTCATGTACCTGTCCAGCGCCAATCTCAAGGCGGCGGATATCCAGTTGCAACCGGCCGAACTGGGACGCCTCGATATTCGGGTGAACATGGTTCCGGATCAGCAGACCCAAGTGACCTTCATGAGCGCTCACCCAAGCGTTCGCGAAGCACTCGACGGGCAAATGCATCGCCTGCGAGACATGTTCGCGCAGCAGGGCATGGGCCAGGTCGACGTCAACGTTTCCGATCAGTCCCGTGGCTGGCAGGGCCAAGGGCAGGAACAGGCTCAACAGGGGCAGGGCGGGCGCACCAATGCCAGTGGCGGTCGCCTCGATTCCATCGATGAGGAGCTTCCTGCGACGGTCGCTGACGTGGCCGCTAACACCACCAGCGTGATCGGCACCAGCGCGGTCGATTATTACGCCTGATAAATCAGGACGCCCCCTCAAAAGATCGCAGCCTTCGGCAGCTCCTTGTATCTACGGGTGTACACCATCCAAATGCAGGAGCCGCCGAAGGCTGCGATCTTTTGATTTCCGTTGCCTGCCTGCCGCCTCCACATAGCCCCAGACACTTCTGGCATAACACTTGCTCTTGCCTTGCCGTGCGACTGTGAAAACCCGAATAGTGACGGATTATTGGCATGGCGAAGAGTGAAGCAGTAGTAAAAGACCCCGCAACCAAAGGCAAAATCAAGCTGATCATTGTGATCGTCGTGGCCCTGCTGCTGGCGATCGGCTTGTCCGTGGGGGCGACCTGGTTCTTCATGCACGGCGCCCAGAGCAAGCCTGCCGCCGCGACTGAAACCGCTGTGGTCGGCAAGCAGCCGGCGATCTTCGAGCCAATGGCTCCAGCCTTCGTAGCCAACTACACCCAGAACGGCCGTCAGCGCTACATGCAGGTGAGCATCACCATGCAGGGGCGTAATCAGGCTGATCTGGAGGCGCTCAAAGTCCACATGCCAGTGATCCGCAACAACCTGGTCATGCTGTTTTCCGGTCAGGATTTCGCCACGCTGGCGACCCCGGTCGGCCAGGAGATGTTGCGTCAGAAAGCCACGGCCAGCGTTCAGGAAGTGGCGCAGAAAGAGCTGGGCAAAGTGGTGATCGAACAGTTGCTTTTCACTAATTTCGTACTGCAGTAGGAACACGACATGGCCGTGCAGGACCTGCTGTCCCAGGATGAGATCGATGCGCTGTTGCATGGCGTCGACGATGGTCTGGTACAGACCGATAACGCTGCCGAACCCGGCAGTGTCAAAAGCTACGACCTGACCAGCCAGGATCGCATCGTCCGTGGACGCATGCCGACGCTGGAAATGATCAACGAGCGTTTCGCCCGCTACACCCGCATCAGCATGTTCAACATGCTGCGCCGCTCGGCGGACGTTGCCGTCGGTGGCGTGCAGGTGATGAAGTTCGGTGAATACGTGCACTCGCTGTACGTGCCGACCAGCCTCAACCTGGTCAAGATCAAGCCGCTGCGCGGCACCGCGCTGTTCATCCTCGACGCCAAACTGGTGTTCAAGCTGGTGGACAACTTCTTCGGCGGCGACGGCCGTCACGCGAAGATCGAAGGGCGTGAATTCACCCCCACCGAACTGCGTGTGGTGCGCATGGTGCTGGAACAGGCTTTCGTCGATTTGAAGGAAGCCTGGCAGGCGATCATGGAAGTGAACTTCGAGTACATCAACTCGGAAGTGAACCCGGCCATGGCCAACATCGTCGGGCCGAGCGAAGCCATTGTGGTGTCGACGTTCCACATCGAACTCGATGGCGGTGGCGGCGACCTGCACGTGACCATGCCGTACTCGATGATCGAGCCGGTGCGCGAGATGCTCGATGCCGGCTTCCAGTCGGACCTCGACGATCAGGACGAGCGCTGGATCAACGCCTTGCGCCAGGACGTGCTGGACGTCGACGTACCGATCGGTGCCACCGTTGCCCGCCGCCAGCTGCGCCTTCGCGACATCCTGCACATGCAGCCCGGCGACGTGATCCCGGTCGAGATGCCGGAAGAAATGATCATGCGCGCCAACGGCGTGCCGGCCTTCAAGGTCAAGATGGGCTCGCACAAAGGCAACCTCGCGTTGCAAGTGATCGAGCCGATCGAGCGCCGCTGACCGGCGCTCGTACTCCCCCTACGCATTTAACTGAATTGTTGCCCGCCGAGGACAAATGATGAACGACGATATGAACGCCCAGGACGACCAGGCACTGGCCGACGAATGGGCTGCGGCCCTGGAAGAGACCGGTGACGCCGGGCAGGCTGACATTGATGCGCTGCTGGCGGCCGATGCCGGTACGTCGGGCTCCAACCGTCTGCCGATGGAAGAGTTCGGCAGCGTGCCGAAGAACAACGATCCAGTGACGCTGGACGGTCCGAACCTGGACGTGATCCTTGATATCCCGGTGTCGATTTCCATGGAAGTCGGCAGCACCGACATCAACATCCGCAACCTGCTGCAACTCAACCAGGGTTCGGTGATCGAGCTCGATCGCCTGGCCGGCGAGCCGCTGGACGTGCTGGTCAACGGCACGCTCATCGCCCACGGCGAAGTGGTAGTGGTCAACGAAAAGTTCGGCATCCGCCTGACCGACGTGATCAGCCCAAGCGAACGCATCAAGAAGCTGCGCTGAGTGAACAAGGTTCTTGCGGTTCTGTTGGCCTTGCCATCCAGCGTGCTGGCGGCCGAGTCGATGACGACTGCTGCGACAGCGGCCGCCGCGCCAGCTGTCAGCAGTGGTGTGGCCGGGCAATTGACGCAATTGGTGTTCGGCTTGCTGCTGGTGCTGGGGTTGATCTTCTTCCTCGCCTGGCTGCTGCGCCGGGTTCAGCAGGCCGGCCCGGCGGGCAAGGGGCAAGTGATCGAGTTGATCGGTTCCCGAGCCCTCGGCCCCCGTGACCGCTTGATGCTGGTACAGGTCGGCAACGAACAGATTCTGCTCGGCCTGAGCCCCGGCACCATCACCGCGTTGCATGTGCTCAAGGAGCCGGTACAAGTGCCGGGCGCAACCGAGAAAGCGACTCCGGAGTTTGCCCAGCGTCTGTTGGAGATGCTTGGCAAGGATCAGAAGGATAAGAAGTAATGGGTGCGTTACGCATCGTCTTGACGCTGGCCCTGATGCTGGCTGCGCCACTGGCGTTCGCCGCCGATCCGTTGTCGATCCCGGCGATCACCCTGGGCACCAATGCCAATGGCGCCCAGGAATACTCGGTCAGCCTGCAAATCCTGCTGATCATGACGGCGCTGAGTTTCATCCCGGCGTTCGTCATGCTGATGACCAGTTTTACCCGGATCATCATCGTGTTCTCGATCCTGCGTCAGGCTCTGGGCTTGCAGCAGACACCGTCGAACCAGATCCTCACCGGCATGGCGCTGTTCCTCACCATGTTTATCATGGCGCCGGTGTTCGATCGGGTGAATCAGGATGCCTTGCAGCCGTATCTGGCGGAGAAACTCACCGCTCAGGATGCTGTCGCCAAGGCTCAGGTGCCGATCAAGGACTTCATGCTGGCCCAGACTCGCAGCAGCGATCTGGAGCTGTTCATGCGCCTGTCCAAGCGCACTGATATTGCTACGCCGGATCAGGCGCCGCTGACGATTCTGGTGCCGGCGTTCGTGACCTCGGAACTGAAAACCGCGTTCCAGATTGGCTTCATGATCTTCATTCCGTTCCTGATCATCGACTTGGTGGTGGCCAGTGTGCTGATGGCGATGGGTATGATGATGCTCTCGCCACTGATCATTTCTCTGCCGTTCAAAATCATGCTGTTCGTGCTGGTGGATGGCTGGGCGTTGATCATCGGCACGTTGGCCAGCAGCTTCGGCGGTGTTTCACCATGACGCCCGAAGTTGCCGTAGACATCTTTCGCGAAGCGCTGTGGCTGACCACCATGATGGTCGCCGTGCTGGTGATCCCGAGCTTGCTGGTGGGGCTGTTGGTGGCGATGTTCCAGGCGGCCACGCAGATCAACGAACAGACCCTGAGCTTCCTGCCGCGCCTGCTGGTGATGCTGGTGACGCTGATCGTTGCCGGCCCGTGGCTGGTGCAGACCTTCATGGAATACATTCTGCAGCTGTACCACAGCATTCCTCAGGTCATCGGTTAAGCCATGTCGCTGCTGCAGCTGACCGATACCCAGATCAGCACCTGGGTGGCGACGTTCATGTTGCCGCTGTTTCGCATCGGCTCGTTGCTGATGGTCATGCCGATTTTCGGCACGACGCTGGTGCCCAAGCGCGTGCGTTTGTACTTCGCGCTGGCGATCACTGTGGTCATCGCACCGGGTCTGCCGCCCATGCCCGCGGTCAACGCGCTGGACCTGAGCGCGATGCTGCTGATCGCCGAGCAAATCATCATCGGCGCGGTGTTGGGCTTTTCCTTGCAGCTGTTTTTCCAGGCATTCGTGGTCGCCGGGCAAATTGTCGCGATCCAGATGGGCATGGGCTTCGCTTCGATGGTCGACCCTACGAACGGCGTGTCAGTGGCGGTGATCGGGCAGTTTTTCACCATGCTGGTGACGCTGTTGTTCCTGTCGATGAACGGCCACTTGGTGGTGTTCGAAGTCCTCACTGAAAGCTTCACCACGCTGCCGGTCGGTGGCGGGTTGATGGTCAATCATTTCTGGGAACTGGCCGGCAAGCTCGGCTGGGTGCTTGGTGCGGCGCTGTTGCTGGTGCTGCCGGCGATCACCGCGTTGCTGGTGGTCAATATTGCATTTGGCGTGATGACCCGGGCGGCGCCGCAGCTGAACATCTTCTCGATCGGTTTCCCGCTGACCCTGGTACTTGGACTGTTCATCGTCTGGGTCGGCCTGGCGGACATTCTCAATCAGTATCAACCGCTGGCCGCCGAGGCCTTGCAGTTGTTACGCGAACTGGCACAGGCGCGCTGAGTCATGGCTGAGAGCGAAAGCGGTCAGGACAAAACAGAAGACCCCACGGAGAAACGCAAAAAGGACTCCCGTGAGAAGGGTGAGATTGCGCGCTCCAAGGAGCTCAACACTCTGGCGGTCATGCTCGCCGGCGCTGGTGGGCTGCTGATTTTTGGTGGCGCCCTGGCCCAGGATTTGATGGAGCTGATGCGCATGAACTTCTCGCTCTCGCGAGAGGTGATTCTGGATCAGCGCTCCATGGCGACTTATCTGCTGCATTCGGGACAGATCGCCTTGTTCGCGATTCAGCCGGTGATGATCACCTTGCTGCTGGCCGCGCTGATCGGCCCGATTTCCCTGGGGGGGTGGCTGTTTGCGGCTGGCTCCATGGCGCCCAAGTTCAGTCGCATGAATCCCGCCGCAGGGCTGAAACGAATGTTCTCGGCCAAGGCGCTGGTGGAGCTGCTCAAGGCTCTGGCGAAGTTTTTCATCGTGTTGTTCGTGGCGTTGGCGGTCTTGTCGTCGGACATCGACGATCTGCTGCGCATCGCTCATGAGCCGTTGGACATGGCGATCATTCACAGCCTGCAAGTGGTCGGCTGGAGCACCTTGTGGATGGCTTGCGGGCTGATCATCATTGCGGCGGTCGACGTGCCGGTGCAGCTCTGGGAAAGCCACAATAAGCTGCTGATGACCAAGCAGGAAGTGCGTGACGAGCACAAGGATCAGGAGGGGCGGCCGGAGGTCAAACAGCGCATTCGCCAGTTGCAGCGCGAGATGTCGCAGCGGCGAATGATGGCCGCGATCCCCGACGCCGACGTGGTCATCACCAACCCGACCCACTACGCCGTGGCGCTCAAGTACGATCCGGAGAAGGGTGGTGCGCCGATGCTGATCGCCAAGGGTAGCGACTTCCTGGCCTTGAAGATCCGCGAAATCGCCGTGGCCAACCAAGTGCAGTTACTCGAATCGCCCGCCCTGGCGCGTTCGATTTACTACTCCACGGAACTGGATCAGGAAATTCCAGGTGGGCTGTATCTGGCGGTGGCTCAGGTATTGGCGTACGTCTACCAGATCCGCCAGTACCGCGCGGGCAAGGGCAAACGTCCGGATCCGCTGAAAGATGATTTGCCGATTCCGCCGGATCTGCGACGCGATTCCTGATCGGGTCTACGGTTCTGAAATCAAAAAGATCGCCGCCTTCGACAGCGCCTACGGGCGCTGATGCCGCCTCTTGGCTTTTTCATTGCCGGGCTCTTTCGCGATACTGTTTTCCTGTTTCTTCCTGTCGTCCTGTTGCTTGGGCGCAACCAGATCGAAGCCTTTGGCATCGTTGAATGACTTGACCGCTTTCTTGGGCATGATCGCTGCTCCGGCGCTTGGTATTACCAACGCTGATGATCACCATCCAATACCCATAAGGCCGTTTTGGCTACTATCAAAACTTACGGCTGTGCAGGTCTTTGGACGAATGGTGGGGCAGTGAACTTGAGCGATGTCATGTCCCGCCTCTGATCCACCTTGTTCGTAGCAGCTGCCGAGCTTGCGAGGCTGCGTTCGAGGACGCAGTCCTCGCACAGGATTTGCGACTGCTGCGCAGTCGAACGCAGCCTCGCGCAGCTCGGCAGCTGCTACCCCGGGCTCAACAAATCTATCTATTTCCCTCCTTGGCAAAAGTTGGAAGGCTTCTTGCAATAGCCGCCCTGCGCCTGCTTCAGGCGTCAAAAGTTTGCTTTAAAGGAACGGGGAAAACCGGTGGATCGCTCTCAGTTAATCAACAGTGCCCGCACAAACGTCGCCGACCTCAGTCGGGGCAATCTGGGCGTGCCGCTGTTGCTGCTGGTCATGCTGGCCATGATGATGTTGCCGGTGCCGCCGTTCCTGCTGGACGTGTTTTTCACCTTCAACATTGCCTTGTCCATCGTCGTGTTGCTGGTTTGCGTGTACGCCTTGCGGCCGCTGGATTTTGCGGTGTTCCCGACCATTCTGCTGGTGGCGACATTGCTGCGACTGGCGCTGAACGTGGCCTCCACGCGGGTGGTGATGCTCCACGGTCAGGACGGCCATGCCGCCGCCGGTAAGGTGATCCAGGCCTTCGGTGAAGTGGTGATCGGCGGTAACTACGTGGTCGGTATCGTGGTCTTCGCGATTTTGATGATCATCAACTTCGTCGTGGTAACCAAGGGCGCCGGGCGGATTTCCGAGGTGAGCGCGCGTTTCACCCTCGACGCGATGCCCGGTAAACAGATGGCGATCGACGCCGACTTGAACGCCGGCCTGATCGATCAGAACCAGGCGAAACTGCGCCGGATGGAAGTCGCCCAGGAGGCCGAGTTCTACGGTTCCATGGACGGTGCCAGCAAATTCGTGCGCGGTGATGCCATCGCCGGTCTGCTGATTCTATTCATCAACCTGATCGGCGGCATGGCGGTGGGTATCTTCCAGCACGGCATGAGCTTTGGTGATGCCGGCAAGGTTTATGCGCTGTTGACCATCGGTGACGGTTTGGTGGCGCAATTGCCATCACTGCTGTTGTCGACCGCTGCCGCGATCATGGTGACCCGTGCTTCCGGCTCGGAAGACATGGGTAAACAAATCAATCGTCAGATGTTCGCCTCGCCGAAAGCCTTGGCGGTGGCCGCAGGCTTGATGGCGGTGATGGGCCTGGTGCCCGGCATGCCACACGTCTCCTTTCTGTCCATGGCAGCCCTGGCGGCCGGTGGCGCTTACCTGTTCTGGAAGAAGCAGAACGCGGTCAAGGTTCAGGCCCTGCAAGAGGTCAAGCGTCAGCAGGAGTTGCTGCCGTCACCGGCCCGGGCTCAGGAAACCAAGGAGCTTGGCTGGGATGACGTGACGCCGATCGACATGATTGGCCTGGAAGTGGGCTACCGCCTGATTCCGCTGGTGGATCGCAACCAGGGTGGGCAGTTGCTGGCGCGGATCAAGGGGGTGCGTAAAAAGCTCTCCCAGGACCTGGGCTTCCTGATGCCGACTGTGCATATCCGTGACAACCTCGACCTGGCGCCTAGCGCCTATCGCCTGACCCTGATGGGCGTGATCCTGGCTGAAGCGGAGATTTACCCGGAGCGCGAACTGGCGATCAACCCGGGTCAGGTCTACGGCACGCTCAATGGCATCACCGCCAAAGATCCGGCTTTTGGCCTGGAAGCGGTGTGGATCGAAATCAGCCAGCGTGCCCAGGCGCAATCCCTCGGTTACACCGTGGTCGATGCCAGTACGGTGGTGGCGACCCACTTGAACCAGATTCTGTACAAGCACTCCAGCGAGCTGATTGGCCACGAAGAAGTCCAGCAACTCATGCAATTGCTGGCCAAAAGCTCACCGAAACTGGCCGAAGAGTTGGTGCCGGGGGTGGTTTCGCTGTCGCAACTGCTCAAAGTCTTGCAGGCGTTGCTGGCCGAACAGGTGCCGGTGCGGGACATCCGCAGCATCGCCGAAGCCATCGCGAACAACGCCGCCAAGAGTCAAGATACCGCCGCTTTGGTGGCCGCAGTGCGCGTCGGCGTATCCCGTGCAATCGTGCAAAGCATTGTAGGCACTGAGTCGGAGCTGCCTGTGATCACCTTGGAACCAAGGTTGGAACAAATATTGCTCAATAGTCTTCAGAAGGCAGGACAAGGCTCGGAAGAGGGTGTTCTGCTGGAGCCAAGCATGGCGGAAAAACTGCAACGCTCGTTGATCGATGCGGCGCAGCGTCAGGAAATGCAAGGTCAGCCGGTGATTCTGCTGGTGGCCGGTCCGGTTCGCGCGATGCTCTCGCGATTCGGTCGGCTGGCAGTGCCGGGTTTGCACGTGTTGGCTTACCAGGAAATTCCTGACAACAAGCAAGTGACCATCGTTGCGACAGTAGGGCCCAACGGCTGAGGTAGTGGTTTATGCAAGTTAAGCGTTTTTTCGCCGCCGATATGCGTCAGGCCATGAAACTGGTTCGTGATGAGCTGGGCGCTGATGCCGCCATCATTGGCAATCGCCGGATCGCCGGCGGTGTCGAGCTGACGGCTGCCCTGGATTACAAATTGTCGGCGCTGGCCCCGCGTGTTCCGAACATGGAACTCGAGGATGAGCTGCGCAAGACCCAGTCGCGGATCGTCACCGCCCAGGCCGAACTGAGCCTGCGCGGCGATGGCGAGAGCGACAAGACCACCAATCGCCAGTTGTTCGCCGGCCTGCCGTTGACCGCTGCCGAACCGCTGATCGAGCCGGCGCTCGCCGAACCTCGGCGTCCGGCCCCCGCGCCTGCTGCGGCGACCGGTGTCGATCCGCGCGCATTCGATTCGATGCGTTTCGAGCTCAACAGCCTGCGTGAACTGATGGAAGTGCAGCTTGGCTCGCTGGCCTGGAATCAGCTGCAAGGCAGCCGTCCGGCCCAGGCCAACCTCTGGCGTCGCCTGCAACGCATCGGCCTGTCCGGCCCGTTGTCGCGCGATCTGCTGGCACTGATTACCGACATTGAAGAGCCTCGTCAGGCCTGGCGCATGTTGCTCGCGCACCTGGCGCGGATGATCGCCACCCCGGAAGTCGAGCCACTGGAAGAGGGCGGTGTGATTGCCATGGTCGGTCCGGCCGGCATGGGCAAGACCACCACGCTGGCCAAGCTCGCGGCCCGTTACGTGCTCAAGTACGGCGCGCAGAACATCGCGCTGGTGAGCATGGACAGCTATCGCATTGGTGCCCAGGAACAGCTCAAGACGCTGGGCCGGATCCTTAACGTGTCGGTGACCCACGTCGATCCGGGTCAATCCCTGGTGCAGGCGCTGGAGCCCTTGCTGCGCAAACGCGTGGTGCTGATCGATACCGCCGGCCTTCAGGCCAGCGATCCGGCACTGCGGATGCAGCTCGAAAGCCTGGCCGGGCGCGGCATCAAATCAAAAAATTATCTGGTCCTGGCAACCACCAGCCAGAAACAGGTTCTAACTGCCGCTTATCACAGTTACAAACGCTGCGGCCTCGCCGGCTGCATCCTGACTAAACTGGATGAAACGGCAAGTCTGGGCGAGGTGTTGAGCCTGGCGATCAGTCATGAGTTGCCGGTGGCTTACCTGACCGATGGTCCACGGATTCCGGATGATTTGCATCTGCCACGTCGTCATCAGTTGGTCAGCCGCGCCGTTAGCGTACAAATGCAGGAAGAACCCAGCGAAGAAGCCATGGCTGACATGTTCGCTGATATTTACCACAGCCCGACCAAGCAGGTTGGCTGAGGTGTTAATGAACATTTTTTGTACCTACATCGATGGTCTGCCATGCATTGTTCCGATGGTGAACGCGCAGCCAGTAATGTGGCCTCCGTCTAAGTAAGACAAGGTAAAGAAATAACATGGGCAGCATGCATCCCGTACAGGTGATCGCGGTGACCGGCGGCAAAGGTGGCGTCGGGAAGACTAACGTGTCAGTGAACTTGTCCCTGGCTCTAGCTGAGCTCGGCCGGCGCGTCATGCTGCTGGATGCCGATCTGGGGCTGGCGAACGTCGACGTTCTGTTGGGACTGACACCCAAACGCACGCTGGCCGACGTGATCGAAGGCCGCTGTGAGCTGCGCGACGTGCTGTTGCAAGGGCCTGGCGGTATCCGCATCGTCCCGGCCGCCTCCGGCACCCAGAGCATGGTTCATCTGAGCCCGGCCCAGCATGCCGGCCTGATCCAGGCGTTCAGTGATATCGGCGACAACCTCGACGTATTGGTGATCGACACCGCTGCGGGCATTGGTGACTCGGTAGTCAGCTTCGTGCGCGCCGCGCAGGAAGTCTTGCTGGTGGTGTGCGACGAACCGACCTCGATCACCGACGCCTACGCGCTGATCAAACTGCTTAACCGCGACTACGGCATGAACCGCTTCCGCGTCCTGGCCAACATGGCGCAGAGCCCGCAGGAAGGCCGCAACCTGTTCGCCAAGTTGACCAAGGTCACGGATCGCTTCCTCGACGTCGCCTTACAATACGTCGGCGCAGTGCCTTACGACGAAAGCGTACGCAAGGCCGTGCAGAAGCAACGCGCGGTGTATGAAGCCTTTCCGCGTTCCAAGTGCGCCCTGGCGTTCAAGGCCATTGCGCAGAAAGTCGATACCTGGCCACTGCCGGCCAACCCTCGTGGACATCTGGAGTTTTTCGTCGAGCGCCTCGTGCAACAAACGGCAGGACCCGTGCTATGACAGCCAGCGGTTACAACCTCTACAAGCAGTCGGCACGTGACGCGCAGTACGAGCTGATCGAGCGTTACGCGCCACTGGTCAAACGCATTGCCTACCACTTGCTGGCGCGTCTGCCGGCCAGTGTCCAGGTCGAAGACCTGATCCAGGCCGGGATGATCGGCCTGCTTGAAGTATCAACCAAATACGACGCCAGCAAAGGCGCGAGTTTCGAGACGTACGCGGGCATTCGAATCCGCGGCGCGATGCTCGATGAAGTGCGCAAGGGGGACTGGGCGCCACGTTCGGTCCACCGCAATACCCGCATGGTCAGCGACGCGATTCGCTCGATTGAAGCTAAAACCGGCCGTGACGCTAAAGATCACGAAGTTGCGGCCGAACTCCAATTGAGTCTCGACGATTATTACGGGATTTTGAACGACACCCTGGGCAGCCGGTTATTCAGTTTCGACGATCTGTTGCAGGACGGCGAACACGAAGGGCTGCATGAGGATGGCGCGAGTGCTCATCTCGAGCCGTCACGCGATCTGGAAGATGAACGCTTCCAGGCGGCGCTGGCGGACGCGATTGCCAATTTGCCGGAGCGTGAGCGACTGGTGTTGGCGCTGTACTACGACGAAGAGTTGAATCTCAAGGAAATCGGTGAGGTCCTGGGGGTCAGCGAGTCGCGGGTCAGCCAGTTACACAGCCAGTGCGCGGCCCGTTTGCGGGGGCGTTTGGGGGAGTGGCGAGCGCGCTGAAGGCAGTGTGGGGACACTGCGAATGGAGCTGGTGTGGTGTTGAACCGTACCGGTCTCGATCTGTTGTGCTCCAGACAGTCATTGAGTGCTTTGCCGGATTGATTGAAATGGCGCGTCCAGGTGCTGGGCGCGTTTAAGACTGCTTGGAGGTCGAATTGGACAAGAACATGAAAATCCTCATCGTTGATGACTTCTCAACGATGCGGCGGATCATAAAAAACCTGTTGCGTGACCTTGGGTTCACCAACACCGCCGAAGCCGATGACGGGCTGACCGGGTTGCCGATGCTGCAAAGCGGTAACTTCGATTTTCTGGTTACCGACTGGAACATGCCCGGTATGACCGGCATCGACCTGCTTCGTGCGGTGCGCGCCGATGAAAGGCTCAAGCACCTGCCGGTGCTGATGGTGACCGCCGAAGCCAAGCGCGAGCAAATCATCGAAGCGGCCCAGGCCGGTGTTAACGGCTATGTGGTCAAACCCTTCACAGCCCAGGCGTTGAAAGAAAAAATCGAGAAGATTTTCGAACGCATCGGCTGATGTACTGCGCACGGGGGAGCTATGGAGCATAACGAATCTTCACAGGGCGATTTTGAGTCGACCCTGAAAAAACACGCGGTCGAACTGGTCGACAGCCTTGAAAAAGGCAAGTTTGGCGACGCTGTGCAACTGATCCATGAGCTCAACCAGACCCGTGACCGCGGCCTGTATCAGGAAGTGGGCAAGCTCACCCGCGAGCTGCATAGCGCGATCGTCAATTTCCAGATTGACCCGCACATGCCGCAAGCCGAGGAAGTGTCTCAGATCACGGATGCCACCGAGCGCCTGTCCTATGTGGTCAAGCTGACCGAGGCCGCGGCCAACCGCACCATGGACCTGGTGGAAAACGCCACGCCGCTGATCAACAGCCTGAGCGATGAAGCCCAGGCGCTGAGCACGGATTGGGGACGGTTCATGCGTCGCGAAGTCGGGGCTGAAGAGTTCCGCGAACTGGCCCGGCGGGTCGATGGTTTCCTGACACGCAGCAGTGAAGACAACCGCGTCGTGTCGAGCAACCTCAACGACATTCTGCTGGCCCAGGATTACCAGGACCTCACCGGTCAGGTGATCAAGCGTGTGACCCAATTGGTCACCGAAGTTGAAAGCAATCTGCTCAAGCTCGTGCTCATGGCCAGTCACGTAGACCGCTTTGCGGGTATCGAACACGACCGTGAGGCGATGCTTGCTGAAAAAGATCCACAAAAACATCTCTCTCAGGGTGAAGGTCCGCAGATTCATGCCGATAAAAGAGAAGACGTTGTGTCCGGTCAGGACGATGTGGACGATTTGTTATCCAGTCTTGGATTTTAGTTTTCTGGGTTTTTAGACCTGTAGGAGCACCCCCTTAATGAGCTTCGGCGCCGATGAAGAGATCCTTCAGGATTTCCTGGTTGAGGCCGGCGAGATTCTAGAGCAACTGTCCGAGCAGCTGGTCGAGCTGGAAAGCCGACCTGATGATGCGGACTTGCTCAATGCAATTTTTCGCGGTTTTCACACTGTAAAAGGGGGCGCCGGCTTCCTCCAGCTCAACGAGCTGGTGGAGTGCTGTCACATCGCCGAGAACGTGTTCGACATCCTGCGCAAGGGTGAGCGTCGCGTCGACTCGGAACTGATGGACGTGGTTCTCGAAGCGCTGGACGCGGTGAACAGCATGTTCAGCGAAGTCCGCGAACGCAGCCCGATCACGGCTGCCACGCCTGAATTACTCGCGGCGCTGGCCCGTCTGGCCGAGCCGCAAATGGAAGCTGCACCGGCGCCGGTCGCTGAAGTGGTTGAAGCACCGGTCGCCGAAAGCGAATCGGGCGACATTACCGATAACGAATTCGAACAACTGCTGGACTCGCTGAACGCCGCCAAGGCCCAGGCCGAGGCGCCCGTAGCGGCTGCGCAGCCTGTTTCGCAGCCTGCCGCCGATGCAGCCGCCAGTGACGAAATCACCGATGCCGAGTTCGAGTCGTTGCTCGATCAATTGCACGGCAAAGGCCAGTTCGCCGCCGATGCAGTAGCCGCTGCGCCTGCTGCTCCGGCTGCTCCGAAAGCCGCCGGCGACAGCTCCGACATCACCGACGACGAGTTCGAAGCTCTGCTCGACCAGTTGCACGGCAAAGGCAACTTTGCGGTCGATGCGCTGGAATCGGCAATCGCTTCGGCGCCAGCCCCGGCTGCGCCAACCGCCGCTGCGGCCGGTAGCGATCTGATCTCCGATCATGAATTCGAATCGCTGCTCGACGAATTGCATGGCAAGGGCAAGTTCACTGAAGTGGGCACTGCGTCTGCTGTTGCTTCGGTAGCGACTCCGGTTGCCAAGGCACCAGCACCTGTGGCCAAGGCACCCGAGCCAAAAGCCCCCGAGCCCAAAGCAGAAGCACCGAAGCCTGCTGCCGCCGCAGCGCCGGCTCCTGCTCGTGCCCCGGCCGCGCCGCCCGCGGAAAAGCCAACCAGCGAAGCCGAGACCACCGTGCGGGTCGACACCGCGCGTCTCGACGAAATCATGAACATGGTCGGCGAGCTGGTACTGGTTCGTAACCGCCTGGTTCGTCTGGGCCTCAACAGCGGCGACGAAGCCATGTCCAAGGCCGTGTCGAACCTCGATGTGGTCACGGCTGACCTGCAAACCGCGGTCATGAAGACCCGGATGCAACCGATCAAGAAGGTCTTCGGGCGCTTCCCGCGTCTGGTTCGCGACCTGGCTCGCCAGCTCAAGAAAGAGATCAACCTGGAACTGGTCGGCGAAGAAACCGACCTCGACAAGAACCTCGTCGAGGCCCTGGCCGACCCGTTGGTCCACTTGGTGCGCAACTCGGTCGACCACGGTATCGAAGAGCCGGCTGATCGCGAAGCGATGGGCAAGCCTCGCAGCGGCAAAGTGATTCTGTCCGCTGAACAGGAAGGCGACCACATCCTGCTGTCCATCTCCGATGACGGCAAGGGCATGGACGCTGACGTTTTGCGCGGTATCGCCGTGAAAAAAGGTTTGATGGACAAGGATGCGGCGGACCGTCTCAGCGAGTCCGATTGCTTCAACCTGATCTTCGCGCCGGGCTTCTCGACCAAGACCGAGATCTCCGACGTGTCCGGTCGTGGCGTGGGCATGGACGTGGTGAAAACCAAGATCGCCCAACTTAACGGCACCATCAATATCTACTCGACCAAGGGCAAAGGCTCGAAGATCGTCATCAAGGTCCCGTTGACCCTGGCGATCATGCCGACGCTGATGGTCATGCTCGGCAACCAGGCGTTCGCGTTCCCGCTGGTGAACGTCAACGAGATCTTCCACCTCGACCTGTCGCGCACCAACGTGGTGGACGGGCAGGAAGTGGTGATCGTGCGGGACAAGGCGCTGCCCTTGTTCTACCTCAAGCGCTGGCTGGTCAGCTCCGCCGCTCACGAAGAGCAGCGCGAGGGCCATGTGGTGATCCTTTCGGTGGGCACTCAACGGATCGGCTTCGTCGTCGATCAGTTGGTGGGCCAGGAAGAAGTGGTCATCAAGCCATTGGGCAAAATGCTCCAGGGAACCCCGGGCATGTCCGGTGCCACCATCACCGGTGACGGCCGCATTGCTCTGATTCTCGATGTTCCGAGCATGCTCAAGCGTTACGCCGCACGGCGTATTTGATTCTGGGGGAGCGGGGCGCCAGAGCCTCGCCCCGTCTAACGGAGTGTTTATGGTAGTCAAAGTCCTGGTGGTGGACGATTCGGGGTTTTTCCGCCGCCGCGTCTCGGAAATTCTTGCAGCGGATTCAAACATCCAGGTCGTCGGTACGGCGACCAACGGAAAAGAGGCGATCGATCAGGCCCTGGCCCTCAAGCCAGACGTGATCACCATGGACTACGAGATGCCAATGATGGATGGCATCACGGCGGTGCGGCACATCATGCAGCGCTGCCCGACCCCGGTGTTGATGTTCTCCTCGCTGACCCACGAAGGCGCCCGGGTCACCCTCGATGCGCTGGACGCCGGCGCGGTGGACTTCCTGCCGAAGAATTTCGAAGACATCTCCCGTAACCCGGAGAAGGTCAAGCAACTGCTGTGCGAGAAGATTCTCAGCATCTCGCGCAGTAACCGTCGTGTCAGCGCCTACACCCCTCCGGCACCGGTCGCTGCGCCAGCCCCGACGCCTGCGCCTTCGAGCGTCGGCAGCTACGGCAGCAGCGCGCCTGCGCGTCCGGCACCGGCACCGATTGCGGCGCGCCCCCATGCAGCGGCTCCGTCATCTCCCGCGCCGAAACGCAAAGCTTACAAATTGGTCGCCATCGGTACCTCCACCGGTGGCCCGGTTGCGCTGCAACGGGTTCTGACACAGTTGCCGGCCAACTTCCCGGCACCCATCGTGTTGATCCAGCACATGCCGGCAGCCTTCACCAAGGCCTTCGCCGAGCGCCTGGACAAGCTGTGCCGCATCAGTGTCAAGGAAGCCGAGGATGGCGACATCCTGCGTCCGGGCCTGGCGCTGCTCGCACCCGGTGGCAAGCAGATGATGATCGACGGCCGTGGCGCGGTGAAAATCCTGCCGGGCGACGAGCGTCTGAACTACAAGCCGTGCGTGGACATTACCTTCGGTTCCGCGGCCAAGTCCTACGGCGACAAAGTTCTGGCGGTGGTACTGACCGGCATGGGCGCCGACGGTCGCGAAGGCGCGCGTCTGCTCAAGCAGGGTGGTAGTGCGATCTGGGCCCAGGATGAAGCCAGTTGTGTGATCTACGGCATGCCAATGGCCATCGTCAAAGCCGAACTCGCGGACGCGGTGTACAGCCTCGACGACATCGGTCGGCACCTGGTTGAGGCTTGCATCTGATGGATGTGCTCAGCCTTATCGGGATCATCATGGCGTTCGTCGCCATCATCGGCGGCAACTACCTTGAAGGCGGTCACCTCGGCGCACTGGCCAACGGCCCGGCGGCGTTGATCGTACTCGGTGGCACCATCGGTGCCGCGCTGCTGCAATCGCCGATGAGTGCCTTCAAGCGTGCCATCCAGATTCTCGCCTGGATTCTGTTTCCGCCTCGCGTGGACCTGGCCGGCGGCATTGATCGCGTGGTGAACTGGAGCCTGACCGCTCGCAAGGAAGGTTTGCTCGGGCTGGAAGGGGTGGCCGACGCCGAACCTGACAGCTACTCGCGTAAAGGCCTGCAATTGCTGGTCGACGGTGCCGAGCCGGAAGCGATCCGCAGCATTCTGGAAGTGGATTTCTACACCCAGGAAAGCCGCGACATCGAAGCCGCCAAAGTCTTTGAAAGCATGGGCGGCTACGCGCCGACCATCGGTATCATCGGTGCGGTGATGGGCCTGATCCACGTCATGGGCAACCTGGGCGACCCATCGCAACTGGGCAGTGGCATCGCCGTCGCCTTCGTCGCTACCATCTACGGCGTGGCCAGTGCCAACCTGGTGCTGTTGCCGATTGCCGCCAAGCTCAAGTCCATCGCGTTACGGCAGTCGCGCTATCGCGAAATGTTGCTGGAAGGGATCCTGTCGATCGCCGAAGGTGAAAACCCTCGCTCTATTGAGTTGAAGCTTCAGGGCTTCATGGATTGATGGGGGTAATGGATCATGGCTCGTCGCAGGCAACATGAAGAACATGTGAACCATGAACGTTGGCTGGTTTCCTACGCCGACTTCATCACCTTGCTGTTCGCGTTCTTCGTGGTGATG
Source organism: Pseudomonas sp. ATCC 43928 (assembly GCF_005938665.2). Classification (NCBI taxonomy): domain Bacteria; kingdom Pseudomonadati; phylum Pseudomonadota; class Gammaproteobacteria; order Pseudomonadales; family Pseudomonadaceae; genus Pseudomonas; species Pseudomonas sp. ATCC 43928. Next base: position 4,936,488 of record NZ_CP041753.1, on the reverse strand, counting down.
TACTCGATCTCGTCGATCAACGAAGGCAAGTACAAGATCATTTCCGAGGCGTTGATCGGGGTGTTTACCGACTCTGACCGCGCCCTCAAGCCGATTCCCATCGGCGAAGAGAGACCGAAGACCGTGACCCCGGCCAAACCGCTGGTCAAGGACAGCGAGCAGATCGACGCCGGCATCGCCCAGGCCGCCAACGATCCACTCAAAAGCATCGCCGATGACATCAGCGCGGCGTTCGGCGACTTGATCAGTTCCAACCAGATGACCGTGCGCGGCAACGAGTTGTGGGTCGAGATCGAACTCAACTCCAGCCTGTTGTTCGGCAGCGGCGACGCCATGCCCAGCGACATTGCGTTCAACATCATCGACAAGGTCGCTGCGATCCTCCGGCCGTTCGACAACCCGATCCACGTCGAAGGTTTCACCGACGATCAACCGATCCGCACCGCGCAATACCCAACCAACTGGGAACTGTCCTCGGCCCGTTCGGCGAGCATCGTGCGGATGCTGGCGATGCAGGGCGTGAACCCTGGTCGCCTGGCATCGGTGGGTTATGGCGAATTCCAGCCAGTGGCCAACAACGCCACCGCCGAAGGCCGTGCGCGCAACCGTCGGGTGGTGCTGGTGGTGTCACGCAATCTTGATGTACGGCGTAGCCTCACCGGTACCGGAACGGCTCATGCACAACCGGATGCCGCATTGAAGCGGGCTGGCACACAAACTGCACCGACCCCGGTCAAGTCGCCGGGACGCGAGAGTGCCGTCAATTCTCCGTCACCCGCATTAATACGTTGAGCTATTTCTCGGTCGACGTTTTCGACCGGGAGGAACAATCCGAATGAGAGTCTGGGCAGTTGCCAATCAAAAGGGTGGTGTCGGTAAAACCACTTCCTCCATTGCTTTAGCCGGTTTACTGGCGGAGGCGGGCAAGCGCGTGGTTGTGGTCGATCTCGACCCCCACGGCTCCATGACCAGCTACTTCGGTTACGACCCCGACAGCCTGGAGCACAGCAGCTACGACCTGTTTCTGCACAAGGGCAACGTGCCGCAAGGCTTGCCCGGTCAGTTGTTGATGCCCACCAGCGACGAACGCATTTCCCTGTTGCCATCGAGCACCGCGCTGGCCACCCTTGAGCGCCAGTCGCCGGGCCAGAGCGGTTTGGGCCTGGTGATCGCCAAGAGTCTGGCGCAGTTGTGGCAAGACTTCGATTACGCCGTGATCGACAGCCCGCCGTTGCTCGGCGTGCTGATGGTCAATGCCTTGGCGGCCAGCCAGCAGTTGGTGATTCCGGTGCAGACCGAGCACCTGGCGGTCAAAGGCCTGGAACGCATGGTCAACACGCTGGCGATGATCAACCGCTCGCGCAAACTGGCGTTGCCGTTCAACATCGTGCCGACCCTGTTCGACCGCCGCACCCAGGCTTCGCTTGGCACTCTGCGCGTGCTGCGCGACAAGTACCCGGAAGAAATCTGGCAAGGCTACATCCCGATCGACACCCGCTTGCGTGACGCGAGCCGGGCAGGGCTGACGCCGTCGCAATTCGATGGCAAGAGTCGCGGCGTTCTCGCCTACCGCGCACTGCTCAAGCATCTGTTGGCCCAGCAACTTGTTCCGCAGGTGGCTTGAGATGAGCCTGATTCCTACGATGGTATTCGCATGACCCGGCCGGTGAAGATCACCTCGCGCCCGCAATTGGCCCTTCAGTCTTATCTGGATGGCTTGCTGCAGGACGCGACCGAAGAGCTGTTGCCTGAAGTCGAGGCGCTGCCTGAGGTTGTCGAGGCTGAAGCTGCCCTGGACGAGTTCCAGGCGGCGGTGCTCGAAGAGCAGGCGCGCGATGCGCAGAAGCCGGCAGTGGTCGCGGCCCCCGTTGTTGCGCCAGTGGCGAAGGCACCGGTGGCCGTGATCGAAGCGCCGGCACCGATTCTGGCGTCCGTGTCGACGATTGCGCCGTTGCTGCAAGCGTTGGTGCCGCCGGTGGTGGAAGTTCATCTGCCGCCGAGCAACACGCCGCCTCCGGTGGAAAATGACGATCGTCCGGCCTGGGCGGCCGAGCCGTTCGAATGCCTGTTGTTCGATGTCGCCGGGTTGACCCTCGCGGTGCCGCTGGTGTGCCTGGGTTCGATTTATTCCCTGGCCGGCCACGAGCTGACGCCGTTGTTCGGTCAGCCGGAATGGTTCCTCGGGATCCTGCCAAGCCAGGCCGGCAACCTGAAGGTGCTGGATACCGCACGCTGGGTCATGCCGGACCGCTACCGCGACGATTTCCGCCAGGGCCTGCAATACGTTATTTCAGTTCAGGGCTATGAGTGGGGGCTAGCGGTGCATCAGGTCAGCCGCTCGTTGCGCCTGGACCCGAATGAAATCAAATGGAGAAGTCACCGGGGGCAGCGGCCATGGCTCGCCGGCACGGTGATTGAACACATGTGCGCTTTGCTCGATGTCGCCGCACTGGCCGAATTGATCGCCAGCGGCGGGGCGAAGCACATGGGCGGCAGTAAGCCGAACCACAAACCGACATAAAAAACACGCATCGGCATTCAAGTGCCGGTGCACTGAATACACACCGCTAGGGCGGTTTTTCGAGGGGTCAGGGTATGAATGACAAGGCGACGGCGGCAAAAGGTTCCGAAGATCCGATCCTGCAATGGGTCACCTTCAAGCTGGACAATGAAACCTACGGCATCAACGTGATGCGCGTTCAGGAAGTCCTGCGCTACACCGAAATCGCTCCGGTACCGGGTGCCCCGAGCTACGTGCTGGGTATCATCAACCTGCGCGGCAACGTGGTCACCGTGATCGACACCCGTCAGCGTTTCGGCCTGGGCACGGTCGACGTTAGCGACAACACCCGCATCGTCATCATCGAAGCCGACAAGCAAGTGGTCGGGATCATGGTCGACAGCGTGGCTGAAGTGGTTTATCTGCGTCAGTCGGAAATCGAGACCGCACCGAACGTCGGTAACGAAGAGTCCGCCAAGTTCATTCAAGGCGTGTGCAACAAGAACAATGAACTGCTGATCCTGGTCGAGCTGGACAAGATGATGAGCGAAGAAGAATGGTCGGAACTGGAGAGTATCTGATTGATTCTTGAGGTGGCTGTGATTGTCCTGTTCCTCTTGTGGGCAGGCACGCTGGCGATGTTCCTGGCGTACATCCGCGCTCAAAGGCAGGTCGCCGCACAACAGGCTCAGGGCGATGCGCTGCGCGATCAGCGCATCAAGGACCTGGCCAAGCGCGTCGACGACTACCAGAACGGCAACGTGCGCATGGGTGAAGACCTGCACGAACTGCGCGCGGTGGTCGGGCCGTTGCCGGACAAGCTGGCGCAGTTGGAGCAGCGTGATCCGTCGAGCCTTTCATTCGCCCAGGCCGCGCGCCTGGTGGGGATGGGGGCCAGCGTCGATGAGCTGACTCAGTCTTGCGGCTTGACCCAGGCTGAGGCGGAGTTGATGAGCAAGTTGCACAGAAACTGAGAAGAGCAAAAGATCGCAGCCTCGTTTCACTCGACAGCTCCTGCATTGGGATGGTGTAAGCCCTGTAGGAGCTGTCGAGTGAAACGGCGCTGCGATCTTTTTACATTCAACAAAGATTCAATAATCATCCCCGCGTTCGGTGACGTCCTTCTCCACCGTCACCGCATGCGGATCATGCCCCGCCGGAAACTTGCCTTTCAGATTCCAGGCAAACGCAATGATCTCGGCAATCGTGCGGTACAACTCCTCGGGAATACTCTCGCCCAATTCCATCCGCGCCAGCAGTTTCACCAGTTCGGCGTTCTCGTAAATCGGCACTTCGTAGTCACGGGCAATCCGTAGAATTTCTTCAGCCAGTTCTTCGTCACCTTTGGCCGTAAGGGTAGGGGCGTGGCTGCCGTCGTATTTGAGGGCGATGGCCTGGCGCGGTGCGGTGGATTCGTTCATGCGGTTTCGTCGACCCAGCGTTGTTCGAGACGGGTTTGAGGGCCTTGTGGCGGTGTGCCGAGGTGGCAATCCAGATCGCCGACGTTCAGCCCGGAATCCAGCAGGCGCTGGCGCAGCGCGGCCAGATTGCTTTCGATCAGGCTCGCGGTGTACGGCCGTTCGGCCCACAGCTGACTGGAGAGGCTGCCTTTGATCAGTTGGGCCTGAATCTGCAACGGCCCCAACGGTTCCATGTCGAATGCCAGCTCGACGCGCCATAGCGGTTGCTTGGGTTCGCGTTCGTCGCGGCGTTCGCGCGGTTGTTCTTTTTCGGGGGCTTCTTCGCGCTGGAATTTGACCTGCAACGGCACGATGTCCTGCAGGTTGCGCATGGGGATTTCCAGTTGCCAGGTGCTCATCAACCGCCCGTCACTGGTGACGCCAGTCTGCTCAAGGCTCGACAGCTGATGACTTTGCAAACGTGAAACCGCCGCCGCAGCCAGGCGCAGCAGGTGCTCGAGATCATCTTCGCCTTCCGCGCTTTGCAACAGGCGCTCGGGCAGTGGGAAGCTGGTTGGCGACGGTTTGGCACTGACTTGCCCGAGCATGCCGAGGGCATTGCGCACAAAACTCGGCATGGCCTGGGCCAGGGTGTTGGCGGCGATGATTGCGTTGAGATTGGTGTTGGCCGGCAGGCCCGGCGTCAGTTGGGCGATCAGCTTGAGCAGGTCGCCTTTCATGTCTGGCACCAGCGTCGGGTTTTGTCCGGTCAGCAATTTGGCTTCGAGGAACAGGCCACTGTTGGCCAGCGCCTGGGCCAGGCCTTTGGGCGTACTCAATTGTTGGACGTCCGGCAGGCCGGCGAGCAATTTGTCCACGGCAGCGCGCAGGTCGCTGGAGGTTTGATCCGACGGCGGCAGGTTTTGCAGGACCTTGATCAAGCCATCCAGAGAACCCTGGCGACTTTGCTGGCTGACCAATTGTTGCGTCACCGCCAACTGTTCCTGACGGCTGCTCAGCGGCACGAATTTGAGTGTCTGGGTGTCCTGCACCAAGGCGCTCAGCAAGCTGCCGATGCGCAGCGGCGTCGGGCTGTCGATGCTCAGCGTGCTGCCGCTCAGCGCGGTGTTGAGCAGGCTCACCATCGAGCGAAACACCGTCGGCTGGCCCGGCACCTGCGGCATCACCTGAGAGGTCAGCACTTTGCCTTGCAGCAGGGTGCCGACCGGCAGTTGCGCCGTGTCGATACGGGTAAGGGTGGCGACGCTGGAGGCGATGGCCTGTTGCACCGTGACTGCCAGATTGCCCGCCGACGGCTGGGTGATCGACAGGCTGGTACCCTGGGGCAATGGCTGAGTGCTGGTGGCCTGGACAGTGGTCTGGCGACCGCTGTCGAGGGTGACCTTGAGCAACAGTTGAAAGGTCTGATCCGCCTGCTTGAGCGACAGCACTTCAGCCTTGGCGGTCTGACCGGCCGTGATCAGGCCCTCCATCGGCGTCAGCAGCTTGAGCAACTCGCTGCTGATCACCAATGGACGCGCAGTCGCCGGGGTGGTTGGCGGGAGCGGGAGGATGTTCATTTCGCCTGTCATACGCGGACACAACCTGAGGAAATTGCACTCTTGAGAGTAGGGAACGCCATGTATAATGCCGCCCGTCTTTCGCTGAGTGGCGAAAACTTTGCAATTGATTGACGCAGCTCTCTAGAACAAGCCGTCATAGCATCTATGCTGCATCTCTTTAACGGCCGCGCCAGAGCCGACTTGAACCGCATAAGGCCCGTGAACCCTTGACCAGTCCTGTCCTGCAAACCGTTGCCCTTGCCTGTGAGCGAGACCTTCGGCTGCTTTTCGAAAATCTCGAATTGCGACTGGCCAGTGGCGAAATGTTACAGATCAGCGGCCCCAACGGCAGTGGCAAGACCAGCCTGCTACGTCTGCTTTGCGGTTTGATGCATCCGACCGCCGGTCAAGTGTTGCTCAACGGCCAGCCACTGAACGAACAACGCAGTGAACTGGCGCGCAACCTGCTGTGGATCGGCCATGCCGCCGGCATCAAGGACCTGCTGACCCCCGAAGAAAACCTCAGCTGGCTCTGCGCCTTGCATCAACCGGCCTCCCATGAGGCGATCTGGCAAGCACTGGCGTCGGTGGGGCTGCGCGGTTTCGAGGATGTTCCCTGTCACACCCTGTCTGCCGGCCAGCAACGTCGTGTGGCGTTGGCGCGGTTGTACCTGGACAGCCCGCCGCTGTGGATCCTCGACGAGCCATTCACCGCGCTCGACAAACAAGGCGTGGCGCAACTCGAAGAACACCTGGCCGCGCACTGCGAGCGCGGCGGCATGGTGGTGCTGACCACTCACCACACGCTGAGCCGGATGCCGGCCGGTTATCGCGACATTGATTTGGGGAATTGGGCCGTATGAGTGTTTTCGGCCTGTTGGTCGCCCGTGAGGCTCGTTTGCTGTTCCGCCGTCCCGCCGAATTGGCGAACCCGTTGGTATTTTTCGCCATCGTCGTCTCCTTGTTCCCGCTGGCGGTTGGTCCCGAGACTCAATTGTTGCAAACCTTGTCTCCGGGGCTGGTCTGGGTGGCGGCGCTTTTATCGGTTTTACTCTCGCTGGACGGGCTCTTCCGCAGTGATTTCGAAGATGGATCCCTTGAACAGTGGGTCCTTTCGTCGCACCCCCTGCCTCTTCTGGTGCTGGCCAAGGTGCTGGCACACTGGGCCTTTTCCGGCCTGGCACTGGTTTTGCTCGCGCCATTGCTGGCGCTGATGCTCGGTTTGCCTGCCGCTTGTCTGCCGGTGTTGCTGCTTTCTTTATTGCTCGGTACACCGGTGTTGAGCCTGCTCGGTGCGGTGGGCGCGGCGCTGACGGTAGGATTGAAGCGTGGTGGCCTGTTGCTGGCGCTGCTGATTCTGCCGCTGTATATCCCGGTGTTGATTCTCGGCAGTGGCGCCTTGCAGGCGGCATTGCAGGGCATGCCGGCGACCGGTTATCTCTTGTGGCTTGGTAGCCTGACCGCCCTGGCGATAACCCTGGCACCTTTTGCAATAGCTGCTGGCCTGAAGATCAGTGTCGGCGAATAATGAGGTCTGGTTAAAATTTAACCAGTAAAGACCCTTTGGCTGTTTCGTGATAACGAACAGCAACCGTGATGGAAACAGCAATGAACTGGACCTGGTTTCATAAGCTCGGCTCGCCCAAATGGTTTTACGGCATCAGTGGCAAATTGCTGCCCTGGCTGAGCGTCGCGGCGTTGCTGCTGATTAGCGTCGGCGTGGTCTGGGGCCTGGCCTTCGCACCGCCGGACTACCAGCAAGGCAACAGCTTTCGAATCATCTATATCCACGTTCCCGCCGCCATGCTGGCGCAGTCGATCTACGTGATGCTGGCCGTGTGCGGCGTTGTCGGGCTGGTGTGGAAAATGAAACTGGCCGACGTCGCCCTGCAATGCGCCGCCCCGATCGGTGCCTGGATGACCGCCGTGGCGCTGGTTACCGGAGCGATCTGGGGCAAACCGACCTGGGGTTCGTGGTGGGTCTGGGATGCGCGACTTACGTCCATGTTGATTCTGCTGTTTCTGTACTTCGGTCTTATTGCGCTGGGCAACGCCATCAGCAATCGTGACAGCGCGGCCAAGGCCTGCGCGGTGCTGGCGATTGTCGGCGTGATCAACATCCCGATCATCAAATACTCGGTGGAGTGGTGGAACACCCTGCACCAGGGCGCGACGTTCACCCTCACCGAAAAACCGGCGATGCCTGCCGAGATGTGGCTGCCACTGCTGCTGACGGTGCTGGGGTTCTACTGTTTCTTCGGCGCGGTGCTGTTGCTGCGCATGCGCCTTGAAGTGCTCAAGCGCGAAGCCCGGGCGAGCTGGGTGAAATCCGAAGTGCAGAACAGTCTGGAGGCCGCTCGATGAGTTTCGCTTCATTCGGCGACTTTCTCGCCATGGGCCATCACGGCCTGTATGTCTGGTCAGCCTATGGCATTTGCCTGGCGGTGCTGGCCCTCAACGTGGCGGCGCCGATCCTGGCCCGCAAGCGGTATCTGCAACAAGAGGCGCGTCGTTTGCGCCGGGAGAACGGCCAGTGAATCCGCTGCGTAAAAAGCGTCTTGTCATCATTCTCGCGATCCTGGTCGGTGTCGGCGCTGCCGTCGGCCTGGCCCTGAGCGCCCTGCAGCAGAACATCAATCTGTTTTACACCCCGACCCAGATCGCCAATGGCGAAGCGCCGCAAGACACGCGCATCCGTGCGGGCGGCATGGTCGAAAAAGGCTCGCTGCAACGTTCCGGCGATTCCCTGGACGTGAAATTCATCGTCACCGACTTCAACAAATCCGTGACCATCAGCTATCGCGGCATCCTCCCGGACCTGTTCCGCGAAGGGCAGGGCATCGTTGCCCTCGGCAAGCTCAACGCTGATGGCGTGGTGGTGGCCGACGAAGTGCTGGCCAAGCACGACGAGAAGTACATGCCGCCGGAAGTGACCAAGGCGTTGAAAGACAGTGGTCAATCGGCACCTACGCCAGCCAAGGAGGGCTAACGGATGACTTCCGCACTTTACAGCTCGGGGCTGTTCATCCCCGAACTCGGCCATCTGGCCATGATCCTGGCGTTGTGTTTTGCGTTGGTGCAGGCCGTGGTGCCGTTGCTCGGTGCCTGGCGCGGCGACCGTTTGTGGATGAGCCTGGCCCAGCCGGCCGCGTGGGGGCAGTTCGCGTTTTTGCTGTTCGCCTTCGGTTGCCTGACCTATGCGTTCATGACGGACGACTTCTCCGTCGCCTACGTGGCCAGCAACTCCAACAGCGCGCTGCCGTGGTACTACAAGTTCAGCGCCGTGTGGGGCGCTCACGAAGGGTCGTTGCTGCTGTGGGCGTTGATTCTCGGCGGCTGGACCTTCGCGGTGTCGGTGTTCTCCCGACAGTTGCCGCAAGTGATGCTGGCCCGGGTGCTGGCGGTGATGGGCATGATCAGCACGGGTTTCCTGCTGTTCCTGATCCTGACGTCCAACCCGTTCGCCCGGATCTTGCCGCAGATGCCGGCGGACGGGCGCGATCTTAATCCTCTGCTGCAAGACATCGGCCTGATTGTTCATCCGCCGATGCTGTACATGGGGTATGTCGGTTTCTCCGTGGCCTTCGCCTTCGCCATCGCCGCGCTGTTGGGCGGTCGTCTCGATGCGGCGTGGGCGCGCTGGTCCCGTCCGTGGACCATCGTCGCCTGGGCCTTCCTTGGCATCGGTATCACGTTGGGTTCCTGGTGGGCCTACTACGAACTCGGCTGGGGCGGCTGGTGGTTCTGGGACCCGGTGGAAAACGCGTCCTTCATGCCTTGGCTGGTGGGCACGGCGCTGATTCACTCGTTGGCGGTCACGGAAAAACGTGGTGTGTTCAAGAGCTGGACCGTGCTGTTGGCCATTGCCGCATTCTCGTTGAGTCTGCTCGGGACCTTCCTGGTGCGTTCCGGCGTGCTGACCTCGGTTCACGCCTTTGCCTCCGACCCTGAGCGTGGCGTGTTCATTCTGGTCTTCCTGCTGTTTGTGGTCGGTGGTTCATTGACGCTGTTCGCCCTGCGCGCGCCGGTGGTCAAGAGCCATGTCGGCTTCAACCTCTGGTCCCGGGAAACCCTGCTTCTGGGCAACAACCTGGTGCTGGTGGTGGCTGCTTCGATGATTCTGCTGGGCACCCTGTATCCGCTGATCCTTGACGCGATGACCGGTGCCAAGCTGTCGGTCGGCCCGCCGTACTTCAACGCGCTGTTCATTCCGTTGATGGCGATCCTGATGATAGTGATGGCGGTCGGCGTGGTGGTGCGCTGGAAAGACACCCCGGTCAAATGGCTGGTGAGCATGCTGACCCCGGTATTACTCGGCAGCGCCGCGCTGGCCGTCGTGGCGGGTGTTGCTTACGGCGATTTCAACTGGGCGGTGCTGGCAACCTTCATGTTGGCTGCGTGGGTGTTGCTGGCCGGTGTGCGGGACATTTTCGACAAGACTCGCCACAAAGGCTTGATCAAAGGACTGCCGACCCTGACCCGCAGTTATTGGGGCATGCAACTCGCGCATTTGGGTATCGCCGTGTGCGCGCTGGGTGTCGTGTTGTCGAGCCAGAACAGCGCCGAGCGTGATCTGCGCCTGGCACCGGGTGAGTCCATGAGCCTGGCCGGTTACCAGTTTGTGTTCGAAGGCGCCAAGCACTTCGAAGGCCCGAACTTCACGTCCGACAAGGGCACCGTACGGGTGATCCGCGACGGTAAGGAAGTCAGCGTGCTGCACCCGGAAAAACGCCTGTACACGGTGCAGAACTCGATGATGACCGAGGCCGGGATCGACGCCGGTTTCACCCGTGACCTGTACGTCGCACTGGGCGAGCCGTTGGGCGAGGGCGCCTGGGCGGTTCGCGTGCACGTCAAACCGTTCGTGCGCTGGATCTGGTTCGGTGGGCTGCTCACAGGTGTAGGCGGGTTGCTGGCGGCGCTGGATCGCCGTTATCGAGTCAAGGTAAAAAGCCGCGTGCGTGAAGCGCTCGGCATGACGGGAGCCACCGCATGAGACGTTGGTTGATGCTGTTGCCGCTGGCGATTTTTCTGGTGGTTGCTGTTTTTCTGTATCGGGGGCTGTACCTGAACCCGGCCGAGTTGCCCTCGGCGATGATCGGCAAGCCGTTCCCGGAGTTTTCCCTGCTCTCGGTGCAGGGCGACAAAACCCTGACCAAAGCGGACATTCTGGGTAAACCGGCGCTGGTTAACGTCTGGGGCACTTGGTGCATTTCCTGCCGGGTCGAGCACCCGGTGTTGAACAAACTGGCCGAGAAGGGCGTGGCGATCTACGGCATCAACTACAAGGACACCAATGCAGACGCCTTGAAGTGGCTGGCCGAGTTCCACAACCCGTATCAACTGGACGTCCGTGACGATGAAGGCACCCTGGGCCTGAACCTCGGTGTGTATGGCGCACCGGAAACCTTCTTCATCGACGCCAAGGGCATCATCCGCGACAAATTCGTCGGGGTGATCGACGAACAGGTCTGGCGCGAAAAACTGGCGGCCAAGTATCAGGCGCTGGTCGACGAGGCCAAGCCATGAAACGCTGGATTGCCGCCGCCGTTCTGGGGTTGAGCATGGCCGGCGTGGCCCATGCCGCCATCGATACCTATGAGTTCGCCAAAGAAGGCGATCGCGAGCGTTTTCGCGAGCTGACCAAAGAGCTGCGTTGCCCCAAGTGCCAGAATCAGGACATTGCCGATTCCAACGCACCGATCGCCGCCGACCTGCGCAAAGAGATTTTCCGCATGCTCGGCGAGGGCAAGGACAATCAGCAGATCATCGACTTCATGGTCGACCGCTATGGTGATTTCGTCCGTTATAAACCTGCTCTGAATGCCAAGACCGCATTGCTCTGGTTCGGCCCGGCCGGCCTGCTGCTGGGCGGTTTTGTGATCATCGCCGTGATCGTCCGCCGTCGTCGCGTGCAACGCGCTGACAGCCCGGACACGCTTTCTTTTGATGAGCGCGAGCGCCTCGACCACCTGTTGGATAAAACCAAGCATGATTGATTTCTGGCTCGCTGCAGGCCTGCTGCTTCTGGTAGCCCTGAGTTTTTTGCTGATCCCCGTTCTGCGCGGTCGTCGCGCCCAGCTTGAAGAGGATCGTACGGCGCTTAACGTCGCGCTGTATCAGGAGCGCGTGGCTGAGTTGCAGACTCAGCAAGAAGAAGGCGTACTCAACGCCGAACAAATGAATGCCGGCCGCGCCGAAGCCGCCCGTGAACTGCTTGCCGACACCGAAGGCGTCGAGGCACCGCGAGTGTCGCGCCTGGGCAAGCCATTGCCGTTGCTGGCGGCAATTCTGGTGCCTGTGCTGGGCCTTGGGCTGTACCTGCATTTCGGTGCCAGCGACAAAGTCGAGCTGACCCGCGAGTTCGCCCAGGCGCCGCAGTCGATGGAAGACATGACCCGTCGCCTGGAGCGTGCGGTTGCGGCCCAACCGGATTCGGCCGAAGGCCTGTACTTCCTCGGCCGCACTTACATGGCTCAGGACCGCCCTGGCGATGCGGCGAAGATCTTCGAGCGTACCGTGAACCTGGCCGGTCGCCAGCCGGAACTGCTCGGGCAGTGGGCTCAGGCCCAATACTTCGCCGATGGCAAGAAGTGGTCGGACAAGGTCCAGGCCCTGACTGACGAAGCACTGAAAGCCGATCCGAAGGAGGTCACCAGCCTAGGTCTGCTGGGCATCGCGGCCTTCGAAGGCGAGCGTTACCAGGAAGCCATCGACTATTGGAATAGGCTGTTGGTGCAACTGCCGCCGGATGATCAGTCCCGTGTCGCGCTGCAAGGCGGCATCGCCAAGGCCGCCGAGAAGCTTGAAGCCAGCGGTGGCAAGGTGGCTCAGGTTCAGGCTCCGGCAGTGAAGGTTGCAGCACTGCTCAAGGTGCGTGTCGATCTTGCACCGGACTTGAAAGCCAAGGTCCAGCCCGGCGACAGCGTGTTCATCTTCGCCCGCGCCACCGCAGGCCCGCCCGCACCATTGGCGGCCAAGCGTCTGACCGTTGCCGACCTGCCAGCGACCGTCGAGCTGGGCGATGCGGATGCAATGATGCCCCAGTTGAAACTGTCGAACTTCCCCGAAGTCCAACTGGTTGCGCGCATCTCCCGCGCCGGCCAACCGACTGCCGGCGAATGGATCGGTCGTAGCCAACCTTTGGCCACCAGCACCACCGCGCCACAAAAACTGACCATCGACAGCCCGGATAAATAACAGGAAACGCCACCATGACCGCCTTCGCTCGTATCACTCTCCTCAGCATGATGGTTTTGGGGCTAAGCGCTTGTGCGGTCCAGGAGCAGGAGCCCGAACGGCTGCCGCCGATTCCGCCCTCGCAGCCGAGCACCAAACCGACCACACCGAGCAAACCGGTCACGCCGAGCAAACCATCGAAGCCGGTGCCACGCACCTCCGCCAGCTTCGCCCCGCCACCGGGGGGCAACAGCCATTGGGATGCGAAACTCGGTGTTTACGTCCTCGACAATCAAACCAACACCTTCTACCGCCAGCGCACCTACTACCGCTGGGACAACGGCTGGAGCCGCTCGATCAGCCCTAACGGGCCGTGGGAAGAGACGGATATCCACGGTGTACCGGGTGGGCTGGGCAGACAATTCGGGCAGTGAATGGAAACGGCGATCTGAGGATCGCCGTTTTGCTTTTTGGCATTTATGAAAGGCGATTAAAGAATGGCCTGATAGTGGGTCAACGCCTTGCTCGACCGAGTCAGGCCTTGGCGCAACAGCAGTTCGAGATAAGTGCTGACATCCATCGGCGGCATCTTTAGCTGTTTGCGTTGCCGTTGTGCTGCCGCAACAACTGCTGCCGGGTCCAGATCGAAGAGGTTATCGACGAACTCGTCAGGATGCTGGGCCTCGATGCCAAAAGGTCCCAGTGTTTCGTCAGGAAAATCTTTCTGATTAAAGGTCACAATGACACTGGCATTGCAGCGTATAGCGGCAGCCAGAACATGTCGGTCATCGACATCAGGTAGGGTTAGCCCTTCGATCAGCCTTTCGTAACCGTAGACGCAAGCATCAGGTATGGCCTGATCCATCAAGTCGGACGTGCGATCCAACTGCTCTGTTGTCAGGTCCGGGCGGTTCTTCAGTAGATTGCGCTTCCATTCGTTATGTATCTCCAGTGACCATCGCGCCCTGAAACGCCCGGAGAGCGCGAGCCACATCAGAAAATCTCTCAAGGGCGCGGGGTACAAAACACATGCGTCATATACAGCGGTAAAAGGGGAGTGCCTCACTCGTATCCTGTCCTTAACGCTTGTGCCTGCTCGGCGAGAAGCGTCATTGCTTGCTCGCTGGCTATGTCGCGCTGGGTTTTATAGTCCATCAAATCGGTAAAGCGCACACGTCGGTGCTTGCCGGTTTTGTGGTAGGACAACTCACCGGACTCCAGCAGTTTGATCAGGTGCGGGCGTGAGACATTGAGCAAGTCCGCCGCTTCCTGGGTGGTCAGTTCAGCGTGTACCGGGACCACTTTGACGGCGTTGCCTGCAGCGAGCTCTGCCAGGATGTCGACAAGCAACCGAAGCGCTGAGGTGGGAAGTTCGACGCTGTGTGCTTCATTCTGCTCATCGAAAATCTGGATATGCTGAGTTTCGAATTGGGTGGCGAGGTAGGCAGCCAAGGCGCGCTGACCTTCGATAGCGGCCTGGACCTCACGCTCCATGGGCAGGTTAAGGGGGGGATGGATAACTGGTGACATGATGCTTTCCAATATTCTGAATAATCGATATTGGAAGGCTATTCGAATCAAACGAAAATCGCAATAAACGAAACGACCGGCTTTTCAGCTCCTTATGCAGTCGCGTTAGTGCTTCCTGACGCTTTCGCGGACAAGCCCGCTCACACAGGGACTTACGTTTGTTCACGATGTTTCTAACGTTGTTACGCCGTCGCCAGTGCCGGCTTCTCCGAAGCACTCAAAAACCGCAACAACGCCAGCAGCGGAAACACGCTGCCGACAAACACGATCCACAACCAGCCACCGTGTTCGTACACCGCACTGGCCACCGATGAGCCGAACGCGCCGCCGATGAAGATGCTGGTCATGTACAGCGCATTCAGACGGCCGCGGCTCTTGGCGTCGAGGGTGTAGACCGCACGCTGGCCGAGGACCATGTTCATTTGCACGCAGAAATCCAGTACCACGCCGGTCACGGCCAGGCCGATGACGCTGTAGGCCGGGTGGATGAAGGCCGGCAGGAAGCTCAGGCTGGCGAACAGCATCGCCAGCAGCGAGGCGAGGCGGGTGTGGCCGGCATCGGCCAGTCGACCAGCGATGGGTGCGGCAATCGCGCCGATGGCTCCGACCAGGGCGAAGATCGCGATCTGGGTTTGCGACAGACCGTGATTGCGCGCCAGTTCCAGCGGCACGGCGGTCCAGAACAGGCTGAACGTAGCGAACATGCAACCCTGATAAAACGCCCGTTGACGCAACACCGGTTGCTGGCGCAGCAGCGTCCAGAGCGAGCCCAGTAACTGGCCATAAGAGGCGCTGTGATCAGGCTGGCGCTTGGGCACCGTCAGGGCCAGGACGATGCTGATTGCAGCCATCAAAACTGCGGCAATGACGAACATAGCGCGCCAGCCGAAGTGGTCGGCCACTACGCTGGACACCGGCCGGGCCAGCAGAATCCCCAGCAGCAGACCGCCCATGATCCCGCCAACCACGCGGCCGCGCGACGCTTCCGGCGTCAGGTGGGCGGCCAGCGGAATCAGGATCTGTACCGACACCGAGCTGAAACCCACCAGCAACGAAATCAGCAGAAACACGTTCGGCTGATCGGTGAACGCCGCACCCAGCAAACTGGCAATCGCCACCACGGTGGTGATGATCATCAAGCGACGGTTCTCCAGCAGATCACCCAGCGGTACCAGGAAGAACAGGCCCAGCGCATAACCAATCTGCGTCAGCGAAACGATCAGGCTGGCCATGGTGTCGGTCAGGCCGATGTCCGGCGCGATCAGGCCGATGATCGGCTGGGCGTAGTAGATGTTGGCGACGATCGCGCCGCAGCAGAAGGCGAAAAGCAGCACCATGCCCCGGGTCATTGTCGCGGCACCGTGGGGCGCCTGAGTCGCTGGATTCATAACATGGCTCGCTGAACAAGAAGGAATGCGCAGAGGCTAATCGGCTGGCTAGAGCGGCGGAAGAGGGTTTGGATTGATAGTAATCATTCTTTTGCGGAATGAGTGACGCCGGTATGCGCTGTCTGCCGATGAACCATGCGTCCAAACAGTGGGATCCGATGATACATTCACTGACATCCTCTTCGATAGCGTGCTTATGTTGTCCTGCGCTCCATAAACCGGAAGGTACTTCGATATGAATGCGATGTTCCGTCACCTGATCCGTGGCGCCTGCGTTGTTACCTTGATCAGCTTGTTCACGACAGGTTTTGCCCAGGCTGCCGATGTGGCGCCGGGAATGCGCATTGGCGTGCGCGGTGAGATCACCGGCGTCAGCGCCGACGTCATGACGGTCCATGTCAACAGCGGCGAAAACGTGGTGATCAACCTGACCAAGGACACCAAAATCCGCGCTGTCACCCTGGCCAATATCGAAGACATCAAGCCCGGCAGCTACATCGGCTCGGCTGCCGTGCCGCAGGAGGATGGCACGCTCAAGGCGCTGGAAGTCCACGTCTTCCCGCCGGAACTGGCCGGCAGCGGCGACGGCCATCGGCCTTTTGATCTGGTCAAGGGCAGCAGCATGACCAATGGCAGCGTAGGCGATCTGGTGGTCAGCAACGGCCGGGTTCTGACCGTCAATTACAAGGGCGGCCAACAGACGATTCTGGTGCCGGAGGATGTGCCGATCGTCAATCTGGTGTCGGGGGATCGCAGCTTGCTGAAGGTGGGCGTGAAGATCGTGACGTTTGTGACCCAGAGTGCCGACGGGACGCTGACCGCTCAATCCATCTCGGCCGGCAAGGACGGTGTGACACCGCCGATGTAACGGTATCCCACAAAAAAGGCGACCTTCACAGGTCGCCTATTTCATTGAGCTCAGTGATTACTGGCCGTTGTAAATCTGGTCGAAAACCCCACCATCGTTGAAGTGAGTCTTCTGCACGGTGCGCCAGTCACCAAAGGTCTTCTCCACCGACAGGAAATCCACTTTCGGGAAGCGATCGGTGTATTTCGCCAACACCGCCGGGTCACGCGGACGCAGGTAGTTGGCAGCCGCAATTTCCTGACCTTCCGGCGACCACAGGTACTTCAGATATTCCTCGGCAACCGCGCGAGTGCCTTTCTTGTCGACGGTTTTGTCGACCACCGACACCGGCGGCTCGGCTTCGGCGGAAACACTCGGGTAAATCACTTCGAACTGATCACGACCAAACTCGCGAGCAATCATTTCCGCTTCGTTTTCGAAGGTCACCAGCACGTCGCCGATCTGGTTGGTCATGAACGTAGTCGTGGCCGCGCGGCCACCGGTATCCAGCACCGGCGCTTGTTTGAACAGTTTTCCGACAAAGGCTTTTGCCTTGTTTTCGTCACCGCCATTTTTCAGCACATAGCCCCAGGCCGAGAGGTAGGTGTAGCGGCCGTTGCCCGAGGTTTTCGGGTTGGGGACGATCACCTGCACGCCGTCCTTGAGCAGGTCCGGCCAGTCTTTCAGGGCTTTCGGGTTACCTTTGCGCACGATGAATACGGTGGCCGAAGTGAACGGCGCGCTGTTGTTCGGCAGGCGTGTGACCCAGTTGTCCGGGACCAGTTTGCCGTTGTCCGCCAGGGCGTTGATGTCGGTGGCCATGTTCATGGTGATGACGTCAGCCGGCAGGCCATCGATCACCGAGCGCGCCTGTTTGCTGGAGCCGCCGAAGGACATCTGCAGCGTGATGTTTTCGTTGTGCTCGGCTTGCCAGTGTTTCTGGAAGGCAGCGTTGTAGTCCTTGTAGAAATCTCGCATCACGTCGTAGGAAACGTTAAGCAGGGTCGGTGCGGCCTGAGCCATGCTGCTCAAGGCCAGGCCAGCGGCCAGAAGTGAGGCGCCAAAGAGTTTTTTCACTGCGCATTCCTTGTTTTATCAAACGTGTTCGATGGAGATTATTGGCAATTTGCCAGCGACTATAGCCGGACTCGCATAGTCGCTTAAAGATTAAAAAACACTTTGCTTATTCCATTTTCTTGAACAACGCATTGCCACAACGAGAGCAGAACGCCGCGCTATGCTCGTGGCTGTTTTTCTTGCAGACCGGGCAATCGTGCTGCAGTTGATCACCGCGCATGGCGTTGGCCAGTTCCGCGGTAAAGATCCCCGTCGGCACAGCGATGATCGAGTAACCGGTGATCATCACCAGGGATGAAATCACCTGGCCCAGCGGCGTCTTGGGCACGATGTCGCCAAAACCCACGGTGGTCAGCGTCACGATAGCCCAATAGATCCCTTTGGGGATGCTGGTGAAGCCGTGCTCCGGGCCTTCGATCACGTACATCAAGGTGCCGAACACCGTCACCAGGGTGCTGACGCTGAGCAGAAATACGACGATTTTCTGTTTGCTGCCGCGCAACGCCGACATCAAATAGTTGGCTTGTTTCAGATACGGGCTGAGCTTGAGCACGCGGAAAATCCGCAGCATTCGTATGATCCGGATGATCAGCAGGTACTGCGCATCGCTGTAATACAGCGCGAGAATGCCGGGCACGATCGCGAGCAAATCCACCAGTCCATAGAAGCTAAACGCGTAGCGCAGCGGCTTGGGCGAGCAATACAGGCGCAGGCCGTATTCGATGACGAAAATGACGGTGAAGCCCCATTCGATGTACGCCAGCACGTCGGCGTAGTTCTGGTGAACGCTGTCGATACTGTCCAGAACCACGATCACCAGGCTGGCGAGGATGATCAACAGCAAGATGCTGTCGAAGCGCCGACCGGCCTGGGTGTCGGTCTGGAAGATCATGACGTAAAGCTCTTCACGCCAGTTTTTGCTGCTGTCCATGGATAACGCCTGAATCGAGAATCAGCGCAGCCTAGGGTGATTCTCCCCGCTAGCGCAAGGTGCGCTGTCCATGGCGGACTGACGCAACACCCGAATGCCTGCGCGAATCAGCCAGCAGGCAAGAATGAACGGCGCGGTCAGCGTTGCCAGGCCCAGTGCGGCGAACCCCGGCGTGAGCAATACCGCGAGCAGAATGCCGAGCAGCGGCAGCCAGGGTTGGCGGCGTTGCGGGCTGAAGGCGAGGGCGGCGAGTACCGCGTTGTAACCGCTCAAACCCTGCAAGGCATTTGAAGTTTCGCCATGTAGAAGGGCAAATCCGAGGCCGGCGGCGGAGCCCAGCAGCGCCCACACAAAGGCGCGGCGATCGGCAATCAGTAATCCGGCGGCAATCAGCGCGCCGGCCAGGGGATGGCCGAGAAACATGACTTGCCCCAGGCCTTTCAATTCGGCGGCGAGCAGGTTGAGGGTGTTCAGTTCGATCAGCGGCGCGGGTTGCTGTGGTGCGGCAAAGCCGAGCAATAACCAGCTCAACCCAACGAAGGGTGCGGTGTACGCCGGTAGACATTGATGATCGCGAGCACCTTTGAGCCATTGCTGAGTGAGCATCGCACTCAGGCCGCCGCAGGCGATGATCAGCGGTGGCAACAGTGCTGACCATGGGAAATACAGGCTCAGCAGCAGGCCGAGCAAAATACCGTTGTAACTGAATAGTCCGGCCTGACGATCTGCCTTGGCATACCCGCGACGTTGCGCGGTAAGCAACCCGGCGACACCGCCCAGCAGCGCACCGCCGAGCAGAGCGGGCGCGGTGAAAAGAATCGCTAACAGACACAACAGCCCGCTCAGCGGATGGCGCTGGAGAAAGATCTGGCTGAAGCCGTTAAGCAGGGCGGTCGCCCAGTCGGGGCAGTGGGTGTTGAAGTGGTTGGCAGGCATGGGTGGGGTCTAGGGCAGAGGAAAATCCAGGGTCTTGCACAAACCTGTGGCGAGGGAGCTTGCTCCCGCTGGGCTGCGGAGCAGCCCTGAAATCAGCAATGCGGTCTTTCTGTTGAAACCGTCATGCCAAAGCGACGACTGCTTCGCAGCCGAGCGGGAGCGAGCTCCCTCGCCACAGGGGTAGTTCTTACCGGGGTAGCTCTTACAGGGGGAGTTCTTTAGAGCAATGTCTCGATGCGCAACGAATTGGTTGACCCCGGCTGCCCAAAGGGCACGCCCGCGGTAATCAGCAACGTATCCCCGCGCTGAGCCATCCCCTGTGCCTGAGCGATTTCCAGCGCCGTCGAGCACACTTCATCCACCTGTCGCAGCCGATCGTTGACCACCGAGTGCACGCCCCACGCCACCGTCAATCGCCGGGCGGTTTGCAGGTTTGGCGTCAGGTTGAGGATCGGCACCGTCGGCCGTTCCCGCGCCGCCCGCAGGCTCGAGGTGCCGGACTCGCTGTAGTTCACCAGCACCGCCACCGGCAGCACGTTGCTGATGCGGCGGATCGCGCAGCTGATCGCGTCCGACACCGTGGCCTCGGCTTTTGGCCGGCTCACGTCCAGTTGGGTTTGATAGTCCGGGCCGTTTTCCACCTGACGGATGATCTTGCTCATCATCTGCACGGCTTCCAGCGGGTACTCGCCAGACGCGGTTTCCGCCGACAGCATCACCGCATCCGCGCCTTCGGCCACCGCGTTGGCGACGTCGGTGACTTCGGCGCGGGTCGGGGCCGGGGAGAAGCGCATCGACTCCAGCATCTGCGTCGCCACCACCACCGGTTTGCCGAGTTGGCGGCAGGTGCCGATGATGTTTTTCTGAATCTGCGGCACGCTTTCGGCCGGCACTTCCACGCCCAGATCACCGCGAGCGACCATGATCGCATCGCTCAATTCAGCGATTTCCCGCAGCTGAGTCACGGCCGATGGCTTCTCGATCTTGGCCATCAAGAACGCTTTGTCGCCGATCAGCGCGCGGGCTTCGCGGATGTCTTCCGGGCGTTGCACGAACGACAGCGCGACCCAGTCGACCCCCAGCTCCAGACCGAAGCTCAAATCACGGCGGTCCTTGGCGGTCAGCGGGCTCAGGTCGAGCACCGCTTGCGGCACGTTGACGCCTTTGCGATCCGACAGTTCGCCACCATTGAGCACCGTGGTGTCGATGGCGTCGGCGTACTTGGTCACCACTCGCAGACGCAACTTACCGTCATCCAGCAGCAGGTCCATGCCGGGCTCCAGCGCGGCGATGATTTCCGGGTGGGGCAGGTTGACCCGGCGCTCGTCCCCCGGCGTTGCATCCAGATCCAGGCGCAGCGTCTGGCCGCGATACAGCTGCACTTTGCCCTGGGCGAATTTGCCGACCCGCAGTTTCGGGCCTTGCAGGTCCATCAGAATCCCCAGCGGATAATTCAGCTGGCGCTCGACTTCACGAATCCACTGATAGCGCTGCGCGTGGTCGGCGTGATCGCCGTGGCTGAAGTTCAGGCGAAAGATATTGACCCCGGCGCGCACCAGTTCACGGATATCGTCGATCCCGTCGGTGGCCGGGCCGAGGGTGGCGAGGATTTTGACCTTCTTGTCAGGCGTCATGATTAGGGCTCTCGAGAATCAGAATGGCGCGGAAGTCGTTGACGTTGGTACGGGTCGGCTCGGTGACGATCAGTGCATCGAGCGCCGCGAAGTAGCCATAGCCATTGTTATTGTCCAGCTCATCGCAGGCAGTGAGGCCGAGGGCGGCGGCACGGGCATAGCTGTCCGGAGTCATGATGGCGCCGGCGTTGTCTTCGGAGCCGTCGATGCCGTCGGTGTCACCGGCCAGGGCGTAGACGCCGGGCAGGCCTTTGAGGCTGTCGGTCAGGCTCAGCAGGAATTCGGCGTTACGCCCGCCACGGCCATTGCCGCGCACGGTGACGGTGGTTTCGCCGCCGGACAGAATCACGCACGGCGCCGCCAGCGGCTGGTCGTGCTGGACGATCTGCCGCGCAATGCCGGCGTGGACCTTCGCCACTTCCCGGGATTCACCTTCCAGGTCGCCGAGAATCAACGGGCTGAAACCCGCCTGACGGGCTTTCACCGCCGCCGCTTCCAGTGACTGCTGTGGGCGGGCGATCAATTGGAAATGACTGCGTGCCAGGCTCGGATCGCCAGGTTTAACCGTCTCCGACTCGGGACTTTGCAGCCAGGTGCGCACCGAGGCCGGGACTTCGATGGCATAACGCTTGAGGATCGCCAACGCTTCAGCCGAGGTGCTCGGGTCGGCCACGGTGGGGCCGGAGGCGATGACGGTGGCGAGATCGCCTGGCACATCGGAAATCGCATAGGTGTAAACCGTGGCGGGCCAGCAGGCTTTGCCCAGACGCCCACCCTTGATCGCCGAGAGGTGCTTGCGCACGCAGTTCATCTCGCCGATGGTCGCGCCGGATTTGAGCAGCGCTTTGTTGATCGATTGCTTGTCGGCGAGGGTGATGCCGGCGGCGGGCAAGGCGAGCAGGGCAGAGCCACCGCCCGAGAGCAGGAAGATCACACGGTCGTCTTCGCTCAGGTTGCTGACCAGTTCCAGAACCCGTTTCGCGACGGCCAGACCGGCAGCGTCCGGCACCGGGTGCGCGGCTTCGACCACTTCGATTTTTTCGCACGGGGCGCCGTGGCCGTAGCGGGTCACCACCAGGCCAGACACTTCACCCTGCCAGCAGCGTTCGACCACCTGGGCCATGGCTGCGGCGGCTTTACCGGCGCCGATGACGATCACCCGACCGCTGCGGTCGGTTGGCAAATGGGCTTCAAGGACATGCTGCGGATGGGCCGCGTCGATGGCTGTGGCAAACAGCTCGCGCAGCAATTGTTGCGGATTGACCGACATGGCGGGCTCCCGGAATTCTTGTTATTGGAGGGCGACTCGGTTCCCTGTGGGAGCGGCCTGTGGTGAGGGGGCTTGCCCCCGTTTGAGTGCGTAGCGCTCACAAGATCTTTGGTATATCAGAGATTTTGGGGCTGCTTCGCAACCCAACGGGGCGGTGCGGCGTTCCGACAAGCCCCCTCGCCACAGTTCCGCGCCCACAGGTTTTTGCGCAGGGCGTTATTTATCGCGAATCGAGAAATTCGCCATGTGTTCCAGGCCCTTGATCAGTGCCGAGTGATCCCAGTTACTGCCACCGATGGCCGCGCAGGTGCTGAACACTTGCTGGGCGTTGGCGGTGTTCGGCAGGTTGATGTTCAGCTCGCGCGCACCGGCCAGGGCCAGGTTCAGGTCCTTCTGGTGCAGGCTGATGCGGAAGCCCGGGTCGAAGGTGCCCTTGATCATGCGTTCGCCGTGAACTTCAAGGATCTTCGACGACGCGAAGCCACCCATCAGCGCTTCACGCACCTTCGCTGGGTCGGCACCGTTTTTCGAGGCGAACAGTAGCGCTTCGGCCACGGCCTGGATGTTCAGCGCGACGATGATCTGGTTTGCCACTTTCGCGGTTTGCCCATCACCGTTGCCACCGACCAGGGTGATGTTCTTGCCCATGGCCTGGAACAGCGGCAGGGCGCGTTCGAAGGCATCGGCTTCGCCACCGACCATGATGCTCAAAGTCGCGGCCTTGGCGCCGACTTCACCGCCGGAAACCGGGGCGTCGAGGTATTGCGCGCCTTTTTCGTTGATTTTGGCGGCGAAGGTTTTGGTGGCCGTCGGCGAGATCGAGCTCATGTCGATCACGACTTTGCCCTTGCTGACACCCGCCGCCACACCGTCGGCGCGGAACAGCACGTCATCGACCTGCGGGGTATCGGGAACCATGACGATGATGAATTCGGCTTCCTGGGCGACTTCTTTCGGGTTGGCCAGCGCAACGGCGCCAGCAGCCAGCAGATCGGCAGGGGCGGCGTCGTGGTGCGCCGACAGGAACAGGCTGTGACCGGCTTTCTGCAGGTTCAACGCCATTGGGTGGCCCATGATGCCGGTGCCGATAAATCCGATTTTAGCCATGAAAAAATCCTCTTGTTTTTGTGTGGCTCCCTGTAGGAGCCTTCGGCAGCTCCTACAGTGATGACCGTGTTCGGTCAGATCGCGTTATGAGTTTTCAACCAGCCCAGACCCGCTTCAGTCGTAGTCAGTGGTTTGTATTCACAGCCGACCCAACCCTGATAACCGATGCGGTCCAGATGTTCGAACAGGAAGCGGTAGTTGATTTCACCTGTGCCCGGTTCGTTGCGCCCTGGGTTGTCTGCCAATTGCACGTGGTTGATCTCGTCCAGGTGCGCGGCCATGGTGCGGGCCAGGTCGCCCTCCATGATTTGCATGTGATAGATGTCGTATTGCAGGAACAGGTTGGCGCTGCCGACCTGTTCGCGAATCGACAGGGCTTGCGCCGTGTTGTTCAGGTAGAAGCCCGGAATGTCGCGGGTGTTGATCGCTTCCATCACCAGTTTGATGCCCGCCGCTTGCAGCTTGTCGGCCGCGTACTTGAGGTTGGCGACGAAGGTTTTTTCCACGGTGGCCTCGTCGACGCCTTGTGGACGAATACCGGCCAGGCAGTTGACCTGGGTGTTGCCCAGCACTTGGGCGTAGGCAATGGCCAGATCGACACCGGCGCGGAACTCTTCGACCCGATCCGGCAGGCACGCGATACCGCGTTCGCCCTTGGCCCAGTCACCGGCCGGCAGGTTGAACAGCACCTGGGTCAGACCGTTGGCATCGAGCCTGGCCTTGATTTCGGCAGAGCTGAAGTCATAGGGGAACAGGTATTCGACACCACTGAAGCCGGCCTTGGCGGCAGCGTCGAAACGGGCAAGAAAATCCTGCTCGGTGAACAGCATGGACAGGTTGGCTGCGAAACGCGGCATGGTGGTCTCCCGTATATGTGTGAGGCCTCCTGTGGGAGCCGGCTTGCTGGCGATGGCGGTGTATCAATCGACATTGATGTGATTGACACATCGCCATCGCCAGCAAGCCGGCTCCCACAGGGGAACGATCAGCAGTTAATCGAGCAGCGAAATCGCCGTTGGCGCATCGTTGCCGACCAGCGCCAGGTCTTCGAATTCGTTGACGGCGTTGATCTCGGTGCCCATGGAAATGTTGGTCACGCGCTCCAGAATGATCTCGACGATTACCGGCACCTTGAACTCTTCGATCATCTCCTGAGCCTTGCGCAGGGCAGGCTGGATTTGACCCGGTTCGAATACCCGCAGCGCCTTGCAACCCAGGCCTTCGGCGACCGCGACGTGGTCGACACCGTAGCCGTTGAGTTCCGGAGCGTTGAGGTTGTCGAAGGACAGCTGCACGCAGTAGTCCATGTCGAAACCGCGCTGCGCCTGACGGATCAGCCCCAGGTACGAGTTGTTCACCACGACGTGGATGTACGGCAGCTTGAACTGCGCGCCCACCGCCAGTTCTTCGATCATGAACTGGAAGTCGTAGTCGCCCGAGAGCGCCACCACCTTGCGGGTCGGATCCGCCTTGACCACGCCGAGCGCGGCCGGAATGGTCCAGCCCAACGGGCCGGCCTGGCCGCAGTTGATCCAGTGACGCGGTTTGTAGACGTGCAGGAACTGCGCGCCGGCAATCTGCGACAGACCGATGGTGCTGACGTAGCAGGTGTCCTTGCCGAACACCTGGTTCATCTCTTCGTAAACGCGCTGCGGCTTGACCGGCACGTTGTCGAAGTGAGTCTTGCGCTGCAGGCTGGCTTTGCGCTGCTGACAGTCTTGCAGCCAGGCGCTGCGGTTTTTCAGCTTGCCAGCGGCTTGCCACTCGCGAGCGACTTCGATGAACACGGTCAACGCGGCAGCGGCGTCGGACACGATGCCCAGGTCCGGGGTGAACACGCGGCCGATCTGGGTCGGTTCGATGTCGACGTGGATGAATTTGCGGCCTTCGGTGTAAACGTCGACCGAACCGGTGTGACGGTTGGCCCAGCGGTTACCGACGCCCAGTACCACATCGGACTTCAGCATCGTGGCGTTGCCATAACGGTGCGAGGTTTGCAGGCCGACCATGCCGACCATCAGCGGGTGATCGTCCGGGATGGTGCCCCAGCCCATCAGGGTCGGGATGACCGGAATACCGGTCAGCTCGGCGAACTCCACCAGCAACTCGCTGGCGTCGGCATTGATGATGCCGCCACCGGCCACCAGCAATGGGCGTTCAGCCTGGTCGAGCATGGCCAGGGCTTTTTCCACCTGCACGCGGGTCGCGCTCGGCTTGGCCAATGGCAGCGGCTGGTAGGCGTCGATGTCGAATTCGATTTCGGCCATCTGCACGTCGAACGGCAGGTCGATCAGCACCGGGCCGGGGCGGCCGGAGCGCATCTCATAGAAGGCTTTCTGGAAGGCGTAAGGCACCTGGCCCGGCTCCAGAACCGTGGTCGCCCACTTGGTGACCGGCTTGACTATGCTGGTGATGTCGACGGCCTGGAAGTCTTCCTTGTGCATACGGGCCCGCGGTGCTTGCCCGGTGATGCACAGGATCGGGATCGAGTCGGCCGAGGCGCTGTAGAGCCCGGTGACCATGTCAGTACCGGCAGGTCCCGATGTGCCGATGCACACGCCAATGTTGCCGGCCTTGGTGCGGGTGTAACCCTCGGCCATGTGCGAGGCGCCTTCAACGTGGCGAGCGAGGACGTGATCGATACCACCGACCTTCTGCAAGGCGGAGTACAGCGGGTTGATCGCGGCGCCCGGGATGCCAAAAGCGGTATCGACCCCTTCGCGGCGCATCACCAGAACGGCGGCTTCGATTGCTCTCATTTTGCTCATGGTTTTGTGCCTCTTACGTTTTGTAATTGTATACAAGTGGCTTTGCGCAGAGTGTATTCACGGCGGACGGCGCAGGTCAATCCATTTTCTCAAGTGGCTGTTTCATTCGTCGGAAGCCCGAACAACTGTGGCTTTTCGTCGCATGTCGCGCTTTTCGAAAATTATTGTATACAAAAAAATAATTCATTGTGTTCTATTTGTTGCATCGGATTGCGCAACACAAAGCAATCCAACGGCTTTCCCTATAACAAAATGAGGACGGCACCATGAGCGCTTTAACCTTGAAAGTCGCAGTCAACCTGGCCGATCAGGCCATCACCGCGGGGCGGGCGATCTCTGCCGCGCCATTGACCGTTGCAGTACTGGATGCCGGCGGGCACCTGATAACGCTGCAACGTGAAGACGGCGCCAGCCTGCTGCGTCCGCAGATCGCCATCGGCAAGGCTTGGGGCGCGATTGCCCTGGGCAAGGGCTCACGCCTGCTGGCACAGGACGCCCAACAACGCCCGGCCTTCTTCGCCGCGCTGAATAGTCTGGGGCAGGGCAGCGTCGTCCCGGTACCCGGCGGCGTGTTGGTTCGGGATCAGGACGGGACTGTGTTGGGAGCGGTGGGCATCAGCGGTGATCTGTCAGATGTCGATGAGCAATGTGCGATCCGCGCGATCGAGGGGCAGGGGTTGAAGGCGGATGCGGGGGTGGCTGGTTGATCTTCGGCGCCTGATTTACCGCTTTCGCGAGCTTGCTCGCGAAAGTGCCTTGCGGACGAAAACAGCTTTTTAGCTGCCTGCTTTCTCCGTTGAAATTTCCATCCGGTAAATTCCGGATTTTTAGAATTTTGTGCGAAACATTTGGCTGTTGCCGAATATTTTCGCAAGAAAATTCATAGGTATCACTCGTATCATTCTCTCGGAACAGGCCGAGAGCTTTACAATGAAAACAACACTGTCGTGGTGGGATATCAGCCCGCCTCTGAGCACCGCTACACCTACCTGGCCGGGTGACACACCTTTCCAGGAAGAGCGCGTTTGGACGTTCGGACCCGAGTGTCCGGTAAATGTCGGGCGTATCACCCTGTCGCCTCACACGGGGGCCCATGTCGACGCGCCGCTGCATTACAGCGCTGATGGCGCGGCCATTGGCGATGTGTCACTCGATGTCTATATGGGGCCTTGCCGTGTGCTGCATTGCCTGAATAGCGGCCGGCTGGTACACCCCGAGCAGCTTGAAGGTCGCTTGCAAGACCTGCCTGAACGGGTGCTGCTGCGCACCTGGCAACAAGCGCCATTGAGCGCCTGGGATCCGGATTTCACCGCCGTCGCCAAAGAAACCGTCGACCTGCTGGCGAACCTCGGTGTGCGCTTGATCGGTATCGATACGCCTTCGCTGGACCCTCAGCAATCCAAAACCATGGATTCGCACAATGCCGTAGCCCGACATGGCATGGCCATCCTCGAGGGCATCGTGCTCGATGACGTCCCGGAAGGGGACTATGAATTGATCGCGCTGCCGCTGCGTTTTGCCCATCTGGACGCCAGTCCGGTCAGGGCAATTTTGCGTCCACTGAATAAACCGCAACTTGAGGAGCCGACTCAATGAGCCAATGCCCCTATTCAACTGCAAACCAGACGGAAGAATGGCATAACGCCGAGCTGAATTTTTCCGACTCCATGAGCTACGGCGACTACCTGGATCTGGGGCGCATTCTCAGCGCACAGCACCCGTTATCTCCGGACCATAACGAGATGCTGTTCATCATCCAGCATCAGACGTCAGAGCTGTGGATGAAGCTGATGCTGCACGAGCTCAAAGCCGCTCGTGAACACATTCGACAGGGAGAGTTGCCGCCCGCGTTCAAGATGCTGGCGCGGGTCTCGCGGATTTTTGATCAACTGGTGCATGCCTGGACGGTGCTGGCCACCATGACACCCACCGAGTACCACGCGATACGGCCGTTTCTGGGGCAGTCATCGGGCTTTCAGTCGTTCCAGTACCGCGAGATCGAATTCATTCTGGGCAACAAAAGCGCGACCCTGTTGCGCCCCCATGCGCATCGGCCGGAACTGTTGCAGGCGCTTGAAAAGGCGATCGCCACACCGTCGCTGTATGACGAGGCGATTCGCTTGATGGCCAGCGCAGGCTTGACCATCGACCCACAGCGTTTCGAGCGCGATCCGAGCAGTCCGACGACGCATGACGCGTCGGTCGAAGCCGCCTGGCGCGAGGTCTACACTGACCCTTCGCGTTATTGGGATCTCTATCAGCTGGCGGAGAAACTCATCGACCTTGAGGACTCGTTCCGTCAATGGCGCTTCCGGCATGTGACCACGGTCGAGCGGATCATCGGCTTTCAACCAGGGACCGGTGGCACAGAAGGTGTCGGTTATCTGCGCAAGATGCTCGATACCGTGTTGTTCCCGGAGTTGTGGCGAGTGCGCTCAACGCTTTAATTTACCGAGAATGATGTTTGAACGCTTAAACCGAGCGGCAATTGAGTAAATTGACGCATTCAAACCATGCCTGACCATAACAATTAAAAGGTAACCAGATGGCGGATGAAATCTTGAGGCAAGGCGAGCTCAAGCGAGGGCTGAAAAATCGTCATATTCAGCTGATCGCATTGGGCGGAGCGATAGGTACCGGGTTGTTTCTCGGCTCTGCCGGAGTACTCAAATCGGCCGGGCCGTCGATGATCCTCGGCTATGCGATTGCCGGCTTCATCGCCTTTCTGATCATGCGCCAGCTGGGCGAGATGATTGTCGAGGAACCGGTGGCCGGCTCCTTCAGTCATTTTGCCCACAAGTACTGGGGCGGCTATGCCGGCTTTCTGTCCGGCTGGAACTACTGGGTGCTGTATGTGCTGGTGGGCATGGCCGAGTTGACGGCTGTCGGCAAGTACGTGCAGTTCTGGTGGCCGGAAGTCCCCTCCTGGGTCAGCGCGGCGGTGTTCTTCGTCCTGGTTAATTTGATCAATATGATGAACGTCAAAGTCTTCGGCGAAATGGAGTTCTGGTTCGCAATCATCAAGGTCGTCGCGATCATTGGCATGATCGTCCTGGGCTGCTACATGTTGTTCAGCGGAACGGGCGGCCCGCAGGCCTCGGTCAGCAATCTGTGGAGTCACGGCGGCTTCTTTCCCAACGGCACCACTGGGTTGCTGATGTCCATGGCGTTCATCATGTTCTCCTTCGGCGGCCTGGAACTGGTCGGTATCACCGCCGCTGAAGCCAGCGAGCCGGGTAAGGTGATTCCCAAGGCGATCAACCAGGTGGTTTATCGCGTGCTGATCTTCTACGTCGGCGCACTCACCGTGTTGTTGTCGCTGTATCCGTGGGATCAACTGCTACAGACACTGGGCGCTTCGGGCGATGCCTATAGCGGCAGCCCGTTCGTGCAGATCTTCTCCTTGATCGGCAGCGACACCGCAGCGCACATCCTCAATTTCGTGGTGCTCACCGCAGCGCTCTCTGTCTATAACAGTGGCGTCTACTGCAACAGCCGCATGCTCTATGGCCTGGCCGAACAGGGCGACGCACCCAAGGCGCTGATGAAACTGAACAAGCAGGGTGTGCCTCTACTGGCGCTGGGCGTATCTGCGTTGATCACCATGCTGTCCGTGCTGGTTAACTACCTCGCCCCGCATGAAGCGCTTGAGTTGCTCTTTGCACTGGTGGTCGCATCGCTGATGATCAACTGGGCGATGATCAGCCTGACGCACCTGAAATTTCGCAAAATCATGGGCCAGCGAGGTATCGTGCCGGGCTTCAAGGCGTTCTGGTTCCCTTACAGCAATTACCTGTGCCTGGCCTTCATGGCCATGATCGTCTGCGTCATGTTGATGATTCCAGGGATACGCGCTTCAGTCTTCGCCATACCGGTGTGGGTGTTGATCATCTTTGGTTTTTACCGGATGCGTATGGCCAAGGATCGGGCCTTGCCGATAGTTCAATAGCCTTTGCCGTGGGTGCGCCGTGATGAGTAGCAACGCTGATCCGCAGTTTCGCGACATTCGTATCGATCACTATGACCTCGAGGGTGCGAGGAACTGGATGTCTGGTATCTGCGGACCGCACCGCCTCCAGACTTCGACGCCCGAGCGGATCCGCTTTCATCACAGCGCCAATGTGTTCAAGTCGATGGCCACGACCCTGGGCACGCTCTCGTACGGCACCGATGTCACCATCGATATCGAAGACGCCGAGCACTTCAGCAGTTACAGCCTGAGTTTGCCTTTGGTGGGCGAGCAGGAGCTGAGCAAGAACGGCAGCGTGTCGAAATCCAACCGCGATCAAGGGGTGATTATTTCCCCAAATGAGAACCAGATGCTGGCGATCTCCGGCGACTGCCGCAAAGTTCAGGTGGTGATCACCCGCGTCGCCATGAGCGAGTCGCTGGAGGGCATGCTGCAGCGACCGCTGGATACGCCGCTGCGTTTCGAGCCGGTGATGGATGCGGTGGACGGCGCGTCGGCCTCGTGGTGGCGCATGGCGCGTTATTTCATCGCGGAGCTGGAACGCAGCAATGAACTGTACGAACAGGTGGTCTTCACTCGGGACATCGAAAGCTCATTGATCAAAGGCTTGATCCTCGCCCAGCCGAACAACTACTCCGAAGAATTGCGCAACGTGCTCGGCGTGAAACTGCCGCACTACCTGATCAGGGCCAAGCAATACATTCACGACAATGCTCGCGAAGCCTTGCACCTGGAGGATATCGAGGTCGCGGCCGGGGTCTCGCGTTTCAAGCTGTGCGAGGCGTTCAAGAAGTACTTCGCCCTGTCGCCGATGGTCTACCTGAAAAAATACCGGTTGAACGCTGTGCGCCAGGAAATCCTCGAACACGGCTCGGCGCGCAATATTTCCGCGATCGCCATGGGCTGGGGCTTTACGCATCTGGGACGTTTTTCCGCCGAATACCGCAAGTTGTTCGACGAGTCCCCCAGCATGACCTTGCAGCGTAACGAAGCCCGGCGCATGCGCGGGGTCTGAATATCCCGGCGGCTCACTTACGCACCACCAAATCAAGCAACGTCTCCCGCTCCTTGATTTTCTGCAACACGATTTCCGAGCGGATATCAGTCACCCCCGCCGTGCGGTTCAGTTGGTTGACGATGAAGTCGGAGAAGTGTTTGACGTTGCGCGCCTGGACCCGCAGCACATAGTTGCTCGCCCCGGTAATCACGTAGGCGGTGACCACTTCCGGCCACAACTGGACCTTCTTGATGAAGGTCTCGTGCCAGTCCTCGACGTCCTGTCGCAATGACACATGGACGATGGCTTCCAGTTCGACTCCCAGCTTCTCTGCGTTCAGCATCGCGCGATAGCCAGTGATGATTCCTTCACTTTCCAGCAAGCGTAAACGGCGCAAACAGGCCGACGGCGACAGTGCGACTTTCTCTGCCATTTCGTGGTTGCTGATACGGCCGTCACGTTGCAAGAGATGCAGGATCCGCAGGTCTGTCGGGTCGAGAGTCATGGCTAGAATAAATCCTCGATATTTGGCGTTGGATTCGAATTTTCTACGAGATAGATACTAGATGGCTGCTTACTTTGCACGAAAATTCTCTAAAGCTTCGTTCATTATTTCCTCACCGTGAAGGCGCAAATAACGCCTGAAACACGACACTCACACCCGACTATTGCGATCTGCCCGGACGGCACTTCTTTCAAAAAGCAGGACACCCAATGACTACAAGAAACGATTGTCTGACGTTTGATGCGCAGGACGCTCTGGCCCCTCTGCGTCAGCAGTTTGCGCTCCCCGAAGGGGTGATCTATCTCGACGGCAACTCCCTCGGCGCGCGCCCGGTCGCAGCGCTGGCGCGTGCTCAGGCCGTGATCGCCGATGAATGGGGCAATGGCCTGATCCGCAGTTGGAACAGCGCCGGCTGGCGCGACCTGCCTGAACGTCTGGGCAATCGACTGGCGGGGCTGATTGGCGCCGGTGACGGCGAAGTGGTGGTGACCGACACCACCTCGATCAACCTGTTCAAGGTGCTCAGCGCCGCCCTGCGCGTGCAGGCCATGCGGGCGCCGACGCGGCGGGTGATCGTCAGCGAGACCAGCAACTTTCCGACTGACCTGTATATCGCCGAAGGTCTGGCGGACATGCTGCAGCAGGGCTACAGCCTGCGTCTGGTCGACAGCCCGCAAGAGCTGCCGCAAGCGATTGACCAGGACACCGCGGTGGTCATGCTCACCCACGTCAACTACAAGACCGGCTACATGCACGACATGCAGGCCCTGACCGCGCTGACCCATGAATGCGGCGCGCTGGCCATCTGGGACCTGGCGCATTCCGCCGGGGCGGTGCCGGTCGATCTGCATCAGGCGCGCGCCGACTACGCCATCGGTTGCACCTACAAGTACCTCAATGGCGGTCCGGGCTCGCAAGCTTTCGTCTGGGTTTCCCCTGAGTTGTGCGATCTGGTGGCGCAACCGCTGTCCGGCTGGTTCGGTCATTCGCGGCAGTTCGCCATGGAGTCGCATTACCAGCCGAGCAGCGGAATCGCCCGCTATTTGTGCGGCACCCAGCCCATCACTTCATTGGCGATGATCGAGTGCGGTCTGGATGTCTTCGCCCAGACCGACATGGCCAGCCTGCGCAGCAAGTCCCTGGCGCTGACGGACCTGTTCATCCAGTTGGTCGAGCAGCGCTGCGCCGCTCACGAGCTGACCCTGGTCACTCCACGCGAACACGCCAAGCGTGGCAGCCATGTCAGCTTCGAACATCCCCAGGGTTATGCGGTGATCCAGGCCTTGATCGCCCGTGGCGTGATCGGCGATTACCGCGAGCCGCGGATCATGCGGTTCGGCTTCACCCCGCTGTACACCAGCTTCACCGAGGTCTGGGATGCGGTGCAGATCCTCGGCGAAATACTTGATCAGAAAACCTGGTCGCAAGAGCAATTCCAGATCCGCCACAGCGTCACCTGATACCCCCCGACGCCTTTGTCTTGCTGCCGCGAATTTCCCGGCAGCAGGGCTTCGGTCGCCTCCGATAAGCACTTCTGTGAAAACACAATAATAAGGAACACGCAGAATGAAACTGTCCCTTTGGCCCGCCTTGCCGCTCGCCATTACCAGCTGTCTCGGCCAAGTGGCCCATGCCGCACCCGACAATGGATTCGTTGAAGACAGCAGCCTGACCCTGACCCATCGCAATTTCTATTTCTACCGCAACAACCTCAACAACCCGGGCGGCCAGAACTATCGGGAGGAGTGGGCGCACGGACTTATGCTCGATTACCGTTCAGGCTATACCCAGGGCACTGTGGGTTTCGGAGTCGACGCCTACGCGCAGTTGGGGCTCAAGCTCGACAGCGGCAGGGGGCGTACCGGCACCGGTTTGTTGCCGGTCGATTCCGATGGACGCGCCGAGGATGAGTATTCCGAAGCGGGTGGCGCGCTCAAGGCGCGGATCTCGAAGACCGAACTCAAATACGGCAATCTGACACCGCTCAACCCGGTGTTCGGCACCGGCTCGGCGCGCCTGTTCACCACCTACGCCAATGGTTTCCAGCTGACCAGCAACGAGTTGAAAGGACTGAAACTCGATGCCGGGCACTTCACCTCGGGCAATGACAGTGCGTCGACCAACGACGATGGCGCCCTCAAGGCACTGTATGCCGGGGTGGAAACCCGCAGCGTCGATTATCTGGGCGGCAGTTATGCCCTGAGCGATCAATTGAGCGTCAGCCTGTACGGTTCGCAGTTCGCTGATATCTGGCGGCAGTACTACGCCAACGCCAACTACAGCTATGCCCTGAGCGGAAACCAGTCGTTGAACCTGGATTTCAACCTCTATCGCACCAACGACTATGGCCAACGCCTGGCCGGCAAGATCGACAACACTACCTGGTCGCTGGCCGCCGCGTACAAGGTTGGCGCGCACCGCTTGACCCTGGCCTACCAACGGGTCGATGGCGATGAACCGTTCGATTATCTCGGCTTCGATCAGCAGCCGGGCACCTCGGTATTCCTTGCCAACTCGGTACAGATCCTCGACTTCAACGCGCCCAATGAGCGTTCCTGGCAGCTGCGTTATGACCTGGACATGGCGCCCTTTGGCGTGCCGGGCCTGAGCTTCATGTCGCGCTATGTGAGCGGTGACCATATCGACGACAGCCACTACGACGGCGGCCCCAATGGTGCCTATGGACGTTACGGCAGTGACGGCAAGCGCTGGGAACGCGACCTTGAAGCGCGCTACGTGGTGCAGGAGGGCAAGGCCAAGGACCTGTCGATACGTGTGCGTCAGGCCAGTGTGCGTTCCACCGCCCAGGTGGCCCGGGCGGACACCACCGACAACAACGAAGTCCGGGTGATCGTCGAGTATCCGCTGAATATTTTCTGATCCGTGGCTGATCCCCACCGGCAACCCAAACGATTTGCTCTCTTCAAGAAAGACAATATTCAGAGGAAAGAAAAATGACCGATAACGCCGGTTTTGAAAACATCTCCAAGCGTGAGCAGGGCCTCAGGCGCCAGCTCACCTCGGGTCAGATGAGCATGATCGCCATTGGCGGTGCGATTGGCACCGGGCTGTTCATGGGCAGTGCTTACGCCATTGGTTATGCCGGGCCGAGCGTGCTGCTCAGCTATGCGATTGGCGCGATCATCACCCTGCTGTTGATGGGCTGTCTGGCGGAAATGACGGTGGCCCATTCGACCTCCGGCTCGTTCGGCGCCTATGCCGAATTCTATGTCAGCCCATTGGCCGGGTTCCTGGTGCGCTATGCCTATTGGGCGGCGATTGTGCTGGCAGTGGGCACGGAAGTGACGGCGGTGGCGATGTACATGAAGTACTGGTTCGCCAACGTACCGGAATGGATCTGGATTGTTTCGTTCTCGAGCATGCTGATCGTGCTCAACGCCATCAGCGTGAAAACCTTCGGCACCTTCGAGTACTGGTTCTCGACCATCAAGATCGGTGCGATTGTCGGCTTCATCATCCTCGCGGTGTATGTGGTGTTCGGTTCCGGCAACGCGGATTACGGCGTGCACAATTACACCGCCCACGGCGGCTTCTTTCCCAATGGTCTGCAAGGCATGTGGATTGCGGTGATCGTCTCGATCTTCAGCTATCTGAGCGTGGAAATGATCGCAGTGGCCGCCGGCGAGGCGCAGGACCCGGAGCGGGCGGTGAAGAAGGCTTTTCGTGCGACCATCGTGCGGCTGGTGGTGTTCTACCTGCTGACCCTGGCCCTGATGCTGGCGATTGTGCCGTGGGTCCAGGCCGGTCAAGCGCAGAGCCCGTTCGTCACCGTCATGCAGACCATCGGCATTCCCGGCGCAACCGGCGTGATGAATTTCGTGATCCTGATTGCGGCGTTGTCGGCGATGAACAGTCAGCTCTACATCACCACCCGCATGATGTTCAGCCTGTCCCGCGGCGGTTATGCACCCAAGTCCATGGGGGTGTTGAGCAAGACCGGAATCCCGCTGAATGCCTTGTTGCTGTCGAGCTCCGGCATTGCCCTGGCAACGTTGCTCAATGTGCTGTACCCGGAAAGCTCCTTCACCTTGATGATGGCGATCTCGATGTTCGGCGCGATCTTCACCTGGTTCATGATCTTCCTGACCCACTACTGTTTCCGTCGCTACCACGAGCGCAACGGTGAACGGAAACTGTCCTTTCGCATGCGCCTGTTCCCGTACACCACGCTGTTGGGGCTGCTGCTGATGGGCGCGGTGATGATCACCACCTACTTCACCGATGCCTTCAAAATGACCTTGGTATTCGGTGTGCCTTTCCTGCTGATCCTCACGATCGTCTACTGGATCTTCTTCAGAAAGCCCAAGGCAGCCGTGGTGTTGAATCCGCTGCCGAAGGTTTAGAGGGCGCAAACACGCAATCCCGACCGGCAGTTTTCATGGACTGCCGAGTCGGCATTGATCCTGGGCCGCTATCAGTCCGGCTCACATCCCTTGAGCACCAACCGGATAATTGTCTGCGCCGCCGCTTCATAGTCGGCCTCATCCAGCTTGGCCTTGCCGGTCACTGCAGAAATCTGCCAGTCGAAATCGGCGTAGGTCTGGGTCGCGGCCCAAATGCTGAACATCAGGTGGTTGGGGTCGATCGGGGCGATCTGGCCGCGGTCGATCCAGGTCTGGATGCAGTCGATGTTGTGCCTGGCCTGGCCGTTGAGCTGCTCGACCAGGTCGGGGCTCAAATGCGGGGCGCCGTGCATGATTTCGCTGGCAAACACCTTGGAGGCGAAGGGCAGGTCGCGGGATATGCGGATTTTCGAGCGGATGTAGCCACTGAGCACTTCGCTGGGCACGCCGTCGGCGTTGAACGGCGTCGAGGCTTGCAGGATGGGCTCGATGATGCTTTCCAGGACCTCGCGGTAGAGGTTTTCCTTGGATTTGAAGTAGTAGTAGACGTTAGGCTTGGGCAGCCCGGCCTTGGCCGCGATGTCACTGGTTTTGGTCGCAGCGAAGCCCTTGTCGGCAAATTCTTCACTGGCGGCACGCAGGATCAGTTCTTTGTTGCGCTCGCGGATAGTGCTCATAAACCAAGGGGTTCCTTGCCTGTTCTGGCGGTTGCGCATGGTAGCACCGGCCTCGCGCGACGCTCAAGAATGCCCCGTGTGGCCTCGGGTCGCGTTATGCTGCGCACCATTCATTCAAGAAGGAAACCCGATTCATGGCAGGAAGCAGTTTGCTGGTGCTGATCGACGACATCGCCACCGTACTGGACGATGTAGCGTTGATGACCAAAATGGCCGCGAAGAAGACCGCCGGTGTCCTGGGCGACGATCTGGCGCTCAACGCCCAGCAGGTTTCCGGCGTGCGTGCCGAACGGGAAATCCCGGTGGTATGGGCGGTCGCCAAGGGCTCGTTTCTCAACAAGCTGATCCTGGTACCGTCGGCGTTGGCCATCAGTGCGTTCATTCCGTGGCTGGTCACACCGTTGCTGATGGTCGGTGGCGCTTACCTGTGCTTCGAAGGCTTCGAAAAACTCGCCCACAAATTCCTGCACAGCAAAGCCGAAGATCAGGCTGAACACGCAGAGCTGGTCGAGGCCGTGGCCAACCCGGCAGTCGATCTGGTGGCGTTCGAGAAGGACAAGATCAAAGGGGCGATTCGTACCGATTTCATTTTGTCGGCAGAAATCATCGCCATCACGTTAGGCACGGTGGCTGACGCTTCACTGACCCAGCAAGTGATCGTGCTCTCGGGCATCGCCATCGTCATGACTATCGGCGTCTATGGCCTGGTGGCCGGCATTGTCAAGCTCGACGACCTTGGCCTGTGGCTGACCCAGAAGCAGGGCCAGATGGCTAAAAGCATCGGCGACGGGATTCTGCGCGCGGCGCCGTACATGATGAAAAGTCTGTCGGTAATCGGCACGGCGGCGATGTTTCTGGTCGGCGGCGGGATTCTGACCCATGGTGTGCCGGTGGTTCATCACTGGATCGAGAGTGTCACCGCAGCGTCTGGTGGGGCCGGGTTTATCGTGCCGACGTTGCTCAATGCAGTGGCCGGGATTGTCGCGGGCGCGGCAGTGTTGGTGGGGGTGATGGCGGTAGGCAAGCTCTGGAAAACGGTGAAAGCCTGAAGCTCTGGGAGCTGGTGTTTGATACGCCGCGCATGAAAAAGGCCATTCGACGCAAATCGAATGGCCTTTTTTTGTTGCCGACGAAGTTACTCGGCGATCTGCAGCTTGCGCGCCTCGGTATACACGTAACGCACTTTTTCATACTCGAACGGTGTGTTCATCTGCCCGTAGCGGAAGCCGTTCTGATAGCGCTTGTCGATGCCGCGCAGTACCCAGATTTCCGGGTGGTTGGAACTGACTTCGGACACGTTCAGGAAATTGATCGCCGATTCGCCGGTGTAGTCGACCGCCAGGCCCGCGGTGTCGCGCAGGTTCGACGGGCCGAGGATTGGCAGCACCAGGTAGGCGCCGCCCGGTACGCCGTAGAAGCCCAGGGTCTGGCCGAAGTCTTCATTGCGGCGCGGCAGGCCCATGGCGGTGGCCGGATCCCACAGGCCGGCGACACCGATGGTGGTGTTGAGCAGCAGACGAGCGGTGGTGTCCAGCGAGCGTTGCCCCTTGAATTGCAGCAGGCTGTTCAAAAGGTTCGGCACATCACCGAGGTTGTTGAAGAAGTTGCTGACGCCGGTGCGCAGGAAACTTGGGGTGACGTAGCGATAGCCGTTGACCACGGGCAGGAACACCCATTCGTCGAACCGGTAGTTGAAGTGGTAGACGCGGCGGTTCCACTCTTCCAGCGGGTCATAGACGTTCAGTGCGTTGAGCGATGAGCGTTCGAATTCGCGCTGGTCCAGCCCCGGGTTGAATTTGAGTTTGCTCAGCGGTTCCTTGAAGCCATCTTTATCGATTACCACTGGGGCGTTGGCTTTGCTGTTGTCGGCATTGGCGACGCCTGCACAGAGTAACGCTGCGATCAGCAGGAAGTATTTAGCCACGGAAAAACTCCAGCATGGCGTCGCTGTTGACGCGATAGTTGAGGTTGCCGCAATGGCCGCCCAATGGATAAACAGTCAAACGGTCGCCAAAGGTGCGGCGCAGAAAGCCCAGGTCGCCAGGGCCGAGGATCACGTCGTCGGCGTTGTGCATGACGGCGATTTTCGGGCTGTCGTGCAGGTAGTCCTTCAGTGCATACAGGCTGACCTGATCGATCAGTTGCAGCAGGCTGCCACCATCGGTGCGGGCGCGCCACATCGGGATGACCTGCTCGGTGATGTAGCAGTCGAAGTCGCACTGCAGCGCGCGCTTAAGGAACGGCGTGAGGGTTGTGCCTTCGGTGATCGGGAATTTCGGTGGCGTGATCAGGCCGCGACGGTTGATCAGGTCCGAGGTAAAGGCGATGTCCGCCGCCGAGAAACGGAACGAAGTGCCGATCAGCATCGCCATCTGCTCGTTGCTCAGGTGTTGCTTGGACTGCTGGAAGTCGTAGAGCAGGGCGTCGTTGAGGTCGATGTAGCCCTTTTGCTGGAAGTAGCGGGTCAGTTTCCCCAGCACCAGCTCATAGAAAGTGGTGGTGTTGTTGATGCCCTTGACCTCCGTCTGTACCAGCTTGTCCAGGTTGGTGACCGAGGTGTAAAGGTTGACCGGCGGGTTGAGCAGCAAGACTTTTTTGAAGTTGAAGCTGCGACGGGTTTCATCCAGGTGTGCAACAAAAGCCGCATCCAGGGCGCCGAGGCTATAACCGGTCAGGAAATAATCGGTGACCGGCAGCTTCGGGTTTTGCGCCCGCACGGCCTGCATCACCCGATACATGTCTTCGGCATCTTCCTTGGTTACGCCCGGGGTGGCGAAGCGCGAGGCGGCGCTCATGAAGTCGAAGCTGGTGGGCGACGACAGCTGCACCACGTGATAGCCGGCCTTGTAATAGAGCTTTTTCAGGTATTCGTTGAGGGTGCTGTCATAGCGTGCACCGGTGCCGGAGATCAGGAAGATCAACGGTGCGGCATGATCCTGCGTGGCGATGCGATAGGTGAGTTTTTTCACCGGCCAGAAGTTGTCCGGCAGATTGAACTCACGCTCCGGGCGCATCGTGACACTGCGGTCCGACTGATTGATGTCTTCATCCAGCGGCAATTCCGGGCGCAAGTCGGGCGGTGTCGTGGCGATGGTCGCCTCGAACGGGTTGGTCAGGGGGTAGCCATAACTGGCGGCGTCAATATCGGCCGCCAGTACGGACGCACTTAAAAGCAAGCCGCCAAACAGGGCGACGAAGCGCAAGGAACGGAGCATGACTAGATCCCTTAGAGGAAGGTGCCAGATGAAGTTCGCAGGCTATGACCATCGGATTTGGGCCAAAGTGCCATGCATCGGCCGCAAACAGGCCTGATTTCGGAGCAACGGTAGCGGGACGATACACTTTGCAGTTATTTCATGAACAGTTAATTGATGTTATTTGCTTACCAAGGGCGGGGGATTAAGCTGGCGGCCGATTTCGTTTATTGGAGTGCTTCATGTCCCGCCGTCTGCCCGTGATTCTGCTGCTCGTTCTTCTGCCATTGTGGCTGGCCGCCAGTTATGGCGCGCGTTATGGCTTCATGGAGGATGCTCAATGGGTCGGCATCTGCGTTGACGAGGCCAGCCGCTGGGAGTGCCAGGTGCGCTCGAACCTGGGCTTGATGATTCACTTCAAGGTGCTGGGCTGGGCGGCAGTGGCGGCAGCCGTGACCGGTTTTGTGCTGTCGGGGCGGGCAGGGTGGTGGTTGGCGGTATTGGCGCTGGTGTTCGGGTTTCCGGCGCTGGCGTTGTACACCACCACGTTGGCGGTGTTTGCGGTGGTGATTGCTGCTTTGCGTCTGGTTCGGGCATAAAAAAGATCGCAGCCTGCGGCAGCTCCTACACGGGGATATGCGTTTCCCTGTAGCTGCCGCAGGCTGCGATCTTTTGATCGTGCTGTGTTGATTACCCTTTGCGAACCCGCAAGCTGCGCCACAACGCCGCGACCATCAACACACTCACCAGCGCCCAGCCCCAAGCCTGCTGATTCTGCAGACCTTCACGAAACAGCTGCGGCGCAATGCCGGCGCCGATGATGAAGGCCAGCACGGCGATTTCCCGACGAGGCACGCTCACCGGCCGGCACAGGTACACCAGCGCCGGCAGGATGAAGGCGACACTCGGGAAGCTGCGATAACGCGGGTCGAACACCAGTTCCAGCATCATCACCGCCGCGGCAAAACCTGTCGCTGCCAGCCACCAGCCGGCTCGACGTTCCAGTGCATTGAAGGCGCGCCCACGCCAACCGGTGTGGGTGCTCAAGGTCAGCGCGGCATGGGCCAGCACCAACAGGTTCAACCCCGTCAGCAACGCTACCCACAACCATTCACTGGCAAAACGGGTGGTGACGCGGGCCAGGTCGCCCCAGGCGCCAATCGAGCAGGCCGCCAGGGCACCGAGCAGTGGCAGCACCAACGCTGCGCGGGTGCTGCGAACCCGACCGCCGAGGATCAGCGTGCCGATGAAGATCAGGCCACCCACCGCCAGCCATTGCGACCAGTACGGCACGTTCGAGACCGGCCCGGCGAGCACGCCCTTGTCCTGGCGATCGGCATCGAACAGTCCCCAATAACCGCCCACCGCACCTTCGCTGGCGCGTTTCCAGGGCTGGTCGAACGCCTCGATCAGGTTGTAATGCCAGCCTTGCTGCTCGGCCATGATCACAAAGCTGCGGATGAACTTGGCTTCATTGACCCGGCTCGGCAGCGCCGTTTCGCGCTGACGACCTTCGCTCGGCCAGCCGGTTTCGCCAATCATCACGTCCTTGGGCGCGAACTTGTTGCCGAACACCTGGCGCACTTCTGCCACATGTTGCAGCGCAGCATCGATGTTCGACGGATCGTCTTCCCAGTACGGCAATAAATGGATGGTCAGGAAATCCACTGCCGGGGCGACTTCCGGGTGTTTGAGCCAGAACTCCCAGACGTCGGCGTAGGTCACTGGTTGCTTGATCCGGCTTTTGACTTTATTGATCAGCGTTGCCAGTTGCGCGCCGGTGACTTCCTTGCGCAGCAGGGCTTCGTTGCCGACGATGACCGAGGTCACCACATCCGGGTTGGCATTGGCCGAGGCGATCAGCAGGTCGACTTCCTTGGCGGTGTCCACCGGGTTGCTGTTGACCCAGGCGCCGATCATCAGCTTCAAGCCGTGCTTGCGCGCCAGGTCGGGCAGATCCTGGAGGCCGGTCATGGAATAGGTGCGGATGCATTCGAAACGGGTCGCCAGCAGCGCGAGGTCGGCGTCCATGCGCTC
The DNA here is from genome assembly GCF_005938665.2 of Pseudomonas sp. ATCC 43928. NCBI lineage: Bacteria > Pseudomonadati > Pseudomonadota > Gammaproteobacteria > Pseudomonadales > Pseudomonadaceae > Pseudomonas > Pseudomonas sp. ATCC 43928. The sequence goes on along the minus strand of NZ_CP041753.1, from coordinate 4,894,615 downwards.
GGGGCGCAGTTTGAACGGCACGTCGAATGGCGATTGGTCCTTGTCGAACGGGGTGTAGGAGGCGCATTGCAGCTTGTGCGTTGCGCTGACCACGTCCGGCAGGATCACCGGTTTGCCGAGGCCGTACCAGAAGCCGCCGAGGGCAAACAGCCCCAGCAGGCAAGCGAAAAGATAAGCCAAAAAAGGAAAGCGTGATGTCGCGGGCATGTTCAGGCCGTCTGGGAGCAAAGCCGGGCATGTTACCTGCATTTGGCCTACGCTTGGTGGGCTGCTTGGTTTTGACATGCAAAGTTCAGGCGGGATGGCCTATGCATTTTTAGCGGTCGCGATTAATGGCCTTCTGATGTCGTTTCTCGATGCCTTGAGGTCGCTGGCAGAGCAGGTCACTGTTGGCGTCAGGTTGATGATCGACACGTCAGTACTCCACTGATAATCGAGCGAGTTTGCGGTCGGCGTGATGGGGGCGCTGTGCACCATAAAAATACGTTGAGCGACTCGGCATCCGTCGAGTGCAGCACTTTCGGGGAAGTAACGATGAAGATGCGACGACTCTTGGGCGCAGGTGCCGCTTTGGTGCTGGCAATCAGTTCTACCGTAGCCAGCGCTGAAGGCAAGGCAGTAACGATCGGTTATGTGGACGGCTGGTCGGACAGCGTCGCCACGACCAACGTGGCTGCTGAAGTGATCAAACAGAAACTCGGTTATGACGTGAAACTGCAAGCGGTTGCCACCGGGATCATGTGGCAAGGTGTGGCCACCGGCAAACTCGACGCCATGCTGTCGGCGTGGCTGCCTGTGACTCACGGCGAATACTGGGCGAAGAACAAGGATCAGGTCGTCGACTACGGCCCGAACTTCAAGGATGCGAAAATCGGTCTGATCGTGCCGGAGTACGTCAAGGCCAAGTCGATTGCGGACCTGAAAACCGACGACAGCTTCAAGGGCCGTATCGTCGGCATCGACGCCGGTTCAGGCGTGATGCTCAAGACCGATCAGGCCATCAAGGATTACGGTCTGGACAATTACACCCTCAAGGCCAGTTCCGGCGCCGGCATGATTGCCGAGCTGACCCGTGCCGAGAAGAAAAACGAATCCATTGCCGTCACCGGTTGGGTGCCGCACTGGATGTTCGCCAAGTGGAAACTGCGCTTCCTGGAAGACCCGAAAGGCGTTTACGGCGCAGCTGAAACCGTGAACAGCATCGGCAGCAAAGAACTGGCAACCAAAGCGCCTGAAGTCGCGAAGTTCCTGAAGAACTTCCAGTGGGCGTCGAAGGACGAAATCGGCCAGGTCATGTTGGCGATTCAGGACGGTGCCAAGCCTGAAGCGGCAGCGAAAGACTGGGTGGCTAAACACCCGGATCGCGTTGCCGAATGGACCAAATGATTTGAGCTGAAGCGTCTGGTCAGCACCTCTCAAAGCCCCTTGGCTTAAATGCCAAGGGGCTTTTTGCTTTCTGTGGGAATTCGGCGGGGGAGAAGCCGTCATGTCGTTCTAATACTAAGGTCGTCTGGAACCTCCCCGGCAGCCGCATAGAGTGGATAACGTTCCAACTTAAATCTGTGCTGCGAGGATAAAAACAATGAACGACAGCATTTACCTCTCGATTCAAAACAGCCCGCGCTTCAAGGAGCTGGTTAGCAAGAGAGAACGATTCGCCTGGATTCTTTCAGCGATCATGCTTGGGCTGTACTCAGGATTCATCCTTTTGATTGCTTACGGGCCGCATATTCTGGGCGCAAAAATCAGCCCCGAGTCTTCGATTACCTGGGGCATTCCGATCGGTGTCGGGCTGATTGTTTCGGCCTTTGTCCTGACTGGCATCTACGTACGACGCGCCAACGGCGAATTCGACGACTTGAACAATGCGATTCTCAAGGAGGCTCAGCAATGATCCGGCGTCTAATCGCTCTCTTGAGCATCGCAGCCTTTGCACCGGGCGCCTGGGCGGCTGAGGCCCTGACAGGTGCAGTGCAGAAACAACCGCTCAACGTATCCGCGATCATGATGTTCGTGGTATTCGTCGGGGCAACCTTGTGCATCACCTATTGGGCGTCCAAGCGCAACAAATCGGCCGCCGACTACTATGCGGCGGGTGGCAAGATCACCGGTTTCCAGAACGGTCTGGCGATTGCCGGTGACTACATGTCCGCGGCGTCCTTCCTGGGTATCTCCGCCCTGGTGTTCACCTCTGGCTACGACGGCCTGATCTACTCGATCGGCTTCCTGGTGGGCTGGCCGATCATTCTGTTCCTGATCGCCGAACGCCTGCGTAACCTGGGCAAGTACACCTTTGCCGACGTGGCGTCCTATCGCCTGGGGCAAACCCAGATTCGCTCGCTGTCGGCGTGCGGTTCGCTGGTGGTGGTGGCGTTCTACCTGATCGCGCAAATGGTCGGTGCCGGCAAGCTGATTCAGCTGCTGTTCGGCCTGGACTACCACGTTGCGGTGATCCTGGTCGGTATCCTGATGTGCCTGTACGTGCTGTTCGGCGGCATGCTGGCGACCACTTGGGTGCAGATCATCAAGGCAGTGCTGTTGCTGTCCGGTGCCTCGTTCATGGCGCTGATGGTGATGAAACACGTCAACTTCGACTTCAACACGCTGTTCTCCGAGGCGATCAAGGTTCACGCCAAAGGTGAAGCAATCATGAGCCCGGGCGGCCTGGTGAAAGACCCGATCTCGGCGTTCTCCCTCGGCCTGGCACTGATGTTCGGTACCGCTGGCCTGCCGCACATCCTGATGCGCTTCTTCACCGTGAGTGACGCGAAAGAAGCGCGTAAAAGCGTGCTGTATGCGACCGGCTTCATTGGTTACTTCTACATCCTGACCTTTATCATCGGCTTCGGCGCGATCCTGCTGGTCAGCACCAACCCGGCCTTTAAAGATGCGGCAGGCGCGCTGTTGGGCGGCAACAACATGGCGGCGGTGCATTTGGCCAACGCGGTGGGTGGCAGTGTGTTCCTGGGCTTCATCTCGGCGGTGGCGTTCGCGACCATTCTGGCGGTGGTGGCCGGCCTGACCCTGGCCGGTGCCTCGGCAGTGTCCCATGACCTGTATGCCAGCGTGATCAAGAAGGGCAAGGCCAACGAGAAGGACGAAATCCGCGTCTCGAAAATCACCACCATCGCCCTGGCGGTGCTGGCGATCGGCCTGGGCATTCTGTTCGAGAAGCAGAACATCGCGTTCATGGTGGGCCTGGCGTTCTCCATCGCGGCGAGCTGTAACTTCCCGGTGCTGCTGCTTTCCATGTACTGGAAGAAACTGACGACTCGCGGTGCGATGATCGGCGGTTGGTTGGGGCTGGTCAGTGCTGTTGGCTTGATGGTGCTGGGGCCAACCATCTGGGTGCAGATCATGGGTCACGAGAAGGCGATCTTCCCGTATGAATACCCTGCGCTGTTCTCGATGATCATTGCCTTTATCGGGATCTGGTTCTTCTCGATCACTGACAAATCTGCTGCGGCTGACAATGAGCGGGCGCTGTTCTTCCCGCAGTTTGTCCGTTCGCAGACGGGGTTGGGGGCGAGTGGGGCGGTTTCGCACTAAGGCTTCTTATATATAAGCTGCGCTGACACGAATGCCCCGGTCGAGAGATCGGGGCATTTTTATTGGGCTTTTATGGGCGGTTATCGCCCTTTGTAGGGGTGAGGCTTGCCCGCGAAGGCTATATGCAAAAGCCAAAGCGAGGCGGCCGACCGGCCGGCCTGATCGGACGTGGGGATATATTCCTCCCGTAGGAACTGCCGAAAGCTGCGATCTTTTGATCTTGCCGTTGCTTTGGCTTTTGATCTGTCTGCTCTTTTCCCGGAGTCCGAGCCGCCGTTACCGAAGAAACGGATATATACACAACCAAAGAGCACAAACAAAAACGGCCTCTATCTACATAGAGGCCGTTCTCGGTGCAACTTAAGACGTTATCGCAAGACAGGTCTTATTTGCGGTCTTCAAGCGGGGTGATGTCACGCGACTCGTAGCCGGTGTACAGCTGGCGCGGACGGCCGATCTTGTACGGGCTGGAGAGCATTTCTTTCCAGTGGGAGATCCAGCCGACAGTCCGCGCCAGGGCGAAGATCACGGTGAACATACTGGTTGGAATGCCGATCGCCTTGAGGATGATCCCCGAGTAGAAGTCGACGTTCGGGTACAGCGAGCGTTCGATGAAGTACGGGTCGGTCAGGGCGATCTCTTCCAGGCGCATGGCCAGTTCGAGTTGCGGATCGTTGGTGATGCCCAGTTCCTTCAATACTTCGTCGCAGGTCTGCTTCATGACGGTAGCGCGTGGGTCGCGGTTTTTGTAAACCCGGTGACCGAAGCCCATCAGTTTGAACGGATCGTTCTTGTCTTTGGCCTTGGCGATGTACTTGTCGATGTTCGAGACATCGCCAATTTCATCGAGCATGGTCAACACGGCTTCGTTCGCACCGCCGTGGGCAGGGCCCCACAGTGCAGCGATACCGGCGGCGATACAGGCGAACGGGTTGGCACCCGAGGAACCTGCCAGACGTACGGTGGAGGTCGATGCGTTCTGTTCGTGGTCGGCATGGAGGATGAAGATCCGGTCCATGGCCTTGGCGAGTACCGGGCTGATCGGTTTGATCTCGCACGGGGTGTTGAACATCATGTGCAGGAAGTTTTCCGCGTACGACAGGTCGTTGCGCGGGTACATCATGGGTTGGCCCATGGAGTACTTGTAAACCATTGCAGCCAGGGTCGGCATCTTGGCAACCAGGCGGATCGCGGAAATTTCGCGATGCTGCGGGTTATTGATGTCGAGGGAGTCGTGGTAGAACGCCGAGAGGGCGCCAACTACACCGCACATGACGGCCATCGGGTGGGCGTCGCGACGGAAGCCGTTGAAGAAGGTCTTCAACTGCTCGTGGACCATGGTGTGGTTCTTCACGGTGCCGACGAACTGGGCCTTCTGTTCTGCAGTCGGCAGCTCGCCGTTGAGCAGCAGGTAGCAGGTTTCCAGGTAGTCCGACTTTTCAGCCAGCTGTTCGATCGGGTAGCCGCGGTGCAGCAGAATACCGTTGTCGCCGTCGATGTAGGTGATCTTCGACTCGCAAGAGGCGGTCGACATGAAACCAGGGTCAAAGGTGAAACGGCCCGTGGCCGTCAGGCCCCGAACGTCGATAACATCGGGACCAACGGTGCCGGTTAAAATGGGCAGCTCGACGGGGGCTGCGCCCTCGATGATCAACTGCGCTTTTTTGTCAGCCATGTGGCCTCCTATTTATGCTTGAAATCATCAGACAGACCCCCCACGCAGGGCCCGCACCACTATAGTGAGATAAATTCGAATGTCAATTTGCCTAAAGTCTTGCTCCAGAAGGCTTTAACCGCACTTTTTTCTCGAAATTGTCTGCCGTTTACGCCTTTTATGTCACTTGTGCAATCCGCTATTAGGGGAAGGTGAACGCGTTGTCATTAGTAGCCTAACTGTCTATACTCGGCCACCGACCGCCAGGGGCTTTTGGGCCTGCTTTATTGGGGGTCGCATCCCTGGGTGGTGGTTACCTGACCAGTGCACTCCCCAACAACTTTGCCCTGATTGTTAGGGGCTCTTCAGTGTGAAAAAAAAGCCGTGAAAAGCCAACGACCTGTAAACCTAGACCTAAGGACCATCAAACTCCCCATCACCGGCGTTACGTCGTTTCTTCACCGTGTTTCCGGCATCATCCTCTTCCTGGGCCTTGGCTTCATGCTTTATGCATTGGGCAAGTCTCTGGGTTCCGAGGAAGGTTTTGCCGAGGTGAAGGCATGCTTGACCAGCCCGCTGGCCAAGTTCGTAGCATGGGGCCTCCTGTCCGCTCTTCTGTATCACCTGGTAGCCGGTGTGCGCCACTTGATCATGGACATGGGCATCGGTGAGACGCTGGAAGGCGGCCGCCTGGGCTCGAAAATTATCATCGCCGTTTCCGTGGTGTTGATCGTTCTGGCAGGAGTTTGGATATGGTAACCAGCGTTACGAACCTTTCGCGTTCGGGCCTCTATGACTGGATGGCGCAACGTGTGTCTGCGGTTGTTCTCGCGGCTTATTTCATTTTCCTGATCGGATACCTCGCTGCGAATCCTGGCATTGGCTACGCCCAATGGCATGGCCTGTTCGCCCACAACGGGATGCGTATCTTCAGTCTGCTGGCCCTTGTGGCCCTGGGCGCTCACGCCTGGGTCGGCATGTGGACCATCGCGACCGACTACCTGACGCCGATGGCGCTGGGCAAGTCCGCGACTGCAGTACGTTTCCTTTTCCAGGCGGTATGCGGCGTTGCGATGTTCGCTTACTTCGTCTGGGGTGTGCAGATTCTCTGGGGTATCTGATCCATGGCTAACATTCCAACGATTTCTTTCGACGCCATCATTATTGGTGGCGGCGGTGCTGGCATGCGCGCAGCGCTGCAACTGGCACAAGGCGGTCACAAGACTGCCGTGATCACCAAGGTTTTCCCGACTCGTTCGCACACCGTATCGGCCCAGGGCGGCATCACTTGCGCCATTGCGTCTGCGGATCCGAACGATGACTGGCGCTGGCACATGTACGATACCGTCAAGGGTTCCGACTACATCGGTGACCAGGACGCTATCGAATACATGTGTCAGGAAGGTCCGGCAGCAGTTTTCGAACTGGACCACATGGGCCTGCCGTTCTCCCGTACCGAAACCGGTCGCATCTACCAGCGTCCGTTCGGCGGTCAGTCCAAGGACTACGGCAAGGGCGGCCAGGCTGCGCGTACCTGCGCGGCGTCCGACCGTACCGGTCACGCGCTGCTGCACACCCTTTATCAGGGCAACCTGAAAGCCGGCACCACGTTCCTGAACGAATACTACGCTGTCGATCTGGTAAAGAACGGTCAAGGCGAGTTCGTCGGTGTGATCGCGATCTGCATCGAAACCGGTGAAACCACCTACATCCGTGCCAAGGCCACCGTACTGGCCACCGGCGGTGCAGGTCGTATCTACGCTTCGACCACCAACGCCCTGATCAACACCGGTGACGGCGTTGGCATGGCGCTGCGTGCCGGCGTACCGGTACAAGACATCGAAATGTGGCAGTTCCACCCGACCGGCATCGCCGGCGCCGGTGTACTGGTAACCGAAGGTTGCCGTGGTGAAGGTGGTTACCTGATCAACAAGCACGGCGAGCGTTTCATGGAGCGTTATGCTCCGAACGCTAAAGACCTTGCCGGTCGTGACGTGGTTGCCCGTTCGATGGTTAAGGAAATCATCGCCGGCAACGGTTGCGGTCCGAATGGCGACCACGTAATGCTCAAGCTCGACCACCTGGGCGAGGAAGTGCTGCACAGCCGTCTGCCAGGCATCTGCGAACTGTCCAAGACTTTCGCGCACGTTGATCCGGTCGTCGCTCCGGTTCCGGTTGTTCCGACTTGCCACTATATGATGGGCGGCGTTGCCACCAACATTCATGGCCAGGCGATCACTCAGGACGCCGAAGGCAAGGACACCATTATTCCTGGCCTGTTCGCGGTTGGTGAAGTGGCTTGCGTATCGGTTCACGGTGCCAACCGTCTGGGCGGCAACTCGTTGCTCGACCTGGTGGTTTTCGGTCGTGCGGCCGGTCTGCACCTGGAAAAAGCGCTGACCGACGGTATCGAATACGACGACGCCACCGACGCCGACATCAATGCGGCCCTGTCGCGTCTGTCCGCTCTGAACGAGCGTACCGATGGTGAAGACGTGGCAACCCTGCGTCGCGAGCTGCAAAGCTGCATGCAGAACTACTTCGGTGTATTCCGTACTGGCGAATACATGCAGAAGGGTATTGCTCAACTGGCTGATCTGCGTGGCCGTATCGCCAACGTCAAGATCAACGACAAGAGCCAGGCGTTCAACACCGCGCGTATCGAAGCGCTGGAGCTGCAGAACCTGCTGGAAGTGGCCGAAGCTACCGCCATCGCTGCAGAAGTACGTAAAGAGTCCCGCGGTGCTCACGCCCGTGAAGACTTTGAAGACCGTGACGACGAAAACTGGCTGTGCCACACCCTGTACTTCCCGGGTGAGAAGCGCGTTGCCAAGCGTGCAGTGAACTTCTCGCCGAAGACTGTTCCGACTTTTGAACCTAAGATTCGGACTTATTAAGGGTGGCCGCCATGTTGCAAGTCAGTGTTTATCGTTACAACCCTGATCAGGACGCTGCGCCGTTCATGCAGGAATTCCAGGTTGATACCGGTGGTAAAGACCTGATGGTGCTGGACGTGCTGGCCCTGATCAAAGAGCAGGACGAGGGTTTCTCCTATCGTCGCTCTTGCCGTGAAGGTGTTTGCGGTTCCGACGGCATGAACATCAACGGCAAAAACGGTCTGGCGTGCATCACGCCGCTGTCTGCCGTCGTAAAAGGTAACAAGCTGATCGTTCGTCCTCTGCCAGGTTTGCCGGTTATCCGTGACTTGGTCGTCGATATGAGCATCTTCTACAAGCAATACGAAAAGGTTAAGCCATACCTGCAGAACGACACGCCGGCTCCGGCCATCGAGCGTCTGCAGTCCCCTGAAGAGCGTGAAAAACTCGACGGTCTGTACGAGTGCATCCTGTGCGCTTGCTGCTCGACTTCGTGCCCGTCCTTCTGGTGGAACCCGGACAAGTTCCTGGGCCCGGCTGCCCTGCTGCAAGCGTACCGCTTCCTGGCAGACAGCCGCGACACCAAGACGTCCGAGCGTCTGGCTTCGCTGGATGACCCGTTCAGCGTATTCCGCTGCCGGGGCATCATGAACTGCGTCAACGTTTGTCCGAAAGGCCTGAACCCGACTAAGGCCATTGGTCACATCCGTAACATGCTGCTGCAAAGCGGCGTGTGATTCAGCTGCTGTACCCGTAGAACCGCTGTACCCGTAGATGCTACGGCGCAGGCTTCAACCGGCGCCGTAGTTTTAACCTGAGCAGCAGCCCATAAGGCTGCGGCTCTTATTTTGAAGAAATGAGACAAGCAGGGGCATCCGGGCTGGTACCCGGACTATCAGCGTGATCCTAAGTGGCTTGTTTTAGTCGCTGCATTCGGACTTCTGCAAGTTTGCTCGGTGTCGACGCCGGTGGTGTTCCCCTAACCGAGGGTGACCAAGCATGCAAGAAAGCGTGATGCAGCGCATGTGGAACAGCGCCTACCTTTCCGGTAGTAACGCTGCCTATGTGGAAGAGCTCTACGAGCTCTACCTGCACGACCCTAACGCTGTGCCAGAAGAGTGGCGCACCTACTTCCAGAAGTTGCCTGCTGATGGCAACACTGCCACCGATGTTTCGCACTCCACAATTCGCGATCATTTCGTCTTGCTGGCAAAGAACCAGCGCCGCGCCCAACCGGTTTCCGCCGGCAGCGTGAGCAGTGAGCACGAGAAGAAGCAAGTTGAAGTGCTGCGATTGATCCAGGCCTACCGTATGCGTGGCCACCAGGCAGCCCAGCTTGACCCGCTGGGGCTGTGGCAGCGTCCTGCACCTGCAGACCTGTCAATCAATCATTACGGCTTGACCAATGCCGATCTTGATACGACCTTCCGTGCCGGCGACCTGTTCATCGGCAAAGAGGAGGCGAGCCTACGCGAAATTCACGAAGCGTTGCAGCAGACATATTGCCGCACCATCGGCGCTGAATTTACGCACATCACCGATTCCGAGCAGCGCCAGTGGTTCCAGCAGCGTCTGGAAAGCGTGCGCGGCCGTCCGACGTACTCCGCCGACATCAAGAGTCACCTGCTCGAGCGCGTCACTGCCGGCGAAGGTCTTGAAAAATACCTTGGGACCAAGTATCCGGGTACCAAGCGTTTCGGTCTGGAAGGCGGCGAGAGCCTGATTCCGATGCTCGATGAACTGATCCAGCGTTCCGGCTCCTACGGCACCAAGGAAATCGTCATCGGCATGGCCCACCGTGGTCGTCTGAACGTGCTGGTCAACACCTTTGGCAAGAACCCGCGCGAGTTGTTCGACGAGTTCGAAGGCAAGAAGAAGGTCGAGCTGGGTTCCGGTGACGTTAAATATCACCAGGGCTTCTCGTCCAACGTCATGACCACCGGCGGTGAAGTTCACCTGGCCATGGCTTTCAACCCGTCTCACCTGGAAATCGTTTCTCCAGTGGTCGAGGGTTCGGTCCGTGCCCGTCAGGATCGTCGTAACGATCCTACCGGTGAAAAGGTTCTGCCGATCTCCATCCACGGTGACGCGGCATTCGCCGGTCAAGGCGTGGTCATGGAAACCTTCCAGATGTCGCAGACCCGCGGTTTCAAGACCGGCGGCACCGTGCACATCGTGATCAACAACCAGGTCGGCTTCACCATCAGCAACCCGCTGGACTCGCGCTCCACCGAGTACGCGACCGACGTTGCGAAGATGATCCAGGCGCCGATCCTCCATGTGAATGGTGATGATCCGGAAGCCGTGTTGTTCGTGACCCAGTTGGCCATCGACTACCGCATGCAGTTCAAGCGTGACGTGGTGATCGATCTGGTCTGCTACCGTCGTCGCGGCCACAACGAGGCTGACGAGCCAAGCGGTACCCAGCCTCTGATGTATCAGCAGATCACCAAGCAGCGCACCACCCGTGAGCTGTATGCCGATCGTCTGACCCAGAGTGGGGTGCTGGACGCTGAGCGTGTTCAGGCGAAAGTCGACGAATACCGCAACGCGCTGGACAACGGTCTGCACGTAGTAAAAAGCCTGGTCAAAGAGCCGAACAAAGAGTTGTTCGTGGACTGGCGTCCGTATCTGGGCCACGCCTGGACCGCGCGTCACGATACTCGCTTCGATCTGAAAACCTTGCAGGAACTGTCCGCCAAGCTGCTGGAGATTCCGGAAGGCTTCGTGGTTCAGCGCCAGGTCTCGAAAATCTACGAAGACCGTCAGAAGATGCAAGCCGGCGGCCTGCCGATCAACTGGGGTTACGCCGAAACCATGGCGTACGCGACCCTGGCGTTCGAAGGTCACCCGATTCGCATGACGGGTCAGGACATCGGTCGCGGTACGTTCTCGCACCGTCACGCTGTCTTGCACAACCAGAAAGACGCGGGTACCTATATCCCGCTGCAAAACCTGTACAAGGGTCAGCCACGTTTCGACCTGTACGATTCGTTCCTGTCCGAAGAAGCGGTTCTGGCGTTCGAATACGGTTATTCGACCACCGAGCCAAACGCTCTGGTTATCTGGGAAGCCCAGTTCGGCGACTTCGCCAACGGTGCCCAGGTGGTTATCGACCAGTTCATCACCAGTGGCGAACACAAGTGGGGCCGTCTCTGCGGTCTGACCATGCTGTTGCCGCACGGTTATGAAGGTCAGGGTCCGGAGCACTCTTCGGCTCGTCTGGAGCGTTACCTGCAGCTGTGCGCCGAGCACAACATTCAGGTAGCCGTGCCGACTACGCCGGCCCAGATCTACCACTTGCTGCGTCGTCAGGTGATTCGCCCGCTGCGCAAACCATTGGTAGTCCTGACTCCGAAGTCGTTGCTGCGTCACAAGCTGGCCATCTCGACCCTGGAAGATCTGGCCGAAGGTTCGTTCCAGACCGTGATCCCGGAAATCGATGCGCTTGACCCGAAAAAGGTCACTCGCATGATCCTGTGCAGCGGCAAGGTCTACTATGACCTGCTGGAAAAACGCCGTGCCGAAGGTCGTGAAGACATCGCCATCGTGCGTATCGAGCAGCTGTATCCGTTCCCTGAGGACGACCTGATGGAGGCGCTCGCCCCTTACACCAACCTCGAAAACGTGGTTTGGTGCCAGGAAGAGCCGATGAACCAGGGCGCCTGGTACAGCAGCCAGCATCACATGCGTCGCAGCCTGACCAACCATAAACAAGGCCTGGTCCTGGAATACGCTGGTCGTGAGGCGTCTGCCGCACCTGCTTGCGGTTACGCTTCGATGCACGCCGAGCAGCAGGAACAACTGCTGCAAGATGCTTTCACTGTTTAACGCCTTCGCGCACCTGAAACCGAATTTAAGGACCCACAGATAATGGCTATCGAAATCAAAGCCCCCACTTTCCCGGAATCGGTTGCCGATGGCACCGTTGCCACCTGGCACAAAAAACCGGGCGACGCCGTCAAGCGTGACGAACTGATCGTCGACATCGAAACCGACAAAGTCGTACTGGAAGTTCTGGCCACTGCTGATGGCGTGCTGGGCGCGATCGTCAAGAACGAAGGCGACACCGTTCTGTCCGACGAAGTTCTGGGCTCCATTGGTGAGGGCGGTGCTGCCGCCGCTCCAGCCGCTGCTGCACCTGCCGCTGCTGCCGCTGCTCCTGCCGAAGCGGGCGAAGACGATCCTGTTGCTGCACCGGCTGCTCGCAAGCTGGCTGAAGAAAACGGCATCAACATCGCTTCCGTTGCCGGTACTGGCAAAGGCGGTCGTGTGACCAAGGAAGACGTGGTAGCAGCTGTTGCCGCCAAGAAAGCCGCTCCGGCTGCTGCACCTGCCAAGGCTGCTGCACCGGCTGCTTCGGCTCCGGTATTCGCTGCTGGCGACCGCGTAGAAAAACGCGTTCCGATGACCCGTCTGCGTGCCAAGGTTGCCGAGCGTCTGGTTGAAGCTCAATCGAACATGGCCATGCTGACCACTTTCAACGAAGTCGACATGACCGAAGTCATGGCCCTGCGTTCGAAGTACAAGGACCTGTTCGAGAAGTCCCACAACGGCGTACGCCTGGGCTTCATGTCGTTCTTCGTGAAAGCGGCTACCGAAGCGCTGAAACGCTTCCCGGCTGTCAACGCGTCGATCGACGGTGCCGACATCGTTTACCACGGCTACGCCGACGTTGGTGTGGCTGTTTCCAGCGACCGCGGTCTGGTTGTACCGGTTCTGCGTAACGCCGAACTGATGAGCCTGGCTGAAATCGAAGGCGGCATCGCTACCTTCGGCAAGAAAGCCCGTGACGGCAAACTGTCGATGGAAGAAATGACCGGCGGCACGTTCACCATCACCAACGGCGGTACTTTCGGTTCGATGATGTCGACTCCGATCGTCAACCCGCCGCAGGCTGCGATTCTGGGTATGCACAACATCATCCAGCGTCCTATGGCGATCAACGGTCAGGTAGTTATCCGTCCGATGATGTACCTGGCGCTGTCCTACGATCACCGTCTGATCGATGGCAAAGAAGCTGTGACCTTCCTGGTGACCATCAAGAACCTGCTGGAAGACCCGGCTCGTTTGCTGCTGGATATCTGATTTCGTTGCACGGGCCGTTCAATGATGGACGGCCCTTCTGTAATGACCAGCTTCGTCCCACGACGGTCCTCAAAAGGGGCCGTCCGGTTTGATTCGAGAAGGAATGACACATGACTCAGAAATTCGACGTGGTAGTGATTGGCGCGGGTCCTGGCGGCTACGTGGCTGCCATTAAAGCAGCGCAACTGGGCCTCACCACTGCCTGCATCGAGAAATACACCGACAAGGAAGGCAAACTGGCCCTCGGCGGTACTTGCCTGAACGTCGGCTGCATTCCATCCAAGGCGCTGCTGGACAGCTCCTGGAAGTTTCACGAAGCGCAAGACGGCTTCGCGATCCACGGTATCAACCACGCTGGCGTGACCATGGACGTGCCAGCAATGGTCGGCCGTAAAGCCAACATCGTCAAAGGCCTGACCTCCGGCGTTGCAACGCTGTTCAAGGCTAACGGCGTCACTTCGATCCAGGGCCACGGCAAACTGCTGGCTGGCAAGAAAGTCGAAGTCACCAAGCCTGACGGTTCGGTTGAAGTCATCGAAGCCGAAAACGTCATCCTGGCTCCGGGCTCGCGTCCGATCGACATTCCACCGGCTCCGGTCGACCAGAATGTGATCGTCGATTCGACTGGCGCTCTGGAATTCCAATCCGTACCAAAACGCCTGGGTGTAATCGGCGCTGGTGTTATCGGTCTGGAACTGGGTTCGGTATGGTCCCGTCTGGGCGCTGAAGTCACCGTTCTCGAAGCACTGGATACCTTCCTGATGGCAGCGGACACCGCTGTTTCCAAGGAAGCGCTGAAAACCCTGACCAAACAGGGTCTGGACATCAAGCTGGGCGCTCGCGTGACCGGTTCCAAAGTGAACGGCGACGAAGTCGTTGTGAACTACACCGATGCCAACGGCGAACAGAACATCACTTTCGACAAGCTGATCGTAGCCGTTGGTCGCCGTCCGGTGACCACTGATCTGCTGGCTGCCGATTGCGGCGTGACCCTGGACGAGCGCGGTTTCGTGCACGTTGACGATCACTGCGCCACCACCGTACCGGGCGTTTACGCCATCGGTGACGTGGTTCGCGGCATGATGCTGGCTCACAAAGCCTCGGAAGAGGGCATCATGGTTGTCGAGCGCATCAAGGGCCATAAAGCCCAGATGAACTATGACCTGATCCCTTCGGTTATTTATACTCACCCGGAAATCGCGTGGGTCGGTAAAACCGAGCAGGCCTTGAAAGCTGAAGGCGTAGAAGTTAACGTCGGCACCTTCCCGTTCGCAGCCTCTGGCCGTGCCATGGCCGCCAACGATACCGGTGGTTTCGTCAAGGTCATCGCTGATGCCAAGACTGACCGCGTATTGGGCGTCCACGTGATTGGCCCGAGCGCCGCAGAACTGGTTCAGCAGGGCGCGATCGGCATGGAATTCGGCACCAGCGCTGAAGACCTGGGCATGATGGTTTTCTCCCATCCGACCCTGTCTGAAGCCTTGCACGAAGCAGCGTTGGCAGTGAATGGCGGCGCCATCCACATCGCCAACCGCAAGAAACGCTAAGCGGATAATAAGAAACCACGGCGGTACGGCCCGTCGTGAGCCTTGCGAGCAAGACTCACCGCGGAATGTCCGCTGGACGCAGTCTTGCGTAGCTGCACCGGGTACCCGGCAAGGTTACGCAAGCAGCAGTCACAGGTGGTGCGGCACTTGAATGAGTGCAGCACCGAATGCGCAGTACCTAACGAAGACGGTAATAAGCATGAATCTTCACGAGTATCAGGGTAAGCAGCTGTTCGCTGAGTACGGCCTGCCAGTATCCACCGGTTACGCGGTAGACACCCCGGAAGCAGCAGCAGAAGCTTGCGACAAAATCGGCGGCAGCGAATGGGTTGTCAAAGCCCAGGTTCACGCCGGTGGTCGCGGTAAAGCGGGCGGCGTAAAGCTGGTTCGCAGCAAAGAAGACGCTAAAGCATTCGCACAGCAGTGGCTGGGCAAGCGTCTGGTGACTTACCAGACTGACGCCAATGGTCAGCCAGTCACCAAAATCCTGGTTGAATCGTGCACTGATATCGCTAAAGAGCTGTACCTGGGCGCTGTCGTTGACCGTTCGAGCCGTCGCATCGTGTTCATGGCTTCCACCGAAGGTGGCGTGGACATCGAGAAAATTGCTCACGACACTCCAGAAAAAATTCTGAAAGCCACTATCGATCCACTGGTTGGCGCTCAGCCATTCCAGGGTCGCGAGCTGGCATTCCAGCTGGGTCTGGAAGGCAAGCAAGTTGCTCAGTTCGCCAAGATCTTCGTAGGTCTGGCCAAGCTGTTCAAGGATCACGACCTGGCTCTGCTGGAAGTGAACCCGCTGGTGATCAAGGCTGACGGCGATCTGCACTGCCTCGATGCCAAGATCAACATCGACGCCAACGCCATGTACCGTCAGCCTAAGCTGAAGACTTTCCACGATCCGTCGCAAGACGATCCGCGCGAAGCGCACGCTGCCAAGTTCGAACTGAACTACGTAGCACTGGAAGGCAACATCGGTTGCATGGTCAACGGTGCTGGCCTGGCCATGGGTACCATGGACATCGTTAACCTGCATGGCGGCAAACCAGCCAACTTCCTCGACGTGGGCGGCGGTGCTACCAAAGAACGCGTAACCGAAGCGTTCAAGATCATCCTGTCCGACACTAACGTCGCTGCAGTACTGGTCAACATCTTCGGCGGCATCGTTCGTTGCGACATGATTGCCGAAGGCATCATCGGCGCTGTGAAAGAAGTCGGCGTGAAAATCCCGGTTGTTGTTCGCCTTGAAGGCAACAACGCTGAGCTGGGCGCTAAAGTACTGGCAGAAAGCGGTTTGAACATCATCGCTGCTACCAGCCTGACCGACGCTGCTCAACAAGTTGTCAAAGCTGCGGAGGGCAAATAATGAGCGTCCTGATCAATAAAGACACCAAAGTTATCTGCCAGGGTATTACCGGTTCGCAAGGTAGTTTCCACACCCAGCAAGCCATCGAGTACGGCACCAAGATGGTTGGCGGCGTAACTCCAGGCAAAGGCGGCACCGAGCACCTGGGCCTGCCAGTGTTCAACACCGTGAAAGACGCTGTAGCTGCCACTGGCGCCACCGCCAGCGTGATCTACGTTCCAGCTCCTTTCTGCAAGGACTCCATCCTGGAAGCAGCCTTCGGCGGCATCAAGCTGATCGTTTGCATCACTGAAGGCATTCCTACCCTGGACATGCTGGATGCCAAGGTCAAGTGCGACGAGCTGGGCGTAGTCCTGATCGGTCCTAACTGCCCAGGCGTGATCACTCCAGGCGAATGCAAGATCGGCATCATGCCAGGTCACATTCACTTGCCAGGCAAGGTCGGTATCGTTTCCCGTTCCGGCACCCTGACCTACGAAGCTGTGAAGCAGACTACTGACGCCGGTTTCGGTCAGTCGACTTGCGTCGGCATCGGTGGTGACCCGATCCCGGGTTCGAACTTCATCGACATCCTGAAGCTGTTCCAGGAAGACCCGAAGACCGAAGCGATCGTGATGATCGGCGAGATCGGCGGTTCGGCTGAAGAAGAAGCGGCTGCCTACATCAAGGCACACGTGACCAAGCCGGTTGTTTCCTACATCGCTGGTGTGACTGCTCCTCCGGGCAAGCGCATGGGCCATGCTGGTGCAATCATCTCTGGCGGCAAAGGCACTGCAGACGAGAAATTCGCTGCTCTGCAAGACGCAGGCGTTAAAACCGTGCGTTCGCTGGCAGACATCGGCAAGGCCCTGGCCGAGCTGACCGGTTGGGCCGTCAAGTAAGCCTCGCGCTTAACTGACGCTCCACCAAACAAAGGCCACCTTCGGGTGGCCTTTGTCATTTCCGGGGTTTGAGATATTCGCAGCGCTTTTTGTGGCGAGGGAGCTTGCTCCCGCTGGGTTGCGAAGCGACCCCAAAACCTGCACTCGCGTTACATCAGGCAGTTTGTGTTTGTCTGTTTGCGTCTGCTGCGCAGCCGAGCGGGACGGTGCGGCGATCCGACAAGCTCCCTCGCCACAGGGCGGTTGTGAAAATTAGATATGTAAACACGACACTGAAATGTCGCGTATCGGATAGTTCGCCCTGTAATAGTGCGTTTGGTGGGCAAATTCGGTAGGCTAGCCGCCATTTTGCGTTTGCGGCCCACAAGGCTGCGGCGCGCTAAACGGGTCAGTCCTATACGGATCGACAGCATTTCCCTCACCCATAAGGGAAATCCCTCTCTAAATTCCGATTCAGTAGTGTGGTATTTCCTTAATGAAAGTGTTGAAAGGCCAGGACATCCTGGCACTGGGCTTCATGACATTTGCCCTGTTCGTCGGGGCTGGCAACATCATCTTCCCGCCTATCGTCGGTTTGCAGTCCGGGCCTAATGTCTGGATGGCGGCGCTGGGTTTTCTGATCACCGCAGTCGGTCTGCCGGTGATCACCGTGGTCGCCCTGGCCAAGGTCGGTGGTGCAATGGATGCCTTGAGCAGCCCGATCGGTAAAATCGCCGGGGGCCTGCTGGCAGCCGCGTGCTACCTCGCTGTCGGCCCGTTGTTCGCGACACCACGCACCGCGACCGTGTCGTTCGAAGTGGGTCTGGCGCCGCTGACCGGCGAGAGCCCGCTGGCGCTGTTTCTCTATAGCTCGGTGTACTTCCTGCTGGTGTTCTTCATCTCGCTCTATCCGGGCCGTCTGCTGGACACCGTAGGACGGTTCCTCGCACCGCTGAAGATCATCGCCCTGGCCGTTCTCGGCATCGCAGCGTTCGCGTTGCCGGCCGGTAACATTGGCGTGGCTACCCCTGAATATGTGGCGGCACCGTTCTCCCAGGGCTTCATCAATGGTTACCTGACCATGGATACCCTGGGTGCGCTGGTATTCGGCATTGTCATCGTCAATGCGATCCGCTCCCGTGGCGTGGAATCGCCGGTGTTGATCACCCGTTACGCGATCATTGCCGGGCTGATTGCCGGTGTAGGTCTGGCGCTGGTTTACGTCAGCCTGTTCCGTCTCGGCTCGGGCAGCCATGAAGTGGCCGCCGGTGCCACCAACGGCGCGGCGGTATTGCACGCCTACGTGCAGCACACCTTCGGTTCGCTGGGCAGTGGTTTCCTCGCGGTGCTGATCTCCCTGGCCTGCCTGGTGACTGCGGTCGGTTTGACCTGCGCCTGTGCCGAATACTTCAGCCGTGTGCTGCCACTGTCCTACAAGACGCTGGTGATCATCCTGGCCGCGTTCTCCCTGCTGGTGTCCAACCTGGGCCTCACCAAGCTGATTGCGTTCTCGATTCCGGTACTGACCGCCATCTACCCGCCGTGCATCGCCCTGGTGGCTCTGAGCTTCTGCAAGGACTTCTGGCATGAGCAGGGTCGCATCGTCGGTCCGGTGATGCTGGTGTCGTTCATTTTCGGCATGATCGACGCCCTCAAGGGCGCCGGTCTCGCCGACTGGATGCCGACTCAACTGGCTCACCTGCCTCTGAGCGAGCAGGGCCTGGCGTGGCTGGTGCCGTCGTTCATGACCCTGGTGGTTGCCGTGGTTTGCGACCGTCTGCTGGGCAAGCGCGAAGAAGCGCTGGCTTAAGCCGCTTCATGACCCGCCACAAGCGGGCTTGAGCTACAAATGGAAATGCCCCGTATCAATCGATACGGGGCATTTTTTATGCGCGTGATGCAGTGTCTTTTTCCTTGGGTTAACGTCGAAGCACTATCCGCAGGTTTCATCATCGTCTACACATCACAAGGAACTGCATGTCGTTCATCCACGCCAATCTGATCCACATCCTCGCCGCGCTCTGGTTTGTCGTCTGCTGGGGTGGCTACACCCGTTACGCGACATGGAAGGGCCGTGACACCGCATGCCTGGCCAGTGTGCTGCACCTGTACCGCGAAGACTGGATGCGCCGCATGCTGTTGCGCGACAACCGCATCGCCGATGCCAGCGTGATCGGTAACCTGGAGCGCAACGCCTCGTTCTTCGCTTCCAGCACGTTGATTATCCTGGCCGGTATCCTCACGGTGTTGGGTGCATCCGAAAGAGCCGTGTCGTTGCTTGCGGATATCCCGATGGTGCAACAGGCTTCCCAAGGCATGTCGGAGATCAAGTTGTTGTGCCTGGCGCTGGTGTTTGTCTATGCGTTCTTTACGTTCAGCTGGTGCATGCGTCAGTACAACTTTGCGGCCATTCTCGTGGGTTCGGCACCGATGATCGGTGAGCGACATGTGTCCGAGCAAGAGCGTAACGCCTTTGCTTCCCGAGCCGCCCGTGTCATCTCCATGGCGGCCAACCAGTTCAACTTCGGTCTGCGTTCCTATTACTTCGGCATGAGCATGCTGGCGTGGTTTGTCAGCCCCTGGTTGTTCATGTTGATGAGCGCCGGTGTCGTGTTGGTATTGTATCGCCGCGAGTTTCACTCCGACGTTCTTGACGTGATGGTCTATACACCTACAGAGGCGCCATTGCCTGAGCTGAACAAAGAGGCGGCTTGATGAGTATTCCGTTCTGGTGTGTGTTTATCAGTGCCTTGTTGATTTTCGTGGCGCGCATGCCGGTGGCCAAGGCGATGAAAGAGCAGGGCGGTTACAACAATCACCTACCGCGTCAACAACAGGCGCAACTCACAGGTTTCGGCGCCCGGGCATTGGCGGCCCACCAGAACAGTTTCGAGGCGTTCATTTTGTTTGCGGTCGGGGTGTTGATGGCGCACACCACGCAAACGGCGGGATGGCTGATCGATGCGCTGGCGATCATCTTCGTGATCGCGCGCGTTATCTACTTACTGTGTTATTGGGCTGATCTGGCCTGGCAGCGAAGTCTGGTGTGGTTCGTCGGATTAGTGTGTTCGTTGTTGCTGATGATTAGTCCGACTTTTAGGATAATTTTGCTCTAAGACTGCGTTGCGAACAAAAGCTGCAGATAAAAGAAAACCCGCACTTGGCGGGTTTTCTTTTATCACAAAAAAACGCTTTTAGTTTTTAGGTGCTTCCGGCGCGGCTTCTTTTGCCGCTGCTGCGTTCGATTCGGCCTGAGCTTTGGCAGCATCGGCGTTTTCTTTCGCTGCCTCGTTCACTTTATCCTGAGCTTCGCTCATTTTTTCCTGAGCTTGCTCACTGTGTTTGGCGGCATCTTGAGCTTTGTCCTCGGATTTTTTATCGCAGGCAGCGAGACCGAGGGAAGCGGTCAACATCAAGGCAATAGCTAAAGTCTTACGCATGGGGTGTTTCTCCTGATGGAAAATATCTACTGGCCTTTCGAGCACGGCAATCACGGTTAAGTTCCTCAAATCACTCAGATATATAAGTTTGTTTTGCCATGGAACTTTTACCCTTTAGCCTGCTACTTTGCCCGGACACTAAGGAGCGTTTTATCAGATGGCCGAAAACCCCGTTTTTGAGCGTGCGACGCGATTCCTGTCGGCGTTGCGCCATTGTCAGGTACTCGGCATGCGCGTTCACAGCGCCAGCGGCGAAGGGCTGACGGTAATTCTCCCGTACAGCCGGCAGATCGTCGGTAATCCGCAAACCGGGGTGATTCATGGCGGTGCGTTGACCTCGCTGATGGATACCGCCTGTGGCATGGCCACCCTCTGCGTGCTGCCTGAGTTCGAAGTCTGCCCGACGCTCGACCTGCGCATCGACTACATGCATGCCGCCGAGCCACACAAGGACGTTTACGGCTTCGCCCAATGCTACCGAGTGACTACCGATGTGATTTTTGCGCGTGGTTTTGCCTATCAGGACGACCCCGAACAGCCCATCGCTCATGTAGTGGGTACTTTCATGCGCATGGGCAAGGGCATCAAAGGTACTAAAAACTTTGGCGGCGCCATTGCCGGAGGTACGAAATGACCGACACGTTTAAGGAACAGCTTCAACAGGCTCATGCGCAGGGGGACTACGCCGCGCTGCTGCAGCTGATTCCTTACGCCGAGCTGATCGGCGTCGAATGTTCGCGGGTAGGAGATGAGCTGCTGTTTCGTCTGCCGGCCAACAAAGACAACATTGGTAACCCTTTACTGCCGGCGATTCATGGCGGGGTGATTGCCGGGTTCATGGAGCTCTCGGCGGCGTTGCACCTGTTGATTTTCACCGGCTCACCCGGTGTGCCGAAGATTATCGACTTCTCCCTCGACTACCTGCGCGCGGGGCAGTTTCGCGATACCTGGGCCCGATGCCAGGTTTGTCGCCAGGGGCGGCGGGTGGCGAACGTGGCGATTACCGCCTGGCAAAGCACTGAAGCCGAGCCCATTGCCACGGCCCGGGCCCACTTCAAAATCGAAGAGCCCTTGAAATCCTGATCTCAGCCCCCAACTCTGAGGACAACCCGCCGCCGACCCTCAAGGTCGCGGCCACTGCCATCTGATTGGAGTTTGATGACCATGAGTGTGGAAACTCAAAAGGAAACCCTGGGCTTCCAGACCGAGGTGAAGCAGCTGCTGCACCTCATGATCCATTCGCTGTATTCCAACAAGGAAATCTTCCTTCGCGAATTGATCTCGAACGCCTCTGACGCTGTCGATAAATTACGTTTTGAAGCGCTGGCCAAGCCTGAATTGCTGGAAGGCGGCGCTGAGCTGAAAATCCGTGTGAGCTTCGACAAGGACGCTAAAACCGTCACCCTCGAAGACAACGGCATCGGCATGAGCCGTGAAGATGCGGTCACTCACTTGGGCACCATCGCCAAGTCCGGTACCGCCGATTTCATGAAGCACCTGTCTGGTGATCAGAAAAAAGACTCGCACCTGATCGGTCAGTTCGGTGTTGGTTTCTACTCGGCGTTCATCGTCGCCGATAAAGTTGACGTATTCAGCCGCCGTGCCGGCCTCGCTGCCAGCGAAGGTGTGCACTGGTCGTCCAAGGGCGAAGGCGAATTTGAAATCGCCACCGTCGAAAAAGCTGATCGCGGCACCCGTATCGTTCTGCACCTGAAATCCGGCGAAGACGAGTTCGCCGATGGCTGGCGCCTGCGCAACATCATCAAGAAGTATTCCGACCACATCGCCTTGCCGATCGAGTTGCCGAAAGAAGTGGCAGCCGCCGAAGGCGAAGAGAAGCCTGCCGTTGAGTGGGAAACCGTCAACCGCGCCAGCGCCCTGTGGACTCGCCCTCGCACTGAAGTGAAGGACGAGGAATACCAGGAGTTCTACAAGCACGTCGCTCACGATTTCGAAAACCCGCTGAGCTGGAGCCACAACAAAGTCGAGGGCAAGCTCGAGTACACCTCGCTGCTTTATGTGCCGACCCGTGCTCCGTTCGATCTGTACCAGCGTGAAGCGCCGAAAGGCCTGAAACTGTACGTGCAGCGCGTGTTCGTCATGGATCAGGCTGAGTCGTTCCTGCCGCTGTACCTGCGCTTCATCAAAGGCGTGGTCGACTCCAACGACCTGTCGCTGAACGTGTCGCGGGAAATCCTGCAGAAAGACCCGATCATCGACTCCATGAAATCGGCGCTGACCAAGCGCGTTCTGGACATGCTGGAAAAACTGGCGAAGAACGAGCCTGAGCAATACAAAGGCTTCTGGAAGAACTTCGGTCAGGTCATGAAAGAAGGCCCGGCAGAAGACTTCGCCAACAAAGAAAAAATTGCCGGTCTGCTGCGTTTCGCGTCCACTCAGGGCGATGACGGCGAGCAGGTTGTAGGTCTGGCCGACTACCTGGCCCGTGCCAAGGAAGGTCAGGACAAGATCTACTACCTGACCGGTGAAACCTACGCGCAAGTCAAAAACAGCCCGCACCTGGAAGTTTTCCGCAAGAAAGGCATCGAAGTGCTGCTGCTGACCGACCGTATCGACGAGTGGCTGATGAGCTACCTCAGCGACTTCGACGGCAAGAGCTTTGTCGACGTGGCACGCGGTGACCTGGACCTCGGCAACCTGGATTCGGAAGAAGACAAGAAAGCCGCGGAAGAAGTCGCCAAGTCCAAAGAAGGCCTGGTTGAGCGTCTCAAGACCGCTTTGGGTGAGTCCGTTGCTGAAGTGCGGGTTTCCCATCGCCTGACCGATTCCCCGGCGATTCTGGCCATCGGCGAGCAGGACCTGGGCCTGCAAATGCGTCAGATCCTGGAAGCCAGCGGTCAGAAGGTTCCGGATTCGAAGCCGATCTTCGAATTCAACCCGGCTCACCCGCTGATCGAGAAGCTCGACAACGAGCAGAGCGACGAGCGCTTCGGCGACCTGTCGCACATTCTGTTCGATCAGGCGGCCCTGGCGGCCGGCGACAGCTTGAAAGACCCGGCCGCTTATGTGCGTCGTCTGAACAAGCTGCTGGTTGAACTGTCGGTTTAACCACGTTGTATAAAAACCCGCTTCGGCGGGTTTTTTCATTCTGGTGCTTTTTTACTGGGAGTCAGTCATGAGCCAAATCACTGTTCGATCCGTCGCCTATCAGATCGACGGCCAATCGTATGAAAGCCGTCTGGCCTTCGATGCCGACCATAAAGGCCCGCGTCCGGGTCTGTTGATGGCGCCGAACTGGATGGGCGTCAGCGTCGGCGCCGAGGAGATTGCCAAATCGGTGGCATCCAAGGGTTATGTGGTGCTGATCGCGGATCTGTACGGGCAATCGGTTCGTCCGCAGAACGGCGACGAGGCAGGCGCGGCGATGATGCCGCTGAAGAATGATCGCGCCTTACTGCGCAAACGCATGCAGGCAGCCTTCGAACAACTGCAAGGGCAGGGCGAGGCGGCGGTCGATACCTCGAAACTGGCGACTTTTGGTTTCTGCTTCGGTGGTTGCTGCGCGCTGGAGCTGGCGCGTAGCGGTGCGCCGGTGAAGGCTGCGGTGTCGTTCCATGGCACGCTCGATACGCCGAACGTGAACGATGCGAAAAACATCAAGGGTTCAGTGCTGGTGCTGCATGGCGCCGCCGATCCATTGGTGCCGAAAGACCAGCTGCCAGCGTTTGAAGCTGAGATGAATGCCGCCGGTGTGGATTGGCAATTGCTGAGCTATGGCGGCGCGGTGCATTCGTTCACCGACCCGCATGCCAACGTGCCGGGCATGATGATGTATGACGCGAAAACCGCGGCTCGCGCGTTCACGTCGATGCATAACTTGCTGGATGAAGTGTTCAAGGGTTGATTGCTGCTCTCGGTCCGGACGATGATCGTTCCCACGCTCTGCGTGGGAATGCCTCTAGGGATGCTCGCGGCGTGGGAACGATCAGCCGATCAGTTACAGGGGCGTTGGCGGGCTTCGGTGTTTCGGCAACTCAATCCGCTCACTTTCCCCCGGCACCGTCGGCCAATCCCCGGCCGCCCAGCGCCGACGTGCTTCATCAATCAACGCCGGATCACTGGCCACGAAGTTCCAGTTGATCCGTCGTGGCCCGTCCAGTGGCGCTCCGCCAAACAGTACGGCATGGCAGTCACTCTCGGCGAACAGCGTCATCTCTTCCCCGGCCGGCAGCACTACTAGCGTGTAGGGCTCCAGCAGCTCGCCATCAAGCTGCGCCTCGCCGCTCAACACATACAGCGCCCGTTCTTCATGCTCGGTGGGAATCAGCAGCGTGGTCGCCGTTTGCAGGTTCAATTCGGCATACAGCGTAGGCGAAAGCACCGGGACCGGTGATTCAAGGCAAAAGCCCTTCCCGGCGATCATTCGTATCTTCACGCCAAGGTTTTCGCTGACGGGCAGCGTGGCTGCTGGATGGTGGCTGTAGTGTCCTGGGCCGTGCTCACGGTCCTTGGGCGAAGCCAGCCAGATCTGTAAGCCGTGCATCGTACCGCCACTGTTCTTCAAGGCTTCGGGCGTGCGTTCGACGTGGGCAATCGCACTGCCGGCGGTCATCCAGCTGACATCGCCGGCATTCACCACCTGATCGGAACCGAGGCTGTCCTTGTGCTGGATTTGCCCTTCGAACAGGTAGGTGAGGGTGGACAGCCCGATGTGCGGATGCTGACGGATGTCCATGCCTTTGCCCGGTGGATAACGGGTTTCGAGCATGTGGTCGAAAAACACGAAGGGCCCGACGTTGCGGCACTTGGCTGATGGCAAAGGGCGAAGGATCGGCTGGCCTTCGACATCTTCGGCGCGGGGGCGGATCACGAGCGGAGTGTTCATGGTGCGTTCCAGGCTGAGCGGGTGACGCAGGGAGCATAACCCGCTTGCGCAGCCGTTGCCGCTATTGGCTGAAGGCGCCTTCGGACAGATGAGTCTCGATGCTGACTTCAGAGGTGGTCATCAGCTTATGTACCGGGCAGCGGTCGGCCACGCGGTGCAGCTCGTCGCGCTGGGCGTCGGTGAGTACGCCCTTGAGCGTGAGTTTGACGTGCAGGGCATATTTGCCTTTCTGCTCTTCACTGTTGTCGCGCTTGACCTCGACCCCGACGCCGGTCAGTGGGATGCCCTTCTTCTTCGCATACAGTTTCAGGGTCAGGGCCTTGCAGGCGCCGAGGGCCGCGTCGAAATAGTCATGGGGCTCTGGCGCGGTGCCTTCGCCACCGGACGACTTGGGAACATCGGCAAACAGTTCATGGTCATCGATCTGGACGCTGTGACGAAAACCTTCGGCGGAGACAGTATTGACGGTAACGGTCATGGGAAACCTCGCAGGGATCAGGAAAAGTCATTCGATCAAAAAAGACCCTGAATTTATAGAGTATTCCTTCACGTTCGCGTTCCTATTTCTTGCCGGACGATTTGGCCACAGCTCAAAGTTGTCATTGTCCTGTCCCCCCCCCGCTTAACGCCAGACGAAAAAAAGCCCCGCGTTTGCGGGGCTTTCATGTCGGTCCGGATCAGCTGCCTTTGACCGTCTTGCCGTTGACCGTACCGTCGAGGAGCATGATGTTGTACTCCTTGCCGTCGGTTTCGACCTGTTGCAGACGGACCAGCAGGTAATCCCAATCCTTGGCGAACCACAGCACGGTGATGCGCTTGCTTTGTGTCGGATCGCGCACGCGCTCGACCTTGACCGCATCGATCTGGCCTGCCTTGGTGTCGACTTTCTCCGAGCCCAGCACGCGGAAGTCATAGGTATCGACTTCGCCGGCATCGACGACCTGATAGCTCATGCTTTTCTTGCCGGAGGCCACGTCATGCTGCAGCGCCAGTTGATAGGTGGACTTGTCGACCATGCCGCGGTTGAGCGGGAGCTTGACGGCGTCACCGCGGTCGGTGCCGGTGACCATCTTGTTGGTCCAGTCGAAATCCAGATCAGCCTTCTTGGCTTTGCCCAGGCCACCGCGTTCGAAGTGGTAGGACTGCGGCAGCAGCGTGTCCTTGTCCAGGGTCAGGGTGCTTTCTTCGGTCAGGCTGGCGATCATCATCGATGCCTTGAAGCTGAGTTTCCAGACGCCGTTGGCTTCCTTGGTCAGGCTTCGTTCGGCGGTGCCGCTCATGGGCAGTTGCTTCCAGTCGGCGGTGTAGCTGGCGGAGAAGGGATGAAGGTCCGCGGCCTGCGCAAACGGCAGGGCGAGCAGGGCGCAAGCGAAGAGCAGGGCACGACGCATAAAATCTCCTAGGTTCGAATCAAGTGGCCGCTGGCCGCGAGTAACTGTCCGTCCAGTAAAGCACCTTGTTCGCCGAGTGATAAACGGCCTTCGGCAAACCAGCGTACGGCCATCGGGTAGATCAGGTGTTCCTGGGTGTGGACTCGCTGCGCCAGACTCTGCGGCGAATCGTGCAACTCTACCGGTATTACTGCCTGTACGACCAGTGGTCCGCCATCGAGTTCCTCGGTGACGAAGTGCACGGAGCAGCCGTGTTCCGTATCGCCGGCCTCCAGCGCGCGCTGATGAGTGTGTAACCCTTTGTATTTGGGCAGCAGCGAGGGATGGATATTGAGCAGGCGACCCTGGTAATGGCGCACGAAGTCAGCGCTGAGAATGCGCATGAAACCGGCCAGTACCACGAGTTTGGGGTTGAAGGCGTCGATCAGTTCGATCAGCGCGGCATCGAAGGCCTCGCGGCCCTCGAAAGCCTTGTGATCCAGGGTGCGGGTGTCGATACCCGCGTCCCTGGCGCGTTGCAGGCCGTAGGCGTCGGCGCGGTTGGAAATCACCGCAGCAATGCGGGCCGGGCTGTCGCCGGTCCGCGTGCTGTCGATCAAGGCCTGCAAGTTACTGCCGGTGCCGGACAGCAGCACCACCACATCACAGGTCTGGGACATTAATGAGCCTTGAGGTTCTTCAGTTCGACCTGAGCCGCGCCTTCGGCAGCGGTGGCGATCTGACCGATGACCCATGGCTGCTCGCCAGCTTCACGCAGGACGTTCAGCGCGGTTTCAACGTGCTCTTGAGCCACGCAGATGACCATGCCGACGCCGCAGTTCAGCACGCGGTGCATTTCGGTTTCGTCGACGTTGCCTTTCTCTTGCAGCCAGTCGAACACCGCAGGGCGGGTCCAGCTCGCGACGTCAACCACCGCTTGAGCGCCTTTTGGCAGTACGCGCGGGATGTTGTCCAGCAGGCCGCCACCGGTGATGTGGGCCATGGCTTTGACGGCGCCGGTGTCCTTGATCAGCTTGAGCAGCGGCTTCACGTAGATACGGGTCGGAGCCATCAGCAGGTCGGTCAGCGGTTTGCCGTCGAGCTGGATATTCTCGATGTCGGAACCCGATACTTCGATGATTTTGCGGATCAGCGAGTAGCCGTTGGAGTGCGGGCCGGAAGACGGCAGGGCGAGCAGGGCATCGCCGGCAGCGACTTTCGAACCGTCGATGATTTCGGATTTTTCCACGACGCCGACGCAGAAGCCGGCCAGGTCGTAGTCTTCACCTTCATACATGCCAGGCATTTCAGCGGTTTCGCCGCCGACCAGGGAGCAGCCGGACAGTTCACAGCCGGTGCCGATGCCGGTTACAACCTGAGCAGCGGTGTCGACGTTCAGTTTGCCGGTAGCGTAGTAGTCGAGGAAGAACAGCGGCTCAGCGCCGCAGACCACCAGGTCGTTCACGCACATGGCCACCAGGTCGATGCCGATGCTGTCGTGCTTGTTCAGGTTCAGCGCCAGGCGCAGCTTGGTGCCGACGCCGTCAGTGCCCGATACCAGCACCGGTTGTTTGTAACCGGCCGGGATTTCGCAGAGGGCGCCGAAACCGCCCAGGCCGCCCATGACTTCCGGGCGCGCAGTGCGCTTGGCGACGCTCTTGATGCGTTCGACCAATGCTTCACCGGCGTCGATGTCTACACCGGCGTCCTTGTAGCTCAGGGAGGGTTGCTTGCTCATGATCCAGGCCTTTAGGGGGGATTCAGGGGTAACGACCGAGTTCAGCGGGCCTGTCGAAATTGATGAGGCAATTGCCTCACGCGCTATTTCGACACCACCCGGCTGTAGCCGGTCTGCGAAGGCGCGCGATTTTATCAGGCTTGAGGGGCAGCGGCCATCCTCGTGCCGACGGGCAGGGGCATATCGCGTTAAAAAAACTGATATTGCCCGTGTTGGCGACGTCCCACATGGCTGTATAAGGTACGACGTTAACCGTCTATCGTTATGACAGTGCGAAAACTTACCGCGATCGTGTGAATGTTTTGCTTGGGCCTGCGGTCACAGCCCTGGCTCAATCGTCTTCATGCGGTCTGTTCCAGCCGCTCTTGTCGTCAGGAATCTTCCATGCGTTTTCTTAAATTCTTGTTCGTGGGCTGTTTATCCGTGGTCAGCCTGGCCAGCCATGCCGAAACCGTCAAAGGCCTCTATCAAGTGCGCCAACCGGTCAGCGGCCAGACACCGGAGGAGCGCGACCAGGCGACTCAGCAGGCGCTGGAAACGCTGGTGTTGCGCTTGACCGGCGATCCCAAGGCGGCGCAAAGCCCTGGCCTTGCGGCCGTGCGCAAAGACCCTCAGCAGATCATCAGTCAGTTCGGCTACGACGCCGGGCCACCGCAAGTGCTGAAAGTCGATTTCGACCCGGCCACCACCGAGCAGGCCTTGCGTCGTGCCGGGCTGGCCGTGTGGGGGGCCAATCGGCCGTCGATCCTCGGCTGGTGGTTGAACGATTCCACCGAAGGTTCGAGCCTGGTCGGCGATGGTCAGGCCAGTGCTGCGCCCTTGCGTCGGGCGGCTCAGCACCGAGGCCTGCCGCTGCGTTTGCCGCTGGCTGACCTGAATGAACAGATCGTCGCCACGGCACCGAATCTGGAAGGTGCCGACCCTGCGCCACTGCGCAGTGCCTCCGATCGTTACAATGCCGATGCCTTGCTGGCGGTGCATGCCCGTGAAGAAGGGGGGCAATGGCAAGCCAAGTGGCGACTGTGGCTGGGCGATCAGAAAGAGGCCGGCAGCGTGCAGGGCGCCGATACCGCCGCCGTGGCCGATGCGGTGATGCTGGCGGTCAGCGAGCGTCTGGCGTCGCGTTTCGTTGCCAAGCCAGGTGCGTCGGGTGAGCAATTGTTGGAAGTGCAGGGCATGAATCTGGAGCGTTATGCGACGCTTGGGCGTTTGTTGGAGCCTTTTGGCGCGCGTCTGCAAAGTGTCGATGGCGACCGCGTGCTTTATCGCGTCAACGGCAGCGCCGATCAGCTGCGAGCTCAGTTGTCCCTGGCGCAATTGCAGGAAGTTCCGGCCAGTCAGGCGCCGGCACCTGTTCAGCCGGTGACTGTGGGTTCTGCGCCGGCCGCAGCGCCAGCGCCTGCCCCGACGCCGCAGTTGCATTTCCGTTGGTGAGTTTTTTCTTTATATAGAAGCAGGAGTGGTACATGGCCGATACGCGGCGTTGGTTCTGGCTCGGTGGGGTGGCCCTGCTTTGCGCGTTTGTTTACCTGTTGCATCCGATCCTGACGCCGTTCCTGGTGGCGCTGTTGCTGGCCTATCTGTTCGACCCGCTGGTGGATCGGCTGGAGAAGCTCGGCTTGTCCCGGACATGGGGCGTGGTGGCGGTGTTCGCGTTGTTCACGATGGTCCTCACCACGCTGTTGTTGGTGTTGGTGCCGATGCTCGCCAAGCAGCTGTTTCGCTTGTATGAACTGGCGCCGCAGATGCTCGACTGGTTGCAGCACACCGCGTTGCCGTGGGCGCAATCGAAGTTGGGTTTGTCGGAGGGCTTCTGGAAGTTCGACAAGCTCAAGGCAGCGATCAGCGAGCATATGGGCCAGACCACCGACATTGTCGGCGTGGTGCTGAGTCAGGCGACGGCTTCAGGCCTTGCGCTGATCGGCTGGCTGGCCAATCTGGTGCTGATCCCGGTGGTGAGTTTTTATCTGCTGCGCGACTGGGACCTGAT
Source organism: Pseudomonas sp. ATCC 43928 (assembly GCF_005938665.2). Taxonomy (NCBI): domain Bacteria; kingdom Pseudomonadati; phylum Pseudomonadota; class Gammaproteobacteria; order Pseudomonadales; family Pseudomonadaceae; genus Pseudomonas; species Pseudomonas sp. ATCC 43928. The sequence continues at coordinate 4,864,291 of NZ_CP041753.1, read as the reverse complement.
GATGGCCAAGATCCGCAGCTTGCTGCCGCGTGATCGTGAAGAGCGTGTCATGACCCTGGCTGGGGAATGCCATGAAGTGCTTGGGGCGTTCGTGCGCGGACAGTTGCTGGTGATGCTGGCGCTGGGTGTGATCTACGCCGCTGGCTTGATGATCGTCGGGCTGGAACTGGGGTTGTTGATCGGTCTGATTGCCGGCCTGGCGGCGATCGTGCCGTACATGGGGTTTGTCATCGGGATTGGCGCGGCGTTGATTGCCGGCCTGTTCCAGTTCGGTGGCGATCTGTATCCCATGATCGGTATCGTCGCGGTGTTCATGGTCGGCCAGGCGCTGGAAGGCATGGTTCTGACGCCGTTGTTGGTGGGTGACCGGATCGGCCTGCACCCGGTGGCGGTGATCTTTGCGATTCTGGCCGGCGGCGAGCTGTTTGGTTTTACCGGGGTGCTGCTGGCATTGCCGGTGGCGGCGGTGATCATGGTTCTGGTGCGCCATGTGCATGATTTGTATAAAGATTCGGATATCTACGGCGGTGTCGACGAGTCTGAGAAGTAAGGCTTCGAGATCGCTCGTCGCGGGCAGCCTGGTTTCACGCCGGGTTTGCCCGTATCCCTCCCGCGGCTGTCACATGCACCGCCAAAGAAACTGTCATAAAACCAGCACGTTAACGCAAACCTTTGATTTTGCTTGTGGTCTGTCGCATTGTGCCGTCAGCTTCACGGGTATAAACTTCGCAAACTTTACACAGAGGCCACTAACGGTTCCTTTGGAACTGTTCAGTCAGCATGAAACCGATTCAGCTGCCCCTAGGTGTGCGTCTGCGTGATGACGCCACCTTTATCAATTACTACCCAGGCGCCAATGCCGCTGCACTCGGCTATGTCGAGCGGCTGTGCGAAGCCGACGCCGGCTGGACGGAAAGCCTGATTTACCTCTGGGGCAAGCACGGGGTAGGGCGCACGCATTTGTTGCAGGCGGCTTGCCTGCGTTTCGAGCAGATGGGTGAACCGGCGGTGTATCTGCCGCTGGCCGAGTTGATGGACCGCGGCATCGAAATCCTCGACAACCTCGAACAATACGAACTGGTTTGCCTGGACGATTTGCAGGCGGTCGCCGGCAAGGCGGATTGGGAAGAGGCGTTGTTCCATCTGTTCAATCGTCTGCGTGACAGCGGTCGGCGTCTGCTGATCGCCGCCTCGACATCCCCGCGCGAACTACCGGTGAAGCTGGCGGACCTCAAGTCTCGGCTGACACTGGCGCTCATCTTCCAGATGCGTCCGCTCTCTGACGAAGACAAGTTGCGTGCCTTGCAGTTGCGCGCCTCCCGTCGTGGCCTGCACCTGACTGACGAAGTCGGTCATTTTATTTTGACTCGCGGTACTCGCAGCATGAGTGCGCTTTTCGAGCTGCTTGAGCGCCTCGATCAGGCCTCCCTTCAAGCTCAGCGCAAGCTGACAATCCCGTTCCTGAAAGAGACGTTGGGCTGGTAAAAGCCAGGTTTTTCGCGGGCTCCGGCATATTCCAGGCGTCAACAAATCCGCTTTCCTGCAGGGGAGCAGGCTGCGCAAAGGTTCAAAATGGGCTTAAGCGCTTAGATGGAAACGAGAAACCGATAAGTCACATAAAGATCGATTGAATTTGCAAATGAGATCGATAGCGGGCATAGTCTCGGCTTCTTTACAACTATCAGCCACGGTCGTGCCCATGCTAAATCGCTTCGCACCCCTCGTGCCTCTCGCACTCGTCACCCTGTTGTTCGGTTGCGCTGCTCACTCTCCAGTGTCCCAGCAAGAGCCACAGCATCAGGTTTCAAATTCAGTTACCGCACAGTCTTCTTCCGTTCTTTTCCAGGAAGAGCTAGCAACCAATAAAGAACTGGCAGACTTCGCCGGGGGCAAGTCGTACCAGCTTCCAGTTCTGGCTGACAGCATCCTCGAACGTGGCATGTCCCTGATCGGTACCCGTTACCGTTTCGGCGGCACCTCCGAGGCAGGCTTCGACTGCAGCGGCTTCATCGGTTATCTGTTTCGTGAAGAGGCTGGCATGAACCTGCCGCGCTCCACTCGCGAAATGATCAACGTTGACGCTCCGCTGGTGGCTCGCAGCGCCCTCAAGCCGGGTGACCTGCTGTTCTTCGCCACCAATGGCCGTCGCGGTCGTGTCAGTCACGCCGGGATCTACGTGGGTGACAACCAGTTCATCCACTCCAGCAGCCGTAAAAGCGGTGGTGTCCGGGTCGATAGCCTGGGCGACAGCTACTGGAGCAAGACCTTCATCGAAGCCAAGCGTGCGCTCGCAATGGCACCGGCTGCAGCGCCTATCGTCACTGCGCGCCAATAAGCGGACAGTTTACAAGGCGAACTTAAAGTCTTACTTGAAGTTTGCCGCGTAGCCGCTAGAATCCTGATCTATTATTGATGGCAAACCGCCTGCGTTCTGCGCAGGCGGTTTTCTTTTCTGTCTTTGTGGCAGAAAAAAGCCGCAGCCAGATCAGGATGTTCTGTTTATGACGATGTCGGCCCGCCTCGCACTCATGTTCTTCGCTGCGCTGCTCAGCGCCTGCGCCAGCCGCACACCGCCACCTGCGCCGGTGGTTCGCGCACCGATTGTTTTCGGTTCTCCCCAAGCCTTTTCCCCTGCGGCAGAAGACGTGCTGTTTCGCGCGCTCGGTCTGGTGGGGACGCCTTATCGTTGGGGCGGCAACACGCCGGATTCCGGGTTCGATTGCAGCGGTTTGATCGGTTACGTCTATCGCGATGTCGCAGGCATTTCCTTGCCGCGGTCCACACGCGAGATGATCGGCATGCAGGCTCCCGACGTCGGCAAGGAAGGCCTGCAAACCGGCGACCTGATTTTCTTTGCCACCAATGGTGGCTCCCAGGTCAGCCATGCCGGGATCTATGTCGGCGAAGGGCGCTTCGTCCATGCACCAGCCACGGGCGGCACGGTCAAGCTGGACAGCTTGTCCAAGGCTTACTGGCAGAAAGCCTACCTGAGCGCCAAGCGCGTCCTGCAGCCCGAGCACTTGGCACATAATCCCTAGGGGGTTGTCATGATCGCTCTGGCGGAGTTGTAGGAGCGAGGCTTGCCCGCGAAGGCGGCAGCACAGTCAACATTGATATCGACTGACACACCGCTTTCGCGGGCAAGCCTCGCTCCTACGGACAGACTTTACTTGGCCGCGGAAACGCGCCACACCTTGTTCCCCACATCATCCGCCACCAACAAGCCGCCCTGCTGATCGATCACCACGCCCACCGGCCGCCCCATGGCTTTTCCCTCGTCGTTGAGGAAGCCGGTAAGCACATCCAGCGGCTGTCCGCTCGGTTTGCCGGCGCTGAACGGCACGAAAATTACTTTGTAGCCGCTGTGCGGTTTACGGTTCCACGAGCCATGCTGGCCGATGAAGGCGCCTTGGGTGAACGGCGCGGGCAACTTGCTGCCTTCGGCGAACGTCAGGCCCAGCGACGCGGTATGGGGCCCCACCGCGTAGTCCGGTGCAATGGCCTTGGCGACCAGATCAGGGTTTTGTGGCTCGACGCGAACATCGACATGTTGCCCGTAATAGCTGTAAGGCCAGCCATAGAACCCGCCGTCCTTCACTGAAGTGATGTAGTCCGGCACCAGGTCGCTGCCGATTTCGTCACGCTCGTTGACTGCGGTCCACAGTGCGCCGCTTTGTGGCTCCCAGGCCAGGCCGTTCGGGTTGCGAATCCCCGAGGCGAAGATTCGATGGTTGCCGGTGGCGCGATCGACTTCCCAGATCGCCGCGCGACCTTCCTCCTGATCCATGCCGTTTTCACCAACGTTGCTGTTCGAGCCCACGGTGACGTACAGCTTGCTGCCGTCCTTGCTGGCGATGACGTTTTTGGTCCAGTGGTGATTTCGCGTGCCGCCCGGCAAATCGACCACTTTGATTGGCTGTGACTTGATCGCTGTCTCGCCGTTTTCATAGTGAAAACGCAGCAAGCGGTCGGTGTCGGCGACATACAGGTCTTTGCCAACCAGGGTCATGCCGAAAGGCGAGTTGAGGTTTTCCAGGAACACCGTGCGGGTTTCGGCGACGCCGTCGTGGTCCTTGTCCCGCAGCAGAGTGATGCGGTTCGGGCTGGGGACGCCAGCCCCGGCGCGGCCCATGACTTTGCCCATGATCCAGCCGCGAATGCCATTGCTGTCATCGGATTTGGACGGCGCGTTGGTTTCGGCCACCAGTACGTCGCCGTTGGGCAGCACGTAGAGCCAGCGCGGGTGTTCGAGGTTTTCGGCAAACGCTGCTACTTGAGTGCCTGCGGCGGCGACGGGTTTTTTACCCTGAGGCCAGCCGATCGCCGGGGCGATGTTCACCGTCGGGATCAGGGTTTTGTTCGGTTCCGGCAGCTTGGGCGACGGTCCGGTGCCGTCCGAGACTTGCAGGCTGGAGGTTTCACCACAGGCGGCGAGCCCTCCGGCGAGCGCGATGATGAGAATGAGCTGGGGTTTGCGCATTACTGATCTTCCCTATGAATGCATTGACGTAATCATAGAGAAGCGTAAACACCCGATGGTTCAACCGGTCAGCCGCGGGCCTCCTTGAACAGCACGGCGATCCCCGGATGGTAGTTGCCGGCTTCATTGCGCAACTTGCGGTAGGCGTAGGGGAAATACCAGGCCACGGCGCAGGTGTGCTCCTTTTGCAGGTCGTCGAGCATGTCCTGGAGTTCTTCCGGGGTGGCGCTGTGCTGGGCTTTTTGTGGGGCGACAAACAGGCAGCCGAGTTTCAGGTCGCTGGCGTAGCTGATGCGCTTCGCGTCGCTGGTGATGTCCGCCAGTGCCTGGGTCAGGTTCAGGTTGTTGACCCGCGGCCAGCGCTGGGTGGCCTACAGGTACGCGCGTTCTTCGCTGGTGGCGATAAACAGATCGGCGCGGGCGTTGCGTTCGCCTTCTTCGGTCTGTTTGCGCGACGGTGTTTGCTGCAGCGTGACCATTTCCGCCATCCAGGCTGCGGCAGAGAGCAGGCCGAGGTTGGCGTTTTCGTCGTACCAGTAAGGCGTATCGTTATCGCCGCGCACGGCGTTGTAGCGGTCGATACAGTCAAACCAGCGTTCCAGCACCGGGCGCAGGAATTCCAGCTTCGGATTGCTGATGATCATGCCTTGCATGTGGCTCACCCTTGTTATTGTGTTATGAGGTTGTGGCTCTTTGATATCACTGCTGGCAGTGTGGCACAAGATTGGCGTCAGATAATTGATCAGCGGCAGTTATTCGCCGGAAGGCGTCCCGTCTTTAATTGACGCTCCACCCCCAACCCTCTAACCTTCGCGGCTTGTTTCAGGTGCTCTGTGGCCTTGGTCGACAGAGTGAAACAGGGAAGCCGGTGAGTGGATTTCTTCCAGCGAAGAATGATCACGATCCCGGCGCTGCCCCCGCAACGGTAAATGAGTGAAGACTGCGCCTGATGCCACTGTGTCGATGAACGATGCGGGAAGGCGCGCAGTTGGCCCCGAGCCGCTCATGAGCCCGGAGACCGGCCTGATCCATTCAGCGGCATCACGGTGGGCGATGCCAGGCTTCTTGCCGTCTATTCTTGTGCCTGCCCGCCGTTATCCAGCCTCAACGGAGAGCTCCCCCATGACTGATACCCCCGATCGTGACGAACGCCATCTGGCGCGCATGCTGCGCAAAAAAGCCGTGATCGACGAACGCATCGCCAATTCGCCGAATGAATGCGGCCTGCTGCTGGTGCTGAGCGGCAACGGTAAAGGCAAAAGCAGTTCGGCGTTCGGCATGCTTGCGCGCTCCATGGGCCACGGCATGCAATGCGGCGTGGTGCAGTTCATCAAGGGGCGCAGCAGCACCGGCGAGGAGCTGTTCTTCCGGCGTTTCCCGGAGCAGGTGCGTTTTCATGTGATGGGCGAGGGCTTCACCTGGGAAACCCAGGATCGCCAGCGTGACATCGCCGCCGCCGAAGCTGCGTGGGCGGTGTCCCGCGAACTGCTGAGCGATCCGTCGATTGGCCTGGTGGTACTCGATGAATTGAACATCGCCCTCAAGCACGGTTACCTCGATCTCGATCAGGTGCTCAGCGACTTGCAGGCCCGTCCGCCGATGCAGCATGTGGTGGTCACTGGCCGTGGCGCCAAACCGGAGATGATCGAACTGGCTGACACCGTCACCGAAATGGGCATGATCAAGCACGCCTTCCAGGCCGGGATCAAGGCGCAAAAAGGCGTCGAGTTGTGAATCAACCACGTCAATGCCCGGCGGTACTGATTGCCGCGCCGGCCTCCGGTCAGGGCAAGACCACCGTCACCGCCGCGCTCGCCCGCTTGCACCGCAATCAGGGGCGCAAGGTGCGTGTGTTCAAATGCGGCCCGGACTTTCTCGACCCGATGATTCTCGAGCGCGCCAGCGGTGCGCCGGTCTATCAGCTGGACATGTGGATGGTCGGCGAGCAGGAAAGTCGTCGCCTGTTGTGGGAAGCCGCTGGCGAAGCTGACCTGATTCTCATCGAAGGCGTCATGGGGTTGTTCGACGGTACGCCGTCCAGTGCCGACCTGGCGCGGCATTTCGGTGTGCCGGTGCTCGGCGTGATTGACGGCACCGCGATGGCGCAGACGTTTGGTGCACTGGCCCTGGGGCTTGCGCGCTTTCAGCCGGATTTGCCGTTTGCCGGTGTGTTGGCCAACCGGGTTGGCACCCTGCGTCATGCGCAATTGCTCGAAGGCAGTCTGACAGAAGGCTTGCGTTGGTACGGCGCGTTATCCCGGGAGACCGGCATCGAATTGCCGAGTCGGCACCTCGGCCTGGTACAGGCCAGCGAATTGAATGATCTCGATCTGCGCCTCGATGCAGCAGCCGCCTCGCTGGCCAGCAGTTGCGACGTGGCTTTACCGCCTGCCGTGGAGTTCGCCGTGCCTGAAGTGATCGCCGCCGAACCATTGCTGGCCGGCGTGCGGATTGCCGTGGCCCGGGACGAAGCCTTTGCGTTTACCTACGGCGCGAGCCTGGATCTGCTGCGGGCGATGGGCGCCGAGTTGTCTTTCTTCTCGCCGATCCGCGACCGCGAGTTGCCGGCGGCAGACAGCCTTTATCTGCCGGGCGGTTACCCTGAATTGCACCATGTGGCGTTGTCACAAAACACGCCAATGCTGACCGCCATCCGCGCGCATCACTCGGCGGGCAAACCGTTGCTGGCCGAGTGTGGCGGCATGTTGTACCTGCTGGACTCGTTGACCGATGTCGAGGGTACTCGCGCTGAACTGGTTGGCTTGCTGACCGGTGATGCGGTGATGCAGAAGCGTTTGGCGGCGTTGGCCTTGCAGGCGGTGGAACTGCCCGAAGGTTTGCTGCGTGGGCACACCTATCACCACTCGCTGACCAGCACCGAGCTTGAGCCGATTGCGCGTGGCCTGAGCCCCAATGGCGGGCGAGGGGCGGAGGCGGTTTATCGTGAGGGGCGGATGACGGCCTCTTATGTGCACTTTTATTTTCCGTCCAATCCGGCGGCGATTGCTGCGTTGTTGGCGCCCGATCGTGAAGCCGTCATCGCGAGCAGGCCATGACAGAAAACGCCTTTTCCGAAGTCGAACGCGATGCGGTCTACCGGGCCATCGGCGAACGCCGTGACATGCGCCACTTCAGCGGCGGCACGGTCGAGCCCGAGTTACTGAGGCGCCTGCTCGAAGCCGCGCACCAGGCGCCGAGCGTCGGCCTGATGCAGCCCTGGCGGTTCATCCGCATCAGCGACCGGGCGCTGCGCGGCAAGATCCAGCAACTGGTGGAGGAGGAACGCGTCCGCACCGCCGAAGCCCTCGGCGAGCGCTCCGACGAATTCATGAAGCTCAAGGTCGAAGGCATCCAAGACTGCGCCGAAGTGCTGGTCGCTGCGCTGATGGACGATCGCGAACGGCATATTTTCGGCCGTCGTACGTTGCCGGAAATGGACATGGCCTCGCTGTCCTGTGCCATCCAGAACCTTTGGCTGGCATCCCGCGCCGAAGGCCTGGGCATGGGCTGGGTGTCGCTGTTCGAACCGCAAGCCTTGGCGAACCTGTTGGGTTTACCGGTCGGGGCCAAGCCTTTGGCCGTTCTTTGCCTGGGGCCGGTCAAGGAATTCTATCCAGCGCCGATGCTGGTACTCGAAGGCTGGGCGCAAGCGCGTCCGCTCAACGAGTTGCTGTATGAAAATTATTGGGGAGTGAGTCAATGAGTGTGGCGTTGTTGAGTGTCGCCGCGGTCGCGCTGGATGCGCTGCTGGGTGAACCTAAACGCTGGCATCCGCTGGTGGCGTTCGGTCGTTTTGCCGATCGCATCGAACAACGTTTCAACTCCGCTGGCCGCGGCTGGCGCAGTCACGGGGTGACGGCCTGGGTGATGGCGGTCGTGCCGCTGACCTTGCTGGTCACCGCGCTGTCCTGGGCACCTTATGTTGGCTGGATCGTCGAGATTCTCGCGCTCTATTGCGCGCTTGGCATGCGCAGCCTCGGCGAGCATGTCGAGCCGGTGGCCAAGGCCCTGCGCAGCGATGATCTGGTTGAGGCGCGTACACGTGTCGGTTATCTGGTCAGCCGCCAGACCAGCGAACTGGACAAAACCGAAGTCGCCCGCGCCGCCACCGAATCGGTGTTGGAGAACGGCAGCGATGCAGTGTTCGCCGCGCTGTTCTGGTTTGCCGTGGCGGGTGCGCCTGGTGTGGTGCTCTATCGTCTGAGCAACACCCTGGATGCGATGTGGGGTTATCGCAACGAACGCTTCGAGCGTTTCGGCTGGGCTGCCGCAAAGATCGACGATGTCCTCAACTACATTCCTGCACGCCTGGTGGCGTTGACCTACGCACTGTTGGGCAAAACCCGACTGGCGCTGAAATGCTGGCGCACCCAGGGGCCGACCTGGGACAGCCCGAATGCCGGGCCGGTGATGGCGGCTGGTGCCGGTGCGTTGGGTGTCGAGTTGGGCGGGGCGGCGATTTATCACGGCGAACTGCATCAGCGTCCGCAGTTGGGCGAAGGCGTGCCGGCGGATGCCGATTCCATCGACCGTGGCTGGCAATTGGTCCAGCGCGGGGTATGGTTATGGCTGCTGATTCTCTGCGTGGGGGCTGAATTCTATGCTTGAACACGGTGGCCGGTTGCGCAAGGCAGCACTTGAATACGGTATCGCCGAAGCCGATTGGCTCGACCTGTCCAGTGGTCTTGCGCCCTGGCCATTCCCGGTTCCGGATATCCCGCTGCGGGCCTGGGCACGTCTGCCGGAAACCGATGACGGTCTGGAGCAAGCCGCCTGCGACTATTACGGTGCGGCCCAGGTGTTGCCCGTGGCCGGTTCGCAAATGGCGATTCAGTTGCTGCCGCGTTTGCGCAGGGCCGGCAAGGTCGGCGTGCTGTCGCCGTGTTACGCCGAGCACGCCGAAGCCTGGCGTCGCAACGGTTATGTCGTGCGTGAAGTCCTGGAGTCGGAAGTCGATTTCTTTCTCGACAACCTGGACGTGCTGGTGGTGGTCAATCCGAACAATCCCACGGGTCTGAGCCTGACCCCGGCCCGCCTGCTGGATTGGCATGCGCGGCTGGCCCAGCGCGGTGGCTGGCTGGTGGTGGACGAGGCGTTCATGGACAACACACCGCATTTGAGTCTGGCGCCGTTCACCAACCAGATCGGCTTGATCGTGCTGCGTTCCTTCGGCAAGTTTTTCGGCTTGGCCGGTGTGCGGCTAGGGTTTGTGCTGGCCGAGCGCAAGTTGCTCAAACTGTTGGCCGAGCAGGTCGGGCCTTGGGCGGTCAGTGGGCCGACCCGCGTCCTGGGCCAGGCGTGCCTGACGGATACGGACGGGCACACCCGACAGCGCATTCGCACTGACGAAGCTGGCGAGCGTCTGGCGTTGCTGCTTGAGCAGTATGGTTTCAAACCTCAGGGCGGTTGCGCGTTGTTCCAGTGGCTGATCACCGAGCGCGCCCAAGCGCTGCATGAATTCATGGCCCGGCGTGGCATTCTGCTGCGGTTGTTCACCCACAACAGCAGCCTGCGTTTTGGTTTACCTGCGGATGAAGCGGACTGGTCGCGCCTCGAACAAGCCCTGCAAATCCATGCCAAGGAAAACCCATGACAACGTTGATGGTGCAAGGCACCACATCCGATGCCGGTAAAAGCACACTGGTGACGGCACTGTGTCGTTGGGTCACGCGCCAAGGCGTGAGCGTGGTGCCGTTCAAGCCGCAGAACATGGCCCTCAACAGTGCGGTGACCGCCGACGGTGGCGAGATAGGTCGCGCTCAGGCGGTGCAGGCCCAGGCTTCAAACCTTGAACCGCACACCGACATGAACCCGGTGCTGCTTAAACCCAACAGTGATACCGGCGCCCAAGTGATCATCCATGGCCGCGCCGTCACCACCATGAATGCGGTCGCCTATCACGACTACAAGGCCATCGCCATGCAGGCGGTGCTGGCCTCCCATGAACGGCTGAGCGCGGCGTATCCGCTGGTGATGGTTGAAGGGGCGGGCTCGCCGGCCGAGATCAACCTGCGCGCCGGCGACATCGCCAACATGGGGTTTGCCGAGGCGGTGGACTGCCCGGTGGTGCTGATTGCCGACATCAATCGCGGCGGGGTTTTCGCGCATTTGGTCGGTACGCTGGAGCTGCTGTCGCCCAGCGAACAGGCGCGGGTCAAAGGCTTCATCATCAACCGCTTTCGCGGCGACATCGCCTTGCTGCAACCGGGGCTGGACTGGCTGGAAGCGCGCACCGGCAAACCGGTGATCGGCGTGTTGCCTTATGTGATGGACCTGCATCTTGAGGCCGAGGACGGCCTCGATCAGCGTCAGGCCGACAAGGCCGATCAAGTGCTCAACGTGGTGGTGCCGGTACTGCCGCGCATCAGCAACCACACCGATTTCGATCCACTGCGCCTGCATCCGCAAGTGGACCTGCAATTCATCGGCCCTGGCCAGGCGATTCCACCGGCCGACCTGATGATTCTCCCGGGTTCGAAAAGCGTACGCAGCGACCTCGCGTACCTGCGGAGCAACGGCTGGGACTCTGCGATCACGCGGCACTTGCGCTACGGCGGCAAAGTGCTGGGAATCTGCGGCGGCCTGCAAATGCTCGGCGAGCAGGTGCATGACCCGCTGGGCCTCGAAGGCGCGCCGGGTTCCAGTGCCGGTTTGGGTTTGCTGGCGTTCGAAACGCAGCTCGAAGAAGAGAAGCAGTTGCGCAACGTACGTGGGCGTCTGGCGCTGGAAGATGCGCAGGTCAGCGGCTATGAAATTCATGCCGGCGTGACCACCGGGCCGGCGCTGGAAAACGCCGCCGTGCAGCTGGACGATGGTCGCAGCGATGGTGCGCAAAGTGCCGATGGGCAGATTTTCGGTACGTACCTGCATGGCCTGTTCGAATCACCGGCGGCGTGCAGTGCACTGTTGCGTTGGGCTGGTTTGCAGGAGGTGCAGGAGGTGGATTACCACGGGTTGCGCGAGCGCGATATCGAGCGGTTGGCGGATCTGGTGGAGAAGCATCTGGATACCTCGCTGTTGCGTGAACTCTGCGGTTTTTGAGGTGGCTGCACTGGCCTCATCGAAGATTTTAAGGAATGAACCATGCTGCAACTGATCCTCGGCGGCGCCCGCTCCGGCAAAAGTCGTCTGGCTGAAAAGCTGGCGACTGACAGTCAGCTCCACGTCACTTACATCGCCACCAGCCAACCCCTGGACGGTGAAATGAACGAGCGGGTGGCCCATCACCGTGCCCGTCGTCCGGCCGAATGGGCGTTGATCGAGGAACCGCTGGAGCTGGCCCGCGTACTGCGCGAAAGCGCCGGCGTCGACCGTTGCCTGCTGGTGGATTGCCTGACGCTGTGGCTGACCAATCTGCTGATGCTCGACGACGCCGAGCGCCTGTCGGCCGAGCGCGAGGCCCTGCTGGACTGCCTGGCATCGTTGCCGGGTGAAATCATTTTTGTCAGCAACGAGACCGGAATGGGTGTCGTGCCGCTGGGCGAATTGACTCGCCGCTATGTCGATGAAGCCGGTTGGCTGCATCAAGCCTTGGCCGAGCGCTGCCAACGTGTCGTCCTGACCGTCGCCGGCCTGCCCCTGACTTTGAAAGGAACTGCATTATGACTCACACCTGGTGGCTGAACCCGTGCAAGCCAATCGATGCACAAGTGGTCGAACAGGCGCAGGCGCGTCAACAGCAACTGACCAAGCCTGCCGGTTCCCTCGGCCAGCTCGAAGCGGTGGCGGTGCAACTGGCCGGGTTGCAGGGGCAGGTCAAGCCGACCCTCGATCAGCTGTGGATCGCGATTTTTGCCGGTGACCATGGCGTGGTCGCCGAAGGGGTGTCGGCGTTTCCGCAGGAAGTCACCGGACAGATGCTGCACAACTTCGTCAGCGGCGGCGCGGCGATCAGCGTGTTGGCGCGGCAGTTGGGCGCGTCCCTTGAAGTAGTCGACCTCGGCACCGTTACGCCGTCATTGAATCTGCCGGGTGTGCGTCACTTGAACGTCGGCCCGGGCACGGCGAATTTCGTCCAGGGCCCGGCGATGACTCAGGCCCAGGGCGAACTCGCCTTGCAGGCTGGTCGCGACAGTGTGCAGCGCGCCATTGCAGCAGGCGCGCAGTTGTTCATCGGCGGCGAAATGGGCATCGGCAACACCACGGCGGCCAGCGCCTTGGCTTGTGCTTTGCTCGATTGCCCGGTGGTGCACCTGGCCGGGCCGGGCACCGGCCTGAACGCTGCAGGTGTCAGCCATAAAGCCCAGGTCATCGAACGCGCCTTGGCGTTGCATGGTGCTCAGCGTGGCGATGCGCTGCAAACCTTGTTCAACCTCGGCGGTTTCGAAATCGCTGCGCTGGTTGGCGCGTACCTGGCTTGTGCTCAGGAAGGCGTCGCGGTGTTGGTCGACGGGTTTATTTGCAGCGTCGCCGCGCTGGTGGCGGTGCGTCTGAATCCGGCCTGTCGTGAGTGGTTGCTGTTCGGTCATCGTGGTGCCGAGCCAGGTCATCGCCATGTGCTGGAAACCCTGAACGCCGAACCGTTGCTGGACCTCGGCCTGCGGTTGGGCGAGGGCAGTGGTGCGGCGTTGGCCGTGCCATTGCTGCGCCTGGCCTGCGACCTGCACGGGCAGATGGCAACATTCGCCGAAGCCGCAGTGGCGGATCGCCCGGCATGACCTTGCGCCTGGACCTGTTGCGTCATGGCGAAACCGAACTCGGTGGCGGCCTGCGCGGCAGCCTCGATGACGCGCTGACCGGCAAGGGCTGGGAGCAGATGCGCGCTGCGGTGGTTGAGCAGGGCCCTTGGGATCGCTTGGTCAGCTCGCCGTTGCAGCGTTGCGCACGCTTTGCTGAAGAGCTTGGGGCGCAATTGGGGCTGCCAGTGCAGCTGGAAAAGGATCTGCAAGAGCTGCACTTCGGCGTCTGGGAAGGACAGAGCGCCGCGGCGCTGATGGAAACCAGTGCCGAGGCATTGGGCTTGTTCTGGGCCGATCCCTATTCGTTTACGCCGCCTGATGGTGAGCCGGTTGCCGACTTTTCGACGCGGGTGTTGGCGGCCATTGAGCGGTTGCACGCGGCCTATGCGGGTGAGCGGGTCCTGCTGATCAGCCATGGCGGCGTCATGCGATTGTTACTGGCGCAAGCGCGCGGATTGCCGCGTGAGCAGCTGCTCAACGTTGAGGTTGGCCATGGCGCGTTGTTCTCGTTGACGGTTGAATCCGGCGCTTTGTTAAGGGAAGCGATCTGATCATGTTGCCGTTCTGGATCGCCCTGCAATTTCTCAGCAGCCTGCCGATTCGCCTGCCGGGCATGCCAACGCCCGAGGAATTGGGCCGGTCGCTGCTGTTTTATCCGCTGGTCGGCGTGCTGTTCGGTGCCATTCTGTGGGCGCTGAATGGGCTGTTGCAGGGCGCGCCGTTGTTGCTTCATGCCGCACTGTTATTGACTGTGTGGGTGTTGCTCAGCGGAGCGTTGCACCTGGATGGCCTGGCCGATAGCGCCGATGCGTGGCTCGGTGGTTATGGCGACCGTGAGCGCACTCTCACGATCATGAAAGACCCGCGTAGCGGGCCGATCGCGGTGGTAACGCTGGTGCTGGTGTTGCTACTCAAGTTCGCCGCATTGCTGGCGTTGATCGAGCAGCAGCACAGCGTAGTGCTGATCATCGTTCCACTGATTGCTCGCAGCGCGCTGTTGGGATTATTCCTGACCACACCTTACGTGCGTCCCGGTGGATTGGGGCAGGCGCTGGCCGATCATCTGCCACGTTTGGCCGGGAAACAGGTGTTGGTGATCAGTGCGGTGGCCTGTGTGTTGATCGCGGGCCTCAGCGGTGTGTGGGCGCTTGCGCTGGCAGCTGTGGTGTTTGTCTGGTTGCGGCAAGTCATGATGCGGCGATTGGGCGGGACGACCGGCGACACTGCCGGGGCGTTGCTGGAGTTGCTGGAAGTGGCGGTGCTGGTGGGGTTGGCGCTGCTCTGAATTCCTGTGGGGGAGCGGGCAAGTCGGATCGCTGCACTGCTCGTTCTTACAGGTAAAATGTGTCGAAATATTTGCTTTCATTTAACCGCGGGTATATACACGCACCATGCTTCCTTCTCAATGTTTGTGCACTAACCTGCGTCGCGCCGCTCGTGGCGTCAGCAGGCATTACGACGGCGCGCTCGACGGCTTCGGGATCAACGTTGCCCAGTATTCTCTGCTGTGCAACCTGCAGCGTCTGGATCAGCCGAGCATCTCGACACTGGCCGAGGCCATGGGCCTGGATCGCAGCACCTTGGGGCGCAATCTACGGGTGCTGGAGGGTGAAGGTCTGGTGACGCTGATCGAGGGCGAAGACATGCGCAATCGCATCGTCCTGCTCACCGAGACGGGGCGCGAACGTCTGGCAGCGGCCTTGCCGGCCTGGGAAGCGGCGCAGCAGCGGTTGATCGACCGTCTGGGTGCCGAGAAGCGTGAAACCTTGCTGAAACTGCTGGACGAACTGGCTTGAGGCCAGTTTTTTCGATCTTAAGCGGGTATATACCCGCTACCGGAGAACAATAATGACATCGATGTGGCGTACGTGCGGTTGGGTGCTGTTGGGCAGTGCGCTGATTCTGGCGTTGTCCCTGGGGGTGCGACACGGCTTCGGGCTGTTTCTGGCGCCGATGAGTACCGAATTCGGCTGGGGCCGCGAAGTGTTTGCCTTCGCCATTGCCCTGCAGAACCTGATCTGGGGCCTGGCGCAGCCATTCACCGGCGCATTGGCCGACCGCTTTGGCGCCGCAAAGGTGGTGTTGATCGGTGGTGTTCTGTACGCCCTGGGCCTGATGTTCATGGGGTTGTCCGATTCGGCGGTGACCTTGTCCTTGAGCGCCGGGTTGTTGATCGGTATCGGCCTGTCCGGCACCTCGTTCTCGGTGATCCTCGGCGTGGTCGGCCGTGCCGTACCACCGGAAAAACGCAGCATGGGCATGGGGATCGCCAGTGCTGCCGGTTCCTTCGGTCAATTCGCCATGTTGCCCGGCACGCTGGGGCTGATCGGCTGGCTGGGCTGGTCTGCGGCATTGCTGGTGCTGGGCCTGCTGGTGGCGCTGATCGTGCCGCTGGTGAGCATGCTTAAAGACAAGCCGTTGCCGGTGCTCGGGCATGAGCAAACCCTCTCTGAAGCGCTACACGAAGCCTGCTCCCATTCAGGGTTTTGGTTGTTGGCGTTCGGCTTTTTTGTCTGCGGTTTTCAAGTGGTGTTCATCGGTGTGCACTTGCCGGCGTATCTGGTGGATCAACACCTGCCAGCCTCCGTCGGCACCACGGTGCTGGCGCTGATCGGGCTGTTCAATATCTTCGGTACCTATACCGCAGGCTGGCTCGGCGGACGGATGTCCAAACCACGCTTGCTCACCGGTCTGTATCTGTTGCGGGCGGTGGTGATTGCACTGTTCCTCTGGGCACCCGTCACTCAGATCACGGCCTATTTGTTTGGCATGGCCATGGGTTTCCTCTGGCTGTCGACGGTGCCCTTGACCAACGGCACGGTGGCAACCTTGTTTGGTGTCCGAAATCTGTCCATGCTCGGCGGGATTGTTTTCCTGTTCCACCAGCTGGGCTCGTTCCTCGGCGGCTGGTTGGGCGGGGTGGTGTATGACCGAACCGGGAGCTACGACTTGATCTGGCAGGTGGCGATTCTCTTGAGTCTGATGGCCGCAGCCCTGAACTGGCCAGTGCGCGAGCAGCCGGTGGCGCGCCTGCAAATCCAAGTGAGTGCCGCATGAACAGTCTTTGGCCGCGGATGGCAGCCATCGCCGTCGGCGTATTGCTGCTGGCCCTGGTTTGGTGGGGCTGGCATCAGGGTGGGCTGGCATTGATGCAGCTGGGCATGGGTGCTTGCTAGCGAGCTGCTTGCTAGCGAGCGGCGAAGGCGAGTAGTTTCGCGTTCTGACGATTGCTCAAGGATGCACCGACATGCCGATGCGCTGGCTTGCAGTTCCTGCGTTGCTGATGTTTTTTTCCGGGCTGGCTCAGGCAGCAGAATGCCCGGAGCTGTTGCAAGGCTCATTGCCGAAGCTGCGCGCCAAGGAATCCATCGATTTGTGCCAGCGCTTCGCCGGCAAACCGTTGGTGGTGGTCAATACCGCAAGCTTCTGTGGCTTCGCCCCGCAGTTCAAAGGTCTTGAGGCGCTGTATCAGCGCTACAAGGATCAAGGGCTTGAGGTGGTCGGTGTTCCATCCAATGACTTCAGGCAAGAGTCCAAGGATGGTGCAGAGACTGCCAAGGTCTGTTATGTGAATTACGGCGTGACCTTCACCATGACCGAACCGCAGAAAGTCCGCGGCGATGACGCCACGCATTTGTTCAAGGTCCTTGCCGAGCAAAGCAGTTCGCCGAAGTGGAATTTCTACAAATACGTGGTCGATCGCCAAGGCAACGTGATCGCCAATTTCTCCAGCCTGACCAAGCCCGACAATCCCGAGTTCATCGAGGCGGTGGAGAAAGCCCTGGCCTCGAAGCCCTGATCGACGCGCACTAAAAAGCCCCGCCTCTGTACAAGAGTGCGGGGCTTTTTCAATTCAGGCGGCGAGGTGTTCAGGTTCGCCGTGAATGATCAGAAACGGTAGGTCGCGCCTACACCGAAACCGTTTGCCCAGTTTTCATACTTGGCGTTGTAGCTCTGGCGGCCGTTGCTGTTGTTGACCTTGACCGACTCTTCGCGCAGGTACGAGTACGCTACGTCGATGGTCAGGTCGTCGGTCGGACTCCAGCCCGCGCCCAGGCTGAAAATCTTGCGATCGCCAGTCGGAATGCGCGGGGAGCGGTTTTCGTTGTTGGTTGGTGCCTGGTCGACGGACAGACCGGTACGCAGAACCCATTGTTTGTTCAACTGGTACGAAGCACCGATGGCGTGAGCCCAGGTGTCATGCCAGTTCTGTTCTTCGGTGATGGTACCAAACCGGCTGTTCAGGGCTGCAGGGACGCCGCTGTTTTCGACGCTGATTTCTTTCAGGCGGCTCCAGCGAGTCCAGGTGCTGCCCGCGTAGAGGGTCCACTTGTCATCCAGTTGATGAGTGAGCGAGATATCAACCGATTCAGGAGTCGTTATGTCCAGGGATGCATCGTACTTCTGGTTAGGGTTCTGACCCAGAGCCCCGAGGAGGCTGTAGTTGACCTTGGTGTCACCTTCGAGCTTGTACTTCACTTTCGAGTGGTAGGTCAGGCCAACGCGAGTGCTGTCGGTCGCTTGTACCAAGATGCCGATGTTGTACCCCAGCGCGGTGTCGTCACCTTTGATCTTGACGTTACCGTCCGCTGCGCGCGGGTTTAGTGACAGGTTCGATTCCAGGGTGCCGTCAATGCGGTTGATGGTCGGACCGAAACCGATCGACACCTTGTCGTTGAAGGCATAGCTGATGGTTGGCTGGAGAGTCACGATTTTGACTTCGCTTTTACTGCCGAAGTAACGGCCGGCGAAGCCGTTCTCGTAGTCGGTCACCAGACCGAATGGAGCATAGACGCCGAAACCGACTGCCCACTGGTCATCGAGTGGCTTTACGTAGTAGCCCATGGGCACGCCCATGAAAGGGACCATGTCACCTTTGTTGGTACCACCATTCGGGCTGGAGCTGGCATCACTGATGTCAGCGTGCGCGTCGATAAATGCAACACCGCCGGTCACTTGTTCGCGCTTGAGGCGAGACATGCCGGCAGGGTTACCAAAAACAGTGGATGCGTCGTCGGCAGAAGAAGATCGCCCGGCAAAACCTGTCCCCATCCCGCTGATGCTTTGTTCGTTGAGGGCAAAGCCACTGGCGAAGATCTGGGTGGATGCCAAGGCAACGGCGAGGCTAAGGGTGGTTTTGAGCATTACTTTTTTCATTATTAGAACTCCTGGTGATCACCGGAGCGAAAATTACCAACATTTTCGTCCGGGCGCCATAGCCTGTATTGCTTGATTTAGAGCGGTTTTGTAGGACAATCCGACCAAAATCGCGACCTGTTGGGCGATCTTCTGAAATGGGTGAATCAGCAGGCGACCTGATTCAACGATGAAACACAGGTTTGCCAGGCGTAGGTGAAGTCTCGCAAACGACCTTGGGGCTGGAAGGTCTGGCGCCAGATTCGGGCCATTCCCAGCAAGTCATCGGAGGCGGGGAGGGGAGTGTTCTGTTCTTCTACCAGCAGCCAGGCGATGGCTGTGGCGTAACGCAGGTTGACGGTCAATTCCAGGTGCGGCCCGCTGAGAAAAGCATGCTGGCTGGCCAGGCCGCGAACCAGGCTCGCCCGCTCCGGGTCCAGGGCCAGGTAGTGATCCCAGAGGGCCTGGTGGCGGGGCTCGGCGATCCGGTACAAGCCGTGTCCACGGCGGTCATGCAGGGCTGAACCAAGGGCTGACTGACTGGCGGCGATGCCCAGCAGCAGGGATTCGGCAGTCGCGCTATGGCGCCCGAGGTAGATCAATGTCGGACGGATCACATAACGGCACAGTTCGCTGGCAGCGATACCCATAAAGCCCTCGAAACATCAAGTGGTCGGCGATACCTGAAGAGGCCTTGGCAGCTGTGGATCGAATCAGGCTCGCCGTAAGCGGATCAAGCCGCTTGAGTTGAAGTGTAGTGTCATTATTTTGCTGTAAAGGACTGTTTTTAAAATATTTCCGGCTTCGAGTTATAACCGTTATATCGGTTGGTGCTTAGGCAATGGCGGCTAAAAGAAAAATATCGGGCGATAAAAACCCCGCTTTTCAGGGTGATGCTGTTCACCTAAGCGGAGCCGCCTTACCGTCCTTGGCCTGGAAGGCCTTGGACGGTGCAGACGCGACTCACTCTATGGGGGGGGTTGGAGGAAGGTGCTCAGGAGCCGCGTACGCGACGGCGACGGGTCGATGATGTAAAGGCACAGGGCAACCACGTTCTACGTGGCGGCGAAGCCCTGGAAGGAGTTGTCCTTGCTCTTCATGTTGACATTGCAAAAGCAAACAGCGACGACACCAGAATCAGCGACACGGTGAGCAGCAGGGTGTCGTCAGGCAACTTGAGCGGGCATTCATAGGGTTTGTTGATTTACGCGCCTTTTCATGAATATTTTTTTTCTTGGATAAAATGCAGGTGCTTCATTTGACATTTGGGATCCAATGTCTAGAATCGATCGCATGAGCCCCTCGGATGGGCCAAAAAGAATAAAAGTAAAAAGGAAGATACAATGCATGGAAGCTATCCGTATCAGCGTATTGCAGTCTGCAATACCTTCAAATTGCACCTCGCAAAAATCATCACTGAATTTCCCGCCTCGTCGCATTGTGCTGTGAATTATTTTGCTCGCGCACGGTTTTAATTAATTTCGACCTTCATGCATCTAACAGTTTGGATTGTTGATATCTCAAACTTATGGTGCCTGGCTTGCTGTGGGCCGTTATTGGCAGGTTCGAACTTTCGATATTGAATAATCGAAATAGACGTTCGTCCCAAAAAAAGTTGGCTGATCAAATGGAATTCCGATTCTCGCTAAAGGAGTGGCTTGGCCATGTTTAAAAGACGCAAGCGCATTGCGCTGGATGATCCCAGTCTGGAACGTGTGAAGTTAACACCCCAGATGCTCACCTACGATCAATTCGCCAGTCGCAGTCGTTCCCAGTACTTGCCTTATGTGATGGGTTTCAATGCCGCCGATTACCGTTCGGAAGCGATCAATACCGATCGGCTCGGATTTCGCCTGGCCTATGATGCGCAAGGTCGGCCGGTCAGTGTCGGCACCCTCGAGGCCAGCACGCTAGCAGAGGTGAATTTACTGGTCGGGGCCTCGTCAGCCTTGGGTTACGGGGCTTCCAGTGATGCCGCCTCGGTAGCGAGCCGCCTGTCCACGCATGATCCCGACGCTACGCCATGGCTGAATTTCGCGGGGCATACCTTTAATGCGACCCAGGAATTGATGCTGTTCGTGCTGCATGCTCATCGACTGCCCAAAGTGCGACGCATCGTGATCATGGGCGGCTTCAATACTTTGGTCATGGCGCGTCTTCCTGAGTTCATTCGAGGTGATCTGCCACCGTTCTACTTCTGCGGTGACTATTACGAAAAGTTTGATGAAATTGCTGAGGAAAATGGTGCAGAACTGCCGCCTGGAAAACTTCCAAAATGGCCGGCCGAAACGACTGAGGTTCCGCCTGTTTCGCAAACTCTGGTACGCGCTCTGCAAGACACCATGAATTGTCTGACTACCTGGAAACGCCTCGCGGATTCTTTGGGTGCAGAACTTACGTTTGTTCTCCAGCCCTTGGCGACTTGGGTAAGAACGCCGTGTGCCGAAGAACAGAAGCTGTTCAATGAGCTTGATCAGATTTCCCGGTTTGGTACCTGGCAGCATTTATATGGCGATATATCCGCCCCCACGGTCGCGGAATATTACGCCGATAGTCTGGCCAACAGTTGTCATGACTTGGGTGTTCGATTTGCCAGTTTGATCGATGATTTTAGAGAGCGTCCGGATGATGAATGGTTATACGTTGATCGCGCGCACTTTACCGACCTTGGCAGTGATGTCGTAGCACGCGCCATTCATCGATACCTGCAATGAAAATTTAGGGGGCTCTATGTTAAAGCGAATTCGCAAGGCACTTGGTTCTTTGTTCAAGAAAAAGAAAAAAGCCAAGAAGAAAAACAATTCCTCCATATATCCAATGCACTGATGAAGACTAATAGGCAAATCTTTTCCAGCTTCCTCGGGGCAGAGACCGGGGGAGAGGCCAGGCGCATGTTCACGCCGGTCAGCCTGCGCACTTGCCTGGGTGAGGTGCATGGGACGGACTTGGTAGACGTCGACTTCACCAGCCCGGCGGCTTTGGCGGGGCTGGCGAGTGTTGCATGCGAGCGGCTTGGGCCGTTGCGCGACGGATTCCGAAGGTTGGCACAGACAATCGAGGGGAACGAAGCGGATGCCCAGGCGTTGCGTGCCAAGGCGGCGTTGGAGTCGGCTCCCTTTCTGATCGGCAGTCAGCACCTGATTCATGGGGTGTGCGGCAGCTGGAATAATGAAGCACGCCATGCCATGGCAGCGCTGAGTATCCATGCGGCGGATGTGGGTGCCGGTCAGCCAGGGGCCAGTCGTATCCAGCGCTACCTGGAATTGCTGCGTCAGCACGCGCTGGCAGATGCTGGCGAAGATCTCTTGCGAGCAGTGGCCGACCCAAGGATCTCGGACGGAGCCTTCAACTTTGCCTCGACCCTGCTCGTATTGGGGCATTTTCCGGAGTCGCTGACGGCCCAGATCCTGGGGATCAACCTTTACCTGCGTCATTGCGGGCTGTTGCCCTCGTTTGAGTTCATCGCCCATAACGAGCCGTCCGCCCGCCAGTTTCTCGATCTGCGTCGCGACCCCGCTGGTAGTGCCGACGATCTTGCCGTGCTCGCCGAAACGGCAGTCCGGGAATTTCTCGTGCAAATGGGCGCTGCCGGAAACGATGGGGTACGCCAAGGCTACCTGTGGGCGCGCCGGCAGGCCGAGGAGATGAACGAAGCGCTGCTCGATGTGCTTGAGCGCTGGCTCGATCCGAGAGAGGCGGCGCGCCACCTGATCAGCCGACGTCGGCTGGATGCTTGTCAATACCATGACAAGACTCAGTTGAATAAGGTGCCGATGAAGCCCTTGCTCGCAGTCGACGACTCCTTGAAGTTTCTCGACCATCTTGCCGCCAGCGCTTACGTGCGGGCGGGCAGGCCGGAATCGAGTCCACTGCTCACCAGCCTGATTTCGCCGCGGGGCAAGATGTTCCGAATCTTCAGTCGCGACGATATTGCCATTCTTCACCGCTGGATCTGCGGCTTGCCTTACTCCGATGCGCCCAGGCAGACCCCGGCTTTCCAGGTATGGAAAGACGACGGCAAACTCGCCGGGGCTCTTCGCGAGGTCGCTGAAACCCAAGCGTTGGTCGCCAGATTCAGCCCGCGACAGGCCTACCCGCGCCTGTTGCGAATAGAGCTCACGCCGTCGGAGGAATCCTATGCCGGTCACTACGTGAAGAGCTGGCTGGCCAGGGCCGCCCGTGGCGTCACCAAGGGGTATTGCTCGTTGCCGGAGCGTTGGGCTCCCGGTGTCTTGCAGCAGTGGTTGCAGGGCCAGCATGAAGCTTCCAACCAGGCACTGGAGCAGGACGAAGAGCTGCCGTCTCGCGATGAGGTGGTCGCCGATATCCTGTCCCTGGCGCCGCTGACAATGATCGACGGGGCCTGGCTGGCCGGGTTCGCCCACCCGGCGGTAGCCTCCACGGCGTACGGCAGCAGACTGTTCGAAACGCTTTTCGATGAGTTGGGCAACGGAATCGAGGCGCAGAACCATCCCGTCATCTACCGCCATCTGCTCAAGGCAGTACATGGCGAGTTGCCGGCCACCGCCGACCCTGGATACGCCAACGCCGCTTGCTTCAACGACGAGAACTTCGAGCTGCCCGTGTTCTGGTTGTCTATCGGGCGATATCCCCAAACCTACTGCCCGGAGATTCTCGGGCTGAACCTGGCGATGGAGCTGTCCGGAGTAGGGGGCGGTTATCGGCGTACCCACAAGGCGTTGGTTGCCTACGGCTATCCGACGATGTTCGTCGATCTGCACAACTCCATCGACAACATCTCCACCGGGCATACGGCATGGGCTGCCGCGAGTCTGGATACCTACCTTTGTGCTTTTTCTCGTAGTGACCGTGATGAACTCTGGGCGCGCGTCCGTAATGGATTCGTCGCGCTCAATCCACCCAGGGAGCAAACAATGCTGGATAAGTTTCGCGAAAAAGTGAGGTCGCTGCTATGACGATTACGCTTGGCATCTCTGCCTTTTATCACGACAGCGCGGCCACTCTGGTAGTGGACGGCAAGATCGTTGCCGCGGCCCAGGAAGAGCGTTTCAGCCGGATACGGCATGACCCGGGTTTCCCACGCAAGGCCATCGAGTACGTCCTGAGGAACGCAGGTATAAACCTGGCCGATGTCGACCATGTCGCCTATTACGAAGACCCGGCACTGAAGTTCCGTCGGGTGCTCTCGACGGCCGCCGTGGCCGGGTTTTCGGCAGCGCGCACCTACGCACCGGTGCTTGGCGAATGGCTATCAACCAAGCGCCGGATGGACCGTGAGGTCGTGCGTCATCTCAGAGCGATGGGAGACCGGGACGGTCGCCGAATCGAAGTGCATGGTCACCACGAGTCCCACGCTGCATCGGCATTTTTCCCCAGTCCTTTCGAGAGCGCCGCGATCCTGTGTATCGACAGTGTCGGCGAGTGGGCGACGACCACCATCTGGCACGGCAGGCCAGAAGGTATCAAGCTGGTTGCCGAGTTGTCCTTTCCCCATTCGCTGGGCCTGCTCTATTCGGCCTTCACCTATTTCTGCGGCTTCAAGGTGGACTCCGGCGAATACAAACTCATGGGACTTGCGCCATATGGCAAGCCTCATTACGTCGACACGATCCTCTCGCATCTGATCGATGTGAAGCCCGATGGCAGCTTCAGGCTCGACTGGACCAAGTTTGAGTTCATCAAAGGCCAGGTCATGACGGGCGATGCCTTTGAGCAGCTGTTCGGTGGCCCCCGGCGCTTGCCCGAGGCCCCCCTTACCGATCGCGAGTTCGATTTGGCCGCATCGGTGCAGAAAGTCACGGAGATCGTCGTTTCGCGCCTGGCCAAGACCGCCCGTGAGCTCACTGGCGAGACCGCACTGTGCATGGCCGGGGGCGTTGCCCTTAACTGCGTAGCCAACGGCGTGATCTCGCGTGAGCGGATATTCGACCGTCTGTGGGTGCAACCGGCGGCTGGCGATGCGGGTGGCTCGCTGGGCGCCGCGCTGCTGACTGACCGCAAGTATCGCAGGGTAGCGAGCCGCGAACTGCCTGCTGGCGTGCGTGATGGCATGAGCGGAGCATTGCTTGGGCCGGAGTACAGCGAAGAGCAGATCAGGGACGAACTGGAAGCCTGCGGCGCTGTTTTTCACAGGCTTTCGCCGGAAGAGCTCGACCAGCGGGTGAGCACCAGCATCGAGGACGGCGGGGTCATCGGCTGGTTCCAGGGGCGAATGGAGTTCGGTCCGCGATCGCTTGGCAGCCGTTCGATCCTGGGTGATCCGCGCCGCTCGGACACCCAGTCAAACATGAACCTGCGCATCAAGTTCCGCGAGTCCTTCCGCCCCTTCGCTCCCGTGGTGCTTGAGGAAAAAGCGGCAGACTACTTCGACATCGTCGAGGAAAGCCCCTACATGCTGGTGGTCTCGCCAATTGCAATGGGCATTCGCAAGGCGATCCCGCAGGAGAGTGCGCGGCTTACCGGGATCGACTTGCTCAAGTTGGTGCGTAGCGATCTGCCGGCAATCACCCACGTGGACTTCTCGGCAAGGGTGCAGACCGTTGACCGGGAGCGCAACCCGCGGTTCCGGGCGCTGCTTGAACACTTCTATCAGCGTTCAGGGTGTCCTGTATTGGTCAACACCTCGTTCAACGTGCGTGGTGAGCCGATTGTGAACACGCCGTTCGAAGCTTATCGCTGCTTTATGCGTACCAACATGGATGTGCTGGCGATTGGCGACTTCTACCTCGATAAATCGGAGCAGCCTCAGTTCGAGGAGGCGGTCGACTGGCGCGAGACAGTACCGCTGGATTAACTCTTTCATACACTAGGGAAGGTGCACTATGGATTATGTTCTGCTCTACCTGATCCTGCCGTTGGGGATGTTTATCCGACGAACCAAGGCGTTCGCCCATCAGCCGGACCCCAAGGTCACCTCATACCTGAACCGCAAATCATGAGCGTCATGGCCATGGATGTTCAGGAGGCTTCATTGGTACAGGTGGTGGTCGTCAATGATCCCGACCTGACCGGGCTGGAGGGCTGTCGCGTGAGGCTGGCCGAAACGCCGCACTGCGCTGAGAGTGTGGGAGCAGTCGGCGGGGACTGGCTCGGCACAGTGTTGGGCCGGGACATCGTCGAGGCAATTCGCGCATTTCCTGACAGCCCGCACAAAGCGCTGCTCATCAGAGGCATTTCGCTCTCTACGGACGTCGCGACGCCGCGCAATGGTTTCCTGCCCAACGCCGAGTGTGTTCTTGACTTCGATCTGCTGCACTTTGGCATGTTGCGGCTGCTGGGTGTCAGGCCGCATGCAGTCGAGTATGAGAACTTCGGCAAGCTGGTCAGAAACGTCGTTCCGGTTCCGGAGGCCGCGGGCACCACCAGCTCTTGGGGCGCGGATGTGGAGTTTTTCTGGCACACCGACAATCCCAACTGGCCCTTCGCCGATCAAAGCCGAAATGTCGCGACCGCCGTGCCGAACTTCTTGGCCTTTACCGCCGTGCGCAACTTTGAAGGCGCCTCCACCGACATTGTTTGTGTGGATCATGTCCTTTCAAAGCTGCCCGGCTGGGCGATCGCCCAGTTGCAGAAGTCTGCCTACACCTTTGGTGCCCCTGCCTCCAACGAGGGCTTCGATGGCCAGCCGAGGGTGCTGCCGGTGCTGGAGCACGACGAGGGCGGTTATCGCCTGCGCTTTGACGATGGCATCGTGGCCGCCCTCGACCTGGACAGCGAAAAGGCACTTGGGCTCCTGCGCCAGTGCCTGCGCGATGCCCAGGGTATAGAGGTGGTGTTGCAACCAGGCGACTTCTTCATTTTCAAAAATGCCCGCGTGCTGCACCGGCGCAAGGCGTTCCAGCCTCTGCTCAACGGCAAGGCGCGCTGGCTGCGCCGGGTGTACGGCAGTTGAGCCTTTGCTTCAAGAACCATCACACAACAAACATCACAGTAGACAGGGAGTTCATGCATGAATAAGCGTATCGCAGTAGTCGGTGGTCGTCCCTCGCCCATTCACGGTGCCAAGGAGCTGGGCATCGACGTAGTGCTGGTGCATCAGGAGGGTGACTACGAGCAGGAAATCCTCGCCCATTGCGAACAGGTGGTGCATGCCAGGATTGACGACGCCGAGGCCATCATCAAGGTCCTCGAGCCCCTGCACCGCGACCGTCCGTTCGATCGCATCATGACCACTACCGAAGTGGCAGGCGAGTCAACGGGCAAAGTGGTCGATCACTTCGGCCTCACCGGGGTTTCCTATAAGACTGCGCGCCTGCTCAAGGACAAAGTGGCCATGCGCGAGTTGCTGGTCGAGCACAACCTGAGCCCGGTTGCCTATCGCCATGTCACCAGTGCGCAGGATGCTGTCGCGTTCGTCAAAGAGCATGGCAAGTCGGTTCTCAAACCCGCCGAAGGCGTGGCCAGCCTGCATATCCATCCCTGCGATGACGCAGCCTCTGCTTCCAAGGCCTGGCAGGCGCTTCAGGATGCCGACGTCAAGCACATTATCATCGAGGAGTACCTGGAGGGGCCGGTCGTCAGCGTCGACTCCTTCTCGTTCCAGGGGCGCCACCTTCCCATTGGTTACTCCCAGTACCGCATGAACGACAAATACGTTGAGTGGGAAGTCAGCACGCCGAGCACCGAGGCCAGGAAATGGCTGAGCGAGCTGAAGGAAATGACCTGCCGCCTGCTCGACGCCGTAGAACTGGAAGAGGGGCCCTCCCATAGCGAGTTCGTGCTGACCCCCAAGGGGCCTCGTGTACTCGAATCCCATGCTCGCCTGGCGGGCTCGGGTGCCCCTGAACTGGTGCGGCGTGCGTTCGGCCTGGACCTGAACCGCATGTTCCTGACTGTGCCGCTGGGTATCGACACTCTGCCGCAAGTGTCGCCCGAGCCGAAAGCGGGTGCCGCGATCCAGTTCTTCGTACCGACACCTGGCAAGGTCAGAAAGGTCGAGCTCGATCTCAAGCCTGACGTCGATGTGCGCCATACCAAGTCAGGCGAGACTCCACGGGTGTTCTTGCCGTTCCTGTTCGAACTGGGCGCAGCCGAGCGTGCCGTAGTCATCCAGAAGCATGAGGGCGATACGATTCCACCGCTCGACACCGTTGCCGACTGCGTTTCAGGGTATGTCCTGGCAACAGGCACCTCGCGCGAGGATGCCGTGCGTATCGGTGATGAACTGGTAGCGGCGGTCAACTTCATCGTGGATCCCACGGCATGAAATATGTCCTCTGCTTGCACCGTTGGGTCGGTAGCCAAGCGCTATACGACCGATACGAACTGCCGGCAGGAATGCAGATTCGGGCGATCTGTACGCCCGAATCCTGCGCGTCCCTGCCGAGCGAGCGCCTGGCGTCAAGCTCGGTGCTCGTCTCACTGGACGATGCTGAGGCGGTCATGGCTGAGGCCGAGCGTCTGGTCGAGCAACATGGGGTTCCAGCGCTGGTGGTTGCCCTCAATGAGGGCGACCTGCTCAATGCGGCTTCTATCCGTGAGCGATGGCAGGTACCGGGAGATCTTGTCGCGTGGACCGAGCGGTTCCGCGACAAGCTCACCATGCTGGAGGTCGCAGGCCGGCAATCGTCGATCGGCGTGTTGCCTGCTTCGCCTGCCGATTCCCGCGAAGCGGTAGAGCGACTGGCCGCTGAACACGGCTATCCGCTGGTGCTCAAGCCGCGCTACGGCACGGCGAGTCGCGGCGTAAAGTTTCTTCGCGGCCCAAGGGATCTTGATCAGATCGGGCAGGCCACGGAGCCGATGATGGTCCAGGCTTGCTGCGCGGCCCCCATCCTGCACGTTGACGGCTGGTGGGATGGGCAACGGATTGTGGTAGTCACGGCGTCGCGTTATGTGAACAGCTGTGCCGATTTCGGTCCGGATAGCCCGCTGGGCAGTATCGAACTCGAGGAGGGCGACGACGAACGGCGGATTGCGGGGCGCGTCGAACAACTGCTGGCGGTCTTCGCGCCTGAGCGAGAAATCGTCTTCCACCTCGAACTGTTCGACCTGGATGACAAATTGCTGTTCCTGGAAATCGGTGCCCGGGTCGGTGGCGCCGAAATCCCGTTCCTCTGGCGAGAGGTGAGGGATATCGACCTGCTGGGGATCGCTTGGGAAATCCAGACCGGGGCGTCTACCCGCTACAGGGACCTTGCGCGCAGCCTTAGCAAGGAGGGCAGGCCATTGCACCGCGAGCGGGGGGCATGGGTGATCGCCCGCCGCAACAGCTCGCCGCGTGAAGGCTTGGGTACCCTGTACTGGGCTCAACCGCAGAACCTGGATCGCTTCGCCAGCGGTGTTTATGAGGGCGCTGGCACGCGCCTTCGGCTGCGCAGCTTCGATCGTCCCGCGCTGGTACGTGACGTGGGGAAGATCTTCGAACAGTTATCCGAAGCATGGGGAGCTCAATCTTGAAAACAGCAGTTGTTACCGGTGCAAGCAGTGGCATTGGCGAGGCATGCGCTCGTACCTTGGCCAGTCGTGGTTGGCGGGTATTCCTTGTGGCGCGCAGGGGGGATCGGCTCGAGCAGATTGCCGGCGAAACCGGCGGACGCGCCATTGTGCTGGATGTGACACAGGCGCGAGAGGAGGACTTGGTGCAGGTTTTCGAGTGCGATCTTCTGGTGAACTGTGCGGGCGGGGCTATCGGCCTAGATGGGGTAGACGCGGCCAGTGCCGAGGACTGGACGAACATGTTCAACAGTAACGTCCTTGGGACTTTGCGGATGACCCAACTGCTATTGCCTCGGCTCATCGCGTCCCAAGGGTGCATCATCAATATCACCTCAACGGCTGCGCTAGCCGGATATGAGGGGGGAGGCGGCTATTGCGCGGCCAAGAGTGCCCAGCGCGCACTGACCCATTCCTTGCGACTGGAGATGAAGGGTATACCGGTGCGCATCACCGAAGTGCTCCCCGGCATGGTGCATACGCCAGAGTTTTCCTTGAATCGTTTTCGCGGCGACGCCGAACGGGTCAGTGCCCTCTACAAGGATGTCGACCGGCCTTTGAGCGCGGACGATGTCGCCCAGGTTGTGGCTTGGGTTGCCGATCAGCCTGCACATGTCAATGTCGATGAAATCGTGGTTCGGCCAGTGGCACAGCGTGCTCAGCATGCGCTGTTCCGCGGCAGCCTCGGCTGGTTCGAGCCGCAGCGGGCCGATACATCCCCTTTGAACGATGGAGCACGCCAATGATGGCGCTGGAAAGCCTGGCCGGTGTGGCCATCATCTCCTTGGGTATGGTGCTGACACCGGGTCCCAACATGGTCTACCTGACCTCGCGGGCGATTTCCCAGGGGCGGCTGGCCGGGATGATTTCGCTGGCGGGTGTGGCGCTAGGCTTCGTGTGCTACTTGTTGGCGGCGGGACTGGGACTGGCCGCTTTGTTCAAGGCAGTGCCAGTCGCCTACGATGTCGTCAGGATCGCAGGCGCATTTTATCTGGGCTATCTGGCCTGGAACATGCTGAAGCCCAGGGGGAGTTCCCCCTTCGAGGCGCGGGAGCTGCCACCTCACTCGCGGAGACGGCTGTTCACCATGGGGCTTGTGACGAACCTGCTGAATCCGAAGATTGCGCTGATGTATTCCGCGCTGATCCCGCAGTTCATCGACCCTTCCGCAGGATCTACCTTCCAGCAATTCATCCAGATGGGGCTGGTACAGATCACCATTGCCGTCACCGTGAACGGCATGATCGTTCTCGCCGCCTCCCGGGTCAGTGGATTCCTGGCCAAGCGACCTTCTGCCATGCGCACCCAACGCTGGGTGTCCGGGACTGTCCTGGGCGTCTTCGCGGTCGATATCCTGCTGCGCAAACCGCTCACCTGATAGGGAGCGAGTGTTTCGCCTGACCGTAATGCTGTTCACTTGAGTATTTGAGCCTCAGCCGGACTTCCTCGAAAATCCGATGCCAGACCTCTGGCATCGGATTTTTATGGTGCGCCCGGCATGGGCGTAATCTTGTGCGTAGATCCGGCGGTTGTGCGGGGACATTGCCGTGCAACTGATCGTGATGGCCGCGGACAACCCGATTTCAGGTACAGGCGGATGATTGGCAGGGTTAAGAACCGGTATCGGAGGGGTGTTTCTGAATCACCGTCCAAGGCCTTCAAGGCCAGGGACGGTGAAAATATCAAAGCCCCGGTTTCCAGGGGACCGTAAGGCTGCTCCGCTTAAGTGAGCAGCATTACGCTTTTCAGCAGGGCTTTTGAGGTTTTCAGCCTTTCTGGCGTCTCAGGCAACCAGTGCCTGGCGAGTACGCTCGATCACAGCCTGCAGCGGCTCGGCGCTGGAGTATTGATCGGGGTACAGGCGTTCGCTGTGACGAGCGATGCCGTGTTCGTTGACCAGAGTGAAGCTGAAGCAGCCTTTGCGAGCGGCCATGATCAGGCAGTTCATTGGAGCAAAAGCGTTGGTTAGGGTGCGAATGGCATCCTGAGTGTGGATTTGAGTAGACATAATCGGGTGTTCCTACAAGCGACACGGATAAGAACCGTGCAAAATTAAAACGTTCCAGTGACGACGACCACCATTGGTCGAACGAAGAACCCGACTGGAACAAAGCAGCCAGTTTGAAGCGCTGATAAGTTGGCGCGCTTGGGCTGGCAGGTAGGTACTTAGGAGGGCAGGCAACACATCAGGGGCAAAGGTTCTGGGCCCGGGGTGAAGATCCTGATCAATTTGCAGGTTGGTTCGGTCAGAGTAAGTGAACTTCGCAACACCCTTTGCTTTCGATTCAAAGGCTGTGTTGACGCAAGATTTACCTGGAAACCATCGAGGTGGTCGATCCCGCTTTGTCGGTGAAGGCTTCTCTCAGGGAAGGCTGACCGGGGGGATTTGTTCGACCAGAATTGACTTTCAGCTTGGTACTAACGCCGCGGATACTAACGGATTGAATGGCCGAAGGGAAGCCTGCTCGCAAAAAAACACTGAAGTGCCGGCCGACCACATCCGCAAGTGCTGTCGGAAAATGTCATCGGCCGACACGTGCCCCGCAATTGCCCAAAAAACGGCCGTTGATCCGAGAGGGCGATCGAGCCAGGATCAATCTGCGGCGCGGGTTGCCGGGTTTATCCCCAGGCGTCACCGTAAAAACGCGCCGAAAAAGCGCACCGATATAACCGCCTCGCAGGTACTTGTGCACATTAGTTGCGCGGACTGTCATCCCACTGTCATCCTCGCTTCACCGAGGGTGGGTGCCTGTAACGAAAATTTAAGTCAATGAAAAACATCGCTTTTTTTTACTGGTGAAAAAATCGTCAGTTTGACTGCGAGCCCCATTCCACACGGCTTTGCGCGACTTCAAGGGCGGTTGTCCACTGAGTTATCCACAGCTTCTGTGGATTGTCCCGAGCGCTTGCTCTAGGACGGGCGTGCAGGCTTTTCTCGACTTTACCTGTGCGAAAAAAAGAGTAGAGTGGCGCGCCTTCCGATCTGCCCCACAGTGCTTTATGAAGTTTCGCTCAGTACCAGTCTCTCCTGCCTCAGCACCCTCCAGCATTAACCCACCCAAGCGCTTTTCGATGCGTGTGGCCGAGTGGCTACTGGACAGCCCGCGCCTGGGCGAAAACCCCAACGTCAAACACTTCGCCGGACGTTTACTCAAGCAACCTGCCCGTGAAGGCGTAGTGGCCGCGCAAAGCCGCCTCGGCCAATTGATGTGCCGCGAATGCGGGAATGCCCGGGATCGCCGTATTGGCCAGGACCTGTTGCGCCAGGCTGCGCGCGCAGGGGACCGACGCGCCCAGCAGGAACTCGGCCTGATCGAAGACTGAGCTGTCCAAGACCTGACGCCTTGGTTAACCTTCACGCTTTATCTAATCGGCAGGAGTGGCTATGGCGATGGACTTGACCAGCGCATTGCTGGGGCTGGCGGGCGCTGCACTGCCGTTGCTGGTACTGGCCTGGCAACTTCAGCGTCGGGCGAGTACGGGGCTGGCCGAACTAGCATTGCTGGAAGAGCGCCTGGCCATGGCCCAGCTGACGCAGGATGGCTTGAACGCCCAGCTCGACACCTGCCGTGATGAGGTCGCTGACCTGAGCCAGGCCAACGCCGCCAAACAAGCCGATCTGGCCGCCCTGCGCCGTGAAGTCGAATTGCTGCAGATCGAACGCGACGATGCCCGCGACGCAGCCCACGCCTGGAACATCGAACGTGCCGGCAAAGAAGCTGAGTTGCGTCGCCTGGACGCTCATGCTGCTTCCCTCAACGCCGAGTTGCGTGAGCAGCAGGAAAGCCATCAGCAGCGCCTCAACGACCTGCAAGGCTCGCGAGACGAGCTGCGAGCGCAATTCGCCGAGCTGGCGGGCAAGATCTTCGACGAGCGCGAACAGCGTTTTGCCGAAACCAGTCAGCAGCGTCTGGGGCAATTGCTCGATCCGTTGAAGGAGCGCATCCAGTCGTTCGAAAAGCGCGTCGAGGAAAGTTATCAGGCCGAAGCCCGCGAGCGCTTTTCCCTGGCCAAGGAACTGGAGCGTCTGCAACAACTGAACCTGCGCCTGAGCGACGAAGCCACCAACCTCACCCGCGCCTTGAAAGGGCAGAAAACCCAAGGCAATTGGGGTGAACTGATTCTTGAACGGGTGCTTGAACACGCGGGGCTGGAGAAGGGGCGCGAGTACCAGACCCAGGTCAATCTGAAGGGGCCGGACGGTGAGCGATTCCAGCCGGACGTGATTATTTACCTGCCTGGCGACAAGCAGGTCGTGGTCGATTCCAAGGTCAGCCTCACGGCTTATCAGCAATATGTGGCCGCCGAAGACGACGGCATCGGCCAGATCGCCATCAAGCAGCACGTGCTGTCCCTGCGCAATCATGTCAAAGGCCTGGCCGGCAAGGACTACAAGCGGCTCGACGGGTTGCACAGCCTGGATTTCGTCCTGCTTTTCGTCCCGATCGAAGCGGCGTTTTCCGCGGCGTTACAGGCAGAGCCGACGTTGTTTCAGGAGGCCTTCGACCGCAACATCGTGATCGTCAGCCCGACCACGTTGCTGGCCACTTTGCGGGTCATCGACAGCCTGTGGAAGCAGGAGCGCCAGAGCCAGAACGCTCGGGAAATCGCCGAGCGCGCCGGGTGGCTGTACGACAAGTTCGTGTTGTTCATTCAGGATCTGGATGAGGTCGGCAATCGCTTGCAGCAGCTGGACAAGGCCTACAGCTCTGCCCGCAATAAGCTGACAGAAGGCCGTGGCAACCTGGTCAGTCGCAGCGAACAGCTCAAATTGCTTGGCGCGCGGGCCAGCAAGAGCTTGCCGGCGGACCTGCTGGAGCGGGCCATGACGGATGTCGATGGCTTGGCCGAGTTGCCCGAATAAGCCATCTTTTACGATGGCATCTGTGGCGAGGGGGCTTGCTGTGGCGAGGGAGCTTGCTGTGGCGAGGGAGCTTGCTCCCGTTGGGCTGCGCAGCAGCCCCCGTTTCCCGTAAAGCAATCCGCGTTGCGTGTTTTGCGACTGCTGCGCAGTCTAGCGGGAGCAAGCTCCCTCGCCACAGGTTCTGGGCTAGCCAGACGCATTTATTACAACGGCAAATGCCGACTCAACAACGCCCGCAACGCCGCCGGCTTCACCGGTTTGGCCAGGTAATCCAGGCCCGCTGCATGCACCTGGGCCACGGTCTCCGGCCGTCCATCGGCGCTGATCACCACCCCCGGCACCGGCTCGCCCAATTGCGTGCGCAACCACGCCATCAAGTCGGTTCCGGTCTCGCCATCGTCCAGGTGGTAATCCACCAGCGCCAACTGCGGGCGCATCCCGTCGTTGAGCAGCGTCGCGCATTCATCACGGTTGCGCGCGGTCCAGACCTGGCAACCCCAGCGCGTGAGCAGGCTGTTCATGCCGATCAGGATGCTGTCCTCGTTATCAATGCACAGCACCTGTGCGCCGCCGAGCAAATGGCCATTGAGTTCGGCAACCTTGGCCGGCACCGCGGCTTGTGCCCGAGCCAACGGCACGCTGACACTGAATACACTGCCGCGCCCCGGCCAGGAGCGTACGCGCAAAGTGTGACCGAGCACGCGGCACAGTCCATCGGCAATCGCCAGCCCCAGGCCCAGGCCTTTCTCGGCCCGGGTCTGGTGGCTGTCGAGGCGTTTGAACTCTTCGAAAATCACCTGTTGTTTGTCTTTCGGAATACCCGGTCCACGGTCCCAGACCTCCAGGCACAGCTCGCCGTTGCGCCGCCGAACGCCGAGCAGCACGGGGCCTCTGGCGTAGCGGAAGGCATTGGTCAGGAAGTTCTGCAAGATCCGTCGCAGCAGTTTGATGTCACTGTCGACCCGTAGCGTGCTG
Source organism: Pseudomonas sp. ATCC 43928 (assembly GCF_005938665.2). Lineage (NCBI taxonomy): Bacteria > Pseudomonadati > Pseudomonadota > Gammaproteobacteria > Pseudomonadales > Pseudomonadaceae > Pseudomonas > Pseudomonas sp. ATCC 43928. Next base: position 4,829,742 of record NZ_CP041753.1, on the reverse strand, counting down.
CCCCGGACGCGGAATTTCAGCCCCTGTTCCTGAGCCAGTGCCTTGAACTCGGCTCCCAGCGTGTCAAACAACTCATTGAGCACGAAGGGCCTGCGATCAGGGTTGATCTTGCCGCTTTCCAGACGGGAAATATCCAGCAGATCACTGATCAGGTCTTCGGCCGAACGCAGTGAGCTGTCCAGGTGATGAACCAGCTTCTGCGCTTCGCTGGACAAACCCTCTTCCTGATGGGAGAGGGCGGCGGAGAACAGCCGCGCGGCGTTCAGCGGTTGCATCAAGTCATGGCTGACGGCGGCCAGGAAACGCGTTTTCGACTGGTTGGCCGATTCGGCGGTGCCCTTGGCTTCGGTCAGGGCAAGGTTGAGTTGCGACAGTTCGTGGGTCCGTTCGGCGACCCGCCGCTCAAGGCCTTCATTGGCTTCGGTCAGCGCCTGCTCGGCTTCGCGGAACGCGGTAATGTCGGTGAAACTCATGACGAAACCGCCGCCGGGCATCGGGTTGCCGATCAGTTCGATCACTCGGCCGTTGGGGAACAGTCGCTCGGAGGTATGGGCGCGGCCCTGACGCATCCAGTGCAAGCGACGGGCGACATGCACTTCCGCTTCGCCGGGGCCACACAGGCCGCGTTCGGCGTTGTAGCGAATGATGTCGGCAATCGGTCGGCCGACGCTGATCAAACCGTCGGGGTAGTTGAACAGCTCCAGGTAGCGCCGGTTCCAGGCCACCAGTTTCAGCGACTGGTCGATCACGCTGATGCCCTGGGTGATGTTCTCGATGGCGCCTTGCAGCAGGGCGCGGTTGAATTGCAGCACTTCCGAGGTTTCGTCGGCGATCCGTACGACGTCCTCCAGTTGCATTTCCCGACCTTCGATGGCGGCTTTTACCACCGCCCGAGTCGAAGAGGCGCCGAGTACACCGGCCAGCAAGCGTTCGGTATGGGCGATCCATTCGCCGTCGGCGTTCTGGTTCGGGTTGAAGCCTTTGCCCTGGCGGTAGGCGAAACGGATGAAGCTCTGACGGGCCCGTTCTTCGCCGACAAACCGGGCAGCCAGTTGCAGCAAATCGTCGATCTGTACCGCCAGCATCGAGCGGGCGCTGGGGCGGGGGCTGATTTCCTGGCCGATGAAACGACCGGCCTGCCAGTGCTCCGAAACCCGTGTGCGTGACAGCACCGAGACCCAGGCGAACAAGGTGAAGTTACCCGCCAGGGACAACACCACGCCCTGAGTCAGCGGCGTGATCGGCAGGTTCAGCGGATTGCTTTGCAGCCAGGCCAGGCCCGGAAAACTGCTCAAGGGCAAGCCGAGGCTGTTGGCGGCAACCGGCAACACCAGGGTGTAGAACCAGAGGAATGTCCCGGTGGCCAGACCGGCAAACACGCCACGGCGGTTAGCCTGTTTCCAGTACAGCGCGCCGAGCATGGCCGGGGCCAGTTGGGTCACGGCGGCGAAGGCAATCTGGCCGATGGTCGCCAGGCTCGCGGTCGAGCCCAGCAGGCGATAGCTGACGTAGGCCAGCAGCAGAATGACCACAATGCTCACCCGGCGCACCGAAAGCATCCACTGGCGGAACACTTCGAATGGCCGTTCGGCGTTGTTGCGCCGCAGCAACCATGGCAGCAGCATGTCGTTGGAGAGCATGGTCGACAGCGCCACGCTGGCGACAATCACCATGCCGGTCGCCGCCGAAGCGCCGCCGATAAACGCCAGCATTGCCAGGGCAGGGTGAGATTGGGCCAGAGGCAGGCTGATAACAAATGAGTCCGGCAGCACCGAACTGGGTAGCAACATCTGACCGGCCAGTGCAATCGGCACCACAAACAGCGCGGCCAGCGCCAGATACGTCGGGAACACCCACTTGGCCAGGCGTAAATCCTGGGGGTCGATGTTTTCCACCACGGTCACGTGGAACTGCCGGGGCAGGCAGATGATCGCCATCATCGCCACACCGGTCTGCACCACCATGGACGGCCAGTTGATGGTTTCCTTCCAGTACTCTTCCAGGCGCGGGGCGAGCATGGCCTGGTCGAACAGGTCGTCGAAACCGTCGTACAGGCCGTAGGTCACGAACGCGCCGACCGCGAGAAAAGCGAACAGCTTGACCAGCGATTCAAAGGCAATCGCCAGCACCATGCCGCGGTGGTGTTCCGTGGCGTCGAGGTTGCGGGTACCGAAAACGATGGTGAACAGCGCCAGTACCAGGGAGACGATCAGCGCCGTGTCCTGCGCGCGCGTGCCCATGGCGTCGGCGCCGGCGCCGATCAACAGGTTTACACCCAGCACGATGCCCTTGAGTTGCAAGGCAATGTAGGGCAGCACGCCGACCAGGCAGATCAGCGCGACGACTACCGCCAGGGACTGGGATTTACCGTAACGGGCGGCGATGAAGTCGGCGATGGAGGTGATGTTCTCCTGCTTGCTGATCATCACCATTTTTTGCAGGACCCACGGCGCGCACACCAGCAGCAGGATCGGCCCGAGGTAGATCGGCAGGAAGGACCAGAGTTGTTCGGCTGCCTGGCCCACGGCGCCAAAGAACGTCCAGCTGGTGCAATAAACTGCCAGCGACAGGCTGTACACCCAGGCACGCACCCGTGGCGGCAGCGGCGTGCTGCGACGGTCGCCGTAAAAGGCGATGGCGAACAGGATGGCCATATAGGCCAGGGCGACAATGGCGATCAGCCCGGTGGACAGCGACATGGGAACTCCAGACAAAAGACATCCGGGACTGCGCCCGATCCAGACAGTCTCGCATGACCGCCTGAGTTAGTCAGTGTCGACCAAGGTCGTGGCGTGGCGGGGTGTCGCAGGTTGTGTATCCGTCAGATCCTGGTCGTCATTGCGGGAGCGAGGCTTGCCTGCGAAGGCGGCGTTACTGACTCAACGCAATATCGATCAGCCGATGCAACTCTTCAACCTCCAGCGCCTGCGCCGCAAACAGGATGCGAAACACCGTCGGTGCCACCACCATATTGATCAGCCGGTCGACACTTGGCCGCGATTGATCGGGATAGCGATCCAGAATCGTCTGCAACTGCCCGCCAATGATCGTCACGCAATAGCCCGGCGTGGCGCTGGATTGCACGTCGCGCATCATGTTGCGCCCGGGTTCGGAACTCATTTCATCCAGATACTGCTCGGCCCAAGCCCGCACGTCCCCGCGTAAGCTGCCGGTATTGGCCGGCTCACTGTCGGGGCGCATGCGGGCGAGGGCGACATCAGCGAGCAGTGCTGACAAATCCCCCCAGCGCCGATAAATGGTCGACGGCGTCACCCCGGCCCGGGCAGCAATCTGCGGCACAGTCACGCAGGCGCGGTCCTGCTCTTCGAGGAGCGCGCGGACAGCCGAATGAATCGACTCTTGAACCCTGGCACTTCTGCCACCAGGGCGTAAACCTTCTTTAATAGCCATGCGGCGGACCTTAACACAAAGAATTTGCTTTAAGCGCTGACCAGTAGCAGACTCCGCAAAAGCAAAAAATTAGCTTTTGCGGAGTGTGCTCATGTCTCTTCCAGCGACAAATCGTTCCAGCCTGTGGTTTCTGGCGATCACCTTACTCAGTTTTCTCGCCGCTTCCACCGCGCCGACCCCGTTGTATCACCTCTATCAGGAGCACCTGCAGTTCTCAGCCGCGACCCTGACCCTTATTTTCGGTGTCTACGCCCTCAGCTTGCTGGCGGCGCTGCTCACGGTCGGTTCGCTGTCGGATTATCTGGGGCGCAAACCGGTGATTTTTACCGCCGTGTTGCTGAATATGCTGGCGATGTTGCTGTTCATCAACGCCGACAGCGTCGCCTGGTTGATCGGTGCGCGAGTACTTCAGGGGTTTGCGACGGGAATGGCCACCGCCGTCTTGAGTGCGGCGTTGCTGGACACCGATCGCCAGCAAGGGCCGATGGTCAACAGTGTCGCGCCGTTGCTGGGCATGGCGCTGGGGGCCATGGGCTGCGGATTATTGGCCGAGTTTGCGCCCCTGCCGCTGCAATTGACCTATTGGGTGTTGTTCGCGCTGTTTGCGATGCAAGCGCTGTACGTCTGGCGTCTGCCGGAAAGCGTCAGTCGACAACCGGGTGCCTGGGCCTCGCTGCGCCCGACCCTGCATGTGCCGATTCAGGCGCGGCGAATGTTGTGGCGGGTGCTGCCGATTGACCTCGCGGTGTGGGCGCTTGGCGGCTTTTTCGCCTCCCTGGCGCCGTCTCTGGTGCGGACAGCCACCGGGTCGACGTCGAATCTGATTGGCGGTGCGACGGTGGCCGTGTTGACGGTGACCGGTGCCTCGATGATCTACACCTTGCGCAATCGGCCGGCCGACAAGGTCTTGCTGCTGGGCGCGAGCTTGCTGCCCGCAGGCGTTGCGCTGATTCTGCTGGCGGTCCACAGCGCCAGCCTGCCATTGTTTTTCTTCGGCACGCTGGTGGCGGGCAGCGGATTTGGCACGGGTTTCCTTGGCGCCTTGCGCAGCATCGTGCCGCTGGCCTTGCCTCATGAACGGGCCGGATTGATGTCGGCGTTTTATGTGCTCAGTTATCTGGCGTTCTGCTTGCCGTCGTTGCTGGCCGGTAATCTGACCCGCAGCTTTGGGCTGGTGGCGACCACTGACGGTTACGGCGCGGTACTGATCATCCTGTCGCTCGGTGCGCTGATCGGGTTGCTTCGTGAGCGGCCCGTCAAAGTCTGTGGCGTCGATGTCAGATGACCGTTAGCCTTGGCACCGCCATTCATTTCGACGGACCGACCCATGAAGATCATCCGCAGCAAATCCTTTACTGGTGACCGCGCCTGGGCGGCGCTGGACATCGCCAACATGAACGGTATCACCACCCGTTTGCACTGGACCGATCAGCCGTATAAATGGCACGTCAACGATGGCCAGGAAGTGTTCGTGGTGCTCGACGGTCAGGTGCAGATGCGTTATCGCGAAGCAGGCCTCGAAAAGGAAACCCTGCTGGAGGTCGGCGATATTTTCTATGCCTCGGTGGGCACCGAACATGTGGCTCATCCGCAGGGTGTGGCGAGGATATTGGTGATCGAGACTGAAGGCAGCGTCTGATGCTATATCTGCAAAACAGATAACAGTTAGAGATATTACCCGTTATATCGATATTCTATTCGGATCTATCATGAGCGCCTACCTCATTAGAGGACAGGAGTTCGCCATGACCTGCACCCGTAGCATTAAACCCGGTATCAAGCCGTTCAGTCATCTGCAGCACCCAAGAGAAGCCATCCGCCAATTCACCCCGAACTGGTTCGCGGCGACCATGGGCACTGGTGTATTGGCGCTTGCGCTTGCGCAACTGCCGGTGTCGACTCCCGGTCTGCATGCGTTGGCCGAAGGCTTGTGGCTATTAAATATTGGCCTGTTTGTGTTGTTCACGGCTATGTATGCCGCGCGTTGGGTCATGTTCTTCGACGAAGCGCGGCGGATTTTCGGCCACTCCACGGTTTCGATGTTTTTTGGCACCATTCCCATGGGCCTTGCGACCATCATCAATGGCGTTCTGTTGTTCGGCTTGCCGCGCTGGGGCGACGGTGTGATTCATGTCGCCGAAGTGCTGTGGTGGCTGGACGTGGCGATGTCGCTGGCCTGCGGCGTACTGATTCCCTACATGATGTTCACCCGTCAGGAGCACAGCATCGACCAGATGACCGCTGTCTGGCTGTTGCCGGTGGTGGCGGCGGAAGTGGCGGCTGCCAGTGGTGGCTTGCTGGCGCCGCACCTCGCCGATGCTCATTCGCAGTTAGTGGTGCTGGTGACCAGCTACGTGCTTTGGGCTTTTTCCCTGCCGGTGGCGTTCAGCATTCTGACCATCCTGTTGCTGCGCATGGCGTTGCATAAATTGCCCCACGAAAACATGGCCGCCTCGAGCTGGCTGGCGCTTGGGCCGATTGGCACGGGTGCGCTGGGCATGTTGCTGCTGGGCACCGACGCGGCGGCGATCTTTGCCGCCAACGGTCTGCCGGGGATCGGTGAAATAGCTGAGGGCCTTGGGCTGGTGGCCGGGATCACGCTGTGGGGCTTCGGGCTTTGGTGGATGCTGATGGCGCTGCTGATCACCGTGCGTTACTTGCGCGCCGGTATCCCGTTCAATCTCGGCTGGTGGGGTTTCACGTTCCCGCTGGGTGTCTATTCCCTGACTACGCTGAAACTGGCCAGCACCTTGAACCTGACGTTTTTCAGTGTCTTTGGTTGCGTGTTGGTGGCCATGCTGGCGGTGATGTGGCTGATTGTCGCCAAACGCACGGTGCAGGGCGCGTGGAAGGGCGAACTGTTTGTCTCACCGTGCATCGCAGGATTAAAGAAATAACCGGCAAAGATTAGGTAATGTGTGTGGCCTGGATCGACGTTCGACATTCCAATAACAGTATCCACGCCACCCTCTACCAAAAAAATCAGGGACACATGGAAGATGAGTCACCCCTCGCAGTTCACCTTGCTTCGCACTCGGCGCTTCCTGCCTTTTTTTGTCACGCAGTCCCTTGGGGCCTTTAACGACAACATCTTCAAGCAGTCGCTGATCCTCGCCATTCTTTACAAGCTGACCATCGAGGGTGACCGTTCGATCTGGGTCAACCTGTGTGCGCTGCTGTTTATCCTGCCGTTCTTCCTGTTCTCGGCGCTGGCCGGGCAGTTCGGGGAGAAGTTCGCCAAGGACGCGCTGATCCGTCTGATCAAACTCGGGGAAATCGTCATCATGACGGTGGGCGCGGTCGGTTTCATGTTCGATCACCTGTCGCTGATGCTGTTGGCGTTGTTTGCCATGGGCACCCACTCGGCGCTGTTCGGGCCGGTGAAGTACTCGATCCTGCCGCAGGCCTTGCGCGAAGAAGAGCTGGTGGGTGGCAACGGGTTGGTGGAAATGGGCACCTTCCTGGCAATTCTCGCCGGGACGATTGGCGCCGGCATCATGATGTCCGCCAGCAACTACGCGCCGGTGGTGTCCACGGCAATCATCGGCATTGCGGTGCTCGGTTATCTGGCCAGCCGCAACATTCCCCGAGCTGCGGCGGCATCGCCGCAAATGCGCCTGAACTGGAATATCTTCAGCCAGTCCTGGGCCACGTTGAAGCTGGGCCTGGGGCAAACCCCTGCGGTCTCGCGTTCGATCGTCGGCAACTCATGGTTCTGGTTTGTCGGGGCGATTTATCTGACGCAAATCCCGGCGTATGCCAAGGAATGGATGCACGGCGACGAGACCGTGGTGACGCTGATTCTTACCGTGTTCTCGGTCGGTATTGCACTGGGTTCGATGCTTTGCGAGAAACTCTCCGGGCGCAAAGTCGAGATCGGTCTGGTGCCGTTCGGCTCATTCGGCCTGACCGTATTTGGCCTGTTGCTGTGGTGGCATTCCGGTGGAATTCCGGACAGCGTTACCGGCCATGGCTGGATCGAAATCCTTGGCTTCGGTCACACCTGGCTGGTGTTGATCGACATCCTCGGGCTGGGAGTCTTCGGCGGTTTCTACATCGTGCCGCTGTATGCGCTGATCCAGTCCCGCACCGTCGAGAACGAACGGGCCCGAGTGATTGCCGCCAACAACATTCTCAACGCCCTGTTCATGGTGGTGTCGGCGATTGTGTCGATCGTCTTGCTGAGCATCGCCAAGCTGTCGATCCCGCAGCTGTTCCTGGTGGTGTCGCTGCTGAACATCGGCGTCAACGCCTACATCTTCAAAATCGTCCCGGAATTCAGCATGCGTTTCATGATCTGGCTGCTCGGCCATTCCATGTACCGCGTCGAGCATCGCAACCTCGAGCTGATTCCCGATGAGGGCCCTGCGCTGCTGGTTTGCAACCATGTGTCGTTCGTCGATGCGTTGCTGATTGGTGGAGCCGTGCGTCGGCCGATTCGCTTTGTGATGTATTACAAAATCTACAACCTGCCGGTGCTGAACTTCATCTTCCGCACGGCCGGGGCAATTCCGATTGCCGGGCGCCAGGAAGACATTCAAATCTACGAAAAAGCCTTCACCCGCATTGCCCAGTATCTGAAGGATGGCGAGCTGGTGTGTATTTTCCCTGAAGGCAAGTTGACCGCTGATGGCGAGATCAACGAGTTCAAGGGCGGGCTGACGCGGATTCTCGAAGAAACGCCGGTGCCGGTGATTCCGCTGGCGTTGCAAGGGTTGTGGGGGAGTTTCTTCAGCCGCGATCCGAACAAGGGCTTGTTCCGTCGGTTGTGGTCGCGGGTGACGTTGGTGGCGGGGCCGGCGGTGGCCGTTGAAGTGGCTGAGCCAGCGAAGTTGCAGGCGATGGTGGGGGATTTGCGTGGGGCCGTTAGATAGTTGGTGACTTTGCGGGCGTCATCGCGGGCTTGCCCGCGATGACGCCAGTGGCCTAAGCGCTGACCTTGAGCCCAACCAACCCGGTAATGATCAGTGCCACACTGGCCAGCCGAAACAGTGCCATGGATTCACCAAACAGAATGATCCCGGCGATCACCGTGCCCACCGCACCCACGCCGGTCCAGATCGCATAGGCCGTGCCCAGCGGCAATTCCTTCATGGCAAGGCCCAGCAGGCCAAGGCTGATGGCCATGGCGGCAACGGTCAATGCGGTGGGAAGAGGGCGGCTGAAGCCGTCGGTGTATTTCAGGCCAACGGCCCAGCCGACTTCGAACAGACCGGCGAAAAACAGAATGATCCAGGACATGGAAGACCTCCATCGATGGATGGGGTCGTCCCCGGATTAAGCACTCGATCGAGCCGCGAGGTCGTCCTCGCGTTGCGCAACAGAGTGCCCATCATTAACTCGAGGATCAAGTTTTCGGATCAGTCGGCCACCTGCTGAGCAGCGATTTTCCGATCCTCTTTCTCGCTCATGCGACGGAAATAGGTGGAGAGCAGCGCCCCCGAAATGTTGTGCCAGACGCTGAACAACGCGCTCGGCACCGCCGCCAGTGGCGAGAAGTGCGCACTGGCCAGTGCCGCACCCAGGCCGGAGTTCTGCATGCCGACTTCCAGTGCCAGGGATTTGCGTTGGGCCAGCGGCAGGTTGAACAGGCGCCCGGTGAAGTAACCCAGCAAGTAGCCGAAACTGTTGTGCAGCATCACCACGGCCATGATCAGCAGACCGGATTCGGCAATCTTCGCCTGGCTGGCAGCCACCACGGCCGTGACGATGATCACGATGCTCACCACCGACACCAGCGGCAACACTTCTACCGCGTGACGAACCCGATCACCGAGTACGCGTTGGGCAACCACGCCAAGTACGATCGGCAACAGCACGACTTGCAGGATCGACCAGAACAGCTCCATGAACGACACCGGCAACCAGGCCGAGGCCAGCAGCCAGATCAGCGCCGGTGTCAGCAATGGCGCGAGGAGGGTGGTGACGGCGGCGATGGCCACCGACAACGCCAGGTCGCCGCGAGCCAGCCAGGTCATCACGTTCGACGAGGTGCCGCTCGGGCAACAGCCGACCAGAATCACCCCGACGGCGATCTCTGGCGGCAGGTGGAATACCTGGCAGAGCAACCACGCCATACCGGGCATGATCACGAAATGGGCAACCACGCCCAGGGCCACGCGCCACGGATGGCGAGCGACTTCGGCGAAGTCTTCGAGCTTGAGGGTCAGGCCCATGCCGAACATCACCAGCCCCAGCAGCGGCACGATTGCGCCTTTCAAGCCGATGAACCAGGCCGGCTGCAGAAACGCCACGATGGCGAAAATCAGTACCCAGTAAGCGAAGGTGTTGCCGACAAAACGACTCAATGCAGCGAGTGCGCGCATGGCCTGATCCTTGTTATGTGTTTAAAAGCGGGTAGGGCTTGGAACTTGGGTTGCCTGCAAAAAGATCGCAGCCTTCGGCAGCTCCTACATTTGAAATGCGATCCTCTGTAGGAGCTGCTGAAGGCTGCGATCTTTTCTTACCAGGCGCCGCCGATCAAGGCCGGCGCCCTAAGGCAATCAGATACCCTGTGGGGTCTCTTCACCACCCAACGCTTCAACCAGTGCTGGCAGGAAGTCGCCGAAGGTCAGCATCATCAGGGTGAAGCTGGCGTCCAGTTGACCCAGTGCTTCGTCGCCACCGTCCTGCTCCGCCTGATCTTGCAGCAGGTCTTCGAACTTCAGGCGCTTGACCACCATTTTGTCGTCAAGCACGAACGACAGTTTGTCCTGCCAGGCCAGCGACAGTTGAGTGACCACTTTACCGGTGCTCAGGTGCAGCTGGATTTCTTCGCTGGTCAGGTCCTGACGCTTGCAGCGCACGATGCCGCCGTCTTCGTGGGTGTCGCGCAGTTCGCACTCATCCAGAACGAAGAAGTCATCCGCAGCTTTCTGAGTGGTAACCCACTCGGTCATGGTCGCGGTCGGGGACATCTTCACCGTCAGCGGACGTACCGGCAGCGAGCCGATCACTTCACGCAGGGTGGACAGCAGGTCTTCGGCGCGTTTCGGGCTGGCCGAGTTCACCAGGATCAGGCCTTGTTTCGGCGCGATGGCGGCGAAGGTCGACGAGCGACGGATAAAGGCGCGGGGCAGGAAGGCCTGGATGATTTCATCCTTGATCTGATCGCGTTCCTTTTTATAGACCTTGCGCATTTGTTCGGCTTCGATCTCTTCGACCTTTTCCTTCACTGCGTCACGCACGACGCTGCCCGGCAGAATGCGTTCTTCTTTACGGGCGGCGATCAGCAGGAAGTCTCCGCTGACGTGTACCAGCGGTGCATCTTCGCCTTTGCCGAAGGGCGCGACGAAACCGTAGGTGGTCAACTCCTGGCTTGCACATGGACGCGCCAGTTTGGTGGCCAGTGCAGTTTCCAACGCCTCGGCATCAAAAGGCAGATCTTGGGTCAGGCGATAGATAAGCAGGTTTTTGAACCACATGGGGTGAGTCTCTCCTTTATACAAAGGGGGGCATTATTGTCTTCGCCGGGTCATAGGCCAACCCTTCTCTAAGCCTTTGGAAGGCCTGAGAAAATTATTTAAAAAAGTGCTTGCCAGAGGTTGGGTCGCTCCGTAGAATGCGCGCCACACCGAAGCGAAGGGTGATTAGCTCAGCTGGGAGAGCGTCTGCCTTACAAGCAGAATGTCGGCGGTTCGATCCCGTCATCACCCACCATTCGTTTCAAGTGTTTAGCGCAGCGGTAGTTCAGTCGGTTAGAATACCGGCCTGTCACGCCGGGGGTCGCGGGTTCGAGTCCCGTCCGCTGCGCCATATTCGGTAACCTGGACCACTGAACGCCAGGTCACCACGGAAAAACCCGCTGAGGCGGGTTTTTTTCTGTCTCAAGTTTGTACCTTGTTCCATCGGGTTGTGTCGTTTCACCGGTTTTCGGATTTTTTTGAAAAAAACTTCAATTAAATCAACACTTTACGAAAACTTGTGGCATAATGCGTCCCGTAACGAAGCGAAGGGTGATTAGCTCAGCTGGGAGAGCGTCTGCCTTACAAGCAGAATGTCGGCGGTTCGATCCCGTCATCACCCACCATTCGTTTCAAGCGTTTCGCGCAGCGGTAGTTCAGTCGGTTAGAATACCGGCCTGTCACGCCGGGGGTCGCGGGTTCGAGTCCCGTCCGCTGCGCCATATTCGGTATCTGGAACACTGAACGCCAGATCACCACAGAAAGCCCGCTTAATGCGGGCTTTTTGCTGTCTGGGATTTGGCTTTTTGCCGGATTCACTGAAGAAAGCGACCTGTTCAGGTCGCTTTTTTCGTTTCTGCCTTACTTATTGTTCGCCGTTGCGGCTGTGTCGATAGTCGCTGATGGCCTCGTACACCGCTTTGCGCAACCGGTTGATCCCACCAATCGGCCGATGGGCTTCAAGGCCGAACCATGGATTGAACGACAGGTTGTCGCATTGCAGGTTCAGCGCCGGGGTGTCGAAATCCTGGGCAGGCAGCTTGATCCTGGCCACGGTTTCGAAGGGCGCGTCTCGTTCACGCCACTCGATGCTGGTGTCTTCGATCGGCATGTATTGGCCCGGATCCTGACGCTGGATCTGCAAAACGAAACAGGCCGGCACCCGATCAGTCGACAGCTGCTGGTTCAGCGCACTGCGCAGGAAGTTCGGCAGGTTTTGATTTTGCGTGGGCAGCGTGTAGGTCGGGCAGCTCTCCGGATCCGGGATTACCCGGAATTTGACGTTGGCCTCACCAAACTTGTACGGCGAAACCGAAAAGTAGGTGGTCTGGGTCGGGCTTGCCGGGGCAGGGGAGAGTGTCGCCAGCGCAATAAACAGATGACGAACCTGCCAGGTGCGCGGATCCCAAGCCGGGAAGAACGCCATTATCTTTTTGCCGTCAGCCTGAGCGGCCACATTCTGACGATACTCGGCGACATCACTGACAAAGAAGTTCGGATGGTTGAACATCACGAAATCCTGTTCGCTGCGCCCTTGTCGATCATTCAGCAACTGTTTACCCGGCACATCGAACAACTTGATCGCCATGCCCCGGGCATCGCGGATGCTGTCGAACTGCGGATAGGCATTGCCGTTGGACAGCCGCATCGTCGCTTGCCAGGTTTTGCCGGGTTCGCTGAACACGCCTTGGCGCAACGCCGTCGCCAGATCCGGCAGCACCTGAACCTCGGCCTTCACGCAACCATGGGCCTTGGCGTGAGCATCGCGCAGATAGCGAGTACTTTCGCGGTGTTGATCGACGATCCGCACCGCTGTCTGGATGATGTCCCGGGTCATCGCCGCTTCGCCGTCCGGAATCAGTTCTTCAGCCGATACCGGGCCGCGATGTTGCCAGGCGAGCCATGCCATGGTCAGCGCCCAGCCGAGGACCCCCAAACCCAACATCCACAGCAGGGTTTTACCAAGGAAGGCACCCAGACGTAGCCAGAGCGTGATCAGCATGGGTCAATCCTTTTGACTGATGAGGTGGTCTGGCAATTGCGACTCCAGCGGGCCGCCCAACACTTTCAGGTATTCCAGCAGCGCCCAGCGCTCCTGCGGTTGCAGCAGGCGACCGATCACGCCATTACCGCGCTCGCCGTCGCGGAATTCGTGGCCGCTGTTGTGATTGCCGGTAATACGCGTGTCGAACACAAAACCGTTGGTGAAGGCTTCGGTGCGATAGCCCAGGTGTTTGGGATCGTATTCGAAGGTGCCCTTATAGAACGTTGTTGCGCGTTCATCCTGGGGCGAGAGCAGTTGATAAATGCTCGGCACCGAACCGTTGTGCAAAAACGGCGGCGTGGCCCATACGCCCGCCAGCGGCCGGGCCTTATAGCTGCGTAATTCCTGGACGCCGATAGGCAAGCCGAAACCGTCCAGGTTTGGCCGCTCCGCCGGTGTCACATTGGCAGCGCGATAGGCCTGGTTCCCCACAAAAGCAGTGACGTAGGCCAGCCCCTTGGCCACTGACAACTGGCTCAAATCCAAGGGCTCCGTGGGTTTTGGATGCAATTGCACGTCCAGTTGCGCAAGCTCTGCCGGATCCCACTGCAGGGCTGTCAGATCGAAGCGATGGTCGGCAATATTGTTGGCGGCGCCGGGGTCTGTGCCAATCACCTCCACGGGCAGTAAGTTCAGGTGGTGCACCGGTCTGCCGTCGCTTTGGGTGACGCGGGGGACGTGGCACCCGGCGCAGTTTTCAGCGAATAGTGCGCGGCCTTTTGCGGCCAACGGTTTGTCGATGGAGCCCAGCAAGGCTTCCGGCCAGACGGGCGGCTTGAGTCGTTGCAGGGTTTGTTCGATCCGGTGCAGATCGCGCACCCGGACGCTGGACGGGTAGCGATCGTCGCCCTTGAGGGGCTGCCCGCTGGCGTCGAAAAAATTCAGCGTGGCGCCGACACCCAGGGCCTCGCCGATGTTACGGGCCATCGGTTGCTGCGCCGAACCGTTCCACTGCACCCAGTCGAAGGTCCACATGTCCCACAGTTGCGGGTAGTCCACCGGCGCGTTGGCCACGCGGTAGTTGGCCGGCGAAATGGCGTCGCCGAAGCTGGCGTTGGCAATGCGCCCGAAGGCGTCGGTACGGCCGGGGCCTTCTTCGGTGGGGTAGAGCCCGCGATGGGTATCGTTCCAGGCCACTTTCAAGAAGGTATCGAGTGAGCTTTTGAAGTCCTGGCGTAGCTGTTGATGCCGGGCGTCATAGTCCTGGCCCAGGACATTGCGCGCGAAACGTTCGAATTTCCACGGGTTGTAGTAAGTCGAGGCGAGGCTGGCCACCAGTGCCTGGCCGAAACTGCCGCCGCGCAGGGTCGGGACGCTGGATGGCAACACATGCTGGGCCGAGCCACCGTCGATGCGCACGGCCTGGCCGTTGAAACGCAATTCGCCGGTGTGGCAGGCGGAACAGGTGATGTCCAGAAACTCTTCCTGGCTGCCCGGATTCTGATGACGGGCGAAACCGACGGGCAGGTTGCCAGGGTTGTCTGGCGTGGCTTTCTGGCTCGGATCGATCAGAAAACCAAAGCGTGCGAGGTATTCGGGAGCGGCGAATCGTTTTTGCGAGAAGGGCAGTTCGAGGGCGTTGAACCAGTCATAGCGCAAGCCTTTGACTTGGGTGCCTTGAGGCGTGAAGTAGTAGGCTTGGCGGTCTGCGGCGCTCCATTGCTCCAGGTAATGCACCTGTTGCGCCGGTGACCAGGCCGGTAATTTCGGGTTGGCGACGTAGTACAGCACCACGGCGAGGCCCAGCCCCAGTAGTACTGCGATCAGAATCAGCAAGCGGATTATGAGGCGCACGATAAACATCCTTGTCAATTTGTAGCTCTCTTATGCCTCAGCTGATGAAGTGCGGCAAGAGGCCATTACGCCAAGGGCTGTGGGAACCGGCATCGGGGGCTGTGAGAGCCAGATGACAGAAGCTTCATCGTTCTAATCCCGAAATGCGTTTAAACACCTGAACTTATCGGAAGTTTCCTGCTCTCATGCCGGTAGCCATTGGTCGTGGCCGCCTGATAAGCTCGCGGCTTTACTCGATTGCCCTTTAGGCGCATGAACAAGGAAATAGCATGAAACAGCATCGGTTGGCGGCGGCGGTGGCCCTGGTTGGCCTGGTACTTGCGGGTTGTGATTCGCAGACCAGCGTAGAGCTGAAAACCCCGGCGCAAAAAGCTTCCTACGGCATTGGCCTGAACATGGGCAAAAGTCTGGCTCAGGAAGGCATGGATGATCTGGACTCCAAAGCCGTAGCCCAAGGCATCGAAGATGCCGTCGGCAAGAAAGAACAGAAACTGAAGGATGAGGAACTGGTTGAAGCCTTCGCGGCGCTGCAGAAGCGTGCCGAAGAGCGTTTGGCCAAGATGAGCGAAGAGTCGGCAGCCGCCGGCAAGAAATTCCTCGAAGAGAATGGCAAGAAAGCCGGTGTCGTCACCACGGCTTCCGGCCTGCAATACGAAGTGGTCAAGAAGGCCGATGGCGCACAGCCTAAGCCGACCGACGTAGTGACTGTTCACTACACCGGTAAACTGACCAACGGCACCGTTTTCGACAGCTCCGTCGAGCGCGGCAGCCCGATCGATCTGCCGGTCAGCGGTGTGATTCCGGGTTGGGTCGAAGGCCTGCAACTGATGCACGTTGGCGAGAAGTACAAACTGTACATCCCTAGCGACCTGGCTTACGGCGCCCAAAGCCCTAGCCCGGCGATTCCAGCCAACTCGGTGCTGGTATTCGACCTGGAGCTGCTGGGCATCAAGGATCCAGCCAAACAAGACGACGCCAAGTAATCCGCGTCTGCTCGAAAAAACAACGCCTCGCTTATGCGGGGCGTTGTTGCATCTGGGGTTTGGTGAAGGTAAACAAAGCGAACGGATGCGGTACGCTGCAGTCATAGCCAGTGAGAGTGCCCGAGCTAGACGTACCGGTGCGCCAAGTCAATGAAATCTTGGGTTTTTTTATGTGAGTAAAAAACGCCCGATCTGAGCAAGACCCTTGTGAAACGGGGCCTCCAGCGGTGAAATGCAGCTCTGTTCACAAGGTTATCCACAATTTGTGTGGATAACATTTCAGTGGGAGGAAAAGATGAAAATGCCCTGGAATTTCGCCCGCTTCCTGCCAATGGCCGGGCGCCTGCTCGCCCGTGGTCGTTTGCCAACCCTGCTGTTCGCGGTTGCCAGCAAAGGTGCGAGCCAAGGTAATCGTCTGGGCAAACTTAAGGACGATCTGCGCTTGTTGCAGGCACTCTGCCTGGCCTACTGGCGTGGCGAGTACCGGGCCATCAGCCCGAAAGCGATGGTTTCGGTAGTGGCCGGCCTGATGTATTTCCTGAGCCCGGTGGATGCGATCCCGGATTTCATCCCAGTGTTCGGCATGCTCGACGACATTGCCGTCCTGGCCTGGCTGATGAAAGTCCTCGATGACGAACTCAACGCCTTCCGCGCTTGGCGCAAGCGTCAGGCGCCGGAAAAACTCGCAGTGGTTGAACGCCTGCCCGATACCCCGGAACAGCTGCAACTTCAGGGCCCGAAAAAAAACTGAACCGATTCAGGATCATCCATATTCATACCCCCCGCGACCTTGGCCGCTGTTAGGATTACACTTCTAAGGAAAAGTGCCGACTCGCTACGTGTCGTTGTCCTACGGGGTAGTCATGGATATTCAGATAATTACACGCGAAGGCGAACCAGAATATGCGGTTCTGCCATGGGCTCAGTATCAGGCTCTACTGAAAGCAGCAGGCATCAACGAACAACCACCGCGCGAAGCCACAGTGCGTCCCGCGGCCACATCAGACCAGACTCTTCCGGGTCTGGATCAACTACGCAGTTTGCGCGAAGGGAAGGGCATCGCCATTGAGGCGCTTGCCCGCACGGTAGGCATCAGCCCGTCATATCTCACCTTGATCGAAAGCGGTGAGCGTCAACCTGACGCTGCTATTCGCCGCAGCCTCGCCTGGGAATTGACGGTGCCGGGATGGAGGGATGAATCGTGAGCGTACGCATCAGTCGTCAACATTGGGATGGATTGCTGGGGGAACTGGATCAGGCGCGCCGTCAGCGCCATCTTCTGACTTATCGGGCATTGCTGGAGCGATTGCAGCTACCCACGCCCGCCATGCAAACCCTGACCGCCGCCCTTGAGCACCTGGCCGCGCTGGACGCCAGGGCCGAGCAGCCACTGCGCAGCTCGCTGGTGATCAGCCAGGGCGCCAGTCGTTTGCCGCGCACCGGCTTCTTCGAATGTGTCGAGCGCCTCGGGCGCTTCTCCGGACCGTCCGATGGCGTGGCTGCCGCGTCCTGGCATGCCTCGGAAGTGGTGCGGGTGTTCGAATACGAGTACCCCGAGTCGGCAGAAGCCTGAGTGTTCCTACGACTCAAGGCGCGGGTCGGTTACTGGCTGGCCCGCCGGTTGTTCCACTGGTCGTGGTTTGTGCGCCAACCGCGCGGCTGGCGCTGGCTCGAGGGCCAGTTCGCGCGCATGGCGAACCTGGGCGATGTCGGCGCCCAGAGCTTCTACGGCCACATCCTGACCTTTCGCGGTGTCGGTCTTGGGGCTCGCGAGGAAGGCGTACGACTACTGCGCCTGGCCGCGTTGGCGGGGGATGGCAAGGCGGCGTATCAGGTGGGCATGATCTGCCTCGCGGGGACGCCGAGCAAGGCGCCGGATCCGGTGGAAGCGGCGCGGTTTTGGCGTATTGCCTTGAAGGCCGGGCATCCGTTGGCTGAGATTAAGTTGAAAGAGGTAGAGGGCGGCGATGCTGAGCAGTGATTCGATGTTCTTCGATTGCACAAGGGCTGCTTTCGGCTAGAACGCTCAAGAAAACCGACAAGGAGCCACGGGATCAGAAATGGATTTCATCTTTGATATCTTAATCAACCTGTTGGCTCATAGGATTGGCGTTTACGTGCTTGGCTTGCTGAGTGGCGGCCGTTTCAAGGGAGAAAGCGGTTTTGCCTGGGGCTGGGCAGTCGCCGTCGGCGGCTTGGTGCTGTTCGCTCCTTTCGTGGCTTTCATAGCGTTGCTCATCCATACCAGTGGTTCATACACCATTGCGCGCTGACATCCGCATGACTTCAAAATACCTCCATTCCGTCATGTTTTCGCAATGAAAGCATACGAGTCTTGTCGGCAGAAAATAGGGCATAAACAGAATGTTTCGGCACGCTAATGCGCTGTTTTAATTATGGAAAATGGATTTTAAGGACAGCCGATGTCGATGTTTTGTCAGAGCAGCCAGCAATGCTGTAAGCGATATCTTTGCTTCAGGCGGGAGTCCGCTTATTGCTCGATCATGGCGTTCGACCCGGAACTGGTTTCGGCAGCTCACGCTGTGGCCCACGTGTCATGAGGGTGGTGACCTCAGGCTCGGCGTATCTGGACATCGACGCGTATGCCTGTTGCATTGCGTACGCCGAGCTGTTGAATCACCAAGGCATTGATGCTCGGGCCGTCAGTAGCGCCCCGCTCAATGCCAGCATCTCCAGGACCGTGCTTGGATGGCAATCATCTCTGGACGATTATCTGCCGAGAGCGGGTGATGAGTTCGTGTTGGTGGATGTCTCCGACTACCACCATTTCGACCCGATAGTGGTTCTTGAACAGGTGGTGGAAGTCATTGACCATCACCCAGGCTTTGAAAACTATTGGGCGCAGAAGCTCGGACCTGCGGCAGACATCCTGCCGATCGGCGCAGCGGCAACGCTGATTTTTCAGCGTTGGGAAGCGGCAGGGCTGTTGCCGCTGATCAGCGAAAAAAGTGCTGCGTTGCTGGCCACGGCAATTCTGGACAATACCCTGAATTTCACAGGGCAGTTGACCACCCAATCGGATATCCGGGCTTATGAAGTCCTCGCACGGCGGGCGAAACTGGAAGCGGACTGGCCCGAGCGGTATTTCTCCGAGTGCCAAGCCACTATCGAGTCAGACCTGATTGGCGCGTTGGCGGTTGATATGAAGCGGCTGAAAGCCGATAGCAACCTGCCGCAGGTTTTCGCGCAGATGGCGGTGTGGGATGCCAGTGCGCTGATCCGAACGCATCGTTCAACGATCGGTCACTGGCTGGCGGCGCAGGGTGGAGACTGGCTGTTGAACGTCATCAGCATCCGCGAGTGCAAAAGCTACTTTCTGGCTGAGCCCTTGGTCAGCCAACAAAAGTTGAGCCATTTGCTGTCGATCGAATGGCAGGCCGGAATGGCTGTGCTTGAGCGCTCGCTGCTACGTAAGGAGTTGTTGAAGTTGGGGTTGGCCGCATCTCCGTTGTAAGTAAACCGGCTCTGGTTTTGTAGCCGCATCGAAGGGCTGCTTCTCGCCGGCCTATCGATAAATGGCTTATGGGCAATCGCCAGGCTTGCTTTGCATGATTTGTATTAGGTGAGGCATTGGTTTGGGATGGGGCAAGCTGTGCGGCAAACACTTACGTGCGGTGCCAATTATGCATTCGTAGGGTTATTTGAGTGCCCCTCACAATTTGCCTACACAGATACATCAACGCCCACACGAGCCAGCAGCCACTCCTGATAGACCGCAGCGCTGTTAATAGATAAGTCGCCATTGTTAGCGTCGATGGTTTTCTCCTCAAGGCCTCCGATCTCTATCAGATGCTGGAGGTCTTCCAGCCCATGCGAAGTGTCGCTTTTGCTGAGGGACTGCACATTGGGCGGTTCGATAGAGTTGCTTTTCGTGTCGCCCGTCGCCCGGTTTTGATCAGATTTATAGCGGGCTGTCAGCTGTTCCAGATTGCGTTCTGTGTCGCGAAAACTTTCATCGATCTGTGCCTGGATTTCCGCTGTCGCATTTGCGATCTGGATCTTGCCGGCGGTCACTTTGCCACTATCCAAAGACCTTCTGAGCCCATCAACATACTGCAGGGGAGGTAAGTTGCTTCCGATCATTTTGACACTCCTTGGTTGGTAGCCGAGTAGCAGAGCAAAAGTCAGGCCATTTGCTTAGTACCTTGTCCTTTAGGGCGTTGGCGGGTCACTGAGGTGAGTCGGTGGCACACTCTTGCCGAGAGCGGCGAAGCGTTGCCATAGCGTCGGGAAAAGGGGCCAAGTGGCATCGACCTGCTACGCTGAATCATTACTGCAGCTAAGCTTACCGCCATCCAGGCCACTCCCTTCATGCGAGGGCCAGCCTTGCAGCGTAACGGGGAAGCTTATACTACAATAATATATCGCTTGACATGTTTATGCACTAATAAGGAGTTTAGGTCCGTAATGGAGTCATCTCTTCGTCGATATACAGAGCTCCCCTACCTAATTGATTATTTACAATCAAAGGAGCTTGTCCTTCTGAGCCCGAAATCATGGGATGATAGAAATGACTCTTACTATATTGAGCGATTTGCCCTAGCTAGCGGCCTTTTAAGCACTTACGCTCTTTGCTTAGCTGAGGCTCCGGAAACCTATCATCATTGGAGGGTGTTTTCTCATGGTGGCGGTGGTGTCTGCATCGAATTTGATAAGGCTGAGATAGTTCGTGCAGCAAGCTTAATTCCCGGTATGCGAGCAGAGAACGTTACATACAAAACGATAAGTGAGCTCGGAAGATCTAAACCTTCAACGTTGGATTTACCATTCTTGAAGCGTCATGCATTCGCTGATGAGAAAGAGTTTAGGTTGTTTCATAGCTCAGTAGAAGAGGGGCCTCCAGTATTTCGCCTTTCGGTTCCGCTAAGAGCGGTCAAGCGCATTACATTGAGCCCGTGGCTGCCTAGCTCCGTTGTTATTCATATTGTAAACACTCTAAGATCAATTGAAGGCTGCACAGCGCTGAAAATATTCCAATCAACACTTGTGGAAAATGAAGACTGGAAAATACTTGCCTCGTTCAGTGCAAATTAATACATTTATCTTCGCTCGTTTTTTCCAATCCAGCTTCCTTAAGCACCATGTATCTCTTGGAGTGCTGCGCTGTGGGTTGTGTGGGAGTGCCCAGAGCCTCACGGACGCCGGTGATATTAATCATGCGCTCGGCTGTAAAGCGTGGAGCCTGAAAGCCCAGCACTCCAGTCGGGAACTACCTTCCATCCTGCATCAGAATATACAATCGTTGTGGTTATGATACGCGTCGGGATTCAAGAGCGGCGTGATCCGAAGGTATATTCCACGTTTTGAGTGTCTGCTATTGGCTGTGGATTCAACCGGTCGCTACCGACAGCTATAGGTCGAAATCGGCTAACCCACAAGGGGAAAAGGGGGCTGATTTATTTGATTTATTTTGAAGGAAATAAATCAGTCCCCTTTTTGCATTTTCTCCGAGTGCCAAGCCACTATCGAGTCAGACCTGATCGGCGCGTTGGCGGTTGATATGAAGCGGCTGAAAGCCGATAGCAACCTGCCGCAGGTTTTCGCGCAGATGGCGGTGTGGGATGCCAGTGCGCTGATCCGAACGCATCGTTCAACGATCGGTCACTGGCTGGCGGCGCAGGCTGGAATGGCTGTGCTTGAGCGCTCGCTGCTACGTAAGGAACTGTTGAAGTTGGGGTTGGACTGCACTCCGTTGTGAGTAAATAGCCTCTGGTTTTGTAGCCATATCGAAGGGGGGCTTTTGGCCGATTTTGTTGAAAAAGTCGGTTTGCCCAAAACGCTCGAATATTGATGGGTGAAAACACCTCTTTTGCACGCTGCTACGTGAAATCCGAGTCCTGAACCTTCTGCCAAAAAGACAGATTTCAATCTCAGGCGCGTACTTTTCTGCGTGGAATCCGAAGCCGACTTTTTCAACAGAATCGGCCGATTGTTGTCTGTTGCTAAGGGCTGCGATCGGCCAGAAGCAGTCCTTTTTTATCCTGTTTTTATGTCGCGTGGCTGATTGCAAGAAAACGCGGCTTAAAACGGTGCGGCCAGAACGTTTTTGAAGATATTGCAAAGCACAGTGTATCGATGTGCTAAGTCCTGCTCACCGTGTAGAAGTGATCCGTCCTGCTCGTAAAATGCTCCTCCAGTACCAATCAGGAAACGCGCGGCTTCAACAGCGGGCTCCCCGAAGACGCTATCGGCTTTCACAACAATTTGCCCAAACAAGTTCTCATTACGAAGACAAGGGGCGAAGTGAACCGAGAATCCTCTACCTGCTGCGTTTCCCTTCATATCAGTACAACCTGTTGTCTGGCATGGCGCAATCGAGTAGTTGGGCAGCAGTTTTTCCGCCATTGTCTCCCAATGTACGGCGACATCATCCAGCTCACGGCTGATTCGCTTCCAGTCCCTACCGTATGCTCCTAGTTGCTTGCCAAGGGCGTCTTGATCTTTGTTGTACTTTTCCATTTTTGCTCCTGGTGACTTGGGGGCGATTGCTCAATGGGATGCCCATAGAGCTTTTGGATTATGCGTTTGCTTTGCGGCAAAGCATTCCAATAGCCTGTCATTTCTAGGCATCAGTCAAGAAGTTCCTGCCGCCTAGAGTCTATGCCCTAAATACCGGTAAAATTGTTTTAAGATCCAAAAAATCTCAAGCGGAGCGGCAGGTATGCCAACGATCGACTTCACCAATATTCGCAGCGTGCCCAAAAGTAAAAATGACAGCTTTGAAGCGTTAGCCGTACAGCTTTTCCGCTTCAGTTGCGATGCTCCCGAGGGGTCAAGCTTCTACAGCTTGCGGGGTGATGACGGGGACGGTGGTGTCGAGGCCTATTTTCGGGCTCCAAATGGGGCCGTTTTGGGAAATCAAGCATTAAAAGGGGACTGATTTATTTTCAGAAAATAAATCAGTGGCGCCTTTTTTCTTAAGCCACCTCCGAGCAGATGCGGACACTCCTGAGCTTTTCAGCAATAAGCGCCTCGTATAAATACGAAACGGCTGACAGCTTAGCTGGCCCCCTGTGGCAATCTCTCATAGTCAGGCCACGAGGGTTGCAAAGGTACCGAGGTATGGCTTGATAGCGGCAACGACCGCGCTTCGCTCGTCAGTTCGCGCAAGGCGAACCACAAGTTCGACGAGTTCTCCCGCCTTCAGTCCTAGTGCATTTCCGATCTGGTTCGGAAGAGACTTGCGGTTGTAGAGGCGAAGCAAACCTCGGTAGTCTGTCGCATCGATCACAGCCTGAAACTCCCCATTGAACTGAACGTACAGGGAGGGAATGTCAATTCCCTGGGTCAGTTGTTGCAAAGCAGTCGAGAGCCCGGGCACTCCACGGGCCGACGCATCTAAGCAATTGAGCTTGAACTTCACCTCTGCGATGACTCGCAATGAGACTTGGGTGTCGAGCTCTGCTTTCAACTGCTTAAAGACTTGTGTGACGGACTGATTGAAATCGGTTCTTATATCGCGAGCTAAGCGGTTGCTGACAAGTGCTAAAACCTCCTGTGTGCAGAAAAGGTTCTCGACCTCCGCGACGTCCAGCGTGAAGATGTTGTCGGTCAGCAGCGCTGCGATTTCCGGCGACGTGCGCCGGTCACGATCGATAAGGCCGTAGACCTGCAGGTGGTGGAGTTGGGTGTTTGAACGCAAAGCGCGAACAACCTGGATGACCTGTTCACAACTACCGCGAGGAATTACCAAGAATCCTGTGAGTATCTCGCGGTAGAGCGAAACATCGTGACTGCCGTTCACGCCTTCGACAAAGACAACAGGCTTTCGACTGCCCAGAACTTCAATCAAAAGGTCATCCGGAAGGTCATCTTTGTCCTCGATGAGTTCCCAATCCCAAGATGTTCCATCAAAAGACTTGAGCCAGATTCGCTGCGCGCCCTCTTGGGCCACGGCGAAGTCTACATCGTGAGTCAGATAGACGAATAGGCAATCGGGACGCAATCTCTCAACCTCGGCCCAGAGAGGGGTTTGCACCGACTTATGCAGGTGCAACTCAGGCTCGTCGATGACGACGATGCCGTCCTTAGGCGCGGCAATACACTGCCCGATTAGGTAAAAAATAACGCGTTCGCCATCGCTCATCTCGGAAGAGTTATAGATTTTGCTCGCGTCACCCCGAACCTGGGTCTGAATGCGTAAACCACCGATCACGAGTTCGCGATGCGGAAGGATCCGCTCCCACGTCTGCTTCAGCTTGTCCATCCTAGTCAGCGGAGGCTCAACCCTCGTAGATGATTGCCGCTGAGCGACCTTGTATTTGGCGTTCTCCTCCGTCTCGTCCGAGAACAGAAAGATCATAAGTTTTTCGTAATCGTTCAGGGAAGCCGTGGCAGGCTTGTTTTGCCATCGGTAGTATTTGTTTGCCTCGGTTGGATGACCAAAAAAAAGGTTCCGCTCCGCTAACTCTATAGACATTGGCGTCGTCGTATCGGGCATAGACAGCGACTTCTGCGCGGAGATCCTGAACACGCGGGCATGATCAGGCGACTCCATTTCAAGCCAAGCTCCTAGGCGAGTTTTACCTGAACCGTTGGCGCCAACGAAAAGTAGACTCCGGCCTGTCGTAATCGTCTGATGAGCGCCGCCGTGGCGCGGTAGCGTGATGGATCGCGTAACTGGCATGGTTGACATCGAATGTGCTGTGCTCGGATTAATTGTCTGGGGCCGTCCTGCAAGCATCTAGACTGCAGAGCAGTTTGTAGGTCGCAGCGCGATGCGGTTCACAAGCGTAGCTCGCTCAAAGATCGAGTGGCCTCTGGCCGTTAGAGGATTGACCCCGGCCGCTAGGATAAAGCGACCAGCGGATACTTTCGGGCAGCATACTTCCTCCCGTGAATTGACACGAGCATTCAGCCTGAAGCGGTCACACGGCTCAAGTACCTGAAGGATCGATCCAGGCCAACTTCTGCCTGCCGCTACCGGCAGCTATAGGTCGAAACCGGCTAACCCACGGTGGAGAAATCAACCCAGGCTTCAGTGAAGCCTTCCGCCACGTTTGCTTTTTTGAGCGAAATTTCTGGGCGAGGTCTTCGGAAGTTTCCTTCAAGTTGTGGCGGTTTTCGTGAACTGGTGCGAAAGGAATTCAACCGATAGCCTTTGGTGGTCACTGCACATTCAGTGGCAGGGTGTAGGAACCCTCCAGACCATGAGAAACGCTTTGGCGTCGACACCTGATTTGCGGCTGTTACCATGCGCCCGTAATATCAGTAGCGGCGGCTGTGCGCGGGCACGCTTCGGTGTGGTCGAGTTCTCTGGTCTCGATATTCCTACCCCGCGTATAGCTGCCACCCAAGCCTGTAGGACGGCCGATGGTAGCTCCACTTCTACCAGAGGTTTAAAAATGAAAAATCTTCATCCTGATCCACCCTACGAAAAACCAATTCCCCACCCCAAAAAACGCTTCATGGCGTTGACCAGCAACTGCACCGACATGCCCACCCTATTCGTCGACACCCACGCGCCGCTGGACATTCTGACCGAAGCCGCCAGCTATCGAATCCGCGCCGTCACCCAAGTGCTTGAGAACCTGTCCATGCGCGGTTCAGTCGAGTGCGATTCGATGATTCTCAGTGATTTTGCGTTGCTCTGTGCCATTCCGCTGCGCGATGGCTGTGATGTGCTGGATGTGATTGGGCGGCGGTTGCGGGCTCGGTCTTCGGACTAGAGCCGAGTGGTTTTTGTGGCGAGGGGGCTTGCCCCCCGTTCGACTGCGAAGCGGTCGCCAAACCAAGCCCCGCGGTGTACCTGACAAATCCGGAATGCAGGTTTTGGGGCCGCTCCGCAGCCCAACGGGGGCAAGCCCCTCGCCACAGGGTGGGAGTTGTGGTGGTTGGGGCTGCTGCGCAGCCCAGCGGGAGCAAGCTCCCTCGCCACACAAGAGCAAGATCAAAAGATCGCAACCTTTGGCAGCTCCTGCGCGCCTGTGGGCGCTGCCGAAGGCTGCGATTTTTTTGGTGATCACCGCCGGCCTGAGATCAGTGTCTCTTCGGCGATTGGCACCACCAAACTATCAATCACATGCACGCTATACCCCGGCACATTCTTCGCGTGGTGTTTGGCCTGCGAGGCCATTTCCGCTAGCTGGCTCGCGTCGAGCTGTCCGCAGGCCTGTGGATGCAGGTGCACCACGCCGATGGACAGGGACAGCAGCGGAAACTCCTGTCTTACGCCCTGGCGGTTGGGGGCGATGAAGCAGCCGGCTTCCAGGTGTTCGCTGCGGTAGAAGCGCCGGCATTGGCTGTGGAAGTCGTCCAGCAGTTGGTTCAGGCGTTTGCGCCAGTCTTCGGGGCCGAGCACCAGCAGGAAGTCGTCGCCGCCGATATGGCCGACGAAGTCGCGGGATGGGTCGACGCGGTCGTTCAGGCATTGCGCCAGGCACAGTAGGACTTCATCCCCGCGACCGTAGCCGTAGATGTCGTTGAAGGGTTTGAAGCTGTCGATGTCCACGTAGCAGATCACCGATTCCCGTTCCTGTTGCAGCAGGCGTGTCAGGCATTGCTGGATGGGCACGTTACCTGGCAGCAGGGTCAGCGGGTTGGCGTAGCGGGCTTGCTGGATTTTCAGTTCGGTGATCAGTTTGAGTACGTCGATCACTCGGCCCAGGCCCAGGTAGCCGCCGTTGAGGGTGATGATGAAGTCTTCTTCGATGCGTTGGCGGGCGCGGCTGGTGATCAGGCGGCTGACCTGTTGCAGCGACTGGCTCAGTTCCACGGCGAGGAAGTCGTCGCTCATCAAGCGGCTGATGGGTTTGCGGGCGAACAGGTCGGTGGCAAACGGCTTGAGCAGGGCGTCCGAGAGTGAGTGACGGTGAACGATGCCGCACGGCCGGCCTTGCTTGTCGAGTACCGCCAGGGAGTTCAGGTTGGCCTGGCGGCGGAAGGCTTCCAGTACGGTGGCGGTCGGGGTGTCGCTGGCCATCGCCGGTTGGTCGTTGAGCAGGGCGCTGAGGTCACTGGCGTCCTCGTTCAGCATCGCTGCTGCGCTGGTTGGTTTGGGCATCAAGGTTCGGGCATCGCGGGGCGGATGCTCCTGGGGCCGGCAGAGCAGATAGCCTTGCACAAGATCGACGCCCATTTCGGTCAGCACGGCGAGTTCTTCTGGCAATTCGATGCCTTCGGCGATCACTTTTGCCCGGGACGCCTTGGCGATCTGCAGGATCGAGCCGACGAATTCACGCTTGAGCGCGTCCTGATGAATGCCGTCGATAAAGTGTCGATCGATCTTGACGTAATCCGGGCGCAATTCAGACCACAGCCGCAAGCTTGAATAACCCGCACCCAGATCATCCAGGGCAATGGAAAAGCCCATTGCCCGATAGTGATGCAGGGCGGTTTGCAGCAACTGGAAATCGTCGGTCGGGGTCTGTTCGGTGAGTTCGATCACCACCTGGCTCGGCGGTATGCCGAAATCCTGCAGCAGTTGCAGGGTGCGTCCGGGTTGGTGGGCGGCTTCGAGCAGGGATTCCGGGGATACATTGAGGAACAGTTTGCCGGGCAGTTGCTGTTCATTGAAGCGTCGGCAAGCGCTTTGGCGGCAAGCGATTTCCAGTTCGCTGAGGCGACCGGCCTGGCGGGCTACCGCGAACAAGGCAATGGGGGAGTGCAGCGGGCTGTTGGAGGGGCCACGGCTGAGGGCTTCGTAGCCGATGATACGTCGTTCAGAGAGGGAAATGATTGGCTGGAACAGGCTGTGCAAACCGCTTTGAGTCAGTATTGAGCTCAAGGCACTCAGCTGTTCGGTTGTGGTCATGGCGATCTCTGGCGATAAAAAAAGGACCGGGAGCGCAAAGCTCCCAGTCCTTTATTTCACGACAGAATGATGTCTATTTGATGACACTCCGGGGAGCGTCAGCACTAAATTGCCATCATCCTGATTGTAAGCACTTAGTGCTTGGCGACCGCAGTGTTGAGTTTCAAGTAATCCAGCAGAATCCGCCCGGTCTCGCTCAGGTAGGCGTCGTCTTCTGGCTTGGTCTTGTCTGGCTCGGCCGCGATGGCATCTTCGTCTTCTTTCTTCAGCTCTTTGAGCGGCTCTTCACCCTTGGCCTTGCGACGGATGTTTTCCATGGCCAGTTGCTTGGCTTCGATATCGGCGTGTTGTGCACGACGGTCGGCTTCATTGAGGCTGACGGTTTTTTCGGCCATCAGCTTCTGGGCCAGGGCCAGTTTGTCGCGGATGAACACGAACTCCGCGTCTTTGGCCGAGCGCACGTCATGCTCGGACTTGAGCTGCGTGATGTACGGTTTGAACGGGTCGACCGCCGGCTTGATGGCCGCACGGATGGTGTCCCACGGCATGGCTTCCGGCAGGGCGCTTTCGCCGATTTCCTTGGTGTCGATGATCGACGGGTAATCGATGTCCGGCAGTACGCCCTGATGCTGGGTGCTCTGACCGGAAACCCGGTAGAACTTGGCCAGGGTCAGTTTCAGTTCGCCATGGTTCAGCGGCTGAATGGTTTGCACGGTGCCTTTGCCGAAGGTCTGGCCGCCGATGATCAGTGCACGGTGGTAGTCCTGCATCGCACCGGCGAAGATCTCCGACGCCGAGGCGGACAAACGGTTGACCAGCAACGCCATCGGGCCTTTGTAGAACGCGCCCGGGTTTTCATCTTCCAGTACATCGACCCGGCCGTCGGCGTTACGCACCAGCACGGTCGGACCTTTGTCGATGAACAGGCTGGTCAGTTCGGTGGCTTCCTGCAGGGAACCGCCGCCGTTGTTGCGCAGGTCGATGACCACGCCGTCGACCTTGTCTTTCTGCAGTTCGGTCAGCAGCTTCTTGACGTCGCGGGTGGTGCTCTTGTAGTCCGGATCGCCGGCACGGAAGGCCTTGAAGTCCAGGTAGAAGGCCGGGATCTCGATGACGCCGAGCTTGTAGTCCTTGCCATCCTGCTTGAGGCTGAGGATCGACTTCTTCACCGCCTGATCTTCAAGCTTCACCGCTTCGCGGGTGATCGGCACGATCTTGCTGGTCTGGTCATTCGGCGCATTGCTGGCCGGAATCACTTCCAGGCGCACCACGGTGCCTTTCGGACCACGAATCAGTTTGACCACTTCGTCCAGGCGCCAGCCGACCACGTCGACCATCTCTTTGTTGCCCTGGGCCACGCCGATGATCTTGTCGGCCGGAGCGACCTGCTTGGTCTTGTCGGCCGGGCCGGCAGGCACCAGGCGCACGACTTTGACTTGATCGTTATCGCTCTGCAACACGGCGCCAATGCCCTCCAGGGACAGGCTCATGTTGATGTCGAAGTTCTCCGCGTTATCCGGCGACAGATAGTTGGTATGTGGGTCGTACGACATGGCGAAGGTGTTGATGTACGCCTGGAAGATATCTTCCGCGCGGGTCTGGTCCAGACGCACCAACTGATTCTTGTAACGCTTGGTCAGGGTTTCCTGAATCTGCTTTGGCTCTTTGCCGGAGATCTTCATCCGCAGCACTTCGTCCTTGACGCGTTTGCGCCACAGGTCGTCGAGCTCGGCGGTGGTCTTGAGCCAAGGGGCATCCTTGCGGTCGACCAGCAAGGTTTCCTTGGTGGTGAAGTCGATCTTGTCGACGCCCTTGTTCAGCTCGGCAAGGGCAAAGTCCAGACGCGCCTTGACGCGATCCAGATAGCGCTTGTAGATGGTGAACCCGGCGTTCAGGTCGCCGCTCTTGAGGAAGTCGTCGAACTGGGTTTTCCATTTGTCGAATTCGGCAATGTCACTGGCCATGAAGTAGCTGCGCGATGGATCCAGCAGCTTGAGGTAGCTGTCGTAGATGATCACCGAGCGCGCATCGTCGAGCGGCGGCTTGCTGTAATGGTGACGCTTGAGCAATTCGACGACGTTCAGACTGGCGATGACTTCGTCGCGATCGGGCTGAAGCTTGTCCCAGCTGTTGGCTGCGAACGAATTGCTCGACATCGGCAAGAGACCGAGACCAATGACAAGAGCGAGGGCGGTGCTGGGGAAAAAATGCTTCATGCTGATTCGACGCGGGGACAATTGATCACGCATATTAGGCCGTCTTTGAAGTCGCCGGTTCCCACAAGGGCCGGTCGCATAATGCAAGAAAGCCCGGCGCTATAGCTTCGGGCTCAGTCCAGACTCACTATGGAGGCACTGTGAAAGCATTGCAAGGCGTTGAGGGGCGAGTGGAGTGGGTTGAGGAGCCGAGTCCTACGTGCGATGTAGGACAAGTTCGTATCCGAGTGGCGGCAGCGGGACTCAATCGAGCCGATTTGTTGCAGAAAGCGGGCCTGTATCCGCCGCCGCCGGGAGCCAGTCAAGCACTGGGTCTTGAGTGTTCGGGGGTGATCAGCGAGGTCGGCCCGGGCTCGTCCTGGCAGGTCGGAGATCGGGTTTGCGCCTTGCTGGCCGGGGGTGGGATGGCCGAAGAGGTAGTTGTCGACGGACGGCATGTGTTGCCGGTTCCCGAAGGATTGTCCCTGGCCGAGGCCGCGGCGTTGCCGGAAGTGTATGCGACCGTTTGGCTGAATTTGTTTCAATTGGCTTCGCTCAAACCGGGTGAGAAAGTTCTTCTGCATGCCGGAGCAAGTGGAATCGGTTCAGCTGCCATTCAGCTGTGCAAGGCGTTTGGTAACCCGTGCTGGGTCAGCGTCGGCTCCGAGGATCGTCTGGCCTACTGTGAAGCGCTGGGTGCCCAGGGTGGCGTGGTGCGCAATAAGGATCTGGACCGCCTGAACGATCTGGGGCCGTTCGATGTGATCCTGGATCCGGTGGGCGGTAACTATGCGGCGCTGAACCTCAAGTTGCTGGCTCGCGATGGCCGTTGGGTGTTGATCGGTTTGATGGGCGGTCGTGAAGCGCAGCTGGATCTGGCGCAGGTGCTGGCCAAGCGCGTGCAACTGCTGGGTTCGACCTTGCGTAATCGCGATGAGCAGTTCAAGGCCGATTTGTTCAGCGATCTCAGCCAGCACGTCTGGCCGCTGTTTGCCGAAGGGCGTTTGAGCCCGCAACTGGCCAGGACGTTTGCGATCGAGGACGCCGAAGCGGCGTTTGCGGAGCTGGCGACCAATCAGGTGTCGGGCAAGCTGGTGTTGGTGATTGACGACAGCCTGACCTGAAACGTGCGGGCTTAATGATCGTTCCCACGCTCTGCGTGGGAATGCCTCAATGGACGCTCTGCGTCCGCTTCTGGGACGCGGAGCGTCCCGGGCTGCATTCCCACGCGGAGCGTGGGAACGATCAACACAAGGGATCTGGTTACTTCCAGATATGGATCGGCCAGCCGGCTTTTTCGGCGTGTTCGAGCAACACTGGATCCGGATTCACCACATGCGGGAAATCCACCTTCAGCAGCAGCGGCAAATCGTTGCGTGAGTCCGAGTAGAAACTCGCGCCTTCAAGGTTTTCCTCTTCGGCGTCCAGCCATTCCAGCAAGCGGGTGATCTTGCCTTCGCGGTAGGTCAGGGTGCCCACCGTGTTGCCGCTGTACACCCCGTGCGCCACTTCCAGTTCGATGCCAAGAATCTCGTCGATGCCCAAACGGTCGGCAATCGGCTTGACCAAATGCGTGCCCGAGGCCGAGATCACCAGAATCCGGTCGCCGGCCTTGCGGTGGGCGGCGATGGCTTTGGTGGCGTCGCTGAAGATGATCGGCTCGATAAAGTCTTCCACCCAGGGCGCTACCAAGTGCTCGATCTCTTCCGGCGTGCGACCGATCAACGGCTCCAGGCTGAAGGCCATGTAGTCTTCCATCGCCAAGTGGCCCCTGCCGTAGGCATCCATCAATTCCTTGTCACGACGCAGGAAGGATTCGCCATCGACCCAGCCGAGGCGGGCCATCTGTTCGCTCCATAGCGAGGCGCAGTCGCCGTGGATCAGGGTTTCGTCCAGATCAAAAATTGCCAGGGCCATTAGTACGGTTCTCTCTTCAACATCAGCAAGGTCATCAGGCTACCTCACACAGGGCTGTCGGATCGATGGAAAGTGCCAGGCGCTGACCATCGGGATGCAGATCGGACGCCGAGCGGTTCAGCACATCCACCACCAATTCCACCCCCCGAGCTTCGACCCGATAGCGAATCACGTTGCCCAACAGGCTGTGGCTGCGCACCTGCGCGTCGAGTTCGCCGTTCAGGCTCAGCTCGATGGCCTCCGGGCGGATCGCGATGCGGTGGGTGATCGGCCGTTGCAGCAGTTTGCTGGCGCTGTCGGCGTCCAGCAGGTTGTAGTTGCCGATGAAGCCTGCGGCGAACACGTCGACGGGCGCGGTGTAGAGGGTTTCGGCATCGCCACTCTGTACGATCTTTCCCTGATTCATCAGGAAGATACGGTCAGACATGGTCAGGGCTTCTTCCTGATCGTGCGTGACGAAGATCGTGGTCAGGCCGAGTTCGCGCTGGATCTGACGGATCTGTTCACGCAAGTGCTTGCGAATCCGCGCATCGAGCGCCGACAGCGGCTCATCCAGCAACAACAGCCGAGGTCGGGTCACCAACGAACGAGCGAGAGCGACACGCTGGCACTGGCCACCGGACAGCTGATGCGGGTAGCGGGCGGCGAAGTCATTGAGTTCTACCAGTCTCAGCACTTCGGCGACGCGTTTTTGGCTGTCGTCGGCGTTGACCTTCTGCATGCGTAAACCGAAGGCGACGTTCTGCTCCACGGTCATGTTCGGGAACAGCGCATAACTTTGGAACACCATGCCGATTCCGCGTTTCTGCGGGCTCAGTGGGACGAGGTCGTGACCTTCCAGCAGAATCTGGCCACCGTCCACCGAGGTCAGGCCGGCGATGCAACGCAGCAGCGTGGACTTGCCGCAACCGGACGGGCCGAGCAGGGTGACGAATTCGCCTTTCTTGATTTCGCAGTTGATGTCACTGAATACGGTGGTGCCTGAGTAATCTTTCTGAAGATGTTGGACGCTTACATAGCTCATTCGCTTTTGTCCTTGTTCAAGATATTGGCCACCCAGGTCAGAACCAGCACAAAGAAGAAGTAGGAAATCACCAGCGCGCTGGTGAAGTGGCCGCTGCTGTTGCGCATGTTGTTGAGGTAGACCTGCAGGGTTTCGTAGCGGGTGCCGACGAGGATGTTGGCGAACACGAACTCACCGAACAGGAACGAGAAGGACAGCAGTAACGCTACCATCAGCCCCTTGCGCAGGTTCGGCAACACCACCAGGAAGGCAGCTTGCCAAGTGCTGGCGCCGAGCAATTGCGCGGCGTCCATCAGGTCGCGCAGGTTGATCGCTTGCAGGTTGTTGGTGATCGCCCGGTACATGAACGGCAGCGCCACGGTGAAGTAGCAACCGATCAGAATCCACGGCGTACCCACCATCGCGAACGGCCCCGAACCGTAGAGCTGCAACAGCCCCACCGACGACACCACCGGCGGCACCGCGAAGGGCAGCAGGATCAGAATGTTCATCAGCGCGTCGAGCTTCGGGAAGTGGTAATGCACCACGAACAGCAGCGGCAGAATCAGCACCACCGACAGAATCAGCGAGCCGATACAAACCAGCAACGACTGACCGAATGCGTCGAGAAAGCGTGGATCGCTCCACAGCTGGATGTACCACTTGAAGGTAAAGCCGCTGGGCATAATCGTCGCCGACCAACTGCTGGCGATCGAGTAGATCAAGGTTCCGAGCAGCGGCAATAACAGAATGGCAAACAGCAAATACACGATGACCCGGTGGTAGACACCGACGGGCCCCAGTTCAGCGCGAGACATGGTAGCTCCTCTTCAACAGCAGCTGATGCACGATGGTCACCAGGGTCATCAACGCCACCAGCACCACGGCCAAGGCGCTGGCGAGGTTCGGGTCGAGGGAAATGTCGCCGGACACCATCGCCGCGATACGGATCGGCAACACGTTGAAGTTGCCGGTGGTCAGCGCGTAGACCGTGGCGTAGGCGCCGAGGGCGTTGGCCAGCAGAATCACGAATGTGCCCAGCAGTGCCGGGGTCAGCACCGGCAGACCGATGTGTCGCCAGAATTGCCAGCCGTTGGCCCCGAGCAAGGCGGCGGACTCACGCCAGTCTTCGCGCAGGGCATCGAAGGCCGGGTAGAGCAACAGCACGCCCAGGGGAATCTGGAAGTAGGTGTAGAGAATGATCAGCCCGGTTTTCGAGTACAGGTTGAAATCCTGAATGATTCCGGCCTGTTTCAGCATGATGGTGAAGGTGCCGTTGAACCCCAGCAAGATGATGAACGCGAAGGCCAGGGGCACACCGGCGAAGTTGCTGGTCATGTTGGCGAAGGCATTCACGAAGTTGCGCAGTTTCGAGTCGACCCGGCGCAGGGAGTAGGCGCCGAGCACGGCAATGACGATGCCGAATACGCTGGACCAGAAACTGATCTCGAGGCTGTACTGGATCGCCTGCAAATAGAACTTCGAGTTGAAGATTTTGCTGAAGTTGGCCAGGCCCCAACCGAACTCTTCCGATTGCAGGCTGTTGATCATCACCCAGAGCAGCGGGGCGATCTCGAACACGAAGAAGAAAATCGCGAAGGGCACCAGGCACAGAGCGGCCAGCCATTTACCGCGGGTCATGGCATTCACTTGAGCAGCTCCCGGCACACAGGTTTGTCGTGGGGCACGCCCAGCAGTTCGCAGACGGTGCCGCACAGTTCGGTTTGTTTCGGTGCAGCGCCTTGGTTGAAGCTGAAGGCGTCGCCGAGGACGAACAGCGGCACTTCGCGTTCTTCAGGCAGCAGGCCGTTGTGCGAGCGGTCGTTGTTCATGCCGTGGTCGGCAGTCACCAGCACTTGGTATCCGGCGTCGAGCCAGCCTTGCAGGTAGTCGGCGAGGATGACGTCCGCCGAGCGGGCGCTGTTGCGGTATTGCGGGGTGTCGAGGCCGTGCTTGTGCCCGGCGTCGTCGATGTTCATGGGGTGGACCAACAGAAAGTTCGGCGCATGGCGCAGGCGCAGGTTTTCCGCGTCGGCGAACAGGTGCGAATCCGGGTAGTGGTCGTTCCAGTAGAAGTGACCGTGCTGGATCGGCAGTTTCGGGTCGTCGGTGTGACGGTCCCGGGCAGCCACGAACGGCGAACGGTTATACAACTCGCTGACCCAGTGATAGGCCGCGGCGGCGGTTTTCAGGCCGGCGTCGGTGGCGTAATGGTAGATGCTGCGCTGGTTGGACAGGCGCGAGACGTTGTTGTGAACGATGCCGCTGTCGATCGGCGCAACGCCGGTCAGGATGCATTCGTAAAGCGGTCGGGACAGAGCCGGCAGTGCACATTCCAGTTTGTAGAGCGCCGCGCGTCCTGCGCCAACGTAAGCCTGCAGATGCCCCATGGCGTGGCGCGCGACTTCGTAATTGAGGCCGTCGAGCACGACAAGGATGACGTTGTGCTTCATGGGGGGTGGGACTCCGCAAAAAACAGATGATCAAATACGCAACCAATCCCCTGTGGGAGCGGGCTTGTGGCGAGGGGGCTTGTCGGACCGCCGCATCGCCCCGTTGGGCCGCGCAGCGGACCCAATATCTGCGAGCGCTGCGCACTCGAACGGGGGCAAGCCCCCTCGCCACACAAGCCCGCTCCCCCATTTGGATCTCCATCGGAGTTCCAAATGGGGGATCTACAGGTTTACGGCATATTGATGATGACTTCTTCCTGCCACTTCTGCGGCAGCGACTTGGAGGTCTTTTCCCACGCGTCGGCGTCTTTGATCGGCGTGACCTTTTTGTACTGTTCGTTAGGCAGCAGCTTGGCCTTGACCTCTTCCGGCAGAGTCAAATGCTCGGCGCGAATTGGACGGGCGTTGCCTTTTGCCAGGTTGATCTGGCCAGCGTCGCTGAAGATGTATTCGCGGGCCAGTTTGGCGGCGTTCGGGTGCTTGGCGTATTTGTTGATGATGGTGGTGTAGCCGGAAATCACCGAGCCATCGGATGGAATCAGCACGGTGTAGTCATCCGGATTCGCCATCTTGGCCTTGTAGCTCAGGCCGTTGAAGTCCCAGACCACGCCGACTTCGATTTCACCCTTTTCCATGGTGGCGATCGTCGGGTTGGCCATGGACAGGCGGCCTTGCTTGGCGATGTCTGCGAACAGCAACAGGGCTGGCTGAATGTTTTTCTCGTCACCGCCATTGGCGAGGGCGGCGGCCAGTACGCCGTTGGCGGCCTGGGCTGCGGTGCTTACGTCACCGATGGAGACTTTGTACTTGCCGCTCTTGAGGTCGGCCCATTTGGTCGGTGCTTCGGAACCGTGCAGCAGCTTTTTATTGATGATGAACGCGATGGAGCCGGTGTAAGCCAGCGCCCAGTTACCGTCCTTGTCCTTGGCCCAATCCGGAACCTGTGCCCAAGTACTCGGCTTGTAAGGTTGCACCACGCCCTGCTTGACCGCGATCGGGCCGAAGGCGGCACCGACGTCGCCGATGTCGGCTGTGGCGTTGTCTTTTTCGGCGGCGAACTTGGCGATTTCCTGGGCCGAGCTCATGTCGGTGTCGATGTGTTTCAGGCCGTATTTCTTGGCCAGGTCTTCCCAAGTGCCTTTCCAGTTGGCCCAGTCATCGGGCATGCCGACGCTGTTGACGGCGCCTTCCGCTTTCGCAGCGGCTTCGAGTGTTTTCAGATCGGTATCCGCCGCCATGGCGGCAGTGCACAGGGCAATGGTCGAGCCTAACAGTGATGCCAGGAAAAACTGTTTCATCCGAAGCTCCTTTGGGCGTTTTCAACGCTGCGATTGCGGTTGTGTTGGTCTAGGTCAGCAATACCTGAGCCAATTTAGGCGTCCTGGATGACATTTTGATGTCGACGACCGGTCGGCCTGAATTTCCTGCGCTCGGATACGCGGGGTGCGAGATAAGCGTAGACCATGGCTAAAGGGCTGATATGAAAGGGACTTGGCCATGAAATTGCAGGTGTCTGAAGCAACCGTTCGGCGGCTTTGTCATCTGTCAGTCATCTGCAGTGCCTAGGCTTGCAGGCAATTGATGGAGCCCGGTTTCAATCGCGGTTCTGCCCTGAATCAGTGCTGGTCTAGTCCAGATAGGTAACGTTGATGCGCATCGAGACAACCAAAGCGGTGACAGCGATCGGGCAGGTTCTGCAAGAACAGCTCGACCACGGGCTGTTGGCGCCCGGGAGCAAGTTGCCGGCCGAGCGCAAGCTCAGTGAGTTGTTCGGTACCACGCGGATCACCGTGCGTGAGGCGTTGTTGCAGTTGGAGGCCCAGGGCCAGATTTATCGCGAGGAGCGTCGCGGCTGGTTCGTGTCGCCACCGCGACTGGCTTATAACCTGATGCAGCGCAGCCACTTTCACGCGATGGTCAGCGCCCAGGGGCGGGTGCCGTCCACCGAGGTGATTTCCGCGCGTTTGCAACCGGCGTCAGCGGCGGTGTGTGCCTGGCTGCAGTTGCCGGCGCTGTCGAGCGTGATCCAGATCTGCCGTTCGCGACGGATTGACGGGCGATTGGTGCTGTATGTGGAGCACTACCTGAACCCGCAGTATTTTCCGGGGATCCTGGATTTCGATCTGAATCAGTCGATGACCGAACTGTATGCGCGGCATTACGACTTGCACTACGGGCGGGTGCGCTTCGAGATCGTACCGACCGCGCTGTCGGTGGACGCCGCGGCGGCTTTACGGGTGTCGGTGGGCAGCCCGGGGTTGCGGATTGCCCGGGTCAACTACGATCAGCATCAGCGGCTGATCGATTGTGACCTGGAGTTTTGGCGCCATGATGCGATTCATGTCGGGGTGGATGTGGTCTGAACCCCCGCTGCACCTGCCCACACGACATTTCCCGTCTACGCAGATTGTTCGCCACCGGGGGTGATCACCTGAATGCTCATGCGCGGTGTCGCCAGATCCAATCCGGCCTCATCCAGATGCCGCTTGAGCGACAGGTTGAACGCCCGGGACACTTCCCACTGCTTGATCGGCGCGGTCTTGAAGCGCGCGCGAAGAATCGCATTGCCTGACTCGAAACTTTCGACCCCCTGGATCTCCAGCGGCGACCAGATGTTGCGCCGTTGCAGCGGGTCGGTGCGCATTTTCTGGCCGACGTCGCGCATCAGCTTGATCGCCTCGTCGATGTCCATGTTCGAGGGCACCGCCACCCGGAAGATCGCGTAGCCGAACTCCCGGGAGTAGTTCTTGATGCTTTTGATTTCGCTGAACGGAATGGTGTGGACGATGCCGTCGATGTCCCGCAGGCGCACGGTGCGGATGGTCAGGCCTTCGACCGTGCCCAGGTGGCCGCCGACGTCCACGTAGTCGTCGATGGCCAGGGAGTCTTCGATGATGATGAACAGCCCGGTGATCAAGTCGGCCACCAGCGATTGCGCGCCGAAACCGATGGCCAGGCCGATGACGCCGGCACCGGCCAGCAGCGGCGTGACGTTCATGCCCATGTTCGCCAGGGCGACGATCAGCGCAATGATGAAAATCGCCACGAACAGCACGTTGCGGATCAGCGGCATCATCGTCTGCGCGCGGGCATTGGCTAGGCCTTTGCGCGAGCGGGTTAGGGCGTGGTGCACGGCGGTGTCGCTGAGAATCCAGATCAGCCAGGCAAAAATCAGCGTGCCGCCGAGGCTGAACAGTTTGACGCTGACTTCATGGCCTTCGCCTTCGGTGAAGCGAATCAGCGACATGCCCCAGACCCGCAGGCCGAGTTCGATGAACGCCAGCCATACCAGCAGATGGGCGAGGGTGTAGAAGAAGCTTTTCAGGCGATCCGAATACAGCGCATGGCGCTTGGGGCCGCGTTGTGGCTTGAGTGCATGACGGCGCACCAGCCCGTTGATGACCATGCACAACACCAGCAGCACGGTGCAGATCAGCGACTGACGCAGCGCGGTGCTGGTGTCGCCGGCAGAGACGAAGGTGGCGAACAGTGAGATGCCCACCAGCACCAGCGCCGGCAGATACCAGAACGTCCCGAGGATTTCGATCGTGTCGCTCAAGGCGCGGCGGGTCAGGCGCCGAGACAGCGGCTGGTTGCGGATCAGGTGCGCAATGGGCCGGCGGAAACGCAGAATGAAAAAACCTGTGAAGATCGCCGCCAGTACATTGGCGAACGTCGCCGCCGTATGGGCCAGATGTTCACCGAGGCTGGCGATCAGGCGCGGGTCGTTCAGGGCTTCACCGAAGGCGGCGAAACTGCCGATCAGCCACAACGGGCGGAAGGCCTGATGCCGCAGGATGTACAGGGCGCGATGACGATGCGGGCCATCGAGCAGGGAAAACGCGATGACGCAGATCGCCGAGAAACAGGTACCGACCACCAGCGCATAAGCCAGCACCATGGCCAGGCTTTTGCCCA
Organism: Pseudomonas sp. ATCC 43928; assembly: GCF_005938665.2. NCBI lineage: Bacteria > Pseudomonadati > Pseudomonadota > Gammaproteobacteria > Pseudomonadales > Pseudomonadaceae > Pseudomonas > Pseudomonas sp. ATCC 43928. The sequence continues at coordinate 4,790,848 of NZ_CP041753.1, read as the reverse complement.
GTGACGAGGGCAGGGCGTAGGTCATGTATACCGTCATGACCAGGGCGATCATCCACGGCCCGAGTTTGCGCAAGGCAAAGCGCAGCATGTCCAGGGCCTTGGGGTGTTGCGGCAGTTCTTCGGTGAGGCCGAAGCGCATGCGCACCCGGTGGCCGAGCCAGATCAGGGCGGCGGCCAGCAGGCTCCAGACCATCAGGATCATGGCGAAGGCAAAGATGATGGGCAGCCATTCATTGGCCGGCAGCATGAGTGCCACCAGTTCATCCTTGGCCAGGTTGACTTCTTCGGACCAGCGAGTGAGGGGGCTGTCGGCGCCGGAAAATTGCTTTTCGAAACTGGCCAGGGTGCCGCCGATCAGGCCCAGCACGCCTTCTTCTGTGGTGGGTTGGGCTTTTTTGCTGACGTCGCGCAGCTTTTTCAGGTCCGCCAGGAGTTTGGTCCGTTGCTGATCGTTTTCCAGCGACTTGATGACTTCGTCCAGCGACTGTCCCAGTGGAGCTTGCGCTTCGGGCTGGGTTTTTGCCGAGCCGCTGAGCAGCCCCGGCAAGCCGGCCGCCTGGGCAGGCGTCAGCGGCAGCAGCGTCATCAGGCAGACAAGGAACAAACAGGGCAGGGCAAAAAGACGAGCGAACACTAGGCGGTCAACCTCGGATGAGCGAATCGGCCGAGTGTACGAGCCCGTCAAAATCAATGCGAGCCGGGCGCGAGGATTTATTCGTTGAGTTTGGCGAGGATCTTGTAGATCACGGTGGCGAGGATCATCAGCATGCCGACCCACATCGCGAACACACCGGCGTTCTTGTCGCGAAAGTTGAAACCGATGGCCAACATGATCATCCCGGAAAGAATCGGGATCAGCATGGCGTGAAACGAAGACATCGAGATCATGGTGACAGCCTTGTCGGAGGGGTTACTGCAAGTCTAGGCGGCTTTCGGGCGGGCGTTGGTGATGTGTGGCAGGAATGGATCGCAAGATCATTGTGGCGAGGGAGCTTGCTCCCTCGCCACAAAAGTTGCCTTTTAATCACAAGGGTTATGGCAATTCGCGGCAGGCGTAAAACGCGCTCAGCACTTTGACCAGGTGTGCCAGGTCATGGCTGCCGCACAGCTCGCGGATCGAGTGCATGGCGAACGTCGGCAGGCCGATGTCCACGGTGCGCACGCCCAGGTGGCTGGCGGTGATCGGGCCGATGGTCGAGCCGCAGCCCATGTCGCTGCGCACCACGAAGCTTTGCACCGGTACTTCTTCGGCCATGCACAAATGACGGAAGAACCCGGCGGTTTCGCTGTTGGTGGCGTAGCGCTGGTTGCTGTTGACCTTGATTACCGGGCCGGCGTTGAGTTTCGGGCCGTGGTTGGCGTCGTGCTTGTCGGCGTAGTTCGGGTGCACGCCGTGGGCGTTGTCGGCCGAGACCAGCAGGGATTTCTGAATGGTCCGTACGAATTCATCCCCTTCGGGCAACAGGCGACGCAGGGTTTGCTCAAGCATCGGACCGTCGGCGCCACAGGCCGAGCAGGAACCGACTTCTTCGTGATCGTTGCAGACCAGCACGCAGGTTTCGTCTGTTTCGGTCGTCAGCAATGCTTGCAGGCCGGCGTAGCACGACAACAGGTTGTCCAGGCGAGCGCCCGCGATGAAATCGCCATGCAGGCCGATGACGGCAGCACTTTGGGTGTCGTAGAAGCTCAGCTCGTAATCGAGCACCACGTCGGCGTTCAGGCCATGTTCGCGGGCCAGCTGATCGGTGAGCACGGCGCGGAAGTCCACGCGTTCGTCACCGGCGAATTGCGCGAGAATCGGCGGCAGTTCGGTCTGGGCATTGATCGCCCAGCCCATGTTGGCTTCACGGTTGAGGTGAATGGCCAGGTTCGGAATGATTGCAACGGGAGCCTTGAAGTCGATCAACTGGCTCTCGACCTTGCCATCGCGACGGAAGGTCACGCGGCCGGCCAACGACAGATCGCGGTCGAACCACGGCGCCAGCAGCGCACCGCCATAGACTTCGACGCCCAATTGCCAGAAGCCCTGGCGTTGCAGTTCCGGCTGGGGTTTGACCCGCAGGCACGGGCTGTCGGTGTGCGCCCCAACCAGGCGAATGCCGCCATGCAGGGGCGAATGACGGCCCATTTTGAACGCGACGATCGAAGAGTCGTTACGGGTGACGTAGTAACGGCCATTGGCTTCGGTGGTCCATGGCTCGCGCTCGTCGAGGCGCACAAAACCGGCCGCTTCCAGGCGCTGGACAAGGCTGGCGGTGGCATGGAACGGGGTAGGGGAGGCCTTGAGGAAGTCGATCAGGCCTTGGTTCAACTCTTCGCGCATAAGAAGCTCCAGACAGCAGTGGCGCCAGTTTAACGTATTGAAAGCGCAAAGTGCGGCGGGCCTGATGTTGGCGGCGCGTGAGATTTAATGTGGCGAGGGAGCTTGCTCCCGCTCGGCGGCGCAGCGACCGCAAATCCTGCTTGCGCGGTGTGCCCGACAGAATACGGTCGCTGGTTTTGGGAGTGCTCCGCACTCCAGCGGGAGCAAGCTCCCTCGCCACAACAGCCTCCTCGCCACAACAGCTCCCTCGACACCGAAGCCTGGGCACCGCCGTTAGAACGGTGCCGGGCACTCGAAGCGCAGGCGTTCGCCGCTTTGCGGATGAGTGAAGCTCAGCATGCTCGCGTGCAGGCACAGGCGTGGCCAGGCAGCCAGGGCTTGCGGATGGGCATAGAGCCCGTCACCCAGCAGCGGGTGGCCGATGGAGAGCATGTGCACGCGCAACTGGTGAGAACGGCCGGTGATCGGCGTCAGCTCGACGCGGCACCAGTCGCCACAACGCTCCAGTACACGCCAGAAGGTCAGGGCGTGCTTGCCGAATTCGTGGTCCACCACATGCCGTGGCTTGGTCGGCGGATCGTAGCGCAGGGGCAAGTCGATGCTGCCACTGTCCAGTTCCGGTTGTCCCCAGCACAGGGCGGTGTAGGCCTTTTCGGTTTCGCGGTCGTGAAATTGCCGAGACAGTTCGCGATGAGTGTCCGGGTCACGGGCCAGCAGAATGATGCCGGAGGTTTCCCAGTCCAGCCGATGGACAATTCGCGCTTCCGGGTAGCCGTTTTCTTGCAGGCGCGTAATCAGGCAGTCCTTGTTGTCATCAGCCCGTCCGGGGACGGAGAGCAACAGGGTCGGTTTATCCACCACCAGTACGGCGGCGTCCTGATAGATGATGCGGATGTTGGACAACGGCATTAAAACAGCCTCGTAACAAACGCCAACGGCGACTCAGGCCCCCTCCAGTCATGGAAGGGCCCTGAGCCGCCGTGGCTCCCGCCGGATCGACTCAGCGATCGGGCAGGGTGATATTGAGTTCCAGAATCGAGCAGCTGCCCTGGTTTTCCAGAGCGACGTGCACGTCATCGGACCCGATATTGACGTACTTGCGGATCACTTCCACCAGTTCCTTCTGCAAGGCTGGCAAGTAGTCCGGCGTACTGCGTTGGCCGCGTTCATGCGCCACGATGATCTGTAGACGCTCTTTCGCTACCGAGGCGGTACTGGGCTTTTTGTTGGCACGAAAGAAGTCAAAAAGGTTCATTACCTACCTCCAAAAAGTCGCTCGAAGAATCCCTTCTTCTCGACATCGAGGAAACGATGGTCCACGGTCTTGCCCAACAGACGATCGACAGCATCGCTGTACGCCTGGCCGGCGTCGCTCTGGTCGTCGAGAATCACCGGCACGCCCTGGTTGGAGGCTTTGAGGACGGCTTGCGATTCCGGAATCACGCCCAGCAGGGTCACCGCGAGGATTTCCTTGACGTCTTCGACGCCGAGCATTTCGCCGTTGACGACGCGCGTAGGGTTGTAGCGGGTCAGCAACAGGTGTTCCTTGATCGGGTCTTCGCCGTTTTCGGCGCGACGGGACTTGCTGGCCAACAGGCCCAGCATGCGGTCCGAGTCACGTACGGAGGAGACTTCCGGGTTGGTCACGACGATCGCTTCGTCAGCGAAGTACATGGCCAGGTGGGCACCTTTCTCGATACCGGCCGGGGAGTCGCAGACCACGAATTCGAAGTCTTCTTTCAACTGCATCAGGACTTTTTCTACGCCTTCCTGGGTCAGCGCGTCTTTGTCGCGGGTCTGACTGGCGGCCAGCACGTAGAGGTTTTCCAGGCGCTTGTCTTTGATCAGGGCCTGTTGCAGGTTGGCTTCGCCGTTCACCACGTTGACGAAGTCATACACCACGCGGCGCTCGCAACCCATGATCAGGTCGAGGTTACGCAAGCCGACGTCGAAGTCGACGATAACTGTTTTGTGACCACGCAGAGCGAGGCCGGTACCGATAGCGGCGCTGGTGGTGGTCTTACCCACACCACCCTTGCCGGATGTAACCACGAGAATCTTGGCCAAGGTGTTTTACCCCTAAGGAAAAAGGACGTTTAGCCCCTGAAAAACATCTCTTGAAAAACTACTGCAGTCGGACAGCCTTGGCTGGAATCCGGTTTTGAGCGGTATCTACCCCCGGTAAACACTGCTTTTAGCCTTTTTCCTACTTCGTTTGAGCCGTTTTCGCTACGTTTTAGAGATGCTTGGAAAATGCGGCAGTATCCGTTAAAGCCGAATGATGTTCAACACGTCACCCGACAGGCTGACTTGTACTCCGGCGCCCCACAATGGATCGCGGCGCAGGTCCTCGGAAACCTTGTAGTGACCGGCGATGGAGACCAGTTCAGCGGTCATTTGCTGACAGAAAATCCTGGCTTTCGTATCACCTTTGACGCCGGCCAGCACACGACCGCGCATCGCGCCGTATACATGGATGTTGCCGTCGGCGAGAAGTTCCGCCCCCGGGCTGACCGACGAAATCACCACCAGATCGCTGCCCTGGGCATAAATCTGCTGGCCACCACGTACTGGCGACGTGATGATTTTTGTCGGTTTGATGGTCGGCTCCGGTGGTTTTTCCGGTTTTTTCGCTACGACGCCTTCGAGCGGGTCGAGCGGGCGTTCCCGCGCGCCGGACGGCGGCAGCACTGGCAGATCCACCGCAATGGCGGCGGCGATGTCTTCAATGCGGCTGGCACGGATCGCCAGGGTGCGCAGGCCATGCTGGCGGCAGATGCGCATCAATCCCGGCAGGTCGACCGAGCCTTCGCTGGCCGGGAGTTTGTCCAGGGCCAGTACCAGCGGCGCGTTACTGAAGAAGTTGGGCGCCTGGGCGACCTTGGCGGCCAGTTGCCGATCAAGGTTCTCGAGGTCGTTACGGGCCAGTTCCAGCACCGTAATGGCCAGCATGCTGCCCTTCAACTGGAACACGGGATCTTGGTCTAGCGGTTCGGTTTGGCTCATGGTCGGCATACAACGGCTTGTCACTAAAAGTGCCGAGACTTATAACGAGAACGCCCGCAGGCCGCAAGCCGGGTCGAACGATGTAGAATGCGCGGCCATTAACTTTCCGGAACCTTTAATGGAACGCCCGCGATTTCGAACAGCATTTCTTTCTCCGCGTTTCTGGCCGCTGTGGTGTGGCCTGGGGCTGTTGTGGCTGATTGTTCAGTTGCCGTATCCGGCGTTACTGGCGATCGGTCGCGCCCTGGGTGCATTGATGTACCGAGTGGCCGGCGACCGACGGCGCATTGCCAAGCGCAATCTTGAGCTGTGTTTCCCTGAAAAATCCGCTGCCGAGCGCAAACGCCTGCTCAAGGAAAACTTCGCGTCCACCGGCATCGCCTTCTTCGAGATGGCCATGAGCTGGTGGTGGTCGCGCAAGCGTCTGGCGAAACTGGCCCATGTCGAAGGCCTGGAGTATTTGAAACAGGCTCAGGCGCAAGGCAAGGGCGTGATTCTGATGGCTGTGCACTTCACCACGCTGGAGATCGGCGCAGCGTTGCTCGGTCAGCAACACACCATCGATGGCATGTACCGCGAACACAAGAATCCGCTGTTCGACTTCATCCAGCGCCGAGGCCGCGAGCGGCACAACCTTGACTCGCTGGCGGTGGAACGCGATGACGTGCGGGGCATGCTCAAACTGCTGCGCGCAGGGAGAGCGATCTGGTACGCACCGGATCAGGACTACGGCGCCAAGCAAAGTATCTTCGTGCCGCTGTTCGGGATTCAGGCGGCGACTGTCACCGCCACCAGCAAATTCGCACGCTTGGGCAAGGCGCTGGTGGTGCCGTTCACCCAGGAGCGCCTGGCTGACGGCAGCGGTTATCGACTGGTGATTCATGCCCCGCTCGAAGGCTTTCCCGGCGAGACGGAAGAGGCCGATTGCATTCGGATCAACCAATGGGTGGAAGGTGCGTTGCGCGAATGTCCGGAGCAATATCTCTGGGCGCATCGCCGCTTCAAGAGCCGCCCACCGGGCGAGCCGAAACTGTACGCCAAACGCGGTTGAGTCACCGATCCCTTTAAGCACCATGGAGTGTTGCAATGAGTCCTGCTGAACCGGTTACAGGGTTGATTCTTTCCGGCGGTGGGGCTCGTGCGGCCTATCAAGTAGGCGTGCTGGCAGCGATTGCCGAGCTGCTGCCGATGGGGGCGACGAATCCGTTTCCGGTGATCGTCGGCACCTCGGCCGGTGCGATCAATGCGGTCAGCCTGGCCAGTGGGGCGATGGATTTTCGGAGTGCGATCGAGCGTCTGACGGCCTTCTGGCAAGGTTTTCGCAGCCATCTGGTATTACGCAGCGATTGGCCGGGGGTGATTCATCAGGCCGCCCGTTTTGTCAGTCACAACCTGATGGGCATTGGCTCGCCGGTGCCGGTGGCCCTGCTTAACAGTTCGCCGCTGCGCCGCTTGCTTAATCACAAACTGCACATGCCCGGGATTGCCGAAGCGATTGCGCAAAAGCAATTGCGGGCCGTAGCGGTTACAGCGTTCGGCTACGAGTCCGGCCAGGCCGTCACGTTTTATCAGGGCGGCGGCACCATCGAATCCTGGTTGCGCCATCGGCGAGTCGGCGTGCCGACCCAACTGACTGTCGACCATCTGCTCGCCAGTTCCGCGATTCCGTTGCTGTTCGCACCGGTAAAAATCGGCGAAGAATATTTCGGCGATGGCGCGGTGCGTCAATCGGCACCGATCAGCCCGGCCCTGCACCTGGGCGCCAGTCGCGTGCTGGTGGTGGGCGTCAGCGGCAACCCGCGCGGGATCGATCCGCAACAGCCGCTGCAACGTGCCTACACCGGTCAGCAGCCGACCCTGGCGCAAGTCGGTGGGCACCTGCTCAACAGTACGTTCATTGACAGCCTGGAAAGTGACATCGAGTTGTTGCAGCGTCTGAACCAGTTCAGCCATCTGCTGCCCGATGGCATCTCGAGTCGTGCATTGGGAGCGGCGCCAGTGGATGTGTTGGTGATTTCACCGAGTCAGCCGATCGATGAAATTGCCGCGCGGCATCGCCAGGAACTGCCGGCAGCCTTGCGCCTGTTTTTACGCGGGCCGGGGGCGACCAAGACCAGCGGGGCAGGGGTGCTGAGTTATCTGCTGTTCGAGGCGGGGTATTGCAGCGAATTGATTGATCTGGGGCGGCGCGATGCGTTGGCCAAGCGCGATGAGCTGTGCCGGTTTCTGGGGTTGGTGGAGCCTGCGGTTCCGGCTTGAGGTTTGTGGTGTGGCAATCGCGGGCAAGCCTTGCCCGCGAAGCTTTTACGATCAGAAGTGGAACTTCACCAGCAAGCTCGTGTTGCTCTGATCGGTCTTGAAGTACTGACTGTCCCTGATCCCGTACTTGTCCGACCAATAGTCGTACTCGACACCCACATACAACTGCTTCTCGCCAATGTTCAGCGCTTTGCCCAAGTCGTATTTGATCTGCGGGTTGAAGTGCAGGTTGGCGTGGTAGGTGCCTTTGCTGTTCTTGTCGTTGTCGACCACCCAGTCCATGAAGCCATCGATCAGGATGTTCGAATCGCCCACCGGAATGGTGTAGGACCAGACCGGGGTGATCTGCCAGACGTTGTCACCAGGGCGGCTGCCTTCGGTGTGACGCTGGTAGAAGTTCAGCTGGAAGTAGTCGAAACCAGGAATCGCCAGGTCGAAACCCGGACCGATCAGGTAAGACTCGGTATCGCCTTCACCGAACTCGTACGTCATGGCCAGCAGCACGTCCTTGACCGGGCCGAACTCCAGTTTCTGGTCGAAGATTTTGCCAAACGACAAGCGCGGGCTGATTTCGCCGTAGTAGGTGTTCGAACCGACGCCGGGGTCGTCCTTGCCGTTGTAGAAAATCTTGTCGACGAACATGAAGTTGTCGCCGTATTTCCATGCATCGGCGTGCTCGAAAGTGACGGTTTGCTGAATGCGCGGGTTGACCTGGAAGTCCTTGCCATAGAGGTAGGTCAGGCTGTTGTTCTGCCATTGCAGCAAGTCGCCGGCCATGGCCTGGCCCCCGGCCAGCAAGGATCCCGCGAGCATCAGACTGGTGCACGTACGTTTCATTCGGTTGCTCCCAAAAAGTAGGTGGTTCCACGTTATTTTTCTAAGGTCGGCGCTCTGGTGTGGCGCCTTTTCTTGCTGCTGTAAAAAATCATCCATGCGGTCAGCTTTGGTGCTGTTAGCAAGAGCTGAGCCAAGGCTTTCAAAAAGCCAAAGAACGCCCGTTCGGCTGTTCGAAAACAGTCGATCGAGCGTTATTTTTGAATGCCTTGATACTGCCCAGAGCCGGGGTAAGTTGGCTTTCCGGTCAGGAATTAAATCCGGGCTTTTTTTTAGACCGGATTCGGGCGGCCGCGGAGAATACTGACTCCTTGGCCAGGTCTCAAGTGCCCCGCAACAGAGCACTGGCGACAGGTGTGGGGCATTGCTGAACGACAGACTTGTCTGGGTACGAATCATCTGTTGCTCCCTCTTGTTTTTATTGTTTGAGGTGCAGGCAGCCACCCCTGTGGGAACTCGCCACAGGGTGTGTGCTTTGTACTGTGTCAGTGCGTGTGGGCGTGGCAGTCGTTGACGGCTGCGCGTTCGTGACCGCCGAGGATGTTGAACAACAGGTTCAATGCCAGGGCGCTAAGCGTGGCCATGGCTATGCCGCTGTGGGTGATCGGGCTCATCCACATGGGCAGGTGGGCGAAGAATTCCGGGCGCACCACCGGGATCAGCCCCATGCCGATACTCACCGCCACCAGCAACTGGTTGCGCCGGTCACCGATGTCGGCCTCCTGGAGAATCTTGATCCCGGTGGCGGCGACCATGCCGAACATCGCAATCGCCGCGCCGCCGAGTACCGCCGGAGGTATCGATGCCACCAGGAACGCGGCTTTCGGCAGCAGGCTCAGCACGATCAGTAAGCCACCGGCGACGATGGTCACCGAGCGGCAACGTACGCCGGTCATTTGTACCAGGCCGATGTTCTGAGCGAATGAGGAGTGGGTGAAGGTGTTGAAGAAGCCGGCGAAAAACGAAGCACCGGCATCGCACAGCAAGCCGCGACGCAGCATCCGCGGCGTGACGTCCTGGCCGGTGATTTTGCCCAGCGCGAGGAACATCCCGGTGGACTCGACGAAGATGATTACCACCACCAGGCACATGGACAGAATCGGTGCGAGCTCGAATTTCGGCATGCCGAAATGCAGCGGGGTGACGATTTGCAGCCACGGCGCCTGGTCCATGCCGCTGAGGTCGACCATGCCGATCACGCCGCAAATCGCGTAACCCAGGCACATGCCGATCAGCACCGAGATGTTGACCCAGAATCCGCGCATGAAGCGGTGGACCAGCAGAATGGTGGCCAACACCAGTGCAGCAATGGCCAGGTAGACAGGTGAACCGAATTGAGCCGCGCCAGCGCCGCCACCGGCCCAGTTCACGGCTACAGGGAACAGCGATAAACCGATCGAGGTGATGACAGTGCCGGTCACCAGTGGCGGGAAGAAGCGCACGACCTTGGACATGAACGGTGCGATGAGCATGCCGAAGAAACCGGCGGCAATGGTCGCGCCGAAGATCCCTTGCAGGCCGATGCCGGGCATCCCGGCCATGGCCACCATGCTGCCGACCGCGGCGAAACTGGCGCCCATCATCACCGGCATGCGGATGCCCATCGGGCCGATGCCCAGCGACTGGACGATGGTGGCAATGCCAGCCACCAGCAGGTCGGCGTTGATCAGGAAGGCGATTTCTTCACGGTTCAGGCCGGCGGCCTGCCCGATGATCAGCGGCACTGCAATGGCGCCGCCGTACATCAGCAGAACGTGTTGCAGACCGACCAGAATCAGTTGCACAAGGGGTAAACGTTGAATGGCGGGTGCGTCGGGGATGCGCGCTTCGGATAGCTCGGACATGCAACACCTCGGATCTTTTTTATTCTTGTGATTTTTGTATCAGGCAGACCTATGGCGAGGGAGCTTGCTCCCTCGCCACACAAGCCCTGTCTCCATCAAGTTTTTACTTACTTGGTCGGAGCTCCCTGAACAATCCACGCGCCGATCAGGTCACGTTCCTGCTGGGTCATCTGGGTGATGTTGCCCAGTGGCATGATCTGGCTGGTGACCGCTTGAGCCTGGATGCGGGCAGCGTTTTGGCGGATCTGTTCTGGCGTATCGAACATCACGCCGGCCGGTGCGGCACTGAACAGCGGGCTGGTGGGTTTGGCCGAGTGACAGACCGCGCAACGTTCCTGAATCACGCTGTGAACCTTGTCGAACGTCGGGCCCTGATTCGAGGCTTGGGCCGGTGCAGCGGCAGGCGCATCAGGTTTCGCCGCTTCAGGTTTGGCACCACCGCCCAGGGCGGTTTCCGGCAGCGGCTGGTACTCGATGGTCCCAGGTGCCTTGGCCACTTCAGGTGCGCTGGACATCGGCGCCGGGCCGGTCACGTAGGCCAGGCAAATCATGCCGACCGCCGCAACGGGCAGGGTCCAGGCGAATTTGTGGCTGTCGTGACGGGTGTTGAAGTAGTGACGCACCAACACCGCCAGCACCGCGATCCCGGCCAGGATCAGCCAGTTGTACTGGCTGCCGTACGTGCTCGGGAAGTGGTTGCTGATCATGATGAACAGCACCGGCAAGGTGAAGTAGTTGTTGTGCCGCGAACGCAGCAAACCTTTGGCCGGCAGCGCCGGATCGGGCGTGCGGTTTTCGGCGATCGCCGCCACCAGTGCGCGCTGGGCTGGCATGATGATGCGGAACACGTTGCCAACCATGATGGTGCCGATGATCGCGCCGACGTGCAGGTACGCGCCACGACCGCTGAACACTTTGCTGAAGCCGTAGGCGGCGCCGATGATCAGCACGAACAGGATTGCGCCTAGCAGGGCAGGGCGTTTGCCCAGGGCCGAGTCGCAGAGGAAGGAGTAGATGAACCAGCTGATGAACAACGAGCCGAGGCCGATAGCCACGCCTTCAGGGCCGCTCAGGGTGCTGCCCGGAGCCAGCAGGTACAGCGTCGGGTTGGAGTAGAACACCACGCACAGCAGCGCGATCCCCGACAGCCAGGTGAAATAGGCTTCCCATTTGAACCAGTGCAGGTTGTCCGGCATGGTCGGTGGAGCCAGTTTGTATTTTTCCAGGTGGTAGATACCGCCGCCATGGATTGCCCACAAATCGCCCGCCAGCCCGTTTTTCGGGTTGACCCGATTGAGGTTGTTTTCCAGCCAGACGAAATAGAACGACGCGCCGATCCAGGCCACGCCAGTGATCATGTGAACCCAGCGCACGCTCAGGTTCAGCCATTCCAACAGATGTGCTTCCACAGTCTTTACCTCTCGCCTGTCACCCTTGTTGTCGAGTGATCAGACCTTCTCTTATTGGTGGGGGGCGAGGATCAAACACTCATCCTCTTGGAAAAAATGCTCATCGCAGTTGTTGCCTGTGCCACTGCGATCAACCACCAGGAAGTCATCCCGCTTTTCGATCGTCAGCACCGGGTGGTGCCAGACGCCGCGATGGTAATTAATGCCCTGCCTGCCGTTGGTGACGAAGGCGCGGACCAAGCCTGATACAGGTGCATCGCCAAGTGGCGCGACCACGATCAGAAAGGGGTTGCCGAGCAGCGGAATGAACGCCTGACTGCCCAGCGGATGGCGCTCCAGCATGCGCACGGTCAGCGGCATGTCCTGCGCGTCGGCGCGGAAGATGCTGATGATCGCCTTGTCCTCTGGCGTGGCGGTTTCCACCGTCGCCAGTTTGTGGAAGCGCATGGTCGAACCGTTGTTGATCATGAAGTGATCGCTGCCGTCGGTTTCGATCACGTCACCGAAAGGGGCGAAGGCTTCTTTGGTCAGCGGTTCAATCGTCAATGTGCGCATGCTGGTCTTCTTAATCTCGAATGTGTTGGGGTACTGCTTTTGTAGGAGCCGGCTTGCTGGCGATGGCGTCAGTGAGGGCGCTATCGCCAGCAAGCCGGCTCCTACAGGCTCGGCATTACTTCGCGACCTTGCCGAGAACGCGCAGGCGGCTCACACCACCATCCGGGAACACGTTCAGGCGGATGTGGGTGATCGGGCCCAGCGCCTTGATCTGTTCGGCGAAGGTGTGTTCGGCGTGCATTTCCAGCTTCTGGCTTGGCAGCAGTTCGCGCCAGAACAGCGATTGGGTTTCGATCTGGCTGTCGGTGCCGCCCTTCACGAAGGCGCCCTGGATCGAGCAACTGTCCGGGTAGTTGCCCTTGAAGTGCAGGGTGTCGACGATGACTTTCTCGACTTCACCCGCATGGCCCAGCGCGACGATCACCCAGTCATTGCCCGGGGTACGACGACGTGCGGTTTCCCAGCCATCGCCCATGTTGATGCCACGGCCCGGGTTGAGGATGTTGCTCATGCGGCCGAAGTGTTCATCGGAGCAGGCGAGGGCGCGACCGCCGTTCAGGGCTGCAGCCAGGTCGACTTGTTCGTTGTCGCCAACGGCCGACCAGTCGCGGAACGGAATGCCGTACACGCGCAGACGGGCCACGCCACCATCCGGATAGATGTTGAAGCGCAGGTGGCTGAACGCCTGGTCGTTATTGATTTCGTGGTAGTGATGGCTGTTGCCCTGCAGCTCGACGGCCGACAGCACTTCAGTCCACTGGGTGTTTTCGTCCGGCTCGCCCGAGGCCAGGAAGCAGGCTTCCAGGGAGGCCGATGGCGGGTAGTTGCCGGTGAAGAATGAAGTGTCGATGTCCACGCCTTTGATCGAACCCGGTACGCCCAGGCGGATCACCGCGCTGTCGTAGCCTTCGAAGCGCTTGCGGCGCGACTCCCAGCCGTCCATCCACTTGCCGTTGTCATCGAACACGCCCTCCTTCCACACGGCCGGGGTCGGCTGGAACAGACGGTTGGCGTCTGCGAACCAGTCATCGGTGACCGAGATGATTTTGGTGCCCAGACGGGCGTCGGCCAGGTTGACGAACTTCTCGAAAGGTACGGCGTAAGCTTTCATTCTTCTTGTCTGCCTTTAATAAGTTGGCTTGGGATGCTTGCAGTGCCCTGGGTGCTGTTTGCGTTTGAGAACACTCGGGCAAAGCTCGCTATAGGGTCAGTAATCGGAACAACGCGATCTTGTTGATCTGCGCCAGCGCGCATTTGAATTCGGTGTCGACCGAATTGTGAATGCGCGTTTCGAACGCCGCGAGGATCTGATGCCGGTCGCTGCCTTTTACCGCCATGATGAAGGGAAACTTGAACTTGGCCTTGTAGGCGTCGTTCAGCTCGGTGAAGCGCTCAAACTCTTCGGCCGTGCATTGGTGAATACCGGCGCCAGCCTGTTCATGGGTGCTGGCTTCGGTCAGTTGGCCCTGGACGGCAGCTTTGCCGGCCAGGTCCGGATGCGCGTTGATCAGGGCCAGTTGGCTGGCGTGATCGGCGCTCATCAGGATGTCGCTCATGCGCTGGTGCAGTGTTTCGATCTCGTCGATCGAGGTGTCCTGGCCCAGATCGAAGGCTTTTTCGGCCACCCATGGCGAGTGTTCGTAGATGTCGGCGAAGGCGGCGACAAACGCGTCGCGGCTCAGGGTCGAGGGTTTCAGTGTCTGGAAGTGGCTCATTTGGCAGCCCCTTGGTACGGATGGGTTTGCTGCCAGTGGCGAGCGATGTCGACGCGGCGGCTGAACCACACCTGTTCATGACTTTTAGCGTATTCGATAAAGCGCTTGAGTGAGGCCAGGCGCGCCGGGCGGCCGATCAGCCGGCAGTGCAGGCCGATCGACAACATTTTCGGTGCCTCGGCGCCTTCGGCATACAGCACGTCGAAGGCGTCTTTCAGGTATTCGAAGAAGTCGTCGCCCTTGTTGAAACCCTGGACCTGGGTGAAGCGCATGTCGTTGGTGTCCAGGGTGTACGGAATCACCAGGTGTGGCTTGCCGGTCGGGTTGTTCGGTTCCCAGTAGGGCAGGTCGTCGTCGTAGGTGTCGCAGTCGTAGAGGAAACCGCCTTCCTCCATCACCAGCCGACGAGTATTCGGACCGGTGCGGCCGGTGTACCAGCCCAGTGGGCGCTCGCCGGTGATTTCGGTGAGGATGCGGATCGCTTCGAGCATGTGCTCGCGTTCCTGCGCTTCGTCCATGTACTGGTAGTCGATCCAGCGATAGCCGTGGCTGCAGATCTCGTGGCCGGCCTCGACCATCGCGCGGATCACGTCCGGGTGACGCTGGGCGGCCATGGCCACGGCGAAGATGGTCAGCGGGATGTCGAATTCCTTGAACAGTTTCAGAATCCTCCAGACGCCGGCACGGCTGCCATACTCGTAAAGGGATTCCATGCTCATGTTGCGCTCGCCTTGCAGCGGCTGCGCCGAGACCATTTCCGAGAGGAAGGCTTCGGACTCTTTATCGCCGTGAAGGATATTGCGCTCGCCACCTTCCTCGTAGTTGAGCACGAAGGACAGGGCGATGCGGGCATTGCCCGGCCAGTGTGGGTGAGGAGGGTTACTGCCGTAACCGATCAGGTCGCGTGGGTAGTCAGCGCTCACTGCAGTCTTCCTTCTTGTTCGTGTCGACTTGTTCGAAGTCAGGGTGTGTGTGGCGGCCTGGCGATGAGAGGGCAGGCTGGCGTCACAGCGATGGAGTGATTGTATACAACTTTATATTCACTTTGTAAGCCTGATTTTTTGCATTTTTCACTGACTGCTCTCATTGGAGGGTACTGCAAGAAACCTGCCTGACTGGTCAGCTAATGGATAGAAGGTCCACTGATCTTATGGTTTGGCGCAAGATTCGCCCGCAAACCATGAATGCCGTTGGTGGTCGTAAAAATGTCGTTTTTATTGTGTACAATTTTTTTGAAAAATGTCTTAATCAGTCGCTCACCGCAACTTTTCGTGCTCCGGAACGGTGCGGTGTCCTTTTCAACTGACTTCGGGAGGTGCGAGGTCTGACTGCTCCACGCAGGCAGGCGCGCAGAACCAATGGGACGTTTGACTACACACGTTTTGGACGCTGCACACGGTTGCCCGGGCAGTTCGATCAAGGTCGAGCTGTACCGCGTCGAAGGCTCGCAGCTGGAGCTGGTCGCCACGGCGCTCACCAACAGCGACGGCCGGGTCGATGCGCCGTTGCTGCAAGGTGATGACTACCGTACCGGGGTCTATCAGCTGCAATTTCATGCGGGCGATTACTACCGCGCCCATGGCGTTCAGTTGCCTGAGCCTGCGTTCCTCGACGTGGTGGTGCTGCGGTTCGGCATTTCTGCCGAACAGGATCACTACCATGTGCCTTTGCTGATTTCGCCATACAGCTATTCCACGTATCGCGGCAGCTGATCCCCCAAGCAGCTGCCTCAACCTGGAAGCGACTGCGCATATAGCTTCTTTGGTCTTTTGCCCGCTCACACTGCGGGCTTTTTTTCGCCTGGTGGAAAGTCAAAAGATCGCAGCCTTCGGCAGCTCCTACATGGAAACGCATTCCCCCTGTAGGAGCTGTCGAGTGCAACGAGGCTGCGATCTTTTGCCCTTAGCGGCTCAACAATGAGGCCGCGCCCGCACCGCTGAACAACCCGGCACTGACCCGGTTAAACCAGCTTTGCCCCTTGCCGCTACGCAGATACCGCGCCGCGCCATGAGCCCCCAGCCCATAAGCCAGCTTGCACAGCAGATCCAGCACGGTCCAGGTGGCAATCATCACCAGCAACTGCGGCAGGAACGGTTGTTCGGCACTCAAAAACTGCGGCAGGAACGCGGCAAAGAACAAAATGTCTTTCGGGTTGCTGGCGCCGAGCATGAACGCGCGCCCGAACAGTGCACGAAAGCGTGGCACCGGCGCAGCCTGGGGCACTTCGGCGCCCAGGGAGGGTTGGCGCGATTGCTGCCAGCTCTGCCAGGCGAGGTAGAACAGGTACAGCGCGCCGACGATTTTCAGAGCGCTGAACAGCTGTTCCGACGCCAGCAGCAATGCGCCCAAGCCGAACGCCGAAGCGCTGAGCAGGCAGATCGAGGCAAACACGCCTCCGAGAAACGCCGGGTAAGAACGACGCAAACCGTAATTCAGACTGTTGCTGATCATCAGCAAAGACAGTGGCCCCGGTATCAGGATCACCACCAGCGCAGCGCCGCTGAACAGCAGCCAGGTTTCCAGACTCATCACTATCCTCCCTATGCACAAAAGCCCCACCCGACGGGGTGAGGCTGGTTTGAAACGCGTACCGCGTGACGCTTACAAGAAGATGAACTTGGCGATGAAGATCGCGCAGAGCACCCACAGGCTGACGGATATTTCCTTGTACTTACCGGTGCCGGCCTTCAGCACCACGTAAGTGATGAAGCCCAGCGCGATGCCGTCGGCGACCGAGAAGGTCAGCGGCATCATGATCGCGGTGACGATCGCCGGAATGCTGTCGGTCGCTTCTTCCCATTCGATGTGCGCCATGCCGCCCATCATCAGCATCGCTACATAAATCAGCGCACCGGCGGTTGCATAAGCGGGGATCATGCCAGCCAGCGGTGCGAAAAACATTGCGGCAATAAATAGCACACCTACGGTCACGGCGGTAAGACCAGTCCGACCACCCGCCGCTACGCCAGCGGCACTTTCCACGTAACTGGTGACCGGCGGAACACCCACCACCGCCCCGAAAACGCTGGAGGCGCTGTCGGCTTTCATGGCACGAGACAGGTTTTCGATCCGGCCGTCAGCGTTCACCAGGTTGGCGCGCTGGGCGACGCCCATCAAGGTGCCGGCGGTGTCGAACATGTGCACAAAGAGGAAGGCCAGCACCACACTGATCATGCTGACGTTGAACACGCCGGCGATGTTCATGGCCATCCAGGTCGGTGCCAGGCTCGGCGGGGCCGACATGATGCCCTCGTAGTGCACCAGGCCCAGGCCCCAGCCGGCGAGGGTCACGGTGATGATGCTGATGAGGATCGCGCCGAACACTTTGTGGTAGCTGAGCACGGCGATCATCAGGAAGCAGATGGCAGCCAGCAGCGGGCCGGGCTCGCGCAGGGAGCCGAGCTTGATCAGGGTGGCCGGGCTATCGACGACGATGCCCGAGGTTTTCAGGCCGATCAGCCCCAGAAACAGGCCCACACCCGCACCCATGGCGAAGCGCAGGCTCACCGGAATGCTATTGAGCAGCCATTCACGAATCCGGGAAAAGGTCAGGAACATGAACAACACGCCGGACACGAACACCGCGCCGAGAGCGGTTTCCCAGTTGTAGCCCATAGTGCCGACCACGGTGTAGGTGAAGAATGCGTTCAGGCCCATGCCCGGCGCCAGGCCCACCGGCCAGTTGGCGTACAGACCCATCAACAGGCAGCCCAGCGCGGCGGCGATGCAGGTGGCCACGAACGCGGCACCGTGATCGATCCCGGCGTCGGCCATGATGTTGGGGTTGACGAAGATGATGTAGGCCATGGTGATGAAGGTTGTCAGACCGGCGATCAGCTCGGTCTTCACCGTGGTGCCGTGCAAGCTGAGTTTGAAGATGCGCTCCAGCCAGCCATTGCGTAACGGCGGCGAGAGTTCCAGCGTCGAGGCTTCGGATTTGCGGCTTTCCACAGCGAGTACTCCTCAAGAGTTTTATTGTTATTTCCAGGGCCGGACCCATGAGGGTGGCAGCGACCCTTTGAGGTGCTTGCGAATTTGTTGACCCAATGGTCAGGAACTCGCACGAAGCGAATTATGCTTTTGTATACAAATAAAGCAAATAATGTTTTTGATTTTGTAGACGAAAAAAATGGCAGGCGGGGTATATAGATATGAAATGTGATGTGTAGCGAGCTGTTTGTGGCGAGGGAGCTTGCTCCCGCTGGGGCGCGCAGCGGCCCGACTCAGGCGGTGGCAATTTTTCAGGCATACCGGCGTTATCGTTCTTTGCGACTGCTGCGCAGCCGAACGGGAGCAAGCTCCCTCGCCACAGTCAGGTGTCGTCCCGATCAACTCTGGTTACTTCCCCCAATGCCTGATTCACCGCCAACCACCCATTCACCGCCGTTTCCCCAGCCTCGGCAAACACTCGCTCGAGCAATTTCACCTGCTCGCGCCGCAACGACTGCTCGAACCGCGCGCCTTCCACAGTCAGTTCCAGCAGCCGCTTACGCTTGTCGGTCAGGGACGCGACGCTGTTCACCAAATGCATTTCCACCAACTGCCGCAGCGGAATGTTCAGCGCCTGCTTGGTCACGCCGAGCAGCGCCAGTAACTCCTTGACGCTCAGGTTCGGATAACGCGCGATGAAAAACACGATGCGCTGATGCACCCGGCTCAAGCCGCGACGCTCGAGCATTTCATCAGCCTTGGCGGTGAAGGCCTGATAGCCGAAGAAGAACGCTTCCATGGCTTGTTGCTGGGTGGTGGGGTTTTTAAGGTCAAGCATGTTGACGTATCCGCTCGTTCTGTCGTAATTTCGGTCAATCAGTTTGACTCATTTTCCTCAGGCCCCGCTACCGGTGACCCCCATGGCTTTTTCCGAACGTGTCTCGCGCCTTAAAAGTTCTTTGATCCGTGAAATCCTCGCCGCCGCCCAGCGCCCGGAAGTGATGTCGTTCGCCGGCGGTTTGCCGGCCGAAGCCATGCTGCCGAAAGTCGAATGGGCGCAGATGCCGCTGTCCATGGGCCAATACGGGATGAGCGAAGGCGAGCCGGCACTGCGTGAAGCGTTGGCGGCCGAAGCCCGGGCGTTGGGCGTGCCGTGTGAGGCGAGTCAGGTGCTGGTGGTCAGCGGTTCGCAACAAACCCTCGATCTGGCGGCCAAGCTCCACATCGACAAAGGCACCCAAATCCTGCTTGAAGCGCCGACCTACCTGGCAGCGTTGCAGATTTTTCAGCTGTTTGGCGCCGACTGCATCACCGTCCCGCTGGAGGCTGATGGCCCGAACCTGGCGCAACTGCGCAGCCGTCTGGAACATCACAAGCCAGCGTTCATCTACTTGATCCCGACGTTTCAGAATCCGTCGGCGGTGCGCTACAGCGAAGCCAAGCGCGATGCGGTGGCAGCGTTGCTCGACGAGTTCGGCGTGACCCTGATCGAAGACGAACCCTATCGCGAACTGACCTTCGATGGCGGCAGCGCCACACCGATCGTCAGCCGCTTGACCAAGGCCAGTTGGATCTACACCGGCACCGTGTCGAAAACCCTGCTGCCGGGCCTGCGGGTTGGTTATTTGATTGCCAGTCCGGACCTGTTCCCGCATTTGCTGCGGCTCAAGCAATCGGCCGATCTGCACACCAACCGCATCGGGCAATGGCAAGCGCTGCAATGGATCGGTACTGCGAAATACCAGCAGCATTTAGGCGAGTTGCGGGACTTCTACCGGGTTCGTCGGGATGCGTTCCAGTTGGCACTGGAGAGGCATTTTTCCGATCTGGCGGATTGGAACGTGCCGCAGGGTGGGCTGTTTTTCTGGCTGACGCTCAAGCAGCCGCTGGATACCCGCTCGCTGCTCAAAGCGGCGCTGGCAGCAGATGTGGCGTTCATGCCGGGCGAACCGTTTTTCCCTGAGCCGGATAACAACCCCGGCCATCTGCGGCTGAATTTCAGCCACATTGACCCGGCACGGCTGGACGAAGGGCTCAAGCGATTGGCAGCGGTGGTGCGTCAGGCCCAGGCGGCGCAAGCAGCCTGAGGCTGTTGGTGGGGGAGGGTGTAGAAACGAATAAACCGGCCAATTGGCCGGTTTATTTTTGTTCGGGTTTTGCGGTGTTTATACCGGCGCCACAGAAGCGTCAGACCGCAGCAAACCGCTTATCCAGATAATCAATGATCACCTTGGACTCATACATCCAGGTGGTCTGGCCATTCTCTTCGATGCGCAGGCACGGCACCTTGATCTTGCCGCCTTGCTCCAGCAAGGCCTGGCGATCCTGTTCGCTGTTCTTGGCATCGCGCAAGGCCACCGGAACGTTCAGGCGACGCAGGGTGCGACGGGTTTTCACGCAGAACGGGCAGGCATGGAACTGATACAGGGTCAGGTCCTTGGCGGCCGCTTCGACCTGGGCCTGAGCGGCGGCGGGGCGCTGCTTCTTACCTGGACGGGTGATGAAATCGATGAAGATGATCAGTTGGCCGAGGCCGACACGAAGCGCTTTTACGAACACGGTATAAGTCTCTCAGGGCAAACAGAAGGCGCGCAGCTTACCTGATTTTTCGCAGGCGAAAAAAAACCGGCGATCAGTGCCGGTTTTCTTCGTGCTGCGAATTACTTGATCAGGCTGAGAAACTCGCTGCGGGTGGCGGCGTTTTCGCGGAACTCACCGAGCATCACCGAGGTGATCATCGTCGAATTCTGTTTCTCCACACCGCGCATCATCATGCACATGTGCTTGGCCTCGATCACCACCGCCACGCCCAGGGCGCCGGTGACTTGCTGGACCGCATCGGCGATCTGGCGGCTGAGGTTTTCCTGGATCTGCAGGCGGCGGGCGTACATATCGACGATCCGCGCGACTTTCGACAGTCCCAGTACCTTGCCGCTCGGAATATAGGCAACGTGCGCCTTGCCGATGAACGGCAGCAGGTGATGCTCGCACAACGAGTAGAGCTCGATGTCCTTGACCAGCACCATCTCGCTGTTGTCGGAGCTGAACAAGGCACCGTTGGTGACCTCTTCCAGCGTCTGTTCATAACCGCGGCAGAGGTACTGCATGGCTTTGGCGGCACGTTTTGGCGTGTCGAGCAGGCCCTCGCGGGACACGTCCTCGCCCAATTGGCCGAGAATCGCGGTGTAATTCTGTTCCAGGGACATGAAACTACCTGTGGGATTTTACGCAAAGGGCAAGGGTACGGTGGCAAACACGGCGCTGCAAGCGTGAAGCGACAGCTTTACTCGTCGCGACCTTCCATCATGGTTCGTTTGAGCATCACGTAAACCGCTCCGGCGCCGCCGTGTTTCGGCTGGCACGAGGTGAAGCCGAGCACCTGTGGATGCTGACGTAGCCAAGTGTTGACGTGACTCTTGATCATCGGCCGCTTGCCGTCCAGACGCACGGCTTTGCCGTGGGTGACGCGCACGCAGCGGATTTCGAATTTAGTTGCTTCGGCCAGAAACGCCCAGAGGGTTTCACGGGCCTTTTCCACGTTCATGCCATGCAGGTCAAGGCTGCCTTCGAACGGAATCTGTCCGATCTTGAGCTTGCGCATCTGGCTTTCCTGAACACCGTCACGCGCCCACATCAGCTCGTCTTCCGGGCCGACATCAATCACAAACTGATCGGACAGCCCGTCAACGGTGGTCGCATCGGTGCGCACAGTGGCGGCCTGGCGCAGCTTGGCGATTTGCGCGCGGTCGGCCTTGGGTTTGCCGGTTTCAGCGCGATCGTGCTTGATCGGCTTGACGCCTTGGATCGCGCTTTTGAACAGGGAAAAATCGTCGTCTTGCATGTCAGCCTCCGCGAAGGGGGGGCAGTTTACCCAAGTCGGAGCGCTATCCATAACAATTGAGGCCCGTCAAAACGCCAGGCCTTTGATTCAGTCGTGTTTTTTCATCAGGTGCGGGGCTATGTTCAGCTCTCGCGACTGGCGCGAACGGCGACGGCAGCGGCGCCATAGCGACACGCCGAGGTACAGCACGAACACGCCCACCGCCAGAATGATCGACGAGCCCAGCGGGCTGGCATTCAACTCGCCCAACGCCGGTGGCCGCCCGAGCAGGCTGGCCGCGCCGGCCATCGCCAGCAATACACCGCACATCGCCAGCAGGGCAGCGAACGCTGCGCCGAAACGAAATCGCCAGTTGCGTTGGCCCTTGGGCCGCAAGCGGCGTGCATCAAAACCATCGGATAACTTCATTCCGACCTTCCTCAATGGGTATCGGCCCTTCGACCGGGAGTTGACCGGGATGTTCCTGAGGCTAGGGCAATTACGGCAAATGAGAGGCTTTTGCGGATGAGCGGCGGTTTGGGCCGCTCATCGACGGTCGATCAGATCAGATCGCGGGTCAGGGCGAGGGTGGCGAAGTTGTCCGCCATGATCGCCATTTCGGTCTGCTGAACGTGTTCGGCGCTGAGGATCCCGCCCTTGCAAGGCAAATCCCGCGTCGCGCAGGCGTCTTCCACCAGAGTGCAGCGAAAGCCCAGGTTCTTCGCCGCACGCACGGTGGTGCTGACGCTGGAGTGACTCATGAAACCGCAAACGATCAGGTCGAGCGAGCCCAGTTGTTGCAGGCGATCGTACAGTTCGGTGCCGTGAAACGCGCTTGGCAGCAATTTGCCGATGACGGTTTCGTCGCCCTGTGGCTCCAGGCCCGGGATGAACTCACCGCGTTCGCCCTGGGGATCGAACAGCCCACCGACGGTGCCGAGGTGACGCACATGCACGATTGGCCGACCGGCTGCACGGGCAGCGGTCAGCAGGTGTTTGATGTTCGCGACGGCAGCATCCATGCCGCTCAGGGCCAGCGGACCACTGAGGTATTCTTTCTGGGCATCGATGATGACTAGGGTCGCATGACCCAGATTGGCCGCTGCGTAACCACGGCCGCTGAGTTGAAACATCGTTTTTGGAACGGACATTCTGGGGCTCCTTCGGGTGGGGCTTTTGCGGCATTGTCCTCTGGCTGAGCGCTTCTGTGAATCGCTTCCATCGCAGGCACCGCCGTTGCTGGCTCGCAGCCTTGTCAAGATACTCGTTCTGTTCAATAGCTCGCTGAAAAAATAGAAGAGTCCTACATCTGATCCGGTGTTTTTCCTGCGTCGTCGCGGCGCCTTTTGGCTGTTAGAATCGTCAGTCGTTTTTTCTGGAGTCTACCCCGTGATCACTTCCCGCCTTCGTACCCTGCGTGACCATATCCGTTGGGCCGTCAGCCGCTTCCATGGGGAGGATCTGTTTTTCGGCCATGGGACCGACAACGCCTGGGACGAAGCCCGTCAACTGGTATTGGGTGCGCTGCACTTGCCGTGGGAAATCGCCGACGGCTATCTGGACTGCCGTCTGGAGGACGATGAGCTGGTCAATCTGCAACGCTTGCTCAAGCGCCGCATCGAAGAACGCATTCCGACCGCTTACCTGCTGGGCGAAGCCTGGTTCTGCGGTTTGTCGTTCATTGTTGACGAACGCGTGCTGATCCCGCGTTCGCCGATTGGCGAGCTGATCGAAAAACGTTTCGAGCCGTGGCTGGGTGCCGAACCTGCGCGCATTCTCGACTTGTGCACCGGCTCCGGTTGCATCGGTATCGCCTGTGCCTATGAGTTCCAGAACGCCGAAGTGGTTTTGGCCGACCTGTCGTTCGAAGCACTGGAAGTGGCTAACCAGAACATCGAGCGCCACGGTGTCGACGAGCGCGTGTTCACCGTTCAGGGCGATGGTTTCGATGGTTTGCCAGGGCAACGTTTCGACCTGATCGTGTCGAACCCGCCTTACGTCGATGCGGAAGATTTCGCCGACATGCCGGACGAATATCAACACGAACCCGAGCTGGGCCTGGCCTGTGGCGACGACGGTTTGAACCTGGTGCGCCGCATGCTCGCCGAAGCGGCGGATCATCTGACCGAGAAAGGTTTATTGATCGTCGAGGTGGGTAACAGCCAGGTTCACGTCGAGGCGTTGTACCCGGAAGTCGATTTCGCCTGGCTGGAGTTCGAGCGCGGTGGGCATGGGGTGTTCATGCTGACCGCCGAGCAGTGCCGCGATCATCAGGCGCTGTTCGCTTCTCGCGTCTGACCCCGAATATTGTGGTGAGGGAGCAAGCTCCCTCACCACAATTGGGTTTGATGTCGGTTACCGATGCGTGGCAATCCAGATCAACAACCCCGCCTGAAACACCGCAAACGCCACCAGACAGGTAATGGTAAAGCGCAATCCAGCGTCTTCACGCTTGTACTTGCTGACCTTTTCTTCGTGTTTCTTCAGTTTGACTTCCTGTTCCGCCAGGTTCTGCTCGGCTTGCTGGAGCATCTGCGCGGCTTCGAGGATTTCCACCTGTTGCAGCTTTTCGCTGTTCCAGTCGCCCAGCAAATCACCGATCTGCACCTCTTTGACGCTGCCCTTCAAATGCTGGGCATCGGCGTAGGCCACGTCAAAACCGTGCACCCGCAGAAAGTGGTCGCGGCGCAGGCGCGTGTCTTCGTTCAACGCGTCCTTGTTGTTCAGGTCGGTGCCGTCGACGGTGTAGGCGGGCCATCGTTTCTTCGCCCAAGTGATGCCTTGAGCCGCCATATAGCGCCCGATGCCACGGTTCATCGGCTCTATCTGCAAGCCGCTATCCGGAGCGAAATGCACGCGTTTGGCGGCGTGATCGACCCACACATCCAGATGATTCTGTTCTTTGCGTACCCGTTGGCCTGGCAGCTTGATGGCCATGCGCAGCAGGCTGTGCTCCTTGCTGTTGCGTTCGGCGTAACCGAATTCGACAAAGCGCAGCGGTCGGCCGCCGGTGTTACGGTCGGTTTGCAACGGCGCCAGGCGGAGCATTTTGTGGTGCTCGACGTGGACGTCCGCCCACGGCAGCTCGACCGCTGGCGGTGTGTCTTTTTCAGCGGTGGAGTCGGGTGAAGTCTGGGTATCAGTCATAACGGCGAGATCCTGTCCAAGCCCTGTTGCCGCCAGTCATAGCGCTGGCGACAAAGGCTTATCGGCCGTTTTTTTCAGGACTGGAGCTTAACTGGGGCGAAGTCCGTCAATAAATCCGAGGATTCGTGCGCCGAGTTCCGCCGCCAGGGGCAATTGCGGATCTTTATAGGAGGCCAATTGCCGCTTCACGTCGTTGGGCACGATGCGCATGACGTGGTTCATGCCTTCGATCAGTGCCAGTTCGGCGTCCGGTTTGGCGGCTTTGAGCGCCCTGGCGTCACCCACGCCGACCTGGATGTCGTTGCTGCCCTGAATGATCAGTGCCGGCATCTTCAGTTTGGCGAAGGCGGCTGCCGGGTCCTGGCGGAACAGTGAAATCAGGTATGGCTGCACGCTGGGGCGGAAAATCACCTGCAACTGCGGCGGCACGTTGTCGTCAGTGTGGCCGGCCTTGAGGCTGTCGAGCAGTTCATTGCTGCGCAGCATCAAGGCCGGCGGCAAGCGATTGCTTAACTGCTGGCGCAGCACTTGATCGATCGGCCGCGCGCTGCCGGACAGGGAAATCACCGCCGCGGCGTCGACACTTGGCGCCGCCAGGCTGGCAATCAACGCACCTTCGCTGTGGCCCAGCAAAATCAGTTTGCCCAGACGCGGGTCGGCCTTGAGCTTCTGCCCCCAGGCCACGGCATCGGCCACATAGGCTTCCACCGACAGATTGCGTTCATCGGGCGTTGCCGCAAGGCTCGCCGCCACGCCGCGTTTGTCGTAACGCACACTGGCAATGTTGTGTTTGGCCAACACCCACGCCAGCCGTTTGAGGCTGTCATTGCGCCCGCCGTCGGGGTTGTTTCCGTCACGATCCGTAGGGCCGGAGCCGGAAATGATCAGGACAACCGGTACCGGCGTGTCGGACTTGGGCAGCAACAGCGAGCCGAAAAGCTCGCCACTGCCGGTGTCCAGGGTGATCGGGCGTTGCAGGACTGAGGCCTGTACAAAACCGGTAAACAGGGTAAGGCTCAAGGCTAGAACTCGCAGCATCATCACGCCATCATCAACAAGGTGCCGGTTGGACTCGCAGGCACCCATAAGGTTCGAGGATGAACTACTTGGGTAGCCTGCGTATACTGGCGCGCATTACGTATTTTAGGTTCGATTTCACGGAGCGTCCTGCATGTCCGGCAATACCTACGGCAAGCTGTTCACTGTCACCACCGCGGGCGAAAGCCATGGTCCGGCGTTGGTCGCCATTGTCGATGGCTGCCCGCCGGGCCTGGAGATCTCCCTTGAGGACCTGCAGCGCGACCTGGACCGCCGCAAGCCCGGCACCAGCCGCCACACCACCCAGCGCCAGGAAGCCGACGAAGTCGAAATCCTTTCCGGCGTGTTCGAAGGCCGCACCACCGGTTGCGCCATCGGCCTGTTGATCCGCAACACCGACCAGAAGTCCAAGGACTACTCGGCGATCAAGGATCTGTTCCGTCCGGCCCACGCCGACTACACCTACCATCACAAATACGGTGAGCGCGATTACCGCGGCGGCGGTCGCAGTTCGGCCCGTGAAACCGCCATGCGCGTAGCCGCCGGCGCGATTGCCAAGAAATACCTGGCCACCCAGGGCATCGTCATTCGTGGCTACATGAGCCAGCTCGGCCCGATCGAAATCCCGTTCAAGACCTGGGATTCGGTGGAAGATAACGCCTTCTTCAGCCCCGACCCGGACAAAGTGCCGGAGCTGGAAGCCTATATGGACCAGTTGCGTCGCGACCAGGATTCGGTCGGCGCGAAGATCACCGTGGTCGCCGAAGGCGTGATGCCGGGCCTCGGCGAGCCGATCTTCGACCGCCTCGACGCCGAACTGGCCCATGCGCTGATGAGCATCAACGCGGTCAAGGGCGTGGAAATCGGCGCCGGTTTTGCCAGCATCGCCCAGCGTGGCACTGAACACCGCGATGAAATGACCCCGGAAGGTTTCCTCAGCAACAACGCCGGCGGCATTCTCGGCGGCATTTCGTCGGGTCAGCCGATCGTTGCGCACCTGGCGCTCAAGCCTACATCGAGCATTACCACGCCGGGCCGTTCCATCGATATCCATGGCAACCCGGTGGAGGTCGTCACCAAGGGGCGTCACGACCCGTGCGTCGGCATCCGCGCCACGCCAATCGCCGAAGCGATGATGGCCATCGTGCTGATGGACCACTTGCTGCGTCACCGCGGGCAGAACGCCGATGTGCGCGTGAGCACTCCGGTGTTGGGGCAGCTTTAATGGCTGATCTGAAAGCCGCTACAGTCTGATGACGGTGGCGGCGCTCCCGTACTGGCGGCTTTCCAGCTTCTACTTGTTCTATTTCGCCTTGCTCGGTTCGACAGCGCCGTTTCTGGCGCTGTACTTCGATCATCTGGGCTTCAGCGCCGCACGCATTGGCGAACTGGTGGCGATCCCGATGCTGATGCGCTGTGTGGCGCCGAATATCTGGGGCTGGCTCGGTGACTACACCGGGCGACGCCTGGCGATCGTGCGTTTCGGCGCCGCCTGCACCTTGCTGACCTTCTCGCTGATTTTCGTCAGCAAAAGCTACGCCTGGCTGGCGATGGTCATGGCCTTGCACGCGTTTTTCTGGCATGCGGTGTTGCCGCAGTTCGAGGTCATCACCCTGGCTCATTTGCGGGGACAGACCTCGCGTTACAGTCAGATTCGCCTGTGGGGCTCCATCGGTTTCATCATCACTGTCGTGGCGCTGGGCCGATTGTTCGAATGGCTCAGCCTCGACATTTACCCGGTGGCACTGGTGCTGATCATGGCCGGGATCGTCGTCAGCAGTCTCTGGGTGCCCAACGCGCAACCGGTCCAGGGTGAACGGTTGACGGGGGAGGGATTCCTCCAGCAATTGCGCAACCCCGGAGTATTGGCGTTTTACGCGTGCGTGGCGCTGATGCAGATGAGTCACGGGCCGTATTACACCTTTCTGACCTTGCACCTTGAGCGACTCGGTTACAGTCGCGGGCTGATCGGCATGCTCTGGGCGGTCGGCGTGGTCGCCGAAGTCTTGATGTTTCTGTTCATGAGCAAGATTCTCGCGCGCTTCTCGGTACGCCGGGTGCTGCTGGCGAGTTTCCTGCTGGCGGCTTTGCGTTGGTTGTTGCTCGGCTCGTTTGCCGAGTTCCTTTGGGTGCTGTTGTTCGCCCAGGTGCTGCACGCCGCCACCTTCGGCAGCTTTCACGCCGCTGCCATCCAGTTCGTGCAACGTAGCTTCGGCGCGCGCCAGCAAGGCCAGGGCCAGGCGTTGTATGCCGCGCTGGCCGGCACCGGCGGTGCACTGGGCGCGTTGTATTCCGGCTACAGCTGGAATGCCCTCGGCGCCACATTGACCTTTAGTATTGCCAGCCTCGCAGCCTTTGCCGCTGCCGTTATCATTGCCACACGTATGCAAGAGGACAGGCCATGAGCCTTACCCGTGAACACCTCGCCCAGGAAATCATCGACGCCGGGCGCTTTCTGTATGGTCGCGGCTGGTCGCCGGCCACCAGCAGCAATTACTCGACCCGCCTGTCGCCGACCGAAGCCTTGCTGACGGT
Organism: Pseudomonas sp. ATCC 43928; assembly: GCF_005938665.2. Lineage (NCBI taxonomy): Bacteria > Pseudomonadati > Pseudomonadota > Gammaproteobacteria > Pseudomonadales > Pseudomonadaceae > Pseudomonas > Pseudomonas sp. ATCC 43928. The sequence goes on along the minus strand of NZ_CP041753.1, from coordinate 4,762,433 downwards.
GTCCGGCAAGCACAAAGGTCAGCTGGGGCTTGATGATGTGTTGGCCACCGACCTGTCGGGCAACAGCCTGGAGCCTGGCAAGAAACCGTCCGCCGAAACCCTGTTGCACACCCAACTCTATAGCTGGCGTCCGGAGATCGGCGCGGTGCTGCACACCCATTCGGTGAACGCCACGGTGCTGTCGCGCCTGACGCCGGAAGATTTCATCGAGTTCGAAGACTACGAACTGCAAAAGGCCTTCAGCGGCGTGTCGACCCACGAGTCCCGGGTGCGCGTGCCGATTTTCGACAACGACCAGGACATTGCGCGGCTGGCCGCCAAGGTGCAGCCTTGGCTCGACACCCACCCTGATTGCGTCGGCTACCTGATTCGCGGTCATGGCCTCTACACGTGGGGCGCGCGCATGAGCGACGCACTGCGGCAGATCGAGGCTTTTGAATTTTTGTTCGAGTGCGAGTTGAAGACGCGCTCGCTCTTTAACCGTAATGCATGAACTGTTAAGGAGTTGCCCTGATGAGCAGCCTGTCCGTTTACCACGTCTCAAGCCCTGACATTCCGAACAAGGTGCTGACCCACTTTGAAGACATCGCCTCGACCCTGGCCGAGCAGGGCGTGCGTTTCGACCGTTGGCAAGCCGCAGCGAAAATCCAGCCCGGCGCCAGTCAGGAAGAAGTGATCGCCGCGTACCAGGAGCAAATCGACAAGCTGATGACCGAGCGCGGTTATATCACCGTCGATGTGGTCAGCTTGAACAGCGATCACCCGCAAAAAGCCGAGTTGCGTGCCAAGTTCCTCGATGAACACCGTCATGGCGAAGACGAAGTGCGATTTTTCGTCGCTGGCCGTGGCTTGTTCACCCTGCACATCGACGATTACGTGTACGCCGTGCTCTGCGAGAAGAACGACCTGATCTCGGTGCCAGCCGGCACAAAGCACTGGTTCGACATGGGTGAAAACCCGCATTTCGTCGCAATCCGCCTGTTCAACAACCCCGAAGGCTGGGTGGCCAACTTCACCGGCGATGACATCGCCAGCCACTTCCCGTGTCTTGAGGACTGAACCGATGCCGATCAAAGCGATTCTCACCGATATCGAAGGCACCACCAGCGCGGTGAGTTTTGTGTTCGACGTGTTGTTCCCGTACGCGGCCAAACACCTGCCGGACTTCGTTCGCGAAAATGCCGAACGTGTTGACGTCGCCGAACAGCTCGCCGCTGTTCGGCGTGACAGCGGTGAACCGCAAGCCGACGTCGAGCGGGTTATCGAAATCCTCTTGGGCTGGATCGCCGAAGACCGCAAGGCCACGCCGCTCAAGGCGTTGCAAGGCATGGTCTGGGAGCAGGGGTATCTGGCCGGGCAGTTGAAAGGCCACGTTTACCCGGACGCCGTTGAAGCGCTGAAACGCTGGCATCAGGAAGGCTATCAACTGTTTGTGTATTCCTCGGGATCGATTCAGGCGCAAAAACTGATTTTCGGTTGTTCGGAGGCGGGGGATCTGTCGCCACTGTTCAGTGGCTATTTCGACACCACTTCAGGGCCCAAGCGCGAAGCGCAGTCCTATGAGCGCATCACCCAGGCGATTGGTGTCGAGGCTTCGCAGATTCTGTTTTTGTCCGACATCGTTCAGGAACTCGACGCGGCGCGCACGGCCGGTATGGCCACCTGTGGCCTGGCCCGTGAAGGCGGGGAATTGGCAGGGCATGTGACGGTGGACAGTTTTGCGCGGATCAGTCCGTCTGCCTTTTAAACATCAGCCGTAGAAACAACTCAGGCCGTGAAGCGAAAGCTCTCACGGCCTGATCGTTTATAGCGCTGTGACGGTTTATGCCGAGTGATAGGTCGGCAGCGCGAACCGTTGCTGGCTTTGCAGCATGGAAATCTGCGGCAGTTCGCTGGCCTGTTCGGCGACGTCACGGCGAATCGCGCTGATGACCCATGACAGCTGATCGCCGGCATGCAATTGCTGGTAGGAAATCGAACGTTTGAAGACTTTACCGTCGTGGCTGCGCAGGGTCAGCAGAATGCCGCCATCCGGCCGGGGCTGGGTGGTCACTTCGAAGTTGGAGAACAGCGACGAAAATTTTTCCTGGATCAGGCTCATGTCTATCAGCTCCATTTTGTGCTTGAAGGGCAACATGGAGGGGTAGTTGCAGTGATTGTGCCAGCACCTATATTTTTAAAATTTCATATAAATCAGTAAGTTATATTTTTACGATTTTTTGGCTTTCGTGCAATTTGCATGAATGGCCATCGTGCATCCTGCATTTTGCGAGATCGTCGACAACTGGATGGAACCAATCGCAACGGCGGAGTTCCGCTTTGCGAAGGCATCGGTCGCGGATACAAAACATTGCAAAAACCGCGTGTACAGCTCAAGAAGCCCTGACGTATTTTCGGCCTCAATCAACGCCACCCGACAATAAAAAGATCGAACGGGAGCAACCATGAGCCGCACGCTGCACGACACGATTACCTGGGGCATGATGCTCCGCAAGCTGCCTTCCATTGCCAAAGCCATCCCCCGCGTGGTGAAGGGCATGAAAGTCGCCAACGTCAAGGACCCGACCCAACCGTGTGGTCTCGGCTGGAGCTTCGAGCAGGCGACGTTGCGCAATCCCGATGGCCCGGCATTGCTGCAGGGCGACGTGATGCTCACTTATGCACAGGCCAATCAGTGGGCCAACCGCATCGCCCATCACCTGATTGCCCAAGGCATCGGCAAGGGCGATGTGGTCGCGGTGTTTATCGAGAACCGTGTGGAACTGCTGGTGACGATATTGGCGGTGGCCAAGGTCGGTGCGATCAGCGCCTTGCTGAATACCTCCCAGACCCGCGATACCCTGGTTCATAGCCTGAATCTGGTGGCGCCTGTAGGGATTGTGGTCGGAGAAGAGCTGGTTCCGGCCTTCAATGCGGTCCGCGAGCGGGTGGCCATCGATGTGGCGCGCACCTGGTTTGTCGCCGATCAAGATACTGACCGTGATCCGGGCAAAACGCCCGATGGCTTCATTAACCTGATGGCGGCCAGCTGCGACGCGCCCAGTGACAATCCCGTCAGCAGCCGGCAGGTTTTTTTCGATGACCCTTGTTTCTATATCTACACCTCGGGCACTACCGGGTTGCCCAAGGCCGGGGTGTTCAAACACGGCCGCTGGATGCGCAGCTCCGCCAGCTTCGGGCTGATCGCCCTGGACATGCAGCCGCAGGACGTCGTCTATTGCACCTTGCCGCTGTACCACGCCACCGGGCTTTGCGTGTGCTGGGGCTCGGCGATCAGCGGGGCGTCGGGGTTTGCCATCCGCCGCAAGTTCAGCGCCAGCCAGTTCTGGAGCGACGTGCGCAAATACCGGGCGACCACCCTCGGGTACGTTGGCGAATTGTGTCGCTACCTGGTGGATCAACCGCGCAGCGTCGACGACAGTCGGCACAGCGTGAGGAAGATGATCGGCAATGGTCTGCGCCCCGGCGCGTGGAACGAGTTCAAGACGCGATTTGCCGTCGACCACATCTGCGAGCTGTACGCCGCCAGCGACGGCAATATTGGTTTCACCAACATCCTCAACTTCGACAACACCATTGGCTTTTCCCTGATGTCCTGGGAGCTGGTGGCGTACGACCACGACAGCGGTGCCCCCACGCGGGATGCCAAGGGCTTCATGCGCAAAGTGGCCAAGGGCGAGCAGGGGCTGTTGTTGGCGAGGATCGACGACAAGGCACCTCTGGACGGCTACACCGATCCGCAGAAGACCGCAAAAGTGGTGCTCCACGATGTGTTCGTGAAGGGCGACCGCTACTTCAATACCGGTGACCTGCTGCGCAACATCGGTTTCGGTCATGCGCAATTTGTCGATCGCCTGGGCGACACCTACCGCTGGAAGGGCGAAAACGTCTCCACTACCGAGGTCGAGAACATCCTGTTGCAACACCCGCACATCGCCGAAGCCGTGGCCTATGGCGTGGAAATCCACAACACCAACGGGCGGGCGGGGATGGCGGCCATCACCCCGGCCGAATCCCTGGCGACCCTGGATTTCAGTGAGTTGCTGGCGTTCGCCAGGCAACAAATGCCGGCCTATGCGGTGCCACTGTTCCTGCGGGTGAAAGTGAAAATGGAAACCACCGGGACCTTCAAGTACCAGAAGACCCGGCTCAAGGACGAAGCCTTCGATCCGAGCAAAACCGGCGATGACCCGATTTATGCCTGGCTGCCGGGCACCGAAACCTACGTGCGAGTCACCGAGCAGGTGCTGGCGGATATTTACGGAGGCAGGCATCGCTATTGAAAGGGTCGCTATTGAATATCGCTATGACTGTCCATGAGAAAAAACAAGTGACAGGTTCCGGGCTGCTCGGGAAACTATCGGCTTTCCGATTGACCGAATGTGGAGTCCCCAATGTCAGACAAAAGCCGCCAGATGACCCCCGAAGAGGCTGCTGAATTTGCCGAACAGGTGTTCAACAAAGCGCGCGAGGGCGATGCGGCCATGATGGCTGCGCTGCTGACCAAGGGCCTGCCGCCGAACCTGCGCAACCACAAGGGCGACACTTTACTGATGCTCGCCGCGTACCACGGCCATGTCGACACCGTAAAAGTTTTGCTCGAACACAAGGCCGATCCCGAGATTCGCAACGACAACGGCCAGAGCCCGATTGCCGGCGCGGCATTCAAGGGTGATCTGGCAGTGGTCAAGGCGTTGGTCGAGGGTGGCGCTGAAGTGGAAGGTTCGTCCTTCGACGGACGCACTGCGTTGATGATGGCGGCGATGTTCAACCGCGTCGAAATCATCGACTACCTGATCAGCAAAGGCGCCGATCCGAAAGCCAAGGACGCCAATGGCGTGTCTGCGCTGGACGCGGCCAAGACCATGGGCGCGGCGGATACCACGGCTCAGCTGCAAAAACTCCTGGCCTGATTCGGGCTTTTGTGGCGAGGGAGCTTGCTCCCGCTGGGCTGCGAAGCAGCCCCAAAATCAGCGATCGCGGTCATTCAGATAGACCACATTCACCGGATTTACGACTGCTTCGCAGCCGAACGGGGGCAAGCCCCCTCGCCACAGGTTCCTGCCAGGTCCCGCAATCCGTTTCCGAATGCGTTATCCTTCGCGCCCTCAAAATTCCCTCGCTACAGGATCCACCTCATGAAAGCCGCACTCGTCGAACTCATCAGCAAAATCAGCTCCGGGTGCATGGGCGAGGACGAAATCCTGAAAATCGCTGACGAAGCGGCTCAGGCCTACGCCGATCCCGAGGCTTTTCTGGCGGCCAATCCAGATATCAACTACGACGACACCTTTCCGATCCCGTTGGGCGAGTGGGTTGTCGTCGGCAGTCTGCCGGAAACCGTGTTGTTCCAGGCCGACACCTACATGGACCTGTTCGCGCAGATCGTCGCCTCGTTCGGCCCCGGCGTTGAGTTCAACATCAAGCCCAAGCAACTGGCCAAAACCGAAGCCCTGACGGCACTCAATCGCATTCAGGTGCAGATGAGCAGCCTGAACAAGGAAAACGGTGGCTACACCTTGATGAATTTCAGCCAGTTGCTCGACGACGAACTGCAAGTGGTGCTGGTCTATGGCAACGACGTGCCACGGGTGCTGGAGTTGTGCGCCGAAGTCGGCATCGCCGCCGCGCCCTCCCTGGAAGCCCTGAAAGTGGCCATCCACGTCTGAAGCCGTCTACAACGGTAATAAAACGGAACCCTCGCCAGGCCCGACTATCCTAAGAGTGCCTACCATTTTTTTGGAGCGACACCATGGGTTCCACGTTCAACACCCTGATCGGCCTGATTATTTTTGCCCTGGATATCTGGGCCATCATCAACGTGCTTAAAAGTGGCGCCGAAACCGGGATGAAAGTCCTTTGGGTGCTGTTGATCCTGCTGCTGCCGGTGCTGGGCCTGATCATCTGGGCCATCGCCGGGCCAAGAGGCGATGTGCGGATCTGACCGGTTTTGCACAAGCAACACCGGACTTGTGGGAGCGTGGCTTGCCCACGACACAGGCGCTAAGGTCTGTCAGCTACACCGCGGTGATCCTGTCGCGGGCAGCCTGCTCTCACAGGGATTGGGTCGAGTCATCACGTGAGGTTCGACCTGTCATGTTCCGCGACGTAGAATGCGCGCCTTTCCCGGTCAATCGAGGCGATCGATTGGCCATCATGGGCGGGTAACCGTCCGTTGCCACCCGCATTCATCGGAGCACTTCCCATGAGCAATACCCCAACCAGCGAGTACCTGGAAACCCTCTACGAAGGCTATGGCCAGCGTTTTCGCATGGAAAAACTGCTGCACGAAGTGCGCACCGAACACCAGCACCTGGTGATCTTCGAAAACCCGCGCATGGGCCGGGTGATGGCGCTGGATGGCGTAATCCAGACCACCGAAGCCGACGAATTCATCTACCACGAAATGCTCACCCACGTGCCGATCCTCGCCCATGGCACCGCCAAGCGCGTGCTGATCATCGGTGGTGGCGACGGCGGCATGCTGCGTGAAGTGGCCAAGCACCGCAGCGTCGAACACATCACCATGGTCGAAATCGACGGCACCGTGGTCGACATGTGCAAGGAATTCCTGCCGAACCACTCCAAGGGTGCGTTCGATGATCCACGCCTGAACCTGGTGATCGACGACGGCATGCGTTTCGTCGCCACCACCACCGAAAAGTTCGACGTGATCATTTCCGACTCCACCGACCCGATCGGTCCGGGCGAAGTGCTGTTCTCCGAAAACTTCTACCAGGCTTGCCACCGCTGCCTGAACGAAGGCGGCATTCTGGTGACCCAGAACGGCACCCCGTTCATGCAAATCGAAGAAGTCAAAACCACCGCCGGTCGCCTGCGCAGCCTGTTCCCGGACTGGCACTTCTATCAGGCGGCTGTGCCGACCTACATCGGCGGCGCAATGACCTTCGCCTGGGGCGCGACCGATACCGCTTATCGCAAATTGTCCCGCGAAATCCTGCAACAGCGCTTCGCCGGCAGCGGCATCATCACCCGCTACTACAACCCGGAAATCCATATTGGTGCCTTCGCGTTGCCGCAGTACGTGCTGCAAGCGGTGAACAAACCTAGCAACGACTGATGCTTCGTCGATAAGAAAGGCCGTCGCCGGTGTGTGAACACGCGGGTGACGGCCTTTTTTCATGTCTCGCTTTTGGGATCCCTTGGAACGATCGGCCAATGCACGAGTCGAGATAGATGTAAGCCCATCCATGGGTTTTACCGAGGAGGCACCGATGCAAAAGTGGAAAATCACTTTCGTGGATGAACACGGTGAATCAGTCGACGAACTCTTCGAGTGCGAGGAGTGCCCGAGCAACGAGCAAGCCGCCCAACTCATTCGCGACCGGCGACTGCCGGTGGCTGCGAAACTGGACCTCAATGATCTGGAGGGTCGTACCGATGATCCGACCGTCAAAAGTCTGAAATCCCAGCACAGCATTGAAATCCTCAGTATTACTCCTATTTGATACACCTCCTGTCACATTCACCACCAGGTCTTGGCAGCGGCTCTATCTTGAGGCTACTCTGCAACCGAGATCAGCGAGTGACTCGCTAAGGTCTGGTCTTGTCAGCTACATGCTTGTTTCCCGGCGGCAACCTCTGTTGCCGCATCGAAAGTGCAGGGAATACGGAAAGTCTATCCATCAGTCTGAGGGGGACGTTTCATGAGCACAGCCTATCAAGAAGACATCAGCAGCAGCGTGCTGCGCCGCATGAAAGAAGGCGGTTTCGATTTTTCACGATTCCATCCCATCGAGTTCTACGCCATTTTCCCGGACGAGGAGCGGGCACGCAGGGCGGCAGGTCATTTTTGTGGTGAATCCTTGAATGCCCAGATCAGCGCGCGTGACGACGGCGCGTGGTCGCTGGAACTGAGCAAAGTGATGTACGCCACCTACGACGGGATCGGCGACTTCGAGCAGGACTTCGAGGCGGTGGTCGAGCCTCTGGGTGGCATCATCGAGGGATGGGGCGTCAAACAGGAGATACGAGGGCTACTCGCATAAGCTTATGAACAGTGACACTTAGTAACGGCTGACCTTTGGGTTGGCCGTTTTTGTTTCGATCTTTTTATTTCGCCACATTTCAAACGGACAAAAAAAAGCCACCTGAACAGGCGGCTAAAGGGAAGAGCGATCAGTTTTCCAGCGAATGTACGGATTATCCGCATCTCCCTCCCGAGCAGTGAAATCAACTCTGACTATGCTGCTGATAGGCGACAGCATTGCTTCGCCATGAAGCGGGGGCGATCAGGGTGGGGCATTTACCGCACAGGATTGGTGCGGTGCGCGCAGCGACATTATCCAACTGATTGATATCAAAGCGTTTCTGCCTATGGCACGGGCCTTGCGAAGGCCTGGATGTCCGTGTGACAAGGAGTACGGCATGATCCGCACCTTTTTTGATGAAATGTACGATGCCGGCGGCCAGGTCCGTCCGCATTATCGGGAGTTTGCCCGTTGGCTGGCCGAAACGCCTGACGAGCTTTTGGCACAACGGCGACGCGAGGCCGATCTGTTATTTCATCGTGCCGGGATTACCTTCACGCTCTATGGTGATGAGCAGGGGACAGAGCGCCTGATTCCCTTCGACACCATTCCCCGCAGCATCCCCGCCAGTGAATGGCGGGTCGTCGAACGCGGCTGCATTCAGCGGGTCAAGGCATTGAACATGTTCCTTGCCGACCTCTATCACGAGCAGCGCATCATCAAGGCCGGCATCATCCCGGCCGAACAAGTGCTGGCCAACGAGCAATACCAGTTGGCGATGCAAGGGCTGGATCTGCACCGCGATATCTATTCGCACATTTCCGGCGTCGACCTGGTACGCGATGGCGACGGCACGTACTACGTGCTCGAAGACAACCTGCGTACCCCCAGCGGCGTGAGCTACATGCTCGAAGACCGCAAGATGATGATGCGCCTGTTCCCCGAGTTGTTCGCGGCCCAGCGCATCGCACCGATCGACCACTACCCGAACCTGCTGCTCGACACTCTGAAAAGCTCCAGCCCGATCGACAACCCGAGCGTGGTGGTGCTGACGCCGGGGCGTTTCAACAGTGCGTTTTTCGAGCATGCGTTCCTCGCTCGGGAAATGGGCGTTGAACTGGTGGAAGGCGCCGACCTGTTCGTGCGCGACGACAAGGTGTTCATGCGCACCACGGACGGGCCGAAAGCGGTCGACGTGATCTACCGTCGCCTCGACGATGCTTTCCTCGATCCGCTGGCGTTCAACCCCGATTCGATGCTTGGCGTTCCAGGGCTGCTGTCGTCCTACCGCTCCGGCAATGTGGTGCTGGCGAATGCCATCGGCACCGGGGTCGCGGACGACAAGTCGGTGTATCCCTTCGTCACGGACATGATTCGTTTCTACCTCGATGAAGAGCCGATCCTGAAGAACGTGCCGACGTGGCAGTGTCGTAATCCTTCTGAACTGTCCCACGTGCTGGCCAACCTTCCGGAGCTGGTGGTCAAGGAAACCCAAGGCTCCGGCGGTTACGGAATGCTGGTGGGGCCGGCGGCGACGGCAGCGGAGATCGAGTCTTTCCGTGAACGGATCAAAGCCAAGCCCCACGCGTACATCGCGCAACCGACGTTGTCGTTGTCGACCTGTCCGACCTTTGTCGAAAACGGCATCGCACCGCGCCACATCGACCTGCGTCCGTTTGTATTGTCTGGCCGCGAAACCCGGGTTGTGCCCGGCGGTTTGACCCGAGTCGCCTTGCGTGAAGGTTCCCTGGTGGTGAACTCGTCCCAGGGCGGCGGAACCAAGGACACCTGGGTGGTCGAGGATTGAAGGAAGCCTGCCATGTTAAGTAGAACTGCCTCGGATCTGTATTGGATGTCGCGTTACCTGGAGCGGGCGGAAAACCTCGCGCGGATGCTCGACGTCAGTTATTCGCTGTCGCTGATGCCCCAGGACGGTCGTGGTGACGGCTTGCACGAACTGGCCATGCCGTTGCTGATCACCGGCACCCTGGACGATTACCTCGCGCGCCACGGCGATCTGCATGCCGAACGGCTGCTGCATTTTTTCGCCCTGGACGCGGCCAACCCGGCGAGCATCTACAGCTGCCTCGGTGCCGCGCGAGCCAGCGCCCATGCGGTGCGTGGGCGAATCACCGCCGACATGTGGGAAAACATCAACGCCACCTGGCTGGAAATTCGCGGGATCGCCGAGCAGGGCTTGAGTCGCTACGGCATGAGCCGTTTCTGTGAGTGGATCAAGGAACGTTCCCACCTGTTCCGCGGCGCTTGCTACGGCACGATCATGCGTAACGACGCGTTCCGCTTCATTCGTCTGGGCACCTTTATCGAAAGGGCCGACAACACCTTGCGCCTGCTAGATGCCCGTTACGAAATGGCCGGCGATCAAGCCGAAGCAGTCAGTGACGGTACGGCCCACGCCTATTACCAATGGAGCGCCTTGTTGCGGGCCTTGTCATCGTTCGAGGCCTACACCGAAATCTACCGCGACGCCCCCGGCGCCCGGCATGTGGCCGAGCTATTATTGCTGCGCGCCGATGTGCCGCGATCCCTGCGAGCCTGCACCGAAGAGGTCGATCAGATTCTCGCTCAACTACCGGGGGCCAACGGCCGTCCCGCACAACGCCTGGCGGCGGAAATGGACGCGCGCCTGCGCTACACCGGTATCAACGAAATCCTCGACGAAGGCCTGCACACCTGGCTGACCGAGTTCATCCCGCTGGTGCGCCAGTTGGGCAATGCCATACACAGTTCCTATCTGGAGGCTGCATGAGACTTTCCATTAGCCACGAGACCGCCTATCACTACGAAGATCAGGTGCGGGCGAGCATCCAGTACCTGCGACTGACACCCCACGACAGCGAGCGCCAGCACGTGCTGAGCTGGCAACTCGACCTGCCGCGCCCGGTGCGCGCGCAACTCGATCCGTTCGGCAACATCCTGCATGTGTTGACCCTGGATGAGCCGCATGAAGCGATCATCATCGGCGCCCGTGGCCAGGTCGACATCGACGAGCTGCGCGAAGCCGAGCACGAGAGTCAGTCGGCGCTGCCGTTCCTGCGTTTCACCCGGCTGACCGAAGCCGACGAAGCCCTGCGCGCGTTTGCCGAGAAGGCGTGCAAGCAACGGCGGGATCGCACGGCGCTGATCGATTTGATGCATGGCCTGAACCAGCACATGACCTACACGCCAGGTGCCACCGAAGTGGAGACCAGCGCCGCGCAAGCTTTCGCCGGGCGTTCCGGGGTCTGCCAGGACCATACCCATGCGTTTCTCGCCTGCGCCCGCAGCCTGGGCATTCCCTCGCGTTATGTGTCGGGGTATCTGTACAGCGAGAACAGCGAACACTTGGCCAGTCACGCCTGGGCGGAAGCCTGGCTGAATGACGCCTGGTATAGCTTCGATGTAACCAACGAACTGGCCCGGCCTGAACGTCACTTGAAACTGGCCGTGGGCTTGGACTACCTCGACGCCTGCCCGGTGCGCGGTATGCGCCGTGGCGGTGGGTATGAGCAGATGCATGCCAAGGTGTTGGTCGCGCCGACGCCTGCGCCGGTGATCTCCGTCCAACAGCAGTAGCAGTCATTCATTGTGGCGAGGGAGCTTGCTCCCGCTCGGCTGCGCAGCAGTCGCAAACCCGGCGAATGCGGTTTGCCTGACGGATCGCGTCGCCTGATTTGAGGGCCGCTTCGCGCCCCAGCGGGAGCGAGCTCCCTCGCCACAGGTGGATGTTTACTTGGCCGAAGACACCTTGCGTCCCGCCATGTGTTTCAAATACCCCACCAACAACTCCAGATCCCCCTCCGGCAACACCGTCGGTGAGAACCCGGGCATCTTCGCCTGCGGCCACTGGCGCAAGGTCTGCGGGTCACGGATGTAACGCTTGAGGAAGTCTGCGCCGAAATACTCGGTCGGGTTGAACGGAATATTCAGGTCCGGCCCGAACTGCGCGTCCCCCGCGCCATTGAGTCGATGACAGGCCAGGCAGTTCTTCTGAAACAGCGCAAAGCCCTTGTTCACCGGATGGTCCGCCTTCAGCGCAGGATCGGGTAACAGGGCAGGGAAGCGCTCAGCCACCGGGGCCATGCGCTTGATGCTCGCCACTTCGAACGGCCATTGCTCGGGACTGATATTGCCCGCCTGTGGATCGGTCCAGACCAGATAGAACGGCCCGGCACTGGGCTTGCCCTCGGACAGCGGCGGCCACGGCTTGGCCGGGTCTTCAATCGCCAGCCAGGCCCGCGCGCCCTGGGTATTGAGCAACGGCGCGGCGGCCAGTTCGGCGGCAAAACCGTCCAGGGCCACGGCTTGCAAGTGGTCGTCAGGCTTGATGCCCGTCAACAACGCCGCCAACGGCACGGCGCGATAGCTCATGTCCCGTTTGTAGGAAACGTCGTTAGTGATCGTGATGGTCTGAGCCTGAGGATGCTTGAGCAATTCCTCGGTCTGCCAGGTGCGAGGGCTCGCGCCCAGCTCAAGATTCAGCTGCGCGGCAGACAGAGGCGTGCTGAGCAGCAAGGCCCCAAACAAAATGAGCGCTTTCAAGTGATCGTCGTCCATGTCGTGGAAGTGCCGCAAAGGTTGGCACAGCCACGCCGGCCCGGATAGCGAGCCAGTCACATTTTTATCAGGCGAAATGAAAACCCCCGCTGCTCGATCAGCCAAGCACCTTGGTCAGGTTCGGCAAAATCAACAACAGCGTAGTAGCAAATAGAATGAGCCCGGCTTGACGTACTTTCGAATGTTTGAACATGGCTTGACCGCCTTTTTTGTTATTTCCTGGTTGCCTGCCTGCATATCTCCATGACGGCAGAGCGCTGCACTTCCTGTAGGACGAGAGCCTCGGCAAAACCCGACGACAACTTCGTACAGGTTTACATTAGGGCCCGCGTCACGCTTGGCTTAGATCCATTTCGTATGGACTTAGCGCTGACCACTGCCAAAAAGACATGAGGCCTATGGCCATCTTCTTGGGCGCCCGTTGGCTAGACAGCTTGGTGACACGAATCGATTAATCCGATAGCTGACTACCGTTCGTCTGAGCGTGACCGTCAACGCCAATGAGCGCTGGGGTCATTGAATCCACGGCTGCTCGGCATAAGGTGAGGGTATAGAGATCACCCTCAGGTTCGAGAACGCCATGACCCAAGCTTTGATATTTGACGCGTTACGCACGCCCCGTGGCAAAGGCAAGGCCAATGGCGCCTTGCACAGCGTCAAGCCAGTGAACCTGGTGGCCGGGCTGTTGACGGCGTTGCAGCAGCGCACCTCCCTGGACACCAGTCAGGTCGACGACGTGGTGCTTGGCTGCGTGACGCCTATCGGTGATCAGGGCGCCGACATTGCCAAGACCGCCACACAAGTGGCCGATTGGGACGTCAGCGTGGCGGGTGTGCAACTCAATCGCTTCTGCGCGTCGGGGCTGGAAGCAGTGAACCTGGGCGCGATGAAAGTGCGTTCCGGCTTCGAAGATCTGGTGGTGGTCGGTGGCGTCGAGTCGATGTCCCGCGTGGCCATGGGCAGCGACGGCGGGGCCTGGGCGCTGGACCCGGAAACCAACTTGCACAGCCATTTCACACCCCAGGGCGTGGGTGCTGACCTGATCGCGACAATCGAAGGTTTCAGTCGTCAGGACGTCGATGCCTTCGCGTTGCACTCGCAGCAGAAAGCGGCGCGGGCGCGGGCGAATGGTTCCTTCAACAAGTCGCTGGTGCCGGTGCAGGACCAGAACGGCATCATCCTGCTTGATCACGATGAGTTCATTCGCGCCGATTCGACGATGGAAGGCCTGGGCAAGCTCAAGCCGAGTTTCGAAATGATCGGGCAAATGGGCTTCGACGCCACGGCATTGCGGGTGTACAGCCAGGTCGAGCGGATCAACCACGTTCACACGCCGGGCAACAGCTCCGGGATCGTCGATGGCGCGGCGCTGATGCTGATCGGCTCCGAAGCGAAGGGCCGGGCGCTGGGCTTGCAACCACGGGCGCGGGTCGTCGCCACGGCGGTCACCAGCACCGACCCGACCATCATGCTCACCGGCCCGGCGCCGGCCACCCGCAAGGCACTGGCCAAGGCCGGGCTGCGGGTCGAAGACATCGACTTGTTCGAAGTCAATGAAGCGTTCGCCTCGGTCGTGTTGAAGTTCATCAAGGACATGGCCATCGACCCGGACAAGGTCAACGTCAACGGCGGCTCCATCGCCATGGGCCATCCGCTCGGCGCCACCGGTTGCGCGATTCTCGGCACGCTGCTCGATGAACTGGAAACCCGGCGCCTGCGCTATGGCCTGGCGACATTGTGTGTCGGCGGCGGCATGGGCATTGCCACCATCATCGAACGCCTCTGAGCCTGTCTTTAAGAAAATCCGACTCAAGGAAAATTGCCATGACCCAAGCCATTCGTTACGAAAAGGGCCAGGACCGGATCGTCGTCCTGACCATCGATATGCCGGGCCAGAGCGCCAACACCATGAACGCGGTCTACCGCGAGGCCATGGCCACTTGTGTCGAGCGCCTGGTCGCCGACAAGGATGCGATTGCCGGCGTGATCATCACCTCGGCCAAGAAAACCTTCTTCGCCGGTGGCGACCTCAATGAACTGATCAAGGTCGGCAAGCCCGAAGCCCAAGCCTTTTACAACATGGTGCTGACCCTCAAGGGCCAGTTGCGCACCCTGGAAACCCTCGGTAAACCGGTGGTTGCCGCCATTAACGGTGCGGCGCTCGGCGGCGGTTGGGAAATCTGCCTGGCATGCCATCACCGTGTGGCGCTCGACAACCCGTCGGTGCTGCTTGGCCTGCCGGAAGTCACCCTCGGTCTGTTGCCGGGCGGTGGCGGGGTGGTGCGCATGGTGCGCATGCTGGGCATCGAAAAAGCTCTGCCGTATCTGCTGGAAGGCAAGAAAATCCGCCCGCAACAGGCGCTGCAAGCGAGGTTGATCGATGAGTTGGCTGTCGATCACGATGAGCTGATGGCCAAGGCGCGGGCGTGGATTGCTGCTCATCCGGTTGCTGTGCAGCGTTGGGATGTGAAGGGTTATCAGATCCCTGGCGGTACGCCGTCGGATCCGAAAGTCATGCAGATGCTGGCCATCACGCCGTCGATCCTACGTAGTAAAACCCAGGGGTGCCTGCCCGCGCCGGAGAAAATCCTCTGCGCCGCGGTGGAGGGCGCTCAGGTGGATTTCGACACCGCGCACCTGATCGAAACCCGCTATTTCACCGAACTGACTACGGGCCAGGTGTCGAAAAACCTCATCGGCACCTTTTGGTTCCAGCTCAATGAGATCAATGCCGGCGGTTCGCGACCTCAGGGCATAGCGCCTTACGTGACGAAGAAAGTCGGCGTGCTCGGCGCCGGGATGATGGGCGCGGGCATCGCGTTTGTCAGCGCCTCGGCCGGTATCGACGTGGTGCTCAAAGACATCAACCTCGCCGCGGCAGAGAAGGGCAAGGCCCACTCGGCAGCGTTGTTGGACAAGAAGGTCGCCCGTGGTCAGATGAGCCGGGAGCAGCGTGAGGCGATTCTGGCGCGGATCCATACCACCGAAAACGATGCGGATCTGGCCGGTTGCGATTTGATCATTGAAGCGGTGTTTGAAGATCGCGAGCTTAAAGCCAGGGTCTCATCGGCAGCGCAAACCGTCGTCGGCCCGGACGCGGTGATCGCCTCCAATACCTCGACGTTGCCGATCAGTGGCCTGGCCACCGCCGTGCCAGACCAGAGCAAATTCATCGGCCTGCATTTCTTCAGTCCCGTGGAGAAAATGCCGTTGGTGGAAATCATCAAAGGCGTCCATACCAGCGACGAAACCCTGGCTCGCGGTTTCGATTTCGTCCTGCAAATCAAGAAAACTCCGATTGTGGTGAACGACAGTCGTGGCTTTTTCACGTCGCGTGTGTTCGGCACCTTCACCAACGAAGGCATCGCGATGCTCGGCGAAGGGGTGAGCGCGCCGATGATCGAAACCGAAGCGCGCAAGGCCGGCATGCCTGTCGGGCCTCTGGCGATCTCCGACGAAGTTTCCCTCAGCCTCATGAGCCATATCCGCCAGCAAACCGCCAAAGACCTGCAAGCGGAAGGGAAACCACTGATTGAGCACCCGGCGTTCGCCGTGATTGACTTGTTGCTCAAGGAATTCAAGCGTCCGGGCAAGGCCGCTGGAGGTGGTTTCTACGATTACCCGGCCGCCGGGCAGAAACATTTGTGGCCGGAGCTGAAAACCCGCTTCGAGAAAGCCGACGGGCAGATTTCGCCGAAAGACGTGCGCGATCGCTTGCTGTTCATCCAGGCCATCGAAACCGTGCGTTGTGTAGAGGAGGGCGTGCTGACCTCGACGGCGGATGCCAACGTCGGCTCGATCTTCGGCATCGGCTTCGCGGCCTGGACCGGCGGTGCGCTGCAATTCATCAACCAGTACGGCGTGAAAGACTTCGTCGCCCGCGCCCAGTACCTGGCTGAGCAATATGGCGAACGCTTCACGCCGCCTGCGCTGTTGCTGGAGAAAGCCGCCAAGGACGCGCTGTTCTAAGGGGACGTTCCAAGGGACCGATGACGCCTTCCGGGGCTTGCCTTGCCACCGTGTTTCAAGGCAGGCTCTGGGGTGTGCATTATTCCCACCATGTGTCAGGTATTTTTTATGTCGTTACGCATCTGCATTCTGGAAACCGACATCCTGCGTCCGGAACTGGTCGATCAATATCAGGGTTACGGGCAGATGTTCCAGCGTCTGTTTTCGCAGCAACCCATCGCGGCCGAATTCAGCGTGTACAACGTGATGCAGGGCGAATATCCCAGCGATGATCAGACCTTCGATGCGTATCTGGTCACCGGCAGCAAGGCCGATTCCTTCGGCACCGACCCGTGGATTCAAACCCTCAAGACGTATCTGCTCAAGCGCTACGAACGTGGCGACAAACTGTTGGGCGTGTGCTTCGGTCATCAACTGTTGGCGCTGCTGTTGGGCGGCAAGAGCGAGCGGGCGACCCAGGGCTGGGGCGTCGGCACCCACAAATACAAACTCGCGGCCAAGGCGCCGTGGATGAGCCCGGTGAGGGAAGAGCTGACGTTGCTGATCAGTCACCAGGATCAGGTCACCGCGCTGCCGGAAAACGCTACAGTGATTGCCTCGAGCGACTTCTGTCCGTTCGCCGCGTACCACATCAACGATCAGGTGCTGTGCTTCCAGGGGCATCCGGAGTTCATTCACGATTACTCACGGGCGCTGCTGGATATCCGCCAGGAGGCGTTGGGCGAGCAGATTTATTCGCAAGGTATGGCGAGTCTTGAACACGAGCATCACGGCACTACCGTTGCAGAGTGGATGATGCGGTTTGTGGCGCACAAGCCTGAGACTGACTCGGTTAAGCCTTAAAAGCTTCGTGGACAAGCCTCGCTCCGGATAACCCTGTAGGAGCGAGGCTGTCCGCGAATTTTGCAGACGCCTCGGTTCCGACTACAACCACCCAGACTTTTTGAAGCTCGCCCACAAACCGACGCATCCAACGGTGATAAACCCCAGCACCGCGAAATACCCGTAATGCCAAGTCAACTCTGGCATGTCCTGGAAGTTCATCCCGTAAATCCCCGCTATCGCCGTCGGAAACGCCAGAATCGCCGCCCACGCCGCAAATTTGCGCTGCACCACGCTCTGGCGCGACGCCTCCAGCAACACCCCGACCTCGATGGTCTGGCTGGCAATGTCCGCCAGGGTCGTCAGGTCTTCCATCTGCCGCGTGACATGAATCTGCACATCGCGGAAATACGGGCGCATGTTTTTGTCGATAAATGGAAAACTCAGCTTTTGCAGTTCCTCACCGATCTCCACCATCGGCGCCGCAAACCGGCGCAAGCGCAATACATCACGACGCAGGCCGTGGAGTTTCTGGATATCGCGCTCGTTCAGCGAACCGCAGAGGACATTGCTTTCCAGCTCATCGATCTCGGCATGAATCGCTTCGCCCATCGGCTGGTAGTTTTCGATCACGAAATCGAGGATGGCATAGAGTACGAAATCTTCCCCATGCTCCAGCAACAGCGGACGTGCCTCACAGCGTTGTCGGACATGGGCGTAGGACGCCGAGTGACCATTGCGCGCGGTAATGATGTAACCCTTGCCGGCGAAGATATGCGTCTCGATGAACTGCAATTTGCCTTCATGGCGGATCGGTGAATACGTGACGATGAACAGCGCATCGCCGAAGGTTTCCAGCTTCGGTCGACTGTGTTTTTCCAGGGCGTCTTCGATGGCCAGTTCGTGCAGGTTGAACTGGCGTTGCAGGTTGAACAGCTCCTGCGCATTGGGCTCTTCGAGGCCGATCCACACAAAGTGGCCAGGCTTGGCAGCCCAGGCCGCACCTTCGTCAAGCGTGATATTGGTGACTTTCTTACCAGCGCTGTAAACCGCAGCAGCAACGACTCTACCCATGATGATTCACACTTCTTATCGGTCGCTTTCTATTGGTAAAGACTGGCGGTGCCAGGCAGGTTTCAGCTTAACCTTGTCTACTGCTTGAGAGTCAGCAAAATCGGTAGAGTTCGCAGGCAAAAGAAAACCCGCACAGGGCGGGTTTCATTCAGGCGGCTTGCAGTTGCCGATCCATCGAGTCGATGCACTCACGCATCTGTTCGCGGCACTGGGCGATCAACATCGGCATGTCATCCAGACTCAATCCAGCCGTAGGAATTGCCGGTAACGAACGGATCAGAATCTTCCCACTGCGCCAGCGGTTCAATCGCATGTGTTTGACGTAACTGCTGACACACACCGGCACGATTGGCACGCCGGCGGCAATCGCCATCTGGAACGCGCCTTTCTTGAACGGCAGCAGCTCTTCGCCCAAGTTGCGGGTGCCCTCGGGGAAGACCCAGATCGAGGTGTCTTCATTTTGCAAGGTGTGCGTGGTGGTCAGCATCGACTGGCGTGCCTTGTGCGCATTGCCGCGATCGATCAACACATTGCCCGCCAGCCAGAACAACTGCCCGAACAGCGGCACCCACTTCAGGCTCTTCTTGCCGATGCACACGGTGCGGCGGGGCACCACGTTGCCGAACACAAACAGATCGTAGTTGGACTGGTGGTTGGCGATGATCACACAGCTGTCGGGTTTATCCATCAGCGGCCCGACATCGGCCTTGACCCGTAAACGCAAAATACACATTGCCGGCCACGCATACAGACGGGCGCACAAACGGCTGTTGTCCGGATTGAACGGACGGCACAGCCCGAGAATCACTCCAAGCGCTCCGGCCAGAATAAAGTGCAGGCCCATCAATAACATACGAAACACAAACAGCATTTAAAGGCCCACCGGGACAAAAGGTGGCGCAGTGTACGGATGTGCACTGTTTTCGGCAATTGCCGCTATAGAAGTGGGAGATAGCCGATGTTTGAGCGCATGTTTCCGACTTGTGGGTCAGATGCGGCCTAGAGCGGTTGTAAGTTTTTAAACCAGACACCCAAGAAAAAGCCCGACACGACGGTCGGGCTTTTCGGTGCAACGCGTTCGGGCTTAGCCCATGTGCTCCTGATCCAGGATGATCGCGTTGTCCAGCGTCTCCAGCAGCGCCTTGCGCGTTTTCAACTTGGTGTTCTTGTGGGCGATCATGTTGAGCTTCTTCAACTGACGAGCCGCCGCCAGCGCCGCGTCTTGCAGCTCTTCGGCCGACACCACCTTATCGAGGAAGCCGGCGTCCACGGCGTTTTGTGGGTTGAACATCTCGGCGTTGATCACCGCGCGATGGAACGCCGACTTGCGCAGACGATCACGGGCCAGTTCGATACCGGCATGGTGCATGGTCATGCCGATCTGCACTTCGTTCAGGCCAATGCTGAACGGGCCATCGACACCGATGCGGTAGTCAGCCGACAACAGAAGAAACGCACCCTTGGCCACCGCATGCCCAGGACATGCCACGACCACCGGGAACGGATGCGACAACAGGCGACGAGCCAGGGTCGAACCCGCAGCCACCAGCGCCATGGCCTCGTTAGGGCCGGCCGTCATCACCTTCAAATCATAACCACCCGACAAAATCCCCGGCTGACCGGTAATGATCACCACCGCCCGATCCGCTACCGCCCGATCCAGCGCAGCGTTAAACGCGACAATCACGTCCGGAGAGATAGCATTGACCTTGCCATTGCTCAAGGTCAGGGTCGCGATACCGTCTTCGAGATGGTAGGAAATCAACTCACTCATGACGCCAATCCTTCTAATAAAGTAGGGCAGACGTTACCCACCGCTGTAGGCCAGGTAAAGCGCCGTGACTGACCCGCCAGTCACCCTTTTCCAGCCCTCCAGGCATTGTCCGCCCCGCCCATCGCGCATTGGCTTCTATATAGAAGGGGAGGCGAAGCCGGAGATTGGCAGGTTTGCCATGCCCTTGAACGCCCCCAAAGCGCTAATCGCGTTAAGCGCATGAAAATTCTGAAAAAAATGTTTGCCATCAGAAAAGCTTTCGACTACATTAGCGCGCCTCGACAGACTGAATAAGTTTGACGAGATACGGTGAAGTGTCCGAGTGGCTTAAGGAGCACGCCTGGAAAGTGTGTATACAGGAAACTGTATCGAGAGTTCGAATCTCTCCTTCACCGCCAAATTCGATATACACAAAACCCCTGGTTTCGAGAGAAGTCAGGGGTTTTGTGGTTTCTGGCGTCTGGATTTCATGCATTAGACTGCAAACTCCTCGAGCGGAATTCAGCCATCGTGTCAGTTACCGTCGTTTCACTTCATTGATGACAGCTCTGAACAAGGACATCCCATGATCACCACCACAACCCACACCATCGAAGGTCGGCAAATCACCGCTTACCTGGACATCGTCAGCGCCGAGTCGGTGCAGGGCGTTAACGTGATTCGCGACATGTTCGCCGGGATGCGGGATTTTTTCGGTGGGCGTTCTCAGACGTTGGAGCGGGCATTGAAGGAGGCGCGGGTTCAGGCGACCGAGGAGATCAAGGAGCGGGCGCGGGTGCTTCAGGCGGATGCGGTGGTGGGGCTCGATTATGAGATCAGCATGCCGGCCGGCAAGGGTGGGATGGTGGTGGTGTTTGTGACCGGGACGGCGGTCAAGCTGAGGTAGGTCGCTCGGTACTGGCCATTCGTCGGGCATGTAACGATCTGAATCACAAGTCTGGGAATGACCGGCTAGTCTCAAAAACCAGGGTGGTCGATATTTTTCAGGCAAAAAAGGGCTTGCCGGTATCGACCCGTTTTGAGAGGAGCGAAGATATGGCTGAGCCGTATATCGAAGACGACGGTGCAGAGTTTCCAATCAATGATTGCGTGCAGTGTGGTCAGACGGACTATGTGCCGAGCTTCGGCGAAGACCGTATCAAAATCAACAAAATCAAATCTGCAGTGCCTCGGACCCGAGGGCCGAAATCGAAATTTATGCCCAAGCTGGGGGCGCCCTCCAGGAAGTAAACCGATAACAGCACGAACCCCGCCATTGAGCGGGGTTTCTTGTTTCTGAAGGGCGGGAAACGTGGCTCGGTGGCAATGCCGAGAAATGTCCTACAACTTTGCGAGCACTGGTATTTTTTTCACAAACTTTTCACACCGGCCTCCGTAGGCTCAGCTCATCCGTTAGAAAGCAGTACCCTGGCCCGTCTCCCCAGCGGGCTTTTTTTTGCCTGTCATAAAACCTTTTGCATAAACGCTGTCCAACCGTCGCCATTGGCGAGGTTGTTCTGGTTTTGTGTCTGGACTTTCCCTCCGCTAAAGCATTCAATCTCCGGCCTTTCGGTTCCCCTTTTTTTGAGGTTCTTGTTATGCGTTTGACACTGCCTGCTCTGGTTCTGGGCCTTTTGGTTGCTCAAGGTGCGATGGCTGCCGGCGACGGCACGGCCGCGCTCGGTGGTGGTCTGGGTGGTGCGTTGGGTAACGTGGTTGGCCAAAAAATGGGCGGCAGCACTGGCGCAGCGATTGGTGCTGGCGTAGCGGGTGCAGCCGGCAGCGCTGTTGCCGCACGTAAAGGCAGCCGCACCAAAGCGGCCATCGGCGGCGGTGTTGGCGCGGCGGGCGGTTCGATAATCGGTAACAGCCTGGGTGGCAAGAACGGCTCCACCATCGGCGCAGGCCTGGGTGGCGCATTGGGCGGCGGCGTAGGCAGCAACCTGTCCAAAAAGCGTCATTGATCCTGAAGGTCAGCTGAAAAAGCCCGGCTTAATGCCGGGCTTTTTCGTTTTGGAACGTTTCTGCATCATGTGGCTCAAATCTCATACAGTCGGTATTGGTTTTCTGTATAACAGACCCAGATGCAGGCTGATGCCTATCCGCGGCACGTTCTTCCCCCCAATGCGGAAATTAGAGGTGCATATCATGCGTTTCATGCGTTTGACATTGTCCACGGTGTTTTTGGGGCTTTTGGTCGCTCAGGGCGCAATGGCGGGCGGCAACGGTGACGCCGCAGTCGGCGGTGGTCTTGGCGGTGTGTTGGGCAACGTAGTCGGCGGGCAGTTGGGCGGCAGCACCGGGGCCGCGGTGGGCGCTGGCGTCGGCGGTGCGGCAGGCAGTGCGGTCGGTGCGCGCAAGGGCAGTCGCACAGAAGCGGCCGTCGGCGGTGGTCTCGGCGCGGCGGGTGGTTCGGTGATCGGCAACAGCCTGGGTGGCTCCACGGGTTCGGCCATTGGCGCAGGCCTGGGCGGCGCAGCCGGTGGCGCGGTGGGCAGCAACATGGGTGATGACCGCGGCAGTTCGCATTCCGGTGGCGGCTACTACAAACACAAGCATAAAAATAAGTACAAGAATCACTAACTCGATATCGAGTTAAAGTAAAACCCGGCCGAGTGCCGGGTTTTTCGTTTCTATCGATAGGACGCTGGAACGATTTGCCGTAGGACCTCTCGAACTTTATATAACTCTGAACGTTGTGAGGCATGCCCATGAGTCCGGAAACCGAAGACAAGGAAGAAGAAGGCCCGATTAACGATCCTGGCAACGAAGATCCGGGGTCTCTGATGGACGACGCCACGGTACCGCTCAACGATGCCGATGACGCAGGCGATGTGGGCAACCTGGAGAATGATGAGTATGACGAGGAAGACGACGAGTGATTTAGCGGTCGGCCCGACCGATTAATCCCTCTGATCGAACCGTGTCTGTCGTGTTGGCCTCGAAAGGCAAGGATCTGCTTTTCAGGTCCATTGAGAGGTGCGTTATGAACGCTGATCCGAAAGACTCCGATATCGACGATACCCCCGAATATCCGCTGCCTTCGCCCACCAATTCGCTGCGCCGCGACCAGCGCCCGCCCGACGATGACGACACCGCTGTGGAACAGGTGCCCGCCGATGATGTGAGGCGCGGTAATGTGGAAGCCGACCCGGAAGACCCGGACATCGCCGGCGATGACGCCTCGGGCGAACCGAGCTGAAACCTGTGAGGTGGTGCATCGCAGATTGTCGATTGAGCGACACCTTTTAAAAGCGATCACCGCCAGAGATCAGGTAAAGCACTCTTAAAAGGAGATGCACCATGATCAGATCAAAATGGATGGCGCTTACGATGGTCGGCTTTTTGTCGATCAGTTCATTGACGGCGTTTGCTGAATCTACCGGTCGCGATGCGCCGGTCGATAAGGGGGGGATGCCGCCCTACTCGGAAATGAATGCGGGTACCTCGGATGGGAAGGCGCTGCCACCGGACACCCTTGGTGGTGGGAGTGGTGGTGATGCCAACGGGAGGAGCATCGACCCGGGGAAGGGCAGCGGGTCGGTGAGTGGTGGAAGTTCGATGGGGAGTGGTTCTGGAAGTGGGTCTGGAGGATCAGGTGGTTCTGGGAGTATTGGGACGGATAGGACAGATGATAGCGCGGGAGGTTAGAGTTCCTTAAGCTGATTTAGCCCGGACGTGAACCGGGCTTTTGATGGTTAGATCTTTTCTGATTCAATCCAGCATCTGTAGAAAGATCGCTGTTCATTTGGATCGTTTGTTAGATTGCTCTCATCATAATCAAAAATATAAACTACATCGGTGAGTGACGACGCTTTACCCAATGTCAATTCATATGCCTTCAACCCAAGAGACATTTGTGATGACATGCTGGAAGGATGTACGTTGATTTTTGATCCCTTGCAGAGAAATTGTATGTTGGGGTTGTCCTCTCTGACACGTGCGAAGCATCTATAAAAGTCACTGTCCGAATATTTTTTGTTAAAGCCATTTTTCATTGTGAGAATTATGGTTATTTCTTTGTTGTCGCATATAAGGTTGGCGACTTCCTTTATGCCGTCAATGCTTATGGTGATTTCAACCTTTGATATCATTTTTTTATTTTCCTGTACGGATTTGGTATGGAATAGCCGAGCTCTCGGCCGTCATCTATGATTAGCGTTGCGCCAAGTACGTCGACATTCTCTATACGGTTAGCTATGGCTATCTCTTTTTCTGGTCCGAAAAGATAAGCTTGTCCAAGCTCTTTTTGTAAGTCATACCCATCTATTTTTTGAAGGGTATAGAGGTAACCTACTTTTGTGTGATATCCAGTGGCGAAAAGCTTGCCAACATCTCGCGACGGTGATGTGCTGATAAAATTACTGGGTGGATTTTCACTGTCTATAGAGTGGAGCAATAAATCATTGCTTTTTCCTTTGCTTTTAAAACCATTTTGAAATACATCATCAGGCTCTCGCTCGTCCCCGCGATATAAGTAATCCTCTTCTCTTTTGGGGGAGGGAGTTTTTGGCTCCCCCTCATCAACCCCCGCCTTACCCGCCGGATCCTCATCCCCAAACGACGACTTCTTACACCAATCCCCCCCAGGGCATTCACTCAACCCCAACGGATCAACCCAACCCGCCGGATTGCGCGTGTACTGATAGCCGTTTAATCCGCCCGCCAACTTGCTCGGGTCCGGCGTCAGGTACCGGCCGATATCCGGATTGTAGTAGCGATGCCGGTTGTAATGCAGGCCGGTTTCCGCGTCGTAATACTGCCCTTGAAAGCGCAGCGGTTGATCGAAGACCTGGTGGGTGTCGCGGTTGAGGCGGGTGAGGCGGCCATAGGCGGTGTATCGGGCGGCCCAGATGATGTCGCCACTGTAGTCCGTGAGTTCTTGCGGGGTGCCGAGGTGGTCGAGCTGGTAGTAGAAGGGACAAGCCTTACGCGGGCCTTTGCCGTCGAGCATCGCCAGCGGGCGGAAGCTACCGGGTTCGTAGACGTAGCTGCGATGGTGGTCCTGGCTGTGTTCGGCGACGAGGTGGTCGCCTTGCCAGAAAAACTCGATGGTTTTGCCGTCGACGGTTTTGGTGATGCGGCGGCCGAAGGCGTCGTAGCGATAACTTGAACAACGACCATCCGGCGTAGTGACGCCGACCAGCCGATGCTGGCAGTCGTAGCGGTATTCGGTGACCAGTTTCTGCCCGGTGCCACGGCGCTCGCGGATCAGGTTGCCGAAGGTGTCGTAGTCGAAGTGGCGATCGCCCTGCATCAACAGGCGATTGCCTTTGACGGACGTCGGGCCGGGGCGGTCCTGCATCAGCAGGTTGCCGGCTGGGTCGTGGGCGTAGCTTTCCGGCTGTTGGTCGCGGGAGTGGCGCACGCGGATCAGGCGATTGAGCGGGTCGTACTGATAGCTGCGCTGGCCATGGCGGGTGTCGGCGATGCTGTCGAGGTTGCCATTGAGGCTGTAGGCATAGTCGCGGCGGTAGAGCGGATGTTGGTGCTGGCCGACAGCGTGGGCCTTCAGACGGCCCTGTTCGTCGTAGGCATATTCACTGAGCAGCAGGCCTTGTTGGCGGTGTTGTTCGCGACCGGCGAGAAACGTATGCGAGGTCAGTCGTGCGCCATTGAGGTCGATGGCCGTCAGCGCACCGCCCTTGGCGTGGCGGTAGTCGAGTTTGCTGCCGTCCGGCAGGCGCAGGCGGTTGAGCTGGCCGCAGGCGTCGTAGCCATAACGCAAGGTGCCCCAGCCCTGATGTTCGGTGATCAGCCGGTCCTGCTGGTCGTACTCGAACTCCAGCGGGTGATCGTGGCCGTCGTCGACGCGGGTCAGCCGGCCCAGCGAGTCGTAGCGGTATTCGACCTGGATGCCGTCGGGCAAGGTCTTGACCAGCAACCGTCCGGCCGAATCCCGTTGATAGCCCGTGACCAACTGCGAGCCGTCATCGCCGAACTCGGTTTTTTCCAGCAGATGGCCATTGAGGTCGTAGGCGTAGGCAGTGCGGCGACCGTCGAAGCCGGTTTCCTGTCGGATCAATCCGCTGGGCGTGTAGTCCAGCTGATATTTTTCGCCGGATTCGTTTTCGATTTCCGTCAGCAGCAGCTGCGCATTGTCGTAGCGGTACTGAAGCTGGGTGCCGTCGGGGTTGATCCGGCGGCTGACCAGGTGCAAATCGTCGGCGTATTCGTAGCGGGTGACGCGGCCCAGTTCATCGCGTTCGGCGGTGATCTTGCCGTAGGTGTTGTAGCTGAACCCGCGCACGGCCCCGGTGGGCAGCGTCGTCTGGATCAGTCGGCCGACGGCATCCCATTGGTACTGGGTAACGGCACCGTGTTCGTCCTGACGGGTAATCTGCCGCCCCAGCGCATCGTAGGAAAACCGCCGCTGCCCACCGTCCGGCAAGGTCTCTTCGAGCAACTGCCCCAAGGCATTCCAGACGAACACATGGCGACTGGTGTCCGGGTAGCGGACCGACAGCAGCCGGCCTTGTCCGTCGTAGCGATAGTGAGTGACCTGACTGTCGGGATCGGTCGCCTCGGTGACATCGCCCTGAGCATTGCGCTGGTATTTCCACACCGCCTGGCCGCGATAGCGCGCATGCAGGAAACCGTTGCGGTACTCGTAGGCCGTTGGCTCGTCCTCCGGTGGAATCAGCGCGACCAAGCGTCCGACGTCGTCGTAACGGTATTCGGTGACGGCACCGAGCGGATCCTGCTCGGCCACCAATCGGCCCTGCTCGTCGTAGGTTTTCAGCTGTTCGCCGCCGTCCAGCTCGACCCGGCGCACCAGCCGCGCCCGCTCGTCGTGGACGTAAACCTCTTCGCTGCCGTCGATGTTCCGGACGGTGACGCGGCCCTGGTCATCCCAGGCATACCGCGTGTCCATCTGCGCAAACGACGCCCAATGCCGCACGCAGCGCGCCGACTTGCCAGACCGTTCCCACTCCCAGAAGAAACTCGCGCCACCGGTCAGTTGTCGCTGCAAAATTACATGGTGGTCGTCGTAGTCGTAACGCTCGCTTTCCCCAGCAGCATTGATCGCTTCGATCAAGCGCTGGCGGGCGTCATAGCGGTAGAAAGCCAGTGTTTGCTCTGTACGCCAGGCTTCACCCAAGTCATCGCTGGGGTGAAACGACTGGTATTCGACGGCGATGAGGTGCCTGCGCTCGTAGCACAAAAGCAGCGAACGACCGGCACCGTTGTCGAGGCGTTGAATACGTTCCTGGCGGTCGCGAGTGATGCGCAATCGGTTGTCGTAGGCGTCGCTGATCGCCGTCAGTCGACCGTTGTGAAAGTGGTAGAACCGGCTCGTCTCGCCGGCCAGCGCGAGGATCAGTTCCTCGGGGTCATCACCGAGGTAAATCGCCGCGCGCGACAGGCTGTTGTGGATCGCCGGGCGTTCGTTGCTCGGCAGCGGGAACGTGGTGCGACGGTTTTCATGGTCGATCCAGACGACCTGTTCAACGCCCAGCTCCAACCGCTGCGCCAGCGAATGGCTCCAGCCCCAGCCCAGCCCGCAATCGATTTCCACCGCGCTGGTGCGGTACAACCGGGTGAAGGCAAACGGCAGCAGCCCGTCCAGCGCACCGTCGGTCAGGGTCAGCAGTTCTTCGCCGCTGACCATCGACACAGGGCAGCCGTTGGTGCAGGTCAGTGCCGAGCAATCGGCGCTGTCGCCATTGGGGTTTTTCGCTTGATTCGGTGCATCGTCGTGGGGTTCGTGACGACCCAGCCGGGTTTTGGCGGCAGACTTGTCGCGGGCAATGGCGATCGGATTGTTCACGTGCACAACCGGTGAGTTGCCGGCGCTGATCTGCAGTGGAACCGTCGGCGCAGGTCTCAGCGGTGCATTGCGCGCGCTGACCACGAGCGGTTTGAGGACACCAGCGTGGGCTGTCAGGTCGGATTTGGCCGTCAGTTCGGCCAGTCGCAAACTGGCAGTCGCCAACCATTGTCGAGCCCGATGGGACTTGATCTTGTCCAGCACTTTGGCGCTCATGCCGAGCTTCAGGCCCGTAGGACCTGTGAGACGCACCAGCAGGAAGCTGATTAATATTTCCGTACGAACTTGTGCCACGACTTCGGCGATGTACTGCGGCGGCAACATCCTCAGCCAACTGGTGAAGGCTGCGAGATGGATGAACATCAACGGCTCATCGCTCAACATCAGCAACACATTGGCAATGGTTTCAGCCGAAGCGTTCAGCAGCGTCTCAAGCTCGCCTTGTGTCAGGTACTCAAGGAGTTTTTCGCTGCTGCCTTGCAGGTCCGCCACCAGTGCGTAGACCTGCTTCACGTCATCCCACAAGCCGTGCAGCGAACGCTCGAAACTGTGCCAGTCAGCCTGTTGCAGCAGGCCGTAGCGTTGAGTGAAACCAGCTTTGGAAAAATCTGCCCATAAAGGCTCGTATTCGCTCCTCCATTCGTTGCGCAACCAGCCTTCCAGCTCGCCGATCACGCCCTGATAGGAGGCGTAGAGCGCTTTGACGTGTTCAGTGGTGACATTGGGAAAGAAGGTGATGCGATAGCGATGGCCGCGCCAGCATTCGGGGATTTCGAGAATACCGCTGGGGCCGATGGTTGCGTGGACAGGCTCACCGAACGTCAGCTCACCGTTGTGCTGGGAGATAACCGGCTCGAGCATCACCGGCGTATCGCCGATCGGCACGAAACGCGCGGCTTCAAACATATGCACCAGGGTCAACGGACCGCTGGCCGGGCACATGGCGAGTGTTGAACTGAAAGGCGCGGTGGAGTCCTTCGGTGCGCTGAGCCGGATTTCGTTGCCGACCTTGAACACTTGCTCGACGTTGAGCGCGCCACCGGTCCAGAAGCTTTCCGCCCAGGCCTCGTAGTCGTTGAGGCAGAGTCGGAAATCACCGAGCAGCGCTTTGATGTCCGGCTGTTTGGGGTTCATGGCGGCGACCACCAGCAGACCGATGGCGTTGTTCAAGGCCAGGACCTTGTCAGGTTCGAACATTCGCAGTCCCTCGCGCTGATCAATGTGGAGCGAGAGACTTTGCGGGGGATCAAAAAGGAAAGAAGTCGGGAAAGGAGGTGTTTGGTGTAGGGGAAATCGCTAAATCATCACGGCGCCCTCGGCAGAGGATTTTGTATCCGCCAGGCATTGCCCGTTGCTCTCGACCAATCGCGCTCGCTATGCTGCTGAACCCTTTAATCCATCACGGATCCGGCCGTACCTGAGCCGTCCTGGGATGTCATGAGAAAACGGATCAGATGCGATGAGTGCACCCTTGGATGAGTTCGGTCCGATCAAGGCCGTGATTTTCGATATGGACGGTTTGCTGCTGGACACCGAGGGCATTTACACCGAGGTCACGTCCATCATTGCCGAGCGCTATGGGCGGACCTTCGACTGGAGCGTCAAACAGAACATCATCGGCCGTGGTGCGGGTGATCTGGCGCGCTATGTGGTCGAGGCGCTGGACTTGCCGATCACCGCCGAAGAGTTTCTGGTGATCCGCGAGCCCTTGATGCGCGAGCGTTTTCCGACGGCGCTGGCGATGCCAGGAGCAGAGGAACTGGTTCGGCACTTGAAAGCCAACAACATTCCTATCGCGGTGGGCACCAGTTCTTCGCGTCAGTCGTTTGGTCAGAAAACCACTTTGCACCGCGACTGGTTCGCGCTGTTTGACTTCATTGTCACCGCTGACGACCCGGAAGTGGGGGCGGCGAAACCGGCGCCGGATATTTTCCTGACGGCGGCGCGACGCCTTGGGGTCGCGCCCCGGGATTGCCTGGTATTCGAGGATTCGCCGTTCGGCGTCACTGCAGCCAAAGCGGCAGGAATGACGGCGATTGCGGTCCCGGATGCGGCGATGGCCGACGAAAAGTACGCACACGCCGATGGCATTCTTCGTACGTTGAAGGCGTTCAAACCCGGTGCATGTGGCTTGCCGGCGCTTGAATGGAACTGACCATTCGATAATCCCTGACACAAAAGAACGCCGGCAATTGATTGCCGGCGTTTTTGTTTCAGTCGAGCGGTGTATCAGGCGCCGAAACCACCGTCGATGGTCAGGCTGGCACCGGTGATGTAGCCAGCTTCGGGACCTGCGAGGTAAGCGACGAAGCTGGCGATTTCTTCCACGTTGCCGTAACGACCCACCGCCATCAGCGGGATCAGGCTATCAGCGAAGTCGCCGCTGGCGGGGTTCATGTCAGTGTCCACCGGGCCTGGTTGTACGTTGTTGACGGTGATACCCCGCGGGCCGAGGTCGCGAGCCAGGCCTTTGGTCAGGCCGACCAGCGCCGATTTGCTCATGGCGTACGGGCCACCGCCGGCGAAAGGCATGCGATCGGCATTGGTGCTGCCGATGTTGATGATGCGACCGCCTTCGGTCATGTGGCGGGCGGCTTCCTGGGTGGCGATGAACACACTTCGTACGTTGATGGCCAGGGTCTGGTCGAAGTCTTCGAGTTTAAAGTCCTCCAGCGGTGCGACGGCCAGAACGCCTGCGTTGTTGACCAGGATGTCCAGGCGGCCGAAGGCCTCGACGGTGGCATTGACGGCATTGCGAATAGCAACGGCATCGGCGCTGTCGGCCTTGATGGCCAGGGCTTTGCCGCCGGCGGAGATGATGCTGTTTTGCAGGTCTTCGGCTTTGGCGGTAGAGCTGACATAGGTGAAGGCGACGGCTGCGCCTTCTGCGGCCAGGCGTTTGACGATGGCAGCACCGATACCGCGTGAACCGCCTTGAATCAGAGCTACTTTACCGCTGAGGTGTTGAGTGGTCATGTCGATCTCCAGAAGTTCAAGGCAGGCTGCCTTGTTGTCGGAGTCGAGTATCGGCTTCGCATTACCCGGCGGGTAGACCGTGATTGCTATAGTCTGTGTAAACCAGAAGTTTATAGTGGCGCTTATGGAAACCTTCAGCAGTATCGAATGCTTCGTGCGCAGCGCTGAGGTCGGCAGCTTCGCCGAGGCTGCGCGACGCTTGAGCCTGACGCCTGCTGCGGTGGGCAAGAGCGTCGCCAAGCTGGAGGCGCGGCTTGGTGTGCGGCTGTTCCAGCGCAGCACGCGTAGCCTGACGCTGACCGAGGCCGGTCAGCTGTTTCTCGGCGAAGTCAGCGCCAGCCTGCACACGATCCAGAATGCCGTGGCCAACCTGGCCAGCGCCGAAGGACGTCCGGCGGGAACGCTGAAGGTCAGCATGGGCACGGTGTTCGGGCGCTTGTACATCGTGCCGTTGCTCGGAGAGTTTTTGCGGCGCTTTCCGGCGATCAACCCGGACTGGCATTTCGATAACCGTCAGGTCGACCTGATCGGCCAGGGGTTCGATGCGGCGATTGGCGGTGGATTCGAACTGCCCCAGGGCGTGGTGGCGCGCAAGCTGACGCCCGCCCATCGAGTGTTGGTGGCTTCAGCCGGGTACCTGGCGGGGCACGAAGCGATCATCGAGCCCGATGACCTCCAGCGCCACGATGGCATCCTGATACGGTCGCCGCAGACGGGGCGCGTGCGTTCCTGGCAACTGACCTGTCGCAACCGGCAACACAGCCCGCTGACGCTCAAGGCGCGAATGACCATGAGCGATTCGGAAGCAGCCTGCGCGGCGGCGACCCAGGATTTGGGCATTGCATTGGTGAGCATGCCGTTCGCCGTTGGCTATCTGGACGCCGGGACCTTGCAGCGGGTGCTGCCCGACTGGTACGTCGACGATGGCAATATCTCCATCTATTACGCCGAGCACAAACTGCTGCCGGGCAAGACCCGGGCGTTTGTCGACTTCATCATTGAACAGTTTGCCGAGCAGGGGTTGGGGCAGCGGTTCAGTGCAGTTTGAGCCCGGCTTGGGACCGAGGGGAGGCCATCGCGGGCAAGCCACGCTCCCACAGAGTGATGCAAACCCCTGTAGGAGCGAGGCTTGCCCGCGAAGAACGATAACGCGGTCTAGCGCCCAAACCGCCCAGGCCAACCAATAATGGTCTTCGGCCGAGGCGTCGCATACGTCCGCACTTTCGACGTCGACAACCCCAACCGCACCAGTGATTCGGCAATGGTCACCGCCGCCGTCACGCCATCCACCACCGGTACGCCGGTGCGCTGACGAATCTGTTCATCCAGCCCGGCCATGCCGCCACAGCCCAGGCAAATCACCTCGGCCTTGTCCTCGCTCACTGCCAGTTCCGCCTGGCGGACGATCGCCTCCAGCGCACGCTCTGGATCGGACTCCAGCTCCAGCACCGCCAACCCACTGGCCCGCACCGACGCACAACGATCCCAGAGCCCGGAGAGTTTGAGGCGATCCTCGATCAGCGGCACGGTGCGGTCGAGGGTGGTGACCACCGAATAGGCATGGCCGAGGAACATCGCGGTGCTGGCGCCGGCATCGGTGATGTCCACCACCGGCACGTTGAGCAACTCCTGCAAACCTTCGCGGCCGTGCTCGCCGTAGCCGGCCTGGATTACCGCATCGAAGGGCTGATCGTAGGACATGACCCGGTCCATCACGGCGATGGCGGCCAGGTAGCTTTCGAAATTGCCTTCAATGGAGTCGGCGCCGAAATGCGGGGTCAGGCCAATGATTTCCGTGCCGGGCGCGGCCACGGACTGCGCTTGGCGGGCGATGGCCTGGGTAATGGATTCGGTGGTGTTGACGTTGACCACGAGAATTCGCATGGGAGGTCCTTATAGCGAGTGGTTTGCGGCCCGATGTCACCGGGCCGCCAAGAGGATTAATGGCTGACATTATCGACCGCGATGGCTTCACCGCTGACATCGGCGTAGTAAGGCTGCCGTTTGGCGATGATCAGGTAGAGCATCCCTGCAATCCCGGCGCCAATCAGCCAGGAGAATGGCGAGACACTGTCGAAACCTGGCACCAGGGCCAGGACAATGGCGATCAAGGCTGCCGGAATGAACGCCGCTACGGCGCGCAAATTAACCCCACGGCTGTAGTAATAATCGCCATCGGGATCTTCGCTGTACAACTGCGGCACGTTGATCCGGCCTTTTCGTACCTGCCAGTAGTCGACCATGATCACCCCGTACAACGGGCCGAGCAGGGCGCCGAGGCCAGACAGGAAGTACACGATCACCAGCGGGCTGTTGTAGAGGTTCCACGGCAGGATCAGCACCGCGATGGTCGCGCTGATCAGCCCGGCGCGGCGGAAGGTCAGGTATTTGGGCGCCAGATTGCTCAGGACAAAGGCCGGGGCGACGAAGTTGGCCATGATGTTCACTGCCACGGTGACAATCAGGAACGCCAGGCAACCGAGTACCAGAAAGAAGGTATTGGGAATCGACGCGATAATCTCGGTCGGGCTTTCGATGATCCGGCCGTTGATCTGAAATTGCGCACCGCACAGCAGGACGGTGATCCCGGCGAATACCAGAATGTTGACGGGCAGGCCCCAGAAATTTCCGACCCGGATGGTCTTGCGGCAGGGAGAAGAGCGGGCGAAGTCGCAGAAATTGAGGATTAGCGTGCCGTAGATCGACAGCCACAAGGCGCCGCCGGCAAAGATATTGCGCCACATCTCACCGCCACTCAGCGGTTCACGAATCGACCAGGCGATGGTGGCGTTGGCCTGGAAGTACATCCAGCCGGCGAGGGCGGCGACGGTCAACAAAATCACCGGGCCGGCAAACGCCTCGTAGCGTCGCACCATTTCCATGCCATAGGCCAGAATCGCCAACTGCACGAACCAGATCGCCACGAAACACACCCAGCCCAGGCTCGACAGTCCGAGTATCGAATTGTGGTCGTAATCGGCGAGTCCGGGATGCACCGCCGTCAGCAATACGCGAAAGACCACTGACGCCAGGTACGTCTGAATTCCGAACCAGGCAATGGCGATAACGGCGCGAATCAATGCAGGAATCTGCGCCCCATGGATGCCGAAACTGATCCGGCTGATCACCGGAAACGGCACCCCGGTTTTCTGGCCCATGTAACCGGAAAGGTTCATGAAGCAATGCACCAGCGCAGCACCGATTCCCAAGGACAGTAGAATCTGCCAGCCGCTCAGGCCCAGTGCATACAAGCCAATGGCAAAGGAGTAGTTGGCAATGTTGTGCACATCGTTTGTCCACAGGGCAAAGATGCTGTAACGGCCCCAGCGCCGACCTTCGGCCTTGGTCGGCGCGAGGTCCTTGTTATGCAGGCGGGGGCTGAGCACGACGGGTGGTTGAAACGTTTGATCGTGAATCACGGAGGTAGAAAGAGGAGAGGGCAGATCCAGCGCAATATTGTTATTGGGGAGGCTAGTACGCATTCCGGCAGGCTCCTGAAGCTCGTTGCCGCGATGACTGTGCATGAGCGTGGGCTCGACAAATCTTCGTCGCGGGTGGGAGAGCATCATTGGTTACGGGGCATCTGCAGCCTGTACGGGATAGGGCGCTTCAGGCTTGCGGATCTAAAGTGTGTGTATGTTTTGTATTTATTGTATACAAAACATGTGTTCACTTAAGCCAGATATGTGCCAGTCGGTGATCTATAAAATTTAAGGCTAATTTCGTTTTGTTATTGATTGAAGATAAGTAGTTGAAAAAAAGACGATATAAATTGACCGATTGAACAGGTATTTATTTTGGGCAGGGTTTTGTCGGAGTGTTCGACTGAGGAAGTCAGGACAGGGGAATGTAACTTTTTGGGGCGCTGAAACTAAAAGTGCACACAGATATGGCACTTATGGTGACATTTCTGTGTACACTTTTTTAAAGTAAAACCATCACAGGCTTCGCCAGCTCCTGCAGGAGCTGCTACGGGCTGCGATCTTTTAAGCTTTGGACTTGCTGATGATGTTCCCGGCATGCAGCCCGCATTCTTTCTGCGTGGCTTCTTCCCACCACCAACGACCTTCGCGCTCATGCTGGTTCGGCAGCACCGGACGGGTGCAAGGCTCGCAACCAATGCTGATGAATCCGCGTTCATGCAGGCTGTTGTACGGCAGCTCCAGCATGCGGATGTAACCCCAGATCTCTTCGCTGGTCATCTGTGCCAACGGGTTGAACTTGTACAGGGTACGTTCCGGGGTGGAAAACGCGGTGTCGATTTCCAGCACCGCGACGGCGCTGCGAGTGCCCGGGCTCTGGTCCCGACGCTGGCCGGTGGCCCAGGCGGTCACGCCAGACAGTTTGCGACGCAGCGGCTCGATCTTGCGAATGCCGCAGCACTCGCCATGGCCATCCTTGTAGAAACTGAACAGGCCTTTTTCCTTCACGAAAGGTTCGAGCTTGCTGTAGTCCGGCGACACCACTTCGATATCGATCTTGTAGTGCTCGCGCACCTGCTCGATGAAGCGGTAGGTCTCGGGATGCAAGCGGCCGGTGTCGAGGCTGAACACTTTGACGTTCTTGTTCAGCTTCCAGGCCATGTCCACCAGCACCACATCCTCGGCGCCGCTGAAAGATATCCACAGGTCATCGCCGAACTCGGCGAACGCGAGTTTCAGGATGTCCTGGGCGGATTTGTTGGCATAGGTCGTGGCGAGTTCCACGACGTCGAACGATGGGCTCATCAGGGCGGCTTCCTACAGGTCGGTGGCGCTGGGCGCTCTATATGCGTCGATGGTAACAAAATCCTGCGGTGGCTGGCGCGTCCTCTGCGTTGCACGGAGGGGGGCGAGTCGCTAGAGTTCGGCAGTCCTTTTGCTCGCTCGACTCATAAATAATACTAATGGGAGTGTCTTGTGGAAATTGCCTGTCTGGATCTTGAAGGTGTGCTGGTCCCGGAAATCTGGATCGCCTTTGCCGAAAAAACCGGGATCGAGTCCCTCCGGGCCACCACTCGGGACATTCCCGACTACGACGTGTTGATGAAGCAGCGCCTGCGGATTCTCGACGAGCATGGCCTGAAGCTCTCCGACATTCAGGAAGTGATCGCTACGCTCAAGCCTCTGGAAGGCGCCAGTGAATTTGTCGACTGGCTGCGTGAGCGCTTTCAGGTGGTGATTCTGTCGGACACCTTTTACGAATTTTCCCAACCGCTGATGCGTCAATTGGGCTTCCCGACGTTACTTTGCCATCGTCTGATTACTGACGATGCCGGTCGGGTCACGGGCTATCAGCTGCGTCAGAAAGATCCCAAGCGTCAGTCGGTTTTGGCGTTCAAGAGCCTCTACTACCGAGTGATTGCGGCGGGGGATTCCTACAACGACACCACGATGCTGGGCGAGGCGGATGCCGGGATTCTGTTCCACGCGCCGGACAACGTGATTCGCGAGTTCCCGCAGTTCCCGGCGGTGCACAGCTTTGCCGAGTTGAAGCAGGAGTTCATCAAGGCCTCGAATCGGGCTTTGAGTTTGTAGTCGTCTGCGAGGATGCCTTCGCGGGCAAGCCTCGCTCCTACAGGGCATGGTCGATTCCACGACCTGAATTCTGTAGGAGCGAGGCTTGCCCGCGAAGCTTTTAGAGGCCCTGCAACGTTTCGAGCAGCACCTTCACCTTGGTAATCGATTCCTGATACTCCGCCTGCCAATCCGAATCCGCGACGATCCCCCCGCCGCCCCAGCAGCACACCTGCCCATCCTTGACCAACAAACTGCGAATGGCGATGGAGCTGTCCATCTCCCCGCGCACGTCCAGATACAGCAATGAACCGCAATACAACCCGCGACGGGTCGGTTCCAGTTCATCGATGATCTGCATGGCGCGAATTTTTGGCGCGCCGGTAATCGAGCCGCCGGGGAAGCTGCCGGCGATCAAGTCCAGTGCGTCCTTGTCATCCGCCAGTTCGCCGGTAACGCTGCTCACCAGGTGATGCACGTTCGGATAGCTTTCCAGGCTGAACAGCTCCGGCACCCGTACCGAACCGATGCGGCAGGTACGACCCAGATCGTTGCGCAGCAAGTCGACGATCATCAGGTTTTCCGCGCGGTCCTTGGGGCTGGCCAGCAGTTCGGCGGCGTTCGCCGCATCTTCGGCAGCGGTCAGCCCGCGGGGGCGGGTGCCTTTGATCGGGCGGGTTTCGACGTGGCGCTCGCTGACTTTGACAAAGCGCTCCGGCGACAGGCTCAGCACCGCGTCGCCGTTGGGCAGGCTCTGGAAGCCGGAAAACGGTGTCGGGCAAGCCGCCCGCAGCGCGCAATAGGCCGCCCACGGATCGCCCTGGCATTGGGCGCGAAAGCGCTGGGCGAAGTTGACCTGATAGCAGTCGCCAGCCTGGATGTACTGCTGAATGCGTTCGAAGGCTTGCCGATAGTCGTCAGCGCTCAGGTCAGCACTCATCGGGCCGTCCAGTTTGAATGGCTGGATATTCTCGGTGGTGGGCTGAGTGAACAGTTCGATCAGCCGTTGTCGTTCACTGTCGATCAGCGTCGGGTGGAACACCAATTGACTGGTAGCCAGATGGTGATCGCTGATCAGCGCCCAGTCATACAGCCCGAAGCGTGCGTCGGGCAATTGCAGATCGTCCCGCGCCTGGCTCGGCAGGTTTTCCAGATGCCGGCCGAAGTCGTAGCTCAGGTAGCCGATCAGGCCGCCGGCGAAGGGCAAGTCGTCAGGGACGGTTGCTTCACCGAGCCGTGTAAGGTTCTTGCGAAGGCGTTGCAGGAAATGGCTGCCGCTTTCATCCGGCAACACGGCCAGTTGCTCCAGCGGCCAGGCGCTGAGCAGGTCAAAACGCCCGCGTTCGGCACTCGGCCGGCCGCTGTCGAGCAGCACGGCACCGGGGGCATGACGAATCGCCGTGAAGTACTCGGCAGGGTTGGCGCGATAGGGCAGCGGGTGTACGGAACAGGTCAACATGGGCGGGGCAGATCAGCCAACGAGGCGGGGGAGCGATTGTAGTCCTCTGCAGGATTTGCTCCTAGAGGGGATGTCGGCAAGAGATACATCTGCGGCGAGGGAAGTTTGCCTGTGGCGAGGGAGCTTGCTCCCGGCGGACTGCGAAGCAGGCCCAAAGAAATCAGCCCCTCGGTTTTCAGAGAAACCGAGGATGCCGTTTTATGACTGCTGCGCAGTCAAGCGGGAGCAAGCTCCCTCGCCACAAAGAGCCA
The DNA here is from genome assembly GCF_005938665.2 of Pseudomonas sp. ATCC 43928. Taxonomy (NCBI): domain Bacteria; kingdom Pseudomonadati; phylum Pseudomonadota; class Gammaproteobacteria; order Pseudomonadales; family Pseudomonadaceae; genus Pseudomonas; species Pseudomonas sp. ATCC 43928. The sequence continues at coordinate 4,724,315 of NZ_CP041753.1, read as the reverse complement.
GAGGGATCAGCCCTCAACCGCCGGAATATGCCCAAACAGTTCCTGAACGAACGCCACACGTTCCTGCGCCGTTTCGGTGATCCCGCGCGCCTTCAGCTCTTCGAGTCGCGCCTCGACCGCGTGGGTACGGGACGTCAGCCCGCAATCGTTGGCGATCTGAATGTTCAACCCAGGCCGGGCATTGAGCTCAAGAATCAGCGGCCCTTTCTCCTGGTCAAGCACCATGTCGACGCCGATGTAGCCCAGCCCGCACAACTCGTAACAGCCGGCGGCCAGTTTCATGAAACCGTCCCAGTAGGGCAGTTGCACGCCGTCTACCGCGTTGGTGGTGTCCGGGTGTTTGTTGATGATGTTGTTCAGCCAGGTGCCGCGCAATGTCAGGCCAGTGGCCAGGTCGACACCGACGCCGATGGCGCCCTGGTGCAGGTTGGCCTTGCCGCCGGACTGGCGGGTCGGCAGGCGCAGCATGGCCATCACCGGATAACCCATCAGCACGATGATGCGGATATCCGGCACACCTTCATAGCTGATGCTTTTGAAGATCTGGTCCGGGGTCACGCGGTATTCGATCAGCGCACGGTCGCGGTGCCCGCCCAGGGAATACAGGCCGGTGAGGATGCTCGAGATATGGTGCTCGAGTTCCTCATGGTCAATGATCTTGCCGGACACTGTGCGATAGCGCCCCTCGAACCGGTCGGCAACCACAATGATGCCGTCGCCGCCGGCGCCCTGGGCCGGTTTGATCACGAAGTCGGTGCGCCCGCCGATGATCTCCTTGAGGTTATCGATTTCCTTCTCGGTGGAGATCACGCCGTACAGCTCCGGCACGTGGATGCCGGCGGCGATGGCGCGTTCCTTGGTGATGATCTTGTCATCGACGATCGGGTACAGGCTGCGCTTGTTGTACTTGAGCACGTAGTCGGCGTTACGCCGATTGATCCCCATGATGCCCCGGGCCTCCAGGGCTTTCCAGGTCTTCCAGAGACCGAACATCAGGCGTCAGCCTCCTTCAGGAAAGCCTTGAAACGCACCAGTTCGGTCAGGCGGTAACCGCGATAGCGACCCATGGCCAGCATGAAAGCCACCAGAATCAGCAGGACCGCCGGGAAGGTGAACACGAAGTACACCAGCTCCGGCACGCTCATGATCAGGTGCGCCAGGGAGGCGGCGAACAGCGTGCCGATCGCCACTTTCATGGCATGGCCGCCGCCGCGCTCTTCCCAGGTGATCGACAGGCGTTCGATGGTCATGGTCAGAATCACCATCGGGAACAGCGCCACCGACAACCCGCGCTCCAGGCCGAGTTTGTGGCTGAACAGGCTGATCGCCGCGATCAGCACCACCACGAAGGTCAGCACCACCGACAATCTCGGCAGCATTTGCAGTTTCAAGTGCTCAAGGTAGGAACGCAGCGACAGCCCCAGCGCCGTGATGATGGTAAACAGCACGATGCCGAAGCCGAGCTGGGTTTCCCGGAAGGCCAGGGCGATCAGCACCGGGGTAAAGGTGCCGAGTGTCTGGATGCCGATCAGGTTGCGCAGGATCAGGATCACCAGCACGCCGATCGGGATCATCACCATGATCATGAAGGTCTGCTGGGTTTGCAGCGGCAGGCCGTACAGCGAGTAGTCGAGGAAATTGGCGTCGGAATTCTCGTCGGTCAGCTTGGCCAGGCGAATGGCGTTCATTTCGCTGTTGTTCAGGCTGAAGGTGACGTTGGCTTTCTTGCCGCCATCGACGGTGATCAGGTTTTCATCGCCGGTCCACCACAGCAAGCGGTCGGTGGGCAGGCCCTGTTCGCCGGTTTCCGGGTTGAAGTACAGCCAGTCGGTACCGTTGAAACTGCGCAACCAGAGTTCAGGCGTTTGCGGCTGATCGGCCACCAGGCGGATGGTGTGGACCTTTTCCACCGGCACGTGGGCGATGGACAGAACCAGCTCGACGATTTTGGCTTTGTTCGCGGTGGACGTATCGCCGGCCAGCAGCAGTTTCACGTTGTCGTCGTTGAGGTTGTTGACACGCTTGATGGCTTCGCCGATGAAAGTTTCGACGTCGGCCGAATGCTGGCGGATCGGCGCGAGCAAGGCTTCGGCGGCGATTTTTTCCGGACCTTCGACGGCGATGCTGTCGCGGAAGGTCGCCCCTTTGACCTTGGATTTTTCGCCGGTGTAGCGCTTGGTCAGCACCAGGCGGTAATAAAGGGTCTGGTTGCCCTTGGCCCGACGCGCCGACCAGGTGACCTTGCGGTTGCCGTCGACACGGTTCACTGCCACACCGTAGTTATTGGAAATGAAACTCTCGTTAAGGCTCACGTAGTCGCGGCTCAGCGGCGGCACGAACATCTGGATCTTGATCGGGTCTTTGGCGTTGGCGACGAACTCGACCTTGGCGTCGATGTTCCACAAGTCATCGGTGGCATCTTCAGTCACCGGAATACCGAGCACGAAAATCTGATAGGCCGTAACTGAAATGCCCAGCACCACCAGGATGGCGATCAGCAATTTCAGATGGAGGGTAAGAGAGCGCATTGGAATTACTCTGCGGTATGTGCGTCGGTGGCGCAGGCAGGTTTGCCAGCAGCGTATTTAAGACTTGGATCGACCAGCGCATCGAAACGCTTGAGTGCCTCGGAGCCGATCAAGAGCGGGTATTGGAAGGCGCTGCGGTCGGTCAGGTTCACTTCAATACTGCGTAAAGCCGACCCCATGCAGATATCCAGCTCGATGACCGGACGGGCGGTGTACTTCTTGCCTTCTTCCGGGTCGTAGTCACCGGCCCGGCGCTTGATCTTGCTGACACGGGCCAGCGGTCGTTCAATCGGGTGCGAATGCGCGGCGTCGATGGCCAGATAGAAGCGCACCCAGGATTCGCCATTGCGTTTGAAACGTTTGATGTCGCGGGCGCTCAGCGAGGCGGTTTTCGCCCCGGTGTCGAGTTTGGCGGCAACTTCCAGGTTGATGCCATCCAGCGACGCGTACTCATTGAGGCCGTACACAGTCTTTTCCCCTGCCGCGGCAAAACCTGACAGGCCAAGAAGACAAAGAAATGTGGTGAAGAGCTTGAGTCTCATAAATCCTGATGCGCAGCGGTCCGTTCTTCAATTCAAGGCCCTGGCATTGCTGCACAAGCTCCCTCGTATGCCTATCCTTTTTTTATGACAGGCAATGCAGATGACAAGCAAATGCGGGCGGCATTCTAGCACGGTGGTTTTATGGCGCCAGCGCTGGCAGACGGCTGTAACCGGGGGTGCTGCTTCTTTATGGTGCAAGCGGTTATTAGACGATTGTCGACAATGTCTATTTATCCTTTGACGTAACCGGCCTTATTCGCTAGTTTTTGCGGCATTGCTTTTAAAGGTGTCGACAATATGCTGGATCAACTCGATCCCCCGGTCACGGTTCAGGACGACTCGGAAACACTTTCCGAAAACGTCTTCCGACGCATTCAGGCGGCCATCGTCAAGGGTGAGATCGCCCCGGGCAGCAAGATCTCCGAGCCGGAGCTGGCGCGCACCTACGGCATCAGCCGCGGGCCGTTGCGTGAGGCGATCCACCGACTGGAAGGCCAGCGCCTGCTGGTTCGCGTGCCGCACGTCGGGGCGCGGGTGGTGTCGTTGAGTCACGCCGAATTGCTGGAACTCTACGAAATCCGCGAATCCCTGGAAGGCATGGCGTGCCGTCTGGCGGCTGAACGCATGACCGTTGAAGAAATCGACGAACTGCGCCGGGTGCTGGAAACCCACGAGCGCGATGCGGCGTTTCAGGCAGGCGTCGGCTATTACCAGCAGGAAGGCGATTTCGACTTTCATTACCGGATCATCCAGGGCAGCGGCAACCGCACCCTGACCCAGATGCTCTGCGGCGAGCTCTATCAACTGGTGCGCATGTACCGCATCCAGTTTTCCACCACGCCCAATCGGCCACGCCAGGCGTTTGCCGAGCACCACCGAATTCTCGATGCCATCGCCGACCGTGACGGTGAGCTGGCCGAGTTGTTGATGCGCCGTCACATCGGCGCCTCCAAACGCAATATCGCCCGTCACTACCAGGACGGCGCTAACCCGACAGCCACTGAACGAGGTGAGTCATGAGTTCCAACAAGAGCACTCCAGGCCAGCGTTTCCGCGATGCGGTCGCCAGCGAGCATCCGCTGCAAGTGGTCGGCACGATCAACGCCAACCACGCGCTGTTGGCCAAGCGCGCCGGTTTCAAGGCTATCTACCTGTCGGGGGGCGGGGTGGCTGCCGGCTCCCTCGGCGTGCCGGACCTGGGCATTACCGGCCTGGATGACGTGCTGACCGACGTGCGCCGCATCACCGACGTTTGCGACCTGCCGCTGCTGGTGGACGTGGACACCGGTTTCGGTTCCTCGGCGTTCAACGTCGCCCGTACCGTCAAGTCGATGATCAAGTTCGGCGCGGCGGCAATTCATATCGAAGACCAGGTCGGCGCCAAGCGCTGCGGTCACCGTCCCAATAAAGAGATCGTTTCGCAGCAGGAAATGGTCGACCGCATCAAAGCCGCTGTTGATGCGCGCACCGACGACAGCTTCGTGATCATGGCCCGCACCGATGCCCTGGCGGTGGAAGGTCTGGAGTCTGCACTGGATCGCGCCGCCGCGTGCATCGAGGCCGGCGCCGACATGATCTTTCCGGAGGCCATCACTGAACTTGAGATGTACAAACTGTTCGCCAGCCGCGTGAAAGCGCCGATCCTGGCCAACATCACCGAGTTCGGCGCGACACCGCTGTACACCACCGAGCAGCTCGCCGGTGCCGATGTGTCGCTGGTGTTGTACCCGCTGTCGGCGTTCCGCGCGATGAACAAGGCTGCGGAAAACGTCTACACCGCGATCCGCCGCGACGGCACGCAACAGAACGTCATCGACACCATGCAGACGCGCATGGAGCTTTACGATCGCATCGATTACCACACGTTCGAGCAGAAGCTCGATGCGTTGTTTGCGGCGAAGAAGTAAGGCGCAATCCCCCACAACTTGCCGATTCCCTAACAAATTCAAGATTGGAGACAGCAATGGCCGAAGCAAAAGTACTCAGTGGCGCCGGGCTCCGTGGCCAGGTTGCCGGGCAAACCGCACTGTCCACCGTGGGCCAGTCGGGCGCCGGTCTGACCTATCGCGGTTACGACGTGCGCGAACTGGCGGCGGACGCACAGTTCGAAGAAGTGGCTTACCTGCTGCTGTACGGCGAACTGCCGACCCAGTTACAACTGGCCGGCTATACCGAGAAACTAAGCAAGCTGCGCGACCTGCCGCAAGCGCTGAAAGAAGTGCTGGAGCGCATCCCCGCCGACGCCCATCCAATGGATGTGATGCGCACTGGCTGCTCGTTCCTGGGCAACATCGAGCCGGAGAAAGACTTCTCCGAGCAGCACGACAAAACCGACCGCCTGCTGGCCGCGTTCCCGGCGATCATGTGCTACTGGTATCGCTTCAGCCACGACGGCAAACGCATCAATTGCGTGACCGACGAAGCCTGCATCGGCGGCCATTTCCTGCACCTGTTGCACGACAAGAAACCGAGCGAATTGCACGTCAAGGTGATGAACGTTTCGCTGATCCTCTACGCGGAGCACGAATTCAACGCCTCGACCTTCACCGCCCGGGTGTGTGCCTCGACGCTGTCGGATCTGTATTCCTGCATCACGGCTGCCATCGGTTCCCTGCGCGGCCCGCTGCACGGCGGGGCCAACGAAGCGGCGATGGAAATGATCGAGCGCTTCAGCTCGCCGGAAGAGGCGGTTGAGGGCACCCTCGGTATGCTGGCACGCAAGGACAAGATCATGGGCTTCGGCCACGCGATCTATAAGGACAACGATCCGCGCAATGAGGTGATCAAGGGCTGGTCGAAAAAACTCGCCGACGAAGTGGGCGACACGGTGTTGTTCCCGGTTTCAGAAGCCATCGACGCAACCATGTGGGAACAGAAGAAACTGTTCCCGAACGCCGACTTCTACCACGCCTCGACGTACCACTTCATGGGCATCCCGACCAAGTTGTTCACACCGATCTTCGTCTGCTCGCGCCTGACCGGCTGGGCGGCTCACGTGTTCGAGCAACGTGCCAACAACCGCATCATCCGCCCGAGCGCCGAGTACGTCGGCGTCGAACAGCGCAAGTTCGTGCCAATCGAACAACGCTGACCGGGGAGGGCGCCGGTACTGGTTACTGAAGGAACCGGGAACCCTGCAGGTCAGGGTTCAGCCCGGTGCCAGGCGCCCACCTTTTGAAATTACCGCGACCGAGTCCTGACGATGAATACTGAATTCCGCAAACCGCTGCCCGGCAGCTCTCTGGATTATTTCGACGTCCGTGCGGCGGTCGATGCCATTGCGCCCGGCGCCTACGACACCCTGCCGTACACCTCCCGCGTGCTGGCGGAAAACCTCGTGCGTCGCTGTGACCCGGCCACGCTCACTGATTCCCTGAAACAACTGATCGAGCGCAAACGCGACCTCGACTTCCCATGGTTTCCGGCCCGCGTGGTGTGCCACGACATTCTCGGCCAGACCGCCCTGGTGGACCTTGCCGGCTTGCGCGATGCCATTGCCCTGCAAGGCGGCGACCCGGCGCAAGTGAACCCGGTGGTGCCGACGCAATTGATCGTCGACCATTCCCTGGCCGTCGAGCGTGGCGGCTTCGATCCCGAGGCCTTCGAAAAGAACCGCGCCATCGAAGACCGTCGCAACGAAGACCGTTTCCACTTCATCAACTGGACCAAGAAAGCCTTCAAGAACGTCGACGTGATCCCGCCGGGCAACGGGATCATGCACCAGATCAACCTGGAGAAAATGTCGCCGGTGATCCAGGTGCGCGACGGCGTGGCTTTCCCTGATACCTGCGTCGGCACCGACAGTCATACCCCGCATGTCGATGCACTGGGTGTGATCGCCATCGGCGTCGGCGGTCTGGAAGCGGAAAGCGTGATGCTCGGCCGCGCGTCGTGGATGCGTTTGCCGGAAAGCGTTGGCGTCGAGCTTACCGGCAAGCTGCAACCGGGCATCACCGCCACCGACATGGTGCTGGCGCTGACCGAATACCTGCGCAAACAAAAAGTTGTCGGCGCATGGCTGGAGTTCTTCGGTGAAGGCGCGTCAAACCTCACCCTCGGCGACCGCGCGACCATTTCCAACATGGCCCCGGAATACGGCGCCACTGCTGCAATGTTCTACATCGACCAGCAGACCATCGACTACCTGAAACTCACCGGCCGTGAAGACGAGCAAGTGCAACTGGTCGAGAGCTACGCCAAACAGACCGGCCTGTGGGCCGATAGCCTCAAAGGCGCGCAATACGAGCGCGGGTTGAGCTTCGACCTGTCCTCGGTGGTGCGCAACATGGCCGGCCCGAGCAACCCGCATGCGCGTGTTGCGACCTCGGATCTGGCTGCCAAAGGCATCTCCGGCCAGTGGGAAGACGTGCCCGGCCAGATGCCGGACGGTGCGGTGATCATCGCCGCCATCACCAGTTGCACCAACACCAGTAACCCGCGCAACGTCATTGCCGCCGGCCTGCTGGCGCGCAATGCCAACCAGCTTGGGCTGACCCGCAAGCCATGGGTCAAGTCGTCCCTGGCACCCGGTTCGAAAACCGTGGCGCTGTATCTGGATGAAGCCGGCCTGACCAAAGAGCTGGAGCAACTCGGCTTCGGCGTCGTGGCCTTCGCTTGCACTACCTGCAACGGCATGTCTGGTGCGCTGGATCCGGTGATCCAGCAAGAGATCATCGACCGCGACCTGTATGCCACCGCCGTACTCTCCGGCAACCGCAACTTCGACGGGCGGATTCACCCGTACGCCAAGCAGGCGTTCCTCGCATCGCCGCCATTGGTGGTGGCTTATGCCATCGCCGGCACCATCCGTTTCGACATCGAAAAAGATGTACTGGGCGTGGTCGATGGCAAGGAAATCCGGCTGAAAGACATCTGGCCGAGCGACGAAGAAATCGACGCGGTGGTCAAGGCCTCGGTCAAGCCGGAGCAGTTCCGCCAAGTGTACATTCCGATGTTCGCCATCCACGAAGACACTGGCCCGAAAGTCACGCCGCTGTACGACTGGCGCGAGATGAGCACCTACATCCGTCGTCCGCCGTACTGGGAAGGCGCGCTGGCCGGCGCGCGTCCGCTCAAGGGCATGCGCCCTCTGGCGGTGCTGCCGGACAACATCACCACCGATCACCTGTCGCCTTCGAACGCGATCATGCTCGACAGCGCAGCGGGTGAGTACCTGGCGAAAATGGGCCTGCCGGAAGAGGACTTCAACTCCTACGCCACGCACCGCGGCGACCACTTGACCGCGCAGCGCGCAACCTTCGCCAACCCGAAACTGTTCAATGAAATGGTGCAGGAAAACGGCAAGGTCAAGCAGGGTTCTCTTGCCCGCGTGGAGCCGGAAGGCAAAGTGATGCGCATGTGGGAAGCCATCGAAACCTACATGGAGCGCAAGCAGCCGCTGATCATCATTGCCGGCGCCGACTATGGCCAGGGTTCGTCCCGGGACTGGGCGGCCAAAGGCGTGCGTCTGGCGGGGGTGGAAGCGATTGCCGCCGAAGGTTTCGAGCGCATTCACCGCACCAACCTGGTGGGCATGGGCGTGTTGCCGCTGGAGTTCCTGCCGGGCACCAATCGTAAAACCTTAGGGATAGATGGCAGCGAAACCTATGACGTGATCGGCGATCGCACCCCGCGCGCGACGCTGACGCTGGTGATCAACCGCAAGAACGGTGAACGCGTCGAAGTGCCGGTGACCTGCCGCCTCGACACCGCCGAAGAAGTGTCGATCTACGAGGCCGGCGGCGTGTTGCAGCGTTTCGCTCAGGACTTCCTCGAAGAGTCGGCGGTTGCCGTTTAACACGACGAGCCGCGCGGGATTTCAAGTCCCGCGCTGGCCATACAGGATCAATATGGCTCACGCATCTCAGATAAAAATCCCTGCCACCTACATGCGCGGCGGCACCAGCAAAGGCGTGTTCTTCAGCCTCAAGGATTTGCCCGAAGCGGCGCAGATGCAAGGCATCGCCCGCGATGCCTTGTTGCTGCGCGTGATCGGCAGCCCCGATCCGTACGAGAAGCAAATCGACGGCATGGGCGGCGCGACGTCCAGCACCAGCAAAACCGTGATCCTGTCGAAAAGCATCAAGGCCGATCACGACGTCGATTACCTGTTCGGTCAGGTCGCCATCGACAAACCTTTCGTCGACTGGAGCGGCAACTGCGGCAACCTGTCGGCGGCGGTGGGTTCGTTCGCCATCAGCAATGGCCTGGTGGATGCCAGCCGCATTCCGCACAACGGTGTGGCGGTGGTGCGCGTGTGGCAGGCCAACATCGGCAAGACCATCATCGCCCATGTGCCGATCACCAATGGCGAGGTGCAGGAAACCGGTGATTTCGAACTCGACGGCGTGACCTTTCCGGCCGCCGAAGTGCAGCTCGAATTCATGGATCCGGCGGCGGAAGAAGAGGGGGGCGGTGGCTCGATGTTCCCCACCGGCAATCTGGTGGACGACCTTGAAGTGCCGGGTGTCGGCACGCTCAAGGCTACCCTGATCAACGCTGGCATCCCGACCATATTCATCAACGCCGAAGACATCGGCTACACCGGCACCGAGTTGCAGGGCGCGATCAACAGTGACCTGGAGGCTTTGGCAATGTTCGAAACCATCCGCGCTTACGGTGCGCTGCGCATGGGGCTGATTGAACACTTGGATGAAGCCGCCAAGCGCCAGCACACGCCGAAGGTCGCGTTCGTCGCCCCACCTGCGGATTACATTGCGTCCAGCGGCAAGAAAATCGCAGCCGCCGACATCGACCTGCTGGTGCGCGCGTTGTCCATGGGCAAGCTGCACCACGCCATGATGGGCACGGCAGCGGTGGCGATCGGCACGGCGGCGGCGATTTCCGGCACCTTGGTCAACCTGGCAGCGGGCGGTATCGAACGCAACGCCGTGCGCTTCGGCCATCCGTCCGGCACCTTGCGCGTGGGCGCCGAGGCTGCAAAGGTCAACGGTGAGTGGACGGTGAAAAAAGCCATCATGAGCCGCAGTGCGCGGGTGTTGATGGAAGGTTATGTCCGGGTGCCGGGGGATTGTTTCTAACCTCAATCCAGGCATACACAAATCCCTGTGGGAGCGCCGCTCCCATAGGTGATGCATTTCCAAAACAAGAGTGTTGTACCGACTGAGACTACCCTGAACCGAGGTCCCATCAACGAACCACTTCAAGAGTGAATCGAACATGAGCGCCAACGTCGACCTGAACACCCGCCCCGACTACGACACGGTTCTGCAGGACATCGCCGACTACGTCCTCAATTTCAACATCCAGTCGCCCGAGGCGCTTGATACTGCCCGCAATTGCCTGATGGACACCCTCGGCTGCGGCTTGCTGGCGCTGCGTTTCCCCGAATGCACCAAACACCTGGGTCCTATCGTCGAAGGCACTGTCGTCCCCTGCGGCGCCCGCGTGCCCGGCACCAGCTATCGTCTCGACCCGGTCAAGGCCGCTTGGGACATCGGTTGCATCGTCCGCTGGCTCGATTACAACGACACCTGGCTCGCCGCCGAATGGGGCCATCCGTCCGATAACCTCGGCGGTATTCTCGCGGTGGCCGACCACCTGTCGCAAAAGCGCCTGGCCAATGGCGACGCCCCGTTGACCATTCGCGCTGTGCTGGAAGCCATGATCATGGCGCACGAGATTCAGGGCGTGATCGCCCTGGAGAATTCGTTCAACCGCGTCGGTCTTGATCACGTGATTCTGGTGAAAGTCGCCTCGACCGCCGTCACTGCCAAACTCATGGGCGCCAATCGCGAGCAGCTGCTGTCGGCGTTGTCCCATGCCTTTGCCGACGGCCAGGCGCTGCGCACTTACCGGCATGCGCCGAACGCCGGATCGCGTAAATCCTGGGCGGCCGGAGACGCGACCAGTCGGGGCGTGCGTCTGGCGGACATTGCGATGCGTGGTGAGATGGGCATCCCCGGTGTACTGACCGCCAAGCAATGGGGTTTCTACGATGTACTGTTCAGCCACACCAACAACGACCTGGGGCTCAAGCCTGAAGGCAAGCGAGCTTTCAGTTTTTCCCGGCCGTTCGGCAGCTATGTGATGGAAAACGTGCTGTTCAAGATCAGCTTCCCCGCCGAGTTCCACGCGCAAACGGCCTGCGAGGCTGCCGTCACCCTGCATCCATTGGTCAGGAATCGCCTGCATGAAATCGACAGGATCGTTATCACCACCCACGAATCAGCGATCCGCATCATCTCCAAGGTCGGCCCGCTGGCCAACGCTGCGGACCGCGATCACTGCCTCCAGTACATGACCGCCGTACCCCTGGTATTCGGCAATCTGGTGGCCGAGCAGTACGAAGACGACTTCCACGCCGCGCACCCGATTATCGATGTGCTGCGCGACAAAATGGTCATTGTCGAAGACCCGCGCTTCACCCGCGAATACCTGGAGGCGGACAAACGCTCCATCGCCAACGCGGTACAGGTGTTCTTCAAGGACGGTTCCAGCACCGATAATGTGATGGTGGAGTACCCGATCGGTCATCGCCGGCGCCGTGCCGATGGCATTCCGTTGCTGGAAGACAAGTTCAAGGTCAACCTGACGACGCGCTTCACGGCTCAGCGAAGCGCCGAGATCCTTGCGCTGTGCAAGGACCCGGCAGCACTTGAAGCGACGCCGGTGAACCGGTTTGTGGATTTGTTTGTGATCTAGCTGGCCGCGAAGGCGGCATAACTGCCGCCGACTATCTACTTGAACCGCCGTTCCACACCTTTCTCCACCAGAATCTTCGCCGAGATCTCTTCCACGGAGAAATGCGTGGAATTGATGTGGGGAATGTTCTCGCGTCGGAACAGATTCTCCACCTCGCGCACTTCGAATTCGCACTGCGCGTAGCTCGAATAGCGGCTGTTGGGCTTGCGTTCGTTGCGGATCGCGGTGAGGCGGTCCGGGTCGATGGTCAGGCCGAACAGCTTGTGATGATGGGCGCGCAGGGCGGTCGGCAGTTGCAGGCGCTCCATGTCGTCTTCGGTCAGCGGATAGTTGGCTGCGCGGATGCCGAATTGCATGGCCATGTACAAACACGTCGGTGTTTTGCCGCATCGCGACACGCCTACTAGTATCAAGTCAGCTTTGTCGTAATAGTGCGTGCGGGCGCCATCGTCATTGTCGAGGGCGAAGTTCACCGCCTCGATACGCTCCATGTAATTGGAGTTATGGCCGATGGAGTGGGATTTGCCGACGGTGTAGGAAGAATGCTCGGTCAGCTCCTGTTCAAGGGGCGCCAGGAAGGTCGAGAAAATGTCGATCATGAAACCATTCGACGTTGCGAGAATCTCACGAATGTCCTGATTGACAATGGTGTCGAAAATAATCGGACGAAAACCATCGTTTTCGGCGGCTTTGTTGATTTGTTGTACCATGGCCCGCGCTTTATCAGCGTCGTCGATGTACGGTCGTATGATTTTGCTGAAGGTAATGTTTTCGAACTGCGCCAGCAGGCTTTGGCCGAGGGTTTCGGCGGTAATGCCGGTGCCATCGGAGATAAAGAAAGCAGATCGTTTCATTTGCACCTTGGGCCTTAAGCTAGTGACGATTCTTGGATATAGTAGGCGCGATTTGTCGGCCACCGATGGCCCGCATTCTCACTTATTTTCCAGGTCCAGGCCATACAGCCGGCAAAGGCTCCCCCGAGTCGCCGGCTTCTGAGCTTTTCCAACACAGTTAGTGGAGAGATCACCTTGGTAGAGTACGTAGTTTCCCTCGATAAGCTCGGCGTCCATGATGTAGAGCATGTGGGGGGCAAGAACGCATCCCTGGGCGAGATGATCAGTAACCTTGCAGGCGCCGGTGTATCGGTGCCAGGTGGCTTTGCCACGACAGCTCAGGCTTATCGTGATTTTCTGGAACTGAGCGGCCTGAACGATCAGATCCATGCCGCCCTCGACGCCCTGGACGTCGATGATGTAAACGCTTTGGCCAAGACCGGCGCCCAGATCCGTCAATGGATCATGGAAGCCGAGTTCCCCGAGAAGCTCAACGCCGAGATCCGCACCGCGTTCGCCACGCTGTCGGCCGGCAACCCTGACATGGCCGTGGCCGTGCGCTCTTCCGCTACCGCCGAAGACCTGCCGGACGCTTCCTTCGCCGGTCAGCAGGAAACCTTCCTGAACATCCGTGGTGTCGAAAACGTCATTCGCGCCGCCAAAGAGGTGTTCGCCTCCCTGTTCAACGACCGCGCCATTTCCTACCGCGTGCACCAGGGCTTCGACCACAAGCTGGTGGCCTTGTCGGCTGGCGTGCAGCGCATGGTCCGCTCTGAAACCGGCACCGCTGGCGTGATGTTCACCCTCGATACCGAGTCGGGCTTCCGTGACGTGGTGTTCATCACCGGCGCCTACGGCCTGGGTGAAACCGTCGTACAAGGCGCGGTGAACCCGGATGAGTTCTACGTCCACAAAGGCACGCTGGAAGCCGGTCGTCCGGCCATCCTGCGTCGCAACCTGGGCAGTAAAGCCATCAAGATGATCTACGGTGACGAAGCCAAGGCCGGTAAATCGGTCAAGACCATCGACGTGGACAAGGCCGATCGTGCGCGTTTCTGCCTGACCGACGCCGAAGTCAGCGAGCTGGCCAAGCAGGCGATGATCATCGAGAAGCACTACAAGTGCCCGATGGACATCGAATGGGCCAAAGACGGCGACGACGGCAAGCTCTACATCGTGCAGGCCCGTCCGGAAACCGTGAAGAGCCGTACCCAGGCCAACGTCATGGAACGTTACCTGTTGAAAGAAACCGGCACCGTGCTGGTGGAAGGTCGTGCCATCGGCCAGCGCATCGGCGCCGGCAAGGTGCGGATCATCAAGGACGTGTCCGAGATGGACAAAGTCCAGCCGGGCGACGTGCTGGTTTCCGACATGACCGACCCGGACTGGGAACCGGTCATGAAGCGCGCCAGCGCCATCGTCACCAACCGTGGCGGCCGTACCTGCCATGCGGCGATCATCGCTCGCGAGCTGGGCATCCCGGCCGTGGTCGGTTGCGGCAACGCCACCCAGCTGTTGAAAGACGGCCAGGGCGTGACCGTTTCCTGCGCTGAAGGCGACACCGGTTACATCTTCGAAGGCGAACTGGGCTTCGACATCAAGAAAAACTCCGTGGATGCCATGCCGGAGCTGCCGTTCAAGATCATGATGAACGTCGGCAACCCGGACCGCGCCTTCGACTTCGCGCAACTGCCGAACGCCGGTGTGGGCCTGGCCCGTCTGGAATTCATCATCAACCGCATGATCGGCGTGCACCCCAAGGCGCTGTTGAACTACGGCGGCCTGCCGCAGGAAATCAAGGACAGCGTCGACAAGCGCATTGCCGGTTACAACGACCCGGTTGGCTTCTATGTCGACAAACTGGTCGAAGGTATCAGCACCCTGGCGGCAGCGTTCTGGCCGAAAAAGGTCATCGTGCGTCTGTCGGACTTCAAGTCCAACGAATACGCGAACCTGATCGGCGGCAAACTCTACGAGCCGGAAGAAGAAAACCCGATGCTGGGTTTCCGTGGCGCTTCGCGTTACATCAGCGAATCGTTCCGTGACTGCTTCGAGCTCGAATGCCGCGCCCTCAAGCGCGTGCGTAACGAGATGGGCCTGACCAACGTTGAAATCATGGTGCCGTTCGTCCGTACCCTGGGCGAAGCGAGCCAGGTGGTCGATCTGCTGGCTGAAAACGGTCTGGCCCGTGGCGACAACGGTCTGCGCGTGATCATGATGTGCGAGCTGCCGTCCAACGCGATCCTGGCTGAAGAGTTCCTCGAGTTCTTCGACGGTTTCTCCATCGGCTCCAACGACCTGACCCAGCTCACCCTGGGCCTGGACCGTGACTCCGGGATCATCGCGCACCTGTTCGACGAGCGAAATCCTGCGGTCAAGAAACTGCTGGGCAACGCCATTGCCGCGTGTAACAAGGCCGGCAAGTACATCGGCATCTGCGGTCAGGGCCCTTCGGACCACCCGGACCTGGCCAAGTGGCTGATGGAGCAGGGCATCGAAAGCGTTTCGCTGAACCCCGATTCCGTACTGGAAACCTGGTTCTTCCTGGCTGAAGGTCAGGCTTCGGCCTGATGGTGTGAGTGAAAGGGCCGATCTGTGATCGGCCCTTTCAGAGATTCAAGTAGGGCGGGCTCCTCTGGATGCCGCCCTTTTTTGTGCAAGAGCATATGCAAAGTAGCAGCAACCTATTTCCTGTCGCCCTGATCAGCGCCGAGCGGCGCGGCGATCTGAGCGAAGACGTCTATCGTTTGAAACCCGGCAACAGCCCCGACGGCACCGTTGAGCTGGCTGTGACACGCCTGGGCCTGGCCGATGAGCCGGCGGTGCGTGGCGTGCCGGTGATTCTGCTGCACGGCAGCTTTTCCAATCGGCGGTTCTGGTTTTCTCCCAAAGGTTTGGGCCTGGGCGCTTACCTGACGCGTCTGGGATTCGATGTGTGGATTCCGGAAATGCGCGGTCACGGCCTGTCTCAGCGCAACCAGAACTATCGCCAGAACAGCGTCGCCGACTATGCGCGTTACGATTTGCCGGCCATTGGCGCGTTCGTGCGCGAGCAAAGCGGCCAGATCCCGCACTGGATCGGCCATTCGCTGGGCGGCATTACCCTCGCCGCGGCGTTGGGCGGCCAGTACCTGGGCGAGCCCGCCGTGGCTTCCGCGGCGTTTTTCGGCACGCAAGTCAGCCGTACTTACTGGCCGTTGAAGTTTCCACCGGTGGAGTGGAGCGGGCGCTTCATTCTCAAGCGTTTTGCCCAACTGTCGGGCTCTCGGCTCAAGCGCGGCCCGGAGGACGAGCCGATAGGCCTGGCCCTGGAAAGCATGCGTTGGTACGGGCTGTTCGGCCGCTTCGGCGATGCCGACAAAGACTGGTGGGCGGGTTTGGCCGAGGTGCAATTGCCGGTGCTGGCCGTGAGTGCCGCGGGCGATCATCAGGACCCGACCTGGGCCTGCCATAAGCTGTTCGATCAAGTCGGCTCCGAGCACAAGCAGTTCATCACCCTTGGCCGCGAGCAAGGCTTTGGCGATAATTTCGGTCACGTGGAAATGCTGGTCAGCAAGGCTGCGCAGGCTGAAGTCTGGCCGTTGGTGGCTCGCTGGCTGGCGGATCAACAGACGCCTTTACTGGGTGAAAAGCCGGATTTGGCCACAGCGATTTGAGCCTGATGCTCTAACAAGGGCATTTCTCTCTGGTCGGCTTGCGGCTAATATGTGACGCATTGAGTGGTTCTGGTCACTTTGAGTGATTGATGCGGTCGCTGTGTTCGTGCATATGGAGCGATTTGCAACCGTCCAGCCTTGGCCCGAGTATGCTGCATACTCGATTGTCTTCCTTGTTACAGGAGTTTCTCGATGAACCATTACCTCACGCCTGACCTGTGCGACGCCTATCCGGAGCTGGTGCAGGTGCTGGAACCGATGTTCAGCAATTTCGGCGGCCGTGATTCTTTCGGCGGCGAAATCGTGACCATCAAATGTTTCGAAGACAACTCGCGGGTCAAGGAGCAAGTCGAGCTCAAGGGCAACGGCAAGGTGCTGGTGGTCGACGGTGGCGGTTCCCTGCGCCGCGCGCTGTTGGGCGACATGCTGGCCGAGAAAGCCGCGAACAACGGTTGGGAAGGGCTGGTGATCTACGGTTGCATCCGCGACGTCGACGTCATCGCGCAAACTGATCTGGGGGTTCAGGCCCTGGCCAGTCACCCGATGAAAACCGACAGGCGCGGTGTTGGCGATCTCAACGTTGCCGTGACCTTCGCGGGCGTGACCTTTCACCCGGGCCACTACGTTTATGCGGACAACAACGGGGTGATCGTCTCGCCAAGCCCGCTGAAAATGCCTGAATAAGCGCTGCTGGCTTTTTGTTTCAAGAATAGGGGTGAGGATGTTCGAGGAAGAAAACGCGCAGTGGGGGCTGGTGCATGCCCTGGTGCTGGACGGTAAAGGCGGTGCGCGTTCGATAGCCCGGACTGAACTCGATGACTTGCAGTTGCAGGCCCACGAAAGCCTGTGGCTGCACTGGGATCGCAGCCACCCGCAAACCCAGACCTGGCTGCGAAAATCCAGCGGGCTGAGTGAATTTAGTTGCGATTTGTTGCTGGAAGAGAACACCCGACCGCGTCTTTTGCCGCTGCCGGACTCTGAACTGCTGCTGTTTCTGCGCGGGGTCAACCTGAATCCGGGCGCGGAGCCGGAAGACATGGTCTCGGTGCGGATCTTCGGTTCGGCCCAACGGGTGATTTCCCTGCGTTTGCGGCCGTTGCGTGCCACCGAAGAGTTGTTGGTGCAACTGGCCGACGGCAAAGGGCCGAGAAGCGCTTCCGAGCTGATCCTGTATATGGCGCAATACCTTACCCATAAAGTGCAGGATCTGGTCGGCGACCTCTCGGAAGTTGTCGATGAGGAAGAAGAAAAGCTGGATGCCGACGAACGGTATACACCTGAGCATGGGGCTGTTTTGCAGATCCGCCGCAGGGCCGCTGGGCTGAAGCGTTTTCTGGCGCCGCAGCGGGATATTTTCGGTCAGCTGACGCGGATAAAACTGCCGTGGTTCTGCGAAGACGATGGCGATTACTGGAACGAATTGAACAACAGCCTGACCCGGTATCTCGAGGAGCTGGAGTTGACCCGGGAGCGTGTGGGGCTGGTCCTGGAGGCTGAAGACCGGCGTTTGAGCGTGCGCATGAACCGCACGATGTATCGATTCGGGATCATCACCGGAATCTTTTTGCCGATGAGTTTTCTGACCGGTCTTTTGGGCATCAACGTCGGCGGTATTCCGTTCTCTGCCAACCCCTACGGCTTCCTGATCGCCTGCCTGTTGATGGTCTTGGTGGCGCTGGGGCAGTGGTGGTTATTCCGACGTTTACGCTGGGTCTGACGATGCGCCATGTGACCCGACCAAATCTAACCGCGTCTTTGACAGACATCACGAGAGGTGCGTATGCACGATCCGTTTGAACAGTCTTTGCGTGACATGCTCAAAGCATCGCCGTCCAGCCGTGACGACGATGCCTGTCTGGGGCGTGTACTGAAAACCGCCAACCGCCAGGTCGGTGCCGGCGATCTGTTCAGCCTTCTGGGCCGTTGGCTGCCCGCGCTGATGATCGCCCTGAATAACGGATCGGCCCATGTAGCGCCGGTTTCTCGTCTGCGTAAACCTACCGCCCGCACTGCTGATAAGGCTGATTGAATATGGAACTTGATCTCTGGACTCAGAGCCTCGTCACTGCAATGACTGCGTTGTGGACCAAAGTTGCGAACTTCATTCCGAACCTGTTTGGCGCACTGGTTGTACTGCTGCTGGGTTTTGTCGTGGCCAAACTGCTGGACACGCTGCTCTCAAAATTGCTCGCCAAATTGGGCCTTGATCGCCTGATGGGTGGCACCGGACTGACCAAATTGCTGTCCCGCGCCGGCCTCCAGGTGCCTATTTCGACGCTGATCGGCAAAATTGTTTACTGGTTCGTCCTGTTGATTTTTCTCGTTTCTGCCGCAGAATCCCTTGGACTTGAACGAGTTTCGGCTACGCTGGACATGCTGGCGCTGTATGTTCCGAAAGTATTCGGCGCGGCGCTGGTGCTGCTGGTGGGTGTCTTGCTGGCGCAACTGGCCAATGGGCTGGTGCGTGGCGCGGCAGAAGGCGTAGGGCTGGATTACGCAGCAGGACTGGGGCGGATTGCCCAGGGCCTGGTGATCATCATCAGTATTTCGGTTGCGATCAGCCAGTTGGAGGTCAAGACAGACCTGCTCAACCACGTGATTGTGATCGTCTTGATTACCGTTGGTCTGGCGGTTGCGCTGGCCATGGGGTTGGGAAGCCGGGAAATTGCCGGTCAGATTCTTGCGGGAATCTATGTGCGAGAGTTGTATCAGGTTGGGCAACAAGTGCGTGTTGGCGAGGTCGAAGGGCAGATCGAAGAGATCGGCACGGTGAAAACCACGGTGCTGACCGACGAGGGTGAGCTAGTCTCTCTCTCGAATCGGATTCTCCTGGAGCAGCATGTGAGTAGCCGCTAACCCGGCAAATCCTGCTAATGTATGCCGCCGCAAATTGCCCTGAAGGGCAGCGGCGGACATTGACCTGACTGTCGGCCCGACTTGTTTTGAATAAAGCTCAATCGCTCTCCACGCGCTACGACCCCCGCGAGCTCTCTGATGAGGAGTTGGTCGCGCGCTCGCATACCGAGCTGTTTCACGTAACGCGCGCCTATGAAGAACTGATGCGGCGTTACCAGCGAACATTATTTAACGTTTGTGCACGGTACCTGGGGAACGATCGTGATGCAGACGATGTCTGTCAGGAAGTGATGTTGAAGGTGCTGTACGGCCTGAAGAACTTCGAGGGGAAATCGAAGTTCAAGACGTGGCTCTACAGCATCACGTACAACGAGTGCATCACGCAGTATCGGAAGGAACGGCGTAAGCGTCGCTTGATGGACGCTTTGAGTCTGGACCCCCTCGAGGAAGCGTCTGAAGAAAAGGCGCCGAAACCCGAGGAGAAGGGCGGACTTGATCGCTGGCTGGTGTATGTGAACCCGATTGACCGTGAAATTCTGGTGCTACGTTTTGTCGCAGAGCTGGAGTTTCAGGAGATCGCAGACATCATGCACATGGGTTTGAGTGCAACAAAAATGCGGTACAAACGCGCTCTAGACAAATTGCGTGAGAAATTTGCA
Organism: Pseudomonas sp. ATCC 43928; assembly: GCF_005938665.2. NCBI lineage: Bacteria > Pseudomonadati > Pseudomonadota > Gammaproteobacteria > Pseudomonadales > Pseudomonadaceae > Pseudomonas > Pseudomonas sp. ATCC 43928. Next base: position 4,704,577 of record NZ_CP041753.1, on the reverse strand, counting down.
GGCATTGCCGAAACTTAGTTTGGCGCAAATATCTCTTACGTGTAGGCAAGTTCTGATAGACTTGCCGCCGAGTTGTCCCCCGGTTTGCGGGACTGCTTCACAATCACCAGATGGGGATTTAACGGATGAAACTGAAAAACACCTTGGGCTTGGCCATTGGTTCTCTTATTGCCGCTACTTCGTTCGGCGCGCTGGCACAAGGCCAAGGCGCAGTTGAAATCGAAGGCTTCGCCAAGAAAGAACAGTACGACAGCGATCGTAACTTCAAGAACAACGGCAACCTGTTCGGCGGCTCGGTTGGTTACTTCCTGACCGACGACGTAGAACTGCGTCTGGCCTACGACGAAGTACACAACGTACGTGCAGATGATGGTCGCAACGTAAAGGGCGCTGATACCGCTCTGGACGCTCTGTACCACTTCAACAACCCAGGCGACATGATCCGTCCATACGTTTCTGCCGGTTTCTCGGACCAGAGCATTGGCCAAAACGGTTCGGGTCGTAACCGCTCCACTTTCGCCAACGTTGGCGGCGGTGCCAAGCTGTACTTCACTGAAAACTTCTACGCCCGTGCTGGCGTTGAAGCTCAGTACAACATCGACCAGGGCGACACCGAGTGGGCTCCTAGCGTCGGTATCGGTGTGAACTTCGGTGGCGGCTCCAAGCCTGCTGCTGCTCCAGTTCCAGCACCGGCTGAAGTTTGCTCCGACAGCGACAACGATGGCGTTTGCGACAACGTTGACAAGTGCCCAGACACCCCAGCCAACGTAACTGTTGACGCTGATGGCTGCCCAGCAGTTGCTGAAGTTGTTCGTGTTGAGCTGGACGTGAAATTCGACTTCAACAAGTCGGTAGTCAAGCCTAACAGCTACGGCGACATCAAAAACCTGGCTGACTTCATGAAGCAGTACCCATCCACCACTACTGTTGTTGAAGGTCACACTGACTCCGTCGGTCCTGACGCTTACAACCAGAAACTGTCCGAGCGTCGTGCAAACGCCGTTAAGCAAGTTCTGACCAACCAGTACGGTGTTTCGCCGTCCCGCGTTCAGTCTGTTGGCTACGGCGAATCCCGCCCAGTTGCTGACAACGCCACTGAAGCTGGTCGCGCTGTAAACCGTCGCGTAGAAGCGAAGGTTGAAGCTCAAGCTAAGTAATTAGCTCGCAGCTCAAGAAAAGCCCGGCTTAGGCCGGGCTTTTCTTTGTCTGCGATTTGGTGAAGAGGGAGTAATAGGTAGGGTTCAGGCTGATTGATCGGCCACCATCGCGGGCAAGTCGCGCTCCCACAGAGATGAAGTTGCACAGGCTGCCACGGCACCGATCACCAGGATCGCCGGGCTCTTCAACTGAAAGCTGAGGGCATCCTCTTCCATTGCTGTCAGGTCGCTCCGGCATTCCCGTTGGTGCGGCAGCGAAGCGTTTTCGATCATCGCCACGGGCGTATCGGCGGCCATTCCACCGGCCAGCAGTTGCTCACGAATCTCGCTCAGTTTTGCGACACCCATATAGACCACCAACGTGGTGCCGCCTTGAGCCAGGGCCTGCCAGTTCAGGCTACTGTCATCCTGAGTGTGCGCCGTGACCAGTGTCACGCCACGGGCGACACCCCGAAGCGTCAGTGGAATATCACATTGGGTCGCGCCGGCAAGGCCAGCGGTGATGCCATTGACCAATTCAACCTCGACCCCTCGTTCACGTAACCACTGCGCCTCTTCACCGCCGCGTCCGAAGATGCACGGATCGCCACCCTTGAGCCGCACCACGCATTTGCCGTGGCGGGTATAACGCAGCATCAGGCGATGAATGAAGGCTTGAGGCGTGGAGCGACAGCCGCCGCGCTTGCCCACGGGAATAATTCGCGCATTCGGGCAATGCTCCAGTACCGCAGGATTGACCAGATCGTCGATCAACACCACGTCCGCTTCGCGCAACGCACGAACCGCCTTGAGGGTCAGCAATTCCGGATCGCCGGGACCCGCACCCACCAGCCAGACTTTTGCGCTCATAGTGTTTTCCTCACGAGGTGACGGCGACTGGCTGCGCAGTGGCGGCCAGTAAACGCTTGATTTCCGGGACGCAGGAGCCGCATTGCGTGCCGCAGCCCAATTCTTGTTTCAAACCTTGCAAGTCCAGGCCACGGCTGATTCCGGCACAGATTGCGTTCTGGCTGACGTTCATGCAGTTGCACAGGGTTTTGCTGCCGGATGCAGGGGCGCCAGCGTTGCCTGGTGGCGCACTCAACGGTGCCAGCAGCCAACGGCGCAGTTGTTCGTCGGCGCGACCTTCGAGCCACAGGCTTTGCAGCCAATGTTGGGCGAGTGTTTCACCGGCCAGGCGAATCGCGGTGATCCGGCCGTTCTCGATACGCACCCGTTTACCGATCGAACGCCGGGGATCGTCATAAGCCAATACCGGGCCGTCGTTGAGCCCCAGGCATTGATCGATATCGCGCAACAACTGCGGCTCTGGCGCGGTGGCGCTGGCGGCGCGTATCAGCAGCGCGGGACGCTCACGGCCGGCCAGGCTGAGGCTGGCGTAGGAAAACGCCTCGCAGAGTGGTCGCAACGTCTCCAGGTGCTGTTGAACATCACCTTCGATCAGGGCGAAAAGCTGCCAGGGCAAATTCACAGGCTCGAGTCGTACACCGCTGTGTTTGAGTTCAGGTTGCTTCGACAACGGATCGAAGGCGGGAAGGGTGAGGGTATTCACACCGCCCTTGAGAAAGCGGTCGCCCCAATGCATCGGCAGGAAAGCCTGGCCCGGACGTACGCTGTCGTCGCTGCTGACCGGCAGGATCACCGCGCCCCGGCGACTTTTCAGATTGATCAGGTCGCCAGGTTGCAGGCGATGCCGACGCAGTTCATCCGGGTGCAGGCTCAACACGGCTTCGCTGACATGGCCGAACAGCTGCGCGGCGGTGCCGGTGCGGCTCATGCCGTGCCATTGATCGCGCAGGCGGCCGGTGATCAAGGTCAGCGGGAAACGCGCATCGCGTTGTTCCTTGGCGGCGCGATAGGGGTCGGTCACGAACTGCGCACGCCCGCTGGCGGTCGGGAATACCCCGTCAAGGTACAACCGCGCGGTGCCTTCGCGGGCTCCGGCGGGGAAGGGCCATTGCTGCGGTCCGAGCTGGTCGATCAACTCATGACTGATCCCGGACAGGTCGAGGTCGCGGCCGCGAGTCAGTTGTTTGTATTCGTCGAAGACCTGTGCCGGGGTTTCAAAGGCAAACAGGCTGGAGGCTCCGGGACGCAGGTGTTTTTCCAGGCGCTGTGCGAAATCCACAGTGATCGCCCAATCGGGCCGTGCTTCACCGGGGGCGCCGATGGCTCGGCGGACGTGGGAAATGCGTCGCTCGGAGTTGGTAACCGTGCCGTCCTTTTCACCCCAACTGGCGGCGGGCAGCAACAGGTCGGCGAATGCGGCGGTTTCGGTGGTGTGGAAGGCTTCCTGCAACACCACGAACGGGCAGGCTTGCAGTGCCTCGCGCACAGTGGTCTGGTCCGGCAGCGACTGGGCAGGGTTGGTGCAGGCAATCCACAGGGCTTTGATCTTGCCGCTGCGCATCTGCTCGAACAGTTCGATGGCCGTGAGCCCGGTGTTTTCGGGCAGTTGATCGACGCCCCAGTAGGCGGCCACTTGCGCGCGGTGCTCGGCATTGGCCGCTTCGCGATGGCCTGGCAGCAGATTCGACAAGCTGCCGGTTTCCCGGCCGCCCATGGCATTGGGCTGACCGGTCAGCGAGAAAGGTCCTGCACCGGGCCGGCCGATTTGCCCGGTAGCCAAGTGCAGGTTGATCAGCGCGCTGTTCTTCGCGCTGCCGGCGGTGGACTGATTCAGCCCCATGCACCACAGCGACAGAAAGCTCGGTGACGTGCCGACCCATTCCGCGCATTGGTGCAGTTGCTCGACGCTGATGCCACAGAGTTGCGAAACCATTGTCGGGGTGTAGTCGCGCACCAGCTTTTTCAGCTCGGCCAGGCCTTCGGTGTGGGCCTTGATGAAGTCGCGGTCGATCCAGTCTTCCCACAGCAGCAAGTGCAAAATCCCATGGAACAACGCGACATCGGTACCGGGCAGAATCGCCAGGTGCAGGTCAGCCAGATCGCAGGTGTCAGTGCGCCGTGGGTCGATGACGATGACTTTCATCTGCGGACGATGGGATTTGGCTTCTTCCAGGCGACGAAACAGGATCGGGTGGGCGTAGGCCATGTTGCTGCCGACGATCATCACGCAGTCGCTCAGTTCCAGGTCTTCGTAGTTGCAGGGCGGAGCATCGGCGCCGAGGCTGCGCTTGTAGCCGACCACCGCTGAAGACATGCACAGCCGTGAATTGCTGTCGATGTTGTTGGTGCCCACCAGCGCCCGCGCCAGTTTGTTGAAGGCGTAGTAATCCTCGGTCAGCAATTGCCCGGAGATATAGAACGCGACGCTGTCCGGGCCGTGTTCGGCGATGGTCTTGGCGAAGACACTGGCGGCGTGATCGAGGGCGCTGTCCCAATCTGTGCGGCTGCGAGCCAGTCCTTTGCCCAGGCGCAGTTGCGGGTACAAGGCCCGCGCCGTCAGGTCGCCGGTCAGATGCAAGGTCGAACCTTTACTGCACAATTTGCCGAAGTTGGCCGGGTGCGCCGGATCGCCGCTGACGCCGAGAATGCGCTCGCCGTCGTGCTCGATCAGCACGCCGCAGCCGACCCCGCAGTAGCAGCAGGTGGAGGCGGTGATTTGGCGGTCCATCAGCTTGCTTCCCGCAGAGCCAGCAGCACCCGGCCATTTTCGACCCGTGCCGAATGATGGTGGGCGCAGCCGATATCGGGAGCCTGGGCTTCACCGGTTTCCAGGTCGATCTGCCAGTTGTGCAGCGGGCAGGCGACCCGTTTGCCGTAGATCAAACCCTGGGACAGCGGTCCGCCCTTGTGCGGGCAGCGGTCGTCGAGGGCGAAAACCTCATCGTCGCTCGTACGAAAAATCGCAATGTCGCCTTTCGGGCCGGCGACGATCCGCGAGCCAAGGGTGTTGATCTCTTCCAGTGCGCAGATATCCAGCCAGTTCATACCGACACCTCCAGGTTCTTCACGGGAATGACTTCGAATTCTTTTTTCAGCAGTGGTTGCTCGAGGCGTTCTTTCCACGGGTCCTGTTCGAACGACAGGGAGAATTGCAGGCGTTCGTTGAGTGCCTTGCGCCGTACCGGGTCTTCCAGCACGGCTTTCTTGATGTGTTCCATGCCGACCCGTTGCAGGTAATGCACGGTGCGCTCGAGGTAGAAGGCTTCTTCACGGTACAGCTGCAGGAAAGCGCCGTTGTATTCGCGCACCTCTTCAGCGGTTTTCAACTTGACGAAGAATTCAGCGACTTCGGTCTTGATCCCGCCGTTGCCACCGATGTACATCTCCCAGCCGGAATCCACGCCGATAATTCCGACGTCCTTGATCCCCGCTTCCGAGCAGTTGCGTGGGCAACCGGAGACAGCCAGTTTCACTTTGTGTGGCGACCACATGTTGAACAGGTCATGTTCGAGCTCGATGCCCAGTTGCGTGGAATTCTGGGTGCCGAAGCGGCAGAACTCACTGCCGACACAGGTTTTCACGGTGCGGATGGATTTGCCGTAGGCGTGGCCGGACGGCATGTCCAGGTCTTTCCAGACGCCCGGCAAGTCTTGCTTTTTGATCCCCAGCAAGTCGATGCGTTGGCCGCCGGTGACCTTGACCATCGGCACGTTGTACTTGTCGGCCACGTCGGCGATGCGCCGCAGTTCTGAAGGATTGGTCACACCGCCCCACATCCGCGGGACGACAGAGTAAGTGCCGTCTTTCTGAATGTTGGCGTGGGCGCGTTCGTTGATCAGGCGCGATTGCGGATCGTCCTTGGCTTCGCCGGGCCAGGTGGAAATCAGGTAGTAGTTGAGCGCCGGGCGGCAGGTGGCGCAGCCGTTCGGCGTGCGCCAGTTCAGGTAGCTCATGGTGCCGGCGATGGTCAGCAGATGCTGGTCGCGGATGGCCTGGCGGATTTGCCCGTGGTTGAGGTCGCTGCACCCGCAGATGGCTTTTTCGCTTTTCGGTTTGACGTCTGCCGCACCGCCCACGGTGTTGATCAGGATCTGTTCGACGAGGCCGGCACAAGAGCCGCAGGAGCTGGCGGCCTTGGTGTGTTTCTTCACGTCGTCGACGCTGAACAGCCCGTGTTCCTGAATGGCTTTGACGATGGTGCCTTTGCACACGCCGTTACAGCCGCAGACTTCGGCGGTGTCGGCCATGCTCATGGCTTTGTCCTGGCCTTGATGTCCTACATCGCCTAAAGCATTTTCGCCAAACATCAGGTGATCGCGGATCTCGCCGATGGCATGGTTCTCACGGATCTGCCGGAAATACCAGCCGCCGTCTGCCGTATCGCCGTACAGGCAGGCGCCGACCAGCACGTCATCCTTGATCACCAGTTTTTTGTACACCCCGCCGATCGGGTCGGAGAGGGTGATGGTCTCGGTGCCTTCGCCGCCCATGAAGTCGCCGGCGGAGAACAGGTCGATGCCGGTGACTTTCAATTTGGTCGACGTCACCGAGCCCTTGTAAGTGGCGAAGCCCAGTTGGGCGAGGTGGTTGGCGCACACCTTGGCTTGTTCGAACAGCGGTGCGACCAGGCCGTAGGCGGTGCCGCGGTGGCTGGCGCATTCACCGATGGCGTACACCCGAGGGTCGTAGGTTTGCATTGTGTCGTTGACCAGAATCCCGCGGCTGCAAGGGATGCCGGCTTTTTCCGTCAGTTCGGTGTTGGGGCGAATGCCGGCGGCCATCACCACCAGATCGGCGGGGATGATGTCGCCGTTCTTGAACTGCACCGAGCCGACCCGGCCATTGCCTGCGTCGTGCAGGGCCTGGGTCTGTTCGCACAGGCGGAAATGCAGGCCGCGGGCTTCCAGGGCGGTTTGCAGGAGTTGGCCGCTGGTTTTGTCCAGTTGGCGCTCCAGCAGCCATTCGCCGATGTGCACCACGGTGACGTGCATGCCCCGCAGCATCAGGCCATTGGCGGCTTCAAGGCCCAGCAGGCCGCCACCGATGACCACGGCGTGCTTGTGGGTCTTGGCGGTGTCGATCATCACTTGGGTGTCGGCAATGTCGCGGTAGCCGATCACGCCCTGCAAGGTATTGCCGGGGATTGGCAGGATGAACGGGGTCGAGCCGGTGGCAATCAGCAGGCGGTCGTATTCAGCCTCAGTGCCGTCTTCGGCGATGACCCGGCGTTTGACCCGGTCGATCTCCACCACTTTGCGGTTGAGCAGCAGCTTGATGTTGTTTTCCAGGTACCAGTCCAGATCGTTGAGCACGATCTCTTCGAACGTCTGTTCGCCAGCCAGTACGGGGGACAGCAGGATGCGGTTGTAGTTGGTATGCGGTTCGGCGCCGAAGACCGTGATGTCGTACAGCTCATTACTCAGCTTGAGCAGTTCTTCCAGGGTACGAACCCCGGCCATGCCGTTGCCGATCATCACCAGTTTTAGTTTTTTCATCAGGTTCTCCGGGGAGCTCGGGCCTGCCTCATCAGGGCATTCAGGCCTTGCTCGACAAAATTTTGCGCAAACAAAAAAAGGCGTCCCGCTAGCTAACTAGCGAGGACGCCTTTGTCCTTGTCCCGTTCTCTCGGGCAGCGCAGCCTTCTACGTTGAAGGCCGGGCTTTATGTCTGTTGGGAAAGGTAATGCAGTGGTTGTGCCAAGTTCTTCAGACGCCAGAATTTGCTGGGGTTGGTCGCGGTCTCGGTATTTGATTGGGATGTTTGTGCACCGAAACAATGCATGTTGCCCGCAATTGGCGCGGTCCCTGTAGATGCTACAAAGAATGGGTGTTAGCCATGAAACAACAAAAACAGCAGCACCAGATTCACCAGCAACGACACCAGTGCCAACGTCCGCCAAACCTTCAACGGCTCGCGCTCCAGCAACGGTCTGGGTCGCACGCTCAAACTGCGTCGTTCTCCCTGTTCCAGCAGCAACAACCATTCTTCGGCCGTTTCAAAGCGCTGATCCGGGGCTACCGCCACCGCGCGCTCCAGACTTTGCGCGATCCATTCCGGCAGGTCGGGCCGGTAGCGACTGGCGCTGACAGGCACGCCAAACCGTGGGCGCTGGAACGCTTCGATTTCGCCGTAGGGATAATGCCCGGTGAGCAGGTAGTACAAGGTCACGCCGACGGCATACAGATCCTGTTGTGGTGTCGGCAGGTCGCCGCGAAACGCTTCCGGCGCGATATAGCTGGGCGTTCCAGGCAGGGCGAAGGCTTGATCTTCGGACAGCCCTGGACAGTAGGCGAGGCCGAAATCCAGCAGGCGCAACTCGCCGTCGTCCCCCAGCAGCAGGTTCTCCGGTTTGATATCGCGGTGCAAAATCTGCCGTCGATGCAGGATGCCGACAGCCCGCAGCAAGCGTTCGGCCAGGTCCTGCCATTGCGCCAGTGGCAGCGTTGTGACGCGCTCATGCAACTCAGCCAGGGTCGACCCGGAATACTCACGCATCACGTAATACAAATGCTGACGCTGACTGGCGGCATGGACTTCAGGGAAATGCCGACCGGCTACACGCTTGAGAAACCATTCCTCCGACAACAATGCCTGCCCGGCCTGGTGATCGTCACGCAGAGCGCCGGGCAAGGTTTTCAGTAGCCAGCGCTGTTGTTGTGCATCGCGCACCCGGTAGAGCAGCGATTGCTGGCTCTGGCCGAGGATCCCTTCGACCTGCCAGCCTTCGAAGGTCTGGCCCGGTTTCAGTGCAGGCGGCAGAGGCCATTGCTGCAGGTGAATCAGTGCATCGCCAATGCTGGTTTCGCCAAGGGCATCGACCCGCACCAGCAGGGCGCTGGCATTGTCCTGGCTGCCGGCCAGGTGCGCGGCGCTGACCAGGGTCTGCGCGGCACTGTTGAGGTCAGGTTGATCGCGCAGAATCGCCGCGATGGCGGTGTCGCCCAGCACGGCCCAGATGCCGTCGCTGAGCAGCACGAAACTCTCGTTCAGGCGCAGTTCGCCATCCAGAAAGTCCAGCACCAGATGTTGATCCAGCCCCAGGGCCCGCTTGAGCACATGCTGCATGCCCGGCTGGTCCCAGACGTGATCCTCGCTCACCCGTTGCAAGGTGTCGGCGTGCCAGCGGTAAACCCGGCAATCGCCGACATGCGCCAGGGTGAAACGCCTGCCGCGCATCACCAGGGCACTGACCGTGGTCAGCAGCGGTTGCCCGCCGCCGTTGGCCTGCAGCCAGCGGTTTTGCGCCAGCAGCAGGCGATCGAGTGCCTGGGCGACACCCCAGGTTTCCGGTGTGGCGTAATAATCCAGCGCCAACGCCTGCAAGGTCGAACGGGCCGCGAGACCGCCATCGGCGCATTGGCTGACGCCGTCGGCGATGGCGAACAGGTAACCCTTGCTCGCCGCCAGTGCGGGGGCCGGAGTGACCAGGCGCAGAGCGTCCTGGTTCTCCTCGCGAGGCCCGATGGCGCTGGCTTCGGCAAAACTCAGTTGCAGGCTCATTCAATCCTCACACGCGAGCCGCGGTGACGGCTGCCGAACCCCAAGTGGTTCTCCAGCGACGTTTCACCCCGTGCAGACCGAACCAGGCGAGTACGCCGAGGCTGGCGAACAACCACAAGGCCATTTGATAGCTGCCGGTACTTTGCTTGATCGCGCCCATGCCGGCCGCCAGTGCGAAGCCACCGATGCCGCCGGCCATGCCGATCAAACCGGTCATCACACCGATCTCCCGACGAAAACGCTGTGGGACCAACTGGAATACGGCACCGTTACCTGCACCTAAACCGAGCATAGTGCAGACGAAAAGGGCCAACGCTGCGTAGGAACTCGGCAGATTGAAACCCACGGTCGCAATGCAGATCGCTGCCACGGTGTACATCGCCAACAGGGTGCGAATCCCGCCGAAGCGATCCGCCAGCGCGCCGCCCAGCGGACGCATCAGGCTGCCACCGAACACGCAAGCAGCGGTGTAGTAACCGGCAGTGACCGGGCTCAGGCCGTATTGGTCATTGAAGTAGCCGGGCAGGGCGCTGGCCAGGCCGATGAAGCCGCCGAAGGTCACGCTGTAGAAAAACATGAACCACCAGCTGTCGCGGTCACCCAGGGCCTTGAGGTAGTCGGCCATGGACTTGGCTTTCGGCCGCTCAGGGGCGTTCTTGGCCAGCCAGGCGAAGACGATCAGGGTCAGGATCAACGGGATCAGGGCGAAGCCGAACACGTTGCTCCAGCCATACGCGGCAGCCAGCACCGGGGCGATCAGGGCGGCCAGCACGGTGCCCGAGTTACCGGCACCGGCGATGCCCATGGCTTTGCCTTGGTGCTGCGGCGGATACCATTGCGAGGCCAGCGGCAGGGCGACGGCGAAGGACGCACCGGCCATGCCGAGGAACAGGCCCAGCAACAGCGCCTGCTCGTAACTGTGGATGCCGACTTTCCAGGCAACGAGCAGGGCGCTGATGACGATTATCTGGCCGATGATCCCGGCGGTTTTTGGCGACAGGCGATCAGCCAGCAGGCCCATCGCAAAGCGCAGTACGGCACCGGCCAGAATCGGCGTGGCCACCACCAGCCCGCGCTGTTGGGTGGTCAGGTGCAGGTCAGCGGCGATCTGCACCGCCAGGGGGCCGAGCAGGTACCAGACCATGAAGCTCAGATCGAAATAGAGGAAGGCTGCGAACAGTGTCGGGGTATGGCCGGATTTCCAGAAGCTTGAATTCATCGCGCACCTCAGCTGTCAGGCGTATCAAGAAGGAGTCATGAGCTTGCAGGTGGGGCGCCGCAACGGCCGCACCACCAGCCCCGGTCTCTGGGGCCAAAACGGAAAAACGCCGCTACCTGCTTCGCAAAAGGGGGCGAATGAGGTGAGCGACGTCTTTGTCGTAGGTGGGGCAACCGCCGTTGGTTACCTTGCAGGGATTACTTAGCGAGATCTGTGCCAACACGTGAGATCGAGGCTTGCCCGCGATAGCGTCCTTCAGCCAAGCAACTCACTCATGGCAATGATTTGCTCCGCCACCTGTATCAGCTTCTGCTGGCGGCTCATGGCCTGGCGGCGCATCAGGGTGTAGGCCTCTTCTTCATTGCAGTCCTTCATCTTCATCAGCAGCCCCTTGGCCAGCTCGATGCGCTTGCGCTCGGCCAGTTGCTGGTCGCGGGCGTGCAGTTGCGCGCGCAGGGCCTGATCGCTTTCAAAGCGAGCCATGGCCACGTCGAGAATCGGCTGCAAGCGTTGTGCGTGAATGCCTTCGACGATGTAGGCACTGACGCCGGACTTGATCGCCTGGCGCATCACGCCGGGATCGTGCTCGTCGGTGAACATCACGATTGGCCGTGGTTGGTCGCGAGTAACCAGCACCACTTGTTCCATCACATCGCGGCTCGGTGACTCGGTATCGATCAGAATCACGTCCGGACGCACCGTTTCGACGCGCGCGGGCAGGTCAATGGTCAGGCCGGACTCGTCGATGACTTCGAACCCGGCTTCGGTCAGGGCCGCTTTCAGACGCCCGACTTTTTTCGCGGTGTCATTGATCAGCAGGATACGCAACATATTCGCAGGCTCCTGTCAGCGGCTGGCGAGAAGGGGGGCGCTGTCGCTCATGGCGTGCAGCGTGAAGCTGCGGGCATAGCCGGCCGGGTCCGAACCGTCCCAGACTTTGCCGTCGATCAGTTGACTGCTGCGCATTTCCTGAACCTGGGCGGGCACGCCGACAGCGGTGGCGGCCTCTCGGTATAAGTCTAGTTGCTGAACCTCACGGGCTACGCCGAGGTAATCCGGGTCGTCACGCAATAAGCCCCAGCGACGGAACTGGGTCATGAACCACATGCCGTCGGACAAATACGGCAGATTGACCTCGCCGCCACTGTGGAAACGCATCGCGTGTGGGTCTTGCCAGTGATTGCCCAGGCCGTCGGTATAGTCACCGAGCAAGCGCGGTTCGATGCAATCGAGCGGGGCATCCAGGTATTCGGGTGCGCTCAACAGTTGTGCGGTGCTGCGGCGATTTTCGCGGCTGGCTTCAATGAAGCGGCTGGCCTCGAGGATCGCCATCACCAGGGCCCGGGCGGTATTGGGGTATTGATCGACGAAGGCGCGGGTGCAGCCGAGGACTTTTTCCGGGTGGTCGGGCCAGATGGTCTGAGTGGTGGCCATGGTGAAACCGAGATTCTGTCGCACCGCACTGGCAGCCCACGGTTCGCCGACACAGAACCCGTCGATGCGCCCGGCTTGCAGGTGCGCGACCATTTGTGGCGGCGGCACCACCACGCTGTCGACATCCTGCAACGGATGAATGCCCTGGCTCGCCAGCCAGTAATACAGCCACATGGCGTGGGTGCCTGTGGGAAATGTCTGGGCGAAGGTCAGTTTTGGGCGACTTTGGTGCACGTGATGGTCCAGTGCTTCAGGACTGGTCACGCCCAGGGCCTGCAAGCCGTGGGAGAGGTTGATGCTCTGGCCGTTCTGGTTCAGGCCCATGAGCACGGCCATGTCGGTGGAGGCTACGCCGCCGATGCCCAGATGCACGGCGTAAATCAGGCCGTACAGGCTGTGAGCGGCGTCGAGTTCGCCGCTGACCAGTTTGTCCCGCAGGTTGGCCCAGGACGACTGGCGCTTGAGGTTCAGGGTCAGACCGTAAGGCTGGGCGAAGCCCTGGGTGGCGGCGACCACCACTGAGGCGCAGTCGCTCAGAGCCATGAAGCCAAGGTTGATTTCGGTTTTTTCCGGGGCATCGCTGCCGTTGACCCAGGCCAGTGGGCCGGCTGATGGTTCATTCATCGATTTGCACCTTCCAAAAAAAACGTCGTCCCATGGCCTCTGCGCGAGCAGAGCCGGTGACGACGCCATTGTCCTTCCACTCATTCCGTCGTTGGCATGAGTGCTGATGATCATGTTGGTGCAAGGCATATGCCATCGCTGGCTGATTTTGTCGTGCGCCTCGCCTGTGGACTCGATGCGCGGCTATAATCGCCGCCTCTCATCGCCACCCGAGTCAAGCCTGCCCATGTACACCCTGGCCCGTCAGCTGCTGTTCAAACTTTCCCCGGAAACCTCCCACGATCTGTCCCTGGACCTGATCGGCGCGGGCGGGCGTTTGGGCCTCAACGGCTTGCTGTGCAAGGCACCGGCGAAAATGCCGGTGACGGTCATGGGCCTGGAATTCCCGAACCCGGTGGGTCTGGCGGCCGGTCTGGACAAGAACGGCGCGGCGATCGACGGGTTTGCCCAACTGGGTTTCGGTTTCGTCGAAATCGGTACCATTACCCCGCGTCCGCAACCGGGTAATCCGAAACCACGGATTTTCCGCTTGCCCCAAGCCGAGGCGATCATCAACCGCATGGGTTTCAACAACCTCGGCGTCGATCACTTGCTCGCTCGCGTGGCGGCGGCCAAGTACAAGGGCGTGCTGGGCATCAATATCGGCAAGAACTTTGATACGCCGGTTGAACGTGCGGTTGACGACTACCTGATCTGCCTGGACAAGGTCTACGCACACGCCAGCTACGTGACGGTCAATGTCAGCTCGCCGAACACACCGGGCCTGCGCAGCCTGCAATTCGGCGATTCGCTCAAGCAATTGCTCGCCGACCTGGCCACGCGCCGGGCGGAATTGGCCCTGCGCCACGGCAAACATGTGCCGCTGGCGATCAAGATCGCGCCGGACATGAGCGATGAAGAAACCGCTCAAGTCGCCCAGGCGTTGATCGAAACCGGGATGGATGCGGTGATCGCCACCAACACCACCCTGAGCCGCGTCGGCGTCGAAGGCCTGGAGCACGGTGACGAGGCGGGCGGATTGTCCGGCGCCCCGGTTCGCGACAAGAGCACCCACACCGTGAAGGTGCTGGCGGCGGAACTGGCCGGTCGCTTGCCGATCATCGCCGTGGGCGGTATCACCGAAGGCAAGCACGCGGCTGAGAAAATCGCCGCGGGTGCGAGCCTGGTGCAGATCTATTCGGGCTTTATCTATAAGGGCCCGGCACTGATTCGTGAATCGGTAGATGCCATCGCCGCGCTGCGCTGAAGGCAGTGTAGGGGCCTTGTGCTGAGGGCTTTTGTGGCGAAGGGGCTTGCCCCCGTTCGGCTGCGAAGCAGTCGTAAACCCTGTGTCCGTGTTCTCTCTGATTCACCGCGTTGCCTGGTTTTGGGGCCGCTTCGCAGCCCAACGGGGGCAAGCCCCCTCGCCACAATGGTTTCTTCGCTGAATTTGGAGCAGGCATAAAAAAGGGCTCCCCGAAGGAGCCCCTGGGCCGAAGCCCGCCGTCCGGATAGGACGTGCGTGGTTAAGTCGTAGCGTAATCAGATTGTCGTGTCGGAGTGTGTGCCCTGTATTAGCCGACGGCGTGAAGTTCGTTGAGTCTGTGGATTCCCGCAGTGCCGGTCATACCGTCCCAATTGTCGCCGCGTCCTTCTCGCCAGCCATTGATCCAGGCTTGGCGTACCGACGGTAGAGTAAAAGGGCAAAGCTCACGGGATTTACCACCAACGCCATATTGATATCCGCGCAAAAATGCTCTTTCCAACGGATCACGCTTAAGTCTTCTCATAGGGTGTTTCCCTCACTTGTTGACTGTATGTATCGCGTCGACCTCAATCGAGGTCAGGCAGAAAAATTCTGCCGTTGGTGGCTCGCTGCCGGCGTCGCGAGCCAAGGTGTTGACGCCGTTGCGACGTCAACCTGAGTGGAGTTCTAACCAATGCGTCACATCGAGGGAATGACCGTTTTGTCATAAGAACGTAACCATAAAGATGGTATGGCCATAAGTAACACGATATTTGTGCCGTGTTGATTGGCCAAAGCCCGGTATGATCGGCCCTTCGCTGGGATGCTGGGGGTTGCGCCTTAACGAGAATGACACCCGTTGCTCTTGGGTATTATTCGACGAAGGGTCGACTTATGACATTTTGTTTCATCAACTTTTTTATCTGCCCTGGCATCTAAGCTCTTTTAACCCGAGCAGTCAGGGTGGGACGGCACACCTTCGTGCCACGCGGGCGTTCTGTTAGAAAAACGCCTGATTGAAAACCGGATCGGCAACGCGTTGCCGGTTCACTTAGCTAAAGGCTCTGGAATTACCATGTCCGATCGTTTCGAACTCTTCCTCACTTGCCCCAAAGGCCTTGAAGGTCTGCTCATCGAGGAAGCCGTCGGGCTTGGCCTTGAGGAAGCACGCGAGCACACCTCGGCTGTGCGCGGCATGGCCACCATGGAAACCGCTTATCGCCTGTGCCTGTGGTCGCGTCTGGCGAACCGGGTGCTGTTGGTGCTCAAGCGCTTCCCGATGAAGGACGCCGAAGATCTCTATCACGGCGTGCTGGATATCGATTGGCAAGACCACATGCTCAACGACGGCACCCTGGCCGTCGAATTCAGCGGTCACGGCTCTGGCATCGACAACACGCACTTTGGCGCCTTGAAGGTCAAGGATGCCATCGTCGACAAACTGCGCACCCCGCAAGGCGATCGCCCGTCCATCGACAAGCTCAACCCCGACCTGCGCGTTCACCTGCGTCTGGACCGTGGCGAAGCCATCCTGTCCCTCGACCTGTCCGGGCACAGCCTGCACCAGCGCGGTTATCGCTTGCAGCAAGGCGCGGCGCCGCTGAAGGAAAACCTCGCGGCAGCGATTCTGATCCGTTCCGGCTGGCCGCGCATTGCCGCCGATGGTGGCGCGCTGGCTGACCCGATGTGCGGTGTCGGCACGTTCCTGGTGGAAGCCGCCATGATCGCCGCCGATATGGCGCCGAACCTGCGCCGCGAGCAGTGGGGCTTCACCGCCTGGCTCGGTCACGTGCCGGCGCTGTGGAAAAAACTCCACGAAGAAGCCACTGAACGCGCTGCGGCCGGCCTGGCCAAGCCACCGCTGTGGATTCGCGGTTACGAAGCCGACCCACGCCTGATTCAACCGGGCCGCAACAACGTCGAACGTGCCGGCCTGAGCGAGTGGATCAAGATTTACCAGGGCGAAGTGGCAACGTTCGAGCCGCGCCCGGACCAGAACCAGAAAGGCCTGGTGATCTGCAACCCTCCGTACGGCGAGCGTCTGGGCGATGAGGCGAGCCTGCTCTACCTCTACCAGAACCTCGGCGAGCGTCTGCGTCAGGCGTGCTTGAACTGGGAGGCGGCGGTGTTCACCGGCGCTCCGGACCTGGGCAAGCGCATGGGCATCCGCAGCCACAAACAGTATTCGTTCTGGAACGGCGCGTTGCCGTGCAAATTGCTGTTGATCAAGGTCACGCCAGACCAGTTCGTCACCGGCGAGCGTCGCACCCCGGAACAGCGTCAGGCCGAGCGTGAACAGGCGGCCTACGATGAAGCACCGAGTGAGCCGCAAGAGCGCAAGTACAACAAGAACGGCAATCCGATCAAACCGGCTCCGGCACCCGCCCCGGTGATCGAACAGCCGCGCCTGAGCGAAGGTGGGCAGATGTTTGCCAATCGTCTGCAAAAGAACGTCAAGGCGCTGGGCAAGTGGGTCAAGCGTGAAGGCATCGACTGCTACCGCGTCTACGATGCCGACATGCCGGAATATTCCATGGCCATCGACCTGTATCACGACTGGGTCCACGTTCAGGAATACGCCGCGCCGAAATCCATCGATCCGGAAAAAGCCTCGGCGCGGATGTTCGATGCCCTCGCGGCAATCCCGCAGGCGTTGAACATCGACAAGAGCCGCGTGGTGGTCAAGCGTCGCGAACGTCAGAGCGGCACCAAGCAGTACGAACGCCAGAGCGCCCAGGGCAAGTTCAACGAGGTCAACGAAGGCGGCGTGAAGCTGCTGGTGAACCTCACCGACTACCTCGACACCGGGTTGTTCCTCGACCACCGGCCGATGCGCATGCGGATTCAGAAAGAGGCGGCCGGCAAACGCTTCCTCAACCTGTATTGCTACACCGCGACGGCCAGTGTGCATGCGGCCAAGGGCGGTGCGCGCAGCACCACCAGCGTCGACCTGTCGAAAACCTACCTGGACTGGGCGCGGCGCAATCTGTCGCTGAACGGTTTCTCCGACAAGAACCGTCTGGAGCAGGGCGACGTGATGGCCTGGCTCGACGCCTGCCGTGACGAATACGACCTGATCTTCATCGACCCGCCGACCTTCTCCAACTCCAAGCGCATGGAAGGGATCTTCGACGTGCAGCGTGACCAGGTGCAGTTGATCGATCTGGCCATGGCGCGACTGGCACCGGGTGGGGTGTTGTACTTCTCCAACAACTTCCGCAAGTTCCAGCTCGAGGAAAACCTCACCGAGCGTTATGCCGTTGAAGAAATCACGGCCCAGACCATCGATCCGGATTTCGCCCGTAATGGCAAGATCCACCGTGCCTGGAAGATCACTGCTCGCTGACACTTGAGCCTGATTGGATCCACAGAGCCTTGATTTTTAAAGGCTCTTTGGTTCTTTCAGTGCTGGTCAAATTAGTGGCTAATAGCTATAACTCAACTCATGGCCAATGGGCTTTCCGGCACCTGGCGTTATGAGTTGCGTTTATGTCGTTACACGCCGTGCGCCCCAAGATCCTGGGTTTTATCAGCGAAGATGTCTCGGCCTGGCTGGTCGCGCTGCTGGTATTGCTCGTCGGCGGGATTCTTACGGGGTTGCTGGCCTGGGCCACGCTCAATCAGTTTCATCAGCAAATGCGGCAACGTTTCCAACTGCTCGCCAGTGAACGCTACAGCCGTATCGTAGAACGTTTCGAGGATCAGGAGCAGCGCCTTGATGGCCTGCGCCGGTTCTTCGCCAATTCCGAGTCGGTGTCCCGCGAGGAATTCGACGGTTACGCCAAACCTCTTTTGCGGCGCACCCAAGCCTATTCCTGGGCACCACGGGTTTCCCGCGCCGAACGCCCCTTGCTTGAACGCTTCGTGCATGACGAAGGCTTGAGCAATTTCACCTTTCGCGAACTCACCGCCGACGGCCAGTTGCAACCGGCTGCGGAACGGGACGAGTACGTGCCGGTGCTCTATACCCAAACCCAGAGCCGACTGCCCACGCCGCTGGGTTACGACCTGCTGGCCCAGCCCCTGCGCCGTTCGACCCTGGAGCGTGCCGATCGAACTGGCCGCATGGTTGTCTCGCAACCATTGCATCTGGTAGGCATTGAGCCTGCCTATTCACGGGGTGTGTTGCTGGTGGCACCGGTCAGCCGTCAGCAGCTGCCGGGCACCACGCCCGCCGGGTATGTGATGGCGGTGATCAGCATGCGCCAGCTGCTGGCGGACGGGCTGCCGGAAGAGAATCATGATTCTCTCTCGGTGCGCATTCTCGACTTGTCCACCGATGACCAACACGAAGTGCTGTACGAGTCGACCAACCCGGCGGGGGCCAGTGACTTATCCTCCACGCGCTTGCTGCGCCTGGCCGACCACGATTATCAAGTGGATATGCGCCCCAGTGCTGCGTTCCTGCAAGCCAACCATTCTTCAGTGACCAGCCAGGTGGTGCTGGGTGGTTTACTCAGCTTGTTGCTCAGTGTGTTTCTCTATGTGTTGGTCAGCCAGCGGCAACGGGCGCTGAAAATGGTCGAGCAACGGACCGAGGAACTGCACGCCCGTGAGCAAGAGCTGCGCGGCACGCATGGCCAATTGCGCGGCGTGCTGGATGCTGCGACTCAGGTGGCGATCATCGCCACCGACCTGCGGGGGATCGTCAGCACTTTCAATGCCGGTGCCGAGCACATGCTCGGTTACTCCAGTGCGCAGGCCGTGGGCCACATGACCCTGGAAAACCTGCACCTGCCCCGGGAGCTCGAGGCGCGGTCGGCGGAGTTGAGCGCGCGCTATGGCAAGCCGATTCCGACCTGTCAGGCCATGTTGGTCGAAGGCGGGGAAGAGGGCGGTCATGAAGCCCGGGAGTGGACGCTGGTGCGCCGCGATGGCAGCCATTTGACGGTGAACATGCTGGCGACTCCGGTCCTCGACGAACAAGGCTTGTGGGTCGGGTACTTGGCGATTTGCATCGACATCACCGAGCGCAAGCGCGTCCACGAGGCTCTGGCGGCGCGGGACCTGTTGTTGAAGAAGCTCAGTGCCCATGTGCCCGGCGGGATTTACCAGTTCAAGATGGAGTTCGATGGGCGCTTCAGCATTATCTACGCCAGCGACGGGATGCGCGAGATCTACGAACTCGAATTGGAGGTACTGCTGAGCAATGCCGAAGCGGTGTTCTCGCGGATTCATCCTCAGGACTCGCGCCGGGTCCGCGCGTCGATCCAGGTGTCGGCGGACAACCTCAGCCCCTGGCGCGAAGAGTATCGCGTGCAATTGCCCGAGCGTGGCCTGCGCTGGGTCCGCGGCGAAGCAACGCCGGAGGAACTGCCCGGTGGCGGTGTGCTGTGGCATGGCTACATTTCGGACATTTCCGACCTCAAGCGGGTGGAAGAGGAGTTGCGCGCACTGTCGGTGACCGACTCATTGACCGGGATCTATAACCGCCGCTACTTCCAGGAGCGCCTGACCACCGAAATGGCCCGGGTCGAGCGCGGCGGTGGCGAGTTGTCGGTGATCATGCTCGACATCGACCACTTCAAACGCATCAATGACCAGCACGGCCATGCCGTGGGCGATCGGGTATTGCAGGCGGTGTGTGAGCGTATTGGCCGTCGCCTGCGGCGCACCGATGTGTTCTGTCGCCTGGGGGGCGAAGAGTTCATGGTGCTCTGTCCGGACATCGACGGCGAGCAGGCTCATGTGCTGGCCTTGGAACTATGGCAAGGGTTGCGCAGTTCGCCGATCGACGAGGTGGGGATCGTTACCGCGAGTTTCGGGATTGCCAGCTGGCGGGTCGGGGAAGGCGCGGATGCGTTGCTGTTGCGGGCGGATTCGGGGGTTTACGCGGCGAAGCAGGCGGGAAGGGATCGGGTTGAAGGGCAGATGAGCTAGGTCTGCATACAGACCCTGTTGGAGATTCTATGTTGCAGGGTTGCCCTGCAACATAGAATCTCCGACATTGGATCTGAGGTGTTCTATGGATCCGGTTACAACACCGATGCCGTGGTCGGCAGTTTCGGCTGGCGATACAGGTCCAGCAGCACCTGATCCAGCACCGAAGACGCGCCAAACGGAGCCTTGTCGTTAAGGATCGCCACCACCGCCCAGGTATTGCCATTGACATCGCGGCTGAAGCCGGAGATGGCACGCACAGTGTTCAGGGTGCCGGTCTTGACGTGGGCTTCACCGGTCATGGCCGTGCGCTTCAGGCGTTTGCGCATGGTGCCGTCGGTGCCGGCAATCGGCATCGAGCTGATGAACTCGGCGGCGTACGGGCTGCGCCAGGCGGCTTGCAGCATCGCGGCCATTTCACGCGCGCTTACCCGTTCGGCGCGGGACAGGCCGGAGCCGTTCTCCATCACCAGGTGCGGTGCGGTGATGCCTTTCTGCGCCAGCCACTGACGCACCACGCGCTGGGCCGCTTTGGCGTCATCACTGTCGGCGTCGGTGCGGAACTTCTGGCCCAGGCTCAGGAACAACTGCTGAGCCATAGTGTTGTTACTGTATTTGTTGATGTCGCGAATGATTTCCGCCAGGTCTGGCGAGTAGGCCCGGGCCAGCACCTTGGCGCTGCTCGGCGTCGGTGCCAGACGATCCTGGCCCTGGATGCTGCCGCCCAGTTCCTTCCAGATCGCGCGCACGGCGCCGGCGGTGTAGGTCGCGTGGTCGAGTAGCGACAGGTAGGTCTGGGAGCTGCAACCTTCGCCCAGCTGGCCGCCGACGGTCACGGTGACGCTGCCATCCGCCTGGGTCACCGGGTTGTAGCGCACGCCCCCGGTGCATTGCTTGGAGTTGAGCGCCTTGACCTGATTGTCGATGCGGATGCTGGCAATCGGCGGCTCGACCGACACCAGGACCTTGCCCGAATCGTTGCGGGCCACGAAGCGCAGGGCCTTGAGGTTGACCAGCAGTGCGTCGGGCTTGACCAGGAACGGTTTGTTCTCGTCATTGCCGTCGTCGTTGAACTCGGGCAGTTGCGGCTGCACGAAGAAGCCGCGGTCCAGCACCAGGTCACCGGTGACCTGGGTCACGCCATTGGCGCGCAAGTCGCGCATCAGCAGCCAGAGTTTTTCCATGTTCAGCTTCGGATCGCCGCCACCCTTGAGGTAGAGGTTACCGTTGAGGATGCCACCGCTGAGGGTGCCGTCGGTGTAGAACTCGGTTTTCCACTGATGGTTCGGGCCAAGCATTTCCAGCGCCGCATAGGTGGTGACCAGTTTCATGGTCGAGGCCGGGTTGACCGAAACGTCAGCGTTATAAACGGTTGGGGTGCCCGGGCCATTAAGCGGGATCATCACCAGCGACAAGGCGCTGTCCGGCAATTTGCTGGCCTTGAGGGCCTTTTCAACGTTGGGCGACAGGGCGGTGTTGATCGGTGCGGCGGAAACGGGGAGGGCCAGGGGCAGAAGAAGGCTGGCCAGCAGCAATGGACGCAAAGATTTGATCATCTGAAATAAAACCCTACAGCCGAGGGGAAAAAAGACGAGGGCATGGTGATAAATTCCCTCAGCGGTCATGAAAGTGTCGGCATTATGCCCCAAGGTGCAAGGGCTTGTGCCGCACCTTGGTCGACTAATCCGCTATTTTTTTACCGACGGTAGACGTCGCGCCGTTCTGAGGCGGGTAATCGGCGCCTTAAACTGCTAAAGTGCCGCCCGTTATTACTTATGAGGATTGTTCCAATGGCGACTAACCGTTCCCAGCGTCTGCGCAAAAAACTGTGCGTCGATGAATTTCAAGAGCTGGGTTTCGAACTGAACCTGGATTTCAAAGAAGATTTGGCTGATGAAGCCATTGATGCTTTCCTCGACGCGTTCCTGAAAGAAGCCATGGAAGCCAACGGTCTGGGTTATGTGGGCGGCGATGACTTCGGTCTGGTTTGCCTGCAGAAGCGTGGCTCGGTGACCGAAGCACAGCGTGCCGCTGTTGAAGCCTGGCTCAAGGGCCGTAGTGAATTGACCAGCGCTGAAGTCAGCCCGCTGATCGACGTCTGGTACCCGGAAAAGCCGATCAATCCGGTAGCCTGATGTTCTAAAAAAACGGCGACCCAAGGGTCGCCGTTTTTTTCAGGCCTTGTGCCAATTCAGAATCACCAGCGTCAACACCCCCGCAACAATCCCCCAGAACGCCGAACCGATGGAAAACAGCGTCAGCCCCGATGCCGTCACCATAAAGGTAATCAGCGCCGCTTCGCGTTCCTGCACTTGCGCCATGGCAATGCTCAGACCGTTGATGATCGAGCCGAACAGCGCCAGCGCGGCAATCGACAGCACCAGTTCTTTAGGCAACGCGGCAAACAACGCCGCCAATGTTGCGCCGAACACCCCGGCAATCCCGTAGAAAATCCCGCACCAGACCGCTGCCGTGTAACGCTTGTTGCGATCCTCATGGGCGTGCGGCCCGGTGCAGATCGCTGCGCTGATGGCAGCCAGGTTGATGCCGTGGGAGCCGAACGGTGCCAACAGCAGCGAGGCGATGCCGGTGGTGGTGATCAGCGGCGAGGCCGGGACGTTGTAGCCGTCGGCGCGCAAAACGGCGATGCCCGGCATGTTCTGCGAGGTCATCGCCACCACGAACAGCGGGATGCCGATGCTGATGGTCGCGGCCAGGGAGAAATGCGGCGTGGTCCAGACCGGCGTCGCGACTTCCAGGTGAAAGCCACTGAAATCCAGCAACCCCATGAAACCGGCCAGCGCGGTGCCGATCAACAGTGCCGCAAGCACGGCGTAGCGTGGCGACAGGCGCTTGACCAGCAGATACGTGAAGAACATCCCCAGGACCAGCGCGGTGCGGTGCTGGGCGGCGACGAAAATCTCGCTGCCGATCTTGAACAGAATCCCCGCCAGCAACGCTGCCGCCAACGAGGCCGGAATCTTTTTCACCAGCCGTTCGAAACTGCCCGTCAGGCCGCACACGGTCACCAACACTGCACAAGTAATGTAGGCGCCGATGGCCTCGCCGTAGCTGACACCGCCCAGGCTGGTGATCAGCAACGCCGCGCCGGGGGTCGACCAGGCAATGGTAATCGGGGTGCGATAGCGCAAGGACAGGCCGATCGAGCACACCGCCATGCCGATGGAGATCGCCCAGATCCACGACGAAATCTGCCCGCTGCTCAGGCCCGCCGCTTGGCCTGCCTGGAACATCAGCACCAGCGAACTGGTGTAACCGGTCATCATGGCGATGAACCCGGCGACGATGGCCGAGGGCGACGTGTCGGTCAGGGGACGAAGCTGCGTGTGCGTGGCGTCGGTCATGACAGCGGTGTTCCTTGTTTTATAGAAATAATCAACTCCGGGGAGCTTTTGTGGCGAGGGAGCTTGCTCCCGCTGGGCTGCGAAGCGGCCCCCCAAACAATCCAATGCGCTCAGATAGATGAAGCGCGTTAGCAGCATCAACGACGGCTTCGCCGCCGAGCGGGAGCAAGCTCCCTCGCCACAATGGTCTCTTCACTTCAGTTCCCGCCCACAGGTTTGTGCGTTCAAGCCTAAACTGAAACGTAACCGGTCGTTGCAATACAGCAAAGGCGACAAACAGCCGTACAGTCGTGTTGCCACCCGCCATTGTGTACAATTGCAGTGTTTTTTACGCGATACTTGCCAGTGACCCACTGTGCCGTATTACAGTCACGGTCAATTCGCCGCAGTTCTCCCGACTCGAGTGCCCATGAACGAACAGTTGCAACCCCTCAAGAAACAACCGCGAGCAGGCAAAGCCGGCCGCAGCGGTACCCAGGACGATATTGTCTACGCGCATATCTTCGAGGCCATCCTCGAACAGCGTCTGGCGCCCGGCACCAAGTTGAGCGAAGAAGCGCTGGGGGAAATTTTCGGGGTCAGTCGCACCATCATTCGCCGCGCGCTGTCGCGTCTGGCCCATGAAGGCGTGGTGTTGCTGCGTCCGAATCGCGGCGCTGTCGTTGCCAGCCCGAGTGTCGAGGAGGCTCGCCAGGTGTTCATGGCGCGGCGGCTGGTGGAGCGGGCGATCACTGAGTTGGCGGTGCAGCACGCCACTGCCGAGCAGATTGCCGACTTGCGGCAGATGGTCAACGACGAGCGCGACAGCTTCTCCCGTGGCGATCGCGGTGCCGGTATTCGTCTGTCAGGCGAGTTTCACTTGAAACTGGCCGAGGCGGCGAAGAACGCGCCGCTGATCAGCTTCCAGCGCAGCCTGGTGTCCCAGACATCGCTGATCATCGCCCAGTATGAGAGCGGCAACCGTTCCCACTGTTCCTACGATGAACACACCCAGCTGATCGACGCCATCGAAGCGCGGGACGCGACGCTGGCAGTGGATTTGATGATGCATCACATGGACCACATCGACAGCAAACTCAACCTCGACGAAGAAAGCGCGTCGGATGATTTGCATGCAGTGTTCTCGCATCTGTTGCAGACCAAGAAACCGGGGCGCTCGACTGCCAAGCTATAAATCGGGCCGAGTCGCGATAGCGGTCTGACAGGCGACAAAAAAAATCCCCCGCAATCAATGAATGCGGGGGATTTTTTATGCCCGAAAAACCTTAACGCTGATGCACCAGATGCCCCGCCGCGTACGTCTGCAGCACAGTCCGATCATCCCCCAGCGTCATCAACACAAACAACGTCTCGGCAATGTTATTGGCCTGCTTCAGGCGATAGCTCAGCAGCGGCGTCGCGTTGTAGTCCAGCACCAGGAAGTCCGCGTCAGTGCCCGGTTGCAGGGTGCCGATCTTGTCTTCCAGGCGCAGCGCGCGGGCACCGCCGAGGGTGGCGAGGTAAAGCGACTTGAACGGGCTCAGCCGTGCGCCTTGCAGCTGCATGACCTTGTACGCTTCGTTCAGGGTTTGCAGCAGCGAGAAACTGGTGCCGCCGCCGACGTCTGTGCCCAGTCCGACATTCAGTTTGTGCTTCTCGGCCATCGGCAGGTTGAACAAGCCGCTGCCGAGGAAGAAGTTCGAGGTCGGGCAGAACGCAATCGCCGATCCGGTCTGCGCCAGGCGCGCGCATTCGTCGTCGCACAGGTGCACGCCGTGGGCGAACACCGAGCGCTCGCCGAGCAGTTGGTAGTGATCGTAGACGTCCAGGTAGCCCTTGCGCTCCGGGAACAGTTCCTTGACCCACTCGACTTCCTTGAGGTTTTCGCTGATGTGGGTCTGCATGTACAGATCCGGGTATTCGCTGAGCAACTGGCCGGCGAGGGTCAGTTGCTCCGGGGTGCTGGTCGGGGCGAAGCGCGGGGTGACGGCGTAATGCAGGCGGCCCTTGCCGTGCCAGCGTTCGATCAGCGCCTTGCTTTCGACGTAGCTCGATTCGGCAGTGTCAGTCAGGTAGTCCGGCGCGTTGCGATCCATCATCACCTTGCCGGCGATCATCCGCAGATCCAGTTGCTCGGCAGCCTCGAAAAACGAGTTCACCGATTGCGGATGCACGCTGCCGAAGACCAGGGCGGTGGTGGTGCCGTTGCGCAGCAGTTCCTTGATGAAAATATCCGCCACTTCGTCAGCGTGAGCCTTGTCGGCGAACTGGCTTTCGCACGGGAAAGTGTAGGTGTTCAGCCAGTCCAGCAGTTGCTCGCCGTAGGCGCCGACCATGCCGGTTTGCGGCAGGTGAATGTGGGTATCGATGAAGCCGGGGGTGATCAGTGCGTCCTGATAATGGGTGATCTCGATGTCGGCCGGCAGCGTTGGCAGCAATTCGCTGGCGTGGCCGATGGCGTTGATCTGGCCGTTCTCGACCACCAGCAGGCCGTCTTCGAAATACTCATACGAGGCTTCGATACCCACTTCGGCAGGGTCGGCGATGCTGTGCAAAATGGCGGCGCGGTAGGCTTTGCGAGTCATTGGCTTGGGTTCTCAATTAGTTCGAAGCTTTGCAATTCGAGGCTTTTCAGTTCGAAGCTCTTCAGTTAGAAGCTTGGCTGCGGCGCGAAGCAGGCAGCAGTTTGGCGATCGATGATCCGGTGCTGGCGGTGTGCTGGCCGAAATTCGCGTTATAGGTGGCGATGATTTCGCCGGCGATGGAGATGGCGATTTCCACAGGTAACTTGCCTTTGACTTCGCCCAGCCCCATCGGGCAGCGCATGCGTTGCAGCACGGCGCTGTCGAAACCACGATCACGCAGGCGGTGTTCGAACTTCACCCGTTTGGTCTTCGAACCGATCAGGCCGAAGTAGGCGAAGTCATTGCGCTTGAGGATCGCGGCGGTGAGTTCGAGGTCGAGCTGGTGGTTGTGAGTCATGACAATGCAGTAGCTGCCAGCGGGCAGGTCATCGACTTCATCCAGCGGTTCTTCGGTGACGATTTTGCGCACACCGTGGGGGATCTGTTCGGGGAATTCGGCTTCCCGCGAATCGATCCAGCGCACCCGGCAGGGCAGGCTGGCGAGCAGCGGCACCAGCGCCCGACCGACGTGTCCGGCGCCGAATACAGCAATCTGCGCTTGCACCTGGCCCATCGGTTCGAACAGCAGCACGGTCACGCCGCCGCAGCACTGGCCCAGGCTGGCGCCGAGGCTGAAGCGCTCCAGATGGGTGTCCTGCCGGCCGCTGGCAAGCATCTCGCGGCCGATCTGCATGGCCTTGTATTCCAGATGCCCGCCACCAATGGTGTCGAACGTTTGCGTGGCGCTGATGACCATCTTCGAGCCGGCATTGCGCGGCGTCGAGCCGAGCTCTTCGATGATGGTCACCAACACACAGGGTTCACCCCGGTTTTGCAGGTCGGCGAGGGCGTCGATCCAGTTATACATGTTCACCTCTCAAGATCGTTCCCACGCTCGGCGTGGGAATGCATCTCTGGACGCTCCGCGTCCGCTGTTCACAATGCGACGCAGAGCGTCGCGGGCTGTATTCCCACGCCGAGCGTGGGAACGATCAAACCACTACTTCCGACTCAGTTTCGACGGCCTTCACCGCCTTCAACTGACGCATCTGCTCACAGCCCCACAACACCCGCTCCGGCGTCGCCGGCGCGTCGATTTTCGGTTGATGCCGGTAGTCGCCCAAACTCGCCACGGCGTCCTTGATCGCGCACCAGACGGCGATGCCAAGCATGAACGGCGGCTCACCCACAGCCTTGGAATGGAACACCGTGTCTTCCGGGTTCTTGCGGTTTTCCACCAGCTTCACCCGCAGGTCCAACGGCATGTCCGCCACGGCCGGGATCTTGTAGCTGGCCGGGCCGTTGGTCATCAGTTTGCCTTTGTCGTTCCACACCAGTTCTTCCATGGTCAGCCAGCCCATGCCCTGGATGAAACCGCCCTCGACCTGACCGATGTCGATGGCCGGGTTCAACGAGGCGCCGACGTCGTGGAGGATGTCGGTGCGCAGCATCTTGTACTCGCCCGTCAGGGTGTCGACGATCACCTCGGCGCAGGCCGCGCCGAAGGCGTAGTAGTAGAATGGCCGACCGCGAGCCTGGCTGCGGTCGTAGTAGATTTTCGGAGTCTTGTAGAAGCCAGTGCTCGACAACGACACCTGGGCGAAATACGCCTGCTGGATCAGCGCTTCGAACGTCAGGATGTGATCGCGAACCCGCACATGACCGTTGTGGAATTCCACGTCTTCTTCGCTGACCTTGTATTGTCGCGCGGCAAATTCCACCAGGCGTTTCTTGATGATTTCCGCGGCATTCTGTGCGGCTTTACCGTTGAGGTCGGCGCCGCTGGAAGCGGCGGTCGGCGAGGTGTTCGGCACTTTGTCGGTGTTGGTCGCGGTGATCTGCACCCGGTCCATTTCCACCTGGAATACTTCAGCCACCACTTGTGCAACCTTGGTGTTGAGGCCCTGGCCCATCTCGGTGCCGCCGTGGTTCAGGTGGATGCTGCCGTCGGTGTAGACATGCACCAGCGCACCGGCCTGGTTGAGGAAACTGGCGGTGAAGGAAATACCGAATTTCACCGGGGTCAGCGCCAGGCCTTTTTTCAGGATCGGGCTGTTGGCGTTGTAACGGCGAATCGCTTCGCGGCGCTCGGCGTACTGGCTGCTGGCTTCCAGTTCGGCGGTCATTTCCTCGAGCATGTTGTGCTCGACGGTCTGGTAGTAATGGGTGACGTTGCGCTCGGTCTTGCCGTAGTAGTTGGCCTTGCGCACCGCCAGCGGATCGAGGCCCAGATGGCGGGCGATGGCGTCCATCACTTCTTCGATGGCGACCATGCCTTGCGGGCCACCGAAGCCACGGTAAGCGGTGTTCGACGCGGTGTTGGTCTTGCAGCGGTGACCATTGATGGTCGCATCGCCCAGGTAGTACGAGTTGTCGGCATGGAACATCGCGCGGTCGACAATCGACGCCGACAAATCCGGTGAGCAACCGCAGTTACCGGCCAGCTCCAGGGCGATGCCGTGCAGGCGGCCGGTGCTGTCGAAGCCCACGTCGTACTCGACGTAGAACGGGTGACGCTTGCCGGTCATCAGCATGTCTTCGACACGCGGCAGGCGCATTTTGGTGGGTTGACCGGTCAGGTGCGCGATCACCGCGCACAGGCACGCCGGGCTTGCCGCCTGGGTTTCCTTGCCGCCGAAACCACCGCCCATGCGGCGCATGTCGACGACGATTTTGTTCATCGACACGTCCAGCACTTCCGCCACCAGTTTCTGCACTTCGGTGGGGTTCTGGGTCGAGCAGTAAACGATCATCCCGCCGTCTTCAGTCGGCATCACCGAAGAGATCTGGGTTTCCAGATAAAAGTGTTCCTGGCCGCCGATGTGCAGCGTGCCCTGGATGCGATGCTCGGCAGTGGCCAAGGCATTGGCCGAATCGCCGCGCTGGTGGGTATGGCTGTCGAGCACGAAATGGCGTTTGCGCAGGGCTTCGACCACGTCCAGAACCGGTTCGAGGTCTTCGTATTCGATGATCGCCGCCATCGCGGCTTTGCGCGCGGTTTCCAGGTCTTTCGCGGCGACGGCGAGTACCGGTTGACCGACGAACTGCACATCATCGATGGCCAGCAGCGGATCGCCCGGCAACAGCGGGCCGATGTCTTTCAGGCCCGGCACGTCTTCGTGGGTGATGGCGATGCGCACGCCTTCGAAGGCGTAGCAGGGCTGGGTGTCGATGCTGATGATTTTCGCGTGGGCGCGATCCGACAGCCGTGCGTAAACGTGCAGCTGATTGGGGAATTCCAGCCGATCGTCGATGTACTGTGCTTCACCGGACACATGCTTGGCGGCGCTGTCGTGCTTGACGCTGCGGCCGACGCCGGTGGTCAGGTCCTTGGCGAACAATTCAGCCAGTTCGGCTTGGGTCTTCTCTACGGCGTGATGATTAGACATAAGCGGTCACCCGAGTCTCGATGTGCGGTGTTTGCAGTTCGATGAAGTATTTGCGCAGCAGGTTCTGCGCGCTGAGCAGGCGGTATTCCTTGCTGGCGCGGAAGTCCGAGAGCGGTGTGAAATCTTCGGCCAGTGCGGCGCAGGCGCGTTCAATGGTGGCGTTGTTGAACGGTGCGCCAACCAGCGCGGCTTCGCAGTTTTTCGCACGTTTGGGGATGGCCGCCATGCCGCCGAAAGCAATGCGGGCGTCGGCGACTACGCCATTGTCGATGCGCAGGTTGAATGCTGCGCAGACTGCGGAAATGTCGTCGTCCAGACGCTTTGACACCTTGTAGGCGCGGAACAGTTGTTCAGCGCTGGCGCGGGGCACGATGATCTTCTCGATGAACTCGCTTTCCTGGCGTGCGGTGACCCGGTAATCGATGAAGTAATCTTCCAGGGCCAGGGTGCGGTGAGTCTCGCCTTTGCACAGCACGATCTGCGCGCCAAGGGCG
Source organism: Pseudomonas sp. ATCC 43928 (assembly GCF_005938665.2). Lineage (NCBI taxonomy): Bacteria > Pseudomonadati > Pseudomonadota > Gammaproteobacteria > Pseudomonadales > Pseudomonadaceae > Pseudomonas > Pseudomonas sp. ATCC 43928. The sequence goes on along the minus strand of NZ_CP041753.1, from coordinate 4,674,838 downwards.
ATCAGCAGCGGTGGCGAGTCACCGATCGGCGAGGCGTTGCCGATATTGCCGCCGAGGGTGCCCTGGTTGCGAATCTGCAACGAAGCGAAGCGCTGCAGCAATTCGCCGAAGTCCGGGTACTCGGCCTTCAAAGCGTCGTAACAGTCGGAGAGGGCGGTGGCGGCGCCGATTTCCAGGCGATCGTCGAAGCGTTCGATGCGCTTCATTTCGGCGACGTTGCCGACGTAGATCATCACCGGCAAGGTGCGGTGGAATTGCGTGACTTCCAGCGCCAGGTCGGTACCGCCGGCCAGCAGGCGGGCCTGTGGATAAGCGTCGTAGAGGTCGGCCAGATCGGCCACGGTCAAGGGCACCAGGCAACGTTTGTCGCCACTGTTGAGTTCACCGATGTCGGTGGGGGCGATGGCTTTCAGGCGAGCGATGGTTTGCGCTTCGCGAGCATCGAACTGGTCCGGTTGCTTGTCGCAGCAGGATTGCTCGGCGGCGGCCAGGATCGGCCGATAACCGGTACAGCGGCAGAGGTTGCCGGCCAGCGCTTCATGGGCCTTGTGGGAGTCCGGTTGATCGCTGTTCTTTTGCAGCGCGAACAACGACATGACAAAGCCCGGGGTGCAGAAGCCGCACTGCGAGCCGTGGCACTCGACCATGGCTTTTTGCACGCTGTGCAGTTGGCCTTGGTGCTTGAGGTCTTCGACGCTGATCAGTTGCTTGCCGTGCAGCGACGAAACAAAGGTCAGGCACGAGTTGAGGCTGCGATAGCGAATGTGTTCGCGGCCATCGTCATCCGTCTGCAGCTCGCCGACCACCACAGTGCACGCGCCACAGTCACCGCTGGCGCAGCCTTCTTTGGTGCCGGGTTTGCCCACATGTTCGCGCAAGTAATTGAGCACAGTCAGGTTCGGGTCCAGGGCGTGCTCGCTACGGAGTTCCTGGTTGAGTAAAAACTGGATCACGGATGGCCTCGCAAACTCATTATTGTTGTTAACCGACATGAGCCGAATTTATCAGGTCTGACTTTCCGGTCAATGATTTTCTGACTTAAAGGTCAGGAAATTGCATTTTGTCGATCAACGACTCGTTCCTTCATTATTGACCCTCACGGGATAGCCTGCTTTTTGCTTGAATCGTGCCAAAAACCGCTGGGTGGGCACTCCGCCATGACCCCTCAATTGCGCTACACTGCGCCGCTTGTGCAGATCGAAGAGTTTGAAGGACAACCATGACGTTCAAGGCGCCGGACAGCCTCGCCGAGCAAATCGCTCACCACCTCGCCGAACGTATCATTCGCGGCGAAATGAAGCCGGGGGAGCGCATCCAGGAACAGAAGGTCACGCTGGCCCTCAATGTCAGCCGCGGTTCAGTCCGTGAGGCCTTGCTGATCCTCGAGCGCCGCCACTTGATCGCGATTTTACCGCGACGTGGCGCCCACGTGACTGAACTGACGGCGCACAAGGTGCAGAGCCTGTGCACGCTGATGAGCGAGTTGTACATATTGCTCGGCAATGCCGTGGCCAGCGGTTGGCAAGTCCAGGCCGACATGGCGCCATTCCTGCAGATCCAGCAGCGCCTGACCGCCAGCTACGAACGCCAGGACATCCGCACGTTCGTCGACGACAGCTTCAGCGTGATGCGTGCCGCGTATCCGTTCGCCAACAACCCGTACTTGCAGGAAACCGTCGAGAATCTGCAGCCGGCCATGAGCCGTGCGTATTTCCTGGCGTTGGAGCAGCGCAAGGCCTCGATGAGCGAGTTCCTGGAACTGTTCGAACGCCTGCTGGCCGCCGTGCTGGCCCGTGACTTTGCGCAGATCCGCGTGGTGCTGACGGCGTATGCCCAGCGCAGTTGCGATCTGGTGGTTTCTGCCTTGACGGTCGCTTAAGCGTGCGGCTCAAGTGCATCAAACTGGCGGGGTTCAAATCCTTCGTCGACCCGACCACGGTGAACTTCCCCAGTAACATGGCGGCGGTGGTCGGTCCCAATGGCTGTGGCAAGTCGAACATCATCGACGCCGTGCGTTGGGTGATGGGCGAGAGCTCGGCCAAGAACTTGCGCGGCGAGTCGATGACCGACGTCATCTTCAACGGCTCCACCAGCCGTAAACCGGTGAGCCAGGCGAGCATCGAGCTGGTGTTCGATAACTCCGATGGCACCTTGATCGGCGAATACGCCGCCTACGCGGAAATTTCCATCCGCCGCAAAGTGACCCGCGACAGCCAGAACAGTTATTTCCTCAACGGCGCCAAATGCCGTCGTCGTGACATCACTGACATTTTCCTCGGCACCGGTCTCGGCCCGCGCAGCTATTCGATCATCGAGCAGGGGATGATCTCCAAGCTGATCGAAGCCAAGCCGGAAGACCTGCGCAACTTTATCGAAGAAGCGGCGGGCATCTCCAAGTACAAGGAGCGTCGACGCGAAACCGAAAACCGCATCCGCCGCACCCACGAAAACCTGGCCCGCCTGACCGACCTGCGCGAAGAGCTCGAGCGTCAGCTTGAACGCTTGCACCGCCAGGCCGAGGCCGCCAAGAAGTATCAGGAATACAAGGGCGAAGAGCGTCAGCTCAAGGCCCAGTTGTCGGCCCTGCGCTGGCAGGCGCTGAACGAGCAGGTCGGCCAGCGCGAAGCGATCATCGGCACCCAGGAAATCACCTTCGAAGCTCTGGTGGCCGAGCAGCGCAATGCCGACGCGGCCATTGAACGCCTGCGTGACGGGCATCACGACCTGTCCGAGCGCTTCAATCTGGTGCAGGGGCGCTTCTATTCGGTCGGCGGCGACATCGCTCGGGTCGAGCAGAGCATCCAGCACGGTCAGCAGCGCTTGCGTCAATTGCAGGACGATCTGAAAGAAGCCGAGCGCGCGCGGCTGGAAACCGAGTCTCACCTGGGCCACGATCGCACCTTGCTGCTGACCCTGGGCGAAGAGCTGGACATGCTCACGCCGGAACAGGAAGTCACCAGCGCCGCCGCCGAAGAGGCCGCCGCCGCACTGGAAGAATCCGAAACCACCATGCATGGCTGGCAGGAGCAGTGGGACACCTTCAACCTCACCGCCGCCGAGCCCCGTCGCCAGGCTGAAGTTCAGCAGTCGCGGATCCAGCAGCTGGAAACCAGCATGGAGCGATTGGCCGATCGTCAGAAGCGTCTGGCAGAAGAGCGCGCGTTGCTTTCGGCAGACCCGGAAGACGCGGCGATCATGGAACTCAGCGAGCAGTTGGCCGCGTCCGAGGCGACGCTGGAAGACTTGCAGGCCAGTGAAGAGGCGCAAGTCGAACGTCTCGAGCAACTGCGTCAGGAGTTGCAGCAAGCCCTTTCGGCGCAGCAGCAGGCCCAGGGTGATTTGCAGCGGCTCAACGGTCGGCTGGCCTCGCTGGAAGCCTTGCAGCAAGCCGCGCTCGATCCGGGCACCGGCACCGCCGAATGGCTGCGCGAACAGCACCTGGCGGATCGTCCGCGTCTGGCCGAAGGTCTGAAGGTTGAGGCCGGGTGGGAGCTGGCGGTGGAAACCGTACTCGGTGCCGACCTGCAAGCAGTGCTGGTGGACGACTTCGGTGATTTCGATCTGGCCGGGTTTGCCCAAGGCGATTTGCGCCTGCTCAGCCCGGCCAGCGATGGCGTGCGCATGCCCGGCAGTTTGCTCGACAAGGTCGAGGCGCAGATCGACCTGTCGCCTTGGCTGGGGCAGGTCAAACCGGTCGACAGCCTTGAACAGGCCTTGGCCTTGCGCGGGCAATTGGCTGCCGGCCAAAGCCTGATCAGCCGCGACGGCTACTGGGTTGGCAGGCACTTTTTACGCGTACGTCGGGCTAGCGAGGCAGAAAGCGGCGTGCTCGCCCGTGGCCAGGAAATCCAACGGCTGGGCCTGGAGCGTGAAGAACGCGAAGCCACGGTTGAAACTCTGGAAACCCAACTTCAGAATCTAAGGGCGCAACAGCGTCAGCAGGAAAACGGCCGCGAACATTTGCGCCGTCTGCTGCAAGACGAAGCGCGTCAGCAGGGCGAATTGAAAGCCCAGTTGTCGGCTGGTAAAGCCAAGGTCGAACAGTTGACCCTGCGCCGCAGCCGTCTCGATGAAGAACTCACCGAGCTCAGCGAACAGCGCGCCCTGGAACACGAAAACATCGGCGAAGCGCGCCTGCAATTGCAGGAAGCCCTCGACAGCATGGCGCTGGATACCGAGCAGCGCGAGTTGCTGCTGGCCCAGCGCGACAGCCTGCGCGAACGCCTCGACCGGGTGCGCCAGGAAGCCCGGCAGCACAAGGACCATGCGCATCAATTGGCGGTGCGCCTGGGGTCGTTGAAGGCGCAACACGATTCCACCCGTCAGGCCCTTGAGCGGCTGGAAATGCAGGCAGAGCGCCTGACCGAGAAGCGCGAACAGCTGAGCCTCAATCTGGAAGAGGGCGAGGCACCGCTGGAAGAGCTGCGGCTGAAGCTCGAAGAGTTGCTCGACAAACGCATGACCGTCGACGAAGAGCTCAAGACCGCGCAAATCGCCATGGAAGACGCCGACCGTGAACTGCGCGATGCTGAAAAGCGCCGGACTCAGGCCGAGCAGCAATCCCAGTTGATTCGCAGCCAGCTCGAACAGCAACGCATGGAATGGCAAGCGTTGACGGTGCGGCGCAAGACCTTGCAGGATCAATTGCTCGAAGATGGCTACGATCTCAATGGCGTGCTCGCCACCCTGGTGGCCGGGGCCAGCGAGAAAGACGCCGAAGAAGAACTCGAGCGTATTGCCGCGCGGATTCAGCGCCTCGGCGCGATCAACCTCGCGGCCATCGACGAATACCAGCAACAATCCGAGCGTAAACGTTATCTGGATGCCCAGAACGACGATCTGGTGGAAGCACTGGACACTCTCGAGAACGTGATTCGCAAGATCGACAAGGAAACCCGAAACCGCTTCAAAGATACCTTTGATCAGATCAATGGCGGTTTACAGGCCCTTTTCCCAAAAGTTTTCGGTGGAGGTAGCGCCTATTTGGAACTGACGGGCGAAGATCTACTCGATACAGGGGTAACGATCATGGCGCGGCCGCCAGGAAAGAAGAACAGCACCATCCATTTGCTCTCCGGTGGCGAAAAAGCCCTGACCGCATTGGCCCTGGTATTTGCCATCTTCAAGTTGAATCCGGCGCCGTTCTGCATGCTCGATGAAGTTGACGCGCCATTGGATGACGCTAACGTTGGACGCTACGCACGGCTGGTCAAAGAGATGTCGCAGACGGTGCAGTTCATCTATATCACCCACAACAAGATCGCCATGGAAATGGCCGATCAATTGATGGGGGTGACGATGCATGAACCGGGTTGCTCGCGTCTGGTGGCAGTGGATGTGGAGGAGGCGATGGCCATGGTGGACGCATGAGTCATTGCATGTAGGACAGGTAATTTTAAGCTGTAGGGCTTTTTTACCTGGCTTGACTTGCTGGCCAATCGACATATTCGCGCAAGCCATTGTGACAGACGGTGTAAAGTTATCTTTGGTCGTGCTAGTTTAATGTCAATTTTTCGTATACGTGGGCAAAACGCCTGTCAGAACATAGAGTTGGCGCCACGTTTTAAAGCGGTTTACACAATGTAAACCCCTTATTTTTCAGCATTTTTTATAGAGGCACGGGATTACATGGAAATCGGTCTGCGCGAGTGGCTGATCGTCATCGGCATTATTGTCATTGCCGGTATTCTTTTCGATGGCTGGCGTCGCATGCGCGGCGGCAAGGGAAAACTGAAATTCCGTCTTGACCGAAGTCTGTCCAACCTGCCGGACGAGGACACCAGCGCCGAGCTGTTGGGCCCGCCCCGCGTGCTGGATACCCAGAAAGAACCGCAACTGGACGAGCACGACCTGCCGTCGGTGAGCATGCCTGCCCGTGAACCGCGCGAATCGGGTTCCAAGCGCGGCAAGCGTGGCCATGGCGAGCCGTCGCAAGGCGATATGAACCTCAGCCTGGACCTGGACGGTGGCCCGAGCTTCAGCAGCCGTGACAACGATTTCCCGGATGACCGCAAGTCCGCCAGCTCACCTGAAAAAGATCAGCCACAAGCCGAAGAAGTGCTGGTGATCAGTGTGATCTGCCGCGACCCGGCCGGCTTCAAGGGCCCGGCGCTGTTGCAGAACATTCTGGAAAGCGGTCTGCGTTTCGGCGAGATGGACATTTTCCACCGCCACGAAAGCATGGCCGGTAACGGCGAAGTGCTGTTCTCGATGGCCAACGCGGTCAAGCCGGGCGTTTTCGATCTGGATGATATCGACCACTTCAGCACCCCGGCGGTGAGCTTCTTCCTCGGTCTGCCAGGCCCGCGTCATCCGAAGCAAGCCTTCGACGTGATGGTGGCGGCGGCACGCAAGCTGTCCCAGGAGCTGAACGGCGAACTGAAGGACGACCAGCGCAGCGTGCTGACCGCCCAGACGATTGAGCACTACCGTCAGCGCATCGTTGAGTTCGAACGCCGCGCATTGACCCAGAAGCGCTGAGGTCAAAGGATCGCAGCCTCGTTTCACTCGACAGCTCCTACAGGGTTCGCGATTTTCTGTAGGAGCTGTCGAGTGAAACGAGGCTGCGATCCCTTGATCTTGATGAAATGAGATTGAGCAGCCTCGGCTGCTCTTTTGCTTTATGAGAGAACACCCATGACTGCCGCCGAAACCCGCATTCTAGAGCTGCGCGCCGAGCTCGATCAGCACAACTATCGCTACCATGTGCTGGATGAGCCGAGCATTCCGGACGCCGAATACGATCGCTTGTTCCATGAACTCAAGGCGCTCGAAGCGGCCCATCCCGAACTGATCACCAGCGACTCGCCGACCCAGCGCGTCGGCAGTGCGGCGCTGTCGGCGTTCACTCAGGTGCGTCATGAAGTGCCGATGCTCAGCCTTGGCAACGCCTTCGAAGAAACCGACATGCGCGAATTCGATCGCCGGGTGACGGAAGGTCTGGACTTGCCGGTCGGCGACCTGTTCGGTGGCGGCGCAGCGGTGGAGTACAGCTGCGAACCCAAGCTCGATGGCCTGGCGGTCAGCCTGCTGTATCAGGACGGCATGCTGGTGCGCGGCGCCACTCGCGGCGATGGCACCACGGGCGAAGACATCAGCGTCAACGTGCGCACCGTGCGCAATATCCCGCTCAAGCTGCATGGCAGCGGCTGGCCGGCGACCCTGGAAGTGCGCGGCGAAGTGTTCATGTCCAAGGCCGGTTTCGAGCGGCTCAACGCCACGCAACTGGAAATGGGCGGCAAGACCTTCGCCAACCCGCGGAACGCGGCGGCGGGTAGCTTGCGGCAGCTGGATTCAAAGATCACCGCCAACCGTCCGCTGGAATTCTGCTGCTACGGCATCGGCCAGGTTTCCGCCGATATCGCCGACACGCACATTGGCAATCTGCAGCAACTCAAAGCCTGGGGTATGCCGATCAGTCATGAATTGAAATCGGCTCGTGGCATCGATGAGTGCCTGGATTACTACCGCGACATCGGCGAACGCCGCAATGCGCTGCCCTATGAAATCGACGGTGTGGTGTTCAAAGTCAACAGCATTGCCTCCCAGCGCGAGTTGGGTTTCCGTGCCCGCGAACCGCGTTGGGCCATCGCGCATAAATTCCCGGCGATGGAAGAGCTCACCGATTTGCTCGATGTGGAGTTTCAGGTCGGTCGCACCGGTGCCGTGACGCCGGTGGCACGCTTGAAACCGGTCAAGGTCGCCGGTGTTACCGTGGCCAATGCGACGTTGCACAACATGGATGAGGTCGCGCGATTGGGGCTGATGATCGGCGACACCGTGATCATCCGTCGCGCCGGTGACGTGATTCCGCAAGTGGTGCAAGTGGTCATCGAGCGTCGTCCTGAGGATGCACGGCCGGTACAGATTCCCGAGCATTGCCCGGTCTGCGGTTCGCATGTCGAGCGTACGCAACTGGTCAAGCGCAGCAAGGGTCGCGAGACTGTCAGCGAAGGTGCGGTGTATCGCTGCGTCGGCCGTCTGGCCTGCGGTGCGCAACTCAAGCAGGCGATCATTCACTTCGTTTCACGCCGCGCCATGGACATCGAAGGGCTGGGCGAGAAGAGTGTCGAGCAACTGGTGGACGAAGGTCTGGTGAATTCGCCAGCCGATTTGTACGCATTGACCTTCGAACAAATCGTCGACCTCGAAGGCTTTGCCGAGCTGTCGAGCAAGAACCTGCTCGGCGCCATCGAAGACAGCAAGCGCCCGAGCCTGGCGCGGTTCATCTATGCCTTGGGTATCCCTGATGTCGGCGAAGAGACGGCCAAGGTGCTTGCACGGTCTCTCGGCTCGCTGGAGCGTGTTCAGCAGGCGTTGCCGCAAGTGCTCACGTACCTGCCGGATGTCGGGCTGGAAGTGGCTCACGAGATTCACAGCTTCTTTGAAGACGCGCATAACCAGCAGGTGATTGCCAATCTGTTGAAGCACGGCCTACAGATTCAGGATCAGGGGGCGTTGGGGGCTGAATTCGCTGCAAGCACCACGCTTGGCGGTTTTCTCGACAAGCTGAACATTCCTTCGGTCGGGCCGGGTGGGGCGCAGAAGCTTGCCGACAAATTCGGCTCGCTTGAAACGGTGATGAATGCTGACTGGCTGGACATGCGCCAGGCGTTGCCGGAGAAGCAGGCGACCTCGGTGCGTGAGTTTTTTGCGGTCGCAGAAAACCGTCAGCTCGCCGAGTCCGCTGAAAAGCAGCTGCGCGATTTCGGCATGCATTGGCAGAGCGAGAAAAAAGTCGTCGAAGGATTGCCGCTGGCTGGGCAGACCTGGGTGCTGACCGGTTCGCTGGAACTGATGAGTCGCGACGTTGCCAAGGACAAACTTGAAAGCCTCGGGGCCAAGGTGGCCGGTTCGGTGTCGGCCAAGACCCATTGCGTGGTCGCCGGGCCGGGCGCAGGTTCGAAGCTGGCCAAGGCCAATGAGCTGGGGTTGAAAGTGTTGGATGAAGAGGCGTTTGTCGAGTTTCTTGGCAAGCACAATATTTCGGTTTAACTGATCGTTCCCACGCTCTGCGTGGTAACGCATCCCGTGACGCTCTGCGTCACAGCGGACGCGGAGCGTCCGGGGCGGCATTCCCACGCAGAGCGTGGGAACGATCATGTCTGAGCAATGATCTAGTCTTGGCAGTCCCCAAAGAGAGATCGCCATGTACCGCTTCTTCGAACAGCTCAGTTCACGCATCGCCGCGCCCTTCATGGGTGAGCGTTCGCGCAACAGCAAGGTCTGGCATTGTCGCTGCGGGCAGTCGCTGTTCTTTCGCAACAGCCAGTGCCTGGCCTGTTCGGCGGCACTGGGCTATCAGCCGCAGCAAAGTCGCTTGTCATCGCTGCAACCCGGCCCGCAAGCGGATACCTGGTTGCTCGATGCCGACCCTGACGCCGGTATTTTCCGCCGTTGCGCCAATCTCGATTCCCCGGCTGCGTGCAACTGGTTATTGCCGGCCAATCATCACGATGGGTTGTGCATCGCCTGTAGCCTGAATCGCACCATCCCCGACCTGTCGATTCCCGAGAATCACGAACGCTGGCGCAAAGTGGAAACCGCCAAGCGTCGTCTGGTGGCGCAGTTGCTCAGCCTGGGCTTGCAGGTCATTCCCAAAACGGTGGACGAAGGGGCTGGTCTGGCCTTCGATTTCATCGGTATCGACCTCGAAGGCAAGCCGCCGACCACCGGGCACGCCAACGGCCTGATCACCCTCGATATCAAAGAAGCCGACGACGCTCACCGCGAGCAGGTTCGCGTGCAGATGCACGAACCCTATCGCACGCTGCTCGGTCACTTTCGGCACGAGACAGGGCATTACTACTGGGACCGACTGATCGCCAACAGTGCCTGGCTGGAACCGTTCCGCGGCCTGTTCGGCGACGAGCGTGCCAGCTACGCCGAGGCCCTTGAACAGCATTATCAACAAGGTGCGCCGCTCGACTGGCAGCAACATTACGTCAGCGCCTACGCCACCATGCACCCTTGGGAAGACTGGGCGGAAACCTGGGCTCACTACCTGCACATGATGGATGCGGTGGACACCGCCCTGTGTTTTGGCATGAGTGCCCAGGAAATGGAGTTCGACTATCAGCCGTTTCCACCTAGCACGCTGTTTGATCCGCAGCATCCCGGCGGGCCGGCGTTCCTGTCGTTCGTCAACGCGTGGATCGAACTGGCCGGCATGCTCAACGAGTTGTCACGCAGTATGGGCCAGCCGGACTTCTATCCGTTCGTCTTGCCGCCGGCGGTGATCGCCAGGCTGCACTTCATTCACCTGGTGATCCAGCAAGAGGGCGGCCGGGCGGATGAAGTGTTGGTGCAATAGGATCAAAAGACCGCGGCCTGGTCGCGATCTTTTGAAGGTCGGCGCATGTCCTTGAAGCGGCTCATGTTTTTTAATCCGCCCGAACGGTTGTAACTTCGTCTCAGATAGGTACAATGGCGCGGCTCGCCGTCAGGTGAGCGTCGTTATGGTGACCCCATCGGTCCCCCCGCAACGATTACCCGTGAACCTGGTCAGATCCGGAAGGAAGCAGCCACAGCGGGAACATTGTGTGCCGGGGTGTGGCTGGTGGGGTTGCCTCCATAACGCAACACGAACCCTCTCTCGTGTTTTCTATCTAAAAATACTGTTTTTCTTTACCTGCCATGGAGTTCATCCAGGGCGGCTTTTCGTCGTTTCCGAATGAAACAGCGGGATATATAAAAGGAGGCCGATCTGTCGCGTTCGACAGGTCGGCCTCCTTTTTTTATTTGTTAGCATCAAGGCTTGGACAAGGCCTGGTCAACCGCTGCGATCAGCTTTCCCAGATCCTTCGGGGTGGCTTTGTGTATGACGTTGAACAGGTACGCTCGCTGTTCATCCTCGTCGCCTAGATCTGCGAAAAAGGCTTTCAGCTTCACACCCAGCACGTCGGCAAGCAGGAACAATGCTTCCACGCTGGGGGTATAGGTGCCAGTTTCGAAGCGGCTGATGGTTTTGGGGTCAAAACCGGTTTTTTCGCCGAGTTCAGCCTGAGTAAGCCCTGCGACCTTGCGGTAGCGTCGGATGGCTGGACCCAAACTTGAAATTTGCATCGCTCAATTCCCATTTAGAATCAAGAACTTAACGATAGATTTTTGCATTAGGCAACTGCATGATCCATCACCTTGCTTTGCAAAATGTGATGCATTTCGTAGAATCGCCGCTTCGGAGGGGGTTTTGGTGATCTGCTGTCTGAAGTTTAGGCGATATGAAACAGCCAGCATTGTCTTCCCTTGCCGGGTGTGCAGAGAAGTCGTTGGCGGTCTGAAACCCTCGCGAAATGTTACCAGAGTCGGTGTTGCTACCTTGCCCGAGACTAGTTGATCTTCGGCGGTCCAGGGGCCATCAAATGCTGTTCATGGAGTGATAACGTGTCTCTGCGCTGTACGTCTCAAAACATCTCTTCCGGGCATCCTGCACTGGTCGAGCGGTACCTCCGCTAGCGACAGTGAGCCTCACTCATGGATGAGAAATACCGCAGGGCCGTGGATGCCGCCGCAATTTTTTCCGAGACTGATCTCAACGGCCGGATTACTTACGTCAACGATCAATTCTGCGTCGTGTCCGGCTACAGCCGCGAGGAATTGCTGGGGCAAAACCATCGCCTGCTGAACTCCGGCCTGCATTCCGCCGATTTCTTCGCTGCCATGTGGCGCACCATTGCTCTGGGCAATGTCTGGAAGGGCGAAATCTGTAATCGCGCCAAGGATGGCAGGTTGTATTGGGTCGACAGCACAATGGTGCCGGTGCTCGACGACACCACCGGGCTCGTTGACCGATACCTGTCGATTCGTTTCGACATCAGCGAAAAACGCCAATTGCTGCAATCCCTGCAATGGCGGGTCGGGCATGACGTGCTGACCGGGCTGCCCAATCGCGCGTTCCTGTCGGATCTGCTGGATCAGGCGCTGGAGTTTTCCCGGCAGGAAAACATTCCGCTGGCAGTGTGCATGCTTGACCTCGACGGGTTCAAAGCGGTCAACGACGGCTACGGTCACGCCAGTGGCGATATGTTGCTGGTGGAAGTGGCCAAGCGTCTGCGTGACATTGTGCGCGGCGAAGATGTGGTGGCGCGATTGGCCGGTGACGAGTTCGTGCTGGTGTTGCGTTACGTGCGTGATCTGCCGGAATTGCGCGCGGCGTTGAGTCGCGTGCTGGGGGCGATCTCGGCGCCTTACACATTGCACGGCAAGGACATCAATGTGTTTGCCAGTATCGGCGTCACCCTGTTTCCCCACGACAACGAAGATGCCGAAACCCTGCTGCGCCACGCCGACCAGGCAATGTATGTGGCCAAGCAGCGCGGGCGAAACCGCTTTCATCTGTTCGATGTGTCCCTGGATCAAGAGGTCAAGGCCACGCACCAGACCGTCGAGCGGGTGCGTCAGGCGCTGGTCGCCGGTGAATTTCGCCTGCACTTTCAGCCCAAGGTGAACATGCGTCGTGGCGAGGTCGTCGGTTTCGAGGCCTTGTTGCGTTGGCAGCACCCGCAAAACGGCATGGTGCCGCCCCGGGAGTTTTTGCCGCTGGTAGAGGATACCGACCTGATCATCGATATCGGCGAATGGGTGATGGACCAGGTGCTGGCGCAGTTGCACCGCTGGCAGCAAGCGGGGCAGGGCTGGCCGATCAGTATCAACATCGCGGCGCGACATTTTCAGCGCGCGGATTTCGTCGACCGGCTCAGACAGGTACTCGCTCGGCATGCTCAGGTTGCCCCGCGGATGCTCGACCTGGAAATCGTCGAGTCGGTGGCGATCGAGAATATCCAGCATGTCAGCGCCTGTTTGCAGGCCTGTCAGGCGTTGGGGGTGCAGTTTTCCCTGGGTGATTTCGGCACCGGTTATTCGTCCCTGAGTTATCTCAAGCGTTTACGCACCCAGACTATCAAGATCGACAAGTCATTTGTACGTGACATTCTGAATGACCGGGATGACCTGGCCCTGACCACGGCGGTGATTGGCCTGGCCCGCGCATTCGGTCGGCAGGTGATTGCCGAGGGGCTGGAAAGCCTTGAGCACGGTGAGTTGTTGTTGCGGCTGGGGTGCGAAGTCGCTCAAGGCTATTTCATCGCCCGTCCGATGCCACCCTCCGAGGTGCCGGCCTGGGTGGCGGGGTTTGTCGCCCCGTCGCAATGGCAGGCACTCGATCAAATAGCCTGACTCGCTCTATATGGCAGCCTTCGGCAGCTGCTACGGGGTCTGGTTGCCGGTATAGAGCCGGATGATGTCATTGATCTCCCCCGACGTTTTCATTTGCTGCAACGTACGCAAAATGCGTTGTACCGGCACTTTGGGGTCATTGCGCACGTAACAACTGATAGGCTGTTCCTGCACCAGCGCTACGCTTTTCAGTTGCTGGTCGGGCAGCAGGCGCTGGTTGAACCAGTCCAGGGTCCATTGGTTGCTCACCGCGTAGCGATAGCGTCCAGCCAGCAGTTTTTCCAGCACCTGTTCCTGATTGCGTGCGTCCTCGCGGTGCAGCCGGTCGGCGTCGAACAGCGGTTGCAGGGTCGGGTAGCTATAGCCGAGCACGGTGCCGATCGACTGTCGTGGCAGGTCCGCTGGATTGACAGAGTCGGGTGGGCCTTGCCGGCCAATCAGCATGTCGCGCTGAACCAGCAGCGGAACGCTCCAGATATAGTCGCCGGACGGGGTCGACAACCAGTCTTGTGAGACGAAACAGCGCACATCGGCTTCGCCGTGCTCCATGGCGTTCTGTACTCGCGGCCGAGGCAACACGTGAAATTGCGCCGGCGCGCCGACCTGAGTCGCCAGGCTAAGCATGATGTCGTGCAGAATGCCCTGGGTCGGCCGGTCGCGCTCGATTTGCACCAAGGGCATGGCCCAGCTGTCCGGCACGACAAAGCGCAACGGCACTTCGGCGGCCGCGACGCTCAGGCTGACGAATAGCAGTGCCCCCAAGGCAAAGTGCATAAATGCTCCGGTACGGCTCAAGCCTGAGCTGATAAAAGCTCCTCAAAGTGCAGCTTAGCCAGAATAGACGAGCGCACCGGATGCAATTTTGGCCTTGCTCCGCTAGCATTAGCCGCTTCTGCTTCCTTCGCTGCGACGGTTTTCGATGAGTTATCAGGTTCTTGCACGTAAATGGCGTCCGCGCTCGTTCCGCGAAATGGTCGGCCAGACCCATGTGCTCAAGGCTCTGATCAATGCCTTGGACAGCCAGCGGCTGCACCACGCCTACCTGTTTACCGGTACCCGCGGGGTCGGCAAGACCACCATCGCGCGGATCATCGCCAAATGCCTGAATTGTGAAACAGGTATCACTTCGACGCCTTGTGGCGAGTGCTCGGTGTGCCGCGAAATCGATGAAGGCCGCTTCGTCGACCTGATCGAGATCGACGCCGCGAGCCGGACCAAGGTCGAAGACACCCGCGAACTGCTCGACAACGTGCAGTACGCGCCGAGCCGCGGGCGCTTCAAGGTCTACCTGATCGACGAAGTGCACATGCTTTCCAGCCATTCCTTCAATGCGCTGTTGAAAACCCTCGAAGAGCCGCCGCCCTACGTCAAGTTCATCCTGGCTACCACCGATCCGCAGAAACTTCCTGCAACGATTCTCTCGCGGTGCCTGCAGTTCTCCCTGAAGAACATGACCCCTGAGCGGGTGGTCGAGCATCTGAGCCATGTGCTGAGCGTCGAGAACGTGCCGTTCGAAGACGATGCGCTGTGGCTGCTGGGCCGCGCCGCCGACGGGTCGATGCGCGATGCCATGAGCCTGACCGACCAGGCCATCGCCTTCGGTGAAGGCAAGGTTCTGGCCGCCGACGTGCGGGCGATGCTCGGCACCCTCGATCACGGCCAGGTCTACGACGTCCTGCATGCGCTGATCGAAGGCGACGCCAAGGCATTGCTCGAAGCCGTGCGCCATCTGGCCGAGCAAGGCCCGGACTGGAACGGCGTGCTCTCGGAAATTCTCAACGTGTTGCACCGTGTTGCCATCGCCCAGGCCCTGCCTGAAGGTGTCGACAACGGCCATGGCGACCGTGATCGCGTATTGGCACTGGCCCAGGCACTGCCGGCCGAAGATGTGCAGTTCTATTACCAGATGGGCCTGATCGGTCGCCGGGATTTGCCGCTGGCACCGGATCCGCGCGGCGGCTTCGAAATGGTCCTGCTGCGAATGCTCGCATTCAGGCCAGCAGACACCGAGGACGCTCCGAGGCAACCGCTAAAGCCAGTGGGGATCAGCCAGGCCACAGTTGATTCCGCAAACTCAGTGGCTGCCGCGCCGATTGTTGCGCCGGTAGTCGCTGCGGCCGTGGTACCGGTTCCAGTGGCGCCCGTGGTTGCACCAGCACCTGTCCCGGCCGTTGCGCCTGAACCTGTTGCGCTGGTGGCGGTGCCTGAGCCCGAGCCCGTGGTCGAGCCTGTAGCGGTCGAAGAAGTCGTCGATCTGCCCTGGAACGATCCGGTAGAGCCCGAGGTTGTCCAGCAGCCCGCCGTCGAGCCAATGCTGGAGACGGCCGGCGAACAACCCGAATTACCACCGATGCCCATGCCGACGCCGGACAGCGTGGTGCCGGATGCGCCTGAGTGGGCCGCTGCGCCGATTCCGGAACCGTCCGTGGCCGAAGTCGATGCCGCCACGCCAGGCATCGACCTGGATGACGAGCCGCCGCTGGACGAGGATTACATCGAGCCGGACATGGATTCGGCCTACAGCTACCTCGACGATCTGGCCAGTGAGCACACCGCCGAACCTGCGGCGCAGCCCGAGCCTGAACCGGCCGCGATGCCGGCCACCGGCCTGGCCCTGCAATGGCTGGAGTTGTTCCCGAAATTGCCGGTGTCCGGCATGACCGGCAGCATCGCCGCCAACTGCACGCTGATCGCCGTCGATGGCGACAATTGGCTGTTGCATCTGGACCCGGCTCACAGCGCCCTGTTCAACGCGACGCAACAACGTCGCCTCAACGATGCGCTGAACCAGCATCACGGGCGCACGCTGACCCTGAGCATCGAGCTGATCAAGCCTGAGCAGGAAACCCCGGCCCAGGCAGCGTCCCGGCGTCGTGCCGACCGTCAGCGCGAGGCCGAGGAGTCGATCCATGGCGATCCGTTCATCCAGCAAATGATGCAGCAGTTCGGGGCGGTGGTCCGTCACGATACTATTGAACCTGTCGAAGCCCTGGTCAGTCAGGGCTAATAACTGAAGGCGCTTGGCCGCACTCGCCGGGCGCTGTTTTTATCCAAGTACTTTTGAGGTGATTCCCATGATGAAAGGTGGCATGGCCGGCCTGATGAAGCAGGCGCAGCAGATGCAGGAAAAAATGGCCAAGATGCAGGAAGAGCTGGCCAACGCCGAAGTCACCGGTAAGGCCGGTGGCGATATGGTCACCGTGGTAATGACCGGTCGTCACGACGTCAAGCGCGTGACCATCGACCCAAGCCTGGTCGAAGGCCTGAGCGAAGACGACAAAGAGATGCTGGAGGCTGTATTCGCCGCCGCCGTCAACGATGCTGTGCGCAAGATCGAAGCCAACAGCCAGGAAAAAATGGGCAGCATGACCGCTGGCATGCAACTGCCACCGGGTATGAAATTGCCATTCTGATTCGCCAGCGCGCGTCGGATGGGTTAAAAAATGCCAGGCATCGCGCCTGGCATTTTTGTTTCTGGCTGGTTTTTGCCCATCCCTGTGGCGAGGGAGCTTGCTCCCGTTGGACTGCGCAGCAGTCCCCCTCTTTTCAGGTAGAGAGGGGGGCCGCTACGCGCCCCAGCGGGAGCAAGCTCCTTCGCCACAGTGAAAAGTAGAAACATCGAACGCGCCATCCCCACAACGGTCTGCTACTTATACCGCCGAAATTCATCGATCAAGGAGACGCTCACATGCCACAAGCATTGACCCTCAACCAACGAATCGTCCTGGTGTCTCGCCCGGTGGGCGCGCCGACACCGGAGAATTTCCGCCTGGAACGGGTAGCGTTGCCGGATCTGGCCGACGGTCAGGTGCTGCTCAAGACGCTGTATCTGTCGCTGGATCCCTACATGCGCGGTCGTATGAGCGACGCGCCGTCCTACGCGGCACCGGTAGAAATCGGCGAGGTAATGACCGGTGGGGCTGTCAGTCGTGTCGAGCGTTCGCTGAATCCGAAATTCCAGGAGGGCGATCTGGTGGTCGGCGCCACGGGATGGCAGAGCCACAGCATCAGCGACGGGCGCAACATCATTCCGGTCCCGTCCGGGCTGCCAAGTCCATCGATGGCGCTGGGGGTGCTGGGCATGCCCGGCATGACCGCCTACATGGGGCTGATGGACATCGGCCAACCCAAAGAGGGCGAAACCCTGGTAGTGGCGGCCGCGTCCGGCGCGGTGGGTTCGGTGGTCGGCCAGGTGGCGAAGCTCAAAGGCCTGCGGGTGGTCGGCGTGGCCGGTGGTGCGGAAAAATGTCGCTACGTGGTCGAGGAGTTGGGCTTCGATGCCTGCATCGACCACAAGCGCCCGGACTTCGCCGACGAGTTGGCGCTGGCCTGCTTCAAAGGCGTCGACATCTACTTTGAAAACGTCGGTGGCAAGGTGTTCGATGCGGTGTTGCCGCTGCTCAACCCCAAGGCGCGGATTCCTCTTTGTGGTCTGATCGCTTCCTACAATGCCCATGAAGCCCCGAGCGGGCCGGATCGCTTGCCACAATTGCAGCGCACGCTGCTGACCAAGCGCGTGCGGATTCAGGGGTTTATTGTGTTCGACGACTACGGCGACCGTCAGCCAGAGTTCATCAGCGCCATGGCGCCTTGGGTGCGTGACGGCAAGGTGAAATTCCGTGAAGACGTGGTCGACGGCCTGGAGAACGCGCCCGAGGCATTTATTGGCCTGCTGGAAGGACGCAACTTTGGCAAACTGGTGGTGCGGGTGGCGCCGACTGAGTAATTGGCGCTGCTATTTGACGCTAAACAGAGGCGCGGGTATAAACCGCGTCTCGTTGTTATGTCGGACTTTTTCCCCATGAGCTTCAGCCCTTTGATTCGCCAACTGATCGATGCCCTGCGAATTTTGCCGGGTGTGGGTCAGAAAACTGCCCAGCGCATGGCGTTGCAACTGCTTGAGCGCGATCGCAGCGGCGGTTCGCGACTGGCCCAGGCGCTGAGCCAGGCTATGGAAGGGGTGGGCCACTGCCGTTTGTGCCGCACGCTGACCGAAGACGATCTGTGCCCGCAATGCGCCGATTCACGCCGCGACGACACCTTGCTGTGTGTGGTGGAAGGTCCGATGGACGTTTACGCCGTGGAGCAGACCGGTTTCCGCGGTCGCTACTTTGTGCTCAAGGGCCACCTGTCGCCTCTGGACGGGTTGGGGCCGGAAGCCATCGGCATTCCACAACTGATGGCGCGGATCGAAGAGGCGGGCACGTTTACCGAAGTCATCCTCGCCACCAACCCGACGGTGGAAGGCGAGGCCACGGCGCATTACATCGCCCAGTTGCTCAGCAACAAGGGCCTGATCGCCTCGCGCATTGCCCACGGCGTGCCGTTGGGTGGCGAGCTGGAACTGGTGGATGGCGGGACATTGGCGCATTCGTTTGCCGGGCGTAAGCCTATTTCGCTGTAACCGTATCAAAATCAAAAGATCTGCAAATCTTCTTTTGAAAACTTGGCGGCTCGCGAAGGCGTCCTTCCAGACGCCGCTTACTTATCGCTCAACGCAAACTGCGTCAGACAGAAAGTCGCAATCCCCATGTCTTCCAGCCGTTGCGAACCACCCAGCTCCGGCAAGTCAATGATCGCCGCCGCTTCATGCACCCGCGCGCCCATGCGCCGAACCAGGTTGGCCGCCGCAATCAGCGTGCCGCCGGTGGCGATCAGGTCATCGAACAGCACCACCGAATCCCCCTCGCACAGGCTGTCGGCGTGGACTTCAAGGAAGGCTTCGCCGTATTCGGTCGCGTAACCTTCGGCCAGCACGTCGGCAGGCAATTTGCCCTGCTTGCGGAACAACACCAATGGCTTGTTCAGCTGATACGCCAATATCGAACCGATCAGGAACCCGCGCGCGTCCATGGCGCCGATGTGGGTGAAGTCGGCCTCGACGTAGCGATGGGCGAAGCTGTCCATCACCAGGCGCAGGGCCGTGGGCGACTGGAACAGCGGGGTGATGTCGCGAAAGATCACGCCCGGCTTGGGGAAGTCGATCACGGGGCGGATCAGTGATTTGATGTCGAAGGAGTCGATGACCATCGTCGAAGTGTCCTGGCGGGCTGCAAACGTCGCAGTATAACGGTGGCTGAACCGTTTCGCTCAGCCACCGTCAACAGGGTCAGCCTTCGATCGAGCCACCGGCCAGGGCGCAGAGCTGGATCGGGTCGAGGATGTGCACTTCCTTACCCTCGGCGGCGATCAGTTCGTTTTGCTGGAAGCGCGTGAACACCCGAGACACGGTTTCCACCGCCAGGCCCAGGTAATTGCCGATTTCGTTGCGCGACATGCTCAGCCGGAACTGGTTGGCCGAGAAGCCTCGGGCGCGGAAACGGGCCGACAGGTTGACCAGGAAGGTGGCGATGCGCTCGTCGGCGGTTTTCTTCGACAGCAGCAACATCATTTGCTGATCGTCACGAATCTCGCGGCTCATCACGCGCATCAACTGACGGCGCAGTTGTGGCAGTTGCAGGGCCAGTTCATCGAGGCGCTCGAACGGGATCTCGCACACCGAAGTGGTTTCCAGGGCTTGCGCCGAGACTGGATGCTTTTCGGTGTCCATGCCCGACAGGCCGACCAATTCACTCGGCAAATGGAAACCGGTGAGTTGTTCTTCGCCGCCATCGCTCAGGCTGAAGGTCTTCAGGGCGCCGGAGCGTACTGCATAAACGGAATCGAATGTGTCGCCCTGGCGAAACAGGAATTCGCCTTTTTTCAGCGGGCGACCACGTTTGACGATATCGTCCAGCGCATCCATGTCTTCCAGATTCAGAGAAAGTGGCAGGCAGAGAGGGGCCAGGCTGCAATCCTTGCAATGGGCCTGGTTATGAGCGCGCAGTTTTACTGGCTCGGACATTTCTTTAATCCTTGTGGGAAAAAACACACATAAGCCGTAAGGGTACCCCACGGGAGGACATTCGGGCCAGCCTGCGACAATTTAACCGCAAGGCATTAGATCACTCGTGAAAAGCGCTGGCGATTGGTGTGTTCCAGGTATGCATCGAACACCATGCACACCGAGCGCACCAGCAGTCGGCCTGCGGGGAGTACGGTGATCCGTTCATTGTCGAGCTCGATCAACCCGTCCTTGGCCATGTCCTGCAGCTGTGGCCAGAGCTCGCCGAAGTAACCGCGAAAATCGATGTTGAAGGCCTGCTCGATTTCCACGAATTCCAGGTCGAAATGGCAAATCAGTTGCTGAATCACCGCCCTGCGCAAGCGATCGTCGGCATTGCACAGCAGGCCACGGGCGGTGGCCAGTTGTGCGGACGCCAAAGCGTTCTGGTACTGGGTCAGGTCGCTGCTGTTCTGGCAGTACAGGTCGCCGATCTGGCTGATGGCCGATACCCCCAGACCGATCAGATCGCAATGACCGTGGGTGGTGTAGCCCTGGAAGTTGCGTTGCAAGGTCGACTCTTCCTAGGCAATCGCCAGTTCATCATCGGGCAGGGCGAAGTGGTCCATGCCGATGTAGCGGTAACCGGCGGCCGTCAGTTGTTCGATGGTGCGCTGGAGCATTTCCAGCTTCTGCGCCGGTTCCGGTAGATCGTTGCTGTTGATCCGCCGTTGCGGCATGAAGCGCTCTGGCAGATGGGCGTAGTTGAACACCGAGAGCCGGTCCGGTTGCAGGTTGATGACTTCGTCGACGGTGCGGGCGAAGTTCTCGGGCGTCTGCTTGGGCAGGCCGTAGATCAGATCGATGTTGATCGAGCGATATTGTAGAGTCCGGGCGGCGTCGATCACCGCGCGGGTTTCTTCCAGGCTTTGCAGGCGATTGACCGCCCGCTGTACCGCCGGGTCAAGGTCTTGCAGGCCGATGCTGACCCGGTTGAAGCCCAGTTCCCGGAGCAGGCCCATGGTCGACCAGTCGGCCTCGCGCGGGTCGATCTCGATGCCGTAGTCGCCGGAATCGTCGTCCAGCAGATTGAAATGCTTGCGCAGCCGGGCCATCAGCTGACGCAGTTCATCGTGGCTGAGAAAGGTCGGTGTGCCGCCGCCGAAATGCAGTTGCTCGACTTTTTGCATGGGGTCGAGGTGGCAGGCGATCAGCTGGATTTCCTGTTCCAGGCGCTGCAAATAGGGCAGGGCGCGGCCTCGGTCCTTGGTGATGACTTTGTTGCAGGCGCAGTAGTAGCAGATGTTCGCGCAGAACGGCACGTGCACATACAGGGATAACGGCCGCAGCGCCTTGCGGCTGTCGCGCAGGGCATGAAACAGGTCGAAGGTGCCGACCTGGCTGTCGAATTGCACGGCCGTCGGATACGAGGTGTAGCGCGGCCCCGCCAGGTCGTAACGGCGGATCAGATCTGTGTCCCAACGAATGGCGTCGAGCATGCGGGCATTCCCCCGGATAGGCTGGCAGTGTCGGCGAGTCTAGGGGGGGCGGCGTTGCGGCATCTTGATTTGCATCAACGGTGATTGGCGATAGCGATAGTTTTTGTGGCGAGGGGGCTAATGCCCCATGAGCCAATGCTGATGCGGCCCCGGCAAGGTCCAGATGCCGAACACCATCACCAACAAGCCGCCGGTCATGCGCACGCTGCGTTTACGCAACAACGCCGTGACCCGCTCGGCGGCCAGGCCTGTGGCGAGCAGCACCGGCCAGGTGCCCAACCCGAACGCCAGCATCAGCAACGCACTGTCCAGCGCATTACCCTGACTCGCCGACCACAGCAATGTGCTGTAAACCAGCCCGCACGGCAGCCAGCCCCACAGCGCGCCGAGCAGCAAGGCGCGGGGCAGGTTCGACACTGGCAACAGTGTGTTGGCCACCGGCTGGATATGCCGCCACAGGCCGCGACCGAGGCTTTCGATGCGGGTCAAGCCGCTCCACCAGCCGGCCAGGTACAGCCCCATGGCGATCAGCAGCAATCCGGCGAGGATGCGCATGAACATCGCCGCCGGGCTATTGGCCACGGCCCAGCCAGCCAGGCCGATCAGCAGGCCGGCCGCGGCGTAGCTGAGAATCCGCCCCAGGTTGTAGGCCAGCAACAAGCGCAAGCGTCGGCTGCGCTGTTCCTTGGGGATCGCCAGGGTCAATGCGCCCATCAAACCGCCGCACATGCCCAGGCAATGACCGCCACCGAGCAGGCCGAGGATCAGCGCAGAGACCAGCAGTGGCGCCAACTCAAGCATGGGGTGGCGCCTTGTCGTCGGGTTTGGCCGGATGGCCGCTGGCCTCGTCGACCGCTGCCGTGTGCTTCGGGTCCTGGTCGTCGAACAGGATGCTGTGGGCCGGGCCGTCGAGGTCGTCGTACTGACCGCTGTCGACCGCCCAGAAGAAGATGTAGATAGCGATGGCCACGATCAGCAGCGCGGCCGGGATCATCACGTAGAGAGCTGGCATCTGGACTCCATGCCCGCGCGGCTCAGGCCGGCAGCGGGCGGGTTTCTGGCGTGGCGCTGGTGGCTGGCGCGCTCGGCAGGCGAGTCAGGCGCAAAGCATTCAACACCACGGTCAACGAACTGATGGACATGCCGACCGCGGCCCACACCGGAGTGATCCAGCCGAGGGCGGCGAATGGCAACATGAGGCCATTGTACAGCGCTGCCCACAGCAAGTTCTCGATGATGACCCGACGGGTGCGACGGGCCAGGCTGAAGGCTTGCACCAGCGCGTCGAGGCGGTTCGACAGCAACACCGCGTCGGCACTGGTTTTTGCCAGATCGGTGGCCGAGCCCATCGCCACGCTGATGTCGGCGGCGGCCAGCACCGGCACGTCGTTGACCCCGTCACCGAGCATCAACACCTTGCGGCCTTCCTGGTGCAGTTGTTTCAGCACCTGCAATTTATCGTCCGGACGCAAACCGCCACGGGCCTCGTCGATGCCCAGTTCGGCGGCGACGCTGGCGACCATCGGCGAGCTGTCGCCGGACAGCAGCAAGGTGCGCCAGCCGCGAGCCTTGCAGGCCGCCAGCAGAGCGGGGGCGTCGGCGCGCAAACGGTCGTCGAGGACGAACCACGCCAGTGGTCCCTGGCTGTCGCCGAGCAGCAGCCATTGGCCAGGTTCATCGGGCATCATCGGCACTTGAGCACCGCTGAGCTCGCAGACAAAACCCGGTTGGCCAATGCGCAGGCGTTGCGCGCCGACCAAGCCTTCAAGGCCCAGGCCCGGCGTGCTGTGGACCTCTTCGGCGGCCAGCGGCGCGCGGCCAAAAGCCCGGGCGATCGGGTGTTCGGAACGGTTTTCCAGGGCGGCGGCGAGGCTCAGGCATTGATCGCTCGCCAGTGCCCCAAGCGGCCGGATCGAACGCAAGGCCAGCCGACCTTCGGTGAGGGTGCCGGTTTTGTCGAAAATCACCGTGTCGATCTGGTTCAGGCCTTCCAGTACATGGCCGCGCGTCAGCAAAAGCCCCAGTTTGTGCAGCGTGCCGGTGGCGGCGGTGAGAGCGGTCGGCGTGGCCAGGGACAAGGCGCACGGGCAGGTCGCAACCAGCATCGCCAGGACAATCCAGAACGCTCGCGATGAATCCAGCTCCCACCAGAGCAGGCCGATGGCGGCCACTGCGATAAGCGTCAGCAGCAAGAACCATTGCGCGGCGCGGTCGGCGATTTCCGCCAGCCGTGGCTTTTCGGCCTGGGCGCGATCCAGCAGGCGGACGATGGCCGACAGGCGCGTGTCCTGACCCAGCGCCAGGACCTCCACGGTCAACGCACCCTCGACGTTCAAGGTGCCAGCGGTGACAACGTCGCCCAGGGTTCGTGGTTGCGGCAGGTATTCGCCGGTGAGCAGGGATTCGTCAATGCTCGACTGACCGTCGAGGATCTTGCCGTCGGCCGGCAGGATCGCGCCGGGGTGCACCAGCACCTGATCGCCCACGCGCAGCTCGCTGAGCAGAATCCGCTCGCTCTGGCCGTCGGCACTCAGCCGCAGGCAGGAGGCGGGCAACAGATTGACCAGTTGTGCGGTCGCGGCGGCGGTTCGTTCCCGGGCGCGGCGTTCCAGGTAGCGCCCAGCCAGCAGGAACAGCGCAAACATTCCCACCGCATCGAAATACAGCTCGCCGACCCCGGTGATCGAGGTCCAGATCCCGGCGATATAGGCACTGCCAATTGCCAGTGACACCGAGACGTCCATCGTCAGGTGCCGGGTGCGCAGATCGCGCATCGCCCCTTTGAAGAACGGCGCACAGCTGTAGAACACGATCGGCGTGGTGAGAAACAACGCGACCCAACGCAAGATGGTGTGCAGTTCGGGGCTGAGGTCAATGTTGAATTCCGGCCAGGTGGCCATGGTCGCCATCATCGCCTGGAACCACAGCAACCCGGCGACCCCGAGTTGGCGCAGGGCCAGACGGTTTTCGCTGGCCAGTTGTTCGCTGGCACGGTCGGCCTGATAAGGGTGAGCGGCGTAACCGATGTGGCGCAATTCGCTGAGCACCTGGCTCAACGGCAATTGCGCGTCGGCCCAGCGCACGTGCAGGCGATGGTTGGACAGGTTCAGGCGTGCTTCGGCCACCGCCGGCAGGCTGCGAAGATGCTTTTCGATCAGCCAGCCGCAGGCGGCGCAGCTGATGCCTTCCATCAACAGAGTGGCTTCGGCGAGTTCGCCTTCGTGACGGACAAAGGGTTGCTGCACGTCGGCGCGATCATACAGCGCCAACTCGTCGACCAACTGCACCGGCAAGGCTTCGGGGTTGGCCGAGGCTTCGCTGCGATGCTGGTAATAACTTTCCAGCCCACCGGCCACGATGGCCTCGGCCACCGCCTGGCAACCCGGGCAGCAGAATTCGCGGGTATCCCCGAGGACAGCGGCGGTGAAGCGGCTACCGGCCGGGACGGGCAGTGCGCAGTGGTAGCAGGGGGTTGGACTGGTCATGTTTGTTGCCATGAAAACCATTGTGGCAGGCCCAAAGGCCTCTGTGGCGAGGGGGCTTGCCCCCGTTGGACCGCGCAGCGGTCCCAAAGACAGTCAGCGCGAACTTCTCGATAGATCGAGTAGACAACTTGCGGCTGCTGCGCAACCGAACGCGGGCAAGCCCGCTCGCCACAGGAGATCGTTGTGACTATTTCTTCAGGTCTTCGGCACCTTGCAACGGCTCATCACCGAGCAGCAGATCCTTGGCATGGCTGACCTGTTCTTCTTCGAACATGCGCCAGGTCTTGTCATCCTGCATACCCAACAACTCAACGAAACGCCGGCCTTCAACCTTGTCGCTCAACTGGCCAATGTAGCGGCCCTGTTCAGTTTCACTGCGGGCCAGGGTGATCTTGCGATCCTTCTCCGGCTGGGTCGGCGAAATCAGATTCAGCTCAAGGGTTTTCGGTTGGCTGTTGCCGCTCAGGCGCAGGTCGACTTCGCCGGTCAGCTCATCCAGGTGCACGCTGGCTCGCAGTTGCA
The DNA here is from genome assembly GCF_005938665.2 of Pseudomonas sp. ATCC 43928. Classification (NCBI taxonomy): domain Bacteria; kingdom Pseudomonadati; phylum Pseudomonadota; class Gammaproteobacteria; order Pseudomonadales; family Pseudomonadaceae; genus Pseudomonas; species Pseudomonas sp. ATCC 43928. The sequence goes on along the minus strand of NZ_CP041753.1, from coordinate 4,649,336 downwards.
GGGTCTGGGCCAGCAGTTCACGGTCCAGGGAGCGGTTGATGCCTTTGCCGGCCTCGTAATAGTTGTCGTTGACCAGGTTGTCCGGGTTGTTCACCGCGATGGTCACCATCGACAGGGTCAAGGTCACCGAGCAGGCCAGGATGGCGATGATGATCCACGGCCAAAGGTGCTTGTACCAAGGACTTGCGGCAGTTGCTGCGGGCATGATCACTTCTCTCAACGAATTTGTGGGCCGATGAATCGGCTCTTGGCTTCAACGTGGACGCTGGCGTCATCGGCATCCTTGAGGATGAATTTCACCTCGTTGGTGCTCGACGGCAGTTGCTCCGGCGAGCTGGACAACTCGACCGGCTGGCTGAAAATTTCCCCGGCGGCGACTTTGATCTCGCGCTTGCCTTGCAGCTTGAGGTCCGGCAGGCCGGTGGCTTCGAGCACGTAGGTGTGGTCGCGCTGGTCCTTGTTCATGATCTTCAGGCTGTAGACGTTTTCGATCCGGCCTTCGGCGTTCTCACGGTACAGCACGCGGTCTTTGCTGACATCGAAACCGACCAGCGAGCGCATGAAGAACGCGGTCACCAGCAACGCGATCATGGTCAGCAACACCAGGGCGTAGCCGATCAGGCGAGGGCGCAGTTTATGGGTTTTTTGCCCCGACAGGTTGTGCTCAGTGGTGTAGCTGATCAGGCCGCGTGGGTAATCCATCTTGTCCATGATGCTATCGCAGGCGTCGATGCAGGCCGCACAGCCGATGCATTCGATTTGCAGGCCGTCGCGGATGTCGATGCCGGTGGGGCAGACCTGGACGCACATGGTGCAGTCGATGCAATCGCCCAGGCCCTGAGCCTTGTAGTCGATGCCTTTCTTGCGCGGGCCACGGCTTTCGCCACGGCGCGGGTCGTAGGAGACGATCAGCGTGTCCTTGTCGAACATCACGCTCTGGAAGCGGGCGTACGGGCACATGTAAATGCACACCTGTTCGCGTAGCCAGCCGGCGTTGCCGTAGGTGGCGAGGGTGAAGAAACCGACCCAGAAATACGACCAGCCATCGGCTTCACCGGTGAAGAAGTCGATCACCAGTTCACGAATCGGCGAGAAGTAGCCGACGAAGGTCATGCCGGTCACGAAGCCGATCAGCAGCCACATCGTGTGCTTGCTGAATTTGCGCAGGAATTTGTTGGCGCTCATCGGCGCCTTGTCGAGCTTGATGCGCTGGTTGCGGTCGCCTTCGGTGACCTTTTCGCACCACATGAAGATCCAGGTCCAGACGCTTTGCGGGCAGGTGTAGCCGCACCAGACCCGACCGGCATACACGGTAATGAAGAACAGGCCGAAGGCGCTGATGATCAGAATGCCCGAGAGCAGGATGAAGTCCTGGGGCCAGAAGGTCGCGCCAAAAATGAAGAACTTACGCTCCGGCAGGTTCCACCAGACGGCCTGATGACCGCCCCAACTCAGCCACACCGTGCCGAAATACAGCAGAAACAGTGCGGCACCACCCGTCATCCGCAGGTTGCGGAACAGGCCGGTGAAGGCGCGGGTGTAGATCTTTTCTCGAGAGGCGTAGAGGTCGACGCTGTTGTTCGCGTTCTTGGCAGGTGGAGTGACGTCGTGTACCGGAATCTGATTGCTCATCATTGCATCCCACGGCAGTGGAAAAATGCCTCGGTCAGTACGTGCCGACCGCGGTCAAAAAGAGGTGTTGCAGTGGCGCAATGATACGCCTGTAGCTCTAACTCAAGGGTGCGACCTTTGGTCACGTTGGTGGAAATCAACTGACAGTGTAATGACTTGAATCAATTGACTTGTGAATTATGGACGGTTTTGAGGGGGCGGTGAGCTCATTCGAGCGCTACGGTGGCATCGACCGGCAAAATCCTGGCATCGAAGGCGGTAGGACGCGGTGGCGCTTCAGCCAGGCGCGCATTACGTTTCCCTGTACGGGGGGGCTACGCTCCTGGCGAAAGCAACGCCGTCAGTTGTTATAAGTAAGTCGGAAATATATTAACTGAATTGCCCACTGTTTGATGTTTGCGGTTTTCTATTTTCTGGAATAAGTTGTTCTGGTATGCAGTTATTCAATAACGGCGTGTCTATCTAATATTACGGAAATGGAATTCTATGAACATTGTAAAAGGTGCGAAGTTATTCGCATGCATGTGGATCCTGTCGCTGGCATCTATCGCACATTCAAATGAAGGTACACCTATTCATATGGTCTTCGCGTCTGATCCGCAGTATCCGTGGACGGATAAAACGGACAGTGAGGAATATGAATCCGACAAAGAGTTTGAACAGCGTGCCAAATGGCTGGTGGAGACCCAGTTCGCGAGTATTGCGGATTTCAGAAGCAAAATGGGCGGTCAGTCGCAAGTGCCGTTGATGATCAACGGTGACATGACGGCGTTTGGTCATGGCTGGCAGCGCTCGTATATCCGTTCGACGCTGCAGAAATACTTTAATAAAGACTATCTGTACGGCTTGGGTAATCATGACTATCAGAACAATGTCGATGATTGTTTTACTAATAGTTGTGCGACGGGCAGTATTGTCGAATATCAAGAGCATCATGCCGACAAGGTAGATAACTTCGATTTGAAGGTTACGGGTTTTTTGTTCGATAAGACGTATTCGGGTAGTCTTGCCTATTCCAAAAACATAGGGGAGGTTCATCTGGTCCAGCTTAATAATGAGCCGACTTATGCAACCAAAATTTCCCATCCCCTGAATCCTACGACTTTTAATATTACCGCTGCACTGGATTGGCTTGAAAATGATTTGCGAACCGCCCGGGTCCAAGGTTATGCGATCATTATCAACATGCATAAACCCTATGACTGGCAGGGTGACTGGAGTCAGGAAAGTCGTTTCAGGGATATGATCGCAAAATATGAGGTGACGGCCATATTCGCCGGTCATCTTCATGAAAACGGCGGTTCCATGTCCTATAGGGGGAACGTGCCCGTTTTCCTCAGTGGCAGCGCTTCCCAGGAGACCTATCTGATTGCCAGTTTTTCCGCGGATCGCAAGCAACTGCAGGTCGATCTGGTCGAAAACAACCAGTGGCATAACCGCAAGCTTGTAGCGAAAGTGCCGGTGAAATCAATTTTCGCCAGTCGCTGTCTAGTCCTGAAATAGGTTTACACCTGTTTCACCCTCAAAACGCCCGATGCACCGCATCGGGCGTTTTGCATTTCAACGATAGGTGCGGACGTTTGCTGTTGTAGATGCTTATCGACTCGTCGACCATTCGAATCGCCTCGGCCAGATCTCTAGGTCGGTGAAGCAGAAACTCTGTCTTCAAGATCCCGTTCACACGCTCTGCCAAAGCGTTCTGATAACAGTCATACCCGTCGGTCATCGAGCACCTGATTCCATGTTTGGCGTGCAACTTCTGGTAGAGATCAGAGCAGTATTGCGAGCCGCGATCTGAGTGATGCACCAGCGTCTGATCCGTTCTTCTGCCCCGTAGAGCCTTACTCATCGCCTGGATGACCGATTCGGTGTGCAGGGTTTCATGCACGTGATGGCCGACGATTTTGCGAGAGTAGGCATCGGTCACCAAGCTCACATAGGCAACGCTTTGTTGGGTCGGCAAATAGGTGATGTCCGCCACCCAGACCTGCTCGGGTCCCGTGGCAGTCACTTGATCAGGGCCAGGTTTTAACCGGTTCGGATGTCGGCGGAAGCGATGATGGCTGTCAGTGGTCTTGTGATAGGCGCGCTTGCGAGGAACCAGTTGCCGATTGTCTCGCAAGATATCGAATAGCCGATCTCGACCTACCGTTTGCGTCAGCTCAGGCTCCGCCTGCATAAGGCCATGCAGCTTGCGAGTGCCCAGCCGGGGCATCTGAAGACGTGTTTCCAGGACAAAACCCAGCACTTTCTGAGCATGACTGGCTTGCGCGTCATAAGCCCGGTTTCGTTTGTAGTACGCCTGCCGGGATATGCCCAGAAACTGGCAAGCCCTCTGAATGCTCAGGCCTTGGACTTGCCCTTGGGTGAGGACTTGCCGGATCGCTTTTTTACGATAGAAACCCCGTAATCGTTCTTCAACACGTCAACCACCGCTTCGAAGAATTGGGCTTTCTGATTGGCAAGGGCCAGTTTTTCCTCCAGCTCCTTGATTCGCTGCTCAGGGGTCAGCGGCAAACTTTGTTCGTCCATCGGTCGGCTCCTCTGGGCGCGAATAGAGGCGCCTTGGCTCCAGTCCTGCCGCCCATGCTTGCGTAACCACACCAGCACAGTCGACCGCCCCTGAATCCCGTAGCGCCGTTGAGCCTCTTTATAACTCAACTCGCCTTTTTCGACCTGATCGACGACTGCCAATTTAAAGCCCAGCGTGTAATCTCGCTGGCTGCGCCTTTTCCCCGTATCCATTGGTTCCTCCTGAAGATAAGTCAGAAGGTGTAAACCTTATTCAGGACGAGACACGCCCATGAAAAAGGCCCCGCCAGATCACTGGCGGGGCCTTTTTTGTTGCATCGAGCGTTTGCCTTACTGGGTGTCTGCCACCGGCGCTTTCTCACCGTGAGAGAGGCTGTAGACGTAAGCGGCCAGCAGGTGAACCTTGTCGTTGCCTTGCAGCTGTTCTTGCGCAGGCATCTGGCCCTGACGGCCGTAACGGATGGTCTGCTGCAGTTGAGCGAAGCTCGAACCGTAGATGAACGCTGCCGGGTGAGTCAGGTTAGGGGCGCCCATGGCCGGGGTGCCTTTGCCTTCCGGACCGTGGCAAGCCACGCAGTTGGCAGCGAACAGCTTCTGGCCGGCAACCGGGTCAGCCTTGGCGCCTTCCGGCAGTTTGCGGCCATCGAGGCTGGTCAGCACGTAAGCGGCAACGTCACTGACGCCTTGTTCGCCGATCACTTCGGCCCAGGCCGGCATCACGGCGTGACGGCCGCCCATGATGGTGGTCTTGATGGTTGCCGCTTCACCGCCCCAGCGCCAGTCGGCGTCGGTCAGGTTAGGGAAGCCATAAGCGCCTTTGGCGTCGGAACCGTGGCAGACCGAGCAGTTGGAGGCGAACAGGCGGCCACCCATCTTCAGGGCTTGCGGGTCCTTGGCGACTTCTTCGATTGGCATGGAAGCGAACTTGGCGAAGATCGGGCCGAACTTGGCGTCCGACCTGGCCATTTCCTTTTCCCACTCGTGGACGCCGGTCCAGCCGGTCTGGCCGTTGGCGAACGCGGTCTGCTTCTCGTTATCCAGGTAGTTGTAACCTGGCAACAGGCCTTTCCAGTTACCCAGGCCCGGGTACAGGACCAGATAGCCAAGGGCGAAGATGATGGTGCCCACGAACAGCATGAACCACCATTTCGGCAGTGGGTTGTCGTACTCCTCGATCCCGTCGAAGGAGTGGCCGACCGTCTCGTCGGTCTGCTCGGCGCGCTGGCCCTTGCGGGTGGACAGCAGCAGCCAGGTCAGGGCGAAGATGGTGCCGAGACTGAGGACTGTGACGTACAGACTCCAGAACGTAGTCATTCTTTGTTACTCCTAGAAGCTTGCTCGACGTGCTTGATGGCTTCGGGATCATCCGCGAAAGGCAGCAAGGTCGCGTCTTCAAACTCCGACTTGCGCTTGGGGCTGAATACCCACAACGCCAGACCGATGAAGGCCACCATCACAACAACGGTGCCCAGGCCACGAATCATCCCGATATCCATCTAAATCACCGTTTGCTTTTGATGATGGTGCCCAGGCCTTGCAGATAGGCCACCAGCGCGTCCATTTCGGTTTTGCCCTTCACAGCATCCTTGGCGCCGGCGATGTCTTCGTCGGTGTAAGGGACGCCGAGCGTGCGCAAGACTTCCATTTTCTTGGCGGTGTCTTTGCCGTCGAGCTTGTTTTCCACGAGGAACGGGTAAGCCGGCATTTTCGACTCGGGCACCACGTTGCGCGGGTTGTACAAGTGCGCACGCTGCCAGTCATCGGAGTAACGACCGCCGACACGGGCCAGGTCCGGACCGGTACGCTTGGAACCCCACAGGAACGGGTGATCCCAGACGCTTTCACCGGCGACCGAGTAGTGGCCGTAGCGTTCGGTTTCAGCACGGAACGGGCGGATCATCTGCGAGTGGCAGCCGACACAACCGTTGGCGATGTAGATGTCGCGGCCTTCCAGTTCAAGGGCGGTACGAGGCTTCATGCCCTCGACCGGCTTGTTGGTAACGTCCTGGAAAAACAGCGGAACGATCTGGGTCAGGCCGCCGATGCTGACGGCGATAACCATGAAGAAGGCCAGCAGGCCAATATTCTTCTCGACTGCTTCATGCTTCATCAGTGAGCTCCAACTACAGCAATCTTGGCGGCGGCTTCAGCTTCAGCCGGGTCCGAGGCACGAACGGTACGGAACACGTTGTAGGCCATCAACAGCATGCCGCTGGCAAAGAACGCGCCGCCCAGGGCACGAACGATGAAACCAGGGTGGCTGGCTTGCAGCGCTTCCACGAACGAGTAGGTGAGGGTGCCGTCGTCGTTGATTGCACGCCACATCAGGCCCTGGGTGATGCCGTTGACCCACATCGAAGCGATGTACAACACGGTACCGATGGTCGCGAGCCAGAAGTGCGCGTTGATCAGACCGGTGCTGTGCATTTGTGCACGGCCGAACAGTTTCGGGATCATGTGGTAGATGGCGCCGATCGAGATCATCGCTACCCAGCCCAAGGCGCCGGCGTGTACGTGGCCGATGGTCCAGTCGGTGTAGTGCGAGAGCGAGTTGACGGTCTTGATGGCCATCATCGGGCCTTCGAAGGTCGACATGCCGTAGAACGCCAGCGACACGACCAGGAAACGCAGGATCGGGTCGGTGCGCAGCTTATGCCAGGCGCCCGACAGGGTCATCATGCCGTTGATCATGCCGCCCCAGCTCGGAGCCAGCAGGATGATCGACATCGCCATGCCCAGGGACTGAGCCCAGTCCGGCAGTGCGGTGTAGTGCAGGTGGTGCGGACCGGCCCAGATGTACAGGGTGATCAGCGCCCAGAAGTGCACGATCGACAGGCGATAGGAGTAGATCGGACGCTCGGCCTGTTTCGGCACGAAGTAGTACATCATCCCCAGGAAGCCAGTGGTCAGGAAGAAGCCCACGGCGTTGTGGCCGTACCACCACTGGATCATCGCGTCGGTCGCACCCGCGTAGGCCGAGTAGGACTTGAACAGGCTGACCGGCAGCGACATGTGGTTGACGATGTGCAGCATCGCGGTCACGACGATGAAGGCACCGTAGAACCAGTTACCGACATAGATGTGCTTGGTCTTGCGCTTGACGATGGTGCCGAAGAACACCAGACCGTAGGTGACCCAGACGATGGCCAGCAGAATAGCCAGGGGCCATTCCAGTTCCGCGTATTCCTTGGTGGTGGTGAAACCCATCGGCAAGGTCACGATCGCGCCGACGATCACCGCTTGCCAACCCCAGAAGGTGAAGGCCGCGAGGCTGTCGGAGATCAGTCGCGTTTGGCAGGTTCGCTGCACGACGTAATAAGAAGTGGCAAACAGAGCACAACCACCGAAGGCGAAAATCACCAGGTTGGTGTGCAACGGGCGTAAGCGTCCAAAAGTCGTCCACGGCAGACCGAAGTTCAATTCCGGCCATACGAGCTGTGAGGCGATGAAGACACCAAGCCCCATGCCAAGGATCCCCCAGACCACCGTCATGATGGCGAACTGGCGGACTACCTTATAGTTATAAGCAGTCGGACTGATTGCTGTGCTCATTCTAAGGTTCCACGGTTTGGGTGTTTTATTAGGAGTAAAAATCGGCCGCAAGTATGGAGAAAGCGGGGGGTCATTGCAACGCGCCATGACCTGGGTCAATGCTTTCAAAACCTGATTCTGCGGCCTTTCCATGCGCCGCGTAAGGACAAAATTGCCCTCTGACAAAATGTCGCAGCGGATGAAAAAGGCGAGGGGTTCAAGTCAGATGTAACGGGGTGTGTTCAAACGCAACGATCGAGGGACAGACGGCAATTTGCGCGACAGCCGGTATCTACCAGCCTTTGCGGCCTGTCATCGAACAGAATCGTCGAACACATCGGGTAAAATCGACCTGGAACCGGCTCATGCCAGTCCGCACCGAGGAAGCTTAGACCCGAATCTGGTGAACCGAAAGGAAGGGGAACGGCAGGGTGCGACAATGGGTCGCAAAGAGGCAGGGAACTGCCGCATTCCGCAGAATGCGGCAGCAGAGCGGTCAAAAATTATTCGTTTTTGCCTTGTGCCTGCAAACGCTCGGTGCCGACTCCGTGGGACAAGCTGTACACATAAGCGGCCAGCAATTGCACCTTGTCGTTGCCCAGCAGTTCGTTTTGCGCCGGCATATGGCCCTGGCGGCCATGGCGAATAGTCTGTTGCAGTTGCGCCAGGCTGGTACCGTAGATAAAACCGGCCGGGTGCGTCAGATTCGGCGCGCCCATGGCTTCAGTGCCCTGGCCGTTTGCCCCATGACAGGCTACGCAGGTGGTGCTGAACAGTTGCTGTCCGGCTTGCACGTTGGCACCACTGTCGGCTGGTAGCGGCAGACCGGCCAATTCGTGACGCACGTACGCGGCGACGTTCTTCACCCCGGTCTCACCCAACACTTCACCCCAGGCCGGCATGGCCGCCATCCGGCCACCCATGATGGTGGTCTTGATGGTCTCGGCACTGCCGCCCCAGCGCCAATCGCTGTCAGCCAGGTTGGGAAAACCGAACGCGCCCTTGGCATCCGAGCCGTGGCACACCGAGCAGTTGGAGGCGAACAGGCGGCCGCCCATTTTCAGCGCTTGCGGGTCTTTCGCTACTTCTTCGACCGGCATGGCGGCGAATTTGGCGAAGATCGGTCCGAACTTCGCGTCTGCCTTGCTCATCTCCTTTTCCCATTCATGGACACCAGTCCAGCCGTTTTCATAACCGGGCAGGATGCCTTTCCAGTTGCCCAGGCCCGGATAAAGAATCAGGTAGCCGACCGAGAACACCAGGGTGCCGGCGAACAGCATGAACCACCACTGCGGCAGCGGGTTGTCGTACTCCTCGATGCCGTCGAAGCTGTGGCCCATGGTCTGGTCGACGCTGCCCTTGGTTTCGCCCCGGCGGGTGCCGATCAGCAGCCAGGTCAGGCCGATCAGGCTGCCGATGGTCAGTACGCAGATCCACGCACTCCAGAAGGTGGTCATGGCCGGGCGCTCCTTGTTGTTGCAGATTCTTGGGTAGTTTCGGGTTGCGGCTCGTCAGCGAACGGCAGCAGGCGCGCTTCGGCGAATTGCGGATTGCGCTTGCTGTTGAACACCCACAGTGTCAGGCCGACGAAGGCCACGAACACCACGACTGTGCCGAGGCCACGGATCAGGCCTGTGCTCATATCAATGACCATGACTCACCTCTTGCTCTTGATGGCAGTGCCGAGCACTTGCAGGTAGGCAACCAGCGCGTCCATCTCGGTCTTGCCCTTGAGCGAAGCGACTGAGCCTGCGATGTCTTCGTCGGTGTACGGCACGCCGAGGGTGCGCATGGCGCGGATCTTGGTTTCGGTGTGGCTGCTGTCGAGCGGGTTGGCCACCAGCCATGGATACGCCGGCATCTTCGATTCCGGCACCACGTTGCGCGGGTTGTACAAGTGCGCGCGGTGCCAGTCTTCGGAGTAGCGCCCGCCGACTCGCGCCAGGTCCGGCCCGGTGCGCTTGGAGCCCCAGAGGAACGGGTGATCCCACACGCTTTCCCCGGCCACCGAGTAATGGCCGTAGCGTTCGGTTTCGGCGCGGAACGGGCGGATCATCTGCGAGTGGCAACCGACGCAGCCTTCGCGGATGTAAATGTCGCGACCTTCCAGTTGCAGCGCGGTGTAGGGCTTCATGCCTTCCACCGGTTTGTTGGTCACGTCCTGGAAGAACAGCGGGACGATCTGGGTCAGGCCGCCGATGCTCACGGCGAATACCATCAGCAACATCAGCAGGCCGACGTTTTTCTCGATTGTTTCGTGTTTCATGGCGGACTCCTCAGGCGATCTGCGCGGCAGCGACGGCTTCGGCAGGCTGCGAGGCCCGCACGGTGCGCCAGGTGTTGTAAGCCATCAGCAGCATGCCGCTGAGGAAGATCGCGCCGCCGACCAGTCGCACGATGAAGCCAGGATGGCTGGCCACCAGGGTTTCGACGAAGGAGTAGGTCAGCGTGCCGTCCTCGTTGACTGCGCGCCACATCAGGCCCTGGGCGATGCCGTTGACCCACATCGAGGCGATGTACAGCACGGTGCCGATGGTGGCGAGCCAGAAGTGCGCGTTGATCAGGCCGATGCTGTGCATCTGCTCGCGGCCGAAGACTTTCGGGATCATGTGGTACAGCGCACCGATGGAAATCATTGCCACCCAGCCGAGCGCGCCGGCGTGAACGTGGCCGATGGTCCAGTCGGTGTAGTGGGAGAGGGCGTTGACCGTCTTGATCGCCATCATCGGCCCTTCGAAGGTCGACATGCCGTAGAACGCCAGGGACACCACGAGGAAACGCAGGATCGGGTCGCTGCGCAACTTATGCCAGGCACCCGACAGGGTCATCATGCCGTTGATCATCCCGCCCCAGCTCGGCGCCAGCAGGATCAGCGACATCACCATGCCCAACGACTGTGCCCAGTCTGGCAGCGCGGTGTAGTGCAAGTGGTGGGGACCGGCCCAGATGTACAGGGTGATCAGCGCCCAGAAGTGCACGATCGACAAGCGATAGGAATACACCGGGCGTTCGGCCTGTTTCGGCACGAAGTAGTACATCATCCCGAGGAAACCGGCGGTGAGGAAAAAGCCTACGGCGTTGTGGCCGTACCACCACTGCACCATGGCATCGGTCGCACCGGAGTACAGCGAGTAGGACTTGGTCAGACTCACCGGCAATTCCAGGTTGTTGACGATGTGCAGGATTGCCACGGTGATGATGAATCCACCGAAGAACCAGTTACCGACATAGATGTGCTTGGTCTTGCGTTGCATGATCGTGCCGAAGAACACGATGGCGTAAGCCACCCAGACGATGGTGATCAGGATGTCGATCGGCCATTCCAGTTCGGCGTATTCCTTGGAGCTGGTGTAACCCAGCGGCAGGCTGATCGCCGCCAACAGGATCACCAGTTGCCAGCCCCAGAAGCAGAACGCGGCGATTTTCGGCGCAAACAATCGAGTCTGGCAGGTACGCTGTACCGAGTAGAACGAACTGGCGAACAACGCACAGCCGCCGAAGGCGAAGATCACCGCGTTGGTGTGCAGCGGGCGCAACCGGCCGAAACTGGTCCATGGCAGATTGAAGTTGAGTTCGGGCCAGACCAACTGGGCGGCGAGAAAAACCCCGAGCCCCATGCCGACGATGCCCCACACCACCGTCATAATGGCGAATTGGCGGACCACCTTGTAGTTGTAGGCGGTACTGATAGAAGTGTTCATGGTTCCCCATCCACGGTTCAGCCGAAGTGAGGGCCCGTCTTTGCGAGTAAGCCGCGCAAGGCAGACGCTCCCTTCGCCTGGAGTTATAGGCAGACTAAAAGCGAGGCAAGCATGGACAAACAGCACAAGGCCAGTATTGACGGGGATCAATGGGCGCAGTGCGTGCGGGATCACGGATGGCTGTGGAATGCCGCCTCGGTGCCGGCCTCGGCGACACTGATTCTCGCCCATGGCGCGGGTGCGCCGATGGACAGCGGCTGGATGAGCGACATGGCTGCGCGCCTTGCCGAGCAAGGCGTCAACGTGCTGCGCTTCGAGTTTCCGTACATGGCCCAACGGCGAGTGGACGGCGGCAAGCGCCCACCGAACCCGGTGCCGAAACTGCTGGAATGCTGGCGCGAGGTGTACGCCGTGGTGCGACGCCATGTCACTGGGCGTCTGGCCATTGGCGGCAAGTCCATGGGCGGGCGGATGGCCAGTCTTTTGGCCGATGAGCTGGAAGCGGATGCGCTGGTGTGCCTCGGTTATCCGTTTTATGCCGTCGGCAAACCGGAGAAACCTCGGGTTGAGCACTTGGCTGCGCTAAAGACACGGACGTTGATTGTGCAGGGTGAGCGCGATGCGCTGGGCAATCGTGAGGCCGTTGAGGCTTATACGTTGGCGCCGGGTATCGAGGTGTTCTGGCTGGCGGCGGGGGATCATGATTTGAAGCCGTTGAAGGCTTCAGGGTTTACGCATGAGCAGCATTTGGACGCGACAGCGAAGAAGGTCGCCGGGTTTTTGTGAGAAGCAAGATCAAAAGATCGTCCGAACGCGGCCCGAGCCTTCGTCAGCTCCTACAGGGTGTACGCCGTTCAAATGTAGGAGCTGGCGCAGCCTGCGATCTTTTGACTTTGTTGTCAGCGGTTAAACCGCTCCACCAACGAATACCGGGTATTCGCGGTCTTGGTTAGTTCCTCACTCAGCAGCGCCGAGTTTTGTGCCTGTTCCGAGGTCTGGTCCGTCATTTGAATCAACAGTCGTCCAGGTCGGGAAAGATGACTTTACCCACTACCCAAGGCCCAACGATTTCACAATGCACGGTGCGCAGGAATGAACCCCACTCACTTCGGTTATGGGCATCAGGGCCGGTGACAGTCAGCAAAAGGTATTCATCCCGAAAGGCGTCAAAGGCATAGATCAGCCAGAAGTCATTGTCAGGATCTTCAACCAGAGCGGTTCGATAATACTGGCGGTCGATTTTTGCCCATCGGGCTTGAATCGCTTGAGTGCTTGCCAGGTGGATGTGGTGCATATCGCTGAGGTCGAGCCGTTCGTCTCGCCCGAAAATAGTCGGCAGTTCGCCGCACACTTTGTAGTTGTAAAAGTGTGCGGCGAAGTTTTGCCAGTTGTTTATTTGTTCAAAAAGTGCAGAGATTTTGACAGCTGGCATCCATGGCTACTTTCTAATAGGTAGCTTGCCAGTGATCACAAATTTATCGAACGCTTTTTGCCCATCACGCGCGGCTTGCTGAACATCAAGGAACGTCAGTTCATCGCGAACGACCTTTTTGTCGGGCTTGCCGATCTTTCTAGTGGTGGCCATCGGAGCCTCCGAAGGAGATGTATTCATGCTGACCAGCTTAAGTGATTGAGTTTTTACCGGCAAACAATAGAGTCGGACTCTGAGGTGGACAAGTCGGGGGATTCTGGGCCGGTTGTAGGCAGGGGCGCATAGATGTGTAATCTGAGGCGGCGGTCTCGCGGCACCAGACCTTTCAGAATGACGATAAAAAACCCGGAAGCTTTCGCTGTCCGGGTTTTTTGTTTTTCGACCACGATCAGCGGTTAAACCGCTCCACCAACGAATACTGGGTATTCGCCGTCTTGGTCAGTTCTTCACTCAGTAGCGCCGAGTTCTGTGCCTGTTCCGAGGTCTGATCAGCCAGTTGCGAGATGTTGCTGATGTTGCGGCTGATTTCTTCGGCCACCGAACTTTGCTCTTCGGTCGCGGCAGCGATCTGGGTGGTCATGTCGGTGATGTGGGCTACCGCTTCGCTGATGCCCACCAGCGCCTGATCCGCTTCCAATACCCGCGCCACACCTTCTTCAGCCTGGCGATGGCCGGCCTCCATGGTTTGCACCGCCGTGCTGGCGGTTTGTTGCAGCTTGGCGATCAGGGCGTGGATCTGCCCGGTGGATTCGCTGGTGCGCTGCGCCAATTGGCGCACTTCGTCGGCCACCACCGCAAAACCACGGCCCATCTCACCAGCACGGGCGGCTTCGATCGCAGCGTTCAAGGCGAGCAGGTTGGTCTGGTCGGCAATGCCTTTGATCACATCGACCACGCCACCGATTTCGTCGCTGTCCTTGGCCAGTTGAGTGACCGTCAGACCGGTTTCACCGACCACCACCGACAGGCGTTGAATGGCTTCGCGGGTTTCACCTGCGATGTCGCGACCGCGACCGGTCAGGCGATTGGCTTCCTGAGTGGCGTCGGCGGTGCGCTGCACGTGACTGGCGACTTCCTGAGTGGTAGCGGCCATCTGATTGACGGCGGTCGCCACTTGCTCGGTCTCGACGCGCTGACGTTCCAGGCCGGTGGAGCTGTTGTGAGCCAGGGTGTCGGACTGTTTCGCTTGTTCGTTCAGATGCTCGGCGGTGTCTTGCAGGCGCGTCAGGCAGGTTTTCAGGCGAGCTTCCTGGCTGAGAATGGACATTTCCAAGCGTGCCTGGGCACCGCGGCTGTCGGTGTACATCTGCGCGATCAGCGGGTCGGACGTGGTCTGTTCGGCCAGGCGCAGCAAGCGCTTGATGCCGCGCTGTTGCCAGCTCAAGCCCATCAAGCCCAACGGCACCGAAAGACCGGCGGCGAGGGCGAAGCCCCATTGCGACGTCAGGGTGGCGCCGATCATGAAGCTCAACTGGCTGACCAGAATGAACGGCAGCCAGTCCTGAAGCACCGGCAACCACTTATCCCTTTGAGGAACGGCGGACTTGCCCTGATTGATGCGTTGGTAGAGCGCTTCGGCACGGCGGATCTGCTCGGCGGTGGGCTTGACCCGCACCGACTCGTAACCGATCACCTGATTGCCTTCGAACACCGGTGTGACATAGGCGTTAACCCAGTAGTGGTCACCGGTCTTGCAGCGATTCTTGACAATGCCCATCCATGGCAAGCCTTGTTTCAGTGTGCCCCACATGTGCGCGAACACCGCAGACGGGACGTCGGGATGACGAACCAGGTTATGCGGCGCACGGATCAGTTCTTCACGCGAAAACCCGCTGATTTCGACGAAAGCATCGTTGCAGTAGGTGATCATGCCCTTGGCATCGGTGGTGGAAATCAACCGTTGCTGCGCCGGGAAGGTCCGTTCGCGTTGTGTAATGGGCTGGTTGTTACGCATGGCTTTTTCAATCCGCAAGGCTTTGATGGTGTATCGGCATCGTTGGGCATTTATTGAAGTTTTTTTTCAATAAATCAGTAACGCGTCGCAAAACGACCGCTGCGTCATCATCCCGCGAGCATCGGATACGTGAACAAGCCGAAATGCAGCAGATTCAAACCAAAATGGGTGGCGATGGCCGCACCCAGCCCACCGAACCGGTAGGCCAGGCCATAGCCGACACCGGCCAGGCTGGCCAGCAACACCCATTGCCAGCCAGCGCCCAGATGAACGAGGCCAAATAGCAATGATGCGAGCACCAGCGCGAGGCTTTCGCCATAAGGCAGGTGTTTAAACTGCCGGCTCAGACCGCCCTGGATGTAGCCACGAAACAGCGCTTCTTCCACCAGCGTCACCAGCAACAGATTGTTCAGCATCCACAGCCAGGCCTGATCCGGCCATTTCGGTGCCCAACTGATCACCCCCAGCAATAGCGCACCACCCAGAGCCAGTACGGCACTCACGGTCAGGGCGAGGGCGGTGGCATACACCGACAGGCGCAGGGAGCGCCGGCCGACAATCCATGGGCAGACCAGTAACAGCCAGAAGCCGATCAGGGGTTTGTCCTGATTCAGGTACATGGCGAACCGCACGGCATCGTCGGTGAAACGCAGGGGATCGATAGCGCGACCGTTGTAGAAACCGGGAAGCCAGTGTGTCGCCAGCGCCACCGCCAGGACGATGAACAAGCCGTGGCCGAGGTAGCGGCCGAGGGGGATCTGTTGTTGGCGAACGGCGAAACCGGCGATCAGCAGTAACCCGAAAGAAATGGCAGCCAGCCAGCCGAGATGGCCGTAGATCAAAGCCAGGCTGTAGCCGAGCGAGAGAAGTGCCAGATAGATCCATGGCAGAGCGATCATTTGAAGTCCTTGTTTCAGAGATTCTGCAGGTTGCCCGGCCTATGTGGGAGCGACCTGTGGCGAGGGGGGTTGCCCCCGTTGGGTTGCGAAGCAGCCCCCAAATCTCAGATATACCAAAGATCTTGTGAGTGCTACGCACCTCAAACGGGGCGGTGCGGCGTTCCGACAAGCCCCCTCGCCATGGGTCGCCCCCACATTGGTCATGTGTCGTACACAACACCTATGCAATTGGAACGCGATTATAGAGACATACACCGCCCAAACAAAAACACCGCCCGAAGGCGGTGTCGTTGTCAGCGGAGGCGTTACGAGGCAATCAACTGCCGCAACACGTAATGCAAAATCCCTCCGGCCTTGAAGTACTCCACTTCGTTCAGGGTATCGATCCGGCACAATACCTCGACCTTCTCCTGGCTGCCGTCTTCACGGGTGATGACCAGCGTCAGGTTCATCCGCGGAGTCAGTTCGACGCCCGTCAGGCCAAGAATGTCCAGGGTTTCCTTGCCGGTGAGGTTCAGGCTCTTGCGGTTCTGATCCAGCTTGAACTGCAATGGCAACACGCCCATGCCCACCAGATTTGAACGGTGAATCCGCTCGAAGCTTTCAGCGATGACGGCTTTGACCCCCAGCAGGTTGGTGCCCTTGGCCGCCCAGTCACGGCTCGATCCGGTGCCGTATTCTTGCCCGGCGATCACCACCAGGGGCGTGCCCGCTGCCTGGTAACGCATGGCCGCGTCGTAGATCGGCAGTTTTTCCCCGGTCGGAATGTAAATCGTGTTGCCGCCTTCTTCACCACCGAGCATTTCGTTGCGAATGCGGATGTTGGCGAAGGTGCCGCGCATCATCACTTCGTGGTTACCGCGACGCGAGCCGTAGGAGTTGAAGTCCCGTGGTTCCACCCCTTGTTCGCGCAGGTAACGGCCGGCAGGGCTGTCGGTCTTGATGTTGCCGGCGGGGGAGATGTGGTCGGTGGTTACCGAATCGCCGAGCAGCGCGAGGACTTTCGCCCCTTCGACATTCTTGACCACCGGCGCAGGGCCGCCAATGTCATCGAAGAAGGGCGGGTGCTGGATATACGTCGAATCGTTGTTCCAGACATAAGTCGCTGCCTGCGGCACTTCGATGGCTTGCCACTGCTCGTCGCCGGCGAACACTTCGGCGTACTCCTTGTGGAACATTGCGGTGTTCACCTGAGTTACCGCGTCGGCGATTTCCTTGGTGCTCGGCCAGATGTCTCGCAGGTAAACCGGGTGGCCGTCCTTGTCGTTTCCCAAGGGCTCGCTGCTGATGTCGATGCGCACCGTGCCGGCCAGCGCGTAGGCGACGACCAGGGGCGGGGAGGCCAGCCAGTTGGTTTTCACCAGCGGATGCACGCGGCCTTCGAAGTTGCGGTTGCCCGACAGCACCGAGGCGACGGTCAGGTCGGCTTTCTGGATGGCTTTTTCAATCGGCTCCGGCAACGGCCCGGAGTTGCCGATGCAGGTGGTGCAGCCATAACCGACCAGGGCAAAACCGAGTTGGTCGAGGTATTGGGTCAGACCGGCTGCCTTGTAATAGTCGGTGACCACTTTCGAACCGGGGGCCAGGGAACTCTTGACCCAGGGTTTGCGCTTGAGGCCTTTTTCCACGGCTTTTTTCGCCACCAGTCCGGCTGCCATCATCACACTGGGATTGGAGGTGTTGGTGCAGGAGGTGATCGCGGCAATCACCACCGCACCGTTTTTCAGCCGATGCGTATGGCCTTCGTGGGCGTAGTCCGCTTCACCGATCAGATCGGCGTTGCCTACCGCGACGCCACCGCCGCCCTCACTTTCGAGGCGACCTTCTTCCTTGCTGGTCGGTTTGATTTGCAGGCCGAGAAAGTCAGTGAACGCTTGCGCCACATTCGGCAACGAGACGCGGTCTTGTGGGCGTTTCGGTCCGGCGAGGCTGGCCTCGACGCTGCCCATGTCCAGGGCCAGGCTGTCGGTGAACACCGGCTCTTTGCCGGGCAGGCGCCACAGGCCCTGGGTCTTGCTGTAGGCCTCCACCAGTTTCACGGTTTCCGAGGTACGGCCGGACAGGCGCAGGTACTCCAGGGTCACCTCGTCCACCGGGAAGAAGCCGCAGGTGGCGCCGTATTCCGGAGCCATGTTCGCAATGGTCGCGCGGTCGGCCAGCGGCAGGTCGGCGAGGCCGTCGCCGTAGAACTCGACGAATTTGCCGACCACGCCTTTCTTGCGCAGCATCTGGGTGACGGTCAGCACCAGGTCGGTGGCGGTGATGCCTTCCTTGAGCTTGCCAGTGAGTTTGAAGCCGATCACTTCCGGAATCAGCATCGACACCGGTTGACCCAGCATCGCCGCTTCCGCTTCGATCCCGCCGACGCCCCAGCCGAGTACGCCGAGGCCGTTGATCATGGTGGTGTGGGAGTCAGTGCCGACCAGGGTGTCGGGGAAAGCATAGGTGCGGCCGTCCTCATCCTTGGTCCAGACCGTGCGTCCTAGGTATTCAAGGTTGACCTGGTGACAGATACCGGTGCCCGGCGGCACCACGCTGAAGTTGGCGAAGGCGCTCTGACCCCAGCGCAGGAAGGCGTACCGCTCGTGGTTGCGCTGCATTTCGATGTCGACGTTCTGTTCGAAGGCGCTTGAGCTGGCGAACTTGTCGACCATCACCGAGTGGTCGATCACCAGGTCCACCGGCGACAGCGGATTGATGCGCTGTGGGTCGCCACCGGCCTTGGCCATGGCGGCGCGCATGGCGGCCAGGTCGACCACGGCCGGGACACCGGTAAAGTCCTGCATCAATACCCGCGCGGGGCGGTATTGGATTTCGCGGTCGGAGCGACGCTCCTTGAGCCAGGCGGCAATCGCCTTGAGGTCGGCGCCGGTGACGGTTTTCTCGTCCTCCCAGCGCAGCAGGTTTTCCAGCAACACTTTCAACGACATGGGCAGCTTGTCGAGATCACCCAGGCTCTTGGCGGCTTCGGGCAAGCTGAAGTAGTGATAGGTCTTGTCGTCGACTTGTAAGGTTTTAAGGGTTTTCAGGCTATCGAGGGACGGCATTGAAATGACTCCTTTAAGTCCGCACGGCTACGGACGGAGGGAAGGGCAGAGGTTTAAACCTAGTCCTGTTTGGTGCTTAAGGCTAATAACTGGACCCTAAGGGCAAGTCCAAGGTTCCGAACTCGGCTATCATGCGCCGGTTTTCGTGACAGGCTTTGCTTCAACGCAAGCCTGGGCATCGCGCAGTGGCGCAATTTTTCCGCCAACTGCCCAGGAGTAAGAATGAACACCCTCTTTATGCATTGCCGACCGGGCTTCGAAGGCGAAGTCTGTTCCGAGATTTCCGAACATGCCGCGCGGCTGAACGTGGCCGGTTATGCCAAGGCCAAAACCGCCAGCGCCTATGCCGAATTCATCTGCACCGAAGAAGACGGCGCCGAACGCCTGATGCGTGGCCAGCGTTTCGCCGACCTGATCTTCCCGCGCCAGTGGGCCCGTGGGATCTTTATTGATCTGCCGGAAACCGACCGCATCAGCGTGATCCTCGCCCACATGGCGGACTTCCCACTGTGCGGCAGCCTGTGGCTGGAAATGGTCGACACCAACGATGGCAAAGAGCTGTCGAACTTCTGCAAGAAGTTTGAAGTGCACCTGCGCAAGGCGTTGATGGCGGCCGGCAAACTGGTGGAAGACCCCAACAAGCCGCGTCTGCTGCTGACCTTCAAGAGCGGCCGCGAAGTGTTCATGGGGCTGGCGGAGTCGAACAACTCGGCGATGTGGCCGATGGGCATTCCGCGCCTGAAGTTCCCCCGTGAAGCGCCGAGCCGTTCGACGTTGAAGCTGGAAGAGGCCTGGCATCACTTCATTCCCCGCGACCAGTGGGATGAGCGTCTGCACAGCGACATGACCGGTGTCGACCTCGGCGCCGCCCCTGGCGGCTGGACCTGGCAACTGGTCAACCGCGGCATGCTGGTGACCGCCATCGACAACGGCCCGATGGCCGAAAGCCTGATGGATACCGGTCTGGTGCAGCACTTGATGGCCGACGGTTTCACCTTCAAGCCCAAACAGCCGGTGGACTGGATGGTCTGCGACATCGTCGAGAAGCCGGCGCGCAACGCGGCGATGCTGGAAGAATGGATTGGCGAGGGGCATTGCCGGGAAGCGGTGGTCAACCTCAAGCTGCCGATGAAACAGCGTTATGCCGAAGTGAAGCGCTTGCTGGAGCGTATTGCCGAGGGGTTCAAGGCGCGGGGCATTCGGGTTGAAATCGGCTGCAAGCAGCTGTATCACGACCGTGAAGAAGTGACCTGCCATTTGCGCCGGCTTGACGTGAAAAAACCGAAATCCCGCTGATTCATACGGTCCCGCTCCCATAGGTGACCGAACACCCGGCAATGCGCGACAATGGCGGCAAGTTTCAGGAGTAAACCATGAGTGAAATGATCGATACGCCGGTTGACGGCACCCTCGATGCCACCGGCCTCAATTGCCCGGAACCGGTGATGATGCTGCACCAGCACATCCGTGACCTGGTGCCTGGCGGCCTGCTGAAGGTGATCGCCACTGACCCGTCGACCCGTCGCGACATTCCCAAGTTCTGCGTGTTCCTCGACCACGAGTTGGTGGCGCAGCACGAAGAGGCAGGCACCTACCTGTACTGGATCCGCAAGAAGCTCGCTTAACGTGTCTAGTCCTGAAATAGGTTTACACCTGTTTCACCCTCAAAACGCCCGATGCACCGCATCGGGCGTTTTGCATTTCAACGATAGGTGCGGACGTTTGCTGTTGTAGATGCTTATCGACTCGTCGACCATTCGAATCGCCTCGGCCAGATCTCTAGGTCGGTGAAGCAGAAACTCTGTCTTCAAGATCCCGTTCACACGCTCTGCCAAAGCGTTCTGATAACAGTCATACCCGTCGGTCATCGAGCACCTGATTCCATGTTTGGCGTGCAACTTCTGGTAGAGATCAGAGCAGTATTGCGAGCCGCGATCTGAGTGATGCACCAGCGTCTGATCCGTTCTTCTGCCCCGTAGAGCCTTACTCATCGCCTGGATGACCGATTCGGTGTGCAGGGTTTCATGCACGTGATGGCCGACGATTTTGCGAGAGTAGGCATCGGTCACCAAGCTCACATAGGCAACGCTTTGTTGGGTCGGCAAATAGGTGATGTCCGCCACCCAGACCTGCTCGGGTCCCGTGGCAGTCACTTGATCAGGGCCAGGTTTTAACCGGTTCGGATGTCGGCGGAAGCGATGATGGCTGTCAGTGGTCTTGTGATAGGCGCGCTTGCGAGGAACCAGTTGCCGATTGTCTCGCAAGATATCGAATAGCCGATCTCGACCTACCGTTTGCGTCAGCTCAGGCTCCGCCTGCATAAGGCCATGCAGCTTGCGAGTGCCCAGCCGGGGCATCTGAAGACGTGTTTCCAGGACAAAACCCAGCACTTTCTGAGCATGACTGGCTTGCGCGTCATAAGCCCGGTTTCGTTTGTAGTACGCCTGCCGGGATATGCCCAGAAACTGGCAAGCCCTCTGAATGCTCAGGCCTTGGACTTGCCCTTGGGTGAGGACTTGCCGGATCGCTTTTTTACGATAGAAACCCCGTAATCGTTCTTCAACACGTCAACCACCGCTTCGAAGAATTGGGCTTTCTGATTGGCAAGGGCCAGTTTTTCCTCCAGCTCCTTGATTCGCTGCTCAGGGGTCAGCGGCAAACTTTGTTCGTCCATCGGTCGGCTCCTCTGGGCGCGAATAGAGGCGCCTTGGCTCCAGTCCTGCCGCCCATGCTTGCGTAACCACACCAGCACAGTCGACCGCCCCTGAATCCCGTAGCGCCGTTGAGCCTCTTTATAACTCAACTCGCCTTTTTCGACCTGATCGACGACTGCCAATTTAAAGCCCAGCGTGTAATCTCGCTGGCTGCGCCTTTTCCCCGTATCCATTGGTTCCTCCTGAAGATAAGTCAGAAGGTGTAAACCTTATTCAGGACGAGACAACGGGCACAAAAAAGGCCTGCATGTGCAGGCCCTTTTTTTGCGCTCGCTTAATCGGTCGAACGGCTGATGCGGATCCGCTTGCGTGCGCTGCGCGCCAGGCGGATCGACAGCATCAGCGCCGCGCAACTCAAGCCGACGATCAAACCCTGCCACAGCCCGCTCGGGCCGCTCGGCGCGCCGAACCAATCGGTCAGGCCCAAGGCGTAACCCACCGGCAAACCGATGCCCCAATAAGCGAACAGCGTCAGGATCATCGTCACTCGCGTGTCTTGATAGCCGCGCAGTGCACCGGCCGCCGTCACCTGGATCGCATCGGAAAACTGGAACAGCGCCGAGTACACAATCAGCATCGCGGCCACGTGAATCACCGTCGGGTCGGCGGTGTAGATCGCGGCGATGGGTTCACGCAGCAACAGCATCATGCTTGCGGAAATACACGCATAAGCCAGTGCCGTGCCCATGCCGACTCCGGCGGCGAAGCGTGCTTCGCGTGGTTCTTCGCGGCCCAGTGCCTGGCCGACCCGCACGGTCACGGCCATGCCCAGGGAGTAGGGGATCATGAACACCAGTGAGCTGAAATTCAGGGCGATCTGGTGCCCGGCGACCACAGTGGCGCCGAGGCTGCCGATCAGCAGGGCGATCACCGCAAAGATGCTCGACTCGGCGAAAACGGCGATGCCGATCGGCAGGCCGATGCCCAGCAAGCGTTTGATCACCGCCCACTGGGGCCAGTCGAAACGGCTGAACAACTGGCTCGACTGATAGGCCGGTGCCCAGCGTTCCCAGCCGGCCATCCCCAGCGCCATCACCCACATCACGATTGCCGTGGCCCAGCCGCAGCCGACACCGCCCATCGCCGGCACACCAAAGTGGCCATAGATGAAGATGTAATTGAGCGGAATGTTCAGCGCCAGCCCGCACAAACCAAGGACCATGGCCGGACGCGTGCGACCCAGGCCATCACTGAAACAGCGCAATACGTGATAGAACGCGACGGCGGGCAGGCCGCTGGCGATGCCGTGCAGGTACTGCATGCACGGGCCGATCAGCTCGGGATCGACCTTCATGAAATGCAGGATCGGTTCGGCGCTGAACAGCAGGCCGGTCGCCATCAAACCCACCACCAGCGCCAACCACAAGGCCTGACGCACGATCGGGCCAATCTCGCTGTGAGTGCCGGCACCGAAGCGCTGAGCGACTTTCGGGGTGGTGGCCAGCAGCGTACCGGTCATCAACAGAAACACCGGCACCCAGATCGAGTTGCCCAGCGCGACGGCCGCAAGATCGCGAGGCCCGACCCGTCCCGCCATCACCGCATCGACGAAGCCCATGGCGGTGGTCGCCAGTTGCGCGATCATGATCGGCAACGCCAGGCCGAGCAGGTTTTTCAGCTCCAGGCGAACCCGGGCCGGGCGGTTGAGGGAAATAGCGGCGGTGGGGTCAGTCACGGAATTCAAGGCGAAACGTCCAAAGGATTTTGATGCGCGAGGCGGCGCATTCTACGCCTTGACGCAATGGTCAGGAAAAATCCTGTGTTGCGGATTTGTAATCGGTTTTACAGGCATCCCCCACTCCCTCGCCACAGAGGGGGGGGCGACTAAGGTGCTTAATACCTGCTGGCCCATCACCTCCATCTGCGCCTAAACTGCCGGTCCGCCAAAGGAGCCTGCCATGTTGATTGTTGCCGACGAAAATATCCCGTTGCTCGATGCCTTCTTCGAAGGTTTCGGTGAAATCCGCCGAGTGCCGGGACGTTCCATCGACCGCGCCACCGTCGAGCAGGCCGATGTACTGCTGGTGCGCTCAGTGACCAACGTCAACCGTGCATTGCTCGAAGGCAGCAACGTGCGCTTTGTCGGCACGTGCACCATCGGCACCGATCATTTGGACCTGGACTACTTTCAGCAGGCCGGCATCACCTGGTCCAGTGCGCCAGGCTGCAATGCCCGGGGTGTAGTCGATTACGTGCTGGGCAGTCTGCTGACCCTGGCCGAAATCGAAGGGGTCGACCTGGCTCAGCGCACTTACGGCGTGGTCGGCGCCGGCGAGGTGGGCGGGCGGCTGGTCAAGGTTCTGCAAGGCCTGGGCTGGAATGTGCTGGTTTGCGATCCGCCACGGCAAGCCGCTGAAGGGGGCGATTACGTCAGTCTCGAGCAGATCATCGAGCAATGCGATGTCATCAGCCTGCATACGCCGCTGGACAAGCAAGGCCCTCAGGCAACCTGGCATCTGTTCGATAAAAACCGTTTGAACCAACTCAAACCCGGCACCTGGCTGATCAACGCAAGTCGTGGCCCGGTGATCGACAACGCCGCCCTGCGTCAGGTGCTGTTGCAACGTGAAGATCTGCAAGCGGTGCTGGATGTCTGGGAGGCTGAGCCTGAAGTCGATGTAGCGCTGGCGGAGTTGTGTGTCATCGCGACGCCGCACATTGCCGGCTACAGCCTCGACGGCAAACAGCGCGGGACGGCGCAGATCTATCAGGCGTTTTGCAAATTTCTTGGGCAACCGGAACAGGTCAGCCTGAACGATTTGCTGCCAGCGCCATGGCTGTCGGCTGTTACGTTGAATGCTGATACCGATCCGGCCTGGGCGCTGGCGATGTTGTGCCGTGGCGTGTACGACCCGCGCCGTGATGACGCGGATTTCCGTCGCAGCCTCGTAGGCAATGTGAGTGAACAGCGTGCGGCGTTCGATGGGCTGCGCAAGCATTACCCGCTGCGGCGTGAGATCGATGGGTTGAAAGTGCGAATTGAAGGGGATTCGCCGGCGTTGCAGCAGATCGTGGCGGCCTTAGGCGCAACCTCGGCCTAGCAAACTGACCGGATCCCTACAAAAGCCACACAAAACAGGCACCCATAAAAAACCCGGCCAACAGGGCCGGGTCAAGAAGACGGTGGCTATATCACTTTTGTTCGGCAGGCTTGACCAATCGCTTTTCCAGTTCGCGACAAGCGTCCTGGATCATGCTTTCAGTGATCGGTACTTCACGCCCATCCTCATCGATAATCGAGCAACCCAGAGACTGGTCTGGCTGTGTGCGGATCACTTGAATCTTGTCATCGCTGCTGTTTTGCAAGGACATGGCCTGTCTCCTCATCAGGTTGTGCGCTTACTGTAAAACCGCCAGGTGACCGGGCTGTGACAATTCCCTGCGATCTTTCAGGTCGGCATCTTCAGTCCATCAGAAATACCCTGATGTTTCCACCCGGACTTTAGACCAATAACCTCTAGCCACTAGTCTTGGTGGTCATAATTAACGTTACTCATTGTGATTTACAGCGTTCAATCCGATTGAGCAGTGTAGGCTTGATCGGGTCAAAACCATGGGTTACGCCTTCGGATGATCTTCATGCTTTCTGCCCGTCACCGCCGCGCCATTCGCCTGGCCAGCCGTTTCATCACGCCTTATCGCTGGCCAGCCTTCGGCGCCTTGCTGGCGTTGATTGTCACTGCCGGCATCACCTTGTCCATGGGGCAGGGGATTCGCCTGTTGGTGGATCAGGGTTTCATGACCCAGTCGACGCATTTGCTCAATCAATCCATCGGCCTGTTCATGTTGCTGGTGATCGGTCTGGCGATCGGCACCTTTGTGCGCTTTTACCTGGTGTCGTGGATTGGCGAGCGCGTTGTCGCGGACATTCGCCGTCGGGTGTTCAACCACCTGGTCTATCTGCATCCGGGTTTTTATGAGGACAACCGCAGCTCCGAGATCCAGTCACGACTGACTGCCGACACCACGCTGCTGCAATCGGTGATCGGCTCTTCGCTATCGCTGTTCCTGCGCAACGGGCTGATGGTGATCGGCGGGATTGTCTTGTTGTTTATCACCAACCCCAAGCTGACCAGCATCGTAGTGGTCGCATTGCCGTTGGTGGTCGCGCCGATCCTGATTTTTGGCCGCCGGGTACGCACCCTGTCGCGCCAGAGCCAGGATCGGGTTGCCGATATCGGCAGTTATGTGTCCGAAACCCTGAGTCAGATCAAAACCGTTCAGGCCTACAACCATCAGGTGCAGGACGAACAGCGTTTTGCCGCGACCGTGGAAGAGGCTTTCAGTACCGCCCGCAAACGCATTTTCCAGCGAGCCTGGTTGATCACCCTGGTGATCCTGCTGGTGTTGGGCGCGGTCGGGGTGATGCTCTGGGTCGGCGGAATGGACGTCATCGCCGGGCGGATTTCCGCGGGTGAGTTGGCAGCGTTCGTCTTTTACAGCCTGATCGTCGGTGGCGCCTTCGGCACATTGAGTGAAGTGATCGGCGAACTGCAGCGAGCAGCAGGGGCGGCGGAGCGGATTGCCGAGCTGTTGCGTTCGGAAAACATCATCCAGCCACCGACCCATGGGCTGGTGACCCTGCCTGAACGGGTGAAGGGCGATCTGGTGCTGCAAGATGTGCGCTTTTCCTACCCGTCGCGTCCTGAGAGCTATGCCGTCGATGGTTTGAGTCTGACGATCAATGCCGGCGAAACGCTCGCTCTGGTCGGGCCGTCAGGTGCCGGCAAATCGACGGTGTATGACCTGCTGTTGCGCTTTTACGACCCCGCTGAAGGACGCATCCTGCTGGACGGTGTGCCGCTGACCCAACTCGACCCTCTGGACCTGCGTCGCTGCTTCGCCCTCGTCTCGCAAACCCCGGCGCTGTTCTTCGGCAGCATCGAAGAGAACATTCGCTACGGCCACCCGACGGCGACTTTGGCCCAGGTCCAGGAAGCCGCCAAAATTGCCTACGCCCACGACTTCATCGAGCAAATGCCCAACGGCTACCAGACCCACCTCGGCGACGCGGGTCTCGGTTTGTCCGGCGGTCAACGCCAACGCCTGGCGATCGCCCGGGCGCTGCTGGTGGACGCGCCGATCCTGCTGCTCGACGAAGCCACCAGCGCCCTCGACGCCCAGAGCGAGCACCTGATCCAGCAAGCCCTGCCCAGCCTGATGAAAAACCGCACCACACTGGTCATCGCCCATCGACTGGCGACAGTGAAAAACGCTGACCGAATCGCGGTGATGGACCAAGGGAAACTGGTGGCGGTGGGGACGCATCAGGAGTTGATTGCGAGCAATGCGTTGTATGCGCGATTGGCTGCGTTGCAGTTTAGTGATGGGCTCCATGCCCCAACTGACCAAGTAACCGAATAAGTAACCGACCAAGTCGAGCACCATAAAAAAAGCCCGCATCAATCGATGCGGGCATTTTTGTCAGCGTTTCAAAGCAGGCTCATTGATCGTCAAAGTAACGTTCATGCCAATCCACCAGCGGCTGCGGTGAATTGAGCTTCTGGCCGTAGATCACCGAATACGACAGCACGTTCTGCACGTACTGGCGGGTTTCGTCGAACGGGATGCTTTCCACCCACACATCGAAGCTCAGGTGGTCGGCGCCGCGCAGCCATTGACGCACGCGGCCGGGGCCGGCGTTGTAGGCAGCGGAGGCGAGCACGCGGTTGCCGTTGAACTGGCTATGGACCTGGCTCAGATAAGCGGCGCCGAGCTGGATATTCTTGTCCGGATCGAGCACTTGCTGCGGCGAGGCCAGGGGAATGCTGAACTTGCGCGCGGTTTCCTTGGCGGTGCCGGGCATCAGTTGCATCAGGCCGCTGGCGCCAACGCCGGAACGGGCGTCGTCCATGAAGGCGCTTTCCTGACGAGTGATCGCGAACACCCAGCTCGAGTGCAGGCCACGGACCTTGGCTTCACGCACCAGGGTATCGCGGTGAGCCATCGGGAAGCGGATGTCCAGGTCGTCCCAGTACTGCGCCTGACTGATGGTGCGGATCGCCGGGAAATACCATTTCAGGTCGTAAGCCAGTTTCGCCTGGGCAACCATTTCATCACGGCTGAAGTGCCGGCTGACGTGGTACCACTCGCGTCGGCCGTCGACGATCTGCCCGCGTGCATGGAACTCCAGCGCGCGGCGCACACCGGGGGTATTGCGTACCTTGTTGATCAGCGCCTGGCTGAGCATCAGCGGTTTGTTGATCAGCGAATAGGGAGACTGCGAACGGTCGGCCGCCAGGAAACCGTAGAAGTCGCGTTCGCGAGCCAGGCCCTTGTAAAGCGTTTGCGCTTGCGGATTCTGTGGCTGCGCCAACTCCAGGGTGCGAGCCTGCCAGTAACGCCAACGGTTGGTGGTGGCCAGGTCCTGAGGCAGGCGGCGGGTCAACTGATAGGCATCGTCCCAGCGGGCCAGACGCAACAGCAGGCGCAAACGCCATTCCGAAACGGTGTTGTCCCGCAGCTCCGGGTCGTATTTGGTCATCACGTCCAGCGCGCGACTGTCGAAACGTCGAGCGAGGGTCAGCCCGATTTCCCGGGCGATCGCGACTTTTTCGTCCCGGGAGAAGTGCATGCTGCTGGCGTAGCCGTCGAGCAGGGCCATGGCCCTGTCCGGATCCTGACGGGCCAGGCGGCGCAGGCCAAGGCTGACGATGTCGGACATCGGCTCATCGGCCGGGGTAAAGCGCGACGGCTGATTCAGCAGTTCGGGTTTCTGCGCCACATCCACCAGCAGGCGACCGCGCGGGGCGAGGGTCGTCAGGCCATTGATCAGGCTGTTGGCCAGCGGGTAGTTGCCGGCCTGGGCGGCGAGCTTGGTGCGTTCCCAG
This sequence comes from Pseudomonas sp. ATCC 43928, assembly GCF_005938665.2. Taxonomy (NCBI): domain Bacteria; kingdom Pseudomonadati; phylum Pseudomonadota; class Gammaproteobacteria; order Pseudomonadales; family Pseudomonadaceae; genus Pseudomonas; species Pseudomonas sp. ATCC 43928. The sequence continues at coordinate 4,621,064 of NZ_CP041753.1, read as the reverse complement.
CGTTTCTGTTCAGTCAGTTGACCATCGGCGGCCCACATGCCGAACACTGCATCGCATGCCTCGGGGCGGGTTTTGCCGCTCAGCCAGAGTTTGTCGGCGTTGGCGTAACCTTCGGTCTTACGGTTATGGCTGATCTGATACTGCGCGTTCAGGCAGTCCAGTTCGGTGAAATTGAGCTTGGGGTCATAATATTTGACGAACGTTTCCCAATCGCCGCGTTCGGCCAGCCAGCGCAACCAGCGCAATTTCATCCAGTTGGCTTGAGGCAGGTCACCATGTTCGGCGAGGAAGTTCTCGATTTCGGCATTGTTTGCGGTTTTCAGCCGCGCGGTCAGTTCGTCATAAGCCAGGTAGGGGGTCAGCGGATAATCGCTGAGCGCCTGGCTATAACGGAAATAGGGGCCGGAATCGCCCTTGGCCAAGGCACGCTTGGCTTCGTCGTAATACTGGCGTTGGGTAGACAGGTCTACCGCCTGGGCGGATTGAACGGCAGCGGCTGTAAGAAGCAAACACGAAAAAAGACTGAAAAGGCGACTGCGCATGAGACATCCGGGCAGAAAAATCATGACAAGTGCTGGTAAGACCGGCACCTAATTATATGTAGCTTAGCCTTTTGCCAGCAGCGGGTGAAAGCTTTGCCGACATGCCAGCATAAGTTCGCAACAATTGTTGTGCAGAGTGCTTCGACATTGAAATTGCCGGCCTTCTGTAGCCTCAAGTCAGGTAGAATGCGCGCCCGGTTTTTGGAGAAGCTCATGACCCTGCTCAAATTCAGCGATGTGTCCCTTGCTTTCGGCGCTATGCCGTTGTTGGACAAGGTGTCGTGGCAGATCGCCCGTGGTGAGCGGGTGTGCATCATCGGCCGCAACGGCACTGGCAAGTCCAGCATGATGAAGCTCGTCAAGGGCGACCAGAAGCCCGACGATGGCTCCGTTTGGCGCGCACCTGGCCTCAAGATTGGTGAATTGCCGCAAGAATTGCCGGTAGCCGACGAGCGGACCGTGTTCGACGTGGTCGCCGAAGGCCTCGACGGCGTTGGTGCGTTGCTTGCCGAATATCACCATCTGAGCCAGAACATCGTCACTGACGCCGATCTGGACAAGCTGATGCACGTCCAGCACGACCTCGAAGCCCGAGATGGCTGGCGCTTGCAGCAACTGGTCGACAGCACCTTGAGCCGTCTGCAGTTGCCTGCCGACAAGACCCTCGCCGAATTGTCCGGCGGCTGGCGTCGTCGCGTCCTGTTGGCTCAGGCGCTGGTTTCCGAACCGGACCTGCTGCTGCTCGACGAACCGACCAACCACCTGGACATCGGTGCCATCGCCTGGCTTGAAGAAGCGCTGAAGGATTTCCAGGGCGCCGTACTGTTCATCACGCACGACCGTTCATTCCTGCAGAACCTTGCAACCCGTATCCTGGAACTGGATCGCGGCGGCTTGATCGACTGGAACGGCGATTACGCCAGCTTCCTCGTGCACAAAGAGGCCACACTGGCCGCTGAAGAAACCGCCAACGCGCTGTTCGATAAAAAACTGGCCCAGGAAGAAGTCTGGATCCGCCAGGGCATCAAGGCGCGTCGCACCCGTAACGAAGGCCGTGTCCGTGCACTGAAAGCCCTGCGCGTCGAGCGTAGCGAGCGTCGCGAGCGTACCGGCAAGGCCAACATTCAGCTCGATACCGCCGACAAGTCCGGCAAGCAGGTGATGGTGCTCGAGAACGTGAGTTTCGCTCACCCGGGCGGCCCGTTCCTGATCAAGGATTTCTCGATGGTCCTGCAGCGCGGCGATCGCATCGGTCTGCTCGGCGCCAACGGTACCGGCAAGACCACGCTGTTGAAGCTGATGCTCAACGGTCTGCAACCGACCAGCGGCACAGTGGAAGAGGGGACGCGCATCGACGTGGCCTATTTCGACCAGTTGCGCCATCAGTTGGACCTGGAAAAGACCGTGATCGACAACGTCGCTGAAGGTCGCGACTTCATCGATATCGACGGCCAGAGCCGTCACGTGCTGAGCTACCTCGGCGACTTCCTGTTCAGCCCGCAGCGTGCCCGCACGCCGGTCAAGGCGTTGTCCGGTGGTGAGCGTGCGCGTCTGCTGCTGGCCAAACTGTTCAGCAAACCGGCGAACCTGCTGGTGCTCGACGAACCGACCAACGACCTCGACGTGGAAACCCTCGAACTGCTGGAAGAGGTCCTGCTGACCTTCAACGGCACTGTGCTGATGGTCAGCCACGACCGGGCATTCCTCGACAACGTGGTCACCAGCACCCTGGTCTTCGAAGGTGAAGGCAAGGTTCGCGAATACGTCGGTGGTTATCAGGACTGGCTGCGTCAGGGCGGCTCGCCGCGCCTGCTGGGTGTGACCGAGAGCAAGTCCGGCAAGGCCGACCTGAATTCGGCTGTCGTGACGGCCGAACCTGCGCCGGTTGCTGCAGTGGAAACGCCAGCGCCGGTGGCGAAAAAGAAACTCAGCTACAAGTTGCAGCGTGAGCTGGAAGCCTTGCCTGGCCAGATCGAAGCCATGGAGCAGCAGATCGCAGTGGTTGAAGCGCAGATGGCGGACGCCGGCTTCTATCAGCGTCCTCCTGCCGAGACGGCTGCAGTGATCGCTCAGCTTGAGCAGTTACAGGCTGAACTCGACGTGATGGTCGAGCGCTGGGCCGAACTGGATGCCTGATTGATCCGGCTATAAAAAAGCCCGGCTTCACTCGTGTGAATGCCGGGCTTTTCGTAAGGGGTTTATTGTTGCTTGTTGTCAGCTTTTTTGCAGGCGCACGGCAAGTACATCGCAAGGCGCGCCGTGCAGCACGTCATTGGCAGTGGAGCCGAGCAACAGTGCCAGGCCATGCCGGCCATGACTGCCCACCACGATCAGGTCGCACGTTTGCTCCTTGGCGAGATGGTGAATCTCCTGTCGCGGCTGGCCGTAGGTCAAGTGGCTGTATTCCTTGGAGAGCTCCGGGTATTTCAGGATCAATCGCTCAAGGCGCTCCTTGGCCTGATCGAACTGTTGCTGTTGCAACTGGGAAAGGTCCATCGGCACGTCGCCGCCAAAGGCCATGGCCATCGGCTCGACGATATGCACCAGGGACAGCTTTGCGCCATTGCTCACCGAAAGTTCGCGGGCGCGGTGGATTACAGGATCGCACTCTTCGGTTAGATCTACAGCGACCAGAATATGGTGGTAGGGCATGAGGTGCTCCTCCTGAGGATTGCAATATTGGTAAGTATGGCTGGTTTCAAGCGCATTGGTTTCAACGTGACCCAATGGGCTCATCAAGAATCGGGAGTACAGATATGACGGTCTGGATAGTGGTGTCAATCCTGCTGGTGGTGCTGAGCCCGCTGGCCTGGTTGCGACCGTCTCGTGTCCAGAGCGGTCGCATGGCCCTGCGCATGGAGGCACGGCGCATCGGCCTTGCCATGCAATTGGCGCCCCAGGAGTGGCCGCACTGGCTTAGCCAGGAGCCGCCAAGCCCTTGCGCCCAGTACCACCGACCGCGCCGTGGCACTCAGCCAGCGTGCTGGAGCTATTGGCAGAAGGCGCCGGGTGTGTGGGTCAATCAGTGGCAGGAAGTCTGCGAGGATGGAGTGCTTCTGAATCATTTCGAAAAACTGCCTGCCAACGTCTACAAGGTCGAGGCAGACAAGCAAATGATTGCCCTGTATTGGGGCGAGAAGGGCGAAGCCGAGGTTCTGCAACAGATCGACGCTACGCTTAAGGCACTCGCCTGAACCCCGATCTGTTACGGAAGGCAATAAAAAGCCCGACATCATCATCGGGCTGAGGTTGGCCAGGCAGGCCGGTAATTCTTTGTGGCACAGATCTTACGCTTGGCATTCGTCAAAAGCGTTCAATTTTTTCTTCAGGATCCCGCCAGCGTAGCCTGTTAAACACAGGTTGCCGCGAATTAGGGCGACTTTTCTAACTATTGATCCTATGAATGGCCTCACATGCATCCGCGTGTTGCAGGGCTTCGTGGTACGGAAGTGACCGGAAAGTCGCGTTTCAACCAGTATTTTGGGCGATTGACAATTGCCGGAAATTCCGTGAAGGTGACACACCCAAATCAAACGGGCGTATGAATTGAGCGTTTGTATTACAGACTGCTCCTACAGAATCCCGACTATCGCGTTGGCGGGTGTGCCGGGTGAGTTGGCGTTAGCATTGACGATAAACGTCCCTGCCGAGCCAGCCGCCTGCGTCCGACGTGTACTGTTCAGCTTCCATATCGTGGAGATCAGTTGATGATTTACGAAGGTAAAGCCATCACGGTTAAGGCTCTTGAAAGTGGCATCGTCGAACTGAAGTTCGACCTCAAGGGTGAGTCCGTCAACAAGTTCAACCGTCTTACCCTGAACGAGCTGCGTCAGGCTGTAGACACCATCAAGGCAGATGCTTCGATCAAGGGTGTGATCGTCAGCAGTGGCAAGGACGTATTCATCGTCGGCGCCGACATCACCGAATTCGTCGACAACTTCAAGCTGCCGGATGCCGAGCTTGTTGCTGGCAACCTCGAAGCCAACAAGATTTTCAGCGATTTCGAAGACCTCAACGTCCCGACTGTTGCGGCGATCAATGGCATCGCACTGGGTGGCGGTCTGGAAATGTGCCTGGCGGCGGATTTCCGCGTCATGGCCAGCACCGCCAAAATCGGTCTGCCGGAAGTCAAGCTGGGCATCTACCCAGGCTTCGGTGGTACCGTGCGCCTGCCGCGCATCATCGGTGCCGACAACGCCATCGAATGGATTGCCGCCGGTAAGGAAAACCGCGCTGAAGACGCACTGAAAGTCGGTGCCGTCGACGCGGTGGTCGACTCGCAGAAGTTGCACGAAGCGGCGCTGAACCTGATCAAAGGCGCCATCTCCGGTACGTTTGACTACAAGGCCAAGCGTCAGCCGAAGCTCGAAAAGCTCAAGCTCAACGCCATCGAACAAATGATGTCGTTCGAAACCGCCAAAGGTTTCGTGGCCGGCCAAGCGGGCCCGAACTACCCGGCGCCGGTCGAAGCGATCAAGACCATCCAGAAAGCTGCGAACTTCGGTCGCGACAAGGCCCTGGAAGTCGAAGCCGCCGGTTTCGTCAAACTGGCCAAGACATCTGCCGCACAGAGCTTGATCGGTCTGTTCCTGAACGATCAGGAGCTGAAGAAAAAGGCCAAGGCCTACGACGAAATCGCCAAGGAAGTGAAGCAGGCCGCCGTATTGGGCGCCGGCATCATGGGTGGCGGTATCGCTTATCAGTCGGCCTCCAAAGGCACGCCGATCCTGATGAAGGACATCAACGAGCACGGTATCGAGCAAGGTCTGGCCGAAGCCGCCAAGCTGCTGGTTGGCCGCGTTGATAAAGGTCGCATGACCCCGGCGAAGATGGCCGAAGTGCTCAACGGCATTCGTCCGACCCTGTCCTACGGCGATTTCGGTCACGTCGATCTGGTGGTCGAAGCCGTGGTCGAGAACCCGAAGGTCAAGCAAGCCGTTCTGGCCGAAGTCGAAGACAAGGTCAAAGAGGACACCATTCTGGCGTCCAACACCTCGACCATTTCCATCACCTTGCTGGCCAAAGCCCTCAAGCGTCCGGAAAACTTCGTCGGCATGCACTTCTTCAACCCGGTGCACATGATGCCGCTGGTTGAAGTGATCCGTGGCGAGAAGTCCAGCGAAGTGGCCGTTGCCACCACCGTTGCCTACGCCAAGAAAATGGGCAAGAACCCGATCGTCGTCAACGACTGCCCGGGCTTCCTGGTCAACCGTGTGCTGTTCCCGTACTTCGGCGGTTTCGCCAAGCTGGTCAGCGCCGGCGTGGACTTCGTCCGCATCGACAAGGTCATGGAGAAGTTCGGCTGGCCAATGGGCCCGGCATACCTGATGGACGTGGTCGGCATCGACACCGGCCACCATGGCCGTGACGTCATGGCTGAAGGCTTCCCGGATCGCATGAAGGACGATCGCCGTTCGGCCGTCGACGTGCTCTATGAAGCCAAGCGCCTGGGCCAGAAAAATGGCAAGGGTTTCTACGCCTACGAGACCGACAAGCGCGGCAAGCAGAAGAAAGTCGCCGATCCGTCGGTGCTGGAAGTGCTCAAGCCGATCGTTTTCCAACAGCTCGAAGTCACTGACGAAGACATCATCAACTGGATGATGATCCCGCTGTGCCTGGAAACCGTGCGCTGCCTGGAAGACGGCATCGTCGAAACCGCCGCCGAAGCCGACATGGGTCTGGTCTACGGTATTGGTTTCCCTCCATTCCGTGGCGGTGCGCTGCGCTACATCGATTCGATCGGTGTTGCAGAGTTCGTTGCCCTGGCTGACCAGTACGCTGATTTGGGCGCGCTGTACCACCCGACCGCGAAGCTGCGTGAAATGGCCAAGAACGGTCAGAGCTTCTTCGGTTAAGCGCCCACACTAGAGCGAGAGTGAAAGTATATGAGCTTGAATCCTAGAGACGTCGTGATTGTCGACTTCGGTCGTACGCCGATGGGCCGCTCCAAGGGCGGCATGCACCGCAACACCCGCGCCGAAGACATGTCGGCACACCTGATCAGCAAATTGCTGGAACGCAACGTCAAGGTCGACCCGAGCGAAGTCGAAGACGTGATCTGGGGCTGCGTTAACCAGACCTTGGAGCAGGGCTGGAACATCGCCCGCATGGCGTCCCTGATGACTCAGATTCCACACACCTCGGCCGGCCAGACCGTCAGCCGTCTGTGTGGCTCGTCGATGAGTGCGCTGCACACTGCCGCGCAAGCGATCATGACCGGCAACGGTGACGTGTTCGTCGTTGGCGGCGTCGAGCATATGGGTCATGTGAGCATGATGCACGGTGTCGATCCGAACCCGCACATGTCCCTGTACGCGGCGAAAGCCTCGGGCATGATGGGCCTGACCGCAGAAATGCTCGGCAAAATGCATGGCATTACTCGCGAACAGCAGGACGCCTTTGGCGTGCGCTCCCACCAACTCGCCCACAAGGCGACCGTGGAAGGCAAGTTCAAGGACGAAATCATCCCGATGCAGGGCTACGACGAGAACGGTTTCCTGAAACTGTTTGACTACGACGAAACCATTCGTCCGGAAACCACCCTGGAAAGCCTGGCGGCTCTGAAACCAGCGTTTAATCCGAAGGGCGGCACCGTGACCGCTGGTACTTCGTCGCAGATCACTGACGGTGCTTCGTGCATGATCGTGATGTCGGCACAGCGTGCCCAGGACCTGGGCATCCAGCCGCTGGCGGTGATTCGCTCGATGGCAGTGGCAGGTGTGGACCCGGCGATCATGGGCTATGGTCCAGTACCGGCAACGCAGAAAGCATTGAAGCGCGCGGGCCTTGGCATCAACGATATCGACTTCTTCGAGCTCAACGAAGCTTTCGCTGCACAGGCCCTGCCAGTGCTGAAAGATTTGAAAGTGCTCGACAAGATGAACGAGAAGGTTAACCTGCACGGCGGCGCGATCGCCCTGGGTCACCCGTTCGGTTGCTCCGGTGCACGTATTTCGGGCACCTTGCTGAACGTGATGAAGCAGAATGGCGGCACCTTTGGGGTGGCCACCATGTGCATTGGTCTCGGCCAAGGTATCTCCACCGTCTTCGAACGCGTTTAAGCGTTTCGTCGATGGAAGCCGGGGCCAAGTGCCCCGGTTTTTGTTTTTCCGGATTTATTTTTGTTTTTATTTTGAAAAAATTTGAGTGAGGGCCAAAGCATGCCGATACAACCTGGGCTCTACCAACATTACAAAGGTCCGCAGTACCGCGTATTCAGTGTTGCGCGGCATTCGGAGACCGAAGAAGAAGTGGTCTTCTACCAAGCCCTGTATGGCGATTACGGCTTTTGGGTGCGCCCCTTGAGCATGTTCCTGGAGTCGGTCGAGGTTGACGGCGAACAGGTGCCACGCTTTGCTTTGGTGCAAGCCGAACCGAGCATTTTTCCGCAGCCATAAGGGGAGTGCGCGCAGAACCCTGCGCTTGACCTCACCTTGTAGCCACTATATATAGCGGTGCCGCGTCAGGCGCCAACCGCCTTTCACTTCTAGAATTCAGGAATTTTCTGATCCATGGGCAAATCGCTGGTCATTGTGGAATCCCCGGCTAAGGCCAAGACCATCAACAAGTATCTGGGTAACCAATACGTGGTGAAGTCGAGTATCGGCCATATCCGAGACCTGCCCACCAGCGGTTCGGCTAGCGCCAGCAAAGAGCCTGCCGCCAAGCGTGGCAAGGCCGCCGCAGGCGAAGGTCCGGTGCTCACGCCGAAAGAGAAAGCGCGCAAGCAGCTGGTCTCGCGCATGGGTGTCGATCCCGATCATGGCTGGAAAGCCAAGTACGAGATCCTCCCGGGCAAGGAAAAGGTCATCGAAGAGCTGCGCCGGCTCGCCAAAGATGCTGACACCATCTATCTCGCAACCGACTTGGATCGCGAGGGGGAAGCCATTGCCTGGCACCTGCGCGAAGCCATCGGTGGTGACGACAGCCGCTACAAGCGCGTGGTGTTCAACGAAATCACCAAAAAAGCGATCCAGGAAGCTTTCTCCCAGCCGGGCGAGCTGGACATCGATCGCGTAAACGCTCAGCAGGCGCGTCGCTTCCTCGACCGCGTGGTGGGTTACATGGTTTCGCCACTTCTGTGGGCCAAGGTTGCTCGTGGCCTGTCCGCCGGTCGCGTGCAATCGGTTGCCGTGAAGCTGGTGGTTGAGCGTGAGCGTGAAATCCGCGCGTTCAACCCGGAAGAGTACTGGGAAGTTCACGCTGACCTCGGCACCGCCAAGGGCGCGACTGTGCGCTTCGACGTGGCTCGCGAGAAAGGCGAAGTCTTCAAGCCGCTCAACGAAGCCCAGGCCATGGCCGCGCTGGAGAAGCTCAAGGCTTCCAGTTACAGCATCGTCAAGCGCGAAGACAAACCGACCAGCAGCAAGCCGTCGGCACCGTTCATCACCTCCACCCTGCAGCAGGCCGCGAGCAATCGCCTGGGCTTCGGTGTGAAGAAAACCATGATGATGGCCCAGCGTCTGTACGAAGCCGGCTACATCACTTATATGCGTACCGACTCCACCAACCTCTCGGCCGATGCCGTGACGATGGCGCGTACTTATATTGAAGGCGAATTCGGCAAGAAGTACCTGCCGGAAACCCCGAACGTCTACAGCAGCAAGGAAGGCGCACAAGAGGCTCACGAAGCGATTCGTCCGTCCGACGCCAATACCGAGCCAAGCAAGCTGTCGGGCATGGAGCGTGATGCCGAGCGGCTTTACGAGCTGATCTGGCGCCAGTTCCTCGCCTGCCAGATGCTGCCGGCCCAATACCTGTCGACCACGGTCACCGTCGGTGCCGGTGACTTCGAGTTGCGCGCCAAGGGCCGCATCCTGAAGTTCGACGGTTACACCCGCGTCATGCCGCAAATCACCAAGCCTGGCGATGACGATGTGCTGCCGGACATGGCCCAGGGCGATGCGATGAAGCTGATCATGCTTGATCCGACCCAGCACTTCACCAAGCCGCCGGCGCGTTACTCGGAAGCGAGCCTGGTAAAGGAAATGGAAAAACGCGGCATCGGTCGTCCTTCGACCTACGCGGCGATCATTTCGACCATCCAGGACCGCGGCTACGTGGCGCTGCACAACCGTCGTTTCTATTCGGAAAAGATGGGCGATATCGTCACCGAGCGTCTGGCCGAGAGCTTCTCCAATCTCATGGACTACGGCTTCACCGCCGGCATGGAAGAGAATCTCGATGACGTGGCCCAGGGCGAGCGCGACTGGAAAAACGTGCTCGACGAGTTCTACGGCGACTTCAAGAAGAAACTCGAAGTGGCCGAAAGCGCCGAAGGCGGCATGCGCGCCAACCAGCCGGTAATGACTGATATTCCATGTGTGGTGTGCGGTCGTCCGATGCAGATTCGTACTGCATCGACCGGCGTGTTCCTCGGTTGCTCGGGCTACAGCCTGCCGCCAAAAGAGCGCTGCAAGGCCACCGTCAACCTGGTGCCGGGCGACGAAATCGCTGCGGACGACGAGGGCGAGTCGGAGTCGCTGGTTCTGCGCGGCAAGCACCGTTGCCCGATCTGCAGCACGGCGATGGACGCTTACCTGCTCGACGAGAAGCGCAAGCTGCACATCTGCGGTAACAACCCGGATTGCGCAGGCTACGAGATCGAAGAGGGCGCTTACCGCATCAAGGGCTACGAAGGTCCGAGCCTGGAATGCGACAAGTGCGGCAGCGAGATGCAGCTCAAGACCGGCCGTTTCGGCAAGTTCTTCGGTTGCACCAACGCAACCTGCAAGAACACCCGCAAGCTGCTGAAAAGCGGTGATGCGGCGCCGCCGAAGATGGATCCGGTGAAGATGCCTGAGCTCAAATGCGAAAAGGTCAACGACACCTATATCCTGCGTGACGGTGCTTCCGGCCTGTTCCTGGCGGCCAGCCAGTTCCCGAAAAACCGCGAGACCCGTGCGCCATTGGTCGTCGAGATCGTGCCGCACAAGGATGAGATCGATCCGAAGTACCACTTCCTCTGCGAAGCACCGAAGAAAGATCCTGACGGTCTGCCAGCAGTGATCCGTTACAGCCGCAAGACCAAAGAGCAATACGTGCAGACGGAAGTCGACGGTAAGCCGACTGGCTGGAAAGCGTATTACGATGGTGGCAAGTGGACGGTTGAAGACAAGCGTCCAGCAGCCAAGGCTTAAAAGCCGCTGCACATAAAAAGGCCGCATGACAACCCTCGGGTTTTCATGCGGCCTTTTTGTTTTGGGCTTGCGGTGAGCTTGGGTGATCCATGACACTGTCAGACCTGCGTGAAGCAATTATTTCGTTGTGGAGGCTGCCGTCATGGCCCACGAACTCTATACCCGTACCAACCAGAAAATTTATTTCGCCGGCTTGTCGCTGGAAGCGCTCGCCAAGGCCGAAGAGGGGCGGGCGATGAACTCCCTGGCGCTGATTCAGGCCGGTCGCGAATCGGCGTTGTTTCACCTGTACGGGGCGCTGTTGGGGCTGTGCCATGAAATCGCCGGTTTCTATCGCTTGCCTCAGGCCAATGCGCCGCGGGCAGAGATGCTGCTGACCCGCGAAGTACTCGAAACCATCGCTATTCCGGAAATGGCCGAGATGGTCGAGTTGGCGCAAAACCCTGAAACCTGGCTGGCCAAGCTGCTGTCGGCTTATGCCGCACTGTTTCAACCGCCTCGTGCTCCACACAAGCCCAAGGGTGATGTGACGCAGCCGCTTATTCTGGCCGTCAACCTGGACGAAGAAGAGGCGCCTGAAGAGCTGAGCCGGGAAGAACTGGAGAGCTGGCGCCAGAATCTGAAAAGCTTGGCGATCCGGTTTCGCGACGGGCTGAACGAGTGCTGAAAGATTGAGTGCTCGGTGAATGGTCCGCTCAAGGAAGCGTGATGTCAGAAATTTCTCTTCGTGATGGCATCTGGTCAAGATCCTGAGCGAAGCTTGGCCGATGCCTATATAATCCCTGCCTTTCGTGGAGAACAGTCCTTTATGCCAACGTCCTTTCTAGAAATTGTCGAGTTACCAGACGGCCGAATCGAGCTGCGTAGGGCCGAGGACGAGGGTTCTCTGGTTACTTTGGATTTCTCCGAGGATGCCAAGGCTTTCCTGCAAGGCCAGCACGTGGAAGTCGCCAAGGCGATGTTGAGCGTCGGTGTTCAGATGGCGGGACGCCTGGTTGAAGGCGAATTTGATAAGGAAGAGGGGCCACGGGTTCTTCATTGATCCCGCCCGTCGGATTTTGCGGATACCTCTACAGACCGGCTTCTCTATCCTTGGAGAAGCCCCGCGCTGTTCAGTGCAAACACTGTTTTGTCAGTTAACCCAACCGAATATTCAGACTTTGCGCATCCCCGGTACGGGCGGCGCTGATCAGCTGTTGCCGCGACGATGTGCTCAACGGGTTTAGCCAGCTGACGACCGTATGGCTGCGGCCAAGTCGTAAAGCTTCACAGGTCAGCTGCTGAGCGCTCTGTGTGCCGCGTGGTTGCAGCAGCAGAATGCGTTCACGGTTCAGGCCGGCGTCTCGTAGCCAGGACTGGGTCAGGCTGGCGGGCGGGGCGATCAGAGTCAGCCAGCGAGCGTCCTGATCCTGGCTCAGCTCCCTGAGGATTGGTGCCAGAAGGTTCAGGCAGTTCCCGGCCGCGCCACGCAATGACAGCTCGCTGAAGACTTCGGGCTCGGCGCTCCAGGGCGACTCGACCACTTCTTTCAGGATCGGCGCCAGCGGCTGCGCCATGAATGCCTCGAACAACGGCAGTTGGGCTTGCTGTGAAGTGTGTGGGAACTGCATAAAGCCTCCTTTAGCGGCGAATCACGCCGACGCTCAAGCCTTCGATCACCAGTTCCTGATCTTTCAGGTTGACTTCGATAGGGGCAAATTCAGGGTTTTCGGCAATCAGCCAGACTTTGCTGCCGTCGCGCTTGAAGCGCTTGACGGTCACTTCGTCGCCAATCCGCGCCACCACGATCTGACCGTTACGGGCTTCGCGGGTGGTATGGACGGCCAGTAGGTCTCCGTCGAAAATGCCGACGTCCTTCATGCTCATGCCATGGACCCGCAACAGATAGTCAGCGCGAGGGTGGAAGAACGAAGGGTTGATGTTGCAGGATTCTTCGATGTGCTGCTGGGCGAGGATCGGAGCGCCTGCTGCCACTCGGCCGATGATCGGCAGGGTAGAATCGTCGGCCTTGGCTTCGAAGCCGGGGATGCGAATGCCACGGGAGGCGCCCGGGGTCATCTCGATCGCGCCCTTGCGGGCCAGTGCCTTGAGGTGTTCTTCCGCCGCGTTGGGCGACTTGAAGCCCAGTTCCTGAGCGATTTCCGCGCGGGTTGGCGGGTAGCCGTTGTCTTCGAGGCAGCGTTTGATGAAGGCCAGAATCTCTGCTTGGCGTGGCGTCAGCTTTAGCATATTGATCGCTCTGTCTTTTTATACAGTGACTGGGATTATATACAGTGAACCGGTCTTGGCAATGCCCCTTTTTTTGCCGGCCGCTGGACGGTCATTCAGCTCGCCGATTGAAGCGCCAGTGTTGTATGGTTAAATAGCTGACCGACCATTCCCAAAACGAACCCGCCAGACTTGACAAGGCCTGAGCTGAAACGTATGTTTCAAACAAGTGTTTGTCAGGCGGAGTAGCCATGGCCCAGTCGGAAACCGTTGAACGCATTCTCGATGCTGCCGAGCAATTGTTCGCGGAAAAAGGTTTCGCTGAAACCTCGTTGCGTCTGATCACCAGCAAGGCCGGTGTCAATCTGGCGGCGGTGAACTATCACTTCGGATCGAAGAAGGCGCTGATTCAAGCGGTCTTCTCGCGTTTTCTCGGGCCGTTCTGCCTCAGTCTCGATAAAGAGCTGGAGCGCCGTCAGGCCAAACCCGAGAACAAACCGACCCTCGAAGAATTGCTGGAGATCCTCGTCGAGCAAGCCCTGGTGGTGCAACCACGCAGCGGCAACGACCTGTCCATCTTCATGCGTTTGCTGGGGCTGGCTTTCAGTCAGAGCCAAGGGCACTTGCGTCGTTATCTGGAAGATATGTACGGCAAGGTTTTCCGCCGCTACATGCTGCTGGTCAACGAAGCCGCGCCACGCATTCCTCCGATCGAACTGTTCTGGCGCGTGCACTTCATGCTCGGTGCAGCGGCATTCAGCATGTCGGGGATCAAGGCCTTGCGTGCGATTGCCGAGACCGATTTCGGCGTCAATACTTCCATCGAGCAAGTGATGCGTCTGATGGTGCCATTCCTGGCTGCGGGCATGCGTGCCGAAACCGGCGTCACCGACACCGCCATGGCCGCCGCGCAATTGCGTCCGCGCAGTAAATCGACTCCGGTAGCCGCCAAGGTTTAACCGCACACGGGTGGGCGCGGTGGCGGACATCCGCTAAGCTAGGCGCCCATGCTGACTCTCGTTTTGAACCCCCTCATTGATATCGCCGACCTGCCGGGCTCAGCCCATGGCGGCGAATTCGTGCGAGCCGGGTTTATCGTATTCAAGGAATTTCCATGACTGCTGGCCTGCAAGGCTCATTGATGGTGGACGTCGCCGGTACCTGGCTGACGTCTGAAGATCGCCAATTGTTGCGCCAGCCCGAAGTGGGCGGCCTGATCATTTTTGCCCGCAACATCGAACACCCGCGTCAGGTGCGCGAATTGAGCGCCGCGATCCGCGCCATTCGTCCCGATCTGCTGCTGGCGGTCGACCAGGAGGGCGGTCGGGTTCAGCGGCTGCGTCAGGGCTTCGTGCGACTGCCCGCCATGCGCGCCATCGCCGACAACCCGAATGCCGAATACCTGGCCGAACAGTGCGGCTGGATCATGGCGACCGAAGTGCTCGCGGTCGGTCTCGACCTGAGCTTCGCCCCGGTGCTGGATCTGGATTACCAGCGCAGTGCGGTGGTCGGTACCCGTTCGTTCGAAGGTGATCCCGAGCGCGCAGCATTGCTCGCCGGTGCATTCATCCGCGGCATGAACAGCGCCGGGATGGCTGCCACCGGCAAGCATTTCCCCGGTCATGGCTGGGCCGAGGCCGATTCCCACGTTGCGATTCCCAACGACGAGCGCAGCCTCGAAGAGATCCGCGCCAACGACCTGGTGCCATTCGCGCGATTGAGCAAGCAATTGGCCGCCGTCATGCCGGCCCACGTTATTTATCCACAAGTCGATTCCCAGCCTGCCGGCTTCTCCCGTCGCTGGTTGCAGGACATCCTGCGCGGCGAGCTGCAGTTTGATGGCGTGATCTTCAGTGACGACCTGTCGATGGCCGGTGCGCACGTGGTGGGCGATGCCGCCAGTCGCATCGAAGCGGCATTGACCGCCGGTTGCGACATGGGCCTGGTGTGCAACGACCGTGCGGCTGCCGAGTTGGCTTTGAGTGCCGCCCAGCGGTTGAAGGTCAAGCCTTCGGCGCGTATCGCGCGGATGCGTGGGCAGGCGTACGCCAGCACCGAATACCGTCAAGACCCGCGCTGGCTGACGGCCGTCGGCGCGCTCAAAGAAGCTCAATTGATTGATTAAGGACTTTTCGTTATGACGGTTTACGCGATTATCGGTGGCACCGGCCTGACTCAACTCGAAGGCTTGAGCATTCGTCAGTCATTGGCGGTGGACACCCCTTACGGTGCGCCTTCGGCCGAGGTGCAGATCGGTGAGTACGCCGGCAAGGAAGTGCTGTTTCTCGCACGTCACGGCCACCCGCACCGCTTCCCGCCGCATCAGGTGAACTACCGCGCCAATCTGTGGGCCTTGAAGCAGGCCGGAGCTGAAGCGATTCTCGCGGTCAACGCCGTGGGCGGGATTCATGCCGCGATGGGCACCGGGCATTTCTGCGTGCCGCATCAATTGATCGACTACACCAGCGGTCGCGAACACACCTATTTCGCCGATGACCTGGAACACGTTACACACATCGACTTCAGCTATCCCTACAGCGAACCCCTGCGTCAGCGATTAATCGCGGCGTTGGCGGCTGAAGGCGTCGGCTATAGCAGCCATGGCGTGTACGCCTGCACTCAAGGGCCACGTCTGGAAACAGTTGCTGAAATCGCGAGGCTGGAACGTGACGGTTGCGACATCGTCGGCATGACCGGTATGCCAGAAGCTGCATTGGCGCGTGAACTGGAACTGGACTATGCCTGTCTGGCGCTGGTGGTGAACCCCGCGGCGGGCAAATCGACGGCGGTCATTACCATGGCCGAGATTGAACAGGCACTGCATGATGGCATGGGCAAAGTGAAGTCGACGCTGGCGCGGGTATTGAAAGGCTAAGCTCGACACTCTCGAGCGCCAGTCTCGACGGGCTGCTGGCGAGCAATCGGTTGTTGATCGATGCGGCGATGGCGGCCATCGACTATCTGGCCGATCGCCAAGGCAAGGAAGGGCTGATCATCCTCGCCAATTCCGACGCCACCATCCTCGCCGTCGAAGGTCGCGCCGACCGTCTCAAGGGCAGCGGCCTGCAAGACATCACCCTTGGCGCAGGGGCATGGTCTGGCCGTCGGCGGCCTCGACCCAGTCACCGCCAATGAGCATGCGCGGTGCGCGCTGGATGAACGCCGAGGTGGCGGGAAGCAGATAAGGGAGGGGCATGGCAAGACCTCTTGTTGTGCGTGAAAACGGGGGCTTGCTCAATGTTTGGCAATGGCTGTGCCAAGTGCCGGGAAGGGGCTGATCGCCCAGTGTCGGCGGGGTTTTGAGTGATGCGAGGGGGCGGGCGACTCGCTTGGAGGTGTCGCAAATCGCGACAGCCCGATGAGACGACGAGCAACCTGTCACAGCCTTGAGACACCCGCTAATGAGGATTAGAATTTTCAGGCTAAAGGGTGAAATGACGGAGCATTTGCCCGGCATCCATCTGGCGTGAGGGAGGTAGCGATGTTCCTATCACCCCTGGAAATCCAAAACATCATCGAGCAAAGTTTTCTGCCCGCCGTGTGCACCTGTAGCATGGAGGCAGACCAGTTCCTGACGATTCGGGTCTGCGATTGCATGACCGGCAAAGTGGATCTGGTGGCCACTCACGTACCGGTATGGACACTGGACAGTCCCCATGCAATTGCATCGCTGGTGGCTGATATGCGGTTGGAAATCGAGGCTCACAAAGGCGTTCACCCGACGTTCTACAGCTGAACCGATGTCACGCCGCACCTGTCGATGGTGCGGCGTGCGTCTGTCATGTCAGGACGGGATTTTTCGGGAAATCTCATCGAACGTGTCGCTGTCTACAGCCGCCAGCAACCTTCTTCCATCCTTGAGTGTGGCCAGAAAGGTTACCTCGGTTTCCTTGCCAGCCAACATGAAGCCGGCAATTGCGCCGATAGGCCCCAGCAACATGGCCCCCGCCACGCCGAAGCCGATGACATCCTTGATGTTGTTGATCGAATCCTCGTTGGCCACTTCTACACTCTTGAACAATGAGAGCGGAAGGGTGATGCCGGGCCACGGGTGAAGCGACGTCCTGAGCGTGAAAACGCCGTCTGTGTACTCTCCATCACCCTGCAGAAAGTCCCCCGCCAGGACCGTTATGCTTGCCATGTTCTTACCCTCTGACTGGCAATCGGTGAACCCACATTTCGCGCCTGCACTGCAGCATCGTCAATCGCCGGGCGATGAAGTGTTCCAGCCGGGGGCCTCTATGCTTGTCTCACACTGCAACAGGTATCGCGATATTAGACGCGGGCGATCTCGTTCAGACGCGCCCATAAGCCAGTTATTTCAAGTAACTGATTGATTTTTATAGTGATCGTTAAGCTGGCACGCGGCGGCCTCAAGAACGCCGCAGCATCAAGCCTCAGGCACCGGGCAACTCAAATCCCCTTCCTTACACTTCAAGTAAGTCTTGAATGCTTCGACCCGCGCCTTGGTCAGCGCCGTGGTGCAGTTGCTATAGATCAGCGGGTAAACACTGCCTCCCTCCACTCCGGACGCCGAGAACTTGCACTCGGCATCGCGAAACGCAATCCATGAGCGCTGGGCACCGACCAACAGCTTCTTGGCGTCAGGGCTGTCCTTCAATCGCGTGGTGATCTGCTGGTAAAGCGCATTCAGCTCCTTGTCGGCCGCTTTGTTCTGCTGCGCCGCG
Source organism: Pseudomonas sp. ATCC 43928 (assembly GCF_005938665.2). Classification (NCBI taxonomy): domain Bacteria; kingdom Pseudomonadati; phylum Pseudomonadota; class Gammaproteobacteria; order Pseudomonadales; family Pseudomonadaceae; genus Pseudomonas; species Pseudomonas sp. ATCC 43928. Next base: position 4,603,487 of record NZ_CP041753.1, on the reverse strand, counting down.
CACTGATTCATCGTTGTCTGGTCGGTGGCGTTGTCGCAGTCGACGGCATGCGCAAGAGGGGTGAACAGCAGCGGCGTCAGTGCCAGGAGCAAGCGTGGGTGCATGGGAATTCTCGCTGTGACAATTGAAAAGAGGAGGTTGCAGTGTAGCGAAGACGCAGGCTTCAGCTTGTAGAAAGGGCGCCTGAAGCCGCGAGTAACTGGTCCGCACAAACCTGGATGTCAGCGCGCCTGTGCAACTTCGCCAGCCAGCCTTCAGGGATGGCCTGCGCACCATAGTGAGCCCCGGCCAACTGACCGACGATGGCGGCAGTGGTATCGGCGTCGTCACCCAGGTTCGCGGCTTCGAGGATGGCGGCTGCAAAACTGTCAGTGTGGTGAAAGCACCACAAGGCCGCTTCCAGTGATGCAACGCAGTAGCCGCTGCCCCGGATATCGTCTTTGGACTTGTCGAGGTAGTCGCCTCGGGCGATGGCCATGACTTTTGGTTCCAGGAATATTGTCTCTGGCAGGCGCTGCAAATCCGGCTTGGTGGCGCCTAGCAATGCCTTGCGGAGCAGTTCGGCAAGCAACTGACAGCATTCAAGTGCCTCCGGCGCGGCATGGGTAGTACGCGAACTGTCTACGGAAAACGTCCTGATCCGGTCGCGGTCGGGAAAGTAGTACAAGACTACCGGCGCCAGCCGCATCAGCGAACCGTTGCCCGCCGTGTCGGGATCGGAGGAGCCTGCGAATGGCTGACCGGTTTTCTGATAACGAGCCAGCGCGTCACGTACGGTCATGCCAATGTCGAAGCATTCGCCGGTCGAACTCTGGTAACCCCATTGCCACCAGTTGAGGTAACGGCCCATCTGGTCAGCCGCATCAAAACCTTTTTTGTTCAGCAGACTTTCAGCCAGGCAAAGTGCCATGGATGTGTCATCGGTCCATTGCCCCGGCTTCAGATTGAACGGGCCGCCGCCAACCATATCGGTCAGGGGCTCGAACGAGCCGCGTGGCTGGAATTCGACACTGGTGCCGATAGCATCTGCGCAAGCAAGCCCAAACAGGGTTGCGCGATAACGCTCCGTGAGTGAAGGCTGCATGAATCTTCCTTGTAAGGTTGCACGTCGTTGCAAACGTTAGCAGTTTCAATCCGTTGACTGTGCCTTTCAAACCAGAACTTATGGCCAAAATCGAGGCCGAATATTTCAGGTACGGTTGATTGCATCAGCCGTTTGATACAACTTTTAGGTTGGTCTTCTGGTCTTTACGGGCCTACTGTTCAATACAGGAGGTGACTTATGAACCCAGCATCAGATCGCATCGAAAGGAAGATCCTGCTCAAGGCGCCGCGCTCGCGGGTCTGGCGCATGCTGGCCAATGCCGAAATGTTCGGACAATGGTTCGGCGTGGCACTCGAAGGCAAGCGCTTTGTCGCCGGCGAGTGGACCCAGGGACAGATTACGTATCCTGGTTATGAGCACTTGTTGTGGAATGTACTGGTGGAGCGGGTCGAGCCGGAGCGGGTGTTTTCGTTTCGCTGGCACCCGTATGCGGTGGAGCCGGAAGTCGATTACTCTCAGGAGCCCACCACGCTGGTGAAATTCGAACTCCAGGACATGGACGAAGGCACGCTGTTGACGGTCGTCGAGTCCGGTTTCGATCACGTTCCCCAGTCGCGCAGGCTCAAGGCTTTCCGCATGGACAGCCGTGGCTGGGATGAGCAGATGAACAACATCGAACAGTTTCTGGCAGAAAACACCAAGGCCCACGAGCGTCAGGGAAGTTGATGGCTGCAAGCCGCGAAATTCGCGGCTTCGGCCCATGATGGTTGATACGTCCAAGGGTTTTCGGAAGGGTGGCTATAGCGAATGTCTTACACGCGGTAGTAGCTATATCGTCTATTGCTGATTGGATCCGAAGCGTAATCTAGCCCCATCAACTGAAGCACAGGAAGTGCTCAGGGTCACGGATGATCGACCATAAGCAAGGATTGCTGCCGACAGGGAGTCGATATGGTCTTGGGAAAACCCGCTTCGGCGGGTTTTTTTTCGTCTGCAGGAAACTGCGACCGATCTCCCGTACCTGTACCCGTACTAGTAGCAGCTGCCGAACGCAGCCTTCGGCAGCTGCTACGGGGGCTGCTTTCAGGTGCTGAGTGGTCAATGGCTTACACGCAGCCGCTGTTATGTCGTCTTTTGAAGCTTCGCCAATGTGTTTAATCTGGATCCATCAACTGAACACAGGACGTGTTCAGGATCACGGATGATCGACCATACGCCAGGATGGCTACCGACAGGATGTCGTAATGGTCTTGAGAAACCCGCTTAGGCGGGTTTTTTTATGGGTGTCAGAAAAGTCCGTCAGATGTCCACGACTTCACGCAGAGTCTCCAGGGCGCGCTTCAACACGTCGAGGCTGATCGATCCCATGGCCACCCGCAGTGCAGGAGGCACATAAGTGGTCGTGGCAAAGGGATCGGCGCTGGTCACCTGCACGCCTTTACGTTCCAGCTCGGCAACCACCGTTTCGGCCCGCAAGCCTTCGGGCAATCTGAGCCAGAGGTAGTAGGAAGCGGGATGCGCCACCAGTTCGCAGTTTTTCAGGATCTGCCGAGCAAGGTCCTGTCGCTGCCGGGCGTCCAGGCGCTTTTGCTCTTCGAGGTTGTCGACTTCGCCGCTATCGATCCAGCGGCAGGCCAGTGCGACGGTCAGCGACGGGGTGCTCCATGTCGACACTCGGATGGCTTGCTCCAGCGCCGGCATCATCTCTTTCGGTGCAACGATGAAACCGATGCGCAGGCCCGAGGCAACGCTTTTTGACAGGCCGCTGATGTACAGCGTGCGCTGCGGGGCCAGGGTAAACAGCGGTTTGGGGGCCGGTTCTGCGAGGAAGGCATAGGCGCCGTCTTCGATGATCAGAAAGTCGTATCGCTCGGCCAATTGCACCAGGCGTTCACGGTCGGCGATGGACATCACCGTCCCCAACGGATTGTGCATCGTCGGCATGCTGTAGAGCGCCCGCACGGGGCGCCGCTTGCACAGCGCTTCCAGGGCGTCGAGGTCGGTGTGCCCGGCGATTTGCGGGAGGGCTTCGAGGTCCAGCCGATGGGCCTGGGCCAAGGTTTTCAGGCCGGGGTAGGTGAGGGCGTCGAGGGCCAGAATATCTCCCGGCTTGAGCAGTGCCATCAGCGTCACGGCAAGGCCTTGCTGGGCGCCGTTGACGATCAGCACCTGATCGCCCCCCACCCGAATGTCCCGATTGCGTAAATGCCGGGCCGCCGTCTGCCGTTCATGCGGCCGCCCGCCCTGAGGCGCGGAATGCATTAGCGCATCGATATCCCCGGAGGCGGCAATCGCTCGCAAACCCTCGCGCAATAACTCGTCCTGACCGGGTACCGACGGGTAATTGAAGGTCAGGTCCACCGTGCCGATGCCCAGTGGTTGCTGTTCCAACCCCAGTCCGCGAGGCAAGGACGTGTCGCGCACAAAGGTGCCACGGCCGGTCTCGCCGACCACCAGGCCGATCGCCTCCAACTCGTGATAGACCCGCAAAGCCGTGGCCAGGGCGATCCGTTCGCTCTGCATCAACGCGCGAATGGTCGGCAGTTGCGTGGCGGGTGGCAGTTCACCGCTGCGAATCTTCCCGGCGAACTGATCCACCAGGCGTTTGTAGCGAATACGAGTCATGGGTGAGCGCTCTTTGTATCTGGATCAATTTTTTGTTTGTATCAGATTGGCGCTCTAATCTACAGGCTTTCCAGGACGGAGACTTCGCTGTGATTGACCCTGCGACCTTATCGATTTTCGTCGGCGCGGTGATGCTGTTGCTGCTGTCACCCGGACCGAACATGGCCTTCGTAATCAGCCATGGTGCCAGTTATGGCTGGCGCGGCGGTGTGGCGTCGGGATTGGGCATTGGTCTGGCCGATCTGATCCTGACGGCGCTGACCGCGATGGGGGTTACGGCACTGGTTGCCAGTTGGCCACCGGCCTTCGACCTGATCCGTTATGCCGGCGTTCTGTATCTGCTGTGGCTGGCGTTCAAGGCGTTGCAAAAGCCATCGGCCAGCGGCACGTCGGATGTTGCGCAGGTGCCGCTCAAGACCCTGCTGATCCGGGCGATGCTCAACAGCCTGCTGAACCCCAAGGCCTTGCTGTTTTTCATGGTGTTCCTGCCGCAATTCGTTAACGCGCAACGAGGCTCGATTGCCGTACAGCTGGTGCTGCTGGGCATGGTGCTGACCCTGGTCAGTGGCGTGTTTCACACCCTGCTCGGGGTTTTCGGCAGCACGGTCAGCCGGCGTATTTCCAGCACGTCGACATTCGCCACATGGCAGTCATTGGGGCTGGCCGCGGTATTGCTGTTGCTCGCCGTCCGGCTGGCCCTGATGACACGTCCGGCCTGACTCATTCACTGAAAAGGAACCTCTGCATGTACATCGCATCGTTTATCTACAAACCCGGGCAACGAGACGAGGAGTTCAACCTGTTGAGCACGTTGATCGACGAAGTCGCGATCAGCATCGAAGGGTTCGTCGGTACCCAGTCCTGGTGCTCGGCCGATGGCGAACTGGTCAACGCCAGTTACTACTGGCAGGACGAAACCTCTATCCGGGAATTCGCCAGCCACCCCAGGCACCTGGAGGCCAAGCGCCAGTACCGCAAGTGGTATGCGGGTTATCAAGTGGTGATCGCTAAAGTGGAGCGGGCTTATGGCGATGACTCGTTCGAGCTGTTTGTGCCGAATGGCCGGCGTGAGTGACTGGCTGCGGGGGGATAGCCCCCCGCGGCCATCTCTTTCACTGGAGGTCGAGTTTCGCCGCTGCACGTTCGGTGATTTCCGTACGTAATTTCAACGACCCGGCAGCACGTTTACGGGCTTCCTCCAGTACGCCGGCTGGCGCTGTCTCGGGGCTGCCCGAAGCAAACGGCGGTGCCGGGGCATATTCCAGCTGCAATTGCACCAATTGCGCGGTGTCCTTATCGAACAGTTCAGCGGCCAGGGTCAGGGCAAAATCGATTCCCGCGGTGATCCCGCCACCGGTCAGCAGATTGCCGTCGCGCACCACCCGATCCTTCACCGGGATCGCCCCCAACAGCCCGAGTAACTCGTGATACGCCCAGTGCGTGGTGGCGCGCTTGCCCTTGAGCAGCCCTGCCGCGCCAAGCACCAGGGCACCGGTGCAGACCGAGGTGACATACCGCGCCGTGGCGGCCTGAGTCTTGATGAAGGCCAGGGTTTGTTCATCCTCCATCAATGGGCCGACGCCGCCACCTCCGGGAATGCAGATCACATCCAGCGGCGGGCAATCGTCGAAGGTGATGGTCGGTTTCAACACCAGCCCGGTACTTGCGGTGACGGGCACCAGGTCCTTCCAGATCAGGTGCACCTTCACGTCCGGCAGCGAGGCCAGCACGTCATAAGGGCCGGTCAGGTCCAGTTGTTGAACCTGTGGAAACAACAGTAAACCGATCTGCAACGTCATGGCGTTTTTCTCCTGATTGGGGTGGACGGCTTCACTGTAGGCTCGTAGGATTTGGCGAATACGCCAATAACCCCACGAATTACGCCAATCATGCCAAACCACCCGAAAACCATTCATGTGCTGGCCTTCGCCAACGTGCAAGTGCTCGATGTCACCGGGCCGTTGCAGGTGTTTGCCTCGGCCAACGACATTGCCCGCCAGCAAGGTCTGCCGCCGCCCTATGCACCGTCAGTGATTGCCAGCGGTGGCGGGGCGGTGATGTCGTCGGCGGGGTTGGCACTGTTGGCAGAACCGCTGCCGGATCGGGGCAGCGACACCTTGATCATTGCCGGTGGCTGGGGCGTTTACGCGGCAGCGCAGGACGCGTCGCTGGTGGCGTGGGTGCGTGAGCATGCGCGAGATTGCCGGCGGGTATCGTCGGTGTGTACCGGGGCGTTTTTGCTGGCGGCCAGCGGCTGGCTTGATGGTCGACGGGTGGTGACGCACTGGACCCGCTGCGAGCAATTGGCGCAGCAGCATCCCAAACTGCAGGTCGAACCCAACCCGATCTTCATCAACGACGGTCCGGTCTGGACCTCGGCCGGGGTTACCGCGGGCATTGACCTGGCGCTGGCCATGGTCGAACAAGACCTCGGCCGAACCATGGCCCTCGAAGTCGCCCGGCAACTGGTGGTGTTTCTCAAGCGTCCGGGGGGCCAGTCGCAGTTCAGCGTGACCCTGTCTTTGCAGAAAGAAGGCAACCGATTCGACGAGCTTCACGCCTGGATCAGCGAAAACCTCACCAAAGACCTCGGCATTCCAACCTTGGCCTTGCAGGCCGGGATGAGCGAGCGCAGCTTCGTCCGTCACTACCGCGCCGACACCGGCCAGACCCCGGCGCGGGCCATAGAACTGATTCGGGTCGAGACCGCGCGACGACTGCTCAGCGACACCGGCGTACCGATCAAACGGGTCGCGATGCAATGCGGGTTTGGTAGCGAAGAGACCCTGCGCCGCAGTTTTCTGCGGGCCATGGGCGTGACACCGCAGGCTTATCGCGAGCGGTTTTCCGTCAGCCCTTCAGCAGATCCAGTATTGCCTTGAGCGTCGCCTCGGGCGCTTCCTCGGGAATGTTATGCCCGACGCCCGCCAGCACTCGGCGTTCGTAAGGGCCGGTAAAATGCCCGGCGTCTTCATCGACTTCAGGCGCGGGCCCCACACCGTCATCGGCACCGCACAGGGAAATTGTCGGCACGCTGATTGCCGGTTGTCGGGTCAGCGCTTCTTCCATCCATTCCAGCGCCGGGTCGCCAGGCGCATACATGAACCGGTGCCGGTACGAGTGAATTACTACGTCGACGAAATCCGGATTATCGAAGGCTGGCGCGCTCAAGGGATATCGTTCGGCATTTTGCGCCCAGGTCGGTGACCACAGGCGCCAGAGCAGTTCGCACAGGGCCCGGCGGTTTTGGGTCAAGCCTTCCACGCCGCGCGGGGTGTGGAAGTAATACTGATACCAGAGACGATGTTCAGTCTGCGGATCCAGAGGCTGGGTGGAGCGGGGGATGTTCTGCAGGTTGTAACCGTCCCCGGTCACCAGGCAGCGCACCCGCTCCGGCCTTAGCGCCGCGACAATGCACGCCGCCCGACCGCCCCAGTCATAACCGCACAGCGCGGCCTGTTTGATGGCGAGGGCGTCCATCAGGTCCAGCAAATCCTGGGCGAGGGCGGCCTGCTGGCCAGAGCGCAGGGTGGCGGGGGAGTTGAAACGGGTCGGGCCGTAGCCGCGCAGGTACGGAACGATCACGCGGTAGCCCTTTGCGGCGAGGGTTGGGGCGATGTCGTCGTAGGCGCGTGGGGAGTAGGGGAAACCGTGCAGAAGAATGATCGGGTCGCCGGTGCTGGGGCCGTGTGTTTCGCAGGCAATATCGAGGTTTGGCGTCAGGACATGTTGGGTCTGCATTCGATGCTCCATGGGCTGTCTATCAACGGCTGATTCAGATCGACCCGGGCTCTTTCCTCAGGCTTCCACGTCCATCTGATTGAAGTATGTCACGACCATTTTGGTCCTGGAACAGGTCAACGCCCGTTCTGCGCTCAGATCAATATCCAGATCTTCCCCGCGTAATCCTTGCCATTGGGCGAGGTATTTGAGGGATCCGTATTTTTCGAGTTTCTTCAGGCTGCGGCTGACGCCACCTTTCCAACCCAGCACCGGGAGTTCGCCGGTGAGGCATTGGTGGGCGAGGTCGGGGAAGCGGGCGGCGCGCTGACGGCCGATTTCCCAGCATTTGATCAAGCCTTTGTCGGGGCCTTCCCACAGTTCAGTCCGATTCAGGCCTGATCGGAGTGGGACGTTGATGCTGCGATGGATGCGCTGGGTCATTCTGGTTCCTTGAATTCGGGTTTTGTTGGACAGCTCCGCTGTGCCCGTTGAGCGTGGATGGTAGGGATGGATGTAGGTGCTGGCAACAAGGTATTTCCGGATGTAGGAATCAGTTACCAAGTGTTGATTGGGCAGTTTTGTTTAGTAAATGTAGGTGTTCGACCTACACGATCCTGTGGCGAGGGTGCCTGCCCCCGTTCGGCTGCGCAGCAGTCGCTGAGCCAGTAAATACGGTGCTTCTGGAGGAATGTGGTTGCAGATTTCAGGGCCGCTGCGCGCCCCAACGGGAGCAAGCTCCCTCGCCACAGGAGGTCAGTCCTGCCAGGCAGAGTGTGTTTAAGTTCATCGCGGGTAGGTCTTGATCCTACAAAAAGTGTCGTAAAAGTGGATATTTCTGACGAGTTTTGGCGGTAGTCACAACGGCGGTACCGAAGCCAGCGCCACCCACAGTTGAACGGTATACATCTGTAGGAGCGAGGCTTGCCCGCGAAGCAGTCACCTCAGTCTCAAGGCTGCCAGAAGTTCTTCTCCCCACTCAACTTCCGATCCAGAAAGCTCGCCGCGCTGATCAGCGCCAGGTGCGTCAGTGCTTGTGGTGTGTTGCCCAAGTGCCGCGCGTGGCTGTCTAGCTCTTCGGCGTACAGCCCCAACGGGTTGGCGTACCGCAGCAATTGCTCGAACTCCAGCTGCGCCTTTTCTACCTGGCCGGCGCGGGCCAGGCATTCGACGTACCAGAACGAACAGGCAGCGAAGGCGCCTTCGGTGCCGGGCAGGCCGTCGATCTGGCTGTCGTCGTTGCGGTAGCGGTAGACCATGCCCGCGCGCACCAGGTGTTTTTCGATGGCTTCGAGGGTCGCGATCCAGCGCGGATCCTTGGCGCTGACGAAGCGCACCAGCGGCATCAGCAGCATCGAGCCGTCGAGGCCGGTGCCGCCGATGTGCTGGACGAAATGCCCGCGTTCTTCGTTCCAGAAGTTGCTCCAGATGTCGGCGTAGATCGCTTGACGGGTCTGGTCCCAACGGGCAAAAGGGGCGGGCAGCGAGCGTTTGGAGGCCAGCCGGATGGCCCGATCCAGCGCCACCCAGCACATCAGTCGCGAGTGCAGGAAATGATGCTGCTCGCCGCGCATTTCCCAGATGCCAACGTCCTTTTGCTGCCAGGTTTCGCAGACCTGATCGACCACTTCCACGGTGTGTTTCCAGCCCTCATGGGAGATCGCTTCACCGTACTTGTTGACCAGGTACACCGCGTCCATCAGCTCGCCGAAGATGTCGAGCTGGATTTGTTCGTAGGCCTGATTGCCGATGCGCACCGGCGTCGCACCGCCATGGCCGGACAGGTGCGCAAGTTCGACTTCCGGCAACTCCTGGCGGCCATCGATGGCGTAGAGAATATTGAGTTTCATCGGTTTACCACGGCAATCACTGACCCTGCCGCGCAGCCAGCGCATGTAGGCGTTGGCTTCCTCGACGAAGCCCAGGCGCATGAAGGCGTAGACGGTGAACGAGGCGTCGCGGATCCAGGTGTAGCGGTAGTCCCAGTTACGTGTGCCGCCGGGTGTTTCCGGCAGGCCGAAGGTGGCGGCGGCGAGGATGGCGCCGTGTTTGCGCGAGGTCAGCAGCTTCAGCGCCAAGGCCGAGCGGCTGACCATTTCCCGCCAGCGCCCGCGGTAATTGGACTGGCCGATCCAGTCGCGCCAGAACTTCAGGGTGCGCTCCAGGCACAGATCGGCGGCGCCTTCCTTGAAGCGCGGATCGTCAACGCCGCCGAGCAAAAACTCGGCGCTCTGGCCCTGTTCGAGGGTGAATTCGGCAATCGCTGCGTTGCCCTCGACGCGCAAGGGCTGATCCGCACACAGCTGCATGGGCGGCTGACCGGTGGCCTCGAAATACACACTGCGGCCGCGCGCCCGCGCCTTGGTGTGAGCCCGCGCATAGTCATGACGCAGGTTGCACAACATATGAATCGTCGCTTGACCGCTGACCACGCGCACCCGGCGCATCAACATCGGCAAATCATCCTCGCTGTCGCCGATGGGCAGCAGGTCGGTGACTTCGACCACCGCATGATCGCTGAGCCAGCGGGTTTGCAAGACGTTGGTGTCGGGCAGGTAAATCTGCTCGCGGCGGGCGTCGGGCAAGTCCGGAGCCAATTGGAAGATGCCGGCTTCGGGGCTGTCCAGCAGCGAGCAGAAGATCGACGGGCTGTCGAATTCCGGCCAGCAGAAAAAGTCCACGCTGCCCTTGTCGTTGACCAGCGCCGCGCTGCGCATGTCGCCAATGATGCCGTGGGCGTCGATCGCGCTTTGTCGTTCGGAAGGATCAGCCATTGCCGTGGAACTCCGGGGACTGAAGGTCTAACCAGCTGACTGGTTTAAGCCACAGAGAGTTCATTTGGCGCCGAACCGGCCTTCACACTCAACCAATAATTCGACGCTTTCTCCCAGGCGGGATTTATCGGCGCCGACTAATTTGCGCCGCTTGCGGGTCGTCTTCCCCTACAGACGACTTTTCGAGGTAAACGTGGTGACCAAGCTGACCCTGCTGTGCCTGCCGTATTCTGGCGCCAGTGCCATGGTCTACAGCCGTTGGCGACGCAAGTTGCCGCAGTGGCTGCAGTTGCAACCGGTGGAGCTGCCGGGGCGGGGCGCACGGTTTGGCGAACCGCTGCACACCGACATGCGCGCGCTGGCGATGCAATTGGCCAGGGAGTTGCGTTCGACGCTCAAGGCGCCCTATGCGCTGTTTGGCCATAGCTTGGGCGCCTTGCTCGCGTGTGAGCTGGCCCACGCCTTTCGTGCGCTGGGTTGTCCGGAACCGGTGGCGCTGTTTGCCTCGGGGACGGCGGCGCCAACGATGCGCGCCGACTACGATCGGGGCTTTGCCGAGCCCAAAACCGATGCGCAGTTGATCGAGCAGCTACGCACGCTCAATGGCACCAGCGAAGAGGTGCTGGCCAATGAAGAGCTGATGAGCCTGACACTGCCGATTCTGCGTGCGGATTTTCTATTGTGTGGGCGTTTTCAGCCGGTGCAGCGGCCATTGCTCAAGTGCCCGGTGCATGTGCTGGGTGGCAAGGCCGACAAGGCCACCACCGAACAGTTGATCGGCTGGAGCAGGGAAACCCTCGGCAGCTTTTCGGTGGACATGTTGGCCGGTGGGCACTTCTTCATTCATGAGCACGAAGCCAAGGTGCTGCGGGTGATCAAGGATCAGCTGGAGGTTCACCATCGGCGGCATGCCTTGGCGGCTGTCGGTTAACACGATGCTTCAGTTTGGTGATCTCTGTGGCGAGGGAGCTTGCTCCCGCTGGGTTGCGAAGCGACCCTAAAACCTGCGACCTCGCTGTGTCAGGAATACCGCATTCGCCGGTTTACGACTGCTGCGCAGCCAAGCGGGAGCAAGCTCCCTCGCCACAGGTCTGTGTTCGGCCATCATTTCTTCGCCGCACCGCGGATTCCAGCCGCTTCGACCTTCCTTCCTGATACTTGTTCTCAAGCGCTAATTTTTCCGGTCTGCATTCGTTTCATAGGGACGACGTGCCTTTGTGCTTCCTGCCTACTGATCCGGATGCTAAGAAATGAATGCTGAAGACTCCTTGAAACTTGCTCGCCGGTTTATCGGGTTGCCCCTGGAAAAGCGCCAGATGTTCCTTGCGGCCTTGCACAAGGAGGGCGTGGACTTCGCCCGTTTTCCGATTCCGCAAGGGGTCGAGGCCGAGGACCGGCAAGCGCTGTCCTACGCCCAGCAGCGCATGTGGTTCCTCTGGCAACTGGACCCGCACAGCGGCGCCTACAACTTGCCGGGCGCAGTGCGCCTGACTGGGCAACTGAACCTGCCGGCCCTGGAGCAAGCATTCGCCAGCCTGGTGGCGCGTCATGAAACCCTGCGCACGGTGTTCCAGCGCCAGGCCGACGAGTCCCTGCAACAGGCACCTGCCAGTGCGCCGTTGGTGATCGAGCAGGTCGATTTCAGCGCGCTGCCAACCCTTGAGCGCGAACAGGCCGTGGCCGAGGCCGCCCAGCAGCAATCGTTGCTGCCGTTCGATTTGGCCGTCGGGCCGCTGCTGCGGGTCAAGCTGCTCAAGCTCGCCGAGCAGGAGCACGTGCTGCTGCTGACCCTGCACCACATCGTTTCTGATGGCTGGTCGATGAACGTGTTGATCGACGAGTTCATCCGCTGCTACGACGCCCATGATGCCGGCGCGCAACCGCAGCTCGCGCCATTACCGATTCAATACAGCGACTATGCCTTGTGGCAACGCCGCTGGCTGGAAGCCGGGGAGCAGGCGCGGCAGCTGGAATACTGGCAAGCCCAATTGGGCTTCGAGCATCCGGTGCTGGAGCTGCCCACCGATCACCCGCGCCCGGCGATGCCCAGCTATCGCGGCACGCGTTATGAATTCGGTGTCGACGGCCCACTGGCCGAGCAACTGCGAGCCACCGCGCAGAAGCACAACATCACCTTGTTCATGCTGTTGCTTGGTGCGTTCAACGCGTTGCTGCACCGTTACACCGGGCAGACCGACATCCGCGTCGGCGTGCCGATCGCCAACCGCAATCGCGGCGAAATCGAAGGCCTGATCGGTTTCTTCGTCAACACCCAAGTGCTGCGCACCCGGCTCGATGGCCAGACCCGCGTGGCGGATTTGCTCAGTGACATCAAGGAAACCGCCCTCGGCGCCCAGGCCCATCAGGACTTGCCATTCGAGCGGCTGGTGGAAGCGCTAAAGCTGGAGCGCAGCCTCAGCCATACGCCGTTGTTCCAGGTGATGTACAACCATCAGCCGCAGGTGGCGGACATTTCCACGGTGACCACCGCCTCAGGCCTGGAGCTGGGCGTGATCGAATGGGAAGGGCGCACCACCCAGTTCGACCTGACCCTGGACACCTATGAAAAGGCCGGCACACTGCATGCCGCGCTGACCTACGCCAATGACCTGTTCGATGCGCCGACCATCGAGCGCATGGCGCGGCACTGGACCCATTTGCTGCACGGGATGGTCAACGACAGCCAGCAGCGCATCAGCGATTTGCCGATGCTTGAAGCCGAGGAATACCAACGCATCGTCCATGACTGGAATCGCGCTGACGAAGGTTTCGCCGATGATCTGTGCATTCATGAGCTGATCGCCAGGCAGGTCGCGGCCATGCCGGACGCGCTTGCGGTGACCTTCGCGGCCAAGCAACTGACTTACGCCGAGCTCGACAGTTGCGCCAACCACCTCGCCCACAAGCTGATCGAGTTGGGTGTGGGTCCGGAAGTGCGGGTCGGCGTGGCGATGCAGCGTTCCGACAGTCTGCTGGTAGCGCTGCTGGCGGTGCTCAAGGCCGGTGGCGCTTATGTGCCATTGGACCCGGATTATCCAGCCGACCGCGTGGCCTACATGCTCGACGACAGCCGCGCGTTGGTGCTGCTGACCGAGCAGGCTGTTGCGGCAACATTGAACGTCACGGCGGGCACTCAAGTGCTGTTGATGGACAACTCCGAGCCATGGCTGGCCACTTACCCAAGCAGCGCACCGGTCACCCGCGTCACGCCGGATAACCTGGCCTACGTGATCTACACCTCCGGTTCCACCGGCAAGCCCAAAGGCGTGGCCATCACCCATCGCAACGTGCTGGCGCTGATCGACTGGTCGCAATTGGTGTACAGCCGCGACGACATTCAAGGTGTGCTGGCCTCGACCTCGGTGTGTTTCGACCTGTCGGTGTGGGAGCTGTTTGTCACCCTGGCCAACGGCGGCTCGGTAATCATCGCCCGCAACGCCCTGGAACTGCCGCAACTGTCGGCCCGCGATCAAGTGCGTCTGATCAACAGCGTGCCTTCGGCGATCAATGCGTTGCAGCGCGACGGGCAGATCCCGCCGAGCGTGCGCATCATCAATCTGGCCGGTGAACCGCTGAAGCAGAGCCTGGTGGAGGCGTTGTATCAGCAGCCGACCATCGAGCACGTCTACGACCTCTACGGCCCATCGGAAGACACCACCTATTCCACCTGGACTCGCCGCCAGTCCGGCGGCAGCGCCAACATCGGCCGACCGCTCAAACATACCGCCAGCTATTTGCTCGATGCCGATCTGCAACCGGTGCCACAGGGCGTATCGGCCGAGTTATACCTGGCCGGCGCGGGCATCACCCGGGGTTACCTGGCGCGACCGGGCATGACTGCCGAGAAGTACGTGCCGAACCCGTTCGCCAGCAACGGCGAGCGTCTGTATCGCACCGGTGACCTGACCCGCTATCAGGTCGACGGCGCGTTGCAATACGTCGGTCGCATCGACCACCAGGTCAAGGTTCGCGGTTTCCGCATCGAGCTGGGTGAGATCGAAGCGCGGCTGTTGCAGCAGGACGCGGTACGCGAACTGGCGGTGCTGGCTCAGGATGGCGCCAGTGGTCAGCAACTGGTCGCCTACATCGTGCCGACCGGTGCCGCGGTGTTGGCGGACGATGCCGATGCTCAAGCGAGCCTGCGCGAAACCCTGAAAGCCGCGCTGCGCCAACATTTACCGGACTACATGGTCCCGGCGTATCTGCTGTTCCTCGAACAATTGCCGTTGACCCCCAACGGCAAGCTCGACCGCAAGGCCTTGCCTGCGGTCGACGGCTCCCAGCAACAACGTGAACACGTGGCGCCGCACACGGCGCTGGAAAAGTCGCTGGCGGCGATCTGGCAAGACATCCTGGCCATCGACAACGTCGGCCTGGAAGACAATTTCTTCGAGCTGGGCGGCGACTCCATTGTGTCGATGCAAGTGGTCAGCCGCGCGCGTCAGGCGGGCATCCTGTTGAGCCCCAAAGACCTGTTCCAGCACCAGACTATCCGCAGCCTAGCGCAAGTGGCCCGCAGCGGCGAACAGAACCTGATCGATCAAGGTCCGGCTGTTGGCGCGGTGGCCTTGGCGCCGGTGCAGCACTGGTTCTTCGAGCAAGCCATCCCTGAGCGTCATCACTGGAACCAGTCGCTGCTGCTGGTGCCGCGCGAAGCGCTGGATGCCGGGGCGCTGGATCAGGCGTTGGCGCAGTTGCTCCAGCATCACGATGGGTTGCGTCTGCGTTATCAACAGACCGACGCCGGTTGGCAGCAGGCCTATGGCGCAGCGTCTGTTGAGTCGGTGCTGTGGCAACGCTCGGCGCAATCGCTCGAAGAGCTGAATGCATTGTGCGACGAAGCCCAGCGCAGTCTTGATCTGGGCAACGGCCCGTTGCTGCGAGCGTTGTCGGTGCAGATGGCCGATGGCACTCAGCGGCTGCTGCTGGTGATTCACCACTTGGCGGTGGATGGTGTGTCGTGGCGGGTATTGCTGGAAGATCTGCAGCAGTTCTATCGTCAGGCACGCGACGGCTCGACGCTGACAACGGCGGTGAAAACCAGTTCATACCAGCGCTGGGTGGCGCGTCTACAAAACCACCTGCCAACGTTCCACAACAGTGTCGATTATTGGCAGGCGCAACTGCGCGATGCGCCGCAAACCGACTTGCCGTGCGACCGCCCAGACGGTGCACTGCAAAACCGTTTCGAGCAGAAAGTCGAACTGACCTTCGATGCCGAACAAACCCGCAAACTGCTGCAACAGGCGCCGGCGGCTTATCGCACTCAGGTCAATGATTTGCTGCTGACCGCGCTGGTGCGGGCCGTGTGCCGCTGGACCGGGCAGGGCAGCACGCTGATCCAGCTCGAAGGGCATGGCCGCGAGGACCTGTTCGACGACATCGATTTGACCCGCACTGTCGGCTGGTTCACCAGTCTGTTCCCGGTCAACCTGAGCCCGGTCGGCGACCTCGGCGCATCGATCAAAACGGTCAAGGAGCAACTGCGCGCGGTGCCGGACAAAGGACTGGGCTACGGCGTGCTGCGCTATCTGGGCGACTCGCAGGTTGGCGCCGCACTGGCAGCCATGCCGCAACCGCGCATCACCTTCAACTACCTGGGGCAGTTCGACCGTCAGTTCGACGAAGCGGCGTTGTTTGTGCCGTCCAGCGAAGGCAGCGGTGTGGCCCAGGATCCGTCGGCGCCGTTGGCCAACTGGCTGACGGTCGAAGGCCAGGTGTACGGCGGCGAGCTGTCGATGAGCTGGGGCTTCAGCCGCGAGATGTTCGACACCACGACCATCCAGCAGCTGGTTGATCAATACGCTGTCGAGCTCAACGCATTGATCGAGCATTGCGGCACCCTTGAGGTGCCACAGGCCACGCCGTCGGACTTCCCGCTGGCGCGCATCACCCAGGCACAACTCGATGCATTGCCGGTGGCCGTCGGCCAACTCGACGACCTCTATCCGCTGTCGCCGATGCAGCAGGGGCTGTTGTTCCATACCCTGTACGAGCAGGCAGCGGGTGAGTACATCAATCAGTTGCGGGTGGATGTGCAAGGCCTCGAACCGGAGCGTTTCCGCGCCGCCTGGCAGGCCACGGTCGATGCACAAGACATCCTGCGTACCGGTTTTGTCTGGCAAGGCGAACTGGAACATCCGGTGCAGATCGTCCACAAGCAGGTGCAGTTGCCGTTCACCGTGCTCGACTGGCGTGAGCGTGACGATCAGCTTCAGGCCTTGAATGAACTGGCTGATGCCGAGCGCCAACAAGGATTCGATCTGAGCCAGGCGCCATTGCTGCGACTGGTGTTGGTGCAAACCGCAGCCGATAGCTGGCAGCTGATTTACA
This sequence comes from Pseudomonas sp. ATCC 43928, assembly GCF_005938665.2. Lineage (NCBI taxonomy): Bacteria > Pseudomonadati > Pseudomonadota > Gammaproteobacteria > Pseudomonadales > Pseudomonadaceae > Pseudomonas > Pseudomonas sp. ATCC 43928. The sequence continues at coordinate 4,586,990 of NZ_CP041753.1, read as the reverse complement.
CCCATCACCACATCCTGATGGACGGCTGGAGCAACTCGCAGCTGCTCGGCGAAGTCTTGCAGCGTTACAGCGGTCGCCCGCCGATAGCTACCGGCGGACGCTATCGCGATTACATCGGTTGGTTGCAGCGTCAGGATGGGCAACTGAGCCAGGACTTCTGGCGCGAGCCATTGGCGTCCTTGCAAGAGCCGACCCGACTGGCGCGGGTGCTGTCCGGCAATGAAACCCTGAGTGGGCACGGCGATCATTTCCAGACCCTGGACATCAGTCGCACCCAACACCTTGAAACTTTTGCCCGGCAACAGAAAGTCACCCTCAACACCCTGGTGCAAGCCGCGTGGCTGCTGTTGTTGCAACGCTACACCGGTCACCCAACCGTGGCGTTCGGCGCCACGGTGGCCGGGCGACCGGCAGACTTGTCCGGCATCGAGCAAGCGGTCGGCTTGTTCATCAATACCTTGCCGGTGATCGGCACGCCGCGTCCGGACCAAAGCGTCGGCCACTGGTTGCAAGCGGTACAGGCGCAAAACCTCAGCCTGCGCGAGTTCGAGCACACGCCGCTGGCGGACATTCAACGCTGGGCCGGGCAGGGCGGCGAAGCCCTGTTCGACAACATTCTGGTGTTTGAGAACTACCCGATTGCCCAGGCGCTGCAACAGGGCGCGGAGCAAGGTGTGGTGTTCGGCGATGTCGCCAACCTCGAGCAAACCCATTATCCGTTGAGCGTGGCCGTGACATTGGGCCAGACCCTGGCGCTGCATTACAGCTTCGACCGGGCGCATTTCTCAACGTCCGCGATCGAACGCATCGGTGCGCACCTGCTGCAACTGTTGGAGCAGTTCGCCGAGTCGGCCGAACGCAATCTTGGTGAAATTGCCCTGGCCAGCGCCGCCGAACGGGCGCAGCAACAGGCCGATAACCAGCCGCAGCCGTACCCGGTGAATGTCGCCGTGCACCAACGCATCGCCGAACTCGCCGCCCAACGCCCCGAGCGCACAGCGGTGATTTTCGCCGGTCAGCGGTTCAGCTATGGCGACATTGACCAACGCGCTAATCAGTTGGCCCATGCGCTGATCGCCCGGGGTGTCGGCCCGGAAACCCGGGTCGGCGTGGCCTTGCCACGCAGCGAAGGGGTGATCGTCGCGCTGCTGGCGGCGCTCAAGGCCGGCGGTGCCTACGTGCCGCTGGACACCAGTTACCCGCGCGAGCGTCTGGCTTATCTGATCGAGGATTCGGGGCTGGCGTTGTTGATCACCGATTCGTCGGTTTCTGCGCAGTTGCCGGTGGATGATGCGATCCCGGTGCTGGAGCTCGACCGTCTCGATCTGCGCAGCCAATCCCTTACCGCGCCCAAGGTGCCGCTCGATCCGCAGAACCTCGCTTACGTCATTTACACCTCCGGCTCCACCGGTAACCCCAAAGGCGTGAGCGTCGCCCATGGCCCGCTGGCGATGCATTGCCAGGCCATTGGCGAACGCTATGAAATGCGTGACAGCGACTGCGAATTCCACTTCATGTCCTTCGCCTTCGACGGCGCCCATGAGCGTTGGCTGACCAGCCTGACCCACGGCGCTTCGCTGCTGATTCGCGACGACAGCCTGTGGACCCCGGAACAGACCTACAACGTCATACGCGAACACGGCGTGACGGTGGTGGCGTTCCCGCCGGTCTACCTGCAACAACTGGCCGAACACGCCGAACGTGAAGGCCATCCGCCGAAGGTGCGGATCTACTGTTTCGGCGGCGATGCCGTGCCCAACGCCAGTTTCGAGCGGGTCAAGCGTGCGCTCGATCCGGACTACATCATTAACGGCTACGGCCCGACCGAAACAGTGGTCACGCCGCTGATCTGGAAGGCCGGGCGCGACGTGCAGTGCGGCGCGGCCTACGCGCCGATCGGCAGTCGCATCGGCGACCGCAGCGCTTACGTGCTGGACGCCGACCTGAACCTGCTGCCCCAAGGCATGGCCGGTGAGCTGTACCTGGGCGGCACCGGCCTGGCCCGGGGTTACCTGAACCGTCCCGGCCTGACGGCGGAACGCTTTGTCGCCGATCCGTTCAGCGCGGTCGGTGGCCTGCTGTACCGCACCGGCGACCTGGTGCGGCAGCGTGCCGATGGCACGTTCGATTACCTGGATCGCATCGACAACCAGGTGAAAATTCGCGGTTTCCGCATCGAACTGGGGGAAATCGAAGCGCGCCTGCAAGCCCTCGAAGGTGTGCGCGAAGCCGTGGTGGTTGCCCAGGAAGGCACCGCCGGCAGCGGCAAGCGCCTGGTGGCTTATGTGGTCGCCGATGCGCTCGATGCCGAACAGGCTGATTTCGCCGACAGCCTGCGCGAGCAACTTAAAGTCGCGCTGCCGGCGCACATGGTCCCGGCGTATTTGCTGCTGCTTGAGCGCCTCCCGCTGACCCCCAACGGCAAACTCGACCGCAAGAACCTGCCCAAGCCGGACGTCAGTCAATTGCAGCAAGCTTACGTGGCGCCGCAAAGCGCACTGGAGCAGCAACTGGCGACGATCTGGCAGGACGTGCTGAAACTCGATCAGGTCGGTTTGAGCGACAACTTCTTCGAACTGGGCGGCGATTCGATCATCTCGATCCAAGTGGTCAGCCGCGCCCGTCAGGCCGGCATCCGCTTCACGCCAAAAGACCTGTTCCAGCACCAGACCATCCAGGCACTGGCCACGGTGGCGCGGTTGGGTGAGCAGGCTCAGGTCATCGATCAAGGGCCGGTGACCGGCGAACTGGCGTTGTTGCCGGTGCAACAGGCGTTCTTCGAACAGACCATCCCCGAGCGTCAGCACTGGAACCAGGCGGTGATGCTCAAGCCGACGCAAATACTGAATGCCAATCTGCTTGAGCAGGCGTTTGGTGCGCTGGTTACTCACCACGATGGCTTGCGCTTGAGTTTCGTCGAACAGGCCGAGGGCTGGCAGGCGCAATACCGTGCGCCGGGCAGCCAGACCGAGGCGTTGCTCTGGGCGGTTGACGTCGCCGACGCCACGGCACTGGAAGCGGTGGCCAATGAGGCGCAACGCAGCTTGAACCTGCAACACGGGCCGCTGCTGCGCGCGGTGCTGGCGAACCTCGATGACGGCACTCAGCGCCTGTTGCTGGCGATCCACCATCTGGTGGTGGACGGCGTGTCGTGGCGGATTCTGTTTGACGATCTGCAAACCGCTTACCGTCTGCTGTTGAGCGGCGAGCCCCTGCAATTGCCGGCCAAAACCAGTGCGGCCAAGGTCTGGGCCGAGCACCTGCAAACCTACGCCCGCAGTGCTGAATTGCGCAGCGAACTGGCCTGGTGGCAACAGCAGTTACACGGCGCCGACGTGGCGTTTCCGGTGGACAATCCCGAGGGCGGGCAGCAGAACAAGCATGCACTGACGGTGCGCACGCAACTGAACAAGGAAATGACCCGGCAACTGCTGCAAGACGCCCCGGCGGCGTATCGCACGCAGGTCAACGACCTGCTGCTGACCGCTCTGGCCCGCGTCATGGTGCGCTGGACCGGGACCGACAGCGCGTTGATCCAGCTCGAAGGTCATGGCCGTGAAGAGTTGTTCGACGGCGTTGACCTGACCCGCACCGTCGGCTGGTTCACCAGCCTGTACCCGGCCAAACTGACGCCGGTCGCTGACCTCGGTGGCTCGCTGAAACAGATCAAGGAACAGCTGCGCGCGATCCCGAACAAGGGCCTCGGTTTTGGCGCGCTGGCCCATCTGGGTGACGACGCTGCACGTCAAATCCTCAGCCAATTGCCGGTGCCGTGCCTGACCTTCAATTACCTGGGCCAGTTCGACGGCAGCTTCACCGAAGCCGACGGCGCTTTGTTCGTACCGTGCAGTGACGCGGCCGGTGATGAACTGGATGCTCGTGCGCCATTGGCCAACCAGTTGGCCCTCAATGGTCAGGTGTATGGCGGTGAACTGAACCTGGGCTGGACCTTCAGCCGCGAACGGTTCAATGAAGCGACCATTCAAGCGCTGGCCGACGATTACGCCCAGGAACTGCAAGCGCTGATCGCCCATTGCTGCCGGGCCGGGCAGCACGGCGTCACCCCGTCGGACTTCCCGCTGGCGCGCTTGAGTCAGGCCCAACTGGACGGCTTGCTGCTGGCACCGCAATCGATCGAAGACCTGTATCCGCTGTCGCCGATGCAGCAGGGCATGTTGTTCCATGCCGTGTACCAGGAAACCACCGGTGATTACATCAACCAGATTCGCCTGGACGTCGACGGGCTCGACCCCGAGCGTTTCCATCAGGCCTGGCAAGCGGCGGTGGAGGCCCATGACATTCTGCGCACGCGCTTTGTCTGGCAGGGCGAACTGGAAAACCCGGTGCAGGTGGTCAGCAAGCACGCGCAGATGCCTTACAGCCTGCACGATTTACGCGCCCATCCGCAGCGCGATCAGGCCTTGCAGACGCTCGCCGACACGGAACGCCAAGCCCTCAACTTGAGCGCACCGACCTTGTTGCGGTTGGTGATTGCGCGCATCGACGACCACCGTCATCACCTGATCTACACCAACCATCACATCCTCATGGACGGCTGGAGCAATTCGCAGTTGCTCGGCGAAGTGCTGCAGCGTTACAGCGGCCAGTTCAACGGCGCTCACAGCGGACGTTACCGCGATTACATCGCCTGGCTGCAACGCCAGGACTCGGCCGCCAGCGAAGCGTTCTGGACCCCGGCGCTGCTGGCGCTGGAAGAGCCGACGCGCCTGGCCCAGACCGTCGCAATGCCGCAAGCGTCTACCGAAACCCAAGGTTACGGCGATCACTTCCAGGTGCTGGAGGCCGATCAAACCCTGCGTCTGAGCGAGTTCGCCCGGGCCGCGAAAGTCACGGTCAACACGCTGGTGCAGGCGGCCTGGTTGCTGCTGTTGCAACGCTACACCGGTAAGAACACCGTGGCCTTCGGCGCGACGGTCGCCGGTCGTCCGGCGGACTTGCCGGGTGTCGAGCAGCAGATCGGGCTGTTCATCAACACCTTGCCGGTGATCGCCAGCCCACGGGCCGAGCAATCGCTCACGAGCTGGCTGCAAGCGGTGCAGGCGCAAAACCTGGCCTTGCGCGAGTTCGAACACACCGCGCTGTTCGATATCCAGCGCTGGGCCGGGCAGGGCGGTGAAGCGCTGTTCGACAACATTCTGGTGTTCGAGAACTACCCGATTGCCCAGGCCCTGGAGCAGGGCGCCCCGCAAGGGCTGCGTTTTGGTCCGGTGGCCAGCCGCGAGCAGACCAACTATCCGCTGACTCTGCTGGTGAGCCTCGACGCGCAACTGTCGCTGCACTTCAGCTATCAACGCGGCAGTTTTGCGTCGGCGACAGTGACGCGATTGGCGGCTCATTTGCAGCACCTGTTGAGCCAAATGATCGACGCCGGTGAGCGCTGCCTCGGCGAGCTGGTGCTGCTGGATGAGAGCGAACAGCAGCAAGTGTTGCTGGACTGGAACCGGGCTGACGAAGGTTTCGCCGATGATCTGTGCGTCCATCAATTGATCGACCGCCAGGTCGCCGCCCAACCGGATGCGCTGGCGGTGACCTTCGCGGCCAAGCAACTGACTTACGCCGAGCTCGACGCCCGGGCCAACCGTCTGGCCCACAAGCTGATCGAGTTGGGCGTGGGCCCGGAAGTGCGGGTCGGCGTGGCGATGCAGCGTTCCGACAGTCTGCTGGTGGCGCTGCTGGCGGTGCTCAAGGCCGGTGGCGCTTATGTGCCATTGGACCCGGATTATCCAGCCGACCGCGTGGCCTACATGCTCGACGACAGCCGTGCGCTGGTGCTGCTGACCGAGCAGGCTGTTGCGGCAACATTGAACGTGACGGCGGGCACTCAAGTGCTGTTGATGGACAACGCCGAGTCGTGGCTGGCGGATTATCCGCGCATCGCCCCGGTCACCCGTGTCACGCCGGATAACCTGGCCTACGTGATCTACACCTCCGGCTCCACCGGCAAGCCCAAAGGCGTGGCCATCGCCCATCGCAACGTGCTGGCGCTGATCGACTGGTCGCAATCGGTGTACAGCCGCGACGATATTCAGGGGGTACTGGCCTCGACTTCGGTGTGTTTCGACCTGTCGGTATGGGAGCTGTTTGTCACCCTGGCCAACGGCGGCTCGCTGATCATCGCCCGCAACGCCCTGGAGTTACCGCAATTGCCGGTGCGGGATCAGGTGCGCCTGATCAACACCGTGCCGTCGGCGATCAATGCGCTGCACAGTGCCGGGCAGATCCCGCCGAGCGTGCGCATCATCAACCTCGCCGGTGAGCCGTTGAAGCAGTCGCTGGTCGACGCGCTTTATGGGCAGCCGACCGTTGAGCATGTCTACGACCTTTACGGCCCGTCGGAAGACACCACCTATTCCACCTGGACTCGCCGCCAGTCGGGCAGCAGCGCCAACATTGGTCGCCCGCTCAAACACACCGCCAGCTATTTGCTCGATGCCGATCTGCACCCGGTGCCGCAAGGCGTATCGGCCGAGTTGTACCTGGCCGGTGCCGGCATCACCCGGGGTTACCTGGGGCGGCCGGGCATGACCGCCGAGAAGTACGTGCCGAACCCGTTCGCCAGCAACGGCGAGCGCCTGTACCGCACCGGTGATTTGACCCGCTATCAGGCCGATGGCGTGCTCGAGTACCGAGGCCGAATCGACCATCAAGTGAAGATCCGCGGTTTCCGCATCGAGCTGGGGGAAATCGAAGCGCGCCTGCTGGAGCAGCCTGCGGTTCGCGAAGTGGCGGTGCTGGCACAGGAAGCCCTGGGCAATCAGCAACTGGTGGCCTACGTGGTCGCTTCACCACTGGAGCTCGATGATCAGCAGTCCCTGCGCGATGAACTCAAGGCACGGCTCAGGGAGTCTTTGCCGGAGTTCATGGTCCCGGCGCACCTGCTATTCCTCGAACAATTGCCGCTGACACCCAACGGCAAACTCGACCGCAAGGCGTTGCCGACGGTGGAGGGCGGTCATTTGCAGGTGCGTTATGTCGCCCCGCAGAGCGAGCGCGAGCAGCAGGTCGCGGCGATCTGGCAGCACGTACTGCAAGTCGAGCGTGTCGGCCTGCTGGATCACTTTTTTGAACTGGGCGGCCACTCGTTGCTGGCCGTCAATGTGGTTTCACGCCTGCAACTGGAACTGGGCCTGAAACTGACCCCGCAACTGATTTTTCAACACCCCGTACTCACGGATTTCGTCAGCAGTCTGGCAACCGCAGGTGAGCAGGTCGATACGTTGAAACTGAGCAAGCTGGACGCCCTGCTTGATGAAATGGAGGAAGCTTGATGGATACCAATGTCGCTTTGAAGATCGCCCGGCGCTTCATTACTTTGCCGCTCGACAAGCGCAGGGTCTATCTGCAGAAGATGCTCGAGGAGGGCGTTTCACCGGCGAACCTGCCGATTCCCGAAACCCAGTCGCAGTTCGATCCGGTGCCGCTGTCTTTTGCTCAGGAACGCCAGTGGTTCCTCTGGCAGATGGACCCCGACAGCGCCGCCTACAACATCCCCAGTGCCATGCAGTTGCAGGGCGAACTCGACATCGCGGCACTCGAACGGGGTTTCAACGCGCTGATTGCCCGTCATCAAAGCCTGCGCACCACGTTCCGGCAGCAGGATGAGCAAGCGGTGCAAGTGATTCATCCGCACATGAACCTGACCGTCGCCGTGCATGAACTGGATGAACGCCCCGATGCCCTGCCGCCAGAGGCGCAGATACAAGCGTTCGTCGCCGAACAGACCGGGCAGCCGTTCGACCTGGTCAACGGGCCGCTATTGCGCGTCAGCCTGCTGCGCCTTGGCGCGCAGGAGCACGTGCTGACCCTGACCCAGCACCACATCGCCTCGGATGGCGCGTCGATGCGGGTCATGGTCGATGAACTGCTGCAACTGTACGGCGCTTACCGCCAGGGCCAGGAACTCGCTTTGCCGCCACTGTCGATCCAGTACGCCGACTATGGCATCTGGCAACGGCACTGGATGGAAGCCGGGGAGCGCGAGCGGCAACTGGACTACTGGCAGGCGCACTTGGGCAGCGAACATCCGGTGCTGGAGTTGCCCACCGATTACCCGCGTCCGGTGGTGCAGAGCCTGCGTGGCGCCCGTCATGAGCTGGCATTGCCGCCGGCACTGGGCGAGCGCCTGAGGGCCTTGGCCAAAAGCGAAAACGTCACCCTGTTCATGCTGTTGCTGGCGTCGTTCCAGACCTTGTTGCATCGCTACAGTGGCCAGGCCGAGATTCGCGTCGGCGTGCCCACCGCTAACCGCAACCGGGTCGAGACCGAGCGGCTGATCGGCTTCTTCGTCAACACCCAGGTGCTCAAGACCGAGTTCGACGCTCAGGCCACGTTCAGCACGCTGCTGGCCCAGGTCAAACAGACGGCGATGGCTGCCCAGGCGCATCAGGACCTGCCTTTCGAGCAATTGGTCGAGGCTTTGCAGCCGGAACGCAGCCTGAGCTACAGCCCGCTGTTCCAGGTCATGTACAACCACCAGAGCACCGGCGCCAGCCAAAGCCGCCAGGGCACCGGCGAGTCGGCGCTGACGATCCGCCACTTGCATCAGCCATCGCGCACCGCGCAATTCGACCTGACCCTGGAAACCTTCGACGGCCCCGAAGGCCTCGGCGCACAGCTGACCTATGCCACCGACCTGTTTGACGGCGCGACCATCGAGCGTCTGGCACGGCATTGGCAAAACCTGTTGGGCAGCATCGTTGCCGATCCGCAGCAGCGTGTAGGCGAACTAGGCCTGCTCGACGAAACCGAACAACAGCGGGTGCTGGTCGACTGGAACCGCAGCGCCGCCGAATACCCGACCGACCGTTGCATCCATCAATTGATCGAAGCCCAGGTCCGGCGCACGCCAGAGGTCACGGCGTTGGTGTTCGACGGGCAATCCCTGAGTTATGCACAACTCAATCGCCAGGCCAACCAGTTGGCCCATCGGCTGATCGAACGGGGCGTCGGCCCGGATCAGTTGGTCGGTATCGCCATCGACCGCAGCCTGGAAATGCTGATCGGACTGTTGGCGATTCTCAAGGCGGGCGGTGCCTACGTTCCGCTGGACCCGCAATACCCTGAAGACCGTCTGGCGCACATGATCGAAGACAGTGGCTTGCAACTGCTGCTGACCCAGGCGCATTTGATCGGGCAACTGCCGATTCCGGCCGGCGTGCAGACCCTGTTGCTCGACCCGCAAGGCGAACACGCCCGTGGTTACAGCGAAGCTGATCCGCAGGTAGCGCTCAGCGGTGAACACCTGGCGTATGCGATTTACACCTCCGGCTCCACCGGCAAGCCCAAAGGGGTGATGGTGCGCCATCAGGCGCTGGTGAACTTCGTGGTGAGCATGGTCAAGGCGCCGGGCATCGAGGCCCAGGACCGCATGCTGTCGTTGACCACGTTTTCGTTCGATATTTTCGGCCTGGAGATCTACGGCCCGCTGCTCAGCGGTGCCCGTGTGGTGCTGGTGGACAAGCACACCGCCCAGGATCCGCAAGCGCTGCTGGAGATGATCCGGCAACAGCAAGTCACGGTGGTGCAAGCCACGCCGTCGACCTGGCGCATGTTGCTCGACCATGAACAGGCGCCCACGCTCCAGGGTTGTAAATTCCTCTGCGGTGGCGAAGCGCTGGCCGATGACCTGGCCCAACGCATGCTCGGTCTGGCGGGGCAGGTCTGGAACCTTTATGGCCCGACCGAAACCACCATCTGGTCGGCGGCCTGGCAGCTGACCCGCGAGCAGCGCCAGCCGTACCTCGGCAAACCGATTGCCAACACCACGCTGTACATTTTGGGTGATGACCTGGCACCGAACCCGGCGGGCTCGATTGGCGAACTGCTGATCGGCGGGGATGGCCTGGCCCGTGGGTATCACGACCGAGCGGCAATGACCGCCGAGCGCTTCCTGCCCGACCCGTTCGGCAACGGCGCGCGGCTGTACCGTACCGGCGATCTGGCACGCCATCGTCATGACGGCGTGCTCGAATACATGGGGCGTATCGACCATCAAGTGAAGATTCGCGGTTTCCGCATCGAACTGGGTGAAATCGAGGCGCGTTTGCTGGAGCAGCCAGCAGTCCGTGAAGTGGCGGTGCTGGCGCAGGAAGCCCTGGGCAGCCAGCAACTGGTGGCCTATGTGGTCGCGCCGCAACTGGACCTCGATGCCGCCGACGAGCAACTGCGTCTGCGCGATGAACTCAAGGCGCGGCTCAAGGAATGCCTGCCGGAATTCATGGTCCCGGCGCATCTGCTGTTCCTCGCCAACCTGCCGCTGACACCTAACGGCAAACTCAATCGCAAGGCGTTGCCAGCGGTGGACGCGAGCCAGTTACAGGCGCGTTATGTCGCCCCACAGAGCGAGCGGCAACAGCAAGTCGCCGCCATCTGGCAGGACGTACTGAAGCTGGACCGCGTGGGCCTGACCGACAACTTCTTCGAGCTGGGCGGGCACTCCCTGCTGGTGACCCAAGTGGTGTCGCGGGTGCGTCGGGTGCTGGGCATTCAGGTGCCGTTGCGCAGCCTGTTCGAGCACAGCACCCTGGAGGATTTCGTCCAGGCGCTGGGCGCCGAGCCGGGCGAACAGTCACCGCCGATGACCCGGGTCGACCGTGACCAACTGCTGGCGCTGTCCTTTGCCCAGGAGCGCCAATGGTTCCTGTGGAAAATGGACCCCGACAGCGCCGCCTACAACATCCCGACCGCGCTGCGGATGCGCGGCGCGCTGGACAAAAACGCCCTGCAATGCAGCTTCCAGGCATTGGTGGAGCGCCACGAAAGTTTGCGCACGGCATTCGTCGAGGAAGATGGCCACACCTGGCAGATGATCCGCCCGCAAGGTCGCGTGAGCTTTGTCGAGCAACGTCTGGCGGCCAGCGATGAGGCGAGCATCAAGGCCTTCGTCGAACAGGAGACGCAACGCCCGTTCGATGTGCTCGACGGCTCGTTGGTGCGCTTCGTTCTGCTGCAGGTGGGCGAGCAGGATCACGTGCTGATTCTGACCCTGCACCACATCGTCTCCGACGCCTGGTCGTTGCAGGTGATGATCGACGATTTGATGGCCCTGTATGCGGCGATCAGCCAGGGCCGGCCGGCCGAACTGCCGCCATTGCCGGTGCAGTACGCCGACTACGCGGTGTGGCAGCGTCAATGGATGGCCGCCGGCGAACGGGATCGGCAGTTGGCCTACTGGTGCGAAAAACTCGGCAGCGAACAGCCGCTGCTGGAGCTGCCACTGGATCATCCGCGTCCGGCGCAGCAAAGTTTCCGTGGCGCGCGTCTGCCGATCACCCTCGACGAATCCCTGAGCAATGCCCTGAAGGCCTTGGCCCGGCGCGAAAACGTCACGCTGTTCATGCTGTTGCTCGGTTCGTTCCAGACCTTGCTGCATCGCTACAGCGGCCAGGCCGATATCCGCGTCGGCGTGCCGATTGCCAACCGCAACCGGCTGGAAACCGAGCGTCTGATCGGTTTCTTCGTCAACACCCAGGTGCTGCGCGCCGAGTTCGATGGCCAGCTGACGGGCGCGCAATTGCTGCAACAGGTGAAGCAGACGGCCATGGCGGCGCAGATGCATCAGGACCTGCCGTTCGAGCAACTGGTCGATGCCTTGCAACCGCAACGCAACCTGAGCCACAGCCCGCTGTTCCAGGCGATGTTCAACCATCGCAGCGAATCGGCGTCGACGCTGGCCGAATCGTTGCCGGGCATTGAGCTGGAAAACCTCAGTTGGGAACACCGCACCGCGCAGTTCGACTTGACCCTGGACACCAGCGATAACCCGCAAGGCCTGCACGCGTCGCTGACCTACGCCACTGATTTGTTCGAGCCGTCGACCATCGAACGCATGGGCCGGCACTGGCTGAATCTGTTGCAGGGCCTGGTCGAGGACATCCACCGTCCGGTCGGGCAATTGGCGTTGCTCGATGACCGCGAGCGGCAAATGACGGTCGTCGACTGGAACGCCACCGCTGTCGACTACCCGTTGCATCACAGCGTGCAGGCGCTGATCGAAGAGCAGGTCGGTAAAACCCCGCAGGCGTGTGCGCTGGTGTTTGCCGAGCAACGCTTGAGCTACGCCGAACTCAATGGCCGCGCCAACCAACTGGCTCACGTGCTGATCGAGCAGGGCGTCGGCCCGGATGTGCTGGTGGGCATCGCGGTCGAGCGGTCGGTGGAAATGGTCGTGGGCCTGCTGGCGATTCTCAAGGCGGGCGGTGCCTATTTGCCGTTGGACCCGGAATACCCACAGGAACGTTTGGCCTACATGTTTGAAGACAGCGGCATCCAGTTGCTGCTGACCCAGAGCCATTTGCTTGAGCAATTGCCGATTCCGGCCGGCATTCGCAGCCTGGTGCTGGATCAGGACGGCGACTGGCTGGAAGGCCGCAGCGATGCCAACCCTGGCGTTGATCTCGACGGGGAAAACCTTGCCTATGTGATCTACACCTCGGGCTCCACCGGCAAACCCAAAGGCGCGGGCAACCGTCATTCGGCACTGGTCAATCGCCTGTGCTGGATGCAGCAGGCCTATCGGCTCGACGCCACGGACAGCGTGTTGCAAAAAACGCCGTTCAGTTTCGACGTGTCGGTCTGGGAGTTCTTCTGGCCGCTGTTGACCGGTTCGACCCTGGTGGTGGCCGCGCCAGGTATTCATCGCGATCCGGCGCAGCTGATCGAATTGATCACCGCGCAACGCATCACCACGCTGCACTTCGTACCGTCGATGTTGCAGGCGTTCCTGCAAGACCCTGCGGTGGGCCAGTGCCGCAGCCTGACCCGGATTGTCTGCAGCGGCGAAGCCCTGCCAGTGGACGCGCAGCAGCAAGTGTTTGCCAAGCTGCCGAATGCCGGGCTGTACAACCTCTACGGCCCGACCGAAGCGGCCATCGACGTCACGCACTGGACGTGCGTCGACGAAGGGCGCGACAGCGTGCCGATCGGCCAGCCGATCGCCAACCTGGGCACTTACATTCTCGATCACGAGTTGTCGCCGGTGCCGGTGGGCGTGATTGGTGAGTTGTACCTGGGCGGCGAAGGCCTGGCCCGGGGTTATCACCGTCGTCCATCGCTCACGGCGGATCGCTTCGCGACCAGCCCGTTCGGTGACGGCCAGCGTCTGTACCGCACCGGCGACCTGGCGCGTTATCGCGCCGACGGGGTGATCGAATACGCCGGGCGCATGGACCATCAGGTGAAAATCCGTGGCCTGCGCATCGAATTGGGCGAGATCGAAGCGCGCCTGGCCGAACGCGCCGAAGTCCGTGAAACCGTGGTGATCGCCCAGGACGGCACGCTGCTGGTGGCGTATGTGGTGCCGACCCGCGACGCGTTGCTGCACGCCGACGATGAAACTCGCAACGCCTTGCAGCGCAGCCTCAAGGAACACCTGAGCCAGACATTGCCGGACTACATGGTCCCGCAGCATTGGCTGTGGCTGGAAAAAATGCCGGTCAGCCCCAACGGCAAACTGGAACGCAAGGCGTTGCCCAAGGCCGACACCACGGCCAGCGGCAAGGCTTACACCGCCCCGACCAGCGCTATCGAACAAGCGCTGGTGGAGATCTGGCAAAGCGTGTTGGGGCGGCCGCAGGTAGGGATCAGCGACAACTTCTTCGAGCTGGGCGGCGATTCGATCATCTCGATCCAGGTGGTCAGCCGGGCGCGTCAGGCGGGGATTCATTTCAGCCCCAAAGACCTGTTCCTGCATCAGAACGTGCAAAGCCTCGCGGCGGTGGCGAAGGTCGGCGACAGTGGCTTGCGCATCGACCAGGGCCCGGTCACTGGCGATACGCCGTTGCTGCCATTCCAGCAGTTGTTCTTTGAACGCGAGATGGCCGAGCCGCACCACTGGAACCAGTCGGTGCTGCTCAAGTCCGCCAAACCGCTGCACGCCGAACACCTGGAGCGTGCGTTGCAGGCATTGGTCAGCCATCACGACGGGTTGCGTCTGGCGTTCAGTCGTCAGGGCGACAACTGGACCGCGCAACATCGTTCCTTGGCCGAGCAACAGGCGCTCTGGCAACAGTCGCCGCTGCTGTGGACCTCCGAGGTTGCCGATGCGGCGGCACTCGAACAGTTGGGCGAGCAGGCCCAGCGCAGCCTCGAACTGGCGAGCGGTAATCTGCTGCGCGCGGTGCTGGCGAACGTGGCCGATGGCAGCCAGCGCCTGTTGCTGGTGATCCATCACCTGGTGGTCGACGGCGTGTCCTGGCGCATTCTGCTCGAAGACCTGCAACAGGCCTGCGAGCAGTTGCAGGCCGGCCAAACGCTCAAATTGCCGGCCAAGACCAGTGCCACTCAGGCCTGGGCGCGACGCTTGCAACAACATGCCGACAGCCCGGCGATGCAGGCTCAGCTGAGGTTCTGGCAAGAGCAGTTGCAGGGTTCACGCAATGACTTGCCCTGCGATCGACCCCAGGGCGAGTTGCACAATCGCCACGCCTTGCATGTGCAGACCCGTCTGGACAAACAGCAGACCCGCCAGCTGTTGCAGGAGGCACCGGCGGCCTATCGCACGCAGGTCAACGACCTGTTGCTGACGGCGCTGGCGCGGGTGATTGCGGACTGGACGGGCGACGCCTCGACCCTGATCCAGCTCGAAGGCCACGGTCGCGAGGCGCTGTTCGACGAACTCGATTTGAGCCGCAGCGTGGGTTGGTTCACCAGTCTGTTCCCGGTTCGGCTGACCCCGGCGAGCACGCCGCAGGACTCGATCAAGACGATCAAGGAGCAACTGCGGGCGATCCCCGATAAAGGCCTGGGCTTTGGCGCGCTGCGCTACCTGGGCAATGACAGTACCCGGCAAATGCTGCAAGCCTTGCCCGTGCCGCGCATTACCTTCAACTACCTCGGCCAGTTCGATGCCGGGTTTGGCGACGAGGCGGGCGCACTGTTCACTCCGGCCAGCGAATCGGCGGGCGCGGAGCAAAGTCAGCTGGCACCGCTGGACAACTGGCTGACCCTCAATGGCCGTGTGTATGGCGGCGAATTGAGTATTGGCTGGACGTTCAGCGGGCAGATGTTCGATCCGTCGACCATCGAGCGATTGGCGCAGGCTTATGCGCAGGAACTGGGGCTGTTGATCGAGCACTGCTGTGAGGCTCGGCATCAGGGCCTGACGCCGTCGGACTTCCCGCTGGCCGGGTTGACGCAACGCCAGCTCGATGCGTTGCCGGTGACGCCACGCCAGGTCGAAGACATTTACCCGCTGTCACCGATGCAGCAAGGCATGCTGTTCCACACCCTCTACGAGCAGCAGGCCGGCGATTACATCAATCAGCTGTGCGTGGATGTCGAAGGCTTGAACGTCGAACGTTTCCGCGAGGCCTGGCAAGCGGCAATGGATGCGCACGATGTGCTGCGCAGCAGTTTTGTCTGGGACGGCGAGTTCAAGCGTCCGTTGCAGGTGATTCACAAGCAACTGGCCGTGCCGTTCACCTTCCATGACTGGCGCGACCAGAGCGATGTGGCCCTGGCGCTCAGCGAACTGGCGGCCGCGCAGCGCCAGCAGGGTTTTGACCTTGCCGCCGCACCGTTGCTGAACCTGACGGTGGTGCGTCTCGACACCGCGCGTTTTCACCTGATCTACACCAGTCATCACATCTTGATGGACGGCTGGAGCAATTCGCAGCTGCTCGGGGAAGTGCTGCAACGCTACAGCGGCCAGGTACCGGCGAACACAGCGGGGCGTTATCGCGACTATATCGAATGGCTGACGCAACGGGACGCGCAGGTCACCGAAGGTTTCTGGAAGGGCCAGTTGGCCGCGTTCGATGAGCCGACCCGGTTGGCCAAGGCGCTGGTGTGGACCGGAAGCGATGCGGCCAACACCGCTCAAGGCGAGCACTTCCTGACCCTGGACCAGGCGCAGACCACCGGGCTCAATGGCTTTGCGCGGGAACAGAAAGTCACCCTCAACACCCTGGTGCAGGCAGCCTGGCTGCTGCTGTTGCAACGCTATACCGGGCTGGACACGGTCAGCTTCGGCGCCACGGTGTCCGGACGTCCGGCGCAACTGACCGGGGTCGAGCAGCAGATCGGCCTGTTCATCAACACTTTGCCGGTGGTCGCCAGCCCACGGGCCGAACAGCCGTTGGCGCAGTGGCTGCAACAGGTGCAGGCGCAGAACCTGGCCTTGCGTGAGCAAGAACACACCGCGCTGTTCGACATCCATCGTTGGGCCGGGCAGGGCGGCGAAGCCCTGTTCGACAACATTCTGGTGTTCGAGAACTACCCGATCTCCGAAGCCCTGCAACAGGGCGCACCGCAAGATCTGCGCTTCGGCGAAGTGGGTAACTTCGAGCAAACCAATTACCCGTTGACCCTGTCGGTCAACCTCGGCGCCGAGTTGTCGTTTCAACTGAGTTTCGATCGTCAGCAGTTCGATGACGCCGCGATTGAACAACTGGCCGGGCATCTCGCGCACCTGCTGTTGCAGATGGTCGAGGCACCTGCCGCCAGTGCCGTGGGCGATCTGGCCCTGGCCTCGACCGCTGTGCGCGAGCCGCTGGCGCTGCCGGTCGATGAGGTGTGCGTGCAGCGTTTGTTTGAACGGCAAGCCGAGCGCACGCCGCAAGCGCTGGCGCTGATCTTCGACGAGCAACGCCTGAGTTATGCCCAGCTCAATGACCAGGCCAACCAATTGGCCCGCGTGCTGCTGCAACACGGCGTCGGCCCCGAAGTGCTGGTGGGCATTGCGGTCGAGCGTTCGACGCAGATGATCATCAGCCTGCTGGCGGTGCTCAAGGCCGGTGGCGCCTACGTGCCGCTGGACCCGGAGTACCCGGCCGAGCGACTGGGCGCGATGATCGAGGACAGCGGTCTGCGTGTGCTGTTGACCCAAAGCCACCTCGCGGCGGCGTTGCCAGAAGCTGCGGGTGTGACCGTCCTGCGCCTGGATCAACTGGATTACCCGACCCAGACCGACAATCTGCCGCAGCGCAGCGGCCCGCAAAACCTGGCGTATGTGATGTTCACCTCGGGCTCCACCGGGCGCCCGAAAGGCGTTGGCATCACCCACTCGGCGCTGACCCGTCATGCCCGGGTGGCCCTGGATTTCCTCGGCCTCACGCCGCAGGACCGCTCGCTGCAATTTGCCACGTTCAACTTCGATGCCTTTGTCGAGCAGCTTTACCCGGCGCTGATTTGCGGTGCCTCGGTGGTGCTGCGCGGGCCGGACATCTGGGACAGCGAGACCTGGTATCGCGAACTGCGCGACAAGCAGTTCAGCGTCAGCGACCTGACCACTGCCTACTGGAATATGTTGGCCAAGGACCTTGCGGCGGCGGGTCATCGTGACTATGGCGCGTTGCGCCAGGTGATCGTCGGTGGCGAAGCCATGCCGCCGGAAGGTGTTGCCGCCTGGGGCCAGGCCGGGCTGGGCCATGTGCGCCTGCTGAACACCTACGGCCCGACCGAAGCCACGGTCAGCGCCACGCTGCTCGATTGCAGCGACTACGTGTCCGGCCGCAACCCGTTGCCGGTGACCATGCCGATTGGCCGGGCGTTGGGCGGCCGGGCGATTCATGTACTCGACACCCAGGGCCAACCGGCGCCGGTCGGTGTGGTCGGTGAACTGGTGATTGGCGGTGAGCTGCTCGCACGGGGCTACTTCAAGCGACCTGAGCTCACGGCCGAGCGCTTCATTCCCGACCCGTTCGATCCACTGGGCGGTGGCCGCGTGTACCGCACCGGCGACCTCGCGCGTTATCGCGCCGACGGCGTGATTGAGTACGTCGGGCGGATCGATCATCAAGTGAAGATTCGTGGTTTGCGCATCGAGCTCGGTGAAATTGAAACCCATCTGCTGCGGGTTCCTGCGGTGCGTCAGGCACTGGTGGTGGCGCAACCGGGCGCCATCGGTCAGCAATTGGTGGCGTACGTGGTGTTCGACGATCCGGCGCAAGCCAGCGCCGATTCATCCAGGCTGGCGGCGTTGCGCGATGACATCAAGGCACGCCTGAAGGCCAGCCTGCCGGATTACATGGTTCCGGCCCATGTGCTGTTCCTCGAAGGCCTGCCCCTGAGCCCGAATGGCAAGATCGATCGCAAGGCCTTGCCCGGCGTCGATGCCCGTCTGGCGGCGTTGGACTTTGTCGCGCCTGAAGGTGCACTGGAACAGCAGATCGCTACGGTCTGGCAGGACGTGCTGGAACTGGATCAGGTCGGCCGCGACGATCACTTTTTCGAACTGGGCGGGCATTCCCTGCTCGCGACGCAAGCGGTCTCGCGCCTGCGCAAACTCACGGCTTGTACGTTGAGCCTGCGTGACTTGTTCGGCCATCCGCGACTCAAGGACCTGGCGGCGTGGATCGCGCAGCAGCAGGGCACACCTGAGCCGAACGGCCACGGTGTGGTTCTCAAGGCCCATGGCACCCGGCACAGCGCACCGTTGTCGCTGGTGCAGCGTCGCTTGTGGATCGCCGAGCAATTGTCCGGCGGCACCGCGGCCTATGGCATGCCGATGGCCTTGCGTTTGCGTGGTGAGTTGTCGGTGGAACGGCTGATCAGCAGTTTCGCCGAGGTGGTGCGCCGCCATGAAGTGCTGCGTACCGCGTATACCCAGGACGATGAAGGTGACCCGATTGCCGTGATCGCCGAGCAGGTTGAACTGGATTTCCCGGTGATCGATTTGTCCGCTCTGTCCCGCAGTGCCCAGGAAGAATGGGTGGCGCAAGCAGCACTGGAAAACGCGCGCACCCCGATTGATATGGAACACGCACCGCTGTTGCGTGGACGGATCCTGCACCTGGGGCCGACCGAGCATGTGATGCTTTATGCGATGCACCACATCATTTCCGATGGTTGGTCGATGGGCTTGCTGGTCAACGAACTGGTGGAGATTTATCACCGCACCAAGGCCGGTGACCTGACCCCGTTGCCGGCGCTGGAGGTGCAGTATTCCGACTTCGCGCTGTGGCAGCAGGCACTGGAGCAGCAAGGCGTGCTGGCGCGTCAGGCCGAGTACTGGAAAGCGCGGCTCGCAGGCTATAGCGGGCAACTGAAGTTGCCATCGGACAACCCCCGTGGTTTGACACCGTCCTATGCGGGTGACTCGGTGCAGTTCCAGCTCACCACGCCACTCAGCACGGCCTTGCGCCAGTTGTCGATGGACGCGGGCGTCACGCTGTACAGCACGCTGCTGGCCTCGTTCCAGGTGTTGTTGCACCGGGTCAGTGGCGTTGCGGATGTGTTGGTCGGTGCCGACGTGGCCGGGCGTGAACAGCCGGAGCTTGAACGGTTGATCGGCTTCTTCGTCAACGTCTTGCCGTTGCGTTCGCGGTTCGACGCCGCCACGCCGTTCGCCCGATTCCTGGGCCAGACCCAGGAATCCCTGCTCAGTGCCCTGGAGCATCAGGACCTGCCGTTCGACATGATCGTCGACGCCTCGGACGTGCCGCGGCACAAGGGCATGAACCCGCTGGTGCAAGTGTTGTTCGTGATGAACAACCTGCCGGGACGTACCCAGGCCCTGGGCGGTTTGAGCGTGGAATCGCTGCCGGCGCTGGAGACCCATTCTAAATTCGACATGGCGTTGTTCGTTGACGATGAAGCAGGGCAATTGCTGGGTAATTGGCAATTCGCCACAACCTTGTTCGGACACGAGCGCATCCAGCACCTGGTCAAGGCCTGGATAGCCCTGTTGGAGCAGATCGTCGCTGATCAGGACATTCTATTGGGAGCTATCAGCATGCCAGTCGACAATTTAGCGGTGGCCGCCAAGCCTGCCGTCCCCGGACCCAAGGCCGACAAACTCGGCAAGTTCCTCAAACGCGGCACCGCCCCGGCGGCCAAGGCC
The DNA here is from genome assembly GCF_005938665.2 of Pseudomonas sp. ATCC 43928. Classification (NCBI taxonomy): domain Bacteria; kingdom Pseudomonadati; phylum Pseudomonadota; class Gammaproteobacteria; order Pseudomonadales; family Pseudomonadaceae; genus Pseudomonas; species Pseudomonas sp. ATCC 43928. The sequence goes on along the minus strand of NZ_CP041753.1, from coordinate 4,567,189 downwards.
CGACCGGCACCGATCCGCGAATCGCTGATCGCCGCGCCACAGCCGTTCCCGCTGCTGCTGGAACCGAACGAGCCGCATCTGGACTTGATCGAGTGGATCAACAACAACCGGCCGCTGATCGAAGAAAAACTCGCCAGGCACGCCGGGATTCTGTTCCGTGGTTTCGAGCTGGATGGCATTCAGGGCTTCGAGGCGTTTGCCGAAGCGATCCAGCCAGGGCTTTACGGCCAGTACGGCGATCTGCCGAAGAAAGAGGGCGGCAAGAACACCTACCGCTCCACGCCGTACCCGGAACGCAAGATGATCCTGTTCCACAACGAGAGCTCCCACCAGGACCGTTGGCCGCGCAAGCAGATGTTCTATTGCGAGCAAGCCGCGCCCATTGGCGGTGCGACTCCAGTGGTGGATTGCCGGTTGATGTACGAAAAACTGCCGGTGGACCTGCGGGACAAGTTCGAGGAAAAAGGCCTGCTTTACGTGCGCACCTTCACCGACAACCTCGACGTGTCCTGGCAGCATTTCTTCAAGACTGAAGACCGTGCCGAAGTCGAGGCCCGCTGCCGGGCCGGCGGCATTGAATGGCGCTGGCTCGACAACAACGAACTGCAAACCCGCACCCCAGGCCCGGCCATCATTCGTCACCCGGTGACCGGCGCCAAATCGTTCTTCAACCAGGTGCAACTGCATCACATCTATTGGCTGGAGCCGGACGTGCGGGAAGACCTGTTGTCGATGTTCGGCCTGGACCGCTTGCCGCGCCACGTGTTCTACGGCGACGGCACGCCGATCGAAGACGAAGTGATGCAATGCATCGGTGACTTGTACGAAGAATGCGCGGTGCGTTTCGACTGGCAAAAAGGCGACGCCATCCTGCTCGACAACATGCTGGTGGCCCACGCCCGTGATCCGTTCGAAGGCCCGCGCAAGATTGTCGTGGCCATGGGCGATATGTTCGACCGCAGCGCCCTTGAACGCGTAATGAACACCGAGGAAACCGGAGCATGAACGAGGTATCGATGGACCAGCAGGACCTGGGTTACGCCTTGACGCCTGAACAGCAACGGTTGCTGGAGCAGTTGCCCAAGGCCCCGGCCTGTGGTGATGCGCTGCATTTCCTGGAGGTCGAGATCCGCGGCGCCCTCGATCCGCAGCGGGTGCAAAACGCACTGGATCGCTTGCTGGCGCAACAGCCAATGCTGGTCGCGCGGCTGGGCAAGGCGCCGGGATTCCATGGTGTCCGACAGTTCGTCGGGGGGGCGGAGCGCTTCCCGCTGAGCGTGCAGGCGCGGGTCGATACCCCGGCCGGTATTCAGGCTCAGCTCAGCGAATGGGCGGAGCGTGCTTTTGTCGTCGGTGAATCCGAGGGCGCGCAAGCGGTGCTCTATCGCCTGGCCGATGATCAATGGAAATTGGTGTTGGGCCTGGCCCGGCACAGCCTCGATCAAAGCGGCGTGCGGTTGCTGTATCAGCAATTGGTGCGGGCCTATGGGCAACAGTCGGCGGCGGACGACGAAGAGACCGGTGAATTCACCCAGTACCTGGAATGGCGCAGTGAAGTGGTGCTCGACGAAGACGCGGCCGGCGCACGTATTTACTGGCAGGAACACCTGCAAGGCGTCGATCCTGATCTGAGTACTCCGTGGCTGGCCTATCGCAACGCGAATCCTGGATTGTCGTCGGCCACTGAATCGCTGGCGCTCACGCTCGATCCGGCACTGCGCAGCGGTTTGCAGCAAGTGGCCGAGGCGTTGGAGCAATCGCCGAGTGTGGTGCTGCAAGCGGCCTGGTGGCTGTTGCTGGGTCGGCTCAGCGGGCATCAACAGGTGCTGGTCGGGGTGCGGCATGACAGTCGCGAAGATTACCAATACTTCAGTAATGCCGTGGGCGTGTTCGAGAAAACCCTGCCGCTGAACCTGCCACTGACGGCGAATGCTGGGTTCAGCACCTGGGTGGCAGAGTTGGCGGCGCGTCTGGATGAGCACCGTACATGGCAGGAGTACTGGGCGCCTGAACTGGCGCCTACGGCGGCTCGCCCGGCGTATGGTTTTGCCGTGTGCCGGGCCATGCAAGCCGCGACGTCCGCTGATCTGCAATGGACTCCGCGTTCGGCAGTGCGCGAAGCACGGTTTGAATTAATGCTTGAACTGGAAACGGACGAGGCGGGCAATGCCCACGCGTTCCACCTGCATTACAACGCGTCCCGTTACTCGGTTCAGGCGATGGAAGGGTTGCTGGAGCAGTTGCGCGTATTGCTCGAAAACATCGTTGCCAATCTTCACGCCGAACTCGGTCAACTGAACGTGTTGGGAGCCGCCGAACAACAGCGCTTGCTGTCGATCAACCCGCCAGCGCGAGCACGGGTCGATAGCCGGTTCTTGCCGCAGCGCATTGCCGACTGGGCCAGGACCACGCCGCAAGCTATCGCCCTGACTGACGGCGATCAACGCCTGAGTTACGGGCAGTTGCAGGCGAAGGTCGAGGTGTTGGCCCAGGCATTAAAAGCCCAGGGCATGGCGCCGGGGGCTATCGTCGCGCTGGCCTTGCCACGCTCGGCGGAGCTGGTGATCGCCATGCTCGCGGCGTGGCGCATCGGCGCCGCGTACCTGCCGCTGGACCCGCAATGGCCGCAAGCCCGTCAAGCCTTGATGCTGGAACAGGCCGGCGCTGCGTTGCTACTGGTCGACGCCGGGAACATCGCGCAATGGCACGATTATCCGTTGCCTCTGGCGACCGTGGATCGTGTGCTGCAATCGACCCCGGCGAGCACGTCGGCCATCACCCACGATACACAGGGTGATCAGGCGGCGTATGTGCTGTTCACCTCCGGCTCCACCGGTATGCCGAAAGGCGTGGTCATCGAGCATAGGCAATTACTTAATTACACCGCTCACGTCAGCCAGGCCCTGGGGCTGGATCAATGCCAGCAGTTCGGCTTCACCTCCACGGTGGCGGCGGACCTGGGCAACACGGCGCTGTTCGGCGCCTTGTTCAACGGCGCCGCGCTGCATGTGGCCAGCGATGAGCAAATGCAGGACGGCAATTTGTTTGCCGATTTCCTGCAACGGCAGTCCATCGATTGCCTGAAGATCGTTCCGTCGCACCTGGCCGCGCTGCTCGACAGCGAACGCGCGCAACTGCCGCGCACGCTGGTGCTGGGTGGCGAGCCGATTGCCCAGGCATTGGTGCAACGGATCGCCGGTTTGCGTAGTGGTTGCCGGGTGTTCAATCACTACGGCCCGACCGAGGCCACGGTCGGCGTGCTGGTTCATCCGCTGGATCTGGAGGCGGCGGTGCCTGACGCCGGCGTTCTGTCCCGGGTGTTGGGCAACAATCAGGTGTTTGTACTCGACGATAACCTGCAACTGGCGCCGGTCGGTGTGCTGGGCGAGTTGTACCTCGGCGGCGCGCAGTTGTGTCGCGGCTACGTGAATGTCGAGGCCGATTCGCAAGTGTTCATCCAGAGCCCGTTCAATCCGCAGGAGCGCCTGTACCGCACCGGCGACTTGGCCCGCTATCGCCCGGATCTGGCGATTGCGTTGCACGGTCGGCGCGATCAGCAAATCAAGGTACGGGGTTTTCGCATCGAACTGGCAGAGGTCGAAGCCGAGTTACTGCGTTTGCCGCAGGTCGCGCAAGCACTGGTGTTGCCGGGGCCGTCCGCGCAAGACGGGATGCTCGCGTTCATCGTGCCGCATCAGGCGCCTTCGGCGACGTTGCTCGATGCCGTTCGCGACGAACTGGCGCGGCGTCTGCCCAGTGTGATGCTGCCGCAGCACTTGCAGTTGATCGACAGCTTCCCGCGACTGGCCAACGGCAAGGTTGACCGCAAGGCCTTGCAACAACTCGCGTCCACCTCGGCTGACGATGAAGGCATGCAACCCCGCGATGCTCTTGAGCAATTGCTGGTGACGCGCATGGCGCAGTTGCTGGGGGTTGAGCGTCTGGGCATCGACCGGGACTTTTTCGCCGCCGGGGGCCATTCCTTGCTGGTGATCAAACTGGTGGCCGGCATTCGCAAGTTGTTGCAGTGCGAAATCCAGCCGGGCGTGGTGTTTGACCATCCGACTGTGGCGGGGCTGGCGGCGGCGTTGCGCTCCCGGGAAAGCAGTCCGGGTCAGTTGGAGAAAATCGCCCAGGCGCGGTTGCGTCTGGACAATATGAGCCCCGAAGAAAAAGCGTTGCTCACCGAAAAAGCCCGGCAACTGCAGAACGCCAAGGCTGCACAAAACGGTTGAAGTAGCAGAAAAAAAGGCCGACGCCCAATGCGTCGGCCTTTTTTTTGAATGTGTCTCGTCCTGAATAAGGTTTACACCTTCTGACTTATCTTCAGGAGGAACCAATGGATACGGGGAAAAGGCGCAGCCAGCGAGATTACACGCTGGGCTTTAAATTGGCAGTCGTCGATCAGGTCGAAAAAGGCGAGTTGAGTTATAAAGAGGCTCAACGGCGCTACGGGATTCAGGGGCGGTCGACTGTGCTGGTGTGGTTACGCAAGCATGGGCGGCAGGACTGGAGCCAAGGCGCCTCTATTCGCGCCCAGAGGAGCCGACCGATGGACGAACAAAGTTTGCCGCTGACCCCTGAGCAGCGAATCAAGGAGCTGGAGGAAAAACTGGCCCTTGCCAATCAGAAAGCCCAATTCTTCGAAGCGGTGGTTGACGTGTTGAAGAACGATTACGGGGTTTCTATCGTAAAAAAGCGATCCGGCAAGTCCTCACCCAAGGGCAAGTCCAAGGCCTGAGCATTCAGAGGGCTTGCCAGTTTCTGGGCATATCCCGGCAGGCGTACTACAAACGAAACCGGGCTTATGACGCGCAAGCCAGTCATGCTCAGAAAGTGCTGGGTTTTGTCCTGGAAACACGTCTTCAGATGCCCCGGCTGGGCACTCGCAAGCTGCATGGCCTTATGCAGGCGGAGCCTGAGCTGACGCAAACGGTAGGTCGAGATCGGCTATTCGATATCTTGCGAGACAATCGGCAACTGGTTCCTCGCAAGCGCGCCTATCACAAGACCACTGACAGCCATCATCGCTTCCGCCGACATCCGAACCGGTTAAAACCTGGCCCTGATCAAGTGACTGCCACGGGACCCGAGCAGGTCTGGGTGGCGGACATCACCTATTTGCCGACCCAACAAAGCGTTGCCTATGTGAGCTTGGTGACCGATGCCTACTCTCGCAAAATCGTCGGCCATCACGTGCATGAAACCCTGCACACCGAATCGGTCATCCAGGCGATGAGTAAGGCTCTACGGGGCAGAAGAACGGATCAGACGCTGGTGCATCACTCAGATCGCGGCTCGCAATACTGCTCTGATCTCTACCAGAAGTTGCACGCCAAACATGGAATCAGGTGCTCGATGACCGACGGGTATGACTGTTATCAGAACGCTTTGGCAGAGCGTGTGAACGGGATCTTGAAGACAGAGTTTCTGCTTCACCGACCTAGAGATCTGGCCGAGGCGATTCGAATGGTCGACGAGTCGATAAGCATCTACAACAGCAAACGTCCGCACCTATCGTTGAAATGCAAAACGCCCGATGCGGTGCATCGGGCGTTTTGAGGGTGAAACAGGTGTAAACCTATTTCAGGACTAGACAATGTTTGCGCAAATGATAAATAAACTCATTCCGGTTTTTGCGCGGTGCTGCGTCTTACTTACGTAAGCAGATAAATCGAGCCGGGCAGGGTAGCCACTGGGCTCAGGTTTTCCCAGCCGTACACATTTTTACCGCTGCCCGGACAAACGATCGTGCCCGGGGAGGGGCCGGTCATCGACTTGCGACACGTTGCCCGAGATGGCAGCCGATCCAGGTGGTTCACAGGTCCAGGCAGCGGCAGGGCACTCGATTGCCCATGGATCCTATCCATTTCAATTAAAAATAGAGAGCACGATGTCAGCAATTCATGAGTTGAAACCTCTGTTCAAGGCTTTGGTCATTGCCCGAACCCTGCGCTCGCGTCGCTCGTTGGCCGGTCTGGGCATGGCTTGCCTGCTGCCGCTCAGCGCGCAGGTCCACGCCGAAGACTTCACCCTCGACATTCCTGCCCAGCCTTTGCCCCAGGCGTTGCAGGCGTTTGGCACGCAGACCAATCAGCAGGTGATCTACAGCGCCGATGATATGACCGGCCTGCGCAGCACACGCGTCAGCGGCAAGTTGAGCAGCGAAGCGGCGATTGCCCAATTGCTCAAGGGCACGGGCGTGCACTACAGCTTTGAAGGCAACACGCTGATGCTGGTACGCGGCAGTTCGACCGAGGGTCTGGAACTGGGCGCCACCACCATCAACGCGCAACAGGTGGGCGCGACCACCGAAGGTTCGAATTCCTACACCTCGAATGCCGTGACCATCGGCAAGGGCACCCACACCCTCAAGGAAATCCCGCAGTCGGTCACGGTGATGACCCGCAAGCAAATGGATGATCAGGATATCGTCGATCTCAAGGACGCCGCCAACAAGACCACCGGACTGGTCGGTGCCCAAGGCGTCGGCAGAGGTTTGATCCTCTCTTCGCGCGGTTTCCAGATTGATGACTGGCAGTACGACGGTGTGCCGATCCCGCGCAACACTTACGCGCTGGGCAACTGGGCCACGCAGGACTTGATTTTCTTCGATCGCATGGAAGTGCTGCGTGGTGCGTCGGGCTTGCTGCAAGGCACCGGCAGCCCGGGTGGCGCGGTCAACCTGGTGCGCAAGCGCGGTCAGGCCACACCGACCGTGACCCTGACCGGCAAGGCCGGCTCCTGGGATCACTACGGTCTGCAACTGGACGCCGGTGGGCCGTTGAACCAGAACGGCACCATCCGTGGACGTTTCGTGGCCGACCAGGACGACACCCACACGTTCGTTGATTCCGAATGGTACAAGACCACCTCGCTGTACGGCGCGCTGGACTTCGATCTGAGCGAAGCCACCACCGTGGGGGTCGCGGTCAGCCAGTCCGACGGCGAATCGCGCTCGAATGTCCGCGGCTTCCCGCGTTACTCCGACAGTAAACCCATCGACCTGCCGCGCAGCACGTACACCGGGGCGAAGTGGAACCATTCGGATATCGACGTCACCACGCTCTACACCGATCTGGAACACCGTTTCAACGATGACTGGGCTTTCAAGATCGGCGCCGTGCGCATGACGGAAACCAACAAGGCGAAGAACCAGCGGGTGCAATCCACCGGCGATGGCATCAATCCCGATGGCAGCGGCGTGCAATACGCTGATTTCGTGACGGACATGGACTCCACCAAAGTCGCTCTGGACATGAACCTCACCGGCAAGTTCGAAGCCTTGTCCATGCCGCAGGAAATCATGGTGGGCGGCAACTATTCCAAATACACCTCGGACGACAAATACGCCCGAACCTTCAATGACAGCTCCGACAATATCTTCGACATTGATCACAACCGTCCGGAGATCAGCTACGAAGGCTTGATCAATAGCCCCGGTGGCCGTGGGACTCCCAGCCAATACGACATCCGCCAGAAAGGCCTGTACGGCAGCTGGCGGGTCAAGCCTGTTGAAGACCTGACCCTGGTGCTCGGCTCGCGGGTCAGTTGGTACGACTACAATTACAAGTCTTCGACCCAGACCGCGAGCGGCATTACAGAAGATCCAAAAAGCACCGCCACTGAAACCGGAGAAGTCACGCCCTATGCCGGTATCGTCTATGACCTGAGCCGCGAATGGGCGGTCTACGCCAGTTACACCGACGTATATACACCGCAGACCGAACGCGATACCGCCGGCGCGGTACTCAAACCGATTATCGGCAGTAACTACGAGATTGGTCTCAAGGGCGAGTTGATGGATGGCCGGATCAATACCTCCGTGGCCCTGTTCCGTTACGACCAGGAAAACCGTGCCGTTCTCGATACGCAGGGTGCGCAAACCTGCGACGGTTGGTTCTGCTCGACGGCATCGGGCAAAGTGCGCAGCCAGGGTCTGGACGCCGAAATCAGCGGCGAGGTGATCGACAATCTGCAACTGTTTGCCGGCTACACCTACAACACCACCAAATACCTCGACGACCCTGACAACGAAGGCAAAATCTTCAGCTGGTGGACGCCTAAACACATGCTGCGTGTGTGGGGCAATTATCAGTTGAGCGGCGACTGGAGCCGTGTGAGTACAGGCCTGGGCTTTACCGCACAAACCCACACGATAGGTTTCGACCACTCCGTCAACGTTCCGGGTTACACCGTGTGGAATGCCCGCGTCGGTTACCAGCTCACCCCGGAAATCGAGCTGGCGATGAATGCCAACAACCTGTTTGACAAGACCTACTTCGCAGCGGCCTACAACCAGATCAACGGCAACAACAACTACGGTGATCCACGCAACGTGATGTTCAGCGTGAAATACACACCGCAGTTCTGAGTCCTTTGCACTAGCGTCAATGTCCCGGCCCGCGCCCTTTTACCAGGGGCGCGGGCTAATCTTGTAGCAGCTGCCGAGCAGCTGCTACGGTATTGCCGGAAGTACAAACAAAAACGCAGAAGCCATGGCTTCTGCGTTTTTGTTTGCCGTCGCTCGGTCAGCTACATGACTCGCCCGCGCTGCCGAGAAACACTTCGGTAAACGACTCCAGTAGCGACTCGCTGTAGATCATGCTGCGGTGCGGCAGTGGTGAGTGGATCGAGGTGTGCAATTGGCCTGTCACATTGTGGGCCCTGAGCAGTTGTTCCGAATACAGCACTTGCTCCAGGGTTTTATGCGACAGCGACCACCAGCAACTGGCCTTGACCTTGAGCAGCGGCAGCGAGAAGGCATTGAACGCGTCCACCAGGCGATCGTGAATCGCATAGGCCTGGGCGTTCATGATTTCCTGCTTGATGCCTTCCAGGGTCGCGATCATCTCTTGCTCGCCGGTGGCCGTCTGTTCGCTGGCCCAGCGATAGAAGGTCTTGAGGTCGGCCGTCGGGTTCCGGGCGATGAAGCTCGCCGCCGCCGGTTCCAGATGCGCGAACATCAGGTTGAAGACTTCGAGTGCTGCCAGCAGTTCGTTTTCCGCGCTGAGGTGGTTCGGGTTGTCTTCTTCCAGAGGCTTGCGCGGCAGGTCGGCGGGCAAGGCATGTTCGGGCAATGTGCTGTCGACGAGGCCGAGGAAGGTCACTTCCTTGCCCTGGCGCTCCAGGTGGGCGGCGACGTCCATGGCAATCGCGCCCCCCAATGACCAGCCCATCAATCGGTAAGGGCCGTGTGGCTGCTTCTCGACGATCTGTGCGCTGTAGTCGGCAATCATCTCGGCCCATGTCTGAGCGTTCGAGTCTTTGTCGGCAAAGCCCTTGTGCATCACGCCGAAGGTCCGGGCATGGGCACTGAGTTTTTTCGCCAGCGGCTGATAACAGAACACGATACCGCCGCTGGGGTGCAGGCAGAATAGCGGCGGTGCCGACGCTGTCGAGGCATTGAGTTCGACCACGCATTGCACATTCTGCTGATGCTCCCGTGCGATGAATCTGGCCAGTGCCTGGACATTGGGGTGAGCCAGCATGTGTTGCAGCGCCAGTTTGATGCCCAGGCGCGCGTTAAGGGTCGAGATGAATTGAATGGCCAGAATCGAGTGGCCACCGAGTTCGAAAAAGTTGTCGTCCAGGCTGACACGCTCGACCTGCAACGCTTCTTGCCAGAGTTCGGCGAGCGCCTTTTCCAGGGGCGTTTCGGGGGCAATGAAGTGCCGCTGCGTCTGGCTGAGGTCGGGCTGCGGCAGGGCCTTGCGGTCGAGCTTGCCGTTGGGGCTCAACGGCATGGCGGCCAGTACCAGCAGATGGCTGGGCACCATGTAGTCCGGCAGATTGGCCTTGAGCTCAGCCTTGAGGGTTTCGCGCAGGTCGAGTTGTTGCTGCTCGCTCAGCGAGTCGCTTTGGGCCACGACATAGCCGACCAGTTGCAAACCCACCGCGCCTTCCCGGGCAACCACCAACGCCTCGCGGACCTGCGGCAATCGCAGCAGGCATGACTCGATTTCCCCGAGTTCGATGCGGAAGCCGCGAATCTTCACCTGGTGATCCAGCCGGCCTGCATACTCGATCACACCGTCGGCGCGATAGCGCGCCAGATCGCCGGTGCGGTAGAGACGACCGCCGCCCTGAACATCGAACGGGTTGGGGATGAAGCGCTCGGCCGTGAGCTCAGGTCGCTTGAAGTAGCCGCGTGCGAGCAGGTCGCCGGCAATCATCAGTTCACCGACGACGCCCACCGGCACTGGCTGGCCGCCGGCATCGAGCAGGTAAATCGCCCGTCCGGCCAGAGGCTGGCCGATCGGCATGCTTTTGGGCAGGGCGATTTGCCCTGTCACGTAGTCGCTGCAATCCAGCACTGTGGCGCTGACCGTCGTTTCCGTCGGCCCGTAGGTGTTCAGCAGCTTCACGTGCCCGAGCCCGGCCTTGCCCCAGGCCGCAACGCCCTCCGGTGGCATCGCTTCGCCACCGACGATCACTTGCCGCAGTGCACCGTAGTCGCGCTGACCGGCAGCGGCGAAGTCCTTGGCCAGCATGTTCCAGTAGGTGGTGGTCAGGTCGCTGACGCTGAACTGTTTATCGAGCAGTTCGCGGTACCAGGTTTCACTGTCCCAGATATCCGGCCCGCGCAGCACCACCGAGGCGCCGCAGATCAACGCCGGGTAAAGCTGCTCGACAAAGGCATCGAAGTTGAACGTGGCGAACTGCAGGGACCGGTCCTGTGCGCTCAGGCCGAGAAACTCCAGCGCCACCTGGGCGTGACGGGTCAACGCCGCCTGGGTGATGCCGACCCCTTTGGGGCGACCGGTAGAGCCGGACGTGAACATCACATAGGCGAGGTTTTGGCCGGTGGTGCGGCAGGGCGGGTCAAGTGCGGGCAGCGTCCCCCGGACATCGATGTCGTCGACGCAGCGTCGCTGGACGCCGGGCATCGATGGCAGCCGATCAAGCAGCGAACGCTGGCTCAGCAACACGCTCAGGCCACTGTCTTCAATCATCCAGGCCAAGCGTTCCTGCGGATAATCAGGGTCCAGTGGCACATAAGCGCCGCCGGCCTTGAGCACCGCCAGCAGGCTGACAATCATCTGCGCCGAACGCTCCACGGCAATGCCCACCAGCACTTCCGGTCCGACACCCTGTGCAATCAACGAGTGGGCCAGGCCATTGGCGGCGGCGTTGAGCTGGGCATAGCTGAGCTCAAGGTCGTTGAAGATCAGGGCTACCGAGTCGGGGGTTGCCAGCGCCTGGCGTTCGAACAATTGATGCACGCCTTCCTCGGGTTGGGCCGACACGGGCGGGTTCCACTGCTGCAACTGCACCTGTCGCTCATCCTCGCCCAGCAACGGCAGTTCGCCGAGCGCGCGATCAGGATCATCGACCAGTGCATGGAGCAGGTTCAGCCAGTGCCGGGCCAGGCGTTCGAGGGTGGCGGGGGCGTAGAGGTCCCGGCTGTATTCGAGACTCGCGTGGATGCCCTCGAGCGAATAGCCGACGTCCAGGGACAGATCGAATTTGGCCTGGCCGGGACCCGCGCCGAGGAACTCCAGCGCCAGCCCGTCCAGGTCGATCCGGTCCGGTTGCGCGGCTTCGGTGCGCCAGTTGAACAGCACCTGGAACAGCGGATTGGCGTGTTCGCTGGCGTGCAATTGCAACGCGTCGAAACTCAATTCCAACGGGTAATCGCCATGGTCCAGCGCCGCCAGCGATTCGCGCCGCAGCCGCTGGAGAAAGTCTGCGCAGGACAGCAGCGGATCAATGCGCGCCCGGTACACTTGGGCGCTGACGAAAAAGCCGACCAGGTCCTGGGTTTCGCTGCGATTGCGGGTGGCGTTGGGTACGCCGACGGTAAAGTCGTGTTGGCCACTGTAGCGGCTCAATAACAATTGCCAGGCCCCGAGTGCCACGACGAAAGGCGTCAGTTTTTGCTGCTGGCAGAAGCGGTTCAGGGTTTGCGCGAGGGGCGCGGGCACACTGAAGTCATACTGCCCGGCAGGGTGGCTGTGCCGGGCATTTCGTGGGAAGTCCACCGGTAGATCGAGGGCCGGCAATGTTTGCCCCAGATACTCTTGCCAGTATTCGGCGCTGCTGGCGCAGGTTGCACTGTGCAGGTATTCGCCGCGCTGCCAGGCGGCATAGTCGGCGTACTGGATGGCCGGGCGTGGCAAGGGTGATGTATCGCCGCTGCCGGCCTGGGCAAAGGCTCGTGTCAGGTCTTGCATCAGAATGGCATTGGACCAGGCATCGGAAACGATGTGGTGCATGTTCATCAGCAACAGATGCTCGTCGGCCGAAATCTGCAGCAGTGTCGCCCGCATCAGCGGTGCCTGACGCAGATCGAACGGCGTGCCGGCCTGGGCCTCGATACGTAGCGCGATCCGGTTGGCGCGGGCTTCGTCCGACAGACCCGACAGGTCTTCATGGCCGAGCACCAGTGTTGCCTGCGCATCGACCACCTGCATGGCGCAACCATCGATTTCGACGAAGGCACTGCGCAAGATATCGTGACGCTCAAGCACCTTGTTCAGGGCTGTTTCCAGCCGCCGGGGCGCCAGGGGGCCGGTGATGCGCATGACACGGGGCAGGTTGTAGGCGGCGTTGTCCGGTGACAGTTGCTGGAGAAACCACAGCCGCTGCTGGGCGAAAGACAGCGGCGCCGGGCGCTGGTTGACGCGGGCGGTTATCCCTTGGGGTTGATCACCGGCATCGGCCAGCAGCAGCGCCAGTACATCATCATCGATCAAGTCGTTCATCGGGGCTCTCGTAGTCGGCGGTGGATCGTTCAGGCGGTCGCCAACGGTTTTTTTTGCGCGACGAGCTTGCCGCCTTCCATTCGCACCAATTGGTCGGCGACATCGAAGTAACGGTCGTCGTGGGAAATGACGATGATGGTCTTGCCCAGGTATTTGAGTTCCGGCAACAGCTCGGTGTAGAAGATGCGCCGGAAGGCCGGGTCCTGGTCGGCCGCCCACTCGTCGAACACCAGCACCGGGCGTTCTTCCAGCCAGGCGTTCAACAGGGCCAGGCGTTTGCGCTGGCCGGTGGACAGGTCGGTGGTGCTGAAGGCGCCATCGCGGATGCTGACCTTGTGCGAGATTTCCAGGCGTTCCAGGTAACGGTTGGCGTCTTCGGGAACGTTCTGCTCACCTTGCACCAATTCGTCGAACAGGTAGTAGTCGGCGAAAATCGTGGTGAACAACTGGCGATAGTCGTCGCGGTTATGCGCCAGCACCGGCTTACCGTTAAGGATGATTTCCCCGCCCTGGGGCGCATACAACCCCAGCAACAACTTGATCAGCGTGGTCTTGCCACCGCCATTCTCGCCGACGATAAACACGATCTCGCCCTGGGCGATGGACAGGTTGACCGGCCCGAGGGCGAAGGGCTTGCTGCCGTCCACCGCCGGGAAGGCGAAATGCACGTCGCGCATTTCAAGGTGTTCGACCACCGGTTTCGGCGCGTCTTTGTCACTGAGCAGCAGGTGCGGTTCCGGCGAGGAAAACTGCTCCGCCAGGTCGGCGATGCGCTTGAACGCAATGTTGGCGCGGCTGACCACCGGCAGGGTGGTGACCAGGTATTCCATCGGGCCCTTCATGTACAGCAGCACCAGCACGAACCCGCTGAGCACCGCTTTATCGGTGCCCAGCCACAGCGATTGCAGGGCCAGCGCCAGGCCGATCACCACGAAAAACAGCATCGAGCCAAGGGTCTTGGCCACCACGAAGGTGTTGACCGCGCGGATGTGCGTGTTGCAGATGAAATCAGCGGTGCCTTCGATGCGTTGGCTGAACATGCGTTGGCGGCGCGGACGATGGATGCGCAGTTCCTTGGCACCGGCGGCAATCGCGCTGTAGTGCTTTTGCAGTTCGTCCTCGGCTTCGCGAGCCGCCTGGAAACCCTTGATGCCCTTGGTCCGGGCCACGTATTGCAGCGCGGTGCCGATCACCAGGGCCACCAGCAGCAAGGCAAACATCGGCAACGACAGGTAGGCCAGGTAGCTCAGGCAACCGAGGGTGACGGTGAACGCAATGGCCAGCGGCGCGAAGGAAAAGGCGAAATCACTGACGGTGTCGACGTCATGGGTCAGCACCGGAATCAGTCGATAACTGCGGAAGCGCTCGATCTGTTCGATCGGTGCCAACAGGACTTTTTCCCCCAGGGATTTACGCAGCCCGGCAATGATGTGTTGCCCGACATGGTTGGTGCCGATGTCCGACAGGATCGACGTCAGCAACGCCACCGCGCACAGGCCGATAAACGTTGCCAACACCCGGGTCGACGGGGTATCGGCGGCGTTCAGCGCGTCATTGATGGTCGCCAGTAACGCGGTGATGCTGAGGCCACCGAGCATGCCGAGCATGATCGACACCACAACGATGACCCGGAAAGGCCTGAGCAGGCCGAGGACTTCACTGAAGGCTCCGCGGGATTTTGAGGTCATGGAAGTTTCCGCTTCAAGTGCCGCTAAAGGGCAAAGGTTCAAGAGTTTGGCTGCTTGAAAGACGAAACCCGTGGGCGGCGATTTAGCCGCGCACGGGTTTGTTGCAGGTCATGCGACAGGAGGTGGGAGCCTCAAAGATCCCGCGCGACGCGAAAACCGAGCCAGTCGCCACGGGTGTCGGGGAAGGTGGCATTACGGTTGCCCGAACGCGAGAACACCGGTGCTTCACCCCAGTCATTGCCGCGAATGCGCCGGGCGGTGCATTCGCCGGTCAACCAGGCGCTGCCATCGCTCGGTGCGCCGACGTAGTTGTCGTTGTAGCAATCGGCGGTCCACTCATAGACGTTGCCGTGCATGTCGTACACGCCGAAGGCGTTGGCCGGGAAGCTGCCCGCCGGTGAGGTGAAGTTGTAGCCATCGGCGGCGCCGTAGGTGTTGGCGTGTTTGGCGATGCTGTATTCCTTGCCTTCATCGAACGGGAAGGGGAACGGGCCACTGCTGCCCGCGCGGGCGGCATACTCACGCAGCGATTCGCTGACCAGTCGATAGTGCTTGCCGGTCTTCTTCGAGAGCCAGGCCACATAGGCATTGACCTCGGGGAAGTTCATGCACACCGCCGGATGCCTGGCCGTGCGTTCATAGCGCGGCACGCCGGCCTTGCACTCGCGGCCCGGCCGGGTGTCGCCGTCGGGCATGAGGTAACCGCTGTCGCGCAGGTACGCGTCCCACTCGCCGGCCAGCACCTGAAAGCGGCTGATGGCCAGCGGTTTGGCGAAGGTCACCGGGTGCAACGGACCCTCGTCGGGCTCGCGGCCCACCTCATTGTCCGGGGTGCCCATGGTGAAAGTCCCGGTGGGCAGCACGACCATCTCCGGGCAGTGCTTGCAGTCCTTGAACACTTTGCCGGGCGGGGCGGGGGCGGCGGCCTGAGCGGCACCCGGCAGCAGGCCTGCAACCACGGCGGCGAAGGCCAGTGCGGGGAGCGTTTTCAGGGACAAGCTACGCAACTCACTGTTCATCATTGCTCTCGATAAAAAGTTAAAGGGAATCAGGGGGGGCAACTTCCGCCACGCCGCAATCTCTGTAGCAGCTGGCGAAGCCTGCGTTCGGCTGCGAAGCAGTCGTAAAACCAGAGATTACGGTGTGTCAGGCAGACCGCGTCAGTCGGATTCACGACTGCTTCGCAGCCGAACGCAGGCTTCGCCAGCTGCTACAGATCGCGTTACGACTTAACTGACTGACATTAATCATGGGGCTGGCGATCAGAGCTGTTTGCCGAGCAACGCGATGAAGCGGTCGACTTCAGCTTCGGTGTTGAGCAGCCCCGGCGCGGTGCGGATCACCGGGCCCACGTCGCGCTCCACGGCATCGGCAATCACGCGGTTTTGCATCAGCCAGGCGGCGATCTTGTCGCTGCTTTTGCCCTTGACCCGAAAGAAGCTGAAACCGGATGACAGCTCGGGACTCACGGGCGTGACCAGTTCGATCTGCGGGTGCGCTTGCAGGCGTTTTTTCATATGGCTGTTCAGGGCATGGATACGCGCCTGAACATCGGCCTTGCCCCATTGCAAATGCAGCTTGAAGGCTTCGTTCAGTGCCCAGCGGTGCTCGAACGAGTGGTAGCCGCCCGGCGTCATGGTGGTGGAGAAGGCCGTGGCTTCGGAGAAGGTCGGGATGATCGGCGTGACGTATTTGACCTCTTCACTGCGGCTGCAAACGATGCCAGTACCACGGGGGCCGAACAGCCATTTGTGGGTGCCGGCGATGAAGAAATCGCAGTTCATGGCGGGAAAACTCAAGTCCTCGACACCAAAGCCGTGCACGCCGTCGACCAGGTAAATAATGCGGTCCTGATCGGCGCGATTGCGGTTGTGCTTGTCCACCAGCGCGCCGATGTCGGCGATCGGCAGTTTCACGCCACTGCCGGAATGCACCCAGGTCATGCCGAGTACACGGGTTTCGGGTTTGATGTTCTGCTCGATCGAGGCCAGGATCTCCGCTTTGGACACCGTCTGCGGATCCTTGAACAACCTGATCTTGCGCACCCGAGTACCGTCCCGTTGGGTGCGCAGATCGAGAATGGTGTGGGTCGCGTAATGCTCGTGGGCGGTGGTGAGGATTTCCTGGTCCGGGCGTACATGAACGCCGCCGTAAATCATCGCCAGGCCTTCGGTGGTGCTGCCGGTCAAGGCGATCTGTCTGGCATTGGCTTGCAGGTAGCGACCGGCCCAGACACGTACCTCTTCTTCACGCTGCTCGATAACGCCGAGGTCCCAGTCCATCGCCAGCCCGGGGTTTTTATCGAGGGCGGCACGGTGCATCTCGATCGCTTCACGCACAGGCTTTGGGTGCGAGGTGATCAGGAAATTGGAGAAATGCAGGTAATCCGGATCCTGGTCGAACAGCTGCCGCAGCTGTGCCCATTTGTCCCCGGGCGGCGAGGGCACTGGCGTGGCGTTGGCGACGTTGTTCAGGCCGGCAGTCAACGGCAGGCCGGCGGCGAGGATCCCGGCCTGTTTCAGGAAAGTGCGACGATCGCTCATGGTGTGCTCGTGCCTTGTTGTGAAATCAGCGCCGGCTTGGCGGCTTTCTGCACCTGATCCCAGACCCGCAGGAAGTTGCCGCCCCAGAGCTTGGCGATGTCTGCTTCGGAGTAGCCGCGCGAGATCAGTTCCGCCGTGACATTGCGAATGTCACCGACGTTTTCCCAGCCTTTGACGCCGCCCCCTTCGTTGAAGTCGGAGCTGATGCCGACATGGTCAATGCCGATTTTGCGCACCGTGTAATCGATGGCGTCCCCGAGGTCCTTGAGGCTGGCTTTGGGTTCTTCTTCGAGAATCGCGTAGAGACGGCTGGCGTACTGGCCGAATTTTTTCTCGGGCCAGGCAGCGATGACCGGATCGCCCGGCATCAATGCCATGGCGAGGTTCGGCAGGGGCGGCAGGTCGAACGCTTTGCGCAGTTCGTTGAGTTTGTCCTGGGTGGTCTGGGTCAGCGGGCGCAGGTATTGGGAGAAACCGACCACCTGCACCACGCCACCGCTGTTCTTGATCAGCTGCATTTCCTTGTCGCTGAGGTTGCGCGGGATATCGACCATCGCCCGTGGCGCCGAGTGCGAGGCGACCATCGGCGTGCGGCTCAATTGCGCGACTTGCTCCAGGGCCTTGGTCGACATTTGCGACACGTCGATGATCACGCCCAGGTCATTCAAGCGATGTACCGCTTGCTTGCCCAGGTCCGAGAGGCCGTCGAGGGCATCCGGCGAATCGTTGAAAAACGGCAAGGGGCGCGAAGAGTCGGCCCAGTCGTTATTGCCGATGTAGCTGAAGCCGAACATGCGCATGCCGCGTGCCGTCCACAGGTCCAACAGGTTCAGATCGTGGCCCAGCGGGTAGGCGTTGAGCATGCTGATGAAAATCGCGAACTTGCCTTCGCCGTGCAAACGACGGAAATCGTCGGGGGTGTAGGCGATGGCAACCTGATTGGGAAAATCGCGGACCATCCCGGAAATAATCTTGTAGCGAATCTCCTGCTGGTTGCGCGCCTCTTCGACGAAGCCGGCGGTGGGCTTGTGCGGTGCGTTGGCGCCATTCCACAGTTCCGGCCAGCCGAAAATCGTCAGGGCCGCGCCGGACAGACGTCCGCGGTTGGCCTTGACCAGGTCGAACTGGCCCTCGCCATCCTTGTCGGCTTCGTTGCCCTGGGTGCCGAAGTTCTGCATCAGGCTGATGTGGCTATCGAAGGAGAGCATGCGCTCGTGTAACTCGTCGGCCTGTTGCATGACCTTGATCGGGTAACCGGGGTTGTCCTTGAACCCGTAATACCAGACCGCGAAGCTGGCGCCGGCGCTGATCGCCAGGGCCAGCGGCAGGCCGATGTAAAGAGCCTTTTTCGAACGTGGTTTTGTCATTGCCATCTCTGTCAGGTTCGCCGCCCCGGTGCAGGCGCAGGGGCCTTTGCTATCTGGGAGGAACGAGTGGCTGGCAGAAAAAATTAGGGCTTTGCGCGATACCTTGTGGTGAGGGGGCAAGCCCCCTCACCACAAGGCTTGTGTTTGGCACGCTTAAATTTCCCCGCACAACAAACGTTCTAGCTTGGATAAAGCCTGCTTCATGGCTGACACAGGTAGGGCAATGACGATTTCTCGACGATGGTTCATGGCAGGCCTGGCGCTGACTGGCGCTGCCGTGCCTGCGGCTTATTATGGGCATCGCGAATGGACGAAGCCGGACCCGACGATTACCCCCGGCGAGGCGACCGTCGACCTGGCGGACACTGCGGGTCAGCAGTTGGCCAACTCGCTGCGCGGCATCTGGGATATCCGCTTTGAAGGTTCGCAAGCGGGCCTCGACGGTTTACCGCAGCATGGGCTGGAGCTGTTTCTCGACATCGCTCAGCGCGGCCGTGGCCTGCGTGGCTGCCTCGATACCGCGCAGCAGTTACGCGGTGAAGCCGAGCCGCGTTACCGGGTGATCGGCGACCTGGTATCGCCTGACGCCAGCCAGCTGTACTGGCGCCTGATCGATCGGCAATCGGCCAACGGCGCGCCGGCTTATGAGCTGGCGGTCACGCTCGATGAGGTCTGGGCCGATTTCGGCAATGCCGGCAGTGGCACGCTCAGTGGGCGGATCCTGCGCCTGGATCGCCCGCTCGGTTTGCTGGAACTGGACAATCGTTTTGTCGCGCGCAAACGGCTGTTTCCCGAAGCCCGTGAGCGTGTGGGGTTGAATCCGCCGTTGCTGGCGTGGCTGATCTCCCCCGAACATCGCCTGTTCCATCAGCTCTGGCACGCCACGCGGGACAAATGGCACAAACTCTCAAAAGAGCAACAGGGTGCCTTGCGCGGCATCGGCTGGCAGCCGGGCCCGCGAGGCAATGAGCGCGATGCTCGGGGGCCGCGCAAAGACCGTAATGGCTCGGGGATCGACTTTTTCTTCATGCACCGGCACATGCTCGGCACGGCGCGTTCGATGCAGGACCTGCCGTCCTGGTCGAGCTTTCCGATGCCGCAGCCGGAGCTTGAACGCGACCGTCAGGGCTTTGCCCGCTATTTCGACAATCACGATGGCTCGGCGCTGCCGCCCACTTGGCTGGCCGCCGAAGACACCGAGTACACCCAGTGGGTCAGCGACATCAAGACTGCCGAGACCTACCACAGCAATTTTCAGGTATGGGAATCCCGTTACCGCGACCCGCGTTATCTGTCGAAGTTGACCCTGGGGCAGTTCGGTTCGGAAATCGAACTGGGCTTGCACGACTGGCTGCACATGCGCTGGGCCTCGGTGCCACGGGATCCCTCCAACGGTCAGCCGGTGCCTTTTGCCCGGGATCCGGCGGACTTTGCCGCGCGCTGGTATGCGCCGGAAAACGACTTCCTCGGTGACCCGTTTTCATCCCACGTGAACCCGGTGTTCTGGCACTTCCATGGCTGGATCGACGATCGCCTGGAAGACTGGTTCCGCGCCCACGAGCGTTTCCATCCGGGGGAACTCAGTCGGCTTGAGGTCAATGGCGTGCCCTGGTTCGCCCCGGGGCGCTGGGTTGAAGTCGATGATCCATGGCTCGGCCCGAGCACCCACGGTTGCAGCACCACGCCGGGATTGCAGGTCGGCAAGTCGGTGGAAATGGACCCGGAAACCATGAAGCTGGCGCTGCGCATCACCTTTGGCACTGATGAAAAGAAACTCGCGAATTTGTTCCGGCGAGTGCCGCAACGGCCATGGTATGCGCGGAATCTGAAGGTCAAGCCGCTGAGTTCGTAAGCCAGGCACTTGTGGCAAGGGAGCAAGCTCCCTCGCCACACAGTTTTTGGTGACGGATAACCTCGATCAAAGCACCTGCCACCCCCCACCCAACGCCTTGTACAACGCAATGCTCGCCTGCAACCGCGACAACCGCAGTTGCACATTCGAGTCCTGCGCCGCATACAGCGTGCGCTGCGTTTCCAGCACCGTCAGCCAATCCTCTGCCCCGGCCTGATAGCGGCTTTGCGCAATGTTGAACGCGGCCTGGGCCTGGTTCAGTTCTTCGCGTTGCCACTGCCGCTGCTCATCCAGGCCGCGAATGCTATTGAGGGCTTTTTCGACGTCGGCAAACGCATTGATGATCGCGCCTCGGTAGGCTTCCAGCAGTTCTTGTTGGCGGGCCGTGGCCTTGTCGCGCTCGGCACCGAGGCGGCCGTTGTTGAAGATCGGTGCGACCAGCCCGGCGGTGAGGTTGTAGAACGGGCTGCGCAGAATGTCGCTGGCCGTGTTGGCGCCCGAGCCGATGTCGGCGCTGAGGGTCACGGCGGGCAACATGGCTGCGCGTGCGACCGTGACGTTGGCCTGGGCGGCGGCCAGTTGCGCTTCGGCGCGGGCGATGTCCGGGCGGCGGCTGAGCAGTTCGCTGGGCAATCCGGCATCGATGGCAGGCCATTGCAGTTGATCAAAGGATTCGTGGCTGGGCGGAAGTTGCTGAACCGGCCGGCCGAGCAGGGCGGCGAGGCTGATCCGGGCGTCCTCGGCTTGCTGGCGAATCAGCGGCAGTTGCCGTTGTTGCGCCGCCACCAGGCTTTTTTGTTGGGCCAGTTCCAGCGCGGTGGCCGAGCCTGAGTCGAAACGGGTCTGCACCAGTTTCAAAACGTTCTGTGCATTGGCCAGGTTCAGCTCGGCAATGCGACTTTGTTCATCCAGCGACAAGGCTTGCGCGTAGCTGTTGGCCACGCCGCTGAGCAAGGTCAATTCAACCGTGGCCTGATCGAACTCGCTGGCGCGCAGCCCGAATTGCGCACTGTCCCGGGACGCACGTTTGCCGCCCCAGAAGTCGATTTCGTAACTGGCGCTGAGGTTGGCGTCAAAGTAGTCCACGGCCTTATTGCTGCTGTCGGCATCGAGTTGGCTGTAGCCGTTGCCGCGCAACAGTTTTTGGCGGTTGGCGTTCATGCCGGCCTTGATCTCCGGCAGCTGCGAGCCGCCGGCAATCACTGTGTCGGCCCGGGCCTGATGCACCCGAGCGATGGCGGCGGCGAGGTCATAACTGCCGACGCGGGCCTGTTCGATCAGGCGATCAAGCTGCGGGCTGCCGAACTGCGTCCACCATTGTCGACTCGTCCGGGAGGCACTTTCATCGTGTGGCGATTGCCAGGCCGACGGTGGTTGAATGCCGCTGTCCGGGCGCGCAGCCGGATGGCTGCAGGCGCCGAGCAGCAGGCAAAGGGTCAACAGGCTCAGTTGCGGTTTCATAGATCGATCATTCACTGGTAAGGGCCGTGACCGGGTCGAGTCGGGCAGCTTTGCGGGCCGGCATGAAGCCGAAGACAACGCCGGTGATCAGTGCGCAGGCGAAGGCGCCGATGACCGCCGCCAGGGAAAAGGCCACCGCGACTTTGCTGAGCACCAATGCGCCGCCGACGATCAGCGCCAGGGCGATGCCGGCGATCCCGCCGACCACCGAGAGCATCACGGCTTCAGTGAGGAACTGGCGCAATATGTCGCGCTGACGAGCGCCGGTGGCCATGCGGATACCGATCTCCCGGGTCCGTTCGCGCACGGTCATGAGCATGATGTTCATCACGCCGATGCCGCCCACCAGCAGCGAGATCGCCGCAATCGAACCGAGCATCAGCGACAGCGTATTTTGCGTGCGCGCCTCGGCCTGAATCATCGCGGCGTTGTTGGTCAGTTCGAAATCGTGTTTGCCGTCGTGCAGGCGCAGCATCAACTGCTCGATGGCCTTTTCGGTCTCTTTGACCTTGCGCGCATCGGCTGCGGCAATGGCCACGTATTCGGGGTTGTGGGTGCCGAACAGCCGGACACTGGCCGCCGAGTAGGGCACGGCAATCCGATTGTCGCTGTCGGAATCGCCGGAACTGGCGCCTTTTTCCGCGAGCACGCCGACGACCTGAAAGGGCACGTTTTCGATCAGGATGTATTGGCCGATGGGGTTGGTGACGTCCTTGAGCAATTTGCTGCGCACCTTGTGGCCGATCACCGCGACCGCCGCGGCGTTGCGTTCATCGGCCTCGGTGAAGTAACTGCCCTCGACCACCGGCCAGTTGAAGATCGCCGGAAAGTTGGTGTCGTTGCCGCCGACGTAGCTCAGGTGGTCGAGGTTGCCGAAGCGCACCCCGGCTTCGGCGCCGTTGACCGGCATGATTCGCATGACTTGCGGCAGGCTGGCCAGCGCGGCGACGTCATCCAGGGTCACGATGCCGGGCGGCGTGCGTGGATTGGGAGCGGAGCCGCTGAGGTAAATGATGTTCGAGCCGAACGCGCCCATCTGCGCCATGACCTGACGCTTGCTGCCTTCGCCGACCGCCAGCATCACCACCACCGAGGCGACGCCGATGATGATCCCCAGCAGCGTCAGGGCGGTGCGGAAGCGGTTGATCCACATCACCCGCCAGGCCGCGTGTATCGCATCCACCAATTCGCCTTTCCAGGCACCGGTAGCCTCGCTGCCTTCGCTCAGCCGCTTGCGCAAATCCACCGCTTGCAGCGCACCGGGATTGGCCGAGGCCTGCACGGCGGGGTTGTCGCGGGCGCTGTCGCTGATGATCAGGCCGTCGCGGATCTCGATCACGCGTTTGGCCCGGGCCGCCACGTCTCGGTCGTGGGTGATGAGGATCACCACATGGCCCTGGCTTGCCAGTTCGTCGAGCAGCGCCATGACCTCGGCGCCGCTGTGGCTGTCGAGGGCGCCGGTGGGTTCGTCGGCGAGGATGATGTGGCCGCCATTCATTAATGCGCGAGCGATGGACACCCGTTGCTGCTGGCCGCCGGAGAGCTGGTGCGGACGGTTGCCGGTGCGTGCTGCCAGGCCGAGACGGTCGAGCAGGGCGGCGGCGCGGGCGTGGCGTTCGGCCGCTGGGGTGCCGGCGTAGATCGCCGGCATCTCGACGTTTTCCTGGGCCGAACCGGACGGAATCAGGTGATACCCTTGAAACACGAAACCGAATGCCTCGCGGCGCAGCCAGGCCAGCTCATCGCTGTCGAGTGCCGCGACATTTTCGCCGGCGAACCGATACTCGCCGGACGTTGGCCGGTCGAGGCAGCCGAGGATGTTCATCAGCGTCGATTTGCCGGAGCCGGAAGCGCCGACGATCGCCACGAACTCCCCGGCGTGGATCGACAGGTCGATGCCGCGCAACACATGAACTTCAGGCGCGTCGCCGCCACCGTAGGATTTACGAATATCCTGCAGGTCGATCAGAGGCGTTTGCATTCAACCTCCACTGCCGTCGGCGGGGCCGATCAACAGGTGATCGCCTTCGGCCAGTCCGTCGAGGATCTGCACCTTCAGGCGGTCGCTGATGCCGGTGCGCACAGTCCGTTGCTCGATGCTGCCGTTCTGGGCGACCACCCGAGCCGTTTGACTGTCGGCCTGCGGGCCGCCCTGCAAGGCGGCGACCGGCGCGGTAAGGACGTTTTTTGCCTGGTTGGAAACGAAGAACACTTGGGCGGTCATTTCCGCCATCAGCGCGTTGTCGGCGTTGTCGACGTCCAGCAGCACCGTGTACAGCACCACGCGGGCCGTCCCGCTTTTACTGGAACTGGCCGGACTGCCGCCGCCCTGGCTGGTCTGATCCAGCGGTTTGGGCGGTATCGGCAAAATCTGCCGCACCGTGCTGCTCCAGCGCCGGTTACCGCCGCTGAGCGTGGTGAACCAGGCGCTCATGCCGGGTTTGACGTGGCCGATGTCAGCCTCCGAGACCTCGGCCCAGACCGTCATCGGCGACAGTTTGGCGATGCGCAGGATCAGCGGCGTTTGTTGCTGGGCGTTGAGGGTCTGGCCTTCGCGAGCATCGAGGGCCACGACCGTTCCGCTCATCGGCGCGTAAATGCGCGTATAGCCGAGTTCGGCCTGATCGCTGCGCAGGTTGGCCTGGGCCTGGCGGATCTGCGCCTCGAACATGTCGATGCGCGCCTGGGTGGTGCGCAGTTCGGCTTGGGCCGTTTGCACGTCTTCGTCCCGTGTTGCGCCGCCGGCGGCGAGGTTCTGTTGACGCTGATATTTCTGCCGGGCCAGGTCGTGTTGTGCCCGTTGCTCCTGCAGCTGCGCCTTGAGGTTGTCGATGGAAAAACGCCCGGCGTCGAGTTTGGCCTGTTGGGTGGAGGGATCGATTTCCACCAGCAACTGGCCTTCCTTGACCACGTCACCGACTTCCACATGGATCTTGTGGATCTGCCCGGAGGCCTGGGCGCCGACATCGACATACCGCCTCGGTTGCAGGGTTCCCAATGCCGTGACGCTGCTTTCAATGTCGCCGCGCGCGACCTGGACCGTGGCGAACCGGTCACGACCCGCAGGCAAAACCTGCCAGGCCGCGATGGCGATAACGGGGATCAGACAAAGGGCAACAAGCAGGGCGCGTCGGGTGTGACGGGGACGTTTCATGCAGGGTTCCGGCCAATGGGATTCGGCCCGTCATTCAGCAGGCGTACCAAACCTGGCGACAGCTGAACGCTGTCGGAGGACCGACAGCCACGGGGAGCTGTCCTGTAGACGAGGGAAGGGGCGGGGAATTTAAGCGTTGAGGCTTTGAGTGACAGACAAAGTCAAAGGTATAGGACAGCACTATTTAGCAGGCAAATGGAAACAGCGCTTTAAATCTATATGAGAATTACTATAAATTACACACTCGAAATCGCCATCATCGTGCCACTGCCTATTTGGGCGGTCGCGGATCTGGTTCAAGGATAGAAGCCGCACCCCGTGCGGCCGGGAGTCATGTTGGAAAACTACTATCGCGAGCTGGTGTGTTTCCTGAACGCCAGGCTAGGCAACCGCCAGGTGGCCGAAGATGTGGTGCATGACGCGTATCTGCGGGTACTGGAGCGTTCCAGCGACACGCCGATCGAACAACCCCGGGCGTTCCTTTATCGCACCGCGCTCAACCTGGTGATCGACGACCACCGACGCAATGCCTTGCGTCAGGTCGAGTCCCTGGACGTGCTCGACAGCGAAGAGCGCTACTTCATCCCTTCGCCTCACAACAGCCTCGATCACGGTCAGCGCCTGGACATGCTCCAGCGCGCACTGGCGGAGTTGCCACGGCTGTGTCGCGAGAGCTTTCTGCTGCGCAAGATCGAAGGCCTGTCACACCCGCAAATCGCCGAGCACCTGGGGATTTCCAAGGCGCTGGTGGAAAAACACATCGTCAATGCCATGAAGCATTGCCGGGTGCGTATGCGCCAGTGGGACGTCGCTTAAATCAGTCCTCGTTAAATTTTTTTTCATGGTCCTCGTTCCTATTCAACAGACGATCTGCTGCCGCCAAAGGCCGGTCAGGTCACCCAGGCTTTATCCCCGCAGCTGCGGGGTTTATCCAGAGGACACTGGAAATGACACAGGCAATTGCATCGCCCATCGTTCACGACCTGATCGGCGTTGGTTTCGGCCCTTCGAACCTGGCCCTGGCCATCGCCCTGCAAGAGCGCGGGCCGAGCCAGGGCGAGCTGGATGTGCTGTTTCTCGACAAGCAGGCGGACTACCGCTGGCACGGCAACACCCTGGTCACCCAGAGCGAACTGCAGATTTCTTTTCTCAAGGACCTGGTGACGCTGCGCAACCCGACCAGCCCGTATTCCTTCGTCAACTACCTCAAGCACCATGGTCGTCTGGTGGACTTCATCAACCTCGGCACCTTCTATCCGTGCCGCATGGAGTACAACGACTACCTGCGCTGGGTCGCCGGGCAATTCACCGGGCAGAGTCGCTACGGCGAGGAAGTGCTGACCATCGAGCCGGTGCTGCATAACCAGCAGGTCGAGGCGTTGCGAGTGATCTCGCGTGATACCCAGGGTTTGCAGCATGTGCGTACCACCCGTTCGGTGGTGGTCAGCGCCGGCGGTACACCGCGGATTCCCGAAGCGTTCAAGGCACTGAAGGATGACGGTCGGGTGTTCCACCATTCCCAGTACCTGGAGCGCATGGCCAGGCAACCGTGCGTGAACAACCAACCGATGAACATCGCGATCATCGGCGGCGGGCAGAGCGCGGCGGAGGCCTTCATCGACCTCAACGACAGCTTCCCGTCGGTGCAGGTGGACATGATCCTGCGCGGCTCGGCCCTGAAGCCGGCCGATGACAGCCCCTTCGTCAACGAAGTGTTCTCGCCGGAGTTCACCGACCTGGTGTTCCAGCAGGCCAGCAGTGAACGCGAGCGTCTGGTCAACGAGTACCACAACACCAACTATTCGGTGGTGGACATCGACCTGATAGAACGCATCTACGGGATCTTCTACCGGCAGAAAGTCTCGGGCATCGCGCGCCATGCGTTCCGTACCCTGACCACCGTCGAAAAAGCCACCGCGACCGAGCGCGGTATCGAGCTGGCGATGCGTAACAACGCCACCGGCGAAGTCACGGTTCACCGCTACGACGCCGTGGTGCTGGCCACCGGTTACGAGCGGCAGATGCACCGCAAACTGTTGGCGCCGCTGGAACAATACCTGGGCGATTTCGAAGTCGATCGCAATTACAGGCTGATCACCGACGAGCGTTGCAAGGCCGGCATCTACATGCAGGGTTTCTGCCAGGCCAGCCACGGCTTGAGCGACACCTTGCTGTCGATCCTGCCGATCCGCGCCGATGAAATTGCCGGCTCGTTGTATGACCATGGCAAATCCCGTGGCCGATCGGTGAGGGACGTGTTGTTGGCGACTGCCAGCTGAGATTTTGTGGCGAGGGGGCTTGTCGGAACGCCGCACCGCCCCCTCGCCACAGGTTTGCGATCAACCTGAACCCTTCCTGAAGAACCCCGAGATTCCCCCTGCAACACCCCTGCGCAGCGTTTACTCTCTAGATATCGCGGCGTAAGCTTCACGCGTTTTCATCAATTAGCGGAGACCCACAGTGGGTACTTGTTCGAGTGACAGTTGTCGGCCGGTCTCGGTAACCGGCATTTTCCCGGCAAGATAACGCGCAGCCTTTTTCTGCCGTTGTCTCGCCGTAAAGCGAGCAGCGGCATCCCGATCGTGGCCGGTTTTGGCCCGACTCCCGACGTCTCTCTCATCGACGCTGAACAGCGTGTGATGTTCGACCCCGTGTCGTCATCGCAGCGCCTCGACACGCCTGCTCGACGGTTTCCCGGCTGACCCTGGGGGGCACTGCCATGAACCTGACCTGGCTGAAAGAATTCTTCGCCGGATTCCTGCGAAACCGTCACATCGCCCGGCACTTCCGTCGACTGGCGCTGCTGGAAAGCTTCACCGACACCACGGTCAGCCGTGAAGTCCCGCCGACGCTCGCGCAAACCCTGGTCGCCGCTGCCAACAGCGGCACCGGCCAATTGCTGGAAAACCTCGGCAGCCACACCGACGGCCTGACTGAATCCGAAGCCGATGCCCTGCGCGAGCAACATGGCCTTAATGAAGTCGAGCACGAGCAACCGCTGCCGTGGTGGACGCACCTGTGGCACTGCTACAAAAACCCGTTCAACCTGCTGCTGACCTTGCTGGCGGTGATCTCCTGGCTGACCGAAGACATGAAAGCCGCCATCGTGATTTTCTCGATGGTGGTGCTCTCGACCTTGCTGCGTTTCTGGCAGGAAACCAAATCCAACCAGGCCGCCGACGCGCTCAAGGCGATGGTCAGCAACACCGCCACGGTGATGCGTCGGGAGGTGGCGAACAACGGTGCGCAACGCCTCGAATTGCCGATCAAGCAACTGGTGCCGGGTGACCTGATCGTGCTCTCGGCCGGTGACATGATTCCTGCCGATTGCCGAGTGCTCAACGCCAAGGACCTGTTCGTCAGCCAGGCCGCGATGACCGGTGAATCGATGCCGGTGGAAAAATTCCCACGTCAGCAGGACAACCACACCCACAACCCGCTGGACCTCGACAACATCCTGTTCATGGGCACCAACGTGGTGTCCGGCACGGCGATGGCGCTGATTCTCACCACTGGCAACAACACCTATTTCGGCGCGCTGGCGCAGCGGGTCGGTGCCACCGATCGTGCGCCGACTTCGTTTCAGACCGGGGTCAACAAAGTCAGCTGGTTGCTGATCCGCTTCATGTTCGTCATGGCGCCGCTGGTATTGTTCATCAACGGTTTCACCAAGGGTGACTGGACCGAAGCGTTGCTGTTCGCGCTGTCGATCGCCGTGGGCCTGACCCCTGAAATGTTGCCGATGATTGTCACCTCGACCCTGGCAAAAGGCGCGGTGTTCCTGTCGCGCAAAAAAGTCATCGTCAAGCGCCTCGATGCGATCCAGAACTTCGGCGCCATGGACGTGCTCTGCACCGACAAGACCGGCACCCTGACCCAGGACAAAATCTTCCTCGCGCGCAACGTCGATGTCTGGGGTAACGATTCCGATGACGTGCTGGAAATGGCCTACCTCAACAGCTACTACCAGACTGGCCTGAAAAACCTGCTGGACGTGGCAGTGCTGGAGCACGTGGAGATCCACCGTGAACTGAAAGTCGGCACGGCGTTTCGCAAGGTCGACGAGATTCCGTTCGACTTCACCCGTCGGCGCATGTCGGTGGTGGTGGCCGAGCGTGAGCAGCCGCATCTGCTGATCTGCAAAGGCGCGGTGGAAGAAGTGCTGGCGGTGTGCACCCGGGTGCGCCACGGCGATGCCGACGAGGCGCTGAGCGATGAATTGCTGGCACGGATTCGCCAGGTCACCGCCACCTTCAATGCCGAAGGCCTGCGGGTGGTGGCGGTGGCGGCGCGGCCGATGATCGAGGGCCGCGACACTTACAGCCTGGCCGATGAACAGGCGCTGACGCTGATCGGTTATGTGGCTTTCCTCGATCCACCGAAGGAAAGCACCGCGCCGGCACTCAAGGCCCTGGCCGCGCACGGTGTGGCGGTGAAAGTGCTGACTGGCGACAACGAACTGGTGACCGCGAAAATCTGCCGTGAAGTCGGGCTGGAGCAGCAAGGCCTGCTGATGGGCAACGACATCGAGCGCATGAGCGACGCCGAGCTGGCGGTGGCGGTGGAGACCACCAACGTCTTCGCCAAACTCACGCCGTCGCACAAGGAGCGCATCGTCCGCCTGCTCAAGGGCAACGGTCACGTGGTCGGCTTCATGGGCGACGGCATCAACGATGCGCCAGCCCTGCGCACTGCCGACATCGGTATTTCGGTGGACAGCGCGGTGGACATCGCCAAGGAAGCGGCGGACATCATCCTTCTGGAAAAGAGCCTGATGGTGCTGGAGGAGGGCGTGCTGGAAGGGCGGCGGACCTTCGCCAACATGCTCAAGTACATCAAAATGACCGCCAGCTCGAACTTCGGCAACGTGTTCTCGGTGCTGGTGGCCAGTGCGTTCATTCCGTTCCTGCCCATGCTGCCGATGCACCTGCTGGTGCAGAACCTGCTCTACGACATTTCGCAGATCGCCATCCCGTTCGATAACGTCGATGAAGACATGCTGAAACAACCCCAACGCTGGCAGCCAGCGGACGTCGGACGCTTCATGCTGTTTTTCGGCCCGATCAGTTCGATCTTCGACATCAGCACCTTTGCGTTGATGTGGTACGTGTTCGATGCCAACACCCCGGACCACCAGACCCTGTTCCAGTCCGGCTGGTTCGTGGTCGGGCTGCTGACCCAGACGCTGATCGTGCACATGATCCGTACGCCGAAGGTTCCGTTCCTGCAAAGCCGCGCCGCCATGCCGCTGTTGGTGATGACCGGCGTCATCATGGCCGTGGGGATTTTCCTGCCGATGGGGCCGCTGGCGCATTACTTCAAACTGCAGGCGCTGCCGTCGCTGTATTTTGTGTTCCTGCCGGTGATTCTGCTGGCGTACATGGCACTGACCCAGGCGGTGAAAGGCTTCTACATTCGGCGGTTTGGCTGGCAGTAATGCTGCCAAACGCAGGAGTTGCCGCAGGCTGCGCCAGCTCCTACACAGGCTGCGATCTCTTGATCTTCAAGTCGGACAGAGCGCCCTATTTTTAGGAAAAGTCCTACAGAACGCTTCCCGAGTCTTCCGTAGCCTTGCCGCCTCACTCATCAGCCATTGACCTGGAGGCCCGCGATGACCAATAAAGCCTTGCGCATCCTGATCGCCGACGAACAGCATTTTCACCGGCTGAAAACCGAGCGGTTGTTCAATCAGCTCGGTTATTACCGGGTGGCACCGGTGCACAGCCTTGTGCAGATGCTGACCTTGGTCGAGTACGGTTGCGAACCGTTCGACCTGGTGGTCATCAATGCCTCATTGGCGGATGGGGCGTTGGACCTGCCTGGGTTCTTCCTCGATAACTCTCAGGTTCATTACTCCTTGATCTACGATGGCCACGCGACGCTGCCGGATTTAGCGTCCATCCGACGGCTGATGGCGCTCATCGATCCGCCTGCGTGTGAAGCTGCACCGAGTCTGGATCACGAGCGGAATCGACAACGGATCGGTTGAGTCCCGGGTCACCGTTCGTCGGTACTATCATTTTTAACAGGTACATTCTTCCTGCCCACCATGCAAAAGTCGTCACGCAGGCATTGCGTCCGGTCCAGCGTTATCCGGAGTGCATGGGTTGCGTAATCGTCAGATCTTTGCACAGGGAATTGCCATGAAGTCAGTGCTGATTGTGGACGATCATCCGGTGGTACGCGCCGCAGTCAAAATCGTAGTGGAGCGGGAGGGTTTCAAACGGATTTACGAGGCCTCCAAAGGCAGTGAGGCCTTGTCGATGCTCCGTGACCACTCACCTGCTCTGGTGGTGCTGGATCTGGTCATGCCCGAAGGCGACGGGCTGGATGTGCTGGAACGGATCAAAGCCAGTGACTTGCCGTGCCGGGTGTTGGTGTTCACGTCGCTGGATCCGCAGAATTTTCAGGATCGTTGCATGCGCGCCGGGGCCATGGCGTATGTCGCCAAGACCCACGACTTGAGTCAATTGCAAAAAGCCGTGCACGCGGTCATGACCGGTTACACCTTTTTCGCCCGGCTGTCTTCGGGATCGCAAGACCCTCGGCAGTACAGCGAAAAACAGATGATCGACAATCTCTCCAACCGTGAGCTGACAATTTTGCAGTATTTGGCCAAGGGCATGTCCAATAAGGGCATCGCCGAGGTTATGCATTTGAGTGTCAAGACCACCAGCACCTACACAACCCGCGTCGTCGAAAAAACCGGGGTGACCTCGAAAGTGTTCCTGCGGGATTTCGCCAAGCGCAATCTACTGATCTGAGCGAACCCGACCGTGCGCATCTTTCTGTTGGCGTGTGTGCTGTGCCTTGTACAGCAAGTTCAAACGGCGCGAGCCGACGAGCCACAGCGCTTGCATCTGCTGGGGCGCTCAACAGCGGAAGGCTTCCAGGTCAAGCTGGATGAAAGGGACTGGCAATGGCTACGCGATAAACGGACCCTGCGCCTCGGAGTGACAGGCCCCGACTACCCGCCATTCGAGGTGATACGCCACAGCGATGAGTTGGAGGGCATCACGGCCGATTACGCCGAACTGTTGGGGCAACTGCTGCACGTCAGGATCGAGGTGCTGCGTTATGCCACCCGTGAAGCCGCCATGGATGCCCTCAAGCACCATGAACTGGATCTGCTCGGGACATCGAACAACTTCGAGGTGGCCGATCCGTCGCTGACCAGATCCCGAGCCTATGCCGAAGATCAGCCGATGCTGGCCACTCGGCTGGACGAGCGGATGCCTGTCGATCTTGCCGGCAAATGTATTGCCATGGTTGAAGACTATTTGCAGGCGCAGGCTGTTGAAGATTTTTATCCCGACGCACGCTTGCAGCGTTACCCCTCCACCCTCGACGCGCTCGGGGCGGTGGCGTTCGGACAGTGCGATGTTTACCTGGGCGATTTCATCAGCGCCAATTACCTGATCAACAATAATTACTTGAATAACGTTCATCTGGCGGGGCCTTCCGGTCTGGATGCCAATCCGTTCGGCTTCGCTTTGGCGGCGGACAACCCGCGTCTCAACGGTATCGTCGATAAGGCGCTGGCAGCGATTCCCATGGAGCAGCGCTTGGCCATTGAGGTGCGCTGGAGTGCCGGCAGGGCCAGTACGGCGGGTCAACAGCAGGTGCGTTTGAGCGCCAGCGAGCAACGATGGCTGGATCGGCATCCGACGGTCACTGTCGGGGTCATCGACAACTTTGCCCCGCTGACATTCTATGATGCCCAAGGTCGGCTGAGCGGGTTGACGGCACAGTTGCTGACGCTGATCAGCCAGCGCAGCGGTTTGACCTTTGAGGTGCAACGCGGCCACTCGCTGGACCGGCAAATCGAGCAACTTCGGGACGGCGAGATCGACCTGCTGCCGGTAGTCACGCCCAGTACCGAGCGTGAAGACGCGTTGCTCTTTACCCGCGCTTACCTTAGTAACCCTTTCGTGCTGGTCAGTAAAACGAAAGTGGACAGCCCCAGGACGCTGGACGATCTGGCCGGTAAGCGCCTGGCAATTTATCGCGGTCATCCGTTGTTCGGCTTCATCCAGGCCCGGGCGCCGCAGGTGCGCCTGGTCGAGGTGCAAAGTCCGGCGGAGGGGATGGAATGGGTGATCGGGGGGCGGGCTGACGCGACGCTCAGTTCATTGATCGTCGCCCGTTACCTGATCGCCCGGCAGTATCACGAGCAGCTGCGTGTCAGCAGCACCGTGGGCGATCAGCCCGCCCGTATCGCCCTGGCCACTGCCCGTGGCGCGCTGGAGTTGCACTCGATTCTGAACAAGGCATTGCTGAGCATCTCGCCCCAGGAGATGGACGATCTGGTGGCGCGCTGGAGACATGATGTGGTGGTGGATGACAGCTATTGGCTGCGTCATCGCCAGGGCATTCTTCAGGCCTTTACCGTGGCTGGCGCCTTGCTGTTGCTCGCCTTGGGCTGGATCGCCTGGCAGCGTCGGCAGATCCGCCAGCGCCAGCAATGGTTGCGGCAATTGCAGGACGCCAAGGCTGAGGCGGAGGATGCCAATGGCGCCAAAACCACTTTTCTGGCGACCATGAGTCACGAGCTACGCACACCGTTGTACGCCCTGATCGGCATGCTCGAACTGGCCTTGAAGCGTGCGGACGAGGGCGTCACCGACCGTAGCGCCATTGAGGTGGCGTCCAGTGCCGCACAACAATTGCTGGCGCTGATCGGCGACATTCTGGATATCGCGCGTATCGAGTCAGGGCATTTATCCCTGACCCCTGAGCGCGCCAATCTGCGGGGGCTGGTGGAATCGGTGTGTCGGGTTTTCGAAGGCCTGGCACGGCAGAAAGCGCTGGCGTGGCGAATCGATCTGGACGAACACAGTGACTGTGATGTGTTGATCGATCCCACACGCTTCAAACAGGTGCTGTCCAATCTGCTGAGCAACGCCATCAAGTTCACCCATGAGGGTGAGGTGAGTCTGACGCTACGAGTGGCGGCCGTCATGTCAGGACATCTGGCGGTCAGCGTGCAGATTGAAGACACCGGCATAGGCATCAGCACCGTCGACCGACAACGGTTGTTCAGCCCGTTCATCCAGGCCGATAACGGCCGACAGTCAGCCCGAAGCGGCTCTGGCCTGGGGTTGGTGATCAGCCGCACGCTGTGCGAAATGATGGGCGGGCGGTTGCAACTCGACAGCGTCCTTGGACAAGGCACGCAGGTCGACATCAATCTTGAGCTGATCGCATTGCCGTCGTTGCCTTCCATTGAGGCCGTGGAGAGCGGATTGCAGGCGCCAACGCGGCCACTGACGATTCTGGTGGTTGACGATCACCCGCCTAATCGACTGTTGCTTTCACGGCAACTGAGCCACCTTGGGCATCATGTTCTGGAGGCCGGAGAGGGCGCACGGGCGCTTAAGCTGTGGCGCAAACATGAGTTCGATCTGGTGGTTACCGACTGCAATATGCCCAGGCTCAGCGGTTATGAACTGGCGGGTGCAATCCGCGATGAAGAGTGTGCCAAGGGATTGCCACCTACATTGATTCTGGGCTGTACCGCCAATGCGCAGCCCGAGGAGAAGGCCCGCTGCCTGGAGGCGGGCATGGACGATTGCTTGTTCAAACCCATCCTGCTGGCGGATTTGCACGCTTGGCTGGCGTCCAGGTTTGCGAGCGAAGCGCCAGAGACGCTCGAAAAGCAACCAACGCCCGAGATGGACTTGAGTGGCCTGGAGCAATATGTCGGTGCGGACCGCACGTTGATTGATCGTCTGGTGCGCGAACTGACGGTGACCAACCGGGTGGATCGGGATGATCTGCTCCAGGCGCACGCCAGTGGCAATCACCGTGTACTGCGCGACCTGGCGCACCGCATCAAGGGCGGTGCGCGCATGGTCCGGGCACAGCGCTTGGTTGAGCATTGCGAGCAACTGGAGCGTGTCATCGATGTGGGGGATTCAGCGCTGCTCGACGAAGCCGTCGATCAATTGCAGCGCGCGATGTCATCGCTGGATGAACGCTTGAGCCTAGATTTAAGTCAGGGCTGAAACTCAATCCCACCGCGGCGCAATGCCGTTGGGGCTGGTCAGTCGCTGGCCGCGATCCAGGCCCGCGATCAGCGCCATGTCGGCGTCGCTCAGGGGCAGGGCGCAGGCGCGCAGGTTGCTTTGCAGGTTGGTGCGTTTGGTGGAAGAGGGGATCACCGCGTACCCCAGTTGCATGGCCCAGGCCAGGGTGACTTGGGCCGGTGTCGCCTGCAGGCGATCGGCGATCTGCTGGATGAGTGGATCTTTCAGCACTTCGCCGTAGGCCAGGGTCATGTAAGAGGTGATCTGGATGCCCTGGCTTTGCGCGAACTCGACGACCTTGCGGTTTTGCAGGTACGGGTGCAGTTCGATCTGGTTGGTGGCGATGTTCTCGGCGCCGACCGCAGCGATGGCTTGCTTCATCAGGTCGACCGTGAAGTTGGACACGCCGATCCGACGGGTCAGGCCCAGTCGTTTGGCCTCGAGCAGCGCTCCCATGAACTCTTCGACCGGCACCTGATCTTCCGGTGACGGCCAGTGGATCAGGGTCAGGTCCAGATAGTCGGTTTGCAGCTTATCCAGGCTTTCTTTGAGGCTGTCGATCAACCGGTCTTTGGCAAAGTTGGCGACCCAGATTTTGCTGGTGATGAACAACTCTTCACGGGCAATGCCGCTGGCGGCGATGGCCTGGCCGACTTCGGCTTCGTTTTCGTAGATTTGCGCGGTGTCGATGACCCGGTAGCCCAGTTCAAGACCGGTGCTCACCGAATCGATGACCACTTGGCCTTGCAGGCGAAACGTACCAAGACCGAATGCGGGAATAGACATCAAAGACTCCAGGGGTTGCAGTGGGAATGGGCGGGAGTATCCCCGGCTGCACCCTTGAGAAAAACCGCTGGTTTGGCAAAGCACTGTTTACCGCAAGTCATGAATGGGTTGTTGGAAGATCAAAAAATCTTCCTCCATCGTTCTCCAGATAGAACGATGAGGCTGATTTTTGCAGTCTAGTGCGCCAAAGGTCATGGTTTTAAGCTTTATCCATCGCGTCACACAACAGATTCAGAGGCCAAGATGAAAAACATCATCGGTATCTACACCAGTCCACGACCTCATTGGGTCGGCGACGGTTTTCCGGTTCGCACGCTGTTTTCCTACGACAATCTGGGCAAACACATCAGCCCGTTCCTGCTGCTGGATCACGCAGGTCCGGCCGAATTCACTACGACCACCGAGCGTCGTGGCGTGGGTCAGCATCCGCACCGCGGGTTCGAGACCGTGACGATCGTCTACCAGGGCGAACTGGAGCACCGTGACTCCACCGGCAGCGGCGGCAAGATCGGCCCCGGCGATGTGCAATGGATGACTGCGGCCTCGGGGATCATTCATGAGGAGTTTCACTCCGAAGGTTTCGCCAAAACCGGCGGCACCCTGGAAATGGTGCAGCTGTGGGTCAACTTGCCGGCCAGGGACAAGATGGCCGAGCCCGGTTACCAGACGATTCTCGACGGCGACATTGCGCGTATCCCGCTGAAAGACAATGCCGGCAGCCTGCGCTTGATCGCCGGTGAGTTCGACGGCCACAAAGGCCCGGCGCGGACCTTCACGCCGATCGACGTGTGGGATGTGCGCTTGAACGCCGGCAAGTTGCTGACCCTGGATCTGCATGAAGGACGCAACACCGCACTGGTGGTGCTGCGCGGTACGGTTCAGGTCAATGGTCAGGAACTGGTGCGTGACGGGCAGTTGGCGTTGTTCGAACGCGACGGTGATCAGCTCAGCCTCGAAGCCGACAACGATGCCGTCGTGCTGCTGCTCAGCGGCGAGCCGATCGACGAGCCCATCGTCGGCCACGGCCCATTTGTAATGAACACCGAGCAGGAAATCCATCAGGCCTTCAGCGACTTTCAGTCGGGCCGGTTCGGCCGGATGAGCGGTTGAATACGACGCAGTAGTGGGTTGCTCTGCAACCTGGTATCTCCCACATTGGTTTTGTGGTGTTTTGCAGATCGCAGGCTTCGCCAGCTCCTACAATCTGTGAGATCTTCACGCCATTGGCCTTTGTTGGAGTTGCTTGATGCTGTCACTGCTCACCAATCACCCGTTGCTTAGCGCGCTGATCCTGATCCTGATCGATCTGGTGTTGTGGCGTTTGATCACGGCCAGTAGCAGTAACTGGAAACTGGCCGCGCGAGTGGTGATTTTCGCGTTATTCAGCGTGCTGCTGTTCAACGAAGGCTTGAACCCCATGGCGCCGGCGCCCTGGGCCGACAATGTGCCGTTGCACCTGGCGGCAACCGGTTTGCAGATTGGCTGGTGGCTATACGCAGCGCGCACCCTGACGGTATTGCTCGGCGCGGTGATGATGCAACGGGTCGGGCACACCGGGCGCTTGTTGCAGGACTTGCTCGGCGCGGTAATTTTCCTGATCGCGGTCATTGCTGCCCTGGCGTACGTGCTCGAATTGCCGGTCAAGGGCGTGCTGGCGACATCCGGCGCGTTGGCGATCGTCGTCGGCCTGGCCTTGCAAAGTACCCTCAGCGACGTGTTTTCCGGGATCGTCCTGAACACCACCAAACCCTATCAACTGGGGGACTGGATTTCCATCGATGGCACCGAAGGTCGGGTCACCGACATCGATTGGCGCGCTACACGCCTGCAAACCTCCCAAGGCAGCATGGCGGTGATCCCCAACTCCCTGGCGGCCAAGGCCAAGATCATCAATTTCAGCCGGCCCAGTGATATTTTCGGCGTCTCGATCAGTTTGCAAGTGAGCCCCCACGCGCGTCCGCAAACGGTGATCGATGCCCTGGAGCGGGCCATGCAGGGGTGCCGCTTTCTGTTGGACAAACCGGCACCGTGCGTGGCGTTGAAAAGCTCCGGCAGCACCGGCGTGGAGTATGAAATCAGCGGCTTCGTGGTCTCCATGGATCAGAAACGCATGGTGCGCAATCTGCTGTTCGACCTGGCGTTCCGGCACTTGCAGGCGTCCGGCGTCATCCTGTTGTCGAACGTCGAGCCCAACGCTCCTGCTGCCTTGTCACGGCAGCGGGCGTTGCTGGACAGCTCGAACATCTTCTCGACCCTGCGTCAGGAAGAGAAAGAAACCTTCAGCCAGAACATGAAGCTGCAAACCTTCCGCGCCGGAGAAATGATTCTGCCGGCGGGGGAGGTCAGCGATCATCTGTTCATCATTGAATCCGGCGTCGTGTCGGTGGAGCTGAGCCGCGGCGGGGTCAAGATCGAAAGCGGGCGCATGGGGCCGGGAGAGGTGATCGGCGAGGGCGGGATTTTGTCCGATATGGCGATGCCGGCGGACTTTAAAGCCAAGACGACCTGCAGCTTGTACCGGATCGAAAGGGAATACCTCCAACCGTGCCTGGATGCGCGGCATGACATCGGTGAAGCGATGAAGACGTTGCTGGATTTCCGCTTGAACAAGGCTCAGGCGCTGAGTCAGGAAACACCCAAGGTGGTGGAGAAAAAAGGGTTTTTGCAGTGGTTGCGCAATCGTAGTCACCAATAGGTTGGTTGCCTGTTCCGGCGCCTTCGCGAGCAGGCGTCGGCGTCGGCACTGTCACTGAAATTCTTCTGGTCTATTGGCATCCTCAACTTCCCAATAATTGGCTATTTGTTCAACCTCAGGTCCGCATTAACGTAGCGCCAACACCCATTGTGATTGGAGCTCGCCATGCAAACCCGTATCGATTTCTACACTGCCTCCCCAGACGCCTTCAAAGCCATGATGGCCCTGGAAACCGCTGTCTCGAAACTGCCCCTGGAAAAGTCGCTGATCGAACTGGTCAAGCTGCGCGCCTCGCAGATCAACGGCTGCGCCTTCTGCATCGACATGCACACTGCCGATGCCATGAAGGACGGGGAAACGCCACGCCGGCTGTTCGCCGTGACCGCCTGGCGCGAGGCACCGTTTTTCACCAATCGCGAGCGCGCCGCACTGGCCTGGACCGAGTCCATGACCCAAGTGAGCCTGACCCACGCGCCGGACGAAGACTATGCGCTGCTCAGCGCCGAGTTCAGCCCCAAGGAAATGGTCGACCTGACGGTGGCGATTTCCACCATCAACAGCTGGAACCGCCTGGCTGTGGGTTTCCGCAAGATGCCTCAGGAGTAACAATCAGGCTCAATGAGCATCGGCACTCGGCGCGGCTGGTGGTTGTACCTTGCGCATCAGGGGCACCATCGCCGTGGCGAGAATGAAGCAGACCATGATCATCAGGAACGCGTCGCCGTAGGTTTGCGTCTGCGCTTCGCGATACGTCAGCAGCCACAGCTGACGCAGGCTGGCGGTGACGCCGATGTCACCACTCTGGCCGAGGGCGGCGAAGTTATGGCCGACCTGGGACAGCCACTGATTGAGTGCTTCGTTGGTGCTGTTGAGGTTCTCCGCCAACCGGGTGAAGTGCAGGTTGGTGCGGTCATTGAGGATGGTCGCGCACGCGGCGATCCCCATCGCGCCGCCAAGGTTACGCATCAGGTTAAATAACCCCGAAGCATGTTTGAGCCGCGCAGGTGCCAACCCGCCAAGGGTCAGGGTCACCGCCGGCGGCACCGCCAGTTGTTGCGCGATCCCGCGCAAGGCTTGCGGCAGTATCAATTCCCTGGCGCCCCAGTCGTGGGTGATCGGGCTGAAATCCCACATCGACAGGGCGAACAGCCCAAGGCCGGTCATCATGATCCAGCGCAGGTCGATGCGATTGGCCAGAAAGGCGTACAGCGGAATCGCCATAATCTGGAACACCCCGGTGGAAAAAACCGCCAGGCCAATGTCCAGCGCGCTGTAGCCGCGTACCCGGCCGAGAAACAGCGGCGTCAGGTAAATCGTCGCGAACAAGCCGATCCCGGTGACGAACGAAAAGAAACAACCGAGGGCGAAGTTGCGGTCTTTCAAGGCGCGCAGATCGACGATCGGGTTGGCCACGTACAAGGTTCGACCGATGAAGGCCAATCCGGCCAGGCCGCTGATCCACGCAGTGGTCAGAATCGTGCTGTCGCTGAACCAGTTCCAGCGCGGGCCTTCTTCGAGGGTGTATTCCAGGCAACCGAGAAACACCGCCATGAACAGCATGCTCAGGTAGTCGGCGCCTTTGAGCAGCGACAATTCCGGCTGGTCGATTTTCACCAGCATCGGCACTGCCACCGCGACGAAAATCCCCGGCACCAGGTTGATGTAGAACAGCCAGTGCCAGGACGAAATGTCAGTGATCCAGCCACCGATGACCGGCCCCAGCGTCGGCGCCAGCGAGGCCACTGCGCCGATGGTTGCGGCGGCGATCACCCGTTGCTTGCCGGTGAAGAAAAAGAAGGCGGTGGTGAACACCAGCGGAATCATCGAGCCACCGAGAAACCCTTGCAGGGCGCGGAAGGCGATCATGCTCTGGATGTTCCAGGCCACACCGCAGAGCAGGCTGGCCAGGGTGAAGCCAATCGCCGAGGCGCAGAACAGCCAACGGGTCGAGAACACCCGGGACAACCAGCCCGACAGCGGAATCACGATGATTTCGGCGATCAGGTAACTGGTCTGCACCCAGGCGGTTTCGTCGGTGCCCGCCGAGAGCCCGCCGCCGATGTCACGCAGCGACGCCGAGACGATCTGGATATCCAGCAGCGCAATGAACATGCCGATGCACATCGTGGCGAAGGCGAACACCTTGGTCGCCGTCGCCATGTTGGCGGCGTTGAACGGTTGCGCGGGGGCGGCGAGGGCGCGGCTCATGGCGCGCGGGCCACGGTTGGGGTTTGCGCTTCAGGCTCGGCGCGGGTGTCCACTTCGGCCGTCACCGACAGGCCTGGACGCAGATGACCGAGTACGCCATCCGCCGGGTCGAGCAGGATCCGCACCGGCACCCGCTGGACGATTTTGGTGAAGTTACCGGTGGCGTTTTCCGGTGGCAGCACGCTGAACTGCGAACCGCTGGCCGGCGCGAGGCTGTCCAGATGCCCGTGGAACTCACGTCCCTTGAGCACGTCGGCATGAACGATCACACGTTGGCCCGGCGTCATCCGCGCTAGCTGATCCTCCTTGAAATTGGCGTCGACCCACAATCCGCTGGCCGGCACCAACGACAACAGTTGCGAACCGGCCTGGGCGTAAGCGCCGACCCGCGCCCGACGATTGCCGATCACACCATCGACGGGGGCTTTCAACTCGGTGTAGCCGACGTTCAACTGCGCCAGATCACGCTCGGCCCGCGCCTGTACCAATGCGGCACGGGCTTGTTGTTTCTGGGTTTCGATCACGTTCAACTGGCGTTGCGCGGCCAGCAGTTCGGCCTGGGCCCGGGCACTCTGCGCCTGGGCCGTCTTGAAGGTGGCGTCGGCCCGTTGCGCGCTTTCCACCGAGACGGCATTGCTGCCCACCAGGCGTTTGTAGCGGGCATTGTCGTCCCGCGAGCGCGCGGTTTCAGCGCCCGCGGCATCGATACCGGCGCGGGCCTGGCCGATCACCGCGTGTTGCAGTTGTTCGGTGGCGTCGAGGTTGGCGAGCAACGCTTCTTCAGCGGCCACCGCGCCTTCGGCCTTGGCCAGGTTGGCGCGATAGTCACGGGCGTCGATCCGGATCAGCACATCGCCGGCCTTGACCTTCTGGTTGTCGGTCACCAGCACTTCTTCGATATAGCCGGCGACTTTCGGGCCGATCACCGTGACGTCGCCACCAATGTAGGCATCGTCGGTTTCTTCGATGAAGCGCCCGGCAGTCCACCAATGGTTCGCGTACAGCCCGATGAACACCAGGGCTGCGATGGCTGCCGTCAGCAGCACCAGCCGTTTCAGCAGGGGAGGCTTGGGTGGGGTCGCTGCGACGGCAAGGTCGGGTTCAAGGCTGGGCATGCTGGTCATGGAGAAATACCTGTGGGAAACGAGGCGTTATTATGGGTGTAATATGACGTAGGTAATATTTTGTGGCAACGGGTTTTGGCTACCGGTCGTCTGGTGCTCCCAAGTGGAATCCATTGCCTCTGGTTAATAGGAAGCATTACTATTCGCACCTCATCCCTACAGCACGCCGCAATGACCCCCAAGCTGCCCCGCAGACCTGGCTTTTTCGAGCATTACGAAGAGTTGATCGGCACCTGGACCCGTCGTCTGAGAAATCGTCAGCAGGCCGAGGACCTGGCCCATGACACCTTCGTGCGGGTGCTCGAGTCCGATTCGGCGGCGGTGCAGCAACCTCGGGCGTATTTGCACCAGACCGCGCGCAACATCGCGGTGGACGGTTATCGGCGTGAGGATCGGCGGGGCGCCATGGAGTCGGAGGCGATCGATCACAGTGTGTCGTCGTCCGGCGACCCGGAGCATTTCATGCACGCGATCCAGTTGGCGGATTCCATCGAGCGGGCGCTCACCGAGTTGCCGCTCAACTGCCGCAAGGTGTTCGTCTGGCAGAAGATCGAAGGCCTGACCCAGGCCGAAATCGCCGAGCGCCTGGGGCTGTCCAGGAACATGGTGGAAAAGTATATGATCCGCACCCTGCGGCATCTGCGTGATCGTCTGGACGGGGCACAGCCATGATGTTGCGTCGTCCCGAACAGATCGCCGGCTTCTCATCCCCAGCCAAGCAGGACTTTCCATGATGGATACTCGTGATTGTGCGTGCGGGCAAACAACGGTTCGCGACGACGCGGCGCGGTGGTTTGTGCGTTTGCAGGAACCTGCCGTCAGCGCCGAAGAGCAGCGCCGCTTCGAGATCTGGCTGGACGAACACCCTCAGCATCGCAACGAATATCAGATACTCCAGAACCTGTGGGTGGCGGCCGATCGGC
The DNA here is from genome assembly GCF_005938665.2 of Pseudomonas sp. ATCC 43928. Classification (NCBI taxonomy): domain Bacteria; kingdom Pseudomonadati; phylum Pseudomonadota; class Gammaproteobacteria; order Pseudomonadales; family Pseudomonadaceae; genus Pseudomonas; species Pseudomonas sp. ATCC 43928. Next base: position 4,524,653 of record NZ_CP041753.1, on the reverse strand, counting down.
TGCCGGCCAAGCGTCTGCACGCCTTGTGTGAAACCCCGGCGGTGCGCAGTAAACGTCGTCCGCTGGTGCGTTACGCGGTGGCCGCCAGCGTGTTGGCGGTGGCGCTCGGTCTGGGGCTGTTCAGCGGCTTGAACCCTCCGGCGACCTACACGGCTGAATATTCCACGGCCCTTGGCGAGCGTCGTCATGTGGCGTTGCCGGACGGTTCGGTGATTGATCTGAACAGCCGCAGCCGGGTACAGGTGCGCTATGAAAAGGACCGTCGCGGCATCGAGTTGATGCAAGGCGAGGCGATGTTCAGCGTCGAGCACGACAGCAGTCGACCGTTTGTGGTCGAGGCGGGCAGCGGCAAGGTCACGGTCACCGGCACCCGGTTCGATGTGCGCCGCGACAGCGCCGAAACCAGGGTCGCGGTGGAGCAGGGCACGGTCAGGGTTCAAGGGGGCGGCGATGATTTCGTCAGCCTCACCGCCGGCTTCGGCACTCGCATCAATGCCCAGGGCAAGGTGGCCACCGCCTATATGGTCAACCCTGCGGAACTGACCGCATGGCGCAGCGGCAAACTGGTGTTCAACAACGCCAGCCTCAGCGAAGTGGCCGAAGAAGTGTCGCGTTATCGGGAGAAACCGCTGACAGTCGGCAGCGCCAACGTGGGCAACCTGCGCCTGACCAGTGTGTTCAAATCCGACGACACTGATGCGCTGCTCAAGGCCTTGCCGAGCATTCTGCCGGTGGCCATCCGCCCCCTTGATGACGGCAGCCAGGAAATAATTTCCCGATAGATTCAGGTTTTTTTCGAGTTCTTCGTCTTCTTGTCCAACTGCAACTGGTTTGCATTAACAGACGCACACTCTTGCGATCCACAGGACAACGTTCGACGTGAAGAAAACCACCGCTAAAAATAACAAGTCATCCTGGCTGCCCCTCGCGCTCGCCCTGGCGGTCAGCTCGGCGCTGCCTCAGGCATTCGCCGCCGATGCCATTCATATTCAGGCGCAGCCATTGGGCCAGGCCTTGAGTCAGCTGGGCCAGCAAACCTCGCTGCAGGTTTTTTTCAGCCCGGAACTGGTGGCCGGCAAACAGGCTCCGGCAGTGGACGGCAACCTCTCGCCGGAACAGGCCTTGCGCCAATTGCTGCAAGGCAGCGGTCTGCAATACCAGATCGATGAGGGTTCGGTCACGCTGATGCCGGCACCGACTTCCGCCTCAAATGGCCCGCTGGAACTGGGCGTGACCGACATCAAGGTGGTGGGTGACTGGCTCGGTGACGCCGATGCCGCCGTGGTGCAAAACCATCCCGGCGCGCGCACGGTGATCCGCCGTGAAGCGATGGTCGAGCAGGGCGCCATGAATGTCGGCGACGTATTGCGGCGTGTTCCCGGCGTGCAAGTGCAGGACGCCAACGGCACTGGCGGCAGCGACATCTCCCTGAACGTCGGTGTGCGCGGCCTGACTTCGCGCCTGTCGCCACGCTCCACCGTACTGATCGACGGTGTGCCGGCTGCCTTCGCCCCTTACGGCCAGCCACAGCTGTCGATGGCGCCGATTTCCTCCGGCAACCTCGACAGCATCGACGTGGTGCGCGGCGCCGGTTCCGTGCGTTACGGGCCGCAGAACGTCGGTGGCGTGATCAACTTCGTCACCCGCGCGATCCCGGAGAAAGCCACCGGTGAAATCGGCACCACCCTGGAAACCACCCAGCGTGGTGGCTGGAAACACATCGACACCGCGTTTCTCGGCGGCACCGCCGATAACGGCATGGGCGTGGCGCTGTTGTATTCCGGGGTGAACGGCAACGGTTATCGCAAAAGCAACAACGGCAATGACATCGACGACGTGATCCTCAAGACTCACTGGGCGCCCACCGATCAGGACGATTTCAGCCTCAACTTCCATTACTACGACGCCACCGCCGACATGCCCGGCGGCCTGACGCAGAAGCAGTACGACGCCGATCCGTTCCAGTCCGACCGCGACCACGACAACTTCAGCGGCCGCCGCAAGGACGTGTCGTTCAAATGGGCGCGACAGATCGATGACCGGACCCAGGCCGAAGTGCTGACCTACTATTCCGACAGCTTCCGTGGCAGCACCATCGCCGCGCGTGACCAGAAAACCCTCAGCTCCTACCCGCGCACGTACTACACCTTCGGCATCGAACCGCGGGTGTCCCATGTGTTCGACCTGGGCCCGACCACGCAGGAAGCCAGCGTCGGTTATCGCTACCTGAAAGAAGGCATGCACGAAGAGTCGAGCCGTCTGGCGCTGGTGAACAATCAGCCGGTGGTTACCAAAACGTCCGATGGCCATGTGTTCCAGGACCGCACCGGTGGCACCGAGGCCCACGCCGTTTACATCGATGACAAGATTGACGTCGGCAACTGGACCGTGACCCCCGGCATCCGTTTTGAAAGCATCAGCACCGAATGGCACGACAGGCCGGTGCTCGACACCGCCGGCAAACGCGTGCAGGAAAAACGCCGCAGCATCGACAGCAACGAACCGCTGCCGGCCTTGAGCGTGATGTATCACTTGTCCGAGGCCTGGAAACTGTTCGCCAACTACGAAACCTCGTTCGGCAGCCTGCAATATTTCCAGCTCGGCCAGGGTGGCTCGGGTGACAACACCGCCAATGGCTTGAGCCCGGAAAAAGCCAAGACCTACGAGCTCGGTACGCGCTACAACGATGACGTGTGGGGCGGGGAAGTGACGCTGTTCTACATCGACTTCGATGACGAACTGCAATACATCAGCAACGACGTGGGCTGGACCAACCTCGGCGCGACCAAGCACCAGGGCCTTGAAGCGTCGGTGCATTACGACCTGTCGGCGCTCAACCCGATGCTCGATGGCCTGACCGCCAACGCCGGTTTCACCTACACCCGCGCCACGTATGAAGGCGAGATCCCGGGCTTCAAGGGCCGTGATCTGCCGTTCTACTCGCGTCAGGTGGCCACCGCCGGGCTGCGTTACGACATCAACCGCTGGACCTACAACCTCGATGCCTTTGCCCAGTCCAGGCAGCGTTCACCGGGGACCGGAGTGAATGCCGATGGCAGCTTCAGCGGCAACTACATCACCGAAGGTTCCGCAGACGGGCAGTACGGTGACATCCCGGGTTACGTGACCTGGAACGTGCGCGGTGGTTATGACTTCGGTTCGCAGTTGTCGAACCTGAAAGTCGGCGCCGGGGTGAAAAACATCTTCGACAAGCAGTATTTCACCCGTTCCAGCGACAACAACTCGGGGATGTACGTCGGCGCGCCACGCACGTTCTTTGTGCAGGCCAGCGTCGGATTCTGATGAGTGACTGGTCGGCAATTCGGGGTTGCCGATCAGCTTCTGATAGGTGTCGACACAGGCTTACGGGGCGGCGTCTGGCAGTCGGAAGTCGATGACAGGCGAAGGATTGCCTGCCATGTCCACGGTCTTGAGGCAGATTTTTTTCTCGCCGTCGCTCGTGTCCACTTCAAAATCCAGCAGTGGCGGCCTGACCTGCTTGTATCCCTCAGCTTGTTGGCAATCAATCGTGGCCGATGTACCGATCTTGTATTGATGCCCTGCTACATCCAGATCGGGCGTGACCTGAGAAGGCGCTACAGAATAGACGCCCTCTCCTCTATTCGTGATGTTGAATACTGGCGCCATTTGAGCGGGTTCTGCCAATACCCACCGCCAAAAAATCCTGGCGTTTCGCGCATCCCATTTTCCGGGTGGTCCCGCCTGATGGTTTTGCCCCATCACGCACAAGAAATACAGCCCTGGTCCTTGGCGCAGTTCATAGCGTAACTCGCTCTCGCCGCCTGAGTCAGTGGTACGCACCTCACTGTAATCTCTGATATCCGCACAATTTTCGGCAGTGCGCGTGTACTTGAAGCGAAAGAAGGGTTGGTTGCTCGAAAAACGATGCTCCCACAACAACGGCAGGTAGTTCCCTTGTTCATCTCGGGGCTGTTTGAGGAAGTGATCGCCATACTTCGAGCCGAATTCCGACACGGGCCCCAGTACACAGGGCTGGCGGTCCCCAACGAAGCGCCCCCCTCTAAAACAGGTATCCAGGCCATTGGCGGGCGTCGCGTAATTGGTGTCTTGCGCTTTATTGGGCATGCCTTCGATGACTTCGCAAGGTGCGCTGATACTGCATCGCGATCGCCCGCTGTCGCGCGTGGTGGTGCCAATCACCGCGACGATTTCGTTGGTGTAACGATTCAGGAGTGGAGAGCCAGAGATTCCATTGATGACCCCCAGGCATCGATTGCTGATTTGATCCACCCAAACCCACCCGGCTTCGAGAATTCCTGCGCGGTGTTCCTGCGGACATGCCGAACGCTGGATAAAATCATCGACAGCGGCGCCAACCACCAGCGTATCGGTGCCTTCGGTCAGGGCATGGCTCGCAACTTTCAAGGGCTGGATGCCATCGTTCATCACTTGGCCGAGGGTGCGATCGAGTACCAGCAGCGCAATGTCCTGGCCACGCAGGGTGCTCCAGGCGATTCTGGTGATGGGATAGTTTTTTTGTTGTGGCGTCGTGTCCCGGAAAAAATTGAAGGTAGCCTGTCCGGACGCAGGCTCGTTCACGATAAATCGACCGACATTACCTTTTGCACAATGACCTGAGGTGAGCAAATACGCTGGGCCGCTGCGATCATCGTTTGCTCCACGGGTATCGATCAGGCTGCCGCTGCAGATCCGGCCTTCATCAACCTTGACCCTGGCGATGGACTGCCAATGGTTGTATCGCCCGTCGGCATTGGACAAGAGACGTGCCGGTGCGAAATTTTCAATACCCTCGCCCCAGTCATGTTGGGCAAGCGGCGATTTGCTGCAACCGTTCGCGCCCATCAGCAGCAACAAAACCAGCAGAACCTTGAGGTTGAACGTGTTCATGAGGAGCTCACCCGCCTGGGATATTCAACTCATGGTCGATGCTCAGCCAAAACGTGTCTACTGTCAGAACTGATAGTAAAGCGGCGAAAAATACGACCTCCTGTCGTTTTTCGTGCTGCTGAGCGTTAGACCTTCAGCACTTTCCCACCAATCGCCACCGCCACCAGCAGCACCGCCATTAGACCGAACGCGAAGCTCAGGCTGCTGCCATGAGCCACAAAACCGATCACCGCCGGTCCCGCCAGAATCCCGGCATAACCCAGGGTCGTGATGGCCGGCACCGCGATGCTTTGCGGCATCACCGTCTGCTTGCCCACGGCGGTGTACAGCACTGGCACGATGTTCGAACAACCGGCACCGAGCAGCGCATAACCGAGCAGCGCGGCTTGCCATCCCGGTGCGAAGGTCGCCAGAAACAATCCTGCCGCAGCCATCAGTCCGCCGAACAGAATCACCCGCGTGGCGCCCAGGTGCCGGACAATCGCGTCACCGGTCAATCGCCCGGCGGTCATGGTCAGCGCAAATGCCGCATAACCCAGCCCGGCATACGCGGTGTCGATCCCGCGTTCCTGCGCCAGGAACACCGCGCTCCAGTCGAGTGCCGCGCCTTCAGCCAGGAATACGATGAAGCACATCCCGCCGATAAACAGCACGATGCCATGGGGCACGGCAAATGCCGGGCCGGAGCTTTCACTGCCGTAAGGCAACAGGTGCGGCGCGGCTTTAAGCAATGCCAGCACCAGCACCACGATCACCACGCACATCGCCCCCAGCGGCGAAAAACCCAGACCGAGCAGGCCGCTGACACCCGCCGCGCCGACGATCCCGCCGAGGCTGAACAGCCCATGAAAACCCGACATCATGGTCTTGCCGCTGGCCCGCTCGACGATCACCGCTTGCAGGTTCACCGTCGAATCCACCGTGCCCAGGCCGGCGCCGAACATGAACAATGCCGCGATCAACGCCGGAATCGAGGATACCGTCGCCAACAGCGGCAGCGCCGCGCAGATCAACAAGGTGCCGCCGCTCAACACCCGACGGCAGCCGAAACGCGTCGCCAGAATCCCGGCCATGGGCATCGCCAGAATCGAACCCACCCCCAGACACAACAGCAACAGCCCGAGGGTGCCTTCATCCAGTCCAGCCCGCGCCTTGGCATAAGGCACCAGCGGCGCCCAGGCCGCGATGCCGAAACCGGCGATGAAGAAGGCGATGCGCGTGGACATCTGTTCCAGACGTCCGGGGACGAAGGTGGCTTGGGTGTTGAGGTTGGTCATATCGATCCTTGGCAAAAAACGTCGCGTCCCAAAGGACAGTGAACAACCGCAAAGGGTTCGATCACCACGTTCAGGCGGGGGCAGCAGTCACGCAGAGTGACATCCTTGCACAGCCAGCCGTTGTTTCGCGATATTGTCGACGCATCAATTGTTCATAGGGGGGGCGCCATGACGCGGATGTACGATGCTCGAGGCAATATTTACGCGGTGGTGGCGCCTGACGCCCTGCGCGATAGCGGTATCGAGCTGCCTGAACAGGCCAGCCAGGCGGCGCAAACCCGTGAGGCCTGGGCGTTGTCGGCCATCGAGGCATTCTGCGGCTGGGCTCCCGGGACACAACCGCCCGGCAGCAAGGCGCATCGTTGCGATGGCTTGCTGGTGGGGCCGTTTCAATCTTCGCCGCCGTTTGACCTGCTGATCGTCAACACCGACGGCAGCCTGGCCGAGCGCAGTGGCAATGGCCTGACGATTTTTTCCCAGGCCCTGAGTGAACAAGGGCTGATGCCGAGGGAGGAGGCTTGCCTGCTCAGGGTTCATCACGACAAGCGCGATGCGCTCTCGCCAGTGGCGACTTCGGTGAGCCCCGCCGAAATCGATGGCGTGCAAGGGTTCTGGCTGGACTTGGGGCAGCCTTCGTTCGGGCCTGAAGCGGTGGGTGCGCAAGGGGTCGAAGCCGTCGTGTTGGACGGGCGTGATGTCAGTCACGTGCGGCCATTGTCGACGCTCGACCCTGCCTGGAACCGCAGCCAGTTCGTGCGCATCGGTAACCCCCATTGTGTGACGTTAGTGACAGGCGCCGATGCGTTGCCGAGCAACGCGCAAATGCGCGAGCCGGAGTTGTCTGGAGGGTTGACCCGCATCGCTTACGCCACGCCGACCGGGGCAGGGCAGCCGTGTGCGGCCGGGGTGAACCTGCAATGGGCGATGCTTGAATCCGAAGGGCGAATCGTTGCGCGGGTGTTCGAGCGTGGTGAAGGGCCGACGGCGTCGTCGGGCACCAGCGCCAGTGCGGTGGCGTGCGCGGCGTGGCGAGTGGGTTGGGTGGCGGCGGGGGAAGTGAAAGTGGTCATGCCCGGCGGCACGGCGCCGATTCTGCTGGAAGAACGGGAGGGCGAATTGAGTCGGGTCAGGTTGTTTGGGACGGCGCGGTTGATGGGGTGATTTTGAGACCGTCATCGCGAGCCTGCTCGCGATGACGCCCGAACGGTCAGCGAAGATTCAGAGCCGATCCGCCCACTCAACCACCGGCATCTGCCGCTTCATCAACACCTTGCCCCCGCGAATCGAATACAGCGGCAGACCCTGGCTGCGGATCACTTCGTAATCGCTGTCCGCCGACAGGATCAGCAGATTCGCCGGCCGGCCCCGTTCCAGACCATAGCGATCGCCCAGGTTCATCGCCTTGGCACTGTTGTCCGTGACCAGGTCCAGCGCACTCTGCAAATTGCGATAACCGAGCATGTGGCAGATGTGCAAACCGGCCTCGAGCACCCGCAGGATGTTGCCATTGCCCAGCGGATACCACGGGTCGACGATCGAGTCCTGACCGAAACACACGTTCATCCCCGCTTCGAGCAACTCATTCACGCGAGTCACGCCACGGCGTTTCGGGAAGTTGTCGAAGCGGCCTTGCAGGTGAATGCTTTCGGTGGGGCAAGAAACAAAACTGATCCCCGAGTGCCCGAGCAAGCGAAACAGTTTCGCGCAGTAAGCGTTGTCGTAGGAGCCCATCGCCGTGGTGTGGCTGGCGGTGACGCGCGAACCCATGTCGCGGCTGCGGGCCTCTTCGGCCAGCACTTCAAGGAAGCGTGAGTGCGGGTCGTCGGTTTCGTCGCAATGCACGTCCACCAGACAGCCCGTGCGTTCGGCCAGGTCCATCAGGAACTTCACCGAGCTTACGCCCTGGTCCCGGGTGTATTCGAAATGCGGAATGCCGCCGACCACATCGGCGCCCAGGCGGATCGCTTCTTCCATCAGCTCGCGCCCGTTGCGGTACGACTCGATGCCTTCCTGGGGGAACGCGACGATTTGCAAGTCGATCAGGTGGTGGCTTTCCTCGCGGACTTCGAGCATCGCCTTGAGCGCGATCAGTTCCGGGTCGGTGACATCGACGTGGGTGCGCACGTGCTGAATGCCGTGGGCGGCGAGGGTCTGGATGGTTTTTTTGGCGCGGGTCTTGGTGTCTTCCTGAGTGATGGTGGCCTTGCGCTCGCCCCAGCACTCGATACCTTCGAACAGCGTACCGCTCATGTTCCAGCGCGGTTCGCCGGCAGTCAGGGTGGCATCGAGGTGAATGTGCGGTTCGACGAAGGGCGGCACCACCAGATTACCGCCGGCGTCCAGGTCATTCGGCCCCAGTGACGGGGCTTCGGTTTGCCGGGCGATGCTGTGAATCAGGCCGTTTTCCAGGTGCAACTCATGCAGGCCTTCTTGGTTGCGCAGGCGGGCGTTGATGATGTGCATCAGGCGAGTCCTTTTAGAGATCTTGTAGTGGTGCTTCGGCGGTACGGGCACCCAGTACGCCGGTCAATAACACATACGTTAGCGCGGCAGTGGCAATCCCTACCAGCGGCGCGATCCACGGCGAGCTGAATGCTGCGACGGTGCCGACCGCATAAGCGCTCAGGCCAGGCCAGTTGAACGCCGGCAACCGGGCATCGGCCAGGCGTGGATATTGCCCACGGTAACGGAAGAAAAAGTCCGCCATGATCACCCCGCCAATCGGCGGAATCACCGTGCCCAGCAGAATCAGGTAAGGCACCAGCATGTCGTACATGCCCAGCAGCGCCAGCAGCGTGCCGATCACCGCGCCGGCCAGGGTCACGGTTTTGCGCCGGCCGGTGCGCAACAGATTGCAGCCGGCGACGGCGAAGTTGTAGATCGTGTTGTCCTGGGTGCTCCAGATGTTGAGCAGCAACATCGCCATCGCGGCCATGGCGAAGCCTTGCAGCAACAGCACTTCGACTACGTCCGGTTGCTGATAGACGATCGCGCCATAGGCACCGATCAACACCATCAGGCCGTTGCCGATGAAAAAGCCGATCAGGCTCGCCAGCACCGCGACTCGCGCCGAACGGGAGAAACGTGTCCAGTTGGTCGCCTGGGTCGCGCCACTGACGAAGGTGCCGAACACCAGGGTAATCGCGGTCGACCAGTCCAGTGTTGCCGTCGGCACCACGGCGAGCAAACCCTCGAGCCCGCCGACCTTCACCGTCGCGACCCACATCGACAGCGTCAGCAGCAACATCATGGCGGGTACGGCGATGTACGACAGAATCTCCAGCCCTCGATAGCCGATGTACGCCGTGGCGCAAAAGCCCAGGCCGAACAGCACCATCAGCCCCAGAACGGTGCTTTCATTCAGTTCGAAATATTTGCCGAGTACGACGGCTGCGGTCGCGGTGCCCCAGGCATACCAGCCGATCTGGGTGAAGCCGAGGATCAGGTCGCTGAGCTTGCTGCCCACTTCGCCGAAGCAGAAACGGCCCATCAACACCGAATTGAGGCCGCTTTTGAAGGCGATGTAGCCAAGCCCGGCTGCGTAGATTCCCAACAGCAGATTGCCGGCGATGATCACCGCCAGCATCTCGCTGAAACTGAACGCCACCCCCAGCTTGCCGCCGGCAAACATGGTCGCCGTGAAGAAGGTAAAACCCAGCAGCACCATGGCTGTGGAGGCGAGCCCCTTGCGGGCATGCATCGGGACTTCGCTTAAAGGGTAATCGTTGCCCGGATCGTTCTGCGTCATGTGGCATTCCTTGCTGGATGGAGGACGCGAGGGTGTTGCAGTGCTCGTGCCAATGGCGCGAGGGTGTTGTTCTTTATAGCCGAGCCGGCGGATTTAGCCTGAAGAGGGGCACGAAAGCAGTGCGGCAGTGGTTCAAATTGGAACGCAGCAATCAGGTAGTCACAAAGTCCTGTGGCGAGGGGGCTCCGTCGATCAGGCGTTCTGTGCCAACGGCAAAAACCGCAATATCGCCGCCATGATCGCCTCCGGTGCATCCTCCTGCACCAGATGCCCGGCATTCGCAACGGGATGAAACTGCGACCCCGCAATCATCTGATGCAACGCCCGCCCGCGTTCAATGGGAATCCACTGATCGTCTTCCCCCCAGAGAATCTGCACCGGGCAGCGAATCGTCGGGTACAGCGTTTCGATCTCGCGGGTATAACGCTCATCCATCTGCGCGATCTGCCGATAGAACGCCGCTTGCCCCGAATCACCCAGCCAGGGCTGCACGTAAGGCGCCAGCTCCTGATCGGAAATCTCGCGCTTGATCGCGCCACGAATATAGGTCGGCACAATCGCCCGTTGAATGTAATCAGGCAGCCCGCTGAACGCCGCTTCATGCTGACGCACATGCTGCACGAACGGCGAACCCCAGGGCGACAGCGCCACCGGGTCAATCAGCGTCAGGCTGCGGTAATCCTTGCCATTGAGCAGATGCGCGCGCAACACAGTGGCGCCGCCGAAATCGTGGGCTACCACGTCTGGCCGTTCCAGGCCCCAGTGCTCCAGCAATTGCGCCAACAGTTGGTTCTGTACGCCCAGCGACACATCGCCGTCCGGCTGTGCGGACTGCCCGTAACCCAGCAAATCGAAGTAATACACCCGGTGCGAGGTGATGAAGTGCGGCGCGATCCGGTGCCACACATGAGAAGAGAAGGGCGTGCCATGCACGAACACCAGCGGCGGGCCGTCGCCACGCACGGCGTAGCGAACGGAGTGCCCGTTGAAACGATAGGTCTGAGCCAGCGGCCAGTCAGTCATGGGTGCGTCCTCTTGGCGTGTGCGAGCCCAAAAGCATAGGCATAAAAAAACAGCCATTGAAGGCTGTTTTTCATATCACTGACGAAACGCATTCTCCTTGTGGGATTTACGTTTACTCGCCGCGATAGATGCAACCGCTGGTGCAGGTCTCGTGGATGCGGATCGCGCTGAGTTCCGGCAACAACGGCTTCAACTCATTCCAGATCCACTTGGCCAGCACTTCGCTGGTCGGGTTTTCCAGGCCGGGAATGTCGTTCAGGTAATTGTGATCGAGGCGCTCGTAGAGCGGCTTGAAGATCTCTTTGATTTCCGAGAAATCGCGGATCCAGCCGGTGTGCGGATCGAGGTCGCCGCTCAGGTGAATCGCCACTTTGAACGAATGACCGTGAAGGCGGCCGCACTTGTGGCCGTCCGGTACGTGGGGCAGGCGATGGGCGGATTCGAAGGTAAACTCTTTGAATATTTCCACAGTGATGTTCAGCTCTTTCAGGTGGCGATCGCCGCGGCGATGTGGGCAGGTGGCGAGTTTACCAGAGCTCCGGGCAAAACACTGACTAAAGGGTCAGCAAGCGCTCGCCGAGGCGACCGTTGGCGGTCAGTTCAAGGAATTCATCGCCCAGGCGACGGCTTTCATCCATCGTTGCGCGCCAATACTTCTGTCGGCTCGGGGCATCGCCCATGAAGCGCTTGAAGTCGTTGCGGTCCGGCAGCTTGCCGTAGGGCAGGCGTGCCAGGTATTCCTTCGACGGGGCCAGTAGCAGAACATCCTGCAAGCGCTCAGGGCAGGCGCGGCGCCATGGCAGCGTCTTGTCGAACCAGCCGGGGATCACCCGGTCGGTGAAGTGCGGATACAGCACGATGTCGTTGCCGCTGTAGGGCAGGTCGAGGTGATAGTCCAGCAGACCACCATCGCGGAACGTCCCCGCGCCGGCCCCCGGCAAGTCGCGTACGCCTTGCATGACCATCGGGATCGAACCCGAGGCCAGCAGGGCCTGGCGCAGGTTGCCGGCATTCAGTGAGATGAAGCGCGACGGGAAGTCGTTCAGCGTGTTGACCGGTGGCGCCAGGCGCGGGTCGTGGATGATCAGCCGCTCGAAATGCCGCGGCAGCCGTGCGCGACCGCGCAGGTTGTCGGCGATCACCGACGACAGGCCCAGCCCCAACCGGCCGCGATGATCGTCCGCCAACAGGCCGTGGCTTTTGACCACCATGATGTTCAGGCGGTAGTGGGCGTTATCCAGAATCGAAGCATCGCGGCCGTCGAGCAAGTCATCGAGCATGCGTCGGGAGCTCTGGCTGATCTGCGCCATGGTCACGCCTTTGGCGAAGTTCTGCTCGGTGTACAGATGACCAAGGCGGCGGATGCCTTCGGCGGCATCCGGCAGGCAGGCGCTGGCGAACCGCCAGGAACCCACCGAGGCGCCGATCAGCGAACGCTCCCGGGGCGCCGCCGGCAGCCATTCGCCAAACAGCGCCAGGTCCAGACCCTGAATCCCCAGCGCTTTCGGGCCACCGGCGGCGCCCGGCAACGTGCCCACATCGGCAGCGTTCAAGCCGTTGGCACGGATGCGCGCCAGAGCACGCGGGCCGGCCTTGAGGGTCAGGGAAGGGAACTTGATGTGGATAGCGGTCATACCGGTCTCGATGTCTGGCAAGCAGGGATTATAAGCACCTCTTGGGCTGCGATTGTCCCCGATCAATGCAGGAGCTGCCGAAGGCTGCGATGCTTTGATCTTTGGCTGCGTCATGCACGCAAAAAATCCAAATCAAAAGATCGCGGCCTTCGGCAGCTCCTACGGGTTATGCGTAAGCTATTCCCAATGATGGCAATTCAGTTTCAGTTAAGTTCGAATCGCTAAGGTCGCGCCGTCGGCAACACATAAGAAAATACGGAGCCACCCCATGAGAATCCTGACTGCCCTGTTCACCGCGTCCCTCATCTGCCTGACCGCCAGCCTCGCTCATGCCCGCGACCTGGGCCCCGACGAAACCCTGAGACTGCACGACGCTGATACCATTGTGTCTTTCGAGAAGCTCAACGCCACCGCTCTGGCCAAACACCCCGGCTCGACCATCACCGGCACCGAGCTCGAAGAAGAGTACGGCAAGTACAAATACCAGATGGAACTGCGCGACCCGCAAGGCATTGAGTGGGATATGGAATTGGATGCGGTCAGCGGGCAGGTTCTCAGGGATCATCAGGATACGTAATGAAGGTGCTTTCATTTTCAAGCATGGCGCTGGTGCTTCTGGCTTTTTGCTCGGTGGCCGTGGCCCGCGACCTGGATCAGGACGAAGCCCTGCGCCTGCGCCAACAGGGCGTGATCCTGCCGCTGGAGCAGCTCTTGCAGCAAGCGCTGGACCGCTATCCCGGGGCCAAGTTGCTGGAAGCCGAGCTTGAAGAAAAACACGACGTCTATGTTTATGAAGTCGAGCTGCTGACCGCCGAAGGCGTGGTGCGCGAGCTGGACGTCGATGCCACCACCGGCCACGTGCTGAAAGACAAGGAAGATTGATCGATGCGTTTGCTCCTGGTGGAAGACCATGTGCCGCTGGCCGACGAATTGATGGCCGGCCTCAACCGGCAGGGTTACGCCGTGGACTGGCTGGCCGACGGCCGCGATGCGGTGTATCAGGGCAGCAGCGAGCCTTATGACCTGATCATCCTCGACCTCGGCCTGCCGGGTTTGCCGGGGCTTGAGGTGCTGGCGCAGTGGCGGGCCGGTGGCCTGGCCACGCCGGTGCTGATTCTCACCGCACGCGGTTCCTGGGCCGAGCGGATCGAAGGCCTCAAGGCCGGCGCCGACGATTACCTGAGCAAACCCTTCCACCCGGAAGAACTGCACCTGCGCATTCAGGCCTTGTTGCGCCGCTCCCACGGCCAGGCCAATCAGCCGACACTCAAGGCCGCCGGGCTGCACCTGGATGAAGGTCGCCAGTGCGTGACCCGCGACGGCGCCGACATCCAGCTCACCGCCGCCGAATTTCGCCTGCTGCGCTATTTCATGCTGCACCCCGAACAGATCCTTTCCAAAAGCCATCTCGCCGAACACCTCTACGACGGTGAAACCGAGCGTGACTCCAACGTACTAGAAGTCCACGTCAACCACCTGCGCCGCAAGCTCGGCCGCAGCGTGATCGAAACCCGTCGCGGTCAGGGTTACCTGTTCGGCGGGCAAGCCCAGTGAGGTCGATCCAGCGTCGCTTGAGCCTGGGCCTGATCAGCGTGATGGTGATCGTCGGCCTGGTGCTGGCGCAAACCAGCCTGTGGCTGTTCGAAATGGGTTTGCAGCGCTACCTCGAAGCCGGGTTGCGCAACGACAGTGAAAACCTGCTGGTGGCGCTGGTGCGTGGCCCGCAGGGGTTGCAGCTGGATGAGCGCCATCTGTCGCCGGCCTATCAGCGCCCGTTTTCCGGGCACTATTTTCGTATCGACTTTGCCGACAGCCATTGGCGCTCCCGCTCGTTATGGGATCAGGACCTGCCGCGGCTCGAACACCCGGGCCTGAACAGCAACCTGCAACTGGGGCCGGAAGGGCAACAGTTGCTGGTGCTGCGTTCGGACTACCGGCGGCTGGGCCAGGCGATTTCCATCAGTGTCGCCCAGGACTACACGCCGGTGCGCGAGAGTTTCTGTCGCATGCAACAAGTCGGTCTCGGGTTGGGGCTGGCGGGGCTGTTGCTGATTTTGCTGTTGCAGCGGATCACCGTGCGCCGCGCCTTGCGCCCGCTGGAAAAGGCCCGCGAGCAAATCGCCCAGTTGCAGCAGGGCCAGCGTTCGCAACTCGACGAAGCCGTGCCGGTGGAGCTGGAACCGCTGGTGGCGCAGATCAACCATTTGCTGGCCCACACCGAAGATAGCCTCAAGCGCTCGCGCAATGCCTTGGGCAACTTGGGGCATGCGTTGAAAACCCCGTTGGCGGTGTTGTTGAGCCTGGCTTCCAGCGAGAAGCTCGATGCGCACCCGCAGCTGCGCAAGGTGATTCAAGCGCAACTGGAGCAGGTCCAGCAGCGACTCAATCGCGAACTCAACCGCGCCCGGTTGTCCGGCGATGCACTGCCGGGGGCGTTGTTTGATTGCGATGCCGAGCTGCCGGGGTTGCTGGCCACGCTGAACATGATTCACGGTGAACACCTCGACCTGAGCTACCGCGCACCGGCCGGTTTGCAACTGCCGTGGGATCGCGAAGATCTGCTGGAGTTGCTGGGCAACCTGCTGGACAACGCCTGCAAATGGGCGGATGCCGAGGTTCGGTTAAGCGTGGTTGAAACGGCTGAAAGTTTTCAGTTGAGCGTGGAAGACGATGGGCCGGGGATTCCCGAAGACCAGCGTGACCAGGTGTTCAGCCGCGGTACACGGCTTGATGAACAGACCGATGGGCATGGATTGGGATTGGGCATCGTGCGCGACATCGTCGACACGTGGGGCGGGGTGTTGAGGCTGGAGGAAAGCGAGTGGGGCGGCTTGAAAGTGATGATCGAACTGCCCAAACGCTGACACAGAGCGGAAGCCAACCCATAACCCTGTGGGAGCGCAATCCGTTAAATATCGGCAATAGCCGTTCGCTTTGACAAGGGGACGATGCTGCGGCACAGTGCGCGCCCTCTAATAAAACCCTCTCTTCAATCCGCTGGCGGCGCTTGTGCGCACTGCCGGACGGACTCTTTCCGCTTGCCTTGAGGTAACGATGATTAATGCAGTAATTGCCGCGGTCGGCATCATGCTGATACTCAGCCTGTCCCGCGTGCATGTGGTAATCGCGCTGATTGTGGGTGCGCTGGTCGGTGGTTTGACCGGTGGCCTGGGGATCGATGCGACCCTCAAAGCCTTCAACAGCGGCCTGGGCGGCGGGGCGACAGTGGCGTTGTCCTACGCCTTGCTCGGCGCGTTCGCCGTGGCCATCGCCAAGTCCGGCCTGGCCCACGCCCTGGCGGACAAAGCCCTGGCCATGGTCGATCGCCAGCACACCAACGGCGGCGGCAATGTCAAATGGCTGCTGATCGGCCTGCTCTGGGTGGTGGCCATCGCCTCGCAGAACATTTTGCCGATTCATATCGCGTTTATCCCGTTGCTGGTACCGCCTCTTTTATATGTGCTGACCAAACTGCAACTGGACCGGCGGTTGATCGCCTGCGTGATGACCTTCGGGCTGATCACGCCGTACATGTTCCTGCCGGTGGGCTTCGGCAACATCTTCCTCAATGAAATCCTGTTGGCCAACGTCGCCCGTAGCGGGGTGGACATCAGCGGCATCAACGTCACCCATGCCATGGGCATTCCGGCGCTGGGCATGGTGTTTGGCCTCGCGGCAGCCTTCATCAGCTACCGCAAGAAGCGCGTTTACGACCTGGAAAAGATCGAGCAAGTCGAACAGGTCGCGGTGCAGTACAACCCCTTGAGCCTGATGGTCGCCGGTCTGGCGATTGTCGTGGCGTTCATTATTCAGCTGTTGCTGGACTCGATGATTATCGGGGCGCTGGTGGGCTTCCTGATCTTTTCGGCGTCGGGCATCGTCAAGTGGCGTGAAACCGACGACCTGTTCACCGAAGGCATGAAGATGATGGCGATGATCGGCTTCATCATGATCGCCGCATCCGGTTTTGCTGAAGTGATGAAAGCCACCGGTCATGTGCAGACACTGGTGGAGTCCTCGGCCTCGTGGATCGACCACAGCAAAGGCATCGGGGCGCTGTTGATGCTGCTGGTGGGCCTGTTGGTGACCATGGGCATCGGCTCGTCGTTTTCCACCGTACCGATTCTGGCGGCGATTTTCGTGCCGTTGTGCGTGCAACTGGGCTTCAGCCCGATCGCCATCGTGTGCATCGTCGGCACTGCCGGCGCGCTGGGCGATGCCGGTTCACCGGCGTCGGACTCGACCCTGGGCCCGACCTCCGGTCTGAACATCGACGGCCAGCATCACCACATCTGGGACACCGTGGTCCCGACCTTCCTGCACTACAACCTGCCGTTGCTGGCGTTCGGTTGGGTGGCGGCGATGGTTCTGTAACCACTCTACCTTGTGGGACCGCGTTCAACTTTTGATCTGGCGTGCCGTTATAGCCTTTAACCACGCCAATAAAATCAAAAGAGTGAACGTCATGCGCATGAGCCTGAAGGCCAAAGTCCTGTCCCTTGCCGTCCTCCCGGTGTTGCTCTTTGCGCTGGTCATCAGCCTGACCACGCTGTTCATCCTGCAGGAACAGGCCCGCAAGGAAGTCGAGGAAACCCGTCAGCGCCTGCTCAGCGATGCCAAGGCAACCCTGCAAAGCTACGTTGCCGTAGCCATGACCGCGATCAAACCGCTCTACGACGCGGCCGCTCCCGGCGATGACGCGGCGCGGGCGCAGGTGATCAAGTTGCTGTCGAGTATCACCTACGGCAAGGACGGCTACTTCTTCGGCTACGACTCCAACACCGTGCGCCTGTTCAAGGCCAACAGCCCCGAAGGCGTGGGCCAGAGCTTCAAGGACAACCGCGACCCGAACGGCATCTACGTTAACCGCGACCTGGTGAAAGTCGCCAAGGACGGGACCCACTACCTGCAATACAGCTCGCCACTGCCTGGTAATACCCAAGTACAGGTGCCCAAGCTCGGCTACACCGAATATCTGTCGAAGTGGGACATGGCGGTCGGCACCTCGGTCAACCTCGACGGCATTGAAGCGCAAGTGGCGCTGGTCGAGATCAAGGTCCAGGAACGCATGCAAGGCGTGGTGCTGAGCATTGTCGGGATTGCCGTGCTGGTGCTGTTGGTGATCGCCGCAGCCGGGATGCTGCTGGCCAATACCATTCTGCGTCCGCTGAACCTGATGAAAGCCAACCTCGACGACATCGCGGCGGGCGAGGGCGACCTGACCCGGCGCCTGACCATCACCAGCCAGGATGAACTCGGCGAACTGGCCGGCTCGTTCAACCGTTTCGTCGACAAGATCCACGGCCTGGTGCGGCAGATCACCGAAATGACCTCGCAACTGACCGGGCTGGTGAATCAGGTCTCCGATCAGGCCCAACGCTCGGATCAGGCCATGGAGCGCCAGCGTCACGAGACCGATCAGGTGGCCACGGCGATCAACCAAATGTCGGCGGCGGCCCAGGAAGTGGCCAAGAGCGCGCAAAACGCCGCGGTCGCTGCCCAGCAGACCGACGAAGAAGGCCAGGCCGCCAAGCGCGTGGTGGCCGGCAGCATCGTGAAAATTCATGCACTGGTGAACGACATTCGCAGCAGCGGCGTGTCCCTCGACAGCCTGCAGAAAGACGTGTCGTCGATTGTCAGCGTGCTCGGGGTGATCCGTTCGATTGCTGAGCAGACCAACCTGCTGGCGCTCAACGCCGCCATTGAAGCGGCCCGCGCCGGTGAGGCCGGGCGTGGTTTTGCGGTGGTCGCCGACGAAGTGCGGGCGCTGGCCAGCCGCACGCAAATCAGCACCCAGGAAATCCAGGGCATGATCGACCGCTTGCAGGCCGGCACCCAATCGGCGGTCGAGTCCATGCGCCGCTCCAGCGAGGCCGGCGACGGCACGTCGGCCCAGGCCAACGAGGCCGGGGCGTCGCTGGACGCCATGGCCCAGTTGATCGGCACCATCAACTCGATGAACGCGCAGATTGCCAGCGCCGCCGAAGAGCAAACCGCCGTGGCCGAAGAGATCAACCGCAGCGTGCACCAGATCGCCGTGGCGGTAGACAGCGTCGCCGACGAGACCCAGCGCGGCGCACAAACCTCGCGCAGCCTGGCCGATCTCGGTCAGCGCCTGGGGCAATTGGTCGGGCAATTCCGTATTTGATTGATGTCGCTGAGAGAGTTTTGCGATCTGTAGCAGCTGCCGAGCCCGCGAGGCTGCTGCTACGGGGGAGCCACATCGCGACTACCCTCAATAGTAAGCAAACTCCGTCCAGGCATCTGTTTGAACCGGTTTCTGCAACGGGCGGTCATTTGCTTCAGGTGCCGCGCACCCGCGGCACCCGGACGACCCTAACCATGGAGTCAGACTCATGAACGACGGTACCTGCGACTGCCCGAAATGCTCCTGCAAACTGGGCGATCACCCCATCGTGCGTCACGGCAAGCACTATTGCTGTGAAGCCTGCGCCCACCATCACCAACACGGCGAAGAATGCTCCACCAAAGGCTGCAAGTGCGCTAAGCCCTGACCGCTCATCCAAAAAAAGTGGAGCCGCTGCGGCTCCACTTTCAGTTCGAATATTCACCCTCCCGTTCAACGTTCAACTCGTCGGCCGCCAGGTCACGTTCTCGACGCCGAATTTTTCCGCCACAGGTTTGCTGGTCTTTTGCACCCGCTCACGGCCAAAACGAGGGATCCGGCCTACGCCGGCATCGCAACTGGCCCAGTGCCAGGCTTCTGCGTTGTCCATTTTGTCCTGGCGGATGATGAAAGACTTAGGCTTGCCATGAAGTGTGTATTCAATGACGAAAAGCTTTGCGTTGTTCATAAAGCCTGTATTCCTCCCTGTTGTTATAGAAGGATCGTGAGGCGCGCGAAAAATTCCGTCGGATTGTCAGTCGGTTACAGCGACTGGCGACACGTCGCACGCCTCGCTACCATGGAGCCTTTCCGTCCCCTAATGATCCTAGCCTATGGCCAAGGCCGCCCCCCCTGATTTAAGCGATACCGATGTGCCCGTGCAACCGCTGGCACGTACTTACCCGCGTGGGTTGTATATCGAGCCTCACGAACATGTGTGGGGCCAGTTGCTGTACGCGATGAGCGGCGTGATGTGGGTCGAGACACCCCATGAAGCACTGGTGGTGCCGCCGCAACGGGCGGTCTGGCTGCCGCCGGGTGTGCCGCACGGGATTCGCGTGGTCTCTGACTTGCAGATGCGCAACATCTACCTGCGGCCGTCATTGGCGGCGACACTGGACGACAGTGTGCAAGTGATTGAAGTCGGCGGCTTGCTGCGCGAACTGATCGTCGGGTTGGTGGAGCAGGGCGACGACGGTGCCCCGGATTACTACGACGCGCTGGTCGGCCTGGCCTTGCTGGAGCTCAAGCGCGCCCGGCGCTCATTGCTGAAAATACCGCTACCGGACGATTCCGACCGGCGGCTGATGAACCTGTGCCAGGCGGTCATGGCCTCACCGTCGCTGGACATTCCCTTCGAGCAGCACGCCGAAAATGCCGGTGCCAGCGTGCGTACCCTGGCGCGGTTGTTCAAGGACGGTTTGGGCATGGGCTTCGCCGAATGGCGGCGGCAGGTGCAACTGGCGACCGCGGCGGCCGAATTGATTCAGGGCGTACCGGTCAGCGCGATAGCCCGGGAACTGGGTTATTCGCCGAGCAGCTTCAGCGACATGTTCCGCCGGGAACTGGGCGTCGCGCCTTCGCAGTTTTGCGTGAGCCAGCAACGGGGCGGCGCTGCGTAAAAAGCGCTTTGGCCGACATTCAGAAGTACTTGGCCGACGTCCGTGGCGACCTCTCTCTAGACTCTGCGCATACCCCCTTATGCCACGGAGTCTGTCATGAACTACCTTATCTCGTTGGGTATCGGTCTGGGCGTCGGCCTGCTCTATGGCGCGCTGGATTTTCGTTCCCCCGCACCGCCGGCCATCGCGCTGGTGGGCCTGCTGGGCATGCTTGCCGGTGAGCAGTTGTGGCCCTTGGGTCGGCAACTGGTGGCGGGCTGGATCTCCTGAAACCTCTTATCCATTTGGTGGAAATACCCATGAAAGCACTGCAATTCGACAAAACCGGCGACCTCTCGGCCCTGCGCTACGTTGAGGTGCCCACCCCCGTTCCCGGCGCTGACGAAGTGCTGGTCCAGATCAAGGCGGCGGGCCTCAATCCCAGCGATGTGAAAAACGTACTGGGGCGCTTTCCCTACACCACATTGCCGCGGATTCCCGGGCGTGATTTCGCCGGTATCGTCGTCGAAGGCCCGCAGGCGCTGATCGGCCAGGAAGTCTGGGGCACCGGCCGGGAGCTGGGCTTCTTTGCCGACGGTTCCCACGCGCAATTCGTCAAACTGCCAGCCAATGGCGTGGCGCTGAAGCCGACGCATCTGAGCTTTGCCCAGGCTGCCAGCCTCGGTGTGCCGTACACCACGGCGTGGGATGCGTTGGAACGCAGTCTTGTCACGACCGGAACGCGGTTGTTGGTGATCGGCGGCGGGGCGGTGGGCGGCGCAGCATTGGCGCTGGCCAAAGTCCGGGGCGCCCAAGTGCTGGCGGCGGCGCGGCGGCCGGAGCAGGTCAAGGATTTGCAGGCTCAGGGTTATCAGACGCTGCAACTGGATAAGCCTGAGGACCTGGGCGCACAGGTCAACGCCGTGTATGCCGGCGGCGCCGACGTGATCTTCGACACCACCGGTTTCTGGCTACCGGCCTCGGTCCCGGCGCTGGCCGCGTTCGGTCGCATCGCAATCATCGCCGCGCCGGCGGATGGGCATGTGCAATTGCCGGCCCTGGCGCTGTATCGCAAGGGCGGTTCGGTGGTGGGGATCAATTCGTTGCTGTACGGGGTTCAGGCGTGTGCGGCGATGCTCGAACAGTTCGGAAGCTTTTTCGATCAGGGCCTGTTGCCGTTGCCGGAAGGGCTAGTTGAATCGCCGTTGGCCGAGGGGCTGGAACGGTATGCCGAGGTGAATCAGGGCAGTGGCGACAAGGTGATTTTGTTGCCGTAAAGAGCTTCGCGGGCAAGCCTCGCTCCTACAGGTTGGTGTCGATTTCGAACCGTAGGAGCGAGGCTTGCCCGCGAAAGCGTCCTCAAGCCGAACTCAAACCTCAGGCACGCCTTTCTCCCAAGCCGACCAATTCTTTAAGATCTCCTGCACCAACGGATTCCCCGTGCGGTACAGGTTCTCCAGTGCCGGCACAAACCCGCCCTGATCGGCGTACTTGAGCAGGTTATACACTTCGCTCTGGCCCGGCGCCGGCCGGTCGAAGTCGGAACCGGCGCGTACCACCGCCAAACGGCGGACATCCACCAGACCTTCGCGACTGGCCCGCAACAGTGCCTCGTAGGTGGAGTTGTCTTCCTGCTGAGTGGTGCAGTAGACACCTTCATTGTTGGTCAGCAATTTTGTCCAGACTTCCGCCCGCTCACTCAAGCGCGTCCCGGAAAACCAGGTATTGCCCGCCAGCGTGTCGCACTGGGTCACCACCGGCGGCTGGTTGGCCGGGGCCGACGGATACTTCAAGCGCCAAGCCGCCGACTCCTTGCTCTCGCTCAGCTCGACCTTGTGGCTCAGGGCGAAAGCCTTGGCCTGCAGCTTTGGGTTGAGTTCGAAGACTTCGGTCTTGTAATCCAGCGGCGGTTTTTCGTTCGGGCCTTTGGTGTTAATGCCCAGGTAACCGGTCGGCCAGTCTTTCGGCGCGTCCCGGGAATCCAGTTCCCACTGGGTGCCAAACTCCACCAGGTAGTGCGCCCACGCGGTGGTGCCGAGGGTCCCGTGTTTTGGGTTGATGCCGGCAATCCCGGCGATCAGGAAGTAACTTTTGCGCAGGTCGAATTTCGGCGACAGCGCCAGGGCCAGGGTCGAGGCCGCCGCATTGGTCTGGCCCATGCCGGTGACCATCAGGCACACCTGTTCGGTGTTGCAGCGAATGTTCGGGTACTCGGCGGACAGGCCCGGTACTCGCACTTCCTGCTTGAGTTCCAGGCGATCGATCCAGTTCTGCGCTTCGGGAGCGAACATGGTGATCAGCATCACTTTCGGCTGGATCGGCGCTTCTACCGCCCAGGCAGAGGAAGAGAGCAGGGTGCTTGCCGCAAAACCGACAGACAGGGAAAG
This sequence comes from Pseudomonas sp. ATCC 43928, assembly GCF_005938665.2. NCBI lineage: Bacteria > Pseudomonadati > Pseudomonadota > Gammaproteobacteria > Pseudomonadales > Pseudomonadaceae > Pseudomonas > Pseudomonas sp. ATCC 43928. The sequence continues at coordinate 4,501,966 of NZ_CP041753.1, read as the reverse complement.
ACGCGTCATTGCTTTCATAAAACCTCCTGATTCAAATGAGCCTTAAAACTGATAGCCGACACCGGCGTAGTAACCCCAGCCGTTGGAACGGGCGCGGAAGTCGCCGTCGCCGAAATTCAACTCACTGCCGTCCTCCCAGTTGCCGCCGTTGTGGAAGTAACGGCCGACCAGGGTGAAACGCAAGTGGGTGAAGGCGTAGAGCAACACGTTGGTGGCCACGGTGGCATTGGCGGTGCGGGCCGGGTTGTCCTTGTGCAGATCGGAGCCGAAGTCGAAGTTGGTGAAACCGATGTAGGTCAACGAAGCGCCGTTGCTGAAACTGCTGATGGGCACGATGTATTTGAGCTGGGCGCGGTAGCCGTCCCACGAATACTCGTTGCTGGCGCCGTAGTTTTCCCACTGGTAGCGACCGTAGAAGTTGGCCGACAGATTGACCCGCGAATGGGTGTCGATGTCGGTGCCGAGGCCGCTGTACAGCGTGTTGGCGCGGTTGGCACTGTTGCTGCCGTGGTCGTAGATCCAGTCGAACGCCACGTACCATTCCTTGAACGGCCCGACGGCCAGACTGCGGCCGGCGAGGTAGTCGATGGAAATCCGCGGTTCGTGCTCCATGAACACTGGCGAGCCGTGGTCCCATACGCCTTTGTCATGGCTGTTGCCGATGTCGAAGATCTTCGGAATGTCGATGTAGCCGTACAACTCGAACGGCCCCTTGCGGCCGAAGTACTCGTATTCCAAGTAGATGTCGTCGGCCGGTTGCGGGCCGAAACTGATGTCCTTGCTGCCGATGACGGTCAGGTCCTGATTGAACCAGTCCGACAGGTACGCGCCTTTTTTTGGTGGGTTGGCTTCAGGGCTGAGGGCTTCGCCCTGGGCGGATTCTTCGGTGGTGGTCGGTTGGGCCAACGCGGAGCTGCTGAGTAGTCCTGTAACGCTGGCCAACAGCAAGGAAACAGCAAACGTGCGCGAGCAAGTCACGCGACTGGAGGTGCAATGCATTAAAAGTCCCTTTTCGTGCGTATCGAAGCCCCGATGGTGCGGGCTTGTGCGGTTTAAGTGGCGAACAGGCCGGTATCGGCGACTCGCAAACGTTTGCACAAGCTATACCAATTTTCGCAATGCGCTGAAAAGCCGGAGGAATTGGCGGTTTTACTGTCCTTTTGGTCAAGGATTTCGAGGGGCGGGGGAAAGGCGGGGAGCTGAATGCACCAAAGTGAGTTTCGCTGCACAAAGATCGTTCTTACGCGGCTTCTGCCAAATGGGGTTGCTGTAGAATCCTCGCCATTGACTTCACAAGGTGCATCCCATGAGCGAGCCGATACGTCTGACCCAATACAGCCACGGCGCAGGTTGCGGCTGCAAGATTTCGCCCCAGGTGCTGGAGGTGATTCTGGCCGGCAGCGGGGCGCAGAACCTGGACCCGAAACTCTGGGTTGGCAACGCCTCGCGCGATGACGCGGCGGTGTATGCCATCGACGAAGAACGTGGCGTGGTGTCGACCACTGACTTCTTTATGCCGATCGTCGACGACCCGTTCGATTTCGGCCGTATCGCCGCCACCAACGCCATCAGCGACATTTACGCCATGGGCGGCGATCCGTTGATGGCGATTGCGATCCTCGGCTGGCCGGTCAATGTGCTGGCGCCGGAGATTGCCCGGGAAGTGATTCGCGGCGGGCGGTCGGTCTGCGATGAAGCGGGAATCCCCCTGGCCGGCGGCCATTCCATCGACGCACCTGAGCCGATCTTCGGCCTGGCCGTGACCGGACTGGTGGAAAAGCGTCACATGAAGCGCAACGACACCGCCACCGCCGGATGCCGGCTCTATCTCACCAAACCCTTGGGCATCGGCATCCTCACCACCGCCGAGAAAAAGGGCAAGTTGCGCAATGCCGACATCGGCCTGGCCCGCGACTGGATGTGCACCCTGAACAAACCCGGAAGCCGTTTTGGCAAGCTCGATGGCGTGACCGCAATGACTGACGTCACCGGTTTCGGCCTGCTCGGGCATCTGGTGGAAATGGCCGACGGCAGCAACGTGACCGCCCGCATCGGCTATGACCGTGTGCCGCGCCTGCCGGGCGTCGAGTATTACCTCGATCAGGGCTGCGTGCCCGGCGGCACACTGCGCAATTTCGACAGCTACGCCAGCAAGGTCGGCCGGCTCCAGGAGTTGCACAAACGCGTGCTCTGCGACCCGCAGACCAGCGGCGGTTTGCTGATTGCAGTCACGCCCGAAGGCGACGCAGCGTTCCTGGCGGTGGCGGCCGAACTTGGGCTGGCCCTTCAGCCGATCGGCGAACTGGTTGAGCGACAGACCCACGCGGTTGAGGTGGTTTGATGTCCAGAGACTTCACCGATTACCGCGACATCTTCCTCAACGACCGGCCGATGATGGATGTGCGCGCGCCGATCGAATTCCTCAAGGGCTCATTCCCCGGTGTGGTCAACCTGCCGCTGATGAATGACCACGAGCGGCAACGGGTCGGCACTTGCTACAAGCAACACGGTCAGCAAGCAGCCATCACGCTGGGGCATCAATTGGTGACCGGCGCGACCAAGGCCGAGCGTATCCAGGCCTGGGCCGATTTTGCCCGGGCGCATCCGGATGGCTATTTGTATTGTTTTCGCGGTGGGCTGCGTTCGCAGATCACCCAGCAGTGGCTCAAGGACGAAGCGGGCATCGACTATCCGCGGGTCGGTGGCGGCTACAAGGCCATGCGCACCTTCTTGCTCGACACGCTCGACCAGGCCGTTGCCCAGTGCGATTTCGTTTTGCTGGGCGGCATGACCGGCACCGGCAAGACCGAGGTGCTCACGCAATTGAGCAACGCGCTGGACCTTGAAGGTCATGCCCATCATCGCGGCTCCAGCTTCGGCAAACGCGCCACCGGCCAACCCTCCAACATCGACTTTGAAAACCGCCTGGCCGTGGACGTGCTGAAAAAGCGTGCCAGCGGTATCGAGCAGTTTGTGCTCGAAGACGAGAGCCGCGCGATCGGCAGTTGTGCGCTGCCGTTGCCGCTGTATCAGGGCATGCAGCAGTTTCCGATGGTCTGGCTGGAAGACAGCCTGGAAGGGCGCGTCGAGCGGATCCTGCGCGATTACGTGGTGGATTTATGCGCCGAGTTCACCGAGGTGTATGGCGATGAAGGCTTCGCGCTGTTTTCCGAGCGGATGTTGGCGAGCCTGAACAATGTCCAGAAACGCCTGGGCGGCGAACGTCATCGGCGGATGCTGACCTTGATGGAGGATGCGCTGGCGGAACAGGCCAATAGCGGCGCGGTGGATTTGCACCGGGGCTGGATCGAAGGGTTGCTGTGTGAGTATTACGACCCGATGTATGTGTTTCAGCGGGAGAAGAAGGGGGCGCGGATCGAGTTTGTCGGGGATCGGGGGGCGGTTCTCGAATATTTGCGGGAGCGGGGTAAGCAGCGGGGGTGATGTTGTTTTTACTGGCCCCTTCGCGAGCCTGCTCGCGATGAGGCCTGGCAGGTGCCCGACCGCTTACGTCGGACAAGTCTCCGGGCCGTTATTGAGCCCTTGCTTATAGAGGTGGCTCTGCAGGCTGGCCTTGCCGTTGTGCCAGGTCAGCGTGAGCACGTACAGCGAGTCATAGTCGCTGGATGCCCAGTCATCGGTGATGCGCTGTTCTGAGCCGACGGCTTCCCCGGCGACCTTGTTGATCAGCTCGGGCAGGTAGCCATGAGACCAGGCGGTATAGATGATCGAGTTGTGATACTTGTCGCGAAGCAGTTCCTCGGCCAGGTCGCTGGTGTCGTTGGCCGAAAATTCGATGTTCACCGGCAAGCCGAGCTTGATCGCGCTGGGGCTGATGGTCATCAGGGGGCGAATGTAACTGTAGGAATTATCCAGTTCGCCTTCCTCTACATTGCGCGTCGGGTTGGCGGCAAACACGTAGTTGGCCTTGCCGAATTTTTCCGGCAGCAAGGTGGCCAGGTCGATGGCGCGGTTCAGTCCCTGACAATTGAGCTGACCCAGGCCGCCGGCCGGTTTTTCCGCGTGACGCAAAAACACCAGCGTCTGTGTACCGTCCACCGGTTGGGCGCGGCTTACACTGGACTCCAGTGACAAAAACAACGCGCTGGCCGCCAACAGAGCGGGCAGGAAGATATAAGCGCGATGTTTGAAGCGGTTGGTGAGTTTCAAAGGATTCATCATCGAATAGGTAATCTTCAGCGCATTTGGTTAAGGCCGACAAACCTTGACACCTCAAGTGCCTAGCATAGGGTGTTTGCCATGTCGTTGACCCGGTCCATTTCTAACAGGGCAATGCTCAGAGTCCGCTGAAGCCCTTTTGGTTCGATTCGAGCTTCGATCCGGGCCAGGTGCCTGGCACTTTAGCGGCAACCTTGAACGGACTGGGGGGAAGGTTATCGACAGGATGTTTCGGATTGATGGGCACAGTACACATGTTAGCCCCGTCCCCCTTATGATCTTCACTCCGACTTTCCCGTGGAAGCTCCCGATGACCGATTTGTCTGCATTCCCCATCACTCGAAAATGGCCGGCCCAGTACCCGGAGTGGATCCAGCTCTATTCCTTGCCAACGCCCAATGGCGTCAAGGTTTCGATCATGCTCGAAGAGATCGGGCTGCCCTACGAGCCGCATCGTGTGGGCTTCGACACCCAGGATCAGCTGTCCCCTGAGTTTCTGTCGCTGAACCCCAACAACAAGATTCCGGCGATCCTCGACCCCCACGGCCCGGGCGACCAACCGCTGGCGCTGTTCGAGTCCGGGGCGATTCTGATTTACCTCGCCGACAAGAGCGGGCAACTGCTGGCCCAGGAGTCGGCAGCGCGTTACGAGACCCTTCAGTGGCTGATGTTTCAGATGGGCGGTATCGGGCCGATGTTCGGCCAGCTCGGCTTTTTCAACAAATTCGCCGGCAAGGACTACGAAGACAAGCGTCCCCGTGATCGTTACGTCGACGAAAGCAAGCGCTTGCTCAAGGTCCTCGATGGCCGTCTGCAAGGGCGCGACTGGATCATGGGCGAGCGCTACACCATTGCCGACATCGCGACTTTTCCGTGGGTGCGTAACCTGATCGGCTTCTACGAGGCCGGTGATCTGGTCGGCATCCAGAATTTCCCCAATGTCACTCGCGTGCTGGAGCGTTTCCTGGCAAGGCCGGCGGTGATTCGTGGGCTGGAAATCCCCAAGCAATCCCTTTGAATCCCTCATCACCAAGGCAGGCAATGAGCTCATTCGATTTCAAGCAAGTAGATGTCTTCAGCCACGTCGTGCTCAAGGGCAACGCGCTGGCGGTGGTGTTCGGCGCAGACAAGCTCAGCGATGAACGCATGGCGGCGTTCGCGAACTGGACCAACCTCAGCGAAACCACTTTCGTGCTCGAACCTCGAGACCCCCGGGCCGACTATCGGGTACGCATCTTCACCACCCTGCAAGAGTTGCCGTTCGCCGGTCATCCGACGCTGGGCACCTGCCATGCCTGGCTCGAGGCCGGTGGGGTGCCCAAAGGCGAGGAGATCATTCAGGAATGCGGTGCCGGGTTGGTGCGAGTGCGTCGGCAGGGGGCGGAGCTGGCGTTTCTCGCGCCACCGCTGCTCAGGTCCGGCCCGGTGGACGCCGAACTGGTCGAGCGTGTACGGCTGGGCCTCGGATTGGCGCCGGGAGCGATTGTGCGCACGCAATGGGTCGACAACGGTGCCGGTTGGCTTGCGGTGATGGTCGAGGACCGCCAGCAGATTCTGGACTTGCAGCCGGATCATGCACAGATGCTCGGCCTCGCCGTCGGTGTCATCGCGCCATGGCACCCCGAGCGCGATGGTGCTGAGGCGCAGTTCGAAGTGCGTGCATTCATCTCCGGCGACGGCATGCCGGAAGACCCGGCCACCGGCAGCCTGAACGCCGGAATCGCTCAATGGTTGCTCAGCGAAGGGCTGGCCCCGGCATCTTATGTCGTCAGTCAGGGCCTGACCATGGGCCGCGCCGGGCGGATTCGGGTGGAGCAGGTGGGAGATGAGATTTGGATTGGTGGTGCTGTCGTGACGTGCATTGCCGGAACGCTGACGATCTAACCTGTGAGAGCAGGCGGTATTCGATGCGGGCGATTGTTGCCGTCGCGGTAACGTTGTCTTGAGCGATCGAGGTTTGTGTCCCGCACCTTGCAGGGCATAAGCTTTGCGACCTACGAATTTCGTCTCTTCAGGAAGGTCCATGTCCAGTCAGTTCCCCGAAGCACGTCCACGCCGTCTGCGCCGCAATGCGAGCCTGCGCAGCCTGTTCCAGGAAACCGAGTTCAGCGTGAACGATCTGGTGCTGCCGATTTTCGTCGAGGAAGAGATCGACGATTTCGTGCCGATCAAGAGCATGCCCGGGGTGATGCGCATTCCCGAGTCGAAACTGGCCGGCGAGATCGAGCGTTACGCCCGGGCCGGGATCAAGTCGGTGATGACGTTCGGCGTGTCTCATCATCTGGACAGCAACGGCAGCGACACCTGGAACGATAACGGCCTGGTGTCGCGCATGTCGCGCATCGCCAAAAACGCCGTGCCGGAAATGATCGTGATGTCCGACACCTGTTTTTGTGAGTACACCGACCACGGCCATTGCGGCGTGTTGCACCAGCACGAAGTCGATAACGACCAGACCCTGATCAACCTCGGCAAACAAGCCGTGGCCGCCGCCCGGGCCGGCGCCGATGTGATCGCGCCGTCGGCGGCGATGGACGGGCAGGTCCAGGCGATTCGCCGGGCGCTCGATGCAGCGGGTTTCAGCCAGACCGCGATCATGGCCTATTCGACCAAATTCGCCTCGGCGCTTTATGGCCCGTTCCGCGAAGCCGGCGGCAGTGCGCTCAAGGGTGACCGCAAAAGCTATCAGATGAACCCGATGAACCGTCGTGAAGCGGTGCGTGAGTCGTTGCTGGACGAACAGGAAGGCGCCGACGCGCTGATGGTCAAGCCGGCCGGCGCGTACCTGGACATCATCCGCGACATCCGCGAAGCCTCGCGTCTGCCGTTGTCGGCGTATCAGGTGAGCGGTGAATACGCGATGATCAAATTCGCCGCCCAGGCTGGGGCGATCGATGAAGATCGCGTCGTGCGTGAGAGTCTGGGGGCGATCAAAAGGGCGGGGGCGGATTTGATCTTCACCTACTTCGCAATGGACCTGGCCCTGGCCGGGATCTAACAAATCAAAAGATCTTCAGGTGATATAAGGCCGTATCCCATGATCGCGGAAATACCGTTCGATCACCTTCGGATCGGCGCTGTAATCGGCGATCGCCACATAGGTATCGGGGCGCAGCAGGTAAAACCCGTTGCGCGCCAGGCCCACGGTTTCAAACACCGGTCGCCAGTCGAACACCTGCAACGGCAGGTGATGCGCGCTGCACCAGGCGATCATCGCGTCGCTGGTTTCGCCATACACATGCACCTGCCAGGTCAGGTATTTCAGCGATTCGAAGTTGTCCCCTTCATCGTCGTGGGCCCAGGGCAGGCGATCACCGCCGTGAATATGGCCGGTAACGCCCTCACTCAACGGCATGCCGCGATAGTTGAGGGTGGTCTGTGACACCGTGCGAAACAGGAACTCCCGGACGGCCTCGAACGAGATCATTTTCGGGATCAAAAAGGGCGCCACGCGCATGCGCATTACGTCGGCAATTGGCCCATCGGCCGTGACGAAATTGAACACCCGATCAGTGGTGGCCACCAGGCGCTGGGCAAAGGCGATGCGTTCGGTTTCATAACTGTCGAGCAGTTTGGCCGTGGCGCTGCCGCTTAACACCGCCGCGAGCTTCCAGGCCAGATTGATCGCGTCGCCAATCCCGGTGTTCATGCCCTGGCCACCCGCCGGGCTGTGGACATGGGCGGCGTCACCCAACAGAAACGCGCGTCCGGTACGAAAGTGATCCGCTACCCGGTGATGCACGCGGTAGGTCGAGAACCAGTTCACCTGATCGATCTGCACCTTCAAATTCTCGATGGCCCGCCTGCTAACGTCTGCAAACTGGAGGGTTTCGGCTCGCTCGGCGCGTTCGTCGCGAACCGTGCCGATCAGTCGGGCGCGACCTTCGCTGGACAAAGGAAAAATGGCGAGAAAGTCGGCTTCGTCGAGGTCCACATGCAATTCACCGTTGAACGTCGGGCCGCGGGCCTGCACATCCGCCACGTAAAAAATCTGCTGGTAGGTGCCCCCCGGAAAATCGGTGTCCAGGGATTTGCGCACGATCGAGCGGGCGCCGTCGCAGCCAGCGAGGTAGCAGGCCTGGCAGGTTTGCTGCTGGCCATCGGGCAAGCGCAGCGTTGCGGTGATGCCATCGCCAGTTTCCTCGAAACTGTGCAATTCGGTGTTGCGCTCCACCGTAATGCCAAAGGTCTCCAGGCGTTCGATCAGCAGTTGTTCATGCTCGTCTTGCGGATAGATTTCCAGGAACGCATAGGGCGTCAACCCCTCGCCGATGGCGCTCAGCGGCAGGTGTGCGACCGGTTCGCCCTTGACCCAGAAATTCGCGGCGCACACTTTATGGCCGTTCTGCACCACGGCGTCGCTGAGGTCGAGCTGGCGATACAGCTCCAGCGTTCGGGCCTGTACTGCCAACGCGCGTGAGGTAGTACCGGGGGCCGAGGTCTTGTCGATAATCCGCACCCCAATCCCCAGCTTGCTCAGCCACAGTGCCAGGACCAGCCCGGTCGGGCCGGCGCCGATGATCAGCACGTCGCTACGGTTCATGAGCCTGTCCTCCTCGGTGTGTGGATCAAGTATGGTTCAACCGGGACGCGCTCGCAGGCTCGACAGCGGCTACGGAACAGGGAGAGGGCGGGATAGTCATAGCCTGCGCCATGCCATTGATCGTATGGTTAACCCGGCTCAACGGATTTGATGGAGCACCATGCAAGCCAATCGATTGATCATGAGCGTGGCCGCGCTGTTGGTACTGGCCGGTTGCGGCACTCAGCGCCCTCAGGAACCGCCGGCCCGCAAGCCTGCCGAGGTCAAGGCCGAGATCGTCAGCCTGCTGCCGGCCAAGACGGTCGACCGCCAGGGCTGGGCCACGGACATCTATGCGGCGTTTGCCGCGCAAAAGATTTCGCCGACCACGCAAAACCTGTGTTCGGTACTCGCGGTCGCTGAGCAAGAGTCGACGTTTCAGGCTGATCCGCCGGTGCCGGGCCTGGGCAAGATCGCCCGGGATGAAATCGACCGCCGCGCCGATAAGGCCCACATTCCCAGCTTGCTGGTCAGCGGTGCCTTGCAGGTGCGTTCACCCAACGGCAAAAGCTACAGCGACCGACTGAATGCCGCGCGCAGCGAAAAAGAGCTCAGCGCGATTTTCGATGACTTCATCGGCATGGTGCCCATGGGCCGGACCTTGTTCGGCGGCTTCAACCCGGTACACACCGGCGGGCCGATGCAGGTCAGCATCGACTTTGCCGAGCAGCAGGCGCGGGATTATCCCTACCCGGTGAACGGCTCGATTCGTCACGAAGTGTTCACCCGTCGCGGTGGCCTGTATTTCGGTATCGCCCACTTGCTCGGCTATCCGGTGAGCTATCAGCAGCCGCTGTATCGCTTCGCCGATTTCAACGCCGGTTGGTACGCCAGCCGCAATGCGGCGTTTCAGAACGCGGTCAGTCGTGCGACGGGTATCCCGCTGGCGCTGGATGGCGACCTGGTGCGCTACGACTCGATCATGCCCGGCACCACGGAACTGGCGGTGCGCACCCTTGGCAAGCAATTGGACATGCGCAACCCGACCATTCGGGATCAACTGGAGGAGGGCAAAAATCTTCAGTTCGAGGACACCACGCTCTATCAACGCGTCTTCGCTTTGGCCGAACAGGCCGAAGGCCGGCCATTACCCCGGGCGGTGTTGCCGGGGATCGTGCTGCAAAGCCCGAAAATCACCCGAAAACTCACCACGGCGTGGTTTGCCAAGCGGGTCGACGAGCGTTATCAGCGCTGTATGAAGCGCGCGGGAGGGTAACCGGGCAAGTTCGCTCCCACATGGTTCGTGCGCAGTCTTTGGCATCTGCTACAAAGAGAGAGTCGCAGAGGAGATTTAGTCATGTACCAGCTCTATGGGCATCAGAATTCGGGGGCGGCCGCCATCGAAGCCGCGCTGGAACTGTGCGAGGTTCCTTATCGCTTCATCGACGTTTCATCGTCCCCGCAGGCGCTGCATGCGCTGGAGAAGCTCAACCCGCTGAAGCAGGTTCCCACTCTGCAACTGCCTGATGGCGGCGTTCTTACCGAGAGTGCGGCCATCCTGATTCACCTGGGCCTTACGTTTCCGGAGTCGAATCTGTTGCCGGAAAATCCGATCAAGCGCGATCAGGTGATTCATGGCCTGGTGTATATCGTCAGCAATTGTTACACCGCCATCGGCATCATCGATTACCCCGAACGCTGGCTGGCCGAGGCGGACGAGTCGTCCCGGCAAAACCTCATGGCCGGTGCCCGCCAACGCCTGCATTGGCATTGGGAGGTGTTTGCCGATCAGTTCGCCGGCAAGTTGTACCTGGACGATGGAAAACCGGGTGCGCTGGATATTCTGGCAGCGGTGGTAACGCGGTGGGCGGGTACCCGGGAACACTTGCGCATTGCGCGGCCGGGGTTCTTCGCCTGGCTCGAACGCTTCGACCGCCACCCTGCATTGGCGCCGGTCTTCTCTCGGCATTGGCCATAGGAACACCGCCAAACACATATTGTGGGGGGGCGGGCTTATCTGTGGCGAGGGAGCAAGCTCCCTCGCCACAGAAGCCCGGCTCCCACAGGGGGATTTGCGGTGTGTCGTGCAATCACTCGCCGCGAATGTACTGCTCCAGCTGCCGAATCAGTTCAGCCTGTTCGGCAATGGCTTCCTTGACCAGGTCGCCGATCGACAGCAAGCCCATCAGCTCACCGTCCTCCACCACCGGCAAGTGCCGCAGGCGTTTGTCGGACATGATGCCCATGCAGGTTTCGACGGTTTGATGGGTGTCCACGGTGATCACCGGCGACACCATGATGTCGCTGACCGGTGTGCCGACGGAGGAGCGCCCCTTGAGCACCAGTTTGCGCGCATAGTCCCGCTCACTGATGATGCCGACGACCTTTCCGTCTTTGAGGACCGGTAACGCGCCGACGTTTTTGGCGGCCATCACCATCAGCGCTTCCAGCACCATTTGATGAGGCGCAATGGTGTGGACTGCCTGATTCTGTTGGGCCTTTAACTTGAGCAACTGGGCGACGGTTTTCATGACGGCTTCTCGGGTGTTGTCGTTGTTCTTGAAGAATCGTAGAGACACGCTCACAGAGCAAGGGAGAAAGCGGCAGATAACACGCAAATAGCGTCATTCAGGCTTTTTTTTTCATAACTCCCCCCCGATTCATCGAGAGAATGTGTCGATCAGCAGGATAGGCTCAGGCCCGGAGGGCGTTCAGTTTTGTCGCGTGTCGACCGGGGAGACCGGGTAACGGGGATTATGGGTTTTTTGGTTAATACCTTGAAATAGAGGGAGGAAAATCGAATAAAGAAATTCGGGTAGGCTCATACCTCTAATAAGTCATGGATGACTCGTCATTATGTTTGATGCTCTAACGGCTGCTGAATCTACGCAGCGTTCACTTCCTGAGTCTATGACTCAGAGTCCGCACATACCTTTCATTGCCAAGTCTATTCCAGACTGGCTATTGAGCACCCGTGCAGAAAATCGCACCGCTTTAAAACAGAATGTTGGACCTGCCATGCCCTGGTATGACATGGCGTCGGCGCAATTACGTGGTGAGATGAAAAGGGCGTTTGAGGACAGTTGGGTATCACAAAACGAAACTGATAAAACCCTGAACAAAATTCAGGAAGTCGAAACGTTCGCAGAACAGCTTTTAATCACTGCGCTGAAAGATAAATACGGCATTACCCTGGATGTCAAAGCGACCTACCTGCGGCTTTACTGCCCCAAGGGCATTGTCGTCGGGTTTGATGTGCGGACGCTGTCACTGCTTGAGGCCTCGCTGCATAACTTCGAAGTTAAAGAAACCCGAGCGGGTTATTTCGACAGGGCGAGCGACTTCATTACGAAGCCTTCCGCTTCCGGGCAATTCGACGTCGTGCCGATCAAACATAAACTGTCTGTCGAGGCCTTTGCAGCGCTGTGTCGTGAACTGGATATCGGGGCTCGATACCAAGCTTACCTGAAGGCATTCATGGGGTTCACCAACCCGGTGGCAAGGGCGGTGTTACAACATAAAGTACAGGCCAGCCAACAGGATGCGTTGCGTGCGGCCAGTGTTTTGGCGCTCATGAAACAAGACATCGATCACGATACTCACCGGATGCTGTTGAATCTGGTTGCGGGGCATCAAGCACTGACTTTGCAGGGCCAACCCATGCACTGTTACGAGTTGAGGATGATGGATACGGCCCTGACAGGCATTGTTCTGATTGCGGCGGACCTCGATAGCAGCCGTCAGATTGAACAAGTCATCGCCTATGTCCCCCATGATCCGGAACATCCGGTCAAACAATACCCCTCCCTGGCCAGCTTCCATAGAGAACTGATCTCACAATTACGCTCGCCTGAGTATCAGCGCTTTTTCAGCCGGTTTGTCCCTCATCAACAGCGAGGCACCTTCTTTTTCCAGCTCAATAACCGGCTTTCAAGCATTCAATGGCATGCATCCTTGCCGTTTGAACAAAAGCCGGCGTGGCGTGAGGAGCCGAATATCAATCCTGATTTGCGGATGACCTATCTGCGAAACAGCGGTGACTTCTGGCCCCGTGACTTTCACCAGAAACTGAACAAGATCCTCAATGACGCTCGGGCGATGGCGGTTCCCACTGGCGATGAAGATGAAAAAACTCGTTGGGCGCGTTGGGATAGTTTTCAAAAGGTCGCCGCAGTCGTTCTTGAAGCGGCCACTTTTGTGGCGACGCTCTTTGTACCGTTACTTGGCGAGCTGATGCTGGCCTATACCGCCTATCAACTGCTTGATGAAACGTTCGAAGGGATTGTCGAGTGGTCAGAGGGACAGAGAAGCGAAGCTGCCGGGCATTTGATCGGTGTGGCTGAAAGTCTGATCCAGTTGGGTGCATTCGCGGCAGGAGGCAAAGTAGTGGGCACCCTGTTGCCGCTCAAGTCGTCGCCCTTTCTCGAGGGCATGAGGGTCGTAGAAAAGAGCGATGGCAGGTCGCGGTTATGGGACGCGGATCTGCAGCGCTACGCACAGTCGATTACCCTTGATGAGTCTGTCCGGCTGGATGAAAAGGGCATTTATCGACATTCCGGACAGGAGGTGCTGCCGCTCGATGGCACGCAGTTTGTGATTGAGCCTGATCCTGGATCGGATCAGTACCGCATCCAGCATCCCCGTCGGGGCGACGCCTATGCCCCCCGTCTTGTACACAATGGCGTTGGTGCGTGGGCGCATGAGGCTGAGCGCCCTCAGACCTGGCAGGGCGTCACCCTGATGCGACGCCTGGGACATCGCGTCGATTCGTTTTCCGATCAAACCCTGGAGCAGATCCGGATCGTCAGCGGTGTTGACGACGCGGTATTGCGCAAACTACATGTCGAGCATGAGCGGCCGCCGGCGTTGCTGGTGGCAACCATCAAGCGTTTTACCGCTGACCAGGAGGTTAAAACTTTCATCGAGCGAATAAGTAGCCGTGACCCGCAGGTGTATGGTCAGGCCGATGTGCAGACTCAACTGAAGCTGCTGACGGGTCATCGCAAATGGCCCAAGAACCGCACCGTGCAGTGGCTCGATGCGCAAGACAAGGTGCTCTGGCAATCTTCGCCAGACCTGGGCGAATCGATCATCAAGGTCAGATCCGGGCAGACCGGTTACCACGATCTGGCCGCAACGATGCTCTCCCAACTGCAGGAACAGGAGGTCAAGACGCTGCTGGATGAAGCGTTTGGCAATGGAATCATTGCCCAGGATGTGCGGGCGGCCAGACTGCGTGCGCTCATCGCCACGGCGGCCAGTGAGCAAGAAACGACGTTGGTGGATGCTCGTTTCAGCCTTGATGAAGCACCTGTCGGCCCCGACGTTGCGGCGCACGTTGGATGGTTGCGTAGTGAGTTTCCTCAATTGCCGGGTGCCATCATGGATGAGCTGCTGGTCGGTATCACCGAGGCGGAACAAAGACAGATGAGCGATCGACAGCATTTGCCGTTTCGTCTGCGGCAGGAGGTCCGCACGGCGATGCGCGAATGGCGGATTGTTCGGGCGTACGAGGGGCTGTATTTGCCCTCGAGCGCGAATCTGGATACCAGTCGGCTGGCGTTGCACAGCCTCGAGCGCCTGCCGGGCTGGTCGCCCGAGGTACGCATCGAAATTCGCAACCAGTCATTCGAGGGACCGCTGCTCGACAGTATCGGGCCGGAACACGCGTCCATTCGCAAAGTGCTGGTGCGAACCATGGAAAACACCTTTCAGTCCCATGACGAAGAGGGTAATACGCTGCATGGCGCCGACGATTTCTATACCGCCCTGTTACAAGCCTTGCCTGACGCCGCGCGCAGAAAACTGGGCCGCGAAATCGGCCAGGGCATCCAGTTGCGACAGACATTACAGAACGCACCGCTGACGCATGCGGCATTGCGCGAAATTCTCCCGGATCCCTCCATTCGACATGTAATGGACACCGCGGCCGCAACCCGTTTGCGCGGAGCCGTTCAGGGGTATGCACGGATCAATGAGCCTCTGCTCGGTACAGGGGGGACCTTGAGTCTGGAGGATCGGTTCAAGGTGCTGTACCCGCAGGCGAGTGCGGATACGTTTGCCGATTTTGTCCGCTCATCCGGCTCGCAGACTCAGGCGTTGCGGGGCATCGGCGAACGGGAATTGGAGTTCGAGGAACTGACCAAAGCCCTGGATAGCTGGGTGGCGATCGAGAGAGGCGAGCTTCTGCCCATGGATCAACGCTACCACAAGGGACGTTTTGCCAAGGCGATCAAGCAATGCTGGCAGGCTGCACTAACTTCGGGGCCGGACGGCTACGCCCTGGATCTGAATTTTCACTGGACGAGTGATTTTCTGGAGTATCTGCCAGCATTGAATGCTGATTTCCGGCATGTCAGTTCGCTACAGTTCCGCCATGTCGAACTGCGTACCGATATCACCGGTTTTCTTCGTTATTTTTCCAACTTGAGGGCGCTGGATTTGAGTGATAACGCGCTGGTCGCCGCCCCTCGCTTGCAAGAAAGTCTGCCGGTGCTCGAGCATCTGAACCTGTCCAATAACCAACTGACGCTGACCGCTGACAGTGTGGCGGATCTGGCTGGTCTGACTCGTCTGCAAACACTGAGACTGGCCGGCAACCCGGCGCTGTCGCAGCAGCCGGATGTCAGCCGGATGGCTGAACTCCACCTGTTGGATTTGCACGATACCGGTATCACGGAGTGGCCCACCGGCCTGCTCACGCTGCCGCGACCGCGCGCCTTTGAACTGGATCTGCAGGGCAATCCGATCGAACAGGTCCCCCAAGTGACACCCGGTTCGGAGCAGGCACGGCTTGTTGCCCGCACCCGCTTGAGCCGCGACCGGTTGTCTGATCAAGGTCGTGAACAATTTCAGAGCTATATGCGTTCTGTAGGGTATGACCCGGCACGCAGTTACCCGCCCAAAGGCGAGGAAACCAGTGTGTACTGGCTGGAAGGTTTGTCTGGCGCAGAACGACAAAGCAGGCAAACGTTGTGGGATGAGCTTGAAGGGGAGCCGAATGCCCAGGGGTTTTTCGAGGTGCTGGAGCAACTCGCCGACTCAGCCGATTACGTCGAAGAAGCCAGTCGCCCGGAGCTGACACAACGAGTGTGGCGCCTGCTCGATGCCGTTGCCCGGGATACCCCGCTGCGCGAAGAACTGTTTCGCATGGCGAGCAACCCTGATTCATGCGCCGACGCCGGTGCGCAGATTTTCAATGAAATGGGGTTCAAAGTACTGGTTCACGAAGCGTATCTGGCCGGCAGCCCTGAGCAGATCGAAACCAGCCTGATCAGGTTGGCGAAGGGCAAGTCCCGTCTGGATCAGGTCAATGAAATCGCGCGCGCCACTGTCCAGAGCCGATTGCAGGCCGGTGAAAGCTTTATGGCGGTCGATGAAGACGGGGACATCACCGGTACCATCGACGAAGTGGAAGTTTATCTGGCGTTTCAGACCGGTCTGGCGGATCGGCTTGATCTGCCATGGCAATCGCGGGGCATGTTGTTCCGGGAGATGGCCGAGGTCAGTGATGCGCAGATAGATCAGGCGTATGAATCGGTTTTGACGCTTGAGGCGGGTGAGGGGCTGGTGAACCGGATTATTGAGCAGCGGTTTTGGTGCAAGTACCTGAAGAGTCGCCATGCGCAAGCATTCGCGCAGAATTCGAAGGCGTTTAATGCTCGCTCAGAGGAGCTGCTCAATCGGCATTTGGCGGGCACCGTCTCACAGCAGGTATATGAGCGCGAACTTCTTGAGTTGGCCGAGGGGCGTAAGGGATTATTGAGGACGCTGACAGCGCAGGCGTGGAAAAAGGCCGCATAGCCTGCACGGTACCGCATCGCATCACGCGACCGGTCTGTCGTTGCGGACAGACCGGTTTTTTTGGGGCCGTTAGCGTGTTTGGCTCCAGAAGGATATTGCCCTACCGGTATTCCACTATCGCGCTGTTCCACTGGGACCGAGTCGTCGCCGTTCTCCCCGTCAAGACATCAAAGGCTGATGTATTGTCGTAGGACTCAAGCAAGATATGGGTGCAGTTGAAACAAGCGGGAAAGGCCTGCGCTGCTATCGCCCCTTGTAGTTTTTGCGTCACCACTTGAATGAGCGCCGGGTCGGTTGTCCCGGTCTGCGCTTTCTGGATATAAAGCGCCAGATTGGCCGCTTGAACTTCTGCATGGGCGGCAGGGAGTCCACTGGATTGGGGCAGGTCACCTTCGCTTGCCGCTATATGACCTTGAATACGGTTCTTTATCAGCGGGTGAAGTGGCGTTTGTTCATACTCTATGCCGGCCAGGTCAATCGTTTCAGATGTCGTCCCTCGGTAGATTTTTACAGGAAGCGCAGGATCTTTGATTCGCTCGATATACCGGTTGCTCAAATATTCCGTATATCGATCAGGGTCGGTGAATCTCAGGATGCCACCTGTGACCGGATTGTCTCTACCGAGGCTATCATCCGCCTGTCTGTGCATCTCTACGCCATGTTTGGCTTTAGTGAGCGTTACATTTCTTTCCAAAGGGATATTGAAAAAGTCGGTGATGTAAATGGCATCGTCAGGTGTTGAGCCTTCAATCGCTACTCCCGCATGTGCGACAGCGACCTCGGATCTAAACGTTTTTGAGAACCGCGCATCTGGATGTGTCTTAAAGTGTTCTTCGTTTGCAGCCAGTTGTTTTGTCGCGGAGCCTTTCACTTTAGGCACCGGATGAGTGCGCGGCACCTCAAGCATGGCGGTGGTTCGGGCACTTACCCTCTGGTTAAGCGCGGCTCCTTTGGTAAGCCCAAGCCTATCGACAAAACTCATCGGGTTGCTACCCACCATCTCATACAGATTCAACCCGTCCACTGTTCCCGCCGGGTCGGCACTGATCCAGCGTTGCAACCACGACGCGAAATAACGCCGTCCGTAGTAGTAAAGTCCGCTGTCATCCCGCTCCTTGCCCGAATAGCGGATGGTTTTATAACTGACTTCCCGCACCGAATCCGCTCTCAGCGAGGCCGTGCCGCCGAAGGGATAATAGTCCTCGTGACTGATCAGGCGGCCCGCTTGATCGAGCTCGATGAGGCTGGAACCCAGGCTGTCGTCGAGGCAGTAGCGCACCTGATTGGCATCAATGTCTTCCGGTTTACCCTGGAGCCAATGCAGGCAGCGTACGTTGCCTATTACGTTCGGCAAGGTGATGACGTGCAGCTCTTCACCCGTGTCGCGGCAGCGTATTTCCAATCCGGGAAGGTAGCGTACTTCGTGGAAATGACTGGTCGATGATGTATGGGTTTCGTGGCGTTTATAGACACGTACGCCATTGCTGTAGCGAAAGGTTTCCGTATCGTGGAGGCCATTTTCGCGCTCGATCAGCGTGATGGAGGCCAGCTCATCATGGCTGTTCCATTGCAACGCCTGGCCCGGTTGCAAGGCCTGGAGATTGCCATGGCGGTCAAACAGCTTTGAAAAATCGGGTTCAGGATCCCCTTCTTTCCAGCGCACGCCACGGTTGCTGGACGGATCAATGCGCATCCGATGGGTGTAACCGCGTACCACGCGGCTATGAGTAATCTTGATCAGGTTGTTGCCTGTATCGTACTCGAAGGTTTGTGTGTACTTCAGGAAGTTGTTGGGGTCGTTGGGCAGCGGCCTCCCCGGCATGCTGGACGGCGGGGGGCTATCATGACCGGTGGCGCTGACCAACCGGTACAGGGGGTCATATATGAATTCGCGGGCTCCATCAATGTACTGGTTGGCCAAGAACACCGGATTGAAGGTGTGATCCTTTATGCTCAGTACGTTACCGACCTTGTCATAGTCATATTCCAGATCTTGCCGCAGGTTCTGGCCAGGCACTCCAGCCTTCATGCGTGTCAGCCGACCATCCGCCTGGTCGTAGATCCAGGTTCTGGTCATGCCGTTGCCGAGTTGTTGCTCGATGACTTGGCCGGCGGCGTTGTACTGCGCGTTCTTGAGGATGTCCTGAGCGGAGTCGCTGGCATTGATTTGCAGTGTCACTTGCTTGAGTTGCCCGGCAACGTCGTAGCATGAATGCTGCTGATGGTTGCCGGCATCTGTCTGGCTCAGCGCCTTGCCGTCTGCACCGTAGCGCCATCGTGTGGTGTAGACGCAGCCATCGAATAACGTGCGGGTTTCTTCTAAAGGCAGGTAATGCAAACTAAAGGAATCGAATGCAATCGAACCCGAAGGATCGATTTTCTTGATCAGCTGACCCCGCAAGTTTTTCCCGGGATCCGCATCGCCCCGCCCATAGGTCAAGACTTCGACGTTCGGTTGCGCATTGGCGTCAACCGCCAACATGCGCAGGTGATCATCGTAGGTATTTCGCCATTGATTGCCGCGCTCATCCCAGCGGCAGAGGACTTCACCGGCCACCCCGAGCAAGCTCAGACGCCAGCCGGAATCGACGCTGTCGACCTTCAGCGGTTGGCCGGTCAGCCCATGGACCGTCGTCAGGTTGGGCCTGGAGCCATACAGACGCGGATCCCAGTGTTCCACCGGTCTGCCGGCGACGTCATGACGCTGTCGGGTGATGAGCGCTTGCAGAGGCTCGCCAGCGCTCTTGCGCAGGTAGGCCACATGGCGAACCGCCAGGCCGCGGCCATCATTGGCCGTAATCGAAGGGGTGTTCCGATGCACGGTGAGATCCATCTCTCTATCTCCTTCAATGCGTAGCATCGGTCATGGCAAGGGTTTTCTCCAAGGCTCGATGCTATCAACGTACGAGGGGTGTGTAACCTGTCAGATATGACAGGTGACAAGGGACGCACCTATCCCAACGCATCCACACGGTTGCCCAATGACGCGTAGAATCACCCCTTGAATCAAATCGTTGAGGTTGCAGTGGTGGATTTACAGCAGGGCTTCGTCCTGACCCGGCATTGGCGCGATACCCCGGCCGGCACCGAAGTCGAGTTCTGGCTGGCGACCGATGCCGGTCCCCGGCGCATCCGCCTGCCCCATCAACCGTCGGTCGCGTTCATTCCGGCAACCCAGCGCGAGCAAGCCGAAACGGTGTTGCGCGGCGAAAAGAACGTCGAACTGCGGCCGTTGGCGCTGCTGGACTTCGAGCACCGCCCGGTGCTGGGCCTGTACTGCCAGCAGCACGGCCAGCTGATGCGCCTGGAAACCGCACTGCGCAAATCAGGTGTCGAGGTGTTCGAAGCCGACATCCGCCCGCCGGAACGCTACATGATGGAGCGGTTCATCACCGCGCCGGTAGTGTTCGGCGGCACACCCGGTGCCGATGGCCTGTTGTTCGACGCGCAAATGAAACCCGCCCCGGGCTATCGGCCGAACCTGCGGCTGGTCTCGCTGGACATCGAAACCACCGCCCAGGGCGAGTTGTATTCCATCGCCCTGGAAGGCTGCGGCGAGCGTCAGGTGTACATGCTCGGGTCGCCCAATGGTGATGACAGCGGGGTGGATTTCCAGCTCGAATACTGCGATTCGCGAACCCTGCTGCTGAAAAAACTCAATGAGTGGTTCGCCCGGCATGACCCCGACGCCATCATCGGCTGGAACGTCGTGCAGTTCGACCTGCGCGTCCTGCACGAACATGCCCGGCGCCTGGCGGTGCCGTTGAAGCTGGGGCGTGGCGGCGAAGAAATGCAGTGGCGCGAGCACGGCAGCGGCAATCATTATTTCGCCTCGGCTGCCGGCCGGTTGATCATCGACGGCATCGAGTCACTGCGTTCGGCGACCTGGAGCTTCCCCTCGTTCAGCCTGGAAAACGTCGCGCAAACCCTGTTGGGTGAAGGCAAGTCGATCGACAACCCGTACCAGCGCATGGACGAAATCAATCGCATGTTCGCTGAGGACAAACCGGCCCTGGCCAAGTACAACCTCAAGGACTGCGAACTGGTGACGCGGATCTTCGCCAAGACCGAGTTGTTGACCTTCCTGCTGGAGCGCGCCAGCGTCACCGGATTGCCGGCGGACCGCAGCGGCGGCTCGGTAGCGGCGTTCACCCATTTGTACATGCCGTTGATGCACCGCCAGGGTTTCGTCGCGCCGAACCTTGGCAATAAACCACCGCAGGCCAGCCCCGGCGGTTTTGTCATGGACTCGCAGCCGGGGTTATACGAGTCGGTGCTGGTGCTCGACTACAAAAGCCTCTATCCGTCGATCATCCGCACCTTCCTGATCGACCCGGTGGGCTTGATCGAGGGGCTCAAGCATCCTGACGACAGCGAGTCGGTGCCAGGCTTTCGCGGCGCACGTTTCTCAAGGACCCGGCATTGCCTGCCGGCCATTGTCGCCCGAGTCGCCGAAGGCCGCGAAACCGCCAAGCGCGAACACAACGCGCCGCTGTCCCAGGCACTGAAAATCATCATGAATGCGTTTTACGGTGTACTGGGTTCCAGCGGTTGTCGCTTCTTCGATACCCGGCTGGCCTCGTCCATCACCTTGCGCGGGCACGAGATCATGTTGCGTACCCGCCAACTGATCGAAGCTCAGGGCCATGCGGTGATCTATGGCGACACCGACTCGACCTTCGTCTGGCTGCGCCGCCCCCATGGTCAGGCCGAAGCCGCGCAGATCGGTCACGCGCTGGTGGACCACGTCAACCAGTGGTGGCGCGAGCATGTGAAACAGGAATATGGGCTGGAAAGTGCCCTGGAGTTGCAGTTCGAAACCCACTACAAACGCTTTCTGATGCCGACCATTCGCGGTGCCGAGGAGGGCAGCAAGAAACGCTATGCCGGGTTGGTCACCCGCGCCGACGGCACCGACGAGATGGTCTACAAAGGCCTGGAAACCGTGCGCACCGACTGGTCGCCGTTGGCCCGGCAGTTCCAGCAGGAACTGTACCTGCGCATTTTCAACCGCAAGCCCTATCAGGATTACGTGCGTGACTATGTGTGCAAGACCCTGGCCGGTGAGTTCGACGAGCGCCTGATCTACCGCAAACGCCTGCGTCGTCCCCTCGATGACTATCAACGCAACGTGCCGCCCCATGTGCGGGCCGCGCGGATCGCCGATGACTACAACGACCAACAGGGGCGGCCGCGGCAGTATCACAACGGCGGCTGGATCAGCTACGTGATCACTGTCGCCGGCCCCGAGCCGCTGGAAATCCGCAGCGCGCCCATCGACTACGACCATTACGTCACCCGGCAGCTGCAACCGGTGGCGGATGCCATCCTGCCGTTCGTGGATGACGATTTCTCAACGCTGATTGGGGGGCAGCTGGGCCTGTTTTGAGTCCAGCAGCGACAGCGTCCAGTCATCCGGTATGCCGTGAAAGTACTGATCCAGCGCCTGATGGAACAGACTGCCTTTTGGCGAAACCTGGGCGAACAGCGTCATCGATGAATGAAACTTGAGGTTGTCGGGGTGCCCGAAAATCTTGGTGATCGAGCGTTGAGGAATGTCCAGCACCAATTGCGTGCAGGTGCGCAAGCGCGGACCCAGTAGCGGATGCTTCAGGTACGCCGCAGCTTCCTCGCTGGAGTGAATGGCAAAGTAGCGGGACATTTCGCTGTCACCCAACCCGGCAAACTGCGGAAAGATGAACCACATCCAGTGTCGGCGCTTCTGGCCGGCGCGCAGTTCATCCTGAACCCACTCGAACACAGGATCCTGCGCCTGGACGAAGCGTGGCAAATTGAAAGAGTCGAGCTGATCGGTACTTCTCATGCCGATGCCCTCTGATAGATCCGCGATGGCTCAGACCATGGCCAACCGCTGCTTGCGTTGTGGCGCGCGAAACGCTTGGTCCAGCGCCTCCAGATCCCCAGCCTCCAGACACAATTGCGCCGCTTGTGCGTTGAGTCGCACATGCTCGGGGTGGACCGCTTTGGGGATGGCGATCACCCCGTTCTGACGCAGAATCCATGCCAGCGCTACCTGCGCAGGTGTCGCCTCGTGACGGGCGGCAACTTGTTTGAGTATTGGATTGGCCAGCATGTGTCCGCCCTGGCCGATCGGACAGTAGGCCATCACCGGCATCTTTTGCCGTTGGCTCCAGGGCAGCAGATCGAATTCGATGCCGCGCTCTTCCAGGTTATACAGCACCTGATTGGTGGCGCAGGCCGGTGAGGCCAGCTCTTCCAGATCATCCAGGTCGAAATTGGACACGCCCCAACGGCCAATCTTGCCGTCTTCGCGCAGGCGTTCGAAGGCCTCGACGGTTTCCTCAAGGGGATACTCGCCGCGCCAGTGCAACAGGTAGAGATCGATGTAATCGGTATTCAGCCGACGCAGGCTGCGTTCACAAGCCTGGGGGATGCCTCTGCGGCTGGCGTTGTGAGGGTAGACCTTACTCACCAGGAAAACCTGGTCGCGCAGGCCTGTGATGGCTTCACCCACCACCTCTTCGGCGCCCCCTTCAGCGTACATCTCAGCGGTGTCGATCAGGGTCATGCCCAACTCGATACCCAGGCGCAGCGCTGCAACTTCCCTGGTGTGTCGGGAGCGTTCCTCTCCCATGTGCCAGGTGCCTTGGCCGATGACCGGCACAGGGCGGCCGGCCAGCTCAAGAGTCCGCATGAATCCTCCTTGTCGAAGTCCGATCGATACTACAGTTGGCAGCAAAATAGCAGGGTGGTTCCGTCGTCATCATGAAAGATCGCAGCCTGCGACAGCTCCTGCGAGGGCGGGGCACACCCGCGATATCACGGGTGTACCCAGCCCCCTGAAGCTGCCGAAAGCTGCGATCTTTTGATCTACCGGGCGGAGAACCTGAACACGGTGGTCTGGGCATAGGTCTTGCCCGGATCCAGCCGCGTGGACGGGAAGCTCGGCTGGTTCGGCGAGTCCGGATAATGCTGGGTTTCCAGAGTAAAGGCACCCCAATGCGGGTAAATCTTGCCGGCCTTGCCCTTGACCGAGCCGTCGAGGAAGTTGCTGGTGTAGAACTGTACGCCAGGTTCGGTGGTGTAGAGCTGCAAGCGACGGCCGGATTGCGGATCGCTGACATCGGCGGCGAGTTTGCCCAGGTCACCCTTGGCGTCCAGCACCCAGTTGAAGTCAAAACCGCCTTGTTTCGGTTCGGCGAATTTCAACTGTGGGTGATCGGCCTTGATGTGTTGACCGATGGCGGTCGGTTGAGTGAAGTCCATGGGCGTGCCGGCGACCGGGGCCAGTTCACCGGTGGGGATCAGTTTGCCGGTGACTGGCGTGTAACGGGCGGCGTGCAAGGTCGCCAACTGCTTCAACACATCGCCGTTACCCGCGCCGGCCAGGTTGAAATAGCTGTGGTTGGTCAGGTTCAGCACCGTGGGCTTATCGGTGCTGGCCTTGTAGTCGATGCGCAGCTCATTGTTCTCGGTGAGGCTGTAGGTGACCTCGGTTTTCAGGTTGCCGGGGAAACCCATTTCGCCATCCGACGACAGGTACGTCAGCGTCACGCCCACCGAATCCTTGCCCTTGCTCGGTTCGGCTTTCCACACCCGCTTGTCGAAACCTTGAGCCCCCCCGTGCAGCGAATTGCTGCCGTCGTTGAGCGGCACTTGAAAGCGCTTGCCATCCAGCTCGAAGGCGCCGTTGGCCAGGCGATTGCCGAAGCGGCCGATGGTCGCGCCGAAAAACGCCGTGCCACTTTGATAACCCTGCACGTCGTCGAAACCGAGCACCACATCGTCGAGCTTGCCGTTTTTATCCGGCACTTTCAGCGACTGGAGAATTCCGCCGTAAGTAATGACCGTGGCCTGCAGGCCGTGGCTGTTGCGCAAAATGTATTGCTCGACGGGCGTGCCGTCATTGGTTTTGCCGAAGGCTTTTTGTTCGCTGGACAAACCAGTGGCGTGAGCGGAGAGGGTGGCGATCATCAGGGACAGTCCGAGGCCGGAGAGCAGGTGTCGGGATTGAAGCATGGTTGACCTTCCTTTTTGTTGTTTTTAAGAAGTAGTCATACTAATGATCGTGTTTAAGCGCGATCAAGGAAGGATTTATAGCTTATGTCTCGAGCATTGCAATTAAAAGTATGACTAATAAGAGATCGCTTTCATGGTGACCAGAGCTTACGGACCACCGGCACTGCACTTTTTCAGCTTTCACGGTTCTATCCTTGGCCAGCCCGCGGCGATCCCCACTGCCGGCCCATGCCCAAGTTCAAGAACCCATGGCTCGAGTTTTACCCCGTTTTACCCTGCACATTCGCCGTCATTGCTTGCTGCTGATTAGCCTGTCGATGCTCCTCGCCAGTGGTTGCAGCCATCAGCCGGGCAACGATGTCATCAGCCAGTTTCGCGATGGCAAACCCCAGGAACTCCTCCAGACCAGCGTCGACCGCATGGCGACCCTGACGATGCGCGACAACCTCGAAAGCCTCTACCTGCTGATGAACAAGCTCTACCTGCGCAACCCACAGGAGCTTAAAAAATCTGGCTTCCTCGATGTCGGCACCGCAGAAAAACAGGTGCGCATGGCCATCGAACAGCAAGAGCCGCTGCCCACCCTCGGCGGCAAAAAAGACCTCGCGGCACTGAGCTTCGCCATGAGCCCGGAATTCCTCGGTGACCGGGTCGGCGCATTCATCTATGCGATTGGCAGCATGCTGGTGACGGCCCATGGCAATCGGCTGGAGTTCTACATGACGGATGCGCTCAACCCGACCTTCGTCAGCAATGCCGCGCGCAACATCGAAAAAGCCACCTGGATCTTGAGCCAGCGGCAAAACAGGCAAGGCGAGCCTTTGCTGTTCTCCAATGAAATTTCGGAGGAGGGCAGCAACCTGAGTTTTGCCGTGGAGTTCGGCAAAATCGTCGCGCGACTGGACCTGCTGACCCAGATGCTCGATGAGCGGTACCGGCGGATCGGCCTGAACTACGCCCAGAGTCTGCTGTTCCTGAATTTTTTGCCGGTGCAGTGAGATGTCGGATAAAGCGCAATTCTTGTGGGGTTGGTATTGAGTGGGGAGTCGCTGTTTCAAATCGGTGAATTGGCATAACGATAGACCGCATCGATATATGTGGTTATAAGAAAAATCGCTATGCTGCTGACCGGTTTGTTTCCTGCGAATTTCTGGGCGTATTAATGGATTTCGGTAATTTCGGGTTGGTCGTAGCGGGTCTGGTGGTCGGCTTTATTGTCGGCATGACCGGTGTTGGGGGCGGTTCGTTGATGACGCCAATCCTGCTGTGGTTCGGTGTTAACCCGGCCACGGCGGTGGGCACGGATTTGCTGTACGCGGCCATTACCAAATCCAGTGGTGTGCTGGTTCATCGCAAGAACAAGAACATCGACTGGGCGATCACCGGTTGGTTGACCCTCGGCAGTGTGCCGGCGGTAGCCCTGACACTGTGGTTCCTGAGCACTTTGCAAACCTCGCCCGAGGCGATGAACGCCGTCATCAAACAGGCGCTGGGCTTCGTATTGTTCGCCACGGCGCTGGCGATTTTCTTCAAGAAACGCTTGCTCGATTTCGCTCACAAACGGGCGGGCGGCCAATACAACCCCAGCGGTTCCCGGTTGAATGCACTGACCGTGATCACCGGTCTGGTGCTAGGCACCATGGTGGCCCTTACCTCCATCGGCGCCGGCGCCCTGGGCACCGTTGCGCTGTTCATCCTGTATCCGCTGCTGCCCACTCGTCGCCTGGTCGGCACCGAAATCGCCCACGCGGTGCCCCTGACCCTGGTCGCCGGCCTGGGCCACGCGAGCATGGGCAATATGGATTGGCACGTCCTGGGCTTCTTGCTGGTCGGTTCGCTGCCAGGGATTTACCTGGGCAGCCATTTGACCGGGCGCATCTCCGACGAACTGCTGCGTCCGTGCCTGGCCACGATGCTGGTGCTGATCGGCTATAAACTGGCGTTCTGATCCGATACCGCTTCCCGAGTAAAAATCTCCAGCAGATGCCCGTCCGGGTCATCGAAATACACCCGCCGGCCACCGGCGTAATCGTTGATCTCGTTGGGCCGCTGCTTACCGGGGTCGGCCCACCACGGCTGCTTGATCGCCTGCAGGCGAGCGAAGGCCGCATCGAAGTCGTCGTCTCCAATCAAGAACGCATAGTGCTGGGACGCGATGGGCGGGTCGTTGTTGTAGAAATCCAGCGACACCCCGTTATCAAACTTGACCACCAGCATCGGCCCGAACGGCTCGGGATCGGGCAGGCCGAGGAGGTCGGTCAGGTAGCGTGCCGAAACCTGTTTGTCACGGCACCAGACGATGGTGTGGTTCAGCTGAGCGCTCATGGATAAACCCTCACGATGAATCAGCTATGAGATTAGCTCAGGCTGTTGCGCAATGACCGCCCTGACCTAAGCTTGGGCAAGGCGGAACACAATCGCGGTGCATCGCCCGGAACGATCACCGCGATGCGCAATCATTAGAGCGTGGATATCAAAAGGAGATGCGCATGCTCATCAGGTCTTTGACCCTGGCTACCCTGTTGGCTTTCGTCGGTCCTTCATTTGCCGCCGATGACGATTCCCCTCTGGTTAAAGACGTGGGCCGGGCTCGTCCCCTGATAGTCATCGCGCCCAGTTCGGTGGACCCGGTTTGGCTCAACCTGAAAAAGTCACTGGACGACTCTGCCAACCGCAAGGGTTTCACCGATCGAAACATGGTGCTGTACACCGTGATCAATACGATGGGCCAACGGGACGGCAAAGACCTCGACCCGCAATCGACGATGGCGTTGATCCGCTCACTCAAGCTGGGCGCCGGGGCGAAGAGCAAAATCATCCTGATCGGCAAGGATGGCGAAAAGAAGCTTGAGCAGTCGGATGCGGTCGAGTTGAAAGAGATATTCAACACCGTCGACCAGCTGCCGACGGCCGAGAAGGAAGCAACAGTACCGGTGCCAGCGCCGGTGGCTGAAGTCGCACCGGTCAAAGGTGCTAAAGGCACCAAAGGCAAACCGGCGAAGCCTGCCAAACCAGCTGAGCAGCCGGATGATTGAATTGAGCTCAGTAGTGGTGAGAAGGCTTACCCCAATGGGCGACTCCGACAGGTCGCCCATTTTGTTTGCCAACGGAAATCCGAAACTTGGTGACCCATTGTGGTGAGGCACAAGTGAGTGGCTGTCGGGTTACTGGGATCAATCGGCCAGCGCACTCAATATTTTGTGAGCAATTTTGACTCGGTCCGGGTTCGGGTAGTTTTTGTTGGCCAGGATCACGATGCCGATGTCCTTCGCCGGGATAAAAGCGACGTAGGCGCCAAAGCCGCCGGTTGAGCCGGTTTTGTTGATCAGCACGGTGTCGCGTTGAGGTTGTGGCGGGGTCAGCCACCGGACTTCATGGGCCTCAAATGCCATCTGCGACGAGTTGCCGGCCAGTAGGGTGTCGAGCGTCACCGGGTAGTTGTAGAGCTCCCATCCCAACCCTTGAGTCATCTCGCCAACCCGGTAATACCCGGTGTGAGTGCTGGCGATGGCTTGCTGCAAAGGCTTTTCCAGCGACGCGGGATTCATGTTCGCCTCAACATAGCGAAGCAGGTCCGCGGCGCTGGTTTTCACGCCGTACGCTTCGGAATCCAGCGCACCCGGCTCGACCCGCACAGGCTTGTCATCCTTGCTGTAACCCTGGGCGTAAAGCGCCATCTGATCCTGCGGCACCTTGAGGTAGCTGTGCTTGAGGCCGAGTTTCGGCAACAAGGTTTTTGCCATCAGCTCATCGAACGGCACCCCCATGCTTTGGGCCGCCAGATAGCCGAACAACCCGAGGCTGGGGTTTGAATACTGGCGATGAGTGCCGGCGGCGTAGGTGGGTTTCCACTGCTTGAAATAGCCGAGCATCTTGTCCTGATGGTCTGCCTCGCTGGGGAATTGCAGGGGCAGACCGCCGGCGGTGTAGGTGCCGAGTTGCAGCACGCTGATGTTATCGAACGCGCTGCCGTGCAAGGCCGGGAGTACCTGGCTGGCGTTGTCCGACAAGGACAGTTTGCCGCTCGCCTGGGCATAGGCGGCGAGGGTGGCGGTGAAGGTTTTGCTCACCGAACCGATCTCGAACAGGGTGTTTTCGGTGACGGCTTTACCGTTTTCTTTCGAGGCCACGCCGTAGTTAAAGTAATGCGGCTGACCATGGACGGTGATTGCGACCGCGAGGCCAGGGATCTTCTGTTGCTGCATCACCGGTTCGACGGCGGCTTTAACGATGGTTTCGATGCGCTCGTCAGCAAAGCTGTGGCTGGCACCGAGGAAAAGTGCGAAAGCACTGTAGGATATGAGTTTCTTCTGATTTTTTTTACGCATGATTGAGACGCTGTCCATGATTGTTCGTGGTGTTAACCGCTACACTCCGAGCGGTCTTTCAAGGCGGTCCGCTGTTGGGCGAGCCAAATCTAGGCAGTTTGGCGAAGACCGGCAAACGACGATATTTCGGATGAGCCATTAGAAAATTTTGGGGGCTGGCATGATTCGACCTCATTTGCCGCTGAATGCGTTACGTGCTTTCGAGGCTTCGGCGCGCCATTTGAGTTTCACCCGGGCGGCCGTGGAGTTGTGCGTCACGCAGGCGGCGGTGAGCCATCAGGTCAAAAGTCTTGAAGCCCAGCTTAACGTGACTTTGTTCAAACGCCTGCCCCGCGGCCTGATGCTGACCAGCGAAGGTGAAACCCTGCTGCCGGTATTGCGCGAATCCTTCGACCGGATTGCCGAAACCCTGGAGCGTTTCGAGGGTGGGCATTTTCGTGAAGTGTTGACGGTGGGCGCCGTGGGGACGTTCGCGGTCGGTTGGCTGTTGCCGCGATTGGCGGATTTTCAGAAGAAACATCCGTACATAGATTTGCGCCTGTCGACCAATAACAACCGGGTGGATGTGGCCGCTGAAGGCCTGGATTACGCCATCCGCTTTGGCGCGGGGGCGTGGCATGGGATTGAAGCGGTGCGGTTGATCGAGGCACCACTGTCGGTGCTCTGTGTGCCGGAGATCGCCCGGCAATTGCAGGCGCCAGAGGATCTGTTGCAGCAAACGCTGTTGCGCTCCTATCGCACGGATGAGTGGCCGGAGTGGTTTCAGGCGACCGGTCTTTCGGCCCATGCCGTGCTGCCCCGAAGCATCGTCTTCGATTCCTCGCTGGCGATGATGGAGGCTGCGTTGCAAGGTGCAGGAGTGGCATTGGCGCCGCCGCTGATGTTTGCCCGGCAACTGGCGGCGGGCGCAATCGAGCAACCGTTCGCCATCGGGATCACCACCGGCAGCTACTGGCTGACCCGCTTGCAGTCGCGCCCCGAAACGTCGGCGATGGCGGCGTTCCGGGGTTGGCTGCTGCAAACGGCCCAGATGAAATAGTGGAAACACCACTCCTTGTGGGAGCGGTGTTTCCAGAGGTCTAGCGCACCAGGCACGGCCGCTTGTTATCGAACTTCCATCCCGGAATCAGAAACTGCATCGCCACGCTGTCATCCCGCGCGCCGAGCCCCATGCCTTGGTACAGCTCATGGGCCTTGGCCAGTTGATCCATGTCCAGCTCAACCCCCAGGCCAGGTTTTTTCGGTACTTGCACGCAGCCGTCGACGATTTGCAGCGGTAACTGGGTCAGGCGCTGGCCGTCCTGCCAGATCCAGTGGGTGTCGATGGCTGTGATGTCGCCCGGCGCGGCGGCCGCGACGTGGGTGAACATGGCCAGGGAAATATCGAAGTGGTTGTTGGAATGCGAGCCCCAGGTCAGGCCCCACTCGTGACACATCTGCGCTACCCGCACCGAGCCCTGCATGGTCCAGAAGTGCGGGTCCGCCAAAGGAATGTCCACCGACTGTAGCTGGATCGCGTGGCCCATTTCCCGCCAGTCGGTGGCGATCATGTTGGTCGCGGTTTTCAGGCCCGTGGCACGACGAAATTCAGCCATGACTTCGCGGCCCGAGTAACCGTTTTCCGCCCCGCACGGGTCTTCGGCATAAGCCAGAACATGATGCTGATCCCGGCACAGGCGGATCGCTTCCTTGAGCGACCAGGCGCCATTCGGATCGAGGGTAATGCGCGCATCGGGAAAGCGCTCGGCGAGGGCCGTGACCGCTTCGATTTCCTCGTCGCCGCTCAACACGCCGCCCTTGAGTTTGAAGTCCTTGAAGCCATAGCGGGCGTGAGCGGCGACCGCCAGGCGCACCACGGCGTCGGCGCTCATGGCTTTTTCGTGACGTACGCGGAACCAGTCATTGTCGGCGTCCGGTTCATCGCGATAAGCCAGATCGGTTTCGTTGCGATCACCGACGTAAAACAGGTAGCCGAGCATCTTCACTTCATCACGCTGCTGGCCTTCGCCGAGCAAAGCGGCGACCGGCACGTCCAGGTGCTGGCCAAGCAAGTCGAGCAGGGCCGCCTCCAGTCCGGTGACCGCGTGAATGGTGATGCGCAGGTCGAACGTTTGTAAACCGCGACCACCGGCATCACGATCGGCGAAGGTCTGGCGCACTTGATTGAGGATCTTCTGGTAGGTGCCGATCGGGCTGCCGACCACCAGTGCGCGCGCGTCTTCCAGGGTCTGGCGAATGCGCTCGCCACCGGGTACTTCGCCGACGCCGGTGTGACCGGCGTTGTCCTTGAGGATCACGATATTGCGGGTGAAGAACGGGCCATGGGCGCCGCTCAGGTTGAGCAGCATGCCATCGTGGCCGGCCACCGGCACAACCTGCATGCTGGTGATGATCGGGGCTTTTGCGGCTTCTTGTGGGTTCATTTTTTTGTCCTTTAAACCAGTGTTCAAGCGTGATTCGGCGCTGGTTTGCCCAGTGCAACGGCCGGTGCGGGTTTCGGTTTATTGCGCGCGGCGAAAACGATGATCGCGGCGATGATCGAGGTAGCGGCCAGGCCGTAGAGCCCGCCCTGGATTGAACCGGTGTGCTCTTCCAGCAAACCGAAGGTGGTCGGCGCCACGAAGCCGCCGAGGTTGCCCACCGAGTTGATCAGCGCGATCACGCCGGCAGCGATCCGCGCATCCAGGTACGCCTGGGGAATCGGCCAGAACAGCGACGAAGCCGATTTGAAACCCAATGCGGCGAAGCAGATCGCAACGAACGCGAAGATCGGCCCGCCGGTGGTGGACATGAACATCCCCGCCGCAGCGATCAGCAGGGCCGTGGCGACCCAGGCTTGCTGGTGCTTCCATTTGCCAGACAGCGAGGCAAAGGCGTACATGCCGACGATCGACAGCAACCACGGAATCGAGTTGAACAAGCCGACCTGGATGTCGCTCAGGTCGCCCATTTTCTTGATGATGCTCGGTAGCCAGAAGGTCGCGGCATAGATGGTCAATTGAATGAAGAAGTAGATCAGGCAGAACAGGATGATCTGGCGGTCCTTGAGCAGTGTGCCCAGCGACGGTTTGATCGGCGTCGCGGCTTCGCGGGCCAGTTGTTCGTCATCGATGGCTTTGACCAGCGCGTCCTGTTCGGCCAGGGTCAGCCATTTGGCGTCGTGGGGTTTGGAGTCCAGCCAGCACCAGACGAACACGCACAACCCGACCGAGAACATGCCCTCGATGAAGTACATCCACTGCCAGCCGTGCATGCCCCAACCGTTGATTTGCAGCAGCAGCCCCGACAGCGGGCCGGAGATCAGCGAAGCAATCGCCGAGCCGCTGAGGAAGATCGCAATCGCCTTGCCGCGTTCCACACCGGGCAACCAGCGGGTGAAGTAATAGATCACCCCGGGAAAGAACCCGGCTTCAGCCACGCCGAGCAGAAAACGCAGGATGTAGAAGTGGGTTTCGTTCTGGATGAACGCCATGCAGGCGGCCACCAGGCCCCAAGTCAGCATGATGCGGGTCAGCCAGATTCGCGCGCCGACTTTTTGCAGGAGGATGTTGGAGGGCACTTCGAACAGCGCGTAACCGATGAAGAACAGACCGGCACCGAGGCCGTAGGCGGCAGCGCCAATCCCTAAGTCATGTTCCATGTGGGCGCGGACGAAGCCGATGTTCACCCGGTCGATGTAGTTGACGATGAACATGATCACGAACAGCGGCAGGACGTGGCGTTTCACTTTTGAGATGGCGGACTTCAGGACCGAATCGGCGCCATCGTTCATCCCGGATATGGATGTATTCACTTGTTTTTCTCCCACTCGTTATTTTTATGCGGGGTGTAGCTGGGTGTGGCGTTGTTGATAGACATCATACAACTTGTTTTTTTGATTCGACAAGCACTGTGGTCCAATAAAAAGGCTATTTGTCGGGTGATTTCTATGCTTTTTTGGGTCGGGTGTGGGGTTGTGATGGTGTTCGTGTGGTCAATTCGTTGAGTGTTGTCATACAAGTTTGAGGCTGTTTTCTGGGGATTCCAATCGATTCCGGTGCTACGATCCGGATAGCCCTGCCTTACGGATAATCACCATGCAAGAAGACATCGACGCACCCGCCCGCAAGCGCGCTCACAACCTGGCCCATGATCTGGTGGCCAAGCTGACCCAGAGCATTTTGCTCGGCCAGATGCTGCCGGGGGACAAGCTGCCGTCGGAGAACTCGATTGTTCAGGAGCATGGGGTCAGCCGTACGGTGGTGCGCGAGGCGATTTCGAAATTGCAGGCTTCAGGGCTGGTGGAAACCCGTCACGGCATCGGCACCTTTGTCATCGAGCGTGCGCCGGAGCAGGGGTTGCGGCTGAATGTCGATACCGCGCTGGGGGTGCGCAGCATTCTGGAGTTGCGCATGGGCCTGGAAACCCAGGCCGCCGCGCTGGCAGCGGTGCGTCGTACCGATCAGCAATTGGCGCAGATGCGTGAAGCGCTGGATGACTATCAAAGTTTGCTGACCAACAACGACAGCTGCGTCGAGGCCGACAAACGTTTCCACCTGCTGATCGCCGAAGCCACCGGCAATGTATGCTTCACAGAGATCATGCAGCACTTGGGCAATGCGATGATTCCCCGCACCCGCGTCAATGCCGCAGAGCGCGGGTCAGCGGATTTGAGCAAGCTGGGGCAACTCGCCAACCTTGAACACGAGGCGATTCTCAACGCCATCAAGCGCCAGGATCCGGATGCGGCGCGGGCAGCCATGTGGTTGCACCTGACCAACAGCCGCGACCGCTTTTCGGCGGGCGGCAGCTGATTCGTCAGTGCGTAGGAGCGAGCAGTGCGGCGATCCGACTTGTCCGCGAAGAATACACCGCGTTTTTTCAGGTATTACGCGTCATCGTTCTTCGCGGGCAAGCCTCGCTCCTACAGGGGCGCTATATCGCGCATCAGCAATCCATAACGCAAATCCACCGCATCCGGAATCGGCAAATACACCGTGTGCCCATCCCCAGGCGCCACTTCAATCGCCTCGCCCCTGAGGTTCTGCAGTTGATGCAGGTCGAAGTGGAAGTTGCCCTTGGGCGTCATCAGTTCCATGTGATCGCCCAGGCCAAAACGATTCTTCACCCGTACCTCGGCCAGCCGGTCGCGGCGTTCGCCGGTCAACTCCCCAACGAACTGTTGGCGCTCTGAAATCGAGCTGCCGTTCTGGTAGTTCTGGTATTCGTCATGCACGTGCCGGCGCAGAAAACCTTCGGTGTAGCCGCGCTGAGCGAGGGACTCCAGATCAGTCATCAAGCTGCGATCGAACACTCGGCCAGCCACCGCATCGTCGATCGCGCGGCGGTAAACCTGGGTGGTGCGCGCGCAATAGAAATGCGATTTGGTCCGGCCTTCGATCTTCAGTGAATGCACACCCATCTGCGTCAGGCGCTCGACGTGCTGGACGGCGCGCAGGTCCTTGGCGTTCATGATGTAGGTGCCGTGTTCATCCTCGAACGCCGGCATCAGTTCGCCGGGGCGATTGGCTTCTTGCAACAGGAACACCTGATCGGTCGGCGTGCCGAGGCCCAGGGTCGGTTCGGGAGAGTAGTGCTGGACGATTTCGCCGAGCTGATTTTCGCTGGCCGGTGTCGCCGAGTATTTCCATCGACAGGCATTGGTGCAGCTGCCCTGATTGGCGTCACGCTTGTTCATGTAGCCCGACAACAGGCAGCGCCCCGAATAGGCCATGCACAATGCGCCGTGCACAAACACTTCCAGCTCCATCGCCGGGACGTGCTGGCGGATTTCGGCGATTTCTTCCAGCGACAGTTCGCGGGACAGGATGATCCGGCTCAAGCCCTGTTGCTGCCAGAACTCGACGCTGGCCCAGTTCACCGTGTTGGCTTGCACCGACAGGTGGATCGGCATCTGCGGGAAGTGCCGGCGCACGAGCATGATCAGGCCGGGATCGGACATGATCAGCGCGTCCGGCGCCATGCCGATCACCGGTTCCAGATCCTTGAGGAACGTTTTCAGCTTGGCGTTGTGCGGGGCGATATTGACCACCACATAAAAACGCTTGCCCTGAGCCTGGGCCTCGGCGATGCCGAGCGCGAGGTTGGCGTGATCGAATTCGTTATTGCGCACTCGCAGGCTGTAGCGCGGTTGGCCGGCGTATACCGCATCGGCACCGTAGGCGAAGGCATAACGCATGTTTTTCAGGGTGCCGGCAGGGGCGAGCAGTTCCGGGGGGATGAGTGGCATGGCGCAAGTCATGGCAGTGTCGATCGCAAAAGCCGGCAAGGGTAAGCGGCCTGCACGCGGGGTTTATTGATCTGGATCTATGCTTGACCAACAAACAGATGGCACTCGCGCCAACCGTGGCGGACTAAACATAAGGACGCGAATTTTCGCCTCTGCGCATTGGCATGGACCGGACATGAACGAAACGAAGCTCCAGAACACTTCGCTGATGGTCTTGCTGGCGGTGGTGACCGTTGCCTTCGTCTGGATTCTGCTGCCGTTCTACGGTGCGGTGTTCTGGGCGGCCATCCTCGGCATTCTGTTTGCGCCCTTGCAGCATCAGTTGCAGCTGAGATTCGGTTGGTCACGCAACCTGACGGCCCTGTGCACCTTGAGTCTATGTGTGCTGATTGCGATCCTGCCGGTAATCATCATCAGTACCTTGCTGGTTCAGGAGGGCGCGGCGCTTTATGGCCGAATCGAAAGCGGCGAACTGGACATTGCCGGGCATGTGTCGCAGTTCAAACACAGCTTGCCGCCGTACTTTCAGCACTTGCTCGATCGTTTCGGCATGGGTGAACTGAGTGGGCTTCGCGAGAAAATCATCAAGAGCATGATGCAAGGCAGTCAGTTTCTGGCGTCCCAGGCGTTCAGTTTTGGCCAGGGGACGTTCGATTTCGTGGTGGGTTTTTTCATCATGCTGTATCTGCTGTTTTTCTTTCTGCGGGACGGGTCTGAACTGGCGCGCAAAGTGCGCGCGGCGATACCGCTGGAAGATAACCAGAAGCGTCGCTTGCAACTCAAATTCAATCGGGTGGTGCGGGCCACGGTGAAGGGCAGTTTGCTGGTGTCGATCACGCAAGGGGCGTTGGGCGGGTTGATTTTCTGGTTTCTGGATATCCCGAGCGTGCTGCTCTGGGCGGTGTTGATGGCATTCCTGTCGCTGTTGCCGGCGGTGGGGGCGGGTATCGTCTGGGTGCCGGTGGCGGCGTATTTCCTGCTCAGCGGTGCGATTTGGCAGGGCACGGTGCTCGCGTTGTTCGGGGTGTTCGTGATCGGGTTGGTGGACAATATCCTGCGACCGATTCTGGTGGGCAAGGACACCAAAATGCCTGACTACCTGATTCTCATCTCGACCCTGGGCGGCCTGGCGATTTTCGGCCTGAACGGTTTTGTCATCGGCCCGTTGATTGCCGCGTTGTTTATGTCGAGCTGGGCGATTTTCGTCGATACCAAACAGCGGGTTCAGCTGCCTTAAGCGTTGAGCTGGCCTGAGCCGATACGTTGCGACAGGGCTTGGGCGTCGGGAAGCGAAGTGAGCGGGCCGCTGATCGGTTCGCCGTCCTGTACGAGATACCAGCAGGCAAGCAATCCCAGTGCTCTGAGCGGTGCGGGAACGGCGCTGCCGATAACGGACATAATCTGAACCTGAGCCATAAGTACCTCCATCAATCTGTGGGGTTACCTTACGGATCGGACGCTTGAGTGGAAAATCAACGCTTTCGATAGTCGTCATTGATGCCAGTGAGTGTTGGCGATCAGTCCACGACTTGATCGAGCATATGCACGACTTCCTGTTCATTGAGCAGGCCTTTGCGCACCAGGTTTTCCGCCAGCAGCGAGAGAAACTTGGCGCTGCGATGGCCTTCCAGGTGCTTGAGCTCGGTCAGTGCGTTGTACACCTTGCTGGATGTGCACAAGCCGACAATGCGGTGCGGGTTTTGTGTGGGCATGAGGTCGTCCTTGTTTTTATCAACCTGTTGTTTATGGACAGATCAAGCTTGCGGGCCTGTCATGACATAAATATGACCGACTTTACCTGCCGGTACTGTCCCGACAGCGACCTTGACGAGATTTATTCAGACTCCGTTCGCCTTGCGGCCACAAAAAAGGCCCCGCTGTTGAGGCGGGGCCTGATGAGTCTGTTACCAGCGGTCGTCACGGTAATAACCATGGGGATGGCCATAGTAGCCGCGCGGTGGGCCATAGTAGCCGCGTGGTGGACCGTAATAAATCGGTGCCGGGCGGTAGTACATCGGTTGTTGGACATAGACCGGCGCCGGTTGGTAGTAAACGGGCGGTGGCTGTACGTAAACCGGTTGAGGCTGAGCGTAAACCGGTTGCTCTACATACACCGGCCGGTCGCGGCCGATAATTGCCGAGCCGATGATTGCCGAGCCGACGATCGCACCAAACACAGCCGGACCTTCCCAGCCACGACCACCTGCTTCTGCCTGCCCTGCGATAGCGAGAGCACCGATCAGCAAGGCTACTGTGGGGATTTTACGGATCATGATAAGTCCTCGGTTCTTCGACCCGGCGCTTGGGTCTGCAATAGACACAAGTTGTCGCGGGGATACTTCTAAGACAGCAATTTTTTGAAAATCAGCACAGCCGTTGGGTAAATTTTGTGTAAGGTCTGTACCGGTTTCTTTACGGTGCTGTCTGGTACAGACATACCCTTATGATCGACCACAATCCGGTGGAATTGTTAATTCCGTCCATCTGAAAGTGCTACTGAAGGAGATTCGGATGCAGATGAACCCCAACAAAGACACCCAGTTGTGCATGTCACTCTCGGGGCGCCCCGGCAATTTCGGCCTGCGGTTTCACAATCATCTGTACGAACAACTGGGGCTGAATTTTTACTACAAAGCCTTCAGCAGCCAGGACCTGACGGGGGCTGTCAGCGGCATTCGTGCGTTGGGCATTCGCGGTTGCGGCGTGTCGATGCCGTTCAAGGAGGCTTGTATTGCGCTGGTCGATGAGCTGGATGCATCGGCTGAGGCTATTCAATCGATCAACACTATCGTCAACACTAACGGCCACCTCAAGGCCTACAACACTGATTACATCGCCGTCGCCCAGTTGCTCGAAACCCACCAGGTGCCCAAGGATTCGACCTTTGCCCTGCGCGGCAGCGGCGGCATGGCCAAGGCCGTGGCCAGTGCCTTGCGCGATGGCGGCTACAAAAACGGCCTGATCGTGGCCCGTAACGAACGCGCCGGGCGTGCCCTGGCCGAATCGCTGGGCTACCAATGGCAGGCGGAACTGGGCGCTGAACGCCCGCAGATGCTGATCAACGTCACGCCGATCGGCATGGCCGGTGGCCCGGAAGCCGATCAACTGGCGTTTCCCCCTGAAGCCATCGCTGCCGCTGAAACGGTCTTCGATGTGGTGGCGATTCCCTCGGAAACACCGCTGATCGTGCGTGCTCGTGCCGAAGGCAAACGGGTGATCACCGGGCTGGAAGTGATTGCCATCCAGGCGCTGGAGCAGTTCGTGTTGTACACCGGCGTGCGACCGACCGATGAGCAGTTTCAGAAAGCCGTGGCGTTTGCCCGGAGCTGAATTCCGATTATCGGTTGGACCTGTGGCGAGGGAGCTTGCTCCCGTTGGGTCGCGAAGCGGCCCCAAAGCAGTCAGCACACCGAGTTTGCCGGCCTTGCGACTGCTTCGCAGCCGAACGGGAGCAAGCTCCCTCGCCACAGGGAACTCGGTACATCGGGAAGGGTTATTCGAGGCGCGCCAGGCGTTCTTCCAGTGCCGCAATCCGCGCTTCAAGCTCTTCGATTCGCTCAACCGACACACCGCCACCGGTGCCACGTTCCACCGGATTCTGTCGGGCCGCGAGGATCGCTTCGATATCCGCCGGATCACCCAGCGCATGCATGTAACGATCTTCGCGCTGACCGGCCTGGCGCGGGATCAACAGCGCCAGGCCTCGGGCGATCAAACGCTCCAGTTGATGCACCACTTGTTCGGCATCTTCGAAGTCATGCATGCGGCCGCTGCGGGTCAGCAGTTCGTTGACCGTCTGCGGACCGCGCAGGAACAACAGCCCCGTCAGAATCACCTGCGCCGGCACCAGTTCCAGCGCCTTGTCGACCCGATGTTCCCAGCGGTCGGCACGGCTGCCCATCACCAGCCGGGTGAAGCCGCGACCTTCAAGGGCGCGCAGGCTCTGGCCAACCT
Organism: Pseudomonas sp. ATCC 43928; assembly: GCF_005938665.2. NCBI lineage: Bacteria > Pseudomonadati > Pseudomonadota > Gammaproteobacteria > Pseudomonadales > Pseudomonadaceae > Pseudomonas > Pseudomonas sp. ATCC 43928. The sequence goes on along the minus strand of NZ_CP041753.1, from coordinate 4,462,950 downwards.
GGCCCTGGCTGAGGTTCATCACCGGTTCGCGGCTGGTTTTCTGGTTGCAGGCAATCACCAGGGCATTGAGGGTCAGCGGATAGGTTTCCGGGCTGGTGGCCTGTTTTTCGATCAACGAGCCCAAAATGCGGATTTCCGTGCTGTTGAGCCGCGGTTCGTCGAAGGTCGTCTCTTGTTCAGTGCTCATCGCGCTTTTCCCTAGGCAGTCGAGCCGCCTAGCCTAATCCTTGCTGGATAAAAGACAAGTCGCAGGGCGCGCCGGCATGGCTATAATCGCTCCACGTTTTTTACTCCCGTCACCACACGAGACTGCCATGACTATTTCCCTGTACGCCGCATCCGTTCCGGTTTTCCAGCAAATGCTCAACGCCCTGAGCAACAACCTGAGCAAGGCCGAAGCCCACGCTACCGCGAAAAACATCGACCCGAACGCATTCCTGCAGGCCCGTCTGTACCCGGACATGTTCCCGCTGGTGCGTCAGGTGCAGATCGCCGTTGATTTCGCCAAGGGCGTTTCGGCGCGTCTGGCTGAAATCGAACTGCCGAAATACGACGACACCGAAACCACCTTCGCTGAACTGCAAGCGTTGATCGCCAAGGTCCTGGCCTTCATCGGCGAGATCAAGCCGGAGCAGATCAACGGCAAGGAAGGCATCGAAATCGTGACCCGTCCTGGCACCCCTAAAGAGAAGCGCTTCACTGGCCAGGCTTACCTGCTGAGCTACGGTCTGCCGCAGTTCTTCTTCCACGTCACCACCGCCTACGCGCTGCTGCGTCACAACGGTGTGGAAGTGGGCAAGCGCGATTACATGGGCGCGTTCTAAACCACCCAGGTACAAAAAAGCCCGCCAAGGTGTAAGCCTTGGCGGGCTTTTTCGTTTTTGTCGGTGCGTTCTACGCCAAACGCTGCGCCTTCAACTCTTCACCCTGGCAAGCCGCCGCGGTGAACAGCACGTCGGTGGAGGAGTTCAGCGCGGTTTCCGCCGAGTCCTGCAACACACCGATGATGAAGCCCACCGCCACCACTTGCATGGCGATTTCGCTCGGGATGCCGAACAGGCTGCACGCCAGCGGAATCAGCAACAACGAACCGCCCGCCACGCCCGAGGCGCCACAGGCACAAATTGCCGCGACGACGCTGAGCAGAATGGCCGTTGGAATATCCACGGCGATGCCCAGGGTGTGCACGGCGGCCAGGGTCAGTACAGTGATGGTGATCGCCGCGCCGGCCATGTTGATGGTCGCGCCGAGCGGGATCGATACCGAATAGGTGTCTTCATGCAGGCCCAGGCGTTTGCTCAATTCCAGGTTGACCGGAATGTTCGCCGCCGAGCTGCGGGTGAAGAAGGCGGTGATGCCGCTCTCGCGCAGGCAGGTGAGTACCAGCGGATACGGGTTGCGGCGCAGTTTCCAGAACACGATGACCGGGTTCATCACCAACGCGACGAACAGCATGCAGCCCAGCAGCACCGCCAGCAGGTGCATATAGCCGATCAATGCGCCGAAACCGGAAGTGGCGAGGGTCGAAGCCACCAGACCGAAGATCCCCAGCGGCGCAAAGCGAATCACCAGGCGCACGATCACGGTCACGCCATTGGACAGGTCGCCCAGCACTTCGCGCGTCGTCTCGCCAGCATGGCGGATCGCAATGCCCATGCCGATCGCCCACGCCAGAATGCCGATGAAGTTGGCGTTCATCAGTGCGCTGACCGGGTTATCGACCACGCTCAGCAACAGGCTTTGCAGCACTTCGCTGATGCCGCCCGGCGCGGTGACCGCAACGTCCTGGGTCGACAGCACCAGGCTCGACGGAAACAGCGTACTGGCGATCACTGCAACCACGGCTGCGGCGAAGGTGCCCAGCAGATACAGAAACAGGATCGGCCGGATATGGGTTTCCTGGCCGTGCTTATGATTGGCAATCGAGGCCATGACCAGCACGAACACCAGAGTCGGCGCGACAGCCTTGAGCGCCGACACGAATACTTTGCCAATGAAGGCGGTGGACTTCGCCACCTCAGGCGCGAACAGGGCCAGGGCAATCCCGGCGATCAGGCCGATGATGATTTGCGTGACCAGGCTGCTGCGTTTCAGGCGTTGCAAAAGAGAAGGGGATGAAGCGGTCATAACGGTATCTCTGATTTTATTAGGGTGCAGGGTTCCTTGGCTCATGCAGCAAAAAGCCGGGCAGGCTACATGGAAGGAACCGAAGGGGTCGCCACATCAATGCCAATCAATGGCCGATGAGCAAGGTGTCAATCTCGCGGGTCGCGGACTTTATCACAGCGTAGCCGCGATCCTTCAGACCTGTGACGATCTGCCACCCGATTGTTCAACGCGATTTGCAGGTTCGTGCAACTTCGTTTGGAAACACTCTGTTAAGCTTCGCCATCCTCATTTTCTAGTTCTGCCAGTGGGCCTTCGGGCTGTCGCTGGTGTCGTCGTTTTCCTGGAGTTCTGCATGCTGTTGCCCATTCTTCTGTTGTCCGCCGCCGGTTTCACGGTGCTGACCACGGAATTCATCATCGTCGGCCTGTTGCCGGCAATCGCCCGTGACCTGGACGTCAGCATCCCTCAAGCGGGTTTGCTGGTGACCCTGTTCGCGTTCACCGTGGCCGCGTTCGGGCCGTTCCTGACAGCGTATTTCGCAAGGTTTGAACGACGCAAACTGTTCATCAGCGTGTTGATCATGTTCGGCCTGGCCAACACGCTGGCGGCGTTTGCGCCGAACATTTGGGTGATGGCCATTGCCCGGTTGATTCCGGCGCTGGGGTTGCCGGTGTTCTGGGCGTTGGCCAGTGAAACCGCGGTGGACATCGTCGGACCGGACTACGCCGGGCGGGCGATTGCCAAGATTGGTTTCGGCATCGTCTGCGCCACCGTATTCGGCATTCCGGTCGGCACGTTGATTTCCGATGCGTTCGGTTGGCGCAGTGCTTTCGGCATTCTGGCGGTGATTGCGTTTGCCAAGGCGCTGCTGCTGTTTATCTATTTGCCGAAAACCAGCCTGCACCAGCATCAGGTGAGTTTTCGTTCGCAGTTCAAGATCCTGCGCAGCCCGCTGATGCTGGGTCATGTTCTGCTGTCGATCCTGGTGTTCAGCGGCATGTTCACCGCCTACACCTACCTGGCCGACATTCTTGAACGCCTCGCCGGTTTCAATGGCACCGTGGTCGGCTGGTGTCTGATGGGCTTCGGCGCGGTCGGGCTGATCGGCAACTCGCTGGGCGGTCGCGCGGTGGATCGTCACCCGCTGATCGCTTCTATGACGTTTTGCGCGTTCATGATTGCCGGCATGGTGACGCTGGTGCCGAACATTCACTCGCCGCTGGGGCTGGCGGCGGCGATGGGGATTTGGGGGGTGACCCAGGCGGCGTTGTTCCTGGTCAGTCATGTGCGGTTGATGAAGGCGGCGCCTGAAGCGCCGGCCTTCGCGGCGTCGTTGAACATTGCCGGGGCCAACCTCGGGATCGGCCTGGGCGCCATGGTTGGCGGCCGGGTGATCGACAGTGTGGGCCTGGGCGGACTGGGTTTCGCCGCAGCCGGTTTTATCCTGGTTTCGATTCTCCTGGCCATGGCGCTGATGACCTTCAAACCTCGCGAAATCTGCGCCTGAGGCTTCACATCTCGGTGAACAGCTCGCGTCGGGCACCTTCGGTAATGGCGACAATGCCGGGGTGCTTGACCTTGCGTTCCACCGAAATGGCATAGAACGACTCGCGCACCGCGTCGGTCTGGCCGATCAACTCCACGCCGCATTGGCGTTTCACCTCGTCGGCAATCACGCTCGGGCCGATGAAAATCCCGCTACCGGATTGGCCGAAAGCCTGCATCAAAGCGCTGTCGTCGAACTCGCCGACGATTCGCGGCTGGATCTGCTGTTCGGCAAACCAGCGTTGCAAGCGACTGCGCACCACGGTTTCCGGCCCGGGAATCAACAACGGGGCGCCGTGCAGGCTGTGGGGGAAATCCTGGCCGTATCGCGCCGTCAGTTCGGCGGTGGCGAAGAAGCTGATACCGCATTCGCCGAGCTTCTGGCTGTAGCCCTTGATGTCCAGATGCGAGGGCATCGGGCTGTCGGAAATCACCAGGTCGAGGCGTTGAATCGCCAGGTCGGCGAGCAATCGTTCCAGTTTGTCTTCGCGGCAGGTGATGCGTAGCGGCTCGCTCAACTCCATGGTCGGCGCGATCAGGCGATAGACGATGGATTTGGGCACCACATCGGCGACGCCCACCCGAAACAGAATCTGTTGCTCATTGGGCTGCGCCCGCAGCATCAGCTCCAGCTCGCCCCCGAGTTGAAACATCTGCTCGGCGTAGGGCAGGGTCTGACGTCCGGCTTCGGTGAGTTCCAGTTGCCGCCCGACCCGGCGAAACAATTCAATGCCATAGGTTTGTTCGAGCAGGGAAATCTGCCCGCTGATGGTCTGTGGCGTCAGGTTCAACTGCTCGCAGGCGCGCACGATGCTGCCGGTCTTGGCCACCACCCAGAAATAATGCAGCTGTCGATAATTCAGCATTCATGCTCCCCGTAGCGTGTGTTTTGCTATGGATTCGTAAAAACCGAAGTATAACCGCTGAAAATACGAATTTTCCTGAAGTATTTGCCTCTTTAGACTGCCTCGCTATCGACGGATCGCCTTTCGGGTTCTGTCTGTCCTATCGAGGAAAGCATCATGAAGCTTAAAACCACCGCGCTGCTGATCACCTCTTTACTGGTGTTGGCCGGTTGCGACCAGGCCGAGAAAAGTGCTCAGCAATTGATGGGCAAGGCCGCCGAAAGCGCCAAACAGGCAATCGACGATACCCACAAAGCCGCCGAACAAGCGTTGAGCGAGGCCACGAGTGGCCTGATCAGCAAGAAAGAACAACCGGCCAAAGAGACGGGCAAAACCGACTCTTCGTCCCAGGAAATCTAAACCGTCTACAACGAGTCAGGACTGACCCATGGAATACCTTTTAGAACTCGCTGCAAGCCCCACCGCCTGGGTCGCCCTGGCCACGTTGGTGGTGATGGAAATCGTGCTCGGCATCGATAACCTGATCTTCATCTCGATCCTCACCAATAAGCTGCCCGAGCAGCATCGCCAGAAGGCGCGGCGCATTGGTATCGGCATGGCGTTGATTCTGCGCCTGGCGCTGTTGAGCACCATCGCGTTTATCGTCCAGTTGACTGAACCGGTGATCGACATTCTCGGCCACGCGTTCTCCTGGAAGGACATGATCCTGATCGCCGGCGGCCTGTTCCTGTTGTGGAAGGCGACCACCGAGATTCATCACAGCATGGACCCGTCGCCGGAAGATCCGACGTCGGCCACCTCGACCGTGACCCTGGGCTTTGCCGCCGCCATCGGTCAGATCCTGATGCTCGACATGGTGTTCTCCATCGACAGCATCATTACCGCTGTCGGCATGACCGAGCATTTGCCGATCATGATCATTGCGGTGGTGGTGTCGGTCCTGGTGATGTTGCTGGCTGCTGACCCGTTGGCCAAGTTCATCAACGACAACCCGACGGTGGTGATGCTGGCGCTGGGCTTCCTGATCATGATCGGCATGACGCTGATCGCCGAAGGTTTCGGCGCCCACGTACCGAAAGGCTATGTCTACGCGGCCATGGCGTTCTCGGCGACGATCGAAGGCTTGAACATGCTGTCGCGGCGGGCCAAACAGAGGCGCGTTGCCGCAGAAGCTTAATCGCCGATAAACGAAACGGCCGCCTGAACTCGCGAGAGTCCAGGCGGCCGTTTTTTGTTTGTACGACTGAAAAGCGCCAGTCAGTGCGCGGTGATGGGGTGTGTAGCCGGTTTATCGGTTTTGGCCGCGGGCGCCGATTGAACCGGGTGGTGATGGTGCCGACGGGTAATGCGCAAAACGCCCCACAACATGGCGGCGGCCACTGCCAGCCAGCCGGAAATCAACATCACAATGGTCATTGTCAGGCTCATCAGTGCCTCCTCTTTGCCCTGCCGCGGGCGCACACTCTTCCTTGGTAAAGGACAGTCTAGCCGTTGCTGTGTTTCAGGCTATTGACCAAAGGTCGCCTGTCATCAACCCGTTCGCTCTATCAAATGCAAACAACTGCCGGTTAAGGCTATACCGCTGTCGCGCGGCATCCTATGATCGACGGCCAAGCCGGCTGCGTGATCGCCTGGCGTCTGAACAAGAGAGTGATGATGGTGCGGGTATTTTCTCGAATTCGATCTTTGGCACTGATCGTTGGCTGCGTTGCCGGCCTGGCTGGCTGCGCGGGGAGCGTAGCGCCTGAGATCAAGCGTCTGCCGGAGCGTGTCGAACTCAGCGGTACGTTCTACCGTGGGCAAAGTTATCAGAGCGGGCCTCAAGTGCTGGCCAGCCTGTTGTCCCAACAGGACATCGTGATAACTCCGGGGTTGCTCGAAAAGCCCCTGAATTTACCGGGCGCCGAAGACCGGTTGCAGCAGAACATGCAAAACCTCGCCCGCGAATACGGGATGGTGGTCTATCCCCTCGACAGCCAATTGCCGGCGCTGCTGACCCAGGTCGCAGCCGGTTATCCGGTGATGGTACGCATTACTGAAGGCTCGGCATTCTGGGCCGGGCCGCGATACGCCATTCTTGCCGGTTACAACCGTCAGAAGCAGACCGTGTTGCTGCGCACCGGGATGGATCGTCGGTTGCTGATGGGGTTCAGCGCCTTTGAGTCGGCGCTCGAGAATGCAGGCGGTTGGGCCGTTTTGATCCAGAAGCCGGACCAGATTCCGGCCAACGTCGATCAGCAGCGCTGGCTGAAGGCGGCGAACGATCTTGCCCAGTCAGGTCAGGAGCAGGCGGCAGCCAGGGCGAAGAAGGCGCTGACCGCGCAGTAGTTTCCGTTTGTCATCCGCCGGGCACTACTCGGCGTTGTTCGCCTCTGATGTAAAGGGCCCGGGTTTCTCGCCGGGCCGTGACCAGGAGGCGTCCATGGCTCAATCCAATACCCCCGTCGGCCCACACTCGTCCGAGCATTCGTCCGATAATGAGTTGGGGTTCGACCCCGACTCTCCGGACGTTGCTGATCCTCAGGTCGACCCCATCGGACCTGCCAGGGCACCCAAAGATATAAAACCGGGTGAAGAGGGCAAGAAGACACCGGCAAAGCCTTACGACCCGCTCGGTAATCTGAAACCCAAGTCTTAGTCAGAGGTGTATATGTCTACCGATTCGAGCTTCGACGACAAACATTCGGACCCTCCCGAAAACGTTCCAACAACCCCCGAGGCGGACCTGGACCCGGTGATGGATCCGGACAGCCCGCTAAGGGATCCCTTGGCCAGGCCGACCGTGGTGCCGACGAAGCATCCACAGGGCTGGCGAGACCCGAGTGCCGGGGATGGCATTCCGGATGACGATCAGATGCCGTTGCCCAATGATTGACCGCCGGACAAAAAAAGCCCCGAATATTCGGGGCTTTTTATTTACGGATGTTTCGACCTTATTTTGAGGCTTCAATCACACCGCTCTGGCGATGTTTGAGGTTCTTGTCTGACTTGTATTGCAGGGCGACGGACGGCACGTTGGTGCTCTTGCCGGTTTCAACCCAGCTGCGAATACGGGTTGCATCGGCAAAGTGCGTGTACTTGCCGAAGGCATCGAGAATCACCAGCGCAACCGGACGGTTGCCCATGCTGGTCACCAGCACCAGGCAGTGACCGGCCTGGTTGGTAAACCCGGTTTTCGTCAGCTTGATGTCCCAGTTCGGCTTGTTGATCAAGTGGTCGGTATTGTGGAAACCCAGGCTGTAGTTGGGTTTACGGAATGTAACGGTTTTTTCCTTGGTCGTGCTCAGCTCGGTCAAGAGTGGGTACTTGTGCGCGGCGATCAGCAGTTTGCTCAGGTCGCGGGCGGTGGACACGTTGCGCGGGGAGAGACCCGTCGGTTCGACGAAGTGGGTACTGGTCATGCCCAGCGCCTTGGCTTTGGCGTTCATGGCGGCAATGAACGCGACGTAACCGCCCGGATAGTGATGCGCCAAGGTTGCGGCGGCACGGTTTTCCGATGACATCAGGGCGATCAACAGCATCTCGCGGCGCGTCAATTCGCTTTGGAGTTTGACTCGGGAGAACACGCCTTTCATTTCCGGGGTGTCGCTGATGTTGACGGGAATATATTCGTCCATGTTCTGCCGCGCTTCTACGACCACCAGGCCGGTCATCAGTTTGCTGACGGAGGCGATGGGTACGACGACGTCAGGATTGCTGGCATAGATGACTTTGTTGGTTTGCAGATCCATCAGCAAAGCGCTGCCGGAAGCGATCTTCAGTTGTGCAGTGTCTCGTGGTGCCGCGGTGGTTTCACCGGCGTTGACCGTTGGCGTGATGAAAGTCCCTGTAACTGCAAAAACTAGGCTCAGGATGGAAAGACGGATTTTCACGCTGGCAGACTCATAAAGGGTGGATATGCCGTTCTGTAACGGGCTGTTTCTTAAAAACGACGCATTTTAGGAGTATGTGCCAGGAAAGCCATAGGCGCCTGTAAGACGGGGGGTAAAAGTGAAGAATATTTAATGCTGTAACTCTTTCTTTACTATTTGGCATTGCAGTTGTCCGACCTCTGTGATCGAGCTGTTTGCTACAGGCAAAAAGAACCCCGCGATGGGCGGGGTTCTTTTGGGTGCAGCAGGGTGAGAGTTAACTCAGCTGTGCAGTGTTTCGGCGGCGTACAACGTGTTTTCCAGCAGGCAGGCGCGGGTCATCGGGCCGACGCCACCCGGTACCGGAGTGATCCAGCCGGCACGGGCCAGGGCGGATTCGTAAGTCACGTCGCCGACCAGTTTGCCGTCTGCCTGACGGTTGATGCCGACGTCGATCACGATCGCGCCTTCCTTGATCCACTCACCTTTGACCAGGCCCGGCTTGCCGGCGGCAACCACTACCAGGTCGGCGCGACCGACGTGGCCGGCCAGATCCTTGGTGAAGCGGTGGGTGACAGTCACGGTGCAACCGGCCAGCAGCAGTTCCATCGCCATCGGACGACCAACAATGTTGGAAGCCCCGACAATGACCGCGTCCATCCCGTAAAGATTGACGCCGGTGCTTTCCAGTAGCGTCATGATGCCTTTGGGCGTGCACGGGCGCAGCAGCGGAATGCGCTGGGCCAGGCGACCGACGTTATAAGGGTGGAAACCGTCGACGTCCTTGTCGGGACGAATCCGCTCCAGCAATTTGGAGGCGTCCAGGTGTTCAGGTAGAGGCAGCTGAAGCAGGACGCCGTCGATTGCCGGGTCGTCGTTCAGGCGATCGATCAGATCGGTCAGCGCTGCTTGAGTGGTGTCGGCAGGCAGGTCATAGGCTTGGGATAGGAAGCCGACCTCTTCACAGTCTTTACGCTTGTGCGAGACATAAACCTGAGAGGCAGGATCGCTGCCGACCAGGATCACCGCGAGGCCGGGTGTGCGCAGGCCTTGCTGGCGACGCTCGGCAACTCGTTTGGCGATCTGCTGGCGCAGGCTGGCGGCGATCGATTTGCCGTCGATTAGTTGTGCAGTCATTGCGCGTGATTAACCATCGAGAGGGGAAAAAAAGAGAGCGCATTCTCGCATGTCACGAGGTGAGGGCAAAGGCGCTTGGTCTGCAAATTCCCCTAACTCCTTTAATTAAATGAATTTTTTTCAAAAAGGATTTGACGACCTTCAGGGGGCTCTATACTATTCGTCGCACTTGTCGGGCACAGCCTAGCACTGGTTGAGAAGGTTGAGCGGAGTTACGGTTCCGCAAGACTGAAAAGCACTTAGTTTGTAGTCCTTCAAGGGTACAGATTAACAAGGCGCCCGTAGCTCAGCTGGATAGAGCATCCGCCTTCTAAGCGGATGGTCGCAGGTTCGAGTCCTGCCGGGTGCGCCATTAGGCAGCATTGGCACAAGTAGCGCGATATGGTGGGCGTAGCTCAGTTGGTAGAGCACGGGATTGTGACTCCCGTTGTCGTGGGTTCGATCCCCATCGTCCACCCCATATTTCGAAAGGCGCCAGATTAATAGTCTGGCGCCTTTGCTTTAACAGCTTCAACCCGCGGATGTGGTGGAATTGGTAGACACACTGGATTTAGGTTCCAGCGCCGCGAGGCGTAAGAGTTCGAGTCTCTTCATCCGCACCAAATAAAGCTTCACTCATGCCGATTGGCATGATTGAGGTTCAACAAAGAAGTTGTTTGGCTTCTTTGTCACGCAATATGGTGGGCGTAGCTCAGTTGGTAGAGCACGGGATTGTGACTCCCGTTGTCGTGGGTTCGATCCCCATCGTCCACCCCATATTCCGAAAGGCGCCAGATTTAACAGTCTGGCGCCTTTTTTGTTTCAGTGGTTTGAGTGTTGGTGGCTGCAGGTTGTGGGCCGCAGGGGCAGGTCGCTTCGTCGTATTTATGTTTCTCGATGATGCCTGATTTGCCCGCCGATCCCCTCGCGGGGTTGGCTGTCAGGGGCGGATTGCCGATTCCTTCTATATATAGGAAGGTGGGTGCAGAGCCCTGGCTTGATTGGCTGTATTTGCTAACAGGGCGAGGCACAACCGTTTGTCCCCGCCTATAAATTGCCTGCTGTTTTTTTACCCGTTTTCAGTAGGGTGACTTCTTGAGTTTGACCCACTAGAATGCATGCCCTTGATTCTGGGGTCGGAAACGGCCGGCTAACGTCTGTGCAACGAGGAATATCCATGCAAGTTTCTGTTGAAAATACTTCTGCTCTTGAGCGCCGCATGAGCATCACCGTGCCGGCTGAGCGCATCGAGACTCAGGTCAACAAGCGTCTGCAGCAGACTGCCCAAAAGGCCAAGATCGCTGGCTTCCGTCCAGGCAAAGTGCCAATGAGCGTGATCCGTCAGCGTTTCGGGGCTGATGCACGTCAAGAAGCCGTGGGCGACGTGATCCAGTCTTCCTTCTACGAAGCTGTCGTCGAGCAGAAGCTGAACCCGGCTGGTTCGCCTTCGATCGAACCTAAAACCCTGGAAGCGGGCAAGGACCTGGAATACGTAGCTGTATTCGAAGTGTTCCCTGAGTTCACCGTTGCCGGTTTCGAAGGCATCACCGTCGAGCGCCTGAGCGCCGAAGTGGCTGACGCCGATCTGGATAAGATGCTGGAAGTCCTGCGCAAGCAGAACACCCGTTTTGAAGTGGCCGATCGCGCTGCCCAGAACGAAGACCAGCTGAACATCGATTTCGTCGGCAAGGTCGACGGTGAAGTGTTCGCAGGCGGTTCTGCCAAGGGTACTCAGCTGGTGCTGGGTTCCGGCCGCATGATCCCTGGTTTCGAAGACGGTCTGGTTGGCGCTAAAGCCGGCGAAGAGCGCGTTCTGAACCTGACCTTCCCAGAGGACTACCAGAACCTCGACCTGGCAGGCAAAACTGCTGAGTTCACCGTGACCGTGAACACCGTTTCCGAGCCTAAACTGCCAGAGCTGACCGAAGAGTTCTTCGCTCAATTCGGCATCAAGGAAACCGGTCTGGAAGGCTTCCGCACCGAAGTTCGCAAGAACATGGAGCGCGAACTGCGTCAGGCGATCAAATCCAAGGTCAAGAATCAGGTGATGGACGGTCTGCTGGCCACCAACCCGATCGAAGTGCCTAAGGCTCTGCTGTCCAACGAAGTCGACCGTCTGCGCGTGCAGGCTGTTCAGCAGTTCGGTGGCAACATCAAGCCTGACCAACTGCCGGCCGAGCTGTTCGAAGAGCAAGCCAAGCGCCGCGTCGTGCTGGGTCTGATCGTGGCTGAAGTAGTCAAGCAATTCGACCTCAAGCCTGACGAAGCCCGCGTTCGCGAGATGATTCAGGAAATGGCTTCGGCCTACCAAGAGCCTGAGCAGGTTGTGTCCTGGTACTACAAGAACGACCAGCAACTGAACGAAGTCCGTTCGGTTGTGCTGGAAGAGCAAGTTGTGGATACTGTTCTGCAGAAAGCTAGCGTGACCGACAAATCGGTCTCTTACGAAGAAGCGGTCAAGCCGGTAGAAGCTCCACAAGCCGACTGATTGGTTTTGCGGTAAGAAGTACACACCATAAGCCAGCCTTCGTGCTGGCTTATGCGTATTCAAGACATAACTATTTGGGAGTGACTGCGAGACATGTCCCGCAATTCTTATTATCAGAGCTCTGACATCCAGGCCGCAGGCGGTCTGGTCCCGATGGTTATCGAGCAGTCTGCCCGTGGCGAACGTGCCTATGACATCTACTCGCGCCTGTTGAAGGAGCGAGTGATCTTCCTGGTAGGTCCGGTAGAAGACTACATGGCCAACCTGGTTGCGGCGCAACTGCTGTTCCTTGAAGCGGAAAACCCGGACAAGGACATCCATCTTTACATCAACTCACCAGGCGGTTCGGTGACTGCGGGCATGTCGATCTACGACACCATGCAGTTCATCAAGCCAGACGTTTCCACCACCTGTATCGGTCAGGCCTGCAGCATGGGTGCCTTCCTGCTTGCCGGTGGTGCTGCCGGCAAGCGTTTCTGCCTGCCGAACTCGCGCATGATGATTCACCAGCCATTGGGCGGCTTCCAGGGTCAGGCGTCGGACATCGACATCCATGCCAAGGAAATCCTCCACATTCGTTCGCGTTTGAACCAGCTGTTGGCTCATCACACCGGTCAGAGCCTCGAAACCATCGAGCGCGATACCGAGCGCGACAACTTCATGAGCGCTGAGCGTGCGGCTGAATATGGCCTGATCGACTCCGTGATCGACAAGCGTAAAATGCCCGCCTAAGCAGCCCAAATGTAGGTGGTCGGGGTAACTGACCGCCTGCGGGCTTGAAAAAGCCTGCAATTGCCTTCATCTTGTGTTGCAAGCCTATCGGATTTGGATCGATCGAATGACTGACACCCGCAACGGCGAGGACAACGGCAAACTGCTCTATTGCTCCTTCTGTGGCAAAAGCCAGCATGAAGTACGCAAATTGATTGCCGGCCCCTCGGTCTTTATCTGCGACGAGTGCGTCGACCTGTGCAATGACATCATCCGTGAGGAGGTGCAGGAAGCCCAGGCCGAAAGCAGCGCGCATAAATTGCCTTCGCCTAAAGAAATCAGCGGCATCCTTGATCAGTACGTGATTGGTCAGGAACGTGCGAAAAAGGTTCTGGCCGTAGCGGTGTACAACCACTACAAGCGTCTGAACCAGCGCGACAAAAAGAATGACGACGTCGAACTCGGCAAAAGCAACATCTTGCTGATCGGCCCGACAGGCTCGGGTAAAACCCTGCTTGCCGAAACTCTGGCCCGCTTGCTGAACGTTCCGTTCACCATCGCCGACGCAACCACCCTCACCGAGGCGGGTTATGTGGGCGAAGATGTCGAGAACATCATTCAGAAGCTGCTGCAGAAGTGCGATTACGACGTAGAAAAGGCCCAGATGGGCATTGTCTACATCGATGAGATCGACAAGATCTCGCGCAAGTCTGACAACCCGTCGATCACCCGGGACGTTTCCGGTGAAGGCGTGCAGCAGGCCCTGCTCAAGTTGATCGAAGGCACGGTCGCTTCCGTTCCACCTCAAGGTGGTCGCAAGCATCCGCAGCAGGAATTCCTTCAGGTCGACACCCGTAACATCCTGTTCATCTGCGGTGGTGCGTTCTCCGGTCTGGAAAAGGTTATTCAAAACCGTTCCACCCGTGGCGGCATCGGCTTCAACGCAGAAGTGCGCAGCAAGGAAGAAGGCAAGAAAGTCGGTGAATCCCTGCGTGAAGTCGAGCCTGACGATCTGGTCAAGTTCGGTCTGATCCCGGAATTCGTCGGGCGTCTGCCGGTACTTGCCACGCTGGACGAGCTTGATGAGGCTGCGCTGATGCAGATTCTCACCGAGCCGAAGAATGCCCTGACCAAGCAGTATGCCAAGCTGTTCGAGATGGAAGGCGTGGACCTGGAATTCCGGGCCGACGCGCTGAAATCGGTCGCCAAACGTGCCCTGGAACGCAAAACCGGTGCCCGTGGCCTGCGCTCGATTCTCGAAGGTGTATTGCTCGACACTATGTATGAAATCCCCTCGCAGTCCGAGGTGAGTAAAGTAGTGATCGACGAAAGCGTTATAGAAGGCAAGTCCAAGCCTCTGTATCTCTATGAGAACAGTGAGCCAACTGCCAAGGCAGCGCCAGACGCTTAAGCGTCACACTGCTGGAATAAAGAAGGGGCCTTCGGGCCCCTTTGCTATTGTGGGAGACGGGGCAGCTAACCTGAATTTCTGGATGCGCCGGGATAAATGCAGGCGCTACCGTAAGCTCTGATTTTTTAAGTGATTCTTTTATCCGCTTGTTTTTTTTGAAAACAGCCCCCATCTTGGTTTCAAGCTTACTTCCATCTGTTTACGGCCTTATGGCCGCCGTAGAGGCGAAATCATGAAGACGACCATCGAATTGCCTCTCCTGCCATTGCGTGATGTCGTGGTTTATCCGCACATGGTTATCCCGCTGTTCGTGGGGCGCGAGAAATCCATCGAAGCTCTCGAGGCAGCGATGACGGGCGACAAGCAGATCCTTCTGCTGGCTCAGCGGAATCCTGCTGACGACGATCCCGGTGAAGAAGCACTTTATCGCGTAGGCACCATTGCTACCGTTCTGCAGCTGCTCAAACTGCCTGACGGCACCGTCAAGGTTCTTGTCGAAGGCGAGCAGCGGGGCGCCGTGGAGCGCTTCAGCGAAGTCGACGGCCACTGCCGTGCCGAAGTCTCGTTGATCGACGAAACCGAAGCGCCAGAGCGCGAATCGGAAGTGTTTGTCCGCAGCCTGCTGGCTCAATTCGAACAATATGTGCAGCTGGGCAAGAAAGTCCCCGCTGAAGTCCTGTCGTCGCTCAACAGCATCGACGAGCCGGGCCGCCTGGTCGACACCATGGCCGCGCACATGGCCCTGAAGATCGAGCAGAAGCAGGAAATCCTCGAAATCATCGATTTGTCGGCCCGGGTCGAGCACGTTCTGGCGTTGCTGGATGCCGAGATCGATCTGCTGCAAGTCGAAAAACGCATTCGCGGCCGCGTTAAGAAGCAAATGGAGCGCAGCCAGCGCGAGTACTACCTGAATGAGCAGATGAAGGCCATTCAGAAAGAGCTGGGTGACAGCGACGAAGGCCACAACGAAATCGAAGAGCTGAAAAAGCGCATCGATGCCGCCGGTCTGCCGAAAGATGCGTTGGCCAAGGCTCAGGCCGAACTGAACAAGCTGAAGCAAATGTCGCCAATGTCCGCGGAAGCGACCGTGGTGCGTTCGTACATCGACTGGCTGGTTCAAGTGCCATGGAAAGCCCAGAGCAAAGTGCGCCTGGACCTGGCCCGTGCCGAAGACATTCTCGACGCCGACCACTACGGTCTGGAAGAAGTCAAAGAGCGGATTCTCGAATACCTCGCCGTGCAGAAGCGCGTGAAGAAGATTCGCGGCCCGGTATTGTGCCTGGTCGGTCCTCCAGGGGTGGGTAAAACCTCTCTGGCGGAGTCGATTGCGCATGCAACCAACCGCAAATTCGTCCGCATGGCCCTCGGTGGCGTGCGCGATGAGGCGGAAATTCGTGGTCATCGCCGGACTTATATCGGTTCGATGCCAGGAAGATTGATTCAAAAGATGACAAAGGTGGGCGTCCGCAACCCGCTGTTCCTGCTCGATGAAATCGACAAAATGGGCAGCGACATGCGTGGCGATCCAGCGTCGGCGTTGCTGGAAGTGCTCGACCCCGAGCAAAACCACAACTTCAACGATCACTATCTGGAAGTCGACTACGACCTGTCCGATGTGATGTTCCTGTGCACCTCCAACTCGATGAATATTCCACCGGCACTGCTGGACCGGATGGAAGTGATTCGTCTGCCGGGTTACACCGAAGACGAGAAGATCAACATCGCCGTCAAATACCTTTCGCCCAAGCAGATTGCTGCCAACGGCCTGAAGAAAGGCGAGCTGGAATTCGACGCCGAAGCGATTCGCGACATCATTCGCTACTACACCCGCGAAGCCGGTGTACGTGGGCTGGAGCGCCAGATTGCCAAGGTTTGCCGCAAGGCGGTCAAAGAGCATGCTCTGGAAAAACGCTTCTCGGTGAAGGTGACAGCCGAGATGCTGGAACACTTCCTGGGCGTGCGTAAATTCCGTTACGGCCTGGCTGAACAGCAGGATCAGATCGGTCAGGTCACCGGCCTGGCGTGGACCCAGGTGGGCGGCGAATTGCTGACCATCGAAGCCGCAGTCGTGCCGGGTAAAGGCCAGCTGATCAAGACCGGTTCTCTGGGTGACGTGATGGTCGAATCGATCACCGCAGCCCTGACCGTTGTTCGCAGCCGTGCTAAGAGCCTGGGGATTCCCCTGGACTTCCACGAGAAGCGCGACACGCATATCCACATGCCTGAAGGGGCAACCCCGAAAGACGGCCCTAGCGCCGGTGTAGGCATGTGCACGGCCCTGGTGTCGGCATTGACTGGCATTCCTGTAAGAGCGGACGTCGCCATGACCGGCGAAATCACCTTGCGTGGGCAGGTGCTGGCGATCGGTGGCTTGAAGGAAAAACTGCTGGCTGCTCACCGTGGCGGAATCAAGACAGTGATCATTCCTGAAGAGAACGTACGCGATCTGAAGGAAATTCCTGACAACATCAAGCAAGATCTACAGATTAAACCCGTTAAATGGATTGACGAGGTCCTGCAAATTGCGCTGCAATACGCGCCGGAACCCTTGCCGGATGTGGTTCCGGAGATCGTTGCAAAGGATGACAAACGCGAGTCTGACTCTAAGGAAAGAATTAGCACGCATTAGTACGCATTTGCCTGGGGGGCTTCCTTGACAGTTTTTTAGAGCCCTTGTTATAAAGCGGCTCTTAAGTGTCTGTAGGCCATTCAGCACTCGTTTTTTTTGCTTTCACCAAAAAACTTAGAATCAAACTCAAATAGATATAAGGGGACTTAGAGTGAACAAGTCGGAACTGATTGATGCTATCGCTGCATCCGCTGATATCCCGAAAGCTGCTGCTGGCCGTGCGCTGGACGCTGTAATCGAATCCGTCACTGGCGCTCTCAAGGCTGGTGATTCTGTTGTTCTGGTTGGTTTCGGTACTTTCTCCGTGACTGATCGTCCAGCTCGCATCGGTCGTAACCCACAGACCGGTAAGACGCTGGAAATCGCAGCAGCCAAAAAACCAGGTTTCAAAGCCGGTAAAGCACTGAAAGAAGCTGTCAACTAAGTTCGATTCAGGTTTTTGCCTATCCGGGTCGGGGTCATTCCTGACTTGGCAGCGGAGCGGTAGTTCAGTCGGTTAGAATACCGGCCTGTCACGCCGGGGGTCGCGGGTTCGAGTCCCGTCCGCTCCGCCAGTTACGAGAAGGCGCATCCTCGGATGCGCCTTTCTTCTATCCGGATTCTACCCACGCTCCACGGTTGCCTAATTTTGAAGTTCAACCGTTTCTGGGGGACGCATGCTGCAGAATATCAGGGACAATTCACAAGGCTGGATTGCCAAGACCATTATCGGGGTCATCGTTGCACTGATGGCTTTGACCGGTTTCGACGCTATTTTCAAGGCCACGACGCACAAAAATGACGCGGCCAAGGTCAACGGCGAAGAAATCAGCCAGAACGAGCTGAGCCAGGCGGTCGATATGCAACGCCGTCAGCTCATGCAACAGCTGGGCAAGGATTTCGATGCTTCCTTGCTCGACGAAAAAATGCTGCGCGAATCGGCCCTCAAAGGCCTGATCGATCGCAAACTGCTGCTGCAAGGCGCAGAAAAATCGAAATTCGCTTTCTCCGAAGCCGCTTTGGATCAGGTGATCCTGCAAACGCCTGAGTTCCAGGTGAACGGCAAGTTCAGCCCTGAGCGTTTCGACCAAGTCATCCGTCAACTGGGCTACAGCCGTCTGCAATTCCGTCAGATGCTGGCTCAGGAAATGCTGATCGGTCAGCTGCGCGCTGGCCTGGCCGGTAGCGGTTTCGTCACCGATGCACAGGTATTGGCCTTCGCCCGTCTGGAAAAGCAGACCCGTGATTTCGCCACCGTGAACATCAAGGCAGACCCGGCGGCAGTGAAACTGACCGACGATGAGGTCAAGGCCTACTACGACGAACACGCCAAGGAGTTCATGACGCCGGATCAGGTGGTCATCGATTACCTTGAATTGAAGAAGGCATCCTTCTTCGATCAGGTCAGCGTCAAGGACGAAGACTTGCAAGCGGCGTATCAGAAAGAAACCGCGAACCTGTCCGAGCAACGCCGGGCTGCGCACATTCTGATCGAAGTGAACGACAAGGTGACCGAGGCGCAAGCCAAGGCCAAGATCGAAGAAGTTCAGGCGCGCCTGGCCAAGGGCGAGAGTTTCGAGGCCCTGGCCAAGGAGTTCTCCCAGGATCCAGGTTCGGCGAACAACGGCGGTGACCTCGGTTTTGCAGGTCCGGGCGTCTACGATCCAGCGTTTGAAAAAGCCCTGTATTCGTTGGCAAAGGATCAGGTCTCGGAGCCGGTTCGCACTGACTTCGGTTTCCACCTGATCAAGCTGTTGGGTGTCGAAGCGCCTGAAGTGCCAACGTTCGCCAGCCTGAAAGACAAGCTGACCCGCGAGTTGAAAACCCAGCAAGTCGAGCAGCGTTTCGTCGAAGCGACCAAGCAATTGGAAGACTCCTCGTTCGAGTCCTCTGATCTGGCCCAGCCGGCACAAGACCTGAAGCTGACCGTTCACACGTCCGCGCCATTCGGCCGTGAAGGTGGCGAAGGCGTTGCGGCCAATCGTGCCGTGGTGACCGCTGCATTCAGTCCTGAAGTGCTGGATGAGGGTGCCAACAGCACCGCCATCGAGCTGGATCCGGAAACCGTGATCGTGCTGCGCGCC
Organism: Pseudomonas sp. ATCC 43928; assembly: GCF_005938665.2. Taxonomy (NCBI): domain Bacteria; kingdom Pseudomonadati; phylum Pseudomonadota; class Gammaproteobacteria; order Pseudomonadales; family Pseudomonadaceae; genus Pseudomonas; species Pseudomonas sp. ATCC 43928. Next base: position 4,444,161 of record NZ_CP041753.1, on the reverse strand, counting down.
AAGGAGCACCGCAAGCCTGAGCAACTGCCGCTGGAAAGCGTGGCTGCCAGCATCCGCGTGCAATTGACCAAGGAGCACGCCAGTGCCGCCGCCAAGACCAAGGCCGATCAACTGATCGCCAGCTTGCGTGATGGCAAGACTGCACTGGACAAGGCGATCGATGGTCAGAACTGGAAAGTTACCGCAACCGCGACTCGCGTTCAGGAAGGGGTCGACCCAACCGTGCTGCAAGCGTTGTTCCGCATGCCCAAGCCAGTCTCCAAGGACAAGCCGACCTTCAGCAGCGTGACTCTGGCCGATGGTAGCCTGGTGGTCGTGCGTCTGAACGGCGTGAATGAAGGCGCTGCGCCGACCGAAGAAGAGAAGGCTCAATACCGTCGCTTCCTCGCCTCGCGCATTGGCCAGCAAGACTTCGCGGCCTACCGCAAGCTGCTGGAGCGTGAGGCTGAGATCAAGCGTTTCTGATGCCTGACTGAGTTTTGCGCGACACAAAGGACCCCAGCCGAAAGGTTGGGGTTTTTTTATGGGGGAAACGAAAAGATCGCAGCCTGCGCTAGCGCTTTCAGGGAGGGGGCGCGGTCATCTTTAGGCGCTGCCACGGGCGGTGACCTTTTGATTTTTGCTCTGGCGGGACTTTCTCCCGAGATGATGGTCAATGAATCTGTAGCCGTTTTAGACAATCGTTGCTCCGCTAAGCATCGATCTGTTGCACAATACGCCTCGAACCGTTTTCCTCAGGATGTTCAATGTTTAAATCAATTCCCATGCGTGTTGTAGGGCTGGCCTTGGTGCTGGCCGCCGCTGCCGGTTGTTCGTCGAAGAAGGCCGCCATCTATGAGCATGAGAACTTCGACGACTCGGGAACGTTTTCGCGCAGCTACCCGGTGACCGATGCGCAAACCTGCGAAGCCGCCCGTCGGGCCTTGCTTAGCCAGGGTTACATCATCACCAGCAGCGATCCGAAACTGGTCAGTGGGCACAAGAGCTTCCAGCAGACCGGCGAAACCCATATGGAGATCAGCTTCAGTGTGGTTTGTGCCGATGACGGCAGCGAGGGGCACCATGCGACCATGTTTGCCAACGCCCTGCAGGACCGATATGCGCTGAAAAAGACCAACAACTCCGCCAGCCTCGGCGTCGGCGTATTGGGCTCGGTATCGATGCCGATCGGCTCGTCCGATGATTCGATGGTCAAGGTCGCCAGTGAAACCGTGTCCTCGGCCAAGTTCTACGAGCGTTTCTTTACCCTGGTCGAACTGTTCCTGCCGCCGGAAGCGAAGAAGGCCGCGCACATTATCGAGAAGCCGAAAACCGAACTGGGAATGCCTGAAGCCAAGGCTGCCCCCGCTCAGTTGGCGCCAACCCCGGCACCGGCGGCAGAACCTGCACCTGCACCTGCACCTGCACCAGCGCCGGCAGCCGAGCCCGCACCTGCCGCCGCGCCTGCCACTTCGGAGCCTGTTGTGCCGCCTGCTGAAACAGCGCCGATTACCCCGGCCAAGAGCACCGAGCCGACGTCGTCCACGGAAACGGTCACTCCAGTAGCGGACTCGAGCACGCTGCCGCCGCCGACCGAGCCGATTTCGGCGATACCTGTCTCCGGCCAGTAATGGGCTTGCTTGTTATGGGGGCGGGTCAGACGATACCGCTCCCGTAACGTCCTTCAAGACTGATCCACATCAAGTCGGGCTGTATTCCCACAGTCCGTGTCGAAAAATCCAGTGATAAATTCCTGACCACCTGCTACGTTTTATTCAGTAGCGACGTAGTGTCGTGCCCGCGTCATTTTTCTTTCATGCGGGCACTTTATGCTCAAGGCGTTGGTCATTTATTCAAGCGATTTTTTCAACAAGCGATGGGGGTTTAATAATGGACGATTATCAAGAAGAACTGCTCGAGTATCAGGCCTTTGAACTGGACCCGCTGGAACCGGCCGAAGACGCTACCGAGCTGTAATTACGCTGACTGCGGCGAAACTCGCCGGGCGTCTGGCCGTTCCAGCGTTTGAAAGCGCGCTGAAAGGCTTCGGCTGAGGCAAACCCCAGAAGATAGGCGATTTCGCCGAACGCCAGTTCAGTGTCGCGGATGTAGGTCATGGCCAGGTCACGACGTGTATCGTTGAGAATTGCACGAAATTGCGTGCCTTCCTCGGTGAGTTTGCGGCGCAAGGTCCAGGTTGGCAGCTTCAGGCGTGCCGCCACTTCTTCCAGGTCGGGTTCCCGGCCACCATTGAGCAACGGGCCCAGCAACTGAGTGATGCGTTCACGCAGGCTGCGGGTGCGTGTCAGTTGCTCAAGTTCCCGTTCACACAGTTGCAGCAGGTGCCGCCAGGTGCTCGGGCAGTGCTCCGGGTTGCGCTGGGCGAGGCTGTCCAGGCCCAGGCGCAGTTGATTCTGTTCGGCGCCAAACTGAATCGGACAGTCGCCGAGTACGGCATAGGCCTCACGGTAATCCGGTGCGTCAAATTCGATCTCGATTCGTTCGGCGCGCAGTGGGGCAGGGCTCACGCTGGACAATTGCTGCAACCAGCCAGCGATGATCGAATCCACCACGAAGCGGTTGTAGGCGTTGTAGGGGCTGATCGAATAGAACCGCAGCCAGGCGCCTTGGGCGTCTTCGTGAAAGCTCGACTGGCCGCGATAGTTGGAGCCGTACAGCGCTTCGAAACGAATCAGGCAGCGCGCCGCTTCGCGCACGGTGGGAGCCTGGGCGGCGGTGACGCCGGCCAAGCCGGCCTGGCTCAGGCGACTGAGCTGGCCCATGCGCAAACCCAGCGCCGGGTCGTCGGTCAGTTGAATAGCGCCGTGGCCCAGGCGCATGTAGCGCGGGATCGACAGGCGGGCGCCGGCTTCGGCCAGTCGCGCGGCGTCGAGGCCGTACTGTTCCAGCAACGGTTGTGGGTCCAGGCCATGGCTGCGCACGGCGTCGGCCAGGCTATGGACGAAGCCCACCGACAGATCCCCGAGGCGCATCGGCTGCGGTTTCATCGCTTACAACCAGAGGTTCAGCAATTGCGCGCCGCGGGCATCGCTGTCGGCGAAATGCTGCCCGTTGCTGCTGAGGAAGCTTTGACCGGCGCTGCTCTTGTCCCAGAACTGACCGCGCAGGAACACACTCATGCCGGCGATGCTCTGGCTGGCCGGTGGTTGGGCGGTCAGCGTCAGCCGCTGCCAGGCCTGACCTTCGCTGAGTTCGCCGGCCTTGAGGCTGACAGAGCCCGGCGCGGGCAGGCCTCTATAGCCGCGCCATGGTTGATCCCAGGACCCACGCCCGACGACGAACGCCGGGACCGCCACCAGTTGCGCGCCTTGGGCGTCAAGTTTGCGGTAGTTGTCGGGGTACCAGCTGTCGCTGCCGATCAGCACGCCGAGGCGTCCGGCCGGGGTGTCGACGACGTTGACCGGATGATCGGAATTGCCTTGGAGCGTGCCACGTCCAGCGAATGTCGGGTGCACTTGTCGCTGGGGCTGGCCGATTGGCAGGCCGTCGCGACCGAACACCACGCTGCTGTTGTACAGCGCGCCGCGACCGATGTGCAGGGTGCCGTCGCTGACGCTCGGCTCGGGCAGCACGATGGAACCGGCCACCAGGGTCACGTGGAATTCTTTCGCCAGGCCACCGAACAGCGCCTGGTAATCCTTGGCCATGCGTTTGGCTTTCATCCGCAAGTGCGCGTCGTCGAGACGGTTGCTGCCTTCGGCGCTGATCAGGGCGCGGATGAACTGCAGCGGGTTGCTCACCGCCAGCCAGTTCATGGCTTCCTTGAGGGTGGTGGCCTGGTACAGCTCGTCTTTCTCGCCGCTGACCATCAGCCAGGTGCCGACATGTTCAGGCAGTACGACGATGGTTTTTTCATTCAGCAGGCCCTGGTCCTGGGCCTTCTGCAAATAGGCCGCGAGCTTGCGGTGCAGGCGTTCAGGGCTTTGATAGTCGGTGGGGAACAGTTCGGGCTGGATGCCCAGCAGATTGCCACGATCGGCGGGCGTGCCCTGATCGACCGCAAGATTGATGCGCAGGTCCGACAGGTAATGACCCACCGGACGGTCCGCGGCCCACATCGCGTAGGTCGTCAGAACGGCGATCAACGCCATGGAGAGGGTCAGGTACAGAAGTTTGCGCATGGAAAACAGTCAGCGGCCGTGTGCAGGGTTCGCGACTAGGGTAGGGCCCATGCCAGCGCTTGCCAAGGGGCGCTGCGCATTTGGATCAATAAGTTGTCAGTTACGGTCATTGAGTGACAGCGGTGCGACTCTTAGTCTGTCGAACATGACTGACGGGGGCCGAAGAGCTTCTGCAAATTTTCCGTGATCGCTCGTTGTGGAGTTACCGATGGCCGCCGCTCATTACCCGCACCTGTTGGCCCCGCTGGACCTGGGTTTTACCACGTTGCGCAACCGTACCCTGATGGGTTCGATGCACACGGGCCTCGAGGAAAAACCCGGCGGTTTCGAGCGCATGGCCGCGTACTTTGCCGAACGTGCCCGTGGCGGCGTAGGCCTGATGGTCACTGGCGGTATCGGCCCGAACGATGAGGGTGGGGTTTACTCGGGCGCGGCCAAGCTGACCTCCGATGAAGAAGCGCTCAAACACCGGATCGTCACCCGCGCGGTGCACGAGGCGGGCGGCAAGATCTGCATGCAGATCCTGCATGCCGGGCGTTATGCCTACAGCCCGAAACAGGTGGCGCCGAGCGCGATCCAGGCGCCGATCAACCCGTTCAAGCCTAAAGAGCTGGACGAGGAAGGCATCGAGAAGCAGATCAGCGATTTCGTTACCTGCTCGACCCTGGCGCAAAAAGCCGAGTACGACGGCGTCGAGATCATGGGTTCCGAAGGTTATTTCATTAACCAGTTCCTCGTGGCCCACACCAACCATCGCACTGACCGCTGGGGAGGTGTCTACGAAAACCGCATGCGCCTGCCGGTGGAAATCGTCCGTCGGGTGCGCGAAGCGGTCGGCCCGAACTTCATCATTATCTTCCGCCTGTCGATGCTCGACCTGGTGGAAGGCGGCAGCACCTGGGAAGAAATCGTGCAGTTGGCCAAGGCCATCGAGCAGGCGGGCGCGACCATCATCAACACCGGCATCGGCTGGCACGAAGCGCGGATTCCGACCATTGCCACCAAGGTGCCGCGTGCAGCGTTCAGCAAGGTCACGGCGAAACTGCGTGGTTCGGTGAGTATTCCGCTGATCACCACTAACCGCATCAACACCCCGGAAGTCGCCGAGCAGATCCTGGCCGAAGGCGATGCCGACATGGTGTCGATGGCGCGGCCGTTCCTCGCCGACCCGGACTTCGTCAACAAGGCGGCGGCCGGCCGTGCCGATGAAATCAATACCTGCATCGGTTGCAACCAGGCTTGCCTGGATCACACGTTTGGCGGCAAGTTGACCAGTTGCCTGGTGAACCCGCGGGCCTGCCATGAAACCGAACTCAATTACCTGCCGGTGCAGCAGATCAAGAAAATCGCCGTGGTTGGCGCCGGTCCCGCGGGGCTGTCCGCCGCCACCGTGGCGGCCGAGCGCGGTCATCAGGTGACGCTGTTCGATTCGGCCAGCGAAATCGGCGGCCAGTTCAACATCGCCAAGCGCGTGCCGGGCAAGGAAGAGTTCTTCGAAACCCTGCGCTACTTCAACCGCAAGTTGCAGACCAGCAACGTCGAGCTGTGCCTGAACACCCGTGTGGACGTGGCGCAGCTGGTCGAGGGCGGTTACGACGAAATCATCCTCGCTACCGGCATCGCGCCGCGGGTGCCGGCGATTCCGGGTGTCGAGCACGCCAAGGTGCTGAGCTACCTGGACGTGATCCTCGAGCGTAAACCGGTGGGCAAACGCGTCGCGGTAATCGGCGCTGGCGGTATCGGTTTCGACGTGTCGGAATTCCTCGTGCACGAAGGCGTGGCCACCAGTCAGGACCGCGACGCGTTCTGGAAGGAGTGGGGTATCGATACGCACCTTGAAGCGCGTGGCGGTGTCGCGGGCATCAAGGCTGCGCCGCATGCGCCGGCCCGCGAAGTATTCCTGCTGCAACGCAAGACCTCCAAGGTCGGTGATGGCCTGGGCAAGACCACCGGCTGGATTCACCGCACCGGTCTGAAGAACAAAAAGGTGCAAATGCTCAACAGCGTCGAGTACCTGAAGATCGACGACGAAGGCCTGCACATCCGCATCGGCGAAAGCGGCGAACCGCAGGTGCTGCCGGTGGACAACATCGTGATCTGCGCCGGGCAGGATCCATTGCGTGAGTTGCACGACGGTCTGGTTGCGGCCGGGCAGAACGTGCACTTGATCGGCGGCGCGGACGTGGCGGCGGAGCTGGATGCCAAGCGTGCGATCAACCAGGGGTCGCGGTTGGCGGCTGAACTCTAACGTTCGCAGCTATCCCTTGTAGCAGCTGGCGCAGCCTGCGTTCGGCTGCGCAGCAGTCGCAAAATCAGCCATCGCGGTATTCCAGATAAACCGAAGTGTCAGGATTGACGACTGCTTCGCAGCCGAACGCAGCCTTCGGCAGCTGCTACAGGGTTCGTGCTGGCTGATAGACTCCTGTTTTTCGTCAGAACGTAACGCATCAATGCTTTCCCCTCCAACAGACTGGCTCCCCCAAGCCCCCCTCGAACCCCTTCACCTCGAATGGCTCGCCACCGCCGGCATCGACGTCGCCATCCTGCGTCTGGACCAGATCGACCCGCTGATCAGCGGCAACAAGTGGTTCAAACTCATCGAACACCTGAAAGCCACCGACCAGAACGGCGCCCAAGGCATCATCAGCCTGGGTGGTGCTCACTCCAACCATCTCCACGCATTGGCCGCCGCAGGCAAGCGCTTCGGGTTCATCACGGTCGGTTTGCTGCGCGGGCATCCGCAAGACACCCCGACAGTAAAGGACTTGCAGGCGTTCGGCATGCAGTTGCACTGGCTGGGTTATGGCGGTTATCGAGCGCGGCATGAGCCGGGTTTCTGGCAGCCGTGGCGGGCGCAGTATCCCGAGCTGCAACCGGTGCCGGAAGGTGGTGGTGGCTTGCGTGGGGCGAAGGGCTGCATGCAGCTGGTGACGCAGGCCCGCGAGCAACTGAGTGGTCTGGGCTGGAGCCATTACGACGGCTGGTGGCTGGCCTGCGGAACGGGCACGACCCTGGCCGGTCTGGTGCTGGCCGAGGCGGGTGAACACCCGGTGTATGGCGCGCTGGCGGTGCCCGATGATCATGGCGTGGCGCAGCAGGTCGAGATGATCGGGCGGGAAGCCGGTTGGGTCGATCCCTTGTATGAACTACTGGACGCCAGCCGTGGCGGTTTTGCCAAAGTCGATCCGCAGCTGCTTGCATTCATCGAGCAGACCGAACAGGCCAGCGGCATTCTTTTCGAGCCGCTGTACACCGGCAAAGCGCTCATGGCTCTCAAGCAACAAGTCGAAGCTGGTAAATTTCCCCAAGGCACGCGCCTGATCTTCATCCACACCGGCGGCCTGCAGGGCCGCCGGGGTTTCGAGCAAAGCGGTCGCGATTAACCGCGTTTGGGCATCATCCGCAGCAAGGTGTTATCGCGCACCACATAGTGGTGGTAAATCCCGGCCACCGCGTGCAACCCGATCAGCCAATAACCGATGGTGGCGCCGAGCTCATGCCAGCCTTGGAACTGCTTGGCCAGCGGTTTGTTTTCTTCGATCAGCAATGGCAAGTCGACGCCATAGAACATCACCCGATGCCCCTCGGCGCTGGTAGTCAGCCAACCCAGAACCGGCACGGTGATCATGAAAATATACAGTGCCCAATGCATCAGCCTGGCAACCACGGTTTGCCAGCGAGGGGAGGCGGGGAATATCTGCGGTGCCGGCCCCAGGCTGCGGGCGAACAGCCGCAACCAGACCAGCACGAACACGGTCAGGCCGAGCATGAAGTGCGCTTCCTTGATCAGCGTTCGGCCGCCACTGCCTTTGGGAAAGATCCCGCGAAATTCGATACAGGCGTAGACCAGTATTAACAGAACCAGCATCAACCAGTGCAGCGCGATCGATACGGTGCTGTAGCGTGATTCGGAATTCTTCCAGGGCATACGGTGTTTCCTCACAATTCTGGTCTGAAGTCACCGTTCTTGTTCGACGGCGTGCACTAACTGTAATCCTGTTTCGCAGGATTTGCCCGAGGCAAATGGGCCGCTCAATGCTCTAAATCAAGTGATCGACCACAAAAAAGCGCCAGTTCCATCCAAGGAACTGGCGCTTTTATTATGAGGCGAGGGGGTGCGATCAGTTGGCTTGCGGCATCTCGCCGTTGGCCAGGCGCTTGTTGATGTCGGCGATCACCTCGGGCAAATCGGTGATGGTGTCGATCATGTAGTGCGGTCGCGAGCCTTCGAACAGGGCATGAATGCGCTTGCGTTCGCTGGCCAGTTTATCGCTGCTTAGCGCGCGATAACCTTCGTAGTCCAGACCCAGCGCGTTACCGGAGCAGATCAACGCCACGGTCCACATGCCGGCACGGCGACCTTCGAGAATGCCCGGCACCGTGTCGTCGATCTTCACGCAGGCCGCGACGTCGTCGATGCCCAGCGCAATCACATTGGCCAGGGCCTGAGCGGGCCATGGGCGGCCGTTGGGCACTTCGTCAGTGGCGACCACGTGATCGGCGACGTAGCCGTTGGTGGCGGCCAGTTCCACCACTTTGTCCATGACTTGTTTCGGGTAGCCGGAGCACGAGCCGATCTTGATCCCTTGCTGACGCAGGTTGGTGATGGTGTCCAGGGCGCCCGGAATCAGTGCCGAGTGTTCGGCGATTTTTTCGATCTGCAGCGGCATGAAACGTTGGTAGATGGCGGTGACGTCGTCGTCGGTCGGCGTGCGGCCGAACACCTGGCGATAACGCTCGGCAACTGGTGGCTGATCGCACAGGGTGCGGATGTGGTCCCACTTGCCCATGCCCATCGGCCCACGGGCTTCTTCGATGGAAACCTGGACGTCGAACTCGGCGAAGGCTTCGACGAAAATCTGCGTCGGGGCGATGGAGCCGAAGTCGACCACGGTGCCGGCCCAGTCGAGGATGGCGGCTTGCAGTTTGGTTGGGTTTACATAGTTCATGTCTCTGATCTCTGTAGGAGCGAGGCTTGCCCGCGAAGAACGATTACAGGGTTTAACTGACGCACCGTGTCGTCTGCATTCGCGGGCAAGCCTCGCTCCTACAGGGAACAGTGGTGGTTTAGATTTCGATGACTTCCATCTCGCGCAGCACCTCGGCCACGGCCGCCACCGCTGCGTGCATTTCGGCCTGGTTGACGTGGCCGATGCAGCCGACCCGGAAGGTTTCGACCTGGGTCAGTTTGCCGGGGTAGAGGATGAAACCCTTGGCCTTGACCCGTTCGTAGAATTTCTTGAACTGATAGCGCGGGTCTTTCGGCGCGTGGAAGGTGACGATGATCGGCGCCTGGATCGCGGCGGGCAGGAAGCTGCGCAGGCCCAGTTTGGCCATGTCATTGAGCAGCACCTGGCAGTTGTTGGTGTAGCGTTGATGCCGCGCCGGCAAACCACCTTCTTCGTTGTATTGCAGCAAGGCTTCGTGCAGCGCCGCGACCACGTGGGTCGGCGGGGTGAAACGCCATTGACCGGTCTTGGCCATGTAGCTGTGCTGATCGAACAAGTCCATCGCCAGCGAGTGCGAGTTGCCGGCGGCGTTCGCCAGCGCTTCTTTGCGAGCGAAGACGAAACCCATCCCCGGCACGCCCTCCAGGCATTTGCCCGAGGCGGCGATCAGGGCGTCGAACGGCACCTGTTGCGCATCGATCGGCAGGGCGCCAAACGAGCTCATGGCGTCGATGATCAGGCGTTTGCCGTGCTGCTCGATGACGTGGGCGATTTCCGCCAGCGGGTTGAGGATGCCGGTGCTGGTTTCGCAGTGAATCAAGGCGACGTGGGTGATGCTGGCGTCGGCCTGCAGCAGGCGGTCGACGTCGGCGGTGGTGATCGGTTCGTCTTCGGCGGTTTCGAAGGTGCTGAACGAACGGCCAAGCACTTCGCAGATCTTCGCCAGGCGTTTGCCGTAGGCGCCGTTGATCAGCACCAGGACTTTGCCGTCCCGGGGCACCAGCGTGCCGATCGCCGCTTCGACCGCGAACGTGCCGCTGCCTTGCAGGGGCACGCAGTGGTGGCTGTCGCCGCCGTTGATGATCGCCAGCAATTGCTCGCACAGGCTGGCGGTCAATTGGTTGAAGCGGTCATCCCATGAACCCCAGTCGACCATCATCGCCTGACGGGTACGTTGCGATGTGGTCAATGGGCCGGGGGTGAGCAGGATGGGCTCGGCAGTACGCATTCTTGTGTCCTTGCAAAAGCTCAGTGGGATGAAACTACGGGGCATAAATTGCAATTCGGCGTGCTATCAATCAAATTGTTTGTTGTTATGCCAGCCATCAGTGAGAGTTATTCATGAATCTGTTCCAGCTGCGTGCCTTCGATGCCGTGGCCCGCGAGGGCAGTTTCACCCGTGCCGCAGCGCGCCTGTTCATCAGCCAACCGGCGGTCACCGGGCACATCAAGGCGCTGGAGGAGCACTACCAGATCACCTTGCTGCGCCGCACCGCGCGGCGGGTCGAGTTGACGGAAGAGGGCACCAGGCTCGCGGCGATCACCCGGGCAATGTTCGGCCTGGCCGAAGAAGCGCAGGCGATGCTGGAGGCCAACCGGCAGCTACTCACCGGGCGCCTGGAAGTGGCGGCGGATGGCCCGCACATGGTCATGCCGATGCTCGCCAGCCTGCGTGCGCGTTATCCGGGGATCACCGTGAACCTGCGGTTGGGCAATGCCCAGGAAACCCTCGCGGCGTTGCTGTCGGAGCATGCCGACGTGGCGGTGCTGACCGAAGTGGAGCCGCGCAAAGGGTTGCATCTGCAAGGGTTGAGCGAGTCGAGGATTTGCGCGTTGGTGCCCGCGGGCCATCCGTGGGCGCAGCAGTCGCAAGGGCTGCCGCTCAAGGCGCTGGATCAGGTGATCATGGTGCTGCGCGAGCCGAGTTCGATTACCCGGCGCACGTTCGACGAGGCGTGCGTTCAGGCCGGGGTCAATCCGCGGGTGTTGCTGGAACTGGACAGTCGCGAGGCCGTGACCGAGGCAGTGGCCGCCGAGTTGGGCGTGGGCGTGGTGTCGTCGGTGGAAGTCAGCCACGACCCACGGGTGGCGGCGGTGCCGATCATTGGCGAGGGGCTGGTCAATCGGCACATGATCGGTTGTATGGAACGGCGGCGGGATTTGCGCTTGATACAGGCGTTTTTTGGGTTGGCGCCCGTCGGGTAGACCGCGGCGCGGCTATCGCGGGCAAGCCACGCTCCCACAGGTTTTGCGTCGTACACAAGGTTGGCGGCCAGCATAAATTCCTGTGGGAGCGGCCCGGTAAAATCACGGCATGGGATCCGAGCGGTTGATCAGCCAGTCGAGCAGCAGATGCGCATCGCGGCGTGGTTCGGGAGCGGGCCGGGAAGGCTGGAGGTGGCTCATGCCGGCACACAACACCGGTCGGTCCGGGTCGCTGTCGAGAAAACTGACCAACACTTCGGTGCCGGCCAAGGGCAGCCTGGACGGATCGATCCGACCGTCCGGTGCTGCGAGGGCGACCGGTAGCCAGAGCCCAACGGACTCATCCGCCTCGAACCCCGGTTTCGGCCACAAGCAGACCTGTATTCGGCCTTGCTCGTCGAGCGCTGCCAGCTGCCCGACGGGGCCCAGCACCCGGGCGGTCTGATAGCCCGGGATGCTCGGCCTGACCTGTTTGAGCGCCGGCCTGAATACCGTTGACCAGGGAATGGCGGTGAAGCGATTGCTGTAGCGCCCGGCCATGTCATGGCCGGGCTTGTCCTCGGCGAGAATCGACGGCTGCTGCCCCTGGTGCTGGATGTTGGTGAGCAGCCACTGATCGTTGAAGCTCGAGAGCGGGTGCTGCGCCACTTGTACGATTCGTCCGCTGCGCAGCTCGTTCAGGGTGCTTTGGCCGTGGATCTGCCGGTGCTGGCAACGCAGGCGTTCCAGCGAGCGGCGGCCCAGCTGTTCGCGATGAAGCTGTTCGGGCGCAGGTCTTGCCGTAACCGGGCCCGTTCCGGTGAGCGGGTGGTTGGCCGCGCCGTCGCCGATCACGTGCGCGCCGCGGTTTCTGGCATCCCATTGTGCCGGGGCGGGGTCCGGGTCATGGCGCTGGAACAGTTCGCTGATCGCCGGCAAGAGCGGGTCGTTGAACACGTCGGCATGGAACGGCATCAGCAGCGGTTCCTGCGGGAAACTCAGGCTGTCATCGGCCAGGACCAGCACGTGCCCGTCGTGCTGATGTTCGAAGTGGAAGTGGATGCCTTCTTCTTCACACAGCCGCTGCATGAAGGCCAGATCGCTCTCATCGTACTGAATGCAAAAGGGCCGCAGCGGGTAGTGGCCGCAGGTCAGGTCGAAGCGATAGCTGTGCTCGGGCAGCTGATGCTTTTCCAGCAACTGACGCATGATTGCCGGCACGCTGAGACGATGAAAAACCCGACGCGAGCTGTGCAACTGAAGTCGTTGCAGATGGGGCGCCAGCACCAGTGAGTAGCCGACCCGATACGGGCCGCGATGTTCGCGGCTGACGCTGTGGATCACGCCGTGAATGCCCTGATCAGCCGACAGCCTCAGGAACGCCGGCTGTTGCAGCAACCGATCCAGGTTCATCGCCGGCGTGAGGCCGATCACCTCGATGTCGAATCGATAGGGCTGGTTGAGGCCCTCGCGGCCATTGAACTGCAACACCTGCAAACTCAGACCGCCGTCGAGGAGTGTCAGGGTGTAGGGGCTTTCCTTGTCGTTGTGCATCGAGCGCGCTTCTGCCTTGGAGAACGGGCGCAGAGGGTACGAAACCATAGCCCTGAAGCGTCACCGCAAATCGACTTTTCAGAATCGCCCTACAAACGCTGGTGAAGATGTCGACCCGTCGTGGGCTGAAGATGTTGGAATTTTTTGGTCGATTGGCATCTTTAGGCCGTATAAACTTGCGCTACGCGTCGGCCAATAGATGTCTCGGCGCCACAGATCAAGAGAGTGAGTAATGGGCGCACAGTGGAAGGTTAAACACAAAGAAGCGGCAGCCAACGCCAAGGGCAAGATCTTCGGCAAACTGGTGAAGGAAATCACCATTGCTGCGCGCAACGGTGCCGATACCGCCACCAACGCACACCTGCGTCTGGTGGTCGAACAGGCGAAAAAAGCCTCGATGCCTCGCGAAACCCTGGAACGCGCGATCAAGAAAGGCTCCGGCCAGCTCGGCGAAACCGTGCAATACCATCGCGTGACGTATGAAGGGTTCGCACCGCATCAGGTGCCGCTGATCGTTGAATGCGTGACTGACAACATCAACCGCACCGTCGCTGAAATCCGCGTGGCGTTCCGCAAGGGCCAGTTGGGCGCTTCCGGTTCGGTGGCCTGGGACTTCAACCACGTCGGCATGATCGAGGCGTCCCCGGACAGCCCTGACGCCGATCCGGAAATGGCCGCGATCGAAGCCGGCGCCCAGGATTTCGAGCCGGGCGAAGACGGCGCGACGCTGTTCCTGACCGACCCTGCGGACCTGGATGCGGTACAGAAAGCGCTGCCGGAGCAAGGCTTCACCGTGTTGTCGGCCAAGTTGGGTTATCAACCGAAGAACCCGGTGAGCGGCTTGAGCGACGAGCAGATGGCAGAAGTTGAAGCGTTCCTCGAAGGCCTCGATAACCACGATGACGTGCAGGACATGTTTGTCGGGTTGGCGGGTTAAGCGGTTCTGACCGTTGTGATTTAACCTGTGGTGAGGGAGCTCCCTCGCCACAGGTTCTATATTTGCTGCTAGTTGAACGCGGCCATCTCCCGCACCACCTCACTGAACCCCGGCCGCGCCAACACATCCGGCTGACAGCAGCGCTGCTGTAAATCCTCTAACGCGACCCGCTGTTCAGCGCTCAACCCTGAGTCGATCCGCTCCAGCAATTCTCCCAGCAAAATCCCGAACGCCCGTACCTCGATCCGTTGCAGCGCGCGGCTTTCAAGGCTGTCCGAGGTGGCATGGAAAGATGCCGCACCAAAATCCCCCAACAGACAATCGCCATGCTCGTTCCACAGAATGTTGTGGCCATAGAGGTCGCCGTGGGTGATGCCTTGACGGTGCAGGTGTTCGGCCACCGAGGCGATGCCACTGGCGATGCGCATTGCCACGCCGGCGCTGAACCGGGTGTCGTCGGCATAGATGTCGCGGGAGCAGGACGCCAGGCTCGGCAGGCTGGCCAGGTTGCGGTAGCTCGGATCGATCAGTTGCATCACCAGCCCGGCTTGCGCCTGTGGGTGCCCGACGATCCGCCCTTCGACCCGGATCAGGTTAGGGTGGATGCCGGCGGTGATGCAGGCGTTCATTTCGTGCAACGGCGAGCCGTCGCTGGTCATCTCGCCTTTGTAGAGTTTTACCGCGACCTGTTTTGTCTGCTCCCACAGCGCCTGATGAATGACCCCCGACGCGCCTTCGCCGAGTTTCTGCTCCAGGCTCAGCTCGGACCAGGGAATGCTCGTCGTGGCTTCAAGTGCGGCCGCATCGGCTTCGGTTTCCAATGGGTTACCGGCGTACGCCAGCCAGGTCAGGCCCGGCAGGGTCAGCAGCCATTCGGGAAGCTCGGTGAGCTGATTGGCGGCAATGCGGATCAGTTCAAGTCGATGACAGTGGCTCAGGCTCTCGGGCAAACGCTGTAAGCGGTTACCGGCGAGCATGAGTTTTTGCAGGTACGGGCGCTCGCCCAGTTCGGTTGGCAGATCCGTGATGCGGTTGTCGGTCAGGATCAGCCAGCGCAACAGCGGCGGCAGGGCGGCGGCCGGCACGTGTTCGATGGCGTTGGCCTTGAAACCGATCATTGTCAGCGCCGTACACTGGCCGAGGCAGGCGGGCAGTTCGGTGAACTGATTGTCCGAGCAGAACAGCACGCGCAAACGGGTCAGGCGGTGCAGATCGTCCGGCAGGCTGCGCAAGGCGTTGCCGCTGAGGTTGAGCACTTCCAGCGAGTCCGCCAGGTCGAAGATTTCCCGGGGGAATTCGGTCAGGCCACAGACCAGGTCCAGGCGGGTGATACCCGACAGTTGGCCGGCGCGCAGTTGTGCGAGGGTGTGCATAGGCAGGTTCGCTATTGATCTGAAGGAAGGCGCTGGGGCCTGGAAATGGGCGACATGATAGCGGGAAAGTGGTGGTGGCTGTCAGGCGAGTTCCCTGACTTCCAGTAACTGCCCCAGCCGGCTGCGCGTGCGCGCCAGGTCGATGGCATCGCCATCCAGGCATTCGCGCAATGACTGGTGGCCGAGCAGAATCAGGTGTTTGTCCTGGTCGTACAAGACGTCGATCAGGTTGATGAAGCGTTGCTGGGCGGCGATTGAACAGCCGGCGAGGCTGGGCAGTTTGTCGATGATCCAGCGGTCGAAGCGACGGCACAGTTCCAGGTAGTCCATGACGGCGGTGGGGTGTTCGCACAAGTCGGCGAAGGTGAAGCCAATGGTTCGCCCTTCGCAGTATCGGGCTTGAAGGTGTCGTGTCCCGACGGGCAGCCGAATGGGCGGTGCGTCGTGTTCGAGCAGGTGCAGCGCCTGACGCTGGCTCACCGTGGCCGGCCAGACGTACTGGCCCTGGGTAAACAGCTGCTGCGCACGGGGTCGCGCCTGACTGCGGTAATCATGGGGGCCGCCGACTTCCATCACCTGCATGCGCGTGTTGATCAGGTCGATCACCGGTTTGAAACGGGCATGGTAAAGCGGGTTGGGCAGTAAACCTTCCGGCGGGTAGTTTGAGGTCACCAGCAGCAGAATCCCCCGGCGAAACAGCGCCTTGAACAACCGCGTGATGAGCATCGCATCGCCGATGTCATGCACGTGGAATTCATCGAAACACAGCACCCGGCAGTCTTGCAGCAGTTCGTCGAGGGTGGTTGCCAGCGCATCGGGCTGATCGCGATGGCTGAACATGCCCTGGTGCAACTGCGCAAAAAACTCATGGAAGTGCAGGCGCTGTTTTGCCGTGGCGGGGATGGCCTGGAAAAAACCGTCGAGCAGCCAGCTCTTGCCGCGCCCGACCGCACCATGGAGGTAAAGTCCGGGGAGTGGCGCCGATGACCCCGGCAGCGCCGACGCGCGCTGCGCCATGCAGTCGATCACGCGCAACTGGCTGTGGCTGAGGGTGTAGCCCTGAACATGGGCCTTGTGGCGGAAGTAGTCGTGGATCACCCGGCCTTGCGCGCTGCCACTGGATGGCGCCGCGAATGCCTTGCCGAAAAAACGGCGTAGCGCGGACCAGCGTGGTGTGAGTTGCGGACGGTTGGGCGGTCGTACGGCCAATGTGATGTCACCCCGTAATCTTCAGGCCGGCTCCCCCTGAGCCGCAGCGGCGTAGTTTAACCAAGTGGGTAATTTCCCTTCCACTGCTGCCGACCAAGCTTTTGTGTCGAGAAGGCTTTTGTGGCGAGGGAGCTTGCTCCCGTTGGGCTGCGAAGCGGCCCCAAAAAAGGAACTGCTGCGCAGTTCAACGGGAGCAAGCTCCCTCGCCACAGGCAAGCTCCCGTGCCACAAAAGCCCTCTCACCTGATCTTCGAGGTTAGCGCTCGATACTGCGATTCCACCGGTCATTCCACGTCGGACGCTGTTCGTTGACCTGATCCCAATCGATGGCAATCGCCGTTTCCAGATAGTGTTTCATTGCCTCGACCTGACCGCGGGTCTTGTCGGTGGTTGGCGTATTCGGGTTCGACGGAATCTGATCGCCGTCTTCAAGCGCCGCAGCCTGTGCGGCAGGCGTCAGCAAGAAGGCCGCGAGTTTCTGCGCCAGTTCTGGCTGGGTGTTGTTGGCGATGGCGCATTCGGCCACGTTGAGCACCACCGAGCCTTCCTTCGGCTGCGCATATTCCACCGGCATACCCTTGAGTTTCAGTGCGGTGACCTGGGTCGGGGTCAGCGGGAACAGCGCCGCTTCATCGGTCTGGAGCATTTCGGAGATTTTCGCCGAGCTCGGAATGTACTCCAGCACGTTGCGCCCGACGGTGTTCGGCCAGGCCTTGAACCCCGGTTCGACGTTAGTCTCGCTGCCGCCCTGAATCCGGTTGAACATCAGGAAACCGTGCAGGCCGAAGGTCGAGGAGGCCATCGACTGGAACACCAGTTTGTCCTTGAAGCGCGGATCGGCCATGTCCATCCAGGAGGTCGGCGCGTTCCAGCCCTTTTCCTTGAACAGCCGCGTGTTGTACGCCAACCCGGTAACGCCGAGGCTGACCGCCACCGCTTGATCCTTGATGCGGCCCTTGGGCGGAATCTGCGCCAGGGTCGGGCTGTCTTCGAGTTTGTCGCACAGGCCCATGGCAATGGCGCGGTACATGATGCCGTCGTCGAGGAACATCACGTGCAATTGCGGGTTGCCTTTGCTGGCCTGGACCTTGGCCAGAATATCGGCCGAGGTCCCCGGCACAATCACCACTTTGACGTTATTGGCCTTCTCGAAAGCCGGCAGCACCTTGTCGGCGTAGAGCCGCTCCATGGTCCCGCCGTTCATGCCCAGGTAAAGCGTCGGTTCGGCGTGGGCCTGAGTGACCGTGAGCAGGGCGCTCATGCAGGACAAACCGAGCAGTGCAGTGCGTTTGAGATTATTCATTGGCGCGACCTTCCTCTATCAAGCTACGGAGATGGAGTGAAACCGGGTGATGGAAAACGCATCCAGCGGCGTCTTTGACGCGCCGCTACAGATGATCTCGGTGAGCGCCTGGCCCACCGCAGGCCCGATCTGAAAGCCCGCGCCGGCAAAGCCGAATGCGTGCAACAGACCGGGTTGCATGCTGCTGTGACCGATCACCGGTTGACGATCGGGCAGATAACCTTCGGTGCCGCTCCAGGTACGAATCGCCTGGGCGCCTTCAAGAAACGGGTAGAGCTCGACGGCCTGACGCAGGATCTCGATCACCGCGCTCTGGCCAGGTCGGGCGCGGGCACCATCAAGGGCAAAGCCCTGGCCGCCGCCCAACACACAATTGCCCCGCGCGACCTGACGGGCATAGATGCCGCCGCCTTCGACGCCGGTGCTGGCATTCATCACCAGCGGCAACGGCTCGGTGACCAGCATCGCCGGGTGCCCGGCATGCATCGGCACCGCTTCACCGAATTGCGCTGCAAGGTTGCCGGCCCAGGCGCCGGCGCAGTTCAGCAGCCAGGGTGCGCGCAGTTCGAGGCCGGATTGAGTGCTGACGCGAAAGCGCTGACCATTGTGTTCCACCGCCGTGACTGCGCATTGCTCATGCACCTGCGCGCCATGCCGACGTGCCGCTTGGGCAAACGCCGGAGACACCAGGCGCGGGTTGGCGTGGCCATCGTCCGGGCACAGCGAAGCACCGACCGCGACGTCTCCGACCCACGGAAAACGTGCGCGCAACTCATCGCGATCAAACAGCTGCAAATCAAGGCCGAACCCCTGGCTGCTGGCGGCGTAATCCTGCAACGCTCGTAAATCGTTGAGACTGCGGGCGAGTTTCAAGTGACCGCTGCGCTGGTACTCACCGTCGATGCCGATCAATTGCGGCAGCTGTCCCCAGATTTCGTGGGCCCGTTGCGACAACGGCAATTGCGACAGCGGCCGGCCCTGACGACGCACGCCGCCATAGTTCACGCCGCTGGAATGCGAACCACAAAAATCCCGTTCCAGCAGCGCCACGCGTCGGCCAGCCTTGCTCAGAAACAGGGCGGCGGAGGCCCCGACAATGCCGCCGCCAATGATGACTGCCTCGACTTCGATCATGGCTCGACCTCCAGACCGAACGGCAAGGGTTTGATCGGTGCCTGAGCCCGCAACCGACCGATGTCGGCTACTGAACGCTGACTTTCGCAGGCAATGATTTCCGCGGCGGCGGCCCCGCACATCCGGCCCTGACAGCGACCCATGCCGATCCGGCAGTGGGCCTTGACCCGGTTGATCTCCCAATGACCTTCGCGCACCACCTGGCGGATGTCGCCGGCGCGTACTTCTTCGCAGCGACAGATCATCAGGTCATCCGCAGCGTCGGTGGCCCAGCTTTCGGGGAAGGCAAAGGCACGCTCAAGGCCCTGGCGGAATCTGCCGATTGCTTTCAGCGACTGTTCCAGCTGGGTGGCACGTTGCGGCGGGAGCAGGTAACCGCTGTCTTCGAGCAGCGCCAGGGCTGCCCGTTCGCCAGCCATTTCCGCCGCGTCGGCGCCCATGATGCCGGCGCCGTCACCCGCCAGGTACACCTCGGCGACACTGCTGCGCCCGGCGCTATCGCGCTGTGGCAGCCAGGCGCGGTTGAGCGGGTTCCAGGTGAATTCGCAGCCCAGCAGGTCGGCGAGTTGGGTTTCGCTGCGCAGACCATGGGCGAAGGCGACGGCGTCGCAGTCGATTCGATGTTGGCCTTTTGCGTTGCGCCAGATCAGCGATTGCACACGCTGTTGGCCATCGATGCCTGACAGGCTGGCGCCCTGATGCACCGGGATGCCGTGGGCGGTCAGCCAGGTGCGGTAATAGAGGCCTTTGGCGAGGGTAGCCGGTTGTGACAACAGACCGGGCAGGGCGCGGGCCTGAGCGCTGAACGGCGAACTGTCGAGCACCGCGACCACGTTGGCACCGGCCTTGGCGTATTGATACGCCACCAGGTACAGCAACGGTCCGCTGCCGGCGAATACCACGCGTTCACCAATGGCGCAGCCCTGAAACTTCAAGGCGATCTGCGCCGCGCCGAGGCTGTACACCCCCGGCAACGTCCAGCCCGGCACCGGCAGAATCCGGTCGGTGGCACCCGTGGCGACAATCACCCGGGAGAACGCCACGCGTATGGCGCGGCCATCGTGCAAGGTGTCGAGTGCGTTGGCCTCGGCGTTCCATACCAGCGTGTCGGGGCGGTAATCGAGTTGTTCACGCAGTGCGTCGATGGTTTGATGCAGCGCGTTGGCCTTGGGGGCTTCGAAGCCATACAACTTGACGGGCGAGCGCTTGAAGTTCGCCGGTTGCCGCCGATAAATCTGCCCGCCACCGCGTGCGGCTTCGTCCAGCAGAACCGGGCGCACGCCATGCGCCACCAGCGTCTGCGCCGCACGAATCCCGGCGGGGCCGGCGCCGATGATCACCACCGCGTTCATACCGAGCGCCCCGGTTCGCGGCTGACCTGCTGGCCGGCTTCAAGCTGCGTCGAGCAGGCCCGCACCCGGCGGCCATCGCCCAGGCGTACCCAGCAGTCCTGGCAGGCGCCCATCAGGCAGAAGCCGGCGCGGGGTTCGGCGCTGAAGTCGCTGCCGCGCAGGTGTTCGCTGCAGGTCAGCACGGCGGTCAGCAGGGTGTCGCCGAGCAGGCCACTGGCAGGCACGCCGTCGAGGGTAAAGTCCAGGGCCGGGCGGTCGCCTTCGGCCAGTCGTTTCAGCAGAGCCATGGCGCCCTCATTGTTTACCCACCAGAACCCGATCCAGGCCGTAGACCCGATCGAGCAGAATCATCGTCAGCGCGGTCAGCGCGATCACCAGGGCCGACACCGCCGCCATCATCGGATCGATGGATTCGGTGGCGTACACGTACATGCGCACCGGCAAGGTTTGCGTGGCCGGCGAGGTGACGAAGATCGACAACGTGACCTCGTCAAAACTGTTGATGAACGCCAGCAGCCAGCCACCGGCGACCCCCGGCAGAATCATCGGCAAGGTGATTTGCCGGAACAGCGTGAAGCGTCCGGCACCCAAGGATTGCGCGGCGTGTTCGGCGCTGCGGTCCAGGCCGATGGCCGACGCCAATACCAGCCGCAACACATACGGTGTGATCACCAGCACATGGGCGAAGATCAGCCAGGCGAAGCTGCCGTTGACGCCCATCAGCGCAAACAGGCGCAGCAACGCCACCCCCAGCACCAGGTGCGGAATGATGATCGGCGACAGGAACAGGGCGTTGAAAAAGTCCCGTCCGGGGAACTCGAAGCGGGTGATCGCCAGCGCCGCCGGCACCGCAATCAGCGTCGCCAGACTGGCCGCGCTGAAGGCCAGGATCAGGCTGTTGTAGAACGCATCGACAAAGTCCGCACGTTCGAACACGGCGCGGAACCAGCGCAGGGAGAAATCCGTGGTCGGCAGGCTCAGGGTGTTTTCCGGGGTGAAGGCGACGAGGCACACCACCACCAGCGGCGCGAGCATGAACAGCACCACCAGGGCATGGAACAGCAGGGCGAAAGGACCGTTTCTGGACATGACGAATTATCCCAATGACTTCTTGTAGCGGCCTTCGATCATCCGGTTCCACGACAGCATGATCAGCAGGTTGAGCAACAGCAGGGCCACGGCAATCGCGGCGCCCATTGGCCAGTTCAGCTCCGACAGGTACTGGTCGTAGATCAGCGTGGCGACCATCTTCAGCCGGCGTCCGCCGAGCAGGCCGGGAATGGCGAAGGAACTGGCCGCGAGGCCGAACACGATCAAGGTGCCGGAGAGCACGCCGGGCATGACCTGCGGCAACACCACTTTGCGTATCACCGTGAAGTGGCTGGCGCCCAGTGACAGCGCAGCCTGCTCGGCGGCCGGGTCGAGTTTTTGCAGCGAGGTCCAGACCGGAATGATCATGAACGGCAGCATCACGTGGACCAGCGCGATCACCACTGCGAACGGCGTGTAGAGCAGCTTCATCGGCGAGCCACCGAAGGCTTGCAAGGTCTGGTTGACCAGCCCGTCGGCGCCCAGCAACAGGCTCCAGCCGAACGCCCGCACCACCACCGAAATCAGCAGCGGCGTGAGGATCAGAATCAGGAAAATCGAACGCCACGGTGCGCCCATGCGACTGAGGATGTAGGCCTCGGGCACGCCGATCAGCACGCAGAGCAGGGTGGTCAGGGCGCTGATCCACATCGTGCGCAGAAAGATCTCGTAGAAGTACGGATCGCCCAGCAGGCTGCTGTAATGGGCGAAGGTGTAGGCGTCGCTGTTGATCCCCGCGCTGTAGTCGAAGACGTTCAACGACAACACCAGCGTCAGCAGCAGCGGGATCGCCAGCAGGCCGACGTACAACGCCAGGGCCGGCGCCGACAACACATACCCTTGGCGTCCTTGACGGATGGCGGCGAGCGTATTCATGCCGACACCTCGTCGACACTCAGCACCCGCAGCAGTGCCGCGTCCCAGTCGAGACCGACCGCCGTGCCTTCGGCCAGTGGCGCCGAGCCGTCGTTACGACGCACCACGCAGAGTTCGCCCAGGGTTGTCGTTACGCCGTACAACCATTGGCTGCCGAGGAAGAAGCGGCTGGCGATCTTGCCTTGCAGACGACCATGGCCTTTTTCCCGCAGATCAATTTTCTCCGGGCGCAGGCTTAACGTCAGTTCGCCGCTGCCGGTGTTGCACACCTGAACCACACCGGCGCCATCTCGCTCACCGGGCAGCAGATTGGCTTTGCCGACGAACCCGGAAATGAACTCGGTGCGCGGGTGTTCGTAGAGGGTGTAAGGGGAGTCGATCTGGGTGATGCGCCCGGCCTGCATCACCACCACCCGATCGCTGATCGACAGCGCTTCGGACTGGTCGTGGGTGACCATCAGCGTGGTGATCCCGACTTCGCGCTGGATGCGGCGGATTTCGAACTGCATCTCTTCGCGCAAATTGGCGTCGAGGTTGGACAGCGGTTCGTCGAGCAGCAACACCGGCGGCTCGATCACCAACGCCCGGGCCAGTGCAACACGCTGGCGCTGGCCGCCGGAAAGCTCTCGCGGGTAACGCTCGGCGTGCTGGTGCAGGCGAACCAGTTTCAGCACTCGGTCCACCCGTTGCTGCAACTCACCGTTGGGCACTTTGCGCATGCGCAGGCCGAAGGCGACGTTGTCTTGCACGGTCATGTGCGGGAACAGCGCGTAACTCTGGAATACCACGCCCAGGCCACGGCTGGCGGGTTTGGCGTGGGTGATGTCGCGACCGTCCAGCACAATGCGTCCGCTGCTGACTTCGACGAAGCCGGCGATCATTTGCAGGGTGGTGGTTTTGCCGCAGCCGGAGGGGCCGAGCAGTGAGACGAACTC
The DNA here is from genome assembly GCF_005938665.2 of Pseudomonas sp. ATCC 43928. Lineage (NCBI taxonomy): Bacteria > Pseudomonadati > Pseudomonadota > Gammaproteobacteria > Pseudomonadales > Pseudomonadaceae > Pseudomonas > Pseudomonas sp. ATCC 43928. Next base: position 4,421,145 of record NZ_CP041753.1, on the reverse strand, counting down.
GCCTTTTTCCACCGACAGGTTGGTGGCGACGACTGCGTCGATCTCGCCATATCGTTTGCCGAGGTTTTCAAGCTGCACAAAGGCCATGACTGCGCTCCACCTGAGATTGTTATGCGTCGCCAACGGCGCGCTTTTTTGTATGGGCAGATACGAAAAGATATTGCGGGGGGTGTTGGCGCTCGACGTGTGTCGGCTGCCGTTGTTGTTCGAATCGCCCCTGTATGGACGCAGAGTAGGACGAAGAATAGGATGGGCTCAATAACCTATTTCACTGAAGCGATGACTATTTTCAGTTTTATTCAGTGAGTAAATTTATTGATGAGAAATCAAATGTCAGATTCCACTGATCGGAATGAAAACAAAAATGAAGTCGGTGTCGGTGCGGTCTCAAGACTGTTTGCGGTGCTGCGCAGCCTGGGTGACACCGTCGAGGGCGGCGAACGCGTGACGCAACTGGCGCAGCGCATCGGCTTGTCGCAACCGACTACCCACCGCTTGCTGCGCAGCTTGATGGACGAGGGCATGGTCGAGCAGGACGCCCGCAGCAAACGCTATCGCCTGAGCCTGGAGTTTTTTGCCTTGGCGGCCCGCGCCGGCAATACCAACAACCTGCGAGAACTGGCGCGGCCGGCATTGCTGCGGTTATCGGCATCGCTGGGCGATTCGCTGTTTTTGCTGGCGCGCAGTGGCTTTGATGCGATCTGTCTGGACCGCAGTGAAGGGCCGTTTCCGATCCGCACATTTACCGGTGACATCGGCGGGCGGGTGGCGCTCGGCGTGGGTCAGGGCAGCCTGGCGATTCTGGCATTCCTGCCGCAAGAGGAACGCGACACGGTGATTCACTACAACTTGCCGCGGCTCAAGGATTTTCACCTGTATGACGAAGTGTTCCTGCGCTCGGAAGTCGAGAATGTGCGCGCGCTCGGGTACGCCGGGCGCAACACCGGCGTGTTGCAGGGCATGGCCGGCGTGGCCGTGCCGATCCTCGATCGCGACGGCCGGGCAGTGGCGGCGTTGAGCGTGGCCACGATCAGTGATCGCCTGGGGCCGGATCGTTTGCCGACCGTGGTGGAAATGCTCAAGCGCGAAGCGGCGTTGATCGGGCCGCGGATCAACCCGTTCGACCCGCTGTTGCGCAGGCCTTCGCAGGTGTTTGGGCAGGGGTGACCACAACCCGGATCAGAACTTCAGTGTCTGCTTGAGCATCTGCGCCGCCGGTGTGTCACTCGGGCTGACCATCGCGTAGTTGTACCCGGCATCCGACCAATACTCGGCCTGCAGTTCGCCGTCGCTGCGGCTGCCGCGGGGCAGGAGGAAGTTTTTCGGTCCCGGCGGACGGACGTAAAAGCTGACTTTGTGGCCGCCCTGATCTTCGTAGACCACCATCGCTGCCGGCCCTTGTTCGGTACTGAGCAAACGGCCGCTGACCGGTTTGTAGCCTGCCCCCGCCAAGTTCGGCAGGCGATGGGCCTGGCTGAAATAGCGGTCGAGCCAGCCTTGCATATCGCCATCGTCGCTGACTTGGTAATCCGCCGGCAGCATGCCTTGCTGAGCAATCAGTCGGTAGGCCTGCATCGCATCGGCCATCGGCAGTGGGGGGCTGACCAGAGTCATCTCCCGCGCGTGCCAACCGCCCAATCCGCCGACGCTGACCGCAATCAACAACATCGCGGCACTGGCCAGATGACGGCGAGACTGGCGTTTGAGGCGCTGGCGAATCAGCGCCGGGTCAAGTTGCGGGTTGGCCGGTTGCTGCAAGGCGCCGCTCAGGGCTGCGCGCAATTGCTGGGCGTCTTGCTGCCAGGCGCGTACTTGTGCGGCCACTTCGGCGTTGCCGGCCAGATAAATTTCCACTTGATGTCGGTCGGCATCGCTGAGTTGGTGATCGACGTAGGCGTGCAGGTCACGCTCGTTGGGAGGCAGGCTGATCATTTGAGTCTCCGCAGGGAAGGGCGGGTGATTTCGCCGTCACTGAGCTGGCGCAAGGCCTGACGCGCGCGGGACAGGCGTGACATCACGGTGCCGATGGGGACGTCGAGAATCTCGGCGACCTCCTTGTAACTCATGCCTTCGACCGACACCCAGAGCAGCAGTGCGCGCTGTTCGGTGCTGAGCTGATCGAAGGCTTGCAGGGTCGATTGGGCGATTACCGTGCGTTCTACCGAAGGCTGCGCATCGTCGCGCCCGGTAAAGAATTCGAGCATCCGCGCATACCGCCGGGAGCGGCGGTGGGCGTCGAGAAACTGCCGATAAAGAATCGAAAACAGCCAGGCCCGCAGGTCGCCCTCCGGACGTTTAGCGCTCCAATTCGACAGCGCTCGTTCCAGGCTTGCCTGCACCAGATCGTCGGCGCTGCTGGGGTTGCGCGTCAGCGATACGGCGAAGCGCCGCAGCCTGGGAATGATTTCACGCAATTGTCCGTCGATGTTGTTCATGGAAATGGCGTGTTCTCTGGCTGTGATGAATGGCACTGACAAGAAGGACGCCGGCCACTGTGGTTTATTCCTTCGTCGGGGAAAACCATTACTTATTTGTGTAGGAGATTTCTGAGGGGTTTGTAATCCATGTAATGGCATCGAACTTCGCGGCTCAACCCATGCAGCAAGCTCAGGCAGTCAGCCCAGCCTCTCACCAGGCTGCGCAGAACCACCCGTGCTTGAACGTAAATATTGAGCCTGAAGAGAATTTTTAACATGCAAGAGTGCAAAATTTCCCTTGAGTCGGCATCGATGTGTTCGCTGCTTCCGGACAACAACACCCATGAGGTGTGGCCGCAGTTCGGTCGTGGGCCGACGGTTGAGCCTGAGTATCTTCTGATCCATCACGCCATCGAGGCGCAAGCCGCCGCCAGACCTCAGGACATTGCCGCCCATTGTGAGGGCGAAGCCATCACCTACGGTGAACTGAACCGGCAGGCCAACCGACTGGCCACGCTGTTGCGTCAGCAGGGCGTCGCCCCGGGCGATCACGTGGCCTTGTTTGTGGAGCGTTCGATCCCGATGCTGGCGGGAATGTTGGCCGCATTGAAAGTGGGTGCTGCCTACATCCCTCAGCACGTAGGGATTACTCCCACCGCGCAATTGCGCCACATCATGGACGTGGCCTCGACGCGGGTGGTGCTGACACTGTCGAGCCTCGAGTCGCGAATTCCCCTGACGTCGCAGCAACACTGCATTTGCCTCGATGAGTTCATGGAGGTTGCGTCAACACCCGCTGATGACCTGAATGTGGCCTGTTCGCTGTCATCGACCCCGGACCGGTTGTGTTTCGTGCTGTTTACCTCCGGCACCACCGGCCTGCCCAATGGGGTTCGGGTGACCCACCGCAATGTGTGCAATATTTTGCTGACAGCCCCTGGCAATCTCGGCATGCGGCCTGGGCTCAAGGTCGGACAGATACTTAACATCGCCTTTGACATGGCGGCCTGGGAAATACTCGGGTGTCTGGCTCATGGTGCGACCTTGATGATCCGTGGCAAGGACATCGCCCAGACGGCCGAACAATGCGACGTGCTGATCGCTACACCTTCGATACTCGGCACACTCGATCCATTGCGTTGTCAGCAAGTCAAGGTCGTGGCCCTTGCCGGGGAGCCTTGCCCTCAGCCCCTGGCTGATCGCTGGTCCTCGTTCTGCACTTTTTACAATGCCTGCGGCCCGACCGAAACCACGATCGTCAACACCATGCAGCATTACAGGGGCGCAGGTGCATTGACGATCGGCAAACCCACGCCCAACAACACGGTGTACGTGCTGGATGAGGCGGGCCAGCTCTGTCAGGTGGGTGAGCAAGGTGAGATGTGGGCTGGCGGCGACTGTGTGACCGCCGGTTATTTGAGTAACCCGACGCTGACCGCCGAACGCTATCGGCCCGATCCGTTTCTGGGGCAGGGCCGGATGATGTTTCGCACACGTGATCTGGGGCGCTGGACAGCAAACGGCGAACTTGAACACCTGGGGCGTGTCGATGATCAGGTCAAGGTCAGAGGGTTTCGGGTGGAGCTCGACTCTGTTTCTGCGGCTCTGGAGTCATCTGATCGCTGCGAGCGAGCGGTCACGTTGAAACTCGACAGTCGCCATCTGGTGGCCTTCGTCTATCCCGTTACCACGGACATCGATGATGCAAGACGGCGCTGTGAAGAGCGGCTTGCCTACTATTGCGTCCCTTCGCTGATCCTCGCTGTGGAGCACATTCCGCTGACCTCACGCGGCAAGGTCGACAAACGCTTGCTGCTGGAGTGGGCGATGACGCACCAGGCCGACGCGACGACCCGGCAAGGGGTGGGCGCATGAAGGGGGGGAATCCGGATACCGCGCTGCCGGTCAAGCGCGTGCTGTGGCGGCGATTGGGGACGTTGCCGATATTCTCGCATTACAACCGCCTAGTAGCGCTGGTGCTTGCACTCAATATCGCGGCACTGGCGCATGGGTTGACCGCCGGGCAGTGGTGGACATCCACGGGGATAGTCCTTGAGGCGCTGTCGGGATTGGTGGTGGCGAATCTGTCGCTGGCGATTTTGATTCGCCAGCAATACATCATCAATCTGCTGTTCTGGCTGGCAACCCGGGCGCCCACTTCCTGGCCGCTTGCGATACGCCGCTCACTGGCCAAGGTTTACCACTTTGGCGGCTTGCACAGTGGCGGGGCGCTGGCGGCGATTGGCTGGTTCGCGGTGTTGATCGGCTCCCTGGCCTGGCATTGGACTGAAAGCTTGGGCGGCGTTTCCCTGGCGCTGCTCGGGGTGAGCACCGGGTTGCTGGGGATCTTGCTGCTGGTGGCCGTCATGGCTCACCCGCGGATTCGCGGGCGTTTTCACAACGGCTTCGAGCGAATGCACCGCTTTGGTGGGTGGAGCGCACTTGCCCTGTTCTGGGTATGGAGCGTTCTGTTTACCCGGGACCAGAACCCGCAGGCCTCCGTGAGCGAGGCGCTGTCGACGTCGGTGGCATTCTGGATGCTGATTGTGCTGACGTTCAGCATCGCCTTGCCATGGTTTCGTCTGCGCAAAGTGCCGGTGCAACTGATCAGGCCTTCTTCTCATGCGGTAATAGCCCGTTTTGACCATGTCACGCCGTTTGCCGGCTCCTCCAACGCCATCAGTCTCAACCCTCTGATGGAGTGGCATTCCTTTGCCAATATTCCCGCACCGGGTGAAGCGGGTTTTCGCCTGATCATTTCCCGGGCAGGTGATTGGACCGGCGAGTTCATCGAGCAAATGCCGACGCATGTCTGGGTCAAAGGCATTACCACCGCTGGCGTGGCGCACATCGAAACCCTGTTCAAATCGGTGGTGTACATCGCCACGGGCAGCGGCATCGGCCCGGTGTTGCCCCATTTGTTGGCCAGGCAAGTACCGATACGGCTGGTCTGGTCGACCCGCAGCCCGCGAAAAACCTACGGTGACGAACTGGTGGAAGAGATCCTGCGGGCCAATCCTGATGCCTTGATCTGGGACACCGATGTGCTCGGCAAGCCAGACCTTGTGCAACTGGCTTATGACGCGGTTCGCTCGTTCGGTGCCGAGGCGGTGATCTGCATTTCGAACCAGACGCTCACCCAGCGAGTGGTTGAGGAAATGGAAGGGCGGGGCATTCCGGCGTATGGCGCAATCTGGGATTCCTGAAGTGTGCCAAGAGCGTTTTTCATTCAAACATTTCACATCTATTTAATGAGATCACCATGCACACATTGATCGAACGTCATGATCGAGTCGTATTGATTCGTCTTAATCGCCCGCAGGCCAGGAATGCTTTGAGTTCGGCCCTGATGCGCGAACTGCTGGACACCTTGCAACGGTTGGACCGTGACCCCGGAGTCGGCTGTTTCGTGATCACCGGGACAGCGGATTTTTTTGCGGCTGGCGCCGACATCAAGGAGATGTACGAAAAATCTTACCTGGACATGGTCCATGAGGATTATTTCGCCGATTGGGAAGCCTTTGCCGCGTTGCGTACGCCCAAGCTGGCCGCTGTTGCCGGTTATGCATACGGTGGCGGCTGTGAGTTGGCCATGATGTGCGATCTGATCTTTGCTGCCGATAACGCTCGTTTTGGACAACCGGAAATCAGGTTGGGGGTGATGCCTGGAATGGGCGGGACCCAACGTCTCACGCGCCTGATCGGCAAGTCGAAGGCAATGGACATGATTTTGACCGGACGCTCGATGTCGGCCGAAGAGGCCGAGCGGGCAGGATTGGTGTCGCGGGTCATCGTTGCCAGCGATCTGCTGGAGCAATCCTTGGCCGCAGCGCAGATCATTGCCGGTTTCGCCAAAACCGCCACACTCGCTGCGCGCGAGTCAGTGGACCGGGCGCTGGAGTCAGGGCTGCGTGAGGGCCTTCTTTTTGAGCGAAGAGTGTTTCATGGTTTGTTTGCCACGCAGGGGCAACAGGAAGGTATGCAGGCTTTTTTGCAGAAGCGTGAGCCGAGTTTTAACCCGGTTTGACCAACCTTGAGGATTCGTCGCTAGCGGTGCTTTGAAAGAAACTACAGTTCAGGGGGAATAATCCTACGTGACGTTCGTCTCATAGCTCTTTCCCCCTGTGGCCTATGGCCCCGGAGACTTTCATGGTTGATCGCTCATCTACAACAGGGCCGTCTCGGCCGCCCCTGAGCACCGCGAGCCTGACGTTGCGCCTGACCGGCATTGCCGTGGTGGTCGCCGCGCTGGCCGGGGCTTTTGCCTACGTCAACGGCACACTCGACCCACAGCGCCTGACGCCGAAAGCGTTGATCAATGTGCTGGAGAAAAACAACGGCGTGCACCCGGGGTTCCGTCGTAACCACGCCAAAGGGGTGTGCGTTATCGGGCATTTCGAGAGTAGCGGCCAGGTGCGCGAGTATTCCAGCGCCCAAGTGTTCAATGAAGCGCGGACCCCGGTGGTCGGGCGTTTCGCGCTGCCTGCCGGCAACCCTTACGCACCGGACAACAGCGTGCCGATCCGCAGCCTGGCGTTGCGCTTTACCCAGGCCAACGGTCAGCAGTGGCGCACCGGGATGAACAGCATGCCGGTGTTCCCGGTGGGCACGCCCGAGGCGTTCTATCAGCTGCAACAGGCGCAGTCACCGGACCCGGCCACCGGCAAACCGAATCCTGCGGCAGTGCCGGCGTTCTTCGGTTCTCACCCGGAAGCCGCGCCTTTTCTTGCCTGGATCAAGACTGCCAAACCTTCTGCCAGTTATGCGACCGAGACGTATAACAGCGTCAATGCGTTTTACCTGGTGAACGCAGCGGGGCAGCGGCAAGCGGTGCGTTGGAGCATGACCCCGGTTGCTCAGGATGCGGCGGGCGCGACGGCACCGGAGGGCGCTGACTTTCTGGAGAAGGATCTGGTTCAGCGTTTGTCCGCCGGACCGCTGCGTTGGCAGTTGAACATCACCCTGGCGAACCCGGGGGACCCGGTCAACGACGCGAGCAAGGCCTGGCCCGGCGACCGAAAAGTTGTGAACGCCGGCACTCTGGTGCTCGAAAGCACCCAGCCACAACTCAATGGCGAGTGCCGTGACATCAACTACGACCCACTGGTATTGCCCAGCGGTATCGAAGGCTCCGACGATCCGCTGCTCGCCGCTCGTTCAGCGGGCTATGCCAATTCCTATCTGCGTCGCACCAGCGAAGTGAATCAGTTGCCTAACGCCAAGCAGGAGGCTCATCAATGAGCGCTCAACCGAACCATTTCGCTCCCTTGGCGCGGCTACTGCATTGGCTGATGGCGCTGATGATCATCGCGATGCTATTCATCGGCGCCGGCATGGTGGCCTCGGTGTCCGAGCGTCACGAGTGGCTGATCCACCTGCACAAACCGTTGGGCATCGCCATTCTGCTGTTGGTGGTCGTGCGTCTGGCCGTGCGTTTTTCGACCCGGCAACCACCGCTGCCGGCGGACTTGCCGGGTTGGCAAGTGCTCGCGGCGAAGGCTTCGCATGTCTTGCTGTACGCCTTGATGCTGATTTTGCCGCTGCTGGGCTGGGCGATGATATCGGCGGCTGGCGATCCGGTGATGCTCAGCAGCTCGTTGCAACTGCCGTCGATCCTGCCGGCGAATGCGCAGGTGTTTGCCTTCCTGCGCAAGGCACATAGGTATCTGGCGTATCTATTGTTCCTGACCGTGCTGCTGCACCTGGCGGCGGCGTTGTTTCACGGTTGGGTGCGCCGCGATGAGGTGCTGGACAGCATGTTGCGGGGCAGGGACCGTGGGTGAGTCGGGGGACTGCCGATAACTGTGGCGAGGGGGGCTTGCCCCCGTGGGGCTGCAACGCAGCCCCAAATGCGGTTGGTCAGACGCTCCTGCGTCTGACCGATTTACGACTGCTGCGCAGCCGAGCGGGAGCAAGCTCCCTCGCCACAGGTGTTGGGTGTTTTGGTGGCCAGCGTCAGCCACCAATAGATCAACGCTACGGCGTTGATGCCCGCACCCAGCCAGCACACCGCAATCCAGCCGCCCCAGGCATACATCGCCGTCGAACCAATAGAGCCCAAGGCGCTGCCGATCGAATAGAACAGCATGTAGCCGGCGGTGAGTCGGCTTTGCGCTTCGGGGCGCACGCTGTAGATCATGCTCTGGCTGGTGACATGAACGGCCTGCAAACCCAGATCCAGCGTAATCACCCCGAGCAGCAGCGCCCACAGCGAGGATTGAGTGAGGGCGATGGGCAGCCATGAGGCGAGCATCAGCAACAACGACAGTCCGCTGGTCCATTGACCCAGGCCACGATCGGCCAGATGCCCGGCGCGAGCAGCGGCCAGTGCGCCGGCAGCCCCGGCCAGCCCGAACAGTCCGATTTCGGTGTGGGACAGTGAAAGCGGCGGGGCGCTCAACGGCAATACCAAAGGGGTCCACAGCACCATGGCGCTGGCGAACGTCAGCAGGGCAAGGATGGCCCGTTGACGCAACACCGGTTCTTCCTTGAACAACGTGAAGACTGAGCCGATCAACGCGCCGTAAGCGCTATCCGGTCGCGCGTCTTCGCGCCTGGGCAGCACACGAAACAACAGCAGCGCCATCACCAGGGTCAACCCGGCGGACAGCAGATAAATCGAACGCCAACCAGCCAGGTCGGCCATGCCGCCGGCCACCGTTCGTGCCAACAGAATGCCGACGACAATGCCGCTGGTGATCACGCCTACCACACGTCCACGTTGCGCCGGGATGGCCAGCGTCGCGGCGTAGGCCACCAGGACTTGCGTCACGACCGCCAGTAATCCGGTCAGCGCCATGCCGAGCAACAGCCAGGTGCTGCTCGGGGCTAACGCAATCATCAACAAGGCCAGTGCCGACAGCAGGGTTTGCAAGACGATCAATCGGCGGCGGTTGAGCAGATCCCCCAGAGGGACCAGCAACAACAGGCCCACGCCATAACCGATCTGAGTGAGGGTGATGACGATACCGATGGTTGCCGGGTCCATGGCGAAGGCTTCGGCCATGGCATCGAGCAATGGTTGTGCGTAATACACATTGCCGACGGCCAGGCCGCAGGCGACGGCAAACAGCAGCACCACGGCGCCGCTTAACGGGTGGTCAGGTTTCATCACAGGCTTCCTTGTGTGGTTGCAATATAAAACCAGTTGTACGGTAAGGAGTCTGGTTTTATATTGCAACCACATTGGTTGCCGGCGGACGCGGTCATGGTTAAACGTACAAGCATGGAAGGCGCCGAATGCCCGGTCGCCCGTTCACTGGATGCGATTGGGGATTGGTGGTCGCTATTGATCGTGCGCGATGCGTTCGATGGCCTGCGACGCTTCGGTGAGTTCCAGCGCAATCTGGGCATGGCCAAGAACATTCTTTCGGCACGCCTGCGCACATTAGTGGCCCACGGGATTTTCGATCTGGTGCCGGCGTCGGATGGCAGCGCGTATCAGGAATATGTGCTGACGGAGAAGGGCCAAGGCTTGTTCCCGTTAATCATCGGGTTGCGGCAGTGGGGCGAGGCATTTTTCTATGAGGCGGGGGAGGCGCATTCGCAGGTTGTCGATCGTGAGAACGGTCGACCGGTGCGACCGCTGGAATTGCGCGCCGAGGATGGGCGGCTGTTGGGGCCCCAGGATTGTGTGCGTATCCCGGCTGAGTAAAACATCAAAAAATCGCAGCCTTGCAGGAGCTGCGAAGGCTGCGATCTTTTGTCCAAGGGTGATCAGCGCAAGGTATCGACCATGTCGGCAATGGTCGTCAGCACATCCTTGCCCAACTGTTTCGAACGCTTGCCAGACCAGCCAGTCAGCGCATTCGGCGCGTCGTTGTTGTCCTTGAAGGGCATTTCAATGGTAAAGGACAGGCAGTCGAACTTCTGACCGACGCTGTTGCAGGCCAGGGTCATGTTGGCTTTGCCCGGTTCGTCGCGGGTGTAGCCGTGTTTGGTCTGAAAGTCCTTGGTCAGGTGCTTCAGATGGCTGCGGAAGCGCTCTTCGAGTTTTTCGATCCGCGGTGTATAGCCGGGGTTGCCTTCGCAACCGGCGGTGAACACGTAGGGAATTTCTTCATCGCCATGGATGTCGAGGAACAGGTCGACGCCGTATTTTTCCATTTGCTGCTGAACGAACAGCACTTCCGGGCTGATTTCCTGGCTGGCGTTCTGCCAGGCGCGATTCAGGTCCTGGCCCATGGCATTGGTGCGCAAATGACCGTGGAAGGCGCCGTCCGGGTTCATGTTCGGCACCAGGTACAGGTCGGCGCTGGCCAGGAGCTTATTCAGCACCGGGTCGTCGTGTTTTTCCAGGCGTTCGATCACGCCTTCCATGAACCATTCGGCCATGTGTTCGCCGGGGTGTTGCTGGGCGATGATCCAGACCTTTCGCTGACCTTCGGCGCCAGTCCCTTTGCGCAACAGCTGGATGTCACGACCCTCAACGCTCTTGCCGGTGGCCAACAGTTCGGTGCCGGCCTTGGTCAGTGCCTGTTCGATCAGCCAGTCGTGACGGCCACGGCTGTAGGGTTCGAAGTAGGCGAACCAGGCATGGGTGGCAGTGGCTTCAAGGCTGAAACGCAGGCAGTCGCCTTCGAAGATGGTCGGCACCCGGAACCAGTTGACGTGGTCGTAGGACGCCACCGCCTGATAACCATCCCAGGCCTTGTTGTATGAGGATTTGCTGGCGTTGTTCAGACGAAACCAATGCTCCTGACCCACATGCAGGCCGCTGGCCTTGAAATGGAACCACTGGAAATGCTGGCTGCGAGTGTCTGGCCTGATGGCCAGCAATGCTTGCAGAGGATTGCTGATGTCCAGCACATCAATGTTGCCGCTGTCGAAGTTAGCGCTGATGTCGAAAGAAGATTTAGCCCCGGCCATAATCATTTCCTGAATACGATTTTTATGGCTGCTACTTTACACGCAAGAGGGGGAGAAACCGGGGGGAAATTACGGGGGGGTAAAAGGGGGGGCGTCCTCCTTGACGCCGATGCAGCTTAGAGACTGCGCAATTGATTCTCAAGTGCTATTTTTCGTTAGTTTGGCCCAGTGCTGCCGGGCTTCTCTTGGCAGTAGATATTCTTTTGATATCATCCGCGCCAATCGAATTTTGCAGCACCTACAGACTTCATTAGCCTGAAGCCAAAGCCAGCCTGACTGGCAAAAAAAAGACCCGGCAAAAAGCCGGGTCAAAAACCGTGATTAGCCTGATGAGGAGATAGTCCAGGAGTCCGACCTAAGGTCTCTTGGCCTATCGACTGATCTCGCGACCAGTTGATGCAATAATAATCATTATCATTTGCAAGTCAAATGTTTCTACCTGCGCGATTGGAAAAATTTTCCTGTCCTCCTCCAATGCGCTCCCGCCTCAATTGTTCTGATTGCCCTCCAGGGCCCGTTCGACCATCGCCTTGGCCATGTCGATCATGTGCACCGTCGAAAACGCCAGATCCCGGCTTGCGCCCTGCAGTTGGTTGGCTGACTCATGCGCGGTGGCAACGGCGCACCGCAGCAGATCCGAAGCATGGACCAGCGCCTCTTCGCTGCTGATGTTACGGTTCACATCAAAGAAACGTTCTTCGCTGGCTACTTCTGACACAGCTGGTTTCAAGTAATAGTCCAGTGCGCGCTGCGCCGCGGCAGAGCCTTTTGGCGAGGTGAGGCTGGTGTCGATTTGCATATCGGGCAAGGTATTGCTGGGGATGGTCATGGCGATGGCGAGCTCCGTGAAAGAATCAAATCCGTGAGCCCAGCTTAGTACTTACTGTATTTGTTTCTTTAATTTAAATACTACAATTTGTGTTTTGATGGTCGGAGTACCCCACGTATCGTGCCGCACATGGATAAATGGATCGAATTGGTCAAGGCCAAAATGAGTGAACTCAAAGTCACTCAAGAAATACTCGCCGAGCGCATCGGGATGTCCCAGGGTGGCGTCGGCCACTGGCTCAATAAACGTCGTCAGCCCGGCATCGCAGAGATGAATCGCGTCTTGCGGGCGCTCGGCATGGACTATCTGGAAGTGGCGATGGTGATCAGGGAGCCGCTGCCCTCAGAGGATGAGGAGATCTCCCTGGCGCAAAAGTACAACCCGTACTTTCGCTACCCGGTCAGTGACTGGCGGGAAACCGGGGAGGTGCGCGACGGCGAGCTATCGACCTACGGTACTTCGCTGGCTGTCAGCAAGCCACGTTTCGAGCTGTCCGATTACCACGCACAGGGCGCGGCGTTCTGGCTGGTGGTGGTCGGCGATGCGATGACCGCCCCTACGGGAGCGAGCATTGCCGAGGGCATGCTGATTCTGGTCGACCCGGCGATCGTGCCGGAGCCTGGCAAACTGGTGATCGCCCAATGGCCCGGCAGCGCCGAGGCGGTCTTTCGCAAACTGATCGAAGAGGGCGGGCAGCGTTACCTGGTCCCGCTCAATCCAACGTATCCGAAAGCCCTTTACACCGAGGAATGCCGAATCATCGGCGTGGTGGTTCAGGCAACTGCCAAATTCTAATCGGATCGGTCCTCGCAACGCGTAGGACCGATCTTCATTTCACGCTTGCTCCAACTCCACCAACGCACTGCCTTCGCTGACCATTTCGCCTTCCTGGCAATACAACGCCTTGATTACCCCGGTGTGGGGCGCGCGAATGCTGTGCTCCATCTTCATCGCTTCCAGCACCACCAGTTGCGCCCCGGCTTCGACCGTTTGCCCGGCCTCCACCAACACCCGCACGATGCTGCCGTTCATGGGCGCGGTAAGCCCGCCTTGATGGCTGTGACTGGCTTCGACGGCGCCGATCGGGTCATACGACTCGATGCGGCGCAGCTCGCCGTCCCATTGCAGATACAGCGCATCGCCACGGCGGATGGCCCGGTGCTGGCGGCGCAAACCGCTGTGCTCGGTCAGCAGATATTCACCCTTGAGCCGTGCGGTATGCGCGTCGGCATCGCCCAGGGTCAGCGCCCGGTCTTGCCCTTCGCAACTCAAATGCAGGGTGATTTCTGTCGGCAACCCGGCACGGAAACCATTGTTGAAGGCCCACGGCGAACTCGGATCATCGGCGCGCAAAACAGCCGGCTGACTTTGCGCAAACGCCTGGGCCGCCGCTTGCCAGAACTCATCACTGAGCGGCGAAGGTGCTGGCAGCAGTTGTTCCTGATAACGCGGAATGAACCCGGTATCCAGTTCGGCGGCGGCAAACGCCGGGTGGCCGATGATCCGGTGCAGGAAGTTGATGTTGGTTTTCAGCCCGCCAATGGCAAACTCCTCGAGCATGCTCAGCAATCGCAGCCGCGCCTGTTCACGGTCTTCGCCCCAGGCAATCAGCTTGCCAAGCATCGGGTCGTAGAAGGGCGAAATCTCATCGCCTTCTTCGACGCCGCTGTCTACGCGACGCCCCGGCCCTTCGGCGGATTCGCGGTACAACGCCAGGCGCCCGGTGGCCGGCAGAAAATCGTTGCCCGGATCTTCGGCATACAACCGTACTTCGATCGCATGGCCGATCAGCGGCACCTGATCCTGTGTCATCGGTAGCGCTTCGCCGCGGGCTACACGAATCTGCCAGGCCACCAGGTCGAGGCCGGTAATGGCCTCGGTCACCGGGTGTTCGACTTGCAGGCGCGTGTTCATTTCCATGAAGAAGAACTCACCGCGCGCATCCAGCAAAAACTCCACGGTGCCGGCGCCCACATAGCCGATCGCTTGAGCCGAACGTACGGCGGCTTCGCCCATGGCCCGACGCAATTGCGGGGTCAGGCCTGGAGCGGGTGCTTCTTCGACGACTTTCTGATGCCGACGCTGAATCGAGCAGTCACGCTCGTTGAGGTACAGACAGTTGCCGTGCTGGTCGGCGAATACCTGGATTTCCACATGACGTGGCTTGAGCAGGTATTTCTCGACCAACATCCGCGAATCGCCGAACGACGATTGTGCTTCACGCTGCGCCGAGGCCAGGGCTTCGGCCAGTTGGTTGACGTCCTCGACCACTTTCATGCCTTTGCCGCCGCCGCCCGCCGTGGCCTTGAGTAACACCGGATAACCGATGCGTTCGCAGGCATCGCGGAAGGTGTCGAGGTCTTGGGCTTCGCCGTGATAGCCGGGCACCAGCGGCACACCGGCGGTTTCCATCAAGGCTTTGGCCGCGGACTTGCTGCCCATGGCGTCGATGGCCGAGGCGGGCGGGCCGAGGAAGATCAGGCCAGCCGCCTCGATCGCCCGGGCGAACCCGGCGTTTTCCGAGAGAAAACCATAACCGGGATGAATCGCCTGAGCACCGCTGGCTTTCGCGGCGGCGATCAGTTTGTCGATTTGCAGGTAACTGTCGGCGGCTTTGCTGCCGCCCAGGTCGACGCGGATATCCGCTTCGCGGCTGTGCCGGGCGTCACGGTCGGTGGCGCTGTGCACGGCCACAGTGGTCAGGCCCAGAGCCTTGGCGGTGCGCATCACCCGGCAGGCGATTTCGCCACGGTTGGCCACCAGCAGGGTGGTGAGAACAGGTGCGCTCATCAACGCGGCTCCTTGAGGGTGATTTCGGCTTGCCAGGTGGGCGAACGTTTTTGCAGGAAGGCGCGCAGGCCTTCCTGGCCTTCCGGGCTGACGCGAATTCGGGCGATGGCATTCTCGGTGTAGCGGCGCAGCGCCGGAGTCAGCGCGCCGTTGCCGACTTCACGCAGCAGATCCTTGCTGGCGCGCATGGCTGCCGGGCTGTTGAGCAGTAGATTGTCGATCCACTGATCGACTTTCTGCTCCAGCTCAGCCATCGGATAGCTCTCTGACAACAGGCCGATTTCCCGAGCCCGTTGCCCGCCGAAACGTTCGGCAGTCAAGGCATAACGCCGCGCCGCACGTTCGCCGATGGCTTGCACCACGAACGGGCTGATGACCGCTGGCGCCAGGCCGATGCGCACTTCCGACAGGCAGAACTGCGCGTCGTCGGCGCCAATCGCCATGTCGCAGCAACTGATCAGGCCCAGTGCGCCGCCAAACGCCGCGCCTTGCACCACGGCCAGCGTCGGGACTTTGAGTTTGGCGAGGTTGTACATCAACTCCGCCAGTTCCCGGGCGTCATCAAGGTTGGTGTGGTAATCGAGTTCGGCCGATTGCTGCATCCAGGCCAGATCGGCACCGGCGCTGAAATGCTTGCCGCGCCCACGGATCAGCAGAAAACGCAGGCTGGCATCGCTCGACACTTTATCCAGCGCGAGGATCAGTTCGCGGATCATTTCGGCGTTGAACGCGTTGTTCTTTTCTTCTCGGCTGAGCCACAGGGTGGCAAAACCACGGGGATCGGTCTGCAGCTCGAGGGTGTTGAAGTCGCTCATGGTTTTCTCCAGATCACATCCGGAACACGCCGAAGCGGCTCGGTTCGATGGGTGCGTTCAGCGACGCCGACAAGGCCAGGGCCAACACGTCGCGGGTCTGCGCCGGGTCAATGACGCCGTCGTCCCACAGCCGGGCGCTGGAGTAGTAGGGGTGCCCCTGTTCTTCGTACTGATCGAGGATCGGTTGCTTGATCTCGGCTTCCTGCTCGGCGCTGAAACGATGCCCGCTGCGCTCGGTTTGCTCGCGCTTGACCTGCACCAGCACACCCGCCGCCTGTTCGGCGCCCATCACGCCGATTCGCGCGTTCGGCCACATCCACAGGAAGCGTGGATCGTAGGCCCGGCCACACATGCCGTAGTTACCGGCGCCGAAGCTGCCGCCGATGATCACGGTGAATTTCGGCACCTTGGCACAAGCCACGGCGGTCACCAGTTTCGCGCCGTGCTTGGCGATGCCGCCGGCCTCGTATTTCTGGCCGACCATGAACCCGGTGATGTTCTGCAGGAACAGCAACGGAATGCCGCGCTGGCAGGCCAGTTCGATGAAATGCGCGCCTTTCTGTGCGGCCTCGGCGAAGAGGATGCCGTTGTTGGCGAGGATCGCGATCGGGTAGCCGTGCAGGTGGGCGAAGCCGCACACCAACGTCGTCCCGAACAGCGCCTTGAACTCATCGAACACCGAGCCGTCCACCAGTCGTGAGATCACTTCGCGCACATCGAATGGTTGCTTGGCGTCGGCCGAGACCACGCCGTACAACTCGTCGCTGCTATACAGCGGCGCGATCGGCGTACGTTGTTGCAGTTCGCCGAGCTTGCGCCAGTTGAGGTTGGCCACGCTGCGCCGGGCCAATGCCAGGGCATGTTCATCGCTTTCGGCGTAGTGGTCGGCGACCCCGGAAATCTTGCAGTGCACATCGGCCCCGCCGAGGTCTTCGGCGCTGACCACTTCACCGGTCGCGGCCTTCACCAGCGGTGGGCCAGCGAGGAAGATGGTGGCCTGCTGACGAACCATGATCGCCTCGTCGGCCATCGCCGGAACGTAGGCGCCCCCGGCGGTGCAAGAGCCCATGACCACCGCAATTTGCGGAATGCCCATGGCGCTCATGTTGGCCTGGTTGAAGAAGATCCGCCCGAAGTGTTCGCGGTCCGGGAACACTTCATCCTGACGCGGCAGGTTGGCGCCACCGGAGTCCACCAGATAAATGCACGGCAGGCGATTCTGCTGGGCGATGGTCTGTGCGCGTAGGTGTTTTTTAACGGTCAGCGGGTAGTACGAGCCACCTTTCACGGTGGCATCGTTGGCGACGATCATGCATTCGACGCCTTCCACCCGGCCGATCCCGGCAATCACGCCAGCGGCGGGAACGTCTTCGCCGTACACCGCGTAGGCCGCCAGTTGGCTGATCTCGAGAAACGGCGAACCCGGATCGAGCAGGCGATTGATCCGCTCACGGGGCAGCAGTTTGCCCCGCGAGGTGTGACGTTCTTGCGCCTTCGGGCCACCACCTTGCTGCACTTGCGCGAGCAGGCTGTGCAGGGCGTCGACCTGTTTGAGCATCGCCGCGCTGTTAGCCGCGAACTCCGCCGAACGGGGGTTGAGCTGGGTATGCAGGATAGCCATGGACAGCTCCGTTTAGCGGGTTTCGTTGAACAGTTCGCGACCGATCAGCATGCGACGGATCTCACTGGTGCCGGCGCCGATTTCATACAGCTTGGCGTCACGCAGCAGACGACCGGCCGGGAATTCGTTGATGTAGCCGTTACCGCCGAGAATCTGGATCGCGTCGAGGGCCATTTGCGTGGCGCGCTCGGCACTGTAGAGGATCACCCCGGCGGCGTCCTTGCGAGTGGTTTCGCCACGTTCGCAGGCCTGGGCCACGGCATACAGGTAAGCGCGGCTGGCATTGAGTTGGGTGTACATGTCGGCGACTTTGCCCTGGATCAGCTGGAATTCGCCGATGCTCTGGCCGAACTGTTTGCGGTCGTGGATGTACGGCACGATCAGGTCCATGCAGGCCTGCATGATCCCGGTCGGGCCACCGGAAAGCACCACGCGCTCGTAGTCGAGGCCGCTCATCAGCACTTTCACGCCGCCATTGAGTACGCCGAGGATGTTTTCTTCCGGCACTTCGACGTCATCGAAGAACAGCTCGCAGGTGTTCGAGCCACGCATGCCGAGCTTGTCGAATTTGTTGCTGCGGCTGAAACCTTTCCAGTCACGCTCGACGATGAACGCGGTGATGCCATGCGGGCCTTTTTCCAGGTCGGTCTTGGCGTAGATCACGTAGGTGTTGGCGTCAGGGCCGTTGGTGATCCAGGTCTTGCTGCCGTTGAGTACGTAGTGATCGCCGCGTTTGTCGGCGCGCAGCTTCATCGAGACCACGTCGGAACCGGCGTTCGGCTCGCTCATGGCCAGGGCACCGATGTGCTCGCCGCTGATCAGTTTCGGCAGGTATTTGCTTTTCTGTTCATGAGTGCCGTTGCGGTTGATCTGGTTGACGCAGAGGTTGGAGTGCGCGCCGTAGGACAGGGCGACCGACGCCGAACCGCGGCTGATTTCTTCCATGGCGACCACGTGCGCCAGATAACCCAGGCCCGCGCCGCCGTACTCTTCCGGCACGGTGATGCCCAGCAGGCCCATGTCGCCGAATTTACGCCACAGGTCGGCCGGGAACAGGTTGTCGATGTCGATCTGAGCGGCGCGCGGGGCGATCTCTTTGGCGACGAAGGACTGAACCTGATCGCGCAGCATGTCGATGGTTTCACCGAGGGCAAAGTTCAGGGATGGGTAGCTCATGGGGCACCTTTTGGCTTTTTTGTAGGGTGGGGAGGGCAGTGATTCAGCTCTCACCTTTACGTTAACGTAAGCCTGTGACGAATGGCTGTCAATCACCCTTTACGTTAACGTCAACTTGAGCGAGAGTAGAGCCAGTTCTGAAAGACCTGCGTCGCCTTATGTGGCTTGCCACACAAGCCTCGCTCCTACAATAAAGACAATAGGGGTCGTCATGGATCAACCCAGTGCAAGCCCGCAGCGCAGCTATACCCGTGGTTCCCAGGACAAAGCCTTGCTGGCGATGACCATCGGCCAGGCGTTTGATAACACCGTCGCGCAATACCCGAACGGGGAGGCGCTGGTCGTGCGCCACCAACAGCTGCGTTACACCTGGCAGCAGCTGTCGGATGCTGTTGATCTGCACGCCAGAGCATTCCTGGCGCTGGGTTTGCAAACCGGTGACCGGCTCGGCATCTGGGCCCCGAACTGCGCCCAGTGGTGCATCAGCCAGTTCGCCAGTGCGAAAATCGGCGTGATCCTGGTCAACATCAACCCGGCTTATCGCAGTTCGGAACTCGAATACGTATTGAAGCAATCCGGCTGCCAATGGCTGGTTTGCGCCGGGGCCTTCAAGACCTCCGACTATCACGGCATGCTGCAAGGGTTGGTACCGGAATTGGCGGAGCAATCCATCGGCCGCTTGCAGAGCGAACGCCTGCCGGAACTGCGTGGGGTCATCAGCCTGGACGCGCAGCCACCCTCGGGTTTCCTGCCGTGGTCGCAATTGGCCGATCTGGCAGCCAGTGTGTCGATCGAGCAATTGCACGAACGCCAGGACAGCCTGCATTTCGACCAGGCGGTGAACATCCAGTACACCTCCGGCACCACCGGTTTCCCCAAGGGCGCGACCCTCAGCCACTACAACATTCTCAACAACGGTTACATGGTCGGCGAAAGCCTCGGCCTGACCGCCGATGATCGGCTGGTGATTCCGGTGCCGCTGTATCACTGCTTCGGCATGGTCATGGGCAACCTCGGCTGCGTCACCCACGGCAGCACCATGATTTACCCCAACGATGCCTTCGATCCGCTGTTGACCCTGACCACCGTCGCCGAAGAAAAAGCCACCGCGCTTTATGGCGTGCCGACCATGTTCATCGCCATGCTCGATCAGCCCAAGCGCGCCGAATTTGATTTGTCGAGCCTGCGCACCGGGATCATGGCCGGGGCGACGTGTCCGATCGAGGTGATGCGTCGGGTTATCGGTGAAATGCACATGAGCGAAGTGCAGATTGCCTACGGCATGACGGAAACCAGCCCCGTGTCTTTGCAGACCGGTCCGTCGGACGACCTGGAATTACGCGTCACCACGGTCGGCCGCACCCAGCCGCAACTGGAAAGCAAGATCATCGACGAGGCGGGCAATCTGGTGCCACGCGGCACCATTGGCGAGCTGTGCACTCGGGGTTACAGCGTGATGCTCGGCTACTGGAAGAACCCGCAAGCCACCGCCGAGGCTATCGATGACGCTGGCTGGATGCACACCGGCGATCTGGCGAGCATGAACGACGAAGGCTACGTGTGCATCGCCGGGCGTAACAAGGACATGATCATTCGCGGCGGTGAGAATATTTACCCAAGGGAACTGGAAGAGTTCTTCTTCACCCACCCGGCGGTTGCCGATGTGCAGGTGATCGGCATTCCTTGCTCCCGGTATGGCGAAGAGATTGTCGCCTGGATCAAATTCCATCCCGGCCACAGCGCTACCGAGCAGGAACTGCAAGCCTGGTGCAAGGAGCGTATCGCGCACTTCAAGACGCCGCGTTACTTCAAGTTCGTCGAGGAGTTTCCGATGACCGTGACCGGCAAGATCCAGAAGTTTCGGATGCGCGAGATCAGCATCGAGGAGCTCAAAGCGATGCGTTGAAAATCAAAAGATCGCAGCCTTCGGCAGCTCCTACGGATGTGCACAAAACCATGTAGATACTCTGTTCATGGTCAAGCTTTTAGCAGATGTTTTTCGCTGAAAAGCTTGGCCGTATCGAAATCCTCTCCAGCGCGTATGCAGGCCCTACAGCCCTGCGTCGCTGGGTTTTACGCTGGCGTCGGGAACAGGACGGAATGTCCCAGCCTCCACGACTGCAGGATCAGCAATGTCGATTCAGCGTATGTGCGCCGTACTTGGCCTTGCCCGCAGCAGCTATTACACCAAGTGCAAACCCAAACCGCAGAAACCTGCCCTGCGTTGGCTGGGGTGCAAGCTTTGTGCGCTGCATAAAGAACATCGAGAGGCGCTAGGTACTCGTGGGCTATCCAAAGAGCTAAGAAAAGAGGGCATTTTCATCGGGCGCTATCGAATGCGCACTTTGATCAAAACCTTTGGCCTGCACCGACGCAGGCCACGTTATGCCCACTATCGCCGCGCCACGAAGCCGGCGATCGGTAAGCGTCCGCCCATCACACCTTGCTTCAAATGATGTGTCGCTCATTTCTGTGTTTCAGACAAAGTAGGAGCGAAAACAATATGGCGAACATACCAGCAGTCGCTCAGTGGCCCCCAGCGTCAAGTTTCGCCTTGTAGGCCCGAAGCCATATCTCAAGAGAAATATAGGCTGCGACCGGAAGCGAAAACCAAAAAAGGATCATCCCGAAAAACATGCCGGCACCGATCCATCCTTGCAAGTCGATGCCATTCCACATACACGGAAGCGGCAGGCCCTTGTCGCCATGACATTCAAGATACTGATAGGCGAATGTGCTTATCTTCAACCATATAAGAAACTGCGTAGTAGGCAGCCATGCAAGAACGTAGCGATATCCGATTTTCATTCTTTTTCCTACTCCCTCGATGATGCTCCATCCTCACAGAATGCACGGTGCCAGAACACGCCCACTAAGCGTCCACCTGTGCGGCTGCGATCATGAGCTTGATCCAGTCGGCACGGCTTAACGGCCATGATCCGTATGTCTATCTGAAGGACGTACTCACGCGCCTGCCGACGCAGCGGGCGAGTGAAATCGGTAACCTTTTGCCGCATCCATGTACGTCCGGGTAACCCACCTTTCGAACTCTGCATCAAGACCGGTGCTCTACGTGTGGCCGTCCGCGGTCTCTAAGCTTAGGCACGGTCGTTCTTTGGTGTGTCCATTACGATGTAGCTCGTAATCGAAGAAACATGCGGCTGCGTACCCAAGACATCATTGTGGAATGTCTTGTAAGCCTTCATGTCCGCCAGTTCAACACGCAGAAGATACTCAATAGTCCCGGTGACGGTGTGAAACTCAACCACATCCGGACATGCGCTGATCGCTTTTTCAAAAGCCCGCAGACTGTCCTTCGTGTGATTGGAGAGTCCTACGGTAACGTAGGCCACAAACCCTGCTCCTAGGCGAGATCTGTCGATGACCGCCCTATAACCTGTGATGACCCCAGATCGCTCTAGCTCTTGAACCCTTCTCAGACAGGCGGAGGGAGACAGCCCGACTCGTTCGGCCAGCTTCAAATTGGTCTGGCGGGCGTCTCGAGAAAGCTCATGCAATATTCTTCTGTCGATCTGGTCAAGCTCTGCCATTAGTTGCGTCAGTCCTTGGTTTTTACGTCATTATGCAGCCATTGTGCGTGCGTTGCGCTATAAAATTCACGCACTTCTCAACCAGGCTCACCCTTGTTATGACCGATCCCACGCACCTCATTCCATTTATGATTTTCGCCATAGTGATGACCGGTACACCGGGCCCTAATAACGCCATGGTGCTGGTCTCAGGTGCGAAGGTTGGCGTGATGCGAACGATGCCCTTGGTGAGTGGTATCGCCCTTGGCGTCAGCTTGCAATTCGTGCTGCTTGGGCTGGGGCTAGGTACCCTATTTGACGCGGCGCCAGGTTTTCATACAGCGCTAGGCGTCGTCGGCGCAGGCTATATCCTTTGGCTGGCCTGGAAAATTGCAACCAGCGGCCCGCTGGAAATCTGTCAGGACAGCCGGCCCCCAATGGGGCTAGTGGCGGGCGCGGCATTTCAGTGGATAAATCCGAAAGCGTGGGCGCTTTCAATTAGCGCATCTGCAACCTATATACCCATCGAAAACCATGTCCTAAACCTATGCCTAGCAGGTGCTCTATTGGCGGCTCTATCGATGCTATGCGTGGGGATCTGGGCAGTGGGTGGGGTTGCATTACGGCAGGTGCTAACGCGCCCCAGTTATTCGTTAGCCTTCAACATCTCTATGTCCATAATTTTGATACTGACTACGATGCCTGCGATTCTGCGGTTGGCCCTTTCATAGCCGTAGCAAGTCCTACCTACGACTATTGAATAGTTAGCGTCCGGCGGACATGCCTTGCGTGGTTAAACGGGCGCCCATTTATGCAGCAGGAACTCCGTAATATCACTCGCCTGCTGCGTCGGCAAACGAGTCAGAATGTCCTTCAGATAGGCATACGGATCATGTCCGTTCATGCGCGCCGACTGGATCAAACTCATGATCGCCGCCGCCCGCTTTCCGCTGCGTAGTGACCCGGCGAACAACCAATTCGAGCGTCCAAGTGCCCACGGCCGGATCTGGTTTTCGACCTGGTTGTTATCAATGGGCACAGCGCCGTCGTCGAGGTAGCGCGTCAGCGCTACCCAGCGTTTAAGGCTGTAATCCAAGGCTTTGGCCGTCGCCGATCCGTTCGGCACCAGATCTCGCTGGGCCAACATCCAGTCATGCAGCGTTTTGATTATCGGCGCTGCTTTTTCCTGGCGTATTCGCCAGCGATCCTCATCGCTCATGTCCCGCGCCTGGCGTTCAACTCCGTACAAGCCGCCAATCGAGTGCAGTGTCTGCTCGGCCAGCTGACTTTTATTTGCCACGTGCAGATCAAAAAACTTGCGTCGAGCGTGGGATGCGGATCATTGGGTGAGTTCACGGACAAAACGGGCACAGCCTTCGGGATCGGAAGTTGGCCATTTCACTACGATTGATTGCTCGCCAAGCGGCAGTTCGATAGTCGCCGACGCTTCCTCCGGCCGTTTGGGGCTGGCTCTTAACGGAACAAAAGCCGGCAACGCTGACGGCAGGTCTCGGTAAAGCGGCAGTCACTTGCGGATCACGTTGGCGTTGATGCCGTGGCGGATGGCAACGCTAGATAGGGTTGCGCCCGGTTGCAGGCATTCCTGAACAACCTGGGCCTTGAGGGGTTTCGGGTAAGAGCTTCGTTGGCGCATGGAAATCCTGACATTAAGGGCTATTGCGTCCGCTTAAAAATACGCGGACACCATCGCCCTTAATGCTGGAGTTCGGAAGGTGTATTGGCTGGACGCTTACGGCGATCGTTGCCCCGAACATACTTGATCGTCGATTTATTCCGTCCCGGCCAGACACGCTTTGGGCGGGCGATATTACCTACATCAGAGTGGGAAATAGCTGGCTTTATCTGGCTGTGGTGATGGATCTGTTTTCACGCAGGATTGTGGGCTGGGCTTGTTCACGAACCGCCGATGCTGAACTGTCTGCGAAAGCACCGAGACTGGCAGTGTTGCTACGACCGGTTGAATCCGCCCAGTACACCGCTGATCGATTTGCTCCATGCCTAGCGGAGAACCGGATCGTTCAAAGCATGAGTCGTCGAGGCAACTGTTGGGACAACGCGGTGGTTGAACGCTATTTCAGGACGTTAAAGCACGATTGGATTCCGGAGAACGGCTACCAAAATTATTTCGAGGCCGAGAAGGATGTGATGGGTTTCATCTCCCATTACAACCATCGCCGTTGTCACTCCGCCTCGAACCACTTGCCGCCTGCGCTGTTTGAGGAGCAGGCGGCTTAATACTCCTACGGTTAAAAAACTGAACCACTACACCGAAGGCTGCGATCTTTTGAGGAAAAAACCGGAAGACAAGAAAGCACAAAGGGGAGCCGAAGCTCCCCTTTAATTTTGTCGTTACGTGCTCTTTTTTTATTATTGAGGGGCGGTCTGTTGTTGTTTTTGGCAACCGTGGCCCTTTACCGCTGTTTTTGTCGATCCCCATCCGGGATCAAGAGCAAACGTATTTTTTTGAGCGCTGATCTACTTTTTCGCCAAGCGATCCAACCAGTTCGGGAGCTACCTGAAGGTAGTTTTATTGTTCTCTGCCCGGTTGCGGGTTACTCCGAAAAGCACCCTGAAAAGCACACCTTCTCCAAAAAAATCTGTTAGCTGCGTCTCTGCCGTGTTGTTCTTGTTATGTCAGAGTCGTTACGTCTTATTTTTATTGGTTTGCAGCTTTTTATTCTTGTTATGCCATAGAGATAGCAGAAGCCGTGCCAACTTTGAAAAATCCTTTAAAATCAATGATTTGATTTTTTGTGAGATTTTTTCAGCCATACCAAACCTGACAATTTGTTTCCGTGTTACTCGTTTCCGCCCCACGTGCCAGAACACGCGGTAACACCCGGACACATCCACGTTGTCACTGTGCGCTGCGAGCCTTGGCCACGCGAGAACCGGTAGGGCGCCCCAGCACCGCGCAAATCTGCTGGCCGGCGCGAATCAAGGCGTCCAGGTCGATCCCGGTCTCGATGCCCAGGCCGTTGAGCAGGTAAACCACGTCTTCGGTGGCGACGTTACCGCTGGCGCCCTTGGCGTACGGGCAGCCGCCAAGGCCGGCGATGGAACTGTCGAATACCGAAATGCCTTCCAGCAGGCTGGCGTAGATATTGGCCATGGCCTGGCCATAGGTGTCGTGGAAGTGCCCGGCCAGTTTTTCCCGTGGCACGTCGGCCGAAACCACTTCAAACATCTTGCGGGTCGCGCCAGCGGTGCCGGTGCCGATGGTGTCTCCCAGCGAAACCTCGTAGCAGCCCATCGCATAGAGCTCGCGAGCGACCCGGGCGACTTGTGCAGGCTTGACATCACCCTCATAAGGGCAGCCCAGCACACAGGACACGTAACCGCGCACGCTGACGCCGTGTTGTTTGGCGGCGTCCATGATCGGCACGAAGCGCTCCAGGCTCTCGCTGATCGAGCAATTGATATTGCGCTGGGAGAACGCTTCGGACGCTGCGGCGAACACCGCGACTTCCTTGACCCCGGCGGCGATAGCGTCTTCAAAGCCCCGCAGGTTGGGGGCGAGGGCGCCATAGGTCACCCCTGGTTTGCGCTGGATCTGCGCGAAGACCTCGGCGGAACCGGCCATTTGTGGCACCCATTTGGGCGAGACGAAACTGCCGACTTCTATATAGCCGAGGCCAGCGGCGGTGAGCGCATCGACCAGTTGCACCTTGTCCGCGACGCTGATGGGTTGGGCTTCGTTTTGCAGACCGTCGCGGGGGCCGACTTCGACCAGGCGTACGTGGATGGGGAGGGACATGGGAATCGACCTGTGCTGATTGTCTGAATGCTGGGAGAACCCTGTGGGAGTGGGCTTGTGTAGGTCTACTGGACTGATTCCTGGCTCTTGATCGTTTGCTCCAGCGCCTGGGTGCAGCGCTCCTCGGCTGTGTCGAGTTCCAGCTTCATCTGTTCGATGTCCAGCAGTTGCTGCTCGAGTTGTTCCCGACGTTCGGCAATTTTCGCCAGCATGCTGTGCAATTGCTTGGTGTTACCGCTGGAGGGGTCATAGAGCTCGATCAGCTCGCGGCATTCGGCCAGGGAAAAACCAATGCGCTTGCCCCGCAGGATCAGCTTCAGGCTGACCTTGTCACGGGGCGAATAAATGCGTTCCTGACCGCGACGCTCGGGGCTGAGCAGGCCTTGCTCTTCATAGAAGCGAATGGCCCGGGTGGTGATGTCGAGCTCGCGGGCGAGGTCGGAAATGCTATAGGTCTGGCTGCTCATGGAAGCGCTCGAAAAAGGTCATGGCGCTAAGCTAATGTCAGGTTGACGTTTACGTCAAGGGGCATGGATCTTCGTTGGTATCACCGGCCTCTTCATCGCGGGCTTGCCCGCGAAGAACAATGACACGGATTAACGTCCTACACCTTATCCAGCTTCTTCTCGTGCGCCGTGACCTGCTGGCACAACTCGATCATCTGCTCGCGCATCCAGCGGTTGGCCGGGTCCTGGTCGGTGCTTTCGTGCCAGTAGAGGTGGGTTTCCACCGGCGGAACTTCTTTGACCGGCAGGTTCACCGAGTACAAATCATGGCGACGGGCGAAGCGTTCCGGCACGGTCATGACCATGTCGGTCTGCTGTAACACCTGGGACGCCATCAGGTAATGCTGGGAGCGCAGGGCGATCTTGCGCTGGATGCCCATTTTGCCCAGGGCCAGGTCGACATAGCCCAGGCCGCTGCGGCGGCTGGAGATATGGATGTGGGTCAGGGACAGGTAATCGTCGAGGGTGAATTTCTCTTTGCCCGCCAGCGGATGGCCCTTGCGCATGGCGCACACATAACGGTCTTCCATCAACTTGACGTGGCGCACCTGCGGGTCGGTGTTGAGTGGTGCATCCACCGCGAAATCCAGGCGCCCGGCCGCCAGTTCCTTGGTGGTTTCGCGGCGTTTGGACAGGAAACTCTCGATGATCACCGTCGGCGCCAGGCGGCGCAGGCGCTGGAACAATGGCGGCAGGATCACCGCTTCGGTGAGGTCGGTCATGCTGATGCGGTAGGTCTTGACCGCCTGCAACGGGTTGAAGATGCGGCTTTCCTGCACCGACACCCGCAGCAGGGAGAGGGCGTTACGCACGGGGCCGATGATGTTCTGCGCCATCGGCGTCGGCACCATGCCCTGGGCGGTGCGCACGAAAAGCGGATCGTTGAAGGTCTCGCGCAGACGGGCCAGAGCGTTCGACACCGCCGGTTGAGTAATGCCGACGATCTGCCCGGCGCGGGTCAGGTTGGCTTCGGTGTAGATCGCGTCGAAGACGATGAAAAGGTTGAGGTCGACCTTGCTCAGATTCATGCGCTGCACTCTTGTTATCAGGGGCGTCTTGATCGGACCCGAGGGCCTTGGCAATCAGCCGATCATATATCGGTGATGAATGTTAATACACGCCGAGAATAGGTTAGGTAAATTTTCGTAGCTGTTCTAGCATCGATTGCATGACCTGAACAACTCCTCTGAACCCCTGATTAAAAGGTAGAGCTGCCATGGATTTCGCTTATTCGCCCAAGGTCCAGGAACTGCGTGAGCGCGTGACTGCGTTCATGGACACCTACGTTTACCCCGCCGAAGCGGTGTTCGAACGCCAGGTCGCCGAGGGCGATCGCTGGCAGCCGACGGCGATCATGGAAGAACTCAAACTCAAGGCCAAGGCCGAAGGCCTGTGGAATTTGTTTCTGCCTGAGTCTGAACTGGGTGCTGGCCTGACCAACCTCGAATACGCGCCATTGGCGGAAATCATGGGTCGCTCATTGCTGGGCCCAGAGCCGTTCAACTGTTCGGCGCCCGACACCGGCAACATGGAAGTGCTGGTGCGTTACGCCAACGAAGAGCAGAAGCAACGCTGGCTCGAACCGCTGTTGCGCGGCGAGATCCGCTCGGCGTTCGCCATGACCGAGCCGGACGTGGCCTCGTCCGACGCCACCAACATGGCTGCCCGTGCCGTGCGTGATGGCGATGAGTGGGTGATCAACGGCAAGAAATGGTGGACTTCAGGGGCCTGCGATCCGCGCTGCAAGATCCTGATCTTCATGGGCCTGAGCAATCCGGATGCACCACGCCACGCTCAGCACTCGATGATTCTGGTGCCGGTGGATACGCCGGGCGTGAAGATTGTGCGTCCGCTGCCGGTGTTCGGTTACGAC
The DNA here is from genome assembly GCF_005938665.2 of Pseudomonas sp. ATCC 43928. Classification (NCBI taxonomy): domain Bacteria; kingdom Pseudomonadati; phylum Pseudomonadota; class Gammaproteobacteria; order Pseudomonadales; family Pseudomonadaceae; genus Pseudomonas; species Pseudomonas sp. ATCC 43928. The sequence goes on along the minus strand of NZ_CP041753.1, from coordinate 4,392,942 downwards.
GACGCGCCTCACGGCCACGCCGAAGTGCTATTCGAGAACGTCCGGGTGCCGTACGAAAACGTCCTGTTGGGCGAAGGACGCGGCTTCGAAATCGCCCAGGGTCGCCTCGGCCCGGGCCGGATTCACCACTGCATGCGTTCGATCGGCATGGCTGAACGTGCGCTGGAGCTGATGTGCAAACGGGCGGTCAACCGCACCGCGTTCGGTAAACCTCTGGCGAGTTTGGGCGGCAACATCGACAAAATCGCCGACTCGCGGATGGAGATCGACATGGCGCGACTGCTGACGTTGAAAGCGGCGTACATGATGGACACCGTCGGCAACAAAGTGGCGAAGAGCGAGATCGCGCAGATCAAAGTGGTTGCACCGAACGTGGCGTTGCGGGTGATCGACCGGGCGATCCAGATCCATGGCGGGGCAGGGGTGTCCAACGATTTCCCGCTGGCCTACATGTATGCCATGCAACGCACCCTGCGCCTGGCCGACGGCCCGGACGAAGTGCACCGCGCGGCGATTGGCAAGTTCGAGATCGGCAAGTACGTGCCTAAGGAAATGATGCGCAGCGGGCACTGAGACCTGTGGCGAGGGGGCTTGCCCCCGTTCGGCTGCGCAGCAGTCGTAAATTGTACACCGCGTCTTTCCAGGAAAAATGCGGTGGCCGGTTTGAGGCCCGCTTCGCAGTCCAACGGGGGCAAGCCCCCTCGCCACAGTAGGCCCCCAAGCCACAATGTTTGGTGCTTACTTCAATACACCCAAACCTCAACCCGCCGATTCTTGATCCGCCCTTCATCCCCGCTGTTGGCCGCCACCGGCATCTCGGCGCCAAAACCGCGAATCTCGCGAAACACCACGCCGCTTTTCACCAGTTCTCGCCGCACCGCCATGGCCCGCAGTTTCGACAGCAGGTCGGCCCGCGCGGGGTCGCTCTTGGCATCGCCAAACCCTACCAGCGTCACCTGCCGATTGGCTTTGTCGTGCTGCCTTATATAGTCGAGCACCCGCGACAGGTCCTGGCGGGCCTTGTTGTCCAGCGTCGCGCTGCCTTCTTCGAAACGAAAATTCACCGTCAGCCGCTGGGCATGCCGACTGAGTGCCTGATAACCCTCGGGCATCAGCGCATTCGGTGTGACGGCCATGGCCTGAACGGTTTGCGCGATAAAACCATTGGCCGCAACAATCGCCTGGCCATTGCTGCTCTGGGCGAACTTCACCAAGGCCTTGGCCCAGGGATTTTTCCCGTTCGGCGGCAGGTAAAAGAACAGCCGACGGGACAGCGGGTAATCTTCCGTCGCGATCAGGCTATTGAGCGGCAGCATGGCCTGGGAGTCACCATCGACAATGGCCACGGCTTTGGCCTGACGCACATAAGGCAAACCAATGAAGCCGATGGCTTGCGGGTCCAGACTCACCGCGTCGGACAATTGCTCACTGGATTCGAAGCGTTTCGCGTTGCCGCTCAGCATTTTCCCACGCGGGCTGAGGACCAGTTCCTTAAATGTGTCGTAGGTGCCCGATTGGTCATCCCGCGCGTAGAGATGAATTGTCCCACCGGTGCCGCCGAGTTCTTCCCAGGTTTTCGTTTCGCCGCTGAAAATTCGCGCCAGTTGCTCGGTGTTGAGCTGCTTCAGTGGATTGTGCGGATGAAGGATGATGGCCAGCCCGTCGATGGCGATGACTTGTTCGGCAACCGGGCTTTTCAGGTCGCCCAGCGGTTCGAGATCCAGTCGTTCGCTGTCCTTGATCGGCCGTGACGAGGCCGCAAGATCGGCGGAGGCGATTTTCAGGGCTTTGAACCCGGTGCTGGAACCGTGGGCCGCGACTTCCACCTCGACTCGGCGGCCCTGAGCGGTTTCGCCGACGATGCGTTGTTCGTTGGCTTTGTCCGGGGCTTCGCGGTGCACCTTGAGCAGGCCCTGTTCATGCATCAACCCCTCGACCAGCGCCGGCCCCAACGCCGCGCCAATGGTGTTGGAACCCTGGATGCGCAGCACCGGCCCGCGTTCGGGCGTCGGCAGATCACCGGCCGATACTGTCAACGGCAGCACGGCGCCGAGCAGCAGGAACAACACGCGCAGGGACATGCCGGCACCTTAATAAGCCAAAGAAAGTGCCGGGAGAATAAGTCAGTAAGGTTTCTGAACGATGACAGTGATTATTCCCACGCGGAGCGTGGGAACGATCAGCAAAACGTTATCAGCTCAACTCAAGCCAGATCGGCGCGTGATCGGACGGCTTTTCCATTGCGCGCAGTTCGTAATCCACGCCTGCGTCCTTGACCCGAGGCAACAACCCGTTGGACGCCATGATCAGGTCAATCCGCAGCCCACGCTTGGGCTCATCTTCAAAACCGCGGCTGCGGTAGTCGAACCAGCTGAAACGGTCGGCAACCTCCGGGTTCAGGTGACGGAAACTGTCCACCAGACCCCAGTTCTTCAGGCGTGCCATCCATTCGCGTTCTTCGGGCAGGAAGCTGCATTTGCCGGTTTTCAGCCAGCGTTTCATGTTATCCGGGCCAATGCCGATGTCGCAGTCTTCCGGGGAAATGTTCACATCGCCCATCACCACGATCGGCTGGTCGTTGCTGAACTGGCTTTCCAGCAATTGCTGCAAATCGCTGTAGAAACGTTCCTTGGCCGGGAACTTGGTGGGGTGATCGCGGCTTTCGCCCTGTGGGAAATAGCCGTTCATGATGGTCACCGGCACGCCATTGGCGTCGGCGAACGTGCCCCAGATAAAGCGCCGTTGAGCGTCTTCTTCATCAGTGGCGAAACCTTTGTGCAGCGCAATCGGCTCCTGGCGCGAGAGCAGGGCCACGCCGTAGTGACTCTTCTGGCCGTGGAAATACACGTGATACCCCAGCGCCTGCACCTCGGCCAGGGGAAACTGGTCGTCGTGGACCTTGGTTTCCTGCAACCCGATCACGTCCGGCTGATGCTTTTCGATCAGCGCCGCCAGCTGATGCGGGCGAGCGCGCAGCCCGTTGATGTTGAAGGAGACGATCTTCATGGTCGGCAGTCCTGGCAAAAGTGCGATGCTAGCTGACATGTAGGAATGGGGCCAGCTTTGGGGTGAGGGGATTCATTGTGTCCTGTCAGAGATGTGTTGGCAGATCCGGCCTCTTCGCGGGCAAGCCCAGTCGATGAAGCTCCTCGCTTGGTCTATACCTGTCTGGGGAACTGTGAAGCCACCCCAAGGCTCGTACCAAGAAGAGCGCAGCCATCTGAGCTGTGCCCCAGGGAGATCCGCCGTTATGCCCGAAACCTCGACCGCCATCGCCGATATTCACATGCTCGACAGCGGCTATTCCCGCGAAGCGCGTTCCCTGTTGTACCAGGCGTACCGGCACGAGCCGACGTTCGGCTACCTGTTCGAAGCCGAACGCCCCGGTTATGAACAGCGAGTCCGGGCGACGGTGCGCGAACTGATCAAACAGCACTTTCTGCAGGATTTGCCGGCCATCGGCCTGCTGGTGAATGACCGCTTGATCGGCATCGCCCTGATCGCGCCGCCGCAACGCCGCCTGGGCATCACCGAAAGCTGGGCCTGGCGCCTGCGGATGGTGCTCAGCACCGGGTTTCGCTGTACCCGACGCTACCTCGATTACCACGCCGCCGTGATGGCGTGCGTGCCGTCCGACTCGGTGCACGTCCTGCCATTGCTGGGGGTTCACCCGCAGTTCCAGGGCAAGCACTTTGGCGAACAGTTGCTGCAGGCGGTGCACAACTGGTGCGCGGTCGATGAGCACTCCCAAGGCGTGATCCTCGACACCGGGAATCCTCGCTATCTGGAGTTCTATAAGCGTCAGGGCTATGAGGAAATCGGCGAAGTGGCCGTAGGACCGATCCGTGAGCACGTGTTTTTCCACGCCAACCCGCAGGTGTTACAAACAGCAACAGCATAATCGCCGAACTTATGGGACAAGTCCGGCTCTATCAGGCTCCCAAGCTCGTGATAGCATCCGCGCCTATGAATGTTCCAGGAAGAATCACCAGCGGCCTGTTGATGCTGTTATCCAGCTGCGCGGCGCTGGCGCAAAGTGAATTGGATGTGCGGATCAAACCGTCCAACGATGAACTGAAGGCCAATATAGAGGGCTATATCGGTAGCCTCGGCGATCGCGATGAAGAAGCCTTGCTGCGCTTCAGTCGCGGCGCCGAAGAACAGGCGCGCAAGGCCGCCCAGGCCTTGGGGTATTACCAGCCGCAAATCGACAGCGACGTGAAGGGCGGCAAGACGCCGCGCCTGGTGCTGAACATCGATCCCGGCGAGCCGATCCATTTGCGTAACGTCACGATACGTGTCGACGGTCCTGCCGCCTCGCTCAAATCCTTTCGTGTGCCCAAAAGCGACCTGCTAATGCCAGGCGCGGTGCTTAACCATGGCCGTTACGAAGACGCCAAGCGGCTGATCCAGAACCAGGCCTCGCGTTTCGGCTTCTTCAGTGGGCGCTTCACTCGCCAGAAGCTGCTGGTGGACCCGCGCGCGGGCGTCGCCGATATCGAATTGATCTACGACAGCGGCCCGCGTTATGCGCTGGGCAAAGTCAGTTTTGAAGGCGACACGCCGTTCGACGAAGACCTGCTGCAACGCATGGTGCCGTTCAAGGCCGGTACGCCCTATGACTCGGAACTGATCGCCGAACTCAATCAGGCGCTGCAATCGAGCGGTTATTTCGAAGGCGTGCGCGTCGACGCGGCGCCAACGGCCTCCAAGGACGACGTGATCCCGGTGGCGGTCAAACTCGACACCCGCAAGCCTCGGACCATGGGCTTGGGTCTGGGGTTTTCCACCGACGTCGGCCCGCGAATCAAGGCCAACTGGACCCGGCACTGGGTCAACCCGCAAGGCGACAGCTATGGCTGGGAAGCCGAACTGTCGGCACCGCGGCAGAACGTCGGGGTGTTTTACGACATTCCCCTGGACCCACCGTTGACCGACAAACTGCGCTGGGCCGCTGGCTATCAATATGAAGATATCGCTGGCACCGACTCCCGCAGCAAATTGCTGACCCTCGGCCCCGAATGGCACAGCAAGTTGCCCAGCGGCTGGCAGCGGGTGGTGTCGCTTAAATGGCAACGTGAGGAATACACACTCGGTGACGACTCGGGGCTCAGTACCTTGCTAATGCCCGGCGTGAGCTATTCGTACCTGAAAAGCGACAACCGCATCGATCCGCATAATGGCTATCGCCTGCAATTCGAAACCAAGGTCGCCAAGGAAGGATTGGGTTCGGACACCAACCTGGTGTATGGCACGGCACTGGTCAAAGGCCTGACCACGGTCTTCGATAAACACCGCTTCCTCGGTCGGGTGCAGGTCGGCGGCAGCGCCACCAACGGTTACAAATCGGTGCCGCCGTCTCTGCGCTTCTTCGCCGGTGGCGATCAGAGCGTGCGCGGTTACGACTACCAGAGCCTGTCCCCGGAGAACTCCGAGGGCGACCGTATCGGTGGCCGTTACATGGTGGCCGGCAGCGTCGAGTATCAATACTCCATCGCCGAAAAGTGGCGGGTCGCAACCTTCATCGATCAGGGCAACTCCTTCAACACCCTCGAACTGCCGAACCTGAAGACCGGCGTCGGTATTGGCGTGCGCTGGGTTTCGCCGGTAGGGCCGATTCGCCTCGACCTGGCCCACGCGATGGACGACGACGGCGGCATTCGACTGCACTTTTCCATGGGGCCTGAGCTGTGAAGCGTGGTTTGAAAATAGCGCTGCTGGCGATCCCGGCGCTGCTGATGCTGGTCGTGCTGGCCTTGATCATCGTGCTGGGTACGGCGACGGGCAGTCGCTGGGCGCTCGGGTTTGTGCCGGGTTTGACCGTGGAGAATTTCCAGGGCCGTTTGGGTGGACAGTGGAGCGCCGACCATCTGCTGTGGCAGCAGGACAACAGCCGGGTTGAGCTGAACCAGGCGATTTTCGCCTGGTCGCCACTGTGCCTGACGCGCATGACGCTGTGCATCGAGCAATTGCAGGCCGAGCAGGTCAGCCTGCAATTTCCGCCAGGCGCAGAAGAGCAAAGCAGCGGGCCGATCAGCCTTCCAGACTTGAAATTGCCGCTGGCCATTGAGTTGGGTGACGTCAAGGTCGGCCGTCTGCTGTTCAATGGCAGTGAAGAGCTCAAAGGCCTGCAACTGGCGGCGCACTGGACCGAACAGGGTTTGCAGATCGACTCGGTGCACTTGCAGCGGGATGAACTGAGCCTGAACCTGTCTGGCCTGTTGCAACCGAGCGGCAACTGGCCGCTGACCGCCGAAGGCAAACTGACCTTGCCGGCGCCGGGCACCGAACCCTGGGCGCTGGTGTTGAAGGTCGACGGCGATCTGCTGAAAACCCTGAACCTGAAAGCCGACAGCAGCGGTTACCTGAACGGGCAGTTGACCGGCGAATTGCAGCCGCTGGTGGAAAACTTGCCGGCAAAAGTGCGTATCACCGCTGACGGCTTCAAGGCCCGCGCCGAGCTGCCGGACACCCTGCAACTCAATCAACTGGAGCTCACCGGCGACGGCGACCTGAAAAACGGCTACCAGTTGCTCGGCAAAGCCACGTTGCCCGCCGAACTTGGCCCGGTCGCGTTGTCGCTGCAAGGCAAGGTTGACGCCAAGGGCGCGCAAATCGCGGGTCTCGACCTGACCGCCAATGACAAACAAAGCCTCAAGCTCACCGGGCAACTGGACTGGAGCAAAGGCTTCAGTGCCGAAGCGAAAATCGACTGGCTGGATTTCCCCTGGCACCGCCTCTATCCGCTGATCGACGAACCGCAAGTGGCACTGCGCAGCTTCAACGGTGAAGTCTCCTACACCGACGGCAACTACATCGGTAACTTCAAGGCCGCACTGGATGGCCCGGCCGGGGCGTTCAGCCTGAACAGCCCTTTCAGCGGCGACCTGAGCCAAATCCATCTGCCGCAATTCAAGCTCGAAGCCGGGCAGGGCAAGGCCGAAGGGCACCTGAACCTGCAATTTGCCGACGGCATCGCCTGGGATACCGCGCTGGACCTCTCGGCGATCAACCCGGCGTACTGGCTCGCGGAGTTGCCGGGTACCTTGGCGGGTCCGTTACGCAGCAAAGGCGAGATGAAGAATGAAAGGCTCAGCCTGACCGCCGACCTGGACCTGAAAGGCAAACTGCGCGGGCAGCCGGCGGTGTTGCAAGCCAAGGCTGATGGCGGCGGCGAACAATGGAACCTCAGCGCGTTGCAGATTCGCCTGGGTGACAACAGCATCAATGGCCAAGGCAGCCTGCAACAGAAACTCGCCGGCCAGATCGACATCAAAATGCCGCGCCTGGCCCAACTCTGGCCGCAACTGCGCGGCCAGCTCAATGGTCGGGTCAATGTCGCCGGCACGCTCAAGGCACCGCAAGGCAAGCTCGCCCTGCAAGGCACGCAACTGGTTTTCGAAGACAACCGCCTGCAAAGCCTCAATCTGGATGCCACCCTCGACAGTGCCCAACGGGCGAAGATCGACCTCAAGGGCAGCGGCATCCAGACCGGCGACACGTCACTGGGCACCTTGACCGCCAGCGGCCAGGGCGACATCAAAAATCAGAAGCTGACCCTCGACCTGCAAGGACCGAAACTGAAACTGGCGCTCGGTCTCGACGGCGCGTTGGATAAAGGTAACTGGCGCGGGCGTCTGGCCAGTGGCGATATCCAGGCCGGTGGTCAGGACTGGAAGCTGCAAAACCCGGCCAGACTCGAACGGCTGGCGGACGGCAAAATCAACTTCGGTGCCCATTGCTGGATGTCCGGCCCGGCCAGCCTGTGTGGCGAAGACCAGCGCTTGATGCCCGAGCCAAAGCTGCGTTACCACCTCAAGCAGTTCCCGATCGACAGCCTGGCGCAATGGCTGCCGAAGGATTTTGCCTGGCAGGGCCGGCTCAACGCCGACCTGCAACTGGACTTGCCGGCCAGCGGCCCGAACGGCCAGATCAGCGTCGATGCCAGCGGCGGCACGTTGCGCATGAAGGAAAAGGATCAGTGGCTGGACTTCCCGTACCAGACCCTGAAACTCACCAGCAAACTCACGCCAAAACGCATCGACACCGACCTCAGCTTCGTCGGTGGCAAGCTTGGTGAGCTGATGCTGCAGGCGCAGATCAACCCGTTGCCGAAGAACAAACCGCTGACCGGCTCATTCCGCCTCAATGGCCTGGATTTGTCGGTGGCGCGGCCGTTTGTGCCGATGGTCGAGAAACTCACCGGGCATTTGAACGGCAGCGGCACGCTGTCTGGCGGGTTGCTGGCGCCGCAGGTCAACGGCAACCTTGAGCTGCGCGACGGTGAAATCTCCGGGCCGGAACTGCCGATGGCGCTCCAGGCCCTGCAACTGCAAGCGGTGATTGCCGGCGAAACCGTACAGTTGAACGGCGGCTGGAAAAGCGGCAAGGCCGGGCAGGGCAGCCTCAATGGCAACATCGCCTGGGGCCAGGCACTGGTGGTGGATCTGGCGCTCAAGGGCTCGCAGTTGCCGGTCACCGTCGAACCCTACGCCGCGCTGGAAGTCGCGCCGGACCTGAAAATTTCGATGAAGGACGACAAACTCGCAATCGTCGGCAAAGTGCTGGTGCCCAAGGGCGAAATCACCGTGCGTGAGCTGCCGCCGTCGACGGTCAAGGTCTCCGATGACACGGTGATCGTCGGCCAGCAGACCGAAGAGGGCAAGCCGCCGATGGCCATGGCGATGGACATCGACGTGGTGGTCGGGGAAGACAAACTAAGCTTTGCCGGATTTGGCCTGACCGCCAACCTGCAAGGTCATGTGCACATCGGCGACAACATGGACACACGCGGCGAGCTCTGGCTCAACGACGGGCGTTATCGCGCCTACGGCCAGCGCCTGACCGTGCGTCGGGCCCGATTGCTGTTTGCCGGTCCCATCGATCAGCCGTACCTGGACATCGAAGCGATTCGCCAGACCGACGACGTGATTGCCGGCATTCGCTTGAGCGGCAGTGCCGAACAGCCGACCACGCAGATTTTTTCCGAGCCGGCGATGAGTCAGGAGCAGGCGTTGTCCTACCTGGTGCTGGGGCGTCCGCTGAGTACCACCGGTGAAGACAACAACATGCTCGCCCAGGCCGCCCTCGGCTTGGGTTTGATGGGCAGCTCCGGGGTCACTAGCGGGTTGGCCAAGGATCTGGGCATTCAGGACTTCCAGCTCGATACCCAAGGCAGCGGCAACACCACCAGTGTGGTGGCCAGCGGCAACATCTCCGAAAAGCTCAGCCTGCGTTATGGCGTAGGCGTGTTTGAACCGGCCAATACCATCGCCTTGCGTTACAAGCTGAGCAAAAAAGTCTACCTCGAAGCCGCCAGCGGCGTGGCCAGTTCGCTGGACATCTTCTACAAGCGGGATTTCTAACACCTCGATCCTTTCAGATAGACCGGGTCGCTCCCGTCGTAAGCAGGTCCGCCCCACACGGTCCGGTGTGGTCCTTGCGGGAGTGGGGCGGCGGCGCTCAGAGTTTGAACTGGGCGACCAAGGTGCTGAACGAACCGGCCAGGCGAGACAGCTCCTGGCTAGCGGCCGCCGTCTGATTGGCCCCCGCGGTACTCTGGGTCGACAGGTCTTGGATGTTCGTCAGGTTACGGTCCACTTCCCGTGCGACCTGGGCCTGCTCTTCGGAGGCGGAGGCAATCACCAGATTGCGTTCGTTGATGATCGAAACGCCGTCCGTAATCTTCTGCAACGCCGAACCGGCGTCCTGCGCCAGGTCCTGGGTTTGAGTGGCCAGTGCCAGGCTCTTGCCCATGGCGTTCACGGCCCCGTCGGCCCCGCGTTGCACAGTGCTGATCATGCCTTCGATTTCCACGGTGGAGGCCTGGGTGCGATGGGCCAAGGCACGAACTTCGTCGGCCACCACGGCAAAACCACGACCTTGCTCTCCCGCACGGGCCGCTTCGATAGCGGCATTCAAGGCCAGCAGATTGGTCTGTTCGGCAATGCTGCGAATCACGTCCAGCACCTTGCTGATCTCCCGGACATTGCCGGCCAGTTCGGTCACTGCCTGGTTGGAATCGGTGATTTCGGCCACCATGTGGGTGATGCCTGTCACGGTCTGTTTGACTTGTGACTGACCGTTAATGGCGTCGCTACTGGCGCTGCTTGAGGCTTGTGAAGTAGTGACGGCGTTACGTGCTACTTCTTCAACCGCAGCGGTCATCTCGTTGACCGCCGTGGCAGCCTGCTGGATTTCATCATTCTGACGGGTTAACCCGCGTGTGCTTTCTTCGGTCACAGCTGACAGTTCTTCGGCGGCTGAGGCCAGTTGATCCGATGCGTTGGCGATTTGTGTGAGGGTACGCTTCAGGCCCCCTTGCATCGCAGAAATGGCATTGAGCAACTGGCCTGCTTCGTCGTGGCTGTTGCCGCTGATGGCTCGGGTGAGGTCCCCACCTGCAATCTCCTGTGCGTAAGACACGGCCAGCGCCAATGGACGTGTGATCATGCGGGTGATGAAGACGCCAAGGGCGATTGCCAGGACGAACGCAATGATGATCCCGGTCGTCAACGACAGTATGGCGGTGCGGTGCAACGCTTCCGCCTCAGCAGCGCCTTCGCCTATCTGTCGGTTGTTGGAATCAACCATCACCCGTATCAGGCTTCGCGCTTCACTGAACGCGATGTTATTGGTGCCGTTGAGGATGACGGCGGCCTGGTCCAGATTTTTGGCGTCTATCAGTTCGACAATCTTTTGTGATGTGCTGATGTAGGTCGGCCAGACCAGGTCCAGTTTGTCACCCGCCGCGCGCTCATCGTCCTGCAGTGGCGTCGCACGGTAGCTGGCGTAGGCATTTTTTGCAGTGTTCAAATCAGTCACCAGCGCTTCGTGCAGGCGGTGATTTTCGCTGTCCGGTAACACGCCTCTTTGCCCATCAAGCAGACGATACATCCCACGGTTGTGCGCGGTGAGGCTGCTCAGGGTTTCCCCGATTTTGCCCACTGACACGAGGTTGTCAGAAAAGGTCAACGCCAGCGCCGTGGACAACCGATTAATGCTCAGGATGCTACCGGCGCCTACGAGTAGAGTAATCAAGGCGCAGAAAACAAACGCTGTCAGCAGTTTGGTCGAGAATTCAGAGCGGCTCAGGATGTTCATTCAGTGAACTCGGTTGGAGTTTGTATGGGTTTGATCAGTGGGGATTAATCGCCACCATAATGGCATCGCAATAATTAACTAACTAGAACATTTATCATTTTTTCGCTCGTAGCCCAGAGCAAGACATCACGGACTCTGGACGTGGGGGGAGGAAACACACCCAGTCTATTTCTGCGGGATCGCTGAAGGTCTGACAGGTGCGCCTGTGCTCAAATCCGTTGAGCGGGTGGGGCGTAATCGGATGCCGCGATTGACATCAAAATGTCATCTTTTAATCGCATGAACGCCATGTTCGCTGAGTAATGTTCTCGCGAATGAGATCGATCTCAAGCGAGCGACAATGACTGATTTGAAACAAGTTGCACGACTGGCAGGTGTATCGCGGGCGACTGCCGCGCGGACCTTCGCCTCCCCTGAAGTGGTGCGTCCGGCGACCCGCGAGCAAGTGTTCGCCGCTGCCCGCGAACTGGGTTTTCGGCCCAATCGCCTCGGCCGTCAACTGCGTTTGCAAACCACCAACCTGATCGGGGTGGTGGTCCCCAATCTCCTCAATCCGGTGTTCGCCGAGCAATTCCAGGCAATGGAGCGGGCCGCGCGTTTGCGTGGCTACAATTTGTTGCTGGCGACCACCGATTACAACAGCGAGCGTGAAAGCGCGGTGGTCGAGGAGTTGTTGCGCCAGCGGGTTGACGGGCTGGTGCTGACCGTTACCGATGCCGAAAGCAACCGCGTGCTGCAAAGCCTCGCCAGCGAGGACACGCCGTTTGTGCTGGCTTATCACCAACCGAGCAATCCCGATTACAGCGCGGTGTCGGTCGACAACCGCGCCGGGATGGCACTGGCCACGCGCTATTTGCTGGACGCTGGGCATCGGCGCATTGGCATGGTCGCCGGCCCGGCCTTGCAGTCTGACCGTGCCCGTCTGCGTTACGCCGGTTATGGCGACGCGATGCGTGAGCACGGCCTCGACAGCTTGCCGGTGATCGAAATGCCCGCCCATACCCAAGCCGATTTCGCCGCCCTTGAACCTTTTTTGTCCGGACCACAGGCGCCCAGCGCGTTGGTTTGTTCCAACGATTTGCTGGCGATCAGCCTGATCGCCGAACTGCGCCGACACGGCTGGAATGTGCCTGGGCAGCTGTCAGTGATCGGTTTCGACGGTATCGCCCTGGGCACGCAAATGCACCCCACGCTGTGCAGCGTGGTGCAGCCAATTGCAACGCTGGCCAGCACGGTCATTGACCAATTGCTGGCACAAATTGCTGGCGCTGCCCCGGTTTCCCATTGCCTGCCTTGCCATGTCCGGCCAGGCGAAAGTACTCAACCCTACGAGGAGAAACTCGATGACCCGCTTCACTAAAACCCTGGCTGCGTTATGGCTGTGCGGTGTGGCCAGCCTGGCCCAGGCCGCTGAAACGGCGATTTGCTACAACTGTCCACCGGAATGGGCAGATTGGGGCACTCAACTCAAGGCCATTGCCGACACCACAGGTGTGCAGGTACCGCTGGACAATAAAAACTCTGGCCAGGCTCTGGCGCAGTTGGTTGCCGAGCACGCCGCGCCGGTGGCGGACGTGGTGTATTACGGCGTGACATTCGGTTTACAGGCACAAAAAGCCGGAGTCGTCGGGACTTATAAACCCAAAGGCTGGGAGCAGATTCCGACGGGGTTGAAAGACCCGCAGGGGCACTGGTTTGCAATTCATTCCGGCACGTTGGGAATCATGGTCAACGTCGATGCGCTGGGTGGCTTGCCGGTGCCGCAGAGCTGGGCTGATCTGCTCAAGCCTGAGTACAAAGGCATGGTCGGCTACCTCGATCCATCCAGTGCATTCGTCGGTTACGTGTCCGCGGTCGCCATTAATCAGGCGATGGGCGGGACCCTGGATAACTTCGCGCCGGCCATTGATTACTTCCAGAAACTGGCGAAAAACGCGCCCATCGTGCCGAAACAAACCGCGTATGCGCGGGTGCTTTCCGGTGAGCTGCCGATTCTGGTCGACTACGACTTCAACGCTTACCGTGCGCGCTACAAAGACAAGGCGAACGTCGCTTTCGTGATCCCCAGGGAAGGCAGCATCAGCGTGCCTTACGTGATGAGCGTGGTCGACAATGCACCGCATCGCACCAACGCCGAAAAGGTCCTGGATTTTGTGCTGTCCGACCAGGGGCAGGCGTTGTGGGCCAAGGCATATCTGCGTCCGGTTCGTGAGATGAAGATGCCGGCCGACGTCGCCGCGCAGTTCCTTCCGGACAGTGACTATGCCCGCGCCGGCGTGGTCGATTACGAAAAAATGGCGGCGGTGCAGGAAGCCTTTGCTGCGCGCTATCTGAGTGAGGTCAAGTAAGTGACGACTGTGCCGCTCAACGTGCAGGACGTCTCGTCCCGCCACGATGTTTTGCAGCGCTTGCGACCAACGGTTGCCTGGGCGCTGGCCCCGGCGGCAGCGGTTCTGCTCGCGTTCTGGCTGTTGCCGCTGGCGCATTTGATTGTGCTGGGTGGGCAGGGGCGCGAGGGCAGCGACAGTGGCTATTGGCAAGTGCTCAGTAGTGCGCAATACCTTGGCAGCCTGGTGCAGACCTGTCTCCTTGCGGCGTTGGTGACACTGGCGGCGTTGTTGGTCGGTGGCATCAGCGGGGTGTTTCTCGCTCGCCAGCAGTTCTTCGGTCGCTCGGCGTTAGTTGCGCTGCTGACGTTTCCGCTGGCGTTTCCCGGGGTGGTGGTCGGCTTTCTGGTGATTCTGCTGGCCGGTCGACAAGGCCTGTTCGCCTCGCTCGGTCTGGGGCTGGCGGGTGAGCGCTGGATTTTCGCTTACTCGCTGACGGGGCTGTTCATCGGTTATCTGTACTTCTCGATTCCGCGGGTGATTCTCACGGTGATGGCCGCGTGTGAAAGCCTGGATCGCAGCCTGGAAGAAGCCGCGCACTCACTCGGCGCCGGACATTGGCGGGTGGTGTGCGACGTGATCGTGCCGGGGTTGGCCCCCGCGCTGGTATCCTGCGGCGCCATTTGTTTCGCGACGTCGATGGGCGCTTTCGGCACTGCGTTCACCTTGGGCACGCGGCTGAACGTGACCCCCGTGGCCATCTATAACGTGTTCACCAACTACGCCAATTTCACCGTGGCCGCTGCGCTGTCGGTCATCCTCGGAGCAGTCACCTGGGCGGTGCTGTTGCTGGCACGGCGCGTGGCCAAACAGTCGGGGACGGTTTTGTGAAACGAACAACGCTGTTTATCGCACAGCTGGTTTTTACCCTGCTGGTCTGTGCCTTCATGTTGGTGCCGGTGCTGATGTCATTGCTGGCGGGGCTGACGCGCAATTACTTCGTCGGGGTGTCCAGTGGCCTGACGTTCGACTGGTTGATTCAGGTCTGGCAAAGCTACTCGCCGACGGTCTGGTTATCACTGCGGTTGGCGGTTGCCTGTGCCGTGTGTGTTTGCGTGATCGGCGTGCCGGCGGCTTATGCCCTGGTGCGGATGAACAACCGCTTCAGCCGTGCATTTGAAGAGCTGATGGTGTTGCCCGTGGCCATGCCGGGCTTGGCCAGTGCCTTGGCGTTGCTGCTGACCTACGGGCAATTCGGCGAGTTTCGCAGCAGTTGGCTGTTTATCCTGGTGGGTCATGTGCTGTTTACCTTGCCATTTCTGGTGCGCCCAGTAATGGCGGTGATGCAGCGCCAGCAATTGCCGACGCTCGAAGAGGCGGCGGCGAGCCTCGGTGCCGGGCCGATCAAGCGTTTCTTCAGTGTGGTGGTGCCCAATTGTCGGGCCGGGATACTGGCCGGAGTGTTGATGGTCGTCACCCTGTCGCTGGGTGAGTTCAACCTGACCTGGATGCTCCACACACCGATGACCAAGACCTTGCCGGTGGGCCTGGCCGACAGCTATGCCTCGGCGCGGCTGGAAGTGGCCAGCGCCTACACCCTCATATTTCTGTTGATGATCGTGCCGCTGCTGATTGCGTTGCAAGCCATCAGCGCCCGTCTTTCTCGTGGAGAGCGTCGATGACTGGAACCACTATTCGCCTGCAGGGTTGCCGCAAGGCGTTCTCTGACGGCACCGTTGCTGTAGATGATTTGAACCTGACTATCGAGGCCGGGGAAACCTTGGCGATCCTTGGCCCGTCCGGTTGCGGTAAAACCACCACGTTGCGCATGATCGCCGGCCTTGAACGCCCGGATGTCGGGCAGATTTTCTTTGCCGACAGTGACGTCACACGCCTGCCGATCGAGCGCCGCGACGTGGGCATGGTGTTTCAGAATTACGCGTTGTTTCCGAACCTGGACGTGGCCGGCAATATTGTTTACGGCCTGAAGATAAGAGGCCTGTCGCCCGCCGAACGCAACAAGCGTTGCGCCGAGTTACTGGAACTGGTCGGCCTGCAGGATCACGGCAAACGCCGCATTCACGAGTTGTCCGGCGGCCAGCGTCAGCGGGTGGCACTCGCCCGTGCGTTGGCCCCCCGGCCTCGGGTGTTGCTGCTTGATGAGCCGTTGGCAGCGCTGGATACGCAGTTGCGCGAACGGCTGCGCAGCGAGCTGGATCAACTGCTGCGCAGCTTGCGCATTACCTCGGTGTTTGTGACGCACGACCAGGGCGAGGCCATGGCGCTGGGGGACCGGATCCTGGTCATGGAGCGCGGACGCATCGCACAACTGGCCACGCCACGAGACATCTATCAGCAACCCGCCAACGCGTTTGTCGCCAGTTTCGTCGGCAACCTCAATGCGTTCCCGGTGATCGAACCGACCGCCCATGGCTTGAAGGTCAGCGGTGGCGAGTTGCCCTGGAAGGGGATCCCTGTGCCGACGACGGTGTACTGCCGTCC
The DNA here is from genome assembly GCF_005938665.2 of Pseudomonas sp. ATCC 43928. Lineage (NCBI taxonomy): Bacteria > Pseudomonadati > Pseudomonadota > Gammaproteobacteria > Pseudomonadales > Pseudomonadaceae > Pseudomonas > Pseudomonas sp. ATCC 43928. The sequence goes on along the minus strand of NZ_CP041753.1, from coordinate 4,377,010 downwards.
TGAGCATTTGCGGGTGATGGATGGTGCCGGGCATGTGCGCGGTCGTCTGGTCGGGCAGTTTTTCCAGGGGGCGCAAAGTCGCCTGTTGGTGGACGTCGGGGCCGGGCAGCCATTGCTGGTCGACAGCGCTGACGGCGTCATTCATGCCACTGGCGCTCTGATTGCCCTGGCCATCGAGCCACACGTGTTGTTCACCCTGCATTCGTGATGTTTTTTGTTTAAAGAGCACTTATTTTGAACAGTCCGTTTCTTATTGCGCAGATCAGCGATTTGCACCTTAAAGCCGATCAAAAGCTGACCTATGGCGTGGTCGATTGTCTGGGCGCGTTGCGGCGCGCGGTGGATCATTTGAATGCCAGCCAACCGCGCCCTGACATCGTGGTCATCAGCGGCGACCTGGTGGATTTCGGCCGTGCCGATGAATACGCGCTGCTCAAGCGCGAACTGGCGCGATTGCAGATGCCTGTCTATCTGGTTCCCGGCAATCACGATCATCGCGAGCAGCTACTGGCGGGATTTACCCATCACACTTATTTGCCGACTAACGCCAACGCGCCGCTCGACTGGGTGGTCGAGGAGCATCCGGTACGCCTGATCGGCTTGGACTCGACCCGGCCGGGCGCCCATGGCGGTCAATTGCTGGACAGCCAGTTGCGCTGGCTCGATGAGCAATTGTCCCGTCGCCCCCATGTACCGACGCTGTTGATTCTCCATCATCCGCCCTTTATCACGGGCATCGGCCACATGGACCACGAGCCGTTTATCAATACCGCTGCTTTGGAAGCGCTCGTCGCTCGCCATCCGCAGGTAGAGCGCTTACTTTGTGGGCATCTGCATCGGCCCATGCAGCGTCGCTTCGGCGGCTCGTTGAGTTGTGTGTGCCCCGGCACTTCCCACCAGATCGTGCTGGATCTGGAGGCATCCGCGCCCGCACATTTCAATCTGGAGCCGGCGGGGTACCTGGTACATCGCTGGCATCCGCAACAAGGTCTGGTGACCCACAACGCCGTGTTCGGTGAATACGCCGGGCCTTATCCGTTTTATGACGATCATGGATTGATCGACTGATAACGCCAGGACGATGACGGTGCTGTGCTTATTTAGCTTGGGGAGGTTTTAACGACGGCCACTTAGTACGGTTACATGACGTTTATCTCAATGATGACTTAATGCGCGGGCTTATCCATTGGTGGGCCCGTTGCTTCCTGCTGTCTTTTTACTGCGCACAGAACATGGTTTCTGCGCTGGAGTTCGCCCTGATGAAAGCCTCGTTTCAAGTATTAAGTTTTTTGACCGGCGGTTTGGGCATGGCCCTGAGTCCCTTGGCGTCTGCTGATTTTATTAATGACAGCAAAGCCAACTTGAACTTGCGTAACTTCTATTTCAATAACGATAACCGCGACGGTGCCGCCGCGCCGTCGAAAACTGAAGAATGGGGCCAAGGCTTCATGCTCAACTATCAGTCGGGGTTCACCGACGGTACGGTGGGTTTCGGTCTGGATGCGATCGGTTTGCTTGGGATCAAGCTCGACAGCGGTGAAGGACGGCATGTCGGCAGTTCAATGATTCCCAGTGATGGCGATAAGGCCGCGGATCAATGGGCGCGTGCCGGCGCGACGGCAAAGATGCGGTTCTCCAAGACCGAGTTGCGCTACGGCACCTTGCAGCCAAAGTTGCCGATTCTGGTGGCGAACGATGGTCGACTGCTGCCGCAAACCTTTGAAGGCGGTCAGGTCACCAGCAACGAACTCGATAATCTGACCTTTACCGCCGGCCAACTTGAGCATGCCACTGGCCGCGGTTCCAGCGACAGTGCCGGCCTGGCGGTAGCGGGTGCCAACCAGGAAAGCAACAAGTTCACCTTCGCCGGCGCTGATTACAAACTGACTAAAGACCTGACTGCCCAGTATTACTACGCCAACCTTGAAGACTATTACCAACAGCACTTCGCCGGTGTATTGCATGTACTGCCGTTGGGTGAGTACGGCTCGCTGAAAACCGACTTGCGATATTTCAAGACCACTTCCGATGGCAAGAACAGCAGTGCCGCCGGGCGTGCCAGTGGTTACAAGTTAGGTGGTTATACCAAAGGCGGGACGGGTGAAATCGACAACGATACCTGGAGTGCGGCATTCATTTACTCGTTAGGCGGCCATGCCATTACAGCGGGTTATCAAAGCGTTTCCGATGACAGCAACTTTGCTCAACTCAATCAAGGCGGGCTGGTCGACAAAGGCGAGGGCGGCGCCAGTCTTTATCTGTACACCGACCGCACCATTCAAACCTTCATCCAGGCCGGCGAACGGACCGCATTCGCGCAATATGCCTACGACTTCGCGGCCGTGGGAGTTCCGGGTCTGAAGGCGTCGGTCATGTATCTCAAGGGCAACAACATCCAGACGACAAGCGGCCAGGACGCGAGCGAATGGGAGCGAGATATCTCCCTGGATTATGTGATTCAAAGTGGCGCGTTGAAGAACGTCGGTTTCGGCTGGCGCAACGCAATGTCACGCAGCGATATCGCCCGCAATCAGGATCAGAATCGCCTGATCGTGAGCTATTCCATTCCCCTGATGTAAGCCCGCCTTCAAGCCCATCGGCGAACAGGTTCACGATCATGTGGGTGAACCTGTTCCTGCCGACGATTGACCACTCTATCCCCCCGCCGCCGATCAGCTAAATACAAAGCATCCTAACTATTGCGTTGACATTGGCTGCCTAAGCAGTAATATCTCGACATACATTCACTGCCTAGGCAGCTAATCGGTGGCCAGATGAAACATTTCTCCTCATACGATTTCCATAATTGCCATCTCGGCCTCTTGCTCGGACGCGCCGCGCTGCTCAAGGACCGGATCATCGACACTCACATGGAACCCCACGGCATCACCGCCGCGCAGTTCAAAGTGTTGATCATCATGGCCCAGTTCGGCGTCGATACCCCGGCCGAGCTGTGCCGCCACCTGTCGCTGGACAGTGGTTCGATGACCCGCATGCTCGATCGTCTGGAACAGAAAGGTTTCCTCGCCCGCCAACGCTCCGAAGCAGACCGCCGTCAGGTGCAACTGGTGCTGACCGAACAAGGTCAACAGTTGACTGACCGTCTGCCGGAAATCGGCGCCGATGCCATGAATGAACTGGCCGGGGCCATCACCCCGGAAGAATTGAAAGCCCTGGAACACATCCTGAAGAAAATCCTGGTAGCGGCGGGTGACTCGATCACCTTGCTGCGGGTAGGTGGCAATGAACAGTAAACGCCTGCGTACCGGACTGAGCCTGGTGCTGTTGGCCATGAGCGTCGCCGGTTGCGCCAGTTACAGTGGCCTGAGCACCGAAGGCGTCAGCCTCGATGCGAAGAACCTCAAGGCCGGGCAGTCGCTCAATGGCGTGACCCTGACACCCGCCGCATGGCCGAAAAGCGACTGGTGGAAAAGCCTCGGCGACCCGCAGCTCGACGGCCTGATCCGCGAAGCCCTGCACGACAGCCCCGACATGCAAATCGCCGACGCCCGCGCTCACCAGGCCAGTGCTGCCGCCTACGCCGCCGATGCTGCACGGATGCCCACCCTCGATGCCAATGCCGGTGTCAGCCGTTCGCGTCTGGCCCGCGACAAAGACCCGAGCGGGCAGGGTGGCACTTACTCCACTGTGCGTAATCTCGGCGCCAGCTTCAATTACACCTTCGACCTCTGGGGCGGCCAGCGCGATGCCTGGGAAGCCGCGTTGGGCCAGGCCCGCGCCGCCGAAGTCGATCAGCAGGCCGCGCAACTGACCTTGTCCGCCGACGTCGCCCGTGCCTACAGCGATCTGGGGCAGGCGCACATCATCCATGACCTGGCCAGCGAAGACCTCAAACGCACCAAACAAATGCTCGACCTCAGCCAGCGTCGCCTGAGCTCGGGGATCGACAGTCAGTACCAGTTCCAGCAAACCGAAAGCCTTGAAGCCAGCGCCGAAGCCAGCCTGATCGACGCCGAGAAACGCCTGCAAAGCGCGAAAATCGCCTTGGCGGTGCTGCTGGGCAAAGGCCCGGATCGCGGCAACGAAATCGCCCGGCCGAAAGTCCTTCAGGCCAGCGCCGTTGCATTGCCGTCGGTATTGCCGGCCGAACTGCTCGGTCGTCGTCCCGACCTCGTGGCCGCGCGCTGGCGGGTCGAGGCCGCGAGCAAGAACATCGCCGCTGGCAAAACACAGTTCTATCCCAACTTGAACTTGAGCGCGGCGGCGGGTGCCGAATCTTTACTGGGCGATGCGATGTTTGGATCGGCGAGCCGTTTCTTCAACATCGCTCCAACGATCTCGGTGCCGATTTTCGACGGCGGCCGCCTGCGTGCCGACCTCGATTCCCGCGACGCCGATTACGACCTCGCGGTGGCGCAGTACAACAAAAGCCTGGTGAAAGCCTTGGGCGATGTCAGCGACACCATCAACCAGTTGCACGATATCGGCCGGCAAATCGGTGCCCAGCAACACGCCACCGACATCGCCCGGGATTCTTACAACACCGTGGTCCAGCGCTACGGTTCCGGCATCGGCAACTACCTCGACGTGCTCAGCATCGAGCAGCAGTTGCTCCAGGCCCAGCGTCAGCTGGCCAACCTGAATGCCGAGCAAATCGACCTGTCGATCCAACTGATGCAAGCGCTGGGTGGCGGATTTCAGGGCGAAACCCTGACCGCCGCCAACGCAACCCCAGCCACGCAGCACAACTAATTCAAGGTACTTGTCATGGCCACTGCCGATACAACTCCAACCCCAACGCCTGACAACGGTCAAGACACGAGCAACCCGCGCAAGCGCAAAGTGATGCTGTTTGTCCTGACCATCATGGTGATCCTCGCCGGAGCCGGCGTCTGGGGTTATCACCAATTCTTCGGCCGCTGGAGCGAAAGCACCGACGACGCCTATGTGAACGGCAACGTGGTGGAAATCACGCCGCTGGTCATCGGCACCGTGGTCAGCATCGGCGCCGACGATGGCGATTTGGTCCATGAAGGCCAGGTGCTGATCAACTTCGATCCGAACGACGCCGAAGTCGGTCTGCAAAGCGCCCAGGCCAACCTGGCCCGCACTGTGCGCCAGGTGCGCGGTTTGTACAGTAACGTCGACGGCATGAAAGCCCAGGTCAATGCGCAGCAGGCCGAAGTGCAAAAGGCTCAGGAGAACTTCAATCGGCGGAAAAACCTCGCTGCCGGCGGGGCGATTTCCCAGGAAGAGCTGTCCCACGCCCGTGATGACCTGACCTCGGCGCAGAACGCCCTGGCCAACGCCCAACAACAGCTCAAGACCACCAGCGCGCTGGTCGATGACACAGTGGTGTCGTCGCACCCGGACGTGATGGCCGCCGCTGCGCAAGTGCGTCAGGCGTACCTGAACAATGCCCGCAGCACCTTGATCGCGCCGGTCACCGGTTATGTCGCCAAACGTACCGTGCAACTCGGTCAGCGTGTCCAGCCGGGCACCGCGCTGATGGCGGTGATTCCGCTGGATCAGCTGTGGATCGACGCGAATTTCAAGGAAACCCAACTGCGTGACATGCGCATCGGTCAGCCGGTGGACATTGAAGCCGATCTCTACGGTAGCAACGTCAAATACAGCGGCACCATCGACAGCCTCGGTGCCGGGACCGGCAGTGCGTTTGCCTTGCTGCCGGCGCAGAACGCCACCGGTAACTGGATCAAGATCGTGCAGCGGGTGCCGGTGCGGATTCACATCAATGCCGAAGAACTGGCCAAGCACCCGTTGCGGGTCGGCCTGTCGACTCAGGTCGAGGTGAACCTGCGTGACCAGAGCGGTCCGGTGTTGGCGCAACAGCCACCGCAAAAGGCTTCGTTCAGTACCAATGTGTATGACCGTCAGTTGGTCGAGGCCGACGCGATGATCACCCAATTGATCCACGATAACAGCGCCGCGGTCAGCAAAACCGCGCACCGCTGATTCGCCATCACACCGACCCTGTGGGAGTGAGCTCCCTCTCCACACTCACTCCCACAAGGTCAGCTGCGTCAGTAACAGGCGCTGTGCCAATCCCGCTCCAAAAAATTCAGCTCCAAAGGATTCGCGATGAGCCATAACGCCTCTTTCTCGCCGCCCAGCCTGGTGCTCAGCACCATCGGCCTGTCGCTGGCGACGTTCATGCAAGTGCTCGACACCACCATCGCCAACGTGGCTTTGCCGACGATTTCCGGCAACCTGGGCGTGAGTTCGGAGCAGGGCACCTGGGTGATCACCTCGTTTGCCGTGAGCAACGCCATCGCGCTGCCGCTGACGGGTTGGCTCAGCCGGCGCTTTGGTGAGGTGAAACTGTTTCTCTGGGCGACGATGCTGTTCGTGCTGGCGTCGTTTCTGTGCGGTATCTCGACTTCGATGCCGGAGCTGATCGGCTTTCGGGTACTGCAAGGCCTGGTGGCCGGGCCGTTGTACCCCATGACCCAGACGCTGTTGATCGCGGTCTATCCGCCCGCGAGGCGCGGCATGGCCCTGGCGTTGCTGGCGATGGTCACGGTGGTGGCGCCGATTGCAGGTCCCATCCTCGGTGGCTGGATCACCGACAGCTACAGCTGGCCGTGGATCTTCTTCATCAACGTGCCGATCGGGGTTTTCGCCGTGATGGTGGTGCGCCAGCAACTCAAGGCGCGCCCGGTGGAGACCAGTTACCAGCCGATGGATTACGTGGGTCTGATCACCTTGATCATTGGCGTTGGCGCGTTGCAGGTGATTCTCGACAAGGGCAATGACCTGGACTGGTTCGAGTCGAATTTCATCATCATCGGCGCAGCTATTTCGGTAATTGCGCTGGCGGTGTTCGTGATCTGGGAAATGACCGACAAACACCCGGTGGTCAACCTGCGGCTGTTCGCCTACCGCAACTTCCGCATCGGCACCATCGTGCTGGTGGGCGGATACGCCGGGTTCTTCGGCATCAACCTGATCCTGCCGCAATGGCTGCAAACCCAGATGGGCTACACCGCCACCTGGGCTGGCCTGGCGGTGGCACCGATCGGCATTCTGCCGGTGGTGTTGTCGCCGTTTGTCGGTAGGTACGCGCACAAATTCGACCTGCGATTGCTGGCCGGTGGCGCGTTCCTGTGCATCGGTTTGAGTTGTTTCATGCGCGCCGGGTTTACCAACGAAGTGGACTTCCAGCACATCGCCCTGGTGCAGCTGTTCATGGGCATTGGCGTGGCGCTGTTCTTCATGCCGACCTTGAGCATTTTGATGTCGGACCTGCCGCCGAGCCAGATTGCCGACGGCGCGGGGCTGGCGACCTTCCTGCGGACCCTGGGCGGCAGTTTTGCGGCGTCGTTGACCACCTGGATCTGGATTCGCCGGGCCGATCAGCACCATGCGTATCTGAGTGAAAGCATCACCACCTATGAGCCGGCAACCCGGGAGGCGTTGAACACGCTGGGCGGGGCGGGCAACCCGGCCTACGCGCAACTGGATCATGTACTGACCAGCCAGGCGTACATGCTCTCCACCGTGGATTACTTCACGTTGCTGGGGTGGGCGTTCATGGGCTTGATTCTGCTGGTATGGCTGGCGAAACCGCCGTTTGCGGCGAAGGCGGGGCCGGCTGCTTCCGGCCACTGAGGCAGGAAGATCGGTCCCACGCAGAGCGTGGGAACGATCAGGCTGAAGGTGCTGCCAATTGCGGCGGCGGGGTGAAATCAAACGGCGCCAACGCAAACCCTTGCTCATCCACCTGCAACGCCCAGCCTTGACGGTCCCAATCCCCCAGCACAATGCGCTTGGCCGCCTGCTCGCCAATCTGCAACTTGTGGATGGCGGGGCGATGGGTGTGGCCGTGGATCAAGGTTTTCACACCATAGGCCTGCATGACCCGCGGCACTTCTTCCGGCGTGACATCGACAATGTCATTGGCCTTCATCCGCGTTTGCGCACGGCTTTCACTGCGCAGCTTGCGCGCCAGTTTATGCCGTGTGCCCAAAGGCAGATGGCGCAGGATGAACAGGGTGATCGGGTTACGCAGGTAGCGCCGCAGCTTCATATAACCTACGTCGCGGGTGCAGAGGCTGTCGCCGTGCATCAACAGCACCGGCTCGCCGTAAAACTGCACGACACTCGGATCTTTGAGCAAGGTACAGCCGGCCGCTTTGCAGAAGGCCTTGCCGAGCATGAAGTCGCGATTGCCGTGCATCAGGAAAATGGCCGTGCCGCTGTCGCTCAAATTACGCAGGGCCTGGCAGATGGAACGCTGGAAGGCTGTCATGGCATCGTCGCCAATCCACGCCTCGAAAAAGTCGCCCAGAATGTACAACGCACTCGCCGAGCGGGCGCGTCCAGCGAGCAAATCCAGAAACGCCCGGGTAATGTCCGGGCGCTCCTCTTCCAGATGCAAGTCTGAAATCAGCAGTATCACTCAATGATCTCGGCTTTCTCGATGATCACGTCGTCTGCAGGTACGTCCTGGTGACCGGCCTTGGAGGTGGTGGCCACGCCTTTGATCTTGTCGACGACGTCGGTGCCTTCAACCACTTCGCCGAATACCGCGTAGCCCCAGCCCTGAACGGTCTTGGCGCTGTGGTTCAGGAAGCTGTTGTCAGCCACGTTGATGAAGAATTGCGCGGAAGCCGAATGCGGCTCCATGGTGCGGGCCATGGCAACGCTGTACTTCTTGTTCGGCAGGCCGTTGTCGGCTTCGTTCTGAATGCTTGGGCGCTTGTCTTTCTTTTCTTTCATGCCAGGCTCGAAACCGCCGCCCTGGATCATGAAGTTACCGATGACGCGGTGGAAAACAGTGTTTTCGTAGTGACCGGCCTTGACGTATTCGATGAAGTTGGCAACGGTCAGCGGTGCCTTTTCAGCGTTCAGTTGCAGGACGATGTCGCCGAAGTTGGTAGACAGTTTGACTTTGGTCATGATGGGTACTCATTCTAAGAATTCGTGGGTTTCGGGGCTCTACAGCCCTCAACCGGTCCGGCCAGTGTCGGCCAAGGTGCGCAGTTTAGCGTGCCGCACGCGAATTTCGAGGCTGTTTTTCATCGCCGGCCGATTAAATGCAACCGATTGCCGGCCTGCTCTGTCAGCCACTTGACAGCATCGGCTATGATAAGCCCCTTTGATTTATAACAGCCGCTTTGATTTGGCCAACTGGCCGCGCACTTGTACGTTCAAGGATCCTATGAGCAAGCCCACTGTCGACCCTACCTCGAATTCCAAGACCGGCCCTGCCGTGCCGGTCAATTTCCTGCGCCCGATCATCCAGGCGGACCTGGACTCGGGTAAGCACACGCAGATCGTTACCCGTTTTCCGCCTGAGCCCAACGGTTACCTGCACATCGGTCACGCCAAGTCGATCTGTGTGAACTTCGGCCTGGCCCAGGAATTCGGCGGCGTCACGCACCTGCGTTTCGACGACACCAACCCGGCCAAGGAAGACCAGGAATACATCGACGCGATCGAAAGCGACGTCAAATGGCTGGGCTTCGAATGGTCCGGTGAAGTGCGCTATGCCTCGCAGTATTTCGACCAGTTGCACGACTGGGCGGTAGAGCTGATCAAGGCCGGCAAGGCCTATGTCGACGACCTGACCCCCGAACAGGCCAAGGAATACCGTGGCAGCCTGACCGAGCCGGGCAAGAACAGCCCGTTCCGCGACCGCTCGGTTGAGGAAAACCTCGACCTGTTCGCTCGCATGAAGGCCGGCGAATTCAAGGACGGCGCACGTGTGCTGCGGGCCAAGATCGACATGGCCTCGCCGAACATGAACCTGCGCGACCCGATCATGTATCGCATCCGTCACGCGCATCACCACCAGACCGGCGACAAGTGGTGCATCTACCCGAACTACGACTTCACCCACGGTCAGTCGGACGCCATCGAAGGCATCACCCACTCGATCTGCACCCTGGAGTTCGAAAGCCATCGTCCGTTGTACGACTGGTTTCTCGACAACCTGCCGGTGCCGGCGCACCCGCGTCAGTACGAATTCAGCCGTCTGAACCTCAACTACACCATCACCAGCAAGCGCAAGCTCAAGCAGCTTGTGGACGAGAAACACGTCAACGGCTGGGACGATCCGCGCATGTCCACGCTGTCGGGCTTCCGCCGCCGCGGCTACACCCCGGCGTCGATCCGCAACTTCTGCGACATGATCGGCACTAACCGTTCCGATGGCGTGGTCGACTTCGGCATGCTCGAGTTCAGCATCCGTCAGGACCTGGACGCGAATGCCCCGCGCGCCATGTGCGTGCTGCGTCCGTTGAAAGTCGTGATCACCAACTACCCGGAAGACCAAGTCGAGAATCTCGAACTGCCACGTCATCCGCAGAAAGAAGAACTCGGCGTGCGCAAGCTGCCGTTCGCCCGTGAAATCTACATCGACCGCGATGACTTCATGGAAGAGCCGCCAAAAGGCTACAAGCGCCTGGAGCCGAACGGCGAAGTGCGTCTGCGCGGCAGCTACGTGATCCGTGCCGACGAAGCGATCAAGGATGCCGACGGCAACATCGTCGAACTGCGTTGCTCGTACGATCCGGACACCCTGGGCAAGAACCCTGAAGGCCGCAAGGTCAAAGGCGTGGTGCACTGGGTGCCGGCTGCGGCCAGCGTCGAGTGCGAAGTGCGTCTGTACGATCGTCTGTTCCGTTCTCCGAACCCGGAGAAGGCCGAAGACAGCGCCAGTTTCCTGGACAACATCAACCCTGACTCACTGCAAGTCCTCACCGGTTGTCGTGCTGAACCCTCGTTGGGCAACGCACAGCCGGAAGACCGTTTCCAGTTCGAGCGCGAAGGTTACTTCGTCGCGGATATCAAGGACTCGAAACCGGGCGCTCCGGTATTCAACCGTACCGTGACCCTGCGTGATTCGTGGGGCCAGTGATCAAGTCTTAAGGAACCGTCGTGCTTACGATCTACAACACGCTCACCAAGAGCAAAGAAGTCTTCAAGCCGCTGGATGGCAACAAGGTGCGCATGTACGTCTGCGGGATGACCGTGTACGACTACTGCCACCTGGGCCATGGCCGCAGCATGGTCGCGTTCGACCTGGTGACCCGCTGGTTGCGGTTCAGCGGTTACGACCTGACTTACGTGCGCAACATCACCGATATCGACGACAAGATCATCAATCGGGCCAACGAGAACGGCGAGTCGTTCGAGGCCTTGACCGAGCGCATGATCGCGGCGATGCACGAAGATGAAGCGCGCCTGAACATCAAAAAACCGGACATGGAGCCGCGTGCCACGGATCACATCCCGGGCATGCACGCGATGATCCAGACCCTGATCGACAAGGGTTACGCCTACGCACCGGGCAATGGCGATGTGTACTACCGCGTCGCCAAGTTCATGGGCTACGGCAAGCTGTCGCGCAAGAAGATCGAAGACCTGCGCATCGGCGCACGAATCGAAGTCGACGAGTCGAAACAGGACCCGCTGGACTTCGTGCTGTGGAAAGGCGCCAAGCCAGGCGAGCCGAGCTGGCCATCGCCGTGGGGCGACGGTCGTCCGGGCTGGCACATCGAGTGCTCGGTGATGTCCACCTGCTGCCTGGGCGAGACTTTCGACATTCATGGCGGCGGCAGCGACCTCGAGTTCCCGCACCACGAAAACGAAATCGCCCAGAGCGAAGCGGCCACCGGCAAGACCTACGCCAACGCGTGGATGCATTGCGGCATGATTCGCATCAATGGCGAGAAGATGTCCAAGTCCTTGAACAACTTCTTCACCATTCGCGACGTGCTCGACAAGTACCACCCGGAAGTCGTGCGTTACCTGCTGGTGTCGAGCCACTACCGCAGCGCGATCAACTATTCGGAAGACAACCTCAAGGACGCCAAGGGCGCCCTCGAGCGTTTCTACCATGCGTTGAAAGGCCTGCCGAAAGTGGCACCGGCGGGTGGCGAAGCCTTCGTCGAGCGTTTCACCCAGGTGATGAACGACGACTTCGGCACGCCGGAAGCCTGTGCGGTGCTGTTCGAGATGGTCCGCGAGATCAACCGTCTGCGCGAGAGCGATCTGGATGCGGCGGCCGGTCTGGCGGCACGCTTGAAGGAACTGGCCAGCGTGTTGGGCGTGTTGCAGCTTGAAGCCGATGACTTCCTGCAGGCCGGTGCCGAAGGGCGGGTCGACGCGGCTGAAGTCGATGCACTGATCCAGGCGCGCCTGACTGCCCGTGCCAACAAAGACTGGGCCGAATCCGACCGCATCCGCGACCAGCTCACCGCCATGGGCGTGGTGCTGGAAGACGGCAAGGGCGGCACGACCTGGCGTCTGGCTGACTGATCGCTGCGTTTGCTACAAACAAAACCCGCCTTGTGCGGGTTTTTGTTTGTTTGGTTGAAGATCAAAAGATCGCAGCCTTCAATCCCCCAATTGGCGCAACCGCTTGTAAAGGGTATTGCGACTAACCCCCAACCGCCGCGCCAAGTGCGAAATATTTCCCCCAGCCGCCTGCAATTGCCGATTCAATGCCTCGGCATCATTCAAATCAACGGCTATCGGCTCCGGCGTATCCACCGGCTCCATCTCCAGATCGACAAAAAAATCATCCGGCAAATGTTCCGGCCGTACGGGTTGCTCTTCGGCCATGGCCAACGCCACCTGCATCACGCTGCTGACCTGACGCAAATTCCCCGGCCACGGATGGCGGCTGAACAGTTCCAGCACCTCGGGACTCAACCCGGCCCATTGCGACGGTTCGCGGTGTTGTTCCCACAAGCGCTTGAACAGTGCCTGCTTGTCGCTGCGTTCCCTGAGCGGTGGCAGTTCCAGGGTCAAACCACCGATGCGGTAATACAAATCCTCACGAAACCGCCCCAACTGCACCTGCTCGCGCAATGAGCGGTTGGTCGCCGAGATGATCCGGATGTCCACCGGGAACAACTCGCTGCTGCCCACCGGTTGTACGCAACGTTCCTGCAATACCCGCAGCAGCCGGGCCTGGGTCGGTAGCGGCATGTCGCCGATTTCATCGAGGAACAGGGTGCCTTTGTCGGCCTTGCGGATCAGCCCGATGCTGCCTTTCTGGTTGGCGCCGGTGAACGCGCCTTTCTCGTAGCCAAACAGCTCGGACTCCACCAGTTCGGCGGGGATCGCTGCACAGTTGACGGCAATGAACGGTTGTTTGCTGCGTGAGCTGGCGTGGTGCAGGGCTTTGACGAAGACTTCCTTGCCGACCCCGGTTTCCCCGTGGATCAACAATGGAATGTCCTTCTCCAGCAAACGTTCGGCCTGGCGCACGGCTTTTTCCACGCGGCTGTCGCCAAAGTGCAGGGTGTTGAGGCTGATCGCGGCGGGCGCTGCCAGGGTGGGCTCAGTGCACTTTATTTCAGGGCTTTTCGTTTCAGTGCTCTTTTTTTCTGCAAACAGCCGCGCCTGAATCGACGCCTGTTTCGGTCGTTTCAGCACGCACTGGAAACGGTTGTTTCCTGAGGCTTGCAGGGAAAACGGCAGGCCGTCCGGCTGATTCAGCAGTTCCATCAACGAGACTTTGAACAGGCTTTCGACGCTGACCCGCGACAGGCTGATGCCCAGCAGATTGTCGGCCCGGCGGTTGGCCGACAGTACCTGACCGGTTTCATCGAAGATCAGCATCCCGGCCCATTGGCTGTCGAGGTTGTTCAACCCGGTGTTGAAGGTCAGTTGGAAATGCTGGCCGTGGAACAGGTTGAGGATCAGCCGGTTCTCCACGGTCTGGCTCATCATCTTGACCATGCCCAGGGTGTGGGAGGGCGGCAGGTAGCTGTCGCTGGACACGTCCAGCACCGCGATCACCTTGCGCTCGGCATCGAAAATCGGCGCGGCGGAACCGGTCATGAAGCGGTTGGCCTTGAGGAAATGTTCATCGTGCTCAATGTGCACGGCCTGCTCGCAGGCCAGCGCGGTGCCGATCGCATTGGTCCCGCTGCAATGCTCCATCCAGCTGGCGCCGACGCTGAAACCGCGGGTCAGGCTCGGCTCGATGAAACGCTGGGTACCCCACGACGTCAGCACCTGGCCGTGATTGTCGGCGAGCATGATCAGGCAATTGGAGTTGCTGAGGATGTTTTCGTAATACGGCAGGACTTCCTGATGGGTGGTTTGCACCAGGGAATGCTGACTTTCCAGCAAGTGGGCGATGCCGTCTGCCGGTAGCTGATCGAACGCTGGCGCGCTCTGATGATCGAGCCCGAACGCGCGGCAGCGGGACCAGGAGTCCTGGATGATGGCGTCGTGGGAGCGCTTTGAGACAGGTACGGCCATGGCGGTCGATCTCTGGGCAAGCTTTTATTGTTTTTATGGGTTTTACATCACGTGAGGGCCACGCAAAAAACATCCGTAGAGTGTTGTTCACATTTGTTCATTGTCAATCGTTGAATTGTTCAGTTGTTCATTCGTGGTTGTTCATTTCTGTTCATCAACGAATCCGATTTTTATCTTGTTTGATGGGATTTCCAGCCAAATCAAACGTTTGAGATTTTTGGCACGGATGTCGCTATGTAGCTCCGGTCGCTTGACTCAAAAAATAAAAAAAGGCCGAGCCATGTCACTAATCCTGGAACATGTCAGCCGCACCATCGAAGGCCAGACCTGGATCGACGATGCGTGCCTTAATTTCGAACCCGGATCGTTCAACGTTTTGCTCGGTCGCACGCTGTCCGGCAAAACCAGCCTCATGCGCCTGATGGCCGGTCTGGACAAACCCGACAGCGGCCGCATCCTGATGAACGGCGTCGACGTCACCCAGCGCCCGGTGCGTTTGCGCAATGTGTCGATGGTCTATCAGCAGTTCATCAATTACCCGACCATGACGGTGTTCGAGAACATCGCCTCGCCGCTGCGTCAGGGTGGCGTTGCCAATGAGTTGATCCAGAGCAAGGTGCTGGAAACCGCGAAGATGCTGCGCATCGAGAAGTTTCTCCAGCGCCATCCACTGGAGCTCTCCGGCGGCCAGCAACAGCGCACGGCCATGGCCCGGGCGCTGGTCAAGGACGCCGAGCTGATTCTGTTCGACGAGCCGCTAGTCAACCTCGACTACAAGCTGCGCGAAGAGCTGCGCCAGGAAATGCGCGAGCTGTTCAAGGCGCGCAATACCATCGCGATTTACGCCACCACCGAACCCAACGAAGCCCTGGCGCTGGGCGGCACCACGACGATTCTTCACGAAGGCCGGGTGATTCAGAGCGGCAAGTCCTCCGAGGTCTATCACCAGCCGCAAACCGTGCTGGCGGCGGAGTTGTTCTCCGAGCCACCGATCAACCTGATGCCGGGGCGCATTGCCGGCAACGAAGTGAGTTTCGCCAATTTCGTGCACTTCCCGTTGAACGTCGATCTGCGTCCGGTGGGCGAGGGCGAGTTCCGTTTCGGCGTGCGTCCCAGCCATATCTCGCTGGTGCCGAGCAACGATGACGATCTGGAACTGGCGGTGACCGTCGAGGTGGCCGAGATCAGCGGTTCGGAAACCTTCCTGCACGTGCGCAACGAGTATTTCCTGCTGGTGCTGCACTTGCCGGGGGTGCACGAATACGACGTCGATGCGCCGATTCGCATCTATATCCCGACTCATAAACTGTTTGTGTTCGATATGCAGGGGCGGCTGGTCCAGGCGCCCGGTCGCCGCATTGCGAGGGTTGCCTGATGGCCGAAATCCGTTTGCAGAGCCTTGCCCACAGCTACACCCGCACGCCAGCCGGCCCTGAGGATTACGCGATCCGCGAGATGGACCATGTCTGGGAGCAGGGCGGCGCCTATGCGCTGCTCGGGCCATCGGGGTGCGGCAAGTCGACCTTGCTCAACATCATTTCCGGGTTGCTCAGCCCGTCCCAGGGCCAGGTGATGTTCGACAGCAAAGTGGTCAACGAACTGACCCCGGAAAAGCGCAACATCGCCCAGGTTTTCCAGTTTCCGGTGGTCTACGACACCATGACGGTGTTCGACAACCTGGCTTTCCCGCTGCGCAATCAGGGCATGGTCGAAGCGAAGATTTTCAGCAAGGTGCATGAAATCGCCGAAGTCCTCGACCTTCAGGCATTGCTGCACAAGAAGGCGCGCAACCTCACCGCCGATGAAAAACAGAAAGTCTCCATGGGCCGTGGGCTGGTGCGCGATGACGTGTCGGCGATCCTCTTCGATGAACCGCTGACGGTGATCGACCCGCACCTGAAGTGGAAGCTGCGGCGCAAGCTCAAGCAGATCCACGAGCAGTTCAACATCACCATGGTCTACGTCACCCACGATCAGCTCGAAGCCTCGACCTTCGCCGACAAGATCGCGGTGATGTACGGCGGGCAGATCGTGCAGTTCGGTACGCCACGGGAATTGTTCGAACGGCCGAGCCACACCTTTGTCGGCTATTTCATCGGCAGCCCGGGGATGAACCTGATCGACGTCCAGCCGCAGGCCGGCGGTGTCGGTTTTGCCGGGACTCACTTGCCGTTGTCCCACGCGATGCAGCAACGGATCGCCGACAGCGAATGGAAAACCCTGAAGGTCGGCATCCGTCCGGAGTTCGTTCATGTGTGGGAGGAAGCCTTTGATGACGCGTTGCGGGCTAAGGTCGTACACGTCGAGGACCTGGGCACCTACAAAATCATGACCCTGAACCTCGACGGCGTGCTGCTGAAAGTACGCCTGGCCGAAGACAAACCGGTGCCCGAGGGCACGGCGTACATCAGTTTCCCGGGGCAATGGCTGATGGTCTACGCCGATGATTATTTGCTGGAGGTGCTGCCATGAACAAGGTGCAGAACAACAAGGCCTGGTGGCTGGTGCTGCCGGTGTTCCTGCTGGTGGCGTTCAGTGCGGTGATCCCGATGATGACCGTGGTCAACTATTCGGTGCAGGACATCTTCGACCAGTCCAGCCGCTATTTCGTCGGCGCCGATTGGTACAAGCAGGTGTTGCTCGACCCACGGCTGCATGACTCGCTGCTGCGCCAGTTCATCTATTCCGCCTGCGTGTTGTTGATCGAAATTCCGTTGGGCATCGCCATCGCCCTGACCATGCCGATCAAGGGCCGCTGGTCGTCGCTGGTGCTGATTATCCTGGCGATTCCGCTGCTGATCCCGTGGAACGTGGTCGGCACCATCTGGCAGATTTTCGGTCGGGCCGACATCGGCTTGCTTGGGTCCAGTCTCAACGGCATGGGCATCAGCTACAACTATGCGGCCAACACCATGGACGCCTGGGTCACGGTGTTGGTGATGGACGTGTGGCACTGGACGTCGCTGGTGGCGTTGTTGTGTTTCTCCGGTCTGCGGGCGATTCCGGACGTGTATTACCAGGCGGCGCGGATCGATCGGGCGTCGGCCTGGGCGGTGTTCCGGCACATCCAGTTGCCCAAGCTCAAGAGCGTGCTGCTGATCGCGGTGATGCTGCGGTTCATGGACAGTTTCATGATCTACACCGAACCGTTCGTGCTGACGGGTGGTGGTCCGGGCAATGCCACGACCTTCCTGAGTCAGACCTTGACCCAAATGGCCGTAGGGCAATTCGACCTCGGCCCGGCGGCGGCTTTCTCGCTGGTGTACTTCCTGATCATCCTGTTGGTGTCGTGGCTGTTCTACACCGCCATGACTCACTCTGACGCCAATCGGTGAGGCCTGCCATGAGCAAGAGAAAGCTGATTCCACTGCTGGTCTACATCCTGTTCCTGCTGGTGCCGATTTACTGGCTGTTGAACATGTCCTTCAAGAGCAACACCGAAATCCTCGGCGGCCTGACGCTGTTTCCCCAGGATTTCACTTTCGCCAACTACAAGGTGATCTTCACCGACCCGAGCTGGTACACCGGCTACCTCAACTCGGCGTACTACGTCAGCATGAACACAATCATTTCCCTGACCGTGGCGTTGCCGGCGGCCTATGCGTTTTCGCGCTATCGCTTCCTCGGTGACAAGCACCTGTTCTTCTGGCTGCTGACCAACCGCATGGCACCGCCGGCGGTGTTCCTGCTGCCGTTCTTCCAGCTGTATTCCTCGATCGGCTTGTTCGACACGCACATCGCGGTGGCGTTGGCTCACTGTCTGTTTAACGTGCCGCTGGCGGTGTGGATTCTTGAGGGCTTCATGTCTGGGGTTCCCAAGGAAATCGACGAAACCGCCTACATCGATGGCTACAGCTTTCCCAAGTTCTTCGTGAAGATTTTCGTTCCGCTGATCGGCTCCGGGATCGGTGTCACGGCGTTTTTCTGCTTCATGTTTTCCTGGGTCGAATTGTTGCTGGCGCGAACCCTGACATCGGTGAACGCCAAACCCATCGCCGCGGTGATGACCCGCACGGTCTCGGCGTCCGGCATCGACTGGGGCGTGCTGGCAGCGGCGGGGGTGTTGACTATCCTGCCGGGCATGCTGGTGATCTGGTTTGTTCGCAACCACGTGGCCAAGGGCTTTGCCCTGGGCCGGGTATGAGGAACTGATGATGGAATGGATGAGTTGGACCAGCCCGACGGCGGCGTTCTTCGGCGTCATAGCCTTGATCCTGGTGGGCATGACGACTTGGGAGTTGCGTTCGCCAAGCATTCTTCGAAAAGGTTTTCTGCCGATTACCACCACCCGTGGCGATCGGCTGTTTATCGGTCTTCTCGGCAGCGCCTACCTGCATTTGCTGGTAATCGGCGTCACCGACTGGAGCATCTGGATAGCGTTCGCGTTGTCCCTGGTGTGGCTGTTGGCTGTGATGCGTTGGGGCTAGTCGAATCGCTCGGCAATGTTGCTCCGAAACCCATAAAGGAGGTCTCTATGTTCGACAAAAACAATAAGCTGCGACATAGCATTTCACTGGCAGCCATGCTGGCACTCAGCGGATTGAGCGCATCGGCCTGGGCTGATGCCTACGAAGACGCTGCGAAAAAGTGGATCGGCGGCGAATTCAAACCGTCCACCTTGACGGCCGATCAGCAACTCGCGGAATTGAAGTGGTTCATCAAGGCGGCCGAGCCGTTTCGCGGGATGGACATCAAGGTTGTCTCGGAAACCCTGACCACCCATGAATACGAGTCCAAGGTGCTGGCCAAGGCCTTCACCGAGATCACCGGGATCAAAGTCACCCACGACCTGCTGCAAGAAGGCGATGTGGTGGAAAAGCTGCAGACCGTGATGCAGTCGGACAAGAGCATCTATGACGGCTGGGTCAACGACTCCGACCTGATCGGTACGCACTTTCGCTATGGCAAGACCGAGTCGATCACCGACCTGATGGCCAACGAAGGCAAGAACTTCACCTCGCCGACCCTCGACATCAAGGACTTCATCGGCATTTCCTTCACCACCGCGCCGGACGGCAAGATCTATCAGCTGCCCGACCAGCAGTTCGCCAATCTGTATTGGTTCCGCGCCGACTGGTTCGATCGGGCGGACCTGAAAGCAAAATTCAAGGAAAAGTACGGCTACGAATTGGGCGTGCCGGTGAACTGGTCGGCCTATGAAGACATCGCCAAATTCTTCAGCGAAGACGTCAAGGAAATCGACGGCAAACGCATCTACGGGCACATGGACTACGGCAAGAAGGATCCATCCCTGGGCTGGCGCTTCACCGATGCCTGGTTCTCCATGGCCGGCGGCGGCGACAAGGGGCTGCCCAACGGCTTGCCGGTGGACGAGTGGGGCATCCGTGTCGAGGACTGCCATCCGGTCGGTTCCAGCGTGACCCGTGGCGGCGATACCAACGGCCCGGCGGCGGTGTTCGCGACACAGAAATACGTCGACTGGATGAAGGCCTATGCGCCGCCGGAAGCAGCGGGCATGACCTTTTCCGAGTCTGGCCCGGTACCGTCTCAGGGCAACATCGCCCAACAGATCTTCTGGTACTCCGCCTTTACCGCCGACATGACCAAACCGGGCCTGCCGGTGGTGAACGCCGACGGTACGCCGAAGTGGCGCATGGCGCCGTCGCCGAGAGGGCCGTACTGGGAAGAGGGCATGAAGCTTGGGTATCAGGACGTGGGCTCCTGGACATTCATGAAGTCCACGCCTGAGAAACAGAAACTCGCGGCCTGGCTGTACGCGCAGTTCGTGACCTCGAAAACCGTGTCGCTGAAGAAAACCATCGTCGGCCTGACACCGATCCGCGAGTCGGACATCAACTCTCAAGCCATGACCGACCTGGCGCCGAAGCTCGGTGGCCTGGTCGAGTTCTATCGCAGCCCGGCGCGGGTGCAATGGACCCCGACCGGCACCAACGTGCCGGACTATCCGCGTCTGGCACAGTTGTGGTGGAGCCACATCGCCGAAGCCGCCAGCGGCGAGAAAACCCCGCAACAGGCGCTCGATGGTCTGGCCAAGGATCAGGACGCGATCATGACCCGTCTGGAACGCTCCAAGGCCCAGGCCACTTGCGCGCCGAAAATGAACCCGGAACGCGACGCGCAATACTGGTTCGACCAACCGGGCGCACCGAAGCCGAAACTGGCCAACGAGAAGCCCAAGGGTGAAACCGTGAGCTATGCCGAACTGCTGAAATCGTGGGAGGTGGCGCGTAAGTAACAGATCGGCCTGCGACGTCGAACGGCACCTTCGGGTGCCGTTTCTATTTATGCCCACTTTCTCGTTTCAGCGACTGGCGCACGGTTCTCATTACCGCGAGGTCGAAGGCGTTGTGCCCGGCGTGGAGCAGACGACAACGGATGTTCTGGCGCTGGCGAAGCCAACGTACGCTGGACATGCCGAAGGTGTCTTTGATGCCTTGTATCACCAGGGTATCGGCATCGACCCGGAGACGCTCGTCCGCCCGTGTGAAGAAATAGTGATTAACGTGGTAATGCAACTCCAGGCAGATGGCGCGCACCGCTTCTTCATCAACGAAGTCTTCGAGTGCGTGCGGGCACATCGATTGCCCGTTCAATTGCAAAATAGCCTGCAGCCAGTGGATGGCAGCCTGACGCTGTTGCACCTCGCAACCATTGCCCAGTAGCTGGTAGATACCCCGCGCACTGGCGTCGTGGGAGCCAATGGCGAATTGAGATAAACCCTCGCTCAAGGTTTTATCGTAGGCGCTTACGTTCGCAACAAACGGTATGAACACCGAGACCAACGTGGTTTTCAGAATGGCGTCGGGATAGAGCTGCTGGTATTGGATGGCCAACCAGCTTCCCCATGAAATGCCCAGCAAACTGATTTTTTCGAAACCAAAATGCCGCCGCAGGGCATCGATGTCTTCAACGGATAGCCCAGTGTTGTTGTGCTGGAGCTCGCCGAGGGGAAGGGAGCGCCCGCAGCCTCGCTGGTCGAACAAAATGATATCGAAACATCGCAGATCGAAGAACTCAAGATGATGGAGGGCGCTACGACCACCCGGCCCGCCATGCAGGAAAAATATCGGTTCGCTGCCGGGTGTGCCGTGCCGCTCCCAATAGAGATGGTGGCCATCACAAGTCGGGTAGTAGCCATTGATCGGGGAGACCACCATCAGATGGGAACCTTCAGCCTGTAGAACTGGAACAGCTCCGTGTGCCCGGGGCGGGCCGCTACACTGGAAATCACCTGCAGTTTCAGGATCTGGGCCATGTAGGGAACGGAAATCAGTACCGGCGTATGGCCGAAAACGATAATCGTGCCTCCCGGATTCACGCACGGTGCCATATCGTGCAATGTCTGCTGCGCATCGGCGCGAGTCATGACTTCGGCATTGAGGAAACGCAGTATCAGCACATCACATTTGATGCCGGCAGAGGCAATGTTTCGGGCATCGGCCAGATAAAATTCGGCAGATGAGGTGCCATGACGATTTTTTGCATGTTCGATCATCGACGCCGAACGATCGGAGCCCAGGCAATGTCGGTCGGGGAGTTCGCGGGCCAGGTGCGCAATGAATTCCCCAGTCGAGCACGCCGGATCATGGATCACCGCGCCGGGACTCGATATCGTCTTGAGTAACGTTGCGCAATGCTGGCGAAAGTGGCTTTCGTCGGCATCCAGTTGCTTGGCGAGCGATTCATTGCACTGCCAGTATTCGGGCGGGCAAACAAACTCCAGGCCCGTGTCATCAGTGACAGGAAGCGGGAAACACACCTCGCTGTCCGGTTTAGTCTGCGCAACGTGGAAAGCCGTTTCCTTTTCTTGTCGGGTAACTCCTCGAAAATAGATCTCTGCACCTTCATTGCCCCAATGCCACTCAGCGAGCGGTCCGAGCAACATCCAGGGCCTGAGCAGGCTGTTGATATGCCAGCCGTCAGTGTCAGTGTGTTGCAGGACTTTTCGGCCTACCCAGTCGCAGCCATTCACGCGCAGAACAAAGAGCTGATGGAGCCCCGGCCCCAAGGGCTCGACGTAACGATCGAGTTTGCCAGGGGAGGCCACATGACGGACGAAGGATTGAGCCAAGCGCTGTTCTCGATGGAGGGCAGTCGTTGCCGATCGAGCGTTCATGCCGGCGCTCCATGTCGCCCTTCCAAGCGCCGTCCCCGCGCCTGCGGGATAACCACATTGCCGCTGGAGACTACGAAAAATCGCTCCAGCCCCGGAATGACGACATTGACCAGCGTGGTGCCGAGGGCGGTCTGGTGAAGCGGTGCAATGCCCAGCGTGCGCCCATACCGATGCAGGTCTTCGGCCAGCAAGCCGATTTGCTCGGCCAATGGTCGTTCATCACGAGCATCGGGCAAGACTACCGTTTGTTGCTCGCACAGGTTCAACAGCGGATGCAGATCGAATCGCAGGCAGCGCAACAGGCGAGGAAAGGCCGTCAGATGCCGCTGAGCGTTGCTCAGATAGTCTCTCAGTTCAGGCTCCGAGGACCAAAGATGTAACTGAACCAGTTCGGTAAGTGCTCGCCATGCGCCATGCCTGGCATCGATCGAGCAACCGGTGCCGAAGACTCGTGGGTGAGTGCATGGCGCGGCTGAAAAGGCCAGAAAGGTTCGCGGCAGGAATTCGGTGCTGATGTCGACAAGGACGATCTCGGCGCCGATTTCCGCTTCGGCGTCCAGCCACAGCCGACCCAGCTCGTCGTGATCGGACATGCGTGCGACGCGGCGCAGGGGCGCGTGGTTTTCGTAGTAGAAATGCTCCAGCAAGAACAACGAAACCGCATCGCGCTCAATACATTCATTGGCAGCATGCAAAATCGCCTCGTTGTAAGTTGCGCCAATAGCGGTTCCGCTATTACTGGCATAACGTTGCAGTGCGCCATAGTTGGTTGTGTCTTGTATCAGTGTTCGTCGTGAATAACCGGGTGTGCATAAAGCGACCGGGTATGTAAATGAAGTGCGCTTTAGAACATCCGTATACTGTCGGCAGGCTGTTATGGCATTGGGTTGTTCGGCGATAAGTGCCAGGGCTGTGTCGTCGGTAAATAGTGATGTGTCGGAAAAATAGCGCGGGGCTACATAGTGAATGTCGGATGTATCCAAGTGGTCACTTAAATAGTGTTCCAGCATTTCGTAAAGTGCACCGACACGGGCGTGGCGCGGGTAGCCTTTACCTGATCCCCTGGCGGTGTGGTGGTGATCGCTGGAGCTGGCAGAGGCATGGACCGCGACAATCTGCTGGCCCAGTGTGCGGGTGTCGACACGCAGGCCCAAGCTATCAAGTTCAGCGTGAATCCGCTGTTCAGCTTGCTCCAGGGTGAGTTCTCGTTCGGCAAGTGTGAAACCCATTGTTCGCTCCCTCGAGAAACGGGGGGCGCCGGCCCCCCGTTTTTTATACGGCTTCCAGTTCGGACTGTTCAGCCTCAGTCAGTTGCAGTTCTTCAACCTGCTCTGGCGTAGGCGCTTCCTGTTGTTCAAGGTCGATCACTTTGTTGGCGTTCCAGTTACCCATATAACCCATGATTAAACTCTCTTTTTGTTAGACATTGGATGTGCTGTATCGAGCACGGAGCAAATGTATAAGGCAGGTATTGGCTCGGTCAAAAATGACAGGAAGTTTCAAAAACCATATTCAAGGGGTGTTGAAATACGTACACATCAATTGTCGGCTTGACGATTTTTTTCGTGACGCATCGGCGGGTGTTGAATGGGACGGTATTGCGGGACATACCCGCCCCAACGATTTCGACGCATGCACTTGTCGGAAATTTCAGCTGCATGGAGGTGCGAAATCGTGATGACTGACTTTTGTGGCTCTTCAGGGTTCTTCGCGCGACGATTTTTCCTATCGCGTATGAAGGCGTTTCAGAAAAAATGCAGGTTGAATGACTGGGCATCTATTCATCGGGGGTGGGAAATCCCAATCGAAACACCGTCAACGTCCCAGGCGAGCTTTTAACCTGTGCCACCCCCTGATGCAGGCTCATGATCGAGCGCACGATGGCCAGGCCCAGTCCGGTGCTGCCTTGTGAGCGGGAGCGGCTGCTGTCGACCCGGTAAAAGCGGTCGAACAGGTGCGGCAGATGCTGCGCTTCGATGCCCGCGCCGGGGTTGCTGACTTCCAGTGCAACCTGTGTCGCCTCTTGCTCAATGTGCAGCGAAACCGTTTGCCCGGCCGGACAGTGGCGCAGGGCGTTGGACAGCAGGTTCGAGATCGCCCGTTGAATCATCAGCCGGTCGCCCAGCACGCGCGCGCTGCCGGTCACGCTCAGGCTGATGCGCTTGTCTTGCGCCGACAAGGAAAACAAGTCGGCCACTTTTTCGACTTCTTCTTCCAGGGCGACCGACTCGAAAGATGTGAGCGCTGCGGGGTTACTGGCCTGCGCCAGAAACAGCATGTCCGAGACAATCCGCGCAACACGCTCCAGCTCTTCGGTGCAGGACACCAAGACGTTTTTGTACGCCTCGGCCGTGCGTTCCCGGGACAGCGTCACCTGTGCCTTGCCCATCAGATTGTTGATCGGCGTGCGCAGTTCATGGGCCAGGTCATCGGAGAACTGCGACAGCTGCTGCACACCATTGTCGAGGCGATCCAGCATGACGTTGATCCCCTGGGCCAGTTCACTGAGTTCCTGGGGCATGTCGAGCACCGACAGCCGATGGCCGAGGTCTTGCGTCGAGACCATCGCCGCCACTTTGCGAAACTCGCGCAACGGCATCAGCCCCCGCTGTACGGCGGCCCAGGCACTGAGGCCGATGAAGATCAGCAGCAACGGCAAAGCAATCAGCGTCGAGCGCAGATAGGCGCTGAGCAACGCCTGATTGTGGGCATCGTCCATCGACAGCAGCACCGGGACGCGGGTGCCGTCCTTGATGCGGACCAACCGAGAAGCGGTCAGGTAGCGCTTGCCTTGATCGTCGGTGCCGTCGGAGAACGCCAGTGGTTCGTCGGCGGCCAGCACTGCCTTGCGTTCAAGGCGCGGGTCGGCCATGCCGGAGCCGGATTTCAACAGCGGCGTGCGCAAGTTACTGCGGTCATAAATCGTCAGGGTGAGGTTGTCATGGCCCATGACCTGATCGAGCAGAATGTGCGGCGCCGAACGAATTTCTGCGGCATCGGCGTACAGCGACAGGCTGTGTTCCACCTGTTCCACCTTCTGGGCCAGGCTGTTTCTGGATAACGCGTTCAACTCATGGGTCAGGGCAAAGTAGGCAAGGATCGCCAGGAACACCACCAGTAGCGCGCCGAGAATACTCACCGTCAGGCCCAGGCGCATCGACAGGCTGGCCGGCTTCATTCCCGCGCCTCCAGCACATAGCCGACACCGCGCAGGGTGTGGATCAGTTTGCTGTCGAACGGGTCGTCGATCTTCGCCCGCAAACGCCGGATCGATACTTCGACCACATTGGTGTCGCAGTCGAAATTCATGTCCCACACCAGCGAAATGATCTGGGTGCGGGTCAGTACCTCCCCGGACTGGCGCATCAGCAGATGCAGCAGGGCGAACTCCTTGGTGGTCAGGTCGATGCGCTGCTCGCCGCGAAAGGCGCGGTGACGGCCCGGATCAAGTTCCAGATCGGCGACTTTGAGCACCTGCGGCACCGGGATGTTTTCGCTGCGGCGCATCAGCGTGCGCACCCGCGCCAGCAATTCCGGAAACTCGAATGGCTTGACCAGATAATCGTCGGCACCCAGATCCAGACCACGAATCTTGTCGGCCAGACGCCCGCGGGCGGTGAGCATCATCACCCGGGTGGAGTGGGTGCGACGCAATTGTTCCAGCACGCCCCAGCCATCGAGTTCCGGCAGGTTCACATCCAGGATCACCAGGTCGTATGCCTGTTGTTGCGCCAGATGCAGTCCATCGGCGCCAGTGGCCGCGTGGTCAACGATATAACCACTTTCCGTCAGTCCCTGATGCAAGTATTCGGCAGCTTTAAGCTCGTCCTCGACGACAAGGATTCGCATGATTTATCACCACTTTTATTTAATGGATATTTAATTAAGGTGGCCAGGAAAGTTGTTGTTTTTGTAGGGGCTTCCGGACGGATTTGAATAACGACTAGAGATTGTGAGTTGCTGGTTTCCTACGGCGGTTTCCCTGTGTGATGGCGTGCAAGGTAAAGGCTGTAGTGGCTACAGGGTCAACTGAAATGCTGAGTCTTGAGCCCTGAGTATGGTCATCTGCGACAGCCTGTCGCAGCGGGCAAGCCCGAATGCCCATGCGCTACATTCAGGCAAGTGCTGTTTGGCAGATAACTACCGTGTATTTGTTTCCATGTATTGCTATGTCGCCTTTTGCACTTCGCATCCTAGATCAAAACAACTTCCATAAGCCGTGGATGACGGATTTGTAATGTTCCAGTCACCTTGCCGATAAGTTCAAAACCCTACCGTGGCGGCATCAAAGATTCTTGAATAAAGGAAGTCTTCCATTGCCCGGTTTAAAAGAACGGACGGCGCGAGCACGCCTGAAAAAAACAGCGAGGACAGTGACGGCCAGCGTTGTGTGGCTGGCCGGCACGGGGCTTGTGCATGCATCGGCCCTGACCCTCGATCAAGCCCTGCAAACGGCATTCGCCGGTAACCCGGATCTGGCGGCTGCGCAGTGGGAAATCGGCATCGCCGAGGGTGAGCGCAAACAGGCCGGTCTGATCCCCAACCCCGAAGTGTCGTGGGAGGCCGAAGACACCCGGCGCGATTCGCGAACCACCACGGTGATGCTCAGCCAACCGATCGAACTGGGCGGCAAACGTGGTGCACGGATCGACGTCGCCAGCCTCGCGCAGGACGCCGCCGGGATCGAGTGGGAGCGCAAGCGCAATGCCTTGCGCGCCGATGTGATTCAGGCGTTCAACAGCGCCCGGACCGCGCAACAACGCTTGCAGTTGTCCCGCCAGTCGCTGCAACTGGCCGAACACGGTTTGCGCGTCGCCCAAGGACGCATCGAGGCCGGCAAATCATCGCCAGTCGAAGGCACCCGTGCGCACGTGCAACTCTCCGAAGTGCGCCTGGAACTGAGCCGCGCCGAACGCGATCGGGCCAACGCCTACCAGCAATTGGCGCAGGTCATGGGCGCACCGTTGCCAGCCTCGACCACCGTGCAAGCGGCCACGCAAAGCGTGCCCACCGTGCCACCGGCGAGCCGATTGCTGGAGCGCCTGAACGAGACCGCCGAACTGCGTCTGGCCAAATTGCAGATCGATCAGCGCGAAGCCTCATTGGGTCTGGAAAAGTCGCAACGCATTCCCGACCTGACCGTGAGCATTGGCAGCCAATACAGCGAAACCGAGCGCGAACGGGTCAACGTGGTCGGGTTATCGATGCCGATTCCGTTGTTCAACCGTAATCAGGGCAACGTGCTGGCGGCTGCCCGGCGCAGTGATCAGGCACGGGATCTGCGCAACGCCACCGAACTGCGTTTACGCACGGAAATCCAGACCGCCCTTGAGCAATGGCAGACCGCCAACGGCGAAGTCGAAGCGTTCAACCAGACCATCCTGCCCGCCGCGCAAAGTGCGGTCGACAGCGCCACACGCGGTTTCGAAATGGGCAAGTTCGGCTTCCTCGATGTGCTCGACGCCCAGCGCACCCTGATCAGCGCACGCAGCCAATACATCCAGGCCGTCAGCGAGGCGACGGACGCGCGAGTACGCATCGAACGCATCTTCGGCGACCTCACCGTCAGCCCTTGAATTTCATCTTTCAAATCACTGCGCGATGGCATGGCGCAGAGGAGTTTCCATGGAAAAAAAACTGATCGTGGTGGCTGCGGCGACGTTGGCGCTGGGCATTGGTATTGGCTCGATGTGGCCGGGCAATGCGTCCATCGACGCTCACGCCGATGAATCGGCGGAACACGCCGGTCACGCTGAAGAAGGCGCAGCAGCCAACGGTGAACATATAGAAGAAGGGCACCTGGAGCTGAGCACCGAACAGATCGCAGCGGCGGGCATTCAACTGGCCGAAGCGCGGGCGCAGAACATCAGCCTCGGCTTGCCGTTCCCCGGCGAAGTGCGCTTTGACGAAGACCGTACCGCGCACGTGGTGCCGCGCGTCCCTGGCGTGGTCGAGTCGGTGTCGGTCAATCTCGGGCAGTCGGTGAAGAAGGGCCAGTTGCTGGCGGTGATCGCCAGTCAGCAGATCTCTGATCAGCGCAGCGAACAGGCTGCCGCGCAGCGGCGCCTGACCTTGGCGCGCACCACCTACGAACGCGAGAAAAAACTGTGGCAGGACAAGATCTCCGCCGAGCAGGATTTCCTTCAGGCACGCCAGGCATTGGAAGAAGCCGAAATTGCCCTGACCAATGCCCGGCAAAAAATCAGTGTGCTCAGCGGCAGCGTGGTCGCCACCGGCGGCAATCGCTATGAACTGCGTGCGCCGTTCGACGGTGTGGTGGTGGAAAAACACCTGACGCCGGGGGAGGTGGTCGATGAAACCTCGGCGGCTTTTACCCTCTCCGACCTGTCGCGGGTGTGGGTGACGTTCGGCGTTTCGCCCAAGGATCTGACCAAGGTACAAGTGGGCAAACCGGTCACCGTCAGCGCCCCGGAACTCAATGCTGAAATCGCCGGCACCGTGGCCTACGTCGGCAGTTTGCTCGGTGAACAGACCCGCACTGCAACGGTCCGCGTGGCCCTGGAAAATCCGCAAGGCTCGTGGCGCCCCGGCCTGTTCGTCACCGCGCTGGTGGCGACCGACAGTCGCCAAGCCAGGGTCGCCGTACCTGAAACCTCGATCCAGACCGTCGAGGACAAACCCACGGTGTTCGTGCGCACCGATGACGGCTTCAAGGCGCAAGCGGTGGAGTTGGGCAGTCGCGCGGCCGGTCTGGTGGAAGTCACCCAAGGGCTGGAACCGGGCGTGCAAGTCGCCAGTGCCGGCAGCTTCATCCTCAAATCGGAATTGGGCAAAGCCTCAGCCGAGCATTCTCATTGAAGGCTCCCACTGATCCGTCAACCTCGACCGGAAGGTTCTCATGTTCGAACGCCTGATCCAGTTTGCCATCGAGCAGCGCATCATCGTGCTGCTCGCCGTTCTCCTCATGGCCGGCCTCGGCGTCGCCAGTTACCAAAAACTGCCGATCGACGCCGTGCCGGACATCACCAACGTCCAGGTGCAAATCAACACCGGCGCGGCCGGGTTCTCGCCGCTGGAAACCGAGCAGCGCATCACCTTCCCGATTGAAACCGCCATGGCCGGTTTGCCGGCGCTGGAGCAGACCCGTTCGCTGTCGCGTTCGGGGCTGTCGCAGGTCACGGTGATCTTCAAGGACGGCACCGATCTGTTCTTTGCCCGGCAATTGGTCAACGAGCGCTTGCAGATCGCCAGGGAGCAATTGCCCGAGGGCGCGGAAGCGCTGATGGGGCCGATTTCCACCGGGCTCGGGGAGATTTTCCTGTGGACGGTGGAGGCGCAGGACGGTGCGCTGAAGGACGACGGCACCGCCTACACGCCAACCGATTTGCGGGTGATTCAGGACTGGATCATCAAGCCGCAATTGCGCAACGTGCCCGGTGTGGCCGAGATCAACACCATCGGCGGATTCGCCAAGGAATACCAGATCGCCCCCGACCCGAAGCGGCTGGCGGCTTACAAACTGACCCTCACCGATCTGGTCACGGCGCTGGAGCGCAACAACGCCAACGTCGGCGCCGGTTACATCGAGCGCAGCGGCGAGCAGCTGCTGATTCGCGCGCCCGGGCAAGTGGCGAGCACTGACGACATCGCCAATATCGTGATGGCCAATGTCGACGGTACGCCGATCCGGATCAAGAACGTCGCGACGGTAGACATCGGCCGCGAACTGCGTACCGGTGCCGCCACCGAAAACGGTCGCGAAGTGGTACTGGGCACGGTGTTCATGCTGATCGGCGAAAACAGCCGGACGGTCTCCCAGGCAGTGGCGACCAGGCTTGAGCAGATCAATCGTTCCCTGCCCAAAGGCGTGATCGCGGTGCCGGTGTATGACCGCACGCACCTGGTGGACAAGGCCATCGCCACGGTGAAAAAGAACCTGGTGGAAGGGGCGATTCTGGTCATCGCGATTCTGTTCCTGTTCCTGGGCAACATCCGCGCGGCGTTGATCACCGCGATGGTCATTCCGCTGTCGATGCTGTTCACCTTCACCGGCATGTTCACCAACAAAGTCAGTGCCAACTTGATGAGCCTCGGCGCCCTCGACTTCGGCATCATCGTCGACGGCGCGGTGGTGATCGTCGAAAACACCCTGCGACGGCTGGCCCATGCGCAGCAGCATCACGGGCGTTTGCTGAGCCGTTCCGAGCGTTTCCACGAAGTATTCGCGGCGGCCAAAGAAGCGCGGCGGCCGCTGATTTTTGGCCAGTTGATCATCATGGTCGTGTACCTGCCGATCTTCGCCCTGAGCGGTGTCGAAGGGAAAATGTTCCACCCGATGGCCTTTACGGTGGTCATCGCGCTGTTGGGCGCCATGCTGTTGTCGGTGACGTTTGTGCCGGCGGCCATCGCGTTGTTTGTCACCGGCAAGGTCAAGGAAGAAGAGGGCGTGGTCATGCGCGGCGCGCGTCGCGGTTATGCGCCGGCGCTGGCGTGGGTGATGTCCCATCGCGCCATGGCGGTCGGGGCTGCGCTGGCTGTGATTGTGCTCAGCGGCGTGCTCACCAGCCGCATGGGCAGCGAGTTTGTGCCGAGCCTCAGTGAGGGCGATTTTGCCCTGCAAGCCTTGCGCGTGCCGGGCACCAGCCTCACACAATCGGTGGACATGCAGCAGCGTCTGGAGACCTTGATCCTCAACAAGGTGCCCGAAGTCGAGCGTGTGTTCGCCCGTACCGGTACCGCCGAAATCGCCTCCGACCCGATGCCGCCGAACATCTCCGACAGCTACGTGATGCTCAAGCCGAAGGCGCAGTGGCCGGATCCGGGCAAGTCCCGCGAAACGCTGATGGCCGAACTGCAACAAGCCGCCGCGACGCTGCCGGGCAGCAACTATGAACTGTCGCAGCCGATCCAGTTGCGCTTCAACGAACTGATCTCCGGCGTGCGCAGCGATGTGGCGGTCAAGGTGTTCGGGGATGACATGGACGTGCTCAACGCCACGGCGGTGAAGATCGCTGCCGCCATGCAGAAGGTCAACGGCGCGTCCGAGGTCAAGGTCGAGCAAACCACTGGCCTGCCGGTGCTGACCATCAACATCGACCGCGACAAGGCGGCGCGGTACGGGCTCAACGTCGGTGACGTGCAAGACACCATTGCGGTGGCGGTCGGCGGGCGTCAGGCCGGGACACTGTATGAAGGCGATCGGCGTTTCGACATGGTGGTGCGCCTGTCCGATGCCATGCGCAAGGACATCGAAGGTTTGTCGGCACTGTTGATTCCGGTGCCGGCGCCTTTGAATGGCGCGGCTGATCAGATTGGCTTCATCGCCCTCAAGGACGTCGCCAGCCTTGATCTGGTGCTCGGGCCGAATCAGGTCAGCCGCGAAAACGGCAAGCGGCTGGTGATCGTCAGCGCCAACGTGCGTGGGCGCGATATTGGCTCCTTCGTTAAAGAGGCCGGTGAGGTGATTGAGCGCGATGTACAGGTGCCGGCGGGTTACTGGACCGGCTGGGGCGGGCAGTTCGAGCAGTTGCAGTCGGCGGCCAAACGCTTGCAGATCGTGGTGCCGGTGGCCTTGCTGTTGGTGTTCGGCTTGCTGTTCATGATGTTCAACAACCTCAAGGACGGCTTGCTGGTGTTCACCGGGATTCCGTTTGCGTTGACCGGGGGCGTCATGGCGCTGTGGCTGCGGGACATTCCGCTGTCGATCTCGGCGGGCGTTGGTTTCATTGCGCTGTCGGGGGTGGCGGTGCTCAACGGTCTGGTGATGATCGCGTTTATCCGCAATTTGCGGGAGGAGGGGCGTTCGCTCGCTGATGCAATCAATGAGGGTGCGCTCACGCGTCTGCGCCCGGTGTTGATGACGGCGCTGGTCGCGTCCCTGGGCTTCATTCCCATGGCTTTGGCGACCGGCACGGGTGCCGAGGTGCAGCGACCGTTGGCGACGGTGGTGATCGGCGGGATTCTGTCTTCGACCATCCTGACGCTGCTGATTTTGCCGGCGCTGTATCAGCTCGCGCACCGAGGTGAAGAGGAGAGAAGTCCCACCTCATAAGCCAATGTTTCAGGCATACCACTATCTGTGGCGAGGGAGCTTGCTCCCGCTGGACTGCGTAGCAGGCCCCTTCTTTTTTTGTGAAGGAGGGGCCGCTTCGCGACCCAGCGGGAGCAAGCTCCCTCGCCACAGGTGCCTTTCAGGTTACATAACGGATATGTAATTTGCGCGCCACCGTCACGAAAGGTTCGGATTGTTACCTTGATCCCGTTAGTTAATTAAACGAGGAATCAAGCATGAAATTTGTACAACTGAGTGCGTTCGCAGCGGCGTTGGTGATGTCTTCTGTTGTTTTGGCTGAAGGTGGCGGCGACAGAGTCTTTGAGAAAATGATGGCGGCCAATGACCGTTCGGTGGAGGCGTTTGTCGCCAAGGAACAGGCGCGTAACCCCGTCGTGTTGAATGAAAAAAAGGACGACAAGACCAAAGACTTGTAAGCGTGTCGCACCTGAACTAGCCCGTCATCGAAGGCCGATGGTGGGCTTTTTTTTGAGCCTGGATTTGAAGGTACTGGATATGAAAGTTTTTAAGTTGATGGCGTTCGTCGGTGTGATGGCGATGTCGTTGAATGCGCTGGCAGAAGGCGGCGGTGACAGGACGTTTGAGAGGGCGTTCAGTGCCAACGCCCAAGCCATGCAGCAATACGCGGCCAACCAGGGCAAACCTGCGCCGGTGGTGAAAGATTACGAATACGGGATGAAGTTGGATGTGGTCAAAGTGGTGAGCGTTGTGCGACCGCAAGTTGCCTGCTCCGTGGTGCCGACTGCCATGACCTATGAAGATTCAAAGGGCCAACTCAATACCATCAAATACACCGTGGCAGGCGATTGCCGCCGACAGGGCGGGTGAGGGCACAGAGGGCCTCCAACCTACGTTGAGTATTTCAATTCGGGATGTTTAACAGATATGGCGAAGGTAGGGAGGCTTCCCACAATGTTTTCAGGTTGTCCGTCGGACGTCCGCTCTCTAGCCTGTGTTTGTCGCTGCCAATTCAGTGATCGGAATTGGAACCCCGCGGCTCCACTGAAAGCAAAAGCGCCTTTCATGACGTGCGCACCTTGATGTGTGCACTCCGTTATGGCGGCTGTGCGCGGGAGACTTCGAGTCTGTCGGGTTTTGCTCAGTGGCCCGGGTTCCAACCTGCGTACAGCTGCCTCCTTTTCGCGTGGAACCGAATGGGTCAGTTCTAACCATCACGCTGAATGCCGAAATCATGAAAAAGCCAACACCAAACCCTCCCGAAACAGAAGCCGACCCTGTAGGCGTCGCCGAAGGCTGCTTCTGCAGTGCTCAATTCACGGGCATAAAAAAGGCGCCCCGAAGGACGCCAAAAGATTCACCTCTTACCAAAGGAGCAAGGAGCTTCTAAAGGTGAATTTGCATTAGCCGTGAAGTCAGAGAATCGCCAGCGGATACTCGACAATCACCCGCACTTCATCCAGATCCGACTCAAACGCCGTGGCGCGGGTGGTGGCCTGGCGCAAACGAAGAGACATGTCTTTCAGCGAGCCGCTCTGCACCACGTATTTGACTTCGATGTCGCGCTCCCAGCGCTTCTGGTCAGTCAGTGGGTTGCCGTCGGCATCGCGGCGCATGTAAACGGCGTTGGCGTTGGAGTAATCGGCGTCGGTGCCGCGGGCGTAACGAGTCATGAACGACAAACCCGACACGCCATAGCTGCTCATATCGAGGTCGTAACGCACCATCCAGGAACGTTCCTTGGGCGAGTTGAAGTCGCTGTACTGGATGGAGTTGTCGAGGAAGATCGAGTCGGACTGGCGCAGGTAATCGAAGTCGTCGTTGCCATTGTTGCGCTGGTGCGACAAGGCAACGGAGTGGGCGCCGAGTTTCACCCCGACACGGCCGCTCCAGATGTTGTTGTCGAACTCGCCGAGCAGTTGTTTGCCTTCGTCGACCGCCTTGTAATAGTTCAAGCCACCGAACAGCGACAGGTCATCCGACAGCGGATAAGTCCATGCGGTGCCGGCGTAATACTGATTCCAGGCATCCTTGAGGCGACTGGAATACAGGCTGAAACTGAGGTTTTTGTTCAGTGCATAGTCGCCACCGAAATAGCCGATCCACGGTGAGTTGACTGGACCGGCGTAGAAGGTCGCGAAGTTTTCGCGCATGTCGCTGGACACCGGCTGGCTCATCGCATGCAGGCGACCGCCCTGTACCGACAGACCTTCGATGCTGGTGTTGGTGGCCGTGACACCCCGGAAGCTTTCCGGCAACAGTCGGGAGTCACCCGCCGCAACCACCGGGTTGGCGGGGAACACATCGCCGACCTTCACCACCGTATCGAAGGCGCGAACTTTGGCGGCGCCACCGACCTTGGTGTATTCATCCCGCGCCTGACCATCGCTGTCGACCGGCAACACGTCGAAAGAACTACGGCCACCGTTGCGCCCGTCACCGGTATCGAGTTTCAAGCCGATCATCGCAAACGCATCGACCCCGAATCCAACGGTGCCTTGGGTAAAGCCGGATTCGAACTTGCTGATGACCGCGTGAGCCCAGGCCTCGGAATAGCCATTGCCGGTGGGACTCGACTGGCCGTCACGGTGATCACGATTGAAGTATAAGTTGCGGTTGAGCACCGTCAGGCTGCTGCCCTCGATAAACCCCTCGGGTTTTTCTTCCGCCAACACCATGGACGGCCCGGAGCCGACAACCACCGCTAAAGCGGCTATCGACATTTTTGTATTGTTAACCATCAATCACTCCTTGGGTTCGGCAGAACGGGAACGTGCTTCGGCGTGGGTTTTATTGTTCGGCGGGCAAGGGCCCGCCGGCATGGTCGCCGGGTGACATCGTTGCAAGCTGCGGATAACGCCAAGGTGATGGGGGAATTACAATTTCGTCATGTGGGTGTGGCGGGAAACGATTGGCGGAGTTGTTGGTTCAGGGGCGGGTGCTTCCTCGGCAGTGATTGGTACCCGTTTTGGCAGTTTTAATGTGTGGGTCCGCAGCATGACCTTGCCTTGGCGCTTATCGGCCAGGGCTTCGAGGCCTTCCATCAGATCCGAAAAAATATTTCGCTTCATGGTTCGCGATCTCCCTTGATAGCTGATCTTCGAATTTAAC
The DNA here is from genome assembly GCF_005938665.2 of Pseudomonas sp. ATCC 43928. Classification (NCBI taxonomy): domain Bacteria; kingdom Pseudomonadati; phylum Pseudomonadota; class Gammaproteobacteria; order Pseudomonadales; family Pseudomonadaceae; genus Pseudomonas; species Pseudomonas sp. ATCC 43928. The sequence goes on along the minus strand of NZ_CP041753.1, from coordinate 4,341,602 downwards.
GGTAAATGCCTCCCGCCGAATGTCAGCTATTGCCCAGCGTCTTGCAGGTAACTTCCTAAAAGAGAGGAGGGCGCTGAAAAGCAAAAGATCGCAGCCTTCGGCAGCTCCTACAGGGTGTATGCCATCCCAATGTAGGAGCTGCCGAAGGCTGCGATCTTTTGATGTTGAATCCCACAAACGCAAAAACGGCACCCGAAGGTGCCGTTTCTGTTTTCTACCGAGTATCGCTTAAGCGATCAACCCGCCAACCCCGACTGTTGAACCAGGTTCAGCAGCGGTTGTGGGTACAGGCCGAGGAAGAACGCCAGTACGGCGATCGCCAGCAGCATCACGCCGCCTGCACGTTGTTCCCAGTGCAGTTGCGCATCGTGGCGACGCAGGTTCGGTTCCATCAGGTACAGGGTGACCATCACACGCAGGTAGTAGAAGACGCCGATGGCGCTGCCCAGTACCAGGGAGCCGACCAGCCACCATTGGTGCGATTCGACGCCGGTGGCGATGATGTAGAACTTGCCGATGAAGCCCGCAGTCAGCGGGATACCGGCCAGGGACAGCATCATCACGGTCAGGACGGCGGTCAGGTACGGACGGCGCCAGAACAGGCCACGGTATTCGTACAGGGCATCCGCGTCACGGCCGCTGTACGGCGAGGACATCAGGGTGATCACACCGAACGCGCCGAGGCTGGTGATCACGTAGGTGACCAGGTACACGCCGATGGCTTCCACGGCCAGGCCCTTGCTCGCCACCAGGGCGATCAGCAGGTAACCGAAGTGTGCGATGGACGAGTAACCCAGCAGACGCTTGAGGTTGCTCTGGGTCAGTGCCAGCAGGTTACCGAACAGGATCGACGCGATGGCGATGACGGTCAGCACGTTGCTCAGCACGCCACTGCTCGCCGCTGGCGAGATCTGGAACAGACGCACCATCACCGCGAACACAGCCACTTTGGAGGCCGTGGCCAGGAACGCTGCCACCGGTGCCGGAGCCCCTTCGTAAACGTCCGGGGTCCAGAGGTGGAACGGTACCAGCGACAGTTTGAACGCCAGGCCGATCAGCATCATGCCCAGGCCCAGTTGCGCGATCGGGCTAGGCAGGCCGGTGGCCGCCAGGGCCTGACCGATGCCGTTGAAGCTCAGGCTGCCGGCTTCGGCGTAGAGCAGGGCCATGCCGAACAACAGGAACGCGGAACCGGCGGCCGACAGCACCATGTACTTGATGCCGGCTTCCAGCGAACGCTTGTTGAAGAAGGCGTAAGCCACCAGACCGTAGACCGGTACCGAGAGCAGTTCCAGACCGACGAACAAACCGGCCAGGTGCTGCGCGCTGACCAACACCAGGCCACCGGCGGCGGACATCAGGATCAGCAGGTAAAGTTCTTCACGGTTGCCCGGGTAGCCCGTACCACCATCGCCCAGGTAGGCGTGGGCGAGGGTCACACAGGCGAGGGTGGCGACCAGGATCAGCGCCATGTACAGGCAGGCGAAGGTGTCGATCTGCAGCAACGGGGTCACGGCCAATGGCGCGACTTTCAGGGCTGGCAGGATCGACAGCAAGGCCAGGTTAAGACCTGCCACCGACAGCAGGAAGGTTTGCGAGTGGTTGCGGCGCCACGCGATAGCCAGCATCACCACGATGATCGTGGCGCTGGTGATCAACAACGGCGCAAGCGCGATAAAGTGTTGAGTCGTGAATTCCATAGCGCTCTTACCGGGCCGAAGCGAGTTGAGTGAAGGCGGAGCCGAGCCACTGCTGCACGCCATGCATCGTCGCGGCAGAGGTATCGAGGAACGGTTGCGGGTACACGCCGATGTAAAGCAGCAGTGCCGCAAGCCCAACCACCATGATCAGTTCGCGACCGTCCATGCCATGCAGCACCGCGTCGGATTTCGACGGGCCGAAGTAGGCGCGGTGGATCATGATCAGCGAGTAGACCGAACCGAATACCAGGCCGGACGTGGCGATCACGGTGACCCATGGCGCGCTGGCGAAGGTGCCGATCAGGATCAGGAACTCACCGACGAAGTTACCGGTCGCCGGCAGGCCCAGCGACGCCGCTGCGAAGAACAGGCTGAGGGCTGGCAGGTAGGCAATCTTCGACCACAGGCCACCCATCTCGCGCATATCGCGGGTGTGGGTGCGCTCGTACAGCTGACCGGAGAGGATAAAGAGTGCCGCGGCCGACAGACCGTGAGCCAGCATCTGCATGACCGCGCCCTGCAGTGCCAGTTGGCTGCCGGAGTAGATGCCGATCAACACGAAGCCCATGTGGGAAACGGACGAGAAGGCAATCAGACGCTTGATGTCGGTTTGCGCAAAGGCCAGGAACGCACCGTAGAAGATTCCGATCAGACCCAGGGTCATGGCGAACGGCGCGAACTCGGCCGAGGCATTCGGGAACAGTGGCAGGGCGAAACGCAGCAGGCCGTACGCAGCAGTCTTCAGCAAGATACCGGCCAGGTCCACGGAGCCCGCGGTCGGTGCCTGGGCGTGAGCGTCAGGCAACCAGGAGTGGAACGGTACGACGGGCAGCTTGACCGCGAAGGCGATGAAGAAGCCGAGCATCAGGATGTACTCGGTGGTCTGCGACATCTTGGTTTTCAACAGATCGGCGTAGTTGAAGGTAATCACGCCGGTGTCGTTGAAGTTGACCAGTACCAGGCCCAGGATCGCCACCAACATGATCAGGCCGGAAGCCTGAGTGAAGATGAAGAACTTGGTCGCCGCGTAGATCCGGGTTTTCTTGCCGTCCGAAGAACTGTGACCCCAGAGCGCGATGAGGAAGTACATCGGCACCAGCATCATTTCCCAGAAGAAGAAGAACATGAACAGGTCGAGGGCGAGGAACACGCCAACGACACCGCCCAGGATCCACATCAGGTTCAGGTGGAAGAAGCCCACGTGACGCTGAATCTCTTTCCAGGAGCAGAGTACCGAGAGGACACCCAGCAGGCCGGTCAGCAGGATCATCAACAGCGACAGGCCGTCGAGGGCCAGGTGCACGTTGATGCCGAAGCGCTGGATCCAGACGTGTTTGAACTCAAGCGCCCAGGTCGGATCGGCGCCAGGTTTTGGTGCAAATGAATAGTCACCGTTGGCCCACAGCCAGAGGCCGAGGGAGAGCAGCAGGGACATGGTGATCAGCGCAATCCAGCGGGGGAGGGTGGCGCCGAAGCGCTCACCCATCCAGCACAGCAGGCCGCCGATGAAGGGGATCAGGATTAGCCATGGCAGAATCATGACGGGCTCGTTTCCTTTCGCAAGTTCGCAAGGTTCATAGTCAGACCGCTACCAGCACGACGGCGCCGATTACCAGCACGGCACCAGCAGCCATCGAGGCGGCATACCAACGCAATTGACCGGTCTCGGTGCGGCTCAGGGCGGTGTGACCGCCTTTGGCCATACGCGGGATCAGACCGATGGTCTGGTCGAGCGGGTCTTTGCGCAGAATGTGGCTGATCGCAAGGTATGGCTTGACGAACAGTTTGTCGTAGATCCAGTCGAAGCCCCAGGCAGCGAACCACCAGGCCGAAAGGAAGCGGCCGATGCCGCTGTTGGCGATGGCCGTGACGAAGCGACGCTTGCCCAGGAACAGCAGCGCGGCCAGCAGGATACCGGACAGGGCGATGGCGCCCGAAGCGATTTCCAGGCTGTGCTTGGCTTCGCCACCGGCATGGCCGACGCTTTCCGGCAACACACCGTGCAGCGGTGGAACGATCATCGCGCCGACGAACGTCGACAGTACGATCAGCACCGACAGCGGCAGCCAGTGAGCAACGCCGTGACCGGCATGGGCTTCGGTCTTCGCTTCACCGTGGAACGTGATGAAGATCAGGCGGAAGGTGTACAGCGAGGTCATGAAGGCACCGACCAGACCGGCATACAGCAGGCCTTCGTTACCGCTGGCGAACGCTTCCCAGAGGATTTCATCCTTGGAGTAGAAGCCCGCGGTCACCAGAGGCAGGGCCGCCAGGGCCGCGCCGCCGACGATGAAGCTGGTGTAGGCCAGTGGCAGTTTCTTCCACAGGCCGCCCATCTTGAAGATGTTCTGCTCGTGGTGGCAGGCAACGATCACCGCACCGGATGCAAGGAACAGCAGCGCCTTGAAGAAGGCGTGGGTCATCAGGTGGAAGATCGCGCCATCCCATGCACCGACGCCCAGGGCCAGGAACATGTAGCCGATCTGGCTCATGGTCGAGTAGGCGAGGATGCGTTTGATGTCGGTCTGAACCAGCGCGGCAAAACCTGCCAGCACCAGCGTCACGCCACCCACGACACCTACCAGGTGCAGGATATCCGGCGCCAGTGCGAACAGGCCGTGGGTACGGGCGATCAGGTAGACACCGGCGGTTACCATGGTCGCGGCGTGGATCAGTGCCGAAACCGGAGTAGGGCCGGCCATCGCATCCGCCAGCCAGGTTTGCAGCGGCAGTTGCGCGGATTTACCGACAGCGCCACCCAGCAGCATCAGGGTCGCCAGAACGATCCAGAAGTCGCCGGCCTTGAAGTGCTCAGGCGCCTTGACCAGCAGTTCCTGGATATTCAGCGTGCCCAGTTGCTGGAACAGGATGAACAGGCCGATGGCCATGAACACGTCACCGACGCGGGTCACGATGAAGGCTTTGAGTGCTGCGTTACCGTTGTTGCGGTTGCTGTAGTAGAAACCGATCAACAGGTACGAGCATAGGCCCACGCCTTCCCAGCCGAAGTACACGAACAACAGGTTATCGGCCAGGACCAGGAACAGCATGCTGGCGATAAACAGGTTGGTGTAGGCGAAGAAGCGCGAGTAACCGGCTTCACCGCGCATGTACCAGGACGCGAACAGGTGGATCAGGAAGCCCACGCCCACCACCACACCGAGCATGGTCACGGACAGACCATCCAGGTACAGGGCGAAGTTCGGCGTGAAGCCTTCCACCGCCATCCATTGCCACAGCACCAGGGTGTAGTGGCCACCCTCGGGCGGTGCAACGTTGAATTGCCAGATCACATAAGCCGCGACGATCGCCGACAAGCCGATGGAACCGACGCCGATCAGCGCCGAGAGGTTTTCCGAGAGGCGTCCCCGGGAGAACGCCAGCAGCACAAAACCGATCAGGGGGAACAGGAAAGTCAGATAGAGAAGGTTCATCCGCGCATCTCGCTGGCAGCGTCGATATCGAGAGTGTGGAAGCGGCGATACAGCTGCAACAGAATCGCCAGGCCGATACTGGCCTCGGCGGCTGCCAGGCTGATCACCAGGATGAACATGATCTGTCCATCCGGCTGCGCCCAGCGGCTACCGGCAACGATGAACGCCAGTGCGGAGGCATTCATCATGACCTCCAGGCTCATCAGCACGAAGAGAATGTTGCGCCGGACCATCAGGCCGACCAGACCGAGGCAGAACAGGATGCCGGCGACCGCCAGACCATGCTCCAAAGGGATAGCAGGCATCGTCATTGCTCCTTGGCTTCGTTGCGGCCCAAGTGGAACGCCGTGACGGCTGCGGCGAGCAGCAGCATCGAGGCGAGTTCGACCACCAGCAGGTAAGGACCGAACAGGCTGATGCCCACGGCCTTGGCGTCTACGGTGGTGTGGCCGAGGGCCTGGCCGCTGGAGTGGCTGAACAGCACATACAGCAGTTCAGCCAGCAGCAGGCCGCCGAGTACGACCGGGCCCAGCCAGATACCGGGCTTGAGCCAGACGCGCTCTTGCTGAACCGAGGCCGGGCCCAGGTTCAGCATCATCACCACGAACACGAACAGCACCATGATGGCGCCGGCGTAGGCGATCACTTCCAGTACACCGGCAAACGGTGCGCCAAGGGCGAAGAACGTCATGGCCACGGCGATCAGCGAAATGATCAGGTAGAGCAGGGCGTGCACGGGGTTGGTGTTGGTGATCACGCGAAGCGTGGACACAACAGCGATACCCGATGCGAAATAGAAAGCGAATTCCATCGTTCTTCCTTAAGGCAGCAAGCTCTTCACGTTGATCGGCTCGGCTTCATTCTGCGCGGCGCCTTTTGGCTTACCGGCAATCGCCATACCTGCAACACGATAGAAGTTGTAGTCAGGGTTTTTACCGGGACCGGAGATCAGCAGATCTTCTTTCTCGTAAACCAGGTCCTGCCGCTTGAACTCGGCCATTTCGAAATCCGGTGTCAGCTGGATCGCGGTGGTCGGGCAGGCTTCCTCGCAGAGGCCACAGAAAATGCAGCGCGAGAAGTTGATGCGGAAGAAGTCCGGGTACCAGCGACCGTCTTCGGTTTCAGCTTTCTGCAGCGAGATGCAACCCACCGGGCACGCCACGGCGCACAGGTTGCAGGCTACACAACGCTCTTCGCCGTCGGGGTCGCGGGTCAGGACGATACGGCCACGGAAACGCGGCGGCAGGTACACGGGTTCTTCCGGGTACTGCAGCGTGTCGCGCTTGCGGAAGGCGTGGCCGAAGATCATCACCAGGCTGCGAAGCTGGGTGAAGAAGCCATGCACGATGTCAAAAATGTACTTCATGATTCTCTATCCTCACTGAGCCGCGACGGCGGGCGTGTTGAGCAACACGATCGCAGCGGTCACCAGCATGTTGACGAGGGTCAGCGGCAGGCAGAACTTCCAGCTGAAGTCCATCACTTGGTCATACCGTGGGCGCGGAATCGAGGCGCGCAGCAGGATGAAGAACATGATGAAGAACGCGGTTTTCAGTGCGAACCAGATGAACGGGATCTGCGGCAGCAGGCCGAACGGGCCGTGCCAGCCACCGAAGAACAGCGTGACCAGCAGCGCCGAGATCAACACGATGCCGATGTACTCACCCACGAAGAACATGCCCCATTTCATGCCGGCGTATTCAATGTGGTAACCATCGGCCAGTTCCTGTTCCGCTTCCGGCTGGTCGAACGGGTGACGGTGAGTCACGGCGACGCCAGCGATGAAGAATGTCAGGAAACCGAAGATCTGCGGAATGATGAACCACATGTTCTGCGCTTGGTATTCAACGATGTCGCGCATGTTGAACGAGCCAACCTGGATCACGATGCCCATCAGCGACAGGCCCATGAACACTTCGTACGACACGGTTTGTGCCGAGGCCCGCAAGCTGCCCAACAGGGCGAACTTGTTGTTGCTCGACCAGCCGGCGAACAGCACCGCGTAGACCGAAAGACCCGCCATGGCGAAGAAGAACAGGATGCCGATGTTGATATCCGCCACGCCCCAGGTCGGGGTGATCGGGATGATCGCGAAGGCAATCAGCAAGGCGCTCATGGCCACGACCGGTGCCAGGGTGAAGATCACTTTGTCGGCGAACGGCGGAGTCCAGTCTTCCTTGAAGAACATCTTGATCATGTCGGCCGCAATCTGGAACGCGCCAAACGGGCCGACGCGGTTCGGACCGTAACGGTCCTGCCAGAGGGCGAGCAAACGACGCTCGACCCAGCTCAGCAGCGCGCCGCAAACCACTACGGCGAGCAGAATCACGATGGCCTTGAGGACCGCGATGATTACGTCGATCACTTCAGGAGTGAACCAGGTCATAGCGCTGCCTCCTGCAGACCGTCAACGGATTTGCCAAAGATGGCTGGTGGAATGCCGGCGATACCTGCAGGCAATGCGACCAGACCGGCACCCAGCTCTTCGTTGATGCGCAGCGGCAGACGCAAAGTCTGGCCGGCAACGTTCAAGCTCAGCAGGGCACCGTCATTGACACCCAGGCGATCGGCTTCGGACTTGGCCAGCGACACGTAGGCGGCCGGGATGCGTTCCTGCACCGGTGCGGCTTTGGAAGAGTTTTCTTCGCTGCCGAACAGGTGGAAGAACGGTACGACCTGCCAGGTGCCTGGCGCCGGGTTGAACGCACGCGGAACACTGGCGAACCAGTTCAGCGAATCACCGGTGCTTTCGATCAGGCGAGTGCCCGGGTCGCCAGCGCGCAGGTGACCACCGACTTCGTCCTGGAACTTGTTCCAGGCTTGCGGCGAGTTCCAGCCCGGAGACCAGGCGAAAGGTACTTGCTGGCGAGGTTCGGCGGAGCCCGAGTAACCTTCCATGGAGAACGAGAACGCGGTGTCGTTATCCTGGGAAGTACGCGGTTCGTGCACGCTGATGTCGGCGCGCATGGCGGTACGACCGGAGTAACGCAGCGGTTCGCGCGCCAGTTTCAGGCCTTTGATCCGGAATGCGGCGGACGGTGCGGCATCGACGATACGCGCCAGTTGCGGCGTGCTTGCAGCAACGGCAGCGGTGACGTGGTCCAGTTGGGTCCAGTCGATCGGCTGGTTCAGCAGGGTCGAACGCAGGGCGTGCAGCCAGCGCCAGCCTTCGTGAACCAGAATGCTCGCGTCGAGGTAAGTCGGGTCGAAGACCTGGAAGAAGCGCTGGGCGCGGCCTTCCTGGCTGACCAGCGTACCGTCGCCTTCAGCGAAGCTGGCCGCTGGCAGTACCAGGTGCGCGCGATCGCTGGTGGCGGTCTTCTGATGGTCCGCCACGATCACCACTTTCGCGGCGTTCAGGGCAGCATCGACCTTGGATTTGTCGGTGCGGGTGTACAGGTCGTTTTCCAGCACGACGATGGCGTCGGCACGGCCATCGATTACCGCTTGCAGCGCTTCGTCGACCGAGTTACCGCCGAGCATGGCCAGGCCGAGGCTGTTGGCCTCCGGCACGATCAGGCTGATGGAACCGTTCTTCTCGCGCAGCTTCAGGGCTTTGGCGATGTTTGCCGCCGCTTCGATCAGCGCCTTGGAACCCAGCGAGGTACCGGCAATGATCAGCGGACGCTTGGCGGCGAGCAGGGCGTCGGCAATGCGCTTGGCCAGCGCCAGAGCTTCAGCGTCCAGACCTTCAACGGCCGGTGCGCTGGCGTCGAGGGCGTGAGCCACGGCGAAACCGATGCGGGCCAGGTCGTCTGGTGCGGCGTGAACGCATTCTTCAGCGATGTCGTCGAGCTTGGTTTCAGCCAGGCTGGCGATGAACAGCGGGTTCAGCTCGTGCTGGCCGATGTTCTTCACCGCGGCGTCGAGCCATGGCTGAACGCGCATGGCGTCGGCCATGTCTTCGGCCTTGCCCTTGACCGATTGACGCAGGGCCAGGGCCATGCGCGCAGCGGTCTGGGTCAGGTCTTCGCCGAGGACGAAAATCGCATCGTGGTCTTCGACGTCGCGCATGTTCGGGATCGGCAGCGGGCTGTCTTTGAGCACCTGCATGACCAGACGAATGCGTTCCAGCTCCGAGGCTTCGATACCGGAGTAGAAGTGCTCGGCGCCGACCAGTTCGAGCAGCGCGTAGTTGCTTTCGAGGCTGGCGCGTGGCGAACCGATACCGACGATGTTGCGACCGCGCAGCAGGTCGGCGGCTTTATCCAGTGCTTCGTCCAGGCTCAGTTTCGCGCCGTTGGCCAGCAGTGGCTGACGTGGGCGATCCTTGCGGTTGACATAGCCATAGCCGAAACGGCCACGGTCGCACAGGAAGTACTGGTTCACCGAACCGTTGAAGCGGTTTTCGATGCGGCGCAGTTCGCCGTAACGCTCGCCCGGGGAGATGTTGCAACCGCTGGAGCAGCCATGGCATATGCTCGGCGAGAACTGCATGTCCCATTTGCGGTTGTAGCGCTCGGAGTGAGTCTTGTCGGTGAACACACCGGTCGGGCAGACCTCGGTGAGGTTGCCGGAGAACTCGCTTTCCAGGGTGCCGTCTTCAACGCGACCGAAGTACACGTTGTCGTGGGCGCCAAACACACCGAGATCGGTGCCACCGGCGTAGTCCTTATAGAAGCGCACGCAACGGTAGCAAGCGATGCAGCGGTTCATTTCGTGGGAAATGAACGGGCCCAGTTGCTGGTTCTGGTGGGTACGCTTGGTAAAGCGATAACGGCGCTCGTTGTGGCCGGTCATCACCGTCATGTCTTGCAGGTGGCAGTGACCGCCTTCCTCACAGACCGGGCAGTCGTGAGGGTGGTTGGTCATCAGCCATTCAACGACGCTGGCGCGAAACACTTTCGCTTCTTCGTCGTCGATGGAGATCCAGCTGCCGTCGGTGGCGGGGGTCATGCAGGACATGACAATCCGACCACGCTTGTCGTTCTCGTCGGTGTACTGCTTGACCGCGCACTGGCGGCAAGCGCCAACGCTGCCAAGGGCTGGGTGCCAGCAGAAATAAGGGATATCGAGGCCTAGCGACAGACATGCCTGTAACAGGTTGTCTGCCCCATCGACTTCGAGCTCTTTGCCGTCTACGTGGATAGTGGCCATGGTTCAAAGTTCTTCGTTGGCCCGGTGTCAGCGGGCGTGGCTAATGGAATCTTGTTATCCGTCCAAATCCAAACAGCCTCAAAAGGCGTCATCGGACGAAAGGCGAACGGCACGGACCGTTCGCCTTTTTTAAAGCGTTAAGCGCCGACTACGATCGGCTTTGCCAGAGGCGGGACGACGGCGCGGGTAGGCGCGATGCCGGCTTCGAACTCTGGACGGAAGTATTTGATGGCACTGCCCAACGGCTCCACGGCACCCGGTGCGTGAGCACAGAAGGTCTTGCCTGGGCCGAGGAAACCGACCAGACCCAGCAGGGTCTCGATATCGCCGGCTTGCCCTTCACCGTTCTCGATCGCGCGCAGCAGCTTGACGCTCCACGGCAGACCGTCACGGCATGGGGTGCAGAAACCACACGATTCACGGGCGAAGAACTCTTCCATGTTGCGCAGCAGGGACACCATGTTGACTCTGTCGTCCACCGCCATGGCCAGGCCGGTACCCATACGGGTGCCCACTTTGGCGATGCCGCCGGCGTACATTTGTGCGTCCAGGTGTTCCGGCAACAGGAAACCGGTACCGGCGCCGCCTGGCTGCCAGCACTTGAGCTTGTAACCGTCGCGCATGCCGCCGGCGTAGTCTTCGAACAGCTCGCGACCGGTAACGCCGAACGGCAATTCCCACAGGCCCGGGTTCTTGACCTTGCCGGAGAAGCCCATGAGCTTGGTGCCCATGTCTTCGCTGCCTTCACGGGCCAACGATTTGTACCAGTCCACGCCGTCGGCAATGATCGCCGGCACGTTGCACAGGGTTTCGACGTTGTTCACGCAAGTCGGCTTGCCCCACACGCCCACGGCGGCAGGGAAGGGCGGCTTGGAGCGCGGGTTGGCGCGGCGGCCTTCGAGGGAGTTGATCAGTGCGGTTTCTTCACCGCAGATGTAACGCCCGGCGCCGGTGTGGACGAACAGCTCGAAATCGAAGCCGCTGCCCAGGATGTTCTTGCCCAGCAGGCCTGCTGCCTTGGCTTCTTCCACGGCACGGTTCAGGTGCTTGGCGGCGGTGGTGTACTCGCCACGCAGGAAGATGTAGCCACGGTAGGTTTTCAGCGCGCGAGCACTGATCAGCATGCCTTCGATCAGCAGATGGGGCAGTTGCTCCATCAGCATGCGGTCTTTCCAGGTGTTCGGCTCCATTTCATCCGCGTTGCACAGCAGGTAGCGGATGTTGATGGATTCGTCCTTGGGCATCAGGCCCCACTTCACGCCCGTGGGGAAGCCTGCACCGCCGCGGCCCTTGAGGCCGGAGTCTTTCACGGTCTGGACGATGTCGTCCTGGGCCATGTCGGCGAAGGCCTTGCGTGCAGCGGCGTAACCGTTCTTGGCCTGGTACTCGTCGAGCCATACGGCTTCGCCGTCGTCACGCAGGCGCCAGGTGAGCGGGTGAGTCTCGGCCGAACGCTTGATGCGGTTGGCTGGACCAAAGGAAGTCAGGGTCATACGTAGCCCTCGAGCAATTTGGCAACGCCGGCAGGCTGTACATCACCGAATGTGTCGTCGTCGATCATCAACGCCGGCGCCTTGTCACAGTTACCGAGGCAGCAGACCGGCAGCAGGGTGAAGCGACCGTCGGCGGTGGTCTGGCCCAGGCCGATGCCCAGCTTGCTCTGGATTTCGCTGACCACCGACTCATGGCCGCCGATGTAGCAGACCATGCTGTCGCAGACGCGGATGATGTGACGGCCGACTGGCTGACGGAAGATCTGGCTGTAGAAAGTAGCCACCCCTTCAACGTCGCTTGCCGGGATGCCGAGGATTTCGCCGATGGCGTAGAGCGCGCCGTCAGGCACCCAGCCACGTTCCTTCTGAACGATCTTCAGGGCTTCGATCGACGCCGCGCGCGGGTCTTCGTAGTGATGCAGCTCGTGCTCGATGGCCGAGCGCTCGGTTTCGCTGAGGGCGAAACGGTCTGTCAGGATAAGCGTGCTGTTCATGCTTAACGGTCCACGTCGGCCATAACGAAATCGATACTACCCAGGTACGCGATCAAGTCCGCGACCATGCTGCCTTTGATCACCGAAGGGATCTGCTGCAAGTGCGGGAAGCTTGGGGTACGAATCCGGGTGCGGTAGCTCATGGTGCCGCCATCGCTCGTCAGGTAATAACTGTTGATGCCCTTGGTCGCTTCGATCATCTGGAAGGATTCGTTGGCCGGCATGACCGGGCCCCACGAAACTTGCAGGAAGTGCGTGATCAGGGTCTCGATGTGCTGCAGCGTGCGCTCTTTAGGCGGCGGCGTGGTCAGCGGGTGATCCGCCTTGTACGGGCCTTCCGGCATGTTGCGCAGGCACTGCTCGATGATCTTGATGCTCTGGCGCATTTCTTCGACGCGAACGATGCAACGGTCGTAGGCATCGCCATTGGCCGCCAGCGGGACTTCGAATTCGAAGTTTTCGTAGCCGGAGTAGGGGCGAGCTTTACGCAGGTCGAAATTGCAACCGGTCGAACGCAGGCCGGCACCGGTGACGCCCCATTCCAGGGCTTCCTTGGTGTTGTAGGCGGCGACGCCGATGGTCCGGCCACGCAGGATGCTGTTGTCCAGTGCGGCTTTCTGGTATTCGTCCAGACGCTTTGGCATCCACTCGACGAAATCCTTGACCAGTTTTTCCCAGCCGCGTGGCAGGTCGTGGGCGACGCCACCGATGCGGTACCAGGCCGGGTGCAGGCGGAAACCGGTAATGGCTTCGATCACCGTGTACGCCTTCTGGCGGTCGGTGAAGGTGAAGAACACCGGAGTCATCGCGCCGACGTCCTGGATGTAAGTCCCCAGGAACAGCAGGTGGCTGGTGATCCGGAAGAACTCGGCCATCATGATGCGGATGACATCGACCTTCTCGGGCACCTTGATGCCGGCCAGCTTCTCGACCGAGAGCACGTACGGCAGGTTGTTCATTACGCCGCCGAGGTAGTCGATACGGTCGGTGTACGGAATGAAGCTGTGCCAGGACTGACGCTCGGCCATCTTCTCGGCACCACGGTGGTGGTAGCCGACGTCTGGCACGCAGTCGACGATCTCTTCACCGTCCAGCTGCAGGATGATACGGAACGCACCGTGGGCCGAAGGGTGGTTCGGACCCAGGTTGAGGAACATGTAGTCCTCGTTCGGGCCGGAACGCTTCATGCCCCAGTCTTCAGGCTTGAAGCGCGCGGCTTCTTCCTCAAGCTGTTGCTTGGCCAGGGTCAGGCTGAACGGATCGAACTCGGTGGCACGGGCCGGGAAGTCCTTGCGCAGCGGGTGACCTTCCCAGGTCGGCGGCATCATGATGCGGCTCAGGTGCGGGTGGCCGGCAAAGTGAATGCCGTACATGTCCCACACTTCACGCTCGTACCAGTTGGCGTTCGGCCAGATGCTGGTGACGCTCGGCAGGTTGAGGTCGCTCTCGGACAAGGCAACCTTGATCATTACGTCACTATTACGTTCGATCGACATCAAGTGATAGAACACAGTGAAGTCGACGCCGTTTGGCAGCCCTTGACGCTTGGTGCGCAGACGCTCGTCCACGCCGTGCAGGTCATAGAGCATGACGTACGGCTTGGGCAGGTTGCGCAGGAAAGTCAGGACTTCGACGAGTTTGGCACGGGCAACCCAAAGCACCGGCATGCCGGTGCGGGTAGGCTGGGCGGTGAACGCCTCTGGGCCAAAACGGTTGTTCAGTTCGACGACCACATCCTGGTCGTCTGCCTTATAAGGCGGGATGTACAGAGCACTGCCTGCAGTCATGGTTATTTATCGCTTTCGGTCAACGTAAAGAATGAAGCCAGTTTCTCGTTCTATAAAAGAAGCAGATCTGGATCAGACTTCGTCGGGGCTGCGCAGGTTGGTTACCTGAATACGCTGTTCGCGGCGCTGTTCCTTTTGCGAAGGCATCTCGGCGCGGTAAACGCCTTGATCGCCAACGACCCAGGAAAGTGGGCGACGCTCCTGGCCAATCGACTCCTGCAACAGCATCAAGCCTTGCAGAAAAGCTTCAGGGCGGGGTGGGCAGCCAGGCACGTAGACGTCCACGGGCAGGAACTTGTCCACCCCTTGAACGACGGAGTAGATGTCGTACATGCCACCGGAGTTGGCGCACGAACCCATGGAAATGACCCATTTAGGTTCGAGCATCTGCTCGTAGAGACGCTGAATGATCGGCGCCATCTTGATGAAGCAGGTACCGGCGATAACCATGAAATCCGCCTGACGCGGCGATGCCCGGATTACCTCGGCGCCAAAGCGCGCGATGTCGTGGGGCGCCGTGAAGGCGGTGGTCATTTCCACGTAGCAGCACGAAAGACCGAAGTTATACGGCCACAGGGAGTTCTTGCGCCCCCAGTTGATCGTGCCGTTGAGCACGTCTTCGAGCTTGCCCATGAAAATGTTTTTGTGAACTTGATCTTCTAACGGATCGGAAACGGTTTCCCGTTGGCCAATCGGATACTGCTCGTTAGGAGCATCGGGGTCGATCCTGGTGAGATTGTATTGCATTGCCAAAGCCTCATTGTTTCAGCTTCGCTTGCCGCTTAAGACGAGCTGCCGGAGCCCAGTCAAGGGCGCCCACTCGAAATAGGTAGACAAGACCTGCCAACAGAATTGCTATGAAAACGAGAGCTTCGACGAATCCGGTCCAGCCGCTTTCGCGGACGGACACAGACCAGGCAAAGAGAAAGAGGGCTTCGATATCGAAGATCACGAAGAGCATCGCGACCAGATAGAATTTGGCTGAGAGCCGCAAGCGGGCGCCACCTGTAGGTAGCATGCCGGACTCGAACGGTTCGTTTTTGCTGCGGCCCCAGGCTTTTGACCCGAGGAGGCTGGAGACGCCGAGCATGAAGGCGCAAAGGCCGCCGACACCCAGAAGGAAAATGGCAAAGCCCCAGTTGTGGGCCATGAGTCCGGTCGCTTCGGGCATGCTGGTAATCCTTAACAGAGAGCAAAGGTCTCTGAGCTTGATAAAGAAATAAGGCAGTGACGATATGTCGCAGCAATCAATCCCGCTGATTTTATGGCTAAACACCCTGCAAGTAAAATTCCTATAGCGAAATTATTTATTGGAATAAGGACATGGCGCATCTCCAAAGCCCTGTAGCCCATACGGTTCGGGCATTAGCGGGGGTTTTGTCAAATATGTTTTGTAGGGAATGTAACGAACATAGTTGTCGCTAAATGATAATCAATGTTATTTGGTATGGTTTTCAAACTGTTTAGCGAGCAGCGGTACGGGAAGTTGTCTTATATGCGCGTTACTGCAAGTAGCGCGCGGGGTGGTTTTACCTTGTTTTCCTGATCGTGAAACTGCTCTGGATCAAGGTTTTTCCCTGCGCTCGATCCTGTAGGAGTGAGAGGAGGGGAATCCCAGGCAAAAAAACGCCCCGAACCAGTCGGGGCGTCAGATGAGCGGCTTTGCGGTTAGCTTTTTATTCGGTCCGCAAGGGCCGTTTGTTTAAGCGAAGCAGATCAGTGGAACTGTTCTTCTTCGGTCGAGCCGGTCAGTGCGGTTACCGAAGACGTGCCACCCTGGATCACGGTGGTCATGTCGTCGAAGTAGCCGGTGCCCACTTCCTGCTGGTGAGCCACGAAGGTGTAGCCCTTGGCGGCGTCAGCGAACTCTTGCTCTTGCAGCTTCACGTAGGCAGTCATGTCGTTGCGGGCGTAGTCGTGCGCCAGGTTGAACATGCTGTGCCACATGTTGTGAATGCCGGCCAGGGTGATGAACTGGTGCTTGTAGCCCATGGCGGACAGTTCGCGCTGGAACTTGGCGATGGTCGCGTCGTCCAGGTTTTTCTTCCAGTTGAAGGAAGGCGAGCAGTTGTACGACAGCAGTTGGTCCGGGTATTCCTTTTTGATCGCTTCGGCGAAGCGACGGGCTTCGTCCAGATCCGGCTTGGCGGTTTCGCACCAGATCAGGTCGGCGTACGGCGCGTAGGCCAGGCCGCGAGCGATGGCCTGGTCGAGACCGGCGCGAACCTTGTAGAAGCCTTCCGGGGTACGGGTGCCGGTCACGAATGGCTGGTCGTACGGGTCGCAGTCGGACGTCAGCAGGTCAGCAGCGTTGGCGTCGGTACGGGCCAGGATAATGGTCGGTACACCGGCGACGTCGGCTGCCAGGCGAGCAGCGGTCAGCTTCTGCACGGCTTCCTGGGTCGGAACCAGTACCTTGCCGCCCATGTGGCCGCATTTTTTCACGGAGGCCAGTTGGTCTTCGAAGTGAACGCCGGCGGCGCCTGCTTCGATCATGCTTTTCATCAGCTCGTAAGCGTTCAGCACGCCGCCGAAACCGGCTTCAGCGTCAGCCACGATCGGGGCGAAGTAGTCGATGTAGCCTTCGTCGCCCGGGTTCTTGCCGGCTTTCCACTGAATCTGGTCAGCGCGACGGAACGAGTTGTTGATGCGCTTGACCACGGTTGGAACCGAATCCACCGGGTACAGCGACTGGTCCGGGTACATCGATTCGGCGGAGTTGTTATCCGCAGCCACTTGCCAGCCCGACAGGTAGATCGCCTGGATGCCGGCCTTGACTTGCTGTACCGCCTGGCCACCGGTCAGGGCGCCCATGCAGTTGACGAAATCTTTCTCAGGACGGAAGGACGGCTTGGCGCCCTGGGTCACCAGGTTCCAGAGCTTCTCGGCGCCCATTTTTGCAAAGGTGTGCTCAGGTTGAACCGAGCCACGCAGACGGACGACGTCAGCAGCGGAGTAATTGCGCTTCACGCCTTTCCAGCGTGGGTTTTCAGCCCAGTCTTTTTCGAGGGCTGCAATTTGCTGTTCGCGTGTCAGTGCCATGGAGATAAACCTCGTCGCGTCTTTAATCGAAAATGGTTCTGGGTGAACAATTCCTGCGTGCCAAATACGCTCATTCAGTTGGGGGCGTACATGGCTGCTCGCTGACCAGAAGCTTAGGCGGTCAAGTCGGGTTCGGCGGGGATGGCGACGGGATGAACGATGGGCTCGAGGGGAAGTGAGCAGGTAAGGGCGAACTGGCGAGCGCATTCGGGCGTCGTGGGCCTTGGTGCGAACTTCAGTGTGGAGCCGGGTTACCTAATTACGCTTCCGTCCCTCGGGACAACTTCGTTCCAGTCGGCAACCTCGTCAAACACACCTTGTGGGCGGTACAGACACGAATCGGCTCGCGGGGTAGGGTGCGAACAGCGACTCGAAAGCCCTTGCCAGGGCCTCTGATTAGCGGGAGCGAGGCCATCATGCCTTTGCTTTTTTGGCTCGTCAAACGTTTTGTAGTGCTTTTTTTCAAGCACTACATCTTTGGTCTAATACGACTAATCAGTCAGTTTTTGGTGCTTTAGTCCAAGGTGTCGACTTTCACCCGCAAAGTCATGTCATCCCGGCCTTGAGTCGAGTAGCTGCGGATCAGGCCCTGTTTGTCGGCCTGAGTCTGACGATTCACGCCGGCCAGGGTGATCCACTCGCCCAGTCGGCCGCTGACAGTTGTGTCGGTACTTTGCACGTTCACTACATCGGGACGTTCCTGGCTCATCCGGTCACGGTTGGTACTGATAGCCAGGTGAACGATGTTGCCGGTGACGCTGGCGGTGACGTAGAAACCCTGGGTGACATTGCGGTATTCGGTCTGGCTGCGCAGGTCGCCATAGCCGTCAGTCTGAGTGCTGGTGAGCGGCACGCTTTGGCCGACCTGGATTAGCGCCGGTGCGCCTTCGCTGGCCTGAATCTGCTGGATACCGCCTTCACGGCTGTCGGTGCTGCGATTGATGATGCGGGTTTGATTCGGTGCGGCACCGTTGACCGAGTAGCCCTGATCGCCCTGAAAGTTGTTTTCGTTGGTGTCGACGGTGATCAGTAAGCGTTTGGGGGCGGTGTCGAGTTGCGCGAGGAAGGTCTTGAGTTCATCGATCTTGTCGGGCTCGGCGTTGACGATCAGCTGGTTGCCGTAGGCGCTGACCTTGCCGTCCTTGCCGATGAAGTTCTGCGCTACTGGCAGCAGGTCGGCGCTGGTGCGGTAATTCAGGGGCACGATCTCGGTGGCGGCCATGACCGAAAAACTGCAGGTCAGCAGCAGCGTGGTGAGCAGGGTGCGTAGGGACATGTCCGTTTCTCCGCAAATCAAAGGTTTGATATTGCCAGTTTGTCGGCCCGGCGTGGTGCGAGTTGAATCACAGACAGCAAAACGCCCCGGCATCCGAGAATGGCGGGGCGTTTTGTGGAGTTCTTGATGGCTTTTGTGGCGAGGGAGCTTGCTCCCGCTGGGGCGCGAAGCGGCCCCAAAATTATCAGGGCTGCTGCGCAGCCCAACGGGGGCAAGCCCCCTCGCCACAGGGAATCAAGTCGAGTGACGCACCATGTCCACATGCGGAATCCCGGCTTCCAGGAATTCCTCACTGACCATGTTGAAGCCCAGGCGCTCATAGAACGCCGTGGCTTGCACTTGCGCGCTCAGCATCTGCTGCTTCAGTCCGCGCTTCTCGGCTTCACCGATCACCGCTTGCATCAGCGCATCGCCAACCTTCATGCCGCGCCAGTCTTTGAGCACCGATACCCGGCCGATGTGGCCATCGGGCAACAGGCGGGCGGTGCCGATCGGAAAGTCGCCTTCGAAGGCCAGGAAATGCACCGCCGTGGCGTCATCGGCATCCCATTCCAGTTCAGGAGGAACGGATTGCTCGGCGACGAATACTGCCTCACGAATGCGCCGGATCTCGGCGTTGTCCTTTTGCCAGTCTGCGACACGTACGTGAATCTTATTCATCGGCAAACCCCAGGCTGCCCTGCTTGACCAGTTCACACAGCAGGCCACGGCCGTCTTCGTCGCTCAGCCATGGGCCGAGGTTATCGACATGTAGGGCGTCGGCGGCGCAGATCATTTTCAGCAGCTCGCGCAGCTTGCCCGGCAGGTAACGACTCTGGCCGCTGGCGAACAGCAGCAGGTCGTCGTCGACTTCCGACCAGGCCAGACGCGCACTCGGGTTGCGGATCAGCACGGCACCTTCTTCGAGAGCGCTGAGGAAGTCTTGCTCTTCGACTTCTTCCGGGCCGACCACCAGTTCCGGGTAGCGCGGCTCGGTCATGAACTGGCCGAACCAGGTCAGCAGCAGGCGCTCGTCGCTCATGTGCTCGGCCAGCAGGCTTTTGAGGCGATCAAGGGCATCGTGCTGGATCTGATGAGGATCGACCGCCGGCAGGGCGTCGGCGTCGGTGTAGCGCTCTTCGTCCGACAGGAACTGGCTGAGGAAGTCGGTGAAGTGGGTCAGCACTTCAGCGGCGCTCGGGGCGCGGAAACCGACCGAGTAGGTCATGCAGTCGTCGACAGCCACGCCACAGTGAGCCAGGCGCGGCGGCAGGTAGAGCATGTCGCCCGGTTCCAGTACCCACTCATCGGTGGCTTCGAATTCGGCGAGGATGCGCAGGTCCGCGTGCTGCAGCAGCGGGCTCTCGGTATCGCACATCTGGCCGATTTTCCAGTTGCGCTTGCCGTGGCCTTGCAGCAGGAACACGTCGTAGTTATCGAAGTGCGGGCCGACGCTGCCACCTGGGGCGGCGAAGCTGATCATCACGTCGTCGACGCGCCAGCTCGGCAGGAAGCGGAAGTTTTCCAGCAGTTCTGCGACTTCCGGCACGAATTGGTCGACGGCTTGCACCAGCAGGGTCCATTCGCGTTCCGGCAGTTTGCTGAATTCGTCTTCGGCGAACGGGCCGCGGCGCAATTCCCAAGGGCGCTCACCGTGCTCGATCACCAGGCGCGATTCGACTTCTTCTTCCAGCGCCAGGCCGGCGAGTTCGTCGGCGTCGATCGGGCTTTCGAAATCAGGAATCGCCTGACGGATCAGCAGGGGTTTTTTCTGCCAGTAGTCGCGCAGGAATTCCCGTGCCGTGATGCCGCCCAGAAGTTGAAGAGGAATGTCAGGATTCATGTGTAACCTATTGAAAAAATGCACTTTTCAGACGGGAATAAAAACGCCCGGCGGCGCCGGGCGTCTCAAGCGGGTAGAGCGGTCGATCAGATGCGTTTGGCTTGTGCTACAGCGTTGCCGATGTAGTTGGCCGGGGTGAGCAGTTTCAGCTCAGCCTTGGCGGCGGCTGGCATGTCCAGGCCGTCGATGAAAGTTTGCAGTGCTTCAGGGCTGATGCCCTTGCCGCGCGTCAGCTCTTTGAGCTTCTCGTACGGGTTTTCGATGTTGTAGCGACGCATCACGGTCTGGATCGGCTCGGCCAATACTTCCCAGCAAGCGTCCAGGTCGGCGGCAATCTTTTGCTCGTTGAGCTCCAGTTTGCTGATGCCTTTGAGGCTGGCTTCGTACGCGATCACGCTGTGGGCGAAGCCGACACCGAGGTTGCGCAGCACGGTGGAGTCGGTCAGGTCGCGCTGCCAGCGGGAAATTGGCAGTTTGCTCGCCAGGTGCTGGAACAGTGCGTTGGCGATGCCCAGGTTGCCCTCGGAGTTTTCGAAGTCGATCGGGTTGACCTTGTGCGGCATGGTCGACGAACCGATTTCGCCAGCGATGGTGCGCTGTTTGAAATAACCCAGGGAGATGTAGCCCCAGATGTCGCGGTCGAAGTCGATCAGGATGGTGTTGAAGCGCGCGATCGCGTCGAACAGCTCGGCGATGTAGTCGTGCGGTTCGATCTGCGTGGTGTACGGGTTGAAGCCCAGGCCCAGCTCGTCTTCGATGAAGGCGCGGGCGTTGGCTTCCCAGTCGATCTCAGGGTAGGCCGACAGGTGAGCGTTGTAGTTGCCGACGGCGCCGTTGATCTTGCCCAGCAGCGGAACGGCGGCGACTTGGGCGATTTGACGCTCCAGGCGGTAAACCACGTTCGCCAGCTCTTTGCCCAGGGTGGTCGGCGATGCCGGTTGACCGTGGGTGCGCGACAGCATCGGCACTTCAGCGAAACGGAGGGCCAGTTCGCGGATGGCGTTGGCGGTCTGGCGCATCAGCGGCAGTATCACGTCATCACGGCCTTCACGCAGCATCAGGGCGTGGGACAGGTTGTTGATGTCCTCGCTGGTGCAGGCAAAGTGGATGAACTCGCTGACCTTGGCCAGCTCCGGCAGCTTGGCCGCCTGCTCTTTGAGCAGGTATTCAATGGCTTTGACGTCGTGGTTGGTGGTGCGCTCGATCTCTTTGACACGCTCGGCGTGCTCCAGAGAGAAGTTTTCCGCCAGGGTGTTCAACACCGCGTTGGCTTCGGCGGAGAACGCCGGCACTTCGCTGATGGCAGGGTGAGCGGCCAGGCGCTGGAGCCAGCGCACTTCAACCAGAACGCGAGCACGGATCAGGCCGTATTCGCTGAAAATAGGGCGCAGGGCCTGGGTTTTGCCGGCGTAGCGGCCGTCAACAGGGGAAACCGCAGTGAGCGAAGAGAGCTGCATGGGGTGTTCTCGGACAGTCGGGCAACGAAATGGGGCGCGTATCATACATGAAAAAGATCCGCCGGTCCGTTGCCAACTGACCGGCGTATTACGCGTTACTGACTACAAAACGGTATTGCGGGCGCGGTTCAGCTGCTGCGCATCAGCGGGTAAAGCTCTTTAAGCAACTTGCGTCGGCTGATCACCAACTGCCAGCGATGACCGCCCAACTGCCGCCACAGGCGTGCCGAACGAATCCCGGCCAGCAACAGTGCGCGGATTTTCGAGGCATTGCTCGGTTGCTGCAGGTTGCGCATGTCGCCATGCACCTGAATCCGTTGGCGCAAGGTGCTCAGGGTGTCCTGGTACAGCGCACCGCAAGCGGCGATCACGTTTTCGTGGGCCGGGCCAAAGTGTTCGACCTGGGACTGAATCTGCGGCAGACGTTTGCCGATCACGTCCAGCATGTCATTGCGCTTGGCCAATTGGCGCTCCAGTCCCAGCATCGCCAGGGCGTAGCGCAGCGGTTCGCGCTGAAGGGTGCTGGGATCGCGTTCCAGGGCGCCGATCAATGCGCGATAGCCTTCGCGCAAATTGATGTCGTCGCCGCCATACACTTCCAGAGTGTCCTTGGGGTCGCGAATCAACAGGCTGCCGAGCATGCAAGTCAGGCCGGCTTCGTTGGTCTGCCCGGTCTTGGCTATCTTGTCGACCAGCACGGCGGCGAGAAACACGCCGCCCAGGGCCGTCAGTTGCTCCTGAGTCGGGCTCATGAATGGTCCTTGCTGGTCCAGGGTTCGGCCACTTCGATCACGCCGCCGCCGAGGCAGATTTCACCGTCGTAGAACACCACGGATTGGCCCGGAGTGACCGCGCGTTGCGGGTCATCAAAGGTGGCGCGGTAGCCGGTGGCGGTCTTCTCCAGGGTGCAAGGCTGGTCGCTCTGGCGATAACGCACTTTGGCGGTCAGCCTGCGCGGCTCGGTCAAGTCGATCGGGTTGACCCAATAGATGTCCGAGGCGAGCAGGGCGCGGGAGAACAGCTGCGGGTGGGCATTGCCCTGGCCAACGATCAGCTCGTTGTGTTCCAGGTCCTTGATCAATACGTACCACGGTTCTTCACCGGCGTCTTTCAGGCCGCCGATGCCCAGGCCCTGGCGCTGGCCGATGGTGTGATACATCAGGCCATGGTGGCGGCCGATGACTTCACCGTCGGTGGTCTTGATCTCGCCGGGTTGGGCCGGCAGGTATTGCTTGAGGAAATCGCTGAAGCGACGTTCGCCGATGAAGCAGATTCCGGTGGAGTCCTTTTTCTTCGCGGTGGCCAGGTCGTGTTTCTCGGCAATCGCGCGGACTTCGGGTTTTTCCAGCTCGCCGACCGGGAACAGGGTCTTGGCGATCTGTTCGCCGCCGACGGCGTGCAGGAAGTAGCTCTGGTCCTTGTTCGGATCCAGGCCCTTGAGCAATTCGGTGCGACCATCGATGTCGCGGCGACGCACGTAGTGGCCGGTGGCGATCAGGTCGGCGCCGAGCATCATGGCGTAGTCGAGGAACGCCTTGAACTTGATCTCGCGGTTGCACAGGATGTCCGGGTTCGGCGTGCGGCCGGCCTTGTATTCGGCCAGGAAGTGCTCGAACACGTTGTCCCAGTACTCGGCGGCGAAGTTGGCGGTGTGCAGCTTGATGCCAATCTTGTCGCAAACGGCCTGCGCGTCCGCCAGGTCATCCATGGCGGTGCAGTATTCCGTTCCGTCGTCTTCTTCCCAGTTCTTCATGAACAGGCCTTCCACCTCATAGCCTTGCTCGATCAGCAGGAGAGCGGAAACGGAAGAGTCCACGCCGCCGGACATACCGACAATGACGCGCTTCTTTTGTGTGGCAGAAGGGGCTGGATCACGCATAGGGATTTAATGAGTGTCTTGAAAAAGGACGCGATTCTAGCAGGCTCAAGCCTGCAAGGCTAAAGAGAAGGGCGGATCAGCTCGAGGCTGAAGTGTTTACCGTCCAGATAATCATCGATGCAGCGGATGATCAGCTCACTGCGCCAGTTTGCGCGCTGTTGCAGCAGTTCGTCACGCGTCAGCCATTTTGCGCCGACAATACCGTCGTCCAATTGATAGTCGGGATGGTGTTTCAGCGCTTTGGCGGTGAAGCAGACGCGTTGATAGGTCACCCCGTTGCTCGGGGCGGTGTAGAGGTAAATGCCTATTACGCCGGTTGGTTCGACGTCCCAGCCGGTTTCTTCGAGGGTTTCGCGTACGGCGGCCTCGATCAGGGTTTCGTCCGGGTCCAGATGACCGGCGGGCTGATTGAGCACCGTTCGTCCGTGTTTGGATTCTTCGACCATCAGGAAGCGACCGTTGTCTTCGACGATGGTGGCGACGGTGATGTGGGGTAGCCAATCCATGAAATGTCCTCGATGTTGAATTTGAAGCGCTTTCCCTGTGGGGGGCAGTGTTCACATTTGAATGCTGTCAACGCTGAAAGCACAAACCCCGGCGCATGGCCGGGGTTTGTGATGTTCCCTTACAACCTTAAACCAACGCAGCAATCGCAGCGTTGAAGGTTGCGCTCGGGCGCATGGTCTTGCTGATCAGCTCGGCATTGGCGTGGTAGTAACCGCCGATGTCCACTGGCTTGCCCTGAACGGCGTTGAGCTCGGCAACGATGGTTGCTTCGTTCGCGGTCAGGGTTTTGGCCAGTTCGCCAAACTGCGCTTGCAGTGCAGCGTCTTCGGTCTGGGCGGCCAGGGCTTGAGCCCAGTACAGTGCCAGGTAGAAGTGGCTGCCGCGGTTGTCGATGTTGCCGACTTTGCGCGATGGCGACTTGTTGTTGTCCAGGAACTGGCCAGTGGCCTGATCCAGGGTCTTGGCCAGCACCAGCGCTTTAGGGTTGTTGTACGTCACACCCAGATGCTCAAGGGAGGCGGCTAGGGCCAGGAACTCGCCCAGGGAATCCCAGCGCAGGAAGTTTTCTTCCAGCAGCTGTTGAACGTGCTTCGGTGCCGAACCGCCAGCGCCGGTTTCGAACAGACCGCCGCCATTCATCAGCGGAACGATCGACAGCATCTTGGCGCTGGTGCCCAGTTCCATGATCGGGAACAGGTCAGTCAGGTAGTCGCGCAATACGTTGCCGGTCACCGAAATGGTGTCGAGGCCGGAGCGAGTGCGCTCCAGGGTGAACTTCATCGCGTCGACTGGCGACATGATGCGGATGTCCAGGCCGGAAGTGTCGTGATCCTTCAGGTAGGCCTGAACTTTCTCGATCACTACGCCGTCGTGGGCGCGCATTGGGTCCAGCCAGAAAATCGCTGGAGTGCTGCTTGCGCGAGCACGGTTGACGGCCAGTTTGACCCAGTCCTGGATCGGCGCGTCTTTGGTCTGGCACATGCGGAAGATGTCGCCGGCTTCAACCGACTGTTCCAGCAGCAGGGTGCCTTTGCTGTCGGTGACACGAACAACGCCGTTGGCCTTGATCTGGAACGTCTTGTCGTGCGAGCCGTACTCTTCGGCTTTTTTCGCCATCAGGCCAACGTTCGGCACGCTGCCCATGGTGGTCGGATCGAAGGCGCCGTTTGCCTTGCAGTCTTCGATCACCGCCTGGTAGATGGTGGCGTAGCAGCGATCCGGGATCACCGCCTTGGTGTCGTGCAGCTGGCCGTCGGTGCCCCACATCTTGCCAGAGTCACGGATCATCGCCGGCATCGAGGCGTCGACGATGACGTCGCTCGGCACGTGCAGGTTGGTGATGCCTTTGTCGGAGTTGACCATGGCCAACGATGGACGAACGGCATAAACCGCCTGGATGTCCGCTTCGATTTGCGCTTGCTGCTCCGCAGGCAAGGCCTTGATGCGGGCGTACAGGTCGCCGATGCCGTTGTTCAGGTTGAAGCCGATCTGCGCCAGCACGTCAGCGTGCTTGGCCAGTGCGTCTTTATAGAACTCGGCAACGATCTGGCCGAACATGATCGGGTCGGAGACCTTCATCATGGTGGCTTTGAGGTGAACCGACAGCAGCACGCCTTTGGCCTTGGCGTCTTCGATCTCGGCTGCGATGAAGCTGCGCAGCGCGTTTTTGCTCATGACCGCGCAATCGAGGATCTCACCGGCTTGTACGGTGGTTTTTTCTTTCAGGACGGTGGTGGTGCCGTCTTGAGCGATCAGTTCGATTTTAACGGCGTCAGCGGCGTCGATCAGGGCAGCTTTTTCGCTGCCGTAGAAATCGCCGGTGCTCATGTGGGCTACGTGGGACTTGGAGTCCTTGGCCCAGGCGCCCATTTTGTGCGGGTGCTTGCGCGCATAGTTCTTGACCGACAGCGGTGCACGACGATCGGAGTTGCCTTCGCGCAGAACCGGGTTTACGGCGCTGCCCTTGATCTTGTCGTAGCGGGCCTTGGCTTCTTTGTCGGCGTCGCTGGTCACGGTTTCCGGGTAGTCCGGCAGTGCATAGCCCTGGGCTTGCAACTCTTTGATCGCGGCCTGCAGTTGCGGAACCGAAGCGCTGATGTTCGGCAGCTTGATGATGTTGGCTTCAGGTGTAACGGCCAGGTCGCCCAGTTCGGCGAGGTGGTCGGCTACTGCTTTGTCACCCAATTGCTCGGGGAAGCTGGCCAGGATGCGCCCTGCAAGAGAGATATCGCGGGTTTCAACGGCGATATCAGCGGAGGCGGTGAAGGCCTCTACGATAGGCAACAGTGAATAGGTGGCGAGGGCTGGGGCTTCGTCGGTGAAGGTATAGATGATCTTCGAGCGGGTGGGCATATTCGGATTAACTCTCTCTTCTTTGCTAAAGCGTGCATAGAAACTCGAGGGGCGCCGGGTAAGCGCGTTCGTTCAAAGTCATCCATGAGCCGAATGTCGAGGTTTCTTTGCGGTGATGTTGGGTGCATCGGTCGAGCGTCAAGCGGGTGGACTGCGGTAACAATCCTGCTTTTCCGGGCCCAGAGTCTCGGCTACATTTCCAGTGGCAGAGAGGTCGGCCGTCGTGACTCTGTGGTCAGCGGCGGCATTATACATAGGTAGCTGGCAATCTGCCGATGGTTCATATGCAACGATTCTCGTCCATTGGTCTAAAGGTCGCAGGCAGGCGTGGGGAGTAGCCTTGTATGGTGTGCTTGAGTTTGGCGCTTTTCCCTTTACTTTCAGGCTTGTACGTCACGAACTGTGCAGCTTCGCGGCAGATGGACGGAACATAGGGTTTGCGCGCCGATTCAACTGGGGTACGCTCGGACGAAGCCAGATGTTCAATCCAAACAATGGAGTTCAGCATGGGATACAAGAAGATTCAGGTTCCAGCCGTCGGCGAAAAAATTACCGTCAACGCGGACCATTCTCTCAATGTTCCTAACAACCCGATCATTCCCTTCATTGAAGGCGATGGTATTGGCGTTGATATCAGCCCGGTCATGATCAAGGTTGTCGATGCTGCTGTTAAGAAGGCTTACGGCGGCGAGCGCAAAATTTCCTGGATGGAAGTCTACGCCGGGGAGAAAGCAACTCAGGTTTACGATCAGGACACCTGGCTGCCTCAGGAAACCCTGGACGCGGTCAAGGATTACGTGGTTTCCATCAAGGGCCCTCTGACCACGCCGGTCGGCGGTGGCATCCGTTCCCTGAACGTGGCGCTGCGCCAGCAACTCGACCTGTATGTGTGCCTGCGTCCGGTGCGCTGGTTTGAAGGCGTGCCGAGTCCGGTCAAGAAGCCAGGCGACGTCGACATGACCATCTTCCGCGAAAACTCGGAAGACATTTATGCCGGTATCGAATGGAAGGCCGGTTCGCCGGAGGCGACCAAGGTCATCAAGTTCCTTAAAGAAGAAATGGGCGTCACCAAGATCCGTTTCGACCAGAATTGCGGTATCGGCGTCAAGCCGGTTTCCCTGGAAGGCACCAAGCGTCTGGCGCGCAAGGCCCTGCAGTATGTGGTCGACAATGACCGCGACTCGCTGACTATCGTGCACAAAGGCAACATCATGAAGTTCACCGAAGGTGCCTTCAAGGAATGGGCCTACGAAGTGGCTGCCGAAGAATTCGGCGCGACCCTGCTCGACGGCGGTCCGTGGATGCAGTTCAAAAACCCGAAAACCGGCAAGAACGTCATCGTCAAGGACGCCATCGCCGACGCCATGCTTCAGCAGATCCTGCTGCGTCCGGCCGAGTACGATGTGATCGCCACCCTGAACCTCAATGGTGACTACCTCTCCGATGCCCTGGCGGCAGAAGTGGGCGGTATCGGTATTGCGCCGGGTGCGAACCTGTCCGACACCGTGGCCATGTTCGAAGCCACCCACGGTACCGCGCCGAAGTACGCCGGCAAGGACCAGGTCAACCCGGGCTCGCTCATCCTGTCCGCAGAGATGATGCTGCGTCACATGGGCTGGACCGAAGCGGCCGACTTGATCATCAAGGGCACCAATGGCGCGATTTCCGCTAAAACCGTGACCTATGACTTCGAACGCCTGATGGATGGCGCGAAGCTGGTATCGTCTTCCGGGTTTGGCGATGCGCTCATCTCGCATATGTAAGCGGCACATGTAAGCGAATCAGCACAAAAAAACCGCCTTCGGGCGGTTTTTTATGACTGGATGGCAAGTTGTGTCAGCTCGACACTGTTTCTGGCTTGATGGCAGGTGCGGTCTGTCCGTTCAGGGAGGTCGCAGATGTGATCTTTACGGCATGCAACCCTTTGGGGCCCTGAACGATCTCGAAACTAACGATTTGCCCGGCCTTGAGGGTCTTGTATCCCTCCATCTCAATGGCTGAGTAGTGGGCAAAGAAATCGATATCTTTGCCATCCTCGTCGCGACCTTCTCTGGCGTCGGTGTTAATGAAACCGAACCCCTTGGCATTGTTGAACCATTTCACCTTACCGACAGCCATACTCATATCCCTCTGCAACAGACTCCATCACTGGAGTATCATCCAGTTAATCCGCAGTCTAATCTTGTAAATAGATTGACTCCGCGGACCTTTTTTACCCACTGTGGGCTCTATTGGTTGTAACACCGTTTTCCCGATAGTCAAGGTGACCGGGCAGTCGGAGTTGAAATCGCTGATGGCCGCCCCCACCACTGTATTTGCACAACTGACGAACCTTTCTTTCCATGCATGCAATCAGCCAGATTCGACTAACATTCAATCAGGATCGCCCTGATTTACACGACGACGATTCCGCAGGCATTGCTGTTCAGGAGGCTAAGCCTGCTTTACAGGCGCCGCCTATGTACAAGGTGGTTTTGTTCAACGATGACTACACACCGATGGATTTCGTCGTCGAAGTGCTCGAGGTGTTTTTTAACCTGAATCGCGAGCTGGCGACCAAGGTCATGCTGGCCGTTCATACAGAAGGACGGGCAGTATGTGGAGTGTTTACCCGCGACATCGCCGAGACCAAGGCCATGCAGGTCAACCAGTACGCCAGGGAAAGCCAGCATCCGCTACTCTGTGAAATCGAGAAGGACGGTTAATCGCCGACCACTTGGGTATGAGGTGAAGCTATGTTAAACCGCGAGCTCGAAGTCACCCTCAATCTAGCCTTCAAGGAGGCTCGTTCGAAGCGTCATGAATTCATGACCGTCGAACACCTGCTGCTGGCCCTATTGGATAATGAGGCTGCCGCTACCGTTTTGCGTGCCTGCGGCGCAAACCTCGACAAACTCAAGCATGACCTGCAGGAGTTCATCGACTCCACCACGCCATTGATCCCCTTGCATGACGAGGATCGTGAAACCCAGCCAACCCTGGGCTTCCAGCGTGTACTGCAACGTGCTGTCTTTCACGTACAGAGCTCGGGCAAACGCGAAGTGACTGGCGCCAACGTGCTGGTCGCGATCTTCAGTGAGCAAGAGAGTCAGGCAGTGTTTCTGCTGAAACAGCAGAGCGTTGCGCGCATCGATGTCGTCAACTACATCGCCCATGGCATTTCCAAAGTGCCGGGGCATGGCGATCACTCTGAAGGTGAACAAGATATGCAGGACGACGAGGGCGGTGAGTCTTCTTCTTCAGGCAATCCTCTGGATGCTTATGCCAGCAACCTCAACGAACTCGCGCGCCAGGGTCGTATCGATCCGTTGGTAGGCCGTGAGCTCGAAGTCGAGCGCGTCGCGCAGATCCTGGCGCGTCGTCGCAAAAACAATCCGCTGCTGGTGGGCGAGGCGGGCGTGGGTAAAACCGCGATTGCCGAAGGCCTGGCCAAACGCATTGTCGACAACCAGGTGCCGGACCTGCTGGCCAACAGCGTGGTGTATTCCCTCGATCTGGGGGCCTTGCTGGCCGGAACCAAATACCGCGGCGATTTCGAGAAGCGCTTCAAGGCGTTGCTCAATGAGCTGAAAAAACGTCCGCAGGCGATCCTGTTCATCGACGAGATCCACACCATCATCGGTGCGGGCGCTGCGTCCGGTGGCGTCATGGATGCCTCGAACCTGCTCAAGCCATTGTTGTCTTCGGGCGATATCCGTTGCATCGGTTCGACCACGTTCCAGGAATTCCGCGGGATCTTCGAGAAGGACCGTGCCTTGGCCCGGCGCTTCCAGAAGGTCGATGTGTCGGAGCCTTCGGTGGAAGACACCATCGGTATCCTGCGTGGCCTGAAAGGGCGTTTCGAGCTCCATCACAACATTGAATACAGTGATGAAGCCCTGCGCGCCGCTGCCGAACTGGCATCGCGTTACATCAATGACCGGCACATGCCGGACAAGGCCATCGACGTCATCGACGAGGCGGGCGCCTATCAGCGTCTGCAGCCAGTCGAGAAACGCGTGAAGCGCATCGAAGTGCCTCAGGTCGAGGACATCGTTGCGAAAATCGCGCGAATTCCGCCAAAGCACGTCACCAGCTCCGACAAAGAGCTGCTGCGTAACCTTGAGCGTGACCTGAAGCTCACGGTATTCGGCCAGGATGCGGCGATCGACTCACTGTCGACCGCGATCAAGCTGTCCCGTGCCGGCCTCAAGTCGCCTGACAAGCCTGTCGGTTCGTTCCTGTTCGCAGGCCCGACCGGCGTCGGTAAAACCGAAGCTGCGCGTCAGTTGGCCAAGGCGTTGGGGGTCGAGCTGGTTCGCTTCGACATGTCCGAGTACATGGAGCGCCACACCGTATCGCGTCTGATCGGTGCGCCTCCAGGCTATGTCGGGTTCGACCAGGGCGGTCTGCTGACCGAAGCCATCACCAAGCAGCCTCACTGTGTATTGTTGCTCGATGAAATCGAGAAGGCGCATCCGGAAGTCTTCAACCTGCTGTTGCAGGTCATGGACCACGGTACGCTGACCGATAACAACGGGCGCAAGGCAGATTTCCGTAACGTGATCGTCATCATGACGACCAACGCCGGTGCCGAGACTGCAGCGCGTGCTTCGATCGGCTTCACCTATCAGGACCACTCGTCCGATGCGATGGAAGTGATCAAGAAGAGCTTCACGCCGGAATTCCGCAACCGTCTGGACACCATTATCCAGTTTGGTCGCCTCAGCCATGAGGTTATCAAAAGCGTGGTGGACAAGTTCCTTACCGAGCTTCAGGCGCAGCTGGAAGACAAGCGTGTGCTGCTGGAAGTCACCGACGCTGCTCGCAGCTGGCTGGCGGCCGGTGGTTACGACGTGACCATGGGTGCTCGACCAATGGCGCGCTTGATTCAGGACAAGATCAAGCGTCCGCTGGCGGAGGAGATTCTCTTTGGCGAACTGGCCGAACATGGCGGTGTGGTGCACATCGACATCAAGGACGGCGAGCTGACCTTCGAGTTCGAGACCACGGCTGAAATGGCCTGACGTTAACCGCAACAAAGCAAAAGGCGCCGAAAGGCGCCTTTTTGCTGTCTGCCAGATCGTTCCCACTCTCCGCGTGGGAATGCAGTCCGGGGCGCTCCGCGTCCTTTCAAAGGCCGAACGCAGGGCGTCCGTTGAGGCATTCCCCGCAGAGCGTGGGAACGATCCGCACACAAAAACGCCCGGCATAGCCGGGCGTTTTGTATTGACTTGATTAGCGAGCGCGGTAGGTGATGCGCCCTTTGCTCAAGTCATAGGGCGTCAGCTCGACGCGCACTTTGTCGCCGGTAAGAATACGAATGTAGTTCTTGCGCATCTTGCCGGAGATATGCGCGGTTACGACGTGCCCATTTTCCAACTCCACACGAAACATGGTGTTGGGCAGGGTGTCGACGACAGTGCCTTCCATTTCGAAGCTGTCTTCTTTCGACATGCAGTAAAGCCCTCGGTGTCCAATGAATGGCCCGGTGCAACTGCGCCAGGCAAAAGCGGCGTGCATTGTGCCCGAAAAGTGGGGTTTAAGCCAAGGGGTTCTAGTTCAGGATGACCCAACGTTGATTAATCAGCAGTTCGATAGGGCGATATTGGGTCTTGTAGCTCATTTTTTTGCAGTTTTTGATCCAGTAGCCGAGATAGACCGCTTCCAGCCCCAGGCGCCCGGCTTCGGCAATCTGCCAGAGAATCGCGTAACGCCCAAGGCTGCGACGTTCCTCGCCAGGCTCGTAGAAGGTGTACACCGCTGACAGGCCATTGGGCAGCAAGTCGGTGACGGCCACCGCCACCAGTCGGCCTTCGAGACGAAATTCGTAGAAGCGGGAGAACGGCAGGTCACGCACCAGGAAGGTCGAGAACTGATCGCGACTCGGCGGATACATATCGCCGTCGGCGTGGCGCTGTTCGATGTAGCGCTGATAGAGGTCGAAATACTCCTCGCTGAACGTTGGTCGGGCCGGGCGTACCTGCAGGTCGGCATTGCGTTTGAGAATGCGTTTCTGCTGGCGGTTGGGGGTAAATTGCGCTACAGGAATGCGCGCCGGTACGCATGCATTGCAATTCTGGCAATGGGGCCGGTAGAGATGATCGCCACTGCGACGAAAGCCCATTTCCGACAGATCTGCGTAGACATGCACATCCATGGGCTGACTGGGATCGAGGAACAGCGTAGTGGCCTGCTCCTCGGGCAGATAACTGCAAGAGTGGGGCTGAGTGGCATAGAACTTCAAACGCGCCAACTCGGTCATGATCAACCCTCGGGATAAACTTTTGATAAGGGGACTTTTTCAATTCGTCTCCCCGCATTAAGTGTAAGCCACACGGGCCAATGTCGCTCAGCAAACCCAGGTGGCACGACCGGGTTGATCCAGGTGCCGGGCAAGGTAGCCGGCAAACTCGGTGCGGGGAATCGCTCGGGCGCCCAGGCTATGCAGATGATCGGTAGGCATCTGGCAATCGATCAGCACAAAACCTGAGTCTTTCAGATGTCGCACCAGCGTGGCAAAGCCATATTTGGAGGCGTTGTCGGCGCGGCTGAACATCGACTCACCGAAAAACAGCTGTCCCATGGCCAGGCCGTAGAGCCCGCCGACCAGCACGCCATCGTCCCAGACCTCCACCGAATGGGCGTAGCCGCGCCTGTGCAGTTCGACGTAGGCGTCCTGCATCGCTTGGGTGATCCAGGTGCCATCGGCGTACTCGCGCGGCGCGGCGCAGGCGCTGATGACCGCGGCAAAATCCCGATCGAAGGTCACTTGATAGCGTTGTTGGCGCAGCAGTTTATTCAGGCTGCGAGAGACATGCAGTTCGTCGGGAAACAGCACCGTGCGCGGATCCGGTGACCACCAGAGAATCGGTTGGCCTTCCGAGAACCACGGAAAGCAGCCATGGCGATACGCCTGAATCAGGCGGTCGGCGGACAGATCGCCGCCTGCGGCCAGCAGTCCGTTGGGGTCGCGCATGGCTTTTTCCAGCGGCGGAAAAGTCAGGGTATTGCGTTGTAACCAAGTCAGCATGGCATCCGGGCTTGCAGAAGGGGAGGGCGGTGGCGGGCCGATAAACCCGCCAGATAGAAGGTTAACCGTCAAACGCCGGGAATGTCATCGAGATACTTCTCGGCGTCCAGCGCAGCCATGCAACCGGCTCCGGCAGAGGTCACTGCCTGGCGGTAAACGTGGTCGGCCACGTCGCCGGCGGCGAATACACCCTGGATGGCGGTGGCGGTGGCGTCGCCTTCGCTGCCGCCCTTGACCAGCAGGTAGCCGTTGCGCATCTGCAGCTGGCCCTGGAACAGGTCGGTGTTGGGTTTGTGGCCGATGGCGATGAACACGCCGGCCAGCGACAGTTCAGCGGTTTCGCCGGTATGGCTGTGACGCAGGCGGGCGCCGGTCACGCCGCTGGCGTCACCGAGTATTTCGTCCAGGTTCTGGTTCCAGTGCAGGCGGATATTGCCGTTGGCGGCTTTTTCGAAGAGCTTGTCCTGCAGGATCTTCTCCGAACGCAGTTTGTCGCGACGGTGAATCAGATGAACCTCCTTGGCGATGTTCGACAGGTACAGGGCTTCTTCCACCGCGGTGTTGCCGCCGCCGACAACTGCGACCACCTGGTTGCGATAGAAGAAACCATCGCAGGTGGCGCAGGCCGAAACCCCTTTGCCGGCAAAGGCTTCTTCCGATGGCAGCCCCAGGTATTGGGCCGAAGCGCCGGTGGCGATAATCAGCGCATCGCAGGTGTAGGTGCCGCTGTCGCCGATGAGCTCGAACGGGCGCTGTTGCAACTTGGCGGTATGGATGTGGTCGTAAACGATCTCGGTGTCGAAGCGTTCGGCGTGTTTCTGCATGCGTTCCATCAGCACCGGGCCAGTCAGGCCTTCGACGTCGCCGGGCCAGTTGTCGACTTCGACGGTAGTGGTCAGCTGGCCACCGGCCTGTATGCCGGTAATGACAACGGGTTTGAGGTTGGCGCGAGCGGCATAAACGGCTGCGCTGTAACCGGCGGGGCCGGAACCCAGAATGATCAGGCGGGAATGCTTCGCTTCACTCATAAAAACACCTCATAAGCCTTTGTCACAAAAGAGAATGCATGCTCAAATTGGACTGCGCGTATTGTGCTGTTGGCTATGCTGGAGCCAAGGGTCTCAAGCATGGCATTGGGCGAACAAACCCGTACAATGCCCGCTTGTAACAGTGTTTGTATCAAAAAAGCGCTGCGTGCCGTATTTCGAAAAGCCGGGGCACAGTGTTAAAAGTAGTCCCGGTTGGGACTGTTAACTTTTTTACCTGCCTGGATTGGGCAGTTTTTATAGTCATTCAACAGATGGACGCGCCAAGGGCGCAGGAAAAGAAGCGTTTTGAAGAAATCCACCGCAGCACCTAAAACAGTCGTTCCGCTCTGGCGCCAGCAATTGCACTACCGGCTCAAGGAAGGTGCATTGATCGCCATCGGCGCCTTGTGCCTGTTCCTGATGATGGCCTTGTTGACCTATGGCAAGGACGATCCGGGCTGGAGCCATAACAGCAAGATCGACGATGTACAGAACTTCGGCGGGCCTGCCGGTTCTTACAGCGCCGACATCCTGTTCATGGTCCTGGGTTACTTCGCCTACATTTTCCCGCTATTGCTGGCGATCAAGGCCTATCAGATCTTCCGTCAGCGCCACGAGCCATGGCAGTGGAGCGGCTGGCTGTTTTCCTGGCGCCTGATCGGCCTGGTGTTTCTGGTGCTGTCGGGCGCGGCGCTGGCCCATATCCATTTCCATGCGGCGACCGGTCTGCCGGCCGGCGCCGGCGGCGCTTTGGGTGAAAGCCTCGGTGACCTGGCGAAGAATGCGCTGAACATTCAGGGCAGCACGCTGTTGTTCATTGCGCTGTTCCTGTTCGGCCTGACGGTATTCACCGATCTGTCGTGGTTCAAGGTGATGGACGTCACCGGCAAGATCACCCTCGATTTGTTCGAATTGTTTCAGGGCGCGGCCAATCGCTGGTGGGCAGCCCGTACCGAACGCAAGCAACTGGTCGCCCAGCTGCGTGAGGTCGACGATCGCGTGCATGACGTGGTTGCGCCGACGGTCACCGATAAACGTGAGCAGGCCAAGGTCAAGGAACGCCTGATCGAGCGCGAGCAGGCCCTGAGCAAGCACATGTCCGAGCGTGAAAAGCAGGTGCCGCCGGTGATTGCTCCCGCACCGCCGAAGCCGGCCGCTCCGAGCAAGCGCGTGGAAAAAGAGAAACAGGCGCCGTTGTTCGTCGACAGCGCCGTGGAAGGCACCTTGCCGCCGATTTCGATTCTCGACCCGGCGGAAAAGAAACAACTCAATTATTCGCCTGAATCCCTGGCGGCCGTCGGCCACTTGCTGGAAATCAAGCTCAAGGAATTCGGCGTCGAAGTCTCGGTGGATTCGATTCACCCGGGCCCGGTCATTACCCGTTACGAAATCCAGCCTGCCGCCGGGGTGAAAGTCAGCCGTATCGCCAACCTGGCGAAAGACCTGGCCCGTTCCCTGGCCGTGACCAGCGTGCGCGTGGTGGAAGTGATTCCGGGCAAGACCACGGTCGGTATCGAGATCCCTAACGAAGACCGGCAGATCGTGCGGTTCTCCGAAGTCTTGTCGACCCCCGAGTACGATAACTTCAAGTCCCCGGTCACCCTGGCCCTGGGTCATGACATCGGCGGCAAACCGGTCATCACTGACCTGGCGAAAATGCCCCACTTGCTGGTGGCCGGTACGACCGGTTCCGGTAAGTCGGTGGGTGTGAACGCGATGATCCTGTCGATTCTGTTCAAGTCGGGCCCTGAAGACGCCAAGCTGATCATGATCGACCCGAAAATGCTTGAGCTGTCGATCTACGAAGGCATCCCGCACCTGCTGTGCCCAGTGGTCACCGACATGAAGGACGCCGCCAACGCCTTGCGCTGGAGCGTCGCCGAAATGGAACGGCGCTACAAACTGATGGCGAAGATGGGCGTGCGTAACCTGTCGGGCTTCAACGCCAAGGTCAAGGAAGCCCAGGACGCCGGCGAGCCGTTGAGCGATCCGCTGTACAAGCGCGAAAGCATCCACGATGAGGCACCGCTGCTGCAGAAGCTGCCGACCATCGTCGTGGTGGTCGACGAATTCGCCGACATGATGATGATCGTCGGCAAGAAGGTTGAAGAGCTGATCGCGCGTATCGCGCAGAAGGCGCGTGCGGCGGGTATCCACTTGATCCTCGCGACCCAGCGTCCGTCGGTGGATGTGATCACCGGTCTGATCAAGGCGAACATCCCGACCCGTATGGCGTTCCAGGTATCGAGCAAGATCGATTCGCGGACCATCATCGACCAGGGCGGCGCCGAACAACTGCTGGGCCACGGTGATATGTTGTACATGCCGCCGGGCACCAGCCTGCCGATTCGTGTTCACGGCGCATTCGTGTCCGATGACGAGGTGCACCGGGTGGTTGAAGCCTGGAAGTTGCGCGGCGCGCCGGAATACAACGATGACATCCTCGCCGGTGTCGAAGAGGCTGGTAGCGGCTTTGAAAACGGCGGCGGTGGCGGTGAAGATGATGCCGAAACCGACGCGCTCTACGACGAAGCGGTGCAGTTCGTCCTGGAAAGCCGTCGCGCATCCATCTCCGCGGTTCAGCGCAAGCTGAAAATCGGCTACAACCGCGCGGCGCGCATGATCGAAGCCATGGAAATGGCCGGGGTCGTAACGTCCATGAACACCAACGGTTCGCGTGAAGTCCTGGCCCCTGGCCCGGTGCGCGACTGATCCGGTATTGAAAGGGGCGGCGTCTTGAGACGCCGCCCGCACTCCCACGAATGTTTATGAGGACTCCCATGCGTCTTATCCGCATGCTGTTGCTGCCGGTACTGGCTCTGACCACGCTCTCGGCCCACGCCGACGACAAGGACGTGGCGCGTCTGACTCAACTGCTGGAAAAATCCCAGACCCTGACCGCGCGCTTCTCCCAGCTGACCCTCGACGGCAGCGGCACCCAGTTACAAGAAACTGCGGGTGAAATGTCCTTGCAGCGCCCGGGCCTGTTCTACTGGCACACCAACGCGCCGGCCGAGCAAACCATGGTATCGGACGGTAAGAAAGTGACCCTGTGGGACCCGGATCTGGAACAGGCCACCATCAAGACTCTCGATCAGCGTCTGACCCAGACCCCGGCGTTGCTGCTGTCCGGTGACGTGTCCAAGATCAGCCAGAGCTTCGACATCAGCGCCAAGGAAGCCGGCGGCGTGATCGACTTCACCCTGAAGCCGAAAACCAAGGACACCCTGTTCGACAGCCTGCGCCTATCGTTCCGCAATGGTCTGGTCAATGATATGCAGATGATCGACAGCGTCGGCCAGCGCACCAATATCCTGTTCACCGGTGTGAAGGCCAACGAGCCGATCCCGGCCTCCAAGTTCAAGTTCGACATCCCCAAGGGTGCCGATGTGATCCAGGAGTAAACCTGTAGAAGCGGGCTTGTGTGGCGAGGGGGCTGCTCTTGTCACAGGGTGTTCGCCAAACTTGAGAATTGACTCGAGGTTTTAAAAGTACGTGATGGACCTGTTTCGCAGTGCCCCGATTGCTCAGCCCTTGGCCGCCCGTTTGCGTGCGGCCAATCTGGACGAGTACGTCGGTCAGGAACACGTGCTCGCTCGCGGCAAACCTTTGCGCGAAGCCCTGGAGCAGGGTGCCCTGCACTCGATGATTTTCTGGGGGCCACCGGGCGTGGGTAAAACCACCCTGGCGCGGCTGCTGGCGGAAGTCTCGGATGCGCACTTCGAAACGGTTTCGGCGGTGCTGGCCGGGGTCAAAGAGATTCGTCAGGCGGTGGAAGTCGCCAAGCAGCAGGCCGGGCAGTACGGTAAACGCACCATCCTGTTCGTCGACGAAGTGCATCGCTTCAACAAGTCCCAGCAGGATGCGTTCCTGCCGTACGTTGAAGACGGCACGCTGATTTTCATCGGCGCGACCACGGAAAACCCCTCGTTCGAACTCAACAACGCGCTGCTGTCCCGGGCGCGTGTCTATGTGCTCAAAAGCCTCGACGAAGCCGCCCTGCGCAAGCTGGTGCATCGCGCGCTGACCGAAGAACGCGGGCTGGGCAAGCGGCAACTGACCCTCAGCGACGAGGGCTTCCAGATGCTGCTGTCCGCCGCCGATGGCGATGGCCGGCGTCTGCTCAACCTGTTGGAAAATGCCTCGGACCTGGCCGAAGACCACAGCGAAATCGGCGTCGACCTGCTGCAAAGCCTGCTCGGTGATACCCGTCGACGTTTCGACAAGGGCGGCGAAGCCTTCTACGACCAGATATCCGCACTGCATAAATCGGTGCGCGGTTCCAACCCCGATGCTGCGCTGTACTGGTTCGCGCGAATGATCGACGGCGGCTGCGACCCGCTGTACCTGGCCCGGCGCGTGGTGCGCATGGCCAGCGAAGACATCGGCAACGCCGACCCTCGCGCCTTGAGCCTGTGCCTGGCGGCGTGGGAAGTGCAGGAGCGCCTCGGCAGCCCCGAAGGCGAATTGGCGGTGGCCCAGGCCATTACCTATCTGGCTTGCGCGCCGAAAAGCAACGCGGTGTACATGGGCTTCAAGGCCGCGATGCGCAGCGCTACCGAACACGGTTCGCTGGAGGTGCCGCTGCACCTGCGCAATGCGCCGACCAAGTTGATGAAGCAATTGGGCTATGGCGATGAATATCGTTACGCCCACGATGAACCGGATGCCTACGCCGCTGGCGAAGATTACTTCCCGGACGAGTTGGAGCCACAACGGTTCTATCAACCCGTGCCCCGCGGCCTGGAGCTGAAGATCGGCGAAAAGCTCAACCACCTCGCGCAGCTTGACCGTCTAAGCCCCCGACAGCGGAGAAAATAGTGATTCCCTTGATTGTTGCGGTTTCTGTCGGTGGTGTCGCCGGCACGCTGTTGCGCTTCGCCACCGGTAACTGGATCAACGCGAATTGGCCGCGGCACTTCTATACCGCGACGCTGGCCGTTAATATCGTGGGCTGTTTGCTGATCGGCGTTCTATACGGCCTGTTTTTGATTCGCCCGGAGGTATCGTTTGCGGTACGCGCCGGGTTGATCGTTGGCTTCCTCGGGGGGCTGACGACTTTTTCATCCTTTTCACTGGATACGGTGCGCCTGCTGGAAACCGGGCAAGTGCCGCTGGCCTTGGGCTATGCGGCCATCAGCGTATTCGGCGGGCTGCTCGCCACCTGGGCTGGCCTGTCCTTGACCAAACTTTGATAACGAGAAACCGACATGCTCGATTCCAAACTGTTACGTAGCAACCTTCAGGACGTAGCGGACCGCCTGGCATCCCGTGGCTTTGCCCTGGATGTTGCGCGCATCGAAGCGCTGGAAGAACAGCGCAAGACCGTCCAGACCCGCACCGAAGCTCTGCAGGCTGAACGTAACGCGCGCTCCAAATCCATCGGCCAGGCCAAGCAGCGCGGCGAAGACATCGCGCCGCTGATGGCGGATGTCGAGCGCATGGCGGGCGAGTTGAGCGCCGGTAAAGTCGAGCTGGACGCGATCCAGACCGAGCTGGATTCGATCCTGCTGGGCATTCCGAACCTGCCGCACGAATCGGTGCCGGTCGGCGATGATGAAGAAGGTAACGTTGAAGTGCGCCGTTGGGGCACGCCGAAGGCGTTCGACTTCCCGGTTCAGGACCACGTGGCCCTGGGTGAGAAGTTCGGCTGGCTGGATTTCGAAACCGCCGCCAAACTGTCCGGCGCCCGTTTCGCCCTGCTGCGCGGCCCGATTGCTCGCCTGCACCGTGCACTGGCGCAGTTCATGATCAACCTGCACATCAACGAACACGGTTACGAAGAGGCTTACACGCCTTATCTGGTACAAGCGCCGGCCCTGCAGGGCACCGGTCAGTTGCCGAAATTCGAAGAAGACCTGTTCAAGATCAGCCGCGACGGCGAAGCCGATCTGTACCTGATTCCGACCGCTGAGGTGTCGCTGACCAACATCGTGGCTGGCGAAATCGTCGATTCGAAATTGCTGCCGATCAAGTTCGTGGCACACACGCCGTGCTTCCGCAGCGAGGCTGGCGCGTCGGGTCGCGACACTCGCGGGATGATCCGTCAGCACCAGTTCGACAAGGTCGAGATGGTCCAGATCGTTGAGCCGTCGACCTCGATGCAAGCGCTGGAAAACCTGACCGCCAACGCCGAGAAAGTCCTGCAACTGCTGGAGCTGCCATACCGCACCCTGGCGCTGTGCACCGGCGACATGGGCTTCAGCGCGGTCAAGACCTACGACCTGGAAGTGTGGATTCCGAGCCAGGACAAGTATCGCGAGATTTCTTCGTGTTCCAACTGTGGCGACTTCCAGGCCCGCCGCATGCAAGCGCGTTTCCGCAACCCGGAAACCGGCAAGCCTGAGCTGGTGCACACCCTGAACGGTTCCGGCCTGGCGGTCGGTCGTACCCTGGTGGCGGTACTCGAGAACTATCAGCAGGCCGACGGTTCGATCCGTGTGCCTGAAGTGCTCAAGCCGTACATGGGTGGCCTTGAGGTCATCGGCTAAATGGACTATCTGCCGCTGTTCCATAACCTTCGCGGCAGTCGTGTGTTGGTCGTCGGCGGGGGGGAGATTGCCTTGCGCAAATCCCGCCTGCTGGCCGAAGCCGGTGCGCTGCTGCGGGTGGTCGCACCTGAAATCGAACCGCAGTTGCGTGAGCTGGTAGCCGGCAGCGGTGGCGAGTGCCTGGTGCGTGGCTACGTCGAGGCGGATCTGGATGGTTGCGGGCTGATCATCGCCGCCACCGACGATGAACCGCTGAACGCGCAAGTCTCCGCCGATGCACATCGGCGTTGCGTGCCGGTCAACGTGGTGGACGCGCCGGCCCTGTGCAGCGTGATCTTCCCGGCGATCGTCGACCGTTCGCCGCTGATCATTGCCGTGTCCAGTGGCGGTGATGCACCGGTGCTGGCGCGGTTGATTCGCGCCAAGCTGGAAACCTGGATTCCTTCCACTTACGGTCAACTGGCCGGTCTGGCGGCGCGTTTCCGCAACCAGGTCAAAGGCCTGTTTCCGGATGTGCAGCAGCGTCGGGCGTTCTGGGAGGATGTGTTCCAGGGACCGATTGCCGACCGACAACTGGCCGGGCAGGGCGCCGAGGCCGAGCGCTTGATGCTGGCCAAAATCAATGGCGAAGCCCCTGTGGCCACTGGCGAGGTTTATCTGGTGGGCGCCGGGCCGGGTGATCCCGACCTGTTGACCTTCCGCGCCTTGCGCCTGATGCAGCAAGCCGACGTGGTGCTGTATGACCGTCTGGTGGCGCCGGCGATTCTGGATTTGTGCCGTCGCGATGCCGAGCGGGTCTACGTCGGCAAGCGCCGCGCCGATCACGCCGTGCCTCAGGAACAGATCAACCAGCATTTGGTGGATCTGGCCAAGGCCGGCAAGCGCGTGGTGCGCTTGAAGGGTGGCGATCCGTTCATTTTCGGGCGTGGCGGCGAAGAGATCGAAGAACTGGCGGCCCATGGCATCCCGTTCCAGGTCGTGCCGGGCATTACCGCTGCCAGCGGTTGCGCGGCGTATGCCGGGATTCCGCTGACTCACCGCGATTACGCGCAGTCAGTGCGGTTTGTCACCGGGCACCTCAAGGACGGTTCCACCGATTTGCCGTGGGCCGACCTGGTCGCGCCGGCGCAAACCCTGGTGTTTTACATGGGGTTGGTGGGCTTGCCGATCATCTGCGAGCAGTTGATCAAGCACGGTCGCGCGGCCGATACCCCGGCAGCGTTGATCCAGCAGGGCACCACGGTCAATCAGCGGGTATTTACCGGCACCCTGGCCGACCTGCCACGGCTGGTGGCGGAGCATGAAGTGCATGCTCCGACACTGGTGATCGTTGGGGAAGTGGTGCAACTGCGCGAGAAACTGGCGTGGTTCGAAGGGGCTCAGGCGCAGGTCTGACCTGTGGCGAGGGGGCTTGCCCCCGTTGTGATCGTTCCCACGTAGAGCGTGGGAACGATCAACCTCAGGCCTTGCGCCAAACCTCTTTCCCACTCAATCGCCCCCGATCATGCGCCCCGGTGAAATCCTGCGCCGGTCCTTTCGGCACTATCCCGGTCGGATTGATGGTCTTGTGGCTGCCGTAGTAGTGGTTCTTGATGTGGGTGAAATCCACCGTCTCGGCAATCCCGGGCCACTGATAAATCTCCCGTAGCCAGTTCGACAGGTTCGGATAATCGGCAATCCGCCGCAGATTGCATTTGAAGTGGCCGTGATACACCGCATCAAAACGAATCAGCGTGGTGAACAGGCGAATATCCGCTTCGGTCAGGTATTCACCGGTCAGGTAACGGTTCGCGCCCAGCAGTTGCTCCAGCCGATCCAGCTCGGCAAACAACTCATCGAACGCTTCTTCGTAAGCCTGCTGCGAGGTGGCAAACCCGGCGCGATAGACGCCGTTGTTCACTGCTGGATAAATCCGCTCGTTCAGGGCGTCGATTTCGCTGCGCAGCGGTGCCGGGTAGAAATCCAGGTCATTGCCGGTCAAGTCATCGAACGCACTGTTGAACATGCGGATGATCTCCGCCGATTCATTGCTGACGATGCGGTTGGTCTGTTTATCCCACAACACCGGCACGGTGACGCGGCCGGTGTAGTCG
Organism: Pseudomonas sp. ATCC 43928; assembly: GCF_005938665.2. NCBI lineage: Bacteria > Pseudomonadati > Pseudomonadota > Gammaproteobacteria > Pseudomonadales > Pseudomonadaceae > Pseudomonas > Pseudomonas sp. ATCC 43928. The sequence continues at coordinate 4,298,638 of NZ_CP041753.1, read as the reverse complement.
GCGGTATCGGCGGTGTAGCGCTGGTGCATGAAATTGAAATGATCGAGCTTGTCGCCGGTCGATCCGAGGTTTTTATCGAAGGTCCAGCCGTTTTCCAGCATCAACCAGCTGACCACCGACACGTCGATCAGGCTTTCAAGGCCTTTGAGTTTGCGCAGGATCAGCGTGCGGTGGGCCCACGGGCAGGCGAGGGACACATAGAGATGATAGCGACCGGCCTCGGCGGCAAAACCACCGACGCCGCTCGGGCCTGGCTTGCCATCGGCAGTCAGCCAGTTGCGACGCTGCGCCTGTTCACGCTGGAACGCGCCATCCTTGCTGCTTTGGTACCACTGATCCTGCCAGCGACCTTCGACTAACAAACCCATGTGCCTGACTCCTCAACCTATAAGCGTTGGAGAGGAGTCTATGCGCATAGGTTCGAACAAAAAGCGCAAAGGTTGGGCTGTTATGATCGATTAAATCGATCGGTCCCGGGCGTCCCAATATTGCTGGGCGGTTTCGAAGGCTTGTTTGCGGGGCTGGCCGAGGCCGCGCAAGGCCAGGGCCATGGTCGAGATCAGCGCCATTTGCGGGTAGCTGTCGACCACGTCGCCACGCCATACGGCTTTCAAGTGCTCCGGGTCCAGGCTCGCCGGTTTGACGTGGCGCTGGCTCGACAGCTGCGGCCATTCTTCATCCCAGCTTTCGCCGCCGGTGGTGCCATACAGGTGACTGTCGGCGTCCGGGTTGATCTCAATCTCGCCGCCATCGCCCTTGACGACGATTGCCGTGTCCCCGAGCAGACCGCTGGCATCGCGATGCACCGCCTGGTAGCCGGGGTGGAAAATGCTTTGCAGGCCACAACGGGCGCCAAGCGGGTTGAGAATCCGCGCCAGGGAATGGATCGGCGAGCGCAGGCCCAGGGTGTTGCGCAGGTCGATCATTCGCTGAAGCTGGGGAGCCCAGTCCACCAATGGCATGAACGCCAGACCGCCCTGATCGAGGGCCGCACCGACCTGCTGCCAGTTGCGGCATAACGGTATGTTCAGCGTCTCGAGCAGTTGTTCACTGTAGAGCCGCCCCGCCGTGTGCGCGCCACCGCCGTGCATGAAGATGCGCACGCCGTTCTGCGCCAGGCACTTGGCCGCCAGCAGATACCACGGCAAATGCCGCTTCTTGCCTGCGTACGTCGGCCAGTCCAGATCGACCGCCAGTGCCGGTGGATTCAGGCGTTCACGCAAGGCTTCGGTGAACCCGGCCATTTCCTCGGCGCTCTCTTCCTTGTGCCGCAACAGCATCAGGAACGCGCCGAGCTGGGTGTCCTCGACCTTGTCGTCGAGCACCATGCCCATGGCTTGGCGGGCTTCTTCGCGGGTCAGATCGCGGGCGCCGCGTTTGCCTTTGCCAAGAATCCGCACGAACTGGGCGAACGGGTGCTCGGCGGGCGTTTCGAGGGTCAGCGCTGGATAGTCGGTCATAAGCAATTCGTCGGTTTGGGCAGGCCCGCCAGTTTCGCGGCGAGTTTGGCAGGGGTGCCTTTGAACAGTCGGTTCAGGTGCAGGCTGTTGCCCTTGTCGGGGCCGAGCTTCAATGCGGTGTACTTGATCAGCGGGCGGGTCGCCGGGGACAACTGGAATTCGTCGTAGAAACTGCGCAGCAGTTCGAGGATTTCCCAATGTTCCGGGCTCAACTCGATGTCTTCAGCGGCGGCGAGGGCGGTGGCCACCTCGGTAGACCAGTCGCTCAGTTCCACCAGGAAACCGTCCTTGTCCAGTTCAATGGCGCGGGCGCCAACGGTCAGGGATTTCATAGCCAACTGTTGACCTTGTCATAGTGAATCGACAGTTCGACGAAGGCGGGGTAGTCAATGGCACTGGCCCAGTCCGGAACTTGCAGAGCACGGGCCTGCGCGTCTTCGGCCAGTACGAACAGTTTCAGGTTGCGAGCATGCAAAGAGCTGAATGGCGCGGTGCCTGGCTGCAGGGCATAGGTCGCATCGCCACTCAGCAGCAGCGCATCGTTGGGGCCGATCACGCGCAGGCAACTGCTCAGGCGCTCGTCGCCGAAAGGGGAATGAGACAACACATGCAAAGTCGACATCAGAGGGTGATCACCTGGTCGTAACGGTCAATAAGGGCGGTGATGTCCTGGGCGCTCAGTACCCGGGCTTCTTCAAGCGACAGACCTTTGGGGGCCAGGCCTCGGGCCGCTACGCTGTCAGCGCACACGAACAGATCTTCGACGCCAAACATCGGCAAGGCTTGCAGGTTGGCGCTCAGGTCTTTCTGCTGCAATGCCTTGGCGTCCTGTTTCGCAGCGAGCTGGAACACGCCGTCATCAAGAAACAGCAGCCCGATCGGCAGATCGAAGGCGCCGCCGGCCAATACAATGTCTAGCGCTTCGCGCGCATTCGGCCCGGACCACGGCGCCTGACGGCTGATAATCAGCAAGGATTTAGCCATCTCACGCGCCTCCGAAACAGATCAGGCGGTCAGCGTCCTGCACCGCGTCATGCAACTGGCCAAGGCCGGACAATTCCCACGGCGCGCCCACGGCGACCGCTTCACGCTGATAGCGCTGGGCTTCTTCCTCGTTCAGCACGCCACGACGCAGGGCGGCGGCGATGCAGACCACGCCATCGAGTTGATGCTCGCTGACAAAGGTGCGCCATTGCTTGGGCAAGTCCTGCTCATCCTGAGGCGTGACCACACTGCCGGACGCGTTGTAGACGCCATCCTGATAGAAAAACAGCCGGACAATCTCATGCCCGCCGGCCAGCGCGGCCTGGGCGAACAGCAAGGCACGGCGCGAGGAGGGCGCATGGGCGGCGGAAAACAGCGCAATGGCGAATTTCATGACGGACTCGATCAGCAAAACTGCGGCCATGATAAAGCTTTATCGGCAGAGCGGCGAAGGGCGTTTACTCGCAGACCGAGTCGCTGCCATCGCGAGGATTATTTGGTCAGCCCGTACAACTCGCAATACTCAAGCCAGTTCATGCCGGCCATCTCTGCAACTTCCTTGTGCACTTCCATGCGTTGGGCCTGATATTCCTCGGGCGTGGCGGTGGTCAGTTGCAGTGTCAGCTCCCAGGCAAACAAACCCAGGCGCTCGGCCTCGGCTTCGAACGCTTCATGCAAGCGTTCGTCGCGGTACTGCGCCATCGTCTCGCCTTTGGCCTGGGCGAGCAGGGGATTGAGATTGTCGAGCTCAAGACGCAGCTCAGGGCGTTCATCGAGAAATTTCCTCAGCGCCTGTTCGTGTTGCTGTTCGGTTGCCGCCATGGTCACTCCTTGAGGGGATTACGAAGACTGCTTTTTGCTCGCCTTGGCAGCCGCAGCCAGACACTCAAGGGCAAACTGCTCGGTGTAGGTCATCTGGATCGGCGTGGTTTCGCCTTTGACGGTTCTTTCGCCGTCGAGAATGTAACGAATCCGCTTGTCGGTGACGCCAATTCGCTTGGCGATCCAGGCCGGCGTCTGGCCGATCTGGCTGATCAGTTTGTCGGCGTAGTCGGTGGAGGGTTTGTAGAACTCGGCATTGGGTGTCATGGCTTTCCTGAAAAATGGGCGATGCGAGGCTATCGGCGCGACAGGGTGCGCGAATCGTTGCGCGGTGTCGCGGTATAAATGAAGTAAAGCAGAACGATACGCCGCGCCGCGGTGGTACAGTCCGCTTTTTCCTGATGAGCGAACGCAATGCGAATTCTGATGGTGGCGCTGGCCGCAACCTTGCTGGCGGGCTGCGCCGGATCGGCGATGAACGACGCCCGCACCAAAACCCCGTACAAAACCCTGACCTCGGACAAACCGGAAAAAGTCGTCGCCCAGTGCGTGCAGTTTGCCTGGCAGGACGAGGCGGTGTTCGGCGTCGATGCCGGTGCGTATTTGCAGCCGGGCAAGAAGGGCGGCTCGACGGTCTACACCCGTTCGGCCGAATCTTTCGTGGACGTGACCAGCGATGCTTCAGGCACGGCCTTGAGCTACTACGCCCAGCATGATGATTTTGTTGCCAAGCGTCGTTTGGCGGCGTTGGCGACCTGCCTGTAAGAGGTTTATGAGGCAGTCCCCCTGTGGGAGCGAGCAGGCTCGCTCCCACAACGTTTGCGTTTTAATCAATCAAACGCTTCTGGAAAAAGAAACGCTTATGGCCTGGCGGATAATCGGCAATCTGCCCCAGTTCGCTGAAGCCGTGTTTTTTGTAGAACTCCGGCGCCTGGAAGTCGAAGGTGTCCAGCCAGATCCCGATGCACTCTTTCTCCCGCGCCAGGTCTTCGGCCATCTGCATCAGCTTCGAGCCCAGCCCTTGGCCCCGTGCCTGGTCCGGCACCGACAACAACTCAATGAAAAACCATTGGTAAAACACCCGGCCATAAAGCCCGCCGAGAATCTCGTCGTTGTCATCGCGCACCAGCAAGGCAATCTGCTCTGACACCGTGGGCCCGGCCTTTGAGGCGTTGTAGGCGCGCAGCGGTGTGAGGATTGCTTCGCGCTCTTCCTGAGTGGCGTTTGTCGACAGTTCAATTCGCAGGGTCATGGGCTACATCCATATGGCAAAGAGGGAGCCTATCGCGATCGCAGTTTGTTTGGAACTCCCGGGTGCGCCGGGAGGTCTAGCCTCAATAATGTCATTCGCAATGCACCCATGAGGACCGCCCGTGGATATCTTTGAAGCCTTGCGCGAAAGCCATGATCGCCAGCGTAGCTATGCCGTCGCCCTGATCAAGACCCACGGCGACACCCCAGAACGGCTAGAGGCTTACAAACAGCTCAAAGCCGAACTGCACGCCCACGCAACGGCCGAAGAACGCCATTTCTACATCCCGTTGATGGCATTCGACAATGGCATGGACCTGAGTCGCCACGCCATTTCCGAACACCATGAAATGGACGAAATGATGGAGGAACTGGACGAGACTGAGATGTCCAGCGCCGCTTGGCTGATCACTGCCAAAAAGCTCTCGGAAAAGGTCCATCACCACCTGAAAGAGGAAGAGCAGAAGTTCTTTCAAATGGCCGGCAAACTGCTCGACAACAAGCAAAAGGAATCACTCGCCGGGCAGTACCAGAAAGAATATAAGGCGCAGTTGCCCTGACCTGAAGCACGCAATCATTTGTTGCTTTGGCGTGTAGGCCAATTGGATTTCAAGTAACACCGACCCTCTGAATCCGTTCTGAAGGATTGGACAGTTAGAAAAAAAGAAGCCCGGCAACCATGCCGGGCTTTTCTGTTTTCGCCTAACATGGACGTCTTCTGACGAAAATAGGGATGGATTGTCATGTCGAACACAGCCGAGCGGGTCAACATCATCGAGTCTCAGGTGTTGTCCCACAACTGGTATCTGCTGAAGAAAATCACGTTCGATTACCTGCGCAACAACGGCGACTGGCAGCGCCAGAGCCGCGAGGTCTACGACCGTGGCAACGGCGCGGCGATTCTGCTGTTCAACCGCGAGAAGAAAACCGTCGTGCTGACTCGCCAGTTCCGGTTGCCGGTGTTCGTCAACGGCCATGATGGTTTGTTGATTGAAGTGGCGGCGGGGCTGCTGGAAGGCGCTGCGCCTGAAGAGCGCATTCGCGCTGAAGCTGAGGAAGAAACCGGCTATCGCGTCCACCATGTGCAGAAGGTGTTCGAGTCCTACATGAGCCCCGGTTCGGTCACGGAGAAACTGCATTTCTTTATTGCCGAGTACGACGCCTCTTCGAAAGTCAGCGAGGGCGGTGGGCTGGAAGACGAAACCGAAGAACTGGAAGTGCTGGAGTGGAAATTCGACGACGCCCTTGAGGCGTTTTATCGCGGGGAGATCTGCGATGCCAAGACCATCATGCTGCTGCAGTATGCGGCGATGAAGGACATTTTCGGACCGGTCTGAGTCGGCGGGGTGTGCCTGGATCGAGAGAGCGTTCAGGCACAATGGTCGAGCGTTTCGGCACAGTAATCAGCCTTTGCTCTCTCTAGACTCGTGCTTCACGCCAAGACACCGATGAGGTCACGATGAACATCCGAATTATCCTATCCGCTTTGTCCATGGGGGTCGTCCTCACTGGGCACGCAGCCGACTTCTCGCTGACAAGCCAGGATATTGCTGAAAATCGCCCGCTGACCAGTCGCGAGGTATTCCAGGGTTTCGGTTGTGAAGGGGGTAATACGTCTCCGCAACTGTCCTGGTCCAACGCCCCGGCGGAGACTAAAAGTTACGCGATCACGGTCTATGACCCTGATGCGCCGACCGGCAGCGGCTGGTGGCATTGGACAGTGGTCAACTTACCGGCTTCAACCAAAAGTTTGCCAAGCGGGGTCGGTTCGAACCTGCCTGCCGGTGCCGTACAAGGACGAACCGATTATGGCCAACCGGGATTTGGCGGAGCGTGCCCTCCTGTGGGGGATAAGCCCCATCGCTATCAATTCACCGTATGGGCGTTGAAAGTCGACAAGTTGCCACTCGACAGCCAGGCCAGCGGAGCCTTGGTGGGCTATATGCTCAATGCCAACGCCTTGGCCAAAGCGACCATCACTTCAACTTACGGACGTTAAGAACGATGCGCCCTTGTGACGGCATCCAGCACCGGGAAAACATTATCGATGCGTGTGTCATCCGGGCGCGGCAGCCTCATACCTTGCAACGGGTGCCGATATTCGCGACTGCCTTGTGTCGAGTGCGACAGGGGGAAAAACTGTTGCAATGGGATGACCGGGAGATGCGCGCTGGGCCGCAACATCTGATTCTGTTGCCGGCCGGGCGTGAGCTTGGTATCTCGAACTTCCCCGGTCTTCACGGTCACTACATCGCCGATGTCGTGACCTTTCCCGGTTCGACACTGCGCAACTTCAGCAGCCGATATGGCCGGCAGATCATGAATGGTCACCGTGCCCCGAAGACAGATCTGTGTGTTCCTCTGGACAGGCACACGACGCAGGCATGGGATCAATTACTGGCCGCCATCAATGCCAACGCGCCGGATGCATTACGCACCCACTATGGGGAAGCGGTTCTGCTCAGCCTGGGCCTCAATGGCCAGGCCGGACCGCTGCTGATGGATCGCAATGATCCACTGTGCGAGCGTGTGCAGCAGTTGCTGATGGGCAGCCCTGAGAGCGACTGGACGGTTGCGAGCGTCGCTCAACACCTGAATCTCGGTGAGTCGACTTTGCGTCGCCAACTGGCCAATGAGGGGAGCAGCTTCAGGAATATTCTGGAAAGCGTTCGACTGGCGACCGCGTTGCAATGGTTGCAAACCACTTCCCGGCCCATCGGTGAAATTGCCGGTGCCAGCGGCTACGCCTCGGCCTCACGTTTTGCCGTGCGCTTTCGCTCACATTACGGTCTGTCGCCACGGGAATTGCGCGCGGCGATTTAGGTATTCCTGTACTTGATTTGATTCGAGTGAAAACGGCCTGTCGGCCGTTTTTTTGTACCCGGCGAAAACCTTAACCGCCGGTCCCTGTGGCGAGGGAGCAAGCTCCCTCGCCACAAAGTCACGGCATTTCCGGCAATTCCTGCGGCCGCAAATCAAACACCAGTACCTCGGCATCCACGCCATTGCTCAAGGTCAGTACCTGTTCTTTGCGAACCCGTACGCCGTCGCCTTCCTGTAACGGCAGGCCGTTCAGCTCGACACTGCCCCGCGCCACATGCACATAGGCGTAGCGATCGGCAGCCAGTTCCAGCGTGGCGCTTTCCTTGCCGTCGATCAGGCCGGCATACACCCGCGCATCCTGCCGGACTTTCAACGAGCCCTTGGCCCCATCCGGGGAGATGATCAACTGCAAGCGGCCGCGTTTTTTCTGGGTGCTGAAATGCTCTTGCTGATAACGCGGTTTGGCGCCGCTGACGTCAGGCACGATCCAGATTTGCAGGAAGTGCACCGGGCGTGTCGATGAGTGGTTGTATTCACTGTGCGCCACGCCACTGCCGGCACTCATCAGTTGCACGTCACCAGGGCGGATCACCGAACCGGTGCCTAAAGTGTCCTTGTGTTCCAGCGCGCCTTCGAGCACGTAGGAGAAAATCTCCATGTCGCGATGAGGGTGCTGTCCAAAGCCTTTGCCTGCGGCTACGCGGTCGTCGTTGATCACCAACAGGTCGGAAAAGCCCTGTTCCCGTGGGTTGCGGTAGTTGGCAAAGGAAAAGGTATGGAACGACTTCAACCAACCGTGATTGGCCGCACCGCGATCCGAAGCTTTGCGAAGGGTCAGCATGATGAAATCTCCTGTCAGGACGTGAATTCGTCCGAGTGAGGAGAAGGTTAATGTTTACCTGAAAGTGCAGTAAGTAGATGAAAATTGAAATACTGTCTCGCACAGGTTGACAGTTGTGTGAACGGGTTCATGTATGCTTGTTGTTACATGTGGCCATAATGTCGGGCGCCAGACCCGTGGGCGGCGCAATGGTATTGAACAGTTCTCTATTAGTGACCTTGAACCCATGAAAACCGTGGCAATGGTGTTGTTCCCAGACTTTCTCCTGCTCGACATGGCCGGCCCCATGGAAGTGTTTTCCATCGCCAATCGTTATCTGCAACCGGCGGACCGATACGAGCTGTTGACCATCGGCACCGTGCAGGGCGCATTGCGGGCCTCCAACGGCGTCAGTGTCCAGGCTGATCTGCACATTGATCAGGCGAACGGGCGCTACGATGTGTTGCTGGTGCCGGGTGGGCCGGGGGCCTACAACGAAAAGTATCCGCCGCTGCTCGACTGGCTTCGGGGAGCCATCAGCCGTGCTGACCGATACGGGTCGATCTGCACCGGCGCGTTCGTGCTCGGGCATGCCGGATTGCTGGACGGCTTTCGCGTGACCACTCACTGGCATTACACCGAACGACTGATCAAAGGCTTCCCCAAGGCTGTCGTCGAGACCGATCAGATTTTCGTGCAGGACCGCAACCTCATCACTTCCGGCGGTGTCACCGCCGGTATCGACCTGGCGCTGGCGGTGGTTGCCCAGGACCACGGCAAGAAAGTCGCCCAGGACGTCGCCAAAGTGCTGCTGGTAGTGATGAAACGCCAGGGCGGGCAGGCGCAGTTCAGTCCATTGATGGCCGCGGTGGGCCCCCAGGAAACGCCGGTCACCCGGGTGCAGAACCATGTGCTCGAACACCTCGACGAAGCGTTCGGTATCGAGCGTATGGCCAGTCTGGTGAACATGAGTGCGCGGCACTTCGCCAGGGTTTTCACCCGGGAAGTGAATATGACGCCGATGGAGTTTCTGCAAAGCGCGCGCATCGATCACGCCAGGAATCTGTTGGAAACCAGCGAGCTGCCGCTCAAGACCGTGGCCTATAAAAGTGGCTTCGGCAGCGTGCGGCACATGCGTTTTCTATTCAGTGAAAAGCTCGGCCTGACCCCCACCCAGTACCGCGAGCAGTTCAGTTAACGCGCTGTTGTCCGTCGTGCGCACCGCGATGACCGTGACGCTCCTCCCATGGCCGTTGTACCGTCACCCATGCCTGCCAAGATACCCGTGAACTCTTTTTTGGGAGGTGCGGAGCCTGGATGGGCGGGATCGATGGAGCTTGCAGTTCCTTGAGCCGAGCCAGGTTTTCAGCATATGAACGTGCATGAACAACCTCAGAGAGATAAACAGTGACACGGTGCTGCGGTTCGGGCCCTACGCATTCCACTTGCATCAGCGGTTGATCCTGGACGGTGATCGGCCGCTGCGCATGGGCGGGCGAGCCCTGGACATTTTGCAGGTGCTGGTTGAGCACGCTGGTGCGGTGGTCAGCAAAGAGGCGCTGATTGCCCACGTATGGCCGACCTCGGTGGTCGAGGAAATCAACTTGCGCGTCCACATTGCCGCCCTGCGTCGAGCGCTCGGCGATGGGCCGAACGGGCAGCCTTATATCGTTAATATTCCCCAGCGCGGTTATAGCTTCATCGCCCCGGTGCAGCACGATCGGGCGGGCACGCCGGTGCTGGTCGAAACCGTGCACAAGCCTCAACACAACTTGCCTGCGCGGCTCACACCGGTGACCGGTCGCGACTCGATCGTCGGCAGCGTGGTCCGGCAGTTGCCGGTTCGACGCTTCATGACCCTGATCGGCCCTGCGGGCATCGGCAAGACCACCGTGGCGTTGCGCGTGGCCGAGTTGCTGTTGCAGCACTATCGGGATGGTGTCTGGATGGTTGACCTGTCGGCCATCGATGACCCATCGCAGCTTGTCGATCATCTGTCGCGCACCCTGGAACTAGACGTTGGCGCAAACGCGTTGGCGCAACGGCATGCCTTGGTGGTGCTCGACAACTGCGAACACCTGCTCGAACGTTGCAGGACAGTGGTGGACGATCTGTTGGCCTCGGCACCTCGACTGTCGATCCTCGCCACCAGTCGCTCACCGCTGCGAGCAGCGGGGGAAACGCTGCTGCGGTTACCGCCCCTGACGGTGCCGCCAGCCTCGGTGATTTATAGCGTGGACGAGGCCATGGGGTATTCAGCGGTGCAGCTGTTGGTCAGCCGCGCCCGAGCCCGTCAGCAAGGGTTTGCCTTGCGCCAACAGGATCTGAAGGCTGTGCGTGAAATCTGTCGTCGGCTGGATGGCTTGCCCCTGGCCATTGAGCTGGCGGCGGCGCAGATCGATGCATTGGCGCTGGTGGGGTTGCAAGCGCAACTGGGCAACTGTTTTCAGCTGTTGAGCCAAGGTCGACGCACCGCCGTGCCACGGCATCAGAATCTCAAAGCCGCACTGGACTGGAGCTATGAACGGCTGAGCCCGTTGGAACAGATCGTGTTGCAGCGGCTGGCGGTGTTCAAGATGGCGTTCACCCTGGACGCAGCGATTGGCGTGGTCAGTGGCGCGATGTTGCTGCCCGCAAGCCTGGTTAACGTGGTGGAGAGTCTGGCGAATAAATCGCTGCTGTCGGTGGAGCAGGGCAGCGGCGTGACGCGCTACCGTTTCCTCAATACCACGCGCACCTACGCCCTGGAGAAACTCGAAAACAGCGGTTACTTGCGTGCCTTCGAACTGCGTTATGAGCGCTACATCAGCCGGGCCCACGGGACATCAGTCGGGCAGGTCGCGCTGCAACTCGTCGAGTAACCGCCGGACTTTGATCAGGTCTGGTGTGGCGAAGCCTTCGGTGAAGCGCTGGTAAATCGGCGCCAGCAGCTCATGGGCTTGCCGGAAGTGGCCCTGACGCTGCCACAACTGGGCCAGCGATGTCGCACTGCGCAGTTCCCAGGCCAGCGCTCCCTGGTTTTTTGCCACGGCTAAAGCCTTGAGCAGCACCGCCTCGGCCGCGTCAGCACTGCTCGGGCAATCCTGCGCCAGTAACGCGTCGGCCCGAGCCCGCAGAATTTCTGCCGTGCTCCAGCCCGCCGCGCCGTTTTCGGCCCGCTCCAGCAACGCATCATCGATGAAACGGCTGCCCAGAGTGACCATGATTTCCTTGACCAACCCGGTGTCCGTTCGCGGGGATGAGGGCGCATCAGTTCCGTCGATCACCTGCGCGTAATGTTTGGCCCAGGTGTAGAACAGCAACACCGAGTGTTTCTTCGCCTGCTCAAGCAGCAAGGCCAGGAGCTCGCGGGCGACCGGCGTGTTGCCGTTGTAGTGGGCGATCAGGCAACCGGACAGCGCCAGGGTGTAGCAGATGGACGTGCCATGATTGATTTGCATCGCGATGTCGAGCGCCTGTCGTGCGGTATGCCAGGCTTTTTCCGGGAGCCCTTGCAGCCAGAGAATGCGCGCCAGAATCGTCAGGGCCGCCACGCTCTGGTCGTATTGCACGCCAAAGCCATGGGTGAAGCGGTTGAGCTGGCCGCTCTGGGCCAGACGTTGAATGACCTGTTCGGCATTCTCCCGCGCCAGTGCCTGATCCCCGGCAAAATGCAGGGCCAGGACCCGCAAGCGTTGGGTGCTGAGGGCCGTCATCGCGTCGTCGTGCGGCCTCAACCGCTCGAATTGTCGGCTCTGCTCCAGGGCCAGTTGGTAGTTGCCGCAACTGAGATCAACCGCCAGGTGCCCGGAAATCGCTTTGAGCTGACCGGCCATATCGTTGCAGTGTTCGGCCAGGTGTTTGGCGCTGACGAAGGCTTCGACGGCTTCGGTGCTATTGCCCTGGGTGTGGTAGCAGGAACTGCCGAGGGCAAGCTTGAGGTTCATGGTCAAACGCGGACAGGGCTGGTGCGTCGTTTCGAGCAACGCCAGGGCTTTGCGCACGTACGCGCCGTATTCCTTGAGCAGCGACAGCTCTTGCCAGAGCGGTGCCGAGGTCGCGGCGAGACGGATGGCCAAGGCCTGCGGCCCTTGAGCGTTCAAGCCCCAATCCAGGACTGCACGAATGTCGTCCAGGCTGCGGGCGTAACGCTCGGTCCAGCGCTCGCTCTGGGTGTGTTCCCATTCACTTTGCGCCTGCTGCATCAAGGCCAGGCAGCATTCGGCGTGGCGCTCTCGGGTGTCCGCCAGCTCTTGGGCCTGGTCGAGTTTTTCCAGCGCATAGCCACGTGTGGTGTCGAGCAGACGGTAGAACACTTCTTCATCGCCGACTTCCACGTTCAGCAATGACTTGGCCACCAATTGGGTAATCGAGGCAAACACCACATCGGGCTCGACGTACTGGCCGACAATCACGGCAGCCGCCGATTCCAGGGTAAAAGCGCCCCGGAATATCCCCAGTCGACGCAGGCACGTCTGCTCGCAGGCATTGAGCAGTTCGAAGCTCCAGTCCAGCGTGGCGCGCAGGGTCTGATGGCGGCCCATGGTGGTCGGGCAGCCTTGGGCGAGCAGGCGAAAGCTGTCTTGCAGTTGCGACAGCAAGCCGCTCAAACCCAGGTTGCCGACCTGCGCCGCTGCCAGTTCGATCGCCAACGGGATGCCGTCCAGACGTCGGCAGATTTCAATCGCCAGCGGCAGGTCGGCTTCGCTCAGTTCGAAGCTGTCGTGGCTGGCCATCGCCCGCTCGACAAAAAATTGCAGCGCCGAAAACGTCAGGGCCTGAGCGCGGTCGAGCACGGCGATGGGCGGCGGGCAGTCCAGTGATTCCAGGCGCTGCACGTATTCGCCTTCGGCCCGCAGGCTTTCGCGACTGGTAGCCAGAATGTGCACTTGGGGCGCCGCGCGCAGGATGCTTTCGCTGAGCAACGCAATGGCATCGATCAGGTGTTCGCAGTTGTCGATGACCAGCAGCATCTGCCGTTCGCGCAAGCATGTGGCGAGCCCGTTCATGGGGTCGGCGTCATGCAACGGCAAGCCCAGCGCTGTCGCCAGGTGCGCGCCGATCATCAAAGGGCAGTTGATCGGTGCCAGGTCCACCAGGCGAATGCCGTCTCGATAGCGACCGATCAGTTGCTCGGCGACGCGCAGCGCCACGGTCGTCTTGCCGATCCCACCGGGGCCCACGAGGGTGATGAAACGTTGCTGTGAGAGTTGCGCCAGCAGTCTGTCGACCAGGGCCTGACGGCCGATCATGCGAGTCCGGCGCACCGGCAGGTTATGGCCGCCCGGTTCATTGGCGTCGTTTTGGGGATGTTGTTCGATGGACTCCAGGGAAAACGGCGCGACAAAACTGTAGCCGCGCTGGGCGACGGTGACGATGTAACGCTGGCCGGCCTGACCGTCACCGAGGGCTTTGCGCAGTGCCGCCATGTGCACGCGCAGGTTGGTGTCTTCCACTACGCTTTTGGGCCAGACCCGCGCGATCAGTTGCTGCTTGCTCACCACCTGGCCTGCGTGCTCCAGCAACATCAACAGAATGTCCATGGCTTGCCTGCCCAAGCGCAGGGGCTGGTCGGCCTCCATTACCAGGCGTTGGCCAGGGTAGATCCGGTAGGGGCCGAAATGGATGGCCTGTTCGGGGGTAAGGGTCAACGGGTCACTCCTGCTTGCATCCGTCTATCGCGCGGTATCCAGGCATATTCCTAAGGTTTTTTCGGTAGCGCAACGTGGCGTCATACATCCCGGCAGCAGGTGCAACGGCTGCGGCCTTGCCGTCGGTGCCCGGCGGCCCCGTATTTATTGGACTCAGCGCTGGTGAACGGCACGCCGTGGCCATGGGTGTACGGCAGAAAATTAACAACGTTTAACTCGTACCGATCCGGTCTACGCTCAAAAATCCATTTCTTCAAGTAGCCGAAGGTATCGGCCTTTTTGCAACAGAAAGTGCAACAAAAAGCGTGCCGCAAAAAGGACGAACACTTCTGGAGGAGCCGGAATGAGCAACGTGGTGGTGGTCTATCACAGTGGTTACGGGCACACCCGGGTCATGGCCGAAGCCGTGGGCCTGGGGGTGGAACGACACTTGGGCAGCACCTGTCGGCTGATTCCGGTGGAGGAAGTGGACGATCACTGGGAGCGCTTGCACCGTGCCGATGCAATCATCTTCGGCGCCCCCACCTACATGGGCAGCGCCTCGGCAGCCTTCAAGGGTTTCATGGAGGCCACCGCCTCGTTCTACCTGGCCCAGCCCTGGCGCGACAAGCTCGCTGCCGGGTTTACCAACTCCGGATGCCTGTGTGGCGACAAGCTCAATACCTTGCTGCAGATGGCGGTGTTCGCCGCCCAGCACTCGATGATCTGGGTCGGCCTCGACCTGCTGCCGGCGCGCAGCAGCCTCGGCCTGTTCGACGGGCAGTTGAACCGGCTCGGCAGTTCGCTGGGGGCGATGGCCCAATCGAACGTCGAGCAATCCCCCGAATTTGCTCCGCCCCTGGAAGACCGCCGCACCGCCGCACATTTGGGCGAGCGGGTGGCGCGCCTGGCCGAACGCCTGGCTCAAACCTCTTGTTAATCGTCGTAAACCCATGCATCAGGAGAGTCGTAATGAGCACCTTTATTACCCGAGACGGCACCGAGATTTACTACAAGGACTGGGGCACCGGTCAGCCGATCGTCTTCAGCCACGGTTGGCCGTTGAACGCCGACAGTTGGGAGTCGCAGATGATCTTCCTGGCCTCCAAAGGCTACCGGGTCATCGCCCATGACCGCCGTGGTCACGGCCGTTCGAGCCAGCCATGGTTCGGCAATGACATGGACACCTACGCCGATGACCTGGCGCAGTTGATCGAGCATCTGGATCTGCAAAACGCTGTGTTGTTCGGTTTCTCCACTGGCGGTGGCGAAGTGGCGCGCTACATCGGTCGCTACGGTACTGGACGCGTGGCCAAGGCCGGGCTGATTTCATCGGTGCCGCCGCAGATGCTCAAGACCGAGGCCAACCCGGGCGGCCTGCCGATGGAAGTGTTCGACGGTATTCGTCAGGCGTCTTTGGTCGACCGTTCGCAGTTGTACAAGGATCTGGCCAGCGGTCCGTTCTTCGGTTTCAACCGGCCGGGTGCCAAACCTTCGCAAGGCATGATCGACTGGTTCTGGCTGCAGGGCATGGCTTCCGGCCACAAGAATGCGTACGACTGCATCAAGGCGTTCTCTGAAACCGACTTCACCGAAGACCTGAAGAAGTTCGACGTGCCGACCCTCGTGGTGCATGGCGACGACGATCAGGTGGTGCCGATTGAAGCCTCGGGCATCGCCTCGGCAAAACTGGTCAAGGGCTCCACATTGAAAGTCTATCCGGGAGCTCCACACGGCCTGACCGATACCCACAAGGATCAACTCAACGAAGATCTGCTGGCGTTCATCAAGGGCTGATCAAAATCAAAGGCGCCGGCGCCTACAGGGACATGTGAGCACCTGTAGGCGCTGGCGAAGGCTGCGATCTTTTGCTGTTGTGAGAGGGAAGAGTACGCATGGCACGGCAGCGCCAGGCAAACGGTGTGATGCCTTCGCTGCGGGTGAAGATATGGGAGAAATGCGCCTGGTCGCAGAAGCCACATTCCAGGCTGATTTGCGTCAGGGTCAGGTCGGTGTTCTGGATCAATTGTTTGGCTCGGGCAATGCGTTGCTGTCGGATCCAGTCCTGCGGCGAAACACCGGTGCTGCATTTGAACGCACGGGAAAAATGACTGCGCGACAGGGCACAGACCCGTGCCAGTTCGGTCACTTCCAGGGTGTCGTCGAGGTGGTCGAGGATCAGTTGCTTGACCAGAGTTTCGCGCCAGGGGCTAAGGCCCCCCGTGGTTTTCTTTTGCGTTTCAATGGCACACGCCTTGATCGCGTTTTGCTGAATGAGAGCCATGGCCAATGTCCGTGTCGATGGGCGCGCGCGGATGCACTGCACGGTGGGTCAGCACGTTCCCTTGTCTGAAAAACAAGTCTGCGCAGAAGGCTTCATTCTTGGCCGCGAGGACTTTGGCTTGCGAGTTAAACGTTGTTAATTCCGCAGTCAGGCTTAAGGGTGAAAATGCGCCAACTGAGCACATCACTGCAATTCGCACCGATGCACGGTCATGCAAGATGGGCGACGTGTAGCGGCCTGGACTGGGCCGCTTTTTCTGGCTCGATCAAGGGTGATCTCATGAAGCAATCCCGCGTTTGCACACTTGGCGGACTTGGCCTGGCATTGGCGCTGATGTCTGGCATCAGCCTGGCCCAGGCACCGGCTCAGGTGAACACTCAGGTGCCCGGTTATTACCGGCTCGCGGTGGGCGACTACGAGGTGACGGCGTTGTTCGATGGCTACAACGACCTGTCGCCCAAACTGCTCGAGGGGCTGACCCAAGACCAGATCCGCGCGTTGCTGGCTCGTCGTTCGATTGAAACGCCGGGGGTGCAAACCGCGTTCAATGCGTTTCTGGTGAATACCGGCAAACAATTGATTCTGGTGGATACCGGAGCAGGGCAGTGCATCGGTGCCACGGCGGGCCAACTGTCGGCGAACATGAAAGCCGCCGGTTACCAGCCGGAACAGGTCGATACCATCCTGCTCACTCACCTGCATCTGGATCATGTGTGCGGGTTGGTGGATGGGCAGCAAAAGCCCGTGTTCGCCAACGCAACGGTGTACGCGGCCAAGGCAGAAGCCGATTACTGGCTTGATCCCCAGGCCATGGCCAAGGCACCGGCCGGTGCCAGGGAATTCTTCAAGATCGCCCAGGACTCAACCGCGCCGTATATCGCGGCGGGCCGTTTCAAAACCTTTACTGCCGGGCAGTCGCCAGTGCCGGGCGTTGTCGATGCCGAGCTGGAGGCCGGGCACACACCGGGCAGTACCACGTATCGGTTCAACTCCCAAGGTCAGAGCATTCTGTTCATGGGCGATCTGGTGCATAACCTGGCGGTGCAGTTCGAGCATCCTGAGGTGTCAATTCGTTTCGACGTCGACAATCAGCAGGCGATCAAGAGCCGCGCCAAGGTGTTCAGCGATGCGGCGGCCAGCAAGATCTGGGTCACGGCGGCGCATTTGCCGTTTCCGGGTGTCGGCCATATCACCGCGGTGGACAAGCATTTCCAGTGGGTACCGATCGAGTACGGGCCTTACAAACGAGCGGCGAAAGTGCCGATGATCGAGTAAAGTCCGACACACTTGCGCCTGGCTGAACACAAAAGGGAACCGTGCCCATGAACCGTAACGATCTGCGCCGTGTCGACATGAACCTGCTGGTGATTTTCGAAGCGCTGATGTTCGAAAAGAACCTGACCCGAGTCGCCGAAAAACTGTTCATGGGCCAACCGGCGGTGAGCGCCGCGCTGGGCCGGTTGCGTGATTTGTTCGACGATCCGTTGTTGCTGCGCAACGGTCGTGGCATGGAACCGACGGCGCGGGCGCTGGCGATTCTCAAGGAGCTGCAACCAGCGATGGACACCATCTCGGGGGCGGTCAGCCGGGCCAAGGAATTCGACCCGGCCAGCAGCTGCGATGTGTTTCGTATCGGGCTGTCGGACGACGCCGAGTTCGGGCTGTTTCCACCGTTGCTGCGCCAGTTGCAGGAAGAGGCACCGGGGATCGTGGTTGTGGTACGCCGTGCCAATTATCTGTTGATGCCGACGTTGCTGGCGTCGGGGGAAATCTCGGTGGGGGTGAGTTACACCACGGATCTGCCGGCCAATGCCAAACGCAAAAAACTGCGCGACATTCCCTGCAAAGTCCTGCGCGGAGACAGCAGACCGGGGCCGCTGACGCTGGACGAATACTGCTCCCGCCCGCATGCCATGGTGTCGTTCTCCGGCGACTTGAGCGGCAACATCGACGTCGATTTGGCCAAGGTCGGCCGCACCCGCCGCGTGGTGCTCGGCGTACCGCAATTCAGTGGTTTGCGCGCGTTGCTCGCTGGCACGGAAATGATTGCCACTGTCCCGGACTATGCCGCGTGCGCGTTGGTGGAGGGCTGTGCCTTGCGCGCCGAAGATCCGCCGTTTCCCATTGATGCGGCGCAACTGTCGATGGCCTGGAGCGGGGTGCATGACAACGATCCCGCCGAGAAATGGCTGCGGTCGCGGATCAGCCAGTTCATGTCGGCCTCGCTGGATATTCCGGCTGTGTAAGGCGAAACCGCGCCGCGCCGTTCGTCCGAAACAGCCGCACACCTATAAGTTCTGACAGTAGCGCGTGCCCGCGCGTCGGTGTGTGATTCATTCAATGCTCTTTCGGGGGCCGGATCGATCATGCACAGGGACAGAACAATGAACATCGCTACCGCCACAGTGAACGCCGGCAGCCCACCGCCTCCTGTCATCCAGGAAAGCGCCAATCAGTCCCTCCTCAATCCGGTGGACGTGAGGAATACCCTCATGATCGAGGTGACCGATCCGACGTTGCAGCCCACCGACCAGGTGAGTGTGGCCTGGACAGGTGCACCGGGCTCCGGAGCAAACGGCTCTCTCACTACGGCTTTCATCAACGCCGGTAACACTCGGCCGCTGGTGATTCGAATCCCGGTTTCGCTAGTACTCTTCAATCTGAGCCAGACGGTGACGGTGACTTACACCATCATTCGCGGCACCGCTGCACCCGTGACTTCAGAGCCACAGGTCGTGTACGTGCTGCCTCTGGCGCAACGCGATTTGCCTCGTCCCTTCATCACTCAGGCAGAACAGTCCGGGGAAGGTCCGATACTGGACATCAATGGCCTGACCGACATTACCCTGCGTATCAACGCGTGGCCCTTGAGCGCTCGGGGTCAATTCCTTTGGTTGTGGCTTGAGGGCAAGAACGCCGACGGCAGCGATTTCCGTATGAGGTACTGGAGTGCGCCGAGCAATGTCATCACTGACGAATTCATCCGTTTCGGTTTTTACGAGCGAAGCCACTCCGCCAATGCCTTGCAAGGGCTCAAGGACCGCAGCGTACTGACCCTGAAGTTGATGGTGGGGCTGCAAGGGAGCCCGGATGAGTCCCTTGCCCAGCCGTTTGCCCATCGAAACTATATCGTCCTGACAAACGCAGCGACCCCGCCCGCGATCTTGTCGGTCACCGGTCCCGACGGCCAGGACATCGCCGATGGCGCAGACACCCCTCACACTAGCGTTACGTTAAGCGGCAGTGCCGGGGCTGGCGGTGAAGTGGAAATTTTTGATGGGCCAACCCCCCAAGGCACGGTCATAGCTGTTGGTAGCGCCTGGACGTATAAGGTGGCTGTATTGACGGGCGGCTTGCACGTTTTCACGGTTAAGCCGGCGGATGGCAGTGGAGGGGCGTCCAGCCCATGGACAATCAACGTTGTGCTGCAAAACCTGGAGCTGACGATTGCAGAGGCGCCTGATAACGGCAATCTGGATCCTATTGCGGCATTGACGAGGCTGACGGCTGTCCTGGATTACAACATGCAGGCCGATGACAGGATCAGGGTCATCTGGACTGCTGCGCCAGGAACACCCGCTGCGGGCTCACACACCACCAATACCGTTCAGGCCGGCACTACCATCCGACCCAGGATAATCCAGCTGCCCGTTTCGCTGTTGGCTTTCAGCTTGGGCAAACGGGTGACGGTGAGCTTCGAATATGATCGCGGAACAGCACTCCCGGTGGTTTCACGGCCGCTTGTCCTGAACATCGGGACTATTCCGGCAAACTGGTTCGTCCCTCCGGTAATCACCCAGGCGAACGGTACGACGGTGCTGAATCTGGCCAATGTGCAAGCCGGGGCAACGCTCCTGTTTGGCGGTTGGCCGCTTATTGCCTCCGGTCAGCCGATCTGGCTGGATTTTGAGGGCCAGAACGCCAGTGGGGGCAGCCACAATCTCACCATGTGGACGGGCCCCAACTTCGCAGTCCATCGAAGTTGGGTGTTGAACGGCCGCTACAGCGTTACCGTTTTGTACAGTTATTTGAAGGAACTGGCGGAAGGCAGCACGTTGTCCATTCACTTCAGGGTCAATATGGATCAGGTTCCGAATCCGGCGACGGCGGTGGTCTTCGCCGCACGTCAGTACACCATTCGGGCCATTCCTTGAAGAAGGGCTGGCGGGAGGTGTGTTTAACGGCGTTTATCGTTACTTGATGAAAGCTACAGATCCTTGCGCCGTTGCCTACGACTGCGCCAGAATCCGCCGGCTTGTGCGCTTTGGGCCTGGTCTTTATCGTTTCCGTATCGCTGCCAATCAGCGATCGGGTTTAGCGACTCGGACTATCAAAGTGCATCAGTGCTCCAGACTTTATTGCCGACTTTTGACGTCTGCATAACGTTATGGTGGCTGTATGCGGGAGACTCTCGGGTCTACCGGGTGCCTTTGACCGGTTCGCTAACCTGCATACAGTCGCCACTCTTATTTGTTTAGCGACAGGTTCTGGTGGTGCTATTTCCAAAGGAGATTCACCATGTTCAAAGCCACACCTAATCCGCCAGCAACCGATGACGTTTCCCCCTACGATCCCCTCGATCCCAAAAAACTCAACGAAGCCGCCGAACGCGCCCTCGATCACTACCTCAAACCGTCTGACACCAAGTCCCCACGCAAACCGAGCACGATTTACACCGTCGCCCCGGACATCAACATCGAAGAGCTGCTGACCAATGCTTGCGAGTCCTTTGCCTCGGCCAAGGTGATCGCCAGTGACTGCGCCGGATTTCTGGAGGGGCCGCAGCGCAATACGATACTGGGCGTCGCGCAGCTCATCATGTTCGGCGAGTTGGCGGTGAGTCGGGCGCTGGACAGTCTGGAGCTGAAGGCCAACCCGGTCCTATGACCTGAGGTCAAACGCTGACCCCTGTGGCGAGGGAGCTTTCTCCCGCTCGGCTGCGCAGCAGTCGTAAACCCTGTACATGCGGTCTACCTGATGCAATTGGGTCGAATGGTTTTGGGGCTGCTTCGCAGCCCAGCGGGAGCAAGCTCCCTCGCCACAATTCCCGCGGTACAAAGAGAGCACGTACATTCAATTTTTCCCTACCCCTTGGCGGCACTATTCAATCCAATGATTGAACAGGGGTGAGTCATGAACGCTTCGCAAAGGGATGAACAGGCGCGGGATGTCGGGCTGCTGTTTCTGCGGGTCAGCGGTGGTCTGTTTCTGCTGTGGGTGCACGGCTTGCCCAAGCTGCTGGACTTCAGTGCGCAACTGCAACTGATCGAAGACCCGTTCCACCTCGGTGCCCACCTCACCCTCAGCCTGGCGATTTTCGCCGAAGTGCTGTGCCCGCTGCTGATTGTCGCTGGTGTTCTGGCGCGTCTGGCGTGCTTGCCTATTCTGTTTGTGCTGCTGGTGGCGCTGCTGGTCGTGCACCCGCAATGGAGTGTGGCCGAAGGGCAGTTCGGCTGGCTGTTGTTGATCATCTTCACCTCTGTGTTTATCGCCGGGCCTGGACGGCTGGCGCTCAATGTTCGTTTGCCCGGAGTGCTCCGTTATGTCTGAAGCCCAAACTCAAAAAGCGCCGGGGTCCGATGAGATCGTGACGCTGATCGTCAAGCACCGGGTCAAGGCCGGTTTCGAAGCAGCCTATGAAGCCTGGCTGCGCAACATCGTCAGCGTAGCGGGGCGCACGGAAGGGCATCTGGGCGTGGACGTGATCCGCGGCAAGAACGCTGGCCTGGACATGTTCACCTGCGTGCTGCGCTTTTGCTCCACCGAGGCCATGCAGCACTGGCTCGATTCGCCGCAACGTCAGTCGTTGATCGATGAAGCCGCGCCGATGCTGGCCGACGGCGACCAGACCGAGGTCAACCCGGTCAACGAATTCTGGTTCGCGCCGCTGGCCGATGCTGCTTCGCCGCCACCGCGCTGGAAGCAGGCCGTGGTGTCGTTGCTGGTGATTCTGCCGCACACCTTGCTGGTGCCGTTGCTCTGGGGGCCGCTGCTCAAACTCAACGCTTTTCTCTCCAACTACCTGGTCGCCACGTTCCTGATCACCCTGACCATCGTGGTGTCGGTGGTGTACGTGTGCATGCCGGCCGCGACTCGCTTGTTTGCGCCGTGGCTGACGGCCAGTCAGCCACGGGAACACCTCGAATCCAACGCAAATTCGCCGCGCTGAGCGGGCGCTTTTTGCTTCATTTCACTGATGACGAAGGAACTGCGATGAACGCCGATCTGATTCTATTCAATGGCCAATTTCATACCGTAGACCGGGAAAAACCGCTGGCCAGCGCCGTGGCGATCAAGGGCGGCCGCTTCGTCGCGGTCGGCACCGACGCCGAAGCCATGGCCCTGCGCGGCTCGGGCACCCAGGTGATCGACCTCAAGGGTCGCTGTGTCATCCCTGGCCTCAACGACTCGCACCTGCACCTGATCCGTGGCGGTTTGAACTACAACCTCGAACTGCGCTGGGAAGGCGTGCCGTCCCTGGCTGATGCGTTGCGCATGCTCAAGGAGCAAGCCGACCGCACACCGACGCCGCAATGGGTACGGGTAGTCGGTGGCTGGAACGAATTCCAGTTTGCCGAGAAGCGCATGCCGACCCTGGAAGAGCTCAACCAGGCGGCACCAGACACCCCGGTGTTCGTGCTGCATTTGTACGACCGCGCCTTGCTCAACCGCGCTGCATTGCGGGTTGCCGGTTACACCCGCGATACGCCGAACCCGCCGGGTGGCGAAATCGTGCGTGATGCCAACGGCAATCCGACCGGCATGTTGGTCGCAAGGCCGAACGCGATGATCCTGTACTCGACCCTGGCCAAGGGGCCGAAGCTGCCGCTTGAGTATCAGGTCAACTCGACCCGCCAGTTCATGCGTGAGCTCAACCGCCTCGGCCTGACCAGCGCGATCGATGCCGGCGGTGGTTTCCAGAATTACCCGGACGATTACCAGGTGATCGAGCAGTTGGCGAAAGATGATCAACTGACCGTGCGTATCGCCTACAACCTGTTTACCCAGAAGCCGAAAGAAGAGCTGACCGATTTCCAGAACTGGACTGGCAGCGTCAAGTTGCACCAGGGCGACGACTACCTGCGGCACAACGGCGCCGGCGAGATGCTGGTGTTCTCGGCGGCGGACTTCGAGGACTTCCTCGAACCGCGTCCGGACCTGCCGCAGACCATGGAGCAGGAGCTGGAGCCGGTGGTTCGCCACCTGGTGGAACAGCGCTGGCCGTTCCGTTTGCACGCCACTTACAACGAATCGATCAGCCGCATGCTCGACGTGTTCGAGAAGGTCAACCGCGACATTCCGTTCAACGGCCTGCCATGGTTCTTCGACCACGCTGAAACCATCACCCCACAGAACATCGAGCGGGTAAGGGCGCTGGGCGGTGGCATTGCGATCCAGGACCGCATGGCGTTCCAGGGTGAATATTTTGTCGACCGCTACGGCAAGCAGGCCGCCGAATCTACGCCACCGATCAAGCGCATGCTGGCCGAGGGTGTACCGGTCGGCGCCGGCACCGATGCCACGCGAGTGTCCAGCTACAATCCATGGACCTCGCTGTACTGGATGGTCAGTGGCCGTACCGTCGGTGGTCTGGCGCTGTACGAGGAAGGTTTGCCGCGCACCACTGCACTGGAACTGTTCACCCATGGCAGCGCCTGGTTCTCGTCGGAACAAGGCAAGAAAGGCCAGATCAAGGTCGGGCAACTGGCGGACCTGGTAGCACTGAGCGCGGACTTCTTCAGCGTCGAGGAAGAAGCGATCAAGTGGATCGAGTCGGTATTGACCGTGGTCGGCGGCAAGGTGGTGTACGCCGCCGGCGACTTCGAAAAACTCGGGCCTGTCAGCCTGCCGGTGCTGCCGGACTGGTCGCCGGTGGCGAAGGTTCCGGGACACTGGCGGCCGAACGCGCCGATGCAGGCGCAGGTGCACCAGTGCAGCGGCCCGTGCGCCGTGCATACCCACAGCCATGAGAAGGCCCGTATGTCGAACGTGCCGGTGAGTGACTTCGCCGGTTTCTGGGGCGCCTTCGGCTGTTCCTGCTTCGCGTTCTGAGTCTTGCAACAAAAGCGTCGGCCATGTGTGGTCGACGCTTCACTCACCACCCTCCGAGGAGTTTCACATGAGCAACGTTCCTTACAAACGTCTGAACAAAGATGACGCCGTTGTGCTGCTGGTCGATCACCAGACCGGCCTGATCTCTCTGGTGCAGGATTTCTCGCCCAACGAATTCAAGAACAACGTGCTGGCCCTGGGCGACATCGCCAAATTCTTCAACCTGCCGACCATCCTCACCACCAGTTTCGACGCAGGCCCGAACGGCCCGATCGTGCCTGAACTGCGCGAGCAATTCCCGGACGCGCCGTTCATTCAGCGTCCAGGCCAGATCAACGCCTGGGACAACGAAGACTTCGTCAAAGCCATCAAGGCCACCGGTCGCAAGCAACTGATCATCGCTGGCGTGGTGACTGACGTCTGCGTGGCGTTCCCAACCCTGTCGGCCATTGCCGAAGGTTTTGAAGTGTTCGTGGTAACCGACTCTTCCGGCACCTTCAACACCACCGTGCAACAAGCGGCGTGGGCACGCATGTCGGCGGCGGGTGCACACCTGCTGAACTGGTTCGCCGTGGCCTGCGAGCTGCAAGGCGACTGGCGCAACGACATGGAAGGCCTGGCCAACCTGTTGTCCCAGCGTCTGCCGAACTACCGCAACCTGATCAACAGCTACACCAAGTTCACTGCCAAGTAAGGCGTTGAAGAAAAATGCCCGCGATGTGCGGGCATTTTTTTGTACTGCTCGAATGTCCTCTGCATCAGCGCTTCTGCAACCATCCCAGAAACCCACCTTTCCTGATCGGCACCGGTTTGGCCATCAACGCCAGCCGACTGTTTTGCTGGCGCACCGCCTGCAACTTGTTCAACGCCCGGCCCACTTCGCTGCGCTGTTCCATGCACTGGCGGGTCAGGTTCTTGTCCAGACGGTAGATGATCGAAGATGTCAGCGCGGTGAACGTTGCCTGCGACGGCGTATCGGCCAGGATGCTCTGTTCGCCCATGACTTCGCTCGGCCCCATGCGACCGGCCTCGGTGAAACCATTGCCGTCCGGCACGCTGGCGCTGACGACGCCAGTGGCGATCACGAACAGGCTGTCCGGCACTTCAGCCAGATCCAGCACCACCTCACCGGCGGCGTATTGTTGCGCGACCATCGATTCGGCGAGGCGGTCGCGTTCCTCATGGCTCAGCGAGCGGAAAATCTTCACTTCATCGAGCAGTGCGCGGGCGCGGGTCGAGGGCTCGATCACGCCGTCGGGGTGTCGCGAGATGCCGGCCGCTTCCAGATGGCGATGGGCGAGGTCGAACAATTGATTGCGCACGTCGCTCTTTTTGCCCAGTTCGGCGATGAACCCGCTGACCACGTATTCGGACATCTCTTCGCCAGCCTCTTTGAGCACCGCTTTTGGCGCGGGCGAGAGCAACAGACTGCTGCTGCCTTGCAGCGTGCGGTCGAGGGCGTCGAGCACCCGGCGTGGGCGGATGTGGTTCGCCACCTTGATGCTGATCGACACCCCGTGCAGGTTGTTCGGGCGGCTGAGGTTGACGATCTTGGCCTTGGCCGCCACCGAGTTCGGCACCACGGCCATCGTGCCGGCGCTGCTCAACAGGTGCGTGGCGCGCCAGTTAATGTCCAGCACTTTGCCTTCGACGCCATCGATCACCACAAAGTCGTCCACCTGATAGGGTTTGGTGGTGTTGAGCACAATGCCGGAGAACACGTCAGCCAACGTACTTTGCAGCGCCAGACCGACCACGATGGCGAACACGCCGGAAGTCGCCAGCAGACCCTTGACCGGCAGATCCAGCACATAACCGGCGGCCGCGACGATGGAGGCCAGAAACACCAGCGCACCGATCACGTCCTGCAGCAAACGGCCGCTGTGACCTATGCGACGCATCAGCACCAGACCGAACACCTCGGTGAGCACTCGTGCGGCGTACAACCACCAGATAATCCCCAGCGCCGTTGCACCGAGTTGCGCCACCGGGTCATCGGCAACCAACGGTGTCTGCAACGGGCTGACGCCAGCGTTGATAATCAGCGCGCTGAACGCCAGAAACAGCACCAGCCGCACACCGACCTTTGGCGCGCGATGCTTGAACGGGACGAGGTGCCAGAGCAGGGCGTCGAGCACCAGCAGCAAGGCGCTCCAAGGCAACAGGTGGGCAGAGAAAAGGCTCATGGATTGCACTCCAGCGGGCACAAAAAAACTCGCCACACCCTGAGGTGTGGCGAGAGGTTGGGCTTAGTTCAGATGCGTCTTGAGCTCAGCCGCGGCCTGACGTACCGCCGCTTTGACTTCCGGAATCTGATTCAGCGGATTGAGCAGGCCAAAGTCATGAATCATCCCGTTGTAGCGCACCGAGGTCACCGGCACACCGGCCGCATCGAGGTGGCGGGCGTAGCCTTCGCCTTCGTCACGCAGCACGTCGAATTCGGCGGTCTGCACCAGTGCCGCAGGCAGGCCCTTGAGTTGTTCGGCGCTGGCATTCAGCGGCGAGGCATGGATCTGCGCGCGCTCGGCCGGGTTGGTGGTGTAGTTGTCCCAGAACCACTGCATCATGCCTTTGGTGAGGAAGTGCCCCTCGGCGAATTGCTGGTACGAGGCGTCGTCGAACTGCGCGTTGGTCACCGGCCACATCAACAGCTGGAAGCGCAGGGCAGGGGTTTTCTGTTCCTTGGCCATCAGCGCCACGACCGCCGCCATGTTGCCGCCGACGCTGTTGCCGGCCACCGCCAGTCGCTTGCCATCGACACCGATCTCTTTGCCATGCTCGGCCACCCATTTGGTCGCGGTGTAGGCCTGGTTGATGGCAGTCGGGTAGTGCGCTTCGGGCGACGGCGTGTAGTCGACGTATACCGCGACTGCGCCGGAGCCCACCACCAGGTCACGGATCAGGCGTTGGTGAGTCGGGAAGTCGCCCAATACCCAGCCGCCACCGTGGAAGAACATGAACACCGGCAACTCGCCCTTGACCTTGGCCGGACGCACCACTTTCAGGTTGATGGTCTGGCCGTCGACCTTGATCGCCTTGTCGCTGACTTCAACACCCGACAGATCTACCTTCACCGAAGCCTGGGCACCGGTCAGCACCGCGCGGGCGTCTTTCGGGCTCAGTTGTTCCAGCGGTTTGCCACCGCCGGCGGCGAGGGCATCGAGGAAGGCCTGGGTGTTGTGTTCGACACCGGGGCCGCCGGCGGCGAATGCGTTGCCGATGGACAGGGCGAGGACGGAAGTGGCGAGGGTTTTCTTGATGTTCATGTGCAAATCCTTTTTAAATCGTTTGAGTTTTTATGCCTTGGGATCGGGCTGCTGTGGCGCTGGGGTTCAGGCCTCAGCAACACCGTGAGCACAGATTAATGAGATGCCGGAAAGCGAAAAAGCGGCTATAAAGCGATTAACTGTCAACCAGAGAGTGACAATGAACCCGTTCGAAGACATGCGTATTTTTTGCCAGGTCATGGACTCCGGCAGCTTCACGGCGGCGGCCGATCAGTTGGGCCTGTCCAAGCAGTTCGTCAGCCGTCGGCTGATGCAACTCGAAGAGCGCCTCGGTGTGCGCCTGCTCAATCGCTCCACCCGACGGCTGGACGTCACCCCGCTGGGGCAGAGTTATTACGAATCGGCCCTGCGCCTGCTCAGTGAAGTCGAGCAAGTGGAGCAGGGCATCGCCGGCCAGACCATCGAGCCTCGCGGGACCATTCGCCTGAGTGCACCGTTGTCGTTTGCCGTGGCGCATTTGGGCTGTTTGCTGCCAGTATTTTTGCAGCGTTATCGCGACGTCACCGTCGAGGTCGACCTGAGTGATCGTCCGGTGGACTTGCTCGGTGAGGGATACGATTTGGCTTTGCGCATCGGCGTGCTGGAAGACTCGACACTGATCGCCCGGCGCATCGCCGTCATCGAGCGGGTGTACTGCGCCAGCCCGGCGTATCTGGCCGAACGTGGCACGCCGCTTGAACCCGAGGAGTTGCACAGCCACGATTGCCTGCCGTACGGCCATGGCCGCCAGGTGCAATGGCGGTTCGAAGGGCGGGGCAAACCGCTGACCGTCAATGTCACCGGGCGGATGCGGGTCAACAACGGTGAACTGCTCAAGGACGCGGCCATCGCCGGCATGGGCATCACGTACTTGCCGACCTTCATCGTCGATTCGGCCCTGGAGGACGGCCGGCTGGTGCCAGTACTGGATGATTTCCGCCCCGAGCCGCTGACCTTATCGGCGGTCTACCCGCAGCACCGTCAGGCCTCGCGACCGGTGCAGGCGTTGATCGAGTTCTTGCGTGAGCGGTTGAACCAATAGGAGGGTGCACGCCATCGTTGATTACAAGATCGCAACAAACCCCTGATGTGGTTTTTCCTGACGCTGATCTAGACTCGTGCCGGTCAATCAATGGCCCGGAATCTGGAGCGTGCAATGGAAATGCCGACAAAAGAAAAAGCCATCGCCAGCAATCGCGATGCATGGAATGACTCCGCCCAACACCACAAAGACACCCCCGAATGGCAGGCCCGTTTGAGTGCGGTGAGCCATGGCGACTTTTCCTGCCTGGATGACACCCTCACCGGGTTGCTCCAACAGGTCGGTGTCGACGGCAAGGATGTGGTGCAACTGGGCTGTAACAATGGCCGGGAAAGCCTTTCACTGTTTGCGCTGGGGGCCCGCAGCGCAGTGGGCGTCGACCAGTCCGGAGCCTTTCTCGATCAGGCCCGGGAGCTGGCATCCCGTTCGCCTCATCAGCCCGAATTCATCGAGGCTGATATCCATCACCTGCCGACAGAGCTGCACCAACGCTTCGACGTGGCGCTGATCACCATCGGCGTATTGAACTGGATGCCGGACATCGGCGAGTTCTTGCGCCATGCCGCGCAAACCCTCAAGCCCGGCGGCAGCCTGGTGATTTACGAAACCCACCCGTTCCTGGAAATGTTCGACCCCGAGTCAGCCGATCCCTATCGCCCGGACAGCTCGTATTTTCGCAGTGAGCCTTTCGTCCAGGACCAACCGATCGTCTACGAAGGCAAAGTCGAACAGCAGGCCTCGGCATCCTACTGGTTCGTCCACACCCTGGGCGCGATCTTCACCGGTGCCGTCGAGGCGGGGTTGCAGATCAGCCACTTCAAGGAGTACCCGCATTCCAACCGCGAAGAACTCTACGATCAGTATCAGCAGCAAAAGGCGCAGTTGCCGTTGTGTTACACGTTGGTGGCGGTGAAGCGAGCGACGTAGTGCCTGGGGTATTTTCAGAGCGTTGAGTGATTTGCCGCGTGCCCTGGTTGCGCGCAGAGATCAATGCCCAAGGCATGAATGACCTTTAGAACCGTATCAAAACGTGGTTTCGCCCCGGGTGCGAAGGCCTTGTACAGGCTTTCGCGCCCCATTCCGGAATCTTTGGCAATTTGTGTCATGCCGCGAGCCTTTACCACGTAGCCGATAGCACGAAGAAACTCTTCGTTGTCGCCGTCTGCCAATACCTGAGAGAGGTATTCGCTGATGGCTTCGTCACTGTCGAGCAGTGCCGCCATGTCGAAAGCAGTCAAAGTCTGGCCCATGTTCAAACCTCCCTTGCCAATTTTTTCGCCCGTCGGATATCAGTGTTTTGCGAGGACTTGTCACCACCGGCCAGCAATACGATGACTACGCCATTTCGCAAAGTGAAGTAGACCCGATAGCCAGCGCCAACGTCCACGCGCATTTCGGAGACACCATCACCCACCGATTTGATATCGCCAAGATTACCCGTAGAGGCACGGTCAATGCGACGAGCAATAGCAACCTTCGCCCGCAAGTCGCGAATTGAGGCATGCCATGCCACGAAGATTGTGGTTTGTTGAATAAGATAATTCATTGCTCGACTGTATCCATATGAATACAGACGAGCAGTCAGGTCATTCTCTGCTCCAGCGTGTACTTTTCCCTAAACTGCGTAGGCAACATGACGCCTTCGCGGGCAAGCTCGCACACGGAAATATGATCAAATGTGGAAGCCAATCACGCCTGCGCCGCCGTCACCGGCCGTTGTTCCGGTTTGCGCAGTGCCGTCAGCCGCGAGCCGGTGTAGTAGGTTTCGCGGAAGAAGCGCCAGCGGCCGAACAGGTCGTAGACGTGGGTGATGCGCCCTTGCTCCTGGTAGTCCATGCGGATGTGCATTTTCATCGCCTGGATGTTGCGGGTATCGCAGACGTCGACGATCTTGTTGCACCCTTTGGCCCGCATCGCATCCCAGAGTTTGAACTGGGCGTCCATCGACAGGCTGGTGCCGAAGTATTGAGGGATCATTTCACCGCCGAACTCGAAAAACTCACCAGGGTTGATCCGGAACCAGCAGCCGTAATAGTGCCGGTCGAAGTAGTCCCTGGCGCTGCCCCAGATGAATCCGATGGCATCACCTTCCTCGTTCACGTACATGTGTCCGGTGTGACCCTCGGCGGCGATTTCGGCCATGGCCTTGACGCGATTGCCGTAGTACTTGGTGAACGCGGTGGCGTTTTCCGGGGTGATGATCACCAGGCGCAGGCCCGAATAGGGCCGCAGATTTTGCGGCGCCACCGGGGTCACCAGGTCGCGCCCCAGCCACAGCAGCTCCCTATGGAAATACACGTAGCGCTTCCAGAGCGACTGGAGCGTGTGGAGCAGGCCTTTTTGTTTGATGCGTTCGCGAATCTTGTCGATGGCGCTCATGAAGTCCTCCGAGGCTGAAGCCTGGGTGTGGTGGGTAACGTTTTCGATGGCGAAAATCAGGATTTCAACGGGTGCAGTTCGGTCGGGTAGTGCGGCTCCTCTTTGGATGCCCTTGGCACCACGGCATAGGACACCCTTGGAACACCCGCAAGACGCTGTTCCAGCACAAGGCTCAGCGACTCGCCCGGGTCCAGATAGGCATCGCCAAAATCGGCGCCGATATGGATCGGATGGACGACGATTTCCAGCAGGCCGTCGATTGGCATTGCCACGGTGCGCAGGTCGACCGGGGTGCAGACGTTCTGGGCGGTCGCTCCGGACAGGCTGTTCAGGCGATGGTTGAGCAACGTCTTGAACACTCGCTTGGGCACGCTCAGGTTACTTCCCAGATCGCGCGCCAGTCGCACGGGCACCCCTTGGCGGGCGGCAAACCGCGCGACGATTTCACCGATGGGCCAGATGTTGTGCACGTGCTGATGGGAATCGAGGTGGCTGGGGTGCAGGCCGTTGTCCAGGCAGCGTTGCCATTGGGCTTCGAGTTCCTCCAGCACCGCGTCGCGATCCAGGCGGTTGAGCCAGAGGCTGTGGCGGGGCAGGCTGAGGTCGAACTCACCCTGGCTGTCGCAAAATGTCGAGCGCGCGCGAATCGACAGGCTCAACGGCCGGCCGTATGTGAGGTTGAAGTGCAGCCCGATCCGCCCCTTGAGCAATGGCTGCCGGGCCAGGACGCAGGCCGCTTCGAAGGCCGGCATGTTGGCCATGGCGGTTGCGGAGCTGATGACTCCAGCGTGGAAGGCACCCAGTATCACCGCATTTTCGCTCGGGCTGAGGCCGAAATCGTCAGCGTTGACTATGACTTGGCGAGGCATGGCTGCCCTCTCTTTCTTGTTCGGTGGGTGCAGCGTCTTTGGCGATAATGGGTGCCTGTATAGGTGTAAGCGTAGGAGCAACCAGCGTTGCTGCACGCCTGGCCTGCCACTTTTTTAACCCGGGTTTGATGCGGTGCCAGAGTCGCAGGGCCAGTCCCAGGGCGAGGCCGCTGGGGCGCCAGGAGTAGAAACTCCAGCGCCAGTGCTCCAGTTGGCCGGTCATGCGCTCCAGGAGTTGATGACTGGAGTTTTCCAGGCTGATCCGCGAGGCGTCGACCCAGTGCCAGTTGTCGTCCAGCCCCCAGCGGATCCACTCTTCAAGCAGCACACGACCGCTGCCCAGGTCAGCGTGTTGCGGCAGGAACGCCAGGTTGTAGTCGTACAGCCGACCCTGTTCCAGCAAGCCGATGCGGTAGCTGATGCAACGCCCGTCCAGTTCCAGCACCACCACCCGCACCAGTCCTTCTTCGGCGAGGGCGGTGAAGGCTTGCTCGATCCATTGCCGGTAGCGGTCATTGGTGAAAATCCCAACGCCTTGAAGGCCTTTCCAGCTCAGCGCTTCGACTTTGCCGAGGGTCCGCAACAGTGGCCTGATGGTGGCGGCGTCGGGGGTTATCCGTCGGATCTCGGCACCGCAAGCCGCGATGCGTTTACGTGCACGGCGCAGTTTGTAGCGGGGGTCGCCGGACACTTCCTGATGGTCGGCCTCGCTGATCAGGTGCACCGGCACCCGACAACTGAGGCGGCGCTCGCCGGTCGAGCTGTGGGCCATCCAGGTGGTCAGCGCACTTTCTTCGCCGATGGGTTCGCACAATTCATTGAGTTGCAACATCGCATGGGGCACGCGACGGCGGATGATCACCAGCGCCTTGCGCATGCTCTCGGCATCGAGGCAACTGAGCAGGGCCAGGCGATCGGTGAGGGGGTAACCGAGGTGATGCAGGACGCGAAACGGTAGCCCGCCAAAGCGCTCCACGGACACCACCAACGGCAGGCACAAGGCCAATTCATCGCCGTGCCAGCCGAGCAGAACGTGCAAGCGCTCCCCGGCAACCAGTGCCTGTTCCGATGCGCGCAGCCAGGCGAGGGTGTTGAACGGTGTATGGTCCGTCACGCGCCAGCGCAACCCCTCATAGGCGGCTGTTGGAAAGTCCGGAGCGCACAACGACGTGCGCCATTCGAATCGAGCCATCATAGGTTCAGACCGCCGCATAACTCATGGACGTTCATGAGGCGCTCCAGCTCAGGGCGAACAGGGTTTGCCCTGGCAGGTCGAAGCTGACGCGACCGTCCTGACAGTTGAATTTGCCTTCGCGACTGCGGCTGTCGGCACCGAAATACACCAGCGCTCCCTTGGTCAGCGGGCAGGTCGCCCCGGCCAGATCGACACGCTGCAAGCGCGCGCCCTTATTGACGCCCAACAGGCTGCGTTGGTGTTCGGTGGCCATCGCCAGCACGTCGACTTCGAAGGCGTCGTTGTCCAGGCGCATGACGTTTTTCAGCCAGTGCTGCCGGATGAATTGTTGGGCCAGGCCCACCGGTTTGAGCTCGAAACGATCGCCGCCCAGCACCCGCACCATGCCTTTGGGGTAGTTCGGTTCGTCGGCGGCCTGGAACCAGTTGAGCATGTCCAGCAAGCCGTCCTGCGCCGAGTTGATGACCACCGAGGCCCACCACAGCGAAGCGAAATGGGTTTCCTGATCGTAGGGGCTCAGGCTTGAGCCGCTGGACAGGTTGGTCTGGTCCAGCAGCAAGGCCTTGCGTGGCCGGCCCTTGGCATCGAGGCCAACCAGCTCGGCGGCGCGGCGCACGCTGTCGCGGTAGACCCGGGTTGCCAGCAGGTCGCGAACCATCCATTCGTGCCAGGCGAGGGCGTCGATCTGCTCGCCGGACTCAGCCAGCAGGCGCCGTGCCCAGTCGATACCGCGCTTGTCGGCAGCATCGTCGGTGAACGGGCCGTTGACGAAGCGTGAACTGGCGGGCATGGCAATGCGAATGCCGGCCTTGGCGTTGGCCGGATCGCTGCGCACTTGCCGGGCCATGCTGTTGAAGATCGCCTGGTAGTTGGCGTAGCTCGAGTAGTTGAGATTCGGCTCGTCGGCGAACGCGATGTAGTGAGTGCCGCGGCCACCGAGGGCGCGGGTGGCGGTGAGCCAGGCGTCGAGGCCGGCGTTGCTCACGGTGTCGGCGCGCAGATCGGCCTGACGCTGGCTGCCGGCCAACAGCGTGATGTCCTGCGTAATGCCGAAGCGGTTCTGATAGAGCTGGCGGAACGCGTCTTCGTGGTGCGGATTTTGCGCCGTGACGTCGACGAAACTGTAGTAGGAACCCGCCTGAGGCTTGAGGGCGTCGAGCGCCGCGAAACTGGATTGCGGCGGCAGCACGTAGGGCAAATAAATGCCCAGGTTCGGGGTCGGGCCGAGCGTCTCTTTATGCAGGGTCAGCCGGGTCTGGCCTGCGTCCTCGCGCAGCGGCTTGAGTTGCTGCGGGTTCTGGGCGAACAGGTTTGCCGTGCCATCGAGCCAGAACGCGACCTTGCCGCTGCCTTGCAGGCGCAGGCGCCAGACTTGTTCGTCCTGGGTGACGGGCAGTTCGAGCTGATCGAATTGCCAATAGGCGCGATAGGGCTTGAGTATCAGCGACACTTGTTTGTTATCACCCACACGCTGCGCCTGCAGGGCGCCGACGCCACCGTGAAACTTGCCGGCCAGCACGGCGTGTTCCCCCGGTGCGACTTTGAAATACAGCTCATCGCCGCCACGGGTTTCGGCGCTGAAATGCACCTTGGCCGGGGCGAACAATGCCACGGTGCGTTCGTCGTGTTCGACGGTGTAGCGGCGGAAACTGTAGCCCGGAATTTCCAGTCGATAACTGGCGGCACCCGGCGCCAGCGGCCAGCTCTGCTTGCCGCGGGTTTCACTGGCGGCGATCAGGCGATCACCCTTCAGGTTGCCGTTGCCGTCGAGCAGGTACAGGTGTTCTTCGTTGGCATCGGCCTGCCATGCCGGGACCCACTGGATGGTCAACGTGTCGGGGCGATCCGCTTGCAGGTACAGGCTGCCGTCGCGAATGTCGGTCCAGCGCATGGGCGCCGCCTGAGCACTCAAACCAAGGCCCAGGCTCAACAGCAGCACCAGGGGTTTCATGCTGATTTCCGTTGCAGTATCTGAAGCATCGGTGCCACATCGCTGGGCAGGATGATCAGGGTTTGCCAGAAGGGTACGCCGCTCAACCGGCAGTACATCACCAGCAGCGCGACGGTCACCGCCAGGTAGGCGATGGACGATGCCGCCGCAGCACCGACGATGCCATACAGCGGGATCAGCAACAGGTTCAGGGCCAGGTTCAGCAGCGCGCCGAGGCCCACCAGCAGCGAAACCGTGCCGGGTCGATTTTTGCCCAGCAAGTCCAGGCGCAGGATGCTCGCATAGCAAAGACCGAGCAGCCCCGGCAGCAGCGCCAGCAAGGCAGGGTAGGCCGGTTGATAGGCAATGCCGAACAGGGTGACGATCAGCCATTGCCCGATCACGGCCATGGTCAGGCAGGCACCGAGCATCACCGTGGCGGTCAGGCGCAAGGCCAACGGCGTCAGGCGATCCATGCCTTCGTCCTGTTGCAGCAGGCGTTTCATCAGGGGTGTGGTCACCGCTTCCGGGACGATCAGCAGCAACTCGGCGGCAGCGCTGGCCATGGCGTAATGACCCAATGCCGTACTGCCGAGCAAGGCACCGATGAACAGGTAGTCGGAGCGCAGAATGACTTGCTGGAACAACAAATCGGGATGGCTACGGGCGCTGTAGCGCAACAGTTCTTTCTGGCTGGCGCGGTCCCATTGCAACGTCAAGGGTTGCGCACGGTTGAGCCAGACCCAGCCAGCCAGCACCACCAGGCTGATGCCGGCCAGCCAACTGATCAGCGCCGCTTCCAGCGCGGCGTCTTTCCACATCCAGAACAAGGCGATAAACAGCAGCAGTGGCGCCAGCGACTCCACCAGCCGCAAGGCATTGAACGCCACCACACCGCCCGACGCGTTGTGCAAGGTCAGCAGGCCGCTCTTGAGCACGGTCAACGGCACCGCCAGCAGCAACAGCCAGGCGAGCAATCCCAGTTGTGTGGTGATGTCGAGTTCGCTGCCGAACTCGCGGGTCAGCGCCACCACCAGCAACGTCAGCAAACCCGCCAGCAGGCAACCGAATACCAGCACCTGACTCAGCAGCAAACCCATGGGCCGTTGCTTGGCCGCCTGGTAACCCACCGCCGAATTCAGCCCGCCGCTGGTGGCTGCGCTGATCAAGTCGGGCAGGGTACTGAGCAGCGCAAACAGGCCGCGCTCGCTGGGCCCCAGAATCCGCGCCAGCAACACGTTACGCAGCAGGCGCAGGCCGATCATCGCCAGTTTGGTGCCCATGCTCAGGGCCAGGTGTTTGAGGTAGTGGCTGCGACTCATGGCCGGGCTCCGCGGTAGATGCGCCACGACAGCAACTCCGGGTTGCGTGCCGTGCGCTGGCTGATGCCGATCCGTGGTAAGGCCAATGGATCTTCGACGCCACGGTAAATCCCGCTGGCGGTGCCCAGGGCAAACGCAAAGTCGTGGTCGGCCACATGCTCGCGCACCCGCGCATCGTGGTCGCCATTGGGGTAGCAATAGACCGGCAGCGGCCGGATGCAGCCGTTCAACAGTGCATTGCGGCTGCGGCTCAATTCTTCATCCAGGTGTTGATCGTCAAGCTCGGTGAGTAGCGTGTGGCTGGCGCCGTGAGGGCCAAAGCGGATCAACCCGCTGGCTTCCAGCGCGCGCACTTGATGCCAGTCCAGGGCCTGGGGCAACGACTCTTCAGGGCATTGATTGGTGAGCCGGTTCAGTTCGCCCGGCGGCAGGTTTTTCAGGCTTTGCAGAAAATGCAAAAGCGCCAGGCTACGGCGCTGCACATCCAGGTCATCGAGCAGCACCGGTAACGGTCGCCCGATCTGTCGCAGGCATTCAATCAAGTGCGTCCGGGCTTTTTCACCATGGCTGTGCCACAGGGTTTCCCCCAGGCTTTCCCACCAGAAGCGTTGCCGGCTGCCGATGAAATCGGTGGAGAGAAAAATACTCGCCGGCATCTGATACCTTTTCAACAACGGAAAGGCATTCAGCGCGTTGTCGCGCCAGCCATCGTCGAAGGTCAGTGCGACTTTGGGGCGCTCCGACATGGCGGTGCCGGGTTGCAGAATTTCCATCAGCGGCACGCAGTCGAAGTGTTTTTTCAACCAGAGCAGCAGATGGGCAAAGGCCTTCGGCCCCACGCACAGTTCATTTCGATGAGGCAGGTCGGCGGCACGGTCATTGGGCAGCACCCGGTGCAGCATCAGGATCACCCCGGCACCGTGCAGTTGGTGGCGGCCTACCGGCGAGTTGAGATAGAGCCAGCCACTGGTGCGTTTTAATAATTGTCTGATCGCCATGGCGCGGTCCTGTCAACGATTTTGCTCGGGGTTCCACTGCGCGTACCGCTGTCCACGCAGGAACTGCCACAGACCGATACTCATCCCGGCAAGGGTCACCAGAAAGAAGCCGGCGAGGCGAAAGGGTTTGGGCAAACGGTGTTGCACATCCAGCAGGCCGGCGATGGCCACCGCATAACCGAGCAGTTGCGCGATCAGGCTCAGGCGATAGAAGCCATGGACGTTCCACAGCCAGAAGTTGCTCAGCAACAACGGCAGTAACAGGATCGGTGCCAGGCGTCGAATCAGTTTGTGGCTGATCAGCGCAATCGCATACAAGCCATGGCGCCATGGGTTCAACAGTTCCCGGCGCTGGGCCAGGCTCTGCAAACCACCGACGGTGACGCGCAGACGACGGCGCCATTGTTTGTCGATCTCATCGACGCCCTGGTCGATCACCCGGGCTGTGGGCACATAGACAATGCGTTTGTGCGCCACCGGCGCGCAGGTACTGATAAAGAAATCATCGTTGACCTCCGACGGCACGTTCTGGAACAACTCGCGACGCAGGGCGAGCAGGGCGCCGTCGGCGGAGACCATGCAGCCGGTACGATTTTCCACCATGCGCAGCCAACCTTCGTAGTGCCGATAAAGGCTGTCGCCCAGGCTCAGGCCCTGGCCCGCCACCGGGATCAACATGTGCCCGGCGCAGGCCCCGACCTGTGGATCGGCCAGGGGCGCGAGCAATTGGCCGAGGGTGTCGGTCGACCATTGGTTGTCGGCATCGGTGAACACCAGAATCTCGCCCGTGCTCAGGGCAACGGCGGCATTCAAGGTGGCTGCCTTGCCCTGACGGGGCAGGTCGAGCACGCTGATGCGCGGGTCGATGACCTTGCGGGCGCAGGCCACGGTGTCGTCGGTGGAGCCGTCGCTGGCCAGAATGATCTGTAGCGAGCGCGCCTGATAATCCTGGGCGAGCAGGATGCGCAACTTTTCTTCGATGTACTGGGCCTCGTTGTGCGCGGCGATGACGATGCTCACGTTCATCGGCTGTGCCGGCCCATGACGCCGCGCGGGAAATAACGGCGCGAGCAGCGTCAGCAGCAGCGGGTAGCCGAGCCAGGCGTACACCGGCAATAACAGGCACCACCAGAAAATGAATTCAGCCACGGGCGGGTCTCCTGGCATTCCAGCGACAAAGGCTCAGGATGAGCGCGGCACCCGCCAGGTGCAGACGCACCCAATGCAGGCCCCAGAGTTGCAGCATCAGGCGCAGGTCGCGGTGTATCAGGCTCTGGCGCAGACTTTGGGCGAGCGCTGGCAGGCTGGTGACGAACAGCATGAATAGCGCCAGTAGGGGGAAACCGTTGAGCAGGGCGGATAGCGCCATGAAATCCAACACCCAGGCGATGATCGACAGCATCGGGAAACGCAGTAAACGCAGATTCATGCCGTGGCTGCGCAGTAATTGCAGGTGACTGCCCTGACGCCAGAACTCCTTGCCCATCCATTCGCGCCAACTGCTCTCGTAACCCCAATGCAGGGCAACGCTCTGGTTGACGGCCAGCAGGCGTGCGCCAGAGTGGGAAAGGCGCATGGTGAAATCTTTGTCTTCGCCGGTGCGCAGGTTTTCGTTGAAGCCGCCGACCTTGTCGAACCATGGACGACGCATCAACAGGTTGGAACTGGGCAGCCATCGCACTGCTTTCATGGTTTCATCGTTCGGGCGCAACGTGCGGCGTTGCCAGGCATTGGCATACCACGGGGCTTCGGCCGGGGTGTGCAGGTCCAGTCCCAGGACGTCGACCTGAACCGCGTGTTGGATGCTCAACAACAGCGTGAGCCAGTCCTCGGGCATCTCGATATCGGCATCGATGAAGCCCAGCCATTCGCCTGTCGCCATCGCCGCCCCGCGATTGCGCAGGGCGCCGATCAGCAGCCCGGGCAGCACCAGCACCTGCGCCCCGAGCTGGCGAGCGATGTGCGGGCCCTGATCGTTGGAGCCGTTATCGACCACAATCAGCTCGCATTCCATCCCGGCAGCCTGCGCGGCTTTTTTCGCGGCAAGCAAGGTGCGGCCGATGTGTCTGGCCTCGTTGTACATCGGGATGGCAATGCTGATGCGGTTCATGCCCTGGCCTCCGTCGGCGGACGTTCTTCAGCCTTGAGGCGCAACACCCAGGTCAGGGCGAGCATGATCCACAGGTACTTGTGATTCGGTGCGCTGAGGAACATCAAAAACAGTGTCAACGACAGATAACTGATGCCCAGGTGGGTGATCAGGTCGGCCTGTTCCCAATCCCGTCGCAGCATCCAGGCTCGACGGGCGCGGACCAGGTTGTACATCCCAAGGCCGAGCATGCCGACGAACAACAACCCGGCGGGAATCCCCAGTTCACTGAAGATTTCCATGTAGGTGTTGTGAGCACGGCGGTACAAGTCGCCGGGTTTGCGGTTGGCGGAAAACACCTTGGCGTAACCGGAGGTGGCGTAGTGCAGCGGGAAGGTGCCGGGGCCGGAGCCGAGTAACGGGTGTTCACGAATGATCTGGCTGCCGACCACAAGGTATGACGTGCGGCGGCCGAGGGATTCGTCCTGGCTTTTGGCGCCTTCTTTCAAGACGCTCAAGGACTGGATGCGCTTGAGGTAACCGGCCGGCATCGAATAAATCCCCACCGGGATCACGAGCGCAAGGCTGAGCATGGCAAAACCCAAGTGGCGCGGCCGGATGCGTGGCAACTGCGCGCGGTAGTGCCAGGCGCCGATCATCAAGCTCAGGAACAGGACCACCAGCCCGGAACGGGAATCGGTTTTGGTCATGCCGCCCAGCAGCAAAATGCAGCAGCCGCCCCAGAACAATCGGTGCAACAGGTTCGGGCCGCGGATCACCAGCAGCAGGGCCAACGGCACGGCGAAGGCGATCAGCAGGGCAAACGAGTTCGCGTCTTCCAGCAGCCCGGCGGCGCGGCCCTGGTCCTGATACTTGGTGGAGAACATGGCCAGCACAGAGGTTGCGGCGACGCTGAGGGTCACCAGCCGGGCGAACAGATCGAGGTTCAAATCACGGCCAATCAGCAAGGTGATCACAAACAGCACCAGGCCGACGCTCAAATCCCGTAGATGACTTTGGGACATGTCCATGCTGTCGGTATTGATCATACTCAACCCGTACAACACCATGAATCCGATCAGGTAGCGCCAGATGTTGCTGCGCAGGCGCTCGGACGGAATCTGGTGAATGGCCAGTTGCAACATCAGGACCAGTGCCAGTGACGCACCGATGAATTTGGTGCCCGACAGCGCGTTGCCCTTGAAGAAACCTTCGAACGGCACCAGCGCCGCGATGCCCAATAACCCCCAGGCGGGTTTTCGGTAGAGCACACCGACAGCGACCATGCCCAGTACCGCGCCGGGCGCCAGATAGGGGTAAGGGCTGGCCAGCAAACCGAGGCAGACCAGGGCGAGCAGACTGACGATCGAGAGCGGAAAGATCACGCGCGTGCCTCCCGTGCAGTACGGATATAA
Source organism: Pseudomonas sp. ATCC 43928 (assembly GCF_005938665.2). Classification (NCBI taxonomy): domain Bacteria; kingdom Pseudomonadati; phylum Pseudomonadota; class Gammaproteobacteria; order Pseudomonadales; family Pseudomonadaceae; genus Pseudomonas; species Pseudomonas sp. ATCC 43928. Next base: position 4,258,028 of record NZ_CP041753.1, on the reverse strand, counting down.
AGCTGCGACCAGCGTTCGGCCAAGGCCTTCAGGTCGTAACGGTCCTGTTGCGTACGTCTTGCGTTGTCGATCAGTTCGCGAGCCAGTGCCGGCTCACTCAGTAGCGTGTCGAGCTGCCGGGCGAGGGCGACGCTGTCGGTGGGGGGCGCCAGCAGACCGTTGTGCCGATCCTCCAGCACATCGGGAATTCCGCCGACGCTGAACGCCACCACCGGCACTCCGGCCTGCATTGCTTCGAGCAAAATCATCGGCGTGCCCTCGGTGCGCGAGCTGATCACCAGCGCATCGAGTTGCGGCCACCAGCGGTTCATGTCGGTCTGGTAACCCGGCAGGGTGATGCGGTTGTGCAAGCCGGCGGCGGCAATTCGCGCCAGCAGGGTTTCCCGTTCCGGGCCATCGCCGAGCATCACCGCGTCCAGTTGCGGATGTCGCTGACACAGCGCAATCAGCGCATCGAGAAACAGGTCCGGGCCTTTTTCATGGGTCAGCCGACCGACGTAGCCCGCCAGCCAGCGTGGGTGTCTGGCGTTGTGGGGCAGCAAGCCGTTGGCGGTTGGCAGACCATTGGGAATCACTTGCAGCTTCTCCTTCCGAACACTGGCCTTGCGGTGCAGCGCTGCGATGCTTTCGGCCACGCACACCACCCGATTCACCGACGCGGTGCGGCACAGTTGCAGGCTCAGCCAGCCGTAGAAGCGTTGCTTGCGACTGCGCGGGGTGAAACCGTGCTGGGTAATCACCAAAGGCAAGTCGAACAATGTCGCGCCGACCCAGCCAAACACCAGGCCTTTGAAATTGTGCGTATTGATCAGCGGATGTTCAGCCCGCCGATAACGTAAATGACCCAGCAATTGCCCCAGTCCCGCGAAAGCACGGCAATCGACCCCGGCCTCGCGGAACCGGTCGATCAGGGCCGGCGGCGCATCCAGAAACAGCACCTGGTGGTGCCCTGGCGTCGCCAGGCAATGGTCCAGCAACATCCGCTCAGCGCCATAAAAGCCGCCGCTGCTGATCAAATGCATGATCGGCAGCGCGCTGGCGTTGAGCGGCCCGTTCAATGGCGCACCCAATACATGAAGCTAGGCACGGTCCAGTTCTTGTGCGGGTTGTTCGGCAGGACGTCCTGATCGTTGATCACCAACAGCACCGGCAAGCCCAGTTCATGGGTGATTTGCGCTGGATGTTTGAAGCTGTGATCGAAGAACTCACGCACGTAGACGAAGGCAATCGCCAGCAGCAGACCGGTCAGCATGCCGAACGGAATGATCAGCAGCGGTTTGGGAAACGCCACCTCGGTCGGTTCGAACGGCGGGCTGAGCACCCGGGCGTTGGACAAATCGCTGTCCAGCGCGCGGGCGGTGCTGCTTTCGGCAAAGCGCTGGGCGTAGGTGGAGAACGCCGCGTGCAAGGCATTGATCTCGGTATCCATCTGCTGCAACTTGCTCTGCGCCACTTGCAACTGGTGGATACGGTTCTTGAACTCGGCGATGCGCGCGGTTTTCTGGTTGATCACCGAGGTGACAATCGCCAGGTCGCTGGTGCGTTCCTGAATCCGGTTGCTGACGATTTTCAGGAACTGCTGACGGGTGCGGGTAATTTGCTCACGGGCCAGCAGCATCGGTTCGCTGCCCGGCTGGAACACCGCCAGGTCATTCATGTAGCGACTGACTTGAGTCGTCAGCTGCTCACCGATCTGCCGGATCTCCCGGTCTTCGAAGGCAATGTTGTCCACCGTGGTGGTGAAGGTGAAGGGGAAGGTGTAGTCGTTGAGCCGAGAGGTATTGTTGGCCGCCGCCAGCGCGGTTTTCAGGTAGTCGAGCCAGCGCTGGCTTTGCAGCAAGCGATCCTGATACTGGTTCAGGTTCTCTTCCTCGGTGTTGATGGCGTTGAGGCGGAAGGTGATTTCTTCCTTCGGATCGGACGCACCGATCTTTTCGAGCAGCGCCAGTCGAGTGCCTTCCAGGCCATCGAGCCGCACCTGATACTGCTTCTTCTTGGTTTCGTAGAAGCTCTGTGGCAGATCGATCGATTGCAGTTCCTGACGGCTGGCCAGGTAGTTTTGCAACATCGTTGCGACAAACCGGGTGCCTTGGGCCGGATCGCTTGAGCTGTAGATAATGGAGATCACGTTGGAGCCGGGCAGGGTGTCGATCTTCAGGTTATCGATGGCCTCCTGGGTGAAGGTATCCAGGGAGGTGTCCCGCACCGGATCGATTGCAAGCCCGAGCGCGCCGCGCACCGGGTTGATCACGTATTCACGCAAGGGGTTGGTCACGAAACGCTGGATCGGTACGGTCACCAGTTTGTTGAAGGCCCCGGGGTTGGGCGTGTATTCGCCTTTGGCCTGAAGGTCACTGATGGTCTGACGGATCAGGGCCGGCGAGCGCAGGATATTGCTCTCGGTTTCCATATCCGCCAGTGATGGCGGAATGAAAGAGGCGTCGCCTTGGGTCAGGGATGTGGTGGCGTCGCCCTGAGAGAGTTTTTTGGACTGCACGAGCACCTGCGCGGTGATATCGAAGCTCTGTTTGAGCACCAGCGGCAGGAGCAGGGCGATCACTGCAAAGATCAGGAAGATTCGCTTCACCAACCGCTTGTTGGCGAAGAAGATCCTGAAGAACTCATGCAGGTAGTTTTCCTTTGGGTTCATGATGGGTCACCTGAGAGTTAGTTACTGCCGTTGCTGCCTTTGTTGTCGACGCGGTAGGCGAAACTGAAGCCCACCCCCTGAAACAGCACCACGTCCGCCAGTTGCCGTGCGAGCTCACCGGCGCTGGCCAGTTTGGTCTTGGGCACGTAGAGCATGTCGTCCGGTTGCAGGTAAGCAATCTGCGACGCGTCACCGGACAAGGCTTTCTCCACGTCGTAGTGCACAGCCTGCACCTGGTTGCCGTTACGGCGCATGATCACCACCGAGTCGAGCCGGGCCTTGATGCTGGTGCCACGGGCCAGGGTCAACGCTTCGAGCACCGAGACCGGGCGGCGAATCGGGTAGGAGCCCGGCTGCCCGACTTCACCCAGCACATAGATTTCGTTGCCCGACGTGGATTTGAGCATGACGTCGACTGTCATCCGTCCCGGCAATTGCGCGTAGCGTTGATTGAGGAACGTTTCGAGCTGGTTGACGGTCATGCCTTGCAGCGGCACGGAGCCGATTTCCGGAAAACTCGCATAGCCGTCGTTGCCCACGGTGATCTCCCGGCTCATGCCGGTAGCGGGGTGGTTCAAGGCGCTCTTGAGGTTTTGCTCGTTGCTCAGCGGGCTGGTGACCTGCACGGTCAACTGGTTGCGATTGGGCTGGAACAGGGCTTTGCGGTTATAGGCGCGCTGGATTTCCTCCCGGGCCTGGACCGAGGTCATCCCGGCGATTTTCACTGAGGTGTTGGCCCCCGGCAGTTCGATGGTGCCATCGGGCAGCACCAGTTGCGTGCCGTTGAGCTGGCTGGCTGCGGTGAAGTTCAGCGCGACCTGGTCGCCGGACTGAATGCGGTAAGCCTCCGAGCCACTGGTGCTGACGTGGAAGATCACGTCCAGCACGTCCTTGGGCCGCAAGGTCTGTTCGACCTTGGGCATATCGGTGGCCTGGGCGTTGGCCGGCTCGGCCGTGAGGATCTGCACCGGCATGTTCTGGGTTTCACTGGTGCTGGAGCAACCTGCAAGCGGTAGCAACAGCAGGACAAGCACTTTGGCATTCATGACTTCATCCTTCAGGTGGGTGCTTACAGGTTTTTGTAGAGCCATTTGGGCATGTAGTACTTGCGCCGGTTGAAGACGCTGCCCACCAGTTTCGCGCCGGCCTGGGTCAGGCGCTGGGCCGCGGCCTGGGCCACTTCCCAGCGGGTGTCTTCCGCGCGCACCACCATGATCACGCCGTCCACCAAAGTGCTGATGACCAGAGTGTCGACGGCCTCATACACCGCATCGCCGTCGATCACTACGAAGCGATACCGATCGCCCAGTTGCTCGAGCAACGGGCTCAGTTGTTCGCGGGTCAGGTGCTCGGTGCCGCGGATGTGCCGCCCGTTCGGCAGGATGTGGAAGGGCAGGCTGGAGACGGTCACCAGGCAGTCCTGCAGCAGCGGCGGGGAGTCGTTGAACAGCAGATCGCGAAAGCCGCGCTCTTTGCTCAACCCCAGCTGATGCGTGAGGTTGCTCGCCGACTGGCTGGCGTCCACCAGCAGCACTTGGCCGCTGCTCATTGACGCCAATTGGGTGGCCAGCGCCAGGGCACTGGTGGTGGTGCCCGTGCCTGCGTTGGCAGCGGTCAGAAAAAGGATCCGCAGATCCAGGTCGAGCACGGTCGAGGTCAGGTTGGACTCGCTCGGGCTGGCGATGGTCAGGCTGTTATTCGATGAACCGTCCATTTAACTCGCTCCGTGGCCGTTGAACACGATGAAGGGGGTTTTCAACAGAATCTTCAGATCAAGCAACAGGCTCTGCTCGGCGATGTACGTGAGGTCCAACTCAACGCGCTGGTCGAAGTCGATATTGCTGCGCCCGGAGATCTGCCACAGACCGGTCATGCCGGGGTAGATGCTCAGGCGTGCAAGGTGGCTGTCCTTGTAACGACGGGCATTGAACGAGGTGGGTCGTGGACCTACCAGGCGCATGTCGCCGCTCACCACATTGATCAGGTTGGGTAATTCATCGAGGCTGCTGCGCCGCAGGAAGCTGCCGATGGGCGTAATCCGCGGGTCGTTGTCGATCTTGAAGTCGATGGCGTCGGCGCCGTGCTTGTTCAGATGCCGCAGGGACTCCTTGAGCTCCTCGGCGTTGGCCACCATGGTGCGGAACTTGTACATGCCGAACATGCGGCCGCGGTAGCCGGTGCGTTGTTGCACGAACATCACCGGCCCCGGGCTGCTGAACTTGATCGCCAGTGCCAGCCCCAGCAGTACCGGGGAAATCAACAGCAAGATCACCAGTGCACCGAGGCAGGCGAGCACCCGATTGGTGCGCGACAGGGTCCAGGGCCGACCGCCGTTGCGGCCGGTCACCCAGCCGTGACCCTGCACGTGGATCGCCTTGTCGAGGCGCATCCGGTGCTCGGGATCCAGGCGATTATCATGCTGCATGTGATCGAGCAACATGCCTTTTTCATGTCCAGTCATAGAGTCCTCCGCTAAAGCCCGGCCATGAATGGCGAGTGGGCGCTACGCAGTGGGTAGTAGTCACGGAACCAGGCGATGAATCGTCCGAGTCCTTCATCCAGCTCTATCCGTGGCTGGAAACCGGTGGCCAGTGCCAGATCGCTGGCATCGGCGCAGGTGTTGAGCACGTCGCCCGGTTGCAGGGGCAGCAACTCGACGAGGGCCTTTTGCCCCAGGTGCTTTTCCAGCAGTGCCAGGTAGTCCTTGAGCGCTACCGGCTGCTGTCCGCCAATGTTGTAAATGCGCCATGGCGCCATGCTGCTGGCCGGGTCCGGTTGCTCGCGGCTCCAGTCCGGTGCCGGCTGCGGCGCGCGCTCGACCAGGCGGGCGATGCTCTCGATGATGTCGTCGATGTAGGTGAAATCCCGCTGGTGCTGGCCGTAGTTGAACAGCTTCAACGGCTGCCCTTCGGCAATCGCCCGGGCGAACTGGATCGGCGACATGTCGGGCCGGCCCCAGGGGCCGTACACGGTGAAAAAACGCAAACCGGTGCAAGGAATGCCGAACAGATGGCTGTAGCTGTGGGCCATCGACTCGTTGGCTTTTTTGGTCGCGGCGTACAGCGACAACGGATGGTCGACGTTGTCTTTGACTGAATATGGCGTGTGCTGGTTGGCGCCGTACACCGAACTGGACGAGGCATAGATCAAGTGCCTGACCGGGTGGTGACGGCAGCTTTCGAGAATGTTGAGGAACCCGCTCAGATTGCTGTCGAGGTAGGCCCGAGGATTTTCCAGGGAGTAACGCACCCCGGCCTGCGCCGCGAGGTGAATCACCACTTGCGGTTGTTCACACTCAAACAGTGCGTCGAGGGCCTCGGCATCGGCCAGGTCGACTTTCGCGAGGGGGAAATCGCCGACCTGCTCGCGTACCCAATCCACGCGGTCATGTTTGAGTTGCGGGTCGTAGTAGTCATTGAAGTTGTCCAGCCCGCACACCTGATGCCCGTCGCTCAACAGCCGCAACACACAATGGGCACCAATGAAGCCGGCGGCTCCAGTGACGAGTATCTTCATGATCGTGGCGCCTCTGGAGCTGCCAATGCCGCAGCTTGGATGAGGCCGACGCAACACGTACCAAATACGTTCACGTCCATATTGGCGTGCCTCGTAAGACGGTGGATGTAACTGAAATGAGACTGTCAAAAGGGGTATAGCCCAGCCTTGGGAAAGCGTGTCAGCAAAATGACGGGTAGCGCGGGCTGGAAACCCTGATTTCATGGGCTATTTGGTATCAAGTGCTTGCCGTTGCTGGATTTGTCGCGGTTTTGAGGGGTTTCAAGAAAACGATAAACGGTCGAAAGGCTTGTATTACAAGGGTTACAGGCGTTTTGAAGCGTCAGATTTGAGTTAATGTTTTTTTGACGCTTTTGGCAAAAAACCGGCATTTCTTGCGCTTTCATGGCTCGGTGCTAGTGTCAGAAAATGGCTGATAATCATTGGTTTCCATTTGCCAATGGCAGCCATGGAGGTACTGCATCCACCATGATCCGATACTTCAAGGAACTGTTGCTGGTTCTGTATTTACTCAAAAGCTACGACTATTACCTCGATCGTCTCGAGGCATTGGGCATCGGTTTGCCGATGTTGCTGTATGGCGGGATGTTCGTTGTGCTGACGATCGCGCTGTTCATGACCGCCTATATTCGTCAGACACTGGTCCGTCATTTGTTTGCGTTGGCGCTGTTTGGCTCGGCGATTTTCTTTGACGTGTATACGCACGTGACCGCCAGTTACCTGACCTACAGCAGCTTTGTGTCGCTGGTGTATTCCGGTGGGTTCATTCAGGAAGCGGCTTACCAGTACCGCGATGCGATCATCAGTGCGACGGTCAGTGGCTTGTTGCTGCTGTTGGGTATCGGGCTCAAGCCGCGTCGACGGCTACCATTGCCGGGACCGCTGTTGGTGGCGGCACCGGTGCTCGGCGTGCTGCTGCTCAGTGTCGTGCTGTTCGTGCGGGCCGGCGAGGGCGCCCGTGGCTTGCCGATCATGTACACGCCGTTGGCCTATCTGAATCTGTTTACCTATGAAGCGTTGCACAACGTTGTCGGCCCGCGCGAGCCGGTGAGCCTGGCGCGCATCGATCGGCCGGTGGGTTACGACATCGTACTGATCATCGACGAGAGCATTTCCGGTAATTACCTGGACATCAACACGCCATTCGGTGTGCACAGCAACCTCAAGGAAGCACACCCGGGCGTGGACATCTTCAATTACGGCTACGCCGCGTCCATCGCCAATTGCAGCGCCGACACCAACGTCACGTTGCGCTATGGCGGCACCCGTGGCGATTACATGCGGATCAACACCACACTGCCGTCGATCTGGCAGTACGCGAAAAAAGCCGGGCTGCGCACGGTTTACATCGATGCCCAGCGCACGGGCGGCAACTTGCAGAACCTGATGAGCAATGCCGAGAAGCAGGACATCGACGAGTTCGTGCAATTCGACCAGACCAGCGTGCGTGAGCGAGACATGGCTGCCGCGGCCAAGCTGATCGATCTGCTCAACGACGGCATACCGGAGCTGGTGGTGATCAACAAGGTTGGCGCGCATTTCCCGGTACACGACAAATACCCGGACGCGTTTATGGCGTATCGCCCGACCTTGCCTCGGGGGCAGTTTGTCGAGGTGGCGGACACGGGCACGCGCGAGGGTTTCAATGGGCAGCCGAACGATTGGGTGTTGTACCGCAATGCCTACAAAAACACGGTGCTGTGGAATGTCGGCGAGTTCTTCTCACGGGTTTTCGCCCAGGCGGATATGCGTAATGCGCTGATGATCTACACCTCGGACCACGGGCAGGATCTGCATGAGCGCGGTAACCCGGGGCTCAACACCCACTGTGGCAGTGACCCGGTGGAGGAAGAAGGGTTGGTGCCGTTGGTGGTGATCTCGGGCAGCGATTTGAAGACGATGGACTGGCAGGCGCAGTTGCCGGCCAACAAGGACCGCTCCAGTCACTACAACATCTTCCCGACGTTGTTGCAGTTGATGGGCTATGACCTGGCGGGGATCGAGGCGGTGTATGGCAAACCGTTGAGCGTGTCGACGGCGGATGACTTCACTTTCAACTATCGCTTCAATGCGCGGCTCGGCGCTATGCCTGCGTGGAAGTACATCGATCTGAAGAGCATTGTGACGCCGGGGCCGGTGGTGCCGAGTGTGGCGGTGGGGCAGTGAGATTTTGATGAAATGGCCTGGCCTTATCGCGAGCAGGCTCGCGATAAACGATAACGCGGTCCTGCTGCCGTCCGCTATCCTAGGCCCACTGCCTTCAACGAGCCTCCTCTCATGCTTTCGGTCCAGGGCGTCTTCAAAAGCTACGTCACCCCTCAAGGCCCTTTGCCGGTATTACAAGGCGTCGACCTCACGTTGAAGCCCGGCAGCAGCCTGGCGTTGATGGGCGAGTCGGGCAGTGGCAAAAGCACCTTGCTGCACCTGATCGCCGGCCTGGACAAGGTCGATCGCGGCAGCATTCGCAGTGGCGAGCATCGGCTGGAACAGATGAACGAAGGCCAATTGGCCCACTGGCGGCGCACCGAAATCGGCCTGGTGTTTCAGCAGTTCAACCTGATCGGCAGTTTGCGGGTCGAGGACAATCTAGCGTTTCAGGCGCGTCTGGCCGGGCGCCACGATCCGCGCTGGCAAGCGCATCTGGTGCAGCGTCTTGGGTTGGTGGATCTGTTGCAGCGCTATCCGGAACAACTGTCTGGCGGGCAACAGCAACGAGTTGCGCTTGGCAGGGCGCTGGCCTCGCAACCGAAACTGCTGCTGGCCGACGAACCCACCGGCAGCCTCGATGAAGCCACCAGCGATGAGGTGTTGAAGTTGCTGCTGGAGCTGCTCGACGACAGCCCGACGACGTTGTTGATGGTCACCCACAGCCCCAGAGTCGCCGCGCGGCTGTCGGAAAAAGTGGTGCTGCACAATGGCCGTCTGGCTGGCGCGGACGAGCGCTGAAGTGCGGGTTTTTCGCGAGACATTGCGGGCGCTGCTCAGCCATTGGCGGCAACATCCGGTGCAATTTTTCAGTGTGCTGACCGGGCTCTGGCTCGCCACCAGCCTGCTGACCGGCGTGCAAGCGCTGAACAGTCAGGCACGGGAAAGCTACGCGCGGGCCAGTCAGTTGATCGGTGGCGAACCTCAAGCCAGCCTCAGCGCGCCCGGCGGCGGGGTGTTCCCTCAGCAATTGTTTATCGACTTGCGTCGCGCGGGTTGGCCGGTATCACCGGTGTTGCGAGGCCGGGTGACGCTCAAGGGCCATGAAGACCAGCGCTTGCAGTTGATGGGCATTGAACCGGTGTCGCTGCCGGCCGGTTCCGCAGTGGCCGGCCGATCGTTGCCGATCGAGCAGGTCGTCGAGTTCTTCACGGCGCCGGGCAGCACCTGGATTTCGCCGCAGACCTTGCAGGCGTTGGGCTTGCACGAAGGTGAAACACCGACGGCCGAGAGCGGCGTCGCCTTGCCGCCACTGCGTGCCCAACCCGACATGGCCCCCGGTGTGTTGCTGGTGGACATCGGCTTCGCCCAGCAGATTCTGCAATTGCCCGATCAACTGTCACGTCTGTTGCTGCCCAAGGATTTCACCGCGACCCTGCCTGATCAGTTCAAGGGACAACTCCAGCTCATCAGCAGCGGCGAAGAAAACAATCTTGCACGCCTGACCGAGAGCTTCCATCTGAACCTCGACGCCTTGGGCTTTCTGTCGTTCGTGGTTGGCCTGTTCATCGTCCACGCGGCGATCGGCCTGGCGTTGGAGCAACGTCGAGGCTTGCTCAGAACCCTGCGCGCCTGTGGCGTCAGTGCGCGAATGTTGATTGCCGGCCTCGCCGTCGAGCTGGGTGGTCTGGCGTTGATCGGTGGTGTCGCTGGCGTGGTCAGCGGCTACCTGCTGGCCGGCGTGCTGTTGCCGGACGTCGCCGCCAGTTTGCGCGGCTTGTACGGCGCCGAAGTGCCGGGACAGTTGAGCCTCAGCCCGCTATGGTGGTTCAGCGGCATCGGTCTGAGCCTGCTCGGCGCGTTGCTGGCCGGTGCCAACAGTTTGCTGCGAGCGGCGCGTTTGCCGTTGCTGGCGCTGGCCGATCCGCAAGCCTGGCATCAGGCCCACGCGCGCTGGTTGCGGCGCCAGGGTTGGGTCGCGGCGATGGCTGCGCTGATCGCGGTGTTGGCGTTGATGTTCGGCGACAGCCTGAGCAGTGGTTTCGTGCTGATGGCCGCGTTGTTGATCGGCGCCGCACTGGCCTTGCCGGTGGTGTTGAACAGTGTGCTCAACCGGGTGCTGCGGCGCAGTCGCTCGGTGCTCGGCCAATGGTTTGTCGCCGACTGCCGTCAGCAGTTGCCGGCCCTGAGCCTGGCCTTGATGGCGCTGTTATTGGCGCTGGCGGCGAACATCGGTGCCGGCAGCATGACCGCCGGTTTCCGCCAGACCTTCAACAACTGGCTCGAACAACGCCTGACCGCCGAGTTGTATGTCAATCCGCAAAATCCGGCCCAGGCCCGAGAGCTTTACACATGGCTCAAACAACAACCCCAAGTCAGCGCGGTGCTACCCAACTGGCAAGTGTCGATTCAGTTACAGGGCTGGCCGGCGGATGTCTTCGGCGTAATCGATCACCCGACCTATCGCCAGCACTGGCCGTTGCTGGAGGCCTTGGGCGACGACCCTTGGGAACGACTGGCCAAGGACGACGCGCTGATGCTCAGCGAACAGCTGGCCCGGCGGTTGAAGGTGCGCCTGGGTGATCACGTGACCATTGCCACGCCCAACGGTCCATGGTCGCCACGGATCGTCGGGATCTACGCCGACTACGGCAATCCCAAGGGCCATCTGCTGGTCAACATCAATCACCTGCTGCGCGGCTGGCCGCAGCTGACGCCCAGCCGTTTCAACCTGCGCATCGAGCCCGCGTCGATTCCCGTGTTCCTGAACGCGCTGCAAGCGCGCTTCGCCCTGGACGACAGCCGCATCGTCGATCAGGCCCGGCTCAAGGGGTGGTCCACGCAAGTGTTCGAGCGCACCTTCGCCGCCACCGCCGCACTCAACAGCCTGACCCTTTGTGTTGCGGGTGTGGCGCTGTTCATCAGCCTGCTGACCCAGAGCCAGAGTCGCCTCGGACAACTCGCACCGTTGTGGGCGCTGGGCGTGACGCGGCGACAGTTGATGCTGCTCAACCTCGGGCAGACCTGGTTACTCGCGGTGCTGACGTTGGTGCTGGCATTGCCGTTGGGCATCGCATTGGCGTGGTGCCTGGACACGGTGATCAACGTGCAGGCCTTCGGCTGGCGCTTGCCGCTACGGGTGTTTCCGCTGCAACTGTTGCAGTTGATGGGCCTGGCCTTGCTCGCCACGTTGCTCGCGTCGGCGTGGCCGTTGTACTCGCTGTATCGCACGCAACCGGCGGATCTGCTGCGGACGTTTGCTCATGAAGATTAAGATCTGCGTGTTGCTGCTGGCGTTGCTGAGCGGCTGCGACAACACGCCTGCGCCGGAAAAAGGCTTCGCCGGCCTCGGCCATCAGGCCTCCGCATTTACCCCGGTGGTGCCCGGGCGAGAATTCAGTTTCCCGGCGGACCACGGCGCCCACGATGGCTTTCGCATCGAATGGTGGTACGTCACCGCCAACCTCAAGGACGATCAGGGGCGCGAGTTCGGCGCGCAATGGACGCTGTTTCGCAGCGCCTTGAAAGCGACGCCCGAGCAACCTGGCTGGGCCAATCAGACTATCTGGCTGGGCCACGCGGCCGTGACATCCGCCACCGCACACCATGCCGCCGAACGCTATGCCCGAGGCGGTGTCGGCCAGGCCGGAGTGACCCTTAAGCCGTTCAATGCATGGATCGATGACTGGCGTTTCAGCAGTCAGGCCACCGACGAAAACCCGCTGGCAGACCTGCAACTCAGCGCCCGCGACAAGGCGTTCAGCTACCAGCTTCGACTGACGTCAAGCCGGCCATTGGTACTTCAGGGAGACAAAGGCTTCAGCCAGAAATCCGAACAAGGCCAGGCTTCGTACTACTACAGTCAGCCTTTTTTCCAGGCCAGCGGCACCCTCGAAATCGACGGCAAAACCTACACGGTCAACGGCCCGGCCTGGCTCGACCGCGAGTGGAGCAGCCAACCGCTGACCGCCAATCAGACCGGTTGGGACTGGTTCTCCCTGCACCTGGACAGCGGTGAGCAAGTGATGCTCTACCGCATGCGGCAAAAGGACGGCGCGCCATACCTCACCGGTACCTGGATCGACGCTCAGGGGCAGACGCAGTTGCTGCACGCCGACGATATCAGCCTCACACCGCAAGACACCGCCAAGGTCGCCGGGCGTTCGATGCCTGTGCGCTGGTCGATCAACATCCCGGGCAAGCACCTCGAAATCACCATCGATGCCCTTAATCCCAAGGCCTGGATGGACTTGCGCATTCCTTATTGGGAAGGGCCGGTGCGGCTGAGCGGCAGTCATGGGGGGCAGGGGTATCTGGAGATGACCGGGTATTGAGTTGGAGTTCTCGGCGCGACACTATTTGGTGAAATTGAAAGATCTGAAAGCAGGGCAGAGCGTTGTGCTGACCTGTAACGATGTGCTGAAAGTGACCAGCCGGCACCCAAGCTGATCATTACTTGTACGTATTGATTGTTCTTGTGCGGATAGCTGTATAAGAACAATCAATTTTAATGGTCGAACTGGTGATTTTAAGAAGTTTGTAGACGTTGTGTAAGCGGGGCCTTACGAAATATTACGTGCATAAATTTCATGTTTGTATACGAGGACATATCTGCCAAATTCTATTAAAATCCTTCCCGTTCGCCCGGTGTCAGGGCTCTTTACCGGTGCATGGATTGCCAAGGCCATTACACTGGGCGAACACCTTCTTTGGGAGGTGCTGTTTAAAAGTTTCGGATATAAAAATGGGCGACCTTGGGGTCGCCCATTTTTGTTACTTCGTCGAATCAACAAGTGACGGCCAGGATCCTATGTTAAAGGTCAGTTGACTGACAATTGCCTTTGGCTGGATCGAATCCGGTCCGTTTTCTGGATGGCATTTGAGTGATCGCTCGATTAGGGTGTTGCGGATTTCGAAACGGGTCAGGAGACCATTGCATGTCCTCAACAACCGATGCGATCGACACCGACGTTGCAGCCCTCGAACCCGAACTGCCCATGTGGTGGGAAAAAACCGTTGAATATGCGTTTGTTCGAAGGATCTTGCCGGCAACTTCCTGTGCAGCTCCGCTCGCGGGGAGCGCCGAGAAATTTTTTGGTGATCTGATGAATCTCGAGGGTGACGGGAAAGCGCGTCTGATCGAGTTCAAAAGAGAGGAAAGCAATATCAGCGATGAGGTGCTGAAGTATTACGCCAAAGGGAAGGCCAAGGGGAAGGAGTTCCACTCGACATGGCAGCGAGTGTTGGGGGCCGAAGATTGCCCAGGGGCTAAAGGACACTGGTTCGTTTATGGGAAACTTAACAAACAGGAGCCGTCTGAGCTGGATTTGTGGGGGAAACAGTATGGGCCTGAGGCCGCTGAACCTATCGAATTGAAAGCCGACGCTCAACTGGGTTATGTCCCCGCCCACGAATTGCATCGCTACATGCAGTTGTTGGGGAAGGGAAGGATTCGTGGCGGTGACTGGATGTCATCGATGGTTGTTGCAATGTTCAATGGCCGCAATACGGTCATGACCCCACAACAGTTCATCCACAAGTCCTTCGAACTGGACCATACGCTGGGACTCAATCCGCCACTGCATTCGTATGAGTCAGAGCTTGGCCGATAGCGCGGGGCCAATGATTAAATGTTTCGGGCATGAAGAAATGGGCACCCACCAAACGATCAATATTGATACTCTCCAATAAAAACCTGAATCGCAGGGCCCACAGCTGGACGCGAGGGCAGGAGTTCTCTATTGATCGACGGGGGAGTCAATCGTCATGGCGAAATCAAAGCAAAACAAGAGCTGTTTTAAACGGGTATCCATCGGCGTACTGGCCGCTTTGCTGTCGGTCGGCGTCGCTAAAAGTTTCGCAGAGGATAAGGAAGTCAAAGGAATGCAGAGTATTCAGTTTCGAAAGGTCATTGACCTCAGCCATGTCATTAGCACGACGATTCCACTGTGGCCTAACGACCCTCCAGTGACATTCGACGTGGTGGCTTCACAGGAAAAAGACGGTTATTACCTGCGGCGTTTCAGCATCGGCGAGCACAGCGCTACCCATATGAACGCGCCCAATAGTTTTCACCCCAATGCCATCGGGATTGATGCCTATAAACCAGAGTCCCTGGTGCGCCCGGCCGTTGTGATTGATATACGAACCCAGGCTCGGGATAACCCGGATTATGTGATTGGCGTCCAGGACATCGAAAAATGGGAACAGGCTAATGGGCGCATCGCCCAAGGCTCTGTTGTGCTGTTTTATACGGGATGGCAAGCCTTGTGGAACGATCCCAAGCGCTTTATCAATGAAGACGCGAAAGGCCCACACTTTCCCGGTGTGGGCGCTGCTACGACCCAGTTTCTGCTTGAAGAACGCCAAATCGCTGGTGTCGGTATCGATACACATGGCGCTGATCCAGGTCAGGATACGGTTTATGCCACCAACAGCCAGATTCTGGCCAAAGATGGCATTGTCCTGGAGTGCCTGACTAATCTCGATCAGCTACCTGCGAAAGGCACGACACTGGTCATTGGCGTGCTTCGACTCAAAGAGGGGTCGGGTTCTCCTGTTTCCGTAATGGCGTTTGTACCCTGAGCCCATTTCAACTTGAAATTGCATCCACTACCGGAGTACTGGCCTGGAGCTGTCGCCGGTAGTTGGCTGCACGCTGAAGTACTTGGGTCAAGGCCTGGAAGTTTGCCGGTTTGGTCAAAATGTCATTGGCACCGGCGGCCCTGAAACGTTCTATCTCGCTCGAAAAAGCGCTCGCGGTGAACGCAACGATGTAGCACGTATCGCCCAGTGGTAGTTCGCGGATGTTACGGATGGCCGCCAGCCCATCCATAACAGGCATATTGATATCCATGAAAATGATATCTGGAATCGACGTCATGCACTCGTTGATCGCCTCCAGACCATCTGACGCAAGGGCGGGTGTATAACCCAACGCCTGTAACATCGCCAAGGCAACTTTCTGACTAATGGGATGGTTCTCCACCAACAGGATATCGAGCGGGTAATCCCCGGCAAAAGATGAGTCGAAACCAACCGCTGCATGATCGTCCCCGAGGGGGATTTCCGAGACGGAAAAAGGCTCCATGGGGAGTGAGAAGGAAAACGTCGATCCGATACCAGGCTGACTGGTAAAGGATAAAGTCCCCTGTTGCGCCTCGACCAGATTCTTGCAAATTGAAAGACCTAGCCCACTTCCGGTAAAGCGTTGACTGGCTGGCCCTTTGAACTGAACAAAGGGCTTGAACAGGCTGTCTTGCCGCGCCAAAGGGATACCTATGCCGGTATCGCGTATGGAGAACTCGAGTCGGGCTCGAGGGCTGTCACCGCTCGTTTTGACCACGAGCGATACTGTTCCGGTTTCGGTGAACTTGACCGCATTACCCAACAAGTTGATCAGTATCTGGCGAAGGCAATCGGTATCGGTTTTGACCCAGTGCGGTACATCCGGTGATACCTGAGCCTCAATGATGATTGGTTTGCCCTGAGTGTTTTGCCGGATCATTTCAATACTGGATGAAACCAATGCTCTCACTTCGAATACACGAGGCCTCAATTCAAGTTTGCCCGCTTCGATCTTTGCCAGGTCGAGAATGTTGTCGATAAGCGACAGCAGGGTTCGTCCGCTGGTATGAATCGTATTGACCAGAGCGCTTTGCTCGGGATTCAGGGTGGAGCCGGCCAGTAACTCGGTCGCACCGATGACACCGTACATGGGGGTGCGGATTTCATGACTCATGGTGGCTAAAAAACGGGTCTTGGAACGATCCGCGTCTTCGGCGGCATCTTTTGCCTGACTCAATACCTGTTCGTTTATTTGCAGTTGCTGAAGATGAGCACGCATGCGCAATAAGTCGATCACGAACAAAAGACTGAAGGCGAGAAATACCAGAATGGCAAGGATGATATGGTGCAGAGAGTCCTGATTAAGTTGTTGGTTGTAGTTCGCCAACGTCATCTCCGCACCTGCCACATAAACCGTCCCGTCCTGGGATTTCATTGGGACGAAGACGGCGCGAAAGTCTCCCCAGTGATCCGAGTAATCGATCCAGGTGGGCTCGGTACGCTCAAAACTGTCGAGCAGGGCCTGACTGGCATCTGGATAAGGATCGAAAAAGCGTACGTAATTCTGCTCTTGAATCTCTTTTTTCGAGGCGCTGGAGCTGATCAGATAGGCTTCCCCATCGCGTTTGACCACGCTGTAGACAAAGGCGGTGCCCATGGACTCGTTGAATCTGGAAAGCCGCTGAATGGTATCCCAGTCTTGCGCTTCCGTTTTCGACTGTTTGTCGATCAGATTGTCATGGTAGCGGTCGCCGAGGATGGCTGACGCGCCCAGCGCGGCATGCAGCAGCTTGTTATTAATGTTGTCAGTGAGAATTCCCTGAGTCTCGACGTAGAGGTAGTAGATATAGCCACTGACACCTACGATGTAGACCAAAAGTAAAGCCCATGTTTTCCGTCTGAGTTTGAACATTCATCACAGCCTCCATACTGTCAGCCCAAGCATAGATTGAAGACTGGTTGAAAACCATTGTTTATCAGTGAGGAAGTTACTTGACCGAGTAGCCAGTTTTTCTGGGTTTTTGGGAAGGTCGCGATTTTGCGGAAGAGCCCACCATAGTGGAAGTTGGAAGAATTTTGCTCCTATATCAAGAAATTTGCGGGCGAAATTTTAGCAGCCTCTTGCCAAATGCTCTGTGTATAAAATTGAGGGATGATATTAAACGTCGGATATAAAAATGGGCGACCCTGGAGTCGCCCATTTTTATTGGCTGAATTAAGGCTGGGCCCGTAACCGTCGCCCGACCACATCCAGCACGTCGCCCGGAGACAGCTCTCTTCCAACAGTTGAGTGACACAACGAATGCGATATGCGGCCGTGTCCTGCAGCACATCGACAGGCGCTGCGGTGTCGATCGGGAGGGAAGGGATCGTGCAGTCGATGCCGGTAATCGACATGTATCGAGTCATGGTTGAACCTCCCGAGCGTCGGACGCCCCACCGGGTGGGTCGAGGTTGTCCAGCACCCGGTTTACCAACAACTTACCCGGTACAGCCAATTGCTGAATCGATAGCGCCAGGCTGCGGTGCGAGCCTTCGAGTTCACAGGCAAGGTCGGTGTTCAGGACGTTGAGCGAAGCGAGGGTTTCGCAGGCATGGCTTAGCAGGGTTTCGGTGCGGATGTTGGGGAGAAGGGTGAAAGCGTGGCTGATGGGGTCGGGATTTTTGGGGGTGCGGAGGCGGGCGCTGACGGCGCGTTGGGTTGCTTGGCTGAGTTCAATGGGATCGAGAGACTCGGGTGGAAACTTTTTCATCGTGAAGCTCCTAAATCAACGGAGCCGCAAAGCGGCATTTACATGCCTTGATCGTGTTCGGTCTGTCAAAACCGGTCGCTGAGGTTGCAACGACGGACGAAGGTTATCGGTAAGGGTGGGTGCGCGCAAGTTCGTAAAATCGCTGTGGTTTGCAGGAAATGTCCGACGCTCTTGTCAGGCTTATTCGTGTATACCGCAGAGGTATATTTTTTGATTTTTTCATGACTGTTAAGCAATTTTTGGGTCGGAGCAATGTAGTGCTTTGGTGCAATGTCCTTATCGGCAGTCACGTGTAGCTTCGGACGTTGTGCATCTGTGCTACTGGGTAGCAGAATGGGATGGATATATCTTTATGAGCGCTTAGAAAATAAAACTTTTTAATTTCCTGCTTCATCCTCCTCCCATTCTTGGTGGGTTTTAATTGCTTTGTTTAGCCATTCGTTAAAGTCATTGTAACTTCCGTGATATTCCCAGCCCTCTGACGCATATGCGTGGATGATCAACACTTTCGGATTGCCAGACTTATCATTTCCATCGAAGCAGGCTACGTCATCATTGGCGTTAAATTTTGCAAATGGTATTAGCTCTCTTTTTGGGTAGAGTTTTTTTAGGGTGTGATACCAGCTATTTACATCACCTTTCTCAAATGTAATGAACCACCAAGGTTCAATGTCAATAGGAGGGGACAGGCTTATAGTGTTTATAAATTTTTTTGGATATGAAAAATCCTGAGTGTTTTTTATGTCTATAAAAAAATCCATTCTTGTTCACTCAGTTTTTGCGGCTCATGGGATCATATGACGCTTTTTAAAGCGCTGGGGAGCTCTTAGCTCGATGGTTTACATCAAAAAGGGATGAATTTATCTTCATGAGCGCTTAGGAAATAAATTTGTCCCCTTTTGTAGTTTACTTTTTAAGATATTTTTCCTTAAGCTTTCTTGCTTTTTGAAGTACTTCTTCTCGGTTCTCTAGAACGTTTTTTTCGCACCAGTCTGAGATGTAGTTGATACCTTCCTCAGTTGGGAGTGTGACAAAATCGTCCATAAACTCAAAAGTAATGCCTTTGGTATTTTTCAAATTGTCTGGTAGCCCATCCTGATCCACGTCACAGTCAATGTAGACGGCAGACATTTCCATTCCGATACTTGTAGGGATCAGCAAGTCATCCAAAAGTGCAGGGAGAAAACTTGTGATTTCATATGTTTTTCGATCCCGGAAATCTGTTAGGCAATAATTTATTGTCTTCAGTTGTTTTTCAGTGACTGTTGTCATTTTAATAGGCTCTACATTGGGTGGAAGTTGGTTACCGTTGTTAGTGTGTCGTCTAAGTATATGACGAACGGTATTCCATCATGTGTGGCTTCGTAGATTCGCTGATTGTTTGCTCTTGCTGTGTTATACCCGCTGGCAGCAGCTTCCTTGCCTGCGTTATACATTCTCTCGGTAGATATGACGCTACTATCGTATACCGTCTTAGGTGAGCGGAACTCCTTCGTTCCGGTAATGTTCCCTGCATTGTCGAGCGTATTGCGTCCATACTTTATCTGAGATATTCCTGGGGTGGTCGGACTCTGAGTTTCAGAAATTACATGCAGGTTCTTGTCTGATACTGCTTGCAAAAACTCATCTCTGCTATGTGCTCCTTTGATACCCTTCGTTTTGTCATATCCATCAGCTTTTTCGAGGTGATGCTTTGCATTGTTGCTGATGGGTACTCCCTTATGGTCAGTGGTCCCAGGGGGGCAGTTATTCAGTCCCAAAGGATCCACCCACCCCGTAGGGTTAGGCGCGTACTGGTAGTTGTTCAACCCACCCGCAAGCTTGATCGGATCCGGCGTCAAAAACCGCCCAGCCCCCGGATTGTAGTAGCGATGCCGGTTGTAGTGTAAGCCCGTTTCCGCATCGAAATACTGACTCTGGAAGCGCAACGGGTTGTCGATTTCTGCAACGTCGGAGCAAAAAGGGGACAAATTTATTTTATGGCATGAAAAATAAATCTGTCCCCTTTTCTCTCGACTCTCCGGGGATTATGATTCTTTTATTTGCGTCTAGCATTTTCTTCTGAAAGGCCAAAATGAGGTGTTTTTTTTTGAGCGCTCGGGCGATCATTTTTCTAGTTTGTTTAAAGCATTGGAAATTGCCTTGTTTAATTCTGTCCAGCTTTTTGCTTTTTCGCTGAAAGCTGGGTGCTCCCAGTCATAGGCTTTAATTAAAGAAACTCTAAATGTGCCGTTCTCACAGAATTCAGGGTACCAACCTATGTCAATAAGTTGATCATGTGGGAAGACGGCTTGGAATAGATCCTCCTTTAAGTCATCAACGATCATCGAAGTGTCAATAAGCTGGTTGAGGTGGGAGATGTCATCAAATGTGATTGTTCCGCCAAGTTCTATAATTTTTTTAGTGTCCATTCAGTTTTTCTTCGCTTTTGTGAGTTTTTTAAATGCTTCTTCGGAAATAGGGTGGCCGTGGATAGTGTTTGCGCTTAGTTCAACCCTCATGAAGCGTGTTTCTTTACCATCGTTGGCGCCAATAGTCTTGCCCATATCAATAACTTTCCAAGGCTTTCCGTTGTTAACATCTTGGCCATTTTTAAATGCATGCCGCTCGAGTGCTTCGATGTCTGTCCCAGGTAAATACCTTGCCGCGCCTCCATTTGCCGTTGATTTAACAACATTTGGCCAGGGGGCCTTGGGGGCTACGTGCTTGTTACCGTGATTCGTCCATTGAACATCAGGTGCTCCTGATGTCCCCTCATTTACCTTGGCCTTACTCGCCGGATCTTCAACCGTTCCAGGCTTGCAACTCGCTCCCCCCGGACATTCGCTATTCAACCCCAACGGATCCACCCACCCCGTAGGGTTAGGCACGTACTGGTAGTTGTTCAACCCGCCCGCAAGCTTGATCGGATCCGGCGTCAAAAACCGTCCAGTCCCCGGATTGTAGTAGCGATGCCGGTTGTAATGTAAGCCTGTCTCCGCGTCGAAGTACTGACCCTGGAAGCGCAGCGGGTTGTCGACTTCTGCAACGTCGAGGGTGGCGAGGTTGCCGTAGGCCCGGTATTTCGCCGACCACATAATCTCGCCGCTGTAGTCGGTGAGTTCCTGTGGCGTGCCGAGATGATCGAGTTGGTAATAGAAAGGTGTAGCGTTCAGCGGGCCTTCGCCATCGAGCATCGCCAATGGGCGGAAGCTGCCGGGTTCATAAATGTAAGTGCGATAGCGATTGTCGGCGCTTTCAGCGATGAGGCGTTCGCCTTGCCACAAGAATTCGGTGGTTTGACCATCGACGGTTTTGGCGATGCGTCGGCCGAAGGCGTCGTACTTGTAGTTTGCGATGCTGCCGCCGGGCAGGCTGACGCCGATCAGGCGATGTTGGCAGTCGTAGCGATACTCGGTGACGAGTTTCTGCCCGGCGCCACGACGTTCGCGGATCAGGTTGCCGTGGGCGTCGTAGTCATAATGGCGGTCGCCTTGCATCAGCAGGCGGTTGCCTTTGACGTTGGCGAGGTTCGCGGTCGGTTGGTCGCCTTGGCCCAGGAGGTTGCCCGCCGGGTCGTGGGCGAAGCTTTCCGGTGTGGTGCCACGGACGTTGATCAGGCGATCGAGCGGATCGTAATGGTAGCTGCGGTTGCCTTTGCGGCTGTCATCGATACCCGCGAGGTTGCCGTTGGCATCGTAGGCGTAGCGGCGACGGAACAGGTTGCGGTCTTGCTGACTGACGGTGTGGGCTTGCAGTCGGCCTTGTTCGTCGTACTGGTATTGGCTGAGCAGCAGGCCTTGTTGGCGCTGTTGTTCGCGACCGGCGCTGAACTGGTGGGTGGTGAGGCGCGAGCCGTTGAGGTCGATGCTGCTCAGGCGTCCGCCGGGTTGGTAGCGGTAGTCGAGTTTACTGCCGTCGGGAAGGCGGCAATGACTCAACTGGCCCAGGTTGTCGTACTCGTAACGTAAAGTGCCCCAGCCTTGGTGTTCGGTGATCAGGCGATCCTGCAGGTCGTATTCGTAGGCGAGGGGCCAGTGGCCGTCGTCGACGTTGACGAGGCGGCCTAGGGCGTCATAGCTGTAGTGAATTTCCTCGCCATCGGCCAGGGTTTTCACCAGCAAGCGGCCGGCGGCATCGCGCTGGTATTCGGTGACCAACTCACTGCCGTCTTCGCCGAATTCGGTTTTCTTCAGCAGTTGGCTGTTGAGGTCGTATTCGTAGGCAGTCCGGCGACCGTCGAACCCTATTTCCTGCTGGATCAGGCCGTTGGGGTAGTAATCGAGGTGGTAGTGCTCGCCACGTTCGTTTTCGATGTCGCTGAGCAGCAGACGCGAGTTGTCGTAGCGGTAGCGAAGTTGGCTGCCATCAGGGTTGATACGACGGCTAACCAGATGCAGACCATCGGCGTATTCGTATCGGGTGATGCGGCCCAGTTCATCGCGCTCTGCTGTGACGCGGCCATAAGGGTTGTAGGTGAACGCACGGGTTGCGCCGCCGGGCAGGGTAATTTGTGCGAGGCGGTTGGCGGCGTCCCACTGGTACTGGGTGATGGCGCCGTTTTCTTCCTGACGGGTGATCTGGCGGCCTAAGGCGTCGTAGCGGTACTTGCGCTGACCGCCGTCGGGCAGTTGCTCTTCAAGCAATTGGCCGAGGTTGTTCCAGCCCAGCTTGTGGCGACTGCCGTCCGGATGGCGGATCTCCAGCAGGCGACCCTGGCGGTCATAGCTGTAATGTGTGGAGTTGCCATCCGGGTCGATCTGCTGAGTGATATCGCCCTGATCGTTGCGTTGATACTTCCAGGTCGCCTTGCCGCGACTTACTTTGCTTACGAATCCATTGCTGTATTCGTAGCCGGTAGGTTGGTCTTCCGGTGGAACAACCGCCACCATGTGACCGGTTTCGTTGTAGTGATACTCCGTGATTGCGCCAAGCGGATCCTGTTCTGCAATCAAGCGACCCTTGTCATCGTAGGCCTTGAGGTGCTCAGCACCATCCGGGTCAATTTTGGCGATCAGTCGAGCCTGATCGTCGTGGGTGTAGATCTCTTCGCTGCCGTCCGCATTGGTGACAGTAACGCTACCCTTGTCATCCCAGGCGTAGTGCGCGTCCATCTGCGAGAAGCTTGCCCAGTGATGGATGCAGCGTGCCGATTTGCCTTCTTTTTCCCATTCCCAGTAGAAACTGGCGCCACCGGCCAGTTGGCGCTCAAGAATGACGTTCTGCTCGTCGTAGGTGTAGCGCTCGGCTTCGCCCGCCGGGTTTTTGGCTTCGATCAGGCGGTGTTGAGTGTCATAGCTATAGGTGACCAGGGTCTGGACGGTGCCCCAGGCATCTTCCAGATTGTCTGCCGGACTGAACTGCTGGTAATCGACGGCGACGATGTGTTTGCGGTCATAACGCAGGAGCAGGGCGCGACCGGCGCCATTGTCGACACGTTTGATCCGGCCGTGAATGTCGCGGGTGATGTGCAGGTGGTTGTTGTAGGTGTCGCTAATGGCGATCAGCGTCGCGCCTTTGCTGTTGTAGCGAAAATGATAGAACTGGGAACGGTCGCCAGCTTGAGTGAGGATCAGCTCGGAAGGATTCTCACCGAGGAAAATCGCCGCTTCGGACAAACTGTTGGTAATCGCCGGTCGTTGAATACTCGGCAATGGGAAGGTCGTAATGCGGTTTTCGTGGTCAGTCCAGACTACCTCGTCGCCGTTGATGTCCACCCTTTGCGCCAGTGCGTGACTCCATCCGTAGCCGAGGCCGCAATCGACTTCCGCGGCGCTGGTGCGATAGAGGCGGGTCCAACTGAATGGCAGTAGCCCTCCGAGTTCACCATCGGTCAGGGTCAACAGTTCTTCACCCGTCACCATCGAAACCGGACAGCCATTGGTGCAGGTGCTTTTGGCGCAGTTAGCACTTTTTTCGTCGGGAGTCTTGGACTGAGCGGGTGCATCGTGGTGGACTTTCGGCGTTTCTACGGTAGTCACTCGCTTCCCGTCAAAACGAACCTGTGCAATCCCTTTCTTCACCTGAGCCGTCACACCACGAGCCGCTACCGCGGTGTACTTCGCGACGTATTCCATGAAGCCTTTGATGATCTTGAACACCGACTCCACAAAGCCGGTCACGGCCTTGATGACGATTTCGCCGTACTTTTTCAAGCGCGCGGCGAGGTAGATGACACCGGTACCCTCGGCAGCAACGGTCAGCACGATCGAAATCACGATGTCGATCGCGATGCCGACTACCGCTGCCGTGGTCATTTTTGCGGCGTCACCGGCCATCTTCATCGGTGGCAAACCGGCCAGCCAGATCACGGCACTGCGTACCATCAGGAACAGAGCGGCCTCGTCGCTGGCCAGCAACATGGCCTTCTTCATGACGTCTGGCGTTTCTTTTGCCAGTGCTATCAGTTTTTGGGTTCCGGCACCGAGGTCTTTGGCAAACTTGCTCGGGTCTTGCAGGATATCGAGCACCAGGCTGATACCGTCCCAAACCCCTTTGATCGCTTCCCAACCGCCTTCAAGGATGCCGTTGCCAATTGCCGAGGCCGTTCCCAAGGCGGATATGTTCGACCATTGCGGTTTGAAACCGGCCCATTCCTTGCGCAGGAAACCTTCCAGTTGACCGGTCAGGCCTTCATAGGATTTGAACAAGGTATCGATCTGAGCCGGCGTCACTTCGTGGTGAACACGGATCTTGTAGAACTTGCCGGGAACACCCTCCGTCCAGCTGGCTTTGCCCTGGGCGTCGAGTTTGACTTTGCTGACTGCGCCGCCTTCCACCGCAACGATTTCAACTTCGATGTCACCCAATGGGATGTCATACACCGATTCGAATTTGCTCTCGATCAGCAGTGGCCCCTTGAGCGGGCACTGGGCAACGTTCGAGGCGAAGTCGCCATCGGTCATGCTCACCGATTTGCTGGTGTTACCGACCTTTATCACGCGCTCCATGCCCAGCAGGGAGGGCAGGTCTGCGGCTCGACTGCCTTTGTCGGCGGCTTTCGCGTACCAGGTTTTGGTCTGTTCTTGATACAGCTTCAAGCTGTCCTTGAACGTGCTCAGTTGGTTGTCAACGTAGGCAACGCGATCCATCAGCCTTGCTCCAGAATCAGGTGGTTTAACAGTGCTTCATTCAGGTTTTTCGGAGCATCGGGCCGGCGCACGAAACGTGCGATTTTCAGCTTCAGATTGCTCTCGGGGTAAGCGGCGTAGATGTCTGGACGTTCCTCTTCCAGCCATTGCATCAGGTTGCCGATCAGGGTCGACGGGTTTTGCTTCGCCAGGCTGTCGAGCAGTTTCTGCGGCACCTCCCACCACGGCCAGTCTTTCGCCGGCGGCACCACCCTCGGCCCCACCTCCAGGCTCTTCCCATTAATCAGATACCGATCAAACACCGGCAGCACCTCACCGGCGGCATCGCCGAGGCCTTCCAGAATCGGGTAGATATGCCGCCCATCCCAGAACCGGAAAAACACTTCGGTCCCATTCGGCATGCGCACTTGAGTCAGGCTGCGCAGATGTTCGAACACCACATCCGGCGCACTGGTGGATACCGCCAGCCAGCCCCAGTCTTGAGCATCGGTTTCGGCAATCCACGGCAGAAAACTTGAGTTGGGTTTCAGCTCGATGAGGTAGGGCATCACCGGCTGCCAAGCCGCGTAAGGTGTGCCGCCCCAAATCGGGGTCGCCTGGGTTGTGGGTTCGTTTTGGTAAAGCGACTTGAGCGCTTCGGCATCACTGGCGGCGCTGATGATCAGGTAGAGGCGTTCACCCGGCAGTAGCGGGGTTTCGGATAACCAGACCTGTGGATTGGTGTTTTCAGATGTCACAACAGCCGTCCTTGATGAGTGAATCTAAAAACTCATATCAGCTTCAATATTTTCTTCGTAAGTCGAGAGCGATTTCATAATGCTTTCGTTTCCGGAGTATTTTTCTTTCAGCTGCTTCAGTTTTTGATCTGTGCCCTTGCAGTATTTATTGATGTCGCTGATGAGACGATTGAGGTTGTCCGGATCTGCGGGGTCCGGCTCAGGAATATCTCCGCGCAGAGAATCACAGTTGTCTCTACTTTTTATGTAGTCGGAGACGTCGGCGGGCACTGTGCCATTGCTTTCGGCTGCACAAGAAAGCAGCGGGAGGGCCAGCGCGATAAGCAAGAAATAACGTGTGATTGTGTACATTTTAATGCCCATCATTTGACCAGTGAGGTTTGTCACTATTGCCCCCAACAAATTTGATCACGCCATAAGTGGCCCCTACGGTATGAAGCTCACTGTTCATCCCGGTTTTGGGATCTGAGCTTATAGCGACCGCTGTCCCTGAGGCATTATTTATCGTTAAGGTCCCGGTCCAGCTGATATTCATGTCGATCGCGAGTTTTTGGGTGTGCCGTGAGTTAAGCGCCGGGGCGACGTTCAGTCCGCTGATTCCGTAGCCATTCACCATGGCCCTGGCTGCTTGTACAGAGGCCTGTTGATCAAACGCGCCAGACTCGGAAGTATGGGCCCATTGGATTTTTATAACGTCACCTGGATAGCTGGGAACCTGTTGCGGGTCGAACCCTGTCTTAACTATTTTCCACGACCAGTGCATTAAGTAAGCTCTTTCCGGTGGTCGGTATGTCGCGGAAATATGCACAGTCGCGCCGGCAGCCTTTACTACATCAAGGAACTTTGTCACTGCCTCGCGAAAGGGCGAGTTAAGTGAGGTGAGATTCGCGCTGCCTGGGAATCTTGCTACCCATTGAGCACCACTGGGTTCATCCGCTGAAACACTAACAGCCACAGGCGTCTGATCCGCAGTCGGAGTGAGTGTCGCTTGTACTGTCGCCATAATAGGGGGCCTCGAGAGTGGCTTTTTCTGGTTTGTTGGATGCAACCTTTTGGGTCATTCCTTTGCTGTCAGTAACGCCCTTAACAATACGTCCAGATTCAAGCTTTATTTGGTAGGGAATATTCGGCTTCGGTTTACCAGTGGTTTCATCATTTACGATGAAAACCAAATCATGGGTGGTCTTTTCTATGTCGCATACACCCGCCTTACACCTCTCGCACTCTTCACAGAACGGCGCATTGCGCTTCAGCGTATTAATCTGCGCCGGCGTCAGTACCGCGCCAGCCTTGTCCGCATCAGCCTGTTTCAGTGCGCCGGGCATCAGCGGTGCCGCCCCGGTTCCGCTGCCGGGGCTGCCGCCGGAGTTCATGTTGATCACCGGGCCGCTCAGCGTCACGCCGCTGGCGTCGATCTTGATGAAGCTGCCGCCGCCCTTGAGGGTGAGTTCGCTGCCGGCTTCGAGCACGACTTTCATGCCGCTGCTCAGGTGGATTTCCTGGCCGGCTTCGATGAATTGGCCGGTGCCGACCTTGATGTGCTGGTTGACGCCCACGGTGAGGTGGTCGTTGGCGCGGGCTTCGACTTTGCGATCGGCATAGACGGTGTGGTGTTCTTCGGCCTTGAATTCGCTGTAGCTGTTTTGCTCAACGGTGTCGTGGCGTTCGTTGCCGACGCGGATTTTCTGGTCGTGCTCGACGTTTTCGTCCCAGTCGCGCTGGGCGTGCAGGAAGATCTGCTCCTGGCCCTTTTTGTCTTCGATACGCAGCTCGTTAAATCCGCCGCCGCCCGGAGAGCTCAGGGTTTTGAAGGTGCTGCGGGTCTTGTTCGCCGGCAGGGCGTACGGGACGACGTTTTCCTTGTGGAACAGGCAGCCGCTGATCAGCGGTTGGTCGGGGTCGCCTTCGAGGAAGCTGACCAGCACTTCCATGCCAATGCGTGGAATGGCGATGCCGCCGTAATGGGCGCCGGCCCAGGCGGAGGAGACGCGCAGCCAGCAGCTGGTCTTGTCGTCGGCCTGGCCTTCGCGGTCCCAGTGGAATTGCACTTTGACGCGGCCGTATTGGTCGCAGTGGATCTCTTCACCTTTTGGCCCGGTGACCACGGCGCTCTGGCTGCCGAGGATCCGTGGCTTGGGGTGGTTCAGCGGCGGACGGTTCGGCACGTCCCAAGGGGTGGCCTGGAAGCGGTTGCGGTAGCCCTGGTGGAAATCGTCCTTGAGGTTGGTGGTGCTGCTGGTCACCGACTCTTCCAGCACTTGCGGCTGTTTGCCTTCGTGGAGGATTTCAGTCAGCAGCCACAGGTCGTTCCACTTGGCCTTGGGGTGTTGGGTCAGGGCCAGGAAGTGGCCGCTGACCAGCAACGGCTGATCGCTTCGGCCTTCGGCCAACTGGAAGTCGCTGCGGTGACGCTCGAGGGCGCGTTTGGCCAGGTGCTTGCCGCGTTCGCGGTCGATGAAGCGACCGGGGTAGTCGTAGTCTTCGAGGTCGGGCAGGGCGTCGCCACGGTTCTCGCTTTCCAGTTTCAGGCGCGGTTTTTCGAAGTCGTAATCGCGGCGGGTGGTGCGGCTGGTGCGGGTTTCCAGGCGCAGGTCGAAGCGCTTGATCACCGGGTCGTTGGCGACCATGCCGGAGTCTTGCTGATAGGCCACGGGCGCGAGTTTCGGGAACACCGTCTGGTCATCGCCGAACACCAGCTTGTGGGCCGTGGCGCTGTGCTGGAAGTGGTAATGGATACCTTCTTCCTCGCACAGGCGCTGAATGAATTGCAGGTCCGATTCATCGTATTGAACGCAGTAAATGCGCTCGGGATAAATCGCCCCGACTTTGAATTCGTAGGCATTGCCTTGGATGCCGTGCTCTTCGAGGACCATGCCGATGATTTTCGGCACGGTGAGGTTCTGGAAGATGCGTTGGTTGATGCGGTGCGCCAGGTAGGACAGCTGCGGGCGCAGGGTCACAGCGTAGCGGGTCAGGCGTTTGCCCGAATCGCCCTGGGCGGCGCGGTAGATCTGGCCATGAATGCCGCTGCCGTCAGGCGAGAGCTGCAAGAAGGCCGGTTTGTGCAATAGCGTTTCGAGGTCCAGGGATGGCTGCTCACTGACCAGCTCCACCTCAAACACAAAAGGTTGGCTGATGGCTTCCCGACCTTGCAGGGCAAGGACCTGGAGATCGTTTTCCAGACCTTCGACAGTCAGGGCAAAGTGAGTCTGATTGGCCGGCGCGAACATCCCTTGTTCCTCGTGCAGTGCTGCGGCGCGCGTTGACACCCGAGAGCCGGATCAACGGACGCGAAAATTCCTGGAAGGCGCAAATGACATCGACCAGCAGAGCTGGCCGATGTTTGGAACCGTCAGCCGCGATTAAGCGACTGGAACACGCCAGTCATCGGAACCCGAAGTACCGGATACTTCGTGGGTCCAGGTGATTTTGCGGTAGGTGAACTGCACTTCTTCCAGGTGCGTGAAGTGCGAGTTCGACGGATCCTGGCAGTTGTGCATTTTGTTGTTGATGGCAACGATGATCGCGTCTTCCAGTTTGGTGGTGTAGTAGTGCTCTTGGGTACCTTGAGCCGAAGTGCGGTACCACTGGATAACGATTTCGCTCATGCGCTCGCCGGAAGTCAGGGCGGCTTGCAGCAGTGGCGAAGACTTGTCGTAGACCTTGGTGATCACGACTGGCTTGTGTACACGCTGACCGGTCGGTTGGCCGGACTGTGGGTCACGCGGGATGATCACGTCGTGGCTGAAAGCCTGAACCATGACCTGGTCTTCGTGGCCTTCCTGGTAGGTGTTGCCAACGGAGTCGGCGGTGAATGCGCCGGCAGTGATCAGGCCTTGTTTTTCGCCGGTAACGGACATGTACGCTGGTGTAGCCATGGATGTGCTCCTTGCTAAAAGTTAGGGTGCCCGGGAGGCGGTATCGCCCGGTGGGTGCCTGACTGTTATCAAGGAGCGTGCCATAAATGTTTTTTGTCATATAAATCAGGTAGTTGAGGATATTTTTTAAACGTGGAGAGGTTGTTCGGCAGCGATCACCTGAAAAAGTGCGCAACTTCTTGCGCAGTGGTGCGCAAGAAGTTGCGCACTCGGCTGGAGGGCTTGATCCACCTGGCGTTCAGCGATGTTGAGGTGTATTTGGGACGAATAACTGCGCAAGAAGTTGCGCATCAAGGCTATGAGCGATCATCCCGATAGACCCAGCCGTCTGTCCGGGCAATTCCAGTGGCGATGGAATTTTTTTCCGGACCTGTCGCTCTGCTGATGTAGAGACGTGCCGATTCAACGTCCGCCAGCGAGCCCCCGGTAAGCCATGAGCAAGACCCTGGACGATTACAACCGCATGCGTGACTTTGTGGCGACTCCGGAACCGGCCGCCGCCAAGCGTTCGGGCAAAAAAGCGGTGAAGGATCATGCGCTGCAATTCTGCATTCAGAAACATGACGCCTCGCACCTGCACTATGACTTTCGCCTGGAGCTCGATGGCGCGCTGAAAAGTTGGGCCGTGCCGAAAGGCCCGTCGCTGGACCCCAAGGTCAAGCGCCTGGCAATTCACGTCGAAGACCATCCGCTCGATTACGCCACGTTCGAAGGCACCATTCCCGAAGGGCATTACGGCGCCGGCGAGGTGATCGTTTGGGACCGTGGGGTATGGATTCCCCAGGACGACCCGGCCAAGGCTTACGCCAAGGGCCGGCTGAAATTCGAGTTGCAAGGGGAGAAGCTCGGCGGCCTGTGGAACCTCGTGCGCACGCACATGCCGGGCAAGCAGGAGCAATGGTTTCTGATCAAGCATCAGGACGGCGCGGCCAGGCCCGAAAGCGATTACGACGTGGTCGCCGCCGAGCCCGACAGCGTACTCAGCGATCGCACCATTGTCGCGAAATCGAAACCCAGTCCCGTAAAAAAGCCAGCGGCGAGGGCGCGCAGAGAGCGTTCATCACAGCTGAAAGGCGCTCGTAAAGCCAGACTGCCGGAGCTGCTCAAACCCGAATTGGCGACACTGGTGGAGTCCGCGCCGGACGGCGAATGGAGCTATGAAATCAAGTTCGACGGCTACCGGGTCATGGCGCGCATCGACCACGATGAGGTCAAACTCTTCACCCGCAACGGTCACGACTGGACTCACAAATTGCCGGAGCAGGCTGCAGCGCTAGCGGCGTTGGGCTTGGAATCGGCCTGGCTCGACGGCGAAATGGTGGTGGCGGACGAGCAGGGTGTTCCGGATTTTCAGGCGCTGCAAAACGCCTTCGATGCCGGTCGTAGCGCCAGCATCGTTTACTACCTGTTCGATTTGCCTTACCTCAACGGCGTGGACCTGCGCGAAGTTCCTGTCGAAGCGCGCAGGGCGGCGCTGGCGACTGTGCTCAAGCCCAATGAAAACCCTCTGTTGCGGTTCTCCGACACGTTCAACGAGTCCCCGGAGGCGTTACTCGACAGCGTCTGCAAAATGCACATGGAAGGGTTGATTGGCAAACGCCTGGGCTCGCCTTACGTGTCCCGGCGCAGCAGTGACTGGATCAAACTAAAGTGCAAGCATCGGCAGGAATTCATCGTGGTCGGCCTCACCGATCCCAAAGGCTCGCGCAGTGCCTTTGGCGCGTTGCTGCTGGGGCTGCACGACCGTGACAGCGGGGAATTGCGCTATGCGGGCAAGGTCGGCACCGGATTCAGCGAGGCGAGCCTCAAGCGTCTTTACGAACAACTGAAACCGCTGCAGGCGAAAAAACCCTCGGTGGTGAACCCGCCCACCGGTGTTGAAGCCAAGGGTGTGCATTGGCTCAAACCCGTTTTGCTGGCGGAAGTGGCCTTCGCCGAGATGACGAAGGACGGCTCGGTGCGCCAGGCCGTGTTCCATGGGCTGCGCGAGGACAAGCCTGCCGTCGACATCACCGAGGAGCGTCCGACAACCGTGAAAACCTCAACCACTAAAACTAAAACCTCCCAAGCGACACCGTCACAAGTCGGCCTGGAGCAAGGCAAGGTGCGCATCACGCATCCGGATCGGGTGATCGATGCCAGCAGCGGCACCACCAAGATGCAATTGGCGGAGTATTACGCCAGCGTCGCCGAGTGGATTCTGCCGCAACTCAAGGACCGGCCGGTGG
Organism: Pseudomonas sp. ATCC 43928; assembly: GCF_005938665.2. Taxonomy (NCBI): domain Bacteria; kingdom Pseudomonadati; phylum Pseudomonadota; class Gammaproteobacteria; order Pseudomonadales; family Pseudomonadaceae; genus Pseudomonas; species Pseudomonas sp. ATCC 43928. The sequence goes on along the minus strand of NZ_CP041753.1, from coordinate 4,226,484 downwards.
CGCTGGTGCGCGCACCGGACGGCATCACCGGCGAACTGTTCTTTCAGAAGAACGCCGAGAATCTGGCCATACCCGGCATTATCACTCTGGACAAGGCACTGACCGGCCAACCGATGATGGTTATCAACAATGCCGAGGCCCTGATTGGCGCAGTACAGATGAGTACCGTGGAGCTGCACACCTGGAACGCCACGTCGGTCGATCTGGACAAACCCGACCGCTTCGTCCTCGACCTCGACCCGGATCCGGCGTTGCCCTGGAAGAGCATGGTCGAAGCGACCCGGCTGATCCTCACAGTGCTGGATGAGCTGGGGCTCAAGGCGTTTCTCAAGACCAGCGGCGGCAAGGGGATTCACCTGGTCGTACCGCTGACCCGCAAACACGGTTGGGACGAGGTCAAGGACTTCAGCCATGCGATTGTCAGTCACATGGCCAAGCTGCTGCCGGAACGATTTTCCGCGGTGTCGGGGCCGAAAAACCGGGTTGGGCGCATCTTCATCGATTACCTGCGCAACGGCCTCGGCGCCACCACGATCTGCGCTTATGCCGTGCGCAGCCGCGAAGGGTTGCCAGTGTCGGTACCGATCTTTCGCGAAGAAGTGGCTGAGCTCAAGGGCGCCAATCAATGGAACCTGCACACCGTGCATGAGCGCCTGGCCGAGGTGGGCGATGAACCCTGGGCCGAGCTGAAGAAAACCCGGCAGACGATTACCGCCGAGATGCGGCGACGGATCGGGATGTAGGAGCCAGGCTTGCCGGCGAAGGCGTCCTTAAGAGCGCCTTCGCCGGCAAGCCTGGCTCCTACGAAAAGCTTGCATTGGGCGGCGAGGGGCACCCGCCGCCTCGACAACTATTGCTTGCCCACTGCGGCAGCGAGCAGCGGCGCCACCTGTTCATCGGTCAATGCGGCGTGGACTTCCATGTTCATGAGGTCGCTCCATTCCAGCACCCACTTCTGAATCGCCACTGGATCACTGGCCTCGGCAATGCCCACGCCGCTGGAGCCGCCGACGGCATGCCAGCGCCCCAGCATTTTGACGCCTGCGGGTGGGGCGCCACCGGTCTTGAGAAAACGTTCGATCGCGCTGTTACGTTGCTGCGGACTGATGGACCAACGGACCATGAATAACATCTGCCACCTCCTGCTACGGACTGGCACCTTTGATCTTCGCGTTCCTGGCTGGCGCCGGGGCCACGGTCACGCCTGAGTTTCCAGCTGCGTCCTGGCTGGCCTGAAACCTGTTCTCCCATGAGAAGGCATAGCAGCGGACCGTGTCGCGTGTACGACCGCTGATCCTGTTTCAGGGCATTCGAATGAACGTATCGGGATAACGGTGCAAGCCATCAGGTATCAGGCATCACGCAACAAGTCGTTGGCATTGAGCAGCTCGTAGGCAACTTCCGGGTGCTTCTCCAGCCCTCGGCGAATGGCCGCCGGGATCGACTGACGGGTTTTGCGGCACAGGCCCGGCAGTTCGCCCAAGGTGATATTGATACCGCGCATGGTGCGCACTTCATTGAAGCCCGGAGCGATCTCCACGCGCAGACCCAACTGCTCATACATTCGCCGTTGCAGACGCTCCAGGTCGCTCAGGCTCTGGAGGTTTTCCAGGCGTTCGATCAGGCGTTTCTCTTCCGACTGGGTCAGGCTCAGGATGCGCAGGTCCGTGCCGGGGGTTTCCAACAGCTGCTCACGCTCGCAGATGCAGGCACCGGGAGGGCAGGGTTGGCGGATCGGAAGAGAGGTCGTCATGGGGTTCAATCATAGAGCGCTATGATCGGGTTTGCCCATGGGGTTGTTGTGGCGTTGAGAGTGGTGTTTTCCGTCGATGCAACACGCCGCCTGTTTACACAGTGCCTAGTGTGTTGCATCGACCAGTTGAATCTATTTTATCTGCACAATCACCGGACCTTCCGTCACGATCGGCGGTTTCACTTGAATATGCGAAGCATTTTTCTGAATCCAGTCGCGCGCCACTTTCAAGCTTGCATCGGTGCCGGTCTTGTCTTTGCAAACCGTCACCGCCGTGCCGCCATCACCCGTGTTGAGCAGTGTGTAGCTTTCGATGCCAGGCACTGTCCGCAGGGCCGCTTCGACATCGGCATTGCGCTTTTCCAGAAACTCGAAAAGCTCCTTTGCGCCAGCACCCAGGTAGGTTCTTATAACTGCATACATAGTCGTCTCCTTCGGGAGTACCGTCTTGATGCCAATCCAGATCCGCTGATGGCCGCCATCACTCCGGTATCAGTTCACCCCCGATTTATTCAGCTTAGCCAAACGTCGGTGACAAGCGACATGCCACGACCACCGGCCACTTTTGGCAGGCTAGCGACGGTTGGTGGCGACCGTCGCTGGGCGGATTTACACCTCTGTCGGTTCTCAGGGGCTTTACTTCTAGTCAGGCCCTGTATGTACAGAGAGGAGAGCACAATGAGCAACGAACAGGCGGCACCCGAAACGCAAGGTGTTACGGTGAAGTTACTGGCAACGGTTGACCTTGGCCCCGAGATCGAAGGCATGGCAGGGCGCCAACTTAGAATGCGCATGGTGACCATCGAGCCTGGAGGCGTCTTTGGGCCGGTTCACAACCATAAAGACAGACCCGGCACCGTTTACATACTGCAAGGAACCATCACCGACCATCGAAATGGCGTCGCCACGGACTATGGGCCGGGCGTGGGTTGGCCCGAGGACAGGAACACCACGCACTGGCTTGAGAACCGGGGCACGATCGCTGCGGTGGAGATCTCGGTCGATATTGTCAGGCAGGAGTAAGTTCAGGTCCGACATCCAGCACGGTCGGAACTAGAGTCGATTCAATCCGCTAACGGGGCTCCATAATCCGTAGTACCGGGTGCCCGTCGATATCCTTGAGCGGAAAATACGAGCGGTGTGTCGCGGTATCCACGGCAACGACATGCGCACGCGGGCCTACGCTGCCATTGCCGATTTTCGTGACCACTGCCCCCTTGACGTGGAACATCGACACAATGCCAGCCTCTCCAGCGACATAAAGTGTGTTCAGCACTGGATCGAACGCAAGCACATCGGGGGCTCCCCCGGTATCGAACGCCTGGATAACCCGCATGGTGTGCATGTCCAGTACGAGGAGCTTGTCATTACCTTCGCACGCGATAAAGGCAAGCCGGTCACGCGGATTGATCAACAAACCATGATTGCCACGTGCCCCCGGCAGATCAATGCGCGCCACGATGTGGTCGGTCACGGGATCGATTTCGATAAGTTGCCGACGAGTCTGGATATTGACGAAGACGTGTCGTGATATGGGGTCATATTGTGTATTGCCGACTTCACCTCCCAGTGGAATTGTCGCAACACGAGTGTTCGTGTCCACGTCGATCACCGTTTCGGTCTCGCCGTTTTCGTTCGATACGTAAAGCTTGTGAAGGTCAGGCACATAAGCCATGCCGTCTGGATAGATGCCGCCTGGTATGCGACTGACAATTGCCAGGGTCGCTTCGTCTATCGCAACGATTTCGTTCGTACCCGTCGCCGAAGCGTAGACGCGTGACAACTCAGGAATAACGAGCACGCCGTGTACCGACGAGACGTTCGCAATGCGCCCGACAACGCGGGACTCGCGCATGTCAAAGGCGATAACTTCACCGTCACCAAGATGAGCGATGAACATCAGGTTGCGCTCTGGATCGTAGCTCTCGTAGTCGAGCCGAGTGGCGCCACCGGGCAATGGAATGTCGGCGACGTGCTTCAGAGGCAGGTCGTTAGCCGGCAACTCGTCGGCGGCCTGACAGTAGCGAAGGCTTGCGAAGTCCATGACGGCTAGCGCAGTCAGCAGGATCGCGAAGACTGGCAGAGTGAAACGTCGATTGTCTCGTATGTTCATGAGGTCTTCTTCTGCTCGGACAAGGCGGGTTCAACCGCCTCGCCCAAGTCTCAGCAATGCGCAGATCAGAATGTGCAGTGTTTCACTGATCATGAGCCCAGTTCCGGGCTGGACCGCCGTGTGGACGCCTCTCACATCTGAGGAGGCCAATTATGCGACTCGCCCTGACATTCCTTGCACCAGGCATACAGGGCGTCATACAGGATCAAACCATGTGCCAGCATTTCGTGGTCATCGGCATAACTATGCGATAGTCCCAGCGAAATCGCATAGAGCCCAGCCGATTGCGGTGTCAGATCCAGGCGGGAGGTATCGGCCCCACGCACGATCCTGGCCAGATACTGTAAGGCTGGATCAGTGAGGCGGTACTTCTTCAGAAACGCATCAAAGCTGCACAGCTCTCCTTCGTGGGTAAGCTCAACACCCGGAATGTCATAAGGCGTTGCGTCTTTCTCTGCGGCCACCGGCAAAACCTCTCTGCTGGGCACGTACAAGAACTCGGCCTCAGGGTCGATAAAACGGGTGATCAGCCAGGGACAGGCAATGCGATCAATTTTGGGTCGTTCACGGGTAATCCACCTCATGGAACACCTCCTGCCTAACTCAGTAGGCTGGGTGATCTGGCAGGCCCGGTGCCCGCCAGAAAATAGTTGATCATTGCGCGCTCTAGCGCAGTAAGTGCACAGTCAAACCAACGAGTGCGCAGGCCATCAATACTTGAATCACGCCGCGCTTGAAGCGGAACAAGGCAATCGCCGCCGCAATCGCGATCAGCGCGGAAGGCCAGTCCAGGTTGCCGCTGAACCCTTTGGGCCAAAGAACGTGATAGCCGAAGAAACACGCCAGATTGAGAATCACCCCAACCACGGCGGCAGTAATCCCGGTAAGCGGTGCGGTGAACTTGAGTTCATTGTGAGTCGACTCCACCAGCGGGCCACCTGCGAGGATGAACAGGAACGAAGGCAGGAAGGTGAACCAGGTCACCAGCGTGGCCGCGACGGCTCCGGCCAGAAACACCTGATCGGCGCCGAACACCTGCGAGACATAGGCGCCGACAAAGCCGACGAAAGCCACCACCATGATCAGCGGCCCCGGTGTGGTTTCCCCCAGCGCCAATCCGTCGATCATTTGTGTCGGTGTCAGCCAGCCATAATGACCGACCGCGCCTTGGTAGACGTAGGGAAGCACTGCATAGGCGCCGCCAAAGGTCAGCAATGCGGCCTTGGTAAAGAACCAGCCCATCTGAGTCAAGGTGCCTTCCCAGCCAAAGAGTACGGTCAAGACCCCCATCGGCAACGCCCACAACGCTGCGCCGATGAGTGCCAGCAGCGCCAGTTTCAACCAGCTGAACCGGGCATGCTCAGGGGACGGGGTGTCGTCATCGATCAATGCTGGGCCGAAGGACTTTTTGGCGGCGCTATGGCCCCCGGTCCTGAATTTCTCGGGCGCCAGGCGGCCTCCTGCATAACCGATTAACGCGGCTCCCAGCACGATCAGCGGGAACGGCACATTGAATGCGAAGATCGCGGTAAATGACGCCGCCGCCATAGCCCACAGCCAGTTGTTCTTCAGCGCGCGCGAGCCGATTCGATGGGCCGCCTGCACGACGATGGCCGTCACGGCGGGCTTGATGCCATAGAAAAGCCCGGCCACCACCGGGACTTCGCCGAAGGCGATATACATCCAGGACAGCGCGATCAGGATGAACAGTGAGGGCAACACAAACAGCCCCCCGGCGATCACCCCACCCCAGGTTCGATGCATCAACCAACCGATATAGGTTGCTAGCTGCTGAGCCTCCGGCCCTGGCAACAGCATGCAATAGTTGAGGGCATGCAGAAACCGCCGCTCGGAAATCCAACGCCGTCGCTCTACCAACTCCTGGTGCATGATCGAGATCTGTCCTGCGGGCCCGCCAAAGCTAATGAATCCCAACTTCAGCCAGAACCAGAACGCCTCACGCAAACTGATCGGTTCAGGCCTCGACAGATCCTCTTCTACAGCTGATGGGGAAGCCTTAATCATTGGGATGTTCCTCTTTCACGAACTCGGCGAGCAGGCCGTCAAAGATGGCGCTGGCAGCAGCCAACAAGTGGTCGTCATGGGCAATGGTTTCGCGTAGCCCTGCCAGCACCCGTTCGATGCCGGCAGCCTCCACCGGCTGAATGCCACCGATATCGAGGTAATGCACCAGTGCGGCGATGCGGCTCAGGCCCGGCTCTTGAAGTTCAAAGCTGGCTTGCAGGGTTTCAAAGGTCACGCGATTGCCGACATGACTGAAAGTTGCGTCATCGAAGTCGAAACCCAATGCATCGGCTGGGCACTCCTGTGGAGTGTTCAGCCAAAGGATCTGAGCCTGCGGATCAATGAAGCGTCGAATCAACCAGGCGCAAGCCAGGCGGTCGATCCATGGGCGTTTACGCGTTGCCCAGACACGACATTGATAATCGCCAAGGCTCAGCGCCGTGATTGGCTGGTCGTGGCTATGCGGCTCATCCGCAGACAGCGCTCTGCTGACCGCTGTCTCAAGCTCCTGCAACGCCAAGTCGACCTGCTGCTTCGGCTTGCCTGAAAAGTAATCGATGCTGGTCAGCTGATCGTAGGCTTTACGCAGTTTGCGAATTTGCTTGGTGGTGACCAGCGCATTCTCGGCATTGAGCTGTGCCCGGCATGCTTCGATCTCGGCGCCTAGCTTGCTGTAATCATCGCTACGGTCGAACAGCTCAATAAAGCGTTCACCGTCAGGATCAACGACAGGCAGGACGTAGGCGGTGCCGTTGATGGCCAGGATGTCGCGCTCGACAGACGTTAGCGCTTCTCGACAGGCAGCGGTATCCGGTAAAAGGTAGGCGCCATCGCGTAAGACCGCCGCTCCGGAGGCTTTTAGTGCGCGCCAGGCACGCATGCGTTCGGTGGCATTGGCGGTCGGCAGACCTAATATCAAAGCTAGCCAATTTTTCATGTAACGTTTTCTACGATTTATGTAGGTCTTGCTACTTTATTCCTGATTCAGGCCATGGGGAAGCGCTCCTTCAGAAGTAGGGCGGCAAACGACCCTGAACGGTCATTCATTTTTGTTTTTCACCGTGCGAGCTAACAGGACCTGCCCATCCCAATACGCATCCGCCATTCCTTCGGTCCGGGAAACGAGCCGCCCACCCTCAAGAACGGCCGCTAGCATTCTGCGCGGTGTATTCGCATCGGGTTGTGTTGACGTTAACGTGACGAGGGCCAGGGGATGATAGAAACGCTCCTCGACAACCGAGCCAATCCACAGCGGCATAGTTCGCCCGTTTGTGAGCTCGATATCGACGATCCACAATCGAAGCACCAGGCGCGAACCGGCAGATCCATCATCGTTATACGTTCGAATGAGCGTCAGACTGGGAAGGCGACCACTGGCGAAAAGAGGGATGACCGGAAGATCGGCAGGGTCAGCCTGGACGGTAAACCAGTTCAGGGAATTCAACAGTGTCCATGCCGCTGAGGTGCGCCATCCGTTGCGCTGCAGGACATCTTGCAACTCCGGCAGACCACCGGCCCACTGAAACGTCAGTGGCTCATTCGTCTCGCCAGTGAGGTCGATACGCCGCACCGGCAGTTGCTGCCAATCCGACGTCCACCAATCGGTGGCAGCTAAGGTCAACGTTCCCACCTTGACGGCATAACGACTGCTGTCCGTCGTATGGTTACGATAGATATTGAAGCCGCCGGCGAGCAGAAGTGTCACACATCCGAGGGCGAGCAGCCCCGCTGAGCCAATGTGCTCGGCCTGCCGCCGCAGGTAGAAGAGGCTGAGTAGCGCCAGCCAAGCGGATCCGAATGCCAGCCCCCCGAGCACGTCGGAAAGCCAATGTGCCCCGAGGTAGAGGTGCGAGAATGCAATCAGAAATATCAGGGTGGCTGCACCAGGAGCGACCACGAGGCGCCGTGCCGGGCGGGTATCACGCGCGATAAGGAAGGCGAGAAAACCGTATAGCACGACATTGATCGTGCTGTGGCCGCTGGGGAAGGAAAAGGCACTCCACCCGGAATAGAGAGGTTCCGCAGGGAGAGCTCGATACAGCGCTACCTTGATGACTATGGTGAGCCCCGAAGCGCCGGCGATTGCAATCAGCCAATAGGCAGCCGTACGCCAGGCGCGTTTCCACATGAGCCACAGCAAGACAACAATCGTGACCGCCAGCACGACCTTGGTGTCGCCGAGTTCCGTGATGGCGATCATCACCGCATCGCCCGGTGCAGTGCGAAGATCCTGGAGCGCGCGGTATATCGCGCTATCTGCAAGCAGCAACGGGTCACCGTTGATGATGTCCTCAAGGACACCGAAGAAAAGCCACGCGGCACCGACGAGCAGGACCGTCGACAGTGCGAGAGCCCGTGCTTCGGGCCGTGAAGGATCGAGGAAGTGAGTGAGGCTGCGGCTCAGCCAGGTGTCGTGGGCGCCGGTCCAGCCCCGCAACCGCTGCACTGCAACGATGAAGTAGGGGATGCCGCGATGCAGCGCCCAGCGCACGATATGCAGGACCACCCAGCCCACCGCGACTAGAACGGTCAGCAAGATCGCGAGCGGCTTTGCAGCTGCACCGAGAATGCTGAACGTCGCGCCGACGAGCACGCCGGGCAGGATATGCGACGGAGCCCAGGCGAGCGCCGACACGACATTGACGGCATAGAACCGACTGACCGCCATTCCCAGCGTGCCGGCGAGGAGCGGAACGAAGGCGCGGACGCCCGGTGTGAAGCGCGCGAAAAAGATACTTTTATCGCGATGACGGTTGAAAAAGGCTTCGCTGCGCTGAATCAGCTCAGGATGCCGGTTCAGTGGCCAGAGGCCAAGAATCTCGCGGCGGTATCGGTGCCCGAGCCAGAACGAAAGACCATCCCCCGCAATGGCGCCTGACGTGGCGGCGATCAGCAACGGCCAGAGCAATAACACGCCGCTCGGCACCAGGGTGCTGAGCGCAAGAATCACGGCGGTGCCGGGAACGACGACACCGATGATCGGGATTGACTCGGAAAGTGCCAAGAGAAACACGGCCAGATACACGATATGCGGGTGCGCCGTGAGTAACTCGATGATCGATGAGACCAAGGACGTCATGTTTCGCGGCTGCCTATGGAGGACCAGTGGGGCGGCGATCGACACGGGTGTCTGCAATTCCCGTCTGCACAATCAGTTTGCACAACAGACTAAGCATAGCTACTCATTAACTATCGCTTCGCCCACCGGCTGTTTTTGGTCCAGCGTCGAGACTCTCGGGGTCTGTGATGGAGAGCAGCAGACGGCAGGATTGCCTGGCCCTTTGAACTCAAGGAAGTCGAGGAGGTTCTGACTGGGCCACGCTGGCTCTCAGCGCTCTGGCTACCTTGGCTTGAATCTCGTAAGCAGGCGCCTCGACGGCTGTGTAATCACGGGTATAGCGAGTGGAAAACTCCCGAACTCCCCATTGCTGGTACTGCTGCACGTGCTTCAATTCATGGGCCCACAGCGCGACATTGTTAAGTGCATCATCGGCACTGCGAAAGACGATGATGTCTATCAGGGTGACCGCAGTGACATCGGGATTCTGCAGCATGGTGTTTGCGGCGTTCAGCTCCTCATCATCGCCTACCTTGTAGCGGGCCGAATCAAGCACTTGAATGTCATAGTAGGGTTCGAGTTGGGCTCGGATATTCAGCGGGATTGTCTGAATATCGCCATTTGCCGCGGTGTTGCGCGATTGCACAATCCAACTCTGTAATCCAGTGGAAGCCATTTTGTTCATGCTTTCAAAGATCGGCCCCATTTCCTCTTTGGAGCCTGGAGCACAAAAACAAGTGACCACGCAGGCTTCGTACTGCCCTGCTGGGCAGGCGTAAACAGAAAACGAAGTGCCAACGGAAAAGAGCAGTGCCGATAGCCGGAAAGCTTGACGTAAAAAGACAGCTGACAATTGGTTCTCCCAGAGGTAGTGGCGGTCGGCAGGTGATGCTTCTGGTAGCTCGCACCTGGTGTTCAACCGCGTGTTGGACCGTTGCGGCCACCGTTTGTTGCCTTCACAGCCCACAGCTTTTTCAGGCCAGCACCGACCAAGTGCTGGCTGCAAGTACCGCACGCGCCACATCGCTTGGATCGGCCACTTGACGATATCCTGCTACGGGCGGCGTTACCCGACTCTGTGCCGGCGCATTCAAACGCCAGTTCGGCACGTCACCCGGCACTTGGCGCAGACAATCAGCATGAGAAGATCCGGAGCCGATGGAGACTCACTCAGCTGCATTCGGCATGCCATGATCTATACTCGCTCGTCAGTTGTATTCCTCATGCCTAGAAGTTTGCCGTTGGGCGGATTGATCTCTTCCTTCAGGAGAGTTTCGTATGCCAGATGACGCCAATTTTGAAGCGCCCGTCGCGCCCGATGTAAGCGGTGTAACGGACTTGCCCCCGGAAATGATTCAACAGTTGAAGGTGCGATTGACAGACGCGGCCAAGTTGCATGATGTCTTGGCCGATCCGATCATGTTTAACGGCGGCACTATCCTGGTGTTGCTGTTGACGACACTGGCGACGCTGTTACCCGCTACAAACTTTACTTGGGTGGCACCTTTGTGTTCTGCGCTCGCCGGGTTGTTCGTCGCAATGGAGCGAGCCCTCGGATTCGGTGCCCGTTGGCGTTATCACCGTGAAATGCGTTTTGCCTATGAATCAATTATCGACATGCTGGATTTTCTTCCGGTAATTCCCGCCTCCGAGCGCCCGAAATATATCCGCGATATCTTTTCGGCATTGTATGCGGTTCGATCTCGGGAGTCGGCGATCCCGAATGCAGGGACTAATTCGGCACCTACTTGATTACGATTCCAGACTACCTGCTTCGCTGCGGCTCAACCGGGGGGGCTTCAGTCGGCTTCATATTTTTTAGGCGTCGGTTAGCCACGACGTTATAAATGGCTGCTTTGCGATTCACCGCACCAGTTGCTCCAGCAACTCAGGCGTCACGTAGTGCGGTCCGTCGAACAGGTAGAGCGGATAACCGTCATAGGCCGCGAGTTGCGGTTTGAGTTCGGCCGCGGTCGCGGAGCGGAATCCGCCGCCGAAGTTGGGGCGAAAGGCTTCGACGATGATTCGCACACGGTCCTTGCCCAGGCGCTGGCGCATGGCGTCGGCGTAGGTTCGGGCCACCGGTGCGGTGCGGGCGTAGACGCCGACGCCATCCTGGAAGAACACGCCGATGTCATCCGGCAGCCATTGCTTGAGCCAATCGGCGGTGGCGGCGGGGCCGATGTTGGCGCCGTCGTAAACACTGATCCATAACGGTCGCGGCAGCTTGGCCAGCAGGGCGGGCAGTTCTTTGGCGCGGGTCCAGCTGGGGTCGACTTCGGCCGGGAAATACCAGCCGGTGACGTGTAGCGGCGTAGGCAATTTGGCGATGCGTTCCGAGACAGCGGCCAGTTGCTCGATGTTGTCCCGTGAGCGGTTCTCGCTGAAGTAACCGGCCAGCCCGAGAATGACATCCTGCGCCCAGGGCGCCTTGGCGATACGGGGCCAGTCAGGCAACACCGGCACGGTGGGCAGGCCGGTACCGGGAACGAATGCCTGATCGTCGACGACGGTCCATTGCACCAGCAGCTCATGGGCGCCGAGTTTTTCCCAGTGGCCGTTGATGCCGACGGTCTTGTTGTCCGGCTGCCAGACGATGCCGACAATCCCCGGCTTAAGAGCCTTGGTGTGTGTCACGTAGAGCATGCTGGAACCTGCGCCGAGGGTAGCGATAAGCAACAGGGCGACAACGGTCGCGCGACTGGCGGTATAGCCAAAGATTTTCACAGGGCTGCCTTTTTCAGGGGCGGGGGATATGCCCACGTCGAGGGCAGGTTAAACCCCAGGCACAAATAAACTCGAACGTTCATACCAGTCCTCAATAGGAATACGTCAGGCGAGCGAACACGCCTTGAGCGCGGTCATCGCCCAGCACCTTCACGCGGTACTGCAGAGAAAAATCCACATAGGAGCGTGGGGCGTTGTAGGCATCTTCGCGGAACCAGTAACGGACGTTGTTGCCGACGCCGATGCCTGCGGCCTTGCCGGATGATGAGCTCGTGCTGCCGTCGGTATCGGTCTCGCTGTTCATCTTTGAGTCATAGTCGAATGCGGCCACGACATGGGGGAAGCTCACCCAGTGTGAACCTGCGCCGCCGATGGCGTAACTGCGGCCGACCTGCCATTCGCTGTTGAAATAGTCACGCGAGTCATTGATGTAATGACCGCCTTCAGCGAACAACTGCGAGGTCCACCAACTGGAGGTATCGACCCGCAAATCGGTCCCGATACTTGAGCTATAGCCCAGGCGCACCAGCCAGTCACCGTTGACGTCTGACGACCCCAAGGGGAACGTGCGCTCAACGGCGGCCATCACGTTCAACGCCGTGAACGGTTTGACCCGCACACCAACGGCGCCTTGCAGGGCATCGATACCGCTAGCCGAATCGCTGTTCTTGCTCCATAGCGTGTCGGTGACGCGACCGTAGAGTTCGACAAAACGTGCATTGCGATAGCCCAACGGGCGCCAGGACAGTTCGGTGCTGTTTTGCAGGCTGTCGTTGCTGTTACTGCCGCTGCTCGGCGCTGAACTCAGACCGCTGCTGGAACTGTTGCCGCGATAACTGGTAGTGCTGATCAAGCCCCAGGTACGCGACACATCGGCCACCGCGCGACGGGTGTCGAAGAGCTGCTGCGGGGACATGTCGAGTTCACCGGCATTTTTTGCGTCGATGACTCGCTTGAAATAGGTGACGGCTTGCTCATCGTCATTGACCCGCATGGCGTTGTAGGCGGCATCCTGCGTTGCCGTCGGTGAGAGCCGGCTGCCAGCATCGGCCTTGCGAAACGATTCACGGGCGCGGTCATCGTCGCCGGCCTGGACCGACAAGTAGGCGATCTGCAGGTCGCTCATCGCTTCCAGTTCGCCGGTGTCCCGCGCCTGTTGCAGCCGTTCGCGCGCAGTTCTTCTCTGGCCGATGGCGGCATACAGACTGGCCTCTTCGTAAGCCGGCAAGCTGCCCAGGGCCAAGGCCTGGGTAAAATCCTGGCGTGCCCCGGTATCGTCCCCCGATTGCTGACGCAAGTAGCCGCGCTGGCTCAGCAGCCGGGCGTCATCGCCATTGGCCTTGAGACCGGCGCTAGCCGCCGCGATGGCTTCGGGCACATGCTTCAGGTCGGTCAGGGCTCCGACCAACAGGCGTCGATACGCCGGGTTGTGCGGCGCGCGGCCGACGGCTTGGTTCGCCTGGGCAACCGCCGTTTCGAAGTCCTTGCGGGCCAGGGCCGCGTAGGCCTGGGCGGCGAGGTCGGTTCCGTCGTCGCGTTGGTTGCCAGGCCAGATATCACACACCAGGCCGAAGGCCGTTTCCTGACAGTTCAGGGCTGGAGCAGGGACGTGAGCGGCAGTGTTCAGATCCCCATTGTTTTTCTGCCGCAGCGCCACTCGTGCGGCGCTGCGTCGGCGGGCTATTTCGCCACCTTCATCGTCGACCAGTGGCTGCAAATCATCGAGCGCCTGCTGAGGCTCGCCATGGGCCAGTGCGGTGTCGGCGGCGAAGAAGCGAATGTTGCGGACTTGCGCTTGCGGCAGGCCATCGATGGCCAGGGCCTGCTTCAGGTCAGTTTGAGCGGCTTGAGTCTTACCCTGCCGATCAAGGGCGTAGCTGCGCAGAATCCACGGTGCGATTTCCCTGTCATCCTGTGCCAATGCAGCGGACGCGGCTTGCTCGGCCCCAGGGTAATCGTTGGCGGCGAGCAGGGCGCTGATCAGCAGTTGCTGGTTGGCGCCGATTTCCGGGGCCCAGGCGACGGCTTTTCTGGCCTGGTCCACAGCCAGCGGCACATGGCCTTGCTGCAGGGCGCGATAGCCCTGAACCGCCAGCGGCACCGCCAGTTGACGACGAATCGCTGTGCGCCGTATCAGCAACGCGTCGTCCTTCGGGAACACCGCAAGCGCCTGGGTGGTGGCTTGATCCGCTTCCTGCAGATGCGGTTGGCGCTGCAACGACTCGATCAGCAGCAGTCGATAGTCCATGCGTTTGGGCGCCTGAGCGATGGCCTTGCGTGCGGCCTGGGCAGCAGCGCCGAAGTCATCGCGGTCATAGGCTGCGAAGGCCTGGGCAGCGGCGCCGAAGCCCGGAGCCTGACGTGATTGCGGGTAGCGCCTGGGATGATCACGCAGGTCCTTGTCGCGCTGAGCCAGCACAATCAGCGTGTTCAAACGCTGGATATCGGCGCGCTGACGTAGGGCTTCGCGAGCCTTGGCGATGGCCAGGTCATAGTCTTTGCGCTCGTAAGCGCTGTACGCCTCGTTGGCGGTTACATAGGCCGGACCGGTCAATGGCAATGGCAGCGTCTGGGCATGAGCAAACGCAGGTATCAGGCTCAGCCCCGTGGCCATGAGGGTCAGTAAGGGGCGATTCATGCAGGAAGCTCCGCAGGGTAGTGGCTGTGCTGACGTGCCACGGCTTTTTCGATGGTGGCGCGAGGCAGAACGCCGCTGTCGACCAGATAGTCGCCAATGCGGCCATGATGCTGCGGGCGGTACTGCAACATCGCGCGGCTGAACACATCGCGATCCAGCAGGCCCATTTCGATCAACAGGTCGCCCAGCAATGGCGCTCGGGCATCCGGCACGGATTGGCCTTCGCGCACGTTCAGTTGACGCAATTGCGCGACGATTTCGCTCTCCCGGGCAATCAGCTGCACCGGTTCGCTGCCCAGTTCTTCGCTGACCTGTTGCAGGCCTTCGGCCGGCAGTGGGCTGGCCACGGCGACTTGCGCACAGCCGTCGGCATTCAAGCCAAGCGGCACCACGCGCCAGCGCAGGGCGAATTCATCGTCCAGCGTCTGGTTCGAATCCCGCGCCTTGGCGGCCACATCGAACACCCGCGGCAAGTCGTTCTGAAAGGCGATGGCTTCCGCGAGCGTTTCGTCGTCCAGCCAGCCGTTGCTGAGCAAAATCCGCCCCAATGGCATGTGCCGGGTTTTCTGTTCGACGAGAGCATTTTGCAGGTCGGTTTCGTTGATCGCCTGCCAGGACAGCAACACGCTGCCCAGTTTGCGCGGTGCGGCAGCGACCAGGTCGGTGGACGGGAAGTCGTGCATGGTCTTGTCCCACACCAGTTTGCGGTTCAGCGCCTTGCCAACCAGGAACATGCGCCAGGCCCGTGACGCGGCCATGAAGTTGACGAAGTTGCCCACCACCATGCGCGGGATCGACAGCAAACCATGCTGCCAGCCGTATAGCACGGTGGTGAAATAGCAGCGATGCGCGATGCGCCAGGCCAGCGCGAGACCGTTGGCCAGCAGCAGGTACTGGATAAAACCGTTGGTTTCAAACGGCGTCGGGAAACTCACGTCCCACAGTCCGCTCTGGCGCAAAACAATCAGGCCCAGCAACTGCACCAGAATCACGTAGGCGATGATGCTGACGAACGCCGTCACTACGCCTTTGCGGTCACGAAACAGTAGATAACGGTTGGCCAGCGAGCCGCTCCAGCCCATTTGTTCCCAGCCTTGCAGCCCGATGCCCAATGTCCAGCGGGCCTTCTGGCGGAACGCGGTGCGGAAGGTGTCGGGAAAGAATTCGCGCACGCACAACGGCATCCTCAGGGTCGATTCGTAAGGCTTGCGAAACCATGATTTGCGCAGCACGCGAAACTGCACCGGGAAGCGCACGAAGATCGCATTCATACCGACCTTGGCCAGGCGTGCGCCGACGTCGTAGTCCTCGGTGAGGCTGTCGGTGTTGAATGGCTGGTTCTGGGTTTCCCCGGCCAACACTTGCAAGGCACGATGTGAAAAACAGGTGCCGACCCCGGCAGATGGCACGGTATCGGTCATGCTTTCTCGCACCACCAGATCCTTGCCATGCCATTCGGCGAATTCGTCCATGTAGGTGCCCGCCACCCATTCGTACCAGTTGCGCTCCAGCGAAACCACGGGCAACTGGATCATGTCCTTGCGCGGCAGCAAGTAGTTGAACAGGCGCAATTCCAGCGGGTGCAGCACGTCTTCGCTGTCGTGCAGCACGACGCCGGCGAAGGTCATGCCGTGGGTTTTCTCGTGCAGGAAAATCGCCTGGATCACCCAGTTCAGGCAGTCGGCCTTGCAGGTCGGCCCGGCATGCGGGACTTCCACGCGATGCAGCTGCTTGTAGCGCCGACGCATGCGCTCCACTTCATCGATGGTGCGTTGGTCGTTGATGTAGGTGCCGACAAAGACCACATAGTTCTGGTAGTCCAGGGTCGACACCATGTTCTCGATCATCGGCGCGATGACGTCGTATTCCAGCCAGGCCGGAACCATGATTGCCAGCGGTTGTTCATCCCGGGCCATCAGTTGCTCGGCGGTCAGCGGCCGGTACTTGCGACCCACGGTGAATTTGCGGAACAGGCGACGAGACCAGTACCACAGGTCAATGAACAGATCGTCCAGGCTGGAAATCAGAATCAGCACCGCGACCACGATGGTCGAGGTCTCCAGGAAGCTGTAGTAGTGGGCCAGCCAATAGGGCCAATAAAGCGACGTCATCGAGGGTTACCGTTACTGGCGATTGCGACGGGCGTTACGGCCGGCCAGCAACAGGATGAGGACCAACAGGATGCCACCGGGAATCAGCCACAACAGCGACGGTGTGCGCCAGGCGTCCAGCCCCTTGGGTTCTTCGTGGTCGATCAATTGGCTGCCACTGGGGTCCTGGGTGTCGAAGGTGGTCAGCGTGCCGTTGTCACCGAGGATGGCGACGTCGCCGCGGCTCAGCAGAATCTGCCTGGCGAAGCGGGGGGCGTCGGCGCCCAGTGTGCGATAGACCAGACCGTGTTGGCCGCCGCTCTCCACGGCTTGCAACGAAGCCAGGTGGTTGAGGGGATGCACGTCGAGCAACACCTGATCCTTGTGATTGATGCGCAGGCGGCCCTGCTCGTCGACCTGCACCGACTCTTTGCTGTCCTTGATCGGCAACTCGAAGGCCAGGAAGGCTTTGTCTGGCGTGACTGAGACTTTCGGGTCTGCGCTGATATTCAATTGCGCACGCAGCGGCGAAACACCGGCGGCGTCAGCCACCGAAATCACCTGCGGCAAACTGCTTGCCGGGTGTTCGAGGTAGGCCTGCGGCACGAGGATCTGCGCGTTCACGGCAAAGCGTGCAGCCATGCCGGAGAAGTCATCATCCAGCGCAGTCTTTTCCAACACGATATGGCTGGTCGGCAGCACCGAGACCGGGAAGGCTTGTGGCGTTTCGAGGCAGCGATCACTGACCGGCTGGCGCTGGAACGACACACGCAGCACGTTGGTCGAGCCCACGGCGTAACGTGGTATCCGCGCTTCAATGCGTTGCTTTTCTCCGTTGGCCACGAGCTGTTGTGCGCCAATCAGATAATCGTTGAGAAACAGCGAGGCCACCGGCGCGGTGTCCGAGGCGCCGGGTGCGGCGGACACATCGATCACCGCCTTCACCGGCAGACGTCCGTCGTAGGCCACGCTGCCCAGAGGGAACGAGGTGCTCCAGTCGGATTTTGCCAGCACGTCGATCGCGCCGGTTTTGCCGCCCAGGCGCGACAAGGCCACACGGCCGTCGGCGCTCAATGGCAACTGTGCTTCGCTGACGGTCAATTGGCGGCTGCGTGCCAGTGTGTTCCAGGCCGAGCTGAACAAGGCCAAGGCCTTGCCGGTCGCTTGCGGCGCGATCGTCAGCACCGGGCGTGTCCCCAGCAATGCCAGTCGCACATTGTCCGTGCCGGTGGCGGCCAGGCCTGCATTGATATGCCGTACACGCCATTGCGCGAAGGCGCTGGCTGCGGTGGCGTCGAGACCTTGAATCTGACTTTGCAGCGCATCCAGAGACTCATTGACGGCCTTGAGCAGTTGCGGGTCGTTGATGGCCAGATCCGCCTGGACGTTCGGGGTTTGCCCCAACATCAGCAGCGCGCCGATTTGCGCCGGGTTCTCCAGGACGTGCGGGCCTTTGCCGCTGAGGCTGGCGAACGCTGGAATAGTTTGCAGCTCGGCCGGGATACGCAGGCCGGTCAGGTCAACGCTGTCCTGTACGGCAGGATAGGGCAGGATGTGGCTGTGCTTGCCGATCCGTTCCAGTGCCACGCCCAGACGCCAGGCGGCGTCGTAGCTTTCGGCGGTTAGGGTGCCCGGCGCGACCATGATCCCCGGTTTGCCGGGCAGTGCCGTCCAGGCTGCACCAACGTCCTGTAACTGGCTGGCGTCGTAGCTGTAGTTGAGGCGGGTGTCCGGTTCGATACGCAATACGTTGCCGATGGCGCGTTCGTCTTCGCACAACACGCGGGACACGATCGACGACCAGGCAATACCCAGGCGCACCGAACCGCTGTCACGCGCGGTCTTGTCCACGCCCAGCGTGGCGCTGGCGTCACCTTGAGCTTCGCTGAGCCCTTCGGCGTGCACCGGATAACCGTCCAGCGACAGCAGCAAGGTGTTGCGGCCGCCTTCGCCGTTGAGGTAGCTGGCGTCGAAATTCAGCGTGGCATCGGTCAGTGGTACACCCGCCGGCACGGGTAAATACAATTCGCGCCGGGCATCGGTGGAACCCAGGATGATGGGGGCGTCGATCCCCAGATCGCTCAAGCGGATCTCACGCTCTTGCCGAGTGTCGGCGTTGAGTCGGTTGATCGCCTGGGTGAGCGGGCTGTCCGCGGCCAAGGCGAAGGTCGGCATGAGCGCGAGCAGGCTCACGCCACAGGCAAGGGCGCTGAGCGCACCCGTATGGATGGCAACGGAAGGCTTCATTCAGGTAGATCTCGAGCTGATAAGGGGAGGAGCGGTTCGGTTTAGAGAGAGGTGAAAGCCGGGTAATTTTCCTCGGGCACAGGCACCGCTGTCGGGTAATGCAGGAACTTGGGCAATGACTGCCGAGCGACGACGAACTCATCGACCGGACGACCCATCAGCGCGTCGACGATGCGCGCACTGGCGCAGCCATCGCCGTATGGGTTGGCCGCCTGGGAGCATCGGCGCCATAGCAACTCGTCATCGAACAACGCGTTGACACCCGCGATGATCGAGTCCGGCGAGGTCCCGACCAGGCGCACAGTGCCCGCCGCGACCGCTTCGGGGCGCTCGGTAACGTCACGCATGACCAGCACGGGTTTACCCAGTGAGGGGGCTTCTTCCTGCACGCCACCGGAGTCGGTGAGGATCACGTGTGCCCGTTGCATCAGGCGCACGAAAGCCATGTAGTCCAGTGGCTTGATCAGGTGCACATTGGGCAGGTCGCCCAACTGCTCGGTGACCGGGCCCATGACATTGGGGTTCAAGTGCACCGGATAGACGATCTGGATGTCGGCACGCCGGGCCAAATGGCTCAGGGCCTTGCAGATGTCGAGGAAGCCTTCGCCGAAGTTTTCCCGACGATGCCCGGTGACCAGCAATACCTTGCGGCCGGGTTGCAGGAACGAGAATTGCTCATCCAGGCCTGCACGCAGGTCAGCGTCCTGTTCGATGCGCTGCGCGGTCATCTGCAAAGCGTCGATCACCGTGTTGCCGGTCACGAAAGAGCGCCCCTGCAAACGCTCGTCGAGCAGGTTTTTTTGCGACTCGTGGGTCGGCGCAAACAGCATGTCCGCACCCAGGTCGATGCAGCGACGATTCATTTCTTCCGGCCACGGGCTGTAGATGTCACCGGTGCGCAGGCCGGCTTCCACATGGCCGACCGGAATGCGTCGATGGAATGCAGCCATCGCGGCCACCATGGCCGAAGTGGTGTCGCCATGTACCAGCACCCGGTCCGGCTGGGCCACTTCCAGCACCGGATCAATCGCCTCGTAAAGCGCCGCGGTCAGCGAATTAAGCGTCTGGTGCGGCGTCATCACATCGAGGGTGTAATCGGCCTTGAGGTTGAACAGATCCAGCACCTGTTTAAGCATGCTTTGATGTTGGCCGGTGATGCATATCTGCGAATGAATGCCAGGTTCCGCAGCGAGGGCTTTGACTAAAGGCGCCATCTTGATGGCTTCAGGACGGGTACCGAAGATCGAAAGGACTTTAAGCCTTGAATGATGGCGGACGATGATGCCTTCCTCGCGCAGTTCTAGTGCGCAACACAAAAGCTGCCCCAAGTTATATTGAAACTTGAGCCACGCTAGCGTTATTTGAGTTTAGTAAAGGCCGGGATAGTCAGCGTGAGCGCTGATGTTCACTTCATGTGAGAGGGGACGTCGCCTGGAAACCCGGAAGCTGCCGGATTATTAGCATCAAAGGTGAATATTTTAAAGCGTTATGTGTGGGTTTTTATTTAATTATAAAGTTTGAAACTTTTATATTTGTGGTCGGTCACTTATGGTTTTTAATGATTTTATGAGGTTTTTATTTAAGTGTTGTTGAGGTTTTATATTGTTGATTTGTATGGCTATTTTATATTTTTACTCCGTTCGTCAGTGTGTATGAATTATTCATGGGTTGTAACGGTCGCGTCGGCGCTGTTAAGGGTCTGTTTCTCTGAAGAATGGTGGTTGTGGTGGTCACTTAAATGACGCCTGAATATTGTCGTGATGCAGTAGAGTAATAAGTTTTTGTGAAAGGGTAAATGACGTATTAATAGGAGTTGATGTTTAAAGAATGTGTTCGCCAGTGTAATTGGCCTGTGTTTCAACAGAATCAGCCGATAGCAGTTCCTTTGCCATCAGCGATTTCTGTGAGTCGAGCGCAAGTCCGCTCCAGGCCTATCGCAGCCTGTCATGGCTGACCAAAATAGACCTTGGCGGACAGTCAGGACACTAGCGTCAGGTTTCGGATTGATGAGCCGCCCAGTGTTTCATCTCTTCGGCAATGAAGTGGTTCACCAGGTCGCTGTACATCTTCTCGATGGCATCCGGGCTCAGGCCCTCGGCTTCGGCCCATTCGCGTCGAGTTGCCAGCATGGCCTTGAAACGCTCCGGAGCGCGCACCGAAGTCACCGAGGTCTTGAACTTCGAGGCGGCCAGCACGTAGTGAAAACGCTTGCCCAACAGCTTGATAACGGCCTGGTCCAGGGCGTCGATTTCGCGTCGGATATCTTCCATGCCTGCACACTCTGCGGGCTGCAACTGATTGATGACTTCCATGTAGGTGACTCCGTTTGTTGAAAAAATCGTGGGATTCAAGTGCCGATTTTACGACGGCTACGCAGCCTCGCGAGCGCTGATAAATTCGATGAGTGCTTTCAAGGCGGGTGGCACATGGCGCCGGCTTGAGTAGTAAAGAAAGAACCGGCTGGGCGGTGCTTTCCACTCCTGGAGTATTTCTCTGAGATGCCCGTGCCGGAGATCGTCGCGCACCAGCTCCTCGTAGACATAGGCAATACCAGCGCCATCTTTCGCTGCCTGGATCATCAGCGCATCGTCTTCCAGAATCAGCGGGCCGGTGACGGATAACCGTATCGGTTGACCGTCGGCTTGATACTCCCAGGCGTAAAGTTTGCCACTGGGAAAACGCCTGGCAATGCACGCATGGTCGAGCAAGTCGCGGGGGACGTGCGCGGTTCCCTTCGCGGCCAGATAAGCATCCGCGGCTACGGTCACGAACGATTGAGGTGCGCCGACAGGGACTGCGATCATGTCACCGGCCAGGCTTTCACCAAAGCGGACTCCAGCGTCAAATCCCTCATTGACGATATCGGTCAATCCATCATCGGTGATCAGGTCCAACTGTATACGTGGATACCTGGCCACGAAGGGCGCCAGCACTTTCGCAAACACGATGCGAGCCGCCGGACGTGCCACGTTGAGGCGAAGTTTGCCAGTGGGCACTTCCTGCATCGAGGTCAATTGCGCCAATGCATCGTTAACCTGGTGCAGGCTCGGGAGCAGCGTCGCCAATAGCTGCTGGCCGGCCTCGGTCGGGGTCACGCTACGAGTGGTTCGGTTCAGCAGTCTGATGCCCAAACGTGCTTCCAGCGCTCGCATTGCGTGACTCAACGCGGAAGCCGAAACGCCACGTTCGTCGGCGGCCTTGCGAAAGCTGCGATGGCGAGCGACGGCGGCAAAGGCGTCGAGTTCAGAGAGATCGGGGAGATGACTCATGAGTTTTGTTCAGCAGTTCAAATACGATTACCTATCTTATCGTCATGAGACCTCTGCCGGATACTTCCTCCATCATTCGTGGAGAGGTGGCTATGCAAAACAATCGTCTTGGATCATCGGATTTTCTGATTTCACCGATTGGCCTGGGAACCTGGGCAATCGCCGGCACCGGCTGGGAGTACAGTTGGGGAGCGCAGGATGACAAGGACAGCCTGGGCGCACTTGAATATGCCGTCGAACGCGGCGTGAACTGGATTGACACCGCTGCGGTTTATGGCTTGGGCCATGCAGAGCAATTGGTGGGGCAATTGCTGCGGCGGGTGCCGGCGTCACGGCGTCCTTTGGTGTTCACCAAAGGCAGTTTGGTCTGGGACCCGGTCACGAAGAAGATTTCGCATTCGCTGGCCCCTCAATCCTTGCTCGCCGAGATCGACGCAAGCTTGCGCCGGCTTCAAGTCGAGACCATCGATCTTTATCAGATCCACTGGCCTGCTTTTCCTGCTGATGCCAGCAGTGAAGGCATTGAAATGGCGCTTTCGGCTTTGGCTGCCGCGCGCGATCAAGGAAAGATTCGCGCGATCGGTGTATCGAATTTCGATGTCGCTCAACTCAAGCGGGCGCAGGCGGTGACGGAGATCGTTTCGCTCCAGCCGCCGTACTCGGCCTTGATGCGGGACATTGAGCAGGACGTTTTGCCATTCTGCGAGCAGGCCGGGATGGGTGTCCTTGCCTATTCCACGCTTCAATCAGGGCTGCTTTCCGGCAGCATGACGCGCGAACGCATCTCGCAACTGCCCGAAGACGATTGGCGCAAGGCTCGAAGTGCTGATTTCCAGGAGCCCCGTTTGAGTGCGAACCTGGCATTGGTTGACGTCATGGCACGTATTGGAGAAAGGCACGGGGTGAGCGCTGCGGCGGTCGCCATCGCCTGGGTACTTCGCAAACCGGTCGTGACGGGCGCCATTGTCGGAGCCCGCCATCGTGCGCAAGTAGACGGGCTGATTGCAGCCCTGGAGTTGCGCCTCAGCGCTGCGGAAATCGATGAAATTCGACCGTTCCTGCCGGCGGGCATGGGAACGAATGTCCCTGGTGCCGCCTGACACTATTGAGAAGAGGATGAGTGTTCAGTTTTGCATACTGAACGCAGGCGTTCGATGGGTAGCAGAGCGGTCGGTCAAGATCGCAATGCTACCCATCACAACACCGATCAAGCCCGGCAGCGCGGTCAGCACCACCATCCACATGCGAGAGAAGTTCTGCAGTTGCAGCATAAGTGACGGCAGTTTCGCTTCGATCTCCTTGAGCAACGGCTGGATCTGCTGCGTCACCGATACACCTTGCTATCAGTTTTTGCACTCCGCCATCACCACATGACAGGTAGTCGGCGTGCCACCGGATTGGCCGGCATAGCGTATGCAGTTATCCATGGACTTTTGGCGAGCCTTGTCCAGGGTGGAGCCCCAGGCCAGGCCGCCCTCGCCAGCAGTGGGTAGCGCTTTTGCATAGCAACTTGAGCCTGCGCTTGAGTCTGTACTTGAGGCCGAGTAGCGGGCCGTGGAAGTTTTGCCCGCACAGCCCGCGGTCAGGGCCAGGTTGATGACGAGCAGGGAAGGGAGGATCCATGACGAACATTGGCGTGCTGTTTTGCCGATCATCCCGTTTCCCCTGTATCAAGAGGTTGGAGGCGTGTTTGTGGTCGTGTTCTATTCAGATTAGACGGTGTTACGCCTGCCTTGGTTAAAACGGCTCGTTAAATAAACGAGCCGTTGTTGTGAAGGTGTTCAGCGGGGCAAGTGCATGGATGTCAGATCACCTCAAAGGTGATCCGCATCAATCACAGCCTTGGCGAACGCCTGCGGATCTTCCTGCGGCAGGTTGTGGCCGATGCCGCCGCTGATCAGCCGGAACTCGTATTTGCCGGTGAAGCGCTTGGCGTAATCCTCGGGGGCCGGGTGCGGCGCACCGTTGGCATCGCCTTCAAGGGTGATGGTCGGCACGCTGATGGAAGGCGCCGTGGCCAGTTTCTGCTCCAGCGCTTCGTATCGGCTCTCGCCCTGGACCAGGCCCAGGCGCCAGCGGTAGTTGAATACGGTGATGTCGACATGGTCGGGGTTGTCCAGCGCCTTGGCGCTGCGGTCGAAAGTGGCGTCGTCGAACGCCCATTTCGGCGAAGCCAGTTGCCATATCAACTTGGCGAAGTCGTGGGTGTTTTTCTCGTACCCGGCGCGACCGCGATCGGTGGCGAAGTAAAACTGATACCACCACTGCAATTCAGCCTTGGGTGGCAGCGGGTTCTTGCCGGCCGCCTGATTGCCGATCAGATACCCGCTGACCGAGACCAGCGCCTTGACCCGTTCTGGCCACAGCGCCGAGACGATGTCGGCCGAGCGTGCGCCCCAATCGTAACCACCGAGCACGGCTTGTTTGATCTTCAGCGCATCCATGAAGTCGATGACGTCACTGGCCAGCGCAGCCGGTTGGCCATTGCGAACGGTTTTATCGGACAGAAAATGCGTATCGCCATAGCCACGCGCATACGGCATCAGCACTCGATAGCCCTTCGCGGCAAGCAACGGGGCGACCTCGTCATAGCTGTGAATGTCGTACGGCCAGCCGTGCAGAAGAATCACCACTGGCCCATTAGCCGGGCCTGTTTCGGCGTATGCCACGTCCAACAGGCCGGCGTTGACATGCTTGAGCGGGCCGAACGGGGAGGGTGTTGCATGAGTGGCACCAGCATTGGCCGAGGTTGGCTGCGCCGCGGCGGTCGTTTGTGCGTGGGCCGCACCGAGAACGCCGAACAGGGTAAGCGCGAGGATCGACGAGCCGACCAGGCGGTGGCGGGTTTTGCCGGTTTTGTTCTGCAGTGCCATCTTCATGTGATGTCTCCGTTGCAAGTCGTTGGCCAGGGGATCTGGCTGAGCCCTTGAAACCTTGTTTGCATTTGAACGCGGCGACGTATCTGGCCTGTGTCGAATCGCAGGCCAAGTGAAAAGCCATGTATCGAGAGGCTAATCAGACACACTGTGATACATAAGGAGAGATCTCGGTATCAAATCGCATGTCTGAAAAAGGTGAGGCCATTGAAATTAAAGTTCAGCCACGTCGATGTTCTCGTCAAAGACCTCGAGGAAGCGTGCAAGTATTACGCCCGTGTCTTCAGCGCCAGAATTTCAAAGACACTTGATTGGCAGCGCGACGGTTTGCACGTGCGCTATGCGATCGTTATGTTCGGAACGGAGCGCCTTATGCTGGTGCAACCGTTTACCGGAAATCTCAAGGCTCTGATGGACGCCAACGGCGAAGGCACCATCTACCGGCACTGCTATTCCACACCGGATATCGAGGTAGCCTATGACGAATTGATCGACGCAGGCGTCCAGCCGGAAGATGAGAACGGCAAACCGCTGTCTCGCGATAACCTCCAGACGCCAAGTGGGACACGCATACTCTGGTTACCGAAACGCTTCGGGCATTTTTCTATTGAGTTGCTTGAAGAGAAAGAGCTGGAGGCATTTATCAAGGAGGCATTTGCCGAGGAGGGCTGAGGGAGGGCGCTCGGCATTGCCACGCTGACTAGCCGATTGGTCCAGGCTCTACGTGGTCACTGCGAGCGGATGTCGAGACTGCCCCCATAAACCGTGGCGCTATGGAAGAGCGTGGGCCATCGACTGTCGTAGAGTGAAATGTTGCTGGTTAGCGCCATGGTGCTTCTTCATTGTGTCCACTGGCAACAAACTATGGTCACTTGCTCCCGACAAAATAAAAAACAGCGCTGAGCAGGAAAAACACTATGCCAGCGATGATCAAACCGTACAAAAAGTAATGCTCATGGGACGTTAGGTATACAACCGAACCGTGCGTATCCAGCGGGTAGGTTTTTCCACTTTGAAGATCCGGCGTTCTCAGTCCGTGAGCATCAAAGTATTTCCAGGCAAAAAATGAAGAAAACCAAAAGCCTAAGGCCAGTACTCCCGCGACGCGTTTAAGTGCATTCATTCTCTCGCCTCCCAGATTTTGTATCGCCAGATTGCCTCTGATTACAGATTGATCTTGTGAGCCGCTATCGGTATATCCCTCTCCTTCGGTGGTTTCGTCTTTTAATTACAGTGTAGAAGATAAAGAAGATGGACGCAGCGTGCTCGATGGAGAATGCAATAAAGAAGAAGTTGTCAGTCATTGGGTGCGGCATAGAAGTGATTATTGTGTAAGCTTCCATTTGTCCGAATGTCACTGCGAAAATGGTCGCAATAGATACGGCTCCTCCTATTAATCTTTTCAGAAAATTGTCACGTAATCGCCGCAATGAACTCACATACCAAAGCAAAACGCCCCACTGAACAAAGGCAAATGGCAGGATTGCCAGTCTTCCGATAAATAAGTGTTCGCTTCCGTCGGTCATTTTTACACCCTGACTTTGATGGCTTACTTTCACCCGCTAGCACCGCACCAATTGCGGGCAAGCCAATGGCCGGGCCGGACATGCTTTCTGATCTGGAAGCTCGCCGGGGTGGGGTATTTCCATGCAGATACCATGAGTGATCTCCATATGTGTGTATATTTTTTATAAGTTATTTATCAGTCCCCATGTTAAGAAAAAAGACATTAGAAGAGCTAATGTGCCAACTGATCTAAGAATATATAGATAATTGCTTGACCTGATCAAGCTCTTGAATGGGTAATTTTTTGATGCGCCTGCCCGGTCAATTAACTTGATTATAATGCCTTGCGTTTTCTCAGAAAAAAACAAGCACATTATTCCCAGTAAGCACAGTATTATAATAAAAGCCAATAGCCCAATAGTCATAATTTCCACCATTCTGATCCAATCTTCCTTGCAGCCTGGAAGGAGTAGTTATAATTAGCACCTAGTTGTGGAGAAACGAATCCAAACCCTGATGCGGCCCCATTACCTAGTGACCACGAATCAGAAACGCCCCCCCCCAGCAGCCAGCGGTAGCGTTAATTCCATTTCCCGACAAGCGACGCCCTTACACACCACCACCAAAAAAAATAAAAACCGTAAAAATAGCGATGAATTGAATCGGTATAAAAACAATCAACAACCAGTTCGGCAGTTTTTTTGAGAAGGTCAGCATTAAAGCGCTAATAAGAACTGATGCGGCTGGAAATAATACATAAAGCTTAAGTTGGCCGGAATTGGGGTAGCCAACGGCTTTTTGTGGTGCAATTCCAGAATACAGCTCAATGCCAATAAAAAAACAATGCATGTCAATAACAAGACAATAGTTAATGCAATACGGACTCCTACTTTGCTCCTTTTTTCTAGTTTACTCATGGTCCAGTTCCTACGCTAGGATTAAGCGCGTTTCAAAGAGCAGTACATGGCCAGTTATGGCGATGCCCAATAAGCTTTCTTAACTACTCGGCCACCTTCATCCAGTTCTACCGACCATGCTTCTATATCAAAGGATAAACGGTTTTCAAACCATAGTCGCTCAACGCAAGGATGTTGGCAGTGGTGCGATGCGTAGCGGGTAAATAAAGTGCTTGGTTTTTCTACATGAGAAGGGATCCCGAGTCGGTTGATAACAACCCCTTGTGTATCGCCAATATTGATTGCTTCAAAAGCTATGCTTTTCTGTTTTGAAATAAATATGCATGATGTGACGTATGATGTTATGGCGAGTAGTAGCATCCAAAGCAGTATTTTTTTGATAGTGGTTTTTGGTGCGCTGCCTTTAATAGTATTCATCATTTTCTCTTCGCATCATTGCCCGCTGTACTTGGGGAGTGCATACAGTACAGGTCCATGAATCGGGCCACCTTGGGGGATGAAAAAGGTGGTTGTGCCTAGTATTGACTGTACATCTCGAGCAGTACCTCCGGGAAATGGAATGTCATCAGCCATAACCATGCCGGCAGGCAGGCAACAACACTAGGCACATGCTCAGGCAGTGCACTCTGCGCATGCTCAATTACTGGTACGTAGCGGGCTGAAATAGGGAGCCAGGATGCGAGGTGAGGTAGGGGAGAAAAGCAGAATGTTTTATATCAATACATTGGTGAATACTCAGCATTTGCTGCCGAAACTTTAGACCTGAAACTACCATAAGCACCTCCCTGTGAACCGGAGCCACATTGGGCTCGTCGTACACGTCGTATGCACAGCGGTTGGAACACTTGTGTGTTCACGATGGGGTCTTCATTCCATGACCTTGGGGGAGATCGAACGTCCGCGATCCCGAGCATCCAGCACGAGATGACAGTAGTACAGGGTTTGAAAACTTGCCAATGGGACTGGAAAGCGACCGGTCAGGATGGCTTTCTGCAGTCGAGGATTTCGCGGGTTTGCGCTTTCCCCTCGTTGACTTTGTCGCGAAGCGTTAACAGGCCCTGGGTTACGGGCAAAGAAGCTGTCGTCGTTGATGTGGATGCCAACCCTGAGCGGACACTCGTCAATGTCCGTCAGGGTCGAAAGCTGCTTGCTCCGCTATTGAAGCGGAACATACACGTCAGTTTGCCATTGATCCTGCGGTGTCTCGGGATAGACGCTCAGGTAATTGAAGAACAACGGGTGGTCACGGAGTTCCTCGCCACTGGCAGGAAGCCAATCACGGTATATCGGATAGATCGTTTCGCCGATGTGATCCGGTGACCCCGTATGTCGCACCACGACGCAGCGACCGCCAGGAATGACGATCTCGCGCACGCCGAACTCATTCGGCGTCACAGCCTCGTGAATCTCGCCGCAGATGGCGAAGCGGAATGCTTGTGCAGGTGTCGTGTCGGGGTTGCCATAGGGAATGCCAAAGGTGCGACTCGATGCCACCGGCGACTGTCCGCTCTGCATACGCCACTCGATGAACTTGCGCACGCTCTCATTGACGAGCCCGGGTGGTCCGCAGTGCTCAAGCGCTGCGACCCTGACTTCTGGGAATTCCACGATTCGTACTTGCATGATGATAGTCCTGGAA
This sequence comes from Pseudomonas sp. ATCC 43928, assembly GCF_005938665.2. Lineage (NCBI taxonomy): Bacteria > Pseudomonadati > Pseudomonadota > Gammaproteobacteria > Pseudomonadales > Pseudomonadaceae > Pseudomonas > Pseudomonas sp. ATCC 43928. The sequence goes on along the minus strand of NZ_CP041753.1, from coordinate 4,197,626 downwards.
AAATGAGGGATTGCGAATACCGCATTCCAGACCTGCCAGTTCGGTTCCTTCCTGAACGCACTCGGGGTCATACCGAACGCCCGCCTGAACGCCCTGCAAAATGCCTCGGGGCTTTCAAAGCCGGCACCGAGTGCCGCGTCCAGTACCGAGTGATCAGCGAGGGAGGCCAGGCGATGTGCCGCGCGTCGTAGCCGCATCAGTTGCACATAACGTGAGACCGGCACACCTGCGAACGCGCTGAATTGTCGATGGAAGTGAAACACCGAAAAGTTCGCCACATGACTCAACGTCTTCACCGACAAGTCACCTTCAAGATTGGCATCGATGTAGGCGAGTACGGCGTTGAAGCGTTTTGTGTAGGCGAAGTTGCTCGGCATGTCAGACACTGGGAAAAGGCTCCTGGAAGTACGGTCGGCAATAGAATCGACTATAGCGGTGTAAACGCGCCTAGCCGCGTTTGCTCAAGGTATGTTTTGGGTTGGCCAATGCGATCTCTTCCACCATGAGACACCGTATACCCAGTCCGATCACTTCTGATCGACTGTTGCTGTCGTTGTGAGGGCAGCAATTACCCCCAGGCAATCATCGAGAAGAGACCCGACAAGGGTGCGCTAAAGTTATGCGGGTCATCGATCAATTGTGATTCGCTGTTCGCGCTGCTTCCGTCCCTGGAGGGCCCAATGCCGCCCATCATCACATGCCTGGTGGCGCTGTCTGTTCTTGGCCTGACTCCTGTAGTGCAAGCCCAGACTAACGCCTGCCCACCTGGCGAGAAACAAGTGTGCCTGAACGGCTGCATCTGCCTGCCAGATCTGGGGCAGGTGCCTGATGGCGTCTACCAGGTCGCGGCACCTGCCCTGGCGCTGTGGCTGACCCAAGCCCGCGCTGAAGCAGCCAGCGCCGAGATCCAACCCATTCCACCGCACATCCGGGAGCAACTGCTGCGCTGGTACGACCCCAGCGTCCTTGATGCCGCGCACTACAAAGTGAGCGACAACGGCCAATTCAGCGCCGCCACTTCCATGCTGCAAAACCCCGACGTCGGTGCCGTGACGCTGATCGACATCATCCTCTTCCGGGACACTCAAACCGCAGAACAGGACATCGCGCTCTGGGCTCACGAACTGAAGCACGTGCAGCAGTTTCGGGAATGGGGGGTAGAAGGATTTGCCCAGCGCTATACACAAGATTTCAATGCTGTGGAGGCGCCGGCTTATGCCATACAGGCTGAAGTTCGACGGTCGGTGCGGGGAGGGACTCAATGAAGGGTAGCGAAGCCGCCTGACATTACAGGCATAAAGCAGTCATTATTGGCTGAAAGCAGCCTGTCAGTTAGGGAAGAGTTGAATGGTGTTCAGGGTGATGGTGGTCGGTGGCTACGGAAACTTCGGTAGCATCGTTTGCAGGCATTTGGCGGTAATGCCAGATGTGGAACTGGTGATCTCGGGCCGCGATCCACACAAGTTGCAGCGCAAAGTCGATGAGTTGAAAAGCCAATCGGGCACTGTCGCCGAAAGTTGGTGCGGCAATGCCATGGGCACTGAGTTCAAATCCGTTTTGCGCTCGATGGACATCCAGTTGGTCATCCATACTGGCGGCCCGTTTCAGGGGCAATCCTATGCGGTCGCCGAGAGCTGCATCGAGGCTGGCGTGAACTACTGCGACCTGTCTGACTGCCGAACCTTCGTCAACGGCGTTGGCGTACTCGATGCCTTGGCGAAACAGGCAGGAGTGGCGATCCTCAGTGGCTGCAGTTCGGTGCCGACGCTATCGTCAGCCATCATCGATCAGCAGCGCTATCGCTTCAGTCGTATCGACTCGATCGAGCATGGCATTTCCTCTTCGGCGAAGATGCCGGGATTGTCGACCGTCGAAGGCGTACTCGCCTACGCAGGTAAACCGATCAGGCAACTCAAGAATGGCAAGGTGCATGAAGTGTCGGGTTGGCAGGATCTGACGCTGCGCAAGATGCCGCATCTGGGCACTCGCGTGCTGGCCAACGTCGATGTGCCGGACATGGATATTTTCGCCAGCCGCTATGGCGCGCAAACCCTGAGCTTCAAGGCCGGCGCGGGCTTGAAGCTGGGTGGTGTCGCCAACTATCTGCTGGCTCAGGCGTTGAAGATCGGGCTGGTTCGCGACCATGCCCTTTGGGCCGCCAGACTGCATCGGCTGGGGACCCGGTTTGAACGTTTCGGCGATGGCAAAAGCGCGATGTACATCGACGTTCAGGGCAAGGGAGTTGATGGGAAACCGCTGGCCATGACCGTGCAACTGACGGCCACCAATGACAAAGGTCCGCAAATCCCAAGCTGCGCATCTGTAGCCTTGGCCGCAAAAATGGCCCAGGGCTATGTGCCGTATCCCGGTGCCAGGGCTTGCGTGGGCGAAATTACCGTCGATGAATACATGGCAGCGATCAACGATCCGGACAATTTGAGCCTGTCTGTGCAGTTCTCTGGCGAGCTGCGCTGACATGCTCTATCTATGCCTGAAGTACCTCCACATCATTGCCGCGATTTTCCTGTTCGGATTCGGCATGGGGTCCTACCTCTACCTGATCGCTGCCAGCCGCACGGCCAACCCTCAAGTGATCGCGCATGTGGCCCGGATGGTCGTGCGCTTCGACACCTGGATTACCACGCCGGCAGGCTTTGTACAGATCATCACGGGCTACCTGCTGATAAGGCTCTCCGGACTACCCATGACCACGGAGTGGGTACTGACTTCGTTGATTATCTTCTTCTGCGTGGGTTCGCTTTGGCTGCCGGTGCTGGTGTTGCAGAAGCGGCTGTACCTGATGGCGTCGTGCGCAGTTGAGGCTGGCAACGGACTCGATGATGAATACCGATCCGTGTACAAAAAATGGTGGTGGATGGGGGTGGTCGGTTTTGTCGGGATGTTTGTGATTGTGCTGATGATGGTGACGAAGATGACGCCGGTGCAACTGGTTGGGCTATTGGGATAGCAGGATCGGCTGGCTCAAGTCTTGGTGTTCCAGGCCACTGCGCACAGGGTAAGTCCCGCCACATTCAACGAGACTGGATTGAAGGCCTCCTTGAGCATTGATGGATTGAAAATTGCTACATCCAGCAGCAGGCCAAACAGCGCCGCCGCGGCGACGGCAAGAGGCCAGGCACTGCGCGGTGCGATCAGTATCCATAAGGCCAGCGCAATTTCTGCGACCCCGGCAATATTGGCGAACAGCTCAACCTGAGTGATCCCGTGAGACTGGATCATTGTTCGCTCGCCAGGGCTTAGCCACAGCAACTTGGGAATCAGACCGTGGTAGCCAAACATGAACGCCAGCCCCCCACGGGCGATCCAGTTCATACGTGTGAGGGCGTTCATAGGGGCGCTTTCAAAAAGCGTTGTTCATGATCAGGATCCGGCAGCAGGCACGTGTCGTATTTCCCGAAAAGCCGATAACGATTAAGCGCAATGCGGTCGTATGCCCAATCTCGAAGCATGCGAGGGAAGATGCGCAACAGGTTCACTGGGCGCCAGAGAGCGGGCAACTGGGCGATGACTTCGAAAAATGCATCCGAACGCTCCCAGAAGTGTCGGTCGCGGATCACCGCCATGGTGTCGAATTGATCCACGGGCAAACCTGCCCACGCGAGCAGGACTTGCCCCTCGGGTGACTGAACCGCCGCCAACCGCACGCGCTGCTGGCGGTCATGGCGAATCAAGAACCTCGCCCAACCATTGCACAGCTTGCAGACACCGTCGAACAAGACCACCGTCTCTCCTGGTTTGAGCAGCGGCGCGGGTGAGGGGCGGATTTTCGAGGTGGGCATAAGCGTGGATCCAAGGGAACCTGATTATCCCGGATCATAACCGCGTGCCAGCGTTAAAGTCTGCATTTCGCCGAAGGGGGGCTGCTCCTTGCCGGCAGCTGCAATATCATTGTTCCTTTAATATCAGCCAAGGAGGCATCCATGAGTGTGCGTGGTAAAGACCGGCAGATCGACAATATTGAATTTAATGTCGACGACATTGCTCGCAGCAAAGCTTTCTACGGCAGTGCGTTCGGCTGGACATTCGTCGACTACGGCCCAACTTATACGGAATTCAGTGATGGCCGCCTTACCGGTGGCTTCACTACGGGAGAGCCGGTTCGACCTGGTGGCCCTTTGATCATTTTGTACTCGGATGATCTCGATGAGGCGCAGCAACGGCTCAAAGCCTTGGGCGCTGTTATCAGCCGCGAAGTATTCTCGTTCCCTGGTGGAAGCAGGTTCCACTTCATTGATCCGGATGGCTATGAACTGGCCGTTTGGACGGCTCGGCAGTAGGTCTCAGGTCGGCCCAAAGCGATCCATTAGCAGGGTTCGCTTTGGGCCGATACTCAAGCGGTAGGTGCGGGTCGAGCCATGACCCTGGTCGCATAAATTTGAAATGCACTGCGTTGCTCGCCAGAATCGCGGGCCGACCCGGTCAAAGGTGCCGGACGTTCGTGGTGAAAAGGGGCAGCAGTTGAACCAACAGACATTGTCCATGCGCCTGGAACGCGTGGCGGCACATGTGCCAGCAGGTGCGCGCCTGGCCGATATCGGCTCGGATCACGGCTACCTGCCTGTGGCATTGATGCGCCGTGGCGCCATCGTGGCGGCGGTGGCCGGAGAGGTGGCATTGACGCCATTTCGCTCGGCCGAACGCACCGTGCGCGAGAACGACCTGGACCAGTGGATCACCGTGCGCCTGGCCGATGGCCTGACGGCAATCGAGCCGGGAGACGGGATCACGGCAATCAGCATCTGCGGCATGGGCGGTGAGACGATCCGCGACATTCTCGACAGCGGCAAGGCACGTCTGAGCGGCCAGGAGCGCCTGATCCTTCAACCCAACGGCGGCGAGCAGCCACTGCGCCAATGGCTGATGGAAAATGGTTACTGCATCCTCTGCGAGGAAGTGCTGCGGGAAAACCGCTTCGACTACGAAATCATCGTCGCCGAGCGCACCGGGCCGGTGATGTACACCGCCGAGGAACTGTATTTTGGTCCGCTGCAGATGCGGGCACGCAGCTCGGCATTCCTGATCAAGTGGCAACGCCTGTTGCGCGAGAAACAGCGGACCCTGAGCAACTTCGCCAAGGCGCGGCAGGCCGTGCCCGAGGAGAAGGTGCAGGATGTCGCCCGGCAGGCCCGGTGGATCGCCGACCTGCTGGCTTGAGCCCTTGACTAAGTAATTGCAGGGGTAAATTTCAACCTGACTGTTGCTGCCCTTATAGGGTTTACGGTTAGCGGCAGCACAGGCAACCGCTGATCAGCGGTTGATCGGGGTCGTTTTCGAGAAATGTAACCATGACTTCCATACCCGTTCGGGGAGGCGTCATTTCGCAACTCCAATTGGAGGTCCCCCTCAGCCAACAACAACTCTTGTCGTCAAATCTACCTTCGCGGTCCCAGGGGAACTTGACCTTGGCCCTTCCGAGGCGCCTATCACCTTGGATCTCCTCGTCTTCCAGAGCGATGATCACAGCGGTGTGGTTACTTGGTACCTGAGGTTTCTTGTGAGCCAAAGGCGGACGATAGGACACGTCCCACGGAAGAACGATAAAGCGGTTGCGGTAACCCTGATGAAAGTCATCCTCGTTGTTTGTGTTGCCACTGGCGATGTTCTCGCTCAATACCTGTGGTTGCTTGCCTTCGTGGATGACCTGAGTCAGTAACCATCGGTCGTTCCATTCCTGGCGCGGGTGGCCAGAGATCTCCAGAACATGGCCACTGACTAACCGGGTCTGGTCACCTTGCCCTTCGGCTTGACGATAAGCCGCATGGCGGCGCTCCATAGCACGCAGACTTATCTGCTTGCCGTGCTCATGGCTTGTGAAAGGCTTCAGCTTGTCATCGTTTTCCATGCCTGGCTGTTGCTCGTTTCTCCCCAGACGTAGGTTGAAGCGCTTGATCAGTGGCTCGTTGGCCACTCTATCGCTCTCTTGTCCATAAGCAGTGGGTTGCCCAATCCTGGGAAAAGCCGCCTGGTCATCGCCAAAGACCAGTACGTGGCCTTGAGCGCTGTGTTGGAAGTGGAAGTGGATACCTTCTTCTTCGCACAAGCGCTGAATAAAGTGCAAATCCGTTTCATCGTACTGGGTACAGTAGTCACGCTCGGGGTAGGTCGACCCCAGATGAAACCGATAAGCCTCACCCACAATCCCGTGTTCTTCCAGTATCAAGGCGACGATTTTCGGCACCGAGAACTGTTGATAGATCCTCTGGTTGATGCGGTGGCGCAAGTAGGACAGGTGCGGTACGAGGGCCAGATTGTAGTGCGTCAAACGCTGATGATTACCGCTTTGGGCGATGTGATAGATCCGTCCATGGACGCCGTTGCCCTTCGCGTCGAAGGTCAGAAAAGCCTCTACGTCGAAGAGGCTTTCGAGATCCAGGTCAGACCGCTCGCTAACAAGCTCCACGTTGAAGAGGTAAGGCCTGCTGATCGCCTCATCTCCGGAGAATGCGAGTACTTGAAAATCGTGCGCAAAACCGTCGATGGTCAAACTGAAAGACGTCTGATTGGCTGGGCTGAACATCCACTGTTCTCTTCTTGCATAAAGTGTTGAATCGGGGCTGTCGCAGATGTCAATGTCAGGAAGCCGGGTAAGTCCAGCTCAGGGCAAGAGCCTATAACAGGCACTAATCCACTAATTTGGCGCTCTTGTATATTGGCGTTTGCGTCTTACTTTCCGGACATAAATAGCCTCAACCTGCTGCTCAAGCACGTCCGCGTAAAATAAAGACATGCATAGAGCAACAGGCGACAAATCAAGTCAGATCACACACCACTCTTCACTTTGGTCCAGATCCGCGTGCGGATTCGCTCCAGCTTCAATGGCAGTGGCTCAAGTGGGATAAGTGTGGCAATGGTCTTTTTGTCTGGATAAATCCAGGGGTTGTCTCGCAACTTCTGTTCGACAAACTCAGCGGCATCTTTGTTAGCGTTAGGGTAGAGAGTGTGGTTTGAGGTCTTGGCAATAACTTCTGGTCGCAACATGTAATTAATAAACGCCATACCTTCCTTTGGGTGGGGCGCGTCTTTTAGAAGAACCAGATTTTCCGACCAGACCAGCGCTCCTTCGCGAGGAAGGCTGTAGGTAATCTTGCGTCCAGTGTTGGTCTTCTCGTTGATGGCCTGCGCAGCAAGGGCACCATTAGCCCATCCCACGACTGCACAAATATTGCCGTCAGCCAGGTCAGCGTCAATTCGGGAGGAGTCGAAATAGAGGACGTAGGGGCGGATTTTTAACAGTAGGGCTTGAGCTTTCTGGTAATCATCCGGGTTCCTGCTGTTGCTGGGGAGCCCAAGGTAATGCAAGGCAATCGAAATGATCTCACTTGGAGAGTCAAGCATTGCCACGCCACACGACTGGAGCTTGCTGATGTTTTCTTCTTTGAAGATCAAATCCCAGCTATTCACCGGAGCATTATCACCCAATGCCGCTTTGACTTTGTCAACGTCATAGCCAATGCCGGTAGTACCCCATAGATAGGGCACAGCGTAGCGATTACCAGGATCATTGACCGCGACCTGGGACAAGATATCAGGATCGATATGGGACAAATTACTCAGTTGATTACGATCCAGCGGCTGAAGTACTCCCGCCTGGATCAGGCTTGGCAACACATTGGAGGTGGCCACAACCACGTCATACCCCGTGCGCCCAGCCATTACTTTGCTCTGCATGATTTCGGCGCTGTCGAAAGCATCCATATGCACTCTGGTGCCAGTTGCCTGCTCAAACTCCTTTGGGGTCTCCGGTGCGAGAAGCCCGAACCAGTTGTACAGATGCACCCCAGGCTCTACAGCTCCCACTGATGTGCTCATCCCAGCACAGAGAAGCGAGGCCGAAAAAATGGTTCGCAAACGTGATTTTCTCATGCAACATCCTTATCAAGACGATGTGCCCTCATGGCCATCGTAAGTCCTGCCAGCGAATATACCGGGCGTTACCGAATAGTAAATACCTACGAATACTTACCTCTGACCTACGAATCCCTAACCCTAAAGGGGTAGAAAATGCCGTTCGACCTTCATAGCCTGGCTTGGCACCGATCGATTGGGAAGCTGATCATGCAGTTGAACCGTCCAGAATTCTGGAGTTCGCTTGTTCGTATATTAAACGAATACGTGCAAATCGATAATTGGGTTGTATTGATCTTTAGCAATCAACAAGTGCAAGTCGTTAGTCTTCCTGAAGTCGCAGATGTTGAAGAGGTAGACGCGTTCATTCATCGCTATGTGAAGGGGCTTTACCTGCTGGATCCATTTTATATAGCTAATCGAGAAAACCCCCAGAGCGGTTTCTTTCATTTGCTGGATATTGCGCCGGAATACTTTCTTGAAACTGAGTATTATCATCAATATTTTGCACAATATATCTCCGTGGATGAGGCTCAGTACAATGTTCAGCTCGACGCCGATAGAACGTTATGTATTTCCGTTGGTAGCAAAGTCCGTTTTAATCAAGAACAAATAACAATGCTTGATATTATCAAGCCGTGGGTGACTGCATTAATGCATCAGCGCATGTGTTTTGAAATTGATGTAGAGAAAAATCTCGCTGAGCCACCTCTATGGCCAGAAACGATTACCCAGCTGGGCACGCAAATAACAGCGCGCGAAAGTGATGTGCTCAGATTGTTGCTCAGTGGCTTCTCTAATAAAGAGATAGCCGGAAAGCTTTCCCTCTCGGTGGAAACGATAAAGGTTCATCGGCGCAATATTTATGCCAAATTAAATATCAAGTCACAATCCGAGCTGTTTGCTCGATTTTTTATGCCCAAACAAGATGTTTTCTCTACAAGTTGAAGTCGGCGTTTTAGTCTGGATATTACCGTTAAATGGGTTCACGGCTTCAGGTGCGAACCTTGCCTGACCTCTAAATCCCGGTTCGGGACGAGGGCATCACGCTAATTCGCGCGGGTCATCGGAGTCATGTTCCTGCAAGCATCAAATCCAGATTCTGCACTGCAGCTCCAGCTGCTCCCTTCCCAAGATTGTCAAACACCGCAGCCAACAAAACCTGGCCCGTTTCGTCATTCTCAAACACAGACAGTCGCAGATCATCAGTCCCGTTAAGTGCCTGAGGATCAAGGGACGTCAGCCCTTTAGCCTCCAGCATCGACATCACCTGTACATGGCTCGTATCGGCGTAGTGCTGCATCAGACACGCATGTAACTGCACCGCACTCACACTTGGCGCCAACAACCGGGTTTGCAAGGGGATGGTCAGCACGATCCCCTGCCGAAAAGCGCCATAGGCCGGCACAAACATCGGCCGCTCCGTCAGACCGCTTTGTTGTTGAATCTCTGGAATATGTTTGTGTGCCAACCCCAGCCCATAGACCTGAAACGCCGACGCCTGTGCTGCGTCTTCTCCCTCATGCTCTTCCACCCCGACACGTCCTTTCCCGGAATAACCCGACACGGCATGAATGTTCATCGGGTAATCCCTGGGCAGTAATCCGGCCTCCAGTAAAGGGCGCAGCAACCCTATGGCCCCCGTTGGATAGCAACCGGGATTGCTGACCCGTCGTGCGGCGGCGATGCGTTGGCTCTGCTGCGGATTCATCTCCGCGAAACCATAGGTCCAGTCTGGATGGGTGCGGTGCGCCGAACTCGCATCGATCACCCGCACGGCGGGGTTTTCGATGGTCGCTACAGCGTCGCGCGCGGCTTGGTCGGGCAAGCACAGAATCGCGATGTCGCAGTTGTTGATGGCTTCGGCGCGACGTTGCGGATCCTTGCGATATTCGGGGCTGAGAGTGATAAGCCGCAGATCGCTGCGGTCGCGTAGGCGTTGATGGATTTGCAACCCGGTGGTGCCTTGGTCGCCATCGATGAATACAAGGGGACTTGCCATGGAATGCTCTCGGACGTTGGAAATCAGGAGTTCCAATCTTCAGTGAGGCGCTAAGATAGGAAAAGTTGAATTTATAAACGATGAAATTCAGTTTTTCTGAACGAGGGGTCACTCATGCGCGAAATCAGCCTGGACCGTCTGCGCACGTTGGTGGCGATTGCCGACCTGGGTTCATTTGCCGAGGCGGCCCGTGTGCTGCACTTGGCGCCACCCACGGTCAGTTTGCATATCGCCGACCTGGAGGCGCGCGTGGGCGGCAAGCTGTTGTCGCGCACGCGTGGGCGCGTTCAGCCTTCGGCGATTGGGAACACACTGGTGGAACGTGCGCGGCGTCTGTTGGCGGATGCGGAGCAGGCGCTTGAGGACGTGGAACGTCAGGTACAGGGATTGGCCGGGCGTGTGCGGCTAGGCGCCTCCACGGGGGCCATCGCACAGTTGATGCCGCACGCTTTGGAGACGTTGAGCCAGCGCCATCCCGCTATCGATGTGCAGGTCGCGGTGCTCACGTCGCAGGAAACTCTGAAGAAGCTTGCCGAGGGCTCGTTGGAAATCGGTTTGGTCGCGCTGCCGCAGTCCCCGGTGAAGGGCTTGCGGATCGAGCCATGGCGACGGGACCCGGTCATGGCCTTCTTGCCAGCTCGCTGGGAATCCCCGGAGGTTGTGACCCCCGACTGGCTGTCCACTCAGCCATTGATTCTGAATGACAACACCACTCGTCTTTCGCGTTTGACTGCGGAGTGGTTCGCCAGTGGTGGGCCGCAGCCTGCGCCGCGTATTCAACTGAACTACAACGATGCGATCAAAAGCCTGGTGGCGGCTGGCTATGGTGCGACGTTGTTGCCGCATGAAGCCTCCACGCCATTGCCCGATACCAGGATCGTCATGCGGCCATTAAAGCCCTTATTGTGGCGGCAACTGGGTATTGCCCACCGTAGTCGAGACATCGAACGGCCTACGCAACATGTGCTGGATGTGCTGTGGGAATTGAGTGCGGGGTAGGGGATTTTGTCAGAGGAGGGACAGCTTCTGGCCGTCATCTACCTGATGCAAAAGCCACTGATCCCTGGCAACGCACTGGTCCGATGCGCTCGACTATCGGTCCAGCAGAGGTGCCAACAGTGCACACATGCCGCGCCAGTGCGAACCCTCCCAGTAAATCCGTTGGCAGGCATCGCAGCGCAGGAAGTGCGAATAGAGGACGCCAACGCGTGGCGGCACTTGCGGCCGGGCCAGTTCCGGGCTGATCTCGTGTAGCGGCAGGTTGCAATGGAGGCACAGGCTGAAGGGGCGCGCGCTACGCGCCAGGTCGAGGCGCTCGTACAATTCGCGCAGCTGCAGCGACGGTTTCAGGGCATGCACGTAACAGCCGTGGCTGATGATCCGCCGCTTGAGCAGTTCGCGGTCGCGGGTTAGCACGATGCGTCCTTGCTGCGCGGCGATTTCGGCGATCTCGGCATCGTCGAAGCCATTGTCGTAGAGGGTGTCGAAGCCGCTCATGCGCAGCAGACTGGCCAATCCGCCAAGGTGCGCATCAGCGACGAAGCGCAGCACCCGTAAAGGTTGCGTACGAACCTTGAGCAACGGACTGATGTCCAGCGCTTCGAACTTGGGATACACCGCCAACCGGTCACCGTCGAAGATCACCCGCTCGAAGCCCACCGACTCGCCGTTGAGCAGCACCATCTCTACTTCGGTGTGCGGTATCCCGAGCGCCTCGATCATGTGCTTGACCGTCGCCCCTCGCGCGCACTCGCAAGTGAAGGACTGCCGCCGTCGCTCGGCCGGCAGGAAATCGTTGAGCTCCTCGTAGAAGCGGAAAGTTGCACGGGTCATGCTGAACAGTATGGCAGGGCTGCAGGAAGAATGAGTCCAGCGGCTCAGGGAGGGGTGGACTATCCGGTTGAGCCAGCGCCTTCGAGCAACCCTGCGGTCGCTCGAAGGCGCTCCGGTTACTTCAGGTTGCCGCTGAGGAATTGCTGCAGGCGCTCGCTTTTGGGGTTGCCCAATACGTCCTCGGGCGCACCTTGCTCTTCGACCCGCCCCTGGTGCAGGAACAGCACCTGGTTCGACACTTTTCGCGCAAAGCTCATTTCGTGGGTCACCATGATCATGGTGCGGCCTTCTTCGGCCAGCCCCTGGATCACCTTGAGCACTTCGCCCACCAATTCCGGGTCCAGGGCTGACGTCGGCTCGTCGAACAGCATGATCTCCGGTTCCATGCTCAGGGCACGGGCAATGGCGACCCGTTGCTGCTGACCACCGGAGAGAAACGCCGGGTATTGATCAGCAACCCGTGCCGGCAAACCGACCTTGTCCAGGTAGCGCCGGGCGCGATCCTCTGCGTCCTTCTTGCTGACACCCAGCACCCGGCGTGGAGCCATGGTGATGTTTTCCAGCACCGTCATGTGGCTCCACAGGTTGAAGTGCTGGAACACCATCGCCAGGCGAGTGCGGATGCGTTGCAGTTCGTTGGCATCGGCCACGCGCATGCCGTGGCGGTCATGGACCATTCGAATCGGCTGGTTGTCCAGACTCATGGCGCCGTCGTTGGGTGTTTCCAGGAAGTTGATGCAACGCAGAAAGGTGCTCTTGCCCGAACCACTGGCGCCGATCAGGCTGATCACATCGCCGGTCCTGGCGTTCAGCGAAACGCCCTTGAGGACTTCATGGTTGCCGTAACTTTTGTGCAGGTTTTCAACGGTCAGTTTGTACATGAACAAGCATCCTGAATTAGTGAGCCGGGCCGAGGAAAGACAACCAACGGCGTTCAGCCAGGCGGAACAGGCCGACCAGGGAGAACGTGACTGCCAGGTAGATCAACGCGGCGAGGCCGAACGATTGGAAGGTCAGGAAGGTCGCCGAGTTGGCGTCCCGCGCGACTTTCAGGATGTCCGGGATGGTCGCGGTGAAGGCTACGGTGGTCGAGTGCAGCATCAGAATCACTTCGTTGCTGTAGTAAGGCAGCGAGCGACGCAGGGCGGACGGCATGATCACGTAGGTGTACAGCTTCCAGCCGGTCAGCCCGTAGGCTTTGGCCGCTTCGACTTCACCGTGGTTCATGCTGCGAATCGCCCCGGCGAAGATCTCCGTGGTGTAGGCACAGGTGTTCAGGGCGAAGGCCAGGATGGTGCAGTTCATCGCATCGCGAAAGAACGCATCCAGTACTGGCTGAGCACGCACCGCGGCCAGGCTGTAAATGCCGGTGTAGCAAATCAGCAGCTGGATATACAGCGGCGTACCGCGAAACAGGTAGGTGTAGAACTGCACCGGCCAGCGCACCAAGACATTGCTCGAGACCCGGGCAATCGACAACGGGATCGACATCACGAAGCCGAAGAGGATCGAAGCACTGAGTAGCCAGAGGGTCATGGCCAGCCCGGTGATGTGATTGCCGTCCTGGAACAGGAAAGGTTTCCAGTATTCCTGCAGTAGCTCGATCATCGCACGGCCTCCCGGGTGCCTGCGGCGTAGAAGATTTCCATCCGGCGCAAGACGTAGTTCGAAACGGTGGTGATCACCAGATAGATCAAGGCGGCCAGAATCAGGAAGAAGAACAGCTGATAGGTGCTCTTGCCCGCGTCCTGGGCCACCTTGACCAGATCGGCCAGGCCGATGATCGACACCAGCGCGGTGGCCTTGAGGATCACCATCCAGTTATTACCGATGCCCGGTAGGGCAAAACGCATCATTTGCGGGAACACCACCAGGCGGAAGCGCTGGGCGCGGGTCAGGCCGTAGGCGGTAGCCGCTTCCATCTGCCCTCGCGGTACGGCAAGGATGGCGCCACGGAAGGTTTCGGTGAAATAAGCCCCGTAGATGAAGCCCAGGGTAATGACCCCGGCGCTGAACGGGTTGATCTCGACGTATTCCCATTCCATGAAGTCGGTAAACGAGGACAGCCAGGTTTGCAGGCTGTAGAAGATCAGCAGCATCAGCACCAGGTCCGGCACCCCGCGAATCAGCGTGGTGTAGGCCTGCGCAGGGACACGCAGCAGTGCCGATTTCGAAAGCTTGGCGCTGGCGCCGATCAGGCCCAGGCCAACGCTCACCAGCAAGCACAGAAAGGATAATTTGACCGTCATCCAGGAGCCTTGCAGCAACAGCGGGCCGAAACCCTTGAGGCTAAAGTCTGACAGCCCAAGAATCTGCAATAGGTTTTCTAACATTGAGCAGCCCTACGTCAATCAAAGAAGAGCCCATCCGGAAATGGGCGCAGGGTCATTATTTGTCGCTGTAGAGATTCAGATCGCCAAAGTGCTTCTGCTGGACGGCCGCATAGGTGCCATTGTCGTGCAGTGCCTTGATACCTTTGTTCAGCAAGGCCTGGAGCTCGACGTTGCCTTTGGCGAGACCCACGGCGGTCTTGGCTGGAAGGAGGGGATTTTCGACCGGCTCGCTGACTTGGAAGTCGGCGCCTGGTGGCGACTTCAGGAAGCCCAGTTCGGCTTGCAGCATGTCCTGGATCGAGGCATCGAGGCGTCCGGAGATCAAGTCGGCGTACACCTGGTCCTGGTTGGCGTAGGCCTGGGTCTCTACCCCGGCCTTGTCCAGCACGGCCTTGGCGTAGGCTTCCTGGATGGAGCCTTGCTCGTAGCCGATTTTCTTGCCCTTGAGGGAGGCCGGATCGATGCCGATGGCCGCGCCTTTCTTGAATACCAGCGCGGTCGGGCCAGAGAACAGCTCGTTCGAGAAATCGATGACTTTCTCACGCGCCGGCGTGACGGTCATGGAAGAGATCACGCCATCGAACTTGTTGGCCTTGAGGCCGGGAATCATGCCGTCGAAGTCGCTTTCAACCCACTTGCACTTGACCTTCAGCTCCGCGCAGATCGCGTTGCCCAGGTCGATATCGAAGCCCACCAGGCCGCCGTCGGCGGCCTTGGATTCGAACGGCGCATATGAGGGGTCGACGCCAAAGCGCAACTCCTTGTACTCCTTGGCCAGCGCAGAACCGGCAGCCATACACAAAGCCAATGCAGAAAGAGTGAGAAATGCTTTTTTCATTATTTTATTCCCAGGGACCATCGAAAGCGCTTGTGCTGCAAGAGCGCGTGTACTGCGCTGCGAAATGTCCTATGCACACGCAAGTACTTGTACAGACAAGCATATGCAATCACCCGGCCAATTCGCCGATTGGGCGCTTGAGAAAGCGCGTACAGCGCTCTGGGATGGGCTTGGCAGGCAGGTGAACGCTGGGGAGAGGTAGCCTGCGAGGCTGTTACCTAAGCAGGCTTTTACACTCGGCTGGGGTATGCGGTAACAAAGTGTGGGGTTAAGGGCGCTGACTTTCCTGGCTCAAGCCTTGACCCAACGCTGACGGCTCCAGCTACTCAATGTATCGACGGCCAAGACCAATAACAGCATCGCCAGAATAACCGTGCTGGCTTGAGCTTCCTGGAACAGGCTGAGGCTGACATAGAGCATTTGCCCCAAACCACCGGCGCCGACGAAGCCGAGCACGCTGGCCATGCGGATGTTGTTTTCCCAGCGGTACAGGATGTAGGCCAGAAGCTGTGGCAACAGATTGGGCAGGGTGCCGTAACAGAACGCCCATACGGCATTGGCGCCCTGCAAACGGATCGCGTCGGCCGGTTCCGGTGGGGTGTTTTCCAGTGCTTCGGCGAACAACCGGCCGAGCACACCGGTGGTGTGCAGGGCCAGGGCCAGGGTGCCGGCGTTGGGGCCGAGCCCGGCGGCCAGGACCATCAGTGCGGCCCATACCAGTTCCGGCACCGCGCGCAAGGCGTTGAGCACCAGGCGTGACGCGCTCTGCAAAGGCCAGCCGTAGCGCCCGGCTGCGGGCAATGCCAATAGCAGGCCGAACACCGCCGCGAGCAGGGTGCCAAGGGCCGACATGGCCAGGGTTTCCAGGGCGCCGTGGCCGATGGCTTGTAGATGGCTCGAGCTCAGGTCCGGGCTGAGAAAACGCTGGGCATAAGCGCCCATCTGCTTCAGGTTGCCGGCGCCGCCGAGCTCGCCGAGGTCGATGCCCAGGTAGTTGAACGAGGCGATGACCGCTGCGCCGATGCACAGGAGCAGTGTCAGGTTGAGCAGGCGATTCATGTCAGCCTCCAGCGCAGCAGGCGGCTGAGTTGATCGGCGAGCAGCACCAGGACGAGGAACGTCAGTAACAGACTGGCCACTTCACCACCGGCGAACATGCGCAACGACAAATCCATTTGCTGGCCCAGGCCGCCGGCTCCGACGAAGCCCATCACCACCGAGGCGCGGATTGCGCATTCCCAGCGGTACACCGTGTACGACAGCAGTTCCGCAGCGACATTGGGCAGGATTCCGTAGCAAAAGGCGGCGAGCCGACCACTGCCGGATTGCAGTAGCGCGTGTACCGGGCGCTGGTCGACCGACTCGAAAATTTCCGCATAGACCTTGCCCAACATGCCGCTGTAGGTGATGGCAATGGCCAGTACCCCGGCCGTCGGGCCGAGGCCGACGGCGCGCACGAACAGCAGGGCCCAGACAATTTCCGGCACGCTGCGCAGGAAGATCAGCAAGCCGCGTATGGGCCAACGCAACAGTTGGCCCCAATAGCTCGGGTGGCCAGCGCGGGAAGCAGCAGACAGCGACAGAGCACGACTGGCGAGCAGGCCGGCGGGAATAGCCAACAGCAACGCCAGGGCCATGCCGGCCGTGGCGATGGCCAGGGTCTGCAGGGTGGCTTGCAACAACAGCTGGATAAACTCGTCGCCATGGGCCGGTGGCCAGAAGGCGGACACGAACCGGCCCATCTCGCTCTGACTGTCACTCGCCACCAGCACACGGAGGTCCAACTCGCTGAAGCGGATGCCGGGCCACAGCAAGGCAAGGGCCAGCAGGGTGAGCAGCAGACGGGGCAGGGCGGCCGGATCGCGGGTGTCAGACGTCAGCATCGGGGGATCTGCACACTCAAGGGAGCCGAAGGAATCGGCGAGGATTGCAACTGCTCATTGGCGTAGAGCTTGTCGAGCAGCTCGCGATCGACGGCGCTGGCCGCAAGGTCGAACAGGATCTGTCCATCACGCAAGCCGATGATGCGCGAAAAGTGCGCCAGGGCCAGCTCCACCGCGTGCAGGCTGGCGACCAGGGTGACGTTCTGCTCCCGAGCATGGCGGCACAGCACCGAAAGCGTGTGCTGGGCCAACACCGGGTCCATGGCCGATACCGGCTCATCGGCCAGCAACACCTCGGGCGCTTGATATAACACGCGGGCAATGCCCACGCGCTGTAGCTGTCCGCCGGACAGTTGCTGGCAATGCGCGAACAACTTGTCACTCAGGTCCAGCCTGGCCAATGCCGCGCGTGCGCCCGGAACATCCAGCGGATGCAGCAGGTTCAGCAGGCTCTTGCCCAGACCCCACTGACCCAGCTTGCCGGCCAGCACCGCGGTGACCACGCGCTGGCGGGGGGGCAGGGGAGGCGCCTGATGAATCAGACCGATACGCGCGCGCAGCCGCTGACGCTGACGGGCAGAAAGCTGCCAGACACGCTCGCCGAGCACCTGCAGCTCGCCGTTGCCCGGTCGCAGGGCGGTGGCCAACAGGTTGAGCAGACTCGACTTACCCGCGCCGGACGGGCCGATGATCGCGACCTGTTCGCGTGCACCGATGTGCAGATCCACGCCACGCAGCGCCTGGACACCGTTGGCGTGGGTAAGGCTGACCTGGGTCAGATGCAATGTCATTTGAGCAGTTCGGCGGCGCGTGCGGCTTCCTCGATGCCCTTGTAGTTCTCAGGCTTGGTTTCGATGAAGCGGCTGGCGGCCTGCAGGTCCAGAATCTCCTTGTCCCTCGGGTTCGCCGGATCGAGCGCCAGGAACGCAGCCTTTATCTTGGCCGCCAGCGCCGGGTCGAGGGTTCCGCGCACCGTCCAGTTGTAGTCGAAGTACGCAGGGGTGGTCGAAAACACTTTGACCTTGGTGGTATCGACCTTGCCGGCGGCGACCAGTTTTTCCCACACGCTGGCGTTGAGCACCCCGGCGTCGACCTTGCCAGCCTGGACCCAGGCAACGGTGGCGTCATGGGCGCCGGAGTAGCCGACGCGACTGAAGTAGGTCTCCGGCTTGATGCCTTCCTTGAGCATGAAATAGCGCGGCATCAGACTGCCGGAAGTGGAGGACACCGAGCCGAAGGCAAAGGTCTTGCCCTTGAGATCGGCGAGGGACTTGACGGCAGGGTCGGCGGTGATGAATTTGCTGGTGAATTGGGCGTCCTGTTCACGCTGCACCAACGGAATGGCATTGCCGGTTTTCAGGCGTGCCTGCACGAACGTGAAGCCGCCCAGCCAGGCCAGATCGATGCGATCGGTAGCCAGTGCCTCGACCACCGCCGGATAGTCGCTTACAGGTACGAACTCGACCTTCATGCCCAATTGTTGTTCCAGATAGGCGCCAAGCGGCTTGAACTTGCGCAGCAGTTCGGTCGGGGCTTCATCAGGAATCGCGCTGACTTTCAGGGTCTCGGCGGCTTGCGCCAGCAGGGTGCAAAAAGACAAGGACAAGCCGACGGCCAGTGCCAGGGTACGCTTGAGCATGGAAGATCTCCGGTGCATTTACGGAAGAATGTCGAGGCGCCTGGCACAAGGTGATTGCTGCGTGGCGCTTTGTGAGGGTAGCCGAAATGGAGCGAAATTGACTGCTTTTGGGCTATTGCGGTTTATTGCGAAGGGCGGCATACGACCCGAAGCTGCCCGTTGAATCAGGCTGCAATCGGCCGCAGTCACCGGCAAGCAGCAGTTCGTAACTGTTATCCGATGCAAAGTTTGGCCATTGAATTTATAAAGGCGGCAAAGCACCGTATCAGGACGCCGTAAAGGTATTTTCCATCGGCCAGCGCATTTCCAGATGTTCAGTCAAATAATGCATAAAAGCTTTGACCTTGGGTGTGATGGCGGCGCGTTCCTGGACGCATACATAAATATCGAGCGGTTCAGCGTAGGCATAAGTTGAAGCGTGGCGATGTTCAAACAGAGGAACGAGTTGGCCACTTTCGATAAAGGGCGCCGCCACGAACTCCGCCAAACGGGTTATTCCCGCGCCACGGACGGCCATTTGGGCTAGAGCGTCAACATCGTCGCTGATTGCGGTCGCATTGAGAGTAGCGTCGTAACGTTGGCCATCCCGGATAAAACCCCAACGTAGAAAGCGTCCGTCTAGCGGGTAGCGAAACGGTAGACAGGCATGGTGCTGGAGTTCTTCAGGATCGCGTGGCCAGCCGGCTCGTTCCAAATAGATGGGTGACGCGCAGATGATAAAAGGGACTGAAACGATCTTGCGAGCGACGATCCCCTCTTCTAGTTGTGGTTTTATCCGCAGGCTCAGATCAATGCCTTCTTGAATATGATTAATTTTGCGATCTGTGGTTGAGAGTTCAAGTATCAGGCGTGGGTAACGTGCAGCGAAGCCGGCGATTAGTGGCGCCAACACATGCCGCCCGAAAGCGGAGGTAGAAGCGATGCACAGTCGCCCTTGGAGTTGAGTCTGCGCGCTGGTGATCGCGCTTTGCGCCGATTCGAGATCACGCGCTATACGTTTCACTTTTTCGTAGTACACCATGCCGCTTTCGGTTAACGCCATGCTACGCGTGGTGCGCTGGAGAAGGCGCGTACCCAGGTGGGTTTCCAAGCGATATAGGGTCTGGCTAATGGCTGCCGCACTGACGCCCAGGGTTTTGGCCGCGCCCACGATGGAGCCCGCTTCAACCACCTTGATAAAGCTAGCAATCGCCCCTAACAGGTTCATCTTTGTTCCAGCGAGAAGAGTCATTCATAAGATTTTGTTTATAAAGCAACCACTGCTAGCCGTCTAGTTGCTAATTTTTGATCTTGCTATGGTGTTCGTCACCTACCAATCGAAGATCAAAAAGGTCTGATATGAATCCAAAAACATCCTCTAAAGCTCTATTTTTCAACCAACGCAAGCTCTCGGTTCGCGCTACGCCTTATGTTTTCGCACTGTATATGGCCACCATCATGGCGCTCTTGATGTCATTCGTGATCACTGCGGCAAATTCCGGTATTGAGAATGATTACCTAAGTAATGCGCTGCACGCCTATAAATTGGCCATGCCAGTGGCATTCCTGTGCATACTCGTCGTTCGCCCCATTGTGCTCAAACTGGTGTCTTTGACTGTACACCCACATCGTTAAGGGCGGCCGCTTGCGGCCCAATTGATGGGGCGTTGTGGACAACCCTATTGGGTCGACTGTTGCCGGCCGCCATAGGTCGGAGTCGACCTAAAGCTGACACTGTCCGCAGTCAGCTTCGAGTCTTCTCTCGATCCAGCAGGTTGTGGGCTATTCAGCGACGCCACGATCCCTCGGGCAATTCGACCTGCCGATGGGCCGCAGCCAAGGCAACCTTCAGCCCCTCTTTATCCAGCGGTATGCAGTAGGCGGGTTTAGCCCGTTCGAATCGCCAGCTTTCATCAAGACTGCCCGCATCTACCGCGTCGAATCCAATCTCGTCCAGTAACTTGATCACCAGCGCTTTCGCCGCCGGATCATCCGCCGCGATCGGCAGTGCGCGTCGGTCGGGCGCTGCTTTCGGGCGCGTGTCCTGCACCAGGTCCTGGGCGAGGATTGCATTGAACACCTTGACCACGCTGGAGTGGGGCAGGTGCTCGGCGAGCAAGCGGCTGGTGGTGGTTTCGAATCGGTCGAGAGCGGCAATGTGACCGTCGCGCTCCGGGTAGTAATTATTGGCATCCAGCACGGTTTTGCCCTCTAGCCACTTGGCCGGCACGCTTCGGTAATGCTCAAGAGGAATTGCCACGAGTACAACTTCGCCAAATTGTGCTGCGTCCTCGATAGTGCCGACCTGACTGCCAGGAATGCCACTGCGCACGCTGCTCATGGTCTGTGGCCCACGTGAATTACTGAGCATCGCCTCGTGTCCCGCGGCGATGACCAATTGCGCCACTGCACGTCCGATGAAGCCTGCCCCAATAATGCCGATACGCATGTCCTTGCTCCGCTGGTTAAGTAAGAAGAAACCATGATGATTGCCAACCAATAGCAGATAAATAATCATCGGCTACTTAGTCTCGTTACCAGGAGTGTCGAATGATGGACCGTCTGACGAGCATGGGAGCGTTTGTGATGGCGGCGGAATCCGGCTCCTATGCCAGTGCTGCCGAGCGATTGGGCCTGTCGGCGCAGATGGTGGCCAAGCATGTTGCCGCGCTTGAGCAGAGGCTAGGTGCGCGGCTGCTGAACCGGACCACCCGACGCCAGAGCCTGACTGAGTTGGGCAGCGCTTACTACGAACGCTGTAAGCACATTTTGAGCGAAGCTCAGGCTGCCGACTCCCTGGCGCAGATCATGAACGACACCCCGCGCGGCAAACTGAAAATCAGCGCTCCCGTCACGTTCGGTTCCTATAGCCTCATGCCTTTTGTGACGGAGTTTTTGCGTCAACACCCGGAAGTCGAAATCGATCTGCATTTGACCGATCGCTTCGTCGATCTGGTGGAGGAGGGTTATGAAGTGACTTTCAGAATTGGCCCGTTGACCGCGTCCAGTTTGACCGCCAGGCCGTTGGCACCTTATCGGTTGGTAGCCTGTGCGGCACCGAGCTACTTGACCGACCGCGGAGTGCCGCAAATACCGGATGATCTGAAGAACCATGAGTGTCTGGGGTATGCCTATTGGTCCCGGCCGGCCGACCGCGAATGGGTATTCTGCAAAGGCTCCGCAGTTGAACGGGTACAAGTCGTCAGTCGATTGCAGGTCAACGAGAGCAAAGCACTGCTGTCGGCAGCGCTGGACGGGTTCGGGATTGTCCTTGGTCCCGAAGACTTTCTTGAGCCCGCGTTGCGCAGCGGTGAGTTGGTTCGACTGTTAGCTGATTACGAAGCACCGAGCCGACAAATGCATTTGCTCTACACGGCCAATCGTCAGAGAACTGCCAAACTCCGACGATTTATCGAGGCTGCGCTCGTCCGCTTTGGTGCTCCTTGAGCAAGCTTTTGAGTTGTCTCAGCGGCATTGAATTGTGATTGATAGCGGTCGCAGGCTACTGCTTCATTGACTGGCTGCTGTTGGGCCGATTGTTGCCTGTCGCCAAGGGCAGTAAACGACCGATTCTGTTGAAAAAGTCGGTCTGCCCAAACTGCCTGATCATTGACTGGTGAAAACACCTTTTTTGCACGCTGCTACGTGAAATCTGAGTCCGGAAGCCACTGCAAAAAGTAAAGATTTCAATCTCGGACGCGTACTTTTCTGATACGCAAACCATGGCCGACTTTTTCAACAGAATCGGCCAGAAGCAGTCAATCGCTAAAACTCCAGCGCCCCAAATGGGGCGCTTTTTCTGCATATCTGCACGACTGGATAGCTAAGCGGCGCGTACTCGCGCCGAATACCTAAAATCCTTTAATCGCCTCACATCATGAACAAGACACGGAGAGCCCTATGGAGCAGCGCAAACACATTTGCGGCACAGACGAGATCAGAGTTCACGTTAAGGACGGTAGCGAGCTTAAGTACTGGGCACAAAAAAATTGTGGATTCCAAGAATGAGATAAGATCAGCCGTCAAGGAGGCTGGCGAGTCGCTTACCGCAGTCCAGCGGCGGATCAAGCTGATCCAGCACGCATGAGAAAGCAGTCCGGCCCAGTGTCGGGATTCGCTACCTGAAGTCCTCTCGCCCATCGCCATTCGCCTCCTGCTACGCTCTCACTTAGCGCCCCTAAGCAGCTCACGGCATCGTTGGGTCGCCAGGAGCCTAAAATGAAATGCGCATTTCTGACGTTCATAACCCTACTCACCTGCTCATCGGCAATAGCATCACCGCCAGATGGAGAAACACTTTTTCAAGATAACTGCGTTGTTTGTCACGGGCCTCGAGGCACGGGAGGATCGGCACCTAAGCTGGCCGGAGATTCCAGTGAATGGAAATCAAAAGTATTTGAGCGAGCAGTGCTGAGCGGTATCGACGACCATGGGAAGCCTCTGAAGGCGCCAATGCCGCATTGGGCTAGCGCTAGCTTCAAATCTGACAGCGGTGTAAAGCCAAGCAAACTTGAAATTGATGCAATTCAGAAATACCTGCATCAGCAAAAGTAGTGTGTTTGCTTCGACCGAATGCTTTCGTTTCGGCGACATGCTTTTCACGCAGTGCTCACATAATGGAGCGCAGATTACCCCTGCTCCTTTGAAGAATTCCCATTTGGCCCGCCCGCATGCGGGCCATTTTTTTGGCTGCTACGCGTTCCTGATTCAAAGGAGAAGTGGCCATACCTGACGTCTATGTTTCGCGTCTTCGGCAGCTTCATAGACGCTGAGCAGAAAGAGTGGTTAGCATCCCACAAACCTAAACGCGCCAAAGGCATCTAGCAGTACGGATGGAGCTGGCGGCCAGATCTAGGCTGCGGGCTATCGTAAGAAGTCATTTAGCACTGTTAGCATTGGCGGCTACGTTAGGTCGGGAGGCTGTTATGGAGGGCTCCGGAGTCGCGTCGTGCAAGATCTACCCGGTTGCGCCGCACTGGAGCATCACGCTGCGTCAATGCCTGTTGCAACCGCCGAGCCACTGCTACACCAGGACAATACGTTTGAGCTTGGCGTTCAGTGCGGCGAACGCCGCTTCGGTACTGGCCTTGTGGTTGGTGATGAGCACGTCGATGCGTTCTGGCGGGCAGAAAGCGACGCGGCTCTCCACGCCGATCTTGCTGTAGTCGGCGAGGATGACCACGCCTTCGGCATTGTCGGCCATGGCGCGCGCCACTTCGGCTTCGCGGTGGTCGTAGTTGCTGGCACCGCGCTGGGCGTCGATGCCGACGGGCGATAACAGCGCGAGGTCGGCCCGATAGCGGCCAATTTCCGCCACCGTGGTGCCGCCAACCGTAGCGGGAGCACGGTCGCCGAGCGAACCGCCCAGTACGATCACCTCGTTGTGCTGGCCGCCTGGCACAGCGGGATTACGCAATTGCAACGCCACGTTGAACGAGTTGGTGATCACGGTCAGCCCTCCCAGCTTGGCCAGCTCTTCGGCGAGGATGACGGTGGTGGTGCCCGCGTCGATAAACACAGTCTGTCCGTGCGACAGCAGACTGACCGCTGCGCGCGCGAGGTCACGCTTGAATTTGACGTTGATGTTCGCCCGCTCGGCGATGGGCGCTTCGTCCTCAACGCGGATGGCGCCGCCGTGTATCCGCTTCAACTCTCCCTGTTCCTCCAGAGCGACCAGGTCGCGTCGCACCGTCTCGCGTGAAACGTTCAGCTCCGTGACGATGCGGTCGGTGGTGACGCGCTGCAAAGTCGATAGTAGTGCGCGGATCCGCTGGTAACGCTCTTCTTGCCACATACCGGGTGTCCCTGCTGTTCGAGTCGCTGTCCGAGCACGCATTGTGGAGAGGCGTCAGTCGCTGTCAAGTTTGGCGCGGCCTCGTGATCATTGGGTTGGCGCAGCCTGCGCGTCATGTTTGTGTGATATTGAGGCATTATTGTTTTTTTGTGTATTTGGAGCTAGCCTCGTGGCCGGACGGTTTCTTCCCCTCGTCCGCATTTCGAAACACGCTTTCGCCATCGCCTCGGTTGTAACCTCTCATTTAGAAGTAGGAGCTATGCCATGCAGCGTCGCCAGTTTCTGAACACCCTCGCCACCGTTTCCGTTGTCAGTCCGCTGTTGTTGTCGTCCCGCATAACGCAAGCCGCCACGCCCCCGGCCACACCAAGTGCGCTGGACCCGGCGCGCTGGTCGCCGCTCAACCAAAAGCGTCTGCAGGCGGTGATCGATGAGCACGGCGTCAAGAGCGCGTCCTACCGCCCTGACCAGCGCCCGTACGCGGTGTTCGACTGGGACAACACCTGCATCATGAACGACTGCGAAGAAGCGCTGCTGGTCTACCAGATCAATCATCTGCAGTACAAGCTGACGCCCGATGAGTTCGCTGAGGTGGTGCGTCAGGACGTGCCGAACGGCGCGTTCATGAAGGACTACACCACGGTGGACGGCAAGCCGGTCAAGATGGAAGACATCGCCAGCGACGTAGAAGCGGATTACCGCTGGTTGCACGCCAACTACAAGGGGCTCGCCGGCGACAAGAGCCTGGAAGAGATTCAGGCCAGCGAGCAGTACAAGGATTTTCTCGCCAAGCTCTACTTTATGTACGACGCGATCTGCGACAGTTACCCGGTGGAGATCGGCTATAAGTGGATTCTGTATTTCTACAAGAACATGACCACGGCTGAGTTGCAGGCGATGGCCGAGGCTTCCAACAACTACGCCATCGGCGACGCACTGCGCAAGGTCAAGTACGAGAGCTCACGCACGTTGCCGGGCAAGGCCGGGGTGGTGGCGGATACGCACTTCCATGGCATCCGCATCCATGAGGAAATCCGCGGCCTGATGCACACGCTGCGTGCCAACGGCATCGATGTCTATGTCAGCACCGCCTCGATCGACGATGTGGTACGCGTGTTCGCGGGCAATCCTCATTACGGATACGACGTTCCGCCTGAGAACGTGATCGGCCTGCGCATGGCGATGGAAGGCGGCAAGTACACCACTCGCTATCAGCCGGACTGGCACTTCAACTACGGGCCGGGCAAGACCGTTGGCATCAAGAACGTGCTGGTTAAACAGAAGGGCTATGGCCCGGTGTTGGTGGCTGGCGACAGCGATGGCGATGCCTGGATGCTGCGCGACTTCAACGATACGGCGGTGGGGGTGATCGTCAACCGCATGAAGAAGGGTGAGATCGGCGCCGACAGCCAGCAGGCCGCTACCCAGTTGGGCACCCCGAACGCCCGCTTCATCCTGCAGGGGCGCAACGAGCACACTGGCCTGATGATTCCAGACGAGAAATCGCTCAAGTACGGTAAAGACGAGCTTAAGCTGCTGGCTTGATGGCACTGGCTCGCGGGTGGCCGGCGGCCATCCGCGAGCCGCAGTGCAACTCGCCTTGTACCTGCGGGAATGATGATTCTGCGCCGGAAAGTCGTTACCGCTACCGGCCCGAATGAGTCAGTCGTATCGAGTCAAAATTGTGAGTGGCCCTGGAATTACGAGGCGCGCTCCACAGACCGCTTTTTGGCCGAATGCTGCCTGTCATGAATGATGACGATAACTGTACGCCTAAGAAAAAGGTGGAGAAACGGCCACGGAGAAGGGGCAGTTCCATTCAGCCCCCCCCTTTTGATCGTTTTGGGCCTATGTCAGATTGAGTTTAATCGCGGCGATTACTGGTCTATTTTGGCCAACGAATCTGCATCCTTTAAATTTCCGTACATCCGACATGCAGCCGGTAACGGCTCTACCACCATAATTTGGGCGACCGATTGCATGTAAATCATATTGAATTTTATACCCAAACAATCCTTGTCGGTTGACTTAAATTCTACAAGTTGACCAGGCTGGTTTATCCCCAGTCCATCCACCACGCCGTTGATCTCTACAACTTTTTTGGAGGATTTTACATAAATAGTCGTATTGTATTTTTCCTTCCCGGCTTTTTCGCGAAAAGCAAAATACTTGCCGTCCTTTAACAAGGAAATATCGATTTCTTTATTAGTGCCAAAATGCAGCAATGAATAAATGATAACGCCACCAAAAATTAGCGCCATCAAGTTGTAAGGCCAAGCTAAGATTGTGTTCTGCATAATTTCCGCATATGTAATTAATAAGTACTGGAAAAGCACTACAGTACCAGCCCCTGGCACAGCCTCGGATAAAGCCGTTGAGGCAGCAAGCAGTCGCGAACACTGTGGATCACGAAAAATTGTGCTGGAGGTCAGCTATGTCAGTACCTATTTTCGGCAGGCATGGGGGTTTCTTGAGAGTCAATGCTGTTCCGAGTGGCTTTTTCTGCCTGCCACGGAGGATAGAAAGTGCCCCAAGCCTGAAATGCAGTGTCGGGCACAATAACCCGCCGGATGAAACTACTCCCGGAATTGCACGCATTCGATAGCTTCAAGAAGCTGGCCGTCGAAGTACTCGGCTCCATCTCGTTCCTGTCCTTTCAGGCGGCGCTGTACCTCGATAAGCAGATCGCGATGTTCTGATTCGAAAAAATAGCGACCACAAGATCATTCAAACTCTGTAGATGAGTGTCCCAGGCCTCCATGCAACGCTGCATTAGCCCTGTATCGCCATTCCCATTCCATGCGCCTAGAAGATTCGAGAGAGTCAGGTGTCGGTCATGACATGCCTTTGATAGGAAATGAAGGACTGGTAATTTCTCACGCTCTGGAGATAGTTGAATAGCGAAGTGAAGGGCTGCTTTTGGCCGAGGCTGTGTAAAAACGTTTTTGAGCGCGACAGGTACTCAGAACCGGACTGAAAATCGCGCTTCTACGCAAAATCCACATCTGCTGACGTGCCGATAAATTTCAGATTTAACGTAGACGCGAGCACTTCAATTTTGGTGAAGCGTTTTTACACACTCTGGGCCGTTTGCAGCCGGTCGCGAAGGGCAGAAATTCATCGCGTTGACTAAGATCTGAGGTGTTGGTAGTCAAACGGAGGCGCGCAATGAATCGGTCATCGCTATTTTTCGGATCGTTCAGCATCGCCTGTAGCGCGACAGCCGCTGTTCCACCGCCCATGGGCCCATTCGATGTGATCGAATGGCCGGCCACTCTGAAGGAGGCCCCTTCGCAAGGCGCTACGCTTGGGGCGTTCGTCATTCAATTCGAGAAAACAACGCTAGCGCAGGTGATGAGCGAAGCTTCCGTTGGCACCCTCGCACATCGAGGCGATGCAGGTGCAAGTGTGTATTGGTTGTGCTTCAGCCAGCCAAGTGTCGGCGTGCGGATATGGATCATCTCGAATGCCGAGATGGGCGGGGACAGCCACTATGTGACCAGTGTTGTCGCCGAAAAACTCAAGACTGCACGGCCGAGCAGTGACTGTCCTGCGTTACCGGCACAGTTGCATCCTGTGTCATTTGCCAATCACCTATGGCCAGGTTCTACAGATATAGATATTCAAAGAGTGCTCGGGATACCTTCACATCAGAATGGCGCATGGCGGACTTTCGACTTCCAGGGCAGAAAGCAAGGCAAGTGCGAAGGCGGATACGACGTGTATAACTGGCTGTGGACACGGTCGGACAACGGGCGCGTCAACAGGATTGATGCGGGTCAAACAACCAGCTGCTAGCCGCACCGTTGATATCGCTTCTGGCCAATGCTTTGTTGGCTAGTGACCACCATATACCTCGCCCCGCTGCTGAAGGGCGACGAAAGCCGCTGCTGTTATCTGCTGATCTGTCCAGTTTCTGGTTAACCATATAGTCAGAGCCGCGCCGGACAGGTGCCACCACAGCATTCGCTGTGTTGAGTCCTGTTTGATCAAGTGTTCAGAGGCCGCCCACCAGGCGACCTGCATATTCCTATCGTTGTTACCTTTCAAAATGAAAAGGTCGTACAGATATGAGTACGGGCTCAACTGCACTATTACCGGCTCGCCTGAGCCTTTGGCCAGGCTCCATACCCACTCACGCTGCGCAGTGGATATAGCTTGAGAGGGGGGCGAAGGATACTGCGATATTCTGCTCAGACCGACCCAATAGGCAGCCCAAGGCAGGATCAGTGCCAGTCCGAGAGTCCCGATGAGCAATAAGCCGACACGACGCATCATGAGGCTGAGTCCCTTTGCCAGAAAGTAACCATCGCTGCCTTTTTCCTATTTTGGGGGACTTATGGAATAGTGCTTTGTAAAGGCGAGTCATGTGAGCCTCGTATGAGGCGGCTTTCAACCCAGAATGGATGCGACGGACACACAATGAACACTGCTCAACTATCGATTCGACAGTACATCAAAGCCAAGGACGGCAACCGTCCACATTTGTTAGACCAGGCCTTTGCGCCGGACGCGATCCTGGACATGGTCGTGCACACCGGATCCATCTCGTTTCCACCCCACGTCGAAGGCCTTGGGCCTATCGGTGATGTGCTGGTCAGGCGGTTCGGCCAGACCTTCGAAAACGTCTATACCTTCTGCCTGGGACACCCACCTGAACCGCAGGCCAAAACATTCCAGTGCAAATGGCTGGTCGGCATGTCCGACAAGCACTCCGGCGACGCCCGGGTCGGTTGCGGTCTGTATGAATGGCAGTTCAGCCCCGAGTCGGGACTTGTCCAGAGGCTCACTATCACCATCGAGCACATGAAAACCCTGCCAGCGGCTGATCTGCACTGCATCATGGAGTGGCTATCGCATCTGGATTACCCATGGTGCCGCCCGCAAGCGTTAGTGAGCAATGCTCCAGACATAGACACGCTTGAAGAGGTGATCCAGTACGTTACGGCCAATATTCCAACTCGCTCCTCGCCGGTGGACGGGTCGTCGCTATCTCAATAGTCGCTCAACCTGCGCCAACTCCCAGGTGCTCAGTAAACTGACCGGGTCAGTGCCGTAACGCCAGGCCTGGAGTGTTCCCTCGCGACCGTCCGGACTCCGGCAGTGTTGGCAGTGGTGCAAGCGGTTGCCGTCGAAGTCGAGGGTCAGACGCCAGCCTTCGATATCGACCTGTACCTGACCGGGTTCACACGGTTCGTGGAGGCGCCGCAACGGGAGGACTTCCAGGGCGGCGTCTCGCAGGCGTTGGCAGACTTCGCGGGCGGTGAGGGCGGGTATCGGGGTTAGGCTCTGCAAGGTCATTCTCATTCTTGGGAGTAGCTTTTGGAGCATTGTAAGACACACCGGCGTCATATCACCGGATACGGATTTTCGGTGTCACGGACATGCCGACTCGCAGCTTCGCCGCCGCGGGCTGATCGGGATCGATACGAATGCGTACAGGCAAGCGCTGGACGATCTTCGTGAAGTTGCCGGTGGCGTTGTGCGGCGCGACGGCGGAGTAGGTGACTCCGCTGGCCGGCCCCAGGCTGTCCACCGTTCCTTGCAGCGTCTCGCCCGGCAAGGCATCCACCTCGATATCCACTGCTTGACCCTTTTGTACGCGCGCCAGTTGCGTCTCCCTGTAGTTGGCCGTGACATAGACGGCATCGAGCGGAACAATCGCCAGCAAGGGTTTTCCGGCATTGACGAAAGCACCGATACGCACCGATTTCTGCCCGATCGTGCCGCCGATTGGCGCCGTGATGCGGGTATAGGAAAGTTTCAGCTCTGCGGTGGCTTGTGCGGCTTGCGCGTGAGCAAGAGCCGCCCTGGCTTTCTCCAGATCAGCTTTCAGGATATCCACTTGCTGCCGAGCGGCCTGTAAACCTGCCTGGCTCGTTTCCCCACGGGCCTGTTGAATGCTCAATTGCGCTTCGGCCTGTTGCCGCGCTTGCACCGTTCCCGAGCCGTCGGTGGCCAGGTTGCGATAACGGGTCTGATTGACGCTGGCCAGCTTGAGCGCAGCGTCGTCTGCGGCAACGGCCGCTTGGGCCTGGCGGATGGCGGTTTCCTGCTGAATCAGGTGCGCTTGCAGGCTGGCGATGCCGGCCCGGGCACTGGCGACCTCGGCCTTCGCCGCGTTCAGGGCCGCAACGAAATCACGGTCGTCAATGATCGCAAGCAGATCGCCTTTCTTGACCAGCTGGTTGTCTTCGACCATCACTGAGTCGACCGTTCCCGACACCTGCGGTGCGACCGTGGTGAAGTCGGCGTGGACGTAGGCATCATCCGTGGACTGGGTCGATGCGCTGGATTCGGGGCGATTGAGATAGAGAACACCGCCGATCGCCACTGCAAGCAGTAGCACCGCGCTGATGATCCTGGCTTTCTTTGGCAAGGCCATGATGGGTTATCCGTGTGAGGAAGATGAAGGAGAGGAAGAGGGCGAGGCCACACGCACGTCGGGTGCGGGGATGTAGGTCAGCCGCAGCACCAGAGGAATCAATACCAGCGCCAGAATGCCCAGCACGCGATAGGCGTCGGCGATCGACAGCACCAGCGACTGCTGCCCGATGAGGTCCATCAATTGGGACGGCTCAAGCGCCAGGGCGTTATCTGCCAGGGCCGCATGGTCCAGCAGCATTTCCCCATGGAAACGACCGCGCACGGTCATCAGCTGTCCGACCACTGCCGCACCGGCCAGTGAACCGAAGGCGCGCAGGGTGTTGATGGTGCCGGACACATAAGGTCCTTCGGGGGGCTGCACAACGCTGGTGACCAGAAACAGCATCGATACCACCGCCATTGGCTGGCCGAACGCTTGCAGCGTTTGCACCACGACGAACTGCTCGCGGTTCCAGTCGGAGGTCAATTGCGCGCCGTAAAAGCATGCCAGTGCGATCAACAACAACCCCAACGTGAACACGATGCGCGCATCGATCCACTTCTGATACAGCAGCAGCGCCACGACTGGCCCCAGGACCAATTGCGGCAAGGCGACGATCAAACCGATCGATGCCATTTGCAGGGGCCGGTAGTTCTGCAAAGGGCCGAGATAACTGGCCGGCAAGAGTGAGCTGGACATCAGCACCACCAACAGGCAGACGAACAGAATGCAGCCCAGCCCCAGGTTGCGGCGGCCGAGAATCTGCAATTTGATGAACGGTGAGGGGTGATACCACTCGGTCAGCAGGTAGACGGCCAGCAGGGCCAGCCCGGCCACCAGCGATAAGGTGATCAAGGGCGAATGAAACCAGTCCAGCCGTACGCCTTGATCCAGTGCAACGGTGATCAAGCCGAGCGCGGGCACACCGCAAGCCATGCCGGACCAATTGGCCTGCCCAAAGCGCGGGATCTGAATGGGCTCCCGAGGCAGTCCCCACCCGATCAACAATCCGGCGATGAGGGTCAGGGGAATGATCTGCCAGTACACCCAGCGCCAGTCGAACAGCCCATCCGTCCAGTACCCGGCCAGCCAGATCGAGAGATTGGGCGCGAAGGTCGCGGTCATCGCATACAACGCCAGCCCATACAGCCGGATGGGCGCTGGCAGGAATTTCAGCGCCGCCATCATCAGCAGCGGAATCGTCGTGCCGCAGGCAATGCCTTGCACAAACCGCAAGGTCAGCAGCAGGTTCAGATCGTGGATGAAGGGCAGGATCACCGCCAACAGCGCACAACTGCCGAGCATCCACAGTTCGAAGCGCCGCAGCGATAGCGTAATGGCGAACCACGCCGCAAAGGGCATGGCAATCAATTCCCCGGCACTGTACGCGGTGGTCAGCCAGGAGGCATCGTCGAGGCCAAAACCGAGTGCGCCGCGTACATCCGCCAACGCCAATGCGCCGACGCGGGTGTTCAAACCCGCCATCATGGCTGCGATGAAAATCCCGACGAGACCTGCCATTGGGCGTATCGAGGGCTTGGCCCCGGGCGTTGCGGTAGCAGGGACGTCCGCTGGCGACAATGCGACTCCGTTCATTGGTCGGCCTTCGAAGGTGAAACAACCGGAGACGCGAGGGCAACCGATGAAGGTGCCGTCGGATGATCGATACCAGCCTGCGGGTCCCAACCGCCACCCAGCGACTTGTAGAGGTTGACCACGGTGAGCGTGGCGTTGGTCGCGCTGTCGTTGAGACTGGTTTGGCTGGCAAGCACATTGAGCTGCGCGGTCAGTACGCTCAGATAGTCCGTAGCGCCTTGCTGATAGCCGCGTTCGGCAGACTGCAGTGCTTGCTTGTTCTGTTCATACGAATCCAGCAATTCAGCGTGCCGGCGTTGTTGGGCAGCCCAGGCATCCAGGGCGTTGTCCACTTCATGCCAGGCTCGCAATACCGTTTGCCGATAAGCCAGCGCGGCGGTTTTTTGCCGTGATTCGTTCAGGGCCAGACGCTGCGTTAACCGCCCTCCCTGGAAGATCGGAAGGTAAACCGTCGGGCCGACGGAAAAGAAGCGCGAGTCCCAACTCGCGAGATCGCCGCTTTCAAAAGCTTCCACGCCGACTTTTCCTTTCAAGCCGATACGCGGGTAGAAATCAGCCTTGGCCACACCGATGGCGGCTGTCGCGGCATGCAGCTGGGCTTCGGCGCGCAGGATGTCGGGTCGCCGGTGAGCCAATTCCGAAGGGACGCCGACCGGTACGCGGGTCGGCAGCGAAGGCAAGGGCATGGCTTGACGCAGTTGCGCATCGAGTGTGCGTGGCTGTTCTCCCATTAACAACGCCAGGGCATTCATCAGGGCATTGCGGCGCTGGGTCAGTTCGGGAACCAAGGCTTTGATCGTCGCCAATTGCGCGCGAGCGGACGAGGTTTCGAAGCGCGTCGCGACGCCGTTACGCTCGCGGCTTTCGGCCAGGCCGAGGGTGCGTTCGGCAATCCTCAGATTTTGCTGCGCGATGTCCAGTTGTGCCTGCGTTCCGCGCAACTGCAAATAGGTGCGCGCCACTTCGGCGGACAAAGCCACCCGTGCCGCTTCGCGGTCATACACCGTGGCCTCCAGGGTCGCTGCAGCACCTTCGCGCGTGCGTTGGGCACGGCCCCACAGATCGAGCTCCCAACTGGCATCGAATCCAAGCTGCCAGAAATTATCGGGGGCAGTAGGCGCTCCCAGGGCGGCGAACTTGCCATGTTCGCTGAGCCCCTCACGCGTGTAGCTGGCATTGGCCGCCACGCTGGGCAGCAACTGCGAGGAGGCGATGCCCAGTTGCGCCCGGCTTTGTTCAATGCGTTCGGAGGCTATGAGCAGATCAAGGTTGTCAGCCTGCGCACGTGATTGCAGCTCGGCGAGCACGGCGTCGTTGAACAACAACCACCACTGGGAGGGCACTGCGGCGTCGGAAGTCAGGGCGGCGCTTGGGTAGTCCTGTCTGGGCGCTAGCACCGTTTGGTGAAGACCGTTTTCAGGCTTCACGAAGTCGGGGCCGACCATGCAGCCGGCCAGCGAAACTGCCCCTAGGGTTGCGATTGCGCACTGCCGTAATTGTGAAAGCAGCCGTTGAGAAGTCATTGCAGCGTCCTGTCGAGGAAGGGAGCGCCCCAGGCCGATATCGTTGAACGGATGATGTCGGCCGAGTAGGGCGTCACCGAGCACGCAGCTGGCCGCGTGTGCGGGCGGTGCTGTCAGTGCACCGGAGTAAAAATGGGCTTGCTCTTGTCCTTCAACAGGACGACCAGAAACTTGGCGGGTTTGGTGAGGCTGGCGTTGCGCCCGACCGTGTGGACGTCGTCCGGGCCTTCGTAGAAGGTCTGGCCCGGTGTCAGCGTGACGGATTCGCCGCCGCGCACGCCCATCACAATCGAACCCTCCAGCACATAGATGAATCCGTGTGCATTGTGCCGATGCACGGGATCGCCTCCACCCGGTGGAAACTCCACCGTGATCATCACCGCCTCCTTATCGGGATAGTCCGCCAGTGCTTTGGTCATCAGCGGTGTTACCTGCGCCGGTGGCAATGCCTCCTGCGCGCCGGCGGTGCCGGTGGTCAACAGGAGTCCTATGGCGAAGGTTCTGAAAATGGACATGGCGTGTTCCTCGTTGTCGATTAGTAGATGGCGCAGCACCCTGGCGGGGCTGCGCCTGTGTGCCGATGCCTGATCAGGACAGGCCGGACTTGTCTACGCCGAATGCCTTGTCGTACGAGCCGGGCACGACCTGGAAGCCCACGTTGATGCGATTCCAGGCATTGATCGACATGATCAGGAAGGTCAGGTCCGATATCTCTTTCTCGGACAGTTGTATACGAACACGCTCATAGAGCTCATCAGGCACGCCATGGGCGGGAATCTGGGTGAGGATTTCGGTCCATGCCAAGGCCGCGCGTTCGCGTGGGCTGAACAGCGTTGACTCACGCCAGATGGCGACATGGTGGATCCTGAGCGGCCGCTCGCCATGGATCGTGGCTTCCTTCACGTGCATGTCCACGCAGAAGGCGCAGCCGTTGAGTTGCGATGCCCTGATATCCACGAGATCGCGCAGCGACTCCTCGATGGCGCATTGCTTGAAGGCAAGGCTGAACTCGACGAACTTCTTGAACAGCTCGGGGGATTGCTTCTGGTAATCGATGCGCTGGGTCATGGTGAATCCTCTGTGTGAGAAATACGTAGGTGGAGATTCGATAGCGTCCTGCCTGGCTGACTGGCGCGGTCTTTAAGCCGATGTGCGGCTGAGCCAGTTCAGGAAGCGTGTCGGACCGATGTGCGCGTCGTCGCCCGCGACCAGGGATCGATCATTCAACTCATCGCCGAAGTAGCGCGCATGCACGTCGGCGATGACCTGCCGTTTGTCGTGGTGCGCGGCAAGAAACTTGCGCGCCAGTTCATCGAGAGGGAAACGATCCGGTCCGCCCACTTCGACGATGCCATTGACCGGTGCCCCGACCGCAAGATCGGCCAGCACCGCCGAGACGTCATCCGATGCGATGGGCTGGATAAGGGCAGGCGAGAGGCGAATCGTGTCGCCGTCGGCACCCGAATTGACAATGCCTTCGATGAACTCGAAGAACTGCGTCGAACGCAAGATGGTGTAGGGAATCTTCGACGCCTTGATCAGCTCTTCCTGGGCGACTTTTGCCCGGAAGTAACCGCTTTGCGGAAGACGATCGGGGCCTACGACAGAGAGCGCGACATGGTGCTCCACCCCAGCGGCCGCTTCGGCTGCAAGCAGGTTTCGACCGGACGTTTGAAAGAACTCCATGACGGCCCGGTCTTCAAATGAGGGGGAGTTCGCCACATCGACGACGACCTGGGCACCGGCAAGCGCTTCGGCCAGCCCCTCGCCGGTGAGGGTGTTCACGCCCGTACGTGGCGAGGCCGCCACCGTCTCGTGTCCATAGAGACGTAGCCTGCTGACAATGTTTGACCCGATCAGTCCGCTACCGCCAATAACGACAATTTTCATGTCCCGCTCCTCGGTTGGGTGTCGATCAAATTCGTTGCAGTGATCGATGTAGGGAGCATGCTCGCCAGCCGGGCGCGATACTTTGTCGGAGCCTTGGGTTTCCATTGAATTTGGCTTGGCTATTTGTCCAGGAACCCGTGTTATAAATCACGTCACCCGGCCGCCAATCGTCGGCCGGTAACCACGGGCATGTGCCCGGCGCGTGAGTACGGGACAGGAGCCCTGAATGCTATTGGTGTTTGATGACTGCGTGCTCGACCTGGACCGGCGAGAACTCCTTCGGGCCTCCCAGGTCGTTGCCACTGCGCCCCAGGTTTTCGACCTGCTGGTTTACCTGGCGCAGAACCGCGAGCACGTCGTCAGCAGGGACGACCTGATCAATGCGATATGGGTCGGACGTATCGTCTCCGAGTCGACCCTGGCCAGTCATATCAATGCGGTGCGCAAGGCGGTCGGTGACAACGGTCAGCAGCAGCGTGTGATTCGAACGGTGGCCCGCAAGGGATTCCGGTTCGTCGCCGAGGTCAAGTCGCTGGATTGCGTTGGCCTTCCAGGCACCGAATCCGCCCCCTCGGTTCAAGCCTCTGCATCCGAGCCGGCGCTGCCGGCCAAACCGTCCATCGCCGTCTTGCCGTTCGTGAACTTGAGCGGGGACGAAGAGCAGGACTACCTGGCCGACGGCGTGGTAGGGGACATCATCGCGGCGCTGTCGCAGTATCGCTGGCTGTTTGTCGTCGCGCGCAACTCGAGCTTTACCTACAAGACCCGTACGGTGGACGTGAAACAAGTCGGTCGCGAACTGGGCGTTCGCTATGTGCTGGAGGGCAGTTGGCGCAAAGCCAACAATCGCGTGCGCATCACGGCCCAGCTGATCGATGCGACAACCGGGGCTCACCATTGGGCAGGCCGTTTCGAAGGTGTGCTGGGGGACATTTTCGAACTGCAGGACCAGATCACCGAAAGCGTGGTCGGCGCAATCGCACCACAGCTTGAGCGGGCAGAGATCGAACGTGCGAGGCACACGCCCACCGAAAGCCTCGACGCCTACGATTACTATCTGCGCGCAATGGCCAAGCTTCATCATGGCACCCGGGAGGCCATCGACCAGGCGCTGCCGCTCTTCCATAGGGCCATAGAGTGCGACCCGGATTTTGCATCGGCCTATGCGATGGCGGCCTGGTGTCATAGTTGGCGCAAAGCCAATCGCTGGATGACTGATCACCCGCGGGAGGTCGCGGAGGGTATCCGACTCGCTCGCCGGGCAGTGGAGTTGGACAAGGGCGATGCGGTCGCTCTCACCAGAAGCGGCCATACGCTTGGCTATCTTGCCGGTGACCTGCGGGGTGGCATTGCATTGCTGGACAAGGCACTCGTGCTGAATCCGAACCTCGCCGCCGCATGGTTCCTCGGCGCGTTCCTCAGGCTCTGGCACGGCGAAACCGATGCAGCCATCGAGTACTTTACGCACGCCATGCGGTTCAGCCCCCTCGACCCGGAGCTGTACAGAATGCAAGCCGGAATGGCAGTCGCGAATCTCTTCGTGGGGCGCTTTGATACGGCGTCGTCATGGGCGGAGAAAGCACTTCGGGATTTGCCCGATTTTCTGTTGGCTGTCGCCATCCTTGCAGCGAGCCATGCGCTTGCCG
Organism: Pseudomonas sp. ATCC 43928; assembly: GCF_005938665.2. Lineage (NCBI taxonomy): Bacteria > Pseudomonadati > Pseudomonadota > Gammaproteobacteria > Pseudomonadales > Pseudomonadaceae > Pseudomonas > Pseudomonas sp. ATCC 43928. Next base: position 4,160,437 of record NZ_CP041753.1, on the reverse strand, counting down.
GACGGATGGCCGAAGCGCAGCGTGCGATGGACCATTTGCGCAAGCTCGATCCTACGTTGTGCCTCAGCAATATCTCTGATTGGCTACCGATCCACAGGCCGGAGAATCTCGCCACGCTGGTGGACGGTCTACGCAAAGCGGGACTGCCGGAATAAGGGGCACCGCCTGTTCACTGCGCGGGGAGAGGCGTCTGGAGCAGCCAGAATCGACATATCCAAACGCCCAGCCCCAAGCAGCGTTGGCTAACGCCCCAGCGCCGCTTCGATCGCTGCGATGTCGATCTTGCTCATCCCCATCATGGCGTCGAACGCGCGCTTGGCCGCCGCTCGATCAGGAACAACTCTTTACGGGTCTGCTTGCGTTTTCCGGCGTACTCGGCATCGGCGAAAGTCATTTGCTTCATCGGAAAACTTGGCGGGTAGAGTCGGGGTATTTTCATTACGCACTCAACAACGGTGCCTGATCATAATTCTTGGCATAGGCATTCTCCACCCCCGGCAAAATCTCGACGATGGTGAAATACCGATCCCAGAACGGCGTCTCCCGCAGATCCTCCACCAGCAGTTCATACGCATGATGACTGTCGGTTTCCCACAACCACAGATCGGTGACCCGCGCCGAATAGAACTCGATGTCGAAAAACCGCATCGAGACCTGCGCCGCATGCTTTTGCAAAATCGGCTCCATCTGCGTGCGCATCAGCTCAAAGCGATGCTCGACTGAAAACCCCAGCCATTCCTGGGTGGTCTTGACCAACATGAAAACACTCAGTGATGTCGTAGCCATGATAATGATTCCTGGTAGTTGAAGAGTGGGGAAAGCCAATCCAGAATACGAGTCATAACTCATATTTAAAACTCGCATCCCGATCATGACCAAACACCGCGAAATACCGCCCTTAAACCCCCGCAAACTCCCGAGCCAGCGCCGTTCGGCCAACACCGTCGACACCATTCTCGAAGCCGCTGCTCGCATTCTCGAAACCGACGGCCTCGCCGCCTGCTCCACCAACGCCGTGGCGCAGCGCGCCGGCGTAAGCATCGGCTCGCTGTACCAGTACTTCCCCAACCGCGACGCCCTGACCGTCGCCTTGATCGAACGCGAAACCACTCAGTTGCTCGATGACGTCCAGCACGTCCATCAACACGACGACGCCCTCGCACGCATCCGCGCACTGGTCCAGGCCTCCGTCGCCCACCAGCTACGGCGCCCGGAACTGGCCAGAATCATCGACTTCGAAGAGCGCCGCTTACCGCTGCAAGAGCGCCATGAGCGCGTGGCCAACGTCATTCTTACCGAACTGATAGCGGCGCTGACCCTTCCGTCAGCCCCGTGGGTCTGCGCCGATGTACTGCAGACCGCGCAAGACCTGCTGGCGATGGCCCACGGCATGATCGATGCGGCGGGGGAGCGGGGGGAGACGGATGCGGTGAGTTTGGAAGGACGGGTGATGCGAGCGTTGCTGGGGTTTTTGTGCGGGTAGTGGGCTGTCTGGGCCAGCTCTTGGCGGCCAGGAGACAAGACCGGATGGTGTAAGGGTGGTGATCGATTGTGCTCGGCGAACCTCTGACTGGAACGGTGGGCGAGAGGTAGCGCTATCGGAACTCTCTGGAAGCTCGGCGGGGGAAGTCCGGAAATTTTGCCAAAATCAGGAAGTCTTTTTCAGAATTTCCCTAGGGCCTGGCCACAAGGTTTTAGAACATGCGTAAGCGATGGGCTTGAAACGGTAAGCAGGCTGCAGCTTCCGTTTCCCAGAAGCTGACAGTTCAGTTGGAAGCGTTGTTTCGCTGCTGAAGCTCAAGTTGCTTGGCAGCACTGGCTTCGAGGTTTGCACGCTCTTCATCCAGATATCGATAAATGCTTTGGAAGCTGGCGATTTTCTGTTTGATTTCTGCCATCTTTTTTTCAATTAGCTTAGCGCCGTCAGCACAATCGATCAGCTTGTTCCGCTGCGCATCCAGAATCTCGCCTATTTCCCCCAGGGAAAACCCCATGCTTTGCGCGCGCTGGATAAAGTCCAGATCCTGCAGAGTTTGCGCTGTGTAAACGCGATAGTTGTTAGTTTGCCGCAGCGATGAGATCAGGCCGATTTGCTCGTAGTAACGCAGCGTATGGCGGCTGGCGCCGCTGCGGGTTTCGAGTTCACCGATTTTCATGAAAACACCTCTTGACTGTAGAGTTGGGTCGATAGTTTACGCTTGATTTCTCACCTTAAACAAGGAACAGGGAAATGAGCGTGGAGTGCTTTGTCACGGGGGGTACCGGCTTCATCGGTCAACATTTGGCGGCGTACCTGAGTGCAAAAGGTCACAACATTCGGGTGTTGATGCGTCGCCCGGAGCGACTAGCTGCACTGCGGGAGCAAGTCGATAATTTGGGAGGGTGCGCAACCCGGGTATTTGCCGTAGCTGGCGATCTGGAACGGGACAACCTCGGGCTGAGTCTTGCTGACCGAGAAGTGCTAAGGCGTGCCAGAGTCATATTCCACCTGGGCGCCCACTTCGCATGGGGGCTTTCAGTGGAGCATTCTCGTGCGGTGAATGTGGAAGGGGCAAAGCGCGTGGCGCTGTTGGCGGCTGAGCAAAAAAGCCGGTTAGTGATGATCGGCGGCTACATGCTGAAAAATCATGAACATCTGCAGCGCATCGGAATTGATCCTCGTTATCCGGAGCTGACGAATTGGCCTGCCGTCTACCGACATGTCGGTGGTTACGAGGGGAGCAAGCTGGAGGCGCATTTTGCGACCCTGGAGGTCATGTCCGCCAAGGGCGGGGAGATGACCGTTGTCCACCCCGCGACGGTTTGTGGCCACAGCCGCACGGGGCATATCCTTGAAGGTCAGCCGCTGGTGGAGCTGATACGCAACCTTGTGCAGGGAAAGCTGACTGCAGTGCCCGGTACCGCCGAGCACTGGCTGCCACTGGTCACCGTGGATTACCTGGTTGAGCTGGTGGCGGTTTGTGCTTTTGATCCTGCCATGGTGGGCCAGGAACTGCTGGCGCTGGATGACCAAACTCCCAACTTGCGAGAATTCCTGGTACAGGTGGCACAACCTTTGGGCTTAAAGTCTCCCAAGCATTACATTCCACTCCGTTTGCTGAAGTTGCTACTGAGTATTCCTCCCGTGGCGCGGTTTTTGAATACAAAACCCGAAGCCTTGGACTTTATCCAGACCACTCGTTTTGATACAGCAGCGGTCGAGCAATTTGCCAACAGACATGGAATAGCCAAACCGGATATACGTCAGTCTTTGCAGCACACTGCAACGTTCGTCAACTCATATTGCATAGCCAAAGGCGAGGCTCTCTGACTTCGCCCTTGGGGGCGACAAAATCGTTAGCCCCTTATGTCACAATAAATAGTGGGGTTGGGGGGATCTTCGTATCCTCAACCTTTGCGCCGTCGATGTAGGGCGGCATTCTATCGAACGACAATTCAGCGACAGGGATCGTCATCAATGCAATCTACTTTCAGCAAAGGCATCATATTTGCCCTCTCCGCCGCGGCACTGAACGCAACGATCGGTGTACTCAGCAAAGTACTCATGAGTAATGGCTTCACCGCCAGCAGTGTCGCTGTCATCAAGACCGTACTGGGTTGCATGCTTCTCTCGATCTTGCTGCTTTTCCTCAAGCGTCCGGCGTCGACGACCAAATGGACTCAGGCGGCAATCTGCGCATTCCTTGGCATCTTTGTGCTGTTCCACTTCGAAACGTCCGCCTATCGGCACTACGCTGCGGCAGGTGTGGTGGTTGTGCTGATGGCCAGTGCCTCAATTTCCTCGATCATTCTCGGGCGCATTTTCCTCAAGGATGCCATCACCGCGAACGCGACCGTGGGTGCCGCACTGGCTATCGCTGGGATTGCGGTGATCTTCGGCGCCGACCTGCAGCAGGGCTTTACCCTGCAAGGTGCTGCGCTAGCCTCCATGGCCGGCTGCGGCTATGGGGCCTTTTCGGTTGCCATGAAGCGGATGGGTGTGTCGGGGGGGCTGCACTTCACCCGGCAATTGTTGTTCTTTGGCAGCCTGTACCTGTTGATGCCGGCAGCGGCCGATGGTTTCGCGATCGGCGAGCTGTCGCCGCTGGCGATCGCCGCACTGCTGGCGCTGGCCGCGCTGCCGACAATCCTGGGCTTCTTCTGCACCACCAAGGCCATCGAGTATCTCAAGCCATCCCAAGTGCAGGCGCTGGAGCTGACCGAGCCGTTGTTCGCCGCGCTGCTGGCGTTTGTGGTGCTCAATGAAGTACCGCGCGAAAGCCTGTACGCAGGGGCAGTACTGATCATCGTCGGCTTGTGTTTTTCCAATGAGCTGATCCGCTTGGGCAGCAAAGCATCCGTCCCTTCGACCGAGTGAGCTATTCTCGGATCCCGATTGCTTTAGCAATCAGTGGCTTTTAAGTGTTTTGAGCGACTGACCGCTTCTGGCCTCATCCGCAACGGATCAGCGTCGTCCGGTCCGGGTGCTCACATCTACCCACACGGCCAACACCAGAATGCTGCCCTTGACGATCATCTGCCAATAACTGTCGACGTCGAGCATGGACATGCCGTTGTCCAGGCTGGTGATGACCAGCGCGCCGAGGAGGGCGCCGTAGACAGTGCCGGAGCCGCCGCGCATGGAGGTGCCGCCGATGAAGCAGGCGGCGATGGCGTCGAGTTCGCCCATGCTGCCGGCCGAGGGCGAACCGGCAGCCAGGCGCGCGGTGTTGACCACCCCGGCGAGGGCGCACATCACGCCCATGATCCCGAAAATCCAGAGCTTCACGGCCTGTACATTGATACCGGACAGGCGCGTCGCTTCCATGTTGCTGCCCACGGAATAGACGCGTCGGCCGAAGACGGTCTGACTGGTCACGTAGCTGAACCCGCCCAGCAGGATCAGCAGAAGCAGGACCGGCACGGGAATGCCGTCATAGCTGTTGAGGGTCTGGACGAAGCCGGCCAGTACCGCGCCGATCAACAGCACGCGTGCTACGTCGCGCACCAGTGAATGTGCCGCCAGGCCGTGAAGGGCGCGATTACGCCGTTGTTTCCAGGTCAGGAACAACGTCAGTGCGAACAGCAGAACGCCCAGGCCCGTGCCGATCGTGTGTGGCAAATAACCCTGGCCAATGTAGACGAGCTCCGGCGACACCGGGGCGATGGTCGTGCCGCCGGTAATCCCCAGCAAAATGCCCCGGAAAGCCAGCATGCCCCCCAGCCCCACGATGAAAGACGGAATGCGCAGGTAGGCGGCCATGTAGCCGTTGGCGAGGCCGATCAGCAGTCCGCACAGGACGACAAGGCTCAGGTTCGCCAGCAGCGGTATGTGGTAGATAACGTCGAGAATGGCCGCGACGCCACCGAGCAGGCCCAGCAATGAGCCGACCGACAAATCGATCTCGCCGCTGATGATGACCAGCACCATGCCGCAGGCGAGAATCCCGGTAATGGACATCTGGCGCAGCAGATTGGAGAGGTTGCGCGGTGTCAGGAATCCGCCCTCGGTCTGCCAGCTGAAGAACAGCCAGATAAACGCCACGGCAAACACCAGCGCGAGCATCTTGTAGCGGGTGAAGAGTTGTTTGACCTGATTCATTTACGCGGATTTCCGATCTTTATTGTTATGGCTGTCAGGCTGACTGAGTGCGGCGGCGAGCACCTGTTCCTGAGTGAGTTCATGGTTGATGAAGTCGCCCTGCAACCGGCCTTCGCCGATCACCAGTACGCGGTCGGAAACGCCGAGCACTTCGGCCAGCTCCGAAGACACCATGATGATCGACACGCCTTCGGCCGCCAGCGCCCCCATCAACTTGTAGATCTCGTACTTGGCGCCGACATCCACACCTCGGGTGGGCTCATCGAGAATCAGGACCCGGGGTTTGGTCAGCAGCATCTTCGCCAATACGGCTTTTTGTTGATTGCCGCCGGACAGACTGGTGATCGGCAGGAACGGGCTCGCGGTCTTGAGGTGCAGGCGCGAAATTTCTCGATCGATGCTGCCGAGTTCGGCTTCGGCATCGATGCGGGTCAGTCTCGAGTAACTGTCCAGCACGGCCAGGGTGATGTTCTGGCCGACTCCCAAGTCTGGAATGATGCCCTGGCGCTTGCGGTCCTCGGGCACCAGGCACAGGCCGGCGCGGATTGACTTGAGCGGCGTGCGGGTGTCGATGAGTTGGCCGTCCAGCCAGACTTCGCCTTCGTGACGACCGGGGTAGGCGCCGAACAGCGCGGTCACCAGTTCGGTGCGGCCTGCACCGACCAGCCCGGCGATGCCGAGGATTTCCCCGCGTTTGAGGGTGAACGAAATATCGTCGACCCGTTTGCGCCTGGGGTTGTCGACGTCGTAGCAGGTGATGTGGCGGGCTTCGAAAATCACCTCGCCGATGTCGTGTGGCTCGGTGGGGTAGAGGTTGCTCATTTCCCGTCCGACCATCTGAGTGATGATCTGTGGAATATCCATGTCCGCCATGGCGGTCGTGGCGATGTGTTTGCCGTCTCGGATTACCGAAATGGTGTCGCACACGGCGGCCACTTCATCGAGCTTGTGGGAGATGTAGACACAGGCAACACCCTTGGCCTTGAGGTCGCGGATGATGTCCAGCAACACCTCGATTTCCGAACGGGTCAGGGCCGATGAAGGCTCGTCGAGGATCAGCAGGCGTGCCTGCTTGTTCAGTGCCTTGGCGATTTCCACCAGTTGCTGATAGCCGCCGCCGTATTGCGAAACCGGCAGCGATACGTTCATGTCCGGCACTTTCAGTTCACGCATCAGGGCTTCGGCGCGGTGGATCATCGCCGGGTAATTCATCCGCCCACCAGGCAGCGTCAGTTCATGGCCCATGAAAATGTTCTCGGCCACCGACAGGTCGGGAACCAGCGTCAGTTCCTGGTGAATGATGACGATACCGGCGGCTTCCGTTTCGCTGATCGATTGCGCCTTGAGCGGTTGACCGTCCCAGAGGATCTCACCATCCCAGGTGCCATGGGGGTACACCGCGGAAAGGATCTTCATCAGCGTGGACTTGCCGGCGCCATTCTCGCCGCACAGCCCGACGCACTCACCTGGCTTGACCTTGATGTCGATGCCATTGAGCGCTTTGACACCGCCGAAGGTTTTGACGATACCGTTCATTTGCAGCAGATAGTCGGACATGGCAGAGACTCATAAGCGGCAGGTACGAGGCTGGTCCCGCAGGAGCGAGCTCCTGCAGGGGGGCATTACGGGGTGATGATCACTTTCCGGCAATCTGCGCCTTGGTGTAGAACCCGTCCTGTTCCAGCAGGTCGATGTTGTCCTTGGTCAACGGAGTCGGGGTGAGCAGGATGGTGTCGACTTTTTTGCTGCCGTTGTCGTACTGCGAGCTGTAGGCGGGTTTCTCGTTACGCGCCAGTTGCACCGAGAGCTTGGCGGCTTCGGAGGCGATGAGTTTCAGTGGCTTGTACACGGTCATGGTTTGAGTGCCGGCGATCACTCGCTTGACCGCTGCAAGGTCCGCATCCTGCCCCGAAATCGGCACCTTGCCGGCCAGTTGCTGAGCGGCCAGGGCCTGGATGGCGCCGCCTGCCGTGGCGTCGTTGGAGGCGACGATGCCGTCGATTTTGTTGGCGTTGCGGGTCAAGGCGTTTTCAACAATGCTCAGCGCTTCGGTAGGGTTCCACTCCTTCACCCATTGTTGGCCGACGATCTTGATATCACCCTTGTCGATGGCCGGTTGCAGCACTTTCATCTGACCTTCGCGCAGGACTTTTGCGTTGTTGTCGGTAGGCGCACCACCGAGCAGAAAGTAATTGCCCTTGGGCGCTGCGTGCAGCACGCCGCTGGCCTGCATCTCACCGACCTTTTCGTTATCGAAGGAAATGTAGGCGTCGATATCCGCGTTGAGTATCAGACGGTCATAGGACACGACCTTGATGCCGGCTTTCTTCGCTTCGGCCACTGCATTGGTCAGGACCGTGGCGTTGAACGGCACGATGACGATGACATCGACGCCACGGGAAATGAGGTTTTCGATTTGCGAAATCTGCTTTTGCTCGTTGGCATCGGCCGACTGTACGAAGACCTTGGCGTCCATTTTCTCCGCCGCCGCAACGAAGTAATCGCGGTCACGTGACCAGCGTTCCAGCCGCAGATCATCAATGGAGAAACCGATTTTCGGGTGGGCGGCATCGGCCATCACCGGCAGCGACAGCAGAGCCAGGGCGCTGGCCAATAGCGCGCGTTTTACGTTTTTCATGGTGGTGCGTCCTTTTATTTTTGTTTGAAAGACACGGCCTGACGATGAGTATCGGGCTGGTAGAACTGTAGAGAATCTGCAGACGCAGCGGACACAGATTTGTCGTGCGAATGTCACAGCGTTGTTGCGCCCGCAGACCCGTTGGCGATCAGCGATAGATAAACCGGTTGACGAGGTTTTCGAGCATCTCCTGCCTGCCGCTGACGGCCTGCGGATTCAGCTCGTTGGCGAATGCGTGTTCGGCCAATGACTGGAGGTTGAACTCGCCCGCCAGCACCGCCTGCCCGAACGGCTGCTGCCAGCTGGCGTAGCGTTGATCCTTGAGCAGCTGGAGCTGGTCGTTCTGCACCATGGTGGCTGCCCGCTCCAAGGACAGGGCGAGGACGTCCATTGCGCCGACGTGACCATGGAACAGATCGATCTCATCGAGGCTCTGGCGGCGAACCTTGGAGTCGAAGTTGAACCCGCCATTCTTGAACCCGCCGGCCTTGAGAATTTCGTAGGTGACCAGGGTCATTTCTTCGACGCTGTTGGGGAATTGATCGGTGTCCCAGCCGTTTTGCGGATCACCGCGGTTGGCGTCGATGCTGCCGAAAATCCCCAGCGAGACGGCCGTCGCAACCTCGTGATGAAAGCTATGACCGGCCAGGGTCGCGTGGTTGGCCTCGATGTTGACCTTGATTTCCTTTTCCAGGCCGAACTGCTGGAGAAAGCCAAACACGGTGGCGCTGTCGTAATCGTATTGGTGCTTGGTCGGCTCCTGCGGCTTGGGTTCGATCAGCAGGTCGCCTTTGAAACCGATCTTGTGCTTGTGCTCGACCACCATGCGCATGAAGCGGCCCAGTTGTTCGCGTTCGCGTTTCAAGTCGGTGTTGAGCAGGGTTTCGTAGCCTTCGCGACCGCCCCACAACACGTAGTTGGACCCTTTCAGGCGTTGGGTCGCGTTCATGGCGCTGAATACCTGGGCAGCAGCGCAGGCGAACACTTCGGGGTCAGGGTTGCTGGCGGCGCCTGCGGCAAAGCGCGGGTTGCTGAAGCAGTTGGCGGTTCCCCACAGCAGCTTGATCCCGCTTTCTTCCTGGTGTCGCTCCAGGTGATCAATCATTTGCGCGAAGTGGTTGCGGTACTCCTTCAGCGAATTGCCTTCCGGGGCGACATCCGTGTCGTGGAAGCAGTAATAGTCGATACCCAGTTTGGAGAAGAACTCGAACGCGGCTGCCGCCTTGCCAATGGCCAGCTCCATCGGGTCGCCGGCGTGTTGCCACGGGCGCTTGAAAGTACCTGCACCGAACACATCCGAACCCGGCCAGACGAAAGTGTGCCAATAACAGGCGGCCATGCGCAGGTGTTCGCGCATGGGTTTGCCGAGGATGATTTTGTCGGCGTCGTAGTGACGGAAGGCGAGGGGAGAATCACTGGCAGGGCCTTCGTAGCGGATCCGGTCGACATCGGGGAAGTACAGCATTGGCAATGTCCTTGTTGTTCTTGGGCGTGTCTCGATACTAACAACGGCCCCGTGCCTGCTGATTATGAAAATCACCAACAGCGGGTGCGATTTTGCGTATTGAGATTCGCCGTCTGCACGCCTAGTCTGTGCAAACCGCCTCCGTGACAAGGGGCCCGGAACAAGCCTGAAAACAATGAAAACCGTACCGCCTGTTCACCGCATCGCACTGTTGTTCAACGGGAGCAAGATCTATGACCGCGGCATCATCAGCGGCATCGGCAACTACCTGAGCAGCACCCGCGCGTCCTGGGACCTGTTCCTGGAAGAGGATTTTCTCTGCCGGTTGAAAGGGATCGAGCGCTGGCAAGGTGACGGAATCATTGCCGACTTCGACGATCCGCTGATTGGCGAGGCGCTGGCCGATATCAAGTTGCCCGTGGTGGCGGTGGGTGGTTCTTATCAGGATGAGCGGGCCTATCCGAAAGGGATCCCGTACGTCGCTACCGACAATAACGCACTGATCACACTGGCTTACACGCACTTGATCGAGGCAGGGCTGCAGCGTTTTGCCTGCTTCAGCCTGCCTGAAGCGCAGGCAAATCGTTGGGCTCAGGAGCGGGAAAAATCCTTTCGACGACTGATGCAACGTGACGGCTTGCACGCCGAGGTCTATCGCGGCATGGGTACCAGCGCACCGCTCTGGGACAGCGCCGTCGAACAACTGATCGCCTGGCTCCAGAGCCTGCCCAAGCCCATTGGCATCATCGCCGTCAGTGACGCCCGCGCCCGGCAGTTGCTGCAAGCCTGCCTGACCGCAGGAATCGCCGTACCGGAGCAGGTGGCGTTGATCGGCATCGACAACGACCCCCTGACACGCAGCCTGACCCGGGTCCCCCTGAGCTCGGTCATCCAGGGCACCGAAACCATGGGCCGCACCGCCGCGCAACTGCTGCACCAGATGCTGCACGGCAAGCCGTCCACGGGCACGCACATCCTGATCCCGCCTGATGCGATCAACGTGCAGGTGTCGAGTTTGCACCAACCTTTGGGCAACCCCTACGTCATGCAAGCGCTGCTGTTTATCCGCCAATATGCCTGCCAGGGCATCAAAACGGCGCAAGTGGCGGCTTATGTCGGCGTGTCGCGCTCATCGCTGGAGTCGCACTTTCGCACTGTGCGAGGCTGCAGCGTGCACGACGAGATTCTGCGCTTCAAACTGGCGGCCGCCACCAGCGGGCTGGAAAATACCGACACAGCGATTGCGGACGTTGCCCGTAATTGCGGTTTCAAATCCGCACAATATCTACACACGGTGTTTCGTCGCGAGTTTGGATGTACGCCCCGTGAATACCAGCAGGGCGCCAGATAGCGATGCGGGGTGCAATTGGTCGATTGTTGTGTGGTGCGAAGGGCTGGATTCAACTGGTCGATACAACACTCCTTCTACCTGTTGAATCCACAATCCAAAGCGGACCTAACCGGTTTTTGAAGTCATCCAGGTCAAAAAATTATTGAGCTGAGTCGTAAACTCTTTTGGCTTAGCGTACGGGTTCCTGGCCTGGGACAAGAAAAAAGATATCTGCATTCTCATACACGGGTAATGCTGAACAAACAGCTCGACATGCTCTTCCAGTGTTTGCGGCCACATCAGGTCCTGTTCAGAGCGAAGTACTTGAGTTGACCGGATGAGTTTGCGCGAAGCTTCGCGTTGCAAGCGTAGCGATTGCGTCGGTGTGGTCGCCTGATCGATAAGATCGGCATATCGGGTCAGTACGGATTCAAAGTCACCATTCACGGCAATGGCGATATCACGCGACGGCTTGAACCGGTCGAAGCGTTTGGTCAGATCATTCCCCCATAAGCAACGACAGTGATGCTTGAGCCAATACCCCCAGCTCAATCGATTGTCAGCCGCCAACACTTCAGAACGACTACCGATGTCGAAATCGATCTTGATGACTTCGGTATGCCGACTTTCCAGCATGCGCCTTTTCGACTCCAGCATTTCGAGACTCTGCGACGTAGGAGGGCTGTGCAGAACAAGGGTTAGGTCCAGGTCAGAAACCCCCGGGACAGCATCGCCCCTAGCGACGCTGCCATAAAGATAAACCCCGTCCAGCAGAGGTTCCGAGCGAGCGAGCGTCATGCAAACGTCCACCAGTAAATCCTGAAACTGTGGCTGCACCTCGACGTTGGGCACGGTGAGGATATAACCGTCTGCATCAATGCCACGAGGATGGAATCGTTCCATGAAGCCGTCCGTGAGTTGTGTTCAGAGAGGTACTTTAACAGCCAATAGTGACTGTTTTTGACCCCGAGTATGTCAAAACCCTTGTTAGCCGCTTTCCACTCCGGAATGTTTTGCTCTACTCAACCATCACCCGGGATCTGCCGTCTTTCCAGCAGCTTTATGATGAACGCCTCTCCACGCTGCCTAACGTCCAGCGCCTGGCAAAGACCCGCTTCGTCACGGCTTTCAACTGGTTTGATCGGTCGCATAATGGTGCTAGGGCTTTTTGCGCTTCTACAGTTAGCATTAGGCTTTATCTACGCAGTAACCGAGTGGGTCGAACATTGATCGAACGACGCCAATTCAGCGGAGGCATGAAGGGAAAAAATCTCCGCTATCTGAATGAAAACCCTGATGAGCCTGCTCGAATGACCCGGGCAGGCTTTGTGCTGCTCGAGCATTTTTCGCTGCCCGCGTTCACCCAGGCACTGGACACCATTGTCACCGCGAATCTTCTACGACCCAGGTTGTTCTCTTCGCGAACGTTCGGTTTGAACGACGGCGAGGTCATCAGCGATTTGGGGCTGGTCATTCGGCCGGATGCACGTCTGGATGCTTCAGCCATTCATGACCTGGATCTGCTGGTGATTTGTGGCGGCTACAGGACAGAGCTCAAGGCTGATGATGAGTTCATCAGCCTGTTGCGTATGGCGGCGAACCAGGGTGTCTGCCTGGCCGGGTTGTGGAATGGCGCATGGTTTCTGGGCAGCGCAGGTTTGCTCGATGGGTATCGTTGCGCCATTCACCCCGAGCATCGCCCCGCACTCGCGGAGATATCCAAGGCGACGCAAGTCACCAGTGAACCCTACGTCATTGATCGCGACCGCCTCACCGCGTCCAGCCCCTCGGGGGCATTTCATATGGCGCTGGACTGGATCAAGGGCCTGCACGATAAAGCCCTCGTCGAAGGGATCGAGGACATTCTGGCGTTCGAGGAGTCTCGTTATCGGCGCATCAAACCGGCTGAAAATATCTGTGTGAGCGCGCCCTTGCGCGAGGTGGTCAAGCTGATGGACGCCAACCTCGAAGAGCCTCTGGAACTGGAGCAACTGGCGGCCTATGCCGGCCGTTCCCGGCGGCAACTGGAACGCTTGTTCAAGGAGCAACTCGGTACAACGCCGCAGCGGTATTACATGGAACTGCGGATCACCGAAGCACGGCGACTGCTCCAGCACACCGAACTGTCCCAGGTCGACGTGTTGGTGGCCTGTGGCTTCGTGTCGCCCAGTCATTTCAGCAAGTGTTATAGCTCGTACTTCGGGTACAGACCTTCCAAGGAAAAGCGGCTCGTTAAATAAAGGCTTTCCTTCACCTCTGCGCACCTGACTTCCGGCCCGATTGCTGCCCCGTCCCGCAGGGCAGCCATCGATCGGCTTTTGACGCTATTTGTAATGCTGCTCAAACATCGCCACCTGATCCGGCGTGATCAGCTGAAAGGGTACCCAGACATCCGCTTCGACCGGCTCGCCCTTGATCATCTTGATGGCCGCTTGTACCGCGCTGATCGCCTGGGCCTTGGGGTCTTGAAAGACGGAGGCGACCAGCATCCCGCGCTTGATCGCCGCCAGGCCGTCGGGCAGGCCATCAATGCCGACAATCGCAATCTCGCCCTTGGCTTTGCCGGCTTGCTGCAGTGCCATGGCCGCGCCGATGGCCATCTCGTCGTTGTTGGCGACGATGGCATCGAAGCCAGTGCCAGCCAGCAGCCAATTGCTGGTCAAGTCCATCCCTTTGTTGCGCTGCCACTCGGCACTTTGCTGTTCGATGATTTTGATCCCGGGGTAGTCCTTGAGCACCTGTTTGACCCCTTCGGTGCGGTCGTGCGTGGAGTTCTGTGCCAGGTCGCCCATGATGATCGCGATGTTGCCTTTGCCCCCCAGCTTGTCGGCCAGGTAGCGCATTTGCAGTTGCCCGGCCTCGATGTCATTGGACGCCACCGTGACCACGCCTTTGGGCAGCACGCGTTCGTCCGGGTGGCGGTTGACGTAGACCAGCGGAATCTTTGCCTCGACGGCGGCGCGGGTCATGTTGGCGGTGGCGGCGGTATCCACGGGCAGGACGATGACGGCATCCACCTTCTGACCGAGAAAACCCTGAATCTGATTGAGCTGGCGAACCACATCACCTTGGGCATCCTCGAACTGGATCTGTACGTTCTCCTTCCTGGCAGCGTTTTCCAGGCCGCTGCGCACATAGGTCATGAAGTTGTCGTCAACCCTGGCAATGCTGACGCCGATGCGATAGCTGGCGGCGGCCCATTGGCTGGCGAGTAATAACAGCGTGGCAAATAGAAGTGTGCAGCGACGCATGATGGTTTTCCTTTTGTTGTTATGAGTCGAAATTCATCAAGATCAAACGTGAAGTTTCTGGCGCTCTCTGAATCAAACCCATCGAGAGCGCCAGCGTCCTCAATCCAGCGTGAAGGCTTGCCGAAAACGCTCAAGTGCCACTTCGCTGTCACCGCTGGCCCAGCCCTCGAGCCCGACGACCCCGGTGTATCCCATGCCGAACAAGGCCTTGGCAATGGCCGGATAATGGATTTCACCGGTGCCGGGCTCCATGCGGCCGGGGACATCGGCCACCTGGATTTCGCCGATGGCGCTGCCGGCGCGCTGGATCAGTTCGATCAGGTTTCCTTCGCCGATCTGCGCATGGTAAAGGTCCAGGTTCATCTTCAAATGCGGGCTGCCCACGGCTTCGATCAGCGCCAGGGTATCGTCGGCGCGGGCGAAGGGTGTGCCGGGGTGGTCCACTTCGGTATTGAGGTTTTCCAGCAGGAACACTCGGCCCGCGTCTTCGCCCAGGCGAGCGATTTTTTCCAGGGTCTTGCAGGCGCTCAACCACATGCGTCCGGTGGTGTGGGCCACGGGTTTGACCGGCAAGCCTTTATCGCCCAGGCCGGTGCCATGCAGGTTGAGGCTCGGGCAATTCAGTTGTGCGGCGACGGCCAGCGATTCCCGTGCGCTGTCGAGCAGATGCTGGATGCCTTCGGCGTCGGTCAGGTTGCCTGAGATGTAGCCGGTCATGGAGGTGAAGTCGGCACCGGTGGCGACCAGGGCCGGAATGTCTTTCTGGGTCCAGTCCCAAATTTCGGCGCTGAAACCCAGCGCGTGAATCCGTTTGACGCGTTCGGTGAACGGCAGGTCGAGGAATACCATCTCGGCGCTGATCGCCAGTTTGAACGGGATAAAACTCATGAACGGGCTCCTTGCACGCGCACTGCTTTGCCCTGTTGGACGGACTCGATACACGCGCGGGCAATGGCCAGTGCCGCTCGGGCATCTTCACCGCTGGCCAGTGGTTTTTCACCGGTGCGCAGGCAGTCGACAAAGTGATTGAGCTCGGCCACATAGGCATCCCGCAACAGGTCGGTGTCCATGCGTTGGGTGTCGGCCTGGATGCCATTGGCCAAGTAGCGCACCAGGTCTGAGTCACTGACGCTGCCCATGGTCAGCATGCCGGCGCTGCCGAACACTTCCCCTCGAACATCGTAGCCATAAACGGCCTGGAAATTGGCCTCGGCCGTGGCGATGGCGCCGTTGTCGAAACGGATCGTGACCACGGCGGTGTCCAGAAACCCTTTGCTCTTGTAGTCCGGTGCAATCAGCGCATCGGCCATGACATAGACTTCGACCGCTTCGGCACCGGGATTGAGGTAGCGCAGGGTATCGAAGTCATGGATCAGGGTTTCGAGAAAAATCACCCACTGCGGCGAAGCGGCCGGATTGTTCAGCGCCGGATCGCGGGTCAGTGAGCGCAGCAGTTGCGGCGTACCAATACGGCCGGCGACCACGTCCAGATGGGCGGCGCGGAAGCTTTTGGCAAAACGACGATTGAAGCCAACCTGCAGCGGCACGCGGGCATCGGCGGCTGCGGCGATCGCGCGGTCGGCCTCGTCGAGGGTAATGGCCATGGGTTTTTCACAAAACACACCTTTGCCGGACCGGGCCGCACTGATCACCAGTTCGGCATGGCTGCGGGCGGGGGCGGCGATCAGGACGCCGTCAATTTCCGGGTCATCGAGCAGTTGCTGTGGATCGGTATAGACCTTCTGCACCCCCAACTCTGCCGCCAACCGAGCGGCCTGGCCGGGGGTAGGGTCGGCGATGGCGGCCAGGCAGGCGCCGGGGATGTGCCGGGCGGCCGTCTGGCCGTGAAAACTGCCCATGCGGCCGGCGCCGATGAGGCCCAGGCGGATGATCTTGGACGTACTCATGAATTGACTCCCTTTTATTGTTGTTCAATGACTTGGCCGCAGGAATGTCCTCGGCTGGCATAACCCTTTGAGCAAGTGCTGTGCCAGTATTTAAGTCGTTGATATTCAAAGGGTTAATCAATATTTTCTGAAAGAAGTGTTCATTCTCAGGACATGTCTACACTGACATGTCTAAAACATGAACATGGAAGCGGATGTCGATGATGGTCAACCCACAGGTAACAGCCTTCAGCGCGCAAGACCTCGATTACATCACCGCTCTCGGCCCCGCGTCGTTGAACGAAGGCTCGATCGCCGCGCTGGAACAGGCCTGGCTGGCGTGTCTGAACGGGCGCACCGATCGACCTGCCGGGGTCAGGCAGGTGATTTGGGATTCCTGGCGGCGCAGCGTCGGCACCGGCCTCGATCCTGAGGATGGCGAATATCGATTTGTTGCTCCTGCCGTTCTGGCCGCGACGCTGGCGGCCAATCGCACGTTGATTGCAGCGGCGGCGCAGGTCATGGGGGGATTGCTGGCCTACAACCCCAGGGGCCATATCAACCTGACCGATGCTCAAGGCACGACCCTGTATTTCTGTGGTCTGGACCTCACACCGGTGGGCAGCCGATTGCTGGAGTCGGTGCAGGGCACCAACTGCACGGGGCTGGCGCTTGCCGAAGATCGCTTGGTGTATGTGCTGGCCGAGGAAAACTTCGCCAGCGGCTTGCGTCGACGGCGCATGCACTGCGCCGCCGCGCCGATCAGGGATGCGCAGGGCAGGACGCTCGCCATGCTGACCCTGACCGCTGAGCCGGGCTGGTTTCATTTTCATACGCTGGGCACCGTCCAGGCCGCGGCCGAAGCGGTCTCGCGGCAGATGGCGCTGCAGAGCCTGCTGGAAGAACAACAAACCGTGCTTGAAGTGCTCAACGAGGGACTGGTGGTGCTGGATGAGCAGGGCTGCATCAAGGCGCTCAACCGTTATGCCCGGCAATTGTTCCGCGTGGGCCAGGATCTGCTCGGCAGCCCATTCCGTCGTCTGGGGCAAAGCGAACTGACCGATAAGATTCTGCTGCATGGCGGGGAAGGGCTACGAGATCTGGATTGCACGTTTGAACTGCATGATCGCAGCCATTTGGCGTGTCTGGTGTCGGTGTGCCCGCTGGAGCAGGGTGGGCGGATTGTTTCGTTGCGTGAGAACCGGCGCATCCGCGAAATTACGCGCCGGGTCATCGGCACTCAAGCCAGCTACACCTTCGAGACCATTCAAGGTAATTCGCGAGCGATACAAGACGCCTTGCGCCTGGGACGGATCGCCAGTCGCAGTGAATCGACCACGCTGATTCTGGGTGAGAGCGGTACCGGCAAGGAGCTGTTCGCCCAGGCGATCCATAACGCCAGCGAGCGTTGCGACGGTCCTTTCGTGGCGGTCAATTGCGGAGCCATTCCGCGCGATCTGGTGCAAAGCGAACTGTTTGGTCATGTCGAGGGTGCCTTCACCGGGTCGGCCCGTGGCGGATCTGCCGGGAAGTTTGAGTTGGCCGATGGCGGAACGATCTTCCTCGACGAAATCGGTGACATGTCTTTCGATGCCCAGGTCAGTCTGCTACGGGTCTTGCAGGAAGGCGAGGTGACGCGCGTGGGGGCGAAAAAATCGCAGCAGGTGGATGTGCGCATCATCGCCGCCACCCACCGCAACCTGAGCCAGGCGGTGGCCGATGGCGCTTTCCGTGAGGATCTTTACTACCGGCTCAACGTCCTGAATCTGACGGTTCCGCCGCTGCGGATGCGCCGGGAAGATGTGCCCTTGCTGGCGCGACATTTTCTCGGTCGTTGCGCGCGATCATTGCGCAAATCGGTGCAGGGCATCTCGCCAGAGGCGCTGGATATTCTTTCGGCCTACAGCTGGCCGGGTAATGTTCGCGAACTTGAAAACACCATCGAGCGCGCAACGAATCTGGCGATGACCGAGATGATTCAGCCGGGTGATCTGCCACTTGAAATCAAGCAAAGGCTGCGGCCATCGGTGCCGGGAAGTGTGCCCGAACCCCGGGCTGCGCTGGACCTTGGCACCCATGAAATGAACGCGATCATCGCCGCCCTCAGGGATGCCCGAGGCAACATCCGCCTGGCCGCCCGGCAACTGAACGTTTCTCGTGGCGGGCTGTACAACAAGATGAATCGATTCGGGCTGAGTGCCGATGCTTTTCGTGCGAGCACCGATCTCTGATGGGTAATGTTGTTCACTTAAGCCGTAATGCGATCTGTAGCAGCTGCCGAGCTTGCGAGGCTGCGTTCGGCTGCGCAGCAGTCGTAAAACCAGAACTCGCGGTGTGTCAGGCATACCGCGTCAGCTGGATTCACGACTGCTGCGCAGCCGAACGCAGCCTCGCAGGCTCGCAGGCTCGACAGCTGCTACCAGCGAACGCAGCCTCGAGCGTTCTCTGAGGTAATGATCTGCAACGGAATATGCACCCGATGCCGGAGCGGATCGAAGTCCGGCGTGGTCTGCAACTCGACCAGCAAGTCGACCAGCGCGGCCGCCAGCAATCGCGGCTGGGAGTCGATGACCAGGTCGATCAACCCTTGATCCAGGGCTTGTCGAGACAGCTCGGTCGACTCCTGCAGGATGCAACACAGCGACGGCCGTTTCGGCAGCTGTGACAGGGCCCGGATGATGCCGTCGCCGCCACCGCCGACCACGCACAGCCCCCGCAAATCGGCATGGCGCGCGATGAGTTCCAGCGTCGCCTCTTCGGTGACATCGCAGTTGTCCAGGTTGATCACCGCTTCGAGTAGCCGCAACCCCGGTGCGCGCTCCGCCAGGTAACTGCGCAGCCCCTCGACCCGAGCCTGATGACCAAGAAAACGATGGCCGCCGAGCAATACGCCGACGCTGCCCTTGCGTGCGCCGCAGGTGTGAGCCAGCAGCCAACCCATGGTGCGCCCGACCTCATGATTATCCTGACCGATGTAAGGTTCTTCTGCCGCCTCATGGATGTCCGACAGCAGGGCGATCACCGGCACGCCTGCGGCTCTGATCTGCCCGATGGCGGCATTGATCAGCGGATGAGCGAAGCTGACCACCGCCAGGCCATCACACTGCACGGCCAGTTGTTCGATCTGGGCAATGATCGCGCTGGGTGTGCGATCGAAGACGTATTCGAACTGGCAGCTCAGATTGGCGCCGGCCTGACGCTGCGCTGCCTCGGTGATGGCGGAGGCAACGTTGGCATAGAACGCCTGGGCGGTACCGAGTAACAGGATGCCGAATCGATAGCTGGGACGACGTTCGCGAATGCGTTGGCCGATCAGCCGGGCGGCGAAATAACCGACGGCTTCGGCGGCCTGGAACACCTGCTCGGCGGTGGCTGGGCTGACCGGAGCCCGGGCGTTGAGCACCCGGTCCACGGTGGCGACACTCAAGCGAGCGTGCTCGGCAACGGTGGCGATGGTGGGGCGTTTTTTGTTGTTCATGCTGGGCCCTTGAGTCGCTTTGATAGAAAACTATCAAGCTGCAATGGGCCTGGATGATAGCTTGATAGGGAATGTATTCAAGGGATTGAGGGTGGTTTGTGCGCTCTCTATATTTTCTCCAGCGATGCCATCCCGCATCGAAAGCAAGTGCTTAAACCATCAAGCTTGCGGAGAACAATAAAATGCCCGAACACAACGCAGCCTTTGAAAAAACCGATAAACCCGTGCCAAGGGATTATCGATTGACCGGTCCCGAAGCCGCCCGAGCGGCGCAAAAAGGTTTGGTATCGGCAACGTGGTACCAATCGCCCATCTCCCGCAAACGCATGAAAGAATTGATGCAGCGTCGCGATGGCCCGGCCCTGCGTGATACCGCCATCTGGCTGTCGGCGATGGCTGTGACCGGCTTCGGTGGCTACTGGTTCTGGGGCTCCTGGGCCTGCGTTCCGTTCTTCTTCGTCTATGGGCTGCTCTATGGCACCGCGTCCAATGCCCGTTGGCACGAAACGGGTCACGGTACGGCATTCAAGACCCGCTGGATGAATGATGCGGTCTACCAGCTGTCGAGCTTCATGTTCATGTTTGAACCCCAGGTCTGGCGCTGGAGCCATGCGCGGCATCACACCGACACCATCATCGTTGGTCGCGATCCGGAAATCGTCGAGCCGCGTCCACCGAGTCTGATCATGATGGTGCTGAGTCTGTTCAGAATGCCTTACGCGTTGAAGACGATGGGGTCAGTTTGCCGGCATGCAGTCGGGCGGATGGGTGAAGAAGAGCAGACCTTCATCCCCGAATCCGAATGGCCCAAAGTGGCGCGAGACGCGCGCGTCTGGCTGGCTATCTATGGGCTTACCGTGGGCACGGCGCTTTTTCTGCAGAGCTGGTTGCCGCTGATGTTTATCGGTCTGCCGACCCTCTATGGCGGTTGGTTGTCCTACCTGTTCGGCCTTTCGCAGCACGTCGGCCTGGCGGAAGACGTACTCGATCACCGCAGCAACTGCCGCACGATTTACATGAACCGACTGCTGCGTTTCCTGTACCTCGACATGAACTATCACCTGGAACATCACATGTATCCGATGGTGCCTTTTCATGCGCTGGCGCAGCTTCACGAAGAGATCCGCCGCGACTGCCCGCCGCCTTACGGCAGCCTGTCCGAGGCCTTCAAGGAAATCATCCCGACTATCTGGAGGCAGCGCAAAGACCCGAGCCATTTCGTCTGTCGTCCTTTGCCACAACGCGCAGCATCGGCCGCCACCGTCCAGGCAGAGCCTGAAGTAACGCCGGCCTGACACCTTCCTGTCTGTACCACTACCAGAGAAAACGCCATGACCGATCAATGGATCGATGTATGTGCCGTGGGCGATATCAACGAAGAAGACGTCATTCGTTTCGACCATGGCCCGCACACCTATGCCGTCTACCGCTCCGCCGACAGCGAGTTTTTCGCCACGGCGGGCCTATGCACCCACGAGTCCATTCACCTCGCCGATGGCCTGGTGATGGAGCACGTCATCGAGTGCCCCAAACACAACGGGCGTTTCGACTACCGCTCCGGCAAAGCCCTCGGCGCACCGGTGTGCGTCAACCTCAAGACCTATGAAGTCCGGGTCGAGGCGGGGCGTGTGTTGCTCGCCATCACGGTTTAACTGCACGGAGTCTGTGCCATGAGTCCTGCCAATGCTCCACTGGTCATTGTTGGCGCCGGGCATGCCGGTGGCCGCGCGGCCCTGACCCTGCGCGACGAAGGTTATAGCGGTCGCCTGATCCTGATAGGCGACGAGTTTCACCCGCCTTATGAACGTCCGCCGCTGTCCAAAGGGTTGCTGCAGGGCACGGTCGATCTGGCGGGCTACAGCCTGTGCGATAGCGCTCGGCTCGCTGAACTGGGCATCGAACACCTGGCCGGTAACCCGGTAAAAGGCCTGGATCCGCAACGGCATCGTCTGCAATTGGCCGACGGCAGCTGGCTGCATTACGCCCGGCTGTTGCTGGCGACGGGAGGGTGCTCGCGCAAGCTTGCCTGTGTGCCCGAGCATCTGCGCAATGTGCTTTATCTGCGTAGCCATGACGAGGCACTGGCACTGCGCGCTTCGTTGCGGCCCGACACCCGACTGGTGATCATCGGCGGTGGCTTCATCGGCCTCGAAGTCGCAGCCACCGCCCGAGCCTTGGGTTGCGCGGTGACCTTGCTCGAAGCCGGGCCGCGCCTGGCGGGACGGGTGTTGCCGGGACGGTTGTCCAGCGTTCTGTTGGAATTGCATCGCAGCCAGGGCGTGGATGTCCGACTGAACGTGGCCATTGAAGCAGTGCAGGGCACTACTCATGTTGAATCCGTGCAACTGGTCGACGGCCAACTGCTGCCCTGTGATCTGGTGGTGGTAGGCATCGGCATGCAACCCAACACCGAGTTGGCCATGGCTGCCGGGCTTGAGGTCGGCCAAGGCATTCGCGTCGATGCCCAATTGCGCACCAGCGCGCCGGACATCTTTGCGGCGGGGGATGTCTGTGAATTTCGGCTGCACCCGCAAGGCGGTTTCCAGCGTCAGGAAACCTGGCGCAACGCCGAAACCCAGGGCCGCCACGCCGCCCTGAATCTGCTGGGCGGCGAGCTGCCTTTCGAAATCATTCCCGGTTTCTGGTCCGACCAGTACGACTGGGGATTGCAGACCGTGGGTGTGATCGCAAACACAGAACCCACGGCGAGCCGGACAACCCCGGGCGGCGGTTTCCTGCTGTTCTACCTCGATGCTGAGCAGCGTTTGCAAGGTGCTTGCGGCTGGGGCCGGGGCAATAGCGTCGCCAAGGACATCAAGTTGTGCGAACGACTGATCGCTTCGCATAACCCCCTCTCGGTAGAGGCTCTGGCCGACGCCGAAGTATCGCTCAAACAACTGCTGAGGAACTGACATGCGTGAATTCCTGGTCTTCCAGTCCCTTTGGGCCATGCAAGATCACCATGGCCAATGCGAACTTGCGTTGGAAGCGCAACTGGAGAAAATCGCTGCCGCCGGTTTCGACGGAATCACTGACCATTTCTGGGTGGCGAACCATGCCGCACGCTTGCATGCCGCCGCCAAGGCGCAGGGCCTGCAAATCGAAGGTCAGGTGTTCCCCCGCACCGTGGATGATCTGGCGGCAGCGATCGACGTCGCGTCCCGCTACGGCTGCCACCATCTCACGCTGCAAGCCGACGTTCGGCCACGCACGCTGGCGCAAGCCATCCAGTTGATCGAGGGGTGGCAGCGACTGGCCGAGCAGGTGGACTTTCCGATCCTGCTGGAAACCCACCGTTATCGCCTCACCAGTGACCTGTTGTTCACCCTCGACATTCTCGCGCAAATGCCCGATCTCAAACTGTTGGCCGACTTGTCCCACTATGTCGTGGGCCGCGAACTGCCGGAGCCGGCCGCGGCCGAAGACGACGAACTGATCCAGACCATTCTGCGCAATAGTTGGGGGTTTCACGGCCGTGTCGCCAACAGCGAACAGGTCCAGGTGCCTTTGAGTTTCGCCCAGCATCGACCTTGGCTGGAGCGTTTCCTGGGCTGGTGGCGCTATGGGATCGAGAACTGGCTGGCCCGACCGGACACGCCCAGCAGCCTGTCCTTCACCTGTGAACTCGGCCCGCCACCCTATGCCATCACCGGGGCCGACGGACGCGACATCACCGACCGCTGGGCCGAGGCGTTGATGCTTAAGGAATTGATGCGTGAGGTCTGGGATGAGTGTCGGGAGCGGTCTTGCTGAGCGACGAAAACCCTGTAGGAGGGAGCGGTGCTCGCTCCTACAGCCTTATCCGGCCTCGATCAAAGACAAGCAGGCAGTCTGATTCCGGCCTGAGCGTTTCGCCCGGTACAGTGCCGAGTCCGCCTGTGTCAGCAGCTGCTTATATTCGGCAGTCTCCGGTACGCAGGCATAAACCCCCAAGCTGACGGTCACCCGCCTGGCCAGGTTGCCATCGTGTGCAATAGCAAGGTTCAGCACCGCGAGCCTGATGTCTTCGGCAATGGAGTAGGCACCTTCGGCATCTGTATCGGGTAGTAATACCGCAAACTCTTCGCCACCGTACCGCGCGGCTAAATCCGATGGCCTGTGAATGCATTGTGCGATTGCCTGCGCTACGGAAGCGATGCAATGGTCGCCGGCAATGTGCCCGTATTGATCGTTGAAGCTTTTGAAATAATCAATGTCGAGCATTATCAAACTGATCGGAGAGTGATGTCTTACCGCGCGAAGCCATTCCTGTTGCAAGCTGTTTTCGAGGTGGCGTCGGTTTGCAAGTCCGGTGAGGGCATCTTGCAATACCAGTTTTTCCAGGGCAGCCCGGGTCTGCTTCAAATGATTCTCTACCGAGACGCCGTAACGTATTTTCTTGATGAGCAAGAGGCCGACAAGAAGGTTGACCAGCAGCACTGCGCCAATCATCAATGCCATCTTGATTGTTCCGGTTTTCCACTCGGCAAAAATGGCTTCCCGTGAATTGGCGGCAGCGACGACCAGCGGATATTTTTGAAGCAACCTGTAGCCGAAGAGTCGATCAACGCCGTCGATAATCGATTTGATCATGACGGTATCAGCCGGAGACTTGGGTAAATAGATGGAAAATATTTCCCCTTTGGCTAGCGACGCACCGATGAACTCTTCAGCAAATGGCCGCCTGGCGATTATCGTTCCGTCGGGAAGGGCCAGGAAAATGGCGCCTTTGCGGTCAATGGAGAACGTTGAGAAGAACTTGTCAAAGTAGGCCATTTTGATCGTGGCCAGCACGACACCCTTAAAATGGCCCTCGCTATCGTTGATTCGTCGGGAAAGAGGAATAATCCATTCGCCGGTCGTGCGGCTGCGGATGGCCCGGCCGATGCGAGGCGACAGGGTTACGTTGTTTTTGTGAAAGATGAAGTAATCACGATCGGCATTGTTGGGCGCTTCAGGTTTCGAATCGAACGAAGTCAGGATCCAGTTGCCGTTTTCATCATAGTAAAAAAGGCCGTGCAACTGTTCGGTGGTAAAGACTCTGCGCTTAAGCAGTTTTTGCGTTTTATCGAGCTGTTGGGCACTTGGGTTGTCTTTTATTCTGTCGATCAGTTCATCCAGGATCAGGTTGGCTTCATCAAACGTGTCAGTCGCTTGTTGGGCCATCGACCACGTCAAATTGCCTGATACCAGTTTTGCTTGTGAGAGTTCATAGGCTTTACTTTGGGCGGCTTGAAGCCAGTAAATACTCAGTATCGAGAGGGTGACTAAAGCCATGAACACGACGGAGATCGCTGTTGCCGGCAGTCTTCTCGGCTGCAAAGGGGAGTGGCGGGTATTGTCTTCGGAGCGGTTTTCCACAAAACCCCCTGGGATGAATTTCGACTACATTATCTGCTGATCTCCATCGGTGCCAACAGTTCATGTCATTCTCGAACTTGGGCAATTCAAGATCCATATGGTTTTTCGCGTTTTGTTTCAAACGACTAGATCAGCGTTTTCAGGTCGATATTCTCGGCCATCGCCTTGTTGCCGGTATCGCCGGGATGCAAGTGGTCGCCGGAGTCGATAGTCGGCAGTAAGCGACTTGGGTGTTCAGGGTCGCGGGTCATTAGATCGAAGTCGATCACGGAATCGAATGCGTGGCTGCTACGTATCCAGTCATTAATGGCCTGGCGCAGTTGTTCTTTCTCGGCGCTGTGATAGTTCTTCACGATCGTTCCATCCAGGGCGCCTTCGACCGGCATCAGGGTTGTTCCAATGATGCGAATGTTGTTCAGGCGCGCTTGATCGATCAGTTGCCGATAGCCCGCGATCAACTGTTCCTTGGCTGGCAGGCGTTCGTTCGGAGCGAAGGAGGAGCCCGGCCAACTGATGTCATTGATGCCGAGCATCACAATCACCGTTTTTACTCCGGGCTTGCCCAGCACATCGCGCTTGAAACGCGCCAGTGCACTGACACCCATGCCATCTTCGAGCAGGCGAGCCCCGGATATCCCAGCGTTGAGCACCGCGAGCCTCTGCGCGGCCAAGCGTTGAGCGAGGAAGTCCGGCCAGCGTCGATTGCTGTCCAGGGTCGAGCCATTGCCATCGGTAATCGAGTCGCCGAGCACCACAAGGGCACGGGTGTCGAGCGGTGCATCCACCAGGATGTCGCTGAGAAACAGCCGCGCCTCCACCTGCTCGCTGCCTTCCAGTCGCTGAGCATCGACATGTTTGCCAGGGGTGATAAATGCGGTTTGTTTGCCATCCCAGTGGAAGGTCGTCAACGGCGTGTGCTGCGGCAGATAAAGAGAGATCGCCAGCTCACTGAGCGCCGGCACTGCCAGTTCTATCGGATCACTGATCCGCGTTTCACCCGCGGCGAGGGTGACCTGTTCCTGATCACTGAACTTCAGCGTGTGCCCGGAGCCTGCGCGAATCTGATCGACGCCCTCAGCGAAGGCGATACGCGCGGCACCGATGACCAGCGGTCGCTTGCCATATTCGTTGGAAACCACCACCCGTACCCGGCTTCCGCCGCTGCTGATGCGCACCCTCTGGTGAAGGGTGCTATCGGTCAGCGCTTCCGGAATTCGCGTGGGCAGTGGCAGTTCGTTGCCCCAGGTGGGTTGAGGGCTGGCCATCCAGGTGGTGACCCAGTTTTCCGCCGCCATGACAGGGCTTGCGGCAAGCAGGGCAGTCAAGGCAAGAGGCAACGGTATTCTCGAGTGAAAGGCTTTCATCCAGGTATCTCCTTGGGGGGAATGGATCAAGAAGGCCAGATTGGTCTATTCAAAATGCGTGTGGTAGAAGGGGAAACTGCATACAGCCCATTCCAGAATCGAATGCCCATGGACAGTCTTAGAGCGATGCATTGTTTTGTCCGCGCCATTGAGCTCGGAAGCCTGTCATCTGCCGCGCGTGAGTTAGGCAGCACTCAGCCCACCGTCAGCAAACTGGTCGCGGCGCTGGAAAAGCAATTGGGAGCCCGTTTGTTGATTCGTGGCACCAGCGGATTGACACCTACCGAACAGGGAAAGCGTTTCTATGAGCGTGCCAAAGGCGTGCTGGAAGAGTACGGAGAGGCCGTTGCGGATGTGCGTGGTCTGACCGAACGCCCCGAAGGTTTTCTGCGCGTCAACGTTCCGGTCAGCCTCGGTGTGTTGCGGTTGAATGCGTTGCTGTTGTCGTTCATGGCGCAGTACCCGGCCATTGAAGTTGAACTGATCCTCAATGATCGTTTCGTCGATCTCACTGAGGAAAACGTCGACCTGGCCCTGCGCCTGGGGGGCAGCCTGCCGCCGAACGCCGTTGCCCGACGCATAGCGACTTCACCGCGCTATCTGGTGGCCGCACCGGAATACCTGCGCAACCATTCCCCATTGAACAGCCCGACGGACTTGAGCGAGCACAACTTCCTGCGTTTTGCGTGGTTGACCGCGGGCGACCGTCTGGAGCTCAACGGCCCCCATGGTGAGCAAATCAGTGTCACGACTCAGGGGCGCTATCGAACCAACAGCTCATTGGCCATTCGCGACGGTCTTCTGCAGGGTGCGGGGCTGTGTATCACGCCGGCCTGGCTGGTCAGCGACCTGCTTGAAAACGGGCAGTTGGTCCGGGTGCTGCCCGACTGGAGCGGCCCACCGAACGACGCTTTTCTGATCTATCCCGAACGCCGCTACCGCCCGCTGCGCACGCGTTTATTGATGCAGTATCTGGCCGAACGGGTAGGGCAGTTGCCTGGTTTCTTGCCTTGACGGAGCACCCTTGATTTGACGGGTATTTGGTTGTGTTATACAACTAAATGCACATTCTGTTCGAGGTGCTTGCCGTGACCCGTACCCAGTCAGACCTGATCAACCAAGTCCGTTCAGCATCGCGCCTCATGGTGCGCGAGTTGGGGTTCATGCAAACCACGCTGGCGGCGACGGACTATTCGCCTTCGTTTGTTCACACGATCGTGGAGATTGGAGATCGGGGGGCGCTGACAGCAGGGGAACTTGTGGAGCTGCTCGGCCTGGAAAAATCCACTGTGAGCCGGATGGTGCGCAAGCTCATTGAGGCCGGCGAGATCGAAGAAATTCCACACGAGGAGGATGCGCGCTCCAAGAAACTGCGACTCACGGCACAGGGCAAGAAAACCCTGCGAGCCATTGATTCGTTCGCCAGGCAACAGGTGGACGCTGCCTTGGTTTATCTGACGAATGAGCAACAACAAGCGGTGAGTGAGGGCATCGCCAACTATGCCGGCGCACTGCAAGCTCATCGACTCGGTACAGCGCCGCAGCCACCCGCGCAGCTGGAGATCGCTCGGGGCTACCGGCCCGGAATCATCGGCCGCATGGTGCAAATGCATGCCGACTACTACGCACGGCATTCGAATTTCGGCCAGCCGTTCGAAAGCCTGGTTGCATCGGACATGGCGGAGTTGATGGGGCGTTTGCACAATCCACGCAACGAAGTTTGGGTGGCGTTGGATGGCCAGCGAATTGTCGGTTCCATCGCCATAGACGGTGAAGGCGAGGGCGGCGAAGCGATTCTGCGCTGTTTCATTCTGGATGACTCGGCGCGAGGCAAAGGCGCAGGCAAACGCTTGTTGGCTGAAGCCATGAAATTCTGTGACGAACAGGGCTTTTGCGCGACGCGGTTGTGGACGTTCAAAGGCCTGGATGTGGCTCGTAAACTGTATGAAGACTTTGGCTTCAAGTTGGAACAGGAGCAAGAGGGCCAGCAGTGGGGGGCGACGGTTATCGAACAGTGTTTTGTGCGACCTGGCCCGGTTGCTGGGCCGCTAAATGGAGTTGGCGATACGCATCCACCAATTGATCTTGCGTGAACGCGCGATTTCGCCCGCTGGGATTGGGCAGGACCCAGACCGAGGCATCACCAAAAGTTTTTGACTGAAGCCCCCACGCGATGTCCCGTTGACCGGACAACGCGCTGTACGCAGCTTTGCCGAGAAACGCCACAAAGCGTGGCGCATAGTGTGCGATCTTTTGTTCAAAATCCGCAGCGGCAGCGGTGAATTCATGCACGGACAGCTGATCCGCTCGCGCCGTAGGCCGTTCAACCACTGCGGTTAATCCACATTGATACTGCAAGATCGTCTGGTCGTTTTCCGGGGGCACCTCTGTAGGCGTAAAACCGGCGAGATGGAGTGTGCGCCAGAAGCGATTGCCTCGACCCGCAAAATGATGGCCCAGGGCGGCGGCAGTCACGCCCGGATTAATGCCACAAAAAATCACCGCAAGCCGTTCGGTGAGAATGTCTTCGAGTCCTTCACCCACCCTACACCTCACACACCGCAAATCACGTTGACCGCATTGCGGGCAAGCTCCGTCAATTCCGCGCGGGATTTGCCCGCTCGCGCCCGTATCGAAATGCTATGCAACAGGGATGAGGCGAGTACGGCGAGGGCGGCTGGGTCGACATCGTCTTTCAACTCACCGGCGCTGACTGCCGCGCGCAGACGTGTTTCGAGATCGGCATCGAGCCGGCTGAGCCGGTCCGCAAGAACCTCTCGTATTGCAGAATCCTCGACGGCTTCGGTCGTCGCCGTGCCGATCGCAAAGCAGCCACGCGGTTGCCCCTCGCCCGAGAAGTAGATCGACAACTGTCCCTCATAGAAGCCCATTAGCGCCTGCTCCAAAGTCAGGTCTTTGTCCGTAAGCGCCTCCTGCATGGCAGCGGAGGCAGACTCCCAATACTGCTCAAGCGCCTTGATGTAGAGCGCGTGCTTGTCACCGAATGCCGCATAGAGGCTTGGGCGATTCATGCCGGCGGCGGTGGCGATGCTGTCCAGGGAAGCGCCGGAATATCCAGTGCTCCAGAAAACCCCAAGTGCCTGTTGCAGCGCTGTCTGCGGGTCATATGCGCGGGGGCGGCCTCGGCCTTTGCCCTCTGTAATCTTTTTTTGTGCCATGTCGTACAAAATCCTTGTGTGGGGATGGACTGCTCTATATTCTTACATCATCGCACAAAATTAAGGAACCAGAAGTTCCTGAACGTCAGGTTTGTTGTAGCTGAGCTCGAACTGGGTGTTGCGGCGACGAAACCGGTGCGGTGGAGCGATCCTCCCTGACCGTGCACGGGTTTGCTTTCTCACAGCAATTTTTGCCATCAGGGCCGCAGGCGATTCTCGCAGGTGCTGGCCCGATTTCCCGGTTAAAGGTGTATTCGATCATGACTAAACAGTTCGACATCCCGGCTACGCAGACCTTCGAGCACGCAAGGCCTGACGCGCCCATCAAAAAACCGTTCAAGCAGAAATTTCGGCCCTTGTTGATTGTCGGTTTGCCGGTGCTCTTCGCAGCGCTGGGCTATGCCCGCTATCAAGCAGGCGAGGCGTTCATTTCGACCGATAACGCCTACGCTCGAGTGGCGAAGGCGTCGATCAACGCGCGTATTTCCGGACAAGTCGTCGAAATCGCCGTCGAGGACAACCAACCGGTTCACAAAGGCCAGATGCTGTTTCGGATCGACCCGAAACCGTTCCAGATCGCGGTTGACCGTGCGCAAGCACAGCTGAGCGTGGCGCGGCTGCGCATCGATGGGCTCAAGGCCGGTTACCGCCAGCAGCAGGCTGAACTGCAATCGGCCAAAGAGTCGGCCGATTTCGATCAGCGCGAGTTTGCCCGCAAGAAAGCGCTGGTCGCTACCGAGTTCGTCTCGCGGGCGATTTACGAGCGCGCCGACACCGACCTCAAAGTTGCCCGGCAACGCATCGCGTCGATCGAACAACAGATCGCCAGCACGGTTGTCGCGTTGAACGGTAATCCAGACATCGAAGCCGATAACCACCCGACGGTTCGTGAAGCGAGGGCGCAGCTGGACGAGGCGCAACTCTACCTCTCGTACACGACGGTATATGCGCCGGACGATGGCATCGTGGCCAAGGTCGACGATCTGCAGGTTGGCAACTACGTCAGCAACGGTGCACCGGCCTTTGCGCTGCTGTCCGATCGGCAGATTTGGGTCGAGGCCAACTTCCGCGAGACGCAGGTGACCCACATGCGTCCAGGCCAGGAAGCAACCATCAGCATCGATACTTATCCCGATCACGTTTTCAAAGCCCACGTGACCAGCATGAGCCCCGGTGCCGGATCGGACTTCGCCTTGCTGCCGCCTGAAAATGCCACCGGCAACTGGGTCAAGGTTGTCCAGCGGGTACCGGTGCGCCTTGAACTCGACGAGGCCGACCCTGCGTTTCCGCTTTTTTCGGGCACCAGCGCCACGGTCAAGGTCGATACCGGGTATCACACGCCATGGTGGCATCCGCTCAAGGCGCTGTTAACCGCAGGTAACTTCTGATGAACGCCAATTCTATCGGGCCTCAAGGTGCGGGAACATTGAGGTTCGCCGCGCTGCTCGCGACCTATATGCAGTCGGCGAACCTGCCGTTGCCCAATGCAGTACTCAGGTTTATCCAAGGTGGCCTGTCGATGACTGACGACCAGGCAGGCTGGGTATTCACCTCGTACCTGGCGGCGAGCGCCATCACCATGCCGGTTGCGCAGTGGCTGGCCGGGCGTTATGGCTTGAAGCGGGTTTATCAGGCCGCGCTGGCCTTCTTCGTTCTTGGCTTGCTGCTCGCCACGGTTGCGACGACTCCGCTGGAGTTCGTCGGTGCGCGGATTATCCAGGGCCTGGCGAGTGGCGTGCTGGCGCCGCTGTCGATGGCGATTTCAATGGAGACGTTGCCACTGGAGAAGCGTGCGAAATTTGGCGCGACATGGACGGCAATCGTGCTCTTCGGAATCGTCAGCGGCCCGAGCATCGGTGGTTGGGTCAGCGAGCATTTTGGCTGGCGGCCGATCTTCTACATCAGCCTTCCGTTGTCGGCATTCATCTTCCTGGTGATGGCGCTTTTGCTTGCCGAGAAGAAGGCCGAGCAACGTCCGTCGTTCGATTTCTTCGGCTTCGGCAGCTTCACGCTGGCGTTGATCAGCCTGCAAATGTTGCTCGACCGCGGCGAACGCCTTGACTGGTTTGCCTCGACCGAAATCTGGCTGGAGGCGGCGGGCTGCGCGTTGGGGCTGTATCTGTTCGCCGTGCATCTGTTGAGCGAGAAGGTGCATTTCCTCAACAAGCGTCTGTTCAAGGACCGCAACTTCGTACTGTCGACGATTATCTTTTTCGCCGTGGGTTTCGTGCTGTTGTCGACCATGGCACTGACGTCGCCGATGCTGGACGAGATCCTCGGCTATCCGCCTGATACGACAGGTTCGCTGACGATACCGCGCGGTGTGGGGCTGGTAGGGGCGTTCCTGCTGATGGGGCGTGTTCCCGAGCGTTTCGACCGTCGGTGGTTCGTGGCGATTGGCGTGGCCGTGGTGATTTATGCCAACTGGCTGATGCTCGGTTATTCGCCGTTGATGGACTGGTCGCCGGTGGCGATTGCCGGGGCGATACAGGGGATTGGCATCGGCATCTTGATGCCGTCGCTCACCAAGATCGCGTTCAGCACGCTCGATCCCAAGTTACGCCCGGAAGGCACTGGTTTTTTCAATCTGTCGCGTGTTTACGGGAGCACCCTCGGCGTTGCGATCGTGCAGATTTTCTTCTTCAACAATACGCAAGCGATGCACCTGGCACTGGTCAGCCATCTGACGCCTTATCGCACCGCTGCGCATGCCGCGCCGATGTCCCTGCAAGCACTGGCGGGGCTCAATGAAATGATCACCGGCCAGGCGGCTTTTATCGCGGTGGTCGACCAATTCAAGCTGTTGATGGTGGCGATGCTGGTGGTCAGTCCACTGGTTGTCTTTCTTCGCAAGCCCGTTCCGACCAACTAGTTTTCGTGGAGTTTGCCCAATGAAATCCAATGCACGCTTCATCAACAGACAGACGTTAAAAACCACGTTCGGTGCGGTGTCGGTTCTTGCGTTCCTGACGGCCTGCACCGTCGGCCCCGACTATCAAATGCAGCCGCCGAGCCTGTCGCAGCACTACGACCGACAGGCCGAGCAGCGTCTCGGCCAGGGCGGCAACCAGCCTGGCGGGCAACACATCAACCTTGGCCAAAAGGTCAGCGGTGACTGGTGGACGGCCTTCCATTCGCAGAAGCTCGACCAGGTTGTGCGTCGCGCCATCGAGGGCAATCTTGAGCTCGTGGCGGCGGATGCAACGATCCGGCAAGCGGCGTCGTCCGTCGCGGCGGCGGAGGGGGCGCTTTATCCGCAGGTCGACTTTGGCGCCCAGGCGGGTCGTCAGCGGGTACACAACGCGAAAGAACCTTCGATCTCCAATTTCTACGCGATCGGGCCGCGGGTCGGTTTCGACCTTGATGCGTTCGGCGGTAACAAGCGGCGGGTCGAGCAGCAGCAAGCGTTTGCCGATCTTCAGAAGCATCGATACGAAGCGGCGTACCTGACCCTGACGGGGAATGTCGCCAGCCAGGCATTGTTGGTGGCGTCTGCCAACGCGCAGATGGCAGCCGTCGAAAAGCTGCTCGCCAATGACGCCAAGAACCTCGACCTGGTGCGCAGGGCACATGCCAGCGGCGTCACCACGCAGATCGACGTTTCGCTGGCCGAGACCCGGCTCGCCCAGGACCGCACACTGCTGCCGCCCCTCGCTCAGCAGCGTGATGCCGCGCGCCATGCGCTGTCGATTCTCACCGGCAAGGGCCCTGGCGACTGGATCGCGCCGGACTTCGATTTTGCCGAGTTCGTATTGCCGGCCAACGTGCCGGTGAGTGTGCCTTCGGAAATGGCACACGGCCGACCGGACGTCCTGCAAGCTGAGGCCGAGCTGCACATGGCCAGCGCGGCAGTCGGTGTCGCGACCGCGAACCTCTATCCCCATGTAACGCTGTCCGCCTCGTTGGTACAGGCCGCTTCCGGCAATGGCGGTGCCGCGCTCTGGGGTTTGGCTGCAGGGTTGGCGGGGCCGATCTTCGACGGCGGAACGCTCAAGGCTGAACGTCAGGCTGCCGTCGACGGCTACAAGGCGACGCTCGCCGGTTATCAGCAGACGGTCATTCAGTCGTTCGGTCAGGTCGCGGACTCGTTGCAGGCGATCAACCATGACGCCGAGCAAAACCTGGCGCAGGAAGACGCGTTACGCGCTGCAGAAACCAGTTTTCGGTTGAACCAGCAAGCCTATGCGCAAGGCGAGAACAGCATTCTCCAGGTACTGGAAGCGGAACGAGCCTATGAGCAAGCGTTGCTGGGGCAAATTCGGGTGAAGACCGCGCAGTATCTCGACACGGTGCAACTGTATGTAGCCCTCGGCGGTAATTCCGTCGGCGCGTTTGAGCAACGGATTGCCAGTCGCGAAGCACATAACCCTTCGTATCAATAACGGCTACGGCCCCGAACATTGGAGTCAAGAGATGTCTTACGAAGCTTTTCACGATGCACTTCGCGATACCCGGTTTGCGCTGAACCACGGCTCAGGTGAAATGCCGGCCGTTGGGTTTGGCACGCTGTTCAGTGATCTCAGCGTCACCACACAAGCGGTCAAGGACGCCTTGGAAGCGGGCTTTCGCCATTTCGATTGTGCAGAGCGCTATCGCAATGAGGAGAGTGTCGGCGCTGCGATAAAAGAGATGCTGGAGGCGGGCAAGATCCGCCGGGAGGACGTGTTCATTACCACTAAACTGTGGAACACCAACCATCGTCCCGAGCGAGTCAAACCTGCCTTCGAGGCCAGCTGCCGCCGCCTCCAAGTGGACTCTATCGACTGCTACCTGATCCATACGCCGTTTGCCTTTCAACCCGGTGAGAATCAGGACCCGAGAGACGAACAGGGTCGCGTCATCTACGACTCCGGCGTGACACTGATCGAGACCTGGAGAGCACTCGAACGCCTGGTGGATGAAGGCCGCTGCAAGTCCATCGGCTTGTCTGATATCACGTTGGAAGCGTTAAAAGAGATTGTGGCAGTGGCCCGGATCAAACCTGCCGTGGTGCAGGTCGAGTCCCACCCTTATCTGCCGGAATGGGAACTGCTTGAGTTCTGCAAACAGCATGGAATCGTCCTCCTGGCGTTCGCGCCACTGGGCCATGGCATGGAGCCGAAAGTGTTGGAAGATTCGGTGATTACAGGGATCGCCAAGCGCTTGCAGAAGACTCCGGCTCAAGTGGCATTGGCCTGGTCTGTACAACGGGGCGTTGCTTTTTTGACCACGTCCGCTACACCAAGTCATATCAAGGAAAACCTGGATATCTCCACCCTGCCGCACAGGGCGATGCTTGAGATCAAGGAAGATATTACGACCAGGGTACGATTCAACTCGGTCGTGGAAACCGGTGTGCCTGGATTTATTCCACGGAAAAAGTGACACGTGACGAGGAGGGCGGCCTGCTGTAAGGCCGCCCCTGTTATCCACGGCCTTGAGGTGAAAACGATGGACGTTTTCCAAACCATGCGGTTTTTCATGGCTGTTGCCCAGAGCGGCAGTTTTACCGCGGCAGCCGAGCTATTGGACACCACGACAACCAACGTCTCCAAAGCCGTTTCCAGTCTGGAGGCCCGGCTTCAAACCCGTCTGATTAACCGCACCACCCGACGCCTGGCGCTGACCGAAGCGGGTGCACGCTATTTGCAACGATGCGAGAGGATTCTTGACGAGGTACGTGAAGCCGAGGAGGAAGCAGGGACCGCTCACACCCAACCCGTGGGCAGGCTGAAAATTCACGCCATGTCAGCCATCGGTAATCATTACGTGATCGATGCCATTGCCAAATACAGAGAGACTCATCCCTCGGTCATGTTTGATTTGACGCTGACCAATCGGCTACCTGACTTGCTCGAGGAAGGGTATGACATGTCGATTGTTTTAGCGCGGGATCTGCCCGATTCAGGGTTTGTCGCTCAGCGGCTTGGCATCACTTACAGCATTCTCTGCGCTTCGCCTGCTTATCTGAAGAAACGCGGAATCCCGGATTCTCCGGGTTCTCTTGGTACACATGATTGCTTGAGGATTGTTAATACGGTAATGCCGGTTGAACACTGGGCATTTGAGGGGCCTGAAGGCGTGGAGTCAATCAACGTCCCATTGTCTCCCTTTCACATCAATACGGCTGATGGAATGACCGTTGCGATAACAAACGGGATGGGCATCGGTATTCAGCCGATTGCTTCTGCGGTCAATGGTCTCAGGGCCGGCACGTTAGTGCGCGTGCTGCCGGAGTATCGGCTTGAAGAGTTGAATCTATTTGCAATATACCCATCACGAAAATTCGTGGATGCGAAGACAAAGACTTGGGTGGAGTTTCTTAAACATCACATCCCGGGCATGTTGGCATCCGATGAAAAAATCGTAGGTTCGGGAAAAAATATCAGTTATTGAGTGGGTTGCACCACAGGCATGGAGTGTCGACCCTCCATCGTCCGCACGGTACTCAACCGTTTGAACATCCAGTGCCCATCACTTGATATTGCATGATATGCCGTTGATTGTGAGAGTCTTCATAGGTCATTTGCACCGGAACCGGTTTGCACTCGTCCGGAATCTCTGAGAGGTAAATGACTTTCTTAATGTCGAGCTTCGTTTCGTACGTGTAGATCTCAACAGGTGTTTTGCTGGTCGCGTTAATTGAATGGCCATCGTCTGCAAAGGCGTGTGCGCCTATACCGGCAAGTGCCAGAAGAACCGCAATTTTTAAAGTTTTCATTATCTTCACCGTATCGTCCAAGGTTTACTCTGGGGCCGAGATGATCGTAAAACTCATCTCGGTTTTTCGAGTGGCTACCTCGTGAGCTAATGGATACTGACGCTATTGGCTCACTGGGTAGAGACGATGTTAGGTGTTTGAACTTCTTTCAAATAGCAGCCGACTGGACAAACACTGTTGCCGGAATTCGCATGAATGGCCCAAAGATCGCAGGCTCCTACAGGGCATGGGTACGGGTGTACTCAACCTCTGCAGGAACCTGCGATCTTTCTATTTTTGGCTACCCGACAAGGGCGGGGTGCGCGGTGGGATCAAGCGTTTCGTCCCCGTCGACTCGAACGCCGAAGCCA
The DNA here is from genome assembly GCF_005938665.2 of Pseudomonas sp. ATCC 43928. Classification (NCBI taxonomy): domain Bacteria; kingdom Pseudomonadati; phylum Pseudomonadota; class Gammaproteobacteria; order Pseudomonadales; family Pseudomonadaceae; genus Pseudomonas; species Pseudomonas sp. ATCC 43928. Next base: position 4,123,875 of record NZ_CP041753.1, on the reverse strand, counting down.
GGCGAAGCAGCGTTGAATCGTCATAGGCGCGACCGGCAAATGTCAGCCCGACAGGCATGCCGATGTCCGGCATGACGCCCATCGGCACCGTGACTGTTGGAACGCCCAGGTGGCGGATGGCGAGATTGCCGTTGGCAACCCATACCCCGTTACTCCACGCGATGTCCGCAGACTTCGGATCGACATCGGCATTCGCCGGCCCAACGTCGGCTACCGTCGGAAAGATCACCGCGTCGAGCCCCAGCCGATCCATCCATTCCTCCAGATCGATTCGACGGGTCTGTTCCAGCCCCCGCAATCCATCCGGCAGCGTGTCGATCTGATCCCACGGCGTAATACCGCGTTCGGCCATCCGTACATACTCGTCCATGCCCGCGGCAAGATCGCCCTCGCGGTTGGGCAGCGTCCCCGGGTCGTGGGGGAAAATCAGCGGCCCGTTCACGTCGACCAGGCGATTGAGTTTTGGATCGCCGTTGGCTCGCAGAAAATCATCGAACGCCCAAGCCGTCAGATCCCACAACTCATGGTGCAGGAACTCTTTGGACACCAGGCCCCGGTTAAACACCGTCGGTGCGCCAGGACGATCGCCCTCGCAATTGGAAACCAGCGGGAAATCGACCTCGAGCACTTCAGCACCGGCCGCTTCGAGTGCCTTGCGCGCCTGCTCCCAGAGCCCGATCACGGAAGGGCGGGTGTTGATGCGCTGGCCCGTCGGCCCACCGATGCCAGGCGCATCGCTGGTGCCCGCGTCGGGATCGGCGTTGATGTACATACGAGGCACGCCGAAGCGCTTTCCTTTCAGCGCATCGCTTTTCGCGGCCAGCGATCCGTAGGAAGCGGGGCGCACCGAAGCGACACTCGGAATTGGCACCCAAGGTTGCATCCGCCATAGATCACCGCGTGTGTCGGGATCATCGGCCACCACCACATCGAGCACCTCGAGCAGGTCCGCCATCGTCCGGGCGAACGGCACGACCACGTCCATCGTCGGCGTCAACGGCCAGTTGCCGCGCACCGAGATCACCCCACGCGAAGGCGTATAGGCGCACAGGCCATTGTTCGAGGCAGGGCCACGTCCGCTCGACCAGGTTTCTTCCGCCAAGCCAAATGCCGAGAAACTGGCGGCGGTTGCGGTACCGGCGCCGTTCGAAGAGCCTGATGCGAAAGGGGCGGTGAGGTAGTCGGCGTTGTACGGACTCTCGGCACGGCCATACACCCCGCGCTGCATCCCGCCGTTGGCCATTGGCGGCATATTGGTCTTGCCCAGGCAGATCGCCCCGGCGGCGCGAAGCCGTTCGATGGTGAACGCATCGCGATGAGCGATCAGGTTGGCGAAGGCGGGACTTCCAGAAGCGGCGGTCAGCCCCTTCACCAGATAACTGTCCTTGGCCGTGTAGGGGATGCCATCGAGCGGCCCCAGCGTCTCGCCCCTGTCCCGACGAGCATCGGACGCCTGCGCTTCCTTGAGCGCATCGGGGTTGCGCACCACCACCGCGTTGAGGGCGGTGGGCGTGTCGGCGCCGTCGTAGGCGTCGATCCGGGCGAGATAGGCCTGCACAAGCTCAACCGCCGTGGTCCGGCCGGATTCGAGCGCAGCACGCAGCTCGGCAATGGAAACCTCGGTGACCTCGATCATGCTGTTACCACCGGCTGTTGATGGGGGGCGCTGTGAATCTTTCCATCGCGCTGGATTTTGGGCTCAGAGACATCATTTCTCTCAAAATGGGGGTTCATATCGGTTCTCGTTGCACTGCATTACGCGACAGTATCGGAGAACTCATGGCCCTCTGTCATTCGCCGAACACCTCTGCGCTCTGAAACCGATGAGGCTGCGTGAAGGGTATTTGCCTAGTTGCCATCCGCCACCTTGCGTTCTATCTCGGCTATTTTTCGACGGAGCTCTTCAGCTTCCTGCTTCTGGGTTCGAGTCGCAGTGGCATCTTCAACGTTGCTGTCCTCAAGCTCTGTGTCGACCACATCGATGGGTTCATCAGACGGATCGGTGGGTGGGGTGTTCGAGGTTGTTTCTGATTCGACGTCGTTGACACGGTCATCATTGTTCATTTCGCTTACCTCCGTTGGCCTACACATTGGATTCAGCGATACGGTCTGAGTTCGAGATTTTTCCGGTATGCCAGCCCAATGGATACCAGAAGCTTGATGGCGCTGATATCAAAATCACATAAGTGTGATGTGTACCCAAAAAGGCAGATTGCTGAGCTCTAAAGACGGCCGTGGTAAGCCGCTTCGAAAATTTCGGCCGCGCCATTTCGTGTCAATGGCAGCGGATTACCGCCAGCGCAGGGGTCGACAATCGCCATATCCGCGATCAGGTCGGCCTGCTGATCATCCACCCCCAGCTCCACCAGCGTATGCGGTACGCCGATGTCCTTGCGCAGTTTGAGGACGAAGGCCATAAAACTGTCGAAGCCCGGGGAGGGCAGGCGCAGATACGCCGCCAGACGGGTGATGCGCTCCTCGATGGCCGGGCGATTGAACTTCAGCACATAGGGCATGAACGTGGCATTGGTCATGCCGTGGTGGGTGTCATACAGGGCGCCCACCGGATGCGAGAGCGCGTGCATGCCTCCCAGACCTTTCTGGAATGCGGTGGCGCCCATCGCCGCCGCCGCCAGCATTTGCGCGCGCGCGTCGAGGTCGGAAGGCGTGTGCACTGCCCGCACCAGGGCATTGGCCACCAGGCGCATGCCTTCCACCGCAATGCCTTCGGCCATGGGATGAAAGCCGGGAGCGCAGTACGATTCCAGGCAATGGGAAAACGCGTCCATGCCGGTGCCGGCGGTGACCTTGGCCGGCATGCCGACGGTAAGGGCGGGGTCGCTGATGACCACCCGCGGCATCATCTTCGGATGGAAAATGATGCGTTTGGTGTGCGTGCGCTCGTCAATGATCACCGCCGCACGACCGACCTCGGAACCGGTGCCCGCCGTGGTCGGCACCGCGATGATCGGGGCAATACGGCTTTCGTCGGCGCGTGTCCAGTAGTCGCCGATGTCTTCGAAATCCCACACCGGTCGGGTCTGGCCGCTCATGAACGCAATGAGCTTGCCCATGTCCAGGCCGCTGCCACCGCCGAACGCCACCACGCCGTCATGGTTGCCGGCGCGCCAGGCATCGAGCCCACCGGCCAGGTTGGCTTCAACGGGGTTGGGCTTGAGGTCGCAGAACAACGCGACACCGAGGCCGGCGGCGCGCAAGGATTCCAGCGCCGCGGTGGTGATCGGGGCACGTGCCAGGCCGCTGTCGGTGACCAGCAACGGTCGCTGGATACCTTGGCTGCGGCAGACTTCCGCCAGTTCGGCGATACGGCCGACACCGAAGCGAATGCTCGTGGGGTAGTTCCAGTTCGCGGTCAGGCTCATGGCTCAAATCTCGTGGCGCAAGTGGAAGGATTTGGCTCGGGTCAGGTGTTCATAGCCCAGGCGCGACAACGTTACGCCGCGCCCACTGTTCTTCACCCCGGTCCAGGCCAGGGCCGGGTCCAGGTAATCGCAGCGGTTCATGAACACGGTGCCGGTAGCGATCTCGTTGCCGATGCGTTCGGCGGCGGCCAGGTCTTGCGTCCAGATCGAGGCGCTGAGCCCGAACTCGCTGTCGTTCATCAAGGCGATGGCTTCGTCGTCGCTGGCCACCGGCATGATGCCCACCACCGGGCCGAAGCTTTCCTCGCGCATCACCGCCATTTGATGGGTAACGTCCACCAACACCTGCGGCGCGAGGTAGGCGCTGCCCGGCGGGCCGGCAGCGAAGTCCTTTGGATCGATCAGCGCCCTGGCCCCTTGTGCCTGGGCATCGGCGATCTGCTTGCGAACGAACTCAGCGGCGCCCGGTGTGACCATTGGCCCGAGGGTGGTGGCTTCGTCCAGCGGGTTGCCCAGCACGTATTGGCGGGTCAGGGCAGCGAAGCGTTCGACAAAGGCCGGGTAGATTTTTTCATCGACATAAATCCGTTCGACGGCGCAGCAGCTCTGCCCGGAGTTGAAGAAGCTGCCGTCCACCAGGTTTTCCACCGCATGCTCAAGGTTGGCGTCTGCCCGGACGTAGGCCGGGTCTTTGCCGCCAAGCTCCAGCCCCACGCTGAGGAAACCTCCGACGGCCGCGTGCTCCATGGCCTCGCCGCCGCTGACAGAACCGGTGAAGTTCACCTGCTGCACCCGTCCGGAGGTAATGATCGCCGCCGCATAGACATGACTGAGCAGCAGGTTATGGAACAGGCCTTCGGGCAGATGGGCGCGGCGAAAGGCTTCAGCGAAACGCTCCCCGACCAGCAGCGTTTGAGTGGCGTGTTTGAGGATCACGCTGTTGCCCGCCATCAGCGCCGGGATGATCGTATTCACCGCCGTCAGATACGGATAATTCCACGGCGCGACGACCAGCACCGTACCCAGCGGCTCGCGTTTGATATAGCGCCGAAAACCCGCAACAGGCGTGGGCTCTATCGCTGCCAACGCTTCAGGCGCAATGGCGATCATATGCCGGGCACGTTCTTCGAAACCGCGCAGTTCGCCAGCGCCGAAGCGTATCGGGCGGCCCATCTGCCAGGCCAGTTCCGGCACGATCTCATCCTTCATCGCCAGCATCGCGTCCACGGCAGTGCTGCAAAACGCGGCGCGTTCGCTCAGTGGTCGGCGTTTCCATTGCGCCTGGGCGGTTTCGGCCGCCGTCAGGGCTTGCTCGATCTGTACCGCATCGGCACGGCGGCGTTCCGCATAGACCCGGCCATCGACCGGGGAGATAAGTTGAACGGTCTCAGTCATGGCGTGCTCAATAGCGCTCGAAGCCGCGCTGCAGTTCCCAGTCGGTTATCCGTCGGTCGTACTCTTTCTGTTCCCAGTCGGCGGTGTGCACGTAGTGGTCGATCACTTCATCACCGAACGCCTCGCGCAACATGCTCGACGCCTTGAGGGCGGCGCAGGCCTCGCGCAGGGTTTTCGACACTTCAGGCAAATGTTCATCGACATAGGCATCGCCCTCGAACGGTGCCGCGAGTTCGAGCTTCTCGTCGATCCCGGCCAGGCCTGCGGCGATCAACGCGGCGAAGGCCAGATAGGGGTTGAGGTCGGCACCGCCGATGCGGCATTCGATGCGGATGGATTTGCTGCCCTCGGCGCACAAACGAAAGCCGGCAGTGCGATTGTCCCGGCTCCAGACCGCCCGCGTTGGCGCGAAGGTGCCGGCCTGAAAGCGCTTGTACGAATTGATGTAGGGCGCCAGAAAACAGGTGATGTCGTTAGCGTATTTGAGCTGCCCGGCCACCCACGAGCGCATCAGTTTCGACATGCCGAACTCGGCCTTGGGGTCGAAGAACAGCGGCTTTTTCGCATGCTTGTCCCACAACGAATTATGGATGTGGCTGCTGGAACCGGCGGCGTCATAGCGCCACTTGGCCATGAAGGTGATCGCCTTGCCTTGTAGTTGCGCGATCTCTTTGCAGGCGTGCTTGATGATGACGTGGTGGTCGGCCATGGTCATGGCATCGGCATAACGGATGTTGATTTCTTCCTGCCCCGGCCCCCATTCGCCCTTGGAGTTTTCCACGGGAATGCCGGATGCCTGCAGGTGCTTGCGAATCGCCCGCAACACCGGTTCCTCGCGGGTGGTCTGCAGGATGTTGTAGTCCTCGATGTAATGGCCGGCGGTCTTCGGCTGGTGGTAATTGCGCTCGTGGATCGCCTCATAGCTCTCATCGAACAGATAGAACTCCAGCTCAGAGGCGAACATGCCGGTATAGCCGCGCTCGCGCAGGCGCTCGACCTGTTTTTTCAGGATCGCTCGCGGGCTGTGGGGCAGGTCTTTTCTATGGTGATGATCGAGCACATCGCAGAGCACCAGCGCCGTGCATTCCAGCCACGGCACACGCCGTAACGTGGACATGTCGGGTTTGAGCACAAAGTCGCCATAGCCTTTGCTCCAACTGGCAGCGGCGTAACCCGGCACCGGCTCCATGTCGATGTCGTCGGCCAGCAGGTAATTGCAGCAGTGGGTTTCTTCGTGGCCGCTGTCGATGAAAAACTCGACCTGGAAGCGCTTGCCGACCAGTCGCCCCTGCATATCGACCATGCACACCAGCACGGTATCGATCTCGCCGGCGGCAGCGGCGCGTTTAAGTGCTTCGAAACTGAGAAGGGGCTCGGTCATCGCGTCAGTCCTGCGTGAATGATCTGGACCTGTCTGAAATAGCTGTTGCAGACGCTCTCCAGAAAAAACCCAAACCTGCAGACGCGAGCATCGTGAGCAATAAGCTGTTGAAAGCTTAGCCTACAGTTGCTGTGCGCAAGTTTCGGTGAGCGGAGGCTGGTGAGGTTTGTCTGTTGCTGACGTCTTGGCGGGGGTGGTGTTGAATGTGGCGAGGCGCTACCGCCTCGCCAAAGAACCTGTCGATTATTCCTTCGGTTCCACGTGATCCAGTGCCTGGTTCACCGCCAGTTCACCGAGCATGACCACTTGCGCAATGCCCAGCAGGGTCTTGCGATGTGAGGTCTCCAGCAACGCTGCGAAATTGTTGAGCATGAGGGTGGCCGAGCCGAGTGTTTCGCTGGCGTTGGCCAGCAGGGCTTCGGTGTTGTACTTCGGGTTGGCGAAGTACATGGGCTCGGGTTCGTGGGTGGTGGCCATGATTTGGGCGGCGGGGTTGAGGTAGTGGTCGAGGGCGCGCTCGGCGGCTTCGTGGAGTTTTTTTGAATCGAGGGATTCGTAGGGGGATGTCGGGTCTGTGGCAGGCGGATTGGGTGTAGGTTTGAACATGGATGAAACTCCTGGAAAAACTATTTGAGGAGCCATCACCCTTTGCTACCAAACGAAGGGTGGCGGCCATGCACAGGTTGGTAGACCGGTCCAGGAACCCGGCGCGCCCGAAGGAGCCCTACGCATGGCCACCATAAAAACAGAGATGAAAAACAACCTCTGTAAAAGGTGGCGCTATGCGCCTGGAAACACCGGGCTACCAAACCCGATCACTGTTTTTCAGTGACCGGGAAACGATAAAACCCGAGCCCAAAGCGCACAAGCCGGCGGATTCTGGCGCAGTCGTAGGCAACGACGCAAGGCGCTGTAGCCTTGATGAAGTAACACCGGGTGTCTTTAAACACTCGGCTTAAACACCGTTGGTGTATGCCCTGAACGCTTACGTGTGATGAATCTCCCGATCCTTGGTTTCCGGCAGGAAGAAAGTACCAAGGATGGCCGTCATCACCGCGATCACGATCGGGTACCACAGCCCGTAGTAGATATCACCCGTGGCCGCGACCATGGCGAACGCCACCGTGGGCAGGAAGCCGCCGAACCAGCCATTGCCGATGTGGTAGGGCAGCGACATCGAGGTGTAGCGGATGCGCGCCGGGAAGAGCTCCACCAGCCAGGCAGCGATCGGGCCGTAGACCATGGTCACGTAGATCACCAGGATGGTCAGGAGCAGCAACACCATCGGGTAGTTGGTCTTGGCCGGGTCGGCCTTCTCGGGGTAGCCGGCGTCCTTGAGGGCGGTGCCGAGGGTGGCGACGAAGGCGTCGTTGCGGGTCTTGAAGTCAGCGGCCGGCATGCCGGTGCCTTCGAAACTCGGGATGACCTTGTCACCGATGCGCACCTGCGCGACGGCGCCAGGCGCGGCTTTCTCGTTTTTGTAGGGGATGGCCTTCTTCGCCAGCACAGTCTTGGCGAGGTCACAGGAACTGGTGAATTTGGCCTTGCCCACCGGGTCGAACTGGAACGAACACTGGGTGGGATCGGCGACCACCGTGACCGGATTCTTCGCCTGCGCGGCGAACACGTCGGGGTTACCGAACTCGGTCAACGCATGGAAGATCGGGAAGTAGGTCACGGCGGCGAGGATGCACCCGGCCATGATGATGCCCTTGCGGCCGATGCGGTCGGACAGGCTGCCGAACACGACGAAAAACGGCGTGCCGATCAGCAGCGAGCCGGCAATCAAAAAGTTGGCGGTCTGCGGGTCGATCTTCAGCGTCTGCAGCAGGAAGAACAGCGCATAGAACTGCCCGGTGTACCAGACCACGGCCTGGCCGGCGGTGCCGCCGAGCAAAGCCATGATCACTATCTTGAGGTTTTCCCAGCGGGCGAAGGATTCGGTCAGCGGCGCCTTGGAGGACTTGCCTTCTTCCTTCATCTTCAAGAACACCGGTGACTCGCTGAGTTGCAAGCGGATGTACACCGAGACAATCAGCAACAGGATCGACACCAGGAAGGGAATCCGCCAGCCCCAGGTCTCGAAGGCTTCGGTGCCGAGGAGGGTGCGGCAGGCGAGGATCACCAGCAGCGAAAGAAACAGACCGAGGGTCGCGGTGGTCTGAATCCACGAAGTGAAGTAGCCGCGCTTGCCTTTCGGCGCATGCTCGGCCACGTAGGTCGCCGCGCCGCCGTATTCACCGCCCAGGGCCAGACCTTGCAGCAGACGCAGGGTGATCAGGATGACCGGTGCCGCCACCCCGATGGTCGCGTAACCGGGTAGAAAACCCACGACAGCGGTGGAGACACCCATGATCACAATGGTGATGAGAAAGGTGTGCTTGCGCCCGATCATGTCGCCCAGTCGGCCGAACACGATGGCGCCGAAGGGGCGCACGGCGAAGCCTGCGGCGAACGCGAGCAGCGCAAAGATGAAGGAGGTTGTTTCATTGACGCCCGCGAAGAAGTGCTTGGCGATGATCGCCGCGAGGGAGCCGTAAAGATAGAAGTCATACCACTCGAACACGGTGCCCAGGGACGAGGCGAAAATAACCTTGCGTTCCTCCTTGGTGATCCCTCGGTTGGGCGTGCTGCCCGTGGCTGTAGTGTCAATCGCGGCCATGAGTCTTCTCCGTCTTGCTCTTGTTGAAGGCCGGAGTACCTCATCAATTTTGCCGCACCCAGGCCCTAGGGCTGATGTCGTCGGATTACCAATTGCGCGAAGCAGAGGAACAGGCTGACGGCCTCGCATTGCTGCATGGTTTCTTGAAGCATAATCGGCTTCGCGCAGATATCCACTCGCCAACGTGCCCGGCGATGGCCACTCCCTCCGGGCACGTTCGCGGATTTAGCCCTTGGCCGCCATCGCGGTGACTTCCACACGCATGCCTTCGACCGCCAAAGCGGCCACGCCAACGGCGGCGCGAACCGGCCAGGGCTTGGCGAAGAAGCGCTGGTAGACCTCGTTGAACGCGGCGCGGTCGGCCATGTCGGTGAGGTAGATGGTCAGATGCAGCACCCGGTCCATGGAACTGCCGGCGTTCTCCAGCGCTACCTTGAGCGCCTGCAGAGTGCACTCGCTTTGCAGGGTGATGTCGCCCAGCTCCAGGCTGCCGTCGGCGCGGGTAGGAATTTGAGTGGAGACCAGCAGGCCACCGAAACCGGCGACGTCGGAGGAGATGGATTCCGCGTCGGGATCGGGGAGGAACGTGATGTCGTGGTTTGCCATGGGGATCTCTTGTTTGTGGGGGTGAAGGGGCGCCGGGGTATTCAATGATGCAGCGCCTTTTTTTGCGCGGCCAGTTTACAGCCTCGTCGTCGGACCGTTCGTGAATCAGCTCGAAAACTCGGAAGGCAAGCAGGCGGGTGCTCCCCGCGGCATGGCAGCCGCCCAACGTAGTCAGCTGAGCGAGGTTATTTTCAATGTCGCAATAACGTCTTTTGGCTTGCGTTTATAACAACGAACCATGTGGTCACAATAATCGCCGACGGTGTAAATGGTCAGGTTGCCAGAGCTTATGGTCTTGTACGTCTCTCTGTCGCATACATCAAGAATGTCGCCTTCAATTGCATCATATTCATTTCTAGTGAATAGACCGGAAGAACGGGTGGCTTTCAAGTCTTCCCCAAATACGTCTTCTTCATTAAGAAGGTCCACGGAAATGTTGAAGAGGCTCGCAATTCTCTGTAAGGCAAATGTACGAACGATTTCATCTGGATCGCTCATGATGCACGCTCATCTTATTGCTTCAATAAACACGGTCGCCTGATAAATAGCGCATGGCTGCAAGTCATGCTCCACGAGTGTTTAAAATTATAAATAGTGAAAGTGCTAATACAAAAATAGCTGTGACTGTGGCATAGCAAAGACCAAAGCCGATTTTGATGAGGGGTATTTCATCTGCCAGGGCTTTATAGCCGATAAAACCTCCAAGCAATGCTGAGGTGGCGATTCCGATGACTAGAATGTAGTAGGTCTTATAGGTGGGTGCAAATGCCGGGATGACAACTGCATACGATCCGCTTATCAGGGTAGTGAATATGACAATAATTTTTATTGCCGAAATACTGCTGTTTTTTGTCATGCTCATTTTTTGTTTTTCTCCTGACAAAGCACCTCGGAATGTTCTAGGCCTGCTGCCGACCACTAAACACTTTCAGCCACATCAATCTGCAACGAAAGCATGAACTTCGCTGCGCTGTCCGACGCTGGATCTATCGCGGCATCCACCATGGCCCTGACCGCCATTTGCGCCAGCGCCTCGACAGGGTGTGACAGCACGGCTTGAACGATGCCGTCACGCAGGGCTGCCCGGGTGATGGGGGTCAGGTCGTGGCACACCACGACGGGTAGCGCGATGTGCTGGGCTTTCAGTTCGCGCAAGGCGTTGATGACCCCCTCGATACCGCCACCTGCCACATACAGGCCGACAAGGTCGGGTTGGCTGGTGAGCAGGTCGAGCGTGCCGGCATAGGCGAATTCCTCGTCCTCCAGAGTCAGGCGCGTAGCCAGCAATTCCCAGTCCTGGGGTTGTTCCGACAGGAAGGAGCGAAAACTCATTTCACACAGTTCCTGGCACTGAAAGCGCTGGGTGCCGACCATCACGGCCGCTGGCCCCGGTTGCGCTGCCAGGTGCTTGATGAACCAGCCGGCGGTGCGGCCCATGGCACGGTTGTCGACGCCGACATAACCGGCGCCGGCCGAGGCGCTCAGCTCGGACACCAGGGCGACCACAGGAATGCCGGCCGCTCGCAATTGCGCCATGGCCTCGCGCACAGCCGGATGGTCGGCGGCCACCACGCCCAGGGCATCGACTTCGCCCTGCAACTTGAGGATGCGTTCTGCGGTGGCGGCCGGGGCCAGATCGTCGATGTAGTGGATCATCACCCGAACCTGGGCCCGCACACTGGCCGTCGCCGCCTCGGCCAGGGCCTTGGCCAGCCCTTGATAAAACGCCACGCCACGCTTTTGCAGCAGAAACCCCAAGCGCACGGTCGGGCGCTGCTGCAGCACTCGTTGTTCGATCACATTACGCCCGTAGAAGCCCAGTCGGGCGGCGGCCTCGGCAATGCGTTGCGCGGTATCGGCGCGCACGTTGGCCCGCAGATTCATCACCCGGTCCACGGTGGACAGGCTCACCCCGGCGGCCAAGGCCACGTCTTCCATGGTTGCACGACGACCGAGCGGGTTGCCGGCTGCTGACGAAGAATGCTCTGACAAAGAATGTTCTGACATGAAATGAAAGCCTATCTGAAACTTTTGACGGGTTTTGACAGGTATCGCTCAGGGACTATAGCAGCCGTGCATCTGCCCACCTTAGGATTTCTACCAGCGAAACATCGCCACCCATAACAATAATCATCGGAGCCTGACATGACCCTCCACATCTCCACCGCGCCTTGTTGCTGGGGCGTCGACGACGTCAACAATCCTCATCTGCCGGCGTGGCAACAGGTTCTTGGCGAAGCGGCGCAAGCGGGGTATCGCGGCATCGAATTGGGGCCATACGGTTACCTGCCACTGGACGCCGATGCGGTGGGCTCGGTGCTGGTCAAACACGGCCTGCACGTGGTGGCCGGCACGGTGTTCGACAATCTGGTCGATCCCGCCAACCTGCCCAGCCTGCTGCATCAAACCCGTAATATCTGCGCATTGCTCAAGCAGTTGCCGGCAATTCCCCTGGAGCCGGGGCAACGTTTCGCCATGCCGTGTCTGGTGGTCATCGATTGGGGGCATGAGGAGCGTGACTACGCCGCTGGCCACTCTGACCGCGCGCCGCGCCTGGCGCCCGATGCCTGGCGGGGCATGATGGCCCATATCCGCGCCATCGCCGAGTTGGCGTGGACGGAATTCGGTGTGCGCACGGTGATTCATCCGCACGCCGGGGGCTACATCGAGTTCGCCGATGAGCTGGCCCGACTGGTCGAAGACATCCCCTACGAAGTGGCTGGCCTGTGTCTGGACACCGGCCATCTGTACTACGCCGGTATGGACCCGGTGCAGACCCTGCGCCAGTACGCGGACCGCGTGGATTACCTGCATTTCAAAGACATCGATCAGGCCGTGTTCGATCAAGTGCTGGGCGAACACATCACCTTCTTCGCCGCGTGCGCAAGAGGCGTGATGTGCCCGATCGGCCAGGGTGTCATCGACTACGGCGCCTTGCGCGAGCTGATCACCGAGATCGGTTACCAGGGTTACATCACGGTCGAGCAAGAACGTGATCCACGTAACGCCCACGGCAGTCTGCGCGACGTGGCTGCCAGCCGTGACTACCTGTCCCGGGCGGGTTTCTGATTTCTCTCATGCGAAGGACTTTTCGATGATCAATGGCAGCAAGCGAATTCCTCAACCAATCCGCTGGGCGATGGTGGGCGGCGGGTGTGACAGTCAGATCGGCTACATCCATCGTTCGGCGGCCCTGCGTGACCAGTCGTTTGCACTGGTGGCCGGTGCCTTCGACCTGGACCCGCAACGCGGTCGCGACTTCGGTGTGCAACTGGGGGTCGACCCCGAGCGTTGCTACGGCGACTATCGCAGCCTGATTGAGGGCGAAGCCGGGCGGGCGGATGGTATCCAGGCCATTTCCGTGGCGACGCCCAATGGCACTCACTTTGAAATCACCAAGGCCGCTCTGGAAGCGGGGCTGCATGTGGTCTGTGAAAAGCCGCTGTGCTTCACCCTCGAGGAGGCGCAAACCCTGCGCGAAATCGCGTTGTCGCGAAACCGGGTGGTGGGGGTGACCTACGGCTATGCCGGGCACCAGTTGATCGAGCAGGCGCGGGAAATGATCGCCCAGGGTGAGTTGGGTGAGGTGCGCATGGTGCACATGCAGTTTGCCCATGGCTTCCACTGTGAGGCGGTCGAGGCGCAGAGCGAGGCGACCAAATGGCGGGTCGATCCGCGCCTCGCTGGCCCCAGTTATGTGCTGGGAGACGTTGGCACTCATCCGCTGTACCTGTCGGAAGTCATGCTGCCCGAGCTCAAGATCAAACGGCTGTTGTGCACACGCCAGAGCTTTGTCAAAAGCCGCGCACCACTCGAGGACAACGCCTACACACTGATGGAATACGAAGGCGGGGCCATGGGCAGTGTGTGGTCGAGCGCGGTGAACGCCGGATCCATGCATGGCCAGAAAATTCGGGTGATCGGCTCCAGGGCCAGCCTTGAATGGTGGGATGAGCGGCCGAACCAGCTGTCATTCGAAGTCCAGGGTAAACCTGCCCAGGTGCTGGAGCGCGGGATGGGTTATCTGCATCCCCATGCGTTGCTTGATGACCGGATCGGTGCCGGGCACCCGGAAGGGCTGTTCGATGCCTGGGCCAACCTCTATTACCGTTTCGCCTTGGCCATGGACGCCGCCAACCGTGGTGATCATGAACAACTGGCAACGCTGCGTTATCCAGACATCAATGCCGGTGTCGAAGGCGTGCGCTGGGTCGAGCGCTGCGTCCATTCTGCGGACCTGGGTGGGGTGTGGGTCGATTACTGAGTCACGGGTGCCCCTGGCGGATCGGCGTGCGGCTGAGCAGTCGTGAGATAGACTGATCAGCGGACATCGGACGGTGGGGGTCACACGTGGCGCAATTCACATGGATTCGCTGATCACCGCAGCAGCGCGTGCGCTCGCGGCGGGTGATCCGCTCGGCGCGCTGAACCGCATCGCCTTGCGCAACGACGCGCCTGCACTCGCGCTTCGAGGCATCGCGATGGCGCAACTGGGTGACCTTGTGCGGGCGAAGGCGCTGGTGCGAAGTGCCGCGCGGGCGTTCGGTGCGAAGGAGGCCTTGGCCCGCGCGCGGTGTGTTGTTGCCGAGGCCGAGATCGCGCTCGCCTCGCGTGACCTGAACTGGCCGGTGAAGGCGCTCGACACCGCACGGACGACGCTTCAGACACACGGCGATTGGGTCAACGCCGCCCATGCGCGCTATCTCGAGATTCGCCGCCTGCTGCTGATCGGGCATCTCGACGAGGCCGAGGGCCGTCTCGCCGAACTCGACCCGACGCCATTACTGCCCGCGTCGAGGGCTGCTTACGAACTGGTTCTGGCGGGCATCGCCATGCGTCGTCTGCAAACGAAAGCGGCGCGCGCGGCACTTGAGCGGGCCGGGCATGCTGCGCAGCACGCGGGCATTGCGGCACTCACCGCCGAGGTCGAAAGCGCCAGGCATATTCTCGATACACCAGCGGCGCGGCTGATTATCGGTGGGCAGGAACAGCCGCTGCTGCTCGATGAGATTGAAGCGTTATTGGCATCCCCCACGCTGGTGGTGGACGCTTGCCGGTATGTGGTGCGCGACGCAGACGCGTCGGTTTCGCTCGCCCGGCGTCCGGTGTTGTTCGCGCTCGCCCGGGCGCTGGGCGAAGCGTGGCCGGCCGACGTGCCGAGGGAAACGTTGATTGCGCGAGCCTTTCGGATGAAGCACGCGGATGAGTCCCATCGCGCACGGTTGCGCGTCGAACTCGGGCGGCTGCGCGGGGCGCTGCACTTGATTGCCGACGTGATCGCGACCCCACGAGGGTTTGCACTGGTGCCACGGGTTGCGCCTGACGTCGTGGTGCTGGCGCGGCCTGTCGAAGAACAGCATGCGACGCTGCTCGCTTTTCTAGCCGACGGTGAGTCGTGGTCGAGTTCGGCCCTGGCGTTGGTGCTCGGCGCCAGTCAGCGCACCGTGCAACGAGCCCTCGACACACTGGCGGCGACCGGCAAGGTGCAGTCGTTCGGTCACGGTCGGGCTCGTCGCTGGATGCTCCCGCCGGTACCTGGATTCGCGACGGGATTGTTACTCACGGCGTTGCTGCCCAGTGATTAGCATCCTCTTCACTACCCCAGTGAACGCAGTCAGTAAACGAGGAGCAAGACATGAAACATTCAACGGCTGAAATCATCCGCGAATACGGGCCTTTTCCGGGCATCGACCATGTGCACGGCGTCACCCATGACGGCCAGCGTGTCTGGTTTGCCTCAGGCGATAAACTCAACGCCCTGGACCCGGCCAGCGGCAAAACCCTGAAATCGATCGATGTCGCCGCCCATGCCGGCACCGCCTTCGATGGCCAGCATCTGTTTCAGATCGCCGAGGATCGCATCCAGAAGATCGACCCGCAGACCGGCCGCGTGCTCTCCACCATCCCCGCGCCCGGTGGCGGTGGTGACTCGGGGCTGGCGTGGGCCGAAGGCACGCTCTGGGTCGGTGAGTATCGCGAGCGCAAGATCCATCAGGTCGACCCCCAGACCGGAGCGGTGCTGCGCACCCTGGAATCCAACCGCTTTGTTACCGGGGTGACCTGGGTCGAGGGTGATCTGTGGCATGGCACCTGGGAAGGTGACGAGAGCGAGCTGCGGCGAGTCGATCCGGCCACGGGCGAGGTGCTGGAGAGTGTCCAGATGCCGGCTGGCGTCGGCGTGTCGGGGCTTGAGTTCGATGGCCACGACCGGTTTTTCTGTGGCGGCGGCAACAGCGGGAAGGTGAGAGCCGTGCGCCGGCCAGAATGACAGGCTGCACCCAGCCTGTCAGAAGGTGAACGCTTGCGCCGAGCGTGAAGGACGCTGAGTCATCTCGATTTCCAGCAGATGCTCAACCAGCACATCATTCAAAAAGCGGAACTGATCGTTAAGCCCCACCACTTCGTTACTGAAGTGGTGGGTGGCCGCCGGCATCAGCAAGGTTTCGAATTGCTTGTCGAACACCAGCGCGACGGCTTTGCGAGAGACGACCTGTTGCGAATAGTAGTTGCTGCCGAACACCGGAAAGCTCACGGCGAGGTTGACGGAATAGATCATGATGTCGGCTCCTCGGTTTGACCGATATCCAGCACCAGGCGGGAAAACAGGGTCAGGGTGATGGCCGTCAGGGCCAGGCAGGTCAGAAGGTGGATCAACATGGTCTGCCCCTCCGATGCGGGGTTTGAGTGGCGATGAGTTGATCCTGCACCTGACGGTTTTTTTGCGGAAGGCATTCGCGGCGATGGTGAATATCGACGTGGATGATGGTGGCGTTCCTCGATGGACTTGCGGGTCTGCTCGCGCAGGTATTTTTGAGGGCGCTATCACACTTCCTGACGGACGGCCCCCAGCCCCGACCTATACTCAAATCAACATGCTTTTACGCGTCGAACGCTCCGTTCGACGCAGACTGTAGGACACTGCGATCTTGAACCTGCGTTCGCTGATCGTCGCTGTGTTGGTGGTACTGGCGGGATGCGTAACGACTGCGCGTGCCCCGGTAGTCGTGGCGCCGGTAGTGGTTTCCCAGAGCACCTGGCAGCAGGTTGACCAGGAAATTGTCGCGGCTTCGCAGCAGGCCACCGAACAGGCCAGGGTCTATGCCCGCGGATCCATGGAGCATTGGCGCACGCGGGTTTACGAACAGACCGAAGAAGTCTTCATTCCGTGGTTCAGCAGCTATTGGACCCAGGAATGGCTGTCGATGAAGGTCAGCTGGTACACCCTCAGTGCCGGGGGTGAGCAGGATGCCTCGGCCAAACGCCTGGCGGCCTATCTGTTGGAGCAATATCACCACAAAGTGCTGGACCCGGTAGCGGTGGAGATCGATCCCGACGAGATCCTCGGGCAGGCGACAGCGTATTACGTGCAAGCTCTCGGCCAGCAACTTCAGGTCATCTCCCAGCGTCATGGCGTGCCGATGGCGCAGCTCAACGACCGTATCCAGAAAATTCCGGCGATTTCGCTGGGACCGCCGCCCGCCCGTGACGCATCGCTGTATCAGGTGGTGCACAGTGAACCGCTGACTAAGTTGCCGGCCTACGCGGCGTTGATCGACAAGATCCACACGGCAGGCGGTGAGAAGGGCATTGCCTCGACGGACGCCGGCATGACGCCAGTGGCCAAGCGCGCGAGCAAACGAATGGAAGCCGAAATGGCCCCACGAGGCGCGGCTGGTGCCGTGGCGGCAGCGGCGGGGAAACTGGCCGGGGCGGTGATTTCCCTGGGAGTGGCGGGGGTGCGTGCGGTTATTCAAGCCAACGACCGACCCGATAGCGAGGCGCTGATCCGCAGCAGCCTGGGCGACTCATTCGACAAGGCGTGGCTGAAGCTGGTGCAAAACCCTACCACCGGTGTCATGGCCGGAACGCTGTACATGGCCGGGCAAATCGAAGGCGGCTTGGCCCAGTCCCTGGCCCAGCCTGTTGCACAACCTGTTGCTCAGCCCGTCGAACCGTCGGTCGGCTTGGGTGCGGGAACTGTCGATTGGAGCCACGCTGGATCGACTACCCAGCAGATCAACCCATAACCCGAGGAGAATGATCATGGCTTACGTTGATGGCTTCGTCGCAGCGGTGCCCAAGGCCAACCGCGAAAAGTTCAAGAAACACGCGGAGTCCGCCGCCGCGATTTTCAAGGAAAACGGCGCGCTCAGCCTCGCTGAATGCTGGGGCGATGACGTGCCTGATGGCAAAGTGACGTCGTTTCCCATGGCGGTCAAACTCAAGGAAGACGAGACCGTGGTGTTTTCCTGGATCGTCTGGCCGGACAAGGCCACCCGTGACGCTGGCATGGCGAAACTGATGAGCGATCCGCGGATGCAACCGGACGTCAATCCGATGCCGTTCGACGGCCAGCGGGCGATTTTTGGTGGTTTCGAAATGCTCGTCAAAGCCTGAAGAGGCGGCAGGATCACTCCGGCGTCGGGGTGATCCTGCAGCTTTTGCGATTGCGAATCTCGCTGTCCGACGGCCGCTCCTTGATGAACTCGAAGCGCGGCTCGCCTTCGTTGTAATGAACCAGCCAGCCCCATTCCAGCTCGGACTCATCCTGGCCGGGCTTCGGTGGCACGGCCCACCATGGCTCTTTGCTGATGACCTGACGCATGGCGTCCTCCCGTCGATTCGGTTGCTTCAACTATAACGCGCATGCCGGCAGGTGCCAGAAATGGGCTTGCTGGCGTGGTATCCCTTTGTAAAATCAAAGGGTCCCCGAGCATTGAGGTGCCAGACATGAGCGATGAAACCCGCGAGCCGTTCAAACGGCTGTTTTTCGCCCTGAACTGCGCCCCCGAACAACGCCGGGCTATCGCCCAATGGCGCAGCGCGCTGGGGCTCAACATCGGGCGCCCGGTGCCGGCGGAAAACTTTCATCTGACCCTGCTGTTTCTCGGCACGGTGGGCATGGCGCAAATAGCCGGTGTCTGCAAGGCCGCTGCCAATATCCGCACGTCCGGCGTGCCGTTGACGGTGGTGCTGGATCGGCTGGACGTCTGGCGTCGCTCCGGGGTGTTGCTGCTGGCGCCCGCGCAGGCGGCACCGGAGCTGCTGCGCCTGGTGTATGCGCTGGAGCAGGCCATGTTGCCGTTCGGTTTTGAAGACACCCATCGGGAATTTCGCCCGCATTTGACCCTGATGCGCGACTACCGGGCGCCGGTCCCCGAATCCGCGACGCCGCCGGAGTTTTACCTGCGCGCCGATCGCTTCAGCCTGTTCGAGTCCCATAAAGGCCGATACATAGCGCTGGCCGAGTGGCCGCTGGTCACTTCATAAGCCCACAAAAAAAGGCGCCCGAGGGCGCCTGAATTCACCTAAACCGAGGAAGCCAGGTGAAGCCGTTCTGCAGAGAGGAGTGCAGCGGTGGTAAGGCGCTGCGTGAACGGAAAAGGGAAAGCTGTAATGGATGATCGTTCCCACGCGGAGCATGGGGACGATCAGTGAGGCGGGATTACTTGCCCAGCTTCACCCGCGTCCAGCCCCGGGTCATGATCCGCTGGGTGGCAATCGGCATGTCAGGAATGGCATACAACGTCGCCATCACCGCTTGCGGCGGATACGATCCCGGGTCGTCACGAATCGCTTCGTCCACCAACGGCGTGGCCGCCGCGTTGGCATTGCTGTAGCCGATGCTGTTGGTGACTTCGGCGATGATGTCCGGGCGCATCAGGAAGTTCATGAACAGGTAGGCGTTGTCGACGTTGGCGGCGTCCCGGGGAATGGCGACCATGTCGTAAAAGCTACCGGCGCCTTCTTTCGGGATGCTGTACTCGATCTTGACCTTGTCGCCAGCTTCCTGGGCGCGGGCCTTGGCTTGCAGCACATCGCCGGAGTAACCGACGGCGACGCAGATGTTGCCGTTGGCCAGGTCGGAGATGTATTTCGACGAATGGAAGTAGGCCACCGACGGCCGGATCTTCATGAACAGCGCTTCGGCTTCGGCGATTTGCACCTTGTCCCGGGAGTTCACCGGATAGCCCAGATAGTGCAGGGCAGCCGGAAGCATTTCCGTCGGTGAATCAAGAAAGCTGATGCCACAGGCTTTGAGCTTGGCGGCGTTTTCCGGTTTGAACAGCAAGTCCCAGGAATTCACCGGGGCATCTGTGCCGAGCACTTCCTTGACCTTGGCCGGGTTGTAACCGATGCCGATCGAACCCCACATGTACGGGAAGGCGTGGCCGTTATCCGGGTCGCTGGCCGAGGCGTTTTTCAGCAGCACCGGGTTGAGATTCTTCCAGTTCGGCAGCTTCGATTTGTCCAGTTCCTGATAGACCCCGGCCTTGATCTGCTTGGCCAGGAAACTGTTGGACGGCACCACGATGTCATAGCCCGATTTTCCCGCCAGCAGCCGTGCCTCAAGGGTTTCGTTACTGTCGAACACATCGTAGGTCACGCGGATACCGGTCTCGTCTTCGAACTTCTTGACGGTGTCCGGGGCGATGTAATCCGACCAGTTGTAGACGCGCAGTACCTTGTCATTGGCCTGGGCGCCAGCGGTGATTGCGCCCAATAAGGACAGTGTCAGCAGAGTCCTGCCAAACATTTTCATCGGTACAACTCCATTCTTTTTATTCAAATCGCATAAAACAAAAATGCGGTGAACACGAAACCTGTGGCTAGCGGACTTACCTGTGGCGAGGGAGCTTGCTCCCGCTGGGCTGCGTAGCGGCCCCAAAATTCTGGCAACCCATACCTATTTGTGAGTGCTGCGCACTCAAGCGCGAGCAAGCTCGCTCGCCACAGGTCAGTGCTCACTTGACAGTGGCACTAGACCGTCGCTTCTACCATTTGCTTTTTCGGTTGTTGCCAGGACTCGCTGGCAGTCTGGTCCATCGCTTCCTGAATCGCTCGTTTGCGGGTGGCTTCGGCCCTGCGGCTGAAATACCAGACCATGAACGTGACGATCGACACCGCCAGCAGAATCAGGCTGGCCACGGCATTGATCTCAGGCTTAACGCCCAGGCGCACCGCCGAGAACACTTCCATCGGCAGGGTCGTGGAGCCTGGCCCCGACACAAAGCTCGCCAACACCAAATCATCCAGCGACAAGGCGAACGACATCATGCCGCCCGCCGCCAGTGATGGCGCGATCATTGGAATGGTGATCAGGAAGAACACCTTGAGCGGCCGTGCACCGAGGTCCATGGCGGCTTCTTCGATGGACAAATCCAGCTCTCGCAAGCGCGCCGACACCACCACCGCCACATAGGCTGCACAGAATGTGGTGTGAGCGATCCAGATGGTGACGATGCCGCGTTCCTGCGGCCAGCCGATCATCTGCGCCATGGCCACGAACAGCAGCAACAGCGACAGACCGGTGATCACTTCCGGCATCACCAGCGGCGCCGTCACCAAACCGCCGAACAGCGTACGGCCCTTGAAGCGCGTCACCCGGGTCAGCACAAACGCCGCCAACGTGCCGAGCGCCACCGCGGCAATCGCCGTGTAGCAGGCGATTTCCAGCGAGCGCACCACCGAGCCCATCAGTTGCGTGTTGTCGAGCAGGCCGACGTACCACTTCACCGACCAGCCGCCCCACACCGTCACCAGCTTCGAGGCGTTGAACGAGTAGATCACCAGAATCAGCATCGGCAGGTAGATAAACGACAGGCCGAGCACCAGCATCAATCGTGAAAATCCGAAACGGTTCATCCCCGTCCCTCCATCTCTTTGGCCTGGCTACGGTTGAACAGCAGAATCGGCACAATCAGGATCGCCAGCATCACCACCGCCAGGGCGGACGCCACCGGCCAGTCGCGGTTGTTGAAGAACTCCTGCCACAGCACGCGGCCGATCATCAGGGTTTCCGGGCCACCCAACAGTTCCGGAATCACGAACTCACCGACCACCGGAATGAACACCAGCATGCAGCCTGCGATGATCCCGTTCTTGGCCAGCGGCACCGTGATTTTCCAGAAGTTGTTGAAGTTGCTCGAGCCCAGGTCCGATGCGGCTTCCAGTAGGCTGCCATCGTGCTTCACCAGGTTGGCGTACAGCGGCAGGACCATGAACGGCAGGTAGGCGTAAACCACCCCGATGTACACGGCGGTGTTGGTGTTGAGGATCTCGATCGGCTGCGACGTGAGCCCGGTCCACATCAAAAACGCATTGAGCAATCCGTTGTTGCTGAGGATGCCCATCCACGCATACACGCGGATCAGGATCGCGGTCCAGGTCGGCATCATGATCAACAGCAGCAAGACGTTTTGCGCTTCCTTGCTGGCCTTGGTGATCGCATAAGCCATCGGGAAACCGATCACCAGGCACATCAGCGTGCTTAAGAATGCGACCTTCAACGAGCCAAAGTAAGCCGAGATGTACAACTCATCTTCGGTCAGCAGCGAGTAGTTGCCGAGGTTCAGCAGCAGCTGAAATTTCTGTTCGGCGAAGGTGTAAATCTCGGAGTAGGGCGGAATGGCCAGGGCTGCTTCCGAGAAGCTGATCTTCATTACCAGGAAGAACGGCAACAGGAAAAACAGGCACAGCCACAGGAATGGAATGCCGATGACCATTTTGCGGCCACTGGGCACCAGGCGCAGGAACTGCTGATTGAAGGTTCTCATGAGCGCAGTACCACGCCGCTGTCGTCTTCCCACCACACGTAGACCTGATCGTCCCAGGTCGGGCGTGCGCCACGGCGTTCGGCGTTGGCCATGAACGACTGGACGATCTTGCCGCCAGGCAGCTCCACATAAAACACCGAGTGGCCACCGAGGTAGGCGATGTCATGCACCTTGCCTTCGGACCAGTTGTAGCGGGTCTCGGGCTTGAGGGTGCTGACCAGCATTTTTTCCGGGCGGATAGCGTAGGTGATCGACTTGTCCTGCACCGAGGTACTCACGCCGTGGCCGACGTAAATCTTCTGCGCAAGGTCCGGGCTGTGGATGATCGCGTGACCTTCCAGGTCTTCCACAACGGTGCCGTCGAAGGCGTTCACGTTGCCGATGAACTCGCAGACCATGCGGCTGACCGGTGCTTCATAGATGTCGACCGGGCTGCCGATCTGGGCAATCCAGCCCAGGTGCATGATCGCGATGCGCTCGGCCATGGTCATGGCTTCTTCCTGGTCGTGGGTCACCATCACGCAGGTCACGCCGACGCGCTCGATGATTTCCACCAGCTCCAGTTGCATCTGCGAACGCAGCTTTTTATCCAGTGCGCCCATCGGTTCATCGAGCAGCAACAGCTTCGGTCGCTTGGCCAACGAACGCGCCAGTGCCACACGCTGACGCTGACCGCCGGACAACTGATGCGGCTTGCGTTTGGCGTATTGGGTCATGTGCACCAGGCGCAGCATTTCTTCGACACGGGCGTCGATTTCGCTGGCGGGCAAACGGTCCTGCTTGAGGCCGAAGGCGATGTTCTGCGCCACCGTCATGTGCGGGAACAGCGCATAGGACTGGAACATCATGTTGATCGGCCGTTCGTAGGGCGGCATGTCAGTGATGTCGACACCGTCGAGCAGAATCCGCCCTTCGGTCGGGCGCTCGAAGCCGGCGAGCATGCGCAGCAGCGTCGATTTGCCCGAGCCGGAGCCACCGAGCAAGGCGAAGATTTCGCCTTGATGGATTTCCAGGGACACATCGTCCACGGCGGTGGTTTCGTCGAATTTCTTGGTGACGCGGTCGACTTTCACCAGCACCTTTTTCGGTGCCTGGTGACCATCAAGAGCCTTCCTGTAGATGCTGGAGGCGTTTGCCATATGAAACTCCCAACAGGTTTCAGTCGTCGGGCCAACACGGCCTGACTTAAGAGTGGATTGCAAACCCGGGCCGGGCGATGCCATTGAATTCAACGCTTACCGCTCGGGCTTATTCGGCACCGCCGTCCTGGCTGCCTGGTCGTACTTGTTGTTATTGCGGTTCATCTATTACGCAAGCCACCGGCGCGCAAAGGCACGCCCGCCAGACTCACGGGGGCAGTCAATCGATTAGAAATGTTTGAAGTCAGCGCGTATTACGCAGCGCCGCCCGTTCTCGGCACGCCTCGCCAAACGCCTGGAAAATACTCAAGTAAGGAGGATTCGAAAGCACCTGCCATTCCGGGTGCCATTGCACGCCGACGGCGAAGGTCTTGCTGTGCTCGACGGAGATCGCCTCGATCAAACCATCCGGCGCGATCGCCTCGGCGCGCAGGCCCGGTGCGAGTCGGTCGATGCCCTGGCTGTGAATCGAATTGACCTGGAATACCTGCGGCAGGTCCAGTGCTTCGAACGCACCGCCCGGTTGCACAGTCACCGCATGGGCCGCTGCGTACTGCACGGCCAGATCGGGACTGTCCGCTTCCCGGTGATCGAGCATGCCGGGCAGTTCGTGCACCTTTTGATGCAGGCTGCCGCCGAACGCCACGTTCATTTCCTGAAAGCCCCGGCAGATGCCGAGCACCGGAACACCGGCGGCGATGGCTGCACGCAATAAGGGCAGGGTGGTGGCGTCCCGTTGCGGATCGTGATCCGTACCGGGAGCACTGGCCGGGCCTTGATAGTGGAAGGGCTCCACATTCGATGGCGAGCCGGTCAGCAACAGACCGTCGAGCTGCGCGAGCAGCGCATCGGTTTCGGTCAGGTCGCCTAAGGAAGGAATGACCACTGGCAGCCCCAATGCCGCGACGCTGACAGCACGCAAGTACTTGTCGCCGCTGACGTGGTAGGGGTGCAGGCCAATCTGTTTGACGCACGCAGTAACGCCGATCAATGGCTTGAATGCCATTTTTATCACCTCGAAGTTTCACACTTGAACGAGCTTTTCCGGAGCTTAGCCTTGTTGATTTTAATTAACAACTCTCATGTAAAAAATTCTAAACGCCGAACGTCCGATGCTGAGGGTCTGCGCGGTGTGCAAGCCTGATATGGCACTCTGGCGCCCAAAAAAGGCCAGAAAATAAAGGCTGAAAGGCCATGTGTTCGCTATTGACTTCACTTTGCCGTTCGGGTTGACTGGCTCTCGCAAGTGAAGTGAACATAATAATTAACAGCTAATAGGTGCATCATGTCGGTCCCTCTGCGTGCCGTTCAACTCAACGAAGCAAACGCATTCCTTAAGCAACATCCTGAGGTTTTGTACGTCGACCTTCTGATTGCGGATATGAACGGCGTGGTGCGCGGCAAGCGCATCGAGCGCACCAGTCTCCACAAGGTCTACGAAAAAGGCATCAACCTGCCGGCGTCGCTGTTTGCCCTGGACATCAACGGTTCCACGGTGGAAAGCACTGGCCTGGGTCTGGACATCGGCGACTCGGATCGCATCTGCTATCCCATCCCCGATACCCTCAGCATCGAACCCTGGCAGAAGCGCCCGACCGCGCAGTTGCTGATGACCATGCACGAGCTCGAAGGCCAGCCGTTCTTTGCTGACCCGCGCGAAGTGCTGCGTCAGGTGGTGAGCAAGTTCGATGACATGGGCCTGACCATTTGCGCGGCGTTCGAACTGGAGTTCTACCTGATCGACCAGGACAACGTGAACGGTCGTCCGCAGTCGCCACGCTCGCCGGTGTCGGGCAAGCGTCCGCACTCGACGCAGGTGTACCTGATCGACGATCTGGACGAATACGTCGACTGCCTGCAAGACATCCTCGAAGGCGCGAAAGAGCAGGGCATCCCGGCTGACGCGATCGTCAAGGAAAGCGCCCCGGCGCAATTCGAAGTCAACCTGCATCACGTCTCCGACCCTATAAAGGCCTGCGACTACGCGGTGCTGCTCAAGCGTCTGGTGAAGAACATCGCCTACGACCACGAGATGGACACCACGTTTATGGCCAAGCCATATCCGGGTCAGGCGGGCAACGGGTTGCACGTGCACATTTCGATTCTCGACAAGCAAGGCAACAACATCTTCGCCAGCGAGGATCCCGAGCAGAACGCCGCGCTGCGACATGCGATCGGCGGTGTGCTCGAGACCCTGCCCGCGCAGATGGCGTTCCTCTGCCCGAACGTCAACT
Source organism: Pseudomonas sp. ATCC 43928 (assembly GCF_005938665.2). Classification (NCBI taxonomy): domain Bacteria; kingdom Pseudomonadati; phylum Pseudomonadota; class Gammaproteobacteria; order Pseudomonadales; family Pseudomonadaceae; genus Pseudomonas; species Pseudomonas sp. ATCC 43928. The sequence continues at coordinate 4,098,518 of NZ_CP041753.1, read as the reverse complement.
CCTACCGACGTTTCGGCGCGCAGTTCTACGTACCGAACTCGCCAAGCTGGGGCATCGACAACCGTACCGTGGCGGTGCGCGTACCCACCGGTTCGGCGGATGCCGTGCGTATCGAGCATCGTGTCGCTGGCGCCGATGCCAACCCGTACCTGCTGATGGCCTCGGTACTGGCCGGCATTCACCACGGCCTGACCAACGAAATCGAGCCGGGCGCCCCGGTTGAAGGCAATAGCTACGAGCAGAACGAGCAAAGCCTGCCGAACAACCTGCGCGACGCATTGCGTGAACTGGACGACAGCGAAGTCATGGCGCGCTACATCGACCCGCTGTACATCGACGTGTTCGTGGCGTGCAAGGAAAGCGAGCTGGCCGAGTTCGAGAACTCCATTTCAGACCTTGAGTACAACTGGTACCTGCACACGGTTTAACGGGGGCTGACACTAAACCTGTGGCGAGGGAGCTTGCTCCCGCTAGGTCGCGAAGCGACCCCTCCTTCTACCTGAAAAGAAGGGGACTGCTGCGCAGTCCAGCGGGAGCAAGCTCCCTCGCCACAAGTTCTCATCGCTTGCCCATCGGTTAACACGATCACTTATTCCTCTGCGTAGAGTCACAACCATGACAAACACTCGCAGCGACTGGGAGCAACGCTTCCAGTCCTTGACACTAGAAGGCCGCGCATTCATCGACGGCCAATACTGCCCGGCACTCAGTGGCGACACCTTCGAATGCATCAGCCCGGTCGACGGCCGCTTTCTGGCGAACATCGCCAGCACTGACGAAGCCGACGCCAATGCGGCAGTCGCCGTCGCGCGTCGTGCATTTGAATCCGGCATCTGGGCGCGGTTGGCACCCGCGGAACGCAAGCGCATCTTGATTCGCTTCGCGGACTTGATCCTGGCCAACCAGGAAGAACTGGCGCTGCTGGAAACCCTCGACATGGGTAAACCGATCAGCGATTCCATGGCCATCGACATTCCAGCGGCCGCCAACGCGATCCGCTGGAGCGCCGAAGCCATCGACAAAATCTACGACGAAGTCGCCGCCACCCCGCACGACCAATTGGGCCTCGTCACTCGTGAGCCGGCAGGCGTGGTCGCCGCAATCGTGCCGTGGAACTTCCCGCTGATCATGGCCAGCTGGAAGTTCGCCCCAGCCCTGGCGGCAGGCAACTCGTTCATCCTCAAGCCCTCGGAAAAATCACCGCTGACGGCGATCCGCATCGCGCAACTGGCCCTCGACGCCGGCATTCCCAAAGGCGTGTTCAACGTGTTGCCGGGCTTCGGTCACACCGTCGGCAAGGCGCTGGCGTTGCACATGGACGTCGACGTGCTGGCCTTCACTGGCTCCACCGCGATTGCCAAGCAACTGATGATCTACGCCGGGCAAAGCAACATGAAGCGCGTGTGGCTGGAGGCGGGCGGCAAGAGCCCGAACGTGGTGTTCGCCGACGCGCCGGACTTGCGCGCAGCGGCTCGGGCAGCGGCCAGTGCGATTGCCTTCAACCAGGGCGAAGTCTGCACCGCCGGCTCGCGCCTGCTGGTGGAGCGCTCGATCCGCGAGCAGTTCATTCCGTTGCTGGTGGAAGCGCTGCAAGCCTGGAAACCGGGGCATGCGCTCGACCCTGAAACCACCGTCGGCGCCGTCGTCGATCAGCGCCAATTGGACAATGTGCTGCGCTACATCCAGGTCGGCAAAGACCAGGGCGCGCAACTGATTGCTGGCGGCAGTCGCACCCTCGAAGGCACCGGTGGCCTGTATGTGGAGCCAGCGATATTCGACGGCGTGACCAACGCCATGACCATCGCCCGGGAAGAAATCTTCGGCCCGGTGCTGTCGCTGATCACCTTTGACACCGCTGAAGAAGCGCTGCAGATCGCCAACGACAGCATCTTCGGCCTCGCCGCCGGAGTCTGGACCAGCAACCTTAGCAAGGCCCACACCTTCGCTCGCGGCTTGCGCGCCGGCAGCGTCTGGGTCAACCAGTACGACGGCGGCGACATGACCGCGCCGTTCGGCGGGTTCAAGCAGTCGGGTAACGGTCGGGACAAATCGCTGCACGCGTTCGACAAGTACACCGAACTCAAAGCGACCTGGATCAAGCTCTGACACTTTTGCAGCGGCGGTCGCCGGCGCGTGCCGGCGGCCCTCGGAGAAATCTATGAAACAATGCTCTACACAAAATCATGTAAACAGCTACTACGCCGCAACCCGCAACCAGACCGGCGATTACCCGGTGCTGGAAGAGCTGGTGGAATGCGACGTCTGCGTGATCGGCGCTGGCTACACCGGCCTGTCCTCGGCGTTGTTCCTCAGCGAAGCGGGCTACAGCGTCACCGTGCTGGAAGCCGCCAAAGTCGGCTTCGGCGCCAGCGGTCGCAACGGCGGCCAACTGGTCAACTCCTATAGTCGCGACGTCGATGTGATCGAAGAGCGCTACGGCGACAAGACCGCCGAAGTCCTTGGTAGCATGATCTTCGAAGGCGCCGACATCATCCGTTCGCGCATCAAGGAGTACGACATCAAATGCGATTACCGCCCCGGCGGCATCTTCGCAGCGCTGAACAAGAAGCAACTCAACGGCCTGGCCGAGCAGAAGCGTAACTGGGAACGCTACGGCAACAACAACCTGAAAATGCTCGACGCCTCGGACATCCAGCGCGAAGTCGGTTGCGACAACTACGTCGGCGGCTTGCTGGATATGCAGGGCGGCCACATCCACCCACTGAACCTGGCCCTCGGCGAAGCTGCCGCGATCATTCGCCAGGGCGGCAAAATCTACGAACAATCCGCCGCCGTGGACATCTCCTACGGCGAGCCAATCACTGTGCGCACCGCCAAAGGCGTGGTGCGGGCCAAGTACCTGCTGATCGCCGGCAACGCCTACCTGCCGCAAGACCTCGACAACCGCGTGACCCGCAAAAGCATGCCCTGCGGTTCGCAAATCGTCGTCACCGAGCCGTTGTCGGAGAAGATCGCCCGCAGCCTGATCACCAATAACTACTGTGTCGAAGACTGCAATTACCTGCTCGACTACTACCGCCTCACCGCCGACAACCGCCTGCTGTACGGCGGCGGCGTGGTCTACGGCGCCCGCGAGCCGGACGACATCGAACAACTGATCCGCCCGAAGATCCTCAAGACCTTCCCGCAACTCAAGGACGTGAAAATCGACTACCGCTGGACCGGCAACTTCCTGCTGACCATGTCCCGCATGCCGCAATTCGGCCGCATCGAGAAAAACGCCTACTACATGCAAGGCTACAGCGGCCACGGCGTCACTTGCTCGCACCTGGCTGGCAAACTGATCTCGGAAATGATTCGCGGCGACGCCGAACGCTTCGACGCCTTCGCCTCCCTGCCACACATGCCGATGCTCGGCGGCCGCACTTTCCAGGCCCCACTCACCGCCATGGGCGCGGCGTATTACGCCTTGCGAGACCGCTTCGGCATCTAGGTTGAACCTGCCGGCGGTCTCCGCCGGCCAAGGCTACGCATCACTCCCGTGGCGAGGGGGCAAGCCCCCTCGCCACAGTTTCTAAACCAGAACTGACTGACATCGGAAGCCGACAGCTTTTTTGCCAGCCGTTTATCGAACCTGCTGAGCAACACCCACAAACGTGATTTAATACCCGCCTTCCACGGTTCCGGGACGGGAAACGGCGTAATCCGCGGCCACCAGTCGCCCGCCACCCACCCCCATTACCCCTTAAGTAGTTCTCACATAAGGCTGTCATGGACACGGGCTCACGACTCAAATTAGTACGCGAAAGCTACAAACTGTCCCAGCGCGAGCTGGCCCGGCGTAGCGGCGTCACCAATGCCACCATCTCCCTGATCGAACAGAATCGCGTCAGTCCCTCCGTCAGCTCCCTCAAAAAACTGCTCGAAGGCATCCCCATGTCCTTGGCGGACTTCTTCACCTTCGACCAACCGCCACGCGAGCATCAGTACGTGTTTCGCGCCAATGAACAGCCGGATCTCGGGCGTCATGGGCTGCGGTTGTTGCTGATTGGCGCTTCGGTGCCGAGTCGGCAGATGCGGCTGTTGCGCGAGCAGTACGCGCCTGGAGCGAGTTCGGGGGAAGAGCCGATTGTGCATGCTGAGGGGGAGGAGTGTGGGCTGGTTACCCGTGGCACGGTTGAGTTGACGGTGGATGAGCAGATTAGTGTGTTGAATGCCGGGGATGGGTATTACTTCCCGACGACGCTGCCGCATCGGTTTCGCAATATTGGGGCGGATGAGGCAGAAATCATCAGCGCCAACACCCCGGCTAACTTCTGATACCTGAAGCAGACATTAAACCTGTAACTACCTCCGGCGGGGCGACCACTACTTTCGGTCGCCCCTACCAGCGATTACCACTCCATGCCTCAGGTGAGGGCGTCCGCGACGCCGTTCAAAGTGACTTCAAGTAGTCGAGAAGCTGTGACCGTTGGATGTCATTGAGCTTGCCCACGCCATAGTCATGGCCTGCGTTGCTATTGCCCTCAAGCTTGGTGTCGAAAAGAAACCAGTTCTTGTCCGATTTCTCGGTCTTGAATCCAACTTTTTTGTCATCGAACTCATTGGTCCCTGTATAAAAAGTCGAGGGGCGCTGGTGGGGTGGCAGGAGAAGGTCGTTGAGGGTCGGTACAGAGCCGTTATGCAAATAGGGAGCGGTGGCCCAGATGCCGGTCAGGGGTCTTGCTTTATAGGCGAGAAGAGGAACGGTAGAGCTGGCACGGTAGCAGTTGTATAGCCGTAGCGCTTTCTCATCCAAACGACTGAACAGGGCACGGTCCTTGAAGCCAGGGACTTTTTGAGGTTTGGTATCTATACCAAGCAATCCATCGAAAGCCAGTTCGGCGACATCGCGTCCTTTACCCAGTAATGTCTCCAGGACGGTCACACCCAGCATGTTGTAGAGCAGGTCATTTGACTTGATGGTTCCTGATTTATCGACTTTGGAATAACCCGTCAAGACTCCCGCATCCGCTTTAAATTGATAGGCATTGCACGCCATCCAGGGATCCGTGCCAATGGTCGAGTCTTGTGGGCTCTGGGCATTGAAATTGTCATTCGCAGAGATTGGAATCATGACCGCTGTGATGGCCGTGGTGAGATCGTCTCTACCAATATGGGTATGGCAGCCGGAACAATTGTCCTTAAACAATTTGGCGCCAAGCGCAAGGTCGTTTGGCAACTGCCCAGGCCACCGCGGAGGCTTCAGGCTATAAAGAGAACGCTCTAGAACATCCAGATTTTTCACATTCACACTGGAGACAAACCCTGCCTTGGCCGCAGATTCTTTAACCGGTCGAACGTCGGCGAACACACCGATGGCCTCTCCAGCATTACGCCCCAGACCTCCAGCATCCAGGCCGCCGTCATTTTTAATCGAAGGGAGTTGGTCTTTACTGACCATTCCGTTCCATTGGAGGACGTTGTGTTGATGCGTATTCCAGAGAAATGGATAACTCACCGGCGCATCAGAGGGGTTAGGGGTAGGCGGTTTCGCTTGGGTGACTTGACTGATTTTGTTGAGAATGTGGCCCACGGCATCAAGGCGACCTGGGCCATATTGCAGATCTGTGGCATTCAGTGTCTCGTTTTGGGCATAAAACGCATTCAAGCTATCCAGGGATTTTTTCAACCGTTGGCGATTCCCTTTCGACAGATCATCACCCAGGACACTCTTTGCAAAGCGTTCAAATTTTTCAGGGTCGGAAGCCGTTTTGCTTAACGCCTCTCTAAAATATTTAAAGAAATTTTGAAAGTCGGCGTTCGTTGGCCCGCCATTGATCACAAGATTCTGCTCTTCAAATTTGATCTGAGCCGTGTGACAAGCAGAACAGTTCATCCCCACCCACGGTTCTCTCGACCCTTGTCCAAAAAACCAGCGGAGTTTCGTGAAAGACAACTTGCTGTCGTGACTGTCATCCAAAACGAAACCCATCGGCAACGTAAAGCGCTTACCGTTATAAGACGGACGATAAGGCGTGTAACCGTAGGCGGAGATCGTTTTGTCACTCATGAACTTCTCCTCTGAACCAGGCTCTTCCAATGCAAGCGCCCAGGAGAGAGGGAGAATTCTCGATCCTTGTGAAAGTTCAAGCCAATTGGACTGGGTGGTGTCACTCCATCCCTGATCCAGAATGTCGGCAGCCTGAGCCATGGAATGAGCGCCGAAAAACAACAATGCAGCGCAGGCAAACGGGGGGGCTTTTAACGTGTTCATCAGATTCCCTTCTATTTGTAATTCCTGTTGAGACCCATCACGTTGGTAGCCAATAGCTACCAGCCATGAGTGTAGCCACAAAAAATACGGCTCTTTAATTTTGTTCCATGTCCCGTACCCGGACAGAGCCCGGGTTGTTCATTACGTAAAAAAGACCTTGCCGTTTGGCACTCGGCTTTTTCTCTGCGGACTACAGCGCCTTGGTGTTGTGAGCATTTTTCTACACCACATCAGGAAACGTCCTGCGCTCTCGTCGGAAGCGCCCGATTTAGCCATTACAAGTCATCCCTTAACCTCCTCGAATGAATCCATTTATTGACGTCAAAATAGTGGCCATCTAATATCGCGCCACTATTGTGCTATCAGTCTCCATTCGAGGGATCGAACATGTATCCACCCGCCCTCGTGGCGAGGTTGTGCCTGGCTTTGCTGTGCCTTTCTCCGCTGAATCTTGCTCACGCTGCCCCCACCCCCGGTGAAACCGATCTGATCCGCGAACGTCAGGATCGCTTGCTCGACGAGCAGCGTCGGCGTCTCGAGGAGCTCAAGGAATTACCCGGCAAGGCAGCCCAACCCGCGCCCGCGACGGCCCCGGCCGACGCCCGTTGTTTCCCCATCAAGGACATCGAGCTCAAAGGCGCCGACAGTCTTTCGGACGGCGAGAAAAATCGCCTGCTCAAGCCTTACATCGGCCAGTGCCTGGGCGTTACACAGCTCAACGAGTTGCTGAAAGTCATCACCGATCACTACATCGAAAAAGGCCTGGTCACCAGCCGTGCCTACTTGCCGCAGCAGGATTTGTCCGGCGGGCATCTGAAGGTGCTGGTGGTCGAGGGCCGGCTCGAAGGGTTGAAGGGCGCGGAGGGCAGCCAGCTGTCGGAGCGCGAACTGGGGATGGCTTTTCCCGGCAGGAGCGGGGAGCTGGTCAATCTGCGGGAAATCGAGCAGATGGTGGATCAGCTCAACCGCTTGCCGTCGAATCAGGCGCAGATGGAGTTGTCCCCGGGCAAGAACGTCGGTGGCAGCGAGGTGCTGGTCAAGAACACCCCGCAGAAGCCGTGGCGTGTCGGTTTGTCGCGCAGTAACGACGGCCAGCGCAGCACCGGCGAGCAGCAGTGGGGCACGACGTTTGACTGGGACAGCCCGCTGGGCCTGGCCGATCAGTTGATGCTGCGCGGCGGTCATGATGCGGTGAGCGATCACCTGCACACCTCCAACAACGCGCTGCTCAATTACAGCGTGCCGTGGGGCTGGTGGAACTTCAGTTACACCTACAGCCAGAGCGAGTACCGCTCGCAAGCCCAGGCCAACGGTTTCAATTTCAAGCAGACCGGCGACAGCGAAAACCATCAGTTGCGCGCCGAGCGGGTGATCCATCGCGACGCCCTGAGCAAGACCTCCCTCAGCACCGGTCTCTCGTACCTGCGCACCAACAACTTCATCGAAGACAGCAAGCTCAAGCTGAGCAGCAACCGCATCAGCGAAGCGCAGTTCGGCATCAACCACGGTCGGCGGGTCGGCAGTGCCTTCGTCAACCTCGACCTGGGCATGCAGCAAGGCATCGGCGCGTTCGACGCCCAGGGTAACGGTGATCCGGGCCCCGGCGAGCCGAACGCGCGTTACCGCAAATACACCGCCACCGCGAGCTATCTGCAGCCGTTCAAGCTGTGGGGCGAGTCCTTCAGTTTCAGCAGCCTGATGACCGGCCAGCGCAGTGAAGACGTGCTGTTCAGCCCGCAGCGCACCAGCCTCGGCGGGCAGTCGTCGATCCGTGGCTATAAGGACCAGTCGTTGTCCGGTGACAGCGGCGGCTACTGGCGCAACGAACTGCGCTGGAGCCATCCGATCACTTTGGAATGGCTGCGCCCGGTGTTCGCCGAGTACGGCACCAGCCTCGGTTACGACCAGGGCGTGATCCGTGGCGACCGCTATAACGGCGATCAGCACGGGCGCCTGTCCAGCGATTCCGTGGAGTTGTTCGCCCGAGGTCAGCACCTGGCCGCCAGCGTGACCTTTGCCCATTCCCTAGAACGTCCGGACACCCTGACCGAGCGCGAAGCGCCGATCTATTTCCGCCTGGATTTCTTCCTCTAATTTCGCTGCATCGGGACCTTTCACATGGACGTTCGCCACTACGCTTTTCTCGCTCGCCAACCTTCTGCCGCCGTGAAAACCCGCGAGCACTTCCTGGGCATGCCCAAGCGCGGACTGGCGTTCCTGTTGGCCAACGTCATGTTTTGGCAACCGATGTGGGCGCAGGCCGATGGCATCGTCGTGGCTACACCGGGCACCAGCCTCGGTCAGGCGGGCAATGGCGTGCCGATCGTCCAGATCGCCACGCCCAACGGCACGGGCCTGTCGCATAACCAGTTCCACGATTACAACGTCGGCACCCAAGGCGTCATCCTCAACAACGTCGCCGCGCAGACCGGCGCGACGCAACTGGGCGGGATCATTGTCGGCAACCCGAACCTGACCAACGGGATCGCGGCGCAAACCATCCTCAACGAAGTGGTCGGCGGCAGCCCCAGCCAGTTGCGCGGCTACACCGAAGTGGCGGGGCAGTCGGCGCGGGTCATCGTCGCCAACCCGTACGGCATCAGCTGCAACGGTTGCGGTTTCATCAACACGCCACGCGTGACGTTGACCACCGGCAAACCGGTGCTCGACAACGGTCGACTGGATCGCTTTCAGGTCGATCAGGGCAGCGTCACGATTGATGGCGTCGGGCTCAATGCCAACAACGTCGACAGCTTCGAAATCATCACCCGCAGCGCGAAGATCAACGCCGAGATTCAGGCGAAAAACCTGACCATCGTCGCCGGTCGCAACGACGTCAATGCCGACAACCTCAACGCCACCGCCCGCGCCGATGACGGCAGCGCCAAGCCGCAACTGGCCATCGACTCATCGGCCTTGGGCGGGATGTACGCCGGGGCGATCAAACTGGTCGGCACCGAGGCCGGGGTCGGGGTGAAACTCGATGGCAACCTCGCGGCCAGTGGTGGCGATATCCAGCTCGACGCCAATGGCCATCTCAGCCTGGCGCAGACTTCTGCTGCCGGTGCGGTGAATGTCAAAGCCGCCAGCCTTGATGCCCAAGGCCCGGTTTATGCCGGCACCTCCGTCAACGTACAAACCCAAGGCAACCTGACAAACCAGCAAACCCTTGCGGCGCGAGACAGCATCGTTCTGAGTGCCGGTGGTGTGCTGACCAACAACAGCATCATCGAAGCCGGGGTCAATGCTGACACCAGCCGTAACGCCACGGGCGATGTGAGCCTGAGCGCGCAGAATCTCAACAACAGCGGCAAAAGCGTGGTTGCCAGTCGCAATCTCACCGCGAATACCGCGCAGACCCTGACTAACCAGGGCGGTACGCTGAGCGCCGGGCAAACCGCCAACATCACCGCCGGGACCCTGGATAACCAGAACAAAGGTCGGGTGTCGAGTAACGGCAGTCTCAATCTCGCGGCCAATCAGGTCCTCAATGGCAATGGTCTGATTACCAGTACCGGTAATCTCAACGCCACCCTTGGTTATCTGAACAATCGCGCTGGCGAACTCTCGAGCCTGGCCGCCGCGACGTTGCGCATGGCGACTCTGGATAACGTGGCAGGGCTGGTGAACGCCGGTCAGGCCTTGAGCATCACCGCCACGGCGACGGTGAATAATCAGGGCGGCAAACTCACCAGCCTCGACGCCCTGAGCCTCAATGCCGGCAAGGTCGATAACAGCAGCGGGGGCCGGATTGCCAGCAACAAAGCGCTGACCGCCAGTGTCGTCAGTCTCGATCAGCATGATGGTGGGCAGCTCACCAGCGCTACGTCGTTGGCGCTGGATCTGAATCACGGCGAGCTGAACAACCAGAACGGTTTGATTAACGCCCCGTTGCTGGTGCTAAAAAACCTCGCGCAAGTGGACAACCGCAACGGCGAAATATCCAGTGCCCAAGCGTTCACGCTGGCGGCCGACAGCCTCGACAACAGCAACGGCAAACTGCTCGGCAACCAGGCCGTGACCCTGCGCGTGCAGCAGTCCCTGACCAACGTCAAAGGCGTGGTCGCGGCGCAAAGCGTCGATGTACAGGCCGGAAGCCTGAACAACAACGAGGGCACCCTTACCAGCCGCACCAACCTCGATCTTCGGGTTACCGGCCAGCTCGATAACCAGGACAAGGGGCTGATCAACGCCACCCAAAACCTGAACATCAACGCGGCGAGTTTGAACAATCAGAACGGTAGCTCGTTGCTCGGCAGCGCCATTACCATCGACTTCAGCGGCGTCATGGGCGACCTGAACAACGCCAACGGCCTGATCACCACCACCGGTCAACTGAGCATCCGCAACCTGCGGGACTTGAACAACCGCAGCGGTGAACTCTCCAGCAGCCAAAGCTACACGCTGACGGGCCGCAACCTGGACAACAGCGACGGCAAACTCATCAGCCGTCAGCAACTGGACCTCACCGCCGATACCACCACTAACCTCCATGGACTGATTTCCGGTTGGCAAAGCCTGAGCCTTCTAGGCGGCAGCCTCGACAACCGTAATGAGGGCACGTTGTCGAGCCGCGACGGTGACGTGCTGGTGGACCTCACCGGCGCTGTGCGTAACAGCAACGCAGGCGCTCTGGTCAGTAACGGCACGTTGAAGGTCACGGCGGCCAGCCTCGACAACAGCGACAACGGCATTCTTTCCAGTGCCGGTGCGCAAACTTTCGTCATTGCCGGAACACTGAATAACGCCCAGGGTGGTTTGATCGACAGCGGCGCCGCTCTGGATATCCAGGCCCAAACCCTCAGCAACGCCAATGCAACCATCAATGCCCAGCAGGACATCAGCTTCACCGGTACCGATCTGAACAACAGCACCGGTACCTTCGCGGGCAAGGGCGCGATCACCCTCGATCTGCTCGGCACCCTGACCAATACCAGCGGCAAACTGGCGAGCAACGGCCCGCTGGTGATTCAGCGCGCGCAGCAGGTCGACAACCAGGGCGGCCAGCTTGCAAGCCAGGGTTTGCTGAGCCTGTTGACCGGTGGCCTCGATAACCGCAATGGCGGCACTGTCGCGGCCAGTGAATTGTTGACGATCACGGCCAGTGGCGTCGTACAGAACAGCGCCAACGGTCAGATCTTCAGCAGCAACGCCGGCCTGACACTCAACGCCGCCAGCATCGACAACGCCAAGGGCACCCTGCAAAGCCAGGGCGACCTGACGGTGAAAACCGGCGGCGCCATCGATAACCAGAGCGGGCGCATCGTTGCCAAGGGCGGCAACCTCGACATCACCGCCGCCAGCCTCGACAGCCGTGGCGGTGTGCTCTCCAGCCTGCAAGGCGCCTTCAGCAGCCATATCTCTGGCGTACTGCGCAACGGCTATGACCTGAACAATAACCGTCAGGGCGGGGTCATTCAGGCCCAGAGCCTGAACCTCAAGGCACTGGCCGGCCTCGACAACTATGGCGGGCGTATCACCGCGCAAACCGGTGACGCCATCGTCGACACCGGCACCAACGGCAACTTCGACAACCGCAATGGCGGCCTCTACGCCAAGGGTCGGGTCAGCGTCACCGGCAATAACTTCGACAACAGCGGCGACAACGACGGGCAGATCGGCGGGCAACAGATCGACCTGAGCCTGCGCGGTGCATTGAACAACCGCCTGGGCATCATCGAAAGTGAAAGCACGCTGACCATCACCGCCGCCAGCCTCGACAACCAGACCGGTCAACTTCGCGCACTGGGCGACAATGGTAAAACCGCGTTCGCCATCGGGGGCCTGTTCGACAACCGCAATGGCACCGTGGAATCCGCCAACACCAACCTGACCCTCACTGCCGGTAGTTTGCTGAACGTCAGCGGCAACGTGCTGCACGTCGGTACCGGTATTTTCGATATCGCGACGGGTCAAATCGGCAGCGCCGGCGGCACCTTCGTCACCCGTGGCAGCCTGACGCTCAACGCCGACGGCTGGACCAACAGCAGTGTGATCCAGGCCGATCGCCTGACCGTCAACGTCAACAGCCTCAATCAGACATCCGGCGGCCAGTTGTTGGCCGGCAGCCAATTGACCGGCAATGGCGGCAATTGGAACAACGATGGCTTGATCGCCAGCGATGGCAAACTCGATCTGACCCTGAGGGGCAACTACAGCGGCAATGGTCGCCTCAGCAGCCTCGGTGATCTGACGCTCAAAGCCAATCAACTGACCCTCAACGCGGCGACCAGCATCGCCGGTGGTGGCAACACCACGGTTAACATCAATGGCGAGTTGAACAACCAGGGCCGTTTGACCTCCAGCGGCGACCTGATCATCAGCGCCGCCAACCTTAACAACTACGGCACGATCGGTTCCGGTAAAGACCTGACCCTCACCACCGGCGCACTGCTCAACAGCCGCGGTCTGATTTCCAGCGGCGGCGATATGCGTCTGCTGCTGTCCAGCTTCACCAACGCCTATGGCCAGGTCTATGGCCTGAGCAACGTGCACATTGGCCGGGACCGCGACAGCGGCAAGGCCGACTTGCTGGACAACCGTTCCGGCGATATCTACAGCGCGCAGGACCTGACCATCAATGCCCTGACGGTAAACAACGTACGGGACATTCTGGAATACACCGCGCATGAGAAAAGTTCGGTGGTGATCACTGAGCTGGACTGCAACCTGATCCCGATTGCGGGGTGCGACTTCCGCAGCGGTTCGCGTCGTAACGGCCATTGGGAGATTGCCGAGACCGACCGCCTGAAGGTCTCTGACAGCAGCGAGGCCGCGAGTCTGACCAGCGGCGGCGACATGACGATCAACGCTCAGGTGTTGAACAACACCAGCAGCACCATTGCGTCCACAGGCAACATCACTGTCACTGCCGACACGATCAATAACACCGGCCTGCAAGAGCAGGACATCATCACCAAGCGCACATTCTGGAACTACGTCGACCAAATCTTCGCCACGGTGCCCGCGGCGGCGGCTTTCAACGATAAAAACAGTCCGACACCCTCGGCCACTGTCGAGTCGGATCTGAGCTATTTCATCAGCCTGCTGGGCGGCGGCATGCTGACCGAAAGCACCACCACGGTAGCGGGCTCCGGCAGTTCCTATGATGCGGTGATCCAGGCCGGCGGCAACATTTCACTCAACGCGACGCAAACCATCGACAACAGTGTGGTGCGTCCTTATTACAGCTACGTCGCCGGTGGAAAGACCAACACTGACACGGGGGCCGGCAACGGCTACTCCACGCCGGTAACTATCAACGCGCAACTGTCGCCGGATCTGGCCCAGCAACAAGTCAACCCGCTCACGCTTCCCGGCTTCAACCTGCCCACCAGCCAGAACGGTCTGTTCCGTCTGAGCCAGGAAGGCAGCAGCGCCCCGACCTCGACCGGCCCGCAGAGCTGGACGCTTAGCGGCGGTAAAGTCACCGCCGGTGCATCGTCTACGCCGGTCACCCTCAACCGTGTCCAAGGTCTGCCAAGCAACGCCGGCAAATCCCAACCGCACAAATACCTGATCGAAACCAACCCGGTACTCACCGACCTCAAGCAATTCATGAGTTCGGACTACCTGCTGTCCGGCCTGGGCTACAACCCCGACCAGAGCGCCAAGCGCCTGGGCGACGGCCTCTACGAGCAGAAACTGATCCAGCAAGCCGTGGTCGCCCGCACCGGCCAGCGTTTCATCGACGGCCAGACCTCGGACGAGGCGGTTTTCAAGTACCTGATGAACAACGCCATCGCCAGCAAGAGCCAACTCAACCTGAGCCTCGGCGTAACCCTCACGTCACAGCAAGTCGCGGCCCTGACCCACGACATCGTCTGGCTCGAAGAACACGAAGTGAACGGCGAAAAAGTCCTGGTGCCGGTGCTGTACCTGGCCAACGCCAACAACCGCCTCGCCGCCAACGGCGCGTTGATCCAGGGCAGCGACGTGACCCTGATCGCCGGCAAGAACCTGAACAACGCCGGCACTCTGCGCGCCAGCCAGAACCTGGAGGCGACGGCCAAGAATGATCTGGTGAGCAGCGGGTTGGTGGAGGCCGGGGAACGGTTGAACTTGCTCGCCACCAATAACCTGACCAACAAGGCGGGGGGCATCATTGCCGGGCGAGACGTGACGCTCAAGGCCACGAACGGCGACGTCGTCAACGAACGCACGGTGACCTCCCACGACAGCAGCGTCGGCGACTACAGCCACGCGCGCGACTTCGTGGACAGCGCCGCCCGCATCGAGGCCGCCAACAAACTGGTGATCAACGCCGGGCGCGACGTCCTCAACACCGGCGGTGTGTTGAAAAGCGGTGGCGACATGACCATCGATGCCAAGCGCGATGTCAGCATCACCGCCGTAGAAGAGCGCCACTCCGACAGCCGTACCGACTTCCTCGACTCAACCCTCACCCAGCACGGCGCCAGCGTCAGCGCGGGCGGTGGCCTGACGGTCAATTCCGGCGGCGACGTGACCGTGGTGGCGAGCAAGCTCGACGCCAAAGGCGACGTGACGATGGACGCCAAGGGCGACCTGCTGTTCGCCACCGCCGCCGACGAACAACACAGCTACTTCAAGGACAAAAAGGAAACCCGCCAGGAAGACCACGTCAGCCAGATCGGCACCTCACTGGATGCGGGCGGCAAACTGACCCTCAAGTCCGGCAAGGACATGACGCTGGTTGCCAGCGACATCAGCGCCGGCAAAGAAGCCTACCTGCATGCCGACGGCGACCTGCAACTGCTGGCTGCACAGGACCGCGACTACACACTGTACGACATGAAAAAAAGCGGCAGCTGGGGCAGTAAAAAGACCCAGCACGATGAAGTGACGCAGATCACCCACATCGGTACGCAGATCAAGTCCGGTGGTGACCTGACGCTGTCCAGTGGTGGGGATCAGCGGTATCAGGTGGCGAAGCTCAATAGTGATCAGGACATCATTCTCGACAGTGGTGGAAACATCACGTTTGAAGGTGTGAAGGACCTTCACGACGAGAGCCATACCAAGAGCGATGGCGACGCCTTCTGGACCTCATCGAAAGGCAAGGGCAATACCGACGAGACACTGCGCCAGACCCAGATGATTGCCAAAGGCAACATCACGATCAAGGCGGTGGAAGGTCTGCGAATCGACCTCAAAGAGGTGAATCAGCAAAGCGTCAGTCAGACCATTGATGCAATGGTCCAGGCCGATCCGCAACTGGCCTGGCTGAAGCAAGCTGAAGCACGGGGCGATGTTGATTGGAAGCTGGTCAAGGAAATCCACGAGTCGTTCAAGTATGAAACCTCGGGGCTTGGGCCGGCTTCTCAGATGATCATTGCGATTGTCATGGCCGCTATTGTCGGCCCCGCCGCGCTGAGTGCTTTTGCCAGCATGGGGACCATCGGAGCCGCAGGCCTTGCCGCGGTGGCTACGGGTGCTGCGACGAATGCGACGACCAGTTTTATTAACAATGGTGGGAATCTTGGGGCGGTATTCAAGGATGTGACGTCCTCGGATGCGCTTAAAGGCTATGTGATATCAGGTGTGACGGCCGGATTAACGGCTGGTGTCTTTGACGGCATTTTGAAAACAACGACTAACCCGGTAACAGGGAAAGTAGTCACTGACCTCAGCAGCCTGGAGGGGATTGGTCGGTTTGCCGGTAATCAGATATTACAAGGCGAAACATCAGCGCTACTGAGTAAGGCTCTTGGGCAAGGTGGGAGTGCTAGTGACGCGCTGAAAACGGCGCTATTCAACACTTTGGCGGCAGCTAGCTTCAATGCGGTGGGTGACTACACGAAAGGTGTCTTTGACGACGGCTCTGTGCAAAAAATCGCCATACACGCAATGGTGGGCGGGTTGCTGGCTGAAGTGACCGGCGGGGACTTCAAGACTGGAGCCCTAGCGGCGGGGGCGAATGAAGCTCTAGTCGGTGTGCTGGATAATCTGGTCAAGGGTAATGACAACCTGCTGACGATGAGTTCTCAGATCGTTGGAGTCTTGGCCGCCACGGCGCAGAAAGACGTCGATGCGAGCACGCTGGAGAAGGCTGCATGGATTGCAAAGAATGCTTCGCAATACAACAGACAGTTGCATAGGGAAGATCACGAACTCGCCGAACAATTGGCTGCGCGCAGTGGTGGAAAGTACACCGTTGAACAGATCGAAGAACAGCTGAGGCTTTCTGGTGTTAGTGGTACTGACATTCAACCAGGCTCCGACATGGTTGCCACCAAGGATGGCATCTACGACCCTTCGGCAAAATGGGGGGACCTGGGTAACGGCCAATACGTCCAGCAGTTAGCAAAGCTCGACCTGGATCTCGTAGCCTATATCCGAGCGTCGACCAGCAACTACACTTGGGCGGCTTTCCCCGTTGCTCCTGATCATGACTGGAGCAAAACACCGAATGTCAGTGACGAGATTCGTGATCGTCTCTCGGGCCGGGTGCTTGATGCTCAAGGTGGTTTCCGCTCGCCTGTTCTGATCGATGGAGAGGCGTTCAACCCACACTTCCTGCCTTGTGGTGACGCTTCGTGTGTTGCAAACGGTGCCGGCATTGACCTGAAGGATCCAGAAACTCAGCGCTGGATCAGTGCGGGGAACGCGAAGGCGGCAAAAGATGCCCTGGCAGTCGGGTCGCTCGTGCCTTTGCCAATGGCGTGGGTTGGTAAGGTTCTGGGATCTGTTTTTGGAAAAGGGGTTGCGAGCGAGGCGATAGGTGGGGGAAGCTCGGCTGTAGCGAAAGGCTTGGGAGAAGTAGGGGGTGCAAAAGACGTTGTAAATGCCGTGGAGGGTGTTCCTGGTCGTGTACAGTCTCGTATAAACGTTGCTAACGGTCGTGCAGAAACCACGCCTCTGCGGGACAATGGCAATCCAGTATCTGCGGGGTTCGACCATGTTCTTGATGGCCATTTCGGTAGAGAAATCTCCAACTCGCGTTCAGTATTTACGATTGCTCCAAATGAACTGAAAGGGATTTTGCAGAGCAGTGATGTCGTGAAGTCTCCGGTTTTGGCACTGCCAGATGGTCAGTTTGTAAGAACAGTTGATGTGGGGCGAGTGATTGGCACTACTACGCTGAAGGATGGAGGAGCCCCCACTTCTGTGATAAAAGTGTTTACCGACAAAGCCGGTAACCTGATCACAACCTTTCCGGTTAAGGCGGGCAATTGATGCGATCTCTCTCTCCGAAAGTCTGGCACGAGCTGCAATCAGCTGTTACGCGCATGAGTGATAAGTCCTCACTGAGGAATATTCTTGACGTAATCCTTTTGTGGTTACGGCGCAATTATGAATGCTTTTCTGTTGAGCCGTTCTCGATCTATAATTTTTATGAACTTTCCCATATAGATGAGAAGTTGATGCCTGTAGAGTTTTCTACTTTTAAACTTAGCGAATTAGCTCACCTTAAAAAAGTAATTTTACGCTACAAGTCCAAAGACGTAGAAGCTATCGCGCGCTTTTTGCGCGATACAATAGAAGAGTTGGTTACTATTGAGATTGATGAACAATGTCCTAGGTGTGAGTCTCATGGTATGCGCATTTTTGTAGGAAAACAGAACGGATTATTGGCTTTTCAGTGTAATGTCTGTGGTCACGCCCATTACTCAGACGGATCTAAAGTCGAGGTAGGTGGATTGGACTTTGTACGCGAGGTTAGGTTGCGAGAGCTTGGCCTGATTTAAGGAAAAACGGGGACAGACCACGTTTATCCTGAGAATGGCGGAGAATGGGGGCAGACTACATTTTTCTGTGTCGCACTTTAGCGATCTGAAATAGTGTGAAATAGATAGGGAGATTGTTTTTCATAGAATTGACTAAACTATTGGCATCATTAATTGTGAACGGATTCACCATATGCCACGCAGAGCACGTCTCTTGATGCCAGGTGTCCCCTTGCATCTGATTCAACGAGGAAATAATAGATCAGTTTGCTTTTTTTCAGAGGATGATTACCTTTTTTATTTAGAGCTGCTTGCTGAACAGGCCAACAAAAATTCGTGTGAAATTCACGCATGGTGTCTTATGACTAATCATGTCCATTTGTTGATTAGCCCTCATGAGCACAGTAGTACCAGTTTGCTTATGAAAGGAATAGGGCAACGATATGTGCAATACATAAATCGTACATATGGACGTAGTGGGACTTTATGGGAAGGACGCTTCCGTTCGTGCCTTGTTCAAAGTGATAGTTATGTATTGGCCTGTTATCGCTACATTGAGATGAATCCTGTCAGAGCCAAAATGGTGACGTATCCTGCGGAATATCGTTGGTCGAGTTATCGTGCTAACGCACAATCAGAGTTTTCGCATCTCATTACCCCGCATGCTCAGTACCTATCGCTTGGGGATACAGATGTATCGACTGCTGAAGTCTATCGCGAGCTTTTTAGAAGCGAGTTGGAGATAGGATTGGTTGACCAGATTCGGGCTGCCACCAATGGCAACTATGTACTTGGTGGTTCGCGATTTGTAGCCGAAATTGAAGCTATGATTGGGCGACGAGCTCGGCGGGGATGCCCGGACAGACCGAAAAAGCACTAGATTTTTTAGATGGAAAACGTGGTCTGTCCCCGTTTATACGATTTCGGTGACGGAAACTCACAAAATCGCGGTCCACATTTTAACGATCAGCCAGGAAATAATCATGACTACTAGCGTTCGGGTTGTACGAGTGACTGATGTTTTTTCGGATAATGAAGTAATTAATGTTCATGGTGTGATACCGGATTTTGATATTGGTGTTTCAGCACGAAGTTGGTCGCTTGAGAGTCCTTCGTTGGAGTCGATGCTGAGGCTATTTAGGGATATATATATATATTGGTGGGTGCTGGGTTTTCTGGTTGGGAGGGGTGGTTGATTGTTAGAAACTCTGCTTGGCAACCGAATACCAAAGTTGTATGGCATAGAAGGTTGTGGGCTGCTTTGAAGTTTCGTGGTTTTGATGTTGTGGGTGGAAGTGACTTTCAAGAGAGCTCAATTGAGAGTGTATTAGGGGTTAAGTTTTCAGGAGCAGTACGTATCTCGAATGTTTCTGTTGAGTCTGTTGTTAAAATTCTACTGAGCGAGCAGTGCTCCTACATTGTTTTTTTGCCGGAAGCAAATATAGCTAAAGATATAATTAATGCAGAGTGGTCTGGTGATATCAGTAAAGATATTAAGTTGATCTGCTCTATTAGCGCGGTTAAGGGGATGCTTTTGGATTTGGTGGGTGAGTTTGATGATTGTGAAAAAGGGTATTCGATATTTGGTTCTCCGGATATGATAAGTCGACTTTCGTGAAAAGGAATAGAAAGGAGTAAGCGGGGGCAGACCACGTTTTTTTTGGGGCAGGGCGCTTTCGATTTGAACGTGGTCTGTCCCTGTATCCCTGTATCCCTGTATCCCTGTATCCCTGTGTCCCCACTAGATCGGTAAATTTGACGATGCTGTGAATAAATAAGGTGATAAGCGAGCTCCGATAAAAGCGGAGTTGGAATGGTTTAATAGTATTAAGTGGGACTGATGAGATGATTGACTCAAAAACGGGCGAGCGAATTTTGGTTCAATTGGATGAGGTTTATGGTCCTTATATTCGCGTGTCAACATTTCAAGATGGTGGCGCGCTGGAAGAGATTTTTGATGAGGTTTATTATGTGCTTTATTGGAAGGGGGCTCCTGAAGATCTAAAAGATTTTGGCGGTAATGAATATTACTTTGGGGGTGCCGCTGATCCGGTAAAGTTACAAGTTATTCTGGATGCCATTGAGTTTCACTGATGGTGATGGGAAAAGAGGGAAGGGGACAGGAAAGGGGGCGAATTTATTTGTTTGGTTTGTCCGTTGGTCAGAAATTAAATCTGTCCAATTTTTTAGGGGAGTAAATGTTAGTTATTTGGCATAGAGGAAACTTGTAAGGGTTGGAGTCTTCAAGAAAGCGGGGACAGACCACATTTATCGAGGGGCTGGATAATGCTCCTTCAATTTAATCGTGGTCTGTCCCCGTTTTCCCCTCGTCGACTGTTGATAGCGTAAATCAGTCGACTCATATTGGTGAGTACTACAAAATCACTTATGGAGATGGGAGTAAGATTAAAGTGGTTGATCCTGCGGCGTATAGGCCGAAATTTTATGAGGGTAAGCCTATTTATGATGTAAATACAGTTTGCTTGAATCCACAGGGTCAAAAGGTAATGTTTAACCCTGCTAGCAATACGTGGGTGCCAAAATGACCCTGTCTAAAGAGTTTTCAATATCGTGGGTGGCACCAATTGTGCCATCTGTGTCACTTGCAGGAATACCGTTGCATGTCGATGCGGATGTATTGAAGTGCGTGTTGTTAGGGTATTTGGTTGATGAGAGTAACTCTCTATACCAATTCGATGGCTCTCCAGTGCTTCGTTTAAAGTTTTATAGTTTGGACGAAAGCGGAAGTGGTGGCTATTCTTTTGCTCTGGCGGATGTAAGTGTTGTTAATGATTTAAATAAATTTATCCCTGCTTTATCAGTTGTGATTAAAAGTGGTGAGGTGTGCGCTGTTAAAGTTTATGATTTTAGCTTTTCTGGTGAGCAGGCTCAAAGTTTAATTTATAAGGGTGCCTTGCCGGAAAGTATTGGTTTGGGTGGTTTGGTTTCGGATTTATTGCCATTTACAACTTTGGAGTTTGACGAGGCTGAAGAGTGGTTTTATACCGACGAAAACTATGGTGGGCTTGAAGTTGCCGGCTGGGGAGTTTCTCTGGAAGATCATCCCAATCAAGTTATTACTGCTTTATGTGTGATATAGGAAAAAAGGAAAAACGGGAAAAACGGGGACAGACCACGTTTATCGAGGGTGGGATACTGCTCCTTCAATTTATTTGTGGTCTGTCCCCGATTTCGCCCAGTGGTTGTTCGGCTTTTTGACAAAAGCGGAGGCTCTGACTTCTCTCACTTTGTGGTGGTGGATGGAGTTACAACTAAAACGGTATTCTTGTTGTTGCTATTCGTGATCCTCATGGTACGCAGTATTTCAGTCCTGTTACTACCTTTGAGAGAAATTTCTCGGGTGAGGTTGTTGTTCCTCGGAGTGCTTTGGGATGAAATTAAATATTAATTTTCCTGATAACTTGATTACTGATGAATTGCTCAGGCAAGAGCGAATTCCTTGTTTGTGCAAGATATCAAAAGAGTTTGAAATTTCTTTTTCGGACACTATCCCGGAATCGTCTGGGATAGTGTCCGAGTGGGATCGTAAAGAATTGGAGTTAAGGGCTGTTGCGAGTGCAGGAGGTAAATACACGCACTATGCTTTTGGCCTGATCACCTTGAAAGAAATTGGGTTGGGTGTTTACAAAATTATTGATCTTGAGATGTTTTATAGGAATTTTGGTTGGTGCGTTATTTTGAAAGGTGGTGAATATGCTCCACCAGGTAATTTCTGGGACGAAGAGTGATAGCTGTTAGCCTCTACTGGTTAGTTGGTACAAAGAGTCCGATCCTATAGTAAAATTTGACAGTGTCCCGTCCTGAATAAGGTTTACACCTTCTGATCAATTTTCAGGCGAAAGCGGGGACAGACCACATTTATCGAGGGGCTGGATAATGCTCCTTCAATTTAATCGTGGTCTGTCCCCGTTTTCCCCAATGATGTAGGGACGCTTTATTCTCCTAAGGTGACGCTAAATTCAACAGAGATAATATTTAATGATTTTTCCGTTGGGACGTCGAAAGGTTTTATTGGTGTCGGTGCAGATGGGGCCGCCGAATTGGTGGGACCTTTGAAAAAACTGGTAGAGTACTCACAGGCGCAAGGAGCAAAAACAGTAACGTTTAAAGGTTATTATGCTACCGAAGAGGGAGCGTCCCTAGGTGGTGGCAAGGTCGGCGAGAAGTTCTCCCTCAGTTTTCCAGCTACGAATGACGAGCTTAAAGAGTTTCTTAGAGGCTTAAGGAAATGAGCATTAGTTCTTCAGTAAAAAAACGAATTGTAAGCTTGGTGTCTTGCGGTTTTGGGGGGGATTATGATGCAGTGGAGTCTGTTGGCAGTTATTTGTACTCAGTCAAGCTTCCGGAAGGTGTGTTTTACATTTCGGAAACTGGTGTTCATTTGAAAGGTGGTAGGGGGGGTGTTGATATTTTGTTTTTGGATATTTCTGAAATAAGAAGCCACCTTTCGGCAGAGCTCTGCTCTGAGGTATCTAATAAGCGAGATGTAGAGTTTTTTGTTCCTTTGGAGATTTTTAGTCAGAGGTTTGTAATGGCGTTGCATGTGCCTTTTTTGGCGTACTCTAGACTTTTAAATGTATTGACGGAGTTAAGGTCGGCGAATTTAACGAAAGCGGGGACAGACCACATTTATCGAGGGGGTGGATAATGCTCCTTCAATTTAATCGTGGTCTGTCCCCGTTTTCCCCGTTTTCCCTTCAGGTAGCTACAACGGTGTGGCGGGTAGGTTTGAATGGATTGTAGATCCGAAGTTGGGCGGTGTAACACACAGAATGTTTGTGCCAAATGGAACTGTTAACGGTATACCGGTGAAACCATGATTCAAGCAGTCTTTGAACGAATTTCCAAACATGGCTTGACTGACTGGGCCGTGGTGCTTCGGGGCGTCTGCGGTATTCCGAGCCTTTTGGGGCGCTTGCCAGCGTTTTGTGTGGAAAATTTTGCAAACGCTGAACTTGAAAAAATGGCTGGGAATAATCCCTTGCTCGATGTGATTGTTAGCTTGGCTAACGATAGTGACCTGCCTGTATCTGAGCTATGCTCGTAAGAAAGCGGGGGCAGACCACATTTATCGAGGGGCTGGATAATGCTCCTTCAATTTAATCGTGGTCTGTCCCCGTTTTCGATGTTTGATGAAAGGCGGGGAATTTAGAGTGATAGGGGCTGCGAAGTGACAATTACAATGAATCTTGAGATTGAAGTTGGAATTTCCTTTGAAGAAATTGCTTCAGTGCTCTCAGTGATGGGGGCTGAGCACGCAATTGAAAGTGGTTATCTAACAGGTAACTTTAAATATTCAGGTGTTTATTTTGTATTTCGTTGCTTTAGTACTCCTGAGGACGTTGCTGCTGAAGGGGTCAATGTTGATTGGAAAGCAGGTATGAGTGGAGCGTTTCATTGTCCTATAAAATATTTGCTGGAGAGTTCTGAGGATATTAAGTCTTTCCTTACGAAGCTGTCGATAGAGACGGATTTTAAATTTGTTCTTTCTTTTCAGTACGAAAGCTTGTATGTGATTCGTGATGAGCTTGGTATTAGTTTTCTGAAAAGCATGGTTGATTAGTTGGTGCAAAAAAACGAAAGCGGGGACAGACCACATTTATCGAGGGGCTGGATAATGCTCCTTCAATTTAATCGTGGTCTGTCCCCGTTTTCCCATTGACGTTGATGCCGGCCTTCATAAGGAAATTATGGATAGAGTGATACCTCAGAAGCCGGTTCCTGGCATTCCAAGAGATCCTGACGCACCAAAAAGAGTAGATCCGGGTCAGCCAGGTTACTCGTTGGAGTTACCTAAGGTTTGGGAATCGCTGCTCGAAAAAAACTCGAGTAACGCGCGCGTTTATACCCAAGATGAATTTCTCAAGGAGTTCGGGAAATGACATTGAATCAATCGGTTTTTGATGATCTCTGGAATGGCGAAAAAAGTGTCTGCTTTTTTGTTCATTCGGGGAGATGCTTTTGGGTTGTTGATGAAAAATACAATTTTTGTCTTGATGCGGAGAAAGATTATCGTGCCTACCTCGAGGGTGGAGATATTACCCAAGAGCAGTATGATCTTGCTTGTAAGGAATTTAGAGGGGGTATTCTGAGAATGACTGCGGATAATTTTCCGCAGTATTTACAGAGTTCAAATGAAAAAATCCTGTCTTCGTTTGAGCTTGAGAACTTTATTGGGGATGATGGCGATATATTTAAGAAAGTTGAGGTGTACTATTTAACGGGTGAGGCGTTAAGTATGGCTGACTTTAAGCGCGCCAATGTAATTTCTTCACGGTTTCCGAAGTTTTATATAAATTTTGATCGAAAAAAATATATGCATCTGGATTATGGGCGCGCTCATGAAGACCTTGCCTATTCAGATTGGATCTCCGAGTGTGCGGATTTTAGCTTTCTGATTCCTGATAACGAACGATACTGGGTAAAGGCAGGTAATGACTATTGGAAACTTCGGTTTTTGTAACGAAGGAAAGAAGAAGCGTAAAGGCGACACCCATTAGCCGGTCTCGAGTCAAGGCTAATGGGTGTCCCGTTTTTCAATCTGATCCCGATTGCCGGGTGTGACTTCCGCAGCGGTTCTCGCCGTAACGGTCACTGGGAAATCGCCGAGACCGACCGTCTCAAAATCCCAAAGCAGCGCCGCCGCCAGCCTGACCAGCGGAACGAAAGCGGGGACAGACCACATTTATCGAGGGGCTGGATAATGCTCCTTCAATTTAATCGTGGTCTGTCCCCGTTTTCCCAGAGTTCAAAATTCTTGAAACTGTCGCTCAGCGGCTAGGAGACAATCCGAGTGCTGTTGGGCAAATAAATCTAATATCGGAGAAGTCGGTTTGCCCTAGCTGTACTGATGTGATTAGACAGTTTCGCGATCGATACCCGAAAATTCAGTTGAACGTGTTTACAGTGGAGAATTAAACGTGAAGGCTGATCTTGATTTTTATGATGCGGTTTGTTTGGTAAAAAGACTTTATAGTGATGCTATTGAAGGGCGAAAGTTTCGGCCTGAACAGGCGTTTGCATATGTCCAAGATGAGACGGAAAGTTTGCTTCAGGATGGTTCGCCAGGAATAAATGCGGTTCTTCAAACTGCTATATATATGGAAGGAGCCCGTCGTGGGTTGGTGTTGTCAAAGGATAGCCTGTACGCTCAGGAGATGTTGGAGCTTTTAGCTGATATATATGGGAAGTGTGCTGTGCAAGAATTAATAAAAGCTGGGGTGGGTGGAGAGGATTTGGAGCGTATGAAATTAGAGATGGATTTTGTGAAAGAAAATTTTTTAAAGTGATCGAGAGAATGGGGGCAGACTACATTTTTCTGTGTCGCACTTTAGCGATCTGAAATAGTGTGAAATAGATAGGGAGATTGTTTTTCATAGAATTGACTAAGCTATTGGCATCATTAATTGTGAACGGGTTCACCATATGCCACGCAGAGCACGTCTCTTGATGCCAGGTGTCCCCTTGCATCTGATTCAACGAGGAAATAATAGATCAGTTTGCTTTTTTTCAGAGGATGATTACCTTTTTTATTTAGAGCTGCTTGCTGAACAGGCCAACAAAAATTCGTGTGAAATTCACGCATGGTGTCTTATGACTAATCATGTCCATTTGTTGATTAGCCCTCATGAGCACAGTAGTACCAGTTTGCTTATGAAAGGAATAGGGCAACGATATGTGCAATACATAAATCGTACATATGGACGTAGTGGGACTTTATGGGAAGGACGCTTCCGTTCGTGCCTTGTTCAAAGTGATAGTTATGTATTGGCCTGTTATCGCTACATTGAGATGAATCCTGTCAGAGCCAAAATGGTGACGCATCCTGCGGAATATCGTTGGTCGAGTTATCGTGCTAACGCACAATCAGAGTTTTCGCATCTCATTACCCCGCATGCTCAGTACCTATCGCTTGGGGACACAGATGTATCGACTGCTGAAGTCTATCGCGAGCTTTTTAGAAGCGAGTTGGAGATAGGATTGGTTGACCAGATTCGGGCTGCCACCAATGGCAACTATGTACTTGGTGATTCGCGATTTGCAGCCGAAATTGAAGCTATAATTGGGCGACGAGCTCGGCGGGGATGCCCGGGCAGACCGAAAAAGCACTAGATTTTTTAGATGGAAAACGTGGTCTGTCCCCGTTTATACCCGTTTATATACCCGTTTATACTCTTGGGATTGATTTAATGAAAGATTTCGGACTGATGGGTATTAAGCTGGAGCCGACCCTGCTCTGGGGGGGCACGCCTCTATTTAGCTTGGATGATGCGATTAAACTGTTGGGGTTTTGCGAGCAAAATGACGCCGCAGTGCTCGGAATTGAAGGCTTTAAAATAGCAGGAGGCAAAAGAGTTCCTGATATGGACTGTATTGCTGACTTTTCCACTCTGGTTGCTGTAGCCGGGAGAGAATTTCCGACAGCATCCAGAGAAGCAGCTAAATTGTTTATTGAATCGATCGCAGATAGCGATGTGTTTTTGGAGTTTGTTCTAGTCAAAGCTTAATAAAGCAAGAGAGGGCGGATCTAATTGTTTGTTATGTCCCATCTTCAATAAATATTGCGACAAGAAAGTGGGCGGATTTATTTATTTGGTTGTGGTGCGCGCCCCAGAAAATAGATCTGTCCCGGGGAATAAACGGGGGAATAAACGGGGACAGACCACGTTTTTTGGGAGCAGGGCAGTGCTCTTTCGATTAAACGTGGTCTGTCCCTGATTTCCCTTGTTTATCGGCCCGCCGCTGAGGGTAACGGACAGGCAATATGTGCGTTTAGTGTGTATGAGGTGGTCCCGTCCGGGAAATCTAGTCGTCCATTGTCGAACGTACTCAATTTTGAGCCTCCCGCTGATTCTAACTGTGGCCGGCACTGACCAGATTGTCAGGCTAACGAGAAAAGGGGACGGTGTCCCATCCTGAACAAGGTTCACACCTTCCGATCTATTTTTCAGGAAGAGCGCAATGGAATCAGAACCAGACACACTTGTGTGGCCGCAGTATGGCCTTGCCAGCCTGGACGTTGCATGAGCCTGTGTGAGGGTTTTTCGATGATTTCGGTGCCGTAATATTCCGGATTGCCACGATTGACAGCCCTCACAACTTGTAGGAATTTAGCCGCCCGCAGGTAAGGGATATCTGCTGATGGCCAAAAGATGGCCGTTGTTCACCACACAAGGGATTGTCTATGCAAGGTTCAAACACCGTTGCTCAACAGGTGTGCGGTCAGCTGGTGCACGAGCATCAGAACACCCCACACATGAACATTGCCGAGCAAATCCTTGAATGCCTGTTTCGCCGTCGTAGCCTCGCCCCGGGGCAGGATCACGAACTGTCGTCGCAGGTGCTGGAACCCCATCTGACCAAGGTCATGCAGGCGGTCGAGAGCGGTCGCAAGATTGAAATGGTCTTGCCAGCCTTTCCCGGCAAATCGCCCAGCCGCAAGAAAACCCTGAGTCATCTGCCCGATCTTGCTGAACATCATGCTATCGATGAGTTAAACCGCCTGTGCACAGAGATCCAGGAGATCTACGCACCGGGCGCGCTGATTCATATCTGCTCCGATGGCTATGTGTTCTCTGACTTGGTGCATGTTCCCGATGCGGACGTTAAGGCCTACACCGACGCTATCCAGGACTACGCCGAACAGCACTATCCCGGCACGTTCGCCCATTTCGACCTCCGGGATGCCTACCCTCAGCTGGATTGTCTGGACGCGATGCGTGAAGAGATGATGATTGAGCACGGTCAGTCATTGATCTTGTTGCAGCAGCGCTTCAAGGATGATCCGCACATGATGTTGATGTACTGCGGCATCCATCGCTTTCTTTCCGAGGATTACTCGGGACTGAAAGTATTCGCCGGCATGAGCCTCAACGCGGTGAAGAAGGTCGCCAAACCGGCCTCGCAGCGGGTGATCCAGCGCAGTGAAGCCTGGGGGGCGCTGTTGCAGGCGCGTTACCCGCATTGCCTGCGCCTGTCGATTCACCCGCAGCTGGCGGTGTCGACGAAGATCGGTATTCGACTGGTG
The DNA here is from genome assembly GCF_005938665.2 of Pseudomonas sp. ATCC 43928. Lineage (NCBI taxonomy): Bacteria > Pseudomonadati > Pseudomonadota > Gammaproteobacteria > Pseudomonadales > Pseudomonadaceae > Pseudomonas > Pseudomonas sp. ATCC 43928. The sequence continues at coordinate 4,070,605 of NZ_CP041753.1, read as the reverse complement.
CCAACCAGTGACCTGTGGCGTACGCCCTGGCATTCGGTGGCCATCAAGCGACGGGGTGTGGTCACCCTCGAAAAACGCAGCAATGTCGATGAGCGCTATCACCGCCTGGTGTTCCGCAAGGGGCGTCCTTGTCACTACGCCAGTGCTCAATGATGACGTCTCGGTTACGGGTCGAAGCCGTACTCTTCGATTTGGACGGGACTCTGGTCGACACCTTGCCCGACATCACCTGGTGCTTGAACCAAGTGCTGCTCGAACACGGTTGCCCGGCGCTGACCACGGAAATAGTGTGCGGGTATATCGGCGGCGGCACCACGGCGATGATCGAGCGAGTTGCCACGCAGTTTGGTGTCGCTGATGCGCTCGCCATGCACCAGCGCTATGTAGCGCTCTACCAAAACAACCTGGTTCAATTTTCCCGTCCATTCAGCGGTGTCTTGGAATTGCTCGAAGGCTGCCGACAGTTGCAGCTACCGTTGGCTATCGTGACCAACAAGGCCGAGGAAATGGCGTTGCAGGTTTCCAGAACGTTGCTGCCGCAGAATGCTTTCGGGCCAATTCTGGGGCATCGCGCAGGCAGGTCGCTCAAACCGCAACCGGAGGTGGCATGGGAAGCCGCCCGGCGGTTGTCGGTTGATCCGCAACGCTGCTTGTTCGTCGGTGACACGGAGATCGATCTGCAAACGGCCCGTGCTGCAGGCATGTATTCGGCGGCAGTCACTTGGGGCTATGGCCTGACACCTGACTTGCAGGCCCAGGCCCCGAACTTGTGCTGTGAACACCCGGCCGAATTGCTGCGCATTTTGCAGCAAGCCTGCGGGGCTGCGCATGCGTTCACCGAGCATGGCGACACCATCAAATCCTATTGATACGTACACCCTCAAGGAAGTTGTTCTATGGAACATAGAGACGCCTGGATCGCTGCCGTCAGCGATTTGCTGGCCGGTTATCTGCTCAAAGGCACGGATGATTGTTTCGACACACAAGGCAGGGCACACCTGGCGCTTCGATTGGGGCACTGCTTCGATCAGGGCCTGCCGGTGCGTCTGGTTTTGCCAGGCTTTCCCTGCAAGTCGCCAAACGCCAGCGACCAGACCTTCGGCGTGCTGCCGGACTACGGCGAGGTCATGGCCATCGAGCGCCTCGACCAACTCGGCCAAGCCATCGCCGCGTTGCACGCACCGGGCTGCGTGGTGTCGATCCTCAGCGACGGCACGACCTTCAATGACATCGTCGGCGTGGCCGACGACGTTCGCGCCGCTTACAACCGGGCGTTGCGTGAACTGTGCACCACCCACACGATTGAGTGGGTCAGCATGGAAGACCTGTTTCCCCAGGCCCAAAGTGCCGAGTCGGTTCGCGCCAGCCTGATCAAGCAGGCCCGTCTACCGTGGAAAAACCTTGGTGACCTGATCGAGCAGAGCCGCGACGATGAGTCCCTCAGCCGGGCGCATGACAACCTCTGCAGTCACCTCTACAACGACCTGCGTCTGTGCCGCGAAGAAGGGCAGAGCGAGGACGAGTACCTGCAACAAATCAACTTCAAAGCCTACCAAATGATGTATCGCGGGCACGCATTGAACGCGGCGGTGGACCGTTTCTTTGGCGATGACATTCGCTTGTCGGTCCATCAATACAACAATGCCGGCCCCAAATTCACCTTCGGCCTGGCCGAAGGGCTGACCCGCGCGGACAGCCCTTGGCATGCCGTGCCGGTGTGCAACTTGGATGGCGGCCAAACCCTTCGCGCCCGCGCCCAGGTCGACCTCGACCACCATGTGCTGGTCACCTATGAGGGGCGGCCATGGCTCTACCATCAAACAGAAAACCCGCAGGCCCAAGGCTTCGAGTACGAACTGCAAAAACTTCCGCTGTTTGGCCTGGTGGTGCGAGACCCGTTGGGGCTGGGGTTCGAACGACTGTCCACCGGCCTGCTGGAAGCCCTGGTGGAAACCTTCGGTTTCGTCTGTCTCAAGGGCTGCCGCTTCGACGACCAGGATAGCTTTGCTCGCAGCTGCGAACGCTTCGGCACGCTCTACGAATGGGCCTTCGGTGCCGTCCACGTGGTCAAGCCTGCGGACAAACCCCAAGGCGTGGTGCACTCGCTGGAAAAAACTCCGTTGCACTGGGACCTGAACATGCTGCCCGACAGCGATGCGCAAGTTCAACGCAACCCGAAATTCTGCGCCAGCAAATTCATGTTGTATTGCAAGACCGCGCCGCTGCCGGGCGAGGGCCAGACCACCATCGTCGACAGCCGCAACGTACTGCGCAAAGTCGGGCAGCAAGTCGCCCGACAATGGCAGGGTGTGAACATCACCTACTACACCAAAATGACCTATTTCGGCGGCTCGCCGCGCATGTACAGCCTGGTGGATCACCACCCCCGCAGCGGCGAGCTCATCCTGCGCTACCAAGAGGGCACCGACTCGACATTGCAGACCTTGAGCCAGTCGGTGCAGGACCATGACGAGCAGGCTCAGCAGGCGTTGCTGGAACAGGTCAATGCGCTGGTTTATGACCCGGAGTGTCTGATTGCTCATCAATGGAGTGAGGGGGATTTGGTGCTGATCGATAACTATCGGACGCTGCACGGGCGGCTGCCGATGTCGGCGGGTTCTTCGTCGCGGGAGTTGTGGCGGGTGCAGGTTTACTGATTGTTGTTGTCAGAGTCGGAGCAGGAAGCAGAAAAACCGCAGTAATGCGGTTTTTCTACGACTGAAATTAAGTCACTGACCCTTGGGCGTATCAAACCCACGCTGCTCAATCACCCGAAACACATCGCTCACATCCTGGACCAGGATCCGCGCGATGTTGGTGACGGTGTTGATGTCGTGTTCGGCATAGTCGGGGAGGCTGGTGCAGGCCATGAGGTTGAGGTATTTGAGGACGGCGTTGAGGCGTTCGCTGAGGCAACTGTGGAGTTCGCGTATCGGAGCGTCGGCGTCGATGAGGAGGACGGGGTGGTCGGTGGCGAAGTGGGACATTGGGCTGTAGTGGCGGAGCGGGTTTTGCGTCGTCATGGTGTTAATCCTAATAAAAGTAGAATTGCCACCGTTCTGCTGCGAAACAAAATGGGTGGCAGCTATGCGCGGGTTCGCAGACCGGAGGATTAACACCAGGACCCGGCAGACCCGAAGGTCTCCCACGCACAACCGCCATAAAATGATACGCAGCCGGGAGTCGGCCGTGCCTGACGGAACAAGGTGTCAATCTTAAGGGCTGCGAAACCCTATCGCCAACTGATGTCAGCGACAGCCCCACTCTAGGCAGCGATTTTGGTAGCCGCAACCGGAGTGTAGGACGCTCGGACGGTCATTTCGCAAAGTGGTTTTCCCCCACTCTATGGCGCAAACGCAGTAAAGCCGGGTGGTGTGGTGTGTCTGAGGAAACGGGCTATCAGGGTTTGGGGTTGCTTCGCAGCCCAGCGGGAGCAAGCTCCCTCGCCACAAAGGGCAGATTCCTACATATTTTGCAGACTTCAAAATCATGGCCGCGTCGTTACGGCATTTAACCCGAGGAGAATCCCATGAGTCAGTCACTGGAACGCGCCATTGCCATCGCCGCCGCGGCGCATGAAGGGCAGGTGGACAAGGGCGGGGCGCCTTACATCCTGCATCCGCTGAAAGTCATGCTGCGGGTGAACACGCTGGAAGAGCGCATCGTCGCGGTACTGCATGACGTGGTCGAGGACTGCGGCGTCAGCCTTGACGATCTGCGCAAGGAAGGCTTCAGTGAAGCGGTGCTGACGGCGATTGCGTCGGTGACCAAGGTGCCGGGCGAGTCCTACGAGGCGTTCGTCGAGCGCGCGGCGAAGAACCCGATCGGGCGGGTGGTGAAGCTGGCTGATCTGGAAGAGAACAGCGACTTGTCGCGGATTGCGCAGCCGTCCTGGGACGATCTGGAGCGCGTTGAGAAGTATCGGCGGGCGATAGGGGTGTTGCGTTCGTAGCGGGTGTTGCCAACGCGTCGCCGGCGCGAGTGCCGACCATTCCGGGATTTACGGAGGGTGTACCCGCCAGGAACAACAAAGCCCCGATTATTCGGGGCTTTGTTGCTTGGGTATGCACAGTTCTCAGATCGTTACCGCACGCCGTCCGGCGTTAATTAGTGATTTTATTGCTGAAACTTCCAGGATGAGCTCGAAAGGCGACTTAATGTCGGACCCGGCAAAGGCAAAGCGGGCGGGTTAAAGCCACCATCAGCACTGCCGATAACTCCGACTACGAATCCGCAAATCGCGCCTACATCAATAATGACTGAGCCTACGACCAAGGTCCTCTGCTGGCCGGCCGCCTCATTTAAGGAAAAGTGACTGTGATCATTGGTATCGACCTGGGCACCACCAACAGCCTTGTGGCTGCCTGGGATGGCGAACATGCCCGGCTACTCCCCAATGCGTTGGGCAACCTCCTTACACCCAGCGTCGTTGGCCTCGACGACCACGGCCAACTGATCGCCGGGGATATTGCCTGCGAACGGCTGCACACCCACCCCCACCTCACCACATCTCTGTTCAAGCGCTATATGGGGAGCGCCCGTGAAACGCAGCTGGGCGGGCGCGCCTATCGAGCGGAAGAACTCTCGGCGATGCTACTGCGTAGTCTCAAGGCCGACGCCGAGCGCGCCTTAGGCGGGCCCGTTCACGAAGCAGTGATCAGCGTGCCCGCGTATTTCAGTGATGCCCAGCGCAAGGCCACGCGTATTGCCGGCGAACTGGCCGGGCTGAAAATTGAAAGGCTGATCAACGAACCCACCGCTGCAGCCTTGGCCTATGGCCTGCAACAGCGAAACGAAGCGACCTTTCTGGTGTTCGACCTTGGGGGGGGCACCTTTGACGTGTCCATCCTCGAGCTGTTCGAAGGCGTCATGGAAGTGCGCGCCAGCGCGGGGGACAATTTCCTTGGGGGTGAAGATTTCGATGACCGGCTCGTGGAGCATTTCATCGCCAAAATCGGTGCCGCTGACCTGCCAGACACGGCCCACCCTGCCATAGCACAGCGGTTGCGGCGTGAGGCACAACGGGTTCGTCATGCCTTGGGGCAGGCGCAAGTCACGAGCTTTATCCTTCGCGAGCAAACGCGTGAATGGAGTCTTGAACTGACCCAGAGCGACCTGGCGGACATCGTCCGGCCTCTGCTGGACCGCCTGCGAGCCCCGATCGAGCGCGCGTTGCGCGACGCCCGGATCAAGGTGGCTGACCTGAACGAAATATTATTGGTGGGCGGCACCACGCGCATGCCGTTGGTGCGAAAGCTGGTCGCGGCCCTGTTCGGGCGAATCCCGGCGATGCAGCTCAACCCGGATGAGGTGGTGGCGCAGGGGGCGGCTATCCAGGCGGCGCTACAGGCGCGCCATGCCTCCCTCGAAGAAGTGGTACTTACCGACGTATGCCCCTATACCTTGGGAATCGAGACCTCGGTGCAGCTAGGCGCCGGTTACCAAAGCGGCCACTACTTGCCAATTATCGAGCGCAATACAGTGGTGCCGGTGAGCCGCTCCCGTAACGTGTCCACCCTCAGTGATAACCAGAAAGTAGTCAGGCTAGGTATCTACCAAGGCGAAAGCCGGTTGGTGGCCAACAATATTTTCCTGGGTGAACTGGAAATCCCCGTACCACCGCGCAAAGCCGGTGAGGTAACGCTGGACATACGCTTCACCTACGACAATAACGGTTTGCTCGAAGCCCAGGTGCATTTGCCAATCAATGACGAAACCCATCGGCTGGTCATCGAGAACAACCCCGGGGTATTGGCTCCTGAAGAAATCGCCCAACGGTTGGCGGCCCTCGAAGCACTGAAAGTGCACCCGCGCGACCAGCAGATCAATACCTTGCTGCTGGCCCGACTGGACCGCTTGTATCAGGAAAGCCTGGGCGATGGCCGGGAACGTATTGCCGGGCTGGCGAACCATTTTCAGCAAATGCTCGACACCCAGGATGAACGCCTGATACGCGAAGCCCGTGGCGACATTACCCAGCGTCTTGCCCATTTCGAGCGGGAGGGTTGAGTCACCATGAGCCATTGGAAAGTGCTGGACCTTACCCCGGACGCGGACGAACGCAGCATCAAACGCGCCTATGCGCGGCTGCTGAAAATCCACCGCCCAGACGAAAACCCCAATCAGTTCCAGCGCCTTCGGGAAGCCTATGAAGCTTCGCTGGCCGAGTCCCGCTGGCGCGCGCAGATTGATGAGGAAGACGTTTATTCCCCGTTAACCGCAAGCGCATCAACCCCGGAATACCATCCGCCCGCGCAAGCCCCTACGTGGGTAATCCCTCAGGATAGCGTCGACATTCCAACCGCCATCAGTCCTCCGGAACCGTCCCTGGAACAGATGCAGCAGTGGTTGGCCGAGGGTAAAGAGCGCCAAGTGCGGGAAGCGCTGTGCCTTTGGCTGGCGAGCGACTGGCTATTGCCCTTCGAGCGCCGCCAGCAGTTCGAGCAAAGCATATTGGATTGGCTCGAGTCCGCCGAAAAATGGTCGCCAGCCTTTTTCGATGGTGTGTGTCAGGTCATGGGTTGGAACGAAACCCAAGGCGATCTGCCGTGCGAGTACTGGCGCTGGGACAGACTGATCCGGCGGTGCGAGGCGCAAGCTTTTGCAGAGACCCTACGCGGTGATCTGGCCAGATTCGACGCCGATAAAATCCATGGGCAGGCAGCCGCCATGCTGTTCAAACCCATGACTGACCGCCGCCGGCGTGAAATGGCCGACTGCTTTAGCAACCTCGACTGGCAACGCTTTGCAGAGCTCGCCCAAGCCATTGAATATCAATACCCCGAAGTGCCCCAGCGTCTTGGGCTGCAACCACTCGACAACTGGCGGGATTGGTTGCCGGCCACAAACTATCGAGGGGTTTACCTTTTCCTATGGATGGCGCTGTGTGCTGTTCTTATGGCTTCGGTGCTTACCGGGCCTACGAAGAAAGAAGCGTTCGGCATGGTCATCATGCCACTGATAATGCCGGTATTGATCTGGATGGGCATGAAGGTTTACCACGTTTGGGCCATGGTAGCCGTGGTAGCGGGGCCGTTGGATGTGTTGCTTAGCCGATTGTTACTCCCGCGCCGTTGGTACCGACAAGGCGCTGGGCTCTTGTTGCTCCGCCACATACTCCCCAGTGCAGTGCCCGCAGCCCTGGCGTGCGCATGGTCCGGTGGTGTCCTGTGGCTGCGATGGGTAAGCCCGGTGGTGGTGTTCCTCGGTACGATTTACTTCACAAATGTGGCCCTGAGCGGCGGTAGGGTCTCGATGTGGGCTCGGGCACTACGAGCACTTAAACTGAAGGCCGGGCAACTGCCTTGGCACATGCTGCAACGCGAAGGCCTCGTTGTCGTGATTGCAGTGGCCGTGATGGCGGCTACAGTCTATTTCCGTATGAAAACTGTTGTTTAGCGGACAACACGCAATTTACTGGGCTGTGGATGAAGAGAAGGAAATGAGTGGGGACAGATCCCTCAGGGGCGGATTTATTTGTTTGGTTCGTGCGATGGTTGGAAAATAAATTCGTCCCCTTTTCCCTCTGGTGAAGGCCAGGGTTGGATAGTGGTTTCCGAGCGCAGGAGAGGAGCGCGCCAAGGCTGGCCGCCCCTTCACGGCTTCACACACTGGGCCGGCAAAAAAATAGCGCTTTTGCTCGCCTGTTACGTTCATAGTCAGGTCGAGGAGAACAGCATGAAATCCCGGATCATTGGATTGCGAGTGGCCGGTACCGTCTACGCACTGATGGCCTTGGCGCAACTGGGGCGCCTGATTATTCGCCCCGAGGTTCTCGTTAATGGGTATCCCATGCCCCTGTGGCCAAGCGTGCTCGCCTTGATATTGCTCGTGGTATTGAGCATCTGGATGTGGTCGCTCACACAGTCGCGAGCAGAGTGAGGCTGACTCATCCAGGCCAAACCGCTTCTTGGGCCACTTCGGAGTGATGCTGATGCAGTCATGCTGCGGGTGAACACTCTGGATGATGGATTGGGTATTCCAGGTAGAAACGACAAAGCCCCGATTATTCGGGGCTTTGTCGTTTGGGTATGCGCAGTTCTCAGATCGCTACCGCACGCTATCCGGCGTTATTGTCTGGCCTGCGGTGACTACGGGTTCTGCGCAATGTGTTTCGGTCCCGCCATGGCCCACCCTATCAGCCCGAACAGCGGCACAAACACGATCACCACGATCCACACCAGTTTGTTGCTCGATTTGCCCTCGGCTTTACGTACCCTGTTGATCGCCCACAACTCGATCAGCAAAAGCACTGCCGCGAGCACGATCCAGATCGTTTCGATTTGCATGAGTCACCTCCTGATAGTCATTCAGTTAGGTGAGTGGTGATGGGCGGGGTTCATTAAATTTCGGGGGGAGTGGGGGAATGGCCGCCGAGTGAGCCGAACTGGGCGCGGCTCTGGATCATTTGTGGAATGCCGATTTCGGGGATAGATAAATTAGTAAGTTTGTTGCTTTAGACCTTAAAAAATATATGCCCGTGGTTTGGGTGTGTCGGGTATGTTCAGCCTTGATCCTTAGCGTTCTCGGAGACTCCGTAATGCCTGGTTTTGCCGAGCCTGGCGAATAACCTGTGGTGAGGGGGCAAGCCCCCTCGCCACAGAGTTGTGCATTGACTGACTCCTGTAGGAGCCTGCGATCTTTTGATTTTGATGTGTTGTGTCTGGAGGTCCCCATGGCCGCTTACAACCTGCGACAGCTTCGATATTTCGTCACCACCGCCGACTGCGGCAGCGTAGCGGAGGCTTCGCGCAAGCTTTATATCGCGCAGCCGTCGGTGTCGACGGCGATCAAGCACCTTGAAGAAAGTTTTGGCGTGCAGCTGTTTATCCGGCATCACGCCCAGGGTGTTTCGCTGACGCCGAGCGGGTCGCGGTTTTATCGCAAGGCGCTGGAGCTGCTGCGGGTCGCCCATGAGTTTGAACAGAATGCGCTGGCGGACAACGACGTGGTCGCGGGGCAGATCGATATTGGCTGTTTTGAAACGGTGGCGCCGCTGTACCTGCCGCGTTTGATCGCTGGTTTCAAGGAGCGTTGGCCAGGTGTGGAGATCCGCATTCGCGATGGCGAACAGCAGGAGCTGGTGCAGGCACTGACCGCCGGCAGCATCGACCTGGCGATGCTGTTCGAACACGATCTGGACAGCACGATTGAGACAGTGCCGCTGATGCCGCCGCAACAGCCCTACGCCTTGTTGCCGGCGGATCACCGCTTCGCGCAACAGGCGAAAGTGTCGCTGAATGACCTGGTGCTGGAGCCGATGATATTGCTGGACGTGGTGCCGAGCCGGACCTACTTCGTGAGCATCTTTGAAGAGCGCGGACTGACGCCACACATCGTGTTCAGCTCACCTTCGATCGAGATGGTGCGAGGGATGGTCGGGCGCGGTTTTGGCTTTTCGATTCTGGTCACCAAACCGTTTTCCGAATACACCTATGACGGGCAGAAAGTCGTGTGCATACCGCTGGCCGAGACCGTGACCGGTTCGGGTCTGTCGGCGGCATGGTTGAGAAGGTCGCAGCTGACCAAACCGGTACAGCTGTTCGTGGATTACTGCCAGGAAGAACTGGCCCGACTGTATACCTGAGCGTCGGGCCAACCATCAGCGGCTGATTGATAACAGCATCCGTTGCAGCATTTCATCGCAGCCGTTCAATTGTTCGAGGCTGACAAATTCGTCCGGCTTATGACCCTGATCCATGCTGCCCGGACCGCACACCACTGTCGCAATTCCCGCCGTGTCAAACAGACCGCCCTCGGTGCCAAATGCCACCGTACCGAACTCCCCAGAACCGGAAAATGCCGCGATCAGCTCAGCGGCTTCGCTGTGCGCATCGGTCGCCAAACCGGGATAGGCCGACAACTCACTGAAGCGGATTTCACTCTGATCACTCACGGCGCGCATGCGCGGTAGCACTTGTTGCTCGGCGTAGGTCTGCAATTCCTGCGCAACGAGGCCAGGGTCTTGTGAGGGCAGGGCGCGGATTTCAAAGTCAAAGCGGCAATCGGCGGGGACGATGTTCAAGGCCTTGCCGCCGGAGATGACGCCGGTTTGCACAGTGCTGAACGGCGGATCGAAACGGGTGTCGTGATGCTCCGGTGCCTTGAGCCTGTGGCCAATCCGCCCCAGTTCGCCGATCAGTTCGGCGGCGTATTCAATCGCATTGACCCCGAGCGGCGCGTACGCCGAATGGCAGGCTTCGCCATGAATGTCGCAGCGCATCGCCAGCTTGCCCTTGTGGCCGAGCACCGGTTTGAGCTCGGTCGGTTCGCCAATGATGCAGAGCATCGGTTTGACCGGGCGCTGTTCGAGGGCTTTCAAAAGCGAACGAACGCCGAGACAGCCGACTTCCTCATCGTAGGACAGCGCGATGTGCACCGGCAGTCGCAGCGAGGCCTGTACCAGTGACGGCACCAGGGCGAGCACGCAGGCGATGTAGCCTTTCATGTCCGCGGTGCCACGGCCGTACAGTTTGCCGTCACGCTCGGTGAGCTTGAAGGGCGCAAACGTCCACGGCTGGCCGTCGACGGGCACCACATCGGTGTGCCCCGACAAAACGATGCCCGGCCGATCTGCCGGGCCAATGGTGGCGAACAGATTGGCCTTGCTGCGCTCGTCGTTGTAGATCAGTTCGCAAGGCACCTCGAAGCGGGCGAGGTAGTCGCGGACGAACTCGATCAGCTGCAGATTTGATTCGCGGCTGGTGGTGTCGAACGCCACCAAGGCTTCAAGCAAATCGCGGCTGCTGCTCATCGGTCGTCTCCGGCGACACCGTAGCCAGGGGATTTGTCGGGGGCGAGGGCGCGGTCGATGTAGTCCTTGACCTGTGGGCGATAGGCGTCCCACAACTGCTGCAATTTGCCTATCGGATCTTCATCAGCCCAATCGACCCGCAGGTTGATGATCGGCCAGGTCAGTTCGCCGACCACTACAACGGCAGCCGAATGCACCGGCCCGGCTTCACCGCCTGCGACCACCGCCGCTTTCATCGCGGTGAGCAAGCGGTCGGTCAGTTGGCCCTCGCCATGTTCGTATGCCTCGACCATGGCCTGGATCACGGCTCGGTCCGCGAGCATGTTGCCCGCGGCCACGCATTGCTCACCCGACACGGCATTGTGGTTGCCCAGGGTTTCTGAACCGCTGAAATGCGCGGTGCGGCCGAGGTGGTCAATCGCCGTGATTTGTCGGTATTGGCTGTAGCCGTTGCGGGTCAATGCCTTGTCCAGAGCCTCGGCAGGTGAGAGGCCTTGTTCCATGAGGGCGAGGGTTTCCGGGCCGAGGGATGGCAGGGTGATATTTTGTGTGGAGACCGCGCCGACACCGGGCAATAGCCAGGGGCAGCGGGCGCCGACGGCGATGCTTGAGGAACTGATTGCAATGCCGAACTGACCGGTTTCGGGGCAACGGGCGGCGATGGAGAAGGTCATGGTTTTGCTCCTTGGTTGGCCTTGGCAAAGTTGTTGTCTGTGCGGGCGTCTTCGCGAGCAAGCTTCGCTCCTACAGATGATCAGGGTCGTTCATGAAACAGCGATCTACTGTAGGAGCGAAGCTTGCTCGCGAAAGCCGCGACTCGGTCTACCTGCTTACTCAGGAATCACCGCAATCACATCAATCTCCATCAGCCACTGCGGCTGCCCCAGTGCCGACACCACCAACCCGGTGGAAATCGGAAACACCCCTTTGAGCCACTTGCCCACTTCCCGATAAACCGGCTCGCGGTAACGCGGGTCGATCAGGTAAGTGGTGGTTTTGACGATGTGGCTGAGGTCGCTGCCAGCTTCTTCCAGCAACTGTTTGACGTTGCGCATGGCTTGCTCGGTTTGCGCACGCGGGTCGCCGAGGCCCACCAGGTTGCCTTCGAAATCGGTGCCGACCTGGCCGCGAACATAAACGGTGTTGCCGGCCCGCACGGCCTGGCACAGGTCATTGTCCAGGCTCTGGTTCGGGTAGGTTTCCTTGGTGTTGAACATGCGAATACGGGTATGGGTTGGCGTGGACATCTGAGGCTCCTGAAGAACTATTCGTTAAGCGCTGACGGTGGTTTTATGCGCGACGGGGGCGGTTTCAGCTTCGCGTTGCAGGGCATCGCGGTAGTCGTGGTATGAGCGCTGAATGGCGATCTGATCAGCCACGTACTTGGCATCGTGCCAAACACCCCAGATGAACGAAGAGCCGCGACGCGATTGCCATGGCAGGCCGAGGAAATACACCCCAGGCTCGCTCGACACTCCGCGCTGATGCTGCGGCTTGCCGTTGTCGTCGAACGCGTTGACCTTCAGCCAGCTGTAATCCGTGGCAAACCCGGTGGCCCAGATGATCGACGTCACGCCAGCCTTGGCCAGGTCGAGTTCAAGAATCGGGTTAGTGACGCAATCCGGATCCGGGAAGGTATGCCGCGCCTCAGGTTCTTCCGGCAGGTCCAGGCCATTGCGCTCGATGTAGGCGTCGGCGGCATTGAGCAGCGCCAGATAGTTCTCATCGCCGCGTGCCAGGTTGTCGGCAAGGTTGGGCTGGAACGTCGCCACGCTGCCATTGAACGATTGGGTCAGACCCACCAGCGTCATTCCGCGATGGGCTAGCCCACGGAAGTCCACCGTACGGCCACCATGCGCGCCGCTCACCGCGATGGTCACGTGTTCCCGGCCGGGTTTCATCGCGGCCTGATCCCACTCGCCGAGCACGCCCAGCCACCAGCAGAAATCACGGTTGCGATAGGCGCGAGGAGGGCGATCGTGCGCACCCACCGAGAGGTAAACCTGCTTGCCGGCACTCTGTAATTCATCGGCGATCTGCACCCCGGACGAGCCGGCGCCCACCACCAGCACAGCGCCCTCTGGCAGTTGCTGCGGGTTGCGGTATTCGGCGGAGTGGATCTGGGTGAATGGCTGATCTTTCGGCGCGATCGGCGGAATAACCGGGCGCTGGAAAGGTCCGGTGGCGGCCACTACGCGGTTGGCCTCGATCACGCCTTCGGAGGTTTCAATGGTGAAGCCTGGACGACCGACATTGCGCTCGACTTTCTTCACGTCCACGCCGGTGCGGATGGGGGCGTTGAACTTCTTCGCGTAGGCTTCGAAGTAATCCGCTACCCGTTCTTTCGGGGCAAAGCTGTCGGGGCTGAGATCGTCGAACTCAAGACCCGGAAACCGATCGTGCCAGGCCGGGCCGTTGGCCACCAGCGAATCCCAACGACCGCTGCGCCAGCGCTCGGCGATGCGGCTGCGCTCCAGTACGAGGTGAGGCACGCCGAGTTTGCTCAGGTGTTCACTCATGGCCACGCCAGCCTGACCGGCGCCCACAATCAGCGTATCTATTTTTGTTTTTTCAGTGGTCATCTCTATACCCATCGAAGTTGGAATCAGGTCGGTTGTGGCCTGCCATTTCTTGGGTCAAGACTAGGGATCACCCCTGGATCGGTAAAATATTATAAAGCTGGCATTTGAATACAAATTACCGATGTAGCGCCTGCGAGTGTTTATGCCTTTGAGCTGCCACGACGCACTCCCGTAGCAGCTGCTACAAGAGCAATCGATGACCGGATTTAACAGAGCATGCCCTGAGCCAATGGGTGATATAAATCTGAATCGTTAAATGTTTACGTTCAGGAAAATTCACCTATGAGTCAGAAAATCCCCCTCAGCCAGGTCAGTGACTTTGACCTCAGATTGTTACGACTCTTCAAAACCGTGGTGCAGTGCGGGAGTTTCTCGGCGGCGGAAACCTCGCTCGGGATCAGCCGCTCTGCAATCAGCGTGCATATGGCCGATCTGGAAAAACGTCTGGGAGTCCGCTTGTGCCAGCGTGGACGTGCCGGCTTCGCGTTGACGGATGAGGGACGTGAGGTGCTTCGTTCCAGCGAGGCGGTGCTGGTGGCCATCGAGGGGTTTCGAACCGAGGTGAACCAGTTGCACAGCCAACTGCGGGGGGACTTGAATATCGGGATCATCAATAATTTGGTCACCCAGCCGAAGATGCGCATCACCCGGGCCTTGAAATCACTGCGCAGCCAAGGCGAGGGGGTGACGGTGAATTTGAGCATGAGCACGCCGGCCGAGATCGAACGCGGGGTATTGGACGGTCGTCTGCATGTCGGGGTAGTCCCTTTGATTACGCCGCTTTCAGGCCTTGAGTACAACCTGCTTTATGAAGAGCGGTCGTACTTGTATTGCAGCCATGAGCATCCGTTGTTCGCCTGCGCCGACACGGTGTCCACCGATGATTTGCGCCATGTGGATGCCGTGGTGCCGAGTTTTCGCATGACCGCCGAAGCCATCGGTTTGCACCACTTGCTCGATTGCGCCGCCACTGCCACCGACCGTGAAGGCATCGCTTTTTTGATCCTCACCGGGAGTTACATCGGCTTCCTCCCCGACCATTATGCGGCCGCGTGGGTGGAGAAGGGCATGATGAAAGCCATCGCGCCGCAACGGTTCCATTTCGATGCGCCCCTGGCCATTGTGACCGCCAAAAGCCGCCGCCAAAGCCTGATCCTCGATCACTTCCTGCAAGCCGTACAGCAAACCGCCTGACGGTTTCGACACTTCGAGCGGTCGTCCGACCGCTCAGTCACTTTCCTGAAAAAATCCGCGCAAGTCTGTTGACAGCTCAATTCGTTCAAAACTAATCTGCATACAGCGCTGCACACATGATGGCGCACATTGCTACACGCTTGTACCTTTCTGCCCAAGAACAACTACATAACGGTGAGGTTCAAAATGGCTCGGTTATTCTCTCGCTCCGCCCGCAACATGCTCCTCTGTGCCATCGCCATCGGTGCGCTATTGAGCCAGGCTCCAGCGCAGGCCGCTGATCCGTCACTTTGGCAAGGCGTGCAAAAGGCCGGCGTGCTGCGTTGCGGCGCTGCGGTGGCGGCGCCCTATGTGATGCGTGATGCCCGTTCCGGTCAGTACAGCGGCTACTTCGTGGATTTGTGTCGGGACTTCGGCGAGAAGGTGCTGAAGGTCAAGGTGGAGTTCGTTGACACCAACTGGGACAACCTGGTTGCGGGTCTGCAAGGTGGCAAATGGGATCTGGCGATGGCATTGAACCAGACCCCGGAACGGGCCATGGCCGTCAGCTTCTCGGTCCCGGCGACCGACTACCAGATCTCGTTGCTCACCCATAAAGACAATCCAAAACTGGCCACGGCGGGCAATGCCATCGCCGACTACGACAAGCCGGGCGTGTCGTTTGCAGTGATGTCCGGCACGGCCGCCGACAAGGCGATCAGTGCGGTGGTGAAGAATGGCTCGGTCATGCGTTTACCCGGGATGGACGAGACTCGACTGGCGGTGATGTCCCGCCGCGCCGACGTGCTGGTCGATGCCAGTGACACCAACCATTTGTTCGCCGTCGCCAACCCGGACTGGACCAAGGAAATAATGCCGGCCCCGGCCTTGGCCAAGCAGGGCGTCGCGTTCGGACTGAACCGTGACGCGTCGCAGTCAGACCTGCAAGTGCTGAACATCTACCTCACCCAGCGTCGCGAGACAGGCGAAATCGCCGCCCTGGTCGACAAGGCTTCCATCCTCGCGAACGCCGACGAAAAAACATCCAAGTAATTTCGCTGATTCCCGAGAGCGGCCGGTAACCGCCGCTCTCCTGGAGACCCCCTATGACAGCTCCTTTACTGGTGGCCGCCCAGCCACAGGCATCGTTCGTCCCCGATTCGGCTGGCGGCGACTTCATCCAGCTGCGCGATGTTTACAAATCCTATGGCGAAGGGTTGGTGGTCATGGACCATTTGAGCCTGGATATGCGCGCCGACGATCGGCTGGTAATCATCGGTCCCAGCGGCAGCGGCAAGAGTTCGTTGCTGCGGGTCATGATGGGGCTGGAAAGCATCCAGGGCGGGACGATCAACTTCCAGGGCCAGCCTTACATCGATGGCAACGCGAGAAACCAGGGCAAACCACTGGATGTGCGCTTGCAAACCCAGGTCGGCATGGTGTTCCAGCACTACACGCTGTTCCCGCATCTGTCGGTCTTGAGCAACCTGATTCTGGCGCCCATGAAAGTTCACGGGCTGTCCAAGGCCCAGGCTACCGAGAAAGCACGGATTTTCCTGGCGCGATTGGGTCTGGAAAGCAAGCTCAATGCGTATCCAAGCCAGCTCTCCGGCGGGCAAAAGCAGCGTGTCGCTATTGCCCGCGCCTTGATGCTTGAACCGAAGCTGATGCTGTTTGACGAGGTGACTTCGGCGCTCGACCCGGAAATGGTCACCGAAGTGCAGAACGTGATGATGCAATTGGCCGAGGAGAAGATGGCCATGATCATCGTCACCCACGACATGCATTTCGCCAAAAACATCGCCTCGCGGGTGGTGTTCTGCGCCAACGGAAAGGTTGTCGAACAGGGGCCTCCCGCGCAGATCTTCACTCAGCCGAAGGAGCCGCGCACCCGCGAATTCCTCGAAAAAGTCCTGCACCTGGGCTGAGGGGTACGACCATGAATTATCAATTTGATTTCCATTTTCTGACTGGAAACTTCGGTGCCCTGTGGGAGGGCCTCAAGGTCACCCTGCAGCTGGCGCTGGTGTCGAATGTGGAGGGGCTGATACTCGGTTTCGGCTTGTGCCTGCTGACCCTGAGCCGCTGGTTTTTCATCCGCTGGCCCGCCCAGTTGTTCATCGAGTTCTTCCGCTGCACGCCGGCGTTGTTGCAGATCGTCTGGTTCTTCTACTGCTTGCCGATGCTGTTCAACGTGTTCATCGACCCGATCACCATGGGCGTTTTGGCCCTGGGGCTGAACCTCACTGCGTTCAACGCCGAAGCCTATCGGGCCGGGGTGCAGGCAGTGCCGCGCGAACATCTGGATGCCTGTGTTGCGCTGGGCCTGCGCCCGTGGCAGCGCACGCTGTACGTGATTCTGCCGCAAGCCGTGCGCACCGCGCTGCCAGTACTGATGACCAACGGCATTTCGATTCTCCAGCAAAGCGCGTTGGTGGCCATCGTGGCGGTCGCAGACCTGATGTACGTCGGCAAAAGCATTGCCACCGAAGCGTATCGCCCACTCGAAACTTACTCGCTGATCGCCCTGATCTACTTCGCCCTCTCGCTGCCCATCGCGCAGCTGGTGCAGTGGCTCGAGCGGCGCCAGGACACTGCGCTCGCGCGCTGAGGAGAAGAAGATGCAGCTGGATTTCTGGGTGGTCCTTTCCTACTGGCAGGTGTTGGCCAAAGGCCTGGCGCTGACGCTGGCGTTCACCGTCAGTTGCGCGGTGCTGGGCAGCGTCTGCGGGTTTCTGTTGAGTCTGTTGCGGCTCTCGAAAAGCCCGTTGATCCGAATCCCTACCGGCCTGTACGTCGAGCTGTTCCGCGGCACGCCGTTGCTGATTCAACTGTTCTGGATCTTTTTCTGCCTGCCCGTCGTATTCGGCATCTCGGTGCCGCCTTACGTCTCGGTGGTGCTGGCGTTGACGCTGTACATGACTGCCATCACCAGCGAGACCTTTCGTGGCGCGCTCAAGTCGATTCCGAGCGAGCAACACGATGCCTGTACCGCCCTGGGCGTGGCGTCGTGGAACAAAGTGTTCTACGTGATTTTCCCCCAGGCATTGTTGCGTGCCGTCCCGCCGCTGCTGTCCAACGTGGTCAGCCTGTTCAAGGAAAGCGCACTCATTTCGTCGGTGGGGATCGCCGACCTCATGTTCGTCGGCCAGAACATTTCCAACAGCACCGCGCGCCCGGTCGAGTTCCTGTCGGCGGTGGCGGTGATTTATTTCCTGGTGGCGTTCCCCCTGACCCGACTGGTTGGCGTGATCGAAACCCGGATGCTCAGACGCTACGCGTACTAACTCAACCCACTGGAGACATTCCCATGCAGCAACTCAAAGGCATCCTGCCGGCCCTGGTGACCCCCTTCGATCAATCCGGTGCCATTGATTACGACGTCCTGACATCGATTATCGAATATCAACTCAAGCAGGGCGTAAGCGGGTTCGTGCCGCTGGGCTCAACGGGCGAATACTACGCGCTGACCAACGACGAACGTCGTCAGGTCATGGCGACCGTGCGCGAGGTGGTCGGCGATCGCGGCATGCTGATCGCCGGTGCCAACGGCTCATGTACCCGTGAGGTGATCGAGCAGGTCAAACAGGCCCGTGACATTGGTTATCGCAACCTGCTGATTGCGCCGCCGTACTACGCCATTCCAACCCAGGAAGAGCTGATCGGTCACTACGAAGCGATTCTCGATGCCGTGCCGGACGTGAACATCGTGCTCTACAACTACCCGATCCGCACTAATGTTGAAGTGGGTTATAGCGTGCTGGATGCGCTCAAGGATCATGAACGGGTAATCGGCATCAAGGAAAGTGCGGGCAACCTGCTGCGCGCCGTCGAGATCGGTGAAAACTACAAGGGCAAGATTCAGTTGTCCTGCGGTTCCGATGACCAGGCGCTGGACTTTTTCCTGTGGGGCGCTACCAGCTGGATCTGTGCGCCGGCGAATTTCCTGTCGCCGCACATCGTTTCGTTCTACAACAAGTACACCTCGGGTGACTTGGCCGGTGCGCAACAAATCGTGCGTTCGTTGTTCCCGTTGATGGCCAATCTGGAAAGCGGCAAGTTCATTCAGAAGGTCAAATACGGTTGCGAACTGGCTGGCTTTGAAGTGGGTGTGGCGCGCATGCCGTTGTTGCCGCTGACGGCTGAGGAAAAAACCGAATTCCGCAAGGAGTTCGAGAAGCTGCAAGGCTGATACGTTTCCCGCATCGGCCTCCACGTGGGACGGTGCGGGCTCAGCTTCCTAGAGAGAGACGGTGTATATGATCCCTATGCAATCACCCATCCAGCAGCAAGCCGAGCGCCAGACCGCGGTGGTCATCGGCGCGGGTATCGTCGGCGTCTGCTGCGCCCTGTATCTGCAGCGCGAGGGCTATCGCGTCACGATGATCGACCCCCAGGCGCCGGGCGACAGCACGGCCAAGTGGAGCTGCGGGCAAATGGCGGTGAGTGAAGTCATCCCGTTGTCCAAGCCGGGAATACTGAAAAAGATTCCGGCCTGGTTGCTGGATCAGAAAGGGCCACTGGCGTTGCGACCCAGCGCCTTGCCGGGAATCCTGCCGTGGTTTTTGCGGTTTGTGGCCTGTGCGCGGCATTCCAGGATCGTCGAGATTTCCAATGAAATGGCGACGCTCACGCATCATGTCTACGAAGACTATGCGCCGCTGCTGAATGCCTGTGCCGACAAGACCTTGATGGGCGAACGTCCGATCATCGAGGTGTTCGACACGGCTGAAGGGCTTGAGCAGGAAGAGCCACACATGGACCTGCGCAGGTCGCTGGGTTTCAAGTCGCAGGTTCTGGATCGGGGTGCCATTGCCGATCTTGAACCCGCATTGGCCGGCAAATTCAGCCACGGTTTGCTGTTTCCCGATTGGCGTGCGGTCAGTGATACCAAAGGATTTATTGCGGCTCTGACGCAAAGCTTCATCGATCAAGGCGGCGCCCGGGTGCGTGCTGAAGTGAAGAGCATTGATGAAGTCGCCGACCGTGCCAGCGGCGTGACCCTTACAAGCGGTGCGCGTTACGCTGCCGATCATGTGGTGATCGCAGCCGGAATCGGCTCACGACAATTCTTCGGGCAAATCGGCGGCAGCGTGCCTCTGGCGGGCATTGCCGGTTATCAAGTGCTGCTTCCTCATTCCGGTGTCGAGGTGCGTCATTCGGTGATTTATGCCGATGGCGGTTTTTGCTTCGCACCGATGACCCGAGGCTTGCAAATAGGCGGAACGATCGAGTTCGCCGGCCCCAATGCGGAACCCAACTACAAACGCGCGGACATCATTCTGGAGAAGGCCCGCAGGATCCTTCCTCAGTTGAACATCGACGGCCTTGAATATGGCGTCGGTTATCGCCCGTTTCTGCCGGACACCAAGCCGATCATCGATGGTTGCGATCGGCTCAAAAACGTATTCCTTGCGTTCGGTCACGGGCAACTGGGGCTGACCCTCGGGGCAACGACCGGGCGACTGATTGCCGATATGGTCGCCGGACGCAAACCTGCCCAGGACCTGAGCCCATTCAGTGCCAAACGTTTTGCTTTCAATTGAGGCCCTTCATGAATTTCTACGACCTGCTTTACATCGACGGCCAATGGGTCAGCCCCGTCAAAGGCGGCAGCTTCGAGACCATCGACCCGAGCAATGAGTGTGTAATCACCCGCGTAGCCGCTGCGACCGCGCCGGACATCGACCGGGCGGTAAACGCCGCACGCCGTGCGTTTGATGAGGGCCCGTGGCCGCAGATGAGCGGGGCTGAGCGTGCCATTGTGCTGCGCCGGATCGCCGCCGGAATCCGCGAGCGTCAGCAAGCCCTGGCCGAGCTTGAGGTGCGGGACAACGGCAAGCCTTTGCCCGAAGCGCTGTGGGACATCGGCGACACGGCCGGTTGTTTCGAATTCTATGCCGATCTGGCCGAAGACCTCGACGGACATCGGGAGCAAGCGATTTTCCTCGCGGATGAACGCTTCAGCTCAATCGCCCGTAAAGAGCCCATGGGGGTCGCGGGCGCGATCATTCCCTGGAACTTTCCGATGCTGATGGCGGCCTGGAAAGTCGCTCCGGCGTTGGCGGCGGGTTGCTGCATGGTGTTGAAGCCCTCCGAACTCACGCCGCTGACCGCATTGGAACTGGCCGACATTGCCCATCAAGCCGGGTTGCCCGCCGGTGTGTTGAACGTCGTGACCGGCCTGGGCAACGAGGCCGGCGCACCGTTGAGTGAGCATCCGGGCATCGACAAGCTGGCCTTCACCGGCAGTGTACCGACCGGGACGAAGATCATGCAGTCGGCGGCTCGCGACATCAAAAACATCAGCCTGGAATTGGGCGGCAAGTCACCGTTCATCATTTTCAATGACAGCGACATCGACGCGGCCGTCGAATGGATCATGTTCGGGATTTTCTGGAACCAGGGCGAAGTGTGCTCCGCGACGTCCCGCGTGCTGGTCCAGCGGGATCTGTACGAGCCGTTGCTCAAGCGCCTGGTCGAACAGAGCCGAAGCTTGAGCATCGGCAATGGTTTGAAAGAGGGGGTGTTGCTCGGGCCGCTGGTGAGCCGTGGCCAATACGACAAAGTGCTGCAAGCCATCGCCAAAGGCCAGGAGGAGGGTGCAACCTTGTTGTACGGCGGCACGCGTCCGGCCGACTGCGAAAAAGGCTACTTCCTGACGCCGGCGATTTTTGCCGATGTGCCCGAAGAGAGCTGGATCTGGAAAGAAGAAATCTTCGGCCCGGTAGTGTGCGTGCGTCCATTCGACGATGAGGCCGAGGCGCTGCGTAGCGCCAACGATTCACGCTTCGGCCTCGCGGCGGCGGTGATGTCTGCGGATATGCAACGGGCGGAGCGGGTCGCGCGCCGACTGCAGGCTGGTATTGTCTGGATCAACTGTTCGCAACCCACCTTCACCGAAGCACCCTGGGGTGGCTACAAACAAAGCGGGATCGGCCGTGAGCTGGGTGAGTGGGGCTTGAACAATTACCTGGAAACCAAGCAGATCACCCGTTATGACAGCCAGCAGCCTTGGGGCTGGTACATCAAATAGAGGAGGCCGAGATGCGCTGGAAGAAAACCCTGCAAATGGCCGACGTGCACTGCGAAGGCGAGATCGGCAAAGTCATTACCGGTGGTGTGCTCGACATCCCCGGCAAGACCATGCTCGACAAGATGAACTACATCAACGAAGTGGACGACAGCCTGCGTCGGCTGGTGGTGCTGGAGCCTCGCGGCTGCCTGCAAATGTCCGTCAACCTGCTGTTGCCATCCACCCGGCCGGAGGCGCAGGCCGGGTTCATCGTATTACAGGCAGACAAGGCTCACCCGATGTCCGGCAGCAATTGCATTTGCGTGGTCACCGCGTTGCTGGAACTGGGCATTTTGCCGATGCAGGAGCCGTCCACCACCGTGGTGCTCGACACGCCGGCCGGTCTGGTCACGGCGCGTGCCCAGTGTGCGGATGGGCGTTGTCTCAGCGTTTCGCTGGATATGGTGCCCTCGTTCGTCGAGCATTTGGGCGTGGTCATTGAAACCGCCGAGTATGGCCCGATCAAGGCTGACATCGCCTTTGGCGGGGTCTATTACGCGCTGGTGGATGTCGATCAGATCGGCTTGAGCATCGCTCCGGAAAACGCCCGTACGCTGGCCAGCGAAGGGGTGCGTTTGCGGCGGTTGATCAACGAGCAGGTGGTGGTCCGCCATCCGTTGATCAAAGAGCTGAATGAAGTCGCGTATGTGATGTTCCGCCATCGCCTCGACGACAAAGCCTGGCAAACCTGCACCACGTTGCCGCCCGGCCGGGTGGACCGCTCGCCGTGCGGAACTGGCAGCTCGGCGAACCTGGCGACCCTGAGCGCGCGCGGTCTGGTGCAGCCAGGCGACCAGCTCACTTCGCGCTCCACCATTGGCGGTGAATTCAAGGTCGAGTTGCTGGGCCTGACCGAGGTGGGGGATCGGCCTGCGGTGTTGCCGAGAATCACCGGGCGGGCCTGGGTGTATGGTCTGCATCAGATTGGTGTAGACCCGGACGACCCGCTCCGCGAAGGGTTCATGTTGAGCGACACCTGGGGCGAAGGTTTCTAACCGAGCCTTGGCTGATGCTAAAGTTGCGGGCCGGACAGACGTCCGGCCTGTATCGCTGAGAGCTGCCTGATGAGCAAAGACACCGCTGAAACCAACGCAAGCGTCAAGCGCCATGGTGGGCGCTACATTTACGAGGAGCTGCGCAAACAGATCCTGACGTTGAAGCTCAAGCCTGGCACGCCGCTGGATGAAGTGTCGTTGGCGGCGCAGTTCGGCTTGTCGCGTTCGCCTGTGCGCGACGCCCTGGCAAGGCTGATCAGCGAAGGGCTGGTGACGATTCTGCCCAATCGCACCACGTTGGTGACGCCGTTCGAGATCGAAGAGTTCCCTAACTACATCTCCGCCCTGGACCTGATTCAGCGTGCCGTCACAAGGCTTGCGGCGCTACAGCGTACTGACGAGGATCTGGCGCGTATCCGCGCCGCCGATGCCGCTTATCTGGAGGCCGTCAGTACCGGGGATTTCCAGGCGATGTCGGAAATGAACAAAGCTTTTCACATGACCATTGCCGAGGCCGGCAAGAACCCTTACTTCATCAGCTATTACGAGAAGCTTTTGGGAGAGGGGCAGCGACTGCTGCATCTGCATTTCGACTACATCATCAGCGCCGCCAGCACGAGTACGCGGTTGGGGCGTGACCATGACGAAATGATTGACGCCATCGCCGCGCGCAATCCGGATGAGGCCGAACAGGCCGCGCACGAGCACACCATGCTGTTTCAGCGGCGCTTCCTGGCCTACATGCAGCAGAACCTCACGGGAAGCATGTCGGTGAATTAGTTCGGGTGTTGGAGGCGGCATGGACGTCCGTCTTGCGGCGTTAGTATTTTTCCATTTACCCATCATTCCTCTTGAAAATAATCAGTCTAAAAACCCCGACCCAGGCTTCGAATGGTTTGCTATTCTGAGGTTGTAGGTGAAGACGCAGACTGATGCGCAAAGGGATAGCGAGGAGGCGTGGGGCGCGCTCCCAAGGGTACACGGTTAGAAAGATCTCCGCGCTGAGATCCAGCCCTTATGCCGTGTGAGGCAGAACAGCCCAAAGCTAAAAATCCTGTTCTGTGAGAGGCCCGATAAACCTTGTAAGCCAGAGACCAGCGCTGGCCACCTACTCGATTTCCAAAGCCCGCCTTGTGCGGGCTTTTTCGTGTTCGCTGTAGCAGCTGCCGAGCTGCCTCGCAAGCTCGACAGCTGCTACGGCGAACGCAGCCTCGCAAGCTGCTACAACGAGTGTGTTGCCTGTTTGATGTGAGCGGTAAAGCCCGACTGATCCGCAGCAATCTCATCACGCAACGTGAGTTGCGGAATGTCATACGCCCCTGAATTTTGCGGTCGGAACGCAATCGGCGCAGTTTCCCACAGGTCATCCAACCGTTGGCCGAGCGCCTCACAAGTTGCTGAAAATCTCGCCTCATCCATTCGGCTGGTCCGATAGATCACGAACGGTGGCAGCACGTCGAAGCCGGGGTAGAACAGTACGCCATGCTGGATCGGGAATAGCACATCGTCGATCGGCCCATTGATGCCCCGTGGGCTGTAATGAGATTCCCAGCCACCCGTGGTGACGATCAACATCGCCCGTTTGCCCGCCAGCGTGCCTTCCCCGTAACGGTCGCCCCAGCGCGCATCGGAATGCTCCCCTACGCCGTAGGCAAAACCATAGGCATAGACGCGTTCCACCCAGCCTTTGAGGATCGCCGGCATCGAGAACCACCACAGCGGAAACTGCAGGATGACGGTGTCGGCCCAGAGCAGTTTTTCTTGTTCGAGGACGATGTCCTGGCGTTGCCGGCCTTCTTTGAAGGCACGCTTGGAGTCTTGCGACGGATCGAACCGTGCGTCGGCAGGCCGGCCGAAACTGTCATCGGCGTCCAGCGAGGCTTTCCAGTCCATCGCATACAAGTCGGAAACCTGTACCTGATGGCCGGCAGCTTCCAGGCGTTTGACGGCAAAGTCCTTGAGCGAACCGTTTAACGATTTGGGTTCGGGATGGGCGTAAACGAGCAGAACATTCATGGGCTGAGTCTCCGTTGTCAGAAGCCAGCAGAATCAGGCCTTACCCGGTATATTGGAAATGAATAACCAATATGCCAGGTATTGTCATGAATAATCTGCGTCGTCTGGACATCAACCTGCTGCTGACCCTTGATGTCTTGCTCTCGGAACACAACGTGACCCGTGCGGCGCAACGCCTGAATTTGTCGCAACCGTCGGTGAGTGTTCATCTCGCCAAATTGAGGGATATTTTCAACGATCCGCTATTACTGCCAGGACCACGGGGCATGCGGCCCACGGCCCGGGCCGATGAGTTGCGCGAGCCGTTGCGCCAGGCCCTGGAAGCCCTGGAGCGCGCGGTGTCGCCCGCCAGCCCTTTCAACCCGGCCGAGGCACGGCAGACGTGGAATGTCATGGCGTCGGACTACGGCGAGTCGACCATCATCTTGCCCGCGTTGGCCGGGCTGCGTTCGGCGGCACCCGGCACGCGTTTGGCGGTGCTTGACCTGATGCCTTCACAACTGGCCAAACAAGCGGAGCAGGGGGCAATCGACCTGGCGTTTCATACCACCGAGGATGCTCCCCCAGGCTTGCGACGTCGTGCATTGTTTACCGAACGCTATGTGTTGGTGGGGCGTACTGGCCATCCGCTGTTGAGAAAGCGACCGACACTCGCGCAGTTCTGCGAACTCGACCACGTCATCGTATCCCGGGATGGCGGAGGCTTTCAGGGTGTCACCGATCAGGCGCTTTCCCAGCTGGGCATGACGCGCCGAGTGGTGCTTTCGCTCCCCCATTTTCTGTTTGTCCCGTCGGTGGTGGAGAGCACCGACATGGTCGCGATGCTGCCAGCTCGCCTGGTTCGCGATACGCACGCTTTGACCATGGTCGAGCCCCCGCTTGAAGTCCCGGGTTACGAGATGTCGATGCTCTGGCCCGAGCGCTGTCACCGCGACCCTGGGCATCAATGGTTGCGTGAGTTCATCGTGAGTGCCTTGTGATGGGTATCAATCAAACACAATCCCTTGTGGGAGCGCCTTGTGTTCATTGAGGTGTTTGGCTAATCTCGCACAAACACGCAAAAACAGGCATAACCATGCAAGCCGAGTATTCCTCCGCCGAACTCCCCCAACTGCGCCGCCAAAAAATCCTGCTGATCCTCGAACGTGACGGCAAGGTCATGGCTTCCGAGCTGAGTCAGCATTTCGCCGTGTCCGAGGACACCATTCGCCGAGACCTGTCGGAGCTGGCCAGTGCCGGGCTGGTGCAGCGGGTGCACGGCGGGGCGTTGCCGCGTCCCAAGGACACGGGCAAGGATTACTTCACTCGGGTCAGCGAAACCGACGAGGTGAAAACCCGGTTGGCGCAGCTCGCCGCGCGCCGGGTCAAGGACGGCCAGATCGTGATGTTCGATTCCGGGAGCACCACGCTGCAGATCGCACGCTCGCTGCCTTCCGACATTGTCATCACGGCCGTCACCGCGTCGCCGATGATTGCGATCACGCTGGCCGAATACAAAGGCATCACGGTGATCGTCGCCGGTGGTCAGCTCAACCCGGCGACGATGTCTTCCAGCGGGCATGAAACCCTGAGATTGATCGAGGGCATCAAGGCCGACCTGGTGTTCACCGGGGTCTGTGCCATTCATCCGGAAGTCGGCCTCAGCTCGCTGCATTTCGATGAAGTGCCGGTGAAGCAGGCGATGCTCGCCAGCGCCTCCCACGTGATTGCCGTGACCACCGCGGACAAACTGGGTGCCGTGGAGCCCTTTGTGGTTGCGCCTTGTGCCCGTGTGCACACGCTGATCACCGAACGTCATGTGGCCTCGGGCAATCTTGAGGACTATCAAAGACTGGGGATCGAGGTGGTGCAGGCAGACGCCTGAGCGTCATCGCGCCCGGCGCTGCATGGGTTACGCTGATAGCAACGACGGGAGGAATGCAGTCATGACTGAGCGTCATATAACCCACTCGGAAACGCTGTCGAACGGATGCACGATTGAGGTCAAAGCCGAGATATTGAGAGACGGTTCGCTGAAGATGTTCATGGGGGTCTATTGGCCGGACGGCTCGGCCATTGTCGAGGACAAGCACCCCTCGCCGCATCTGCTGGACATGGAAGCGGCGATGGAGTGGGCCATCGAAAAAGCCAAAACCATCGGTAACAGCCAGAGAACGCTGTAAGGCCCGGTGATAACGGAATCATTGACCGGCTTGAGGGTCGTAATTATGGGTTTGAACGCACTGCGATCGATTCGCCGCTAGCGTCACCTCATCCCCGTAGTTCTGACCTTTTAGGACGTTAAAATGAAGCGCACCGCGATAATGACCCTGGCCATTGCAAGTACTCTCCTGCTGGGAGGTTGCTTTCCTTACTGGGAAGAGGGAGACAGGTACGATCGGGATCACCGTGAATACCGTCGCGACCATGATCGTGGCTATTATTACCGTGATGATCGTGGGTATGACCGGGATTATGATCGTCGTGATGATCGCCGTCGGCACCGCGACCATGACGACCGAGACGATTGACCTGTCTGCGCCCAGCTCCAGAGCGGCCATCACCGCTCTGATCTCCTGAGGAATAATCATGCGAAGGCTGACTGGGCATATTGTTGCACCCCTCACTCAATGGCTGACGGCGGCAGGTATCGGCCTGACTGCCGTGGTGTTCAATGCACAGGCACAAATCCCACCTCAAGCCACTCAGGAAATAAACAGCTTGCTGGACTTTGTCGAGCACAGTGAATGCCGGTTTGTGCGCAACGGAAGCGAATACGGCGGCCCTCAAGCCCGGGCGCATCTGGAGAAGAAGCTGGAGTACCTTGAAGAACAGGACAGGGTGAACAGCGCCGAAGACTTTATTGAGCTGGCGGCCACCCAAAGCAGCATGAGTGGCCGCGCCTATGAAGTGCGCTGTCCGGCAGGCATACAACCGGCCAACCTCTGGTTGAAGACCGAGCTACAGCGGCAACGGCAACGTCATTGATGGTGTCTTGATGCGCTAGCGCAGCACAATCAAGCAGCCGCCTTTACGGCGTGCCAAACATCGCCGTCCAGTAAATACCCGCGTCACTCTTCGGGTCCACCGCATAGGCTGCACCCAATTCGCGAAATTGTGGGTTCATCAGGTTGGCGCAATGCCCCGGGCTGGCCAGCCAGCCATCGACCACCTTGCGCACTGTGTCCTGCCCGGCGGCGATGTTCTCGCCGACCTGCTGGCCGGCGTACCCCGCCAGTTCAGCCCGATCACCTGGCGTGCGGCCGTCGCGGTCCTTGTGATCGAAAAAGTTTTGGTTGGCCATGGCCCGGCTGTGGCCCTCGGCGGCTGATCCCAGCGTGGCGTTCCAGACCAGCGGCGTGGTGGCGGTGAAGGATTGGGTACCGCACTGGCGCGCTTGCGTGCGGGCGCTGTTCATCGCTTCAAGGAGTTTCTGTCCCTCCGCCTGCCAGTCGCCCAAGCGCCCCGTCAACAGCGGGCGCGCCAGCACGATGCGCCACTCGCGGCCCTCCCGGCTGACGCCTATATCGACAAATTGCGGGTCCAGCACCACCCGGCAGAAGCTCTCCTGAATCGCCTTCATCGCGGCGGGCGCATCACGCGGGCCGGACAAGCTGATTGCCTGCACATTAACCATCGGGTACGCCGCGCGGGCCAGTGCCTGCTGCAGGTCGCCGATGCTGTTGGCGGACAGCACCAGGCGCGGATCGCTGGCCAGCGGTGGTAACTCCGAAGACGCCTGTCCGGCACAGCGCTGTACCTGGCTGCGGTAAACGTTGATCGACTCTACCAGCTGTTGTTCATCGGCCGCCGACGCGATGACGCTGAACACCAACCCGAATGACAACACGCCAAGATGCAAAACGGATGACAGGCTGAGCATGTAAATCTCCCTTGAACGATCTGTGCCCATGATGCGCGATGTCCCCCCTCCCAATGCAATGCCTTTTCGCGCTCAAATGCAGTTTATTGCCTGCCTGTCGGTATGAATTCCGGCTACTACAATCAACCCAGGTCTGCGATCGTTTCGTTGCTCACGAAGGTTTCAATCAGAAGGGTCGGAACATGCGATTCAAAGGGGTAGCCACCTGCTTCGCAATCATCCTTCTGTGCGGCCAGGTGTGGGCAACCGACCAGGAGCAAAAAAAGGAAGTGGCCGAAGAAAAGGCGCAGGTTCTGGAGCAGAAAGCGGCAGAGAAGGGTAGCGAAGCTCCGGTGCCCAAATCCGAGGTCATCACCCCCTCCGAAGCGCAGGCGGTCGATCCGGCGGGCACCGCGCCGCTGGAGGATGCCATTACGTGCCTTGCACGCAGTATCTACTGGGAAGCCAAAGGGGTAACTGCTGCCGACATGGAAGGCGTCGCCAGCGTGGTCATGAACCGGCTGGGTCACGAAGGTTTTCCGGATACGGTGTGCGCTGTGGTCAAGCAAGGTTCCGAAAAGCATGCCTGCCAGTTTTCCTGGTGGTGCGACGGGCGTGCGGATCAGGTAAAGGAAGACGACGAATATGCCATCGCCAAGGAGATCGCGCGCAAGGCACTCAACAAGCAACTGACGGACCGCACCCACGGTGCCTTGTATTTCCACGACAGAACGGTGAAACCCGACTGGGCGAAGCAGTACATCAAGACGGGCGAGACCCGGAAGTTTCTGTTCTATAAACCTGGTGGCGGAACGGCAAAGTAGGTGCGAATCGCTTCGCACCACCTGGAGCCAACCCTCTACTGGCCGCTTATGCTACGGGAGGGAAACGCTACGGTGATGGTCAGCCCCTCGCGCTTCCAGTCACGGCGGATTTCGCCGTGAAGCTGGCCATGCACGGTCGCTTTGGCGAGAAGGGTGCCGAACCCGGTGCTGTCGGGCTCCCGGTCAATGAGCGGGCCATTCCTTTCGCTCCAGACCACGGTGAATACCTCCTCACTCTCGCTACAGGCAATATCCAAAAGCCCTTCAGGCAAAGAGAGCGCCCCATATTTCGCGGCGTTGGTTGCAAACTCATGCAACAGCAGAGCGAAGCTGGTGACTGATGCACCGTCAATCGTTATGTCAGGGCCGGTCACGACGGCGCGTGACTGGCTGGTATCCCCGCTATCGGCATAAGGCGCGAGAATGGTTTGAATGAGGGCATGCAATGTCGTTGGCTGCTCGTTACTCAAACCGTGCGGTATGGTCAGGGTATGGGCTCGCGCCAATGCGTTCAGCCGTGCGCAAACGGCGGAGGCGAGTTCACCGGGGGTCGTTGCCGAACGGGCGCTCAGTGAGACCACGCTGTTTGCCAGGGTGAACAGGTTTTTCACCCGGTGATCCATCTCTCTGATGAGCAGGCTCTTTTGTTCTTCCGCCTGTCGTCGCTCAGTGATATCGCGAGCGATTTTGGCCGCTCCGACAATACGGCCTTGCCGATTTCTGATAGGGGAGACGGCGAGAGAGATCTCGACCAGGCTGCCGTCTTTGCGCCGCCGGAGGGTTTCATAGTGTTCGATGCGCTCGCCTCGACGGATGCGCGCCAAAATGCCGGGTTCCTCATCCCGCCGATCCAGGGGGATGAGCATATCAATGGGTTGGCCGACCGCTTCCTCGGCCGTGTAACCGAAGAGTCGCTGGGCGCCAGCGTTCCAGTTGGTAATCGTGCCGTTCAGGTCTTTGGCGATGATCGCGTCGGCGGACGATTCGACCAGCGCGTCATGGATCAGCGCGGATTTGTCGGCGACGGTCTGGTCAGTCAGATCGATCAGCATGTTAACGGCGCCTATCAGGCTGCCTTCTGCATCGAAGATCGGCGAGGGGCACGCCAGAAAACGAACGCGTGTGCCATCCGGACGCTCGGCGATGGCTTCAATCCCTCTGACAGGACGTTGTTCCTTCAATGCCATGGACATGGGGCATTCATCGTGGGGCAGCGGCGTGCCGTCAGGCCAATAGAGCTTCCAGGAGCCGCAAAAGGCGCTCTCCCCAAGCGCCGGGGTCATTCCCCACAGCGCCACCGCTGCACGGTTGTAAAAGGTGATCAGACCCTTGGCATCGGTGGTGTAGATGGCCTCGGGCAGTGCCTCAAGGACATCGCTCAACCCCAGGTCGTGAAGGAACGGGGAGGTTTGCTCGCTACCTTCTGAGGGTGTACAGGTAGGTCCAATAGCGGTGTCGTCCTCATGGACAGGCCCTTGGCTCATTCGCAAACTCCATGCTGGTGGTGCCTTGGCACTCGATTCAGGTGATTCGGGTTGAAACACAGGATATAGCGATGTGGCGA
Organism: Pseudomonas sp. ATCC 43928; assembly: GCF_005938665.2. Classification (NCBI taxonomy): domain Bacteria; kingdom Pseudomonadati; phylum Pseudomonadota; class Gammaproteobacteria; order Pseudomonadales; family Pseudomonadaceae; genus Pseudomonas; species Pseudomonas sp. ATCC 43928. Next base: position 4,039,782 of record NZ_CP041753.1, on the reverse strand, counting down.
GGTCCCGGAAAGAACCTTGCCTCTAATTAAGGACTATTTTTGGTCGCGCACAAGAAGCTTGATCGAAATTCGCTCGCTGCTGCCCGTACATTTTTACGCTTTCTTTACGGTAGGTGTTTTCCCTTGCGAGGATACTTGCCGCGTTTTTTTGAACGTCGACAGGCCTGCAAACTCTCCAGGTCACCTGAACGAACGGCATGACACCCATGGACTAATCTCATTATCAAGCCGTGGGGTTTCATGGCTGAGTTCCAATGTTTACCCGGTAGCCCCGCAAACCCTCTTGCTCGAAGGTGGCATGCCATTTATTTCCTTCAATCTCAGAGAAGCTACCCGTGAGCGAAACAGCGATCCCCGCCCATGAAAACTCCCACGCCAAAACATCAGGAGTGGGCTTGCTCGTCGCCGCGGTCGGCGTGGTTTATGGGGACATTGGTACCAGCCCGCTTTACACCCTCAAGGAAGTGTTCGCCGGCCACTATGGCGTCCAGGCCAATCAGGACGGTGTACTGGGCATTCTGTCGTTGATTTTCTGGTCGCTGATCTGGGTCGTCTCGATCAAGTACGTGCTGTTTATACTGCGCGCCAACAACCAGGGCGAGGGCGGCATCATGGCCTTGACGGCACTGGCACGCCGGGCCTCGGCGCCTTATCCGAAAATGAGCCGGAACCTGGTGTTGCTCGGGCTGTTTGGCGCGGCACTGTTTTACGGGGACAGTATGATCACCCCGGCCATTTCGGTGCTCTCCGCGGTTGAAGGTCTGCAACTTGCGTTCGAGGGCATCGGGCATTGGGTCGTTCCGCTGTCCGTTATCGTTCTGGTAGCACTTTTCCTGATCCAGAAACATGGCACGGCGCGTATCGGCATCCTGTTCGGCCCGGTCATGGTGCTGTGGTTCGTGGTGTTGGGCATTCTCGGTACATTCGGCATTCTGCAACGCCCGGAAGTGCTGCAAGCGCTCAATCCTGCTTGGGCGGTGCGATTCTTCGTGGTTCATCCGGGCATTGGCATCGCCATTTTGGGCGCCGTGGTATTGGCATTGACCGGTGCTGAAGCGCTGTATGCCGACATGGGCCATTTCGGTCGCAAACCGATTGCCCGTGCCTGGTTCATGCTGGTGCTGCCTGGCCTGGTGCTCAATTACTTTGGCCAGGGGGCGTTGATCCTCGGGAACCCGGAAGCGGTACGCAACCCATTCTATCTATTGGCACCCGACTGGGCGCTGCTGCCGATGGTCGCGCTGTCGACACTGGCCACCATCATCGCCTCCCAGGCGGTGATTTCCGGGGCGTTCTCACTGACTCGCCAGGCTATTCAGCTGGGTTACGTGCCGCGTATGTTTATCCAGCACACCTCCAGTCAGGAGCAGGGGCAGATTTACATCGGCCTCGTGAACTGGGCGCTGATGGTCGGCGTCGTGTTGCTGGTCATCGGCTTCGAGTCGTCCAGTGCGCTGGCGGCGGCGTATGGCGTGGCGGTGACGGGGACCATGTTGATCACGACCATCCTGTCCTCGGCCGTGGTCCTGCTGCTGTGGAAAACACCGCGCTGGTTGGCGATTCCGATGCTGTTGGGTTTTCTCGTGGTCGACAGTCTGTACTTCGCCGCCAACATATCGAAGATCTTCCAGGGTGGTGCGTTCCCGGTAATCGCCGGTATTGCCCTGTTCATTTTGATGACCACCTGGAAGCGCGGCCGCAAGATCATTGTCGAGCGACTGGACGAAACTGCTCTGCCGCTGCCGTTGTTCATCAGCAGCATTCGCGCGCAACCACCCCATCGTGTGCAGGGTACGGCGGTATTTCTGACGGCCAGATCCGATGCTGTCCCCCATGCCCTGTTGCACAACCTGTTGCATAACCAGGTGCTGCACGAGCAGGTGGTGTTGCTCACCGTGGTGTCTGAAGACCGCCCGCGTGTGCCTGCGGATCAGCGGTTCGAGATCGAGTCTTTTGGCGAAGGGTTCTTCCGGGTCAGTCTGCACTTCGGCTTTATAGAGGAGCCCGATGTGCCGCTGGCGTTGAGTCTGTGCCATTTGAAAGAGCTGGATTTCAGTCCGATGCGCACCACCTATTTCCTCAGCCGCGAGACGGTCGTCCCGACCAAGCGTATCGGCATGGCCCGTTGGCGCGAGACCCTGTTCGCGTTCTTGCTGAAGAACGCCAACAGCAACCTCAAATACTTCAATTTGCCGCTCAATCGTGTGATTGAGCTGGGTACGCAGGTTGAGATGTAGCGACTCATCCCTGTGGGAGCGGCGGTGCGCTGCTCCCACAGGTAGACCTCGCCCATGGCACGCTGCGCAGAGTCTTGCCGCTGTGGCAGGCTCCGCCCGTCTCGGTTTATGCCCTCACCGAGACGCGACTGTTACCGGCGAAAACCCAACGGTTCATCGAGTTTCTGCGTGAGAAATTGCAGGATGCTTAGCGGGTGGTGACTGCCTTCCACTAGGCAAGACCCGCGGGAAAGCGGACGTTCAGCCTTCTCTCTAAAAGACCGCGAACAGAGTTAACGATGAAATTTATGCCCGTGGATTCGATTGTGGGCTTTAATGTCCATGCTCACTATGCAGCCACGTTAGCTTCGACTCCGTACGAAGGTGGATGCGCCTGACGGCGGATTCAGGTTGCTGTGCACTTGTCCAATCAAGGAAGAAACGACATTGAAAATAGCTTTTGGCGCCCTGTTGTTGATCTGCCTGACTCCTCTCGCACTCGCTGACGAGAACCCTGTCGGCTTCCAATCTTCCACACTGCCGGACCCGCACAGTGACCGCTCACTGGAGATGGTCGTTTGGTACCCCAGTGCGACTACCGCCGCCACGCAATTGATCGGCGATGATGTGGTGTTTGTCGGTGCTTCTGCCGTTCGTAACGCGCCGCCCGCTGCTGGCAAGCATCCCTTGTTGGTGCTCTCCCACGGATACAGGGGGAACTGGAGCAACCAGATCTGGCTTGCCAGTGCTCTGGCTCATAGGGGGTACATCGTCGCCGCAATCAATCACCCTGGCACCACCACTCATGACCGTAGCCCTCAAGCGGCGGCGCAGTTATGGCAGCGCCCGGTTGATTTACGCCGAGCCATAGATGCGGTCACGACTCAACCAGAAAAATTCGGCTTGGTCGCCAATGACCGAATTGCAGTAGTGGGCCATTCACTCGGCGGCTGGACCGCCCTGGAGATAGCCGGCGCTCGTTTCGATCCAGACCGCTTCGCCCTTGACTGCAAAGCTCACCCGCAGTTAGCGAGTTGCACCGTCTACGAAACGATAAACCCTGCAAGCACCTCAAAATCAAAGGCCGCGTTGGCCGCCGATTTGCGCGATAAACGCGTCTCTGCTGTGGTCACATTGGACCTGGGCCTTTCACGGGGCCTGACCGATGAAAGCCTGGCGGCGCTGCCGGTACCAACGCTGGTGATCGCTGCCGGTGTACCGTCGCGCGAGCTTCCTGCTGAGTTGGAGTCTGCCAACCTGGCCAAACGCTTGCCTGCGGCGACAAGCCGTTACGTCGAAATCAGCGACGCAAGCCATTTCAGCTTCTTGTCGATGTGCAAACCTGGCGCGCAGAAACTGCTCGAAGACGATGTACCAGGCGATGGCATCATTTGCCTGGATGGCGACGGCGGTCGCTCACGTGGGGTGATTCAGCAGCAGATCACATCGCTGATAGCAGAGTTTCTTCAGTCATCCTACAAAGAAGCAAGTTTGTAAACTCGTGGTGCGGGAACTGCTGCAGCTCAACAAAAAAACCGCTGTAGCAGTTTTGGCGTCCGCGCGATCTGTCAGATCGGTTGGGCAGGGAAGTGGGCTCTGCGGCGGAAGCGGTCGGTCGCGAAGGCTAGGTAGATCAGCTCTCAGCGCAAGTGATTGAGTCCTGACCGGCTTCAGCCGCCAGCTTCAATCGGTCAGCTTTACTAATGTATTTAGTCTTGCTTTTCGGTGCCAGTTTGGCGCTGGCCTTTTTGGCGTTAGCCTTTAATAACTGATTTATTTTTTTACGACGATTCATATTTTCTGCTCGGTTTGTCAGTGCTTGAATGATACCAGCTTAAAATTTCAGGTAAAAATTGATACCGGTTGCGGTGGCCCGCGGATTCCACTCCGTCTGCAGTGGCGGTTGCGGCGGGAACTTCAGGGTACTGGCCAGGTCAATGGGGGCCCTGTATCGCAGATGCCGAGCAGTGCTGGTGGCCTGTTTTACGACAGTGCCGTCCGAGATCAGCTGAGTCCGCCCCCTGATGCCAACCAAGATTTCTCTGCCGAGCCTCCTCCTGGCGTTCTGCGTCGTCACGTCGCTTTGTTCGGTTGCTGCCGAGCGAAGGGCGCCCTCGCAAAGCAACAGCGCATCAACCACCCTGATCGAAACCGCATCGCGGCAGTATGGAGATGGCCAGTTGGACCAAGCCGCTGCGACGCTGGAGCGTGCTCTGCATATCCAGCCGAACAATCCCGCGACGCTGCATTATCTCGGTGTGTTGCGTCTTCAGCAGGGGCAGTACCAACAGGCTGAAACGTTGGCGGTGCGCTCGAACATGAGAGTTGGTAGCAACGTAGCGTTACGCAACCGCAACTTCCAATTGATCCAGGCGGCGCAGCAGGCCAACGCATCGAGCACCTCACCCAACGCCAAAGAGGACCAGGTCGCAGTACAGAAGGGGCTTGAAGAGGAGGCCCAAAGGCTGCGCGAAGCAGAAATGGCCGCTGCTGAACAAGCCGCTCCGGATACTGGGCGCGATGCTGGCAACTTCGCTCGCGCAATGCCCGAAGGAGAATTGCAATCGGCTTCCGCCGAGCCAGCGCCCGCGTACGATGGTGTTGAGATTCCCCGTGGCCATTGGCCGCCTCCGGGTAAATGCCGAATCTGGTTTCCTGATCGTCCGCCCGGGCATCAGCCCCCACCGGGCAAATGCAAGAAGCTACGGCATCGGGTTCCGTTGGGAGCCTATCTGGTACACGGATGAGTTTCTGAGTGTCTTCTGGCGGGTCGGCGACGGTCCAGCTTCGACCGTCGCGTCACATCAATTGTCAGACTTCCGTCTGTTCCGCCATTCCCAAGGCATCATCGATATCTATTCTCAGGCTAGCGACGATAGTAGCGGTGATCGTCCTCGTAGGGGTGCCGCATGGGCCGATCATCGTGGCGCTCCCAATAACGATGGCGTTCAGCTTCTCGACGGGCTTGCTCTCTGCGCCACTGTTCTCTACGCCATTCGTCTCGGCGCCAATCGTCTCTACGATCGTGCCAACGGCCGTCATGCCAGTATCGGTCGTCATGGGCCAGCAAGGGGCCTGGCTGTTTGCCGGCCGTACTGGCCAAGGTTGGCCAAGGGTTACCGGCGGCCTCGACCGGAGCCTGAACGGCTGCCATTTCAGTTGTGAAAACAGGGGTTGAGGTCTTCATTTGTGTTGCTGATGCGGAGCCCATTGCCGCGAACGCGAACAGGCCGAAGAGCACCATCCGTGGGTCATGGAATTTCATGAGCGAAGACAACCTCTGATTGACAATGGACGTGTGGCCATCTGACTGCGGGAAGCCTGCGAGGTCGCGCTTACCGAGGATGTGCCTGTCCACATAGACCGATAAAAAGAGAAAAGTTCTAGGACCCCGCGGCTTAAATAGCCGACGACCTCATTGTTCGGCTTCTTTGAGGTTTGTTATCTAGTGGATTGGGTTAATTTGAGATTTATTACTTGGTGCAGGCGCACCTATCCCGTGACCGGTGGCCCTTGCGGTAAAAGTTTGGCCAGCCGGCGCAGGTTCTGCACTGCGGCGGCCAGCGTGAACTCATCGGTCGCGCCACTCATGCCACGTAGTCGTAAACGATCCACTTTCAAGATGCGCTTGAGGTGGGCAAACAACATTTCAAGATTCTTGCGTTCGTGGCGAGAGCGCATGTACTCCGGTGTCGCTGCAATATGCCGAGCCACATCCCGCTAGGGCAGCGTGTCGCGCTTGGCGAAGATGCTTGCCACTTCCGCCATGTTCTCGGTTCCCCAGGTGCACAGCGGGATGATCGCGTCAGCCAGGCTGCGACCGAGCGGGGTCAGCGTGTAATCCACGCGCGGCGGCACTTCCTTGTAGTCGGTCCGCGCCAGCACGTGATCGGCCTCCAAATCCTTCAATTGCTGGATCAGCACCTTGTCACTGACGCCAGGGATCAAACGCTTGAGTTCGCCATAGCGCTTTGGGCCGTCGCGCAGGAAAAACAGGACCAGCGGTTTCCACTTGCCCGAGATGATGCGCAGCGTGGCGTTGAGCCCGCAGCCGGGGTCGCAGGTTTCAGAAGGTGTGGTCATATTGGGTACTTACCTAAAAGTGCATACTTGTCGTTAGGTTATTAGATCCGCATAGTCGTTCTCAAGCAAGCAGCTCCCTGCTTCCATACAACGCTTAGGAAGGATGTACGACATGACCAGACTGAATGGAAAGACCGCTGTGATCACCGGTGGCGCTACGGGCATCGGCCTCGCCGCTGCAAAACGCTTCATCGAGGAGGGCGCCTTCGTCTTCATCTTTGGCCGCCGGCAGGAAGCGCTTGACGCCGCTGTGGCCGAACTTGGGCCCAATGCCCGCGCGGTGAAGGGCTCGGTCTCCGATGAGGCCGACCTCGACCGACTCTACGCAGCGGTGAAGGCCGAGCGCGGAACCCTCGACATCGTTTTCGCCAATGCCGGGGCGGGAGGCCCGCTTCCGCTCGGCAAGCTCACTGCCGAGCACATTGACGAAACCTTCGAAACCAATGTGAAGGGGACGATCTTCACGGTCCAGAAGGCGCTGCCGCTGATGGGCCAGGGCGGTTCGATCATCCTGACCGGGTCGAGCGCCGGCACCACGGGCGCCCCGGCATTCAGCGTCTACAGCGCGAGCAAGGCGGCAGTGCGCAACCTCGCGCGGACCTGGGCGGAGGACTTGAAGGGCACTGGCATCCGGGTAAACGTGCTGTCGCCCGGGCCGACGGCGACCGAACTCGCGAAGGCCGCGCTAGGCGAGGAGGGCATGAAGGTCTTCGCCTCGATGAATCCGCTCCAGCGCATGGCCGATCCAGCGGAGATCGGAGCGGTGGCTGCCTTTCTCGCGTCGCAGGACAGCAGCTTCATGACCGCCAGCGAGGTCGCCGTCGACGGCGGCCTGGCGCAAATCTGACTCGCCACGCCCGGTCCGCTATTTGGCGCCGCCGGGCGTGGTAAACCTGAGGAGAATATATGAGCTACGCAATCATCGGTTTCGGCAATATCGGCCAGGCCCTGGCCAAGGCGTTTGCCCGCAACGGCATCGAAGTAGCCGTTGCAACCACGCGCGCCCCGGAAAGCTTTGCATCCGTCGCAGCAGCGATCGGACCTCAGATCATTCCCAAAAACCTGGCGGACGCGGTCAAGGCGGACATCGTCTTTCTGGCTGTCCGTTTCGAGTCGCACCCGGATGTCGCTAAGGCGTTGCCGACCTGGAAGGGGAAGACCATCATCGATGTGACCAATGCCTACGGCGTGTCCCCTGAAGAACTGGGAGGAGAACCATCTTCCAGAGTCGTCGCGCAGGCCTTTACTGGTGGACGACTGGTCAAGGGCTTCAACCATTTGGGCGCCGCCGTCCTTGGCCAGGATCCGGCCGTACAGGGTGGCAGGAGAGTCGTGTTCCTGGCGAGCGACGATGACGGCGCCGCAACGGAAGTGGGTGCGCTTGCAGAAAATCTCGGTTTCTCGCCGATCAAACTGGGCGGGCTTTCGGAAGGTGGACTGCTTGTGCAGGCGCGCGGAAATACCTGGGGTCAACTGATCTTCAAGGACTTGGTCAAGTTCGGCTGATGAATCGCGATCGTAAATGTTGGTGCGGTCCTGGCCACAACTTATACGAGTTGGTAAGTGCTCAATAATGAAGGAGAGGAATGATGATGCTTGATAATGAAAGAATAATCAGAGAACTCTGCGCCGCCGCGGAAGGGCAGGGAACGGATATCGAGAAGTTTGTTTCCATGTTCTCTGAGGAAGGCTACATGTGGGATATGGCATCCGGCATGAAGTTTCGCGGCAAGGCCATTGGTGAGTCTATCGCGGGTATGGTCAGTGCGTTCCCCGATGTCCACCGTGAGATATTCAACGTCCATGTCGCGGGAGACGTCGTCGTTGTCGAACTCGCGATTCGGGGAACGCACAAGGGTGATCTGCCACTTGCTTCAGGGACGCTAGCTCCCACGGGCAAGAAGATAGATGTCCCGTCATGCGATGTTTTCCACCTCGAAGGCGGGAAGGTCAAATCTTTCCATTGCTACAACGAGGCTTCTGCGATGCAGCAACAACTCGGCCTCGTCCCCCGCTGAATGACGGACACTACGCGATCCTTTGTAAGAGCAAGGGAGAAGTCTTTATGAGCAATCAAGAGAATATCCAGATTGTGAAGGACTTTTTTGCAGCAATGGGCAGCGGCGATAGGCAAGGTCTGCTGGCGTTGTCTGCCGAAGATATCGAGTGGATCATTCCGGGAGAGGGGTGGCCGCTGGCCGGCACGCACCGCGGGCACGCGGGATTGGCAAACGTGCTTCAGAAGGCTTGCGCAGAGATGGAAGTTTCCTCCCCGCAGCCCCCCGAGTTCGTAGCGCAGGGAGACCGGGTCCTGGTCGTCGGCTTTGCTACGGGGAAAGTCAAAACCACGAACAGGACGTTTGAGGACCATTTTGTCTTCGCCATCACTGTTCGCAATGGCAAGCTGACGAACATCCGGGAGTACGTCGACACGCAAGCATTGGCGCGGGCCTCGGAAATGGTCGCGAGCCCTCGGACCTGAGTCATCGGAACTGATACCAACTCATTTGCGCGCCGTGACAGGGCGCGTTCGCCGCTTTGTTCATCCCCCGCTCTCAGGAAAGAGGCACCCGCCATTGCGGACCAGCGCCTTCACTTCCTCGCTCACCTGCATGGGGTTTTGACTTAATCGAGCAACCAAATCCTCGTGGCGCCGCACGTACGACTTCGAATCATGCTTCGCGCTCCAGAGCACAATGTTGATCACGATGGGAATGAGGTCCAGGCCCTTCTCGGTCAACGTGTAAAAGTCCTTGCGTCTGTCGTCGGGGCTGGGCGCCTTCGAGAGAACGCCTTGCTCCTCAAGAAAGGCAAGTCGGGAAGCAAGAACATTGGTCGCGATTCCCTCTTCCGATTTCAGAAACTGGCCATACGTCTTCTTTCCAACAAAAACGATGTCGCGAATGATCAAGAGCGACCACCGGTCGCCAAAAATCTCCACGCCGTAGTTCACCGCGCAATGGGATCGAAAGTCTTCTTTAAGAGTTGTCTTCATGGCTGGATCTTAGCATCGCTTGCATGTCGCAAGTAAAATTCCATAGATCACTTGCTATTTGCAAGTAAAGCGACCAGCATGGATCGCACGTTGAATGAGTTCGCCGGATCGCACCAGCAGCCATGGAATGATCAACCCCCATACCTGCAAGGAAACTGCGCATGAGCACTATCAGCATCATCGGCTCAGGTGGAATGGCCGCAGCGATCGGCGGCCTTGCCGCCCAAGCCGGACACACCGTCGAGGTGATGAGTCGTGACGCCATCAAGGCGCGGGCGCTGGCCGAGCAGATCGGAGCCGGCGCGACGACAGGAACGTTCGGCGCCGCGCCGGCCGGGGATATTGTCATTCTGGCGGTTCCCTATTCAGTCGTTCTCGACGTGGTGAAGCAGTACGGCGAAGAATTGGCAGGCAAGCTTCTTGTCGACATCACCAACCCCGTCGCCCCCGACTTCACAAGCTTTGTGACTCCTGAGAATAGTTTCGGCGCGCAGGAAATCGCCAAAGCAGCCCCAGCCGACGCCGAAGTCATCAAGGCGTTCAACACCCATTTCTCCCACGTCCTGGCTGCCGCTCCTGTCGAGGGCCACCCGTCGGACGTGTTCATCGCTGGAGACGACGCGCAGGCGAAGGCACGCGTCTCGGCATTCATCGAGAGCCTCGGATTACGCCCGATGGACACCGGGCCGTTACTCATGGCGCGAACGTTGGAGCACGCCTGCCTGCTTTCGCTGGGCCTCATTGCCCACTCCGTCAAGCACACGCACTTCTCAATCGGCGTCAGCCTTCTCGGCTGACCGCACCCGCAGCACCATTTTTTATCCCACTTACAAGGATCACCAACATGCGCGTTTTCGTAACTGGCGGGACCGGCCATTCCGGTCCATACATCATCTCCGACCTCATCGCTGCCGGCCACGAGGTCACCGCTTTGGCCCGGTCAGACAGCGCGGCGGAGGCGATCACTGCGCTCGGCGCAAAGGTGCGTCGCGGTGATCTCGATGATCTCGAGGGGCTCAAGGAGGCGGCTGCAGCCGCCGACGGCGTAATCCACGTCGCGCACCGACAAGACCTGCTTCCGGTCGGCGGGATCGACGCTGTTGCCGCAGCGGAGGTCCAGATCATGCTCGCATACGGTGATGCACTGGCTGGAACGGGAAAGCCGCTGGTCGTGTCGGGCAGCATTGGTTCGCCGACTAACGAGGGTTGGCCGGTTCCTGGGCCGCTCCAGAACCGACCGGCGACCGAGGAAGATCCGGCTCTTTCTCCGGCTGGCGATCAATATAAGGGCTCCCTGCGGGTTCGTAACATCGTGGAGCTGACTGTAATCGGTCTCGCAGAGCGGGGCGTACGGTCTTCGGTCGTGCGCATTTCTGAAATCATGCACAGCTCAACCGACAAGGCCGGTTTCCTTCAGGTCCTAATCGGGCAAGCAAAGGAAAAGGGCGTCGTTGGCTTCCCCGGCGACGGCTCCAACCGGTGGGCGGCAGTGCATGCCCGCGACCTCGCTACCCTGTTCCGCCTGGCGCTGGAGAAGGGGCCCGCTGGCAGATCCTGGCATGCGGTTGCCGAAGGGGCTATCCCGTACCGCGAGATCGCGCAGGCCATTGGCAGCCGTCTGAACCTTCCCGTCGTGCCCATTCCTGCGGACGTAATGATGGGGCCGGGTTTCTTCGGCTTCCTCGCGAACTTGGTGACGCTGGATACCCCGGCGTCGAGCGATATCACGCGCCGGATGCTCGGCTGGACACCAATGCAGCCGGGCCTGTTTGCCGATATGGACAATGGCCATTACTTCCCTGCCGCCTGAGTGAGCTGAGGATGTTCGCCGGGTCGCAACGAGCCCGGCACAACACGGGATACCAACCGGGGGAAGCCCGTTCAGAGATTGCGGGCAATACCCCAACTCATTTGGAGATTACACATGAGCACTATCAGCATCATCGGTTCAGGAGGCATGGCTGCGGCCATTGCCGGTCGTGCCGCCAAAGCTGGACACACCGTCGAGGTGGTCAGCCGCGACCCCACCAAGGCGCAGGCGCTGGTCGACAAGCTCGCAGCAGGAGCGACCACAGGAACCTATGGGGCCGCGCCCGCTGGCGACATCGTCATCCTCGCCGTGCCTTACACCGGTGCGGCCTCGGTGGTGACCGATTACGGAGACGCACTCGACGGCAAGGTGATCATCGACATCACCAACACGGCCTCGCCGGACCTCACGGGTCTCGTCTCTCCCGCCGGCAGTTCTGGTGCGCAGGAGATCGCCAGGATCGCCCCCGCCAGCGCGCATGTCGTGAAGGCATTCAACGCCCTTTTCGGCCACGTCCTTGCCAAGGGAGGCCCCCTCGATGCGTTCATCGCCGCCGACGATCCGCAGGCCAAGGCGCGCGTCTCGACGTTCATCGAAAGTCTCGGGCTGCGTCCGTTGGATGTTGGTGGCCTGCACATGGCCCAGACGCTCGAGGCGCTCGGCCTGATGATGATCGGCCTGGCGAAAAACGGCGCCGGCACTTGGGACATCGCCTTGAAAGTCGATATCGGCTGAGTCTCCGACACCACGCCCCTCACCGGCAGGTCCACAAGGTATCTGATTAGAACGGACGCGAGCAGATGCGAGAGAAGCGGAGAGATTTTGATGAACACACAAAAGAATGTTCAGGTTGTTAAAGACTTCTTTACTGCAATGGGCCGCAGCGATAGGCGAGGTCTAATGGCGCTGACTTCCGAAGATATTGAATGGATCATTCCGGGCGAGGACTGGCCGCTGGCTGGCACGCATCGCGGGCACGCGGGATTGGAAGATCTGCTTCAGAAGGCTTCCGAAAAGATGGAAACCTCTGTCATGGAGTTCCATGAATACGTGGCGCAGGGTGACCGGGTTCTGGTCGTCGGCTTCGCCAAGGGGAGAATCAAGGCCACGAATAAAACGTGGGAGGACGATTGGGTCTTCGCCATTACCGTGCGAAATGGAAAGCTGACGAACATCCGGGAGTATATCGATACGCAAGCACTGTCGCGGGCCTGCGAAATGGACGTGGGCTCCAGGCCCTGACCCATCGAGAAGAACTGTACGCAGCCGGGGAGGGGAGCGGGGAAGACATCGCGAAGTGTGTCTCCTTCTTCTCGGATAAAGGAGAGGATTGCTAAACCAGTTGGCGAATCCCCAAAGACAAAATCAACCCACCGCACAGTCGATCAATTGCTTTTTTCCTCCCTTGATACCCGGCAGCGATCTTGGGTTGCGAAAGAGCGATTGCGACCATTCCATACCAGGTCATTGAAACCACCACGACAACTGCCAGCATCGACAAAAACGTGCCTGGCGAAACGTGGGCGGGGGCTGCGGCTGAAAAGACAGCGGCATAGAAAGCCATGGACTTGGGGTTGCCAATATTGGTAACCACACCCTGAATGAAGGACTGCCGGCAACTGCCGGCGATGGCATCATTTAGCGGGCCAAGCGCATTCTTCCCTGCGTTGATCAGCAGTCGGAATCCGAACCACATCAGGTAGGCGGCGCCCAGAACCTTTACAACAAGCGCAGCCCAAGGGAGCGCAGCAAATACAACCCCGAGACCTGCAATTGCACAGGTGGACCAGAACAAGTTGACCAGTACGATGCCCGCGACCAAAGCCAGAGCTTCTGACCGCGTAGCAGCCACCGCTTTATGGACCACCGCAACGAAATTTGGCCCGGGGATAACGACGCCGGCCAAGTAGACCAAAAAGACTGTCAAAACGGCGGAACCATCGATCATGTGCTTCCTCGCGAGTCCAGTGGACGGTGATCGTCACGGGTGAGATGTACTAAGAGCTAAGGTCGTTTGTGACCTCAACGTCCATCGAAATAAGAGTCTTGCACAGCGTTATCGAGATCAGGGGCTTTTTACACACTTTGGACCACTGGCTGCCAGTCAATTGTGTCCAAAGAATCAGGGACAATTCATAATGCTGTCCATCTCCACTAACACCTCCAAGATCGACACCCATGCCTGAAGAGTTCGAAGTCCCCAGCCCTCACGAGCAACACATTGAGCACACCACCCATCATGCGCATGCACAAGGCGACAGCTTTGCCAGCAAGATTGCGGTGATGACAGCCATCATGGCGACCGTCGGCGCCCTGATGAGCTATCAGGCCGGCTCAACGGAGAATGAGGCGGCCATGGACAAAAACAACGCCGCTATCCAGAAAACCGAAGCCGCCAACGAGTGGAATTATTACCAGGCCAAGTCCAGCCGGCAGAACCTGTCGGATCTGGCAAGCCATCTCCCTGGGCTGGATTCCGCCCATTATGTTGCTGAGGCGCGGCGGTACGGGGAACAGAAGGAGGAGGCGCGCAAGAAGGCTGAAGCATTCGAACAACGGGCAAGGGAGTGGGACGAGAAGTCAGAGCAGGCGTTGCATCAGCATCACCGCTGGGCCCAGGCAATGACAGCGATTCAAATAGCAATTTCACTGGCGGCCATTACCTTGCTGACGCGTAAGGAATGGCTCAAGCGGCTCTCGTTTGGGGCCGCGGGTGTTGGCGTCATGCTGGGTTCGCTGGCTTGGCTGCATATCTGAGCGAGGCGCTCAGACGTTCACCTGTCGAATGCGACCGCTACTGGTCGATTTCTGCCCTTCACGAACGGCAGAAATCGGCCAAAAGGGACGGTGGACACGGTGATGGCAAAGCTAGACAAGGACTTACAGGACGACAAGGAACTTTATACGGCACGCCATCGCGACATGGCATGTCACCTATAGTAGTTATACGCTTGCAAGGAATCGCAATGATCACCGTCTATGGAATTGACTACAATTTAAATGCCAAAAAAGCACAGATGTCCGATGTGCTACATAATTGCATGACTACTGTTCTTGGGTTACCCGAAGACAAGCGTGCTCACCGTTTCGTCCCGCTAGATAAAACTAATTTCTATTACCCCGGCGGCAGATCTGAAAAATACACAGTAATCGAAATAAGCATGATTTCTGGGCGAACGGAAGAAACAAAAAAGAAGCTCATAAAGCAAATATTTACAGCCTTTGAGCGAAACTTGGCTATAAATCCGGTTGACGTTGAAATCACAATATTTGAGCAACCAAGTCATTGCTGGGGATTCCGAGGGATCACAGGCGATGAGGCAACCTTGAGTTACAGGGTTAACGTATAACAAGCGGTTCAAGCCGTTCGCTTCGCTCTCTGGGACCGCGTACCGCGGTTCCTTGATTTATTTTCTCGACTCAAATCATCCACTTTTTGGCCGGTTTAGGTCTTCCGGGAACGGCTGCTATTCAATCGGCCAAAAGCGAACACTTGGGCACGCGCGACCATATCCGCTACCGGGAAACTCCCATTTCCCCGGCCGCTCGGCCATCAACCAAAGCCTGGATCTCTGCGAAGACACCCGAAGCAAGGCTGGCCGGGACGCCCCAATAATCAAATATCCCGCCCTCATCTCTGTTTTGGCCGCAAGTGACGAAAACGCCAGTTCCAAAATGCCGCTTCAGACGCATCGCCAACCAGCCCACGAATCCGCTGTTGTCTACGTTTTCAGGGAAATGGAAACGGAAGACGCCGAACAGTTCTCGCTCGATGTCGTCGCAAGGGACCAGTTGACTCCATACCTTGTCGTCTCGAACGAGCGCCAGTGCGTCGGGATATGCCGCACCAGGAAACGATGACAAGGGAAACTCCAAAAACGTATATGTGCCAGGAAAGAACCGGACGCGCGCCTGAGAGGTCACGTGCAGTAGTCGGCGCTCGGTATCCGCTGCCGTTTCATGCGATATGTTCACCAATTCATAATCTCCGCTCTACGAAGCGCAACGCGCTTACTTTGATTGACCCAAGGCATGATGAACAGCAAGATCTTGAAGATAAATGCTCAAGATTTAATAACATTGACAACTAAAGGTTGTAGATATGGACAAGCTGAAAAGCATGGCAGCGTTCGTGGCGGCAGCCGAATCAGACTCGTTCTCGGCAGCCGCTGCCTTGTTAGGCGTGACCCCGCAATTGATTGCCAAACAGGTCGGCAATCTGGAATCTGAGCTAGGCCTCAAATTGATCACGCGAACCACTCGCCGTCAAAGCTTGACTGCCGTGGGCAGGGAATATTACTCACGCTGCAAGGCCATTCTGAGCGACGTTGATGACGCCGATGCTCTGGCCTTGGCAGCGAACTCAACACCGCGAGGAAAAATAAGGATCAGCGCGCCGTATAATTATGGCTCTCATCGACTGATCCCGTTCCTCACCCAATACCTGACGCGTTACCCCGAAACGGAAATCGAGTTGGAGTTGACGGACAGGTTCGTGAATGTCGTGGAAGAAGGTTACGAAGTCGTCTTCCGGCTGGGAAAACCTCAACTGGCCGACAGTGCAGCTCTGGTTCAACGCGGTTTGAAACCTTTCAGGATGTTAGCCTGCGCATCCCCCGCTTATCTCTCCCGCAAAGGGGTCCCGCTCCATCCTGAGCAGCTCGTGGACCATGACTGTCTGGGCTACCTGTTTTCCGATCGAATGACAGACAAGCTCTGGCGATTCACTAAAGATATGCAGACGTTCACGATCCCCATTGCGAGTCGACTGAAAGTAAACAACACCATGGCCAAGGTGAACGCCGCATTGTCGGGTTTCGGTATTACGCTCTGCGTCGAGGACGTGCTGACGCCCTACGTGCGACGAGGTGAGTTGGTCGTGCTTTTTGAGAACTTCGAAGGCCCCATCTACCCTGTCAACCTGATCTACCCCGCCGACCGTCGCCCTTCAGCAAAGCTCCGACACTTCGTGGATGAGGTCATCCAAAGCTTGGGTTGACCGCAGCTAGAGCTGATTGCACACAGCTTGAGCGAGCGTGCCAGTCGATGGATGGCGAGCACTGCGTGATCATGGATGTGGAACCCACACCGGCTCATCGAACCCCAGAAGTCGAGAGCACCAAGACGATAATCGATCGGGTCGAAGTGCAGTTCGACATCAAGCCAGAGCGCCTCATTGGCGACACCGCTTACGGTACTGCGCCGATGCTGGCCTGGATGGTGGAGAAAAAAGACATCGAGCCGCATATGCCGGTGTGGGGCAAAACTGAGCGCAAGAACGACAGCTTTTCGAGTAACGATTTCCACTGGAATGAAGAGGCCGAGGAATACCGCTGCCCGGCCGGCAACGTATTACGCAGCGAATGGCGAGCCTTCAAGACGAGCGTTCGCACGTCACCAACACCATCATCTTCCGATCCAGGCAGACCGACTGCGCGACATGCCTGCTGAAAGCCAAGTGCTGTCCGAACACCTCGATTCGCAAGATTGCTCGCAGCGTCCATGAAGCCGCTCGTGATGTGGCTCGACGCATTGCAGCAACGCCGGAGTACGTGCGCTCTCACCATGAGCGCAAGAAGGTCGAAATGCTGTTTGCCCGCTTCAAGCGCATCCTGAAACTGGATCGCCTGCGACTACGGGGCATGAGTGGTGCGGCCGACGAATTCACGCTGGCCGTCGCAGTGCAGAACCGGCTATCGATCCTGCACGCAATGATGGCAATATGACTCATCTTGGAGAAAGTAACATTCGGCGCGAGGCGAAGCCGGATGTCATGCGCATAGGGATAAGGAATATGGTTTCGATTCAGGTGGATGGTGA
Organism: Pseudomonas sp. ATCC 43928; assembly: GCF_005938665.2. NCBI lineage: Bacteria > Pseudomonadati > Pseudomonadota > Gammaproteobacteria > Pseudomonadales > Pseudomonadaceae > Pseudomonas > Pseudomonas sp. ATCC 43928. Next base: position 4,022,858 of record NZ_CP041753.1, on the reverse strand, counting down.
GGACAAGACCGCAAAGATCAGCGACTGGGCGATTCGCTGGAGCGACAAGTACGAAGCCCTGGAACTGACCTGTCACTTCCCCTCCAAGAAAAAATACACCCGTGCGCTCAGTAACTGCCAAGTTTCGCCCACCCGCGAGTTGACCAATGTATTGCTGCACAAGCCCGGCAGCACGATCGTCACGCCCATTGCCAAAGCTACGATTTACGGCGAGCGATATGCCGTCGTGCACTACCCGGGCGCCGAAAAGCCCTATGTCTACAAGATGGACGGTATCGGCTTTACCGCCCCGACATCGATGAAGGAAACACCGGTCTTCCGCTATTTCACTCTCGTGGCGAATGCCCGACAGGATCACGCTGAGTCGAAAACTGATCGTGAAATTGCCGACAATGTGGTGCGCCAGCTCGGAAAACTGCCCGCCATCGCTGGCACTGCCCTGCAAGCCTATTGTACGGGGCGCAACGGCACGCTGGCGCCGGGTCAGGGGCTCATCTATCCGTTCGGGCTTAACGAGAGTCAGCTTCAGGCGGTCGAGCGGGCGTTCAGCGCGCAAATCAGCGTGATCGAAGGCCCGCCAGGGACCGGCAAGACGCAGACGATCCTCAACATCCTCGCCAATATTCTGTTACGTGGGCAGACGGTAGCGGTGCTGTCCAACAACAACGCTGCCGTGGAAAACGTCTACGAAAAGCTGGAGAAATACGGCCTGGGCTACTTGGTCGCCAAGCTTGGCAACCAGGACAAACGTGAGGCCTTCTTTGCCGATCTGCCTGCTTGGCCATCAAACGCACCCGAGCCGGCACCATCCCTAGATGAAATCCAGGCCTTGCTGACCCGCTTGAAGCAGCACCTGCAAGACCACAACAGGGCGGCACAACTGCAAATCGAGCTGGACGAGCTGGTCATCGAGCGGCGCTACCTGCAGCAGTGGCAGGCAGAAAGCGATGTACAGGCCACAGTCTCGCTCGACAAGTACGGCCTGACACCGCGCAAGACTGCGGACCTCATGGCCTACCTGGCGTACCTCGGCGAGCAGCGCATTCATCTCAAAGACCGTATCGAGCTTCTGTTCAAATTCAGAATCTTTCGCACCAAGCCATTCACCGAGGGCGAGGCGCGCATGGCCGTTTTCCATGCACTGCAGATGCATTACTACGACAAGTCGCTACGGGACAAGGAAGCGGAGCTGCGGGCGTGCCGTGAATCGTTGGCACGCGCGAATTTCACGGCCCTGCTGAAAGAACTGACAACAGCATCGATGCACCATCTCAAGCAGCATCTGCAACTTCAGGTACCGCCGTCGGACAGCTTTGATGTCAAAACTTACCGCAGGCATTTCGATGTCTTCTTGCAGCGCTTCCCTATCCTGGGCAGCGGCACGCACTCCATCGTCAATTCGATCGCGCCGGGAGCGGTCCTCGACTACGTGATCATCGACGAAGCCTCTTTGCAGGACATCGTGCCGGGCATCCTGCCACTGGGCTGCGCAAAGAACCTGATCGTCGTTGGAGACAACCGCCAGTTGCCGCATATCCCTGTGGCACTGGGGCTTCAAGCGCCCGCCGAAGTCTACGATTGCGAGCACTACAGCCTGCTGGATTCGTGCATTGCCGTGTTTCAGGACACGCTGCCCAGAACCCTGCTGAAAGAACATTACCGCTGCCACCCCAGGATCATCCAGTTCTGCAACCAGCAGTTCTACGACAACGCACTGGTGCCGATGACCGAGGACAAGGGCGAAGCCCCCCTGCGCCTGGTGGTGACAGCCAAGGGCAACCACGCCAGGAAGAACACCAACCTTCGGGAATTGGACTCCCTGCTGAAGGTGCTTGGGGACGAGGGGCCGCCCGTCGGTATGGACGGTGAAGGCCGCGGTTACATCGCCCCGTTCCGGGCGCAAGTCAACCTTTCCGACACGCACTTGCCGACGGATTTCGTCAAGGACACCGTGCACAAGTTTCAGGGGCGCGAATGCGACGAGATCGTCTTCTCCACCGTGCTGGACAAGAAGCGCTACAACCAGGCGCGAACACGCCTGGATTTCGTCGACGACCCACGCATGATCAACGTGGCAGTTTCGCGGGCCAAACATCGCTTCACCCTGGTGAGCGGTGACGAGGTGTTCACTGACAACAATGGCCACATCGCCGCGCTGATCCGCTACATCAGCTATTACGCGCAGGACGATCAGATCGTACGCGCGCCGGTGGTGTCGGCATTCGACTTGCTGTACCGCGAGTACGACCAGTCTCTGGCACGCTTGGACGCCCGCCTGCGGCCCGAGGATTCACGCTACAAGTCCGAGCAGATCGTGGCACAGTTGCTGCGTGAAGCGCTGTCAGCCCCGGCGTGCCAGGCATTGAAGTACCACACACAGATCCAGCTGGATAAGCTTGCATCGCCGGGTAGCCTCGACTGGACGGAGCCCCAGCGGGCGTTCATGAGGCGCGCCAGTTGCGATTTCGTGATCTATTTCAAAGTGGGCAAAAAACCGATAGGGGTGATCGAGGTTGATGGCGGGTACCACGACCGACCCGTGCAGGCAGCTCGGGACGCCATGAAAAATGAGATTTTGGCTAGAAGTGGCATTCCTATTCTGCGGCTGCGGACAGTTGAGAGTGACATTGAGCGGAGAGTTGGCGACTTTATCGGGCAGTGGGCTAGTCCTACGCATGGCGCATAAGCACTGGGTCAGAGGTCGTCAGTCGTTGATGGTAGCAATCGACCCGAAGCTGCCTGTAGCCAAGCCGCAAGCTAGCCGATCGAAGGGTTACCGAAAGTATTCGCGACTCCTGTGGGAGCGGGCTTACCGGAGTGCCGCACCACCGCGAACACGGGCGAAGCCCTTGCCATCCAACACGATGCCAGAGACAGCATTTCGCATGTAAGGATCAGGCTTGGTCAGTAATCGCTTCAGGGATCGGGTCGAAAGCAGCCGCTGGTGAGGGACCGCTTTCGACCCAGGCTGTGTAAAAACGTTTTAGAGCAGGTTTGAAGGTTCGAATCGGAACGAAAACCGCGTTCCTACGCAAATTTCAGGACCACTGAACTGATCTGCCAATCACGGTCAGATTTTACGTAGCGACACAGACTTCAAAACGAGGCCTGCGTTTTTACACAGCCTGGACCCATAGCGGACACTCCAGCAGCCAGTCAGATGTGTCTACGAGACCAGAGGGCCATTCAACTTACTGGAAATTGTCTGCCCCCGACCTAGGCAACCTCATTGCGCACTTGACGGCAACTCTTATCCGGTATGGCGTGGCTTACAACCTCCTAACATCAGGCATTAGGTACTTTAAGGTCGAACAACAGCTCATCGGTTGCGCGATCAAAATGGTCGGTAAGGAAATCCAGCAATACACGCACGCGGGGAATCCGGTAACGATTGCCGTGTAATACCGCGTAGACGCCGGCCTCTCGGACACAAAAGTCAGGTAACAGGACCTTCAGTCGTCCAGCACGGATATCGGCTGCCGCATCCCAAATAGTCTTGCGTGCGATGCCATGTCCAGCCAACGCCCATGCGCGCGCGAGGGCGCCGTCGTTGGTTTCCCATGCCTGGCTCATGGGAACGGTGTGGTTCCATTCCTGACCATCCACCACAAAGTGAAAGGTGTTCAATGGACCTGCAGACGTCACCAGCACGATGAACTTGTGGCTAGGCAAGTCAGCAGGGGTTTGGGGTTTACCGTATCGCGCCAGATAATCAGGCGAAGCGCACAGTACTCGCCAGTTGGGAGCCAACTGCCTGGCGATCATCGAGCTGTCATGCGGCTGTCCAAACCGGATTGCCAGATCGACATCGTCCTGCACCAGATTTGACACCGAGTCCGACAACGTCAGTGCGACGTACAGTTCCGGGTGCAATGTACTGAATGTCTCAAGCCAGTCATTTAAAAGATTGCGGCCAAAATCGGCGGATGCGGATATCCGGACCTTGCCACGCACCTCTGTTTGACTGGCTTGAAGTCCAGCTTCCGCCTCATCGATAGCCCGCAATGCGACCCAGCATTGCTGCAAATAAAACCGACCTTCTTCCGTGAGGCGCAACTGACGCGTTGTGCGATCAAACAACTTGGTGCGCAGCGCCGCCTCAAGCTTGATAAGTCGCGCGCTGGCCGCGGCCGGCGACAGCGCCAGTTTGCGCCCTGCGGCAGACAAGCTGCCGAGTGCTGCCGCTTCGACAAACAAACGCATGTCGCCCAATCGGTCAGTAGCCATATTCAATTCAAATTTGATGGTTCATCAAATGGTAGACCAATTATCAAATCCGTAGCAATTCATCACACTCACGTCTCCCATTCCTCTGAGCACAGGTCATGACCAGCAAATCGCAATTTGAAAATGGCTCTTTCACGACATCGGGCAATACCGAATACCTCACTACTGGGCGTCTCCCATTGGCGGCCCTGTTGGCGCTGACAATGGGGAGCTTTATCGCCACCGCCAACGAAACGGTGCCAGCAGGACTTTTGCCGCAAATCGCCGAGGCATTTGGTGTGTCGCAAGCGTGGGCTGGTCAGATGGTGACCCTATGTGCGCTGGGCTCAGGGTTAGCGGCTATTCCATTGACTCTCGCGTTGCAGGGCTGGCGTCGGCGCTTGGTGCTATTACTGGCTGTCGGGGTGTTTTGCGCCTGTAATGCGGTGACCGCCCTGTCGCCCTGGTTTTCATTGACGCTGGCTGCCCGCTTCGTGGTGGGTATCGCAACCGGTCTGGCCTGGAGCCTGCTGGCCGGCTATGCCAGACGATTGGTCGCCCCACAGCAGCACGGTCGCGCAATGGCGCTGGCCATGCTCGGCATCCCTTTGGCACTTGCCCTAGGCGTACCGCTAGGTGCCTGGCTCGGCAAGCTGCTGGGATGGCGTTGTGTGTTCGGGACTCTCTCAGGACTCAGCCTTTTGCTGATGGCCTGGATATATCTGAAAGTGCCTGATTATCCCGGACAACGCTCCGATCGACGCTTGCCGCTACGCAGGGTCCTGCAAACCCCAGGCGTGCGGCCCGTGCTGGCGGTGGTCATGCTCTGGATCCTGGCTCACTACACCCTCTATACCTATATTGCTGCGTTCCTGGCTTCTGTTGGATTGGCCGATCAGATAGATCGGGGCCTTCTTTCATTCGGTATTGCGGCCTTGTTCGGTCTATGGATGATCGGCACGCTGATTGATGACAGGCTTCGGAGTCTGGTACTGCTCAGCCTGACAGCATTCATCCTGGTTTCGTTTGCCCTGGGCCTGGGTGAGCTGCCCGTCAGTGCGATCTATATCGGCATCGTCCTGTGGGGGATGAGCTTCGGTGGTGCGCCAACCTTATTGCAAACCTCCTTGGCTGATGTTGCCAGTGACGGCGCTGATATTGCGCAATCAATGTTGGTGACCGTCTTCAATCTGGCGTTTGCAGGCAGTGGTGTGATCGGCGGCATTTTCCTGGAAACATGGGGGGCAGGTGCTATTCCCTGGGTAGCGCTGGCATTGTTACTACCAGCGCTGTTGATTGTTTCGATAGCCAAGGGGCATGCTTTCAGGCGTTAACTACTGCCGAGGTGTTGAGGATTTATCAACCCTAAGAGGGTGGGCAGAGGTGATCATTGAGGCTTCATTTGATTTGGCCTTGATACACCCTTGGTTTAAGGGCGATCCCTTCAATGAGCCTCCGTAGTTGTGCTCGCGATCGCCCTCGTGATGAGCAAGTGACCGATCTCTACCTATAAACGCGGTCAGCTGCTGGTCGATTTCTATCCGCGAAAGGCTGTTTCTGGTCGCTTTCTGCCTATCACGACTGACGGAGATCGACCCGTTTTCTGCCTTTCAGCATAGGCAGCTATGGCTCAGCATCAAACCGCACAAATCTTCTAAACGTCCTTTTCAAAAGCGCGGTAATTTAGTCGCCCGCACAGTTCAAAGCTGAACCATACCTCTGGAGCCTTCCGTGGATAAACGCAACTGGATTGAGCTGTCCCAGGATGCCGATACCGGGATTGAATCGATTCGTGCCCATTTTCAGGGGCATGCCTACGATCCGCACTGGCATGACAGTTTTCTGGTGGGGGTCACCGAACAGGGGGTGCAGCAGTTCAATTGCCGACGCGTTCGCCATCTTAGTACGCCGGGCAAGGTATTCATGCTGGAGCCGGGGGAAATCCACGATGGGCATGCGCCGACCGAGGAAGGGTTTACCTATTCCATGCTCTACCTCGATCCGCACTGGCTTGAACGGGAGTTGCATGCGTTGTTCGAGCACGCGCCGGCCGATAGTCAGCCGGGCTTTGCCGACACCCTGAGCCAGGATCCGGGCCTGGCCACTGCCATTTATCAAGCCTTCCACGTGCTCCATGAGGGTGACTTGCGCATCGTGCGCCAGAGCGCCATCGATACCTTGTTGGGGGCGCTCACTTGCCACCTTGATTGGCGCAAGCGGCAGGCCTTTGATCCGCGTCTGCCGTTGGTGGCCCAGGTTGCGCGTGACTATCTGCATGCCCATGTCTACGAGGACATCGGGTTGGATGATCTGGCTCAAGCCTGTGGTGTTGATCGCTTTCGCTTGACGCGGGCCTTCAAGGCAGCCTTTGGGCTGGCGCCTCATGCTTATCTGATCCAGCTGCGCCTGGCCAAGGCGCGGCAGCTACTGGCGCGGGGCGAGTCGCCGGCGCAGGTGGCCAGTGCTCTCGGGTTCTCCGATCAAAGCCATATGGGGCGCTGGTTCCGCCGTGCCTACCAGCTCACGCCAGCGGACTACCGCAAGCGCTGCTCAAACCTTCCAGACTGAATCCCGCTGACCCGCGACCATGGCCTCCTATCTGATCAAGGAGTCCATGCCATGTCTTTTTCGCTGTTCCTTTCTGCGCCTTCGATGTGTCCTCAGGGAGTCTGAGCCATGGAATCGTTGTTGCCTTTCCTGCTGTTTGCGTTCGTTGCCTCGATCACCCCGGGGCCGACCAATATTCTGGTGCTGAGCCACAGTTCGCGGTGGGGGCTAGGTGCCACGCTACCCCTAATTTTTGGCGCATGCGTGGCGGCGGCGCTGATTGTGTTTGCCGTCGGGCTCGGCGTGGGCGAGACGCTGCTGCGGTTTCCGCGAGTGCAGCAGGCGATGGCCTGGGCCGGGGTGTTCTGGTTGAGTTGGCTGGCCTGGCAGATCTTTCAAAGCGCGCCGCCGTCCCTGAACCCGACTACCCCGCGCGACGAGGGCCTGAGTGTGTTCGGTGCCGCCACCCTGCAATTGCTCAACCCCAAAGTCTGGATGATGGCGGTGGCGGTGGTGAGCGTGTTTGCCGGTGGCGGCGACAAGACCATGCGGCTGGTGTTGTTGTCGCTGGTGTTCCTGTTGGTCTCTTTGCCGTGCATGACTCTGTGGGCGTTGCTCGGCGTGGGTAGTGCTCGGTTTTTTGGTTCGCCACAGGCGTTCAAACGCGTGAACCATGCACTGGCTTTTTTGCTGCTGGTGTCGGCCTGGTTGACCGTGCTGGTGTAGGTCGAACATGCCTGGGCAGGGCGCTTTAATCAGCAGCCAGACCCCGCCTGTCACGACAGGCAGAAAACGACCCAAAGCTGCCGGTGGCGATAGATAGTCAAAAACGGCCAAGTGCGGACTGACACACGGATTCCGTCCATTTGCGCGAGCCAATGGGCACTCCGTAACAACCGCTGAACCTAACGACTTTCGTAGAGAGGCTGCCGATGCAGGACATTCCAACCATGTACGGTACCCACACGCTACGGAGAATCAAGGTATCGCTAATCTATCGCAGGACGAAGAACCTGAGAGCAGTGCAACTCCTGCTTGGCCGTACGAAGCTTGAATGTACCGTTAGATACTTGGGGATCGAGGTCGATGACACCCTGGAAATGGCGGAACAGATGGACCTCTGACCACCCACTGCAACGGTCGAGGCTAGACCGTCGCAGTCTCTTGCCAGGCTCTAGGTTGCCAATGCTATATGACCAGTAGGAAGGATTTGTTCAAGCATTGCTTGGCGAGGCACCAATCGCTGCAGATCTTTCATCGTGACGTTCCAGCTATCCAGGCGTCTATAACTTCGTAGCCAAGGTTGGCTCTCATCCTGGAAGAGGGAGATCTTTTATGATCATTAAACCGCGCGTTCGCGGCTTTGTCTGTGTGACTACCCACCCCACTGGCTGCGAAGCCAACGTCAAGAATCAGATCGATTACGTTACTACGAAAGGATTGATCACCGGGGGGCCAAAGAACGTACTGGTGATTGGTGCATCGACCGGATACGGACTTGCTGCGCGGATAACGGCAGCTTTTGGTTGTGGCGCCAGCACTCTCGGTGTGTTTTTCGAACGTGAAGGCGATGAGGGCAAGCTCGGCACCGCCGGCTGGTACAACACAGCGGCCTTTCACACGTTTGCCGAGTCCGACGGCCTCTACGCCAAGAGCATCAACGGCGATGCTTTTTCCGATGAGATCAAACAGAAGACTATCGACGTTATCAAGCGCGACTTCGGGAAGGTCGACCTGGTTGTTTACAGTCTTGCCGCACCGCGCCGGACACACCCCAAGACGGGTGAAGTATTCAGTTCTACCCTTAAGCCGCTCGACAAGGCCGTGACCTTGCGGGGCCTGGATACTGATAAGGAAGTGGTCAAGGACACCACGCTACTACCCGCGACCCAAAGCGAAATCGATGGCACGGTGGCCGTGATGGGCGGCGAAGATTGGCAGATGTGGATCGATGCCCTGCACGAAGCGGGTGTTCTGGCTGATGGGGCGAAAACGACCGCGTTCACTTATCTGGGCGAAAAGCTGACTCATGACATCTACTGGAACGGCTCCATTGGTGCGGCCAAGAAGGACCTGGATCAGAAAGTCCTTGGTATCCGTGAACGGTTGGCTGTTCTGGGAGGTGACGCGCGGGTCTCGGTATTGAAAGCGGTGGTTACCCAGGCAAGTTCAGCTATCCCGATCATGCCGCTGTATCTGTCATTGTTGTTCAAAGTCATGAAGGAGCAGGGCACACACGAGGGATGCGTCGAGCAGGTCTACGCGCTCTACAAAGACAGCTTGTACGGCCATTCTCCAGTTATGGATCAAGAGGGTCGCCTGCGCGCGGACTACAAGGAGCTGGCTCCCGAAGTCCAGGATCGGGTCAAGCAACTATGGGATCAGGTCAGCAATGACAACCTTTATGAACTTACTGATTTTGTCGGTTACAAGGCGGAGTTCCTGCGTCTCTTCGGTTTCGGGATCGAAGGGGTGGACTACGAGGCTGACGTCGATCCGGACGTCAAGATCTACAACCTGCTCCAAGCTTAGGTCGTAAGTATGGATAGCTGCCTCGATGCCCATGCAGAGGCAGCTGCTGCCCAAGAGGGGTTGTAACGGGATGTCTGTTTTGGCCGGTTGAATCCACAGCTGAAAGCGGTGCTTCGATGAACGTCCGGTCTTGGCCAGCCCCCTTCGATACCGACAAATTTATCCCTGCCGACCGGATCTCTGGCAGCGTATAAGAGGCCGCCCCCGGCAGCCCAATCCTCAGAGCGACCTGCCTAAGCGCCATACCTCTAACTTCGCAACCCCCTCAAAGCAACCGTTCAATGGCAGAATCTCCTCAACTTGATCGTTTTGGAGAACACCATGCTTCGTGCGTTTGAACGAAGGCTCGACCCTTTTCCTCCTGACGAGGTACCACCGCCACCCGACGGCCTGGCTCGCTTCCTGTGGGCCTGTACGCGGGGTGCCCGCGGTTACATTCTGGTGTTTGCGCTGCTCAGTGCCGGTGTGTCGATTTACGAAGCCTGGCTATTTTCCTTCCTCGGGCAAGTCGTGGACCTGCTCTCGACCTGGCAGGCAGGCGGTGAAGCGGCTGCGCAGGAAAGTCGCGTGTTGTGGGGCATGGGCATCATCATGGTGGCCAGTGTCGGGCTGGTGGCGTTGCGCACCATGGTGCAGCATCAGATATTGGCGATTAACTTGCCGTTGCGGCTGCGCTGGGACTTCCATCGCTTGATGCTGCGGCAAAGCCTTTCGTTTTTTTCCGATGAGTTTTCCGGCCGGGTCACGACCAAGGTGATGCAGACGGCGCTAGCGGTGCGCGACATGCTATTCACCCTTATCGAGATCGCGCCCGGGATCGGGGTATATTTCATCGCGATCATCGCACTGGCCGGCGGCTTCGCCCTGAAACTGATGCTGCCTTTCATTGCCTGGGTCGTGTTGTTCGGGCTGGCCATGTGGTACTTCGTGCCCCGCCTGGGGAAAGTCGGGCAGGAACAGGCCAATGCGCGGTCGATGATGACCGGGCGTATCTCAGACGCCTACACGAACATCACGACGGTGAAGCTGTTCTCCCACTCCAATCGTGAAGCGCATTTCGCGCGTGCAGCGATGGAGGATTTCAAACAAACCGGCTTTCGCCAGATGCGCCTGGTAAGCCAGTTCGAGATCGTCAACCAGGCATTGGTGGTGGCGTTGATCATGGCAGCAGGGGGGTATGCCCTGTGGCTATGGCACCAGGGTGAGGTCGGCGCAGGAGCCGTGGCGGCAATCACCGCCATGGCGTTGCGTATCAACGGCATGTCGCACTGGATCATGTGGCAAATGACCTCGCTGTTCGAGAGCATCGGCACCGTGCAGGATGGCATGGCAACCTTTACCCGGGGCCCAAAGGTGCAGGATGCGCCGGACGCGGGCGTGCTCGTGACCTCCGGCGGCGCGGTCACCTTCGATAAGGTGAGCTTCAACTACAATGGCGAACGTCAGGTGCTCGATGGCCTGAGCCTGCACATCCGTCCGGGCGAAAAGATCGGTCTGGTTGGCCGCTCTGGCGCCGGCAAATCCACGCTTATCAACTTGCTGCTGCGCTTTTATGACGTCGACAGCGGGGAGATTCGCATCGATGGCCAGAACATCGCACAAGTGACGCAAGACAGCCTGCGCGGCGCCATCGGTATGGTCACGCAGGATACCTCCCTGCTGCACCGTTCCATTCGTGACAACATCGCCTACGGCCGCCCCGATGCGACCGACGCGCAAATCCGCAGCGCCGCGGCCAATGCCCAGGCCGATGAGTTCATCAGCCAACTGAGCGACCGGCAAGGCCATACCGGTTACGACACCCTTGTGGGTGAGCGCGGCATCAAGCTGTCGGGCGGCCAGCGCCAACGCGTCGCGATTGCCCGGGTGATGCTCAAGAATGCCCCGATCCTGCTTCTTGACGAGGCCACCAGCGCGCTGGACTCGGAAGTCGAAGTGGCCATACAGGAAAGCCTCGATGAAATGATGCAGGGCAAGACGGTGATCGCCATCGCCCATCGACTGTCCACCATTGCGGCCATGGACCGGCTCATCGTGATGGACAACGGACGCATCATCGAACAGGGCACCCACACCGAATTGCTCGGGAAGAACGGGATTTATGCGCGGCTGTGGCAGCATCAAAGCGGCGGGTTTCTGGGTGAGGATCAGGGAGTGGTCGAGGCTATGGATCAGGTGTGAGCGTGAAGAGGGCGCAGCCGGGGGCGATAGGGGCGGGCTACGACCATTGCCACTCGGCGACGGCTGCTGTCGGCCCAAAGTGGGCAGATCGGTCCTGACTCGGACCGGTCTGTCGATGGCGGTTAGAAACACCAGTCCTCAGCATATACGACGCGACAGAATGGTCCTGCCAGAGTCGCATTGTGATGAGCAACAATCTCTTCAGCCTTCAGCGCAGGGGTGCTGTTGCAGGTGTGGCCATCGGCGATCAGCACTGCATCGAATCCAAAATCCCGTGCAGCGCGGCAGGTGCTATCGACACAGTATTGGGTCTTCATTCCGGTAATGACCACGCCCTGAGCGCCACAAGCTCGTAGCTGATCGGCCAGAGCTGTCTTGGTGAAGGCGTTGGGTCGGCTTTTCTCGAAGATCACTTCGTCACCCTGTAGCTCCAGTTCCTGCACCAGTTGCGTCAACGGACTTCCGGACTCGATAGGCGAACCAGGTGGACCAATATGGCGTGCGAGAAAAATCGGCGCACCTGCACGCCGGGCTTTACTCAACAGGTTATTCAACGTGTCTAGCAGCGCTTCGCCAGCCCATGGTTTTTCCGGACCATGAAACAACCCAACCTGCATATCGAGAATCAACAGTGCATACATAGTGCTTTTCCTTGCGTTTGGGCCAGCGACACAAGGGCAAAAGAAAAGGCCCTATCCATCACTGGCGGGCCTTTGAAGTTCGTGTGTTATTGGCTCACGACACCTCTCACGACCCGCCTCTGGCGGTCGTGGTAGTCGTGGTCAAGGCAATTCGTGGCTGATTCATAACGCTGACAGTAGCTGCACGGCACCGGGTTGGCAAATGAGCGCATGAAGGTGAGGACTGATTCACCATCGTTAAGGTTCGCTTTTGGCCGATAGCCGTCCGCTGTAAAGCGCAACTATCGAATTCCTAGTCGCTCTGCTTCAGTCGCATTTTCCGAAAGCTGGATTTCTACAGACATGGCGCTCTCCCTGAGCAGTGAGTAACGGGGTCAACAAGGTATGATTCTTAATCTCTGCGCGTGGAACAATACTCCACAATGAGTTGAGTGACCGCTGTCACAATCGCCTGATCCGCTTCAGGAGCGCTGAACAACCGAAACTGCGCATCGGGCAAATCCGGCAATCCTTGTTCCGCACCAAGAACCGCCAGTCCTTGCCCCAACTGGCTGACTGGCATGGGCGCTACCGCGAAGCCAGCAAGCGCCGCGGCTCGCAATCCGGCCGTGCTGCTGCACAACATCGCCGTTCGTTGGGCGATCCCCGCCCGAGCCAGTTGTGTCAGGGCCACCTCGCGATAAGGGCACGGCTCGGGGAACAGGGCCAGCGGCAACGGCGTCGGTAACTCGGTGACGGGCTGCGCCGACCAGGCCCACACCAGCGGTTCTTGCCATAGCAGCAGCCCCGTGTCGCTGGTTTCGCACAGAGAGCCGATGACCAGTTCCAGATGCCCTTGTTTCATCGAGGCCAGCAACGTGCCCGGAATGCCCACCTGCACGTCGATCTCCATCCCCGGGTACTGCGCCGCGAAATCCTGAAAAGTCCGCATTAGTCGCGATTCGACAAAGTCTTCGGATACCCCGATCCGCAGCCTCCCGTGAAACGGCGTGCGTGTCAGTTCTGCCCAAGCATCACGGTTCAGCGCGAGTATCGTGCGTGCATAAGCCACCAGGCGTTCGCCATCGGGCGTCAGTCGCTGGGAACGGGTGGTACGCCTCAACAGGGGTTTACCAATCTGTTCTTCCAGTCGTCGCACGTGCCCACTGACCGCGGACTGGGTCAGGTGCAGCTTCTCGGCTGCACGGCTGAAGCCTTCTTCATCGACGACCGTGACAAATGTCTTGAGTAGCAGAGCATCGAACATAGTTTGATACGTGATTAATGGCTTATTTATTTACGATTTATATTCCAAATAAAACTATGTTGCAATGTTTACCGCCCCCCATCTCCCATTACCCGAGGCGTGCCATGACTACTCTTCTACATATCGAATGTTCCCCGCGCAAACAGCGCTCGGCCTCCCTTGAAGTCGCCCGCAGCTTCATTGCGCGCTATCAGGAAAACACCCCGGACACCGAAATCATCACCCTTGACCTTTGGAACATTGCGTTGCCGGAATTCAATGATCTGGTCATGGAGGCCAAATACGCCGGACTCAACGGCACGTCCTTGACCCCGGCGCAAGACGACGCCTGGAACACCTTGAAAGCGCTGGCCGCGCATCTGCACAGCGCGGATGTGCTGGTGATGTCCGTGCCACTGTGGAATTTCAGCATCCCGTACAAACTCAAGCACTTCATCGACCTGGTGTCGCAGAAAGACATCCTGTTCAGCTTCGACCCGGAGCGCGGTCTGGAAGGCATGCTGCACAACAAGACCGCTGTGGTGATGTATGCCCGCGGCCTGGATTTTTCGGCGCAGTCGATCACCCCGGCAGAGCGCTTCGACTTCCAGAAGCCCTACGTGGAAGCCTGGCTGAAATTTATCGGCGTGACGGATGTGCACTCGGTGACTGTAGAGAAGACCATCCTGGGGGAAGACGTTGACCTCTGCGCGCGTGAGGTCGCGACTCAGCAGGCCAGGAGATTGGCGGATAGTCTTGGTCGCTGAGGTTACAGAATCTTTCGCACGAAGAGGCCTGTTGGTCCCCCCAGTCACGGGGGCCAAGAGCAGTCATTGGACAGAGTGATGGCCCTGTACTAGCATCACCCAGAATGATGCCTATTTGAATTGAGTTGCCACGAACGCCTTTAGATGGATCGTTAGAAGTAGTAGGAGTAGTCCATGGACGAAAGAACTTTCTACGATAGTGGTAAATTAAAAGTCACTGGCGTGAGATCTGTCGTCAATGATCATATCTATACTTTATCGCCTGTGAACTCAACCTGATTGACCCCAGTAGCCATTGGCGCTTATTTGCTTGTCTACTCAAAAGCGGGGGGGTGGCGGTTCCCTCCTGCTCATCTCAGTCTCAGTAGTTCACTTAATGATTGCTTTAATCAGGATGGGGTCACATGATGCTACTCATAATTACCTGCTCAATTGTTATTTCAATGATGTTTGGGGCGCTATTTTACATCGTAAGGCAACCATTAAACCCAAGAAAAACTTTGCAAAATAGTATTTATAGTGGTGTCGCATTTACTGCGCTGGTAAGGCTTGTTGCAACAACTAATAAAGTTAACTCATCTATTCTCGTGCTTGTTGCGGCGGCGATAGGGGTTGTTGTCTGTTTTTTTCTTGGTTGGTCTTTGATTGGTATAATAAAAGAGAAAAAAGAAAGCGCTTGAGAAAAGCAGGAAAGGATTTATTTGGTGAGACTGGTGAGGAGGTTTTTGCTGGACAAACGAGCGCTGTTTCTGGATCGGCTGGATGTCCGTGGTGATGAGCATGAAAATGGTTTTTTTGGTTTCTAAATTTTTAGCTGGGACTTCTGGTGTCTTACTGTTTTTTTATCGAAATAGCTTGTTTGTTCAATATGCGGGGGAGGGCACGAAAAATCCAGACGCGACACATCAAGTCCTGATCAATAATCACGGGGCTTATTCATATATAACCTCGACGCAATCTGACCATCTTCGTATGTTGATTTTGGCAGCGGCTGCTTTATTTGCAGTAGCGATCGCCATCGATCTTTTACAAAAGAAATACCGTCGTTAAATTACAGAGGAAATGGGGCGCAGCCCCCCCCAGCGCTATAGTTGCGCATCCTGCACCGTAGGCTATTCAACGCCCAACGGGATATTCAAACCCAGCTTCACGGTGCTCATCGAAACAAGGGTTTTGAAGCGTTTGACGTTATTGTTCTCAAAGAGCAACTCGCGGGTCAGGTCGGTGTACTGCTGCATGCTCCTGACCGCGAGGATCAGCACGAAGTCCCACTCGCCCGCGACGTAGTAACACTGCTGCACTTGCGGACACGCGGCAAAGCTTTTGCACAGTACTTTGATCGACGGCACGCTGCGTCCGGATTCGATCTGCGCCAGCATCGCCCGACTCACGCCGCATTGCCGGGCCAGAGCGTCGAGGGACAAATGGCGCTTGCCCCGCAGCCGTTGCAGGTTCTGCGCGACCCGCTCGCAGATCGGGTCTTCTGAATGGCCGCGTCAAAGCCCTCGACTGCTCCTGATCAACTCATAGGCCCGACGCACCAGCGGGTTCACGGTGTTGGGCCGAATCCACAAGTGGTAGGTCACGTCCGGCAGCCGTGGCAGGCCATCGTTTTCGCCGAGCACGCGCATGTCCGGGCCAAGCATTTCCATGCTTCTGGGCGTGACGCCCAGCCCGGCACGCGTTGCGGCCTTGATGCCGATCAGGTTCGACGCCAGGTACGCCTGGCGCCATGGAATATTCGCGCGCTCCAGCGCTTCCAGGGCGTAGCGACGATAGATACTCGGTTCATCCACCAGAATCAGCGGCAAGGGTTCTTCGGGCGTATGAATGTACTGCGCCGAGCAGATCCACCACACCGGCGAAGTGCGCAAGGCGAAGCCTTCGAGCGTCGGGTCTTCGCGGGTAGAGATCACCATGTCGACCTTGCCCCGGTGCAGGTCATCCATCAGAAACGGGCTGCGGCCGACATCGATCTCCAGGCGCAAGCGCGGGGCCGAGCGGGCGATGTGGCTGAGGATCGGCGGCAGGATGGTGTCGGCGATGTCATGGGGCGAGCCGATCCGCAGCACACCGCTCAAGTTGCTTTCGCGCAGGGAATTCAGCGCATCGTCGTTGAGCGAAAGCATCTGCCGCGCGTGACGCAACAACTGCAAACCGGCTTCAGTCAGTTGCTTCTGACGCCCGCGCTTCTCGAACAGATTCACCCCCACTTGTTGTTCCAGGCGTTGCATGTGCTGGGTGACCGACGATTGTGTGCGGGCCAGTTGCGCGCCGGCCTCGGCAAAACTGTGGTGATCGACCACGGCAATGAAGGTGCGCAGCAATTCGAGATCGAGGGTAGGTGAGGTCGGCATGGCCATTTCCGGGCTGTTTTTATATCAGGGCTGCAAACATAAACATTACATTTGTTTATGTATTTTTGGCGATATTTTAGTGCTAATGCGGTAACTACGGGCGCTGTGAGGATTTTCGCTTAGCAGCAATACGGCAAGTTATAACGATATTAGATATTTGAATTTCCGTTACTTCAGGACTGTACCTAGGATGCCGCCTCATCAGGTCGGGGAACGCCGATCATCCATGAGGGGAAATCCATGTTGCTTGAGCGCTCACCTGTAAAACGCTGGTTGCCTGTAATGCTGAGCGCCTTGATCTCATTGGCCGCCAGTGCCGGGGCTCAGGCTGATGCCACGCTGGACAAGATCCAGCAACGCCATGTGCTGACGGTGGGGGTCGTACTGTCCGGCGGCCCCTTCGGCAGTATCGATCCGGGTACTCAGAAAC
The DNA here is from genome assembly GCF_005938665.2 of Pseudomonas sp. ATCC 43928. Lineage (NCBI taxonomy): Bacteria > Pseudomonadati > Pseudomonadota > Gammaproteobacteria > Pseudomonadales > Pseudomonadaceae > Pseudomonas > Pseudomonas sp. ATCC 43928. The sequence goes on along the minus strand of NZ_CP041753.1, from coordinate 4,005,972 downwards.
CTCGGGGCTTGAACGTCGACCTCGCTCAGGAACTGGGTCGGCAGTTGGGCGCCGAGGTGCAACTGGTGCCGGTATTGCCCGCCAACCGCGTGCAGTTTTTGCAGCAGGGCAAAGTGGATTTGTTGATCGCCAACATGGAATGGACCGCCGAGCGCGGTGCGATCCTCGGTTTTGTGCCAACGCCTTTCTACCGTGTCGGCGGTACCGCGGCGCTGCTCAAGGACAGCAAGATCACCCGTTGGGAAGACCTCAAGGGCCAGCCCGTCTGCACCTCCCAGGGCAGCAGCTACATCAAGCCGCTCACCGAGCTGGGTGTGGAGATCAAGGCGTTCAAGAGCTCGTCGGAATCCTTGCTCGCGCTGCGTGGCAACAACTGTGTCGCGGCGGTGCATGACGCCACGCTGATCAACCCGTTGATCGCCGACAACGCCGAATGGCAGGGCTATCGCGCGCTGAGTCCGGAGCTCAACCCGGCCCCTTCGGTGATCTGGACCCGACCTGGCGAACGCGATACCCAGGCCCGGCTCGACCCCATCGTCAAGGAACTGCACCGCAGCGGCTGGCTGATCGACGCCCAGACCCGCAACCGCATAACGCCCGCGTCACCGGCCTTGGTGGAGTTGCAGAAACAGTTCCAGGCCAACGGCGCCTGAGCGGTTCACCTCATTGTTTTCAATAGACCGCCGACGGATTCGGCGGTCGTTCAAGGTAGTCGTGCATGAACCGATATTTTTCCGCTAGAAGCCTGGCCATGCTGTGCCTGGCAGGATGCGCCGTGCTGGGCGCCAGCCTCGCTCAGGCCGATGCCACGCTGGACAAGATCGAACAACGCCACGCGATCAGCGTCGGGGTGATGCTCAGTGGTCCGCCGTTCGGCACCCTCGACCCCAAGACCGGCGAACACCTGGGGTACAACGTCGAACTGGCTAAGGGCATCGCCAAGGCGCTGGGTGTCGAGGCCCAGACTGTTTCGGTGCTGGCACCCAACCGGGTGCAGTTCCTGCAGCAGGGCAAGGTCGACATCCTGATCGCCAATATGCAGTTCACCGAAGAACGCGCCGAGATTCTCGATTACGTGCCCACGCCCTATGAAGAAGTCGTTGGCGCCGCGTTGATTCGCAAGGGTGCGGGTATCACCCAGTGGAGCGACTTTAAGGACAAACCGGTGTGCGTGTCCCAGGGCAGCAACTTCATCAAGCCATTACAGGAAACCTACGGCGCGCAGATCAAGGCGTTTCGCAGCCAGTCCGAATCGCTGTTGTCGTTGCGCGGCAATGGCTGCGTGGCGGCGGTGCATGTCAGCCCGACCATGCATACCTTATTGAGCGATGCCGAGTGGGCCGGGTATGAAATTCCGCTGCCGGGTGACTTGATCCCGTCGAACTCGGTGATCTGGATACGCAAGGGCGAGCACGATACCCAGGCGAAGCTGGATGCCATCGTGCGCGACTGGCACCGCAGCGGCTGGCTGATCGAATTGGGCGAACGCACGGGCATGGCACCGTCGCAAGCCTTGCGTGACCTGCACGAGCAATACCGCAACGCGGCACCGCTGGCAGTGCGGTCATGAGTCGACCGTTGTTCGTGGCCTTGCAGCAACTGCTCGGCGCCCGGCATGTGCAGAGCAGCGAAGAAGCCGCGCCATACCTGACCGACAAACAGGGCCGTTACGTGGGGCAGGTGATTGCCGCCGTGCACCCGGCAAGCACCGAAGAAGTTGCGGCGGTGGTGCGCGCGTGCGTGGCCTGCGATACGCCGGTGGTGGTGCAGGGCGGCAACACCGGGCTGATGGGCGGCGCGACTCCGGACGCCAGTGGCCGCGCGGTGTTGTTGCTGCTCGACCGGATGAATCGCGTTCGGGCAGTGGACACCGACAACGACACCCTGACCGTCGAGGCGGGCTGCATTCTGCACACCATTCAGGGCGTCGCCCGCGATGCCGGGCGCCTGTTCCCGCTGAGCCTGGGCGCCGAAGGCAGCTGCACCATTGGCGGCAATCTGGGCACCAATGCCGGTGGCACGGCGGTGCTGCGCTATGGCAATACCCGCGAATTGACCCTTGGTCTGGAAGTGGTCACCGCCCAGGGCGACATCTGGAATGGCCTGCGCGGTTTGCGCAAGGACAACACCGGTTACGACTTGCGCGACCTGTTCATCGGCAGCGAAGGCACCCTCGGCATCATCACCGCCGCCACCCTGAGACTGTTCCCGTTGCCCAAGGCCCAGGCCACAGCGCTGTTGGCCTTCGACTCGCTGGCCCAAACGGTGACGTTCCTGTCCCATGCCCGCGCCGGTTTCGGTGCCAGCCTGACCGCGTTCGAACTGCTCAGTGCCGGGTGCCTTGCGTTGCTGCGCGAGCAATTTCCCGAAGGCCCACAACCCTTTTCCGGTGCCCGTCAGCCTTGGTTCGCGTTGTTGGAATTGTCCGATAACCACAGCGAAAGCCATGCCCGCGAAGCGTTTGAACAGGTACTGGGCGAGGCCTACGAGCAGAGCCTGCTGGCCGATGCGCTGATCGCCGAAAGCCTCGCCCAGAGCCAGGCGTTTTGGCTGTTGCGCGAGAACATGAGCGAGGCGCAGAGGCGTGCCGGTCGCAATATGAAGCACGACATCTCGGTGCCGATTTCCCAGGTCGTGGCATTTGTCGCCCATACCGATGCGCTGTTGCAGCGCCATTTCCCTGGTGTGCGGCATTACACCTTCGGCCATCTGGGCGACGGTAACCTGCATTACAACGTCGCCCATCCGCACAACTCAACGGTCGAGGCGCACATGGCCCATTACGCAGCACTCAGCCAACTGGTGCACGACAGCGCCCACGCTCACGGCGGCTCCATTAGCGCCGAGCACGGTGTCGGCCAGCGCAAACGGGACATGCTAGGGCGCTACAAAAGCCCGGTGGAACTCGACCTGATGCGCCGGATCAAGCAAGCGCTGGACCCGAACAATCTGCTGAATCCCGGCAAGGTTTTGAAGGGGAGTCAGTCATGACGCTTCGTCTGTCCAAACGCGTACAGCGCGTCTCGCTGTCGGCCAATGCCGCCGCGAAATCTCAAGCCACGGCATTGCGCGAGGCTGGTCGCGACATCCTCGACCTGACCACCGGCGAGCCGGATTTTGACACCCCGGAGCACATCAAGCAGGCCGCTTATGCCGCCATCGCCGCCGGTGCCACCAAGTACACGCCGACACCGGGCGTGAAGGCCTTGCGCATCGCGGTGCAACGCAAACTCCAGCAGGAAAACCAGCTGGACTATCCGCTGGAATCGATCGTGATTGGCAACGGTGCCAAACAGATCATCTTCAATGCCTTTGCCGCCACCCTCGACGACGGCGATCAGGTGCTGGTGCCAACGCCGTACTGGCCGTCGTTCCCCGACAGCGTGCGCTTCAATGGCGGCGAGCCGGTGTTTATCGAATGCGGGCTGGCGCAGGGCTGCAAACTGACGGCCGAACAATTGGAGCAACGGATTGGCGAACGGACTCGCTGGCTGATCCTCAACGGCCCCGGCAACCCCAGCGGCGCGGTGTACAGCGCGGCCGAGCTGCGCGCCCTGGCCGAGGTGCTGCGGCGCCATCCCCACGTGCTGATTCTGCTGGATGAGCTCTACGAACATATCCGTTTCGACGGTTTGCCTGCCCAGAGCCTGCTCAACGTTGCGCCGGATTTGCAGGCGCGCAGCCTGCTGGTGGGCGGGGTGTCCAAGACCTACGCCATGACCGGTTGGCGCATCGGTTTCGGCGCCGGACCGCAAGCGCTGACCCAGGCCATGACCGTGGTGCAATCGCAATCCACCTCGGGCGCTTCCTCGGTCGGACAAGCCGCCGCATTGGCGGCATTCGAAGGTGGACTGGATTTCTTGCGGTCGCAAGTCGCGGCCTATCAACAACGCCGGGATTCACTGGTCAGCGCCTTACGCGAAGTGGACGGTCTTGAAGTGCTCGAACCTCAAGGTGGTTTCTTCGTGTTTGTGCGCTGCGCCGGGTTGTTGGGGCGCTATCGCCCGGACGGTCGACGTCTGCAAAGCGATGCCGACGTCGTCGCGTATTTGCTGGAAGAGGGCGTGGCCGGCGTGGCGGGCAGCGCTTATGGCTTGTCGCCGTGGTTTCGCCTGTCCATTGCCACGGCGACTGACACCGTAGTCGAAGCCGGATGCCGCATCGCTCAAGCCTGCAGGCAATTGCGGGGCGAACCATGAGTCATTTGTTGGAACTGTTCGTCCACTGGGCCGCCGGATTCGGCCTGAACTACGGCTTTCTGCTGGACGCTTATCAGCGCGGAACCCTGGAGAAGGGCGCGCTGACCACGGTGCTGCTGTGCCTGTTCACCATCGTCGGCAGCCTGCTGGCGGGGGTCGGTTTGGCGGCGATGTTGACCTCGGGTAAACCCTGGCTGACAAAACCTGCTCGGGTGTTTGTCGAAGTCACCCGCAACACACCGACGCTGGTGCAGCTGTATTGCGCATTTCTGGTGCTGAATATGCTGCTGACCCAGGCCGTCGGCGCGGCCAACCCGCTGACGCCGTTCGCTTGGGTGGTGATCGTGATTTCGCTGCACAAAGGTGCGTTTCATGCCGAAGCCTTGCGTGCCGGGATCGAAGCGGTGCCGGCAGTGACAATCGAGGCGGCCAGTTCGCTGGCGTTCAGCAGTCGCCAGTTGTTGTGGAATGTGCAACTGCCGCTGGCCCTGCGTTTTGCCTTGCCATCGCTGATCAACAATCTGATCGACCTGGTGAAAATGACCGCCGTCGCCTCGGCCATCGCCGTCGGCGATATCACCTACGCGGCGATCATGATCTGGACCCAGAGCGATAACGTGTTGGAGCTGATGATTCTGATCCTGACGTTTTTCGGCCTGCTGAGTTTTACCGTCAATTGTGTGGGGCGCCTGCTCGAAGCGCGCCTGAGGATGCCCGGTTATGGCCATTGAATCGTCCGTCACCGCGCCGCTGGCCTGGCCGCGTCGGCATGTCGGCAAGTTGCTGCTGTTGGTGGGGGCCGTGCTCTGGCTGGTGTATTTCGCGCCGCACAGCCCGGTACTCAAGGCTTTGCTGCAATGGTCGCCAGCCTTGGTCGTCGGGTTTGGCCAGAACATTCTGATCAGTCTGGTGGCGATCGGGCTGGGCTCGTTGCTGGGGTTGTTGGTCGGTGCCCTGACGTTGTCGCCGTTGTGGCTGCTGCGCTTGCCGGCGCGGATCTGGGTGCAGATTTTTCGCAACGCGCCGTGGCTGGTGCTGATCTATTTCACCACCTATGTGTTCCCGTTCGAGATCCACATCGGCAGCGCTTATGTCGCGTTCCCGGACTGGGTCAAGGTCACGATTGGCCTGGCGTTGCCGGCGAGCGCCAATGTTGCGGAGATCTTCCGTGGTGCCGTCGCCTCGATCCCCAGTACCCAGTGGGAAGCGGCGCGATCCCTGGCCTTCACTCGCGGGCAGATTTTCCGCTCGATCATCCTGCCGCAGTGCTTCAAACGCATGTTGCCGCCGTGGATGAACCTCTACGCGGTGATCACCATGGGCACCGCACTGGCGTCTTTGGTGGGCGTGCATGACGTGATCGACACCGCGCAAATCGCCAGCAACACGGTGAACCTCACCGGCTTCACTGTGGTGATTTACCTGAGCCTGCTGGTGCTGTTCTTTGCTTACTGCTACCCGATTTCCCGACTCACCCAACGCCTGGAGCGACGTTATGCCTTCTACTGAAACCGTCGCCGAACCCTTGGTCAGCCTGCGCGACCTGCACCTGTCATTTGGCAGCAACCCGGTGCTCAAGGGCATAGACCTCGACGTGCATCGCGGCCAGGCCGTGTCGATCATTGGCCCGTCCGGCTCCGGCAAGTCGACGATCCTGCGCTGCATCACCGGCCTGTTGCAGCCCCAGCGCGGGAGCATCCGCGTCGGCGCCACCGAGGTTCACACCCTGGCCCAGGAAAGCCAGCGTATCGAGCTGCGCAAGCGTGTGGGGTTTGTGTTCCAGCAGTACAACCTGTTTCCGCATTTGTCGGTGCTGGAGAACCTGGTAATCGCCCCGCGCAAAGTGCTCGGGCGCAACCGCGCCGAGGCCGAAAAAGACGCCCGCGCCTTGCTGGCCAAGGTGCGCATGGAGCACAAGGCCGATGCTTTTCCGGGGCAACTCTCCGGCGGTCAGCAACAGCGGGTGGCGATTGCCCGGGCGTTGGCCATGCGCCCGGAACTGATTCTGTTCGATGAGGTGACTTCTGCCCTCGACCCGGAAACCGTTGGCGAGGTGCTGACGGTGATTCGCGAACTCACGGAAGAGGGCATGACCTGCGTGCTGGTGACCCACGAAATGCGTTTTGCCGAAGAGATCAGCGACATCGTCTACTTCACCGAAAACGGCGTGATCGTCGAACGCGGTAGTGCCGAGCAGATCTTCCAGCACCCCACCAGCGAGCGGACCCGGGAGTTTCTGCGTCACGCCCTGGGCGATCCGGGACGCCGTCCCCGTGTCGCCAACGATCCGTATCTGTTGAGTAACCTGAGCCGCTACAGCCTGTCCGTCTAATACCGAGGAGTCTGTTCATGAGTACCGATAACCGTGCCGCCGTCATCGAGGATTTCCTCAAGAAAATCCGCGTCATCCATCAGCGTGGCGTCGACCGCGCCGCGTTGACGGAGATCGTCGCCTTGCTCGAAACCCTGGCCGAGCGCCGTGATTTGTTTAATTTCGACGCGTTCCCGGCGCCCGTGCCGGGGCAGGGCAGCACCGCGTTCCGCTACCGCCTCAACGACGATGGCGACACGCCGACGCTGTACCTCAACTCATTGCTGCCGGGTAAAAGTACGATCCCGCACAACCACGAAACCTGGGCGATCATCAGCGCCATCGAAGGCCAGGAAATCAATTACGTCTACACCCGTGATGACGAGGGCCGCGAGCCTGGGTTCACCACGTTGCACCTGGAAAAGGAAGTGATCGTGCAACCCGGCACGTCGATCTCGTTTCTCGGTGAAGACCTGCATGGCATCCGTGTCGAAGGCGAGCAGCCGACCCTGCATTTCCACCTGTACGGTTTGCCGCTGGAATCGCTCAACGGCCGTTACGGGGTCGAGGCCGACGGGCGCATTCTCAATTACAACGCCTCGCAAATGGCGCCGTCGATCAAGGCCTACACATGAGCCAGACCGTAACCCCAGGGCAACTGCAGCAATGGCTGTTCGACGGGCAGGAAATTGCCCTGTTTGATGTGCGTGAGCATGGCCAATATGGCGAAGCCCACCTGTTTCACGGGGTGAACCTGCCCTACAGTCGCCTGGAGCTGGAGGTCCGACGCCTGGCGCCGAATCCTCAGGTGCGGCTGGTGATCTATGACCAGAACGGCGGGGACATCGCGGTGCGCTCTGCTCGGCGTTTGCAGGCGCTGGGGTACAGCCGCGTGCATATTCTCGACGGCGGTGCCGATGCCTGGCAGGCGGCAGGCCTGCAACTGTTCGCGGGTGTGCATGTGCCGTCCAAAGCCTTTGGCGAGTTGGTGGAAGAGGTCAGTGATACACCGCATGTCACCGCCAGGCAGCTGGCTGAATGGCAAGCCCGGGGCGAGCCTCTGGTGGTGCTGGACGGTCGGCCGTTCGACGAATACCGCAAGATGACCATCCCCGGTTCTGTCTGCTGCCCGAACGGCGAGCTGGGCTATCGCGTACAGGATCTGGTACCGGACGACAGCACGCCGATTGTGGTCAATTGTGCCGGTCGAACCCGCAGCATTATTGGCGCCCAGACCCTGATCAATCTGGGATTGAAGAATCCGGTCTACGCCTTGGAAAACGGTACGCAGGGCTGGTACCTGGAAGATTTCCGGCTGGAACATGGCAGCACCCGCCGCTATGCCGATGAGGTGTCATCGAAGACCTTGCCGCAACAACGCCTCGCCGCGGCACAACTGGCCGCACGGGCCGGGGTAGAAACCGTTACGGCGGCGCAAGTCGAGCAGTGGGCCGGGGAGGCCGCACGCAGTTTGTTTCTGTGCGATGTGCGCACCGCCGAGGAGTTTGTCGCCGGCAGTTTGCCCGGTGCGCAACACACGCCGGGCGGGCAGTTGATTCAGTCTACTGACCTGTATATCGGCGTGCGTCAGGCGCGGTTGGTGCTGATCGACAGCGATGGCATACGGGCGCCGATCGTTGCCAGTTGGCTTCGGCAGTTGGGGCATGAAGCTTATGTGCTGGAAGGTGGGGTGAGTAGCGGTCTGGCATTGCCCGCGCTTGAGGTATCCGTTCACGAAACATTGCCCGTGACCACCGCGCAAGCCCTGGCCGATGCGTTGAAGGATGACGCGGTGGCATTGATTGACCTGCGCCCGAGCATGACCTTCCGCAAAGGTCATATCGCCGGCTCGCGCTGGTCGATTCGTTCGTTGCTGGCAAGTGAAGTGGCCGGTGAACAGCGACCTCTGGTGTTGCTGGCCGATGACCCGCAGCTGGCAGCGTTCGCGGCGCTGGAATTGCCCGATGTTCAACGTGCGCAAACCCGGCTGTTGAGCGGCGGCGTTGACGCCTGGCGCGAGGCGGGTTTTGCGTTGCAAGAAGATGCCAATACGCCGCCCGATCAGCAGTGCATCGATTTTCTGTTCTTTACCCATGATCGCCACGCCGGCAACAAGGACGCGGCGCGTCAGTACCTGGCCTGGGAAATCGGCCTGTTGGCGCAAATGAGCGCAGACGAAATCGCCAGCCTGAAACCGCTGCGCGCGCCGTCTCAAGCGACTCGTGATGCGCGGGTGCGTACCCGTCTGGTGCAGGCGGCGCGTACCGAAAAGGGCAGTGGCAGTCGAGGTGTCAACGTGCCCGTCACTCGTTTGAGCACGGTGCTGTTCGACAACCTGGCGCAGATGCGCGATGCCCGTGCTCGCCGTGACCGGGAGCGGGTGCTGAGCTATGGCGCTCGGGGCAATCCGACCGCTTTTGCCTTGGAAGACCTGGTGACGGAGCTGGAAGGCGGTTATCGCACCCGCTTGTTTGGCACCGGGCTGGCGGCGGTGGCGCAGACGTTCCTGGCCTACCTGCGGCCCGGCGATCATGTGCTGATCAACGACGCGGTGTATGCGCCCGTGCGGCGTCTGGCTCGGGAGCTGCTTGGGCCGTTCGGCATCCAGGTCAGCTACTTCGCGCCTGACGGCAGCGGCCTGCAAGGGCAACTGCAAGCCAACACCAAAATGGTCTACACCGAAGTGCCCGGCTCGCTGCTGTATGAACTCTGCGACCTGCCGGCCATTGCCGCGCTGTGCAAACCACGGGGCATCCTGCTGGCCGTCGATAATACTTGGGGCTCGGGCTACCTGTACCGGCCGCTGACTCTGGGCGCGGACATCTCGATCATGGCGTTGACCAAGTACCTGTGTGGCCACAGCGATGTGGTCATGGGCAGCGTCTGTACCCGGCAAGAAGTCTGGCAGCCGCTGGCGTCCATGAGCGACACCTTTGGCAGCGCCGTCAGCCCCGACGACGCCTGGCTGGTGCTGCGCGGCGCCCGAACCCTGGCGCCACGCCTGGAGGTGCACGAACGCCAGGCCCTGGAAATCGCTCATTGGCTACAAGCGCAACCGCAGGTGAAACGGGTGTTCCATCCGGCGCTGGCCGATCATCCCCACCATGCACTGTGGCGACGGGACTTCACGGGCAGCAACGGCTTACTGTCCTTCGAACTGCGTGATGCCGACGCTACGTATGTAGAGCGCTTCATCGATGCGTTGCAGGTGTTTGGTCTGGGCGCGTCCTGGGGCGGCTATGAAAGCCTGGTCACCGTCGCCGACACCCAGGATCGCAACAGTGCGGCAGATCGCGCATTGAACCCGGTGCTGCGGTTGCACATTGGCCTGGAAGATGTCGACGCGTTGATCGAGGATTTGCAACGCGGGTTCACCGCGATCGCGGACTAGGACTTGCGCAGCACAAGCAACAACAGCGCCGCAGCCGCCAGCACCGCCCCGGCGATGAAAGTGCTGGCGGAACCCGAGGTTTCCCATAGCGCGCCAGCCAGCACGCTGGCGATCAACAGGCACACGCCGCTGATCAGATTGAACAGGCCGAACGCCGTGCCCCTGAGATGTTCGGGTGCGGTGTCGGCGATCAGCGTCGCGAGAATGCCCTGGCTGAAACCCATGTGCAGACCCCACAAGGCCACGCCCGCCAGCATGGTCATGATTGAATCCGCTTGCGCCAGCAGCAGGTCCGCCAGGATCAGCAGCCCCATGCCGACACACAGCAACTTGGTGCGGCTGATCCGGTCGGACAGCCAGCCGGCCGGGTAGGCGGACACCGCGTACAACAGCGACATGACCACCATCACCATCGGCACCCAAGTGGCCGTCAGACCTGTCTGCTGCGCTTTCAAGACCAGAAAGGCCTCGCTGAAACGGGCCAGCGTGAAGAGCCCGCCGACGATCACTACCCACCAGTAACCCCGGGAAAACTCCCGCAGAACCTTCCAGTGGATAGGCGAGCGAAAGGTGTGTTTCCCGGCGACATCGGTTGGTTCTTTGACGCCACCGACAATCAGCGCCACCGATATCACCGCCGGGATCACCGCGAACCACAACACCAGATGGATCTGCCCGAGCCAGAGCATCAGCACGATCGCCAGAACCGGACCCAGAATCGCCCCCACGGTGTCCATCGACTGGCGCAAGCCGAAGCAGGCACCACGGATTTCGGCCGGGGCGACATCGGCGACCAGCGCATCGCGCGGCGCGCCACGAATGCCTTTGCCGATGCGGTCCAGAAAGCGCGCGGTAAATACCACATCAACCGAGTGCGCGAGGGGAAACAGCGGCTTCGACAACGCCGCCAGACCGTAGCCCATCAGCAGCAGGCCTTTACGCCGGCCGATAAAGTCGCTGATGGCGCCGGAGAATATCTTGACCACCATCGCCGTCGCCTCGGCAATGCCTTCGATCACCCCGACGGTCAGTGCGCTAGCGCCTAAAGTAGTGACCAGAAATACCGGCAACAGGCTGTGCACCAGCTCTGACGAAAGGTCCATGAACAGGCTGACAAAACCCAGGGCCCAGACCGTGGAGGGAATACGCAGTGAGGCTGGTCTGGGTTTTGCTAGGTTGTCCATGCTGGTTTCCGGGCTGAATACTCATCGAGTATTGATAGCGCCAACCTCGGCTATCAAAGGTTCTGACTTAAAAAGATCAACGTATTGCCATGCGCCTCGGCCGCCGCCCGTTGGTTGTAGCTGTCACGGTGCGAGCAGTTGAAACCATGTTCGGCCCCCGGATACACCTCGATATCGACATCGTCGTTGAACTCGAAACGCTCGGCGATTTGCTTCACGGCGTCGATGGGGATGTGGCTGTCCTGTTCGCCGAAGTGCATCAGCAGCGGCACCTTGATTTCACCGGCCCGATCCAGTTGGTTCTGAATGCCGCCGCCGTAATAGGCGATCGCCACGTCGACGAAACCGTTGGCTGCGGTGTTGTACGACAGCATGCCGCCGAAGCAGTAACCGATGGAGGCGATCCTGCCGTCGAGCCCGGTATGCGTCTTCAGGGTATCGATGGCCAGTTTGATGTCAGCCTGGGCTTTATAGCGGTCGGTGGCGTTCATCAATTCGACGGCGCGTTTCCAGCCGGCTTCGTCGTAGCCCAGTTCGATACGGTGGCCGTGGCGCCAGAACAGATCCGGCGCTATGACCAGATAGCCATCGGCGGCGTATTGCTCGGCGACCGAGCGGATGTGCTCGTTGACCCCGAAGATTTCCTGAATCAGCACGATCCCCGGCCCTTTACGGGTGTGGGGGATGGCCAGGTAAGCGCCGAAGGTGCCTTCGGGGCTGCTGATTTCGATCCATTGGCTGGTTACGCTCATGATGGCTCCTTTGCATAAGTTGGATGGGGTATCGAGACGCTGGCGCCTCAGCGGTGACTGCGCCGCCAGAAGAGTCGAGCCAACAACGCGTCCATGCTGAGTTTGCCGGCCCCCGAGAACAACAACGGCATGAGGGCTACGAGGTAGATCAACGGCAGCTTGAAGTTGCCGTGGCCCTTGTTGCTGATGGCATAACCCTGGGCAAGTTCACTCAATGTAGACCAATCAGCCGGCCAGTGGACGGCAGCGGTCGCGACGACCGTGACCACCACGAGAATAATCGCCGAGAGCCGTGTCCCGAGGCCTGCCAGCAGGGTGAGGGCGCAGATCAGCTCGGCCCACATCGCCAGTTCCCAGTTCAGCGTGGCGGGAACGTGGTTGAAGGGAAACGGGAAGCGGTCCTGGATGTCCGCGAACCAGTTCTGGCCGTTCCATTTTTCCAGGCCAGACTCGAAAAACTCCCAGGCCAGAAACAGCCGCAGGGTAAGGGGCGCGATCCAGTTGCCGACGCGGTCGAGGTTCAGGTGCAGGCCTTTGACGGCTGATGAAAGGGAAGTGTTCATGGGTTTGATCTCCGTGAGTTTGATCGTTGGCAGGCAATCACCCGTAGCCGCTGTAGCAGCTGCCGAGCAGCGCGAGGCTGCGTTCGGCTGCGAAGCAGTCGTACAGCCTGACGTTGCGGTGCGTCAGGCTGACCGCGTTAGTCGAATTCACGACTGCTGCGCAGCCGAACGCAGCCTCGCAGGCTCGACAGCTGCTACAGCGAGCGCAGAGCTGCTACGGGGTGTTGTTGGTCAGGGGATAGGCGCGGGGCAGGCTACGTTTGTACTTCTGCGCAATCGTGCCCAGCAGCCGAATGACAATCGCTGAAAACATCAGGCCGAACGGCAGGACGTACCAGGCGCTCAGTGGGATGCGTTTGAAGTTGGAAAAGGCGAACACCGCCGCGATCACCCACATGCCGCAGGTGTGCAGGGTTTTCCAGGCTTTGGGGCCGATCAGGCGCGCCGTGGTTTTGAATGAGGTCAATGCCATCAACAGAATGAACAGGTAACCGACCGAACCCGGAATATTGCCGACCGTGGTGCGGCCGGGCCAGAACTCGGGGTTCAGTTGGCCGTAGCTGTAGATCAGGATGGCGTGGACCAGATGGGAAAACGCGAAGGCCAGGCCGATGAAGCGTCGTTCACGCACCAGCGAGTGGCTGAAAGGCGAGGGCACCAGCACCGCCAGGGCCGATGCAGTGAACGCGGCGAGAAACAGCGCAAACGAAGTGCGTGCGGTGGCGCGAATGGCGCTGCGGGTGGCTTCTACCAGATCGGGGTTGAGCAGCAGAATCAGGCCGGTCATCAGCAGCACCAGCATGGCCAGCAGGCCAAACAGCGACCAACCATGGTAACGGGGGACTTGGGTCATCATGACAACACTCCTGAGCAAGGGCCGACCCGGTTTACCGGTGGTCAGCGGACGACAGAAGTGTTGCAATCAGCTGTATTGGCGATATGTCTGAAAGACCGCCCGGTGCAAGTTGGTGTATCCCGGGCCGCGACAGATACATTCGCGTACAAAACTGTGATTCAGCGCCGTCCAGCGGCGTCTAGCGACAGTGTCCCCGCAATCCCATGGGGCGAGACTTCGGAACCCGGCATGCAAGCGCTGTTGAACGAGATCCTTGACGCAGTCCGACCGTTGATCGGTCAGGGCAAAGTGGCTGACTACATTCCCGCCCTCGGCGAGGTACCGGGCAATCAATTGGGCATTGCCGTGTATGGCAATGACGGCGAGTTGTTTTGCGCGGGGGACGCCGACACGCCGTTCTCGGTGCAGAGTATTTCCAAGGTGTTCAGCCTGGTGCAGGCCATTGAACACTCCGGCGAAGCGATATGGGAACGCCTGGGCCACGAGCCGTCGGGCCAGCCGTTCAACTCGCTGGTGCAGCTGGAATTCGAGCGCGGGCGCCCGCGCAATCCCTTCATCAATGCCGGTGCGCTGGTGATCTGCGACATCAATCAATCGCGCTTTGCCGCTCCAGCGCTGTCGATGCGCGATTTCGTCCGGCGCTTGTCCGGCAACCCGAACATCATGGTAGACGGCAAGGTCGCCGAATCCGAATACCAGCACCGCGCGCGTAACGCGGCCATGGCGTATCTGATGCAGTCGTTCGGCAACTTCCATAACGATGTCGAGGCGGTGCTGCGCAGCTACTTCAGCCATTGCGCGCTGCGCATGAGTTGCGTGGACCTCGCCCGGGCGTTCTGCTTCCTGGCCAACGACGGCTTCTGCAAACATAGCGGCGCACAGATCCTCAGCGCCCGCCAGACCCAACAAGTCAACTCGATCATGGCCACCAGCGGGCTGTACGACGAAGCGGGCAACTTTGCCTATCGCGTCGGTCTGCCGGGCAAGAGCGGCGTGGGCGGGGGGATCGTCGCGGTAGTGCCGGGGCAATTCACGGTGTGCGTCTGGTCCCCGGAATTGAACGCTGCCGGCAACTCTCTCGCGGGTATGGCGGCGCTGGAGTTGTTGAGTCAGCGGATTGGCTGGTCGGTGTTCTGATGGCGCTCCTTGACTTGCACCGGGTGGTCGCTAACGTGAAGTAGATCTTTTGACTGCTCACCCGATCGGGTGGAGGCGCGGGTGAATCCATGATGAAGTTCGGTTCCGCGCTTCTCGTCTTCAATGAGACGGACGCTCATTTGCGCGACGGGTTGTCTGCCGTGGTGCAGGTCGGCAACACCCTGTGGGTCGCCAATGATGAATCCTTGAGCCTTGAACGTTTCACCCAGCGCGAGCGCGCCAGCCCGGGCCAATTTCTGTTTGATCAGCAGAAGCGGTTCCCGTTGGCATCCCTGTTGACGCTGCCGGTCATGCCGGACGTTGGCAAAGAAGACGTTGAAGCAGACCTGGAGGGCATGAGCTACGACCGCGACACAGGGTATCTCTGGATCGTGGGCTCTCACAGCCTGAAACGGAAAAAGCCCGATAGCACCAAGTCCCTGAAGAAAAACGCTGAACGTCTGGCCATTGTCAGCCGTGATGGCAATCGTTTTCTCCTGGCCCGGATTCCTCTGGTCGAAGAAAACGGGACGTTCACTTTGGTGACGAGCACCACCAGCGATGATCGAGTCGCCGCTCAATTGGCCGGCAATCAACTGGGTAACGAATTGCTCGATGAACTCAAGGACGACGAACATGTCGGGGCATTCCTGCACATTCCCAGCAAGGACAACGGGTTCGATACCGAAGGCCTCGAGGTCAATGGCAAGCGTGTTTTTATCGGGTTGCGAGGGCCTGTGCTGCGGGGATGGGCAATCATTCTGGAGGTCGAACCCGAAGACCATCCCAAGCTTGCTCACACACTGAGGCTGAAGAAAATCGGGCCGGGTGGGCGAAAGTATCGAAAGCATTTTTTCCAGCTGAATGGACTCGGCGTCAGGGACTTATGCCTCGATGGTGACGATATGTTGATCCTGGCTGGACCGACGATGGACCTCGACGGGCCCGTCACTGTATTTCGATGGCGCGACGGCGCCAGGCCAGCAGATGAAGGTTTCGTTTTCAGCGAACAATTGACGTCGGTCTTGGAGGTTTCTTACGGGCAAGGAGAAGATAAAGGCTGCGATCATGCCGAAGGGATGACCTTTATCGGCACCGAAGGCGTAGAAGAGCCATTGTTGCTGGTGGTTTATGACGTGAATTCGGACAAGCGTAAACAGGGTAGCAATGGACTGGAGCAGGACGTATTTCGACTTGCGAAAAAGTAACCGCCACCGCGTCCCGGTGAATGACGCTCCACGGATTTTCCTATACATTTTCCGACCGCCCCCCTGCATGGTGAAACCGCTTCATGTCTCTTGCGCTCGAACGTCTAGTCGCTGGCACGCCGATCCCATTTGCCGGTAATCGTGTCACGGTCGTCAGCCCCGAACTGGCGGCGCGCTTTCAGCCCGGCGACCATCTGCTGGTGGAGCAGGTCAGCGGCGAGTTGTTGCTGATCCCGGTGGCGGATCAGCAGGCGGCGACGGTCGCCATCGAGCGCGCCGAGGCGGCGTTTGCCGCAATGTCCAGCGTTTCGGATCACGCCATCAGCGAGTTCTTTGATCGCTTCGCGCAACGCCTGGAAACCCCGGAATGCTGGGCTTTGATTGCAGCCGCCAACCTGGCCGACATCGAGCGGGCCAAGGCACGCGGGCGTTCCACCACGCGATTGCTGGCTGATGAGCGCATGCGCCGCGACATGATCGCCGGCCTGCGGGCCTGGCGCGATGCACCGGCCACCCGCGGCCAAGTCGTGAGCTGCCTCGAGCACGACGGCTGGAAAGTCGAGCAGGTGGTTTCGCCGCTGGGCATCGTCGCTTTTGTGTTCGAAGGCCGGCCCAATGTCTTCGCCGACGCCGCCGGTGTATTGCGTACCGGTAACACTGCGGTGCTGCGCATTGGCAGCGACGCGTTGGGCACCGCCCAGGCCATCGTCACCCATGCATTGAATCCGGCACTGGCCGATGCCGGGTTGCCGAGCGGTGCAGTGTCGCTGGTCGAAAGTGTCAATCACGCCGCCGGCTGGGCGATGTTCGCCGACCGGCGCCTGTCGCTGGCCGTGGCCCGTGGTTCGGGGCATGCGGTCAGCCAGTTGGGCAGCATCGCGCAACAGGCCGGCACCGCCGTCAGCCTGCACGGCACCGGTGGCGCCTGGATGATCGCGAATAAAGATGCCGATGCCCAGCGCTTCGCCGCCGTGGTGCGCAATTCGCTGGACCGCAAAGTCTGCAACACCTTGAACGTTTGCCTGATCCACCGCGACCGAGCAGCCGAACTGGTGCCGCTGTTTCTCGATGCACTGCAACAGGCCGGCACCGCGCGAGGCCAAGGCTGCAAACTGCACATCGTCGAGGGCAGCGAGCAGCATTTGCCGAGCGATTGGCGCACCGCGAGCGTCGAGGTGTACCGCGCCGAAGGCTATCAGACCGAAGCACAGGCCGAACCGCTGCCCGAGGACCAATTGGGCCGCGAGTGGGAATGGGAAGAAACCCCGGAAGTCAGCCTGAAGATCGTCGACGATCTGGATCAGGCCATAGCCTTGTTCAACCGCTACAGCCCGCAATTCACCGTGTCGCTGATCAGTGAGGATGCCCAGGCGCAGGCGCGGTTCTACAACGCGGTCAACGCGCCTTTTGTCGGCAACGGGATCACCCGCTGGGTCGACGGACAGTACGCGCTGAACAAGCCGGAACTGGGGCTTTCGAACTGGGAGAGCGGTCGCCTGTTTGCGCGCAGCGCGATTCTCTCGGGTGATGGCGTGTTCACGATCCGCAGCCGCATGACCCAGGTGGATCTGTCGGTCAAACGCTGACAGCGATAAGTTAAGCCACGCTCCCACGGATTTTCGTCGCTCATCAGGAGCCGCCGGCTGCAGGCAACGGCACGCACTATACTTATTGTGTGTCCGTGCCTGCGCGGGGACGGACAGCGCATCTGATTACGTGTGAGAGGATTGCGCCATGAAACTTCATGACTTCCAACATTACTCCCATGGTCTGGAAACGGTCGTTCACGACACGTGGATTACCACCCGGGTAAAGTCGGCCCTGGCATTGGCCGATACCACTCTTGGCCTGAATGTCCATGTCAAAACCCATGCGGGTGCGGTGGCATTGAGCGGTCGCGTCAATACCCATAGACAGTGTGAGCACGCTGTTGCTCTGGCCCGTTCGGTTCCTGGTGTCGTCAACATCGATGCCAGCGAATTGCTCACTCATGTGTTCACCCCAGGCAGTTTTCCAGAAGCGCCCAACGCTGAAGACACACCTGAACGTCGGCCACAATCGTCAGCCAAGACGGACGACAAATAACCAGGGCGACCGTGTGAGTGTCACATTCCCGGCCGGGAAACGAGGACGGGCGCAGTAGCGCGCCTGTCCACTTTGTAACGCTGCGCCAAGCCTGGTGCAGCTTGTGCGGTCGACACCTTCAGGCGGCTTCGACCGTTTTGCCGTGCACGGCGCAAGTGCCGGGGTGTTCGGCCAGCGACACGAAGCTGTGACTGCCGGCATCCAGGGCGTCGACCGAGCCGGTTTCGATGTCATAGACCCAGCCATGCAGGTTCAACAGGCCTTTTTCCAGGGCCAGGCGCACGCTTGGGTGGGTCTGGATATTGGCCAGTTGGGCGATGACGTTTTCCCGCACCATCGAACTGACCTTGGCCGCATCGCTGGCATGAGGGCGGGATTCGTTGATCACCTTGGCCGACTCGGCGTGCTGCAACCAGCCGCTGACGGCGGGCAGGTGATCCATGCATTTGCACTGGGCAATGGCGGTCATGGCGCCACAGTCCGAATGACCGCAGATCACGATGTCCGTCACGCCCAATACCGCGACCGCATATTCCACCGTGGCCGACACGCCGCCCGGATGCGGGCTGTAAGAGGGCACGATATTGCCGGCGTTGCGCACCACGAACAGTTCGCCGGGCTCTTGCTGGGTCAGCAGTTCCGGTACCACGCGGCTGTCGGAACAGGTGATGAACAAGGTGCCGGGATGCTGGGTGGTGGCCAGGTGTTTAAACAGGTCGGTACGTTGCGGAAACGCTTCTTTCTGAAACTTCAATAAACCTTCGATGAGCGCTTTCATGGCGGACTTCCTTGCAATGAATGAGGGGGCGTAGCAGCCTCGCAGGCTCGGCAGCTGCTACGGGGTATCGCTTGCTAAAGGTGGCCAGTTACTTAGAACGGGCGCAGCGGCAGGAACTTGCCGTCCAGGGTAATCACGGCGCGGGAGCCGCCTTCCGGGTCTTCGACCTTTTTCAGGTCCAGCTTGAAGTTGATCGCGCTGATGATGCCGTCGCCGAACTGCTCGTGAACCAGGGCTTTGAGCGTGGTGCCGTAGATCTGGATCATTTCGTAGAAACGGTAGATGGTCGGGTCGGTCGGAACACCCGACAGGCTGCCGCGCAGCGGGATGATTTGCAGGCGGGCCACGGAGTCGGCGTCCAGCTCGAGTTTTTCGCCGATTACTCTGGCGGCGGCTTCCGGCAGTGGATGCTGACCGAGCAGGGCGGCGGTGACGTAGGCCAGACCCAGGCCGGTGCCGTCAGTCAGATCCTGCCAGGACAAATTCTTGCGCGCCTTGGCATCGAGGATCGAAGTGGTCAGGGCCAGACTGGTGTCCTGGTAAGCGTGGGACTGTTGCATGGTGTGACTCCTATCGGTTGTGGCTGGAAAGTGGAGCCATCTTCGGTTGATTGATCCATAGCGTCCAAGATCGATATACAATGCTTTGCATAAGTCCTGCCTATAGATGATGAGCCCCATGCTGCTCCGACATTTGCGCTACCTGCTGGCGGTCGCCGACCATGGCGGCTTCACCCGCGCCGCGGAGGCATTGCACGTCTCCCAACCGACACTGTCCCAGCAGATCCGGCAACTGGAGGAAACCCTGGGTGTCAGCCTGTTCGACCGCACCTCGCGCACGGTCAGAGCGACCGACGCGGGGCAGGCCTATATCGAATGCGCCCGGCGGGTGCTGGTGGAACTGGAAGCGGGCAAACGCGCGCTGCATGATGTGAAGGACTTGTCTCGCGGCACCTTGCGACTGGCCATGACGCCAACGTTCATGGCGTATCTGGTGGGGCCGCTGGTGCGCGATTACGCGGCGAAGTTTCCGAACATCCATCTGCAGATTTTCGAGTTGTCGATGGATGACATCGAGACGGGGTTGCTTGATGACTCGCTAGACATTGCCATTGCCTTCACCCCGGTGAGGAGCCCGGATATCGAGTGCGTGCCGGCGTTTGTCGAGACTCTGGGTGTGGTGGTCGGGCACCGTCATCCGTTGTACGAGCGGCAGATCCCGCTATCGCCCAAGGAGATGGCGCAATTGGAATTCGCGTTGCTGACGCCGGACTTCATCACCCGATCCTCAGTCGACGAGTATTTTCGGCAGCAGAACATCACGGCCAAGGTGGCGATCGAGGTGAATTCGGTGAGTACGTTGCTGGAGGTCATTCGCCACACGCCGATGGCCACCATCCTCCCGGAGCCCATCGCCACGGCGGAACGGGCATTGCGCCGAATTGAATTACAGGGCGAGGCACCCCGGCGCGACGCGGCATTGCTGCGCAGGAAGAACAACTATCACAGTGCCGCGTCTGTGGCGTTCGCGAACCTGGTGATGGCCGGCAGCACCAGCGTGTGAATCAATCATCCACCGACTGGCAGATGCCATTGCCGCCTTTCTTGCTGGTATAGGTCACGGCTACCGTGTCGTCATCCGCGATGCTGATCGAGATCGTCACATCCGGCCCCTTGGCCTCGAAAAGGCGATCATTGATCATTTTGGTCTGGGCTTCTTTGCTGTTGATCATCACCGGACCATCCTGGTCGGCGTGGACCATGATTTTCCCGGGACAGTCCACATCGAAGGCGGGAATGCCGGGGAGACTGTTCGCATGGGCTGCACTCGCCAATGCCAGTAGCATGAATGTCAGGGTTGTTTTCATCGCAGACCTCCAGCGGATAAACCGATGTCCAGCGCACTGTTAACCATAGCCCTGTTCTTTTGACCCGGTGCAAAGTCAGAGGTGCAGACGGTGACGAATAAAAAAGGCCCCGCTCGATAAAACGAGCGGGGCCTTCTTGTGTTTGGGAGAGATCAGTACAACCGATCAATCACCCGAACTTCATTCTGGTTCTGCAGCGAGGCCCACGCCTGTGTCAGCGTTTGCAGCACATTACCGATGAAGTCCTTGTCGGCCGCGGCTTTCTTGCCGACATAGCCCTGGCCGCGACGGTACATCTTCATGCGGGCCAGCAGGTTCTGGTTGTTCTTGTCGAACTCTTCTTCGTGGGCATGGGGCGACAGGCAGTCGATATGGACCTGGCCCGATTTGCTGATCCACAGAATATGGCTGTCATGGCTGTCTTTTTGCGCAGCGAACAAACGAGCCAGTTCATCGATAGTAGGTTGATTGTTCAGATTCATTGTAAGCCCCTTGACCATTTGGTGATCTTTCAAAGTTGATTCGCTAATACAGGTAGCCCATCGGTTAGTTGATCCCTGGCACCGAAACCAGGACGTCAGCGGTCGACCGTCAATACGACGGGGTCGCGCATCTGTTGCATGTAGTCGTGTTGAATAACTGCTACGCAATAGCGTCACAACGAAGAGAAGCAGCGAAAACCTGGAGGCCACTGCCGACGTTTTCAGGGTCGGCCACAAGCTTCATGAGGATTGATCGCTAGCGCTTCTCGCCCTTGTTCTGGACGTTCAGGCCAGGTCAGCTTCTTCAATCTGCCTTGTGGGCAGCGTGTATCCGGGAAAAACAGCTCGGCGGTCAGACGAACTTGCTCAAACGTGTTGCCTGTACTCCCGATCGGGGAGACGTCTGCATCATGCAAGGGCAAATCGGAGGCGTCAACGGTTTTGTAGTGATTATTTTTGTTCACTACATATTGTCGGACAAAGTGGTTTTGGAATTAGAAAGTCAGCGTGGCCACCGTTTGGAGTCTTCGGCAGCGCTTACCCCGGCCCTGTAGGCGTTGCCGAAGGCTGCAATCTTTCAAAGCGGTAAACGGTGCATGGATAACCGTCGATCGGCAGCTGATGCACGGTGAATGCTCCGCCCGTGAGATCGGGCATCACCCTGGCCCAGAACAGCCGCGCAGGCTGGTTGGCATCGATGTGGAAAATCTGCCATTGACCGGGGAAGCGGCTCAAGAGGGCAGAGACGACAAACTTCGCGACACCTTGGCCACGAAAGCGTCGACTGACAAAAAAGTAGCCGATGTTGTACTCGGCGCCGACGATATGGGTTTCGTTATCCACGGTCACGAACCCTGCCAGCTCGCTGTCGACCTTGATCAGAAACGGCCGGGTTGCCGGGTTGCGCCAGTAGTCCAGTCTGGGCTGGATGTTGAAGAAACCATGTTCCCCGAGCTTCAGCGGCAGCCATTCGCTGAAATCGTACATGTAGAACTGCATCAGGTTTTCGATGGTTTCCAGTTCGTCGCGCTGGGCGGCGTGCAGTTCTATCGAGGGCTGGCTCCTGATTGTCGCCATGGTCGTACCTTCCGTGTCTTAACTGACATTGAAGAACACTAGACCATTTCGATTCGCTGCCCTCAAACCTTGCCCGCCGGTTTCGCCGCGCGCTTGGTTCCAGTCGAAGGCTTGCGTTTGGCGGGTTTGCGTTTGTTTTTCCACGGTGTGGCGCCACGCCCGGCCGGGCTTGCCGGCCCGCTGATGGTCAGGTTCAGGCCGGCGCAACGTGCCACTTGCTTGCTCATCCACGCGGCCTGTTTGGTGACGAATTCTTCCAGGCTCATTTCACCGCTCTGCACCATGTCCAGCGCCTGTTCCCAGATCGCCGTGGTGCCGGGGTCGGCAATCGCGCGCGGCACCGCATCGATCAGGCTGAAAGCCGCCGGCGTCGCGGCCAGGGCCTTGCCGTTCTTGATCAGATAACCACGATCCAACAGGCCCTGGATGATCGAGGCGCGTGTAGCTTCGGTGCCGATGCCGGTGGTGTCCTTGAGCTTTTGCTTGAGCAGCGGATCTTCCACCAGTTTGGCAACATTCTTCATTGCCTTGATCAGATCGCCTTCGGTGAATGGCTTGGGCGGCTGGGTCCAGAGGTCCTTGAGTTTCACGTCAGCCACCGCGCAGTCACGCCCTTCGGCCAGTGTCGGCAGTGTTTGCGGTGCCGGTGCTTCGCGGCCCTTGGCGGGCGCGAGGGCTTCGGGCAGGGCGCGTTTCCAGCCGGGCTCGACAATCTGCTTGCCCACGGCGCGCAAGGCTTCACCGGCGCAGTCGAAGTCGGCCTGGGTGCGGTCGTATTCATGGTTGGGCAGGAACTGCGCCAGGTAACGCGCACGAATCAGGGTGTAGACCGCCCGTTGCTTGCCCACCAGTCGATCAAGATTCTTCGCCGCGGCGGTCGGAATGATGCCGTGGTGTGCGCTGACCTTGGCATCGTTCCAGGCCCGCGATCGGCGTTGCGGCTCCAGATAATCGTGCAAGGCGTTCAGGGCCGGATCGGCTTGCCGGAGCGCCGCCAGAATACCCGGCGCTTCGCTGTGCTGACTCAGGGGCAGGTAGCCGCAGTCGCTGCGCGGGTAGGTGATGACTTTATGGGTTTCATACAGGGCCTGAGCGATATCGAGGGTTTCCTGGGCGCCGAGCCCGAGTTTTTTCGAGCAGACTTCCTGCAAAGTACCCAGGTCGAACGGCAGCGGCGCGACTTCGCGCATGCGCTCGGTACGTAGCTTGATCACCCGAGCGCTCGCCGCATTGCCAATGGCTGCAGCCGCCTGCTGGGCCAGCGCCTGGTTCAGGCAGCGATCCTGATCGTCACAAGCATCGGACGCCGCACGCCACTGGGCAGTGAACGCAGTGCCATCGTGCAGCAGTTGCACGTCGATGGCCCAGTAGGCCACCGGGACGAAATCGGCAATGCTGCGGTCGCGATCCACCACCAGGCGCAAAGTCGGCGTCTGCACCCGACCGACCGGCAACACGCCCTGATAGCCGGACTGACGCCCCAGCAGGGTGAACAGCCGACTCATGTTCATCCCGATCAACCAGTCGGCCCGGGAGCGCCCCAACGCCGAATGATAGAGGCTGAACGTCTCGGCCCCCGGCTTGAGCGCCGCCAGCGCCTTGCGGATCGATGCATCGTCCAGGGCCGACAACCACAGCCGCTGGATCGGCCCGCGATAACGGCAATGTTCCACCAGTTCCCGGGCGATCATCTCGCCCTCACGGTCGGCGTCGGTGGCAATCACCAGTTCACTGGCCTCGCCGAGCAGGCGTTTGACTGCCTTGTACTGGCTGGCCGTGCGCGGCTTGACGGTCATTTTCCATTTTTCGGGAATGATCGGCAGATCCGCCAGCACCCAACGCTTGTAACGCGCGTCGTAGGCATCCGGCGGCGCGGTTTCCAGCAGGTGGCCGATGCACCAGGTCACCGTGACGTCCGTTCCCAGCCAGCAGCCGTCGCCTCGACGCCTAGCGCCGAGCACGGCCGCGATATCTTTGGCCTGGGAAGGTTTTTCACAGAGGTACAGCCGCATAACCACCATCATCGATCAGTGTTCGAGAGGTGCACAGAATGGCGGTTGATGAGCGATGGAGCAATCTTTATCTGTATGGATGTACAGCTCATGCGTTGCGATTGATTGCGCGTTCATTGTGGAAGGCTGGCTGCGTGGTGTTCCTGCCAGTCTTTGCTTTAATAAACGGCAAGCAGCGACATCGGACTTCTCTGTATTCGAGCCATCTGGCCCAAGGAGCGGTAATGGCATATTTGATGGCTCGACCAGTACTTGGCGCCCTCGACGAGATCAAGTTGTGGGTCGGGATGTTTGGTGTGGCCCAACCGCCGGCCGTCGAATTTACCGTGGATGGCGCGCCGTGTTTACCGGCCACGGTGGATGGACTTCACCCCATCCGGGACAGACAGCGGGGCAAGGGGTACCTCAACTATCAGGGACTTTTCACCTTCAAAACCAGGGGCGCTGGTTGCGAGCATCACATTGTGGTCCGTGCGGGGGGTAGCTTTGAACCCTGCACTCTGCGGGTTTTTTCCTTGCCGGCCAAGGTGCCGCAAAAAATGGAAGGGAGCTTCAAGATTCTGCTCTCTTCCTGTTATTGCACCGAAACTGACGAGGCGGACGTAGGGCGGTTCATCCAGCGCCTGCCCATCAGGCCTGATATCGCATTGTTCGCGGGTGATCAGGTCTACCTCGATCAACTGCCCTTCGAGACCCTGCCGACGACGGAAGATGAACTGCGGCAGGTTATTTCCTCAAAATATCAACGCAACTGGACATCTGCATTCACCAATGTGGCGAGTCTTCAGTCTGCACTGGCCAAAGCGCCCGCCGTCTGCCTCCCGGACGATCATGAGTTCTGGAATAACTACCCTTGGCCTCAGTTCTGGAAAAGGGGGACTCAGACAGCCCCAACCCCCGGTGGCGGTGTGAATATTTGGGCCGATGCGGCGCTCGAGATGTTCCAGGACTACCAGGTGGGAGGCTCTGCGCAGAAGCCCTGGCTGCGCGTGGACATCGAGCCGTTGTTCATGCTGTTTCTCGATACCCGAAGTTATCGCAAGCAAGACTTCGACGACCCTTTCGGTCTGATGCCAGAGGAAGCCGAACAGGCGTTCAAGCACTGGGCAAGCGAACTTATCGATTGTCAGAAACAGGGGATACCGCGAATCGGCGTGCTGTCGACCGGGCAGGCTCTGCTGGTCAAGACGCCGTTCTTTGACGAGATGGGCGATGCTGAACTGTCCAGCTATAAGAAACAGTTCAAGGTAATTATCGAAACGCTCGAGAGGCTGGGACAACATGGCATCCAGGTGGTTTTCCTGACCGGGGACGTGCACTGGAGCCGTGTTGCACAGGCCACCTGTGTCAAGCGCGGGCAAATCACCCTGACCGAAGTCATCTGTTCGCCAATGAGTCTGCTGGTCACTCCGGGGGCCGATCAGGTGGCGCGACTCAAAGATCATCTAGGAAGTATTTTCGGCGAGCGAAAACGCTGGCCTCTTCATCCTGAAGTCGAGTTGGCTCCTGCCTACATTGGGGAGAAGTCTTTTCGCCCGGTCGGTCAGAAAGGTTGGAGTGGCAACCAGGTAGCCGTTCTTGAATTTTCCTGCCTGGGGCTTGGCGTGGAACTGAACGTCACGTATCACCCCGTCACCGCACCCGCTTCGCCTGCCACTAAAGCCGGTCCATTTACCTTGCTCAATACATAAAGCCATTGATGCTGGAGAAGAGTCATGCTCGCCAAATATACAACCGTATCCAAATCCAACCCCGAGATACAAAAACTACGGCGCAAGGGTAAAGAAGACAATGTTAAATGGATTGACAGGGCTATCAACGAACTGGCCGACAAAAAAAACACAGATCAATCCTATGTGTTGTTGCTGGGGGCCACCGATACGTTGGGGTGGCGCCTGAGACTCGGTCAGTCGCACCTGCGCTTCGACATGTTGCCGTCTTATTGGTCCACCTCGGCGTTTCTCAAGGTTTCACCTAAAGGCATTGCACAGTCCAGCATTCTCCATGTTCCCTTGTTCCAACCGGAAACCGGCATGTTTGCGTCCGAGCGAAACGGCGTGGTCGAGACGCCTCTCCAGCACCTGGAAGACCCCGATCACTGGAAAAACATTGCAGTCATTGCGTTACCCAAATCGCAGAAAGAAGTTTTGAGCAAACTCGACCAATTCGAGAAAGGACGCGCCTACGTAGATGCGCTGGAGAACGTATTGCGCTGGCTCGCTTTTTCTTGGGGCGTGGCGCGCACCCCGAACCCGATACATGACGGGATTGGATTGCCGTCGGCCTGCATGCTGGAAACCCTCTACGCCAGCGCAGGGCTGGATCTGACTCCAGGGCTCGAAACCCGGGCGTCGAGCCCGGAAGCCATCTGGGCGACGGCGATGTTTTGGTACGACTACTACACCAAGAACAATGTGCAACCTCCAAAGGGCAGGTATTGGACACCGCACGAATACAAAATCGAGGATGGCAAGTAGCTGGTCCCAAGGCGTTGGCGCTTGCGGCGAAGGCGTTGCTGCCGTTTGGCTGTGCAACCGCCGTGATCCCGGAACATGAGGTATATCTGATGGATCGCGGTTACAGCGAACAGCAAGGGAGGAGCCCTTTCATGAAAGTCCCAGGTGCCGGTAGTCCCATCTCCATCGTCCCCCAACCCGGCTGCGTGGTGGTGAAGTTCCATGGCATTCAAGTGGCGTCGTCCACTCGGGCGCTGGTCATGCATGAGACCAATTATCCTCCGGTGTACTACATCCCGCGGGAGGACATCGCCGAACAGTATTTCGCCCGCACCGACCACACCAGCTATTGCCCGTACAAGGGCGATGCCAGCTATTACAGCCTGCAGATCCCCGGGCATGAAGGTGCCAATGCGGTATGGAGTTATGAGCACCCCAAGGTGTCGGTTGCGCAGATTGGCGGGTATGTGGCGTTCTATCCTGACGAAGTGACGTTTGAGGTGCTCAAGACCTGATGTGCAGAAAACATTTTGTGGCGAGGGGGCTTGCCCCCTCGCCACAAACTAACCTCCCGTTAGCGCTCAGTTTTTATCGAGGTCCACGTTTTTCGTCTCCCGCAAACACATCATCCCCACCACCAGGCTCACCCCGGTAATCACCACCGGGTACCACAGCCCGTAGAAAATATCCCCGGTGTACACCACCAGGGCAAACGACACCGTCGGCAGGAAACCACCAAACCAGCCGTTGCCGATGTGATAGGGCAGGGACATCGAGGTGTAGCGAATGCGGGTCGGGAACAGTTCGACCATCAGCGCCGCCAGCGGGCCGTAGCACATGGCGGAGATGATGATCAGCGCGACGATCAACACCACGATCATCGGTTTATTGATCAGCTGGATGTCGGCTTTTGACGGATACCCGGCCAGGGTCACTGCGCCACGCAGGGCCGCTTCGTCAAAGCCGTCGAGCTTCACGTCACCGACGCTCACCTGCACACCGCTGCCGGTCGGGGCCGCTTCGCTGCTGTAGGGCAGGCCCTGTTTGACCAGGAAGGTTTTGACCTTGTCGCACGGGCTATCAAATTTCGCCTTGCCCACCGGGTCGAACTGGAAGGTGCAGGTGGCCGGGTCGGCCAGCACGGTGATAGGTGCCTGACGGCTGGCCTGGTCGATGGCCGGGTTGGCGTAGTGGGCGATGGACTTGAAGATCGGAAAGTACAGTGCAGTCGCCAGCAGCAGGCCGATCATCAGCACGGGTTTGCGTCCGACCTTGTCCGACAGCCAGCCAAAAAAGATGAAGAACGGCGCGCCAATGATCACGCTGACAATCAGCAGACTGTTGGCCAGGGCCGGGTCCATTTTCAGGAACTGCGTGAGGAAGAACAGCACGTAGAACTGCGCGGCATAGAAGGTCACCGCTTGCCCGGCGTTGATGCTGAACAGGGCGATCAGCACCACTTTAAGGTTTTCCCATTTGCCGAAGGAGTCGCGCAGCGGCGACTTGCAGAGTTTGCCTTCCTCTTTCATTTTCACGAACGCAGGCGACTCGTGCAGGCTCAGGCGAATCCAGGTGGAAATGCCCAGCAGCACGATCGAAAACAGAAACGGAATACGCCAGCCCCAGACTTCGAACTGGTCGCCGGTGAAGTAACGGCAGCCGAGCACCACCAGCAGCGACAGCAGCAAGCCGAGGGTGGCGGTGGATTGAATCCAGCTGGTGTGGAAGCCGCGCTTGCCGATCGGTGCGTGTTCGGCGACGTAAGTGGCAGCGCCGCCGTACTCACCACCCAGCGCCAGCCCCTGGAGCATGCGCAGCACCACGAGGATGATCGGCGCGGCGATGCCGATGCTCGCGTAAGTCGGCAGCAAACCGACGCAGAAAGTCGCCAGACCCATGAGGACGATGGTCGCGAGGAACGTGTATTTACGCCCGATCATGTCCCCCAACCGTCCGAACACCAACGCACCGAACGGGCGCACGATGAAGCCGGCGGCGAAGGC
This sequence comes from Pseudomonas sp. ATCC 43928, assembly GCF_005938665.2. NCBI lineage: Bacteria > Pseudomonadati > Pseudomonadota > Gammaproteobacteria > Pseudomonadales > Pseudomonadaceae > Pseudomonas > Pseudomonas sp. ATCC 43928. The sequence continues at coordinate 3,977,611 of NZ_CP041753.1, read as the reverse complement.
CATCAGCGCGAAAATGAACGCCGTGGTGTCGTTGACCCCGGCGAAGAACTGTTTGCTGATGACCGCCGCGAGGGCGCCGTAGAGGAAAAAGTCGTACCACTCGAACACCGTCCCCAGGGACGAGGCGAAGATGACTTTCTGGGTTTCCTGACTGGTGCCCGCGCTGCGGACGGCTTCCAGGGGCTGAACATGTTCTGACATATCGGTATCCCTCACAGTGATTGTTTTTGTTGTTCCACTGTCGACGCCAGCCTTGTGGGCGGGTGCCGCTATTCCTTTGCTCAAGAGACTGCGGTCAGTGCTTTTTCGTCAGGGGCAAAACTCCTTGCGGTTGTTTCGAGGATCAGTTGCGCGGCTTTCTCGGCGATCATCAATGTCGGCGAGCAGGTGTTGCCCGAGGTGATGCGCGGCATGATCGAGGCGTCGGCGATGCGCAGGCCGGGGATTCCATGCACGCGCAGCTCAGCGTCGACTACTGCTTCCGCGTCGTTGCCCATCCGGCAGGTGCCCACCGGGTGGAAAATGGTGGTGCCGATGCGGGCGGCGGCTTCGTGCAATTGCTCTTCGCTCTGCAAACTGTCGCCGGGCAGGTATTCCACCGGTTTGAACGCTTGCAGGGCGGGGGCGCGAACGATGCGGCGGGTCAGGCGGATGGCGTCGGCTGCCACGCGCAAGTCTTCGGGATGGCTCAGGTAATTGGGCTGAATCAGCGGAGCTTCCCGCGGGTCGGCGGAGCAAATGTCTATGCGCCCACGGCTTTGCGGGCGCAGATCGCAGACCGACGCGGTGAAGGCGGGGAAGGCGTGCAGCGGTTCGCCAAAGCGCTCCAGCGACAGGGGTTGCACGTGGTATTCGAGGTTCGCCGAGGTCTGTTCCGGCCCCGAACGGGCGAAGGCGCCGAGTTGGCTTGGGGCCATGGACAATGGGCCGCTGCGGTCATACAGATAACGCAGGCCCATGCCCATCTTGCCCCACAGCGTGCCGGCGATCTGGTTCAGGGTGCGGGCGTTTTCCAGTTTGTAGATCAGCCGCAGTTGCAGGTGATCCTGCAGGTTGCCGCCCACGCCGGGCAGTTCATGGGCAACGCCGATGCCGAGTTGTTGCAGCAGCGGGCGAGGGCCGATGCCGGAACGCTGGAGGATGCCGGGTGAACCGACGGAGCCGGCACACAGGATGATTTCCTTACGCGCCTTGAAGGTTTTCGCCTTATCTTGCCAACGGGCGCTGATCGCCGAGGCACGGCCGTTTTCCAGCAGCACGCGGTCGACTTCAACATCAGTCAGCACCGTGAGGTTGGTGCGGTGACGGACCGGTTTGAGAAACGCCTTGGCCGCGTTCCAGCGCACCCCGGCTTTCTGGTTGACCTGGAAATAGCCGCAGCCTTCGTTGTCGCCCTGGTTGAAGTCATCGATGCTGGCAATGCCGCTTTGTTCGGCAGCAGTGCGGAAGGCATCGAGAATCGGCCACGACAGACGTTGCCGCTCGATCCGCCATTCGCCAGCGGCGCCGTGAAACTCCGAATCGCCGGCAAAATGGTTTTCGCTCTGTTTGAACAGCGGCAGCACGTCTTGCCAGCCCCACCCAGGATTACCCTCGGCCGCCCAGCCATCGTAGTCGCCGGCCTGGCCGCGCATGTAGATCATGCCGTTGATCGAGGAACAGCCGCCGAGCACCTTGCCGCGCGGGTAGCTCAGGGCGCGGCCTTGCAGGCCCGGTTGCGACTCGGTCTTGAAACACCAGTCGGTGCGCGGGTTGCCGATGCAGAACAGGTAACCCACGGGGATGTGAATCCACGGGTAGTTGTCGCGGCCGCCGGCTTCGAGCAGCAACACGCGGTGTTGCGGGTTGGCCGACAGTCGATTGGCCAGCAAACACCCGGCAGGGCCGGCGCCGACCACGATGTAGTCGTATTCATCAAGGGAAGTCTGCATCCCTTACCTCGTATTGTTGTTCTTGTTGTCGGTCATCCTAGTTGTTAGCTTTCGTTAAAAGAATGTTAGTTTTTGCGCAGCTGCTGTGCGTTTTTAAACAGCGTTATTAACGGCATAACGTCAAGGATGGTTCATGTTCGACTGGAATGACCTGCGGTTTTTTCTCGAATTGCAGCGCAGCGGCCGCTTGCTGACCGCCGCCCGCCGCTTGAACACTACCCACGCCACCGTGGCCCGGCACATCGAGGCCATCGAAAAAAGCCTCGGCACCGCGCTGTTCGTCCAGCATGCCCAAGGCTACGAATTGACCCCGGCCGGCGAAGCGCTGCTCAAGCATGCCGAGGCCATGGAAAACGTCGCGTTGCTGGCCCAGGAAGAAATCACCCAATCCACCGCGCCGCTGGGCAAGATCCGCGTCGGGGTGACGGAGGGGCTGGGCATCATGTTCCTCGCCAGCCGCATGAACGGCTTGTTCGAACGCTACCCGGGGCTGGAAGTGGAGCTGGTGGCGGTGCCGCGCTTCGTCAGCATCCTCAACCGTGAAGCGGAGATCAGCATTCACCTGGAACGCCCGGCCGCCGACATGCTGGTCACCCGCAAACTCACCGACTATCGACTGGCGCTCTACGCCAGCCAAGCCTATCTGGACCGCTCGCCACCGCTGCGCAGCCGCGAAGACCTCGGCCGCCACGCGTGGATCGGCTACGTCGACGACTTGTTATTCAGCCAGGAACTGATGTTCCTCAACAGCTTCTGCCGCAATCCACAGGTGGTGTTTCACAGCACCAGCGTCATCGCCCAACAACAGGCCGCACGCTCGGGCCTGGGGATCGCCGTGCTGCCGTGCTACATGGCCAGCGCCGATCCTGAACTGGTGCCGTTGCTGCCGGACGAAAGCATCCAGCGCAGTTATTGGATCAGTACGCGGCGCGAGCTGCACAAATCGGTGCGGCTGCGGGTGTTGTGGGATTACGTGGTGGAGTTGTGTGAGCGTGAGCAGGCTCTGCTGCGAGGTTCCATTCCTTTGTAGGAACGAGCGGTGCGGCGATCCGACTTGCCTGCGAAGGCGTCAGGTCTGGCACACCGCGTTATCGTTCTTCGCGGGCTAGCCTCGCTCGGGTAATGGAATCTTGAGTCAGTGAGAAACCTGTGGCGAGGGAGCTTGCTCCCGCTTGAGTGCGTAGCACTCACAAAAATCGGTGATTGTTCAGATTTTGGGGCCGCTACGTAGACCAGCGGGAGCAAGCTCCCTCGCCACAGAGTGTTCAATGGTGCTGGTCAACAGGAATGGACAGCGTCGCCCGCAACCCGCCTTCTGGCGGATTGACCAGGGTAATCCGCCCACCCAGCTGCGTCGCGATGGTGTTGACGATGGCCAGTCCCAAGCCTGCGCCACCGGTGTTTCCACGGCTGTAAAAGCGTTCGAACAATCGTGCGCGATCCGCTTCGTCGATGCCCGGTCCCTGGTCCTGGACGCTCAAGTTGTAGAACCCGTCATCCTGGCTCAATTGCACGGTGATGACGCCATGCTCCGGCGAAAAATTCGCCGCGTTGGTGACCAGGTTGTTCAGGGCGATGTCGATGGTGCCGGCGTCGGCGAGGACTTTGAAAGGCCGGTCCTCGGCGTCGAAAGCCAGTTCCAGGTTCCTGCTCAGCAGCCAGGGTGTGAGCTGGGCCAGGCTGGCGCGCACGGTTTCACTCAGGTCGATGCTGTGCAGCACCGGCGTCACGGCCTTGGGTTCGAGACGGGCCATGGTCAGCAATTGATTGACCAGACGGCTGGCGCGGTCGACCCCGGCAATCAGAAACGCCAGGGACTCACGACGCTCCTGTTCCGTGCCGGCTTCCAGCAGGTTTTGCGCATGCACCCGCAACACGGCCAGTGGCGTACGTAATTCGTGGGCGGCGTCGGCGATGAAGCGCCGCTCACGGCCAAGCACCTCTTGAATTTGCGCGAGCATCCGATTGAGCGCCGCTTGCATCGGTTCCAGTTCGCTGGGCAACGGGGTCAGTTGCAACGGCTCCAGAGAACCGCTGTGCCGTGCCCGCAACGTTGCCGCCATATCGGCCAGGGGTTTGAGCCCCCAGCCAATGGCCAGCCAGACCATGGCCGCCAGCATCAGGCTGCCAAGCACATTGGGCCACAGGGTGTGACGCACGATCCGGTCGACCAGGTCTGCACGCACGTCGTCCCGTTCACCGACCCAGATGCGCAGGTCATTCTCTTTGTCTTCGAGCACGAACACCCGCCAATGACGGCTGCTCAAATCCACCACATCGCTGAAACCATGTGTCGTCGGCGGCACGGTGAAGGAGGGGGCGCTGGCGGTGTGCACCAGCACTTCGCCTTTGCTATTCCACACCTGAAAGGCAATTTTGCCTTCATAGGGGTGACCATCGACGCCCGGCACCGCTTCACTCAAGGCCTTGTTGAACGCTTGATACAGCTCGGCGTGTTCATGGCTGGCCAGCGGCATGCGCATCACACCCTGCAGCAGCCGGGCGTTCTGCGCCAGTTGGGCGTCGTAGACTTCGGCGATTTCGTGATTGCTGTCGTGCAGGTTGAACACGCTGAGGATTGCCAACCCCGTCAGCATCAGGCCGATGATCAGCGTCAGGGTACGACGCCGGATCGAAGTCATCGACGCTCCTCCACCAGATAACCCACTCCACGAATGGTGCGGATCAGGTCGGTGGAGAACTTCTTGCGCAAGTGATGGATGTGCACTTCCAGGGTGTTGCTTTCGGCTTCTTCGTTCCAGCCGTAAAGCAGTTGCATCAGGTGATCGCGGGTCATGACCCGGCCCGGAGGCGAGAGCAATTCATGGAGCAGTTGATATTCCTTGGGCGTTAGCGCCACCGGTTCGCCCTGATAGCTGACTTGCTGGGTGCCGGGGTTCAGGCAGATGCCAGCGTGTTCGATCAGCACTTGCGCGCGACCGGCACTGCGGCGCAACAAAGCTCGCAGGCGAGCCTTGAGTTCGGCCAGATCGAAGGGTTTAACCAGGTAATCGTCGGCGCCGGCATCCAGCCCGGCGATGCGGTCTTCAGTGGCATCCCGGGAGGTGAGGATCAGCACCGGCAGGTTCGAGCCGCTGTCACGCAAGCGGCGCAACACTTCCAGACCGTCCATGCGCGGCAGGCCGAGGTCGAGCACGGCCACATCGAAGGTTTCGCTGAGCAGTGAATGCAAGGCGTTGCTGCCGTCCTGCAGCCAGTCGACGGTGTAACCCTCACGGCCCAGGGCCTGATGAATGCCCTCGCCAAGGGCTACGTCATCCTCGATCAGTAATAAACGCACGCGGACTCCTGTCAGTTGAGTTTTTTGTTCACGTCCACCAGTAACGCTTCGATCTCTTTGCGCCGTCCGGCGTCGGCGCTTTCCCGGCCAGGGCGGGGCGCTGCTTGCAGGGCTTTTTGCAGTGCTTGCTTGGCTTCACCATAGCGCTTTTGACGGTAAAGGTGATCGCCCCAGAAGTACAGACTGTCGATGCCGGTCGGGTTAAGGTCCAGGGCCTGCTTCAACAGTTTTTCGGCCTTGTCGGCGTCGCCGAAACCGATAGGCCAGCCGGGCACCCGATCATACAGCGCCGCGAGGCTGGTGTAGGCCGAGCCTTGCAGGGCCTTGGGATCGATGGCCAGGGCTTTTTCCAGATCGACTTTGGCCGCCTTGGCCTTGCTCAGGGCACCGAGGCCACCCTGGGCGCCGGCCCAACTGCTGGTGACGATACCGGACCAGATCCACGCTTCGGCCAGGGATTGGCGTTCCCGGGTGAACGTCGAGGCCTGGGCTGCGAGTTTTTCGAAGGCGGCGCTGCGCTGTTCGGCGGGCAATTCGTACTGGATGTGCGCCCAGCTTTGTTGAATGGCATTGAGGCGCTGCTGATCGGCGGCGTCCAGCGCCCAGACGCTTTGGCTCAGTACCCCGAACAGCAAGCAGGCGAGAATTTTCTTCATGGTTTGAGGCTCTCTTTATCGGTCTTCTGACTCAGGCGACGGATCAGCGGCAATTGCTTGCGCAAGCCACGGTCCACCAGATGCGGCAACAGACTGTTCAGGCGCACGAAAAAGCGTTCCGGCCAGCCCAGGTACAAGTCGCGACGGTCACCGGCAATGGCGTGGATGACCGCCGAGGCAACGGTTTGCGGGTCGTCGACATTGGCTTTGAGCGCATCGTTCAGCGCTTGGGCCGCCGCACTGTTCATGCTGGTGCGGGTCGCCCGGGGGGCGACGTAGAGCACGTTGATCCGGGTATCGGCCAGTTCCCGGCGCAGGGCTTCGGAGAAACCGCGCAGGGCAAACTTGGTGGCGCAATAGCTGGCGTAACCGGGGTAGCCGATGGAGCCGTAGGTCGAACCGACGTTCACCACCATGGCACTCTCGGCCTGCTTGAGCAGCGGCAGCAATAACTTGGTCAGGCTGATCGGCGCGCCGACGTTCACCGCGAGCATGGCGTTGATCTCGCTGTCATCGAGCTGTTCGAGCATGGCGAAGTGATTGACGCCTGCGGCATTGATCAGCAGGTTGATGCCGCCGATGGCCTCGGCCGCCGCCAGCACTTTGCGCCGGTCGTCGGGCAGGGTCAGGTCCGCCCCGACCCAGCGCAACTGCTCCGGGTAGCGCTCAAGCAAGGGCTCCAGCGACTCTCGATGCCGGGCCACGGCCAATACGTGTGCACCACTGGCACACAGGGTGCCGGCGATGGCCAGGCCGATGCCGCCACTGGCGCCGGTCAATACCACGCGAGCCTCAGACGGGCGCATGCAGATTCTCCCCATCGCGCGGCAGGCCACGGAACATGTCGGTGTAGAGCGTGTACACGACCTTCGAGGCATGAATCACCGCAGCCTGGTCGGCCGGGTCTTCGAGCAGGTTCATCAAGCGGCGGTAGGTCTGCATGTGTTCGATATCCAGTGAGCCGTGGGAGCTCAGGTAGCTGAAGGCGGTCTCCGGCAGCGCCAGGCGTTCGCGGATGCTGCCGGCCGCGTGGGTGGCCAGAGCAATGCTGGTGCCTTCCAGCACGTTGACCATGCCGAACAGGCCCACCGGGTTGTCCCGGGCAATCAGGTCGTAGAGGAAGCTGATCATCAACTCGATTGGCAGCGATGGACGGCCGTCACGCACGGCGTCTTTGTCACCGCCACAGGCCGCGATGTCATCGAGTACCCATTGTTCATGGCCGTATTCGTCCTCGATGTACTCGCACACCGCTTTGCGCAACCATTCCAGGCGCTGCGGCAGACGTGCGCCGCATGCCATCATCAACGGTACGGTATGGCGCACGTGATAGTAGGCCTGGGCGAGGAAGGCGCGGTAGCTGTCCAGGCTCACGTTGCCCTCAAGGGCATCGAGGATGATCGGCAGGTTGAACAACTCGTGGCGTTCCTGCTGGGTGGCTTCTTGCAGAGTGTCGAAAAAACTCATGGTGCAGATACCTCGGGGAAAACGGATTCAGTGAGCAGCGCCCGGTAACGCTCGACAATGGCATCGCGGCGCGGTCGGCCATTGGCGGTCAGCAGGCCGTTGGCGGGGGTGAAGGGTTGATCGAGACGGGTCCAGTGATGAACCTGAGCGTAATCGGGCAAGGCCTCATTGGCCTGGGCCACGGCGGTAGCCAGCTCTTCATCGGTGCAGTCCGGTCGATGGGGCCAGAGCAGGGCGTGGTTGCTCGGCATCGCTTCGCCGTAGACGAACGCCTGAGCGATGTGGCGACGCTGGGTGAGTTCGGCCTCGACCCATTCCGGGTTGACGTTGCGGCCGAAACTGGTGATGAACTGATGTTTCTTGCGCCCGTTGAGGTAGAGAAAGCCTTCCGGGTCGAACTCGCCGAGATCGCCGGTCGGCCACCATTCATCGTGGTAGGGTGCTTGCCCCAGATAGCCGAGCAGGGTCGAGCCCTTGACCAGCACTTCGCCATCGTCGGCCAGGCGAATCCCGACATGGGGCAGGGGCCGGCCGACGCTGCCGGGGCGGTGTGCTCCGGGGCGATTGAGGCACACCACCGACGCGCACTCCGACAACCCGTAACCCTCGTACACCGGCATGCCGATGCGTTGGGCACGGTGCAGCAGCTCTTCGGAAACCCGCGCACCGCCCACGGCGGCAAAACGCAACGATTGGGGGGTGAACGCCTTTTGCTCGGCGGCGCTGACCAGCATCAGCAGCAACTGTGGCACCAGGATCAAGCTCTCGGGCGCGCGGGAGGCCAGACACCCCAACAAGCGCGGCACATCGACACCGCTGGCCCCCTGAATGCCCAGGGTTTTCTGGCTCGGCACGCTCAGGGTCGCGCCGGCATACAGCGCGGCATAACAGCCGAGGTTTTCCAGCAGAATCGCCAGGGGCAGCAGTGCCAGGTGATGTCGCGGATGGGTGGGCTTGCTCGCCTGATCCAGTTCACGGGCCACTCGCAAAAGGCTTTCGGCGCTCAGGCATACACCTTTGGGTGTGCCGGTGGTGCCGGAAGTGAAGGTGAGTTTGGCGGTGCCTTCGGGGATGAGGTTCGGGCCGCTGAAGGAACGACGCCAGAATTCGCCTGTGTGTTCATAGCCGGCCCCTTGCAGTTCGGCGTCCAGTTCCGGCTCGGCAATCACCCGTTCGGCCTGGCTCTGTTGCAGGCAATGAATGCGTTGTGCCGGGCTGAAGAAGGGCGGCAACGTCAGGCAGGTCAGGCCTTCGAACAGGATGGCCAGGTCCCAGAGCATCGCCTCGGTACCGTTGTCCAGAGCCAGCGCGACCACTTTGACGTGCTCATCACGAAGACGCTGTTGGCGATCCGTGACCTCGGCGTACAGCGTGGCGTAGTCGAGTTTCAACTGATCGCCCCACAGAGCGACGGCGTTGCCTTTGTGTTCGGCGTGATGGCGCAGGGTTTGTTTGAAACGCTCCATTTCAGGCGACATGGCTGGACTCCTCAAGGGAGGTTGGCAGCCCCAGGCGATTGAACAGGCCGATGTTGCGCAGATGAATGAAACCGGCGCGGATGTTGCCGACGTGCACCCATGGCTGGCTCTCGTAATAACTGCCCCAGTGGTGACGGTCCTCTCCCAGCCGCTCGGGGTCGGCGGCACACAGCGTCACCGGCTTCAAGCCCAGGCGATGGAAACTGTTCACCAGCCCGATATTGCCGGTGAACGCCACCCATTCCAGCCCGCCCATGGCCAACAGGTAGGTGATGGCGATGATGCTCAGTCGCGCGCTGCCGGTATCGCTGGCGGCCAGGTTACCGACCTCGACAATGCCGGCCCGGTCCACGGGTTGGCCAGCAGCGGCGCTGATCAGCGTATCGATCGCCTCGTCCAGGTAACGCTCCAGAAATAAGGGTTCGGTACTGGCCAGTCGTAAGCCGGCTACCGCACACAGCGTGCCGGACTCATCGCTCATGCCGAACAGTTGCGGCATGAAATGGCGGATATCGGCGCCATGGGCCTTGCGAAAACGCTGCTGGATAAAAGCTTCGAAGACGGGTCGCTGGGTATCGTCCGGCAAGGCCCTGGCCAGACTCATCTGCGAGGATTCGGCTTGACCGAAGTGCAGGGGCAGAGGAATGTTCCAGTCAAAATCGTGCATGGGTAAGAACGCCTCCCCGAGTCAGTTTGGGGGGAGTATCAAAGGCGATTCTTAACGAAGTCTGAAGGTTATCTTCAGATTGTCTTAAGACTGGACAGGCAGGGTGGCGCCGGTCGGTTCGACGAAACCGGATCCAGGCTGCACGAAATGAGTCGGCAGCCGCCACCGATCTTCAAGAGGCTCTGTATGACCCGAGATTCAGCAGTACACCGGTATGGAAAACTCTCGATCACCTTGCACTGGCTGATGTTGGCGCTGTTCGTCGGCGTTTATGGCTGCATCGAGATCAAAGGGCTACTGCCCCGTGGAAGTGATTCGAGGGGCCTTTTCCTGGGGCTTCACGGCTTATTCGGATTGAGCATTTTTGCGTTGGTCTGGGTCCGCCTGCTCGGGCGTCTCACGCCCCGGCCACCGATTACCCCGGCCCTGTCAACCTGGCAGACCGGCGTCTCGCACCTAATGCACCTGGCGCTGTATGTGCTGATGATTGCAACACCGCTATTGGCCTGGTTGATGCTGGCCGCCGGTGGCAAGCCAATGCCGTATTTCGATTTCTTCCTGCCGGCGCCGGTGGCGGTTGATCCCGTGCTGGCCAAGCAATTCAAACATTGGCATGAGTGGCTCGGCAGTGCCGGCTACTGGCTGATCGGTTTGCACGCGGCGGCGGGGTTGGTCCATCACTACTGGGTTCGCGACAACACGCTCACGCGCATGCTGCCCAAGGGCTTTGGTGCGGGTGTCAACGAGCGTCAGCGATAAGTTTCCCTGGACGTTCGGGCTGCCTCGAACACTGCGTTATCGTTCATCGCGAGCTTGCTCGCGATGAAGTCATCACTGTCACCTCAAACCTTGCCCGCTTGCTCTTCCAGCTGATCAGATTCAAACAACTTCGCCAGTTCCGCCCGCGCTTCCTGCGCCGTCTGCATCACCTTGGCCGCATCGTCATACACCGCGTGCTGAGCCTCCAGCACCTGTTCGTCGTGATGGGTAAAGCGCTTGATCCGCGCATCCGCCTGGGCTTGGGTCAGCCCCAGTCCAACGAGGGTGCGCCGGGTCATTTCCAGGCTGGAGTAATAGGTCTCCCGCACCGCCTGCGCCCCGACATCCACCAACCGGTGCACATGCTGACGGTTACGGGCACGGGCGATGATCTTGATGTGCGGATACAGCTTGTGCACCACCTCGGCCGTCTTGATGTTGGTGTCCGGATCATCGGTGGCGATCACAAAGAACTCCGCTTGCTCGACCTTGGCCGCGCTGAGGATTTCCGGGCGCATCGGGTCGCCGTAGAACACCGGCACGCCGCCGAAGCTGCGGGACAGTTCGATGGTTTCCACCGAGGTGTCGAGGGCGATGAACTTGATGTTCTGCGCCCGCAGAATCCGCGCCACGATCTGCCCCATACGGCCCATGCCGGCAATGACCACGCGGGGCGTATCGGCGTCGATTTCACGGAACTTCTGTGGCACCTCCACCGGTTGCACCTTGGGTTTGACCAGGCGTGCGCAGGCGAGCAGCAACAGCGGCGTCAGCGCCATCGACAGGGTGATGGTCAACACCAGCAAGTCGTACAGGCGCGGCTCGAACAAGCCCTGGTCCCGACCGATCTTGAACACCACGAAGGCAAACTCACCACCGGCCGCCAGCACGATCCCCAGACGAATCGCATTAACCTTGCCCAACCCTCCGGCCAGTCGACCGACCACAAACAGCAGCGGCAGCTTGATGGCGATCAGCAGCAGGGTCAGCCCCAGCACCACGACCGGCGCACTGAGCAGCAGACTCAAGTTGGCACCCATGCCGACGCTGATGAAAAACAGCCCCAGCAGCAGGCCCTTGAACGGTTCGATCTGCGCTTCCAGTTCGTGACGGTATTCGGAGTCCGCCAGCAGCAAACCGGCGAGGAACGCGCCGAGTGCCATGGACACGCCCACCAGATCCATCAGCCACGCCGTGCCGATCACTACCAGCAATGCGGTGGCGGTGGACACCTCCGGCAGACCAGTCTTGGCCACCACGCGAAACACCGGGCGCAACAGATAACGCCCGCCGATCACCACCACCGCGATGCTGCCCAGCACCCGCAAGCCATGGTTCAAATCTTCGGCCGCGCTGCTGGTGTGATCACCGCCGGCCAGCAACGGCACCATCGCGATCAAAGGGATCGCGGCGATGTCCTGGAACAGTAAAATCGCGAACGCCAACCGCCCATGGGGGCTGGTCAGCTCCTTGCGCTCGGCCAGGCTTTGCAAGCCAAACGCGGTGGACGACAACGCCAGGCCGAGGCCCAACACGATGGCACTGTTCAGGGACTGGCCGAACACGAACAACGCCAGCACACCAATCACCGAACCGGTCAACAGCACCTGCGCAAGGCCCACGCCGAACACCGATTTGCGCATCACCCACAAACGTCGCGGCGACAGCTCGAGGCCGATGATGAACAGCAACAACACCACCCCGAGTTCGGAGATGTGGCTGACGCTTTGTGGATTACCGATCAAACCCAGCACCGACGGCCCGATGATCACCCCGGCAAACAGATAGCCGAGCACCGCCCCCAGTTGCAGGCGCTTGGCCAAGGGAACGGCGAGCACCGCCGCGAACAAAAAGACGACAGCGGCTTGTAACAGGTTGCCTTCATGGGGCATGCGAAACTCCAAAAACTCGATACGGCGGGGGCGATAAGGATAAAGGCTGGAGCCGGATGCGTCAGCCATGAACGAAAATGTTTGGGCCTCGCGATGGCAGTTTTGCAGGCACCCAAGATGTCGTAACATTTAGCATCAATTAGTGACATTCATAGGATAAGCTGATCAATCTGTTCGTTCCCGAGTGCGCACCATGACCATCAACTTCGACCTTAACGATCTGCAAGCCTTTCGCGCCGTGGTGGAGCAGGGCAGCTTTCGCAAGGCTGCGGACACCGTACGCATCTCCCAACCAGCCCTCAGCCGGCGGATCGAAAAGCTCGAAGACGCTCTGGGCGTGAAATTGTTCGAACGCACGACTCGCCGGGTCAGCCTGACTCAGGCCGGGCGTGGTTTCATGCCCAGCGTCGAACGCCTGCTGGATGACCTGGACGTGGCGCTACTGGGCATCAGCGAAGTCGCCTCGACCCGGCTCGGGCATGTCACCGTCGCCTGTGTGCCGTCGGCGGCGTACTACTTCATGCCGCGTGTGATCGCCCACTACCATCGGCAATTTCCGCGGATCAAGGTCAAGGTGCTCGACTCCAGTGCTCACGAGGTATTGAGTGCCGTGGTCAACGGTGAAGCGGACTTCGGCTTGAGCTTCATGGGCACCCTGGAGGCCGAAGTCGAATTCGAGCCGCTGGTGCAGGAAGGTTATGTGGTGGCGTGCAGACGAGATCACCCCCTTGCAGGACGCAGCAGCGTGACATGGGATGAGTTTTATCAGCAGGATTACATCTCGCTGGACAAGACTTCGGGCAATCGCTTTTTGCTGGATCAAGCGCTGGCTGGCGTGGTGCCGCAGCGGCCGAGCATCTGCGAAACCCGTCATGTGACGACCATGATCGGTCTGGTGGAGGCCGGGTTGGGCGTGGCTGCCGTGCCGTTGATGGCGATGCCGGCGGCGGACCACCCGATTCTGACGCGGGTACCGTTGACCGATCCGCAGGTGATGCGCAATGTCGGGTTGATCAAGCGCCGGGGTCGTACGTTAACCCCGGCGGCATTGGCGTTGGAGCGCCTGGTGGTGGAAATGAAAGTCCAGCAACCTTCGGTCAGTGGCTGACTGAGTCCAGCCCCGTCGCTTTTACGTCCGGCTGGGCTGCGCTGGAGGCCAGGTACTCAAGCAGCGCCTTGGCCTCGGCCGGGTGTTGCGCATTGACCGGAATACCGGCGGCGAAACGGGTGACCGATTGCACCGATTCCGGAATTTTCGCCACAAAACTCACCCCAGGCACCGGTAGCAATTCGCTGACCTGCTGGAAGCCCAGTTGATAATCGCCGGTGGCAACCACCGAGCCCACCGGGATTTTCGGGATCATCTTCGATTTGGGTTTGAGCTGGTTTTCGATGCCCAGACGCTTGAACAGTTGATCCTCGATATACACGCCGCTGGCACTGTCGGAGTAGGCGACTGACTTGGCGTCGAGCAGGGTTTTTTTCAGGCCTTCCACCGAGCTGATGTCCGGCTTCGGCGCACCTTCACGCACCACCATGCCGATCCGCGAATCCGCCAGTTCGACCCGTGAAGCGGGATCGACTTTGCCTTGCTTGATCAGGTCGTCGAGGGCATAGCCGACCATGATGACCACGTCGGCTTTCTCACCGCGGGCCAGACGATTGGGAATCGCTTCCGGGGCCTTTCCCATGGATGGACCGAGGGCGGTGTCCAGGGTGTTGCCGCTAGACTCGGCGAATTTCGGACCGAGGATTTTGTAGGCCGCCGTGAAACCACCGGACGTCATTACGCGGATTTCTTCAGCCTGGGCGATCGAACTCAGACCGAGACTGGCCACCAGGGCCAGGGCGGTAAAGTTGAAAAACCTTTTCATCAAATAGCTCTCGCAGTTAGAGGTTGGGTGGTTCACGACACGGCCGGTTGCAGGCGGCCAGAGGCACGGCGATAGAGAAACAGCGTCGCGCACAGGGCACAGAACGCGGCGAAACTCATCCAGTAACCGGGTGCGGCCTTATCGCCGGTGTACTGGATCAGGAAGGTCGATATGGCCGGTGTGAAACCGCCGAACACCGCCGTCGCCAGGCTATAAGCCAAAGAGAAACCTGCGACCCGAACCTCGACCGGCATGATTTCCGTCAGTGCGGCGATCATTGCGCCGTTGTACAAGCCATAAATGAACGACAGCCACAGCAGCACCAACAGCATGTTGATGAAACTCGGTGCTTGCACCAGATAGGTCAGCGCTGGGTAGGCCGTGGCCAACGTCAGCAACGCCATGGCGATCAGTACCGGGCGACGACCGATGCGATCTGAAAGCGCGCCGCCAATCGGCAACCAGAAAAAATTCGAAACGCCCACCAGCAAGGTCACCAACAGCGCATCGGAGGTATTCAGGTGCAGCACGGTTTTGCCGAAGGTCGGCGCGTACACGGTGATCAGATAGAACGCGGTAGTGGTCAGGGCGACCATCATCATCCCGGCGAACACGATGACCCAGTTCTGTCCCAGGGTGCGGAACACGTCGCCCATGCTTGGCCGATGTTTACGGGCGGTGAACTCTTCGGTTTCTTCCAGGTTACGGCGCAGGAAGAAGATGAAAGGCACGATCATGCAGCCGACGAAAAACGGAATCCGCCATCCCCAATCGGCAATCATCGTCGGCGCCATCCATTGGTTCAGACCATAGCCCAAAGCCGCCGCGACGATGATCGCCACTTGCTGGCTCGCGGATTGCCAACTGGTGAAGAAACCTTTGTTGCCGGGAGTGGCGATCTCCGCGAGGTACACCGATACACCGCCCAGTTCCGCACCGGCCGAGAAGCCTTGCAGCAATCGGCCGATCAGCACGATGGCCGGGGCGAATAGCCCGATGGTTTCGTATCCGGGCACCAGCACAATCAGAATCGTACCGCTGGCCATGATCGACAGGGTGACGATCAGCCCTTTGCGGCGCCCCACATCATCGATGTAAGCGCCCAGTATCACGGCGCCCAACGGACGCATCAGGAAGCCCGCGCCGAACACCGCGAACGTCATCATCAGGGACGCAAACTCGCTGCTGGCAGGGAAAAATACGGCAGCGATCTGCGTGGCATAGAAGCCGAAAAGGAAGAAATCGAATTGCTCGAGGAAGTTGCCCGAGGTCACTCGGAAAATCGCACTGGTCCGGGAGCGACCGGAATGGATTGATGCTGTCATTGACGTGTACTCCACCGCTTTTATGACGTGCACTGCCTGGACGCGGTGCACGGTTCTTATTGGGGTGGATAGTGGAGCAGGGACATCGATATGTTAATTGCATAGTTGGTATGTATTGATGCATGAAGCGGATCAATGCTGCCGACCCAGAGACGCGGCGTTTACCCAAGGCTATTCGCTGTGTACGCGTATCGGGCTGATGTTCCCCAACCGATACTGATTATTCCCGCTGCGCTTGGCCTCATACATCGCCAGGTCGGCAATGTGAATCAACCGGTCCATGCTCGGCGCATGGTCCGGGAACACCGCAACCCCAAGGCTGCTGCCGATGTGGCGCTGGTCGTTGCCGATGGTCACCGGCGGTGCGAGTTCGATGAAGATTTTCTGGCAGATGCTGCGGGCTTCGTCTTGCAGGCTGTTGCCTTGGGGAAGTCCTTGGAGGATGACCACGAACTCGTCGCCGCCGATCCGGGCAACGGTGTCGGTTGAACGCAGGATCTTCTTCAGGCGTGTCGCGGTGGTGATCAGCACGCGGTCGCCGGCCGCATGGCCGTAGTGGTCGTTGATCGCCTTGAACCCATTGAGGTCGACAAACACCAGCGCCACCCGCGTGGCGCTGAGGCGGGCGTGTTCCAGGGCAGCGGACAGGCGCTCTTCGAGCACCAGGCGATTGGGCAGGCCGGTCAGCGGGTCGTAATGGGCCAGGTGTTGCAGGTAGCTGGCGGAGGCTTTTTCCTCGGTGATGTCGCGGACCACGCCCATCATCTTGATCGTTGCGTCATGCTCATTCTTGACCACATTGCCGGTCTCCCGCAGCCAGCGGATGCTGCCGTCCGGCCAGACCACGCGGTATTCCTCGTCGTGGTTTTCGCCGGTTTCCAGGCAACGCAATTCACCGGCGCGGACCTTGACCCGGTCGTCCGGGTGCACACAGGAACAGAACAGGGCGTAGGAGGGCGTCACCTCGCCGATCTTGAACCCGAACATCCCATAGATTGCATCCGACCAATAGAGCTTGTCGGTATCAACCTCCCAGTCCCAGGTGCCGATGCGGGCGAAGTATTGGCTGCGCTTGAAGCGCTCGGCGTCGCCTTCCTGGTGGATACTTTGTCCCTCGGTGAGGCTATCGATCAGCGCACGGCACTCGGCCAACTGCTTTTGCAGCGAACGATCGCGCCAAATCAGCGCGACGATCAGGGCAAGGGTCAGCGAGCCGATGGTGACGTCGGTCCAGAGCTGACTCATTGAGGAATTGCGCTCATGGCGTATCGAACCGTGGGGGAGGTGGCGGGTATATTAGTTCACGACCACTGCCGGATACAGAGCGAAACGGTTGCCAATGGCCCGCATTTCTGGGAAAACGGCGCCCATCAAGCCCGTTCGGGCAAGCGCACAGATAGAGTGAATGTAATGAATGATGAGTTGCAGGTAATCGACCTTGAAGTGGGCGACGGCAAAGCCGCCGTCAAAGGCGCGCTGATCACCACCCAATATCGTGGGTGGCTGGAAGACGGCACTGAGTTCGACTCCTCCTACAGCCGGGGCAAGCCTTTCCAATGCGTGATTGGCACCGGGCGGGTAATCAAGGGCTGGGACCAGGGAATCATGGGCATGCAGGTCGGCGGTAAGCGCAAGCTGCTGGTGCCGGCGCACCTGGCCTACGGCGAGCGCTCGATGGGGGCGATTACGCCGAATTCGAATCTGATTTTCGAGATTGAATTGCTGGAAGTGCTGACGCGGGATGATTGATGGGCGAGTGAATTGAAATGATTAACCCCGCTGTTTCTGAGAGGAGAGAGCGGGGTTTTTGCTATCTGTGGCGAGGGGGCTTGCCCCCGTTGGGTTGCGCCGCGACCCTGAAACCTGTGCATGCGGCGTGTCAGGGAATCTCCACTCGCCAGTTTTGCGGCTGCTGCGCACCCGAGCGGGAGCAAGCTCCCTCGCCACAATTCAGCCGCTATTACCGCGATACAAGCCGATGAGCCATGACGCGGTCAACCCGACTTGCCAGCCCCGGCAATATCGGTAACTATGCCCGCCTAAATAGGGGTAGGGGGTATAGGTATGTCGCACATCCACGAACACAAAGACGATTTGCTCAATCGCGTCCGGCGCATTGCCGGTCAGGTCCAGGCGGTGGAGCGGGCGTTGGAGTCCGATGCCGAGTGCGCCAAAACCCTGCACTTGGTTGCGGCAATTCGCGGTGCGGTCAATGGTCTGATGGACCAGTTCATCGACGCCCACGCCCGTGAACATGTGGCACGTCCCGGCCTCAGCGACGAAGCACGCGCCGAAGGCGTGGAAGACTTGTTGCAAGCCATCCGCCGTTACTCGAAATAGAGGCCTGCCCCATGACACTGACACCTCAGGCTTCGCGCTTTACCCACGACCATCTGTTTCTGGGGGCCGCCCACGATGAAAATGCTCGCCGCACGTTGTGGGTGGTGGCGCTGACGTTCGTGATGATGATTGGCGAGATTGCCGCTGGTTATATCACCGGCTCCATGGCGTTACTGGCGGACGGCTTTCATATGGCGACCCACGCCGTGGCCTTGGGCATTGCCGCGGCGGCCTACAGTTTTGCCAGGCGACACGCCAACAATTCGCGCTTCAGCTTCGGTACCGGCAAGGTCGGGGATCTGGCGGCTTTTGCTTCTGCCATGGTGCTGGGCCTGGTGTCGATCGGCATCGCCGGCGAATCGATCCTGCGGCTGTTTCAACCTATCACCGTGGCTTTCACCGAAGCGACGGTGATTGCGGTGGTGGGGCTGGCGGTGAATGTCGTCAGCGCATTGCTGCTGGCAGGCAACCATGGGGATCACGGCCATGATCATCACAACCATAACCACGGTCACCATCATCACGATAACAACCTGCGCTCGGCGTATGTCCATGTGCTGGCCGATGCATTGACGTCGGTACTGGCTATCGCGGCATTGTTGGCCGGGCGCTATTTGGGTTGGGTCTGGCTGGACCCGGTGATAGGCGTCGTCGGAGCCCTTGTTATCGCGAAATGGGCCTATGGCTTGATGCGCGATAGCGCCGCGGTATTGCTCGACGCCACCGACGAGCACGTCGCCGCCGAAATTCGTGAGCTGCTTGAATCGACGGACGATGTCCGCATCAGTGACCTTCATGTCTGGCAAGTTGGGCCCCAGGCGCGAGCCGCAATTGTCAGTGTCGTGGCTACGGCGAGCGTCAGTGCCGACGCCATCCGCGAACGTCTGGCGCCGGTTCATGAGTTGTCTCACCTGACGGTCGAATATCGCAACGCTTGAGGTGTTTTTCAGGCAAAGAGCGGAATGCGCCCGTTAAGGGAAGGGCGGTAGTGCCAGGTCAACCGATCCAAAGCCGGTTTCATTATCAGGATCTGAGTCAGCGTCGCGCGGGCAATGCTCAAGGCCAGCACCTGCCCTGGGCATTGATGACGGCCGGCGCCGAAGGTGAAGCTGCGGCGGTTTGGGCGTTCGAGCAGGAATGTATCGGGATCGTCATTGAGCAGCGGATCACGATTGGCCGAGGCCAGCAGCACCAGAATGACGTCGCCGGGGTTCAGGTTCACGCCGTCGATTTCGCAGGGCGCTGCGACGAAGCGGCGGGTGTTCTGTACCGAAGGATCGAAGCGCTGCACTTCGGCGATCAGGTCGTTGGCTTGAGTTGGGTCGATCTGCGGGTTTCGGCTCAACGCCAGCAGCGCATTGCCGATCAGCCCGGCGGTGGCTTCGTAGGTCTGGGAGAACAGGCCGATCAGGTTGGCGATCAAGGTTTCCGGGGCGGTCGAGGTGGCGAAGCGCAGCCGGATACCGGCGAGCAGGGTGCTTCGATTGTTCGGATTAGCCAGAAGCTCGATGAAATATCCCTTCAGCTGTTCTGCCGCAACATGGGCAGCGTCCAGTTGGGCCTGGTCGCTGAGGGGTGACAGGCAGGCGATGAAGTCAGCGGTCAGCTCGCTGATGGCCCGGCCCTGAGCCGGAGAAAAGCCCAGCAACGTCGCCACTACACAGACCGGCCCGCGAAACATCGCCGCGTACAACCCATCGGCCCCTGGGGTAATCAATCGAGCGCTGACCAGTGAGTTGACTTCGTTCACATCAATCAGCGTCAGCCCCGGCTCAATCGCTGCCCTCGGGCAACGCTGCCGCTCACCCTCGTTCATCCGCATTAGCTGACCGAACACTTTGCCCGCCATGCCCTGAGCAATTGCCTTGGGCACCGGCTCATGCGCCGGCCGCACATGGCAATCCGGATGCGCCAGCACGGCAGCAACCGCTCGGGCGCTGCTGGCCACCCACAGTTTCAGTCCCTGATGAAAAACCAATCCACCCTCGGCACGCAGTTGCGCGTAGTAGGGGTAAGGATCGGCGTGAGTCGCAGCGATGATCGGGTCCATGGGTCGCAGCCTTATCGATGGTTGAAAAGTGTTGCTACTATCTCCAGTCCTAAGGGGCCTTGATTCGTCCGGGAGCGAAATATGAACGCAGAGCAACACGACGTTGGCATCTCTCAAGTGGCCGCAGCGATTGCAGAGCCTGCGCGGACGAAAATCCTCTGCTCGCTGATGGACGGCCACGCCCGTACCAGCACCGAGCTGGCGGCGGTTGCCGAAGTCAGCGCCTCGACCGCCAGCGCACACCTGGCCAAGCTCAAGGAACTGGCGCTGGTGCGTTTGCACGTTCAGGGCCGTCACCGCTATTACAGCCTCGCGGACAAACGCGTGGCCCAGGCACTCGAAGCACTGATGGTGATCGGCCAGAACGCCGTGCCGACATTCAACCCGCGCACCCCGGACCGCCTGCAATTCGCCCGCACCTGCTACGACCACATGGCCGGCACGTTGGCAGTGGTGCTGCATGACCGGATGATCGACGCGGGGTGGTTGCTGCAAACCGATGAGCAGGCTTATCGATTGAGCGACAGTGGTGAAGCGTTGTTCGAAGGATTGGGCATCGACGTCAAAGACCTCGGCACTTTGCGCCGCCGCTTTGCCTGCCCGTGCCTGGACTGGAGCATGCGTCGGCCGCACCTGGGCGGTGCCTTGGGCGCGGCGTTGCTGCAAACGGCGATCAAACGCCAATGGGTGACGCAGGATCTGGACAGTCGGGCGTTGGCGTTGACGGCGGTGGGGCGAAAGGAACTCGGTCACCGGTTCGCCGTTGAACTGCCGATTCAGGGAATGACAGCGCCACTCACGTCCACCGGGAACAGGCGCCGCGCGATCGCCAGTCCTGCGACTTAGCGACTGGCCGAGGCCATGAGCACGCCAAAACCGGCGAAGGTCACGCCCGAAACTTTTGCGGTCAGCCAGGAACCTTTCGGGCTCGACAACCAGCCTTTGGCGGCATTGGCGAGCAAGGCATAGCTGCCATGCACCAGGATCACCAGTACGCCGTAGGAGGCGACCAGCTTGATGAACTGGCTGTAGAAGTGCGCCGAAGTGTCGATGAATTGCGGGAACACCGCCAAAAAGAAAAACACCGCCTTGGGGTTCAGAAGCTGCATCGAAGCCGCTTCAAGGAAGCGATAACCCGGGCTTGAAGGGCGCGTTTCAAGCAGCGTGCTGAAACGATCCGAGCGCCAGCTTTTGTAGCCCAGGTACAACAAATAGGCGGCTCCTGCGTATTTCAATGCGATAAAGGCGTTCGCCGAGGTGCTGAGTATCAGGCCAACACTGGTGGCGCTGATGGCAGCGACCGCAAACGCCCCCGACGCAATTCCCAGAATGCCCGGCACGGCCCCCCTCCAACCGTGGCGCACCGCGTTGGACAGGGTCAGGACCACACCAGGTCCCGGGCTCAAAATGGTCAGGGTGGCGAAGAGTACAAAGAGTCCGTAACTGTTCATGGCTTGCTCCGTCAGGTGGCATTGGCTGCGTGCTGGCAGATTGGCGTGGCGAGGAGGGCGTGACAAACGCTTTAATTACAGCGCATAGGTGACTAAATTAGACGCATGAATCCACTACCGCCTCTTAATGCCGTTCGCGCCTTCGCCGTTGCTGCTCGTCATCAGAGCTTCAGCTTGGCGGCCGAAGAGCTGCATGTCAGCCACAGTGCCGTCAGCCGGCATATCAAATTGCTCGAGGAATACCTGGGGGTGCTGCTGTTTGAGCGGCGTATCCGGCAATCTGTGCTGACGCCGGCCGGCCAGCGCTTTTATGAGCAGGTCAGCGCCGGGCTGTCGCAGATCGCCAATGCCGCCACTGCGCTCAAGCAGCATGCCTCGCTGCCTACCGTGAAGATCAATGTACGTCCGTCCTTCGCCATGCTTTGGCTGACGCCCAGGCTGGCGGATTTCGTTGCGCGGCACCCCGGCATCAAGCCGCAGGTGATCACCCAGACCCAGGCACCCGATCAGGCACGCGACGGGTTCGATATCGTCATTCGCCGTGGTCGTGACGATTGGGCACCGGCGATTGAGGCGCGAGCGCTGTTCGAAGACGAACTGTTGCTGGTCGCGGCCCCTGCGCTGATCGAGCGCCTGCCACTTGAAGACCTCACGTCCCTGAGTCGGCATACGTTACTGACCGCCAAGGCACGCCGTGAAGACTGGCACAATTGGGCCATGCACTTTGGTCAAAGCCAGTCAGCCACTCAGGTCACCCGGCAGTTTGATCACATGCACCTGGTGCTTCAGGCCGCAGTGGATGGACAGGGCGTTGCCCTGTGCCCGACCTCTTTGTTGGGCAGCCATATCTCGAGCGGACGCCTGATCTGCCCGTTACCCGAGTTGCGCATGCCGTTGCCGCGTTATTACTACGGTGTTGCGCCGGACGTGACGGCGCACACGCGGATCTTTGTAGAGTGGTTATTTGCCCGGATCGCTCAGGATGAGCTGAGTTGGCAAACACCTCGTGCCGTGACCGCTACGCCCTGAAATCCCACACAATCTCCACCACCCGCACTGCGAGCACCAGGTAAACCAGACCCAGGATGATCTGGAACGCCGTGTGATACGGCAACCTGGACAGCCGGCGCAAGCCGTCGCTGACACTGAGCAGCATCAACAGTGCTGATATTGCAATCAACCCCCAGCCGGCAAGGTTTGAGGCGAGCATTCCCATGAACAGCTGATGACCGCCGTGCAACGCGTTGGTGCCCGCCGCGAATAGCAGGGCGCACACCAGCAGGTTCTTGATGTTGTCGAACACCTGCGTGGTGAAGTCGGTTTCCAGCAAGGCCAGATACTTTCGCCAGAATTTATCCATGGTTGTGGTGGCACCTGTTGATGGCGGTTGCACGTGGCAAGTCTAGTGGCGTTTTGCACGAAACGCGGGCGAAAAAAAGCCCGGCCTTCAATGTGATGGCCGGGCTTTTGTGTTCAAACGGACTGTGGCGTCAGATCAAACCTTGACGATCCAGCCCGCTGGCGCTTCGATGTCGCCGGTCTGTACACCGGTCAGCTCTTTGTAGAGTTTCTGGGTGACCGGGCCGACTTCGGTTTCGCTGTGGAACACGTGCAGCTTGTCGTTGTAGCTGATGCCGCCGATCGGGGTGATCACCGCGGCAGTACCGCATGCACCGGCTTCCTTGAAGTCGGACAGCTTGTCGATGAACACGTCACCTTCAACCACTTCCAGGCCCAGACGGGTCTTGGCCAGTTCGATCAACGACAGACGGGTGATGCCCGGCAACACCGAAGGGGAATTCGGGGTGACGAACTTGTTGTCGTGGGTGATCCCGAAGAAGTTGGCCGAGCCGACTTCTTCGATTTTGGTGTGGGTCATCGGGTCCAGGTAGATGGCGTCGGCGAAGTGCGCCTTCTTGGCTTGGGAGCCTGGCATCAGGCTGGCGGCGTAGTTGCCACCGACCTTGGCCGCGCCGGTGCCTTGTGGAGCGGCACGGTCGTAGCTGGAGATCTGGAAGTTGTGTGGGGTCAGGCCGCCCTTGAAGTAGGCGCCGACCGGGATGCAGAAGATCGAGAAGATGAACTCGGGTGCGGTACGCACGCCGATGTTGTCACCCACGCCGATCACGAACGGACGCAGGTACAGCGCGCCGCCGGTGCCGTAAGGCGGAATGAAACGCTCGTTGGCGCGGACCACGTCCTTGCACGCTTCGATGAACTGTTCGGTGGACACTTGCGGCATCAGCAGGCGCGCGCAGCTGCGTTGCATGCGGGCGGCGTTCTGGTCCGGGCGGAACAGGTTGATCGAACCGTCCTTGCAACGGTAGGCCTTCAGGCCTTCGAAGCACTGCTGGCCATAGTGAAGGGCAGTCGAGCCTTCGCTGATGTGCAGCACGTTGTCTTCGGTCAGGGTGCCTTTGTCCCACTCGCCATTACGCCAGTGCGACAGATAGCGCTTGTCTGTCTTGATGTAGTCAAAACCCAGCTTGTCCCAATTGATGCTTTCGTTACCCATGACACCCTCTATCACTTAACAACCGTCGAAACGGTTCAAGGCTTCTGACATTTTTCTGGATGGGGACAACAATACTTCATTCCGGGCCTAAATCGCAGCCCGGACTATCGGGTGATTGGCAGATTTCTTAGCCAGCTCATGAAACTTGTCGCCGATCTTTCATCATTCGAAACCCTGTGGCGAGGGAGCTTGCTCCCGTTCCGGTGCGCAGCACTGGTAAAACCGGACACTGCGGTGCATCAGGCAGATCGCAGTGACGCGGTTGGGGCCACTTCGCAGCCCAGCGGGAGCAAGCTCCCTCGCCACAGTTGAGCGGTTACAGATGCAGCGCGTGCCCCAACGCACGCAGCGCCGCTTCCTGCACCGCCTCGCCGAGCGTCGGATGCGCGTGGATGGTGCCGGCGATGTCTTCCAGTCGGGCGCCCATTTCCAGGCTCTGACCGAACGCGGTCGACAACTCCGAAACACCCACACCCACCGCCTGCCAGCCAACAATCAGATGATTGTCACGCCGCGCCACGACCCGAACGAAGCCACTTTTGGACTCCAGTGTCATCGCCCGGCCATTGGCGGCGAACGGGAAGCTGGACACGATGCAGTCCAGCCCCGCAGCCTTGGCCTCGTCCGGGGTCTTGCCGACCACCACCAGTTCCGGGTCGGTGAAACACACGGCGGCAATGGCGGTCGGGTTGAATTCGCGGTGTTTGCCGCTGATCAGTTCGGCAACCATCTCGCCCTGGGCCATGGCCCGGTGGGCGAGCATCGGTTCGCCGCTGAGGTCGCCGATGGCGTAGACGTTGCGC
This sequence comes from Pseudomonas sp. ATCC 43928, assembly GCF_005938665.2. NCBI lineage: Bacteria > Pseudomonadati > Pseudomonadota > Gammaproteobacteria > Pseudomonadales > Pseudomonadaceae > Pseudomonas > Pseudomonas sp. ATCC 43928. The sequence goes on along the minus strand of NZ_CP041753.1, from coordinate 3,953,102 downwards.
ATGCTGGTCTGGCAACGGTTGTCGATCTTGATCGCCGAACCGTTCATGTCCAGGTTCAAGGTTTCGAGGTTCCAGCCCTGGGTGTTGGGTTTGCGACCGACGGCCACCAGCACCTGATCGGTTGCAAGATTCAGGATGTCGCCGTTCGGGTCGCGAACTCGCAGGGAATTTCTTTGTGAATCAAAGCCTTCAACGCTGTGCTTCAAGTAAAGCTTCACATCGAGTTGTTTGAGTGCTTCGTGCACCGGATGGGTCAGTTCGGCATCGTAGGCCGGCAGAATACGATCCTGCGCCTCGACTACGCTGACCTCGGCGCCGAGCTTGCGATAAGCAATCCCCAGCTCCAGACCGATGTAACCGCCACCGACCACAACCAACCGTTTCGGCACGCTTTTCGGCGCCAGGGCTTCGGTGGAGGAGATGATCGGCCCGCCAATCGGCAGCATTGGCAAGTTGACGCTTGTCGAACCGGTGGCCAGCACCAGGTGCTCGCACTGAATCCGCGTGTCGCCGACTTCAACGGTTTTGCCGTCGATCACTTTCGCCCAGCCGTGGATGACCTGGACCTTGTGCTTCTTTAATAGTGCCGAGACGCCAGTGGTCAGGCGATCGACGATGCCGTCCTTCCACTCGACGCTTTTGCCGATGTCCAGGGTCGGCGCCGATACGCTGATGCCCAGCGCCGAGTATTGGCTGTGGTGCTGTGTCTGATGGAACTGTTCGGCGACGTGAATCAACGCCTTGGACGGAATGCAGCCGATGTTCAGGCAGGTGCCGCCCAACGATTGGCCTTCCACCAGAATGGTCGAAATGCCCAATTGACCGGCACGGATCGCCGTCACATAGCCGCCAGGGCCGCCGCCGATGATCAGCAGCGTAGTATTTAGAGTCTGTTGCATTCCTTACTCCACAAACAGCGTTGCGGGTTGTTCGAGCAAGCCACGAATGGCCTGGATGAAGAGCGCCGCGTCCATGCCATCGACCACGCGGTGATCGAAGGAGCTGGAGAGGTTCATCATCTTGCGGATCACGATCTGGCCTTTGATCACCATTGGTCGCTCGACGATTTTGTTCACGCCGACGATCGCCACTTCTGGCAGGTTCAGCACCGGCGTGCTGACGATGCCGCCCAGGGCGCCGAGGCTGGTCAGCGTGATGGTCGAGCCGGACAGCTCATCGCGGCTGGCCTTGCCAGTGCGTGCGGCAGTTGCCAGGCGGGAGATTTCCGCGGCGTTGTCCCACAGGCTGCGGGCTTCGGCGTGACGCACCACCGGCACCATCAAACCGATGTCGGCTTGCGTGGCGACGCCCACATGCACCGCGCCGAGGCGGGTGATGACCTGGGCCTCGTCGTCGTAACGGGCGTTGATCTGCGGGAAGTCGCGCAGGGCCACGACCAGGGCGCGCACCAGGAACGGCAGCAAGGTCAGCTTGCCACGGGTCGCGCCGTGTTTTTCGTTCAGGTGCGCACGCAGCTCTTCGACGGCGGTGACGTCGATTTCTTCGACGTAACTGAAGTGGGCGGCACGCTGGGTGGCGTCCTGCATACGCTGGGCGATCTTGCGGCGCATGCCGATCACCGGGATTTGCTGTTCGTCGTTGCGCTGGGCGTAAGCGGCGGTGGCCGTCGATGCGTTCGACTGACCCTGAGCCAGATAAGCCTCGAGGTCTTCGTGCAGAATCCGCCCGGCAGGGCCGCTGCCACGCACCAGTCGCAATTGAATGCCAAGGTCCAGCGCATGCTTGCGCACGGCCGGGGAGGCCAGCGGACGTTCGTCGGCTTCACGCGCGACCATCGGTCCTTGGCAAGCGGCAGCCGGACGCGGGGCCGCTGCAGCCGGTGTGCTTTCTACGACGGCTTCAACTTTCGGCGCCGCCACAGGTGCTTCTTTAACAACAGCCGCTGGCGCAGTCGATTCCTTAACGTTACCCGCGCCTTCGACTTCAATGCTGATCAGCACGCTGCCGACCGCCATGACTTCGCCCGGCTGTCCGCCCAGTGCAATCACCTTGCCGTTCACCGGCGAGGGGATGTCGACCATCGCCTTGTCGGTCATGACATCGGCCAGCACCTGATCTTCGACGACCATGTCGCCGACCTTGACGTGCCACTGAGACAATTCAACTTCTGCAATGCCTTCGCCAATGTCCGGCATTTTAATAACGTGCGTGCCCATTCAGACCTCCATAACCCGATGCAAAGCCGCGCCCACACGGGACGGACCAGGGAAATACGCCCACTCTTGCGCGTGCGGGTAGGGGGTGTCCCAACCGGTCACGCGCTCGATTGGCGCTTCCAGGTAGTGGAAGCAATGCTCTTGCACCAGCGCGACCAGCTCGGCGCCGAATCCGCAGGTACGGGTCGCTTCGTGAACAACTACGCAGCGTCCGGTTTTCTTCACCGACTTGACGATGGTTTCCAGGTCCAGCGGCCACAGGCTGCGCAGGTCGATGACTTCGGCGTCGATGCCGGTTTCTTCAGCGGCGACTTGCGACACATAAACCGTGGTGCCGTAGGTCAGGATGGTCACGTCTTTGCCCGGACGGGTGATGGCGGCAACGTCCAGCGGTACGGTGTAGTAACCGTCCGGCACTTGCGCGGCGGGGTGTTTCGACCACGGGGTTACCGGGCGGTCGTGGTGGCCGTCGAACGGGCCGTTGTACAGGCGTTTTGGCTCGAGGAAGATCACCGGGTCATCGTTTTCGATGGAGGCGATCAGCAGGCCTTTGGCGTCGTAAGGGTTGGATGGCATGACGGTGCGCAAGCCGCAGACCTGGGTGAACATCGCCTCGATGCTCTGGCTGTGAGTCTGGCCGCCGTAGATGCCGCCGCCGCAGGGCATGCGCAGGGTCATCGGCGCGGTGAACTCGCCGGCCGAGCGATAACGCAAGCGCGCCGCTTCGGAAATGATCTGGTCCGACGCCGGGTACACGTAATCGGCGAACTGGATCTCGGCCACCGGCCGCAAACCGTAAGCACCCATGCCCACGGCGACGCCGACGATGCCGCTTTCGGAGATCGGTGCATCGAATACGCGGGAGGTGCCGTACTTGTTCTGCAGCCCTTCGGTGCAACGGAATACGCCGCCGAAGTAGCCCACGTCCTGGCCGAACACCACGACGTTGTCGTCACGCTCAAGCATCACATCCATGGCCGAGCGCAGGGCCTGGATCATGGTCATGGTGGTCGTGGTCATGGCGGTTTCCAACTGAATATTATTGTTGTGATCGTTCATGTCAGATCCCCAACTCCTGACGCTGGCGCTTCAAGTGCTCCGGCATCTCTTTGTAGACGTCTTCGAACATGGTCGCGGCGCTCGGAATCTGGCCGCCGGCGAGGGTGCCGTACTGCTCGGCTTCTTTCTGCGCGGCGATCACTTCGGCTTCCAGTTCGGCGCTGACAGCGGCGTGTTCCTCCTCGGACCACTGACCGATTTTGATCAGGTGCTGCTTGAGGCGAGCAATCGGGTCACCCAACGGGAAGTGACTCCAGTCGTCGGCAGGACGGTATTTGGAAGGATCATCGGAGGTCGAGTGCGGGCCGGCGCGGTAGGTGACCCATTCGATCATGGTCGGGCCGAGGTTGCGCCGCGCGCGTTCGGCAGCCCAGGCGGATGCAGCGTAGACCGCGTAGAAATCGTTGCCATCGACCCGCAGGGAGGCGATGCCGCAACCGACGCCGCGTCCGGCAAAGGTGGTGGCTTCACCGCCGGCAATCGCCTGGAATGTCGAGATCGCCCACTGGTTGTTGACCACGTTGAGGATCACCGGCGCACGGTACACGTGGGCGAAGGTGAGGGCGGTGTGGAAGTCCGATTCAGCAGTGGCACCGTCGCCGATCCACGCCGAGGCGATTTTGGTGTCGCCCTTGATCGCCGAGGCCATGCCCCAGCCCACCGCCTGGACGAATTGGGTGGCGAGGTTGCCGGAAATGGTGAAGAAACCGGCTTCCTTGACCGAGTACATGATCGGCAGCTGACGGCCCTTGAGCGGATCGCGCTCGTTGGACAGCAGTTGGCAGATCAGGTCCACCAGCGGCACTTCGCGAGCCATCAGGATGCTTTGCTGACGGTAGGTGGGGAAGCACATGTCGTCGATGTTCAGGGCCAGGGCCTGGGCGCTGCCGATGGCTTCTTCGCCGAGGCTCTGCATGTAGAACGACATTTTTTTCTGGCGCTGGGCGACCACCATGCGGTTGTCGTAGATCCGTGTCTTGAGCATGGCGCGCATGCCTTTACGCAGGATCTCGACGGGTACGCCTTCAGCCCATGGGCCGAGGGCATTGCCCTGGTCGTCGAGCACGCGAATCAGGCCTTTGGCCAGATCAGCGGTATCGGCCGGTTCTACGTCGATTGGGGGTTTGCGCACCGTGCCGGCATCGGTCAGATGCAGGTAGGAGAAGTCGGTTTTGCAGCCGGGACGGCCCGAAGGTTCGGGAACGTGCAGGCGCAGCGGTTCGTACGCTTGGTTCATGGCTTCTACGCTCGATCTTGTGAATTTCTTGTAGTGAGCTGGCAGTCATTCTTCGGTAAAAGAGTTCTTGTCCTACAACAATCATAGGCCGGGCCAAGAAGAATATTTCTCTGTGTTTCGTTGCGCTGGAGGTCATTTGAGGATAAAAAATCTGCATAAACATAAAAAACAGGTGTTTTTGTCTCATGCGCAAACTGGACCGTACCGACATCGGCATTCTCAACAGCCTTCAGGAGAACGCGCGCATCACCAACGCCGACCTCGCGCGCTCGGTGAACCTGTCGCCCACGCCGTGCTTCAATCGGGTCAAGGCGATGGAAGAATTAGGGCTGATTCGCGAGCAGGTGACGTTGCTGGATGCCGACTTGCTGGGGCTGCATGTGAATGTGTTCATTCACGTCAGCCTGGAGAAGCAGGTGGAAGAGGCGTTGCAGCATTTCGAAGAGGCGATTTCTGATCGCCCGGAAGTAATGGAGTGCTATCTGATGGCCGGCGACCCGGACTATTTGATCCGTGTGTTGGTGCCGACCATCCAGTCGCTGGAGCGCTTCATGATGGACTTTCTGACCAAGGTGCCGGGAGTGGCGAACATTCGTTCGAGCTTTGCGCTCAAGCAAGTGCGCTACAAGACGGCGTTGCCGTTGCCGGCGAATGGTCTGACCCTGGCCAATTGAAGATCGCAGTTGTAGCGGCCGTAGCAGCTGTCGAGCACCGCGAGGCAGCGTTCGGGGCTAGAGTTGGTTCAGGGGGATTTTCAGGTAGGTCACGCCATTGTCTTCCGCCGGCGGCAAATTCCCTGCCCGCACATTCACCTGAATCGCCGGCAGCAACAGCGTCGGCATGCACAAACCGGCGTCACGCTCGGTGCGCATCGCGACGAAGGAGGCTTCGTCGACGCCGTCGTGAATATGAATGTTGCTTTTGCGCTGCTCGCCAACCGTACTCTGGCATTGCGGGGCGCGGCCCTCGGGCGGGTAATCGTGGCAAACGAAGAGACGCACACTGGCGGGGAAGGCCAGCAGTTTGCGGATCGAGGCGAACATCTGGTTGGCGTTGCCGCCGGGGAAGTCGCAACGCGCGGTGCCGACGTCCGGCATGAACAACGTGTCGCCCACCATAATCACATCGCCGTCGATCAAATAAGCCATGTCCGCCGGGGTATGTCCGGGCACATGCAGGGCCGTGGCCTTGAGGTTGCCAATGCGGAATGACTCGTCCGGTGCGAACAGGTGATCGAACTGCGAACCGTCGACCCTGAATCCCGGTTCAAGATTGAACAGTGTCTTGAACACCCCCTGAACCTTGCTGATCGACTGACCAATCGCAATCTTGCCCCCCAGTTCCCGACGCAGGTACGGCGCGGCCGACAGGTGATCGGCATGGGCATGGGTTTCCAGCAGCCATTGCACCTGCAACTGGTGTTGGCGAACGAAGGCGATGATCCTGTCGGCCTGGACGGTCGAAGTGCGCCCTGCGGCGGCGTTGTAATCGAGCACCGGGTCGACAATCGCGCAGTGCCCGCCATCGTGCTCGTAGATTACGTAGCTGTAGGTCTTGGATGCGGGGTCGAGGAAGGCTTCAATCAAGGCGGGCATGGTGGCTGTTTCTGTTTGGACAAGCCTTGAGGGTAGTTTCATTTTCCCTGCGTTGACCAGCCCCGCATCAATTCAATTAATGAAAAAAACTGTGCGGGCTCTATCCTGTCACTCAATCGATACCGGGCGTCCCCGGCCTTTTTTCGCGGATCATGAGTGTTTTATGTTGTTGGCAAGTTTTTTTGGCCTGGTCATGGGCCTGGTGCTCGGCTTGACCGGAGCCGGTGGCGGTATTCTTGCGGTGCCGGCCCTGGTGCTCGGGCTGGGTTTGACCATGACCCAGGCGGCGCCCGTCGCCTTGTTCGCGGTGGGCAGTGCGGCGGCGATCGGTGCGATCGACGGGTTGCGCCATGGCCTGGTGCGCTATCGCGCGGCGCTGTTGATTGCTTTGCTCGGCGCGGTGTTTTCGCCGGTGGGTATCTACTTTGCTCATCAGTTGCCGGAAAAGATCCTGAAAATCTTGTTCAGTCTGCTGATGGTCATGGTGGCCTGGCGGATGCTGCGCCCGGAAAAGCTCGATGCCGGCCCCAGCGACCACGGCCACGCCAACTGGGGCCAGAAGAACTGCATGCTCGATCAGCAGACCGGGCGTTTTTCCTGGACCGCCAAATGCACCGCGACCCTCGCCGCGCTCGGCGCGGTCACTGGCGTGGTCTCGGGGTTGCTCGGGGTCGGTGGCGGTTTTCTGATAGTGCCTGCGTTCAAGCAACTGACCGATGTGCAGATGCGCGGGATCGTCGCCACGTCGTTGATGGTGATCAGCCTGATCTCGATCATCGGGGTGATTGGCGCGTTTCACGCCGGGGTGCGGATCGATGGTTTGGGCGTGTCGTTCATTGTCGCCAGCATCGTCGGGATGATCCTCGGCCGAAAACTCTGCGCGCGGGTGCCGGCCCGAGGGTTGCAGATCGGCTTTGCCAGCGTCTGCGTGGTGGTAGCCGTTTACATGCTGTTTAGAGCACTCGCCTAGCGCGCACCGGTTCCTGTGGACGTCTGTGTGGCCCGCAGGCTTACACCCTAAGTTCCGGGCCTGGCCGACGGGCGGTCTTACGCCGAATTTGCCGCGCGCTACCGGCCAGCCCAAAGCACCCGACAACCGCCCCCAAGGCAGCGTATGACGCCGCCTGTCCGCTTTCGATAATCGCCTCCGACATCAAGTCCCCGTAGCGGAGCGCGTCATGCACAACAATAAGAATTTCAAGCATCGTTTCTTGCCGGCTTTCATCGTTAGTCTGTCATCCCTGGGCCTGAGCTCGATGGTCCAGGCCGAGATCATGCTGTACGACAAGGACCAGACCACTTTCTCCACCGATGGCTACATCAACGCCTTCTACGTCAATAGCAACGTGGACCGGGCCGGCGATCAGTACGACCGGCGCCAGGCGCGGGTGAAGATGGGTTTTTTGCCTAACTATCTGGGTTTCAACATGGGCAAGCAGGTCGATGACCTCAAGCTCGGCGCCCGGGCCTCGTTCTGGGTGACCATCAATGACAGCGAAACCAACGGCACCAACACCGCCATTGACGTGCGGCAGTTCTACGGCACGGTGGCCAACCCGGAGTGGGGCGAGGTGCTGATCGGCAAGGACTTCGGCCTGTTTGCCCGTTCCAACATCCTGCTCGACGAACTGCTCGCCGGTTACGGTCAGGTCAGCGATACGTTGGGCCTGGTGGACGGCGGGGGGGTGTCGTTCGGCAACATCGGCAGCGGTTATCCGTACCCGTTCCCGACCTCGCAGATTACCTATCGCACCCCGATGATGGACGGCTTGCGGGTGGCGGTGGGGATCATGGACCCGGTCGACACCAACGACAGCAGCGCAACCGGCAAGGCGTACCAGAAGAACCCGCGCACCGAGAGCGAGATCACCTATCAGTTCGACCTCGGCGGGGCGAAGATTTACAGCTGGCTCAACGGCAGCTACCAGACCTCGGACAACACCGATTCCAGCGTCGGGTCCGTCACCTCCAAAGGCGTCGGCTATGGCTTGCAGGCGAAGATGGGCGGGCTGTCGCTGACCGGCTCCGGTTTCCAGGCCAAAGGTATTAACCCGTTCTTCACCAACAATGCCGGTGAACCGACCCTGCGTAATGTCGACAGCAACGGTTACCTGTTGCAGGGCTCCTACAAACTGGGCAAGAACCGACTGGCCTTGTCTTACGGCAAGACCAAGGACGACGGTAACGGCGTGGTCGGCAGCGGCGCCGATTATGAGACTCGCGGCGTTGCGCTGTTCCATGACGTCAACGACAACCTCAAGCTGGTGGCCGAGTACAACCAGTTCGAAATCAACGGCCACGACACCAGCGCCCAGAATGAAAACACCGATACGTTTGCGGTGGGGGCGGTGTTGACCTGGTAGGGGTTTGACTAACCACTCCTTGTGGCGAGGGAGCTTGCTCCCGTTGGGTCGCGCAGCGGCCCCGATCCTGGTCGCGCATCGGCCAGTATTCGGGGACTGCTTCGCAGTCCAGCGGGAGCAAGCTCCCTCGCCACAATTGCGCTAGTCACCCACTGATCAGGCCACCATTCTCATCCCATCGAACCACCCACCCGCTACCCAAGTAGCATTCGTCGCCGCCCGCAGGCTTCGTACACTCGAGCCTCATACAGGCGAGGGGCGACGATGCAGCAGGTTCAGAGCGACGGTGTGGTCAGTGCCATGTCCCAGGCCATCGATGCCCAGCAAGCGGCGCAGGATCTGGCGCGACAACTCTTGCACCCGCATTTGGGCTTCGTGCTGTTCTTCTGTTCCGCCGAGTACGACTTGCAGGCGCTGGGGCAGGCGTTGCAGCAGAGCTTCGGCGGCATTCGGCTGGTGGGCTGCACCAGTGCCGGCGAAATCACCCCCCAAGGTTATGGCCGCAGCTGCGTGACGGCGGTGGGCTTCGATCATCGGCACTTTTCCATCTCTACCGAACTGATCGATGAGATGGAGCATTTCAGCCTGATCGATGCCCAGCAAATGGTCGAGCGCCTGGTCAGCGGTTGTCGCAGCAATACCCTGGCGCCGATCAAGGGCAACAGCTTCGCCCTGACCCTGCTCGATGGCTTGTCCAGTCGTGAAGAAATGGTGCTCGCGGCCTTGAGCGCGGCTTTGGGCGATATTCCGCATTTCGGTGGTTCGGCCGGCGACGACAATTACCTGACCCACACTCATGTGTATTTCGGCGGCGAGTTTCACAGCGGCGCGGCGGTGGTGGTGCTGGTCAATACCTGGCTGGACTTTGAAGTCTTCACCACCCACCACATCCTGCCCAGGGCCGAAAAACTGGTGGTCACCGCTGCCGACAGCACTTCGCGCCGGGTATTCGAACTCAACGCCGAACCGGCCGCCGAGGAGTACGCCCGGCATATCGGCGTGCCGGTGGCCGACCTCGATTACCGGACCTTTGCCGCACACCCATTGGCGGTACGGATCAACGATCAGTATTACGTGCGGGCGATCCAGCAGGTTCACCCAGACCTGAGCCTGAGTTTCTACTGTGCGGTGGAAAACGGCATCGTCCTCACCGTCATGAAACCCGGCCCCATGCTGCCGAATCTGCAAGGCCTGTTCGAGGGCTTGCGCGAGCGTCTCGGGGACTTGTTGCTGACCATCGGCTGTGACTGTTTTCTCCGGCGCCTGGAACTGGAAGACGCCGGCAGTCTCGAGCAGATCGGCGCGTTTTTGCGGGACCAGCGGGTGATGGGTTTCAACACCTACGGAGAACAGTTCAATGGCATGCACATCAACCAGACCTTCACCGGGGTTGCCATTGCCCGAGGACGCGCCCCTGGACAGCGCTGACCTTCAGGCGCAAATCGCCAGCCTGCGGCACGAAAACCAAAAATTGCAGCGTATCAATGACGCGCTGATCGAACGCATCGAGTCCGGAATCACCCGGGGCAACGACCCGTATGCGGCGTTCCAGCATTCGGTGGTGCTGGCCGAACAGGTGCGTGAGCGCACCGACGCCCTGAACCAGGCCATGGCCGAACTCAAGGCTGGCAACCATTTGCTCAGCGAAGCGCGGCTGCGGGCCGAAACCGCCCACCAACACTTGATCGACGCCATCGAAAGCATCTCCGACGCTTTTGTGCTGTTCGATGCCGAGCAGCGGATCGTGCTGTTCAACAGCCGTTTCAAGGCGTTTTGGGGTAACAGCCGGGTACGGATCAACGCGGGCATGCGCCTGAGTGAGGTCAAACGGTTGATGACTTCGACCGGGTTGTTCAGTGAAGAACCCCGGTCGCCTGTCGACGAAAGCCTGCTCTATCGCCTGCACAATGGCCGTTGGCTGCAAGTCAGCGAGCGGCCGACCCAGGAAGGCGGGCGGGTGATCCTGTTCACCGACATTACCGACGTCAAACTCAGCGAAACCCTGCGCCGCGAGCAGGCGGTGGCGCAGAAATCGCACCTATTGCAACGGGCGGTCGACAACCTGTCCCAAGGGGTGGCGATGGTCAACGCCGAGGGCATTCTGGAGTTGTGGAACCGGCGCTTCCTGGAACTCAGTGGCCTGGCCCCGGTGGCGGCTCATCGGCCGTTCGCCGAAGTGATCGCCGACAGCGAATTGAACCTGCTGACCCCGGCCAGTCGCGATGCCAACGGGCGGTACGTGCAGGAATGCGAGCAGCGCCTCTACGATGGCCGGGTCCTGGAAATCCGCACCCATCCGTTGCCCACCGGCGGCTTCGTCAACACCTTCACCGACATCACCGAACGCTATCAGCACGCCGAAGCCCTCAGCGAAAGCGAGCGCTGGATTCGCTTGATCACCGACCATGTGCCGGCGCTGATCGCCTACCTGAATGCCGATCTGGTCTACGAATTCACCAACAAAGTCTATGAAGAATGGTACTGCTGGCCCCGGGGCGTGATGCTCGGGCAGAGCCTGCGCGAAGTGCACAGCGAGCAGCACTATCAGCGCCTCGAGGCCTATGTGGCTCGTGCCCTGGCCGGCGAGAGCGTGACGTTCGAGTTCGCCGAAACCAACATCAACAATCAGGAGCGCTACATGCTGCGCTCCTACGTGCCCAATCGCCTGGCCAGCGGGGAAGTGGTGGGAATCTTCGTGTTGATCCGCGACATCACCGAGCGCCGCCGCACCGCCGAGGCGTTGCATCAGGCCTATCAGAACCTTGAGTTGCGGGTGCGTGAACGCACCACCGAACTGACCACCCTCAATGACCAATTGCTGCGCGAAATCGACGAGCGCCGCCGCGTGGAATCACGCTTGCGCGAGGCCAAGCTCGAGGCCGAGCAGGCCAACCTGTCGAAGACCAAATTTCTCGCTGCCGTCAGCCATGACCTGCTGCAACCGCTCAACGCCGCGCGGCTGTTTACCAGCGCGTTGCTGGAGCGCCGGGAACCGGTGGCCAACGAAAATCTGGTGCGCAATGTCAGCAATTCCCTGGAAGACGTGGAAAACCTGTTGGGCACACTGGTGGACATTTCCAAACTGGATGCCGGGGTGATCAAGGCCGACATTGCGCCGTTCGCCCTCAGCGAATTGCTGGAAAACCTGGCCGCCGAATACACCCAAGTGGCCCGCAGTGAAGGCCTCGAGCTGCATTTCATCCCGTGTTCGGCGCTGGTGCGCAGTGACATTCAATTGCTCGCGCGGATCCTGCGCAACCTGCTGAGCAACGCAATCCGCTATACCTACAGCGGGCGGGTGGTACTCGGTTGCCGGCGCCATCACCAGCGGCTGACCATCGAAGTCTGGGACAGCGGCATGGGCATTGCCGAGAACCGTCTGGAGGAGATTTTTCAGGAGTTCAAACGCGGTGACGTACAGCGCCCCGATCAAGATCGCGGCTTGGGGCTGGGCCTGGCGATCGTGGAGAAAATCGCGCGTATTCTTGGCCACCGGATTCACGTGCGTTCATGGCCGGGCAAGGGCTCGATGTTTTCCGTCGAAGTGCCTTTGAGCGCCACGGCGCCGAAGGCATTGCCGAGTCTGCTGATGAGTGAACCGATGCTCGAGCGCCTGCGCGGTGCACGGGTGTGGGTGCTGGACAACGACGCGGCAATTTGTGCCGGGATGCGCACCTTGCTCGAAGGTTGGGGCTGCCGGGTGGTCACGGCACTCTCGGAGGAGGACCTGGCGCGGCAAGTGGATAATTATCACGCCGAAGCCGACCTGTTGATCGCCGACTATCACCTGGATGACGAGCAGAACGGTGTCGACGCCGTGGCCCGCATCAACGCCCGTCGCGCTTCGGCGATCCCGGCGATGATGATCACCGCCAACTACAGCAATGAGCTCAAACAACAGATCCGCGAACTGGGCCACACCCTGATGCACAAACCGGTGCGGCCGATGAAGCTCAAGACGGCGATGAGTCATTTGCTCGGCCCATCCAGATAACACCGAACCTGTGGCGAGGGAGCTTGCTCCCGCTGGGGCGCGAAGCGGCCCTTTACAAACCACCGAGTCGCCTGGATTGACGACTGCTTCGCAGCCGAGCGGGAGCAAGCTCCCTCGCCACAGGTCAGCTTTCAAACCGGGCAGTTACCGCCGCAAATACGACCCGAAATCAATATCCCCGGCACTCAATATCGCCTGCACCCGGTTGTGCACATTGAGTTTGCGCAAGATCGCCGAGACGTGGGCCTTGACCGTGGTTTCGGCGATTTCCAGGGTGTAGGCGATCTGTTTGTTCGACTCGCCCTTGGTCATGCGTTCAAGCACCAGCAGCTGTTTGCGGGTCAGCGCCTGGAGCAGCTCCGGCGGGAAGCTCGGGGTCTCGCTCATGCGCCGGCTGGCACCGCTCTTTTGCGTGCGGATGATGTCTGGCGGCAGGTACACATTGCCATTGAGAATCTGCTGGATGGCTTCGGTCATCTGCGCCCGTGGCGAGGACTTGGTGATGAACCCCACCGCGCCATAGGTGATGGCTTGCAGCACGATCTGCTTGTCCTGTTCGGCCGAGACGATCACCACCGGAATGGTCGGCGCCTCGTTGCGCAGGTTGATCAGGCCATTGAGGCCGTGCATGCCGGGCATGTTCAGGTCGAGCAGGATCAGGTCCAGGTCGTCGTGTTCCTGGGTCAGGGCCAGGGCGCTGTCGAGGTCGGCGGTTTCCATGACCTCGCTGCCGGGGAAACCGTCGCTGATGACGTTATGAATGGCTTCACGAAACAGCGGGTGATCGTCGGCAATCAGAATTTTGTACATGGCCTTTCACCTCATTATTTTTTTTCAGGGTGTGGCAACAACACGCAAATGCTCAAGTCAGGGAAAAGGCTCGGGCTTCGCCTGTGTCACGGGCAGATTCGCCGCTTGCCAGGCATCCAGTCCGTCGCGGTACCAATACAGTGTTTTATAGCCCATGGAAGCAGCGCGTTTTACCGCGTTCCAGCTCAACCAGCAATCGGAGCGGCAGTAAAAGACCAACGGTTGCGTGTGATCGCCAGCGGTCAATGTGTTCAGGTTACGCGCAAAATAGTCTTGCCAGTCGGGCGTCAGATCGCCGTCACCGGTATTGGCCAGCCAATGGCTGCCGGGCAGGTTTTCGTGGGGCTGATCGTCGATAAAGCGGCCTTGCAGCCATTGTCGGCGGTAGACGTCGATCAGCACCGGCGGGGGTGTCTGCTTGAGCAGGTCTTGCAGGGCGGGCGTGTCGATGATGCTCGCGCCCTGAAGCTGAGTCGGGGTCGGGCTGCGGTACAGGCCGATGCGATAACCGTCGGCGGAGAACAGCGTTGTTTCGGCCTGCGCGGTGCCCAGCAACAGGCTCAGCGACAGCGCAGCGAGAGCAGGGCGCAACAGAACACGTCGGGCACGCGGCATAGGGGTCAGTCCTTATAGTTATGAACCCATTACATGCCAGTAGCGATGCGTTGTGAATGCGACGATAGACAGGTAAACCAGTACCAAAGTAGTAATTTTGTCCTGTTTTTATCGTTCGGAGTAGTCAGCCGGATTTACGCAAGGCCGCATGTTGCGGGTTGAAGGTGAGCACGGCGAGCAGGGCGAACACCAGCGTCAGCCCCGCGCACACCGCCAGCGCCAAGAGGTTGAAGCGTTCGTACAGCGCGAAGCGCACCAGCTCCACCGCATGGGTGAACGGGTTCAAGGCGCACAGCCAATACAGCCACTCGCTGGAATCGCGCATTTTCCACAGCGGATATAGCGCCGACGACAGGAAAAACAGCGGGAAGATCACGAAATTCATCACCCCGGCAAAGTTCTCCAGTTGGCGAATCGCATTGGACAGCAACAGGCCCAGCGCACTGAGCATCAACGCCACCAGCAGCAACGCCGGCAACGCCAGCAACAGGCCCATGGCCGGCGGTTGCACGCCGTACAGCCAGGCAATCGCGAGGAAGGCGTACACCTGCAACAGCGAAATCAGCGACGTCGCCAGTAATTTGCTGCACAGCAGAAAGGTCCGGGGCAGGGGGCTGGTCAACAGCACGCGCATGCTGCCCATCTCCCGGTCATACACCATCGACAACGAACCTTGCATGCCGTTGAACAGCAGGATCATGCAGGCAAGGCCGGGGATGATGTAAACCTCATAGGGAATGTAGGTGTCGTAGGGTTCGATGATGGCGATGCCCAGTGCCGCGCGGAACCCGGCAGCGAACACCAGCAGCCACAGCAACGGCCGCACCAGCGCACTGAGAAACCGCGTGCGCTGCAACACGAAGCGCAGCCATTCGCGCAGCACGATACCGCTGAAACATTGCCAGTAAGCGTTCATCTGCTGACTGCTCCTGAAGGGGTCGAGGTGGTCAGGCGAGCGAAGGCCGAATCGAGGTCGCCGCCATGTTCCAGGCTCAGCGCATCAGCTTGTCCGCTGGCGACCAAACGGCCTTGATGCAGGATCAGCAAGTCGTCGCTGGGTTGCACTTCATCCAGCAAATGAGTGGTCCAGAGCACGCTGATGGTTTGCTCGCGGCACAGGCTGCGGATGTGCTGATTGAGCGCCAGGCGACTGGCCGGGTCGAGGCCGACGCTGGCCTCGTCAAGCAACAACAGGCGTGGTTCGTGCAGCAACGCGCGGGCGATTTCCACCCGCCGCCGGTGGCCGCCATTGAGTTCGCGTACTCGCTCGCGACGGCGCTCGGTCAGGGCCTGACGCGCCAGCTCCGCGTCGACCCGCAGCCCGGTCTGGCGTCGGGACAGACCATGCAGCGCGGCGTGATAACGCAGGTTCTGCTCGACGCTGAGGTCCAGATCCAGCGTGCTTTGCTGAAACACCACTCCCAATTGCTTGAGCGCCGGGCGTGCCGCGTCGCGCAACGAGCATCCGCCGACGCGGATATCACCGCGTTGCAGATCATAGAGGCGGGTGAGCAGGGCGATCAGGGTGGATTTGCCCGCGCCATTGGGCCCAAGCAGCGCCGCAAAACGCCCCGGTGCCAAGCTGAAACTCACTTGGCGCAAGGCCTCGCGCGGGCCGTAGGCGAAACTCAGGTCGCTGACCTCAAGGGCGTTCATGGTGTCACCACCACGCCCCACGGATAGCGCCCGACCTTCACCGATTTGCTGACCTTGAGGGTACCGACATCGATCACCGACACATCGCCACTGACGCCATTGGTGGCCAGCAATTGCCGTTGATCCGGGGTGAACGCCATCTGCCAGACCCGTCGGCCCACCAGCAGGTAATCAACAATTTCGAAGGTCTTGGCGTCGATCACCGCCACATGGTTGGCCGGGCCGAGGGCGACAAAGCCGTACTTGCCGTCGGCGCTGAGCTTGATGCCCACCGGCTGGACTTTGTCCGGGTGCACGCCTTTGATCTGGAAGGTCAAGGTCTTGAGGATCTTGCGGCTGGCGACGTCGAGAATCGTCACCGTGCCGCCGATTTCCGCCGAGGCCCAGAGCTGCGTGCCATCGGGATTGAATTCGACGAAACGCGGTCGTTGATCCACCAGCGTGTTGTCGGCCAGGGTCTGGGTGCTGGTGTCGATCCAGTGCAGCATGTTGGTGGTTTCACTGGTGTTCACCGCCCATTTGCCATCGGGGCTGACGGCCATGCCTTCGGGCTCGACGCCGACGTTGATCTGCCCGAGCACCTTGGAGGTTTCGGTGTCGATCACCGTCACCAGCGCATCGTCTTCGTTGGAGACATACAACCAGCGATTGTTGGGGTGCAGGGCGAATTGTTCAGGGTCTTTGCCCGAGGGCAGTTCCTTGATGATCTTGCGAGTGGCGACGTCCATCACCTGGACCCGGTCCGAATCGCTGGCGCAGATGTACAGCAGCTTGTTGTCGTGGGACAGCAACAGGCCGCGCGGGCGCTGGCCGACGGGCAGGGTGTCGGTGACTTGCAGGGTCTGCATGTCGATCAGGCTCAGGCTGTTGTCCTTTTCGTTGGAGACCCAGGCGGTGCTGGCCGCCGCATGCCCGGCGGCGAGCAGTAGAGCGCATGAAAGCAGGGTGCGGCGCATGGCAGATTCCTTGTTGTTGTGGTGGTAGGGCTTTCAGGGAAAGCGGCAGCTGACCTCGGCTTTGTCGTAACCCAGGCTGTCCATTTCGTTGAAGGGGTGCAGGAAACCGTCTTGCGGCGACGTGCTGACCAGCGCCCGGGGTTGCACGATGGGAATCGGTTGGCGCAACTGACCGTTCCATGGCCGATAACTGAGCTTGCGACCCTTGAAGCCGTCCAGCGGCAATTGCTCGCTGATTTCAAGCGTACGAATCGCCATCGCATCGACCTGGCGCAATTTGCCCACCGCGCTGGCGATGCTGCGCACCGCCATCCACGCGGCGAAGTCCCTATCGTTCATCCAGCGCCCGGCCAGGGCTTCGAAGCGTTTTTGCAACTGCGCGGCACCGTAGGTTTCCACGGTCTTGTGCCAGCCCACCGGGGTCAGGCCCTGGGTGCCGGCGACCGGCCGTGGGTACCAGGTCTGGTAGGGCACGTACTCGCCGAAATCGCCGCGTTCATCGGCGACCAGCACCACGTCGTACTCGGCGGTTTGGGTGAACAACGGCATGTCGGCCTGGGCGCTGCGCCGTTGATCGTTATCGAAGCTCCAGGCTTTCTCCGCCACCAGTTGCAGGCCGAAGCGTTTCGCCGCCCGGCGCAGGGCGGCGGCATAGGCTTGATCGTCGGCGGTCGGGCCGACGATCAGCAGCGCCCGTTGCCATTTGCGCAGCACCAGAAACTGCGCCAGCGCATCGGCCAGCATCGCCCGGCTCGGCAGGCTGTGCAGCACGTTCGGCAGGCAATCGGTAGTGCGCAGGCTGTCATCGGGGCTGCCGGCATTGAACAGCAGGCTGTCGGGTAGCACAGCGCTGAGTCGGCGCAGGTTTTCCGCCGGAGCATTCACCACAAACAGGCGCAGGCCTTGTTCGTGTTGGGCTTTGGCGGCTTCGAGCAAGGCGTCGGGGTTGTCGACATTGGCGCTGACCAACTCGTAGCGCTGGTTGAGAAAGTGCCCGGTGCTGTTGCTGTCGATGATTGCCAGTTCAGCGCCCCGCAGGCCGGCATCGGTCGGTTCAGGAATAACGTTCGACAGCAATGGCCCGGGATCGGGGCGATACCCTAGGTAGCCGATCCGCACCTGCAACGGAGCATCCGCCGCCTGACTCTGGGTCGCCAACCCGGCGGCGCAGGCGATCGCCAGCAGGTAGATCAAGGCATAAGGGGCGAGCTGGCGCATAAGGCACTCCATCACAGGTAGCGCCAGCATAGGAACCCTGGACGGGCGGGGAAATATGCAGAAAGTACCGATGGGCCAGTACCAAGGTAGTAACGGCGTGGGAAACACTTGGGCGGCTCACCACAAGCCCTACTACCAAGGGAGTAGGTCGCGACCACCAAAGCAGCATAGGGCTGGTGCGACGGGGTTCCTAAGATGGCTGCCATAGCCTCTGTAAAGAGGTTCTGCGTGCAATCTTGAGGGCATAACAATGACAACAAAACGCAACGCCTTGCTCGTTGCCGGACTGCTGGCCGGCTTCATCAGCGCAGGTTCCGTCTGGGCTCACGGCAACGTGGTACCCCAGGCCGTCGAAACCAAGGGACTGACCCCGATCAAGGATGCCGGTGTGCAGGTCGATGCCGATGGTTGGGCGGCGGTGAACCCGTATCGTTCCTCTCCGGAGCACGATAAAGCGTTGGAAATCGGCTCTTCGGCCTACAACCAGAACTGCGCGGCCTGTCATGGTCTGGAAGCCAAGTCCGGCGGCATCGCCCCTGACTTGCGCAAGCTCGACGTCGCCGAAGCCGGTGACGAGTGGTTCGTCGAACGGGTGCGCCATGGCGCCGTGCGTGATGGCCGAGTGTACATGCCGAAGATGGCTGACTATTTGAGTCAGGAAGCCTTGTGGGCGGTACGCACCTACCTGGACAGCGTGCACGTCGAGGAGTGACCCATGCGCCTGCTCGCGGTGTTGATCAGCGCTGTGTGGTTGTGCTGCCAGGCAGCGCAGGCACAGGTCCGGACCTATGACGAAATGATCGCCGCCGCCGAGCTGAAAGTCGCGGTCTACAAGGACTTCGCGCCCTACAGTTTCGAAGATGCCGGCCAGCCTCGTGGAGTCGATGTCGAACTCGCCCAGGCCTTGGCCAAGGCCATGGGGGTACGCCTGAAACTGATCTGGGCGCCCGCCGGAGAGAAGCTCGACGACGACCTGCGCGATTACATCTGGCGGGCCAGTCAGCTGCACAATCAGCAACTGGCCGACCTGATGATGCGCGTCCCCTACGACCGCGATTACTCACAGAAACGCAATGAGCTGGGCGAACTGGAGAACGGCCATGTGGTGATGTTCGGGCCGTACCAGACCGAGCAATGGCAGGTGGCGTATGACCGTCGTCGGCTGGACTCGGTGGCCAGCGTCGCGGTGTTCCAGCAGCACCCGATTGGCGTCGAAGTCGACAGTGTGCCGTCGTTTTACCTGACCTCGGTGTTCAACGGCATGCTCGCCGCCAAGACCCACCATTACCCCGGCGTGCCCCAGGCGTTTGCCGCGATGAAGGCCGGTGAAGTCGACGCGGTGATGGCGATGCGCGGCGAGATCGACTGGCAGGTGCATCAGGCCGCCGACCCGCAAGTGGCGCTGGCGGAAAACGCCTATCCGAACATGGGCAAGCAACGCTGGGAGATCGGCATGGCGGTGCATGAAAGCAACCGGCAACTGGCCTATGCCGTGGAAGAGGCGTTGGAAACGTTGATTCGCGAGGGCACGCTCAAAAGCATTTATGCCCATTACGGCCTGCGCTATGACGTGCCCGAGATGTATCAACAATGAACTGGCGCGCGCGTTGGCTGTTGGCCTGCTGGTTGCCCTTGGCCGCGCAGGCGGTTGAGGTCGATCCGGTGCCGTCGGTGATGTGGGCGTTCTATCACAAGCAGATGCTTGGCGACGCACCGTTCGTGTTCGACGAGCGGGTCAAGCTGCTGGCACCGCCGTTCGCCGAAGACGCCCGGCAAGTGCCGTTGGAAATCGACGCTCGGGCGTTCAAGGGCGAAGTGGTGCGAATCCTTGCCTGGGCCGAACTCAACCCGCTGCCGAAAATCGTCGACTTCGAGCCTTTGACCGGTGTGCTGCCCTGGCTGTCGATCCGCATCCGCGTTGAACAGGCCACGCCATTGCGCGCGGCGGTGTTGACTCGCGACGGGCTGTGGCATGTCGGCTCGACCCTGATCGACGCGGCCGGCGGCGGTTGCACGGCGCCGAGCGTGGTGCGCACCCAGCCGGGCTGGGAAGAACACATCGGCGAAGTGCTTGGCGGTCATTATCCCCGTGGTGAGTTCAGTCGCGTGCGTTTGCAGGTGGCGCATCCGATGGACAACGGCATGGTCAGCGGCATCCCGGAATTTTTCCTCAACCAGGCCGAGCTGCGGGACTCAGACGACCGGGTACTGGCGCGTCTGGAGCTGTTCCCGGCGGTCAGCGAGAACCCCAACCTGGCTTTCGACATCGAAGGTGCGGGGCAGACGCGCCTGATACTGCGCGACAACAGCGGCAATCAATTCGATGCGGCCATACCCTGACCCAAGGAGCGTGTGATGCGCTGGATGCTGTTGTTGTTCATCTGTGTGAGCCTGCCGACCCTGGCCGATCCCGATTACGCACTCAAGCCCCGACAGATTGCCGAAGACACCTGGCTGCTTGAGGGCAGCACCGATAACTTCGCCAAGAACAACGGCGGCAACATCGTCAACACCGCGTTCATCGTCACCGGGCAAGGGGTGGTGGTGATCGACACCGGGCCATCGAAGCGCTACGGCGAGGCCCTGCGCAAAGCGATTGCCACAACCACCGATAAACCGGTGATCCAGGTGTTGCTGACCCATCACCATCCCGACCATGTGCTGGGCAATCAGGCCTTCATCGACGTGCCGATTGGTGCACTGGCCGGCACCACCGAGCTGTTGCATCAACAGGGTGATGCGATGGCCGAGAACATGTATCGACTGGTGGGTGACTGGATGCGCGGCACCGAAGTGGTGTTGCCGACGCAGACGCTGACGCCTGGCGTGCAAAGTTTTGGGAACCACGATTTGCGGCTGCTGAGTCTGGGTGGGCACACCGGCGCGGATCTGGCTATTCTCGACCAGAAAACCGGCGTGCTGTTTGCCGGGGATCTGGTGTTTTATCAGCGGGCCCTGACCACGCCGAACAGCCCGGGGTTGTCGGTGTGGCTGGCGGATATCGCCACGCTTCAGGGGCTGCCGTGGACGCTGATCGTCCCCGGTCATGGCCCCGTGGCAACGGACAGCAAACCGTTCGAGCAAATGCGCGATTACCTCTCCTGGCTCGATCAACTCATGCGCGAGGGTGCGGCGAACGGCAGCGACATGGCCGAGATGATCCGCAGCCCCATTCCTGAACGTTTCGCCGGGATCAACCTGAGCCGTTATGAGCTGATCCGCAGCGTCAGCCATTTGTACCCGCGCTATGAGCGCGCGCAGATGACGCGGGTGGATTCCGGCAAGGATCAGTAGTCCGTCTCAGATACGACGCATCCTTTGTGGTGAGCCTTCGTTGATTGGCATCATCCGACCCGCTACCAAGGAACTAGAAATCTCCGCATTGCGGGCAATTGTTGCAAGGGCGGCGGCGCCCAAGAATCTGCACCAGACCGGGAAAATTTCCCGGGTATAACAAAAACCGCAGAGGTAGCCGTCATGACCCAACCCGCACGTCGCCAACCCTTCGTCTTGAGCGTGCTGCTCAGTGCCATGCTGTTGTCCGGCCAGGCAATGGCCGCAGTCTCCGATCAAGACATCCTCCAGGATCCGAAGAATCCGGAACAGGTCGTCACCAATGGCCTGGGCGTCCAGGGTCAGCGCTACAGCCCGCTGGACACCCTCAATGTCGACAACGTGAAAGACCTGCGCCCGGTCTGGGCCTTTTCGTTCGGCGGTGAAAAACAGCGCGGTCAGCAAGCGCAGCCGATGATCAAGGACGGCGTGATGTACATGACCGGTTCCTACTCACGGGTGTTCGCCGTGGATGCGCGCACCGGCCGCAAGCTCTGGCAATACGACGCGCGCCTGCCGGATGACATCCGTCCGTGCTGTGACGTGATCAACCGTGGCGTGGCGCTGTATGGCGACCTGGTGATCTTCGGCACTCTCGACGCCAAGCTCGTGGCCCTGAATAAAGACACCGGCAAAGTGGTATGGAGCAAGAAAGTCGCCGACCACAAGGAAGGCTACTCCATCAGCGCCGCGCCTCTGGTGATCAACGGCAAACTGATCACTGGCGTTGCCGGTGGCGAGTTCGGGGTGGTGGGCAAGATCGAAGCCTACGACCCGAAAAACGGCGACCTGCTGTGGACCCGGCCAACGGTCGAAGGCCACATGGGCTACGTCTACAAAGACGGCAAGGCCGTAGAGAACGGCATCTCCGGCGGCGAAGCGGGCAAGACCTGGCCGGGCGATTTGTGGAAAACCGGCGGCGCGGCGCCGTGGCTGGGCGGCTACTACGACCCGGAAACCAATCTGCTGCTGTTCGGCACCGGCAACCCGGCACCCTGGAACTCGCACCTGCGCCCTGGCGACAACCTTTACTCGTCCTCGCGCCTGGCGCTGAACCCGGATGACGGCACGATCAAATGGCACTTCCAGAGCACCCCTCACGACGGCTGGGACTATGACGGCGTGAACGAACTGGTGTCGTTCAACTACAACGAAGGCGGCAAGGAAATCAAAGCCGCGGCCACCGCGGACCGTAACGGTTTCTTCTATGTGCTGGATCGCACCAACGGCAAATTCATCCGCGGCTTCCCGTTCGTGGACAAGATCACCTGGGCCAGTGGCCTGGATAAAAACGGTCGGCCGATCTACAACGAAGACAGCCGTCCGGGTGCACCGGGCTCCGAGGCCAAAGGCAGTTCGGTGTTTGTAGCGCCGGCGTTCCTGGGGGCGAAAAACTGGATGCCGATGGCCTACAACCGCGACACCGGCTTGTTCTATGTGCCGTCCAACGAGTGGGGCATGGACATCTGGAACGAAGGCATCGCCTATAAAAAAGGCGCGGCGTTCCTCGGCGCCGGTTTCACCATCAAGCCATTGAATGAAGACTACATCGGCGTGCTGCGCGCCATCGACCCGAAAACCGGCAAGGAAGTCTGGCGCCACAAGAACTTCGCGCCGTTGTGGGGCGGGGTGCTGACCACCAAGGGCAACCTGGTGTTCACCGGTACGCCGGAAGGTTTCCTACAAGCGTTCAACGCCAAGACCGGCGAGAAAGTCTGGGAATTCCAGACCGGCTCCGGCGTGCTCGGCTCGCCCATCACCTGGGAAATGGATGGCGAACAATACGTTTCGGTGCTCTCCGGCTGGGGCGGCGCGGTACCGCTGTGGGGCGGCGAAGTGGCCAAGCGCATCAAGGACTTCAACCAGGGCGGCATGCTGTGGACCTTCAAGCTGCCGAAGGACCTGGTTGCCAAGCACTAACCCTGGCAACCACAACCTGAGTGGCGATGAATGACCTGTGGCGAGGGAGCTTGCTCCCGCTGGGCTGCGAAGCCGCCCCCAACGTTCCCGGCCCCAACCGAGTCGTTTGGATTTACGACTGCTTCGCAGCCGAACGGGAGCAAGCTCCCTCGCCACAAAAGCCCGCTGACACAGCGGCGCCTTCTACTACCAAATAACGAGAGTCCCCCTGCCAACGGCGCATTCGTCTGGCACTCGGGGCTCTCTACTATCGGTTCATCGCCTGTTGGCCTGACAGGCATCGACCCAGACAGAGGCCCATCATGATCTACGCACAACCCGGAACACCTGGCGCCATCGTTTCCTTCAAACCGCGCTACGGCAATTTCATCGGCGGCGAGTTCGTCGCCCCGGTCAATGGCGAGTACTTCACCAATACCTCACCGGTCACCGGTGAAGTGATCGCCGAATTCCCGCGCTCCAGCGCCGCCGACATCGAAAAGGCTCTCGACGCCGCCCATGCCGCCGCTGATGCCTGGGGCAAAACCTCGGCGCAGGACCGCTCGCTGGTGCTGCTGAAAATCGCTGACCGCATCGAACAGAACCTGGAAATCCTCGCCGTCACCGAAACCTGGGACAACGGCAAGGCCGTGCGCGAAACCCTCAACGCTGACGTGCCGCTGGCCGCCGACCACTTCCGTTACTTCGCCGGTTGCATCCGCGCTCAAGAGGGCGGTGCCGCTGAAATCAACGAACTGACTACCGCCTATCATTTCCACGAACCACTGGGCGTGGTCGGGCAGATCATTCCGTGGAACTTCCCGCTGCTGATGGCCGCGTGGAAACTCGCCCCGGCGCTGGCGGCCGGCAACTGCATCGTGCTCAAACCCGCCGAGCAAACACCGCTGTCGATCATGGTGTTCGCCGAGCTGATCGCCGATTTGCTGCCGGCCGGCGTGCTGAACATCGTCCAGGGCTTCGGTCGCGAAGCCGGTGAAGCGCTGGCCACCAGCAAGCGCATCGCCAAGATCGCCTTCACCGGTTCCACCCCGGTGGGCGCGCACATCATGCATTGCGCAGCCGAGAACATCATTCCAAGCACCGTCGAGCTGGGCGGCAAGTCGCCGAACATCTTCTTCGAAGACATCATGAACGCCGAGCCACAGTTCATCGAAAAAGCTGCCGAAGGTCTGGTGCTGGCGTTCTTCAACCAGGGCGAAGTCTGCACTTGTCCGTCGCGGGCACTGGTGCAGGAATCGATCTACGAGCCGTTCATGGCCGAGGTGATGAAGAAGATCGTCAAGATCAAGCGCGGCAACCCGCTGGACACCGAGACCATGGTCGGCGCCCAGGCGTCCGAGCAGCAATACGACAAGATCCTCTCGTACCTGAAAATCGCCCAGGAGGAGGGCGCCGAACTGCTCACCGGTGGCGCGGCCGAGCGTCTGGAAGGCGACTTGTCCAGCGGCTATTACATCCAGCCGACGCTGCTCAAGGGCCACAACAAAATGCGCGTGTTCCAGGAAGAAATCTTCGGCCCGGTGGTGGGTGTCACCACCTTCAAGGACGAAGCCGAAGCCCTGGCAATCGCCAACGACAGCGAGTTCGGCCTCGGTGCGGGCCTGTGGACCCGCGACATCAACCGCGCCTACCGCATGGGCCGGGCGATCAAGGCCGGGCGCGTCTGGACCAACTGCTACCACCTGTACCCGGCCCACGCCGCGTTCGGTGGCTACAAGAAGTCCGGTGTCGGCCGTGAGAACCACAAGATGATGCTCGACCATTACCAACAGACCAAAAACCTGCTGGTGAGCTACGACATCAATCCGCTGGGGTTCTTCTGATCCGACCTGAAACCGGGTGATGGCCTTCGCGGGCAAGCCTCGCTCCTACAGGTTATGTGTTGGCCGTGAGGTCCGCGCATCCCTGTAGGAGCGAGGCTTGCCCGCGAAGGCGTCGTCACATTCAACACATTCGTTGACTGACATTCCGCTATCGCGGGCAAACCCGCTCCCACAGGATTTTGTGTGGTGCTTAAGATCTGCGCGCCCCCCTACCAACGCACGCCGCCACCTCCTTCGAAAGTAGCATTCGGGCAGTCGGCGCCCCGTGCATTAATGGCTCCACCGGAATCGTCCGGCACAAGAAGAGGAATGACCCATGTGGCATAAACCCGCGTTTACCGATCTGCGCATTGGCTTCGAAGTGACGATGTATTTCGCCAACCGTTGATTGATCGCCCGGTCAGCCGTCGCGTTGGCCGGGCCTGCTTTCTGGAGCCTGCCATGCACATCCGCGTTCTCGGTTCCGCCGCCGGCGGCGGTTTTCCGCAATGGAACTGCAACTGCCGCCAGTGCGCGGCGATGCGTCACGGCAACCTGCGTGCGCAACGCCGTACGCAGTCGTCCATTGCCCTGAGCGACGACGGTGTGGAATGGATACTCTGCAATGCTTCACCAGACATCCGCGCCCAACTCGAAAGCTTCCCGACGCTGCAACCGGCCCGCCGCGTGCGTGACACGGCGATTGCCGGCGTGGTCCTGCTGGACAGTCAGATCGACCATTGCACCGGCCTGTTGAGCCTGCGCGAAGGCTGCCCGCATTCGGTCTGGTGCACCGAGCGGGTGCATGAAGACCTGAGCAGCGGCTTCCCGTTGTTCACCATGCTCAAACACTGGAACGGTGGTTTGCAGTGGAAACCGATCGAACTGGACCGTGAGCCGTTCAGCATCGCAGCCTGCCAACACCTGCAATTTCGCGCCATTCCATTGGTCAGCAACGCACCGCCGTATTCCCCCAACCGTGGCAACCCGCAGCCGGGGGACACCATCGGCCTGTTCATCGAAGACCTGCGCAACGGAGCATCGGTGTTCTATGCGCCGGGTCTGGGGCAGGTTGACGCCGAGGTATTGAGCTGGATGCAGCGCGCCGATTGCCTGCTGCTGGACGGCACGCTGTGGCGCGACGATGAAATGCGCGTATGTGAAGTCGGCCAGAGCCTGGGCCGCGAAATGGGCCACCTGCCGCAAAGCGGTCCCGGCGGGATGCTCGAAGTGCTGGAGGGCTTCAATCGCCAGCGCAAGGTGCTGATCCACATCAACAACACCAACCCGATCCTCGACGAAGACTCGGCCGAGCGGGCGTTGCTGGAACGGCGGGGGATTGAAGTGGCTTATGACGGCATGAGTATTGAGCTGTAGCGGATGGCCTCATCGCAGAACCCAACGGTTATTCCCCGGAGAACCGCAATGACTGATACTCCCATGACCCCCACTGAATTCGAAGCGGCCCTGCGCGCCAAAGGCGCCTATTACCACATCCACCACCCATTCCACCAAGCCATGTACGCCGGGCGCGCCACCCGCGAGCAGATCCAGGGCTGGGTCGCCAATCGCTTCTACTATCAGGTGAACATTCCCCTGAAGGACGCGGCAATCCTCGCCAACTGTCCGGACCGCGACGTGCGGCGGGAATGGCTGCAACGGATTCTCGACCATGACGGAGTCCCCGGCAGCGAAGGCGGCATCGAAGCCTGGTTGCGTCTGGGCGAAGCGGTGGGGCTGGATCGCGAACAAATTCTCTCGCAAGAGTTGGTGCTGCCGGGTGTGCGATTTGCCGTGGACGCCTACGTCAATTTCGCCCGCCGTGCTTGTTGGCAGGAAGCGGCCAGCAGTTCGCTGACCGAACTGTTCGCACCGCAGATCCATCAGTCTCGGCTCGACGCCTGGCCCAGCCATTACCCATGGATCGACCCGGCCGGTTACGACTATTTCCGTACGCGCCTGAGCCAGGCCCGGCGCGATGTCGAGCATGGCTTGCGCATCACCCTGGCGCATTACGTCACGGTCGAGGGCCAGCAGCGCATGCTGGAGATTCTGCAGTTCAAGCTTGATGTGCTGTGGAGCATGCTCGACGCGATGAGTATGGCCTATGAGCTGGACCGCCCGCCGTATCACACGGTCACCGCCGAGCGGGTCTGGCACCGGGGGATCGCCCTGTGAACGCGATCGAGCAGCAACCCGGCCCACCGTTGTGGCTGTTGGCGGAGCTGACCTATCGCTGCCCGCTGCAATGCCCGTATTGCTCCAATCCCTTGGATTTCGCCCAACAGGGTGAGGAGTTGAGCACGGAAGAGTGGATCCGGGTGTTCCGCGAGGCCCGGGAGATGGGCGCCGCGCAACTGGGGTTTTCCGGTGGCGAGCCGTTGGTGCGCCAGGACCTGGCCGAGCTGATCAAGGCCGCGCGGGACATGGGTTACTACACCAACCTGATCACCTCGGGTATCGGCCTGACCGAGCAGAAGGTCCGCGACTTCAAGGTCGCCGGGCTGGACCACATCCAGATCAGCTTTCAGGCCGCCGACGAAGCGGTCAACAACATGCTCGCTGGATCACGCAAGGCCTTCGCCCAGAAACTGGCCATGGCCCGGGCAGTGAAAGCCCAGGGCTACCCGATGGTGCTGAACTTCGTCACCCATCGGCACAACATCGACCAGATCGCGCAGATCATCGAACTGTGCCTGGAGCTGGAGGCGGATTTCGTCGAGTTGGCGACCTGCCAGTTCTACGGCTGGGCCGAACTCAACCGCGTCGGCCTGTTGCCGACCCGCGAACAATTACAGCGCGCCGAGCGCATCACCAACGAGTATCGCCAGCGGCTTGAGGCCGAGGGCCACCCGTGCAAGCTGATTTTCGTCACCCCGGACTATTACGAAGAGCGCCCCAAGACCTGCATGAATGGCTGGGCCAACCTGTTTCTCGACATCACCCCGGACGGCACGGCGTTGCCTTGTCATAGCGCGCGTCAGCTGCCGGTGCAGTTCCCCAATGTGCGCGAGCACAGCGTCGAACACATCTGGAACGACTCCTTCGGCTTCAATCGTTTTCGCGGCGATGACTGGATGAAAGAGCCGTGCCGTTCCTGCGATGAAAAACATAAGGACCTGGGCGGCTGCCGCTGCCAGGCATTCATGCTCACGGGGGACGCGAGCAACGCCGACCCGGTGTGCAGCAAGTCGCCGCACCACAGCGTCATCCTCAAGGCCCGGGACGAAGCCGACGCGCCGGGGCAGGGCATGGAACACCTGACATTGCGCAATGAAAAGGCTTCGCGGCTGATCTATCGCGGATAAATTGCGAACGCGAAGCCCCCACCCCCGGTAGTTGCTACCCATTGGTCTGATTGCATTCGCAGCCGGATGCTTTAGTGTTGGCTTTACCTTTCAAAACAATAAAAACAGGCTTTCCAATGAGCCAGAATCTCAGTCAACTGCGTAAATTCGTTTCACCTGAAATCATCTTCGGTGCCGGCTGTCGGCATAACGTCGGCAATTACGCCAAGACCTTCGGCGCCCGCAAGGTGCTGGTGGTCAGCGACCCCGGTGTGATCGCCGCCGGTTGGGTCGCCGATGTCGAGGCCAGCCTGCAAGCCCAGGGCATCGATTACTTTGTGTACAGCGACGTTTCGCCCAACCCGCGGATCGAGGAAGTGATGCTCGGCGCCGAGCTGTACCGGGAGAATCACTGCGATGTGATCGTCGCGGTCGGCGGCGGCAGCCCGATGGATTGCGGCAAGGGCATCGGCATCGTCGTCGCCCACGGGCGCAACATTCTTGAATTCGAGGGTGTGGACACCCTGCGCATGCCCAGCCCGCCGCTGATCCTGATCCCGACCACCGCCGGCACGTCGGCCGATGTGTCGCAGTTCGTGATCATCTCCAATCAGCAAGAACGCATGAAATTCTCCATCGTCAGCAAGGCTGCGGTGCCGGACGTGTCGCTGATCGACCCGGAAACCACCCTGAGCATGGACCCGTTCCTGTCGGCCTGTACCGGCATCGACGCGTTGGTCCACGCCATCGAGGCCTTCGTTTCCACCGGCCACGGGCCGCTCACCGATCCCCACGCGCTGGAGGCGATGCGGCTGATCAACGGCAATCTGGTGCAGATGATCGCCAACCCGAACGACATCGCCCTGCGGGAAAAGATCATGCTCGGCAGCATGCAGGCCGGGCTGGCGTTCTCCAACGCGATCCTCGGCGCGGTGCACGCCATGTCCCACAGCCTCGGTGGATTCCTCGATCTGCCTCACGGCTTGTGCAACGCGGTGCTGGTGGAACACGTGGTGGCGTTCAACTACAGCTCGGCGCCGGAGCGCTTCAAGGTGATCGCCGAGACCTTCGGCATCGATTGTCGCGGCCTGAATCACCGGCAGATCTGCGGACGTCTGGTCGACCACTTGATCGCCCTCAAACACGCCATCGGCTTCCACGAAACCCTGGGCCTGCACGGGGTGAGCACGTCGGACATTCCGTTCCTGTCGCAACATGCCATGGATGACCCCTGCATCCTTACCAACCCGCGCGAGTCCAGTCAGCGCGACGTCGAGGTCGTCTATGGCGAAGCCCTCTGACGAACAGCAACGGGCGCTGACCGGGTTACTCGGGCTGGGCAATCACTCGGCGCGCAAGAGTCATTACCCGGAACTGGCCGCGCGCCTGGATGAACTGGAGGCCGAGCGCAACCGCTACAAATGGCTGTTCGAAAACGCCGTGCACGGAATCTTCCAGGCCAGCCTGCAGGAAGGCATGCGCGCCGCCAACCCGGCGCTGGCGCGGATGCTTGGCTATCAGGACCCGCAGGAGGTGCTGTTTTCCCTGACGGACCTGGCGGGCACGCTGTTCGTCGGCGGCGCGCAAGAGCTGGAAGGCATCGGCGAGGTCCTCCAGCGTGAGCGCAGCCTGCTGGGCTATGAAACCCAGCTGCGGCGCAAGGACGGCACTGTCCTCGACGTGTTGATGAACCTGCTGCTCAAACCGGATCAGGAAGGCCTGGTGGAGGGGTTCGTCGCCGACATCACCGAACGAAAACAGGCCCAGGAGCGCTTGCAACAGCTCAATGATCAACTGGAGCAACGGGTCACCGCGCGCACCAATGAGTTGCTGGACGCCAACCGCAATCTGCAACAACAGATCACCGAGCGTAAACAGATCGCCGAAGCCTTGCGCGACGCCCGTGATGCCGCCGAAGCGGCCAATCGCAGCAAGGACAAATACCTCGCCGCCGCCAGTCACGACCTGCTGCAACCGCTCAACGCCGCGCGTTTGCTGATCTCGACCTTGCGCGAGCGCAAGCTGCCCGACGTCGAGCAGGTGTTGGTGGAACGCACGCATCAGGCGCTGGAAGGGGCCGAGGACTTGCTCACCGATCTGCTGGATATTTCCCGGCTCGATCAGGCCGCGGTAAAGCCGGACATCGCCCTGTACCGCCTCGATGAATTGTTCGCGCCACTGGTTTCGGAGTTTCAGTCGGTGGCCGCGGCGACCGGGTTGAACCTGCGGGTGCACATGGGTGATTACGCGATTCATACCGACTTGCGGCTGATGACGCGGATTCTGCGCAACTTCCTCAGCAATGCCTGCCGCTACACCGACGACGGCAGCATCCTGCTGGGTGCCCGGCGCCGGGGCGACGTACTGCGAATCGAAGTCTGGGACACCGGGCGCGGGATCCCGGCGGATCGTCTCGATTCGATCTTCCTTGAATTTAACCAACTGGACGTTGGCCGCGCCGCCGATCGCAAGGGCGTGGGCCTGGGACTGGCGATTGTCGAACGCATCGCCAAGATCCTCGATTACCGGATTCAGGTGCATTCGCGGCCAGGGCGCGGTTCGATGTTCAGCATCGAGGTGCCGATTTCCCGTGAGATTCCACTGCCGATCAGCCAGGCCGCGCCGCAGCCGAGCACCGGCAACCCGCTGCCGGGGCGCCGCCTGCTGGTGCTGGACAACGAAGTCAGCATCCTTGAAAGCATGAGCGCACTGCTCGGGCAGTGGGGCTGCGAGGTGGTCACCGCCACCGATGAGGCCACCGCGCTGGTGGCTTTGCAGGGGCAGGCGCCGGAACTGATTCTGGCGGATTACCACCTCGATCACGGGGTGGTGGGCTGTGAAGTGGTCCGGCATCTGCGCGAGCATTTCAGCCGGACGATACCGGCGGTGATCATCACCGCCGACCGCACCGATCAGTGTCGACGCTCGTTGCAGCGGCTCGACGCGCCATTGCTGAACAAACCGGTGAAACCCGGCAAGTTGCGTGCGGTGTTGAGTCAGTTGTTGGCGTAGCGAGCCGATGAAAAGATCGCAGTCTGCGATCTTTTCATTCCGGTTTTGGCGGTGATTTGGCTCAGTGGTTGTACGCCGCCTCGGTGTTATCGATCAGCGGGTTCTTTTCGGTCAGCACGATCTGGGCAATCTGATCCTTGCGCATGAAGCTGACCTTCGGATGGGACTTGGCGTAACGGATAAAACGCTCCACCGCCTCGACCATCGCCGGGGTGCCGCCGATGCGGTCATGCAGACTCACCGACATCATCCGCCGCTGGCTGGCACCTTCGGCGTACAGGCGGTCGAATTCCAGCACCAATTGCCGGTAGAACTGTTGCGCCGAGAAGTGCCGGCCTTCGATCAGCACAATGTCGTTGTTGCGCAGGGTGTAAGGCACCACGGCGAATTTCCTGCCACGGACCAGTGTCACAAACGGCTCATCACGGCTGACGTCATCGATGTGATAGGTGAAGTTCAGATCCTGCAGCACTTTCAGGGTATTGGGGCTGCGCCGCAGCCAATTGGCGTTGTAGCCCACCGAGCGCTGGCCGGTGAGTTTCTGCACCGCCTCGACGCCGTCGCCGATGAAGGCCTTCTCTTGCTCGTAGCTCATGTTGTAGGAGTCGGCCCAGCGCATGCCATGGGCGGCGACTTCATGGCCGCGATCGGCGATCGCCCGCACCAGTTCAGGGTGTTTCAATGCCGCTTCGCCCACCACATGGGACGTGACCTTGATGCCGTTGCGGTCCCACAAGTCGAGCATCCGCCACAGGCCTTCCTTGTAGCCGTAGTCGAACCAGGTCTGTGCCGGCATGTCCGGGTAACCCTTGGGCAATGGAGTGCCGGAGAACGGACTTTCGGCACCGTCGGGCTGGCCGCCGGTTTCGAATTGCATGGAGAACGAAATCACCAGTTGCGAGCCATCCGGCCACGGGCGTTCCTGGGCGAACGCGAGGGACGGCAGCAGCAGGGCGGCGGCCAGCAGATTTTTCAGCAGGCGGGGGGAGCGTTGCCAGCGGGCAGTGGTCATAGGGGGCACCTTTTGAGTTGAACAGTGCCGTGAGGGTGTCATTTGGATTGCCCCGGAAAAATCCGCTACGGGCGAGAAGACTTTTAAACAGAATTTACGAATCCCGCCGAACACACCGTCCAGTGCGGGAGTAAGCCTGTGGCGAGGGATTTGTGTTTCAGCTGTGGCAAACTGACCACACTCCTTGAACCAAGGCCATCGAATGGATCACTACACCCCGCGCGACTGGCAGCCCCACGAGCGGCCCAGCCTGCCCGGATCGCCCTCGACGCCGTTGCACTCCAACCCCAGGCGGCTGGCCTACGCGCTGGTGGGGGTGTTGGTGGCATTGA
This sequence comes from Pseudomonas sp. ATCC 43928, assembly GCF_005938665.2. Taxonomy (NCBI): domain Bacteria; kingdom Pseudomonadati; phylum Pseudomonadota; class Gammaproteobacteria; order Pseudomonadales; family Pseudomonadaceae; genus Pseudomonas; species Pseudomonas sp. ATCC 43928. Next base: position 3,920,724 of record NZ_CP041753.1, on the reverse strand, counting down.
CCGGTGGTCTTGGCAACTCGCTGGTGGTCGCCAACCTGCCGTATCTGCAAGGCGCGCTGGGCGCGACCACGGCCGAGATGGCCTGGCTGCCGGCGGCTTACGTCATGACCAACGTGTCGATGAACCTTCTGCTGGTGAAGTTTCGTCAGCAGTTCGGCCTGCGGGCTTTCACCGAAGTGTTCCTGATGCTTTATGCGCTGGTGACCTTCGGCCATTTGTTCGTCAACGACCTGAGTTCGGCGATCGCCGTGCGCGCGGCCCACGGCATGGTCGGCGCAGCGCTGAGTTCGTTGGGCCTGTATTACATGATCCAGGCCTTCCCGGCGAAATGGCGGATGAAGGCGCTGGTATTGGGCCTCGGCACCTCGCAACTGGCTTTGCCCATGGCGCGGTTGTTTTCCGAAGACCTGCTGCAGATCGCCGAATGGCGCGGGCTGTACCTGTTCGAACTGGGCATGGCGCTGTTGTCCCTGGGCTGCGTGTTTCTGCTGAAACTGCCGCCGGGTGACCGCTTCAAGACCTTCGAAAAACTCGACTTCCTGACCTTCGCCATCCTCGCCACCGGCGTGGCCTTGCTCTGCGCGGTGTTGTCTTTGGGGCGGATCGACTGGTGGCTGGAAGCGCAGTGGATCGGCGTGGCCTCGGCGGCTTCGATCGTGTTGATCCTCACGGGCCTGGCCATCGAGCACAATCGCAGCAACCCGATGCTGATGACCCGCTGGCTCGGCAGCGGGGCGATGATCCGCCTGGCCCTGGCGGTGATCCTGATTCGCATGGTGACGTCGGAACAGTCCACCGGCGCGGTGGGGTTCATGCAGACGCTGAACATGAGCAGTCAACAGCTGCACAGCCTGTATGTGGTGATGTTGATCGGCAGTGTCGCCGGCCTGGTCACCAGCGCCCTGACCATCGACCCCAAGCACCTGATCATGCCGCTGAACATCTCCCTGGCGCTGATGGCGGTCGGTTCGGTGATGGACAGTTATTCGAACAACCTGACCCGCCCGGAAAACCTGTATTTCAGCCAGTTTCTGCTGGCCTTCGGCGGGACGTTCTTCCTCGGGCCGACCATGGTCTTCGGCATGCGTAACGTGCTGTCCAGCCCGCGCAACCTGGTGAGTTTCTCGGTGCTGTTCGGTATCTGTCAGAACCTCGGCGGCTTGATCGGCGCGGCACTGCTGGGGACGTTCCAGATCGCGCGCGAGAAGTTTCATTCCAGTCACATCGTCGAGCAGCTGACGTTGCTCGACCCGCGTGTGGCGGCGCGGGTCCAGAGCGGCGGCAACGCGGTCGGCTCGATAATTGCCGATCCGAGCCTGCGCAACCTGCAGGGCATCCGTAGCCTGGCCGCTGCCGCCACTCGCGAGGCTAATGTCCTGGCCTATAACGATGTGTTCATGCTGATTGCCGTGATCGCGGTGCTGACCATGATCTGGATTTCCATTCGCGCCCTGTGGCTGATGAGCACTACCCAAGCCGTTGCCCCGGCGCCTGCCACTCCAACCAAACAATCCAGCGGTGCCACTTCTTCATGACCGAACCGACCACCACGACAACCAACACTATTGCCGCCACCCCCGAAGGCGTGACGCCGCCATCCTCGCCGGGCTCTGAACCGCGCTCGCTGGGGGTGCGGATCATCTCGTCCCTGGGCTTTGCGGCGATTGCTCTCGTCGGTGTACTGATCGTGTTGTACGCCTGGCAACTGCCACCGTTCAGCAGCGCGGTCGAGACCACGGAAAACGCCCTGGTGCGCGGGCAGGTGACGATCATCGGCCCGCAACTCAGCGGTTACGTGTACGAAGTGCCGGTGCAGGATTTCCAGTTTGTGAAGGCCGGGGATTTACTGGTGCGCCTCGACGACCGCATCTACAAGCAGCGTCTCGATCAATCCCTGGCACAACTGGCGGTGCAGAAAGCCGCGCTGGCCAACGTGGTGCAGCAACGCAACAGCGCCGAAGCGACCATCAAATTGCGTCAGGCCGCCGTCGCCGACGCCCAGGCACAGTTGCGCAAAAGTGAAGCGGATTTGCGCCGCAACAAAGAGCTGGTCGGTGATGGCTCGGTGTCGAAACGCGAGCTGGACGTGACCCTGGCCGCCAACGCCCAGACCGTTGCCGCCGTGGCGCAAGCCCAGGCCAATCTGGACATCGCCCGCCAGGATCTGCAAACGGTGATCGTCAATCGCGGCTCGCTGGAAGCGGCGGTGGCCAGTGCTGAAGCGGCGGTGCAACTGGCGCGGATCGACCTGTCGAACACCCGCGTGGTGGCGCCGCGCGACGGTCAACTCGGGCAGATCGGCGTGCGCCTTGGCGCCTACGTCAACTCCGGGGCGCAGCTGATGGCGTTGGTGCCGAACCAGTTGTGGGTGATCGCCAACATGAAGGAAACCCAGATGGACAACGTGCGGGTCGGCCAGCCGGTGAGCTTCACCGTCGATGCGCTGAACCACCAGAAATTTCACGGGCGGGTGCAGCGGATTTCACCGGCCACAGGCTCCGAGTTCAGTCTGCTGCAGGCTGACAATGCCACTGGCAACTTCGTCAAGATCGCCCAGCGGGTGCCGGTGCGGATCAGCGTCGATGCCGATCAGGAACAGAGCGAACGGCTGCGGCCGGGGATGTCGGTGGTGGTGAGTATTGATACCGCTGCCGCGGGTGATCCCAATAATCCATGACCACCGCAAAAACCTGTGGGAGGTGTGTTTCAGGCAATGGTCATCGGGGGCAGGGTGCCCAGCAGTGAAACCGCCGCTACCGCGCCGATCCCCAGTATCCATTCCAGCATGACGCTGGTGCGCAACAGCCCCGGACGCTGCTGGCAATCCTTGACCCGCAGCCGATTGAACAGCGCCAACCCCAGCATCGCGATCACCAGCACAACCTTGATCAACAGAATCAGCGCAAACCCGGACAGCAACGGCGTCGGCCAGAACACGCCGGTCAGTACGCGCACGTTGATCAGGCCGGTCATCACCAACCCCGCCACCAACGCGTAACCGATCCCGCTGAAGCGTTGCAGTATCGCGCTCAAGGGATGATCGTCCGGTTGGCGCAGGATCATCACCAGCAACATCAACCCACCGAGCCAGGCGCCGACGCACGTCAGGTGAACAATCTGGTTGAGGATTAACAGTTGGCCTTGCAGGCCGTCGAGCATGGCGCCATGACCGACCGGGGCCAGGGTCGCCAGCAGCAGGCTGGAAAGGCCGATGCGCCAGGCCATGTTGGAACGCCAGGGCGTCAACAACAATGCCACGAGCAACAGATTGAGCAGCAGATGCCAGCGCCATACCTGACCGAAAAAGGTATTGCTCAGTACCAGGTTCAGCGTCGTCGGGTCGAATGCCGCCTCCGGGGAACTGGCCATGCTGGCGGTGATCAGCAGCAACCAGCCGACGCCGCTGAGCAACGCCACCACGCTGAGCCAGCGGGTCACTCGCGCCAGTGCCGGATCCAGCCATTTCGTTTCGCGGCCCAACAGCAAAGGCCTGAACACCCAGGCCCCAAACAGCATCAGCACCACGGTGAAATGCAGGAAGCGGCACAGCACCAGCGCCTCGGTCATGAATTACTGACCCACCTTGAAGCGGTAGGCGCCTTCACTTTTATGGGTGTCGACCGACACGGCGTGCCATTCGACCTTGTAATCGCCAGCGGCCAACGGCGCTGCCGGGGTGACGACCAGGGTTTTCTTGTCGCTGCCTTCGGTGGCGAGGCTTTTTACCGGTACGTCGGCACCGTCCTTGCTGATTTTCACTTTGGTGAACGTTGCTTCAACCCCTTCGGAAAACACCAGGCGCAGTTCCGTTGGCGCGCTCACCGAGCTGTCGGCCGCCGGGGTCTGGCTTTTCAGATGGGCGTGGGCAAACACCGATGAGGCGGCGAGCAGCGAGCCGAGCAGGGCAGCGGTGGTCAGGGCGTTCTTGAGCAGCATCGTGAAGACCTCAGCGGCAGGTTCAAAGTGGCGGGCAGTTTACCTGCCGCAGGGCCGCTGTACGAAGTTTCGTTTTCCCCTGTCGCCGCGACGTAGAGCGGATGCTAGTCTTGAGCAACGCTGTTGTCAGGGAGCCCTCATGGGCAATCACAAGATCGAGATTCGTCGCAGTAACGTCGAAAAAATCCTGTTGGCGGCCGAAAAGGTCTTCGCCGAAAAAGGTTTCGGCAGCACCGCCATGGCCGACATCGCCGCTGAAGTGCAACTGCCGCGCTCCAACCTGCATTACTACTTCAGCACCAAGAGCGATCTGTACAGCGCGGTGCTCCTGGGTTTGCTGGAGGTCTGGAAGCAAGACGCCCTGTGCTTCGAGATGTTCGACGACCCGCGCGTGGTGCTTAGCAGCTACATCCGCGCCAAGATGAACCATTCCCGCAGCCGGCCGTACGGTTCGAAAGTCTGGGCCAACGAAATCATCCACGGCGCTCCGACCCTCGGTGAGAAGCTGGACGCGAGCCTGTACGACTGGGCCAAGATGAAGGAAGCGAAAATTCGCCAGTGGGTGGAAGACAAACGCATCCTGCCGGTGGAGCCTTCCAGCCTGTTGTACATGATCTGGGCCTCGACCCAGCACTACGCCGACTTCGATCATCAGGTGAACATCCTGAATGATCATCAGCCGTTGTCGGACATGCAGTTCGAACGGGCGGTGCAGACGGTGACCAGTGTGATCTTGCGAGGGATCGGGTTGGAGCCATAGATCAAGGGATCGCAGCCTCGTTTCACTCGACAGCTCCTACAGAGTGCAACGAGGCTGTGATCCCTTGATCTTCAGCCCTCAAACCGTGACATGGTAGGGATTGCGGGGATCATGGTTCCAATCCAGAAACGGCTTGCCCGTATCCACCGGGACCATCTCGATGCAATCCTGCACCGGGCAGGTGATCTGGCACAGGTTGCAGCCCACGCACTCCTCATCGATCACTTGATATTTATGCGTGCCATCGGCCTGTTTGAGGCTGGCAATCGCCTGGTGCGAGGTGTCTTCGCAAGCGATGTGGCAGCGACCGCAACCGATGCACGCCTCCTGATCGATTTTCGCAATCACCTGATAGTTGATGTCCAGGTACTTCCAGTCCGTGGTATTGCTCACCGCACGCCCGGAAAAGTCCGACACGCTGGCGTAGCCCTGACTGTCCATCCAGCGTGACAAACCGTCCTTCATCTCCTCGACAATCCGGAAGCCATGCAGCATCGCCGCCGTGCACACCTGCACCGAGCCGCTGCCCAGGGCAATGAATTCCGCCGCATCGCGCCAACTGCCGATGCCGCCAATGCCGCTGATCGGCAAGCCCTGGGTCTGCGGGTCGCGGGCGATCTCGGCGACCATGTTCAACGCAATCGGCTTCACCGCCGAGCCGCAATAACCGCCGTGGGTGCTTTGGCTGCCGACGGCGGGATTGGCGACCATGCGCTCCAGATTGACGCTGGTGATCGAATTGATGGTGTTGATCAACGACACCGCATCGGCGCCGCCACGGTGGGCGGCACGGGCGGCGACGCGGATGTCGGTGATGTTCGGCGTGAGTTTGACGATCACCGGCAACGAGCTATAGGTCTTGCACCAGCGCGTGACCTGTTCGACGTATTCTGGCACCTGGCCGACCGCCGCGCCCATGCCCCGTTCCGGCATGCCGTGGGGGCAACCGAAATTCAGCTCGATGCCATCGGCGCCGGTGGCTTCCACCAGCGGCAGGATGTTTTTCCACGACTCCTCGACGCAGGGCACCATCAGCGACACGATCAGTGCGCGGTCCGGCCAGTCCTTTTTGACCTGGGTGATTTCCCGCAGGTTGATCTCCAGCGAACGGTCGGTGATCAGCTCGATGTTGTTGAAGCCCATGACTTCACGGTTAGCACCGAAGTGCGCCGAGTAGCGTGACGACACGTTGACCGCCGCCGGGTCTTCCCCCAGGGTTTTCCAGACCACGCCTCCCCAGCCGGCCTCGAACGCGCGGACCACGTTGTAGGCTTTGTCGGTCGGCGGCGCGGAAGCGAGCCAGAACGGGTTGGGGGCCTTGATGCCGGCGAAGACAATCGAGAGATCGGCCATTTACGCAGCCTCCACGTTGAGCATGAGTTGAGCGTTGATCGCCTCGGCGGCCAGCTTGCCGTGCTGCACGGCTTGCACGGTGAGGTCCTGATCGAGGCTGGTGCAGTCGCCACCGGCATACACGCCGGGAATGCTGGTGCGCAGCTGCTCGTCGACGAGGATGCGATCGCCCTGACGCTTGAGTTCACGGGCCAGCGGGTCGGCGAGGGCGGAAGTGTCGAAGGTCTGGCCGATGGCTTTGAAGATCGCGTCGGCGGCCAGTTCGAAGGTTTCGCCGGTGGTTTGCAGGCGACCTTCCACCAGGCGGGTACGGGCGAAGCGCATGCCGCGCACATTGCCCTGATCGTCGAGCAGCACCTCTTCGGGTTGCGCCCAGGTCAACAGCCGCACCTGATTGGCCTTGGCGATGTCCTGTTCGTGACCGGTGGCGCCCATGTCCGCGACACCACGGCGGTACACCAGGTTCACGTCCCGGGCACCGAGACGGGCCATTTGCACGGCCATGTCGATGGCGGTGTTGCCGGCACCGAGGACGATGCAGCGTTCGGCCAGCGGCAGTTGCGTCAGGTCATCGGCCTGGCGCAGTTCGCGGATGTAGTCGGTGGCGGGGAGCAGGCCGGGGGCATCCTCGTTGGGCAGGCCCAGTTGTTTGCTGGCGGCCAGGCCCAGGCCGAGGAACACCGCATCGAATTGCTGATGCAGTTCGCTGAGGGTCAGGTTGTCGCCGAGTTTCTGCCCGTGACGAATCTCGATCCCGCCAATCCCCATCAGGAACTCAAGCTCCTTCTGCGCGTAGTCGTCCACCAGCTTGTACTTGGCGATCCCGTATTCGTTGAGGCCACCGGCCTTTTCCCGGGCCTCGAAAATCACTACGTCATGGCCGTGCATGGCGCTGCGGTGCGCGCAGGACAAACCGGCCGGGCCTGCACCCACCACGGCGATGCGCTTGCCGGTTGCGGCGGCGCGCTGGAACGGGTGTTCGCTGAAGTGTGCGTTGTCCACGGCATAGCGTTGCAGCAGGCCGATCAGTACCGGCGCGCATTCCTGGGCGTTGTTGCGCACGCAGGCTTGCTCGCAGAGGATCTCCGTCGGACAGACCCGGGCACAACTGCCACCGAGGATGTTGGCCGAGAGGATCTTCTGCGCCGCACCCTGCACGTTTTCCTGATGGATATTGCGGATGAACGATGGAATGTCGATGTCGCTTGGGCACGCGTTCACGCACGGCGCGTCGTAGCAATACAGGCAGCGCGAGGCTTCCAGATGCGCCTGACGCTCGTTGAGCGGCGGCGCCAGGTCGGTGAAATGGCCGGCGAGGGCGGCCGCGTCCTCATGGGGATGCGGGAGGTGGTTCAAAGTCTTGATCACGGTGTTGGCCTCACGGTTAATTGAGGTACTGCCTCTGGTGGGCATTGGTTTTTTCGCATCATCCTGTGGCGAGGGAGCTTGCTCCCGCTGGGTGGCGAAGCCGCCCCACATCCTGCCAAATCGGTTGTCCTGCCCCCCCGAGTCGACTGGCTTTGGGCCTGCTGCGCAGTCCAGCGGGAGCAAGCTCCCTCGCCACAGAGGGCAGATCAGCGTTTTACTGCTGTCGGCTTGTGCAACTCAGCCCGCTTGCTCAGCAAATCAAACACCACCGGATACGCCGGCCGTTCGATATACCGGCCCGCGCCACGCTCGGCGCGCAAATCACCATCGGCCCACACCACACGGCCCTGGCTGACGGTGTGACTCGGTACGCCACGCACGGTCTTGCCTTCGAAGATGTTGAAGTCGACCTGCTGGTGGTGAGTCTTGGCTGAAATCGTCCGCGTGCCTTCCGGGTCCCACAGCACCAGATCGGCATCGGCACCGACACGGATCGCACCTTTGCGCGGGTAGAGGTTGAAGATCTTCGCGGTGTTGGTGGAGGTGAGCGCTACGAAGTGCTGCATCGACAAACGCCCGGTGTTCACCCCTTCATCCCAAAGCACTGCCATGCGGTCTTCGATACCGGCGGTGCCGTTGGGGATCTTGCTGAAGTCGTCACGGCCGGCGGCTTTTTGCTCGGCGCAGAAGCAGCAGTGGTCGGTGGCGGTGGTGTGCAGGTTGCCCGCTTGCAGGCCGTGCCAAAGGGCTTCTTGATGACCGCGCGGGCGGAAGGGTGGGCTCATCACGTAACCGGCGGCGGTCTGCCAGTCCGGGTGTTGGTAAACGCTGTCGTCCAGCAGCAGATGCCCGGCCAGCACTTCGCCGTACACCGGTTGGCCCTTGGCGCGGGCATAGGTGATTTCGTCGAGGGCTTCCTTGGTCGAGACGTGGACCAGGTATAGCGGCGTGCCCAACGTTTCGGCGATGCGAATCGCCCGGCTCGCGGCTTCACCTTCCACCTGCGAAGGTCGTGATAGCGGATGCGCTTCCGGCCCGGTGATGCCCTGGGCCATCAACTTGCGTTGCAGGTGATAGACCAGCTCGCCGTTTTCCGCGTGCACGGTCGGCACCGCGCCCAATTCCAGGCAGCGCTCGAAACTCGCCACCAGCGTATCGTCGGCGGCCATGATCGCGTTCTTGTAGGCCATGAAATGCTTGAAGCTGTTGACCCCGTGCTGGCTGACCAGCTCGGCCATTTCCTCGCGGACTTGCTCGCTCCACCAGGTGATGGCGACGTGAAAGCCATAGTCAGACGCCGACTTCTCGGCCCAGCCGCGCCATTGATGAAAGGCCTCCATCAATGATTGCTGTGGGTTGGGTATCACGAAGTCGATGATCGACGTGGTGCCACCGGCCAATCCCGCCGCGGTGCCGCTGAAAAAATCTTCGCTGGCCACCGTGCCCATGAAGGGCAGTTGCATGTGGGTGTGCGGATCGATGCCGCCGGGCATCAGGTATTGGCCGCTGCCGTCGAGCACTTGCGCATCGGCGGGAACATCGAGGTTTTCACCGATGGCTTTGATCACGCCGTCGGCGCAATACACGTCGGCGCGATAACTTTCATCATGGGTAATAACGGTGGCGCCACGGATCAACAGAGACATTCCGAGTTCCTCGCAGGCATGACCGACTATTGCCGGTTCTAGATGTTTTATATGAAGCAGACGCCAATCGGTGTATTCCTGTCAGCGCTGTCAAGAATAGACGCTAGCTGCAGTTTGTGGATTGAGCAAGAATATTTTTTATAAGCTTATTATTGTTTTAACTGTTTGATAAATAACGATAAAAAATGAAAATCACCAAAATGGTGAGACCGCTCACCATTTTGACGCACTTGACAGGTTGGAAATATGGTCAAGATTTTCTATGTGAAATCAGCCGGTTGAGGATGGTCTATGGTTGATGCGCAACCTTACAAAAAAGATCGACGCACCAGATTGAGTCCTGACTGTTCGGACAACTTGCCTGGCATTCGGCCTGAGTGACAGGGCAACTGACCGGGGACTCGCTAGCTGGATAAATAAAGCTGATTAACATCAGTTGGTTAGCAAAGTTTTATGGCACTGCCCGAGGCGCAAGCGGGGCACCCGGCACGTTTATTGATGCCGCCGCTGGCACCGTGGCCGGTCCGTAAAAGTTGTCAGTTTCTCCGGCCATCGTCCGGCTCGCGCGCATTGCGCCAGCCTCTGATGAGCAAAAATAATCAAAAGAACAGTGGAGCGGCCATGCAACAGATCAGATCGCAAGTGACCGAGCGCGACGGCTTGTTTGAGCTCGAAGCCGGCAGCGATGTCCTCGACAGTCCCCGATACAACCACGACATGGCACCGACCAAGGTGCGCGAACGAACCTGGAACAAATGGCACATCACCGCGCTGTGGGTCGGCATGGCGATCTGCGTGCCGACTTACACCCTCGGCGGAGTGCTCACGGCCTACTTCGGCCTGACCGTGGGCGAAGCGCTGCTGGCGATTCTGTTCGCCAATATCATCGTGCTGATCCCGCTGACCCTGAATGCCTTCCCCGGCACCAAGTACGGCATTCCGTTTCCGGTATTGCTGCGCTCGTCCTTCGGCATTCTCGGTTCCAACATCCCGTGCCTGATCCGCGCCCTGGTGGCGTGTGGCTGGTTCGGCATCCAGACCATGTTCGGTGGGCTGGCGATTCACCTGTTTCTCGGCTCGGTGTTCGATGGCTGGAAGGCCCTCGGCGGTACCGGCGAGGTGATCGGCTTCATGCTGTTCTGGGCCTTGAACCTGTGGGTGGTGATTCGCGGCGCGGACTCGATCAAGTGGCTGGAAACCCTCTCGGCGCCGTTGTTGGTACTGGTGGGCGTGGGCCTGCTGGTGTGGGCCATGCCGAATGTATCGATGACCGAGTTGCTGGCGATCCCGGCCAAGCGTCCGGAAGGGGCCGGCGTGGCCAGTTATTTTGCCGCCGGGCTGACCGCCATGGTCGGCTTCTGGGCCACGCTGTCGCTGAACATCCCGGACTTCAGCCGCTACGCGAAAAGCCAGAAGGACCAGATCGTCGGGCAGATCATCGGTTTACCCCTGACCATGTTCCTGTTCGCCTCCCTCGGCGTGGTGATGACGGCCGCGTCGGTCAAACTGGTGGGTGTCACCGTCTCTGATCCGGTCACCCTGATCGGCCATATCCAGAGCCCGGTCTGGGTCGCACTGGCCATGGCGCTGATCATCATCGCCACCTTGTCCACCAACACTGCGGCCAACATCGTGTCGCCAACCAACGATTTCCAGAACGTCGCGCCCAAGTACATCAACCGCACCACGGCGGTGATGCTCACGGGGTTGGTCGGGTTGGCGCTGATGGCCCATGAACTGCTGAAAAAGCTCGGGCTGATTGTCTCGGATCTGAGCCTGGAGACGGTGTATTCCAACTGGTTGCTCGGCTATTCGAGCCTGCTGGGGCCGATCGCCGGGATCATGGTGGTGGACTATTTCCTGATCAAGAAACAGCAACTGGATTTGGCCGGCCTCTATCGTGATGACGTGTACCCGGCGTGGAACGGGTTTGGCTTCATCGCGTTCGGCGTGCCGGTGGTGTTGACGCTGCTGTCGCTGGGCAGCGATGCCTTCAGCTGGTTCTACAGCTACGGCTGGTTCACCGGCTCGGCCTTGGGAGGGCTGATTTATTACGGGTTGAGTTCGATGCGGCCGAGTCCGACTGTCGTGAAATCTCCGGTGTGATGAGTGATCGTTCCCACGCTCTGCGTGGGAACGCAGCCAGGGACGCTCCGCGTTCCAGGAGCGGACGCAGAGCGTCCAGGGATGAATTCCCATGCGGGGCGTGGGAACTAGCGAAGAAACCGATAACAACTGCCTGAGGAGATCACCATGAACGCTGCTGTAGACGTTCTGCAATCCACCCATCAGCACATCAATCGCGACCGTCTGTGGCAGTCGCTCATGGACCTGGCCAAGCTCGGCGCGACGGTCAAGGGCGGTGTCTGCCGGCTGGCCCTGACCGACCTCGACCGCCAGGCGCGCGATATCTTCGTCAAGTGGTGCGAGGAGGCCGGTTGCACGGTCAGCATCGACGCCGTCGGCAACATCTTCGCCCGTCGTCCGGGACGCAATCCGAATCTGCCACCGGTAATGACCGGCAGCCACATCGACACTCAGCCCACCGGCGGCAAGTTCGACGGTTGCTTCGGCGTGCTGGCCGGGGTCGAAGTCTTACGCACCCTCAACGACCTCGGCGTGGAAACCGAAGCGCCGCTGGAAGTGGTGGTCTGGACCAACGAGGAAGGCTCACGCTTCGCCCCGTGCATGATGGGTTCCGGCGTGTTCGCGGAAAAATTCACCCTCGAGGAAACCCTGGCCAAGGTCGATGCGGCGGGCGTGACCGTCGGCGAAGCCTTGAACGCCATCGGTTACGCCGGGCCGCGCCAGGTCAGTGGTCATGCCGTGGGAGCGTACTTCGAGGCGCACATCGAGCAAGGGCCGATTCTTGAGGACGAACACAAAACCATCGGCGTGGTGATGGGCGCGCTGGGCCAGAAATGGTTCGACCTGAAACTGCGCGGCGTCGAAGCCCACGCCGGCCCGACGCCAATGCACTTGCGCAAGGACGCGCTGGTCGGCGCCGCGGTGATCGTCGGTGCAGTCAATCGCGCAGCCCTCGGTCATCAACCCCATGCCTGCGGCACCGTAGGCTGCCTGCAAGCCTATCCCGGCTCGCGCAACGTGATTCCCGGCGAAGTGCGCATGACCCTGGACTTCCGTCATCTGGAACCGGCGCGACTCGACTCAATGATCGCCGAAGTCCGCGAGGTCATCGAAACCACTTGCGAGCAACACGGCCTGACCTTCGAACTGACACCCACCGCCGACTTCCCGCCGCTGTATTTCGACAAGGGCTGCGTCGAAGCGGTACGCGGTGCGGCTCAAGGGCTCGGTCTGTCGTACATGGACATCGTCAGTGGAGCAGGGCACGACGCAATCTTCCTCGCCGAACTCGGCCCGGCCGGGATGATCTTCGTGCCTTGTGAAGGTGGTATCAGCCATAACGAAATCGAAAACGCCGCGCCGGATGATCTGGCCGCCGGGTGCGCCGTGTTGTTGCGGGCGATGCTGGCGGCGTCGCAGGCAATTGCCAGTGGTAAGCAGGCGGCTTGACCACTGACCTGGCGGGGATGCTCAACGGCGGGTTTGCAGCGCTTTGAACATCAGCATCCCCGCCAGCATGGCGATGGCGAACACCCAGGCCTGCCAGTGCCCCGTCGGCAACAACACCAGTGCCGGGCCGGGGCAGATGCCGGCAATACCCCAACCGATGCCGAAGAGCAGGCTGCCACCGATCAGGCGTCGGTCCAGCTCACGGCTGACCGGCAATTGCATAGGCGCACCCAGCAAGGATGTCGGTTGTTTCATGGCCCAGTGAAACGGCCCCCAAGCCACGGCAATGGCGCCGATCATGACCAGCGCCAGTGACGGATCCCACAGGCCGGCAATGTCCAGAAAACCCAGCACTTTGGCCGGGTTTGCCATGCCGGCCAGCAACAGGCCGATGCCGAACAGCAGGCCGGCGAGGAAAGCGGTCAGTTTGCGCATGTTCAATACCCCAGCAAATGACGCAGGACGAACGCGGTCACGAAGCCTGTGAACATGAAACTCAATGTCGCGGCAATGGAGCGTGGTGACAGGCGCGAGATACCGCACACGCCGTGACCACTGGTGCAGCCGGAGCCATAACGAGTGCCGATGCCGACGCACAATCCAGCGATGATCAGCCCCACCGTACCGGTTTTGAATTCGATGGTCGGCCACACATGAAACAGCGTCCAGACCAACGGTGCCGCCAACAGTCCGAGCAGGAACAGGGCTTTTTCACCTCGTCCTGAATCATTACGCTCAAGCAGGCTGCCCAACAGCCCGCTGATCCCGGCAACTCGCCCGTTGGCCACCACCATTACGCTCGCGGCGAGGCCAATCAGCGCTCCTCCCGTGAGGGCAGACCAGGGGGTGAAGTGAAGAGAATCAAACACCATGGCAACTCTCCGTATAGACAAAAAGCGGCACTAAACCACTCTTTCCCTATTGAGCATAGGGCTACTTTGGGAGGGCCACGGGTGCCGGGCTTTTTGCACTATCACAAACGTCTGCGGTCGTAATCTTCACTGGGCAGCGCGCAAAAGTGCCGCCGCAATTGTGGAGTTCCAATGAGCCAGGACGTCCTGAGCACTGAAACCAATCGCCGCCAGTTGCAGCAGATCATCGCCGGCCTGTCCGATGGGGTGATTCTGCTGGAGCTCGACCAGACCATTCTCTGGGCCAATGACGCCGCGCTGGCCATGCACGGTGTCAGCGAGATTGGCGAGTTGGGGGCCAATGCCGGGGAGTACGCCAAGCGTTTTGCCTTGCGTTATCGCAACAATCATCCGGTAGCGATCGAGAACTATCCGATCAGCCGCGTGGCCCATGGCGAGACGTTCAGCGATGTGATGGTGGAGGTGACGCAGCTGGAAAATGAAGAGCGCACCTGGGTTCACAGCGTGCGCAGCATGGTGCTGGCGGACCGTGCCGGTGAGCCGGAATCGTTGGTGCTGATCATGAACGACGTTACCGACTGGGCCAGCGCCGAGCAGCGCTTCGAGAAAACATTCAACGCCAACCCGGCCCCGGCCGTGATCTGCCGCCTCAGCGATTTGCGCTACATCAAGGTCAACCAGGGTTTCGTGGACATGACCGGCTATGCCCGGGATCAGGTGATCGGCGCTTCAACCTATGAACTGGATGTGCTGGAACGTGCCGAAAACAAGGATCTGGCCAAGCAGCGTCTGCGTGACGGCGCGACCATTCCGCAGATGCAGGCCGAGCTGCAATTGGCCGACGGTGGCAGCAAGCAGGTGATCGTTGCCGGGCAACCGCTTGAGCTCAACGACGAAGCTTGCATGCTGTTTTCCTTCGTCGACATGGAGCTTCGGCACAAGGCCGAAATCGCCCTGCGCCAGAGCGAGGAACGGTTCGCCAAAGCGTTTCGCCTCACTCCGGTGCCGATCCTGGTGTGCCGCGCCGCGGACCAAGTAGTGATGGACGTCAACGAAGCCTTCCTGGAGTCCCTCGCATTTCCCAATGATGAAGTGCTCGGCAAGACCGTGGCGCAACTCGGCTTCATTGATGACGCGGGCGCTCGCACGCGACTGTTTGCGACCCTGGAGAAAAGCGGGCGCGTGGATCGTGTCGATGTCAGGGTGCGCCGGAAGGATGCCGTGCTGATTGATTGTGCGGTCTCGGCGGACACCGTGAACATTCAGGACGGCTCTTGCTATCTGCTGGTGTTGATGGACATCACCGAGCGCAAGCGCACCGAGTTGGAGTTGGTGTCGGCGATCGAAGAGGTGATGAAAGATGCGTCTTGGTTCAGCCGTACGCTGATCGAAAAACTCGCCAATGTGAAAAACGTCAATTCGCCGCAGTTGCCCAGTGTGTCGTTCACCGACCTGACCACCCGGGAGCGCGATGTGCTCGGCCTGATTTGTGAAGGCCTGGCCGACAAGGAGATCGCCGCGCGCCTGAAACTCGCGCCCAATACAGTGCGCAATCATGTGTCGACGGTGTACTCCAAGCTCGATGTGCATAGCCGTAGCGAGGCGATTGTCTGGGCTCGAGAACGAGGTCTGTTCTCCGGCGTGAAGCGGACCAAGGGGCAACGTTAAGGTGCAAATGCACTAGTGCGGGTGGTGCAATTTCATGTATTGATCAGATGGGGCTTTTTCTAGGCTGTCGGGGTGCGAGACGTGGCTTGGGCCCGGTATCGCGTCCTCTTCGATGCAGCTGAAGGAACAACCTCATGGGTGCGAAAAGAACAGGCGGGCAGTCGACTTTACGCTGTCGCCAAGGTGAGTCGGGATGAGTTACCTGGTGCAATTGCGTATGCGGTTGGAGCGGAGCTTTTTGCCGTTGGCCTGTGAGTGTGCGCTTGCCGGGGATAATTCGTTGACGGTGAAGCTTTACCATCCGGCGACAGGGCAGGTGGATCTGGTGGTCAGCGGGTTGAACGTGGCGACGCTCCGGACGCCGGAGGCAGTGGCGGCGTTGATTGAAGAGCTGCGCTATGAGCTTGAAAGCAGTGGCTTGAATCGATCCTCCGCTCTTTAGGCGTCATATCCCGCAGGCCTGCGGTAATGGAATGGTCGCAGTCTTTCTGGCATTGGCGGGTAGCTAAGCTATAAGGAATGCGAGGGTATTTCTTTTCTGTGACAGGGCCGCGGGTTCGCGGGATGGTTTTCGAGTCGCGGAAAATGTCGATTACTTACCGCGGGTCAGCCTATGAACAATTTTGGGAAATGTGCTTTTTCACCACTGTCGCTCGCACTCTGCATGGCAATTCTCGGTGGTTGCGCCAGTCCGCCGCCTCCACCCCCGGCCGTACCGCCACCGACACCGGTTCGTACCTGTTCGACCACCGAAAGTACCGATGTACAGGGTGATATGAGGGCTGAAGGGCAGGTGACCCGAACCACGACCCTGACCCGTTGCGTCACTCAGTAAACCGGGTCCGGTGTACCGCCAGTAGCACGTGCAACTGGCGGTGTATGACCTGAGCGTCGGTTCAGACTTCCTCGATCCTGACCCACCGCGACTCTCGTGCCGCCAGACGAATCGCTGTTGCCAGGCGTTCGACTTCCCACGCCTGCTCGAAATCGGTCCCGTCCTGGCCGAGACCGGCCAGCGCCATCACCAACTCATGCACTTCAAGGGTCTTGAGTTCGTTGTAACCCAACTGGTGCCCCGGCGCCGGGCTGAAGGCGGCGTAACCCGGCAAATCCGGCCCCGCCAGCAGCCGTTGGAAACCGTTTTGCCCGGCACGATACAGCCGCAGTTCATTCAAGCGTTCCTGATCGAACGCCAGGGTGCCTTGGGTGCCGCTGATTTCAAAACTCAGGTGATTCTTGTAACCGTGTTTGAGCCAGCTGCTGCTGAACGTCCCTCGCGCGCCATTGGCGAACCGCAGCAATGCGTGGACCTGATCGTCGACCGCGACCTCGCGTCGTTCCTGACCACCCGCCGTCACGGGGCGTTGCGCATGTACGGTCTGGGTATCCGCGCACACCGCCTCGACGTCGCCCAGCAGATGACGGGCCATGGCCAGTAAATGACTGCCCAGGTCCGCCAGGGCGCCGCCGGCGTAATTGGCGTCGCAGCGCCAGGACCAGGGTGAAACGGGATCGGCCATGAAGTCTTCGCTAAACTCGCCCTGGAAACTGATGATCTGCCCCAGCGCGCCGTTTTGAATGAAATCCCGAGCCAGGCCGATGATCGGGTTGTGCTGATAGTTGTAACCCACCCGCGTCACCACGCCTGCGGCTTTGGCTGCAAGGCGCATGGTACTGGCCTGCTCGAGGCTCACCGCCAGCGGCTTTTCGCAATACACCGGTTTACCGGCGGCGATGGCAGCCATGGCCATGGGGTAGTGCAGATGATTGGGGGTGGTGATGGCGATCAGGTTGACCTTGGGGTCATCGATCAACTGTTGCCAGTCACTATGAGCCGCCTCAAAGCCCCAGGCATCGGCGCAGTGGCGGGCGCGCTGCGGGTCGGCGTCGGCAAGGGCGGCGAGTTTGAGCTTCAGCGGCAATTCAAAAACAGCGCTGACATTGCGAAAGGCCAGGGCGTGGGCGCGGCCCATGAAACCTGTGCCGATGAGTCCGATACCGAGTTCGCGCATAGCCGGGGTCCTTTGGATTTTTATTTTCAGGAGGGCTATTTATGGAATAAAAATTCGCAATATGCAAATTTCGGAATAAATATTCTTGTAGTGAGAGTGCCAATCCCCCTACGCAGGGGCGGGGTGCACGCGAGGGAAACAAAAAAGGCAGCCCTGAGGCTGCCTTCGGTTTATTCGCAAAACCGAATCAGGACAGGAACCCGCCATCCACATTCAGCGAAACCCCGGTCGTATAGCTGGAAGCATCACTCGCCAGGTACAACACCGCACCGGCCATTTCACTCGGATCCGCCACGCGCTTGAGTGGAATCTGCTGCAATGCGGTGTTCAAAATTGCCTCGTTCTTCACCAGCGCCGATGCAAACTTGGTGTCGGTCAAACCCGGCAGCAAGGCGTTGCAGCGAATGCCGAACTGCGCGCATTCCTTGGCGAATACTTTGGTCATGTTGATCACCGCTGCCTTGGTCACCGAGTAGATGCCCTGGAAGATCCCCGGTGAGATGCCGTTGATCGAGGCGACGTTGATGATGCTGCCACCGCCGTGTTCGCGCATCAGCTTTCCGGCTTCCACCGACATGAAGAAGTAGCCGCGAATGTTCACGTCGACGGTTTTCTGGAAGGCGCTGAGGTCGGTGTCCAGCACGTTGCAGAACTGCGGGTTGGTCGCGGCGTTGTTGACCAGGATGTCCAGACGCCCGAATTGTTCGCGGATGGCGGCGAAGACCTGGGTGATCTGTTCCATCTCACCGATGTGGCAGGCAATGGCGGTGGCCTTGCCGCCGGCGGCGATGATCGCGTCGGCGACGTGTTGGCAGCCATCGAGCTTGCGGCTCGAAACGATCACGTGGGCACCTTGCTGTGCCAGCAGTTTGGCGATGGCTTCACCGATGCCGCGACTGGCACCTGAGACGAAAGCGATCTTGCCGTCGAGGTCGAACAACTGAGTCTTGGACATGATTTTTCCTTGTTATGGGGCCTGATCAGAGGCTGGATTTCTGAATGACCTGCAAGCTCATCTGCTCCAGCAGTTTGTTCATGTGAATGAACTGTGCGAAGCGTTTGTCCTGGGTCTGACCATGGAAGAAGCGGTAGTAGATCTGCTGCACGATGCCGGCCAGACGGAACAGGCCATAGGTGTAGTAGAAGTCGAAATTGTCGATCTGGATGCCGGCGCGCTCGGCGTAGTAATCGACGAATTCGCGGCGGGTCAGCATGCCGGGGGCGTGGCTTGGCTGGCGGCGCATCAGTTGCACCGGTGCCGGGTCGTCGGCTTCGATCCAGTAGGCGAGGGTGTTGCCCAGGTCCATCAGCGGGTCACCGAGGGTGGTCAGCTCCCAATCCAGCACGCCGATGATCTGCATCGGGTTGTTCGGGTCGAGGATCACGTTGTCGAAGCGGTAATCGTTGTGGACGATGCTCGACGTCGGGTGATCGGCTGGCATTTTGTCGTTGAGCCAGGCCTTTACCGCTTCCCACTTCGGCGCGTCCGGGGTCAGGGCCTTCTCGTAGCGCTCGCTCCAGCCTTTGATTTGCCGCGCGACATAACCTTCGGGTTTACCGAGATCACCCAGGCCATAAGCCTTGTAGTCGACCCGGTGCAATTCGACGAACTTGTCGATGAAGCTCTTGCACAGGGTTTCGGTCTTCGCTGAATCAAGACCCAGTTCCGGTGGCAGTTCGGAGCGCAGGATGATGCCCTTGACCCGTTCCATCACATAGAACTCGGCGCCGATCACCGATTCGTCAGTGCAGTGCACGTAGGCTTTGGGGCAATAGGGAAAACCGTCCCGTAGCTGATTGAGGATGCGAAATTCACGGCCCATGTCGTGGGCGGACTTGGCTTTGTGGCCGAATGGCGGCCGCCGCAGGACGAATTCCTGTTCGGGGTATTCCAGCAGGTAAGTCAGGTTCGACGCACCGCCCGGAAACTGGCTGATCACAGGCAAACCACTCAGACCCGGAATGTGCGCCTTGAGGTATGGATCGATCAGGCTGGCATCGAGTTCTTCGCCAGAGCGGATACGGGTGGACTGGTCAGTAAGCGCCATGCTTATCCCTTCTGCTTATTTTGGAGGCCAGACATCATTGGCTAATCTAATGGCGCTCCGGGGTGGCCACAAGCGCGGCACGGTCTTATAGGTTAGCGTGTTGCCGGATAATCAGCGTTCCTGATGTGCGCGAACAGGCGCGGCGGGCTATGGTTCAGGGAGCGTCGCTTCCAGGAAGGAGATTCGACATGGGCTGTCCGCAAGTTTGCGCCACCGCGACCCTGCAATGCAGTTTCGGCGCGGCGCCGGCGGTACTCAACGTGCTGCCAGTGAACCGCACAATGACCGGGGGCATGCCGGCGGCGAACATCATGGACCACATTCCGTTGGTGAACGTCATGCCGTTCGGCACGTGCATGAGCATGGCCAACCCGATGGTCGCGGCCGCCACCGCCGCGGCGCTTGGCGTGCTGACGCCGATGCCGTGCATCCCGGCCACCGCCACCCCGTGGATCCCCGGCGGCGCGCCGACCCTACTGCTGGGCGGCATGCCGGCCATCGATGCCAACAGCACCTTGATGTGCAACTGGGCCGGAGTGATCAAAATCGTGATGCCGGGGCAAATGCAGATGCTGATTCCCTGATCGCCACAACCTCTGTAGCAGCTGGCGAAGCCTGCGTTCGGCCGTAGCAGCTGTCGAGCTTGCGAGGCTGCGTTCGGCTGCGAAGCAGTCGTAAAACCTGAGATTGCGGTACATCAGGCAGACTGCGTCAGCCGGACTTGCGACTGCTTCGCAGCCGAACGCGGCCTCGCGTTGCTCGGCAGCTGCTACAGAGCTCAGGCTTGAGAAGGATCGCTCCAGCGCCTGAACCACCAGCGCATTCGTGAGATCGGCTTGCCGTCGGCGTCCAATGGTCGTCCGTCGCTGGCGAAGCCCTGTTCCGGTTCCAGCAATTGACCGTTGAGATATCGAGCCTCGACGGCCGGCTTGCCGTTCGGATGAAAGCGTTGATAGCGCCCGTCGCGCACGCCGTCGCGGTAAAACTCGACCTCCGCCAGTTGCCCATCGGGAAAGTAATTGAACGCCTCGCCATGCAACAGCCCTCGGCGATAAGTTGCCTTGCGCTGCAGACTGCCTTCGGGGGCATAGAAACTGGCAACCCCCTGCAGCTTGTCATGGACAAACGGCAGCTGCGCCGAGACCTTGCCATTGGGGTGGTAGAGCAGGGTGGTGCCTTGCAGCTCGCCGTGGCTGTAGTGCAAATCAGCCTGCGCGCGCCCGTCATCCTTGATGTGCAGCGCACCGTCGAGCTGGCCATCGAGCAGGCGCCCTTTGAGCTGTTTATCGTTCTGTTGCAAATCCAGCGGCGTGATGGCCATGGGTTCTCCTGATCAGTTGACCTGCACCAGACCCCCCTTGATGGTCAGCATGCCGCCACCATCCACGGTCTGCGAAGCGGCGCCCTTGTTGGTCAGGCTGATCCCGGCATCGTTGGTCATCGTCGTGCCGGCCTTGTTCTCCAATGAGGTACCAGCCTGATTGCTCATAGAGGTGCCGGCCTTCTGGCTGATCGAAGTACTGGCCTCGGCCGCCAGATCGGCGCCGCTCTTGATCGCGAAACTGCCACCGCTTTGCAGGGTCAGGGTGCCGGTCACTTTGATGGTCAGGTTGCCGTCCACCGTCAGGCTGTAATCTCCGGTGACCTTGTGCGTGTAATTGCCGCCGGTACTGTGGGTCTGGTCGGCGCCCACGGTCACCGTGCGGCTGTCCTTCACATCGAGCGTGTCGCTGCCGGTCTGGATGGTCACGCTGCGTTTGCCTTTTTCCAGGGTCACGGTCTCGTCGCCGTCCTTCACCGTGCGCGTGCGAGCGTTCTGCACGGTCAGGGTTTCGTCGTGGCCGACCGTGGCGGTGGTGTCGTTGAGCACGTTGATCTTCAGGTCTTTCTGCGCCTGCAAAAACACCTCTTCGGCGTCTTTCTTGTCCTCGAAGCGCAACTCGTTGAAACCGCCGCCGCCCTTGGACGATTGGGTCTTGATTCCCGACTGGGTCTGATTCGCCGGCAGCGCATAGGGCAGCGCGTTGTCACCGTTGTAGACGCAGCCGGTTACCAGCGGTCGATCCGGATCGCCATCGATAAAGGTCACGATCACTTCCTGGCCGATGCGCGGCACGAACTGCATGCCGAAGCCCTTGCCACTCCAGGGCAGTACAACTCGCACCCAACAGGAACTGGTTTCGTCGTTCTTGCCGTCGCGGTCCCAAGGGAACTGCAACTTGATCCGGCCGTATTCGTCGGTCCAGATTTCTTCGCCCGACTTGCCGACGACAATTGCCGTTTGCGGGTGCATGCGCGGTTTGGGGGTGATGCGTTCCGGGCGGTACGGCGTGGCCTTGGGGATTGCCTCGAAGCGATTGCGATAGCTGTCGTGACTGGCGTCATGTGTCACCGCCGTCACCACCCAATCGATGTTCAACGTTGAATCATCGTGCCCGGCGAGGGTGAACCAGTGCCCCGGCACCAGCCAGCGGCAGTCGCTTTCACCGACAAAGCGTTTCTCCTGACTGCGCAAGCCGTCGACCCGCTGCTTGGTCAATGCATCGCCGCGCGCCTTGGCGTTGTAGCCGCCCGGATGCTCATACATCGAACGCGGCCCGGCCACCGCTTCGGCTTGGCCGTACAGCGATGTGGTCGGGGTGGTGAATTCATAATCCGTCGACCGATACACACCAGCCACGGCCTGAACGCAGACCTGCCCGGAGCGAATGCCGTGCAGTTCACGTTCGCCCAGTTGCTGGCCGAGATAGCTGACCTTGGGTCCATTGGGAATCGGCACAAACGCATCGTTACTGTCACCCAGCACCAGCGTGTGCTTGCCGTCCTCATGGGTGAAAAACCAGAAAATCCCTTCTTCCTCCAGCAACCGCGAGACGAACGCGAAATCGGTTTCGCCGTACTGCACGCAGTATTCGCGCGGGGTGTAACTGCCGGTGAGTGAGAGCTTGAAGTCGGTGAAGGCGTGGGCCTTGAAAATCGTGGTGACGATGTCTGAAGTGCTGAGGTTCTGGAACACGCGGTTGTTGCTGGCAAGGGTCAGCCACCAGAGCCATGGCCGTAGTACAAGCTGATAGCGCTCGGCGGTGGCGTCGGCGGGGAGTTGTCGGATTTCGGCGACCAGCGCGTCCAGCGGGCGGGTGAGGGCGTCGTTGTGCAGGGTGGCGGTGACGTGGGTGGCGACGGCGGTGGTCAGGGTGAGCGAGGAGCCGTCGTTGAGGCCGTTGAGAATTTGCGAGCCGAGCTGGTTGAGGGCCTCTTCGCCGGAAAGGGATTCAGGGTAAAGCGCCGACAGCGAGGCGGCGGTGAGGGAAAGGCTGGTGGTGGCATCGACGGAGCGGGGCATCAAGTAGCCTCAGGTGGTCAATGAATCAGCTTCGCAGCGAACCATTCTTGGCGCGGCGGCATCAACTAAGCTTAAGTCCGGCCAATGAGCAGCGTTCATCTATTGAAGTGTCTGATATGAAACTAATTCTCGACTTGATAAGGTTGTAGAAGTCGCGTTTGCTGAGGCCGAATACCTCAGTGCTACCCTTGGTTTTTCTGCTGCGGGCCATTATGGTCCGAATCACAAGATCGTTGATCTGATTGGCCGATAACTCGTCAAACATTAAGGTGAACAATACGGCTAATTGGTTGGCGTCTGCCAGATTTATGTTGGTGTTGTTTTCAGTAATGGCATATTCCTGATAGGTGTTCTGATAGTTGAGTGTCAGACGCTGTTTGATGGGAATATAGTGGTTCAGGGCAGAAATACTGGCCACCACCACGGCGATACCATCGGGAACTTGAGCATTCCAGGGTAAATGGGCCATGGGTGCCGGTTTCTTTTTAGTGGGAACCGGTTTTCCTGAGGTAGGATTGACTGTCATGGCGGTGAAGTTGTAAGTGGCAGCACCGACAATCATCACTCCGTTGTCACTGGTGCCCAGTGCCAATACACTTTTGTATTGCGTGCCTAATGCACCGCTGGCGTCGAGGATAGGAGAAAGGTCATCCCTGATGTCTGGGTCCATTACCTGATAGATATGATCCGTAACAGTAGGGTTGTCGTCCCCGCCTAATGAATAAATGAACTGATCGGCGATATAACAGAAATCTTCGTCTTTGACGTGTATATGCAACCGTTCACCAACATATTCGACCTCGGTAACCTCTTTTAATAACTGCAGGTTGTGAGTTTCGCAAAGCTTGATGATCTTTGCATTCCTGGCCCCAGGCAGTACTGCTCCCGTGAATTCGGAGCCGCCGGGGCGGGCAAGCCAGTTCATCTTTGGCGAGTGTTTGCTGGCAATATCGACCACCCAGGCGGCGGTGGCGCTACCGCCGTAGATAGCGCGGTCAATATTGGGAACTTGTTGCTCCTCGTCTTCAAGAAATTCGATACCTTCGATAACTTGTGAGTATTCAACACCGGGCGCAGGTGTTCCTGTTATTTTGGGCGGTTTACGTTGGGCGCCAATGCCGGTGGCAATCACTATTTTTTCAACGATTAAGGCATGCGAGGTATCAAACCAGGCGACGTAATTTCCTGGTTGGGTGAGTGACTTGGATATCCGCCGTACCTTGCGTGAAGGATTGTGACCGTAGCGACTACCTTTGACGATTTCACTGACGCCTTGCTGAAAAACACCTGAGGAGAGGAAGTTGTCCAGGCTCATTTCACCATTGGCAACCGTGAACGACGGTGGTGGAGAACCCGGTAAGTGCAGGAGGTGGGCGGGCTGGCCCATGGGGTGTTCTACGAGTTTTGCCCATAGTCCATCCTCACCGACAACTACAGTTTTATAGCCATCGGATGAGGTGTTCAGGAACACTGCAGCGGAAACGCCTGCGCCTATTATCAGTCGGGTCGGCATGATGACTTACCTCATATTGGCTGCACTACCTTCATCGAAAAATAACCAGCACAGCACATGGCAACTGCTTCCTCTGCTATGCGACATCTTCGGGTTTACACTTTGCTCCTGTTTACACAAGAGAGTCAGTCGTCCGGGACTTACTCCAACACCCACTCCGCCAACTTCCCCGTCACCTGCGTCATCAACACATTCTCGACATCCCTCGCACCCGCCGCACTGCACTTGGCCAACACCGCCTGCACAATCCCGGCATCGAACTCAAACTGTTTCCCGGTCGCAGCCTTGTACCGGCCGCGCAATTTCTCCAGCTTCGCCAGCACAATCCCTTCCAGCGTCGCTTCATCCAGTGGCCGATACGCCACCACCGTCATGCGCGCCAGAAACGCCGGGCGAAAGGCTTTCAGCAGCACGTGATGCAGCACTTCGTTGAAGGCATCGGTGCCCAGTTGAGCGGTCGGTGTGTCGAGCAGCAACTCAGCCCCGACGTTGCTGGTGGCGAGCATTACGGTGTTTTTGAAGTCCACCACCAGCCCGGTGCCGTCTTCCATCACGCCTTTGTCGAAGACGTTGTAGAAGGCTTCGAGCACGTCCGGATGGGCCTTTTCGATTTCGTCGAGCAGCACCACCGAATAGGGTTTGCGCCGCACCGCTTCGGTGAGTACACCGCCGCTGCCGTAGCCGACGTAGCCGGGTGGGGCGCCTTTGAGTTGGCTGACGGTGTGGGCTTCCTGGTATTCGGAAAGGTTGATGCTGATCAGGTTGCGTTCGCCGCCATACAGCGCGTCGGCCAGGGCGTAAGCGGTTTCGGTTTTGCCGACGCCGGTGGGGCCGACCAGCAGGAACACGCCGACCGGTTTTTGCGGGTCGGTGAGGCCGGCGCGGTAGGCTTGCAGGCGTTGGGCGATGGTGTTCAGCGCGGTGCTCTGGCCCATGACGCGCAGGCCCATGCGCTGGCCGAGGGTGCGCACGGCATGGGCTTCGTCGGCGAGCATCTTGCCCACCGGGATGCCGGTCCAGCCGGCGATCACCGCAGCCACGGTTTTGCCGTCGACCTGCTCCGGCACCAGCGGATCGTCCTGGCGAATGGCGTCCAGCCCGGCCTCCAGGCGCACCAGTTCGGCGGCCAGATGATCGATGCGGCTATCAGTCGCTTCGTCCGGTTTATCGTTGTCGGCGCGTTCGCTCAAGGTGAGTAATTCGCGACGGGTTTCCAGCAGTTCGCGCACGGCGATCCGTTCTTCGTTCCAGCGAATTTCCAGCTCGCGAATGGCCTGCACGTTACCCACGGATTCGGTTTCCAACAGGGTAATGCGTTCACGGTGATCGAGCCCGGTGGCCTGTTCGCGACGCAGGCGTTCGACTTCATCCTTGAGGCTCTGCTGGCGATGGCGCAGGCTTTCCAGCGGTGGCGGCACGTCGTGCTGGCCGAGGGCGACCCGGGCACACGCGGTGTCGAGCACGCTGATGGCCTTGTCCGGTAACTGGCGCCCGGAGATGTAGCGGTGGGACAGTTTCACCGCTTCGTGGATCGCCGCGTCCAGCACCTGCACACCGTGATGCTGTTCCAGTTTCGCAGCCACGCCACGGAGCATTTCTACTGCGGTGATTTCGTCCGGCTCCTCGACTTGCACCAACTGAAATCGCCGGGCGAGGGCGGGGTCTTTCTCGAAGTATTTTTTGTACTCAAGCCAGGTGGTCGCGGCGAGGGTGCGCAGCTCGCCACGGGCCAGCGCCGGTTTCAGCAGATTGGCCGCGTCGCTGCCGCCTTCCGCGCCGCCAGCGCCAATCAGGGTGTGGGCTTCGTCGATGAACAGAATGATCGGCTTGTCGGCGCTGCGCACCGCGTCGATCACGCCTTTGAGCCGCTGCTCGAACTCGCCTTTGACCCCGGCACCGGCCTGCAACAAACCGAGGTCGAGTACCCGCAGGCTGACTTCCTGCAATGACGGTGGTACATCGCCGGCGGCAATGCGCAAGGCCAGGCCTTCGACCACCGCCGTTTTGCCCACCCCCGGTGCGCCGACCAGGATCGGGTTGTTCTGACGACGCCTAAGCAGGATGTCGATGCACTGTCGAATCTCACCGTCGCGGCCGACGATGGGATCGATGCGCCCGGCGTGGGCATCGGCGGTCAGGTCCTGGGTGAACTGGTCGAGCACTGAATCCTGTTTCGGTTGCGGATGGCTGGCACTGACCGGCCGCGTGCCACCAACGTGTTCGCGCGAGTTTTCGGTCCACTCCAGCAAATTACTGCGCAAGGCTTCCCGTGGAATTTTCAACAGCGACGAGGCGCTATTGAGCAGCAGGCTGCGACGTTCATCACGGTCGAGCAGGGCCAGTAGCAGCAAACCCGAGCGGATGCTCTCCAGGCCAAGCACACTGGCCTGAACCACCGCATCTTCAAGCAGGCCGATGGTGTGCGCCGAGAGCGCCGGGGTGCGGGTACTGCCGGATTTGAACAGTTCCAGGGCCTTGTTGATTTCCGCCGTCAGGGCATCGCGCTCCAGCCCGAAGCGCGGCAGCAGCCAGGCGAAGTCGCCGCCCTCGATGTCCAGCAACTCCAGCAGCAAGTGTTCGATTTCGACGTAATGATGACCCCGTTGCAGGCAGCGCTGTGCGGCCCGTTCGAGGGCGCGGCGGTTGTCCGGGTTGAGGCGTCCGATCAGACTGGCCAGTTCCATGTTCAGGTGATCTCCAGCTGACGAAGGCGGGTTTCGATCCGTTGCACGGCAAGGCTGGTCTGGCGTTGCAGGCCGCCGTTCCAACTGAGCAAGGGCGGGGCCTGGCGACCGAGTTTCATCGGACTGGCACCGCGCACCAACAGCACCAGTGTGCAATCCAGGTCGGGGCCGAAATACAGCGCGCTGAGACTGGCCAGCGCCGGATGGGCTTCACCGTCCGGCAGAAACCGCGCCGCCTGCGCCGAGGTCAGTGGGCCAAGGGTCAGGCGGATGCCGGCGTGTTCATCCCAGACCCGAGTGCCGGCCACCGCGTTACGACCCAGTTGCAGGTTGCGCCCGCCCGGTTGCAGTCGACTGCGACTGGCCGGCGGGATTTCCCGCCAGGCACCTTCATAGGCGCTGAGTTCTACCGGCAATTCGAAGTGCTCGCGCACGATCGCGGCGAAGCCGGCCAGGGAACGACGACCGTCGGCAAACAGTGCGCTGCACGCCAAGACGGCAGAGTCGGGTACGGCCTGGCGTTCCTGCAAGGCTTTGGGCAACAGCCCGGTCAGCGCCCGCAGTTGCGCCTGCACCGGCGACGCGCCGGGGGCCGTGAAGCCGACGGCGATCCGGTGTTTGCGCATCACCTTGTACAGCAGGCTGAGCAAGCGATGCTGGAACAGATCGAGGAACTCGGCCGGGGCATAGTCCTTGGCCCGGGCCCGTTGTTGCAGCCATTCCTGATAGGCGTAGGGCAGGGGGCCGTCCGGCCCGCCGAGGCCAAACACTGGTGTCGTGAGCGTCGGTGGCTGGCCCGCGTCCAGGGTCAGACTTTCGATTTCGCTGGCGGAAAACAGCGGCGTCAACGGCCCGCGCAGGCGCAAGGCTTCCGCTTGAGGGGCGGTGCCGCTGCCCAGGGATTCGGCTTGCGGGTGTTCGCGTTCCAGCAGCAACAACGCCTGCAACAACTCGAACGCCTGCGGATCGCGCCGCAGCTTCTGACTCAGACTCAGAGGGACAGCGGCATGCCGGCTTGGGGTTGCCATGTCTTGACCTCCTTGTCTGACTGGACCAGAACCGTGCGCACGAATCGATTGGCCGTGGCATAGAGTGAAAAGAACTGCGCCAGCACCGCTGAGAACAACACGGCGCTGCTGCCGACGAAATGCTGTGGGTCGAGTTGCAGCCGGACCTCCAGCCCATTGCGCCAGCCGCGCCACGCGTCTTCACCAACATGGGCGATCACCCGTTCGCAGCCGAGGCTTAACAAGCCGTCGATTTGCCGCAAGGCGCTGGCCTCGTCACGCAGGTTGTGCAACTGAAGGATTTCCTTGAGGGCATCCAGCGCTTGCGGCCCCTCGACCAGTGACAAATGGTTGAGGGTCAGTTGCGACACCAGCCGCCAACGGGATTCGCCATCCAGTCGCGGCAAACTCTGCGGGCTCGGCGGGTTGCGCAAACGGGCCCAGGCCACCGGCCCCGGTCGTTCGAAACCCAGGGGGGTGCCGGCCGGCAGGCTCTGGGCCAGATGCCGGTTGGTGCACAGCAGTTCCCCGGTGAGGCTGTATTCGCTGGCCTCGGTCAGCGGATCGAGCCGGGTGTCCACCAGACTCACCATCAGGTCGGTGCCCAGACGATTCGGGGTCATGCCGCTGACCCGTCGCGTATGCCAATAGCATTGTTTGTCGCCGCCGATATGCTGACTGCCGTAATACGCTGGCACCCGTTGCACGCCCTGGCTTGAGCTGGCGCGCATGGCGCGGATGCTGTGGATCTCGACGCTGTTTTCCCGGTGACTGTCGGCGACCAGGCGATACTCGCTGCGGGTGCCGTCCGGGCGCAGTGGTTCCGAGGTTCGTGGAAACAGGTTGATCACCGGTGCGCAGCCCAGGGCGAAGTCGCTGGCCTGAAGGTGCAGGCGGTTGGCCGGGGCGCGGTCGAACACGATGTACAGGTACAGCGTCTGGCTGTCGCTGGAGGCGCCGGCCAATGGAATGTCGAAGAAGTTGAATTTGTCCGGGAACGCAAAGTACTCGGCGAGCAGGCGCATGCCCGGATGCACGCCGTCCTCGTCCGGCAACAGCACTTCGTCGCAGGCAAAACCGACGATTTGCGGTAACCCCGCCAGCATGACCGGCACGCTGCCGACCGGTCCGGCCAGCACCTTCACCGCGTGGGCGCCGAGCAGGTCATACAGGCAGGCGTTGATCACCGGTGAGGCGGCCAGGTGCACGCGCAATTGTTTGATGGCCAGCGTCGACCACTGGCTCTCACCCAGGCAACGCAGGCTCAGGCGCAAGGCCGAACGCGCCTGCGCCACACCGGTCAGGGCCTGTGCTTCATCGCTGCCCAGCAGCAGCGCTTCGTTGATTTCCACCGGCCACAATCGAACCGCAGCGCTGGTGCGAAAGTGGATGCTCTCGCCTTTGCTGGTGGTGACGAATAGCGGTGTGTCGCGGGGCAATGGATAACCATCGTTCAGGTTGCCCTTGCTCGGGTCCGGCTCGAACTGCACGATCGCGCAGGACGGCAACGGCCGCATGGCCAACGGGTAAAGCTGTTCGAGCAAGGCGTCGCTGAACTCGGCGTAATCGTCATCGAGCCGCCGTTGCAAGCGTGCGGCGAGCAGGGCGAAACCTTCGAGCAGTCGTTCGACATGTGGGTCGGGGCATTCACCGGGGGACAGTTCCAGGCGTCTGGCGACCTTGGGATAACGCTCGGCAAAAATGCTCCCGGCGTGGCGCAGCCAGGTCAGTTCGCGTTGGTAGTAATCGAGCAGTTGCGGGTCAATCGAGTCGCTCATGACGCACCTCAAGACCATGGCTGGCCTTCTCGATGACAAAGGCCACGGGCCAGTGCTGCTGGCCGCTGCGTAACTCGCCCACCAGCCGAATGCTCAGTTGCTGCGGATGGCCGGGGACCGGATTGACCTGGACCTCGCCCAGTTGCAGGCGCGGTTCGAAATGGGTGATCGCCTCGCGGACTTCCCGCGCCAACTGACGACGGTCATCGCTGCGCTGCTGTTGCAAGGCAGTCCAGTCAGCGATGCCGTAGTCGAGAATGCTCGGCGGGGAGGTCAGCGGACGTGAGCCGCGTCGGGTGTTGAACAGGCGCAGCAACTCCGTGTGCACCGAGTCGAGCAGCCCCTGGCGATCGAACACCTGCACGGTGTCGACCTCGCTGGCGGCGAGGCGCTCGAACAACGGTGGGAGCATGCCGGTGCCTGCCATGGCCGACGCGTCCGCTTACTTGACGAGCTTGTTGGCGGCCATGTCCCAGGTCGAGGCGGCCGTGCCTTCCTTGGTGCCGTCGTCTTTCTGGGCGGTGAGCTCCCACTTGATCTTGGTGAAGTTCAGGGAAATGGTTTCCACCGGTTTGCCACCCGTACCACCACTGACGCTGACATTGGACAGCACCACGTTGGTCAGTGTGTAGATGATGAACGGCATCAGCTTACCGCTGCCTTCGGCGGCGTTACGGCCGATGGTGATCTTGGCTTCGGGGATCGGTTTGCCGGCGCAGCAATATTCGTTGAGCGAAGGCGTCGAGCTGTCGACGAACTTGGTCAGGGTGAACTCGCCGATGTGCGGCTTGCCGGAGGTGCGCTCCGAGTTGCTGACGTCGTTGGTCACCTGCATGGCCACGTTGTGGCTGTAGGACATGACTTCGATCTTGTCCTTGTAACCCTCGAGCAAGCTATCGCCTTTGATGTCGCCGCCGAGGTCGAGAATGATTGCATCCATCGCATGAAACTCCTGAAAGTAATCGTGCTAGATAAGAAGGGGAATCCCGCCGGGTTGACCCCGGCGGGAGGCAGGTCAGGCGGCTACCGGTGGCGGCAGGGTCGCGACCAGGCGGATCGACGCGGTCAGTTCCTCAAGCTGGAAGTGCGGCCGCAGGAACACCGTGGCCTTGTAGGCTCCGGGCTTGCCGGCGACCTCGGTCACATCCACCCGGGCTTCACGCAACGGGTACTGCGCCTTGATCTCTTGCGGCGCGTTGTCGTTGATCAGCACGTAGTCGGCGATCCAGTTGTTGAGGTAGGTCTGCACGTTGTCGCGGGTCATGAAGCTGCCGACTTTGTCGCGCATGATCACCTTCAGGTAGTGCGCGAAACGCGAGGCCGCGAGCACGTACGGCAGCATCGCCGAAATCCGCGCGTTGGCATTCGCCTCGTTGGTGTTGTAGACCTTGGACTTGTTGGTGGTCTGGCCGCCGAAGAACACCGCCACGTCGCTGTTTTTCTTGTGGCACAGGGCGATGAATCCGAGGTCGTTGAGCTCTTTCTCGCGACGGTCGGTGATCGCCACTTCGGTCGGGCATTTGAGCGACAGGTCGCCGGAGGTTGTACGGAAGGTATGGGCCGGCAGGCCCTCCACCGCACCACCGCCTTCGGCACCGCGAATCGCCGCGCACCAGCCGTATTTGGCGAAGGCTTCGGTGATCCGTTGCGACAAGGCCCACGCTGCATTGCCCCACAGGTATTTGCCGTGGTCGCTGCCGTTGACGTCTTCGACGTAGTTGATGCCTTCCACCGGCGACGTGTCAGGACCGTAAGGCAGGCGCAGCAGGAAGTGCGGCAGCACCAGCGATACGTAGCGCGAATCTTCGCTTTCACGGAACGAGCGCCACTTGATCAGCTCCTGGCTCTCGAACACTTTCGACAGATCCCGTGGCACGGCCAGTTCGGTGAAGCTGTTCATGTCGAACAACCGAGGGCTGGCGGCGGCAATGAATGGCGCATGGGCGGCCGCCGCGACGTTCGACAGTTTCTCCAGCAGGCCGATGTCCTGCGGGTGCCGGCCGAAGGTGTAGTCACCCACCAACAGGCTGAACGGGTGGCCGCCGAAGGTGCCGTATTCCTCTTCGTAGATCTTCTTGAACAGCGCGCTCTGGTCGAACTCGACGGCTTTTTCCAGGTCGTTCTGCAGCTCTTTCTGGGTCACGTTGAGCAGGCGCAATTTCAGCCGGGAACTGGTCTCGGTGTTCTTAACCAACAAGTGCAGGCCGCGCCAGGAGGCTTCAAGTTTCTGCAGGTCCGGGTGGTGCAGCACTTCGTTCAGTTGAGCGCTGATCAGCTCGTCGATCTGGCTGATGCGGTCGTTGATCATCGCCACGGTGTCCTTGTCGACGGCCATGCCTTCATCGAGGACCTGAGTGGCGAATTCCGCGAGCATGTCGCGGGCGTAATCCTGTTGGCTGTCGTCATGGGCCATGCGGCCTTTGGCGATTATTTCATCGAGCAAGGACAAGGTCTCGCTTGCACTGTCACTGGCTTGGGTCTGGGCGGCGGATGAGGCGGGCATGGCAAAATTCTCCCTGGGTGGATGAGCGATCAGGCTTGCGGTTCAGCCGGTGCTTCGCTGTCGCCAGCAGGAGCGGGAGCGGCGGTGTCCGGACGAGCCGACTTGATCTCTTGCAGTCCCTCGGTGTTGGCAATGACGTCACGCAACAGCTTGTCCAGATCATCGTTGCCGTCGAGTTTGGTCAGCAGGTCGCGCAGACGCTGGCGAGCTTCGAACAGACGCCGCAGCGGAGTGACTTGCTCGACCACCTTGACCGGGTCGAAGTCATCGATGTGTTTGAAGTTGAGCTCGATGTTGAGCTTGCTGTCGTCGCCGCTGAGGGTGTTGTTGACCTGCAAGGTGGCGCGCGGGCCGATCGAGGCGAGGACTTCATTGAAGTTGTCGCGGTCGATTTCGGTGAAACGCCGTTCATTCAATTTCGGGAGTGGTTCGAGAGGCTTGCCGGAGAGGTCGGCAAGAATACCGACAACCAATGGCAATTCTTTCTTCTCGATCGCGTTGCCGATTTCGACGTCGTAGGTGATTTGCACCCGGGGTGGGCGAACCCTGTCTAGCTTGTGCTGAGTACTTTCTGCCATGGTGGCTGACTCCGATGCATGAGGCGGGAGCAATGCATCGGGAGGCCCGTTTCATCGCATTCCCTTACTGGACCGTAGGTTAGAAAGGGAGGGCAGAGGACCTGTCATTCCTTTGACGAACCTTCCGAATTCGTCGTGCCGACCGAACTACCCAAGACGCTAGAACAGGTCTATAAAAAAGCAAACGAAAAACGTTTTTGGACCGTGTCGAGAAAAGGAAAATTCATTTTGTACGCACGTCTCTTTTCTTTGGTTCTGCTCCTCACACTCGCCGGGTGTTCGTTGTTCGGGCCTCGCGTCGATCTCGATAACCTGACGCTGGACGTCGCGCCCCGCGCCAACGACGACACCCCGATTGCGGTGGACTTCATTGCGGTGAACGACGCAGATCTGCTCAAGCAATTGTCGGGTATCACCGCCCGCCAGTGGTTCGCCGAGCGTGAGCAGTATCAGCGCGACTACCGACAGCTGATGACAGTCTGGGGACTGGAGCTGGTGCCGGGTCAATTCATCGACAAACAACCCTTCCCGCTGGGGGGCAAGCGGGCGGCTGGACTTTTAGTCTTCGCCAGCTATACCACTCCCGGAGCACACCGGTTGCGGCTGGACGATCAAAGCAACGCCTGGCTCAAGTTCGACAGTCGCGAGATGACACTGGTCAGCGACCACCCGAACTGAACACAGGATTGCTCCCACAAGGGCTGATGTTCAAGTCAGGCACCACAAGAGGTCGAAGGGAATCGTATGAGTCTGCTTCCTGACGCGGTTTGCTGGCATGAGGGCATGCAGTTGCTGCCCCAGCATTTTCAGTTGCAAGGGCTCCGGGCCGAGGCGTTGGTAGCGCATTTCGCCCAAGCATGTAATCCGTGGTTCTGGGGCGTGACCCGCGTTGAATTCGATCCCTCGGCACTGAGCGCCGGGCTGGTGCGCCTGCTCAATTTGCAGGCGACGTTGCCGGACGGTTTGCCGGTCAATTTGCAGGCCGGTGTCGGGCCGATGCTGGAGCTCGACGTCAGTGAAGCGATCGACGCCACGGACAACGCCACTGTCACCGTTTACCTGGCGGTCAGTCCGCTGTGGCGTGCCGGTCAGTTACTGCCGCTCAAGGGGCGATTGCAGTCTGTCGTCGGCGATGCGCTGCCGGATCTCACCAGCGGCGAGTACCCCGAATCGATCACGGTGTGGCGCCCGAATCCGCGTTTGTGCACGCAACTGAACAAGGCCGATTCGGTCTGCCTGCCGCTGCTGAGAATTCGCAAGGAAGGCGGCGGTTTTCTTGCGTTGCCTTACACACCGCCGACGCCGTGCCTGTTACCCGAATCGGTGGTGGGCCGGCGCGTGGCGGGACTGTGTGCCAGGGCGCGGGAGAAATGCATGTTCCTCGCCGGTCGCTTGCGCCAGGCGCAGCAGGCCGGCAATCAGGATGATTCGATGGAAATCCGGCGTCAGTTGACCGCGCTGTGGGCGCGGTTGCCGGAAGTCGAAGGTCTGCTGAACAGTCGCGTGGCCACGCCGCAGGCGCTGTATGGCTCGCTGCTCGGGCTGACCGGCGCCTGGTCGGCGCTCGATCCATTGGCGGGTGTTCCGGCGTTCGCCCCGCTGGATTTTCTGGAGTTGCAGCGCGGCTATGAAACGGTGCTCGACTGGCTGGAAAAGACCCTCGAACTGATCCGCGCCGGCTATCGCAGCCTGGCGTTCGAGCGCAACGAACAATCCTTCTCGATTCAATTGCCCGACGACCAACCGAGCCAACGGCTGGTCATCGGTTTGCGCATGCCCAATGGCGCCAGCGAACAGGCCGCCAGCGAATGGCTGAGCGGAGCGATCATCGCCTCGCAGCCGCACATTCCGTTGCTCAGCCGTCAGCGCATGAGCGGTTTGTCCCATCAGGCCATGAGTCGCAATGAGCAAGTGGCCTACGGCGTTGGCGACGATACGCGGTTGTTCGTGGTGACGGCCGAAGGCCAATGGTTCGACGGGCAGTTGCCGTTGCTGATTGCCGCACCGGCTTCCAGGCTGGCCAGCAGTCCATGGCAAGTGGTGTTGTTTGTGGCCCAGGCGAGTGAAAGTGCTTGATCGAGGAAGGAACGTCATATGTCTGAGGGGAATGCCGGGACAGGTACACGAGGCCTCAACGAAGCGCCGCTGAGCAGTGCTTTTCGCCAGGCCTGGCAGCAATGGTCCCAGGACTGGAGCCAGTTGCCCAAGGACAGCGAAGACGAAGCGCTGGTGGAAGCGGTGGTCGAACTCTCCACGCAAATCTCCCAGCGACTCTGGCGAACGGCTTTTGCCAAAGTCGGTGATGCCGCCACCGAACAAGTCAAAGCGCTGGTTTATGCCTTTGTCGCGCTGGTCGATGAAACCTTGCTGTTCACGCCGTGGCCGGGCCAGTCGGCCTGGCAGGATAAACCCCTGGAATCGCGGATGTACTCCAGTCGTCAGGCCGGCGAGCGGATACCGTTGGCGATCAAGGAACTGCTGGATGAGCAAATCCCTACCACTCGCGATCTGGCCAATGTCTATTTGCAGTGCCTGGTGCTGGGCTTTCAGGGGCGTCTGCGGGGTGAACAGAATCAGGCCCAGCATGAAAAATGGCGCCTGGCGCTGTTCACCTTTGCCTGGCAGCACGAGGCGGATTATGCCGATGTCAGCGCCCGGCTCGAACAACCTTCGGCGGTGACGCCGCTGCAATTGCCGGTGCGTCTTTCGTTGCCCGATGGCTTTCGCCTGTGGTTGGGAATTCTTGCCGTGGTCCTGCTGCTGACCGGGTTGGGGCAGATGTTCTGGCGTGACATTCGCCAGGAGCTCGAACCGGTCTTGCAACTGACCGATTCGGTGGCCACCTCGGAGCAAGACTCATGAGCACGCTGGGGATTATCGGCCTGATCATCGTCGTGCTGTTGGTGCTGGCGATTGTCGCCGTGGCGGTCTGGTGGTTGCGCACGCAAAGCGGCGCGGCGATCCGCAGTTTTTACCTGGCGGTGCGGCAGATGGAGCAGGAGCAGGGCACCCGGGATCGCTACCAGATTCCCTGGCTGCTGATGCTCGGCAACGAGACTCAGGGCACGCAGTTGTGCACCCAGTGGCGCTTGCAGCCCACCGACAAACCGGGCTGGTTCGGTCGCTGGTGGTCGGACCCCGAAGGTGCCGTATTGGTGGTGCCCCAGGCGCTGTTTTTGCCGGATGAAAGCATGCACCTGCAACGGGGTGGCTGGTGGCGCTTGCTGGGTTTGATCCTGCGCTTGCGCAGTCAGCGTCCGCTGGACGGCGTGATCTGGACGGTGCCGATCAGTCGGCTGGGCAATGCCGAGCAGGCGGCGGCCCTCGGCCTGGCGGCGCGTCGACGTTTTATCGATCTATTGCAGCGCTTCGGTTTGAGTCTGCCGGTGTACGTGGTCGTTACCGGCATGGAAGAGTTGCCGGGTTTTCAGGAGTTGATTAGCGCGCTGCCGGTCGAGGCTCGCGAACGTACGCTCGGCTGGTCCTCGCCCCACGGGCCCGATGCGGTGTGGCAGGCGCAATGGAGCGATCAGGCGCTGGATCAGGTCAACCGGGCCCTGGCGGAATCGATCATCGAAATCGGCGCCTTGTCCGGGCAATTGAGCGTCGATCTGTACGGCTTGCCGGAGCGCTTCGAAGCCTTGCGGCGCAATCTGCAATCCTTGCTGGAACCGGTTTTCCAGGGTAATGCGCAAGGCGAAGCACCGCGTTTTCGCGGGGTTTATTTCACCGCCAGCCAGCCCTCGGATGACAGCGCCGACGGGTTTTCGGCCTACGACACCGGCTTGCAGCAGAGCGCTTTCGCCCGGCAACTGTGGCAGCGGCGGGTGGTCGCCGAGCGCGGTCTGGCTCAGGTGGTGCCGCGTCTGTTACGCCTGCGTCAGCGCTGGCAGCGCGTGACCGGTGGGGTGGCGCTGGTGGTCGCGCTGCTCTGGGGCGCTGGCATGCTGTGGGTGTGGCAGGACTCGGAAAAGGATGCCCATGAGTTGTCGCGCCTGATGCAAGGGGCG
Organism: Pseudomonas sp. ATCC 43928; assembly: GCF_005938665.2. Lineage (NCBI taxonomy): Bacteria > Pseudomonadati > Pseudomonadota > Gammaproteobacteria > Pseudomonadales > Pseudomonadaceae > Pseudomonas > Pseudomonas sp. ATCC 43928. Next base: position 3,884,108 of record NZ_CP041753.1, on the reverse strand, counting down.
CAGAAAAATTACGTGGCGGTCACGGATGAATCTCATCGGCTGGAGGCGACCCGGCGCAACGTCCAGGGTTTCTGGCGGGTGCTGGAGAAGGCGCAGCGCTGGCGCTTCACCTCGGTGGTGTTTCCGACCTCCTGGTTCTCCTCGCTGGATGCGCAGTTGGAGAACGAATTGCGCCTGACCGCACAAAGTCACTTGTTGTTGCCGCTGCGCGATCTGTTGAGCGCGGATCTGGCGCAACTCAAGACCATTCGCAACACCGAACGACGGGGCAACGTCGAAAGCGAAGACCCGGCCCAATGGCAAAACTACGTCAAGGCCACGGAGCTGGTCGAGCGTGCGGTGAGTCTGGAGCAGCAGAACCAGTGGTTCAGTCAGGCGCTGAACAACACCAAGGCGCCGCTCGAAGACCTGGTGTTGCTGAGCAACAACGCCCTGTCGCTGAACCTCAACGCTGGCACGTTGCACCGCGCCGGTTTTTACAACCGGGCGCTGCTGGATGTCGACAACAGTGAGTTGAAACCACTTGACCTGACCGTCGAGCGCGCGCAGATCGAGGAGAACTTCCTCGGGCTCATGGAGCGCTGGCTGGACCAGTATTTTCTCGCTGACAACTTTGTCCGTCAGGCCGGTTATCTACGTTTGCACCTGGAGCGGCTGGAGGTCGGCAGCGGCAATTCCCTCACCGAGCTGGAAGATCTGCGGGCGTTGATCGACGACCTGCAAGCGCTGGTCGGCTTGACCAACTCGGCGTGGAGCCGGGGCAAGGGACAGGATCTGGTGCCCGGTTACCGGGCGATGATGGACAAGGTGCGCCAAAGCACATTGCTTGGTCCGCAGGTCGAACAGCAACTGGATCAACAGGCGTCGAAGTTGCAGCAGAGCTTTCGTGACCAGTGGATCACCCAGGCCGGGGCCAGGGACAATTTGCTGATTCAGCAAGGCAGCGGGCAACTGGTCTTGCAGGAGCATGTGGTGCAGTTGAACAACGCGGTGCAGGCACTGTTCAAGCGTGATTTCGTCGCCATCGCCTTGCAGGCGGATCAGTCCGACGTCCCGGATGGACAGGGGCGCGGTGTTGATGGCGACGACCTCGACAGTGCGCTGAACTACTTCGCCAGTTACAAGAGTTATGCCGCCGAAGAGCTGCCGCGCATCCCCCCGGCGTATCGCGGCGCGTTGCTGCAAGCGGCCGAAGGCGCGGTGGTCAAGGCCATGTTGTCGAGCCTGCGCGAGCACAATGCGCAGGTCCAAAGTGGTGTCTTCAATGTGCAGGCCTCTCAGGCGATTGCCTTGCAAAAGGCTTTTGTCGAAGTGCGCCGCAGCGATCTGGCCACGCGTTTGCAAACCGCTTTGAACCGCCGCGCCCTGGCCGACATCGTCAGTGGCCTCGATGAAATCGTCGCCCAGCCGCTGTTCAGCGGGCGCACCGAAATCAGCCAGTGGGACGGCTCGAAAAACTTCGGCCTGCAACTGTACGGTGCCAATGACGTTCAGGATCTGAAACTGAGCCTCAAGCAGCAGTTCAACACCATGCTCGGCATCACCGAACGCCGCACTTCGGCGCTGGAATGGCTGAAAGTCCAGCAACAGAACCTCTCGGCGCTGGATTACGAACGGGTGACGCAGTTCAGTGCGCTCAACGATGAACTGCTCAAATACAAAGAACAGAACCCCGCCAGTTCGCCAGCGCAGATCGAGCAGTTGGTGAGCCGCGACTTCATCGAAATGGACGTCGCGTCCTGTGGCCAGATCCTGCAAACCGCCAACCTGTCCGGCGGGCGCGGAACGTTGGCATTGCGCGCCATGGATCTGCAACAAACCGCCATGCAACGCTGCCAGTTCCTGCAACAGCAGCAGGCTGCGGCGGCCTGGAATGAGCTGGCCAATTATTTCAACCAGTACCTGGCAGAGCGCTTTCCGTTTGCCAATGGCTTGCAGGCCAGCGACGCCGACCCGGCCCGGGTCCAGCATTTGCTGGAGCTGATCGACAAGCGTTTGCCGGTGGCGCAGGCCGGATTGGCTCTGAGCCAGACCCCGGAACGCCTGGCCGCCGAGGACTTTCTCAATCGCCTGAAGCAAGCCAGCACCTGGCTGGGGCCGATGTTCGTGCGCGACAAGAGCGGCGTGCTGGGGGTGGAGATGGATGTGCGCTGGCGTACCGATCGGGAGGAAGAGCGCGGTGCCGACCAGGTGATTGCCTGGGGCTTGAATGCCGGGAATCAACAAATCAGCTATCCCGGCGAGGCTCAGCAGAACCTTCGCTGGATGGTCGGCCAACCAGTCCGGCTGACCTTGCGTTGGGCCAGAAATGGCTATCAGCGTCCGGCCAACGATCCGTTACAGCCGAGCCTGGTGGTGCGTGATCTGGAAGCGGGTTGGGAGTACAGCGGTCCATGGTCGCTGTTGCGCTTGATGCGTTCGCACGTGTCGGTGCAGCGCCAGCCGAACCTGGACTACACGGATTTTCCGTTGACCTTGCGCCTGCCCGTGACCACGCAGGCCAGCGCAGCGGAGCAAACCCTGATGTTTGTGCGCCTGTCGTTGATGACCCAGGGCTCGAAATTGCCGTTGTCCATCCAGCCCTTGCCGACCCGGGCTCCGCGTTCACCGTTCCTGGTGACGCGCTCGACCGCGGCGATTGAATCCCATGAGGAGGAGGGCCTGTGAATCAACCATCAACACCGTTGCCGGAACTGATTGCGCAACTGCTCGAACCGATCAGCAAGGAGGCGCCTTGTGGTCAGGATTTGCGTTATGAACCCGAGTTCGACCGGTTGCGCGAACTGCGCCGCGAGGATGACACCAGTTTGCCGACAGGGGTGTGGCAGTCGTCGATCAAGCGCGCCCAGTGGCCGGAGCTGGAAAAACTGGCCACGAGCCTGCTGCTCGAGCGCAGCAAGGATTTGATGCTCAGCGCCTGGCTGGGGGAGGCCTGGCTGCATCAGGACGGGCTCGATGGGTTGCCGGGCAGCCTGGCGCTGGTGGCCGGGTTGTGCGAACGCTATCCCGAACACCTGCACCCACAGGCTGAGGATGGCGACCTGTCGTGGCGAGTGATACCGCTGGAATGGTTGGCTCGACGCTACGCTGAAGTGTTGCTGACCCGAGTGCCGTTGTTCGAACCGCACAACCACGAATTCGACGGTTTCTGTCTGGACGCCTGGCGCCGGTTGCAGTTGCAACAGGTGCAGGGCAGCGACAGTAAAGCGGCCAAGACCTCGGCCGAGAACGCGCGCAACGAACAGAAAAAAATCACCGAACAGATTCGTGCCACACCGTTGTCATTCTGGTTGCGCAGCCAGGGCAGTCTGCTGCTCAGTCAGCAGCACTTGCAGCGCCTGGAGGTGTGGAGCGACGCTTTTCTCGGGAATCAGGCCCCAGGCTTCAAGGCGCTGCAGGACGTGATCGACGCGTTGTTGACCCTGGTTCAGGAGTTTATCGCCATGCATCCACGAAAACCGACCCCGGCGCCTCCGGTCGAAACGCCAGTGGTGGCTGCATCGAGCCCCAGCCCGACCGCCGCGCCTGAAGTCCTTGCAGTGCCCCAGGTGTTCAGCGAACCGGCGAATCGTGAAGAGGCGTACCGGCAATTGCTGCTGATCGCCGAGTACCTGGCGCGCACCGAACCCCACAGCCCGGTGCCCTATCTGATCAAGCGGGGTGTGGAGTGGGGCAACAAGCCCCTGAGCGAGCTGCTGGGCGAACTGATCAGCGCCGATGCCGAATCCCGACGACTCTGGACACTGTTGGGCGTTCTTTAGTGATTGAGCCGGGTGGTTGTCGACGGTGGCGGTAACGCAATGGGCGTCAGTACCGGTTGACCGGAAAAAAACGCCGTCAGGTTTTTGCCGGCCAGTTCGACGGTGCCTTGGGTGGCCTCCGGGGACAATCCGGCGACATGCGGAGTCAGAATCACGTTGGCCAACCCCTTGAGGGCGTCCGGTACCTGGGGTTCGTGGTCGAAGACATCCAGCGCGGCACCGGCGATCCGCCGCTGTTCGAGCGCGGTGATCAGGTCCGCCGTGACGACCACGCTGGCTCGGGCGATGTTGACGAGGAATCCGTTGGGCCCCAGGGCGTCGAGCACTTGCCGGTTGATCAGGTGTTGGGTGCCGATCCCGCCCGGGGTGGCAACTATCAGAAAGTCTGATTGGCGTGCCAGCTCGGTAGGCGTCGAGCAATAGCTGTACGGCACATCGCTGCGATGCTGGCGGTTGTGGTAACTCACTCTCATATCGAAGCCGTTGGCGGCACGTTTGGCGATAGCGAGGCCAACGGCACCGAGGCCGAGGATGCCTATGTGTTTGCCGGCCAGCGAAGGACGCATGATCTTCGGCCACTCGCCCCGACGGACGGCAGCATCTGCCCGAGGGATGTCACGAACCAGTGCCAGCAGCAACGCCATGGCGTGATCGGCAACGGAGGAGGCATTGACGCCGGCGCCATTGGTGACAGTGATGCCCCGGTTGACGGCGGCCTGCAGGTCGACGTGTTCGTAACCGGCGCCGATCACGCAGATGATCTTGAGGTTGGGCAGGGCGGCGATTTCATTGGCATACAGGCCCAACGGGCCACGCGTCAGCACCGCATCGATCTGGCTGCCCTGCCGGGCAATGGCGGCAGCGCGCTCGGCCGGGGTTGGGGCCAGGATCAAATGAAACCCCTGATGTTCGAGAATCGGCAGGTATTCATTGATGGTTTCAACCAGTACCAGAACGGTTGCGGTCATGCTGGGCTCCTGTGGGCAGCGGAGTGTGGGGCTCGAACGTCGCGTCAGATTGCTGACTCCAGAGCAGATTGGCAATGGTCCGAGATCATAGGCTATTGGTTGGCAAGCACCTGTGCAGGCGTTGGCGATACCGGCGAGCTTCTTAGATACAACACTAGATCAGTGCGCGGCAGGTGGAGAGGATTTGTCCGCGATGAAATTGCCGCAGCAGCTGTCGAGCCTGCGTTCGGCTGCGCAGCAGTCGTAAAGTCAGGCGCTGCGGTTCGTCAGGCACACCGTACATTAGGGTTTACTAAAGCGTGTCAGAAAACGACACATCGCATACCCGCTGCCGACAATTATTTTTCTAAAAGCGACAGGCCTTTGATCTGCTCCGCACAACCATTGCTCAGCTAAGCCTTTGCTTCTGCTCGTTTATCGCGGAGAATCCCGCCCCTGTTTCGGCCGGAGCATGTCTGTCGGTTTTTTCCGACGCGTCCTGACCGAGTGGCAAGTGACCGGAAAGCGGAGATCCGACCGGATGAATGATCAGGCCAATAGCGTCGACGAACGCTATGTAGCGGCGACACCAGCGAGCCTCGAAAGCTGGAATCGCCATGACACCACCTGGATGCTGGGCCTGTTTGGCACGGCAATCGGGGCCGGTACCCTGTTTTTACCCATCAACGCGGGGCTGGGCGGCTTTTGGCCGTTGCTGATCCTGGCATTGCTGGCGTTCCCCATGACGTTTTACGCGCACCGTGGCCTGACCCGCTTTGTGCTGTCCGGTCGTGAAGGTGCAGACATCACCGAAGTGGTGGAAGAACATTTCGGCATTAAGGCCGGTGCGCTGATCACCTTGTTGTATTTCTTCGCGATCTTCCCGATCCTGCTGATCTACAGCGTGGCCCTGACCAACACCGTGGGCAGTTTCCTCGAACATCAGCTGCACATCATGCCGCCACCGCGCGCCGTGCTGTCGTTCGTGCTGATTCTCGGCCTGCTGGCGGTGGTGCGTTGCGGTGAGCAGGTGATCGTCAAGGCCATGAGCCTGATGGTGTATCCGTTCATCGTCGCGCTGCTGTTCCTGGCGGTGTTCCTGATTCCTCACTGGAATGGCGGCATCCTCAGCACCGCGTCCACGCTGCCTGAGTCGTCGGCGCTGCTGCACACCCTGTGGCTGGCGATTCCGGTGATGGTGTTCTCGTTCAACCATTCGCCGATCATTTCGGCGTTCGCGGTGGACCAGAAACGTCGCCACGGCACGCATGCCCAAGAGCGCAGTTCGCAGATCCTGTCCCGCGCCCACCTCTTGATGGTGGTGATGGTGCTGTTCTTCGTCTTCAGCTGCGTGCTGACCCTGTCGCCGGCGCAACTGGCGGAAGCCAAGGCACAGAACCTGTCGATCCTGTCGTACCTGGCCAACCACTTCAGCAACCCGACCATCGCCTTCGCGGCGCCGTTGATTGCCTTCGTGGCCATTTCCAAGTCATTCCTGGGCCACTACATCGGCGCCAGCGAAGGCTTGAAGGGCTTGATCGTCAAGAGCGGCAAACGCCCGGCGCCGAAGACCCTGGACCGCATGACCGCAGCGTTCATGCTGGTGGTCTGCTGGGTCGTCGCGACCCTGAACCCGAGCATTCTCGGCATGATCGAAACCCTCGGTGGCCCGGTCATCGCGGCGATTCTGTTCCTGATGCCGATGTACGCGATCCGCAAAGTACCGGCGATGGCGCGTTACCGTGGCCAAGCCTCCAACGTCTTCGTGACGCTGGTGGGCCTGGTGGCCATTTCGGCGTTGATCTACTCGCTCAGCGCCTGAAACAGCGGGCGATCAATCGGAGCTGCCCCGGTTGATCGCCCCCTTCGAATGCCCGGCCAGACGACCTTTGGTTCGCTGGCGGCAATGCTCGATAGCCGCAACGGCTTTTTCACAGGCCTTGCACAGCGTGGCCGGCGCAGAAGCTTGCTGCGGTGCGAACCACTCGGGGCAGAAGCTGATCACGCCGTCCGGCGAATGCATCCATTGGCTCATAACGTGTTGAACCGTCCCGCTCAGGCCCTTTCTGGCGCGCAAGGCGTTAAGTGATGGCGCACAGAGCTGGTCCAGCGCCAGCCGATGGACCTCGCGCAAGAACGGTGAAATCTGTACCGAAAGGTAGGCAATGCCGAACGTCTCCTGGGCCACACGTGCGCCCAACGCCCAAAACGAGCCCACCACCACGATATCCTCATGGCGCCGCGCTGCGATGTAGTCATAGGTCGGTTCGAGCAGGTGCGAGACTGCGTTCCACTGCTCTGCCAAAGCGCTTTTCGAGTCTCGCGGGCGGGGCGTGTCGTCGCAGGTTTGCTGGCCTAACGGCTCGAATTCCAGCCCGTACTGTTCGACGGTGGCTTTGAACGCCGGCAGGCTGCACAAGGTCGCGCGATGACCGCGCAGGTTCAGTGCATTGGCCAGGCCAATGAAGGGGAAAACGTCACCGGGCGAACCGATGGCGATCAGGATGACCCGCATGACTCCTCCTTGAGATAAGGCCCGTGGGGCCTCGTGGCACGCCGTCCTGGTGCCGACATCAGGCAAAGATAGCTGGGTAATCGGCGTCAGGCATAAAAAAACGCCGCTCATCTCACGATGGGCGGCGTTTTTCATGGCTTTGTAGCGTTAGGCTTGAACGACCGGGATGTTGGCGTTCGCAGCAGCTTCACGGAACTCGGCGATCTGGTCGAAGGACAGGTAGCGGTAAACGTCGGCCGCCATGCTGTCGATCTTGCCAGCGTATTCCATGTACTCCTCGACGGTCGGCAGGCGACCCAGGATGGACGCAACGGACGCCAGCTCGGCCGAAGCCAGGTAGACGTTCGCGCCGTCACCCAGACGGTTCGGGAAGTTACGGGTCGACGTCGACACCACGGTGGAGTTCGGCTCTACACGTGCCTGGTTACCCATGCACAGCGAGCAGCCCGGCATTTCCATGCGTGCGCCGGCCTTGCCGTAGATGCCGTAGTAGCCTTCTTCGGTCAGCTGGTGAGCGTCCATTTTGGTGGGCGGCGACAGCCACAGACGGGTTGGCAGCTGACCTTTGACCTGTTCCAGCAACTTGCCGGCAGCGCGGAAGTGACCGATGTTGGTCATGCACGAACCGATGAACACTTCGTCGATCTTCTCGCCAGCAACGCTGGAGAGCAGACGGGCGTCGTCCGGATCGTTTGGTGCGCAGAGCACAGGCTCATTGATGTCCGCCAGATCGATTTCGATGACTTCGGCGTATTCGGCGTCGGCATCGGCTTCCATCAGTTGCGGGTTGGCGATCCAGGCTTCCATCGCTTGAGCGCGACGCTCCAGGGTACGTGCATCGCCGTAGCCTTCGCCGATCATCCAGCGCAGCAGGGTGATGTTGGATTGCAGGTACTCGGTGATCGACTCTTTCGACAGCTTGATGGTGCAACCGGCAGCCGAACGTTCGGCCGACGCGTCGGACAGCTCGAAAGCCTGTTCCAGCGTCAGGCCTTCCAGGCCTTCGATTTCCAGGATGCGGCCGGAGAAGGCGTTTTTCTTGCCTTTCTTCTCGACGGTCAGCAAGCCATTCTGGATGGCGAAGTAAGGAATGGCATGAACCAGGTCACGCAGGGTGATGCCAGGTTTCATTTTGCCTTTGAAGCGCACCAGGATCGATTCCGGCATGTCCAGCGGCATGACGCCGGTGGCTGCGGCGAACGCGACCAGACCGGAACCGGCCGGGAACGAGATGCCCATCGGGAAACGGGTGTGCGAGTCGCCACCGGTACCCACGGTGTCTGGCAGCAGCATGCGGTTCAGCCACGAGTGGATGATGCCGTCGCCCGGACGCAGGGAAACGCCGCCGCGGGTCATGATGAAGTCAGGCAGGGTGTGGTGGGTGGTCACGTCGATCGGCTTTGGATAAGCCGCGGTGTGGCAGAAGGACTGCATCACCAGATCAGCGGAGAAGCCCAGGCACGCCAGGTCTTTCAGTTCGTCACGGGTCATAGGACCGGTGGTGTCCTGGGAACCCACGGTGGTCATCTTCGGTTCGCAGTAGGTGCCAGGACGAACGCCTTTGCCTTCTGCCAGGCCGCAAGCCTTGCCGACCATTTTCTGCGCCAGGGTGAAGCCCTTGGTGCTTTCGGCCGGTGCTTCAGGCTTCTTGAACAGGTCGAACGGTGGCAGACCCAGTTCGGCGCGAGCCTTCTCGGTCAGGCCACGGCCGATGATCAGCGGAATACGGCCGCCGGCGCGGACTTCGTCCAGCAGAACCGGGGTCTTCATTTCGAAGGTGGTCAGGACTTCGTCGCTGTTGTGCTTGGTGACTTTGCCAGCATGCGGGTACAGGTCGATCACATCGCCCATGTTCATGTTGGAAACGTCGAACTCGATTGGCAGTGCGCCGGCATCTTCCATGGTGTTGTAGAAGATCGGAGCGATTTTGCTGCCGAAGCAGAAACCGCCAGCGCGCTTGTTAGGCACGTAAGGAATGTCGTCGCCGAAGAACCACAGTACCGAGTTGGTAGCGGATTTACGCGAGGAACCGGTACCGACCACGTCACCGACGTAGGCGATAGGGAAACCCTGGCCGCGCATTTCTTCGATCTGCTTCATCGGGCCGGTCTTGCCTTGCTCGTCCGGAACGATGCCGTCACGGGCCATTTTCAGCATGGCCAGGGCGTGCAGCGGGATGTCTGGACGCGACCAGGCGTCTGGAGCAGGGGACAGGTCGTCGGTGTTGGTTTCGCCGGTCACCTTGAAGACGCGCAGGCTGATCTTGTCGGCCAGCACCGGGCGCTTCTTGAACCACTCGCCGTCAGCCCAGGACTGCAGCACGGCCTTGGCGTGAACGTTGCCGTTCTTGGCTTTTTCAGCCACGTCGTGGAAGGCATCGAACATCAGCAGGGTGTGCTTGAGTTCTTCGGCAGCCACTGGCGCCAGTTCGGCGTCGTCCAGCAGGTTTACCAGGGTCACGATGTTGTAGCCGCCCTGCATGGTGCCGAGCAGTTCAACAGCGCGCTTCTTGTCGATCAGAGGGGATTTGGCTTCGCCCTTGGCGAGGGCAGACAGGAAACCGGCCTTTACATAGGCGGCTTCGTCCACTCCTGGCGGAACGCGATTGGTGATCAGGTCAACGAGGAAAGCTTCTTCGCCAGCCGGGGGATTCTTCAGCAGCTCGACCAGGCCTGCAGTTTGTTCGGCGTTAAGCGGCTGGGGAACGATACCCAGTGCTGCGCGCTCTTCGATATGTTTGCGGTAGGCTTCAAGCACAGTTATTACCCTCATCAGTGGTCCCAAATGGGTGTCCGGGACGCTCATCCCGAAATTACCGTACTCATGCGCTGCGTGGCGTTGTGGGCCGCTTAGCCAGAATTACCGGCAATTCCTTACAGAAGCTGCTTTCAAAGTTTTACGCCTGCAGAACGGGGAGCTGATGAGGGTTGGCGTTGGGCTTTTCCCCGCTGGAAAAACCCTTCGCCAACACCGCTCTGAAGGAACGACTGTGCTCGTGACGCTTTGAAAACAGCTTCTTAACGGACATTGGCGCCTTAAAAGGCTGGCTGATTCTACGGCAAAAAAATTTGAAAGGTAAGTTAGGTCCAAAACTTTGAGGGGTGATGAATGTTAGACAAAGGGCTAACATGCCGACCTGTTCTGCTTTCCCGTGTTTTGTCTACCTATGCCCAATCAGACCATCAAGACCCCCTGCGTCGGCCTCTGCTCCACTGTTTACGGTGATTTGGTGTGCCGTGGCTGCAAGCGTTTCCATCACGAAGTGATCCACTGGAACGGTTACAACGAGGAAGAAAAACGCGCGGTGTGGTTGCGGCTTGAGCAGCTGTTGTCGCAGGTGATGGCTGCCAAGGTAGAAATTTTCGATCCCGCGCTGCTGAGAATGCAGCTGGAACAGCGCAAGATCCGCTTTGTGCCGCATCAGTCGGAGTATTGCTGGGCTTATCAGTTGATCGCCCGGGGCGCGCGGGTCATCAATAATCTGGAAGCCTACGGAATGGTGCTGCTGCCGGAGTTCCGCGACTGGAACCTGCCGGAATTGCGCGATGCCATTGATCGGGAATTTTTCCTGCTCTCGGAAGCGCATTACCAGCGCTACATTGCGCCGGGGTTTCTGAAGGACGCCTTTGGCGGATAGCCTTTGAAGGCAAAAGATCTTGCTCAATGCCGGGTCACGATCTCTTCCAGATGATCCATGATCTCGTCCGGCTTGAGCACCAGCACATCGCTTTCCAGCGCATCGAGCACCACTTCCGCCGTATTGCCGATCAACGCCCCGGACAACCCGGTCCGCGCCACCGTGCCGATCACCGTCACGGAGGCCCCCAGCTTATGGGCCATGAATGGAATCAATACATCCGCCGGGCCTTCCTCGATGTGCAGGTGGTCGTCGTCGATGTCGAACTCGGCCTGGAACGCCTGGCACTGCTCGCGGTAACGGGCCTCGATGGTTTCCTTGAGCTGCATCGTCGGGTCGGCCGCCGACAGCATCGGCGACGGATGGGCGCTGATTACGTGCAGATGGGCTTTGGCCAGGCTGGCAATGTCGTAGCCATGATCGATGATGCTGGCATGCAAGGTGCGGTGTTCGCCGTCCATGTTGCCGACATCGATGGCCGCCAGGATCACTCCACCGGTCCAGGGTTTGGCGGTTTTCACCAGCAGCACCGGAGTCGGGCAGTAGCGCAGCAGTTTCCAGTCCGCCGGAGTCAGCAGGGCCTTTTTCAGTGGGCTGTCGGGATAATGCTGCTTGACCACCAGCCCACAACCTTCAGCCTGCTGCACATCGATAATGGTGTCGTGCAGGCTTTCGTTCCAGGCTTGCTCGGTGGTGACGTTGTACCCGTCCGCCAGCAGAGCCGCCTTGAGCACGCCGAGCATCGCGCTGTGATCATGCTTTTTATCGCAGACCAGCAGGTGCAGATGAGCCTGGGTCACGCCAGCGATCAATTTGGCCCGTTTGAGCGCCAGGCTTTCCGAGTGTTCGGGTTCGATGACCACCAGAATGCTGCGAATGGCTTGCATGATCGGGATCTCCAGGAAGGTAAAAACACTGCGTTGGACAACTATAGTTGCTGGTCGGGCATTCGCGACTTGATGCATATCAACGGTGGCGACTGGTGGTCTGTCGGCAGGCCGGTATAATCGGCGCCCTTCGTTTTGAACCTTTTATCCGTGAGCCCCATGATCCTTCCCGAAATTCACGAGTTCCTCGGCTGCCGCACGCCCGACGGTTGGGTCCAGGCCGCGCTGGCCGATCAGGAAACGCTGCTGATCGACCACAAAAACTGCGAATTCAAGGCGGCCAGCACGGCGTTGAGCCTGATTGCCAAGTATCACTCCCACGTCGATCTGATCAACCTGATGTCGCGTCTGGCCCGGGAAGAGCTGGTGCACCACGAGCAGGTCATGCGCCTGATGAAAAGGCGCAAGATTGAACTGCGCCAGCTGTCCGCCGGGCGTTACGCCTCGGGGCTGCGCAAAGTGGTGCGCAGCCACGAGCCGGTGAAGCTGGTGGATACGCTGGTGGTCGGCGCGTTCATCGAAGCCCGCAGTTGCGAGCGTTTCGAGGCGTTGGTGCCGCATCTGGATGAGGAGCTGGGCAAGTTCTATTTCGGCCTGCTGAAAAGCGAGGCCCGGCATTTCCAGGGGTATCTGAAACTGGCCTATCAATACGGTGACGCCAAGGACATCGCCCAGGTGATCGACAAGGTGCGCGACGCCGAACAGGCGTTGATCGAGTCGCCGGATGTGGAGTTCAGGTTTCACAGTGGTGTGCCGGTCGCGGCGTGACAACGTGTCATCTTCAATAATTGTAAAAAACTCTTAAAAGAATGAAACATCGCCAAAAACCGGCTCTCGTGGCCGGTTTTTGCTGTCTGCGATAACCGTCCCTTCACCGATTGGCGCCATAATGCCGGCCATTTCATTCAAGGGTTGGCAGACGGTCATCATGGAGAGTCTGGGTTTTGGCAAAGTATTGCTGGTGGAAGACGACGAGAAGCTCGCCGGGCTGATTGCGCATTTCCTGTCCCAACACGGTTTTGAAGTCCGCGAGGTACACCGTGGAGACCTCGCGGTAGCCGCTTTCCTTGAATTCAAACCGAAAATCGTCGTACTCGACCTGATGTTGCCGGGCCAGAGCGGCCTGCACGTGTGCCGCGAAATCCGCAGCGTATCCGACACACCCATCGTCATTCTCACCGCCAAGGAAGACGACCTCGATCACATACTCGGCCTGGAATCCGGTGCCGACGACTACGTGATCAAACCCATCAAGCCCCCCGTGCTGCTCGCTCGTCTGCGTGCCTTGCAACGCCGTCAGATGCCGGACAGCAGTGTGTGCAGCTCACTGGAATTCGGCCATCTGAGCATCGATCGCAATTGCCGCGAAGTGCGCCTGGCGGGCGAGGGCATCGAGCTCACCACCATGGAATTCGAACTGCTGTGGTTGCTGGCCAGCGCTGCCGGCAAGACGCTGTCCCGCGACGACATCCTCAACCGCATGCGCGGTATCGCCTTCGACGGCCTCAACCGCAGCGTCGACGTGTACATCAGCAAACTGCGCGGCAAGCTCAAGGACAACCCGCGCGAACCGGTGTGCATCAAGACCGTGTGGGGCAAGGGCTATCTGTTCAATCCGTTTGCGTGGGAGCTGTAGATGCTGCGGTTATTTTTGGGACTGTTTCTGGTGATGACGGTTGGCCTGGTACTGGGGCTGCAAACCGTCGAGCGCACGTTCGATGCGCTGCTCGATGGTCAGATGCGCAGCTACAACCAAGAGGCGGTGCGTGGTCAGGCCTGGTCGCTGGTCGAGCAATTGCGCGGCCTGGACAGTCCGGCCCGGGAGCGACAGTTGGAAGCCATACGCCCTCACTACGGTTTGGGCCTGGCTCTGGTCGAGACCGATCAATTGTCTCTGACCGGTCAGGAACAAGCCGAGTTGGCCCAGGGCCTGCTGGTGATGCGCGACAAATACACGCAGTTCATCTCGCGCATTGACGACGGTTCGCAGCTGCTCAGCATCAAGCTGCCGGCCGAGCCGAGTCTGATGCCGTTCTACATTGCCGCGGCCTATCTGATGATCGCGGTGATGATCGGTTTTGTGTTGTTTTTCTGGGTGCGCCCGCACTGGCGCGATCTGGAGACACTGCGCCTGGCCGCCGAACGCTTTGGCGATAACGACCTGTCGGCGCGTATCCAGTTGTCCAAGCGCTCGAACATTCGTGACCTGGCCGAACACTTCAACCTGATGGCCGCGCGCATCGAGGGACTGATCGCCAACCAGCGCGAGCTGACCAACGCGGTGTCCCATGAGCTGCGCACACCCATCGCGCGGTTGTCGTTCGAACTCGACCAACTCAAGCAACAGCCCGACCCAACCCAGAGCCGCGAGTTGATCGCCGACATGTACGCCGACCTTGGCGAGCTGGAAGAAATGGTTTCCGAGTTGCTGACGTACGCCAGCCTTGAACGCGGCGCCACGGTGATTACCCGGGAGAACATTCAGGCCAGCCATTGGCTAGACAGCGTGGTGGGCAGCGTGACGCTGGAGGCTGAAGCCGCCGGGGTGCAACTGCTGATTGTCGAATGTCAGGTTGACGAAATTCGTATCGAACCGCGCTTCATGGCCCGGGCAGTGATCAATTTGCTGCGCAACGCCATTCGTTATGCCGACCAGCGGGTGGAAGTGTCGTTGGTGCGCACCGGTGATCACTACGAGGTGCAGGTCAACGATGATGGGCCGGGCGTGCCGCTGGACGGGCGGGAGAAAATCTTCGAACCGTTCTCGCGCCTCGATGCCAGCCGCGACCGCCGCACCGGTGGTTTCGGCCTGGGCCTGGCGCTGGTGCGGCGGGTGTCTCAATCCCATGGCGGGCAAGTGGAAGTGGCGGATTCTCCGTGGGGCGGGGCGTCGTTTCGCATGACCTGGGCGCATTTGGATTAGCGGCTCAAACCCAGGCGTTCATGCCACTGGGCAATGGATTCTACCGGGTACACCTCGAATTGCTGGTCCCCCGGATGCACCTCGACTTCCACCCACGGCGCCTTGGAGCCGAGCATCAGGTGCGTGTGCTCGGGCGGCACCGGCAACGGGGTGTCGATGGCCGAGGCAAACGGGTGAATCAGCTCCGGCCATTCAAGGCTGAACAGCCATAATCCCGAGCCGCACAGGGAACAGAAATGCCGCTCGGCGGTGCTGCGCCGGGCGCGCTTATCGCCTTCGTCCTTGAGCCGCGCATGGTAAATCGAGATGTGCTTGCGACCACGCACCTTGAGGCTCTGGGCGTCGCCCGCCAGGTTGATCGCATAACCGCCACCGCCCTGGGTCTTGCGACAGATGGAGCAGTAGCAACGCTGATAAGGGTAGGGGTGGGCGCTGGTCAGGCTGAACGACACCGCGCCGCAATGGCAGGAGCCTTCGAGCTGCATGGGGGCCTCCGATGGGGTTGGGATGACTCAAGACAGACTAGACCGTAAGCGTTTCTGGACAGTTGAATTTATGGTGGCCGTTCAGGCGCCTTCGCGGGCAAGACACAAGCGGGCTTGCTCGCGAAGAACGATGACGCGGTCTGCGCTACGAGCACTGCCCCTGCGGCACCCTCAGGCAATGAGCCTCGCGACCCTCCCACTTGGCGATCACCAGTGGCGCCAGTGCATTGCCAAGCACATTCAGGGCGGTGGTCGGCATCTCCATCAACCGATAAACCCCGGCAATGAACGCGATGCCTTCCAGCGGTAATCCGGCACTGGCCAGGGTGGCCGAGAGAATCACGAACATGAACCCCGGCACGCCGGCAGCCCCTTTGGACGTCAGGACCATGGTCACCACCAGCAACGCCTGATCGCCCAGGCTCAGGTCGATGCCGTACAACTGGGCGACGAACAAGGTGCCGATACCGAGAAACAGCGACGCACCGTCAAGGTTGAAGGAATAACCCACCGGCACCACGAAACTGACCAGCGACGGCGGCACGCCATAGGTCTCGAGTTTCTTCATCAGTTGCGGCATCACCGCCGCCGAGCTGGCGCTGGAGAAGGCCAGGACCAGTTCATCCTTGATGTGGCGCATCAGCGCGAACAGGTTGATCCCGCACAGTCGCGCCACCAGGTTGAGCACCACCAGCACGAAGAACGCGATCGCCACGTAGCTGACCATGATCAGCTTGGCCAGTGGCAGCAAAGAGCTGAAACCGAAGTTTGCCACGGTCACGGCAATCATCCCGAACACACCGATCGGCGAGTAGGCCATGATCATCGATGTGACCTTGAACATCGCTTCCGAGACACCGCGCAGCAACGCGATCAACGGCTCCTTGCGTTCGTTGCCAAGCTTCGAAACGCCGAGGCCGAACATCACGGCGAAGAACAGCACCGACAGCAGACTGCCTTGGGCCATCGCGTTGATGACGTTGTCCGGAATAATGCCGACGATGATTTGCCCCAGGCTGTGCCCTCCGGCTGCGCTGCTGGTCGGCAGGGTAACGGCGGCCGCCTTGAGGCTCGCCAGATCAGTGCCGGCACCGGGTTTTAACAGGT
Organism: Pseudomonas sp. ATCC 43928; assembly: GCF_005938665.2. Lineage (NCBI taxonomy): Bacteria > Pseudomonadati > Pseudomonadota > Gammaproteobacteria > Pseudomonadales > Pseudomonadaceae > Pseudomonas > Pseudomonas sp. ATCC 43928. Next base: position 3,867,846 of record NZ_CP041753.1, on the reverse strand, counting down.
TGCCGATTACCAGTCCGACGATGATTGCCAGGGTGGTGATGCTGAAGAAATACGTCAGCGACTTGACCCCGATGCGGCCCAGGGATTTGCCGTCGCCATGACCGGCAATGCCGACCACCATGCAGGAAAACACAATGGGTACGACGATCATCTTCATCAGCTTGATGAAAATGTCGCCGGCCGGTTGCAGCAGGTTGTTCACCAGCCATGGACGAGACTCGGGAAAGCTGTGCAGCAGGGCGCCGATGGCAATGCCGGCGAGCAGGCCGATCATGATTTGCCAGACCAGCGCGATACGGGGCTTGTGCATGGGGGATGCCTCATTTGATGACGTGATTATGAGTGTTGTTCTAGGCAGTCAATGAGCAGCCGTCCGATGGCTGTCGGGTGTTGCGATCAGCCGTCAGCGCAAGCGTTGGCACGCTTGTTCAAGTCGACGGCAACCTTCTTCGATCACGTCCAGCGAACTGGCGAATGACAGGCGGATATACGGCGACATGCCGTATGCCGCGCCGCTGACCGTGGCCAGGCCGTGCTCCCTGAGCAGGTAGGCAACCAGTTGCGTATCGCTGTCGATGCGCTCGCCGCTGGTGGTGGTTTTGCCCATCAACCCGCTGACGTTGGCGAACACATAGAACGCCCCGTCCGGTGGGGTGAAGCTCAGGCCGTTGATCGGTTGCAACAGTTCGAGCATGCGGTCACGGCGTTGTTGGTAAACCTCGCGCATGCCCGCAATCGGTGCCTGATCTCCGGCGAAAGCCGCGACCGCTGCCGCCTGGCTGACCGAACTCGGACACGTGGTGGTCTGCGACAGCAGTTTGCCGATGGCACCGATCAACCACGCCGGACCTGCGCCAAACCCAAGACGCCAACCGGTCATGGCGTAACCCTTGGACGCGCCGTTGACGATCAGCGTGCGCGGTTTCAGGTCTGGGGCGAGCAGGGTCAGCGACACATGCCGGGCGTCGCCATAAACGAACTGCTCGTAGATTTCGTCGGCCATGATCAATACGTGAGGATGCCGACGCAGGACGTCTGCCAGTGCCAACAGCTCGGTTTCGCTGTAGACCGCGCCACTCGGGTTGTTCGGCGTGTTGAGGATCACCCATTTGCTGCGCGGGGTGATTGCCTGCTCCAGCGCCGCTGGCGAGAGCTTGAAACCGTTGGATTCATCGCCGGGAATGATGACTGGAGTGGCGTCGTTCAACCGGGCGATGTCCGGGTAAGACACCCAGTACGGCGTGTGCACGATCACTTCATCGCCCAGGTTCAGTGTTGCGGCCAGGGCGTGGTAGATGATGTGCTTGCCGCCGCAGCCGGTAACCACTTCGTCGAGCCCGTAATTCAGACCGTTATCGCGCTCAAGCTTGAGGCAGATCGCTTTTCGCAAGGCGAGTGTGCCGTGGGTGGCCGTGTAGTGCGTGTCACCGCTGTGCATCGCGGTGCTGGCGGCGTCGAGGATATGTGCCGGGGTGTCGAAATCCGGTTCGCCCATGGTGAAGTTGACGATGTCCCGACCCTGGGCGCGCAACTCGGTCACCAGTGCGTTGGCGGCGATGCTCGGCGAAGGCTGAATGCCCAGCACCCGATCAGACAAGAATGAAGTGCTCATTGTGTTCCCCTTAATCGGCCAGGCCGGCCTGCTGCAAGACCTTGTCCATCCAGCTCTGGCGCAGGGCACCGGTGGCGATTTCGGCTTTGACTTGTTCTTCGTGGGCCGCATGTTGTGCCGCGCGACGCAGTACTTCGGCAGCATCGGCCTGGGAAAACGCCACCAGGCCGTCTTCGTCGCCGACCAGCAAATCGCCCGGTTGAACCAGCATGCCGCCAATCGACACCGGTACGTTGATCTCGCCCGGACCGCTCTTGTAAGGGCCGCAGTGCACGACGCCGCGGGCGTAGCAGGGGGTATCGTCGAAACTGGCGACATCGCGAATCGCGCCGTCAATCACGAAACCGACGCAGCCACGCTGCTGGGCGTAGAGCTTGACCAGTTCGCCGATCACCGCGTTGTTGGTATCGCCCTGGGCGTCCACCACCAACACATGGCCGGGTTGCAGCATGCTCATGGCCTTGTAGATCAGCAGGTTGTCGCCCGGACGGGTTTTGACGGTCAGGGCGGTGCCGACCAATTTGCCGCTGCGGTTGTAGCGGGTCAGGCCGCGAGCACCAATGTGCCGGCCGAGGTTGTCGCTGATGTGCGGCGTGACCACATTGGCGAACGCTTCGAGCACTTCGGCAGCGGCCAGCGGTGGGTTGGGAAGAATGCGTGAACCGGGCAAGGACATGGCTGATCTCCTGAAGAATGAGTTAGCAGCCGATCAGGGCTGTGGCTCGATCTTAGGAGTGATAAACAAACAGTTTTAGCGATATTTTATTATGCGGTAGTATCGCTTTTTTTCATGTGGTGTTTGCAATGATCACCTTTAAGCAGATTGACGCGTTGTTCTGGATTGCCGAGTTGGGCAGCTTCGAAGCGGCAGCGAACAAGCTGAACATGTCTCAGTCGGCGATTTCCAAACGTATCCAGGAGCTGGAAGAAACCTTCGACGTGGAGATTTTCGACCGCAGCAAGCGCAACGCACGGCTGACCGAGAAGGGCGGCGAACTGCTGGATTACGCCAAGGATTTGCTGGAACGCCGTGACTATTTGCTGGAGCGGGTCAGCGCCCGTGAAGTATTGGTGCGCAGGTTTCGCCTCGGGGTCACCGAACTGACGGCGTTGACCTGGTTGCCGGCGCTGGTCGAGTCGCTGCGGCAGGCTTACCCCAAGGTGCAAATCGAGCCTTCGGTGGAACTGAGTAGCGAACTGTTTCGCAAACTGGAAAACGATCAACTCGATCTGGTCATCGTCCCGGATGTCTACAACGATGCGCGGTTCGTCAGCACCCCACTGAAGTCCGTCGAAAACGCCTGGATGTGCGCACCAGATCTGATTACCGACCCGGATCCGGTGAGTATCGAGCGCCTGGCCGGTTGCACGGTGCTGACCCAGGGTTCGCAGTCCGGGACTGGCTTGATCTACGAGCGCTGGATGGCCTCCCACAACGTGCAGATGCCTAAAACCATCACCAGCCATAACTTGCTGGTGCAGGTCGGATTGACCTTGTCCGGAGTTGGCGTGAGTTATTTGCCCAAGGCTTGCCTGTCACACTTGATCGAACGAGGCGCATTGCGCGCCTTGGTGACGACGCCGGGCCTGCCACGGATTCGCTACGCCGCGTTGCACCGCACCGATCGTCAATTCGGTCTGAACCAGGATGTCGCGCAACTGGCGTTGCAGTGTTGCGATTTTTCGCGGCTGTTGCTCTAAGCACTCTGTAGCCGCCAGGCTTGCCCGCGATGAACGATAGCGCCGTCTACCGGTTAGGCACCCGCCACAAATACCACGACGCCACCGTCCGATAAGGGCTCCATGCCAGCCCGATATCAATCATCTGCTTGCGACTCGGCTGTTGTTCCAGCCCCTTCAACCGGCGATAACCCTCTCGCACTCCAAAGTCATCGGCCGGCAAAACGTCCGGGCGCTCCAGGCTGTAGATCAGCAGCATTTCCACGGTCCAGCGGCCCACTCCGCGCAAGGTGATCAAACGCTCGATCAATGCTTCATCGTCCATCGCCAGCGCCGTGGCGTAGTCCGGCACCACGCCGTCCAGAGCCGCCTGGGCGATGCCCTGAATGGTTGCGATCTTGCTGGCGGAAAAGCCGCAACCGCGCATCTGCTCGAAGTCGGTCGCCAGGATCTGCTCGGGTCTGGGGAAGGTGCTCGCGGGAAACAACGCCAGCAGCCGGCCGACAATCGCATCGCCAGCCTTTGCATGCAGTTGCTGATAGGCAATCGCCCGCACCAGCGACTCATAAGGATCGCGCGCCGCATGGGGTTGATGCAGGCAGGGGCCGATGGCGCTGATGTGGCGCTGCCAGTCGGTATCGAGGGCCGAGAGAAATTCGCTGGCCAGTTGATAGGTGTCGGGCATGGAGCATCCTGAGGGGCGGGTGGCTGCGGGAAGACTAGTCGTCTCCCCGCAGCGCCGCACTCCATTGCTTGCGGTCAAACTTTGCCGGTCGGGGCCAGCAGGGCGTTCACTTGGCTGTAGGTGAAGGCCTTGAGGTGACTGCTGTCGAGCGTGCCGGTTTGCAGAAAGCTTTTGGCCAGGCCGGCCATGGCGCCGTAGAGGAATTCGGCGATGCCCGAGCCGGCGCTCAAACGGCGCACGCCAAGGGCTTGCAGTTCTTCAGGCGAAGGCAGGCCCGGGAAGCCGAGCACGTTAAGCGGCAGCGTCGTGCCGTGGCACAGGGCGTCGATCTCGTACGCCGCCGTGACGCCAGCGGCGAACAGTCCGTCGGCACCGGCCGCCTGATACAACGCGGCGCGTTTGAGCGTCTCGGCGACGCGATCTTCGGCCGGCACCAGGCCCCTGAGGTACACGTCAGTGCGGGCATTGATGAACAGCTTCACATCCCGGCGATTGGCAACCTGGCGCGCGATTTCGATCTTGCGGGCCAGCAGGTCGGGCGAGGCAGCACCGTCCTCGATATTGATCCCCACGGCACCGGCGGCGATCACCGCGTCGACCACTTGCGCAACTCGCTCCAGGTCATCGGAATAACCCGCCTCAATGTCCACGCTCAACGGCACGCTGATGACCCGGGCGATGGATTCGACGGTGGAAACCAGCCGCTCAAGCGGCAAGGTGTTGCCATCCGGATAACCATGCACCCAGGCCACCGCTGCGCTGCTGGTGGCCACGGCTTTGCTGCCCAGCTGCTCCACCAGTCGCGCCCCGGTGGCATCGGCGACGTTGGTCAGAATCAACAGCCCGCTCTGGTGCAGTTGATGGAATTGAGTGTCGAGTGTGTCCATTGAATGTCCCTCCTTATGACTTTTTATTGAAAAACAATGGAGTGATCAGAATGCCAGTTGTTGGGTGATTTGCACCGCGGCGCTTTCCAGCCTGAGCAGAAACGCTTTACGCGGTTGTCCACCACCATAGCCGGTCAACGAGCCGTCTGCGCCGATCACCCGATGACAGGGCAGCACAATCGCCAGACGGTTTTGCCCGTTGGCCATGCCCACGGCGCGACTGGCGCCGGGCTTGCCCAGTTGCGCGGCAATCGCGCCATAGGTGCTGGTCTGGCCGTAGGGGATCTTCATCAATTCGCTCCACACCTGCTTGGCGAACGCGCTGCCGGGCAGGTGCAGGGGCACGTTGAATTCGCTCCGTTTGCCGGCGAAGTATTGCGCCAGTTCCTCTTCGATCTGCTGCAAATGCCCGTTGTGTCCGGGGGCCACGGCGTAGCCATAATGGTTCTGCAGTTCTTCGATTTCCTTGGTCAATGCCGGTCGGTCGAGAAACTCCAATAGCACCAGCCCACGCCGTTCGGCCATGGCGATCATCGGTCCCAGTGGCGTGGTCAATCGGGTGAACAGCAACGGCTCGCTGTGGGCGGCGCGACCGGGGGTGATGTGGAATGACTTTTGAAACGCATCGCGAAAACCGCTCAAGGATTCGTAGCCGGAATCGAACGCCGCGTTGTCGATGGATTCGCCCTGTTTGATGCCACCGAGGGCGATGCCCAGGCGTCGGCTGCGCAACCAGGCGTGAAAGGTCATGCCGAAATGCTGCTTGAACCAGCGCCGCAGTTTCAGCGGCTCGATGCCCTCGGCGAGCAATTGGGCATCGGTCCAGCGCTGGTCGGGGTCGGCGTCGACGGATTTCAGCAGTCGTTGCACCCAGTCCGGCGCAATGGCCGCGGCGTCCAGCGGCTTGCACCGCAGGCAGGCTCGATAACCCGCCGACATCGCCTCATCGGCATGGGCGAAGAACTCGACGTTTTCCGGCTTCGGTTTGCGCGCCGTGCAACTGGGGCGGCAGAAGATGCCGGTGGTTTTGACCGCGGTAAAGAACACCCCCTCGTAGGCGGTGTCGCGTTCGAGCATGGCGCGAACCATCTCGGCGTGGGGCGGAAGCACAGCGTTTTGTAGGTTCATGGGCTGAGCATAAGCCGCGTTGCCTGGCGCCTCTACCGGAAAATCGACAGAGAATTTTTGTACCCTGAGCTACAGTCATCGGGTCACCGGCAATGCTGTAAACGATATTTTCAGGAATCCATCCCAATGCAAGCATTCACGATTAAACACATCGATCACATCGTCCTGCGCGTCGAGGACCTCGAACGCAGCATCGCGTTTTACGGCGAGGTACTCGGCGCCGAACTGGTCAAGCGCCGCGACGATCTGGGCCTGGTGCATTTGCGTGCGGGCACCTCGATGATCGACCTCGTCGATATCCAGGGCGAACTCGGCCGCACGGGCGGGGCTGCCGCTGGTCGCGAACGGCGCAACGTCGATCACTTCTGCCTGCGCATCGAACCGTTTGACGAGGATGCGCTGGTCAGTCACTTGCAGTCCTTCGGCCTGAAACCCGAGAAAGCCGCCGTGCGTTTTGGTGCCGAAGGCAACGGGCTGTCGATCTATTGCTTCGATCCGGACGGCAACCAGGTCGAACTGAAAGGACCGTCCCAAGCGTAAAGGTCAGGCCCGTTTCGCCATCAACAGCACCGAAGCTGCCGCCGACAGCAACCCCGCGCAGCAACGGTTGAACATCCGCTTGCCCCGTGGTTCGGCGAACCAGCGGCGCATGTGCAGGCCCATGTAGGCGTAGGCGCTGATGGCAATCCATTCCAGCAGCAGGAACAACGCGCCGAGCACCGCGAATTGTGGCGCCACCGCCTGGGTCGGGTCGACGAACTGCGGCAGGAAGGCGGTGAACAGCAAAATGGCCTTGGGATTACCCGCTGCCACCAGAAACTCCTGCCGCGCCAGGGCCAGGATCCCCACTGGCGTGCCGGTGATGTGCTGCTCGGCCTCGGGATTGGCACGCCACAGTTGCCACGCCAGGTACAACAGGTAAGCGGCACCGATGATCTTGATCGCATAGAACAGCCATTCCGAGGTTTTCAGCACCACCGACAATCCGGCGGCGGCCAGGCCGATCATCCCGGCAAACGCCAGCAAACGCCCGACGCCGGCCACACAGGCACGACGATAGCCATAACGGGTGGCGTTGCTGACCGACAGCAGATTGTTTGGGCCGGGGGCCATGTTCAGGGCGAAGCAGGCCGGCAAAAACAGGAGGAGGGTGGCGAGGTCCATGAACGGGGCTCTAGGAACGAGAGCGGTATTTTTATCATGGGTGGTTGGTGATTTGGCCCATACAGCGGTGGATGCAAATAGCCGTACAGAGAAAAACACGGGAAAAACACGGGACAGACCACGATTGTTCGGCATTTGCCTTGAATCGTGGTCTGTCCCTTTTTGCGTTCCTACGCCGGACGCGGTGCTTCTACGGGCGGGGTGCCGTCGTGGAACATTGTCTTCAGTTGAGCACGCAGTTCTGGTGAATCGGTGTGCTTGTGAACACTGACCGCATGCTGTGCCGCGGCCTCCAGCAGTTCGTTTTCAGAGTCTGCGGACAGGGCGACCGAGCATTTGGACGCGCTTGGGAACTCGCGGCAGTCGATGTATTTACGCGCCATGATCTTCTCCTCCCTACGATGAAGGCAGGCTGTGGCCTGCGTGAACGATCACTCGACGCGCCCCGCATCGAGTGTGCCGACTCTTGAAGTATAGGCCCGCCATAAGGTCCCTCGTGACAGTCTTGCAACCTACAGGAAGTGACATGCGTCGCGGGACAGGCAAGGGTTGTTTTCTTCAATACAGCATTCCCCTGGCTCTTTACTTTGAGCCCTGGTTCAACTGAATTGAAGAAGGTATGCAATGAGTCTGATTCTTTCCATGGCGGCGTTTGCCTTGGTCGCTTCCATTACACCGGGGCCGGTGAACATTGTGGCGTTGAGCTCGGGGGCGCAGTTCGGTTTTCGCGCCAGTCAGCGACATGTCGCCGGAGCAACGCTGGGTTTCGTTTTATTGCTGGTATTGATGGGATTGGGGTTGCATGAGGTATTGCGGTTGTGGCCGGCGCTGACGCAAGTGGTGCAACTGGCGGGTGTTGCGTTTCTGTTGTTCATGGCCTGGAAACTGGCGGCGGACGATGGCCGCATCGATGCGGATAAATCGCGCCGGGCGCCGTCGATGTTATATGGCGCGATGATGCAATGGCTCAATCCGAAAGCCTGGCTGGCCTGTGTAGCGGGCATGGGCGCGTTCGTCGCGGACGGTGAGGCGCGGCTGGTCTGGCAGTTTGCGGCGGTGTATCTGGTGATCTGCTATGTGTCAGTCGGCTGTTGGGCGTATGCCGGGACATGCCTGCAGGGTTATCTGAATAATCCTGTAGGCATGCGATGGTTCAACCGGCTCATGGCATTGTTGCTAGGGCTGAGTGCGGTGTATTTGTTGCTTTCCTAAGCAACATACCCTCAGTCATTTACCTTAATCGAGTCCGTGCAGCAAACTGAACTCTTGTTTTGTCAGCGGTGTGAACCGGTTGTTTCGAAGCTGGCTGATGGCATACAGGGCACGACCCGTACGGCCATTACCGTCGCCTAGACCGTGGAAACCTACGACGGTCGCCAGCAACTGTTTGTCGAAATGCTCATGACTGGAGTTCAGTGTTTTCAGATGTTGTTCCATCGCGGCGAATCCACTGATGTTGCTAGCGTATTTCTTGTCATTGACGCCCACGCGCACGACGTCCGAGGTGGCTGGCACGATACGGGCATGCAGCTGTTTGATCACGGTCGGATCAGTCAGTGTTTTTTGATTGCCGGCGTACTCGCGCAGTACCGCAACGATGCTGTCGAGGTCGTTGCCAGGGGAGGTAGAACCATTGACGATCCAGGCGCCGGCCCTTTGCGAGTTATCGGTAAAGCCCATTGGATTGAAGGCTGATTCTGGCATGACCTGATTAAACGGTACCTTGCCCAGGTCTTGCTGTAATACGTTTTGTTGGTAATTCTTCATGTAGGTGACGTTTTTCGCTTCGACCTGGGCAAAGGTTGCCAGTGTATCGGCGTAACCTTGAGCACCGGATGCGGAGCGGGCGCTGGTGTAGCTGTATTGAGCTTTTTCCAGGACTGCCTTGAAAAGATCTTCAACAGGCGTTCGACCGATCAATCCCTGCAGATCTTGCGCTTGCTTGAGTCCGAGCGCCGATTCAACAAGCGCATTGTTGAACAGATGCTCCAGTTCGGACGGCAGAGCGCCATCTGGCAGTCGACTGTTCTTGTTGCCCAGGCGGGTCACAATCTGTTCAACGGTTTGAATGCTGTCGTCCTTGAACAGCGCTCGACCATGGGCAACCGTGTCCAGCGACATTCGAATCCGGGGGCCTGCGCCGGTATGGTTGATGGCCCGGAGTAGATCATAGCTGTTCGCGCCCGTCAGATAGCGCAACTGCCGCCGAGCCAGATACGGGGTGGAGAGCGCATGAGCGCCTAGTTTCTTCACGCCCCGAGCCAATAGTTTTCCGCCGCCCTTGAGCAGTTGAGGCACTCCGTCAATGGGGTTGAAAAGGCTGATGACAGTACTGCCAACAACTTTGGACGTGGAAAGGAGTTTGGAGACCAGGGTCGTGGCCTTGGCGCTGATAGCGGTAACTTTAATGCCGACGACGGCAAAGGAAACAGCGAGGGCCGCCGCGTCCATGACACAGCCGTGAATAGCGCGGTTTTGTCGGGCAGCAACCCCCGAGGAAAGCTCCTCGACGCATTCCTTGAACGGAATGATCAGGTTCAGAATGAATGTGAAGATGGCGTCGGTCTTTTCAATCGCTTTTTCCCGTCGTGTCTGATCGAGGCCCAGTTGCATCAGTTCATCTACAGTGAAATAGGGGTTCTCTTTTGCAATAAGGTCGCTGATTGCTTCTTTTCGCGTGGAACGAAAGTAACGGTTCGGCGAGGGGGGGCCTGCACTGGCCGACGATGGGTTGAATTCTCCGATCTTGCGGATAAAAAAGGCGGACCGGGAATAGCTGCGGGGGGCCGTGTTCGCTCGATAAGCCTGTATATCCAGACGGCCTTCCAAATGGTGTTTGTGGTTCACAAACGTCGCTACAGCGGACCCACTGGCCATGAAGAGAGGGCGAAACACTTCGCCAAGTTCCTCGCTGTATACGCATTCCGTCCTCATTGGAAACAGTTGATAACAACGAAGCTCTGAATCAAGTACCGCACAAATGAGAACGCCATAACGGCCCGTCTTCCCTGGAACGGGCGTCGCTGGTCTTGCTACGCCCGTCGGGTTGGGAATATTGGTAAATCGGGTGGTTGTGTATTCCTGAACACTATAGATACCTAGATGGCCGTCCTCGATGAACGACCTGTCCTTCGGGCTTAGTTGCGAAAAGGTGACGTTGATAATGGCCGACAATGCTTCGGTCATTGAGTTGTGATGATTGTGGACCGCTTGCTGAAATAAATCCGCAACGGGGTACATGTCAGCCAGATCAGGGAAAGCCTCGTAAATGCTGGTGCCTTTGGCTCGATCCCAATCCTGGGTGTGAAGCTCGTCGCCCAGGTAAAGATCGACAACCGATACCCGCCTTCCTGCGCCGCCGCCCGTTCCGCGATGTTTGACCAACAGTTCCTCGGGGTCACAATCCGGCACCTGGGATTTCAGTTCTTTAAGCGCGAGCGCCTTGCGATGGGGCAGCGGTTTGCCCAGATCAATCAAGGCGCTCGTCATCATGTCCGCATGTTGCTTGTACTCATCCATCGCCACCGTAACGGCTTGCTGATTGAGGTTGCCCTCTGAATCCCGGGAGATCAGGTCGTTCATCAGCGCCCAAGTGATCACCGGGTCAGCCGAGTGTGCGGCAAACACTGCTTTGAGCTCGGGTGTCAATTGCGATGCGCGGGCGAACCCCAGCAGGTGTTGGTAGGCCATGCTCCGGGAAACACCGGGGGTGATCGCTTCGGCAAAGTGTACGGCCTGGGTGAAGACGACCCACGCCGGTGTGCCGATACGCAGATTGGACGGCAGTTCATGGGCAAGATATTCCGGCGCCATGCCACCCAGGACCCATTCCGCGACGAGCGGGGCAATCATGGCGTCGAGCTTGAGTTGGCTGACCAGATGCTGTTCAAGTTGCGTGCGGACCGCTGAGGGGGAAAGCAGCAAATGACGTTTCGAGTAGAGGTCAAAACCTGCAAACGAGGTATTGGCGCTGTCCAGTTCCGGATCAAGGTCAAGCAGCATCACCGCAATCATCAGCTGTTCGATGAACTGCTCGGTGGGCTTGGGGCCGTTTTCATCAGCGAACCAGCCTAATGCCGTCATGAACGCATGCCCATTATTCGCGCTCGACACTGCAATATCGATCAGCCGTGTCAGACGGTAACCTTGGCTGGTGGGCAGTTTGTCGGCGGAAAAGCTTTCAAGTTTCAGCGCATGGCCATAAAGCGAAACCAAAGGAAGTTCGCCTCCGGTTTCTTCCTCGATCACATCGCGAATGAGGGCGCGATTTTTCTCCGTGAGTTCGAACGGTGAGTCTTTGGGAGGGCTCAGCAACTCCCAGTAGTTCCCATAGGGCGACGGTGCTGGAAGGGGGGTGACATTCAGTAAGTCAATTAACTCTTTTGCACTTTCCACGCTGGCCGGAAGTGGCAAGCTGTGAAAACGCAACCACTGACTTATTGTGATTTTTTCGGTGGACGTCACCCATCCGCCAGTCAGCTTGGCACTGCCTGAAAGGAGGCGTAGTTGTTCGTCGATATCGGCAACGCCAGTGAAGTGATGGGCGATGTCGTTACGCTCGGAGAAGAAACTGACAGTGATCAGCTCACCGTTGGTTTCACGGGTACTGATGTTGTCATAGGAATAAAAGAGTTGGCCGTGTTCATTGACATGAAAGATGTTTGTTCGGGAGATGCCTTGTTCGACCGCGATTTTTTTGAAGTCGGGTTGCCGGCTGAGCCTCGCCAGGCAGGTAGTAGCTGGATGATGTAGTTGGGAGAAGTCGGAATTCGGGTCACAGGTAACTGATACACGATCCCACGACCATCCAACGGTTGCCATGACGTCTTCATCGCTGAGGAAGTTGGCGATGGCTTCAATGACTAATTGTTTTTCGCGTTGGTTGCTGGAATGAAATACGTTGTTGTTCGGCGTGTTCAAGTAAGAAGCTCCATCTTCTGATATTGGGTTGTAGCGTGGGAAGGGAGCTTAAATAAGAGTTTGGAGTGTTGTCATATTAGTTATATGACTTTGTATGAATTTTACCGGCATGGCTCGTGGGTTTATATTAACTAACCTGTTTTTGACAGGGGGCGCATGTCGACATATTAACTTACCCGCGATATTGCCCTGGTGTCGCCGCCAGATGTTGCTTGAACGCCCGCTGAAAATGCGCCTGATCAGCAAATCCGGCCTCCAATGCGACATCGGCGATCAGCCTGCCGCTACGCAGTCGATCCCGGGCGAACTGGATGCGCCGGTTTACCAGAAATGCATGGGGCGTCATGCCGTAATGCTGTTTGAAGGCGCGGATAAGGTAGGACGGCGACAGTTGCGCCGCTTCGCAAATGTCTTCGAGCTTGAGCTGGTGCGTGCAGTTATCGCGGATGTAGTCGGCGGCCCGTTCCAGCTTGAAGTTAGGCTCGCGCAACGGTTGATCTATAGGGTTGAGCCGCTGTTGCACCTCGGTGAAAAACTCCACCGCCGCGCTGTGCTTGCGCAGCACGTCTTGCTGCTGATCGATCAACACCTCGTATACGTTCTTCAGGCCGGCAAACAGCTCGAGATCGCGATTGTGGGTGATGGAAAACCGGCGAAACGCCGAATCCTGGCTGAAGCCGAGCTGATGCTGCAAGTCAGTCAGCCAAGGCGTCTCGACGTACAGCATCAGGTACGACCAAGGCTGGTCATCGATCGGATTGCAGGCATGCACATCGCCGGGGTTCATCAACACCACGGTACCGGCGCTGACCTGAAACTCCGATTGCTCATGGATGTAGGTGCTGCGCCCAGCGGTGATAGCACCGATGGAAAAGTGTTCGTGGGAATGCCGGGCGTAGCAGACCTCGCGGCCGTCGGCGATGGAGCGGGCTTCGATGAAGGGCAGGGCGTCGTCGCGCCAGAAACGCGGGGCTTTGTCTGCATCTTTGGCGACGGTGTGCTTCATCTCGATGTCCTTGGCGGGCCAGTGCCTGAGTGTATTAGCTCTGGCCGGCAAAGGCTCGTTCCAGTTCGGCGATGTCGAGCTTTTTCATTTGCAGCATCGCTTGCATCGCGCGCTGGGACTTGTGCGTATCGGGGTCTTGCATCATGTGCATCAGCGCGATCGGCACGATCTGCCATGACACGCCGAATTTATCCTTGAGCCAGCCACATTGCTGCGCCTGCACAGGCCCACCGGCGGACAGGTTGCCCCAGAAGTGGTCGACTTCCTCCTGATTCTGACAATTGACCTGGAACGACACCGCTTCGTTGAAGGTGAACACTGGCCCGCCATTGAGACCGGTGAAGGTCTGGCCATCAAGCTCGAAGCTGACCGTCATCACCGAACCTTCCGGGCGGCCGTGGATTTCCTGACCGGCCTTGCCGTAATGGGTGATGGCGGTGATTTTCGAGTGATCGAAGATCGAGCAATAGAATTTCGCCGCCGTTTCGGCCTGATCGTCAAACCACAGGCAGGGCGTGATTTTTGGAAAGCGTTGCATGGCGGTTGTCCTCGGCAGGTTGAACACACTGGATTATCAGATTAGCCAGTCCGCAGTAGACGGGTGGCGCCGTAGATCGACAAGTCCGTAGCAGCTGCCGAGCTGCGCGAGGCTGCTGCTACGGGACGGGAGCGACCGGTGGTCGATGAACATGGCTTGTGGGTCAAATTGCGCTTAGCTGTAGGGATGACCCGAGGCGCCGCGTAGGTATTTCGCTACCACAGCGGCGCCCCTTCAGAACACCGTGAGTCTGAGGAAATCAGCCATGCTGACCCTGAATATCAATGGCAAGGACCAGGAACTGGATGTCCCCGCGGACATGCCGTTGCTCTGGGTTCTGCGCGATGTCGCGCACCTGACGGGCACCAAATTCGGTTGCGGCATGGCCCAGTGTGGCGCCTGCACCGTCCACGTCGACGGTGCGCCGCTGCGCTCTTGCATCACGCCCGCCACGGCGGTGGCCCACGGGCAGAAAATTCTCACCATCGAAGGCCTGTCCAGCGACGGCTCGCACCCGGTGCAACAGGCCTGGGCCGAACTCGATGTGGTTCAGTGCGGTTATTGCCAGTCCGGGCAGATCATGTCGGCGGCCGCGTTGCTGGCGAAGATCCCCAAGCCTACCGACAGCGACATCGACCAGGCGCTGTCCGGCAACATTTGCCGCTGCGGCACCTACCCAAGAATCCGCGCCGCGGTCAAACGCGCCGCCGAGATCGGGTGAGGCGACGTTGAAGCCACGTTGAAGGGAGTCTGAGCAATGAACAGCATCAACCCTGTCTCGCGTCGCGGTTTTCTCAAGGGCAGTGCCGTGTTGGGTGGCGGTCTGGTGGTGGCGTTTGTCATTCCTGGCGGCCATCGCTTCGCCTTCGGTGCCGAGAATCAAGGAGAGGAATTCGCGCCCAATGCCTTTTTACGCATCGGCAACGACAACAGCGTCACTGTGCTGCTCGGCCATTCGGAAATGGGCCAGGGCATCTGGACCGGCCTGACCATGTTGATCTCCGAAGAACTGGACGCCGATTGGTCGAAAATTCGCGTCGAACACGCGCCAGCCTCGGCCGCCGAGTATGGCCTGCCGGCGTTTGGCGGGATGCAAATCACCGGCGGTTCGACCTCGACCTGGATGGAGTTCGATCGCTATCGTCAGGCCGGCGCAGCGGCGCGCTTGATGCTGATCGACGCGGCGGCCAAGCGCTTCGACATGGCGCCTTCGCAGATTCGCACCGAATCGGGCGTGGTCATTGCCGGCGACAAACGCGCCACTTACGGCGAACTGGCGGATGACGCCGGCAAGTTGCCGGTGCCGGATCCAGCCTCGATCAAGTTCAAGGAAGCCAAGGACTGGAAGGTCATCGGCAAACCCACCAAGCGCCTCGATACCCCGGAGAAAATCACCGGGCAGGCCAAGTTCGGCATGGACGTGCAATTCGACGGGCTTATGACTGCGGTGGTCGCTCGGCCGCCAGTGTTCGGTGGCAGCGTCAAATCCTTCGAAGGCGCCGAGGCGCTGGCGGTGCCTGGCGTGCACAAAGTGGTGCAGGTGCCCACGGGAGTCGCGGTGATTGCCGATCATTATTGGGCGGCGAAGCTGGGGCGCGATGCGCTGAAGGTTGTATGGGAACCGGGGCCGAACGCCGGGCTCGACAGCCAGCAACTGCTGGAAAGCTTCCGTAAACTCGCCGCCACCCCCGGGACCTCGGTCAGCCAGGCCGGGGACGCGACGGTGATGTTGGGCAGGGCGGCGAAGACTATCGAGGCCGAATACAGCGTGCCGTACCTGGCCCACGCGCCGATGGAACCGCTCAATTGCACGGTGAAAATCACCAAGGACAAATGCGAAATCTGGACCGGCACGCAGTTCCAGACCCTGGATCAGATGATCGCGGGGAAGATCACCGGGCTCAAACCCGAACAGGTCGAGATCCACACCCAATTCCTCGGTGGCGGCTTCGGGCGTCGGGCCAACCCGACCTCGGACTTTGTCAGCGAGGCGGTGTACGTCGCCAAAGCGGCGGGCGAACCGGTGAAAACCGTCTGGTCCCGAGAGGATGACATTCGCGGCGGTTACTATCGCTCGGCATTCCTGCATCAGGCACGCATCGGGCTGGACGCCGACGGTATGCCGATCGCCTGGAAGCATATGCTGGTCGGGCAGTCGATCATGGCCGGCACGTCGTTCGAGGCGACCATGGTCAAGGACGGTGTCGACAAAACCTCCGTCGAAGGTGTGGCCGACAGTCCTTATTTTGAGGGGCTGGCCAATCACCTGATCGACCTGCATTCCCCGCAAACCGGCATCAGCGTGCTGTGGTTGCGGTCGGTGGGGCATACCCATACGGCATTCGTCATGGAGTCGTTGATCGATGAGTTGGCCGAGGCGGCCGGCAAGGATCCGGTGGAATATCGACGAACCTTGCTCAAGGCGCATCCACGGCATCTGGGGGTGCTGAATCTGGCAGTGGAGAAAGCCGACTGGAAAGCGCCGTTGCCGGACGGCCACGCATTGGGCGTGGCGGTGCATGAGTCTTTCGGCAGCTACGTCGCCCATGTGGCGGAGGTGTCGCAGGACAACCTGGCGATTCGCGTACACCGGGTGGTGTGTGCGGTGGATTGCGGCATTGCGGTCAACCCGCAGAGCATCGCCGCGCAGATGGAGTCAGGCATCACCTTCGGTCTCGGATTTACCTTGCACAGCAAACTGACGTTCAAGAACGGCCAGGTGCAGCAATCCAATTTTCACGACTATCAGGTGTTGCGCCTGAACGAAATGCCCGTGGTCGAAGTGCATATCGTCCCCAGCACCGACAAACCCGGCGGCATCGGCGAGGTTGGTGTACCGCCCGTGGCGCCGGCCGTGGCGAACGCGGTGTTTGCCCTGACCGGGCAGCGTCTGCGGGAACTGCCGCTGCAATTGTCGGGGGTGTGACATGAAACGACATCTGTTGCTGGGCGCGGTGGTGCTGATCGGGCTGACTGGCTATGCCTCGGACCTGTTCGCTGATGATAAAGAGGCGCTGAAGGCGTTTGACACGGTACAGAAGGTGTTCCAGAGCCCGCGCTGTCAGAACTGCCATATCCCCGGCGATTCGCCTTTACAGTTCGACGCCGGCAATCCTCACGCGATGAGGGTGGTTCGCGGGATGGATGGCAAAGGGGCGGCCGGTCTGCCGTGTGCCAGTTGCCATGCCGACAGCAATCCGCCCGCCAGTTATGGGCCTCACACACCGCCTGGAGCGCCGCATTGGAGCCTGCCGCCAGCCGCGCACAAAATGGCCTGGATCGGCCTGCCGCCCGACAGGTTGTGCGCAATGATCAAGGATCGTTCCAGTAATGGCGATCGTGATTTTGCGGCACTGATCAAACATGTCAGCGAGGACAAACTGGTGCTCTGGGGCTGGCATCCAGGTGAGGGACGGACGCCGGTGCCGGTGCCCCACGACATTTTCGTCACCCAGTTCAAACTCTGGGCGGACGCTGGAGGGCCGTGTCCGGTGGCGGGTAGCTGACCAGCGGCGCGTTTATAGGGAGTCAAACCGGGTGTGAACGACTCTAACGTTTATATCCATCAAGGGAGTGAGTAATGCTAACCCCAGAAAAACCGCTCAAACCCGGCGTGGGCACGCCGAACGTCCTCGACGGCGCCGTGCAGGACCGCGATGTACTGCGCGACCTGGCGCGCAAGGCCGAGCAAGAACTGATGGGCGTGCAGATGGCGAGCATGGATGAGTTGACGCTGCTGTCCAATCGTCATGGCTTCGAGGCTCTGGCCCAATTGGCGCTGGAGGCTTGTCGGCAGTTGGGCCAACCTGCGACCCTGTTGTTTTTCGACCTTGACGACTTCAAGCGCATCAACCGGTTGTATGGGCGTGCCGAGGGCGACAACGCCCTGAAAACCTTTGCCGACGTGCTGCGCATCGCTTTTCGTGAAAGCGATGTGATCGGTCGGCTGGGCAGCGATGAGTTTGCTGCCTTGTTGACCGGCGCCAACACGGTGGAGATTGCCGCGATCAGGGCGCGCCTCGAAGAAATACTCGATGAGCGTAATGCCACGGTGCATCGTGGCTATGACATTCGCTTCAGTGTCGGGCAGATCGAGTTTGATGCTCAGCTAACCCAAACGGCGCAAGATCTGCTGGCTCTGGTCGATAAGGCGTTGCGTGCCCGACAGTTCGAAGCTCGTCATTCTTGAATGGCGCCTTGCAAAACCGCTGCAACGTGCTCGGCCGTTCGTAACAGCCGACCATCCTCTCTGAACCTTCCGATCATCTGTAGCCCGACAGGCAACATGGCTTGGCCGGGCCTCAGCGGTATGTTCAGTTGCGGCCAGCCAAACGCCCCCCAGAACTTGATGAAATCCGACGGTCCGGTGCTTTCCAGGCCGACCGGCGCGACCATCCCGCAAGAGGCGCCGAGCATGGCGTCGAAGGGGCGGCAAAGCTCGCTCAAGCGTGGGGCAAGATCAGCCAGGCGCGCCTTGGCAGCGGATTCCTGTTGCCAGGTTGTGGTCGCCGCCCGCTCGAACATGGCCAGGGTCGAAGGGCTCAATTGTGTTCGGTGTTGTTGAAACTCCTTTGCCAGCGAGCGGGCACCTTCGCAATCGTTAATCAACTGATGATCGTCGAACACACCTGCAAACTCATCCGGCAGCCGTACGTCGCTCACGTGATGGCCGGCGCTGCGCAACTGATCCACCGCCTGTTCCAGGGCAAGGACCACGTCGGGGTCCACTTGATCCCAGCGCGACGTGCGGCAGAACCCCAAGTGCAGCGGACGCCGCTCGATGTCCGGCATCACAAACCCGGGAATCAACACGCGCGCTACCAGGTGCAGGTCGCGCACTGACTGGCCATACCAACCCACGGTGTCGAAGCTCGGCGCCAACGGTTTTACCCCTTCCAGCGATACCAGGCCCAGCGACGGTTTGAAAGCGAAGAGGCCGCAGTAGGATGCCGGCTTGAGCAACGAGCCAGCGGTCTGGGTGCCCAGCGCCAGGGCAAAGAACCCTGCAGCCATCCCGGCCGCCGAGCCCGCGCTGGAGCTGCCCGGCGTTCGCGTAAGGTCGTGGGGATTGCGGGTTGGACCGGTGTGCATGTACGCAAACTCGGTGGTATGGGTCTTGCCCATGATCAGCGCCCCGGCCTGGCGCAGCAGCGTCACGACGTGGGCGTCCCGGGAGGGTTGATGGTCGGTATAGATGGGTGAATAGAACTGCGTGGGGTGGGTCGCAGTGTCGAAAATGTCCTTGATACCCACGGGGACGCCGGCCAGCAGACCCTGGCCGTTGTGCTGCGCCGCATCGGCGCGGACCTGCCGGGCGTCGAACGAGACGAAAGCCTGGATATCCGGCTCCCGCGCCTGAATGCGCTGAAGAAAGGTTTCGACGACGATGGCAGCGGTGGTCTCGCCATTGACCACCGCTTCACTGAGGGTGGTGGCGTCAAGGGGCAGGCGGATCATTTGGCGAACAACTGATTGATATTTTTGAACGCCTTGAACTCCAGAGCATTGCCGCAGGGATCGAAAAGAAACATCGTGGCTTGTTCGCCCACCAATCCCTGAAACCGGATGCCCGGCTCGATCACGAAGTGTGTACCCAGGGCTTTCAGGCGTTCGGCCAGCGCCTCCCATTCTTCCATCGGCAATACCACACCGAAATGCGGCACCGGTACGTCGTGGCCGTCCACGGCGTTGGTATGGGCGGCTTCCTGAGAAGCGTTTTTCGGGGCCAGATGAATCACCAGTTGATGGCCGAAAAAGTTGAAATCGACCCAGTGATCGCTGGAGCGACCTTCTTCCAGGCCGAACACCTCGCCATAGAAATGCCGGGTAGCGTCCAGATCGTAAACCGGGATGGCCAAATGAAAAGGGGACAGTTGCATCGGATGTGCCTCGACGGGTTGAGCGTTGAGGCTGAGTTTAGTCCTGTGCTTTTTGATTGAAAGACGATAATTTTTGCAGCGAGCTCAAATTATTTCGATCAATTGGGGGGCCGTATGCTGCGGGAACTGAAAACCTTCATTGCCGTGACGCGCCATGGCACGTTCGCAGCGGCAGGCATGCACATCGGCCTGACTCAGTCGGCGGTCAGCGCGCAGATCCGCAATCTGGAGCAGGCGTTGGGCATACGTCTGTTCGATCGCACCGGGCGCCAGGCGCTCCTCAATGCCGCAGGGCAGCGAGCGTTGCCGATGGCTCAGGAAATGCTCGAGATCTTCAGTCGCATGGCCGTCAGTGATGACATCAGTGAGTTTCGTGGCGAATTGAAGATCGGCGCGGTGGCCACCGTCCAGACCGGTTTGTTGCCACGGACGCTGTTGCGACTCAGGCAACAGGCGCCATTGCTGGAGGCGAAACTGGTGCCGGGGGTATCCCTGAACTTGCTGAGCCAGGTGGATACTTGCGAAGTGGACCTGGCGATTCTGATCAAGCCGCCGTTTGAATTACCCAAGGAATTATCGGTGCAAGTCATTCGCCGGGAGCCGTTTGTGCTGATCGTGCCGGCCGACCTCGAGGGGGATGACCCGCTGCAGTTACTCGCCAGCCATCCCCACGTACGCTACGACCGCAATTCATTCGGTGGGCGATTGGTGACGCGTTTTTTGCGCGAGCAGCAGATTGATGTACAGGTGGCTCTGGAGCTGGATGAGCTGGAAGCCATTGTCAAGATGGTGGAATGCGGGCTGGGTGTTTCGCTATTGCCCGAGGCGGGGCTGTGGCTTGAGCATGGGGCGAAGGTCAGGATCATCCCGCTGGGAGAGCTGACGTTCTACCGGGAGATCGTGCTGTTGCAGCGTTATAGCCAGCGTACACAGCCGATCCAGCAGTTGTTTGCTCAGTGTTTGTTGTGAAGATCTTTTGAATTTGAGGGCACAAAAAACCCGCCTGAAGAGGCGGGTTTTTTAACGGCTAACCGAAGATCACTCTTCGATGTTGCCCATGGCGGTGGTGTTGAAGCCGCCGTCTACGTACATGATTTCGCCGCTGATGCCGGACGCCAGGTCCGAGCACAGGAAGGCGCCGGCGTTGCCGACTTCTTCGATGGTGACGTTACGACGCAGCGGGGTTTGCGCTTCGTTGGCGGCCAGCATTTTGCGGAAGTTCTTGATGCCGGAAGCGGCGAGGGTGCGGATCGGGCCAGCCGATACGCAGTTGACGCGGGTGCCGTCCGGGCCCAGGGAGCCGGCCAGGTAACGTACGCCAGCTTCCAGGGAAGCCTTGGCCATGCCCATTACGTTGTAGTTCGGCATGGTGCGCTCGGCGCCCAGGTACGACAGGGTCAGCAGGCTGCCATTGCGGCCTTTCATCATTTCGCGACCAGCCTTGGCCAGGGCCACGAAGCTGTAGGCGCTGATGTCGTGAGCGATGCGGAAACCTTCACGGGTGGTGGCTTCGGTGAAGTCGCCGTCCAGTTGGTCGCCCGGGGCGAAGCCGACGGAGTGCACGATGCAGTCCAGGCCGTCCCACTTCTTGCTCAACTCTTCGAAGACCTTGGCGATTTCGGCATCGCTGGCCACGTCGCACGGGAAGCACAGCTCAGGGCTCGAACCCCAGCCCTGTGCGAATTCTTCGACACGACCCTTGAGTTTGTCGTTCTGATAAGTGAAGGCAAGCTCAGCGCCCTCGCGATGCATGGCGGCAGCGATGCCGGATGCGATGGACAGCTTGCTGGCGACACCGACGATCAGTACGCGCTTACCGGCGAGAAAACCCATGTGTTGCTCCTCTCTTTCAGGTTTATTGCGCAGTGGCTGGTGCCAGAAAAGCGGCTTCCAGCAACTGCTGTGTATACGGATGTTGGGGGGCGGCAAAGATACTTTGCGCGTCTCCCTGTTCGACCACTTGGCCATGCTTGACCACCATCAGCTGGTGGCTCAGCGCTTTGACGACAGCCAGGTCATGGCTGATAAACAGATACGTCAGGTTGTACTTGGTTTGCAGTGAACGTAGCAGCTCCACCACTTGGCGTTGCACGGTGCGGTCGAGGGCCGAAGTCGGCTCGTCCAGCAGAATCAACGCCGGTTTTAGCACTAAAGCCCGGGCAATGGCGATTCTCTGCCGCTGCCCACCGGAAAATTCATGGGGGTAGCGGTGCCGGGTTTCCGGATCCAGGCCTACCTCCTTGAGTGCCGCAATAATCGCTTGTTCCTGCTCGGCCTCGGTGCCCATCTTGTGGATCCGCAGGCCTTCACCGACGATCTGGCTCACGCACATCCGTGGGCTCAGGCTGCCGAAAGGGTCCTGGAACACCACCTGCATTTCCCGCCGCAGCGGCCGAACCTGTTGCTGCGTCAGGCAGTCTAGCTGCTTGCCTTCAAAACGGATCGCACCTTTGCTACCGATCAGCCGCAAAATCGCCAAACCGAGCGTCGACTTGCCGGAACCGCTTTCTCCCACAATCCCCAGAGTCTGTCCCTGGGGCAGGCTGAAATTGATGCCGTCCACCGCCTTGATGTGGTCGACGGTCTTTTTCAGAAAGCCTTTCTTGATCGGGAACCAGACTTTCAGGTCCTCGACCTGCAGCAAGGGCGGGCCAATTACATTGGTCGCAGGCTTGCCGCTGGGCTCCGCTGCCAGCAGTTCCCGGGTGTACGGATGCTGCGGCGCGCGGAACAATTCTTCGCACGATGCCTGTTCGACGATGCAACCGCGCTGCATGACACATACGCGATGCGCAATTCTTCGTACAAGGTTCAAATCGTGACTGATCAGTAACAGCGCCATGCCCAGGCGGGCCTGCAATTCCTTGAGCAATTCGAGGATTTTCAGCTGAACAGTCACGTCCAGAGCGGTGGTCGGTTCGTCGGCGATCAGCAGTTCCGGCTCGTTGGCCAGGGCCATGGCGATCATGACCCGCTGGCGCTGGCCACCGGACAATTCGTGGGGCAGGGCCTTGAGACGCTTCTCGGGTTCCGGGATGCCGACCATCTCCAGCAGCTCCAGCGTGCGCCTGGTCGCGACTTTGCCGGTCAGGCCCTTGTGGATGCCCAATACCTCGTTGATCTGCTTCTCGATCGAGTGCAGTGGGTTGAGCGAGGTCATCGGCTCTTGAAAGATCATCGCGATCCGGTTGCCGCGGATGTGGCGGATGGTTTTCTCTTTCAGCTCCAACAAGTTCCGGTCGGAATAGGTGATGGTGCCGGACGGATGCCGGGCCAGCGGATAGGGCAGCAGCCGCAGGATCGAGTGGGCAGTCACCGATTTGCCGGAGCCGCTTTCACCCACCAGCGCCAGGGTTTCGCCGCGCTTGATGTCGAAGCTGACGCCTTCGACCACCCGCTGAACGTGCTCGCCAACGACAAATTCGACGGCCAGGTCGCGCACTTCGATCAGATTGTCCTGATTCATTTCACTTCCTCGGGTCGAAGGCATCGCGAGCGGACTCGCCGATGAATACCAGCAAACTCAACATCAACGCCAGCACCGCAAACGCACTCATACCGAGCCACGGCGCTTGCAGGTTGGATTTGCCCTGGGCCACCAACTCACCCAGCGACGGGGCGCCCGGCGGCAAACCGAAGCCGAGGAAGTCGAGGGCGGTCAGCGTGCCGATGGCGCCGGTCAGGATGAACGGCATGAAGGTCATGGTCGAGACCATGGCGTTGGGCAAAATGTGGCGGAACATGATCGCACCATTCTGCATGCCCAGCGCCCGGGCCGCGCGCACGTATTCCAGATTCCGCCCGCGCAGGAACTCCGCGCGCACCACATCCACCAGGCTCATCCACGAAAACAGCAACATGATCCCCAGCAGCCACCAGAAGTTCGGCTGCACGAAACTGGCGAGGATGATCAGCAGGTACAGCACCGGCAGCCCGGACCAGATCTCCAGGAAACGCTGCCCGGCCAGGTCGACCCAGCCGCCATAAAAGCCCTGCAAGGCGCCGGCGATCACGCCGATGATCGAGCTGAGGATGGTCAGCGTCAAAGCGAACAGCACCGAAATCCGGAAACCGTAAATCACCCGGGCCAACACGTCGCGGCCCTGATCGTCGGTGCCCAGCAGGTTGTCGGCGGACGGCGGCGCGGGGGCCGGGACTTTCAGGTCGTAGTTGATGCTCTGGTAGCTGTAGGGGATCGGCGCCCACACCACCCAGGCGTCCTTGGCCTTGAGCAGTTCGCGGATGTACGGGCTCTTGTAGTTGGCTTCCAGCGGG
This sequence comes from Pseudomonas sp. ATCC 43928, assembly GCF_005938665.2. Taxonomy (NCBI): domain Bacteria; kingdom Pseudomonadati; phylum Pseudomonadota; class Gammaproteobacteria; order Pseudomonadales; family Pseudomonadaceae; genus Pseudomonas; species Pseudomonas sp. ATCC 43928. The sequence continues at coordinate 3,844,072 of NZ_CP041753.1, read as the reverse complement.
AATTCACCGCCGAACGCGGTTTCCGGATAGCGCTTGAGCGCCGGGAAGTACCAGGCGTTGTCGTAATGCACCACCAGCGGTTTGTCGTTGGCGATCAGCTCGGCGCCGAGGCTTGCGCCGAACAGAATCAGAAACAGCCACAACGACCACCAGCCTCGCTTGTTGGCCTTGAACAGCTCGAAACGTCGGCGATTGAGAGGGGACAGGTTCATCTCAATGCTCCCGGCTTTCGAAGTCGATGCGCGGATCGACAAGGGTGTACGTGAGGTCGCCGATCAGCTTGAGCACCAGCCCCAGCAGCGTGAAGATGAACAGCGTGCCGAAGACGATCGGGTAGTCGCGGTTGATCGCTGCTTCGAAACTCATCAGGCCGAGGCCGTCGAGGGAGAAGATCACTTCCACCAGCAATGAGCCGGTGAAGAAGATCCCGATGAGCGCTGAAGGGAAGCCGGCGATCACCAACAGCATCGCGTTGCGAAACACGTGGCCGTAGAGCACGCGGTGACGGGTCAGGCCCTTGGCTTTGGCGGTGACCACGTATTGCTTGTTGATTTCGTCGAGGAAGCTGTTTTTGGTCAGCAGCGTCATGGTCGCGAAGTGGCCGATTACCAGTGCAGTGACCGGCAGAGCCAGGTGCCAGAAATAATCGAGGATCTTGCCGCCGGTGCTGAGCTCATCAAAGTTGTTCGAGGTCAGGCCCCGTAGCGGGAACCAGTCGAAATAGCTGCCGCCGGCGAACACCACAATCAGCAGGATGGCGAACAGGAACGCCGGGATCGCGTAACCGACGATGATCGCCGAACTGGTCCACACATCGAAGTGGCTGCCGTGTCGCGTCGCCTTGGCGATCCCCAGCGGGATAGACACCAGGTACATGATCAGCGTGCTCCACAGCCCGAGGGAGATCGACACCGGCATCTTTTCCTTGATCAGGTCGATGACCTTGGCGTCGCGGAAGAAGCTGTCGCCGAAATCCAGGGTGGCGTAGTTCTTGATCATGATCCACAAGCGTTCCGGCGCCGATTTGTCGAAGCCGTACATGTGCTCGATTTCCTTGACCAGCGCCGGGTCCAGGCCCTGGGCGCCGCGATAGGCGGAACCTGCCACCGACACTTCGGCTCCGCCGCCGGCAATGCGGCTGGTGGCGCCTTCGAAGCCTTCGAGTTTGGCGATCATCTGTTCCACCGGCCCACCGGGGGCGGCCTGGATGATCACGAAGTTGATCAGCAGAATGCCAAACAGGGTCGGGATGATCAGCAGCAGTCGCCGAAAAATATACGCCAGCATCTGATTACTCCGTGCCCGCAGGGTCGGCTTGCAGTTTTGTTTCGACTTCTATCGCAGGTGTCGCGTCGGGTTTGACCCACCAGGTATTGATGCCGATGTCATATTTGGGTGAAACCTTCGGGTGGCCGATGTGGTTCCAGTACGCCACGCGCCAGGTCTTGATGTGCCAGTTGGGGATCACGTAATAGCCCCATTGCAGCACCCGGTCCAGCGCCCGGGCGTGGGCCACCAGGCTTTTGCGCGAATCGGCGTTGATCAGTTGCTCGACCAGTTGGTCCACCACTGGGTCTTTAAGGCCCATGGAGTTGCGGCTGCCGGGTTTGTCGGCGGCGGCGGTCATCCAGAACTCGCGCTGTTCGTTACCCGGCGAGTTGGATTGCGGGAAACTGCCGACGATCATGTCGAAGTCCCGGGAGCGTACGCGGTTGATGTATTGCGAGACGTCGACCCGACGGATCACCAGATCGATGCCCAGGTCGCTGAGGTTGCGCTTGAACGGCAGCAGCACCCGCTCGAACTCGGTCTGGGCCAGCAGGAACTCGATGGTCACCGGTTTGCCGGTGGCGTCGACCATCTTGTCGTCGACGATCCGCCAGCCGGCCTCTTGCAGCAGTTGATAGGCTTTGCGCTGCTGGGTGCGGATCATGCCGCTGGCGTCGGTCAGCGGGTTCTGGAACGCCTCGCTGAACACTTGCTCGGGAATCTTGCCGCGGAACGGGTCGAGAATCGCCAGTTGATCGGCGTCCGGCAGGCCAGTGGCGGCCATTTCCGAGTTTTCGAAGTAACTGCGGGTACGCACGTAGGCGCCGTTGAACAGTTGCTTGTTGGTCCACTCGAAGTCCAGCAACAGGGTCAGCGCCTGGCGCACGCGCACATCCTGGAACACCGGACGACGCAGGTTGAACACGAAGCCTTGCATGCCGGTGGGGTTGCCGTTGGGGATTTCTTCCTTGATCAGCCGCCCTTCGGTCACCGCCGGAATGTTGTAGGCCTTGGCCCAGTTTTTCGCGGATATTTCCAGCCAGTAGTCGAACTGACCGGCCTTGAGTGCTTCCAGTGCGACGGTGTTGTCGCGGTAATAGTCAGTGGTCATCACGTCGAAGTTGTAGAACCCGCGATTGACCGGCAGGTCCTTGCCCCAGTAATCCTTGACCCGTTCATATCGCACGGAGCGCCCGGCCTTCACTTCGGTGACTTTGTACGGGCCGCTGCCCAGCGGTAGTTCCAGGTTGCCCTTATTGAAGTCACGGGTGGCCCACCAATGTTTGGGCAGCACCGGCAACTGGCAGAGGATCATTGGCAATTCGCGGTTGTTGTTGTGCTTGAACTTGAACAGCACTTTGAGCGGGTCTTCGGCGATCGCTTCCTCCACGTCGCTGTAATAGCCGTGGTAGAGCGGGGCACCTTCCTTGATCAGGGTCTGGAAGCTGAACACCACGTCTTCGGCGCGCACAGGGTGGCCGTCGTGGAAACGTGCTTCGGGGCGCAGATAGAAGCGCACCCAGGTGTTGTCCGGGGCTTTTTCGATTTTGCCTGCGATCAAGCCATATTGAGTGAACGGCTCATCGAGACCCTGTTTGGCCAGGGTGTCGTAGATCATGCTGATGTCGTCGGCCGGCACGCCTTTGCTGATGAACGGATTGAGGCTGTCGAAGCCACCGAACCCGGCCTGACGGAAGATTCCGCCCTTCGGCGCGTCGGGGTTTACGTAATCGAAGTGCTTGAAGTCGGCCGGGTATTTCGGCGGCTCGTTGTACAGGGTCAAGGCGTGTTGCGGGGCGGCGCAGGCCAGCCCGGCGAACAACAGACCGCTGGCCTGCAAGAGCAGGGCGCGTAAGGGAGTCATTGATCTTTCTCCGAAGATTTCAGCCACCAAGCGCTCAGGCCCAGGGTGTAGGGCGGCGTGGTGACGAAGGCGAACCGGTTGCGGTAGGCCAAGCGGTGATAATTGAGGTACCAGTTGGGAATGATGTAGTGCTGCCATAGCAGCACCCGGTCGAGCGCCTTGCCGGCGGCGACTTGTTCATCCCGGGTCTGGGCGCCGAGCAGTTGTTCGAGCAAATGGTCGACCACCGGGTCGGCGATGCCTGCGTAGTTCTTGCTGCCCTTGATCCCGACCTGGCTGGAGTGGAAGTACTGCCATTGTTCCAGGCCCGGGCTGAGGGTCTGGTTGAGGGTCATCAGGATCATGTCGAAATCGAATTGATCGAGGCGCTGTTTGTACTGGGCGCGATCGACCGTGCGCAGCCGTGCGTCGATACCGATGCTGGCGAGGTTCTCGACGTAGGGCTGAAGGATCCGCTCCAGGTTCGGGTTGACCAGCAGGATCTCGAAGCGTAGCGGTTGGCCGATGCTGTTCTGCAGCCGCTGGCCATTGAGCTTCCAGCCGGCTTCGGCGAGCAGGCCCAAGGCCTTGCGCATGGTTTCGCGCGGAATGCCGCGGCCTTCGGTCTGCGGCAGGCTGAACGGCTCGGTGAGCAGCTTGGCGGGCAACTGATCGCGATAGGACTTGAGCAACAGCCACTCATGGCCGACCGGCAGTCCCGTGGCAGAGAACTCGCTGTTGGGGTAGTAACTCATGGCGCGTGTGTAGGCGCCGCTGAACAGCGTGCGGTTGGTCCACTCGAAATCGAACATCAGCCCCAGCGCTTCACGGACCTTGATCTGGGCGAAGGTCGACCGCCGAGTGTTCATGAACAGGCCCTGGCTCTGGGTCGGGATCTGGTGCGGGATCTGCGCCTTGATCACCTCGCCACGGCGCACGGCCGGGAAGTCGTAGCCGTTGTCCCAGTTTTTCGCCTGATGCTCGATGTAGATGTCGAACTCGCCGGCCTTGAACGCTTCGAAGGCCACGTCGCTGTCACGGTAGAACTCGACTTCCATGCGATCGACGTTGTATTTGCCGCGATTGACCGGCAGGTCCTTGCCCCAGTAATCCTTGACCCGTTCGAAGACGATCTGCCGCCCGGGGGTTACCGAAGTGATGCGATACGGCCCACTGCCCAATGGCGGCTCGAAGGTGGTGGCCTTGAAGTCGCGATCTTTCCAGTAATGCTGGGGCAACACCGGCAACTCGCCCAGGCGCAGGATCAGCAACGGATTACCGGAGCGCTTGAAGACGAAGCGAATGCGCTGCGGGTTGAGGATGTCGACCCGCGACACTTCCTGCAGGTTGGTGCGGTATTGCGGATGACCTTCCTTGAGCAGCAGACGGTAAGAAAACGCGACATCGTAAGCGGTGATCGGCGTGCCATCGTGGAAGCGCGCTTCGGGGCGCAGGTTGAACACCACCCAGCTGCGGTCTTCGCTGTATTCCACCGATTGGGCGATCAGGCCATAACTGGACGTCGGCTCATCGCCCGACGGCGCGTACTGGCCGGTGCCGACCATCAGCGGTTCGTTGAGTTCGTTGATGCCGTATTGCAGGAAGTTGGGCGTGGAAACCGGGCTCGAACCTTTGAAGGTGTAAGGGTTGAGCGTATCGAAGGTGCCAAACGCCATCACCCGCAACGTACCGCCCTTGGGCGCTTGCGGGTTGACCCAGTCGAAGTGGGTAAATCTGGCCGGGTACTTGAGCGTGCCGAACTGCGCATAACCGTGGCTTTCGCTGATCGTCGCGCTTGCGGGGGAGCTCAAGGCCAGGCTGATCAGGAGCAGTAGGAGGGGACGCTTCAAGTCAGAGATCCGATCCAGGCGGCTTGGGCTTTGTGGGCCGTACAGTAACAGCTTGTATCGACAGGAAAAAGACGGGGGCTTAATGCATTGTTAACCGCTGCCTCGATAGCCCTGCGGATCGCAGAGCCTGTGGCGAGGGAGCTTGCTCCCGCTGGGTTGCGAAGCAGCCCCAAAACCTGAAATCCGGTAACTTCTGACACGCCGCGTACTTGGGTTTACGACTGCTTCGCAGCCGAGCGGGAGCAAGCTCCCTCGCCACAAAAGCCCCTAGGCAGGGCGTGCTGTTTAATGCGGGGAAGAAACCGTCAGCATCTGACCCGGTTTCAGCGCCTGGCCTACCCGAGGGTTCCAGCGCTTGAGGTGTTGCATTTCGACATTGAAACGTTTGGCAACCATGTACAACGAGTCGCCTTGCTGGACCTTGTACTGGGTCTGCGGTTTCTGTTTGTCTGACTTGCCGCTGGTTTTGCTGTTCGCCGCCACGACAGTGTTGATGCGACCGCCGCTGCGCTTGGTGGTGTCCTGCATCACAAGGGTCTGGCCGACCTTGAGGTTCTTGCCGTTCAGCTTGTTCCAGCGTTGCAGGTCCTTGACGTCGACCTTGTTGGCCCTGGCAATGGAGGCCAGATTTTCTCCGCGCTTGACCCGGTAGGCGCGCTTGATGCTGGCGATTTCGCTGTCGTCGGCACCTTCGAACACCGGCTTGAGCGGCCGCTGGCTGATCAGCTCTTCAGGACGCATGGTCGACAGGCTGGCAGTCAGCAGTTGCGCCTTGGACGTCGGCACCAGCAGATGCTGGGGGCCGTCGATGGTGGTGCGTTGCTTGAAGGCCGGGTTGAGCTGGAACAGTTCGTCTTCGTCGATGTTGGCCACCGCGGCAACCTTGGACAGGTCCATGCGCTGGTTGATTTCGACGACCTGGAAGTACGGTTCGTTGGCGATCGACTTGAGGTTCACGCCATAGGCATCGGGCGCCAAGACCACTTGCGACAGCGCCAGCAGCTTCGGCACATAGGCCTGGGTTTCCGCTGGCAGCGGCAGGTTCCAATAATCGGTTGGAAGGCCGAGCTTCTCGTTGCGCTCGATGGCCCGGCTGACCGTGCCTTCGCCGGCGTTGTAGGCCGCCAGGGCCAATAGCCAGTCACCGTTGAACATGTCGTGCAGGCGGGTCAGGTAATCCATGGCCGCGGTGGTCGAGGCAGTGATATCGCGACGGCCATCATAGAAACGGGTTTGACGCAGGTTGAAGTAACGCCCGGTGGAAGGAATGAATTGCCAAAGGCCCACCGCGTCGGCCCGGGAATAGGCCATCGGGTTGTAGGCGCTTTCAATCACTGGCAACAGCGCCAGTTCCAGCGGCATGTTGCGCTCTTCAAGGCGTTCGACGATGTAGTGAATGTAGAGGCTGCCGCGTTCGCCGGCGTTTTCGAGGAAGGACGGGTTGCTGGCGAACCACAGGCGCTGCTGCTCGATGCGCGGGTTGACGCCCAGGTTGTCCTGCAACTGGAAGCCCTGGCGCATGCGCTCCCAGACGTCCTGGGGAACTTGCGGTGTTGGTTTTTCGCTGAGCCAGATTGGTTTTTGCTTGGCTCGCGCGGCGATATTCGGTGTGTGTGTCGCTTCGGTCTGCGGCACATGGCTTGAACAGCCCGCCAAAGTGGCGGACACAGCCACCGCGATGGCTTGAGCCAAGCGGGTCAATGCGTCTGAATTGGTGGCTTTACGAATAGGTGACGACATTGGCTGGAAGTAAGTTCCGGGCGAAAATGTCGGGCGATTCTAGAAAGCACACCCCCTGCGGTCAACCATTCAGAATTTTTGTACCATTGCGCAGGCAGCTTAGAACGTATCTTTCCAAGCCCGCAATGCAGCAAAGACCGCACTCGGCGCCCGGTTTTCGGTTCCATTCCGTTCGTCCACTTTTTCTTTAACGGATGTTTCGCCGGTACGCAAAAACGGATTGGTGAGCTTTTCCAGCGCCAGGGTCGAAGGCAGCGTCATGATTCCGGCTTCCCGTTGACGGGTGACTTTGGCCAGTCGTTCGAGGGTGTCGGGATTGCCCGGTTCGACCGCCACGGCAAACTTCAGATTGCTCAGGGTGTACTCGTGGGTGCAGTAGACCAGCGTGTCTTCGGGAAGCGCCGCGAGGCGGCTCAGCGAGTGATGCATTTGCTCGGGCGTGCCTTCGAACAAGCGTCCGCAACCGGCAGCGAACAGGGTGTCGCCGCAAAACAGATGACCGCGGTGGTAATAGGCGATATGCCCGAGGGTATGGCCCGGTACTGTGATGACATCGAAGTCCCAACCCAGCACGTTGATCCGGTCGCTGTCCTTGAGGGCCACGTCCCGTGCCGGGATGGTCTCGCTGGCCGGGCCATGGACGGTTGCGTCTGTCGCTTTTTTCAGCCGCTCGACGCCGCCGACATGGTCATGATGGTGATGAGTGATCAGAATATCGCTTAGCACCCAACCCGGGTGCGCCGCGAGCCACGCCTCTACGGGCGCGGCATCGCCCGGATCGACTACGGCGCAGCGCTGGGTGCTGTGGTCTTGTAACAACCAGATGTAGTTGTCGGTGAAGGCGGGCAGGGCACTGATCTGTATCATCGTCGGATTCGCCAAGCGGAAAACATTGGCGCATCTTAGAGCTTCCTGGCGCGTTGGAGAATGCAATGACCGATAAAGCGTTCGCTCAGGCTGATCCTGACTGGCTGGCATTGATCAGCGCGGCCCGTGACTGGCTGTCCGGTCCCATCGGGCAATTTTTGCTGGACGAAGAACGACGCATGCTCGAAGACGAGTTGGGGCGCTTCTTCGGCGGCTATCTGGTGCATTACGGCCCCTCGGCACAGACGCCACCGGCGGCGCCGCAGGTGCAGCGCAATGTGCGACTCGGCGCGCCGTTGCCGGGGGTCGAGATCGTCTGCGAAGAGCAGGCCTGGCCCTTGAGCGAGCATGCCGCCGATGTGGTGGTGTTGCAGCATGGGCTGGATTTCTGCCTGTCGCCACACGGCTTGTTGCGCGAAGCGGCGAGCAGTGTGCGCCCCGGCGGGCATCTGCTGATTATCGGGATCAACCCCTGGAGCAGTTGGGGCCTGCGTCATGTGTTCGCCCATGACGCCTTGCGCAAGGCGCGCTGCATTTCGCCGTCGCGGGTCAGCGACTGGCTGAACCTGCTGGGCTTCGCGCTGGAGAAACGCCGCTTCGGGTGCTATCGTCCGCCGCTTGCGTCACCTGCCTGGCAAGCTCGTCTGGCCGGTTGGGAGCGCAAGGCCGGTGACTGGCAATTGTCGGGTGGCGGCTTCTATTTATTAGTCGCGCGCAAGATCGTGGTGGGGCTGCGGCCGGTGCGCCAGGTACGGCGCGAACCGATGGGCAAGCTGATTCCGTTGCCGATGGCCAAGGTCAATCGTCGTCACATCGAGCCGTAATACACTTTTTTATATTCCCGGCCGGGTATGCCCCGGCCTCGGGCATCGTCGGTCGCCGATCGGCGAGCCAGCGCATTTTCTGGATAGATTGGCATGAGCGATAGCGTAGAACTCTTCACCGATGGCGCCTGCAAGGGCAACCCTGGCCCAGGCGGCTGGGGCGCGTTGCTGGTGTGCAAGGGCGTTGAAAAAGAACTCTGGGGCGGCGAAGCCAACACCACAAACAATCGCATGGAGCTGATGGGGGCGATCCGTGGCCTGGAAGAGCTCAAGCGTTCTTGCGACGTGCTGCTGGTGACCGACTCCCAGTACGTGATGAAAGGCATCAACGAGTGGATGGCCAACTGGAAGAAACGCGGCTGGAAAACCGCCGCGAAGGAACCAGTGAAAAACGCCGACCTGTGGAAACTGCTCGACGAGCAGGTCAACCGCCACAACGTCACCTGGAAATGGGTGCGCGGGCACATCGGCCATCATGGCAACGAACGGGCCGACCAACTGGCCAACCGTGGCGTGGATGAAGTGCGCGGGTACAAGCAGGCTTGATTCCGGCGTAACACGGTCTATCTGAAAGACCCACGCGAGCGTGTTAACATCGCCGCTTTTGCACGATTGACCCGTTGAGAGCTGAGCACTGATGGCCACCAGATCCGTTGTACTCGATACCGAAACCACCGGCATGCCGGTGACTGACGGCCACCGGATTATCGAAATCGGTTGTGTCGAGTTGATCGGTCGGCGGCTGACCGGCCGGCATTTCCACGTTTACCTGCAACCGGATCGCGAGAGTGACGAAGGCGCCATCGGCGTCCACGGCATCACTAACGAATTTCTGGTGGGCAAGCCGCGTTTCACTGAAGTGGCCGATGAATTTTTCGAGTTCATCAAGGGCGCGCAGCTGATCATCCATAACGCGGCGTTCGACGTTGGCTTTATCAACAACGAATTTGCCTTGATGGGCCAGCACGATCGCGCGGACATCACACAACACTGCACGATCCTCGACACCCTGATAATGGCCCGGGAACGTCACCCGGGGCAGCGCAACAGCCTCGACGCCTTGTGCAAACGCTATGGCGTCGACAACTCCGGCCGTGAACTGCACGGCGCCTTGCTCGACTCCGAGATTCTCGCCGACGTTTACCTGACCATGACCGGCGGCCAGACCAGCCTGTCGCTGGCCGGTAACGCGTCCGATGGCAACGGTTCGGGCGAAGGCGCCGATAATTCCGCCACGGAAATCCGTCGTCTGCCGGCCGATCGCCAGCCGACCCGGATCATCCGCGCCAGTGAAGAGGATCTGGCTCAGCACGTTGCGCGTCTGGAAGCCATTGCCAAATCCGCCGGCGCGCCGTCGCTGTGGCAGCAATTGGCCGAGGCCAAGGCCCAGGCCTGAGTCCCTTCGAGCGGAAGGTTTTTTGTGGCGAGGGAGCTTGCTCCCGCTCGACTGCGCAGCAGTCGCAAATCCTGCCAATATGGTTCCGAGCGAATGCAGGGAGGGGCGCTTCGCAGCCCAACGGGAGCAAGCTCCCTCGCCACAGGTATCTTTCTCGACACCGAGTTTGCTGGCCACATGATGGTGCGCCGGCCGGCCCACTTCAGGGCATCCCCCCTCGCCACATGCGCTCCAACCCTCTACCCTGAGGTGATTGGCAGGCCACGGTCTGCCGCCTCAGGACGCCGAGCCTCATGTATAAAGATTTGAAATTCCCGGTCCTGATCGTCCACCGCGACATCAAGGCCGACACCGTTGCCGGTGATCGTGTGCGTGGCATTGCCCGGGAGCTGGAGCAGGAAGGTTTCAGTATCGTTTCGGCGGTCGATTACACCGAGGGGCGTCTGGTCGCCTCGACCCATCACGGCCTTGCCTGCATGTTGATTGCCGCCGAAGACGCCAGCACCCACGCGCATCTTCTGCACAACATGGCCGAACTGATCCGCCTGGCGCGGGTTCGGGCGCCGGACCTGCCGATTTTCGCCCTGGGCGAGCAAGTCACCCTGGAAAACGCCCCGGCCGACGCCATGGCCGAGCTCAATCAGCTGCGCGGCATTCTCTATTTGTTCGAAGACACCGTGCCATTCCTTGCCCGTCAGGTTGCCCGCGCGGCGCGCAAGTACCTGGACGGCCTGTTGCCGCCGTTCTTCAAGGCGCTGGTGCAGCACACCGCAGACTCCAATTATTCCTGGCACACGCCGGGGCATGGCGGCGGCGTGGCGTATCACAAGAGCCCGGTAGGGCAGGCGTTTCACCAGTTTTTCGGGGAAAACACCCTGCGTTCGGATTTGTCGGTGTCGGTGCCGGAACTCGGTTCGCTGCTCGATCACACTGGCCCGCTGGCTGAGGCGGAGGCGCGAGCGGCTCGCAACTTCGGCGCCGATCACACCTTTTTCGTGATCAATGGCACCTCGACCGCCAACAAGATCGTCTGGCATTCCATGGTGGCACGCGATGATCTGGTGCTGGTGGATCGCAACTGCCACAAGTCAGTGTTGCATGCGATCATCATGACCGGCGCGATTCCGCTGTACCTGTGCCCGGAGCGCAATGAGCTGGGGATCATTGGCCCGATTCCGTTGAGTGAGTTCAGCCGCGAATCAATCCAGGCCAAGATCGACGCGAGCCCGCTGACCCAAGGCCGCGAGCCCAAGGTCAAGTTGGCGGTGGTGACCAACTCGACTTATGACGGCCTCTGTTACAACGCCGAACTGATCAAACAGAGCCTGGGCAACAGCGTCGAGGTGCTGCATTTCGACGAGGCCTGGTTCGCCTACGCGGCATTCCACGAGTTCTTCGCCGGCCGTTATGGCATGGGCACGTCCCGCAGCGAAGACAGCCCCTTGGTGTTCACCACTCACTCCACACACAAACTGCTGGCGGCGTTCAGCCAGGCGTCGATGATTCACGTGCAGGACGGCGGCGCGCGGCAGCTGGATCGCGATCGTTTCAACGAAGCGTTCATGATGCACATCTCGACCTCGCCGCAGTACAGCATCATCGCCTCGCTGGACGTGGCCTCGGCGATGATGGAAGGGCCGGCCGGTCGTTCGCTGCTACAGGAAATGTTCGACGAAGCGCTGAGTTTTCGCCGGGCGCTGGCCAATCTGCGCCAGCATATCGCCGCCGATGACTGGTGGTTTTCCATCTGGCAGCCGCCCTCGGTCGAAGCCATCGAGCAGGTGGCCGCCGAAGACTGGCTGCTGCAACCTGACGCCGATTGGCACGGCTTTGGCGGCGTGACTGACGACTATGTGCTGCTCGATCCTATCAAGGTCACGCTGGTGATGCCGGGGCTGACGGCGGGCGGCGCGCTGAGTGCGCGGGGGATTCCGGCGGCGGTAGTCAGCAAGTTCCTCTGGGAACGCGGGCTGGTCGTGGAAAAGACTGGGCTGTATTCATTCCTGGTGCTGTTCTCGATGGGCATTACCAAGGGCAAATGGAGCACGCTGCTGACCGAGTTACTGGAGTTCAAGCGCAGCTACGACGCCAACGTCAGCCTGGCCACCTGCCTGCCGTGCGTGGCGCAACAGAACATGGCCCGTTATCAAGGCATGGGGTTGCGCGATCTGTGCGATCAATTGCACGCCTGTTATCGCAGCAACGCCACGGCCAAACACCTCAAACGCATGTACACGGTGTTGCCGGAAGTCGCGATGAAGCCAGCGGACGCCTATGATCAATTGGTACGCGGGGAAGTGGAGGCCGTTTCGATCGATGCCCTGGACGGGCGGATCGCGGCAGTGATGCTGGTGCCATACCCGCCGGGGATCCCGTTGATCATGCCCGGTGAGCGTTTCACCGAGTCGACCCGCTCGATCATCGATTACCTGAAGTTTGCCCGGGCGTTCGACAGCAGCTTCCCCGGGTTTGTCGCCGATGTGCATGGCTTGCAACATGAAGACGAGGGCAATGGACGGCACTACACCGTCGATTGCATCAAGGAATGAGGACCTTTGCGAGTATGCAGCCCGTCATGAATCCCAAATACCCGGGCCTCTCGGTGCGTGTCGCCGATGAGGGTTTTGCGGCTTATATCTGGGGCAGTGATTTCAGTTTTGAAGTCGCCGCCTATGGCGCAGCAGAAGTCGGCAAGCCGGTGGCGCAGTGGCCGGTGACGCCAATCACCCCGTATCGCAAGTGCTACGGCATCGATCCCGAAGAGTTCAGCAGTTTTCGCGACGCCGCCGACAGTGCGATTTTCATGGCCTATCTGGATGATGAGCCGGTGGGCCACCTAGTGGTCAGCACCAACTGGAACGGTTTCGCCCATATCGATGAATTGGCGGTGCATGCACCGGCGCGTCGCCATGGCGTGGCCAAGGCGTTGCTGGACGTAGCGCAGTTCTGGAGCCGCAAGAAAAAGCTGCCGGGCATCATGCTGGAAACCCAGAACAATAATCTTGGGGCCTGCCGGCTGTATGAACGCTGTGGCTACGTGGTTGGCGGGATCGATCATCTGCGTTATCGCGGGATCGACCCGAACACCGCCGAAGTCGCATTGTTCTGGTATCGATTGTTCGATAACCCGCTGGAAAAACCGATCAGCTCGCCAGCATCGCCACGGCTTGTTCCGTGATGATATCCAGCAGCGTCTGAGCCGCCGGAGAGGGCTCGGCGTTTTTCAGGCGCAGGGCGTAGACGCTGACCGGTACCGCAGGCGCCAGCGGGCAGGCATCGAGCCCGGCCGATTTGGCGCCGAGGGCGGTAAATGGATCGACAATCGCCAGGCCTTCACCGGCCTCGACCATGCTGCGCATCATTTGATGCGTCTGCACCCGGGTCTGGATGACCGGGGCAGGGCGCAGCGCATGCAGCTTGTTGTCCAGCGCCGGACTGAGCGGGTCGTGACCTTCCAGGCCGACCATTGACTGGCCGGCCAAGTCTTGCAGGGAAATGTACTTTTGTTTCGGTTGCAGCCAGCCATGGGGTGCCAATAGCTGGAGCTTGCCCTGGGCGATGACCTGGCAATCGATATCGGCATGGTCCGGGTCGTGCAGGCTCAGGCCCAGATCGCTTTCGCGCAGCAGCAGGCTTCTGACAATCTCGCGGGTCGGTTGGCTCAGGAGGGTGCAAGGTGCATCGGGGAGACGTCGGCGCAGCGCCGCGATGCTCTGCGGCAACAGTTGTTGCGCCAGCGGCGGGGTGCAGATGATTCGCAGGGGCGGGGCCAGATATTGCTTGAGGCTGCTGGCTAGTCGCTGGACCGGCTCAAGGGCCTCGTAGACGCGGGCGATCTCGACCTGCAACTCCCGCGCCTCGCGCGTGGCTTGCAGACGGCCACGCACGCTGGCAAACAGCATGAAACCCAACTGATCCTCGGCATCGCGCAACGTGCGTTCAACCTCGGTCACGGGCAACTGCAACCATTCGGCGGCGGTGCCCAGGTGACCGGTCTGCAGGAGCGCCTGGATCACTTCGATATGACGTAAACGCATGCGTGAAGTCCATGTTCAGCAGGTGAGGGAGTCAGTGACTGAATCCTAACTCAAGTGCGCGCATATGACTTCTGCTCATAACAGCGGGTTATGAAGCGACGTTCGTTTCAGGTTCGCGAATGAGGGTGACACCGGTTTGCACCAGCACAAACGCGTTGTCGTCGAGTTTGTTGACCCGATCGCCAATGGCCAGTTTATAGGTGGTGACAGGCGCAGAGCCGGCGAGGCCGTCGTGCGACAGGGTGGATTCCTGGAACTCATGCACGGAATAAACACGGCCTTCCGCGTCTCTTGCATGGAACTGACCGACGAGTACTGCTGCCATCTGCTTAGAACCTCTGGAGATAAATCACTCAATTTGCGGTTCTGTAGACCGTGGTTGGGCGAGGTAAGTTTTCCTACAGGAAAAAAATAGTCAGGGGCGGCGATTTTCCGTCGCCCGCTGGTTGAATCGTCATTTGATCATCTATAACTAGAAGCTCTTTCCATCGAACAGTCGAGTATCTTCCATGAGCAACGTCTACGAGATCGCCGTTCTGGTCGGCAGCCTGAGAAAAGCATCGATCAACCGCAAGGTCGCGCTGGCGCTGGCCGAGCTGGCGCCTGCCAATCTGAAGCTGACGATCGTCGAAATCGGCGATTTGCCGCTGTACAACGAAGACATCGATGGCGATTCACCGCCGGCAGCCTACAGCACTTTCCGACAACAAGTGCGCTCATCCGACGCGGTGCTGTTCGTGACCCCGGAATACAACCGTTCGGTGCCGGCGCCGTTGAAGAATGCGATTGACGTCGGTTCGCGTCCCTATGGCCAGAGTGTCTGGGACGGCAAGCCGGGTGCGGTGATCAGCGCTTCACCGGGCGCCGTCGGCGGATTTGGCGCCAACCACAATGTGCGCCAGTCGATGGTGTTTCTCAATGTGCCGTGCATGCAGCAGCCGGAAGCTTATCTGGGCGGCGCCGGTTCAGCGTTCGACGAGGCGGGCAAGTTGTCGGAGTCGCTCAAGCCGTTCCTGCAGAAATTCATCAATGCGTATGGGCAGTGGGTCGAGCAGCATAAAAAGCCATGACCGCTTCCTTTTAGCTCGTAGCGGCTGTCTCGCAGGCTCGGCAGCTGCTGCATCGGGCATTTCATCCCACCTTCACTTTACGGCCTATTCAAACCTCCCTATATTCCGCGCTTCGTTTTTCCGTCGGGCTGGAACCGGGTTTATATGCTCATCGCATCGTTGATTTTTTTGCTGACCATCACCCTGGTGATCTGGCAACCCAAAGGCCTGGGCGTCGGCTGGAGTGCGGTATTCGGCGCGGTGCTGGCACTGCTGTCCGGGGTGGTGCACCTGAGCGATATTCCGCTGGTATGGCAGATCATCTGGAATGCCACTGGCACCTTCGTTGCGCTGATTATCATCAGCCTGCTGCTGGATGAGGCGGGGTTCTTTGCCTGGGCCGCGTTGCATGTGGCCCGTTGGGGGCGGGGCAGCGGGCGCAAGCTCTTTGCTTATATGGTGCTGCTCGGCGCACTGGTCTCGGCGTTGTTCGCCAATGACGGCGCGGCGCTGATTCTTACGCCGATCGTGATTTCCATGCTGCTGGCGTTGCGTTTTTCCCCGGCGGCGACCCTGGCGTTCGTGATGGGGGCCGGTTTCATCGCCGACACCGCGAGCCTGCCGCTGGTGGTGTCGAACCTGGTGAACATTGTTTCGGCTGACTTCTTCAAGATCAGTTTCAACCGCTACGCCGCGGTGATGATTCCGGTCAATCTGGTAAGCGTGGCGGCGACCCTGGCAATGTTGATGGTGTTTTTCCGTCGCGACATCCCCCGTGATTACCATCCCGAGCAGTTGGCAGACCCGGCCACCGCGATTCACGACACTGCAACGTTTTATGCCGGTTGGGTGGTGTTGGTGATTCTGCTGCTCGGCTGCTTTGCCCTTGAGCCGTTGGGCATTCCGATCAGCGCGATCTCCGCGGTGTGCGCTGCATTGCTGCTGGCCATTGCCGCCCGTGGCCACAAGATTTCCACGCGTAAGGTGATGAAAGAAGCGCCGTGGCAGATCGTGATTTTTTCCTTAGGGATGTACCTCGTGGTATATGGCCTGCGCAACGCCGGGCTAACCGGGTATCTGGCCGGTTGGCTGGATGGCTTCGCCGGTTACGGCGTGTGGGGCGCGGCCATGGGCACCGGGGTGCTGACGGCGTTGCTGTCGTCAGTGATGAACAATCTGCCGACCGTGCTGATCGGCTTGCTCTCGATCGATGCCAGTCAGGCGACCGGCGTGGCGAAAGAGGCGATGATCTACGCCAACGTCATCGGCAGCGACCTGGGGCCGAAAATCACCCCGATCGGCAGTCTGGCGACCTTGCTGTGGCTGCATGTGCTGCAGCGCAAGAATATCCGGATTGGCTGGGGCTACTACTTCAAGGTCGGGGTTGTGCTGACGGTGCCGGTGTTGTTGGTGACGTTGGCGGCCTTGGCGTTGCGGTTATCCATCTAGACCGGGCGGACACTGCAAGCGCTCAACCACTGCCCGGCACATTCGGCCAAAGATCGGACACCAGGAACAGCCGCTCGGCCTCTTCCCAATCCCCTTTGGCATTCTCTGTCAGCCGCACCATCAATTGCGCCGGTGCCAGCGGGTCCAGATCGCTCAGCCACGTGTCCAGCTGTTCAGCGCTCCAGGTCTGCTCCTTGGGATAGTGCGCTGGCGCCAGCCAGGCATGGCGGGGCAGGGGTTGCCAGCGACCGTACGGACGCTGGACGACAAACTCCGCCCAGTCCTTCTGGTGCAGCCAGCTACCGCGTAAATGCTGAGGATGTGCACCGCTGGGTGGTTCGGCCTGCCCCGGCCACGGATAGAGCAGATAACCGCCCAGCCATAGATGCGCGCTGAACTGCTGGATATCCAGCGACGCCAGCACATCACGGCTCTCCGCCCGCGCGGAAATCGGCAATTGATGCCGGCTCAGGTGTTCCAGTTTGCGGTCCAGCCGATCATGACAACCTGGTCCGAGCCACTGCGCGGTGTCACGGCCGTCACCGTTCTGCGGGCCGAGATAGAGCTTGATCGCCAGTTCCAGATGATGCACGCCATCGCGATCGCGCAGCAGCATGTCCAGCTCGCCCAAGGTGTGGCCTTCACGGCGGATCGGCATGTTGGCGGCGATCAGCTCGATCCCCGGTGCGTGCCGCACGGCGTACTGCCACAGCCGTTCGTAGTACAAACCCAGGCGCCGGGTCCTGGCCTGGGCCAGCCAGTGCAGCAAATCGTAACTGTCACGATCCAGATGCCTGAGCCAGTGTTCCAGGCGCTCCGGCGCCTGCACCCAATCGCTGCCGGCCAGGGGATGACGCTGCGGCCACGGGGTGGCGTCGAGCATCGGCGGCGCGAGGATGACCCAAGCCAGGTCGCGCACTTCAGGGTGGCGCAACTGGTGAGGTAACTGGAGCAAGTCTGGAAATAGGATCATCTTGCGAGCATAGCCCGAAACTAGAGCACACCGTTGTGGCTGAAAGGGTTTTGTCTACGCCGCGCTTTCGCCCATAATCGTGTTTTTCGCCGCCACACGCGTTAGGGGCCTCATGGAGCAATTTCGTAATATCGGCATCATCGGTCGCCTGGGCAGTTCTCAGGTGCTGGATACCGTCCGCCGACTGAAACGGTTTCTGCTCGATCGTCACCTGCACGTGATCCTCGAAGACACCATCGCCGAAGTCCTGCCGGGCCATGGCCTGCAAACTTCGTCGCGCAAGATGCTCGGTGAAGTCTGTGACATGGTGATTGTGGTCGGTGGTGACGGCAGCCTGCTGGGCGCTGCCCGGGCGCTGGCCCGGCACAACATCCCGGTGCTCGGTATCAACCGTGGCAGCCTGGGATTCCTCACCGATATTCGCCCCGATGAGCTGGAAGTCAAAGTCGCCGAAGTGCTCGACGGCCATTACCTGGTGGAAAACCGCTTCCTGTTGCAAGCCGAAGTCCGGCGCCACGCCGAGGCCATCGGCCAGGGCGATGCACTGAACGACGTGGTGCTGCACCCCGGCAAGTCGACGCGAATGATCGAGTTCGAACTGTATATCGACGGCCAGTTCGTCTGCAGCCAGAAGGCCGACGGCCTGATCGTCGCCACGCCGACCGGTTCGACCGCTTACGCCCTGTCGGCAGGCGGCCCGATCATGCATCCCAAGCTCGACGCTATTGTGATTGTGCCGATGTACCCCCATACCTTGTCGGGTAGGCCGATTGTGGTCGATGGCAACAGTGAGCTGAAAATCGTCGTGTCCAAAGATATGCAGATTTACCCGCAAGTCTCCTGTGACGGGCAGAACCACTTCACCTGCGCGCCCGGTGACACCATCACCATCAGCAAGAAAGCGCAGAAACTGCGGCTGATTCACCCGCTCGACCACAACTACTATGAAGTCTGCCGGACCAAACTCGGCTGGGGCAGCAAGTTGGGTGGTGGAGGCGACTGATGCTCGATCCCGCGCGTAGCTACGACCTGATCGGTGACGTGCACGGTTGCGCTCTGACCCTTGAGCACTTGCTCGACCGGCTCGGTTATCAAAAACACGGTGGTGTCTGGCGGCATCCGTCGCGCATGGCGGTGTTCCTGGGCGACATCATCGACCGCGGCCCACGGATTCGCGAGGCACTGCACATCGTTCACGATATGGTCGAGGCCGGCCAGGCGCTGTGCATCATGGGTAACCATGAATTCAACGCCCTGGGCTGGAGCACGCCGGCGCTGCCGGGCAGCGGCAAGCAGTTCGTGCGCGAACATACGCCGCGCCACGCCCGCCTGCTTCAGGAAACCCTGACCCAGTTCGAAGATCACCCCCAGGATTGGCATGACTTCCTGCAATGGTTCTATGAGCTGCCATTATTCGTCGATGCCGGGCGCTTCCGCGTGGTGCATGCCTGCTGGGACGCCGGCCTGATCGAACCGTTGCGCGGGTTGTTCCCCGACGGTTGCATCGATGAACACTTCCTTCAGGCCTCCGCGGTGCCGGGCAGTTTTGCCTGCACCGTGTTCGATCGCCTGCTGCGCGGCACCGACATGCGCTTGCCCCACGGTTTGACCATGACCAGCGGCGACGGCCTGACGCGCTCGTTTTTCCGCACTAAATTCTGGGAAGACGACCCGCAAACCTACGGAGACATCGTGTTCCAGCCCGACGCCTTGCCCGAGCCGGTGGCCCGCACACCGCTGTCGTCCAGTGAAAAAGACAACTTGCTGCGCTACGGCATCGATGAGCCGATGCTGTTCGTCGGCCACTACTGGCGCAGCGGCAAACCGGCGCCGATCCGCCCGAACCTGGCGTGCCTGGATTACAGCGCGGTGCTCTACGGCAAACTGGTCGCTTATCGTCTGGATCAGGAAACCCGTCTCGACCCGCATAAATTTGTCTGGGTCGATGTCGAGCGGCCGGAGGTGTTGCAATGACGGCGGTGGCGGTATTGCGTCTACCACTGGCGGTAGATTTGAGCGGGTTCGTCAAACTGCTGCAGCGCATGCAAGTGCCCCATCGGGTCAGCGAAGAGGCGGGCGAGCAGGTACTGTGGGTACCGGCCAGCATCAGCGAAGACGTGCGCTCGTTGTACGAACGCTTTCCGGCCGGCGACCCCGATCAGCAACTGGATATCCCGGTGGCGCCGACCCTGCAACGTCCGGGTTTTGTCGAGCAATTGCGCCACAGCAAGGCCACGGCGTTCGTGCTGTTGCTGAGCCTGATCGTCGGCGTGGTGACGCTGCTGGGCGAAAACCTCGAGACGATGCGCTGGCTGACCTTCCTCGATTTCCGCGTGGTCGGCGACTACATCCATTTCACGCCACTGGCCGACAGCCTGGCGGCAGGGCAGTGGTGGCGTCTGGTGACGCCGATGCTGATCCACTTCGGCATCCTGCACCTGGCCATGAACGGCATGTGGTATTGGGAGCTGGGGCGGCGCATCGAGTCGCGTCAGGGCAGCATCAACCTGATCGGCCTGACGTTGCTGTTCAGCCTGGTATCCAACTATGCCCAGTTTTTTTTCAGCGGCCCGACCCTGTTTGGCGGGTTGTCCGGGGTGCTGTACGGCCTGCTCGGGCATTGCTGGATCTTCCAGTTGTTGTCGCCGAACCCGGCTTATCGCCTGCCTCGTGGGGTGTTGGTGATGATGCTGGTGTGGCTGTTGTTGTGCCTGTCGGGGCTGGTCTCGATGATCGGTTTCGGCGAAATTGCCAACGCGGCCCACGTCGGCGGGTTACTCATCGGATGCTTCACCGGTTTGTTGGGCGGTTTGTACAACCGCCGTAAACTGGCCGTCTAATCAGTTATGAATGAAGAGCGCGGAGCCCTTGATGTCCTCTTTTAACGAAATGATCAAAAACATTACCCCGGATATCTACCAGAGCCTGAAACTGGCGGTGGAAATCGGCAAATGGTCCGACGGTGGCAAACTCACCGCCGAGCAGCGCGAACTCTCCCTGCAAGCGATGATCGCCTGGGAAATCCAGAACCTGCCCGAGGAACAGCGCACCGGCTACATGGGCCCGCAGGAGTGCGCGTCGAAGTCGATCGAAGTGCCGAATATTCTGTTCAAGTCGGATGCCATCCATTGATCGAGATTGGCCGCGGTGCAATCAGCAAAATGTCGGCGCGCCTTGACGGGCCGAACGTGCAGTACGCTTTTCGTCTGGGCGACGCCGAGGTACCGGTCAATCCGTTGATCGGCACCACGGTGCGCCTGGAGTACTTGGGGGCGATCCACTGCACCCATTGCGGACGCAAGACCAAAACCAGTTTCAGCCAGGGTTACTGCTACCCGTGCATGACCAAACTGGCGCAGTGTGACATCTGCATCATGAGCCCGGAGCGTTGCCACTACGATGCCGGCACTTGCCGGGAGCCTGAGTGGGGCGAGAAGTTCTGCATGACCGACCATGTGGTTTACCTGGCCAATTCGTCGGGGATCAAGGTCGGCATTACCCGCGCCACCCAACTGCCGACCCGTTGGCTCGATCAGGGTGCCAGCCAGGCCTTGCCGATCGTGCGCGTCTCGACCCGCCAGCAGTCGGGCTTCGTCGAAGACCTGTTCCGCAGTCAAGTCGCTGACAAGACCAACTGGCGTGCTTTGCTCAAGGGCGATGCGGTGTCGGTGGACCTGGCGCAGGTTCGCGATCAGCTGTTTGAAAGCTGTGCCGAAGGTTTGCACAGTTTGCAGGAACGATTCGGCCTACAAGCAATCCAGACAATTACCGATGTCGAACCGCTCGAAATCCGCTATCCGGTCGAGCAGTACCCGGCCAAAATCGTCAGCTTCAACCTGGACAAGAACCCGATTGCCGAAGGCACGCTGTTGGGGATCAAGGGTCAATACCTGATTTTCGACACCGGCGTGATCAATATTCGTAAATACACGGCCTACCAGCTCGCCGTGCATCAGTAAGGACTCAAGCATGCGCACCGAACAACCGAAGATGATTTACCTGAAGGACTATCAGGCGCCCGAGTACCTGATCGACGAGACGCACCTGACCTTCGAGTTGTTCGAGGACCACAGCTTGGTCCATGCGCAACTGGTGATGCGCCGCAACCCTGAGCGTGGCCCGGGCCTGCCGCCATTGGTGCTCGACGGCCAGCAACTCGAGCTGCTGTCGGTGACCCTGGCCGACCAGGAGCTGAGCGCCACCGACTACCAACTGACCGAGAACCATCTGACCCTGCACCCGACCGCAACAAGCTTCACGGTCGACACCAGCGTCCGGATCCACCCGGAAACCAACACCGCCCTGGAAGGCCTGTACAAATCCGGTACCATGTTCTGCACCCAGTGCGAGGCCGAAGGTTTCCGCAAGATCACCTATTACCTCGACCGCCCGGATGTGATGAGCACGTTCACCACCACGGTGGTCGCCGAGCAGCACAGCTATCCGGTGCTGCTGTCCAACGGCAACCCGATTGCCTCCGGTCCCGGCGAAGACGGCCGGCACTGGGCGACCTGGGAAGACCCGTTCAAGAAACCGGCTTACCTGTTCGCGCTGGTGGCCGGTGACTTGTGGTGTGTCGAAGACACCTTCACCACCATGACCGAGCGCTCCGTGGCGCTGCGCATTTATGTCGAGCCAGAAAACATCGACAAGTGCCAGCACGCCATGAACAGCCTGAAGAAGTCCATGCGTTGGGACGAAGAAGTCTACGGTCGCGAGTACGACCTGGACATCTTCATGATCGTCGCGGTCAACGACTTCAACATGGGCGCCATGGAGAACAAGGGCCTCAACATCTTCAACTCCAGCGCCGTGCTGGCCCGTGCCGAAACCGCTACCGACGCCGCGCACCAGCGGGTCGAAGCGATCGTCGCCCACGAATACTTCCACAACTGGTCGGGCAACCGCGTGACCTGCCGCGACTGGTTCCAGCTGTCGCTCAAGGAAGGCTTCACCGTGTTCCGCGATTCGGAGTTCTCGGCCGACATGAACTCGGCCACGGTCAAGCGCATCCAGGACGTGGCGTACCTGCGCACCCACCAGTTCGCCGAAGACGCCGGCCCCATGGCTCACGCCGTACGCCCGGACAGCTTCATCGAGATTTCCAACTTCTACACCCTGACCGTGTACGAAAAGGGTTCGGAAGTGGTCGGCATGATCCACACCTTGCTCGGGGCCGATGGCTTCCGCAAAGGCAGCGACCTGTACTTCGAACGCCATGACGGCCAGGCCGTGACCTGCGACGACTTCATCAAGGCCATGGAAGATGCCAATGGCGTCGACCTGACCCAGTTCAAGCGCTGGTACAGCCAGGCCGGCACACCGCGTCTGGCGGTGAGCGAGTCCTACGACGCCACGGCGAAAACCTACAGCCTGACCTTCCGCCAGAGCTGCCCGGAAACCCCGGACAAGGTTGAGAAGCTGCCGTTCGTGATTCCGGTGGAGCTGGGTCTGCTTGATTCGAAAGGCGCGGCAATTGCATTGCGTCTGTCCGGTGAAGCCAGTGCTCAAGGCACTTCGCGGGTGATCTCGGTGACTGAAGCCGAGCAGACCTTCACCTTCGTCGACATTGCTGAAAAACCACTGCCGTCGTTGCTGCGCGGCTTCTCGGCGCCGGTGAAACTGAGCTTCCCGTACGACCGCGATCAACTGATGTTCCTGATGCAGCATGACAGCGACGGTTTCAACCGTTGGGATGCCGGCCAGCAGTTGTCGGTGCAGGTGCTGCAAGAGCTGATCGCCCAGCATCAGAAGGGCGAAGCGCTGGTGCTGGATCAGCGTCTGGTTGCAGCCCTGCGTACCGTGCTGTCCGACGAGACGCTGGATCAGGCCATGGTCGCTGAAATGCTCTCGCTGCCAAGCGAGGCGTACCTGACCGAAATCAGCGAAGTGGCTGATGTGGAAGCGATCCACACCGCTCGCGAATTTGCGCGCAAGCAACTGGCGGACACGCTGTTCGAAGCGCTGTGGCTGCGTTATCAGGCCAATCGCGATCTGTCGAAGAAGACTCCGTATGTGGCCGAGGCCGAGCACTTCGCCCGCCGCGCACTGCAGAACATTGCGTTGTCCTACCTGATGCTCAGCGACAAGCCAGAAGTATTGGCGGCAACCCTTGAGCAGTTCGACAGCTGCGACAACATGACCGAGCGCCTGACCGCGTTGGCCGTGTTGGTGAATTCACCGTTCGAAACGCAGAAAGCCAAGGCACTGGCGAGCTTCGCCGAGCACTTCAAGGACAATCCGCTGGTCATGGATCAGTGGTTCAGCGTTCAGGCCGGCAGTGTATTGCCAGGCGGTCTGGCGCGGGTCAAAGCCTTGATGCAACACCCGGCGTTCAACATCAAGAACCCCAACAAGGTGCGCGCGCTGGTCGGCGCGTTTGCCGGACAGAACCTGATCAACTTCCACGCGGCGGATGGTTCCGGGTATCGGTTCCTGGCGGATCTGGTGATTGAGCTCAACGGCTTCAATCCGCAGATTGCTTCTCGCCAACTGGCGCCGCTGACGCGCTGGCGTAAGTACGACAGCGCCCGTCAGGCGTTGATGAAAGGCGAACTGGAGCGGATTCTCGCTTCGGGGCAGCTGTCCAGCGACGTGTACGAAGTGGTCAGCAAAAGCCTGGCTTGAGTTTGGCCTTGCTCCCTCAGGGTTCACTTGGACCCTGTAGGAGCGAGGCTTGCCCGCGAAGGCGGCCTGATGGCCGGCCGGGTTTTTGATGGTGTACATATCCGTTTCTGCGGTAACGGCTACTTATGGTTTCGCCCTTACGGCGACTCCCTTTTTTACAAGCGCCTAAAAAAGGAAGCAAAAAACGCTCGCCCCAAGCGTCCGGCCCCTCGCTAAGGCTCGGCGTTCCTTCGCTCCGGTATCCATCTGGGGGCATCGCCCTACGGTTGGCTTCGCTTCAACCTACATGCGATGGGTTCGACTGCGTCGAACGGCGCTGCGCGCCCATCCCCAGATGAACACCTCCACTCAGCCTCCCGAAGGGGCGGGTAGATCAAGATCCAAAGCCAAAGCAAAGCAAAGCAAAGCAAATGCAAGATCAAAAGATCGCAGCCTCGCTTCGCTCGACAGCTCCTACAGGGAAATGCGTCCGCTTGAGATCAGGCCGGCCGGGAGGCCGCCTTGCTTTTGATTTTGACGCACCGCCCCCTCGAGAGGCCGAGTGGAGGTTCTGCGCAGTGGGCAACCCGGCATGGATGCCGGGTTAGCCGCCCCCGGCCATGGATGGCCGATGGCGGCGGGCCCACGGAGCAGGACCGGAGCGAGGGCATGCCGAGCCTGGGCGAGGCACCGAACGAAAGGGGCAAAAGCGCTTTGGTTACTTTGGCGCTTTTCCAAAGTGACCCGCTGTAAGAGCGGAACCAATAGCCGCCGTTACCGCAGAAACGGATATGTACCCCAGACCCCAGACCCCAGACTCCAATCACCGCTCCGAATGCCTCCCCATTCACCCACACCCCATATCCCCCCGGTTAACAAAACATAACGTGGCGTCGATTGTCAGACCTTTCCAAACCCCGATAGGATAAGCCCAGCTTCCGAAGGGGCTCTGGATTGCGGGTTTCAGGACTATGCTCTGGAATAGGGCAGTCCCGGTGAGCACCCCCTTACGGCGCCCTGAAAGGTTGAATGACCTAACAATAATAATGGGGGAAGGTCTATGAGTGAGCCTGTCATGGGTGTGAGTATTTGCCGCCCGCCGGCGTTACGCAGGTTCGCGTTGCTGGCTACAGCGCTCTCGCTGTTGGGTTGTGCCGTGTTGTCGGCCCCTGTGCTGGCCGCTGCCGCGCCGACCGCCGACGTGGTCTATTCCATTGAATCCGCCAAGGCCAGCAAGGGCCTGATGCTCGATGTCGTGCATGCCGGCAAACGCCTGGTGGCGGTCGGCGATCGCGGGCACGTTCTTTATTCCGATGACCAGGGCGCGACCTGGACCCAAGCCAAGGTGCCGACCCGGCAACTGCTGACAGCGGTATTTTTTGTCGATGACAAGCACGGTTGGGCCGTCGGCCATGACGCGCAGATCCTCGCCAGTGAAGACGGCGGTGTCACCTGGACCAAGCAATTCGAAGACCTGCGCCGCGAATCGCCGCTGCTCGACGTCTGGTTCAAGGACGTCAACAGCGGCTATGCCGTGGGCGCCTACGGTGCCTTGCTGGAAACCACCGACGGTGGCAAAAACTGGGAAGACGTCAGCGATCGCCTGGCCAACGAAGACCAGTACCACCTCAACGCCATAGCTGCAGTCAAGGATTCCGGCATTTTCATCGTCGGCGAGCAGGGCAGCATGTTCCGTTCCGCCGATGAAGGGCAGACCTGGGAAAAGCTTGAAGGCCCCTACGAGGGCTCGCTGTTCGGCGTCATCGGCACCGCGCAACCGGCCACGCTGCTGGTCTACGGCTTGAGGGGCAATCTCTACCGCTCCACGGATTTCGGCACCACCTGGGAGCAGGTCGAACTCAAGGCTGCACGCGGTGCGCTGGAATTCGGCCTGTCCGGCGCCACGTTGCTCGACGACGGTTCCATCGTGATCGTCGGCAATGGCGGCAGTGTCATTCGCAGCAGCGACGACGGCGAGACCTTCAGCGTGTTCAACCGTCCCGATCGCATTTCCGTCTCGTCGGTCACGGCGGCGGGTAACGGTAATCTGATTCTGGCAGGCCAGGGCGGCGTGCGCGTCACCTCGCCAACGGGCGCAGAGAATGGCACAAACGGGTCGTCCAAATGAGCCGGGCAAATAATAAGAAGGCGGGTCTATGACATCCTTAAGCACTCCTCATCAGGACAAGGCGACGTTTCTTGAGCGCCTGATCTTCAACAACCGCCCGGCGGTGATCGTCATCTGCCTGCTGGTCAGTATTTTCCTGTTCTGGCAGGCGACGCTGATCCGGCCGTCCACCAGTTTCGAAAAAATGATCCCGCTCGAGCATCCGTTCATTGAAAAGATGATGGAGCACCGCAACGATCTGGCGAACCTGGGCAACACTGTACGGATTTCCGTTGAAGCCACCGATGGCGACATTTTCTCCAAGGAGTACATGGAGACCCTGCGCCAGATCAACGACGAGGTGTTCTACATCTCCGGCGTCGACCGTTCCGGCCTCAAGTCGCTGTGGAGCCCGAGCGTGCGCTGGACCGAGGTGACGGAGGAGGGCTTCGCCGGTGGTGAGGTGATTCCCCAGAGCTATAACGGCTCCCAGCAGAGCCTCGACCTGCTGCGCAATAACGTGCTCAAGTCCGGGCAAGTCGGGCGGCTGGTGGCCAACGACTTCAAGTCGAGCATCGTCGACATCCCGCTGCTGGAGTCCTATCCGGACCCGCAAGACCAGGGCAAGTTGCTGGCACTGGACTACCGCAAGTTCTCGCATGAACTTGAAGACAAGATCCGCAACAAGTTCGAAACCCAGAACCCTAACGTGAAGATCCACATTGTCGGGTTCGCCAAGAAAGTCGGCGACCTGATCGACGGGCTGGTCATGGTGGTGATGTTCTTCGGCGTCGCCTTCGTCATCACCCTGATCCTGCTGTACTGGTTCACCAACTGCATGCGCAGCACCGTGGCAGTACTGAGTACGACGCTGGTGGCGGTGGTCTGGCAGCTCGGCTTGATGCACTTTTTCGGCTTCGGGCTGGATCCGTACTCGATGCTGGTGCCGTTCCTGATCTTCGCCATCGGGATTTCCCACGGCGTGCAGAAAATCAACGGTATCGCCTTGCAGTCCAGCGAGGCGGACAACGCACTGACTGCGGCGCGGCGAACATTCCGTCAGTTGTTCCTCCCGGGGATGATCGCGATCCTCGCGGATGCGGTGGGCTTTATCACGCTGTTGATCATCGACATCGGCGTGATTCGTGAACTGGCCATCGGCGCGTCCATCGGCGTGGCGGTGATCGTATTCACCAACCTGATCCTGCTGCCGGTAGCTATTTCCTACGTGGGTATCAGCAAACGCGCCGTCGACCGCAGCAAGAAAGACGCGCACCGCGAGCATCCCTTCTGGCGCCTGCTGGCGAACTTTGCCAGCCCGAAAGTCGCACCGGTCTCCATTCTCCTGGCGCTGATCGCCTTTGGCGGTGGCCTTTGGTACAGCCAGAACCTGAAAATCGGCGACCTCGACCAGGGTGCGCCGGAACTGCGTCCGGACTCGCGTTACAACAAGGACAACAGCTTCATCATCAACAACTACTCCACCAGTTCCGACGTACTGGTGGTAATGGTCAAGACCAAGCCTGAAGGGTGCTCGCGCTATGAAGCCATGGCACCGATCGACGAGCTGATGTGGAAGATGCAGAACACCGAGGGCGTGCAGTCGGCGATCTCGCTGGTGACCGTGTCCAAGCAAATGATCAAGGGCATGAACGAGGGCAACCTGAAATGGGAAACCCTGTCGCGCAATCCGGACGTGCTGAACAACTCCATCGCCCGTGCCGATGGTCTGTACAACAACAATTGCTCTTTGGCGCCGGTGCTGGTGTTCCTCAACGATCACAAGGCCGAAACCCTGGATCGCGCGGTTCATGCGGTGCAGGACTTCGCCAAGGACAACAACAAGGAAGGCCTGGAATTCCTCCTCGCCGCCGGTAATGCCGGGATCGAGGCCGCCACCAACGAAGTGATCAAGCGTTCCGAACTGACGATTCTGGTGCTGGTGTATATCTGCGTCGCGACCATGTGCATGATCACCTTCCGTTCCTGGGCGGCGACCTTGTGCATCGTGCTGCCGCTGGTGCTGACCTCGGTGCTCGGCAACGCACTGATGGCGTTCATGGGCATCGGTGTGAAAGTGGCGACCTTGCCAGTGGTGGCACTCGGGGTGGGGATCGGCGTGGATTACGGGATCTACATCTACAGTCGCCTGGAAAGCTTCCTGCGTGCCGGCCTGTCGCTGCAAGAGGCGTACTACCAGACGCTGAAGTCCACCGGTAAAGCTGTGTTGTTCACCGGTCTGTGCCTGGCAATCGGCGTGTGCACCTGGATCTTCTCGGCGATCAAGTTCCAGGCCGACATGGGCCTGATGCTGACCTTCATGCTGCTCTGGAACATGTTCGGCGCGTTGTGGCTGCTGCCGGCGCTGGCGCGGTTCCTGATCAAGCCAGAGAAACTGGCGGGGCAGAAGGGCAACTCGCTGTTTGCTCACTAGGCGTCAGCCTGACCCAAAAAGCCGCAACTCAGGTTGCGGCTTTTTTTATGGGGGACCGAATCACTCAGCGTGGTTGTAGCGTCAGGAATGCACTGTTGGCCAGTTCCTTGCTGATGATCCCGCGGTGGATATCGATTTTCTGTTTCGGATCTGTAGCCTTGGCCATCGCCGATTCGTAGGTTTCGAAGCGTTGTTCCCTGGTTTTCAGATGGGCCTGGGTATATTGCGTCTTGGCATCATCGAAGCGCTCATAGTGGAAATGCGCGTACCCCCAGGGTTGATCGTCTTTGTTCAACAGGACGTACTCCTGCATGAAGTCTTTACGTCCGGTTTTCAGTTGTACGCGATTGCCGATCATGCGCGGGTAAACCTCCTTGCACCGTAACAGAAACTCCACACCCTCACTGCTGGGGGGCTGGGCCAGTGTCATGCGGATGCGCAGTTCCGATGCCTTACTGTCGAGGGCTCGCGCGTGATCGCGTAAATCGCGGATTAACGAGGCATCTTGTTCCCGGTTTGGCGAGGGTGCCTCATGGTGTTCCAGGCCCTCGGCATACCCGGTCAGCTTTTGTGCTTCGCGTTGCAATTGTTCTTCAATTTCCTTGGGTGAGCTTGCGCGTTGCGCGTAACCCTCGATTTTCCTTACCTGCTTGTCGACATTGGCGATGGCCTTGCGGGCATCCCCTTTGAGCTGTGCGTAGGAGTGCGCGGAGGCCTTGGGTGCGGGCTGCCTGACCTCGATCATTTCTACCCAGACATTCGGTTCATGTTCATGGAACGAAGCCAGTGGTGCATCTTCGAGTGGACCGTTGATATCAACAATGTCTCCGCCCTGGTTAGCCACGCGGGGGCGAATATCACCGATCAGAGTGCCCTTGGCGGTTTTGATGACCCGCTTGCGACTGGCCCATGAAGAGGGGCGCTGGATCGGGGGCTTGCTGGCTCCGGGTGAAGACGGACCGGGCTCGGAGACCGAAGGTTGCGGGAGATTTTGAAGGTCGTCGGCCAGACGTCGCTCGGCATCGAGGCGCAGTTCACCGATGATCTCTCGCAGGCGATTGAAGGCCGCCGGCTGTAATTCTTCGGCATTGAAGATGCCGATACTTTCAAGCCCGTCCAGTGCTTTGCGGTAGTGATCGACCAGGTTGTCCAGAACGGCGATCCGATCGCTATTGTTATAAGTGCGAGAAGTTTGCAGTTCGGAATGGGAGCGAGACAGCAACATCAGGGGATCGAGCGCGCGTTCGAGTGGGGCCATGGTGGCGCTACCCAGTCCCTTCAGGCTGAGAATACGCAAGATGCTCAGTTGGTAGGATTTGACTCGCAATGCGGTCAATTCATTATCGGAGCGATTGTCGGTCAACCGTTTCCAGTCCTCCAAGCCCAGGCGAGACAAGTGTTTAAGCTCCGCAAGTCGGCTCTCTGCTTCTTCGTAGAACTTGATCATGGTCTCGTTGACTTCGGAGGTCCTGCGCATGAATTCGAAGTATCGATCCAGTACGACGTTGCCCTTGTCCTTGATTGCTTCGCGCAAGTGTTCGATACCGCGGGTCAAGTCCGCGTAAGTTCGATTGGTGGCTTCCCGTTCCCGGTCGGCAATGACCACACGTTTGCGCGCGTTGTTGATGAGATTCTCCAGCAGGCTGCGCTGCAGGTTTGGATCGGGATCAGATTTGCTCAGAGCGCTTTTTTCGCGGATTTCGGCAAGCGCCGTGACATAGGTTTCGCTCTGTTTGTCCAGCTCGTCCGCGAACCGTTGGCGAAAAGTCGCGCGATCCTGCTCGCTGCTGGCGGGGTCGTTTGTTTTCAGCTCCATCAGTTTTTCCGCGATATCAACGCGTTTTTGCACCTGCGTCTGTTGCTGCAAAAATTCCTGGTGGTTCAGTTCAAGCAGGCTGATGCGTTGCTGTTTGCTCTCGCGCAGGGCATCCCGCCTGGCGTTACGTCCTCCGCCGAGCAGTTTCAGCCCTTGATCCAGCGTCCACCGGCCGTATCCATCGGTTTTGAGCTTGATGCCCGGATGGTCGGGATGCTCGGGATGCACCAGGTAGACCTCACCGAAACCGGGCACGACACTCACGCGAAACAGCAGGCCGGCGACCGTGACGTGCCATTTGTTGTCGATCCGGTACAGCCCCTTGAACGGACCGGTTGCAACAGGCTCTGGCAGAGACGCGGGCCATGCAACCTTGACCGCCTGCAGCTTGTTGAACAGCCGCGCCGAGGTCGAGTCCCGAGCGGTCGACAGGTTGAAATCCAGCAACGTATTGCCACTGCCCGGCGGTTCGGAGGGCAGTCCGGGTGTTTCTTGAGTGATGGTTGTCTCGGGATGCAGCAAGTCCAGTGGCAACAGACGGCGCAGCGGATCGAGGGTCACCTGAGCGTCTTCGCCCATGCGCTCTGGCGCGAGTGCAGGCCGTTCACCTTGAGTTCGTGCGACATGCAAAAGGAGCAGGCCGATGTTCAAGAGCACATCGATCCAGGCCAGATTCCGGGTAGTTGGGTCATCACTGTCCAGTGCGGGCAGGTCGTTGATCAGGCTATGGGTGATTTGCAGCATCCAGCCCACCAGCATTGCCGGGCCGCGCAACAGCGGCAGTACCAGGTTGTTAAAGACCAGCCAGCCACCCTCAAGGATGATCGCCCAACGGCTTTCGGCATTGGACACCGATTGCCTGTCAGCCAGATCGGCCAGCGCCCGGGCGTTGCTGGCGAACAGGCTGGCCGGCAATCGACCTTCCTCCACTGCACTGAGCCACCGGGCCGCAGCTTCGTCGCCTGCCAGAATCGCCGGTTTCGGCTTGTCGGGCGGTGAGAACTCGTCGCCGATGTGAAAGTGGTTGATATGCGGTTCGTTGAAACCGTTGTTGTCGTAAACCGGACGTGCGCGGTCCGGGAGCCAGGTCAGCACGCTGGTTTGCAGCGCGCCCTGTTGCGCGATCGCTTTGAGCAAGTCGCTGCGAGCGGCGTATTGCTGCAGTGACGGGGTGTACAACGGGCGATAGAGGATATGCGGACCACTGGCCTGCAAGTCTTTGGGCTCGATGATGAACATGTTGGCGGCCACATCACAGTCGGCGCCGTCCTTGCGTTGGAACGCCAGGGGCCGGATGACCACGGCCTGTTCATCGACGACCCGTTCGGCGGCGGTGCGACTCATCAACGCATCGACATAGCGATACCCCAGATGGGTGAACCCGTGCTCACCCTTGATCGAATGCTCGAGGGCCAGCAGGGGGAGATGAACCGACAGTTCCAGCGCGAACAATCGTTCCCGCTCCCGTGCGTCGTCGGTCTCGCCGAGCAGCAAGGTTTCGATCAGTTCGGGATAGTGCTGGCCGACATTGACCCGGCTCACCAGGTCCAGCAGATAGGCGTCGGTAGTCCACTGCTGAATCAGTTGATCTCCCGTGTGGCGGACAGTCATGCGGCCCTTGGGTTTTGCGGCGAGATTGTTGATCGCCAGCTCGGTCAGGGTCATTTTGACGGTTTCGATGTAGCCGCTGCCGAGGTCACCGACAGGGACATGAAAGGTCAGTTCCAGCTCGTCGGAGTTGTAACCGGGCGCCAGCGGATAATCTTCCTGCATCTGCTTGTGCAAGGCTTTTCGGGCAAACGTACGAAGGTCGTCGATGCCATCGTTGAAGGTGCGCCCCTGAGTCTGTTGCTTGACGCTGGCCATGGCCAGGACGTGCTTGCGATAGGCCATGCGGTCAGTGGGTGTCGCTGCTTGCAACCACTCGGGAATCGATGCCTGTATCGGTTGAAAAACGGCATCGACCGGCTGGCTGTCGATGAACAGCGTGGCGACTTCGGTGATCGCATCAACGTGTTTCGCCAACTCGCCCAGGCCCTGGCTGGCAGGCAATTTGAGCGCAGCCAGATCTTCCAGTTGCCGGTTCAGGAGCAGGGCAGCCTGAATGTCAAAGATGTTGCCGTCCGGCTCAAACCGCTTCCAGGTGATGACATCAGCTTTGTATGCCCGCTGAAACCGTGCGCCCCAAGCCAGGCCGAAAGCTTCCAGGGAAGAGAAGGGCTCGATTTTGCCGGTCACGCTGCACAACAAATGGGTTTCACCACAAGTCACCAGGAGCTCGGAGGCCTGCAGCGTAATCGACACGTCACCTTTGGTCAGGGTGGTTTGCAGGGTGCAGGCTTGTATCGGGCCTTTTGACCGGGGCTGCTGGATTCGCTGCAGGTTGTCCGGGTAACTGGCCAGTTCCGTGAGAATCCCGGCCTGTACCGGGTTGCTTTTCGACAGGCGGGTCGCGGATGTCTGCAGGACACCGGCCAGCAAGTTTCCCAGCCATTGCCAGCGGCTGACGCCGGCCTCGTCCTTCTGGTTCCAGTAAAGGGTCAGCGATTCCTGAAACCCGATGTGCAGCAAGTCGGGCAGCTCAAGGATGACCCCCGCAATCACCTGGAGATCAGGCAGGCGTGATGTGGTTTTGCCGACAGTCAGTTGCGCGGGCGCACGGTTGGTCAGAAAGCAGGCACGACCGAACCGCTCGCTGAAATCGACAGGTGTGCCGCTGGCCAGATAATCCAGTACCAGGTCCAGCAGTAACGTGAGGCGCCAGGCCCCGTTGGGAATCGGCTGCGCGATTTTGGTTCGCTCAGGGTCGAAGTCCAGTTGCGGGTATTTTTCCAGTACGCCGTCCTTGAGCAGGCGAGCGGTTTCCGAGCGCAGGGTGGGGCGGGAGCTGAAGCGGGCGCTGACGGCGTGCGCGATGATATCGGTCATGTCCGCCGTGGCAGGGGGGGATGCAGGTATCGGCATGATGCAATCCTTTGCATGGGTTGAGTCACGCAAAGTAAGGCGAGGCCGGAATGGATGTGCGGTAACGGGATACCGCAGATCCGACAATTCGATGATCTAAGTGATGACTACGTGGTGGCAATGAGCCCAGGGGAATTGTGGTGGTTATGCGGGATCGGTGCCGAGCACCACATTCAGCGCGTTACGCGCATCGTCCAGTTGCACCAACGTCGCATGCCGCGCACCCAGCGCATCGCGATTCTCGATAGCCGTGAGAATCGCCTTATGCCGAGGCAACGCCAGTTCATGCAGGTTCGGCCGTTGGTTGGAGTGTTTCAAGGCTTCTGCAATCGCCACCGACAACATGTTGCACAGGTTCGCCAGCAAGTCGTTGTGGGTCGCGTCGGCGATGCGGCTGTGGAAATCCAGGTCCGGCTGCAACAAGGCTTCAGGCGTCGGTGCTGACTCCATGCGTTGGTAGGCTTCACCGATGGAGGCGATGTCTGCGTCGGTGGCGAACTGCGCGGCCAGGGCTGCAGCGGCCGGTTCAATGATGCTGCGCACGCTGGTCAGCAGGCTGAAGAACTCATTCTGCGGGCTGCTTTGCATCAGCCAGTGCAGCACGTCCGGGTCGAGCATGTGCCACTCCCGGCGCGGCTTGACCACGGTGCCGACCCGCGGACGGGAATACACGAGGCCCTTGGCAACCAGCACTCGGGTCGCTTCGCGCAGGACTGGCCGGCTGACCGCGTATTCCTCACACAACAGGGCTTCGGCGGGCAGTTTGTCGTCCGGTTTGAAGCGTCCCGAGACAATCTGCATGCCCAATTCCTGGACGATGCGCGAGTGCATGCTTTTGCGGTCGGAGGGTTTGCGGTAATCCATGGGGAACGGCGCGGTCCTGTGCGATGGGGTGCTGCGCATGATAGCAGGCGTGGCGGGCACAATCATTGTGGCGAGGGAGCTTGTCGGATCGCCGCACCGTCCCGCTCGGCTGCGAAGCAGTCGCAAATCGGCCGGCACGGTCTGCCTGACAAATCGCGACTGCCTGTATTGGGGCCGCTTCGCAGCCCAACGGGACGGTGCGGCGATCCGACAAGCTCCCTCGCCACAGGTTCTACTGTGGTTACAGAATCCAGAGGGTCAGTGAGAGTGACGCGGCACCTCGGCTCCACGACAACCGACGAGGAAGTCGAAGTCGCAGCCCTGATCCGCCTGCAGCACATGGTCGATGTACAGCTGGCGATAGCCGCCCACCAGCAACTGTTGTGGCGGTTGCAGATCGGCCATGCGCGCGGCCAGTTCGGCATCCGGAATGTCCAGATGCAAACGTCCACTGGCGCAATCGAGCTCGATCCAGTCGCCTTCCTTCACTGCCGCCAAAGGCCCGCCGGCGGCGGCTTCCGGTGCCACATGCAACACCACGGTACCGTACGCCGTGCCGCTCATGCGTGCGTCGGAAATCCGCACCATATCCGTCACACCCTGGGCCAGCAGCTTGGCCGGCAAGCCCATGTTGCCGACTTCGGCCATGCCCGGATAACCCTTCGGCCCGCAGTTTTTCATTACCAGAATCGAGTTGGCGTCCACGTCCAGTTCCGGATCGTTGATCCGCGCCTTGTACATGTCGAAATTCTCGAACACCACCGCGCGCCCGCGATGTTGCATCAGCTCGGCACTCGCCGCAGAGGGCTTGAGCACCGCACCCAGTGGCGCCAGGTTGCCGCGCAACACGCAGATGCCGCCGTCGGCGCGGATCGGGTTGTCGAGGGTGCGGATCACTTCGTCCTGGCCGTAGATCGGCGCGTCCTTGGTGTTTTCACCGAGGGTTTTGCCGTTGACGGTGAGGGCGTTCGGGTTCGGAATCAGGTTGGCTTCGCCCAGGCGACGCAGCACTGCAGGCAAGCCACCGGCGTAGTAGAACTCTTCCATCAGGAAGCGCCCGGACGGTTGCAGGTCGACAATGGTCGGCATGCCGCGACCGATGCGGGTCCAGTCGTCCAGGTCCAGTTCGACACCGATGCGTCCGGCGATGGCTTTCAAGTGGATCACCGCGTTGGTCGAACCGCCGATGGCAGCGTTCACCCGGATGGCGTTTTCGAAGGCTTCCTTGGTGAGGATTTTCGACAGCTTCAAATCCTCGCGAACCATCTCCACCGCACGCATACCCGACATGTGCGCCAACACATAACGGCGCGCATCGACTGCCGGAATCGCCGCGTTGTGGGGCAGGGACGTGCCCAGCGCTTCGGCCATGCAAGCCATGGTCGAGGCGGTGCCCATGGTGTTGCAGGTCCCGGCGGAACGGGACATGCCACCCTCGGCCGCGAGGAAATCATCAAGGGTGATCGTGCCAGCCTTGACCTGTTCGCTGAGCTGCCACACCACCGTGCCTGAACCAATGTCCTGGCCCTTGTGCTTGCCGTTGAGCATCGGTCCACCGGTGACGACGATCGCCGGCACGTCGCAACTGGCCGCGCCCATCAGTAGCGCCGGAGTGGTTTTGTCGCAACCGGTGAGCAGTACCACGCCATCGATCGGGTTGCCGCGAATGGCTTCCTCGACGTCCATGCTCGCCAGGTTACGGGTGAGCATGGCGGTGGGGCGCAGGTTCGATTCGCCGTTGGAGAACACCGGGAATTCCACAGGAAAGCCACCGGCTTCGATCACCCCGCGTTTGACGTGCTCCGCGATCTGGCGGAAATGCGCGTTGCACGGGGTCAGTTCCGACCAGGTGTTGCAAATGCCGATGATCGGCTTGCCGTGGAACTGATGGTCGGCGATGCCCTGATTCTTCATCCAGCTGCGGTACATGAAGCCGTTCTTGTCGGCAGTGCCAAACCATTGGGCGGAGCGCAGGGTGGGTTTCTTATCAGTCATGATCGGTTCTCTTATTGTATGACTATATTGTTCGAGCTGTGGCGTAACATAAGCGCAATTTCGGCTGTTTGGAAGTGTTGTTGGTTAAATAGTAATACTATATAGTCGTTTTCAACGGAGGGATGGCCCTGATGGTTTTCCGCGAGAGGCGTCCCCCGAGGTTCTATAACAACAACAATCGGAGACCGAACTCATGAGCCAGGAATTGCGGCTTATCCGTCGCATCACGTTGAAACTGATTCCCTTCCTGATCCTGCTGTACCTGATCGCCTATGTGGATCGCTCCGCCGTGGGGTTCGCCAAGCTGCACATGGGCGCCGACGTCGGCATCGGTGATGCGGCTTACGGATTTGGTGCCGGGCTTTTCTTCATTGGCTACTTTCTGCTGGAGATCCCCAGCAACCTGATGCTCGACCGCTTCGGCGCCCGACGCTGGTTTGCGCGGATCATGGTCACCTGGGGCGCTATCACCATCGGCATGGCGTTCGTCCAGGGCCCGAACAGCTTCTATGTGATGCGTTTTCTGCTCGGCGCGGCCGAAGCCGGGTTCTTTCCAGGCGTGCTGTACTACATCACCCAATGGTTCCCGATTCGCCATCGCGGCAAGATCCTCGGGCTGTTCATCCTTTCCCAACCCATCGCCATGATGATCACCGGCCCGGTGTCCGGCGGTTTGCTCGGTATGGACGGCACGCTTGGCCTGCACGGCTGGCAGTGGCTGTTCATCGTCATCGGTACGCCAGCGATCCTGCTGACCTGGCCGGTGCTGCGCTACTTGCCGGACGGCCCGGACCAAGTGAAATGGCTGGATCAATCCGAGAAAGACTGGCTGACCGGGGAACTGAAAAAAGACCTCGCCGAGTATGGCCAGACCTGCCACGGCAATCCGTTGCATGCACTGAAGGACAAACGGGTGTTGCTGCTGGCGCTGTTCTATCTGCCGGTGACCTTGAGCATCTATGGCCTCGGTTTGTGGCTGCCGACGCTGATCAAGCAGTTCGGTGGCACGGACCTGGTGACCGGGTTCGTGTCATCGGTGCCGTACATCTTCGGAATCATCGGTTTGCTGATCATTCCGCGCAGTTCCGACCGCCTGAATGATCGCTACGGTCATCTGGCGGTGCTGTATGTGTTGGGTGCCATCGGCCTGTTCCTCAGCGCCTGGCTATCGGTACCGGTGCTGCAACTGGCGGCGCTGTGCCTGGTGGCGTTCGCGCTGTTTTCCTGCACGGCGGTGTTCTGGACCTTGCCGGGGCGCTTCTTCGCCGGCGCCAGTGCGGCGGCAGGAATCGCGTTGATCAATTCGGTGGGCAACCTCGGCGGCTACATCGGCCCGTTCGTGATTGGTGCGCTGAAGGAGTACACCGGCAACCTGGCGTCGGGGCTGTATTTCCTGTCCTGCGTGATGGTGTTCGGTCTGGTCCTGACCGGCGTGGTGTATCGCCTGCTGGAACGCAAGCATGTGCTGCCGGCCGACCAGTTCGCGGCAAGTGCCCGCGGTGCTACCCGTACCTGACGCGAGATTGGCCAACAAGTTTTGCATTAACAGGAGAAGGTTCATGCGTTTAGTTCAGTTCGAATTGAGTAATGGCGAACGCCGCGTCGGCGTGGTCGAAGACGGTCTGGTGCGTGAAGTGCAGGATGCGCATACGGTGCGGGATCTGGCGCTGGCGGCGATCGAGGCGGGCACCAGTCTTGAGCGACAGGTTCAAACCCTGGGGCTGGGCATCAGCCACAACTATGCCGAGCTGCTGGCCAAGCTACGCATCCTGCCGCCGCTGGATCACCCGGACCCGGCGCATACGCTGGTCAGCGGCACCGGCCTGACTCATTTGGGCAGCGCCTCGGCTCGGGACAAAATGCATCAGCAGGCCGGCGATGAAGCGGCGATGACCGACACCATGCGCATCTTCAAGTGGGGTGTGGAGGGCGGTAAACCTGCAGCCGGCCAGGCCGGCGTGCAACCGGAATGGTTCTACAAGGGCGATGGCAGCATCGTCGTGCGACCGGGCAAGCCTTTCCCGCTACCGCCCTTTGCTGAAGATGCCGGGGAAGAGCCCGAGCTCAGCGGCCTCTATGTCATCGGCCACGACGGCAAACCGTATCGCCTCGGTTTTGCGGTGGGTAACGAGTTCTCCGATCACGTGATGGAACGCAAGAATTACCTTTACCTGGCCCATTCGAAACTGCGCAGTTGCAGCTATGGCCCGGAGCTTCGGGTCGGCGAACTGCCGCAACACCTGGCAGGCACCAGTCGCATCCTGCGCGACGGCGAAGTGCTGTGGCAGAACGAGTTCCTCAGTGGCGAAGCCAACATGTGTCACAGCCTGGAAAACCTCGAGTATCACCATTTCAAGTACAGCCAGTTCCTACGCCCCGGCGACGTGCACATCCACTTCTTTGGCACCGCGACCCTGTCCTTCGCCGATGGCATCCGTACCCGGCCGGGTGATGTGTTCGAGATCAGCCAGGCCGAGTTCGGCGCACCCTTGATCAACGGCATCGCACCGGTTGAAGCAGCGTTCGAACCCGGCACCGTCGGCACACTTTAAGGAGACACCCATGACCCGGATTCTTGGTCACAACTACATTGGCGGTGAGCGCAGCGCTGCCGGCACCGTCAAACTGCAAAGCGTCGATGCCAGCACTGGCGAGGCCTTGCCCCACGATTTCTACCAGGCCACCGTTGCAGAGGTCGACGCCGCCGCGAAGGCTGCTGCCGCCGCTTACCCGGCCTATCGCAGCCTGAGCGCCGAGCGCCGTGCGCAATTTCTGGACACGATTGCCGATGAACTGGACGTCCTTGGCGATGAGTTCGTGGCCGTGGTCTGCCGCGAAACCGCGTTGCCGGCGGCGCGGATTCAAGGTGAGCGTGGGCGCACCAGCGGCCAGATGCGTCTGTTCGCCAAGGTGCTGCGGCGTGGTGATTTCTATGGCGCGCGGATCGATCTGGCGCTGCCGGAACGCCAGCCACTGCCGCGTCCGGACCTGCGTCAGTACCGTATAGGTCTGGGGCCGGTGGCGGTGTTTGGCGCGAGTAACTTTCCGTTGGCGTTTTCCACGGCTGGCGGTGACACCGCTTCGGCCTTGGCCGCCGGCTGCCCGGTGGTGTTCAAGGCCCACAGCGGCCATATGGCAACCGCAGAGTGGGTGGCTGACGCGGTGATTCGCGCCGCTGAAAAAACCGCCATGCCGGCCGGTGTGTTCAACATGATCTACGGCGGTGGAGTAGGGGAAGCGCTGGTCAAGCACCCGGCGATTCAGGCGGTCGGTTTTACCGGTTCACTGAAAGGCGGTCGGGCGCTGTGCGACATGGCCGCGGCACGGCCGCAGCCGATTCCGGTGTTCGCCGAGATGTCGAGCATCAACCCGGTGATCGTGTTACCGCAGGCGCTGGATACTCGTGCTGAAAGCATCGCCCGTGACCTCACGGCTTCAGTGGTGCAGGGCTGCGGGCAGTTCTGTACCAATCCGGGGCTGGTGATCGGCATTCGTTCGCCGCAGTTCAGTGCGTTCGTGCAGCAGGTGGCCGGGCTGATCGGCGATCAGCCGGCGCAAACCATGCTCAACGCCGGCACCTTGAGCAGCTATGGCAAAGGCCTGCACAAGCTTCTTTCGCATCCGAAAATCGAGCACTTGGCCGGTAATCCGCAACAAGGCAATCAGGCGCAGCCGCAATTGTTCAAGGCGGATGTGAGTCTGTTGCTCGATGGCGATGAAGTGCTGCAAGAGGAAGTGTTTGGCCCGACCACGGTGTTTGTTGAAGTGGCGGATCAGGCGCAACTCAGTGCTGCGCTGAACGGCCTGCACGGGCAACTGACGGCAACGATTATCGGTGAGCCGGCGGACTTCGAACGCTTCGGCGAGCTGACGCCCTTGTTGGAGCAGAAGGTCGGGCGGATCTTGCTCAACGGTTATCCGACCGGTGTGGAAGTCTGCGATTCGATGGTCCATGGCGGACCGTATCCAGCGACTTCCGATGCGCGCGGCACTTCGGTGGGCACCCTGGCCATCGACCGTTTCCTGCGCCCGGTGTGCTTCCAGAACTACCCCGATAGCCTGCTGCCGGACGCGTTGAAGAATGGCAATCCTTTGCGCATCCAGCGCCTGGTCGATGGCAAACCATCGCGTGATGCTCTCTAGCCGCCCACAACTGATTGGCTCGGTCCGCTGTAACTGATCGTTCCCACGCTCTGCGTGGGAATGCAACCCGTGACGCTCCGCGTCACATCAACAGCCGAACGCAGAGCGTCCGTTGAGGCATTCCCACGCGGAGCGTGGGAACGATCATTGCGGTGTGATGAGCTATCATTGCCCTTTCCCATTCAAAGATTGACTGCCATGACTGCCGTAAACGACACCTTGCTCAACGCCCTCGAACATTGCGACATGCTGGAGATCGACGGGCTGCACGCTTTCGACTTCTCTCTCGATGAAGACGATAACCTGCACATCGAATGCATGGACGGTCGGGCGCTCAAGCGCTGGGAGTTCAGCATGGCGCAGATCAAGGCGGCGACTTTCGATCCCGATTTGAAGAGCTGGATCATCACCGGTGATTCCGGTGAACACCGTCTGGTGCCTATGGAAGCGTTTGGTGGTCAGGATGACGAGGACGAAACGAATGAGGATGCGTAACTTCTGGCCACTGTTGATCGCCGGCAGCGTCGGTGCTATGGGCGTGCAGGCGGCGCCGGTCGACAACTACGAATTGCTGGTGGGGTCGTACACCGCCGGCCAGAGCCAGGGGATTTATCGCCTTAACTTCGACAGCCGCACCGGGCAGATCGATGCCAAGCCGCTGCAAGTGGTGAAGAGCGCCAACCCGTCCTGGCTGACCGTGTCCAAGGATCAACGTCGCTTGTTCGCGGTCAACGAAAACGGCCCGGGGCAGGCCGATCCGGTAGGGCGCGTCAGCAGTTACGCAATCGATCCGAAAACCCATGAGCTGAGCCTGATCAACCAGATGCAAACCCTGGGCAACGAGCCGACCCATTCGAGCATCAGCGGTGATGCCAGCCATCTGTTTGTCAGCAACTACTCGGTGGCTGAAGACCCGGGTGGTACCCTGGCGGTGTTACCGGTGAGCCCCGATGGCAAGCTGAAACCTGTCGTGCAGATGAGCGGTCATCCGTCCAGCCGGATCGACCCCGAGCGGCAGATGTCGGCGCACGTGCATTCGGCGATCTCTTCGCCGGATGGTCAATACGTGTTTTCCAATGACCTGGGCGCGGACAAGATCTTTATCTATCGCTTCGACCCCAAGGCCAATCCGGAACTGCCGTTGACTGCCGCCAAACCCGCGTCCGTCCCGTTGCCCCCCGGCAGCGGGCCGCGACATTTACTGTTCAGCGCCGATGGCAAGCACGCCTGGCTGACCATGGAAATGAGCGCGCAGGTGGCGGTGTTCGATTACAAGGACGGCCAACTCGAACAAACGCAGTTGGTCGATCTGGCGGCGGGGCTGCCCACATCGGGCAAGGCCGCGGCTGCGCTTCACGCCTCGGTCGATGGCAAGTTCCTTTACGTCAGTAACCGTGGCACCGCCAATCAGTTGCTGGTGTTCGCCATCGACCCGGCAACCGGCCACCTCAAGGAGCTTCAGCGCCGCTCGGTGGACGGCGATCACCCGCGCGAGTTCAGTCTCGACCCGAGCGGCAAATTCGTGCTGATTGCCAACCAGAAGAGCAACCAGATTGTCGTCATCGAGCGTGACGCCAAGACCGGTCTGTTGGGCAAAACCGTGCAAAAACTGCCGATGGATGCCCCGAGCGATCTCAAGTTCCTGCTGCGTCAATAGGCCGCAGGCCCCGGTTGATGGGGCCTGCAACCTTCTATTAATGAGACTGATATCGGCTAATGCTACAAAGCATTTCAAGGCGCCGACCCTCGGGAGTTAAGTTTGCTTCACGGCCCAACCGGGCAAGCAAGCCAACTGAATCGAGGAATACCGCCATGAACTTCAATCTCTTCTCTGTTATCGCCGCTTCCGCTATTTCCGCCACTGTTGCTCTGCCTGCCAGCGCCAACGTTGAAATCAGCGACAAAAAATCCCACACCCAAAGCTACACCCAGAAATACCTGCAACAGAGCGCCAACTTCTACGCCGCGCTGGATCACAAAAACCAACACTGAAATGTCAGCCCTGCACCCTTTATGCAGGAGCGAAGTCACTTGCCGATCGGCCCACAGGCGTCGAAAAGCCCCGAAGTGATGTCGCTCCTGCATAACGCATTTACGACAGCATCATATTGCCATCAATGTATTGCTTGATATCACATAGCCATGTGTTTAAATTTGGCGCTGATTTTTTGACTCCTTCTCTAATAAGGATCGACAGCATGGCAATGCGTCTGGCAGTGGTTCTCCTGTTTCTCTATTCCACCCCGATTCTGTCGGCTGCCCAGCCCGTTCCCAACGAGCCGGACGCGGCCCGTGAGCGCTTGATGAGTTTTATCGAGGACTGAAACACGCTGGGTTAAAGATCAATAAAACTGATAGCTACTATGCATAAAGGTCGCTAGTTATCTTCTGTTTTTTGATCGATTCTGTGGGCACTGAAACATGCCCACGGAGATCACCATGGCCAGCACCATCCTCACTTCTGCCAAACACGGCGCCTACCTGGCCATTGGTCTTTACGTGGCCATGGTGTTGGTCGTCAGCCTTTCGGCTCAATCGCAACACAGCCTTCAAGCACCGATTCAGGTCGCTTATCCCGGTATCCAGTTCGAACACCGCGCTCAACACGCGGTGGTTGATGACGTCGACTTGGCGGGGGTGGCAGGGGCATGAAAGGACGCAGACTCTGGGTCATCGCCTTTCTGGCGTTCATGACCAATGGCGCTTCGTTGTTGGGGATCGGGCAGGGCTCGGCGGGCTCGGTGGCACGGGCCATCGAATGCAACCACAACATCGCCCACAACATCCAGACCGCCAAGGCGCTGGAGTTGCTGGTGGGTAATCCGCCGAGCAAATCCAATGGCGAATTTTTCGGGCCATTCCAGGTGGATTGCTCGGCGTTGGGGATGTGTGAAGTGTTGGCTTGATTCCCTTACCTGCACACACCCACACCTGTAGCAGCTGCCGAAGGCTGCGTTCGGCTGCGAAGCAGTCGTAAAACTAGAGCTTGCGGTGCATCACTCAGACCGCATCAGCCGAGTTTACGACTGCTACGCAGCCGAAC
Source organism: Pseudomonas sp. ATCC 43928 (assembly GCF_005938665.2). Classification (NCBI taxonomy): domain Bacteria; kingdom Pseudomonadati; phylum Pseudomonadota; class Gammaproteobacteria; order Pseudomonadales; family Pseudomonadaceae; genus Pseudomonas; species Pseudomonas sp. ATCC 43928. The sequence goes on along the minus strand of NZ_CP041753.1, from coordinate 3,800,803 downwards.
GCAGCCTCGCACGCTCGGCAGCTGCTACAAAGGCTGCTTCTGCATCACACCGGTGAACAGATCCGATTCCAGAAAGCGCTGCAACCAGCCCTGCAATCGCACATAAGGCGTTTGCCCGAACCACTCGCGATCCACATGGGCGAATTGCCGCACGAACGGCATCAAGGCGACATCCGCCAGGCTCGGGTGCTCGCCCAGCAAGTAGGCGCGCCCCTCCAGCAATTGATCCAGCTTGCGCAAGAACACCTCGCCCTCGGCGCGATAAAACGTCATTGGCTGCTCAGGATATCGTTCGGCGTATTTGTAGCGATTGAGGTGCACCTTGAACACCTCATCGTTTTCTTCGATCAGCCCGGCGATGTATCGCTGCCCGACAGGGTCATCCTTGAGCAACCAGTCCTGCGGGTCGTTCTGCGCCAGCGCCCAGCGCATGATTTCCAGGCTTTCATCGATCACCCGGCCGTCCACGCTCAGCACCGGCACCGTGCCTTTACTTGACAGTGCGAGCATTTCGGCCGGTTTGGCCTTGAGGCTGACCTCGACGATATTCACCGCAACCCCCGAATAACGCAGGGCCATGCGAGCGCGCATGGCGTAGGGGCAGCGGCGGAACGAATACAGCGTGATCATTTTACCTCCAGGGTACTCAGGCCGTTGCCCTGGCGGTGGACCTGGATCTGCACCGGAATCCGTTCATGCATTTCCTGTACGTGGGAAATCACCGCGACCTTGCGTCCCTGCGCTTGCAGGCCGTCGAGGGCGTCCATGGCCAGTTGCAGGGATTCGGGGTCGAGGCTGCCGAAGCCTTCGTCGATGAACAGCGATTCGATTTTCAGCGTGCTCGATGCCATCGATGCCAAACCGAGCGCCAGCGCCAGCGACACCAGGAACGTCTCGCCACCGGACAGCGAATGCACCGAGCGCAGTTCATCGCCCATCTCGGTGTCCATCACCAATAACCCGAGCATGCTGCCGCCCCGTTTCAGGCGATAGCGCCGCACCAGTTGCCGCAACTGGACGTTGGCGTGATGCACCAGCAGGTCGAGGTTGTAGGCCTGGGCGATTTTGCGGAAGGTGTCGCCGGTGGCCGAACCGATCAGCGCACTCAAGCGCGCCCAGCGCTGGTACTCGGCATAGGCGTCGGCGATCTGCTGCGTCAGCGCCTGATTGGCGTTTTGTCGACGCTGATCTTCGGTTTGTTCAGCACGCAATTCGGCGCAGCGATGCTCGCTGGCGGCGAACAGGTTTTGCAGCTCGGCCAGTGCCGTGGCCAGTTGTCCGGCGTCCAGGTTGCCGTTGTGCTGCGCCTGATGATCGCGCAAGCGCTGATCCCGCTCCTGCAACAGCACCTTGGCTTGCGCGATGTCTTGTTCGCTTTGCTGCAATCGTTGACGCAGCTCGCTGAACTGTTGGTCGTTGACACCGAGCAGCGCTTCCAGCCCACCGTCGTCCAGCTCCGGATGCTGCGCGCGCCAGTCGGCGATCTTGCTGCTCAGCTCGCGGTCTTCGCTTTCCAGGGCTTGCGCACGTTCCTGTTGCGCCTTGAGTTCGGCGGCCAGTTGCACCAGCCCCGTGCGCACGCTTTGCAGTTCCTGATTGGCCGTCGCTTCGGCATTGCGTGCCTGCTCGACGGCCTGATCCAGTTGCTGTTGCCATTGTTCGGCGCTGGCGTGTTCGCCCAGCAGTTGCGTCAGTTTTTCCTGGCAAGCCTGTTGTTGCCCGGCCAACGCGCTGAACTGCTGCTGCGCGGCGTCCAGTTGCTGGGTGCGGGTCTGCTGGCGGTCCTGTTCTTTGTCCAGCGTCTGCTGGCGTTGTTGTTGCTCGCCGAGTTCATCGCGCTGCTGCTCGAGTTGTTGCAGGCGCTGGGCGATCTGCTGGTCAAGCTGCATGAAAGTCGCGGCGGGTTCGTTGCGCAGCGCTTCCAGCGTCTGGGCTGGCAGCAGGCTGCTGAACGCGCTCAGCTCTTCGTCCAGGCGTTGGCGATCGCTGCTCAACTCCCTTTGCTGGTTGAGCAGGTGTTGTGTCGCCTGTTGGTTCGCCGCTTCGGCGCTGCGCAGTTGTTGCGCCAGTCGCGCGGCATCTTGTTGCAGGGTGAGCAGGGCGGTTTGCCGCTGTTCGTCCTGGGTGATGCTCTGGTTCAACTGGCTGCTTTGTTGGGTCAGCCAGGCATCGCGTTTGTCTGCGTCCTGGGCCAACAGTTGAGCAGACAGAGGGTGCGCTTCCAGGCTCGGTGCCAGGCTCTGTTGCTGAGTGGCGAGTTGTTCTTGCTGTTGCAGCAATTCCTTTTGCTGAGCAATCAGGCCACCGACTTCGGCGCGCAGATCGGTGAGTTTTTCCTTGAGCAGGTCAACGGCTTTCTGGGCGTTGGCCTGTTCGTTTTCATCGTGCCGACCGAGGCTTTGCAGCAAGGCTTCGGGCTGATGATAAGGATGGTCCGGGCTGCCACAAACCGGGCACGGCTGATCGTCCAGCAGTTGTGCACGCAGCTCTTCGACGCTGGCACTGCGTGCCAGGCGCTGACGTTCCAGCAGTTCGCGGGTGACGGTCAGGGTCTGTTCGGCAACGGTCAATTCGGCTTTGGTTTTCACGCCGTCCTGGGTCAGACGATCACGCTCTTGCTGAGCGGCGAGTTGGCGCTGCTGCAACTCGGCGCCGCGTTTGTCCAGTTCCTGCTGGCTGGCCCACAGCCGCGTCAGCTCTTCAATGGCCCGCAGTTGTTTGCGGTTGTCCTGTAGCAGGCTGCCGAGGATCTGAATCTGCTCGGCCACCGCTTCAGGTTCGGCGCCGGCCTCTTTGTACAGCAGCTCAAGGCTCTGGCGCTGGGTGGCCAGATCCTCGGCGGCGCGGGTGGCGCTTTGCTCCAGGGCGGCCAGTTCGGACTGGCCCTTGTTCAGGCGATTGCCGATCAGCATCAGTTGTTGCAGACGATCACGGTAGGCGTTCCAGGCATCGCTCAGCGGCGCCAGATGAGTGCTTTTCTCAAGCTCACCGGCAATTTGCCGCAACCGTTCTGCGACTTGTTTCTGCTGGTCAAGCAAGCCCTGAATCGTGCTTTGGCCCTGCGTGCAGGCCAGTTCCGCCTGCTGCTTGAGGTCGGCGCTGAGGCTGGCGTCCTTGACCAGGCGGGCGAGGGTGCTTTGCTCTTCGAAAGCCTGACGCAGCAGTGGCGCGCTGTTGCTGTGTTGGCTCTGCGCTTGGACCAGTGCCGTTTGCGCGGCGCTCAGACTGAGTTCGAGCCTGGCCTGACGCGCGTTCAGTTCAGTCTGCTGTTGAATATGCTGCTGAATCTGCGCCGCCAGCGGTGTGAGCTGGGCGGTCAATTCGGTCTTGCGCGCGAATTGGTGCCGTTGCGGGGCCAATTGCTCCAGACGGGTCAGCTTCAAGCGCTCGCCGGCCAGGCTGTCCCAGTGTTGTTGGGCGGACTGCAGTTGCTCGGAGGCGCTCTGTTGCGCGTCCTGCAACTGACGCAAATCCTTGAGCCAGGTGTGTTGCAGCTCCAATTGCTTGAGCTGCGCCTGCTGGGTCTTGAGTTGCTGCTGCGCGTCATTGAAGCGCTCATCGAGCTCGGCCCGGGCTTCAGGCGACAGTGGCGTGACCCCGGTGGCCTGGTCCTGCAACAGCTTGTGGGCTTCGCGCGCTTCTTTGGTCTTGTCGAAGGCGCGGCGACCGAGGCGGGTGTAGAGCGCGGTGTCGGTGAGCTTTTCCAGCAGTTCGCTACGGTCGTTGTCGTCCGCCTTGAGGAATGCACTGAACTCGCTCTGGGCCAGCAACACGGCGCGGGTGAACTGTTCGAAGTTCAGGCCCAGCGCGGTTTCGAGCTGAGTCTTGTACTCGCCTTTCTGGCTGGCCAGCAGTTGATCCTGATCGATGTCGCGCAGGCTCTGGCGACTGGCTTGCAGCTTGCCGCCGGCCTTCTCCCGAGCGCGATTGGCCTCCCAGCGCGCGCGATAGCGACGACCGTCGATGCCGACGAAATCCACTTCGGCATAACCTTCTCCGGTGCCACGACGCAGCAGGGTCCGCGGGTCGCCGGTGCCGATTTCGCCATCAGCGTCCGGAACCTTGGCATCGCGGCCGGTATTGTTCAGCCGCGGCACGGCGCCAAACAGCGCCAGGCACAGCGCATCGAGCAGGGTGCTTTTGCCGGCGCCGGTCGGCCCGGTAATCGCAAACAGGCCGGCACTGGCCAAGGGTTCGGCGGTGAAGTCGATTTCAAATGGCCCGGCCAGGGAGGCGAGGTTTTTCAGGCGGATCGCGAGGATTTTCATGGTTGTTCGCTCTCCATCTGCACATCTTGCAGCAGCTCGGCGAAGTCCCTGAGCGTTTGCTCGTCGACCTCGCTGCCGTAGTTGTCCTGCCAGGCGCGGCTGAACAGTTCCTGCGGCGTCAGTTGGTCCAGTTCGATCAAGGTGGCGCCGTCCTCGACGCCGTCGCGGCTGCCGTTGCCGGCGTATTCGGCGGCAATCCGCACCAGCCGTACCGCTTTGCCTTGCAGGGCTGTTTCCACTTGATGGCGCAGGTCCGGTTGCGGTTCATCGAGGCGCACCCGCACTTCCAGCCACGGCTGGCGCTGGATGTCGGCGAGCAGGTCAATGTTGGGCAGGTCGGCCAGTTGCAGCAGGATCTCCGCCAGCGGCGCGGGGCCGAGGCGTTGCAGGTTCACTGGTCGGGGAATGAGCTTCGGTTCGACGCTGAGCAGGGTTTCGCCATCCAGTTTGATGTCGAGAATCTGATGCTGATAACCGATCTCGGAGAATGACAGCGGGATCGGCGAGCCGCTGTAGCGGATGCGCTCTTCACCGTTGACCTTCTGCGGCTTGTGCAAATGCCCGAGGGCGACATAGCTGACGCTCGGCCCGAACAGGCTGGCAGGCAGGGCTTCAGCGTTGCCGATGATCAGGCTGCGCTCGGAGTCCTCGGACACCGAACCGCCGGCCATGTGCGCATGGCTGATAGCGATCAGCGCCTGACCCGGCTTGCGCTTGGCGTTCGCCGCTTCAATCAGCCATTCGTGAACCTGGCCGATGCCGCGCAAATAGTTGTCACCCAGCTGCGCGCCGGTCACTTCGGCGGGGCGCAGGAACGGCAGCGCCAGGCACCAGGCAGCGATTGCGCCGCTGGCATCCGGCAACGGCAGCAACAGGCGTTCGGCATCCAGTTGGCCGTCATCCAGCCACAGCACGCGCCCCAGGGCGTGAGTGCGCAAGCGGCGCATCAACGGCGCGGGCAGTTCGATACGCGAGCCGGAGTCGTGGTTGCCGGCGATCATCACGATGGTCAGCAAGGGCTGCTGCTCGTGGGCGCTGACGATGAAATCGTAGAGGCGTTCCTGGGCTTTGACCGGCGGGTTGACCGTGTCGAAGATATCGCCGGCAATCAGCAGCACATCAGGCTGGTCCAGCTTCAGCTGACGCAGCAGCCAGTCGAGAAAACAGGTGTGCTCGAAATCGCGTTCCTGGCCGTGCAGGTTCTGCCCAAGGTGCCAGTCGGAGGTGTGGAACAGACGCAAGGCGTACTCCGCAACAAAATAAGGTGATGGCCGCGGGGGAAATGATGGCGGCTAAAGAGGGGAGAGTTTACTGGCAAATACTTGGGATGGCGCGATGGATCTGATCGAGCCGAAGGCCTGTGGCGAGGGAGCTTGCTCCCGCTGGGCTGCGAAGCAGCCCCAAAACCACACCCCTCATTTCTTCCGGTATGGCGCATCAGCCATTTGCGACTGCTGCGCAGCCGAACGGGACAGTGCGGCGATCCGACAAGCTCCCTCGCCACAAGGTCCAGTGATTATTTGGGATAAAGCGGCGGCAACCCGCTGTCGCCGACCACGCCTTGAAACCCTTCGGCCGTCGGGATCGCCCGGATGGCGCGCCAGAGTTCTTCGCCTTGCCAGTACTGGCCGGTTTCGCTGTAGAGCGCGCCGTTCAGGCCGTCGAGGGCATCGGACAGCGGCACGAAGCGGGCGGCCATGTCGGCCAGGGTTTCCGGTTGTTCGGGCCCAGGCGTCGAGGGCCTGGCGGGTGGCGTGGGTGTCGTTGGCCTGGCAGGCGCGTTTGAGGTCGTCGAGCAGCGTGCGTGGGCTCGGGCCGGTCTGCGCTGCCCGCAGGACTGCCGGTTGCGAGCGGGCGCGCCACCAGAGGCCGAAGCCTAGCAGGGTGGTGCAGGCCAGAATTGCCGTGCTGAGTTTCCACCACCAAAGGGCTTCGTTGCTGGCGCCGGACATCACCAGCGGGCTGCTCGCCGGGGTGTCGACGATCAGGCTCGGATTGCTCGCCACTTGCAGCGTGCGGGCCGGCAGGCTGGTGTGTTCCAGATGATCCTCGAAGGTGTTCCACCAGATTACTTCAACGCTCGGCAAGTCGATGTCGCCGGTGCGGGTCGGCACCAGGGCTTCACGATCCTCGCGACTGCCGACCAAGCCACGCTCTCCGCTCTGGTTGCTCAGCACCGGTTGATCCGGGTAGCGCCGCAGGCCGTTGATCTCGGTGGCGGGCAACGGTGGCAGTTGAGAGCTGGCGAGGCCTTCGGCGCTCAAGGTCAGGCTGCGGGTCAGCGAGTCGCCGACCTGCGCATGATCCGGTTCCGGGCTCCAGCTTTCACTCAGGCTCAGGCTGCGGGCCGGTAGCCAGGGAACATCGGCTGGATAACTGCCGGGCTTGGCCTTGACCGTCAGCGGAATCTCGGTGGAACTGACGCGCATCAATTTGCCCGGTTTTGGCCCCTGGGGCGATCCGTCCTGGGACGGTTGGGCATCGACCAGTGTGGCACTGAACACTTGCGCCGGAATGGTCAATACACCGCTGTGCTGTGGGTAGATCGCGTAGCGCATTTCGATCACGCCGTGGCGCAAACCGTTGATGGCTTTCTCGTAGGTGCGCGACTCGCCCAGTTGTTCGATGCGCGCATCGGGAATCTGCAATGGGGTCAGGCTGCTGTCGTCGTACAGCGACACCGAATGATAAATGCGCAAGGTCAGGATCGCCTGAGCCTGCACATAGACGCTGTTTTGGTCGAGGCTGGCTTCGATGAACACCGGCGCAAGCGTGTTGCTGCTGTCCTGGGTTTCGCTTTCGATCACCTGCACGGTAATCGGTTGGCTCTGCGCCTCGCCCAGTTGCAGTGACGGAATTACCACACTGCCGTTCTGCCGGGGCAGTAGGGTGATGATCCAGCGGGTGGTCGCTTGAGTGTTGCCGTTGAGGGTGTTCGGTTGGTTGACCTGACGGGTACCGCGCACCTCGAACTGCGGCTCCAGCGGAGTCAGGTCGGGTTTGCCGAACTGGGTCACGTCGCTGGATTCCAGAGTCAGTTCGACCGTCTCCCCGGAACTCAGGCGACTGCGATCGACACTGGCGACCAGCTCCGCGGCCTGGGCCTGAACGGTCCACAGAAGCAGTGCAAGCAAGAAGGCGGTGAAGCGGGTCATCGAGTTTTTCCCTGATCCTGATGTTGTTGCTGTTCGTACCAGAATTTGCGCCGGAGCAGTTCGCCGGGGTCATCCGGGATCTTGCGCAGCCATTGCTCCAGCGCCTGTTGCTGTTCGCCTTCGAGCATGTCGCTGGCGGGGCGCCGTGGTGGCGTGGTGCTTTGTTCATCCCCCAATTCGCTGCCCGGAACTTCATTGGCGCCCGATTGCGGTGGTGCCGTGGGCGGCTGCTCGGCGTCCGGCGTGGCCTGTTGGGCATCGGTTTTCGGCTCGCCATCGCTCGGCTGGGTGGCGCTGCCCGGTGGCGGTTCCTGAGGCATGGTTTCGGTTTCGCCCTCGGCGGTTTTGTCCGGCTCGACGGGCGGTGTAGCGGTTTTCTGCTTGAGCAGCGTTTCCACCAGTGCCTTGTTGGTCAGCGCCGGGCGCAGGTCTGGCTGAAGCTCCAGCGCTTGCTCATAAGCATCCAGCGCCGCTTCCAGTTCGCCGCTTTTGGCCAGCGCGTTACCCCGATTGTAGTGGGCGTGGGCGTCGTTGCCTTGGGCAAACCGCTGGGCGGCGCCACTGTAGTCGCCAGCTTCATAGAGCGCCACACCTTGCCATTGCGGGTCTTCGAAATGCTGCGCGGCTTCGGCAGGGCGCTTTTGTTTGAGCAAGTGCAAACCCTGCTGATCGGGCCGCAGCCACAGGTCTTCGAAATCGAAGGCATAACTCGGTTGCGGCAGCAGGAACAGCAGCGGCAAGCAGAACAGCCAGCCGCGACGCCCGGCACAGGCGGCCAGCAATAATAACGGCAGCAGCAGCCAGTAACCCTGATCGGCCCAGGTGTCGAGGCGCAACGTCTGGCCGTCGTGGCGCAGGTCCCGTGGGCCGTCGAGCAGGCCGAGGTCGCGCAGGTCGGCATCGTCCAGGCGTGCCTGGGCGTAACCTCCACCCAGGCCATTGGCAAAGGCTTTCAGGCTGGGGCCGTCCAGATGCGGCACCAGAATCGCGCCCTGATCGTCCTTGAGGAAACTGCCGTCGTCCTGTGCGACCGGCGCACCTTCGGCGGTACCGATGCCGAGCATCAGAAATTGTGTGGACTTGGCGTCCAGCGCCTGACGAATCCCTTGGCGTTCGTGTTCCGTCAGCGACGAACCGATCAGCAGGATTCGCCCCTGGCCAAGGGCTCCCTGATCCAGCAGCGTCAGGGCCTTGGCCACCGCCAGATCGGCGCGATGACCGGCCTGGGGCATCAGCGACGGCTTGAGCGCATCCAAAAGATTGCGGCTGGTCGACAGGTCATCCGACAGTGGCACCAGCGTATGGGCGCTGCCGGCGTAGACGACGATGGCGGTCTGCGCGTCGCTGCGGTTTTGCAGCAGATCCAGCAGTTTGCGCCGGGCCTGTTCCAGCCGGTTTGGCACCACGTCGGCGGCAAGCATTTCCGGGGTCAACTCAAGCAGCACCACCAGCGGGTCAGCGGGTTTCTGGCCGGTTTGCTCAACGCGTTGCCAGCTCGGCCCCAGCAGGGCCAGCACGGTCAGCACCCAGGCCAGGCCCAGGGCGACCCACGGCAGTTTGCTCTCGCGACCGCTGCCACCACTGAGCAACGCGGCATGGAAGGCCGGTGGCAGAATCATTTGCCAGCGACCCGCGCGCTTCTGCCGGTGCCAGAGTTGCCAGAGCAACCAGCCCAGCAACGGCAGCAATAGCAGCCACCAAGGGCGGAACCAGTACGGCCAGAGAGCGATCATCGGCGCCTCCGCAGACGCAGGCGTTTGAGGCGCTGACGCCAGTCGGGCAGTTGCGTATGCAGAAACCGCTCTTTGGTAAACAGCTTCTTGGTAAATAGACGTTGCAACGGGTTATCCGGCCAGCGCTCACGGATCACCAGCAGCATGCTCAACAGCAGCGCCATCGCCAGAGGCCAGTGATACAACGCCTGGGCCGGACGGGCCTGCGTAGGTTGCTGGGCTACTGGTTCCAGTTTGTCGAGGGTGGTCTTGATCGCCTGCAATTCCTGGCCGTCGCGGGCGCGGAAATACTGGCCTCCGGTGGCTTGGGCAATGGCTTTCAAGGCCGGCTCGTCGAGGTCCAGGCTCGGGTTGATGCCCAGGAAGCCCAGGGTGCCGCTTTGTTCCGGGTCGGCGCCAATGCCGATCGGGTAGATTTTTACGCCTTCATTCGCCGCCAGACGTGCGGCGGTCAGCGGATCGATTTCGCCGCCATTGTTGGCGCCGTCGGTGACCAGAATCAGCACGCGGCTTTGTGCCGGGCGTTGGCGCAGGCGTTTGAGGGCCAGGCCGATGGCGTCGCCGATGGCGGTGTTCTTGCCGGCGATGCCGATCCGCGCTTCGTCGAGCCAGACACGCACGGTATGGCGGTCGAAGGTCAGCGGCGCTTGCAGATAGGCCTGGCTGCCGAACAGGATCAAACCGACCCGATCGCCATCGCGACTTTCGAGAAAATCACCGAGCAAATGCTGCACCAGTGACAGTCGGCTGACGTCTTCGTCCTGCCACTGCATGTCGGGGAAGTCCATTGAGCCGGAGACGTCCACCGCCACCAGCAAATCGCGGCCACTGGCGGCAATCGGTAGCGGTTCGCCGAGCCATTGCGGGCGCGCTGCGGCGATCAGCAGCAACAGCCACATCAGAATGAACGGGGCTTGCTGGCGCCAGGTCGGCAGGTTGGCCCGGGCGCGGCGGCGAGCGAGGCCTTCGAGGTCGCTGAGGAAGCTGACCTTGAGCGCCGGTTCGCCACTGTCGGCCACCGGCAACAGCACCCGCATCAGCCACGGTAGCGGCAGCAGGGCGAAAATCCACGGCCAGGCGAACTCAAACATGTTTGCGAATCCAGGTGTCGACGGCTTGAGTCAGGCCGGCGATGGCCTTGTCGTCGAGTTTGCATTCGGGCTTGTAGGCACCTTCCACCAGCACCATCCAGCGCGTGAGGCCGGCAGCCGGGCAGCGGTTATCAAGGAACGCCAGCCATTGGCGGCCGTTGAGGGTGTGGCTCTGGCTGTAGGGGTAATGGTTGCGGCACAGGCGTTTGAGCAAACCGTTGAGTTGCTGCAGCCAGGCACCGGCCGGGGCGCCGTCGTAGGGTTTGGGCATCAGCGCGAGTTCGGCCAGGGCGGCGAGGCGCACCGGGTCCAGCGGTTGTTCAGCGCGCACGACAGGGCGCTTGTCCGGAATGAAGCGTCGCAACTGCCATACGCCGAAACCGATCAGCGGCAGCAACAACAGCAGCAGCAGCCACCAGCCCGGTGCCGGCGGCCAGAAGCCGATCGGTGGCGGGGAAATCAGCGGTTGCAGTTGATCGAGGCTGCTCATCGACCTTTCCCCGGACGTTGTGGGTTCAGGTATTCACGCAATTGCTCGACCATTTCGCTTTGGGTGCTCAACGGCATCAGCAACACCCGCAGCTTCTGCGCCAGCAGCTCCCAGCGGTCAATGCGTGCTTCCGCTTGGGCGCGATAGGCCTGGCGCAGGTCGAAATTCAAGGTGTCGAGTTCCAGTTGCGCGCCGTGTTCGGCAAAACGAAGCAGGCCGGCGGCGGGCAGGGCGTGATCCAGCGGGTCGGACACCGGCAGCAGCAACAGGTCGCAATGGCGCGACAACAGGCTCAGTTGCTGCTCGGCACTGTCGGACAAGGCGCGTTCGTCGCAGATCACAATCACCAGGCTGCCGGGGCGCAGCACTTCCCGGGCGCGGCGCAGGGCTATGCCGAAGGCGTCGCGGTCAGGTTCGCGCTCGGCGTGCAGCGATTGATTGACCCGCACCAGCCGGTTGAGCAGTTGCAGCAGGCTCTGCTTACTGCGTCGCGGCTTGATTTCGTAATGCTCGTTGTCGCCGAACACCAGCCCGCCGACCCGGTCGTTATGCCCCAGCGCGGCCCAGCCAATCAGGCTCGCGGCCTGGGCGGCCAGCACCGACTTGAACATCAACCCGGAGCCGAAAAACAGCCGACGGCTCTGTTCAACCATGATGAAAATCGGTCGTTCGCGCTCCTCATGGAACAGCTTGGTGTGCGGTTCCTGGGTCCGGGCGGTGACGCGCCAGTCGATGCTGCGCACATCATCGCCGGCCTGATAGACCCGCACCTGATCGAAGTCCACCCCGCGCCCGCGCAGTTTGGAGTGGTGCAGGCCGATCAGCGGGCTGCGCTGGCTCGGCGTGGAAAACAGCTGCACTTCGCGCACGCGATGGCGCATCTCGATCAGCTCGGCGAGGCTGATGCGGATGCCTGGCTCGGGCGGCAGAAGGGTGTTCATCGGGGTCAAGCGACGGCTACGACGTCGAGAATCCGCTGGACCACCCGGTCCTGGTCGATGCCAGCGGCTTCGGCTTCAAAGGAAAGAATGATGCGGTGACGCAACACATCGAACAGCACCGCTTGAATGTCTTCCGGGCTGACGAAGTCGCGACCGGCCAGCCAGGCGTGGGCCCGGGCGCAACGGTCGAGGGCGATGGAACCGCGTGGACTGGCGCCGTAGGCGATCCATTCGGCCATTTCCGGGTCGAACTTGGCCGGGATCCGCGTGGCCATGACCAGTTGCACCAGGTATTCCTCCACGGCGTCGGCCATGTACAATCCGAGGATTTCCTTGCGCGCGGCGAAGATCGCCTGCTGGCTGACCCGGCGTTCAGGTTTGGTTTCGCCGTGCAGTGCTTCGCCACGGGCCTGTTGCAGAATCCGTCGTTCGACGGTGGCGTCGGGGAAGCCGATTTTCACGTGCATCAGGAACCGGTCGAGCTGGGCTTCGGGCAACGGGTAGGTGCCTTCCTGCTCGATGGGGTTTTGCGTGGCCATGACCAGAAACAGCGGCGACAGCTCGTAGGTGCTGCGCCCGACGCTGACCTGGCGTTCGCCCATGGCTTCGAGCAGGGCCGACTGGACCTTGGCCGGGGCTCGGTTGATTTCGTCCGCCAGCACCAGGTTATGGAAGATCGGGCCTTGCTGGAACACGAAGCTGCCGGTTTCCGGGCGATAGATTTCCGTGCCGGTGATGTCGGCCGGCAGCAGGTCGGGGGTGAACTGGATGCGATGGAACTGTGCTTCGATGCCTTCGGCGAGTTCTTTGATGGCCTTGGTCTTGGCCAGCCCCGGGGCGCCCTCGACCAGCATGTGACCGTCGGCGAGCAAGGCGATGAGCAAGCGCTCAATGAGTTTTTCCTGGCCGAGAATCTGCGTTGAAAGAAAGGTTCGCAGCGCGAGCAGCGCTTCACGATGTTCCATCGATGACTGTTCCTGGAAAGGGTGACCGAAGACGTTCGAATAACGCCAGGGCTGGGGGCGTTACTTTAATCCATCGCGGGGGGCGCCGACTAACGGCATTTTGTAGAAATGTGCGGATTAACGCTCGTTCCCACGCTCTGCGTGGGAATGCATCACCGGACGCTCTGCGTCCCGCTTTAAAATCGTGACGCAGAGCGTCACAGGCTGCATCCCCACGCAGAGCGTGGGAACGATCACTAAACCGCCATCAGATTTCGCTGATGTAAGTACCAATCCCATTGAGGATGTTCTGCAAGGTTTCTTCCACCTCAGCCAGATCGCTGGCATCGGTACTGTGCAGGATTTCCAGCGAATCATTGCCACCCAGCGCATCGGCGTCCACGGCGGCGATTTCGATCAGCAGACGGTCAGGGCTGAGGGTGACTTTCACGCCATCCAGGGCCGAAGGCTTGTCGTGGAAGATGATCTCCAGCTCGTCCTCGTCCGGAAAGCGGCTCATCAGGAACATTTCGCCCTCGGCACTGGTGCAGCAGAGCATGGCCAGATTGTCTTCTTCGTCATCGCACGGGTTGACGATCAAGAGGTCGGTTGTGATTTGCATGGGAAAAATCCTGGCTCGGCGAGCGTTGTGAACACAACAAACGGCAATTCTGCCAGCCCTCGGGAATTTCTGCTTGGCTGAGTGTCTGAGGATGTGTCGTGAACATCCGATGCATCTCGAGTCATTTCTGGTACGAAGGTGCCGTAAAACCGGGCATAAAACGCCCATTTTTCTGCACGGCTGCTAGTGTTGTTCGAGGCGCATGCCACGAGTTACGTGCCGATGACCGAATATGTCGCAGCGCTGCAAGCACGGCCCTTGCCGCACTGGTTAAGCTGCGCAACGGATGAGCACCCGTAAAGGCATTGACGATGGCTGCGATGGTAGCCCCGCCAGTCGTTTTTGCAGATGCCCATTCAATGGAAGGTGAATGTGACCTGAGTGTCTCGTCCAGCTTCACCCAACTGTCGTCCTGTTTCCTCTGCCCGAGAATCAGGAACAGGGTGACGGATTGCCCCGAAAGGGGTTTGCACGCGACGCTTCCATCAATAACAAGCCCAAGCGGAGTACCACAGATGGCGTTCTTCACCGCAGCCAGCAAAGCCGACTTCCAGCACCAACTGCAAGCGGCACTGGCGCAGCACATCAGTGAACAGGCACTGCCACAAGTGGCGCTGTTCGCCGAACAATTTTTCGGCATCATTTCCCTCGACGAGCTGACCCAACGTCGGTTGTCCGACCTCGCCGGTTGCACCCTTTCTGCATGGCGCCTGCTTGAGCGCTTCGATCACGCTCAATCGCAAGTGCGTGTCTACAACCCCGATTACGAACGCCACGGCTGGCAGTCGACCCACACCGCGGTCGAAGTGCTGCACCACGATCTGCCATTCCTGGTGGATTCGGTGCGTACCGAGCTGAACCGTCGCGGCTACAGCATTCATACCCTGCAAACCACTGTGCTGAGCGTGCGTCGCGGCAGCAAGGGTGAGCTGTTGGAAATCCTGCCGAAAGGCACCCAGGGTGAAGGCATTCTGCAAGAATCGCTGATGTACCTGGAAATCGACCGTTGCGCCAACACGGCCGAATTGAATGTCCTGACCAAAGAGCTGGAGCAGGTTCTCGGTGAAGTCCGCGTTGCGGTCGCCGATTTCGAACCGATGAAAGCCAAGGTCCAGGAGCTGATCGAAGGCATCGACAATAGCCAGTTCGCCATCGACGCCGAAGAAAAATCCGAAATCAAGAGCTTCCTGGAATGGCTGGTGGGCAACCACTTCACCTTCCTGGGCTACGAAGAGTTCGTGGTGGGCGAGGATCAGAACGGCGGTCACATCGACTATGACCAGAGCTCGTTCCTCGGCCTGACCAAGCTGCTGCGCGCCGGCCTGACCGTCGATGACCTGCGCATCGAAGACTACGCCGTCAACTATCTGCGTGAACCGACGCCGCTGTCGTTCGCCAAGGCGGCACACCCAAGCCGTGTCCACCGTCCGGCCTACCCGGACTACGTGTCGATCCGCCAGATCGATGCCAACGGCAAGGTCATCAAGGAATGCCGCTTCATGGGCCTGTACACCTCGTCGGTGTATGGCGAAAGCGTGCGGGTCATTCCTTACATCCGTCGCAAGGTCGAGATCATCGAGCAGCGCTCGGGCTTCCAGGCCAAGGCTCACTTGGGCAAGGAACTGGCCCAGGTACTTGAAGTGTTGCCTCGCGATGACCTGTTCCAGACGCCGGTGGATGAGTTGTTCGCCACCGTGATGTCGATCGTGCAGATCCAGGAACGCAACAAGATCCGCGTATTCCTGCGCAAAGACCCGTACGGTCGTTTCTGCTACTGCCTGGCCTATGTGCCGCGTGACATCTACTCCACCGAAGTGCGCCAGAAGATCCAGCAAGTGCTGATGGATCGTCTGAAAGCCTCTGACTGCGAGTTCTGGACCTTCTTCTCCGAATCCGTGCTGGCCCGTGTGCAGCTGATTCTGCGGGTCGACCCGAAGAACCGTCTGGACATCGACCCGGTTCTGCTGGAAAAAGAAGTGGTGCAGGCCTGCCGCAGCTGGCAGGACGACTACGCCAGCCTGGTGGTCGAGAGCTTCGGCGAAGCCCAGGGCACCAACGTGCTGGCCGACTTCCCGAAAGGCTTCCCGGCTGGTTACCGCGAGCGCTTCGCCGCCCACTCGGCTGTGGTCGACATGCAGCACCTGCTGAGCCTGAGCGAAAAGAATCCGCTGGTGATGAGCTTCTATCAGCCGCTGGGTCAGGTATCGGGCCAACGTGAGCTGCACTGCAAGCTGTATCACGCCGACACGCCGCTGGCGTTGTCCGATGTGTTGCCGATCCTGGAAAACCTCGGCCTGCGCGTACTGGGTGAATTCCCGTATCGCCTGCGCCACAACAGCGGTCGCGAGTTCTGGATCCACGACTTTGCGTTCACGGCTGCCGAAGGCCTGGAACTCGACATCCAGCAACTCAACGACACCTTGCAGGACGCTTTCGTCCACATCGTGCGTGGCGATGCCGAGAACGATGCGTTCAACCGTCTGGTACTGACCGCCGGCCTGCCATGGCGCGACGTGGCGCTGCTGCGCGCCTATGCCCGTTACATGAAGCAGATCCGTCTGGGCTTCGACCTGGGTTACATCGCCAGCACCCTGAACAACCACACCGACATCGCTCGCGAGTTGACCCGGTTGTTCAAAACCCGTTTCTACCTGGCGCGCAAGCTGGCCAGTGACGACCTGGAAGACAAGCAACAACGCCTGGAACACGCGATTCTGAGCGCACTGGACGATGTTCAGGTGCTCAACGAAGACCGCATCCTGCGTCGTTACCTGGACCTGATCAAGGCGACCCTGCGGACCAACTTCTACCAGACCGATGCTCACGGTCAGAACAAGTCCTACTTCAGCTTCAAGTTCAACCCGCACCAGATTCCAGAGCTGCCGAAGCCGGTTCCGAAGTTTGAAATCTTCGTTTACTCGCCGCGCGTCGAAGGCGTGCACCTGCGCTTCGGCAACGTGGCTCGCGGCGGTCTGCGCTGGTCCGACCGTGAAGAAGACTTCCGCACCGAAGTCCTGGGCCTGGTAAAAGCCCAGCAAGTGAAGAACTCGGTCATCGTGCCGGTGGGTGCGAAGGGTGGCTTCCTGCCGCGTCGCCTGCCACTGGGCGGCAGCCGTGACGAGATCGCGGCCGAGGGCATCGCCTGCTACCGCATCTTCATCTCGGGCCTGTTGGACATCACCGACAACCTGAAAGACGGTGCGCTGGTGCCACCGGCCAACGTCGTGCGCCATGACGACGATGACCCGTACCTGGTGGTGGCGGCGGACAAGGGCACTGCGACCTTCTCCGACATCGCCAACGGTATCGCCATCGACTACGGCTTCTGGCTCGGCGACGCGTTCGCATCTGGCGGTTCCGCCGGTTACGACCACAAGAAAATGGGTATCACCGCCAAGGGCGCGTGGGTCGGCGTACAACGCCACTTCCGCGAACGCGGTATCAACGTCCAGGAAGACAGCATCACCGTGGTAGGCGTCGGCGACATGGCCGGTGACGTGTTCGGTAACGGCTTGCTGATGTCCGACAAGCTGCAACTGGTCGCAGCCTTCAACCACCTGCACATCTTCATCGACCCGAACCCGGAGCCTGCCAGCAGCTTCGCCGAGCGTCAGCGCCTGTTCGACCTGCCGCGTTCGGCCTGGTCGGATTACGACACCAGCATCATGTCCGAAGGCGGCGGTATCTTCTCCCGTAGCGCGAAGAGCATTGCCATCTCCGAGCAGATGAAAGAGCGCTTCGACATTCAGGCCGACAAGCTGACCCCGACCGAACTGCTCAATGCCTTGCTCAAGGCACCGGTAGACCTGTTGTGGAACGGCGGTATCGGCACGTACGTCAAAGCCAGCAGCGAAAGCCACGCCGATGTCGGCGACAAGGCCAACGATGCACTGCGCGTGAACGGTAACGAACTGCGCTGCAAGGTTGTGGGCGAGGGCGGTAACCTCGGTATGACCCAACTGGGTCGCGTCGAGTTCGGCCTCAATGGCGGCGGTTCCAACACCGACTTCATTGACAACGCCGGTGGCGTGGACTGCTCCGACCACGAAGTGAACATCAAGATCCTGCTGAACGAAGTGGTTCAGGCCGGCGACATGACCGACAAGCAGCGTAACCAGTTGCTGGCGAGCATGACCGACGAAGTCGGTGGCCTGGTGTTGGGCAACAACTACAAGCAGACCCAGGCATTGTCGCTGGCGGCCCGTCGTGCCTTGCCACGGATCGCTGAATACAAGCGCCTGATGAACGATTTGGAAGCCCGTGGCAAGCTGGATCGCGCCATCGAGTTCCTGCCGTCGGAAGACGCGATCAACGAGCGCGTCGCGGCAGGCCATGGCCTGACCCGTGCCGAGCTGTCGGTGCTGATCTCCTACAGCAAGATCGACCTCAAGGAGCAGTTGCTGGGCTCCCTGGTGCCGGACGACGACTACCTGACCCGCGACATGGAAACCGCTTTCCCGCCGACGCTGGTCAGCAAGTTCTCTGCCGCCATGCGCCGTCACCGCCTGAAGCGCGAAATCGTCAGCACCCAGATCGCCAACGATCTGGTCAACCACATGGGCATCACCTTCGTTCAACGGCTCAAAGAGTCGACCGGCATGAGCCCGGCGAACGTGGCCGGTGCGTATGTGATCGTGCGTGACATTTTCCACCTCCCGCACTGGTTCCGTCAGATCGAAGCCCTGGATTATCAGGTCTCGGCCGACGTACAACTGGAGCTGATGGACGAGCTGATGCGTCTGGGCCGTCGCGCTACGCGCTGGTTCCTGCGTGCCCGCCGCAACGAGCAGAACGCCGCCCGTGACGTCGCGCATTTCGGTCCGCACCTGAAGGAGTTGGGCCTCAAGCTTGACGAACTGCTCAGTGGCGAGATTCGCGACACCTGGCAAGCTCGCTATCAGGCGTACGTCGAAGCCGGTGTGCCGGAGTTGCTGGCACGCATGGTGGCTGGCACCACGCACCTGTACACCCTGCTGCCGATCATCGAGGCTTCCGACGTGACCGGCCAGGACCCGGCGGATGTGGCCAAGGCTTACTTCGCCGTGGGCAGTGCGCTGGACATCACCTGGTACCTGCAACAGATCAGCGCCCTGCCGGTTGAAAACAACTGGCAAGCCCTGGCCCGTGAAGCGTTCCGCGATGACGTCGACTGGCAACAACGTGCGATCACCATCTCGGTCCTGCAACAGGGCGACGGCACCCAGGACGTGGAAACACGCCTGGAGCTGTGGATGGAGCAGAACGAAGGCATGATCGAACGCTGGCGCGCCATGCTGGTGGAAATCCGTGCCGCCAGCGGCACTGATTACGCCATGTACGCGGTGGCCAACCGTGAATTGCTGGATGTCGCGTTGAGCGGTCAAACGGTAGTACCTGCCGTTATCACCGCTACTGCGGGTGCCGAGCTGGAACCGGCTGCCTGATTGAGCGTTGAATGAAAAAGCCCCGTCTCGAGAGAGACGGGGCTTTTTTTTGCCTGACGGTTTTTTTTGGGGGGGGGCTGGTCGGGCCTCTTCGCCTCAGCGATCAGTTCTGCAAAGGAATCAACACTTTCTCATCCGGGGCCAACACCATGAACACCAACAGCTTGGCGGGTTGGGTGGCGCTGGCATTTTTCGAGACCAGATGTTCCGAACCGGCCGGTTCGTACCAGAATTCGCCAGCCTTGTAGGTGGTCGCTTTTTCGCCTTTGACTTGAGAGGTGATCTCCCCTGACAGCACGTAGGCCATGGCCGTACCCTGGTGTTTATGGGCAATGGAAGATTGGCCCGGCTGGTAATCGACTTCGATCATCAAGGCTTTTTTGCCAGGTGCGTTTTTTAGCATCTGGTCCTGCAGAATGGTGACGTTTTCCGAAGGGGCGGCGGTTTTGTCGGCGAATGCCGAGGCTGAAACGCTCAGGGCCAGGGCGGTGAGAGAGGCGGCAAAAAAACGAAGTGCATTCATGGTGGATTACCTGTGGTGGTGAGTCGTCAGGGACCACGGTAAGCCGCGCCGTCGGGCAATCAAACGGCCAATTTTCCGGAAGGTGAGGGGACCAATCACGAGTGCGAAGAGCTAAAGGGTGATGAACTGTGGCGAGGGAGCTTGCTCCCGTTGGGCTGCGCAGCGGCCCCAAAACCGGTGGGCGCAAAGGGCCAGACAGACTGCGTTCGCTGGGTTTACGTCTGCTGCGCAGACGAGCGGGACGGTGCGGCGATCTGACAAGCACCCTCGCCACAGGTGTTTGTCAGACGATAGGAAAGCTGTTGAAGTCGACGGCATTGGCCAGTCGGCTGTCGATCAGGCCGATAAAGCCTTGCACTTCGGGGCGATTGAAATGCGCTTGCATGGCCGCTTCCGATTGCCAGCGGGCGCTGACCGTCCAGCGGGTGTCGTCTTCGGGGCAGCGGTCGACCATATAGCCGTCACAGCCCGGAAGTTCGCGCAGGGTGTCGACAATCTTTTGCAGTTGTTTGCCCAGTTCGTCCGAGCGACCGGCGGCAGCTCGTATCTTTACGGTGTTGAACACTTGGTTGGACATTACTCACACTCCTGAATCAGGCCGGACGAATCCTGCTCATTGAGGGATAACGCTCATGCAGGATAGGCCTGCCCCCTTGGGCCGCCAATAGCCAATCACCGGATAAAACCGCAGACCAATCCCTCAACCAACCTGCTGCAAAATGTCCCGCAAACGGTCCAGGGCGATGTCGATGTCCAGGGTTTCGATCGCCCCGAATCCCAGGAAAAGCCCGGCCCGTGGCGTTTGCTGGTAAAAAAAATCGTCCAGGGTATAGAGCCCCACTTCGACTTTTTTCGCGAGTTCGATCACCAATGGAATATCGACCGGCACCTTGCACAGTACCGCCATGTGAAACCCGGCCGTGGTCGGCACCGCTTCGAACCATGGCGAAAGGTCGCCCGCCATCCTCGCCAGGATCCGTTCGCGGCGCCCGGCGTAAATCGTGTGGCAACGCCGGATGTGCTTGAGCAGACAGCCTTCGGCGATGAACTTGGCCAGCGCCCATTGGGGCAGGGTGGAGGTGTGCCGGTCGGTGAGTTGCTTGGCGCTGATCACCGCTTCGAGAATCGCCGGCGGCAAAATCGCATACCCCAGCCGCAACTCCGGCAACAGGGTCTTCGAGAAGGTGCCGACGTAGGCGACGATGCCGCGTTCATCCAGGCTTTGCAGCGAGTCGGTGGGCCGTCCTTCATAGCGGAACTCGCTGTCGTAATCGTCCTCGATGATGATCGCCCCCAGTTCGTGGGCCCGCTCCAGCAGCGCCAGCCGACGCTCGTGGCTCATGGGCATGCCCAAGGGGAACTGGTGCGAGGGGGTGACATAAATCAGCCGCGTGCCGTCGGGAATGTGCTCGACCTGGATGCCTTGCGCATCGACCGGCACGCCGACCACCGTTGCGCCATGAGTCCCGAACAACAGGCGCGCCGGAGGATAACCGGGGTCCTCCATGGCCACGAGGCTGCCCGGTTGGGTCAACACCCGGGAAATCAGGTCCAGCGCTTGCTGCGCGCCATTGCACACCACCACGTCTTCGTCCCGACAATTGACCCCGCGGGAAAATGCGATGTGCTGTGCGATTGCATTGCGCAGCGCCGGCAGGCCTTCGGGCTGGCTGTAGAAACCCTTGGAGCCGGCGATCTGGCGCAAGGCATGGGAGGTACAACGGCGCCAGTCGTCCTGCGGAAATTGGCCCTTGCTGGTTGCACCACCGATAAAGTCGTAGCGCAGCGAGCCTTCCAGCGTCGGGTGGCGCAAGAACGTCGGCAACTTGCGCCAGCTCTCGATGACATCGAAGCTGGCCAATTCCGAATGGCTCTGTTTACGGACGACTTTTGCCGCCCGGGCATTGACGTAGGTGCCTTTGCCGATCACCCCGGTGAGGAAGTTTTCGTAGGTCAGTTGCGCATACGTGTCGGAAATGGTCTTGCGCGAAATCCCCAGTTGTTCGGCCAGCAAACGGCTGGGCGGCAGCTGCGTGCCGGCTGCCAGGCGCCCGGATTCAATGGCGCTGCGCAGTTGCCGGTACAGCTGGCCTGCCAGATCCTTGCGGCCGTTGATGACAACGTGAAGTTCCATACCGGCGGGGCTCCTGGGCGATTGTGAGGCGACTGTGCGTCGCGCCAGATTACCTGCATGAGTGACTGCACAGAAGTTGTGTGGGTGAAAAACCGGCGATTGGTCTTCTGTCGGGCGGTCCATGGCTTTTTCGCTGAATTGGCTCTGTAACGCTCGTGCATCAGCGCCTAACGTGGAGATACCGATTCGCGCCACGAGGCCGCCGCCATGACCGTTCGCCTGGATTACTACAGCGCATCGCCCAAGGCGATGAAAGCCATGATCGCCATGGAGGCCTTGACCCGTGATCTGAGCATCGAACCGGCGTTGCTGAACCTGATCAAGATCCGCGCCTCGCAGCTCAATGGCTGCGCCTTCTGCACTGACATGCACTCGGTGGACGCACGTCGTATCGGCGAGACCGATCGGCGGCTGTATGCAATCGTGGTCTGGCGCGACAGCGGCTTTTTCAGCCCTCGGGAGCGGGCGGCCCTGGCCTGGACCGAAGCGGTGACCCTGCTCGCGCAAAGCCATGTGCCGGACGATGTTTATGCACTGGCCCGGGAGCAGTTCGGTGAAGGGGAATTGGTCGACCTGACGATGGCCATCAGCGCCATCAACAGCTGGAATCGCCTGGCGGTGAGTTTTCGGCAAACCCCCGGCGGTTGATTATCGGTTTGGTTTTTGCCCGCTTGTCACATCAGGTTCATGAACGATCAGCAGGATGAAACGCTCAAGGACAGATCGACAGGGAGTCATCAATGTCATTCATGGAATCCGCCGGGCGTCAGGGCGTGGCCGAGTACCATTCGCCCGTAGAACACAGTAACGCCTTACACTCACGGATAGCCGGAATCGATCCGGTGTTGCTGCAGTCTTTCAGGGTCACCGCCCGCTGTGGCTGTTTCATGCAGGCGTCCCGCAGTCTCAACATCAAGTCGACCCAGTTGCGTAAACAATTGGCGCAACTTGAAACACAACTGCAGCGCTCGTTGTTCTGCCATTCGGGCAATGGCTTTGCCCTCAGTCGTGACGGGTTGCAGCTTCAGGCGCAGTTGATGGCCTTGGCCCGTGAACGCGACTTGCCGGTGATCGAACAGCCCTTGATTCGCCTGGCCGTGGCCGAGTCGATCCTGCACGACATCCTCGGTCGCGACCTGGTCTCGCTGCTGCGGCGCAACGCCAGTGTGCGCCTGGACATCATTTCCCTCGACAGCGAGTTGTCCCTGCGGGCGATCAGCGCCGATGTGGTGGTGTGGCTGGCGGGCACCGATTCGCCATTGCCAAGCCCCAGTTTTGCTGTCAGCGAGCCCCAGCGGCTTGCGCGGCTGGACTATCTGCCGCACATCGCCAAGCGCTATTCACGGGTCGCGGCCCGCCCGGACAGCCTGGGTGACCTGGTCGACTTCATGCTGGTGCAATGGCAGCACGACCGCCAGGTCGAGACCTTTGGGCCGTGGAACCGTCTGGTGGAGCAGCGCTTGGCGGGGGTGGTGCAGTTGCATTCCTATGAGTTGATGCTGGAGATGATCCGTTGCAGCGCTTGCATCGGTTTGTTGCCGCACTACATGAGCCGATTCGATCGAGGGCTGCTGGCGTTGCCCGGGCTGTTCAACCAACCGATGCAGCGCCAGGTGTGGATGGCGGTCAATGCCGACTCCCGAAATGAGGCCGAGGTGCAGGGAGTTGTCGAGCTGATCCGCAATACCTTCAACGAGCGGCGGGAGTGGTTCGAGCAGCTCGACTGAGCTTCTGGCAAGAACACTTATGTGGCGAGGGGGCTTGCCCCCTCGCCACATAGGTTTGCACCGTTATAGAGTAAGCGGCCATGTACGCATCAAGGACGAAACTTTCATGCCCGCCGACCCCGTCATTACCCTCGAACGCTTCAACGAATCCCACATCGAGGGTGTCACCGCCCTCTACAACGACCCGGCTGTGGCCCGTCAGGTGCTGCAGATGCCGTTTCAGTCCACCGAGGTCTGGCGCCAACGCCTGATGGTCGACAACGAACGGGCGGTGAAACTGGTGGCGCTGCACCAGGGAACGGTCATCGGCAACATCGGTCTGGAACAGTTTTCGCGAGTTCGCCGCAGCCACGCCGGCAGCTTCGGCATGGGTGTCGCCGTGGCTTGGCAAGGCAAGGGTGTCGGTTCGAAGCTGCTGGCGGCGGCGCTCGATGTCGCCGACAACTGGATGAACCTGCAACGGGTCGAACTCTCGGTGTACGCCGACAACGAAGCGGCCATCGGCCTGTACCGAAAATTCGGCTTCGAGACCGAAGGCCTGTTCCGCGACTATGCCGTGCGTGACGGTCGCTTGGTCGATACCCTGAGCATGGCGCGCTTGCGTCGCACGCCCAAGGAAGGTTGAGTCAGTCGCCCAAGGCAAACGCCACCGCCGCCTGCGCATGCAGTTCGGTGGTGTCGAACAAGGGCAGGGCGCTGTGCTCGGGTTTGATCAGCAGGCCGATCTCGGTGCAGCCGAGGATGATCGCCTGGGCGCCGCGTTCGGTCAGCGCTTCGATCACCCTTTGATAGACCTGGCGCGACGCCTCGCTGATGACCCCGACGCACAACTCGTCATAGATGATCCGATGCACCGCCTGACGCTCTTCAGCCTCCGGCACCAGCACCGTCAGGCCCTTGGCCGTCAGACGTGCCTTGAGAAAGTCCTGCTCCATGGTGAATGCAGTACCGAGCAGGCCCACCCGCAGCGCACCGGCGTCCAGCGCCGCCTGAGCGGCCGGGTCGGCAATGTGCAGGAACGGAATATCAATCGCAGACTGAATCTGCCCGGCCACCTTGTGCATGGTGTTGGTACACAACACCACGCAGTCGGCGCCGCCAGCCTCCAGGCGTTGCGCGGCATCCACCAGAATCGCCGCCGCATCGTCCCAGCGCCCGGCATGTTGGGCCTGTTCGACAGGGCCGAAGTCGACGCTGTACATTAGCAATTTCGCCGAACGCAACGGCCCGAGGCGGTCGCGTACCTGCTGGTTGATAAGACGGTAATACTCGGCGCTGGACTCCCAGCTCATGCCGCCGATAAGGCCGATGGTGCGCATGTCATGCTCCTGTGAATGGCAAACCCTTGCGAGAGAGTGTCCAGTGGATCCTTGTTCCGATCTATCAGGAAATTTCACATGCCCGGTGTGCTGAGCGAGAACCTGTTGGGCGGCAGACTCTGCCTGCAACTCTTGCCCCGTGCGCCTTACAGTGCGCGGGATCCGGCGCAGTCACAAACCCTCGGAGTGACGCTGGAACGTCAGCAGGGCGTGCATGCGATCGATTCTGACCGGCGGACGGATTTCGATACCTGGCCGGGCGTATTGGCGTACACGCCGGTCGGCGTGGAGGTGTTTTCCGAATCGGCCAGCGGTGGCGAGTATCTGTTGATGCGGCTGGACGAACAGTTCGCCAGCGAACAATTACCCAGTGTCGCCCACCGTGTGCAGTCTTGCGGCAATCGACGTGCGCTGACCATCGCACGTGAGATTCGTCGTCAGTTGCTCGCCACGCAGCCCGACCTGCTGGCGCTTGAGCAATGTGCCGCGGCGCTGGTTGGCGTCGCGGGTTCGATAACCGATACAACGCAGCGTGCCACGCCCAAGGCCTTTGCCCGAGTCATGGAACAGATCGCCGAGCAGTTCCAGCACCCCCTGACGCTGGAACAATTGGCTGTCACCTATGGGCACAACGAACTGCGCTTTCTGCGCGATTTCACCCAGGCTATTGGCCTGACGCCTCACGCCTACCTCATTGAAGTGCGGCTTCAGGCCGCACGCAGGCTGATCGAGCGCACGGCTCTGCCCTTGGCCAGCATCGCTCTGGATGTTGGCTTCGCCCATCAGTCCCACATGGGCAGTGCCTTTCGCAAATACCTGGCCATGACCCCAAGCCAGTACCGCTCGCGCTTTTAGTCGTACGCCGGCAGCGCGCATCTGCCATGCTCAAAGTCCGCAGCACCGCTTCAACCAAAGGAACACCGCAATGGACGACGTACAGCAACTGGGCGAGATGCTTCGCCACTACGCAGAAAGCGAAGCGCACAAGAAGCAACTGTTTGAAGCGCAATCGGCCGTGTGGGCGACGCGCATCGGGGAGTTGTTCGATCAGATCCAGCAGTGGCTGGCACCGGTCCTGGCACCGAACCTGCTGGAAGTGAGCCGCGAGGCGTATGTCGCATCCGGGCCGAGTGTGCCGGTGGAGACGTCGACGTTCAAGACCGAGAAACTGAGCGTCGTTATCGCCGGCAAACCGGTGGAGTTTGTGCCGGACGTGATGGGCGTTGGTGGGCAGATTTCCCTTGCCGTGATGGGGTTGACCGCGGCGCGCTATGGCAGTATTTCGCTGGTGTGCCTGCCACCGTCCAGCGCCTGGCAATGGCGCAAGACCAACGGCCTGAAAGACCCGGACACGTTTGCCTTCGATGCAAACTTTTTGGCGCAGCAACTGCAGAGCCTGATTCCCCGCGAGCGCAACTAATGCCTGTGTGGCGAGGGGGCTTGTCGGACCGCCGTACCGCCCCGTTCGAGTGCGCAGCGCTCGCAGGTCTTGGGTCCGCTGCGCGGCCCAACGGGGGCAAGCCCCCTCGCCACAAGCCCGCTCCCCCAGTGAATTGGGTGTACCTCAGATTTCGAGGTTGCCCCAGCCAGGTTTCAACTCTTGCGGCGCTACCGCTTTCACTGTCTTGCCGGTAGCCAATTCCACCCGCCGCGCCACCTCGGGGTCATCGGCAAACGGAATCAGGCTGGCATCGTCCAGGCTCTCGGGCGTCTGCTGTTTCAAGCAGTATTCGATCGCCAGCCAAAGACCCAGCACGCCCAATAGATTCAACGCCATTTCGATCATGTCAGGCTCCTTGCCTCAGGCATACTGCGCTTCAAGTTCGGCCATCTTCACATCCGCAACCCGCACCGTACGCCACACGTTATAAGCCATCAGCAGCATGCCGCTGAGGAAGAACACCCCGCCGACAAACCGCACGATGAAGCCCGGATGGCTGGCCTGCAGCGCCTCGACGAACGAGTAAGTCAGCGTGCCGTCGTCGTTGATTGCACGCCACATCAAGCCCTGGGTGATGCCGTTGACCCACATCGAGGCGATGTACAGCACGGTGCCGATGGTCGCCAGCCAGAAGTGCAGGTTGATCAGCGGCACGCTGTGCATTTGCGTGCGGCCAAAGACTTTCGGGACCATGTGATAGATGGCGCCGAAGGTGATCATCGCCACCCAACCGAGGGCGCCGGCGTGCACGTGGCCGATGGTCCAGTCGGTGTAGTGGGAGAGGGCATTGACCGTCTTGATCGCCATCATCGGCCCTTCGAAAGTCGACATGCCGTAGAAGGCCAGGGACAGCACGAGGAAGCGCAGGATCGGGTCGGTACGCAACTTATGCCAGGCCCCCGACAGCGTCATCATGCCGTTGATCATACCGCCCCAGCTCGGCGCCAGCAGAATCAGCGACATCGCCATGCCCAGGGACTGCGCCCAGTCCGGCAGTGCGGTGTAGTGCAGGTGGTGGGGACCGGCCCAGATGTACAGGGTGATCAGCGCCCAGAAGTGCACGATCGACAAGCGATAGGAATACACCGGCCGACCCACCTGTTTCGGCACGAAGTAATACATCATGCCGAGGAACCCGGTGGTGAGGAAAAAGCCCACCGCGTTGTGCCCGTACCACCACTGCACCATGGCGTCGGTGGCCCCGGAGTACACCGGATACGACTTGAACCAGTCCACCGGAATCGACAGGTGATTGACCACGTGCAGCATGGCGATCACCACGATGAACGCGCCGAAGAACCAGTTGCCGACGTAGATATGCTTGGTCTTGCGGCGCACCACGGTGGTGAAAAACACGATGGCATAGGCGAGCCAGACCACCGTCATCCACACCGCGCCGGAGAACTCGATCTCGGCGTATTCCTTGGTGGTCGTGTAGCCCAGCGGCAGGCTGATCAGCATCACCACGATCACCGATTGCCAGCCCCAGAAGGTGAATGCAGCGAGTTTGTCCGAGAACAGCCGAACCTGGCAGGTGCGCTGCACGGCGTAGTAACTGGCGGCGAATTGCGCACTGCCGGCAAAGCCGAAAATCACCAGGCTGGTGTGCAGCGGGCGCAAGCGGCCGAAGGTGGTCCACGGCAGGTCGAGGTTCATCTCGGGCCATACCAGTTGCGAGGCGATCCATACCCCCATCGCCATCCCGACGACGCCCCATACCACGGTTGCCACGACGAATTGGCGGACGACCTTGTAGTTATAGGCCAGTCCGATTGTTGCTGTGCTCATGGTCAGTTCTTCCACGGTTGCAAAGTCTTGCCAGGCCACCCGGTCTGGCATGCGATGAACTGTAGAAACCCTGCCGGAAACAAAACAGTCTCAGGAAACTTTCATTTATACGGATCAGATGCAGGGCATGCCTGCGGCCATCAGTCGCGTCCTGATACGGTTTTTTAGTGTTTAGCTGAATCTGTAACGTGCTGTGCCGCAGGTTCATAGTCGCTACCTCGAGAGCGAGCCGCAGAGCCCGATCAATCCTGATGAGGTAGCCACATGTATCAATACGATGACTATGACCGGGCCCTGGTGTTCGAGCGTGTTGCGCAGTTTCGCGATCAGGTCGAACGTTTCATGGCCGGCGAATTGAGCGAAGAAGAGTTCCTGCCCCTGCGTTTGCAGAATGGCCTGTATATGCAAAAACACGCCTACATGCTGCGCGTGGCGATTCCTTACGGCACCCTGAGCGCCAGGCAAATGCGCACTCTGGCGAGCATTGCCCGGGACTACGATCGTGGTTACGGCCACTTCACCACCCGGCAAAACATGCAGTTCAACTGGATCGAACTGGCCCAGGTCCCGGACATCCTCGAACGCCTGGCCCAAGTGGAAATGCACGCGATCCAGACCTCCGGCAACTGCGTGCGCAACATCACCACCGAAGCCTTCGCCGGCGTTGCGGCGGACGAGCTGATGGACCCGCGTCCGCTGGCGGAGATCCTGCGGCAATGGTCGACCATCAACCCGGAATTCCTGTTCCTGCCGCGCAAGTTCAAGATCGCCATCTGTTCGGCGAAACAGGACCGCGCGGCGATCATGATGCATGACATCGGTCTTTATCTTTATTGCGACGATAGCGGGCAAATGCTCTTGCGGGTGATCGTTGGCGGCGGGTTGGGGCGTACGCCGATTCTCGGTCTGCAGATTCGCGAAGGCTTGCCGTGGCAGCATTTGCTGTCTTATGTCGAGGCGGTGCTGCGGGTCTACAACCGCCACGGACGGCGCGATAACAAGTACAAGGCGCGGATCAAGATTCTGGTCAAGGCCCTGGGGATCGAAGCGTTCGCCAAGGAAGTGGAGGAGGAGTGGCAACACCTCAAGGACGGCCCGGCGCAGTTGACCGACGTCGAGTATGAGCGTGTCGCCAGCGCCTTTGTGCCACCCGATTACCGTTCACTGGCCGGCACCGACCTGGACTTCGGCACGCGCCTGGCCGAGCACCCGGCGTTCGCCCGTTGGGTGGCGCGCAACGTTCAGCCGCACAAGGTGCCGGGTTACGCCAGTGTGGTGCTGTCGACCAAGCCGGGTATCGCCGCGCCGCCGGGGGATGTCACGGCCGAACAAATGGAAGCGGTGGCGCTATGGTCCGAGCAGTTCGGTTTCGGCGAAATCCGCATCGCCCATGAACAGAACATCGTCCTGCCGGACGTGCCCAAGGCAGACCTTTACGCGCTGTGGTGCCTGGCCTGCGAGCAAGGCCTGGGGAGTGCCAACATCGGCTTGCTGACTGACATCATCGCTTGCCCTGGCGGCGACTTCTGCGCCCTGGCCAACGCCAAGTCGATCCCCATCGCGCAAGCGATTCAGGCGCGTTTCGACGATCTGGATTACCTGCATGACCTGGGCGACATCAGCCTGAACATCTCTGGCTGTATGAACGCCTGCGGCCATCACCACATCGGCAACATCGGCATCCTTGGCGTCGACAAGAACGGCAGCGAGTGGTACCAGATCACCCTCGGCGGCGCCCAGGGCAAGGACAGCGCGTTGGGCAAGGTCATCGGCCCGTCCTTCAGTGCCGCCGAAGTGCCCGATGTGATTGAACGGATCATCGGCACGTTCGTGCGCTACCGCGAGAGCGAAGAACTGTTCGTCGATACCCTGGCGCGCATCGGTCTGGAGCCATTCAAGGAACGGGTTTATCCAAAGGTGCTGGAGGTGTCGGCATGAACAATCTGCTGCGTTTGCGAGAGGGCGGTGCCGAGTGGGTGCGCGATGACCCGTGGCAGTTGATTCGTGAAACGACCGGTGAACCGCCGGCCGGGCCGCTGATCCTGCCGTTACCCCAGTGGCTGGCCCTTAACGCCGACACCACAACCGCGCTCGAAGGTGTCTGGCTCGGTCCTGACGACGAAGTGACAAATCTGATTCCGTGGTTCCCCGACCTGCCGCTGATTGCCCTGGACTTCCCGAGTTTTCGCGACGGACGTGCCTACAGCCAGGCCTATCTGTTGCGCACGCGATTCGGATGGCAAGGCGAATTGCGCGCGATTGGCGATGTGCTGCGTGATCAACTCAGCCACATGCGCCAATGCGGTTTCGACAGCTTTGCCGTGCGTGAAGACAAGTCTGCCGAAGATGCGCTGAAGGGACTGGCGGGGATGAGCGTGTTGTATGGGCGTTCGGTGATCGAGCCGCGGCCGTTGTTTCGGCGGCGGTAGGGCATCGAGATCTTTTGCTTGGGCCAGTGATGGCATTTTGATAGAGTCCGCGTCTCATAAGGAGTCGGTGAAGAAAGGAGTCTGGTTTGGGCGCGGGCAAGAAGATTTTAGGGTTGATAGCGCTGTTGCTGATGGCGGCCCTGTGGGGCAGTTATTTTTATGTGTTCAAAGAGAACCGTAACGGCCAGCTCGGGGATGCGTTCGACAGCTACGCCTGGTGCGGCACGCCGCCGGCCAGCGATAGCGGCGGGTTGGGCAAGGATCAACTGTCGCTGCGCATCACCAACAACGTTCGCGGCGAGTTCATGCTCTCGGGGGCGGTTGTCGTTTCCGAGCGCACCTTTGATCGCTACGACCTGGGCCGCAACGAACTGCGGCTGCGCATGGAGCCGCTGCAGTGGTCCTACGGCGTTGCGCCGATTTTCATGGAACAGGTCAAGATCAAACCCCTGAGCCGCAACCTGTCTTCAGTCAACAAAAGTGCCTACGCCGAACTTGAGCCCCGGCCCATCGACGTCCAGGGGCGTGCGACCGACTTTCCGTTCGACACCTACCGCTACGGTTACAAACCGGTGTTGTACTACCTCAAGGGTAACGAGCGCATCGACCTGCGCTTCAAAAACGTCACCACCAGCATGCAGATGTCCAACACCTTTACGCCGATCCAGAAGTACAACCGTGTCGAGTACATCAACGAGAAAAATTCGCTGATCAGTGAGCAGGACTACAAGCCCTACGGCGCCAACGAATGCGCGTTCAGCGTCGAGCGCAAAGGCTCGTTCAAGGTGATTGTGTTGCTGTTGTTGCTGGTGATGTGCCTGCCGCTGCTGCACGTGTTCTATCGCGACGAGCCGGGCATCGACTTTCTCGCGACGCTGGTGAGTATTGGCGCGATCCGGGTGTTCCTGGTGGGGCCGTTGAACGATTTCCAGTTGTACACCATCGACTTCCTGTTCGGCGCGGTGATCATCCTGGTGGGCACGGTATCGTTGATCAAGGCGATGCGGGCCAATAGCCGGCGGGAGTTGGCAGCGAAAAGCGGGTCTTCGTGGTGATTATCGCGACCGTGGCGAGAGCTGAAAATTGTGATTTTCGATACAAAAACGCCGGGCATTAGCTATACCTGTAACTCTCGTAGGCAATACCGTTGCCGTCCTTCTGACAGGAGTTAAAGCATGAAGCTTGCGTTAATGATGAGCACACTGTGCATCGCCTCTCTCGGGGTGGCGGGTTGCGCCAGCAAAGTCGTCGAGCCAGACCAGTACTCCGGCTTTCTCAAGGACTACAGCCAGCTCAAGGAAGCCAAGTCGCCATCGGGCGCCGTGGTGATGCGCTGGGTCGATCCCAAGCTCGACGTCAACAAATACACCAGTGCCTACATCGAGCCGACTCAGCTCTATCCCAAACCGCAACCGACAGCGAAAATCCCTCAGACCACGTTGAACGGCATCACCAGCTACTACGATCAAGCGCTCAAGCGCGAACTGGGTAAATCCCTGCCACTGGCCAGCGGCCCCGGCCCAGGCGTTATCGTGGTGCGTGCGGCGATCACCGCCGTCAGCAGCAAGACCGAAAGCCTCAAGCCATATGAAGTGATCCCGATCGCCCTGGTGGCAGCGGCCGTCACCACCGCCAGCGGTGCTCGCGATCAGCAAACCGATCTGGCCACCGAAGCGGTGTTTCTCGATGGCGGCACCAACAAAGTCATCGCCCAGGTGGTGCGCAAGGGCACCGGCAAACCGCTGGAAAACGAAGCTCAGGTGATGAAAGCCGATGACGTGAAAAACGTGATCGATGGCTGGGCTTCGGACATGAATCAGTCGTTTGTAAAATTCAAGTCCAAGTAACGCGGGTTCATTGTTCGCGCAAGATCGTTCCCAGGCATGGGAACGATCAATCCCCTTGGCTATTCCCCCGGGATGTCGGCCGGTATGACAGTGAGCGCAACCGGCGCCGCATGACTTTGCATTGTCTGGGCACCGACACCACAACTTGCGAAAAGCGCCATCAGGCTGAATCCCGCAACGCGAAGCAAACCTTTCATAGACGTTTCCTCATTTTCCGAAGATGACATTCGGTATGGCCTGCATGAAGGCTTTTTTTTACTCTAGCAGGTGGTTGTCGCGTCAACGGGTTTGCTTGTTGAATTGAAGGTCCATTCGCGGGCAAGCCGCGCTCCCACAGGTATTGAGTGAGCCTTGGCTGATTTGCCAACCACAATCACCTGTGGGCATGGACTTGCTCGCGAAGAAGGATTGTCAGTCAACATCATTGTTGAATGCTGAGTCGCGTGTGGGTGTGCTTCAGTGCTTCTTCGCCTGTGCCCGCACGCGCTCTTCCTGCTCACGCAGTTCCGGGGTGAACTCGGCACCGAAATCTTCGGCCTCGAACACCTGGCGAATCTCGATCTCGGCCTCTGTACCCGGCATCGGGTTGGGGCAGCGCTTGACCCACTCGATCGCTTCTTCTTTCGACTTCACCTGCCACAGCCAGTAACCGGCGATCAGCTCTTTGGTTTCGGCGAACGGGCCGTCGATCACTGTGCGTTTATCTCCCGAGAAGCGCACACGGGCACCTTTACTGCTGGGCTGCAGGCCATCGCAATCGATGAGGATGCCGGCCTTGGCCAGTTCCTCGTTGTAATTGCCCATTGCGGTCATCAGTTCTTCGCTGGGCATCACGCCGGCTTCGGAATCGGGGCTGGCTTTTACAATGATCATGAATCGCATGGTCTTGTCTCCGTTGAAGTTGAGTGATTCATTGCATAGTCGAATGGGCGTGACTTGAATCGACAATGCACCTAAACAAAAATTGTCCTTTTCGTTTTAGTCGATGTTGTAGAGAACAGATGTATTTTCGACATCCTCCTCGCGATCAAATATTCCTGTGAGACCCATCCAACGACCAACGGAAGGTGCCCCCCAGTTCCGCTTCAGGCACTGGATGTTCAACCTGATCCCGTCGAACTGGACGGTGGTGATCCGGGAGGTCGGCGATACGCATTTCATCGATGAAATGCTCAAGGGGCCGCTGCGCGCCTTTCGTCATGAACATCGGGTGGCGGCGGGAGAGGGCGGTACGCTGTACACCGACCGCGTGACCTATGCGGCGATTGGCGGTGCTTTGACTGAAGGGCTGCTGGTGAATGCCTGCATGCGGCGGATTTTCGCGGCGCGGCACCGCAATATGCTGCGGTTGCTCGGGTAGTGCACGTGCATCCAGCCCTGTGGAATTGCAGGTTTGCCTCTCCCGCCACTCATGACAATTTGTGTTTTTGCATAGGTCCCCGGCTCATTTCGTGGTTAACTTCGGCCTCGTCAAAATTCTCTACATCAACGTTCAGAAGGACTCCGTTCATGGCTCAAGTCACTCTTAAAGGCAACCCGGTTCAAGTCAACGGCCAACTGCCACAAGCCGGTTCCCAGGCGCCAGCCTTTTCCCTGGTTGCCGGCAATCTGTCCGACGTGACCCTGGCGAGCTTCGCCGGCAAGCGTAAAGTGTTGAACATCTTCCCAAGCGTCGACACCCCGACCTGCGCCACCTCCGTGCGCAAGTTCAATGCCCAGGCCAATGACGTGGCCAACACCGTGGTGCTGTGCATCTCGGCTGACCTGCCGTTCGCCCAAGCCCGCTTCTGCGGCGCCGAAGGCCTGGAAAACGTACAGAACCTGTCGACCCTGCGCGGTGCCGAGTTCAAGGAAAACTACGGCGTGGCCATCGCCGATGGTCCACTCAAAGGCCTGACCGCCCGTGCCGTCGTGGTTCTGGACGAAAACGACAAGGTCCTGCACAGCGAACTGGTCAAGGAAATCGCTGAAGAACCGAACTACGACGCAGCGCTCGCCGTTCTGAAGTAAGCAAAGTTTTACAATTGTTAACGGCCTGGCCCTGTCCAGGCCGTTTTCATTTGTGCTTCAGTGTCTTAGCCAAAACTCCTGTTAGGTAAGCCAAAGGTAAATTGCCGGTAAAGGCGCTTTGCTTAATACCCGCCAGTGCTTATCGTTCAGCCTCCCGTAGAAAAAAAGCGCACGCGCCCAATGGTTGATCATTCCATGCAATCCTCCGCTTCCCGCAATCCTCGTCGCTGGCTGTTCGGCCTGCTTGTCCTGTTGGTCATCGTCGGCCTGTGCTGGAAGTTCTGGCCCGCTGGCAGCAGCCCGAAGGAGGGCGCAGGGCAGAAAGCCGTTGCCGGGCATACCGGTCGGTCGGGGGGGATGCGTCCGGGATTCGGCGGGGCGACGGGACCGGTTCCGGTGCGCGTGGCGCCGGTGGTCAAAGGCGATTTTCCGCTGTATTACAAGGCGCTGGGCACGGTCACGGCGCTGAACACCATCAATGTGCGCAGCCGCGTCGGTGGCGAACTGGTCAAGGTCTATTTCGAAGAAGGGCAGATGGTCAAGGCGGGTGACCTGCTCGCCGAGATCGATCCACGTCCTTATCAGAATGCCTTGCTCCAGGCCGAAGGCACCTTGCTGCAGAATCAGGCGCAATTGAAAAACGCCCAGGTCGACGTCGAGCGTTATCGTGGCCTGTACCGCGAAGACAGTATCGCCAAGCAAACCCTGGACACCGCCGAAGCGCTGGTCGCCCAGTATCAGGGTACGGTCAAGACCAATCAGGCGGCGGTCAACGACGCCAAGCTCAATCTGGAATTCACCAAGATCCGCGCTCCGATCACCGGGCGTGTGGGTCTGCGGCAGCTGGACGTCGGCAACCTTGTGGCGGCCAACGACACCACGGCGCTGGTGATCATCACCCAGACCCAACCGATCAGCGTGGCCTTTACCTTGCCGGAAAACAGCCTGGACACCGTGCTGACCCGCTATCGCACCGGCGCCAAGCTGCCCGCCGAAGCCTGGGACCGCGGCGACACCCAATTGCAGGCCACCGGCGTGTTGCAGAGCCTCGATAACCAGATCGACGTCACCACCGGCACCCTGAAATTCAAGGCCCGCTACGAGAACCGCGATCAAGCGCTGTTCCCCAATCAGTTCGTCAACGTGCACCTGCTGGCCGATACCCTTAAAGATGTGGTGCTTGCACCCTCGGCGGCGATCCAGTTCGGCACCAACGGCACATTCGTCTATGCGCTGGACGGCGACAAGAAGGTCACCATCCGCCAGTTGAAAGTCGGCGCCAGTGATGGGGAAAACACCGTGATCACTGAAGGCCTGGCCATCGGTGATCGGGTGGTGCTGGAAGGCACCGACCGCCTGAAGGACGGCAGTGAAGTGGAGGTGGTCAACGACAGCAAGGATGTACCGACCACTCCGACCGAACATCTGCAAGGCAAATCGGCGGCGACCCCAGGCGAGCCGGCGGCCACCGACAAGGCGAAAAAGGGCGGCGCATGAACATCTCGCGGCTGTTCATCCTTCGCCCGGTCGCCACGACCCTGAGCATGCTGGCCATTATTCTGGCCGGGGTGATCGCTTATCGGCTGCTGCCGGTGTCGGCATTGCCCCAGGTCGATTACCCGACCATCCGCGTCATGACGCTCTATCCCGGCGCCAGCCCTGATGTCATGACCAGCGCCGTGACTGCGCCGCTGGAACGTCAGTTCGGCCAGATGCCCGGCCTGACCCAGATGGCCTCGACCAGTTCCGGTGGTGCCTCGGTGCTGACCCTGCGGTTCAGCCTCGACATCAACATGGATGTCGCCGAGCAGCAGGTGCAGGCGGCGATCAACGCAGCGACCAATTTGCTGCCCAAGGATCTGCCCGCGCCGCCGGTGTACAACAAGGTCAACCCGGCGGATACCCCGGTGCTGACCCTGGCCATCACTTCCAAAACCATGCTGCTGCCCAAGCTCAATGACTTGGTCGACACCCGTATGGCGCAGAAAATTGCGCAGATCAGCGGCGTCGGCATGGTCACTATTGCCGGCGGTCAGCGTCAGGCGGTGCGGATCAAGGTCAACCCCGAGGCCCTGGCGGCCAACGGCCTGAACCTGTCGGACGTGCGCACCTTGATCGGTGCCTCCAACGTCAACCAGCCCAAAGGCAACTTCGACGGCCCGACCCGGGTGTCGATGCTCGACGCCAACGACCAGCTGACGTCGCCCAAGGACTACGCCAACCTGATTCTGGCCTATAAAAACGGCGCGCCGTTGCGGCTCAAGGACGTGGCGGAAATTGTCGATGGCGCCGAGAACGAACGCCTGGCGGCATGGGCCAATGAAAACCAGGCCGTGCTGCTGAACATCCAGCGTCAGCCCGGCGCCAACGTCATCGAGGTGGTCGACCGGATCAAGGCCTTGCTGCCGAGCATCACCGACAACCTGCCGGCCGGCCTCGACGTCACGGTGCTCACCGATCGCACACAAACCATCCGCGCCTCGGTCACCGACGTGCAACACGAACTGCTGATCGCCATCGCCCTGGTGGTGATGGTCACGTTCCTGTTCCTGCGACGGGCCAGTGCCACGATCATTCCGTCGGTGGCGGTGCCGCTGTCGTTGATCGGCACCTTCGGCGTGATGTACCTCGCCGGGTTTTCGGTCAACAACCTGACCCTGATGGCGCTGACCATCGCCACCGGTTTCGTGGTGGATGATGCGATCGTCATGCTGGAGAACATTTCCCGCTTCATCGAAGAGGGCGACAGCCCGCTGCAAGCGGCGCTCAAGGGCGCCAAGCAGATCGGCTTCACCCTGATTTCCCTGACGCTGTCGTTGATCGCGGTGCTGATTCCGTTGCTGTTCATGGCCGACGTGGTGGGGCGTTTGTTCCGCGAGTTCGCGATCACGTTGGCGGTGGCGATTCTGATTTCGCTGGTGGTGTCCCTGACCCTGACGCCGATGATGTGCGCGCGGTTGCTCAAGCGTGAGCCCAAGGAAAAGGATCAGGGCTGGTTCTACCGCTCCAGTGGCGCGACCATCGACTGGATGATCGCCGCCTACGGGCGCAAGTTGCAGTGGGTGCTCAAGCATCAGCCGCTGACCTTGCTGGTGGCCATCGGCACGCTGGCATTGACCGTATTCCTGTACATGGTGGTGCCCAAGGGCTTCTTCCCGGTGCAGGACACCGGGGTGATCCAGGGGATTTCCGAGGCGCCACAGTCGATTTCCTTCGCGGCGATGAGCGAGCGCCAGCAGGAATTGGCCAAGGTGATTCTGGCTGACCCTGCGGTCGAAAGCCTGTCGTCCTATATTGGCGTCGACGGTGATAACTCGACGCTCAATAGCGGCCGGTTATTGATCAACCTCAAGTCCCACAGCCACCGCAACCTGAGCGCCACCCAAGTCATTGCCCGCTTGCAACCGGAGCTGGACAAGCTGGTTGGCATTCGCCTGTTCATGCAGCCGGTGCAGGACCTGACCATCGAAGATCGGGTCAGCCGTACGCAGTACCAGTTCAGCATGTCGTCGCCGGATGCCGAGTTGCTTGGCTTGTGGAGCGGGCGTCTGGTCGAAGCCCTGGCGCAACGGCCGGAACTGACCGATGTCGCCAGCGATTTGCAGGACAAGGGTTTGCAGGTTTATCTGGTGATCGACCGCGATGCGGCGTCGCGGGTTGGCGTATCGGTATCGAACATCACCGACGCGCTCTACGACGCCTTCGGCCAGCGGCAGATTTCCACCATTTACACCCAGGCCAGCCAGTACCGCGTGGTGCTGCAATCGCAGTCCGGCGAGAAGATCGGCCCCGATGCGCTGAACCAGATTCACGTCAAGACCACCGATGGCGGGCAAGTGCGCCTGTCCAGCCTGGCGCATGTCGAGGAGCGTCAGGCGCAGCTGGCGATCACCCACATCGGCCAGTTCCCGGCGGTGATGATGTCGTTCAACCTGGCGCCCGGCGTGGCGTTGGGGCATGCGGTGCAGATCATCGATCAGGTGCAGAAAGACATCGGCATGCCGATTGGCGTGCAGACCCAGTTCCAGGGCGCGGCCGAAGCGTTCCAGGCGTCGCTGTCGAGCACCTTGCTGCTGATTCTGGCGGCGGTGGTGACCATGTACATCGTGCTCGGCGTGCTCTACGAGAGCTACATTCACCCGATCACCATCCTCTCGACCTTGCCCTCGGCGGCGGTCGGCGCCTTGCTGGCGCTGCTGTTGAGCGGTAATGACCTGGGGATGATCGCGATCATCGGCATCATCTTGCTGATCGGTATCGTGAAAAAGAACGCGATCATGATGATCGACTTCGCCCTCGAGGCTGAACGTAATCAGGGCATGGACCCGCAGGCTGCGATCTATCAGGCGGCGCTGTTGCGTTTCCGGCCGATTCTGATGACCACCCTGGCGGCATTGTTCGGCGCGGTGCCGCTGATGCTCGCCACCGGTTCTGGCGCGGAGTTGCGCCAGCCTCTGGGTCTGGTGATGGTCGGTGGCTTGCTGGTGAGTCAGGTGCTGACGCTGTTCACCACGCCTGTCATCTACTTGTACTTCGACCGCCTCGGGCGGCGCTGGGGCCGTAAGGCCCAGTCCGTGGACCCGGTAGAACAGCCATGAACCTGTCCGGACCTTTCATCAAGCGCCCGGTCGCGACGATGTTGCTGAGCCTGGCGATCATGTTGCTGGGCGGCGTGAGTTTCGGCCTGTTGCCGGTATCGCCGCTGCCGCAGATGGATTTCCCGGTGATCGTGGTCCAGGCGAGCCTGCCCGGTGCGAGCCCGGAGGTCATGGCCTCAACCGTGGCCACGCCGCTGGAGCGTTCCTTCGGTACCATCGCCGGGGTCAACACCATGAGCAGCCGTTCCAGCCAGGGCTCGACCCGGGTGATTCTGCAGTTCGACCTGGACCGCGACATCAACGGCGCGGCGCGGGAAGTGCAGGCGGCGATCAACGCCTCGCGCAACCTGCTGCCCAGCGGAATGCGCAGCATGCCGACCTACAAGAAGGTCAACCCATCGCAAGCGCCGATCATGGTGCTGTCGCTGACCTCGGATGTGCTGGAAAAAGGCCAGCTCTACGACTTGGCCTCGACCATTCTGTCCCAGAGCCTGTCCCAGGTGCAGGGCGTAGGTGAAGTGCAGATCGGCGGCAGTTCGTTGCCGGCGGTGCGCATCGAGCTCGAACCCCAGGCGCTCAACCAGTACGGCGTGGCACTGGACGATGTGCGCACCACCATCGCCAACGCCAACGTGCGCCGGCCCAAGGGCTCGGTCGAAGACGGCCAGCGGCTGTGGCAGGTCCAGGCCAACGATCAGCTGGAAAAGGCCAAGGATTACGAGTCGCTGATCATTCACTACGCAGACGGCGCAGCCCTGCGATTGAAGGATGTGGCCAAGGTCAGCGACAGCGTCGAGGACCGCTACAACAGCGGGTTCTTCAACGATGACGCGGCAGTGTTGCTGGTGATCAACCGCCAGGCCGGCGCCAACATCATCGAGACGGTCAACGAGATCAAGGCGCAGTTGCCGGCATTGCAGGCGGTGCTGCCGGCCAGCGTCAAGCTGAACCTGGCGATGGACCGTTCGCCGGTGATCAAGGCCACCCTGCACGAAGCGGAAATGACTCTGCTGATTGCCGTGGCGCTGGTGATTCTGGTGGTGTTCCTGTTCCTCGGTAACTTTCGCGCCTCTTTGATTCCGACCCTGGCGGTGCCGGTGTCACTGGTGGGCACGTTTGCCGTGATGTACCTCTACGGCTTCTCCCTGAACAACCTGTCGCTGATGGCGCTGATTCTGGCCACCGGGCTGGTGGTGGACGATGCCATCGTGGTGCTGGAGAACATTTCCCGGCACATCGACAAGGGCGTACCGCCGATGAAGGCCGCGTACCTCGGGGCGCAGGAAGTCGGCTTCACGCTGCTGTCGATGAACGTCTCGCTGGTGGCGGTGTTCCTGTCGATCCTGTTCATGGGCGGGATCATCGAAAGCCTGTTCCGCGAGTTTTCCATCACCCTGGCGGCGGCCATCGTGGTGTCGCTGCTGGTGTCGCTGACGCTGACGCCAATGCTTTGTGCGCGCTGGCTGAAGCCGCATACGCCGGGGCAGGAAAACCGTTTGCAACGCTGGAGCCAGCGGGCCAATGAGTGGATGGTCGGCAAATACGCCACCAGCCTCGACTGGGTGCTGCGTCATCGCCGACTGACCTTGCTCAGTCTGTTCGTGACGATTGGCGTAAACATTGCGCTGTATGTTGTTGTTCCTAAAACCTTTCTTCCCCAGCAAGACACCGGCCAGCTGATCGGTTTCGTGCGTGGCGATAATGGCCTGTCGTTCAGCGTGATGCAGCCGAAGATGGAAACCTTCCGCCGCGCCGTGCTCAAGGACGACGCGGTGCAAAGCGTTGCAGGGTTCATCGGTGGCAACAATGGCACCAATAACGCGTTCATGCTGGTGCGGCTCAAGCCGATCAAGGAACGCAACCTGTCCGCGCAGAAAGTCATCGAGCGTTTGCGCAAGGAAATGCCCAAGGTGCCCGGTGCGCAATTGATGCTGATGGCTGACCAGGACCTGCAATTCGGCGGCGGTCGCGAGCAAACCACCTCGCAGTACTCCTACATCCTGCAAAGTGGCGATCTCGGTGCGTTACGCGAGTGGTATCCGAAAGTTGTTGCCGCCTTCAAGGCCCTGCCTGAGCTGACAGCGATTGACGCCCGCGAAGGCCGTGGCGCCCAGCAAGTGACGCTGATCGTCGATCGCGACCAGGCCAAGCGGCTGGGCGTGGACATGAACATGGTCACGGCGGTGCTGAACAACGCCTATAGCCAGCGGCAGATTTCGACGATCTACGACAGCCTCAACCAGTATCAGGTGGTGATGGAGGTCAATCCGAAATACGCCCAGGACCCGGTCACCCTGAACCAGGTCAAAGTGATCACTGCCGACGGCGCGCGAATTCCGTTGTCGACCATCGCCCACTATGAGAGCAGCCTGGAAAACGACCGGGTCAGCCACGAAGGCCAGTTCGCTTCGGAAAGCATCGCCTTCGACATGGCCGAAGGGGTGACGGTGGAGCAGGGCTCGGCGGCCATCGAGCGGGCGATTGCCAAGGTCGGCCTGCCGGAAGACGTGATCGCGAAAATGGCCGGCACCGCCGACGCCTTCGCCGCCGCACAGAAGAGCCAGCCGTGGATGATTCTCGGCGCGCTGGTCGCGGTGTATCTGGTGCTGGGTGTGCTGTATGAAAGCTACATTCATCCGCTGACCATTCTTTCGACCTTGCCATCGGCCGGGGTCGGCGCGCTGCTGTCGATCTATGTGCTGGGCGGTGAGTTCAGCCTGATCTCCTTGTTGGGGCTGTTCCTGTTGATTGGTGTAGTGAAGAAAAACGCCATTCTGATGATCGACCTGGCGCTGCAACTGGAACGGCACCAAGGCCTGGAGCCGCTGGAATCGATCCGCAGCGCCTGCCTGCAACGGCTGCGACCGATTCTGATGACCACCCTGGCGGCGATCCTCGGTGCCTTGCCGCTGCTGCTGAGCCGCGCCGAAGGGGCGGAAATGCGTCAGCCGCTGGGCCTGACCATCATCGGCGGGCTGGTCTTCAGCCAGGTGCTGACCCTTTACACCACCCCGGTGGTTTACCTCTATCTCGACAAACTGCGCCATCGTTTCAACCGCTGGCGTGGGGTGCGTACCGATGCTGCTCTGGAAACTCCGCTATGACTGACCGTTCGCTTCTCAACCTGGCTGCACCGCTGATCACGGCCCGAGGCTCGCGTTTGCTGAGCCTGTCGCTGTGCGTGGCGATGCTCAGCGCCTGCGCCATCGGCCCGGATTACCAGCGCCCGCAAGCCGCCGCACCTGCGCAGTACAAAGAGGCGGCCGGCTGGCGTCAGGCCAACCCCAGCGATTCGTTGGCGCGTGGTGCCTGGTGGGAGCTGTATGGCGATCAGCAGCTCAACGGCCTGATCGAAAAGCTCAACAGCGCCAATCAGACCGTTGCCCAGTCCGAGGCCCAGTACCGTCAGGCCCAGGCCTTGGTGCGCAGTGCCCGTGGGGCGTTTTTTCCGACGGTGGACCTGACCGTCAGCAAGAACCGCTCCAGCCAGGGCACCGGCAGCAGCAGTTCGAGCCTGAGCAGTTCGTCCAGCGGCATCCGTGACACTTACTCGGCACAGGCCGGGGTCAGTTGGGAAGCCGATATCTGGGGCAAATTGCGTCGAGGCCTGGAAGCCGACACGGCCAACGCCCAGGCGAGTTTTGCCGACCTGGCGGCGATGCGCCTGAGCCAGCAATCGGAGCTGGTGCAGAACTACCTGCAATTGCGGGTGATCGATGAGCAGAAACGCCTGCTGGAAGCGACAGTCGAGGCCTATCAGCGCTCGCTGAAAATGACCGAAAACCAGTACCGCGCCGGAGTTTCCGGCAAGGATGCGGTGGCCCAGGCCACCACTCAGCTCAAAACCACCCAGGCGGAGATGGTCGACCTGATCTGGCAGCGCGCGCAGTTCGAGAACGCCATCGCCGTGCTGATCGGCCTGCCACCGGCCGAATTCAGCCTGGCCGAAACCAAAGACATCCCGGCGTTGCCCCAAGTGCCGCTGAGCCTGCCTTCACAGTTGCTGGAACGCCGTCCGGACATCGCCTCCGCCGAACGCTCGGTGATGGCCGCCAACGCCAACATCGGCGTGGCGAAGGCGGCCTACTACCCGGACCTGACCCTGAGCATGAACGGCGGCTATAGCAGTAGCACTTACGCCAATTGGATCAGCCTGCCGAACCGTTTCTGGTCGGTCGGCCCACAGCTGGCCATGACCCTGTTCGACGGTGGCCAGCGCTCGGCGGAAGTCGATCGCAGTGAAGCGGCCTACGACGAGACTGTCGCCAAATATCGCCAGACCGTGCTCGATGGTTTTCGCGAGGTAGAAAATTACCTGGTGCAGCTCAAGGTGCTGGAAGACGAAGCGGTCGTGCGCCAGGAAGCTCTGGATGCGGCGCGCGAATCCCTTCGCTTGACCCAGAATCAGTACAAGGCCGGGTTGATTGCCTATCTGGATGTGGTGGTGGTTCAGGCCACGGCGCTGAGTAACGAGCGC
This sequence comes from Pseudomonas sp. ATCC 43928, assembly GCF_005938665.2. Taxonomy (NCBI): domain Bacteria; kingdom Pseudomonadati; phylum Pseudomonadota; class Gammaproteobacteria; order Pseudomonadales; family Pseudomonadaceae; genus Pseudomonas; species Pseudomonas sp. ATCC 43928. The sequence continues at coordinate 3,757,843 of NZ_CP041753.1, read as the reverse complement.
AACGTGTTGAGCTTGCTGCAGAGCCGGCTGATTGCCAGCGTGCAGTTGATTGCCGCGCTGGGCGGTGGGTGGGATGGGCAGCTTCAGGTGAGTGACAAGCAATAACCCCATTCTGTGTGGCGAGGGAGCTTGCTCCCGCTCGGCTGCGAAGCAGTCGCAAACCGATTGATGCGTTTTGACTGAATGTACGCGTGAGCATCTTTGGGACGGCTTCGCCGTCCAGCGGGAGCAAGCTCCCTCGCCACAATGATCTTGATGGCTTTTTGATTACTTTGTGAGTGCGTTCGTCCGCGGAATCAGTACAATCGCCGGCTTTGCTCCCCCGAGAACAAACACAGTATGGCGGGGGCTGTTGCGAGAAATCCCATGCTCATTGGTAGTTATTCCCTTACGCTGGTTTTCATATCGCTGTGCGTGGCGATACTGGCCTCTTATACCGCGCTTGACCTCACCGGACGCATCGCCACGGCCAAGGGCCGAGCGGTGCATTTATGGACGGCGGGCGGCGCTTTTGCGATGGGCATCGGCGTGTGGTCGATGCATTTCATCGGCATGCTTGCGTTCACATTGCCGATCGACCTGGGCTACGACACCACCCTCACGGCACTGTCGCTGTTGATCGCGGTGCTGTCTTGCGGCTTTGCCCTTTGGCTGGTCAGTCAGCCACGGCTGCCGGCCTGGCAACTGGCGTTCGGCGCGCTGGTCATGGGCGCGGGTATCAGCGCCATGCATTACACCGGCATGGCCGCCATGCGCATGCAGCCGGGCATCGATTACGACCCGACTCTGTTTGGCGCGTCGCTGCTGATTGCCGTCGGCGCGTCGGGCGCGGCGTTATGGATCGCTTTCCGCCTGCGCCAGCACACGCCGCATGTTCGCCTGTTTCGTGCAGGTGCTGCAGTCATCATGGGCATTGCCATCGTCGGCATGCACTACACCGGCATGGCCGCGGCGCGCTTTGCCGACGGCAGTTTCTGTGGTGCGGCGGTCAGCGGCTTGAACGGCAAGGGGCTGGACAGCCTGGTGCTGATCACCACCTTGGCGATATTGAGCATCGCCTTGCTGACGTCGATCCTCGATGCCCGCCTGGAGGCTCGCACCGCGGACCTCGCCCACTCGCTGACCGTGGCCAACCGTGAACTCACTCAACTGGCCTTGCACGACACCCTGACCGGTTTGCCCAACCGCATGTTGCTGGCCGACCGTATCGATCAGGCCATATCGAAAGTGCAGGAGCAGGGCAGCTGTTTTGCGTTGATGTTCATTGATCTGGACGGCTTCAAACCGGTCAACGATGCGTTCGGCCATCACATGGGCGACCAGCTATTGCGTGAAGTTGCACTGCGCCTGCGCGAAGACCTGCGTAGCCAGGACACCCTGGCGCGGATCGGCGGCGACGAGTTCGTGTTGCTGGTGCGCCTGAACGAGCCGAACGATGCGCTGAGCCTGGCGGAGCGTCAGGTCGGGTTGATTGCGCGCTCGTTCCGGGTCGCCGAACATGACTTGCAGATTTCCGCCAGTGTCGGCATCGCGCTCTATCCGGGCAACGGTCAGACGGCCGATGAGTTGCTGATGAACGCCGATGCCGCGATGTACCACGCCAAAGGCGCCGGGAAAAACGGTCATCGCTTCTTCGACGCCTCGATGAACAGCAACGCGCGCAAACAGCTGCAATTGCTCCAGGACTTGCGCAGTGCCGTCGATCAGCAACAGTTCAAACTTTATTACCAGCCCAAATTCGACGCCGGTCATGGCCGACCAGTGGGCGCCGAGGCGTTGCTGCGCTGGGAGCATCCGACCCTGGGCCTGCTGCAGCCGGACACGTTCATTGACCTTGCGGAGAAGACCGGGCTGATCATTCCGATTGGCGAGTGGGTGCTCAACGAGGCCTGTCGGCAGATGCGCGAGTGGTACGTGCTCGGTTACACCGATTGGCGTATCGCGGTGAACCTCTCGGCCTTGCAATTCTGCCACGCGGGGCTGGTGCAGAGCGTTGCCAAAGCCCTGGCCACCCATCATTTGCCGGCCAACAGCCTGACCCTGGAAATCACCGAAACCACCGCCATGAGCGACGCCGATGCGAGCATGACGGTGTTGCAGGAGCTGTCGGAAATGGGCGTCGACCTGTCCATCGATGACTTCGGTACCGGCTATTCGAGCTTGATGTACCTCAAGCGCCTGCCGGCCAATGAACTGAAGATCGACCGGGGTTTCGTCCGCGATCTGGAGCACGACAGCGACGACGCGGCCATTGTCTCGGCCATCGTCGCCCTCGGCCAGGCGCTGGGCCTGCGGATCGTCGCCGAAGGGGTGGAAACCGGCGTCCAGCAAGACTTCCTGACCCAGCTGGGCTGCGACTCGTTGCAGGGCTACCTGCTCGGGCATCCGCTGCCGGCCGATCGCTTCATGGTCGACATTCACCGAGCGGAACAGGTTGGGGACGTCGTACCTGTAGCAGCTGCCGAGCCTGCGAGGCTGCGTTCGGCGGCGAAGCCGTCGTAAACCCTACATGCAAGGTTGTACCGACACACCGCGATAGCCCATTTCACGACGGCTTCGCCGCCGAACGCAGCCTCGCAGGCTCGGCAGCTGCTACAAGATGTACCATGCCCCTTGATGTGGACCCATGCAAAACCCGCCAATGGCGGTTATTCTTGGCCCCGACTGCTTACGCTAGGAACGGGGGAAAGCCAGCATGGACAAAGTTATCGTCATCACCGGCGGCAGCCGTGGAATCGGCGCCGCCACGGCCCTGTTGGCCGCCGAACAAGGTTATCGGATCTGCATCAATTATCAGTCCGACGAACAGGCGGCGCTCAGTGTGCTGGAGCAAGTCCGCGCACGCGGTGCCCAAGCCATCGCCGTGCGTGCCGACGTCAGCATCGAAGACGAAGTGATCGCTCTGTTTCATCGGGTGGACACCGAACTGGGTCGGGTCACCGCGCTGGTGAACAACGCAGGCACCGTCGGGCAAAAGTCGCGGATCGACGAAATGTCGGAATTCCGCATTCTGAAAATCCTCAAGACCAACGTCCTGGCGCCGATCCTCTGCGCCAAACACGCGATTTTGCGCATGTCGCCCAAACACGGCGGGCAGGGCGGCAGCATCGTCAACGTCTCCTCGGTCGCCTCGCGTTTGGGTTCACCCAACGAGTACGTGGATTACGCCGCGTCCAAGGGGGCGCTGGACACCTTCACCATCGGCCTGTCCAAGGAAGTGGCGGGCGAGGGGATTCGCGTCAATGCGGTGCGTCCGGGTTACATCTACACCGATTTCCATGCATTGAGCGGCGATCCGGACCGGGTCAGCAAGCTGGAATCGGCGATTCCGATGGCCCGCGGTGGGCGGCCGGATGAAGTGGCGGAGGCGATTGTGTGGTTGTTGTCGGATAAGGCGTCGTATGCGACCGGGACTTTCGTCGATCTTGGTGGTGGACGGTAAAGATCAGAAGCAAGATCAAAAGATCGCAGCCTTCGGCAGCTCCCACGCGCCTGTGGGCGCCGCGATCTTTTGCTGTTAAAAGGACCTGACAATCCGCCCCAACGTCTCCATCGCCTTCTCCGAATCCTCGGTCCACGGGCTGCCATAATTCAACCGAATACAATTCCTGAACCGCTGGGTCGGTGAAAAAATCGGCCCCGGTGCAATGCTGATCCCCTGCGCCAATGCCATCTGAAACAACTTCAACGAATCCATCTGCGGTGGCAGTTCCAGCCACAGGAAGTAACCGCCGGCCGGTTGGCTGACGCGGGTCTGGGCCGGGAAGTAGCGGGCGATGGCGGCGAGCATCGCACTTTGCTGTTCTTCCAGGGCGTAACGCAGTTTGCGCAGGTGCCGGTCGTAGCCGCCGTGTTGCAGGTAATCGGCGATGGCGGCCTGGGCGGGCATTGAAGCGCACAGCGAGGTCATGAGTTTCAGCCGTTCGATTTTCTGCGCATAGCGCCCGGCGGCGACCCAGCCGATGCGGTAGCCGGGGGCCAGGCTCTTGGCGAACGAACCGCAATGCATCACCAGCCCTTCGGTGTCGAACGCCTTGGCCGGTTTCGGCGCCTGTTGGCCGTAATAGAGCTCGGCGTAAACGTCATCCTCGATCAGCGGCACCTGATGGCTGCGCAACAACTCCACCAGTTCCTGTTTCTTCGCCTCGGGCATGGTCGCGCCCATGGGGTTCTGGAAACTGGTCATGCACCAACAGGCCTTGATCGGGTGCCGTTCCAGGGTCTGGGCGAGTACGCCGAGGTCGATGCCGTCTCGCGGGTGGACGGGGATTTCCACGGCTTTGAGCTTCAGCCGTTCCAGCACTTGCAGGCTGGCGTAAAACGCCGGGGCTTCGATGGCCACCAGATCGCCAGGCTCGGTGACGGCTTGCAGGCACAGGTTCAGCGCTTCCAGCGCACCGTTGGTGATCAGCAGTTCCTCCATCGGCAGCATCAGCCCGCCGACCATGTAGCGCAGGGCGATTTGCCGACGCAGTTGCGGGTTGCCCGGCGACATGTCGGTGACCACCATGCGCGGGTCCATCTCCCGGGAAGCACTGGCCAGCGAGCGGGACAAGCGCTGCAGCGGGAATAGCGTGGGGCTGGGGAAGGCCGAGCCGAAGGGCACGGTGGTGGGGTCCTTGATCGAGTCCAGCACTGAGAACACCAGTTCGCTGACGTCGACTTCGGTGGACTCGTTGACCTGGCTGCTGATCACCGGCTCCGAGAACGGGCTTGGTGCATGCGCATTGACGAAGTAGCCGGAACGCGGTCGCGCGCGGATCAGGCCGCGACGTTCGAGCAGGTAATAGGCCTGGAACACTGTGGACGGGCTGACGCCGTAGGTCTGGCTGGCGTAGCGCACCGACGGCACCCGATGGCCGGGGCCAAGTACGCCGGAGCGGATCAGTTCAGCGATGTCGTCGGCGAATTTTTCGTAGCGTTTCATCGAGTGCCCGGTTTTAAGTTATTCAGTGGGTGCGCTGTTGTGGCGAGGGAGCTTGCTCCCGCTCGGCTGCGTAGCAGTCGTAGATTTTCAGGGGCGCTTCGCGCCCCAGCGGGAGCAAGCTCCCTCGCCACAGAGGACCGCATCCGACAAAGGATTGCATCTTAAAGGCTCAGCGGTTCATCGGTGCAACAAACCGGCTCTTGGCCACGCTATAGATACCCGGCTCATCGTTGTCGACAATCTTGAAACTGATCGTCTGCGAGCTGCTGCTCGGCCGTTCCGTGGTCATCGCCACCGACACCGGTACATCGACTATTTCACCGGGGGCCAGGCTCAGTTCGGTCTTGCCTTGCAACTGGAAGCCGTCGTCGTCGACCAGTGTCAGACGGTACTCCTGACGTTGCTGGGTCTTGTTGATGACCTTCAGGCTGTAGATGTTTTCGATCTGGCCTTCGCTGTTCTCGCGGAACAGGCCACGGTCCTTGCTCACGTCCAGCGACACCATCGGCCGCTCCACCAAGGCCAGGGCGAAGGCGCCGATCATCACCAGCAGCACCGCGGTGTAACCGATCAGACGCGGGCGCAGCAGGTGGGTCTTGCCACCCTGCAATTGATGCTCCGAGGTGTAGCTGATCAGCCCTCGGGCGTAGCCCATTTTGTCCATGATCGAATCACAGGCGTCGATGCATGCGGCGCAACCGATGCATTCCATCTGCAAGCCATCGCGGATGTCGATGCCGGTCGGGCAAACCTGGACGCACACCTGACAGTCGATGCAATCACCCAGGCCGACCTCGGCGGGTTTCACTTCACGTTTGCGCGGGCCACGGTTTTCGCCGCGAGCCACGTCGTAGGAAATGGTCAGGGTGTCCTTGTCGAACATCACGCTCTGGAACCGTGCGTATGGACACATGTGCATGCACACGGCTTCACGTAGCCAGCCGGCGTTGATGTAAGTGGCACCGGTGAAAAACAGCACCCAGAACAGGCTGACACCGCCGATTTGCAAAGTCAGCAGTTCTTCGGCCAGGGGCCGGATCGGTGTGAAGTAGCCGACAAAGGTCAGGCCGGTGAGCAGGCTGATCGCCAGCCACAAGGTGTGTTTGGCCGAGCGGCGGAGCAGTTTGTTCAGGCTCCAGGGCGCGGCTTGCAGCTTGATCCGCTGGTTGCGCTCGCCTTCGGTGATCTTCTCGCACCACATGAAGATCCAGGTCCAGGAGCTCTGCGGGCAGGTGTAACCGCACCAGACCCGGCCTGCGAACACGGTGATCGCAAACAGACCGAAGGCGGCGATGATCAGCAGCGCCGACAGCAGGATGAAATCCTGGGGCCAGAAGGTCGCGCCGAAGATGTGGAATTTGCTTTCGGACAGGTCCCAGAGCACCGCCTGGCGGCCGCCCCAGTTCAGCCACACCGTGCCGAAGAACAGTAGAAACAGAAACCCCGCGCCGCTCATGCGCAGGGTGCGGAACAGGCCGGTGAAGCTGCGGGTGTGGATCAGGTTGTCACTGGACTTGGCCTTCATCTTTGGACGCGAAGGCTCATTGTTTTTTATAAACGAGGCAGGTTCAACGGTTCGGACGGGGATTCTATCGCTCATGGTCTTTCGCTCATCAGCCTCCATCAGGCCTGAGCACTATGACCAGCGATCTGTTTGCATAACAGACTCAGCTAACGCAATAAAAAGCGGATCAGATGGGCTGCCCACACCCGCCTGCGACAACTTGATGCACCCGCAAGGGCGGGCTGCAAGTACCTATGTCAGGCGCTGGTGGGGTGTGTTGATGCCGGTCAGTCAAATCACCGAATCACTGTTCGTGGCCTTCAAATGCCGGCGACCGTCCACGGCGCCTGCTACGGTCAATGCGTCGGCTTCTGCTTCGGTGATGTAGAAGCGCTGGCCGTCGAGTTCTACTGCCGACATGGATTTTTCCTCGTCAGTGATTATGGTGATATCAGGGCAAAGGCGAATTTCTTCGCCGTTTTCGGTGATGAAGAAGCAGGTCTGGTTGTCGATGCGCACGGTCATGGAGGAGGCCTTTTTGCGGATTCATTAAGTGTTAGGGCGCATTTGCCGGTGATTGTTCTGTGCAACCGATAGATGGCGTGAGTCGTGCTTAAGTTGGTTGACCCGTGCCCGGGGGATTGATTCCTCGAAGGACCTGGCAAATCCCTCTGAACTTTGCCGGCGCCTGTGGCTCGGAACTTATGTGTGTTCATACCCTTGAGTTCATCTCGGGGCAGATCGCTTCGTGTGAGTGATGACCAGGCACAAGAGCGTCCTTGGGGCGTAAGGAGAGATGCTCGATGACCGCTGAAAAAACCACAGAACTGAGCTACAACCCGCATATACCGCTGTCCCAGGCGTTGCTGCTGCCGCGTATCGTGATCGAAAACACCATGCCGACCCTCGATGGCGGGCAATTTGCCGTTAAAGCCGTGGTCGATCAGGACGTGGTGGTGACCAGCAAAGTGTTTGCCGACGGTCATGACAAACTGGCCGTGCGCATCCGTTGGCGTGCCGAAGGCGACGACACCTGGCAGAGCGAGGTGATGGCCGAGTTGGGCAATAACGGCTGGCAGGGCCAGTTCCGTGTCAAGAAGCAGGGCCGCTATGCGTTCTGTATCGAAGCCTGGATCGATCAGTACGCCAGTTTTTGTTATGAGCTGAAAAAGAAGCACGGGGCCTGCATGTCGGTCAGCCTGGAATTGCAGGAAGGGCGCCTGCACGTCAAGCAGGCAGCGGAACGCAGTGAAGGCCTCCTCAGCGAGCAGCTGGCGGCGTTGCACCATGAGTTGTCCGGTCTGCTCGAAACCGAGCAGGTTGCCTTGTTTCTGCACCAACGCAGCGCGGACTTGATGGCCCAGGCCGATCATCGTCCCTTCGTGAGTCTGAGTCCTGAATTTCCGGTGGACGTGGAGCGGGAGTTGGCGCAGTTCGCCAGTTGGTATGAATTGTTCCCACGCTCGATCACGGATGATCCGGCCCGTCATGGCACCTTTAATGACGTGCATACGCGGCTGGCGATGATTCAGGACATGGGCTTCGACGTGCTGTACTTCACGCCGATCCACCCGATCGGCCGCAGCTATCGCAAAGGCCCGAACAACTCGTTGACCGCCGGCCCCGACGACCCGGGCAGTCCTTACGCCATCGGCAGCGAAGAAGGCGGGCATGAGGCGATTCACTCGGAACTGGGCAGCCGCGAAGACTTTCGCCGGCTCGTCGCGGCGGCCGCCGAACATGGGCTGGAAGTGGCCCTCGACTTTGCGATTCAGTGTTCCCAGGATCACCCTTGGCTCAAAGAGCATCCGGGCTGGTTCAACTGGCGCCCGGACGGCACGATCAAATACGCCGAGAACCCGCCGAAGAAATATCAGGACATCGTCAACGTCGATTTCTATGCCGTGGATGCGATTCCCAGCCTGTGGGTTGAATTGCGGGACATCGTGGTGGGCTGGGTCGAAGAGGGCGTGAAGCTGTTTCGCGTTGATAACCCCCACACCAAACCGTTGCCGTTCTGGCAGTGGTTGATCGCCGATGTGCGGGCGCTGTACCCCGAGGTGATTTTTCTGGCGGAAGCCTTTACCACGCCGGCGATGATGGCGCGCCTGGGCAAGGTCGGTTACTCCCAGAGCTACACCTATTTCACCTGGCGCAACACCAAGACCGAACTGGCGACTTATTTCACCGAACTCAACGAGTCGCCATGGCGTGAATGCTACCGGCCGAATTTTTTCGTCAATACGCCGGACATCAACCCGGCATTCCTGCATGACTCCGGGCGCCCGGGTTTTCTGATTCGCGCGGCGCTTGCGACCATGGGTTCCGGGTTATGGGGCATGTATTCGGGCTTCGAGCTGTGTGAAGCGGCGCCGGTGCCGGGCAAGGAGGAGTACCTCAATTCCGAGAAGTACGAGATCCGCCCGCGGGACTTCAACGCGCCGGGCAACATCATTGCCGAAATCGCCCAGCTCAACCGCATCCGCCGGCAGAACCCGGCGCTGCACACGCATCTGGGCCTGAAGGTCTACAACGCCTGGAACGACAACATTCTGTATTTCGGCAAGCGCAGTGAGGATGGCAGCAATTTCATTCTGGTGGCCGTCAGCCTCGATCCGAATAACGCCCAGGAAGCGAATTTTGAATTGCCGCTGTGGGAAATGGGCCTGCCCGACGATGCCAGCACCCAAGGCGAAGACTTGATGAACGGTCACCGCTGGACCTGGCACGGCAAGTACCAGTTCATGCGGATCGAACCGTGGCATCTGCCGTTCGGGATTTGGCGGATTTCGACTCCTTGAATCCATCGCGCTTCCCTGTGGCGAGGGAGCTTGCTCCCGCTCGGCTGCGAAGCCGTCGTAAACCCGGTGAGCGCGGTGGAGCGGATGAACTGCAATGGGGTTGCTGCGCAACCCAGCGGGAGCAAGCTCCCTCGCCACAAAGAGCCACTCCGGGAACCATGAGTATTTCGCCTTAGTGGCTTTACAGTATTAAACAGGAGTTTCAAATGGCGAAGAAACCCAGGTCAGCCACCTTCATCAAAGACCCGCTCTGGTACAAGGATGCGGTGATCTACCAGGTTCACGTTAAGTCTTTTTTCGACTCCAACAATGACGGGATCGGCGACTTTCCCGGCCTTATCGCCAAACTCGATTACATTGCCGATCTGGGCGTCAACACCATCTGGCTGTTGCCGTTCTACCCCTCGCCACGACGCGACGATGGCTACGACATCGCCGAGTACCGTGGCGTGCACCCCGACTACGGCACCCTGGCCGATGCCAAACGCTTCATTTCCGAAGCCCATAAACGCGGTCTGCGGGTGATCACCGAACTGGTCATCAACCACACCTCGGACCAGCACGCCTGGTTCCAGCGCGCGCGCAAGGCCAAACCCGGCTCGGCGGCCCGCGACTTTTACGTCTGGTCCGATAACGATCAGAAATACGACGGCACCCGCATCATCTTCCTCGACACCGAAAAGTCCAACTGGACCTGGGACCCGGTGGCCGGTCAGTACTTCTGGCACCGCTTCTATTCCCACCAGCCGGACCTGAATTTCGACAACCCGCAAGTGATGAAAGCGGTGCTGTCGGTGATGCGCTACTGGCTCGACATGGGCATCGACGGCCTGCGGCTGGACGCGATCCCGTACCTGATCGAGCGCGACGGCACCAACAACGAAAACCTCCCCGAGACCCACGACGTCCTCAAGCAGATCCGCGCCGAGATCGACGCCAATTACCCCGATCGCATGCTGCTGGCCGAGGCCAATCAGTGGCCGGAAGACACTCAGCTGTATTTTGGTAACACCGACGCCAAAGGCCAGAACGGCGACGAATGCCACATGGCGTTTCACTTCCCGCTGATGCCGCGCATGTACATGGCGCTGGCCCAGGAAGATCGTTTCCCGATCACCGACATTCTGCGCCAGACTCCGGAAATCCCTGCCAACTGCCAGTGGGCGATTTTCCTGCGCAACCACGATGAATTGACCCTGGAAATGGTCACCGACAAGGAGCGCGATTACCTGTGGAACTACTACGCGGCCGACCGTCGGGCGCGGATCAACCTGGGGATTCGCCGGCGTCTGGCGCCGTTGATGGAACGCGATCGTCGTCGCGTGGAGCTGCTCAACAGTCTGTTGCTGTCGATGCCCGGCACGCCGACCCTGTATTACGGCGATGAAATCGGCATGGGTGACAACATCTACCTCGGCGACCGCGACGGTGTGCGCACGCCGATGCAGTGGTCGATCGACCGTAACGGCGGCTTCTCCCGCGCCGACCCGGCCAGTCTGGTGTTGCCGCCGATCATGGACCCGCAGTATGGCTATCTGTCGGTCAACGTCGAAACCCAGGCCGGCGACCCTCATTCATTGTTGAACTGGACCCGGCGCATGCTCGCGATACGCAAGCAGTCCAAGGCCTTCGGTCGCGGCACGCTGAAGATGCTGTCGCCGAGCAATCGCCGGATCCTGGCTTACACCCGTGAGTTCACCGGCGCGGACGGCAAGCACGAGATCATTCTGTGCGTGGCCAACGTGTCCCGCAGCGCGCAAGCGGCGGAGCTGGATTTGTCGGCGTATGTCGGCATGGTCCCGGTGGAGATGCTCGGCGGCAACGCGTTCCCGCCCATCGGTCAGTTGAATTTCCTGCTGACGCTGGCGCCTTACGGGTTCTACTGGTTCGGCCTGGCGGCGGAAAATCAGATGCCGAGTTGGCACGTGGAGCCGGCGCAAAGCCTGCCGGACTTCACCACGCTGGTGCTGAAGAATCGTATGGAAGAGCTGCTTGAAGCACCGTCCCGCGCCACGCTGGAGCAGGCCATTCTGCCGAGCTGGCTGCAGAATCGCCGCTGGTATGCCGGCAAGGACGGCACCATCGACAGCGTCAACCTCGCTTACGGCGTGCGCTTCGGCGACCCGCAGCATCCGGTGCTGTTGAGTGAAATCGACGTCACCAGCGCTGGCCAGACCAGCCGCTATCAGTTGCCATTCGGCTTTATTTCCGAGGAGCAGGTTGGCGCGGCTTTGCCGCAGCAATTGGCGCTGGCCAGGGTCCGTCGCGGTCGTCAGGTCGGCCTGATCACCGACGCCTTCAGCCTCGACAGCTTTGTTCATGCAGTGTTGCAGGGCATGCAGGCCAGTACGGTGTTGCCCTCGGACGGTGGCGAGATCCGTTTCGAGCCTACTGATGAATTGGCCAAACTGGGGCTGAGTGCCGAGTCGCAGGTGCGTTACCTGTCTGCCGAGCAATCCAACAGTTCGGTGGTGATCGGCGCCAGCCTGGTGCTGAAGTTAATCCGCAAGGTCGCGTCAGGGGTGCACCCGGAACTGGAAATGAGCGCGTACCTGACCCATGCCGGTTTCAAAAATATTTCGCCGCTGTTGGGAGCGGTGATTCGTCGCGATGCGGCGGGCGAGGACACGCTGTTGATGATCGCCCAAGGTTACTTGAGCAATCAGGGCGACGCGTGGGAATGGACCCAGAACAACCTCGAACGGGCGCTTCGTGACGAGCTCGCCGATGCCGTGTCCGAGCAGGAGCAGCACTACAACGCCCTCGGCGAGTTGAAGGATTTTGCCGGCATGCTCGGCCAGCGTCTGGGGGAAATGCATCAGGTGCTGGCGACCCCGAGCGTCAACCCGGACTTTGCCCCACAAATCATGAGCCAGAAAGATGCCCTGGCTTCGGCCAAGGACGTGGCGGCGCAGCTGGAGCATGCACTGAAGCTGCTCAAGCAACATCAATCCGAACTGAGCGCGACGGACCAGACATTGGTCAGCCGCTTGCTGGACAACAAAAAAGCCATCCTCGGACATATCCAGGAGCTGGGCAAAAAGGCCGCTGGCGGCTTGCGTATCCGCGTCCATGGTGACTTGCACCTGGGGCAAGTGCTGGTGATCAAGGGCGATGCCTACCTGATCGATTTTGAGGGTGAACCCGCGCGGCCGCTGCATGAGCGCCGTGGCAAACACAGCCCCTATAAAGACGTCAGCGGGGTGTTGCGCTCCTTCGATTATGCCGCGGCGATGGCGATCAACGTGCACAACGTCGATAACACGGCGGATGCTCAGGCGGCGCGTCAAAGGGTTGCCGAGCGTTATTTAAGAGAGGCGCGACAATCATTTGTCGACGCTTATCGGCTGGCGGCAGCTAGTCTTGCTCATGCATGGCAAGATCCTGAAGGCGAGGATGCTGCGCTGGCGTTGTTCGGTCTGGAGAAGGCGGCTTACGAAGTGGCCTATGAGGCTGAAAACCGCCCCACTTGGCTACCGGTGCCGTTGCACGGTTTATATGGATTATTGAGTGGGCTTAAACCCTTTTCCGATCTTGGTGGAGAGTAGTCATGAGTTTCTCGAACAAGGAACAGGGGCACGTTAAAGAGGCGCTGCTGCCCAAAGCGCGGGATATCGACGCATTGGTACGCGCCGAACATCAGGATCCCTTCGCAATTCTCGGCCCGCACAGCGATGGCGCTGGCGGGCAATTCATTCGGGCGTATCTGCCGGATGCCTTGAGTGTGCAAGTGGTGGACAAGGCCTCCGGAGAAGAACTCGGCAGCCTTGAGGCGACCCAGACGCCGGGGTTGTTCGTCGGGCACTTCGAGCGGGCACAGCCTTATCTGCTGCGAACCCGTTGGGCCGGCGGTGAGCAACTCGCCGAAGACCCTTACAGCTTTGGCCCGTTACTCGGCGAGATGGACTTGTACCTGTTCGCCGAGGGCAATCACCGGGATCTGAGCAGTTGCCTCGGCGCGCAGTTGAAGACGGTCGATGGCGTGGAGGGTGTGCGCTTCGCCGTGTGGGCGCCGAACGCCAGAAGGGTCTCGGTGGTCGGCGATTTTAACGTCTGGGACGGTCGTCGGCATCCGATGCGCCTGCGCCATCCCACTGGGGTCTGGGAGTTGTTCATCCCGCGCCTGCAAGCGGGGGAGGCCTACAAATACGAAATCCTCGGCGCCCACGGCATTCTGCCGCTCAAGGCCGACCCGGTGGCCCTGGCCACAGCGCTGCCGCCAGACACCGCGTCGAAAGTCGCTTCGCCGCTGCAAGTCGACTGGCAGGATCAGGACTGGATGCAGTCGCGGGGCGAGCGTCAGCGAACCAGTGCACCGCTGTCGATCTATGAGTTGCATGCCGGTTCCTGGCAATGCGAGCTGGATGACCTGGGCGAAGTCGCCCGTCAGTACACCTGGCCCGAGTTGGCCGAGCGGCTGATTCCGTACGTCAAAGAGCTGGGTTTCACCCACATCGAACTGATGCCGATCATGGAACATCCATTCGGTGGCTCCTGGGGTTATCAATTGTTGTCGCAGTTTGCCCCGAGCGCCCGTTACGGCTCGCCGGATGAGTTCGCCGCTTTCGTCAACGCGTGTCACCAGGCCGAAATCGGCGTGATCCTTGATTGGGTGCCGGCGCATTTCCCGACCGATGTCCATGGCCTGGCGCAGTTCGACGGCACCGCGCTGTACGAATACGGCAACCCGATGGAGGGCTTTCACCAGGACTGGGACACGCTGATCTACAACCTGGGCCGCACCGAGGTGCACGGCTACATGCTGGCGTCGGCGCTGCACTGGCTCAAGCATTTCCATGTCGATGGACTGCGGGTCGACGCAGTGGCGTCGATGCTGTATCGCGATTACTCGCGCAAGGCCGGCGAATGGGTGCCCAACCGTCACGGCGGTCGGGAAAACCTGGAAGCCATCGATTTCCTGCGTCATCTCAACGACGTAGTGGCGCTGGAAGCACCGGGCGCACTGGTGATTGCCGAGGAATCCACCGCGTGGCCGGGTGTCAGCCAGAGCACACAACAGGGCGGGCTGGGTTTTGCCTATAAGTGGAACATGGGCTGGATGCATGATTCGCTGCATTACATTCAGCAGGATCCGGTGTACCGCGCCCATCATCACAACGAACTGAGTTTCGGCTTGGTGTATGCCTGGTCCGAGCGTTTCATCCTGCCGATTTCCCACGACGAAGTGGTACACGGCAAGCATTCGCTGATCGACAAAATGCCCGGCGACCGTTGGCAGAAGTTTGCCAACCTGCGGGCTTACCTGAGTTTCATGTGGACCCATCCCGGCAAGAAGCTGTTGTTCATGGGCTGCGAGTTCGGCCAGTGGCGCGAATGGAATCACGATCAGCAGCTGGACTGGTACTTGCTGCAATACCCGGAACACCAGGGTGTGCGCAAGCTGGTCGGCGACTTGAATCGGTTGTATCGCGAAGAGCCTGCCCTGCACGATCAGGACGATGTACCGCAGGGCTTCCAGTGGTTGATCGGCGACGACGCGATCAACAGCGTTTATGCCTGGCTACGCTGGAGCAAGGAGGGCAGGCCGGTATTGGTGGTGGCCAACTTCACCCCGGTGCCGCGTCAGTCCTACCGCGTCGGCGTGCCGTTTGCCGGGCGCTGGGTCGAGTTGATCAACAGCGACGCCGACACCTATGCCGGGTCCAATTACGGTAACGGTGGCGGGGTGTTCACCGAGGAAGAACCGAGCCATGGGCAGGCACTTTCCCTGGTGTTGAATTTGCCGCCGTTGGCGGTGTTGATTCTGCGACCGGAGGGTTGATCGAAAAGATCGCCGGCTTCGCCGGCTCCTACAGGATCGGGTCGCCCCAGGTGGGCGGGACAACGTTGAACCGTAGGAGCTGCCGAAGGCTGCGATCTTTTGATTTTTTTACCAACGCATCCGCACCCCAAGGCTGCCAATCAACCCGTTCAAATCATTTTCAACCACATTGCTGCTGTAGTCGGCGCTGACATACAGGCTGACCGAAGGCGTCACTCTGGCCACCAACCCCAGACCCACGTCTACTGTCGATGAGTTGCGACTGCTGCTGATTTTGTCGACCTGATCCAGGCTCACTGTGTTGCCCGTGTACACCGTGTGCCACAAATTGGTCCGCACATAGGGTTCGACCGGCAGGCCGTTGATATCGTAATTGCCTTTCAAGCGTGCACCGACCCGACCGCTCCAGGAGGTCAGGTCGCTGGACGAGGCGTTGCCTGACCCGGCATATGGCGTATCCAGCGTGATGCGTTGATTGATCAACTGCGCCTGGGGTTCAACCACCCAGTTGTCGCCCAGGCCAATCGGGAAACCACCTTCCACCGACACTGTCATCGCGCTGCCTTCGGTGGTTTGTCGCACGCCCTGGTCGTTGCGGCTAAAACCGCTGACCCGGCCGCCGCTGGCCGTCAAGTCGACGTGCCAGCCTTGCGCCCCGGTCAGGCTCCAGTAGGCACCAAGGCTTTGGCCTTGAAGGTTGAGCGTGTCATGGCTGGGGTCGGCGAGGGCGCGGCTGGTCAGCAGGCCGTTGTCGTTGCCCTGGAATTGAGCGGTGCCGCCGATCAGTCCGACCCGCTGGATACTACCGCTGTTGCTTTGCACGGTCAGGAGTGCCGGGCCTTTGAATTCGCTGGCTCCGGGGATCGTGCCCTGGGTCAGATAATCGGTTTGTGCCTGCCGCGACGTCGGGCCATAGGCGTGGTCCCAGGCCAAGGGCGCGGCGTCTTCGATCGTCAGGCGTGAGCTGGGTAAGTCTGAGTTGACGCGTAAACGGTCAGGATATGTGGCGACGCCGAAGGGCAAGGTAATTGTCGGCAGTTGCTGGCTGTACCAGGGCGTTGTTTCGTCCTCGGCAGACGACGCTCGCACCTCCATGGATGAGCACAGCAGGAGTGAACCGGAGACGACGCAAAAAGTGAATTTTATCTCTTGTGGGGTGAATGAAGTTCTCATGGAGGTCTACCTTGCAATCGCATGCGTATCTCGCTGTGGCGTCTCTCCTACCCCGAATGAGGGGCGACCGAATGGATTGAGGCAAGGTCCGACCCGCCCGTTTACGGGTGTCTGGAGGCTTGCCCCTGATGGATTTCCGGGGGTAGTAAGGACTAGCTAAGAAGACCGATGACGCCGCGTCAAGAAAATGGCCGATAAGTGGTACGGCTATTTCAGACTCTGTAAGTGACTGATTATTGGCGCCGATCTAAGTTGTTGTTTGTGCGAAAAATCATCCTGAAAGGTGCAATCCAGACGTATTGGGTAGTGGGCTATCGGTTGCGTGACGGATGAACAGTGCAAAATCCATGAGCAAGTCCGTGACGTGATTACTGTCATTTTTTCTGCTTCAGGCCGCAGTTCTTGGCGCCTGTCGCTTGACGGTGTTACAGGCGTACCTCCACTGCCAGCGGCAAATGGTCCGACAGGTGCGTCCAGGGTTTGTAGCCGAGTATGCGCGGCTCATGACTGCTGGCATTGCGCAGGTAGATGCGATCCAGGCGCAGCAGGGGAAACCGTGCCGGGTACGTTTTCGCCGGGCGGCCGTGGTGGCGTTCGAACGCTTCATGCAGGTAGTCGCGTCGGGCGAGGGTGGCATTGCCTTGCAACTGCCAGTCGTTGAAGTCGCCGGCAATGATGACCGGGGCGTCCTCTGGCAACGATTCGAGTAACAGGCAGAGCAACTGCAGCTGGAGTTGTCGATGGCTTTCCAACAGGCTCAGGTGCACGCAAATGGCATGCACTTCGGCATGGCCCGGCACATCCAGCACACAGTGCAGCAAGCCGCGCCGCTCGGGGCCGGTGATCGAGACATCGAGGTTGCGAAATTCGCGGATCGGGTATTTCGACAGCAGGGCATTGCCGTGATGGCCGTCGGGGTAGACCGCGTTGCGACCGTAAGCGAAATCGCTCCACATGCTGTCGGCCAGGAATTCGTACTGCGAGGTCGGTGGCCAGTCGTTGTAACGGGAGGAATGCCGGTCATGCTCACCGACCACTTCCTGCAGAAACACCAGGTCCGCCGACGTACTGCGTACCGCTTCGCGCAGTTCCGGGAGGATGAAACGTCGGTTGAGGGCGGTGAAACCCTTGTGAGTATTGACCGTCAGTACTCTGAGTCGGCGAATCGCCGGGGGCGTGTTCGATGGCACTGATTCGACGGCTTGGCGTTCGGCATCGTGGGTCACGTTCACTCCTCTGAATCAGGGCTGCTGTATGTATGCGACTGATGCGTGGGCGAGCAGTTCAAACACATTCACCACACCCGTAGCAGCTGTCGAGCACCGCGAGGCAGCTGCTACGAGCGAGTCCGATCAGACAAACACAATTTCATACGGCAACCGCATGCGTTCCAGAATCACTCGTGGCAGCAGCGGGGCGATGCCGATCGCCGGTTCGCCGTCGAGCTGGCTGGCGTAGGCATAGGTGGCGTGGCTTTTGCGCGCGACAGTCCAGGTGTCGAGGCGTAGCTTGCGCGCGCGATGCCAGGGGATCAGCCCATGCTCGCGCATCGGCCAGTGCCAGGCCCAGACCGGTATTTCGTTGAGCGTCGCCCCTACCAGGGCGGCAGCCCTGGCGCTGGCACGGCCGACAGCGTCGTGGTCGACGATGCCGTCTTCGCGCCAGGTGGTGAACACCACATCGCCGGGGCGCAGGTAGCGGACGATGAATTGGGTCAATTCAGACTCTCGCTCGGCCAGAGCGTTGTCGGTGAAGCCGCCGCGAATCCACTTCAGGCTGTGCATCGGCAAGCCGAGTCGACGCAAGGCTTCGACACTTTCCTGGGGGCGGAACACGCTCAGGCGCTTTTCCGACCACTGACGCGACCCCGGATGGCTGGCGCTGCCGTCGGTGATCGAGATCAGTTGCAGAGGATGACCGAGGGAGCACAACAGTTGCAGCAGGCCGCCGCAAGTCACCACTTCATCGCCGGGATGCGGGGCGATCACCACCGCGCGAGCTCCAGCAGGGACCAGTGTTTCGGTGTTGATGACGGGGATGTTGTCCAGTTGTGGGGCGCTGTTCCAGATCTGCGCAGGCAAGCTGTTTTCGCTGATGGAAACCGGTCTCATAGGCGCTACGTCCTTGTTCTGTCTGGCCCTCAGTCGTGCGCAATGCTTGCGGGAGCAAGCCTGGCAGACCCGTGAAGGCGGGTAGATAGCAATGTGCGGCGCTCCGAACCCTGGATTGCCGCGGTCAGAGTATTGCCCATGAAACGCTATTCGTCGCCTCAGCCTTTGGTCTGATGCGGTTTTTTTAACCCAGGCTGTGTCAGGCTTCGCAAAAAGTCACCGAAACCGTCCCTTGGTAGCAGCTGCCGAGCCTGCGAGGCTGCTACAGATATTATGGTGATCACTCTCACTCTTCTTCCTCATGCTGCAGTTCAAACAACAGCAGCGAACGGCCGGTGACCGAATATTCGCGACCGAACTCAAAGCGTTCCTGGCCCCGAATCGACGGTTGATTGGTATCGATCATGCAGGTCCAGAAACCGCCGTCAGGCACTTCCGGCAGCAGGAAGTTGACGATGTCATGGTGCGCGTTGACCACCAGCAGCAGGGTCGCGTCGGCACCCTTGCGGCGAATGCCGGTTTCCTGGGCGCGGCCATCGAGCAGTATGCCCATGCAGCGACCGTGGCCTTCTTCCCATTGCTCATTGGACATTTCGCTGCCGTCCGGGGCCAGCCAGGTCACGTCCTTGACCCCGATGTCCTCGTTGTAATTACCCACCAGGAAGCGCCCGCGCCGCAGGATCGGATAGGCCAGGCGCAACTTGATCAGGCGTTTGACGAACTTGAGCAGCGCCTTGCCGTCTTCGCTCATGTCCCAATTGACCCAACCGATCTCGCTGTCCTGGCAATAAGCATTGTTGTTGCCTTTCTGGGTGCGGGCGAACTCGTCGCCGGCCACCAGCATCGGCGTACCCTGGGACAGCAGCAGCGTGGCGAAGAAGTTGCGCATCTGCCGCAGGCGCAGGGCATTGATCTCGGGATCGTCGGTGGGGCCTTCGACGCCGTGGTTCCACGACAGGTTGTTGTTGCTGCCGTCCTGATTGTTCTCGTCGTTGGCCTCGTTGTGCTTGTCGTTGTACGACACCAGATCGTTGAGGGTGAAGCCGTCATGGGCGGTGACGAAGTTCAGCGAAGCATACGGTCGACGGCCGCGCTGGTTGAACATCTCACCGGAGGCGGTCATGCGGCTGGCGAAGTCGGCGAGCTGGCCGTCGTCACCTTTCCAGAACGCGCGCACGGTGTCGCGGAATTTGTCGTTCCATTCGACCCAGCCCGGCGGGAAGTTCCCGACCTGATAACCGCCGGGGCCACAGTCCCAGGATTCGGAAATCAATTTCACCTGACGCAGCACCGGGTCCTGGCGACAGGCGACGAGGAAGCTGTGCCGTTCGTCGAAGCCGTCATGGTAGCGGCCGAGGATGGTTGCCAGGTCGAAACGGAAACCGTCCACGTGCATTTCCGTGGCCCAGTAACGCAGCGAGTCAGTGACCATTTGCAGCACGCACGGGTGGCTCAGGTCCAGGGTGTTGCCGGTGCCGGAATCGTTGATGTAGTAGCGTTTGTCGTCGGGCCTCAAGCGGTAGTAAGAGGCGTTGTCGATGCCGCGCATGGACAGGGTCGGGCCTTGTTCGTTGCCCTCGGCGGTGTGGTTGTAGACCACGTCGAGGATCACTTCCAGATTGGCGTCGTGCAGGTGCGCGACCATCTCCTTGAACTCGGCGATCTTGCCGCTGGCCAGGTAGCGCGGGTCCGGGGCAAAGAACGCAATGCTGTTGTAACCCCAATAATTGGTCATGCCTTTGTGCAGCAGATGCTGGTCGTTGACGAAGGCATGGATCGGCAGCAACTCCACAGTCGATACGCCGAGCTTGCGGATGTGTTCCAGCACGTCATCGACCATCAACCCGGCGAAGGTGCCGCGCAGGTTCTCGGGAACGGAGGGGTGAAGCATGCTGAAACCGCGCACGTGAGTCTCATAAATGATCGTCTTGTCCCATGGCACGCTGACCCGATGGTCATGGCCCCAGGTGTGGGCCGGGTCGATCACTTTGCACTTGGGCACGAAGGGCGCGCTGTCGCGCTCATCGAAACTGAGGTCGGCGTCGGGGTGGCCGATGGTGAAGCCGAACAACGCTTCGGACCATTTCAATTGGCCGACCAACTGTTTGGCATAGGGGTCGATCAGCAGTTTGTTCGGGTTGAAGCGATGACCGTTGGCCGGGTCGTACGGCCCGTACACGCGATAGCCGTAGATCAGCCCCGGATGGGCGTCGGGCAAGTAGCCGTGGTAGGTCTCATCGGTGTATTCCGGCAGTTCGATACGCTCCAGTTCCACCTCGCCGGCATCGTCGAAGATGCACAGTTCGACCTTGGTCGCGTGAGCCGAAAACAGCGCGAAATTGACCCCCAGGCCATCCCAGGTCGCGCCTGGCGGGAAGGGCAAGCCTTCACGGATTCGCGAGGCCTCGTGAGGTTCGGGCGCGGTTTTCTTTGGACTGGTCATAGCTGCTCCTGCAACGGTATTTTTCGAGGGCGAATGCGCTCTCGGTGGCGAGCGGGCTCGCCACGAAGTCAATCAGGACAAGACAGTGAAGCGTCAGACCTCGGGTGGTTTACGCGCGGTGCGCGGCTTTTTCACGGTGGTTTTTTCGCCCGGCGGGATCACTGCCGAAGCGGCAGCGGGTTTGGCTTTGGGCTTGGCGCGGGGTTTGGTTTCGAGGCCCTTGCCATTGACCAGCTTGCCGTCGGGCTTGCTGGCCGCGGGCTTGCTTGCGGTTTTGCTGCTGCTCGCTTTGGCTGGTTTGCCGGGCGCCAGGGCTTCGGCCTCGGCGAGTTTGCAGGCCATCTCCCAATGGCGGGCCTCCTGGCCCTCGGGTTTTCCTTCGGATTCCCAGATTTGATAGGCAAATTCGCGAACGCGTTTTTCGTCGGTACTCATCGCAATGCTCCTGAACTGAACTCAAGTTTGGGTAAAGAGATTGACCGGGAAATCCCCCAGCGCGGCGCCGACCATCAGCTCCTTGTGTTTTGTGACTGCGACGCTGGTAAAAAGTCCCTTCAGATTTTCTTCGGTGGTCGTGAACGGCAATTTGATTCGGGTATCGCCCCACAGCGACGCGTCAATCCGGGGGGCGGCACTGTTTTCCAGCAGTCCGGCACAACGTATCGGTACGGCCACGATTGCCCGTTTTCCCTGCCATTCTCGAGCAAACGCCAGTACCCGGTGAGCCTGGCTGCCAATCACTTCAAGGGCTTGGTAAGTGCCTTTTTGAAACAGTTCGGCATGCTCGGCACGCCGGTTCAGCGCCCGGGCGATCAGGGTTTGCTTGATGCGCCCGTCACGCCAGTTCGCCAACAGAGCGGGCAGGTCAAGCGGTAGGTGCATGGCCTGCTGACGGCTGACGTAATCCACCGGCCGGCGGTTATCCGGATCGACCAGCGAGAAGTCCCAGAACTCGTTGCCCTGATAGAGATCCGGCACTCCCGGCACGGTCATTCGCAGCAAGGTTTGCGCCAATCCATTCAGTGCACCCGGGACGGCAATGCATTGAGCGGCTGCCTCGATGGCCGCGCGCAATGGCTGACCTTCGGGGCTTAGCAGCAGGCGTTCGAGAAACCCGTGGGTCGCCTGTTCATATGCCTCGTTTGACGCGCTCCAGCTGCTTTGCAACTTGGCTTCGCGCAGGGCTTTGCGTTGCCACTGCCAGAGGCGTTTGGCGTAGTCCTCGAGCGCAGGTTGATCGTCGCTACACAATTCCAGTGGCCAACTGCCGAGGATTGCTTGATAGAGAATCAGCTCGTCGCCCGCCGAGGGCGCGCCGGGGTCGCTGCGCAGTTCGCCCGCGAGGGTTCGCCAGTGCTCGACCTGTTCGGCGTACCAGGCGCTGCGCTCGCTTAACACCGCCAGCCGCGCGCGGGTGTCTTCACCGCGTTTGTGGTCGTGGGTCGCGGTGGCCAGCAGGTTGTCGGGGAATTCGGCGAGGCGATTGGCGCAGGCGGCATGGAAGTCGGCAACCGGGGCGCTGAACTGCTCGGTGTTGTAGCCGACATCGTTGCGCGACAGCAGCACCGCCGAGCGATAAAGCGCGGTGTCTTCCACCGCTTTGGCCGCTGTCGGTGAGGTCAGTTGCTGGAAGCGCACGCACGCATGCTTGAGCAGTTTGCGTGGACGGCCCACCGGGCGCTTGCACCAGGGTTGGCCACCGAGCCAGCCGGCCAGGCAATCGAGCACCGGCCAGTCGGCCTCGCCAAGGGTTTGCCTGGCACCGGCCATGGCTTGCTGGAAAAACACCTCGTCCTGGGCCGCGCGACCCAACGGGCTGATGTAAGTGCGGTACACCGGGAAGTGCACGATCAGTTCCTGCAAGGCCCGTCGGATCGCGCCGAGGGTCAGGTCCCGGGTCATCAGGTCGTCCCGGGCCACTTGCAACAGGGCATGGGCAACACTTTCGAAATCCCCGGCGAGGGAACCGTTGAGAATCTGCTGGCGCGCCAGTTGTGCTTCCTGGCGGAAATCGGCGGGCCGTTCGCTGTGCCGGCTCCAGAGTTCACCCAAGGCCTGGGTGCCTTCGGGGTCGTGTTGCAGCAGCGACAACTGGTTCATGAATTCGTAACCGGTACTGCCATCGACGCACCAGTCGCGGTGCAGGGTTTCGCCTTCGCCGAGGATCTTCTCGACGTAGATTGGCAGGTGTCGGCCGGGTGCCATTCGATCGACTCGACGTCGCAGTTTGCGGCAGTAGCCACGCGGGTCGGCGAGGCCGTCGATGTGGTCGATGCGCAGTCCGTCGACCAGACCTTCGGCCACCAGCTCGAAGATTTTTGCATGGGTCGCTTCGAACACCGCCGGCCGTTCGACGCGCAGGCCGCCCAGTTCATTGATATCGAAAAAGCGCCGCCAGTTGATGTCGTCCGCCGCGGTGCGCCAACTGGCCAGGCGATAACTCTGGCGCTCCAGCAGGTTATGCAGGCGCTGGAAACCGTCGGGATTGAGCGAGTCGTAAGTGTCGAGGGTGTGCTGGATGGCGTGCAGAATGGCCGGATCACTGGCCAGTTCCCGCAGCTCGGCTTTCAGTGGAATCGCCAGGCTGTACACGTCGGACTGATAACTCAAGGTGTCGAAGCGGTCTGCCAGGGATTTGAGCCGTTCAGCCTGCTCGGCATTCAATCGGTCATCGGCCTTGAGCAGTTCGCCGTAGTCGGTGGGGCATATCGGGAAGTGGTGTTCATAGTGCTCGACATGAAAGGCGCCGCGCCGGGCATCGAAACGCAAGGGCAGGGTGCCGTCCTGCAAGGCGATGCCGTAGTCGCTACCCAGAAAAGGCAGCAGCAACTGGCCTTCCATCAACGGGTCGGGCGAGTGCCACTGAATGTCGAAGAACTCGCCGTAAGGGCTCAGCCGTCCCCATTCCAGCAAGTCGAGCCACCAGGGATTGTCGCCACCGCCGACGGCCATGTGGTTGGAAACGATATCGAGGATCAGCCCCATGTTCTGTTCGCGCAACGCAGCGACCAAACGGCGTAACGCCGCTTCGCCGCCCAGTTCAGGGTTGACCGTGGTCGGGTCTACCACATCGTAGCCGTGCATGGAGCCGGCGCGGGCGGCGAGCAGCGGTGAGGCATAGACGTGGCTGATGCCCAGGCTGGAAAAGTACGGCACCAGCGGGATCGCCTGATCCAGGGTGAAGCCTCTATGAAATTGCAGCCGCAGGGTCGCCCGCAGCGGCTGGCTGAGCGGTTGATTCATTGGTCACGCTCGGCCGCCTGAAGTCGCGCACAGGCGAGCAGTTCCAGGCGGCGGGCGGCGTCCGGATCATCGAGCAGGCTTTCGCTGTCGCCGGGCAATCGGCGGGACCAGTTGGGGTGGGTGTCGGTGGTGCCGGGCAGGTTGGCCTGCTGTTCGATACCCAGGGCATCCTCCAGTGGCAGCAACACCAGCGGCGCGCGGGTATGACCGAGGAAGCGGATGGCGGCGTCGAGCACCTGATCGGTTTCATGGGACTCTTCACGGAAATTTTGCGGGTCCTGGCTCAGCACCCGGCGCAAGCCTTCGCGCTCGCGTTCGCGATGTTGACGCCATTCGATTTCACCCGTGGCGTCGACCAGGCCCAGGCGTGCGCTCCAGTCGATATCGCGGCCATGCCACCAGCCATTGAGCGTCGGCAGGTCGTGGGTGCTGGTGGTGGCCAGGGCGTTGTCCGGCCAGTCGAGAATCGGTTTGAAGTGTGTGTTGTCCTGTTCGAACAACAGCACGCGCATGCCGAGGATCGAGCGCGCGATGAGTTTTTCGCGCAGGCCATCAGGCACGGTGCCGAGGTCTTCGCCGAGAACGATAGCCTGGTGCCGATGGGATTCGAGGGTCAGCAGGCGCAGCAGGTCGTCCACCGGGTAATAGAGATAGGCTCCGTCGCTGGGCGGCGCGTCCTTGGGGATCACCCACAACCGCTGCAGGCCCATGACGTGATCGATGCGCAGGCCGCCGGCATGGGCGAAATTGGCCCGCAGCATTTCGATGAACGCGCGAAAGCCGTTACGCACCAGACCTTCGGGGGAAAACGCGGATATCCCCCAACCCTGGCCGGTGCGGTTGAGGATGTCGGGTGGCGCACCCACGGTCAGGGAGGCGAGTAATTCGTCCTGGCGACTCCAGGCCTGGCTGCCGCCGCCGTCAGCGCCCACCGCCAGGTCGGCGATCAGGCCGATGCCCATGCCGGCACCACGGGCGGCGGTTTGTGCGCGCTCCAGGCTGCGCGCAATCAGCCATTGGCAGAATGCGTAATAGCCGATGCGGGCCGAGTTCTCTTCGGCAAATTGCGCCAGAGCGGCGCTGCGCGGGTTACGCCATTGCTCGGGCCACTCGCGCCAGTCGAGGCTTTCACCGCGCCTTGCACGGGCTTCCTGGATCGCTTCGAAGCGGCAATGATTTTCCAGCGCTTCGCCACCGGCGTGACGGAAGCTGCTGAAGTCGGCATGCAAGGGGTGTGCGCCGTGGGTGAATCCTTCGTACAAGGCTTCCAGCAAGCGATGCTTGGCCTCGGCGGCGGTGGGCCAGTCGATGAGCTGTAAGGTTTCCAGATGCTTGAGTTCGCCAGCCAGGCCCGTGGCGTCGATTGCGGTGCGCAGGGCACGCTCACCGAGAATCGCGCCGGGCGCTGCGTACAGGCTATTGAGAAACAGACGGCTGGACGGCGAGTAAGGGCTGTAGCGCTGGGTGTCGCCGCTGAACATCGCATGCAGCGGGCTGATCGCTAATGCTTCGGCGCCCCGTTCGCCGGCCACCCGGGCCAGATCTTCGAGGGCCTGGGTATCGCCGAAACCGCCATCGCCGGGGCGGCGCAGCGAATACAATTGCACGCTCAGGCCCCAGGCGCGCGGGGTTTGACTGTCAACGGCTTCGCCGACGCCGTAGCAGCGCTCGGGCGCCACCGCCAGGGTGAACGACTGATCGTCGATGCTGACGTGCTGATAACCCACCGGCACCAAACCGGGCAAAACAGCGTTGTCATCGAGCTTGAGGTTGAGCCGCGAGCCGTCTTCGAGATGGATCTCACACGGGGTTTGCGGTGCAAAGTAGTGGGCCAGATCAAGACCGACACCAACGTCACAGGTCAGCAGGGGCGGCAGGTGCCGGGTTTGCTGTGCCTCCTGCAGTTGCAGCAGGCTGGCGTCGATTTCCTGGGCGGTGCTGGCGGGATGGCCAAGCCCGGCCAGCACTGAACGCAGCACCGCCGGGGTAACTTTCTGTGGACGGCCATTGGCGTCGATCCAGTCGACGGCCAGGCCGGCTTGGCTGGCCAGTATTTCCAGTTGCGCATCGCTCATGGTCGCTCTCCATCCGGGGGTAGCAAAGGGGCTGCGGCTGTGAGGCTGACGAGCGCGCAATACGGGGCAAGGGTGCCCTGATCCAACAGACCGGCCGAGTGCGGCGGGTATTCGAACAGCAGTGTCGCGTCGGCCTGTGGGGAGTGGACCACGGGTGCGTCGCTGAGGTTCAGGTCAATGCGCAACTGACTGCCATCGCCCAGCCGCCAGCGTGCCGACACCGCGCCCTCGGCCAGTACCTGCGCGCCCAGCGCGTGGGCACCGGGCAGGTGCGGGATGATGTGTTGATGGCGGATTTGCAGCAGTCGACGATACAGCTCATGAATGGCCGGTTGCCGGGTGGCGGTCAGCTTCGGCCGCGACGCTTCGAAAGTCTGCATCGCGTTCGGGTCGGGAATCTGCTCGCGTTTGTGCGGGTCGGCAAAGGCGCTGAAGGCCGCGAATTCGTTGCGTCGACCTTCGCGCACCAACTCCGCCAGCTCACCGTGGTGGCTGGTGAAGAACAGGAACGGTTGTTCGGCGGTGAACTCATCGCCCATGAACATCAGCGGAATCATCGGCGACAACAGCAGTAACACGGTGGCAGCACAGAGGGCCTCAGGCCGGGCCAGTTGATGCAAGCGTTCACCAAAGGCGCGGTTGCCGATCTGGTCGTGGTTCTGCAAAAAAAGCACGAAGGCCGTCGGCGGCAAGTGACCGCTCGGCTCACCGCGCGGCGTACCGTGGCGGGTGATATGGCCTTGAAACACGAAGCCCTGGCTCAGGCAACGGGCCAGTTGTTCGGTGGGGTTTTGCGCATAGTCGGCGTAATAGGCATCGGTTTCACCGGTAAGCAACACGTGCAGGGCGTTATGGCCGTCGTCGTTCCACTGCGCGTCGAAACCTTGCTCCAGCAGGCTGGCCTGGTTGTGCTCGTTTTCTGCCATCAGCCACACATGCCGCGCCGGATTGATATGTTGGCGAACCCGTTGCGCCAGCTCTTGAAGGAAGTCCGGGTCTTCGATGGCGTGCACGGCATCCAGGCGCAGGCCGTCGAAACGGTACTCCAGCAACCACATCAGCGCATTGTCGATAAAGAAGTCACGCACCTCGCGCCGGCGGAAGTCGATGGCTGCGCCCCACGGCGTGTGTTGGTCTTCGCGGAAAAAACCTTTGGCGTAGCGATGCAGGTAATTGCCGTCCGGGCCGAAGTGGTTGTAGACCACGTCGAGAATCACCGCCAGGCCATAGCCGTGGGCCGTGTCGATCAGGTGTTTGAGTTGTTCGGGCGAACCGTAGGAGGCCTGCGGTGCGTAAGGCAGAACCCCGTCATAGCCCCAATTGCGCTCGCCGGGAAACTGCGCCAACGGCATCAGTTCGATGGCGGTAATCCCCAACTCGACCAAGCGCGCCAGATGCTGCTCGACCTCGCTGAAACCGCCGAGCGCACCAACATGCAGTTCGTAGATCACCGCCTCGTTCCATGGCCGACCTTGCCAGGCACTGTGCTGCCAGCGATAGGCGAGGGGATCGACCACCACGCTGGGGCTGTCGATATCGCCCGCCTGGGCGCGGGAGGCCGGGTCCGGCACCTCCAGTTCGCCATCGATGTTGTAGCGGTAGCGGGTACCCGCGGGACAGCGGGTCTTGATCACAAACCAGCCGTCGGCCTGAGGCAGCAGCGGCAGGGATTGTCCGTTTTCCAGCTCAAGACTGACGTAAAACGCATCTGGCGCCCACAAGGCAAAACGCGTGTGTTCAGCGTCCAGCATGATTGCGCCGTGGGGCCAGGTTTCAAGAGTCCGTAACGGCATCGTTGAAAACCTCTTACTGTTTGCCCGATTTACCCAGCGCTTTAGCCACCAGTTGTTCGTAGAGTTCGGCGTAGGGTTCGACCGCCTTGCACCAGTTGAAAGGCGCCGCCATGGCCCGGCAACGCATGGCGTTGAGCAGGCCGGGGAAGGCGAACACCTTGAACGCGCGGCTCAGGGCTTCGCGATAGCTCTCCACGGTGGATTCGTCGAAAAGAAAACCGGTCACGCCGTTTTCAATGGTGTCGGCCAGGCCGCCGGTATTGCGCGCCACCGGCAATGAGCCGAAGCGCTGGGCGTACATCTGGCTCAGGCCGCAAGGTTCGTAACGCGAAGGCATCAGCAGGAAATCACTGCCGGCAAACATCCGGCGGGCGTCGGTTTCATTGAAGCCGATGTGCACGCCGATTTGCCCGGGGAAGCGCAACGCCAGCTCACGCATGGCTTGTTCTTCTTCCGGTTCGCCGCGGCCGATGATCGCAATCTGGCCGCCATTGGCGACAATGTATTCGGCCACCGCTTCGGTCAGGTCCAGGCCTTTCTGGTAGACAAGCCGCGAGACCACGGCGAACAGCGGGCCTTCAGAATCATCCAGGCCGAATAACCGGCGAACGTGCGCCGCGTTGACTGCTTTACCGTCCCAGTCGCCGATGCCGAACGGGCAGAACAGGTGCGGATCGGTGGCTGCGTCCCAGCTTTCATCGATGCCATTGGGAATCCCGCTGAGCAGACCTTGCTGGGTCTTGGCGGCGAGAAAACCGTCGAGGCCGCAGCCGAAGGCCGGCGTGGTGATTTCCTGGGCATAGGTGGCGCTGACGGTGGTGATGTGGCTCGAGTAGGCCATGCCGGCCTTGAGGAACGACATCTTGCCGTAAAACTCCATACCTTCCTGCTGCAAGGCATGCACGGGAATACCGAGTTCCGGGCATGAGCCGAGGCTGGTGACGCCTTGGTACGCCAGGTTATGGATGGTGAACAGGGTCGGGGTGCGTTGGCCACGCCAGTGCATATAGGCAGGGGCCAGGCCGGCGGGCCAATCGTGTGCATGCACCAGATCCGGGCACCAGTGAATTTGTGCGAGGTTGGCGGCGATATCGGCGGCCGCAAGCCCCAGGCGGGCGAAACGAATATGGTTGTCTGGCCAGTCACGGCCGTTGTTGGCGCCGTAGGGTGAACCTTCGCGCTCGTACAGTTCAGGGCAGATCAACACGTAAATGACCAGGCCGTCGGGCATGTCCATGCGCCCGATCTTGCAGGGCGGCAACGCGGCGTGCCCGCCCAGTTCACCGATGATATGAATTGGATTTTCGCTGTTCAGCACTTGCGGGTAACCGGGGATCAACACCCGGACATCGTGCAGGTGAGCCATGGCTCGCGGCAGCGCGGCGGAAACGTCTCCCAGGCCACCGGTCTTCACCAGATCGGCAATCTCCGAGGTGACGAACAACACTTTTTTCTTGTTGGGATTCTGACGGACTACCGGTGCCAACGCCTTGGTGACCGGGACGCTGACCGATTTGGCGGTAAGGGCTCCTACGGTGCTGGCTTCGCCGACCTGTTGATGAGCACGTTCTCCCTGAACATCTAACGCCGTATTGATCATATGCATCTCCCCGTGTTGTTGATCTGATTCCAAACCTGGCACAAACGGTGTTGGCCAATTCCTGTGGCCGGGCGCAAACGCGCTACGCATCGGTGAGCAAGTGCTGCCCATGCGCTGTAGCTCAATGGGTGAAGTGGCTGTTGCAAGGAATGCACCAGTCGCTGTGCCCTACCTTTCAGCTGACCTGAAGCCAATACGAAAAGTTTCTATTTATTTCACCGAATGACCAGTCGGTTTTATTCCCCGAAAACAGTCTAGGCCAGAACCTAGAGCGGGGTGGTCAACCGGACAAATTGTTCGACAATCGGTTGGGGGAGGGTACAAAACACACGGGCTTTATGGGGAAACGCACCGACGAAGGGCAGGTTTGTTTTTTGGGGTGGGTCAAATCGGGACCGGGAAGTCACGCTAGTTGGGCGCGATGGAATAGGGATTGCACCATTTCGGTGCGCAGGATTTAGGAGGGTGTGGTGGATTTGAGGGACTCTTCGCGGGCAGGCCTCGCTCTCACAGGGGAATGCATTTCACATGTGGGCGCGCGGCTTGCCCGCGAAGAACGATAACGCCGTCTCAGCCCAGCAACCGAATCGGCGCCCCGGTCGCCCAAGCCTGAATGTCCTCGATCATCTGCGAAAAGAACAGCTGATAGTTCTGTCGGCTGACGTACCCGACATGGGGCGTGGCCAACACATTGTCCAGGGTTCTGAACGGATGATGGCGGGGCAACGGCTCGTGCTCGAACACGTCCAGAGCTGCGCCCGCCAGGCGCTTTTTCTGCAGCGCCTTGATCAGCGCCGACTCATCGACAATCGGCCCGCGCGCAGTATTGACCAGCCATGCCGTGGGCTTCATCCAGT
Organism: Pseudomonas sp. ATCC 43928; assembly: GCF_005938665.2. Taxonomy (NCBI): domain Bacteria; kingdom Pseudomonadati; phylum Pseudomonadota; class Gammaproteobacteria; order Pseudomonadales; family Pseudomonadaceae; genus Pseudomonas; species Pseudomonas sp. ATCC 43928. The sequence goes on along the minus strand of NZ_CP041753.1, from coordinate 3,727,534 downwards.
CCAGCGCCTGAGCGTCCACCAGCCCTCGGCTGCGCTCGCTGAGCACCAGATGGACTGACAGCACATCGGCTTGCTCGAACAGTTCCTGCTTGCTGACATAGGTCACGCCGACTTCGGCCGCTCGTTCACTGGTGAGGTTTTCGCTCCACGCAATGACGCGCATGCCGAACACCTGGCCGAATTGGGCAACCCGTTGACCGATACTGCCCAGGCCGAGGATCGCCAGCGTCTTGCCCTGCAAGTCGCCACCCAGGCCTTGCTGCCAAAAGCCCGCGCGCAAGGCGTTGGCTTCGGCCACCAGGTTGCGGGTCGCGGCCATGATCAGTGCCCAGGTCAGTTCTGGCGCGGCATGTTTGTAGCTGTCGGTGCCGCAGACCTGGATGCCCAGCGCGGCGGCGGCCTTCAGGTCCAGGGCGGCGTTGCGCATGCCGCCGGTAACCAACAGTTTGAGGGTGGGCAAGCGCCGCAGCAGGTCTTCGTCGAACCGGGTGCGCTCGCGCATCACGCAGATCACCTCGAATGCGCCCAGGCGCTCGGCCAGGGTTTCGTTATCGGCCGGGTAGTCATGGATAAAACTCACCTGGCCGATGCTGTCCAGCACTGACCAGTCCACCACGTCGCGCGCCACGTCCTGCCAGTCATCGATCACCGCAATCTGCACCGCCATCAGCCTTACCTCATCAACGAACGGGATTGGTTTTGTTCAGCCAGCCGAGCAACGCCTGATGAAACTTCGCCGGCTCCTCCATCTGCGGCGCGTGGCCCAGACCCGGGAATTCAATCAGTGTCGACTGGGGGACCAGCTTCGCCACTTGCTTGCCGAGTACATCGTAATGACCGATTTTCGCCTTGACCTCAGGCGGTGCGATGTCTTTGTTGATGGCTGTGGTGTCGGAGGTGCCGATCAACAGCAGGGTCGGCACTTTCAGGTCCTTGAACTCGTAGTACACCGGCTGGTTGAAGATCATGTCGTAAATCAGCGCCGAGTTCCACGCCACCGCTGTTTTGCCCGGTCCTTTGGCCAGGCCTGCGTACATGTTCACCCAGCGGTCAAACTCGGGCTTCCAGCGGCCGTCGTAATAGGTGGTGCGTTGGTAGTCATGAATACCTTGCGCGGTCACTTTCAGCTCGCGCTCATACCATTGATCGACCGAGCGATATGGCACGCCGAGGGCTTTCCAGTCTTCCAGGCCGATGGGGTTGACCAGCGCCAGTTGTTCGACCTGATCGGGGTATTGCAGCGCATAGCGGGTGGCGAGCATGCCGCCGGTGGAGTGGCCGAGCAGGGTCGCCTTTTGTATGCCGAGGGCTTTGAGCAGTTGCTGAGTGTTGCTCGCCAGTTGCTGGAAACTGTACTGATAGTGGTCCGGTTTACTGGAGGTGCAGAAGCCGATCTGGTCCGGGGCGATGACCCGGTAACCGGCCTCGCTCAGTGCCTTGATCGAGCTGTCCCAGGTGGCTGCGCAGAAATTCTTGCCATGCATCAACACCACGCTGCGGCCGTTGGCCTTGCCTTGGGCGGCAACGTCCATGTAGCCCATTTGCAGGGATTTGCCCTGGGATTGAAAGGCGAAATGCTTGACCGTGTAGGGGTAGTCAAAGCCCTGGAGTTCCAGGCCGTATTCTGGTGTTTCGGCCTGGGCCTGGTTCTGGGCATAAACGAGAACCGGCAGTGCCGCCGTTAGCAGCAGGCCGGGTAACCAGCGGGAAAGGATGGGCGACATGGGGAAACTCCACAGGAAATCCGCCGATGCTGGATTGGCGTGATTAGGGTGACATTAAACGCAGTCAAGCCATTCCCCTCGCGATGCACTCTTTTTGTAGCAGCTGCTACGGCGAACGCCGATACACGGGGCCTTTCGTTCAACCCATCCAGCCCAACGTGGCCATTGCCAGTACGCCATAGCGGGCACCCTTGGCGAGGGTCACGATCATCAGGAAACGCCCCAGCGGTTCGCGCATGACGCCGGCCACCAGCGTCAGCGGGTCGCCGATGATCGGCACCCAACTCAGCAGCAAGGACCAATGACCGTAGCGCAGATAATGTATTTGGGCTTGTTGAAGATGACGAGGGCTGACCGGAAACCAGCGCCGCTCGCGAAACCGCTCGATGCCGCGTCCCAGCCACCAGTTCAGCAGCGACCCCAGCACGTTGCCCAGCGTTGCCACTGCCAACAGCGACCAGAGCCAATACCGGTCGCTGAGCAACAACCCCACCAGCACCGCTTCGGACTGCAAGGGCAGCAGGCTCGCGGCGCCGAACGCCGCGAGAAACAACCCGATGTAGGCACCGAACATCAATGGGCGGGGTAGTCCGCCACCACCACGTCAGTGCCATCCTTTTGCAGGCCGATCACCTGATAGGCATCGCTCATGCCGTCCATTTCCATCCCGGGCGAGCCCATCGGCATACCGGGGGCAGCAACTCCCAACAGATCGTCACGTTTGCTCAAGGCCAGCACTTGGTCGGCCGGCACATGGCCTTCGACGAACTTGCCGTTGATCAAGGCGGTGTGGCACGACGCCAGGCGAGGCGGTACGCCGTGTTGTTGCTTGAACTGGCTCATATCGGCTTCGACGTGGTCTTCGACCTTGAAGCCGTTGGCTTCCAGATGGCTGACCCATTTTTTGCAGCAGCCGCAATTGGCGTCGCGGTGCACTTCGATCGGGATCAGGTCGGCGGCCTGGGCCAGGGAGGAGATGAAGAGGGCGCTCAGGGCGGCCAGACGCAGGTGGGTTCGCATGGGAGTCTCGTCTCGGGTTACGGCCAAAAAGGTGCATTTTGACTCTTTTATCCGACTGGGCATTGCGCGAGTGTTTCTAAGTTATACAAGGTCGGCTGGCCAGATCATCGCAGGTTGATGCTGTCAGCTGAATGAGCGAGGAATGACAAAAATGTCAGGTGTGCCGTCTGAGCGTCGAAAACCGGCGCTCAGGGGGCGACAGTCAACGCACCTTGAACCGCCCCATGATCGCGCTCACCCGGTTGTTGGCCTCCAGCAATTGCCGGGTGTTGAGTTCGCTGGCCTGACCGCTTTGCACCAGTTCGTCGACCATGTGGCGGATCTGCACCATGCTGCGGTTGATCTCTTCGGTCACGGCGCTTTGCTGCTCGGCGGCCGTGGCGATCTGGGTGCTCAGGCTATTAATGTGGCTGACGGAGCCGGCCATTTCATCCAGGCCGGAGTTGACCCGGGCCGTGGCATCGGCGGCTGACTGGCAGCTGGCCTGGGTGTTTTCCATGGCGCTGACCGAGGAACTCACGCCTTGGGTCAGGCGAGACAGCATTTCGTTGATTTCCGAAGTGCTGGCCTGTGTGCGGGCGGCGAGGGCACGGACTTCATCGGCAACCACCGCGAACCCGCGACCTTGCTCACCTGCCCGGGCGGCTTCGATGGCCGCGTTGAGCGCGAGCAAGTTGGTCTGCCCGGCAATGGCGCCAATCACCCCGAGAATCTCGGTGATGCGCTGGGCGTCCTGTTGCATGCTTTCGACTTTATGGGTGGCACTCGCCACTTCGCCGATCAGCGCCACCACACTGCTGGACGCTTCGCCGACCACCACGCGGGAGCGATCGGCGTGTTCGTTGGCGCGCTGGGTGAAGGCGGCAGTCTCGGCAGCGTTTTGCGCGACGCTGTCGGCGGTCGAACTCATTTCGGTGATGGCGGTGACGGTCTGATCGGTTTCCGAGGCGTGACGCACCAGAATCTTGCTGGTATGCGCGGAGGTGCGCTGCAGGTTCTCCAGGCTCGACGCCATTGCGCCGGTGGCCTGAGTGACTTCGCCGATCATGTTCTGCAAGTAGGCAATGAAGGCGTTGACCGAATGGCCGATGGCGCCCAGTTCGTCTTCGGCGCGGATGGTGATGCGTCGGGTCAGGTCGGCATCCCCCGTGGACAAGGCATCGATGTTGGCTTTCAAGGCTTTCATACGCTGGATCAGTTGGCGGATGGCGTACACCTGCAGCAATACCAGCAGGATCACCATCGGAATCTGCAACAGGCTCAAGGTGCTCAGCACATCGTCACGCTGGGCGGTGATCAGCCGGGTCGGCAGGGCGGTGGCGAGGAACCACGGCGTGCCTTCGATCGGACGCATGAAGAAGGTGCTGGCTTCGCCGTTGTCATCGAACTCGACCCGTTGCAGGGGTTGGTCACGCTGCGCCAGACCAGCCTTGACCTGAGCGGCAAACGGCGAGTTGGCAGCCAGCTCGCTAATGTTTTTCAACACGATCGGCCCGCTGATTCGCGAGCTGTTGCTGATGATCTTGCCGTCGCCCTCGACAATCAGCATCTCGGCGCCCAGGTCTTTTTCCTTGCGCGCCACCAGGTCGTTGAAGAAACCCAGGGTCACGTCGATGGTCGAGACACCGTACGCCGCGCCGTTTTTCTGAATGGCCATGGCGCAGTTGGTGCGCGGTTCGGCGCTGGCATCATCTTTATAAGCGGCGGCCCAGGCACATTGGCCGCGCGGGGTCTGCATGCCGCCCTTGTACCAGGTCTGGTCGTAATAGTTGGGTGCCGCGTCGCTGTTCCAGAACGTGTTGACCGCCAGTTTGCCCGAGGCATCGCGGTGCCAGAAGGTGCTGAACTTGTTGCGCCCGGCTTCGCGCTGACCAGGCAACGGCCAGATCCCGCCACCAAAGACCTTCAGTTCACCGTACTGATCGACCAGGCCTGGCAGAACCGTGTCGATGGCGGCGCTGTCGAGCAGGGGAATGGTCTGGGTGATGCTGCGCTGCTGGGCTTGCACCTTGTTCAGTTCACCCTGGATCTGCTCGGCCACTTCGGCGATGCGATTGAGGGCAACTTGTTCTTCGGTGTGACGCAGCTTCGGCGCGACCAACTGGCTGATGCCAGCCACGGTCAGCACGGATAGCAGCAGGATGAACAGGACCAGAAACAGCGTGTAGCGAGCCTGAATGGTACGGAATGCGGGCATGGGACCGGTCCTTGTGCAGCGTTTTTATTATTGGGTAGGGGTTCGAAAATCGGCGGCGTCGAAGGGCTATCGGCGCGCGAAGGCTGAGCTTTAGGTACGGTCGTGCAAGATTTGACTGGGGTGACGGGGGGGTGGGCGGGAAGTGTCGATCTCGGTCCCCATTGGCAAGGGCGTGAAGGCCAGGGCCTGACGTGGTCGGTTGTGTTGGCCCGCTCGAACTGTCGAGCGGGCCAGGCAACGGCTACCGGTCGAGCAACTTCATGACCTCTTCCGGATAGCGCAAGCCAGCGGTGGCATTGGCCGGGAATATCGCTTCAAGGGCCTGCAACTCTTCGCGGCTCAGTTTCACCTCCAGCGCGGCCACATTTTCCTCCAGGTATTTACGCTGTTTGGTGCCCGGAATCGGGATCAGGTAATCCCCTTGAGCCAAAACCCAGGCTAAGGCCAATTGGCCGGCTGTCACGCCTTTGTCGGCGGCCAGTGTTTGTACCTGCTGCACCAGCAACAGGTTTTTGGCAAAGTTTTCCCCTTGGAAACGTGGGCTGAAGCGACGGTAGTCGTCTGCGGCGAAGTCATCCGGGCTTTTCAGTGCCCCGGTCAAAAAGCCCCGGCCCAACGGGCTATAAGGTACAAAGGCCACGCCCAGGCGCTGGCATGCGGCCAGGCAACCGTTCTCTTCCTGATCGCGGCTCCACAGCGAATATTCACTTTGCAGGGCGCTGATCGGATGAACCTTGTGCGCTCGCTCCAGTGTATCGACCGAGGCCTCACTCAATCCCAGGTAACGCACCTTGCCGGCCCTCACCAGTTCGGCCATGGCGCCGACGGTTTCCTCGATGGCCACCTGCGGATCGATGCGGTGCTGGTAATACAAATCCAGGGTTTCCACGCCCAGGCGCTTGAGGGTGCCGTCGATCGCTTCGCGAATGTATTCCGGGCGACCGTTGACGCCACGCGCGCCGGGGTTGGACGGGTCGCGGACAATGCCGAACTTGCTGGCCAGGAACACTTGGTCGCGCTTGCCGACAATCGCCTTGCCGATCAGCTCTTCGTTGGTGTGTGGGCCGTACATGTCTGCCGTGTCGAGCAGGTTGATCCCCAACTCCAGCGCGCGATGCAGCGTTGCCGTGGCTTCGCGTGTGTCCACGCCGGTGGTGTAGAAATCGGTCATGCCCATGCAGCCCAGACCGATGGCTGACACCTGTGGTCCGTTCTTGCCCAGTTGACGTGTTTGCATGAAATGAACTCCCTGTGGATGTAGGCGCTTAGTGTCGATCTCGACAGAACGAAGATAAACCGGCTAAAAGTGCTATCACTGTTCGTAATTTCTAAATAATCATCGAGTCCTGACCATGGATCGTTTAAACGCCATGCGTGTATTCACGCGAATCGTCGAACTGGGCGGCTTCGCCAAGGCGGCGGACAGCCTGCAATTACCGCGTGCCTCCGTGACCATTCTGATCAAGCAACTTGAGGCCCACCTGGGCGTGCAACTGCTGCAACGCACCACCCGGCAAATCAGCCTGACGCTCGATGGCGCAGCCTATTACCCGCGTTGCGTGCGGTTGCTGGCGGATCTGGAGGAAACCGAAGCCGTGTTTTCCGCTGCTCGCCACAACCCCAAAGGCCTGTTGCGAGTGGATATGCCGGCGGGAGTGGGGCGTTTGATGGTGATCCCGGCATTGCCGCAATTCACTGCACGCTATCCCTTGATCGAGCTGGAAATCGGTTTGAATGACCGGACTGTGGATCTGATCCGCGAAGGTGTCGATTGCGTGTTGCGGGGCGGCTCGGCCCTGGACGAATCACTGGTGGCGCGACCGCTGGCCACACTGGATCAGGTCACGTGTGCGAGTCCCGAATACTTGCAACGTTGCGGGACTCCGCGGTGTCTGGAGGATCTGAAGGGGCATCAGATGGTGGAGTACTTTTCCAATAGCACGGGCAAACGCTACGGACTGGAGTTTGTCGTCGATGGGCAGTTGCGGTTGATCGACCTGCCCAAGCACGTCGCGGTCAACAGCTCCGATGGCTATCTGGCGGCGTGTGAGGCGGGATATGGCTTGGTCCAGGCTCCGTATTATCACGTTGCCCGTCAATTGAAGGAGGGACGTTTGATCGAGGTCCTGAGGGATGTGCCGCCACCGGGTATGCCGCTGACGGCGCTCTATCCTCCTCACCGCCAGTTATCCCGGCGGGTTAGGGTATTTGTCGACTGGCTGGTGGAACTTTGCGCTCAGCCGGGTAATGACTTTTACAGGAAACCCTCACGCGGCTGAGCGGGCTCCAATGGATGCATCGGCGCAGCGCTGGCTTCTCGTGGCGCTCGCGTTCTGCTGCAAATCGTCATGCAACTGTTGCATGTATACGCAGCCCAGATCGAGGGATCGAACCTGCACGCCCCGATGAAACAGGGCGAACCAGCCATTGTCACCTGACGTAGGCATCAAGCCGGTAAAGGCGAAGCCCAGCGCCGAAAAACTGCACAAGTCCCGGGCGAAGTGCCGGGACAGTTCGAGCCGTGCCGAGATCACCCAGTGCCCGGGCAGTTGCCGGAGTTGCTCAAGTAAATCATTGTTCAAATGCTGAATGATAATGTCGACCCGATGCTGATGTTGTTCAATTTGCAAGGACGTGGCGAGGCGCGGAGTGTCCTGGTGGGTTCCGAACACCGAGCACAGGTGCTGCATAAGCGCCCGGCAGCTTTCGGGCCATTGGATATCGGGGAGTGGTCGTGTGTGTCCTTCGATCATGTGGCAACACATCACCATGGTTTCCGGAAGTGGTTCGCCAAATGGCGAGGGGACGTAGTCGGGAAGCAGTCCAGTGTTGTGGAAACCGAGTTTTTTTGCGATGCGTTGCGTGTAGGGATGGTGGGTCACTTGCATGATCGAGGCGCTTTTAAGCCCCAGAGAACCTGCCTGTCTCAGCAGTTCGCGGCCCAGACGAGTGGCGATGTCCTGCCCCTGCGCGGCGGGATGTACCACGGTGAGGGCCAGTTCCGCGGTATTCGAAGGTGTGTCGCGTCGCAACGCGGCATGACCGAGGACGGCTGTGTCATCCACAGCCAGCATTGATTGCCAGTGACCCTCGGCATTGTGCTGATTGATCATGTTCGGCAGGTAAACATCCGGCTGAGCGTAATGATCGCCGTAGACTTCTTGAAACAATCGACTCACTGCGTTTGCATCGGAAGGGCGGTAGGCGCGAATTATCAACGGGGTCATCACACGAACTCCTGCAAGGGAACGTCATACACTCGCAAATCCAGCACCCGCAGTTGTTTGCCCGAGCGAGGGTGGAGTTTCAGGTCTGTGGTTGCGCAAGGCAGTACTCGAAACTCCAGCAGACCCTCGCGGCTCAGGTCGTCGATGGCGGGGTAGTGGGCGAGCAGCGCTTCACGCAATTCGCGGAGCACCGGTTCGACGGCTTGTAACTGAGGTTCGGGCACCCACTTCACGCTCAGCAGATCCTTGGGGCCGGTCTGCTCGATCAGCAATTGCCATTGTTCGCTGCGCGCTACACGCTGGACGATCTCGTGTATTTCTTCAGTGAATAGCGACAACACACCGACTCGTACTCGTTGACTGTGGGCACTGCGCCCTTTGAGCGCGAATTTACGCCTCGGGGTTGCGGCCGGCTCACGCCAACAGGCACGGTCGCCCACTGGGTAGCGCAGCAGCGGCATAAGCCGGCGTGTCAGGTTGGTCAGTACCAACAACCCGGTGCGATCGCACTCTTCAATCACTTCACCGGTGTGTTCGTCGACGATTTCCAGCAGGGTTTGTTGATCGAACACCCGATGCTCGCCCAATGCGCAGTCGCGATCGCTGGCGCCTATCAGCCCGGCGTCTACGCTGGCGTAGCCGATCGAGGCGATACGGGCATTGGGGAACATTTCCCCAAGGATTGCCAACTGCGGAGCAAACAGGCTTTCGCCGGCATATAACAGCGTCTCAACCCCGTACAACACACGCCGATGCTGCGCCAGGTAGGCGCAGAATTGCAGCAGTTGTGCCGGTACGCCGGCCAGAACGTTGATCCGATGCCGCTCTATGGCATCCGCCAATACGTCCGGCTCGACGTTTCCGGTAAACGGAAATTCGCAGATGGATCGCTCGACATAGGCCAGGGAGTCGTGGACGAACAGAAAGCTGGCGTAGAGATCCCCTGAAAAAAACAGGTTGGCAACCCGGTCGCCATTGTCCAGTTGAGCTGAGAGGCTGGCGCCGAACGTGCTGACCAAGGCTTGCCATTCCTCGTAGGAGTAAACCGCAAGTTTGCCTTGGCTGGTCGAGCCTCCGGTTTTTAATACCAGTGCATCATCGACATCTCCGGTCAGGACTGACCAATGACTCAAGTCGTTGCTACCGGACCAATAGTCGGCCACATGGGTTAATGGCAGATCTTTTAAAGTAAACCCGTTCTCGGGCAAGTGTTCCAGATGTTTATGGTAGAAGTTGGAGTGTTGTCTTATATAAGGTACAAGTTGTTCAAGCGAATAAGTTGGCTTCACGGGATTCTCTTTTATAGTGGGCGTCTTGCGTCGACTTCTCTTATTTTCGTTGATCGATAACTAAGGGGGTTTTGCCACTGTGTTTGTTTCGGGTGAATGCTTGTTCAACGCATGTTGTCACCTCCACAATTAAAAGTTCAGCGCGCACCGCATTCGCCAAGGCTTCGTGGGTCAGCAGTTTTTCGTGTACCCACTCGGCGTCTGCATCCGCGAGAACGTACATGCGTTCGACCCCGTTGGCGGTGTGGTCCAGGACCACTTGAATGGGGGATCCCACACTGAGTTCCAGCGCCGCGGGCGAAATGAACTCCGTGCCAATGCGCACCAGTTTGTCGTGTCGCTGCAGCAGTTCGAATCGCGGCGTCTCCAGTCCGCAAGGGCAGGTTCCGGGTATCCAGCGGCCGGTGTCGCCGATGTCATATCGGCGCACGTGCTGACCCTGCCGGGCGCGTGACGTAAACAGCAGGCGGCCGATCTCATTGGCCTGTACCGGCGCATCCTGTTCGAGCTGGACGATTTCCAGATGCTGGATTTCGCTCATCAAGTGGAATACGCCGTCCGCCGTTGCCCGGCAGGCATGCCCCAGGGGGCCTGCATCGACGGAGCCATACATGGCGGAGCGAATCGTCGACACCCCACAGCTTTCCATCAGGCGCCGACTGGCTTCTCCCGGATGTTCGCCGCCAAGGAATACTTTGCCGATACCGGCATAAGCGCGAAGTCGGGCCTGCTCTTTGAGAAACAGCCGATGCAACGTGCTGGGCATGCCGATCAGCACGGTGACACGCTGCTCCACGATCAGTCGGGCGATTTCGCTGAAGTCATCGTCCTGGGGAGCCCCCATGGACAAATGCACAACCCCCATCCGTTCAAGAATGTTGGAACAACTGAAAAAACCACCATAAAGGTTGCCGCCGTAGAACAGGTTCATCACCCGGTCCAGTGACGGATCGAGCCCGACGCAGAACATGCCGTCGGCCGAGGCGCGCATTTGTCGATGAAAGTCTTGATAGCTGAAGCCAGCCAGCGCCGGGGTCCCGCTGCTACCGCCGGAGCGGAAGTACAGCTGTGCTGCGGACCCGATCGGCTGGGCCATAAAAGTGTCCTTGTCCATGATCGGGTCATGGGATGTGTCGGGGGCGGGCGGAACTGGGTCGAGCGTTGCACGACCTGTTAAGACATGCTGGGGCAAACTCACCGAGAGGCGGCGACTCAGACGCGACAGCGCGTAGACGCCATCGTGGGGCTCGCCGGTGTATCCGTCATGGATCGATTCGCAAGGTGCAATGCGACTGACGCCGGCATTGACCAATGTTCGAACGAGCTCAGGCGTTTTTTCCGAGGGGGACATCAACGCGCAGCTTTGCAGGAAGTTGCGCCAGGGCTGCAGCGTCTCGGCGAGCAGATACTGAGGAACCGGTTTGAGCACAATCGTACGAAACAACGGTGACGGCGCGAGCTTTTGATGGTGCTCCCAGATGACGCGCCATCCGAGGCCAGTCCACACTTGGCCGGTCTGATTGGCATAGCACTGATCGAGCCGTGCCATGGCGGTGCGGGTGGTGATTTCCGATGCTTCCTGATCTGTCGGCGTTAATGCCGGCCAGTGTGGGGCGCGACGGTTGAAGGCTTCGGCCAGTCGATCTCCGAGGTTCTGCAAGACGGCCGGATCGTTGCTGTCCACCAGCACCCATTGAGGACTGGAACACGCTTGTTGATCCAGTCGACAGACCTCATCCGCCAGGGCATCGAGCGCCGAAGGCGACGCCGCGTCAGGCGACAGATAGGCGAAGCTGATCTTGTGTCCCCAATCGATCCAGCGACAGCCGGACGGGATCTGCTGGCGTATCGATTTAAGCGCCGCTTCTGCGCCCCAGGCGGATACCCCATCGGCCTTGGCGCAGAGTTGAGCGATGCACGAGGTGTTCACCGGCAGTACCGCTACGAATTCGGCCAGTCTGCCGCTGGTGTCGCACTGAACAAGGGCGGCGAGCAATTGTGCGGTCAAACCCTGATCGCTGGAGCTGGGGCGCAGCCAGTTGATGTTGCCGGCCAGCAGGCTTTCGAGGATCGCGCAGAACGCCAGCATCGGCGCATTGCCCGGGGTGATATGCACCACCAGCCCCAATGGATGCCAGCTTTCGAAGCTTGGCTGGCGGTAGTCGATACGCCGCAGTGAACGCGGTTGCGGGCCCAATTCCCGTTCAAGCTTGGTGCTCAGGTTGCTGCGCTGGCAGAAGTCGATAAGCCCCTGACATTGGTCGTCGTCCAGGGGCAGATCCAGGCTGCGAGCTTGCAACTGCGTGGCAAAGCAAGCGGCGGACTCGATCACGATATCGCTGTCGATCGGCGTAGCCAGCAGCCGGGGCAGCGGTTGCTGAAGGAGTTCGAGGGCGCTTTGGGCAGAGATGTCGTCGTGCAGTTGGCCATTGATCAGGTACATATCAAGCTCCCCCGATCAGTTCTGAAGCGGCCATGGCACAGCTACGACTGGCGCTGGTGCCGGCACGTCCATGCAGTTCGAACCAATCGGTCGTCAGGCCGCATCCGCAACTGGCGCCGGGGTGCAACGTTGCCAGATCGCCCATGACCACAGCATGAGCAGGGCTTGAGGAAATGTAGGGGGAGACGAATTCCAGCAAACCGCGCTGGCCGTAGGGCTGGACAGTGAAATCGGATGGGTTGCGCACGAAAACCTTCGAGTAAATCGGTACATGAAAATGATGGTGGGCACACTGGATATAGGGCACGGCATGCTCTACGGCGCCGTAGCCGTCCCGGCAGCGGGACAGGTCGATACCCAATTGCCGGTTGATGCGGGCATACAACTGATGCAGGGGAATCTCCTGTGCCGCCTGGGTTTTCCAGCCGCCCCCCAGCAACACCAGTGACTGGGCAGGCAACTGCAAGTCGGCCACGCCTGTGTCCTCCATGTGCTGCAGTGCATGGGAAAGGAACGCCGGAAAACCGAGAATGCGAACGGGCAATCCTTCCTCGGCAAACTCCTGCAGGGCGCGAATGACACCGAAGAGGTCGAACTCGTGGCCTTTGCCGGTCAGGCGCAAGCCGTAAGCGGCTCGGTTGACGGGGGCATAGCTACACAGAAATTGATCGGTATAGGCCGTGCCCAGGGTAATGACCGCCTCGGGTTCGTAGCTCAGAAGCAAATAATTGCAGGGGCTGTCCGGGGTGTCCCAGCCGTAGTGCCGGAAAATGTGGCTCACCATGCCTTGGGCGGCGACCATGCTGCGATGGTCGTAGCGCATGCGACTCTTCTGACCGCTGGTGCCGGATGAGGTCATCTCCAGCGCGCCTTCGCCTGTGTGACTGATCAGCAGATGACGTTTGAAGTAATTGGCGAAAATCGGCGGCAACCTTGACCAGTCATCCAGTGTCTCGAGAGTGCGGGCATCAAGGCCATTGGCGTTCAGCCAGCGTTCATATCCGGGCGTGTGATGACAATGAAACAGGCTGATTTCACCCATTGCCTGATCGAACAGACCTTCTGGCATGGATTCCAGGCAATAGGGTTGCGTTAACGCGCAAAGCGCATCGGCGTGGGGTAGATGGATCATCAAAAGACCTATGGGGTGGTATCAGACGGCAAGCGTGATATGAGAGCGACGCAGAAACAGTCGTAAGGGCGCCAGGCACAAGAGTCCCGTGAGGCCGGCCATCAGGGCGAAGGCTTCAAGGCTGTCACCGGCACCCAGTGCGGCGATAATTGAGCCGCCGCCACCCATGACGGCAATGGAGATCATGCCGATCATGGCCGAGACCAGGCCTTTGCTGTCGTCGCTGGAGAACAGGGCGAGCCGGTACAGCGCGGCATTGCTCATGCCGAGACCGATGGCGTAAAGCGATAGGCAACTGACCAACAGCACCGTTGAAGCACCGGTGAACGTTATGGTGATCAATGCAATGAGCCCGCCGCAAAATGGCCAGAGCGCATATCGAATCAGTTGAGGCAGTTCAGTGTTGGCAATCAATCGGTTGAGTATCAGATTGCCGAAAATGACGGCCGTAAATACCGGGATTTGCCACAGGCCATACTGCAGAGGAGGAAGTCCCTGGCTCTGGATCAGCAAGATTGGCGCCAAGCCGATCCAGGCAATCAACGGCAGGCTCATTAGTCCCAGGGCGACGGTAGCGCTCAGGAATTGTGTGTTGGTGAGCAACGCGGCGTATCGGCGCACGGTGCCGTTCCATTCAAAGGGCACTGCGGCCAATTGTTGACCGTCCTGGCGCGCGGTGCCCACGGTTTCCGGCATGAACAGGTAAAGCCCGAGCCAGACCGTCGCGCCGCCGACACCCAACACTAAAAACAGCTCCCGCCAGGAAAGCCATTCCAGCGCCAGGCTGCCGAGCAGGGGGCCGAGCAGCGGGGAGAGCAGCGCAACGTTCCCCAGCAACGCCATGATTTTTACCGCGTCGGCTTCGCAGAAAACTTCTTGCAGGGCTGGATAACTGACTGCAATGACAAATCCCAATCCGATGCCCTGAATCAGGCGCAAGCCGTTGAAGGCAAGAATGCTCTGCACATAGAACGCCACGGCACAGGCCAGGGCGAACACCGCACAACCGATGAGCAACAGCCTGCGACGACCGAAGTGATCGGACAATGGTCCGATAAGCCACTGCAGAAGAACGCCGCCAATCAAGTAAAGATTGAAGGCATATGGAACGTGACTCGTACTGGCATCCAGTTGATGGGTGACGGTCAACATGGCCGGCATAATCATATCGCTGGCCATATAAGTCAGCAGTTCGAAAAGAGTGATTGCAAGACAAAAACCGAATAATCGAGGCGGACTTATATCTATCAAAGGTTTGCGCATGGCGTTCCCGTTGGTGCTGGAGTTGGATAAGGCAGCAGAGCAAGAGTAACCATGGCTCATGAATAATTACATGTGCTTATGTGAGGCTAAGAGTTTCAATACTTTTCGTTATGTGTCTGGCTGGAAGTTCAGGGGAAAGAGGAGTGGGGTTTTGTAAATAAAATTACAGAGAAATAAGAATAGTCCTACACAAAAATGCCCGCTATAGAGCAGGCATTTGTACGCGACTTGTAGGGTGATTTCTTCGTCTTGTGAGTGAATGGTAAGTTATTCACTGGTCAAGAAAGCAGTTTAACGTTATCGACGCTGATAGTAGCCGTGTCCGTCACGGTCGTAATGGTGGCCGCCATGCCAGCCGTTATTAGGAAAAATGATGCAGCCACTCAGGGTCAGGAGGGCGAGCAGTGGAATCAGCTTTGTGATTCGACGGAACATTTTAAAAATCCTCATGGTTATCGCCGCAATGAAGTCAAAACTCTTCATCGGCTGTAACATGAGACCCCGTTTGCAGCCCCGCATTCGCGCAGAACTGTAGTGGTTTGGTATGCAATCGGATACAAACCGGATACATTTTTTTGGTTCAGGAACCCGTAATGACCCAGTCGCAACGTTTGAAATACTCGATTCTGATTTCCCTGGTGGTACTGGGGATCATGTTCGGCCTTTCCTGGCTGCAGAACGCAGGGTTCATCAGCGAGAAGCTGTTCCAGTACATCGCCATTGGCGTGGCGGTGGTCGTGGTGGGGATCAATGGCGTGATGCGTCGCAAGGTCAAGCCTTGAGCGACGCCTGCTGGCCTGATTGCTCGCCATGAAGGACGGCGACAGCCTGTGGATGCAGGCTGTAGCTTTTGTCTGGATTGAGCGTGATAACGCCTTCACTGCACAGGCGTTTCAACACTTCGCGGACACTGAGAAAGGACAGGGGAATGTCCAGGTCCAGCAAATGACTGTGCACACCGCGCACACCCAGGCTGCGGTCGCCTTCGGCGGCGCTTAGCAAGGCGTCGATGACTTTCAGGCGAATCAGGCTGGTCCGCAGGCCAAAGCACTTGAGCAAAAACCTGATCCGTTCGTTACCCTGGCGTTCGGTCTGTTGATTGCAAGCACCGGAGCTCATGGCGCTGCCCTTTGATGCATGGCTACCATCCGTTGGCAGTTGCGGGTTGTACATGCAAAAACTCCTTTCCAGAGCCTGATCATGAAAATGTGATGGGTGCTCTTGATCAATAAGACGAACGAGCCGGGAAATAATGAAGACCTGCATGTAGAAAATTTGTCGCCGCGACGTCAGCGCTCTGTGAGAAGGGCATTTGGGGATGCCCTCGAAGACCTAATTTTTTTGGTGTTCGCTTCGTTTTTCTGGAAGGCGCATTGCGTGTCATACGTCTTTTCGATCAGGAGCGAGCGTGATTATTTCCAGGCAGTTAACCAGGTTGAGCCTGGCGGGTGTGTTTCTGGGGCTGAGCCTTGCGGCAAACGCGCGCAGTCAGCCAGAGCAGGCGACGGCCGACATCCGTCGAACCAGTTTCGGCGTACCGCATATCCGCGCCGAAAACGAGCGCGGGCTCGGCTATGGCATTGGCTATGCCTACGCTCAAGACAACTTGTGCTTGCTGGCCAATGAGATCGTCACCGTCAATGGCGAGCGTTCGCGGTATTTTGGCCCGGAGCAGGTGACGCTCGAGGAGCGCGGTAACCTGGCCAGCGATCTGTTTTTCAACTGGCTGAACACCCCTGAGGCTGTCGCCGGTTTCTGGCAGGCGCAAACTCCGGAAGTCCGTGAGCTCATTGAAGGCTATGTGGCGGGTTACAACCGTTCGCTGACAGAGCGTCGAGCGCAGGGTTTACCGCAGCAATGCCAGGGCGAATGGGTGCGCGCAATTACCGCCCAGGACCTGGTCAAGTTGACTCGTCGATTGTTGGTCGAAGGCGGCGTGGGCCAGTTTGCCGAAGCACTGGCCGGCGCGACTCCGCCTAAAGCCGTCGCTCATGCGGCAGGCGACCCGGCGTCGTTCCAGTTGGCGACTTCACGCATGCAACGCTTCGCTCTGGATCGAGGCAGCAACGCCGTGGCGGTTGGCAGCGAGCGTTCGTTCAACGGTCGCGGAATGCTGCTGGCCAACCCGCATTTTCCTTGGGTGGGCGGGATGCGTTTCTATCAGATGCACCTGACCATTCCCGGCAAACTGGATGTGATGGGCGCCGCGTTGCCCGGTCTGCCGATGATCAACATCGGGTTCAACCAGCATCTGGCATGGACCCACACCGTGGACTCGTCCAAGCACTTCACCTTGTATCGCCTGCAACTCGATCCGAAGGAGCCGACCCGCTACCTGCTCGATGGCAAGTCCTTGCCAATGAAAAAGCAGACGCTGACAGTCAGCGTGAAGCAACCCGATGGCCAGACCCGGCAGATTTCCCATGTGGTCTATAGCTCGGCGTTCGGGCCGATTGTGCAATGGCCCGGAAAACTGGACTGGAACAATCAGTTCGCCTATAGCCTGCGCGATGCCAACCTGGACAACGACCGGGTCTTGCAGCAGTGGTACACGATGAATCGTGCCGCCAGCCTCAAGGATTTACAGGCTTCGGTGCACAAGATTCAGGGGATCCCGTGGGTCAACACCCTGGCAGTGGACGATCAGGGGCAGACGCTTTACATGAACCTGTCAGTGGTGCCGAACGTCAGTGCCGAGAAGTTGGCCAAGTGCAGCGATCCGCGAGCGGGGTTACAGATGATCCTGCTCGACGGCTCCAACAGTGCTTGTGCCTGGGACGTCGACCCGCACGCCGCGCAAAAAGGCATTTATGCCGCAGACAAATTGCCGCAACTGCTGCGCAAGGATTTTGTGCAGCATTCCAACGATTCGGCCTGGATGGCCAACCCGGCACAACCGCTCACCGGTTTCTCGCCATTGATCAGTCAGGACAGCCAGCCATTGGGGCTGCGTTCGCGCTTCGCCCTGGAGCGCCTGAGCTTTTTAAACAAGGCGGGTCCTATTGCGGCGGCGGATCTGCAACACATGGTGATGGACGATCAGGTGTATCAGGCGGCCCTGGTGATGCCGGACCTGCTGCAATTCTGTGCCGCGGACCTCGGCACCGATGCGCCGACGCTGACGCCCTTGTGTGCCAGTCTCAAGGCTTGGGATCACCGAGTGAATCTGGACAGTGGGCTGGGCTTTGTGCATTTTCAGAACGTCATGCTGGCGTTGCAGCAAAGCCCTGACTTCTGGCGTGTGGCGTTCGATCCGAAGGATCCGCAACACACCCCGAGTGGCCTGGCCACCGAACGGCCGGAAGTCGCCAAAGCGGTTCGAGCGGCGATGCTGGCTTCGGTAGAGAAGGTCGAGACCCTTGGCCTGAAGGCCGACAGCCGCTGGGGCGATATCCAGGTGGCCAGCAGTGGCGGGCAGCAAACGCCGATCCACGGCGGGCCGGGCGCGCTGGGTGTGTATAACGCCATTCAAAGCGTGCCGAGAACCGACGGCAAACGTGAAGTCGTCAGTGGCACCAGCTATTTGCAGGTGGTGACGTTCGATGACAAGGGGCCGCAGGCTCAGGGTTTGCTGGCATTCTCGTTGTCCAGTGACCCGGCGTCGAAGTATTCCCGGGACCAGACACAGGCCTTTTCGAAGAAGCAGTTGAGTGTGTTGCCGTTCACCGAGCAGCAGATCACGGCTGATCCGCAGTATCAGGCTCAGACGATCCGCGAGCAGGATGAAAAGGTGGGAAAGGTCGCCGCGCAGTAACAGCGATAGCGTTTAAATGAAAAGGTGAAGGCCGTACCCCGCAAGGGTCGCGGCCTTCAGCTTTTTGGGGCTTGTTGAGGCATTGAGTTGAGGACCGGATTGCCGTCCTGGTTGCGGGTCAGGTAGACCGGCAGCACCTTGGGCAGCGAAGCCACCAGGTTATTGAGCTCTTTGATGTTGTAGATACCGCCGAGGCGAATCGAACCAGCGCTGTGGTCCGCGAGCATCACCGGTTTGTTCAGATAACGATTGATCAAGGGCAGGGCATCGGTCAGCGCCAGATTATCAAGCACCAGTTTGCCGCTGCGCCAGGCCAGCGACTGGTCGTTGGCATAGGTCTGGCTGATTTGTGGCGTGAAGTCGCCGTGCCTGTAACGTGCCTGCATCGCAGGTTCCAGGCGTAGACCGTCGCCGGGCAGGGCATCGTTGCTGGTCACCAGCACGGAACCCTCGATCAGGTTCACGCGTACCTGGTCTTCATACATCCAGACATTGAATTGGGTGCCGGTGACACGAATCCTGCCGTCGCCCGCCCTGACAATGAACGGGTGCTGCAGGTCGTGGCTGACGCTGAAGAAGGCTTCGCCTTTTTTCAGCGTGACACGACGTTGATCCTTGTAATTGCTGAACGTCAGTTCACTGCCCAGGTTCAGCTCCACCTGGCTGCCGTCACCCAGCGTGACCTGACGAACATTATCGGTCGCCTCGAAATGCTGGTAGGCATTGGGCAGCCACCCCAGGTTCCATCCGGTATACGCCGCCAGCGGCAGCGCCAGGGCGCAGACGGTAGCGGCGATGCCGAAGGTGCGCCAGGGCGTTGTCGGTTTGAGCCGAACAGCCGGTGTGACGGATTCAGGACGAGGCAAATCCCCCGCAACATCCCAGATCTCCAGCATGGCTTCGTACTCGAAGGCGTGCAGCGGATGGGCATCACGCCATTGCTCGAACGCCAGGCGTTCCTCTGCCGTGCAGTCGCTGGCGTGCAGACGCATGCACCAGTGCGCAGCGGCATCGGTGATGGCGTCGTATTGGGCTTGCGAGAGAGAGTGGTCGGTCATTGACTCATCCTGATTTCCTGCATTCTAACCTTGAGGGGAAGCCTGCGAGAACAATCGTCATGGCATTTCCCCATCAAAGTCGAAGTTATTTTCAGGGCACTGACATTGCGCCAGTGCCTGGTGACCGCGTTTCAGGGGGTGTCGACGTGAAGTTGACGTCCCAAATGAGAGATAAGCCAAGCGACAGAGTCAGCATTGGCCAGCTGGACAGCCAGTCTTGTCGTAGCATCCTTTTTGAAATGCGTGCGTGCTTCTGCCAGGTTTTTTTTTCCGGTCAAACTCAAAATCCGCTCACGTGTACGGTTGGTTTCCTCGTAGAAGGTTTGACCAAAATCTTCCCATACATTTGTATCGTCATTCAAAACGGCGAACAGTTCGGATAAGGGGGTATGGATTGAAAGTGCTTCCTTCTGAAGCTGTGTCAGCGCCTTGCTCAAATGGTTGCCACGGGGCGTAGTGGTATCAATCAGGTCGACAAACGGTCTGCTTGCATCCATATAAGCAATATCCTCCGTGTCACAAATCACATGCGACAGCTCGTGGATCAACGTCGTTGCGCGGGCGTGGGCACGGATCGGGAACGCGGCATCGGTCATGTAATTACGGTAGTGATCCATGTAAGGCATAAAATACTTCTCTGCCAGGTAGATTTTTTTCTGTTGATCGGTGGGGATCGTGAAGGCAAACATATGGTCCCGGTCACCGGGATGAGCTCTCCCGGTGACGAAGCGTTCCGACTGCTCGTTCCTGAGGGTCGGATCCAACAAGGCACCGAGGATGTCCTCTACGACCTTCTGGATCATCGTCACATGCTCGGGCGATATCTCCGACACATCAAGAAACCTCCTGACGAGCTGATGAACCGGTGTCTCTGTGTCGCCTGAATTTTTCAACAGTTGCAAGTTACGAAAACCGTTCCACGCATAGGTGGTTGCGAAGTCAAGGCCTTCGTCGATCAGCCGCGCCCGCACAGGGAAGAGCCGGCGTATTTGAGCCATTCCGTTGGCTTCGACGTTCATCCCGCCACGGACAGCGTTCCACGTTTTCAACCTCTTGATCAGGCTGTACTGACGAACCAGCTCATCCGGTTCCCGCACCCACTGCTTTGAGGCGTTTCGAGCAACATGGGGGCCGCTTCCGTCCGGACCGCTGATGCGCCAGCGCAGTCCACGTTTTTCGAGTTGATAGACCTTTCCTTCAACCGCTCCGTATTTTTTCTGTGTGGTCGGGTGCGTGTAGAGCCCAAGGGCGCTGTCCCGGGTCATTGAGCCAAGGTTGACATCAACGTGCTCGTGGCTCTGCAAACCGGTGCGTGCGGGATCGGTAGTGGCGATGTCCTGCCATTTAAGGCTGGCACTGGCTGGGGAGGGGGAAGACTCGCTGGCCGCTGCAGAGGGCTCTGCCTGGCCTTCCATCGACTGGCGCAACATCGCCAGTTGCGTGATGCCGCTGATAAAGGATGTTATCGCCGGGCCCCATTTGTGTTGTTGAAGCTCCTCCGCAGACTGCTTGACCTCACGATAGCTGCGCCACACGACAATCGGGTAGGCCAGTTTGCCCATCAGGAACGTATAGGCCTGTTCCAGATCGTCGCCCAATACACGTTTTACGGTTTCCCACTCGCCCTGAGCGTTTTTGTTGGACTGGGTGCCCAACAGCCGCGCGAGGAGTTTGATATTTTCGTTGAACAAGTGCCTGAACAGATGGCCCTTGATGGGGTTGGAGGCCAGACTGATCTTGCCGGACGCTTTCGTACCCCTCACATGGGTGTCGTAATGCGTGCGGCCGGTGTCCGACAGACTGTTGCGCACCCAACTTTGTAATGGACCTTGTGACTTGAGCTCGGTCAGCAACAGCTGTTCGTTTTCATATTCCTTCACGCCATGCTCAGGGCTATAGGGCGCGATAAGCACCTCGGGTCCAGGGGTGTTCTGTTTGGGGCCGATCAAATACATTCCCGGGACTTTGATCGACTGGTCTTTACCGAAGAGAAGCTCAAGTGGACGGATTATCGCATTCGTACCGCTGACGGCCTCGCGGGCGATTGCATCGGGCATGTCCATGACCTGCCGAACGAGGTCGAACCCGGTTTCGCTCAGGCGTTCCTGCAGTTTTAGCGAATGCGCGTAGTGCAGCAGTTGCCAGGGCAATTGTGCGGCGAACAGCTGCCTGCAGGATTTCGCAGTGGTGCTGGTTTCGGCAAGCGCCGCCTCCACAAATTTTTTGTGGAACTGACCGACATTCAGCTTTCGTATCAGGCTCTTGATGTAAGGCTTGTCCATTTTGGCAGGGATGGCGGCTGAGGTGAGTGACTTCAACTTGAAGTCGGCACTGTCCAGTTCATCAAAGTGAGTCAATGCAAAAGCCGACAGCGTTAACGTCTTTGCCGTGGACATCAGGCGCGAGGCAACCTGCACCTGGACGTTGTCCGGATCAATGGTCAATTCATCGGCCTTGAGTAACTCTTTCAACTCGAACTGTGCCGTGCGTTCAAGAGAGCGCACGCCGCTCAGGTAATCCTTATTGTCCTGGGCATTGCTCCGGTATTGCTGAAGCAGTTCTGCATGCAGTCTCTGATCCTGTATGGACGCTTTGGCCAACCATGCCGGAAGCTTTTGTTGTGTCGTCAGAGAGCGCGCGAGATCTGTTGCCCGACGCAGCCCCGTCATCGGTTTATGCAATGCCACCAGGCTCAGTAGATTCTTCAGGACCGGTTCGGTCAGGGGGGAGGCCAATGCGCGTTCGACGGACAGTTGATCCAGCCGAACAAATGGTTTTTGTACGTGATCCAGAAAATTCTCATGAATCAGCTGTAATGGCGCGAGGGTAAAGGTGCGCCCTGATGTTCGCTGGCTTCTTTCGATATTCTCCAGAATCGCTGGGCGATCGTCCTCGCTCTGCAAACGTTTATTGAACGCTGTCAGCAGCGGTGTGAGGGCGGAAAAGGCTTCGAATCCCGAGGCGGGGGTCCATAAAATCGCCTTGCCGGAGTGGGTCGGGTCCAGGCCGCCGCGTTCGGTGAGTACAAAACAACTGGCGAGATCGAGCAAGTCACTGGAGTCGCCGGCCTTCAGCGCAAGGGAAAAGACATCCGGCAGAAACCCGTTCAGCGCTGCGCGTTGCAGCCGGACCGGCGTCTCAAGCACCGTCTTGATCATCGCCAGTTCCGTCGTCCCAAGCGCGCGGATGACACCCAGCAGCTTGTGCTCGCTACGCAATGCGGTGGTCAGGGTATGCACAAACTTGGGTTGCAGTTGCTCAAGGGACGAACGGGTGAGGGTTTGTGCCGCCGCTAACGTTTTAACCGAAATGGACGGGTGTTTATCCAGCTGTTGCTCAAGTGCCTGCTTGACGGTGGAGAGACTTTCCAGTTGTTCTTTTGCCGATTCTGCCCGCACGGTGGCCGGTCGGGCACTCCATCGCTGATCGGCCCGGGTGCTCCAGCGGCCGTTTGCATCGCCGGTCAACAGGCGATTGTCGATCAGGCCCCGTACATCCAGCGCATTGTCGAGCAACGCATGTACATTGAGCGTGCCCTCGCTTTCCCGGTACCGGCTCAGGGCGTAGGTCAGGTTCTGCCATTGCTTGGCCCGGACATCTTCCATGAGTCGCTCAAACACCTGGCCGCTAATCGGTTCAGCAATGATCAGGCGCTCCTGTGGCTCAAGCGACAGGAAGGTGCCGCGTTCCTCGAGGGACATGAAATTAAGCAGATTGTCCTCGTGACCTTCACTTTTGAGCATGGTCAGTATCGTGTCTTTTATCGCTGCAAGATCGGTACTGGCCTGGATGCCTGAGGAGTGGGTGTACAGGTAGCCCAAGGTGTCTGAGTTACCGCACATAAAGGTGGATGCGAGCTCTACGTAATGTTTGTAGAGGGCGCTGACACGTACGGTCTCGACACGTAACGGCAGGGCTGGCGCAGGCGCGGCGCCGCTGACGCTCATCAACTCCAGATATTCAGTGGTGTTCAAAATACCTTGCTGACGTTTTCGCAGAAGATCCACATGGTAGGCATCCCGCATACCCTCGGCGAAAAAGTCGGAACGGGACTGCCCGCTGCTCATGGGAGAATTCCAGAAGGTTTCGAGCAGACTCTGCAGATGGGGCGTGAAGCTTTGCGCGATCTCTTTTACCTCGAGTTCCCAGGCCTGGTTATCAGCGTCGCTGCTCACACCGTGGCCGGGGTTGGAGAAGGTCCTGATGTCGCCATCCGGCCATTGATTGGTCAGGTAGAAGTGCAGCAGGGCATCGCTCAGAGATAGCGAAGAAAGCTTGCGCCGGTTTTCCGGGTTGTCGGTATTGGAGGAGGGAGATGCGCTGTCGATAAAACTATCCAGTTGCGTACGGCGCTGGTCCAGTTTGGGAAAACGCTTGGCCAGGGCGATGTTGAGCAGCTCGTCCAGCATCGATTGCAGCGACGGAATTTTCACCAGTTCAGCCAGCATCGTCTGGATGTTCTGCGTCTGGTTGCGGTCGAGGATCTGCTCCTGGTCCTGAAACCCCGCCCCCTCGATTTTTTGCGGCGTCACTGTCAAACCCGTGGCAGCCAATGCAGTCGCCCGCTGTTCGATGGAGAGATAGCGCAACAGCGCCTGCTTGCCGTCGTCCTGGCTCAGCAGTTCCTCGAGTTTCTTGGTGAGGTCGGTCATGTCCGCGTATTTGACGAGACCTTTCCACGGTGTGTAGAGGATGACTTCGCCGTTGGCCTTGTGTTCGTTTTTGACATCGTCCTCGACTTTGGGGTGACTCATGCAAAACGCACCGGCCAATGGAATGTCAGTCCCGTCGGGCATCTTCAACATCAACCGATCTATCTGCATCGGAGTCTTTTGGGTTGCGCGAACCTCGTGGGTGGCGAGATAGACACCACCCCTCAACCATTTCAAATCGTCAAGAGTGAGATGCAGCGCTTTCTCGCGATCACCGGGGTGTTTGGCATTGGATGCACGTTCTGCCTCGTCGAAAAAATACGGCAGTGCTGGAGCAGTCATGATTTTTCCTCGATGGGCTGCGATCGATGGCGATCGCAGGTCGTTGGCTCGAGGGAAAACAGTAGGGCCAATGGAAAGCCCGGGTGCGGTACATATTGCTTGAGCTTATCCTTTGTCGCAGGCTTGACAGGACGCCGGTAAAACAGCGCTTAATCGACGACTTCTTTCGGTTGTCCTGCAACCTCGCTTGACCTGTTGCCCATACCCAATAATAAAACCGGAGCTTCAGATGACCGCATCGCCTGAAATGGCCGTCAACTCGAACACACAGAACCTCGACTTCGACGCGCTCGTTCAATTGCTCGAACAGATTTTCCTGCGCCATGGCACCTCGGCCGATGTCGCCAGAACCCTGGCCCTCAACTGCGCCAGCGCCGAACGTGACGGAGCTCACAGTCACGGCGTTTTCCGTATTCCCGGTTATGTGTCGACGTTGCAGAGTGGCTGGGTCAATGGCCAGGCCGTGCCGGTGGTCGAGGACGTGGCCTCGGGTTTTGTCCGGGTTGACGCCGGCAATGGATTTGCCCAACCGGCCCTCGCGGCGGCGCGGCCCTTGCTGGTGGAAAAAGCCCGCAGCGCCGGCATTGCGGTGTTGGCGATCCGCAATTCCCATCACTTCGCCGCCTTGTGGCCGGACGTCGAGCCGTTTGCCGATGAAGGATTGGTAGCGCTGAGCGTGGTCAACAGCATGACCTGCGTGGTGCCGCACGGTGCCGATCGTCCGCTGTTCGGGACCAACCCGATTGCCTTCGCCGCGCCCAGGGCCGGCGGTGCGCCGATTGTCTTCGACTTGGCGACCAGCGCCATCGCCCATGGCGATGTGCAGATCGCCGCGCGTAAAGGCGAACGCTTGCCAGCGGGCATGGGTGTGGACAGCCTCGGCCAGCCGACTCAGGACCCGAAAGCCATTCTCGAAGGTGGCGCGCTGCTGCCGTTTGGCGGGCACAAGGGCTCGGCGCTGTCGATGATGGTGGAGTTGTTGGCGGCGGCGTTGACTGGTGGCAACTTTTCTTTCGAGTTCGACTGGTCGAACCATCCGGGGGCCAAAACCCCCTGGACCGGGCAACTGCTGATCGTGATCGATCCGAGCAAATCGGCGGGGCAGAATTTTGCCGAACGCAGCCAGGAACTGGTCCGGCAGATGCATGGTGTGGGGCTCAAGCGTTTACCGGGGGATCGGCGTCACCTGCAACGCGCCAAAGCCAATGTTGAAGGCATTGCGCTCGATCCACAAACGCTGGCGAATCTGCGGGAACTGGCCGGGTCTTGAGCCCGTTCCCACAGGTCAATGGTTCAACGCCGACCCAACAACAGACCAACCACCAGGCCGAAACCCGCAGAGATGGCCACGGTTTGCCATGGATGGCCGCCAATGTAGGTTTCGGTGGCGTCGACCGCGGGTTGGGTCCGGTCACGAACACTGGATAACGAGCTTCGGGCCTGCTGGAGTTTCTGGGCGATTTGCCCGCGAAGGGTGTCTGCTTCTTCTCCGACCAGTGAGGCACTGCTTTTCAGCAGTTTTTCCGACTCTTCGATCAGGGCCTGAAGTTCGCTGAAGACCTGATCCTTGATTTGATCATCGGCGACTTGATCGACGGTTTTGCGAGCCATTTGGTGTACTCCTTACAGTGAATGGACAGTGAGCAATGGAGTCTGCCGCCGTGGCAAAAGTTGCAGCCATTTTGCGCGGTGACTCACCCCTGACGAAAAATCCAGCGCAGGACATTTCTTCCTACAGTGTAAGATGTCGCCTATTTTACGCAGCAGGTAATTCCCCATGAGCTTCAATCTGGCCGACAAACCCCTCGCCGAGCGCGCGGCGCTTGAAGATGAAAAATCCCGTCTGTTCGAACTCTGGCAAAACAACCTGGGCAAAGCCAAGGGCGAAGCCGCGCGGTTGTTCGGTGAGCGCGCCAAGCGCAAAGGCAAATGGGCGGAATGGGTACGCGCCGAACTCGACGGCATGTCGCCGCCGGAATTCGCGAACATGGTGCGCAGTGAAGTCAATCGCTTGATGGCCGCTAAATAAACGCCCCGGAAAAAATCGCGGCAATCGCTTCACGCACTTTCAACACCACCGGATCGAGCTGTGTGCTGGTGCGCCAGCCCAGTTCGATCGGGTAACGCGGCAGCGCCAGAGGGCAGGGCAGCAACGCCAGTCCACTGAGGGCGGCGATACTTTGCGCCGCATGGGCCGGAATGGTCGCCACCGCCTGACTGCCCTTGAGCAGATACGGCAACGCGGCAAAGTGAGTGGTCGACGCGCATACCCGCCGACTCAATCCCAGCGCCGCCAGACCTTCATCGGTAATCCCGATAAAACCGCCCGAGGACACCAGAATGTGCTCGCGGGCGACGAACTCATCAAGGCTGAGACTCTGTTGTCCTTCGGCCAGGTTGAGGGGATCCACCAGGCAAAGATAACCCCCTTCACCCAGCACTTGGCGGCTCAGCAGTCGCTCGGCAAACCCGCCTGCGGTGATCGCCAGATCGATGCTGCGTTCCATCAAGGCCCGGGCGACGATCTGGCTATGGGTCTGGCGAAAGATCAGCCGCAGTTTCGGCGCACGGTGAGCGATTTCCTCGATCAATCGTCGCCCGTAGGCGATTTCGAAATCATCCGACAAACCCACGGTTACCGAGCGCCCGTCGTATTGATGGGCCGCCGGGTCAACCATCGCCAGGCTCTGGCGGCATTTGTTCAGCGCATCGCTGATTACCGGTTTGAGCTGGTTGGCCTTGAGCGTCGGCGCAAGGCCTCGGCCAGTGCGCACGAACAACTGATCACCATACACCTCGCGCAACCGGCGCAACGCCGCGCTGACCGCCGATTGCGTCACGCCAAGACGCAGCGCGGCGCGGCTGGCACTGGACTCCTCATGTAGCGCTTCGAAGACTTTGAGCAAGTTGAGATCGACGGTGGCGATATTCATTTGGTTCATATCATTCAGCAGTGATTCGGGCTTTATTCATGATCCTGTGGCGCCGGAGAATGAGCAACACCTCATTCCTGACGGAGCCACCGTAATGCCCAAGTCAATCGTTGCTGCCCTGCAAATCGGCGCCTTGCCCGGCGGCAAGGCCGACACCCTCGATCAAATCCTCTCTTGGGAAACCGCCATTATCGAATCCGGCGCGGCGTTGGTGGTCATGCCCGAGGCGTTGCTCGGTGGCTACCCCAAAGGCGAGAGCTTCGGCACGCAACTCGGCTATCGACTGCCGGAAGGTCGTGAAGCGTTTGCCCGGTATTTCGCCAATGCCATCGACGTGCCTGGTACCGAGACCGACGCCTTGGCCGGGTTGTCGGCCCGCACCGGGGCCAACCTGGTGATCGGTGTGATCGAACGCGCCGGCAGCACCTTGTACTGCACCGCGCTGTATTTCGACCCGCAGGCAGGGCTGGTTGCCAAGCACCGCAAATTGATGCCCACCGGCACCGAGCGACTGATCTGGGGCAAGGGCGATGGCTCGACCTTGCCGGTGATCGACAGCCAGGTCGGGCGGATCGGCGCGGTGGTGTGCTGGGAAAACATGATGCCGTTGCTGCGCACCGCGATGTACGCCAAGGGCGTGGAGGTCTGGTGCGCGCCGACTGTGGACGAGCGCGAGATGTGGCAGGTCAGCATGCGTCACATCGCCCATGAAGGACGCTGCTTTGTGGTCAGTGCCTGTCAGGTTCAGGACTCGCCACAAGCCTTGGGCGTGGACGTTGCCAACTGGCCGGCGGAGCGCCCGTTGATTGCCGGCGGCAGTGTGATTGTCGGGCCGATGGGCGATATTCTCGCCGGGCCGCTGCGTGGCGAGGCGGGATTGCTGACCGCCGAAATCGACACCGATGACCTGATCCGCGCCCGGTACGACTACGACGTGGTCGGGCATTATGCGCGCCCGGACGTGTTTGAGTTGACGGTGGATGAGCGAGCCAAACCGGGCGTGCGGTTCAACACATAATCCGTCGGGGGGTGTGATTGTCGTCTAGTCTCCAGGCGTTCACACCCCCGTCAACGGATGGACTCGCCATGAGTTTGTTACTAGGCCCGATTCTGCAGTTTCGTGGCATCAATAATAATGTCTACAACGTGTCTGCCGTGGTGGTTTCACCCTTGGGCGAGCCACCTCCCACGGTAAAAGTGCCCAAGGATGTGACTGCCGACACACCCTTGGCCATCGCCGATATCCCGCTGCTCAACCCTAATTCCCGCGTCTGGCGCATCGATTTCAAGGCGGCGCAGGATCAGGCCGTTGCCACCAGTTACACGGTTTCCGTAGACGGTGCGCAGGCCAACTTCGTCGTTCCGGCCAAGGGCCAGTCGCCGCGCATTGCGTATGTGTCGTGCAACGGTTTCTCCGACCCCAAGGAAATGGAGAAGGTCGACCGGAACAACGAGCGTTGGGAGCACATGTGGGGTGCTCACCAGGGCGAGCCCTATCATCTGCTGTTGATGGGCGGCGATCAGGTTTACAGCGACGACATGCGCAGCAGTGTGCCGTCGATGAAAGCATGGTTCGCCAAACCCTTCGCCGACCGTCAAAAGGCCGCTTACAGCAAGGTGATCGAAGCCGATCTGGACAAGTTTTTCACCAGGCTCTACCTGGAATGCTGGAAACAGCCCGAGATGGCCAAGGTGTTCGGCGCCATTCCGACGGTGATGATGTGGGATGACCATGACATCATCGATGGCTGGGGTTCCTACGATGAGATATTGCATTCAAGCCCGGTGTTCCAGGGGCTGTTTGCCACAGCCAAACGCTATTTCAGGATTTTCCAGCAGCAACTGATCCAGACGCATCCTCACCTCAAGCCGTCCGCTGATACCCATCCCTGCGCGATTCCCGGCACTGCTGATGGCTTTCACCTGGGGTTCACCGGCCTGGGCGAGTTGGCCTTGCTGGTTCCCGATCTACGCAGCGAACGCGCGCCGGACTTGACCACCCCGCAGGCCCAACAAACCCGGGTTATTTCCCCGGTCAGTTGGGATGCGATTTATGCCTGGCTGGACAAGGTCCCGGCGCACAAGCACCTGTTGCTGATGTCGAGTATTCCGGTGGGTTACCTTGATTTACAGGCGGCCGAAAAGGCGCTGGACGTGATGGTGGGGCAACAGGAGCTCGAGGACGATTTACGCGACCACTGGCGAAGCCTGCCGCACCGCAGTGAACGCAAGCGGTTGATCATGCGGCTGCTGGATTTCGCCAAAGCCCAATCATGCAAGGTCACGCTGGTGTCTGGCGACGTTCATGTGGCCGGGGCCTGTGTGATCGAATCGAAGTTGCCCCGGCATGGCAGCGATGGCGCGGGGAAAATCTACCAATTGATTTCCACCGGCGTCGTGCATCCTGCGCCGCCAGTGTTGGCGGTGCACTTTCTGGAGTCCATCGGTGCGAACCAGGAACAGATCGACTACGGCATCACCGGAACCATGTTGCCTGTTGGCGCAAGGGGGCGTTACCTGATCGCCGCTCGAAACTGGTTGGCGATCGAGCCGGATGAAGGCGGCAACGGCAAGACCCGACTGTGGGCCAACTGGCACGTAGAAGGTCTGAAGCATAGTGTGACGCAGGTGATCGACCCCGTTACATAGCGGGGGCGTTACCAGGTGCCAGAGATCGAGCCCGGCAGGCTGAGCTTGCCGCTATCGACAAAACGCATGGTGCCGAACGCCCCTCCGGCCAGTTTGCCGTGCAGTACGTAAGGCAGATTGTCCAGTGTCTGCGTCTGACTCAGTCCGAGGGTCTGACGCAGCACCGAGAAGGCCGAAACGCTCACCGGCACCACGATCACTGCTTCGGAGAATCGTGGGATTGAGCCCGACTGATTGCTGACGCCGGAAGCTAGCGGCTGGCCATTAACCTCTAGGTCCAGCGCCACGCCGTTATAGGCGATCGCGGTTTCATTGGGGTTTTGCACGCGCAGTTTTACCGCGAAGCGTACTTCCAGCTCCTGGCTTTGCAGCGGCTCGATACCGACCACGTTGATGTGCAGCGGGTCGCGACTGGGGAACAGGGCGCAGGCGCTCAGGGAGAGCAATAGAAGGGATAGGGACAGGGCCAGCAATCTGCGCATGAACATATTCTCGTAAAGAAAAAGGCGAACCGCTCAAAGCTCGGCCTTCGAGCATTACGGACGGTTCAACTGTGCGACAGCCACAGGTGACGCGGGTTCACCCTTGGCCGCAACATCCGGGTTCTGCATCACCTGAAGCACCGAGGCTTCCGGGTCGAACTCGTCTTCTTCCAGCTCGATGAACTCTTCGGGCAGGAAGATATTCAGCACGATAGCGCACAACGCACCGACAGTGATCGCGAAGATGTTGTGCAGCGCCTTCGGCAGCTCGCGCAAGACTACAAGCCCCCTCGCCACAGGGGTGATCATTCAACGGCAGAGCTTCAAGCAAACGCCGCAAGCAGATCCTCTTCAAAGGCCTTTTGCGCATCCCCCGGCACCTGTGCGCGATGGCGCGCCAGGTGGAACGCCACCTCGAAACTCATATCACCCTGGCGCACGGCACGGAGCAATCCTTTGTCTTCCCAGCTTTGGGCGAAGTGATCGGGCAAATACCCCACGTGCTTGCCGGACAGAATGAAGGCGAGGGTGCCTTCGACCTGCTCGGATCGCGCTGAACAGAGCTTCCCCTGAAACGGCTCATCGCTGCGCAGGAAACGATAGGGGTGATCGACCCGGTCGCAGGCCTGGAGCGCTTGATCGTCAGGTGCGTCATCGGTGAACAGCGGATGCCCGGAGGCGCAGTACAGGTGCTGGGTTTCGGTGAACAGTTCACGGTAGTCAAAAGCACGCTGCGCCTGTGAGAAATAGCCGATCGCCAGGTCCAGCCGTTGTTGCAGCAACAACCGCTCCATTTCGCCGGGCATCGCGCTGATCAACTCGATGCGCACCGATTCGTCACGTTCGCGAAAGCGTCGGATCGCCTCGGCCACCCGTTCCAGCACGGACTGATCAAGCGCTTCGGACAAACCCAGGCGCACTTCGCCGATCAAACGTCCGGCCACACCGTTGGATTGATGGCGGAACGCTTCAATGGATTGGAACAAGGCACGGGTGGCAACGAGCAACTGTTCACCCTTGGGCGTGATCTTGAACCCGCCCTTGCCGCGACTGCACAGGCGATAACCGAGCCGGGTTTCGAGCTTGGCCATCTGCTGGCTGATGCTCGACTGGCTCAGCCCCAGGTCACCCTGGGCCGCGCTGAAGCCTCCGTATTCCACCACGCTGACAAACAGGCGCAGCAGGTGCAGGTCCAGATCATGCAGTTGGCCGAGCATCAAACATTACTCCGCAATAAAGTCAGGATAACTAACTTGGTATTTTTTCAATGTAACCGACGACGCATCCTGCAACCACTTCCTCCAGTCAGGTGTTCGTCATGGCTCCGCTCTTCAAGCTGTGTTTACCCGCGCTGTTCCTCGCCATGGCCGTGCCGGCCCAGGCTGAGGAAAAAGTCCTCAATCTCTACAGTTGGGCCGATTACGTGGCGCCCGAGACCTTGCAGCGCTTCGAAAAGGAAACCGGCATCCACGTGCGCTACGACACGTTCGATACGCCGGAAGTGCTGGAAACCAAACTGCTCACCGGCGGCAGCGGTTACGACGTGGTGGTGCCGTCGTCCAGCGTCCTGGCGCGCGGCCTGGCGGCGGGAGCGCTGAAGGAAATTCCTCACGATGGCCTCAAGGGGTACGCCAACCTCGACCCGGACATGCTGGGAAAACTGGCGGCGGTCGATCCCGGTAATCGCTATGGCGTGCCTTACACCTGGGGCACGCTCGGGCTTGGGATGAATGTTGAAGCGGTAAAACAACGCTTGCCCAACGTACCGCTCAACAGCCTGGACCTGCTGTTCAAGCCCGAATACGCCAGCAAACTGAAAGACTGCGGCATCGCGATTCTCGATTCGCCGCAAGAGGTGATTGGCCTGGCGCTGCATTATTTGGGTAAAGATCCCTACAGCACCGACAAGGCTGATCTGACAGCCGCCGACGCCCTGTTGCGTCAGCTACAGCCGTCGGTGCTCTACGTCGCCACCGGGCGGCAGATCAACGATCTGGCCAATGGCAGCGTTTGCCTGGCACTGACCTACAACGGCGACGCGAGCATGGCCGCCGATCAGGCGCGCAAGGCCAATAAACCGTTCGAGGTGGCTTACCGCATTCCACGTGAAGGCACACTGGTGTGGCAGGACAACCTGGCAATTCCCAAGGACGCGCCGCACCCCGAAGCCGCCCGAGCCTTCGTCGAGTTCATGTTGCGCCCCGAATCCGTCGCTGCACTGACCAATACGCTGTTCTTCGCCACGGCCAATGAGGCGGCGACGCCACTGGTGGATGAGGCGGTGCGCAGCAATCCCGACATCTACCCGCAGGCCGTGGTGCGTGAGCGGCTGTATGCCGACCGCAGCATGAGCCTCAAGGACATGCGTCAGCGCACCCGCCTGTGGACCACTTTCCGTAGCCACCAATAAGCCAACAATAAGGAACACACCCATGGACGTCCCTGCACAGAACGATCAGGCCATGACCCGCGACAGTCTTTATGGGACTGCCGCCGAAAGCACCTACGCCGGTATCACCAGTTTCATGCGCCGGCGCTACAGCCGCGACTTGCGTGGCGTCGACGTGGTGGTCAGCGGCGTGCCGTTCGACACCGCCACCAGCAACCGTTCCGGGGCGCGTTTCGGACCACGCGGCATTCGGGCGGCGTCCACCGGGATCGCCTGGGAACGCCATTGGCCGTGGACGTTCGACCCGTTCGATCACTTGGCGGTGATCGACTACGGCGATTGCGCCTTCGATTACGGCGCGCCGCATTCGGTGCCGGAAAGCATTGAAGCCCACGCCGGGCACATCCTGGATAACGGTTGCGCGATGCTGACCTTCGGCGGCGATCACTTCATCAGTTATCCGCTGCTCAAGGCCCATGCCCGCCAGCACGGCCCGTTGTCATTGATTCACTTCGATGCCCATAGCGACACCTGGCCGGATGAAGAGGGCAAGCGCGTCGATCACGGCACGATGTTCTGGCATGCGGCCAGGGAAGGGCTGGTGGATCCGTCGCGCTCAGTGCAAATCGGTTTGCGCACCACCAATGACGATCATCAGGGCTTTCAGGTGCTGGA
Source organism: Pseudomonas sp. ATCC 43928 (assembly GCF_005938665.2). NCBI lineage: Bacteria > Pseudomonadati > Pseudomonadota > Gammaproteobacteria > Pseudomonadales > Pseudomonadaceae > Pseudomonas > Pseudomonas sp. ATCC 43928. The sequence continues at coordinate 3,694,305 of NZ_CP041753.1, read as the reverse complement.
TGCGCGGCAGGTTCATCGGCAAGGGTGCGAGGCGATTGTCGAGGCGATTCGTGCGCGGGTCGGTGATCACCCGGTGTATTTGACCTTCGACATCGACTGCCTCGACCCAGCCTTCGCGCCCGGCACCGGGACGCCGGTGTGCGGCGGCTTGAGCACGGTGCAGGCGCTGGAGATTCTCGGCGGCTTGCGCGGGATCAACCTGGTGGGGATGGACGTGGTGGAAGTGGCGCCGGCCTACGACCACGCCGACATTACCTCACTGGCTGCGGCGACCCTGGCCATGGAAATGCTGTGTTTGTATGCGGCCAGGCATAAGGTCGATCGGTAACAAGCCAAAATGTGGGAGCGGGCTTGTGTCTGGCGTTTCGCTACTGCCACTTTCTGACAGCAGCCTCTGCTAAGCTCCGGCGACTTCCAGCAAGGAGCCTGCCGACCGTGTCGCGAACCACTCGTTTACTGACCTTGTTACAAGTGCTACGCGGCAAAAGTCGTCCGGTGACTGCCGCGACATTGGCCAGCGAGCTGGAGATTTCCGAACGCACGCTGTACCGCGATATCGCTGAACTCACCGCACTCGGCGCGCCGATTTTTGGCGAGGCGGGGATCGGCTATGTGTTGCGCAGCGGTCTGTTTCTGCCGCCCTTGATGCTCAATGCCGATGAGACCGAAGCCATCGTGCTCGGTTTGCGCTACGTGGATCAGCGGGGTGATGAGGTGTTGAGCAAAGCGGCGGCCGATGCCCTGGCAAAAATCGCCGCGGTGCTCGACCCGACGGCCCAGGACGCCTTGCGCAACCCGACGGTGTTGCCGGGGCCGCCGGGTTGTGGCTATCCGCAAAACGCCGTGCCGTTGAATGTGTTTCGCCAAGCCATCCGCGATCAAGCCAAGTTGCATATCGATTACGCAGACGCCAACCAGGTGCCCAGCCAACGGTTGATCTGGCCACTGGCCCTGGGGTTTCTCAATGAGGTGCGGATCATCGTCGCCTGGTGTGAGTTGCGCAGTGCCTATCGCACGTTCCGCACCGACCGGATCTCGGCCGCCAGTGAACAGGGTGAGCGCTATCCGGGGCGGCGCAGCGACCTGTTGCGCACCTGGCGCAAGCAGATGCAACTGGATGAAGCAGGGCGTTTCACTCCTGACAAGAACTGACACCGGCTTGTTTTAGCATGGCTCCAGAAACAACTCACAAGGAGCCGTAAACATGTCCAATCCAGCCTCTTCACTGGCCCCCGCCATTGCCGCCTACATTGCTGCCGCCAATGCTCGCGACACCTCGAGGGTCGCCAGTTTTTTCGCTGAGGATGCCAACGTGTTCGATGAGGGGCAGCATCAGGTCGGCACGCAAGCCATCGCCCAATGGATGCAAGACACTGCGCAACGTTATCAGCCGCGGGTCGAGGTGCTTGACGTTCAACAGCGCACTGGCAAAGTGCTGGTGCACAACCTGATCTCCGGCACTTTTCCCGGCAGCCCGCTGGAACTGCGCTATATGTTCCGCCTCAATGAACAGGGCAAGATCGCCCGGCTGGACATCTCGCTGTAACCACCGGCCTATGTAGCAGCTGTCGAGCACCGCGACGCAGCTGCTACGGCCCGGGCTTGGCGAGCCGCTATAGAGACGTATACTGCCGCGCATGAATGTCGACTCTCCCTTAACCGCCTGGCAACACGCCATCGAACAGAAGGGCTTCGTCCAGGACGAAGCCCAGGAACATGCCGTGTGGGCGCTGCAAAAATGCCACGAAGCCTTGCAGGAAGGCCGCGCGCCCATCACCGGCGTGTACCTCTGGGGCCCTGTCGGGCGGGGCAAGACCTGGTTGATGGATCAGTTCTATCAAAACCTGCGCGTCCCGGCCCGGCGGCAGCACTTTCACCACTTTATGGGTTGGGTGCATCAGCGCTCCTTCCAGTTGACCGGTACCGCCGACCCGCTGAAGGCCCTGGCCCGCGAGCTGAGCCAGGAAGTGCGGGTGCTGTGTTTCGATGAACTGTTCGTCAACGACATCGGTGACGCGATCATTCTCGGGCGTTTGTTTCAGGTGATGTTCGAGCAGGGCGTGGTGGTGGTCTGCACCTCCAACCAACCGCCGGATCAGCTGTACGCCGATGGCTTCAACCGCGACCGCTTTGTGCCGGCGATTAGCGCGATCAAGCAACACATGCAGGTGATTGCGGTGGACGGTGGAGAAGATCATCGTCTGCACCCCGGCGCCGGCCTGCAGCGTTACTGGGTGAACGTTCCGGGTCAGCCCGGTGCCCTTGGCGATGTGTTCAAGGCCCTGACCATCGGCCAGACGCTATCCAGCGATCCGGTGCAGATCGGCTACCGTTCGGTCAATGTCATGCAGGCCAGTCGAACCGTGCTCTGGTGCCGTTACGCCGAGGTTTGCGAGCAGCCTTTTGCCGCCATGGACTTCATGGCCCTGTGCGACACCTTCAGCGCTATTCTGTTGAGTGACGTGCCCAATCTCAGCGCGCAAAAACGCGAAGGGCGCATCGCCCGCGGCACTGAAGACGGTGTCGAGCGGGTGGCGGCGGGGGATCGCGAGTTGCCACAGTTGTCGGTGCATGACGACGGCGTGCGGCGGTTCATTGCCCTGGTGGACGAATGCTACGACCGCAAGGTGCCGCTGTACCTCGAAGCGCAGGTACCGATGGAGGCGTTGTACACCGAGGGCTATCTGGAATTCCCGTTTCGCCGCACCCTCAGCCGTTTGCAGGAGATGCAGCTAAAACGTTTTGCCGAGGCTTGATGTCCGGGAGAAGGTGCAACGGGGCGAGAGGATCCAGTTGTCGGCACCCCGGCGCTCGCGATAAGGTCGCAGGACCTTTCAGTGCGCAAGAAGCGAACTGGGGCAACTTCATGTGTGATCGAGGGTGGAAATGGAATCCGCAGAAATTCTTGTGCTTCAGGCCAGTTACAGCAACCCGACACATGCCGAGGCGATTTGTCTTGTATTGAACCATTACGCCGAAGACCCGATGGGTGGCGGTAAGTCGTTGCCCACCCATGTGTTGCAACAACTGCCGGGGGAGCTGGCCAAGCGGCCCCATGCCTTCAGTGTATTGGCGTTTGTCGGTGGCGAGCCGGCAGGGCTGGTCAATTGCTTCGAAGGCTTTTCGACCTTTGCCTGTCGGCCATTGGTCAACGTGCACGATGTGGTCGTGGTGTCGAAGTTTCGCGGGTTGGGACTGAGCCAGAAAATGCTGCACAAAGTCGAGGACATCGCACGTCAGCGCGGCTGCTGCAAGATCACCCTGGAAGTGCTGGAAGGCAATCCAGTGGCCCAGGCGTCTTATGGCAAATTCGGTTTTTCACCCGGCATGTTCGACCCGGCGCACGGCCGGATGCTGTTCTGGACCAAAGCGCTTTAGTCCTCCGAGCCATAAAAAAGGGCGTCGATCAGGACGCCCTTAAGTCATTTGTCGGCCCCTCAAAACTACTGCTGAACGACCGCCGGGGCGACAGGCGCGACCTTGGGTTTTATCAGGCTGAAGTCGATCAACGGCCGCTGCTCACGCTCGTAAGGGTTGCCGATCATCAATGGCCGAGGCTTGAAGCTGTCGCTGACCAGGCTTTTGCTGCGGTCCAGTTCATCGAAACTCAGGCCGGCCAGATCCGCCCAGGTGTGAATCAGCTGGGAGCTGCTGTACGGTCGACCCAGATCAGCGGCAAAACTCCAGTCATGGGTTTCGCGCCATTTCGGCGAGGCCCAGGCCACGAATGGAATGGTGTACATCGGCGCGGTCGGCTTGTTCTCGTTGCGGCCCAGGGTGTTGTGGCCAGCGGAGTCGAACACGTCTTCGCCGTGGTCGGAGAGGTACAGCAGGAAGCCGTTCGGATCAGTCTTGGCGTAGTCCTTGATCAGGCTCGAGACCACGAAGTCGTTGTACAGCACCGCGTTGTCATAGCTGTTGTACGTCGGCACCTGATCGTCACGCACGCCGTCCGGCACGCCTTTGCGGTCGGTGAACTTGTTGAACGTCGGCGGGTAACGGTACTGGTAGCTCATGTGCGTGCCGAGCAAATGCACGACGATCAGCTTGCGTGGCGCCGCATCGGCCAGCGCCTTGTTGAACGGCTCGATCACATCGCCATCGTACTGGGCGGCGTTCTGGTTGCGGTTGTTGTTCAGGTACGCCTGCTCGTCGGCCTGTTCAGAGAAGGTCGTGAGCATGGTGTTGCGCTTGGTCATGGTCTGCTGGTTGGTGATCCAGAAGGTTTTGTAACCCGCCTGTTTCATCATGCTGACCAATGACGGCGTCGTCAGGTAGAGGTCCGGGTTTTCTTCGTCGGCGAACGTCAGCACCTGCTGCAGCGCTTCGATGGTGTAGGGGCGTGGGGTAATGACGTTATTGAAAACCGCCAGTTGGTCCTTGAGCTTATCCAGTTCCGGGGTGGTTTCCCGCGGGTAGCCGTACAGGCTCATGCGCTGACGGTTGGTGGACTCGCCGATCACCAGCACCAGGGTCGCCGGCTGATTGGCCATCGAGTCGGTGAAGTTCTTCAGCGGCGGGATCTTGCTGGCGCTGTCGAGCATGCCTTGCATGCTGCCCAGGGTACCGAGGTAACGGTGATAGGCCACGGCCATCTGCCATGGCACCGCGGGCTCGATGCGGGTTTCGAATTTCTCGAAGCCTTCCGCCAGGCTGCCGGTGTGCGCGGTCTGCTTGATCAGCGGGTAACCGATCACGGCCAGCACAATCGCCGTCGCTGCGATCAGCGCCTGGACGCGTGGCAGGTACACCGGACGCACGCGGGTCCAAAGGAAGTACGCGAATGCAGTGTGGGCGAGGAACGCCAGCACCATCCACCAGGCAAAATACTGCGTCAGGTATTCGCCGGCTTCAGACACGTTCGATTCGAACATGATGAAGATGACGCTCTGGGAAAATTCCTGCTGATAGATGAAGAAATAACCCAGGCTGGCCATCGAACAGGCCCACAGCACCACACCGATCAGCGCGGACATCACACGGGTTTGTCTGGGGAACAACAGCATCGGCGCGAGCCAAATGGCGCTCATCACAAAAGCCTGGCGGAACCCGCTAAAACCGGAGGTGCCCGTCAGTTGAATCAGTAGTTGGGTGATACCGGAGAAATACCAGAAGAACAGAAATAACCAGAGTAATCCTGCCCAATCAAAACCATTCGCAGACGTTTTGCTGCGTTTAAGCAAAGCCATTCAACACTCCAGCCTGATGATCGGCCGTCGGCACTCTCCTTGTCGCAGACGAACGGATGCCGCTCGCAAAGCAAGCAGCCACAAAGGGCCGGAGTATCGCCAAGCAAGTGTGAAAACTTTGTGAGTTGTCGCAGCGGACAGGATTGCAGCGAGTCAGAAACAGCGCTGGGCCGCTTCCGACTCAAGCGAGGAGATCAGGCGTGAGGAGCACGTTGGGTGACGGGCAAGGGCTGAGCCTGATTGCCTTGGGTCAGCAGGCGCAATTGCGCAACTTCCCGCTTCAACTGATCGCGCTCCTCTTTCAACTGGCGCAGTTCATCGCGACGGATCGTGACGTAAAGGGTTTGTGCTGGCAGTGCTGTGTGTACGGTGCCCATTGCTCACCTCGCAAATGGCGGTATCAACTGTAAGTCGACTCCCGAAATCGGGTGCTCACTTACTATCGGCGCCAATTTTGATTTCTTTTGCCCCTGAAGGGAACTTTTTTATTTTTCATGGTCGTTGTGTCTTCGGCACGATTCCCGACGTTATCAGTCTGGATCGGGCACAATGCCCGGAAACTTCATCCCACCGCTCTGGACTAACCTTCACTAGTCGCGTTGGGCTATAACCTTAGACACACTTTATTTGTAGTAGGGAGCATCAGTACATGCAACTCGGGATTATTGGACTGGGCCGCATGGGCGGTAATATTGCGCGGCGCCTGATGCTCAACGGGCACACCACCGTTGTTTACGACCGCAATACCGCTTTTGTCGATACCCTGGCCGAAGAGGGCGCCACCGGCGTCGCCGACTTGCCAGCCCTGGTCGCTGGCCTGGCCAAGCCGCGCGCGGTGTGGGTCATGCTGCCCGCCGGCGCACCGACCGAAGACACCATTGACACCCTGAGCACCTTGCTTGAAGCGGGCGATACCATCATCGATGGCGGCAACACCTTCTATAAGGACGATATCCGTCGGGCCAAAACCCTGTCGGAAAAAGGTCTGCATTACATCGACGTCGGCACCTCCGGCGGCGTCTGGGGCCTGGAACGTGGCTACTGCATGATGATCGGCGGCGATGCCGAGACGGTTAAGCGTCTTGACCCGTTGTTCGAGTCCCTGGCCCCGGGTATGGGCGACATTCCGCGCACCAAGGATCGCAAGTCCGATGACGATCGCGCCGAGCGCGGTTACATCCACGCAGGCCCCGCCGGCGCCGGCCACTTCGTCAAGATGATCCATAACGGCATCGAATACGGAATGATGCAGGCCTTCGCCGAAGGCTTCGACATCCTCAAGACCAAAGCCAGCACCAACCTGCCGGAAGATCAGCGTTTCGACCTGAACGTGGCCGACATCGCCGAAGTCTGGCGTCGTGGCAGCGTGGTCTCGTCCTGGCTGCTTGACCTGACCGCCGATGCGCTGGCGTCCGATCCGAAACTCGACGGCTACTCGGGTGAAGTGGCGGACAGCGGTGAAGGGCGCTGGACCATCGAAGCCGCCATGGAACAAGCGGTGCCGGTACCGGTGCTGTCGAACTCGCTGTTCTCTCGCTACCGTTCGCGCGGGCAAGGCAACTTTGGCGACAAGATTCTCTCGGCCCAGCGCTTCGGCTTCGGCGGCCATGTGGAGACTGCGAAAAAATGACCCACGTGATCCGCAGGAAATCCAAGGCAGAACCCGCACCGCCCACCACGCTGTTTTTGTTCGGTGCCCATGGTGATCTGGTCAAGCGCCTGCTGATGCCGGCGCTGTACAACCTGAGTCGCGATGGTTTGCTGGGGAATGGACTGCGGATCGTCGGCGTTGATCACAACGCCATCAGTGACGAAGCCTTTGCCAAAAAACTCGAAGATTTCATTCGGGCGGAAGTGGCAGCCAAGGTCGGCAAGGGCGATCACGCCCTTGATCCGGCGTTGTGGGCCAAATTGGCCAAACACATCAGCTACGTCCAGGGCGATTTCCTGGATGAGCGCACTTATGACGCGCTGGCGGCGAAAATCGACGCCAGCGGCACCGGCAACGCCGTTTTCTACCTGGCCACCGCTCCGCGCTTTTTCAGTGAAGTGGTGCGACGTCTCGGGGCTGCCGGATTGTTGCAAGAAGCCCCTGAAGCGTTCAGAAGGGTGGTGATCGAAAAGCCTTTCGGCTCGGATCTGTATACCGCCGAAGCCTTGAACGCGTGCTTGCTCAAAGTGATGACGGAAAAGCAGATCTACCGGATCGATCACTATCTGGGCAAGGAAACCGTGCAGAACATTCTGGTCAGCCGGTTCTCCAACAGCCTGTTCGAAGCCTTCTGGAACAACCATTACATCGACCACGTACAAATCACCGCCGCTGAAACCGTCGGCGTTGAAACCCGTGGCAGTTTTTATGAGGTCACCGGCGCCCTGCGGGACATGGTGCCTAATCACCTGTTCCAATTATTGGCGATGGTCGCCATGGAACCGCCGGCGGCGTTTGGCGCCGATGCGGTACGTGGCGAGAAGGCCAAAGTGATCGGCGCGATTCGCCCCTGGTCGATCGAGGAAGCGCGAGCCAACTCAGTGCGCGGCCAATACACCGCCGGCGAGATCGATGGCAATCGGTTGCCCGGTTATCGTCAGGAAACCAACGTCGCGCCCGACAGCACCACTGAAACCTATGTCGCGCTCAAAGTGATGATCGACAACTGGCGCTGGGTCGGTGTGCCGTTCTACCTGCGTACCGGCAAGCGCATGAGCGTGCGCGACACCGAGATCGTCATTTGCTTCAAGCCGGCGCCGTATGCGCAGTTCCGTGACACCGAGGTCGAAGAATTGCAGCCGACCTACCTGCGGATCCAGATCCAGCCCAACGAAGGCATGTGGTTCGACCTGCTGGCCAAACGGCCGGGACCGGCGTTGAACATGGCCAATATCGAGCTGGGCTTTGCCTACAAGGATTTCTTTGAAATGCAGCCTTCCACCGGCTACGAAACCTTGATCTACGATTGCCTCACCGGCGATCAGACGCTGTTCCAGCGTGCCGACAACATCGAGAACGGCTGGCGCGTCGTGCAGCCGTTCCTCGACGCCTGGCAGCAGGATGCAACCGTGGAGAGCTATGCAGCCGGCGAAGACGGACCCAAGACCGCTGACGAACTGCTGACCCGCGACGGTCGCGTCTGGCACAGCCTCGGATGATGGACGTCACGCAACAACCCATCCGTTTTCTGCTCAGTGACATGGACGGCACCTTGTTGCTGCCCGATCACAGCCTCAGCCAGCGCACCATCGATGCCGTTCGCGCCTTGCGTGACGCCGGCGTGCTGTTCAGCCTGGCCACCGGGCGTCCACCTAAAGCCATGTTGCAGCAGATCGAAGCCCTGGGCGTTGATCTGCCGACGGCGGCGTTCAATGGCGGCACGATCGTCAACCCGGATGGCAGTTTGCTGGTGGCGCATTATTTGCCGGCAACCGCAGCGCTGACGGCGCTGGCACTGTTTGCCGATCAGCCGGACATTGAAGTCTGGGTGTTCAGCGGTGGTGACTGGCTGTTGAAGGATCCGTACGGCCCGATGGTCCCGCGAGAGCAACATGGCCTGGGTTATCCGCCGGTGGTGGTCGAGAGTTTCGAGCCTTGCCTGGCACGCATCGACAAGATCGTCGCTGCCAGTAACAACACCGAACTGTTGATCGAGCTGGAAGCGCGGTTGCTGCCCATGGTCGAAGGGCAGGCGCAGGTGTCGCGTTCACAACCGGTCTATCTGGATGTGACGGCGGTGCAGGCCAACAAGGGCGCGGCACTGGCGACGCTGGCCGAGTTTCTCGGGGTGTCGCTGGAACAGACTGCCGCCATGGGCGACGGCGGCAATGACCCGGCGATGTTTCATCGTGCCGGGCTGTCGATTGCGATGGGGCAGGCGGAAGAGGCGGTGAAGCGTCAGGCGAACGTGGTGACCGGGGCCAATACCGAAGACGGCGCGGCCCAGGCGATCGAGCGATACATCCTCCCTCGATAAGCACACAAAACCAATGTGGGAGCGAGCAGGCCCGCTCCCACATTTTTGTTCTGGGTTACAGCCAGTAACTTACCGCGTACCAGCCAAGAACCCCCATCACCACGGTGTATGGCAGCGCCATCCACACCATCCGCCCGTACGACAGACGAATCAGCGGGGCAATCGCCGAGGTCAGCAGGAACAGGAACGCCGCCTGACCATTAGGCGTCGCCACGCTCGGCAGGTTGGTCCCGGTATTGATCGCAATCGCCAGGGTTTCAAAGTGCTCGCGGCTCATGTGGCCGGAGATGAATGCCTGTTTTACTTCGGTGATGTAAATGGTCGCGACGAACACGTTGTCGCTGATGGCCGACAGCAAGCCGTTGGCAATAAACAGCATGCCCGGCTGTTGATCCGCCGGCAGCGTTAGTACCCACTGGATCAGCGGCGCGAACAGCTGCTGATCGTGAATCACCGCCACCACGGCGAAAAATACCACCAGCAGCGAGGTGAACGGCATGGCGTCCTTGAAGGCGGTGCCGAGGCGGTGTTCGTCAGTGATACCGGTAAACGCGGTGATCAGCACGATCACCATCAAGCCGATCAGGCCGACTTCGGCGATGTGAAACGCCAGCCCGGCAATCAGAATCAGTGCCGCCGCCCCTTGAACCAGCAGCGCAGCGCGCTGACGCGAAGTACGCTCGGCGTTGTCTTCGGCGGCGTAGTTGGCCAGCACCGCACGCACGTTGTCCGGCAGCAGCGTGCCATAACCGAACCAGCGCAGTTTCTCCAGCAGTACGCAGGTCACCAGGCCCGCTGCCAGCACCGGCAACGACACCGGGGCGATCTTCAGAAAGAATTCGGCAAAGTGCCAGCCCATCTCATGGCCGATCAGCAGGTTTTGCGGCTCGCCAACCAGCGTGCAAACACCACCCAACGCTGTGCCGACCGCGCCGTGCATCAGCAGACTGCGCAGGAAGGCGCGGAATTGTTCGAGGTCGGCATGGTGCAATGTCGGTAACTGCCGGTCGTCGCCGAACTCACTGTCCTGACGCGGATCGTTGCCCGAGGCGACGCGGTGATACACCGAATAAAACCCCACGGCCGCGCTGATGATGACCGCGGTCACGGTCAATGCATCGAGAAACGCCGAGAGAAACGCTGACAGGAAACAGAACATCAACGCCAGCAGCGCCTTGGAGCGAACTCCCAGCAGCAGGCGCGAGAACAGAAACAGCAGCAGGTCCTTCATGAAGTAGATGCCCGCCACCATGAACATCAGCAGCAGGATCACCGGGAAGTTGTGCACCAGTTCGTCATAGAGCGCCTGGGGCGTGGTCATTTTCAGCAGCAGAGCTTCGATCAGCAGCAACCCGCCGGGCATCAGCGGGTAACACTTGAGCGCCATGGCCAGGGTGAAGATGAACTCCAGCACCAACAACCAGCCGGCCGCCACCGGACCGATCGTCCACAACACCAGGGCGTTGAGAATCAGGAATCCGATAATGCTGGCTTTGTACCAGCGGGGTGAATGCCCAAGAAAATTGTGTGCGAAGGCCTGGGCCATTGAGCCGGACATCGGCTACTCCTTGTATTAAGAAGCGCGCAACTTGCCGTAAGCGGAAGGGAAGATCAAGTGCAGGGAACTAGGGTTGATAGCGGGCGACGACGGCGCGGTAGTTGCCATCCAGTGAATAGCCGCCGACGACGATGCAACCATCGGCCTGCACGGCCAATGAAGTGGCGGTGTCCGGGCCTCGACTCAGGCGTGTGCGGACCCAGCCCATGCCATTGGCGAAGCTGCGATCCAGCGCCCCATTGGGTATGTAGCGAGCGAGAATGAAATCGCCTTCGAGCCCGCCGCCCGTCGCTCCGACCGTCAGTACACAGTCGTCCGGTTGTATCTGGGCGGCGGTCCACTGGCAGCCGCTGTGGCTGATTTCCAACAGTTGTGGTTGGCCGCTATTGCAATGCATGTCAGGTCGGCCATTGCTGTGAACGTTCAGGGCGAGGCAGTGCATCGGGTCGCGACTGCTGCCAAAACAATGCAAATCACCATTTTCGTGCTGGACGATCTGGCAGACCTGGGCACTCTGACCCCAGGCCTTGAAGCTCATGAAGCCATCCACGGCGAAGCCGTCATCCAGCTGGCCATCGGTGTGATAACGCGCCAGCAAACCTTCCTCGGGGAAGTTGATCGATCCGCCCACCAGGATTCGGCCGTCATGTTGCACCATCAGACTGTTCAGCCAGGTGTTCATCAATAAGTGCCGGACCATGACAAAGCCACGACCATTGAAGGTGCTGTCCAGCGAGCCGTCGGCATTGAGTCGAATCAGCATGCCGACGTGATCGGTCAATTCAAAGTGATGATTGGCCAGCAGCAGGATTCGACCATCGTCCTGCACGCAGATATCACAGGCCTCGGTACCCGGTACGCCGGGTGGTAACCAGGCGTCGCGAGCGCCTTCGGAAAGCTTCCCCGGCAGGCGCACCACGCAGCGGCCGTGCTCACCAAAACCCTGTATCGGGCAGCCTCGTTGATCAAACATCGCCACGGCGGGCAACGTACGATGAGCATTTTCGTAGTGCAGGCCGGCCACCAGAATGTTCCCGTCGGCCAGCACCCGCACTGTGCCCGCCATGGCCTCGTAGCCGTGGGCGAATTGCCCGATGACGCTGCCTTGTTTGCCGAAGGCCAGATCCGCCGAACCATCCTCACGCAGGCGGGCCAGGCCAAAGCGGCTGCCACCTGGCGTGCCGACCTTGGCTGCCACCAGTATTCGGCCGGTGTGGTCAATCGCCACGCCATTGATCCTGCTGGAAGTACTGCCGGCGAAATACACTTGAGTCTTGCCGCTGCCGGCGAAATGGCTATCGAGTTGCCCGGCGTCTTTCACCGCTGCCGGTATGGCAAAAGCAGTCTGGAGTGACATGCACGCATCTCCTTGCCAGTCGTCCTTGTCCGGGTGCCCGGAGGTTGACTGCATGAGAAGAACATTCAATCCCTGAATGCGATGATGCGCAACTGCCATTACGCTCGGGAGGAGCGGCGTTTTGTGCCAGAACAGTGTCTTCTCGAACCACTGACAAGCCTGCCAAGTAATCTGGTGGCTAGAAGTTGGAAAACGAAAATGGCGTTATGCAGCTGACCGTAGAAACCGTCAACTAAGGAGAAGAAGGGACGCGGATTACCGGGCGGTAATCCGCGAAAAAGATTAATGCGGCATGGACCACGATTGCAGTGTGTAACCTTCCTCGCTCAGCTCGGCGCGGGCTTGTTCCAGCAAGTGTGCAAGTTGCTGCGGATCGGAATAGGCACTGCTGGGGATTTGTTTGCTGCTGATGCGAGTGTTAGTGCGATCAATGATGGCCAGGCTGAGCTCGCCATTACCGTCTTGTGGAGCCCAAGCCACGCATTGAAAGGGTTGGAATGCGCGGTCGGCAATCAAAAGAGCTTCGTTGATACGGAGCGGGGCGTTCATGGGGTCTTCTCTCTGTGTGCCCAATCAAGTGATGTGCCGTCGGTTGGGCTTACCGTTCGGCTGGTTACTTGTACTGATGTCCGCAACCGGGGGTGGGGTCACACACAATCAAAAGAAATTTCAACTTTCTTTGATTCGCCGGCGATTCAGGCAGTTGCTGAAAGCTGAATGAAAGGTTCAATTCGTTAGGCAACTCATTAAGTGATTTTTTATAACTAATAAGCCGACGTCCCTATAAGCAATCGATACAAGCCCGCGTCAATATTTTGCTAGTGTTACACCGAAGCCCGCCAAATGACTGTTTTTAATAATATTTCCTAAAATTTGGCGCCAAGGAACAGTCATGATCGAAGCGCCTGCTTTACGACGTCTTTTAGTAGTGGATCCTTGCGACGACTGCCACCGTTTGCTGCCGGGTTTACGCGCTGTGGGTTGGGATGTCGACAGCTGTACCCTGGAAAGCGCCGCGGAACGAACCTGCGACGTCGGCCTGTTGCGCTTGCAGCCATTTCATCTGGAGCGTCCGGAAGCCGTCAAGGAACTGATCACCCGTAGCGGTACCGAGTGGATCGCCGTGCTCGATCAGGATGTCCTGCGAATGCAGAATGTCGGGGATTTCGTCTGCGAATGGTTTTTTGACTTCCATACCTTGCCGTTCGATGTTTCAAGGGTTCAGGTCACTCTGGGCCGAGCGTTCGGCATGGCGCGCCTGCGCGGGCAGGGCACGGTTCATATCGATCAGCCTGAACACGAACTGCTCGGCGACAGCAAACCGATTCGCGAGCTGCGCAAACTACTGAGCAAGCTGGCGCCCACCGAATCACCGGTGCTGATCCGCGGCGAAAGCGGCACCGGTAAGGAATTGGTCGCCCGTACCCTGCATCAACAATCCCAACGTCACAGCAAGCCATTCGTGGCGATCAACTGTGGCGCGATTCCCGAACACTTGATCCAGTCCGAATTGTTCGGTCACGAGAAGGGGGCCTTTACCGGCGCCCATCAGCGCAAGGTCGGGCGGATAGAAGCCGCCAACGGCGGCACCCTGTTTCTCGATGAAATAGGCGATCTGCCCCTGGAGCTGCAAGCCAATCTGTTGCGCTTCCTGCAGGAAAAACACATCGAGCGGGTTGGCGGCCATCAGCCTGTTCCGGTGGATGTGCGGGTATTGGCGGCGACGCACGTCGACCTTGAAGAGGCCATCGAGAACAAACGCTTTCGCGAAGATTTGTACTACCGTTTGAACGTCCTGCAAGTGGTCACCGTGCCGCTGCGGGAGCGCCATGGTGATTTATTGATGCTGGCCAACCACTTTTCCCATTTCTACAGCAGTGAAACCGGCCGTCGTCCGCGCAGCTTCAGCGAGGATGCGTTGGTCGCCATGGGCAAGCACGACTGGCCGGGCAATGTCCGCGAGCTGGCCAATCGGGTACGTCGTGGGTTGGTACTTGCCGAAGGGCGGCAGATCGAGGCGCGAGACCTGGGGCTGCTCAGTCAACACGCCTTCGCCACGCCGATGGGCACCCTTGAAGACTACAAGACCCGCGCCGAACGCCAGGCGCTGTGCGATGTGTTGAACCGGCACAGCGACAACCTGAGTGTTGCCGCCCGAGTCCTGGGCGTGTCACGGCCGACTTTTTACCGATTGCTGCACAAGCACCAGATCCGCTAGGGCGGTGCAACAAAAAAGGCCCGCTACGACAACTATCGTAGTGGGCCTTTTCTATTGCGGGGTGCGGTTTAGAAGTAGTACGGGAATTTCAGGCTGAAGGAAAAGTCCGGCGCATCGTCGGTCATACCGATGGACAAGTTGGGAACGATCGTCAGGTTGTCGGAGGCCGCGATGGTCATGCCGACGTTGAAGTAACCGGCGTTGGCGTCGCTGGACACCACCGACTCCCAATCCCCGCCATCCTGCTTGAGCTTGCTTTTGCGCTGCACCAGGTCAGACACCGAGAACGACATACTCATTTTTTCGTTCAGCGCGAACGCGATGCCCGCGCCAATCTGGAAGCTGTCGCCGATCCGCACCTTGCCCGGGACTTTCTGATTGACGGTGGCACTGATGTCGTCGAAGGAACCTTCGAAGTTGTGGGTGTAGGACAGGCTACCGAACAGAACCGCTGGATCGTAGGTCTTGACCAGCGAGATACCGGGGCTGATCGACCAGACGCCGTTGCCGGTTGGCAAGGTGTCAGGCACGAACAGGTTGGTATTGGCGTCGCTCTGGCGCAGTTTGATGCCGAACGGGTCCTTGCCGGTCGGCGCCTTGACGCGCAAGGTGACTACTGCATCCGGGGTGTTGACCGATTCGTCCAAGAATTTGTAGGCAATACCGAAGTTGACATCGCCCAGTGTCGGATCGCGTGTGACGCTTTCTTCGCTGGTCACTCCCGCCGCACCGTTGTTGGCGCCGCCGGATTGATACGTCGATTCGCGGTACACCACTGGTACGTTCAGGTCGAATTGCCAGCGATTGTCGAAGTTGTAGCGCCCGGTGAGGTCCAGCGTCCAGGTGTCGGCCTTGATCCGGTCCAGGTTGATGTTGCCCAGAAAGATCGAGTCCAGTGCGAGGAAGCCGTTGAGGATCAGCTGGCGGGTATCGTAACGCGAATAGGTCAGCCCGGTTTCGAGGCTGAACTTGCCGCCGCCGAAGAATCCGCTGGCCTCGTCATACAGGTTGGAAACACTCTGTGCCGGTTGAGAGTCATCGGCCAGCGATTGTCCATAGGAGCTGCCGCTGCCCGCGGCGCCGCCTGAAGCCGCGGCCGCTCCCGTCCTTGTGGCCACTTGCGGGTTGCCTTTCATGTCGGCTGGCGACTTGGCCAGGCGTTTAGGCGGTGCCGCCGCCGGTTGTTCCTCCACTTGGCGGACTCGTTGTTCGAGTACTGCCAAGGCCTTTTGTTGTACTTCGTATCGTTGCTTGAGCTCCATGAGTTGTTGCTTCAAAGCTTCCACGTCCGCATCGGACGCTGCTTGCAGCAGCGCCGACGGGAACAAAGTACTCAGACAAACGATCGCGCGCAGTGGTACTGACCGATACATGATAAGCCGTCCCCCATGAAGCCCGATGATCGAACATCAGCGTAGTTCAATATCCCAGGCTGCGAAGTGCTTTGAGTTGATTCAAATTGCAGTTGACTGCTCCGGCATTTCGACCGTTGTTGTTAAGCACCACATTAAGTTGCGTCAGGTTATTGACCCTGTTGCTGTTGCCCAGAAGCCGGGTGTTCTGCACCAGCCCCCCCTGAGCCGCCTGTTGCATGGCTGTGCCTTGGTTGTTGTTGGCCTGGATGGCCATTTGCACGCCACCACCGGTGGCCGCCACTGCGACGTTACCGGCGGCATTGCTGTCGGTAATGGTTTGCCCGCTCGTCAGCACCTGCCCTTGGACGGGACTCGGCGCCGGCGCCTGGTTGGCCTCCTGGACGTTGATGGCGACATTGTTGTAGGCGGTATTGCCGTCACCAGCGGCGCGAACAGTTTGGGTGACTCCCTGGGTAGTGGTCAGTCCTGCGCCACCGATCACATTTCCGGTGCCCGATGGCGGCGTACTGCCGTTACCGGTTTCTTTAATGGTCGACACGTAAAGTTGCGGCTTTACGGTAGAGGCCTGGATCTGCATGGCCGTCGCCACCCCGATCAGGTCTCCGCTGGCATTGCGCCAGGTGCTGCTCATGATGATGCCAAAGCTGATGATCCGCCCCGGCATGACATAACGACCGCGTAGCTCGGCGAGCTCATGGTCCTTGAGTTCGATGGGTTTGAATCCTGCATTGGCATAACCCGATGCGCTTGCTGCCAGGCAAGCGGCGGCCAGCCAGTATGAGGTTTTCATCTGCTGCTCCCAGGGCATCCAGCCCTCTCTATCATCAGTGGGCGATTAGAAGAAGTCGCTCTGAATGAAGCCAAAGTCCATCAATTCGGCATCTTTGACCGGGTTGAAAGTGTCCAGTTTGTTCTTGGCCGTCAGCGGTTCCGGAGGGCTACGCAATGCATTGGTTTTGTCGTACCCGGGACCCACGATAGCGAAGACGATGCCGTTCCAGCCTTTGACAAAGTCATCATGGGAATAGCGTTTGTGCCCAAGCACCGGGTCGCCGATATAGACCCAGTTCTTGTCCGCCCGCTGCATCACCACGAAATGCTTGTAGCCGCGAATTTCCATCAGCACCACCACCGGAATGGTCACCGCTTCGAGTTTCTCGGGCGGTATCCGGTAGCCACGCGCGCGCATGCCGATTGCTTCGATGTAGCGCTTCATGTCCAGCATGGAGAAACCTTGAGTACGGACAAGGTTCTGATCAGCATTGATCAGCATGCCTTTGATGATGTGTTCCTCATCGACATCGAGCCAGTAAGCCTGGCGTAGCACCGTAGCCAGTGCGGCAGCGCCGCAGCTGAAGTCGGTTTTTTGTTCGACGATGTCGCTGAACTTGCGCTCACGCACGCTTTGCACCTGCTTGTAAACCAGCATGCCGCCCGGTAAGGCGGCCACCGGCATCTGCGCCGCCTGAGTCAGGCCGCACAGGCACAGCAGGGCGAAACAAGCTGTCGTACGCATGATCGATACGCCTTTGGTGAACCGTGGAAAGAAAGCCCCGTTGCCGGGGCTTTCATTTCGATCGCGATTACATGCAGGCTCTGCAGCCGGCAGCAATGGACAGAGAGTTGCTTTGTTGGTTGCCCACACCCGCCGACACGTTGGCACCGCCGTTGCCGGAGAAGCTGTTCATCGAGTTGGTCATGGAGGCGTTGTTCACAACCGGGTTTTTCCAGCCGTCTGGAGTCAGCACTTGATGGGTGGTGACGCCAGCCAGATCGAAGGTGCCCACGGCGCTGAATTTGAACTTGTCATCGCCTCTGTGACCCCAGCCACTGTCGTCGATCGTCCCGGTGCCTTTGGCCTTGAAGGTGCCCGAGGACGTGGTGGTATCGGTGAGGGTGGTGGTGACGTGGGTCCGGTCAGCCTTGTTGTCGACATCCAGGCCGGTGGTGGATTGGTAAGCGTCAGCCGAGGCTGTTGCTACCCGGCCGCCAGACACGGCAATCGCCAGGTTGTTTTTCTGTTGGTTGAAGTTGCCGGCAGTCACGTTGATGCCAATGTTGCCGGAGCCGTTGTTGCCAGCATTGTTGAGCGTGGCGTTATTTTGGGTAGAGCGGTTTTTGACGTAGTTGTCGGTGTTGTACTGATAGGCGTTGGACGTTGCAGTGGCAGAACCGAAGATGAAACTTTCATCGGCGGTCGCCAGCGCGGCGGCGTTGTCTTGTTGGTTGCCGTCACCGCCAGCCACGTTGGCGCCCATGTTGCCATTGGAACCGTTGAGTGAGTTGTCGGCATTGGCAGTGTTTTTGGTGCCCTGGTTAAGTACCGAGTTGCCGCTGCTGTCCTGTGTGTCCCCTACATAGGCGTTGGCGGCTGAGTCGATTGACAGCTGTTGTTCCCAGGTGGGGCCTTTGGGGCCGTGATGATGGTGGTGACCACGATCGTTGTCGCTGGCCTGTGCAGCCATCGCCATGACGGATGCCAAGGCGAAGACCAGAGGCTTGAGAGCCATTGTGGGTTTCATGGTGATTCTCCGTGCTTATTAGTTGGTTAAGTGTTGGTTACTTTCTAATCGCACTGCGTTCGGGTCAGTCAGCGACCCGTATGCTCAGGGTGTTAGCCATTCGGTTCCCCACCCCGGCACTCTGGTTCACCTGAATCACTCCTCGGCTGCCGGTGAAGGCCTGGTCGCTTGTCACGACCTGGCGACTGCCTTTTGAAGCGTCAGTTGCCCCTGAGCTTGGTAACAACGCCACGTTCTGTTGAGAAAGGGCGCTATCGTCGACGCTTTGCGGCGCAGCACTGATGCTGATGCGCATTGCGTTGGCCATCTGGTTGTTGGCCCCGGCGCCCTGGTTGACACCCAGTGCACCGTTGCCTTGGCTGAAAGAGTTGCCGCCGATGGTGGCCGTCGCGTTCATCGACGGGTTGGCGGGCGTGTCGAGTTTCTGGATGACGCGGGTGGTCGCCGAGGCGTCAGTGGTGCCGATGGCGATGGCGCGGGTATTGGCCTGTTGCTGTTGATCGCCGGAGGCCTGGTTGACGTTGAAGTTGCCGTTGTACCGGGCGCCGGAATCCAGAATGTTGGCGGTGTTGACCACCGGAACGCTGGAGTCGGCCATGGCGCCTGGGCTCACACTGGCACCGATGACCAGAGCGAGAAGGATCAGGGAGCGGCTCATGTCATTGACCTCCCGCCAATCTGCCCAACGGCGCGAGGCCGGAACTCATGGCATGGTTGATCGTTCCCGAAATCGCGCCACCGCTACCGCCGCCGTGACCGGCACTCATGCCGGGCATCCCATTGGGATTGGTCACGACATTGAGGCTGCCGGGTACGCTCCCGTTCTGATTGATGTTGTTGCTGATGGACGAACCGCTGGCCACGCTGGCGAACTCACCATCGCTCAGTTCGGTGCTGTTGAGTGTCGAGGTGACACGATCCGAAGGGTTGGCGTTGACAGTGGTCGGGTAGGGGTCTTTTTGGAACGGCGGCCTGCCGACGGTGTGGGGCTGTACATCACGAGTGAGTACGATCACGCCATTGCCTTCAGCCTGAACATCAAGACTGAGTACCGAGACGGCGGCACATCCGAGCAGCATCAAGCGCGTAAAGCCTTTACGAAAAGTCCCCACGACTGCGATTCCTTCTGTTGTGCGCTGGCCCTAATCAGCGTTGTGAAGGAGAGAGCGAAAGTCGTGCCGCTTTTTGATTGTTGTTTTGATTCAAGGGGTTATCGATCAGGCTAAATGGATCCTTGATTGAGCTGTTTCAGGCCTGAGACAAAAGCGGGGGCTATAACGGGGAAAAGGAGGCGCAACGCTCTGGATCCATAGCTTGCGTGGTGATGTATCAGCGCTTTAACACAGATCATGACGCAATGATGAATAGCGCTGAAACGGGCTGTTCGAGTGCAAAGGTATGTTTCACAAACGGACGCATTTGAAAAATTATCGCAACAAATGCTGGGGGGCTGGGGGGGCTGTAGCAGCTGCTACAGCCGAATTCAGCAATCTAGCAGCAGAGTGACGGCCTGCAACGCTTGGGCTCGGCGTTCTGCCCAGTCACCCTGGATCACTTGAACAGATTGCCGATGCTGCTCCAGCCACGCTTGAGTCGCGTTGAAAAAAGCCCGGCGTTGATCCAGCTGCGGCTGACAGCGCTGGCCATCGTCGGTCCAGTCGACGAGTTCAGGCGACAACAGCAAGTGCAAGTCGTAATGCCGGGCCAGCAGCGCTTGTTCGAGCCAGGCCGGGCAATCGCTGAACAGGGTCTGGCTCCAAAGCATGTTGCTCAGCAAGTGCGTGTCGAGAATCAGCAACGGTGGCGCAAGGGCGCGGGCATCATCTTCCCATTGCAACTGGCCGCGGGCGATCTCGGGGATATCCGCGAGGCAGGTGTCCCGTGCCTCCTGTTCAATGAACCAACGCACGTATTCACCCACCAGAACGCCGCCGAATTGCTGTTGCAGCTCGGTGGCGAGCCAGCTCTTGCCGCTCGATTCGGGGCCCGTGAGCACCAGGACTTTCATGTGCGCAACGCCGGGTCGGCGCGCCACGACCGCCAGCCTTGCACCGCCAGCAGGGCGAAAACCCCATAGAGGGCGGCGGTCAGGTACAGCTCTTTGTAGATGAACAGGCCAACGAAGATGACGTCCAGCGCGATCCACAGCGGCCAGCATTGCAGGCGTTTTTGCGCCATCCATAACTGTGCTACCAGGCTGAAACCGGTCAAGGCGGCGTCGAGCCAGGGTTGGGCGGCGTCGGTCCAGTGAGCCATCGCAGCCCCCAGCAGCAGGCTGCCGACCGCGCCCACGGCCAGCCCGAGCGCGACGGATTGGCCATCGAGCAGGCTGACGTGCCGCCCGTCATGCGTCACGCCCGCGCGAGTCCACTGCCTCCAGCCGTAAAGCTGCAACGCGGCGTAGATCACTTGCAGCAACATGTCCGAATACAGCTTCACCTCGAAAAAGATCCAGCTATACAGCAGCACCATGACCAGACCGACCGGCCAGCACCAGGGGTTCTGTTTGACCGTCAGCCAGACGGCAATCACACCGAGGGCGGCGGCAAACAGTTCAAGCCCGGACATGGAGGATCCTTGGGGAAGACGAAAGGGGGGAGGATTGTAGCGGCAGGCGCGGCCAAGTAGAACCGGCTTGCGCAGTCCGGTGTAGCAGCTGCCGAGCCTGCGAGGCTGCGTTCGGTGTGGGCCGCATTCGGACGAAGCCGTCGTAAATTCTGCGCACACGGTCTATCTGGAACCGGCGTCGTCTGATTTCACGACTGCTGCGCAGCCGAACGCAGGCTGCGCCAGCTGCTACAAATGATCAGACGCGAAACTGCTTGAGCAACCCGTTCAACTGTTCGCTCAATTCCTTGAGATGAACACTGGCCACGCTCGACTGCTCGGCCGCCAATGCCGTGCTGTGGGACAACCCGGCGGCCTGGGTGACGTTCTGATTGATGTCTTCCACCACATGCGCCTGCTGCAAGGTTGCACTGGCAATCGAGGCATTCAAGCCGTTGAGGTTGCGCAAGGCCTGGCCGATGGCATTCAGGCTGGCACCGGCCAGGCCGGCCTGCTCGATGGTCAGTTGCGAGGCGCGGCTGCTGTCGCCAATGACCTTGACCGCCGCTTCGGAATGGCTTTGCAGGCGTTCGATCATCGACTGGATTTCTGCCGTCGACTTCTGGGTGCGCTGGGCCAGCAGGCGCACTTCATCGGCGACCACCGCGAACCCTCGACCTTGCTCACCGGCCCGGGCGGCTTCGATGGCAGCGTTGAGGGCCAGCAGGTTGGTTTGCTCGGCGATAGAGCGAATCACTTCCAGGACGCTGCCGATTTGCGTGCTTTCGTCGGCCAGCGTACGAATCACTTCCACCGCTTGATCGATGGTCGAAGACAGCTTGTCGATCTGCTGCAGGCTGCCATCGATATTGATCTGTCCCTGCTGCGCCTGAGATTCGGCATCGCGCATTTCACTGGCCGCGTGCTCGGCGTTTTTCGCCACATCCTGCACGCCGTAGGTCACTTCGTTGATCGCGGTCGCCACCAGTTCCATTTGCTGGGACTGCTGCTGGCTGCGTTGCTGGGCTTGTGCGGCGTCGTTGCCCAGTTCGCTGGAAGACTGGCCCAGCGCGCCGGCGGACACTTGCAACTGATTGATCACCAGGCGCAGCTTGGCGGTAAAGGCGTTGAAGTGTCGGGCCAGTTGCGTGACTTCGTCCTGGCCGTGGGTATCGAGGCTGCGGGTCAGGTCGCTTTCACCGCTGGCGATATTGGCCATGGCATTCACGGTTTCCTGCAACGGGCGCACGATGCTGCGGGCAATCATGATCACCAGCAGCGCCATGATCAGGGCAATCACCAGGCCGACGAAAGACGCCTTCCAGACTTGCGCATTAAACTCGGCCTGCATGTCGTCGATGTACACGCCCGAGCCGATCACCCAACCCCAGGGCTCGAACAGTTTGACGTAGGAGGTTTTTTCCACCGGCGCACTGGCGCCCGGTTTCGGCCAGCGATAGTTGACCATGCCGGCGCCCTTGGCCTTGGCGATGGCGGCCATTTCGTTGAACAGTGCAAAACCGTCCGGGTCGCGGATCGTCGAGAGGTTCTGGCCTTCAAGTTTTGGGTTGGTCGGGTGCATGACCATGACCGGCGTCAGGTCGTTGATCCAGAAATAGTCATTCTGGTCGTAGCGCAAACCCCGCACGGCGGTCAGTGCCTGCTGTTGCGCGGCGGCGCGGGTGAGGGTGCCGGCGGTTTCCAGGCCGTGGTAGTAGGTCAGGATGCCACTGGCGGTCTGCACCACATGCTGGGTCTTCTGGGCCTTGGCCTGAAAGAGGTCGTCGTGGATCTGCTTGAGCATCAACACGCCCAACGTCAACAGCATCACCACGGCCACGATCAAGATAAGCCACAAGCGTCGGCTGATCGACACACTGCGCAAGCTGTTCATAACGCTGTTACTCCGTTTTCTTGTTCTTGTCATAAACGATCGCCAGCATCCAACCACACGTTGCCGATCGGGCCTATCCTACTCAGGTCCTATTACGCGGCAGCGTAAATGAGGCTTGTCTGATAGGATTTCGGCCCCGCGCGGAAAAACCTGAGTCCAAGTCGATTTTTCACGGAATTTTTACGGTTTTGTGTGGATCTTGTGCGCGCGGGGTTTCAGCGCACGCTGATCGCGAATAACGCTCTACAAATTATTAACGGGGCATGCCTGGGGGCATGGCTTCTTGGGGGAATGATGGATCTTTGGACAGCCTTTCAGGCATTGATTTTAGGCGTTGTAGAAGGGCTGACCGAGTTCTTGCCCATTTCCAGTACCGGGCACCAGATCATTGTGGCGGACCTGCTCAATTTCGGCGGCGAACGAGCGATGGCCTTCAACATCATCATTCAGCTCGGCGCGATCCTGGCGGTGGTCTGGGAGTTCCGTCGCAAGATCCTCGACGTGATCATCGGTTTACCGACGCAGCCCAGCGCTCGACGCTTTACCGCGAACCTGTTGATCGCCTTCATGCCGGCCGTGGTATTGGGGGTGATTTTCGCCGACCTGATCCACAAGTACCTGTTCAACCCGATCACTGTGGCCAGCGCATTGGTCGTGGGCGGGATTATCATGTTGTGGGCTGAACGCCGGCAGCATGTCGTGCATGCCGAAAGCGTCGATGACATCACCTGGAAAGAGGCCCTGAAAGTCGGTTTCGCCCAGTGCCTGGCGATGATCCCGGGGACCTCGCGTTCCGGTTCGACGATCATCGGCGGTTTGCTGTTCGGGTTGTCGCGCAAGACGGCCACCGAGTTTTCGTTCTTCCTTGCCATGCCAACCATGGTCGGCGCAGCGGTTTACTCGGGCTATAAATACCGCCATCTGTTTGTGCCGGCTGATTTCCCAGTGTTCGCCATCGGCTTCGTCACCGCGTTTATCTTTGCGATGATCGCCGTCCGGGGCCTGCTCAAGTTCATCGCCAGCCACAGCTACGCGGCATTCGCCTGGTATCGCATTGTGTTTGGCCTGGTGATTCTGGCGACCTGGCAGTTCGGTTGGGTCGACTGGACCGCGGCCAAGCCATGAGCGATGCCGCCGCACGCAACAACCCCGGGCGCAAGCCCGGGGGAGCGATTCAAAACCTGCGGTTGAAATTGCTGGTGTTCGTTTTGCTGTGCGCAGTGCCGTTGTTTGGCTCGGTGTCGCTGTGGCTGCGCGGGGTGTCGGTGATTCCCCTGGCCGCCTATGGCATCGTCAGCGTGCTGGCGTTTTTCCTGTACTGGGGCGACAAGCACAAGGCCCGCGCCGACAGCTGGCGCACGCCGGAGAACGTCTTGCACGCGGTGGAACTGGCGGGCGGTTGGCCGGGTGCCTTGCTGGCCCAGCAAGTGTTTCGGCACAAGACCCGCAAGGTTTCGTTTCAACTGGTGTTCTGGCTCATCGTGCTGATGCATCAGGTGTTCTGGATCGACCAGTTGTTTCTGGGTGCTCAGCTGTTCGCGCTGTTCTAAAGCTGTTTTAAAGCAGCAAGCCGATCTGCGTGCGCTTGGGCAACTTGCTCACAACCAGTTGGTGGGAACGTTGCAGCAAGCCTTGCAGCTCTTCGGTGCCCAGCGGGTAGGGCGTGTCCATGATGATCCACTGCGCCCGGGCCAGATACGGCGCCGGGTGAATGCCCGGTCGGTCGCAATGGCCCAGGAACAGGTCCTTGTCGACCTTGAAGGCCAGGGACTGGCCCCGCAGGTTCTGCAAGGCGAACATCTTGCTCCCGGCAATCGAAAACACCCTTACGCCCCCCCACTTGTAATCCTCCCGCGCGCCGGGCAGCGCCAGGCAGAATTGCGCGACATCCTCTTCGCTCATTGGTCTTGCCTTCATAACAGTCGGTCCCCACAGGCATTGAATGATTCGATCAAATGGTCGATCCAGGCGCGTACTGCCGGCATTACCCCGCGCCGATGAGGGTAGACCGCTTGCAGCCAACCGCCCGGCAATGACCAGTCAGGTAGCAGCTGCACCAGCGAGCCGTTTTCCAGTTCCTGCTCGCAATACATCATCGGCAACACGGTGAAACCCAGCCCGGACAGGGTACACGCCTTGCGCACGAGAAAATCGTCGATGCCCAATCGGGCTTCGAATGTCATTTCACAGGCCTTGCCCTGCTGGTCGAGCATCCGCAGATGCACCAGCCGATCGGCTTCCAGTGCGCCCAATATCGGTACGTTTTTCAAGTCGTCCGGGGTCTTGATCTGCCGCTCGCGAAGAAACGCCGGGCTGGCGACCATGACAGTCTGCGCCTGACGTAAGCGGCGGGTGACCAGCAGTGGGTCTTCATCTCCCAGTTCCCGCACTCTCAAGGCGACATCGACGCCTTCGGTCACCAGATCAACCCGGCGATTGAGCAGCAGCATCTCCAGCTGAACCTGCGGGAATTTCTCCAGGAACTTGCTGATCACCGACGGGAACATGTCGTGGGCCAACCCCACCGGGCAGGAAACCCGCAGCCGCCCCCGGGGTTCGCTGGACATGCTGGCCACCGCTTCGTCGGCCATCTCAGCCTCCAGCAGCATCGCCTGACAGTGCCGCAAGTAGCGCTCGCCCACGGCGGTCAGGTTGAGTTGGCGGGTGGTGCGTTGCAGCAGGCGCGCGCCCAGGCGTTCTTCCAGTTCGGCGATGCGTCGTGACAACCGAGACTTGGGAATCCCGAGCAAACGCCCGGCCGCCGCGAAGCCGCCGGCCTCGACCACCTTGGCGAAGTAGTAGAGGTCGTTGAGATCTTGCATGATTTAAATCCAGCTGTTCTATCAGTGGGACGAACTATCGCATTATTGCCAGCTAATCAGCTATTGGTTTCGTTGGTAGGATTGTTTCCATCAGATCGCCGGGTGGCGATCCTCACCTTGGAGATCCCACATGAAATTACTGCATATCGATTCGAGCATTCTGGGTGACAACTCGGCTTCCCGTCAGTTGAGCGGTGAAGTCGTCAAAGCCTGGCAAGCCGCCGAGCCTGGCGTTGTGGTGACTTACCGCGACCTGGCCGCCGATGCCATCAGCCATTTTTCCGCCGCCACGCTGGTCGCCGCTGGCACCGCCGCTGAGCTGCGCAACGCCGCGCAACAGCATGAAGCCGATTTGGGTGCGCAGGCCCTGGCCGAATTCCTCGCCGCCGATGCCGTCGTGATTGCAGCGCCGATGTACAACTTCACTATCCCGACCCAACTCAAGGCCTGGATCGACCGCATCGCCGTAGCCGGCCAGACTTTCCGCTACACCGAAGCCGGCCCTGAAGGCCTGTGCGGCGGCAAGAAAGTGGTGATCGTTTCGACGGCTGGCGGTTTGCACGCTGGCCAACCGACCGGCACTGCTCATGAAGAGTACTTGAAGGTGATGTTCGGCTTCCTCGGTATCACCGACATCGAGTTCGTCCGCGCCCATGGCCTGGCCTACGGTGATGAAGTACGCAGCAAAGCCATGAGCGACGCTCAGGCGCAAATCAGCGAACAACTGTTCGCCGCCGCGTAAGGCTTGCGTAAAGTCGTAAACAGCTCGGGCAATACCCCTGAAACTCTGTATTCTGGTCATCGTGATGGCCAGGTACAGAGTTTTTTGTTTCTGGCGGCGATCAGTTTCTGGCCCAGGTTATGCAGTCGAGGGTTAATATCTGCGGTCAGGTAATAAGGTGGGGCATCCCATGGTGCGTCTTTGTGCAACATTACTGATTTGCCTGTTCGGCAGCCTGAATTCAGTGCACGCCGCGCCTGTGCTGTTTCCTCACTGGAGCGTCGGTTTCCATGAGATGACATTCCTCGACCCGCTGGACTTGCAGCCGATGCGCGCCATCGCCTTTTATCCGTCCAGTGAGAGGGAGCACTCCAGCAAGCTCGAGGGCTACACGGTCGAAGCCGGTGAAGACACCAAAGTCGCCATCGGACGCTTCCCGATGTTGATGCTGTCCCATGGCAACACCGGAACCCCGCTGGCCCTGCACGATCTGGCCACCTCGCTGGCACGCAAGGGGTTTGTGGTGGTGGCGGTGATCCATCCCGGCGACAACTCCAAAGACCACAGCCGCCTCGGCACCTTGAGCAATCTTTACGGGCGGCCGATCCAGATTTCCGAAGCCATTACCGCGACCTTGGGCGACCGTATGCTGGCGCCCTTCGTCAATGCCGATCAGGTCGGGGTGATCGGCTATTCGGCGGGCGGTGAGACCGCGTTGATCCTGTCCGGCGCCACGCCGGACCTGGACCGTCTGCGCCGTTATTGCCATGAGCGCCCGGACGATCATGATGCCTGCAACACACAAGGTGAATTGATCGTCGACCGCGATGACTTGCAGCCTGTGCCAGACCCACGAGTGCATGCCTTGTTGTTGATGGCACCGCTGAGTCTGAAGTTCGGCCGCCAGACCCTGGCCGACGTGCATGTGCCGGTGCTGCTATACAGCGGCGATGGCGACAAACTGGTGGCGTTCGACAAAAACGCCGCAGCGCTGGCGCGCAAACTGCCGACTGCACCGGATTTCAAATTGCTGGCCGGGGCAGGGCATTTTGTGTTCCTGGCACCGTGCAACGAAGAACAGATCGCCGCCATGCCGGCGCTGTGCACCGATGCCGACGGCGTCGACCGCAAGGACATTCACCGCAACCTGATTTCCGAAGCCGGACGTTTCTTTTCCCATGCCCTGGGCAAACCGAGTCGGGCCGGCATGCAAACTGCCGATCAATAAACTCCCACAAGAGATTTACAGCAGGCTTTAGACCATCGCCCGGTGTTTCAGTAACAGGGTCAAACCGAGCCCGGTCACGGACAACAACGCCGCACTGAAGAAAATCCACGCATACCCCAGGTTCAACGCCACCGCGCCCATCAACGGCCCGGCAATCGCCAGCGCCAGATCGAAAAACACCGCATAAGCACTCAAACCCGCGCCGCGACTGGAATTGGGCACCTGCTTGATCGCTTCCACGCCCAGCGCCGGATAGACCAGCGACAGGCCGAAGCCGGTCAGGCCTGCGCCAATCAAGGCGTAAACGGTCGAGGGCGCCAGCCACAACAGGATCAGCCCCAAGGTTTCAATGCTCATGCAGGCAATGGCCGAGGTGAAGCCGCCGAAACGGCTGATGCTGGAAATGAACAACAGCCGCGACAGAATAAAACACACCCCAAACACCGTCAGGCAGTAAGCCGCTCCCGTCCAGCTACGACTGGCGTAATACAGGGTAATAAAAGTGGTGAGCGTGCCGTAGCCGATAGACGCCAGGCTCAGGCTCGCGCCGAAAGGGGCAATGCGCCCGAATACCGCCCAAAACGGCAGCCGCTCGCCGCGAATCACTGGCACCGAGGGTTTGTTGCGGATCAACAGCAGTGCCAACAGGGCCAGTAACGACAGCACGATCCCGAGGCTGGCGAAGCCCAATTCAGCCACCATCACCACGCCCAACGGTGCGCCGATGGCGATGGCGCCATACGAGGCAATCCCATTCCAGGAAATCGACTGCGCTGCGTGTTCGGCACCGACTTTGCCCAAGCACCAACTGACGGTGCCGACCGCGATCAACCCTTGGGCAATCCCCAGCAACAACCGGCCGGCGATCAGGATGATCAGGCTCAACAAAGGGAAACTTTGCAGCAGGGTCGATATCAGCGTCAGTACGCCGCTCAACACAATCCCCGACAACCCGTAAACAATCGCCCGTTTGGTGCCGACGCTGTCTGACAAGCGCCCGGCCATCGGACGGCTGAGCAGGGTGGCCAGGTATTGCGAACCGATGGTCAGCCCCGCAACGATGGCGCTGAACCCCAACTGTTCATGCACATACCCCGGCAACACGGCAATCGGCAGGCCGATGCAGAGGAAGGCAATAAAGCTATAGAAAACGATGGAAACGATCTGCAGGGTGATCGCCATGGAGCTTTGCGGGGGCAGTTGCTGCACAGACATGAGTGCTCGTTCGCGGGCGGCGGTAGGAGAACTGCATCATGGCGCGGGCGTGAAATAAAAGAAAGCAGGCTAACGATGTGGATGACAGATCGGCAGTAAGTGGATCAACCTGAAATGCAAAAAGCCCCGTCACCAGGACGGGGCTTTCCATTTGCAGCCAGAAGCCGCCTTACATCAACACACCCTGACTACGCAGGTAGTCGTCATAGGTGCCGCTGAAGTCGATCACGCCATCGGCGCTCAACTCGATGATGCGGGTGGCCAGGGACGATACGAACTCACGGTCGTGGCTGACGAAAATCAGCGTGCCCGGGTAGTTCTCCAGCGCCAGGTTCAGCGCCTCGATGGATTCCATGTCCAAGTGGTTGGTCGGTTCGTCCATTACCAGCACGTTCGGCTTTTGCAGGATCAGCTTGCCGAACAGCATGCGACCTTGCTCACCACCGGAGATGACCTTGACCGACTTGAGGATCTCGTCGTTGGAGAACAGCATACGCCCGAGGGTGCCGCGAACCAGTTGCTCGCCGCCCTGGGTCCATTGGCCCATCCAGTCGAACAGGTTGCAGTCGTCTTCGAAGTCGTGCGCGTGGTCCTGGGCGTAGTAGCCCAGCTCGGCGGCGTCGGTCCATTTCACGGTGCCGGCGTCCGGGGTCAGTTCGTTGACCAGGGTGCGCAGCAGGGTGGTTTTACCGATACCGTTCGGGCCGATGATCGCCACGCGCTCGCCGGCTTCAACGGTGAAGCTGAAGTCCTTGAACAGGGTCTTGCCGTCGAAGCCTTTGGCCATGCGCTCGACGATGACCGCCTGACGGTGCAGCTTTTTGGTCTGCTCGAAACGAATGAACGGGCTGACACGGCTCGAAGGTTTGACTTCGGCCAGCTGGATCTTGTCGATCTGCTTGGCGCGGGAAGTTGCCTGCTTGGCTTTCGAGGCGTTGGCCGAGAAGCGGCTGACGAACGATTGCAGTTCCGAGATCTGCGCTTTCTTCTTGGCGTTGTCCGACAGCAGTTGCTCGCGGGACTGGGTCGCCACGGTCATGTACTCGTCGTAGTTGCCTGGGAACAGGCGCAGCTCGCCGTAATCCAGGTCAGCCATGTGGGTGCACACGCTGTTCAGGAAGTGACGGTCGTGGGAGATGATGATCATCAGGCTGGAGCGCTGGGTCAGCACGTTTTCCAGCCAGCGGATGGTGTTGATGTCCAGGTGGTTGGTTGGTTCGTCGAGCAACAGCACTTCAGGATCGGAGAACAGCGCCTGCGCCAGCAACACGCGCAGTTTCCAGCCCGGCGACACTTCACTCATCGGTCCGAAGTGCTGCTCGATGCCGATACCCAGGCCCAGCAACAGCTCGCCGGCACGGGACTCGGCGGTGTAGCCGTCCATTTCGGCGAATTCGGTTTCCAGCTCGGCCACGGCCATGCCGTCTTCTTCGGTCATTTCCGGCAGCGAGTAGATGCGATCGCGCTCGGCCTTGACCTTCCACAGCTCTTCGTGACCCATGATCACGGTATCGATCACGGTGAATTCTTCGTAGGCGAACTGGTCTTGACGCAATTTACCCAGACGCACGTTCGGCTCAAGCATGACCTGGCCACCGGACGGCTCGAGATCGCCACCGAGGATTTTCATGAAAGTCGACTTGCCGCAACCGTTGGCGCCGATCAGGCCGTAGCGGTTGCCCGCGCCGAATTTGACCGAAACGTTTTCGAATAGCGGCTTGGCGCCGAACTGCATCGTGATGTTAGCTGTGGAGATCAATTACTTTACCTATCAATGGGTTGCGAGCTGCGCATTTTGGCGCTTGGGCCATACCTGGGGCGTTTTGGAGTTTCTCCATCTCTCCCCAGTCACCGCTAGACTTCAACCGGCGCGCATAAGTCGAGAGCAGCATCTGGACGCTTGTCCAAGCTGTTGGGCAATAAAGGCGGGATTCATGCCAGACATTCTGCATATTGTCGCATAAGTGTGACGGCAGTTGTACGGCGCGCGATAACGTGTCGCGAGCTTCTTCAGGTTGGCCCCGCTGCTTGGGTCTGCCCGAGGGGATGGTTCGTCCTGGTGGGTGGCGAAACGCTGCGCAAATCCTTGATTACACGCCAATGTTATTTTTGTTCAGCGTTGTGTTAGGGACACTGGGCGCTGCTCTGGGTAAAGTCGGCAGCGCTTGCCCGGCCAGGTGTCTTTCAGAAGGATTGCTGAATGGCCAGCACTTGGTCAGGGTGGGCACCTATTCGGATTCGCCTCTGCGGGTGGGACGATATAGCTGCTCGGTAATTGTTCCCGAAAAAATAGTCTCTACCGGCCCGATGAGAAAGACCGGGCCCACGCCATCCCATTGAACCGTTACGGTGCCGCCATCACATTCAACCTCAACGGAATGGTCTAATAAACCACGACGAATTCCGCTGACAGCGGCGCCACAAGAGCAAGAGCCTGAACCAAGCGGAATACCACCCCAGCGCTCCCAAATGCGCAACCGTATGTGTTGTCGGTTAATGATCTGGACGAAATGCACGTTCGTCCTGAGAGGAAACAGTGGGTCGGTTTCAATGGTCGGTCCGAGGGTCGCTATATCAATGGCTGTCAGATCATCCACAAAATAGGTGCAGTGAGGATTGCCCATGCTGCAAGCTGCCGGGCCACCAGCCAGTGGCAAAACAGCAGTGTCCAGTTCCTGAGCCAGGGGAATATCCGACCAGCCGAAAAGCGGCTCGCCCATGTTGACCGAAATTGCGCCGGCTGAAGTTCGTTCGCAAGTGAGTAGGCCACGGTTGGTTCGCAGCGCTATCGAAGTCATACTGGATTCGCGCATCAGCATGTCCGCGGCACCCCGCGTTGCGCTGCCACAAGCATCCAGCGTGGAGCCATCTGCATTCCAAAACATCAAGCGGGCATCGGCATCATCGCAATCAAGCACTGCTGCGAGTTGATTGAATCCGACGCCTCGGTTCCGATCACCCATTCGCCGAGCCAAACTACTTGTCACTGGATTGGCCGAGTTTCGCGAGTCCACAATGACGAAGTCATCGCCATTGGCGTGCATTTTATGAAAACTCAGCGGCATAAATAGATCCTGGGCGAACTGGCGTTTGAGAACGATCTAGCCCCAATCACATAACCTTTGCAAGCCGTGAGCGGGTAAAGAAAAACACCGGCCCTCGAAACCGATAACGATTGATCGACTCTTGAATTAGTATTCCATCCCCCACCCAAGGAACATGGAAGTGAGAAACAAATTCGCAGCAGGTATGTTCTGTTTCCTGACGATTGTGACGGCTCAATACGCTTACTCCAGCGCTACGGATGAGTCCGCCGAAAACGCCTCATTGCTCTGCAAAATCCTCGATGGCAATGATGCCTTGACCCAGGCCTCCGAATTCTCGGCCGAGGATCGTACGGTCAATATCTCGGTAGACCGTTCTCCAGAGGACGCCAAAAAGCTTTGCCCGGAAATCAGCGCCATCGTCGAGTATCACGAGATGACTTTTACGCAAGGCTGGACTGTGCAGATCACTTCTCCAGACAGTGGTTATGACGTTGTTGCTATCTGCCCACTGTAATGATGGTGGTTGTCCTGTACGCCAGTGATCAGGTGCAGTGGAATGTGCTGTTGCTCATCAATGCATGTGATTTCGAAACTGCCCACTATTTGAGGGGGGCGCTCACTCAGCCCGGTCGACTCTTCTTCCTTTGCCTTAGCCATTCTCGCGTGGTTCGCTGCGATTTCGTTGAGAGTTGACACGTTACATCTCCCGGTGACTGACCAAGCGTATCGCTGGAGTCCTTAAACGTTAATGTGAATGCCGCCGCGTCAGAATTACGTCGTTCTGGGGCCGCTATCGCCGGCATGTGCAAACCCTAAGCCAGACATTGACGCGTATTCCGCGCCACGCTTTCCATGCGACGAATGGTGTCGCGCGATGTTCAGATAGGTTCGATCAGTCCAGGGCCATCGTTGTGCACATTGCCCACGGCTTGATCAACCTTGAACCACTCGAATGTCTCGGCCGGCTCGCCCTGCGACAGTACTATCTGCTCGGCTCGCTCTTTCGGCGTGGCCGGGTCCAGCCATTCCCGGGCCAGTTCGGCATTCAGCGTCACCGGCTGGCGATCATGAACATCCACCATGCCGCCCTTGCTGTCGGCGGTGATGATCACGAAGCCGTCATGTTCGTCCGGCTGATGTTCGTACCTTGGGTATTGACCGATCGCCGCGCACAGGATCGGTGCGCGATCCTTGCGGCGGATGAGGTAGGGCTGCTTCTTCGGGCCGCCCTCGTAAACCCATTCAAACCAGTTATCGATGGCAACGATCGCCCGGTGCGGCCATATGGCTTTGAAAAATGGGCCGTGACTGACTTTCTCGACCCTGGCATTGATCGGCATAGGGTGTTCTTCGGACCAATGCGGCCGCCAGCCCCAGCGAACCCTGTCGGCGTGCAGCACGTCGCCTTCCTGGTGGAAGAGGGCGAGCTGAGTCGTCGGTGCGGCGTTGTAGAGCTCGAATGGCTGATCGCCGGCATTGTTGACCAAGGCGTTGGGCATGCTCAGCGCCTTGACGAAGTCGTGAATGCCTCGGTACTGCGAAAGTCGTCCGCACATGGCTGAGCCCTCATGCTTACATCTGAGCTTAGACGATCCTTTGAACTAATAGGGCGTTAAAGCCGCGTGGCGTTTTGGCGGGCATGATTAGACACATTTTCACAGTTGAAGGTTAACTATTGGTTACAAAGTATGGCTAAAATGACATCTTTCGCCCCCATGTCGATTGTCGGCATGGCTCAAGAACGCGCCATCGGGACGCACTTTGTTCATTTCAGACGTGTGACGATTTCCGTGAAACTCATTATTGCCGCTATCTATGTCATCTCCATCGCGTATGTGCACTTGCGCGGTAAGGTGCGCCACAAACCAGGCCGCCAACTAAGCGACCACTCGACGTTTCTGGCGCCGATCAATTGCTTCCTTTATATGTTCTCGAAAATCCCCAATCGGCCTTATCTCAATCCGGCGGACTTTCCTGACTTGAGCCCTTTGCAGGCTCATTGGGAAGAGATTCGCGCCGAAGGCCAGAACCTGCTCAAGGCCGGGGAGATCAAGCGCTCGAATCAGTACGACGACGTTGGTTTCAACTCGTTTTTCAAAAGTGGCTGGAAGCGTTTCTATCTCAAGTGGTATGGCGACAGTCACCCATCGGCCGCGAAGCTCTGCCCGCGTACTACTGAACTGGTGCAAAGCATTGGCTCGATCAAGGCAGCGATGTTTGCCGAACTGCCACCGGGTTCCAAACTGGTCCGCCACCGCGATCCGTATGCCGGCTCGTACCGTTATCACCTGGGGCTGGAAACGCCGAACGATGCCGGTTGCTATATCAACGTCGACGGTGAAAGCTACCATTGGCGTGACGGCGAAGCGGTGATGTTCGATGAAACGTTCATTCATTACGCTGAAAACAGCACCCAGCAGAACCGCATCATCCTGTTCTGCGACGTCGAACGGCCGATGAAGTATCGCTGGGCTGCGGCGTTCAACCGCTGGTTCAGCCGCACAGTGATGGCGGCGGCGGGGGCACCGAACGATGCGGGTGACAAGACCGGTGCTATCAACCGTTTGTTTGCCAAAATCTACACGGTTCGCCTGCGCGGCAAAGCACTCAAAAAGCGTAACCGCGCTCGCTATTACCTGGAGAAGTGGGCGATTTTTGGCGGGTTGCTGGCGATTTTTGTGCTGATCTGAGTTTTGCTTTGCGGCGCATTTAGTCATTGCGAGCAGGCCAGTATTTTCACCGCATAACGTATGGGCACTCCAATAACCGATCAGCCACGAGAACGCTTCGTGGCTTTTTTATCTGTGCTCGCTTTGGCTTTTTCTGCCGTTTTACCGGCACTCCTGGCACCGAGGCTGCGCTTGAGCAGTTCAGTCAGATCGATCACATCCGCGGTCCTGCGTTCGTCCTCGCCCGTAGCGGTTTCGACGATTTCGATCTTGCCTTCATTCGCCTTCTGCTCAACCAGCGCCATGATCTTGTCTTCAAAGCTGTCGCGGTACTCCTCGGGTGTCCAGTCGGCGCTCATGTCCTCCACCAGCCGTTTGGCCATCTCCAGCTCGCCCTTGGCCAGGTCTGGCCTGGTCACTTCACTGCCCAACTCCAATTGATCCAGGCTGCGCACTTCGGCCGGCCAGCGCAGCATCACCAGAACCAGGGCCGATTCCAGCGGCATGACGGCCGCCAGGTGCTGGCGGGTATGCAACACCACACGGGCGAGGGCGACCTTGCCGGTTTTGCTGAGGGTTTCGCGTAACAGCGCATAGACCTTGCCACCGCGTTTGTCCGGCGCCAGGTAATAGGGTGTGTCGATGTTTTGCAGGGGGATCTGCTTGCTGTCGACAAAGGCAAAAATGTCGATGGTTTGGGTCGACAGTGGATGGGCCGAGCGAATGTCCTCTTCGCTGAGCACCACGTAACGACCCTTTTCGTACTCGACCCCTTTGACGATGTGCGCCTGGGTGACCTCCTTGCCAGTGACCTTATTGACGCGTTTATAGCCCACCGGCTCCATGCTGCGACTGTCGAGCCAGTTGAAATCGATCCCGTGGGAAGACGTCGCCGAGACCAGCGCCACGGGGATGTGCACCAGACCGAAACTGATTGCGCCTTTCCAGATTGCCCGTGCCATCGTCGTGTTCTCGTCAGCCCATTGATGTTCAGGTGACCTGTTGCCCGGGGGAAAGTTTCAGTCGGCTGCGACCCGCTTTTGCGGGCTGATCGACGGTGCAGTCAACTGGTGTTACATCTTCTGAAGGAGGTTTTAGTTAACAAATCCGAACCCCGGGCGTAGCGTGGCTCTATTCATCCATGAAGCGTTGCACGCGCTTTTAGAGAGGTTTCCATGAACCGATGTGTGTTCGGCGTCATCGCACTGGCGTTGAGTGGCGTGCTAAGCAGCCTGGCCCTGGCCGATGCCGCCGCGCCGCCATCCTCGCCCTTGCTGCTGGCCCAGAACCTGCCGGGCAGCACCAATAACAATCCTTACAACAACCCGATCCGCCGGGCCAATCCCAACAGCATGCAAGGCACGCGACCCGGCATCCCGGTGATCCGCGGGCCGAGTACGGCGCCTGCGCCGCGACCACCGACCCTGGAGAACGGCGGTATCGGCAACCGTTATCCGCAGGATCGCCAGGCTCCCGCCAGCCCACCGACATTCATACCCAATCCACCTCATCGGGACGCAGACACCAGCAACCGTTGAACGGCAGGACAGAGGTCTTGCCAGCCATTTTGACCACAAAAGGAATCGTGCATGTTGCATAAGACCCTCCTGACTACACTATTTGCCGGCGTACTGATCATCAGTGCGCCCGTGTTTGCTGCGCCTGCCCAGGAATTGAAAAGTGAGGAGGGCACCCTTGAGGTCACGCCGATCGTTAAAGGTCTGGAGCATCCCTGGGCGCTGGCGTTCCTCCCCGGTCGCCAAGGGATGCTGGTGACCGAACGGCCGGGCAACCTGCGGGTGGTCAGTGTCGATGGCAAACTTTCGAGTCCGCTCAGCGGTGTGCCTCAGGTCTGGGCCAACGGGCAGGGCGGGTTGCTCGATGTGGTGTTGTCGCCCGACTTCAAGCAAGACCGCATGGTCTATCTGTCTTATGCCGAAGGTGGCGGTGAGGGCGGCAAGGCGGGTACGGCGGTCGGTCGCGGAAGGTTGTCGGAAGACCTGACGGCCCTCAAGGATTTCAATGTGATCTTCCGTCAGGAGCCCAAGCTTTCGGTTGGCAATCACTTCGGCTCCCGTCTGGTGTTCGACCGCGACGGTTATCTGTTCATCACCCTGGGCGAGAACAACGATCGACCCACGGCGCAGGACCTCGACAAGCTGCAAGGCAAGGTCGTGCGGATCTATCCGGACGGCAAGGTGCCGAAGGACAACCCCTTCGTCGGGCAAAAAGGCGTACGCCCGGAAATCTGGTCCTACGGCCATCGCAACCCGCAAGGCGCGGCGCTCAACCCCTGGAGCGGCACGCTCTGGGAAAATGAGCACGGCCCCCGGGGCGGTGACGAAGTCAACATCATCGAGCGTGGCAAGAACTATGGCTGGCCGATAGCAACCCACGGCATCAACTATTCCGGCCTGCCGATCCCGGAAGCCAAGGGCAAAATCGTCGAAGGCACCGTAGGCCCACAGCATGTCTGGGAAAAATCCCCCGGCCTCAGCGGCATGGCGTTCTACGATGGCGATCGCTTCAAGGCCTGGCAGCACAACGTGTTTATCGGCGCGCTGGTGGGCCAGGAGCTGATCCGCCTGCAGTTCGACGGCGACAAGGTTGTTCACGAAGAGCGGCTGTTGGGTGAGCTGAACAAACGGATTCGCGATGTGCGGCAGGGGCCGGATGGTTATCTGTATGTACTGACCGATGAAGACGATGGTGCGTTGTACAAGGTTGGGTTGAAGTAAACAGACTCGCACAACCTTTGTAGCTGCTGGCGTAGCCTGTGTTCGGCAGCTTCTACAGAACGTGTTTCTCCAGTCGCATCGCGTCGGCATGGTCCTGGTAATAGTCATGAATCAGCCCGAATCGCCGATAACCGTTGCGTTCGTACAGAGCGATTGCCATCGGGTTGTCGATGCGAACTTCAAGTCGCAGGCAGGCGCAATCGTGCTCAAGGGCGCAGGCTTCGGCGCGTTCGAGCAATTGCTTGCCCAGCCCACTGCCGCGAGCATCAACGGCGATCGCAATCGAGTACAGACGTGCCCGTGAAGTACCCCGGTGAAACAACACCAGCGCATACCCCACCAATCGCTCGCCACGTTGGGCCACCAGCAGTTGCCCGTGAGCCCGGCTGATCATCCATCGAAAACTGCGCCGGCTGAGCCGGTCGGTGGTGAAGCATTGCTGTTCGAGTGCCAGCAGCGCTGGAACGTCTTCAATGACCGCCAGGCGAAAAACAGGATTCATATGGCCGCCGTAAAAGTTGTGTAACGAAACGGGACTTTCGAAAAAGTTCGTGCTTAATAGGAAAGGTCTTGTTCTCCAACGGATCAATCACTATGTCAGCGGTACAAGGTCATTGGCGCGAAGTATCCGAACAAACGTTGCCGGCGGCAATAACTTCTGCAAACTATTTAAATGCCTCGATCAGAACTTCCAGTCCGTTGATGATAATCGTCGAACGCAAGGAAGACTGGGCCTCATACTTTCCCAGTGAAGACATCGTCACCGCCCAGGAATACCTCGAACAGACCCGTAACAACGAGCAGGGCAAACGGGTTCAGGTGATCAACCTGTGCCGCAGTTACAAGTACCTCGGGCACGGTTATTACTGCTCGCTGTTGGCCGAAGCGCGGGGGCACAAGGTGATTCCGTCGGTGCGGACCATCAGCGAGCTGACCCGAAAGTCCCTGTATGGCCTGGCCCTGGACGATCTGGATAAAACCCTGGAAAAAGCCTTAAGTCATCATGTCTACAGTGACACCGAAGGTTTCACCTTGACCCTGTACTTCGGCCAGACCTCCATCGAGCCATTACAGGAATTGGCTCGACAGTTATTCGAGGTTTTCCCTTGTCCGATATTGTTAGTTGAATTTCGCCGAACTAACGGTTGGCACATCGAAGGTGTAAAGTTTGGCACCTTGCATAAGTTGCGTGAAGATCAGGAAGACCAGTTTGCTAACGCGCTGGATAGTTTCAGTCGCAAGATCTGGCGTCTGCCGCGCTCCAGGCGATTGACCCGTTATGACTTGGCCATTCTGCACGATCCGCAAGAAACATTGCCGCCCTCCAACCCCAAGGCTCTGGACAACTTTGTCAGGGTCGGCAAGATGCTGGGCATCGACGTTGAGCTGATCGAACGCAAAGACTACGCCCGAATCGCCGAATACGACGGGCTGCTGATACGCGAGACGACAAGCGTCGACAACCACACCTATCGTTTCGCGAAAAAAGCCGAGAGTGAAGGCCTGGTGGTGATGGACGATCCGGCGTCGATCCTGCGCTGTACCAACAAGGTTTACCTGACTGACTTGCTCAAGAGCCATCAACTGGGCATGCCGGCCACTGAAATCCTCTACAAGGAGCGACCGGAAGACTTTGAGCGGGTAGGCGAGCGTCTGGGGTTTCCTTTGGTGTTGAAAATCCCCGACGGCTGTTTCTCAAGGGGCGTCATCAAGGTCGAAAGCCAGCAAGCCTTGCTCAAGGCCACCGCCGAACTGTTCGAACACTCGGTGTTGCTGCTGGCCCAGGAGTTCTTCTACACCGAGTACGACTGGCGCATTGGTGTGCTCAACCGCAAACCAATTTTTGCCTGCCAGTACTTTATGTCCAAGGGCCACTGGCAGATCTACAACCACAAGGCCAAAGGCCAGGACATCAACGGCGAATGCCGCACCCTGGCGGTTCACGAAGCGCCGCGCGCGGTGGTTGAACTGGCGGTGAAAACCGCGAATCTCATTGGCGACGGACTCTATGGCGTCGACCTCAAACAGTCCGGCGACAAAGTGGTGGTGATCGAAGTCAACGACAACCCGAACATCGACGCCGGCATCGAAGACGCGTACCTGCAGGACGATCTGTACACGTTGGTGCTGGAAGAGTTCGTCCGGCGGCTGGAGCTCAAACGCCGTGGTCAGGCTTGGTGAGTGGCCTCAACCTACCGAGCTTGTTGAAATTTGGCCATTGACTTGCCATCAGCGTCCGGCTAATTTCCAGCCATGACTTCCACCGTATTGCGCTGCCAGCCAAGCATTATTACCGCCATTCCTTATTTGGCGGGCTAGCTCACGACTGCAGCACCCAACCCGCCCTAGAGGCGGGTTTTTAGTTTCTGTCTCTTGGGCTCCGATCAACGTCAGGAGACGACCATGAACAGCACCCCCGCCCAGCAGAGTTTGCTTGAGCATTACGTGAAAAAGATCCTCGCCGCGCCGGTCTACGAACTCGCCGTGCGCACGCCGCTGCAAGCGGCACCGGCCTTGTCCGAGGCGTTGGGTAATCAGATCCTGCTCAAGCGCGAAGACTTGCAACCGACTTTTTCCTTCAAGATCCGTGGTGCTTACAACAAGCTGGTGAACCTGAGCGATGAACAGAAGGCTCGGGGCGTGATCACCGCATCGGCAGGCAATCATGCCCAAGGCGTAGCGTTGGCGGCTCGCGAGTTGGGGATTGCCGCCACTATCGTCATGCCCTGCACAACGCCGGAATTAAAGGTGCTGGGTGTGCGCAGCCGGGGTGCCGATGCGGTGCTGCACGGCGAAAGTTTTCCGTTTGCCCTGGCCTATGCGCTGGACCTGGCACAGCAAACCGGCCGCACCTTTGTCTCGCCCTTCGACGACCCGGACGTGATCGCCGGGCAGGGCACCGTCGGTATGGAGATCCTTCGTCAGCACCAAGGGCCGCTGGATGTGATCTTTGTGCCGGTGGGCGGTGGTGGCTTGATCGCCGGTATCGCTGCGTACGTCAAATACCTGCGCCCGGAAGTGCGCATCATTGGCGTCGAGTCGGAACATTCCGCCTGTTTGCGGGCGGCCTTACAGGCCGGCGAACGGGTTGTGCTGCCAACCGTCGGCACCTTCGCCGATGGTGTGGCCGTCGCTCAGATCGGCGCGCATGGTTTCGAGGTCTGCCGGTTTTGCGTCGATGAAGTGCTGACCGTCAGCAACGACGAACTCTGTGCCGCGATCAAGAATATCTACGACGATACCCGCTCGATCACCGAACCTTCCGGCGCCCTGGCCGTGGCGGGTATCAAGCAGTACGTGGCGCAAACCGGCGTCCGAGGGCAGACCCTGGTGGCCATCGATTCCGGCGCGAATATCAACTTCGACAGCTTGCGTCATGTGGCCGAGCGCGCCGCGTTGAATGGCGCCCCGGCATAAGGGATGGGCGGATTATTCCTGAACGGCTTTCTCGACGCGGCTCGACGCCGACCAGATCCGGTAGCGCACTTCAACATCATTGGCACGTAGAGCACGATCGGCAATTTGCTGTTGTAGCGAAGCCTGAAGCCGTCACCGACCACCGGCACGAAGTCCTGTTTGCGCTTGCCGTCAGGGCAGGCCATCAGGGTGCTCATCGGGCCGGTGACTTTTTCCAGCCGGTAAAACGGGTAGCCCCAGCCTTCGAGGTTCTTTTCCTCAAGCATACCGCCTAGACGCTGACGGTTGCAGTCGACGGTCAGGGTCTTGCCGGCCAGAATTTCGACCTGGTAGGCGTCTTCCTGTTTTTGCGGGGCGAGATGAATGACCTGGCGGGTAAAGCCGCTCTCTGGTTTGGGATACGGCG
The DNA here is from genome assembly GCF_005938665.2 of Pseudomonas sp. ATCC 43928. NCBI lineage: Bacteria > Pseudomonadati > Pseudomonadota > Gammaproteobacteria > Pseudomonadales > Pseudomonadaceae > Pseudomonas > Pseudomonas sp. ATCC 43928. Next base: position 3,653,413 of record NZ_CP041753.1, on the reverse strand, counting down.
CGACGTCTTCGAGTGTCGCGGCCTGGGCAACGGACGACAGAACGGTAACTATCAGCCCGACGGTCGTATTAAAGGGCAAAGCACCCATAATGCCTCCTTGCGTGTGCGTTGGGTCAGCGGATACTGAACAGATGGCCGCATTCTCACTGCCGTCCTCGGTCAATGCAAACCCGCCATCAGAGATGGGTTGCAAAATGCAGGTATTGAAAACTGACCTTTCTTGCATTTTGCATGACGCAATGTGTTGCCATCTTCTCTAAAACCTTGATTTGCCGACGAGCCGCAGGGCGAAATTCCGGGCATGTTTTATGCTGAAGCTGTCTTGAGCTGACCACGGTCCCGTTGAGTCAGCGCTGAAACAAAAAAAACGGTCGGACGTTGGAACGATGAAACCCGCAAGGAAGAAAAGAACGGGTGATCTGAGCTCCGACCGACAATTGATTTTCGATTGGCAATCTCACAATACCGAGAGGGTGGCCATGTTTCTTTCTGCCTTGGAACTACGCAATATCGTTGAAAGCAGTTTTCTTCCGAAACGCTGCCAATGCACGCTATCTCCGGATCTGTCGATGACCGTCAAGGTGTATTCGGACAACGAGACTGACCATCTCGACCTGTGCGTCACCGGCATAGACGCCCATCGCCTCAACGGATGTCGGGAGATTAATCATCTGATCGCCGAGTTACGCACCGACCTTGAGCACAAGACCCATAGCCATTTGCCCAGCACTAAGTCGAAAGCTCATTAGCCGACTGTTTCACCCAATTCGAGCGACACGCGCCGGGTCTGGATAAACCCCAGACCCAGTGCCAATTCCACCAGGATCGCCAGTAAGATACCCGGCCCGGCATGACCATTGAGCCATTCGCCAAAGCCCAGCGCTGCCAAGCCGAAACAGCCAACCATAAAGCCGCTGCATATCGCACTTCTCGCCGCCGAGGGCGGTGCCTGCCGCAGGAGATAAAACATCACCCCAAGCGCACCGAACAGCACCGCACTGCGCCTGGCCACAAACCCCGCTGCGGGCGAATACTCGATACTCCAGATCGCCAGCAACCATTGCGGCATCAAACCCCACACCAGCGCCAGCAGAAAGCAAAGCGCGGCGGTGAACGTTGAAAGCGTGCGAAACGAGAACGGCATGGCGAATCCTTTCGGCGGTAGAGGGGACGCCAAAGCATAGCGTCAGAATCCCCGCAGGCCTACCGCCAAGTGCCGAATCAGAATCGTCTGTCAGCTCTGATAACTGCACGCGTCAGAAAGTTTTCGATAGGTAATTTCCGCAGGCTTGCCCGAGGTGCTATCGATGTACTTCATGTCCGCCGTGACCACTTCGCAGTCCAGCGTCGACGGTTCGGTCATGGAAATGACCTTGCCCACATTCAGCGGCATGCCGTAGTGATAAGGCACGGCCTGAGAGGACGACGTGTCGTTGGCCTGAGCGAAACCGGCGAAAGCGGTGCAGGCGAGGGCGGTGGTCATCAGCAGTGTTCGCATGTTCATGATGGGTCTCCAGTGCAGAGGGGAAGCCAGTTCGATGCAAGAGCGTCGAACCTGCCGCACTGGGCGTCAGAGGGTGCTGAGGGAGTGCGGTCCAGTAAAGTTTTGGACCGCAGGATTAATCGAAGGTTAAGTAGCGGGCTAATGGTTGTTGCGAGCCGGTTGTATGGTTATCTATTCGAGGCGCACAACCTTGAATCCACGTCGATCTGGAGGCGTCTCTATACCAGCGGGTCCTTCCAACTGCCCCCTTCCAGCAACATAGTCATAGACCAGAAACTTCGCCGACACTTCATACCCGATATTAGGAATGACCAGTCGGATCTGCTCTCGTCCGAGGTACAGCCAACGTGGTAGCGCCTTCTCGGCAAAATCGATTCGCTCGACGGTGTGAGTGACAGGGTTCTTGCGTAAAACGACGCCTTTTAGATACGGCGAGCCGTATGCGAAGGCGAATATCAGGCTGGAAGAAACACACTTTGCCAGGAAGACTTCGCCGAAAAAGTCGAAATCCGGGATGTCGGTAAAGGCCGGTTGGATTTTGCTGTCGAGTTTCACAAACAGGCGGTGGCCTTGCGCATTCGTTTCCGCCAGCAAGGACACCTGAGTTCTATCGGCCAAAGGGCAGGTGAGGATTGTCTGGAGTGGTTGCGCGTAGGCCGGGGCGGCTAGCAGTGCCGCGATGATGTACTTCCATGGTGTTTGCATTCGGGGAAATCCCTTCGGTTGTCGGGTCCTACGTTACTGCCCTTGAGTCGTGATAAATCCTAAGAAAGCTTCGTCCCGTTCCTACAGGCTCGGGCGTGTTGTCGTCTTTCGCCGGCCGGCTGCCAGCGTTTACTGTTTGGCGTCGCTGCAAAATCAGCGAACAGGTTTGGTCACCTGTTAACGTCGCACATATTTGTGCCCTCATTCGCACTGCGGACTTCTACGTCTCGTATTGCGTTGTAATGGCGGCTGTGTGCGGGACGCCTTCGGGCGAGCCGATTTGGCGTTATCGGTTGACCAAGCCTGTGCACAGCCGCCACCCATCGTTTGGTCACGGTGCTGGCGATTACTAAATTAATGCCGAGTAATTACTATGCCAACGATAAACCCATTCCCCGAGCGCTACCGTTCAATTAAAAGTGGCCTTACCGACTCAAATCCCTTGGTGATCGACACTGAAGCCAATCCCCAAGACATCCTCGAATCCGCCCTCCAGCGCATCCGAGCCTCCAGCCAGTTACTTGAAACGCTCCACTGCCTGTGCTTCAAGCACGGTGATGTTCAGGACATCCCGCACATTACCCATGCGCTTTATCTGCTGACTCAGGATGGTTACGACCTGCTGCAGGTTGCGCAGCAGCGGATGATGGGCTGGAAAGCGCCTGCCTGACGCCACAGCATGACAAACAAGCCAGTCCGTTATGGTCGCTGGCTTGTTTGCGGGACACACCGAGTCATTGCTGTCCTGGAAACTAAGCTGTCCTCAGTTCACTGCTGCTCGCTTGAGGAATCATCGCGAGCTGGACCTCGACAGTATTTTCTTTTTTCGCCATCCAGCGATCGACGTTGATTTTATGTTCCGGCGCCTGAGTGGCAGAGCCGTAAATGTCTTCGGGCGTCAGTTTAAGGAAGCTCAAGGCGTGCAGCCGTTGCCGGGCGGTATTCAACCGACCTATTTCCGCTCTCAGTAGACTCGCTTCTCGCTGGCTTGCCTGACGATCGTATTGGAAGGCATTGTTCAGTTCAGCTTCCTTCGTCTTCAAACGGTCCTGCATTTCTTGCAGTTGGTAGTAGACCTGATCGTACTCAGTCTTGGTCACCACCGTGGTTCCGCTTTCCTGGGTTTGTTGCCAGCGGCGCAATGTTGCCCAGGCGTACGGAATGTAGGAGGGCACCATGAAGTGATCGCTCATGTGGAACAGTTGCTTCACAAAAGCGGCACGGTCGGGCAAGTCATCGAACTTTTTCAATGCCTTGGTGCAGGCGGCCTCTTCGATGGAGTCGCAACCTGGATCCCAGAGAACTGCGGATTGCTCACGTCCTTTAAAGTGGACGGGCATGAAGTGGTGCAAATTACCATGGTGCTCATATGGCGAACCGCCGGTTCGCGACAGGCCTATGGCGAAAATAAGTGCGCCTAAAGGGGCGGTGACAAAACTGATGATTACGCCGGGCACCCAGATACTTTTGCGAGTGTTCATCCAGGGCGCGGGAACACTTGGGATCGGGTCGTTGTTGTTAACCATGCGGTGATGGGCCAACTCTGCCGCGCCGTTGACGAAGTCTGCGTCGCCGGCTCTTGGGGAGCCGTAGGTGTAGAGAAGGACGTCGTATTCGTTGGGATCACGTCGTAATGCTTCTGCAAGCAAGGTAGCGATCGCCCCACCAAGGCTATGCCCACAGACAATGATCTTTTGGCCCGCGTAAAACTGATCGAGGTAGACTTTGATGAATTCGCTCATTGCTTTAAATGCGTCGTAAAAGCCTTGGTGTGCTTTACCTACACCTTCCACAAATGGAACTTGCTCTGCATCAGTATCCCGAATGAAGTCTGCGCCTTCCAAGGTTCCTCGGACGGCGATCAGAATTATTTCGTCGTGGTGAGTTATGAACGCTTGGGTATCGCTGCCACCTTTGATCTTACCATCATCGAAGAAGTGCCATTTGGCGGGGTGCTCTTGCTTTACACTCGAGTCAGGCTTGTTTTGTTTGTACAGCGTGGGGTCGAATGGCAGGATCTCGAAACGCTTCGAATAAGGTACATCTTCATAAAGTGGATAATAAGCAGTTGTTTGGTCTTTGTTGACTTTCCAAGTTTCTATGAAGCTGGCAAGGCTATTGCCAAACATATACCCAACGCTCGGGTCGAATGGGAATGATACCTTGTCGATAGGGTTTTCGGCTGGTTCTTGGCCGAAGTTGCTGTAGCTCAAGCTGGCAAACAAAGAAAGCTGATACAAGTTCAAGGCGTTGAACTTGTTATCTTTTGAAAACATAGGTCGAAAAGCACGTAGTGGCCGAACTTCTAGGGTCGAGTGTTTGTTGGGAAGAAGGGCGACCCCTGATAAGTTTGACTTTTCCGGTCCGAAACCAAGGTCGCCCATCACCTTTAGTAAATTTTGATTTGGTGGGTATTTACTTTTGGATTCAGGAGGTAAATGACTAATTGTTTCAACAAGATGTCGAACTTCAACGTGAAAGAACTGGTCGGCTTTGGCTTTCGCAGGATTGTTGTCGACGCGCAAACCATCTTTTCGAACGAAACGGGTTTTTTCGGCTCGTACCTGGAGCTCGGTAATTTTTAGTGGATAGTTTGGTCTGGTCATCAGCAGCTTATAATTTTTTTCGTCTCCTTTGTAAGCGCTATCAATAGTGAGGGCTACTGGTCCTTCATAATGGTTTTCAACTTTTGCAAAACCTTCAGCATCTAGAACTCCCTCATGGATTTGCTCTGTGCTATCTACAAGTTTATAGGCGAGACCGGCATAGGGCTTACCATCTCCCGACTCATCCACTAGTTGAAAACTAACCCATGTGCCTCTGAGTGGGCAGGCGGGTTTAGTTTCGTTCAGTAGCGGTTGTGTTGGTTTTTTAACCGGCATAAATGAATTTCCTTATTCAGTGCAAGCCGGGTAGATGGTGCAGTCACGTCCATCCGGCATTTTGAAAGGTTTGAAATCAGTTTTATTGTCACCACAGAAAGCGTAGGGATCCTCGATGCTGTCACCCCTACAGCGTTTCCAGCCAGTTGGAAATTTTATCCAAGTATCGCCTATAGCTGGCTTTTCCTCGTTTATCATGGTGAAGACTACTTTTACTGTCTTTCCTGCGAGCTGGTCACGTTGCAGAGCGCCACCGATAACTGGACTGGTTGTCTGGGTTTTATCAGTTGCCATTTTGCATTTAAGTATCTTCGTGATGTAATTCTTTTTTCCGATAGTACGAAATAACCATTGGCACTGGTTCTGAAATACTATTGGTGATGTGAGCGATTGGTTGTTGGTGATTCCATCTTGGAATGAAAGACCTGCATAGTCTCTCCCGATATCTAGTCGCTTTGCGCCATATTTGCCTTGAACCTCGAAACTAAAGCTATCCAATACTAAAGGGCATCCTCCAGCCTTGCTGGTTAAGGGGACCTCAAAGTTGGCAGTTTGCGCATCCTTGTTAAGCTCTTGCTCAAAGAATTTTAAGCCTGGATAGTTTCTTTCCTCGGGGTGTGGAACAGTGCATGTTTCTCCAGTGCGAGGGATATATGACGCTTCACCTCTCAAGCGGAATTCAGGCGGGAGTTCAGTTAATAGCGTGAAACTGTCGGGTTGAGCCGTCGAGCAACCTGTAACCCCAAACGTTCCCAAACTGAGGATTGCAACGCGGGCAATGCAACGGAAAAAGTCGGGAGTATCCATGATGAAGTCCTTATTCAGTGCAGTTGGGATAGACGGTGCAATCACGTCCATCCGGCATTTTGAAGGGTTTGAAATCTGTTTTATTGCCATCACAAAATGCGTATGGATCCTCAAGGCTGTCGCCCATGCAGCGTTTCCAGCCAGTGGGGAATTGCACCCAGTTGTCACCAACGGCCGGTCTTTCCTCGCTTGATATAGCGAAAATTACTTTTATTGTCTTGCCTGCAAACTGAGCACGTTGCATGGGACCTTTAATATCTGAGTCACTTGCCAGATCCGGCGTTTCCACAGATTTACATTTCAGAATTTTTACAATGTAACGGTCAGGCCCTGCAGTGCGAAAGAACCATTGACACTGCTTCTGTAATACCAAGACTGAGGGAGGAGCGGGACTGTTTGCATTTCCATCCCGGAACGAGATCCCTGTGTGAGCCCTACCTACATTCCGGAAGTCAGCACCATATTTGGCGTCAACCTCATAGCCAAAGCTATCCAGCACCAAAGGACAACCACCTTCCTTGCTCGTCAGCGGAACTTCGAAACGCGCCGTTTGTGCATCGTTACTCAGCTTCTGCTCAAAAAACTTCAAACCCGGATAGTTCCTGCCTTTTCGAGGAGGGACCGTACAAGCCTCTCCCGTTCTAGGCACATAAGACGCCTCACCTTTAATGCTGAACCCCGGCGGTAATTCGGTCACCAGCGTAAAACTGTCAGCAGATCTAACCGAACAACCAGAAACCGCCATGACACCCGCAACAGCGAACAACCAAAGCAAACGTCCCGAAAAGGTTGCGTCAGACCCCTCCACCTCACCCACGCTCTGACTGACCCAGCTGCGCATCAAACACCCGCTGACACCGCGCAAAATGTTGCTCTGGCGTCTCATCCGGCAGCGGCTGCCAGGCCACATCGTCCGCGCACTTGGGATCAAGCCTCAGGCTGAGCATGAACTCGCGCTGTTCCGGCGTGTTCCATTGCCAGGCCTCAAGCAGGTCCATCTGTTCTTCCAGCCATTCGCGGACGTTGCGGGTTTCGGAGAGTTTGGCGGCGGCCTCGATGTGGTACACCAACAACCAGCGTTTCAGGTTCTCGCGCAAGATGCCGCGCGTGCGCTCCGGCGAGTTTGGAATTCGCATCCACGGCGCGGGGTTTGGCACCGGGTACATGCCGGGCCTGGCGTTATCCGCGCTTTTCCACTGCTCCTCGTCCCAATACAGCACGCTGCTGATCGGGCCCAGCAGCAAGGGGCGTTCGGCTTCGCTCAGGTTGGCGAGGCAGCGAGCTATCACGCGGTTGTCCTGAAAACGGAACAACGAACGTTCGCCGTCTTCCTCAATCACCATTCGCGCTTGCCAGTGTTGGGTCAGGCCGTCGAGGTCGGCCTTGTCCATGCTGCCGATCCAGCCCCAGTTGCGCTGTGGGTCGTCCAGCAGTTGGCGAAAGGCATCGGTGCCGGGGTTGTGCAGTTCGGTCAGCCACGGGCTGATGGCGGCGAACTCGGCGTATTGGGTGCGTCGATAGAGTTGCACCGAGCGCTGCATCAGGCCTGCGCTGTAGAGCGAGGTGACGGGGTTCGGTTCGGCGAGGCTGTCGAGGGCCAGGATCAGGACGCGATTGAGTTTTGCTTGTTCGCCAAGCCAGTTGTTCAGTGCGTCGCTCATGCTGTTGCCCCCAAATCACATTTGCCTTCACGGCAGGCTTCGCAAATCGGGCAGCGGATGTCGCCGGCAGCTCGGGCGGCTTTGGCCATGGCCATTTGCACGGCGGCCGGGACGAGCAGGGCACCGGCCTTGTCTTTGGCGGCGGCCCAGGGGATGACGGGGTCGAGAATCTGAATACCCGAACCAGCGCCGGGAGCCCCCCCGGAATTCACTTTCACCTCAGCCCCACTAATCGTCACACCCCCCGCATCAATCTTCACAAAGCTGCCGCCAGCCTTGGCGGTCAGCTCCATGCCACCCTCGACCACCACCTTTTCCCCAGCGTGGTAGTGAATCTCCTGACCGGCCTCGACAAACTGCGCCGTGCCGACCTTCACATGCTGGGTCACGCCCACGGTGAGGTGATCATCCGCCCGTGCTTCGGTCTTGCGGTCCAGATGGGTAATCCGGTGCTCTTCCACCTTGAACTCGCTGAACACATTGGCCTCGACCGTGTCGTGCCGTTCATTGCCGACGCGGATCTTCTGGTCGTGTTCGATGTTTTCATCCCAGTCGCGCTGGGCGTGCAGGTAGATCTGTTCCGCGCCTTTTTTGTCTTCGATGCGAAACTCGTTGTAGCCCTTGCCGCCCGGCGAGCTGAGGGTTTTGAAGGTGCTGCGGGTCTTGTTCGCCGGCAGGTCGTAGGGGACGACGTTTTCCTTGTGGTACAGGCAGCCGGTGATCAGCGGTTGGTCGGGGTCGCCCTCGAGGAAGGTGACGAGCACTTCCATGCCGACTCGTGGGATGGCGATGCCGCCGTAGGCGTTGCCGGCCCAGCCGCTGGCGACGCGTAGCCAGCAGCTGGTCTTGTCGTCGGCCTGGCCGTCGCGGTCCCAGTGGAATTGCACCTTGACCCTGCCGTATTCATCGCAGTGGATTTCTTCCCCCGGCGGGCCGGTGACGATGGCGGTCTGGCTGCCCAGCACTTGCGGTTTCGGGTGTTCCAGGGCTGGGCGGTAATGGGCGTCCCACGGGGTGGCGAGGAAGCGGTTGCGGTAGCCCTGATGGAAATCGTCCTTGCTGTCGGTGACGTCGCTGGTGATGTTCTCGCCAAGCACTTGCGGCTGTTTGCCCTCGTGGACGATTTCCAGCAGCAGCCACAGGTCGTTCCATTCGGCGCGCGGGTGTTCGCTGAGGGCCAGGAAGTGGCCGCTGACCAGAGTTGGCTCGTCACCTTTGCCTTCGGCCAGTTGGTAGTCGCTGCGATGACGTTCCAGGGCGCGGGTCGCCAGTTGCTTGCCGCGCGCGCGGTCGGTGAAACGGCCGGGGTAGTCGTAGTCTTCGAGGTCCGGGGCGAACGCGCTTTTGGCTGCGCTTTCCGGCAGCAGCCGGGGTTTTTCGAAGTCGTAGTCGCGGCGGCTGACGCGGGTGGTGCGGGTTTCCAAGCGCAGGTTGAAGCGCTTGATCACCGTCTTCTCGGCGGCCATGCCGGAGTCCTGCTGGTAGCTCACCGGCGCCAGTTTGCGGAACACCGTCTGGTCATCGCCGAACACCAGTTTGTGGCCACTGGCCGAGTGCTGGAAGTGGAAATGGATGCCTTCCTCTTCGCACAGGCGCTGGATGAAATGCAGGTCGGATTCGTCGTACTGCACGCAGTACACGCGCTCCGGGTAGATCGCGCCGAGCTGGAAACTGTAGGCGTCGGCCAGAATGCCGCGGGCTTCGAGGACCTGGGCGATGATCTTCGGTACGCTGAGTTGCTGGAAAATCTGTTGGTCGTGGTTGTGGCGCAGGTAGGCCAGTTGCGGCACCAGACTGATGCTGTAGCGGGTCAGGCTCTTGCCGGAATCGCCTTGCTCGATGCGGTACACCAGTCCGTGGATTTTGCCTTGGCCGGTGGCGCCGAAGGTCAGACAACCGGGCTTGTGCAGCAGCTCTTCGAGTTTCAGGTCGGGGCGGGTGCTGACCAGTTCGATGTCGAAACAGAACGGCTGGTTGAGGGCCTCGCGGCCGATGAAGCTGAGCACCTGAAGGTCGACGGAAACGCCTTCGAGGGTGAGGGAGATATGGATTGCGTTTGCGTCCAGCATGCCTTGAATTCCGTCCTTTGAAAAAGCAGGGGGCGGATGGTGCAGTATTAAATGGCCATGTTCAAGGCGAAAATGCCGTAGGTCAGGGGCCTGACGCTTGTAGGGCTTTCCCCTATAGCTGAGGTTTTGCACGATGAATACAGGCACTTTTCGAGGCAATTGACCGCTACGCCATATAAAAAAGAAGGCCCCACAGATGGGGCCTTCGTTTATGACTCAGCCAATAAATTCAAAGCGATTGCAGGGAAATGGTCGCGCTCTGAGAGTTTTGCTGGCTGTCAGCATCCATCCAGACCCACTGCGTACCGTCGCCTTGCAGATTATTGGAAATACTCTGAATCTGCGAGTAACTGATCTTGACGGCCCCAACTTCACTTGCAGTAGGCCCGATCGTGGTGACCTGGCCGGAGAGCAGGCCGTTCGACGTCTCGTTGACGACGAACACGGTCGCTTGCGCCTCACGGAACTGGCAAGAGAGGAACTGTGTAATGGTGCTGGTGATCGTCAGGTTCATCCATTTCGATGGAGGGACCGCATAGTAGCGGGTGTACTTGTTGAACGGATGCTGCTCACCATCGGCCGGCAGCGGATAGTTGCTGAGCCCCGATGTGTTGGTCGGCATGCTGACACTTCCCAGCCAGATTTCGACCTGTGATTTACCGGCGTTGCTGGACAGTGAGACCGAAACGGTTTGAGTATCGGTGCCCGAGACAAAACCCAACGATGCCAGGCCTGCATTGGCCGTGGTGCCAGGCACCGTGATCGGTACGGGCGGCTGGCTGTTGCTCCAGTTCACGGAGACAGTCGAGTTGTTGTCATTTTGCGCGGAGTTATAGATAAAGATCCCATACAGTTGGCCTGGGCTAAGCGCGGTACAGGTGGCTGTATCACCTGCGGTGAGCGTAATGCGTTGTCCGCCGTTCCAGTTAATTTGGGCAGCTGAGATAGCGACACTTTCCATGTTGGAGTTCCTTTTCCTGTTGTGGTGGTATAAGGATTCGCACAGCAATTGTCCTTACCTGCGCCGTGCGTGGAAAAGATACTAGTTGAAGGTATGTAGCGGTCAAGTAACTAACTGGTTGTAGTTGGCTGCATGTGATTATTTTTTTGGAATAGTTGCAAGTATAAATCGCTATAAATTTTCTCAGGTGTAAAAAATATAAAGCTGTCAATGACCGCTTATCTTTTGTACGGGTTTTATTTTTTAAATTGCAATAAGACTATATCTAAAAAATATAATGGGAGAAAAGATGTAGCGCCCAATGAAGCAAGATATGCAAGCTGTCTTTTATTCAAGTCCTGCGGCAGGCCCTGAAATCAGGACCCGCCATAGTAGAGGAGGTATGGGGGGTGTATTTCAGCTCAACTGCCGCCGATACGGCAAATCCGGCCCGGTCTTGCTGCAGGTCAACGCGGCGGCACTCACCGCAAACCTGAGCATCCCGTCAATCTGCTCACGGCTGAGCCGCTGCACACCCGCAACCGAATCCAGCTGCTGCTCGGTCAGCCAGGTAATCAGCGCCGCCTGGAAGGTATCGCCAGCCCCAACGGTGTCGGCAATCTTCACCGAACAGGCCGGCACCGACCATGTGCCATGAGCCCGGCTGAACACCGTCGCCCCCTGACCGCCACGGGTCAGGAACACCAACTGACAACGATGCTCCAGCCAGCCTTCGATCACGCGCTGCGGATCCTGCTCGGGATACAGCAGGCTCAAATCTTCGTCGCTGACCTTGATCAGGTCGGCAAGCTCCACCAGGGTGGCGATCCGTGAACGCCACAACTCGATGTTCGGCTCGGGATTCAGGCGCACGTTCGGGTCGAGGCTGATCAGGCGTTTGCCACTTTCGCGCTGCACCAGCGCCAGCAAGGTATCGGCAACCGGTTGCACCACCAGCGAGAACGAGCCGATGTGCAAGCCGCGCACTTCAGGCCCCAGTTGCGGCAGATGAGCAAGGCTCAACTGCCGATCCGCGCAGCCTTCGCCGCGAAAGCTGTAGTGAGGCGAGCCGTTGGCACCGACCGCGACCATCGCCAGCGTGGTCGGCGCGGCGAAGTCCACGAGGTAATCCGGGCGCACGCCTTCATCCTGCAGCACTTGCTGCAAGCGGCGGCCGAGGTAGTCGGTCGACAGTCCGGCAAACAGCGCGGCATCCACGCCCAAGCGGCGCAACCCCACTGCAACGTTGAACGGCGAGCCGCCGGCAATTGCCTTGAAATTCACTTTGGATGCCAGGCCGCTGGCATCGTCTTCGCTGAAGAAATCGAATAGCGCTTCACCACACACCAGATACATAGTTGCTCGCTCTTTAAAGGGTTGCGACATGCTGTTGATAGCGTTCGTAGGCCTGCTGACAGGCCTGTACATTTTCTGCAATCGGCAGGGTTTCACTGGCCAGGTCGAGCTTCACGCAGCGCTCGCACAAGTCCGCCAGGCTGTCTTCGTGGCCGTTTGCCCAAGACTTGCACCACGCTGCCTGAATCGCTGCGCCAAGCGCCGCGGCCTCGCTCTGTTCGGTACAAATCACTGGCGTATTCATGATGTCGGCGACGATTTGCCGCCACACCGGGCTCTTCGAGCCGCCGCCGGTCAGGCAGATGCCGCGGCTTTGTAAGCCATTGTGGCGCAGCAGGTCCAGCCCGTAACGCAAACCGAAGGTGGTGCCTTCCACCACGGCGCGGCACAGATTGGCCCGGGTCAGGTTGGTCATGGTCAACCCCAGCAGGCTGCCGCTGGCATGGGGCAGGGCGGGAACGCGTTCGCCATTGAGGAACGGCAGCATGCACACGCCTTCAGCACCAATCGGCGCGTGTTCGACCAGGGCGTTGAACTGCTCGATATCCAGTTCGAACAACTCGCGAATCGCGCCGGTGGCATTGGTCAGGTTCATGGTGCAGATCAGGGGCAACCAGCCGCCGCTGGAGGAACAGAACGTCGCCACCGAGGCGTCCGGACTGACGTGCGCTTGCTCGGCATAGGCGTAGACCGTCCCCGAAGAGCCGAGGCTCATGGTGATCGCGCCGGGCTTGATGTTGCCGGTGCCGATCGCGCCCATCATGTTGTCGCCACCGCCGCTGGAGACCAGGGCCTTGGGGTTGATGCCCAAATGCTCGGCGATGCCCGGCAGGATCGTACCGACCGGCTGGTGGGCATCGATCAGCTCCGGGAGCGCGGCTTGCAGGCGCCCGCTGGGGTCGATGTCGCGCAGCAGTTGCAAGTCCCACTGGCGCGTACGTACGTTGAAATAGCCAGTGCCCGACGCATCGCCGTACTCGCTGCAACTGCGGCCGGTAAGCCAATAGTTGAGGTAGTCATGGGGCAGCAGGATGCGGGCGATGCGGGCGAAAATTTCCGGGTGTTGTTCTTTGGTCCAGAGCAGCTTGGACACGGTGTAGCCCGGCGCGATAACGATGCCGAGGCGCTCCAGGGAGCCTTTTTCACCGCCCAGATGAGCCAGTAGACGATCATTCTCCGGGGTGGATTCGGTATCGCACCAGAGCTTGGCCGGGCGCAGTACCTGGCCGTGATCGTCGAGCGGCACCAGACCATGCTGCTGGCCGGAAACGCCGATGCCGAGGATGGCCTGACCATCGACATCCGCGGCGAGCAACGCGCGACGGGTGGCCTGGGTAAAGGCTTCCAGCCACTGGGCAGTGTCTTGCTCGCGACGGCCATTGGGGCCGCTGATGAGGCTGTGGACAGCAGCGCCCTGACCGAGGACCTGACCGCTGTGTGCGTCGAGGATCACGGCTTTGGTGCCTTGGGTGCCGCAGTCGATGCCCAGGAATAGTTGTTGGTTTGCCATGGAAACACCCTACCGAAGATTGTTCCCACGTTCTGCGTGGGAATGCATCAATGGACGCTCTGCGTCCGCTTCTGGATGGGACGCGGAGCGTCCCGGGCTGCATTCCCACGCAGAGCGTGGGAATAATCAGACGGCCAGCACTCGTTCGAGCGTCTGCGTCACGCCAACTTCCCGCAAGCTGTTACAGCACCACTCGAACGCCGCGACGAACTCTGGCGAACGCGGAATCGCCGTGCCGAAAATCTCCTCAACCTCCAGCAGCCGCTGGGTGATCAATGCATCATCGGCCACCAGCGCCTGACAGAACGCCGCCCGCGGATCCGGAATTGCATAGGTCTGACCGTTCTCATCCACGCCTTTGAGGTACAGCGCCCAGGCCGCCACCACCAGCGCCGCACGTTTGGTCTCGCGGCCGTCGGCGATCAAGCGGTTGAGGGTCGGCACGGTGAATTTCGGAAACTTCGATGAGCCGTCCGAACACACCCGCTCCAGTTGATCGGCAATCGCCTGATTGGAGAAGCGCGCCACCAGGGTGTTTTTGTACTCGGTCAAATCGATGCCCGGCACCGGCGCCAGTTGCGGCGTCACGTCCAGGTCCATGTAGGCGCGCATGTAGCGCACGAACAGCGGGTCGTTCATGGTTTCGTGAACGAAGCGGTAACCCTTCAAAAAACCCAGATAAGTCAGGGCCAGGTGACTACCGTTGAGCAGTTTGATCTTCATCTCTTCGTAAGGCGTGACGTCGTCGGTGAACTGCAGGCCGACTTTTTCCCAGGCCGGGCGACCATTGACGAATTTATCTTCCAGCACCCACTGCACAAACGGTTCGCAGACCACTGGCCAGGCGTCGTCAATGCTGTGTTTGTCGTGCAATTGCAGGCGATGCTGGATGCTGGTCATCGGCGTGATGCGGTCGACCATGGCGTTGGGGAAGCTGACGTTGCGCTCGATCCAGTCGCGCAGGTCGGCATCGCGCAGGGCGGCGAATGCGAGCAAGGCTTTGCGGGTCACCGCGCCGTTGTGCGGCAGGTTATCGCAGGACATCAGCGTGAACGCGGGCGTGCCGGCGGCACGCCGTTTGGCCAGCGCGGCGCAGAGGAAGCCGAACACGGTTTTCGGCGTGTTCGGATTGCTCAGGTCGTGCTGGATCTGTGGCAGATGCGCCATGAACTCGCCGTTGCTGTCGTCGATGCAGTAGCCGCCCTCGGTGATGGTCAGCGAGACGATGCGGATCTCGGGGCTGGCCAGTTTATCGATCAGCGCCTCGGCGCCGTCTTCGGCCAGCAGCATGTCGCGGATCGCGCCGATGACTCGCACTTCGGTGTCGTCGGTATCGCCGAGTTCAAACAAGGTGAACAGGTAATCCTGTTCTTTGAGATCGTCCCGGGCACGACGGTCTTCGGCGCGCAGGCCAACCCCGCAGATGGCCCAGTCCAGTGCTTCGCCGGTGTTCATCAAGGCGTCGGTGTAGTACGCCTGATGTGCGCGGTGGAAACCGCCGACGCCAATGTGCGCGATGCCCTGGCGGGTGTCGCTCAGGGTGTAGGCGGGCAGGGCCACCTCGGGGGCGAGGCGGTTGAGGTTGGATTTATTCAGTTTCATCGCATGTTCTCTGATATCAGGCTGCGGCGCGCAGTGGACGGGTCAGCGCCACGCCGTCGGCATCGAATAAATGGCAGTGTTCGGCGTCCAGGTGCAGGCTCAGGGTTTCGCCATAACGGCTGGCCAGATCGCCGCGAACGCGCATGGTCAACGCTTCGCCGGACGACGTCAGCACATGGCAGAAGGTGTCGCTGCCCAAACGTTCGCTGACATCGGCGGTGACTTGCAACGTGCAGTCGCCAGGTTGCGCCAACTCCAGGTGTTCCGGGCGAATGCCCAGGGTCACCGCGCCGCCGACGCTCAGGTTGGCCGCGCTCAGCGGCAGAGTGATGCGGGTGCCGGCGTCCAGCAGCACTTCGCAGCCCCGGCTTTCAATACGGGTGACTTTGCCTTTGAGGAAGCCCATTTTCGGTGTGCCGAGAAAACCTGCGACAAACAGGTTGGCCGGCTGGTGATACAGGTCCAGTGGCGAACCGACCTGCTCGATCTTACCGCCATTGAGCACGACGACTTTGTCGGCCATGGTCATGGCTTCGACCTGATCGTGGGTCACGTAGATCATGGTGGCTTGCAGTTCTTTGTGCAGGCGCAACAGTTCCAGGCGCATTTGCACCCGCAGGGCGGCGTCGAGGTTGGACAGCGGTTCGTCGAACAGGAAAATTTTCGGGTTACGCACGATGGCCCGGCCGATCGCTACGCGCTGACGCTGACCGCCAGACAGCTGTTTCGGTTTACGTTCGAGCATCGGCCCGAGCTCCAGGATGCGCGCTGCTTCGCCGACCTTCTTCTCGACTTCGGCTTTCGCTACACCGGCCAGGTCGAGGGCGAACGACATGTTTTTACGCACGCTCATGTGCGGGTACAGGGCGTAGGTCTGGAACACCATCGCCAGGTCGCGCTTGGCCGGGCTGACTTCGGTGATGTCGCGGCCATCGAGCTCGATGGTGCCGCCGCTGACTTCTTCAAGGCCGGCGATCAGCCGCAGCAGGGTGGACTTGCCGCAACCCGACGGGCCGACGAACACCACGAATTCCTTGTCGTTCACTTCCAGGTCGATGCCTTTGATGATGGAAAAACCTTCGAAGCCTTTTTGCAGATTTTTGATTTTCAGGTTGGCCATGATGGCGCTCCTTTATGTTTATTCTTTGAGGGCTATTTCACGGCGCCAAACGACAGGCCGCGGACCAGCTGTTTCTGGCTGATCCAGCCGAAGATCAGGATCGGCGCGCAAGCCAGGGTCGACACCGCCGACAACTTGGCCCAGAACAAACCTTCGGGGCTTGAGTAAGAGGCGATCAGTGCGGTCAGTGGCGCGGCTTTGGACGAGGTCAGGTTCAGCGACCAGAACGCCTCGTTCCAGCACAGGATCAGCGACAGCAACACCGTGGAAGCCAGGCCGCCCTTGGCGATCGGCAGCAGCACCCGGACCATTTCCTGCCACAGGGTGGCGCCGTCCAGGCGTGCGGCTTCGAGGATGTCCTTGGGGATGTCTTTGAAGTAGGTGTAAACCATCCAGACCACGATCGGCAGGTTGATCAGCGTGTAGATCACGATCAGCGCGATTCGCGTATCCAGCAGGCCAAAGCTCTTGGCCAACAAGTAGATCGGCATCAGCACGCCCACTGGCGGCAGCATCTTGGTGGAGAGCATCCACAGCAGCGTGCCTTTGGTGCGCTGGGTTTCGTAGAACGCCATGGAATAGGCGGCCGGCACCGCGATCAGCAGGCACAAAGCGGTGGCGCTGAAGGAAATCACCACCGAGTTCCAGGCGAAGCTGAAGTAATCGCTACGCTCGTTGATGTGCAGGTAGTTCGAAAGCGTCGGCGTGAAGATGAACTGCGGTGGCGTGGCGAAGGCGTCGATTTCGGTCTTGAAACTGGTCAGCACCATCCAGAAGATCGGGAAGAAAATCAGGATCGCGATGGCCCAGGCCAGGGTGCCGAGCAGCAGGCTTTGCAGACGACGGGATTGTTGAAGAGTCATGGCGCGGGCCTCAGGCTTTGTCTGTCAGGTTTTTGCCGATCATGCGCACCAGCACGATGGCCGCGATGTTGGCAATCACCACCGCGATCAAGCCACCGGCGGAGGCCATGCCGACGTCGAACTGCACCAGCGCCTGGTTGTAGATCAGGTAGGCGAGGTTGGTCGAGGCGTAACCGGGGCCACCGTTGGTGGTGGTGAAGATTTCGGCGAACACCGACAGCAGGAAGATGGTTTCGATCATCACCACCACCGCAATCGGCCGCGCCAGGTGCGGCAAGGTCAGGTGCCAGAAGATGGCGATCGGGCCGGCACCGTCCAGGCGCGCGGCTTCCTTTTGTTCCTGGTCGAGGGACTGCATGGCAGTCATCAGGATCAGGATCGCGAAGGGCAGCCATTGCCAGGACACAATGATGATGATCGACAGCAGCGGGTAGTGCGCCAGCCAGTCCACCGGCTGCGCGCCGAACAGCTTCCAGATGTAGGCGAGAATTCCCGAGACCGGGTGAAAGATCAGGTTCTTCCAGATCAGTGCACCGACGGTGGGCATGATGAAGAACGGCGAGATCAACATCACCCGCACGATGCCGCGACCGAGAAACTCACTGGCCTCCAGCAACGCGCTGATCAACACGCCGAACACCACGCTGATCAGCAACACACTGCCCACCAGCAACAGGGTATTGGTTGCGCCGGGCAGGAAACCCGAATCGCTCAGGAAGTAGCTGAAGTTCTCCAGCCCCACGAATTCGTTTTCGCCGGGGTAGAGCAGGTTGTAGCGGATCATCGAAAAGTAAATGGTCATGCCCAACGGCACGATCATCCACAGCAGCAGCAACGCCACCGAGGGGCTGACCAGAAACCAGCCGGGGTTGGTCAACCGGCTTTTACGCACCGGTTGCGGGATGTCCATGTGAGCTTTGACAGTGGTTGAAGTATTCATGGCGATCAGAACCGATTGGGAACAGACAAATGAAGATCAACTGTAGGGGCGAGGCTTGTGTGGTGAGGGAGCTTGCTCCCGCTGGGTCGCGAAGCGGCCCCAAAAACACTTTGCGACTGCTTCGCAGCCGAACGGGGGCAAGCCCCCTCGCCACACAAACCTGTTCCCACATGGGGGCGCTGGTTATTTGGGATAACCGGCGCGCTTCATTTCACGTTCGGTGGTTGACTGGGCGGCGGTCAGGGCCTGGTCGACCGTGGTCTGGCCGATCAGCGCCGCCGAGAACAGCTTGCCGACCTGGGTGCCCACGGCCTGGAATTCAGGAATGGTTACCAGTTGGATACCGATGTAGGGCACGGGCTTTTGCGACGGTTGGCTCGGGTCCGCGGCTTTCAGCGATTCCAGCGTCACCTTGGCGAACGGCGCGGCATTCATGTAAGCCTCGGTGTAGGTCGAGGCGCGAGTGCCTGGTGGCACGTTGGCGATGCCGTCTTTTTCCGCGACCAGGGCTCCGTACTCCTTGGACGTGGCCCAGGCGCTGAAGGTTTTCGCCGCTTCCTTGGCCTTGGAACTGGTGGGGATAGCCAGTGCCCACGAATACAGCCAGGCCGAACCTTTGTCGGTGACCTGATGCGGTGCGTAAGTAAAGCCGACGTGGTCGCTGACTTTGCTCTGGGTTTTGTCGGTCACGAACGAGCCGGCCACACTGGCATCGACCCAGATCGCGCATTTGCCGCTGTTGAACAGCGCCAGGTTCTCATTGAAACCGTTGCTCGATGCGCCGGGCGGGCCGGACTTTTTCATGGTGTCGACGTAGAAATTCAGTGCATTTTTCCACTCAGCACCGGTGAATTCCGGCTGCCATTTCTCATCGAACCAGCGCGCGCCATAGGCGTTGGCGACAGTGGTGATCAGCGCCATGTTTTCGCCCCAGCCAGCCTTGCCACGCAGGCAGATGCCGTACTGTTCTTTATCTTTATGGGTGAGTTTGCTGGCGAATTCGCCGATCTGTTCCCAGGTCGGGCGTTCCGGCATGGTCAGCCCGGCGTCCTTGAACAGGTCGGTGCGGTAATAGGTGATGGAGCTTTCAGCGTAGAACGGCAGGGCATAGAGCGAGCCCTTGACCGAAAGACCTTCACGCACCGAAGGGAAAACGTCGTCGAGGGCGTAGTTGGCCGGCAAGTCCTTCATCGGTTCCAGCCAACCCTTGGCACCCCAGAGTGCGGCTTCGTACATGCCGATGGTCAACACATCAAACTGCCCGCCCTGGGTGGCGATGTCGGTGGTCAGGCGTTGGCGCAGGACGTTTTCTTCAAGCACCACCCAATTGAGTTTGATGTCCGGATGCTCAGCTTCGAAGGTTTTCGAGAGCTTTTGCATGCGGATCATGTCGCTGTTGTTGACGGTGGCGATGGTCAGGGTCTGAGCGCCGAGGCTGACGCTGCTGAGGGTCATGCAGGTGAGGGCAAGCAGAGCTTTTACCGAAGGTTGCATCGTGCACTCCTTTTCTGCACCCGGGGGTTACAGAAGGACAGTTATTGTTTTTGTGTCTTCCTGCGGAGGGAAGAATGTGCAGCGATTACAGCCTTCAATTGACAGGCTGACAAATCATCCATCGCACTGTGATCGATACTTTTTTGCACTGGGCTTTGGCGGGGGAGATGCAAGGACAGGCTTTGCAGAGGCGAGCGGTCATTGAATTTGTACAGGTTTCATCGGCCTCTTCGCGGGTAAACCTCGCTCCTGCAAAAGCGAGGCTTGCCCGCGAAGGAGATCTAAAAATCAGCCGAGGTTTTGCTCAGTCAACCGTTGCACCGCCAGCCGCCGGTAGTGCGACGGCGTCATGCCCTTGAGTTGCTGAAAACGCCGGTTGAAGTTGGAAATGTTGTTGAAGCCCGACTCGAAACACACATCGGTCACCGTTTTGTCGCCATCGGCCAGCAGCTCGCAGGATTTGCTGATGCGCAGGCGATTGACGAACTCGATGAAGCAGCGTCCGGTGGCCTGTTTGAACACTCGGCTGAAGTAGGTCGGCTTCAGGCCCAGATGCTCGGCCACCTCTTCCAGCGTTAAATCCCTGGCGTAATGGGCAAAGATGTAATCCACCGCCCGGTTGGTACGGTCGATATTGTGTTCATCGGCCAATTGCGGCGTTGTGGCACCGGACAGCAACTGGTAGTCATCGGACGCCGCCAGCAACTCCAGCAGAATGAAAAAATACCCGAGCCGGGTCATGCCTTGGGTGTCGGCGATGCGCTGCATCAAGGTCATGGCCTGGCGTATGGTGCGCTTGCAGCGAAACTCGATGCCGTACTGCGCGCGCTCCAGCAAGGGCGCAATTGTCTTGAGTTCGGCGAATACCTGATGGCCACTTTCGAACAGCTCGTCAGTGAAATTGACCAGCATGTCGCGCTCGGGCACCACTTCGTCTTCGGCCACCTGGCTGATCCAGTTGTGGGGCAGGTTGGGGCCGGTCAGGAACAGTGTTTCCGGGTAGAAGTTACCGATGTAGTCACCGATGAACACCTTGCCGGAGCTGGCGATGATCAAGTGCAGTTCGTATTCCTTGTGGAAATGCCAGCGCACCAGGGGGCAGGGGAATCCGTGTTGGCGATAGATGATGGACAACCCGTTGTGGTCGTCCATCAATTCGTAGGAAGGATCGGTGACTCTGGCTGTTCGGGTCATGTCAGGGCGCTTTTATTGTTATCGCCTCTTGATCATGCCTCTTTCGGGGCGCCTAAGGCCAGCTTGCAACGCGACTGTGCTCAGGCGGGGGCATGCAAGGCATCACCGTATACCGCTTTCATGCTGGTGGCACTCCAGCAGTAACGAACGATTTCGGATTCGTCGAAAAAGTAGGTATTGATGATGCTGCAGCGCGTGACCCAGTCCCGGGTGGGATTGAACCAGTCATTGATGTGGTTTTTGATGTCTTGAGGCCCTCCCAGAAACGCGTAGCTGGTGGCCGATAACGACCATAAAAATGTTTCGTATGGCGCGTCTTTGAGTGTGTTGGAAATATGGGTTTTCAAATCCTCGGTGTCGGTAAACCGCTTGTTGATCCACTTGTGTGCAATACGCGGCCAGAAATAATTCTCATCCAGTTCCCGCCGTACGGGCGCCGCTAATATCACCCGGCGCAGAGCACTGATCCGCTTGAGCTCGCCGATCGTTTTTGTGGCGTTGTCGGGCGGTATCACTCGCTGTCCGAGTTGGCTGACCAGAAGCTCATTGAGTTTCTGATAGTCAAAGCGATTGTTACCGTCCCCTAGCTGATGAAAGTCCAAAACCACGAATTCATCCGGGTTTCGGTCCAGGAAAGATGAAACTGCGCTGATGAGTTCATCGAGAACCCGATGTGATTGATATCCATGGTGATGGAAATAGAAAATCGACTGCTCAGCCCCCTCGGTGTAGCCCAGGCGGATATCGAATGCCCGTGCGCCATTGGACAATTGCCATGCAAATGAACCGTTTTGACATGTCGTCCAGTTGCCGACGACCACCTCATAATTAGGCGCCTGTTTATCCATGCCGGCGTTATGGGCGCCGGGCCAGATAACATCAGTCAGTTTTATACGATCGATGTCGAGGGCATTACTCATCCATTTTTGTTTATCCAGCGTGATTACTGCGTTATGGGTCATGACAGTTCCTTGTCGTAGACTCGTCCCCTCCATGGAGGGGACGAGGTCCATGTTTCGGGTGTGGCTGCGTGCCATACCTCTATTGCTCGCCTGCGTAGAAAGGCTTTCATGACCCAGCATAGAAGTGCGCGACTGCATTGCCAGTCACGGAAATACTTGCATAAGAATTAACCCTTTAATGGCTCGGCGCTAGTTGGCGCGCTTGGCCGCTTTACTCAGGTTTGCGGTCAGGCAATACGAAACGATGTTGCTTTCTTCAATAAAGTCGACATTGATAATGTTGCACCGTGTTGCCCAGTCGCTTTTATTCGGGTCAAACCACGAATTAAGCTCATCGTGAATATCTACCGGACCACCGAGAGCGCTATAACTGGTCGCGGACAGGGACCATGGTGCCCATGTGCCTGGCGGGAATTTCAGCACTTTTATAATGTGCTGTTCCAACTCGGAGGCACTGGTGAGGCCGTTGCCAGACCATTTGTGCTCGATTTGCTGAATGAACACGTTCTTGTCAATTGCCCAGTGCCAAGGCGCAGCAACCACAACGCGTTGGCTGTCGCTGAGACGTTTGAGTTGGCCGATGCTCAACGAGCGATTTTGGTTGGGAATCAAGCGGTATCCAAGGAAATGGATCATCATCTTATTGAAGTAAGCGTAATCAAAGGTATCCCCATTCAACTCATGAAAATCCAGGATGATGAATTCATTGGGGTTTTCTTGCAGAAATATTTCTACGTCTTTGACAAGGTGCCCAAACGTGCGGCCGTTACGGTAGCCGTTGTGATGAATGCAGAACTTGCCGAGCCCCGGCGCACTGGCGTCATACGTCAAACGGATGTCAAGCACTCGGGAACCATGGCGCAGTTGCGAGTAAAACGATTCGTGCTGACACGCCAGCCAATGGGCGCCTGGGATCAGCGGCCAGGATGCCTTCCAGTCGCTGCCGGCGTTATGGGTGCCTGGCAGTGTCAATTCGGCGAGCGACAAAGTATCAATCGCCGGCGTGGCGCCCATCCAGTTTCTAAATGCGTAGTTGTTCTGAACAATGTTGTCCATTTAATGCTTCCTTGCATAGTTTGATAGGTGTTGTTGGTTGGCCGAAGTGAGTGACTGCCACCCACTTCGGTCAAGAATTTATAAAGGGAAAGAGAGGGGTGATCAATTGTCGTGATAATGCAAGATGTGTGTATTTAGTTGTGTGTAACTTAGGCGGGGTTTCGGTTTTTCGCCTCAATCCATTGCGCCATGTATTGCGTACTTTTATGGTGGTGATGGCGCAACATACTACCGGTAAAGTTATCGCGTCTAAGTTGAGTCAAGTGCTGTTGGCAGTGCAACAACTTCTTGATCAATGCCGGGCCATGTTCCGACATTTTATATCGATCGGCCAGCAACCTCTGCCCGTGGGATTGGGCCTGCGCCCAAAGCGCTTCATCCTTATACAGCCGCACCGCACAGTCAGCCAGTTCCCGTGCCGTGCGGGCCACGGTCCCAGGCCAGGGATGATTGCCATGCATGGCTTCGGCGCCGATGGGCGTCGTCACCGTGGGGGTGCCACATAACATGGCGTCGACGATCTTGCCTTTGATACCGGCACCGAAGCGTAGAGGCGCCAGACAAATGCGTGCCGCCGACATCACTTGCAAAGCATCTTCTGCCCAGTTCATGACATGAAAACCCTGGGCCGGGTTGTGCAGCGCGGTAGCTTTGGGGGGCGTGTAAGCACCGTAGATATGCAACTGAGCCGTGGGCAGTTGCTCGCGGATCAACGGCCAGATGGCTGTTTTCATCCAGAGCACCGCATCCCAGTTCGGCGCATGTCGAAAATTGCCGATGCTGAGAAAGTGCGCCCGATCTTCAAAGGCTGTCGGCGGCACGAGCTCAGGTTCGACCATCAGCGGACACCAGTGCAACAAGTTGCGCGGCAGCTTGAATTGCTCGACCAGCAATTCGATCTCCACTTCAGAGATCATCAGGTTCAAGTCGCAACGGTACAGCGCAGCAATCTCCCGTTTGGCGAGATCGGTATCAGCCATCAGTTCGAACTCTTCGCGCAACGCCGGCGCGAACAAGTCGCTGAAATCATTATTGTCGTCATTGACCTTCAAGCGATCCTTGAGGCGCTGATGCCGGGCGTGCCGCAAGCTTTGCAGATCCGATGTCTCGAGGACACGCAGGGCATCGGGACAGTATTTTTCGACCCGCCAGCCAAACTGCTCCTCCATCATGAACTGGTCGAACAGCACTATGTCCGGAGCAAGTTCACTGACGAAGTCGTCGAAACTGCTGTTGTTCAATTCAATCGGAATTTCACGAATGCCCAACGCCGTCAGATCAGCCCGATGTTCGCCGGTGCCGGCCGGGCTACTGAAGGTGACGTCCCAGCCTTGCTGCAAGAATGTTTCAAGGATTTGCATGACGTGCCCACCGGCCGCTGAAGAACGGGGCTCGGGCCAGACGTAACCAATGACCAGGACTTTGGTTGCGTTGAGCTGACTCATGACAGTGTTCCTTGGTGTAGGCGAGGAGGGACGAAGAAAAGGCCGCAATTAAACCACAGGAGGCGATTCCTGTGAGTTTGCGGCCGTTTACTTGAGTCGACGGGAGGTCAGCGCCCCCGTTGACAGAGATTTTCTGTTCCAGGCATCTAGGCGAGTGTAGACAGATTAATGATCACAGCCTCCGTGATGTGCTTACCAGTTGCGGTATCGAACTTGCTCCTCATCCGGCCCAGGTTTTCGAGAAAGCGCGGGTAATTGGCCGATCGTTGATTCAGCAAGCCAATAGCCAGGGCGTAAGAGTCGGCGTTCAGGAGTGCAGGAGCCTCGGCAACGATCTTGGGCAAGTCTTTTTTAAGCTGGTTAAACTCACGGAACCCCTTGTGATCGGCATCCCGCAATGTGAAAGGATCTAATCCTTCCGGATGCTTCGCCAGATTCATCAACTGAGTCACATCGACATCGCCGGCCTTACCAAATGCGGGATCCGGGTTGCCATACATCAGGTCAATCGTACGTTGTGAGCCATGAGACATCTCATGCACCACGCCATCAGCGATCCGTCCTTTGTCGAACCTTTCCTTTTGGAAAAAGTCAGTCATATTGTCCGAGTAGATCTTAATGAATCGACTTTCAACCGAGTCAGCGGAGTAATTCGCTGCTTTCCATCGCGCGAAGGTCTCGGGAAGCATTGCCGCCAGCGCGCCGTCCGAAGGTTTTTTTACAATATCTATGTTCTTCAGGGAGATGTGATTGAGGTCTTTTTTCATTTTGCGTAATGCTTCGGTCAGGTGCTCAACAGTTTGAGCGGAACTGTTGCCGAAGAAATACTTTATTACTGCTTTTACTTCGAAATCAGCACTGTTCGCCACCAGTTGATGCAGTGCGGTGTCAATTTTTGTCTGGGCGATCGGTAAGCTTCTTTTGACATAGGCGGAGACGAAGCTATCCGGGAGGAGTTTCTTGCGAACGTAGGACTTGAAACTCAAGTCGAAGTTTTTGAGTTTCTTTCCCCACGGCTGCCCCAGCCGGTTGAGAGCGTACCAGTCATCCTGCATGCGGACCGCCGACACGACGAGAGTATCTCCAGAGCTACCCAGCGGACGCCAGGTTCCTTGTCCGATATCAGTTCGTTGCGCCGCTTTGATCAAGTCATAAGCGTCAGCGCTGCCGGTCAGTCTTCGAAGCTGATGGGTTGCACTTTCCAAAGAGTTCAAGCCAGCTCGACTGATACCCCATACACCTTTCTTTAAATACTTTCCGACGCCCAGGATCAGCTCTGGCGTACCGTCCAGCGGGTTGAACACAGAGTGGAGAAACCCTAGGCCCAACTTGGCTAGCGCTCTGGTCTTCGAGGCCGTGGAAACGGCCTTTGCCGCAACGCTAGCGGCTTTTGCGGCGACGCCAACAACCAGCAAAACGGTCATCGCTAGTTCAAGCGTGCAGGACAACGTACTGCCCCTGTTACGGTCCGGATCGTCGGAGAAGAAGTCTTCGATGCAGGATTTAAAAGGCACAATAATATTAATGAATGTCTCGAATTGTTGTTCTTCCTTTGAGTGTCTTTGCTCCAGTTCCGTTCGGCCCCGTGCGTCTTCTATCAGTTCGTCGTACGTCCAGAGGGGGCGATGCTTCAAAATGAAATTTGTCAGGGGGCTGAATTCTTCGCTTTGATAGCTCTCATAATAACCAGGCTTAATAGTGCGTGTTGTTTTTACCGATGCGTTCAATGATCCCAGTTTTTCAATTACCCCATGACTGGACCGGGTGTTGCCGGGTGGAACTCCATGGGTATAGCTCTCTATATCAGTTGGCAAATTGTGGATTTTTTCGGCTTTGCTCAAACTGTTGATGTGATCGGTAAAGTCCAGTCTCGCAGGTTGTGCCAGCAGACCTTCTTTTTGCACAAGTGCTGCCAGTTGAGGGTTCTCCCTGCATTCACCGTGTAAGGTGAACAGTTCATAACAATACAACCGGCCTTCATATTTCGAGCACATCACGACGCCATAGCGACCCGTGGCTTCATCTTTGGCTTTCTGTTTTTCCTGAGGAAACAAATCGGGAGGCTGGATGATGGCAACCGAGGGTCGGATAGTGAAGAAAGTGACTTCACCGCACAGCAAACGAACCCGGTCAGCCGGCGGTAACGCCGACAAAGCCAGCTTGACAATACTGGCCATCGCTTTTTCCAATGGCGCATAAGCCTGGTCAAAACGACGTTTGAAAATCCCCTCCGTAGAGACCAGATTAGGCACAAGGTGCGGAAATCTCTGGTAGAGACTAGGGCTTCTTTTCAAATCCCAGTTCAGTGTCCCCAGATGGTTGGACATGTTGAGCTCTACCATGGACATGGCTAACGGCTCGAAATTGTTGAACTCGTGCCAACCCCGTTGTTTCTCGAACAGTATTTTTTCGTCGATGAAATCGCAGTCCGGCACGATCTGCTCAAGTATCTCCCGGGAAATCGCTTTTCGGCTGGGCAGTGGGGTCGATAACGTGGCGACTGCTTGCGAATAGGCATCTGCAAAGGTCTGATAAGCCTCAATGGCACGATCACCAGAACCTTTATAGTCACTGACCACCTGCTCAAGAGTAATCACGTTGTTCAACAGCGCCCAGTCAATAATCGGGTCGACTGACAGCACGCTGTGCAGAATTTCCTGCTCCTTGTTGACTGGCTCAATCGCTTCAAGTTGCATGACGTTGGCAAATGTCATGGAAAGCACGGAACCGCAA
This sequence comes from Pseudomonas sp. ATCC 43928, assembly GCF_005938665.2. Taxonomy (NCBI): domain Bacteria; kingdom Pseudomonadati; phylum Pseudomonadota; class Gammaproteobacteria; order Pseudomonadales; family Pseudomonadaceae; genus Pseudomonas; species Pseudomonas sp. ATCC 43928. The sequence goes on along the minus strand of NZ_CP041753.1, from coordinate 3,626,570 downwards.
GCGTTGGCTTCTGCTATGGCAACGCCCCGACAGAACGTAATCCATTCGGGGGTGCCCAGTCGCAATGATTCGGGCAGATTTCTTACCAGAAATTCGGGTGCCCTGCCTGCCAGCAGCAAGTAGGCGGCGAGCGTACTGGTGTTAGAAGGAATGTCATGCTCATTCTCAAGATGCCGTTCCAGTTTGGTGAAAACCTCTGGAACCGATTTCTCTATGTTTTCAGGTGCATAAAGGTTGTAACCCGCGATGTGATTTCGACGCTCGTCGCCTCCCGCGTCCGGGTAAATGTCGAGAATAATTGCAGTCATGAGCACCTGCTCGAGGTTCAACTCTGAGACGGACTCACCTGATTTGGATCCGTACCAGTCAAGCGCTTTTAAATAACTTTCGGACCAGCTTTTGAAATAGGGGTGTACACCCAATTCATGCAGCAGTTCGCGGCAATTCAATCGGTTTGCTGTTTTCGAACGATTTCCCAATGCAATGCTACACAGGTCCACCAGCAGTTTTCCGCGTCCGCCGATGTGCTGAGCGGTCAAGGTACGAATTGTTTGCCTGTCATCCGCCGACAACACCAAAGCCCTGTCCTCACTGCTCGTGATGGCTTCCCAGTAGTTACCCAATGCAGGGGAAGGGTGGTAGTCAAACTCTAGATGTTTGATCAGGTTTTTTATGCGTTTTACATCTTCGGGCAGTTCGTATTCGTGGAATGTGATCCATTGAGCAACACCCAGCCGATTGTCGAAGAACACCACTCTGTCGATGGTTGCTGCAATATCCGCGATTGCAACCAAATCATCATTGAGGTCCGGATCAAGTTTGGTCTTTGCGGTCAATCGTATTTCGCGGCCATTATGGGAGGCGATGATGTGACCTGCATCGACAACATAGAACGAAGCATCGGGATGGACGGAATAGTAGGCGAGCACTTCTTTAAAGGCGGGCTTGTCGATCATGCTCTGCAACATGACAGCGCCGGGGCGCAGCGCCTGTTCGAACGAAGAACCTTCGGTCACTGTAATGAATAGCTCTTCCCAGTCTATCTGCTCATTGTTTTCTTTTCCGGAAATAGCCTTTTTAAGCTGTGCGATGATTTCGCCTCGCTCGATTTTATCGCTCTCAATGCCTTGTTTAAGTCGAGGGGTGATGTCTTGAGGGTTGGATAGTTGCAAATTATAATTCGCAGCTGTGTGCTGTTGGTCCATTAGTAGTTCCTTCTACTGGTTGTTGCTTAAAGGTGTGGGGATCCTCTTTTAGTTTAAGTTATTGGGCAACTGGCATTGTATTAGTGCCTGTTTCAGGTGGGGTTATAAAGTATTTATGGGTGCGGACTGTTCCGTTGCGGAACAACTAAGAAGCACCGCTATTTTCAGGAGCAGGTGCTTGGCGCGGCTTAAGCGCTTAGTTACGTTTCAAGTATGCCCTTGACCTTATCCCGCAGTTGATCAATCGAGAACGGCTTGCCGATCACATGCATGCCGTCAGGCACCTCGATGCTTTCGGCATAACCGCTGGCGAACAGAATCGGCAACTCGGGGCGCAGCATGCGTGCCTGCTTGGCCAGCTCCCGACCGTCCATGATTGGCAGCCCCACATCGGTCATCAGCAGGTCGATGTGCTGGTCCTCATCGTTGATGAAATCCAACGCCTCTTCACAGCCATCGGCCTCAAGTACCCGGTATTCCAGTTCCTCCAGCACATCGACGATCAGCGTGCGCACGATGGCATCGTCTTCGACGACCAGGATGGTGGATGTGTTGGTGGACATAGTGGGGCTCTCAAAGGTTGGATTTACGATAGCGTCGATCGAAATCGCCGGGCTCTTGCATCAGTATGGGACGGATCACGACAAGTTCCCGAGGCGTTACAAAGAACAATAGCCGCACAAGAGCCGCGAAGAATAACCGCTCCTTTGCGCCGGAGCAGTGAAATGCAGGATATTGCCGAAAAACGTGTCAGAAAAATGGATCCCCTCGGCCGATTTGGGGCAGACTCGATGGCTTCCAACAGTTCGACAAGGCTTCCCATGACCTCTGCGCCTGCGGTTGATGAGCAACGATTCCGTAAACTCCTGAGCCGCAACGTCAGCCTGCCGTTGGGTGTCGGTGTCATCAGCGCGGCGTTCTTTGTCTTGCTGATCACCTATCTGTTGTCGGTGATCCAGTGGGTCCAGCACTCGGACCGGGTGATCAATAATGCCAATGAAGCGGTAAAACTGACCGTCGATCTGGAAACCGGTATGCGCGGTTTCCTGCTCAGTGGCGACGAGCATTTTCTCGAGCCCTATGAGACGGCCAAGCCAAGAATAGTGGCCGCCCTCAATACCTTGCTCGAACTGACCGCGGACAATTCGGTGCAAACCGACCGCTTGCACCGGCTCCAGGCCTTGCAGACGGAATGGGCCAATTACGCGCAATCGATAATCGATTTGCAGCGCGCAGGCGGTGATTACCGCAGCGTCGTCAAGGTCGGGCGCGGCAAACGGTTGACCGATGAGATCCGCAAGCAATTCGAAGACGTGATCGACATGGAGCAGCAGTTGCGTGCCACGCGCAATGAAGAAGTGCGAAGCGCCACAATCTGGAGCATCGCCCTTTATCTGTTGTTCGTAGCCGGTATCAGCGGATTGCTGGCCTATGTCGGCCGCCGGGATCTACTCAACCTGTCCCGCAGCTACAGCGTCAACCTCGCCGCGCAACAGGCCAGCGCCCGGCGTCTGGAACAGCAGGCCTGGTTGCGCAATGGCCAGACCGAACTGGCCGAGCAAGTCCTGGGGCAGTTATCGCTCAATCTGTTGGGCCGCAATATCCTGCAGTTCTGCGCGCAATACCTGGGCAGCGCCGTCGCGGCGATCTATGTCCGTGAGGAGCATGGTGGCCTGAAGCGCATCGCGTCTTACGGTTTCTCCCGGGAACAGGAAGCACTTGAGCAGCAGATTTACAATGGCGAAGGGATTGTCGGCCAGGTGGCGCAACAGGCGCGTCTGATTCGTCTTGATGAGGTGCCAGGGGACTACTTCAAAGTCAGCTCCGGCCTGGGCGAAGGTTTACCACGCAGTGTACTGGCGGTGCCGACCTGCGATGACGATCGCGTCAACGGGGTGATCGAGCTCGGTTTCCTGCGACCGCTGACAGATCGTGACATCGAGTTGCTCGAACTGGTTGCCGGCAACATCGGCACCTCGATCGAAGCGGCGCGCTATCGCCAGCGCTTACAGGAAGTGCTGGCCGAAACCCAGCAACTCAATGAAGAGTTGCAGGTTCAGCAAGAAGAACTCAAGAGCGCCAATGAAGAGCTGGAAGAGCAGTCGCGGGTTCTCAAGGAGTCCCAGGCTCACCTGGAAACCCAGCAGATCGAGCTGGAGCAAACCAACGAGCAACTCGCCGAACAGGCGCAGATCCTGGCCGAGCAACGCGACGCCATGGACCTGAAGAACAGTCAGCTGAATCAGGCCCAGCTCGAGCTCGAGGCCCGCGCCGAAGAATTGCAGCGTGCCAGCAAGTACAAATCCGAATTCCTTGCCAACATGTCCCACGAATTGCGCACGCCGCTGAACAGTTCGTTGATTCTGGCGAAATTGCTGGCGGAAAACCCGCAGGAAAACCTCAGCGCCGAGCAGGTCAAGTTCGCCGAGTCGATCTATTCCGCCGGCAACGACTTGCTCAACCTGATCAACGACATTCTCGACATTTCCAAGGTTGAGGCCGGCAAGCTTGAGGTGCGTCCGGAGAACACCAGCGTTGCGCGCCTGGTGGAAGGCCTGCGAGGAATGTTCGAGCCGTTGGCCGCGGACAAGAAACTGGATTTTGAAGTCGAATTGCGCGCTGACGCACCGCTGATGCTGTTCACCGATCGCCAGCGCCTGGAGCAAGTGATCAAGAACCTGTTGTCCAACGCGGTGAAGTTCACCGAAAAGGGCACAGTCAGCCTGATTGTCGCGGCTCAGCCAGGCGAGGGCATCGCCTTTATCGTCCGTGATACCGGGATCGGCATTGCGCCGGATCATCAGGACAGCATTTTTGAAGCCTTCCGTCAGGCCGACGGCACTACTAACCGTCGTTACGGCGGAACCGGCCTGGGCCTGTCGATCTCTCGTGATCTGGCCACCTTGCTGGGCGGCTCCGTCAGCCTGACCAGCACGCCGGGGCAGGGCAGTGTGTTCACCCTGGTGTTGCCGCAGCACTACATCGAACCGGGCGATACGGCTGTCGAAACGATGAAAGCCACGCCGGTGACCATGCCGCAAGCCATCGTGGTTACCGCGCCTGTGCCGCAGGTTGCCGAGGTCGAAATCGCGCGTTTCGATGATGATCGCTACGGGGCGCCGTTCGCCACTCGTTGCATCCTGGTGGTGGAAGATGAGCCGGACTTTGCGCGTATCCTCTACGATCTGGCCCATGAACTGGGTTATCAGTGCCTGGTGGCCTACGGCGCCGATGAAGGCTACGACCTGGCCAGGCAATTCATCCCCGACGCGATCCTGCTGGACATGCGCCTGCCGGATCATTCCGGGCTGACGGTGTTGCAGCGCCTGAAAGAGCAAGCCGAAACCCGGCACATTCCCGTGCATGTGATCTCGGTCGAAGACCGTGTCGAGGCCGCCATGCACATGGGCGCCATCGGTTACGCGGTCAAACCGACTACGCGCGAGGAGCTCAAGGAGGTGTTTGCCCGCCTCGAAGCCAAACTGACCCAGAAGGTCAAACGCATATTGCTGGTCGAAGACGACGATCTGCAGCGTGACAGCATCGCCCGATTGATCGGCGACGAGGACGTCGAAATCACTGCCGTCGGCCTGGCGCAGGATGCACTCGATTTGCTGCGCACCACGATTTTCGACTGCATGATCATCGACCTGAAACTGCCGGACATGCTTGGCAACGACTTGCTCAAGCGCATGTCCTGCGAGGATATCTGCTCGTTTCCACCGGTGATCGTCTATACCGGACGCAACCTGACCCGGGACGAAGAGGCCGAACTGCGCAAGTATTCGCGCTCGATCATCATCAAGGGCGCGCGTTCGCCCGAGCGGTTGCTGGATGAAGTGACACTCTTCCTGCACAAGGTCGAATCCCGGTTATCCCATGAACGCCAGACCATGCTCAAGACCGCCCGCAGCCGCGATAAGGTGTTCGAGGGGCGCAAAGTGCTGCTGGTGGACGACGATGTACGCAATATCTTCGCCCTGACCAGTGCGCTGGAGCACAAGGGCGCGGTGGTGGTGATTGGCCGTAACGGTCGTGAAGCAATTGAGCGATTAAATGAAGTCGAGGACATCGACCTGGTGCTGATGGACGTGATGATGCCGGAAATGGATGGTTTCGAAGCCACCCAGGAAATCCGCAAGGATCTGCGCTGGCGCAAGCTGCCGATCATTGCGGTGACGGCCAAGGCGATGAAGGACGATCAGGAGCGCTGCTTGCAGGCCGGCTCCAACGACTACCTGGCCAAGCCCATCGACCTGGATCGCCTGTTCTCGCTGATTCGTGTGTGGTTACCGAAGATGGAACGCCTCTAATGGAGCGCAGCGAAATCGAACTGAGGTTGTTGATCGAAGCGATCTACCTCAAATACAGCTACGATTTTCGCGATTACTCCGGCGCGTCGATCAAGCGTCGGGTCAACCATGCATTGAGCCAATTCGAGTGCAATACCATCTCGGCGCTGCAAGAGAAGGTCCTGCACGACCCAACCGCGTTCATGCAGCTGCTGCAATTGCTGACGATTCCGGTCAGCGAAATGTTTCGCGACCCTTCGCACTTCCTGGCGCTGCGTCAGGAAGTGGTGCCGCTGCTCAAGACCTATCCGTCGATCAAGGTCTGGATTGCCGGTTGCAGCACCGGCGAAGAGGTCTATTCGATGGCGATCCTGCTGCGCGAAGAAGGCTTGCTGGAGCGCACCATCATCTACGCCACCGACATCAACCCGCGCTCGCTGGATAAAGCCAGGCAGGGGATTTTCTCCCTGCAGAATGTTCGGGCCTACACTCACAATTATCAGCAGGCCGGTGGTCAGCGTTCGTTCGCCGATTACTACACGGCGGCTTATGACTACGCGATTTTCGACAAGAGCCTGTGCGACAACGTAACGTTCGCCGATCACAGCCTGGCCACTGATAGCGTATTCTCCGAAACTCAATTGATTTCGTGTCGTAATGTGCTGATTTACTTCAACAAAAAGCTTCAGGATCGAACGTTCGGCTTGTTTCACGAATCTTTGTGTCATCGGGGCTTTCTGGCACTGGGCAGCAAGGAAACCCTGGATTTTTCGGCCTATGGCAATCAGTTTGAGCCGTTGGTCAAACAAGAAAGGATCTACCGCAAATCATGAACCGTGCAGGTATTCCTTGTGTAGAAGCTATCGTGATCGGTGCTTCGGCCGTCTTCGTGTCGAGCGGGAACAAATCCCATGCCAAGTGACATCCAGACCAAACTACTGATCGTCGACGACCTGCCGGAGAACCTGCTGGCGCTTGAGGCGTTGATCAAGCGGCAGGACCTCATCGTCTACAAGGCCTTGTCCGCCGACGAAGCCTTGTCGTTGTTGTTGCAGCACGAATTCGCGCTGGCCATTCTCGATGTGCAGATGCCCGGCATGAACGGCTTTGAGTTGGCCGAGTTGATGCGCGGCACGGAAAAAACCAAAAGCATCCCGATTGTGTTCGTCAGTGCCGCTGGCCGTGATCTCAACTACGCATTCAAGGGCTACGAAAGCGGAGCCGTGGATTTTCTGCACAAGCCGCTGGATGTTCACGCGGTCAAGAGCAAGGTCAATGTCTTCGTCGATCTGTATCGCCAGAGCAAGGCGATGAAGCAACAGGTCGAAGCCCTGGAGCAAAGTCGCCGCGAACAGGGGGCGTTGCTCGAACAGTTGCAGAACACCCAGAAAGAACTGAAGCAGGCGGTGCGCATGCGCGATGACTTCATGTCCATCGTTGCGCATGAAGTCCGTACACCGCTCAATGGCCTGATCCTCGAAACCCAGTTGCGCAAAATGCACCTGGCCCGGGATAACGCCGCGGCGTTCACCCTGGACAAAATGCACGCCATGGTCGAGCGCGACGAACGGCAGATCAAAAGCTTGATCCGCCTGATCGAAGACATGCTTGATGTGTCGCGGATCCGCACCGGCAAGCTGTCTATCCGCCCCAGTCGGTTTGACCTGGTGCAACTGGTGCACAATCTTTTGCAGAACTTCGCACCGCAGGTTGAGGCCGCAGAGTCGTCAGTCAGCTTGATCGCCGACCAGCCCGTGATGGGCGACTGGGACGAGTTTCGTATCGAACAAGTGATTTGCAATCTGCTGACTAATGCGTTGCGCTATGGTGCCAAGAGCGCGATCGACGTTCGCGTGTACAATCACCACGGGCAAGCGCGGGTTGAGGTTCAGGATCGCGGTATCGGGATCGGTGTAGAGAATCAACAGCGCATTTTTCAGCAGTTCGAGCGGGTTTCCACCAGGGCCGTGGTGGCGGGGCTGGGCCTGGGGTTGTTTATTTCGCAGCAGATTGTCGCCGCCCATGGTGGCTCCATTACCGTCGAGAGCCGGATTGGCGAAGGCGCCTTGTTTCGCGTTTGTCTGCCGCTGCAGGAAAACAGCCCGATGAACGCAACCTCTGATTGACCACATGGTCGTATCAGCAGCTATTGACCGAACAAAGGTTTTCCATGAGTGAAGATGCACAAGACGTGGTACTGATCGTTGAAGATGACCCTTCGATTTTGATGGTGCTGTCCGCTTATTTGTCGGGTGAAGGTTACCGGGTGCTGCAAGCCGAAAATGGTGAGCAGGCCTTTGAGATCCTGGCGAGCAAACCAAACCTGGACATGATGATCACCGATTTCCGCCTGCCTGGCGGGATTTCTGGCGTGCAAATCGCCGAACCAGCCGTGAAGCTGCGACCGGAACTCAAGGTGATCTTCATCAGCGGTTACCCGCAGGAAATCCGCGAGACCGACAGCCCGATCACCCGCAAGGCACCGATCCTGGCCAAGCCATTCGATCTGGATGTGTTGCAACAGATCATGCAGGACATGCTCTCCTGAAGCTGCGGCAGCTCCTATGCAAGAGTGCTTCAGATTCTGATCATTTCCCGTACCTTCGCCGTCAGCAGGTCGAAAGTGAACGGCTTGGTGATCATCTGCATGCCGGGGTCAAGAAAACCACCGCGCACGGCAGCGTGTTCGGCATACCCGGTGATGAACAACACTTTGAGGTCGGGCCGGTATTGGCGGCCGATTTCCGCCAATTGTCGGCCGTTCATCCCGGGCAACCCCACATCGCTGATCAACAGGTCGATACGCTGCCCGGAGTCGAGTATCGGCAGCGCGCTATCGGCATCGCCCGCCTCAACGAAGGCATAGCCCAATTCACTCAATACGGCGCTGACCAGGACTCGTACCGCGGGATCGTCCTCGACGATCAGCACGGTTTCGCCTTCCCGGGCGTAAGGCGCGTGTTGCAGATCGGCTTGTGTATCTTGAACGAGCTCACCACGAAAACGCGGTAGAAACAGACTGACCGTGGTGCCTTTTCCGACTTCACTGTGGATGGTGACGTGGCCGCGGGACTGTTTGCTGAAACCGTAAATCATCGACAACCCCAGGCCCGTGCCCTGGCCGATGGGTTTGGTGGTGAAGAACGGGTCAAAGGCCCGGTTGATGGTGCTTTCCGGCATACCGTAACCGGTATCGGTGACGCTCAGGGCGATGTAATCACCGGGTTGGAGATTGTTATGGGCTTGGGTGTATTGCGCATCCAGATGCTGGTTGGAGGTTTTGACCAGCAGTTTTCCGCCGTCGGGCATGGCATCCCGGGCATTGAGTACCAGGTTGAGCAGGGCGCTTTCGAGTTGGTTGGGGTCTGCCTCGGCCACCCACAGCTGGTCGTCCAGTTGCATTTCCAAGTGAATGCTTTCGTTGATGCTGCGCTGTAACAGTTCATCCATGGATGCCACCAGGACGTTCATCTCCACGGGTTTTGAATCCAGCGACTGGCGTCGGGAGAACGCCAGCAGTCGGTGAGTCAGGCCCGCCGCGCGGTTGGCGGACGTCACCCCGAGGTCGATCAGGCTGTCCAGGTCCTCGGTGCGCCCTCGGGCCAGGCGTCGACGCAGCAGCTCCAGGCTGCCGATGATGCCGGTCAGCATGTTGTTGAAGTCATGGGCAATGCCGCCGGTGAGTTGACCGACCGCTTCCATTTTCTGCGATTGTCTGAGGGCTTCTTCGTTGTGACGCAATTGTGCCGTGCGTTCTTCGACCTGTTGTTCGAGGGTTTCCAGGGTATTTTGCAGGCGCAGTTCGCTTTGGCTCAGATCAATCAGTCGGTCCCGGGCTTCATACTGCCGTCGTCGCCCGCGCAACGCGGTGGTGACCAGGCTGATCAGGGTCACGGGATGAAATGGCCGCTCGAGAAACGTTACATTGCCCAACTGAGGGCCGAGCCGCGATGCCGGGTTCTGTTCCGGGCCTCCGTGGTGGGTCAGCAGTACGATCGGCAGGTCGGACCATGCCGGTTGCTGCTCGATCAGACCGAGCAGCGGTTCCAGGTCTGCGCCCAACAAGGCCTCGGACGCGATCACCAGCAATCCGGCGCCTTGCTCAAGTTCACTGCACAACGCAACAAGATCCGGGGTGATGATCCCGTCGAACCCGGCTTCGTTGAGTATCATCAGCGCGATCTGGCTGTCGCGTCCCACCGGCGCAAGAATGATTGCGCGTTCGGACATCGCCTCGATGACGGTCACTTGACGTCTTCCTGAAGCAACGGATTACTCGCGCCCATGTAAGTCGGCACGCCGCGCAACACACCCTGGAATGCATCCAGCGGCTCACCGATGGTGATGCCCTGGCTGCTGATGCGGTATTCGCGAATGGTCGATTCGTGGCTGCCGGTGCGTTTCTTGATGATCGAGATTGCCCGGCGAACCTTGCCCAGCGCCTCGAAGTAGCGCAACAGAATGACGGTGTCGGCCAGATAGGTAATGTCGACGGGCGCCTGCATGTCCCCCACCAGCCCATGCTGAGCGACGGTCATGAACGTCGCGGCGCCCTGACGATTGAGGTACAGCAGCAACTCGTGCATGTGCAGCACCAGCGCATTTTCCTCGGGCATCGCGGCCTGATAACCGTTGATGCTGTCGATCACCACGGTTTTGATCTGGCCCTCATCGACATAACGGCGAACCCGGTGGGAGAACTCGCCGGGGGACAATTCGGCGGCGTCCACTTGCTCGATCATCAGGTTGCCGGTGTCTTGCAATGCCTGAAGGTCGATGCCGATGTTTTTCATCCGTTCGAACAGCAGTCCCAGCTCTTCATCGAAGATGAACAGCGCGGCCTTCTCACCACGGGCCACTGCCGCAGCGGCGAAGATCATCGAGATCAGCGATTTGCCGGTCCCGGCCGGACCGAGAATCAACGTGCTGGAGCCCGTCTCGATACCGCCACCGAGCAGGGCGTCCATTTCCGTGATGCCACTGGTCAACTGCTGGCGGGTATAACGCCCGCGGTGTTCGGCTGCGACCAGTCGCGGGAACACATGCACGCCGTCGCCCATGATAGTGAAGTCATGGAAACCGCCACGGTATTTCTGGCCGCGGTACTTCACCACGCGGATGCGTCGGCGTTCGGCACCGTAGGTGGGCGTCAGCTCTTCGAGACGAATCACTCCGTGGGCCACGCTGTGTACGGTTTTGTCGAGGGATTCGGTGGTCAGGTCATCGAGCAGCAGCACCGTGGCGTCGTAGCGCACGAAGTAATGCTTGATGGCCAGAATCTGCCGGCGATATCGCAAAGAACTCTGGGCCAACAGACGGATTTCGGACAGGCTGTCGAGCACCACGCGAGTCGGCTTGACCCGTTCGACCACTTCGAAAATCTGTTTGGTGGTTTCACCCAGCTCCAGGTCCGAGGAGTACAGCAGGCTCTGCTGATGCTCGGCATTGAGCAGGCTTTCCGGCGGCGTCAACTCGAAGATGTGGATGTTCTCATCGAGCTCCCAGCCGTGAGACAACGCGCCCTGGCGCAGCTCGCGCTCGGTTTCCGACAGCGTGATGTACAACGAGCGTTCGCCGGCAGAGGCGCCAGCCAACAGAAAATGCAACGCGACGGTGGTTTTGCCGGTTCCGGGTTCACCCTCCAGCAAGAACAGATGGCTGCGGGACAATCCACCGGCCAGGATGTCATCCAGACCTTCGATACCGGTACCGGCTTTTGCGCTGATCAACTCGTTAGATGTAGTCAAAAAATGCCCTCTCATGACTAGGGGAAGCGAGGCAGCAGGCTTCAAGTGCCTGAAATGGGCTGCCTGATCACTTGACCTTTCGTCGAGTCGGCGGTTCAACCTTTTCTTGCTCTGATTTGTAGCGGCTACCGAGAGATCGTTTATAGCCCTTGCTGCAACGCCGGATCATCCGGATTGAGCTGCTCGAGCTGCGCCAACAGGATCTGTACGTTCTGCAACTGTCCGCTTTCCTTCCAATAGTTGATCAACAGCACGCGCGCTTTGCGATCGGCCGGGTGGCGCTGGACGATTTCCTGCAGCTGTTTCTGCGCGGCCTCCAGCTCTTGTTCACCATGCAACGTGGTGGCCAGGTCGTAGCGGTAATCCTTATTGTCGGGTTCAAGCTCCACGGCTTTGGACAGCCCGAGCAAGGCGAACTCACTTTGCCCGTGATGCAGCAACCAGAGCCCCAACGCATGTTGCAAGTAGGCCGAATCGGGCTGGGCCTTTAACTGCTTCGCCAACAATTGCTGGGCGGCATCGCTTTGGCCCAGTCGATCCAGCACGTCAATCTGCATCACCAGTGCCGGCAAGTTGCCGGGCGCCAGTTGCAACGTGCGCTCCAATGCCTGCTGCGCGTCCTTCAGTTCGGCATTATGCAAATGCAGGCGCGCCAGTTGGTACTGGGTGTCGGCGCTTTCCGGCTGCTGCTTGAGGACCTGCTCCCAAGCGTCAATGGCTTGCTCCAGGGGGCCGAAATACAACCCCAGCTCATCCGGAGACAGCCCCAGCAAGGCGTTGACCGCCGCAAACCGGACGCTTGGGTCGCTGTCATCGAGCAAGGGCCCGAGCAACAGACTTCGCTGTCCATTGGGCACTAAACCGCTGATGCTTTTGATCGCCGCGATGCGTACCTCCGCCGATGGATGTTGCAGGTCCGCATCCGCCAGTTTCAAGGCTTGCGGGCTGGGGTAGTTGGGCAGTTCGGCATGCAGCCAGACGCGGCGTTTGTCGGACAGGTCAGGGCGGCCCAATTGCTGGTAAAGAACCCGCGCCGCCCCCGGTTGACCCATGCGTGCCTGGGTCAGCGCTTCGCTGTAGCCGCGTCGAATTGCCTCCGGCACCACGGGCGTCGTGCTGCGCAAAAAAAACCAGGCAAGGGCGAGGGCAAACAGTGCACAGAGGCTGATGAGCAGATAGCGGCGGGACTGAGGCATGCAGGAATCCGGGAGCTGACAGGCTTTTACAAGGTCACCAGCTTCGGTCAGGCCGGGCTGTGAGTCAAACCCTGGCTCAGTTCAGCACGTAGTCATCGGGCTCAAGGGCCGGTGGCAAGTCGGTTTGCCCCAGCGCTGCCAGCACTTCGCGCTCCAGCGTGCGCAAAATCGCATTGCACGGCAGATCGTTCTCATCGAAGCCGAACGGGTCTTCCAGATCGTCGCCAATTTCGTCGAGGCCGAAAAAGGTGTAGCTGACAATGGCGGTAATCACCGGTGTCAGCCAGCCAAGAGATTCGGCCATGGCGAACGGCAACAAGATGCAGAACAGGTAGATGGTGCGGTGCAGCAACAGGGTGTAGGGGAAGGGCAGCGGCGTACTTTTGATGCGTTCGCAACTGGCCTGGACCTGACTGAGGCTGACCAGTCGCGTTTCCAGTTGGGTATAACGCCATTCGCTGATCTGGCCGCGTTCGGCAAGGGCCGAGCACCGGACGCCGATCCGCTGCAAGAGCGCGTCAGTGATGTTCGGATGCTCTGCGTCCACGGCATCCTGCGTCCACGGCTTGATGGCGCTCATCTCGTTTTCAACGCGCAGGCGGGCGATCAGGCCATGGGCGAACCCGCAGAGCTCACGCAGCATAAGTTCACGTTCGGCCGCCACCATCAGCCCCTGGGTTTGACGAATCAGCGATCGCACTTCGATGATCAACTGCCCCAGATGCTTGCGGCCCTCCCACCAGCGGTCGTAGCAGGCATTGTTGCGAAAACTCATGAAGATCGACAACGACAGACCCAGCAGGGTGAACGGCGTGGCGTTGACCTTGGAGAAATACGCCGGGTGCCAGATCTCCACCAGCACGATTACCGACGCCAGCAGGGTCACCAACAGACTGCGCAAGGCAATGCGCTTGGCAATCGAGCCTTTAAGGGAAAACAACATGCCGAGCAGGTTCGGCTTGGGACGCACAATCATGGGCAGGGGCTTTATAGAGAGAGTGACGCTTTCGCAGCGATTTCAGCCTAGGGGCATGGGGGGATCCTGTCCAATCGCTTTGGCTGACGAAGTGATCGACAGGCTCTATCGACGCAGGCGTGTCCATCGGCGAAATGGCCTACAGGTCTTGTCGACATTGAAACTCGTCGAAGCAAGGAAGCAATGACTACGCTTCCAGGAGATGACTCGATGAGCGCTCCCATGCAACCGCTGCTTCAATACTTCAAGGCCATTCTCAACCCCGGACGCGAGGTGCTGCTGTTTGCCCTGAGAACCATCGTGGCCGGGTTGCTGACGCTGTACCTGGCCTTTGTGTTCGACCTCGACCAGCCCAAGTGGTCGATCATGGCGGTGATCATTGTCAGTCAGCCATTGGGCGGCATGGCCCTGGCCCGAAGTTTCGGCCAGATCATCGGCACCACGTTGGGCGCGGCGGTCGCGGTGTTGATCATGGCCATTTTCCCCCAGGCGCCGCTGCCCTTCATCATCACCCTGGCCTTGTGGTTGGCGCTGTGTACCGCCGGCGGCACTTTGTTGCGCTACACCAGTTCCCAAGCGTTTGTCCTGAGCGGTTACACGGCGGTGGTGGTGGCACTGCTGGCGCAACCCGATCAGGAGGGTACGTTCCTGCTGGCAGTCACTCGCGTGACAGAAACATTGCTGGCGGTGGCCTGCGTGTGCGTTGTCAGCCTTCTGACGGCGCGACCGGAGGCGGTGGCCAAGGGTTACTTCGCCAAGATCGATCAAGTGATCAAACTGCTCGCGACTCACGCGGCAGCGGTGATTCGAACCGAGGAAAGCGAGGCCGATTTCCACAAGCGGCAAATGCAACTGTTGGGCGAGATCAGCGCCCTTGAAGGGCTGCGTCGACATTTGTACTTCGATGCACCACGGTTGCGCAGTTCCAATAGCCTGGTGCAATTGCTTGGCAATCAACTGGTGCTGCTGACTTCGCGGCTGACGGCTTTGCGTCACCAGCGGCAATTACTCACCGAACGTTGGGAAGGCGCGCTGCCGGAAGAGATACAGCGTTTGCGCAGCGAGGAACTGGCATTCCTTGATGAGCTGGCCGTGCAAGGTCGCTCATTGTCGATTGAGGCGCGGCATCATTTTTTGACGCTGCAACAGCGTTTCGATGACCAGGCCTACAAGGCCGAACAACTCACCGAGACGATGCCTGCCACGCTGCGTTCATTGGCCTGGGCACTGCGCTGGGAGCAGGCACGGATGTTGGAGCAACTGGGGCAGATTCTGGAACTGAGCGACGCGATCCAGGAAGGACGGGAAGCCAGTTGCGTGTTCCGCGGCCAGGACAACCCGTTGCATCTGGACTTCACGTTGGCAGCAATGAACGCAATCCGGGCATTTACCGCGTTACTGGTGGCGGGGCTGATCTGGATCGAGACTGCTTGGGATGGGGCCCGTGGCGGGATGATTGTAGTGGGGATTCTCTGTTCGCTGATGGCGACTTTTCCGCGGCCGTTGCTGGCCAGTCAAAGCTTTGCCAGGGGGCTGGGTCTGGCCTTGGTGGTGTCGGCGTTCTATCTGTTCATGCTGATGCCGATGATCAGTGACTTCGAGTTGCTCGCCTTGTTGTTTGCGCCATTGCTGTACGCGGTCGCGGTGGGGCTGGCCAGTCCGCCAACCACTGGCACAGGCATTGGTCTTGGACTGACGACCATGCTGTTGCTGGGGCCGCAAAACGCAGGAATCGGCCAAAACAATGCCATTCAGTGGTTCGAGTTTGCCGGTGCGTATATCTGCGCGGCCGCGATGGCGCTCAGCGTGTATGCCTTGATCTTCCCGTTCAGGCCCGATTTACGAATGCGCCGGCTGTTCAATGAAAGCTGCGAGCAGGTCTACGCTTTGTTGAAGACGCCGGCCACCGATGAACAGCAATTTGCGTTTGAAAGCCGTATGGTCGATCGCCTGACCATGATGTTGGGACTATTGCCGGCGACCAGCGACAAGCACTCTCGCGAGCTGTTCGAAGTCAGCCTCGGGTGCATGGCACTGGGGGTGGCATTGAACCAGCTCAGGCAGCAGGGGCAGAGCAATGCGTTGTTGAGTACGCAACAACAGAACCGTTTGCTGGCGGCAGTCCGAGAGACAGGGCGATTGATCGCCGGGCGACCCGGGGTTGACCTTGTGCAGTTGCTCGGAAGCTTGCATGTCTTGGGCGATGAAATGGACGACTTGCATCTAGACGTACATGAACACCTGTGGTCGGTATTCAGGATGCGCGTGGCGTTGTTGATCGTGGTGTCGTTTCTGGAGCGCCATCGCAAATACTTTCAACCCGCAGACAAGGAAGGAGTGCCAGCCCTTGCCCATTGATCTGGAAGTGGGGGGCGTCTATCTGCCGCCAATCGCCCAGGCGCTGTTGCTGGCCTTGCCGATTTTTCTGCTGTTGGACTGGACCTTGCGCCGCCTGGGGGTATTGCGATTTGTCTGGCATGAAGCCCTGTTCGAAGGCGCGTTGTATGCCTGCGTATGCGCAACGTTGATTCTGGTGATGGGCGCCTGAACTGTAATTTCAACTGGGGCCATTAACGTTGAACCGCGCATCAGCTTCTGAGCGGACTCTGTGCGTTGGCGTACAGACTCGTGCCTGTGAATACACTCAATCTGGGCTCTGTCAGATTGCTGGACGCGCTTTGAGCGATAGTCAACCAGCCAGTTTCTTCATGCGTCCGAGGAGATAGCCATGAGCTTGGGCACAATTCTGTTAATTATTCTCATCCTGCTGTTGATCGGTGCGTTCCCGAGTTGGCCGCATAGCAGGAGCTGGGGATACGGGCCAAGCGGTGGGTTGGGCATTGTGGTGATCATCGTCATCGTGCTGCTGCTAATGGGGCGACTTTGATTGACTGGCGCCGGGCTTGACTGAACAGCGGCATGTTGCTGTTTCGAGCCCCTTGCCGCCTTGTCTGAGGTTCGCTACCTAGCTTGCTGATGAGACCGATGCGCGTCTCGGAACGTTATTTATGCATTCAATCTTCCGCCGGGCACTTGGGCAGCGCGTTCTATCACCCCCCTGGAGTGACCATGCGCCGGTACGGGAGACGCTTTTCGGTATCGAGCGACTTGAGCAGCATGCCGAGAGTCTGGCCATCGCCCAGCAGGTGACACCCAGGCCGCCCACTGTGCTTTCCTTGCATGTACGCCTCGACGACAACGCTTCGGTCCTGCTCGCCGCCTACCGGGCGAGCGCCGCGGAGCTTGAGAGCGGCCACAGCGTGGTGCCCGCCGCCGAATGGTTGCTGGATAACTACCATATCGTCGAGGAACAGATCCGGGAAATTCGCGATGATCTGCCACCTGGCTACTACCGCCAGTTGCCGAAGCTCGCCGAGGGACCGTTCGCTGGCTACCCGCGGGTCTTTGGCCTGGCCTGGGCCTTCGTTGCGCATACCGACAGTCATCTCGACCTCGACATGCTGCGGTGTTTCATCGATGCGTACCAGCGGGTCCAGCCGCTGACCATCGGTGAGTTGTGGGCTGTGGCGATCACTCTGCGTATCGTCCTGATCGAGAACCTGCGCCGACTCGCCGAGCAGATCGACGACGGTCGTATGGCCCGCGCGGACGCCGACGAACTGGCCGATCGTTTGCTCGTACCTGCCAGCGCCCGTTCGGCGCTGGCAGACATCGCCGCGCGTCCGCTCGGGCGGTTGCCCGAGCTGTTCGCCGCTCAACTCGCTAAACGCCTGCGCGACCAGGATCCGCGTACGACCCCGGCGCTGGGCTGGCTGGACGAACGTCTGCAAGCACAGGGTGTTTGCGTCGAGGAGGTGGTGCAGCACGCCCAGCAACGCCAGGGTGCCTCCAATGTCACGGTGCGCAACATCATCACCAGCATGCGGCTGATTTCCGATATTGACTGGGCCAAGCTGTTTGAAAGTGTCAGCCTGGTCGATGCGCGCTTGCGCGCGGGCAGTGCGTTTGCCCTTATGGACTTCCCGACGCGCAACCTGTACCGCAGCGCCATCGAGCAACTGGCGCGTGGCTCGGCTCTCTCGGAACTGGAGGTCGCCGACCGGGCCTTGGAGGCTGCCCGCCTGGCTGAGAGCGCCGAGCAGGGCGAGGAGTGGGGTGGGCGAGCGAGCGATCCTGGCTACCACCTGATCGCCGAGGGACGCCCGGCGCTGGAGCGGGCCATGGGCTTTCGCGCACCTCTGCGCTTGCGCATCAGCCGCTTCAACATTCGCCTGGGCATCGGCGGCTATGTTGGCAGCATTTTCTTGCTGACCACGCTGCTACTGGCGCTAATGGCCTGGGCCTTGGCGGTGCCGTCCGTGGCTGTTGGCTGGATCCTGTTGTTCCTGCTGTCGATGTGCGTGCCGGTCACCGAGGTGGCCACGGCGCTGGTCAATCGCATAGTCACCTGGAGTTTCGGCGCCATTACTCTGCCGGGGTTGGAGTTGTCCGCCGGCGTGCCGCAGGCGCTACGTACGCTGATCGCTGTGCCGACGCTGTTGACCAGCGAAGCCGATCTGTTGGAGCAGATCGAGCGACTGGAGGTCCACCATTTGGCGGGCATCGGCGGCGATCTGGCCTTTGCCTTGCTGGCCGATGGCGTCGATGCGCAGCAAGAGGAGCTCGACAGCGATGCGCATTTGCTGACGGTAGCAACCGAGGCGATCGAACAGCTGAATCGCCGCTATGGGCCTGGGCCCGGCGGCCAGCGCTTCTTCTTGCTCTGTCGGCGGCGCTTGTTCAATGCCCGCGAGCAGTGCTGGATGGGCTGGGAACGCAAGCGCGGCAAACTGCACGAGCTAAACCGCCTGTTGCGTGGGGATGGCGAGACGAGTTTCATGTCCATCTTCGGCGAGGCACCGAAAGTGCCGGCCGGGGTGCGCTACGTGATCACCCTTGACGCCGATACCCGCCTGCCGCGGGAGGCGGCGCTGCGGCTGATTGGCAAGATGGCTCACCCATTGAACCACCCACGTTTCGACGCCGCGCTGAAGCGCATTGTCAGCGGCT
Source organism: Pseudomonas sp. ATCC 43928 (assembly GCF_005938665.2). NCBI lineage: Bacteria > Pseudomonadati > Pseudomonadota > Gammaproteobacteria > Pseudomonadales > Pseudomonadaceae > Pseudomonas > Pseudomonas sp. ATCC 43928. Next base: position 3,608,144 of record NZ_CP041753.1, on the reverse strand, counting down.
ACGCGATCCTCCAGCCACGGGTCACGCCCTCTCTGCCGCTGGGCGGCGAGGGCTCCTTTTACCAGCAGGTGTTCTCCGGTCCCGGCGGCATAGATCCCTACGCGGCGGCGGTTTCGGATGTTTACCAGGACCTCTTCGGCGAAGGTTCCTACACCGGTAAAGGTATCTATGATGTGGATGCCTTCGAAGCCGCGCTCGGTGGCCGGGTCGGCGACAACCGGCTGCTCAGTCATGATCTGTTCGAGGGCATCTTCGCTCGCGCCGGCCTGGCCTCGGATGTCGAAGTGATCGAAGAGTCCCCGGCGCGCTTCGATGTCACCGCCAAACGTCTGCACCGCTGGACGCGCGGCGACTGGCAATTGCTTCCTTGGGTATTCGGGCACTGGACGGGGGCTCAGGCGGTACCGCCGATCGGCCGCTGCAAGATGCTCGACAACCTGCGTCGCTCGTTGTTCGCGCCCTTCGCCCTGGCCAGTCTGGTGTTCTGCTGGTGGCTGCCGTTGCCGCTGGCGCTGCTCGCTACACTGTTCGTGCTGGCGACCCTGATGATTCCGGCCCTGCTGCCAACCGTCTGCTCCCTGCTGCCGCAGCGGCGCGGCATCCGTCTGCGCAATCACTTCGGCATGTTAGGTGCCGACCTGCGTCGCGCGGCTCTGCAGATTGTGCTCTCGCTGGCCTTTTTGGCGGACCTTGCATGGCGCATGGGTGACGCTATCGGGCGCACCTTGGTGCGGATGTTCTCCAGCCACGATCACCTGCTCGAATGGACCACCGCTGCGCAGGCGTCCAGCTGCCCTTTGCCAGACCTGCGCGGCAGTTACCGGCTGATGGCTGGTGGCACCGCGCTTGCGCTGCTGATAAGCGCAGTTGGCCTGGCCTTGGTGCCCAGCTCCTGGCCGCTAGCCGGTCCACTAGCGTTGCTCTGGTTGGCAGCGCCGGCGTTGGCTCTGCTGAGCAGCCGGCCATCGAAGGTCGCCCGCCAGCGCACGGCTTCGCCGCTGGACGCGCATGCCCTGCGCTTGACCGCGCGACACACCTGGCGCTTCTTCGAAACCTTCGTTACAACGGAGGATAATCTGCTGCCGCCGGACAATTTCCAGGAACAGCCCAAACCGGTACTCGCACATCGCACCTCGCCGACTAACATTGGGCTCTACCTGCTCTCGGCAGTCGCTGCCCGCGACTTTGGCTGGGCCGGCAGCATTGAGACGCTCGAGCGCCTGGAAGCGACCATGGCAACCCTGGAGAAGCTGCCGCGTTACCGCGGGCATTTTTTCAACTGGTATGCGACCCACGACCTGCGAGCCTTGCATCCGGCCTACGTGTCGTCGGTCGATAGTGGTAACTTCGCCGGGCACCTGATCGTGCTCGCCAACGCCTGCGATGAGTGGCGGGAAAGCCCGTTGGCGCAGGAGGCCTGTCGTGGCCTGATGGACGACCTGTGGCTGGTCCAGGAGGCCATCGGCGGGCTGTCGGGCGCCGGTGGCGAGCCGCTGCGGCAACTGCGCGACGATCTGGAGGAAGTCCGCGTCCACTTGGCGGGGCTGCAAGCATTCGACGGACTGCTGCCGAGTCTGAAGCGGCTGACCGAGAAGGCCGCCAAGGTGGCCGTCAGGGTCGTTCCGGTCGGCGAGGGTGATGACCTGCTGTTCTGGGTCGAAGCGCTGCGCAAGGCAGTGGCTGAACACCTGCGCGACCGCACGCTGCCGGACGAGGCGCGGTCTACATTGGCGCCGCGCTTGCAAGCGCTCGCCGATATGGCCCGGGCGATGGCCGGGGCGATGGACTTCAGTTTTCTGCTCGACCCCGAACGAAAGCTGCTATCGATCGGCTACTCCCAAACCGATAATCGCCTCGATCCGAGCTGCTATGACTTGCTCGCCTCGGAAGCACGACTGGCCAGCCTGTTCGCCATTGCCAAGGGGGATGTCCCGACTCGTCACTGGTTCCGCCTCGGACGCATCGCAACGCCGGTCCCCGGCGGCTCGGCGCTGATCTCCTGGTCCGGCTCGATGTTTGAATATCTGATGCCGTCGCTGGTGATGCGAGCGCCGGCTGGCAGCCTGCTGGAACAGAGCACTCGTCTGGTGGTGGCGTTACAGGAAGCCTACGGCCGTTCGTTGGGCATCCCCTGGGGGATCTCGGAGTCCGCCTACAACGCCCGCGATCTGGAGTTCACCTACCAGTACTCCAATTTCGGTGTGCCCGGGCTTGGCCTCAAGCGCGGGCTGTCCGAGAACGTGGTGGTCGCGCCTTATGCGACCGGTCTGGCGGCGATGATCGATCCGCAGGCGGCGCGCCGCAATTACGAGCGGCTGGCCGGGATGGGCGCGCAGGGCCGCTATGGTTTCTACGAGGCGCTGGACTTCACCCGCTCACGGCTGCCGGATGACGAGAATGTGGCGATCGTTCGCTGCTTTATGGCCCACCACCAGGGCATGACCATCGTTGCCATCGCCAATGCCTTGCACGATGGCAGGATGCGCTGCCGTTTCCACCGCGAGCCGATGATTCAGGCCTGCGATTTGCTACTGCAGGAGCGCGTGCCACGGGACGTACTGTTGGCGCATCCACGAGCCGAAGAGGTGACTGTTTCCGCGACCGAGGGCCGCAGCGAAACCCTGCGGCGCATCGATGCGGGAGGCGGCGGCGCGCCGATCACCCATCTGCTCTCCAATGGCCGCTACGCGCTGATGCTCACCTCGGCAGGCGGCGGTTACAGTCGCTGGGGGGATATCGACGTGACGCGCTGGCGTGAGGATGCCACCCGCGATGACTGGGGCAGCTTCATCTTCCTGCGTGACACCCAAAGTGGGGAAGCCTGGTCGGCGACGCTGCAGCCCAGTGGCCGCGACGTTGAAAACGGCGAGGTGCTGTTCCACGAGGATCAGGCCGAGTTCATTCATCGCCAAGGCTCGCTGGTCACCAGCCTGGAAGTACTGGTGTCCGGCGAGGACAACGGCGAAGTGCGGCGAGTTTCGCTGGTCAACAACGGGCGCAGGCCACGCGACATCGAACTGACCTCCTATGCCGAGGTGGTCCTGGCGACTCGGGCCGCTGACAGCGCGCATCCAGTGTTCTCGCGAATGTTCGTGCAGACTGAATACCTTGCCGAGTTCACGGCACTGGTCGCCACTCGCCGCCCGCGTGGACCGGAGGAAACGCCGGTATGGGCGGCGCACTTCGTGGTGGTGGAAGGTGAGCTGATCGCTGATCCGCAATACGAGTCCGACCGCGCGCGTTTCCTTGGCCGCAACCGTAGCGTGCGCGAGGCGCTGGCGATCACCGGGCATCGGGCGCTGTCGAACAGCCAGGGGACGGTCCTCGATCCGATCTTTTCCTTGCGTCAACGTCTGCGGGTTGGGCCCGGCAAAGTTGCGCGGGTAGCCTTCTGGACGGTGGTCGCAAGCTCGCGAGAGGAATTACTGGATCTGATCGACAAGCACCATGAACGCAATGCCTTCGAGCGCGCCAAGACCCTGGCCTGGACCCAGGCCCAGGTGCAATTGCGCGACCTTGGCATCGACTCCGAGGAGGCGGCGGACTTCCAGCGCCTGGCCGCGCCGATTCTCTATGTTGACCCACGTTTTCGCGCTTCGGCGCCGGCCATCATACGAGGGGCGGGGTGCCAGTCGGGGCTATGGCCGCTGGGGATTTCTGGTGATCTGCCGTTGGTTCTCTTGCGCATCGACGAGGTCGAGGACCTCGCCCAGGTCCGTCAGTTGCTGCGTGCCCGTGAATACTGGCGGATAAAGGGCCTGCACGTCGACCTGGTCATCCTCAACGAACGGGCGTCGTCCTATGTGCAGGACCTGCAGGAGGCGATAGAAACCGCAGTACGCAGCACTCAGTCTCGCCTGCACTTTGGCGAGGAGCGCAGGCGCGGTGCGGTCTACACATTGCGCACCGACCTCATGACCGTAGAAACACGGGCGTTGCTGCAGGCCGTGGCGCGAGTCGAGTTGATCGCCCATCGTGGTTCCATTGCAGACCAGCTCGAGCGCCTGCCAAAGCCTGCGCCGCGCAACTGGCTTGCCGCCCGCCAGCCTCCGTCAATGCCAGTGTGGCCGTTGCCGGAGGCACCGGTCGGGGATGACGGCCTGGAGTTTTTCAATGGCCTGGGCGGCTTTGATCGCAACGGGCGGGAATACCTGATCACGCTTGAGCGCGACCAGACGACGCCCGCGCCGTGGATCAATGTGATCGCTAACCCGGCGTTCGGCTTCCAGGTCTCGGAGCACGGCAGTGGCTACACTTGGGCCGAGAACAGCCGTGAAAACCAACTCACCCCCTGGTCCAATGACCCGGTCGCTGACCCGGGGGGCGAGGCGCTGTATATCCGCGACGAGGAGAGTCACCAGCTTTGGAGCCCTACCGCGCAGCCGATCCGCGACGACGGCGTCTACCGCGCTGCGCACGGCTTCGGCTACAGCCGCTTCAACCATTCGGCACACGGCATTCACACGCAATTGCTGCAGTATGTGCCGCTGGACGACTCATTGAAAATTTCCCGACTGACCCTGCGCAATCTGTCCGGGCGGCCACGTCAACTGTCGGTGACGGCCTATGTGGAATGGGTGCTCGGCACCTCGCGCGGGACCAACGGGCCGTTCATCCAAACGGAGATCGACGCCGCCAGCGGCATGCTGCTGGCGCACAACCCATGGAGTATCGCCTTCCCGGGCCGTGTGGCATTTGCTGATCTCGGCGGCCGGCAAAGCGCCTGGACCGCCGACCGCCGCGAATTCCTCGGTCGCCATGGCGGGCCGGCGGCGCCTCGGGCGCTGCTTGGTAGAGCTCCGTTGTCCGCGGCCTGCGGTGCCGGTCTGGACCCATGCGCGGCGCTGCAGTGCGTCGTCGAGCTGGCCCCCGGCGAGTCTGTCGAGGTGCTGGTTTTGCTGGGGCAGGCCGTATCGACCGATGCTGCCCGGGAGATGGTTATGCGTTACCGCGAGCGTGACCTGGACGAGGTACTTGCAGCGGTCAAACGGCACTGGGACGAAGTGCTCGGTGCAGTGCAGGTACGCACGCCCGACCGCGCCCTGGATATCCTGCTTAACGGTTGGCTGCTCTACCAGACTCTGGCTTGCCGCATCTGGGCTCGTTCGGCGTTCTACCAGGCCAGCGGTGCCTATGGTTTCCGTGACCAGTTGCAAGACTGCATGGCACTGGCATTCGCACACCCAGCGCAAACCCGGTCTCATCTGCTGCGTGCTGCCGCCCGGCAGTTCGTCGAGGGCGATGTGCAGCACTGGTGGTTACCGCATTCGGGGCAGGGGGTCCGTACGCGGATTTCCGATGATCGTGTCTGGCTGGCCTTTGCCTGCGCCACCTATGTCACGTCTTCCGGGGATGCCGGGGTGCTGGACGAGAGCGTGCCGTTCATCGAAGGGCGGCAGTTGCTCCCCAGCGAAAGCGACGCGTTCTTCCAGCCGATGCCCGCGGACGAGTCGGCTTCGCTGTTCGAACATTGCGCCCGCGGTCTCGACCAGTGTCTGACGCTGACCGGTGCCCACGGCTTGCCGCTGATCGGCAGCGGCGACTGGAACGACGGTATGAACCGGGTTGGCGTGGGCGGGCAGGGCGAGAGTGTCTGGCTCGGCTGGTTGCTGTTGAGCACCTTGAACAGTTTTGCGCCTTTGGCCGACGGCCGCGACGATCAGCGTGCCAAGCGGTGGCGGGCGCATGCGGGGTTGCTGCGCAAAGCGTTGGAGCGTGAGGCCTGGGATGGCGACTGGTATCGCCGGGCGACGTTCGACGATGGTACGTGGCTCGGCTCGGCGGCGTGCGAGGAATGTCGGATCGACTCCATTGCGCAGTCCTGGGCGGTACTCTCAGGTGGCGCCGATCCCGCCCGCGCGAGGCTGGCGATGGCCTCGCTGGAGCGTCTGCTGATCCGCCGCGACGACAACCTGGCGTTACTGTTCGCACCCCCGTTCGCGCACACTTCGCTCGACCCCGGCTATATCAAAGGCTACCCGCCAGGCCTGCGCGAGAATGGCGGGCAGTACAGCCATGCGGCGATGTGGACGATCCTGGCGTTGACCCGACTCGGGGAGGGCGACAAGGCCGTCGAACTGTTCGCGCTGCTCAATCCGATCAACCATGCGCGCACGCCAGAGCAGGTCGAGCGCTACAAGGTCGAACCTTATGTGATCGCCGCGGATGTCTATTCCGTTGCGCCGCATATAGGCCGGGGTGGCTGGACCTGGTACACCGGCTCGGCCGGCTGGATGTACCGCGCCGGCGTAGAGGGGATTCTGGGGTTGCGCCGAGAGGGGGCGTTTCTCGTTGTCGATCCCTGCATCCCGCGTCACTGGCCAGGTTTTGAAGCCCGTCTGAGGCTGGACGGCAGCGACTACACGATCAGCCTGAAGTCGGCGGGACGACGTTGCCGGGACCTCGAGCAGGCGCTGCTCGATGGTGTACCGCAGACCTGCGAGCAAGGGGCCGTTCGCGTGCCGCTGGACGGATGTGCGCATCGTCTTGAGCTTGTTCTCTAATGGGTACGCTGGCGCACAGAACTACGTTGCCGATGCGTTCAATCTGGAGGTGTTCAGAAGTCCTGGATCACAATCGGAGAATCGTCATGCTACAAACAATCGTGGTCGTCCTGATCGTCCTGTGGTTACTTGGGCTGGTAACGTCGTACAGCCTGGGAGGCTTCATTCATGTCCTGTTGATCGTGGCGCTGATTTTGCTGGCGGTCAGTTTCTTTCAGAGCAGGCGCTCATAAGCCTCTTCGGTCCTGCCGATGAACAGGGTTGAGCGCCGCTCGCGGACAGTACAGTCCACACTCGCCGATGAAGCGCTTTTCGATCGCCTGCAGCGTGCCGCCTTGGGTTATTTCCTGCAGACATTGAATCCGTTTAACGGACTGGTGGCCGATACCTCGCGTCCCGGTTCGCCCGTCAGTATCGCGGTGGTCGGATTCGCCCTGTCAGTGTATCCGCTGGCCGTAGATCGGGGCTGGTTGACACGGGCCGACGCGCTGCGGTTCAGCCTCGCCGCACTGCGTTTCTTCCAGGCCAGCGATCAAAGCGGTAGCCCCGGGGCGACAGGATATAAAGGGTTTTATTATCACTTCCTTGATATCCATACGGGTGTGCGGGTTTGGCGCTCGGAACTGTCGATGATCGACACCGCTTTGCTGATCGCCGGCGTGTTGACAGCAAGCCTGTATTTTTGCGCGGATACCGCTGACGAGAACGAGTTGCGGGGCCTGGCCGACTTTCTTTATCGGCGCATCGACTGGCGCTGGGCACAGGACAGTGGTGAGACGATAAGGCAGGGTTGGAAACCCGAATGCGGGTTCCTGCATTACGGCTGGGAGGGCTACAGCGAGGCCATCCTGCTGTATGTGTTGGCGCTCGGCTCGCCAAGCTGTGCCATCGTGGGCGACTGCTACCGGGCATGGACCTCCACCTATCAGTGGGAAAACCTCTACGACCATGACTATCTCTATGCCGGGCCGCTGTTTGTCCACCATTTCTCCCATGCATGGATAGATTTTCGCGGCATCCACGATGGTTTCATGCGTGAGAAGTGCTCGGACTACTTCCAGAACAGCCGACGCGCCGCTTACATCCAGCGTGAGTACGCGCGGCGTAACCCGCAAGAGTTCGCCGGCTACGCTGAAAATTGCTGGGGCTTGTCCGCTTGCGATGGGCCGAGCGATGAGCAGCCACAGCTGTCCAATGAGCCGCGGCGATTGTTCGGTTATGCCGCTCGTGGCGTACCGTACGGGCCGGATGACGGCACACTGTGCGCCCCCTCGGTGGTGGCGTCGTTGCCGTTTGCGCCGGAAATTGTCCTCGACGCGGTGCGGCATATGATGGAGCGCTACCCGGAAATGTGCGTCGAAGGGCGCTTTTCCAGCAGCTTCAATCCGAGCCTCGCCGATGACAACGGGCGCGCCTGGGTGTCCCCAGGGCACTACGGGCTCGATCAGGGCATTGTACTGATGATGATCGAGAACCATCGTAGCCAACGGATTTGGGAGCTGATGCGCGCCTGCCCCTACATCCGCGACGGTTTGCAGCGCGCCGGGTTCCACGGCGGCTGGTTGCAGCAACCGCCATTTGCGGGAGCAGGCTGATGACGCAAGACTACGATGGGTCGATCACCACGCCGCAGGATGCTTATGAGCGTCAACGCCTGGCCAGTGTGCATCCGCCGCGCTGGGTCAATCCGCACGCTGCCGAGCGCTACCACTTGGTGATAGTCGGTGCGGGGCCTGCGGGTCTGGGCGCCGCGAAAACCGCTGTAGCGCTCGGCGCCAGGGTGGCGTTGATTGAATGCAGGTTGATCGGCGGCGATTGTCTGAACAATGGTTGTGTACCGTCGAAGGTGATTATCCGGACGGCGCAGTTGTATGCCGAAATGCGCGATGCCCGGCACTATGGCGCGCAAGTGCCGAGCGACATTCAGGTCGACTTCGCTGCCGCGATGGAGCGCGTACGGCGTATCCGCAGTCACCTCAGCGGCGGCGATTCGGCGGCACGATTGAGCGCAATTGGCGTGGATATGTTCTTCGGCGAAGTGCGCTTCACGGGGGCTGATTCGCTGACCGTCGATGGGCAGACCCTGCGCTTTCGCAAAGCCTTGATTGCGACTGGCGCGGCCCCGAATATCCCGCTGATTCCCGGTCTCGCGCAAGCCGGTTACCTAACCAATGAAAACGTTTTCGATCTGACCGAGTTGCCGCGCCGCCTGCTGGTGATTGGTGGTGGCCCCCTTGGCTGTGAACTGGCCCAGGCCTTCTCCCGGCTTGGCGCACAAACCACCATCGTGCAAGACATGCCGCTGTTCCTCGGCAACGAGGAACGGGACGCCGCGCAACTGCTCTCGGATGCCTTCGCTCGCGACGGCATCGAGGTCCGTCTGAACACCCAGGTCGTTGCCGTGCGCGTAGAGGGTGGGCAGAAACTGGTCGACCTGGTCAGCGACGATTACCGCAGTACGGTTGCCGTCGATGCGATCCTCGCCGGCATCGGCCTCTCGCCGAATGTCCAGGGCCTGAACCTGGAAGCCGCCGGTGTCGACTACGACGCCAGTGAGGGAATCCGTGTCGATGACTTCCTGCGCACCAGCAATCCGCTTATCTACGCTGCCGGGGATGTCTGCCTTGAGCACAAGTACACCCATACCGCCCTGGCTTCAGCCCGCATTGTCGTGCAGAACGCCCTGCTGCGCGGTCGCGAGCGGATGAGCCGGCTGGTAATCCCCTGGTGTACCTACACCGATCCGGAGATTGCTCACGTCGGTTTGTATGTGCGTGAGGCCAACCGTCGGGATATTCCGGTGAAAACCTTCACCATTCCCATGCATCAGGTCGATCGTGCGGTCACTGACAGTGAGGAGGAGGGTTTCGTGAAAATCCACGTCAGGGAGCGCACGGACCAGATTCTCGGTGCCACCATCGTCGCTCGCCATGCCGGCGACATGATCAACGAAATCACCCTGGCCATGGTGGCGGGCGTCGGCTTGCGCACATTGGCCCTGGTGATCCATGCCTATCCCACGCAGGCGGAGGCGATCCGCAAGGCCGCCGATGCCTACAATCGTACCCGCTTGCCTCCTCGCGTCAGGTCACGTTTGGCGCGTTGGATGGAGCGCTGAGTCAGTAGCCTGAAGCCGTCCCAGCAGCGCCTTGGCGCGTGCACAGACATTGTCGATGCTGAAGCCGTATTCGCGCAGCAGTACGTCGGCCGGTGCCGAGGCGCCGAAGTGTTCTACCCCGAGCATGTCCCCCCGCGCGCCAATGTAGCGCTCCCAGCCTTGCCGCACACCCAACTCGACCGCCAGCCGCGCGCCGACTGACGGCGGCAGTACCGCGTCGCGCTCGGCCTGCGGCAGGGCCTCGAACAGCTCCCAACTGGGCATCGAGACACAGCGCACGGCAATGCCTTCGCGTTCCAGGCGCTCGCCCGCCGCCAGGATCAAGGCGACTTCCGAGCCACTGGCGAGCAGGATCAGTTCGGGCTCGCTGTTCGCCGCATCGCTCAGCACATAGGCGCCGCGACGCAATCCATGTGCCGGGGCATAGCGGTTGCGATCCTGGGTTGGCAACGATTGCCGGGTCAAGACCAGCAGCACAGGGCGGTCACGGGTGGTCACCGCAACCTGCCAGGCGACTGCGGCTTCATTGGCGTCGGCGGGGCGGATCAGCACCAGATTCGGGATGGCGCGCAGGCTCGCCAGTTGTTCGACAGGCTGATGGGTAGGGCCGTCCTCGCCGAGCGCCAGGCTGTCGTGGGTGAACACATGCACCACGTGCAGGCCCATCAGTGCCGCGAGGCGTAGCGGTGGGCGCATGTAGTCAGAGAAGATCAAGAAGGTCGCACCAAAGGCAATGAAGCCGCCGTGTGCGGCAAGGCCGTTGACGATGGCGCCCATTGCATGTTCGCGCACGCCGAAGTGCAAGTTGCGACCCGCTTTGCTCCAGCCGCCCACGTCAGAGCCTTGTTGATCCGTGCCCGTGGTAGGCGGCGGGTTGAAGTCTCCAAGGCCCTTGAGCGCGGTTTTCGTTGAGGGATCGAGGTCGGCGGAGCCTCCGCTCAATGCTGGCAGACGGGGCGCGATGGCATTGATCACCATGGCGCTGGCGTCGCGTGTGGCCAACCCCTTGGCATCGGTGGGAAACACCGGAATGTCTGCATCCCAGCCCGGCGGCAGTTCCCCGTTCAGGCGCTGCTCCAGTTCATGGGACAGTTCTGCAAAGGCCTTGGTGTAGACGTCCATGCGCATGTGCCAGGCAGCCTCGCTCCGCACCCCGTGTTCCACGGCCTTGCGGAAATGCGCCAAGGCAGCGTCGGGTATCAGGAAGTCCGGCTCGGTGGGCCAGCCCAGCTTCTCCTTGGTCTTGCGCACCTCTTCCACGCTGAGCGGCGAGCCGTGGGCCTTGAAGGTGTCCTGCTCGGGTGAGCCGTAGCCGATATGTGTACGAACGAGAATTAACGATGGCCGCGTGCTTTGCGCCCGTGCCGCCTGCAGCGCGGCATCTATCGCCAATAGGTTATTGCCATCTGCCACCGACACTGTGTGCCAGCCGTAGGCCTCAAATCGCCGCGCACGATCCTCGGAGAAGGTCATGGCGGTGCCGGCGGCCAGAGTAACGGCATTGTCGTCGTACAGGCAGGTGAGCTTGCCCAACCCGAGATGGCCGGCGAGCGAGGCGGCCTCGCTTGCCACGCCTTCCATCAGGTCGCCGTCGCTGACGAGGGCGTAGGTATGGTGGTCGACGACCGCATGACCGGGACGGTTGTAGCGCGCGGACAGTTGCGCCTCGGCCATCGCCATGCCGACCGCGTTGGCCAGGCCCTGACCAAGCGGCCCGGTAGTGGTCTCCACGCCGGGCGTGTGTCCGCGCTCGGGATGCCCTGGCGTCTTGCTACCCCATTGGCGGAAACGCTTGATCTCCTCCAGCGCAAGCTCGTAGCCACTGAGGTGCAGCAGACTATAGAGCAGCGCCGAGCCGTGTCCGGCGGAGAGCACGAAACGGTCGCGGTCGGGCCACTGCGGGTTGCGCGGGTTGAACTTTAACCAGCGCGTCCACAACACATAGGCCATTGGCGCGGCACCGAGCGGCAGACCGGGGTGGCCGCTATCGGCTTTTTGCACCATGTCGAGCGAGAGGAAGCGTAGGGTATCGATGCATTGCTGGTCGAGTTTGCTGGTCATGATGGTCTCTTGGTGAGGTAAAGGGGACTCAGCGCGTCGCGGGTGTTTCGGTTGTGGTCCACATCCATCATCGGGTTCACGTCCCTTTACTCGCGGTTCCCGCTTTGATCCAACGCTCATCAGGTATGTCGTGTATTCCACCAGCAGATAAAAAATGCCCGCCAATGCGCCGGGATTTCTCGTTCAGCCTCTACCCAATCCTGAGCGTTGGCCTCTGCCCATGAGTCGTTTCGAGGTCCTCCTGAATTTCAGCTATAAACTTGCCTATCGCTCGATTGCAATTGAGGCTGGCTGTACTAATTCCCGTAACCAACAGCTCTACTCGACCAGAGACAGGCTCGAATATCAGAGCTTGCAGTGATCCGCTTTGATCGACTCGGCACTCGCAGGACAGGGGACGGAGTGCTGACTCGATGATGTGACGCAACTCAAGCGTGGATAGCATGATGACTCCAGTGAAGACGGTGGACTCGGGAAGGGCGAGTGTTGAACCGTCTCATAGCTGGAGTGTGAGGGACGCCGTAGGGGTGGTCTGTTCGCTAGAACACGCAGGTGCGGGTCAGCAAGACGGTTTTAACGGAACATAGGGCAGCAGGCGCTCGGTTTCTTTTCTGACGACGGCGTAGCACTCGCAACTCAGTTGCTCAAGTGCGGCCCTGTCCAGCACCTTGATATGGCCACGGCTGTATTCGATGACGCCCAGGCGTTGCAGTTTGCCAGCGGCATCGGTCACGCCTTCACGGCGTACGCCGAGCATGTTGGCGATCAACTCCTGGGTCATGATCAGTTGATTGTCTTGCAGGCGATCGAGAGACAGCAGCAACCAGCGGCACAATTGTTGATCGATCGAGTGGTGGCGGTTGCACGCGGCGGTCTGCGCCATTTGGGTGATCAACGCCTGGGTGTAGCGCAACATCAGCAGGAGCATCTCCCCGTGGCGATTGAACTCATCCTTGAGTCGCTGGCTGGGTAACCGAAAGGCATGCCCGGCGCTCTGTACGATCGCCCGGCTTGGTGTGCTTTCACCACCCATGAAGACGGCGATGCCGATCAAGCCTTCATTGCCTACCACTGAAATTTCCGCCGATGCGCCGTTTTCCATCACATACAGTAAGGACACGATGGCGTCGGTGGGGAAGTAGACGTGCCGCAGGACATCCCCGGATTCGTAGAGCACCTTGCCGAGCGGCAGGGTGATCAGTTCGAAGTAGGGCAACAAGCGCTCCCTCGATTGTGCAGGAAGGGCCGCCAGAAGATGGTTCTGTTGTGGCTTGGGTGTATCAAACATATCAGCCAGCATCCGAGGTTGAGACTTCCAATACCTAAAGATTAATCCATGGCGCACGCCGTACGCTGCCATATGGGGCCGTCCGTCGGTTTTGCCGGCACATTCAATTCGGGCCAGGCCCTTGGACGGCCGTCGAGGATTGGCGGCTCCATAGGCTCCTTGTCATCTTTCAGGCCTTTGAAGAGCGGCGTAACGGAGGAAGACGATGCGAGCGCTTCGATCAGGCGTGAGTGCTATTAAGTGCAAAGAAGCGTCAATGGCTCACCAGCGGCAACATCACCACGAACTCACTTCCCTTACCATTACCCTCGCTCGTGGCGGTGACCTTGCCACCGTGCGCTTCGACCAGCTCCCGAACGACGGTCAACCCGATGCCCAAACCGGAGCCGTTGAAACCTATGGCGTGTTCGTCTTGAACATAAGGGTCAAAAATAAAAGGGAGTGCTTTAGCCGAAACGCCGATTCCATTGTCGGAAATACTTATCTTCAGAACGTCGGCCTCTACCGTGGCAGACAGCTTGATTCTGCCTTCGGCCGGAGTGTACTTGGCCGCATTCGCCAGTAGATTGTGAAGAATCTGAGCGAGGCGTCCTGAATCACCATTCACCATCAAGGTGCCATCTGGAAGATGGACGTCGAACTGCTGCTGTTGCGCGATCATCACAGGACCACACGCATCAACAGCCTCAATCAGAATTTGCATCATGTCGACATCGCGGCGATTGATTCGCAGCTTGCCCGTGCTGGCGCGGGAGACGTCGAGCAGATCGTCGACCAGCTGTGAAATATGCTGTACTTGACTCTCAATCAACTCTCGCATTCGCGGCAGTTGGTCGCTAGGCAGTCGAACCATACGCTCTGCAATCATGCTGATAGGTGTTAACGGATTTCGCAGCTCATGGGCCACCATAGCCAGTACGCTTTTCTGCTGGCTCAATGCGCGCTCGGCTGTAGCCTGAAGGTCTTGAGCGCTGAGCGCAGCCATTACCAGTTGCGCATTAGCCTCGCGCAATTGCTGGTACAAACGCTGCTCCTCCAGACGAGGGGGGGGTACAGCGTCTGATTGCGCCAAGAGTATCGCCACTACCAGCTGCTGATTGGCCTCGATCACTTGCTCGACCTGCTGGGTATCCACCAACCGGCTGCTGGCGTCGCTCAACTGTTTTTGCAGTGCTGCCAGTACGGCGCGCGCTTCAACAGTTTTTTGTCCAAGCAGGAAGAGTTCGTGAGCAGCATTGGCCATCTCACGTTCCTTCTTGCCACCGGCTTTACTCATGAGTCGGGCTCAAACATTTTTATCTCCCGTACGTACCGCTCCTGAACTCTGTTTTGTCGGTCGACCACCGAGCAGCCCCTCCTGGTCCGGCAGCATTTCGCCGATCTGGAGGCCGTTATCGTCGATGTGGTACTGGCGCAACTGATCTGAATGGGCGCTGGCTCGGACCTTGACCACGGCCATGATCCGCAACAAGCGGCTCTCTACTTCAATATAGCGTTGAACGATGATCGCATCGGTGAGAAAGGCGGTGCCGTAAGGACTGAAACGCAGATCGGTGTAGCGGTCTTCCAGCTCGGAGGTCATCAACACACTGACCCCGGCGCCGGTCAGCGCGGTGACCATGCGTGACAGCGACTCGCGGAAGTCATCGCGGAAGGTCGGCGCCAGCGCCAGTTCGAAGCCCGACAGCGAATCGATGACCACGCGGGTGGCTTTCAGCCGGGTGATCTCGCTCAACAGCAACTGCACGATTTCGTCGATGGAGAGGTCCGGGGCCCGGCTGTCCACCAGACCGACCTGGCCACTCTGGATCAGGCCAGCGAGGGTGGCATTCTGGGAGTGATTGGGCCGCTGTTCGAACACCGCGATCACGCCGGTTTCGCCATTGCGCGCGCCTTCAGCGAGAAATGTCGCGGCCAGAATGCTTTTGCCCGAACCCGAAGGCCCGGCTACCAGCAAGGAATAGCCACGGGGCAGACCGCCGCCGAGCATCTCGTCGAGCTGCGGCACGCCCATCTTCAGGCGCTTGATAGGGAACTCCAGCGGCGCTTCAACCGGGTTGGGGGCCGTCGGCGCAAAGACCTTGATCCCCGACGTCGCGATGCGGAAGGTATGCAGCCCCGGCAGTGTCGGTTGGCCGCGCATCTTCATGATTTCCATCTTGCGCACCATGGAATTGCGTTGAACGCTTTGACGCAGCCAGATCAGGCCATCGGCCACGGTGAAAATCGGGTTGGTGTCGGTTTCGGTGAAATATTCGCCGATCAGGAAGGTCGTCGCCTGCCAGGTGGTCATCAACATGCCCAGTTGCTGAATGAACTGCGGCAGGTTGTTGTTGGGGTTGTCCTGGGTTTGGCTGGCCAGCACCACCGAACGGAACGAGTCGACGAACACCAGCGACGGAGAGTGCGCCTCCACCTCGCTGACGATGCGCCGCAGCACTTCGTCCAGATTTCCGGCGAGGGTGTCGTTGGCCAGGTTGATATAGCGAATCGAATGGTTGATCGCTTCACTGTCGAAAAAATCGAATTGCTGTTGATAGCGCAGCATCTTCAGTGGCGGCTCGCCAAGCACCGTAAAGAACAGCGCCGGACGTTCGGGCGTCGCCAGGGCAAACATCATCTGGTGAGCGAGGGTGGTCTTGCCGCAGCCGGGAGGGCCGGCGATCAAGTTGAACGAAAACTCCGGCAAACCTCCGCCCAGCACCTCGTCCAATCCTGGCACGCCGGTGGCCAAGCGGTTGATAGTCACTTTGGTGCTCATGGCGAATTTTCCTGCGATGGGGTGTCGCTCAAAGAAGGTTCCCACACGTCACGAAGCAACCGTGCGGTGAGCGAGGGCCCGATCAGCGTGGTCAGCAGTTCGTAGAAGGTGATCAGCATCACTTCACCGAAAAACAACGCATCGGCTTCGCTTTGTTCAACGAGTACGGATTTGAGGGCAGCCAGATCCAGCGCGGCCTGCACGCGGTCATAGGTACCGGCCAGGCGCGGATGAGCGCAAGTGCAAAGCTGGAGGCTACGGCGGTAAAGCGCGGCAACCCCCTGCGGCCCAATGATGGGCGTGAGGGCTGCGTCCATATCCTGCAAGGTTGAAACGATCGCTTGGGCGACCCTCGCAATGTCCGCGTCGGGACCAACACGGTGCGCCAGAGAAGCTACGATCTGGCGGCTCTCTTCGCTTAGCGTGGACATGACGGACTAATATCTGATGGACAGAGCCTGATGGTACACCTTATCTCGAGTTTATCGAGACTCAGTTCTGAGGCAGTATTGAAAAAGCAGTCTGATTGTCCTTTTGGCTGTGATCTGAGCTTGATCCCATCGGTACGGGCTGGAGAATCGGTTAAAGCAAGGGTGTGATCGTCTCTTTTTCTGACGATGCCGAGAGAAAAGCCTCCTTTTTACCGGCGCCAGTGGCTCGCTGTGGGGCGGTACGGTGCTACGAGACGGACGCGTTGTGCTGGCTGTGCAATCTCATCTGCCCATTACAACCTATCTGAAAATATTCAAATCTCAGTGAAAATGACCGTCTACGCTTGCGTGTGTGCGGTGGTGATTTTGGTGATGGGTATCTCATGAGTCTGAAGAAAACCGTTGCACAACTGGTGACTTTGGCCGTAGTCGGGTTGGCGGTGCTGCTCGGTTGGTTTGCTTGGGATCATTACACTCGATCACCCTGGACTCGTGATGCGCGAGTGCGTGCCGATGTGGTGACGCTATCAGCCGAGGTCTCGGGACGCATCATTAGCTTGCAGGTGCAGGACAACCAGCATGTGCAGAAGGGCCAGTTGCTGCTGGAAATCGACCCGGCGCGTTACGCACTGGCGGTCGAACACGCGAAGCGCTCAGTCGAAGTGGCGAAAGCCACTGAGGGCCAGTCGAAGGCATCAATCATTTCCAGTGAGGCCTTACTCAAACAACGCCAGAGCGAAGAGCAGAGGCGAAGGACGCTCAAGCAGCGTTTCGCGATCTCCGGCGAAGAGTGGGAAAAGTCCAGTACCGAAGTGGCGGTAGCTCAGGCGGACCTGTTGAGAAACCAGGCCAACCTTGGCTTGGCGCAAGCCAATGTGCAGCTGGCTATTGCGGCCTTGACCCAGGCCGAGCTGGATTTACAACGAACCCGGGTGGTGGCGCCGGTCAGTGGCTATGTGACGAATCTGCTGACCCGCGAGGGTGACTTCGCTAGTGGTGGCGGTGCGCTGTTGGCGTTGGTTGACAGTCAATCCTTTTATGTTAGTGGCTACTTCGAAGAAACCAAGTTGCCGCGAATCAAGGAGGGTGATCGGGTCAGGATCGAGTTGATGAGCGGCGAGACCTTCGGCGGCACCGTACAAAGCATCGCTTTTGCTATCGCCGACCGTGAGAACTCCCCCGGCAGTCGCCTGCTGGCCAACATCAACCCCAGCTATACCTGGGTCAAACTGGCGCAACGAGTGCCGGTGCGGATTCAGATCGACGCCGACTATATCGCCAAAAACAGCTTGCGTGCCGGGACCACGGCTACCGTCACTGTCATGGAAAACCGGGATAATCAGGCAACCCACTAACCCCATATGGGGACGGGCTTATGTGGCGAGGGGGCTTGCCCCCGTTCGGCTGCGCAGCAGTCGTAGATTGGGGCCGCTTCGCGACCCAACGGGGGCAAGCCCCCTCGCCACAAAGGCTCGCTCCCACAGGGATATGCGTTGAATTAAAGACCGACAAAAAAAAGCCCCGTGACCGAATGAGGCACGGGGCAAAGAATTTGGTTGGGTTGCGGCCAACCAAAGGGGCACGTTAAAGCATTACTTGCTGGCGACCGTCTCTGGCTGCCAGCCGCCGCCGAGGGCTTTGTAGATCGCGACGATGCCGCGATACAAATCGACTTCGGCCTGGGCTTGGGTGTCTTCGGCTGCCAGACGCTCACGCTGGGCATCGAGCAGGACGAGGAAGTCCACGGTGCCTTCGCGGTAGCGAATTTCGGCGAGGTCCGCAGCGGCGCGGCTTGATTCGCTTTGACGAATCAGCGAAATCAGGCGCTGCTGGCGTTTGCCGTAATCACTGAAGGCGTTCTCCGATTCTTCCAGTGCCAGCAATACGTGCTGCTCATAGGTCGCCAGGGCGCCTTCGGCTTCAGCATCGGCACCGCGCAAACGGGCGCGCACGCTGCCCAGGTCGAACGCCGCCCAGGTGATGCTCGGGCCCAGTGCCCAGGCATTGGCCGCCGACGAGCCGATCTGCGAACCGCGCCCGGCAGTCCAGCCAAGAAAACCGCTGAGGCTCACCCGAGGGAACAAATCAGCCTTGGCCACGCCGATGCGGGCGGTGGCAGCCGCCAATTTGCGTTCGGCGCTGCGGATGTCCGGACGCCGTTGCAACAGCTCGCCCGGATCACCGATGGGCAGGGCCTTGGCGATCGCCGGCAAGTCTTTTGGACTCAGGTCGACGGTCAGTTTGTCCGGACGTTCACCCAGCAGGGTGGCGATGCGGTTGCGCTGACGAACCTGTTCGGCTTGCAGTTGCGGCACGCTGGCTTCGACAGACGCCAGGCGCGCATCGGCACGAACCACGTCCAGCTGATCGCCAACACCGGCGTCACGCAGGCTTTCGGTGATCTTGCGTGACTCCTGCTGATTGTTCAGGTTGGCCAGCGCGATTTTTTCTCGCAGTTGCGCGCCGCGCAGTTGGCCATAGGCGTCCACCAGTTCGGCAATCATGGTGACTTGCAGTTGGTAAAGATCGGCTTCGGCCGCTTGCTGCTCAGCGTCGCTGGATTCCAGGTTGCGCTGGATGCGACCGAACAAGTCCAGTTCCCAGGCCATGTCCAGGCCCAGGTCATAGCGTTCGCTGTTGACCCGTTTGGTGGTCTGACCCGGAATCTGCCCTTTGCCCAGATCGCTGCTCGCGCGGCTGGTGATGGTCGGCATGGCGTCATTGCTGGCGTCATCGCGAATCGCCCGGGCCGCTTTCCAACGGGCAAAAGCCACACGCAAATCACGGTTGCCCTGCAAGGATTGCTTCACCAACTGGTTGAGGGTCGGATCGTCGAATTGCTGCCACCAGATGCCTTCGAAACGGGCGCGGTCGAAGTTCTTCTGACCGGCGCTGCCATCGTTGGCGGCCGTGATGTTGGCCGCCTCGGTGGCTGGGGTTTTATAGTCCGGGCCGACGGCACAGGCGCTCAGCGCCAGTACCAGCAGGCTCGGCAGGAAGGCTTTCAGGCTCATTGTTGCGCCTCCAGTTGCTTTTCCAATTTCAGTGCCTTGGCCGCTTTGCGTTGCTCACCGCGCTCCACGAAGTTGCGAATCAATACGTAGAACACCGGCGTCAGCAACAGACCGAAGAAGGTCACCCCGAGCATCCCGGAGAACACCGCCACACCCATGGCATGACGCATTTCGGCACCCGCACCGCTGGAGAAAACCAGTGGCACAACACCCATGATGAACGCGAAGGAGGTCATCAGGATCGGCCGCAGACGCAGACGGCAAGCTTCCAGTACCGCTGCCAGCGGGCCGAGACCTTCTTCCTGCTTATCCTTGGCAAACTCGACGATCAGAATCGCGTTCTTACACGCAAGTCCCACCAGTACGATCAAGCCGATCTGGGTAAAGATGTTGTTGTCGCCGCCCGAGGCAATCACCCCGGTAATGGCCGACAGCAGGGTCATCGGTACGATCAGGATCACCGCCAGTGGCAGGCTCCAGCTTTCGTATTGAGCCGCGAGCACCAGGAACGCCAGCAGTACGCAGAGCGGGAACACGAACAGCGCAGTGTTGCCGGACAAAATCTGCTGGTAGGTCAGGTCGGTCCACTCGTAGGTCATGCCGTTCGGAAGTTCATCCTTGAGCAGTTTCTCGATGGCTTTCTCGGCCTGGCCGGAGCTGTAGCCTGGGGCTGCCGCACCGTTGATTTCAGCGGTGATGAAGCCGTTGTAGTGCATCACGCGGTCTGGCCCGGAGGTGTCGCTGACCTTGATGAAGGTCGCCAGCGGGATCATCTCGCCACGGTTGTTACGCACTTTCAGCTGACCGATCTGATCCGATTCGAGGCGGAACTGTTGCTCGGCCTGAACGTTGACCTGATAGGTGCGACCGAAGCGGTTGAAGTCGTTGGCATACAGCGAACCCAGGTAAATCTGCAGGGTGTCGAAGATGTCGCTGACGGCTACGCCGTGGGTCTTGGCTTTTTCCCGGTCGATGGCGGCATCGACCTGCGGCACGTTCACGGTGTAACTGGTGAACAGACCGGCCAGTTCCGGCACGCTGCGGCTCTTGGCGATGATGTTCATGGTTTCTTTGTACAGCTCGTCATAGCCCAGGTTGCCCCGGTCTTCGATCTGCAGGCGGAAACCGCCAATGGTCCCCAGGCCTTGTACCGGCGGTGGCGGGAAGATCGCCATGTAGGCTTCCTGAATCCCGGCGTACTGGCCGTTCAACGCACCGGCAATCGCACCGGCGGACATGCTCGGGTCTTTACGCTCGTCGAAAGGCTTCAGGGTGACGAACACGATGCCGGCGTTAGGACTGTTGGTAAAACCGTTGATCGACAGGCCAGGGAAGGCCACCGCGCTTTCCACGCCAGGCTGTTTCAGGGCCAGGTCGGACATGCGCTTGATCACGTCTTCGGTACGGTCCAGGCTCGCGGCATCCGGCAGTTGCGCGAACGCCACCAGGTATTGCTTGTCCTGGCCAGGTACGAAACCGGTCGGGGTGTTGGAGAAACCGAAGAAGGTCAACACCATCAAGCCTGCGTACAGCAGCAGGGCGATACCGCTGCTGCGGATTACCCGGCCCACGGTGCCGACATAGCCATGGCTGGCCTTGTCAAAGAAACGGTTGAACGGACGGAACAACCAGCCACCGAATATCTTGTCCAGCACCTTGGAGAAGCGGTCTTTTGGCGCGTCATGGCTCTTGAGCAACACAGCGGCCAGTGCTGGCGACAAGGTCAGCGAGTTGAAAGCCGAGATCACGGTCGAAATCGCAATCGTCAGGGCGAATTGTTTGTAGAATTGACCGGTCAAGCCGGAGATGAACGCGGCCGGGATAAACACCGCACACAGCACCAGCGCCGTCGCGATGATCGGGCCGGTCACTTCACGCATCGCACGCTTGGTGGCTTCTACCGGAGTGAGTCCGAGCCCGATGTTTCGCTCGACGTTCTCCACCACCACGATCGCATCGTCGACCACGATACCGATGGCCAATACCAGTCCGAACAGCGATAGGGCGTTCAGCGAGAAGCCGAACAGGTGCATCACGGCAAACGTACCGATCAGCGAAACCGGCACCGCCACCAACGGGATGATCGAGGCGCGCCAGGTTTGCAGGAACAGGATCACCACCAGCACAACCAGGATCAGTGCTTCGAAGAGGGTGTGAACCACCGCCTCGATGGAACCGCGCACGAAGATCGTCGGGTCATAGACGATGCTGAAGTCCATGCCTTCCGGGAAGTTCTTCTTCAGCTCGGCCATTTTCGCCCGAACGTCGTTGGAGATCTGGATCGCGTTGGAGCCTGGGCGCTGGAAGATCGGGATCGCCACCGCCGGTTGGTTGTTCAGCAAGGAGCGCAGGGCGTATTGGCTGGAGCCAAGCTCGACGCGAGCAATGTCTTTCAGGCGAGTGATTTCACCATTTTCGCCAGAGCGAATGATGATGTTCTCGAACTCTTCCTCGGACACCAGACGGCCTTGGGTGTTGACCGACAGCTGGAATGCCGTGGCATTCGGTGCAGGCGGAGCACCCAGGGCACCGGCCGCCACTTGACGGTTCTGTTCACGAATCGCGGTGACCACATCGGTGGCGGTCAGGTTGCGCGAAGCGGTCTTGTTCGGATCGAGCCACACCCGCAGCGAGTAATCGCCCATGCCGAACAGCTGCACATCACCGACACCGCCCAGACGCGCCAGCTCATCCTTGATGTTGAGCAAGGCGTAGTTGGACAGGTAGAGCATGTCGTAGCGTTTGTCCGGCGAGGTCAAGTGCACAACCATGGTGAGGTCGGGCGACGCCTTGTCGACGGTGATACCGATGCGCGTCACTTCCTCGGGAAGCTTGGGCTCGGACCGGGTCACGCGGTTCTGCACCTGCACCTGCGCGTTGTCCAGGTCGGTGCCCAGGGCGAAGGTGATGGTCAGGGTGATCTTGCCGTCAGCGGTGGATTGCGAGGACATGTACAGCATGTTCTCGACGCCGGTGATGGCTTGCTCCAGAGGAGCAGCCACAGTTTCACCGATGACTTTAGGGTTGGCGCCGGGGAAGTTGGCACGGACCACCACGGTCGGTGGCACCACTTCCGGGTATTCGCTGATCGGCAACTGGAACAGCGAGATGGCACCGGCGATCAGGATCAGCAGCGACAGTACCGCTGCGAAGATCGGCCGTGAAATGAAGAATTGGGAGAAATTCATCGGAGTAATTGCCCCTTAACCGCGTGGAGTCGCAGCAGCCAGTTTCACAACCGTACCCGGCGCGACCTTGGCAGGTGCGACTTGGGGCAGGTTGCTGGCTTCCAGCGCTTGTCGTTGTTGAGCAAGGGCCGCGAGGGTTTCCTTGCTGGCCATCGGGATCACTTCAGGGCTGACCGGCGAACCAGGGCGAACCCGTTGCAAACCCTTGACGATGATGGTGTCGTCTTTGTTCAGGCCGCTGCGCACGATGCGCAAACCTTCGATTTTCGGACCCAGCTCGACGGGGCGATAAGCCGTTTTGTTGTCGGCATCCATCACCAGCACGAACTTTTTACCCAGGTCGGTACCGACCGCTTCGTCGTTGATCAACACCGCGGAGTAGGTGCCGCTGCCCACCAGTTTCAGGCGTGCATAAAGACCCGGGGTGTAGCTGCCGTCTCTGTTGTCGAACACCGCACGACCGCGGATGGTGCCGGTCTTCGGGTTGACTTGGTTGTCGACGAAGTTCATCTGGCCCTGGTGCGGGTTGCCGTCTTCATTGGACAGGCCCATGTAAACCGGGGTAGTGGCGCCGCGTTGACCCTGGCGGGCGAGCTGGTTGTACTTGAGGAACACACGCTCGTCGGCGTCGAAGTAGGCGTAAACCTTGTCGGTGGACACTACGCTGGTCAGCGCGGTGGTGTCGGCGGTCACCAGGTTGCCGGCGGTGATTTCCGCACGGCTGACACGACCGCTGATTGGGGACGTCACGCGGGTGAAGCTCAGGTTCAGTTTGGCCAGGTCCAGTTGCGCCTGGAGTGCACCGACGGCGGCGCGAGCCTCTTGAGCGGCACTGGTGCGCGAGTCGGCGAGTTCGGCGGAAATCGCGTTGCTGGTGCGCAGGCGTTCACCGCGTTGGGCTTCGTTTTCACTGCGGGTAGCCGTGGCGCGAGCTTGCGCCACCAGGGCTTCGAGGCGGCGGACCTCAGCCTGGAACGGGCGCGGGTCGATCTGGAACAACAGATCGCCTTTCTTGACCAATGCGCCTTCGGTGAAGGTTACGTCATCGATCTGGCCGGAGACCCGTGGACGAATCTCTACCGTTTCTGGCGCTTCCAGGCGCCCGGTGAATTCGTCCCACTCGTTGACCGGTTGCTCCAGCACCTTGGCCACGCTGACTTTGGCCGCGGGCATGGTGGCGGCAGCGTCCGGAGTCTTGCCGCAGGCGCTCATCACCATCACGGCCAACAGGGCCAAGGGGAAGCGCAAATGTTTGAGTGACTGTTCCATGGATGCATCCGCCAATGTATTGAGATGGGCGGATAATGCTTGGCGGGGCGATATCAAACGAATCGAACGAGGCAAAGGTAACTATCATTCGGAATGATATAAGCCAGAAGCAAGCCCTCTAGCATGCACCTTTCGTTAGCCGGCTATCAAATGAAATGATGACAATTGTGTGTTGCGTGGAGTGCAAAGGTCTGGCTTGAAACCGTGTCGCGGCCTTCGCTGAGGATGGATGGGGCCCCGCGCCCCGGGAATTTTTGCGAACTGTTTGTTTTCGTCACACGAAGCTCCAACCAACGTATGCTCGACTCCGTTCAGCAAGTCTCGCCGCGGCTGTTACAAGGCAGGATTTCCTGAGCTCGCCATTCCTTAATCAGCCCGCGACGATTGCGAGAGTAGCGTTCGACAAGCACCTCAGCGTGTGCGACGTCATCCAGGTCTATCACCCGGAACTTGCTGTCAGCCTCGCACCATGCCGCCAGGGAACGCTTGGATTCGATAAACCCCAGCATGATCGGCCAGATAATTTGCTCATCAACAGGCGCATGAGCAATCGATAGCGTGATACGCAACTTGCATTGGTCGCGCAGTGCACGGCGGATTTCGCTTAAGTCGATCGGTGTGGAAAGAGTGGCGGGCCTACTTACGTAGAATGTCTCATCGTCGAAGGCCGGACGCATTTCCAAAGGCAAGACGGCGTTAATCTTGGCCAATGCGTTATTAACAGCGAAGGCAAACTTGTCGTCCATCTGACGACTGATCCATTGGGCGCCGGCTGCAAGCGCTTGTATTTCTTCTTCTGTAAATGAGAGAGGGGGAAGAAGAAATCCAGGCTTGAGAACGTAGCCCAAACCAGGTTCACCCTCGATGTCGGCCCCCATACCCTGCAGTGTCAGTACATCGCGACGTATGGTGCGAAGTGACACCCCCAACTCCTGGGCGAGTGTCCGTCCCGATACCGTTCTGCGATGTCGACGGAGAACTTGCATCAGTTCAAACAATCGGTCACTTCTGGACATTCCTACTCCATTTCGATGACGCCTTTACCGCCGAGTTTTCGACCTTTTTCGAGTTCCCCGATCAGTTGAATAGCGTCGCTTAGGGAAACGGTTTTTCCTATCGGGATCCTGAAGCGTCCCTCACTGGCCGCTTTGGCAAGCTTATCCAGAATTTCAGCGCGCGGTGATCCGATGATTGGTTTGAGTCTGCGATCAAAAATAGCTCGAATAAACTTGCCAGGGCCTGGGTTCAGATCCAGAAACACGCCTCCCGCTCGCAACATCCCAATGCCTGTCGAAACCGGTAGCGTCGCCGCAGTGTCGTAAACCAAATCGAATCGTGTGGCGATACTCGATACCTGCGTGTTCCGATAATCATAGACGGTCTGCACCCCCAGCGACTTTGCTCGCTGGATGTCCTTGGCGCTGCAACTGCCCGAGACGACAGCGCCATGTATCAGCGCTATTTGTACGGCTGCTTCGCCGACGGCACCGGCACAACCGTTTACAAAAACGTGCTGGCCGGCTTGCGGCTTCGCTTTGTCGATTAGTCCGTTCCAAGCGGTTATACCGGGCGTGCCCAGACACACGGAATCCTCGAATGAAACATCATCGGGCTTATGCGCTAGAAATGCTTCTTTTGTGATGACGGCTTCGCCAAACGCGCCGCTTTCTTTGAATCGGGCCAGACCGAAAACCGCATCGCCCACCTTCAGCCGCTTGACGCCTGGGCCGACCGATAAAACTGTGCCGGAACAAATCATGGATGAAGTTCTTCAATGCCGGGCGGGCCATTACAGTTTGTCATCCCACGCAACGCTGCTGTGGAGTCGGCGTAAGTGTCAAAAGCGTACCTCCTTGCCGAGCTGAATCGTAGGCAGCGTCCATGACCTGCATGATTGCCTCGGCGTCGCGTAATGATGCAATTGGCTTGGCCCCGTTACGGCACTCAGCAAGCACTTGTTTGACGAACAGTGGGTAATAGACGTCTGTGTCCAGTTGTAGTCGGCGGCTTCGAGTGCCGGCCGCAAGGTTCTGTCGATCCCTTATTTCGATTCGGTCGGGACCGGATTTGGCATACATGTGATCAGATGAAAGGGTGAAGGAGAACTCGCGTTGCTCGTCGGCGGTGCTGGGAAAACTGTATCCTGTTTCCACAACACCGATCACGCCATCCTCAGTCTGCAGGGTCAATACCGAATAGTCTTCGACGGCACCCCGATGCGTGAGTGAATTCATAACGGCTGAGACTCGCGAGACCTCCTTACCGGTCAATAGTCTGAAGAGATCTATGAAATGCGTAGCCACGTTGATCGTGGATCCGCCTCCTGAAAAAGCGGGATCGATGGCCCAGCCTGAGCCTGCAGTTTCATAACGAGCGGGCGGACCTACGATGAAACGGAAAGACATGTAGTTGAAGTCCGCAGGCAAGCGTCCCTCAGTATCTTGCAGTGCGCCAAGCAGTTCACTCATGCGGAAGATCAGCGGTACAGCACAGTAGAGATTGGCTTGCTCGGCTAGCTCACGTAGCCGTGTGACCTGTGCCATGTTGATGCCGCAGGGCTTTTCCAGGGCAAAGGGAATGTTTCGTGCAATCACGGCCTCTGCCAGCGACGGCATTTCCGAATGCCTGCCGAACACGAAAGCAAAATCGACCTCCTCGCGCTCAAGCAACTCATAGGATGAGCTATACAACGCGCATTTGAATCGCTCGGCAATTGCTTCACCCTTCACGTGCTCCGAATCCGATACGGCCACCACTTGGACCCCGTTGGTCTCAAGAGCATTCAGATACAGCGGGACATGCCAATGGCTGACCTCCAGTAACGCAACTTTCATGTGTACTCACTCCTGGCGCGGTGCTGTTACGTTATCGGGGTGGTAATCGAACCCAAGGAAGCGTAGTGCAAGCAACGCCTGGCCTTTGTGCATGGGGCCCCCGTCCTGGGTGCGACAACCTCTTTTACGCGCAGCATCGCAAAGCGGTGTCGATTCCGGCGAGTTGATGATATCCACGACGAGGGTGCCGGGTTCGAGTCGCTCGGGATCCACAGGCATAGGATCATTCTTGTTCATGCCAAGCGGCGTGGCATTGATCACGATTTCATAGCCATGTGGGTCGGGTGGGCCAGAAAGCGTGATGCAACCTGTTTCGGCAGCAACGGCTTTCGCCAGATCCTCGGCTCGGTGTTCGTCGACATCGGAGATAGTGAGCGATCGAGCTCCCGCCGATGCGACGGCAAATGCGATCGCTCTGCCTGCGCCCCCAGCTCCGACCAAAAGAACGTTCTTGTTCGCTGGATGATAGCCTTCCCATTGCATGCCAAGAACACAGCCGAGGCCATCGAATACGGCACCGACCCAGCGTCCGTCTGTCTCGCAACGAATGACGTTGATTGCACCCACTTGACGAGCAGTCGGATGAAGTTCGTCGACAAGAGCCAGCATCCTTTGTTTATGAGGCATGGTGACCAGGATGCCGGCGAGATTGTTCAATGCTCTGGCACCGACCACGAACGAGGACAGGTCATCGGCCTTGACCTCCAATGGAATACAAACCGCGTCTGCCTGTTGTTCTATAAAGAGTCGGTTGAATAGTTGCGGAGACTTGGCAGCCGCCAGCGGATGGCCGACCAATCCATAAAGCCGAGTTGTTCCTGTGATATGTGAGGCCATGATTGCCTGATATTTGATGTTGACGGGAAGAGGAGCGCTGGCTGGCTTCTTGGGCATGCACAGCGTCGATGGCTATGCATTGGCAAGTGCCGACCGCATGATGCTGCTCTGCCCATCGGGCCTGTGGGTCGCGAAAACCTAATGGTCGCACCAGTGTCATCGTCGAAGGTCGTTACGAACGCAGTTGGCTAGCCAGGTCATTCGGGACGGCTGTCTGAGCTGTGCCCCGCATCGCTTCGGCCCGCATACGATCGTATTCTTCTTTGGCAATAGGCACTGCGTTGCGCTTGCCGAGATCTTCAAGGCGAATCCGGTATGTTTCGCGTGTAGTGAACGCCGCGATCGCAGCGATAACACAGATACCTAATGTAAGAGAGCCGATTCTTAGCGGGATATTGTCAGAGCCGGGGGGCGCAACAGTGACGAAGATTGCCGGGAGAAACGCAGTCATCGCGGTCCCTATGTTCTGTCCGATGGCCATGCCGGTCACACGCACCCGCGTACGGAACAATTCGGGAAAGAGGCTCGGAAATACACCGTTGAAACCCTGGTAGGCGACGCCCCACATGAGTACGGAGAGAACCAGTGAAAGCCACAGGTTATGGATGCTGATAGCGTACAGATACGCGTAAGAGAGCAGTCCCGCGCAGAGAACGCCAATAATGACTGGGGGCCTGCGGCCGATCTTGTCTGAGAGGTTACCGACGAAGGGGATCAGGATTACCGCACACATGTTGCCCAGCAGAGGAATCCACAAATAGACGCCTGCAGGGAAACCGATTCCATAGGCCGGTTGAACCGCATAGGTAGCGCCGAATACCGAGGCGACAATGGCGATCACCGCAGCAAGTGCCATGCAGATCACACGCAAGAGATCACCCCAGCTCTGCCGGATGACTTCGACAACTGGCAGGACAGTAGCTTCGCCTTGCGTTTTTTGTTTGGCAAATACAGGTGTTTCGTCGACCTGGCGGCGAATGATATATCCCAGGATGACTACGATGACGCTGAGCAGGAACGGAATCCGCCAACCCCAGGAAGTGAACTGATCCGCAGGCATAAAATGAGCGAGAGGCAAGAAGACTGCTGCCGCGAGCAATTGCCCGGCCTGAACTCCTTGGAGGGTAAAGCTCGCGAAGTAACCACGGCGGCCGGACGGGGCGTGTTCGAGAATCATGGAACTGGCGCAGGAGATCTCCCCGGCCACCGCAAAACCCTGAATCAGGCGCAACGTCACAAGCAGCACCGGCGCCCAGATCCCGATCTGCTGGTATGTTGGCAGAAGTCCGATACACATCGTCGAGAAGCCCATCAGGAACATGCAGTAAACCAGAACCGTTTTACGGCCGTGGCGATCACCCAAATGCCCTAGGACAACAGCGCCTATCGGCCGGGCGATATAGCCCACACCAAAGCTGGCAAGAGAGGCAATGATGCCGACCGCAGGGTTATCAGATGGAAAAAAGAGCTGTGGAAACAGCAAGGCCGCCGCGGTCGCATAGATAAAGAAGTCGTAATACTCCAGTGCTGAGCCGATCCAACCGCTAGCTGCGGCTTTCTTTGACTGGCCTTTGGAATGAGCGTCGATCGGTATGCTCTGATTCATAATGTGTCTCCGGTTTCTCAATTGTTGTTATTGTAACTGCGTTCCATCAGTAATTCTGTTACCAGAATCGCCGCAATGTCAAGGGAGTCGTTCCTTGCTCGATCAAGGCGTGATGCTGGTTATTGTGAGGTGTTGAGTTCAGACGCCTGACGGTCGTCGCCAAGCCGAGCGAGCACGCTAAAGCCCGCTCGTGCAATTGAGCGAATAGGCTGTAAGAGGATGAACAGGCTCCGACGCGTCAAGCGCTCAGCACTGTTGCTTCATACAATGGGTAATGACGCCAACGACAGGTTCTAACGTCGTAGTACGCCGTCTTGCCCGTTTGCCAACCTACAAGCTATCTCGCGAGAGATGACCGTCGACGAGCCTCGAAATGTTCAACGGATTCGCGTTCTTGAGAGCATCGGGAAGCAATGCATCGGGGTAGTTTTGGAAGCAGACGGGTCTCAGGAAGCGGTCGATGGCCAAAGTGCCGACCGAGGTGCCCCGACTATCGGAAGTCGCAGGATAAGGGCCGCCGTGGACCATTGAATCGCAGACCTCGACACCGGTTGGGTAGCCATTGATGAGGATGCGACCAACCTTCATCTCCAACAAAGCAGTCAACTCTACGAATTGCGTAAGGTCTTCTGGCTCACCAATCAAGGTAGCGGTCAATTGTCCGTGAAGGGCATTGATGGCAGCGTTGAGTTGCGCCTGGTCAGTGACCTCGATGAAGATCGACGTGGGGCCAAAGATTTCTTCTTGAAGGACCTTGTCGCCTTTCAGCAGCAACTCTACGTCGGCTTTGAACAATTGTGGCTGCGCCTGGTGACCCTGTTGGTTACTGCCAGCCAGGTGCACGATGCCGGGGTGCGCGTGCAGGTTCTGCAATCCAGCCGCATAGCTGCGCAGGGTGCCTGCGTTGAGCATTGTTTGTGCCGGTTGGTCGTTTATTAACGCCGCCACTCTATTCTGAAAGGCACTGAATGCATCCGAGCGAATGCCAACCACCAGTCCGGGATTGGTGCAAAACTGCCCGCAACCTTGAACCACCGAGGCGGCAAGATCGTGAGCGATACTGTCGGCCCGACGCGAGAGGGCATGGGGCAGGATCACGACCGGGTTGATGCTCGACATCTCGGCGAAGACTGGAATGGGCTCGGGACGAGCGGCGGCCATGTCGCACAATGCCCGACCGCCTTTGAGCGAGCCGGTAAAACCAACGCCCTTGATGAGCGGGTGTTTTACCAAGGCTTCACCTACGCCACTGCCATAAATCATGTTGAAGACACCGGCAGGCATGCCACTGCGCTCGGCCGCCCGGATAATCGCGTTGGCGACCTGTTCTGCAGTCGCCATGTGGCCGCTGTGGGCTTTGAATATCACCGGACAGCCAGCCGCGAGCGCGGAGGCGGTATCGCCGCCGGCCGTGGAGAAAGCCAACGGGAAATTACTGGCACCAAACACAGCAACCGGACCGATGGCGGTGCGGTACTGGCGAAGGTCAGGGCGTGGCAACGGCTTGCGAAGTGGTAACGCTTGGTCGATGCGAGCGCCATAGAAGTCACCACGCCGCAGTACGTTTGCAAACAGGCGCATTTGACCACTGGTACGTGCGCGTTCGCCTTGGATACGAGCTGCAGGCAATGCTGTTTCACGGCAAACCAGGGCAATAAACTCATCGTCCAAAGCATCCAGCTCTTGGGCAATGGCATCGAGAAACTCAGCCCGTTTGCTCGCGCTCAGGCTGCGGTAGCTGGAAAAGGCGTTGTAGGCTGCATGGGCAGCGTCCTCGATTTCTTGCGAGGTCGCCTGGTGGAAGGCATAGGGTAGGGTTTCCCCCGTGCTGGCATCCACACTCTTGACGATGATAGTGCCGGCGGCGCTGCGCTGACCGCCGATAAAATTCTGGCCGGTGATGAGGGACATCGTTGTCTCCAGGTTGAATGTGCAAGAGATAGCTGGGCAAGGCATTCCCAGGACTGAAAATCAGGTGACGGCGCCGATCTGCCAAGGCACGAACTCATTTTGTCCGTATCCGTGTTGTTCGCTCATGCTGCGCTCGCCCGAGGCAATGCGCAGCATGGTTTCAAAGATCGCTGCACCGCACTCTTCGATGGTCAAAGTGTCTTCGGCTATTTCGCCGCAGTTGATGTCCATGTCTTCTCGCTGACGAGCCCACAAGGCGCTATTAGTCGCCAGCTTGATTGATGGGGCAGGGGCACAGCCATAGGCCGATCCGCGCCCGGTGGTAAACGC
The DNA here is from genome assembly GCF_005938665.2 of Pseudomonas sp. ATCC 43928. Classification (NCBI taxonomy): domain Bacteria; kingdom Pseudomonadati; phylum Pseudomonadota; class Gammaproteobacteria; order Pseudomonadales; family Pseudomonadaceae; genus Pseudomonas; species Pseudomonas sp. ATCC 43928. The sequence continues at coordinate 3,576,993 of NZ_CP041753.1, read as the reverse complement.
AATCAGGTTGGCACCACCGGCGACTTGGCCGGTTGCGGAGACGGGGTCATAGCCAGGGGTGTCCATGAAAACCAGCCCGTTGGCAGTGACGGCCTGGGCATATTCGTAGACATCCATCAGGTTGCTGGAGCCAGCCTTTGCCACAGCGCCCAGCGACTTTTCCAGAATGGTGGTCAAGCCACCTGCCTTGTTGCCGGCAGAGGGGTTATTGTTTAACTCGGCTCCCATACGCTCGCAGTAGCGTTCCCACCAATGAATTCGAGCGATGAGTTTTTCGCCGACTTCACGGTTTACAGCCCGCCGTGTCAGTAAGTGTTCGGCACCATAGATTTCAGGGGTTTCAGAAAGAATCGCGGTACCGCCGCAGGCGACCAGGCGATCGACTGCATTGCCCAACGCAGGGTTGGCAGTAATACCGGAGTAACCATCCGAGCCACCGCACTGAAGCCCGACGGTCAGATGGCGAGCGCTGACCGGTTCGCGCTGAATCTGATTGGCCTCGCCAAGCAATTCCTTCACGTGGTCAATGCCACTGGCGATGGCCTTGGATGTACCGCCACTGTCCTGGATATTGAATGTGCGCAGTGTATTACTACGGGTTAGTCCTTGCGTCGTGAGTAATGAATCGATTTGGTTCGTCTCGCAACCCAAACCGATCACCAACACGGACGCAAAGTTGGCGTGGGTCGCATATCCGGCCAATGTCCGGCGCAACATGCTCAAACCGTCGCCCGCAGGATCAACGGCGCAGCCGGCAGAATGAGTCAGAGCAACAACACCGTCGACGTTTGGATACGCTTGCAGTGCAGCGGGATTGATGTCCCGACGAAAATGGTCTGCGATGGCGCGGGCGACTGTGGCAGAGCAATTCACTGAAGTCAGAATGCCAATGTAGTTGCGCGTCGCGACGCGTCCATCCGGGCGTACGATACCCATGAACGATGGGGCTTCACTCGGCTTGAAGTTGGGCTTCGCATCGACGCTGAAAGCATAATCTCGTGTGAATTCCCCCATGGCCAGGTTATGCACATGGATATGCTCGCCTGCTTCTATGTCGACAACCGCAAAACCAATGATTTGCCCATAGCGCCTTACCGGTTGACCGGCTTCGATACGCCGGGAGGCCACTTTATGGCCCGCCACAATCGCTTGCCGGATGGTCACGCCTTCCTGCTCTAGGATTTCGCCAGCGAGTAGCGGTCGGCGTGCGATGAGCACATCGTCCAGCGGGTTCAAACGCAGCACAGCTGCTGCGCCGGTTTTCATGATCAGTTCCATCGCATCCTCACGGGCTGCTGGGTGGTGCGCGGTCACTCATAGCGCCGCACTTTTGTGCCGGCACTATAGGATTCATAGAAATGGCTGCCTAATGAGAGCTTTCGATTGCTCGATAACTTTGCCTCATCGACCTTTACGTGGATCGCTGCAGTGCTTCTTCTCCGTAGCCGTTTGCCGCAGTCTGGCGAACTCTAATAAGGTCGCAACAAACATCCGCGTTGGCTCTGACAGGGGCTCATCCTTGCGAGTGATAACCCCGTAATCCTGAGATTCAACTTTGAAGGGCGTATTGAGGATTTGAAGCTGCCCATTTTGCAGTTGCGACTGGACCATGGACTCGGGGAGCATGGCGAGCATTGGCCCAGACTGCAGCAATTGCAGGAAGGTTTGCATCGAAATGGTCTCCACTGTGTTGGTTGGCGGGGCGATCTTGAACATCGCGAAAGCGCGCTCCATGCGTTGTCGGATCGGCGTATTAAAGGGATACATGACCCATGGCCATTCGCTGAGTGCTTCGGTGGGGACCTCTTCAAGTTGGCACAGCGGATGTGTGCTGTTCACGACAAGGCAGAAGGGTTCAGGTCCCAGTGAGGTAAATTCGAAAGGCTGACAAGCCTCATCCGTGAAGCGTGCGATGATCAAATCGAGCTTTTTTTGTTCGAGCATTTCCAGCAAGTGGTTGCTGGTTTGTTCGATCACCTCGATAGAAAGGAGGGGACGATCCCGTTTGATGCTGGCGATCGCTTCAGGCAGCACCACTGATGTCGCGGCGAAAATGGTGCCGACTTTTAAATGACCATGCCCGCCTTTTCGCAGTTTGTTGACCTGGTCGACGAACGACTCCGTGTCTTCCAAGGTAATGCGCGCATAACGGGCTACGAACTCTCCCAGTTCAGTAAGCACCAGACTGCGCGTTTGACGCTCAAACAGTGGGAAACCCAGGAGAACTTCCAGATCGCGAAGCAATTTACTGATGGCCGGTTGGGTAACATTCATCTGTTCTGCGGTCGTGTGCATATTGCGGGTCTTGGCCAGGCTATTGACCAGTACCAAATGTTTGATCTTCAGCCAGCGGGAGACACTGGCAAAAGTAATTTGATCGTTTTCCATCGGATAAGGCCTTGTCTGTCGATAACGAAACAGCATTGATTAGTGAGTTTCTTTCATTGGGATTTACGGGAGCGGTCCATTAGTTTTACGGCTCTGATGGCCGACTGATCTGGAAGCTCTATGGCGAACTTGAAACTGACGCGCGAAAACACCCTGCCAGTGGATGGCTTGGCCGGAACACTGATCGGCCGTGCCTGGATCCCGGGTGCGGTTGCAGGCCCCTCGCCAGTGGTGCTGCGCGATGACGGTGTGTTTGATCTTTCTGAAGTCTTTTCGACAATGAGCGAACTGTTGGAACACACCTCGCCGTTGTTGGCGGTTCGTCAGGCGTCTGGCAGGTACGTCGGGACTGTCGAGGAATTGCTTGGAAACACTGGCAGCCATGCCGATCCCGGCAAGGCATCGCTGTTGCCCCCAGCAGATTTGCAAGTCATCAAGGCAGCCGGGGTGACGTTCGCTTCCAGCATGATTGAGCGGGTAATCGAGGAGCAGGCCCGAGGCGATGCTGCAAAAGCGGAAAGTGTTCGCCGCTTGGTGCAAGAAGCCATCGGCGATAACTTGCGGGCAATCAAGCCGGGCTCGCCAGCAGCGATGCGCCTTAAGGCTGTGCTGATCAAGCAAGGCATGTGGTCGCAATACCTGGAGGTCGGTATCGGCCCGGACGCGGAGATTTTCACGAAGGCACCGGTTCTGGCCGCCGTGGGCAGTGGCAGCGAAATCGGCATCCATCACAAGTCTGAATGGAACAACCCAGAGCCGGAAATTGTGCTGGCGGTGAACAGCCGAGGCCAAGTGCATGGCGTCACCTTGGGCAATGACGTCAATTTGCGTGATTTCGAAGGCCGCAGCGCACTGCTGCTGAGCAAGGCCAAGGACAACAATGCGTCCTGTGCGATCGGCCCATTTATTCGTCTGTTCGATGAAACGTTTACCCTCGACGACGTGCGCAACTGCGTCGTGGATTTGCAGGTTCAGGGCGACGACGGCTTCATCCTTGAAGGCAGCAGTTCCATGGCGTTGATCAGCCGTGATCCGTTGGATCTCGTGGCCCAGACGGTCGGCGGTGATCACCAATACCCTGATGGCTTCATGCTTTTTCTCGGAACCTTGTTTGCGCCTACCCAGGATCGTGAGGCACCGGGAAGCGGCTTTACGCATAAGCAGGGTGATGAGGTCAGCATTGGGAGCCCGTTGCTGGGCACGTTGCGCAACACAGTCACCTACAGCCATGAGGCTGCGCCCTGGACTTTCGGCTTGCGAGCGATGATGCACAATCTTGCTGCCCGCGGGCTGCTGTAGGTAAGGCAGGTGGGTGAGCTGCATTGGGTGTTCTCCCGCAACGATTGAACAAACACGGGTGCACGTCTATTGATAAAGAGCCGAATCCGAAGGGTCCGGTTTTTTATATCCGCCAGGCGTCTCCCACCTTCTGGAGACCCGGTTGCATGGCTAGCCCTGTCTCGATAAGGCGAACCAGGTACAAGCAGGTTTGACTTATCGGGTGACGCCTGCATACTATTGGAACGTCGTTCCAGTACGAACAATGTTGCTCACATTCACCTCATTGTCAAAGATAAGTCGAGAAAAATATGAGAGTCGTCAAAGGTGCTGTTGACCGTTGCCTGGAGGCTATTGAGCTGCTGGCACGTGAAGCTCGCTGGATGCGGATGTCCGATATCGCAGCCGAGCTGAGCTTGGAAAAGGGGCCTGCTCATCGAGTGCTTGCTCAGTTAGTCGAGCAAGGGTGGGCAGAACAGGATGAAGCCACCTCGCAATACCGCTTGACGCTGAAGCTGGCGCTGTTGGGGCAGCGCTATTTGCATGGAATTGGTTTGCCTGAGTTGGTCCAGCCGATCCTTGAGCAAGTGGCTGTTCAGTGCCAAGAGTTGGTGCGCCTGACGGTGGTCAACGAGGGCACCTTGTCTTGGCTGTCTTCGGCCCAAGGCGCCGCGCCAGGGCTTATGTATTCGCCAGCCATGGATAAGCCGATCAATCTCTACGCCACCGCCAATGGCAAAGCCTGGCTGGCCTCAATGCCGGATGAACTGGCCATTGAGCATGCGCTGCGTAGCGGCTTGGGGAAAGCTGATGCCGGGATGGGGCAGGGGCCGAAAGCGATCAACAGCATCGAAGGCTTGTTGGCCGAGCTGGCGCTGACCCGCAAGCGCGGGTATGGCTTGGTCATTGAAGAAGCCGAGGCGGGTGTCTGGGCGATCGCCGTACCGGTCAAGCTGGTTCCATCTGGCACTGTGGTTGGCACGATGAGTATCGCCGGCCCGGTCTTGCGCATGCAGCCTGAACGTTATGACCAATTGCATGCTCTGCTCGAAGATGCAGCCAACAAGCTGGGTACGGTTTGGCCGCGCCAGAACAGTGTGCATACGGAGAACGTATGAGCCAGCTCGCACCTGCATGGACCGAGGCGGGGTCAGGGTTGGAAGTCGCCGCTGCCGCTCTGGTCCGTGCACGGCTAGAGGGTGTTCGGCTGGCATCCTTGCCAGGCCCGAACCTGCCAGGCAGCCTCGCACAAGGTTTTGCCATTCAGCAGCATGTGGGGCCATTGGCTGGAAAAATCGTGGGGGGGTGGAAGTGTGCGTTACCCCCGGCTGGCAAGTGGATCGTTGCCCCGATCTACAGCGACAGCATCGTAAAAGGCGAACGTTACCGACTGGCCGCCGACGCCGATAAGGCGCGCATCGAGCCTGAACTGGCGTCCGTCCTGGCCCATGATTTGCCGGCTCGTGTTGAGCCTTATACAACTGAAGAGATCGTTGCTGCGATCAGCGACGTGCACTTGGCATTGGAAGTGATCGATTGCCGTTACACCGATCCACACACACTGCCGTTCGAGCAATTGCTCGCGGACGGTTTATTCAATCACGGCCTGGTATTCGGGGCGCCAATCACGCTGTCGAACCCTGCCAGCATTCCCTCTGAACTGGATATCACCCTGAGCGATGCAACGGCAGAGCTTGTGAATATCAAGGGCCGCCATCCGGACGGGAATCCGTTGTTGCCGATCGTATGGCTGGCCAATTTTCTGTCTACACAAGGGATAGGGCTGCAAGCAGGGCAGGTGATTATCACCGGGTCCTATGCAGGTGTTCTCGATGTGCCCGTCAACCAGCCACTGCATGTTCGGTTCGGCGAAGCCGGCTCATTGTCTGTCCATTTCTCAACGCTGGAGGAGTAACAAATGCGCTTAGTTCGTTTTGGTTTGCCGGGGCAGGAACAGCCGGGAGTTTTGGATTCGCAAGGAATCGTTCGAGACCTCTCGGGCATTGTCGATGACATCGATGCGTCGGCTCTGAGCCCTGCAGTGCTTGAAAAACTGCGTGCTGTTGACGTTGAAAAGCTGCCAGTGGTGGCGCCTGGCACACGTCTTGGTCCATGCGTAGGCAACGTACCGAACCTGATTTGCATCGGTCTGAACTACTCCGATCACGCGGCTGAAACGGATACACCTATCCCGAGCCAGCCGGTGGTCTTCAACAAACACACCGCGTCCATCAGCGGCCCCAATGACCCGGTCATTTTACCAACGGGGGCTCAGAAGCTTGATTGGGAAGTCGAACTGGCCATCGTCATCGGTACGCCCGCCTGGCAGATTGATGAGTCGCAGGCTTTGGATCACATCGCCGGTTATTGCCTGGCCAATGATGTTTCCGAGCGGGCTTATCAGCTGGAGTACGAAGGTCAGTGGACCAAGGGGAAAAGCGGTTTTTCTTTCGCACCACTGGGACCTTGGCTGGTCACCCGTGACGAAATTGCCGACCCGCAGGCCATTGACCTCTGGCTCGACGTGAACGGCAAACGTCTCCAGACCGGCAATACCCGTACGATGATTTTCAGCGTTGCACATATTGTCGCGTACCTCAGTCGCTTCATGCCGCTAATGCCGGGTGACGTCATCATTACCGGTACTCCACCAGGTGTAGGGCTCGGGCAGAAACCACCGGTTTTTCTCAAGGCGGGTGACACCATGCGTGTCGGTGGCCAAGGGCTGGGTGAGCAATTTCAGACCGTGGTTCCTTACGTTGCTGAAATGGGCGCTGCATGGGGCGCCGGTCGCCATCCCAATGTTGACTGACTATCGCTAGAGGAAAACGCTATGAGCTTTGCAGGAACAGGTGTAGTCGCGATTTGGCATGATCTTTTGCCCGAAGCGCGGGACGAGTTCTATGAGTGGCATAACCGAGAACACATGCCTGAGCGGGCCGGAATTCCGGGCTTTTTACGGGGGCGCCGATACATCGCTCTGGATGCAGGTCCGACCTATTTCAACCTCTATGAGGCTGACACTGTGCAGGTGTTGGGCGGGCAGGATTATTTATCGCGTCTCAACAGTCCGACGGCTTGGACAAAGCAGTCGGTGCAGTCATATCGCAACGTCGCGCGATCCATCTGCGAGGTTACTTACACCAGCGGTGTAGGGCAGGGCGCGTATTTGTTAACGGTCCGTTTCGATGTTGTCGAAGGCCAGCATAAATCGGTGTCAGACGCATTGCGCCAACGCGTGCTTCCTCCTCTTGCTGATAAACAAGGTATTACGGGCGTGCATTTGTGTGTAGCTGATGAGGCCGTGAGCAGAGTTGAAACCGCAGAGAAAAAGGCCCGCGCCGAAGGGACCCAAATACCGGCCTGGATCGTCATGATCGAAGGTTGTGCACCTGACTACGTTCGTGTCGCCGGCGAGTCTTTTGTGGCCGAGCTAAAACGGCTGTTGGAGGGGCAATCGACGGGACCAGAAACCACGCTTTATCAATTGGAATACACACGTTGCAAAACGCCGGGGAGTGCGGGTTGATCGCCGAGCGTTCGAGTACGTTTTAACTTTCAGTCGTTGTTCTTACGCAATTCCCCACGAGCGTGCCATTACCGGCATTGAGTCAGGCTCGCGTCTGCGCACGCTCGGGTTTTGCTTAAGGTGATATTAAACAATTATCAAGTTGCTCAATAACGGACTGTTACAAGACAGATAAGGGATTCCCGCAGTTTCTCGGTAATTAGCTCTTCGAGCTGCCTGTGACCAAGTTGATTCGCGAGCTAAAAATCGCAACAAAAACAATAATAACTCATTGTGAGAAAACATCATGCGCTACCCTATTATTTCCCGCAGCGTGCCCGCACATCACTCTCTGATCAGTCTGACTCTTGCGGTTTGCGCGGGTTCGTCAGCGGCTGTTCAAGCCGATCAAAATAGCGGTTTTGTCGATGGCGCTACCGCAACTCTCAATTTGCGCAACGCTTATATCAATCGCAACTTCATCAATCCTGCCTATCCCAACAGCGCCGCACCACAGAACAAAGCCGAGGAGTGGACACAGAGCTTCATCCTTGACGCTCGCTCTGGTTATACCGCTGGGCCGATAGGATTCGGTGTTGATGTATTGGGTCTTTATTCTCAAAAGCTTGATGGTGGCAAAGGCACCGGCGGTACCCAACTGTTGCCGATCCACGATGACGGCCGCCCCGCCGAAAACTTTGGGCGTCTGGGCGTGGCGCTGAAAGCCAAGCTGTCGAAGACTGAATTGAAGGTGGGTGAATGGATGCCCGTGTTGCCGATCCTGCGCTCTGACGATGGTCGTTCTCTGCCACAGACGTTTCGTGGCGGTCAGGTGACCTCCAACGAGATCGCCGGCCTGACACTCTATGGCGGCCAATTTCGCAGCAACAGCCCACGCAACGACGCGAGCATGGAAGACATGTTCATGAACGGCAAAGCCGCGTTCACCTCCGACCGCTTCAACTTCGGCGGCGGCGAATACACCTTCAACGACAAGCGCACCCAGGTCGGTCTGTGGTACGCCGAATTGACCGATATCTACCAGCAACAATACATCAACCTCACCCATAGCCAGCCCGTGGGCGACTGGATCCTGGGGGCTAATCTCGGTTTCTTCAACGGCAAGGAGGATGGCAGAGCCCTGGCTGGCGACCTCGACAACAAAACCACCTTCGCCCTGCTCTCGGCCAAATACGGCGGCAACACCTTTTACGTGGGCTTGCAAAAACTCACCGGCGACAGCGCGTGGATGCGGGTCAACGGCACCAGTGGCGGAACTTTGGCCAACGATAGCTATAACTCCAGTTTTGATAACGCTCAGGAGCGCTCATGGCAGGTACGACATGACTTTAACTTTGCTGTGCTCGGAGTCCCGGGACTGACATTAATGAACCGATATATCAGTGGTGATAATGTCCACACAGGTTCGATAACAGATGGCAAGGAATGGGGCCGAGAATCGGAATTGGCCTACGTTGTGCAGTCCGGCGCGCTGAAAAATCTCAGCGTTAGATGGCGCAATTCGAGTGTTCGCAGGGATTTCAGCACCAATGAGTTTGATGAAAACCGGATTTTTATTAATTATCCCATATCGTTATTGTGACGAGTATTTCGCTCGCCCAATACCTGGCAGCGTGACTTCTGCGATCGCTTGAACAGTAATAACTTCATCAGGCGGTTGCAGATAAACCCAGCGTCAATTAGGCACTTAATGTGGCGTTGGTAGGTTTGCCTCCGCGGCCTCGTCAAACTTCGACCGGGCCGCTTCAACTTCAGGCAATTTGTCGAGCGTCCATTTATGCAATTCGCGAAATGGCTGCTGCAGTGTTCGACCAAGTGGGGTGATCTCATACTGCACTGCCACAGGCGAGAACGAAATGATTTGGCGCGAGACGAGACCATTTCGTTCCAACCGTCGCAGGCACTGTGTCAGTGCCTTCTGAGTGACGCCCTCCAGGCGGCGCCTGATGGCATTAAAGCGATGCGGCCCGTCATCAAGTACCGCCAGAACCATCATCGACCACTTGTCTGCGATTTGGTCGAACAGCGCCCGGCTTGGGCACTCCGACGAAAAACATTGCGGCTTTAATTCCAGCATCGAAGTTTCCTCATGTATACCTAGGCGACTCTAAGTGCCTAATTGACATTTGGTTTACAAAATATACTTATATGGCTTCCAAAAGCAAACGGAGTCCATCCAATGTCAAACCTAGATACCAGCATTTTATTTCGTCCCTTTTCCATCCGGTCGCTTGAACTGAAAAACCGGATTGTCATGGCGCCGATGACGAGGCAATTTTCGCCGCAGGGCATCCCCGGCGAAGGGAGCACTGCTTACTACCGGCGGCGGGCAGAGGGTCAGGTCGGGTTGATCTTGTCGGAAGGCACCGTCGTTGATCGTCCCGCTTCACGTAATGGTTCCAACATTCCTTTTTTCCACGGTGAGGCAGCGTTAGCCGGATGGAAGAACGTGATCGATTCTGTTCACAATGCGGGTGGCCGGATGGGGCCGCAACTCTGGCACACCGGTGCAGTGCGTGACGTCAGCGGCTGGGAGCCTGATGCGCCAGTTGAAAGCCCATCTGGCCTCGACTCGCCAAACGACCCGCGCGGTGTGGCGATGAGCGAAGAGGATATTGCAGACACAGTTGCTGCATTCGCCAAGGCAGCGGCGGATGCGAAACGATTGGGTTTCGACACCGTTGAGATCCATGGGGCTCATGGTTATTTGATCGATCAGTTCTTCTGGGCCGGCACCAATCAGCGCACCGATCGTTATGGCGGACCGACTATCAAAGAGCGCTCCCGTTTTGCCGCTGAGATCGTGTCTGCCGTTCGTCATGCGGTCGGGTCCGAATTCCCTATTATCATGCGCGTTAGCCAATGGAAGCAGCAGGACTTTGGCGTGCGCCTCGCCGACACCCCTGCATTAATGGAAGACTGGCTGCTGCCGTTGGTTGAGGCTGGTGTTGATGTTCTGCATTGCTCGCAGCGACGCTTCTGGGAACCTGAGTTTCCCGAAATTGACGGGGAGACCGGACTGAACTGCGCGGGCTGGGCAAAGAAAGTCACTGGAGCCACAACCATCAGCGTTGGTTCGGTTGGGCTGGATAATGATGTTACTCACGCCTTCGCCGGAAAGGGATCAATCCCTGCGAGCCTGGATCGGCTCATCGAACGCATGGAGCGCGAAGAGTTTGATCTGATCGCTGTAGGGCGTGTTCTGCTGAGTGACAAGGATTGGGTCGCCAAAGTGGAAAATGGAGATTACGCAGATCTGAAGGGATTCAATCCGGCATCTTTAGCCGAATTGGCTTGAGCCTTACTGCGGAGTGGAGAGTGTGATGCCACAAAGGTTTTAGTCTGAAGGAATCAGAGGTCTAGCCTCGGATGCTGCGAGGTGGAGATCGTAATCTGCTGTTGAGTGCGCAATGACTGTTTCAATTGAGCGAACATGTCAAGGCCACTCAACATCCGCGCAAACAGGATTGCGTTGCAGTGTGGCCCGGGCATTTACGCGCAGGCTACACAGTGTTGCTAGGTAATGTAGTTAGATTTTTCATGGCGCGGGAATCCACCGATTGAGCAGCAAGGCTGCGGCGAAGTATCCATCTGCGATTTACCTATAACGCTCTGTTATTAAATGGTGATGAAGGCGGAGAGGGTGACGGGTTTGAGCGCTGCTTTTCAGGGTACACCTGAGATCGAAAACATTTGGGCAGGGCTCTAGGAAAGTGGTTCGCGCGATAAAAAAACTGATGATACCCCCCACTTTTACCCCAAGTCGCTCGTGATACACGAGCGAACGAAAATGGCGAGTGCTGGCAGAATTCCATTAGGGTTCTAATGGTTACTGTTAACTCCGCATTGGAGTCAGGGGCATCGTGAATTGCTGTCAGGGCGTCCAGAAAATTCAGGGCGATTCAACATTTGGCGTGTCCATGCCACCTATCTCAGGAATGCTCTATCACCATCACCGCAGTGGTGTCTGCCTCGAGTGCTTCGAACACGTGAGGCACATTAGCCAGGTAGCTGATGTAGTCGCCAGCGTTCAGCAATACAGGTCCAGTCGCCGGGCCGATATGGGCACTGCCACTGCACAGCACCACGTGCTCTACGGTGCCCAATGGGTGGGACTGAGACAGCCGAACTTCGCCGGGCTGCACTTTGAGCCGGTAGATATCACGTTGTACTCCCGCCGGGCAATCGGCAAGCAGTGTCGCTGCATAATTGGCAGTCTCGGCATAGGTCGTCATACCCTCGTTGGCGCGAATCACCCGCAGGGTCTGCTGGGGTTGCTCGAAGAACCGGGTGACTTGCAAGCCCATTGCCATTGCCAGCGACCACAAGGTTTCGATGCTGGGGTTACCGATTCCCGACTCCAATTGAGACAAGGTCGACTTCGCCACCCCGGCGCGCTTTGCCAGCTCGGTCAAGGAAAGCCCGGCGGCCAGGCGCTCGCGTTTGATTGAAAGGGCCAGCAGATCGATTCGGCTCGGGTTATTTCTCAGCAGGTTGTTCGTTATATTGGTCATTCGTTTTTTAAATCATCCTGAAATGAGTTGACGCTCCCAGCGCGTTTTGTTCAGTATAGTGAGCGTTAGTTCATTATAAAGTTCTATTTGCCGAACCAACCCCCGCGAATGGCGGCTTAGGTTATGGCAATGCCGGCAGCAAGGAAGCAGTGAGTGATGAAGTCGCAAACCCGTGGGACGCTCGAAATGATTTCGGCCATGGTGATCTCCGGCACGGTGGGCTGGTTCGTCATCATGTCGGGGCAGAGCCCGGAGGCCGTGGTGTTCTGGCGTTGCTTGTTCGGCGCCATGGCGATGCTGGTCACATGCCTGGTGCTTGGGGTGCTGGATCGCTCCCGGATCAACGCCCGGCAGTTCATTCTGGTGTGCCTGGGCGGGGTGGCGCTGATCCTCAACTGGGTGCTGCTGTTCAGTGCCTACAAACATTCCTCTATCGCCATTGCCACGGTGGTCTACCACGTTCAGCCGTTCATGCTGGTCGGTCTGGGTGTGCTGTTCTTCGCCGAGCGTCTCAGCACCGCCAAGGTCGGCTGGTTGCTGTTGGCCTTCGCCGGTCTGATGCTGATCGTGTCCGCCAAAGGCAGCGGGCAGGGCACTGGCGCCGACTACCTGCTGGGCGTTTGCCTGGCCCTGGCTTCAGCCTTCTTCTACGCAGTGGCGGCGGCGATCACCAAGCGCCTCAAGGACTTGCCCGCGCACCTGATCGTGCTGATCCAGATGGTGGTAGGCGTGCTGGTCCTGGCACCGTTCGTGGATTTCAGCAGGGGCGATACGGTCGAGGGCGCCTGGACATACCTGATCATTATCGGCGTGGTCCATACCGGGCTCATGTCGACCCTGCTGTACAGCGCCATCCAGAAAATCCCCACGGCGTTGGTCGGGGCGCTGTCGTTCATCTATCCGATCGTCGCCATCCTGGTCGACTGGGTTGCCTTCGCCCACCCGCTCAGCGCCCTGCAAGTAATTGGCGCGAGCGCCATCCTGTTGGCGGCTGCGGGCATGAACTTCGGTTGGTCGCTGGGCCGCGCCCCGCGTCAGGAAGTGATGTAGGGCTCGGCGAGAAACCTCCTGCTGATCGGAGCGGAAGCCTTTACCACCGTCGTCAACCCGCAAGACCGTGCCGCTTGGCCGATCTTCGGTGCCGGCGCCTCCACGGCCCGTCGCACCGTGGACGGTACGGACAATCGCCATGCATGACCGCTGTGGATAGCGCCCGGTTGCCAGCGATCAGGCGCTACGCTGGTTTGATTCAAAGACTCTCAGGGTCCCCGAAAAACATCTGAATCCGCGACCTCAACCACCGCTCACCCGGATCATTATCCTGCGACCCGCGCCAGGCCATGTGCAATTCAAAGCTGCGCACCGGCAACGGTGGATCTTCCGCCCGAACACCACCGGCGGCGGTCAACGCTTCGGCGGTGTAGTCCGGGACGGTGGCCACGATGTCGGTGCCGCTGATCAGTGTGCTCAGCCCATTGAACTGCGGCACCGCCAGCACCACGTGCCGTTTGCGCCCCAGCTTCTCCAGCTCTTCATCTATAAAGCCGCTCAGGTCGCCCGCGAACGACACCAGCGCGTGGGGGCGGGCGCAGAAGTCATCCAGGCTCAACGGCCCCGGCACGGAGTCGGCTCGCAACAGTTTCGGCATGCTGCGGCGCAGTACTTTGCGCTTGGCGTTGGCCGGCAGGTCGGCGGTGTAGCTGACGCCAATGGAAATTTCGCCCGAGGCCAACAGGTTCGGCATCAGGATGTAGTTGGCCCGACGCACCACCAGCACGATGCCCGGTGCCTCGGCGCGCAACCGCTTGAGCAGCATCGGCAGCAACGCGAACTCGACATCGTCCGACAGGCCGATGCGGAACACCGCGGTGCTGGTGGCCGGATCGAATTCCGCCGCGCGACTGACCGCGGTGGAAATCGAATCCAGGGCCGGCGAGAGCAGGGCGAAGATTTCCACCGCTCGGGCGGAAGGTTCCATGCTGCGGCCGGTGCGCACGAACAACGGGTCATCGAACAGCCCGCGCAGGCGCGAGAGCGCCGCACTGATGGCCGGCTGGCCGAGGAACAATTTCTCCGCAGCGCGGGTCACACTGCGCTCGTGCATCAGTGTTTCGAAAACGATCAACAGGTTCAGGTCGACACGACGCAGGTCATTACGATTCATCTGGGGTCCTGGCAGATTCAGCAAACTTGACGTGAGCGACCATATGAGAACAATGGCCGGCGTGAATCTTACGGGGAAAGGCTGGTACTCTGCACAGGGTAATTCAGTTTTCCCTGAAAGGCTGCTTCGGTTTTTACGGCATTGGATGATGTCGCCGTCGCTGCGGAATCAATGACAGGCATGTCGACTATTAATAGCCACTGATGGTCTTGGGTAGAAAGCCCAGATAGAGTTCAGGGCATTAGAGGTTACTTTGACGAGGTTTGCGATGTCCCGCACGATCCGTTTTCACAAGTTTGGTCCAGCCGAGGTGCTCAAATGCGAAGAGCATGCGGCCGCTCTGCCTGCGCCGGGCGAAGTGCAGGTGCGTGTCGAGGCGATAGGCATCAGCTGGTACGACATTCTCTGGCGCCAGAACCTGGCCTCGTCCCATGCTCGCCTGCCTTCAGGCCTGGGTCATGAAATGGCCGGCGTGGTCACGGCGCTCGGCGAGGGGGTCGATGACCTCGCTATCGGTGACAAGGTCGCCAGCTTCCCGGCCGAAAGCCCCAACGATTATCCGGTCTACGGCGAACAGATCGTTCTGCCGCGCACGGCGCTGACCCGCTACCCGGACGTGCTCAGTCCGGTCGAAGCCAGCGTGCATTACACGCCGCTATTGGTCGCCTATTTTGGCTACACCGATCTGGCGCGCGTCAAGCCCGGGCAATTCGCTCTGGTGACCGACGCCAGTCACTGCGCCGGGCCGTCGTTCGTACAGCTGGGCAAAGCCCTTGGTGTGCGAGTAATCGCTGCGACCAAAACCGCGGACGAGCGTGAATACCTGCTGTCGCTGGGTGCCGAAAAAGTCATCGTCACCGAAGAAGAAGATCTGCTGATGCGGATCAACAAAATTACCGACAACCGTGGCGTCGATGTGGTGTTCGATGGCCTGGGCGGCCCGCAGATGTCGCTGCTCGGCGATGTGCTCGCGCCTCGCGGCAGCCTGGTGCTCTATGGCCTGCAGGGTGGTAACCAGACGCCATTTCCGGCCTGTGCGGCGTTCCAGAAGAACATTCAGTTCTTCGTGCACTGCATCGGCAACTTCACCGGCAAGCCGGAGCTGGGCATCCTCCAGGATCAGGCCGCACTGCAACGTGCCCTGCGCGACATCAACCAGTTGACCGCAGACCATGTGCTGCTGCCACTCAAGACTCGGGTATTCCCGTTTTCCCAGTTTGTCGAAGCACACCGCTACATGGACGAATGCCCATGCCGCGAACGGGTCGCCCTTGAGGTCGAGCCTGTCTGAGCTCTTCGTACGAGCCCCCTTGTATAAACCCCTCTGGAAAGGTCCGTGCAGGCACGGACTTTTCCGCTGTCAAAACCTCCAAAATGAGACATCCCATCGATCCCTCGGTGGGGCGGTTCAGCAACTGAACTGGTTTTTGCTCTCGATCTGTATCTTCTAATCATTATGTAAGCCCTGATAATTGAATGATTATTTCATCTCAAGGAAAGAGTCATGGCTGGGTATCAGGTTGAAACTTTTCAACGCGCATCGGCAATACATGCTCAACAAATAATTCGACGCCGCTCGGCGGTCATACATTTATTGGCAATTTCTTTCTTTATTTCTTGTATTACACGTCTGTGGGATGTTGTCGGAAATTTCCTAGGACATCGCTCGGGGCCGAAAAACACCCGTCCTGCCTGGCGTTGCGGCGGTATTGCCCTGCTTGGGGTTCTCGAGACATGCAACCATTTCAAATAATTACAAAATGCTTAAGTGCTAGCATTTGATAACAACCCCGGCACCCCATTCATGACAGGCAATCCGTCGCGCAGTGCATGTAATTGTTTGCGTGGCGTCGAACTTATGAGTAACAGGTAAACAATGATGACCCATACCCATGAACAGGCAATGAATTATGTTTATCAACAAGTACTGCAGCGCTTGCTGAGCTTTTTCTCTCGCGCCGAGCGCACGGCATTGCAACTGATGATTCAGCGCCTGGTGGTGTCGGCTGGAGGTATGGAGCGTATCGGCGATTACAAGGTGTTGGCGATCCAGTCCGGGTCCCGTGACAGCTGCTACACACTGGCGCTGCTGCGCGCCGCGCAACTGAGTATCGCCGGTCGGGCACCGGCGACGTTTCAGCTGCGAGTGGCCACTTTGCGCTTGAATGGCACGGCTGTGACAGCACTGGAAAACATCCATCGCAGCAGCAGTGCATTGTTTCTCTACGACGATCCCCGGGTCGAAATGTTGATGGTCGATAATCGTGAGGTCCTGCCGTTCAATCACTTGGCGCCAATCTCCGATGCCGGCCGCGAGTCGAATCGGCTCAACCTGCTGATGGTCGGGCACCGTCGGGCCTGGAACGGGCCGCTTGAGTTGTGGGACGACGGGTACCTGGCCACAGGTGATTTTTATGGACAAATTGCCCGCTGGGACAACGGCGTCGATGTCATGGTCAGCAGCGATTCACCCCGTCGGCAGGCTCAGTTTATCGAGGGTTTGAACCGTGCCGCAGCCAAGGCCGGGCTTGCGCCGACGAGCCGCCATGAAACGGGCTACGAGGGATTGTTCGCGCGGCTCGATGAACTGGGCAGCGACTGCTATCGCGAGTTTTATCCCGACTCTGCTCAGGCTGCGTGGCGTCCTGCCGAGCGCTTTGAGGCCTGCCGTCGCACGACCTTCATCGACATCCACGACATGCTGGTCAGCAACCTGGAAGAGCGCTGGCCGCTGCTCACTGACTTCCTCGGCTTCCAACCTGACGAACTGACGGCTCAACTCAGTGATAACGACCATGTCAGTCCGTCGATATCCGCGCACCTTCGCGGCTTGCGAGCGCGCTTTGTACACGGTCGCACCTACGAAGAGGGGGTCAGCGAATACCTGCAGCGGGCGTTGGTGATGATGCGTCGTAAACAATTGCCCGAGCGCTTTTGCGAGCAGGCAGTGGAGACCTTCGGCAATCCGCTGACCATGGCCGATCAGCGCGGATTGGCGACAGCCGAGGCACAAAAAAATCTCGGTTTGAGTGAAGCCCAACTGGTATGCCTGCTGTTCGCCCCGTTTGTCGATAACGGCGCGGCCCTGGAGCATTTTCTTCGTCAATGCCATCCCGGCATGCTGGTAGCGCTGCCGGAATTGCACCGGGCGATGCAGGGCGGTCCGGCACCCGAGCAGGTTCTGCAGTGGATGGTGGATGTCAGCGGGTTACCGGTCAGCCTGATCGGTACGCTTTACCGCATGAGGCCGGTGGTTCGGGATGAGGGTAGGGTGCCAGACACGGAAAGCGGCGACGCGGGCGTGCAAGTCGAAGACATGGACCCCGAGAATGAAACAGCAGTGACTGGCGAATGGTCGATGGGCCAGTGAATGTTCCTGGTTTGGCGGATGCATCAAGAGTGCGTCATGACGTTCGTAGCGTGTTCGGTCATCACCCATGAAAGGATCACGAGATTCCGATTTCGCGTACCAGGCGGTGTACCGCTACCTGAACAATCTGATCAATGAGCCGGGCAGTGACGTGCGAGTGCGCCTGCCCTCATTGCGGCAGTTGGCGGATCGTTTGAGTGTGTCGATCTCGACCATTCAATACGCCTATTCGCTGCTGGAGAAGGAAGGACGCATCTATTCGGTTGCCAAGTCAGGCTATTACGCACTGCCGGTGTCTTCTATCGGTCTTCCCGGCAGCGGTAAAGACCTGCTCGAAACGGTCTATGTCAACGCCAGGCGCCCCGGCATGCTGGTGTTGAGCGCCGATGAACCGGCGTTGTTACAACCCCTGGACAGCCCGTTGTTGTTGCTGGAGAGAGAATTGCTGCGCCAGTATCCGCGCCAGCCACAACCGTCTTCACAACCCTGCGGCGAGCTGGAACTGCGCACGGCCCTTGCGGCACGCTACACCACTTCGCCGACACGCTGCTGGCATGCCGATGATGTCTATATCGGCGCAGATATGCGCGGCGTACTTGAAATATTGATCGCCGTTCTTGAGCTCAAAGATTCGGTGGTGGTGGTCGAGTCGCCGTGCGACTGGGTGATTCTGCGCTTGTTCCAGGACGCAGACGTGCAGGTTGTCGAGCTGCCGCTGCAAGCCTGTGGTGGCCTGGATCTCGAACAGCTGAGAGAGCTGCTCGAGACCGGGCGGGTGCGACTGATGATGCTTTCATCGGGACTGAACATGCCGCGCGGGAGCGTGGCGCCTGACGACAACCGGCAGTCCACTGCGCAACTGCTGGGACGGCATGGCTGTTGGGTGTTGGAAAACGATTGTTACGGCGAGCTCGAATTCGAGCCGAGCGGCTTGCGGTTTCGCGACCTGGTGGACCCTGATCGGCTGATCGTGTTTTCCACTTTCGAGAAAATCATCGGCTCGGAGGCGCCCTTTGGTTACCTGCTCTCGCGACAACTGCGTGCCGAACTGCAACGGCACTTTCTGCTGCGGGCATTCCGTTTGTCGCTGATTCGTC
This sequence comes from Pseudomonas sp. ATCC 43928, assembly GCF_005938665.2. Lineage (NCBI taxonomy): Bacteria > Pseudomonadati > Pseudomonadota > Gammaproteobacteria > Pseudomonadales > Pseudomonadaceae > Pseudomonas > Pseudomonas sp. ATCC 43928. The sequence continues at coordinate 3,558,653 of NZ_CP041753.1, read as the reverse complement.
AGAAAGCCATCGCGCGGCTGTACAGCAACGGACGCATCGATCAACACCTGCTGGTGTTGCGTCGACTGCTCAAGGAACGCATGGTGCTGATGACCCAACTGCTCCAGGAGCGTCTGCCGGAATCGCTGCATTTCGTCGAGCCCCAGGGCGGGGCGACGGTGTGGATTCGCTCGTTGCGCCAGGTCAATGTACATCGAGTGTTCCAGAGACTGCTCAAGCAGCAAGTGGTCATCGCACCGGGGGAGTTGTTCAGTTTGCAGGGCCTGCACGCGCAGCACTTGCGCCTGAGTCATACGTTCGGTGGCGACCACGAGCTCGTCGCTGCACTGGGGCTACTGGGGGATGCCTTGCGTCTGGAATCGATCGATTGAGCCGAGGTGGAAGAGCTCCTCGGAACCTGACATTCGATAACGTCGCGCAACGGCCAAACTGTCAGTAAACTGCGCTCCTATCCCGAACCACTCTCTCTCAGAGGTTTTGCATGACACTCAGTCCTTTTGCGGGCAAACCGGCACCGGCAGAACTGTTGGTCGACATCCCGCGACTGGTAACGGCCTATTACACCGGCCAGCCCGATGCAGCCATTTCTACCCAGCGCGTTGCCTTCGGCACGTCCGGACACCGAGGTAGCTCGTTCGACTTGAGTTTCAACGAATGGCATGTCCTGGCCATCAGCCAGGCGATCTGCCTGTATCGCGAGGCCCAGGGCATCGATGGCCCGCTGTTCGTCGGGATCGACACCCACGCGCTGTCCACGCCGGCCGGTGCCAGTGCCCTGGAAGTGTTGGCGGCGAACGGTGTCACGGTGATGATCGCCGAAGGCGACGAGTACACCCCGACGCCGGCCATTTCCCATGCGATTCTTTGCTACAACCGCGGGCGCACTTCAGGCCTGGCGGACGGCATCGTCATCACGCCGTCCCACAACCCGCCGCAAAGTGGTGGCTACAAGTACAACCCAACCAACGGCGGCCCGGCCGATACCCACATCACCAAGTGGATCGAAGCCAAGGCCAACGAGTTGCTGGCAGCCAAGCTCGCCGGCGTCAAACGCATCAGCTACGAGCAGGCCCTGAAGGCCAGCACTACCCATCGTCACGATTACCTCAACACCTATGTCGCTGACCTGATCAACGTGATCGACTTCGACGCCATCCGCGATGCGAAGCTGCGTCTGGGTGTCGATCCGCTGGGCGGAGCAGGGGTGCGCTACTGGTCGGCGATTGCCGAGCACTACCGCCTGGACCTGGAAGTGGTGAATAAACAGGTTGATGCAACGTTCCGTTTCATGACCGTCGACTGGGACGGGCAGATCCGCATGGACCCATCGTCCAGCTATGCCATGCAAGGCCTGATCGGCCTGAAAGAGCGTTTCGACGTGGCGTTTGCCTGCGACCCGGACCACGACCGTCATGGCATCGTGACCCCGTCCGGTGGTTTGCTGGCGCCGAACAACTACCTCGCGGTCTCGATCGACTACCTGTTCCAGAACCGTCCACTGTGGCGGGCCGATGCGGCCGTGGGTAAGACCGTGGTCAGCAGCGGCTTGATCGATCGCGTCGCCAAACGCCTGGGCCGTCGTCTGTATGAAGTGCCGGTCGGTTTCAAATGGTTTGCCGACGGTCTGTTTGACGGCTCCCTGGGTTTTGGCGGTGAAGAAAGCGCCGGTGCATCGTTCCTGCGCAAGGACGGCGGTGTCTGGAGTACCGACAAGGACGGTTTGATTCCGGCGCTGCTGGCCGCTGAAATGACCGCTCGCACGGGCCGTGATCCAAGCCAGGCCTATCGCGCGTTGACCGATGAACTGGGTGAGCCGTTCTCGGTACGCGTTGATGCCAAGGCCAACCCTGAACAGAAAGCACTGCTGAGCAAATTGTCGCCGGACCAGGTCACTTCGACTCAACTGGCGGGCGAAGCGATCCAGAGCATCCTCAGTCATGCACCGGGCAACGACCAGGCCATCGGCGGTCTGAAAGTCATGACCGAGAACGGCTGGTTCGCGGCGCGGCCGTCGGGCACCGAGGACATCTACAAGATTTACGCAGAAAGCTTTGTCAGTGACGACCACCTGAAACAACTGGTGGCCGAGGCTCAGACACTGGTAGATGGCGCAATTTCTGCGAAGTGATTGAAAGTCCTGTGGTGAGGGAGCTTGCTCCCTCGCCACAAATGAAATTGTCTAGTCCTGAAGCTGGTGTAAACCTTATTCAGGACGAGACACACAGCCAAAAAAAGGGGCGACCATCAACGGTCGCCCTTTTTTTTGCCGCGCATTTACCGCCTCAAGCCACATCTACCAAGACGATTTCGCTGTCTTCGATCGCAGTCACCCGCAACACTTGCTCATCGGCAACCGCGACCCCGTCTCGAGCTTGTGCGCGCAAGCCATTGACTTCAATCGCTCCTGTCGCTGGCACCAGATAAGCGCGACGGCCACTGTCCAGACGATATTCAGCCGTTTCCCCGGCTTTCAGGTTGGCCGCCACCAGACGCGCATCGGCGCGAATCCGCAGGCTTTGATCGTCGCCGGCCTTGCCACTGGCCAGGGTCACGAAGCCTTCGCGTTGGCCTTTGGGGAAGGGCTTGGCGCCCCACGACGGTGCCAGACCGGTTTCGTTGGGGATGATCCAGATCTGAAAGATCCGGGTCTCGGTCGCTTCCAGATTGTACTCACTGTGGGCGATCCCGGTGCCGGCGCTCATGACCTGCACATCACCGGCTTCGGTACGGCCCTTGTTGCCCAGGTTGTCCTGGTGGGTAATCGCGCCTTCACGAACGTAGGTGATGATTTCCATGTCCCGGTGCGGGTGTTGCGGGAACCCGGTGCCGGGGGCAATCACGTCATCGTTCCACACCCGCAGGTTGCCCCAGTTCATGCGTTTGGGGTCGTAGTACTCGGCGAACGAAAAGTGGTGATGGGCATCCAGCCAGCCATGGTGCGCGCCGCCCAGGGAGTTGAAAGGTCTGAGTTCAAGCATGATCGTCTCCTGAAAAAGGTTCGTCATGGGGGCAGAACGTCTGAGCCACAAACGAGAACCGGTGGTTGATGGTCAGTATCATCCATCAGGTACCCATCGATAAAAAGCGTAAAAAATGCCTCAATACAATCGAATTATTTGATACCGAATAATCTCGAATTTTTCTCATCCAGCCTTCACTTCATCGCATAAGCCAATGACCTGTAAGCATTTCACTAGAACTCAACGGCAAATGCAGACACCATAGCCCCTGACAGCCTCACACACTGGAGTCCGCCTGCGTGCCGCAACACACACCCGATCTTCCGCCCGAACTTCGTCCCCTGGCCGAGATGCCTTTGCTCAAACGTCTGGCCGCCCGGTTCTTTGGCCACGGCCTGACCCGCTTGCGCGCGCAACACCGTGCGTCCTGGCTGCACGGGCAAGCCGACGGTTTTCGCAGCGGTCACAGCGCTGGCGTGGAATACGGCTATAAGGAAGGCAAGCTCGAGGGTCTGGAAGAAGGCCGGCAAGTGCTGCTGATCCGCGACTCGCGCTCCACCGAGCATCGACCGCCCAACGTCGATGACAACCTGTTCGACGATTGGCGCCTGCCATTGAGCGCCGAGCTGAAGAAGCGCATGAAGGCCGACGTGGCGCGACTGCTGCCTGCGCATGCCCAGCCAAGCGCTGCCCAATGGAAAATGATCTTCAGTGACACACCGTCGACTTCGGTGATCGCCGGGGCGGGTGCGGGCAAATCGACCACCCTGGTGCTGCGAATTCTGCTGCTCAGCCATTACCTGGGGTTTGAGCTGAGTTCGATGACCGTGGTGACCTTCACTCGCGAGTCGCGCAAGGACTTCATCAATAAGCTGATCGAACTGTTTGCCGTGTGGGGCCGGGCGCTCAGCTTCAAAGAAGCGCGGGACCTGGTGCGCACTTTTCATTCGCGGATCCTGCCAATGGTGCGCAGCCTGCCGGGTTTCGAACGGCTGCAAGCCTTCGAAAACCTCAGCTTTCGCGTGCAGGGTACCGATGAGGAGGTCGACAGCAACCCCTTCGACCTGCGAATCAACGATGCCCAGCGCCAGCAGCTCAACGCCTGCTATCACAGCCTGCATACCCGCGATGAGCGTTTCCGCGAATTGATCAAGCCGTTGTCTCGTCACGCCTTACAGCTCAAGGAGCTGGAACGCGATCACCCGGACGTGCAAAAGCGCATGGCGGTGACTGAACTGGCGGCCAAGCGCGATGAAGAGCTGTGCGACACCATCGAGGACCTGTGGTTTCGCGCCGGCGCCTGGCCGATCAAGGGCATCGAGCCGAATCGTCAGACCTTCGACATCAACGGTTCGACCTTCCATTGCCACGGTTACATTCCGGCGCTGGATGCCTGGGTGGTGCTGGGTTTCGATCCTCGGGAAAATTCGCAGGTCAGCCGCCCGAATGCCAAGCTGACGGTACGTGCGGAATGGGCTGTAAAGCGCACCCTGTTTCAAGCTTTCTGTCGTAAGCCATTGATATGGCTCGATAGTTACGAATCTTCAAAACGTGTTTTGGCGTCGCTTGCCGGTGATGCCAGCGCCGGGCCGGGCTTCGATTACAAGGTCAAGGGCGAGCTTGCTTCCGCGCCGTTGCTGGACTGTTTTGTCGCGGCAGCCGGGTTTATCGAAAACCTCGGCCTGGATGTGCCCAATGCCGTGGGCCAGATGAGTTTCGCCAAGGATGATCCGGACCGATTCTTCTTCGAGGCCTTGAGCCTGTTCTGGCGAGCGCTGGAAGATCATCTGCTGGATCAATCGCCACCCGTGATGACCTACAACCGGATGTTTGCCCTGTTCAGCGAGCATTCACCGGAGAATCTCAAGTTGCTCGGCGATGAACTGCTCAGGCCAATGTCGCACTTGATGATCGATGAGTTCCAGGACGTGTCGCCGCAGATCGTTTCCTGGATTCGCGCCAGCCTGGCCGAGATCCGCAGTCGTGGCCCGGCCATGCACGTAGGGCGCGGGGCGCAACGTTCGTCATTGCTGTGTGTGGGGGACGACTGGCAATCGATCTACGGCTGGCGTGGCAGTTCGCCGAGCTATTTCATGGAGTTCAACAAGGAGTTCCCGTCACCGAGCACGACCAAGGTGATGCTCAGCGACAATTACCGCAGCCATCAGCACATCATCGACGCGGCGGAGCACATCGTCCGCGCCGCACCGGCAATCGCCGGCAAGAAGGCCAAGGCCAGCGGAGAACCCAAGGCGTTGCTGCCGGTGAACGTCCTCGATCGGGATGACCAGGGCATGGCCCAGCGCCTGATCGAGCACTACAGAAAAGGCGATTCAATCTTGATGCTTTATCGAAAAAGTAGCGATAAGTCATTGATAGAAGAGCATATTCAGTCTGTAGTTAATGTTGATTCTAGCTTGCCGTACGACGCGCGACGGCTCAAGCAACTGACCTATCACAGCGCCAAGGGCCTGCAAGCTGATGCGGTGTTCCTGCTGGGTGATTGCCAGCATCTGACCAGTTCGCCTTACAAGAACCAGGTCTATCGCATGGCCGGGCTCGGCAAGGCCGGCGACAGCGAGCCCTACGACAGCGCACAGAAAGACGAGATCCTGCGTCTGGCCTACGTGGGCATCACCCGGGCGGTGAGCCATTGCTACTGGTATGTCGATGGCCAGGATACCCAGGCGGCGAATATGCCCAAGGCCTCCGACCGGATCGGCAAGGGCAAGGCGTTTTTTGCCGATCACCGTCAGGGAAAAGTGCAGGCCTGAACCTCAAGAGAGTCTTGAGTCAAAAACCTGTGGCGAGGGAGCTTGCTCCCGCTGGGCTGCGTAGCGGCCCCAAAAATGCGACAAGCATTGCCGATTTTTGTGAGCGCTGCGCACTCAAGCGGGAGCAAGCTCCCTCGCCACAACAAGCTCGCTCGCCACAAAAGTTGCGAGGGTCGCGATCCCGGCCTATGGTCCAAGCGAGGCTTTGACTGCGACGAGGCGCTCGACTCGCTTCAGGTCGCTGTCCATCCAGTGCGGATACCCGTAGCGAGGTGACGACATGCCGAACAACTCCCGTCCCGCCGTGCTCGAACTGATCGGCAATACGCCGTTGGTGCGTATCAGCCGCTTCGATACCGGCCCATGCACACTGTTCCTCAAGCTTGAATCGCAGAACCCCGGTGGTTCGATTAAGGATCGCATCGGCCTGGCGATGATCGACGCCGCCGAGCGCGACGGTCGCCTGCGCCCCGGCGGTACCATCGTCGAGGCCACGGCCGGCAACACTGGCCTGGGGCTGGCACTGGTCGGTCGCGCCAAGGGCTATCGGGTGGTACTGGTGGTGCCGGACAAGATGTCCACCGAGAAAGTCCTTCACCTCAAAGCGATGGGCGCCGAGGTGCATATCACCCGCTCCGACGTCGGCAAGGGCCATCCCGATTATTACCAGGACGTCGCTGCGCGGCTGGCCAAGGACATTCCCGACGCCTTCTTCGCCGATCAGTTCAACAACCCGGCCAACCCGCTGGCCCACGAGTGCAGCACCGCGCCGGAGATCTGGGCGCAGACTCAGCATGATGTGGATGCCATCGTGGTTGGTGTCGGTTCGGCCGGCACGCTGACCGGGCTGACTCGTTTCTTTCAGCGCGTACAACCGAATCTGGAAATGGTGCTGGCCGACCCGGTCGGCTCGGTGATGGCGGAATACAGCCGCAGCGGCACCCTTGGTACGCCCGGCTCCTGGGCGGTGGAGGGCATCGGCGAGGACTTCATTCCGTCGATTGCCGACCTTTCCAGCGTGCGCAAGGCCTATTCGATCAGCGACGAGGAAAGCTTCGATCATGCCCGTCAGCTGCTGCGCGCCGAAGGCATTCTCGGCGGCTCTTCGACGGGCACCTTGCTGGCGGCGGCATTGCGTTACTGCCGCGAGCAGACCGAGCCGAAGCGGGTGGTCAGTTTCGTTTGCGACACCGGCACCCGTTATCTGTCGAAGATCTATAACGACCAGTGGATGAACGATCAGGGCTTGCTTGCGCGCAAACGCTACGGCGATTTACGTGACCTGATTGCGCGGCGTTTCGAGGATGGCCGGGTGGTCAGCGTCGGCCCGGACGACACCTTGCTCACCGCCTTCCAGCGCATGCGCCTGGCGGATGTGTCGCAACTGCCGGTGCTGGTGGATGGACAGCGGCTGGTCGGGGTCATCGACGAGTCCGATATTCTGTTTGGCGTGCATGAAGACGCCACGCATTTTCGCATGACCGTGACCAGCGCGATGACCGACAAACTCGAAACCCTGCCTCCCGGCGCCAGTCTTGCTGAACTGGAGGCGGTGCTCGACCGTGGGCTGGTGGCGATCATCGCCGATACCTCGGGCTTCCATGGCCTGATTACCCGCGTCGACATGCTCAATCACTTGCGGAGATCACTGGCATGAGTCAGCACGATGAAAGCACCGCGCCACGGGGCTTTGCCACCCGTGTGATCCATGCTGGACAAACACCGGACCCGACCACCGGGGCGCTGATGCCGCCGATTTACGCCAACTCCACCTATGCGCAGCAGAGCCCCGGTGTGCACAAGGGCTTCGATTACGGGCGTTCGCACAACCCGACGCGCTTTGCCCTGGAGCGTTGCGTGGCGGACCTTGAGGGCGGTACCCAGGCGTTCGCTTTCGCCTCCGGACTGGCGGCGATCGCCACTGTGCTCGAATTGCTCGACGCGGGTGCGCACATCGTTTCTGGCAATGATTTGTACGGCGGGACTTTCCGTCTGTTCGAACGGGTGCGCCGGCGCAGCGCGGGGCATCGCTTCAGCTTCGTCGATCTGACGAACCTGACGGCCTTCGAAGCGGCGCTGCAGGACGACACGCGAATGGTCTGGGTCGAGACGCCGAGCAATCCTTTGCTCAGCCTCACTGATCTCACCGCTGTCGCACGGATCTGTCGCGAGCGCGGCATCATCTGCGTGGCGGACAACACCTTCGCCAGCCCGTGGATCCAGCGGCCGCTGGAGCTGGGCTTCGACATCGTGTTGCACTCGACCACCAAATACCTGAACGGCCACTCCGACGTGATCGGCGGCATCGCAGTGGTCGGGCAGAATGCAGAACTGGCCGAGCGCCTGGGCTTTCTGCAGAACGCAGTGGGGGCGATCGCCGGGCCGTTCGACGCATTCCTCACCTTGCGCGGGGTGAAGACCCTGGCGCTGCGCATGGAACGTCATTGCAGTAACGCGCTGGAGTTGGCGCAATGGCTGGAACGTCAGCCGCAAGTGGCACGCGTGTATTATCCGGGCCTGCCATCGCACCCGCAGCACGAATTGGCGCGGCGGCAGATGCGCGGGTTCGGTGGGATGATTTCCGTCGAGCTGAACAGCGACCTGACGGGCGCCAGGCGTTTTCTCGAGAGTGTGCGGATCTTTGCCTTGGCCGAGAGCCTGGGCGGGGTGGAAAGCCTGATCGAGCACCCGGCGATCATGACTCACGCCACCATTCCCGCAGAAACACGCGCACAGCTAGGTATCAGCGATGCGCTGGTGCGTTTGTCTGTGGGGGTGGAGGATGTCGAAGACCTACGCGCCGATCTGGCCCAGGCGCTGATGCAAGTTGCGGCGACGCATTCCTTGTAGCAGCTGTCGAGCAGCGCGAGGCAGCGTTCGGCGGCGAAGCCGTCGTGAATCCGGTTGACATAGTCTGCCTGATACACCGTGAGTTCTGATTTTACGACGGCTTCGCCGCCGAACGCAGCCTCGCAGGCTCGACAGCTGCTACAAGCCGATCGGGCTCGGCAGCTGCTACAAAAAGCCCGCTAAATCGATAAGCGGGCTTTTTTTGTCGGGTGTTGGCTGTCAGGCATAACTCCTGAGCGTCTGCGGAGGAATGAACGCTTCCAGCTCATCCTCGACCGCTTCGATAATCCGCTCTACATCGGCGGCGTTCATGACCGTTGCACAAGGAATGCCGGCAATGGCGATCATGGTTTCGCCGCTGGCTCGGTCGAATAGACGAGCAACCATGCTGCCCGGTGCATCCATGGTCGCTTCGAAACCCATGGGATGAAAATGCCAGCGCATCAGCTGGCAGGCATTTGGAAAAGTGACCTTGCTGAATGAACCTTGATTCATGTGTTGCCCACCTTCTTCATCGAGCGCTTCCTTTAGCTCATGTTAGGAGGGAAGAGCCTTCAATGGCTCAACCGGTGACTGTCTTTAAAAGTAGCACCCGGATGTGAAAATCATGTGGATTTTTTCAGACCGTTCAGCGATTGGTTCAGTTTTTTTTGATGCAGGTCATGAGATACGGGCATCTCGGCCAAGGGCCAGCATTGCCGGGCATCCCATTGGTCATTGAAGCCCGGACAGAACTTCGGCAAGCTCGATTTTTTCTCGTCGAGTCCTCTATGCACGCCGATGATGATGGTCCGTCGCAAACCCAGGCCACGGGCGACACGGTCATGCGTTACCACCTGCGCTGGAAGCACCGCGATCTGGATGGTGTGATGGCGCTTTATCACCCGGACATTCAGTACAACGACTTTTTCCAGAACCGCGTGATGGGGCTGGACGCGTTGCGCGACTACGTGCGCGACAGCATGCCCCGGGATCCGGATGAGGCGCTGGAGCACTCGGACCGTATTCGACTGGATGGCAACACGGCGTTCATTCAATACCGCATCACCCTTCGCGGCGGTGAAGGGCTGGTGTCGTTTCGGACCAGCGAGGCGATCACCGTACGTGACGGGCTGATCTGGCGGGTCAATGAATACGCCACCCTTGTACATGAACAAACATCCGGCAAAGCCGCCCGCAACCTGCGCCCGGCGGTCAGTCGGCTCGGGTTGTCACCGCGACAGCTGAGTTTCATGGCCGAAGACTTGCAGCAGTATTTCCAGGGACAGCAGCCGTATCTGGATCCCGAACTCGACCTGCAACGGGTGGCGAAGGAGTGCGGTTACAGCCGCAATCAGATTTCCTACCTGTTGAACCAGGTGCTCGGCCAAAGCTTCTACCGTTACGTCAATCAGGCGCGGTTGCAGCATTTGCTCGCGGCACTGGACAGCGCCACTCCACCACTGCGTATCGATGAGCTGGCCTTTGCCGCAGGCTTCAATTCGCTGTCGGCGTTTTACAGCTGTTTCCGCCAGCACACCGGTCTGTCGCCCAAGGCTTACGCCAAACAAATTTCTTTGCGTGCACGCGCGCAAGACGGCCCCTGAGCCCACGCACTAGGATCGACGCCATCGAAGTATTGAGTGGCGGAGTCTTGCATGGCAGCGTGGCGAACGATCAGTTTGTGGATGGATCAACTCGACGAGCCGATGCTGGCGCGCCCGGCGCTGGAACAGGACCTGGACGTCGACGTGGCCATCATTGGCGCCGGGTACACCGGGCTCTGGACGGCGTACTACCTCAAACGCCTGGCGCCGGGACTGAACATCGCCATCGTCGAAGCCCAAACCGCGGGGTTTGGTGCGTCGGGCCGTAACGGCGGCTGGTTGATGGGCAATCTGCTGGGTGAAGACCGTTTGCTCGCCGGACTACCGGCGGAACAACGTCGCGCCTCTTTCGAGCTGTTGCACAGCATCCCTGATGAAGTAGAGATCGTCCTCGAACGAGAAGGCATTGACTGCGATTACCGCAAGGGCGGGGCGCTTTACTGTGCGGCGCGTTACCCGGAGCAGGAAGCCAGCCTGCGTGATTATCTGGACGCGCTCTACCGCCAAGGGCTGACCGAGGCCGACTACCGCTGGCTCAACACCGAGCAATTGGCGCAACAGATCAGAATTGCCAAACCTTATGGCGGTATCTATGCACCGCACGTGGCGACCATTCACCCGGCAAAGTTGGTGCGAGGTCTGGCACGGACGGTGGAGCGCATGGGGGTCAAAATTTATGAAAACAGCCCGGTCACCCAGTGGCAGTCGGGCAGTTTGCGTACCGCCCGCGCGCAGGTTCGCAGCCGCTGGATCGTGCCGGCGGTAGAAGGTTACGCAGTCACGTTGCCGCCGCTGGGTCGTTATCAATTGCCCGTGCAGAGTTTACTGGTGGCGACCGAACCGCTGTCCGCCGCGACCTGGGACGACATCGGTCTCAGCCATGGTCAGGCGTTCAGCGAAAGCAGCCGCCAGGTCACCTACGGCCAGCGCACGGCCGACAACCGTCTGGTGTTTGGCGCCCGTGGCGGCTATCAGTTTGCCGGCAAGTTGCGCCATGACTTCGAGCTGAGCGCCAGCGAAGTGCAGTTACGACGCTATCTGTTCGGTGAACTCTTCCCGCAGCTCAAGAACGTGCGAATCACCCACGCCTGGGGCGGCAACCTGGGGATGTCCCGGCGTTTCAAGCCGCACATGCTCTGCGATCAGGCCAGCGGCATCGCCTTGTCGGGCGGTTATGGCGGGGAAGGCGTGGGTGCCAGCAACCTCGGCGGGCGGACGCTGGCCGATCTGATTCTTCGGCGCGATACCGAACTGGTGCGCCAGCCGTGGGTGATTGCGGAGGGCGGTCTCGACGCGCTCAAGGCCTGGGAGCCGGAGCCCTGCCGCTGGCTGGGCTACAACGCAATCATCCGCAGCTTCGTTCACGAAGACCAGACCCTGGCCAATCCGTACACCGCGCCCTGGCGTCGCAAACTGGCCGGCCGGGTCGCGGGGTTCATGGAAGGTTTCATGCGCTGAACGACGATGCACTGATGTTGCCAGCCAACAGCCTCGGCATCTGGGACATCCAGGAAACCGTGCGCAAGACCTACGTTTTGATTTTTTGATCTCTGATTGCCTGCCAGTTCTCCAATAAAAAGAAAACAACCCATACAGGAATCGACCCATGATCCGAAAGACACTGACGCTTGCTCCACTTGCGCTCGTCGCGACGCTCAGTCAGGCCGCCGAGACCGTGAAAATCTACAACTGGTCGGACTACATCGCCCCGGACACCACAAAAAACTTCCAGAAAGAAACCGGTATCGCCTTCAGTTACGACGTCTTCGACAGCAACGAAACCCTGGATGGCAAATTGATGACCGGCACATCCGGGTATGACGTGGTATTCCCGTCCAACCACTTCATGGCCCGACAGATTGAGGGCGGGGCCCTGAAGAAACTCGACAAGAGCCAGCTGCCGAACTGGAAAAACCTCAACCCGGTGTTGCTCAAAACGTTACAAGCCAACGACCCGGGCAACGAGCATGGCTTCCCGTATTTATGGGGCAGCACCGGCATCGGCTACAACGTGGCCAAGGTCAAGGCGGTGCTGGGCGACAACGCGCCGGTGGATTCCTGGGACCTGATCTTCAAACCCGAGAACATGGCAAAACTGCAAAAGTGCGGCGTTGCGATCCTCGACAACGGGCCCGAACTGTTGCCGGCGGCGTTGAATTACCTGGGGCTGCCGCATCACAGCAAGAACCCCGAAGACTATAAAAAGGCCGAAGCGCTGCTGATGAAAGTCCGGCCCTATGTCAGCTATTTCCACTCGTCCAAATACACCAGCGACCTGGCCAACGGCGATATCTGCGTGGCCGTCGGCTTCTCTGGCGACATTCTCCAGGCGGAAAACCGCGCCAAGGAAGCCGGGAATGGTGTGGACATCGGCTATTCGATTCCCAAGGAAGGCGCGGCCATCTGGTTCGACATGGTCGCCATGCCCGCCGACGCCCCGGACGAGAAAGCCGGTTACGCGTTCATGAACTACCTGCTGCGTCCCGACGTCATGGCCGGCATCAGCAACTACGTGCACTACGCCAACGGCAACGAACAGGCCGACCACCTGATCGATCCGGCGATCAAGAACGACACCAAGGTGTATCCGAGCCCGGAAATGATGGGCAAATTGTTTGCCCTTGAGGCGATGCCGTTGAACATCGACCGGGTGCGGACGCGGGTGTGGAACAAGATCAGGACCGGTAGCTGATCGGTCTGCCTGCAACACCTCTCGAGTAGCGATGGCAAAAGGCGCGTGCGGTATTACCCGACGCGCCAGTCTGTCATTTGCTGGCGTCCAGCACGACGCGGTAACGCGCCTTGCCACTGCGTAGGTGATCAATGGCGTCGTTGATCCGGCTCATGGGAAAGTGTTCGACCTGCGGCAAGATCTGATGCCGGGCGCAGAACTCAAGCATGGTTGCTGTGTTACTGGGCGAGCCAACCGGCGAGGCGGACACACTCTTTTGTTGGGGCAGGAGGTTGAATACGTGCACTGGAATAGCGCCAGGCACGACGCCGACAAAGTGCAGGCGACCCTTGCCGCGCAGCGTGCCGAGCATGGCCGGCCAGTCGAGGTCGGCGTTGGCGGTGACCAGGAGAAAATCCAGGGTGCCGGCAATGGATTTCAGCGCGTTGCTGTCGGTAGAGGCGAGCACGTTGTGCGCGCCCAGGCGCCTGGCTTCGTCCTGCTTGCTCAACGACGAGGTAAAGGCCGTGACTTCGCAACCCCATGCGTTGAGGAAGCGTAGTGCCAGATGACCGAGGCCGCCGATTCCCACGACACCGACCCGGTCAGTGGGCTTGACGTCGAATTCCACGAGCGGGTTGAACACCGTCGAGCCTGCGCAGAACAGCGGTCCGGCCATGGCCGGGTCAAGTCCGTCCGGTATCGCAAGCGCCCAGGCCCAGTGCGAACGCAGGCGATCGGCGAAGCCTCCATTGCTGCCAACGATGGTGGGTTGGACTGTGCTGCACAGATTGTGGGAGCCTCCGATGCACGAGGAGCAATGCATGCAACTGCCCTTGTACCAACCAATGCCCACCCGTTGCCCCACTTCGAGACCGCGTACCTGTGCGCCCACTCGCACGATACTGCCGACTACTTCGTGGCCAGGGATAAACGGGTAGTGGCTCAGGCCCCATTCGTTATCGATCATCGACTGGTCGGAGTGACAGACGCCGCAATACTCCACGGCGACTTCCACCTCCTCGGCGCCCAATGGACCGGGGTCGTAGCTATAGCGCTCCAGCGGCGCGCCTGCCGATGTTGCGGCCCAGCCGGTAAAAGTTGTGAGTTCGGTACTGTTGCTCATGGGATACCTCCAGATCAGGAGACAGGGACTTTGGCCGTTCGGATGCGGTGGCCTGGCAAGCCAGAGCGTAATCAGTCTAGCAGGCCGCAATCACGAGCATGGTCTGAGGGCGGTGCCGGGATTAACGGGTCGTCGGAGCCCTGTCGTTGTCCACTGCGGCAACTAACTGGACGTTTAATTTGATTGATATCAATACACTGGCACTGATACTAAGAAGTCCAAAAAAAGAGAGCCAATCAACAAAAAAACAACTTACCAATATTTAATATTTAAATATGAAATTGTCGGACAATCCGGCTGAAACCCTGTACTAAGAACAATCTTTCGACAGCACAAGCAATGTTTGCTGGAGTTCTGCGAAACAGTTCAATTTGACGTCAAAAAAAATGTAGACGTTTGATTTCGAATTGTGTCAGTTTTCATACGCCTTCATTGGGCGAGTGATAGGACGATCTCGCCAGAGATTGTCGTATCGGACAAAAACTGTTCCATTGCTAAACAAGGAAGTGTGTTTATGTCGAAAGTAAAAGACAACGCTATTGATCTTGCCGAACAGGCCTTTGCACCATTGGCTGCCGCCAGTTCTGCCTACAACCAGATCGATAGTTTCAGCCATCAGTATGATCGGGGTGGCAATCTCACGGTCAATGGCAAACCCTCCTTCTCCGTCGACCAGGCCGCTACCCAGCTGCTGCGTGACGGCGCTGCTTACCAGGACAAGGACGGCAGTGGCAAAATCGAACTTACCTACACGTTCCTGACCTCGGCCTCGTCGAGCACCATGAACAAGCACGGCATTACCGGGTTCAGCCAGTTCAATACGCAACAGAAAGCCCAGGCCGTGCTCGCCATGCAATCCTGGGCCGACGTGGCCAACGTCACCTTCACCGAGAAGTCCTCCGGTGGTGACGGTCACATGACCTTCGGCAACTACAGCGGTGGTCAGGATGGCGCAGCGGCATTCGCTTATCTGCCTGGCACGGGCGCCGGTTATGACGGTACTTCGTGGTACCTGACCAACAGCAGCTATACGCCGAACAAGACGCCGGACCTGAACAACTACGGCCGTCAGACCCTGACCCACGAAATCGGTCATACCCTGGGGCTGGCCCACCCTGGCGATTACAACGCCGGTGAAGGTGCACCGACCTACAATGACGCGAGTTACGGGCAAGACACCCGCGGTTATAGCGTCATGAGTTACTGGAGTGAAAGCAATACCGATCAGAACTTCAGCAAGGGCGGTGTGGAAGCGTATTCTTCCGGCCCGCTGATGGACGATATCGCGGCCATCCAGAAGCTCTACGGTGCCAACACCATCACCCGTACCGGTGACACCACCTACGGCTTCAACTCCAACGCCGGTCGCGACTTCTTGAGCGCATCTTCCTCGTCGGACAAAGTCGTGTTTTCGGTGTGGGATGCGGGCGGCAAGGACACCCTGGATTTCTCCGGCTTTAGCCAGAACCAGAAGATCAACCTCAATGAAGCCTCGTTCTCCGACGTTGGCGGCCTGGTGGGCAACGTGTCCATCGCCAAAGGCGTCACGATCGAGAACGCGATTGGCGGCTCGGGTAGCGACCTGTTGATCGGTAACAGTGTGTCCAACGAACTGAAGGGCGGTGCCGGCAACGACATCCTCTTCGGCGCGGGCGGTGCAGACAAACTGTGGGGCGGCTCGGGTTCGGACACCTTCGTGTTCGCGGCCAGCAGCGACTCCAAGCCAGGCGCGGTCGACCAGATCCTCGATTTTGTCAGCGGCCTGGACAAGATCGACCTGACCGGCATCACCAAAGGCGCGGGCCTGCATTTCGTGAACTCGTTCACCGGTGCGGCAGGCGATGCAGTGTTGACCACTTCGGGCGGCAACAGCCTGTTGTCGGTGGACTTCTCCGGGCACGGTGTGGCTGATTTCCTGGTCAGCACCGTTGGCCAGGCGGCGTTCTCGGACATCGTGGCCTGATTCAAGGCATAAAGGAGGGCGGCGCTTTACGCGTCGCTCTCTGCCCCGATCCAGAGTAAAACGCCCTATGACCCAGAACGCTTTTACCTGCAAAACAACCGCGTGGCTGTTAGCGACGCTGATGATGTTTCTTGGAGAAGTAGCCATGGCAAGCAGTCTGAAATTAGCCGACCCGTCGGAGCTCGCCGGCAAATGGCAAGCCATTTTGAATACCGCGCAAGACTCGCCCGAGTCTCAGGCGCTGCAGGACAAACCGTCGAATGTCTGCACGATAGAGCTTAAATCGGACCAGACCCTGGGTGAGGGGGCCGATTGCTTCAGTGCCTGGCTGAACAAATCGGCGATGGGCTGGTTCCCGGAGCCGGACGGCATTGCCGTGACCGGGGAAGAAGGCTCAAGAATTGTGTTTTTCAGCCGACAGCATGAGGGGCTTTATAAAAGCACCTTGAAGTCGGGGCTGATTATTACGCTTAAGCGCGCAGCGCAATAAGCGAAAAGCGTCGGACCGATAGCAGTGCTGAATATAAAGACCGTTATTGCAGTTATAAGCAGCAGATCAATAACCGGGACTCTTTAAAGTTTAAAAAGAGTTGTTATTAATCTGTCAGCGATAACCGGCAAGAGAATGTCTCGACCCGCGTGCGGACAGTTAATTGGAACCTTGCCAAGTGAGGCGAGGCTTAATACCTCAGGAAAAACCAATGAAGATGGCGAAGAGCCCGGCCACCGCACCGTTATTCAAGGCACTGGGCGACTATAAGAGCATCTTGATCAGCGTCGGCTGCTTTACCGCATTGATCAACGTTCTGATGTTGGTCCCGTCGATTTATATGCTCCAGGTTTATGACCGGGTGCTGTCGTCGCAAAACGAAACCACACTGGCGATGTTGTCGCTGATGGTGGTCGGGTTCTTCGCCTTCATCGGGTTGCTGGAGACTGTGCGCAGTTTCATCGTCATCCGTATCGGCAGCCAACTGGAGCGCCGTTTCAACCTGCGGGTGTATCAGGCTGCTTTCGAGCGCAACCTGTTCAAGGGTGAGGGCAACGCCGGGCAATCCCTGGGCGACTTGACCCATATTCGCCAGTTTGTCACCGGTCCGGCGCTGTTTGCCTTCTTCGATGCGCCATGGTTCCCGGTCTATCTGTTTGTGATTTTCCTGTTTAACGTCTGGCTCGGCGTATTGGCCACCGCAGGGGCGGTGCTGCTGATCGGGCTGGCCTGCCTCAACGAGGCCATGACCAAAAAGCCTTTGGGCGAAGCGGCAGGGTTTTCCCAGAAATCCAGCCAACTGGCCACCAGTCATCTGCATAACGCCGAAACCATTCAAGCCATGGGCATGCTTGGTGCATTGCGCAAGCGCTGGTTCGGGGTGCACTCGCGTTTTCTCGGCCTGCAGAATCAGGCCAGCGATACCGGCGCGGTCATCAGTTCCTTGAGCAAAACCCTGCGCCTGTGCCTGCAATCCCTGGTCTTGGGGTTGGGCGCCTTGCTGGTGATCAAGGGCGACATGACCGCCGGGATGATGATCGCCGGCTCCATTTTGATGGGCCGGGTGCTGAGCCCCATCGATCAGTTGATTGCCGTGTGGAAACAGTGGAGCGGCGCCAAACTCGCGTACCGCCGCCTCGACGCCTTGCTGCAAGCCTTTCCTGCGAGTGACGAGGCCATGGCGCTGCCGGCACCGAAAGGCCAGATCACGTTCGAGCAAGTCAGCGCCGGCCCGCCGGGGCAGCGGGCAGCGACCTTGCACATGGTCAATTTCAACCTCGGCGCCGGCGAAGTGCTGGGCGTGCTCGGGGCTTCCGGCTCCGGTAAATCGACTCTGGCACGGGTGCTGGTCGGCGTCTGGCCGACGCTGGGCGGCACGGTGCGCCTCGATGGCGCGGACATTCATCGCTGGAACCGCGACGACCTCGGCCCGTATATCGGCTATTTGCCCCAGGACATCGAATTGTTCAGCGGCAGCATCGCCGAAAACATCGCCCGATTCCGTGAGGCAGACCCGCAAAAAGTCGTCGAAGCCGCGCAACAGGCTGGCGTCCATGAATTGATTCTGCGCATGCCCCAGGGCTACGACACCGTGCTCGGCGAAGACGGCAGCGGTTTATCCGGTGGCCAGAAGCAACGGGTGGCCCTGGCTCGTGCGTTGTACGGCCATCCGAGCCTGGTGGTACTGGATGAACCGAACTCCAACCTCGATACCGTCGGCGAAGCGGCACTGGCCGGCGCCATCGCACACATGAAGGCCCGGGGCACCAGCGTGATTCTGGTCACCCATCGTTCTTCGGCCCTGGCCCAGGCCGACAAGTTGCTGGTGCTCAACGAAGGTCGCTTGCAAGCCTTCGGCCCAAGCCAGGACGTGCTCAAGGCGCTTGCCGGCAACCCGTCGGCTACCCAGGAACAATCACGTGAAAAAGCCGCGCAGGCACCGGGCGGGCTCAGCATGAGCCGGCAGTATCAGCCCACGACCAGGAATTCGGGTGTATGAGCAGCACACGCATGAACCACGACAGCGAAGCGACGATGGAACACGATTACATTGCCGAACGCCCTGAGCGCGATGCCCGTTTCTTCGCCCGCATGGGTTGGATTCTGGCGATTGTCGGCGCCGGCAGTTTTTTCACTTGGGCGAGCCTCGCGCCACTCGACCAAGGCATCCCGGTGCAGGGCACCGTGGTGGTCTCGGGCAAGCGCAAGGCCGTGCAATCGATGAGCAACGGCGTGATTAGCCAGATTCTGGTGCGTGAAGGCCAAGTGGTGAAACAAGGCCAGCCGCTGTTCCGCCTCGACCAGACCCAGGTCGCGGCCGACGTGCAATCGCTGCAAGCGCAATACCGCATGGCGTGGGCCAGCCTGGCGCGCTGGCAGAGTGAACGGGACAACCTCAAGCAGGTGAATTTCCCCGCTGAACTGAGCAACGATCCCGATCCGCGCCTGGCGTTGGTGCTCGAAGGTCAACGGCAATTGTTCAGCAGCCGCCGCGAAGCGTTTTCCCGTGAGCAAGCCGCTTTGCGCGCGAACATCGAAGGCGCCAGCGCGCAACTGGCCGGCATGCGCCGCGCGCGCACGGACCTGACAGCCCAGGCCAGTTCCCTGCAACAACAGTTGAGCAATCTGCAGCCCTTGGCAGACAACGGCTACATCCCGCGCAACCGCTTGATGGAGTACCAGCGTCAGCTGTCGCAAGTGCAGCAACAATTGGCAGAGAACACCGGCGAAAGCGGCCGGGTGGAGCAGGGCATCCTCGAATCCCGACTGAAGCTGCAACAGCACAGCGAGGAATACCAGAAGGAAGTGCGCAGCCAACTGGCCGACGCGCAGCTCAAAAGCGTGACCCTGGAAGAGCAGCTGACTTCCGCCGGCTTCGACCTGCAACACAGCGAAATCGTCGCCACCGCCGATGGCATTGCGGTCAACCTTGGGGTTCATACCGAAGGCGCGGTAGTACGCCAGGGCGAAAACCTGCTGGAGATTGTCCCGCAAGGCACCAGCCTGGAAGTGGAAGGGCATTTGCCGATCAACTTGATCGACAAGGTCGGCACGCACTTGCCGGTGGACATTCTGTTCACCGCGTTCAACCAGAGCCGCACCCCGCGAGTGCCGGGCGAAGTCAGCCTGATCTCCGCCGACCAAATGGTCGATGAGAAAACCGGTGCGCCGTATTACGTGCTGCGCAGCAGCGTCAGCGATCAGGCGATGGAAAAACTCAACGGCCTGGTGATCAAGCCTGGCATGCCGGCAGAAATGTTCGTGCGCACCGGTGAACGTTCACTCCTCAACTATCTGTTCAAACCGCTGCTCGACCGGGCAGGCTCCGCGTTGACCGAGGAATAAGGATGTTCGGTTGTATGAATAAGCTTTCCCTGCTCGCAGCGACCCTGGCGTTGCTGACGTGCAACAGCGCAATGGCCATGGGGCCGTTCGACATCTACGAGCAAGCGTTACGCAATGATCCGGTGTTCCTCGGTGCCATCAAGGAGCGCGATGCCGGCCTCGAAAACCGCGACATCGGCCGCGCCGGGCTGTTGCCGAGGCTGGGTTACAACTACAACAAGGGGCGTAACTCCTCCAAGGCCACCAATCTGAATGCCCGCGGTAACAGCCAGAGTGAAGATCGCAACTACAGCAGTTACGGCTCGACCCTGACCCTGCAACAGCCGTTGCTCGATTACGAGGCTTACGCTGCGTATCGCAAAGGCGTGGCGCAATCGCTGTTCGCCGATGAAAACTTCCGTGGCAAGAGCCAGGAACTGCTGGTTCGCGTGCTGGAGAATTACACCAAGGCGCTGTTCGCCCAGGACCAGATCGACATCGCGCGCGCGAAGAAAAAAGCCTTCGAGGAGCAGTTCCAGCAGAACGAGCAGATGTTCCGCCAAGGGGAAGGCACGCGCACCGACATCCTCGAAGCCGAGTCACGTTACGAGCTGGCGACCGCCGAGGAAATCGAGGCGCGGGACGAACAGGATGCGGCTCTGCGGGAACTGGGCGCCCTGGTGGGTGTAGCCGCCATCGACATTGGCGACCTGACGCCGTTGGATCAGAACTTCCAGACCTTCACCCTGCAACCGGCCAACTACGACACCTGGCACGAGATGGCGGTGGCCAATAACCCGAACCTGGCTTCCCAGCGCCAGGCGGTGGAAGTGGCGCGCTATGAAGTCGAACGCAACCGCGCCGGGCACCTGCCGAAAGTCAGCGCCTACGCCTCGATGCGCCAGAACGAATCGGAAAGCGGCAACACCTACAACCAGCGCTACGACACCAACACCATCGGTATTGAAGTCAATATGCCGCTGTACGCCGGTGGTGGCGTCTCGGCCTCGACCCGGCAGGCCAGCCGCAACATGGAACAGGCTGAGTACGAGCTGGACGGCAAGACCCGGGAAACCTTGATCCAGCTGCGCCGCCAGTTCAGCGCCTGCCTGTCGGGGGTCAACAAGCTGCGCGCTTATCAGAAGGCCCTGACCTCGGCCGAAGCGCTGGTGGTCTCGACCAAACAAAGCATTCTGGGTGGTGAACGGGTCAACCTCGACGCATTGAATGCCGAACAACAACTATTTACCACCCGCCGGGATCTGGCGCAGGCACGCTACGACTATCTGATGGCCTGGACCAAGTTGCATTACTACGCGGGCACCTTGAACGAACAGGACTTGGCCAAGGTGGATGAGGCGTTCGGCCAGGGCGCGAGGGCACAGTAGCCGTTAGAAAACAGTGTGGCGAGGGAGCTTGCTCCCGCTGGGCTGCGAAGCAGACCCAATGGCGGTTGCTGCGCAACCGAACGGGAGCAAGCTCCCTCGCCACAGAATCACAGCAACACCTCGCCCCTGGGACCGGGGCCTAGAACTCTAAAAACGCCAAGAAAGCGAGATTTCATGCACATGGACGTACAGATCAAGCCGATGTCGGTCGGCACGCTGCTGATCTTGATTTCATCAGCGCCGGGTTCGGCCCTGGCGCAGTACCTGGAAACCGGCACCCTCGGTGACCCGGCCAGTTGGCGTTCGGCGGAGTTCCAGCGCGATTGGGGCCTGGGGTGGATGCAGGCCGATCAAGCCTATGCCGCCGGCATCACCGGCAAAGGCGTAAAAATCGGCGCGCTGGATTCCGGTTTCGATTCCAGCCATCCCGAATTCGCCGCAGATCGTTATCACGCGGTGACGGCCAGCGGCAGCTATGTCGATGGTTCAGCGCTCAATATCGACGGCACGCTCAACGCCCACAACGACTCCCACGGTACCCACGTCACCGGCACCATGGGCGCGTCCCGGGATGGCAGCGGCATGTACGGCGTGGCGTTCAACGCACAAATCTACGTCGGCAACACCAACAAAAACGACAGTTTCCTGTTCGGTCCCAACCCCGACCCGCGCTACTTCACAGCTGGACCTGAGCGGCAGCCTCGGTTGGCAGCACAACCTGAGCAACACCGACTCCGAAGAACACCTGGTGTTTGCCAGCGGTGGCGCACCGTTCGCGGTGCAGAGCTCGCCGCTGGTTCGTGATGCGGCGCTGGTGGGCGCCCATGCCAGCCTGGTCTTGAGTCGGGATATTCGGTTGAACCTCGATTACACCGGCCAACTGGCCAGCCGCGAGAAGAGCCATGGAGTAGGGCTGAGTCTCAATTGGCAGTTTTAGTAGCAGGACAAGACACGCCTTTGAAGGCCCAAGGATCTTTGCAACACAACTAAGGACGGTAGCTTGATGGATAACAAGTACAACAAACTTGCCTTGCTCTGTGCACTGGCAACCCTGGGCACCGCACACGCGGCACCCTACGTGGAAAACGGCAGGGTCGGTGACCCGAACAGTTGGCGCAGCGCGGAGTTCAACGCCGACTGGGGGCTGGGGGCGATCAACGCTCAGGAGGCCTATGCGGCCGGTTACACCGGCAAAGGGGTGAAACTGGGGATCTTCGACCAGCCGGTCTACGCCTTGCACCCGGAGTTTTCCGGGGCCAACAAGGTAATAACCCAGGTCACCAGCGGCATCCGCGAGTACACCGACCCATACATTCCGGTCAAAGCCGGGGACGCCTTTCTCTATGACGGTTCGCCTTCAGTAGGTTCCAACGGCAAACTCGGCGCCCACGGCACCCACGTTGGCGGGATCGCCGCGGGCAGTCGCGATGGCGGACCGATGCACGGCGTCGCCTTTGGCGCGCAAATCATCAGCGCTGACAACGGCGACCCAGGCCCGGAAGACGGCATCATCCGTGGCAACGACGGCGCGGTGTACAAGGCCGGCTGGGACGCCCTTATCGCCAGCGGCGCGCGGATCATCAACAACAGCTGGGGCATCGGCATCACCGACCGCTTCGACCTCGGAGGCCGGGACCCGGCATACCCGCACTTCACCGTGCAGGACGCGCAACTGCAATTCAACGAAATCCAGACCTTGCTCGGGACCAAACCCGGCGCTGCCTACGACGGCGCCATTGCGGCGGCCCGCAGCGGCATCGTCACGATCTTCGCCGCCGGCAACGATTACAACCTCAACAACCCGGACGCCATCGCCGGCCTCGGTTACTTCGTCCCCCAGATCGCGCCGAACTGGATGACCGTCGCCGCGTTGCAGAAGAACCCGGACATCAACAGCCCCGACCTCTACACCATCAGCACCTTCTCGTCGCGCTGCGGCTACACCGCGAGTTTCTGCGTGTCGGCACCGGGCAGCCGCATCTATAGCTCGATCATCAGTGGCACCAACGCCGATAACCTGACCACCGGCTACGCCAACTACAACGGCACCTCGATGGCGGCGCCGCACGTTGCCGGCTCGGTGGCAGTGTTGATGGAACGCTTCCCGTACATGACCGGCGCGCAAGTTGCCAGCGTGCTGCGCACCACCGCCACCGACCTCGGCGCACCCGGCGTCGACGCACTGTACGGCTGGGGCATGATCAACCTGCGCAAAGGCATCGATGGCCCGGCGATGTTCGTCACCGAGCAGGACATTCCCGAGGAGTTCCGCATCAACGGCGCCTACGGCTCCAGCCAGTTTGTCGCGGACTTGCCGGGTATCGGCGCGATCATCGATGCTGGCAAACCCACCGAGCGTGTGTGCAATGACGTGCATTGCGGGCTCGACTATTGGCGTAACGACATTTCCGGCCATGGCGGCCTGACCAAGCAGGGCATCGGCACGCTGGTGCTGACCGGCGCCAACACCTACACCGGCCCGACCCTGGTCAATCAGGGCCGATTGGCGATCAACGGTTCGCTGCTGTCGGCCGTCACCGTCAACAACAGCGGCATCCTTGGCGGTAACGGCAGCATCGCGGCACTGACCGCGAAAAGCGGCGGTACTGTAGCCCCCGGCAATTCCATCGGCACCTTGCAGGTGGCGGGCGACGTGACCTTCGAACCTGGTTCGACCTACGCCGTAGAACTGTCGCCCACCAGCAGCGACCGGATCATCGCCGGCGGCAAGGCGATCATTGACGGCGCAACGGTCAGCCTGTCGCTGGAAAACAGCCCGACGCTGCTGACCACCGGCGAGGCGAAAACCCTGCTCGGCAATCAGTACAACATCCTGCAAGCGGCCGGCGGAATCGAAGGGCGCTTCGGAGCAGTGCTGCCGGATTACCTGTTTATCGGTGGCACCCTCGACTACGCGGCCAACGGCATTCAACTGGCCGTCGAGCGTAATGCGACGTCCTTCACCAGCGTTGGCCAAACCCCGAACCAACGCGCCGTGGCCGCTGCCGCCGAGCAACTGGGGGCAGGCAATCCGCTGTACGAAACCCTGCTGCTGTCGCCGACCGCCGCTGTCGCGCAACAAGCGTTCCAGCAGCTGTCTGGCGAGATTCATCCGGCGATCGGCACGCTGCTGATCAACGACAGCCACTACCTGCGCGATGCCGTCGGCGAACGTTTGCGCGAGCATGATCTGTTCGACGCCGGCGCACCGACCGATGACCGCAGCAATGCCTGGCTCAAAGTGCTCGGCGCCTGGGGCAAGAGCGATGGCGGGCATGACAACGCCAGTTCTAACAGCTCCATTGGCGGGTTGCTGGCCGGTGTCGATGGCTTGATCACTGAAGATACGCGCTTGGGTTTCGTCACTGGTTACAGCGACAGCTCATTGAGCATGGGCGATGGCACGCACTCTTCAGCTTCCGTCGACAGCTATCACTTGGGCGCCTACCTGGGCCATGAGATCGACGCGCTGCGCCTGAGTGTCGGCGGCGCTTACAGCTGGCATCGCATCGACGTCAAACGCGACCTGCAATTCGGTGACGTCAGCGGCAAGCAGAAATCCAAACGCGATGCGACCACCGCACAACTGTTCACCGAAGCGGCCTATCGCCTGGACCTGCAACCGCTGGCACTGGAGCCGTTCGCCAACCTGGCCTACGTGCATTTGAACAGCGACAGCTTCAGCGAAAAAGGTGATGCCGCCGCACTCAAGAGCGGCGAAAACAACCGCGATGCGGTGCTCTCGACCCTCGGTCTGCGGGCGAGCAAAGCCATTGCGCTGTCCGACCAGCATCAGTTGGAACTGTCCGGCACGCTCGGCTGGCAGCACAACCTGAGCAGCACCCGTTCCGAAGACCACCTGGCCTTCGTCAACGGCAACACCGCGTTCAGCGTGCAAAGCGTGTCCATGGACCGCGATGCGGCAGTGGTCGGGGCTCGTGCCGGACTGGCGCTGGGCCGCGATACCCGTTTGAACCTGGATTACAACGGGCTGCTCGGCTCCCGGGAAAAAGACCACGGTGTGGGCCTGACCCTGGACTGGCAGTTCTGATTTGACGCAAAGGAAGCCACAACATGGGACTGTTTGATTACAAAAATGCCGGCAGTGCGGCCGGCAAGGCGTTGTACTCCGACGCGATCGCGCTGACGCTCTACGCGTACACGCCCACCGGCCAGCCACTGCCAGCGACCGCTTGGGCGCCGATTGGCGCTGCAGCCCTGGGCTATCAGGGCAAGGTGGGGCCTCAAGGCACCTTCTATGGCGAGAAGGACGGTTTCACCAGCGCCGAAGCCGAAATCCTCGGTAAATACGACGGGGCAGGGCAGCTGATCGGCCTCGGCATTGCGTTCCGTGGCACTGGCGGCCTGGGTTACAGCGACACCTTCGGCGACATGAAAAACAATCTGCTGGCCGCGGTCGGACCGGCGGATTACGCGAGCAACTACGCGAAAAACGCCTTCGATACCTTGCTCAAAAGCGTCGCCGAGTTTGCCATCGCCCACGGCCTGAGCGCCAAGGACGTGCTGGTCAGCGGGCACAGTCTCGGTGGGCTGGGGGTCAACAGCCTGGCGGAGTTGAGCGGCAATAACTGGGGTGGTTTCTTCAAGGACGCCAACTACATCGCCTTTGCCTCGCCGACCCAAAGCGCCACCGACAACAACGTGCTGAACATCGGTTACGAGAACGACCCGGTGTTTCGCGTGCTCGACGGCACCACTTTCAGCAGTGGCTCGCTGGGCAAGCACGACGGTCATCAGGATTCGGCGACCAACAACATCGTCAACTTCAATGACCAGTACGCGTCCACCGCGCAGAACCTGGTGCCGTTCAGCATCCTCAACCCGCTGAACTGGTCGGCCCACGGCTCGTTGGGCTATGCCGACGGTTTGAACCGGGTGATCGACTCGCGCTTCTACGACCTCACCGACAAGGATTCGACACTGATCGTGTCCAACCTGTCGGAGTCGTCCCGAGGCACTACCTGGGTCGAGGACCTGGGCCGCAGCGGCGAGCCCCACACCGGCAGCACGTTCATCATCGGCACCGACAGTAATGACTGGCTCAAGGGCGGCGCCGGCAATGACTTCATCGAAGGTCGAGACGGTAACGACAGGTTCCGCGATGACGGCGGCTACAACCTGCTGCTGGGCGGCAAGGGCAGCAACACCTTCGAACTGCAGAAGCCGTTGCAGAACTTCAGCTTTGCCAATGACGGCGACGGCACCCTGTATGTGCGCGACGCCTACGGCGGCATCAGCATGACCCGCGACATCGGCGCGCTGGTGAGCAAGGAATCGGGCTCGTGGTGGGGCAGCAAGGAGGTGACCTACAACGTCACCGCCAATGGCTTGCTCAATGGCACGGAACTGACCCACTACAACCATTCGCTCAACGGCGATGCCTTCAGCAACACGCTGGTGGCCAGCGTCGACGGTGACTGGCTGTTCGGCAATGCCGGCGACGACCTGCTGCGCAGCGATAAAAGCCATGTGACCTTCGTCGGCGGCACGGGCAATGACGTGATGCATGCCTCGGGAGGCGGCAACACCTTTTTGTTCAGCGGCGCCTTCGGTTTCGACGCGATCAATGGCTACCAGGGCAGCGACAAACTGGTGTTCATGGGCGTCCAGGGCGCGGGGCAGGGCTATGACTACACCCAGCACGCTTCACAGGCCGGCAACGACACGGTGCTGAAGATTGGCGATTACGCCGTGACGCTGGTGGGGGTGGGACTGGATAACCTGTCGGCTTCGGGAATTACGTTTGCGTAAAGGCGGCATGCACTAGAGGCTCCGGGGCGCCTCGTGATCGAGGCGTCCTGGCTGTGAGCTATCTCTGACAATTCCAACAAAGAGAGAGGCAATAGCAATGGGTGTGTATGACTACAAGAACTTCGGCGCAGCAGACTCCAAGGCGTTGTTCAGCGACGCCATGGCGATCATGCTGTATTCCTATCACAACCTCGACAACGGTTTCGCCACCGGTTACCAGCAAAACGGTTTCGGCCTGGGCTTGCCGGCCACCCTCGTGACCGCGCTGATCGGCGGCACCGACTCCCAGGGCGTGATTCCCGGCATTCCCTGGAACCCCGATTCGGAAAAGGCCGCGCTCGACGCTGTGCAAAAGGCCGGCTGGACCCCGATCACGGCCACGCAACTGGGCTATGACGGCAAGACCGACGCTCGCGGAACCTTCTTCGGCGAGAAGGCCGGTTACACCAGCGCGCAAGTGGAGATCCTCGGCAAGTACGACGCCCAGGGTCATCTCACGGAAATCGGCATTGCCTTTCGTGGCACCAGCGGCCCAAGGGAAATCCAGATCGGCGATTCCATCGGTGATGTGATCAACGATCTGCTGGCGGCGCTCGGCCCCAAGGATTACGCGAAAAACTACGCGGGCGAAGCCTTCGGCAATTTGCTCGGCAAAGTCGCGGCGTTTGCCCAGGCCAATGGCCTTGCGGGCAAGGACGTGCTGGTCAGCGGCCACAGCCTCGGCGGGTTGGCGGTCAACAGCCTGGCGGACTTGAGCAGCGAAAAATGGTCCGGGTTCTATCAGGATTCCAACTACATCGCCTACGCCTCACCGACCCAAAGCAGCAGCGACAAAGTGCTGAACATCGGTTATGAAAACGACCCGGTGTTCCGCGCGCTCGATGGCTCGTCGTTCAACCTGGCTTCGGTGGGCGTGCACGATGCTCCCAAGGATTCAGCGACCGATAACATCGTCAGCTTCAACGACCATTACGCCTCGACGGCGTGGAATGTGTTGCCGTATTCCATCACCAACATCGCCACCTGGATTTCACACTTGCCCACCGGTTACGGCGACGGCATGACCCGGGTGCTGGAGTCCAAGTTCTACGACCTGACCAGCAAGGACTCGACGATCATCGTCGCCAACCTCTCGGACCCGGCGCGAGCCAACACCTGGGTCCAGGACTTGAACCGCAACGCCGAAACCCACAAAGGCAGCACCTTCATCATCGGCAGCGACGGCAATGACCTGATCCAGGGCGGCAAGGGCAACGACTACATCGAAGGCCGCGACGGTAACGACACCTTCCGCGACAGTGGTGGCTACAACATCCTGTTGGGCGGCAAGGGCAGCAACGTGCTGGACCTGCAGCAGTCGGTGAAGAATTTCGTCTTCGCCAATGACGGTGTCGGCAACCTGTACGTGCGCGACGCCAATGGCGGCATCAGCATCACCCGCGACATCGGCAGCATCGTCACCAAGGAGCCGGGGTTGCTCTGGGGCCTGTTCAAGGATGACGTGACCCACAGCGTCACCGCCAATGGCCTCACCGTCGACAGCAACCTGACCCAGTACGCCTCGAGCGTGAAGGGCACCACCGGCACCGACACCCTCAAGGCCCATGCAACGGGCGACTGGTTGTTTGGCCTGGACGGCAATGACCACTTGATCGGCAGCGCCGGCAACGATGTGTTTGTCGGCGGGGCGGGTAATGACCTGATCGAGTCGGGCGGCGGGATTGATACTTTCCTGTTCAGCGGCGCGTTTGGCCAGGACCGGGTGGTGGGCTACCAGGCCAACGACAAACTGGTGTTCCTCGGGGTTCAGGGCGTTGCGCCAAACGACGACTTCCGCGCCCATGCCACGGCGGTGGGGCAGGATACGCTGCTGACGTTTGGCAGTGATTCGGTGACCCTGGTAGGCGTTGGGCTGGACAGTTTGTCCAGCAGCGGCATTGTGATCGCCTGAGGGTGAGGCGGCGCCGGTAAGGGCCTCTTCGCGAGCAAGCTTCGCTCCAGGGAATGCATTCCAATGCAGGAGCGAGGCTTGCCCGCAAAGAACGATAACGCGGTTGTCTCCGTGACTCACCAACCGCTCCCGGACTCGAATACCTGCACCAACAGGAACTGGCACTAAAGCATCAGCCCTCTCATGCGTTACGCTATAACGCTATAGCTGCATGCCGCCATTGAGTACAGGAGATTTTGCAACGTGAGTAACAGCAAGAGGTACACCTTCGGTCTGGCGCTGGCCTTGTTATCGGCAGCCGCCGCCGCAGAACTGCCTCAGAGCTCGATTCTGACCCGTTACGGGGTCACCTCCGATCAACTGCCGAAACCGCCAGCAACCGAAACCGCCAAGCCCATCGAAGAAAAAAGCCGCTTCCAGCTCCAGCCGGAACAGCCCTGGGTGACGTTGCGCCTGGGCGATGGCAAACAACCGGAGAAGACCGGCAACATCAGCATTGATCGTTCGATGCAGCAGGAACAGGAGCGCTGCCAGCGGATGCAGGAACAACTGCTTCGGCGTGGCGGGCAATACATTTCCTGCGATAACAGCATTCCGGGCACCCACTAAACACCGAGCGCCCGTTACTGCATCGGCGTTCAATAACCCTGCGCGCGATCGATCTCGCCGAGCATCGGCTCACCCCGTTGATGCCGGCGGATGTTCTCCAGCAACACTCCGAACGCGCTTTCCGGCTGGGTCATCGCCGCGATGTGTGGCGTCAGCAGAATCTGCGGGTGGTGCCAGAACGGATGATCTACCGGTGCCGGTTCCTGTTGCAGCACATCAAGGACTGCGCCGCTCAAGTGCCCGCTGTCCAGCGCTTCCAGCAGATCCTCTTCGATCAAATGCCCACCACGGCCCATGTTGATCAGCGCCGCGCCCTTGGGCAGTTGCTCAAACAGGTTGCGATCAAGAATGCCCTGGGTCTGTTCGGTCAGCGGCAACACACACAACAGAATGTCGCACTGGCTGAGGAACGCCGACAGTTGCGCGTTGCCGGCATAGCAATCGACCCCCGGAATGTGATGGGCACTGCGCGCCCAGCCAGACAAGGCAAAGCCCAGCGGTTGCAAGGTCGCCAGAATCTGCTGCGCCTGGGCACCGAGCCCCATGACCCCGACCCGACGTTTGGCCGCCGGTTGCAGCAAGTGCGCCTGCCAGCAGCGGGCCATTTGTTGCTGGCGGTAGCGCAACATGTCGCGGTGCAGGCTGAGTACGGCAAAAGTCGCGTATTCGCACATGCCACGGGTGATGCCCGGATCCAGCAGACGCACCACCGGCAAGCTCGCCGGCAAGCGACCGAGGTCGAGTTGATCGACGCCGGCGGACAAGGCAAACAGCACTTGCAGATTCGGCAGCACAACGTCGAGATCGTCAGGTGCCTGCCACGCGGCCAGGTATTGAATGTCCTTCGGGTCGCCGATGTCCGGCCAGGCGCGCCATTCAATATCCGGGGCGTGTTCGGCAAACAGCGCTTGCCACTGTTTGCCGCGCACAGGGTCAGCTTTATACAGCAGGGCCATGGGCATTTCCTGAAAGGTGAAGGGGCTGCCCATCATCGCGCAATACCAGCGCAGGATCTGTCGAAAGCAGCGGCTTTAACGGGTTGTGTGATCTTGTATCGACCCGGCATCGGCAGATTCGGCGGGCTGAAGGAATCTGCCGTTTGGCGGGGTGAAAACAGTTGATCCGAATTTCTCAGGGGGCAAGTTCGGCGTAGTTCGTTTCGCGCAAGCCTTAACCTGAACACCATCGCAACCACTTCCCGGTTGCCGGACTCACGATGGGAAATGCCATGAATAGCAAAGTCGACGAAACCCCTCATTTGCTCCGTCAGCGCGATCAATTCGTGCCACGTGGCCTGGTTACCGCGCATCCGTTGGTGATCGATCGGGCCCTGGGTTCAGAATTGTGGGACGTGGACGGCAAGCGCTACCTGGACTTTGTCGGCGGTATCGGTGTGCTTAACATCGGTCACAACCACCCGAAGGTGGTCGCGGCGGTGCAGGCGCAGTTGCAAAAAATCTCCCACGCCTGTTTTCAGGTGGTGGCCTATAAGCCTTATCTCGACCTGGCCCAGCGCCTGTGCGAAATGATCGGCGGCCAGGACGCTTATAAAGCAGCGTTCTTCACCTCCGGCGCCGAAGCGGTGGAAAACGCGGTGAAGATCGCCCGCGCCCACACCAACCGCTCGGCGGTGATCGCCTTTCGTGGTGGGTTCCATGGCCGGACCTTGCTCGGCACCACGCTGACCGGCATGAGCCAGCCGTATAAACAGAACTTCGGGCCGTTCGCCCCGGAGGTCTTCCACACCCCGTATCCGAATGCCTATCGCGGTGTCACCAGCGACATGGCGCTCAAGGCACTGGACGAGTTGTTGGCGACCCAAGTGGCGCCTGAGCGGGTCGCGGCGATCATCATCGAACCGGTGCAGGGCGATGGCGGTTTCCTTGCGGCACCGGCGGAGTTTCTTCAGGCTCTGCGCGCGCTGACTGAAAAGCACGGCATCGTGCTGATCCTCGATGAGATCCAGACCGGTTTCGGGCGTACCGGCAAATGGTTCGGTTTCCAGCACGCCGGAATTCAGCCGGATCTGGTCACCGTGGCCAAGAGCCTGGCTGGCGGTTTGCCGCTGTCCGGTGTGGTCGGCAAAGCAGAGATCATGGACGCGCCATTGCCCGGCGGCCTCGGCGGTACTTACGGCGGTAACGCGCTGTCGTGCGCGGCGGCACTGGCGGTGATCGAGGCCTACGAGCAAGAGCAGTTGCTGGCCCGTGGCGAAGCGTTGGGCGAGCGTCTGCGTCAGGGACTGTTGCGCTTGCAGGCCCGTTACCCGCGGATCGGCGACGTGCGCGGCAGCGGCTTCATGCTGGCGATCGAACTGATCAAGGATGACGAGGCACGGACCCCGGACGCCGACCTCAACCAACGACTGATCGACGAAGCCAGGGCCGGTGGCCTGTTGGTAATCAAGTGCGGCGTGCAACGCAACGTGTTGCGTTTCCTCGCGCCACTGGTGACCAGCGAAGCACAGATCGATGAAGCGTTGCAGATTCTCGACGCGGCACTGGCACGAGTCTTGAACTGAGCTCACGCCAGCTCACGGGCGCAGCCACACGGCATCGCCCGTGAGCATTTATGGAGCATGGATTGATGGAATGCATCATCGGAGGCTTTACACACCATGGGGCTGACTGATTATCGAGCGTTGCTGATCGATTGCGATGAGGTGCTGGTGGATCGCGATTCCGGAGTCTGGGCGGCGTTGCAGCCGCTGCTCGACAGCCGTGGCGGTCACCCGGACAAGGCACAGGTGCTGGCCGAATTCAGCGAGGTGGTGCGGGCGCTGTACCCGCGTTTCGGCGAGTTGGGCTTCAGTGGTTTGCTGTGTTTCGCACACCGTCAATTGGCCGAGCGCTGGGAGTTGAAAGCCAGTTGGGAGGAGGGCATGAGCTTCGCCCGGTCCGTCGTCGGCTGGTCGTTGTTCGAGGATGCACCCGGCGCCATGCTGTACTTGCGCAAGTTCTATCGCCTGCTGGTGCATGGCGACCGTGACGCCGAAGATCGCGGCCTGCTGTGCGAACGCCTGGGGATCATGCCCGACGATTTTATTTCCTTGGCAAGCGACCCATTGCAGGACCATGACTGGCTGGCGGCCAATGACCTTGATGCCAACACCATCCTCCAGGTAACCCGGCCTGGCGCCCGGCAACCGGGGGCGGGGGCGGTCTGCCTGATCTGTCGCGGCCGGGCCAGACAACCGTCGCCGTGCGCGGCGGATTACTGCATTAACAGCATGGCGGATCTGGTGGCTCAGCATCAGCTGTCTTTACGGCGCTGATTTTGCTAGAAGATTGTCTTACAAACGGCAGTCAAGAGGTACGCAATGGAAGGTTTAGTAAAACTGGACCGAATCGACATCAGCATCCTGGTTGAGCTGCAAAAGGACGGGCGCATGACCAACGTCAGCCTGGCCGATGCCGTGGGCCTGTCGGCCAGCCCCTGCCTGCAACGGGTCAAGCGGCTGGAGTCGGCCGGGTATATTTCCAGCTACAAGGCTCACCTGAACCTGGCCAAGATCACCGACTCGGTCACGGTGTTCACCGAGATCACCTTGAGCGACCACAAGCGCGAAGACTTCGCCAAGTTCGAGTCCAATATCCGTCTGGTCGACGAAGTGCTCGAATGCCACCTGATCAGCGGTGGCTACGATTACCTGGTGCGCTTCATGACACGCAGCATCCAGCATTATCAGGAAGTGGTCGAAAGCCTGCTGGACAAGAACATCGGCATCTCCAAGTATTTCAGCTACATCGTCATCAAGTCACCCGTACTGAAGGACGGCGTGCCGCTGCGCAAATTGTTGCGGCACTGAAGCTGACTCCACATCCCCCCATTCCCTTGCAGCCTGCCGCGCCTTCGAAAGAGGCGCGCGACGGGCTCTGTGTAGCAGCTGTCGAGCAGCGCGAGGCGGCGTTCGGCGGCGAAGCAGCCGCAAAATCAGTCACTGCGATCCGTCAGGTACACCGTGCATTCAGGGTTTACGACTGCTACGCAGCCGAACGCCACCTCGCGCTGCTCGGCAGCTGCTACGGAGAATTCGGTTTGGGCATGCACCTCAATCGGACATCGGGGCCGCACAACCGCTTCAACACGCTTCATGCTGGCGCAGGCCGTATAAACCGCTGTTTACGCGGCGAAAACAGTCTTCGTTTGCGTTACGGGCGATGAATTCGGAACAAAGCGCAAAATCGCCTGCGTTGTAATGCGTTCAGAGAGAGGGGCAGGTCGTTGCACGGCTTCAGTTCAACACTGTCGCTCTATCGAAAGGAAGGTCAGGTACCCTTGCCGCGGGCGCCGTCGCAGCTGCCGGCATCGGAAGTTGCCAGGCTGAAGAAACAGGGCTGAGCCAGCGGTAGTCCACTGACCAAGACATGAGTGACTGATATGACCCTATCTACAAGCGTGGCAGGGCAGGCGGGAAGTGTTTCCCCTGCGCTGGCCACCAGCGTTGCCAAAACCAACACCCGGATGTTGGCTATCGATGCCTTGCGCGGCTTCGTCATGCTGTTGATGCTCATCGACCATGTGCGCGAAACCTTTCTGCTGCACCGTCAGGTCACCGACCCGATCGATGCGCTGAACGTGACCCCGGACCTGTTTTTCACCCGCCTGCTGAGCACCCTTTGCGCCCCGGTGTTCATCTTCCTCACCGGGTTGTCGGCCTGGCTCTACAGCCAGAAACACACGGCCAGTGAAACCTCGGTGTTTCTGCTCAAGCGCGGGCTGTTCCTGGTGTTTCTGGAGCTCACATTCGTATGCTTTGCCTGGAACGCCGAGTTCCCGCCCAAGACGCTTTGGCTGCAAGTGATCTGGTGCATTGGCATTTGCATGATCGTGCTTGCCGGGTTGCTGCACTTCAAGCGCCGTTGGCTGATCGTGCTCGGGGTGGCCATTGTCGCCGGGCACAACCTGCTCGATGGCGTGACCGTGGGGCCGGAGTCGCCGGTCTTCGTGCCGTGGTCGATCCTGCATCAGCGCGTATTCATCGACATCACCGAGTTCACCCGGGCTCGCACCACGTATCCGGTGTTGCCGTGGATCGGCGTGATTCTGCTGGGCTGGGCCATCGGGCCATGGTTCGGCAAGGACATGGAACCGGCCGAGCGGATTTCCCGCTTGCTCAAAGTCGGCTTCGGCCTGCTGGCGGCGTTTGTGTTCATCCGCTATCTGAACGTTTACGGCGAGAAACCCTGGGTGCAGACCGGTGATTCGCTGCGCACCTTCATGAGTTTCATGAGCGCGAAGAAGTATCCGCCGTCACTGATGTTCCTGATGCCGACCCTCGGCCTGGGGCTGATTCTTCTGGCGGTGTTCGAGAAGGCCCAGGATCGCTGGTCCACCGCGACCCTGGCGGTCTACGGCGGCGCGCCGATGTTCTTCTACTTGCTGCACCTGTATGTGCTGAAGGCCATGTACCTGGTGGCCGTTGCCATCTGGGGCGCCAATCAGGGCACCTATTACGGCTTCGACAACCTGCCGATGGTCTGGCTGTGGAGCGTGATTCTCGGGGTGCTGCTGTTCTTCCCGACGCGCTGGTTCGCCAACCTCAAGCAGCAGCGTCGCGACATCGCGATTCTCAAATACCTCTGATTCAAAGATCTTGCTGAACTCAGCACAAATACCTGTGGGAGCGGCGGTGCGGCGCTCCCACAGTTCCCTATTTGACGGCATACACCTTGCGCACATACCGCGCACTGCTCCAGGCGCACGGTGCGCCTTGCGGCACGAACACGGTGTCACCGGGGTTGACCGTTACGCTGGTTCCATCCGACGCCTGCAAAGTCACGCTGCCTTCAAGCAGGTGCATCAACTCATTGAGTTTGTGCGCTCGGCCATGGCGGGTGTACGGCGTCGAATCCCACACGCCGACGCGCAGATCAGTGGTGTCATCTTCGAAGGCATTGCGCGAGCGGCACTGCGGCGTAGGCCCGATCAGTATCTGCGGTTCCGGTGCCGCCGAAGGGGACAGCATCGCCAGCGGGTCGAGCGCTGTCAGCCCCGGTTTCTGTTCGGCGCTGGGGCTGGTGACGGCGCAGAAGGCCCAGCACGTATCGGGTTGTGCCTGAAACCTGAGCGCTGTGCCGCGACCGATCACCGCGCTGGCACCGATGCCCAGTTCCAGCACCTGTTCCCCGGATTGCAGCACGACGTGCCCCGCATGGACCACGATCACTTCGGTGTGCGGAAAGTGCTCGATATCGACGGTTTTGCTGGTGTGAACAAGGCCCGCCGAGACGCCGTCGGACCCAATGTAGGCGATCTGACGACCCACCATGAACGGATCGATGGAACTCAAGGGCGCTGCCTTGAAAGACGTAGAAACGCGGCTGCCGTCGGCGCGGGCCAACAGCACAATGGTGGGTTGAGACATGCGGGTGACGCTCCCTGCAAATGGGGGGTAGAAAGTGATGGAAGGCGCTCGCTTCATCGCGCGCCGGAATCAGCCGATGGCTTGGGTGACAAGGGCAAATTGGCGTACGCCGTTGGCCGCTTGCGGCGGTGTACCCCGTGCCATTTGCGCCACGGTGTCGACCTGTTTGAGACCGGCCAGCTCCAGCCACTCGCTCAAACCACTGTCCGCTGGAATGTCGATTCGCACGAAAGCATCCGGCACCTGGGCCAGCAATACGGCGATCAGGTGTTTGGCCTGTTCAAGATTTTCGGCGATGACCGGGCCGAGGCAACGACCACGACCAAACGGGCGCAGCAGGGCGAAGGCACGCAACTGACCGTCGCGCTCGATGCCTACCGAATGCTCGGCCACCGTAAACAGCTCCGTGAGCACCGCTTGCCGGTCCAGACCACTGCCGGCGTTGGCCAGTGCCAGTTGAGGAGCCCGATCCGTCGCCTGTAACGGGCGGCATTCCTCACCGTCCGCCAGTGGTTCAAGCGCGGGCACCTGGGCCAGGCCTTGATGCTGCTGAATTCGTCCGTACTCGACAAACCCCTGGCTGGCATAAAGCGGCGCACCGGCGAGGGTCGCATTGAGCATCGGCGTGCGCGACTGGCAGGCCTCCAGTGCGTGCTCCATCATTCGACGGCCGATGCCCTTGCCCTGATAGTCGTCACTGACAATCACCAGGCCGATGGTGGCGAAGTCGCCTTGCCGGCAGGCGAATGCGGTGCCGATCAATCGGTCGCCATCGAGCACCACAAAGCCTTCGCTGACCCGCTGCAACATCGCCCAGTCTTCCAGGCGATGAGGCCACTTCAACTCGACAGACAAGGCATGGGCCGAAGGCAAATCAGCAGCGGTCATCGGCCGATAGACATAAGCGGAAGGGTGCGAGGCGGACATGATGAATCTCCGTTTTACAGTGTGCGCGATCAACCGGTTTTCCGGCGCGAGGATGCCTGTATCCCATCTGTGTGAAGGCCTGACAAGGGGGGCGGAAGGATTCGGCAGATTCCTCACATCAAAGGCCTGCAGACCACACTTACTACTTAATTGCCCCATAAGGTCGGCAGCAAATGCTTGGGCTTTTTTTCTACGATGGAGGCCTGAGTAAACGCCTCGCCGTCCCTTTCTGGAGTGCTCCATGGATAGCTTCGATCCTCGCCTTATCGCTGTGCGCAGCGCTCACTTTATTGCTGGCAAATACCGCGACGCCCAACCGGGGCTGGAGGTGGTTCGCCCTTCAGACGGCCAGGCCTATGCCCAGTTGCCGATCGCCGATGCCGACCTGGTGGATGAGGCGGTCAACGATGCCTGGCAGGCGTTTAACCGCAGCGATTGGGCCAGCCGTCCGCCCCGGGAGCGGGCACGGGTCATGCGTCGCTGGGCCGATCTGATCGAAGCCGATGTCGCCGTGCTGGCGCCGCTGGAAGCGGTGGGCTCGACCCGTCCGCATAAAGATGTGATCGCCTGGGACATTCCTTATGTCGCCGAGGGCATTCGTTTCTTTGCCGAACTGGCGGACAAGCACGGCGGCCAAGTCGCGGCGACCCAGACCGATCGCCTGGGCATGCAGATCGCCGAACCGTACGGCGTGATCGCCGCCATCGCGCCGTGGAATTTCCCCTTGAGCATGGCTTCGTGGAAAGTCGCGCCGGCGCTGGCTGCCGGCAATGCCGTGGTGCTCAAACCGTCGGAGCTGACGCCGTTTTCCAGCCTGCGCTTTGCCGAACTGGCGGTGCAGGCGGGCATTCCTGCCGGGATATTCAACGTGGTTCAGGGCGATGGCCGGGTCACTGGCGACGCCTTGTGCCGTCATCCACGGGTGGGCAAGGTAACCTTTACCGGCTCCACGGCGACGGGTTCGAGCATTATGTCCACCTGTGCATTGGTGGGGCCGAAACCGGTAACGCTGGAGCTGGGCGGCAAGAGCCCGCAACTGGTGTTCGCCGACGTGCCGGACATCGCGAAAACCGCGCGCACCGTGGCGCTGGCCATCACCGGCAATGCCGGGCAGGTGTGCGTGTCTGGTTCGCGGTTGTTGATTGAGCGCTCGATCATGGAACCGTTCGTTGCGCACTTGCAGGCGTACTTCGAGGAATTGCGCCCGGGGCCGACCTGGTCCTCCGAGAGCACGCTGTCGCCGATTATTTCCCGGTTGCAGGCCAGCCGTATCGACGGCATCGTCCAGCGTTCGCGCCAGGCCGGGGCCGAAGTGCTGACTGGCGGTGGTTTGTTTGAAGGGCTGGGCGGTGCCTATTACCAGCCGACCTTGCTGGCTGGCCTGGACAATCAGAACCCGGCGATCTGTGAAGAAATCTTCGGCCCGGTGCTGACGGTGCAGGCGTTCGATGACGAACAGCAGGCACTGAGCCTGGCCGCGCACGCCACCTACGGCCTGGCGGCGGGCGTGCACACCGCCGACATCAACCGCGCCCTGCGACTGGTCCGGCGGCTGGAGGCGGGCACGGTGTGGGTCAACCGCTATGGACGCAGCAACGACTACATCCTGCCGACCGGTGGCTACAAACGCTCCGGCATCGGCAAGGACCTGGGGCGCGAAGCCTTCGAAGCCAACTTGCGCTTCAAGAGCGTGCTGATCGATATCGTCCAATAACACGGCCCCCGTAGCAGCTGCCGAGCAGCGCGAGGCGGCGTTCGGCGGCGAAGCCGTCGTAAACCCGATTTGCAAGGTTTTCATGACACACCGCAATAGCTGATTTCACGACGGCTTCGCCGCCGAACGCAGCCTCGCAGGCTCGGCAGCTGCTACACCGGGTAGTCATCAAGAGAAGGTTCAAACCGCACCCAAACGGGCGCTTCCTCAGGGAAGCGCCCGTTTTCGTTCAGCCCGGCGCAGGTTCTGCCGTGAATGGGGGCGTTCGTCAGCCTCGCATAGCCATGAAGGTCCATAAGAGCGCATAAATACGGGGGTTGCCCAAGGCTGGAGCGAGCCGCAAAGTCTGCTGAGGGGGCAGGCTAAAACGGTGGTTTGTATCAAGCAGAGGTCGCTTTTAACGCCATCTGCTGATTTCACGGTGTTGTAATGACGGTGTGCTGCAGCGTTGCATCGCCGCTCCCGAAACGCAGCGAATACCTGTCGCGCCATGACCTCAACGAACTTCAGGACCGCACTCAATGAGCTTTCTACGCCCCAAATTCATTACGTTCGACTGCTACGGTACGCTGACCAATTTCCACATGGGCACGATGACTCGCGAACTGTTCGCCGACCGCGTGGCGCCCGAGCAGATGGATCAGTTCGTCAAGGACTTCTCGGCCTATCGCCTGGACCAGGTCATGGGTGACTGGATGCCGTATGACGAAATCCTCAAGACCTCCCTGGCGCGGGTCTGCAAGCGTTGGGGTGTCGAATACCGTGGCGAAGGCCAGCTGTATTACGACGCCGTGCCGACCTGGGGCCCGCACCCGGACGTGCCGGCCGGTCTGTCGAAAATCGCCGACAAGATCCCCCTGGTGATTTTCTCCAACGCCAGCAACAGCCAGATCATGTCCAACGTCGACAAGCTCGGCGCACCGTTTCACAAAGTCTTCACCGCCGAACAGGCCCAGGCCTACAAGCCGCGCCTGGCCGCGTTCGAGTACATGCTCGACAACCTCAACTGCGGCCCGGAAGACATCTTGCATGTGTCTTCCAGTTTCCGTTACGACCTGATGCCGGCCCACGACATGAAGATCAAGAACAAGGCCTTCGTCGCCCGCGGTCACGAGGTTCCGGGCAATGCGTTCTACGGCTACCAGCAGATCACCGACATCGGTGGACTGGCGGCGCTGGTCGGTCTCTGAGTTGAACGGTAACGGCGCTCTTCACGGAATAAGGGGTTAGACATGGGCAGTGAATCCTACTGGCTCGACACCGCACCGGCTTTCACCGGTGCTCAGCTCGGCGCATTGCCCGGGCAGGTCGACGTGGCCATCGTCGGTGGCGGTTTCACCGGCCTGGCGGCGGCTCGCGCGCTGGCCTTGAAGGGCGCCAGTGTGGTGGTGCTGGAAGCGGGGAGAGTGATCGGCGAAGCCTCCGGGCGCAACGGCGGCCAATGCAACACCGGCGTTGCCCAGGACTATGCCGGGCTGAGTGCCGGCCTCGGTGCCGACAAGGCGCGGGCCTATTACCAGGCCTATGAAAGCGCGGTGCAGAGCGTTGTGTCCCTGGTGGAGCAGGAGCAGATCGCTTGCGACCTCAAGCGCAACGGCAAGCTCAAACTGGCGGCCAAACCGCTGCACTACGAAGGCCTGGCGCGCACCTGCGAATTGATTCGCAAGGAGGTCGATGCCGAGGTCGAGTTGCTGAACGCCGAACAGACCCGCGCCGAAGTGAATTCGGCCCAGTTCCATGGCGGCTTGCTGCAGCGCAACGGTGTGCAGATGCATGTCGGGCGTTTCGGCGTCGGTCTGGCTGAGGCTGCGGCGCGTCACGGCGCGCTGATCTATCAAGGTACGTCGGTGACGGACTGGAAGGCCCAGGCCGGCGGTTATCGGGTCAACACCGCCAAGGGTTCTTTGCACGCCGGGCAAGTATTGCTGGCGACCGGCGCTTGTCAGCACGGTGGCCTGGGCTGGTATCGGCGGCGGATCGTGCCGGTCGGCAGTTTCGTGATCGCCACTGAGGTGCTGCCGCAGTTCCTCATCGATCAGTTGCTGCCCGGTCGGCGTGCCTATGTCACCAGTCGCATGATCGGTAACTACTTTCGCCTGACCCCGGACAACCGCTTGCTGTTCGGCGGACGTGCGCGGTTTGCGATGTCCGACAGCGTGTCCGACGCCAAGAGCGGCAAGGTGCTGCAAGCGGCGATGGTGCAGATGTTCCCGCAGTTGGCCAAGGTGAAAATCGACTACTGCTGGGGCGGGCTGGTGGACATGACCTCCGACCGTTTGCCTCGCGCCGGTCAGCACGGCGGGGTTTATCACTCCATGGGCTACAGCGGCCATGGGGTGCAGATGTCGGTGCACATGGGCCAGGTGATGGCCGAGGTGATGGCCGGCAAAGTCGAGGCCAATCCCTGGCGCGAACTCGACTGGCCGGCGATTCCCGGGCATTTCGGCAAGCCGTGGTTCTTGCCGTTCGTGGGCGCTTACTACCGCCTCCAGGACTATTTGCATTGAGTTGATGTTGTGGCGTCACCGTCGTTTGCGTTTCCAGGACGTTCCGGTCAACCGGAGCACTCGAATCTTCTGATTTTCGACAGGTACAACTGATATGACTGACAACAAGATCGACTCGAAACTGATTTCCGGCCAGGACAGCCTGCGGGTATTCGAAGGCCTCAATCGTGGCATGTCACGCCGCCACGCCTTGCAGATGCTCGGCGTGGCGGGTGTTGCCGCAGCGGGCGCCGGTAGCCTGTTCGGCGCTGCCGGCAAACTGTTCGCCGAAGAAGCGGCGACCCCGGGCAAAGGCAAGCCGGGCGGGCGGATTCGCGTCGCCGGCATGTCCAGTTCCACCGCCGACACCCTGGACCCGGCCAAGGGCGCGCTGTCTACCGACTACGTGCGTCACTTCATGTTCTACAACGGCCTGACCCGTTTCGACAGCCACCTGGTGCCGCAACTGGAACTGGCCGAGCGCATCGATAACACCGATGCGACGCTGTGGATCATCACCCTGCGCAAGGACGTGACCTTCCACAACGGCAAGACCCTGAGCGCCGCCGACGTGGTGTTCTCGCTGTCGCGCCACAAAGACCCGCTGACCGGTTCCAAGGTCATGCCGCTGATGGCGCAGTTCGAAGAGATCAAGGCCACCGGCACCCACGAAGTGCAGATCCGCCTGAGCGCGCCGAACGCCGAGCTGCCGTCGATCCTCGCCGTGTCGCACTTGCTGATCGTTCCCGAGGGCACTACCGACTTCAACCAGGGCATCGGCACCGGGCCATTCACGGTCAAGGAATTCAAACCGGGCGTACGCTCGATTGCCGCGCGCAACACCGGCTACTGGAAACCGGGCCTGCCGTACCTGGACGAGATCGAATTCATCGCGATTGCCGACGAACCGTCACGAGTCAACGCACTGCTGTCGGGCGACGTGCACATGATCAACGAGGTCAACCCACGCTCGACCACACGGATCAAGGCCAGCGCCAAACACCGGGTCGTCGATGCGCCGTCGGGCAACTACACCGACCTGATCATCCGTCAGGACCAGATGCCGGGTAAAAGCGCCGAATTCACTCAGGCGATGAAGTATTTGCTGGACCGTGAGCAAGTGAAGTCCGCGGTGTTCCGTGGCTTTGCCGTCGTCGGTAACGACCATCCGATTTCCCCTGGCTCGCGCTACTACAACGCCGACCTGCCGCAGCGGGCCTACGACCCGGAAAAAGCCAAATTCCTGCTGAAGAAGGCCGGCATGGAAAGCATCAGCATGCCGCTGGTGGCATCGCCTGCCGCGACCGGTTCGGTGGACATCGCCGTGCTGTTGCAGCAATCGGCGAAACAGGCCGGGCTCAAGCTCGACGTCAACCGCCTGCCCAGCGACGGCTACTGGTCCAACCACTGGATGAAGCACCCGCTGAGCTTCGGCAACATCAACCCTCGGCCGAACGCCGACGTGATGTTCTCGCAGTTCTTCCAGTCCAGCGCGCCATGGAACGAGTCGGGCTGGAAGAACGATCAGTTCGACCAGTTGCTGATGCTCGCCCGCGGTGAAACCGACGACGCCAAGCGCAGCAAGATGTACGCCGATATGCAGGCACTGGTGCATGAACACAGTGGCATCGGCGTGCCGGTGTTCATCAGCAACATCGACGGCGTCGACCAGCGCATCAAGGGCTACGGCAGCAACCCCCTCGGCGGTTTCATGGGCTACATGTTCGCCGAACAGGTCTGGCTCGATGCCTGATCGGCCGCACACGGGCGTCAGCGGGGCTATTGCATGAGGGTAGGGCGATGAATAGCAACACACTGTGGTTGATCGGCCGGCGCCTGGGCGCGGCGATCGTGACTTTGTTGATCGTGTCTATGGTCGTGTTTGCGATCACGGCGGTATTGCCGGGGGACGCGGCGCAACAGGCACTCGGGCAATTCGCCACGCCGGAACAGGTGGCGGCCTTGCGCCTGAAACTGGGGCTGGATCAACCCGGTGTGGTGCGTTACCTGCATTGGTTGATGAACCTGCTGAGCGGCGACATGGGGCAATCGGTGTCCAATGCCTTGCCGGTCAGCGAGCTGATGGCCGGGCGGGTGCCCAACACACTGATGCTGGCGGCCGTCACGGCGCTGGTGTCGGTGCCGGTGGCGCTGATCATCGGCATCGGCTCGGCCATGGGCCGGGGCGGGCGCATGGACAGTGTCCTCAGCTTCATCACCCTGGCCCTGGTCGCCGTGCCGGAGTTTCTGGTGGCGACCCTGGCAGTGCTGATCTTTGCGGTGAACCTGGGCTG
Source organism: Pseudomonas sp. ATCC 43928 (assembly GCF_005938665.2). NCBI lineage: Bacteria > Pseudomonadati > Pseudomonadota > Gammaproteobacteria > Pseudomonadales > Pseudomonadaceae > Pseudomonas > Pseudomonas sp. ATCC 43928. The sequence continues at coordinate 3,515,401 of NZ_CP041753.1, read as the reverse complement.
GCTGTCGGCGCTGTCCTATGCCAGCGACATCACCTCACCTTGGCAATTCATGCGCACCTACGCCTTGCCGGTGATGACTCTGTGCTGCGTGATTGTCGCGCAAATGGCGCGCATGACCCGGGCGGCAGTGATCGATCAGCTCGACAGCGCCTATGTGGAAATGGCCCGGCTCAAGGGCGTGAGCCCGGTACGGATCGTGTTGCGCCATGCCTTGCCCAACGCCATCGGGCCGATTGCCAATGCCATCGCCCTGAGCCTGTCGTACCTGCTGGGCGGGGTGGTGATCGTCGAGACGATCTTCAACTACCCCGGCATCGCCAGCCTGATGGTCGATGCCGTGACCAACCGTGACATGGCGCTGGTTCAGGCCTGCACCATGCTGTTTTGTACGGCGTACCTGGGGTTGGTGCTGATTGCCGACCTGTGCGCGATTCTTTCCAATCCGAGGCTGAGAAACCAATGAACGATCTCATGGCGAAATCGGCGCCTGCCGGGCCCGAGCTGGCATTGGGCAAGGTCGCCCATGGACCGTCGTGGCTTGGCCTGGTCGGGGCGGCGATGTGTGTGATCTGGCTGCTGGTGGCTATCTTCGGTCCGTGGCTGGCGCCGCACCCGGTGGGTGAAGTGGTCTCCGATAATGTGTTCGACAGCCTCAGCGCGGCTTACCCGTTGGGCACCGATTACCTGGGCCGCGACATGCTCAGCCGGATTCTCGTCGGCGCGCGGTTCACCGTGGGGCTGGCGCTGATTTCAGCGGTGTTGGCCAGCACGCTGGGGACCGGATGTGCGCTGCTGTCGGTGGTGTCGCCGAAATGGCTGGACGAAGTGATCAGCCGTTTGATGGATGCCTTTATATCCATCCCGAGCAAGATGCTGGCGTTGATCATGGTCTCGGCGTTCGGTTCTTCGGTGCTGTTGCTGATTTGCACCGCTGTGCTGAGCTTCACCCCTGGCGCGTTCCGCATCGCCCGCAGCATGGCGGTGAACATCGAAGCGCTGGAATACGTGCAAGTGGCCCGCACCCGTGGCGAGCGTCGGTTGTACATCGCCTGCGTGGAAATTCTGCCGAACATGCTCAACCCGGTGCTGACCGATCTGGGGCTGCGCTTCGGCTTCATCGTGCTGCTGCTCAGTGGCATGAGCTTCCTTGGCCTCGGTGTGCAACCGCCGGATGCCGACCTCGGTTCGCTGGTGCGCGAGAACATCGGCGGCCTCAATCAGGGCGCGCCAGCCATCGTGATTCCGGCGCTGGCCATCGGCACCCTGACCATTGGCGTGAATCTGTTTATCGACCGATTGTCGTCACGGCGTAGTCGACGTACGGGAGGTCATTGAAATGAGTGATTTGATTCGAGTCGAAGACCTGCGCGTGGTCGCTTGCGGCGAGCGTGGCGAAGTGGAGATCGTCAAAGGCGTGAGCTTCTCCCTGGCCAAAGGTGAAGTGCTGGCGTTGATCGGTGAGTCCGGCTCCGGCAAGACCACCATAGCGCTGGCGTTGCTCGGCTATGCCCGACGCGGTTGTCGATTGGCGTCCGGCGTGGTGCAAGTCGGCGAACACGACATGCTGGCGTTGAGCGAAAGCGAACTGCAAGGCCTGCGCGGCAATCGGGTGTCGTACATTGCCCAGAGCGCCGCCGCTGCGTTCAACCCGGCGAAAAAACTGATCGATCAAGTGGTGGAGGGCGCATTGATTCACGGCCTGGGTAGCCGGGCCGTGCTGGAAGCCAAAGCCATCGAACTGTTCCGCGATCTGGCCTTGCCGGATCCCGATCACATTGGCCAGCGTTACCCGCACCAAGTATCCGGCGGGCAGTTGCAACGGGTAATGGCGGCCATGGCGCTGATCAGCGATCCGCTGCTGGTGGTGCTCGACGAGCCGACCACCGCCCTCGACGTGACGACGCAGATCGACGTGCTGCGCGCCTTTAAGCGCGTGGTCCGCGAGCGCGGCGCGACGGCGGTTTATGTGTCTCATGATTTGGCGGTCGTAGCGCAAATGGCCGATCAGATTGTGGTGCTCAATGGCGGGCAGATTTTCGAGCAGAGCGCCACCGCGCCGCTGCTCAAGGCCCCGGCCCACGAATACACCCGCAGCCTGCTGCTGGCGGCCCGCCCGGACACGACGATCCGCCCACCTTGCGGCATCGCTGAAGAAACACCGCTGCTGACCATCCAGGGGCTGACCGCCGGTTACGGCAACAAGAACCTGCAAGGCATGCCGTCGATTCGCGTGCTGGAAGACATCGACCTGACCGTGCGCCGGGGCCAGGCCATTGGCGTGATCGGTGAGTCGGGTTCCGGCAAGTCGACGCTGGCGCGGGTGGTGGCCGGGTTGCTGACGCCAGCCTTGGGCGGCCTGACCTTCGATGGCCAGCCACTGGGCGGTAGCCTGTCCGAGCGCACCGATGAGCAGTTCCGCCGGATTCAGATGGTGTTCCAGAATGCCGACACTGCGCTCAACCCGATGCACAGTGTCAGCACTATTCTGAGCCGTCCGCTGAAAATGTACTTCGGCCTCAAGGGCGCCGCGCTGCGCGAGCGTATCGGCGAACTGCTGGACCTGGTGCGCTTGCCCCGAGCCATGGCCGAACGCCGTCCGAATGAACTCTCCGGCGGGCAAAAACAGCGGGTCAACCTGGCCCGTGCCCTGGCGGCCAAACCGGACCTGATCCTCTGCGACGAGGTGACCTCGGCGCTGGACACCGTGGTCGGCGCGGCGATTCTCGAACTGCTGCGCGACCTGCGTCAGCAACTGGGCGTGTCGTATCTGTTCATCAGCCATGACATTTCCACGGTGCGCGCGCTGTGCGACGACATTGTGGTGATGTACAGCGGCCACAAGGTTCAGGCCGGCAGCCGGCAGGCGTTTACCCAGGCACCGTTCCATCCCTACACCGACCTGTTGATCCATTCGGTGCCGGAACTGCGTCAGGGCTGGCTGGAAAACTGCGGCACCACCTGCGGCACGCTGCCGCCGATTGGCGCCAAGGCCAATGTGCCAGAGCTGTGCACCTTTCTCAGTCGCTGCCCGGTGCGGGTCGACGGCCTGTGCAATCGCACCGCGCCGAACCGGCGGATCATCGACGGCGGTAGCGAAATTCTTTGTCATCACGACAGTGCCGAGTTGCTGAAAACACAGCAGGGTTTATCCACCATGAGCCTGGGAGCTTATGCATGAAAGGGCGTTTTGTGAGGCTGGCCGAGCAGGGCCGGCCGACCGTCAAGCTGACGGTGGACGGTTCGCCCATTGAGGCATTGCAGGGCGACACATTAATGGTCGCGTTGCTGACCCAGGGCTCGGCGCTGCGCCAATCGGAATTCGACTCGGGCCGCCGCGCCGGTTTCTGCCTGATGGGCGCCTGCCAGGATTGTTGGGTCTGGACCCGCAGTGGCGAGCGTTTGCGCGCCTGTTCCAATGAAGTCCGCGAAGGGCTGGACATCGTCACCACACAACCGGAGGCAATATGGCCACTGCACGGCTGAGCGCTCAACGAGTGGTTATTGTCGGCGCCGGGCCGGCCGGCATTCGCTGTGCCGAAACGCTGCTGGCGGCTGGCTTGAAACCGATCCTGATCGATGAGAATCGCCGGGATGGCGGGCAGATCTACCGGCGCCAGCCCGAAGGTTTTACCCGGGACTACGCCACCCTGTATGGCACCGAAGCGGCCAAGGCCAAGAATCTGCACCAGAGTTTCGACCGATTGCGCGGGCAAATCGACTACCGCCCCGACACGCTGGTGTGGAACCTGACGCCGGGGCAATTGTGCTGCGTCAGCCAGGGCAAGCACTCGACGGTGGATTACGACGCGCTGATCCTCTGCACCGGTGCCACCGACCGCTTGATGCCGATCGAAGGCTGGCAGCTGGCAGGCACCTACAGCCTTGGCGGGGCGCAAATCGCGCTCAAGTCCCAGGCGGTTTCCATCGGCCACCGCGTGGTGTTCATGGGCAGCGGGCCGTTGCTGTATCTGGTCGCCAGCCAATACGTCAAAGCAGGCGCCAATGTGGCGGCGGTGCTCGACACTTCACCCCTCAGCAAGCGCATCGCGGCAGTGCCGAAGCTGATGGCGCGTCCGGGATTGCTGTTCACCGGGATGAAGTTACTGGCGCAGTTGTATCGGGCGAAAATCCCGGTGCATCTGGGGATTTCGCCGCTTCAGGTGCAAGGCGACGCGGCCAGTGGCGTCAGCGGTGTGCGGGTGCGTACCGCGCGCGGTGAGACGTTAACGGTGGATTGTGATGCTGTGGCGTTGGGTTATCACTTGCGCCCGGAAACCCAACTGGCCGATCTGGCCGGTTGTCGCATGCGCTTCGATGAGGCCTCCAGCCAGTGGTGGCTGGCCGTCGATGAAGAGGGCCGCACCTCGGTCAACGGTGTGTATGCCGCCGGGGACGGTTCGAAGATTCGCGGCGCCGATGCCGCCGAGCACGCCGGGCGCCTGGCGGCGATGGCGTTGCTGGAGGATCTGCAGCAACCGGTGAACGCCGGTTTGCGTGACGAACAACGCCACGCGCTGGCGGTGATGGATGAGTTTCGCCTCGGTCTGGCCCAGGCGTTTCCCTGGCCGGCGGATCAAGCCAAAGCCTTGCCGGACTCAGCCATCGTCTGTCGCTGCGAGATGATCAGCGCCGGCGAGTTACGCCGCACCGTCAGTGAGAAGGGGGCCTGTGAAGTCAATCGGGCCAAGGCCTTCAGCCGGGTCGGCATGGGCCGCTGCCAGGGGCGTTATTGCTCCCAGGCCGGGGCCGAAGTGATCGCGGCGGCGGCAGGCGTCAGCGTGCAACAGGTCGGTCGGCAGCGTGGACAGGCACCGGTCAAACCCCTTTCGATGCTCACCGAGGAGGTGTCGCCATGACGCTACACAAAGCCGATGTAGTGATTGTTGGCGGCGGCCTGATGGGCTCGGCGGCGGCGTTTTTCCTGCGCCAGCGCGGGCAGTCGGTGATTCTGCTGGAGCGCGACCAGATTGGTCAGTACGCCAGCGGCGTCAATTTCGGCAACGTCCGGCGGCAGGGGCGCTTCCTCGGTCAACTGGAATTGGCCAACCGTTCCTGGGCGCTGTGGAAACGCTTGCCAGAGCTGATCGACGACGACCTCGAGTTCATCGCCAGCGGGCACATGCGCGTGTGTTACCGCGAGGATGAAATTCCCGAACTGGAAGCCTATGCGGCAGCGCCCGAGGCGGCGCAGCTGGATTTGAAGATCTATCGTGGCGCCGAGCTGCACCAGCGCTTTCCGTTCCTCGGGCCGGACGTGAAGGGCGGTTCCTATGCGCCCCACGATGGCCACGCCAACCCGCGTCTGGCCGCGCCGGCGTTTGCCCGGGCTGCCCGCCGCCTCGGGGCGCGGATCGAGGAACAGACTGAAGTCGCCGAGGTGCAGAAAATTGCCGGCGAGTTCACGGTGACCACCACCGACGGTCGCCAGTTCGGCGCCGAGCGCTTGCTGATCACCGCCGGCGCCTGGGGCCAGAAACTCTCGGCGCAGTTCGGAGAACCGGTGCCGCTGGATACCAACGGCCCACAAATGGCCGTGACCGAACCGGTGCCGTACGCCTTGCCAACGGTGATCGGCGTGTACACCAAGATCCCCGAAGAAGTGATCTACTTCCGCCAGATCCCGCGCGGCAACATCATCATCGGTGGCGGCTACCGCAGCAAACCGGACATGCTCAACCGCCGCGCCTATGTCGAGCCGCGCAGTATTCTCAATCAGATGGATCAGATGCGTCGCCTGCTACCGGGCGTCGGCAACCTGAACATCATCCGCGTGTGGAGCGGCATTGAAGGCTACTTGCCCGATTCCCTGCCGGTGATGGGCCCCAGCGGCAACGTTGACGGTTTGTACTATGCGTTCGGCTTCTGCGGTCATGGCTTCCAGCTCGGCCCAGGCGTCGGCGACGTCATGGCTGAATTGATCAGCACCGGCAGCACCAGCACTTCGATTGAGCCGTTCTCGATCCGCCGGTTCACCCCTTCAGCCGAGCAACGGACAACCGAGCAAAGGAGCAGGGCCTCATGAAACCCCGTGTACTGGATATTCTCAAACGCCTGATGGCCTTCGACACCGTGTCTTCGGAGTCGAACATGGCCCTGATCGAGTACGTACGCGACTTGCTGCTGACCAAGGGCATCGAGTCACTGATCGTCAAGGACGAAACGGGCAAAAAAGCCAACCTGTTCGCCAGCACCGGCCCTAAAGAGTTACCGGGCATTCTGTTGTCCGGCCACACCGACGTAGTGCCGGCGGCAGGCCAGGCCTGGACCTTGCCGGCGTTTGAGGCGACGGTGCAGGACGGGCGGATTTACGGCCGGGGCAGTTGCGACATGAAGGGGTTTATCGCGTTAGCCATCGACGCCATGCTCGATGCCGCCGACCATTCGTTGAGCCGACCGCTGCAAATCGCCTTGTCCCATGACGAAGAAACCGGCTGCGTCGGTGTACGACGTTTACTCGACGTGCTGCACCTGGCGCCGGTACGGCCGTTTTTGTGCCTGATCGGTGAGCCGACCAACATGCAGTTCGTGCTGGGGCACAAGGGCAAGGGGTCTTACCGCACTTATTGCCGTGGCCTGGAAGCGCATTCCTCGTTGGCGCCGCGTTCGGTCAATGCGATTCACGTGGCCTGCGATTTCATCGCGGCTCTGCGTCAGAGCCAGCAGCAACTGCAAGAGCAGGGCGCACAGGATGCCGATTACGACGTGCCTTACAGCACCGTGCACGTCGGGCAGATTGTCGGCGGCAAGGCGCTGAACATCGTGCCGAACCTGTGCACCCTGGATTTCGAGGTACGTAACTTGCCGGCGGACGATCTGGATCAGTTCCTGGAGCAGATGCGCGAGCGTGCCGAAGTGATCGTGCGCGAGGCGAAAAAGCTGTCCAGCGTGGCAGACATCGAGATCGAAACCCTCAACGTCTATCCGGGCCTCGATACCCACCCGAGCGTTGAAGCGGTGCGCTTCCTGAAAAACTTCGCCGCGCCGGACACCGGCACCGCCAAAGTCTCGTTCGGCACCGAGGGCGGGCTGTTCAAGCAGCGTCTGGATGTACCGGTAGTGGTCTGCGGCCCGGGCTCGATCGAACAGGCGCACAAGCCGGACGAGTTCATCGAGATCAGCCAGATGGAGGCGGGGGAGCGGTTTCTGGAGGGATTGCTGGGCTCCCTGAAACTTTGAGATCGTCAAGATCTTTTGATTTGTGCTTGCCGGTAGAGCCTGCCGTCCCACCGCGAATTTCAGCATCCAACACTGCCCATCAAACGCTTTCAGCATCCTTATCCGTGGCACCTCCCTAGACTGGAATTGTCTCGGATCAGGACTCGACCATGCTCAAGAATCGTTTGAAAGACCCCAGCCTTCTGGCAGAACTCGCTTATGTGGACGGGCAGTGGATCGGCGCCGATAACGCCGCGACCCTGGACGTCATCGACCCGGCCACCGGCCAGTTGCTTGCCCGGGTGCCGGCCATGCAGGGCGCAGAAACCCGACGCGCCATCGAAGCCGCCGAGCGGGCCTGGCCCGCGTGGCGCACACGCCCGGCAGCAGAACGGGCGGCGCTGCTGGAGCGCTGGTATCAGGCGATGATCGACAACCTCGACGACCTCGCCTTGATCATGACCTGCGAGCAGGGCAAACCGCTGAACGAAGCCAAGGGTGAAATCCGCTACGGTGCCGGGTTCGTCAAATGGTTCGCCGAAGAGGCCCGCCGGGTCTACGGCGAAACCATACCGGCCCCCAGCGGCGACCGCCGCCTGCTGACCCTCAAGCAACCGGTCGGCGTGTGCGCCGCGATCACCCCGTGGAATTTCCCCAACGCGATGATCACCCGCAAGTGCGCGCCGGCCCTGGCCGCCGGGTGCCCGATCATCGTCAAACCCTCGGACTTGACCCCGCTGTCGGCCCTGGCCCTGGCAGTACTCGCCGAACGCGTCGGCATTCCGGCCGGGGTGTTCAACGTGCTGACCGGCATGCCCGCCGGCATCGGCGAAGAACTGACCGGCAATCCGACGGTGCGCAAGATCTCCTTCACCGGCTCCACTGCGGTCGGTCGGCTGCTGATGCGTCAGAGCGCTGAGCACATCAAGCGCTTGAGCCTGGAACTGGGCGGCAACGCGCCGTTCATTGTGTTCGACGACGCCGACCTGGAGCAGGCGGTAACCGGGATCATGCTCAGCAAATTCCGCAACGCCGGGCAGACCTGCGTCTGCGCCAACCGCATTCTGGTGCAGGATGGCATCTACGAACGTTTCGCCCAGCGACTGGTGGAGGAGGTGGGCAAACTCAAGGTCGGCAATGGCCTGGACGCCGACGTGACCATCGGCCCGCTGATCAACCCGGCGGCGGTGAGCAAGGTCGCCCGGCACATCGACGATGCCCTGAGCCAGGGCGCGCGTTTGCTCTGCGGCGGCATTCCCGAGGGTGACAACCAGTTCGTTCAGCCGACCGTCCTTGGCGACACCCACGCCGGCATGCTGCTGGCCAACGAAGAAACCTTCGGCCCGGTGGCGCCGTTGATGCGGTTTACCTCTGAGGCCGAAGCGCTGGCCTTGGCCAATGCCACGCCTTACGGCCTGGGCGCCTACTATTTCACTCAGGATTTGCGCCGTTCCTGGCGGTTCGGCGAGGCGCTGGAGTTCGGCATGGTCGGCCTCAACACCGGGCTCATTTCCATGGAAGTCGCGCCGTTCGGCGGCATCAAGCAGTCTGGGCTGGGCCGTGAAGGCAGCAAGTACGGGCTGGATGAATACCTTGAAGTCAAAGCTTTCCACATCGGCGGGCTGTAATTAACGGACACGGGGGCACGATTGATGAGCAAGACATTCAGAATCGCCGCGATTGCCGGCGATGGCATCGGCAAGGAAGTCCTGCCGGAAGGGTTGCGGGTACTGGAGCAAGCCGCGAAGAAGTGGCAGTTGGAGCTGAGCATCGAAGTGCTCGACTGGGCTCACTGCGATTACTACCTGGAACACGGGCAAATGATGCCCGACGATTGGTTCGACCAGCTCAAGGGGTTCGATGCGATCTACTTTGGCGCCGTCGGCTGGCCGGACAAGGTGCCGGACCACATTTCTTTGTGGGGCTCACTGCTGAAGTTTCGTCGCGACTTCGACCAATACGTGAATATTCGCCCGGTACGTCTGTTTCCCGGCGTGCCGTGTCCGCTGGCCGGGCGCAAACCGGGGGACATCGATTTCGTGGTGATTCGCGAGAACACCGAAGGCGAGTATTCCTCGGTCGGTGGCAAGATGTTCGAAGGCACCGAGCATGAATTCGTGCTGCAAGAGTCGGTATTCACCCGGCGCGGCGTGGACCGGATTCTCAAGTTCGCCTTCGACCTGGCCCAGACCCGACCGCGCAAACGCCTGACGGCGGCAACCAAGTCCAACGGGATTTCCATCAGCATGCCGTACTGGGACGAACGCACGGCATTGATGGCCGCGCAGTACCCGGACATCACTTGGGACAAACAGCACATCGACATCCTGTGCGCGCGTTTTGTACTGCAACCGGACCGGTTCGACGTGGTGGTGGCGTCGAACCTGTTCGGCGACATCCTGTCCGACCTGGGACCTGCCTGCGCCGGCACCATCGGCATTGCGCCATCAGCCAACCTCGATCCCGAGCGGCGTTTTCCGTCGTTGTTCGAACCGGTGCACGGCTCGGCCCCGGACATCTACGGGCGCAACATCGCCAACCCGATCGCGATGATCTGGTCCGGTGCGTTGATGCTGGATTTTCTGGGCAACGGCGATGAGCGTTATCGCGCCGCACACGACGGGATTCTGCAGGCGATCGAACGGGTGATTGCAGAAGGGCCAATCACCCCGGACCTGGGCGGGCAGGGCTCGACTCAGGAGGTCGGCAAGGCGATCGCGCAAGCGCTTTAAAGCCAACACCCTGTAGGAGCGAGGCTTGCCCGCGAAGAATGCACCGCGGTTTATCAGGTATTACGCGTCATCGTTCTTCGCGGGCAAGCCTCGCTCCTACAGGGGCGGCCCGCTCAGGGGATCAGTCTTCCTTGCGAATCGTGGCCACGTCATCGGCGCGGACTTTCACTTTCGCCCCGGAAATATCTTCGAATTCGAAGAAGCCATCCTTGCCCTTGGTGTTCGGCATGTCCTTGGTCAAATACTGGGTGCCGTTCTGCAGGGTCACGACCGTTGGCGTCGAGCAACCGGTCAGGGCCAGAAAGGCCGCTGCCGCCAGAGGCAAACCCAGAGTCTTGATATTCATACACACCTCCATCACTCAATAAAAACAGTGCGAACGCCTCGTTCGAGATCAATCCTCACTGTGCTTCTAACGCGGTTGGTGCGATGGAATGGCAGAAAGTTCGATGGTCACCCGAAAATTGTCCGATTGCGTCGCCACTTATCCTTTTCCGTTTGCACCGGGTGGGGCATAGCTGGTATCTGTACGCATAACCAGTATTCGCTTGCCATGGCCCGATTGCCCGTGATTGTAAATCCGCTCGATGATCCGTTCTATTACTTGAACAACTTCATGCAAGTGCTTGATTGGCTTGAGCATCGTTATGCCGATGTACTCAGCCTCGAAGAGCAGGACTTCATCCACGACTTCAATCGACTGCCCCGCGAGTCCCAGGCTTTGCTGGTCAGATTGGTGATGCGCAAGGGCGTGCATTTCAGGGCCGGCAAACTGAGTTACGTCGAAATCGGCGACATCGCCAGCGCCGCCGCGCCGCTCCTGGCCCTGGGCTGGATCGACGAGCAGTTGCCGCTGCCTGTCGAGGAGGTGTTCGAGGTGCTGCTCAAGGCCGAGATTCTCCAGTGTTTTGGTGACGCCATCGATCAACCGAAAGGCAAAAAGAGCGATTGGCTGCGAGCCCTGAGCGAGCAGTTTCCTGAAGAGCAAAGTTTTGCCCAGTGGTGCCCGGCACTGGATGACCGGTTGTTCAGCCTGACCGTCATGGGCCTGTGCGATCGGTTGCGCCTGATGTTCTTCGGCAATCTTTACCAGGACTGGTCGGAATTCGTGCTGGCTGACCTGGGCATCTACACCTACGAAAAAGTCGAGTTTTGCGCCGAGTCCCGAGGCTTGCGCAGCCGCGAAGACGTCGACGCCTGCCTGTTCCTGCACAGCTGTCAGCAGCATTTCGAGGCGGGTGAAGAGGTGGCGACGGTTGTCGAGCAGATCAACAGGCTGGAACTCGCCAATCCCTGGCTGCAAAGACGTCGGGCCAAGCTGCTGTTCCAGATCGCTCAGCACTGCGAACGCATGGCGGATTTTTCCACCGCCCTGGGCCTCTACCGCGATTGCGCCTACCCCGGCGCACGCCTGCGGCTGATTCGCGTGCTGGAGCGCTGTGGTGAATTTCAACTGGCCATGGATTTGGCGAGCCACGCCGAGCAAACCCCGGAAAGCGCCACCGAACATCAGCATTTATTGCGTGTGCTGCCCAGGCTGCGGCGCAAACTGGGCGGGCCGCCGATCAAGCGGCCAGCCCCGCGGCCCATGCAGCGTCTGGACCTGCAATTGCCCAGGCACGACCCGGCATTGTCGGTGGAGTATTACGTTCAGGCGCATCTGGCGGACGAGTCGGCACCGGTGCATTACGTCGAGAACAGCCTGATCAACTCGCTGTTCGGGTTGCTGTGCTGGCCGGCGATCTTCGCCCCGTTGCCGGGGGCGTTTTTTCACCCATTCCAGCGCGGCCCGGTGGACCTGCACAACGAAGACTTTCATGCGCGGCGCGCGGATCTGTTCCAGGCCTGCCTCGCCGAACTCGATGACGGGCGTTACGCCCAGACCATCCGCGAGCGTTACACCGCCAAGTGGGGCGTGCAGTCGCCGTTCGTATTCTGGGGCGCGATGAGCGAGGAACTGCTGGAGCAGGCGCTCGACTGTCTGCCCGCCGAACACCTCAAGCACTGGTTCAATCGACTGCTGCTCGACATCAAGGCCAACCGCGCCGGCATGCCGGACTTGATCCAGTTCTGGCCGCAACACAAAACCTACCGAATGATCGAAGTCAAAGGCCCCGGCGATCGCCTGCAAGACAACCAATTGCGCTGGCTGGAGTTCTGTCACGAGCACCAGATGCCCATCGCCGTTTGCTACGTGCAATGGGTGGAGCAGGGCGCTTGAGCTACAGCATCGCGGTGCGGGCGTTGTGTGAATTCACCGCCAAGGTCGGCGACCTCGACCTGCGTTTCACCCCGTCGCCAACCGCGCTGGAAGGCATTGTCGGCCATCGCACCGTGGCGTCACGACGCAGCGAGGGTTACCAGAACGAGGTCGCACTTGAGGGCCAGTATCGAACCTTGAGCGTGAAAGGCCGGGCGGATGGCTACGATCCGGGGCAAAACTGCCTCGAAGAAGTCAAAACCTACCGGGGCGACCTGAGCAAGCAACCGGCCAACCACCGGCAGTTGCACTGGGCGCAGGCGAAAGTCTATGGCTGGTTGATGTGCCAGAAACTGGATTTGGCGCAGATCGACCTGGTGCTGGTGTACTTCGACATCGTCAGCGAGAAGGAAACCTGTCTGGTCGAGACCTTCAGCGCCGCCGACTTGCAGCTGTTCTTCGAGCACCACTGCGGGTTGTTCCTGCATTGGGCCGAGCAGGAAATGGCCCATCGCGAAGGGCGCAATCTGGCGGCTCGACAGCTGAGCTTTCCCCATGCCGATTTTCGCCCTGGCCAGCGGCATCTGGCCGAATCGGTGTTCAAGGCGGTCAGCACCGGCCGCTGTCTGATGGCCCAGGCGCCGACCGGTATCGGCAAGACCATTGGCACGCTGTTCCCGATGCTCAAGGCCCTGGCGCCGCAGCAACTGGACAAGGTGTTTTTCCTCACGGCGAAAACCCCGGGGCGCAAATTGGCGCTGGACGCTGCTCAGGTCATCCTCGACAGCGCCGATGCACAGCCGTTGCGAGTCCTCGAGATGATCGCCCGGGACAAGGCTTGCGAGCACCCGGACAAGGCCTGTCATGGCGAATCCTGCCCGTTGGCCCAGGGTTTTTATGATCGTCTGCCGGGCGCGCGTCAGGCCGCCAGTCAATTGAGCCTGTTGAACCAGAGTGCCTTGCGCGAGGTTGCCCTGCAGCACGAGGTTTGTCCTTATTACTTGAGCCAGGAAATGGCCCGCTGGGCGGACGTGGTGGTCGCTGACTACAACTACTATTTCGACTTCAGCGCGTTGCTGTTCGGGTTGGCCCAGGCCAATAACTGGAACGTCGCGGTGCTGGTGGACGAAGCCCACAACCTGGTGGAGCGCGGCCGGCAAATGTACAGCGCCAGCCTCGACCAGGCGACTTTGAACGGCGTACGAAAAACCGCGCCCGAGTCGTTGAAGAGATCCTTGCAGCGAGTCAATCGTGAATGGAATGCCTTGCACGATCAGCAACTCGGCCCCTATCAGGCCTACGACAAAGCCCCGGAAAAACTGCTTCAGGCCTTGTCCTTGTGCTGCGCAAGCATCGGCGACTACCTGAATGATCATCCTCAGGGCCTGGACAGCGGCTTGCAGAATTTTTACTTCGACATGCTGCAATTCGGCCGCGTGGCTGAACTGTTCGACGAGCATTTCCTGTTCGACATCAGCAAGCGTGACCTCGAGCGCAAGCGCAATCTGTCGCAGCTGTGCCTGCGCAATGTGGTACCCGCCGGTTTCATCCGCCCGCGCCTGACTGCTGCGCGCAGCACGGTGCTGTTTTCCGCGACCCTGAGCCCTCGGCATTACTACGCCGACTTGCTGGGCACTCCGGCGAATACGGTATGGATCGATGTGGAATCGCCATTTCACGCCGATCAGCTGCAAGTGCACATCGTCAGCCAGATCTCCACGCGGTTCGTCCACCGTCAGGCGTCCCTTGCGCCCATCGTCGAGCTGATCGCCAAACAGTTCAGCCAACGCCCCGGCAACTACCTGGCGTTTTTCAGCAGTTTCGATTATTTGCAGCAAGTGGCGCAGTTGCTGGCCGAGCGGTATCCGCAGATCACGCTGTGGTCGCAGTCCCGGGGCATGGGGGAAGCGCAGCGTCAGGACTTTCTCGACCAGTTCACCGCCGACGGGCAGGGCATCGGGTTTGCGGTGCTGGGTGGCGCGTTCGGTGAAGGCATCGATTTGCCCGGCGCCCGCTTGATTGGCGCCTTCATCGCCACCCTGGGGCTGGCGCAACTCAATCCGGTCAACGAACAGCTGAAACAGCGCATGGCGGCGATTTTCGGTGCCGGTTATGACTACACCTACCTGTTTCCAGGTGTGCAGAAAGTGGTGCAGGCGGCAGGAAGGGTGATCCGTACACGGGAGGACCAAGGGGTGGTGATGCTGATCGACGACCGGTTTGGCGAGAGTAAGGTCAAGCAATTACTGCCGCGTTGGTGGTCCGTTGAGCTGACGCATTTTCCTTCTGGCTTGTAGGGGATTTTACCTTGTAAAACAGTGACATATCTTGAAAGACACGCTCATTTGAACAAACAACGAAACACCGCTTTATTCAAAGGGCAGGCAATCACTTTCAAGCGAATCTTTGATAAGGAAATCAAGGTATGTCAGTAGCACCGAATTATGCTTACACGCCAGAACAAGTCACCGCAGCGTTCACTGAAATCACCACCACATTATTCAGCGGCATCACCGCCGAAACACTCCCCAAGATGCTGATTGTCGCGGGGGTACAGGGCTCGGGTAAAACCTATCTTCTGGAAAAAAGCCTTTTGCCCACCAACCGCTATGCCAATTATGTCCGGCTGTACTTGCCCGAATACCGAAAAAAACACCCTCAATACGCAGAAATGATCAAACTCGGTGTCCTGCACGCTTATGAACATACGGAGGCTTTTGTCCGGGATGTGAGCACGAAGATCTTCACCGAGGCGTTTAAAAACAAATACAACATCATCATGGAATGTGCATTCGACAGCATCGATTTCGCGGCTTTCCCACCGACGGCGACGGCTGCCGGCTACCAGTTCGAAACTCACATCGTCGCCTGCAATCAGGAGTTCGCTCATGTATCGAGCATCAAAAGAGCACTGAAAAGCCTGGAAGATCAGGAAATGGAAAGATTTCTCCCGGCATCAAAGCTGGAGGCCAGCATGAGATATGCACAAGCGATCATCCCGGCCTTCGAGACAGCCGCAAAGGCGATCAGCGGCTCGCAAATCATCTTGTACGAACGTGGGTTTGGTGGTTTGAAAGACCGTGTCTTGCGCGCTCAGAGCACCTACACCAAGGCCGCCAACGGAACGATCGATTCGACGACACTCAACACGCATTTTTCGCACGGCGTCTATTCCGGCATCATCGACAAGCATGTCTTCGCGATGACCGACCGGGACGAAATGGTCAAAGAGTGTCATGTGGCGTTGCATAAGTCCCGGACTCATGCCCGCTATGTCCCGAACTTCGTCTACAACGAGCTGTACGCCTACATCGTCAAATACGTGCACCGGTAATTCCTCCCGTCACTGCGACACACCAACGTATTGGTTATTTTTGGACCTTCCACCCGTTTGGTTTGTCGCATACTCCAGAAGAACAACAATAAGGGCAGGGTTCCATGAGCGATGACCGGACCAAGAATGCCATTGAAGAGATGCGCTTTCGGCTGCTGATAGATGCGGTGGTCGACTACGCGATCTACATGATTGACCCCGATGGCATCATTACCAGCTGGAACGCTGGCGCCAAGCGATTCAAAGGGTATGAAGAAGCGGAGATCCTCGGCCAGCACTTCTCGCGTTTTTATACCCCGGAAGATCGCAAGGCCGGCTTGCCTCAGCGCGCCCTTGATACCGCCATTAACGAAGGGCGTTTCGAAGGCGAAGGCTGGCGGGTTCGCAAGGACGGCACGCATTTCTGGTCCCACGTCGTGATCGATCCCATTTTCGATCCGTCGGGCAAGTTGCTGGGTTTTGCCAAGATCACCCGGGATTTGACCGATCGCAAGATGGCCGAGGAAATCCTCAAGCAAAGCGAGCAGCAGTTCCGGCTGCTGGTTCAAAGCGTTACGGACTATGCCATCTACATGCTCGCCCCCGATGGACGCCTGACCAACTGGAATCCGGGGGCGCAGCGCATCAAGGGTTACCGGCCAGAAGAAGTCATCGGTCAACATTTTTCGATTTTCTACACGCCTGAAGACCGTGAAGCCGGCGAACCGCAGCGGACGCTGGACATTGCGACTCGCGAGGGCCGATTCGAAAACAAGGCCTGGCGCGTTCGCAAAGACGGTACGCGCTTTTTCGCGCATGTCGTGGTCGATCCGATCTGGGGCGACACCGGTACATTGCTGGGATTTGCCAAGATCACCCGGGACATCACCGAGGTGACACAAGCCCAGCAGGCGCTTGAACAAACCCGCGAAGCGTTGTTTCAGGCGCAGAAAATGCAGGCCATCGGCCAACTCACCGGGGGCATTGCCCACGATTTCAATAATCTGCTGACCGTTATCCTCGGCAATCTGGAAATCGTGCGCAAACGCGCAGCGGACGATCCGAGAATTACCCGCCTGCTCGACAACGCGACCCAGGGTGCCTTGCGTGGCGTTTCCCTGACCCAGCGCATGCTGGCGTTTGCCAGGCGTCAGGAGCTCAAGACCGAACCGGTCGAGATACCGACGCTGGTGCAGGGAATTACCGGGTTGCTGCGCAGCTCCCTAGGGCCTTCGGTGAGCATAGAAACCCGCTTTGCGCCCGAACTCGAACCTGTGATGGCCGACGTCAATCAGCTCGAACTGGCGGTACTGAATCTAGCGACCAACGCCCGCGATGCAATGCCCGACGGTGGAAAACTGCTCATCAGTGCCCGGATGGAGGAGGTCTCCGATCAGACGAAGTTATCCCTTGCGGCCGGTCGTTACGTCTGCCTGAGTGTCACGGATACGGGGGAGGGTATGGATGACGCTACCCTGTCGTTGGCAATGGATCCGTTCTTCACCACTAAAGGCGTCGGCAAAGGCACAGGACTGGGACTGTCGATGGTTCATGGGTTTACCGAACAACTGGGCGGACGTTTCATCCTGAAAAGCCAGCAGAATGCCGGCACCACTGCCGAACTCTGGTTACCCGTCGCAGTCGCAGGCTCGACCACCGAACCCGCTACCGAGCAGACCGCTGCGTCGCGGGTGCCCAGTTTGTGTGTGTTGGTCGTTGACGATGACAGCCTGGTGTTGACCAGTACCAGTTTGTTGCTTGAGGACCTTGGCCATCGGGTGATCAGTGCCGCGTCCGGTGCCCAGGCACTGGAGCTGTTCGACAACGGACATGACATTGACCTGGTGATTACGGACATGGTCATGCCCAGAATGAGTGGCGCGCAACTGGCGCAGGCGATCCGGACCTTGAAGCCACACCTGCCGATCATCCTCGCCACCGGTTACGCCGAGCGACTGGAAGGCTTCGCGGCCAGACTGCCGCGCCTGTCCAAGCCTTTTACCCAACTCAACCTGGTGGAAGTCATTGCTCTGGTCATGAAGTGACACCACCGCATTTATTGGATAAGCCAAAGGCCCGCATTCACCGGGCCTCTGCTGGTTACTCAACCGCTATCAAGCGGCGAGGTTGGTTGCGCCAAGTTCTTTTTTGTACCGAGCCTTCAGGCTTTCCATCTCTGCGCCCAACTCCTCAAGCGTCGTTTTGCTCAGCAGCTTTTTGGCCTGAGGAAACATTTCCTTTTCCTCTTCTTCGATGTGATGTTCCAGCAACTCCTTGACCACTTTCACTCGGCCGGCGAATTGCGGAGTAGAGGGATCGGTGGTTTTCAGGTCGGGAAGCACCAGCGAATCGACAGTGCGATGTTCTTCCTTGGCTTCGTAATACATCACATCCTGCTCCTTGCCCCCGGCTTTTTTATACGCCGGGTACAAGACTTCTTCTTCCAGGCGGGTATGGATCGAGATCTCCATTTCCAGTTTGGCCAGTAGCTCGGTGCGTTTTTTCACGCCACGCTCGGTGGATTCGCTCAATTGGCTCAGGATGCCTTTTACGCGTTCATGGTCGGCTTTCAACAGGTCAATGGCGTTCATGGTCGAAACCTCTTGTTTAGTCATGGGTCAAGCGCAAACGGTCTTCCTCCCGTCAGTCGCTCCCATGGTCGGAGCATTTCCCGTGCCTGCTTCTGGATTAAAAAAAAGCCATTTGAAAACAATCGGTTGCGCTGAAGCGGCAGCGCTCATCATCGTGCAGCCTGCATGAATCTGCGTAATTGCTCAGTGCAGGTTGACCGAAGGATTGATTTCGCCGAACGCCAGTAAAACCTATGGCCGATTACGCCGCTCATAACGGGCAAGCATCGGTTGGGTGCTGATGCCATGGACCAGAATGCTGAGCGCCACCACCGACAATGTCAGGTCGGTGCACAACGTCGCCGACGACGGACCGAGGTCATGGTTCAAGGCATGGAACAGATAGTAAAAGCTACCAATGCCGCGAATCCCGAACCAGCCGATCAACAGGCGTTGTCGGCCATCCAGCAAACGCCCCCACGGCATAAGCCATACGCTTAAAGGGCGAATGGCACAAAACAGCACCAACGCAACCACCAGTGCTCGCCAATCCCAGTGGCCGACCAGCACCACGCCCAGCAGGGTCACCAGAAACACTTCCATGGCGCGCTCCACCAGGCCGCCGAAAGCCAGCATGTCGCCCATCATGATGCCGGCCGCCACTTGAGTATCCTGCAGATTCGACACGTCGCCATGGACGGCGGCTTCAGGCTCGACGTTCTGGTGACCAACCACCGGCTGCACCAGATGCTCGGCGGGCATCTGGGTGTCGCCGGTGGATTTGACTTCGGCTTGCCGCAAACCGAGGCCAGCGGCGAATACCGACAGAAAGCCATAGCCATGGATCTGTTCGGCGGCGACGTAAGCCAGGGCGATCAAAGCCAGGGTCAGGTAATCGTTGGGGGAAAGGGTGCTGTCGGCATTGCGGATGCGCATCGACAAGGTCAGGCGCCCGATGCCGTGGCCCATCCAGTAACCGATGAGTAAGCCCGCCGGTACGGCCCACAACACGCGTTTCAATGCCCATTCACCGAGCCAGGCATCGCTGGCACCGTTCTGCTGCACAAACAACAAACCAAGGATCACGAAAGGGAAGGCGATGCCGTCGTTAAGGCCGGCCTCACCGGAGAGCCCGAAACGTACTGCGTCGTCATCCGTGGCGTCGTTGACTTGTACCAGCGAGGCCAGCACCGGATCGGTGGGTGCCAGAATCGCTCCGATCAGCAGCGACGGCCCCCAGGCCAGATCAAATCCATAGTGGAGCAACAGGCAGATGCCAATGATGGTCAAGACCATCACCGGTCCCGCCAGGCCGAACGCCACCCGCCATTGGCGATCCTTGAGCGGCAGGCGCAATTTGAGTCCGCAGACAAACAGCGAAAAGAGCACCGCGACTTCCGTCAGGTGCTCCATCCAGACCGCAGCGTCCTTGATGTCCAGTTTCAGCAAGCCCAGGCCCGCCGGGCCGATCGCCACGCCCAGCGCAAGGCACACCGCCGAGGTGGTCACCGGCATCCAGCGCAGATAGGAAGAGGTCAGCGCCAGGGTCAGCAGCACCGCCCCCAACACCGCCATCCAAACGATGAAACTCATGCCTGGTTCCCGGATACGTGCGGCCGACCGCCGAGGGATGGCTGGCCCAAGGCACTTAACCTTGGGCTCCTAAGGTATCGAGGTGCGTCAATCGTCAGGGTTCATTTTTTTTGCCGGGACAGCATCATGCGAGCAGTGCGGGAGCGAGCAAGCCCCACATTGGATCTTCGTTGCTATCAGGCCTTGCGGCTACGCAATCCATGCTCCATCCGCGCAATTCCTTCTTCCAGCAACGCCCGTGGGCAGCCGAAGTTCAGGCGCACGAATTGCCGGGCGTGATCGCCGAAATCCAGCCCGGCGCTCAGCCCGACTTTGGCCTGTTCGAGGAAGAATTGCTGCGGGTTGTCCAGCCCCAGTGCCGTGCAATCGAGCCACGCCAGATAAGTGCCCTGGGGCACGTTCATGGTCACGCCCGGCAACCGCGTGCGAACGGCCTCCACCAGATAGTCCCGATTGCTTTGCAGGTAGACCATGAGTTCGGTCAGCCATGGGCGACCTTCGCTGTAGGCGACGCGGGTGGCTTCCAGGCCCAGCGGGTTGACGCTGTCGACCATGCCGCAGCGGGCATGGTTGACGCGATGGAGCAGCGCTGCGTCTTGAATGATCATGAACGCAGTCTTCAGGCCAGCGATGTTGTAGGCCTTGCTCGCCGACATCAAGGTGATGGTGCGCTTGGCGATCTGCGGGCTGAGCGAGGCGGTCGGAATATGCACGCGCCCATCGAAGCACAGCTCGGAATGGATCTCGTCGGAGATGATCCACGCATCCTGTTCCAGGCAGATGTCGGCAACCGCTTGCAGTTCTTCCCGAGGGAAGACCTTGCCCAGCGGGTTATGCGGGTTGCTCAGCAGCAACGCGCCACCGCCTTGCAGAGCCTGGCGCAAGGCATCGAGTGGCGTGGCGTACGTGCCATCGGCCAGCACGTTGAAGTCCAGTTCGACCTTGTTCAGCTGCCAGTGGCCCGGCGCATGGCGCAGTGGTGGGTAGTTGGGCGTCTGCACGACCACGTTCTGTTGCGGTTGAACCAGTGCATGCAGGGCCATGTTGAAGCCTGATTCGATACCCGGCAGGAACACCAGTTCCTGGGGCTGCACACGCCAGGCGTACTTGCTCCACAGGTCGGCGACGATGGCGTCACGCAAGTCATCCTGAGCCACGCTGTAACCGAGCATCGGGTGTTCCAGGCGTTTTTGCAGGGCCTGAATGATCGCCGGCGGCGCGGCGAAGTCCATGTCGGCGACCCACATCGGCAACACGTCGGCCGGGTAACGGCTCCACTTGGTACTGCCGGTGCCATGGCGGTCGAACACCTGATCAAAATCGAAAGTCATGCTCAGTCTCATAAAAGGCAGAGGGGGTAATCCGGCGGCCATGATAAGCGCCAACCTTCACTGCTGGCGAGTTGTGCAACAGGGCATGACCGGCAAGCCGCCGACGGTCGGTTTTCAGACCGTGCACCACAACATTGTCTAAAGTTCTAATTGGCGGTAGTTCCGTTGCCGTCACCGTGATCGTCCAGAAAAACCCGGCCAACGCACCGGGCTTCCACCTGATCAGGAGTGCACGATGGACCTCAACCGTCGTCAGTTCTTCAAGGTCGCTGGTCTCGGCCTTGCAGGATCCACCCTCGGCGCGCTGGGCATGGCTCCGACGCCAGCCTTCGCCGAACAAGTGCGTCATTTCAAGCTCGCCCATACCCATGAAACCCGCAACACCTGCCCGTACTGCTCGGTCGGCTGCGGTTTGATCATGTACAGCCAGGGCGACAATGCGAAGAATGTCGCCCAGAGCATCATTCACATCGAAGGCGATGCCGACCACCCGGTCAATCGCGGCACCCTCTGCCCAAAAGGCGCAGGCCTGCTCGACTTCATTCACAGCCCCAGCCGTCTGCAATACCCGCAAGTGCGCAAGCCCGGCACCAAGGAGTGGACGCGGATCTCCTGGGATGATGCGCTGGACCGCATCGCCGACCTGATGAAGGCCGACCGTGACGCCAACTTCATCGAGAAGAACGCCCAAGGGCAAACGGTGAATCGCTGGCTGACCACCGGTTTCCTCGCGGCCTCGGCCTCGTCCAACGAAGCGGGTTACATCACCCACAAGGTCATTCGCAGTCTGGGCATGCTGGGGTTCGATAACCAGGCACGTGTCTGACATGGCCCGACGGTGGCAAGTCTTGCCCCGACGTATGGCCGTGGTGCCATGACCAACCACTGGACCGATATCGCCAACGCGAATCTGGTTCTGGTGATGGGCGGCAACGCAGCAGAAGCACACCCTTGCGGTTTCAAATGGGTGACCGAAGCCAAAGCCCACAACAAGGCGCGGCTGATTGTGGTCGACCCGCGCTTCACCCGTACGGCCTCGGTAGCGGACTATTACGCACCGATCCGCACCGGCACCGACATCGCCTTCATGGGCGGGCTGATCAATTACCTGTTGACCGAAGACAAGATCCAGCACGAATACGTGCGGGCCTATACGGACGTGTCGTTCATCGTCAAGGCCGGCTACGGTTTCGAGGACGGCTTGTTCAGCGGTTACGACGCGAGCAAGCGCAGCTACACCGACAAGTCCGGCTGGGGGTATGAGATCGGCGAGGACGGCTTTGCCAAAGTCGACCCGACCTTGCAGGACCCACACTGCGTCTATCAATTGATGAAGCAGCATTACAGCCGCTACACCCTGGAGCTGGCCAGTCAGGTCTGTGGCATGCCCACCGACGCGATGAAGAAAATCTGGGAAGAGATTGCCACGTGTGCGCAACCGGGCAAGACCATGACGATTCTCTATGCCCTGGGCTGGACCCAGCACTCGATCGGCTCGCAGATGATCCGCAGCGCGGCCATGGTGCAATTGCTGCTGGGCAACATCGGCATGCCCGGCGGGGGCGTCAACGCTTTGCGGGGGCACTCCAACATCCAGGGCCTGACCGACCTCGGCTTGCTGTCCAACCTGCTGCCCGGCTACCTGACCCTGCCATCCGAAAGCGAACAGGACTACAACGCCTACATCGCCAAGCGCGCACTCAAACCGCTGCGTCCCGGGCAGATGTCCTATTGGCAGAACTACGGCAAGTTCCATGTCAGCCTGATGAAAGCCTGGTATGGCGCCAATGCCACCGCCGAGAATAACTGGGGCTACGACTGGCTGCCGAAACTGGACATTCCCGGCTACGACATCCTGAAAATGTTCGACATGATGGGCAAGGGCCAGGTCAACGGCTACATGTGCCAGGGCTTCAACCCGATTGCCGCCTTGCCGGACAAGAACCGGGTGATGAAGGCTCTGGCCAAACTCAAGTGGCTGGTGGTGATGGACCCGCTGGCCACCGAAACCTCGGAGTTCTGGCGCAACGTCGGGCCTTACAACGATGTGCAGACGGCCGACATCCAGACCGAAGTCATCCGTCTGCCCACCACCTGTTTCGCCGAAGAAAACGGCTCGCTGGTCAACAGCGGTCGCTGGCTGCAATGGCACTGGAAGGGCGCCGATGGCCCTGGGCAGGCGCGCACTGACGTGAAAATCATGGCCGAGCTGTTCATGCGCCTGCGCCAACGCTATCAGGCCAATGGTGGCGCCTGGGCCGAGCCGATCCTCAAACTCGACTGGCCCTACAAAGTGCCGGATGACCCGACGCCAGAAGAACTGGCCCGGGAATTCAACGGCTACGCCATCGCCGATGTCACCGACGCCTCGGGTGCGGTGGTCAAGGCCGGTCAGCAACTGTCCGGCTTCGGCCAGCTCAAGGACGATGGCAGCACGGCGTCCGGGTGCTGGATCTTCTGCGGCAGCTGGACCGAGCAGGGCAACAACATGGCCCGGCGTGACAACAGCGATCCTTTCGGCATGAAGCAGAACCTGGGCTGGGCCTGGGCCTGGCCGGCGAACCGACGGATTCTCTACAACCGCGCCTCTTGCGACCCCCAAGGCAAACCGTGGGATGCGAAAAAGCGGCTGGTGTGGTGGAACGGCAAGGTCTGGACCGGCACCGACGTGCCCGACTACAAGGTCGATGTGCCGCCGGAAGCCGGGATGAACCCGTTCATCATGAACCCCGAAGGCGTGGCGCGGTTCTTCGCCCTCGACAAGATGAACGAAGGGCCATTCCCCGAACACTATGAACCGTTCGAGACGCCCATCGGCATCAACCCGATGCACCCCAACAACAAACAGGCGACCAGCAATCCGGCCGGGCGGATCTTCGATTCGGTCTGGGACACCCTGGGCCAGGCCAAGGACTTCCCTTATGCGGCGACCAGCTACCGGCTGACCGAACACTTCCACTTTTGGACCAAGCATTGCCCGATCAACGCCGTGACCCAGCCCGAGCAGTTCGTCGAAATCGGCGAGGCGCTGGCCAAGGAGAAGGGGATTGCCGCTGGCGACCGGGTTAGGGTCAGTTCCAAGCGCGGACATATCGAAGCAGTGGCGGTGGTGACCAAGCGGATTCGTCCACTGCAGGTCAACAATCAGGTGGTGCACCAGATCGGTATCCCGTTGCACTGGGGTTTCACCGGCGCCACCCGCCACGGTTACCTGACCAACACCCTGGTGCCGTTCCTCGGCGATGGCAACACACAGACCCCGGAATCCAAGTCATTCCTGGTCAACGTGGAGAAAGTCTAAATGGCCAGCCAAGACATCATCGCCCGTTCGGCCACCACCACCGTGCCGCCCTCGGTGCGCACCCAGGAGGAAGTGGCCAAGCTGATCGACACCACCAAGTGCATCGGCTGCAAGGCTTGCCAAGTCGCCTGCTCGGAATGGAACGAGCTACGCGACGACGTCGGTCACAACCTCGGCACCTACGACAACCCCCACGACCTCAGCGCAGACACCTGGACCCTGATGCGCTTCACCGAGCATGAAACCGACGCCGGCAACCTCGAATGGCTGATCCGCAAGGACGGCTGCATGCATTGCGCCGAGCCCGGCTGCCTGGCGGCGTGCCCGAGCCCCGGCGCGATCATCAAGCACGCCAACGGTATCGTCGACTTCGATCAGGACCACTGCATCGGCTGCGGTTATTGCATCACCGGTTGCCCGTTCAACATTCCGCGCATCTCGCAAAAGGACCACAAGGCCTATAAATGCACGCTGTGTTCGGACCGGGTGGCGGTGGGGCTGGAGCCGGCCTGTGTGAAAACCTGCCCGACCGGGGCCATCGTGTTCGGCACCAAGGAAGACATGAAGGAACACGCCGCCGAACGCATCGTCGACCTCAAGAGCCGCGGCTTCGACAACGCCGGTTTGTATGACCCCGCGGGCGTCGGCGGCACCCACGTGATGTATGTGCTGCACCATGCCGACACGCCCAGGTTGTATGCCGGTTTGCCGGATCGCCCGGCGATCAGTCCGCTGGTGGACCTGTGGAAAGGCCTGAGCAAACCCCTGGCGCTGCTGGCCATGGGCGCGGCGGTGCTGGCCGGGTTCTTCCACTACGTGCGCGTCGGGCCACAACTGGTCGAGGAGGACGAACATCCGACCACCGTTGACCCTGCCGTGCATGAGTTCGATCCGTCGGTGCACACCTTCGATCCGAGCAAACCGGGCGGGGAGGACAGGCCATGAACGACAAACCAATCCTGCGCTATACCGTCAACCAGCGCACCAATCACTGGCTGGTGGCAATTCTGTTTCTCATGGCGGCGCTGTCGGGGCTGGCCCTGTTCCATCCGGGGCTGTTTTGGCTGAGCAACCTGTTTGGCGGCGGTTCGTGGACGCGCATTCTGCATCCGTACCTGGGTGTGACGATGTTTGTGCTGTTCCTCGGCCTGGTGTGCAGTTTCTGGCGGGCGAACTACTTCATCACCAACGACCGGCTGTGGCTCAGGCGTGTCGGGCATGTGATCCGTAACGAGGAGGAGGGTGTGCCGCCGATCGGCAAATACAATCCGGGGCAGAAGCTGCTGTTCTGGGTATTGCTGATCTGCATGCTGGTGCTGCTGTTCAGCGGGCTGGTGATCTGGCGTGCCTGGTTCAGCGCGTACTTCGGCATTACCAGCATTCGCTGGGCGATGCTGTTGCATGCGTTGGCGGGGTTCATCCTGGTGCTGAGCATCATTGTCCACGTCTACGCGGGTATCTGGATTCGCGGTTCGGTCCACGCCATGGTGCGTGGCCGGGTCAGCCGCGCCTGGGCGAGAAAACACCATGAGCTCTGGTACCGGGAAGTGACCGGTGACGAAACGCCTGAGCGACCGATCAGCAAAAAAGGATGACCCCTTGGCCACGATCCTCGAACCTGGGCAAATAGAAGCGGCGGCGAGTTCACCGCCGTTTTTGTACCTGCCGCCGAACAACCTGTTCACCCTGCGCGCGTTGCGCCTGGAACGTTTGGCTGACGGCCATCCCATGGCGGACTATCTGCGTTTGATCGCGGGGTTGTGTCATGTCCAGCAGCAGCTGATGGATGATCCGCTCGTGGCGACCATGCCCGACCCCGAACGCCTGCGGTTGTGCGTAGAACATGGCTTACCGCCGTTCGCCGCCGACAGTCTGGTGCGCGAAAACGTTTGGCTGCCATACCTCGAGGCCTTGTTGCAGCGCTATCAGCCATTGCCACACTCGGCGGTAGAAAATGCCGTGGCGACGTTGCGCAGTGCGAACCCTGGGCTGCTCAAGGCGTGGGCTATTGCCCTGGTCAGCGGCCAGTACTCGATGCTGCCGGCAGCGCTGGTGCCGTTTCTCGGTGCCGCGCTGCAAGCGGCCTGGAGTTATTGGCTGCTGAACACGCCTAACCTTGAACTCCATCTGCAGCGCCAGCATGGCGACAGCCTCAGTCAATGCCCGGCCTGCGGTTCACCGGCGATGGCCGGGGTGATTCGTCATCGCGGCAAATACAACGGTTTGCGTTATCTGGTGTGCTCGTTGTGTGCCTGCGAGTGGCATGTGGTGCGGGTCAAATGCGTGTATTGCGAACAGAGCAAGGGGCTTGAATACGTCAGCTTCGAGGATGATCGCCACGCCGCCAATCAGGCGCCGTTGCGGGCGGAGGTCTGTCCCGGCTGCAACAGCTACCTGAAACTGATCTACCTGGAAAACGACGCCGAAGCCGAAGCCCTGTCGGCGGACCTGTCCAGCCTGATGCTGGACATGCGCCTGGAGCAGGAAGGTTACCAGCGACCAGCGCCCAATCTGCTGCTGGCGCCCGGAGGCGACTGAGCTTATCGATCCCAGAGGCTACACTCAGACGCGACGGTCACTCGCTTCCGGGAGCCTCTGATGCCCGCAACACTCGCCGGCCAAACCTTGCGGCTGCCTTCCATCGACAGTTTGCTACGCCATCCCGCCTGCCAACCGTTGGCCGAGCGGTACGGACACGACGCACTGCTGGCCGGCCTGCGGCAATTGCTCGATGACTTGCGCGAGCCGGTGCACAACGGTGAACTCGCCGCCATTGAAATCGCCCCCGAAGTATTAGCAGGGAGGGCAGGTGAGCGTCTGGCAATTCAGCATCGCAGCCAGATCCGGCGGGTGTTCAACCTCACCGGCACGGTGCTGCACACCAACCTCGGTCGCGCGTTGTTGCCGGAAGAAGCCATTGAAGCGGTGCAACGGGCTGCACGCTATCCGCTCAATCTGGAATTCGACCTGCACAGCGGCAAGCGCGGCGACCGGGACGATTTGATTGAAGGCTTGATCCGCGAACTGACCGGCGCCGAAGCGGTGACGGTGGTCAACAACAATGCCGCCGCCGTGTTGCTGACGCTCAACAGCCTGGGCGCGCGCAAGGAAGGGATCATCTCCCGAGGAGAGTTGATCGAAATCGGCGGCGCGTTTCGCATTCCCGACATCATGGCCCGCGCCGGGGTGCGGTTGCATGAGGTGGGCACCACCAACCGCACCCATGCGCGCGATTACGAGGCCGCCATCGGCCCGCGCAGTGGTCTACTGATGCGCGTACACGCGAGCAATTACAGCATCGAAGGCTTCACCGCGAGAGTGCCGACGGCGGAATTGGCGCAGCTGGCTCACCGCCACGGACTGCCCTTGCTCGAAGACCTCGGCAGCGGCAGCCTGCTGGACCTGACACGCTGGGGGTTGCCCGCCGAACCGACGGTGCGCCAGGCCCTGCTCGACGGCGCGGACATCGTCACCTTCAGCGGCGACAAACTGCTCGGCGGGCCTCAAGCCGGATTGATCGTCGGCCGCAAAGACCTGATCGCCAGGATCAAGAAGAATCCGCTCAAGCGTGCCTTGCGGGTCGACAAACTGACCCTGGCCGCCCTAGAAGCCGTATTGGCGCTGTACCGCGATCCCGATCGTCTGGCCGAACGACTACCGAGTCTGCGTCTATTGACCCGACCCCAAGCCGATATCCTCGCCCAGGCCGAACGCTTGCAACCGTCATTGGCGCAGGTGCTGGGCGATGGCTGGAGCGTCAGCGCGGTGCCGGCACTGGGCATGATCGGCAGTGGCAGCCAACCCGTGGCCCGGTTGCCCAGCGCGGCGTTATGCCTGCGGCCCAACGTTTCCAAACGCCTGCGTGGGCGACGGTTGCTAGGGCTGGAGGCAGCATTACGGCAACTGCCCACTCCGGTGCTCGGTCGCATTGACGATGACGCCTTGTGGCTCGACCTGCGTCAACTCGACGACGAAGCCGCGTGGCTGGCGCAGCTCAATCAGCTGGCGCAATTCGATCAACTGCAGGAGGAGGGCCGGGACGGGTGATTGTCGGCACGGCGGGGCATATCGATCACGGCAAGACTTCCTTACTCCAGGCTCTGACCGGGCAGGCCGGTGATCGTCGCCGCGAAGAACGCGAACGCGGCATGACCATCGACCTGGGCTATGTCTATGCGGCGCTGGAACCGGGCGCCGCCCTGACCGGTTTTATCGACGTGCCCGGCCATGAGCGCTTCACCCACAACATGCTGGCTGGTGCTCAGGGGATTGATCTGGTGTTGCTGGTGGTAGCGGCCGATGACGGCGCCATGCCGCAAACCCGTGAGCATTTGGCGATTGTCGAGTTGCTGGGCATCCCTCGGGCACTGATTGCAATCAGCAAGTGCGACCGGGTTGACCCGGCTCGGGTGCAGGCTGTTCGTGAGCAGATCGAAGCATTACTGGCGCCCGGACCGTATGCTGGCGCGGCGCAAATCCCGCTGTCGAGTGTCACTGGCGAGGGCATCGAGACACTGCGTCTGGCCTTGCTGGAGGCACAGCGTGAAGTGCTTCAACGTAGCACCGGCGGCGGTTTTCGTCTGGCGATTGATCGGGCCTTCAGCGTGGCCGGCGCCGGCATCGTGGTGACCGGTACGGCGTTGTCCGGTCAGGTGACAGTGGGCGATACGCTGATGTTGAGCCCGCAGGGCAAACCGGTGCGAGTACGTGGTCTGCATGCGCAAAACCAGGCCGCTGACAACGCAATGGCCGGGCAGCGCGTCGCGCTGAACCTGAGTGCCGAGCGTTTGGCCCTGGAGCAGATCCACCGTGGCCACTGGCTGGTGGCCGAATGGCTGCATGCGCCGACCCAGCGTCTGGATATCCAGTTGAGGGTGTTGACCAGCGAAGCGCGAAGCTTCGAACACTTTCAACCGGTGCATGTGCATCTTGGAACTCAGGACGTGACGGGGCGGGTGGCCTTGCTGGAAGGTTCCAGCCTGGCACCGGGCGGGCAGATGTTCGCGCAACTGCTGGTCAATGTGCCGGTGTTGGCAGTGAAGGGCGACCGCTTGATCCTGCGCGACCAAAGCGCCCAACGC
Organism: Pseudomonas sp. ATCC 43928; assembly: GCF_005938665.2. Taxonomy (NCBI): domain Bacteria; kingdom Pseudomonadati; phylum Pseudomonadota; class Gammaproteobacteria; order Pseudomonadales; family Pseudomonadaceae; genus Pseudomonas; species Pseudomonas sp. ATCC 43928. The sequence goes on along the minus strand of NZ_CP041753.1, from coordinate 3,486,125 downwards.
ACCCTTGGCGGTGGCCAAGTGCTGGACCCGTTCGCCCCGGCCCGACATCGTCGCAGCCCTGAGCGATTGGCGCAGCTACAAGCGCTGTCCGCCACCAATAGTCTGGAAGCGGCACTGCCGGCGCTGCTGGCCAACAGCGACACCGGGCTCGATCCGCTGCGCCTGGAGCGTCAGTTCAACCGTTCGCGCGAGACTTGGGAATTGCCCGATGACGTGCGTCTCATCGATACGCGGCAGGGGCCATTGTTGTTCAGCGCGGTGCGTTGGGAAGCCCAGAAAACGCCGCTGCTGGAACACCTCGCACGCTTTCATCAACTCGAACCGGACCAGATGGGACCGGACCGGGATCGCCTGCGTCGCTTCGCCGGCAGCGTGCTGGAACGGTCGACCTTTATCAGCCTGCTCGACGAATTACTGGCCAGTGGTGCAATGGCGGCCAGCGGCCCATGGCTGCATTTACCCGATCACCAGGTGCGCTTGAGCGAGGACGACGAAAGCCTCTGGCAACAATTGCAGCCATTGTTCGAACAGGCGGGTTTCGATCCGCCGTGGGTGCGTGATCTGGCCAAAGCCACTGGCCATGACGAGGCTGCCGTGCGCCTGCTGCTGCGCAAGATGGCCCGGTTGGGACTGCTGCATCAAATCGTTCGCGACCTGTTTTACACCGACACACTGGTGCGCCGATTGGCGGCTATGCTGGTGCAACTGGCCAGCGATAACCCGGTGATCCAGGTCGTCGGGTTTCGCGATGCCGTGGGCCTGGGGCGCAAGCGCAGTATTCAGATTCTTGAATACTTCGACCGGCTCGGCCTGACCCGCCGCTTTGGCGATCGACGCCATATCCGGCTCGACAATGCACTGGCCCAACAAGCCGCAGTCTGACTTCAAGGAAGGCAATCGCGCCCGGTGGCGCGGCCGGGCTTCAAACCCGGTTGGGGACGGCATCCGTTCCCGGGCAGGTTCGACTCCGGCTGCCTTCCGCCATTTCCATGGTGATCTCGATCACAGGTGCCCGAAGGTCAGCGGGTACTGGATGACGACGTAAACCCTGTCGATGTCATCGCCCGCCTGAGCGGTGTTGGCCCGATGAGACACATGGGACAGTTGCAGTGACAATCCCTTGGCGGAGCCTGACTGCACGATGTAGCGCAGGTCGATGTCGCGCTCCCAATGCCGCCCGCCATCGCCCTGTTGAGGCACGTACTCGCCGATGGTCGGGTCGAACGGGTTGTAGGCTCCACCCTTGGGCGCACGGGTGCCGTCGATGTCGCTGCCCCGGACATAACGCGTCATGAAACTCAGGCCGGGGATGCCATAAGCGCCGAGGTCGAGGTCGTAGCGTGCCTGCCAGGAACGTTCGTGGGCGCCGTTGAAGTCGGCGTACTTGATCGAGTTGGCCAGGTAAATCGAGTCGCCACCGACGAAGTCGAACGGTGTGTCGCCATTGATGCGTTGCCAGGCCAGGGTGAAGGCATGGGCATCCAGGGTGTATTTGCCCGAGAGGCTGTAGGCGGTGTTGTCGATGGCACCGGCCAGTGCCTTGCCGGTGTCCTGCGTGCGATACAGGTTGGCGTCGAGGAACACGGCGGACTGTTTCAGGTGCAGGTTGGCGTAATACTGGCGCCAGGTGTCGCTCAGCTCGGAGGCGTACAACGCGCCGCCGACAGGACTGTTTGTGAACAGGTCGGTGCCCAGAAACGTGATGCCACCAGCTTCGGTGTTGGCGCCGTAGCCGTAAAAGTTGCCCTTGCTTGTCGTGTTGTCCTGATTCTTGAACGCCGTGAAATGACCAGCCACCAGTTTCATGTTGTCGATTTCGTTGCTGTTCAACAGAAAGCCCGTGGCGTATTCCGGTTGCAGGCGTTTGTCGGAGGTGTCGAACACCGGGGTTTCCACGGTCATTTCACCGAAGGCCAGGGTGGTTCGGGAGGCCCTGATTTTCAGCGCGCCACCGGCACTGGAGTAGTTGTCTTCGCTGCGACCGTCACTGTCCAGCGGCAGTAACCCGGTTCCCGAATGCCCTTTGCCGCCGTCGAGCTTCAGCCCCATAAACGCGTGGCTGTCGACGCCGAAACCTAGCGTGCCGGGAGTGAATCCGGATTCAAATGAGCCGATAAAGCCTTGAGCCCACTCTTGTTTGTAGTTCTTGCCCGAAGGCTGGGGTGAGCGGTAGTCGCTGTTGAGGAAGAAATTTCGACTGAGCACCTCAAGCTTCCCGCCCTCGAGAAATCCTTGCGCGGAATCCGGTGCCTCATCCGCCAGGGCTGTTCCGGCAAAAAACACGCAGAGCCAGAAGGACGCCCTGGGTACGTCCTTCCGCCCGGAAATGCGCGGGAGGGTTTGTAAAGAAAACATGACGGATCTCCCGCTTGAAACAGCGACTCCGAAGAGTCGCTATTTATTCTCAATGGCCTTCAGAGGCATGGAACATGGTCTTGGCGTAGATCAGGCCCAGACCATAGGCACCACCGTTGGCGATGGAGGTTTTCACCGTCTCGTCGTAAGTCTCGGTGCGTGCCCAGTCGCGCTGCAGTTCAAGCAGGTATTGCAGCGAAGTCATTGGGCGGGCACCGAGCTGGATCATGCGTTGCACGGCCATTTCATGGGCTTCGATGGAGACATCGCCACAGGCATCGGAGATGAAGTACACCTCGAAGCCTTGGTCGAGGGCCGACAGTGCCGGGCCAACGATGCACACGGAGGTCCACAGACCGGCCAGGACGATTTTCTGTTTGCCGATGGCGTTGACTTCAACGGCAATGCGCTCGTCTTCCCAGGTGTTCATGCTGGTACGGTCGATCACTTTGTGTTCCGGGAACACCGATTTGATTTCGTCGAAGATCGGGCCGGAGAAGCTTTTCTCGGCGACGGTGGTGAGGATGGTCGACACCTTGAAGCCCCGGGCTGCCTTGGCCACCAGTGCGGCGTTATTGCGCAGGGTGACGGCATCGATCGACTTGGTCGCAAAGGACATTTGCGACTGGTGATCGATCATGATCAGGGTGTGGTCGGTTGGGTTCAGCAGGGTTTTGCCCGGTACAGCTTTTGCGATGGCCATGGTGATGTCCTTGCAAGTGGATTGTGGGTGGTTCACAGGGCCTATGGTTGCGTAGATTTCGATGCGGATATTGAGTCGATGTGCTGTCTTTGATTAACGGCGCATCAGCACAAAGGCCGTCAACAAACACATCTATGACCTACGCTTGTTTCCAGACGAATGCTCACCGAACAGGGGCTCTCCCTGATCGAAAACAACAAGAACGGCTATCCGGAGACGTCTCATGTTTGCACTGGCCCGTCGATTCAGCAGCAACCTCGCCGCTTTCATTACCGCCGCCGCACTCGCATCCCCCGTTTTTGCCCTGGACACCGTCAAGTTCATGGCCCCAGGTTCCGTGGGTGGCGGTTATGACCAGACCGCGCGAGTCCTGGGCAAAGCCATGGTCGAGGCCCAAACGGCCAAAGCCGCCACCTTCGAGAACAAGGGTGGCGCCGGCGGGACCCTGGGGTTGGCGCAATTTGCCAACGCCACCAAGGGCGACCCCGATGCGCTGATCGTGGTCGGCGCGATCATGGTCGCGTCCATCGAGCAGAACAAACCGCAAATCACCTTGAAGGACGTAACCCCGATCGCCCGGCTGTTTACCGAATACAACGTGATCGCCGTACGCGACGACTCGCCGTACAAAACCCTGGAGGACTTGCTCAAGGACTTCAAAGCCAACCCGTCCAGCATCAAATGGGGCGGTGGCTCCAAGGGGTCGATCGACCACATCGGCATCGCCGAACTAGCGAGCAAAATGGACATCCCCGTCAACAAGGTCAATTACGTTGCCTTCGCCGGTGGCGGCGAAGTCGTTGCCGCGGTGCTGGGGGGGCACATCACGGTGATCACCGGCGGCTACGCTGAGCTGGCCAAATACGTGCAGTCCAAACAGTTCCGCTTACTGGCCGTCGGCGCGCCCAACCGCGTTGAAGGCATCGACGCACCGACGCTCAAAGAGTCTGGCTACGACGTGACGATCGGCAACTGGCGGGGTGTTTACGGCGCCGCGGGCCTGACGCCTGAACAGCGCAAGGCACTGACGGAAGCCGTGCTGACCGCCACCAAAAGCGCCGTATGGCAGGGAAACGTAAAAACCAATGCGTGGTCGCCGAGCATTCTGACCGGAGATGATTTCGGCAAATTCGTCGATGAGGAGCACGGACGCCTGCGCGCGATGCTGGTCAAGGTCGGGCTGCTTTGAGATGGCCGGGCGCTGGAGCGTAAGGCCGGCCCAACTGGCGATTGGCGTCGGTATTGTCGTGATCAGTGCGGTATTGGCGGTCGGCGCCTCGCGGTTTCCCGCCGAGATGGGGTTCGTCATCATGCCGGCCTACGTCTACCCCTATGCCGTGGCGGCATTTCTGGGCGCCGTTGGTCTGTTGATGGGCTATCAGGCGCTCACCGGTGGTTTTCGCAACCTCGCCGATGATCATGAGACTTCCGGGGCCGAGCCCGGCGGCAAGTCCGGGGCGACCTGGGTTACGGCAGGGCTGCTGGGCGTGGCGTTGCTCATTTCCTACATCGGCTTCGTATTGGCTGCTGCATTGCTGTTTGCCTGTTCGGCGCGGGGCTTTGGCAGCCGCAGCCCGGTGCGGGACCTGGCCATAGGCATCGCTCTGGCACTGCCGATCTACTGGCTTTTCACCGCCGGGCTAGGGGTTTCCCTTCCGCCCTTGATCAACGCCTGGATCTGATCCAGGCCGAAGGAGGTCGACAAGGTGGATATTCTCTCGAATCTGGCCGTCGGCTTCGCTGGCGCGCTGACACCGATCAATCTGATGTGGGGTTTTATCGGTTGTCTGCTGGGCACTGCAATCGGAGTATTGCCGGGGATCGGCCCGGCGCTGACCGTCGCCTTGCTGCTGCCGATTACCGCCAAGGTCGATCCGACCGGGGCACTGATCATGTTCGCCGGCATCTATTACGGCGCTCAGTTTGGCGGCTCCACCACCTCGATCCTGCTCAACACGCCAGGGGAGTCATCCTCGATGGTCACGGCCCTGGAAGGCAACCTCATGGCCCGCAACGGACGGGCAGGCCCGGCGCTGGCAACGGCCGCCATCGGTTCATTCGTGGCTGGCACCATCGCAACGATCTTGCTGACGTTGTTCGCGCCCCTCGTAGCCACGCTGGCGCTGAAATTCGGGCCGGCGGAGTATTTCGCGATTCTGGTGCTGGCCTTCACCACCGTGTCGGCAGTGCTCGGCGCGTCGATGCTGCGCGGCTTTGCTTCATTGGGCATCGGGCTGACCATCGGTTTGATCGGCCTCGACTCGACGTCAGGCATTGCCCGCTACACCTTGGGAGTTCCCGAACTGGTCGATGGCATCGAAGTGGTGCTGGTCGCGGTGGGGTTGTTTGCCGTCGGTGAGGCCTTGTACGGCGTACTTTACCAAAAGGAAGAAACGGCCAGCCGACACCGCCTGACCTCGTTGTGGATGACCCGCGCCGACTGGAAACGCTCGGTCCCGGCGTGGCTACGGGGCACCTTGATCGGTTTTCCCTTCGGATCGATTCCGGCCGGTGGCGCGGAAATCCCGACGTTCCTGTCCTATTCCACTGAACGCAAACTCAGCAAGTACCCGAAAGAATTCGCCGCCAGCAAGGGCGTAGGCGCCATCGAAGGCGTCGCAGGTCCCGAGGCGGCGAACAACGCGAGCGCCACCGGCTCACTGGTGCCGCTGCTGACCCTGGGCATACCGACCTCCGCCACGGCGGCGATTCTGTTGGCGGCGTTCCAGAACTACAACCTGCAACCGGGGCCGCTGCTGTTCCAGACCTCGGGCGAGTTGGTCTGGACCCTGGTGGCCTCTTTGTACATCGGCAACGTCATCCTGCTGGTGCTGAACCTGCCGCTGGTGGGGCTGTGGGTCAAACTCTTGCAAATCCCTCGGCCGTACCTGAACGCCGGGATCCTGGTGTTCGCCACCATCGGCGTGTACGGCATGCGCCACTCATCCTTCGACTTGTTTCTGATGCTGGGTATCGGCTGGGCCGGGGTGTTGATGCGCCGCTTCGACTTCCCCGTCGCCCCGGTGATCGTCGGCATGCTGCTGGGGCCGATGGCGGAAAAACAACTGCGTAACGCCTTATCCATCAGCCAGGGCGACTGGATGATATTTGTGACGCAACCGATTGCAGCGTCGGTGCTGGCGGTGACGTTGTTGGTGCTGCTGGTGCCGTATTTGCTGCATAAACGCGGGATCAAATTGCATGAGGATGATTGACGGCTGATTGCCTGGCTCCCAGCGCGATCCATAGCAGGTGCCGAAGGCTGCGTTCGGCTGCGAAGCGGTCGTGTATACGATTGACGCGGTCTGCCTGACATACCGCATTCGCTCCCGGGCAAATCGTAGGAACGTGGCGCACAGGCTCGGGCGTTGCAAAGGGAGGAGGGGTTCAAGGCTGCTGTCTAGCGGTGTAGCGACGGACGAGCAAGCCCGCTCCCATATGTGATCGCTGACGTGCACAAATAATGTGTTCACAGGCAATCCAGTGTGAGAGCGGGCTTGCTCGCGATCCAGCATTGCAACTGCCTGACACCCCCACTTAATTCTCGCCGCAAGGGACTGAGGAGTGGCCGCGCGATGGCCGAAAACCGGCTTACGCGACAGTCAGAGCCGAAACGCTTGTCGTCCTACCAGTAACCATTTTCCTTGCTGCTTTTGCCAGATCTGAAAGTTCTCGATTTCTGTGGGAACAATCTCGGTGCCCTTGATGGCTTGCGCCGAAAAATGATGGCGGACCAACGCCACATCACCCGAGACGGTGATTTTCTGGTTCTGCATCTCCAGCGTTTTGAAAGCGCTTTTTCCGGTTTCGATGTCGGCGATGAATTCTTTCTTGTCCTGGATTTTCCCGCTGGAATGCCCGTAGGACAGGTTTTCAGCGGTGAGCGCATTCAGTTGAGGGACGTTTTTGGTCAGCATCGCTTGAGTCAGATGGTCTACCGCAGCGGCAACATCCTTCTCGCTCGATGCGGGGGAGGCCGCCACGTAGCCACTGAACAGGCATAAAAAACCGATAATTAGCTTCACTTTTTTCATGGGTAATTCCTTGTTGTTATAGGTGCGAGGATGACAGATGAATTACGCAAACTCATCTGTCATCGTACAACATATCAGGTTTTTACCAAGTGATGCAGATATGGCATTAGCGAGTGCTAGGCCAGCCGTCCCTCATGAAACAGACGCGCGCCAATACGCTGAATTTCAGCTTCGCCCTGCGCCAGTGCCGCTCGGCTGGTGTGTACTGAATAACGACCCATCACCAAATCATGTGGGTGCTTCACCGCCGAGCCCAGCACGAAAGACGTGTCGCCGTGCGCCACGAAATCGATGGGTTGGTCTGACTCCTCGAACACCGCCAATTCGCCAGTATTGACCGGGCCACCAACGTCCAGCCGACCGGCATTGACCGCCAGCCACGCCACGTTGTGGCCGGCGGGAGGTGTGTAGCGCCAGCGTTCCCCTTCTTTCAAGCGCACGACGAGGTAGTTCATGTCCGAAGGTGCTGCAATCGCGCTTTGCGCTGCGCCATAGCGTCCGAGCAGCACACGCGCCGGGCCTGCTTGCGGGATCTGCGAGGGCGCCAGGTAGAGGCTTTCCGCCGGTGTGTTTTCGTGCGAAGCGGGCAGGGCGACCCAAAGTTGGAAGCCCGATATTGAGCTGTCGCCGACTGGTTTAGCGTCGTGCCACACGCCATTACCGGCGCGCATCCACTCCACACCTTCGGTGGGCAGCACGCCCGTCTTGCCCGTGGTGTCTTCGTACTCCACGCCGCCCTCAATCATGTAGGTCAGTGTTGCGATCCCTGAATGCGGGTGCATGCCGAAACCTTTCTGCCCGCCTTGGGGCTTGAAGCCGAAGAGATCAAGAAACACAAAAGGCTTCAACAACTGGCCCAGGTCGCCAGGGCTCATGAGTCGCGTGATCGGCCCGTGAGTGCTGCCGGATGTGCGGTGAACGATGGCGCGCGTTGGTGTGGCGACGATGTTGTTCATAGGTTTTCCTCAAGTCTTGAGCCGATCGCCTTGGGATGGATCAGCGCGCTGCACCGAGCAAGGCCGCGGGCTTCTGCCGCCAGGCCACGAAGGCAGACATCGCCAACAGCACCAGGGCAGGGGCGGGATTGCCGCCAATCACGAACAGATGCGTGACCACTGCGCCGGTCATGGTCGCCGTCAGCAGCAGCCCGGCGAAAAAGCTCGTGACCGGGATGAGCAGCAACACAGCGCCAGCCACTTCAATGGCACCGGTGAGGTAGCGGAACCATTGCCCAAGGCCGACGGCATCGAACACCTGAACCATCTGCGGAGCGCTGGCCAGCTTGGCGATGCCGGCCGCAGCGAACGCCAAGGCCAGAAAGATGCGAACACCCCAAAGGATGCGGTTTTGAATAGGGGAGAGGGATGAAGTTTGAGTCATGGGGAACGATGTCCTTGCCTGTGGTTTACGCAGTTAGAGGGCTAACTGCCGCGATGCAAGAAGGATAAGCGTGCCCGGATTGGTTGATTAGATGGCACAATTGGATTGAGCCCGTCCATTTTTTGCTGGAATTATCGCCTTATGCTCGACTTGAATGACATTGCCTTGTTTGTCCAAGTGGTCCGCAGCGGCAGCTTTGCCGAAGCGGCGCGGCGGCTGGGCATGCCGCCCAACACCGTCAGCCGGCGTGTCCAGCAGCTCGAGGCACAACTCGACACACGACTGCTGCAACGCTCCACGCGCAAGTTGACGCTGACTCATGCCGGGCAGGCTTTTCACGAGCGCTGCGTGGGCGCGGTGGACGGGCTGATCGAGGCGGGGCACGAGTTGATGACGGGCAGCCAGGAACCCAGCGGCTTGGTGCGCGTCGCGGCGACGGCGGATTTCTTCGACTTCTTCCCCATGGAATGGGTGGCTGACTTTCTTGCCGCGCATCCGCGGGTGCGGCTGGACTTCGTGCTCAGTGATGCCCGCGCCGACTTGATCGCCGAGCGCATCGACATCGCGTTTCGCGGCGGTCCGCTGCAAGACTCAGGTTACGTCGGGCGCCAGCTCTTCAGCGCAGGCAGCGAGGGCTTGGTGGCGAGTCCGGCTTACATCGCTGCTCGCGGTATGCCCGGTACGCTGCAGGACCTGGTGAACCATGACTGCGTGAGTTTCGCCCATCCCAGCGGCTTCACCACCTGGCGTCTGACCGGACCAGAGGGCGTGGAGGAAGAAGTGCAAATCGCCAGCCGTTTTTCCGGTAACACGGCCCAGGCACTGCGCAAGGCTACGGTGGCCGGCCTGGGCATCGCACTGCTGCCGCCGACGCTCGCCATGCTCGATCTTCAGGCGGGTCGACTTGTACGTGTGTTGCCACACTTCCAGCGTGCGGGCTTTGGCCTGCACGTGCTTTACCCGAGCCGGCAGCATCTGCCGTTGGCGGTATCGGCCTTCATTGAACTGGTGATGGAGAAACTAAGAGTGGAAGCATTCCCGGCGCAGGGCTGACCTATGCATATGCATCAGCAATGCTGGCCAAAAGCCTTCTATAATGCGCAGCTTTTGACGCCAGTGTACTCAACAGCCCGGTACTTCCTTGAAACGCGATCTTCGACTTGCCACTTTTCTGATCTTTCTGGTGTGTGTCTCCGTGGTGCTGCTGACGGCCTGGCAGACATGGACAGCCCGACAGAACACCTTGAGCGACATCAATACCGATACATTGAACCTGACTCAGGCGCTCAACACTTACACCGAGGGCACCTTCAAGCAAAGTGAAGTGCTGTTGCTGGGCCTGACAGAAAGGATCGAGAAAGACGGCACCGGCCCGGAGCAACTCAAACGGCTGAGCAAGTTGGTTGCCCAGCAGATGGATGCGCTCCCGCAATTAAATAATGTGGTGCTATATGACGCCCAAGGGGACTGGCTATTCTCGACCAGCATGCTGATCTCATCCAATAGCAACAACGCAGATCGGGCGTTCTTCAAGCATCACCGAGACGTCGCGGATCGCGGTATCTATATCGGCCCGGCGATTCTCAGCCGTGTCACTTGCGCCTGGGTGATTTCCGTCAGCCGACGCATCGATCACCCTGATGGAAGTTTTGCCGGGGTAATCGCCGCGACTATCAGCCTCGAACACTTCCTCAAACTTTATCGAAGCATCCACGTGGGGCAATTCGGCGCGATCAGCCTGACCTCATCCGAAGGGCGCCTGCTGGTGCGGTATCCCTTTCAAGTGGAAGACATCGGCCGTGACCTGTCTCACGCACCCATATTCTCCGAATACTTGCGCAACACCTCATCGGGCACCGTGGATTTTGCGTCGAAAGTAGATGGCATCCATCGCCTCTACGCATTCAAGAGAAACGATCAATATCCTGTCGTCACGACGGTTGCGGTGGGGCAGGCCGAGGCAATGCAAGCGTGGCTCAGTCAGACAAAGCAATCTGTCGCTGTGGTGCTGCTGTTGTTGGGGCTCCTGGTCGCACTGGGACGCCGGCTGATTTCCCACATCAGCCGGCGTATTCGGGCGGAGGAAAAATTGCTCGCCACCCAAACCGCACTGATCGAGCTTAACCAGACGCTGGAAGTTCTCGCCAGCGAGGACAAACTCACCGGCCTCGCCAACCGCCGGCATTTCGATCAGTTCCTGGATGTCGAACTCAAACGCGCCAAGCGACTCGCAAGCCCGTTGTCACTGATTCTGATCGATGTGGACTTTTTCAAACGCTACAACGATCACTACGGCCATCTCGCTGGAGACGAATGTCTGCGGATCATTGGTCAGGCGATCAAACACTGTGTACGTCGCCCGGGAGACATGGCGGCTCGCTATGGCGGGGAAGAAATCGCCGTGGTGATGCCCAATACGGACGAATCAGGAGCGCGCAAGGTGGCCGAGGCGATCCTGTCGGGTATTGCGGCCGAGCAGCTTGCGCATTTGTCGAGCCCGTTAGGTATCGTGACCGTCAGCCTGGGGTTGGCGACATATGTCGCCGACGGCAGCGACCCTGATGAAAAGGCACTGATCGGTCGTGCGGATCGCGCGCTTTACGCGGCGAAGTCGCAGGGGAGAAATCAGCTGAGCGTCGCGTGATCGAGCAGGCACTTGGAGGAAAGAGCGAACAATCGGCACGCGGCGCAACTATCGGTTCAAGTGATAGTGACAATCAAGAAACGCAAGTTCTGCTGGATCGGGTAAAGGCGGAAAATCGCCTCCATCGAAGACGCAGCTCAAGGAATTTGCGCGATGAAGACATTGACCCGACTGGCAATTGTCGCCCTGTTGATGGGCGGGGTTGTTACTGCTGCAACCGCCTACGCAGACGACGCCCAGTCGTGCCATTTTCTGCCCATCGCCGGCGCCAGTACCGGATTGCAGCATTCGCAAACCGTCGGTGTGCTGTACAGCGAAAACACCCTGGACAACCTGCAATACCTCGAGCGTTACCACGATGTGGCGGTGAACGGCGCGCGCGATGCGCTGGATGCGCGGATTCGCGACGCGTTCATCAACAGCTCCGACCCAGAGTTGGCAATCGACTGGCTGATGAGTTCGTTACAGCAGCAGTTCCTGTCGGTGACCGTCTACAACAACCTCGATGCGTTGTTGCAGGCCCATCCGGATGTGGTGGTGATGCTCGATACGCATAACCGTCTGCTGACCCAACGCAACAGTCAGGTCGAAGCGCGTTTCGCCGCACGGTTCTACGATGCCAACCTGCAATACATCGGCAAGGCCGAAGGCGCCGTCGAGAAACAAATGCCTTCGGTCTGGGTACACCGTAAAGCGGCAGCCGAGATTGCCGCCCAGATCGATCAACAACGCGACCTGCAACTCAGCGCCTTGAAGCAGTTCGATGACTCGCTCAAAACCCTGGTGACTGCTGGCTGAACACCCGGACCATAACCGCAACGACAGTGACCCGTTGCGCAACGAAACAGATTTTTTACTTCAGGACTTGCACCGATGCGCCCTTTATTTGTTCCTGCCATGGCTTTCGCCACCTTGCTGCTGGCCGGTTGTGCCACTGCGCCGAACGACCCGACGCTGATCCTGCAGACGAAAAAAACGCCTGCCGAATACGCCGATTGCGTGGTGCCGAAGTTGCAGGGCAGCGCACTGAACCCGACGGTCTCGCAAACCCAGCGCAGCTACCGGATCGTGGTGCCGAGCAAAGTCGCCGCGGACAACGTCCTGGAAGCCTACAAAGCGCCGAACGGCGGCAAGGTGTTTTTGTATGAGCGCCACTTGCTGGCGTCGAACTTCATGCCTTCGAGTTTCGAACGTGCCGCGCAGGATTGCCTGTAACCCGTAACCGCTTTGAAAAATGCTCCTTTGGTTGGCCGCAACCAACCAATTTTTTGCCCCGTACCTTATGTGGTTTCGGGGCTTTTTTTTGCATGCAGGTTCGGGGGCTGGGAGCAGGGCGCCGGTACTTGCGCCAGAGACATCAACTGACCGGCTCGGCCTTGCAACTCATTGGCCCTGAGCCTGGCTTCTGGAATAGCACCACGTCGCCGTCTTGCCAGAAACTGTAATTCCCTTGGGAGTCCTTGCCTGTGTATCGGGTTCCCGAATCACTCGGCTCCTGGTTCAGGACGATCGAGGTGTTCGCCCATTTCAGGTACACGACACCAGGCTGCGTGGTGAAGAAGGTGGCGGCAACCAGCGGGGCAAGCCCTGTACAACGAAAAGCCAGGGGGCCCTCGGTGAGTCTGTATGGGTCCTTGGTTCTCACGATGGCCGAGCCTTGGCGCAGCTGGTACGCGCGTTCGGCATAACTGCGGACTGTGCACGTCTTGGGTACAGGTGTGGAGGCGCACTGATTGCGGGCATCGATCCAGAACTGCTGGTCGATCATGATTTTGTCCGGACGCGGCACTGAATGTTCATCCGTGAGCGCCAGGCGATAAAGACGCGTCAGTTCGATATCCATCTGCGCCAGCTGCGGATCGCGACAAATCAGCTTTTCGACGGACGCCTTTGCCTCGGCACAGTCGAAGCTGGTCTTGAAGGTTGGTGCTGCATTAACACAAGTGCTCGCCGCCGCGCATACGCTGGCAGCGAGTAGACAGGTGAAAAGGGCCGTGACCGTTTTCATGTTGGCTTCACCCAGATCATTACGTGATGCCCGGATTGCCGTGGGATTGATCGATGCGTTGAATAGTTATTCGTTCGCATTGGTGTATCGCAGTGTAAGTCAGTGCTCAGAACTTGCCATACCGCTCGGCGGCGGTGGGGTTGCAGGAGCGAGTTGGCCGCCACTGAAATTTGACGGCCTTCGCCTGCAGCTATTCGACCCGCAGGTGCCCCACAAATGCCACGTCACTCTAGAGGGCGCCCCCAAAGGCTCCAGGTAAAATCAGTTGTACTGACTTATCGATCCAGCTGCGGGTTTGGGCCTCCAGGTGTGGGTCAGCTGATAGGCAATTGCCAACCATATAAACCACCCCGGCATGACCATTAAAGCAATTCGGGTGTCAGGTCTTAATGCCAGCAAACAGAGAACAAAGCCCAGGAACGCCAAGGAGAACCAGGCCATCGGCACGCCGCCAGGCATCTTGTAGGCCGATTGCGCATGCAGGTCGGGCCGGCTTCTGCGATAGGCAATGTACGACGCGAGGATGGTCGACCAAGTGAAAATCACCAGGATCGCCGACACGGTCGAGACGATGGTGAACGCTGTCATGACTTCCGGAACGATGAACAGCAACAATACTCCCACCAGCATCAACAGTGTGGTGAACGCCAGGCTCAGCAGAGGCACGCTATTGCCCGACAAACGCCGAAAAATCCCTGGTGCATTGTCGTGACTGGCCAGCCCAAACAGCATGCGGCTGGATGAAAATACGCCACTGTTGGCCGATGAGGCGGCAGATGTCAGCACGACAAAGTTGACGATACCTGCTGCTGCGGGAAATCCCGCAACCAGAAACAGTTCGACGAAAGGACTCTTGTTGGGCGAAACCTGTTGCCAGGAGGTCACCGCAATAATGCAGGCCAGTGCCAGCACATAAAACAGGATGATTCTCAGCGGAATCGAGTTGATGGCTTTAGGCAGGGTCTTCTCGGGGGAGCGGGTTTCGGCTGCTGCTGTGCCGATCAGCTCGGTGCCGGCAAAGGAGAAGATGGCCATCTGGAAACCGGCAAAGAAACCGAACAGGCCGTTGGGGAAGGCTGCCTGTTTATCCAGCAGGTGGTTCAGGGAGGCAGTGACGCCATTGGGTGAGACGAAGGAGCTGGCAATCAGCACCATGCTGACGCCAATCAAGGTGACGACGGCTATGATCTTGATGATCGCGAACCAAAACTCCACTTCACCGAAAAGCCTGACCGTCAGCACATTCAAGGCAAACAGCGTCATTAGCACGCCGATGGCCGGTATCCAGGCGGGTACATCAGGGAACCAGTATTGAAAGAAGCCGCCGACCACCACGGCATCACCCACTACCGCGACGCTCCAACTCAGCCAGTACGACCAACCGAGAAAAAATGCCGCTCGCGGGCCAAGGTAGGCACCGGCAAAATCCGCGAAGCTTTTGAAGTTTAAGTTGGAGAGCAACAGTTCGCCCATGGCGCGCATGACGAAGTAGACGAACAAGCCGATGATCATATAGATGAGGATGATCGACGTGCCGGAAAGGGCGATGATCTTCCCGGAGCCCATGAACAGCCCTGTACCAATGGCGCCTCCCATGGCCATTAATTGAATGTGACGATTGCTGAGGGTGCGCTGCAGCGCGGGCTGTTCAGGCAGCCCGGACGGAGTCGTTTTCATTACAAAACCTCTTGATTTTATGTTTTTGAGTTTTGGCAGAAAGTGGGTGTCTAGCGTTCTTGTTAGAGATGCAACGGCTACTGACGGTGGTGGTTTTCGTGTGGCAGGGTTTCTCGTCCGGTCACACGGTGAGTAGCCCCTTGGCACTTTGCTCAGGAGGCCTCACCTATGGCGATCAGCTGACTGTGCGCAGGCGCGAGGGAACTGCTGGCTGCTGATCAAGCAGTTGATAGAGGTTTTTTATGTTGGCAGGCGTCGGCACCAGATGGATGCGCTCACCGATGGCATGCTCCCGCGCAAGGTCGTGCACGTAGCGCAGTGACGAAAAGTCTTCGAGTGCAAAACCCACGGAATCGAAAACCGTGACCTGGGCGTCGTTCTCACGGCCCGCGACTTCATCTTGAACAATCCGGAAGAATTCGACGACGGGAAAGTCGGCCTCCAGTTGTTGAATATCGCCTTCAATCCGGGTTTGAGGCTCAAACTCAACGATGACCCGGGCATTGCGCAGGATGTCGGCGTGCAGTTCGGTTTTCCCAGGGCAATCACCGCCGACGGCATTGATATGCATGCCGGGCTCGATCATCTCGGGCGTCAGAATCGTTGCATAGGCCTTGTCTGCAGTGACCGTGGTGACGATGTGCGCACCCTTGACCGCGTCCTGTACCGAGTTGGCCAGAATCACCTCGATATCCGGGAATGCGGCTAGGTTGTGCTTCAACTTAAGTGAAGCGTCGCGATCGATATCGAAAATGCGGATTTCCTTGATGGACAGCATTTCGTAGAAGGCGATGGCTTGAAATTCGCTCTGGGCGCCATTGCCGATGATTGCCATGATGTTTGCATCAGGGCGCGCCAGGGACTTCGCGACCAGGGCGGAGGTCGCGGCGGTGCGCACGGCGGTGGTCAATGTCAGTTCGCTGAGCAAGGTTGGATAGCCACTGTGGACGTCGGCCAGGACACCGAAGGCCATGACCGTCAGCAAATTGCTTTGACCGTTGTCCGGGTGACCGTTCACGTATTTGAACGAGTACTGTTGGCCATCGTCGGTCGGCATCAACTCGATCACACCATCGGCCGAATGATTGGCGGTGCGCGGCGACTTATCAAACTGCGCCCAGCGTGAGTAGTCAGCTTCGATGTAAGCCGCCATTTCGCGTATTGCCCGACGGATTCCCACCTTGGCGAACAGGCGTGCGGCATGATCGACGTCTATAAAAAGAGTCATGTTTTTATTCTCCGATTCAATAGTTGAAACGCTGCGATTCAGGGGATGACTCAGGTGCGTTTGCTCTCGTAACCGTGCAGCACGTTGACCGCATTGATCCCGATTTCATCGACCATGTAGCCGCCCTCCATCACGAACAGGGCGGGGCAGCCCACGCCCGCTATCAGCTCGCCGATGCCGATGAAATCGTCGCTTTCCAGCAGAAAGTGGCTGATGGGGTCGTCCTTGAATGTGTCGACGCCGAGTGAAATAACCAGCACTTCAGGGGCGAATTGCTGAAGTTTCTTGCAGGCGTGGAGCAGGGTGTTGCGATAGCTTTCCCAGGTGGTGTTCTTCGGCAACGGGTAGTTGAGGTTGTAACCTTCGCCGTGGCCGGCGCCGACTTCGTGGCTGTAGCCTGAGTAATACGGATAGGACACCGTCGGTTCGCCGTGCAGCGAGACAAACATGACGTCACTGCGCCCGTAGAAGATGTTCTGGGTGCCGTTGCCATGATGAAAGTCGACGTCCAGTACCGCGACACGTTTGGCGCCTTGGGTAATGGCGTGCTGTGCGGCAATGGCGGCGTTGTTGAGATAGCAATAGCCGCCCATGTATTCACGTGCTGCGTGATGGCCGGGCGGACGGCACAGGGCAAAAGCACTGTCGTGGCCTTCATCGATCAGCGCCAGCCCGGTCAGCGCGATATCGGCGCTGGTTTTTACCGCTTGCCATGTGGTGGCGGTAATCGGGGAGCCGGCGTCCATGGCGTAGAAACCCAACTTGCCGTCGATGTAAGTCGGCACATGCTCGTTAGCCAGATCGCGCACTGGCCATACCAGCGGTAAGGCATCGTGGGTGCGTCCGGTTGCGCTCCATTCAGACCAGGCCGATTCAAGAAAGGTTACGTAGCGCTCGCTGTGCGCGTTGACATAGCACGACCGGTCAAAGGCTCGCGGTTCGATGACCTGACCAAGCCCGACCTGCTTGACCCGATGATGGACGGTATCGGCCCGACTGGGCTGTTCGAAGGACGGCTTGAGTACGCCGTCTTTCAATTCGGTGCCGTGGTGCAAACGGTGGGAATCACTGAAAACTGTAAACATTGTGCGCATCCGTTGATGTGAGCCAGTACAAATATTTTGTTCTGGTACAGATGCGATTTCTTTGCTTTGTTTTCGGTGTTTGGTAGATATTACGGGAGGTTTTACTCAGGAATGGCGCAATGCAGAAAAAAACATCCAAGCGCATCAGTCTCGACGACACCGACCTGGCGATTCTCGCATTGCTGCAAGAGGATGCGAGTATCTCCAACGCCGAGCTCAGTGAGCGCCTGTCGTTAAGCCTTACGCCTTGCTGGCGGCGGCGTAAGAGAATGGAGGAGGCGGGAGTGATTAAGGGCTATCAGGCTAACCTTGATCGACGAATGCTGGGGCTGGACATCATGGCGTTCGTGCACATCCGTTTTTCCACCCACGCCGATCACGCCCCCGACGACTTCGAGGCGGTGATTGCGCAGTTGCCCGAAGTGTTGTCCTGCCACAAGATCACCGGGGATGCCGACTACGTGCTGCAAGTGTTGGCAGAGGATCTTGATAGCTACAGTGACTTTATCGAGCAGGTGCTCAGGCGCCAGGTGGGTATTGCCTCCATCCAGTCCAGCCTGGCATTACGCGAGGTCAAGACCAGTAGCCGTATTGCGATACCCAAATCGAGCAAGGACTGAAGGGCAGGGGTTGGATCACCTTTCCAAAACCTACCTTGACCGAGTTTTTTTCTCGCTGGCGAAATTGACGCCTGCCCCCGTACCAGAATGCAAAATGCAGGAGCAGGCAAGCCCGCTCCTGCATTTTGACCTGTGGCTGTCCTCGATTTTTCGAGCACTGCAAATCCCTTTTGGGCGTAACTCAGGCTGTGAAATCGCTGGCGTGCAACTCCGTGACGCCCACCAGTGTGATTTCGAACTCGGGGGCGGCGTCGGCATCGACACTGCCGTAGAGAATGCCATCGGCAAAGCGCAGTTGGCCGGTGGCGTCGGCAGGGTCGAAGGCGTTGGCGCCGATGAAGGTGAAGGCGTCGATAGCAGTGGTCAGCGGGTTGGCGTCCAGACCGGAGAAGTCCAGATGATCACCCTCGGTGCTCTTGAAACCGTTGATCACATCGCGTAAAGCGCCGGCGCCCATGTCCGACAGCGCATCAAACACGTAGGTATCCGCGCCAGTGCCTCCGGTGAGGTTGTCGGTGCCGGCACCGCCGATCAGCCGGTCATTGCCCGAACCGCCCACCAACGTATCGTTGCCCGCACCACCGTTCAGAACGTTCGCGCCGCTGTTACCCGACAGAGTGTCGGCGTAGGCGCTTCCCGTGAGGTTTTCGAAGAGCTTCACGGTGTCGAGCCCGGAACCCACGGTGTTTTGCTGCGCTGACGTCGAGAGGTTGACGGTAACGCCAGACGCGGCGCGTTCAAAAGACACCGTGTCATTGCCCTCGCGTCCGTCCAGCACGTTGTTGCCGGCTCCGGCGAACAGCGTGTTGTCCAACGCGTTGCCCGTGCCATTGGCGGCGCCAGTGCTATCGATATACAGATGCTCGACGTTGTTGCCGAGGGTATAGGCCGCCAGGCTGCTGTGCACGCTGTCGATCCCTCCGGACGCCGCATTGCTGTTGGTCTCGATCACGGCGTCGTCAGCGTTGTCGACATAGTAGGTGTCGTTGCCATCGCCGCCGCTCATGCTGTCGGCCCCTGCGGCACCATCGAGCACATTATTGCCGGCATTGCCGGTGATGAAGTTGTGCTGCTCATTGCCGGTGCCGTTGATGCCCGACACGCCGGTGAGCACCAGGTTCTCGAGATTGGCGCCCAGGGTCCAGCTGACCGAGGCCTGTACCGTATCGATCTGCGAGGTCGAGGTGTTGCTTTCCACCACGCGGTCGAGCACGTTGTTGACCACATAAATGTCGTTGCCGTCACCACCGGTCATGGTGTCGGCGCCCAGGCCGCCATCCAGCGTGTCGTTACCCGAGCTGCCCACCAGGGTATCCGCCTGGTCGGTACCGGAAATCATCTTCCGGTTGTTGTCGAAAATGTCCTGCACGCTGTTGTTGTCGTTGGGGTTGCCCTGGAAGCCAAGGTCATTGGCGATGTAGTCGGCCAGGCGCTGGCCGACGATTTCCGCCGATTCCTCGTGCAGGTGCCAGACGTCGTCGGGATACGTCAGCGGATCGACTTCGTGTCGCAAGGGGAGGTCGTTGTAGTCCACCGCCAGCTTGACGTCGGCGCGCTCGGCGGCAATGGCTTCCTGGGCGGCGTGAACATAGCCAACCCCCTCGACGATGGAGGCGATCTTCTCTTCCGAATAGCCACGGGCGCGCGCCGCGTCCTGCTCGTAGTGACCGGTTTCCATCATGTACACGTCGAAGTTGCCGAACTGGGCATGCAGGTAGTCAAACACCTTTAGGGTCGCAGCCTTGTAGGCCGCGGCTGCCGCTGCTTTGTCCGTGGCTTGGGCGATCTCCTGAGCGGCTTCCTCACCCTGGCCCCAAATGATGCCCATGGTGACGTTATTGATCGATTGCAGTTCGGAGCGCTGTTCGCTCAGCAGCGTCACGGCGCGCAACAGCGCAGCCCCGGGTTGGTCGGTGTCGGTCAGCCACCAGCACAACTTGAGTTCCTCGGCGCTGAGCGTCGACAGGCCGGTGACCGTGCTGCCGCCCACCGCGATGTCGATGCCGTTGCCATCGGCATCGGTGAACTGGCTGCGCACGTCATAGGGGGTGTAGCGATCCAGGTCGTTGACCAGCATCGAGGTGCCGGACTGATTGTCGTCCTCCGTCATGCGCAGCAGGCGCGCATTGGATTGGCCGAGGGTGGGCAGGTAGAGGATGTCCTGCTGGGCGTGCTGGCCAAACACGAAGTCACTGGCGGTCAGGGTGTTAAGGTAGTTGCCGCTGAGGGCGATTTCAAAGCGATTGCCATTGGCATCCGCTTCGGCGGACTTGATGTAGGTCTTGTCGCCGGCCGCGTTGAGGGTGATGTACAACGTGCCATTGTGGCCATCGCCAAGGCCGACAAAGCCCAGGCCTGACACATCGATTTTGTCGACGCCCGCGGTGAAGTCATAAATCGTGTCGGTGGCCGTGATACCACCCGTGTCGTAGTCGCGGTAACTGTCGAGCAGGTTGGTATAGCGGAAGGTGTCGGCACCGTCGCCACCATACAGCGAGTCGCGTCCGCCGCCGCCGTCGACGGTGTCGGCGCCAGCGCCGGCCTTGATCGTGTCGTTGCCACCGAGGCCGAGGATCAGGTCTGCACCCGCCGTGCCGTTGAGGGTTTCGGCATTGTTGGTGCCGGTGACAGTGTTGGCCACTCCCAGGGCGAAGCTATCGCTGGCCGATGCACCGGCCGGGTCTGTGGCCTTGACCAGCACGTCGTAATTGCCGGACGCGGTGCTGGTCGGCGTGCCGGTGAAGGTCAGGTTGGTGGCATTGAAGCTCAGCCACGCGGGCAGGGCGCTGCCATCGGCGAGGGTGGCGGTGTAGCTGAGGTTGTCATTGTCCGCATCGGTGAAGCTGGTGGCTGGCACCACGTAGCTGAACGGGGCGTTTTCGGTTGCGTTCTGATCCAGCAGCGGCGTGGCCAGAACCGGTGCGTGGTTGGTCGGTGACGACGTGGCGAAGACGAAGTTGGCGCTGGTCAGCTTGTCGAGGTAGTTACCGTTCAGTGCCACTTCGAAGCGGTTGCCATCGGCGTCGGCAGTCAGGGACTTGATGTAAGTCTTGGTGCCGGCACTGTTGAGCACCACGTACACGGTGTTGTTCTTGCCATCCCCCAGGCCGGTGAAACCCATGGCCGAGAGGTCGATCTTGTCGGCGGTGATATCAAAATCGGTGATCAGGTCGGCAAGGTTGGCACCACCGGTGTTGTAATTGCGATAACTGTCCAGGCGATTGGAAAACACAAAGGTGTCCGCTCCGGCGCCACCGGTGAGGGTGTCCATACCGGCACCGCCATCGAGTTTGTCGTCACCCGCGCCGCCACTGAGGCTGTCGTTACCCGCCAGGCCGAGCAGGGTGTCGGCCGAATCACTGCCCAGCAGCGAGTCGTTGCCGCTGGTGCCGGCGAGCACACGATTGAAGATGAAATTGCTGGCGGTCAGAGTGCTGGCGAGGTTGCCCGAGAGTATCAATTCGAAGCGATTGCCACTGGCGTCGGCATCGTAGTCCTTGATGTAGGTGCGGTTAGTGCTGGCGCTGTAGCTGACTTGCAGGGTACTGCCATGGCCATTGCCCAGGCCGGTGAAACCGAGGCCGGCGAGGTCGATCTTGTCCTGGGTGACATCGAAGTCGGTGATGGTGTCATCGAAGCTCGCGGTTGCGTTGCGGTAGCTGTCGGACTGAGTGGTGAAACGGAACGTATCGGCGCCGGTACCGCCGGTGAGTTTGTCGATGCCTGCACCGCCTACCAGAATGTCGTCACCGGCCCCGCCATTGATGGTGTCGTTGCCGGCCACACCATAGAAAATCTCGCTGCTGGCGCTGCCCAGCAGGGTGTCATTGCCAGCTGTGCCTTGCACGGTGATCATCGGGACCGTGTCGCTGACGTAACTGCCGTCGCCATAGACCAGCGTCGCACCGTTGCTGGTGTGGCTGATGGTGTTGCCGATGATGGCGTTGCGATCAGTGCCGTCTTCATTGCGTTCCGCAACGCCGTAGGTCGACAGGTTACTGCCGGTGATGATGTTGCTCTGGATGATGTTATCGCTGCCGTTGTAGTACTTGCCGGACACACCCTGGGTGTCGTTGTAGGACTGGATGATGATCTCCGGTACGGGGTTGCCCAGGGAATTGCTGTGGAGCGTGTTGTCGATAAGCTCGACGTGGTTGCTGCCGTAGATACGGACCCCGGCGCTGGTGTTGTCGTGAATGTCGACGCCGCTGACCGTCACTTCGCTGGACATTTTGATCAGCACCCCTTCGGCGCCGTTGCCATACACCTCGCCACCGGTGATGGTGATGTTGCTGGGGGAGGGGATGTTCTCGCTGCCGCGCTGCACCACGATGCCATTGCCGCCGTTGTTGTAGGCAACGTTATTGGTGAGCGTGAAGTCGTGGGTGCTGGTCACGATATTGAAACCGTGCCGGTCGTTGTCGTAGGCGACGTTGTTTTCGAAGGTGCTGTTGCTCAGGAAGTCAGCTACGAAACCGTCCAGGCCGTTGCCGTGGGACACGCTGTTCTTGATGACCATGTTGACGGTCTGCTCGTGGGGGTCGAAACCGTACCCGGAGCAGTCCTTGATCTCGACGCTGTCGAGGGTGACGTTGGAGTCGTAGCCTGCTTGCCCGGGAATGTAGCCGTTGAACCAACCGTCGATCTTGCCCGTAGTGTTGTCACGGTTGCCGTCAATGGTGAGCTTGCTGACGCCGAAGTCGTGGGTTTCCTCGCCATAGGCGGAGCGGATGACGCCGGTGATCTTGGTGTCGGAGCCGTCAGCCACCTTGACGGTGGTAGCGCCCATGCCGTCGCCGTACAGGTAGACGTTGCTCTTGAGCATCAGGCAGCCGTCGGAAGGTTCCACTCCTCCCGAAACGATATAGGTTCCGGTCGGCACGTAAACCTGCCCCCCGCCTGCGGCGGCCGCCGCATCAATTGCACGTTGTATCGCCGCTGTGTCGTCAGTGATGCCATCTCCTTTGGCGCCAAAATTTTGTACATTGAAAATCATGAGCTTATCTCCGTATCAGGCAAGAACCTCGGAAGATGCCAATATTCCATCGACAACCAACGGTTATGACCGAGCGGAGAGCAAAAGTGTGTGACCACATATCGGGGATGTGTCAAAAAACCGGACTAACTGATTAGCGGTTGAGAAGGTGTTTCAAAAAAGTAACAGATTGTTGACGCTCACTCCGGTAGCGAGCGATGGCTCTGTGGGAGCGGGCTTTCATCATTGAGGTGTGTTACGAGGTGCTATCGATAGCCCGCAGGTGCGCTGCCGCAATGTTGTATGCGCGATGCTTGAGCTGGAGGTGTATGAGCGACATGGGTAATGAGGAGCGACCTCACTGGAACGTCGCTCCTCTGAATCCCAAAACGCTTACGTCGTCTTCAATGACTCCCGACGTGCAAGGCTTTCTCTAGAATCGCCAAGCCACCAGCGATTATCAGCGGCGCGGTGGTGAAATCCGCCCCGGCGTTACACAGGCTAGCTCCTGTCCTGCAACACGCGCCCATTCAGGTGCTTGCGTTAACCCGCGATCTTTATTGCAAGCTCAGCGACGTGTTTACCCTGGAAACGCGCAATATCCAGTTCATTTTTTGACGGTTGCCGTTTACCGTCAGCGCCTGCCAGGGTGGTCGCGCCATAGGGCGTACCGCCGGTGATCTCGCTCATGTTGGTCAGCCCTGCGCAGGTGTAAGGCACACCCACGATGACCATCCCTTGATGCAGGAGTGTGCTGTGAAACGACGTAATCGTGGTTTCCTGGCCACCGTGCTGGGTGCCGGTCGATGCAAAGACACTGCCGATTTTCCCGACCAGCGCGCCGCTCATCCACAGTCCGCCGGTCTGGTCGAGAAACGTGCGCATCTGTCCCGCCATATTGCCGAAGCGCGTCGGTGTACCAAAGATGATTGCATCGTAATTGCCCAGCTCGTCAGGTGTCGCCACCGGTGCCTTCTGGTCAAGTTTGACGCCGATGGCTGCTGCCTGTTCGGCCGGGATGGTTTCAGCGACACGCTTGAGCGTCACGTCGGTGCCAGGTACGGATCGTGCGCCTTCGGCCACTGCTCCAGCCATCGTTTCGAGGTGACCGTACATTGAGTAATAGAGAACCAGTACCTTCGCCATGATTTTTCTCCTGGAATAAGCGCCATTCGATGGATTAGGACGATCTTGGGTTACACCACTGCCAACGAACAGCAGCGGCAGGTGCAGCACTCGGTCATGAACAAAACGGCGGCTCACACCCACCCGACTGCAGGGACTTTGACGGCATGCGGATTAACACTAGCAGTTCCGTATGCTGCCTGCCGGGCAGTCAGGGAAGCTATTCGATTGGTGGCAGATGGCAGCACGTGTAGTGGGGAAGGGCGCGCAGCAAAGAGGGCATCTGTCATAGGTAATTCACTTCACTCAATGCGCATGGGCATGTGAATGGATGGTCAGGGCACCCGGTACCCAGCCATTAAAAAAAGTACCCCTTACTCCCGGATATCATGATTTTTCACAAGCATGAGCTTTCCATATAGTCCTCCCAAGCCCACTTGGAACACGGCTGTGTTTCCCTTGATGCGAGAGAACTTTATGGAAAATAAGAAACGCGCCGTCCAGGCTTCAGACATTGGGATGGGGACTCGAGTGGTATGGGGAGGAGAGCAGGTTCAACATCCTTACAATGCGACCCAGACACCCATCGTGGTCAGTGCTGCCTATGGCTATGACGATATCGATAAGTGGTATGACGTGGCATTGGGAAAGGAGCCCGGCTTCATTTACAGCCGGATGAGCAATCCTACTGTCTGCGTCTTGGAAGATAAACTCTGTGAGCTCGAAAACGCAGAGTCGGCCGTAGCTTTCAGTACCGGAATGGCCGCGATCAGCGGTGTACTGCACACCTTCCTGTCCTTTGGGCAGCGTGTGATATCTACGCGTGACAGCTACGGTGGTACGAACAAGATTTTCGAGGAGTTTCTTCCACGCATGGGGGTGGAGGTAACCCTTTGCGATACGCTCGACACCGTGGCACTTGAGCAGGAGATCGCTAAAGGCTGCAACGTCCTGTACCTGGAAACACCCACGAACCCAACGCTGAAAATCGTTGATATTCGGCGCCTTGTGGCAGCGGCCAAGCGAGTGGGCGCTTTGGTTGTTGCGGACAATACATTCGCGACGCCTCTGAATCAGAACCCGCTCGCCTTAGGCGTTGATGTGGTTGTGCACAGCGCGACCAAATTCCTGTCCGGTCATGGTGATGTCCTCGGTGGTGTGGTCTGCGGCGCCGAGCATTTGATGTCTCAAGTTCGCCATTACCGCGAAATCAATGGTGCCTCGCTGGATCCTTTTTCGGCGTATCTAATCATCCGAGGCATCAAGACTCTGGCTCTGCGTGTTCGCCAGCAACAGGCGAGCGCGAAGCTTTTGGCCGAGTACCTCTGTACCGAACCGCTGGTTGAGTCGGTGAACTATCCGGGGCTGCCTCAACATCCAGGTCATGACATCGCTCGTTCGCAAATGAACGGATTCGGAGCCATCGTCAGCTTCGTGCTGAAAGGAGGCATGGACACAGTGACTCGTTTGCTACCGCTGCTCAGGTATGCGCATCGGGCGGGTAATTTGGGCGCTGTCGAGACCATCTATGGGCCGGCTCGGACGACCAGTCACGTGGAAAATACCTTGGAAGAGCGTCAGGCACTGGGAATCTCCGAAGGCTTGGTTCGAGTGTCCGTAGGTATTGAAGATTCAGCAGATTTATTGGCTGACCTAAAACAAGCCTTCGCTTTAGTGCGAATTAAACACGGTGATGCAAACATTAACGCTGATAATGCCCAACGTTTCATTGAGGTAGAAACCTGAATACGGGCAGGACGCTCGAGATTCATCTTAAGCCCTTCATGAAGAATGAAAATAATAAAATCCAGCGACAACTAAATTGTACTGCCCAACCGCCAGTTACAAGGACGCTTGTCCGCACATTTCATGAGAATAAAACTATGTCCACGCATATTAAAGATCATCAGTCCGACCCAAACTCGCGTTTCAAAAAGGAAATGCAAACACGCCACATCGTTATGTTGGCACTGGGCGGTGTGATCGGTACGGGGTTATTCCTTACCTCCGGTTACACGGTTAATCAGGCAGGGCCACTCGGTGCAGTGATCGCTTACATCATCGGTGCAGTGATGGTGTATTTAGTCATGGTGTGTCTCGGTGAGCTGGCTGTACAGATGCCAGAAACCGGATCTTTCAGTAGTTACGCAACGCGATACCTGGGCCCAGGCACAGGCTATACAGTGGCCTGGCTATACTGGCTCACTTGGGCAGTAGCTATCGGTTCAGAGTTCACAGCTGCGGGCATTCTGATGGTTCGGTGGTTTCCTGATACACCCGTCTGGATTTGGAGCGCGCTATTTGCCATCGCAGTGTTCTCAAGCAATGTTGTCTCCGTTCGGTGGTTTGCGGAGACTGAGTTTTGGCTTTCGCTGATTAAGGTGCTGACCGTTATCACATTCATTGTGATCGGCGGAGCGGCAATTTTCGGTCTTATTCAAGTACAGAGTTTGCAGGGTGCGGGACTTTCCAACTTCACACGTGAGGGGCTTTTTCCCACCGGATTTCTACCCATTGCAATGACCCTCCTGGCTGTTTCCTTCGCCTTTTCGGGAACTGAGCTGATCGGGATTGCGGCAGGTGAAGCGCAAGATCCACAAACTAGCGTGCCCAAGGCAATCCGCACGACAGTGGTACGTTTGGCGCTGTTCTTCGTGGGGACCATTTTCGTCCTTGCGACGTTACTGCCACGAGAGCAAGCGGGGCTTGTAGAAAGTCCGTTCGTCATGGTGTTTGAGCTGATTGGCATCCCATACTCTGCCGACATTATGAACTTCGTCATTCTTACGGCACTGATTTCCGCCGCTAACTCGGGGCTGTATGCAGCATCGCGCATGCTGTGGACATTGAGCGATCAAGGACATATGCCTAAGCGCTACGCCAGGCTCTCCAGTCGTGGCACACCGGTGAACGCCATCGTGCTTAGTATGGCGGGCGCAGTGGCTTCTCTGCTCAGCAGTGTGTTTGCCCCTGATACGGTTTACTTGGCCTTGGTGTCCATTTCCGGTCTGGCGGTCGTAGTCGTGTGGATGAGCATTGCTGCCAGCCAGATCGCGTTCCGTCGTCAATACGTTGCTAATGGCGGACGAGTTGAAGACCTGCATTTCCGTGTACGCGGCTATCCATGGGTGCCTATCGGTGCACTGTTGTGTTGCTTGCTGGCCTGTGTGGGTATCGCTTTTGATCCTGAGCAGCGAGTGGCACTTTACTTCGGACTGCCCTTTATCGCGTGGTGTTATTTCGTCTACTGGGTCACTCGAAACAAGAGAGCAGAGCGGTTGGCTTTAGCCGCCGCTGTTCATTCCTCTGGCACCGCGTGAATTTCTCAGGCAATGATTGAGCATAGATAAAGCCCTGATGAGGTTGCGCCGATGAGTCAAAAGTCACTACCACCCTTGAACTGGTTGAGGGCATTCGAAGTATCGGCGCGCTGTTTAAACTTTACCCACGCGGCGGAAGAACTCCATTTGACTCAAGGGGCTGTGAGTCAGCAGATCCGTCAGTTAGAAAGTCACCTCGGTGTGGCGCTGTTCAAGCGCTTACCTCGAGGGCTTGGATTGACCGAGGAAGGGCAGTCGTACCTGCCTGTCGTACAAGACGCGATCAGTCGCCTTGCAGTCGGCACAAACGAGATTTTCGGCCAGCGCAATCGAAGACATTTGAAGGTGCGTGGCAGCCTTTCCTTTCTTCACTATTGGTTGGCCCCCCGACTCGCAGATTTTTGTCGGGAGTATCCCCAGATTGATATTCGATATATCAGCAATATTTGGGTGAAAGAACCGGACGGCGAGGATGACCTGGAGATTCGCTGGGGATGCGGTGAGTGGTCGGGCTTGCACGCTCAGCGGTTGACTTGGGACATCCTTCAGCCTGTTTGCTCCCCAAAGCTCATGGCCAGCTCACCCATACATGAGCCACGCGACTTGATGAACCATTCTCTGCTTCATGTGTTGGGGTACGAAGAAGGTTGGGGTTACTGGTTGAAGCGAGTTGGAGCAGACGACGTCGACTACTCCCGTGGCCTTCAGTTTGACACGCTGATTTCCACGATCCGCATGGCCGAATTGGGGCAGGGCGTTGCGCTGGCACGGTCTTCCGTGGTCGAGGATTTGCTTAAGAGTGGGCAATTGGTTGCGCCATTCAATCACCGAATCGAGGCAAGCGAATCCTTTTATCTGGTGCACGAACAGAACGAAGTGCTATCGCCTGATGCCGCACATTTTTCTACCTGGCTGGTGGCGCAAGCCCATCGCCTTTTGTAAAACTGATTTGGAGTTGCCATGGATTATGTAAGCACTCGCGGCGGCGACATGCGTGCTGATTTTCGCAGTGTGGTTCTGTCGGGGCTCGCCGAAAATGGTGGTCTCTATGTCCCAGCCAGTTTGCCTGTCTTTACCGAGAAACAGATTGCCGGCTGGTCGTGGCTGCCGTTTGATGAGTTGGTTTGGCGAGTGATTTCGCCTTTTGTTGGTTCATCCATAGACGAAAGCACCCTGCGTGCCTTGCTCAGTGACAGCTATCAACAATTCAAGCACCGCGCTATTACACCGCTTGAGCAAATCGGGCACAACGAGTGGATACTCCAGCTGTTTCATGGCCCGACCGGTTCTTCCAAGGATTTCGCCGCGCAATTGCAGTCGCGCCTGGTCGACCATTTCCTGAAGGAGATCGGTAAAGAAGCGTTGGTGGTCGGTGCAACTAACGGCGATACCGGCGTCGCGGCGCTTGAAGCCTTTGCTAACTGCCCGGCCGCCCGCATGGCGATACTGTATCCGCGCGACGGGCTTGCATCTGAGCAACTCAGTGCCTTGCAGGCAGCCGACCCGCAGCGGGTTCAGCTGTTTCCGGTTGACGGTAATTTCGATGATTGCCAGACGCTGGTCTCCCGACTCTTGCGTGAGTGGCCGTTGGATGGAGTGTTGCCGGTCTGTTTCAACTCGACCAATTGGATCGGCGTCCTGGCCCAGATCGTTTTTTACTTCCACGCAGCCTTGCAACTGGGCGGTGGCTCGCGTCCCGTTGGCTTTAGCGTTCCAGCTGCCAGCTCGGCCGAAATCTACGCTGGTTACATTGCGCAGAAAATGGGATTACCGATCAATCAGGTGATCATTTCCACCAACAGCAATGATGCCCTGCACCAGTTTTTTCATTGCAATCGGTACTCCACCCGGATGACTAATCGAACCGTGTCGCCGGCGATGGACTTCTCGTTGTTTTCCAACCTGGAGCGGTTTATCTGGGAGATTTACGAGCACGATGGCTGCTCAACAAAAGCACTGATGGAGCATTTTGAAAGTTGCGGAGAAATGAGCATCGGCAACCAGCAATGGCTGCGTGCTCGAGTACTCTTCGATTCCTATGCCGTACACGAATCCCAGGTGCGCGATGAAGTAGTCGAACTGTTCCGAGAGACAGGCTCGGCCATCGATCCTCACACCGCTGTCGGTGTACTGGCCGGCAGGCTTCATCGACGCAGCCTGGGCGCGCCGATGGTCACCTTCGGGCAAATTGCGCCGGCCAAGTCAGCGGCGCTGTTGGCCGAACTGGGCGTCTGGCAAGCAAGCGTTCCGAGCACTGTCGAGGTGCGCGCGCAACCGCCGTACCTGGCCAAGGGCGATCTGGACGGTTTGTACCAGGCTCTTCGTCTGGCGCAGCAGAGGTCTGCATGAAGCGCATTCTAGATCCGTTGGACGAACGCATACTGGCCGAACTTACCGCCAATGCGCGAATAGCCCATATCGAACTGGGTGCCAAGATCAACTTGTCGCGCAATGCGGTGCGCCAGCGCATCGAGCGTCTTGAGCGCGACGGTGCGATCCAGGGCTATACGGTACTTCTCGGTGAGTCGCGGCGGCCTACGTCACTTATCAGCGCGGTGATCTTTGTCTACCGCTACGACCGCATGCGTGGCGAAGAAGTACTGACTGCGCTGCGCTCCATTCCCGAAGTCGTGCAATGTGAAGTACTCAGTGGTGAGTTCGATTTAATGCTGCGTGTGAATGCCGCCACACCTGAACGCGTCCATCTCGTGTGGAAGGAAATCGCGGCCATGCCGGGGGTGGAAAACACCGTGACATCGTTCGTCCTTTCTGCGGTGTTTTGACAACATCGTGCTTGGGCAAAACGCTCAATTAATACAGCACTCTGCCATATTCAACTGCCAAAGCCCGGCTCTTAGGATGTTCCTAACGAACAACATCAATAAAGGAACAGCGTTTATGACTGAGTACAAAATTGCCTTGGTAGGGTTTGGTGGCGTGAACCGTGGCTTCGCCCAATTGGTCGCCGATCGTAATGCCGAGTGGAAAGAGGCCCTCGGCTTCACCATTAAAATTGTCGGGGTCACCGATCTGTTCCTCGGCTCAATCGTTGCCAAGGACGGTCTGGATGCAAAGCAGTTGGTGGCGCTACCGGTTGAGAAGGGCGCATTCGCTCAACTGCCCGGCGGCAATGCTGAGGCCTTCAACGAAACCGTGATCAAGCATTCCGGTGCAGACATCATCGCTGAGGCCACTTTTACCAATCCGGTGGATGGCGAGCCCGCCACTACCTTTTGCCGCTGGGCCTTGGAAAGCGGCATTCATGTAGTGACCACCAATAAGGGGCCTATTGCGCTGCACGGTGCCGAGCTCAAAGCGTTGGCCCGGCGCAACCAGGTCGCCTTCGAATACGAGGGGGCGGTGATGAGTGGCACCCCCGTGATTCGTCTGGCCAGGCAGGCTCTGGCGGGTGCCAATGTGCAAGGCTTCGAAGGCATCCTGAACGGCACTTCCAACTACGTGCTCACCCGGATGAAAGACGGCCTGGCGTTCAACGATGCCGTCGTACAAGCGCAACAACTCGGCTACGCCGAGGCAGATCCAACCGCCGATGTGGAAGGGTTTGACGTACGCCTCAAGGTGGTGATCCTGGCCAACGAACTGCTCAACGCACGACTGAATGTCAGCGATGTAGCGTGCTCGGGTATCAGCAATATCAGCGCACAAGATATTGCCCAGGCAAGTGCCAATGGCGCTAGCTGGAAACTGATTGGCTCAGCCGATCGTGAAGCAGATGGCTCGGTTCGAGCGAGTGTGGAAGCTCGGTTACTGTCGAACACACATCCTCTTGCCGGAATCAGCGGTGCTACGAATGCAGTGTCATTCAAGACCGAACTGCTGGGAGCTGTCACGGTGTCCGGGCCTGGGGCAGGGGGCATCGAAACAGCCTTCGCATTGCTGTCGGACATCGTCGCCATCCACACCGCCCACGGCAAATAACAGGAGATAGTCATGAGCGTATCCAGCATGGCCAGTATCCAGCTTGTTGAAGCCAAACAGATTGATGTGTTCAGTCCATTCGATGGTCGCCTGGTGGGCAGTGTCCCTTGCCTCGATGCCGCCGCAGTTCCTGGCTTGCTGGAACGTGCGCGAATTGGCGTGCGTGAGAGTGCGGCAATGCCTCGTCACCTGCGTGCGCGCATTCTTGAGGAGGCGGCCCGGCGTGTAGAGCTTGAGGCTGAAGCGTTTGCCAAACTTATTGTTGCAGAGGCGGGGAAGACGCTGCGACAAGCAGAGAAGGAAGTGAAGCGTTGTGTGAATACGCTGAAGCTATCGGCGGAAGAGGCTCGTCGTAACGCCGGGGAAGTGATTCCATTTGAGGCATATGAAGGCTCCGAATCGCGCCAAGGCTGGTTCACTCGGGAACCGTTGGGGCTTATCGTCGCGATCACCCCCTACAACGATCCGCTGAACCTGGTCGCCCATAAACTTGGCCCGGCCATCGCCGGTGGTAATGCTGTGATCCTGAAGCCCTCAGAGCTCGCACCGTTGTCTGCTCTCAAGCTGGTTGAGTGCCTGGTGGAAGCGGGTCTGCCTCCGTCTGTGGTAACCCCGGCGACCGGTGGCGTCGATCTGGGTAAAGCATTGGTGGAGGTTCGTGAAGTTCGGATGATTTCCTTTACGGGCGGTTTTGCCACAGGTGAGGCCATCGCTCGTAGTGCAGGGTTGAAGAAGCTAGCGATGGATCTGGGAGGAAATGCCCCGGTTCTCGTGCTTGAAGATTGCGATATCGAACCGACTGTTGAGTCCTGCGTGTCTGGCGCCTTTTGGGCAGCAGGGCAGAATTGCATCGGCACTCAACGCATCCTTGTACATAGTTCAATTTATGAGGACTTCCGTGAGCGGTTTGTCAGCCAAACGCGTGCCTTGGTAGTGGGTGATCCTGACCAGCGAGCAACGGATGTAGGCCCGATGATTACAGAACAGGCGGCCCGTCGTACCGAACAGTTGGTGAATGAAGCACTGGCCGAGGGGGCCGTTCTTCTGTGTGGGCACCATCGCGAAGTGGGAAGCTATGCGCCGACCGTGCTGGAGCGTGTACGCCATAACAGTCGGATCTGGCAGCAGGAAGTCTTCGCGCCGGTTGTCATCCTGGAGCCTTTTGACCAGTTGGATGATGCTGTTGCTCTGGCCAACGCTCCGGAGTACAGCTTACATGCGGGACTCTTCACACGTGATCTTTCCAAGGCCTTGAAATTGGCGCGGCAAATTCAAGCCGGTGGCGTGATGATCAATGACTCTTCCGATTATCGTTTTGATGCCATGCCTTTCGGTGGCTTCAAGTACGGAAGTCTGGGGCGAGAAGGTGTCCGGTTTGCCTATGAGGACATGACGCAGCCCAAAGTGGTCTGCATCAATGAAATGGGTTGAGCCATCAAAGTAGCTAATTACCGTCGACCGTTACATCGGGTGAAGTTGCTCGTCCAGTGACACCCGATGTTTTTTCTCAATGCTCATGGGCATGTGAATGGATGGTCAGGGCACCCGGTACCTTGGTGCGTTCGAGCCCCCCATGTTCCAGCCACCGGAGGGTCTGCTCATAGGCACGCTGCAGCAAAGACTCGGTTTGGTCGAAGTTGAACACCGAGAC
The DNA here is from genome assembly GCF_005938665.2 of Pseudomonas sp. ATCC 43928. Classification (NCBI taxonomy): domain Bacteria; kingdom Pseudomonadati; phylum Pseudomonadota; class Gammaproteobacteria; order Pseudomonadales; family Pseudomonadaceae; genus Pseudomonas; species Pseudomonas sp. ATCC 43928. The sequence goes on along the minus strand of NZ_CP041753.1, from coordinate 3,453,381 downwards.
ATCCACAGGGCACAAGGGCGGGACGATGTGCAGGCTGGTGAGCGTGCGGAAGTGTTCGATGTCGCTCACCAGTTGGCGCATGCTCATCAGATTGACGGTGTGCAAGGCCAAGGCGACCAGGCCTCGGGGCGGTTGTGTCAGGGCGCAACTCACCCCGGTGGGGATGACCACGACGTTGCTGGCTCCCAAGGCTACGGCAGTCGAAATAGGTGTATTGCTTGCCACGCCGCCGTCAACCAGGAACCGATCAGCGATCTGTACGCAGGGGAACACCAGTGGGATGGCAGCGCTGGCCAGTAACGCCTGCTCAAGTTCACCACTGGACAAAACCGTCTCGGCACCACTGAGCAGGTCGGTGGTGACGATGTGCAGGGGCAGCGCCGCATCCTCAATGCGATGAATGGGCAGTGCCTGACCCAGCAATCGGTGCAAGGCCGCCGGCTGCAACAGAAAACCACGCCGTTTGAGCAGTCCTCTGCAGGTGTCGAGCCAGGAGAGGGGAAAGATGTCCGTTTTACTCAGCCCACGCCAGAACCCGGCGAGCGCCTCGACGCCATCGGAATCGGGCCTTGCGGCAAAGTAGGCACCGTTGATAGCGCCTACCGAAGCGCCAACCACCATGTCGAATCGAACATCGGCCTCGACCAAGGCCCGCAACATCCCCACCTGCACCGCACCCAAGCTGCCGCCGCCAGCGAATACGATTGCGGTTTTGGTCGCCATGGTCGAAGTCTCGGCGTGGAAATGTATCGAATGAGTGTAGCTGGTGGGGTGGTGTTACAACGGAGCGTACTGGAAGGGAGGAGTGCCGAATGGGTAGCGAACAGGTATCAGTTCTGGGCCCGGTTTGAGCTTTAGCCATAGCTCTGCCAAGGAGATTTTGCACCCAGGTAGATGCAGCTTAGGTGCAAGTAGCTGCAGAGGATAGAGCACGAATGAGCGGGTCTGAATTTCGGCTCTAGGCAGCTGGACACCTTCAATATCGCCAGTCAGGCCGTCAAAAAGGAGCAGATCAATATCGAGAGTGATCAACCGCTGCGTCCCGCTCCTTCGACCATGGAGGTGTTCGATTCCTTTGATCCATGCGACGAGTTCGCGAATGTTGATATCAGTGGTCGCAGACATCACCAGGTTGTAAAAGGGCGGGTGGTCTCCGTCAAGGGAAATGCTTTCATAAACGGGTGAGCAACGGATATTTTCCAGATGCTCTTCCAGCATTGTAAGAGCGATCTCGATGTGTCTTTCACGCTCAACATTGCTGCCCAGGCCGAGATAGATTTTGTGATTTTTCATGAGGCCTGACTCGCTGATCTGAAACCTATTTGATGACGTAATTCCTTGTGGCATCAAATAGGCGATAGTAATGGCGCCTTCAATGGCATGACCTTCAGAATGAATTCAACTGATGGTGTAATTTAGAAGTAGAGTCGCGAGGAGAGCGACGATGGAGGCTACTACCGTCCCGCCTGTGAATTTCTTCAATGCATCTGAGAGCGATACATTTAAGTATTCCTTCACGACCCAGAAAGCAGAGTCGGTGACATGTGCCCAGCCGATAGAGCCAGCACCGATGGCGATAACAAGAATCTCGGGCTTCAGGTGAGGGTCGGCAGCCAACATTGGGTGAATCATTCCCGCGGCGCTCACCATTGCTACGGTCGCCGAGCCGACTGCGAAGTGCATCAGCCACGCAACAAACCAGGCAAGGATAATCAAATTAATATCAGATCCTGCAAGAAGCCCCGAGATGGCTTTACCCACCCCACTTTCGATCAGAACAGCATTGAATGCGCCGCCCGCTCCGATAACAAAGATGATATTGGCTAAGGCTGGAAAGCTACGCTGAGTCAGTTCCAATAGCTCGACCATGGTGCGACGTTGACGTAAGCCAAGCGACCAGTAGGCAAAGCCCACAGAAAGCATAAGCGCGATTAAAGGGTTTCCAACGAACTGTGCGGCCAACTTTACCCATATACCATCAGGGAGGCTTGCGGTAGCTGTTTTAAAAACCATGAGAACGAGGGGTAAGCCAATGGTCAATAGTGTAATCCCGAACCCTGGCAGTGTTCGCGCCGCGCCAACGCTTTCTCCTTGAACTTTCAGGAATACTTGCTGACTTGCTGAGGCTTCTCTCCCACAGTAAAGGTTTACCCAAATAGGCCCTGCAACAATGATTGTGGGAATGCCCACCAAAAGTCCGTAGATGATCACAGTCCCAACGTCAGCCCCCATCATCACAGTAATGGCCATCGCGGCTGGGTGCGGGGGTAGAATGCAATGGATGGTCATCAAGGATATGGCGAGAGGAATTCCCAAAAACAAGGTGTTTATCTTTGTTTCCCGCGCTACGACATAGACAAGTGGAATTAAGAGAACAAAACCGACTTCGAAAAATACTGGGATGCCTGCGATGGCCCCAACAATAGCCATTACCCAATGGGCTCGTTTGGAACCTAGGTTGTCGAGTAGTGTTTTAGCGAGTCGTTCAGCTCCACCGGACTCTTCTAGAATTTTACCAAGTATGCCTCCGAGGCCTATTATCGCAATCAGGAAGCCCAGTGTTCCGCCGATGCCTGATTCAAGGGTACTTATAATTTTTGGAACAGGCATTCCCGCACCAAAACCGACCACAAAACAAGCGATCACGAGTGCTATGAATGCGTGAAGCCTGACTTTCATAATCAGAAAAATAATTAACGCAATAGATGTAAATAGAACCCCTAACAACCATGTAGATTCTTGCATTGGTATGCCTCGCACCTTGTTTTTATTAGTGCAACGTTGAGCGGGATGATAATAAAGTGCCGAAGCTTTAAATTATTTTCATGGGATTTTGATTTGATATTGATCAGATTTTTTGTATGAAAGTGCCCCCTTGGGAATACTCCCAAGGGGGCACTTTCGTCTAAGGGTTTGGCCAGGTATCCAAGATTTTATGGTCTAGATATTGGTTGAAACACACACTTCAACCGATCGTCTCAGACGAATAGGAATCTGGCGAAGGCGGGAACACTATCGTCTTGGTATCGTTTAGAAAAACCCGGCCATGCACATAGGCATGAATAGCGCGTGCGAGAACCTGGCTTTCAACATCGCGTCCCAACGAAACATAGTCTTCAGGGCTCTGAGCATGAGTAATGCGAACGATATCCTGCTCGATGATCGGGCCTTCATCCAAGTCAGCTGTCACGAAGTGTGAGGTTGCGCCAATGAGTTTCACACCACGATCAAAAGCCTGCTTGTATGGGCTACCACCTTTGAAAGATGGCAGGAACGAGTGGTGGATATTGATGATCCGCCCCGACATCTGTTGGCACATTTCATCAGAGAGGATCTGCATGTAGCGAGCCAGAACGATGAGCTCGGCGCCGGTTTGGCGAACGATGCGCATTTGCTCAGCTTCAGCCTCTGCTTTGTTTTCCTTGGTTACCTTGATGAGGTGATAAGGAATGCCATGGCCTTCTACTACCTTTTGGAAGTCCAAGTGGTTTGAGATCACGCCAACGATGTCGATTGGCAGGGCACCGATGCTCCAGCGATAGAGCAGGTCGTTCAGGCAATGGCCGAAACGCGACACCATCAAAATGACTTTGCGTTTGGTACGCTCATCAAAGAATTCGTAATCCATCTTGTATTTCTCTACAAGTGGTTGGAATTCTCTTTCGAGATCCTGCAGTGAGCAACCTTCCTCAGAGCGGAAAGTAATGCGCATGAAGTAGTGATTGGTGCTCTCATCGTCAAATTGGGCGCTGTCACGAATATTGCAACCATGCCCAGACAAGAAAGCAGTAATATCAGCGGTTACGCCTCGGATCGAAGGACAGGTAACACGAAGTACGTTATTTTTAGCTTTGTTCATCTGAGATCACCTTAAACGGCAACTACTGCCTGATGGGTAACAATGTGGTGCTGACGCTTGAATGCTGTGACGGTATTGGCCAGCAAACATGCGATCGTCATTGGGCCAACGCCACCGGGAACTGGTGTGATTGCCGAGGCATGCCCTGCTTCTTCGAATGCAACATCACCAACAATCCGGGATCGCCCGTCGCGATGAATTCGGTTGATACCGACATCGATAACGACCGCGCCTGGTTTGATCCAGTCACCCCTCACCATCTCTGGGCGGCCTACAGCGACAACCAAGATGTCTGCGGTGCGGCAGAGCGCGGGTACGTCTTGGGTTTTCGAATGCGCCACTGTGACAGTGCAGTTCTCGCCCATCAGGAGTTGTGCCATGGGCTTGCCGACAATGTTGGATTTGCCCACGACCACGGCGTTAAGCCCTGCGAGGCTGCCGAGTCGATCTTTGAGCATCATCAAACAACCGAGGGGAGTGCACGGAACCAGGGCATCTTGACCGGTCGCGAGACGGCCAGCGTTCAAGATGTGGAAGCCGTCAACGTCTTTGTCCGGATCAATGGCGTTGATAACGGCATTTGTGTTCAGGTGTGCAGGCAGGGGAAGCTGCACCAAAATGCCATTGACTTCCGAAGCAGCATTTAGCTTTTCAAGCAACGCCATCAACTCGTTCTGAGTTGTTTCGGCTGGAAGTCGGTATACAAACGACTCCATGCCAATTGCGAGAGTTTGCCGGTGTTTGGCACCTACATATACGCCGCTGGCCGGATCCTCACCCACAAGGACAACTGCCAGGCCGGGTGTAAGGCCGGTTCTCGATTTGATATCTGCGACGTCAACCGTGAGCTTCTCAACGAGATCAGCTGCGAAGCCTTTCCCGTCGATACGGTCGGCCAGGAATGGATTATTCATGAAGCTTTACCTCAACATCAAAAACTGGCGTGGTTATAGTTTTTTGACGCAAGTTAGAGTGAATGGAGTATGAAGTTCATACCCTGGCAAAAACTCCTTAATCAACGTTGACCAAGGACGCGCCACGCTCCAGAAACTGTTTGAACTGGTCTTCGGGTACAAAGGCGCCACCGGTCGTCCAGACGACGTGAGTAGCCTGGGCGAGCTTGTCCTTCAGACCTTGGGCTTCCTGGTAAGCACGACCCTGCGTACTTTTGACAATGAACTCAGGCCCTGCGAATCCTGCGGTTGCCGAAGGTTCGAGACGAATGGACTGAGTCGTCTCGGCCATCCAGAGCCAGCGAAACAGGTCGTCATCGGCCACAGTAAAGACACCGGACAATATGGGTTTCATTACGTCCGCAACGAATGCCGACATGCGCGCGACTGCCATGCCGTCGGCTTCGGTACGGTTGGTCAGTCCAACGTCGTAGACGGATACCAGTTCTTTCGAACCACTCATCATGTGCACCAGCGCACATGGCGACTGGACAGGCTCAACGAAGAATGCGTGTGCAGCATCCCCGAAGATTGCCTTCAATCCATAGGCTGCGCCGCCTGGAGCTCCACCGATACCGCACGGTAGATAGATGAAAAGAGGATGCTCTTCATCTACGGTTACACCTGCTGCTTCCAATTGGGCCGCGAGCTCGCTTGCTGCTGCGCTGTAGCCGAAAAACAGCATTTCGGAGCGTTCGTCATCCACGAAGTAGATGGTTGGATCGCCTTCGGCGTCGATACGGGCACATTCAACCGCAGTGGTGTAATCAGCTTTATGCTGAACCACTTCAACCCCAAGACGAGTCAAGCGGTCGACTTTCCATTGTTTGGCATCGGACGACATGTGAACCACGGCTCGGAATCCTAGCGCGCGTGCGGCGATGCCCACGCTCAGGCCCAGGTTGCCGGTACTGCCCACAGCGATGGTGTGCTGGGCGAAAAGTGCTCGAGCCTGGGCACTGGCAAGCACGGTGATGTCGCCACCTGGTGTGAGAATTCCACGCTTCTCTGCCATCTGCTTGGCGTACATGAATACTTCATAGACACCGCCACGCGCCTTGATCGAGCCAGCGACAGGCAGATCATTGTCTGCCTTCACGAACACTCGACCGTATTCGGGGCCTGCGTAACCCAGGGCTTTGCGCAGATCTTTCGCTTCGATCAACTGGGAGAGAATCATCCCGTTTGAAGCCTCTAGTTCTGGAAAGCAGGTCTTCAATACAGGTGCAAGGATCCGCCAGTTTGCCTCGGCTTCGCTAACCTGGGCTGAACGAATTGGCAGCGACGGGTCGGAGATGCCATCAGGTTTCAAGTTGGGGTTCAGCCATAGTGCTGGACGCCCCGCCAAGACATCTTCCCGCGCTGGATCATTAGGGAGAGTAACGCTCATTTTTTTATTTTCCTGCGGAGTAGAGGAGGCCGGCGGCAGAGAATGTCCTCCACCGCCAATGTCACCTCAGGCATAAATCGGAAACGCAGCACACAGCTTGGCGACAGTTGCTTGGCTGCGTGCAATAACGGCGGCGCGTGTAGCCTCGTCAGCTACTTGAGCCTCGAAAATGTCCGCGATCAGGTTGCCGATGATCTCGAACTCGACCGCACCAAAACCACGAGTCGTACCCGCCGAGGAGCCCAGACGAAGACCTTTCCATTCCGAAGGTTTTGCACTGTCGAAAGGGATCGGGTTTTTGTTTGAGGTGACGTTGATCGTAGAAAGCGCATCTTGGGACTGCTGACCAGTCAGGTCTTTAGAAGAGACATCAACCAATACGACATGGGTATCAGTGCCGTCGCTGACGATACGCACGCCGCGTTTCTGTAGAACGTCTGCCAGCAGTCGTGCGTTGGCTTTGACGTTGGCGCCGTAAGTCTTGAACTCATCGGTCAGTGCTTCGCCTAGGCATACAGCCTTACCAGCGATAGTGGCCAGGTGAGCACTGCCTTGTACGCCAGGGAATACGGCTGGCTGGATTTTTTTGAACAGATCCTCTCTGTTGGTCAGGATCAAGCCGCCACGTGAACCGCGCAGGGTTTTGGTCGTGGTGCAGGTAACGATATCTGCGTAGGGGATCGGCGAAGGGTGAACACGTGCTGCAACCAGACCGGCGAAGTGAGCCATGTCGACCAAGTAAGTCGCGCCCACCTTGTCGGCGATTTCACGCATGCGAACGAAGTCGATTTCACGTGGATAGGACGAGCCGCCAGCGATCAGCAGTTTTGGCTTGTGTTCCAGAGCTAGCTTTTCGACGTTGTCATAATCGATACGCCCGGTTTCGCGGTCGACTCCATAAGAAACAATCGTAAACCAGCGACCGGATTGGTTGGGCTTTGCACCATGGCTGAGGTGGCCACCGGATGCCAAGTCAAGGCTCAGCACCACGTCGCCAGGTGTCAGCAAAGCAAAAAACACCGCCTGGTTGGCCTGCGTCCCGGAATGCGGCTGGACGTTGGCAAACTCGCAGCCGAACAGCTCTTTCGCACGATCAATGGCTGCTTGCTCGACGATATCTGCAAAATCAGCACCGCCGTGGAAACGTTTACCTGGGTAGCCTTCGACGGTTTTGTTGGTGATGACTGACCCAAGGGCGTCCAGCGATGCAAGGCTTACAGAGTTTTCGGAGGCGATGAGTTCGATCTGCCCTTGCTGGCGTTTCTTTTCATCTTCAAGCGCGTTGAAGATCAGCGGATCGCGTGCTGCAAGGTGAGCGTGGAAATAGGACTTGGTCATTGCTGCGGTTCCCGTCTTGGTTTTTTCATACCCTAATCCTTGGCCAAGATGAGAAAAAGCGAATAATATTTCAATATTACATTAGAGTTTCTTACTGATTGACTCTGTTAGGTGGAGGGACAAAAGCTCATGGATATCGGTAGATTGCGCGCATTGAGGGAGTTATCCATTCGCAAAACCATGGCGGCGGTAGCGGAGGCACTTCATGTATCTCCATCCGCTGTGTCCCAGCAAATTTCCCTTTTGGAGCAGGAAGTCGGAATCGACCTGGTCGAACGGCGGGGACGGGGGGTTAACCTGACCATCGCCGGTCGTATGCTGGTTGAACGGGCAAATCGCATTTTTACGGAACTTGAGTCGGCCCGTGCAGACATGGCGGAGCTCAAGGAAGTCGTTGCAGGCGAACTTCGGGTAGCGGCCTTTCCCTCAGTGGCAGCAGCCTTTATTCCTAAGACCATGCGCGCGCTGAGCGCCACACATCCTCAGTTGACGGTGCAATTTGACGAGATGGAGCCGGAGGAGGGGTTAAATGCGTTGAGAAGCTGGCAAACGGATGTTGCGCTAATCGACGATCTCAATATTCCCCCCGGCCTTCTTGATCCGGGCATCGAAACCATCCCGCTGATTGAGGATGTCTTTAATGTGATGATGTCTCCCAATCATCGGCTAGCAAACAAGGAAGAGGTCACGCTGGGTGATCTGAGTGGCGAGCACTGGGTGATAGATACGGCTTCCAGTACCTACACTCGCGTGTTGACTGATGCGTGTCAGAGCGCTGGTTTCACACCCCACATCATTGCGCGCTGTAAGGGGTTCGAAGTTGCTCTCTCCTTGATCCGCGAAGGCTGCGCAATTGCCATCTTCCCCGAATTACGAGCCAGCTTCGACCTGCAAGATGCACGGGTCTGTCGGCTGGTTCCCGAAATTCGACGCAGGATTTTCGTAGCGTTCCGCAAGGGTGAGAAGAAAAGCCCAGCGCTCCAGGCATTCATTCAAAGCATTTATGCTCATACAACTGATTTTCGCTGATCCTCCAGCCACCTGATCCTCTCAGAGGGTCAGTATCTCAAGCCCTATCCCCGCCAACCGCCAACCGCCAAGTGCCTCGACGCGCGGATGTCACTTCGTGTGCCTTGTCCTTCCCACAAAATCATTAGTTTTGCTTACGTGATATTGAAAAAATATTCGCTTTTTCTGACTTAGCGCAGGGGCTACGGTATTTGAAAGCGTTTTTGCCCCGTCACACCGGGGCCTTTTTAAAACAATAAAAAGAGGGCCTACGATGCCACTTTCCATAAGCGCTTACTGCGCATACCGGGTGCCCTGACGGCGTCCATCTTGTTTTCTGCCCTCCACATCGCTGTTCAAAATTCCGTCCGGTTTCGGTGCGTCGGCATCGTGCGGCCTGGATTTACTCGTGACATTTCTGGAGCATTAAAATGAAAAAAGAAAACAAGCTGATCAAAGTCTGTGGTGGTCTGGTTGGCATCACCCTGATGACTTTATTGTCCGCTAATGCCAGTGCTGGCGTGACGCTGGATAACGTGAAGAAAAAAGGCTTTGTACAGTGCGGAGTCAGTGATGGACTTCCAGGGTTTTCCTTTGTGGATGCCAAGGGGGCTTTTGCCGGTTTCGACGTAGACGTATGCCGTGCAGTGGCGGCGGCGGTCTTTGGTGATGCGAGCAAGGTCAAATACTCTCAGCTCACCGCCAAAGAACGCTTCACGGCGCTACAGTCCGGCGAAGTGGATCTGCTGTCCCGCAGTACCACCTGGACGTCCTCACGGGATGGCTCCATGGGCATTCTGTTTACAGGCGTCAGCTACTACGATGGCCAAGGATTTTTGGTCAATAAAAAACTGGGTGTGAAGAGTGCCAAAGAGTTGAATGGCGCAACGTTTTGCATCCAGGCGGGGACAGTTACCGAGCTGAACCTCGCAGACTATTTCCGTGCGAACAAACTGAAATTTACCCCTATCTCATTTGATACTTCTGACGAGAGCTTCAAGGCGCTCGAAGCTGGGCGCTGCGACGTGCTGACGTCTGATCAATCGCAGCTGTATGGTCAGAGATTGAAACTCGCGACTCCTGATGACTATGTCGTACTACCGGAAGTCATCTCAAAAGAACCCCTTACTCCTGCCGTAAGACGAGGTGATGAGGAGTGGTTTACGGTGGTGCGCTGGACGTTAAATGCAATGCTCAACGCTGAAGAGTTGGGCGTCACCTCCAAAAATGTGGCCGAGCAAAAGCAGGGCACTAACAATCCTGATGTTGCGCGGCTGCTAGGAGGCGAAGGAACGTTGGGTAAAGATTTGAATTTGCCGAACGACTGGGCTTTCCAGATCGTCAAGCAGGTAGGCAACTATGGTGAGTCGTTCGAGCGAAACCTCGGTGATGGCAGTGACTTGAAGATCAAGCGTGGGCTTAACGCGCTGTGGAGCAAAGGCGGCATTCAGTACGCGGCACCTGTTCGCTAAGTCTATTGCGCCCGGTCTTAGGCCGGGCGTTTTCTTATCTGTCCTGCCGGTGTACATATGCAAATGAACAATGGCTCAAAGCGCCTGGCGTCATTTAATGATCCTGTTGCGCGCGCATTACTCTTCCAGATCCTGATCGTTGCAGCAGTGGTGACGATGGGATGGACTCTCTACCAAAATACGTACACAAACCTTGTGCATCGCGGAATCACTTCTGGGTTTGCATTTCTTGAAAATAGTGCTGGCTTTGGGGTCGCGCAGCATCTGATTTCTTATAAAGAGGCCGATTCATACGCGCGTGTTTTTGTCATAGGTTTGTTGAATACGCTGCTAGTAACCTTCATCGGCGTGATCCTGGCGACGATCCTCGGTTTCATCGTCGGTGTGGCACGACTGTCGAAGAACTGGATCATTGCCAAGATGGCGACGGTTTATGTCGAGGTCTTCCGTAACATTCCGCCGCTGCTGCAAATCCTGTTCTGGTACTTCGCGGTGTTTCTCACCATGCCTGGGCCGCGCAATAGTCATAACTTCGGCGACACCTTCTTCGTCAGCAGCCGCGGCCTGAACATGCCGGCAGCGTTGATAGCGAACGGTTTCTGGCCGTTTGTGGCGAGCATCGTCGTGGCCATTGTCGCGATCGTGCTGATGTGCCGCTGGGCCAACAAGCGTTTCGAAGAGACCGGCGTACCGTTCCACAAATTCTGGGTAGGCCTGGCGATGTTCCTGGTGATCCCTGCGTTGTGCGCATTGATCTTTGGTGCGCCGCTGCACTGGGAAATGCCGAAGCTACAAGGCTTTAACTTTGTTGGCGGTTGGGTGTTGATCCCGGAGTTGCTGGCGCTGACCCTGGCGCTCACCGTTTACACGGCAGCGTTCATCGCCGAAATCGTGCGATCGGGCATCAAGTCGGTCAGTCATGGCCAGACCGAAGCAGCCCGTTCTCTGGGTCTGAGACCAAGGCCGACCTTGCGTAAAGTCATCATCCCGCAAGCCCTGCGCGTGATCATTCCGCCGCTGACCAGCCAATACCTGAACCTGGCGAAAAACTCCTCGCTGGCGGCCGGTATCGGTTATCCGGAGATGGTGTCGTTGTTTGCCGGTACGGTGCTGAACCAGACCGGCCAGGCGATCGAAGTCATTGCCATCACCATGAGCGTGTACCTGGCGATCAGTATCAGCATTTCCCTGCTGATGAACTGGTACAACAAGCGCATTGCGCTGATTGAGCGGTGAGGAAGCGTCCATGAGTTCGCATACTTTCAAACCCGACATGCTGCCACCGAGCAAAGTCTTCGGGCCGGTGGCGTGGATGCGCGCCAACATGTTTTCTAGCTGGCTGAATACCCTGCTGACCTTGCTCGCGTTCTATTTGATCTACCTGATCGTGCCACCGATTCTGCATTGGGCAATCCTGGATGCCAATTGGATGGGCACTACCCGCGCAGACTGCACCAAGGAGGGTGCTTGTTGGGTGTTCATCCAACAGCGCTTTGGCCAGTTCATGTACGGTTATTACCCACCGGAACTGCGCTGGCGAGTCGACCTGACGGTGTGTCTGGCGGTCATCGGCGTGGCACCGTTGTTCATCTCGCGCTTTCACCGTAAAGCAGTGTATGGCCTGAGCTTTTTGTTGCTGTATCCGTTCATTGCTTACTTCCTGTTGCACGGCGGCATCTTCGGCCTGACCAACGTTGCGACCAGTCAGTGGGGCGGCCTGATGCTGACCCTGGTGATCGCTACCGTCGGTATCGTCGGCGCATTGCCGCTGGGTATAGTGCTGGCCCTGGGCCGTCGTTCGAACATGCCGGCGATTCGAGTGGTCTGCGTGACCTTCATCGAATTCTGGCGCGGCGTGCCGTTGATCACGGTGCTGTTCATGTCGTCGGTGATGTTGCCGTTGTTCCTGCCCGAAGGCATGAACTTCGACAAACTGCTGCGGGCGCTGATCGGCGTGATCCTGTTCCAGTCGGCCTACATCGCCGAAGTGGTGCGTGGCGGTCTGCAAGCGATCCCCAAAGGTCAGTACGAAGCAGCCGCGGCGATGGGCCTCGGTTACTGGCACAGCATGGGCCTGGTGATTCTGCCGCAAGCCCTGAAGCTGGTGATCCCTGGCATCGTCAACACCTTCATTGCACTGTTCAAGGACACGAGCCTGGTGATCATCATCGGCCTGTTCGACCTGCTCAACAGCGTCAAGCAAGCCGCCGCCGACCCGAAATGGCTGGGCATGGCCACTGAAGGCTATGTGTTTGCGGCCCTGGTGTTCTGGATTTTCTGTTTTGGTATGTCCCGCTATTCCATGCATTTGGAACGCAAGCTGGACACTGGCCACAAGCGTTAGGAGTATCTCCATGAGTGAAGCGATCAAAAAGCCTGTGAGCCCTGAAGGCATTATTCAGATGCAGGGCGTGAACAAGTGGTACGGCCAGTTCCACGTCTTGAAAGACATCAACCTGAACGTCAAACAGGGCGAACGTATCGTACTGTGCGGCCCGTCGGGTTCCGGCAAGTCCACCACCATCCGTTGCCTCAATCGCCTGGAAGAACACCAGCAGGGCCGCATCGTGGTCGATGGCGTGGAACTGACCAACGACCTCAAGCAGATCGAAGCGATCCGCCGTGAAGTCGGCATGGTGTTCCAGCACTTCAACCTGTTCCCGCACCTGACCATTCTGCAGAACTGCACCCTGGCACCGATGTGGGTACGCAAGATGCCCAAGCGCAAGGCCGAAGAAATCGCCATGCATTACCTGGAACGCGTACGCATTCCAGAGCAGGCGCATAAATACCCGGGGCAACTGTCCGGTGGTCAGCAACAGCGTGTGGCGATTGCCCGTGCCCTGTGCATGAAACCGAAAATCATGCTGTTCGACGAACCGACGTCGGCACTCGACCCGGAGATGGTGAAAGAGGTGTTGGACACCATGATCGGCCTGGCCGAAGACGGCATGACCATGCTCTGCGTGACCCACGAAATGGGCTTCGCCCGTACCGTGGCCAACCGCGTGATCTTCATGGACAAGGGTGAAATCGTCGAACAGGCCGCGCCGAACGACTTCTTCGATACTCCGCAGAATTCGCGTACACGCTTGTTCTTGAGCCAAATCATTCACTGAGTCGACTGCCTTACTGGATTTCGACTTTGATAGTTTTTGTCAGGGCTCGTGATGAAAGATCCGTCTCTCCGTTCGAGCCGGTCTTTTGGTTTGGTCACCTTCGGTCACGTGTTCTGCGCTTGGTTTCCTGAGTAATCGGGAAACCCTTTTTATTTGGTTCGAGCTTAAGTCTTACGTATTGACTCTGCCGCCTATCAGCTGGACTCGCTTATTCACGGCTGGACTCCAAAACCACCCTCACGCTGAGAGAAACCAATATGCTCGATTCCAAACAATTACGTAGCCAAACTCAGGAAGTGGCGGATCGTCTTGCCTCCCGTGGCTTTAGCCTGGATGTCGCGCGCATAGAATCACTGGAAGAGCGCCGAAAAGCGGTGCAGACCCGCACCGAGAAATTGCAAGCAGAGCGTAATGCCCGCTCAAAATCTGTTGGACAGGCAAAGGCTAAGGGCGAAGACATTGCTCCCTTGATGGCTGACGTCGAGCGCGTGGCCAATGAACTTGAATCTGGCAAAAACGAACTGGATAGCATTCAGGCAGAACTGGACGATATCGTTCTGGCCGTTCCCAACCTACCGGACGCCAGCGTACCAATCGGCTCCGATGAGGATGACAACGTAGAAGTTCGCCGCTGGGGCACTCCGCGTGTGTTCGATTTCGAGATCAAAGACCATGTAGCGTTGGGTGAAATCAGCGGAGGTCTGGACTTTGAGGCCGCAGCCAAGCTGGCTGGCGCTCGCTTTTCCGTTTTGCACGGCCCGATTGCGCGCCTGCACCGCGCACTGGCGCAATTCATGATCAACCTGCACACCTCACAGCATGGCTATGAGGAAACCTACATCCCCTACATGGTTCATGCGTCTGCTCTTCAGGGCACCGGCCAACTGCCGAAGTTTGAGGAAGACCTCTTCAAGATCTCCCGTGAAGGTGAGGCTGACTTCTATCTGATCCCTACTTCTGAAGTCCCATTGACCAATCTGGCGGCTGGGCAGATTCTCGATGCAAAACGATTGCCCCTCAAATTTGTCGCCTACGGCCCATGCTTTCGCAGCGAGGCAGGTGCTTCTGGCCGTGACACTCGAGGAATGATCCGACAGCATCAGTTCGACAAGGTCGAGATGGTTCAGGTGGTTGAGCCTGCGAAGTCCATGGAGGCTTTGGAAGACATGACAGCTTGTGCCGAGCGTGTGTTGCAGGCGCTCAAATTGCCATACCGTGTTTTGGTTCTGTGCACCGGCGACATGGGTTTTAGCGCCGTCAAAACCTTCGACTTGGAAGTCTGGGTGCCGAGCCAGGACAAATACCGAGAGATCAGCTCTTGCTCCAACTGCGGTGACTTCCAGGCTCGTCGCATGCAAGCGCGCTGGCGCAACCCAGAAACCGGTAAGCCGGAGCTAGTGCACACCCTCAACGGTTCTGGGCTGGCGGTGGGGCGCACCTTGGTCGCGGTATTGGAAAACTACCAGGAGGCGGACGGATCTATCCGTGTGCCGGAGGTGCTCAAACCCTATATGGGCGGTGTCGATATCATTCGTTAAAGGCCGTATAGAGCTCTTGGGCTAGCACAGTGGTTCAGGCAGCAGAACGTCTTTGTATGGAAATTTCGGAAGGTAAACCGGGCCTATTCACATCCATCCGCGCAGGCTGACATCGATGGAATTGAGGTGGTGCGGTCACTATTGTCGAAGCTACTGGTAACATCACTAGACTCTGAGTGCATGCCTGGATTTGCACAAATCGGCAAGCAGTTGATTTGCTGTTTGGACGACTTGGCCCAAGCTAATTTCGCGGGTGATGTCTTTCAGTACGAAAAGATCCAGATCTCGTACCAGACGATCCCAGGCTGCGATCCGATCTCTACGCAGACGCATCATGCTGTCGATACCAGCCAACGTCACGCCACGCAAAATGAAGGGGGCAACGCTAGCAGCTAAGTCCATCCCTTGTGCGAGTCCGCATGCCGCAACGGTGCCTCCATAACAAGTGCTGGCACAGACGTTGGCCAGTGTATGGCTACCAACCGAATCAATCGCGCCTGCCCAGCGTTTTATCAGGACGATGGGGGCAGGGTGTTGGACAGGACAGGTGCGTGGCAGGCCTGCATTGATACGAAAGGCGAGTCAATGCAGGCAAGGTAGAGCGATTTATTCAGCTAAAAAACCAGAGCTCCAACGAAACCTCTCGTTGATCAAGCGTTGACTGTCACTGCCTTTTGCCGGTGATACAAGATCGTCGTCGCTGTGAAACCACACAAAGCGGCAAACATCAGCCAGTAGGCAGGCGACGCCTTGTCACCGGTTGCCTGCACTAGGATTGTGGATACGGCCGGTGTGAAACCGCCAAAAAAAGCGGTCGCCAAACTGAATGCCAGAGAAAATCCCACGACTCGTACGTTCTGAGGCATCACCTCAGTCAAAGCCGCAACCATCGCGCCGTTGTAAATGCCAAAGAAGAAAGAAAAGTACAACAGCACGGCGAGAAGGCGTTCAAAGCTTGCCGCCGCGGCCAGCCAATGCATGGCGGGATAAGCGGTGAACAGGCACAGTAAGGAAATCGCCAGCAACAAGGGGCGACGGCCGATGCGGTCGGAGAGTGCGCCGCCGATGGGCAACCAAATGAAGTTGCTCAGGCCGACGAAGAGCGTGACCACCAGACTGTCGGTGGTGCTCAGGTTCAGGACAGTCCTTCCGAAGGTGGGGGTGTAGACGGTAATCAGATAGAAAGTGGTGGTGGTCATTGAAGCCAGCAAGCCACCCGCCAGCACTGTTCGCCAGTTGTCTCGCATCGAGCGAAACACTTCATTGGCACTTGGGTGGTGCGCGCGTGCTTTGAACGCATCGGTTTCCTGTAGCGAGCGACGAATGATGAAGATGAACGGGATAATCAGGCAACCAATGAAGAATGGGATACGCCAGCCCCAGGCTGCAACGTCGGCTGCCTCCATGGACGCGTTAATCGTATAGCCCAACGCAGCCGCAAGAATGATCGCCACTTGTTGGCTGGCCGACTGCCAACTGGTATAGAAACCCCGGCGTCCGGGCGTGGCGATTTCAGCCAGGTACACGGAAACACCACCCATTTCCGCACCTGCGGAGAATCCCTGCAACAGTCGCCCGAGCAACACCAATATCGGCGCTGCGATGCCTATGCTGGCGTAGCCCGGAACCAAGGCGATCAAGACCGTGCCCGCGGCCATGATCGACAGCGTCACGATCAATCCCTTGCGCCGCCCTACCTTGTCGATGTACGCCCCCAGCACGATAGCGCCCAGCGGCCGCATCAGAAATCCTGAGCCAAATACGGCGAAGGTCATCATCAGCGAGGCGAACTCACTGGTGGTAGGAAAGAACGTCTGGGAGATGTAGGTCGCGTAAAACCCGAACAGAAAGAAGTCAAACTGTTCGAGAAAATTGCCGCTAGTGACCCGCAGGATGGCGCCCAGTTTCGACCCCTTGGATCGGGTGTCTTGAGTTGTTGTTTTCATCATGGCTACCGTGGTGATCAATATTGTTTTTGGAATGAATGGATCGCCGATCAGTCGCTACCTGCGTTGATCGGGTTGGGTTGGCGTTTTTCGATGGAGTACTTGAGCAGCGCGGCGCTGCGGAAGATGCCATGGGCGAATTTGCTGTAGGGCATTGTCAGGAAAAACGCCATGACCAGGCCGAGATGGATTGCCAGGAACAGGCCCAAGGCTGCGGTTTCACGGAACGCCAGGAGTGCCAGGCCGCTGGCGCTGACCAGGAACAGCAGTGCGATAAAGCCGCGATCCATGGGTTTCTGGTTTTCGTCGCCGTGTTCGGGGTTGCGACGCAGGTTCAACCACAACAGACCCGCAGGGCCGACCAGCAACCCGAGCCCACCGCTGATGCCCAGCATCACCGGCAAGCTCAAGACGGGGTAGGGCGCCGACCAGTCCAGCAGGAAATGGTAGAGCGTGGCGACCCCAGTGGCGGCGAAGCACAGCATGAAGCCGTAGAAGGTGAAGTGGTGGAAGCGCCGCCGCCACAAGGTGAATCGATCATCAGCGTTATTGCAGCCCTCGCCATGGCCACCGTCCAGAAATTTGAGCCGGGCGACGTTGGCCGTGGCTTCCAGTGCAGCAGCGGTTTTTTCCTGCGCGGGCGCGTCGGCCGGTGAAACATTGCGCCAGAAGCGCCGCGCGCCAAGGGTTAACGCGAGTACCGCGAATCCGAAAACTGCACCGAACATTACGGCCAGGGTGTTGTGCGGGAAGATCCCGTAGAAATTTCCCCCGGGCATCGCCGTGAACAGGTTGCCCATCACCATCAACGTGAGACACAGGAACAGTGCCAGCCCGGCACCGGCGGACAGTGCCAGAGTCAGTCCGTTGCGTCGGTATAGTGTGCCCATCACCTGTGGCCAGGCGTACTCGGTATAAGTGTCGAGGCGGACTTTGGCCATGGCCTTGGGCACATTGATTACGAATTCGTGAGGGGCAGCGTACTGACAGGCATGCAGGCACGCACCGCAGTTATGGCAAAGGTTCGCCAGGTAATGGATATCCGCCTGAGAAAACTCCAGACGCCTTGTCATGGCCGGGAATACAGCGCAGAAGCCCTCGCAGTAACGGCAGGCATTGCAAACGGTCATTTGTCGCTGAACTTCGCTTTCATCAAGGTTGAGTACGGGAATCAAATTACCCGGTGCCTTGGGATCAAACAGCTGCATGTTGGGGCTCCGTGGAGGAAGGGGTCAGGAAGCCGGCCGCAGCCGCGGCTTGCACACCGGCGATGCGACCGAATGCGGTACCAATGGCCATGCCGATGCCGGCGGTATAGCCCTTGCCCAATACGTTGCCCGCCATCATTTCTCCTGCGACAAACAGGTTGGGGCTAGCCTCGCCGTTGAAGTGAACGGCGGCGGTATCGTCGGTAGCCAGCCCCAGATAGGTGAAGGTCACGCCTGGCTTAAGTGGGTAGGCACAGAAGGGGGGCTTTACCAATGGGCGGGCCCAATGGGTTTTGGCGGGTGTCAAACCTTCGGTGTGGCAATTGTCCAGCGCGGTGTGGTCGAACGTGCCAACGCAGCAGGCTGCGTTATATTCCTCGATGGTTTTGACAAATTGCGTCACGGGAAGCTTCAACTGGCGGGCCAGGTCTTGCAGGGAGTTGGCTTTAGTGCCCGGAAACACCGGAGGCATGAAACGGCCGAGGGCTTGTTGGTCGATGATCGAGTAGGCCTGTTGACCGGGTTGACCCGCCACCAGGCGGCCCCAGATCGCATAGCGCTTGGGCCAGAAATCCTCGCCTTCGTCATAAAAGCGTTCGCCGTCGCGATTGACCACCACGCCCAGCGATACGCAATCGATACGGGTACAGATACCACCGTCATACAGGGGCGCACGGGCGTCGATGGCCACCATGTGCGCTTGGGTTGGGTCACCGATAAAATCGGCGCCCAAGCTCTGCATGCGCCGAAGCAGTACACCAGTATTGAAGCGTGTCCCGCGAATCAGAAAATTGTCTGACGGCCATTCTCCGCGATCGTTTTGGCCCCAAGCCTCACGGAGCCACTCGCGGTTCGACTCGAAACCGCCAGCCGCCAGAACGCACGTCTTGGCCTGGATCCGCTCGGCGGGCAAACGCTGACCATTGACCTCACGTTCACCGATGTGGGCTGCGACGAATGCTCCGTCCTTCAACTCGATGTCGGTGACTTGAGCGTTGTAGCTGATCTTCACACCCAGCCGCTCGGCGCTGCGGAAGTACGCGTTAACCAACGCTTTGCCGCCGCC
The DNA here is from genome assembly GCF_005938665.2 of Pseudomonas sp. ATCC 43928. Taxonomy (NCBI): domain Bacteria; kingdom Pseudomonadati; phylum Pseudomonadota; class Gammaproteobacteria; order Pseudomonadales; family Pseudomonadaceae; genus Pseudomonas; species Pseudomonas sp. ATCC 43928. The sequence goes on along the minus strand of NZ_CP041753.1, from coordinate 3,434,484 downwards.
CATGAAAAACGCATTGGTGCGCGCAACATGTAGGGCACCAGACAACGACGGCTGAAAATGCACACCATGGGAGCGCATCCAGTCACGGCAGTTCGACGAGGCGCGGATGACAATACGTGCAAGCTTTTCGTTAGTAATCCCACCGGTGACTTTCAGCAGATCCTGCCAATATTCTTCTTCGGGATAGGCATCGACCAACACATCTTGCGGTTCGTCGTGCATACATCGCAGGTTTCGTGTGTGTTGCGAGTTGCCACCACGCCAGATTTTCGGTGCGCCCTCCAGCAGCATCACGCTAGCACCAGCCTCTCGCGCCATCAACGCTGCACACAAGGCGGCATTGCCGCCGCCAATTACTAATACGTCGATCATCATCACTCCTCAATCGCAAGGAGGCATGAACGAAGTGCTCCTCGCGAGTGGGGGGAAGGTAGAGCTGTCAGCTTATTGTCGAAAGGCGCGAAATGAATGGGGGTGTTTAGTTTTCATAAAGGCTTTGGCGCGGACACCTCAGTATTGGAAACCGGGAAGAGGGTGCGCCGGGATCATGACGCGACGTCCTCAATCCACGATGCTCCCGGCCATTGTTGATCAACGACCAACTGTCGAGCGACATCGGTGATGACCAGTCGCGCCGCCAGAGCAGCGGGAGACAGCTCATCATCAGGCAGTGTCGCCAGCAGGTTTCGTCGACCTACGTGAGCATCGGAAATTTCCACCACTGAAAGTCCCGACTCACCTTTGAGCGCTGCTGCCGCACCGGGCTGGATGGTGGCAGCATGACCCGCGCGTACGGCGTTCATCAATACGGCAAGACCATCCACTTCCATGATGATGTTGGGAGCCAATCCCGAACGTTCAAACGCAACCATCAGCGTAGAACGCAAACCGTGTTGCGCACTCGGCATTACCAGTGGAAGTTGCCCCAGATCCGCCAGTTGCACGCTGGTTCCTTGTGGTGCGTGGGGCAGGTGCGGTGAGCTGATGACAAATAGTTTTTCGTCGAGCAGCGGTGTCACGCTCCAGCGCTTACCACCTTCGAGTTGAAACAGAATGGCCAGGTCGATCTGGCGAGCATTGAGTTGCGTGGCCAAATGCCCGGATAGCATTTCGACCAGGTGCAATTGAATATCCGGGTAACGCTCTCGCATCGCGTTGATCAATGGCAGGGCAAGAACAGTGGAAGTCGTGGGCGCCATTCCGACGGTGACGTACCCACTCATTCGCCCACGGTGAGCGGCCATGATCGCATTTTCGGCTTGCCGCAAACACAGCTGGGCATGGTGCAGGAACGCCATACCGGAGCTGGTAGGTGTGACGCCAGTAGTGGTGCGATTAAGGAGGCGGGTTGACAGCTCACTTTCAAGTTTCGCGATCTGTTGGCTAAGGGCTGATACGCCGACGTCCAGTTCAAGAGCTGCGCGTCCCAAGCTGCCGTGTTCGAGGATTTTTACGAAATATCGCAGTTGTCTCAATTCCAAGCGTTGCTGCTCCACGTCAAATTGTTGTTGGAATGCCTATCGATTACCGCGGCGAGCACCAAACCGCAAGACAATATAGGAGAGGGCCTGAAAATTTTGAGATTCGTTGTTGTTCCTACAATCCAAACAGAAACAGGATCAATGCGTAACGGAGCGCGCTTCTACTGCCAGACTGTACCGCAAGGTTTCAACATCTATGGTAGGGAAGAGAAACTACGTCTGAAGACTACCTATGAGTCTCGAGAAGGCACCGAGACTGAATGTCGACGACTTAACTTTGATCGCCTTCAAATCATACTTTCTGAGCGCGAATCCATAATTGCGCTGTAGGTATGAGCAGTCCTGCAAATCATCCGGCGCTTGGCGTTCCGAAATGAGTGGATCAAAGGATCTGGAGTTGCGTATCTGTCAGGCTGCGGTAACGAGCGTGGTCGGGACGAACATTGATGATATGGCTTTCAAAGCGTCGTTCAATCTCGAATGAGTATGGGCAACGGCGCTAGCAGGTTTGTCGAATCAGTGGTTTAGGCTGACACATGAACATCTATGACATGACACATCATTTAACATAATATACATTACACGTAACATTATGTTTCAAGATTAGTCCAGTGTCCCTTTCATTCAATGCAGGACGATCTCTGATGAATCAACCTATGTGCGTGCGGTGTGTCGATTTTACTGTCGATGGAAAACTACACGCTATCGGGAAGCTGCAAGGTGAAGCGGCTACCGCCATTCGGATTGGGCTCATGTCGAATGCCCCATCCAAGGTGATCTACAACACGTTCGACGGTGGATAGGTCCAAGCCCGAACCACCCGTGAAATCATCTGCGCCCCTAAAGCCGATTTTGGATTTGACAGGCATTCCTCGCATTTCTGATTGAGCTGTTCCCTTCAACGCCACCTTGGGATGAACTAATCAACAAAGTCGTGGGCGCGAGGCAGGAAAAAGGCATTCTGACGGTTTCTGAATGATCTGGCCCAGAGTGTGTAAAAACGCCGTCGCGAACACTTGCTATGGTTTTTGAGGGTTTCGTCGCAGGGATCGCCTCTGAAGCGCTTTATCCAATGTGAACATCGAGGCCAAGACACCTTTACTTCCCGAGAGCCTTGATGACTATGCCCACGATGCCAATCCGGTTCGCGTAGTCGACATCTTGGTCTACGATCTCGACCTCCGCCGTTATCGTTCCTGCCCCCTCTTCACTCTACTAATACCGGGACAGACCACATGCGTAGGCTCTGAGGTGTTGTCTCTCCTGAGTTGTCAGTAAAACCGTTTCCACCCTCTTTTCCTTTTTTCATAGATCATTAATCTGAGCCCATGTTGAACGACACCTCTAACTCGCATCGATAAAGGATTTCACCATGAGCCACGCCAGGTGCGCAAATGATGAACTGGTTCTCGGTAGCTTGCGAATTGCAGGGCGACTGGCGCAACGACATCGAAGGCCTGGGTAACCTGCTGTCCCAGCGCATTCCGAATTATCGCAACCTGATGAACAGCTACTCGGCATTAGCAGCGCGCTAAGCTTAATTCGGCCTTACAATTTCGAAAGCGCATACAACAAAGGGCCCTTGAAGGGCCCTTCGTTTCTACAACTTCGCCTGTGTGAGGTTTTTTGTAGACCTTCACCTGTCGGGGCTTACGCGTGCCGACACTTTAGGGTTAGAGCCGAGTAAAACACCCTGTGGAGCGTAACTCTATCTCCCCCCCTCGGCTAACTCGTTCGGGCAGGGTTACTAACTGCGAACAGATCCTGACTCAAACCACCGTGACAGCCGCATTCAACATCAACACCACAATCAAACCGACCACGGCTACGATGGATTGAACCACCGAAATGGTCTTGGTGGCTTCGCCCATAGTCATGCCGAAGGATTCCTTCACCATCCAGAAGCCCGCATGGTTCGCATAGTTGAAGAACAGCGAGCCGCAGCCTATGGACAAGGCAAGCAGAGGCAGGTTGAGGCTGGGATCAGCACCTGCAAGCGGCGCCAGCAAGCCAGCAGCACCAACGATACCGACAGTGGCAGAACCGGTAGATACCGAGAGCAACATCGCGATCAACCAACCCAAGATCAGCGGAGGGAACGCAGACTGCTGAGTCAGGTGCACAATGGCATCGCCCACCTTGGCGCTGGTCAACAGCTCCTGAAAGGCACCACCGCCGGCGATGATCATGATGATTGAGGCGATTGGCTTGAGGCTCTTGCCCAGGGATTCGCGCAATTGCCCCGCATCGCCGCCCCGCGCGAGTACCAGACTTGCCCCTGCGAACAGCACGCCCAGGAGCATGGCGATCAGGGGATTGCCCAAGAAACTAGCCATTTTCAGGATCGCATTGTCCTTGGGTAATACCATCTCAGCGACGGCATGAATCAGCATCAGGATCGCCGGTAGCAAGGCTGCCAGCACGCCAAGGCATACGCTGGTGCTTGGTTGATCGTCGGCTTTTTCAGCCAGGGTGAACTGATCTAGCAAAACCTGATCGGGCCGAGTGCTCATGCGCGGCGAAATGAATGCGCCATAAAGCGGGCCGCCTAAAATCATTGCAGGAATAGCCGCAAGGAAGCCATAGAGCATTGTGGGCCCAACCGAGGTTTTGAGCGCGGCGATGGCCGTCAAGGGGCCAGGGTGCGGCGGTACCATCCCGTGCATGGCTGCAAGTGCCGCAATCACCGGAACACCCACATACACATAGGCTGAACCTTTGAAGCGAGCCTGGCTTTCCAGCTTTCGCGCCACGCTGAATATCAGCGGCAGCATGATCACCAAGCCCACCTCGAAAAACATGGGAATGCCAATTACAAATGCAACCATCATCATGGCCCAAGGTATCATCCGATCCGATGTTCGCTTGAGGATGACCTCGGCGACCTGCTCTGTGACGCCTGCGTCAGCAAGGATTTTGCCTAGCATCGCTCCAAGCGCGATTACGACCCCTACTGCCCCCAGTGTCTTTCCGACGCCGGTGATCAAGTGGGAGACTATGGTTTCTGGTTCCATACTGGTTGCAAAGCCAACGCCAACGGAAACTACTAGCAAGGCCAGGAGCGGGTGCATTTTGAGACGCGACACGATGAGCGCCACCAGCACCAGGACGCTCACCAATGCGGTCAGTAAGAGGTCTACATCTAAGGGAGTCATGAAAGGATCTCGGTTGGGCTGGCGCTCAAACTGCACTCAGATTTGAAAGAGAAGTTTGAAACCGTAACGCCTGTCGGCGCACGCAATAAACCAAACATCGTTTGGGTGCTTTCAACTTCGGCATTGGATGACGTGTTCATGGAATCTACTCTCTTGTAATTGGAATATGCTGCTATTACACAGAACTTCTCGATGAGCCACGATAGGTTTTACTGCAACGGTCGCACTTCGAATGTTCTGTATGTATTCGTTTAAATGGGTGAGATGAATGGTCATCTGCAAATGCAGGCGTAAATTTCAGCTTTCGCCTTTCGCAAAACCGAATAACCTTCGAGGGACTTGCACCAGCAACGAATAGCTAACCTGCGTCGAACACTCCAGGGCTTGCAACTGATCGACTACGGTGCTGAAACCGATGCTTTGCTCATGCTGCGTATGCGGCCAGTCGCTGCCCCACACCAACTGGCGAAGGCCGAAACTTTGTTCCAGCAGCGGTAATGCCATTCGAGCGAAATTGATGTTCTGTTGCGGCGTACCTCCCAAACGATAGATTCCCGATACCTTCATCCAGATCGAACCTTTCGATCCCAACTCCAGTAACTCGCAAAAGCCGGGCTGATCGACGCCCGAATTGGCATCCGGCCGACCAAAGTGATCAATCACCAACTTCAAACCGAACGGCGTCAATTGATGGATCAGTCCCGGCAGATCCTTTACCTCCCTATGCAACTCGACATGCCAGTCAAGATCAGCAATGTGGCTGAAAAACTCTCTCCAGGCACTGTTACGAAAATCAGGTAACGCCTTACCCATCAGGTTCAAGCGAACGCCGACCACGCCCAGGTGATCCATGTCATTCAACATGGCGCGACTGACGCCTGGCTCCAGCACAACCACGCCTCGCAACTGCTCCGGCGCTTGCTTCAACGCCGCCAGCAAGTAGCTATTGTCGGTGCCGAGAAAGCTCGGTTGCACCAATACGCCATGACTCAGACCATGAGCGTGCAAGTGCGTCAGATACTGCTCAAGCGTGGCGTCGTAATCAGGGGTATAGCGCCGTGCACCGACCAGACATAGATCACGGCTAAACACATGAGCATGGGAGTCGATGCCGGTGATCGGCGTAGAACAGGTGTCAGTCATAGCGTTCATCTATAGAAGGTAAAGGGCATCAGGCCCGCGCACTCTCGTTGCCGTTGACCGTTGCTGGCACCGATGCACTCGAAGCTTCGAGGCTACGTCCACGGGTTTCCGGCAGACAAAGTGCCGCGATCACCGCCACGCCGTAGGCAATCCCAGCGTCGATGCCAATCGCCGAACCCAAGGACATGGAGTCGCTCATGTGACCGACCAGGAACGGGAATACTGCAGAGAGCACCCGGCCAAAGTTGTAGCAGAAACCGACACCGGCACCGCGTACATCCGCTGGGTACAACTCGTTGAACAGCGCACCAAGACTCGCAGGAATGCCTGCCGCGAAGAAGCCGAGCGGGAACCCCAGAAACAGCATCTGGGTATTGGTCAGCGGCAGGAACACATAACACTGCACGGTGACGACACAGCACAACGCGAACAACACGATGTTTTTGCGGCGGCCAATACGGTCGATCAAGAATCCGCTAACAACGCAGCCACACCAGAAGGCAAAGATGATCACGGCCAGGTAGCCACCGGAGTTCAGCACCGACAGGTTGCGTTCGGTCTTGAGGAATGTCGGCAGCCAAGTCATCACCGCGTGGTATCCGCCATGTGCGCCCAAGCCCAACAACCCGCCGAACAGCGTTACGCGGAGCAGTTCAGGTCGGAAAATACCGGCCAGGGATTTGAAGAAGCTCTGTGGAATGGCGTGTTCTTTCTGCAAACGTTGGAAGCTGTCAGGCTCCTCGACATTACGCCGTACCCAGAGGATCAGGAACGAGGGCAGCAGGCCTACGATAAACATCACACGCCAGGCCATGTCTTGCGGTACGAACGTATAAATCAGCGCAAATACCCCGACCGCCAGCCCCCAACCGACCGCCCAGGCACTTTGCACAGTGCCCATCACTTTGCCGCGGTATTTCGGGTTGATGGTTTCGGCCATCAATACCGCGCCGGCGGCCCACTCACCGCCAATGCCGAAGCCTTGCAGTGCCTTGACCATCAGCAACTGATGGAACCCTGTGACGAAGGCGGACAGAAAGGTGAAGAAGGAGAACCACAGAATCATCCACTGCAACGTACGCACCCGGCCGTAGCGGTCGGACAACGTCCCCCCTACCCATCCGCCGATGGCCGAAGTGACCAGCGTGGCGCCGCTGATCAGCCCGGCATCGCCCTTGGTCAGTGCGAACGCAGCGATCAACGCCGGAATGGCCAGGCCGAACATTTGTACTTCCAGAGCATCCAGCGACCATCCGCCGAAGCAGGCCCAGAACGTTTTGCGCTCCCGAGGAGTGACTTGGCGATACCAGCTGAACATGATTTCTTATCCTTATAAGTGAAACGTGAGGCAGCCGAAAGCGAACCGCGCCGCTACGAGGCCAGGCATGGCAAGCAAGACGATGAAGACGGCGCAGATCAGGCGCCGATGAGCGATCCGCTATTGAGGCAAGGCGCTAGCGAATATCCACGCTGTAACGGAAATGCTCGGCATGCCCACGGGAGCGACGCCATTCCAGAGGCGTCCCGGCGTAGTCACGCGCCAGACGCTCGATCACCACCACGGGACTGTTGACCGGTACTTGCAGCAATCGCGCATGCACGTCGTTTACAGACTCGGCGGTGAGTGTTTCTTCGGCAGAAGCGACGACCTGACCGCAGACTTCTTCGTAAATCGGATACAACAGCGGCCCTTTTCGACTCAGGTCGATCTCCAGCAGCGGCTGAAACCGGCTGCGAGGTAGCCAGATTTCTTCGGCAAGTACCGGCTGAACATCGAGAAGACGTACGCGAACAATGCGAATAACCGGTGCGTCGATTGGCAGGCCTAACGTTTGGGCCACCGCCGAGGGTGCGGCCACCGGCTCAATCGACAAGATGCGACTCTCCGGCACCTGGCGCTCGCCCGCAGCGGTCTGGAAGCGGAAAAATCGGAACAGTGACGATTGAAACTGCGGCCGGCGAACGAAGGTGCCTCGACCTTGCTGACGCTCAAGAACGCCCTCACTGACCAGCGCGTCAACCGCTTTGCGTACGGTGCCAGTGGACAGTTGGTACTCCGCTGAAAGTGCAGCCTCGGTGGGAATGGCCTCCCCGGGACGCCAACGATTGTTGGCAATCTGTTCAGCCAACTGATCTCGCAGGCGCTGATAAAGCGGTAGCCGGACATCACTGGATAAGGAGTTCATCGACTTTATTCACCTTGTTATATAGTCATATATATGAATCTTGAGGCGAGTATTCTCCTGATGCATTTTTCTGTCAACAAGGGTTGCTGATCTCGCTGACGAAAGGTGGGTGAGCCTAGGTCAACTGGAATGCCCCTCTGCCTCAATCCGAGAGAGCCCTACCCGCTCAGCCTGTTCTAAAATCTCCTCTGGCGTCGCGTCCGTAGTGGGCTTGATCTGGACTATGTGATTCAGTCCGGCACGCTTAAAGGTGTCGGATTTGGATGGCGCAACGGCAAGTCCAACAGCGAGGCGGCGCGTGACCAGGACCAGAATCGCTTGATCGTGAGCTACAGCATTCCGCTGCTTTAGCCAATCGACATCACGATATCGCGCACTTGGTAATCGCTGGCCCGGCCGCTTTACTTCAGCGCTGACGCAGAGTCAGCGTTTTATTGGCAGCCACCCGACATGTAAGCGTCAGGCGGCTCCGGCAATGCGGCAAGCATGTCTTGCAGTCCGGCGGCCCATTGCATACGGATACGCATGAAATACGGGTCGTCGGCCGTGATGCGATAACTTTTTGCACCACCAAAACTGTCTTTTCTGAACACCAGCAGATCCAGCGGCATACCCACCGACAGGTTGCTGCGCATGGTCGAGTCGAACGAGATCAGCCCGCAGCGCAGGCCCTCTTCGAGTGATGTGCGGTACGTGAGGTTGCGATCGAGTATCGGCCTGCCGTACTTGCTTTCACCCAATTGCAGGAAAGGCGTGTCCTCCGTCGCCTGAATGAAGTTGCCTTGCGGGTAAATGCTGTACACATCCATCGCCCCCTCCGCGATCTGCCCGCCCACCAGAAAAGAGCAACTCAAGTCGGTCTTGCCGGCCAACTTGGTACGGTCCCGGGCGACGACTTCGCGAACGGTTTCGGCCACCAGCACAGTGGCGTCATAGAGTGTGCGGACATTCAACAGGTGCGAGCCAGGCCCGCTGCAACGCTGCTTGAGCAAGTTCACCACCGATTGCGAGGTGGCCAGATTGCCCGCGGTCTGCAACACAATCAGCCGTTCGCCCGGCGTGCTGAAAATAAACAACTTACGAAACGTTGAAATCTGGTCGATACCGGCATTGGTCCGTGAGTCGGAGATGAACACCATCCCGTCGGCCAGGTGCATAGCGACGCAATAAGTCATTTGCGCTTACTCGTGAATTCTGGATGAAAGGCCATACCGTCTCCCCGACGGCATGGCCAATTACGATGAACGTTTCAGGCTTATTGGTGCTGAACCTGAAACAGCGACGTTACCTGTACCCGCGCCAGCATCGACTCGGCCCCGCCACCACGACGCATGCCACGTACCGGGCAGGCGTCGAGGTAGTCCAGGCCCACCGCCAGTTTCAGATGGCGTTCGGGCCGGGCCAGCCGGTTGGTGACATCGAAGCTGTACCAACCATCGTCGAGCCAGGCTTCGGCCCACGCATGGCTGGCCAAGTGGTTTTCATCTTCGGTGCACAAGTAACCGGAGACATAACGCGCAGGAATCCCCAGGCTACGGGCGCAGGCCAGGAAGGCGTGAGTGTGGTCCTGACAGACCCCGCCTCCGCCCGCAAACGCCTCGGCGGCCGTGGTGTCCACGGTGGTTGCGCCCGGGTTGTAGACCATACGGTCGGCCAGGCCGTGCATCAGGTCGATCAACGCCATTCGATCACGCCGTATGCCGCAGTGCTGCACGGCGAAGGCATTCAGGGCATCGTCCGCTATCGTCAGCTTACTGGTGCGCAAAAACGGCAAAGGCGATTGGCTGTCGCGCTCCAGCTCACGGTCCGAGTCGATATCCACCTGACCATAAGCTGTCAGTACCAAGGCCCCATGGGGTTCGTCCATCGTCAACACATGCAGGATGTTGCCGTACGGATCGAACTGGCTGCGCACCAGGCGCGGCAGTTCCAGGTGCCATTCCAGGATGCGCTGGCGTTCACTGTTCTGCGGCGTCAGACGCAGGAACTGAATGCTGGTGCAGACTTCATCGGCGTAGCTGTAGGTGGTGTCGTGACGTATGGACAGTTTCATACGGCCTCCAGATAGGACTCGTGAACGGTCTGGCCGAGATGGCGAACCTGGGAGATGAAGTCAGTCAGCCAAAGGTGCAGACCGAAGCCGAGAATCTCGTCGATACCGGTGTAGCGCAGCCGAGCATTCAACTCGGCGGCCAACCGCTGGGCGGCCCGCCCGTTGCTGCCCGGCAGGCTGGCGAGGATATGGTCCAGTTCCTCGATACAGGCGTGCAACGAACGCGGGACGTCGCTACGCAACAACAGCATCTCGGAGACCTGCTCGGCGCCCGGCGCATTGCGGTAGATCTCGTTGAACGCCTCGAAGGACGACAAGGCTCGCAGCAAGGCACTCCACTGGTAGTAGCCGCGCGCGGAGTTGTCACTCACCTCCTCCGACTCCTCGCCGAACATTTCGTAGCGTGCATCCAGCAGGCGCAGCGTGTTGTCTGCCCGCTCAAGGAAAGTCCCCAGGCGAATGAAGCAGTAGGCATCGTTGCGCATGATGGTGCCCGAGGTCGCACCGCGGAACAGGTGCGAACGCTCCTTGACCCACTCGCAGAAATGGCTGATGCCATAGCGCGCCAGACCATTGCTGGCGATGTTGCGCATCTCCAGCCAGGTGGCGTTGATGTTCTCCCACATGTCGGCGGTGATGCGTCCGCGCACGGCATGAGCATTGGCTCGCGCGGCTTGCAAACAGCAATAGATACTCCCGGGGTTGGTTTCATCCAGCGCGAAGAAGTGCAACATGCGTTCGGTGTTGAGCTCTCCATAACGCTCGTTGTAATCGTCCAGCGTACCGGCGGCGAGCAGCGACATTGCCAGTTCGGCGCGGCCATCGGTACGCCCCGCCTGAGGCATCAACGACAACGAGTAACTGACTTCGAGCATGCGCGCCAGGTTTTCGGCGCGCTCCAGGTAACGGGACATCCAGTAGAGGTCCGAAGCGGTTCTTGAAAGCATGTCTTAGTCCTCCACTACCCAAGTGTCTTTGGTGCCGCCGCCCTGAGACGAGTTCACCACCAGCGAGCCTTCGCGCAATGCCACGCGGGTCAGGCCACCGGGCACCAGACGGGTTTCTCTGCCCGACAGCACAAACGGGCGCAGGTCAATGTGGCGTGGAGCGATGCCGTTTTCGACAAAGGTCGGGCACGTCGACAGGCACAGGGTTGGTTGGGCGATATAAGCTTCGGGGCGTGCCTTGAGGCGCGCGCGGAAGTCTTCGATTTCCGCCGCCGTGGCCGCCGGGCCGACCAGCATGCCGTAGCCACCGGAGCCCTGGGTTTCCTTGACCACCAGCTCAGGCAGATTCGCCAACACATGGGACAACTCTTCCGGTTTGCGGCATTGCCAGGTAGGCACGTTCTTGAGGATCGGTTCCTCGGCAAGATAGAAGCGGATCATGTCGCCGACATAGGGATAGATCGACTTGTCGTCGGCCACGCCGGTGCCGACGGCGTTCGCCAGCACCACGTTGCCTGAGCGGTAAGCGGCAATCAGGCCCGGTACGCCGAGCATGGAGTCCGGGTTGAACGACAGTGGATCGAGATACGCATCGTCGAGACGGCGGTAAATGACGTCCACCTGTCTGGGGCCAGCGGTGGTGCGCATATAAACGTGATCGTCGCGGACAAACAGATCTGCGCCTTCAACCAGTTCTACGCCCATTTCACGGGCCAGGAACGCATGCTCGAAGTAAGCGCTGTTGAAGCGGCCCGGGGTCAGCACCACGGTCGTGGGATTGTCCAGCGGACTGGAGCTCCTCAAGGTGTCCAGCAGCAGGTTCGGGTAGTGATCGATGGGCGCCACACGCTGGGCGGCGAAGAGCTCGGGGAACAAACGCATCATCATCTTGCGGTCTTCAAGCATGTAGCTGACGCCGCTGGGAGTGCGCAGATTGTCTTCCAGTACGTAGTAGCTGCCATCGCCGTCGCGGACCAGATCGACCCCGGCGATGTGGGCGTAGAGGCCCCGGTGCAGATTCAGGCCCTGCATGGCGACCTGATAACCCTCATTGGCCAATACCTGTTCGGCCGGAATGATGCCCTCCTTGAGAATACGTTGCCCGTGGTAGATGTCGTCCAGGAACATGTTCAATGCCTGGACCCGCTGAATGCAGCCCTTCTCGACCATTTGCCATTCGCTGGCCTTGATGCTGCGCGGAATGATGTCGAACGGAATCAACCGTTCGGTGCCCTGCTCGTCCCCGTATAAAGTGAAGGTGATGCCGGCTCGGTGGAACAACAGGTCGGCTTCGCGACGACGTTGATCCAGTAACTCCAGAGGTGTGTCCGCCAACCAACGTGCGAACTCCTGGTAATGTGGGCGGCAGCCACCACTCGCATCATACATTTCGTTAAAAAAAGCTCGGGACATACCCTACTCCTTGCCGCGATACAGACGGCATTTTCTTATAACTTCGCTATTTCAATAAAATTAGGCCTTACGTTGTTTTAGTGAGTACTGTTTCTGTTGAGCACCTCAGTGTGCGTCGTTAACTTCCTGTCTCATTTGGAAACAAATTCCGCATGAATTCGGCAACCTCTTGACGCGTTCCGACGCCAGAGACTTGGCCTTTGCGGTTTGATTTCTGGCGCCCCATTTATAACGCTCCCCCATTATCTTTTTTCGATGAAAAACCACACTAGCGGTGGTTTGAAAGTACTTTTGCAAGGGCTGTGCCCAACTATTGTTACGACCGATAAAAACCGGAAAAACCCTTAGACAAGCCGGAATAGCGACACATCGTTTCATTTTTGAGACGAAAATCGATAAGACTACTGAAACGGTTTTTCCACTTGTAACTTGCACAACTCTGGATCGGACGAAAATGGTGCATTTGGCAACTGATTTGAGTTTTATGCCCTACAAGCGGGAAATTCCTACTCACTGTTTTTATTCTCCGTGTAATACAAGGCGTCCAGCGCGGCGCATTGATGAATACCGACGCACTATTAATGGTCAATAAAATGCACCCGGAGATGACGCCTGAAGCGAAGCTGCAAAGTAGTGAGGCATGGAGGACGGCCCGACACTGAGCCTTACCATCCGTACTACGCCAAAACCATATTCCACGCCCCGATGGCCAAGCTACAACGCAATAGGCATTGAGCTAGACAGTTGCTGTCCGACGCACGGCATCAGGCCGCGGGCAAACAGATCAGGATAGTTGATCCTGATCAATAGTTTGCCGGTTGATCGCGCACACGCTGTCGGGCACGCAACGACGCAATGCCATGGATTGCTCACCGCCAGCGTACTCAGAAAGCAAAGGATGAGCCTGCACACATCAGGATGATTGATTCCTGCCTTTTTGGAGCGCCGTCAATGAAGATTTATGTTGAAAAAGACCCTGCACAGAATTGTTGGTGGGTTCACATGGGTCTGTGGATGGCGAGCTTCCGCAGCCTTGATGGTGCCGAGTCTTTTGTCGAGAGATTGAACTCCCGAATCAATGCCCCGCACTCTCTGGAAATGATTACAAACCGTCCTTTGTGGCCGGGAACGATTTCCCGCAGCTCGCCTCTCGATCAGCACGATGAACCTCACTTGGCAAAGCCTGGGCCGAACGTATCAAGCAACTGTTGCCGTACCAGGTCAACACGGACTTGATGAAAGCCACCGGCAACCCGCCCCCCCCGGTTCATGCACTGCCTTCCGGCATTCGTTCTGTGAAATCCAAGCGTCCACGCGCGCTTTGCTTTCCCGGGAAATCCCGCCTGCGAAGCTCATTGGCGCGGGCTAACCCACTGGATAAATCACGAGATAACTTTCGACCGCATCGTCTATCGTTGGAAAAAACGCCGTTTCGCCCAGCTTGGCGAAAAGCCCGAATCGCTTTAGCTTGTCCTTGACCGGATCCTTCATCTCGGCCACGCACAACTTGATACCCGCCCCACGCAAGGTTTCATCGAGTTCAGCCAGCATATCGGCAGAAGTTACGTCCACGCTGGTGACCGGCTCCGACGCTACAACCAGCCAACGCACGGGCGAAGGCGATGTTGCCACGGCGTCCAGTACCCGGTCATTGAACAGCTCGGCATTGGCGAAAAACAAAGGCGCATCCCAGCGAAACAAAACCAGGCCTGGGATAAGGCGCGCGTCGGGATAGCGCTTGATATCGTGGTAACCCCGGATCTTTTCCGGGCTGCCCAGAACCGCCGAGTACGGGCGCCAGCCATCCCACAGGAACTCGATGACGGCGATCACGATGGCCAGGCCGATGCCCTCGATCGCGCCCAGTACGACCACACCGATGGTACAGACGATCGACAGCCAGAATTCCCAGCGCTGGATGCGATAGATTCGTCGCAGGTCGGTCACTTCGATCAGGCCGATGGCGGATGCGATCACCACTGCCGCCAATGCGCTGGTAGGCAGGTTCTGCAACAGGTTCGGCGCCACCATCAGCAATAAGGCAACGGCGATCGCACCGACGACACCGGTCAATTGGGTTTTCGCGCCTGCGGCCTCGGCGACGGGTGTCCGGGATGAACTGCTGCTGATTGGAAACCCCTGAAAAAGCCCGGCGGTCAGATTGGCGAAGCCGAGCCCGACCATTTCCTGGTTCGGGTCCACATAAGTACGAGTCCGCGCCGCATAGACACGAGAGAGCACACTGGTGTCGGCGAACGAAACGAGGGCGACGGCACAACCACCAATCAGGACGGGGACGATATCAGCCCTGGTGATCCAGGGAATGGCGAATGCTGGCAGCCCCTGTGGGAGCGATCCCAGGACCGACACCCCGGCGCGAGCTGCAAGGTCCAGTACACCAACGGCAACGGTCGCGCCTGCCACTGCGACCAGAATGCCCGGCACGCGTTTATTGCCCTTGAGTAGCAGGATCACCGACAGAGTACTTGCGCCCACCGTGAACGCGGCCCAGTTGGTTATCCCAGCCATCACTGCTGTAGCGATCTCCCATACATTTCTCAGCGGCCCGTCGGTTTCGATCGAAAAACCGAAAAACTTTGGCAGTTGACTGATCAATACCACCAGCGCAATCCCGTTCATGTATCCGTAGCGGATCGGTTTGGAAAGCAGCTCAGTAATGAAGCCCAGACGCGCGATGCCAGCCAGGATGCACACCACCCCCGAGACGATCGCCATCATGCCCGCGAGGGCGATTGCGCGATGCGGATCGCCGCCGGACAGTGGCAAGACGACGGCCAGGATGACAGCAGCCAGCGAAGAGTCTGGCCCAAGCACCAGAATCCGGCTGGGACCGAACAACGCATAAGCGAGTAATGGAACGATCGTTGCGTAGAGCCCATAAATACCGGGTACGCCCGATGCCACCGCATAGGCGATGCCGACGGGTATCAGCATAGTGGTGAGCACCAGTCCGGCCACGAGGTCGTGGCGCAACCAAATCATTTGGTATCCGCGCAACGTACGCAGTCCCGGGAACCAGCGGTCCCAGAGGGTCTGGCCGTCGTTCGACTTGCGGTGCGCAATCCGCCCCGGTTCCGGGACGGGAGGCACAATATCCGAATGACTCATGGCAATGCAGCCCTTGGCGGAGACTCGCTCGGCAATCCGTCAGAATTTTTCGGGAATTCGCCGCAACGGATAATCCGGCTCGCGATAACCGCCTGCCTTCTCTTGCAGACCGCTCATTCGTTTTATCCAGATCGCGTGGACGGCCCTTCTGCTCTTGACGTTTAACTCCATCAGGCCCCCGGTGAGTCTAGAACATGATCAGCGATCATGAGGGGCGTTCGCCCTGATGAAAAACCAGAGCGAATACCAACCGAATCGACCGTTGCAGGGTTGTCCTGCAACATAGAATCTCCCACAGGGTTTGGATCAACCTGGCTGTCAGGTCAGCAACACTTCGGCCCTGCCTTACCGCCGTAACGAGCCTCCTGGCGTTCGCGAAAGAACATCTCGTAGCTCATCACCGGCTTGTCCGGGTGTTCGGTTTGCATATGCTCGACGTAGTTGTCGTAGTCGGGCATGCCGACCATCAGGCGCGCGGCCTGACCGAGGTATTTACCGAGGCGACTCAGGTCATTGAACATTCTGCCCTCCTCGATCAAGCATCTGGCAGCGCATGGAATGGCGCTTCTTTATCCGTACGTTCTTTGGTGCCCCAGGCGGCGATACCGACCTTGAGCGCAAAGAACAGGATGCTGAACACCACGAGCAGGAACAACACCGTCAGCGTTGCGTTGGTGTAGGCGTTGTAGATCACATGCTGCATCTGCTCGATGCTCTTGGCCGGCGCCAGCACCTGACCGTTGGCCAGGGCATCGCTGTACTTCTTCGCCAGCGACAGGAAGCCGATCGCCGGGTTGGCGTCGAACAGCTTGATGAAGCCTGCAGTGGTGGTGCAGATCAGCAGCCATACCGCTGGCAGCATGGTCACCCACACATAGCGTTGGCGTTTCATTTTGATCAGCACAACGGTTGCCAACATCAGCGCGATACCGGCCAGCATCTGGTTGGAGATACCGAACAGTGGCCACAAGGTGTTGATCCCGCCCAACGGGTCGATCACGCCTTGGTACAGCAGGTAACCCCACATCGCCACGCAACCGGCGGTGGCGATCAGGTTGGCGGTCCAGGATTCGGTGCGTTTCAGCGCCGGCACGAAGGAGCCGAGCAAGTCCTGCAGCATGAAACGCCCGGCACGGGTACCGGCATCGACCGCAGTGAGGATGAACAGCGCTTCAAACAGGATCGCGAAGTGGTACCAGAACGCCATGGTGTTTTCACCCGGCAGCACGTGGTGCAGGATCTGCGCGATACCGACCGCCAGGGTCGGCGCACCGCCGGCACGGGCCAGGATGGTGGTTTCACCGATGTCCTTGGCCACCGCTTGCAACGCTTCCGGGGTAATCGCGAAACCCCAGCTGCTGACTGTCTGTGCAACCGAAACAGCATCGGCGCCGACAAGGGCCGCCGGGCTGTTCATGGCGAAATAGACACCCGGTTCGATCACCGAAGCGGCCACCATCGCCATGATCGCCACGAAGGATTCCATCAGCATGCCGCCATAACCGATGTAACGGGCATGGCCTTCGCTGGCGAGCAGCTTCGGCGTGGTGCCGGAAGCGATCAGTGCGTGGAAACCGGACACTGCGCCACAGGCAATGGTGATGAACAGGAACGGGAACAGCCCACCCTTCCACACCGGCCCGGTGCCGTCGATGAACTGGGTCAATGCCGGCATTTTCAGCACGGGCATGGTGATCAGAATGCCGATCGCCAGGGCGACGATGGTGCCGATCTTGAGGAACGTGGACAGGTAATCACGCGGCGCCAGAATCAGCCATACCGGCAACACCGCCGCCACGAAACCGTAGCCGATCAGCATCCAGGTAATCTGCAGTCCAGTGAAGGTAAAGGCTTTGGCCCAGACCGGGTCAGCAGCAATTTGCCCGCCCAGCCAGATCGAACCGAGCAGCAACGCCACGCCGATCACCGAGATTTCACCAATACGGCCCGGACGGATGTAGCGCATGTAGATGCCCATGAACATCGCGATCGGGATGGTCGCCATCACCGTGAAAATGCCCCACGGGCTCTCGGCCAGGGCCTTGACCACGATCAGCGCCAGCACCGCGAGGATGATGATCATGATCAGGAAGCAGCCGAACAGCGCTATGGTCCCGGGGATGCGGCCCATTTCTTCACGGACCATGTCGCCCAGGGAACGGCCGTTGCGGCGAGTGGACATGAACAGGACCATGAAGTCCTGAACCGCACCGGCCAGCACCACGCCGGCAATCAGCCACAGCGTACCGGGCAGATAGCCCATCTGCGCCGCCAACACCGGACCGACCAGCGGCCCCGCGCCGGCAATGGCTGCGAAGTGATGACCGAAGAGTACGTGTTTATTGGTCGGCACATAGTCCAGACCATCGTTGTTGAGTACGGCGGGAGTGGCCCGATTGGGGTCGAGCTGCATCACCTTGGTGGCGATGAACAGGCTGTAATAGCGGTATGCGACGAGATAAATAGCGACGGCTGCGACTACGATCCAGAGGGCGTTGATGGCTTCGCCGCGGCGCAGGGCCACGACACTTAGCGCAAACGCTCCCAAGACAGCCACGGCAAACCAGGCGAGGTGTTTAGCCAGACGGGGCATAGCGTGTCTCCTGCCGACAGTCAGTGACTGCGGCGGTAATTATTATAATTGTGTCCGCTTTGCGGAGCGGGCCCAATATCCACCCATGCTGTCGACAAATAAATCCGCGTTACTACGTACGTGGCGTCTACGTAGTTCTACGTAGACGGTTTGTCATTCTGTCCAGCACCGCTACTGGAGGCGCGTATCTTTGGCATATGATGCCGGGCCTTCGCCCTCCCTCGGTCTGGCCAGGAGTAGAGATGCAGCTCAAACACAAAATCGTCGCGCTCGGCATTCTGCCGCTGGTGTTGGCGATCGCGGTCATCTGCGCGCTGGTGATTTCCCTGAACCGCCAATTGGGTGATCAACAGGCGCAACTGATCGAAGACAGCATTCTGGCCAGCAAGCGCGCAGAGCTGAAAAACTACGTTGAAATGGCACAAAGCCTGATCGCGCCGCTGTACGACAACGGCCGTGGTGACGAACACGCACAGCAACAAGTGCTGGAAGAACTGCGCAAGCTCAGTTTTGGCATCAATGGCTACTTCTTCGTCTACGACCGCGAAGGCCGCAGCCTGATGCACGCACGCCAGTCAGAGCTGGTGGGCCAATACCTGTGGGACATGAAAGACCCTCACGGCCTGCCGGTAATCCAGGCGTTGCTCAAAAGCGCGGCATCCGGCGAAGGCTTTCAACGTTACGCCTGGAACAAACCCTCTTCCGGCCAAGTGACCGACAAGCTCGCCTACGTAGTGATGCTCGATCGTTGGGGCTGGATGCTCGGCACCGGCATCTACCTTGAAGATGTTGAGCGCGCCACCCAACAAGCGCGTGCCGAGGTGGCTCAGGGCATCCGCACAACCATGCTGGCGATTGCCGCGGTGGCGCTTGTAGCGGTGCTGTTTGTGTTCGCCAGCGGCATGACGCTGAACGTCAGCGAACATCGCCTGGCCGACAAAAAGCTGCAGCGCCTGACCCAACGTATCGTCAGCCTGCAGGAGGAGGAGCGTTCGCGGGTTTCCCGAGAGCTGCACGACGGTATCAGCCAGTTGCTGGTCTCTATCAAGTTTCAGTTCGAACTGGCCAGCCATGTACTGGAGAATGGCCAAGACAAAGGCTTGAGCATTTTAAGAGACGCCACCGAGCGCCTGGGGGAAGCGATCGGCGAGGTTCGCAGCCTCTCCCACGACCTGCGCTCATCATTGCTCGACACCCTCGGCCTGCCGGCGGCAATCGGTCAACTCGCCGCCGAGTTCGAGCAACGCAGCGGTCTTGTTGTAACCTTCAACGATAACGAATTCGACTGTCACCTGGCCGATGGCGCCGCCGCCTCGCTGTTTCGCATTGTGCAAGAAGGCCTGACCAACATCGAACGCCACGCCCAGGCAAAACACGTCATCATTACCCTGCACGGCTGCGAAAAGTCCGTACGGTTGACGGTGATCGATGACGGCATAGGTTTCAATGTCGCCCAGGTCGAACGTCGCCAGGCCGGCATTGGCCTGCGCAATATCCGTGAGCGAGTCGAGCATTTTGGCGGTCGATTCGACCTGACCTCGATGCCGGGAAGAAGTGAACTGGACGTGCTGCTGCCGATGAAGCCACCCGGTACAGAACGCTGACTCACCCCATAACAATTAGAGTGAATGCCTGCGATGAACCTGCCCTACCCGATCCGCGTCGCCCTGGTCGACGATCACTCCCTGGTCCGCGATGGAATCAAATCGCTGCTGGCGGTCATGGCGCCGCTGGAAGTGGTGGGCGAAGCCGAGAATGGCGCCGATGCCATTGAGATGGTCGGGCGCTGTCAGCCGGATCTGTTGCTGGTCGACATCAGCCTGAAGGATATCAACGGGCTCGAGCTGACCCGGCTGTTGCGCAGCCAGTACCCGTCGCTCAAGGTGCTGGTGCTGAGCATGTACGACAACTACGAATACGTCAGTGAATCGGTTCGCTCGGGGGCCAGCGGCTATGTGCTGAAGAACGCGCCTTCACGGGAAATCATTGCGGCCATCGAAGCCATTGTCAGTGGTGGGACGTTCTACAGTGCCGAAATCGCCCAACGGCTCATCGCCGATAAAAGTACCGACAACGAACTGACACCACGCGAGAGCCAGGTGCTGTACAAAATGGCTCAGGGGTTGAACAACAAGGAAATGGCTCGCGAGCTGGACATCAGCGTCCGCACAGTGGAAACCCATCGCCTGAGCATCCGCCGCAAACTCAACATCGACAAACCCGCCGCCCTCGTAAAATACGCGATCGATCACGGGATCATCTCTCGTTAGAAGCACTCACACCGTACTCACGTTGACAACACGCGCCGTGCGGATAAACAAAGCACGCACCTTGTCCCAGAAATTCCCGCCCAGTACGAAAAAGCTGCCGACCAACATGGCATCGCCCAGCGCCTGGACCTGCCAGAGGTTCGGTCTCAGCCCCGGCCACAGTGTGTCCACGTAAGGCTCGAGAAAGGATGAAATCAGTGGCAGGCAAAACATCACCAGGCCAATTCGATGGCGAGCCGGGCCTACTTCCAGTTCAGTCGGTGCGAGCGTGGAAACGTAGCCAAACACGCTGCGCTTGAGTTGCTGAAAACCAGACTTGCCCATGACGGCGATGGCGAGGATCAGCAGAATCTTGTTGCTGATAAACAAAATGCCTGTCAGTGCCGCGATCTTTGGGCCGGGCACATCCGCAGCGGCGGCGAGCGGCACCAACAGCCAGGCGAGCACTGTCAAACTGAGAATCCCGATGCCTGCTTTGAAACGCCAACCGGTAGAGCTGGGGGCAATCTCGTCCTGGGGACTGGTCATGGTCTTCGTACCCTTCTTATTCACCCGAATGAATAACTTTCAAAAGCGTAGCAGTTGCTCAATGCCCTGTTTGTCAAACATGACTTTGTGTTTGCCTTGGCTGTACTAACCTAATCAAAACCGGTTCAAACCCGCCCAACAGCCAGGGCATTCAACATTGGGGACGCTCGGATGAGGTTTTCCCGTGACCAACTTACAGTACTGCGATGCTGACGCGCCCGGGTCCGCTGCTTCTACTGAGTGCCCTCGCTCTTGGCGGTTGCGTGCGTCTGGGACCGGATTTCCAGGCCCCGGGCGAGGCCTGGACAAAACGCTGGAGCAGCCCTGCGCTTGAACAGGCCAGCCAAAGACGCGCCTATCCCGATGTGCGCCAGTGGTGGCAAGTGTTCGCTGACCCGGTCCTCGACGGGCTGATCGCCGAAGCGGATGCGCACAATTCCAACCTGAAAATTGCCGGCCTTCGTGTCATGGAAGCCCGTGCCCGGTTGGGGATTGCCCAAAGCGGACGCTATCCGCAACTGCAGCAGGCCAGCGCCGAGAGCTTGTACATCAACCGTCGGCAATACGGCGGCAACAACCCGCAAGACAGCCATTTCTGGCAACACAGCGTGGGTTTTGATGTCGGTTGGGAACTGGACTTCTGGGGACGTTTCAGTCGGGCCATCGAGTCGTCAGATGCCAGTTACTTTGCGGCTCAAGCCAATTATGAAGACGCACTGGTACTGCTGCGTGCTCAAGTGGCCGACACTTACTTCTCATTGCGCACCACCGAAGCGCGTTTACGCGTCGCCCGGGAAAACGCCGAACAGCAAAAGCGCAACTTTGAAATCACCGAGAAACTGTTCAACAGTGGCCAGAGCGCCGAGCTCGATTTGCAACAAGCCAAGACCCAGTACCTCGGCACCTTGAGCAGCATTCCGGAGCTTGAAGGGCAAGTACTGCGCACCCGCAACGCATTGGCCGTACTGATCGGACAGCCGCCCAACGCCCTGCCCCAATTGCTCGAAAACCAGGGACTGATTCCGCTGGTAGACCGTGCCGTGCTGCAAGACGTACCCGCCAGCCTGCTGTTGCGTCGACCGGACGTACGCGCCGCCGAACTCAACGTCGCCGCCCAATCGGCACTGATCGGCGTGGCAGAAACCGACTTCTATCCATCGCTGACCTTGCTCGGCAGCATCGTCTGGTCGACCGACACGCTGAAGGGCACCTCCAACAGCCTGGACCTGATCGGCGGCCCCAGTTTGCGCTGGAACCTGTTTGATCACGGTCAGATCAGCAACAACGTGCGGGTGCAGGATGCGCGATTGCAGCAGCTGATCGAGGTTTATCGCGACAAAGTCCGCGAGGCTGCACGCGAAGCCGATGATGCCGCCAGCGGCCTGAGCAAATCACTGGAACGCGAGCGCATCCTGAGTGAAGCGCAGGTCGCCGCCAAGCGCTCGCTGAGTTTGGCCAACAGCCAATACCGCGAAGGCTACTCGGACTTCCAGCGGGTGCTGGATGCCCAACGCGCATTGCTCGAACAACAGGACAATTACCTGATCAGCCGCAGCAGTGCCGTGAGCAACCTGATCGCCCTGTACAAAGCCCTCGGCGGTGGCTGGTACAGCGCCCTGCCAACCGTCGACCCAGGCACGCGCCAACAAATGGAACACCGCACCGACTGGGGCGACCTGCTGCATGAACCAGTCCCTTCGCCAGCCCCCTCTTCCACGTCAGACAAGGTCAAAGCCGATGAGTGAACCCTCACCGCCCGCCACTGAAGCGCCCTCTTCCAAGGCGCCCGAACCGGCTGCCGATCCGGCAAAAAAAGGCATCAAATGGGTGCTGCTGCTGATCGTCCTGAGCCTGGCCTGGTACCTGTTGGCTGACCGTTTCACGCCGTATACGCAACAGGCTCGGGTCGGTGCCTTTGTGATTCCGGTGACGGCCGAGGTGGCCGGTCAGGTGATCCGCGTGAATGTGCGCAACAACCAGGACGTCAAGGCCGGCGATGTGCTGTTCGAGGTCGATCAGCAGCCCTATCAAATAGCCGCCGACCGCGCACGCGCGGATCTTGAGTCTACCCGCCGGCAGATCGGTGCCAGCACTGCCGGCATTGCCTCCGCGCAAGCCTCGTTGCGGGCGGCCCAGGCCAATGAACTCAAGGCCCGGCAGGATAACGAACGCCTTGAAAGCCTGTACCGCCAAGACCGCGGAACCATTTCCGTGCGCCTGCTGGAAGCTTCGCGGGCCAGCCGTGAGCAGGCCGTCAGCCAGGTCGCCGCGGCCCGTGCTGAAGTCCAGCGAGCACGGGAACAGGAAGGCGGCAGCGAGGAAGACAACGCGTTGTTACGCAGCGCCGCCACGGCATTGTCAAAAGCCGAACTCGACATGGCCAACACCCAGGTCCGCGCGCGCTCGGCGGGTTTGATTACTGACCTGCGCACCGACGTCGGGCAATTCGCCGCGGTCGGCACGCCGGTCATGACCTTGATTGCCATTCACGATGTGTGGATCAGTGCGGACATGACCGAGAACAACCTGGGGCGGGTCAAGCCTGGAACTCCGGTGGCGATCGTGCTGGACGCGCTGCCGGGCGAGGTCTTCGAGGGGCGGGTGCGCAGCGTCGGCTACGGCGTCAGCGTGGGGCAGACGCCGGCGCCGGGCACCTTGCCCAGTGTGCAAAACAGTCGCGACTGGTTGCGTCCGGCCCAACGCTTCCCGGTGATCATCGAATTTTCTGACGAGGCGATGCAGGTGCTACGTGACAGTCGCGCCATTCGTGCCGGCGGCCAGGCCGAAGTCATGGCCTTTCCTGCGCAGAATAATCCGCTGAATCCCTTGGGACGCCTGTTTTTCTGGCTGATGAGTTGGTTGTCTTATGCCTACTGATCGCCCGCCCGGATTCCAACGGGCGCCGCGTCTGGCCGTCGGCACGGCGCTGTGCCTGGCCATCAGCTTCGGCCTGGCACTGCCGATTCCGTTTATTGCGTCGGTGCTTTGCGTGTTGCTGTTGGCCACGCTTAACAAACCCCTGCCATTCAAGGCAGGCGTGATGCTGGCAGTGGTTGCGATGCTGACCACCGGCATCGGGCTGTTACTGATCCCGGTCCTGCGTTATTACCCCCTCAGTGGCGTGCTGCTGATCGGTGTCGGTCTGTTCCTGGCCTTTGGTTTCGGGCTGCGCGGCGGCAACACCTTGGTCGTGACCTTTCTGATCATCGGCCTGACGATGATTTCCTCGGCCGGCGTTGCCGAGTTCGATCTGGCGATAATGGTCATCGGTGCCCTGGTCAAGGCCTTGCTCCTCGCCGTCATCGTCGTCGCGATCAGTCACTGGCTGTTTCCCGACCCGGCCAATGCACCCTTGCCACCTGTCGCCAGCGCTATGCCGGCGCAAGAAGTGCCAAGGATAGCGCTGCGTGCCACCCTGATCGTGATCCCAGCGTTCCTGTTGGCGCTGATCGACCCGGCCAGCTATCTGCCGATCATTTTGAAAGCGGTCAGTCTGGGCCAGCAGAGTTCGACGGTAACGACGCGCAACGCCAGTCGCGAACTGCTCGGCTCGACCTTGATGGGCGGGCTGTTGGCCATTATGTTCTGGTGCGCGCTCAGCCTGTTCGTGCACTTGTGGATGTTCTTTCTGTGGATGCTGCTGTTCGGCTTGCTGTTGGCGCGCAAGCTCTATGCCCTGAGTCCGACTCGACAAACCCCGGGGTTCTGGCTCAACAGCCTGGTCACGCTGATCATCCTGCTGGGCCAGTCGGTGCAGGACAGTCTTGCCGGCAAAGACGTCTATACCGCCTTCGCCGTGCGCATGGGGTTGTTTATCGCCCTCACGCTCTATGCCGACCTGATGGTTCACCTGATTGAACAGCGGCAGCGAACGCCCGGTGCTCAGGGCGTTACCTGATAACCCCGCCCTTGCAGGCAGCTGGTATAGGCGGTTGAACTGGTCGACGCGTTGGTCTGTTGCTGCGCCCGACGCTCCTGACGCTGGCGCGCGCCACCAACCACTGCGCCCGCCGCTGCGGTTTGCCCGGCCCGGTTCTGGCGATATTCCTGTTTCACATCGTCGTCGACCCCCTCGTAAAACTCGTCATGCTGACGCCCCCGCACCTCAGCGCCCACCGCCCCGGCAGCGGCACCCACCGCAGCACCGCGCAGTCGCCCGCCCGAGGGTGGTGGGGTTGAGGAACTCTGACTCGCCGCGACGTTGCGGCAATCGTTGATGTCCAGCTGGGTTTGTTGCGAACTCTGCCCTTTCAACGGCACAACCGCTTCGGCCTGGACCTGCGTACAGGCCATCGACACTACGACACACAGACTGAAAGACGATAACCGACTCATGATGACCTCCGACAAGGTCCACTGTGTTGGCGGGCGAGCGTCTGGCTGGGAAGCTCCTGGAACAACGCTCGATAACTGCTGGAAAACCGCCCCAAATGCCAGAACGACCAGTGCATCGCCACTTGCGCGACTGTCGTGTCGCTGGCCGTTCGGCTGAGCAACTCACGGCGCGCACTGTTGAGCCGGCGCAAGCGCAACCAATGCGAGGGCGTCATCCCGGTGTACGCCTTGAACGCGTGCTGCAACTGACGCAACGAAACCCCGGCCACCTGGGACAGTTCCAGCAAGTTGAGGGTTTCTTCCGGGGTATCGGCGGCCCATTCGGCGACGCGCTTCATGATCGTTCGCTCTTCGGCCCGACGCTGCAAGCCTGCGCGATCCAGGCACACACAGGCGTTATCGAGGATGAACAAACAGTCCTCCAGCAACTGCTGGGTCAATGCCTCTTTGCTCGGCGGATCCAGCGTCTGCTCCAGTCGCGTCAAGGTGCCGCTCAACCAGCGGCTGAACAGCGCGTTCTGCCCGCAATTGAGCGGCGACATGAACAAGCCTTCGAGCCGCGCCACGTCCAGGCCATGCCGTTGAACGAATTGCGGCCCGAACACCACGGCGATTTCCTGGTAGTTCTCCGGGGTGATCCAGATGTTGCGGCTCTCGCCGTTCAACATGTACAGCGAGTTGTCGTTGCGATCGAAACAGAACGCCAGTGAACCTTCGGGGGCGCTGAAATTCTGCTCGACCCGGGTGTTCATCTGCTCTTCGTAAATCTCCACGCCTTGCAAGTCCAGATAGCGCACCCGCCCGGCGAAATGCCCCGGTGACATCTGCTGATAGTGCTGCACCCAACCCGGTGTGGCGCGGATCTGCTCAGCCACGTCGGCGGTGTTGAAGGCTTGAACCTGTAACGGATTGCACGCTGTCATGGGGTGACCTTACGCACTCGTTTGGTGCGTTTTGGTGCTGCTTAAAGTGGATAGATGGAACGCCACGGCTCACCCAAGATAGTCGTCAACGCGCCACAGGGGAAGTGTCCGGTGGATGAAGGCGCCTTCCCCGGCGTAATTCAAACCAACAATGAGGTCTTTATGAATGTCCCTTTCGATCAGCTGTTCACGTGGCTGAAAGATCACAAGATTACCGAGGTCGAGTGTGTGGTCAGCGACTTGACCGGCATTGCTCGCGGCAAGATTGCACCCACCAACAAGTTCCTGCATGAGCGAGGCATGCGCCTGCCGGAAAGTGTGCTGTTGCAAACGGTAACCGGGGACTTTGTCGACGACGACATCTACTACGACCTGCTCGACCCGGCCGACATCGACATGGTCTGCAAACCTGTCGCCGACGCGGTTTACGTGGTGCCGTGGGCCATCGAACCCACCGCCATCGTGATCCACGACACCTTCGACAAGTTCGGCAACCCCATCGAACTGTCGCCGCGCAACGTGCTGAAGAAAGTGCTGCAGCTTTACACCGACAAAGGCTGGCAGCCGATTGTCGCGCCGGAAATGGAGTTCTACCTGACCCAGCGCTGCGAAGACCCGGACTTGCCACTCAAGGCGCCGCTGGGGCGTTCTGGCCGTGCGGAAAGCGGTCGACAGTCTTTTTCCATCGACGCCGCCAACGAGTTCGATCCACTGTTTGAAGACGTCTACGACTGGTGCGAACTGCAGGGCCTGGACCTCGACACGCTGATCCACGAAGACGGCCCGGCGCAGATGGAAATCAACTTCCGTCATGGCGATGCGCTGGACCTGGCGGACCAGATCACCGTGTTCAAACGCACCCTGCGCGAGGCGGCACTCAAGCACAACGTGACTGCGACTTTCATGGCCAAACCCATTGGTGACGAACCTGGCAGCGCCATGCACATCCATCAAAGCGTGGTCGACATCGCCAGCGGCCAGCCGATCTTCGCCGATGCCGACGGGCAGATGAGCGAGCTGTTCCGGCACCACATCGGCGGCCTGCAAAAGTACATCCCCAAAGTGCTGCCGATGTTCGCGCCCAACGTCAATTCGTTCCGCCGCTTCCTGCCCGACACCTCGGCACCGGTCAACGTCGAATGGGGCGAAGAAAACCGCACCGTCGGCCTGCGCGTGCCGACCTCGAGCCCCGACGCCATGCGCGTGGAAAACCGTTTGCCGGGTGCCGACGCCAACCCTTACCTGGCGATCGCCGCGAGCCTGTTGTGCGGCTACCTGGGCATGGTCGAAAAGGTCGAGCCGAGCGCCGCGGTGCAGGGTCGTGCCTACGAGCGACGCAACCTGCGCCTGCCGATCACCATCGAGGACGCACTCACGCGCATGGAAGAGTGCGAAACCATCAAGCGCTACCTGGGCAGCAAATTCGTCCGGGGGTATGTCGCGGTCAAGCGCGCCGAACACGAGAACTTCAAGCGCGTGATCAGCTCCTGGGAGCGCGAGTTCCTGCTGCTCAGCGTCTGAAAAACACACGCCCGCTCCCACAAAGCCAAATAACTCAAAGAGGTGTCGATATGCGTCTATTGAAATCCGTGGTTCCGGTCGCGCTGGCGGTATTGTTCAGCGCCGGGGCGCAGGCTCAGCCAAGCGTCAGCGTCTACAACTGGACCGATTACATCGGCGAGACCACCCTCGCCGACTTCCAGGCAAAAACCGGGATCAAGGTGATCTACGACGTATTCGATTCCAACGAAACCCTGGAAGGCAAACTGCTCGCCGGCCGCACCGGGTATGACGTGGTGGTGCCGTCCAACCACTTTCTCGCGCGGCAGGTGAAGGCCGGTGCGTTCCTCAAACTGGATCGCTCGCAGCTGCCCAACTTCAAAAACCTCGACCCAAAACTGCTGACACTGCTGGAGAAAAACGATCCGCAGAACGCGCATTCCGTGCCGTATCTGTGGGGCACCAACGGCATCGGCTACAACGTCGACAAGGTCAAGCAAGTGCTGGGCATTGATCACATCGATTCCTGGGCCGTGTTTTTCGAACCCGAGAACCTGAAGAAACTCAGCCAGTGTGGTGTGTCTATGATGGACTCGGCTGATGAAGTATTCCCGGCAGTCCTCAACTACATGGGCATGGACCCACGCAGCGAAAACCCTGAGGACTTTAAAAAAGCCGAAGCCAAACTCTTGAGCATCCGGCCTTACATCACCTACTTCCACTCCTCCAAGTACGTCTCGGACCTGGCCAACGGCGACATCTGCGTGGCCTTCGGTTACTCCGGCGACGTGTTCCAGGCGGCCAATCGCGCCAAGGAAGCGAAGAACGGCGTGAACATCGCCTACTCGATCCCCAAGGAAGGCAGCAACCTGTGGTTCGACCTGCTGGCAATTCCCGCCGACGCCAGCAACCCGAAAGAGGCCCACGCCTTCATCAATAACCTGCTGGACCCGCAAGTGATCGCCAAGGTCAGTGCCTCGGTGGGCTATGCCAATCCGAACCCGGCGGCCAAGGCCTACATGGATGCTGAGTTGGTCAATAATCCTGAGGTCTACCCACCCCAGGACGTCCTCGACAAACTCTACATTTCCACCACCCCGCCCCAGGCGATCATGCGTCTGATGACCCGTTCCTGGAGCAAAGTGAAGTCCAACCAATGAATCAGCATGACAAGCAACATGCCCGCTCCTATTACGCGGCATCGGCCAATGGCATGGCACCCTACCCTACGCTGGATTCGGACCTTGAAGCCGATGTCTGCGTGATCGGTGGCGGGTTCACCGGGGTCAACACCGCGATCGAACTGGCACAGCGCGGGCTCTCGGTGATTCTGCTGGAGGGCCGGCGGATCGGCTGGGGCGCCAGCGGTCGTAATGGCGGGCAGTTGATCCGTGGCATTGGCCATGACGTCAGTGGGTTCGCCCGTTATGTCGGCGAGGAAGGCGTGCGTTATCTGGAGCGTGCGGGCATCGAGTCCGTGGAGCTGGTGGGCAATCGCATCCGTGAACATGGCATCGATTGCGACCTGCGCTGGGGCTTCTGCGAACTGGCCAATACCCCGGCGCAGTTCGCTGCGTTCAAGGCAGAGCTGCATAGCCTCGCCGAGTTGGAGTACGCCCATGAAACCCGACTCGTCGGCCCCGAGCAGATCCGCCAGCAAGTGGTGGGCTCGGACCTTTATGCCGGCGGCCTGATCGACATGGGTTCGGGGCACTTGCATCCGCTGAATCTGGTGCTCGGCGAAGCGCGGCTGGCGCAATCTCTCGGGGTACGAATTTTCGAGCAGAGCCCGGTGCTGGAGTTGGTCCACGGCAGCACCGTGCAGGTTCGCTGCGCCGGCGGTACAGTGCGCGCCGGCAGCCTGGTGTTGGCCTGCAACGCACATCTGGAAGAACTCGAACCGCGCCTGAGCGGTAAGGTGCTGCCGGCGGGCAGTTACATCATCGCCACCGAACCGTTGGCACCCGAGGTGGCCGCTCAGCTGATCCCGCAGAACCTGGCGCTGTGCGACCAGAAAGTCGGTCTTGATTACTACCGGCTCTCGGCGGATCGACGTTTGTTATTCGGCGGTGCCTGCCATTATTCCGGGCGCGACCCGGTGGACATCGGCGCCTATATGCGGCCGAAAATGCTCAAGGTCTTCCCGCAATTGGCGGATGTGCGCATCGACTATCAATGGGGCGGCAAGATCGGCATCACCGCCAACCGCTTCCCCCAGGCCGGACGCTTGAGCCAGTACCCGAACGTGTTCTACGCCCAGGGTTATTCCGGCCATGGCCTGAACGTGACCCACTGGTGCGCCCGGTTGCTGGCCGAAGTGATACAGGTCGGCCACAGCCGGGGGCTGGACGTGTTCAGCGCCGTGCCGCATATGACCTTTCCCGGCGGACGAACCCTGCGCTCACCGCTGCTGGCGCTTGGCATGTTCTGGTACCGGTTGCGCGAATTGCTTGGCTGAGATTCGTGGTAATGGCTTTGCACATACCCTGAAGCCGAAGTGCAGTCTGCTACAAATGCCCTCTAGTGCCGCATTCGGGTTATCCCTGGAGTAGCCTTTAGATTTGCTCAATCGCAAGTCACTTCTATATTGAGGGAGTGCTCTGACTTTTCTGCCTCCCGGCGAGTGCTGCCCATGGCGACGACTGCTCCATTGATCATCTGCGAGCACTGCGACTGCGTGTATGAAAAAGTCACGCTCGCCAAACATCAAAAGGCCCTGTGTACACGTTGCGGCGGTGTGCTTGCGCGTTACAACGGTTTGTCGGTGCAACAACGCCTGGCGCTGAGTTTCACGGCGGCAGTGCTGTGGACTTTCGCTAATTTCTATCCGGTCATGAGCATCAGCCTCAAGGGCATGAGGAACAGCGCGACACTTTGGGATTCGGTGGTGGCGCTGAGCCAGGGGCCGATCACTTTCATCGCGTTGGTGGCGGCGATTTCCATCATCATCGCGCCGATGTTCCAGCTGCTCCTGTTGATCTGGGTATTGAGCTTCGCCCTTACCTCCCGACGCTCCCCAGGCTTCAAGCTGTGCATGCGCTGGCTGGAAACCCTCAGACCCTGGAGCATGCTGGAAGTCTGCTTGCTTGGGGCGATGGTCGCGGTGTTCAAACTCGCCGGGCTGCTGGATGTGCTGCCGGGTATCGGCATGTTTGCCCTGGCGCTCCTCAGCCTGTTGCTGATCCGCATCGCCGGGCGCGATGTACGTGATTTGTGGGACACCCTATGAACAGGCCACCGCTCGCCAGCGAACTCAACCTGTGCCTGTGCCACAGTTGTGGCATGGCCTGCGACATGACCGATCAACCTCACGAATGCGAACGCTGCGGCGCGCCGTTGCATGCCCGCAAACCTGACTCTCTGACCCGGACATGGGCCTACCTGCTGGCCTCACTGGTGTTTTATATCCCGGCCAATCTGCTGCCGGTCATGAACACCAGTCTGTTCGGCAACGGCTCCGACAGCACCATCATGAGCGGTGTGTTGGAGTTCTGGGCACACGGTGCATGGGACATTGCGCTGATCATTTTCATTGCCAGCATCGCGGTGCCGGGCATCAAGTTCGTTGCTCTCTCCCTGCTGCTGATCACGGTGCAACGCGGCAGCTTCTGGGCGCGCAAGGAACGTTCGAGGCTTTACCGTTTTGTCGAGCTGATCGGCTACTGGTCGATGCTCGACGTCATTGTCGTTGCGCTGGTGGCGGCATTGGTGAAATTCCAGGCCCTGGGCGATATCGAACCGCGCCCGGGCATTCTGTTCTTTGGTCTGGTGGTGGTGTTCACCATGCTGTCGGCGATGAGTTTCGACCCGCGGCTGATCTGGGATAACG
The DNA here is from genome assembly GCF_005938665.2 of Pseudomonas sp. ATCC 43928. Taxonomy (NCBI): domain Bacteria; kingdom Pseudomonadati; phylum Pseudomonadota; class Gammaproteobacteria; order Pseudomonadales; family Pseudomonadaceae; genus Pseudomonas; species Pseudomonas sp. ATCC 43928. The sequence goes on along the minus strand of NZ_CP041753.1, from coordinate 3,402,999 downwards.
AGCGGGATAGAGCGCTGCAAAACCCACAAGATGAGGAGCCCATGGATGAAGTCCCAAGCCACTGACGGTCCGCATGCCCCTGGCCAAGCCGCGATCAAGACCCGTCGCTTCAGCGTTTCGCTGGTATGGATCGTGCCGATCGTAGCGGTGTTGGTGGGGATTTCCCTGGTGGTGCACAGCTGGCTGCAGGAAGGCCCGACCATTACCGTCACGTTCAAGACAGGTAGCGGCCTGGTGGCCAACAAGACCGAGGTCAAATACCGCAATGTGGTCATCGGCCGCGTCTCGGAAGTGAAACTGAGCGGCGACCAGAAACGCGTCGACGCCACGATCCAGCTCGACAAACAGGCTGAAAGCTTTACTCGTGCAGACTCGCAATTCTGGGTTGTGCGGCCGCGCATCGGTGCCGGTGGCGTTTCGGGCATCGATACCTTGCTGTCGGGCGACTACATTGGTGCCGACATCGGCCAGGCCGATGCCCGCTCCAAACACTTCACCGGGCTGGAAAACCCGCCGCCCATTACCTATGGCGAGCCGGGCAAACGCTTTATGTTGCACACTCAGGACCTCGGTTCGCTGGACATCGGTTCCCCCGTCTACTACCGCAAGATCCCCGTCGGGCAAGTGGTGGCGTATGAACTGGATGCCGACGGCAAAGGGGTGAACATCGAAATCTTCGTACACGCACCCAACGATGCCTACGTTACCGAGAACACCCGGTTCTGGAACGCCAGCGGTATTGATGTGAATGTCGGCGCCAACGGTTTTTCGGTGAAGACCGAATCCCTGTCGGCCTTGTTGGTGGGCGGCGTCGCCTTTCGCGCGCCGGAATACAGTCCCAACGATGAAGTGGCCATCGAGGATAAAACCTTCGACCTGTTCGAGGATGAGCACACCGCCCTCGCCCCGCCCAACGGCAAGGCGCAGTTCCTGAGCTTGCGTTTCGATCAGGCGTTGCGCGGGCTCAAGGTTGATGCACCGGTGGAGTTTCTTGGTGTGGAGATCGGCCGGGTGGTGGCAGTCAATCTGGACTTCGACGCGAAAAAACGCAGCTTTCCAGTCAATGTCGGCATCGTGATCTACCCGCAACGTCTTGGTAAAGCTCACATCAAAATGCTCGAGGCCTTGAAGCATGACCCCAATGACGAATCTGCAACCGTGCGCCTGCTAGGCTCCTTCATCGAAAACGGCCTGCGAGCTCAGGCCCGTAGCGGCAATCTGTTGACCGGTCAGCTTTACATTGCGCTCGACTTCTATCCCAAGGCGGAGAAAGTCGCGTTCGATCCGGCTGCCCGCCCTATCTCTATTCCAACCATTCCCGGCAGTCTTGAGCAGTTGCAGGAAAAACTGGAAAGCATGGTCAACAAAATCAACCAACTGCCTATCGAACGCATAGCCGGGAACCTGGACAGCAATCTCGTCGAACTGCGCAAAGGCTTAGCGCAATTCAACGCCAAGACCCTGCCCGGCGTGCAAACCACCCTGTCGGACGTCAGCAAGACCTTGCAATCGGCCAGTTCGACCCTCGCCGAAGATTCGCCGCAACGGGAACAACTGAGCCAGACCCTAGACGAGCTTGGACGCATGTCGCGCTCGTTGCGTGAACTCTCGGACTACATGGGACGGCATCCGGAATCGCTGATTCGCGGCCGCCCCGACAATGCCGCGCCGATGGATCTGCAAGGGCCACCGCGCAACTGACCACAGGAGCTACCCATGGCATTTTCGCTGAAGATCACGCTGGTCACTGCGTTGTTGCTACTCGCCGCTTGCCGCAGTGAGCCGATTCAATTCCACACCCTGACCCCGGCTCAACCGAACGGTGCAAGCGGCGTCGCGGACATCCAGATCGAAAGCATCACCGTGCCGCCCCAGGTCGACCGTCCGCAGATCGTCATTCGTCAAGGCAACGCCGGCCTGGCAATCCTCGAAACCCAATGGTGGGGCGCAAGCCTGTCGGAAGAACTGCGCAGTGCCCTGGTCGATCAACTGGTCAACAGTAACCCGCAGCGCAAAGTGTCGTTGCGCCTGGACGTTCAGCGTTTTGATTCGATACCCGGCCAGTACGCATTGATCGACGTCAAATGGCGCCTGCGCAAACTCGGCGAAGGCGATGCTGCATTAATCACCTGCCGCAGCACCTTGCAGACGCCTTCCGGCACGAGTATCGATGAGTTGGTGGTGGCTCATCAGAACAATGTGAAGCGCTTGGCCGCCACCATCAGCCAGGCTACCGCTGGCACATCGAAAAGCTGCCCGGCAACTAAATAACAGTCATCAGACGCCTTCCAGTTCAATGGTGAAACAACTGCCGTTGGGCTGAAGGCTGCTGTGTTCCACTCGCCAATTCTGATGGGTGCAAATCCGTTGGACCAGTGAAAGCCCCAGTCCCAGGCCTTCTCCCCGGCGCTCGTCACCGCGAACGAACGGTTGAAACATCGTATGGCGTTTTTCTTCCGAAATGCCTATGCCACTGTCTTCGACGCTGAAACCGCGCGCCCGCAGGGTCAGGCGAATGTAGCCGTGATCGGTGTAATGCCAGGTATTGCGCAGCAAATTGCCCATGACCGATCGCAGGAACGTCAGGTTATGGCGATCCGACGAAACCTGTTCATTGTCGTAAATAAACTCGATGCCTTTTTCCCGGATCAGCGGTGCCCAGATATCCACGAGAGCATCGGCGACTTCTTTGAGCGTCGCACTTGCTGCGGTATCAGAGTCTTCCCGATCGCGAGCCAGCATCAGAAACGTATCGACCAATTGCCGCATTTCGTCGCTCGCGCGGGCAATTCGACTGACTTGAGCCACGGAGCGCCGGTCAAGCGAGGGATTGGCTAGCAGCAATTCGCAGGAACTGCCCAATACCATCAATGGCGTGCGCAGTTCGTGGCTGACATCGCTGGTAAAGAGTTTTTCCCGGTCCAGTGCCTCACGCAACCGGCCCAGGGTCTGATCGAAGGCAAGTGCCAGCGCTCCCACTTCGTCGGCCGCGTAGTCGGGATGAAGCTCAGGGGCCAGTTCCAGCAACTGCTCACGTTGACGCACCTGGTGCGCCAGACGAATGACCGGCGCCATCACACGCCTGGCCAGCATCCGGCCTAACAAAACCGCGAGCAGGATGCTCAAGACGAACCCGACGACCACCACTGAGAATAACGCCTGTTCACGCTGTTCGACGCTTCGCCGGTCTCGCAACAAAACGTATTTGCGACCGCCCACCAGGCTTACCATGGCGTAGTACTTAGAACCCGCGTAGAGCGTTTCCTGAAAACCTGGTGCAAGCGCCGCCAGTTCCTTATCCAGCGCCATCGCACCCGGACCTTCCTGGATGAAAAACAGTTCGTCTTTCTCCGGCTGATGGCTCCACCCGGCGCTGTTTTCCATCGACAGCAAGCGGTGCAGCCCTCCTACCAGGCGGGAAGCCGTGATATTTCGATCCACCACATGCACGGTCGCGACGATGCCCATCGCAAATACGCCCGCGACCAAGGTACTCATCAAGGCAAATACGATGACAATCCGTTTATTCAGACTCAGTTTGAAATCCATTCTGTTGCTTGGCTCCACTGCCGGTTCAAACCGCGCCATCTGCTGAATCAGGCCGATGCCGCAGAGCCGAGACGCGAACCAAAGATAGACCATAGACCACTGTACGTGGTGTTCAAGACAAGCGCTGCTACAACCAACTAAAAAAAAGTACTGAAATTTTTCTACGCAAATTTTTCACATCCCTTTCACTACTCCGACACCTCCCTTGAACTAGTGTCTTTCCAGGACCCTTCAAGCGTTGTTACGCTGGGTTGTATTTGAAAGTTGTTCTCTATTGCGTACCGACGGGTAAACAAAACATGGTTGATCATGTATCGCGCAAACAGCCAGCACGAATCGTTGCATCGCGGCTGGGCAAACTGGTCGCGGCAACGGCCGCTCTGGTTATCGCGGCACTCGTCATGGGGTTTGTCTGGTGGCCCAGATCGCCGATCAACCTGGTGACCGCCGGGTCCGAAGCGACCAACAGCCTGCTCGATCGCTGGCAAGCCGGTGAAGTGGTGGCACTGGTTCGCCATGCGGAACGCTGCGACCAGTCCAGCAATCCGTGCCTTGGCCCCGCCGACGGTATTACCCGAGTCGGCAGCGAAGCCGCCACAGCCGTGGGCCAAGGCTTTGTGCAGCTGGGCATGACCCAGACCGATGTGCTGAGCAGCCCAACCACCCGCACGGCGCAAACCTCGCGTTACATGTTCGGTAAAGACGCGGCGACCCAGGAATGGCTGGTCAGTTGTGGCAAAACCATGCGTAACGATGTGGTGGCGCACAAGCAAGCCCATCGAAATCTGGTGCTGGTCACGCACAGCGGTTGCATCAGCGACTTCGAAGCCCAGACCGGTTTCAAGCACGCGACGACCAGTAAGTATGGCAGTGCCTTGTTCGTGCAAATTGCCGCCGACGGGCAACCTCAGGTACTCGGCATTGTGAATGCCACTGACTGGCAGACGCTGTTGCACGGCAAAGCCTTGAAACAATAATCGCGGAAAAAAAAGTCGAAGCCGAGAAAGCCTTTTTGCTCGGGCAGACTATAACTAGTCCGTAACCATTAGATGGCTGACGCAACTTCTGTAGTCCACATCGCTATTGTGTTGCTTTATGTAAAAAGTTCCGCTAGTGCAAGCGTGCACCTGGCGGAGCAACATCCTTCTGCGCCAAGGTCGAGTCATGACGTCCAATAACTTGTTGCCCCACCCCGACGGCTCTTTATTGCGTGGCACCGCGCGTGCGCTGCCCATCACCGAACGCTGGATCGTGCCCGGCTTGCTGCTGGCGTACGTGGTCTTCTACCTGCTGCCGCTAGTCACCCATGGTCTATGGATTCCCGATGAAACCCGCTATGGCCAGATCAGTCAGGAAATGCTGCTGAGCGGTAACTGGGTGTCCCCGCACTTCATGGGTATCCGCTACTTCGAGAAACCCATCGCCGGTTACTGGATGATCGCCATCGGTCAAGCGGTGTTTGGCGACAACCTGTTTGGTGTGCGTATCGCTTCGGCGCTGAGCACCGGGCTGAGCGTCTGGCTGACTTACCTGATTGCTCGCCGATTCTGGAATGATCCGAGCAAGAGCTTTATCTGCGCCTTGCTCTACATGAGCTTCGGCCTGATCGCCGGGCAAGCCGGATACGCCAACCTCGATCCGCAATTCACGCTCTGGGTCAACTTGAGCCTGGTCGCGTTGTGGTTTGCCATCGATAGCCATTCCTCCCGCGGCAAACTCGGCGCTTGGGCGCTGTTGGGTTTTGCCTGTGGCATGGGCTTCATGACCAAGGGCTTTCTCGCCTGGTTGTTGCCGGTGTTGATCGCCCTGCCCTACATGATTTGGCAGCGACGCCTGGGCGAGCTGTTGCGCTACGGACCACTGGCGGTGGTCGTGGCCGCGGTGGTCTGCCTGCCGTGGGTGCTCGCCATTCACCATCAGGAACCGGATTTCTGGCGGTTTTTCTTCTGGCACGAACACATCCGCCGTTTCGCTGGCGAAGATGCGCAACACGCGCGCCCGTGGTGGTTCTATTTGCCGCTGCTGGTCGCCTCGAGCCTGCCGTGGGCTGCCTTGTTGCCAACGACACTCGTTCAGGCCTGGCAGCAAAAGCGCCAGCCCGTAATCGGCTTTCTGTTGCTCTGGATGCTGTTGCCGCTGGCATTCTTCAGCTTCAGTAGCGGCAAACTGCCGACCTACATCATGCCGTGTCTGTTGCCTCTGGCGTTGCTGATGGGACACGCAGTGATGGAGCTATTGAATCAAGGACGAGGCCGGATCATTCGCATCAACGGCGTGATCAACGTCGTCATCGCCACCAGCGCCCTGATCGCCCTGCTTTATCTGCAAGCCACCAAGGAAGTCTACGAAAACACCGAGATGTTCACCCTGTCCCTGGCGTTCATCGTGTTGCTCGGCTGGATCATCACCAACGCCTTGCAGGTGCTGCGTCCATTGATATTCTGGGCCATGCCGGCACTCGGCATCTGGCTGCTGGTAGCGTTGTTGCCGGCAGCGATGCCGGCGCAGATCGTCAATAGCCAAATGCCTGACCAGTTCATCGCCGAGCATCTGGATGCCTTGAGTCAGACGACATCGTTGCTCAGCAACGATCTGGGCGCGGCGTCAGCCTTGTCGTGGCGCCTGAAGCGACCTCAGGTCGATCTGTTCAACACTGTCGGCGAGCTGAAATATGGCCTCGACGATCCCGCCATGGCGTCACGTAAAGTCACCCTGGACAACGTCGGGCAATGGATGACCGAGGCCCGCAAAAAAGGCGCGGTCGGCGTGGTGATGCGGGTTAACAGTGTCGCGGAGATGCAGGAAGTCGAGATGTTGCCCATCGATGGCAAGCGCTATCAGCGCGGCCACCTGGAGATTCTGATATTCCCGCAGAGCCAACCCTGACACCGTTCTTCCTACAGGAAACCCGCTATGAACCTTCGGGCTAGTGACAGGGGCGCCTTGGCGCTCCTGCTCGGCGCCTCTGCGCTGATTTTGTTGTTGGGCCTGGGCACGCGGGAGTTATGGGGGCCGGAAACCCGCTGGGCCAACATCGCGTTGCAAATGCTCCAGAGCGGTGACTATTTCGATCCCTACCTCAAGGGCGGGCCGTATTACGACAAACCGCTGCCCTCCTACTGGCTGATCACGGCCACCGCCTGGCTGACCGGCGGTTTAGGGCACTGGTCACTACGCTTGTCTTCGGTGGTTGCCGCCTGGCTGAGCGTCTGGCTGGTGTACTTGATCGGCGAGCAGCTAATGCGCAAAGGCACCGGGTTGATTGCCGGGTGGATGCTGGCGACCACCTTTTATTTCGTGTTCTGGGCACGGGTCGCCACCGCCGACATCCTCACCGTCTGCGGTGTGCTGGCGGCGGTGTGGTGGTATTGGCGCGGGCCGCAAGACACGCGTTTCAGCCGTTACCTGGTGTTTTTCCTGCTGTTGTCCCTGACCTCATTGTTCAAAGGCCTGATCGGCTTCATTCTGCCGGGCTTGCTGCTATTACCGCATGTGGTGCAGGACGGTCGCTGGAAAAGCCATCTCAATCTGCGGCTGTGCGGCGCCCTGGTCATCGCCGGGGCGTTTTACATGACGCCATTCATATTGTCGCACCTCTACGGCGCGCCGACTTATGGCGAAAGTGGCCTGGGCCTGGTGCTGCGGGAAAACGTCGTGCGGTTTTTCCAGCCCTTCGACAACATCGGACCGATCTACACCTATTTGATTTACCTCCCGGTCTACACTCTGCCATGGGCGCCTTGCTGGATGCTGGGGTTGTGGTTTGCGCTGCGCCACTGGCGCAGCGTCGAACCCAATACGCGCTGGCTGGTTTGGGGGTTGGGTCTGTTGATGCTGTTTTTCACGGCCAGCGGCAGTCGACGCAGTTACTACGTATTGCCCCTGGTGCCCTTCGCCCAGTTGCTGGGCGCCTGGTGGATCACCCGGCGAATGGCCGAACGCAACGCCACAGACAGGTTCGGTAGTCGCCGATTGAAAATCGGTTTCGGCCTGACCGCTGTGTTGTTGATGGCGATACTCGGTGTGTTCTATCCCTGGACCAACGGCGGTGGCGGCGTGGTTCAGTTCGGTGAGACGGTCAGGCTTGAGGCCAGCAAACGCGCACCGCTCAATACATGGCGCATGGTGATGATCGAGGTGGACAACAAAGTGCCGATGTACCTGCAAACCGGCGGCGCCCCCTTCTATTACGTGCAGCAAAGCCAGGACTTTCCTCGCACCGGCGATACCGCCGCGCTGATGACCTGGCTGGACAACACCAGCGGCCAGCACTGGGACCCGCAACGCACCATCGTTATCACCCAGTACCGCAACGGTGATGCAGTACCGCTGGACTACCTGAGTGCCGACCATCAGGTCATCACCACCACGCCCACCAACGGCGAGCGCATATTCCACGGCCGTGAAGACCAGAGCGTGGCGTATATTCCCCGGGCCGAATAGGTGTCAGTGCAGGCGCTTGCTGTCGATCTTCGTCGCCTGGGTTTCCAGCGCCTCAGTACACGCAGTCAGATCCGGCGACCCGGTTCTGACTTGCTTCAACGCCCGGTCCAGGGACTTGTCGATGGAGGTCCAGCCTTCAGGATCAATCGGTCGCAGTTGTTCCTCGTTTTGGTCCCAGGCACTTTCCAGGTCAGTGATCCTGGCCCTTGCACCTTTCATGTCGCCACTGCCCAGTAGCTTTTTGGTGTCGGTAATGATGGCCATCAGGTAGGACAGATCGCCCATCGACCCGGCGGGAGTGGCTGCTACGGGGATGGCGGCACTGATCTGCTTGCTATCAAACTTGGCCAGCAGAGTCTTCAAGGCTTCGGCACAGGCTTGCGGATCCGGGTTGCCGGAGCGCAGTTGGGACAGTGCACGGTCAATCGATTTATCGACCGAAGTCCAGTCAGCCGGCGACTTCGGCTGCAAGGTTTCTTCGGCTTGATCCCACGCTGTTTCCAGATCGGTGATGCGAGCCTTGGCTGCTTTCAGGTCGCCGGCGTCCACTAAACGGGCAGTGTCTACGGTAATCGTCCGGAAACTCGACAAATCGCCAAGGGAACCGGTCACCGTCGAGGCGCTCACCGTCGGTTTACCGGCCGTTGCCTGAGCCGGCACCCAGAACCACCCACCGACGCCGACCGTGCAGACGAACAGCAGTGCCCCCAGGAACAGCGTGGACGCCAGATGCGGGACACGCTTGGGGCTGAGTTTCAATGTTGAACCAACCTTCGCCACCCGAAAGCTTCGCCGGGAAAGCGTCAGCCAGATAGCGCTGGACATGAAAATCGACGACACCGCGCCGGATATCAGACCCAGCACCAGAGCCAGCGAGAACATCTGCAACGGTTCGCAGGCAAACAGATACAGGCAGGTCGACGCCATCACCACTGTCAGCACGGTGTACAGCGAACGCCTCAGGGTCTGGCTGATGCTCAGGTTGATCAGGCTCCACAAGGCCAGCGCATCCACCGGCGGGGACTTTTTCACGTTTTCGACAATGCGTCCGAAGATCACGATCTTGTCGTTCAGTGAATAGCCGATGATCGTCAGCAATGCAGCGATGTAAGTGACGTCGATCTCGAACTTGAACAGCGAGAAGATCGCCGAAACGATGAGGATGTCCTGAACGATCGGCAGCAAGGTTGCCAAGGCGATGGCCCAGGAGAAACGCAGGCCGATATAGATTGCGATGCTGGCGAATGCCGCAATCACCGCATAAATGGCCCGAGTGGCAAAATCCCGTGCAACGCCCGGGTCTGCGGTGTTTTCCTCGTACTCTACGGTCTGATACTTACCCTTGAACGCAGTAATGATCTGCTTCAGATCAGCGGGCTTGAGCACTTCATCGAAGCGTACGGCGATGTGCTGATTCTGTGCACCGCCCACGGCCACGGTGGCCGGGATGGTGCCCGCCCCGGTCATGATTTGCGTGGCGGTTTCCTGAGTGATCGCACGGTCGACGTCGATGTCCAGCGCAGTGCCAGCGGTAAAATCAATGTCCAGGTTCAGGCCGTGAGCGCGGTAATACAGCGAGCCGGAAACGATGGTCAGCAACGAGACCACAATCGCCGTTTTACCCAGGCCCAAGAAGTTGAAACGGCGAGCCTTGGTGGCGCGCGGCTTGCTCTTTCCGATCAACCAACGCTGGCTGACCCACTGGGTATCGACCAGCCACAGCATCAGCTGGCGAATCAGCAAGAAGTTAGTGGCGACACTGATCACGATGCTCACCAGCATGGTCAGCGCAAATCCTTGAATCGGCCCGATGCCGGCCGCGAACAAGGCAATCATCGCCAGCGCGGTCACCAGGTTTGCATCACGTATCGTCGGCAGCGAGCCTTTGAAACCGTTATCCACGGCTTCGCGCAGAGACCGGCCAAGGTCGATTTCCTCGCGAATACGTTCCAGGCAAATGATGCTCGCATCCGCCGCCATGCCAATGCCCAGCACAAACGCGACCACCGCCGACAGCGACAAGGTGGCACCCGAGGCGGTGAATACAATCAGCAATAGCCACAGGTAGACCAGCGTACAAAACGCGGCGATCAAACCGGCAGTGCGGTACAGCCCCACCAGCAACAGGAAAATACAGGCGATGCCGATCAAACCTGCCTGAACGGTTTCCGCCAGCGCGGTTTTGCCGAGTACGCTGCCGACGGTCTGGGTGTATTTCTCGGTCAGCTGCGTGGGCAACCCCTGCGAACTTCCGAGCAGCGAGCGTGATTCTTCGGCGGACGTCAGGCCTGCCAGTTTCACCCGAATATGGTTGGCGCCCTCGACCCGGATGTCCGGTTCGGTAATACCAATGCTGTCGGCGCGTTTACTCAGGATCGCGACCGTCTGCAACAAGTCATCCTTGGCGAGCCGGGTTTTGCCCGGTGCCGGGTTCACAACGTAATAAATCTCGTAACCACCGCGAAACTCCAGCCCGAAGCGCACATGAGTGGCCAGGCTGGAAAATGTCGCAGCCACCAGACAGGCCAGCAGCCCCGTCAGGAGGATGAATGACAGGCGTCGACTGGAAAGGCTCATGGAAGAAATCCAGAAAAGGGACTGAAAAGCGAATCGAAGCCGAAGGGCTCGCTCACCACTGGCGGGCAGTCTAAAGAAGCGAAAATGAACCGCTTGTTAACGAAGTCACATGGCTGTGCGACGGCTTGCCAGTGCGTGCCGGACATGCAATGAATGCACGCCTGCAATGCCTGATCAGGAAGCGAGCGATGAAGGTTCTGGTGGCCGAAGACAATGCCCTGCTGGGTAACAGCATCAAGCGCGGGCTTGAGGAAGAAGGCTGGGTGGTGGATCTGGCCAGGGACGGCAAAGAGGCCTTGTACTATGCCGATGCCAGTGAATACGACGTGTTGGTGCTGGACTGGATGCTGCCGCAGATATCGGGTCTGGAAGTACTCAGCGTGGTGCGCGGCAAGGGCAACGACGTGCCGGTGATCATGGTCACGGCCAGAAGCGAAGTAGTGGATCGGGTGCAGGGCCTGGATCGCGGCGCCGACGATTATCTGAGCAAACCTTTCGAAATGATCGAGTTGGTGTCGCGGCTCAATGCCCTCTATCGGCGCTCGATCGCCCGTGGCTCGAAATCGCTGACACTGGGTAATCTGAACATCGAACTCGACACCTTGCGGGTCAGCATCGGCGGCCGTCCGCTGGATCTCACGGGCATGGAATACAATCTACTGGTGGCGCTGGCCGGCAAGGCGAATCAGTTGCAGACCCGCACGGTATTGCTGGGGTTGCTCTACCCTTTCGACAGCGAGCCGGACAGCAACAGCCTGGACGTGCTGCTCAATCGCCTGCGACGCAAGTTGGCTGGGGCCGACGTCGAGATTGAAACCGTTCGCGGCAAAGGGTTGATCCTTCGTGTGGCGTAACCTGGCACTGAACATCAAAATCGCGCTCACGCTGTTCGTGGTTCAGGCGTGTGTGTTGCTCGTCGGCTATGTGTGGCTGAGTCATTGGGTGCAAACCACCCGGCTCGATGAACTGCGGCACCATCTCGATACCCAGTCGGACGTCATCGAGTCGCTGATCAGCGTCGAAAACGCGCAGTTGGTCTATCAGCGCCAGGGTGAATTCGCCTCGGAACTGGATCACGATCACGACCTGTTTTTTGACTTGTCATCGATATCGGGTGAGATGCTGCAAGAATCCTGGGGACCAACGCCGTCAATGCGCAAAGCGCTTCGCGAGGCCATGAGTCAGGTTCGCGCGGGCGACGAAGAGACGTTCCTGTTCGATGTCGGTCACGAGAAATGGATCGCACAGATGGGCGACCTTGAGCGCGCCAGCCCCGAAGGCCCGCTGAAAGCCAGGCTGCTGGTGGCCACCAACGCGCAACCGGTGCTCAATGCGGTCAACGCCTTCAAACGGGTGGTGGCGCTGGCCGCGATAGGGATATTGCTGTTGACGACGCTTGGCAGTTTTATCGTGGTGTCGCTCTCCACCCGCAACCTTCGCCATTTCGCTCGACAACTGCGCACCTTGAAGCCGCCGGAATTCACCCGCCGGGTGGTGTTCGAGGCGCACTCGGCGGAAGAAAAACTGCTGTTCGACAGCTACGCGCAAATGGAAGCGGCGGTTCAGGAGGTGCTGGAACATCAACGGCTGTTTATCGCCAACGCCTCCCATGAACTGAAGACGCCGATTGCTGCCGTGACCTCTGCGCTGGAGGTCATTCTGGCGCGGCCACGGCACGCCGAAGATTACGCCCAGACCTGTCGTGATGTGCTGGCCGAAATGCAGGTGCTCAAGCGCCTGTCTCTCGGCCTGTTGGACCTTGCGCAACTGGAGGGCACCGCCGAGATTGCCGGGCAGGCAAGTGGGTTGAATGACAATGCGCTCAATGCTGTCGAGCGTTGGCGCAAGGCTGCCGAACTCAAAGGTCTCAGTCTCTCCCTGCATCTGCTGGAGGATTATCAGGCCCAAGTCGCCGGAGGACCGGAACAGTGGGAAGTGGTGTTTGGCAACCTGCTGGACAACGCCATCAAGTACACCCCGGCCGGCGGCGCCGTCGACGTCACGCTGGACGAACATCCGGGCAGCGGTTTGATCATCAGGATCACCGATAACGGTGCAGGCATGTCCGCGCAAGAAGTCCGGCAATTGGGGCAAGTGTTTTTCCGTGCCGACGCCGCACGGTCGCAATCATCGTCGTTCGGGCTTGGCTTTGCCCACTGCAAGCGGATTGTCGAAAGACTGGGTGGACATCTGACGGTTCAAAGTACGCCGCAGACAGGAACACGCGTGACCATTGCCATGATGCGTTATAAGCCTTGAGCCCCACGTCACCTCAGACCAGGCCAAAGTTCAGCCAAGGGGCCCAAAGCCACACTCCGATCGAAGATATCGTTTGAAAGTTGCCCACCACCGTGTCGGCTCAAGTTTTCCGTCGACCGTGAAATGACATCTATTTACGATTTTTTTGACGTTTTTTTCTCATTTGGCGCTCTACATTCGCGGCGACTCAAACATGCAAATGATTCGCATTGTTCCCATAATGAATCTGCGCGTGTTGACTAAAAAAACAGGAGCCGTCGACAGAATGATTTCCCGTATCCCCTCGTTCCTTAAAAACGCATTGCTGACCACTGCTTTCCTCAGCGCCGGTCACGTGTATGCCGCTGCGCAGACGGAGGGTATCGTGGTCTACAACGCTCAACACGAAAGCCTGACCAAATCCTGGGTCGAAGGTTTCACCAAGGAAACCGGCATCAAAGTGACCGTGCGCAATGGCGACGACACCGAGATGGGCAATCAGCTTGTGCAGGAAGGTGCAGCCTCCCCGGCCGACGTGTTCCTGACCGAAAACTCCCCGGCGATGGTGCTGGTCGACAACGCGGGGCTGTTTGCACCGGTTGCGCCGAGCACGCTGGAACAAGTGGGCGCGGCCTATCGTCCGGCGCATGGCAAATGGGTAGGGATTGCCGCACGCTCCACGGTGTTCGTCTACAACCCGAGCAAGCTGGCTGAAGCAGACTTGCCAAAATCGCTGATGGACCTCGCAGCACCGAACTGGAAAGGCCGCTGGGCCGCTTCGCCGGCCGGTGCCGACTTCCAGGCCATCGTCGCAGCGGTACTGGAACTCAAGGGTGAAGCCGCCACCCTCGACTGGCTGAAAGCCATGAAAACCAACTTCACCGCCTACCGGGGCAACAGCGCCGTGCTCAAGGCAGTCAATGCCGGTCAGATCGACAGCGGCGTGATCTATCACTATTACAGCTTCGTCGATCAGTCCAAGACCGGCGAGAACAGCAAGAACACCTCGCTGAGCTACTTCAAACACAAGGATCCAGGTGCCTTTGTCAGCCTGTCCGGCGGTGGCGTCCTGGCCTCCAGTCAACACAAGGAACAGGCTCAGGCATTCCTGAAATGGATTACCGGCAAAGACGGCCAGGCGATCCTCAAGAACGGCAACTCGTTTGAATACGCCGTGGGCAAGAATGCAGAGTCCAATCCAAAACTGGTGCCGCTGCAGCAACTCGACGCTCCGACTGTCGACGTCTCGAAACTCGACAGCAAAAAGGCGGTTGAGCTGATGACCCAGGCCGGGTTGCTCTAATTGTTGCCTGAAACGCTACCGGCAGAGGTCGCTGCGGCGTCCTCTGTAAACTTGCGCGCACGCTCTCGCGGCGTCTTCTCGGGCCGCGGCGGCGCCTGGGTGATTAGCCTGTCGGTGCTGATGTCGTTGCTGGCGTTGCTGCCGATTGCTTTCGTGATCGGCGTATCGGTGCAGACTGGCTGGGCGACGCTGGTGACGCTGGTATGGCGCCCACGCGTCGGCGAGTTGCTGATCAACACCGTGCTGCTGGTGGTGCTCACCATTCCCTTGTGCATCGCACTGGGTCTGGCGCTGGCCTGGTTGACGGAACGCACCAACTTGCCGGGGCGGCGCTGGTGGTCGCTGTTGGCGACGGCGCCGCTGGCGGTGCCGGCATTCGTGCACAGCTATGCGTGGGTCAGTCTGGTGCCACCGATTCATGGCCTGTTTGCCGGCGTTCTGGTGTCGGTCATCGCCTATTTCCCGTTTCTTTACCTGCCGATAGCAGCGACTTTGCGCCGGCTCGATCCGGCTATCGAAGATGTCTCCGAGTCGTTGGGGCTCAAGCCCTGGGCAGTGTTCTTTCGCGTGGTGCTGCCGCAGTTGCGCCTGGCCATCTGCGGCGGTGCCTTGCTGGTGGGGCTGCACCTGCTGGCCGAGTACGGTCTGTACGCGATGATTCGCTTCGACACCTTCACCACGGCCATCTTCGATCAGTTCAAGTCCACCTTCAACGGGCCTGCCGCCAATATGCTGGCCGGCGTCCTCGCGCTCTGCTGCCTGGCCATGCTGACGGCCGAGTCGGCTGCTCGCGGCACGGCGCGCTACGCCCGGGTCGGGTCGGGAAGCGCGCGCGAACAAAGGATTGTGCGCTTGAAGTTGCGCACCACCCTGCTCGCGCTGACGCTGCAAGGCATGACCTGTGTGCTGGCACTCGGTGTGCCGTTGATCACCCTTGGCAAGTGGCTGATCGACGGTGGCGCGCAAGTCTGGAACCTGAGCGAACTGCTGCCGGCGCTGGAGCAGACGCTGATGCTCGGGGCCGCCGGCGCGCTCATTACCACATGCGCGGCCATCCCGATCGCCTGGCTGTCGATTCGCTCACCGGGCCCGTTGCAACGTGTGCTGGAAAGCTGCAACTACATTACCAGCGCGTTGCCGGGGATTGTCGTTGCGCTGGCGCTGGTAACGCTGACGATTCATTTTGCCCGGCCGATTTACCAGACCACCATCACGGTGCTGCTGGCGTATTTACTGATGTTTTTGCCCCGCGCCCTGGTGAGTTTGCGCGCGGGCATCGCCCAGGCGCCGGTGGAACTGGAGAACATGGCGCGCAGCCTCGGCCGTTCGCCTGGTCGGGCGTTGTGGCTGATCACTCTGCGCCTGGCCGCACCCGGTGCTGCCGCCGGCGCTGCGCTGGTGTTTCTGGCGGTCAGCAATGAGTTGACCGCCACCCTGCTGCTCGCCCCCAATGGCACGCGCACCCTGGCTACCGGTTTCTGGGCAATGACCAGTGAAATCGACTATGCCGCCGCGGCGCCCTATGCCTTGCTCATGATTCTGCTGTCGCTTCCGTTAACCGGACTTCTTTACCATCAATCCAAACGCACGGCTGGCCGATGAACGCTCTTGAACTCCACTCGATCTGCAAGTCCTACGGTTCTCACCGAGCCCTGGAGAACATCAGCCTGTCGGTGCCGACGGGAAGCCGTACGGTGATCGTCGGCCCGTCCGGTTCGGGCAAGACCACCTTGCTGCGAATGATCGCCGGTTTCGAGTTCCCGGACTCGGGCAGCCTTGCGCTCAATGGTCAAATGCTGGTCGACGGCACCCGCGAGGTCCCCGCGCATCAACGCTTGATCGGCTATGTTCCGCAGGATGGTGCGCTGTTCCCGCACATGACCGTAGCCGCCAACATCGGTTTCGGGCTGGCGGCCAAGGGCGTTGCCAAACAGGAACGTGTCGCCGAGTTGATGGACAGCGTGGCACTGGACTCGAGTATGGCCAATCGTTGGCCGCATGAACTCTCCGGCGGCCAGCAACAGCGTGTCGCGCTGGCCCGGGCCCTGGCGCAACAACCACGGCTGATGTTGCTGGACGAGCCGTTTTCGGCACTCGATACCGGTTTGCGCGCCGCCATGCGCAAATTGGTCGCAAGGCTTCTGGCTGACGCCGGTGTCACGACCATTCTGGTGACTCACGATCAAAGTGAAGCGTTGTCATTCGCCGATCAGTTGGCGGTGATGCGTCAGGGCCGGCTAGTGCAATCCGGACATCCGCTGGACCTTTACCGCTATCCCGCCGATGAACAAACCGCCCTGTTTCTCGGGGATGCCGTGGTCATGCCGGCCAGAATCGAAGCGGGTTGGGCTCATTGCGATCTGGGTCGCATACCGGTCAACAACCACAGAAACAACCGATCAGCGCAAATCATGCTGCGCCCCGAGCAACTTCAGCTGATCAGCGCGCCCCACGGCCTGGAGCAACAGGACGGCTGTCGCGGCGTGGTCACCGAATGCGACTTCGGCGGTAATACCTGCACATTGACCGTGGAATTGCAGACGTTGAACGCTGATGACCGTCCGGGGCGTTCATTGCTGGTGCGCAGTTCCGGCATGCATGCGCCACCCGCTGGGAGCGAGGTTCATGTGTCGACCATCGGCCATGCTCATGTACTGAGCGAACCTTAAGCTTTTGAATCGGTAACGGGCGAGAAACGAAATCGCCCCCGAATATAACAATTCAAAAAAACAACTAAGCAATGCAGCGCAAGTCCATCAAGGCAGACACTTCTGTACGCCTTTCCCTACAAAAAATGCGATGAGCCGGTAGAAGCCTGAACAGTGCCTGTATGGGCTTGAAATAAAACGAATCACCTACCGGTTTTTCATGTTCCTTTCACAAAATCGCGCTTACCCTCAACGGATCACAGATGGCGTCTTGATAGCGTCCAACCCGTCGGGCATGACAAGCAAAGTCAACCGATGTAATTTGTCACAAATTACTGGCAACTGCTTGATGCCGCTTTTGTTTTAGCGTCTACGCTAATGTTGGATCCAACGTTCAAGCCTGATAGTCTAATTTTTTTTCAGTTCCGAGGTGCCCATGAGTCAGGCGTTTCTCCCCTTCTCTCGCCCGAGTATCGGCGATGAAGAAATTGCTGCGGTAGAGCAAGTACTGCGCTCTGGCTGGATCACTACCGGGCCGAAAAACCAGCAACTGGAAGAACACTTCGCCAACTATGTTGGCTGTCGGCATGCCGTCGCATTGTCCTCGGCCACCGGTGGCATGCACATTACTTTATTGGCCTTGGGTATCGGTCCCGGCGACGAAGTCATCACTCCGTCCCAGACCTGGGTGTCGACCGCCAACATGATCTGCCTGCTCGGTGCGACGCCGGTTTTCGTCGACGTTGACCGCGACACGTTGATGAGCGACCTGGAGAGCATCGAAGCGGCGATCACGCCTCGCACCAAGGCAATCATTCCGGTGCATTACGCCGGCGCGGCATTCGACCTCGATCCGCTCTACGCTCTGGCCGACAAACATGGCATCACCGTCATCGAAGACGCGGCTCACGCGGCGGGCACTTTCTATAAAGGTCGGCATGTCGGCGCCCAAGGCACGGCGATCTTCTCGTTCCACGCGATCAAGAACATGACCTGCGCCGAGGGCGCGATGTTCGTCAGCGACGATGAAGCCCTGGCCAATCGGGTACGCATGCTCAAGTTCCATGGCCTGGGCGTCGACGCCTACGACCGCCTCACCCACGGCCGCAAACCCCAGGCCCAGGTGATCGAACCCGGCTTCAAGTACAACCTGGCCGACATCAATGCCGCCATCGCCCTGGTTCAGCTGGAACGCCTGGACGCGATCAACGCCAAGCGCACAGAGCTGGCCCAGACCTACCTGCAACGCCTTGAAGGCCTGCCGGTGCAACCGCTGGCCATTCCGGCCCATGCGCAACAGCACGCCTGGCATCTGTTCATCCTGCGCATCGACGCCGAACGTTGCGGGCTGGATCGCGAGGCGTTCATGAAGGCGTTGCAGGAACAGAACATCGGCACAGGTATTCACTTCATCGCCACCCACCTGCACACTTACTACCGGCAGCGTTTCCCCAACATCTACCTGCCCAACACCGAATGGAACTCGGCGCGGCTGTGTTCGATCCCGTTGTTCCCCGACATGACTACCGATGATGTCGATCGTGTCGTCGGCGCCATTGAAAAAACACTGGACAGAAGCCTGTGAAACCTTATCCGATCCGTTGCGTATCAATCGTCATCCCGGTCTATAACGAGGAGGACAGTCTGCCCGAGTTGCTCCGGCGCACCGAAGCGGCGTGCCAGCAACTGCACCATGACTACGAAATTGTGCTGGTCGACGACGGCAGCCGCGACAACTCGGCGCAAATCCTCGAGGAGGCGGCCAGTCTCGACGGCAGCCCGGTGGTGGCGGTCATTCTCAACCGCAACTACGGCCAGCACGCGGCGATCATGGCAGGGTTCGAACAATGCAAGGGCGACGTGGTGATCACCCTCGACGCCGACCTGCAGAACCCGCCTGAAGAAATCCCGCGGCTGGTGGCTCAGGCCGAACTGGGCTATGACGTAGTCGCCACGGTGCGCAACAACCGTCAGGACTCGGCCTTGCGTCGCTGGCCGTCGAAGCTGATCAACCTTGCCGTGCAACGCTCCACCGGTGTTGCCATGAGCGACTACGGCTGCATGCTGCGCGCCTACCGCCGCACCATCGTCGACGCCATGCTCGCCTGCCGCGAACGCAGCACGTTCATCCCGATCCTGGCCAACAGCTTCGCCCGGCACACCACGGAAATTCTGGTGACCCACGCCGAGCGTGAACACGGCGAATCCAAATACAGCCCGATGCGCCTGATCAACCTGATGTTCGATCTGATCACCTGCATGACGACCACGCCCCTGCGATTGCTGAGCATCGTCGGCTTCGGCATGGCCGGCCTCGGCGTGCTGTTCGCCATCGCGTTGATTGTGCTGCGCATGGCTTTCGGCGCCGGTTGGGCGGGCGGCGGTACGTTCGTCCTGTTCGCCGTACTGTTCGTTTTCACCGGCGGGCAATTCATTGGCATGGGCCTGCTGGGCGAGTACCTGGGTCGCATGTACAGCGACGTCCGGGCACGTCCACGGTTCTTTATCGAAAAAGTTTTACGTAGCACCCCTTCTGCTCCTGCCCCCGTTGTCACCGTTGACGGTCTCACTTCCACTTCTTCAGATCAGGTTCTCTCATGAGTGCAAAAGCTGTTGTCTTCGCTTATCACGATATTGGCTGTGCCGGCATCGAATCCCTGCTTGCCAGCGGTTTCGAGATTGCAGCCGTGTTCACCCATCCCGATGACCCGAAGGAAAATGCGTTCTATGGCTCGGTTGCGCAACTGTGCGCCCGTAAAGGCATCCCGGTGCACGCCCCGGAAGACGCCAACCACCCGCTGTGGATCGAGCGCATCAGCAAACTCAACCCCGAGTACCTGTTTTCGTTCTACTACCGCAACCTGCTGAGCGAACCACTGTTGGCCACGGCCAGCAAAGGCGCCTTCAACCTGCACGGTTCGTTGCTGCCTCGCTACCGTGGCCGCGCACCGGCCAACTGGGTACTGGTCAACGGTGAAACCGAGACCGGCGTGACCCTGCACCGCATGGTCAAACGTGCCGATGCCGGCGCCATCATTGCCCAGGAGCGGGTAGCGATCGAGCGCGCCGACACCGCGCTGACCCTGCACGCCAAATTGCGCCAGGCCGCCAGCGATCTGCTGCGCGACACCTTGCCTGCCTTGCTTCAGGGCAAAATCAGCGAAACCCCACAGGACGAATCCAAAGCCACAGTGTTTGGCCGTCGCACCCCGGCGGACGGCAAACTGGTCTGGAGCAAGCCGGCCGAAGAACTGTTCAATCTGGTCCGCGCCGTGACCCAACCTTACCCGGGCGCGTTCTGTGCCGTGGGCGAGCACAAGTTGATTGTCTGGAGCGCGGATGTCGTCAAGGGCAACGAAGGCCAGGCACCGGGCCGGGTTATCAGCGTCGATCCGCTGCGAATCGCCTGCGGCGAAGACTCGCTGGTGGTCAACGCCGGCCAACGCAACGACAACGGCCTGTACCTCAGCGGTCCACAACTGGCCAATGAACTGGGGCTGGTCGACGGTTCTGTGCTGCGTGGCGCCGAATCGGGCCGTGCACCGCGTCGCACCCGCGTGCTGATCCTTGGCGTCAACGGCTTCATCGGCAATCACCTGTCCGAGCGCCTGCTGCGTGACGACCGCTATGAAGTGTACGGCCTGGACATCGGCTCGGACGCCATCGAGCGCCTGCGCAGCCATCCGAACTTCCACTTCGTCGAAGGCGATATCAGCATCCACTCGGAGTGGATCGAGTACCACATCAAGAAATGCGACGTGGTCCTGCCGCTGGTGGCGATCGCCACGCCGATCGAATACACCCGCAATCCGCTGCGTGTATTCGAACTGGACTTCGAAGAGAACCTGAAACTGGTTCGCTACTGCGTCAAATACAACAAGCGCGTGATCTTCCCGTCGACCTCCGAAGTCTATGGCATGTGCCAGGACGCCAACTTCGACGAAGACAGCTCCAACCTGGTGGTTGGGCCGATCAACAAGCAACGCTGGATCTACTCGATCTCCAAGCAGCTGCTTGACCGAGTGATCTGGGCTTACGGCCAGAAAGGCCTGAACTTCACCCTGTTCCGCCCTTTCAACTGGATGGGCCCACGCCTGGACCGTCTGGACTCGGCGCGTATCGGCAGCTCCCGGGCCATCACCCAGTTGATCCTGAACCTGGTGGAAGGCACGCCAATTCGCCTGTTCGACGGCGGCGAACAAAAACGCTGCTTCACCGACATCGCCGATGGCGTCGAAGCCCTGGCGCGGATCATCGACAACGACAACGATGTCTGCAACGGCCAGATCATCAACATCGGCAACCCGGACAACGAAGCCAGCATTCGTCAGCTGGGCGAAGAACTGCTGCGTCAGTTCGAAGCTCACCCGTTGCGCGACAACTTCCCGCCATTCGCCGGTTTCCGCGATATCGAAAGCAAGGCTTTCTACGGCACTGGCTATCAGGACGTGTCTCACCGCAAACCGAGCATCGCCAACGCCAAGCGTCTGCTTGACTGGGCACCCACCGTGGAGATGAAGGAAACCATCGGCAACACGCTGGACTTCTTCCTGCGCGAGGCCATGCTCGAAATCGCGGACAAAAAACGTTGATGCAGGCAGGCCTTCGAATCGATGTCGACACCTACCGAGGCACCCGTGAAGGGGTGCCGCGGTTACTCGAAATACTCGATGAAGCACAGGTCAAGGCGACGTTTTTCTTCAGCGTCGGGCCAGACAACATGGGGCGCCACTTGTGGCGCCTTATCCGTCCGCAGTTTCTCTGGAAGATGCTTCGTTCCAACGCTGCCGGCCTGTATGGCTGGGATATTTTGTTGGCAGGCACTGCGTGGCCGGGTAAACCGATCGGTCGCGACCTCGGGCACCTGATGCGTCAAGCCCAGGCGGCTGGGCATGAAGTCGGCCTGCACGCCTGGGATCACCACGGCTGGCAGGCCAATGCCGGACGCTGGAGCCAGGCGCAACTGATCGAGCAGATTCGTCGTGGCGTCGACAGCCTCAGTGACATCCTCGGTCAAAAAGTCGAATGCTCGGCATCCGCCGGTTGGCGGGCGGACGAGCGTGTGATCGAAGCCAAGCAAGGTTTCGGCTTTCGCTACAACAGCGATTGTCGAGGCCAGCATATGTTCCAGCCAATCCTGACCAATGGTAGTCTGGGCGCACCGCAGATTCCGGTGGACCTGCCGACCTTCGACGAAGTGGTTGGCCCGACCGTTGCGGCCAAAGACTTCAACACCTTCATTCTTGAGCGGTTCTCCCCGCAAAAACTCAATGTCTACACTGTCCATGCCGAAGTAGAAGGGATTCTGATGGCCAACGATTTTCGCCAATTATTGGCCGATGCTCGCCAACGTGATATTCATTTCCAGCCCTTGGGCAATTTGCTTCCCGACGCCCCCGCCATCTTGCCGAAGGGCCGGGTTGTACGCGGCACCCTTGAGGGTCGCGAAGGTTGGCTAGGGGTTCAAGGCGCATGAGCAAACCCTGGGCATTGCCGTTATTACTGGTCGTTCTGCTGCTGGCGTACTTGTTGCCACTGGGCACCCACGGCCTATGGATTCCCGACGAAACCCGTTACGCCCAGATCAGCCAGGACATGCTCCTGAGCGGTAACTGGGTGTCGCCGCATTTCATGAGCCTGCGTTATTTCGAAAAGCCCATCGCGGGCTACTGGATGATCGCTATCGGCCAGGCGCTGTTTGGCGACAATCTGTTTGGCGTACGTATTGCCTCGGTGCTGAGTACCGGGCTGAGCGTGTTGCTGTGCTACCTGATCGCTCACCGGCTGTGGAACGAGCCGCGCAAGAGTTTTGCCTGTGCGCTGCTGTACATGAGCTTTGCGATCATCGCCGGGCAAGCCGGCTACGCCAACCTCGATCCGCAATTCACCTTCTGGGTAAACCTGAGCCTGGTGGCTTTGTGGTTTGCGCTGGACAGCACCAGCCGTGGCCAGCGTCTGCTCGGCTGGACTGTACTGGGGCTGGCCTGCGGCATGGGCTTCATGACCAAAGGCTTCCTCGCCTGGGCGTTGCCGGTGTTGATCGCCCTGCCCTGGGTGCTCTGGCAGAAACGCTGGCGGGAACTGCTGACTTACGGCCCGGTGGCGATTATCGTCGCCATCGCGGTGAGCCTGCCGTGGGCCTTGGCGGTGCACGCGCAGGAACCCGATTACTGGCGGTTCTTCTTCTGGCACGAACACATTCGCCGCTTCGCCGGGGATGACGCCCAACACGATGCGCCATGGTGGTTCTACCTGCCGCTGCTGGTGGCGTTCAGCCTGCCATGGGCGGCGTTGCTGCCATCGGCGCTGAAACAGGCCTGGCAGACCCGGCGTCAGGCCAACATCGCTTTCCTGCTGCTGTGGTTGCTGATGCCCTTGCTGTTTTTCAGCCTGAGCAACGGCAAGCTGCCGACCTACATCATGCCCTGCCTGCTGCCTCTGGCGTTGTTGCTGGGCCATGCCCTGGCGGACCGACTGAAGCTGGAACAAGGCCGGGTGCTGGGGATCAATGGCCTGCTGAACATGACGCTGGGCCTGATCGTCCTGATTGCGCTGGTTTATCTGCAACTGAAAAAACCGCTGTACACCCACGAACTGCACAACCTGGTATTGGTGTTCATCGGGTTGATCGGCTGGATCATGGCCAACCTGCTGCAGGCCTTCCGTCCCTTGCAATGCTGGGCGGCACCGGCTTTTGGCAGTTTGCTGCTGATCGGCGTGCTGCCGGCCGGCATGCCGGATTCGGTGGTGGCGAACAAGATGCCCGACCAGTTCATCCTCCAGCACGCCCCGGAACTGGCGCAGACCGACAAGCTGTTGAGCAACGACCTGGGCGCTGCCTCGGCCCTGGCCTGGCGCTTGAAACGCCCGGAGGTGGCGTTGTACAACACGATAGGCGAATTGAAATACGGCCTCGACTATCCTGATCCAGATGCAATACAGCAACGGGTCGATCTCGAGCACGTGCAACAGTGGATGCGCGAAGCGCGTCAGAGTGGTTCGGTCGGCGTGGTGATGCGGGTCAAAGGGGATGACGAACTGCAAGAAATCGAACTGCTGCCCAAGGATGGCAAACGTTATGAACAAGGCAACCTGGTGATCCTGATCTTCCCCCGGGATGCGTCATGAGCCTGTTGCTGCTCCTGACCGCCTGCCTGCTGACTTGCCTTGGCCAGATCGCCCAGAAGTACGCCGTGGAAAGCTGGCGTGGCAAGACCTCGGGTTGGGGCGAGAAACTGCGTTCGCCCTGGCTGTGGCTGGCGCTCGCCTCTCTGGGGCTGGGCTTGCTGGTCTGGCTGCTGGTGTTGCAGCGCCTCGAAGTCGGTATCGCCTATCCCATGCTCAGCCTGAATTTCGTGCTGATCACACTGGTCGCCCGTTTCGTCTTTCACGAAGTCATCGACCGCCGTCACTGGTTGGGCGTGGCCCTGGTGATTGGTGGCGTGGCGTTGCTGGGGCAACACGCATGAGCCTGCGTCGCGGAATCGCCTTTACCATGGGCAGCGTAGTGCTGGGCACCGCCGCGCAGTTGGGCATGCGCTGGAGCATGACTCGCTTGCCACATCCCGAACAGTGGCTAGCGGCCTTGAGCAGCGGCAGTGTCGATATGCCCGCTGTGATTGTCGTGCTGGCCGCCATCCTCGCCTATGCCGTGTCGATGCTCACCTGGCTCGCCGCCCTGCGGGATGTGCCGCTGGGTCGGGCCTATTCGCTGCTGAGCATCAGCTACGCGCTGGTGTATGTGCTGGCCGCCAGCCTGCCGCTGTTCAACGAATCCTTCAGTCTTTCAAAAACCCTGGGAGTGGCGCTGGTCATCCTGGGGGTCATTACTATTAATTCTCGACCTGCTCGCGCGCCCGAACTTAGGAGTGCATCATGAAAATCAGTGTATTTGGTAGCGGTTACGTTGGTCTGGTGCAAGCCGCCGTCCTGGCTGAAGTCGGCCATGACGTAGTGTGCATGGACATTGACGAAAAAAAAGTTGCGTTGCTGCAACAAGGCCACGTCAGCATCTTCGAGCCGGGGCTGGCCAGCCTGGTGCGTGAAAGCCTGGATGCCAAGCGGCTGCACTTCACCTCGGACGAAAAGTTCGCGGTGCAACATGGCCAGGTGCTGTTCATCGCCGTCGGCACACCGTCCCGGGAGGATGGTTCGGCGGATCTGCAATACGTGTTGTCCGTGGGTGAAGCGGTCGCGCGTCATCGTGAACAGCCGGTGATCCTGGTGGAGAAATCCACGGTGCCGGTGGGCACCGGCGATACGCTACGCGCCCATATCGACCAGTACCTGCTCAAGGCCGGCCGTCAGCTGCAGTTCGATATCGTTTCCAACCCGGAGTTTTTGAAAGAAGGTTCGGCCGTGGCCGATTGCCGGCGCCCGGACCGCATCATCATCGGCTGTGAAGGCGATGAAGTGCGCGACGTGATGCGCGACCTCTATGCACCGTTCAACCGCAACCATGACCGCGTCATGTTCATGGACCTGCGCAGCGCCGAGCTGACCAAATACGCCGCCAACTGCATGCTGGCGACCAAAATCAGCTTCATCAACCAGATCGCCGAACTGGCCGAACACCTGGGTGCCGACATCGAATCGGTACGGCTGGGCATCGGTGCCGACTCGCGTATCGGTTACCACTTCATCTACCCCGGCTGCGGTTACGGCGGCTCGTGTTTCCCCAAGGACATGCGCGCTCTGATCCACAGTGCCGAAGAAGCCCACTGCAACAGCGACCTGCTGCAAGCGGTGGAAGCCATCAACGAGCGGCAGAAACACAAATTGTTCGAACGCATCAACGCGTTCTACAAGGGTGATTTGCGCGACAAGACCTTCGCCGTTTGGGGCCTGGCCTTCAAGCCCAACACCGACGACATGCGCGATGCGCCGAGCCGGGTGCTACTGGAATCGCTGTGGGCTGCGGGGGCCAATGTACGGGCGTTCGACCCGGAAGCCATGCAGGAAACCCAACACCTTTATCCTGACGAACCGAAGCTGATGCTCATGGGCACGCCGGAATCAGTCCTTTCGGGTGCCGACGCCTTGATCATCTGCACCGAATGGCAGCAGTTCAAGGCGCCAGACTTCGACCTGATCCAGCAACGCCTGAATGCACCGGTGATTTTCGACGGACGTAACCTGTACGACGCAGAGCGCCTGGCCCGCAGCGGCTTCCTGTATTTCCCGATGGGCCGTGGTGAATCCCGCAAATTGCCAATTCCCCTTCAGCAATGGCCATCGGCCTCAGGCGTCGCGTGAGTACGGTATCGCCCGGCATTCGTCGGCAGTCCTTAGGGTTCGGGCTGCTGACGTTCATGCTGTTCATCGCGGGGGTCTATCAGCAAACAGCAATCGGTTTCGATTCGCGGTTCGTGCTGTTCGCCCAGGAGATGCTGCGCCACGGGCCGTCGTTTTTCCCGACCACCTATGGCCAGCCCTATGCCGATTACTCGGCGCTGTCTACGGTGTTTGTCTGGCTGTTGTCCCTGCCGTTCGGTCAGGTCAATAGCCTCACCGCGTGGTTGCCGACTGCCATCGGCGCTGCGGTGATCGTCACGTTGATGTACCGGTTGGTCGCGCCCTGCTCCACACGCTGGGCGCTGCTGAGCATCGCGTTGATGTTGCTCACCAGTACATTTGTCACTGAAACCCGTGCCGTGTCCCAGGACCTGATGCTAGCGGCCGTGGCCTTTTCGGTGTTCTACCTTGGGTACGCCGCCGATCATTTCGCGATGCCCCGTCGGTGGCCGCTGATTTTTGTGCTGCTGCTGTTGGGCTTCGGGATTCGCGGGCCGATCGGGCTGGTTATCCCCACCGGTATGTTGTGCAGCTACTACCTGCTCAATCGCCAATGGTCACGGTTGTTCGGTTTTGGCCTGTTGGCGGCGGTGTTGTTGGTGGTGTGCGTCGGCGCGCTGCTGTGGCTGGCCGAAGCCAGTGGTGGAACGGCCTTCATGCATGACGTGGTGCGCATGCAGTTCATGGGGCGCATGGACGGCAGTGAAGGCGTCAGTGGCTCGCTGTATTACTTCACCGCTTCGTTTGGCAACTATGCGCTCGCTTATCCATTGGCACTGCTGGTATTGGCCGCGGTCTGGCTGACGAATCCACGGCAGGCAGGTCCGGCATTACGCTTGTTGCAATACTGCACGGCGGCCGGGTTGATCGTGATGATTGGCTTATCGATTCCCCAGGCGAAAAAGGCCCGTTACCTGCTGCCGATGCTGCCCATGGCGGCGATCATTGCGGCGTACCCGTTTCAGGTGGCGCAAGGTCGGGTATTCGGTTGGTTGCGGGGTTTGATGCAAGGGCTGTGGCTGGTGATACCGGGGGTGTTGATTGTCGCATTGCTGATCATTCAGCGGCGTCTGCCAGCACAACCTCCTGCCTTTGTGCCGGTATTGATCGTGCTTGCGGCTCTGCAAGTCATCACACTGGCGGCTTGGTTCCGCGCTCACTGGCGAGCCGAGGTACTGGCCTGTTGCGCAGTCCTGGCGCTGTGGTCGGTTTATATCCTGGTGTATGAACCGGTCGAACGTCAGCTTTACGACACGCAAGCCTTCAGTCGAGCCGCGTTCGCAGAGATTCAAAAAGCGCCGGCGCCGTTGGTGCTGCACGGCATGGGCAAAGACGCCAAGGCGATCAAGTTCATGGTCAATATCGAGCAGGACTTTCAACCGGTGTTCACCGAATCGACACAGGAACTGGAAGCCCTCTCGGGGCCGGCCTGGCTGATGATGGACCGAAACGACTACAACGCCCTGCAAGGCACTCCGCTGGGTGCCCAGCCACCGGTATTGAGCGGACGTTTCGATAAGAACGATTTCGTATTGCTGCACACGCCGCCCTTGTAGGAACTGCCGTAGGCTGCGATCTTTTGATGGTTTCGATGTTGCTGAAGAGCAAGATCAAAGATCGCAGCCTGCAGTAGCTCCTGCGTATCCATGTATTGTCCTTTAGTTACTGTTAACCACACTTGAACGCCTACGTTTGAGGTTAAACCGGCGCCTTCAAATCCACCCCCAGCGCCTGGGCAAACGCCTTCACCAACGGACTGCGCACAGTGTTGTGGCGCAGGATCAGATTGAACGGCGTGACGATGTTGATCAGGTCCGGACGCACCGCCCGAAACTGTCCCTGAGCCACCAGGTTTGCCACGTAATGCTCGGGCAGAAAACCGACGAAACGCCCCGTCTTGACCAGCAGCGCCACAGCTTCCACTTGAGTCGCCGAAGCGGAAAAGCTGTCGTAGCGGGCAAAGTTCAGTTTGTCCCGATGGATCGCGTAGCGGTGGTTGATGCACTCGTAATCCTGCAGCACATTGCCGCCCATGTCCGCCTCCGGCACCGAGAACAGTGGATGACCGACGGCGCAATACACATACGAGCGTTCTTCATACAGCGGGAAGTAATCGAACTCTTCTCTTTTTTGATAAACCGGCACGATCCCGGCCACTAACCGCCCCTCGACCACACCTCTTTCCACCTCATCTAACTGGGAGGCCTGAAGTTGAAATCTTACTTTCGGCGACTCTTCATTTATTCTTCTAAGCGCCGCAACTAACGGAGAATTCGAGTCCGTAATTGTATTATCAATGACGCCCACCCCAAGGTCGCCAATAAGTTCATTCTGCGCCGAACTAAGCCGATCACGAAAGTTATCGACCGAGGCAAATAAATCGATCGACGCCTGATACACCAGGCGCCCTTCTTCGGTCAGGTGAAACCCTTCCCGCCCCCGGGTACACAGGCGCATGCCGATGCGAATCTCAAGGTCGGAAATCTGTTTGCTGATGGCCGCCAAGCCCACGTTCAGCTCATTCTGCGCCGCACTGAAGCCGCCAGCCTCGACCACGGCCTTGAATACTTTGAGCAGTTTGAAGTCCAGGCCGCTGAGGGCCAACGGCGCCCGATGTACCGTTTTTAACGGCGGGTTTCCGGAATTGGAAAGTGGGGTTTCCATAATGCTTATTTACCTCTGGCGCCCTATTCAACAACCTGTGCCCAACAACAAAAACAGTGCTGGCTAATAATAATGAACACAGAAAACAAGGCTTGGCAACCGTTAATAAATTCCGCCGATCAGTGCCAACTCACTGATTTCGAACTATTAAAAGCTGACACTTCGATCAGCTCTCGCCCTTTAGCAACTGCCCTCTTGAACACTGCTTGGCCATGACCACACCCGAATAATTTCCGGGAAGTGTTTCAGGCTCTGCACACCGATATCAGTTCGCGTTACCGACGAGGAAAACAACAATGTCTCAAACCACCGACCGTCTCTGGGGTGCCCGCTTCAAGAGCGGCCCGTCCGAAGCCTTGGCGGCGCTGTCCCGTTGCCCCGAGCGCTACTTTCGCCTCACCCCGTACGACCTCGCCGGCTCCAAGGCGCATGCCCGGGAATTGCAGCGCGCCGGTCTTCTGAGTGAGCAGGAAACCCAGACCATGCTCGACGCCCTGCAGCGCATCGGTGATGACTTCCGTGCCGGCAGCATCGCGCCGACCCTGGATGACGAAGACGTGCATACCTTCATCGAGCGCCTGTTGACCGAACGCCTCGGCGCACTGGGCGGCAAGCTGCGCGCCGGCCGTTCGCGCAACGACCAGACCGCCAACGACCTGCGGCTGTTCCTGCGTGATCACGTCCGTACTTTGGCCGTTGAAGTGCTGGCCTTGCAGCAAGCGCTGGTGGAGCAGGCCGAGCAACACGTCGAAAGCATCTGCCCGGGCTTCACTCACCTGCAACAGGCCCAGCCGATCGTCTTCGCTCATCACTTGCTGGCCCACGCCCAATCGATGCTGCGCGATGTGCAGCGTCTGGTGGACTGGGACGCGCGCACCTCGCTGTCGCCACTGGGTGCGGCGGCCATGGCCGGTTCCGCCATCGCTCGCCTGCCCCAGCAGTCGGCCAAGGAAATGGGCTACAGCGGCGTGTGCGAAAACTCCATCGACGCCGTGGCCAGCCGCGATCACGTCGCCGAATTCCTGTTTATCGCCAGCATGCTCGGGATCAACATTTCCCGCCTCGCCGAAGAATTCTGCCTGTGGTCGTCGCGACAATTTCGCTGGGTCGCGCTGGACGATGCCTACGCCACCGGCAGTTCGATCATGCCGCAGAAGAAAAACCCGGACATCGCCGAACTGGCCCGGGGCAAGGCTGGCCGCTTGATCGGCAACCTGACCGGCCTGCTCTCGACGCTGAAATCCCTGCCGCTGTCCTACAACCGTGACTTGAGCGAAGACAAGAACGGCGTGCTCGACAGCGTCGACACCCTGCTGCTGGTGCTGCCGGCCATGGCCGGGATGGTCGCGACCATGAAGGTCAACGTCGAAGAACTGCGCCGTCAGGCACCACTGGGTTTCACCCTTGCCACCGAAGTCGCCGACTGGTTGGCGATGCGCGGCGTGCCGTTCAAGGAAGCGCATGAAATCACCGGCGCATTGGTCCAGGCCTGTGAGAAACACGACATCGAACTGTGGGAAGCCTCACCGGCGCTGCTGGCCGAGATCGATCCGCGCCTGACACCTGAGGTGCGCGACAGCCTGACCCTCGAAGCCGCCATCGCCGCCCGCAGTGGCTGGGGCGGTACCGCGCCGCAACAGGTGCGCGAGCAGATCGGCCGACTGAAAACCGCCCTTGTCGCGCAGCAAGAGTGGACCGAGAACTATCAGGGCTTCCGCCTCTGATAGACAACGCAAAACCTTGTAGGAGCCGGCTTGCTGGCGATGGTGTGTCAGCTGAATTGATGTCGACTGACACTCCATCGCCAGCAAGCCGGCTCCTACAAGGGGATTGTGCTTGATCTGAAAGAACAGTGTACGGAGAACCAACATGAGCCAGACACAGGCAGAACGACTCCAGGCGGAGCGCAAACTGGCGGAAAACCAGTTCGATATCACCCAGTACCAACACGTGCCACGGCGTTACTACGGGCGGATTTTCTTCGCCAGCGTCATCGTGATCGCGATTATTGGCCTGGTACGAGCCTTCGCCGAAGGCAAGATCGAATGGTCGTACATCGGCCAGTTCCTCACTTCGCAAGCGATCATGTGGGGCTTGCTCAACACCATCGTCATGGCGGTGCTGGCGATGGCGCTGGGCATTGTCTTCGGGGTGATCACGGCGATCATGCGCATGTCGGCCAACCCGATCCTGCGCTATGTGGCGCTGACCTACACCTGGCTGTTCCGTGGCACGCCGCTGATCCTGCAGCTGTTGCTGTGGTTCAACCTGGCGCTGATCTTCCCCACCATCGGCATTCCCGGCCTGTTCGAAATGGACACCGTGAGCCTGATGACGCCCTTCGTAGCCGCCCTCCTCGGCTTGAGCATCAACCAGGGCGCCTATACCGCCGAAGTGGTGCGTGCCGGCCTGTTGTCGGTGGACACCGGCCAGTACGAAGCCGCCAAGTCGATCGGCATGCCGCGCCTGCAAGCCTTGCGCCGGATCATCCTGCCCCAGGCCATGCGGATCATCATTCCGCCGGTCGGTAACGAGTTCATCGGCATGGTGAAAATGACCTCCCTGGCGAGCGTCATCCAGTACTCGGAGCTGCTCTACAACGCGCAGAACATCTACTACGCCAACGCCCGCGTGATGGAGCTGCTGATCGTCGCCGGTATCTGGTACCTGGCCACGGTCACCGTGCTGTCCTTTGGTCAAAGCCGTCTGGAGCGTCGTTTCGCTCGCGGCGCCGGCAAGCGTTCTTGAGGAATCCGACATGAGAAGCATCGTCAAGGCCGTGAGCCTGAACAAGTATTACGACCATTTCCACGCGCTCAAGGACATCAACATCGAAGTCGAGCAAGGCGAAGTGCTGTGCATCATCGGCCCGTCCGGCTCCGGCAAAAGTACCCTGCTGCGCTGCGTGAATCAGCTGGAAAAAATCGACAAGGGCGGCCTGTGGGTCGACGGCGAACTGGTGGGTTACCGGATCGTCGGCAACAAACTGCACGAGCTCAACGAATCGCAGATTGCCCGCCAGCGCCTGGCCACCGGCATGGTGTTCCAGCGTTTCAACCTGTTCCCGCACATGACTGTGCTGCAAAACATCATCGAAGGGCCGTGCCAGGTGCTCAAGCGTTCGCCCAAAGAGGCGCACGAAGAAGCCGTGGAACTGCTCGCTCGCGTCGGCCTGGCCGACAAGCGCAACAGCTACCCGATCGAACTGTCGGGTGGTCAGCAACAACGTGTCGCTATTGCCCGTGCATTGGCCATGCGCCCCAAGCTGATGCTGTTCGATGAACCCACTTCGGCACTCGACCCGGAACTGGTCGGAGAGGTGCTGTCGGTGATGCGCGATCTGGCGCAAACCGGCATGACCATGATCGTCGTCACCCATGAACTGGGCTTCGCTCGCGAGGTTTCCAACCGCATGGTGTTCATGGACGGCGGGCAGATCGTGGAGGCTGGAAGCCCCGAAGAAATACTAATAAGTCCGCAAAACCCACGCACCCAAAGCTTCATTTCTGCCGTTCGAACCTAAGCGCCCTTTGGCGCTCACAACACTCATAAGAGAACGACCATGAAGAACCTAGTAATCCCAGCAGTACTTGCCAGTGTCCTGGCATCCGGTTTCGCCTTCGCTGCCGAGTTGCCGGCCAGTATCAAAGACAAGGGCGAGATCGTTGTTGCGATCATGCCGAACTACCCGCCGATGGATTTCAAGGACCCGGCCACCAACACCCTCACCGGCCTTGACTATGACCTGGGCAACGCCCTGGCCGAACGTCTGGGCGTGAAGATCAAATGGCAGGAAACCGGCTTCGAGCAAATGATCAACGCGCTCACGACCGACCGCGTGGACATGGTGCTGTCGGGCATGACCGACACCGCCGAGCGTCAGGCCAGCGTGACCTTCGTCGATTACTTCACCAGTGGTCCGCAGTTCTACACCTTGCAGAAAAACAAGGACACCAACGAGATCGTCGACTTGTGCGGCAAGAAAGTCGGCACCAGCCGCCGTACCACCTTCCCGGCGGAAATCGCCGCGTGGAGCAAGGAAAACTGCGAAGCCGCCGGCAAACCCGCGATCAACGTGATCGGCACCGAAGGCTCGGCCGACGCCCGTGCGCAATTGCGTCAGAGCCGTATCGACGCGGCCATGCAAGGCAGCGAAACCCTGCCGTACCTCAAGACCCAGGAAAAGGACATGTACAAAACCGTGGGACTGCCGATCTCCAAGCAGTTCTCGGGCATGGGTGTGAGCAAGAAAAAACCTGAGCTGAGCGAAGCGGTGAAAGTCGCGTTGCAAAGCATGATCGATGACGGCAGCTACCAGGCAATCCTGAAGAAATGGGACCTGGAACTGGGCGCGATCAAGACCGTGACCATCAACGCCGGCAAGTAATGCTTGCCCTGTAGGAGCGAGGCTTGCCCGCGAAGAGGCCCTGCCAGTCAACTTTGACGTTGAATGACACACCGCTTTCGCGAGCAAGCTTCGCTCCTACAGGGTCTGTGTTTTATCTATGGATGAAGGGAGCGCCACGATGTCCTCCTCGCTGCAACCCACCTGGCCCGACCAGCACCAGGCCTGCCTCGCCCTGGCCTTCGACCTCGATGGCCCCACCGGCGATGCCATGCTTAACGGCTCGATCTGGCGCAAGCCCGAGTATTTCGGTTTCGGCGGTTACGGCCCCTATCGGGCGCTGCCGCGGATTCTCGATCTGCTGGATGAGTTCCGCATCCCGACCACGTTTTTCGTTCCGGCCTGGGTCGTGGAGAACTGGCCGAAACAGTGCCAGGCGATTGTCGAGCGCGGGCATGAGGTGGCCTATCACGGCTACAAACACGAATCTTTTTACGCCCTGACGCTGGAGCAGCAGAAGGACGTGATGCACAAATCCCGCGAGGTGTTCTGGAAGTACCTGAACATCCGCGCTGAAGGTTTCCGCACTCCATCGGGCGACTGGCGGGCCGAAACGCCGGCCATGCTGGTGGAAGCCGGCGTGACCTATTCCAGCAGCATGCGCGGCGATGACCGGCCCTACCTGGTCAAGGTGCCGGGCTTCGATACACCACTGGTGGAAATCCCCGGCCGCTGGGAAATGGACGACTACGCTTCCCTCGCCTACACCCGCGCACCGGACTTCCCTTCCGGGCTGGACCGAACCGCCAGCTACGAACTGACCCTCAATAACTGGTGCCGCGAGTTCGATGGCGCCATGGCTGAAGGCCTGTGCCTGACCACCCTGTTCCACCCCAAGATCAGCGGCAAACCGGGCCGCATCCTGTTACTGGAAAAACTCTTCGAACACATGCGCCAGCGCGACGACGTGTGGTTCGCCACCTGCCGCGATGTCGCCCACTGGTGGCTGAAGGAGCATCACCATGGCTGATTCCATTGTCTGGCCCAACGGCTACCGCTGCGCCGTGGTGCTGACTGTCGATTACAACGACATCCACGGCATCCTTACCCAGGCGCCGGAAGTCGCCGGGCGCGACAAGACCTTGTCGGTGTGGCGCTACGGCACCCAGCGCGGGGTCGAGCGTTTGCTTGGCGTGTTCGCAGAACTGGGGGTTTCCAGCTGCTGGTTCGTGCCCGGCATCGTCGCCGAGGAAAACCCGCAACACCTCCGGGCGATCCAGGCCGGCGGGCACGAGATTGCCTGCGCCGGCTACCGCCATCAGCACTACGACAACCTGACCCTGGCCGAGCAAAGCGCCGAAATCGCCAAGGGCTGCGCGGCCTTGAGCGCGCTGACCGGTCAGCGGCCGACAGGCTTTCGCATTCCCGCCGGCAATGGCGCACCGGGCTTCATCGAGGCGTTGCGCGAGCACGGTATCCGTTGGTCCTCGTCATGGCGCGGCGATGATTTGCCCTTCGCCCACCCGACGGCGCCCGAGGTAATCGAACTGCCGTTGCACTACGAACTGGAGGACGAGCCCTATTTCGCCTTCAACCTCAGCCCGGCGGTGCCACCGGCGCAATCGCGCATCGCCTCTTACAGCCACACCCTTGGCAATCTGAAGATGGACTTCGCCGGGTTTCACCGATTCGGCTTGTGTTACGTGCTGCGGCTGCACCCGGAAATCATCGCCACGCCAGGGCGGATCGGCGTGTTGCGCGAATTGCTGCAAAGCATTCAGCAGCACGATGACGTGTGGATCGCCACCGGTGCCGAAGTGGCCCAGTGGTGGGCAGAATCGGCAGCGCCGGTGACTGAGGATCACCCGGCCGCTGTGTACGAGCGTCATTATCGGGATTACGGCGTATGAGAGATCAGGATGGGGTTATGCGAATGGCGCGGCTGGCGCAGTTCTGCGTCGATACCCGTTTCGAAGATTTACCCGCCGCGTTGGTGGAGCAAGCCAAGCGGCACATTCTCGACACCTTCGGCGCAGCCCTGGCCGGAGCCGGCAGCGATGTCGCCAGACAGGCGCGTCAGGTGTTCAAGGGGGAAGCCGGCAGCACGTTGGTCTGGGGCACCGGTCAGCGAGTCGGCGCGGCGCAAGCCGCCATGCTCAACGGTATCGCCGCGCATGCCCTGGAGCTGGACGATACCGGCGGCTGCGACCATTCCGGCGCGGTGGTGCTGCCGGCGGTGATGGCAGCGTTGTCGATGTCAACGCTATCGGTTTCTGAAGCGTCAATTGATGGTCGCGAACTGATCACTGCCGTGGTGATCGGCTACGAAATCGGCCGTCGGGTGCTCGAAGCCTGCGGCAGTTACTCGGCCCACAACGGCGCCGGTTGGCACTCCACGGCGACGTGCGGAGTGTTTGGCGCGGCGGCGGCCAGTGCACGGATTCTGGGGCTGGATGCACAACAAACCTTATCGGCACTGGGCATCGCCGGCAGCTTCAGTGGTGGTCTGTGGGCGTTTATCCATGACGGCTCGCAAAGCAAAAGACTCCACAGCGGACGCGCCGCCGAAGGTGGATTGCTGGCCGCGCGGTTTGCTCAACAAGGCATCACCGGCCCGACAAAACTGTTCGATGACGTCTGGGGCGGTTTCCTCAAGACCCTCGCGGCGGACACCGCCGCGCCCGAGGCGTTGGACGCCGAACTGGGCCACGTATGGAAACTCGCGCGCTGCTCGATCAAGCCCTATGCGGCTTGCCGTGGGACCCATTCGGCGATTGATGCATTGGGCTTGTTGCTCAATCAATTGCAGATCAGCGCCGATCAGATCGAGGACGTTCAGGTGTCGCTGTGCGGATTCCTTCAGGACATGTGCGGTGGCCAGGACGTCAGCACGTTGCCGGCGGCGCAGATGAGCCTGCGTTATGCCCTGGCGGCCCGGCTGGTCCATGGGCATTGCCGGTTGGAAGCCTACGACGATGAACAACGCCGCCACCCGCGGATTGCGCACTGGATGTCGCGTATTCGCCTTGAAGTCGACCCGCAACTGTCCGAGGATGGCGAGCCTGTCGTCAGCGTGCGGACCGTGGACGGTCGGCAAGCAAGCCTGTGCGTTGAGGTGCCCTTGGGTGCTCCGGGCAATCCGCTGAGTGATGCGGCGCTGGAGGAGAAATTCTTCAGCCTGGCCGGGCGGGTGATACCGCTACAGCAGGCAAAAGAGCTGCTGGAGCAGTTGTGGCGGCTGGAAGAACTGGAGTCGGTTCGGGCGCTTGATCGGTGGCTGAGTTGAGCCTGGCGTTGCGCGTCGAACACCACAGAATCTGAATAAGGACATTTGCCCCACCGTGGCCACTTACTCCCTCGTTATCCGCCGGCTGATGATCTGCTCGCTGACCATCGTCGTCAGTCGCGCCATCACCAGCCCGTTGCTCACGCTGTTCCTGAGCACCAAGCTCGGCCTCAACCAACAGGACGTCGGCCTGCTGCTCGGGATTGCGGTGTTCATCGCCACCCTGCTCGCGCTCTATGGTGGTTACATCATCGACCGCCTCG
Organism: Pseudomonas sp. ATCC 43928; assembly: GCF_005938665.2. NCBI lineage: Bacteria > Pseudomonadati > Pseudomonadota > Gammaproteobacteria > Pseudomonadales > Pseudomonadaceae > Pseudomonas > Pseudomonas sp. ATCC 43928. Next base: position 3,366,389 of record NZ_CP041753.1, on the reverse strand, counting down.
AAAAGCGTCGGCTGTTGATCCTGGCCATGCTCTCCAGTGCCATCGGCTTCGTGCTGCTGACCTTTGCCGAAAACCTCTACCTGACCACCGCCACCCTGGTGATCACCGAAACCGCCTCGGCGCTGTTTCTGATCGGGTCCAAGGCGATTCTCAGCGACAACCTGCCCATGGGCCAACGCGCCAAGGCTTTTTCGCTGCGCTACACCCTGACCAATATCGGTTACGCCACCGGCCCGATGCTCGGCGTGGTGATCGCCGGCGTGTACCCGATTGCGCCGTTCCTGATCGCCGGCGGCATCGCGTTCTTCAGCATTTTCCTGATGAGCGGGATTCCCAAAGACCCGGCCCAGGTACCCGCCATCGGTCAGCCGCAAAACTTTCTCAAGACCCTGGTCACCCTGAAAAACGACCGCACGCTGATCATGTTCACCTGCGGCTGCCTGCTCAGCACCGTGGTCCACGGTCGTTTTACCTTGTACCTGTCGCAATACCTGCTGGTGACCCACGACTCCAAACGAGCGCTGGAAACCATGGCCGCCCTGCTCGCCTGCAACGCCATCAGCGTGATCCTGCTGCAATACCAGATCGGCCGGTTTCTCAAACGCGAACAACTGCGTTACTGGATTGTCGGCGGCAGCAGCCTGTTCATCCTCGGCTTGATCGGTTTCAGCCTGGCCGACGGCCTGGTGAGCTGGTGCATCGCAATGTTCATTTTCACCCTCGGCGAAATGATCATTTACCCGGCCGAATTCCTCTTCGTCGACACCCTGGCCCCGGAAGAACTGCGCGGCAGCTACTACGGCGCGCAGAACCTCGCAGCCCTCGGTGGTGCGATGAGCCCGGTGATCTGCGGCTTCTTGCTGATGCACACGCCCGCGCCCACCATGTTCTACGCCCTGAGCGCATTGACGGCGATGGGCGGTTTTCTCTGTTTCATGAGCGGTCGACGCGTCGCGATACTGCAAAAATAATGCATTGAAGCTGCATTAATATGAATTTGTCAGTATCGGTAATGACCGGCACACTGTTCGCCGTTCCTCCCCCAATAGTTGGAACCACTTCAAGGGCTTTCCGGGTATCCGGACAAGCCTTTTTTTTGCCCTGGTTTTTGTCAAAGGATCGATGTTCGTCATGCTCGCTCACTGGTTGCCCGCCGCCATCAACACCCGCCCCTCCGAATGGAGCCGTGCCGCCATCGGCATGGCCATGGGGACGATGTTCAGTGTCTGGTTGTGCGGCCAGGTGTTCGGCATCGACGTGGCGCTGCATCTGATAGGTCCGTTGGGCGCGTCGGCGGTATTACTGTTCGCCGTGTCCTCGGGTGCGCTGGCCCAGCCGTGGTCGATTCTTGGCGGTTACCTCTGCGCGGGGGTGATCTCGCTGCTGGTCGCTCACGTACTCGGCCGCACCCTCGGCAGCGCCTGCCTCGCGGCGGGCATGGCGCTGATTCTGATGTGCTGGCTGCGTTGCCTGCACCCACCCGCCGGGGCGCTGGCGCTGCTGATGGTGCTGGCAGACCCGGCGACCATCGCCATGGACTGGAAAGCCCTCGGCCCGGTAATGCTCAGTGGCTCGACGATGCTGCTCAGCGCGTTGGCGTACAACAACTTCACGCGCATTCGTTACCCCAAGCGTCCCGCCGAACCGGCCCCGCTTATGCCCGCGGCCGACAGCCAGGCGATCACCGCCGAAGATCTGCGACGGGCACTCGCCGACATGGAGGCCTTCTACGACGTCACCCCTGAAGACCTCGAGCAGTTGATTCATGCCAGTGAATTGCATGCCAAGCGCCGCAGTATCGGTGAAGTGCTGAGCAGCAGAACCTAAAGGCATCTTTGTGGCGAGGGGGCTTGCCCCCGTTGGGTCGCGAAGCGGCCCCAAAACCTGCTAACGAATTTTTCCAGGCATAGCTCATAGCCCTTATCTGCGGCTGCTGCGCAGTCGAACGGGACGGTGCGGCGATCCGACAAGCCCCCTCGCCACAAATTCAAGGTTGATTCAAAACGGAGTCAGTCTGCCGAAGGCTGCGATCTTTTGATTTTGCACTAAGGTAAAAATGCAGAAAGAACCTGCACGTATCTCGGTTGTACAGGGCAAATTTGCACTGTTACGATCCTGCATCGCTCGCGCGCGAGCTTCTCTATAAAGAACAATAAAAGCAGGGAGTTAGTGATGACTGCTCAGGTTTCATCCCCGGGGACACCGTCCATGGATGCCACGCAAAACGAAGTGTTGGCCGAGGTTCGCAATCACATCGGTCACCTGACCCTCAACCGCCCCGCCGGCCTCAACGCCATTACCCTGGACATGGTCCGCAGCCTGCAACAGCAACTCGATGCCTGGGCACAGGATCCGCAGGTGCATGCGGTGGTGTTGCGCGGTGCTGGCGAGAAAGCCTTCTGCGCCGGCGGCGATATCCGCTCGCTGTACGACAGCTTCAAAAGCGGCGACACGCTGCACGAAGATTTCTTCGTCGAGGAATACGCCCTCGACCTCACGATCCATCACTACCGCAAACCGGTCCTGGCCTTGATGGACGGCTTTGTCCTGGGCGGTGGCATGGGGCTGGTGCAAGGCGCCGATTTGCGGGTGGTCACCGAGCGTAGCCGTCTGGCGATGCCGGAAGTGGCCATCGGTTATTTCCCGGACGTCGGCGGCAGCTACTTCCTGCCGCGCATTCCCGGTGAGCTGGGCATCTATCTCGGCGTCAGCGGCGTGCAGATCCGCGCCGCCGATGCGCTCTATTGCGGCCTGGCCGACTGGTACCTGGAGAGCGCCAGCCTGGGCGAGCTGGACGAGCGACTCGACCATCTGGAATGGCACGATACCCCGCTCAAGGACCTGCAAGGCGCGCTGGCGAAACTCGCCGTGCAGCAACTGCCGGCAGCGCCGCTGGCGGCGCCGCTGGCGGCGCTGCGGCCGGTCATCGACCACTTCTTCGCCCTGCCCGATGTGCCGAGTATGGTGGAACAACTGCGTGCAGTGACCGTCGCCGACAGCCATGAGTGGGCCATGGCCACCGCCGACTTGCTGGAAAGCCGTTCACCGCTGGCCATGGGCGTGACCCTGGAAATGCTGCGGCGCGGTCGGCACCTGAGCCTGGAACAGTGCTTCGCCCTCGAACTGCACCTGGATCGCCAGTGGTTCGAACGCGGCGACCTGATCGAAGGCGTGCGCGCCTTGCTGATCGACAAAGACAAGAACCCGCGCTGGAACCCGCCGACCTTGCAGGCGCTGGACGCCGAGCACGTCGCGAGTTTTTTCACCGGGTTTGACCAGAGCGGGAGCTGAGCCATGCACGATATCGAATTGAGCGAAGAACAAGTGATGATCCGCGACATGGCCCGGGATTTTGCCCGCGGCGAAATCGCGCCCCACGCACAAGCCTGGGAAAAGGCCGGCTGGATCGATGACGGTCTGGTGGCGAAGATGGGGGAACTGGGTCTGCTGGGCATGGTGGTGCCCGAGGAATGGGGCGGCACCTATGTCGACTACGTGGCCTACGCGCTGGCGGTGGAAGAGATTTCCGCCGGTGACGGCGCCACCGGCGCGCTGATGAGCATCCACAACTCCGTCGGCTGCGGGCCGGTGCTGAATTACGGCACCGAAGAGCAAAAACAGCAATGGCTGCCGGACCTCGCCAGCGGCCAGGCCATCGGTTGCTTCTGCCTGACCGAACCGCAAGCCGGTTCCGAAGCCCATAACCTGCGCACCCGCGCCGAACTGCGCGACGGCCAGTGGGTGATCAACGGCGCCAAGCAATTCGTCAGCAACGGCAAACGGGCGAAGCTTGCAATCGTTTTCGCCGTGACTGATCCGGAGTTGGGCAAGCGTGGCATCTCGGCATTCCTGGTGCCGACCGAAACAGCGGGGTTCATCGTCGACCGCAGTGAACACAAGATGGGCATCCGCGCTTCCGACACCTGCGCCGTCACCCTGAACAACTGCACCGTCCCTGAAGCCAATTTGCTGGGTGAACGCGGCAAAGGCCTGGCCATCGCCCTCTCCAACCTCGAAGGCGGCCGTATCGGCATCGCTGCGCAAGCCCTGGGCATCGCCCGTGCGGCGTTCGAAGCGGCGCTGGCTTACGCGCGGGATCGGGTGCAGTTCGATAAGCCGATCATCGAACACCAGAGCATCGCCAATATGCTGGCCGACATGCAGACCCGACTGAACGCCGCGCGCCTGTTGATCCTGCACGCCGCGCGCTTGCGCAGTGCCGGCAAGCCGTGCCTGTCGGAGGCTTCACAGGCCAAGCTGTTTGCTTCGGAGATCGCGGAGAAAGTCTGTTCGTCAGCGATTCAGATTCATGGCGGGTATGGGTATCTGGAGGACTACCCGGTGGAGCGTTACTACCGGGATGCGCGGATCACGCAGATTTATGAAGGGTCGAGCGAGATACAGCGGATGGTGATTGCCCGGGAGCTCAAGAACTACCTGATCTAAAAAGATCTCTAAGAAGATCGTTCCCACGCTCTGTGTGGGAACGATCAGAAGCGCGACATCACTTGCCCTGGAATTCAGCCTCACGCTTGGCAATAAATGCCGCCATCCCTTCTTTCTGATCCTGGGTGGCAAACGCCGCATGGAATACCCGGCGTTCAAAACGCACGCCTTCCGACAGGCTGACTTCAAAGGCGCGGTTGACGCTTTCCTTGATCATCATCGCAATCGGCAGTGATTTCTTCGCAATCAGCGCCGCGACTTTCAGCGCTTCGTCCACCAGATCATCCGCCGGCACGATGCGCGCCACGATCCCGCAACGCTCGGCTTCCACCGCATCGATCAAGCGCCCGCTCAAGCACATTTCCATGGCCTTGGCCTTGCCCACGGCGCGGGTCAGGCGCTGGGTGCCGCCCATGCCCGGCAAGACGCCGAGGTTGATTTCCGGTTGGCCGAACTTTGCATTGTCGCCGGCCAGGATGAAGTCGCACATCAGCGCCAGTTCACAGCCACCGCCCAAGGCGAAACCGTTGACCGCGGCAATGATCGGCTTGCGGCGGTTAGCCACGCGATCGCTGTCGCTGAACAGATCATCGAGGTAGATCTGCGGGTAGGTCAGCTCGGCCATTTCCTTGATGTCGGCACCGGCGGCGAAGGCTTTTTTCGAGCCGGTCAGCACGATGCAACCGATGTTCGAATCGGCTTCCAGGCCATCGAGGGCGTGGTTCAGTTCACTGACGATTTGGGCATTCAACGCGTTCAAGGCTTGCGGACGGTTGAGGGTGATCAGGCCGACGCGGCCGTGGGTTTCCAGCAAAATCGTTTCGTAGTTCAGCTCTTTATTGCTCACAGACGGGACTCCTTCTCAAAGATTGCGCGAAATGACCATGCGCTGAATGTCGCTGGTGCCTTCGTAGATCTGGCACACCCGCACGTCGCGGTAGATCCGCTCCAGCGGGAAGTCGTTCAGGTAACCGTAACCGCCAAGGGTTTGCAACGCCGAGGAACAAACCTTTTCGGCCATTTCCGAGGCGAACAGTTTTGCCATCGACGCTTCGACCAGCGCCGGTTTGCCGCTGTCGCGCAATGCCGCCGCGTAATGCACCATCTGCCGGGCCACGGCGATCTGGGTGGCCATGTCGGCCAGGCGGAACGCTACCGCCTGGTGCTCGATGATCGGCTTGCCGAAGCTCTCGCGTTCGCGGGCGTAGTCGCGGGCCGCTTCGAACGCGGCGCGGGCCATGCCCACCGATTGCGAGGCGATGCCGACACGTCCGCCTTCGAGGTTAGCCAGGGCGATCTTGTAGCCTTCGCCCTCCTCACCCAGTCGATTGGCCACCGGCACTTTCACATCCTCGAAGAGGATCTGGCAGGTATCAGAGGCGTGCTGGCCGAGCTTGTCTTCGACCCGCGCGACTTTATAGCCCGGCGAATCGGTGGGCACGATCAGCGCGGTGATCCCGCGTTTGCCGGCACTCGGGTCAGTCACCGCAAACACAATCACCACTCCGGCGTTTTGCCCGGAAGTGATGAACTGCTTGCAGCCGTTGAGCACGTAGTGATCGCCTTCCAGCCGGGCACGGGTTTTCAGGCTGCTGGCATCGGAGCCGGCTTGCGGTTCGGTCAGCGCAAACGCACCGAGCATCGCGCCGGCGGCCAGCGGTTTGAGGAAACGTTCTTTCTGGTCGTCGTTGCCGAACTTGAGGATCGGCACGCAACCCACCGAGTTGTGCACGCTCATGATGGTCGAGCAGGCGCCGTCGCCGGCAGCGATTTCTTCCAGGGCCATGGCGTAAGCCAGGTATCCGGTGTCACAACCGCCCCACTGCTCCGGCACCAGCATGCCGAAGAAGCCCAGGTCAGCCATCTCGCTGATGGCTTCCTTGGGGAAGCGATGTTCGCGGTCCCATTCGGCGGCGAACGGTTTCAGCCGTTCCTGGGCAAACTGCCGGGCCGCGTCGCTGATCTGAAGTTGTTCGTCGTTGGGCAGCATGTAGATTCCTTAATGCCAAGCTTTAGTACAGGCATTCAACGGCCATGGCCGTCGCTTCGCCGCCACCGATGCAGATCGCTGCCACGCCGCGTTTCAGGCCTTTCTGGCGCAGGGCCGAGAGCAAGGTGACGAGAATCCGCGCGCCGGACGCACCAATCGGGTGGCCCAAGGCACAGGCACCGCCGTGGACGTTGATCTTCTCGTGGGAGATTTCCAGCTTGGTCATGGTCACCAGGCTCACCACGGCAAAAGCTTCGTTGACTTCAAACAACTCGACTTCGTCCAGTGACCAGCCGGTTTTCTTCATCAACTTCTTGATCGCACCCACCGGTGCCACCGGGAACAGCCCCGGGGTGTCGGCGAACGCCGCGTGGCCATGAATCACTGCCAGTGGTTTCAAGCCTTGTTTCTCGGCTTCGGAACGGCGCATCAGCACCAGTGCCGCCGCGCCGTCGGAAATCGAACTGGAGTTGGCCGCCGTCACCGTGCCGCCCTCGCGGAACGCCGGTTTCAGCGAAGCGATCTTGTCCAGTTTGGCTTTCGGCGGTTGTTCGTCGTGGCTGATCAGCACTTGCTGTTTGCCGACCGTCACGGTGAGCGGCACGATCTCGGCGTTAAAACTACCTTCCTCGATCGCCTGTTGGGCGCGGGTGGTCGACGCGATGGCAAACGCGTCCTGATCTTCACGGCTGAAGCCATTGGTCTCGGCGCAATCCTCGGCAAAGGTGCCCATCAGGCGGCCCTTGTCGTAGGCGTCTTCGAGGCCATCGAGGAACATGTGATCGAGCACCTGGCCATGGCCCATGCGGTAACCGCTGCGGGCGCGGTCCAGCAGGTACGGCGCGTTGGACATGCTTTCCATGCCGCCAGCGACCACCACGTCGGCGCTGCCGGCGATCAGCATGTCGTGGGCCAGGATCGTCGCTTCCATGCCCGAGCCGCACATTTTGTTCAGCGTCGTGCAGCGGGTCGATTTATCCAACCCGGCGCCCAGTGCCGCTTGCCGCGCCGGGGCCTGGCCGAGGCCGGCGGAGAGCACGCAGCCGAACAGCACTTCTTCGACGGATTCAGGGGCGATACCGGCGCGTTCGACCGCGGCACGAATCGCAGCAGCGCCCAGTTGCGGCGCGGTCAGGCTTTTCAGTTCGCCCTGGAAACCGCCCATCGGGGTGCGGACGGCGCTGACAATAACAATCGGATCGTTGGACAGTGTCATGACAAATACTCCTTATTTGGCGGCCATGCGCAAGGCACCGTCGAGACGGATCACCTCGCCGTTGAGCATGCTGTTTTCTATGATATGCCGGGCCAGCGCGGCGTACTCGCTCGGCTTGCCCAGGCGTGGCGGAAACGGCACCCCAGCGGCCAGTGAATCACGTACTTCCGGGGTCATGCCGGCCATCATCGGCGTTTCGAAAATGCCCGGTGCGATGGTCATCACGCGGATGCCGAAGCGCGCCAGCTCACGGGCGGCAGGCAAGGTCAGGCTGGCAATCGCGCCTTTGGACGCCGAATACGCGGCCTGGCCAATCTGGCCGTCGAAGGCCGCCACCGAGGCGGTGTTGATGATCACCCCGCGCTCGCCGTCTGCATCGGCTTCAGTCTCGGCAATCGCCGCAGCAGCCAGGCGCAGCATATTGAAACTGCCGATCAGGTTGACGTTGATCACCTGGCTGAAACTGGCCAAGGCATGAGGGCCGGTCTTGCCGAGGATCTTCTCGCCACGCACGATGCCGGCGCAATTGACCAAGCCATTAAGGCCGCCAAACGCTTTGACCGTCGCCTGCACCGCCGCTTCTGCCGCCGCTTCATTGCTGATGTCGGCCACCACGCTTTGCGCGCCGAGACATGCCGCCTGCGCCGCGACGGCTTCGGCGTTCATGTCCACCAACATCACCTTGGCGCCGGCGGCCACCAGCATTTCAGCAGTGGCGGCACCGAGGCCGGAAGCACCGCCGGTGACGAGAAAAACCTTGTTTTCGATCTGCATCATTGTTTCCTTGGATTCAAGCTGAAACGTTCTTCGCGGCGGCCTCTTGAGCCTTGGCGATTTCCTGGTTGCGCAAGATAAAGCGCTGCAATTTGCCGCTTGGGGTTTTCGGCAATTCGCTGACAAATTCGATTTCACGGGGGTACGAGTGCGCCGCCAGACGCTTGCGCACGTGTTGCCGCAGTTCTTCGGCCAGCGCAGGCTCGGCGCGGTATTGCGGGCTGAGCACGACGAAGGCTTTCACCAGTTCGGTGCGCTCCGGGTCGGGCTTGCCGATCACCGCCGCCTCGACCACCGCCGGGTGTTCGATCAGGGCGCTTTCCACGTCGAACGGGCCGACGCGGTAACCCGAGGTGGTAATCACGTCGTCGCTGCGGCCGACGAAGCTGATGCTGCCGTCCGGGTTCCACTCGACGGTGTCGCCGCTCAGGTAATAATTGCCGACGAACGCTTTGGTCGGTACGCCTTCGTAACCACCGAACCAGCACATCGGCGACTGGGTACGGTCAATGGCCAGGATTCCTGGCTGGCCAACGCCGAGTTCTTTGTATTCCTCATCCAGCACCACGATACGGTGGCCCGGCGAGGCAAAACCGGCGGCGCCCATGTGGATCGGATGTTCCAGGCCATGGTGATTGCACAGGACCATGCCCAGTTCGGTCTGGCCGTAATGGTCGTGAATCACCACGCCGAGGTTGTCGGCGAACCAGCGGATCACTTCCGGATTCAGCGGCTCGCCGGCGCTGCTGACGATGCGCAGCTTGCCCTTGATCGAACGGGCGAATTCATCGCCACCGGCAATCAGCAAGCGATAGGCGGTCGGTGAGCCAGTGAGGTTGGTAATCCCGTATTTGTTGATCACCCGGCAGGTGCTTTCGAGGGTGAACGGGCCATCGTAAAAGGTGATCGGATGCCCCATCGCCATCGGCCCGGTGACACCGAAATAAATACCGTAAGCCCAACCCGGATCGGCGACGTTCCAGAAGGCGTCCTCGGGGCGCAGGTCTACAGCGTCGCGGGTGTAACTCTGGAACGCAACGATGGCCTTGAGCGGCACCGACAGCGCTTTCGACGGGCCGGTGGTGCCCGAGGTGAACATCAGCAGGAACGGGTCTTCGCCAGTCAGCAATACCGGTTCGCAGACGCTGGAATAGTTGGCCAGTTCGGCCCAGAAACTGAAATCACCCCGAACAATACCTTGGCCTTTCGGACCGCCGACGGTGACGATGGTCGGGCAGTCGGCCACTTCAGCCAGTTTCGGGCGATTGACCGCATCGGTGACCACCACTTTGGCGCCGGAACTGTTCAGACGGTGTTCGATGGCTTTGGGGCCGAAGGCGGTGAACAGCGGCTGATAAACCGCCCCGATGCGCCAGGCGGCAAACACGGTGATCAGCAATTCGAAGTTGCGGGGCAGCAGGCCTGCGACCTTGTCGCCTTTCTTCACGCCCTGGGCCACCAGAAAGTTGGCGAAACGCGCGGCCTTGTCCTGCAAGTCGCTGAAGGTGTAGGTCGCGCTGCTGCCATCGCGACCCTCCCAGAACAGCGCAATGCGCCCCGGCAAGGCATGCCGGTCGCAACACTCGACGCAGGCGTTGAGCGCTGTCAACGACCCTGTGAGCGCGGCATCGACGGTGTGCTGATAATTGAACTGTGACGTAGCAGACAAGTAATCGCGCATTGCCAGAATCCCTCTGTATTTTTATTAGGTTGGGGGAACCGTAATCAACAAGGAAATACTCGCTCTGCGCGGGGAGCGGGACAATGGTCAAAGCTATCAAGTTGTGTGACTGGTTTGGCCAAGGTTCGAGGGCGTGCCCGCGATGGCGTCAGCCCCCCAGGATCCGGATCAGTCAGCCTCGTTCAGAATCAAACTCCGATAATGCCCAGGATTGGACCCCGACCATTTGCGAAACGCCTTGTAGAACGAGCTGGCATCGGCAAACCCCAAACGGGTGGCGATTTCAGCGAAGCTGATGGCCGGCTCGGCCAGCCAGACGATGGCCAGTTCCTTGCGCACGCTGTCCTTGAGCCCCTGATACGTCTGCCCTTCTTCAGCCAGGCGGCGGCGCAACGTTGAGGCCGACATGCACAGTTGCTGCGCCAGCGCTTCGGTTTCCGGCCAGCGCTCGGCGGGCAATTGCCGCAGATCGTGCTTGATCCGGCTGGCCAGGCTCTCGGGGTCGCGGTACTTGACCAGAATGTTCGCCGGCGCATGGGCCAGAAAGCGCTTGAGCTCTTCAGCGCTGCGCTTGATCGGCAAATCCAGGCAGTCGGCGGAGAAAATCATCCGCGTGCGCGGCCGGTCGAATCGCAGGTTCTCGGAAAACATCACCCGATAGTCATCGCAAAAATCCGGCTCCGGGCAACGCAGTTCGATGGCCAGGATCGGAATCCGCCGCCCCGCCAGCCAGCAGGCAACGCCGTGCACGATCATCCAGTAAGTGAAATAGGTGAAGGCGCGGCGCGGTTCTTCGTCGTCCTCCAGCAGGACGATTTCCGCCAGGCTTTGCTGGCGAACCAGTTGCGCGGGCAGGCGTTCGAGCATCAACGACAGAAAGCTCAGGCCCGAGGTCAGCCCGGCGGCCAGGCTTGGCTGGACCATGGAGCAGTGACAGAGGAACTCCAGGCTGCCGGACTTGAGCTTGCGCGGGTCCATGCCAAAAAACTCATCGTCCCCACGCCGGGCCAGCAAACGCCACAGGCGCGCATAGGCGGCGGCCGGGACACGCGCGTCGGTGCTGTCCAACAGCGCTGGATCGATGCCGACCTTGTTCAACACCTCTGCGGTGGCAGCGCCCGGGGCGCAACTTTGCAACAGTGCTTCACGCACCAGTTGAATGGCGATGGTGTCTTTTTCCGACATTGACCGGGGTGAGCCTTGTTATTGGAGTGGTGGGCATATTAGCGCACCGCTCGCTCCTAAGGGATGGTGGGATCTTCAGGGTTGTTCAGCTTAGGTTCAGGCAATTAGCAATAACTACCATATGAGAATGAGTTTCATCATGTTACAAATTAGCACCCTATCTAATTACTCCCCGGTGCTGAATGCTCGTTCCTTTTCTGATCATGCTGCGCGAAGGCATCGAAGCCGCGTTGATCGTTGGCATTATCGCCAGTTACCTCAAGCAGACCGGTCGCGGCCAATGGATGCCGGCAGTGTGGGTCGGTGTATTCCTCGCCGCCGCGCTGGCCCTGCTGGTCGGCGGTGGCCTGGAACTGGTCAGTGCTGAATTCCCGCAAAAGCAGCAAGAGCTGTTTGAAGGTGTGGTCGGTTTGCTGGCCGTCGGCATTCTCAGCTCCATGGTGTTCTGGATGCGCAAGGTGGCGCGTTCGATCAAGCATTCGCTGCACGTTTCCCTCGATCAGGCGCTGACCGGCTCCAGGCATCAAGTGACCGCGCTGATCGCCATGGTGTTTTTCGCCGTCGCCCGGGAAGGCCTGGAAACGGTGTTCTTCCTGCTCGCCGTGTTCCAGCAAAGCGAAGGCCCGGCCGCACCGCTCGGCGCCCTGCTCGGCCTGGCCCTGGCGATCATCGTCGGCTTCCTGATCTACACCGGCAGCCTGCGCCTGAATCTCTCGGCGTTCTTGCGCTGGACCGGTCTGTTCATTCTGGTGGTAGCCGCCGGGATTCTCTCCAACTCGGTGCAAGCCCTGCATGAAGCCGGCGTGTGGAATCACCTGCAAACCGTGCTCTTCGACTTCAGCGCCACGCTGCCGATGGACGGCCCGCTGGGCTCGGTGCTGGCCGGCATGTTCGGCTACCAGGACGCGCCGACCGTCAGCACCCTCGGGGCATATCTGACTTATCTGTTGGTGGCACTGGTGATGTTTTTTCTCCCGGCTCCCGTAGCCACGTCTGCGCAAACACCCTCCTCCGTTTCCAGCCAGTAAGGGCCTTCATGTCAACGCCAGTTCCTCCAGTGGCTTCCCCGCCCCGCGCCTTGCGCTGGGCGGTAGCCGGTTCGGTGATCGTGATGATCGCCGCCGGTGGCCTGTTCTACTACGCCTCGAAAATGGCCGCCGCCAAGCGCCAGAGCAACCACGACCAAGTGCTGGTCACCCTTCACCCGCACAGCTGCGAACCGAATGCGTTGACGGTTCCGGCCGGTCGCACCAGTTTCCGTATCGTCAACCGCTCGGACCGTGCCGTCGAATGGGAAATTCTTGACGGCGTGCTGGTGGTCGAAGAGCGCGAGAACATCGCCCCTGACCTGAGCCAGGTGATCAACGCCAACCTGTTGCCCGGCGACTACGCCATCACCTGCGGCTTGCTGAGCAACCCGCGCGGCATCTTGCATGTCACCCCGACCACCGCATCCGATGCGGCGGCCAAGGCGCGTCCGTCGATGGTGGCGTTCATTGGCCCATTGTCGGAATTTCGCGTGTACCTGAGCAGCCAGAGCACCGCATTGATCAAAGCCGTCGCCGCGCTTGAGCAAGCGATCGAGGCCGGCGACCTGAGCCAGGCACAAGCCTTGTATGTGCCGGCTCGTGCGGTCTATCAACGGTTGGCTCCAGCAGCCCAGCGCCTCGCGGAGCTGGACAACGCGATCAATTCCCGCGCCGATTACTTCGATAAGCGCGAGCAGGATCCGGGCTTCGTCGGCTTCCACCGCCTCGAATACGCGCTGTTCCAACAACGCAACCTCGACGGTCTGACGCCAGTTGCACAACGCCTGAGCATCGATGTCGCCAATCTCAAACAACAACTGCTGGCCCAGTCGCTGCCACCGGAACAACTGGTGAGCATGCTGGTGCGCAACCTCAACAGCCTCGCCGAGGTACGTGCCAGCAGCGGCGAAGAAGAACGCTACAGCCACTCCGACCTGAACGGTTTCGCCGCCAACCTCGACGCGACCCGCAAAGTCGTCGACCTGTTGCGGCCATTGCTGAGCAAACCTGCCGCTGAACTACTGGCGAAAATCGACAGCGCGGTCACGGCCTTCGACGCCGAACTCAACGGTTTCAAGGTCAAGGATGGCTACGCCAGCTACGACACTGTCAGCGCCGAACAGCGCAAACGTATCGCCGACAAGGCCAAGGTTCTGGCCGATGCACTCGATGGAATCGATCCCGCCCTTGGCCTTTCCGGCCTGTAAGCAGAAGACCTCAGACAGATGAACGACTCAGAACAGTTTTCAGCACAACGCCGTCGTGTATTGATGGGTATGGGAGCCGCCGGTGTGGCGATAGCCGGTTCGGCCCTGAGTTGCCCGGTCATGGCCGCGACCCCGGCGCAAGTCACCGAAGCACCGAGCAGCGACAAGACCGAGGACCGCCACGCCTTCCACGGCCAGCACCAGACCGGCATCGTCACCCCGCGCCCAACATCCGGCATGCTGGTGTCGTTCGACGTATTGGCCAGCGACCGCGCAGATCTGGAGCGGCTGTTTCGCACGCTCAACGAGCGTATCGCGTTCCTGATGCAGGGCGGTCCGGTGGCCCAGGTCGCCCCCAAACTGCCACCGCTGGACTCGGGGATTCTTGGCCCGGTGGTTACACCGGACAACCTGACCATCACCGTATCGGTGGGCGAGTCGCTGTTCGACGAGCGCTTCGGTCTGGCCGGCGCCAAGCCCAAGCGGCTGATCCGCATGGTCGGTTTCCCCAACGACGCACTGGAGGCCGACTGCTGCCACGGCGACCTTAGCCTGCAGTTCTGCTCCAACACCGCCGACACCAACATCCACGCCCTGCGCGACATCGTGAAAAACCTGCCGGACCTGTTGCTGGTGCGCTGGAAGCAGGAAGGCAGCGTGCCTCCGCAAGCCCCGACGAAACCCGGTGTGCCGGCGCAAAGCGCACGCAACTTTCTGGGTTTTCGCGACGGCTCGGCCAACCCCGACTCCAACGATGCCAAGGCCATGGACAGCATCGTCTGGGTCCAGCCCGGCAGCGACGAACCGGCCTGGGCGGTCAACGGCAGCTACCAGGCGGTGCGGATCATCCGCAACTTCGTCGAGCGCTGGGACCGCACGCCGCTGCAAGAACAGCAAAGCATTATCGGCCGGGTCAAGAGCACCGGTGCACCGATGGATGGTGCGCATGAAACCCAAGTCCCGGATTACGCCAAAGACCCGAAAGGCAAGCTGACCAAACTCGACGCCCACATCCGCCTGGCCAACCCGCGCACCGCCGCAACCCAGGCCAACCTGATCCTGCGCCGACCGTTCAACTACTCCAACGGCGTGAACAAGAACGGTCAGCTGGACATGGGTTTGCTGTTCATCTGTTACCAGGCGGATTTGCAAAAAGGCTTCATCACCGTGCAGACCCGACTCAATGGCGAGCCGTTGGAGGAATACCTGAAACCGGTTGGCGGCGGGTACTTCTTCACCCTGCCGGGTGTGACCGGCGACAAGGACTTCATCGGCCGCTCGCTGCTCAACGCCACACAACCCAAAGCCTCAGTCTGACCCTTACCACTCCACGGAACCGTCCCATGAAAAAGTCGCCCCTCGCGTTACTGCTGACCCTTGGTTTGCTCAACACCCCGTTTTCGGCTTTCGCGGCGACGGCGCCACTGGAGTTGGTGGGGCCGATCTCTGACTACAAGATCTACGTCACCGAACAACTGGATGAACTCGCCAGCCACACTCAGCAATTCACCGATGCAGTGAAAAAAGGCGACCTGGCCACCGCGAAAAAGCTCTACGCACCGACCCGCGTCTATTACGAGTCGATCGAACCAATTGCCGAGTTGTTCAGTGACCTCGATGCGTCCATCGACTCGCGGGTCGACGACCACGAAAAAGGCGTGAAGGCCGAAGACTTCACCGGTTTCCATCGCATCGAATATTCATTGTTTTCAGAGAACAGCACCCAGGGTCTGGACAAGCTGGCTGACGGCTTGAACAAAGACGTGAAAGACCTGCAAACCCGCGTCGCCGGCCTGACCTTCCCACCGGAAAAAGTCGTCGGCGGCGCCGCTGCGCTGCTTGAAGAAGTGGCCGCCACCAAGATATCCGGCGAGGAAGATCGCTACAGCCACACCGACCTCTATGATTTCCAGGGCAACATCGACGGCGCGAAGAAAATCGTCGACCTGTTCCGTCCGCAGATCGAGAAGCAAGACGCGGCATTCATGGCCAAAGTCGACAAGAACTTCGCTACGGTGAACAAGACGTTAGCCAAGTACAAAACTACAGGGGGTGGTTTTGAAACGTATGACAAGGTGAAGGACAGCGACCGCAAAGCGCTGGTCGGGCCGGTGAATACCTTGGCTGAGGACTTGTCGATGTTGCGGGGGAAGTTGGGGTTGAACTGAATATCGGCGTTGTCTGTGAAAAGATCGCAGCCTTCGGCGGCGCCCACAGGCGCGGAGCTGCCGAAGGCTGCAATCTTTGCTTTTGAGCCCTACAAAATCCGATACAACAACCGCTCGATCCGCACCCGACTCACACGCTTGAGAAACCTGGCCACTCCCGCCGGGTAATCCGGCAGCGTTTGCAGATCCAGGTAACGCTCAATACGGCGGGTGTGCTGGAAAATCTCTGCCAGTTCCTTGCCACGCGGCTCCAGCAACTCGCCTTTCGGATCATCAATCAGCAACGCATTTTCCAGGTCGAGACGGAACGCCCGTGGATTGAGGTTGTTGCCGGTCAGCAAGGTGTAGCGCTGATCGATCCACATGCCCTTGAGATGATAGGTGTTGTCACCATCCTTCCACAGATGCAGGTTCAGCTTGCCGCTGTCGATGTTGCGCTGATGACGCTTGGCGAAACGTCGCAGGCTGATTTCGTAGAGGTATGGCAGCGCCGCGATCACCTTGAACGGCTCGCTGGGCGGGATGTAGAAGTCGTTGGCGGTCTTGTCGCCGACGATGATGTCGATCTTCACGCCGCGAGCCAGGGCCCGATTGATTTCCCGGGTCACCGCCAGCGGCAGGTTGAAGTACGGCGTGCAGATGGTCAGCTGATGCTGCGCACTGGCGATCAGCTCGCAGATGACTCGACTCAACGGGTTGTTCTTGCCCACACCGAGCAACGGACTGACCGATAAACCGCCCTTTACCGTGCTGCCCGCCGTGGTGTCGTACGCCGCGTGCTTGAGACGGCTGCGCAGGTCGCCGATGTCGTGGCGCAGACTGCGGGTGGTCGGCAGGTTCGGCAGGTCTAGACGATGCACCGCTTTGGAGGTGATCAAACCGTGCTGGATCAGGTGATGCATCGAATCGGCCAGCGCCTGATTCTGCAGCAGGTGATAACGGTCGAAGCGGTACTTGTCGAATTTGTGCAGGTAAACGTTGTTCAGGCTCGCGCCGCTGTAGATCACGCAATCGTCGATCACGAAGCCTTTCAAATGCAGTACGCCGAACAGTTCGCGGGTCTGCACCGGCACGCCGTACACCGGCACTTCGCTTTCGTGGGTGCGGGTGGTTTCCTGATACCAGGCCGAGTTGCCCGGTTGCTTGCCGGCACCGATCAAGCCGCGCTGGGCGCGCAGCCAGTCCACGACCACCACCACGTCCAGTTCCGGACGTGCCAGTTTGGCCGCGTGCAGCGCATCGAGGATTTCCTGGCCGGCCTCATCCTGTTGCAGGTACAGCGCAACGATATAGATACGCCGGGTCGCCTGAGCGATTTTTTCCAGCAGGCAACGACGGAACTCGGCAGCGCCAGAGAGGATGGTGACGGCATCGGCGGTCAGCGGAAAACTGCGCAATTTAGGCAGCAGAGAACGTTTGAAAAGCAACGGCATAGGGCTCGCAAAGGGTCGAATCCGAAGAGCCTGAGAGCTTACACCATGGATGGGTTTGGGTCTTGTTACTGTCTGTAAAGACCTCTTCGCGGGCAAGCCTCGCTCCTACGGTTTTTCGTCGTTTGGAACACAAATCCTGTAGGAGCGAGGCTTGCCCGCGAAGGCAATTTCATAGGCGCTACAAATAACTACTTGACCATGAAGAACGATCATTCTACTGTTTGCCACATGAACGAAATCACTAGCAATGACACACGCGACATCATTCTGGATGTCACCGAAAAGTTGATCTACAAAAGTGGCATTGCTGCCACCGGCATGGATCTTCTGGTGAAAACCGCCGGCGTTTCCAGAAAAAGTATTTACCGCTACTTCACCAACAAGGAGGAGCTTGTCGTCGCGGCCCTGCAACGCCGTGATGAGCGCTGGATGCACTGGTACCGGAGCGAAGTCGGCACGGCCCAAACCCCGGCCGAGCGGCTGCTCAACCTGTTTACCGTGCTCAAGGCCTGGTTCGTCTCCGAAGGCTTCCGCGGCTGCGCATTCATCAATACCAGCGGCGAAACCGGCGACCCGCAAGACCCGGTTCGCCTGGTCGCCAAAGACCACAAACAGAAACTGCTCGACTACGTGCGCGAGCTCTGTACCGAATATGGCGCAACAGACCCGGAGACGCTGGCCAGACAGCTGCTGATCCTGATCGACGGTGCCATTACCGTAGCGCTTGTGATGGGTGATCACAGTGCCGCCGATAATGCGCAATGCATGGCGCGAAAGTTATTGGACCTGTAACACTTTAAATAAGCCCGACAACTTGTTTGAACGTTAATTTGATAGGGAGACTTAATATGTCTACTGCCGAAGTTCGTCCGCCATTGCCGCCGTTTACCCGTGAATCGGCCATCGAAAAAGTTCGCCTGGCCGAAGATGGCTGGAACTCCCGTGACCCGGAACGGGTGTCTCTTGCCTACACCCTGGACACCCAGTGGCGTAACCGCGCCGAGTTCGCCCACAACCGCGAAGAAGCCAAAGCTTTCCTGACCCGCAAATGGGCCAAGGAACTGGACTACCGGCTGATCAAGGAACTCTGGGCCCATGGCGACAACCGCATCGCCGTGCGTTACGCCTACGAATGGCACGACGATTCGGGTAACTGGTTCCGTTCCTACGGCAACGAAAACTGGGAGTTCGACGAGAACGGCCTGATGTTCAACCGCTACGCCTGCATCAACGACCTGCCGATCAAGGAAAGCGAGCGCAAATTCCACTGGCCACTGGGTCGCCGGCCGGATGATCACCCCGGGTTGTCTGACCTAGGTCTGTAACATCACCTCACCGATCGTTCCCACGCTCTGCGGGGTAATGCCGCCACGGACGCTCCGCGTCCGCCGTGACGCAGAGCGTCACAAGATGCATTCCCACGCGGAAGCGTGGGAACGATCGGCTCAGGTCGCCGCAGAAGTTGGATATGAGTAAGATACCGGCCTTTCCCCGCAGCCCTCTTCTGCGCCCTGCCGAATAAGCCCCATTCCATGCCTTTCGAACTCAGCGTTGACCTCACTACCCTGGCCGTTCTGGCTCTCGTCGCTTTCATTGCCGGTTTCATCGACGCCATCGCCGGTGGTGGCGGTCTGTTGACCACCCCGGCACTGCTGACCGCCGGCCTGCCGCCGCATCTGGTACTGGGCACCAACAAACTCAGTTCGACCTTTGGCTCGGCCACTGCCAGCTTCACCTTCTACCGGCGCAAGCTGTTTCATCCACGGCAATGGATGCATGCCATCGTCGGCACGTTGGTTGGTGCGCTCAGCGGCGCCATCGTCGCTCATTATTTGCCGGCGGAATGGCTGAACAAAATGCTGCCGGTAATTGTGTTCGCCTGCGGCCTGTACCTGTTGTTCGGCGGCACACCGAAAGCGCCGCTGGACAGCGATGCACCCATCAAGAAAAAGTGGCAATCGAGCCAAGGCTTCAGCCTCGGTTTCTATGACGGCGTGGCCGGCCCGGGAACGGGGGCGTTCTGGACCGTCAGCAGCCTGCTGCTCTACCCCATCGACCTGGTCAAGGCCAGCGGCGTGGCGCGCAGCATGAACTTCGTCAGCAACATTGCAGCGCTGTCGGTGTTCATCTTTTCCGGGCAAGTGGACTGGATTATCGGCCTGAGCATGGGCCTGTCGGTGATGGTCGGCGCCTTCTTTGGCGCGCGCACCGCCATCAGCGGCGGTGCGAAATTCATTCGTCCGGTGTTCATTACGGTGGTGCTCGGCCTGACCGTGCGCCTAGCCTGGCAGCACTGGTTCAGCGTGGCCTAAGCGCCGCGCCACGTAGACGTCGATCAGGTAGCGGGCAATCGAGCGTGACGCCGGCAACGGCGGCAGCTCGTGCACGTTGAACCACTGGGCGTCTTCGATCTCGTCTTCCTGACAGACAATCTCGCCACCGGCGTACTCGGCATGAAAACCGAGCATCATCGAATGCGGGAACGGCCAGCACTGACTGCCCATGTACTGGATGTTCTTGACCTCGATCTGCACCTCTTCGCGAACCTCGCGAATCAGGCAATCTTCGGCCGACTCACCCGGCTCGGCAAACCCCGCCAACGTGCTGTAGACCCCGGTGACAAAACGCGGCGAACGGGCCAGCAGAACCTCGTCGCCACGGGTCACCAGCACAATCATGCTTGGCGAAATACGCGGGTAGCTGCGTAAATCGCATGGCTCGCAGTACATTGCCCGCTCGCGCGGCACCTGGATCATCGCCTGCCCGCAGTTGCCGCAAAAACGGTGCTCACGGGCCCAGGTACCGATTTGCGCGGCATAGCCCAGAACCTTGTAGACGGTGTGATCGCCATCGAGCATGAACGCCCGCAGGCCTTTCCAGTTACAACCCGGCACGTCGCTGTGACCGCGCAGTTCCAGCAGGTACACCGGTTCGCCATCCAGGTGACCGATGCCGTGCTCGGCAAGAATCGACAAGTCCTGACGCTTGAGCCATTCCCGTGGAAACAGGGCGCCATTGTCATCGAACAAAAAACCTTCGGGGCTGCGCGCCACGGCCCAGCCGCCGGGTTGATCGGTGTCCAGTACTGCAGTGGTCCAGCGTGAAGTCATGGTTAATCAATCCAGAAATTCGGGTTTCTGTTTGCTCATATGGGCGGCCATGGCCACGCGCAGATCGGTGGACTGCAGCATGGCGGCGTTCCACGTGGCGACGTATTCAAGGCCGTCGTCGATGCGATGGTCGCGCATGTAGCTGATCATCTCTTTGGTACCGGTGATGGCAATCGGCGACTTGCCGGCGATTTCGCGGGCAATCCCCATCACGCCTTCAATCAGGCTGGCGGTGTCGCTGTAGACGCGATTGACCAAGCCAATGTTACGCGCTTCTTCGGCGCCAAAGGTGCGACCAGTGTAAGCCAGTTCACGCAGCATGCCGTCACCGATGATCCGCGGCAAGCGTTGCAAAGTGCCAACATCGGCCGCCATGCCGATATCGATTTCCTTGATGGAAAATTGCGCGTCTTCAGCCGCGTAACGCATGTCGCAGGCGGAAATCAGGTCGATGGCGCCGCCCAGGCAATAACCCTGCACCGCCGCCAGCACCGGTTTGCGGCAGTTGTCGACGGCGTTGAACGACGCTTGCAGCGCCAGGATCTTGCGCCGCAGCAGGCGCGCATTGCGGCCGACGTCCTTGCCCAGCTCATTGGCCACACCGGCGAGCATCATCAGGTCGATGCCGGAAGAAAAATGCTTGCCAGCGCCGCTGAGCACCACCACCCGGACTTCATCGGTATCGTCGATCCACTGGAAAATCTCGATGATCTCGCTCCAGAACGCGGCGTTCATCGAGTTGATCTTGTCCGGACGGTTGATCTGCACATGGGCGATGTTATCGGCCAGTTCGACGCTGAAGGCGGTGTATTGAGACATGGCAGTGATCCTTTACCGGGCAGAAAATGAAGCCCGAACTATAACAAGGCATCCGTGCCGGCAGTAAGGCAGCGGTTCGGCCAAATGCGGGACTGGCTTCAGGTTTTTTTAGCGTCTGGACCGGCCCTTTCGCGAGCAAGCCTGCTCCCACAGGGGGTCTTTGGCGCTCACAAATTCCCTGTGTGTGGGCTTACTCGCGAAGGCCGCACCGCCGATCTAACGGCCCTTCACCGCCACAAACGCTACGGTTTCATAAGGCACGGTCACCACATCCCGCCCCCTCAGCGCCGGTTCCCCGGCAATCAATGCCCGCAGTTGTGCATCAACCTTCGCCCGCTCCGCCACCGGCAACGCAGCGATATAACTGATGGAGCGCACCCGATTGAAAATTACATCCTCCAGCGACCCCGTATGACCATGACTGAAATACTGCACCTGCAACGGCCCGAATGCCTGATGTGGAAAGGCTTCGCGCCACGCGCCGGTGTAATAACGCGGTGTGTCGCCTTCCAGCGCGTTGACAATCGCATCCAGTTTTGGCATCCAGCTGACCTTGGCGTCGCGCAGGTTCCACACCAGCCCCAGCTTGCCGCCGGGCTTGAGCACCCGGGCAATCTCGGTCAACGCCTCGGTGCTGGCAAACCAGTGAAAGGCCTGAGCACAGACCACCACGTCCACCGACGCATCCGGCAGCGGGAGGTCGGTGGCGGTGCCGCTCGCTGCCAGTACCTCAGGAAAGGCTTCGCACAGTTTCTCCAGCATCTGCGGCACAGGTTCCACCGCAATCACCTGCGCCCCGGTCGCCACCAACGGCCCGGTGAACTTGCCGGTGCCGGCGCCTAGGTCGAGCACGGTTCTATCGGCGTTCAACTCAAGGGTAACCGTAAGCCAGTCAGCCACTTGGGGTGGATAATCCGGACGACCACGGACATAGGTGTCGGCACCGGTTTTATACCCTGCGGCCGCAGAGGGATGGACCTGATCTTTCATGGCAGTTCTCCAAATGGACAACGAACGCTGTCGAGGATAGCGCCTCGATTTGCGCTTTCCTTGCAATGATTGTCAGAAAAAAATGAATAATTGTTCACACTGCGGTGTTCACCGTCCATCGCCCATGAGGTCCATGACCGTTGTCTATTGGGCGAGCATGGAACACGCCTTGATGCTGATCGGGCATAACCCGGCGGCAGCACTGGAGGGCCCGGCGAAGTTATTGAGAAGCCGGCTTAGCACTCCAGCGAACTTGTCACTATGCTTGCACCCGACTTTCCAAGGAGGAACCTACCCCATGCCAATTTCTTCACGCGCTGCCTTACTGGTCATCGACGTACAAAACGACTTCATTCCCGGCGGTCAATTGCCGGTGCCGGAGGGTGACCTGATTGTGCCCCTGATTAATCGTCTGGGTCGCCAGTTCAAACAGGTCATCATTGCCCAGGACTGGCACCCGCCCGGCCACGCCTCGTTCGCTTCCAGCCACCCTGGGCACAAGCCTTACGACGTGATTCAGTTGCCTTACGGTGAACAGACGCTGTGGCCGGAGCATTGTGTTCGCGCCACGCCCGGCGCCGAGTTCCACCCGGAGCTGGACCTGCCCCACGCCCAATTGATCATCCGCAAGGGCTGCAACCCGGACATCGACAGTTATTCGGCGTTTCTGGAGGCGGATCGAACCACAACCACCGGTTTGGCCGGGTACCTGAAAGAACGCGGCATCGACACGGTTTACATGGTTGGGCTGGCACTGGATTTCTGCGTGATGTTTTCTGCGCTGGATGCGCGGGCGGCGGGGTTCAATGCGTTTGTGGTGATGGATGCTTGCCGCGCGATTGATCTGGAAGGGTCGCTGGCGGCGGCGATTGAGCGGATGCAGGTGGCGGGGGTTGGGTTGATTGAGTCAGCCGAACTGCTCGACTGAACTGCAGATCGTTCCCTCACCTGGCTCGTAGCAGCTGCCGAGCCCGCGAGGCTGCGTCCGAGGACGCAGTCCTCGCAAGTCCTGCGAATGCGGTTTTCCTGGAAGAACCGGTTGCCTGGTTTTACGAGTGCTGCGCACTCGAACGCAGCCTCGCGGGCTCGGCAGCTGCTACAACGAATGCGTCAGGCTGAGGTGGGCAGCCACAAACGGAACCGTGCGCCGCCCAATGGTGATGCCTGCGCGGTCAGCGTGCCGCCCTGCGCTTCCAGTGCTCGGCGGCTGATTGCCAGCCCCAGGCCAAACCCGCCTGTGGCGCGATCCCGACTGCGATCCAGCCGATAGAACGGCTCAAAGATCCGCTCCCGCTCTTCATCGGGAATGCCAATGCCATCGTCGTCCACCCAGATCTCACAGCCTTTGGCGCACACCTGCACACCAATCTGAATCCGCTTCTCGCAATAGCGCATGGCGTTGCGCAGCAGGTTCTGGATCGCCCGGGCGGTCAATCGCGGGTCCAGCGAGAAGCGTTCGAGCTGACCGTGCAGCAGCACATCAATGACGATTTCCGGTGACTCAAGCTCTTCATCGACGCTGCCCAAAATACTGTCGATGAATTCATCCAGCGACACCTCGACCTGATCCGGCAGCCGAGCCGGGTTTTGCAATCGGCTGTAGGACAGCAGCTCCAGCACCAGCTCATCCAGTTCGCGAATGTGCGCGACCAGGCCTTGCAGGCGTTCCCGGCTGGTGGCCGGCAAGTCGTCGGACAGCGCCAGGGCCAGGCCGAAATCCAGCCGCGTCAACGGCGTGCGCAATTCGTGGGACACGGCGTTGAGCAAGTCGCGCTGCTGGTTGAGCAGGTTTTCGATGTCGCCGGCCATGGTGTCGAACACGTTGGCCAGGCTGCCGATGTTGGAGCTGGGGGAAATCTGCGTGCGCTCGCTCAGGTGGCCCTTGCCGAAGCGTTCGGCGGTGCTTTTGAGACGTTCCAGGTCGCGCCAGTGCGGGCGCAGCCACAACAACAGGCAGGCCAGCATCGTCGCACCGATCAGCACGTTGATGCTCCAGTACAACCAACTGACATCCGTGGGGTCCGGTGGCACGACCATCTCCACCACCATCTGCTCGTTCAACGGTGTCACCGCCAGGGTGCGCCAGCCCCAGTCGCCGATGCGTACCACGTTCTCCCCGCGCTGCAAGCGTTCGCGCTCATCCAGGGTAAATTCGGTATCGTCGTTGCGGGTCAAAATGATGTGCAGCGGCTGGAACTCCTTGTCCATCTCCGCCGCCAGCGCCGGCCACTGCTCGACAGGCACCGTACGAAACTGTTTGACGATCAGCGTTTGCAAACCTCGGGAGTAATCGAGGTTGTAGGTCACAAAACGCTCATGGAAGACCTTGATCACCAGGTCCGGCACCAGGTAGATCGCCGCGCTGAACGAAACGATGGTCACCAGGTACAGACGAAACAGGATTCTGAACATGCTTCAGCATTCCCACTCGGAGCGGCTGAACAGGTAGCCCTTGCCCCACACGGTCTTGATCTTGCGCGCCTCGCCGGCGTGGTCGTCGAACTTGCGCCGCAGTTTGGAGATGGCCACATCCACCGAGCGGTCGGTACCGTTGAATTCGATACCGCGCAGGCGTTGCAGAATCTGATCGCGGCTCAGCACTTCGCCGGCATGCCGGGCCAGCACCACCAGCAAGTTGTATTCGCCGCTGGACAGCTCGACCAGTTGCCCGCGCCAGGTCACAGTGCGCTCGGACAGGTCGATGCACAGGTTGCCCATGAGAATACGGTCATTAGCGGTCTGCGGTTCGCTGAGGCTGCTGCGACGCAACAGCGTGCGTACGCGGGCCAGCAACACACGGGGCTCGCAAGGTTTGGTGACGTAGTCGTCTGCGCCCATTTCCAGGCCCAGCACCTGATCGTGGCTGTCGTCACGGGCGGTGAGCATCAGGATCGGCAACGTCGCCGAATCGGCCCGCAGCAAGCGGCAGACCTGCAAGCCGTCGAGCCCCGGCAGCATCAGATCGAGAATCACCAGGTCCGGCGGACTGACCCGCGCGCGTTCGCGTACATGATCGCCGCGGCTGATCACGCTGACGGAATAACCGTTGCGTTCCAGGTAGCTGGCAATCAGTTCCGAGAGTGCGGTGTCGTCTTCGACCAGGAGGATGTTGGGCATGGGTGTTTCCAGAAAGTGCTGTGGCGACTGGCGGGGCCTCATCGTGGGCTTGCCCGCGAAGGCGGCCTGACCGTCGCAAAAAGTTTCAAGCTGCGAAGGATATACGCCCTCATGCATACGCGAGCAAAACCCTTACACAATTTCACACAGCACCAACAAAGCTTCACCGCTACCCTCATCGACTCCCCGTAGGATGCGGGTAGTCATTATTGGGGTATTTCCATGTCAAAGAACCTGCTTGCCACGCTCAGCCTGATTGCCCTGGCGTTGGCGCTGAGCGCTTGTGACCAGTCTTCGACCGCCGAAGAATCGGCACCGCTGGCCACGGTGCGCATCGAAACCGTCGAAGCTCGTCCTCTGTCAATCAGCAGTGACTTGAGCGGGCGGATTGCCGCGCCACGAATTGCCGAAGTGCGTGCCCGGGTTGCCGGCGTGGTGTTGCAGCGGGTCTTCCGCGAAGGCAGCGACGTGAATAAAGGCGACGTTCTGTTCCGTATCGACCCGGCCCCCTTCAAGGCCGACCTGGACAGCGCCGAAGCCGCGCTGCGCAAGGCCGAAGCCAACGCGTTCCAGGCCAGATTGCAGGAGCAGCGTTACGCCCAGTTGATCGAAGGCAACGCCATCAGCGCTCAGGATTACGACAATGCCCGAGCCAATGCCCGGCAGACCGCCGCCGATGTCGCCGCCAACAAAGCCGCGGTGGAGCGGGCGAAATTGAACCTCGGTTATGCCACCGTCACCGCGCCGATTTCCGGGCGCATCGGTCGCGCGCTGGTAACTGAAGGCGCGCTGGTGGGCCAGAACGAAACCACGCCGCTGGCGCTGATTCAGCAGTTGAACCCGATCCACGCCGACCTGACCCAATCGACCCGTGAACTCAACGACCTGCGCCGGGCCTTCCGTTCCGGCCAACTGAAGGAAGTGGGCCAAGGCCAGGCCAAAGCCACACTGATCCAGGACGACGGCAGCCTTTATCCATTGCCCGGCAAGTTGTTGTTCACCGACATCACCGTCGACCCGGGCACCGGTCAGATCATTCTGCGCAGCGAGTTCCCCAACCCGGACCTCGACTTGCTGCCGGGCAGCTTCGTTCGCGTACGTCTGGAGCAGGCCTTCAATCAGCAAGGCATCAGCGTGCCGCAACGGGCCATTCAGCGTGACAGCGCCGGTGTCGCCCAAGTGCTATTGCTCGACGCCGAGCAGCGAGTCGGCCAGCAACCGGTAGAGCTGGGCCCGGTGCAGAACGATCGCTGGATCGTCACCCGCGGCCTCAAGCCCGGTGACCGCATCGTCACGGAAGGCCTGCAACACGCGCGCCCCGGTGAAAAAGTCCAGATCGACAACACCCCTCTTCCACTTGCCCAGGTTTCTGGTCAGTAAGCAGGACGCTTTTTATGCCGCAGTTCTTTATCGACCGCCCGGTATTCGCCTGGGTAGTTGCCTTGTTCATCCTGCTGGCCGGTGCGTTGGCCATTGGGCAGTTACCCGTGGCGCAATACCCGAACGTTGCGCCGCCGAAAGTCGAAATCTACGCCGCCTACCCCGGCGCTTCGGCGCAGACCGTGGACGAAAGCGTGGTCAGCCTGATCGAAGGAGAACTCAACGGCGCCGACCATCTGCTGTACTTCGAATCCCAGAGCAGCCTCGGCAGCGCCACCATCACCGCGACGTTCCAGCCGGGCACCAATCCGGAAATGGCCCAGGTCGATGTGCAAAACCGCCTCAAAGCGGTTGAGTCGCGCCTGCCTCAAGCGGTCACCCAGCAGGGTTTGCAGGTGGAGAAAGTTTCCGCCGGTTTCCTGCTTCTGATCACCCTCACCTCCAGCGACGGCAAGCTCGACGACGTGGCGCTCAGCGATTACCTGGCGCGCAACGTGATGAACGAGATCAAGCGTCTGGACGGCGTCGGCAAGGCCCAGTTATACGGCGCCGAACGGGCGATGCGGATCTGGATCGACCCGCAGAAGCTGATCGGCTTCAACCTGACTCCGGCCGACGTCAACGCAGCCATCGTTGCGCAGAACGCTCAGGTTTCCGCGGGCAGCATCGGCGACTTGCCGACCCGCACCACTCAGGAAATCACCGCGACCGTTCTGGTCAAAGGCCAGTTGTCGACGCCTGAAGAATTCGCCGACATCGTGCTCAAGGCCAATCCTGACGGTTCTACCGTGCGCATCCGTGATGTGGCGCGGGTCGAGATCGGCAGCCAGGAATATCAGTTCTCCACACGCCTGAACGGCAAACCGTCTACCGCCGTCAGTGTGCAACTGTCGCCGGGCGCCAATGCCCTGAGCACCGCAACGCTGGTGCGAGCAAAGATGGACGAACTGGCGCGCTATTTCCCGGCCGGTGTCGAATACAAGATCCCGTACGACACCTCACCCTTCGTCAAGGTCTCGATCACCAAAGTGGTTTACACCCTCGGCGAGGCGATGGTGCTGGTGTTTGCGGTGATGTTCCTGTTCCTGCAGAACATCCGCTACACGCTGATCCCGACGCTGGTGGTGCCGGTGGCGTTGATGGGCACGTTTGCGACCATGCTCGCGCTGGGCTTCTCGATCAACGTGTTGACCATGTTCGGCATGGTGCTGGCCATCGGCATTCTGGTGGACGACGCGATTGTGGTGGTGGAGAACGTCGAACGAATCATGGCCACCGAAGGCCTGTCGCCCAAGGAAGCGACGCGCAAGGCGATGAAGCAGATTACCGGCGCGATCATCGGCATCACCCTGGTGCTGGTGGCGGTATTCATTCCGATGGCGTTCATGCAGGGCTCGGTCGGGGTGATTTACCAACAGTTCTCGCTGTCCATGGCCACGTCGATCCTGTTCTCGGCGTTCCTCGCCCTGACGTTGACCCCGGCGTTGTGTGCGACGCTGTTGAAGCCGATCGCCAAAGGCGAGCATCACGAAAAAGCCGGATTCTTTGGCTGGTTCAACCGGCGCTTCGAACAACTGACCGAGCGTTATCAGGGCTGGGTCGCCTATGCGTTGAAACGCACCGGTCGTTACCTGTTGATTTATGGCGTGCTGCTAGTCGGCCTGGGACTGTGTTTCAGTCGTCTGCCCTCCTCGTTCCTGCCGGTGGAAGACCAGGGCTACACCATCACCGACATCCAACTGCCACCGGGCGCGAGCAAGAATCGCACAATAAATGTGGTGGAGCAGATCGAAGCACACAACGCCACCGAACCGGGCGTCGGCGACAGCACAGTGATTCTCGGCTTCAGTTTTTCCGGTAGCGGGCAGAACGCTGCGCTGGCGTTCACCACGCTCAAGGACTGGTCGGATCGGGGCAGCGACGACTCGGCGAGTTCCATCGCCGATCGCGCCAACATCGCGCTGAGCCAGATCAAGGATGCCATGGCTTTCTCGGTGCTGCCGCCGCCGGTTGACGGTCTCGGCACCTCCAGCGGTTTCGAGTTCCGCTTGCAGGACCGTGGCGGCCTCGGCCATGCCACGCTGATGCGGGCGCGTAGCCAGTTGCTGGCGGCCGCCGAGAAGAGCCCGATCCTGATGAACGTGCGCGAAAGTGCCCTGGCCGAAGCGCCACAGGTTCAGCTGATCGTGGACCGCAAGCAAGCCAACGCCTTGGGCATCTCCTTTGCCGACATCGGCAACGTACTGTCCACCGCTGTGGGTTCGGCTTACATCAACGACTTCCCCAACCAGGGGCGAATGCAGCGAGTGGTGGTCCAGGCTGAAGGCGATCAACGCAGCCAGGTCACCGATCTGCTGAAGATTCACGTACGCAACAACGCTGAAAAAATGGTGCCGCTGTCGGCCTTCGTCCGGGCCAACTGGACCCAGGGCCCGGCGCAATTGACCCGATACAACGGCTACCCGGCCATCAGCATTTCCGGCGAACCGGCGCCCGGTTACAGCACCGGCGAAGCCATGGCGGAAATCGAACGGCTGGTGGCGCAAGGCCCGGCGGGGTTGGGTCAGGAATGGACCGGGTTGTCGTTGCAGGAACGCTTGTCCGGCAGTCAGGCGCCGATGCTGCTCGGTCTGTCGCTGCTGATCGTGTTCCTGTGCCTGGCGGCGCTGTATGAGAGTTGGTCGATTCCGACCTCGGTGCTGCTGGTGGTGCCGCTGGGTGTGCTCGGCGCGGTCCTGGCTGTGACCCTGCGCGGGATGCCCAACGACGTGTTCTTCAAGGTCGGGCTGATCACCATCATTGGCCTGTCGGCGAAGAACGCAATCTTGATCATCGAGTTCGCCAAAAGCCTGTATGACGAAGGTCATGACCTGATCGATGCCACGCTGCAAGCGGCGCGCCTGCGGTTGCGGCCGATTGTGATGACATCGCTGGCGTTCATTCTTGGGGTGGTGCCGTTGGCGATTGCTACCGGAGCCAGTTCCGCAAGCCAGCAGGCGATCGGCACCGGGGTGATCGGCGGGATGATCACGGCGACATTGGCGGTGGTGTTTGTACCGGTGTTTTTTGTGGTGGTGATGAAGTGGGTGCGCAAATCCGCCAAACCCCACTGACTCCACCTGTAGGAGCTGCCGCAGGCTGCGATCTTTTGACTTTGCTTTTAAAGATCAAGATCAAAAGACCGTCCGAACGCGGCCCGAGCCTTCGGCAGCTCCTACAAAAGCGACGTCGCGTGCGCTATGGTGCTGGAACGCACCATCAAAGTGAGTCTCCATGCCCTTCCTCGCCCGCACCCACCCTCGCCTGTCCGCCGCCGCCACCCTTGGCGTCGCGGCAGGCATTCTGGCTCCGGCCGATTCGATCCTCGGCAAAATCCTCATCGGCTGGAATGCCGGGGTCTGGACGTATCTGGCCCTGATCATCTGGCTGACCATGCGCTCCAAAGCCGACGACGTGAAACGCATTGCCGAAGTCGAGGACGAAAACGCCGGGCTGGTGCTGTTCACCGTGAGCATGGCTGCACTGGCCAGCCTCGCCGCCATCACCCTCCAACTAGCAGGCAGCAAAGATCTGGACACCTATCACCGGCTGTTGCACTACGGCTTTACCGGGATGACCGTGATCGGCTCGTGGCTGTTGATCGGGGTGATTTTCAGCGTGCATTACGCCCGGTTGTATTACACCTGGGAAGGCAAGGAACCTGCGCTACGATTTGCCGAAGGGCTGACAACCCCCAATTACTGGGACTTCCTGTACTTCTCGTTCACCATCGGCGTGGCGGTGCAGACCGCGGATGTCGGCGTGGCCACGCGGGAGTTGCGCAAGATCGTGCTTGCGCAATCGTTGATCGGGTTTGTGTTCAACACGGCGATATTGGGGTTTTCCATCAACATTGCCGCCGGTTTGTTCAGCTGACGACCGCACCCTGCTCTGTTCAGCCTGGATACCAGCGTTTTGTGCCTGCATGCTGAGGCCATCCATTCACAGATTTTGACAGCTGTAACCTGTCAGGTTTGACAGTTTACAACCCGTCAGGAAAACGCTTCCATGGTGCATCCAGAGTTAGGGTCGGACGGCCTTTGGATACTTCCTTTTAGTGAACGGAGATCCTATTCATGAACGCTGTAATCAAACAAATCAGCTTTGCCCCAGGTAACTATGTTACTGCGAAGGCTTTCGCCAACACTGGTACACCCATCGAGGATTTCATTGCCACTTCCCGACTGATAGACCAGGTAAAAGTCGGCGTTCAACAACTTGATGCCGTACAGATTACGGCCATCGATCGACCCGCTTCGAATACTAAAGCCAAAAGCTATCCGGCACGTGA
This sequence comes from Pseudomonas sp. ATCC 43928, assembly GCF_005938665.2. Classification (NCBI taxonomy): domain Bacteria; kingdom Pseudomonadati; phylum Pseudomonadota; class Gammaproteobacteria; order Pseudomonadales; family Pseudomonadaceae; genus Pseudomonas; species Pseudomonas sp. ATCC 43928. The sequence goes on along the minus strand of NZ_CP041753.1, from coordinate 3,335,514 downwards.
AATTATCATCATCCTCCCCAAGGACTTCCCGGTGGGCAAACATGCGATCAAAAGCAGTCCCGATGTGGCACTCAGCTTTAAAGACGACACCGTGGTAAGTGAAGCCATTTCAGGCGAAATCGAAATCGAACCGGCTGTCGACAGCGCTAACGTCAAAGCCAGGTTCAAGGTGGTCGTAGAGAATGCCGACGAAACTACATTTCAGCTCAATGGTGATTTTCAAGTTTTGAAATATTAACCGCTGTGTAAACCTTATTCAGGACGGGACACACAGTCAAAAAAAGGGAAGCCAGCGCTTCCCTTTTTCATTCGCGTCAGAACTTGTAATGCGCCCCCATGTTCACGCCAAAGTCCTTGGTAACGCCATCGCCCTTGCTGGTATCCAGTTCCGCGTGTAGCTGCCAGCGGTCATTGAGGGTCCAGGATGCTCCGGCGGCAACCTCCAACCGGCTGCCGGACAAATCATTGTTGAATTTATTGTTATTGACGCGCACCTCATTGGTCTTCACGAACTCATGAACGCCAGCAACACGCACATGAGGTTGCAGGACGCTGCCGTCAGACAGCGTCATGCCACGTCCCAGCGTTACACCCGCCTTGCCGAGCATGGAACGTGTGGTGTCGGCGTCGACCTTCAGGCCATTGTCCAGACCGAAGTCCTTGCCTTGCACGGAGGCTGCCTGCCATTGAGTGAACACCTCTGCGTAATAGCCGTCCTTGAAGTCGATGCGCTTGCCGAACTCGACCGATGCACTGGCCCCCAGATTGTTGTAGTTGCCTTTGGTTTTGGTGTTATCGCTCAGTGCGACATTGGCTTCATTGCGGAAGTGATTGAGCTTGGCCACCGTATCCAGGTAATAGCCACTATCACCCAGCCAGGTGCCATAAACGCCGAGGGATGTACTGCCGATTTCACCGGAGCTGCCACGGCTCAGATCGAGATCGGATTTGCTGTAACCGGCAAATACACCCAGCAACACGCGCTCGCCCGCGATCTCCACCGGGGTATCGACCCCCATCGACAACCCGTACTGGCGCTGGCTATAGCCGTTCCCGTAGGCATTGTTGCCGATGCTGTACCGACTGCCGAAAGACCGGACCCATCCGCCGGTTTGCCCGCCATTGACACGTAGATCGCCCATCCGGTTGTTCAATAGAGCCATTTCGCCGTAGGTCACCGCAGGCGTCGTGCCGGCAATCGCCAATATCGAGCGGGTCGGTGTGCTGACGACTTCCTTGTCGGGTTGCAAGTACCAGTCATTCCCGTCCTTCACCAGTCTATAGGTGAACGCCCCGACATCGACCTGGTTGTTGACGAGGCCGTATTGCGCGTTTGAAGCAACGCTCTGCACCACCTTGATCGAAGCATCATTGACCGGATCGAAACCCGAACTGCGAACCAGCAACTGATGATTGCCGGCAGCGCTTGCAGTGATATTCAACAAATCACTGATGCCCTGGTTGAAATCGGTACTCATCCTGAATGTACCGTTGCCCGCCAGGTTGGCCACGTTCAGTTGAAAATATTCCTGATTAGTGCCTAATCGGACTCCGCCGCCATTGCTGAGTGTCAGGTTGTTCACCGACTGGCTGCCGGTCATCTGCCAGAGCGCCTGATTACTGATGGCGAAATTGGCGACGTTGTTCACTTGCCCCGTCAGGCTCGCCCCGTTATCCAGTGTCAAGCCAGAAGCACTGCCCGTCGCAGCGTTGACGTTGCCGGTCATGATGCTCTGGTTGTTGATGGACACGCTGGCGACATTGTCCAGGTTACCGCTCAGTGTCGAACCATTATCAAGCGCGACACTTGAAGCACCCAGCACATTACCGGTCATACGTGCCTGATTATTTAACACGGCGGTCGTGACGTTTTGCAGGTCCCCGGTCAACGATGCATTGTTCTGCAGCGTGACGTTGGCGGAACTGCCGGAAGCCACCGTTACATTACCGGTCAATGCGCTGTTATCCACAAGGAAACCAGCCGAGGCGCCTCGCCTGACTTCCAGCAACGTATTGTTGCCTGAGACCAGGCTCGAGCCATTACGCACTTCGATGTTGGCCACGGTCGGAAAGTTCGGCGCGTTGATGCCGACCACCAACGCCGACCCTGTCTTGCCTTCGACACGGGTAGCGTCCAGAACGATGGTGGTTGGAATGACAGTCGATACTTGCGTGTCGGTGCCCACCGTCACGCCATTGAGGCCGCCGGTGATCGTACTTCCGGTGGCCGACAGTGAACCCTCCAGCATCCGAATCCCGAAACTGGTGGCGCCAGTCCCTTCAACAGTGGAATTTCGCAGATTGAGGACGCTGAACCGGTTGCCCGCGATACCTCCTTGCAAACCTCGAACGACAGACCCATTGCGCAATATCACATTCGAACCACCGACGCTGGCGACGTTTCGTACCGCAGAGATGCCGATGCCGGTGGCACTGTTGACGCTCGAGTTGTCCAGGTTGGCGCTGGCGTTGGTCAGGGAAATACCTGAACCCGTTGCGGCGCTGACGTTTGAGCCAGTCAAGTTGAACACACCACCAGCAGCACTGGTCATCTGCAGTGTTGTGGCATTGGTGGCGTTCAACGTAGCGTTGCTTTGAAGCTGCCAGGTTTGCAGGGGTGTCGTGGCGTCGATGGCTTGAGTGGTGCCCGCCGGAACAGTGGCAGCCTGAGTCATCGATGAATTCATCAGAAGAGGCATCAGGGTTGCCACCCAGAAGCTGATCGATGTTTTCAAAAAAGGAAATTGCGACTTTGGCAACATAGTTGAGTCCTACTCGATTGCATTCCATCAGGAACGAGTTTCCGACTCAAACGGTGTGCGAGCCGGACTAAAACGGTCGCCAGACTACGGATAACTTTCCCGGGGATATGTAGGATCAATCTCCGTCTTTGTACGATTTATCCCCTTGATTCGTAAGCTCGTACGTATCTGACTTCACCTCCTCGGATGAGGACGACAATTGCTGTCGCCCTTATCCTGGGAAGTTTCATTCGAAGCGCTGCTGATCCGTTATCAAGGACGGTTCTGCTCGCAATACACCAGGCTCGAGTTCAAGAGCGCCACGGGGACGATGACCTCGGAAGTGATTCCGTTGACCGTATACGCGATGCGCGCAAAACGGGTGGCAGGTCGCTGACCCGGGCCGGGGCTTGGCAGCTGGATCGTCCTGATGGCGGTGTAGTCCGTCAGGTTGAATTCCAGCACTCCGGTCGCTGGCATAGGCCTCGAATCCGTGATCTGAGTGCCGGGAATTGCAGCCCCACCCGCCGTGTTGGTGACCCGGCCCTCAAATTCCAGGTTCACTATTGCGCCTGTAGGGATATTGGGATCACGCAGGATCCTGATCCGCAGGCTGCGCGCCGCGTAAGGCGGCATCGGCCCGTTCGCTACAGTCGGGTGATCCATGCTTGGACAGTTGATGGAAGTCGCGACACGCTCCGGCACCAGGGTCCCGGTGGCTGTTCTGAAGGCTGAAACAATGATCTGTGGCGCAGGCAGATTGATCACGATGGCTGTCACGTTGACCGGGGTCACGGGCGTCTGCGTCATCACGTTCGCGCTGCCAGGGTATCCGATGGTGATGTAGGCTTCTCGCGCCGTTGCACCACTGCCGTTGCCTTCGGCCAGGATCGTGGCCCAAGGCAATGTCGTGGTGACCGTCGGCTGGTCACCCCGCACGCCCACCGGGCTCCCCACTTGCTTGCCCTGGTAGTAGAACGTCACGATTTCACGGTCTGTCACCGGCCGGTTTGGATCCCTCCACAAAGGCCAGGTCATGGTGGCGTCGAGGCCTGCCTGTGCCGTGCCAAGCGTGTTGGGGGCGGGTACCGGAGTGCCTGCGCCCTGAACCGCCACCGGCTGAATGTTGGGGTTTAGCGGGTCTGGCAGGTTCGGTTGCTCAGGCCCGGCGTACGATCGATCGAGAATACCGAATTGCTCCGGCTGCGAAACCGGATCAGATGAAATCGTAGGACGAATCAATCTGTACCTGTATGTGAACTGCTCCTCATCCTGGCGATTGGGGTCCGCATACACAGCGGCCCAAAACGCATCGTCCAGGTCGAAAAACAGTGTCTGTGGACCCGGTGTACCGACAGGCGGAATTTGTTGTTCAGGGATTGTCGGTGAAGGAACACCATTCGAATCAAAGACTTCTGGAACGATCCGATCACCGGGAAGCCCGTTCAACGGAAAATCGACTTCCATTACAGCTTTGGTGGGAAACGCTGACGTCCCAAGCGTAATAGGCGTTTGACCATTAGGACCGGTGACCGGGATCCTTGGCACGCCCAGTACCGGGGCGGGGGCACTTACCCGACTGAACAGCAACGTGATGGCCGAGTTGTTGCTGATATTTCCTGGCGCATCCTTGAGGTTATAGGAATAAAAGTACGAACCATCCCTCAACGCCTGCAGATCGGCCAGAGGAATGTTGATGACCCCGCCAACCGGCAGCGGAAAATCGATGACAGAGGCTCCGTTGACGTCGCCCTGCATCCCTGTAAATGTTGTTTGCGTAGAAACATAGATACTGACGCGATCGGTTAACGCTTCGAATTTTGTATAGCCGGTAGGAATGGGCAAATCGAGACCGCCGGCGTTGGCGGGATCCGCCAGCCAGGCGTCGTCAATCCTCGTAGGCAAGCCAGTCTGGCTGATCAACACAGGCCGTGTGCCGGTGCCGTTGCCCGTACCGGGTTGGCGCTGGTAAGGCGCGGTCAGATCGACTTTGAACTCAAGAGGTGGATCAGATATATCGGGGTTGGTGTGGGCGTCATAAATAATGAATGTCGCGCCGTATTCCGCGTATTCGCCGTTCATATCAAACCTGTCGACCAGTCGATCGAGTGCAGCTCCAGTCACGTCAAAATCGATCGGAAACGTCCAGTCAGCCGCTGGCTGATTGGCTTTCAACAACTCCAAAACCACCCATGTCGGGTCGAACTCTATGGGCTTGACCCCTTTCGGGTGCACGTGAAGTTCGATTCTGTGAGCGCCTTCAGGCGTTTTGTCATCGACATCGGCCAATTGAAATGTGACCCGTCTGTCGACTTTCAGTTGTTGATAGGGAATTCGGCCATCAGGCAACACACCGACAATAGTCGGAGGCAAGGCAAGGACACCGCCAGATTTAACCTGCATATTCATGTTTGTATGCTCCATGGATGAATTAATCGTTGAACCATCAACGTTGTGTCCCAATGAAAAATCTCGCGACTCCTGGCTGCATGTCCCTGGGATTGACGTTTTTCTTGCGTTTGTGTGTTCTACAACGGTTGAACTTGAGACTCCTTGAGTTATGGGCCGCAAGGTGGATTCCCCGATACGCCCCGGTCGATCTTTACCAGGCCCGGGGCCGATCGACCCAGAGCGACACCCTTTCGATAAAGCGTGTACTGAGCGAGTGCCGATGCGTTGATGACCATAGGCTTGATATGTTTTTCGTATTTGTCGCTTTCGAGCCTGAAGTCGAAGCCCAGCGCTGAATCGGCTTCCTGCTGCGTCAATGTTTTGCGCAAGCTCAGCGCCGTGCCTGGAATGGCGTTACCGCTGCCGTTGAGGCTGCTGAAGCCTACCCATCCCAGTTCACACACATCGCCTGCAAGGAACCGCCCCGGTTGTGCCGGAACACGCACAGTGACCACCACCCAGATCGCTGGAGACGTCCTGCAATTCAGGTAACCCCACAAGGTTGCGTTGGGAAAGACCGGTTCCTTCAGGTTGACCGGGACCGGGCGTTTGAGGATGAACACCTGCGCCAGCGAGTCATCCTCGTTCTTGGTATCTCCAGACGTCACCTTGTAGGTCAGAGTGATGTCACCTATCAGTTGCAGGAACTGCGAGGGCAAGTGGATCGAGGTCGGAAACACCACCGGGACGGGAAAAAGGTTGTTGTAAAAACGAGTGTCGGACGTTGCCCCAGGCTCTCGAATCCAGATCTGCAGCAAATCACTCTCGCCAGGTTTGAGCGAAGGTGCGAGCCAAGGGGGGATTCGCAGTGTCACGCCATTGAGGTGCGCGTCCGGCGGAAGCACCTTATCGGCACCGACACCGTCAATGCTTAATGGCGCGGCGAATATTCCGATGGGTGTCGTTGTGCTCATTCGCCGTTCTCCAGAGGCCTTGAAAACCCTTTGCTTCGGGAGAAATTAAACGCAGTAATCGCGATCTCGCCTACTGTCAGATCTGACAGGTTTAACTACCGCTGGTCGGAATACTCCGGCCCTGTCGTCGGGTTCAGATCTTTTCAAGCTTGACGAGCCGATGGGTTATGCGGTTACCTGAAACCGGTTTCAGACCTTGCGGTCGCCCCTGAATAATTCCAATAAGAAGGCTGTCTATCCGTGAACGACTTCTCCGCCGCCCAGCGCAGCCGCGTCACCATGCTCGACGTCGCCGAACACGCGGGCGTCTCCAAGGCCAGCGTCTCGCGCTTCATCGGCGATGACCGCGCCCTGCTCTCCGATGCCACGGCCCTGCGCATCGAGCAGGCGATTGCCGAATTGGGCTACCGCCCTAACCAGATGGCCCGCGGCCTGAAACGTGGGCGCACGCGTCTGATCGGCATGTTGGTGGCCGATATCCGTAACCCTTATTCGATTGCTGTGATGCATGGCGTGGAAACCGCCTGCCGTCGGCACGGCTACAGCCTGGTGGTGTGCAACACCGATCGCGATGACGAGCAGGAACGTCAGCACCTGGCGCTGCTGCGCTCGTACAACATTGAAGGCTTGATCGTGAACACCCTCGGCCACCACGTGGATGAGTTGCGCGAATTGCAGCAGGAAATGCCCATGGTGCTGGTGGATCGCAAGGTCGAACAGTTCGATAGCGATCTGGTGGGGCTAGACAATCCTGCCGCCGTTGAAATGGCCCTCGCCCACCTGCAAGAGCGCGGTTATCGCGATGTGCTGTTGGTGACCGAGCCGTATGACGGCACCAGTTCACGGATCGAGCGGGTCAGCAGTTTCAAGGCGCAGATTGCGCAACGTCCGGCGCTCTCAGGCGCGGTAGTTGAAACCGGCGGCGATCTGACCAGCCGCTTGAAAACCTTTCTTGAAACCCCTGGCCCGAAAGCGCTGTTTTGCGCCAACGGCATCGCTGCGCTGGCCAGCACCCATGCGTTGCGTGAATTGAAGTGCAACCTGTTTGAGGATATCGGGCTGATCGCCCTGGATGATCTGGATTGGTATCCGTTGGTGGGTAGCGGGATTACCGCCCTCGCCCAGCCGACCGAGGACATTGGCGCAAGTGCGTTCGAGTGTTTGCTCAAGCGTTTGCGCGGGGATGGCGGGCAGGTGCGGACTTTGGATTTTGCGGCGCGGTTGATCGTGCGGGGGTCGACTCTTGGGCATTTTCGGTGACTGAAAGAACGGCATCGACCACTGATATTTCTTTGAACATTTTTTTTGAACAGAAATGAAACCGGTTTCAGAGGTGATAACAATGAACAAACCACCCGTTTCCATCAGCCTGTCCAGCTACGGCGCCGAGCTTGTGCGCCAACGTGGCCAGGGTAGTTTTGTCGAAGTGCTGGCCGCTGCCGGTGCCACGCACATTGAATGGCGCGAAGAGCTGCTGACCCTTGAAGACCCCGCGCAATTGGCCGACTCCACGCAATCCCGGGGCCTGGAAAGCGTGTATTCCTCGCCGCTGGAGTTGTGGCTGGCCGGGCAATCGGCACCCAACCCTGAATTGCTCTCGACCCTGCAACGCGCCGAGGCATTCGGCGCCCAATGGCTGAAAGTCTCCCTGGGTTATTTCACCGATAACAATGACCTGCAAACACTGGCGCATGTGTTGCAGCAGAGCCCGGTGCAATTGCTGGTGGAAAACGACCAGACCTTGCACGGCGGCCGCATCGAGCCGTTCCAGCGTTTCTTCGCCGACGTCGAGCAGCATCAGTTGCCAATAAAAATGACCTTCGATATCGGCAACTGGCAATGGCAGGACCAGTCCGCCGCCAGCGCCGCGCGAATGCTCGGTCGACATGTCGGCTACGTGCACTGCAAAGCAGTGGCGCGTCGGGTCGACGGCAAACTGGTGGCGGTACCACCGGCGGCCAGTGACTTGCACCTGTGGCAACAATTGCTGCGGCACATGCCCCATAACGTAATGCGCGCGGCGGAATATCCGCTGCAAGGCGATGACCTGGTGCAGTTGACCACCGAACACGTCGCTACCCTCGCCTGCCTCGGCCAATCCCGCCTGGAGCCTGCGCATGTCTGAGATCGAGATTCTGTCGTTCGGCGAAACCATGGCGATGTTCGTTGCCGAGCAGAACGGTGAACTGGCCGACGTCGGCCACTTCCACAAGCGCATTGCCGGGGCCGACAGCAACGTCGCCATTGGCCTGTCGCGATTGGGCTTTAACGTCGCCTGGCTGAGCCGGGTGGGCGCCGATTCTCTCGGCCGTTTCGTCATCGATACGCTGAAGAAAGAAGGCCTGGATTGCAGCCACGTCGACATCGACCCGGCCCACCCCACCGGGTTTCAACTCAAATCCCGCGCAGATGACGGCAGCGATCCGGTGGTCGAGTATTTCCGTCGCGGTTCGGCGGCCAGTCACTTGTCGGTGCAGTCGATTTCCCCGTCGCTGCTCAACGCCCGGCACTTGCATGCCACCGGCATTCCTCCGGCGCTATCCGCGTCGGCCCGGGCAATGTCCTTCGAACTGATGACCCGCATGCGCGATGCCGGGCGCAGCGTGTCGTTCGACCCCAACCTGCGCCCGAGCCTGTGGGCCAGCGAACAGCAGATGATCAGCGAGATCAACCGCCTCGCCGCCCTCGCCCATTGGGTGCTGCCGGGGTTGAGCGAAGGACGGTTGCTGACCGGTTTCGAAGACCCCGCCGACATCGCGGCGTTTTACCTCGACCAGGGCGCCGAAGCCGTGGCGATCAAGCTTGGCCCGCACGGCGCGTATTACCGCACGCATCAGGATGAAGGTTTCGTCGCAGGCGTACCCGTGGCAACCGTGGTCGATACGGTCGGTGCCGGTGACGGGTTTGCCGTGGGCCTGATCAGCGCCCTGCTGGAAAACCACGGCGTTGCCCAAGCCGTACAACGTGCCAACTGGATCGGCAGCCGCGCGGTGCAGAGCCGTGGGGATATGGAGGGGTTGCCTACCCGAGCCGAAATGTATGCCGACTTGCCCGAGATAAGGCCCGCATAGTCACCACCGCATTTAAACCGTTACCTGCTGCGACAAAAACAACAAGCTCAGGAGCATCACTATGAAAACCGCAACACTGGCCACCCGCCGCTGGTGGTACATCATGCCCATCGTGTTCATCACCTACAGCCTGGCGTATCTGGACCGCGCCAACTACGGGTTCGCCGCCGCCTCCGGGATGGCCAAGGACCTGATGATCACCCCGGGGTTGTCTTCCCTGCTCGGCGCACTGTTCTTCCTCGGCTATTTCTTCTTCCAGATTCCGGGCGCGATCTACGCCCAGAAGCACAGCGTGAAAAAGCTGATTTTCGTCAGCCTGATTCTCTGGGGTGCCCTGGCGACCTTGACCGGGATCGTCTCCAACGCCTACTGGCTGATCGTCATTCGTTTCATGCTCGGAGTGGTCGAAGCGGCGGTGATGCCGGCGATGCTGGTGTACCTGTGCCACTGGTTCACCCGTGCCGAACGCTCGCGCGCCAATACCTTCCTGATCCTCGGCAACCCGGTGACCATGCTGTGGATGTCGGTGGTCTCGGGCTACCTGATCCAGCATTTCAACTGGCGCTGGATGTTCATCATCGAAGGCTTGCCGGCAGTGGTGTGGGCGTTTATCTGGTGGCGTCTGGCCGATGACCGTCCGGCTCAGGCCAAGTGGCTCAACGACCAGGAAAAGCAGGACCTGGAAAGTGCCTTGGCCGCCGAACAGGTCGGCATCAAGGCAGTGAAAAACTACGCCGAAGCCTTCCGTTCGCCAAAAGTCATCATCCTCGCCTTGCAGTTCTTCTGCTGGAGCATCGGCGTCTACGGTTTCGTGCTGTGGCTGCCATCGATCCTCAAGGCCGGCGCGCAAATGGACATGATCGAAGCGGGCTGGCTGTCGGCGCTGCCGTACCTGGCGGCAGTGATCGGCATGCTGCTGGTGTCCTGGGGCTCGGACAAGTTGCAGAAGCGCAAACGCTTCGTCTGGCCTCCGCTGCTGATCGCCTCGATTGCGTTCTACGGCTCCTACGCGCTGGGCGCGGAGCATTTCTGGTGGTCCTACACCCTGCTGGTGATTGCCGGTGCCTGCATGTACGCCCCGTACGGGCCGTTCTTCGCCATCGTTCCAGAAATCCTCCCGGCCAACGTGGCCGGTGGAGCCATGGCGTTGATCAACAGCATGGGTGCGCTCGGTTCGTTTGGCGGCTCTTATCTGGTCGGTTACCTGAACAGCTCCACCGGATCGCCCGGTGCGTCTTATCTGTTGATGAGCGGCGCGTTGCTGGTGTCGGTGGTGCTGACGATTTTCCTCAAGCCCGGCGCCAGTGACCGGGTCGTGGCCAAAACCGCCGCGCCCCGGCCGGTGGCGGCTCATTCCTGAATGGATGTAGATATGAAAAAGCAGGTTGTGCTGTACAAGAAACTCTCGCCGCTGCTGATGGCTCGCTTGCACGAGCAGACCGAGGTGACACTGATCGACAGCCTCGACGCCGAAGGCCTGGCCAAGCTGCGGCAGGCCCTGCCCCGTGCCCAAGGGTTGCTCGGCGCCAGTCTGAAACTCGATGCCGGGTTGCTCGACCTGGCACCGAACCTGGAAGCGATTGCCAGTGTGTCCGTCGGCGTCGACAACTACGACATCGACTACCTGACCGAACGGCGGATCCTGCTCAGCAACACCCCCGACGTGTTGACCGAGACCACCGCCGACACCGGCTTCGCGCTGATCCTGGCCACCGCCCGACGCGTGGTGGAACTGGCGAACATGGTTCGCGCCGGCCAGTGGAACCGCAACATTGGCCCGGCGCATTTCGGCAGCGATGTGCATGGCAAGACGCTGGGCATCATCGGCATGGGGCGGATTGGCGAGGCGTTGGCGCAGCGTGGGCATTTCGGTTTTGGCATGCCGGTTGTGTACCACAGCCATTCGCCGAAACCGGCGGTGGAGCAGCGCTTCAATGCGCAATACCGCAGCCTGACCGAGTTGTTGCAGCAGGCCGACTTCATTTGCCTGACCCTGCCGCTGACCGCCGAAACTGAAAAACTGATCGGCGCCCGGGAGTTCGCCTTGATGCGCCCGCAAAGCATCTTCATCAACATTTCACGGGGTAAGGTGGTGGACGAAGAGGCGTTGATCGAGACGTTGCAGCAGAACCGGATTCGCGCTGCCGGACTGGATGTGTTCGAGCGCGAACCGTTGCGCCATGACTCGCCGCTGTTGCAGTTGAACAATGTGGTGGCGACGCCGCATATCGGCTCGGCGACCCATGAGACACGGGAGGCGATGGCGACTTGTGCGGTCGAAAATTTGTTGGCGGCGTTGGCGGGTGAGCGGCCAGTGAATCTGGTGAATGCCGGAGCGTGGAAGGGGTAAGGAACTGATCGTTCTCACGCTCCGCGTGGGAACGATCAGGCCCGTCGCATCTGCAGCAAATCCGCCGCACAGGACGCAATCCGCCGACACGCTTCCGCCAGCTTCAGCTGGTCCACCACCAGCCCGATGCGTATGTGCCCCGCCGCACTCGGCCCGAAGGCTTCGCCGGCCAGCACCGACACGCCATAACCTTCCAGCAGCCGCTCGGCAAAATCCTGGGCGCCGAGCCCGGTCTGGCGCACATCGAGCATCACAAACATCCCGCCATCGGGCTTGATCGGCCGGATACCGGGGCAACCGCTCAACCTCGCGCACACCAGATCGCGTCGCTGGCGATACTCCTCACGCATCAGCGCCACTTCCGGCAAATCCTTATCGAGTGCCGCTTGCGCGGCTTTCTGAACGAAATCCGGAATGCCGAACAGCATGCACAACGACAGATGCATCACATGATCGGCCAGTGGTTTCGGGCCGATCATCCAGCCTACCCGCCAGCCAGTCATGGCATGGGATTTGGACAAACTGTTAAGGGTCGCGGTGCGCTCGGCCATGCCCGGCAGGCTGGCCGGGCTGATGTGCTCGCCCTCATACAACAAGTCGCTATAGACCTCATCGCTGATCAGCCAGAGGTCATGTTGCACACACAGCGCCGCCAGTTCCTGCCAGCTTTTCAAGGAAAGGCTGGCACCGGAGGGATTGTTCGGACTGTTGAGCAGAATGACCCGGGTTTTAGCGGTGATCAGCGCTGCGACATCCGCCGGCTCGACCCGAAAGCCGTTCTCCGGACGCACCGCCACCGGCACCACGCTCGCCCCGCAGGCACCGAACACGCCTTCATAAGTGACGTACATCGGTTCAGCGATGATCACTTCGTCACCCGGGTCGAGCAGGCACTGGGCAACCGAATACACCGCGCATTGAGCGCCGGGCAGCACGATCACATGGTCGGCGTCCACCTCTTGGCCGCAGCGCTGCTGGTGACGGCTGGCGATGCTGCTGCGCAATGTACGGGTGCCGCGCACATCCGAGTAATGGGTGTCGCCGGCCAGCAGGCTGTCGATGGCCGCGTGGACGACCGGCAGCGGCGTATCGAAATCCGGGTCGCCGACCGACAGCAGCAGCACGTCGACGCCCTGCTCGCGCAATTCCAGCGCTCGATCGTGAATCTTCCAGGCTGCCGCTCCATCACCGTCGATTCGTTGGGTCAAGGCTGAATAGCGCATGTACTTCTCCTAACGCGCGAGTTCCAGTTTCAACCCTATCTCAAATCACGAAACGCGCCACCATTGCGTTCAAATCTACCGCCAGTCGTGACAGTTCATGGGTGGCGGCGCTGGTCTGGTTGGCACCGGCGGCCGACTGGGTGGCCAGGTCGCGGATGTTCACCAGGTTGCGATCGACTTCACGGGACACCTGGGCCTGTTCTTCCGAGGCGCTGGCGATCACCAGATTGCGTTCATTGATCAGCTGAATCGATGAAGTGATCTGCTCCAGGGCGACACCCGCCGCACGGGCCATTTCCAGGGTGCTTTGGGTGCGCTGATTGCTTTGTTGCATCGACGAAACCGCTTCACCAGTACCGTTCTGAATGCCGGCCACCATTTTCTCGATTTCCTGGGTCGATTGCGCAGTGCGATGGGCCAGCGCCCGGACCTCGTCCGCCACCACCGCAAAGCCACGCCCGGCCTCCCCGGCACGGGCCGCTTCGATGGCAGCGTTGAGGGCCAGCAGGTTGGTCTGTTCGGCGATGGCGCGGATCACGTCCAGCACTTTGCCAATGTCGCGGCCCTGAGTGGCCAGCCCCTCGATCATCAATGCAGTGTTTTGCACGTCGTGGGTCATGGTCTGGATCGCGTCGACGGTTTCCACCACCCGGTCACGACCTTCACGGGCGGCCTGGGTCGACTGGTTCGAGGCTTCGGACGTCGATACCGCGTTGCGTGCCACTTCTTCCACGGCGGCGGTCATTTCGTTGACGGCGGTGGCGGCCTGTTCAATTTCGTTGTTCTGTTGTTGCAGGCCACGGGACGCTTCTTGGGTCACGGTGCTGAGTTCTTCGGCGGCGGCGCCCAGTTGCGTCGCGGAGCCGGCGATCTGTTCGATGGTCTTGCGCAGGTTCGTCTGCATGGTGGCCAAGGCGCCGAGTAAACGCGCCGGTTCGTCGTTGCCATCGACTTCGATGACCTTGCTCAGGTTGCCGCTGGCAATGGTTTCGGCCGCAAGCACCGCACGGTTCAGCGGCGTGACGATACTGCGGGTCAACAGCCAGGCCAGCAGCACGGTCATCAGGGCAGCGACCGCCGAGACCACGATGATGCCATTGGTGGCAAAGGCAAACTGCTCTTTGGCCTGGGCATCGGCCGCAGCCGCGCCAGCCTTGTTGATGGCAATCAACTTGTTCAACTGCTCGCCCATCTGATCGGTACCGTCCTTGATCCGGGTATTAATCAGGTTGAGCATTTCATCCAGTTTGTTCTGCCGCGAAAGCTCCATCATCTCACGCACCGCTTGCAGGTATTTGTCCAGCGTGGCCGAGAATGTCTTGAATAACGCCGCTTCCTCATCGCCGGCCGGCAATGCCCCATAAGCAGCCTGTGCCTGCTTGACCTTGTCCACCAGTATCCCGATTCGGGTTTCTGCTTCTTGCAGGCTCGCGGGCTCACGGTTCACCAGAACCCGGAACGAGAGAATTCGCAGACGCAGCACGTTTTCGGTCATGACCCCCAGGAAGCCGACGCTGGGTAGCTGATTGCTTTCCATATCCACAGAGGCCTGTCGGATGATCGACATGCGATTCGCCGCAAACACACCCAGCACAATGACCAGCAAGGCGATGAAAGCGAAACCGAGGAAAGCTCGAGGCGCGATTTTCAGATTACGCAGTGACATAGGATGATCTCGATAATTGAGGCGGCGAGCATCCTTGCGGTGATCACTGGCGGGCGGGCGATGGCGCGCACCTTTCAGTTTGGCGCCACTGTTGTAATTGGTTTGTGTACGCCTATTGGCTGTATCGGCCGGGGTTTAGGATTTTTGCAGGGGGGCTGGAGAAATATTTTTCAAGGGCGGCAGAGTGTTTCAGCGGTGAAACAGATGTTGCGCGGAGGTCGGCTTTGCGCAGTAGCCTTTGTGGCGAGGGAGCTTGCTCCCGCTGGGCTGCGTAGCGGCCCCAAAAAATTTACGGCTGCTGCGCAACCGAGCGGGAGCAAGCTCCCTCGCCACAGAGATTTCTTTTTACTGAAGACAGTGTCAGGCCTTGCGGGCGGCCACCCGCCAAACCCGCGCGATGTCACTGGCGCGCTCACGCAGCAATCGCGGCGCCTCGGTGCAGGCCTGCTCCAGGGTCATCGGCCCGCTCGCCAATGCAAAAGCCGCATCAATGCCATGCTCGTACAGCGCCTGATACCCCTCGCCCAAGGTGCCGGCGATGACGATGACCGGCACGCCCTGCTGCCGGGCAATGCGCGCCACGCCAAACGGGGTTTTGCCGCGCAATGTCTGGGCATCGAAACGACCTTCGCCGGTGATCACCAGGTCGGCGCCGTTGACCGCCTCGGCCAGCCCCACCAGTTCGGCGACCACTTCCACACCGGCCTGGAATTGCGCGCCAAGAAACGCCTTCGCGGCAAACCCCAGACCGCCCGCCGCGCCACTGCCCGGTTCATCGCGCACGTCCTTGTCCAAGGCTTGCGCACAGAGTTCGGCAAAGTGCCCGAGAGCAAGGTCCAGTTGCTGGACTTGCTCGGGCGACGCACCTTTCTGCGGGCCGAAAATTGCTGACGCCCCCTGAGGGCCGCACAGCGGATTATTGACGTCGGCGGCGATGTCGAAACGCACGCCGGCCAGACGCGGATCAATGTCGCTCAAATCGAGACGGGCCAGTTGCGCCAGCGCCAGACCACCCGGCGCCAGGGTTTGGCCCTGGACATCCAGCAGTTTCACCCCCAAGGCCTGCATCGCCCCGGCGCCGCCGTCGTTGGTGGCGCTGCCGCCAATCGCCAGAATCACTCGTTGCGCCCCGGCATCGAGCGCAGCGCGGATCAATTCGCCGGTGCCGAAGGTGCTGCTGGTGCAGGCATCGCGCAGGTTCGGCGGCACCCGTTGCAGGCCACTGGCCTCGGCCATTTCGATGATCGCGGTGTGGCTCTGCGGCAACCAGCCCCAGGCGGCATCGACCGTGGCGCCCAACGGCCCACGAACACGGGTGCGGCGCAGTTCTCCGTCGCACGCGGCCAGAATCGACTCGACCGTGCCTTCGCCACCATCAGCCATCGGGCACTTGAGCAATTGTGCATCTGGCCAAACCTGCGCCAACCCCAGCGCAATGGCCTCGGCCACACCCTGGGCACTCAAGCTATCCTTGAACGAATCGGGGGCAATGACGATTTTCATGCGAATTCTCCAGTTCCAATGCGTCCATGCTGCCAGCAGGCCTGAACAATAACGCCGGTCCGCTGCACAAGCGGCCATGTGGATTATTGTTCATTTCCACAAAACCCTTGTCCGCACTGGTCGTCGTAGCAGCTGCCGAGCCTGCGAGGCTGCGTTCGGCGGCGAAGCCGTCGTGAAATCATGCGGCGCGGTGTGTCAGGTAAGCCGTATTTATAGAATTTACGACGACTGCGTCGCCGAACGCAGCCTCGCAGGCTCGGCAGCTGCTACGGAGCGGTGGTCGGCAGCTCGGTTTGTGGCAGGAGCTGGACGCCAAGGTACAGTGCGAGCATTCCGTCGAGCTTCAGCGGGTCGACGCCGCTGAGTTCGGCGATCCGCTCCATGCGATAACGCAAACTGTTGCGGTGGATACCCAGGGCATCGGCGCAGGCCTGGCTCTGGCCGTCGTGTTCGCACCAACTGCGCAACGTCGCCAGCAGTTGGCCGTTGCCATCCTTGGCGATGACTTTACGCAGCGGCCGCAGCAGTTCATCCAGCGCATCGTCGTCGCGGTGCCGCCAGAGCATCACCGGCAGCCGATAACGGTTCAGGATCAACAAGCGAGAATGCGGCAACACATCGCGCCCGTAGGCCAGCAAATCGCCGACCCGTCGATAGCAGCGACGCAACCCCGACAAGCCGTCGGCCTGCCCGCCCACGGCGATGCGCAAAATGTTCCAGCCCAGGCCATCGAGCTTTTCCAGCAATCGTTCGTTCTCGACCGCAGGCGTCGCCGGGCGGCACCAGAGCAACGAAGATTTGGCCGAGCTCACGCACCAACTGTCCGGGTAGCGCGACATCAGCCAGGCGCTGAGCGCTTCGACGGTCTGGCTCGGGCCGTGTTCGATGCCCAACTCGAACAGATACGGCACCCGTGTCAGCTGTGGCTTGAGCCCCAGTTGCTGCGCTTCGTCCAGCAACCGTGGCGAATCCCCTGCTTCGCTCAACAGCAATGCCAGCAGATCGTCGCAACGTTGGCGCCGCCATTGCTGCTCGGCTTGCTGATTGCGCTGGGCGACCAGCATCTCGGCGGTCATGCGCACCAGTTCGGCGTAGGTGCGCAATTGCTCCGGTTCGCCAGTAATGCCCAGCACGCCGATCAAACGCTGATCGAGCAACAGCGGCAGATTAATGCCCGGCTGCACGCCTTTGAGATGAATCGCCGTTTGTGCGTCGATCTCCACCACGCGCCCGTTGGCCAACACCAGTTGCGCGCCTTCGTGACGGGTGTTGATCCGCTCCGGCTCGCCGCTGCCAAGAATCAGCCCCTGACTGTCCATGACATTGACGTTGTACGGCAGGATGGCCATCGCCCGGTCGACGATGTCCTGGGCCAGGTCGTGATCGAGTTCAAACATAGCGGGGATCCTTGAAAGCGTGATGGGGCGGCTTGTTCAGCCGCACAGGCCAGGGTCGCAAACCCTGTGCTCAGGCACAAAGACAACCACCCAAGGGGTGGCCGAGACTCACCGGGCGATCAACGTTACCCTTGCGTCGCAAAAAATCATAATAAAGAGAGAGCCCGCCATGTCACAGAGCGCCACCGCTACCCTGGCCAACGCTGACGACAAGAACGCCGTCTACAAACGCATTACCTTGCGTTTGATACCCTTCATCTTCATCTGCTACCTGTTCAACTACCTCGACCGGGTGAACGTCGGGTTTGCCAAACTGCAGATGCTCGACGCGCTGAAATTCAGCGAAACCGTATACGGCCTCGGTGCCGGGATCTTCTTCATCGGCTACGTCCTGTGCGGCGTGCCGAGCAACCTGGCCCTGACCAAGTTTGGCCCACGACGCTGGATCGCGTTGATGATGATGACGTGGGGCGCGCTCTCGACGTGTCTGCTGTTCGTCACTACACCCACCGAGTTCTACACCCTGCGCCTGTTCACCGGTGCCGCCGAAGCCGGGTTCTTCCCGGGCGTGGTGCTTTACCTTTCGCAGTGGTTCCCGACGTTCCGCCGTGGCCGCATCATGGCGCTGTTCATGTCGGCGATCCCGGTGTCGGGCCTGCTGGGCAGCCCGTTTTCCGGCTGGATCCTCAACCACTTCGGCGCAGGCCAGGCCGGTTTGGCCGGCTGGCAGTGGATGTTCCTGCTGCAAGGCATCCCGACCGTGATCCTCGGCGCCCTCGCCTACTTCCTGCTCAGCGACAGTTACGCCAACGCCAAGTGGCTGACCCCGTACGAGCGTTCAGTGCTTGAAGCCGACCACGCCGAAGACCTGGCCAGTAAACCGAAAACCACCACCGACTCCTTGCGGGCAGTGTTCAAGAACCCGGCGATCTGGGCGTTCGGCCTGATTTATTTCTGCATCCAGAGCGGTGTCTATGCGATCAACTTCTGGTTGCCGTCGATCATCAAGAACCTGGGTTTCAGCGATAACCTGGTGATTGGCTGGTTGAGCGCGATTCCGTACCTGCTGGCAGCGGTGTTCATGTTGATGGTCGGTCGCTCGGCGGACCTGCGCAAAGAACGTCGCTGGCACCTGGTGGTGCCGATGCTGATGGGCGCGGTCGGCCTGTTGATCGCCGTGAACTTCGCGACCACCCCAGCCATTGCAATCCTCGGCCTGACCCTCGCCACCATGGGCGCCCTCACCGGCTTGCCGATGTTCTGGCCGGTGCCGACAGCGATGCTCAGCGCCGGCGCGGCGGCCGGTGGCTTGGCGTTGATCAACTCCATGGGGCAGATGGCGGGTTTCCTTAGCCCGTATCTGGTGGGTTGGGTCAAGGACAGCACCGGGTCCACCGATGCGGCGTTGTACCTGCTGGCGGGTGTGATTGTGTGCGGCAGTTTGCTGGCGTTGCGCATGACCCGGACGTTGCGGGTTTAAGGTGCAGCGAAAACAAAAGCGGCCCTCCCGGGCCGTTTCTCATTCCATGCGTTCGCAATTGCTTCTGTGGCGAGGGAGCTTGCTCCCGCTGGGTTGCGAAGCGACCCCAATCCCGGTGATCGCGGTTTTTCAGACATACCGCATGCCCAGGCTTTGCGACTGCTGCGCAGCCGAGCGGGACGGTGCGGCGATCCGACAAGCTCCCTCGCCACAAGGAGTGCTCTCACTACAGACTTTCGTCAGCCTTGCGGATCGAGGTTATCCAGCACTCGGTTGACAGCCAGCTCCCCAAGCATGACCACCGATTGAATCCCCAGCATCATGTTGCGATGGGGCATGTCCATCAATCCGGCGAATTCAGTGAGCATCATGCTCGCTGACGCCAGGGATTCGCAGGCGTTGACCAGCAGGGTTTCGTTATCGACTTTCTCACCGACATGGTAAATGGTGCTGGGTTTGCGCTTGGTGACTTTGGGGGTGGGTGGTTTGAGGTAATGGTCGAGGGCGCGCTCGGCGGCTTCGTTGAGTTTTTTGGAATCGGGGGTTTCGTAGGGGGAAACGTCGTCCACTTCAGGTGGATTTGGCGTTGGTTTGAACATAGATGAAACTCCTAAAGCGCTTAAAAGGAGCCATCACCCTCGCTACCAAACGATGGGTGGAGGCCATACGCAGGTTGGTAGACCGGGCTCTAGGAAAACGGCGCACCCGAAGGTGCCCTGCGCATGACCACCATAAAGACGAGACGAAAAGGCTCGGCAAAAGGCAGTGCTTTGCAATTAGAGACCCGGGCTACCAAACCCGATCGCTGTTTTTCAGCGACAGAGAAACGATATAGCCCAGGCCAAAGATGCACTAGCCGGCGGATTCTGGCGCAGTCGTAGGCAGCGGCGCAAGAATATGTAGCCTTAGTGAGTATCTGGAAATGTCTTTTAAACATCGTCCTTAAACGCCCACCAGACTCCCCGCCTTGGCATCCAGCTCAATCACCAAACCACCCGGCATCTGCACGAAAATCTGCCAGATCCCGTCCTCCGGCACCTGCGCCACCTGATACGGCAAACCGCTGGCCTGCACCCGTCGCAACACCGTGGCAGCGTCCTCATCGGTGCGAAAGGCAATGTGGCTCAACGCCGTTTCATCGAACGTCGGCTGTTCGATTACATGCACCAGCGCCTGCGCATCCTGATACAACCAGCGTCCAGGGAACGGGAATGGCGGGCGGCGTCCCGGCGCCAATCCCAACAACGAACCGAAGGCCTCCTGCAACGGTTGCCCGTCGGGGGTGTTGAAGGCCAGATGATCAAAGTGCCAACTCATAGCAACCCTCCTCCGTCGACGTCGATGACGGTGCCGCTGATAAAGTCGTTTTCCATCGCCAGAATAAACGCTGCCGCCAGATCTTGTGGGGTGCCGACCCGGCCCACCGGCAATGCGGCGGCGGTACGGGCAAACATCGCGGCGCGTTGCGTTTCGTCCATTCCGGCGTAAGCCTCGGTGTCGGTGACACCGGGACTTATGACGTTGACCCGGCGCGGTGCCAGTTCCTTGGCCAGTTGCTTGCCCAATGCCTCCAGCGCCGCATTCAAGGTGGTTTTGATGAACTGCCCGGCGACAAATTTGCGCGACAACAAACCCGAGGTCAGCGTGATGCTGCCATGTGCGCTCAGGTATGGCAGCGCGACCTGAATCGCCCGCAGCGCGCCCCAGAATTTGACATCGAAGGCCTGTTGGGCGTGCTGCAAATCGCTGTCAGCCAACGGTTTGGCACTCACACTCGGACCGGCCGTGATCACCAGATGATCGAAAGGGCCGATACGCTCGAACAGCTGTCGCAACGACGCTTCATCGGTGACGTCCGCCGCTTCGTGTCGAATCTTTGCATCATGGTCGACCGCTGGCTGGCGGCGACTCGCCGCGACCACACGGGCCTCACGCTCGGCTGCGGCCCGGACGACGGCGGCGCCTATTCCACTGCTGCCACCGATCACCACGACGGTCTGATGGTGCAAGCAAGCGTTGAGTTGTGTCATGAGCTGATCTCCGGTCGGGTTAGGGAGATTCAATCTTCTCCGGTTGCCAATCGAAGAAAAATCCCGGTAAATCAGAAGGATCTTTAAAGGATTTTTACCAATGAGCTCGATTCTCGACCTGGAGATCTTCGTTCGCACCGCCGACTCCGGCAGCATTTCCGCCGCCGCCCGCGCCCTGGAGCTGACTCCGGCGGCGGCCAGCATCGCCCTCAAACGCCTGGAAACCCGCCTCGGCATCCGCTTGCTGGCCCGTTCCACGCGAAGCATGCGCCTGACCGAAGAAGGCCGGCGCTATCTGGATAGCGTGCGCCTGGCACTGGCCGCGCTGGCCGAAGGTGAGCAGGCGTTGAAGCAACAGACCCAAGGCTTGAGTGGTGTACTGCAATTGGCGGCGCCGTCGGACTTCGGGCGCAATGTGCTGTTACCGTGGCTAGATGATTTCAAGCGCCAACACCCCAACATTCAATTGCAACTATTGCTCAACGATCGACATGCCGACCTGTTCCGCGAGACGGTCGATGTGGCCCTGCGCTTCGGTGTGCCGAGTGACTCGACGCTGGTGGCGCTACCTATTCTGCCGCAGCATCGGCGCGTGGCCTGTGCCAGCCCCGAGTACCTGACCCGCCGTGGCACGCCGCAGCATCCCGAGGAACTGGGCGAACACAGTGCCCTTCTCTACCTGCGCAATGGCCGACCCTACAACCATTGGCGTTTCAGCCGTGGCGATGAGGTGCTGGAGGTTGATGTGCATGGCGACTATCTGAGCGATGACGGCGAAGTTGCCCGCCGCTGGGCCTTGGCCGGGCATGGCATCGCCTACAAGGCCTGGCTCGACGTCGCCGCCGATGTGCAGGCCGGGCGGCTGGTGACGCTGTTCGATGACTGGCAAGGCGAAAGCGTGCCATTCAATTTGCTCTGCCCGCATCGGGTGCAGGTTTCGGAGCGGGTCAAGGTGTTGCAAACGTTCTTGCAGGAGCGTTGTGAGGCACTGCGTCGATAATTCAGATTGCTCCGCGCAGCGGTTCTGGTATTTGATTAGGGCTTTCTGACCGGTAAAAGGATTTCGTCATGAGCTATCGCACGCTGGGTCATTCGGGTTTACAGGTGTCGACCCTCACATTGGGCACCATGATGTTCGGCGAACAGACCAGCACCGAAGATTCCCTGCGGATCATCGGCAAGGCCTGGGACCAGGGCATCAACTTCATCGACACCGCGGACGTGTACACCAATGGCCGCTCCGAAGAGATCGTCGGCGAAGCGATCGCCAGCCACCGCCACGAATGGGTGCTCGCCACCAAGGTCGGCTTCGGTCCAGTGGACGGTGTGCCGAACCGCAGCGGTTTGAGCCGCAAGCACCTGTTCAATGGCATCGACGCCAGCCTGACGCGGTTGGGCACCGATTATCTGGACATCTATTACCTGCACCGCGAAGACCACAACACGCCGCTGGAAGTCACGGTGTCGGCCATCGGCGATCTGATTCGTCAAGGCAAGATCCGCTACTGGGGCCTGTCGAACTATCGCGGCTGGCGCATCGCCGAGGTGATTCGTTTGGCCGACAAACTCGGCGTCGACAGGCCGGTGATCAGCCAGCCGCTGTACAACATCGTCAACCGTCAGGCGGAAACCGAGCAGATCACCGCCGCGCAAAACTATGGCCTCGGCGTGGTGCCTTACAGTCCGCTGGCGCGCGGTGTGCTCAGCGGCAAGTACGCGCCGGATGTGACACCGGACGCCAACAGCCGCGCCGGTCGCCAGGACAAACGCATCCTGGAAACCGAATGGCGGGTTGAGTCTTTGCGCATTGCCCAGCAGATCCAGCAATACACCCGGGACCGTGGCGTGGGCATCGTTGAGTTCGCCATCGCCTGGGTGCTGAATAACAGCGCCGTCACCTCGGCCATCGTCGGCCCGCGCACCGAAGAACAGTGGGATGGGTACACCAAGGCCCAGGCGGTGAAAATCACGGCGGAAGATGAAGCCTTTATCGATTCGCTGGTGACACCGGGGCATGCGTCGACACCGGGGTTCAATGATGTGAGCCATTTTGTGCCGGGACGCAAACCGCGTTCGGCTTGAGATTTATCAAGGGCAAGCTCGCTCTCACAGGTTCTGTGTCGATCTGCTGACTATGCTTCGACGAAGTTACTTGTGGGAGCAGGCTTGCCTGCGATAGCGATTCAACATCCACCGCGATGTTGAAAATATCAATCACCTGGCCAATATTCAGCACAAAAACCACGTATCCTGCGCGCCCCGTTTGACCTTCAACCCACGAGGACAGTTTGTCTAAAGGTATCGCTCTATCGGTCACAGCCTCGATGCTGTTTGCCGTCATGTATTACTACACCTCACTGCTCTCCCCCTTGAGTGGCGTGGAGATTTTCGGTTGGCGGATGTTGCTGACCGCACCATGCATGACCGTGTTCATGGTGGTGTCCGGCGAATGGAAACGTGTGGTCGAGATTCTTCGGCGGCTGGCCGCCAAGCCGAAGTTGCTCATCGCCCTGATCGGCTCGGCAGTGCTGCTGGGCCTGCAACTCTGGTTGTTCATGTGGGCGCCACTCAACGGCTATAGCCTTGACGTGTCGCTGGGGTACTTCCTGTTGCCGCTGTCCATGGTCCTGACCGGGCGAATCGTCTATGGCGAGCGCCTTTCCTATCTGCAGAAAATAGCCGTGTTCTTCGCCAGCCTCGGCGTGCTCAACGAGTTGTATCAGGTCGGCGGTTTTTCCTGGGCGACGTTGCTGGTGGTGATCGGCTATCCGATCTATTTCATCCTGCGCAAACGCCTGGCCACGGACAACCTTGGCGGGCTCTGGCTGGACATGGCGTTGATGCTGCCGGTGGCGTTCTGGTTCGTGCAGGGAGGTGAACAAGGTTTTGGCGTGTTCGATCAACATCCTTGGCTGTCGCTGTTGATTCCCCTGCTCGGGGTGATCAGCGCTTCGGCACTGGTGGTCTACATCATTGCCAGCCGGCTGCTGCCGTTCAGCCTGTTCGGGTTGTTGAGTTACGTCGAGCCCGTGCTGTTGCTGGGCGTTGCGTTGCTGTTGGGGGAAAGCATCAAGGCCGGCGAATGGCTGACTTACATTCCGATCTGGCTGGCGGTGGCGGCGTTGGTGTTTGAAGGGTTCAAGCATCTGGTCCGGCAACGACGCCGGCCAATGTAATTGCATGATTCAAAAAAAAGCCCGGCCAGCATTGCTGCTGACCGGGCTTTTTCACATCAGGAACGGCTTAATCGGTGGAGAGCACACCGCGACGAACCTGGTCGCGTTCGATGGATTCGAACAGAGCCTTGAAGTTGCCTTCGCCGAAACCATCGTCGCCTTTACGCTGGATGAACTCGAAGAACACCGGCCCCATCAGGGTTTCCGAGAAAATCTGCAGCAGCAGGCGCTTGTCGCCAGGTTCGGACGAACCGTCCAGCAAGATGCCCCGTGCTTGCAGTTGATCGACCGGCTCGCCGTGGTTCGGCAAACGGCCTTCGAGCATTTCGTAGTAGGTGTCCGGCGGCGGCGTCATGAAGCGCATGCCGATTTTCTTCAGGCGGTCCCAAGTATCGATCAGGTTATCGGTGAGGAACGCCACGTGCTGGATGCCCTCGCCGTTGAACTGCATCAGGAACTCTTCGATCTGCCCGGCGCCTTTGGACGACTCTTCGTTCAGCGGGATGCGGATCATGCCGTCCGGCGCGGTCATCGCCTTGGATGTCAGGCCGGTGTACTCGCCTTTGATGTCGAAGTAACGGATTTCGCGGAAGTTGAACAGCTTCTCGTAGAAGTTGGCCCAGTAGGCCATGCGACCGCGATACACGTTGTGGGTCAGGTGGTCGATGATTTTCAGACCGGCGCCGACCGGGTTGCGGTCCACACCTTCGATGAATACGAAGTCGATGTCGTAGATCGAGCTGCCTTCACCGAAACGGTCGATCAGGTACAGCGGCGCGCCGCCGATGCCTTTGATCGCCGGCAGGTGCAATTCCATCGGACCGGTTTCGATGTGGATCGGCTGGGCGCCGAGTTCCAGGGCACGCTTGTAGGCCTTTTGCGAATCCTTGACCCGGAACGCCATGCCGCACACCGACGGGCCGTGCTCGGCCGCGAAGTACGAGGCCACGCTGTGGGGTTCGTTGTTGAGGATCAGGTTGATCGAGCCCTGGCGATACAGGTGCACGTCTTTGGAGCGGTGGGTCGCGACCTTGGTGAAGCCCATGATCTCGAAGATCGGCTCCAGGGTGTTCGGGGTCGGCGATGCGAATTCGATGAACTCAAAGCCCATCAGGCCCATTGGGTTTTCGTATAAATCTGCCATTTTGGCGCCTCATCATGCTTTTAGAATTAACGGATCGTTAGTTGCTAGCAATGCTGAGACCGGCGGGTGGCGCGCAGGAGATGCCCCTCACGCTGCGGGCGAGGAAGTCACCGTAGATCAATTGGAACCCAAATATCTTCATTGTCGACCCAAGGCTCTTGCGGGCGAGGCTTCTGCTGCCAGAAGACGATTATTCTTATATGCGTAACCGGATTCTACACAGCGTAAATCAGTTTGTCCGCCTTCTTATACAATCCCCTTTTTCGTGGCCTGCGCAAGCGGTTTGTTGCACAGGAAAATCCCCGCCAAGATCAGCCCGCCGCCCAGGCACATCGCCAGTGTCAGCTGTTCGCCCAGCAACAACGCGCCGAGAAGAACAGCAGTCAACGGGTTCAAGGCGATGAACACGCCCGAGCGCGTCGCACCGATTTTGCGGATGCCGTCGTAATAACCAATGTAGGCCAATGCCGAACCCAGCACGCCCAGGTACATCAGGCTCAACCATTGTTGCGCGCCGAGCCCGGTGAGCGCCGCGACACTCAACTCGCCCCGCACGGCGCTGGTCACCCAGAGCATCAGCGTGCCGAGCCAAATCGAGTACGTCACCGTCTGCACCGGCCCCAGTGTTTGATTCAGGCCTTTGGAGAACAGCGAATAAATGCCCCAGCCGAGCACGCAGCCGAAGATCAACAGATCGCCGATCCAGGCATCGGCATTGCCGTCCAGTAACTGCGGATTGCGGCTGACGATCACCAGGCTGGCGCCAGCAATGCAGATCGCAATACCAGCCACTTTCGCCCGACTCAGCCGCTCCTTGAACAACAGCCAAGAAGCCAGGCCGATCACCGCCGGGTTCAACGCCACGATCAAAGACGCCCGGGACGCGTTGATGTAATGCAGCCCGTAAAAGAAGCACAGGTTGTAGAAGAAAATCCCGAAGAATCCCAACAGCGCCAATTGCAACCATTGCCTGGGGCTGGGTCGCACCAAGGGCACCCGCGCCAGCAGCAGGAACACCAGCAACGCCACGCTCGCCAGCAGGAACCGCAGACTCGCAGCGAATAACGGACTGAGGCTGTCGGCCAGAAACCGCCCGGCGACGAACGTCCCGCCCCAGATCATGGTGACCGCCGCCAGTTTCAGATAAACCGGCACATCCGAAGAGTTCGCAAGGGTCTGTTCACACGTAGTCATAAGTCTCCACCGCCAGAAATCGGGCATGTGGCGTATCATTCGACTAATGATCGATCATCGTAAAATGAGTAAAAACTCATGACCCTCACTCAACTCGAGATTTTCTCGCTGGTGGCCGAATTGCGCGGCTTCACGGCGGCCGCCCATCGTTTGGAGATTTCCCAGTCTGCGGTCTCCCACGCACTCAAGTCGCTGGAACAGGAATTGGGCGTCGAACTGCTGCGTCGGCATCAGTCCCAGGTCGAGCTCAGTGATATCGGCCAGCAGCTATTACTGCGCGCTCGGGCAATGCTCGGGCTGGCCAACACTTTGCGTCAGGAGGCGGCCGATTCACGCGGGATGAAAACCGGCACTCTGCGTATAGGCTCGTTCGGCCCGACCTCATCGATCAAGCTGTTGCCCAGGATCTTGCAGCACTACCGCGCCTCGCATCCGGGCATCGAGGTTCATATCGATGAAGGGCCGGATCGCCAGGTGATTCAGTGGCTGGAAGAACGGCGTATCGACATCGGCTTCGTGGTGTTGCCCCAAGAGCGTTTCGACACCGTGGCCTTGATCGAGGACCAGATGGTCGCGCTGCTGCCTGCCGACCATGTACTGGCCGGTCGCGGCAGCTTGCGCCTGAACGACTTGTGCCACGACCCTTTTGTGCTGACCGAAGCCGGGTCTTCGGAGCTGGTGTCGCGCCTGTTCAATACGGCGCGATTGACGCCGAACATTCGTTATCGCTGCTCGCAGTTGCTCAGCACATTGGACGTCGTAGGCCGTGGCGATGCCTTGACTGTCGTCGCCGAAAGCTCACTGCCTGACGACCACGACAACCGCTACGTGAAAAAACCGCTGTCGCCCCCCATCAGCCGCCAAGTCGGTCTGGCGGTGCTCGATCAGCGTCAGTCATCCCCCGCGACGCTGGCCTTTATTAAACTGGCCTCAAGATTGATTAAAGGTTGAGCGGCATAAGGGCCGATAGCCAACTATCATGGCTGAACTCTTTTGGGAGGCATGTCGACCTGCCAACCTTTGAGAGCCCTCTTTTATCGCGATGGATTTGCGAATGCCACTGAACGTCAAAAGTCGCCGCAAGCGTGGCACCCGAATCACTGTGACTGTTTTGAGCGGATTGCTCCCGGTGTTGCTGGGAGTCGCCATTCTCTATCTGCAGGCTGAACGTACCCTCAAGCAAAGTACTGAACTGACTGGCGAAGAATCCATTCGCCAGTTCGAACTGATGCTCGACAACACCGCCCAAGCGGCGCAGGAGCTCCTGCCGCTGGCTGGCAAAAACTGCAATGACGTCAAACTGGCCTTGCGCGAACAAGTTACGCGCCGGCCCTTCGTGCGCTCGACCAACCTGGTGTGGGACGACAACCTCTATTGCAGTTCGTTGTTCGGTGAATATCAGGAAAAGGTTAATCCCGGCGACTACACCCAAGGCCAGTTATGGCTCATGAACGGCAACCCGGTCACGCCCAATACCGCGCTGTTGGTGTACCGGCTCAGCGAAGGAAATAAAGGGGCATTGACCACGCTGAACGGTTATCACCTGAGCAATGAATTGCGCCTGATCGGCCGCAAGACATTACTGTTGCTACAAGTCGGTCCCAACTGGTTGTCCGCCGACGGCAAAGTTCACGAGGACGCCCTGCCCGCCTTGCCGGTAGCACAAAGTACGCTGACGTCCTCGCGTTATGCCTTTACGGTGGCCGCAGGTTTCCCCGAAGGAGAAACCTGGCGTTACATGCGTAGTGAATACCCGCCACTGTTCAGTCTGTTGATGTTCTTCGGCGTGGTGTCAGGTTCGATCGGGCATGTGCTGCAGAAGCGCTCGATGTCGCCCAGCCGTGAAATGCAGCGGGCGCTGGAGGCAGCAGAATTCATTCCTTACTTTCAGCCCGTGGTGCATGGCGACAATAAGCTGTGGTCCGGCACCGAAGTATTGATGCACTGGAAACATCCCAGGGAAGGCCTGGTGCGTCCGGATCTGTTTATCCCGTTTGCCGAACATTCCGGTCTGATCGTGCCGATGACCCGCTCGCTGATGCAACAGACCGCCACATTGCTGGCGCCCTTGTCGGCATCGTTCGAGGGGCCATTCCACATTGGCATCAACATCACCGCCAGTCATTGCCGGGATCTTGCGCTGGTCGAAGACTGCCGTGAATTCCTCAGTGCTTTTGCACCGGGCAGTGTCCATTTAGTGCTGGAGTTGACCGAGCGCGAACTGGTCGAACCGACAGCCATCACCCTGCTGTTGTTCGAACGGCTTCGCGCGCTGGGCGTGATGATCGCCATCGACGACTTTGGCACCGGCCATTCAAGCCTCGGTTACTTGCGTCAGTTCAATGTGGACTTCCTGAAAATCGACCAGAGTTTTGTCGCCATGATCGGTGTCGACGCCCTCTCCCGGCACATTCTGGACAGCATCATCGAACTCTCGGCCAAACTCGATCTGGGCATCGTCGCCGAAGGGGTGGAAACCGAGGAGCAAAGTGACTATCTGACTGCCCATGGCGTGAACTTTCTGCAAGGTTATCTGTTCGGCCGGCCGATGCCCGGCGCAGAGTTCATTAGAGCATTAAGTGATCATTAACTAACCACGTTAAGCGCCGGAATCATGATGATGCGCGCCAAATTGAATCAAAAGACTACTCTTGTTACATGAAGAAAAAGTCAGGATTTACTCTTGGCCAATTAACTACTACAATTTTTCATACCTGTGCAAAATCGGCAGGCGTGCCATTATCACCGAGTCGCTTCAAGGCTCTTGGCTTATAGCTTTGTTTGCGGTTGGTTTCAGCCAAACACACTATTGGAGTAAAGATATTGTCCAGACTCGCTGAATTCCGTGCAGCTGAAAAGGCCCTTCAAGAACAGCTCAAGCAGTTGGAATCTTTGAAGAACGATGCCGGTCTCAAAAAAGAAATCGAATTCGAAGAAAAGCTCCAGGGGCTGATGAAAACCTACGGCAAGAGCTTGCGCGACATCATCGCCATCCTCGACCCGCACCCGGCGAAATCCGGCCTGCAGCAGGCAACCGCCCCTAAAACCCGCCGCGCTCGCGTGGTCAAGGTTTATCAGAACCCGCACACGGGTGAACTGATTGAAACCAAGGGCGGCAATCACCGCGGCCTGAAAGCCTGGAAGGAACAATACGGTGCAGCCACCGTTGACTCCTGGCTGCGTGCCTAAGCGCTCACGGTAATAAAAAAGCCCTGCCAATGCAGGGCTTTTTCATGGATGCCGTCTAAAATGCGACGATAGTCGCCGATCAACTCGCTATAGACTGACTAACTTTGTGCTTAATCCGTTTGGCTATCTAAAAATCCGGGCCATGCTCAAAAGCGTGGGTACAGAAACCTTAAACTAAAGTTTCAAGCTGTTTCGAGCTGCCTCTATGTCGCCCTGACTTGCCTTATAAACCTCAGCCTGCCCCGCGTAGGAAAGAACATAGGCTTTATCGCCGTCGACTGCGGCGACCAATGTTTGAGACAACACATGTCGACCGTTCTGGGTAATGGTGCAGGTAGTTTCCAGCGCCGATAACCGGCTCAAGGCAGTCGGATGAATTTTGTTGCAGACGCTCTGATAGCCGCCCTGAAAAAAGTCCTTCTGCACAGACTTGCGCATTTCCAGCAACACACCTTCCAGATTCACCTGATGACCGCTTTCCACTTGAGTCATGGTCAACTCCATCACCATTACCGGTGTCCCGTCCTGGTCGTTTTTTACCGCGCGCTGCCGGGAAACCTGAGGCTTGGCCTCGTCTTGCGGAACGGTCTCGACAGTCCATCCATTGGGCCAGGTCACGACCGGAGCTTCTGCATCAGCACGGGTAACACCTGAAAGCAGACACATCAGGACGAACATCAATTGACAGGGTCGGATCATTGTAATGAACACTCACGGATTGAGCCGCGAAGTCTGAGCTTCACCCGCCCGGCAGGCAAGCCTGCGGTTTTGGTTTGGCGATGCCAGGGCCCTTGCGTATCATTGTGAGCATTCTTGGAATTTCCGGAGGGCCCATGAGCCTGCACGAACTCAATACATTTCCTGGCGTGACCGCCCAACCTGACACCGCCACCCAGAAGTTCGTCTTCAACCACACCATGCTGCGGGTCAAGGACATCACCCGGTCCCTGGATTTCTACACCCGCGTCCTGGGTTTCTCGCTGGTGGAAAAGCGTGATTTCCCGGAAGCCGAGTTCAGCCTGTACTTCCTGGCGCTGGTCGATAAAAACCAGATCCCGGCCGATGCCGCTGCCCGCACCGAGTGGATGAAATCGATCCCCGGCATTCTCGAACTGACCCACAACCACGGCACCGAGAACGACGCGGATTTCGCCTATCACAACGGCAACACCGACCCGCGCGGCTTCGGCCATATCTGCATCTCGGTCCCAGACATCCGTGCCGCGTGCGAACGTTTTGAAGCGTTGGGCTGCGATTTCCAGAAACGCCTGAACGACGGTCGCATGAAGAGCCTGGCGTTCATCAAGGACCCGGATGGCTACTGGGTCGAGATCATTCAGCCGGCACCGTTGTAAAACGATCGCAGCCTTGATCGCTCCCACGCTCTGTGTAGTAAAGATCAGTGCAAGACACAAAAAACCCCATGATCGCTCATGGGGTTTTGTGTTTTCAGCTTCGGCGTTTATGCCGGCGCCGAGGTGCGAATCAAGTGATCGAATGCGCTCAGGGAAGCCTTGGCGCCCTCGCCCACCGCAATCACGATCTGCTTGTACGGCACGGTGGTCACGTCGCCGGCCGCGAACACGCCGGGGATCGACGTCTCACCACGGGCATCGACAATGATCTCGCCGCGCGGCGACAGCTCGATGGTGCCTTTAAGCCAATCGGTATTAGGCAACAGACCGATCTGCACAAAAATCCCTTCCAGCTCGACAGTGCGCAGCTCGTCCGACTGACGATCCTTGTAGCGCAGGCCGTTGACCTTCTGGCCATCGCCGGTCACTTCAGTGGTTTGCGCACTGGTGATCACGGTAACGTTCGGCAGGCTGTGCAACTTGCGCTGCAGTACCGCGTCGGCGCGCAATTGCACGTCGAACTCCAGCAGGGTTACGTGGGACACGATCCCGGCCAGGTCGATGGCTGCTTCGACGCCGGAGTTACCGCCACCGATCACCGCCACACGCTTGCTTTTGAACAGCGGACCGTCACAGTGCGGGCAGTACGCCACACCCTTGTTGCGGTATTGCTGCTCACCCGGAACGTTCATTTCACGCCAGCGCGCGCCGGTGGCGAGGATCACGGTCTTGGCTTTCAAGGACGCGCCGCTGGCGAAATGGATTTCGTGCAATTCACCGTTTTTTCCCGGCACCAGCTTGTCGGCGCGTTGCAGGTTCATGATGTCCACGTCGTATTGCTTAACGTGTTCTTCCAGTGCCACGGCCAGTTTCGGCCCTTCGGTTTCCTGCACGGAGATGAAGTTCTCGATGGCCATGGTGTCGAGCACCTGGCCACCAAAACGTTCAGCCGCCACGCCGGTGCGAATGCCTTTACGAGCGGCGTAAATTGCCGCTGAAGCACCGGCCGGGCCACCGCCGACGACCAGTACGTCGAAGGCTTGCTTGGCGCTGATCTTCTCGGCCTGACGCTCGATGCCACTGGTGTCGATCTTGGCGAGGATTTCTTCCAGGCCCATGCGACCCTGGCCGAAGTTCACGCCGTTCAGGTAAACGCTTGGCACGGCCATGATCTGGCGCTCGTCAACTTCGGCCTGAAACAGCGCGCCGTCGATGGCGACGTGGCGGATGTTCGGGTTCAGCACAGCCATCAGGTTCAGCGCCTGAACCACATCCGGGCAGTTCTGGCAGGACAGCGAGAAGTAAGTCTCGAAGTTGAACTCGCCTTTGAGCGAGCGGATCTGCTCGATAACGTCGGCACTGGCTTTCGATGGGTGGCCGCCGACTTGCAGCAAGGCCAGCACCAGGGATGTGAATTCGTGGCCCATCGGGATGCCGGCGAAACGCAGGCTGATATCGGCTCCCGGGCGATTGATCGAGAACGATGGTTTACGCGCATCGTTACCGTTGTCGAGCAGAGTAATCTGGGTGGAAAGACTGGCAACGTCTTTGAGTAACGCGAGCATTTCCTGGGATTTCGCACCGTCGTCGAGGGATGCAACGATCTCGATCGGCTGAGTGACCCGTTCCAGGTACGATTTCAACTGGGCTTTAAGATTGGCGTCCAACATACGGGCGATTTCCTTAGATGCTGTTTGAATAGAGAGCAATCAGACATAAAAAAACGCCCGAGCGAATCTCGCCCGGGCGTTTTATGGGGCGGTGCAGCTTACTTAGTAGGTGCGGAGCTCCGCCCTGATGAAGCGCGTCACAGACTTAGATCTTGCCGACCAGGTCCAGGGACGGAGCCAGAGTGGCTTCGCCTTCTTTCCACTTGGCTGGGCACACTTCGCCCGGGTGAGCGGCGACGTATTGAGCGGCCTTGATTTTGCGCAGCAGCTCGGAAGCGTCACGACCTACACCGCCATCATTGAGTTCAACGATTTTGATCTGGCCTTCAGGGTTGATCACGAAAGTGCCACGGTCAGCCAGGCCAGCTTCTTCGATCAGCACGTCGAAGTTGCGGGAGATGACATGAGTCGGGTCGCCGATCATGGTGTACTGGATTTTGCCGATGGCTGGCGAAGTGTTGTGCCAGGCAGCGTGGGCAAAGTGGGTATCGGTGGAAACGCTGTAGATCTCGACGCCCAGTTTTTGGAACTCGGCGTAGTTGTCAGCCAGGTCTTCCAGTTCGGTCGGGCAAACAAAGGTGAAGTCAGCTGGGTAGAAGAAAACGACAGACCACTTACCTTTCAGGTCAGCGTCCGACACGTGTACGAAGTCGCCGTTTTTGTAGGCGGTAGCTTTGAACGGTTTAACTTGGCTGTTGATGATAGGCATCGGTGACTCTCCGTCAGGGGTTAAGAAGTTGATGTGGTGAATCCTACCCACCCGATCGCCAGTTGGCTCATTGGCAAACCTGATGTTGCTGATTTGTTTTCGCTATTAGCCGAGCGTATTAATAGAAGAAAACGTGATCTACAGCGCCAACGGCTTTTCAGCGATTCGGGTCATCCCGAGAAATGGGCTGGCTTCAACATAGCGCATGGCTGACTTCACATCCTTCCAGCCCACGTAATTCATCAACGACTTCAAATCCCAACCGCTCTGATGGGCCCAGGTGGCGAAGCCACGACGCAGGGAGTGACTGGTGTAGTGCTCGGCCGCAATGCCGGCGCGCTCCAGTGCCTGGCGCAACAACGGGATAACGCTATTGGCGTGCAAGCCCTCCTCGCTCAAATGGCCCCAGCGATCGATGCCACGAAACACGGGGCCACGGACCAACGCGGCTTCGGTAATCCATTCGATGTAGGCCTGTACCGGGCACAGGCGCTGCAAGGCGGGTGTCTGGTAGGTCTGGCCGAGGTTCTCGCGATCGCCCTTGCTGCGTGGCAAGTAGAGGGTAATGCCTGAACCGGCGCTGGCTTGTACATGCTCGATCTGCACGCGGCACAACTCATCACTACGAAAACCACGCCAGAAGCCCAGCAGGATCAGTGCGGTGTCGCGCTTGGCTCTCAGCAATCCCGCGCGATCGTCCTGCGCCCTGGCGGACTGTGCTTCCTGCTCCAGCCAGGCGATCACTTGCTCCAGATGTTGAAGCTGCAAGGGTTCAGCCTGTTTTTCCTGGGCCGGGTGCAGCGCGCGAATGCCTTTGAATACTTTGCGCACCACCGGCGCCTTGGTCGGATCGGCGAACCCCTGGCTGCTGTGCCACTGCGCCAACGCGGACAAGCGCAACTTCAAGGTATTGATCGACAGCACGCCCGCATGTGCAACCAGGTACCGCGCAACGCTATCGCTGGTCGCCGGCAGGAACCCGCCCCAGCTGACTTCGAAGTGCTCGATGGCCGCGCGATAGCTGCGACGGGTGTTGTCGCGGGTAGCGGCTTGCAGGTAGCGATCCAGATCGGTCATGGGCTCAGTGCTCGAAAACGTACCGCGTTGGCGATTGAATACCCGGTCTACAGCTCATCACACGGGGTAATACCAGTATATCCCGCATCAGTTATCACAAGTTTTTAACTTTATTCACGGCATGGTACATTGTGTATATTAGTGGTACGTACCACAGTATCAAATCGTAGGAGAACACATGGCACGTGGCGGCGTAAACAAGGCACTGGTGCAAGCGGCACGCTCGGCAATCCTCGCCCGGGGCGAACACCCGAGCATCGACGCAGTGCGGATCGAAATGGGCAATACCGGCTCGAAAACCACGATCCATCGCTATCTGAAAGAGCTCGATGACGGCACCGAACCCGCGCCAGCACCTTCCGAACCGATCGATGATGAGCTGACAGCGCTGGTGGCGCGACTGGCGCAACGCCTGAAAGAACAGGCGCAAGAACCCATCGACCAGGCACGCGCGCAGTTCGAGCAACAACGAAAAGAGCTGGAAACCCAGCTGCACGAGGCCCGCGAGGCCAATACCGAATTGCAACAGCAATACGAAATTCAAAGCCTGGCGCTGACCCAGGAATCGGCGGAACTGCACGACACCCGCTCGATGCTGCAATCCGAGCAAACCCGCAACGCCGGGCTGAACCAGGCACTGGCCGATTTCGAGTTGCGCTTGCAGGACAAGGACGAGCAGATCCGCTCACTGGAAGAAAAACACCTGCACGCCCGCGAAGCACTGGAGCACTACCGCAATGCCGTCAAAGACCAGCGCGAGCAGGAACAGCGACGCCACGAAGGCCAGGTACAACAAATTCAGATGGAATTGCGTCAGGCCCAGCAAAGCGCACTGGTACGCCAGGATGAAATCACCCAACTGCATCGCGACAATGAGCGTCTGCTGACCGAAAACCGTGGCACGCTGCGGGAGCTGAGCCTGTTGCAGGAGCAACTCAAGCACACCAACAGCCGACAGGATCAGTTACTGGAACAGGTCACCCGCATCGACAGCGAACGCACCCTCCTCCAGGAACGCTTGCGCATTGCCTTGCTGGAAAGCCAGTCGCTCAAGCAGAACATTGACGAGCAGTCGCACATCAACAAAGCGCTGGAAGTTGAACTGATCAAGTTGCAGGCAAGCCTGGATGAAAGCGTGCGCCTGGCCGCTGTCGTTGCGACAGCGCCAGACGCATCAGCGCCACAGAAGAACGATTAACCCGCGACTGGCGTGCGCATGGTGACGAACTCTTCGGCGGCCGTCGGATGCACGCCGATGGTTTCGTCGAAGTCGCGCTTGGTCGCGCCCGCTTTCAGGGCAATCGCCAACCCTTGCACGATCTCGCCAGCGTCCGGACCGACCATGTGGCAGCCCAGGACCTTGTCGGTCTTGGCGTCCACCACCAGTTTCATCAAGGTGCGTTCCTGGCATTCGGTCAGGGTCAGCTTCATCGGCCGAAAACGGCTTTCGAAGATGACCACATCGTGCCCAGCCTCGCGCGCCTCTTCTTCAGTCAGCCCGACAGTGCCGATGTTCGGCAAGCTGAACACGGCGGTCGGGATCATCTTGTAATCCACCGGGCGATATTGCTCAGGCTTGAACAAGCGCCGCGCCACGGCCATGCCTTCGGCCAGAGCAACCGGCGTGAGTTGTACCCGACCAATCACATCACCGAGGGCCAGGATCGACGGTTCAGCGGTTTGATACTGTTCATCGACCTCGACAAAACCTTTCTTGTCGAGTTTGACCCCGGTGTTTTCCAGCCCCAGGTTGTCGAGCATCGGACGCCGACCGGTGGCGTAGAACACGCAATCCGCCTCCAGCTCACGACCATCCTTGAGCGTCGCCTTCAGGCTGCCATCGGCCTGCTTGTCGATACGTTCGATGTCGGCATTGAATTGCAGGTTCATGCCGCGCTTGGTCAGCTCTTCCTGCAAATGTTTGCGCACTGCGCCGTCGAAGCCACGCAGAAACAGATCACCGCGATACAGCAGCGTGGTCTCAGCGCCCAGCCCGTGGAAAATCCCGGCAAACTCCACCGCAATGTAACCACCACCGACCACCAGAACGCGCTTGGGCAGCTCTTTAAGGAAGAATGCCTGGTTGGAGCTGATGGCATGCTCGTGCCCCGGAATCTGCGGGATCTGCGGCCAACCACCGGTGGCAATCAGGATGTTTTTGGCGGTGTAACGCTCGCCATTGATCTCAACCTGATGCGGATCGACGATTTTCGCGTGACCTTCATGCAAGGTCACACCACTGTTGACCAGCAGATTGCGATAAATGCCGTTCAGGCGATTGATCTCGCGATCCTTGTTGGCGATCAGCGTCGCCCAGTCGAACGTCGCTTCACCCGGAGTCCAGCCAAAACCTTGCGATTGCTCGAAGTCTTCGGCGAAGTGCGCGCCGTAGACCAGCAGTTTTTTCGGCACACAGCCAACGTTCACGCATGTACCGCCCAGGTAGCGGCTCTCGGCCACGGCGACTTTCGCACCAAAACCGGCCGCGAACCGCGCAGCCCGCACACCGCCAGAACCGGCACCAATCACATATAGGTCAAAATCGTAGGCCATTACTATCTCCTCGGCAGGACACCAGCATACCTGCGAGCGCCCTTTGGGCAAGCGTTGCAAACTATTTGGGGCCGAAAAATGAAAAAGCCACCCGAAGGTGGCTTTTCAATACAAGCAGCTCAGGCGCTATCAGTAAGCCTTGCCAGTCTTGTAGAAGTTCTCGAAGCAGAAGTTGGTTGCGTCGATGTAGCCTTCGGCGCCACCGCAGTCGAAACGCTTGCCTTTGAACTTGTAGGCCATGACGCAGCCGTTTTGCGCTTGCTTCATCAGGGCGTCGGTGATCTGGATTTCGCCGCCCTTGCCTGGCTCGGTCTGCTCGATCAGGTCGAAGATGTCCGGGGTCAGGATGTAACGGCCGATGATCGCCAGGTTCGACGGTGCATCTTCAGGTTTTGGCTTCTCGACCATGCTGTGAACGCGATAGATGTCGTCGCGAATCATCTCGCCGGCGATCACGCCGTACTTGTTGGTTTCCTGAGGATCGACTTCCTGGATGGCCACGATCGAGCAGCGGAACTGCTTGTACAGCTTGACCATCTGGGTCAGTACGCCGTCGCCTTCGAGGTTGACGCACAAGTCGTCCGCCAGTACTACGGCGAAAGGTTCGTCGCCAATCAGTGGACGGCCGGTCAGGATTGCGTGGCCCAGGCCTTTCATTTCGGTCTGGCGAGTGTAGGAGAACGAGCACTCGTCGAGCAGTTTACGGATGCCGACCAGGTATTTCTCCTTGTCAGTGCCCTTGATCTGGTTTTCCAGCTCGTAGCTGATGTCGAAGTGGTCTTCCAGGGCGCGTTTGCCGCGACCGGTAACGATGGAGATTTCGGTCAACCCGGCATCCAGTGCTTCTTCGACGCCGTACTGGATCAGTGGCTTGTTTACCACCGGCAGCATTTCTTTGGGCATGGCTTTAGTCGCTGGCAGGAAGCGAGTACCGTAACCGGCTGCTGGGAACAAGCATTTCTTGATCATATAAGTCCTTGAAAGGGCTGTGTGTACGAGTTTCGGCGCAGTCTAATCAGGCGGCGTGCACCTTACAATGCCCCGCACTGGCTAACCGACGCCATCATAGAGAAATATTCTGATGGATAGTTCCGCAGATAAGCTGCACAACGTCTTATAGATAGCAGAGATCGACGACCTGCGCGGCCATCAGTCTAGCGACAATCTGCCCCACCCTACACCCATCGGCACCCGTTGAGGGCATTTGGCGCTATCATTGCGCACCTGAACCAGCCAACGAGGCAGATAGATGTCGGCAGCAAAAAGCGTCAACGGGTACCTGATCAATCAGGCGAAAGACGGCCAGTGGTGGATAGACAGCGTCGGCGGCGAGAATATTGCCGGGCCGTTCCCTACAGAAGCGTTGGCGATTGAAGTGGCATCGGTGTTGCAGGATCAACCCGCAGCACCCAAGCGGCGCGGCAAGGACAAGCCTTGAGCTGAACCTGGCGCGACCGCAGCCCTGTCTTTGCGCAGGGCTTTTTTGTGAATGCCTGCAACGAAGTGGCCAATCGCTATAACCTTTCGTTGCAGCCGCTGTCATAGCGTTTAGCCCCCATCACTGACGACGACCACGACATGAAAAGATTCTTGCCACTGATTGCGGTACTGGCCCTGAGTGGCTGCGCCACGTCAGAAACGACTTACCTGAAAAATGGCGAGCAAGGCCTGACCATCGACTGCTCCGGGGAAGCCAACGCCTGGGCCAGTTGCTACGAAAAAGCCGATGCCTCTTGCGCCGGTACCGGCTATCGGATTGTCGGTACCGACGGTACACCTTCGACCAAGGAAAGCGACAAAACCCTGGGCGTCGACGTCGGCAATTACAAGAACCGCAGTGTGGTGGTGGTCTGCAAGTAGGGCACCCATTGCCCTACATATGGATTTCGGCGAACTTGATCCCGAGCCCGCGTACCGTCTCGATCAAATCGTCGAGGCGGCTGAAGGACTCGACTTCATCGTTGTCATCCACCAGGAAAAAACTGCGCCCGGCGCTTTTCTTGAAAAATACGATCCACTCCCCCGGATTCGCCGGGTTCTGAATCACATGGGTGGCAGAGATATGACCCTCTGCGTGGCGCTCCCGCACCTGCTCTCGTTTCATGCTCGACTCCAGAAATGACAATGCCGTCAAAGTGCGACTTTGACGGCATCGATGCTGACCGGGGGTAGTCTATCAGCCGGAAATGCACGCGGTGGCGGCATTGCGTACATCCCATGGGCGCAACGGCACATTGGAGATGCGCTCATGCAGTTTGATGCTGCTGCCACCGGAGCGGTCTTCAATGTCAAACACCGCTGCCGGCCCCGAGGAGAACTTCTGCGGCACAATCACCCGCATGCCATCCTTTTGCGGCTCGACTTGCAAGGCCCCACGGCTACTGGCCAATTTCTCGACCAGGCACTGGGCGTACTCATGGGGTTTCTTGCCTGAAATCACGTTCATGGTAGGCAACGACGCAGTGATGTCCGAGACCGTCGCACATCCACCCACTGCCAATACAAACGGCACGACCAGAACACCCCATTTCATATGAAACCTCCGATAAAGACCCTCCGACAGCACAAATGCTGTTTTTCTCCAAGGCTCCCTGCATTTATCGCTCATAGAATTCCAAATAACTGTTTTTAATTGTCAAAGCGGACCCCGACAGCCAGATAATAACCTGTTCGGGCTGATAAACTGCGCCAATCGCCCATGCTATCGTTTTGATTTTGTAGAAAAAGCCCTTCTGGAGGCGCCTCATGAAATTTATCCACCAGCGCGAGCACCTCAACGAAGACGACATCGTCGTCATTCAGTGCTCCCAAATGTGCAACATCCGCTTGATGAACGACGCCAACTTCCGCAGCTTCAAGAACGGCGGCCGTCACACGTATCACGGTGGCGCATTCGACACCTTCCCGGCCCGGATCACCGCGCCGAGCACCGGTTTCTGGAACATCACCATCGACACGGTCAACCGCCGCCCGATCAGCGTGACCCGCAAACCGACCCTGACGCACTCGATCAAGATCATCCGCCGCTCCAGCTCGAAGCTGAGCTGAACCCACACCAGAACAGGCAGGTATGACCGTGGCCCAGACGACCAAATACGTCATCAAATACAAACTCAACGGCGAACGTCGCTTCGAATTCGCCCAGCTTGAAAACGGCACTGCAGAAGAAGCCAAGGCTGCGCTGGACAAGCTGCATGGCCAGAGCGAAGACGTCATCAGCGAGATCAGCGTCAGCAAAGCGCTGTAACGCGATCTGGAGCGACAACATGGACGTCTGCTCCCCTCTCGCGAATTCGACCGCAAGCGCCGGAGTGCCCGCTCCCGCAACGCTCTCTAAACTGGCCGCCTCGACCTTTTGGTCAAGGAGTCAGAACCCTTGCTTACCGATCCGATTCACCACGATGCCCTCGACTGGGGCAAACTTACGCAGCAACTCGACCAGGATGGCTGCGCGATCATCAAATCGCTTTTAAGCCATAAGACCTGCGATGAAATAAGCGCCCTGTACGACTGCTCCGAACCCTTTCGCTCGAAAGTGGTGATGGCGCGCCACGGTTTTGGCCGTGGCGAGTACAAATACTTCAGATACCCGCTGCCTGATCCGGTGGCCCGGTTGCGCAGCGCGCTCTACCCTCGACTGGTTCCCATCGCCAATCGCTGGTACGAATGCATGGATTTGCCGACCCGTTTCCCCGAACCCCACGAAGCGTTTCTGCAACGCTGCCATGCCGCCGGTCAGGAACGCCCGACACCTTTATTGCTGCAATACGGCCCGCAGGACTACAACTGCTTGCATCAGGATCTGTACGGCGAACACGTGTTCCCGCTGCAAGTGGCAATTCTGCTGTCAGAACCGGGAAAGGACTTTACCGGTGGCGAATTTGTGCTGACCGAACAACGCCCACGGATGCAATCGCGCCCGCAAGTCATCGGACTGAAGAAAGGTGACGCGTTGATTTTTGCCGTGAATCAGCGCCCGGTTAAAGGCGTTCGCGGCTATTACCGAGTGACCCTGCGTCATGGGGTGAGTCGCCTGCACAGTGGAAAACGGCATACCCTTGGAATCATCTTTCACGATGCGTTATGAGCCCATGAACCCGATCACCTTCGATCTGTTTGCCGACGCAGAACCCGAGCAGCAGCCCAGGCGCGAGCAGATCGGCGAACAATCCTACGTCCTCAGGGGCTTCGCCCTACCCTGGCTCGACCGGTTACTACCGGCGCTGGAGGCGGTTCTGACAGCGGCGCCGTTTCGGCAGATGGTCACGCCCGGCGGCTTTACCATGTCGGTGGCCTTGAGCAGTTGCGGCACCTGGGGCTGGACCACCGATCGCAGCGGCTACCAGTACACCCGCAACGATCCGCAGACCGGCGCGCCCTGGCCTGAAATGCCCGAGGTGTTTTTCGAACTGGCCCAGGCGGCGGCGCGAGAGGCAGGGTTTATGGCGTTCGTACCGGACTCCTGCCTGATCAACCGCTATGTTCCCGGGGCCAGGATGTCGTTGCATCAGGACAAAAACGAAAACGCCTACACTGCCCCCATCGTGTCGGTGTCTTTGGGATTGCCGGCGACGTTTCTGTTTGGCGGCTTCGAACGCAGCGCCAAAAGCCAGCGAGTGCCGCTGTTTCACGGTGATATCGTGGTTTGGGGCGGTGTGGACCGTTTGCGTTACCACGGCGTATTGCCGATCAAGGAAGGCCAGCATCCGCGGCTGGGCGAACAGCGGATCAATTTCACTTTTCGTACTGCGCGATGATGCAGTCGAATTCGACCGCAAGACCCGGAGTGTGGCGTCGGTGCCGGCTGGTTAATCTGCATGAAACGGGTCAACGGACATGAAGCCATGACAACTCAATCGCCAACAATCGCCACCGAAAACGATCCTCGCTGGGCCGCCGTGGTCGCGCGCGATCCCCGTGCCGACGGGCAGTTTGTGTATGCGGTGAAAACCACCGGTATCTACTGTCGCCCCAGCAGCCTGGCACGCCTGCCGAAACCGCAGAATGTCGAGTTCTTCGACACTGCCGAGCAAGCTCAGGCGGCGGGTTATCGCCCCAGCA
This sequence comes from Pseudomonas sp. ATCC 43928, assembly GCF_005938665.2. Taxonomy (NCBI): domain Bacteria; kingdom Pseudomonadati; phylum Pseudomonadota; class Gammaproteobacteria; order Pseudomonadales; family Pseudomonadaceae; genus Pseudomonas; species Pseudomonas sp. ATCC 43928. The sequence goes on along the minus strand of NZ_CP041753.1, from coordinate 3,293,560 downwards.
AACGTGCCGCGAAAGATCACAGCGACGTCGCCGCGCAACACGCCGCCACCGTGGCCGCCGCGTGCCGTCAAATCGAATCCGCCGAAACGTTACCGGCGTTGAATGAGCTGGCAGATGCAGCCGGTTTGAGCAGTTTCCACTTCCATCGTGTGTTCAAGGCCATCACCGGCCTGACGCCCAAGGGCTACGCCACCGCCCATCGTTCACGCAAGGTTCGCGAGCGCCTGACCGATGGCGGCACGGTTACCGATGCGCTGTATGACGCCGGATTCAATTCCAACAGCCGTTTCTATGAGGCAGCGGATCAATTGCTCGGCATGACACCCGGGGACTATCGCGCGGCCGGGCAGAACAATGACATTCGCTTTGCCGTCGGCCAGTGCTCTCTGGGAGCGATTCTGGTGGCACAAAGTGAGCGCGGAGTCTGCGCGATTCTGCTGGGCGACGACCCGCATCAACTGGTCTGCGACCTGCAGGACAAGTTTCGCCGCGCCAACCTGATTGGCGCCGATCATGAGTTCGAGCAGTTGATCGCCAAGGTCGTCGGCTTTATCGAAGCCCCGGCCCTCGGCCTGGATTTGCCGCTGGATGTACGCGGCACAGCGTTTCAAGAGCGGGTATGGCAAGCCCTGCGGGAGATTCCCGTCGGCAGCACCGCCAGTTACGCCGATATCGCTCAGCGCATCGGTGCACCGAAAGCCATGCGCGCCGTGGCCCAGGCCTGTGGCGCGAATAGTTTGGCGGTGGCGATCCCTTGCCATCGCGTGGTGCGCAGCGACGGCAACCTGTCGGGTTACCGCTGGGGCGTGGAACGCAAGCGTCAGTTGCTGGAACGTGAAAACGCGTCCGGGTCCTGAATGCCAATATAGACCGCCACGGATTCCGGGCCGGTGTAGACCTCGAAGTCCGTGGCGAACTTGCGGCGAACCTGCGGGTTGTCTTCGAAGTAAGCCCAGATAAAGCCCCAAGCCTGAATGACGCTGTCCGGCATCGCCCCTTTGGCGCTGAACACCAGGTAATCGCCGCCCTCAACCTGAATCTGCGCAAAGCCCTCGGAGGGTGTGGTGACCGCCGCGCCCGCGGTTACATCGAAGTGGCCTGAAGTGTCGGACTCGTAGTTGGAATACACGCCGTACATAAAGGAGTCCGGCTGTTTGTGGGCGATTTTGTCGAAAACGTCCTCGACGAAAAATTGTTCCCACATAGGGCCGATACGTGCGGTATCCGGCTGCTGCTCTGCGGCATTGCGGGTTCGCACCTGCAAACCCGAGACACTGAAGGGCAGCACTTCACGCAGTTTTACATCCATTGTCGCTATTTCCTTTTCACTACAGTTTGTCTGTTTGATTGGTGCCAAGACGATCAACGATTGACGTCGACCACCACCCGGCCGCGCAACTGCCCGGCAAGCAAGCGCGGCGCGGCGTCGATGGCTTCGCTCAAGCCGATTTCGTGGCTGATCAATGGTAACAAGGCGAAATCCAGGTCCTTGGCCAGGCGATTCCAGGCCAGTATCCGCCGGGCTTTGGGTTGGGTCACGCTGTTGATCCCGGCCAGGGTCACGCCGCGCAATATGAACGGTGCGACGGACGCCGGGAAGTCCATGCCCTGGGCCAGGCCGCAGGCGGCGACGGTGCCGTTAGCCCTGGTGCTCGCGCAAGCGTTGGCCAGTGTGTGGCTGCCGACCGAGTCGATCACCGCTGCCCAACGCTCCTTGGCCAACGGCTTGCCCGGCTCCGACAATGTGGCGCGGTCGATGATCTCACTGGCGCCCAAGTGCTTGAGGTAGTCGTGTTCGGAGGTGCGGCCGGTGGAGGCCACCACGCGATAGCCGAGTTTGCTCAGCAGCGCGATGGCGAAACTGCCTACACCGCCGTTGGCGCCCGTCACCAACACCTCGCCCTGTTCGGGACTCACGCCGTTGTGCTCCAGCGCCAGGATGCTCAGCATCGCCGTGTAGCCGGCCGTGCCGACGGCCATCGCTTGCGCGGCGGTGAATGCCTTGGGCAACGGAATCAGCCAGTCGCCATTCAAGCGAGCTTTCTGCGCCAATCCGCCCCAGTGTCCTTCACCCACACCCCAGCCATTGAGCAGGACTTGATCACCGACCTTGTAGTCCGGGTGACTGCTGACTTCGACGGTGCCCGCCAGATCGATCCCCGGCACCATCGGGAACTTGCGCACCACCGGGCTGCTGCCGGTGATCGCCAGGCCATCCTTGAAGTTCAGCGTGCTGTACGCCACACGCACCGTCACATCGCCCTCGGGCAATTGATCGTCAGCGATCTCTTGCAGCGTGGCCCGGTAACCGCTGTCATCTTTGTCGATCAGAATGCCTTTGAACATCACTGCCTCCTGGTGGAATCGTTCAGTTGTCGTGCTGTTGAAATAACACAGGGAACCCCATCACCGTACCCGACTTTAAGCCAATCCCCATCGGCTGGCGCCTTGCGGATCATCCTGTACGCATTAAAAACTCGACTGGCCTTGCGCCAGGCATTACTGATACAAACTTGCTTCTACCGTCCCTGCCCTGTTTCGACGTCGGAGAACACTGCACATGAGCCAATGGCCAGACACCCGCATTCTTGACCTGCTCGGGATCGAGCTGCCGATCATCCAGGGCCCTATGGCCGGCGCGACGACTTCGGCCATGGTGATTGCTGCGTGCAACGCTGGTGGCCTGGGTTCGATGCCTGCCGCGATGCTGAGCATCGAGCAGTTGCGCGAAGAACTGAATACGATTCGCCAACACACCCAGCGCCCGTTCAACGTCAATTTCTTCTGCCACCAACCTCCGCCGCCGGATGAGCAGCGCGCCCGGGAATGGAAGAATCTGCTGGAACCGTACTACCGGGAATTGGGCGTCGACTTCGACGCACCGACGCCGGTGTCCAATCGCGCGCCGTTCGATAACGCGGCCTGCGAAGTGATCGAAGAGTTTCGCCCCGCAGTGGTGAGTTTTCACTTCGGCCTGCCGGAAAAGTCGCTGCTGGATCGGGTAAAAGCCACCGGAGCGAAAGTTCTCTCCTCAGCGACTACGGTCGAAGAAGCCATCTGGCTGGAGCAGCATGGCTGCGATGCGATCATTGCGATGGGTTACGAGGCTGGCGGCCACCGGGGCATGTTCCTCAGTGATGACTTGAGCAGCCAGGTGGGTACTTTCGCGCTGGTGCCGCAGGTCGTTGATGCGGTGAAAGTGCCAGTCATTGCGGCGGGCGGGATTAGCGATGCGCGTGGCGTCGCAGCGGCTTTCATGCTGGGCGCATCGGCGGTTCAGGTAGGTACGGCTTATTTGTTCACGCCAGAGGCCAAGGTCAGCGCGTCCCACCACAAGGCGTTGCGCACGGCCAAGGAAAGCGAGACAGCGGTCACCAACATTTTCACCGGGCGCCCGGCGCGCGGGATTCTCAATCGGGTGATGCGTGAACTCGGGCCGATGAGCGCCAAGGCACCGGCCTTCCCCTTGGCGGGCGGTGCGCTGATGCCATTGCGGGCTAAAGGGGAAGCGGATTTCAGCAACCTTTGGGCCGGGCAGGCGTTCACCCTGGGCGTTGAACTGACTTCGGCAGAGATTACCCGGCGTTTGGCGGATGAAGGATTGGCCAAATTGCTTCACCGCTAGGACGGGGGCCCGTAGCAGCCGAACGCAGGCTGCGCCAGCTGCTACAGGGCGCGCGTGAATTCCGACGTGCACATCCCATTCGTTCCGTTTACAGGCATTTCGCTATATATTCTTATATATAGCGTTTCACTCGCCTACCACGGAGCCGTTTCATGACCATGCGTGCCTCACGTTTTGCCCCTGTGTGCCTGTTCAGCGTGTTCGCTTTCGGGTCCGCCCACGCGGATGAAGTCCAGGTCGCCGTTGCCGCGAACTTCACCGCGCCGATCCAGGCCATCGCTGCCGATTTCGAGAAAGACACCGGGCACAAACTGGTCACCTCCTTTGGTGCAACCGGCCAGTTCTATACCCAGATCAAGAACGGCGCGCCGTTCGAAGTGTTGCTCTCGGCGGATGACACCACGCCACAAAAACTCGAGACCGAAGGCGACACCGTCAAGGGTTCGCGCTTCACCTACGCTATCGGCACGCTGGCGCTGTGGTCGGCCAAGGAAGGTTATGTCGACGCCAAGGGCAAGGTTCTGAGCGACAACCAGTATCAGCATCTTTCCATCGCCAACCCGAAAGCCGCCCCGTACGGTCTGGCTGCCACTCAGGTGCTGGCCAAGCAAGGCCTGACCGACAAGGTCAAAGGCAAGATCGTTGAAGGCCAGAACATCACCCAGGCTTACCAATTCGTGTCCACCGGCAACGCCGAACTCGGTTTTGTGGCCTTGTCGCAGATCTACAAAGACGGCAAAGTGACCAACGGTTCGGCCTGGATCGTTCCGGCCAACCTGCATGATCCGATCAAACAAGACGCGGTGATCCTCAACAAGGGCAAGGACAACCCGGCCGCCCAAGCATTGGTTGACTACCTCAAAGGGCCGAAAGCCGCCGCCGTCATCAAGTCCTATGGTTACCAACTCTAAATGACGCTATCGAGTGCCGATTACTCCGCTATCTGGCTGACCCTGAAACTGGCGTCCCTGACCACGGTCATCCTGCTGATCATTGGCACTCCGATTGCGTTATGGCTGTCGCGTACCCAATCCTGGTTACGCGGCCCGGTCGGGGCGATCGTCGCCCTGCCCCTGGTGCTGCCACCCACGGTGATTGGCTTTTATTTACTGTTGGCTCTTGGCCCGAACGGGTGGATCGGCCAGTTCACCCAATCGCTGGGGCTCGGCACCCTGACCTTCAGTTTTGCGGGGCTGGTGATCGGCTCGGTGCTGTACTCGATGCCGTTCGTGGTCCAGCCGCTGCAAAATGCCTTTTCCGCCATCGGCACTCGCCCATTGGAAGTGGCCGCCACCTTGCGCGCCAACCCCTGGGACACGTTCTTCAGCGTGATTGTGCCGCTGGCCCGTCCCGGTTTCATCACCGCGGCCATTCTCGGTTTTGCCCACACCGTCGGCGAGTTTGGCGTGGTGCTGATGATCGGTGGCAACATTCCCGACAAAACCCGCGTGGTCTCGGTGCAGATCTACGATCACGTCGAAGCCATGGAATACGCCCAGGCCCATTGGCTGGCCGGGGCAATGCTGGTGTTCTCCTTTGCAGTGTTGCTGGCGCTCTACTCCAGCCGTAAAACCAAAGCGGCCTGGAGCTGACCCATGATTCAAACGCGCTTGAAACTGAGCTATTCGGGATTTGCCCTGGATATCGACCTGCAATTGCCCGGCCGTGGAGTGACTGCGCTCTATGGTCATTCCGGTTCGGGCAAAACCACTTGCCTGCGCTGCATCGCCGGTCTGGAACAGGCCGGGCAGGGCTTTATCCAGATCAACGATGAAGTCTGGCAGGACAGCGACAAGCGGATTTTCGTCCCGCCGCATAAACGCGCCCTGGGTTATGTTTTCCAGGAAGCCAGCCTGTTTCACCATCTGTCGGTGCGGGCCAATCTTGAATTCGGCCTCAAGCGCATCCCTCGCCAACAGCGGCGGGTCGACATGGCGCATGCCACTGAACTGCTAGGGATTGGCCATTTACTCGACCGCAATCCGCAGAATCTTTCCGGCGGCGAGCGCCAGCGTATCGGCATCGCCCGTGCCCTGCTCACCAGTCCCAAACTGCTGCTGATGGACGAGCCACTGGCGGCGCTCGATACCCAGCGTAAAAACGAAATCCTGCCTTACCTGCAACGGTTGCACGATGAGCTCGACATCCCGGTGCTGTACGTCAGCCATTCCCAGGATGAAGTCGCGCGGCTTGCCGATCACCTCGTCCTGCTCAGCAACGGCAAGGCTTTGGCCAGCGGCGCCATCGGCGAAACCCTGGCCCGGCTCGATCTGCCGCTGGCGCTGGGCGATGACGCCGGCGTGGTGATCGAAGGGCACGTCAGCGCCTATGACGCCGACTACCAGCTGTTGACCTTGCAACTGCCCGACACCGACCTGAGCATTCGGGTCGCCCACGCGCCGATGACCAAGGGCCAGGCATTGCGCTGCAAGGTTCAAGCGCGGGATGTCAGCCTGAGCCTGCAAGGCGTCGAACAGAGCAGCATCCTCAATCGCCTGCCGGTCACGGTGATCAGTGAAATCGGCGCCGACAACGCTGCTCACGTACTGATCCGCCTGAATGCCGCCGGCACACCGCTGCTGGCGCGAATCACCCGCTACTCCCGGGATCAACTGGGCGTGCACCCCGGCCAGCAACTCTGGGCGCAGATCAAAGCGGTGGCGGTGTTGGCCTGAAATCTGTCGGCATTCTTTAGGCACCCCGGCAATGGCGCGTGGTCAATGGCTTAACACCCTGACTCGCCGCCCGGGATTGCCTGCCATGCCAGATACCGCGTTGTCCGAGGGACTGCCGTCCGACCTGCATTACGTCGACGACAGCCAGCCTGGCATCACCCGCAAGAAGCTGCGTGGCGCATTCGGCTATTTCGCCCCGTCGGGTCGCCGCATTACCGATCCGGATGAAATCAAACGCATCAACGCCCTCGCAGTACCACCCGCCTACACCGATGTATGGATTTGCCCCGACCCGCGCGGTCATCTGCAAGCCACCGGTCGCGATGCCCGTGGCCGCAAGCAATACCGTTATCACCCGCGCTGGCGCGAAGTGCGCGATGCCGACAAATATTCACGCTTGCGGGACTTCGGCCTGGCCCTGCCGAAACTGCGCAAGCAGCTTGAAACCCTGTTGGCGACTCCCGGCTTCAGTCGCGACAAGGTGATGGCCACGGTGATTACCTTGCTCGATGCAACGCTGATCCGGGTTGGCAACACGCAGTACGCCCGGGACAACCGCTCCTATGGCCTGACGACCCTGCGCAACCGTCACGTCGAGATCAACGGCAGCGCGATCATGTTCCAGTTTCGCGGCAAGAGCGGCATCGAGCACCAGATCACCGTAAAAGACCGGCGCCTGGCGCGGATCATCAAGCGCTGCCTGGAGATTCCCGGGCAAAACCTCTTTCAGTATCTGGACGAAAACGGTGACCGGCACACCGTCAGCTCCTCCGACGTCAACGCTTACTTGCAAATGCTGACCGGCGCCGATTTCACCGCCAAGGATTACCGCACCTGGGCCGGCAGTGCGCTGGCGTTGGCGGTGTTGCGCAAGTTGCAGTGGCAATCGCCAGCCGATGCAAAGCGGCAGGTGGTGGACATGGTCAAGCATGTCGCCCGGCAACTGGGCAATACCCCGGCGGTTTGCCGCAAGTGCTACATCCACCCGGCGGTCGTCGATGAGTTTATGCAAGGCGCATTGGCCGGACTGCCGCCGTCGCGGGGGCGTAAAAGGCTCAGGGCAGAGGAAGTGGCGCTGGCGGTGTTTCTGGAGAAGCTCATCGAGAAGGCTGAAACACCATGAGTCGACTTCTGGGGTGCACTGAACCGACGAACTGACCCACCAGTTTTTTGCATGATCGCAAAGCGCTTCTATGCTTGATCTGAACACGAACAGCTTCGGTGGACGCCATGGAAGACATTTTCGTTGTGAAACGCTGCAACAAGATCATCGTTCATGGCCGCCGGGCCGGAGAAACCGGTCACCCACCACCCGACGCCGCCGTCTGGTATCGCATCGTCGATACCCGCACGCGCGGCTTCATCGGTGACGGTTACGATCTTGAAGAGGACGCCAGGCACGAATGTCGCAGGCTTAACGAGGCCAGTTCGCCGGTGTCGCACGGGTTGGCTTGACGCCGGCCACTTTCATTTTCCGGGTCTATACTTGAAGGAGCTGAAGGACCAGCGACCCATCGGCAGAAAGCTCGCTCCCCCGCGGGCTTTTTGTTGCCCTTTAGCCGATTTCCTTGAACGGAGGTGATTGTCATGTCCGAGAAAGAGTCTATCGCCACCCTGCTCACCCTGCTTGACTCCCGTCAGGCCCGCCTTGCTGCTGCGTGCAAGGAAATCGCCGACTGGGTCGATCATCAAGGGGGGCATCCGACAGCGCTCAGGATTCGTGACCGCTTGAACGACATCGAGAAGGACACGCCGCAGATTCGCAGCGCGTTGTCTGCACTCAAACATGTCGAGCCGCCACTGCCTCGGTTCAAATCAGGCGACCGCGTTATTTGAGCCAGGGACAGAGTCCAATCCAGCACACCTGAGCGGTGACCTCTTCGTCACCGTGGTTATGCCTGCCTGCCAGACTCGCGCTACATCCCAACCCGGCCCAGTTGCCGGGCTTTTTTTATTCGTGCCTTCGGCCATTTCACACCGTCTTCACAACCGAACTCCTACAGTTCACTTGCTCCTTTGAAAACATCCCCTGGCCCGCCCGCATGCGGGCCATTTTTTTGCCTGCCGTAACGCGAACGAACGCCCTCACCCGCCAGGTGTCGAACGCTTACACATCACGAAGGAGTATGTCCCATGGTCACTCACTTCAAAGTCGGCGGGCACCTGGCCTGCGGGCACAAAGGCAGCAACCTCACTTCCAGTAGCATATTGAACAGGGTGAAATGCAGAAGCTGCCGCAACACCGATGCGTACAAGGAAGCGCGCAAAACCGAACGCAACGCCGCCCGTCGGGCCGCACGCAAGGCCAAAGCCACCCACACCGCCAATGATTGGCGCTCAGAGTGGACCCAACGGCTGATCGAGATGCCCGGACTGCAACGGCTACCGCGTGGCTTTACTGGCCAGCCATTTGTATAGCTGACACGCCAGGCGTGAGGATTTCCTCTAGAAATTCGATAAACACATTGATCCGGCTGGATCCCCGGTGGTTGGGCAAATACAGCGCGTTGATGCAGCTGCTCGCACTGCCGGGATTGACTTCGTAGTGTTCCAGCAACCGCGTCAGCCGGCCTGCGGCGACATCGTCGCGCACCAGCCAGTCGGCCAACAGGGTCACCCCGCCGCCGGCGATTGCCGCTTCGCGCAGGATGTCGGCGTTGTTGCTTTGCAGGCGGCCGTGCACATTGAGCTGGATGGTTTCCTTATCGCCCTGGAACGTCCAGCACTGGTGCGAACCAGCGTAATCAAAGCGCAGGCATTGGTGCTCGAGCAAGTCGCGAGGATGACACGGCGCCGTGTGGCGGCTCAGGTAATCCGGGCTGGCCACCACCCAGCGCTGGAAGGCCCCTACCCGTTTACTGACGATGTCTTCACTGACCACCGACGATCCCAGACGCACCGACACGTCGATCTGTTCGCTCAGCAGGTCGCTGACCTGATCGCTCAACGACACGCTTATTTCCAGTCCCGGATGGCGCTCGAGCAATCGGCCCAGATGCGGCGCGATGATCCGCCGACCAAACTCGACGGGCACGCTGATCCGCAGGCGTCCTTGCGCCTCGCTGCCACGGTCGGCAACCACGGCATCGGCTTCGTCGATGGCGTCAAGAATCGCCACAGCCTTTTCGAAATAGGTTTGCCCGGCGACGGTCACGCTGGTGTTGCGTGTCGTGCGGTTGAGCAGGCTGGCGCCGAGCTCGTTTTCCAGCCCCGCCACCTGGCGAGTGACCGAAGACGTCGAGATGCCGAGCTTGCGCGCTGCGGAGGAATAACCGCCGCAACGCACGGTTTCAACAAACATCTTCAGTGCCAGCAACTTGTCCATAAGCGGAATCCGGTCAAAAAGAAACGGTGATGATAGTGCATCACCGTTCGCCAGCCGTCTTGTATGACCGTGCTTCACCGGACTCCCCCACACCCGGCGCTCAGGCATTGGCCTTGCGGCCGAGGAACATCACCAAAGCCAGGGTCGGGAGCAATGCCACCGACGCGGCAGACAGGTTCCAGCCGAAGTGCTCGTAGAGCGGGCTCGCCACCAGCGATCCCAAGGCACCGCCAACGAAGATACTGGTCATGTACACGGCGTTGAGTCGTGCCCGGCTGTGCGGGTCGATGGCGTACACCTCGCGCTGGCCCAGCACCATGTTCAGTTGCACGGCGAAATCCAGCAGCACCGCACACACCACCAGCCACAGGTAGCTGCTGCCGGGCAGCGCAGCGATCAACAATGAAACCGGTGCCAGCAGCAGTGCGACCCGTGTTCCGCGGTGGCCGTGGCCGGCATCGGCCAAGCGCCCGGCAATCGGCGCAGCGACTGCACCTACCGCTCCGACTAGGGCAAAAATCGCCACCTGCGCCTGGCTGAAACCGTGGTGACGCATCAGCTCAATCGGTGCAAGCGTCCAGAACAGGCTGAAGCTGGCGAACAACAATCCCTGATACAACGAACGTTGACGCAGCACCGGATGGCGACGAGCCAGGGTAAACACCGAGCCGATCAGCGCGGCATAAGTCGCCTGATGCGTTGGCACACGGCGCGGCAGCGCAGCCGCGGTGATCAGGGCGATGACGGCCATCAGCGCCGCCGCGCTGTAAAACACCCCGCGCCAGCCAAACACTTCCACCAGCAGGCTGGACAGCGGACGCGACAACAGAATGCCCAGCAGCAGCCCGCTCATGATATTTCCCACCACACGGCCGCGCGTGGCTTCGGGCGCCAGATGCGCCGCCAGTGGCACCAGAATCTGCACTGCAACCGAAGTGAGGCCGATCAGCAAGGAAAATACGAGGAACATCGACGGCGAGTGCGTCAGCCCGGCACACAGCAGCGTAACGCTCGCCGCGAGGGTGAAACCCACGACCAGGCGCCGGTTTTCCATCAGGTCGGCCAGCGGTACCAGCAACAGCAGACCCAACGCATAACCAAACTGTGTGAGTGAAACGATCAGGCTGGCATTGGCGCTGGACAGGCCGATCTGCGGCGCGATCAATTCGACAATCGGCTGGGCGTAATAGAGGTTGGCCACGACCGCGCCGCAGCAAAATGCCAGGAACGCGACCATCAGGCCGGAGAGTGAAGCAGGCTGTTCGGCCTTGGCCGCTGCTGCGGGGTTACCCGTGAGCATGATGACACCTCGTTGAGTTCGGGAAAGTGATGCCAAGGCTAAGGGCATGGGCCGACACAGAGAATCCATCATCCGGGCAATGGAGTGATGCGCCATCCGCAACGACCCCGGCGTTGCCGTTGGCGCAAAGCGCTATTGCGCGACGTGGCAATACTCCGGCGCTTGCGCTTTCTCTAACCTTGGGCACTTGGCGCAGGGCTCTCCATCAGCGCCCTTCCCCCGGATGCTCAAGGAGCTGTTCATGATCCCGAATCCTTCATCGATGCGCACCGCGCGTCCCTCGTGTTTCAAATCCTCATGAAGGGCAACTTCCTGAGATCCAGCCCCCTCTGGATCAGCGCGGCCGCCCTCGCTTCGATAGGTGCAATCGGCGCAGCGATGCTGATGTGGCGCCCGGCGATAGCACCGATTGAGCGCCCGCGAACGTTCGATGCCGCGCAATTGCAGCGCGGTGCGCGGGTGGTCGAAGCAGGCGATTGTGCGGTGTGTCATACGCGTCCGGGCGGTCAATACATGGCAGGCGGGCTGCCGCTGGTGACGCCGTTCGGCACGCTCTACAGCACCAACATCACACCCGACCCGCAGACCGGTCTCGGCCAATGGTCACTGCCGGCGTTCGAGCGGGCGATGCGTGAAGGGATCGCCCGCGATGGCCACTTCCTGTACCCCGCCTTCCCGTACGTGCACTACCGGCGCATGAGCGAAGACGACATTGCCGACGCGTATGCGTACTTGATGAGCGGCCCTGCCGTGAATTCACCGGCCATGCAAAACCACATGAATTTCCCGATGAACATCCGGCCGCTGGTGTCGTTCTGGAATCTGCTGTTTCTGCATGCAAAGCCGCTGACGCCGGTAGCGCAACAATCTGAAGCGTGGAATCGCGGACGTTATCTGGTTGAAGGCCCCGGCCACTGTGCGGGCTGCCATTCACCGTTGAACCTGATCGGTGCCGAGAAGTCCGGCGAAAGCCTCGCGGGCGGAGAGGTGGATGGCTGGGAGGCGCCTTCGCTGCTCGGCATGGCCCGTCGCACAAACCCGTGGAGCACTGAGCAGTTGGTCCACTATCTGCGGGCAGAAGTGGTGGACGGGCACGGCACAGCCGCGGGCCCGATGCGCCCGGTCAGCCTCAGTCTGGCTCGCTTGCCGGTCAGTGACGCCGAGGCGATTGCCGAGTATTTGCTGAGCCTGCAAACCAGGGCTGCGATCACCGAAATCCAACCCGGCGCCGGGAACGTTGAGACCTTGGACCAGACCAGCGGCGCCCTGCTGTTCGCCAGTGCCTGCGCCGGTTGTCATGCCCCTGCGGCGCCGATGCGCGAGATCGACGGGCGTCCGGGGCTGGATCGCACCTCGGCACTGCAAGCCCCAAGCGCACGCAACTTCCTGAAAACCGTGCTCGAAGGCGTGCCGGCAATGCCGGGCGTGCCCGGACCGGTCATGCCGCCGTTTGCCGCCAGCCTGGACAACGTTCAACTCATCGCCCTGGCGTCATACCTGCGCCAGCAAGCCAGGCCTGACCAACCCTGGACAGAGCTTTCTTCCACTATTGAAGCGATCCGTCAGGAGACGAAATGACCCAAGTCACGCTCAACGTCAACGGCTCGGCCCATGCATTGGAGCTGGAACCTGACATGCCGCTGCTCTATGCGCTGCGTAATCATCTGGGGCTGAACGGCGCCAAATACGGGTGTGGTTTGGGGCAGTGCGGCGCCTGTACGGTCATCGTCGATGACAAGCCGGTTTTTTCTTGCGTGACGCCCTGCGCGGGCCTTGAGGGCAAGAAGGTTCGAACGGTTGAAAGCCTCGGTTCTGCCGAACGTCCCGGCCCTTTGCAGAAAGCCTTTATCGACAAACAGGCGGCTCAATGCGGCTACTGCATCGCCGGCATGCTGATGCGCGCGCAGTCATTGCTGGAAAGCAATCCGCACCCGGACGAGCAGACCATTCGCGAGCACATGGCAGGCAACCTGTGTCGTTGCGGCACCCACCTGCGGATTATCGAGGCAATCAGCCTGGTGGCCGGGCAAAACGGGAGCGCGACATGACGATGGAGAAAAAAGTCGACCACAGTCGCCGGGCGTTCTTGCGTGGAGGCGCCTTGCTGGTGGCGTTTACCCTGGTGCCGGCGGCGCGTCGTGCATGGGCCGACACCGAAGTGGATACCCTCGGCACGGTGGTGCTGGCGCCTGATCTGCCCGGCAGCCTGCGCACCAATCCCTACCTCGATGCGTGGATTCGCGTGGGCCCTGAAGGCATCACCGTCTACACCGGCAAGGTCGAATTGGGCACTGGCGTCAAAACAGCCTTGCTGCAAATTGCCGCCGAACGTCTGGAGGTTTCGCCGACGGCGATCAACCTGCTGACTGCCGACACTGCCCTGACGCCCAACGAAGGCTACACCGCTGGCAGCCATAGCATTTTCGACAGCGGCACCGCGCTGTTCAACGCGGCGGCGCAGGTGCGTGAGTTATTGCTGCAGTCGGCCGGGCGCAGCTGGGAGGTGGCACCGCCACTGTTGACGACGCAGGAAGGCGTCATTCACGGCCCTGCCGGACAACGAATGTCCTACGCTGACGCCGTCAAAAACGTCGATCTGCACCTCTATGCCAAGTCCGAATCGCCGGCAATGCCCGCGACGGGCTTCAAGCTGATCGGTCATTCGCTGCAACGACTGGACATTCCGGCAAAAGTCAGCGGCGGCCCTGCATTTGTTCAGGACATTCGTCTGCCGGGCATGCTGCACGCTCGGGTAATTCGCCCTCCTCGTCCCGGCTGTACGCTGGAGGCCTTCGACGCGGAGTCGATCAAAACGTTGGCCGGGGTTGTGCAGGTGATTCGCGACGGCAATTACCTTGCCGTGGTGGCGCGTGATGAATGGCAAGCGATCAAGGCCATGCGCAGCGGATATGAATCGGCGCGCTGGAGCGGTGGACAAGCGATACCCGAGTCACGGGACATCCACACATTGCTCGAGCGCCTGCCTTCACGCCGCTACCCGATCAGCCATGAGGGAACCCCACAGGTGGCGACCGACAAGAGCTATCGAGCGCGCGTGACCAAGCAATACCTGATGCACGGATCCATCGGCCCGTCCTGCGCCGTGGCCTGGTTCAAGGACGGCACCCTCACCGTCTGGACCCACACCCAAGGCGTGTATCCGCTGCGCGCCGGGATCGCCGAAATGCTGCGGCTACCGCCCGACCGCGTTCGCTGTATCCACACCGAAGGGTCCGGTTGTTACGGCCACAACGGCGCAGACGATGCAGCGGCCGACGCGGCGTTGATTGCCATGCGAATACCGGGCACGCCGGTGCGGGTGCAGTGGATGCGCGAGCAGGAAAATCTCTGGGAACCCTACAGCTCGGCGATGGTGACTGAAGTGCAGGCCAATCTTGATGCGCAAGGTCGATTGCAGGACTGGAACTATGAACTGTGGACCACGCCGCATAACGAACGCATCGTCAACGCGGGCCGGTTGCTGCCGGCGCGACTGCTGGCCCGGCCGTTCATCTCTGCGCCTTCGGTGCCCATCGCTCAACCTGAAGGCGACGGCGATCGCAATGCCGTGCCGCTGTACACGCTGGCATCCACGCGCATCAACATGAACTTCGTCACTGAGATGCCGTTTCGCACCTCTGCCATGCGCTCGCTGGGCGCGCACATCAACATCTTCGCAATCGAGGCGTGCATCGATGAGCTTGCCGCCAGGGCCGGGAGCGATCCGGTGGCCTTGCGCCTTGCGCATCTGGCAGATCCCCGGGCGCGGGCCGTGGTGGAGCGCGTGCGCGACGCCATCGGCTGGTCGCAAAAAAGCAGCGAACCCGGCGCGGGCATCGGCTTCGCGTTTGCCCGCTATAAAAACATCATGGGTTATTGCGCGATCGCGGTGCGCTTGCGCGTACATCCGCAGACCGGCGAGGTGCAGGTCGATCACGTCGTCACGGCGGTAGACGTCGGGCAAATCGTCAATCCCGATGGCCTGCGCAACCAGGTGGAAGGCGGGATCGTGCAGTCCACCAGCTGGACGCTCTATGAAAAAGTCGCCTATGACGCCGGGGGCATACGCAGCTACGACTGGAGTGGCTACCCGATCCTGCGTTTTTCGCAGGTGCCGAAAAAGGTCGACGTGCACCTGCTCGACCAGCCGGGACAGCCGTTTCTCGGCGCCGCCGAAATCGTCCAGGGACCGATGGCCGCCGCCCTCGGCAATGCCGTGGCGAACGCTACCGGCCGACGCTGGCTGAACCTTCCTTTGACCCGCTCAGAGCAACCGTCCTGACCCTGCGCAGCGTTGCGTTTCACGCAATGCAGCGTAGAGGCTGATGCGGATTATCAAGCGGCATGCAGCGGATTAACTTACGGCCATACGGTGCCTGGCCAAACGTCCATCGCCGCCCTGCTCCCTCTTTTCGAAACCCGGAGAAATTCTATGACGCAGCAACTGTTCCAACCCATCGCATTGGGGCCATACACACTCCCGCACCGAGTGGCGATGGCGCCGCTGACCCGCTCACGCGCCGGGCAACCGGGCGATGTCCCGACGGCCATGAACGCCGAATATTACCGCCAGCGTGCGAGCGCCGCGTTGATCATCACCGAGGCGACGCAAATCTCCCGACAGGGCCAGGGCTATGCCTGGACCCCGGGAATCTACAGCGATGAGCAGGTACAGGCCTGGCGCGAAGTCAGCAGCCAGGTGCACGAGGCCGGCGGTTTGATCTTCATGCAACTCTGGCACGTGGGCCGCGTGTCGCACCCAAGCTTTCAGCCCGACAACGCCCTCCCGGTGGCCCCAAGCGCATTACCCGTGCCGGGCAAAACGTTCATCGTCGACGCGGATGGCAACGGTGTGTGGGGCGATGTGCCGGTTCCGCGGGCACTGGAAACCTCGGAGATCGCTGACATCATCAACGACTACCGCCGGGCCGCGCGCAATGCGCTGAACGCCGGGATGGATGGCGTGGAAATTCACGCCGGCAACGGCTATCTGTTGGATCAGTTCATCAACAGCAACAGTAACCAGCGCGAGGATAGCTACGGCGGCAGCCTGGAAAACCGTGCGCGCCTGTTATTGGAAGTGGTTGCTGCCGTCGTCGACGAAGTCGGTGCGCAGCGCGTGGGCGTACGCCTCACGCCGATGGGACGCTTCATGGGCATGGGCGATGAGACGCCGCAAGCTACGTTCGGCCACATCGTACGTTCGTTGAACCAGTGGAATCTGGCCTACCTGCACCTCGTCGAGCCTGCCGTCGTTGGCACCGTCAAGGACGAGAACTTCGATCCGCGCTGGGATGCAATCATCGGCCAACTGCGTGCAGCGTGGGACGGCGTGCTGATGATCGCCGGTGGCTACGACCCCGAGACGGCGGAACAGGCCTTGATCGACGGCCGCGCGGACATCATCGCGTTCGGCAGGCCGTTTCTGGCCAACCCTGATCTGCCACGACGAATTCGCGACGGGTTATCGCTCAATGCGCCGGATCCGAGCACCTTCTTCGGTGGCGATCAGCGTGGATACGTGGATTACCCGGCTCACTCCTGACAGGTGAATCCAGACCATCAATGCACCTTGGCGCGCCCGTGGGCGCCTCGTCCGACGGGCAGGAGCGCCGCGCCAAGGAACTGATGCTGCGTGCAATCAGCCGCAGCGTTTGCATCAGCGAACTGGCTGAACAATGCGCTCTAGCACAACCTCCAGTGGATGGCGCAATTGCGTGTTGGCGAAGCGCTTCACCTGACTGCGGCAGGAGTATCCCGTCGCCAGCGCCTCACCCTTTTTGTCCAGCTTGCCGGCCCATGACTGCTCGAAAATGGTCCGCGAGGTGTCCTGGTTCCGGGCTTCATGACCGTAGGTTCCAGACATGCCGCAGCAGCCGGTCGCCTCAGTCGTCAACTTGAGCCCGAGCCGGGCAAAAACGGTTTCCCATTGCGAAGTGCTGGCCGGGACATTGGTTTTCTCGGTGCAGTGCGCCAACAAACGGAAGGTATCAGTCGCCGGATGCGGATTTTCCGGCAACGCATCGCAGAGCCATTCCTGGGGTAGCAGGACCTTTGGGCAATCGTTGAGCCCCGGTACTTTCTGATATTCCTGGCGGTAGACCAGGGTCATCGCCGGGTCCAGGCCCACCAGCGGCACTCCACAGTCGGCGAGCGCCTTGAGCTGATGGGCGTTGCGGATCGCCGCCTTGGCGAAGGCACCGAGGAAACCCTGCACATGCAAAGGCTTGCCGTTGGGGCTATAGGGCGCCAGAAACACCCGATAACCCAGCTGATGCGCCAACTGGATGAAGCTCGCCAGCAATGGGGTTTCGAAGTACCGGGTGAAGGCGTCCTGCACCAGCACCACGCTGCGCTCGCGTTGCGCGACAGTGAGCTCGCGCAAGGCTGGCACACTGGCGACAGCGACCTTGCAGCGGGTCAGCGTGGCCTGCAGGTTATGGCGATTGATCAACGGACTGTCGAGCATACCGACCTGTCGCTCTAGCAGACGGCTCACCCATTTCGAGCTCATCACCGCGTTGTACACACCTGGCGCGTAGGCCATGTAAGGCAGGGTGAACTCCAGCGAGCCGATCAAATAGTCGCGCAGCGGGCGTTGATAACGACCGTGGTACAGCTCCAGAAATCGCGAACGGAATTCCGGCACGTTGACCTTGACCGGGCATTGTCCCGCACAGGATTTACAGGCCAGACACCCCGCCATCGCGTCGTAGACCTCATGGGAGAAATCCGCCTCGCCGCGCGAGCGCGCCAGGTTGTTGCGCAACCGAGCTGGCAACCCGCTCAGCCACGACAATTTGCCTCGGGCCGCTTGCAGTACATCGATATTGGCCGCGCCTTGCAGACGCAACCACTCGCGAATCAATGAGGCCCTGCCCTTTGGCGAATGCTGGCGTTCACGGGTGGCTTTCCACGACGGGCACATCGCATCGTTGGGATCGTAGTTGTAGCAGGCGCCATTACCGTTGCAGTGCACGGCGGAGCCGAAGCTTTGCCAGACGCGCTCGTCGATTTGCCGGTCCAGGTCACCACGCAGCGTGACTTCGTTGACCTTGAGCAAGCCTTGGGCGGCGTCCGGCGGAGTGCAGATTTTGCCGGGATTGAGCTGATTGTGCGGGTCGAACGCGCCCTTGAGCGATTGCAGCGCCGGGTACAGCTCGCCAAAAAATTCGGGGACATATTCCGAACGCAAACCTTTGCCGTGCTCACCCCACAGCAGCCCCCCATAACGCCGGGTCAGCTCGGCCACGGCATCGGAAATCGGCTTGACCAGAGCGGCCTGGGCCGGATCTTTCATATCCAGCGCCGGACGTACATGCAACACACCGGCATCGACGTGACCGAACATGCCATAGGCCAGGCCATGGCTATCCAGCAAGGCGCGGAACTCAGCGATGTAGTCAGCCAGTTTCTCCGGTGGCACGGCGGTGTCTTCGACGAAAGGCTGCGGGCGAACCTCGCCGTCAACGTTACCCAGCAGCCCGACCGAGCGTTTGCGCATGGTGTATACGCGGGTCACGGCTTCGGCCCCTTCGGCCAGGGTGTGGCCCAGTCGCTCAATCGTCGTGTCGGCCTGCAGATGCTCCACGAACGACGCCACGCGAGCATTTACGTCCGCCAGGTCTTCCCCGCTGAACTCCACCAGGTTGATGCCCAGCGTCGCGCGCCCGGCGTCCGTCGGGAAGTACTCGGCGACGCTGTGCCAGACGATGTCTTTCATCGCCAGCATCAACACTTTGGAGTCCACGGTTTCGATGGACAACGGCTTGTGCGCCAATAACGCATTAGCGTCGCGCAACGCATCCATGAAGCTGCTGTAGCGCACGTTCACCAACACCGAATACTTGGGAATCGGCAGCACGTTGAGCTTGGCCTCGACGATGTAGCCCAACGAACCTTCCGCACCGCACAGCACACTGTTGAGGTTGAAACGCCCGTGCTCGTCGCGCAGGTGCGCCAGGTCGTAACCGGTCAGGCAGCGGTTGAGTTTCGGGAATACCGACTCGATCAGGTCGGCCTGGGTTTCCTGAATGTGCCGCGCCGTCCGGTACACCTCGCCGATGCGGCCGGATTGCGTGCATGCCACTTCCAGCTCCGCGTCGGACAGAGGCCGGCTGTGCAGGCGCTCGCCACCGAGCAGCACACTGTGCAGTTCCAGCACGTGATCGCGGGTCTTGCCATAGGTGCAACTCCCCTGGCCGCTGGCGTCGGTGTTGATCATGCCGCCGACGGTGGCGCGGTTGGACGTCGACAGCTCCGGGGCGAAGAACAGCCCATGGGGTTTGAGCGCGGCATTCAGCTGGTCCTTGACCACGCCCGCCTGCACCCGCACCCAACGCTCGGCGACGTTGATTTCCAGGATGGTGTTCATGTGCCGCGACAAGTCGACCACGATGCCATCGGTCAATGACTGGCCGTTGGTGCCGGTGCCGCCGCCTCGCGGGGTCAGCTTGATCTGGCGAAAGCGTGGTTCGGCCATCAAGGTCGCGATGCGTGCGATGTCGTCCGCGTCCATGGGGAACACCGCCGCTTGCGGCAGGCGCTGGTAAATCGAGTTGTCGGTCGCCAGCACGGTGCGGGTGGCGTAGTCGGCGCTGAGCTGGCCACGAAAGCCGCTGGCGCGCAGGGCCTGAAGAAATTCCGGGTAGTCTGCCGCGAGTGCAACGGTGGGCAACTGAGCGATCATCGCAGGCTGTTCTCTTGTCGGTCTAATCATGGGAAAAAATCAAAACACTTGTCGCCTGAGCATTAATGGGTCAGCCTCAGGTCGTCGGCTACGCCAATGATCCTGTAGGCTCTGGCGCCGGACAAACGGATAATCCTGCCGCTATCGATGACTTTTACGAATGAATTACCGTCACCTCACGCCCTCGATGTCGTTGCTGCTGGCCTTTGAGGCCGCCGCCCGCCATGAAAGCTACACCCGTGCCGCGATGGAACTGTCACTGACCCAAAGCGCCGTGAGCCGGCAAGTCCAGGCGCTGGAACAGCAACTGGGCCTGACGCTGTTTCGCCGTGAAGGCCGGCAAGTGCAGTTGACCGATGTCGGTCGTCTCTACCAGCGGGAAATGAGCGAAGCGCTCGGACGCATCCGCAGCGCCACGTTGCAAGCCATGGCTTATCAATCCGGCAGCGGCACCCTGCGCCTGGCCACCTTGCCGACCTTCGGCTCGAAGTGGTTATTGCCGCGCCTACATGACTTCTACAAAACCCATCCCGGCATGCTGGTGCACATCAATTCCCGGATCGACGCCATCGACTTCGAAACCAGCGGTATCGATGCCGCGATCGTCGTCGGCAATGCCGATTTGCCGGGTCTGATCAGCCATCGCCTGCACACCGAAGAACTGATGGTGATCATTTCTCCAGAAGTGGCCGAGCTCCACGACGCCTGGACGCCGGAGCGCATTGGCGCACAGACACTGCTCAACGTCGCAAACAACGCTAACGTCTGGGGCGAGTGGTTCAGCCACCACGCCCTGCCCCATCGAATGATGCGGCTGGGGCCGAGTTTCGAACTCACCTCGCACTTGATCCAGGCCGTCAGGGCTGGCATCGGCATCGGTTTGGTGCCACGTATTCTAGTGGCCGACGAGTTGGCCAACGCAGAGCTGATCAGCCTCGACCAGCCGTTCGCCAGCCAGCGCAGTTACTACCTGACCTACCCGCCGCGCAACGAGATGTTGCCATCGCTTATCGCGTTCCGTACCTGGTTGCTGGAACAGATCTGAACGAGCGCGAAGAACAGGCTGACCATTTTGTTCTTCTATGATGTCCATCAGTTGCGCGCGCAACTGCAGGATTTTTGATGCGTTGGTGGCAAGGGAATTGAGGAATCGATGACTGACCGCGAACAACTCCATCGAGATGGCTTTGCGCTGCTCCGTCGAGCGATCCCAGCCGAGTGGCTGGGTGACCTTCGTGCCGTGTTCGATGCGGGCGTGAAGCCGGCGGACCAATGGCCAGTGCCGCGTGGCATGGATTGGCGCCATTCGCTGCTGGATTCTGATTCGAAGATTCAGGCGGTGTGTCGTCTGCCGGAGCTGCTGACGGTGGTTGGTGAGCTGATCGGAGAGCGGTTTTTCCTCTCGCAGGTGGAGGGTCGCGAGCCCCTTGCAGGTGGCGGTCATCAGCAGCTGCACCGCGACTTGTCGGTCCAACGGCCAGGCGACATTGTGAACGCTATTGCTTACTTCGACGATTATGGCCCCGAGAACGGCGCAACACGTATCGTTCCCGGCAGCCATCGCCCTGACCAGGAAGCGCCGCCATACGACTTCAATGATGAGTCCCGGTCCGTGCAGCTTTCAGGCTCCGCGGGTGACATCCTGGTGTTTGATGCCGATTTAGTGCATGCGGGCAGTCTGAACTCGATCGGCGCACGCCGACGCTCCATCCTGATCAGCTATTTTTCGGAGCCTTTATACGCGTCACACCTGGAAACGGTGAGCCTGCGCAGTATCCGGATGGACACAACCGATCGGTTCGACCCTTCGGACTTTACCTGCTCAAGCCATCAAAAATAGCGGACCGAAAACCAACAAGGAGTGCCTGCTATCAATGGCAGCCCCCACCACACCCGTCCAACTGACAATCGGACGGGTGTGGTGGCCTTGATGGATTCTCCAGGGGGGATCCACCCCTACAGCTGGGACTTTTTTTGTGTCCGCCACTTTCCTGGGGGCATATTGAATTTACTGGAGAACATTCGGGTGAAATGGGCTTGATCAGCAAACCCGCACTCCAACCCCACTTGAGAAATAGAAAAATCAGTTTGCTCAAGGAATTCTTTCGCTCGGGTTAATCTTGCAAGCTGAAGCCAATCACGTGGGGAGTGGCCCGTAGCATTCTTGAAAGCTCGGGAAAAATGACTTCGTGACAAGGAACACTCCTTGGCTACGGCCGAAACCTGAATGCCGCAATCAAGGTTTTCCATCATGACTTCTTTTGCTTTTCGCTCCTGCCAATAACTCAGTCTGCCCGGCCCGTTATTGGTCGCTATGAGTCGCAGATTGGCGCATGCCATCGTCATGATCGGCTCAGCGCCAAGCCCGGCGGCACCGATTGCGATGGATACCCGTTTGTCGCCTCCCTGGCTGGACTTGAAGACTTCTACAACGTCCACGTCGTTCATTGTGACCTCTCAATGTTGGAGACGAGGTCTATTGTGGCCAGCATCATTTTGGCGAAAGCGCTTGATCGGGCCGTCCATGCGCCCGTTTGGGCCAGATCGTTAGCGGGGTTTGCGTAGCCCGCTTGGGGTTAGACCCAGGTGGCGCTTGAACAGTCGAGCAAGGTATGAGGGGGAGTCCAGGCCTACCGCGAGGCTGACTTCGAGGATCGATAGTGAAGTGCATGAAACAAGCCGGGCGGCCGTTTCCACTCGGGTGCGGTTGGTGAAATCCAGCAGGGTTTCGCCCGTAATGTCTTTGAAGATACGAGTAAGGTGACGCCGTGACAGGTGGAACTCATGCCCAATCGACTCAATATCCAAATCTGTTTCCAGATTCTCCTGAATGTAGCGCTGTATGTCGCGAACCAGCGTCGCCTGCTGCTGATGTTCACTCGGCTGCGGCTGAGTCTGCTGACAAGCGATAACCCGCGCGCACTCCTCGAAGAGCAGATGATTGAGATGGGGTAATTGGCGCTGAAAGGCCTCCGCGGATGCACTGCCTTGCAGTTGGTCGTACAGGCGCAAGATACTTTCCAGCGTCTCTGTTCCTTGCCAGATCCCCGATCGATTTACCTGTTTGGCGAAACCGCTGTAACCGTTCATCTGTCCTTGATGCTTGATGTAAGAGGGATCGACATACAAGGTCATATGTTTCTCCCGCCCCGGAACCGCTTGGGTTGCGTGTGCAAAGTCTGCCGGCACAAAGGAAAACAACCGGGGCGAAACGTGAGAAGTTTGGCTGCTTTCGGTCGACAGAAATAGCCCTCCCTGGCGTGGTAACAGCAGCATATGACAGTCGTGGGCGTGCCAATCCACGGCGTAGCCACTGGTGTCGCTAGTCTCCAAGTGAAACACTTCGGGCGACTGACCACTGAGCTTGGACGACATGTAGGCCATAAAATAGACCCCTTAATACAAGTGCACCGCTGCAATAGCCTCGTCGGGGCGGTTCTGAGCGGCGGATGGGGACCATCGGTAACAATAGATGCGTCATCATACATACCTTCCCAACGCCGCACGACCAGACCAAAGCGTCCCTCCCCCCCTTGACTTGCGCCCGACCCACGCGCACTGCCGATCGCTGTGGATGACCCGGATCATCTCTCCATCAGGCAATACGCTCGAATAGTCCAAACATGGGTAACAGCCATTGGACTTGATCCGACGATGCAATTTTTTGAGGTATGCATTCCCTTCAGGAATGCTCCACATAAAATTAATGAATTTTTATTATTGCTGTGTCTGGCGTAGCTTGATTTCAGGACATGGAGAACCGCCTTGAAATCATCCCCTCTCAACTCAGAAAAATTTGATACCTCACGAGCCATTGAGTACGGACGACAGAGCCGTATTGCGCTAGCAGGATATGACGCCTGCCAAGACTTGGCGGCGTGCATGCTGGCGGCAAGCCTGGGCACTGCACGTTCGGCAAAAATACTTGTAGTTGGCGCTGGCGGTACGGCGCAGGAAATTGTTGCTATGGCCAAGCTTGAGCCGGGTTGGCGCTTCACGGCCGTTAATCCGTCCGAGCCGATGTTGGAGGCTGCAAAGCAGCAATTAGAGGCAAACAACTTGCTTGAAAGAACGGCCATGCATCTTGGGCATGTTGAAGACCTGGCAGCAGACGAGTCATACGACGCAGCGACCTTGATCGGGGTACTCCATCATCTCGATGGAGATGAAACCAAGCGACAAATTTTACGATCCATTCGGGCTCATCTAAAACCGGGGGCGCCGTTGATTGTCGCGGGGAATCAATACGCTTATGCCAGCCAGCCGCTACTGCTTGCGGCTTGGGGGCAGCGGTGGCGGCAGCATGGAGCCAGCCCGGATGAAGTGAAGGTCAAGCTTGGGAAAATCCTTCAAGGCGCTGATCCTCCACATTCCGAGGCGGCGGTTCAAAATCTCTTGCATGACGCCGGATTTGGAGACGCTACCCGTTTCTTCAGCAGCCTTTTCTGGGGGGCGTGGTTGACGTGCAAAGTGGTCTGAACATGATTGAAAGTATTAGATATACGTCGACCGTAACAGACCAATGGCGGGAAATCTATAATCACCAACGTCCACACCAAGCTCTGGATTTTAACGTTCCTGCCTCCCGGTACCGGCAAAGCGAGCTGTGCTATCAGGAGGTACCGGCGGAACTGGAGTACGGCGATGATGACGAAGTGCGAACAGTGCAAGCCAACGGGGAGCTCAACTGGTGAGGGTAGGAGCTCAAGCTGGGCCCGGGCGTTTACCGGTGAGCGTGTGGGCTTGCGCAGGACCTTGGAGGACGGCAAGCACGATGTCTACTGGGTAGGCATCGCATTGCACAAATTGAGATGAACGCCCGATCCGTAATATCAGGTAAACGGCTTCGTTAACTGTCCACTATGTCTCCGAACATGTGTCCACCATGTCCCCCGGTCCAAACAGAACGCCCCGCAGGAAACACCCTGCGCTTTCACAGAAGAGCGTTCAAGCGCAAGGGCACTGTCCTTCGGGGCATCACTCAATTTCGATGCAACAGGGTATTGGGCGCAACGCCAAATGCTTTGCGAAACGCATGGCTGAAATGGGAGAAGTCAGAAAACCCGAAGTCCAGCGCCGCCTGGGACACACTGCGCACCTGACCGCGCTCGATCGCTTCACGGCTGGCATTCAGGCGCTCTTTCCAGATTTCTGCCACGGGGGTCTTCTGGTAACGGGCGAAGGCTCGGGTGACGGTGCGGGTGGACACATTGTGGGCCTGCGCGATGACTTCAATCGACAGGTCCGGCTCGGTCAAGTGCCGTTGAATGTACTTCATGATGCGGCCGTAGAGATCCAGCTCATCGTGACTGATCTTCAAGTCCTGGAGTTCCAGGCTGATGACAAGGAGGTCGAGCAAAGCGCTGGAGTAACGGTTCGAGATGGCCTCATCCTGCAACGATGCCGGCGCACTCGCGGCCTGACGCAACATTTCACGCAATGGAATGACTCCCGGACGCCGCTCGTCGAGAACCATCGCGGTGTAATCGGCGATACGTGGCAGGCGTTCGACGAGCAAGGCTCGCGGAATGCGCACCAGGTGGTTTTCAGTGCCACCGAAGCTGAATCGAAACGCCTGAGTTGCGTCATAAAGAAACAAATTGCCCGCCGCCAGGTTGGCTTTTCTGCCGCCCTGTTCAATCTGGCCGTGGCCATTTCGAGAGAACCCCAACCATAAATCTTCGGAAGGACCACTGCGCAGATGCTGCTCGGAGCGTTCCCAGTAATGCAGGGGTGCAGACAGCGAACAAATGTCCAGATCACCCACGGTATTGACTGCAAGCGAGCCATCAAAACTGCTCTGGGACAAAGGTTTGCTATCGGCCGCCAGGCAATGGCGGCAGACCACTTCCTTCCAATAATCAAAGCGGCGCGGGGCCGCGACAGCGAGGGTCGAATATTGAGTGCTTGGGTTCATGCCACGGACCTCAGTACAACCTTGCAGTAAGAGCGCGAGAAGTTCTAACGGCTTTATCGCAGCAATTAACAGGCCAAGCGCATTCATGCCGATCCTGAAGGGCTCTGCGAAGAGACTGCCATCGAGGTTTTCGCCCGGCCAACGTGACGCGAGAACACCTCAAAATCCCCACTTAGAGGCAGAGTGCCTGACGTATTCGGCGTGGGTGCACCAATGCCGATCATGGCCGCGCCGCGTGTGTCGGCGTTGTCTTTTACAACCAAACGGTTGTCCTGACGAACAAAGCGGCCTATCGCCGTCCAGCCTAATTTTCACCTCACAGCAGCTCATCCCCCTGCTGATGAGGCCTCCCATGGACCGACAATATTCAAAACAATTGCCTGACTCATCCTGGCTTCTGCACATGCGCGATCTCGTGCCTGAGGAGTCGGCTTACTGGTTGATTGAATGGGGAGCCATGAAGCTGCTGCATCGACGGCAGGTCGCCAAGCGCACCCCGCCGCCGAAGCGTGAATCCAAACCGCTTGCCTGAAAAAAAACGAGGAGCTCAAGATGGAATCTGCAATCGACAAACATCTCAAATGCCCACGCACCCTGTCCCGCCGCGTGCCAGATGAGTATCAGCCACCGTTTCCGATGTGGGTGGCACGCGCTGACGAGCAACTGCAACAAGTAGTGATGGGGTACTTCGGCGTGCAGTATCAAGGCGATGCACAGCGCGAGGCCGCATTGCAGGCGATGCGTCATATCGTCGGCAGTTTCAGCCTGGCCAATGGCCCGCAGAACCACGACTTGACCCACCACACCGACAACAGCGGTTTCGACAATCTGATTGTCGTCGGGTATTGGAAAGACCCGGCGGCCCACTGTCGCTGGTTGCGTTCACCGGAGGTGAATGACTGGTGGGCTTCGTCGGATCGGCTGAGTGATGGCCTTGGCTATTTCCGTGAAATCAGCGCCCCGCGCGCCGAGCAGTTTGAGACCCTGTACGCCTTCCAGGACAACCTGCCCGGCGTCGGCGCGGTAATGGATACGACCAGTAGTGAAATCGAAGAACACGGCTACTGGGGCTCGATGCGCGACCGCTTCCCGATCTCCCAGACAGACTGGATGATGCCCACCAGCGAGCTGCAAGTGGTCGCGGGTGATCCCGCCAAGGGTGGCCGGGTGGTGATCATGGGGCATGACAACCTCGCCTTGATTCGCTCAGGCCAGGACTGGGCGGACGCCGAGGCTGAAGAACGTTCACTGTACCTCGACGAGATCCTGCCGACCCTGCAGGACGGCATGGACTTCCTGCGTGACAACGGCCAACCCCTGGGCTGCTACAGCAACCGCTTCGTGCGCAATATCGACCTGGACGGCAACTTCCTCGACGTGAGCTACAACATCGGTCACTGGCGCTCGATCGAGAAGCTCGAACGCTGGGCGGAATCCCACCCCACCCATCTGCGAATTTTCGTGACCTTCTTCCGTGTCGCGGCGGGCCTGAAGAAATTGCGGCTGTACCACGAAGTGTCGGTGTCGGACGCCAAGAGCCAGGTGTTCGAGTACATCAACTGTCACCCGCAGACCGGAATGCTGCGCGACGCGCAATCGCCTGCATCCTGAACCTGGCCGGCGTCTAAAACCCCGAATTTCTGCCGTTTTGCCGCCCTGCCCGGGCGGCACGGCCTTGCCGTGCAAGGAATAAAAGATGAATAAGATCCGTCTGCTGACACTCTCCACGCTGTTGCCCGTACTCCACGCGAACGCTGGTGAGGTGGCCCCTGGCGATTACGAGCAATACCCGGTCGGCGCTACCATCGGCGCGATTTACTACCAGCACTCCACCACAGACTCGGCCTACGCCAATGGCCATAAGGCCAGCTCGGACTTCAGGTTGAGCTCGGACGTCGGCATCCTGCGTCTGCTCCATGTGTACGCGCTGAGTGAAACGGTCACCATCGACCCGCAATTCCTCCTGCCCTTCGGGCACGTTTCCACTGGCGGCGATGCCTCGACACTCGGCAGTACCCGGGGCGTCGGCGACTTGATCCTCACCGCGCCGGTCAAGTGGCGGCTCAACGAAGCCCGCGACACCCTCAGTATCGCCCCCTATGTGTATGTCCCTTCCGGTACCTACGACAAGAACGACGCGCTCAACCTCGGTGAGAACCGCTGGAAATTCGAGCTGCAGAGCGCCTACGTCAAGCACTTCACGGAGAAGTGGGCAATGGACCTGGTCGGCGGTGCCACTTGGTATGGCGATAACACCGATTACGGCGCCAATGGCGACCGCCTCAAGCAGGACGTGTCCTACGCTGCCCAGGTGATGGGCCGTTACATGCCAGACGCCACCACGGCATTCGGCGTCGGCTTCGGGCGTACCTGGGGCGGTGAAACCAGCGTCGCGCGTGTCAACCAGGACGACGAAATGGGCACCACCAACTTCCGCCTGACAGCCACCAAATTCGTCACCCCCCAGGACCAGCTCCAGCTGCAGCTGGGCAAGGACCTTTCAGTGGATAACGGCGCCAAAGAGGACTTCCGCATGAACCTGCGTTACGCGCACGTGTTCTAGCCAACTGTCCAGCAGACAGCCGCCGGACACCCTTCCTGCGCCTGGCGCAAGGATGTCCGGCTCAACCAAGTCGGTGTCTTTTTCAACCAAGCCACCGCGCAGAGGCACGGATTATCTTGAACCCCAGGCCACCACGATAAGGACAGCCCCACCATGGCAATCGTTCGTCCCACCCTTGAACACTTACTGGACATCGCGAACGGCCTGCACATGCAGCTCAGCCGTGAACAAGCCAGTGAATACCTGGCCCTGATGCAGTCGAGCTTCGACGCCTACGACCTGATCGACGAGCTGCCCGATTGCGTGCCGCCCGTCCGTTACGAGCGCAGTTCCGGCTACCGCCCTTCGGCGGCCCACAACCCCTTGAACGCCTGGTATTACCGCACCGAAGTCAACGGCGCACCGCAAGGCAAGCTGGCGGGCAAAACCGTCGCGCTCAAGGACAATATCGCCCTGGCCGGCGTCCCCATGATGAACGGTGCCGCGCCACTCGAAGGTTTCGTCCCGTCGTTCGATGCCACCGTGGTCACGCGCTTACTGGATGCGGGGGCGACCATTCTCGGCAAGGCCACGTGCGAGCACTACTGCCTGTCCGGTGGCAGTCACACCTCTGACCCCGCACCGGTACATAACCCCTATCGTCAGGGTTTCGCCTCCGGTGGTTCCTCTTCCGGCAGCGCGGCACTGGTGGCCGCCGGCGAAGTGGATCTCGCGGTCGGCGGCGATCAGGGCGGCTCCATTCGGATTCCTTCGGCATTCTGCGGTACTTACGGGATGAAGCCGACCCACGGCCTGGTGCCCTACACCGGGATCATGGCGATCGAAGCGACCATCGACCATGCCGGGCCCATCACGGCCAACGTGCGCGACAACGCGTTGATGCTGGAAGTCATGGCCGGCGCCGACGGCCTCGACCCACGCCAGGCCGCGCCCCGGGTCGACACCTACAGCGATTACCTGGACCGTGGCGTGCAAGGGCTCAGGATCGGCATCCTGCAGGAAGGTTTCCAGCTGGCCAACCAGGACCCGCGCGTAACTGCATCGGTGCGTAACGCCATCGCCCAGTTGGAGCGGCTCGGCGCGCATGTCGAGGAAGTCTCCGTGCCGGAGCACAAGATCGCCGGCTCGCTGTGGCTCCCCATCGGCTGTGAAGGCCTGACAATGCAGATGATGCACGGCAATGGCGCCGGTTTTAACTGGAAAGGCCTGTACGACCTCACGTTGCTGGACAAGCAAGCCGGGTGGCGCGAGCAGGCGGATCAGCTGTCCGCGTCTCTCAAGCTGTGCATGTTTGTCGGTGAATACGGCATCAAGCACTACAACGGCCGTTTCTACGCCAAGGCGCAGAATCTCACACGCATGGCCCGGGCCGGTTACGACGCGGCGCTGGCGCGCTACGACTTGCTGGTGATGCCGACCGTGCCGATCATCGCCCAGCCTCATCCGGAACCCGGTTGCTCGATCACGGAATACGTGGCCCGGGCGCTGGAAATGATCGGCAACGCCTCAGCCCAGGACATCACCGGCCATCCGGCCATGTCGATTCCCTGCGGGCTGGTGGACGGCCTGCCGGTCGGGCTCATGCTGGTGGGCAAGCACTATGCCGAAGGCACGATTTACCAGGCGGCCGCAGCGTTCGAAGCGTCCGTTGACTGGAAAAACAATTAACCGGTCGGTTCCCGCGCAGCGCACAAAAACAAACACCCCAGGCGCTGCTTAAACGCTCAACGATGAGGAGTTAACTGATGAACACCGATGAAAAAACCACCTCGACCCCAGGCGAGCGAGCCCGCGCCCTATTCCAGGTGCTCAAGCAAAAGGAGCTGATTCCCGCCGGCTATATCGAACAGCTGACCCAACTCATGGCCCACGACTGGAGCCCGGAGAATGGCGCTCGCGTGGTGGCCAAGGCCTGGGTCGACCCGCAGTTTCGTGAACTGCTGCTCAAGGACGGCACCGCTGCCTGCGCGCAATTCGGCTATACCGGCCCACAAGGTGAATACATCGTCGCCCTGGAAGACACCCCCACGCTGAAAAACGTGATCGTCTGCAGCCTGTGCTCCTGCACCAACTGGCCCGTCCTCGGCCTGCCGCCGGAGTGGTACAAGGGCTTCGAATTCCGTGCCCGCCTGGTCCGCGAAGGGCGCACCGTTCTGCGGGAACTGGGCACCGAGCTGCCAGAGGGAGCCACCATCAAAGTGTGGGACACCAGTGCCGAAAGCCGCTATCTGGTGCTGCCGGTACGACCCGAGGGCAGTGAGGGCATGGATGAAGAGGCCCTGCGGGCCCTGATCACCAAGGACGTCCTGATCGGCGTGGCGCTGCCGCAGGTAGCGTAGCCAGGGCGCTGGGTTTCTTTCACTTTTCAGAGGTATTCACAATGGATGGCTTTCACGATCTCGGCGGTTTTCAAGGCTTTGGCAAAGTCCCGCACACCATCAATAGCCTGAGCTACAAACAGGTGTTCAAGCAGGACTGGGAACACCTGGCCTACAGCTTGATGTTCATCGGCGTCGATCACCTGAAAAAATTCAGCGTCGACGAAGTGCGCCACGCCGTCGAACGCCTGGATGTTCGCCAACATGTCGGCACGCAATACTACGAGCGCTACATCATCGCCACCGCGACCCTGCTGGTAGAAACAGGCGTGATTACCCAGGCAGAACTTGATGAGGCCCTAGGCTCTCACTTCAAGCTGGCGAACCCCGCCCACGCGGGCGGTCGCCAGGCGATCACCGGTCGGCCCCCCTTCGAGGTGGGCGATCGGGTGGTCGTTCGCGACGAATATGTGGCCGGGCATATCCGCATGCCGGCCTACGTACGCGGCAAGGAAGGCGTGATCCTGCACCGCACGTCAGAACAGTGGCCCTTCCCGGATGCCATCGGCCATGGCGATGTGAGCGCGGCGCATCAGCCGACCTACCACGTCGAATTTCGTGTGAAAGACCTTTGGGGCGACGCGGCGGACGATGGTTTCGTGGTGGTCGATCTTTTTGAAAGCTACCTCGACAAGGCGCCCAGCGCAAAAGCGGTGAACGCATGATTGACGGCGCCCAGGCGGGCCGACTGCCGGTGACGGTCCTTTCGGGCTTCCTCGGCGCCGGCAAAACCACCCTGCTGAACCATATCCTGCGCAATCGCGAAGGCCTGAGAGTCGCGGTCATCGTCAACGATATGAGCGAAGTCAACATCGATGCCGAAGCGGTGCAGCGCGACGTGTCGCTGCACCGTGGTCGCGATGAGTTAATCGAGATGAGCAACGGCTGTATTTGCTGCACACTGCGCGC
This sequence comes from Pseudomonas sp. ATCC 43928, assembly GCF_005938665.2. Taxonomy (NCBI): domain Bacteria; kingdom Pseudomonadati; phylum Pseudomonadota; class Gammaproteobacteria; order Pseudomonadales; family Pseudomonadaceae; genus Pseudomonas; species Pseudomonas sp. ATCC 43928. The sequence goes on along the minus strand of NZ_CP041753.1, from coordinate 3,262,179 downwards.
CGATTTGCTGGAGCAGATCAGTGATCTGGCACGTCAGCAGCGTTTCGACTACCTGCTCATTGAATCCACCGGGATCTCCGAGCCGATGCCGGTGGCGGAGACATTCGCCTTCCTTGACACCGAAGGCTTCAGCCTCAGCGAACTGGCACGCCTGGACACCTTGGTGACGGTGGTCGATGGCAGCCAGTTTCAGGCGCTGCTCGAGTCGCCGGATACCGTGGCCCGTGCGGATGCCATGGAAGACGCGCCGGAGCGCCATCTGGCCGACCTTCTGATCGAGCAGGTGGAGTACGCCAACATTATTCTCGTCAACAAACTGGACCTGATCGATGACGCCGGTTACCAGGCACTGCACGCCATTCTCGCCGGCCTGAACCCCGGCGCGCGGATCCTGCCGATGACCCACGGTCAAGTCGCGCTGTCGAGCATCCTCGGCACCCATCTGTTTGATTTACCCAGCCTTGCCGCGTCGCCGGGCTGGATGAGGAAAATGGAGGCGACCGACGCGCCAGCCTCCGAAGCGGACACCTACGGTGTGACATCCTGGGTCTACCGTGAGCGGACACCCTTTCACCCACAGCGCTTGCTCGACTTTCTCCAGCGCCCCTGGCGCAACGGACGGCTGTTGCGCAGCAAAGGCTATTTCTGGCTCGCCAGCCGGCACCTGGAAACCGGCATGCTGGTGCAGAGCGGCGGGCAGTTCCAGTGGGACTATGTCGGCCACTGGTGGAACTTTATCGATCCGTCGCAATGGCCACGGGATGAATACCGGCTCCAGAGCATCATGGCCAAGTGGGACAACGTGGTCGGTGATTGTCGCCAGGAATTGGTGCTCATCGGCCAGGGCCTCGACACCGAGGTTTTACAGCGCGAGCTTGACCACTGCCTGCTCAGTACCCGGGAAATCGCCGCCGGCCCACTGGCCTGGCAAGCCCTGCCGGGGGCGACAGTGTTTGATTCGCAGTCGTTGTCGGTACGTCCACCGCAGCCCCTGGCGGCTGACATCACTTCACTCAGGTAGAGGTGCTCCATGTTTTTTTCAGCCGGACAACCCACTGGGTATTGGCTCCGCTCGCCGACAGACTGGACCAGCCTGACCAGGCGAGCACGCCGTTGTCGTCGAACAACCCGTTGTTGCGACGCATCCTGACCAGCGTCGAGCAATTGCTGCAAGAGCGTCGGATGCAGAAAGACGAGGTGCGCGCACTGAGCCTGGAAGTCGCCGAACTGAACGAGCGTGCCGTCGGCGTCAACGCGCTGCTGGGCGACCCGCGCCATTACCTCGCCGACTTCTATAGCCCGATTGGGCGTCCGTCGAAACGGCAGGCGTCGATTCAAGGCTACCTCCTCAACCCTAACAACCGCGCCGCATTCCCATAAAGCAACTTATCCAGCACCTGATCCTTGAACCCCAGCGCCTGAAAATCCTCGATCGACTGGCGGATCGGCCGGAACGGGTAGGACGAGCCAAACAACAGTTGGTCGCCCAGAAAGCCATTGGCTGCTGCGACAAAGGCCTCGCTGCCCGGCAGGAACAGGTACATGTCTGGCACGGCGAAGATGTTTTCATAGCGAAAAGCTACGCCCAGCAGTTGCGCCACGTTCGGCCAGTAGCCGTGGTAACAGACTATTTTCAGTTCGGGAAACGCTCGTGCCACCGCTGCCAGGCGGCCAGGGTCGTTGAAGGCCGGATCCGGCGTGGTCGGTCCGCTCATCAGGAACAGCGCAATGCCACGGCGCGACAAGTGTTCGTAGAGGGGAAAGTACAGCGGGTCATCCGGATGCCGTGCCGGCACGGCGAAACCCGGCTCCAGGCCGATACCGACCAGACCGAGTTGATCAATCACCCGGTCGATTTCGGCAATAGCGCCATCGATACCCTGAAGCGTCGGGTCAACCCCGGCGATACCCAGCAGCTCCTGATGGGGATGGGTGATTTCGTGGATGAAATCATTCGGCAGGTGTTGCCCAGGGGTGTGTCGCCCCACCACCACCGCCTGGCTCAAACCGGCTTCTCGGACTTCGGCAATAAAACCCTCTGGCGTCAGCGAGCGGGCAAAATGCTCGTCGCTGCCGCGAGCTCCGACGCGGCGATTCAGCCAGCGCGCGGTGGCGTAGCCCGCCGAGCCCGGGTTGGCGCCAAAGAAATCGTGCAGATAGGCCGGCCGGCAGCGCATGTCGATCACTTTCATACCGCGGTTTCCTCTTGTTTGGTCTTGGCTCGCACATCGAAGGCTCCGCCCGTGAGCACCTCATTGACGGTCACCGCCTGTTTACCGGGCAACGACGGGAACACCAGTTCGGCGAAGCGGTAGGCCTCTTCCAGGTGCGGATAACCTGAGAGCACGAAGCTGTCGACGCCGAGGTCGACGTATTCCTGCAGCCGGGCGGCGACGGTCTGCGGGTCACCGACCAAGGCAGTACCGGCACCGCCGCGCACCAGGCCGACACCGGCCCACAGGTTGGGACTGACTTCCAGCTGATCGCGACAGCCACCGTGCAGCGCAGCCATGCGGCGCTGGCCTTCGGAGTCCATGGTCGCGTAGTTGGCCTGGGCCTGGGCGATGGTCTCGTCGTCCAGGTACTGGATCAGTTCGTTGGCAGCGGCCCAGGCTTGCTCGTTGGTTTCACGCACGATCACGTGCAGACGTACGCCAAAACGCACTGTGCGGCCGTGCTTCGCGGCGCGGGCACGTACATCGCCGATCTTCTCGGCCACCGCGGCCGGTGGCTCGCCCCAGGTCAGGTAGGTGTCCACGTGTTTGGCGGCCAGCTCGTGGGCAGCCGGCGAAGAGCCACCGAAGTACAGCGGCGGATAGGGCTTCTGCACCGGCGGGAAGAAATTCTGCGCCCGCTTCACATGGATGTGCTTGCCCTCGAAGTCGACCGTTTCACCCTGCAATACCCGACGCCAGACGGTGAGGAACTCATCGGCGGCCTCATAGCGCTCATCGTGCTTGAGGTACACGCCCTCGGCGGCCAGCTCGGCCGCATCGCCACCGGGGACCACGTTGAGCAGCAGGCGCCCACCCAGGGCCTGGTCGAGGCTGGCAGCCTGACGTGCCGTTACGGTCGGGCTGCTGATTGACGTGCGCAAGGCCACCAACAATTTAATCCGGCTGGTCACTGGTACCAGGCTGGCAGCGGTGACCCAGGGATCAAGACAACTGCTGCCGGTGGGAATCAACAGGCCGTCGTAGCCAAGGCTTTCCGCAGCCACAGCAATCTGCCGCATGTACTGGTTGGTGGCCGGGCGGCCGGACTCGGACTTACCCAGGTAGCGGGTGTCACCGGAGGTGGGGAGAAACCAGAAAATATCCAAATTCATGGTACGGGCCTCAGGGAGTGATACAGGGCTGGATCACAAGGCGCACGGCACATCGGCCGGCAGATATAGGAAGCGAGCACTCTGTGGCGCCCTGATCAGCACTGTTGCTGGAGAGTCAGGTGCCTGAGCAAGAGCCATACCAGAAGCCCTGAAACCCTGCGTTGCGGGCTGCAGGCAGCGTGCACAACCACCTGAGCGGCGACGGTGGAAGGTGAATGCCATGCGCTTTGGTCCACCCACTGTTGCCCACCCAACAGTGATGTTGAACCGCTATTGTCTGAGCAACACTTGGCCGATCCGAGAGACATTACCCACTGATTTCGGCCGGCTAAAGCCTGCCAAAAGCTGCTCCCCTGGCACTGACAGCCCGACAAAGCCTTAAGCTAATAACCAAAAAGTATTTATTAGATGTTTTTTAGATCACTTACATTCAATTCATGGATGCCACAGTGTTGCCCGACAAACAGCAGCGCCATTGCTGCTCACGCAACAGTCGCTCAACAGTTAGCTGCCCAGACAACAGCAGCCGAGACCAAGCAATAGACTAACTTATTGTTTTTTATAGTTATTTTAACCATGGAACAACTCTTGCTCTGATGGCTGCACATCCCGCAACTCGAACAGGAACAGACCCCATGAGCACTCCACTTAAAGTCGTCGCCGTTTCCGGTGGAACCTATCGTCCGTCACGCACCCTGGTACTGGTCCAAGCCATCGTTGCTGAGCTGAGCCAGTACCTGCCAATCGAAAGCCGCATCATCGAGCTGGGTGACATTGTCCGCCCGCTGGGCAGCGCCATATCCCGTCGGGAGCTGCCGAAAACTGTTGAGTACGAGTTGAATGCGATTGAGTCGGCGGACCTGCTGGTGGTGGCTGCACCGGTCTACCGTGGTGCCTACCCGGGCCAGTTCAAGCACCTGTTCGACCTGATTGGCCAGGACGCATTGATCGATACCCCGGTGTTGCTGGCCGCCACCGGTGGCAGCGACCGGCATGCGCTGGTAATCGATCACCAGTTGCGCCCGCTGTTCAGCTTCTTCCAGTCGGTGACCCTACCCCTGGGCGTGTATGCCTCGGAGGCCGATTTCACGAATTACCAGATCAGCAGCGAAGCGCTGAAAACACGCATCCGCCTGGCAGTCGAACGGGCCGCACCGCTGTTCACCGCCAATGCCGCCGACCTGCGGAAAACAGCCTGAGGAACAGCCTGTGACCGCTATCCATACATCCAAACTTGAAACCCCGCTGCAGATCGCTCGGACGCTCGCCGCCGAGTTTTCCCGAACCGCCGCCGAACGCGACCATCTGGGCGGCACGCCGAAAGCCGAGCGCGACGAGTTGCGCCGTAGCGGTCTGCTGGCGATGAAAATTGACCAGCAGTACGGTGGCCTTGGCGCCAGCTGGAGCGACACCCTGGAAGTGGTGCGCGAATTCGCCAGGATCGACAGCTCGATCGCCCACGTGTTCGGCTTCCAGCACTTGATGCTGGCCACGGTGCGGCTGTTTTCCCGGCCCGAACAGTGGCAGCCCTGGTTCGAACAGACCGCGCGCAACAACTGGTTCTGGGGTAATGCCCTTAACCCGCTGGACACCCGCACCCTGTCGAAAAAGTTTGCCGGCTATCGCGAGTTTTCCGGGCGCAAGAGTTTCTGCTCCGGCTCCGCCGATTCGGAAATGCTGATTGCCTCGGCGCTGGATGAATCCACCAGCGGCAAGCTGTTGATCGCCGCCATTCCCAGCCACCGCACCGGCATCACCTTGCACGGCGACTGGGACAACATCGGCCAACGGCAGACCGACAGCGGCAGCGCCACCTTCGAACGGGTGCGCGTGGAAGAGAATGAGCTGCTGCTCGATCCCGGCCCGCTGAGCACGCCCTTTGCCTGCCTGCGCCCGCTGATCGCCCAACTGACCTTCGTCAATATCTTCCTCGGCATTGCCGAGGGCGCGTTCGAAGAGGCCCGCGATTACACCCTCAAGGAAACGCGCCCCTGGTTCAAGGCCAACGTCAGCCAGGCCAATCAGGACCCCTATGTCCTGCGCCATTACGGCGAATTCTGGGTCGGGCTGGAAAGCGTGCGCCTGCTCACTGAACGAGCCAACGCCCTGCTCGACCAAGCCTGGAGCAAGGAGCACCAACTCGCCGCCGAGGAACGTGGCCAACTGGCCCTGGCCATTGCCACCGCCAAGGTCGCCGCCACCCGCACCGGCCTGGACCTGACCAGCAGCCTGTTTGAAGTGACCGGCGCCCGCGCCACCCATGCCGCGCTGCGCCTTGATCGTCACTGGCGCAACCTGCGCACCCAGACCCTGCACGACCCCGTGGACTACAAGCTCCATGAACTGGGTGACTGGGCGCTCAACACGGCGCTGCCCACTCCGTCCTTTTACTCATAGGCCCGACCATGCAACTACTCACGCTGCCGCCCTCACCAGCCTTGGCCACCTCGATACGCGCCACCGCGCAAGTCTTCGAAGACCCGAAATCACAGGCGCTGCTGGCGCACCTGCAACAGGTTGCGCCCAGTGATGCCAGCGTGTTGATCATCGGCGAAACCGGGACCGGCAAGGAGCTGGTGGCCCGTCACCTGCACAACCTCAGCGCTCGTCGCAACAAACCGTTTATCGCGGTCAACTGCGGCGCGTTTTCCGAAAGTTTGGTGGAGGCCGAACTGTTCGGCCACGAAAAAGGCGCCTTCACCGGCGCCCTGAGCGCCAAAGCCGGCTGGTTCGAGGAAGCCAACGGCGGCACGCTGTTCCTCGACGAAATCGGCGACTTGCCGATGCCAATCCAGGTCAAGTTGCTGCGGGTGCTGCAGGAGCGTGAAGTGGTTCGCCTGGGTTCACGCAAAAGCATCCCAATCGATGTACGGGTGCTGGCTGCGACCAACGTGCAGCTGGAAAAAGCCATCAACGCCGGGCACTTTCGCGAAGACCTCTATTACCGGCTAAACGTGGTCAGCCTGGAACTCAGCCCGCTGCGCGAGCGACCGGGCGACATCCTGCCGCTGATCCGCCACTTCATCGCCGAGTACAGTCGTCGGCTGGGCTATGGCGAAGTGGTGCTGGATACCGAAGCCGAACAGAAGCTGGTGAATTACTCATGGCCGGGCAATATTCGCGAGCTGGAAAACGTCATTCACCACACCTTACTGATCTGCCGTAACAATCTGATCCGCGTCCAGGACTTGCACCTGTCCAACCTGCGTATCGAACGCCTGGACGCCAGCAATACCGTCCAGGACGACAGTGCCGACGCCCTGTTGCAGCAAGCCTTCAAGAAGCTGTTCGAGGAAGAAAGCGGCGCCCTCCACGAGCGGGTCGAGGAAGCGCTGTTGCGCGCGGCCTATCGCTTCTGCCACTACAACCAGGTGCACACCGCCAGCTTGCTGGGGCTGAGTCGCAACATCACCCGCGCGATGTTGATCAAGGTCGGTGAACTGGTGGTGAACAAACGCCGCCCGGTACAGGACGCCCAGACGGTCAAAGTGGTCAACCTGTCGATCTGACTGGTGGCGGTCAAGCAGCAGCTCCTTTACCCGCTGTCCCGCCCCCCAGATAGAAGTCCTGAATATCACTGCGCTCGGCCAACTGCCCGGTCGTGCCTTCGCTGACAACCCGGCCGCTTTCCAGCACGTAGCCGTACTGGGCGTAACGCAGGGCCAGGTTGATGTTCTGCTCGGCAATCAGGAAGCTCACGCCGTCGCGCTGATTGAGCTGCTGGATGATCTCGAAGATCTCCTCGACGATCTGCGGTGCCAGGCCCATCGAAGGTTCGTCCAGCAATACCAGCTGCGGCCGGGCCATCAGCGCCCGCCCGAGCGCAACCATCTGCTGTTCACCGCCGGAGGTGTAGCCGGCCAGGCTTTTGCGCCGCAGCTTGAGGCGCGGAAACTGGCTGTAGATACGCTCAAGATCGGCCTTCAGTTGCCCGCGGGACACCTGACGCGCAAAGGCACCCGTCAGCAAGTTTTCTTCCACTGTCAGTTGGGCAAAGCAATGCCGGCCTTCCAGTACCTGCACCAGGCCGCTGGCCACCAGGCTATGGGGCGTGCTACGGGTGACATCCTCGCCTCGATAGAGGATCCGCCCCTGCACTACCTCGCCCCGCTCGGCGCGCACCAGATTGGAGGCGGCCTTCAAGGTGGTGCTCTTGCCGGCACCGTTGGCCCCCAGCAACACCACGATCTGCCCTTGCGGTACCGCCAGCGATACCCCGCACACCGCGAGGATGGCCTGTTCGTACAGGACTTCAATCGCGTCGATCCGCAAGATCGGTACTTGGTTCATACGCCTATCCCCATGCTGTTCAATTAATAAAAGCTTGAAACAAGTGACTTGTGGCGAGTGACTTGCTCCCTCGCCACGGGATGTGTATTGAGCAGACATTGCCTTAACGGAAAAGCATTGGGGACGCCTCCCCGACCCGATTCACATCTCAGCTGTCCTGGCTGCAATCGCGCGGTGTGATGCCTTTTTCCTTGGCGTACTGGTGCGACGAGGCTTCGATGATCGGCCTGAGCAAGGCACGGTCGGCCTGCACCCAGTCACTGATCAGTTTCCACTGGCTGCCATCCCACTGCTGGAAGCGCACGGCACCGCCCCCTTCATGGTCCGAGCACGACAGCTGCAATGGTTGCACCAAGCCCAGTGCACCCAGCTCCTTGAGGCGGGCATCGTCCAGTTTGAGGTGCTCGAAGCCCCAGCGCACCTGCTCGCCGGTGAGCGGTTGCTTGCCGAATTTCTCCTGGGCAATGCGCACCGCTTCGACATTGAGAATGCCGTTCACCACACCGAGGTTGTAATACACGGTGCCGAAGCGTTTCGGATCGGCCAGGTCACCATTGCCCCTGGCCACCACCTGCTGCTGGATGCCTTGCAGGACCGGGAAATCGGTGCCCGTGGGGTGCGTGGTGATCGCGATAAAGCCTTTGGCGGCGGCACCGGCCGGTGCGGCATCGTCCTCGGAGTTACTCCAGATGTTGCCGATGATGTGATCCGCCGGGAAGCCGACTTTCTGCGCGGTTTTCAACGCCACCGGGTTCATCACGCCCCAGCCTCGCAGAATCACCCAGTCGGGTTTTTCCCGGCGAATGTTGAGCCATTGCGACTGCTGTTCGTTACCCGGATGGGGCACTTCCAGCAGGGTCAGCTTGAACCCGTACTTGTCGGCCAGGGTCTGCAACACCTCATTGGTTTCCTTGCCGTAGGGCGAGCCATGATACAGGGTGACTATCTTCTTGCCCTTGAGCTGGTCCAGCCCCCCGGCCTGCTGGCCGATGTAGTTGATGATCGCCGAGACTTCGGAGTACGGGTTCAGCTGCAACGGGAAGACATAGGGGAAAACGCTGCCGTCAGTGGAGTCAGTGCGGCCGTGGTTGATGGTGATCAAAGGCAGTTTGTCCGCGGTCGAGCGCTCCAGGGTGGCATAGGCGATGCCCACCGACAGCGGGTTAGTGGCGGCAGCCGGCGCACCATTGAGGCCTTTTTTCAGACGCTCGTAGCACTCCACGCCCTTCTCGACCACGTATTCGGTTTCGCACTCGCTCCAGGTCAGCTTGACGCCGTTGACCCCGCCATTGGCATTGACGTACTTGAGGTAGTCGATAAAACCACCAAAAAACCCGGTACCACCGGCGGCATAAGGACCGACCCGATAGCTCTGCAGCGGGAAGTACTGTTCGTTATCCGCCTGCGCAGTCAATGTGGCAACGCTCAGGCTGACGGCCAGGGCGAGGCTACTGAGTAGAGATCGTTTCAACATCGGTATTTTCCTTATCAATGATTCAATCGCACGTTTGCCGCAGGAGGATCGAAGCGCAGTCCATGCCTGCGCCGGTTTGCTCAGTAGCGCAGGGGCCACAACCGAGCGCGCTCGCGGAACTTCTGCCAGAGGCGCGCCAGGCCCTCCGGCTCCTTGACCAGGAACACAATGATCAGGGCGCCAAATGCCATCTTCTGCAGGTTTTCTATCTGCCCGGCATCGATCAGCCCGGCCGGCAACAAGGCCACCAGGTTCGACAGCAGCACCGGAAACAGCACAATGAACGCCGCGCCCAGGAAGTTGCCGAGGATGCTGCCCAGGCCACCGATAATGATGATGAACAGGATCTGGAAGGACCGATTCAGATCGAAACCGTGGGGCTCCACGGTGCCCAGGTAAGTGAAGGCCCACAGCGCTCCGGCCACCCCGAGAAAGAAGCCGCTGATGGCAAACGCCAGCAGCTTGGTCTTGAGCAACGCAATGCCCATCACTGCAGCGGCCGTGTCCATGTCACGCACGGCCATCCAGTTGCGTCCCAGTTCACTGCGCACCAGGTTCTTGCCCAGCCAGAACAACGCCACCACCACCCCCAACGTCAGCAGGTAACGGCCCACCGGTGAGTTCAAATCCACCCCGAGTATCTCCAGGCGCGGTGCACTGATCACCCCCGAGGCGCTGTTATTGGAGAACCAGCTCAAGCGGGTCAGCGCCCAGGTCACAAAGAACTGTGCCGCCAGGGTCGACACCAGCAGATAGAAGCCCTTGATCCGCAGGCTCGGCAGGCCGAACAGCACCGCCACCAGCGCTGCCACTCCCCCGCCCAGGGCCATGCTGAGCAATAACGGCGAGCCCGGCACCCGCAGTTCAACGTTGTAAGTGGCAAAGGCGCCCACAGCCATGAAGGCCGCCGAGCCCAGCGACAACTGCCCGGCATAGCCGGTCAGCAGGTTCAGCCCCAGCCCGGCCAGTGATAGCACCAGAAACGGAATCAGAATGGCGCTGAACCAATAGTCGTTACCCAGATACGGCACACCTACAAAGGCCAACAGCAGCAAGGCAACCAAGCCGTAACGGTCCTGCCGCAGGCGAAACACCCGGCGGTCCTGGGCATAGCGAGTACTGAACTGACCAGCTTCCTGATAAAACATCACGCCTCTCCTTAAACCCGCTCGATCGCGCGGTCACCAAATAGCCCGGCCGGCCGCACCAGCAGGAACAGCAACGCCAGCACATAGGGAAACCAGTTCTCGATACCGCCGCCGATGACGGGGCCCAGGTACACCTCGGCCAGCTTCTCCGAGGCGCCGACGATCAAGCCGCCGACAATCGCCCCACTGATCGAGGTAAAACCGCCGATGATCAGCACCGGCAATGCCTTGAGTACCACCAGCGACAGCGAAAACTGCACCCCCAGCCGCGCGCCCCAGAGCAGGCCGGCCACCAGACCGACAAACCCGGCCACCGCCCACACCAGCACCCACACCCGTTGGAGGCGGATGCCCATGGCCAACGCCGCCAGCGGGTCATCGGCCACGGCACGCAACGACAAACCGATACGGGTCTTGTTGAACAGCAGCGACAGCGCCAACACCAGCAGCGCAGCGGTCACGGCGGCAAAAATGTCGAACTGCGACAACAGCATGCCGCCCAGTTCCAGTGGCTCGTCACTGATGCCCAGTTCCAGGCCATGCACCTGGGCGCCCCACAGCGCCTGGGCGCCCCCTTCGATCACGTAGGACAAGCCGAGGGTGGCCATGAACAAGGTGATTGGCGAGCGGTTGACCAGCGGACGCAATACCACCCGCTCCACCGCCAACGCCAGCAGCACCATCGCCGCCAGGCTAATGACAAACGCCAGCCAGAACGGCACCCCGCGCTCCAAGAGGCTGACAAAGGTCAGCGCCGAAAACAGCACCATCGCCCCCTGGGCGAAGTTGAAGACGCCGGAGGCCTTGTAGATCAGGACAAAACCGATGGCCACCAGGGCGTACATCACCCCGGCCAGCAGCCCACCGATCAACACCTCTAAGAAAAATTCCATGAGCCTTCCTGTTTTGCGGGCAAAGGGTTCCTGGCCACCAGGCGGCTGGCGGCGATATCGACCCAGGGGTTAGTGGCGCGTGCCGAGGTAGGCGGCGATCACCTCGGGGTTTTGTCGCACTTCTTCGGGTGGGCCGTCGCCGATCTTGCGGCCGTAGTCGAGCACCACCACGTGATCGCAAATGCCCATGACCACGCCGATGTCGTGCTCGATCAACACCACCGTAGTGCCCAACTCACGGTTGATGTCGACGATGAAGCGGCTCATCTGCTGCTTCTCTTCGGCGTTCATCCCGGCCATCGGTTCGTCCAGCAACAGCAAACGCGGTTCGGCGGCCAGGGCACGGGCGAGTTCCACCCGTTTCTGCAAGCCATAGGGCAGCTTGCCGACAAGGGTGTCGCGCCAGGGCTGGATGTGCAGAAAGTCGATTATCCGCTCGGCGGCCTCACGTTGGCGGTCGTCCTCGCCAGCGGCGCGGCCGATGCGCAGAGCCTGCTCGATCCAGCTGCTGCGACGCTTGAGGGTGCGTCCGGTGAGCACGTTGTCGAGCACACTCATGCCTTTGAACAAGGCGATGTTCTGAAAGGTGCGGGCAATGCCGCGCACCGCCGCATCATGCGGGCTCATGCGCCGGCGCCCTTCTCCGGCAAAGCGGATGCGCCCCTGCTGGGCCTGGTACACGCCGTTGATCACATTCAGCAGTGAGCTTTTACCCGCGCCATTGGGGCCGATCAAGGCGCAAATCTCGCCGGCGGCCACGGCAAAGCTGATGTCGGTCACCGCCTTGACGCCCTTGAACGACAAGCCAATATTTTCCAGCTCCAGCAGATGTTCAACCTTTGTCGCCTGTGTCTGTGCCATGAGTCATGTCCTTGTCAGGCCGGTTGCGTGCTGTCTTCGATCCAGCCGTTGACCAACGGGGCTGGCCAGCGCGCAGGCCGGTGCCACTGTGCCGGGTCAGGCCAGGTGCGTACTTCAATCGCCAAGGCCTGGAAAAACGCCTGGGTGTGTGGCGCCAGCGCCTCGCCCACCACCAACGGCGCGCGGGTGCGGGAAAAGCCGAGGATGTCGCGCAACGGCCGGCGGATCAGCCAGTACCCCAGATGCCGTTGCAGCGCACCGGGGTGCGCCACCAGCGCCCAGTCCACCAGACGCCGACGCCAGCTGCCTGGCTCCGGCAAGCGGGCCAGGACCTGGGCATGCAGGCGCTCGTAGGTTTCCCGGGTGCCGGCCACCAGCGTCGGGCCCAACTCGCGACGGTCCTGGTCGCGAGTCGCCAGGTTCTCCGGAAAATTCAGTCGAAAGCCGGCAATCAACCAAGGCGCCAGCAAGTAACGCGCTTGACTACCCGCGGCAAACGCTCGCGCCGCCAGGGCTTCTTCCTGCCGCCCCAGCTGCTCGCTGTGCACCAGGCGCCAGCCTTCCTTTAGCAACTCGGCGTGGCTAATGCGCTGCTGCTCGATGCGCTGCCCCGCACCCAAACGGTAGAAGGTAAAAGCTGTGCGCTCGGCTCGGGCCTGGGGTTCCAGCCGGTGATCGCTGCCCAGCAGCAGTTGTGCGAACGCCAGGGTGTCACCGGCCTGACTCACCTCAGCCATGCCGCGGCCGTCGGCGTAAATCAGCAGCCTGGGCGCCAGTCCGGCGGCGCGCAGGCGCTGAATCTCCTCATGGCCTTCGGCGAACACCCATTCACTATGAAGCTCACGCAACAGCGGCACCTGTGCAGCCGCAGCCTCCAGCGGATCCAACAGCGCGGCCACCCCGCCCAACCACTGTGCCGCCAGTACAGCGATCAACGCCTCCGGCCGCGGGCGGCTGACAATCACCAAGTTCGCGCCAGGCACAAAACCACGCACCTGCAAGGCCATTGCCAGGTGTTCAACCTCAGCGGCCAGTTGGCGCCAGGTTCGCACCTGCCACACCCCCAGGCGCTTATGTCGCAGGGCAATGCCCGTCCCTTGCTGACGTGCCTGCTGTTGCAGCCACTGCGGCAAGGTGTCGGATTGCGTGTTATCAGTGAATGTCGCCATGACCTTTCCCCTCCTTTAGGCGAGCGCCGCAGCCTTGGCCGCGACCGCCTCGCGCTCCAGCTCACGCACCAACGGCAACACCTTGCGGCCGAAGTACTCCACTTCTTCATGAAAGTGCAGGAAGCCAGTGAGCACCAGGTCCACGCCCACCGCCTTGAGGGCGACGATGCGTTCGGCAATCTGCTGCGGCGTACCGATCAGGTTGGTCTTGAAGCCATCGTTGTACTGCACCAGGTCTTCGAAGGTGGACTTGGCCCAGTTGCCTTCGCCTTCAGGGCTGGAGGCGCCGGCGTTCTTCGCCTCGCTGCCGAAACCATTGACGGCCTCCGGATCGGCCTTGGCGATAATTTCCTGCAATACCGCTCGGGCTTCAGCCTCGGTTTTGCGGGCAATGACAAAGGCGTTCACCCCAACTTTCACTGAGTGGCCATTGATCGCGGCCTTGGCCCGAATGTCGTCGACCTGGGCCTTGATGCCTTCGACGCTGTTGCCGTTGGTGAAGTACCAATCGGAAACCCGCGAAGCCATGTCCCGCGCCGCGCGCGAGCTGCCACCCTGGAAGATTTCCGGGTGCGGTTGCTGCAGTGGCTTGGGTTTGAGGGTGTAGTCATGGAAGCGGTAGAAATCGCCATGAAAACTGAAGTTGTCCTGGGTCCAAATGCCCTTGAGCGCCTGGATGAATTCTTCCGAGCGACGATAGCGCTCATCGTGGTCCAGCCACGGCTCGCCAATGGCCCGGAACTCGCCCTTGAACCAACCCGACACGATATTCACCGCGACCCGACCGTTGGTGAATTGGTCGATGGTGGCCAGCTGTTTGGCCGCCAGCACCGGACTCCAGGGCCCAGGCAGGATGGCGGCGATCACCTTGAGCTTCTCGGTGGCGGCCAACAGCGCGTGGCTTATGGTCACCGACTCGTGCTGGTTTTCGGCGCCATAACCGGCGGTAAAGCGGATCTGTGACAAGGCGTATTCGAAGCCGGCCTTTTCGGCGATTTGCGCCAGCTTGCGGTTGTAATCGATGTCCCAGCTGGTGCGCTGTTCGATCTTGCTGACCACAAGGCCACCGCTGACGTTGGGAACCCAATAGGCAAACTTGATGTTGTCCTGGCTCATTGTACGTACTCCATTGACTCGTTGAAATGAGGGTTGACCCGGGACGTCAGGCAGCGCTGGCATCCCGGTGAACTTTCGGATTGAGGCTCAGGACCGCCGACTCGACAGCGCGCTCGATGCGTTCGAGCAACTGGGGGCTGGTGATCTGGTAGTCGGTGAAATCGGCTTCGGCGGCATACACACCGATGGGCAAGCTCAGGGCCTGGAAGAAACCAAACAGCGGGCGCAACTGGTGATCGATGATCAGGGCGTGGCGGTCCGAGCCACCGGTGGCGGCCAGTAACACCGGCACGTTGTTCAACGCCTGGTGATGGACGAAATCGAACAGGTGCTTGAACAGTCCGGTGTACGAGGCGCGGTACACCGGGCTGGCAGCAATCAGCAGGTCGGCCGTTTCAATGGCCTGCAGATCGGCCTCTACCGCAGCGGGCAAGTCTTCACGGCACAGCACCCCGGCAAACTGCGGGCCGACCTCGGACAACTCGATCAGGTGCAGCGCGATCGGCAGCTGTTGCGCAAGACCGGCGACCAGAGCCTTGAGCAGCACCAGGGTGCGCGTAGGCCGCTGCACGCTCCCGGATACCGCGACCACTTTCAGTGTGTTGCTCATTGCCCGTCCTCATGGTGGCAGAGGCCACCGCGGCACCTGCACAAGGACTAGAGCAGCAACCGTGCCATCTCTATAATTCAATAAAAATCAATAAGTTATACGGTTTTTCGCAAAACGCCGCAGTGTCGTCCACCGGGCAGGCTGTTGATCAACTGTTGCGCTCACAACAGCTGCCTCTCTGCCCATGCCGTGCAGCGCGCCCAGGCCGCTGTTGCCGGGCAGTCAGCGCTTCAGCAAGTTGCCCGGCAGACGACAGCAACCACCCTGGCGAACAGCCCTGCGCGCCCGATTAAACGGCTTTTGCAGTGCCAGGCACGACCTGTGCACTGGCAGTAGTACGCAACAGATCGACTGCACTGTTGCTTCTCTTGCCTTCCATAAGGAGCTACACCATGACTGTCCAGCAACAGCACCTGCCACACCCCCTCTCCAGCGGTACCGACTACCAGGCCCTGGCCGAGCGCTTCCGGCCGATCTTTGCACGCATCGCCGCCGGCGCACTGGAGCGCGAGCAAACTCGCAGCCTGCCCTTTGAACAAGTGAAGTGGCTGAAGGAAGCCGGCTTTGGCGCCGTGCGCGTGCCGGTGCAGTACGGTGGCGACGGCGCTTCCCTGCCCCAGTTGTTTGAGTTGCTGATCGAACTGGCCGAAGCCGATTCCAATCTGCCGCAGGCGTTGCGCGGTCACTTTGCCTTTGTCGAAGACCGCCTCAACGCCCATGCCGATGCGCCCCAGGACACCTGGTTCAAGCGTTTTGTCGACGGCGATCTGGTGGGCAACGCCTGGACCGAAGTCGGCAGCATCAAGATCGGCCAGGTTGGCACCCGTGTCTCGCGTCTGGGTGAACAATGGGTGGTCAACGGCACCAAGTACTACAGCACCGGCAGTATCTTCGCCGACTGGATCGACCTCTATGCCCAGCGCGATGACAACGGCGCCGATGTGATTGCCGCCGTTCGCGTGCAGCAACCGGGTATTGTGCAGAGCGACGACTGGGATGGCTTTGGTCAGCGCACCACCGGCAGCGGCACCTCGGTATTCGAGAACGCCGTGGTGGAGCCCGAAAACCTGCTGGACTTCACCACCCGCTTCAAATACCAGACGGCCTTCTATCAACTGGTGCTGTTGGCGGTCCAGACCGGTGCCGGCCGTGCCGCGGTGCGCGACATCACGGAAGAAGTACGCAAGCGCACGCGCATCTTCAGCACCGGCAACGCCAGCCACGTCAGCCAGGATGTCCAGGTGCAGCAAGTGGTGGGCAAGGCTTCAGCGCAGGTCTATGCCGCACACGCCACCACCCTGCGCGCCGCGGCTGCCTTGCAGGTGGCCTACGAAAGCCGCTTCGCCCATAACGACGAAGCCGAACGCGATGCCAACATCGCCGCCGAACTGGAATCCGCCCAGGCCCAAGTGGTGATCGCCGACCTGGTGCTACGCGCCACCAGCGACCTGTTCAACGCCCTCAGCGCCTCGGCCACCAGCACCGGCAAAGCCCTCGATCGTCACTGGCGCAACGCTCGCACCGCGGCCTCGCACAACCCGCTGATCTACAAGGAACGCATCATCGGCGACTGGGAAATCAACGGCACCGAACCGCCCTACGTCTGGCAGATCGGTGGAGGATCGAAGTAAGTCGACATAACGCGGGTGCCAGATACCCCGGCACCTGATCGGCCAGCGACGAAGCACGGGCCAGCAACGCGCCTGGCCCCTGGCTCGTCGCTACGCCCAGAAATCGACGTCCCTGGGCGCGGCTCTGGATACGCTCGATACCGCCATGCAGCAAGCTGACCTGCCCACCCAGTGCCTTGGGCGATGCCCAGCAGATCGGTCGCCACGGCCGGTGACACCTCGTGTTGCGGGTCACCAAAAATCTGCCACACCTCGCCCTGCTCCACGATCCGCCCACGGTCCAGCACCAGGCACGAGCGACCTGAGATAAGCTGACGGCTGACCTGTCTGTAGCTCAAATCTGCAACTGTCGCCTTTGCAGGATCCACAGACTCTACTGCTGACGCACATCGCCTCACTTCCAGCGTTATCGCGCTTGCTCAGTGTGCACCAGCAGAACGCACTACAACGTGTAGGAAATACCGACTTGCACGGTTCGTGGCGCACCCGGATAAGCGTAAACATTGCCGAACGCGCCTTCTTCATAATCGCGATCAAACAGGTTTTTCACGTCAAGATTGAGCCGCACCTTGTCATTGATCTTGTAGAAGCCAAGCAAGTCGACAACGGTGTAGCTGCCCATCGAAAACGCAGTGTTGGCGGTTTGTCCGGCGCGCTCGTCGACGTACTTGAATCCGGTGCCCAAGCCCAATCCCTTGAGGGTGCCGTCCTGGAATTCGTACATATTCAGCAGGCTGAAGCTGTTTTTCGGGATGTTCAGCAGCCGCGTGCCAGAGCGCAGTACGTTGTCTTTCGTCACTTCGGCATCGACATAGGCGTAGCCGCCAATCACGCGCCATTCGGGAGTGAGGTTGCCGGCAACGTTGATATCGAAACCACGGCTTCGCACTTCACCGGCAGCAACGCTGAAGGTGGAATCGACGGGGTCGGTGGTCAGCACGTTACGCTTCTCGATCTGATAGATCGCCGCATCGACACTCAACCGCTGATCCAGTGCTTCCCACTTGATACCCATTTCGTACGACTTGCCCTTCTCCGGCGCAAACCCTCCCCCGAGGCGGCTAGCGCCGGTGTTGGGCTTGAACGAGCGCGCGGTGTCGGCATAAACCGCTAATGTCTCGGTCAAATCGTAGGTCACGCCGATGCGCGGAGTTACTGCGTTGTCACTCGCCTGCCAACTCTTGCCGCCCGGGACAAAGGTTTCGTAGTCATGTTCGAAGCGTTCGAAACGCGCCCCTGCCAGCACCTTCAGTTTGTCGGTCAGTGCCAATTGATCCTGCACAAACGCGGCATAAGTTTTGAGGTTTTCCTTGTCGTGGGTCGGCGTGCGAGTCAGTGCTGGACGCGACTGGCCGTACACCGGATCGAAGATGTCGATCGGATACGCATCGACAGCACCGCTGGAGCGTTGAATGATCGACTTGTAGTCATAATCTTCGTACTCGATACCGGTGAGCAACGTGTGCTGCAAACCAGCGGTATCGAAATGGCCGGTCAGATTGAGCTGGGTATCCTTGTCGGTCCACTCCAGCTTGCGATAGTTGAAGTTGCGCCCCAAGGTGCGGCCGTCAGCGGCAATACCGTTGGCCTCGACTGCGTTGCCCTTGAGCGAACCATCGAGCCACTGGAAGCCACCACCCAGCGTCCAGTCGTCATTGAGCATGTGCTCGAAACGCAGCTGCGCCATGTTGTTGTCGTTATGCAGTTTGCCAGCGTCTTTTTCGCCGAAAAAACTGTCGCGAGAGGCGGTACCTGCCTGCCTCGGGTAACGTGTAACGCCTCGATCCAGAGGCGCGTTGTTACGCATGAAATCGCCTTCGAAAATCAGCTTGGTCGCGTCGGTTGCCTGCCACGTGAGCACCGGCGTGATACCGTAGCGCTCGGTTTCGACGTGATCGCGGAAGGTGTCGCCGCCCTCGCCCACTACGTTCAGTCGATAGGCCAGGCGCCCTTCTTCGTCGAGCGGGCCGGAAGCATCCAGCGTGCCACGCTTCATGCCCTGATCGTTCAGTTGACTGCCCAAGGTGACGGTGCGCTCGGGCAACGGCTGTTTGGAAATCACGTTGAACGTGCCGCCAGGATCACCCCGACCGTAGAGCATGGTTGCCGGACCGCGTAGCACTTCGAGTCGCTCGATAGTGTTGGCATCCGGCATGTTCGGATAGCCGCGGTTGATCGGAAAACCGTTGCGATAAAACTCGCCAGTGGTAAAGCCACGAACGGTAAACGTGGTCAGACCCTGTCCACCAAAATTGTTCGCCCGCCCCACGCCCCCAGCGTAGTCCAGCGCGTCCTGCAAACGGGTGGCTCCCAGATCCTCGACCGCATCTTTCGAGACCACACTGATCGATTGCGGGGTTTCGTGGATCGACGTGTCGGTGCGTGTGGCGCTGGCCGAGCGCGTAGCCAGATAACCCTGCACCGGGCCGTCCGCCCTTTCATAATTCGCAGTACCGATAACATCGGTTGCGTCCAGCTCAAGCGTTGAGGGTGACACCTCCGTTTGTTCAGCCCATGAGGTAGACGACAATGCTTGCAGCACACAAATGGAAAGCAGGGTTCGACGCATGAAGAGAAAAACCTTTACGAATAGGCCAATGCAGGGAGTGAAACCGCCAAAAAACTCCGACGCATGCTATACAAAACCATTCGTAATTAACACTGATTCCCATTAACAAAAACAGTCTTCGATAAAGTCATCACTTCATTGAAGCAATGGCCATTGCAGCATCATCCGCGCCACGGCCGAGATCATCCAGCGCTGCCGACCTTGGCGGTGTAGCCAATGACGCCGAGCATGCTCCGGAAGTGGTTTGATGATGCCCCGAAGTTTGCCGGCATTCCCAAGGCTGATTTTCAAATGCGCGTACGGACGAAGGCCGCGGCGGATAAGGAAGAATCGACACGCAACATTCGTGCTGCACGCGATCAACTTGGGCACACCACCGTAGGCATGACAGAGAAGTACATTCGAATGCGTAAAGGGATGAAAGTCACGCCCACAAAATGACCAGTGGTAGCGAATTGCGGAGCAGAGATAGATTTTTTGCGGTGGTACTCGATGCTCTGCCCCGCCGCGTCGGTAAAACAGATCATCAGGCCTCGCTCGTCGTATTCCCAAGCACTGGTTTTGCCGGAGCAGTCGGTATATTTCACGAGTTGGCCAGCGTCGTTGTATTCGAGCTCTTTCTCGTTGCCGTTTGCATCCTTAATAACGATCACCAACCTGCCGTTCGTCTTCAACCAGGTGATGGTGCTCGGCGACCTGCCGATCCGTGCCGCGAAGGCGCTCTTGTACAGGTAGTCGAATACGCTTAGGAGCTCTCCTTTTCAGCGGCTTCTCAATGAATCCTTTCAAGATTTCAGTGATTGAAATTTCAGTAAGCTGGCAGGCCTTCCACTAACAAGATCCCGCGGGTTTCCGACCCCGTGTCCTTTGCAAGTCCCCAGGGGCCCCGCCGGTTTTCTGCCTGGCCGGCTACCGAAGTCGGACAGGTCTGACAGTTCAAGCAGTGACATAGGAGGGCGTGGCCTGTTCATGGGCTACCTAATACTTGAAATACTGGCGCGTTGTAGGTATTGGTCGAGATCAACTCAACGCAAGGAGCGAGACAGTGATCAAAATTCGAGAGGCGACCATTGAGGATATCCACACACTTAGTGATATCGGTATAGAGACGTATCGAGACCACTTCTCCGACATATGGACCCCCTCAGGCATGCAGCATTTCTTGAGTGAAGACTTTTCAGTCCTGGCGCTTCAGGAATCGATAGGGGCACCCGCACGTCACTGTTGGCTCATAGCACTCGATGAAGACGACAGAGCGGTAGGGTTCTCAAAGGTTAACTGGTCGAAGCCGATGCCTATTTCCGGCAAGGCCGGTGCGGAGCTCCAAAAAATTTACTTCCTCAAGACCCAAGCAGGCAAAGGCTACGGGAAACAGCTTCTGCAATTCATCCGCCAACTGGCCGAAGATCGTAACGAGCATTTCATTTGGCTCGACGTACTCAAAACCAACGCCAGTGCGAGGCGTTTCTACGAGGGCTTCGGCTTCGAAGTACTAGGTGAGATCCCATTTAGCACCGACAAGACCGAGATCGGAATGGTTGTGATGTGCTGCGACATTTCCCGGTAGGCACGCTCGATCGACTCCCAGTTGCTTGGTTGTCATATTTCGTTACCTGTTAAGCCTAAAGCAGGATTGAAATAGCGGCGTGTTGCCGATATTGGTGTTGACCCAACTCAAACCAAGGAAAGCAACATGTCAGACTTCTCTAAGTACACTTTAAACGCGTCGTAGTATCAGAATGAGGGTCCAGCCCTCTAGAAACGATCGAACCTCTGCACGTTCGCCAGTACCTAACCTGGCGCAAATCAGCGCCGGTCCGAGCGAACCGTGAAAAGCCCCTCCTCAGGGCGATCTGAAACTACGCGCGGGACAAAGGCTACACATCGCTGGCCAATCCTTGTGCCGGCATCAAGGGCAATAAAGAAACTGGACGAGACACGTACGCCGAGGGGCAAATTTGGATTCTGCAGGGGAAAACAAAGGCGAAGCGCCGGATTGAAGTCACTGGCGAGCTGAAGTTTTGATTGATCGAATCATGCCCCGAAAGTCAGAAGGTAGGCTCGACACGGCTGATCGTTACAGAGGATGGCACACCAATGACGGTGGCGATGTTGCGGAGAAGGTTTGATTTGACCAGAGAAGCGGCCGGCGTCCAGAAATCTGAATTTCAGATGCGGGATTTACGCGCCAAAGCAGGTACAGATAAAGCCGAATCCAGCGGTGACATCTTACAGGCGAGAGATCAACTTGGGCATACGACGGTGGTGATGACGGAGCAATACATCCGTCATCGCCTTGGCAAGAAAGTCACTCCTATCAAGTGAATTGCGGAGCAACTCCAAAATAGCGGACCAGAAACAAACAAGGGTTTGCATTAGCTTTCGCCCGCAAACCCTTGATTTTAGATGGTGCCCGAAGCCGGAATCGAACCGGCACGCCCTTACGAGCGGGGGATTTTAAGTCCCATGCGTCTACCAGTTTCGCCATTCGGGCGGTAGCGCGGTAAGCAGTCTGAAGACTGTCCAAATAACGATCTGGCAGTTCTGACGCTTGTGCAACAGAGGGGGAAATATATACATCCCGCCCCGCTGAAGCAAGTTCGCAAATCCCCTTTTCAAGACTAAATCTTGCAGGACTGCGAAAATAAAAAAGCTCCGTAGATCATGGATCTACGGAGCTCGTTTAAAGTGGAGGCCGAAGTCGGAATCGAACCGGCGTAGGTGGATTTGCAATCCACTGCATAACCATTTTGCTATTCGGCCTCAAACATCTGATGTTCAGTAGCGCAACATCAAACGTGTAAACTCGTATCTGGAAACAAGATTCTAATCTAGCTTCCAACCCTTTGAAATCTAAGGGGTTTTCGTGTTCCTGAATCAGGAATGGACGCAATTCTGGACTGGTTCGAAAGGCATGTCAAGAACTGGAAGAAAATAATTCCAGATGCGCTAACGCCACTACCCGGTTGCTTTCGAGACTAACACTTCAGCGCCACAGAAAGCGCTACCCACCGCAAGATGCGCGCTGCAACCGCTGCCGATACTCGCTGGGTGTCTCATGCATTTCATGGCGAAAGTGCCGATTGAAATTCGACAAGTTGGCGTACCCCACCTCAAAACAGATATCGGCAACGCTGAAACTGCTTTGCGCCAGCAAACGGCAGGCGCGCTGGACTCGTAGTTTGCGCGTCAGGTCGACGAAGGTATGGCCGGTGGCGCGCTTGAAGAATTTGGAGAAGGCCGGCTCGTTCATGTCCAGCCGCTGGGCGATGACCGACATCCGCAACTCGTCAGCGAGGTCGTTCAGGATGTAGTCGAAGACAATGCTCATGCGCTGGGCCGTCAATGCGTCGAGCATGGGCGCGTATTGCAGGCTGGCAAGCGTCTGTCTCTCGCTGTCAGGGGCCGATGCCAGCAGTTGCAGCAATGACAGGAACAGGCACAGTCGCTGCAAGCCGTGGCACTGGCCGATCTCTTCCATCAGTCGAGCTGCTTTTTTGCGGGTGTTGCCATGAAATTCGATGCCCTGCGCCGCCTGGCGAAACAGGCTTTGTAACTCGCTGAGCTCCGGAACCTTGTCGCGCAGTTGCATCAGCATCTGGCCATCGAACTGCAACACGACGTCACGGCCGGTAATCACCTCGCCTTTGCCCAGATCGCTGATCCAGTCATGAGGCAGGCCCGGGCCGATGAGGGCGACATGGCCGGCTTCGAATACGCCGATGTAGTCACCAGCCAGTAGCCGACCGCTGCCTTCGCGGATCAGGTGGATCTCGAACTCCGGATGATGGTTCCAGCGCGCCAGGTCGAAGGGATAGTCGTGCTCATACCAACGAAAGCTGTGCTGGGGCTCGTTGAGGATGACTTCAAGCGCTGGCGGCTTGTCTGCGGTTACGTGATGGTTCATCACCCTGGCGATTCCGTTTTTGTTGGTTTTATCAAGGTACCGCGAAGCCTGGGACGAGTCGAAGTCTCGGGACGCTGACATGAGACTCGCACTAACGACGCCCGGCGCCTAGCACGTTACATGGCGCCCACTGATACTTTTTTTCCACGGTCAAAAAAGTATCAGCGGCGCGTATGCCATTCATTTGTTCGCTGCTTGGGTAGCTGCAATTCTGTGGTCATCCCGGTGCGGCTATGCCCCGCCTCGTGGATTACAACAACAATAAAGCTTCTGCCGCCCAAGGCGCAGAGCGGAGATCACGATGAAGATCATTCCAAGCGCACTTTTTCTGTCCGCCGGGCTGTGCTCTGCCCTGCTCTGCCAGGCGGGTGAAACGGTGACCATCGCCACAGTGAACAACAGCGACATGATCCGCATGCAGCGACTGTCCAAAACTTTCGAACAGCTGCACCCCGACGTAAAGCTCAACTGGGTGGTGCTTGAAGAGAACGTGTTGCGTCAGCGCCTGACCACCGACATAGCCACTCAGGGCGGCCAGTTCGACGTGCTCACCATCGGCACTTACGAAACACCGTTGTGGGGCGCCAAGCATTGGCTGGAGCCAATAAAGGACCTGCCCGCCAGCTATGACCTCGAAGATATTTTCCCTGCGGTTCGCCAAGGGTTATCGGTCAACGACACGCTCTATGCCCTGCCGTTCTATGGCGAAAGCACCGTCACCTATTACCGAACCGACCTGTTCAAGAACGCCGGCCTGAGCATGCCCGAGCACCCGACCTGGACGCAGCTCGGCGAGTTCGCCGGCAAGCTGCACCAGCCGGATAAAGAACAGTATGGGATGTGCTTGCGCGGCAAGGCCGGTTGGGGTGAGAACATGGCGCTGCTGACGACCATGTCCAACGCCTTTGGCGCGCGCTGGTTCAATGAGCAGTGGCAGCCGCAACTCACCGGGCCGCAATGGACTGCCGCCGCCAACTTCTACGTCAACACCCTCAAGCAGTACGGCCCACCGGGTGTGTCGAGCAATGGCTTCAACGAGACGCTCGCCCTGTTCAACAGTGGCAAATGCGCAATCTGGGTCGATGCCAGCGTCGCCGGCTCGTTCATCACCGACACAACGCAAAGCAAGGTGGCCAATGATGTTGGTTTCGTCGCCGCGCCAACAGAAGTCACCGACAAGGGTTCGTCCTGGCTCTATGCCTGGTCACTGGCCATCCCGGCGACATCCAAACACAAGGAAGCCGCCAAAGCCTTTGTGTCCTGGGCCACCTCCAGGGAATACATCCAACTGGTTGCCAAGACGGATGGCATCAGCAACGTACCACCGGGCACCCGCATGTCGACCTACAGCGACGCCTATTTGCAGGCTGCGCCCTTCGCCGGTGTCACGCTGAAAATGATGCAGAACGCCGACCCGGCGCACCCTTCGGTCCAGCCCGTGCCCTACGTCGGCATCCAATACGTGACCATTCCCGAATTCCAGGCGATTGGCACGTCGGTCGGCAAGCTGGTATCCGCGGCGCTCACCGGGCAGATGCCGGTGGAACAGGCCCTGGCCTCCGCGCAGCAAAGCACCGAACGCGAGATGAAGCGCGCCGGTTATCCCAAGTAGCAACGGCTAGGCGCAATCACTGCGGGGTCTTCGCAGACTAACGACTGGTTTTGATGCCCTCGATTGGGCAACTCTTTAGCTCTTACGATTGGATGGGAACAATGAAACGTCTAGAAGGAAAAAGCGCCCTGATTACCGGTTCCGCCAGAGGAATAGGCAGGACGTTCGCGCAAGCCTATATCCGCGAAGGCGCTACGGTCGCGATCGCCGACATCAACCTGGAGCGCGCCCAAGCCACGGCAACCGAGTTGGGGCCCAATGCTTATGCGGTCGAGATGGACGTGACCGATCAGCAATCCATCGACGCCGCCATCGCCACGGTGATCGCCACCACAGGCAAGCTCGACATCCTGATCAATAACGCGGCGCTGTTTGATCTCGCGCCGATCAGGGAGATTTCTCGCGACAGCTACGAACGGCTGTTCTCGATCAACGTTTCCGGCACCCTGTTCACACTGCAGGCCGCGGCCAAGCAGATGATCCGCCAGGGCCATGGTGGCAAGATCATCAATATGGCCAGCCAGGCCGGTCGGCGCGGCGAAGCGCTGGTCGCGGTGTATTGCGCGACCAAGGCGGCGGTGATCAGCCTCACGCAATCGGCCGGTCTCAATCTCATTCCCCATCGCATCAACGTGAACGCCATCGCGCCGGGGGTGGTGGACGGCGAGCATTGGGACGGCGTCGACGCGCTGTTCGCCCGGTATGAAAACCGCCCGCTCGGGGAAAAGAAAAAACTGGCGGGACAGGAAGTGCCGTACGGGCGCATGGGCACGGCGGATGACCTTGTCGGCATGGCGATCTTCCTGGCATCGGCCGAAAGCGATTACATCGTGGCGCAAACCTATAACGTCGATGGCGGCAACTGGATGAGCTGACTGGCCCTGATATCAGGGCCGCCAATGCCTCAAAGGCGAAACCGATCCACCGACTGCGAGAGCTGTCCGGCCAGGCTGGACAGCTCATCGGTGGTCGAGGCGGTCTGGTTGATCACCTTGCTGTTGCCTTCGGACATGCCGGCAATCATTTCCACCTGATGTGCGATTTCGTTACTGGCCAGGCTCTGCTCGCCGATCGTGCGGCTGATGTCATTGACCAGCTCCGTGGTATTGAGCGTGGCCTGGAGGATTTCGCGGATGGCGCGCTCGACGTCGGCGGTCACCGCCATGCCCTTGTCGACCTGCGCGACGCCCGCCTCCATGCTGCTGACCGCCTCGCGGGTGCTTTGCTGGATACGCGCGACCATGGTGGCGATTTCCTGGGTGGAGGCGCTGGTGCGGCCCGCCAGGCTACGCACTTCATCGGCGACGACGGCGAAACCACGGCCCTGCTCACCGGCACGGGCGGCCTCGATGGCGGCGTTAAGCGCCAACAGGTTGGTTTGATCGGCGATGCCCTTGATCACCTGAATGATGCTGAAAATCCCCTCGGACTCCTTGTCCAGGGTGCGGATCACCTGGGCCGACTGCTGCGCCGAACGGGCAATCCCGTCCATGTCGCTGACCACTTGATGAATCACCCGACCGCCGTCCTTGGCCAGTTCCTCGGCCTGGTTGGCCATGTTCAGTGCACGCTCGGCATGCCGGGTGATTTCCTCGATGCTCGCAGTCATTTCGCTGGCCGCCGCGGCCATGGTGCTGGCGGCAACGCTTTGCTGCTGGCTGCTGCCCGCGACCTGATGGCAACCGCTGCTCAACCGCTGGCTCATGCCACTTACGCCGTGGGCGTTGCTGCGAACCACTTCGATCATGCCGCGCAGGTCACGCTGCATGGTTGCCAGGCTGCGAATCAAGGTGCTGGCTTCGTCCTTGCGGGTGGGCTCGACGATAGGCTCGCTCAGGTTGCCATGGGCGATGCTGTCGGCAATCCGGCTGGCGATCTGCAACGGCCCCATGATGCTCAGGATGACCGAGCGTCCCAGGGCGAGCAGCAGCAACAAGCTGGCAATGAGTACGACACCGAGGGTGAAGTTGGCACTGCTGATGGTTTGCCGAGTGCCCGCGCTGGTCTGTTGAGTGTTGGTTTCGATCAGCTCACTGAGGGTGGCCATCTGGCTTTCCAGTTGGCTGAACGCGTTATTGAACGTACCCAGTTGCTGTTGTGCGGAATCAGGATTATCCAGCGCCAGCCCGACAATGCGCTCGGCGGCACTGATGTACGTATCGAGGCTTGGCTTGATCTTGTCCAGCGCGGCCTTGAGGGTGTCGTTGACCGGCAGCTTGAGGTTGTCACCGAGCATCTCGCGAAAATGCGCGGCATGCTCATTGAGTGAACTGCGCACCTCGGCCTTGCTGCTGGGGCTCTTGCCCAACCCTACCAGCATCGCCGACAGCACATCGGCGCGCAGTGCATCGTGCATCATGTCGGCTTCGAGGTGGTTGCGCAGCGCGGTCATACTGACCTCGTTGTCACTCACCGCTTCAGCCATCCGAGTGTTACCCACATAGCTGACCAGACTCACGATCAGGGCGGTGAGCAAGCCAGTGCCGATCAACAAGATCAAACGTAATTTTATGGACACTCGATGGTTCCCCTGTCGGCAGGTGCGTGGTCGGCTAATTGCCTACTGCTGGGGTTATCGACTGTTCCAACCGGTTACTTAGGTTTATTTCCACGCCAGCCGATTTTTGCGACCTACGGTATGCGCGGGCTCAATGCCCGCGAATATAGTGCTCAAGTTGCCGTATCAAATCGGCCTGCTCGACGATGGCTTCCTTGACCAGATCGCCGATCGACAGCAGCCCGATCAGTTCCCCGCCTTCCAGCACCGGCAGATGACGCAAATGACTGTCGGTCATGACCTCCATGCAGCGCTCGATGCTCTGCAAACTGTCGGCAGTCACCACCGGTGCGCTCATGATCTCGCGCACCGGCGTGCCGACCGAAGAACGCCCCTGTAGCACTACCTTGCGCGCATAGTCGCGCTCGCTGATGACGCCGACCACCTGCCCTTCTTCGATCACGGGCAGCGCGCCGACGTTCTTCTCGGCCATCATTTTCAGGGCGTCGAGCACCATCTGATCCGGTGCGATGCTGTGCACCTGCTGGTTTTGCACGATCTTCAGTTTCAGCAACTGTGCGGCTGTTTTCATCAACGTTCTCCGATACGGTCCAGGGCGACGGTCAAGCCGCCGCGACTTCCACGACGCCGGCGTTCAAGCGCACCGGCCACACCCGCAGGCGCTGTTCCGGGTACTCCAGGCAGCTGCCGTCTTCAAGACGGAAATGCTGCTTGTAGATCGGCGACGCCACCACCAGATCACCCTTGAGACTGCCGATCAGTCCGCGGCCAATGACGTTCGCGCCAGATTGCGGATCATGGTTGTCGATGGCGTAGAGGGTGCGGCCTTCGGCTTGTGGCAGGTAGAACAGCGCGACCTGGGCGCCGTCGAGCCAAACGACGACGCCGGAGTTGCTGACCAGATCCTGCTGGCTGCACACCGCCTGCCAGGCTTGGGCATTGGCTGCGGTGGCAAGGGCATCGACACGCTGGGTATTGGACTGGCTCATCAGGCATTCTCCTCGGTGACAGGGATAAGGTTGAGTTCGGCGGCCATGATCGGCCGGCGCTGACCGCGCTCCTGGACAAAATGAATGTCCGGGTCCGGGCGCTGATCGTTGACGAAGGTGCGGAAGCGCTTGAGTTTTTCCGGGTCTTTGAGGGCATTGGCCCATTCGCATTCGTAGCGGTTGACCACCAGTTGCATCTGCGACTCAAGTTCTGCGCCAAGCCCCAGGCTGTCGTTGATGATCACGTCCTTGAGGTAATCCAGCCCGCCCTCCAGGCTTTCGCGCCACACCGAGGTGCGCTGCAATTTATCGGCGGTGCGGATGTAGAACATCAAGAAACGGTCGATGTAACGGATCAGGGTTGCATCGTCCAGGTCGGTGGCGAACAGCTCGGCGTGGCGTGGGCGCATGCCGCCGTTGCCGGCAACATAGAGGTTCCAGCCGTTCTCGGTAGCGATCACGCCGACATCCTTGCTCTGCGCCTCGGCACATTCACGGGTGCAACCGGAGACGGCGAACTTGAGCTTGTGCGGCGAGCGCAGGCCTTTGTAGCGATCTTCGAGGGTCAGGGCCATTTTCACGCTGTCCTGCACGCCGTAACGGCACCAGGTGCTGCCCACGCAAGACTTCACGGTACGGGTCGATTTGCCGTAGGCGTGCCCGGTTTCGAAACCGGCCTCGATCAGCTCGGACCAAATGTCCGGCAACTGATGCAACTGCGCGCCGAACAGGTCGATCCGCTGGCCGCCGGTGATCTTGGTGTAGAGGTCGTATTTCTTCGCCACCACGCCGATCGCGATCAGTTTGTCGGCAGTGATCTCACCGCCAGCAATGCGCGGCACGACCGAATAGGTGCCGTTCTTCTGCATGTTGGCCATGAAGGTATCGTTGGTGTCCTGCAACGGCACCAGCGAGGCGTCCATGATCGGCTGGTTCCAGCACGAGGCGAGGATCGAGCCCACTGCCGGTTTGCACACGTCGCAACCGGTGTGTCCACGGCCGTGCTTGGCCAGCAGTTCTTCGAAAGTGATCACCCCTTCTACCCGCACCAGCGCATAAAGCTCTTGGCGGGTGTAGGCGAAGTGTTCGCACAGGCTCTTGTCGACGCTGACGCCACGGGCAATCAGTTCATGCTCGAAGACTTGCTTGAGCAGCCCAGCGCAACCGCCGCAACCGGTGCACGCCTTGGTCTGCGACTTGAGCAGGCCCAGGTCGGTGCAGCCGCCATCGATGGCCGAGCAGATCGAGCCCTTGGTGACGTTATGGCACGAGCACACCGTTGCCGACTCGGGCAACGCGCCCGGGCCCAGGGTTGGCGCACCGGCGGACGAAGGTAGAATCAGGCTGGCCGGTTCCGACGGCAAGGCAATGCCGTTCTGCATGTATTGCAGCAAGGTGTCGTAATAGCTGTTGTCGCCGACCAACACTGCGCCAAGTACACGCTTGCTGTCGGCATCCACCACCAGCCGGCGGTAACTGGCCGTCGCTTCATCGATGAACTGATAACTGCGCGCACCCGGCGTCTGCGCATGGGCATCGCCGATGGAGCCGACGTCAACACCGAGCAGTTTGAGCTTGGTCGACATGTCGGCGCCCTGGAACGGCTCGGCGACTTGATTGCACAGCAGCGACGCCACGCCACGGGCCATCTGATAACCGGGGGCGACCAGGCCGAAGAGGCTGCCATTCCAGGCGGCACACTCGCCGATGGCGTAGATGTTCGGGTCGCTGGTCAGGCACTGGTCGTCGATCACCACGCCGCCGCGAGGACCAATGTCCAGCGCGCATTGGCGGGCCAATGCATCTTGCGCACGGATGCCGGCGGAGAACACGATCAGGTCGGCTTCAAGAAATTCGTCGTTGGCAAAATTCATCCGGTAGCGGTACTGCTCGCCGGCACTGATCGACTGCGTGCCACGGGACAGGTGCACACCCACACCGAGCCGCTCGATTTGCGCCTTCAGCGCCAGACCGCCCTGCTCGTCCAGCTGCACCGGCATCAGGCGCGGGGCGAATTCCACCACATGGGCTTCCAGGCCCAGGCTTTTCAGGGCGTTGGCGGCCTCCAGACCGAGCAGGCCACCGCCGACCACCACGCCACGCCGGGCATTGGCCGCAGCAGCACGAATCGCGTCGAGGTCTTCAAGAGTGCGATACACCAGGCGCGAGTCGCCTTCGGCACCTTCAATAGGTGGCACGAAAGGATAAGAGCCGGTGGCCAGAACCAGTTTGTCGTAGGCGACGCAACCTTGCGCGGTAATCACCTGGCGCCGGGCGCGGTCGATTTCCAGCACCGGCACACCCAAATGCAGGGTGACGCCCGGCGTTTGATACAGGGAGGCTTCGCCCAGGGCCAGCGATTCGGCATCGCGACCGCCGAAATACTCGGACAGATGCACACGATCGTAGGCACGCATCGGCTCTTCGCTGAAGACATGCAGGCGGTAATGGTCGAGGGCGCCGCGCTCGATGAGCTGCTCGACACAATGATGTCCGACCATGCCATTGCCGATCACGATCAGCGTTTGCAGTTTGTTCAATGCGGCAACATTGGAATTCATAGTAAGCACCCAGCCAAAGCCAATCACGGATAAAAAAGCAAAAAAAAACGCCTGAAACCTCTCGGTTTCAGGCGTCTTTGCCTGTTCTTCGCGGTGTTCGACCTGGCGCCTTCGCCTGATCCACCGATGTTGCCCACGACCTGCCCGGCCGGTCGATCTTCGTTGATCGAGTGGGCTGCCCCTCTTTTTCAGATGAGGCTGAAGGGAGAATGCAGCCTTTGTGCCAGTCTGCAGCGCATGACTTCCTCAGTTCTGGAAAACCGACCTCTGAACGATGGGAGAATTTGATAAAAAACCCCGACCCAGTGGGTTTTATCAGGCACGAGTCACCTTTGCAGGATCCCACGAGCGGGTGGGCGGACGTTGGGGCTGAAGGAAGGAACAGCTCAGGAACCGCTTCGCACTGGTGCATGTTGTCAGGCATGGCTCTTTAAAAGTGCATGCGCTACACCCTGCCGGGCATTTCCCGGTGCCATTCGGGCAAGCGTCAATGCCGATCTGTAGCAGCTGCCGAGCCTGCGAGGCTGCGTTCGGCTGCGCAGCAGTCGTCAAATCAGTAATTGCGGTGTGTCAGGCAGACCGCGTCAGCCGGACTTACGGCTGCTGCGCAGCCGAACGCAGCCTCGCAGGCTCGACAGCTGCTACAGCGAGCTCGTCGCTGCTCAACTTACCGGCCCGGGCAAGCGTTGCCTTCAGCAGCATCGCGTATTTGTATTTTCAGATATATCGAGGCCGCGACCTTTTGGCGCATGCCGCCAAGCCATCGATTAAGCGTTACAGGGCAACAGTTTGTTAACATCCATGCGCTTTTTTTCGTCTGATTGATCAGCCACTGTAGATTCCCGGTCGCTACACAGGATGCTTTTGTTCATGAGTACGTTGTATACCCGTCGCTCGGTCCTGCGCGGCATGAGCCTGCTGAGCCTCGGCCTGCTCGCTGGCTGCGATGACAGCAGCAAGCTGTCGTTCAAGTACGGCAAGGACCTCAGTGACAAGATCATGGGGCGTACCTTCAAGCTCAAGGACGCCCAGGGCGAATCCCGGATGCTGACCAGCTATCGGGGCCTGATGCCGATGGTTTTTTTCGGTTTCACCCAATGTCCGGCGGTCTGCCCGACGACGCTGGCCCGTGCGGCACAAGCGAAAAAACTGATGGGCCGCGATGGCGAACGCCTGCAAGTGATCTTCATCACCCTGGACCCCGAGCGCGATACGCCGCAAATGCTCGACGCCTACGTCAAGGCCTTCGATCCCAGTTTCGAGGCACTGTACGGTACGCTGGAAGAAACCGCCGCCACCGCCAAGGAGTTCGGTGTGTTCTATGAAAAGATCCCGAGCGGTTCGACCTATACCCTCTCCCACACCGCGACCAGCTTCGTTTTCGACTCCCGAGGCAATTTGCGCCTGGGGCTGTCCGCGTCCCTTACCGCTAAAGAGTGTGCAGAAGACCTGCTCACCGTCATGGAGGTCTGCTGATGACTTCGATTTGCGCACCACGTATTAAACAGCTGGGTATCAAACAACTGGTCCTGGGTCTTTCCCTGATTGGCATGGCCTGGCAGGTGTCCGCTCAAACCCAGGTGAGCGACGCCTGGGTCCGCGCGACGGTGGCCGGTCAGCATTCGACCGGCGCCTTCATGACCCTGCAGGCCGACAGCGATAGCAAACTGCTCAGCGTACAGTCGCCGGTAGCGAACACCGTGCAAATTCACCAATCCAGCATGAAAGACGATGTGATGAGCATGAGCCAGGTCGAGTCCGTCGCGCTGCCGGCCGGCAAACCGGTAAGCTTCGATCCCCATGGCTATCACATCATGTTGATGGATTTGACGGCCCAGGTTAAGGAAGGCGACAAAGTGCCCCTGACCCTGACCGTGGAAAACGCCAAGGGCGAAAAAGAGACGATCACCGTTGACGCCGAGACTCAGGCGCTCGGCATGCCTGATCACAGCAAGATGCATTGAGAGCTCGATCCCAGCCTGTCTGATCGCTGGCTGGTGTTCCGGTGGCGTATGCCTGCCCTCACCTGATAGCCTGAGCACCCTTGCCTGCATGTCTCTGATGGATCATCGGCGCGTGAAGACGCCGCGATGATCACTTCACCCCCATTCAATCAAGACAACGGTGACTCTCTTGATCAGCAGCACCCCCACATTTGCCCGCGATATCGACGGCAAAGCCATTTCTGCCAAGGTTCTCGATGAGGTCCGGGAAGAGGTTCTGGCCCTGGCTGGCCAACAGATCTACCCCGCCCTGGCGGTCTTGTTGGTCGGCGACGACCCAGCCAGCCATGTGTATGTGCGCAATAAACTGCTGCGCGCCAAGGAAGTCGGTATCCGCTCCCTGGAATACCGCCTGCCGGAAACCGCCAGCCAGGCCCAGGTCCTGGAACTGATTGCACAACTCAATGCCGATCCCACGGTGAACGGCATCCTGGTGCAACTGCCCTTGCCGGCCCCTATCGATGAGCAGGCAGTGATTCATGCCATCGACCCGATCAAGGACGTGGACGGTTTTCACCGGGAAAACGTTGGCGGGCTGGTGCAAGGCATCGAAGTGCTGACTCCGTGCACGCCCAGCGGCTGCATGCGTCTGTTGCACGAAACCTGCGGTGATGACTTGAGTGGTTTGCACGCGGTGGTCATCGGCCGGTCGAACATCGTCGGAAAACCGATGGCGACCTTGCTGCTGCAGGCCAATTGTTCGGTCAGCGTGGTGCACTCGCGCAGCGTCGATGCCCCGGCATTGTGCCGGTTGGCGGATATCGTGGTCGCGGCGGTGGGCCGGCCAGCGTTGATCGATGCCAGTTGGCTCAAGCCCGGCGCGGTGGTGATCGATGTCGGCATCAACCGCATCACCAGCGAGTTCGGCAACCGTCTGGTGGGCGATGTCGACTACGCCAGCGCCCGCACCGTCGCCAGCGCGATCACCCCGGTGCCCGGTGGCGTCGGGCCGATGACCATTGCCTATCTGTTGAAGAACACCTTGATCGCCAGCCGGTTGCAACGCGCGGCACAGGCTCGCGGGCAGCAGCCCGAAGACGACCTGGCGTTAAACTGAGCACAATGCAAACGGCCCACCTGAGTGTGGGCCGTGTCGGTTTTGCACATCCTCTTGTTTATTTCCCCGCGTGCAACACCTGCGTTTGCGGCATCGCCGAAGAGTGGTGGTTGAGAATCTTCCACTGACCGCCCACCTGCTCATAAACGAAGGTGTAGCGTGCCTGCACCTGACGGGTCTTGCCATCGGCTTCGGTCAACGTAAAGGTGTAGACGCCACTGTCCATGGCCACCTTGGCGCCCAATGGGCGGATCTCACGGAAGTTGATCAGCCCTACCGGCTTGAGCGCCATGAAGTGATCGAAGTAGTCCTTGATCTGTGCCGGCGTGGTGCGCACCTGATTGGAAACCGTCGGTTGCAGCACCGCGTTCGGCGCATACAGGTCGACCACGCTCTGAACATTGCCACTCTTCAACGCGCTGTTCCAATGGTCAAACAGGGCGGCGATTTCACGATCCTTTGCGTTGGTCGGTTGCTGCGCCACGCTGCTGTAAACGTAAGGCACCGCTTCCAACGCCTGAGCCAACGGGGCGGTCAGGGCGAATAACAGGGCGATGGTCGAGGTCTTGAATTTCATTGCGCTATTCCAATGATGGTCGATGGGCACACTGTGCCGCCCTGAACGCGGCCCGCCATCGGCCAACCGGAGCCATTTGCCTATGCCATTCGGCAGATAGCGCCCTGCCCTGCTAACAAGGTTTAATGACGCCCCTGCCCGAACGGGCGTGCCCGCGCCGGAACCTGCCCCCATGCAAAACCCTGATCATGACCCCGGTAGCGCCCTGGCCATTCGCACTCAATATCGGCAGTCGCAAAGTCGCGCCGCGCGGCTGCGACTGCTGGTGGATACCGGCCAGGAGCTGACCCAACTGGCTCCCGAGGCCATGCGCCAACGGGTGCTGCAACGGGCCTGCGCCTTCCTGGCGATGGACCATGCGCTACTGCTGGAATGGGACATGGATGCGCAGGTCCGGACCACCGCCAGTCACGGCAGCCGTGATCGTTTGCACAGCCTCGAGCACCTCGCCGACACCGCAATGTGCGCACCGCAATGGCAGGAACAGCCGAGCGCGGATCTGCCCAATGTGTTGCGGGTGCCTTTACGCGGTGGCGATGGTGCCGCCTTCGGTGCGTTGGTGCTGGCCAACAGCGTCAGCATCAGCGCACCGGACACTGAAGACCTCGAATCCCTGCAACTGCTCGCCACCCTGCTCGCCGCGCACCTGGAAAACCAGCGCTTGCTCGACGCATTGGTGGCCCGCGAGCGCACCATGTCCGATCTGGTCCACAGACTGTTCCGGGCACAGGAAGACGAACGCAAACGCATGGCCTACGACCTGCACGACGGCCTGGCACAAACCCTTGCCGGGCTGCATCAGCGCCTGCAAGGTTTTGCCGGTCGCTGCCCGCCATTGCCCGATGAACTCGGTGCGGACTTACAGACGATTCTTCAACTGGCCCAGCATTGCGTCGGTGAAGGCCGGCAATTGATCCGTGGCCTGCGTCCGACGGTGCTCGACGACTTTGGCTTGCTGAAAGCGGTCGACAAAGAGGCCGATCGCCTGCGCGAGGCCGGGATCAAAGTGAACTGGAGTGCACGTTGCGAAGCACGTTTGCCCAGCCAGGTGGAGATCGCCCTGTTCAGGATCGCCCAGGAAGGCATCAACAATATTCTCAAACATGCGCAGGCCAGCCACGTCGTGCTGGCGCTGCAACTGCATGACGGACACGCCTCGCTGCGGGTGGACGATAACGGCCAGGGCTTTGCCATGGAACAACCCCTCGATACCTGCGGCGCCCGGCACCTGGGGCTTGCCGCGATGCAGGAACGCGCGAGCCTGCTGGGCGGCGAGTTCACCTGCATCAGCCATGCGCACGGCGGAACGCAACTGCGCGCCACCGTCCCCTCCGGCCTGAATGGAACCCCTCAATGACTGACGTTATACGACTGGTGGTCGCGGACGACCATGAAGTCACGCGCACCGGCTTCGTCTCGTTGCTCGCCGGCCTGACGCAATTCGAAGTGGTCGGCCAGGCGTGCAATGGCCAGCAAGCACTGGACTTATGTGAACGTCTTTTGCCCGACATCGTCATCCTCGACATCCGCATGCCGGTGCTCAACGGGCTGGGCGCCGCACGCCTGCTTCAAGAGCGCCTGCCGAGCCTGAAAGTGATGATGTTCACCATGGACGACAGCCCCGATCACCTTGAAGCCGCCATGAACGCCGGCGCCGTGGGCTATCTGCTCAAGGATGCCAGTCGCCACGAAGTGATCGACGCCTTGCAACGTGTCGCCGCCGGCGAGCAGGCCCTCAACAGTTCAGTCAGCGCGCAGTTGCTGCGCCGCCTGACCGAGCGCAACGCCAGCGGCGCTGCCCCCGTAACCCTGACCCCACGGGAACGCCAGGTGCTGGGGCTGGTGGCCAGCGGCATGAGCAACCGTGAAATAGGCGCAAAGCTCGGCATCACCACCGGCACGGCCAAGGCCCACGTGGAACGGGTCATCAGCAAACTCGGCGCCGCCGACCGCACCCAGGCCGCTGTGCGTGGCATTGCGCTGGGTCTGGTGACCCAGTCATGAAAGCGTCAAGCGCCCGCCGCTGGGCCGATCTGCCGTTACGCGGCAAAGCCCTCGTGGTGATTTCCCTGCCGTTGGTGATTCTGTTGCTCTCGCTGGTGCTGATCTACACCACCGAACGGCAGACCGCGCGCGCGGAAGAAGACGTGCGCCGCGTGTTGCTGGTGCAAGGCGATATTCAGGCGGTGCACACCCTGCTCGCCGAGGCCGCCGCCAGCGTGCGCGGCTATCTGCTGACCCATCGCGAGGATTTCCTGCCAGGTTACCGGCAAGCCAAGCCCCTGATCGAATCGGCCCTGCAGCGGCTCGACCGCAACGTTCGCGATCAGCGGGTGCGTAAACATCTGGAGGCGATCACGCCGCTGATCGACACCAAGGTCGAAGGTCTGGTTGAACTGCTCGATGATCGCAACGCAACCCCAGAGTCGATCACCACGATCCTGATCAACAACAAACATGTCCTCGACGAATTACGCGAACGCATCAGCGCCATGCGCACGCTTGAGGACACCCTGCTGGCCGAGCGCACCGCAGCGGCGGCCTCCACTCGACAGCGCCTGTTGTTCTCCACCTTGCTGGCCGCCGTTTGCGGGTTGTTCGGCGCCATTGTCGCGGTGCTGTTTCTGTCCAAAGGCATCGTCGCCCGAGTGCAGCAGGTTCAGCGCAACGCCCAACGGCTGGCACTCGGTCAGCCGTTATTGCCGCAACCGCCGGAGAACGATGAGATCGGTCAATTGGGCACGCGCCTGGTCGAGGCCGGGATGTTACTGGCCGAACGCGAACGAGCCTTGCGCGACAACGAAGAACGCTTGCGGCTGATCATCGACGGGGTGAAGGACTACGGTATTTTCGCCCTCGACACACGCGGCTTCGTCACCAGTTGGAATGCCGGCGCCGAACGGATCAAGGGCTACACCGAACAGGAGATCGTCGGCCAGCATTTCTCGGTGTTTTATCTGCCGCAAGAATGTCCGCAGCATCCCGACATGGCGCTGCGCGAGGCCACACGCAATGGTCATTACATGGAGGAGGCCTGGCGTTGCCGCAAGGATGGCAGCCGCTTCTGGGCCAGTGTGGTGATTACCGCGCAGTACGACAGCAGTGGCGCCCTGCGCGGGTTCTCCAAGATCACCCGCGACATCACCGATCGCCGTGTTGCCGAGATCGCGCTAAGTACTGCGCGGGAAGAAGCGGAACGCGCCAGCCGCGCCAAAAGCGAGTTTCTGTCGCGCATGAGCCACGAACTGCGTACTCCGCTCAACTCGATTCTCGGCTTCGCGCAACTGCTGGATATGGATTCGCCCAAAGGGCAGCGGGCGCAGATCGGTCACATCCTGCGGGCCGGGCAACACCTGCTGACCCTGATCAACGAAGTGCTGGACATCGCCAAGATCGAAGCCGGGCGGCTGCCGCTCAACGTTGAGGCTGTGCCCCTGGCGGTGGTGCTGCAAGAAGCCCTGACGCTGGTGTCGCCCATGGCCTGCGACGCCGGCATTCAACTGGTGGAACTGCCGATGCTGGCCGCCGACAGCGGGATCGTCGCCGATCGGCAACGGCTGGTTCAGGTGCTGCTGAACCTGTTGTCCAACGCGATCAAATACAACCGGCCCCAGGGTCAGGTGCACATTGAGGTCAGGGTTCATCAACAACGAATTGCAGTATCGGTCTGCGATACCGGCAAGGGCATTGCAGCTGATCGGCAGGACCAACTGTTCAAGCCGTTCGAACGCCTGGAGACCGACCCGAACGTTGAAGGCACGGGCCTCGGCCTGGCGTTGAGCAAAAGTCTTCTGGAAATGATGAACGGCAGCCTGACCGTCAAAAGCCAACCCGGCAACGGCTCCAGTTTCACCCTGGAGCTACCCTTCGAACGATTGCCGTCAACCACTGAGCCACCTGCGGCACTGATCAGCCCGCCAACCGCAACACCCGCCCTCGCCGCCCCCGATTACCAGGGCAAAGTGCTGTGCATCGAAGACAATCTGTCGAGCCTGGCTCTGATCGAAACCCTGCTGCAGCGACGGCCACACATCCAGTTGCTCTCAAGCATGCAGGGGCAAATGGGCCTGGACCTGGCCCGGCAACATGCACCGCAGCTGATTTTGCTGGATGTGGCGCTGCCGGATCTTGACGGTTTCAACGTTCTGCAGCGCTTGCGTCTGTCCTCCAGCACCCGCGCCACGCCCGTGCTGATGATCACCGCCGATGCCAGCGACCTCACGCACCAGGCCTTGCTGGAAGCAGGAGCGACCGCGGTGCTGACCAAGCCGATTCATATTCCTTCATTCCTCGCCCATCTTGACCAGCACCTACCGGAGCCCGTGTGAACACCGACCTGCGCATTCTGATCATCGACGACCAACGACCCAACCTCGATTTGATGGAGCAGTTGCTGGTCCGCGAAGGCCTGACCAATGTACTGAGCAGCACCCAGCCGCTGCGAACCCTGGACCTGTTCAACAGCTTCGAGCCGGATCTGGTGATTCTCGACCTGCACATGCCGGAGTTCGACGGCTTTGCCGTGCTCGAACAGCTCAACCGGCGCATTCCAGCCGGCGAATACCTGCCGATCCTCGTGCTCACCGCCGACGCCACCCGCGATACCCGCCTGCGCGCGCTGGCCCTGGGCGCCAAGGACTTCATCAGCAAGCCATTGGACGCCCTGGAAACCATGCTGCGGGTCTGGAACCTGCTAGAGACCCGCGCACTGTATAAAGCCCTGCGCACGCTGGTCCCTGCGGATCAAATCGAGTTGCTGCGTCAGTTAAGGCCGCAGCCAGTTAGCTGATTGCAGGGGCGGAATCACTGACGATTTGCCGCTGAAAGCCGGATTGCGTAGCTGGCTTGGCGTCTTCACGACTGGCGGCTGCAGAAAGCCCAGCAAGGCCCGCTGCGTGTCATGCCAGGCCGTGGGGTGTTCCATGTCGAGGAAATGCCCGGTGTTCTCGATGGTCTGAAACTGCGCCTTGGGGGTATGCGCCGCAAACAGACGGGCGTCTTCCACCGAGGTGTACTCGTCCCATTCACCATTGATAAACAGCAGCGGGACTTCGATGGCATCGGCACAAGACACGTAGCAGTGGGTGTCCTGGGTCAGCACCTCATTGACGTGGAAATGCATCTGACGGTATTCGTGTTCGTCCAGGCTGCTGACATGGCGCTCATTGAAACGCTTGAACAGCGACGGCAGGTGCTTGCCGATCGTGCTGTTGATCAAACGCCCGACGTTGCGCCGATCGCAGGCATGGAGAAAGTGCCGCCCGCTCTCCAGATACTCACGCATCGGTGTGTTGATCCGCGCGGCGAATGAACTGATCACCGCCTTTTCGATCCGGCGGGGCCGCTGGGCCAGCGCTACCAAGGTCGCCGCGCCGCCCCAGGAAAAGGACAGCACATGCTGGGCGCGAAAGTGCTCGATCAACTCCAGCAGTATTTCGGCCTCGTCTTCCTTGCGGATCGGTTGGTCATGCCGGTTGTGTTGTTTCGATTGACCGGCGTAGGGCTGATCGTAGAGAACCACATTGAAGCGTGGCCGCAGGTAACGCACCGTTTGCGCAAAGGATGCGGTCGTTGCCAGCGAGCCATTGACCAGAATGATCGTCTTGTCAGCAGCGGCGTTGAGATAGTGCTCGGTATAAACCTTGTACTTCTTACCAATCTCGACGATGGCAGTTTTCGGCATCATTTCATTCTATTCCTTGAACAAATTGGACCAGACACACAGCGTGATCGACTGTCCGGCTTCCTCCGGGCAAGCCTGACAGCACAAACCAGCGACAACGGTACAAGGGCGCTGAGATGAACGCCATGACCAATGAGTCACAACCCGACCAGCGGTTTCCAGTTAAGCAGGAATTCTCCCGTGTGCAAGCTCACAAGCTCGAAAGCATCTGCCCAGACGCTTCGCCGGCATCAGCCTATGCTTGTTGATTGCCCCACCCTTTTCATCTGCCCAACAAGGAGTTGAAAAATGTCGCTAACGCTTTACTACCATCCGCTGTCGTCGTACTGCCACAAAGTGCTCATCGCGCTTTACGAAAACGGCATCAAGTTCGACAGAAGAATCATCGATCTCACGGACGCCGCCGACCGCGCAGAGCTTCAGGCATTGTGGCCAATCGGAAAATTCCCGGTACTTCGCGATCATGCTCGTCAACGTAATCTGCCGGAGTCCAGCGTCATCATCGAGTACCTGGATCGCCTGTATCCAGGTGAACAGCGCCTGGTTCCGGACGATTGGGAGACCGCGTTGGAGGTGCGCTTATGGGACCGGTTTTTCGACAATTATCTACAAACGCCGGTCCAACAGATTGTCAGTGATCGACTACACGCGACCAACGGTGATTTGACCAGGGAACGGGCCACACTTGCGACGGCGTACGGCATGCTCGAGCGCCGAATGGCGTCCAGGATCTGGGTGGCCAGCCCGGACTTCAGCCTGGCCGATTGTGCCGCCGCCCCGGCGCTGTTCTATGCCTGCACACTGGTGCCGTTCCCCGACGACTACCAGCACTTGAGCGCCTATTTCGACCGGTTGATACAGCGACCGTCATTCCTGCGTGTGATCGACGAAGCCAGGCCCTGGTTTTCGTTTTATCCGTTTGCGGATCGCCTTGCACAACGGTTTCGTGAGGCGCCGGATAATGCATGACCAGTCATTGGCCGCAATGCGATCCGTAGACAACCCGGCGTTTGCGATGTTGCTGAAGGGGATTCGCAAGGCTGTGCGGGAGGGATGGGGGTCGTAGGAACGGCCCCTGCGACCGGCGGTTTACCGTTGCGCCAACTCATGCCGGATGCATTGCTCATAATACGTTTGCTTGATGCCGGCAGGCTTGAGACGCGAAGGGCTGTTATAGGTTTGCTCCGTGATGCCCATGGCCGTCATGCGCATCCACGGCCGGGGAAACTTGCGCGATTGCAGCTTCTTGCGTGCTCCGTAAAGCGTAAGCCCGGAAAGTTTCGAGGCTTGCGCGCCCTCGGCTATTTCCGAGCCCCAGCTGCATACATAGCGAGAGTTCTTGCTCAGTTCCTTTGCCTGGGCTCCAAACGAGATAACCACCAGGACAAACGTTGCAGTCATCCATACCAAAGTCCGCATATCGCCAATGCCTAACCTGCTGAAAAGAAAGCGAGTTTGACAACGAACCAGAGATCGGGGGGCCAGCAGTTTGCCTCATTTCATCACTGATTCTCTCTGCCAGGCCCGATGTAAAAGATCGATGACTTCCTGGTCCGACGTCTGAGTAAAGTCCGTGTACCAATGGCCGATCGATACCAGCCAATCGGGGGTGAGCGGGCAAATCAGCTCGTCCACTTCGTCGCGCAGTGCCTCTGCCGTTTCCATGGGGGCCACCGGCACGGCGACGACGATGCGCGATGGTGCTTGCAAGCGCACGGCCTGTATCGCAGCCATCATCGTGGCCCCTGTCGCCAGGCCGTCGTCGATCAGAATCACCACCTGATCCTTGAGTGCCAAAGGCCCGCGGGATACCCGGAATAGCTGCTCGCAACGCAACATTTCCTGCGTTTCCTTCGCCACCACCGCGTCGAGCGTACGCTGGTCGATGCCGTTAGCCCGCAGCGCATCGTCATTGACGATTTGAATACCACCGCTGGCGATAGCACCCATGGCGAATTCCTGGTGGGACGGCACCCCGAGCTTGCGGACCAGCATCAGGTCCAGGCGAACCTCCAGGGCCGTGGCCACTTCATAGGCGACCGGTACGCCGCCACGGGGCAAGGCCAGGACGATGACATCGGCTCTTTTAGCGTATTTAAGCAACGGTTCCACCAGGCTTCGGCCGGCATCAACCCGGTCATGCAAGATGGTTTGCAATGAAGGACTGTGATTCATCTGAAAACCTCCCTGGGGTAGGAACCCCGAAACGGGCAAGTCAATTTCGCCAAGGATGCTTGCGACTACACCGCCAGAACGCTGCAAGGCACCTGGTACAAAATATGTTCGGTCGTGCTGCCGAGCAGTTTCTCCAGGCTGCCGTACTGTGTTCTACCCATCACGATCACATCTATCTGGTGTTCGTGGGCGAACTCACTCAGCGCCGACACCGGATGCCCCGTGATGAAATGCCGGCATTCAGGGGGCACGCCGAACCGGGTGGCCAACTTGAGGAATGAGGTTTCCAGGTCCTTGCGCAATTCCCGGGTAAGCTCCGATAGCGTCAGGCCACCGCCCAGATCCGCCAGAAAAGCGGCCGGGATGTCACATGCGTACAGCAGATGCAACTCGGCATTGCATTGCAGCGCAAGGGTAGATGCCTGCAGGATGATCCGGTCATTGAGTTCGCTGTTCGAAGGCTCGGTATCGACAACATCAACCGCGGCCACCACCTTCTGCGGCAAGGCATGGCTTTCGGCGCCCACCAGATAGACCGGCACCGGACAATGGCGCAACAATCGCCAGTCCAGCGGCGTAAAGAACGCGCGCTTGAGCACGGGCTCATGCTGGACTTGCTTGATCAACAGATCGGGGTGCATTTCCGTGACGTGATCAAGGATGTCCTGGCGCATGTTGTCGGCCCAGGCGACCTCGGTTGTCACCTCGATCCCCCTGCCCTGCATTTTTTCCGCCTGTTCCTTGAGCCAGTCGCGGTGTTCCTGCAGGTAGCTCGCCCGAGCCACTTTCCGGTCGCCTTCTTCAAGTAACGAGAGAATGTCCAACGAGGGGATCAGCGCCGCAATATGCAAACTCGCCCCGCTGGCCTTGGCCACGGCAGCAGCATGGTTGAGCGCGGGAGACTGGCGCAGGAGCGGGTTGATGATCAGTAATAACCGTTGATACTGGCTCATGATCTGACTCCAGACAGCGATAGCGTTTTCGCCAGGTCAACACAACCCGGCTTCAGCCCAGACTCCCCCCTTAAAGCCTCTTGGGCCTTGATTCATATCAATTCCCTGTGGGCGTCATTGAAGGTGCCCACTTGGGAAAGAATAGTTCACAACGGTGTTGTGGAAATGCCCACCGGATGGTCGATGGCTCGGGTTTGTTTGTGACCCAAGAATCGGTCTCCCAGTCCCAAGAACAAACAACTCCAACATGGCCTCGACAGCATGCACCCGCAAAGACTGACCCTGCACAATGAGTTGCACGCGCGCCCTTCGCTGTATTTCGACGAGCCCGCCCACGTGTTTCATCTGGCGTTTCTGGCTAATGACGGGCAATGCGACACCCTGCTGAGTCGCTGCTGCCCCGGCCCCGTCGACCCGGATGCGGCCCAGGGCATCACCCGGCTGGAGGGGCATGCCTTGAAATGGGAGCGACACGCGGAGTTCCTGACGCTGACACTGGTGGTGCCCTCCTCCAGTCAGGAGCCTGACTGGAGCCAGCCCCCCAAGACCTTGATGGACCGCGTCGAACCCTTCATGCAGCACGTGATCAACGCCGTGCAGATTGTGGTGCGCAACGATGCGTCTTTTTCCGGCGATCTGTCGGTTTATGGATTCAAAGACCCTTGCGGCTCATGCATAGGCGGTGGCGATGCGACGGTCTGGAGCGATTTTCGCCTGAGCGAGGACGGCACCAACCGTTTCCTGTTCGTCAACAAGCGCCTGAATGCCTATCGCCAAGGCCGGATGATCCGCCGTCTGCTGGAAATCGAAACCTACCGCATGATGGCGTCGCTTTCCCTTACCACCGCGAAAACCTTGAGCGCTCAGCTCAACGTCTTCGATAAGACATTGGTCAACCTTTCGGAACGTAACGCCGGCCCCGATACCGGCAATGCAAAAGCGTTGTTGACTGATATCGCCAGTCTGTCGGCGCAAGTGGTCAGCAGCACCGCGAAAACTAGACACCGCTTCAGCGCCACCCAAGCGTATGCCCAGCTGGTTTTCGAGCGTTTGGGCGAACTCAGGGAAACTCACGTGGGCGATTGCCAGCGACTCGGGATCTTCATCGAAAGACGCTTCAAACCTACCGTCAGGTACTGTGACGTCACCGAACAACGCCTGGAGCAACTGGCCAAAAGCGTGGCCAACCTCGGGGATCTGCTGCAGGCGCGGGTGCAGGTTGAAATGGAAGAACAGAACTCGGAAATCCTGAGCAGCCTGAACGCTCGCGCCGATACCCAAATCAAAATCCAGCGCGCGGTCGAAGGCTTGTCGATTATCGCCATCACCTATTATTTGCTGAGCCTGTTCAAGCTGTTCTACTCGGGCCTGCACACCCTGGGCGCGGACATTTCCGCGCGGGACGCCATGCTGGCCATGACCCCGCTCGCGCTGTGCATCCTGCTGTTTATTTTGATCAGGATCAGAAAGGCCAAAGAACACTGATCAATCGGTTGGCGGCGTTCAAGGCTTGCGCAACAGGTAGGTATCCATGATCCACCCGTTGGCCAACCGCGCCGCCTTGCGCACCCGCTCAATTTCATCGGCCACGTCTTTGAGCTTGCCGCTGATCAGGATTTCATCCGGCGTCCCCAGATAGGCCCCCCAGTAAATGTCTATCTCCTGATCAGCCACGTGATGGTAGGCATCTTGCGCATCCAGCATTACCACCAGGCTGTCGGCATCGCTTACCTGGCCGGCCGCCAGCCGTCGGCCGGTGGTGATTTCAATCGAGCGGCCGATGCTG
Source organism: Pseudomonas sp. ATCC 43928 (assembly GCF_005938665.2). NCBI lineage: Bacteria > Pseudomonadati > Pseudomonadota > Gammaproteobacteria > Pseudomonadales > Pseudomonadaceae > Pseudomonas > Pseudomonas sp. ATCC 43928. The sequence continues at coordinate 3,217,269 of NZ_CP041753.1, read as the reverse complement.
TTCAGCGGCACCTTATGTTGCGCCGCCAGCGCCTGCACGCTGGTGATGCCGGGAATCACCTCGAACTCGAACACACAACGACCAGACGCCAGAATCGCCTGCAGGATCCGAATGGTGCTGTCGTACAACGCCGGATCGCCCCACACCAGAAAACCGGCGCACTGGTCGTCGGTCATTTCCTCATCGATCAGTCGCTCGAACGTCTGCTGCTTGGCACGGTTCAGGTCTTCGACGCTGGCGTTGTAGTCCACTTCGCCGCGCTCACGCTCAGGGCTATTGGCTTCAACGAAGCGGTAGTCGCGATCGGTGATGTAGCGCTCGCAGATCTCGCGACGCAGATCGATCAGTTTGTCTTTGCTCTGGCCCTTGTCCATGAGGAAAAACACGTCGACCCGGTTCAGCGCCTTCACCGCCTGCATCGTGATGTAGTCGGGGTTGCCGGCGCCGACACCAATGACCAGAAGTTTTTTCATCACAGCGCTCCTTCAGGGTCCATGCCCATCAAGCGTAGCCGCCAGCGACCGTTGAACCGCAATTCGATGGCCGACAACGGTTCGACGTCGATCTGGTTGAACGCCGCACCCTGCAATACCTGCATCAGCGCGGCGCGAATGACAAACGGATGAGTGATGGCAACGATATGCTCCGGTGTCGCCTCAAGGGTCTTCAACCACGCGGCTACCCGCTCACCGAGCTGCGCCACCGATTCTCCACCGTGGGGCGCCGACGTCGGATCGCTGAGCCAGGTCTGAAGCGTCTCGGGTTCGGATGTTTGCAAGTCGTCGATCGACGTGCCCTTCCAGCGTCCGAAATCGCAATCCCCCAGTGCCGTGACAATCTCCACGTTGTCGCCAAACAGCTCAGCGGTTTGCCGGGTCCGCCGTTCAGGGCCGCAGAGTACACGGGGGGCTCGCTTGAACAGACGACAGCGCGAGCCCTTCGCCGATTGCCAATCCATTTCCACGGGTTCATTCGTAGGAAAACGCGCCAGTTTCTGTGCGACGGTTCGAGCGTGACAAATCAGGGTCAAGCGGGTTGCCTGCACGAAGGTTCTCTCTGTCGATGGGATTAAAGATGGCGCGATGCCACGAACGATCGGCTCATTGTGCCGCAAGAGGCGCACTCTGGGCGCCTTCCTTGTAGCAGCTGCCGAGCCTGCGAGGCTGCGTTCGGCCGCGTAGCGGTCGTAAAATCAGGCACTGTGATCCGTCAGGCACACTGTGCACTCAGGGTTTACGACTGCTTCGCAGCCGAACGCAGCCTCGCGAGCTCGGCAGCTGCTACGGCGTGGGCTCACAACGCCCATTTTATTCCTGAGCTGGGTCGATATCTCACACCTCTATGGGCGATGTCCTACAAAGCCTGTCGACATCCACTCAGCCCCGCACGCACGGGGGTTTTGCCCCATTTTAGTGCTTTCAAAATCCGCACAAAAATTCACTAGACATGTAGCACACGTTACATAAATACTAATTTAGCGTTTTATGAAATGAAACCGACATACCCATCCAGCAGGAGCCCGGATGCCCCCTCTCAGAGACCTGATCACCGAGCCCGGCCTGGACTTCACGCCGTCGGAACGCAAAGTCATACGTGCCTTGCTGGACCAGTACCCGCGTAACGGGCTGGGCCCGATGTCACGCTTGGCCGAACATGCCGGTGTCAGCGATCCGACCATCGTGCGGCTGGTAAAAAAGCTGGGTTTCAGCGGTTATGCCGACTTTCAGGAAGCCTTGCTCAGTGATATGGATCACCGCCTGCGCTCCCCCAGCACCCTGTTGCAGCCCCGCGCCCAACTCAAAAAAGATGACCCCTGGAGCCATTATCTGGCAGACAGCCATCGGGCACTGGTAGAAACCCAGGCCCTTACCCAGCCAGAAGATGTGCGGATTCTGGTGGAGTGGCTGCTCGACACCCGCCACCAGGTCCACTGCTTTGGCGGTCGCTTCAGCAGTTTCCTCGCCAACTATTTGCTCAATCACCTGCGCCTGTTGCGGCCCGGCTGTTTCGCCCTGGAAGACAACGCCCAGTTACCGGACCGGTTGTTTGACGTGCAGCGTCAGGACGTATTGCTGGTGTTCGACTATCGCCGCTATCAGTCCCAGGCCCTGCGGGTCGCCAATGCCGCGAAGAGCCGACATGCGCGTGTCGTGCTGTTCACCGACATCTACGCATCACCGCTGCGGGAAATAGCTGACCTGATCATCAGCGCACCGGTGGAATCGGCGTCGGCCTTCGACTCGATAGTGCCGGCGCTGGCCCAGGTTGAAGCACTGATTGCCTGCCTGACCCTGCGTAGCCCCGATCTGGCCGATCGCCTGGAAGGTATCGATGCCCTGCGAGCCGACTTCGACACTCACCTGCTGGAGGATAAATAAGGATGTTCATGCTCCCCCACCATTCGCCCCGGGACTTGCCGTTTGCCGCCGACCACACCGCGCTGTTGCTGGTGGACATGCAACGTGCCTGGCTCGAACCGCAGTTCGACCCACACCTCAACGAACCGGATGCCGACTACTTCCTGACCCGCGCCCGCACGCAGGTGGTGCCCAATCAACGCAGGCTGCTCAATGCCTTTCGCAGCGCCCGGCAAAACGTGTTGCACACACTCATCGAAAGCCTCACCGCCGATGGCCGCGACCGTTCGCTGGACCACAAACTCTCGGACATGCACCTGCCCAAGGGCAGCCCGCAAGCGCAAATCATCGAAGAGCTGACGCCGACCGAAAACGAAATCGTGCTGCCCAAGACCTCTTCCGGGGTGTTCAACTCCACCAGCATTGACTACGTGCTGCGCAACCTTGAAACCCGCCACCTGATCATCGCCGGCATCGTCACCGACCAATGCGTCGACATGGCCGTGCGCGACGCCGCCGACCGCGGGTATCTGGTAACGCTGGTCGAAGATGCCTGCGCCACCTACACCGAACAGCGGCATCACGCCTGCCTGAACGCCATCAAGGGCTACTGCTGGGTCACCGACACCCAGACTGTGCTTGGCCGGTTGCAGGAGATCCAGCCATGAGCGAACGCCTGTCACCCCTGCCCATGACCACCATTGTCACCACCGACCTGATCGGCGTGACACGCGGCCGTTCCTTCCCCACCGACGAACTCGATGCCTATCAAGTGGCCGGTTGCGGCTGGGTGCCGGCCAATAGCGCCCTGACCCCGCAAGACATCATCGCCGCCAGCAACCCTTGGGGCGCTTATGGGGATTTACGGCTGATTCCCGACTTGAGCAGCCGGGTGACCGTCAACAACGGCCCGGATGCCGACGCTCCGGCGCTGGACTTCATTCACGGCGACATTCGCGAAACCGATGGCCGTCCGTGGGGCGCCTGCCCTCGTACGCTGTTGCGCAACGAGGTGGCGCGCTATCGCGATGAGCTGGGGTTGCAGGTCAACGCCGCGTTCGAACACGAATTCAACCTCGACAGCGGCGCGGCGCAGCACCTGGCGTTCTCTCTGGAAGCCCAGCGCCAAGGCGCCGAATTCGGCGGCTGGCTGCTCAGTGCACTGCGAGCTGGCGGCGTCGAACCGGAAATGTTCCTGCCGGAATACGGCAAGCACCAATACGAAATCACCTGCCGCCCGGCCCTTGGTGTCGCCGCCGCCGACCGCGCGGTGAATGTGCGCGAGATCACCCGTGAGATCGCCCGGCAAATGGGCCTCAGCCTGAGTTTCGCCCCCAAGACGGCCGAGCATGCCGTGTGCAACGGCGTGCATTTGCACGTGAGCCTGCAAGACATGGCCGGCCAACCGGTGATGTATGACGCCGGCACCGCCAACGGCCTGTCGACCCTCGGCCAGCATTGGGCTGCCGGCGTTCTGCATTACTTGCCGGCGCTCTGTGCGTTCACCGCGCCAACGCCGATTTCCTATGAACGCTTGCAGCCCCATCACTGGAGCGCTTCCTACGCCTGCCTCGGCCAACGCAACCGCGAAGCGGCGCTGCGGATTTGCCCGACCGTCAGCCTGGGCGGCAAATCCGTGGCGATGCAGTACAACCTGGAATTTCGCGCCATGGACGCCACCGCCTCACCGCACCTGGCCATGGCTGCATTGCTGATCGCCGGGCGCCTGGGTATCGAGCAGCGCCTGGCGTTGAACGCCATCACCGATGAAATCCCCGACTCCCTGAACGAAGAGCAACGTCAGGCCCGCGGCATCGTCGCCCTGCCCGCGTCGCTGTCCCGGGCACTGGATTGCCTGCGCAACAGCGAGGCGCTGATCGAAGCCCTGCCGAGCGCGTTACTGGACACCTACTTCGCCCTGAAAACCGAGGAACTGACGCTGACGGAACAGCTCTCGCCCGCCGACCTCTGTGAGCACTATGCGCGCCTGTACTGAATCCGCCGAACTGGGCCTCTACACCCGGCCTGCCTACACCCTGAGCCGGGAAGCTTCCGAGCACCCGCTGATTCTGGTGTGTGAACACGCCAGTCGTTTTATCCCGGACCGGTTAAACGACCTGGGCCTGAGCGAGGAAGCCGCCCGCGAACACATCGCCTGGGACATCGGCGCCCTGGCGCTGGCCGAGGGTTTGGCCGAAGCACTGGGCGCGACCCTGTTGGCGGCCAACTATTCGCGGCTGTTGATCGACCTCAACCGCCCGCGCCACGCGCCGGACAGCATTCCGTTGCAGAGCGAGATTTATCAGGTGCCGGGCAATCGCGATCTGGACGAGGCCACCCGTGAATACCGCCGGCACTGCCTGTTCAAACCGTTTCATGCACGCCTGCAAACCTTGATCGACGCCCGTGTGGAGCAAAATAAACCGGTTCGAGTGGTGGGGATTCACAGTTTCACGCCGATATATTACGGCCAGCCACGATCGCTGGAAGTCGGCGTGTTGTACGGCCAGGCCACGGAATACGCCCAGCGAATGATCGACGGCCTGAGCCGGCACCCATTGAAAGTCGCCGGTAATCAGCCATACAAAGTCGATCCGCTGGGTGACATGACCGTACCGGTTCACGGCGACGCACGCGGGCTGGACTCGGTGCTGATCGAGGTGCGCAACGACCTGCTGCGCACCTCTGAGGACGTCAGTCGCTGGACCGACTATCTGGCGCCACTGCTATAGCAACAGCTTCAAACTCGCAGCGTGTAGCTGCTTATATCAAGGAGAACGGCTTCATGGACATTGAAGAATTCGGCTACAGGCAAGAGTTGAAACGTAGCCTGTCACTGACCGACCTGGTGGTGTACGGGATGATCTTCATGATCCCCATCGCTCCGTTCGGCGTGTATGGTTACGTCAACGCCGAAGCACCCGGCATGGTGCCGCTGGCCTACATCATCGGCATGGTGGCGATGCTGTTCACCGCCCTCAGTTACGGCAGCATGGCCCGGGCCTTTCCGGTGGCGGGCTCGGTGTATTCCTACGCACAACGCGGCCTCAACCAACATGTCGGGTTTATCGCCGGCTGGCTGATGCTGCTCGATTACCTACTGATTCCGCCGCTGCTCTACGTATACGCGGCGATGGCGCTGAATCATTTGTACCCGGACATCCCGAAAGTCGGTTTCATCCTGGCCTTTCTGGTCAGCGCCACTTTCGTCAACCTGCGGGGCATCACCTTCACCGCGCGGATGAACATCATCTTCCTGCTGGCGCAACTGGTGGTGCTGGGGATCTTCCTGTTCTACGCCTGGACTGCCTTGCACAGTGGCGGCGGTAACGGTCAGCTGACCCTGGCGCCGCTGTACAACCCCGAAACCTTCAACTTCGCCCTGCTGATGCAAGCGGTGTCGATTGCGGTGCTGTCGTTCCTCGGTTTCGATGCCATTTCCACCCTCGCCGAAGAGATCAAGGGTGATCCGGGCCGCAGTGTCGGCAAGGCTGCGCTGATTACGCTGCTGGTGATGGGCGTGATCTTCGTCGTGCAGACCTGGATCGCCACCGACCTGGCCGCCGGCCTGGGCTTCAAGTCCGCCGACACCGCGTTCTATGAAATCGCCGAAATCGCCGCCGGTAGCTGGCTGGCCACCCTGACCGCCGTGGCCACCGCGCTGGCCTGGGGTGTGGCGGTCGCCATCACCTCCCAAGCGGCGGTTTCGCGACTGCTGTTCGGCATGGCCCGAGACGGCAAACTGCCAAAAGTGCTGGCCAAAGTGCACCCGAAACACAACACACCGTACTTGAGCATTTATCTGGTGGCGGTGCTGTCGCTGGTGATCTGCTACCTGTTCATCAACTCGGTGGACATCCTCACCTCCCTGGTGAACTTCGGCGCCCTGAGCGGCTTCATGCTGCTGCACCTGACCGTGATCAACTACTACTGGCGCCGGCAGCAATCCGGCCAGGTGATCCGTCACCTGATCTGCCCGGTCATCGGCTTCATCATCGTCGCGGCCATCATGTACAACATGGGCGTCGATGCGCAGAAACTCGGCCTGATCTGGATTGCCCTGGGCCTGGTCTATCTGTTCTTCCTCAACAAACTGGGTGCCAGCACCGCACTGCCCGACCCAAGCAACGGCTGACAAGAAAAAGAGCAACGTCTGACATGATTTCAGGCGACTGCCGATTTTACGCGTGGAAACCGACAGTGATAGTCAGGTTCGGTGCAAGCCGCCGAACCCTTTGATACAGGAGTATGTCCATGCTGGTCTTACGTCCAGTCGAGTTAACCGACCTGCCCCAGTTGCAGCAACTGGCGCGTGACAGTCTGGTGGGGGTCACGTCCTTGCCGGACGACACCGAACGCCTGAGGGAGAAAATTCTCGATTCCTGTGCTTCGTTCGAAAAAGACGTCCAGGGCCAAGGTCCGGAGAACTATTTCTTCGTGCTGGAAAACCTGACGACTCGCCGTCTGGTCGGCTGCTCGGAAGTGCTCGCCACCGCCGGGTTCGGCGAGCCGTTCTACAGTTTGCGCAACCGCCATTTCACCAGCGCCTCACGGGAGCTGAACATCGAGCATGGGGTGCCGGCGTTGTCGTTGTGCCAAGACCTCAGCGGTCACTCTTTGCTACGCGGTTTCCATATCGACTCGGCACTGGAGCGCACGCCATTTTCCGAGTTGCTGTCCCGGGCGCGGCTGCTGTTCATCGCCGCCCACCCGGCACGTTTTGCCGAAGCGGTGATCACCGAGATCGTCGGTTACAGCGACGAACAGGGGCAATCGCCGTTCTGGGATGCGCTGGGCAAGCATTTCTTCGATTTGCCTTACGTCGAGGCCGAGCGGCTTTGCGGCCTGCAGAGCCGGACATTCCTCGCAGAATTGATGCCGCAATACCCGATCTACGTGCCGATGCTGTCGCAGGCTGCACAAGATTGCATCGGCCGGATCCACCCCGATGGCCAGGAGGCCTTCGACATTCTGGAGCGCGAAGGCTTCGAGACCAACAGCTACATCGACCTGTTCGACGGCGGCCCGACGCTGTACGCCCGCACCTCAAGCATTCGTTCCATCGCCCAGAGCCAGGCCGGCACGGTGCAAACGGGCTCGCCCATCGACGCCCGTGGCAGTTACCTGGTGAGCAACGATTCGTTGAAGGACTACCGCGCCATCGTCGCCGAGCTGGACTACAGCGCCGGGCAACCTATCGCCTTGAGCGCCGAGATGTGCGCGGCCTTGAACGTGACCGACGCCAGTGCGATCCGGCTGATCGCCCTGTGAGCGACAACCGGCCCCGAGCCCAACGACAGCGCCCGAGCAGGCGCGAAGAAGGAGCTGCATCATGATTTTGCGCCCGGTTCAAATGACCGACCTGCCCGCTTTACTGGATTTGGTACAACGGGCCGGCCCCGGGTTCACTACCCTGCCAGCCAACGAAGAGCGCCTGACCCACCGGGTGCGCTGGGCCCAGCGGACTTTCGCCGGACAGGTCGAGCGCGCGGATGCCGACTACCTGTTTGTGCTCGAAGACGATGATCAGCAAGTGGTTGGCGTCAGTGCCCTGATCGGGGCCGTCGGTCTGCGAGAGCCCTGGTACAACTACCGGGTCGGGCTCACGGTCAGTTCATCGCCGGACCTGGGTATTCAGCGCCAGATCCCCACGTTGTTCCTCAACAACGAAATGACCGGGCAATCGGAAATCTGCTCGTTGTTCCTGCGACACGATCAACGTTATGGCAGCAATGGTCGATTGCTGTCGCTGGGGCGTCTGCTGTTCGTTGCCGAATTCCCCCAGCTGTTCGGCGACAAGCTCATCGCCGAACTGCGCGGCAGTGCCGACGAACATGGCTGCTCACCGTTCTGGGACAGCCTGGGCCGGCACTTCTTCAAGATGGATTTCAGCCATGCCGATCACTTGTCGGGGCTGGGCAGCAAAGCGTTCATCGCCGAACTGATGCCGCGCCAGCCGCTCTACACCTGCCTGCTTACCGAACAGGCCCAGGCGGTGATCGGCAAGCCCCACCCCAACACCGAACCGGCGCTGAAGATCCTCACCGCCGAGGGGTTTGCCCATAAGGGTTACATCGACATATTCGATGCAGGCCCGGTGATCGAAGCCCCGGTGTCGAGAATCCGCGCGGTGCGCGACAGCCAATCACTGGTGCTGGCCATCGGCACGCCCGACGACCAGGCTCCGGTATGGCTGATCCACAACCGTCGCCTGGAAAACTGCCGCATCACCACCGCTCGGGCGCGGCTGGTGGGCAATAGCCTGGTGGTCGACCGCCTCACCGCGAAACGCCTGCAATTGCAACCCGGCAGCTCGGTCCGTGCGGTGCTGATGCGCAACCAACAGCAGCAGGCTGTGGCGGCGTAAGCGGTCAGTAGAGTTTGAACGCATCATCCCGCGGCACCCGCTAGCCCTCAGCCGTCAGCCGTCAGCCGTCAGCCGGGCGACAGGTTTCCCGGAATTGCGCATAAGCCGCGGCAAACTTCAGCTTCATCACTATCAATCAACACATCAAATAACAACTAACAACATAAACTAACAATCGCCAAATTGCGTTTAAGCGAAGCCTTCCTCCATACTCCAAAGACATTAACCAATCACGCAATGTAGCGCCTCATGATCAGATCTTTAATTTCCAAAAAACTTCACCTGACCGAAATAACCTCACTCATTAAAACTTTCGACATGACAGCAGAAGTCAAAGACCTGATCAGCAACTTGAACGCTCAACCAGAGTTCACTACAACCGTTTCTCGTCGTGCAGCGATCATGAACATTACTAACCCGCACACAGGGACCATCACGCTGCATTACACCGACATCGGCAACATCAGCATCAAGACACCACAATCCCGATCAGCACCGTCACCGCTGTACTCAGTTCCCGGACAATGTGTTTTGTTTGCGATCAAAAACCAGTCTTTCATGACCCATCGATACACCATTGAAGATAACCGCCTGATAATGAACGACACCATCATCGTTGATGAAAACAACCCATTGGCGATCGATGGTACACAGACATTATTCCACTGCGCTCCAATAACCCAAGGGCACCCTGCATTTATTGGCAGTATCAACCTGCCAGACAGAAGTGCAGATATCAGTGTGTTTGATCGTACCTCGTTGCGCAAAATTGCCTGGTTCCCGCATGACGATAGCGCCGCACGTTATCTGGTGAGCCTTGAGTTGCTAGAAGCCGCCCAAGATCCCGGGGGCGAGAAAGTGGCAGAAGAGTTGATTTATCACTACCACCCCGCCGTGGCATGGAAGGCGTTTCAGGTGCTTTACCAAGCCAACCGGCAGGCCGCGCTGCATTACATACCGCTATTGAGAAATCTGCAAAACCGTCGCCTTGACCATTTGCTCGATCAGTTCAAGGAAGCGGCATGAAACTGAAGACATTTATTGAGCGTATGTCGGCTTACGATCTGCAACGTGACAAGCCAAGAATAATTGACGATCTACGTCGACTGGCTACAAACCGCACATTGCTGAGCGAGCACCTTTATACCGCCATACAGAGCGAAGGTTTCAGTACCCGAAACAAACTTTATAGCGCTTATGCATTTGTACTTCACTACAACGAACTGTTTACTGTTCGCCTGGGATTCTGGTCGCCGGTCACGTCACAAGACGAAAGCGAAACATTCATCTATAAACTGAACCACACCCACGATTTTGAACTCTACGCGGTGGGTTACAGCGGCGATGGGTATACAACTATCACCCGAAAAATACTTGATCACACGCCGCCAAGAGTCGGAACAAGACCCACTCTGGGTGAAGAACAGGTACTTAAACTTGCGCCCGGTGAAGTTCTGCACATGCTTCCACTGCAAGATGTACACAGACAACTTCCGCCTCAAACAATGTCCGCATCGCTGAGCTTGCTTATCCACCCTCAGCGTTCGGTTAAAACCGGAGAAGCCTGGTGCTTTGACGAAAACCATATGCCGACTTACCCCGGCATAGCTACGCAGGAAACAGCGCTCTTTGAAGATACGCTGTCACTGCTTCAATATGGGTAGTCATTCGCTATCCAAATAAAACTAAAGGAAAACTGTATGAACAAGCCAATGAATAACTGGAACGAAACCCCACTGCTACGCGCAGCTACCAACGTGATCAACACCCCGGTCAAGACCACTATGGAAGCCCCGTGCTCCGGTTTCATGCCTCGCTATAACGTGGGCAATATCCACGAAATCAAACAAATCTGGAGTGTGCCAACCAAAGGCTGAAAGCGCTCTCGTTAAACGTACTACCAGGCTGCAGACAGAAAAGGTCTGCAGCCTTTTTTTAATCTAGCAATGGCATTGACGAAAATACCGCTTCCACCGACAAATTCGTCATCATCCTTTACCCGCCCGCGTGATAGCCTTTTGTTCCTTCGGCGTTGACACTTTTGCTCAAGCCCTTCCATTCCTTTATATGGTGGAACTCGTATGTCCAGGCTTTCTCATCAAGATTTGCGCCGTAATTTCCGCCAACTGCTCGCTTCCGGCATCTGCTACCACACGGCCTCGGTCTTCGACCCGATGTCGGCACGCATCGCCGCCGACCTGGGTTTTGAGGTGGGAATCCTGGGTGGTTCGGTGGCGTCGTTGCAGGTATTGGGCGCTCCCGATTTTGCGTTGATCACCCTCAGTGAGTTCGCCGAACAAGCCACCCGCATCGGCCGAGTGGCGCAATTGCCGGTCATTGCCGACGCCGATCACGGCTACGGCAACGCGCTCAATGTCATGCGCACCATCGTCGAACTCGAACGCGCCGGCGTGGCCGCCCTGACCATCGAAGACACTCTGCTGCCGGCGCAATTCGGTCGCAAGTCCACCGACCTGATCACGGTCGCCGAAGGTGTCGGCAAGATCCGCGCGGCCCTGGAAGCCCGGGTCGATTCGGAAATGGCGATCATCGCCCGCACCAACGCAGGGATCCTGCCGGTCCAGGAAATCATCAGCCGCACCCAGCATTACCAACAGGCCGGGGCCGACGGGATTTGCATGGTCGGCGTGCAGGATTTCGATCATCTGGAACAGATCGCCGAACACCTGAGCGTACCGCTGATGCTGGTCACCTACGGCAACCCGTTGCTGCGCGACGACAAACGCCTGGCCGAATTGGGCGTGCGCGTCACCATCGACGGCCATGGCGCCTACTTCGCCGCCATCAAAGCCACTTACGACAGCCTGCGCGAACAACGCCAGATCTTCACCCAAGCCTCCGACCTGAACGCCACCGAACTGACGCATACCTATACGCAGCCGGAGGACTACATTCGTTGGGCCAAGGAGTTCATGAGCGTTAAAGAGTGACGGCACAAGCGCCCTCACCACAGCGCTCGCGCGTCTGTGGTGAGGTTGCGGTCAAGCCATCTGCGCCTCTTTCGGTTCAACCTCCGGCGCCACCTCAAACCGATCCGCCAGAAACGGTGTGATATCCAGCGGCAACGGCTCGTTATTCACCAGTTTGTCCAGCACCACGCCGGTAATCGCCGAGGTCAGGATGCCGGTGCGGAAATGTCCGCAGGCATTGAGATAACCCTGCACGCCTTTCATCGGCCCGAGAATCGGCAGTTCGTCCGGCGAACCAGGACGTAACCCGGCCCAGCAACGTTTCAGGTTGATGTCGGCGAGCGCAGGAATGCAGCGCACCGCGCCTTGCACCAGACCGCTGATTTCAGGGTAGGTGGTGGTCACGTCGAAACCTTTGTCTTCGGTGGTGCTGCCGATCAGGATTTCGCCATTGTCTTTCTGCGCCACGTAACAGTCGCTGGTGGTCAGGCAACCGCGCAGGATCTTCGGCATGCGCTCGGTCAGCAGGATCTGGCCCTTCACCGGTTTCACCGGAATGCGAATGCCGGTGGCATGCTCGCTGAGGTCGGCGGCCCACGCACCCGCAGCGTTGATCAGCGTATCGCAACGGAACACACCGGCCTCGGAGGTCTGCACGCCAGTGACCTGCGAGCCGTGGTGCAGCACCCCGGTGACGTTGGTGTTGAAATACAGGTCCACACCGTTTTGCCGCGCGCCTTCGGTGTAGGCATCGGCCAGGCGGAACGGGCTGACCTGATGGTCGCAGAGAAACTCCAGCGCCCCCCTCGCCTCATGGCTGACACTTGGCTCGGCTTCGCGCAGTGCCGCTTGATCGAGCCAGCGCACCTGATCCGCCAGGTGCGGAATGCACGCCACGATGTGCTCGGCGTAGAGCCGGTCTTCATCGTCGTAGATCACGAATTTCAAGCCGGTCTTCTCGAACTTGAAATCCATCCCGTGATTGTCCTGCAGCTCCCGGTGCAAATCCGGGTACATCGCGTTGGACTGCAAGGCTAAATCGAAGAACGACTGCGGCAGGATATGCGGCGTGCTGGAGTCCACCGCCACCGCCGCGCCCTGGGCTTCGCGCTTGCGATTGGCCGACATCATGCGGAAGAAAATCACCCCGCAGCCCAAGCCCACCGACTCACCGATCGCCCACAAGCCACCGGCCGAAGCACGGGTCGCGTTGCCGGGTCGCTTGGCGTCGATCAGCGCGACTTTCAGGTGTTTGCGCTTGGATAACTGATAGGCGCAGGACGCCCCGATCACACCGCCGCCGGCGATGATCACGTCGTAGAACTTACTCATGGCTTGCAGCCTCCGTGCCGACAGACTGGAATGCTGAAAAAGGAATCGGGTCGACGGGAAAGCGCGGTCGCAACCAGCCCACATCTTGCCGCCCGGTGGCTTCGCGCAAACGGTCGGTGCAATAACCGACGCACATCCGCCCCTGACAGTCGCCCATGCTCACGCGGGTGCGCATTTTCAGGCTGGCCAGGTCTTGCACACCCTGCTCCAGCGCCCGATCGATATCGGCGCGGGTCGCGTGCTCACAGCGGCAAATCACCGTGTCGGCGACCGGCAATGCGGTCTGCCCGGCACCGCGTTCGGTGTAACGGTCGACGGCGGCGCGAAAGCGCACGATGGACTTGAGTTTCGACAGGTAGCGGTCACGTCTGACCCGCGCCAACTCCGCGTCCAGCACGTCACGTTGCAGCAGGATCGACACTGCTGCGATTCGTCCCGCGAGCATGGCCGCCTCGCCACCGCGAATTCCGCCCATGTCACCGGCCAGATGCACATGGGGTTCGCTGCTTTGCTGCCAGACATTGGCGCTGGCCCGCAGGTAGCCGTCATCGCTGAAGCCGTGGTCCAGGCCCATTTGCTGGCTGAGTTGGGTGCGAGGAATGAAGCCATAGCCGACCGCCAGGGTCTGCGCGGCAATCCGTTCAGCGCGGCTCAGGTCTGGCTCCCAGGTGCTGGAGTACGGCGCAACGGTCACTGATTTCAACTCTTCCCCGCCTTGAGCCTCGACCACGCCCCAGCCATAGTGCATGGGAATGCCGTGCAGTTTCAGGTACGCGAGCATGCTCAAACCGTCGAGGAACAACTGCGGCTTGTTCAATAGCGCGAGGCTTTCCCGGGCGATCTTGCCGAACGCGCACGCCTCGTAGACTCCGGCGACGCTCACCCCCGAAGCGTGTAGCTGGCAGGCCACCAGCGGCAACAGCGGACCGGTACCAGTAATCACCACCGGCCCCTGGGGTTGAACGACGCCGCTCTTGATTTGCAGTTGCAAACCACCCAGCAGAATCACCCCAGGCAAGGTCCAGCCGGGGAACGGTACGCTGCGCTCATGGCAACCGGCAGCCAACAGCAGCTGCGGGTATTGGACCTCCTGCAAATGCTCATTGACGTCCAGCACCACCAACGCCCGGGTAGCTTCGGCGCCGACCACGCGGTGGTTCAAGCGCACGTCGATCAGGCCCGACTGCTCGTGGAATTCTCCATGCAGTTTGGCCAGCACTTCCGAATAGCGCGGCCCCAGGTAATCCAGTTGCACGTTATCGCGCAAGGGGCCGCGATAGACCACCCCGCCAAGACGCGAAGCCTCTTCGAGCAAGGTACAACGCACACCATGGCGCGCCAGTTCAATGGCCGCGGCCATACCCGCCGGCCCGCCGCCGACGATCACCGGTTGCAGGCTCATAAAACCTCCTGCCCGGCGATACGGTTGACCCGGGTTTCGATGCTCATGCCCTCACGCACGATTGTCTGGCAGGCGCGCCGTTTGTGGCGCCCATCGATTTTCACCAGGCAGCATTGGCACACGCCCATGCCGCAATAGGCACCGCTGATTTGATCGTGATCGTTACGGGCCACCTGGCGAATGCCCAGTGATTGAATGACCGTCAGGACGGTTTCGCCGATGGCGGCGCTGACGGTCTGGCCATTGATGCACACAGTCATATCCGCACGCACCAGTGGCTGGATATCGAAGGTTCGGTTTATGCGTTGCATTGCGATTGTTCATCCGTGAAAGGTTCAGGTGAGATTCTTCAGCTCCATGCTGCACTACACCTTGCGGGCCACCTGACTGATAAAACGGGAAGGTCTGCACTGGTACTTCGACAACGCATCAGCTGCGCGCCCAAGCAATGTAGTCGATACCGCGAGATGGGGCTGGATCGTTTTATGTTAGGAAATATCGCCGAAGGAAATATTGATCCAGGCCAGTAAAAACACCTGAGCCGACGAACTAATCTGCAAACACCGTCTTCGCCGCCCGCAGCGCAAAAAAAGCAAAACGCCGCTTCTACCGGAGGCAGAAGCGGCAGAGGCCAAATGCCTCGAAGGGATCAGTGCATGAACAAGGCAATCAGAATGATGATCGGGATCGGCACGCCGAGCAGGAACAGCAGTAATGAGCGCATGGGGGTTCTCCTGGGTTAGCGAACAGGTGGTAGCGTCGTGGTCGTGGTGGTGGTCACATAGGCATCGGCCTCCAGATACTCCACGGCATCCCGGCGACGACCGCCGAAGGTCGCGGCGAGGCTGGCGAAAAACGCACCGGCCAACAGCGCGATAAACATCCACAACGCCGTCCATGCCGCAACTTTCGCGGCAGTGTCAGCCGCTTGTTGCGCGGCCAGTTTGGCGTCGGCCACGGCTTTTTGAGTACGGGCATACACTTCATCGACACGACGCTCGGCGTCCGCTTGCGTGAGGTTGGTCCGCTGGGCCACCAATTGCGCCAGATAAGCCCGATCTTCGGTGGCCAATTGACCGTCGTTGCTCAGGCTGCGCGCGAAGATGCGGGTGACGGTGCCGTGGGTGGCGTCATCACTGACAGCCACCGGGCGGTCATCGCGAAACAGACTGTCGATGAAGTAACCGTACGGATCATTCGCGGGATTGCCGATAGCGCTGCCGGCAGCCTGGGTCATGGCGCTGGCGGCACCGCCGGCGACCACTGCCCCGGCCCGCACACCACCGCTGACGACGCTACTGACCGAACCGACCACCAGGGTCGCGGTCACCAGCGTCGCCACACACCAGGCCAGGAAGCCATGGGCCGTGTCACGGAAATAAACCTCATCGCCGTGCATGAACGCCCACTTCACCCGCAAGCGGCCGGCGATGTAACCGCCGAGACCGGACGCCACGATCTGTGTAAAGGCCAGCCAGACAATCGTCGAAATACCCAGGCCCTTGGCACTCATACCTTCATTGGCCCACGGCGAGACCGCCGTGAAACCCAGGCCAAAACCGAGCAGTACGAGGATCAGCGACAACGCCGCGGCCGCTGCGGCCCCGGCGAAGATTGCGGGCCACGAGACGCCCGATAGTGTGCTGGACTCTTCGGCGACAGGATAAAAACCATCGGGGGATCTATTCATTGTTGTTGTACTCCAGGCAGTTGTTACAACTCGTCAAAGGAGCCATTGCAGACAGCGTGCCAGTCGCACCACTTAAATAAATCTTTGAATTTCAACAAGTTGAAAACAATGAACTTCTCAGGACCATGCACTTTGCAAGGAGCCGACGCTGGCGGCGGGTTTTATGCATTGCGCCAACCGAACTACTTGCGCTTGTAACTCTTGTTGCCGCTGGGCGTCAGGCAATACACCCCGCCTCTGGGCCCGGTGCAGAACGTACCGGTGCCGCAGGCGCAGCCGTCGGTTTCCTGTAACAGCGTCTGCGGCCGCGCCTGGCTTTTTGTGCCAAACATCGCCGAACAGCTTTTCTTTGAACCGCTGATGGAGCCGTCATTGCACAGGAACAGATCGCCGTCGCAACGATCAATACCGCCCTTCTTCCCGGAACACGGTGTGTTGGCAGCCCACGCAGATGAGCCGAACAGGCATACCAACAACAGAAATATTGGCATCCAGCCACGAACCATTAAAGTGCGCACAGTGCAGCTTCCCTTTAGAGTCATGGCTGGATGATATCAATGTTGCGACCAGCCTCACGAGACCACATGAAAGTTAATTTAATCAGCCGCATGTAATTCTTGGCAAAATGCCTCAACTTCGTATTGAACCGATTATCAGGCAAGCCCTATGACCCGTATTTTGACCATCGAAGACGACGCCGTGACCGCCCGGGAAATCGTCGCCGAACTGAGCAGCCACGGCCTCGAAGTGGATTGGGTCGACAATGGCCGCGAAGGCCTGGAGCGCGCCGTCAGCGGCGACTACGACCTGATCACCCTCGATCGCATGCTGCCGGAGCTCGATGGCCTGGCGATTGTCACCACCTTGCGCACCATGGGCGTGGCCACGCCGATTCTGATGATCAGCGCCCTCTCCGACGTCGATGAACGCGTGCGTGGCTTGCGCGCCGGCGGCGATGATTACCTGACCAAACCATTCGCCACCGATGAAATGGCCGCCCGGGTCGAAGTCTTGCTGCGCCGGCAGAACACCGTGACCGCCCAGGCCACCACGTTGCGCGTGGCCGATCTGGAGCTGAACCTGATCAGCCACGAGGCCAGCCGCGACAGCCAGTTGCTGACGCTGTTGCCCACCGAGTACAAGTTGCTGGAATTTCTGATGCGCAACACCGGGCAGATTCTGTCGCGGATGATGATTTTCGAAGAAGTCTGGGGTTATCACTTCGACCCCGGCACCAACCTGATCGACGTGCACATCGGCCGTCTGCGCAAGAAAATCGACCCGCCAGGCAAAGTCCCACTGATTCGGACCGTGCGAGGCTCGGGTTATGTCATTGCTGAACCCCTCTAAAGGCTGGCGTTCCTCCAGCAGCCGTTTGCTGGCGCTTTACAGTTCGCTGTTCGTCGCCTGGAGCGCGATTCTCATGGGGGTCATGTATTACGAGGTGTCCAACTACCTCGACACCCTCGCCAAACACTCGCTGATGCAACGTCAGCATCTGTTTTCACGCTTCCAGGGCGAGCAACTGGTGGATGCCCTCGCCGCCAGCATGACCTTCGACATTCGCGGCATCGATGCCTATGGCCTGTTCGATGACCAGCAGCGCTACCTCAGCGGCGCCTTGCGCCAGATCCCCGAAGAACTGCCGCTGGACGGCAAAATTCACATGCTCGGCGATTGCGCCGAATCCGACGACCCGACCCTGCCCGCCGACAGCTGCGACGCCGTCGCGACCCGAACCCTGGACGGCCGCTGGCTGGTGCTGGTGCGGGACAACGGTTCGTTGTTTGCCGTGACCCGGATCATCCTGCACGCGCTGTTGTGGGGCGTATCGCTGACGATTCTGCCGGGCATCGCCGGCTGGCATTTATTGAGACGGCGCCCGCTGCGGCGGATCCGGGCGATCCAGGCCAGCGCCGAAGCCATCGTCGCCGGCGACCTGACCCGGCGCCTGCCGTTGTCCAATCGCCGTGACGAACTGGACATGCTCGCCGCCATCGTCAACGCCATGCTCGAACGCATCGAGCGCTTGATGCATGAGGTCAAGGGCGTGTGCGACAACATCGCCCATGACCTGCGCACGCCGCTCACTCGTCTGCGGGCGCAGCTGTACCGGATTCAGCAGCAGGCCGATGAAGGCTCGACGCTGGCCGTGCAACTGGATTCGGTGCTCGGCGAGGCGGACACCTTGATGGCGCGTTTCCGTGGCTTGTTGCGGATTTCCGAGCTGGAGGATCGTCAGCGCCGTTCGGGGTTCGTGCGACTGGACCCGGTGCCGTTGCTGCGGGAGTTGCATGACTTTTATCTGCCGCTGGCGGAAGAAGGCGAACTGACCTTTGAACTGCAAATGCCCGAATCCTTGCCCGGGCTCAACGGCGACCGCGCTCTGCTGTTTGAAGCCGTGGCGAATTTGCTGAGCAACTCGATCAAATTCACCCCGCCGGGTGGCCAGGTGATTTTGCGTGGGGTGAATGACGCGGGGCACACGCGCATTGAAGTGCTCGACTCCGGCCCCGGGATTGCGCCGGCCGAGCGCGAGGCGGTGTTTCAACGTTTCTATCGCGCCGAAGGCGGCAACCCGCAAAGCGGATTCGGCCTGGGCCTGTCGATCGTCGCCGCGATTGCCAGCCTGCATGGGTTTACGCTGGAGGTGGACAGCAGTGAGTTAGGGGGCGCGCGGTTGGTGCTCGATTGCCGGCAGAACCTGATTCCCCAGGCTTGATACTTGCCTGTGTTTAACAGTGAAACGGGGCTTGTTTAAGTGCCC
Organism: Pseudomonas sp. ATCC 43928; assembly: GCF_005938665.2. Taxonomy (NCBI): domain Bacteria; kingdom Pseudomonadati; phylum Pseudomonadota; class Gammaproteobacteria; order Pseudomonadales; family Pseudomonadaceae; genus Pseudomonas; species Pseudomonas sp. ATCC 43928. Next base: position 3,198,424 of record NZ_CP041753.1, on the reverse strand, counting down.
TCAAGGATACTTCCTGAAAGCTACAAAACCTTGCGTCGTTGCCTACGGCTGCGCCAGAATCCGCCGGCTTGTGCGCCTTGGGGCCGCTCGGTAACTTGATCCCGTCACTGCCCATCAGTGATCGGGTTTAGTCGCCCGTGGTTGTTAGTAAGGTGCATAGCGCATCATTCAGTCAGGCATTTCAGTCCTGTGCTTAATGGTGGTTGTGCGCAGGGCGCCCTCGGGCGCGCCGGTTTTGCTAACTTCCCCGGTCGACTAACCTGCGCACAGCTGCCTCCATTCGTTTAGTCGCGAAGTGGCTGCGGCTCCATTTCAGGAGTTAGCAACTATGTTCAAAGTAACACCCAACCCACCGGACACCGATCCAACCTCCCCGTACGAACCCGATTCAAAGAAACTCAACGAGGCCGCCGAGCGGGCTCTCGACTTCCACTTCCCATCGAACGCCGACATCAAAGCCACCACGCGTAAACCCAGCAAACTGTTTGCCGTAGCCCCAGAGGCCACGGCCGAAACCCTGGCGGTGTTTCTGGTCGAGACCCTGGCCTCGGTCGATGTGATGGTCCACCAGTTGGTGGATCATCTGGAGGGTGAGTCGCGCTATGCCCTGCTGGGTATTTCCAACAGCATCATGGTGGCGGAGATCACCGCGAACCGGGTGCTGGATAAGATTGATCTGCCCAAGTAGAGGCAATCTTCTGCGGAGAGTGGGTAACTGAGGCTGGCTGTGCAGCGGTCCCTTGTTCGGGGGCGTTGCGCAGTCCAGCGGCAGCAGGCATCCACTAGAGACAGGATGGCTGAATGAATGCGTACCCTTTTTGCACTGAACTCTCAAAACCAAAAGATCGCATTGCCCGCCAACTGACGATAACTCTGGCGTGCAAAGCATTCAAAGTACTATCAACTGGCGATTAGCATCATTCTAAAAACATATAAAGACCTGTCAAATATGACAGTAGACCAAGACTAAAAAGCAGGCGACCATTCATGGCACACCCTGATATAAACGATAAGCAGGTATTGCTATGAATTCGACCAAAGTTACTGCAACCGGGTATCTAACCGGCGACTCCTCAAAGTACGGCCATTTCGAAGCGACTCAGAAAACCGTGCGCTACCCATCCTATCCGCCACCGCATTCAGAACTAAGAATTATTGGCATGGATCCTTTTAATGGTGGCAGCCACGGTGTAATTCTTGTGATAAAGCGTAGTGAAATAATCAAGGGCGAATACAACATAGCCGAAGACACAGATATTACTGCGATCTATAATGCTGGCGAGCCATCCTATTTCGACAACAACGGCACACTTAATATCGAAGAATTCAACTCAGAAAAACAACATATCAAAGGGCAATTTAATTTCAAATCCGGAAAAGCTGAAATAACTGTTTCTGGCGAATTCGAACTAACTGGATTTGACAGTACTGTTTAGTACAAATAGAAATACCCTGCTCCCTTCAAGCCCGCTCCCACAGGATTTGCTTGGGCCAGCAGGGTTCAATACCCCGGAACCTCGCGCAAAAACTCTGACAGGTCGGTGATCGGCGGTATGGCCGGAATGTCGAAGTACATCTGGATCACCCAGCCCCGGTGATAGCTGGCGTGGTTGACCACATGCAACAGCATGGCGCCGGCACTCATGACCCCGCTTTCCCCCGACATGGAGGTGAATTCGATGGGTTTATCCAGCGACTCCTCGGTCTGGGCCGAGCTCCAGCCACAGAACCATTGATCAATCTCCTGTTGCGCCATTCGCAACTCGGCGAGCTCGGTATGGAGCAGGCCATGGGAGGTCTTGAAGTCGTGCCCCCGGCCCTCCAGATGAGCTTGCCAGATGCAATCCACCACATAGGTGTGGTTCAAGGCGCCGATCATGTTATTGAACACCGACACCCGTTTGCGATTGAGTTCCTCAGGTGGCAGCGCCATGAGGCTGTCGAAGAGTCGCTGATCGGCCCAGCGCTTGTAATCGGCGAGCATGCGGGCAGTGCGTACGTTGATCATCAAAGATCTCCCATAGCGATGGGCGCATTGCCAAGAATAGTCCTCGCAGCTGGTTGCAGCCTAAACCCTGATCATCGGTTGCGCCGCACGACTTTGTAGCAGCTGCCGAAGGCTGCGTTCGGCTGCACAGCAGTCGCTAAACCATACGCTGCGGGTGGGTCAGATAAACCACGTGCGCAGGATTCACGACTGCTACGCAGCCGAACGCAGGTTTCGCCAGCTGCTACAGAGTTTCATTGCGAATTAAACGCTGCACCACCCGTTCGGCCAGCGCCAGGCAACTGGTCAGCCCCGGCGATTCGATGCCGAACAAGTTAACCAAACCCGGTACGCCGTGGACGTCCGGGCCGCTGATGATGAAGTCGGCGGCCGGCTCGGTCGGCCCGCTGATTTTCGGGCGGATGCCGCTGTAGGCCGGTTGCAGACTGTCATCGGGCAACGCCGGCCAGTAGCGCCGGATCGCCTGATAGAAGCCGTCGCCACGATGGGGGTCAACGCGATAATCGATCTGCTCGACCCATTCGACATCCGGCCCGAAACGCGCCTGACCACCCAGGTCCAAAGTCATGTGCACGCCCAGCCCGGCGCTTTCCGGTGCTGGATAAACCAGATGCCGGAACGGCGCCGGGCCACTGAAACTGAAGTAACTGCCCTTGCACAGCCAGGCCTTGGGCACGTGCCGCGCCGACAAGCCTTCGATCCGGCTCGCCACCTCAGGCGCGGACAGTCCGGCGCAGTTGATCAGTTCACGACAGCTCAAGGTCATCGGCTGGGCCCCACCCATGTGCAGCTCGAAACCCTGCTCGGTACAACGGGCCGATGCAAACGGCGTATGAAAGGCTATCGAGGTGCCCCAGGCTTCGGCATCGGCCTGAAGCGCCAGCATCAAGGCGTGGGAATCGACAATCCCGGTGGACGGTGACCAAAGCGCTGCAACACAAAACAACGCCGGCTCAAGCGCCCGTGCCTGACCGGCATCCAGTAATTGCAGGTCATCGACACCGTTGCGCCGGCCTTGCTCCAGCAACGCCTGCAAGGCATGGCGCTGACGGTCATCGGTGGCCACGATCAGCTTGCCGAGGCGCCGGTAATCGACACCGCGCTCATCGCAGAAGGTATACAGGCGTTGCTTGCCCTCCACGCACAATTGCGCCTTGAGACTGCCGCTCGGGTAATAGATCCCGGCGTGGATCACTTCCGAATTGCGCGAGCTGATGCCCACGCCAATCCCCTCGCCCGCCTCGACCAGGATCACTTCTCGTCCGGTCCGGGCCAAGGCTCTGGCCACCGCCAGGCCGACCACGCCAGCCCCGACTACCACGCATTCGATATCGACGCTCACCTGCCCTCCACTCATTCAAGCCAGCCCTGGATGCGATAATCGATCAGGCTGGAGGATATCGCCAGCATGAACTCATACGGTCTGCTACGTGGCGTTCACACTATATGTTTAATTTCCCATTTAACGATCATTCAAAATAACAATTAACTGTCATTGACCTGAACACTTTCCAACTTCCCCCCTTCAACACAACCTTAACCGGCTATCGGCGATTGACTTTGCCAACCTGCCTGAGTAAATTGCGCCGGCCGATAACAACGGCTTTTTTCAACTCACAAAAGAATTCAATGGACACAGTATCTAGTCGCTGTCGGATGACTGCTCACACGCAGGATCTGGCACATAACCCAGACAATGACGGGCCTCGACTTTTCGGTCGGGTGAGCTGCGCTAGAGCTTGAGGCTCCACCGTAACTTGCCTCACCGGAATCATTCCGGCCCAGAGGCATGTTATGAACTTCAAAACCACTGTACTGCCGGGCGTACGCGCCTTTGCATCGACCATGCGGGTCACGCCCTGCCGTGAGCGTCTGCCGACGACTCGGCTCTGCGCCCCGTTCTCCGCCCCTTCTACCCACGCCAAGGTGCGCCCTCGTGCCAACTGGCGTGTCTGCCCGACGACCGGCCGGCTTCAGCAACGCTGGAGCTTCGACGACAGTCAGGACCCACAAAGTCGGCGCATCGCGCGCCTCTTCCAGCAGGCGAGCCTGATGCTCGGCCTGTCTATCGGGGCATGCATTTTCAGTTGATCTGAAGGCACTTCAAAGTCCTTCCAGAACGGTTTCCTTAAACGGGAATCCGACAACTTCTTATTGCCCGTAAAAAATTTGAATTATTGGAATTAGTTGCGGACCATCAAGTAACACCACAATCACGGGTGTTATTCAGATACCACGAGCCGGGTTCCGGGTCTTCAATAAATGCAATACGAAACAAGGGAGAGCCCTCATGTCGGGAACTACTCTACTGATCAACCTCGCCGGCTCCATTGCCCTGTTGCTATGGGGCACTCATATGATTTCTTCGGCGCTGTTGCGCGGCTTCGGCACGCCGCTGCGTCAGTGGCTGGGCCACAACCTGAACAACCGCTGGATGGCGTTGTTGTCGGGGATCGGTATCACCGGGGTCTTGCAAAGCAGCACCGCCGTGAGCCTGATGGCGACCTCGTTCACTGCCGCCGGGACGCTGGGACTGGCGCCGGCCCTGGCGGTGATGCTCGGCGCCAACATCGGCTCAACCCTGGTGGTGCAGTTGCTCAGCGTCGATGTGTCGATGCTCACGCCCAGCGTTTTGCTGGCGGGCCTGATCGTCTTTCGGCTGCGCGATGACTCGCGCTACGAAAGCGTCGGTTGTGCACTGATCGGCCTGGGGCTGATGCTCCTGGCCTTGCACATGCTCGGCTCCACATTGGCGGAAGTCGAAGGCACGCCGATCTTCCAGCTGATCATGCAGAGCCTCGAGGGCGATCTGGTCATTGCGCTGCTGGTGGCGCTGATCCTCACCTGGCTGTGCCACTCCAGCGTGGCCGTGGTGTTGCTGATCGTCTCGCTGGCCGCCACTGGCATGCTCTCGGCCAGCACCATCGTCGCGCTGGTGCTGGGGGTGAACATTGGCGGTGCGCTGCCCTCGGTCATCAACGCCGGATCGAGCGTCGGCCGACGCCTGCCGCTGGGCAACCTGCTGGTGCGTGCGGTCGGTGCTCTGGCGGTCTTGCCGTTTGCCGGGTTGCTCGCTCAGGCGCCGCTCGCGCCCTCGACCCTGGTGGTGTGCCTGCACACCGGTTTCAATCTACTGCTGGCGTTGGTGTTCATCGGTCTGACCGACGTACTTGCCAATGCCCTCACCCGACTGCTGCCGGCACCTGAGCGGGATGTCGATCCCGGCATGCCGTGCTATCTGGACGAAGCCGGCCTGGAAGTGGCCAACATCGGCCTGTCGAATGCCGCTCGCGAAGCGTTGCGCATGACCGACATGTTCTCGACCATGCTCGGCCGGATGCTGCAGCTGTTCCACACATCGCTACCGGCCTGCGCCGATGAAGTGCAGCGGATCGATCAATCCCTGGACCTGCTCAGCGCGGCGATTCGCGCTTATCTGGCCGACATCGGCAAGGAAGGCATCAGTGACAGCGATGCCGATCGTTCCCAGGAAATCCTCACGTTCGTGATCAACCTCGAACATGCCGCGGACATTCTTTCCAGCAGCCTCACGCAGTTGGCCATGCGCCGCTTGCGTCGGGGTGAACAGTTCTCGGCCTTCGAACTGGGCAACATCGCCCCGCTGCACGACGCCGTTCTGGAAAGCCTGAGCCTGGCGATCACCGTGTTCCTGCGCGAAGACATCGCCACCGCCCATCAACTGATCCAGCGCAAGGAGACCGTCAGAAGGCTCGAAGCCTGCGCCAGCCGCGAGCACTTTCGCCAGTTGCAGGAAGACAAAAGTACCTGGGCGCAATCCGGTGATATTTTCCAGCGGGTACTGCGTGATTACCGGCGCATGCATCACCACATCGCCGCCCTGGCGTATCCGCTGCTCGAACGCGCCGGTGAGCGCTCGGTCGAGAGCATCGATGCTCCCGCTACGGGTCGCATGACGGTAGATCTGGCTGGAATTGAGTGAGGCATATGTAGATCGGCAGGGAACTCCTGACCACCGCCGGGCATCCTAAATTATGTGTTACTTCTTTTACGCTTCACGCTTCGGAGGACGCCGTCATGCGCCGTCTGTTTTTAGTATCTTCACTCGTGCTTTGCTTGCCCTTTGGCTCAGCCATGGCCCGTGTGGATGCGGGCGATGTCGCCACCTCAGCCGGGGTATCCGCATCGCTGTACTCAACGTTCAAGGATCACAAAATGGTCATTCCCGCCCGGGATGACGCCTCCAGTTTTGTCGCCAGCGGCGGTACGATCCGTGGCGTTTACCTGGAGTCGGTATTGAAGGAAATTCGCCAGAATCATCCCGACCTGAAGGCCAGCGATGAAGACCTGGCCAGAGCGATCCTCGTTCAAGAAGGTGTTCCAGCCGGTCAATAAAGTCTGAAACGTAAGCGGTAGGGCTAGTGACAGCCCTACCTTGCTTCAACGCTGTGTTTTTCGACCCCGGCAGACAGGCGTGCCCAGCCGGCGACCAACTGCGCGCTGATGCTGACGCCGCCGCACACCACAATCACCACGTCATGGGCCTCGGCAATCGCCGGATGGTCGAGGTACGCCACCGCCAATGAAACGCCACACGCCGGTTCGACCAACTGGCGCAGGTCGTTGGCGTAACGAACCACGCCCATGATCGCCTCATCATCGCTGAGCACCACGCATTCATGCGGGAAATCAAGGATGTGCTGCACCGGCCAGGCGGCCACTTGCGCGGCGCCGAGTGACGTGGCAACGGTGTCGATGCGCGGCAGTCTGACCGGGTGCCCGGCAGCGATGGCGGCAGCGAACGACGCCGCCCCTTGGGTTTCGCACGCAACGATCCGACAATCCATGCGCTGATGACGGATCAGGCCGGTGAGCAGGCCCGCAAGCAAACCGCCGCCCCCCACGGATGTCACCAACGCATCGACCTGAGGGCAGTCCTCGAGGATTTCATCGACCATGGTGCTGTGTCCTTCCCACAACACCGGGTGATCGAAAGCCGGCACGTATTCGGTGTCTGCGCCCTGCGCGAGTTCTTTCGCCCGTTGATTGGCCTCGTCCCAGACCTTGCCATGGACAATCACCTCGGCACCGGTTTTCCTGATCCTGGCGCGGGTGGTTTCCGGGGTCGTGTTCGGCACCACGATGCAGGCTTTCAGCCCAAGGTTGGCGGCGGCCACCGCCGTGGCCAAACCGGCATTGCCACCGGAAGGGCAGACGACTTTGCGCTTGCCCTGCTCTGCCGCCTGACTGCATAACAGGCCCATGCCGCGCAGTTTGAACGAGCCGCTGGGTTGCAGGTTTTCCAGCTTGAGCCAGATTCGCCGGGTCGGAGTCGACAGACCCGGGTGCAGAATCAGGGGCGTTCTGATGTGAAGCATCGTGTGCTCCTTGTGACAGCACCGGCGCGTTGAGATCTTTCAACGGGCCGGAAGTGAACGGACAGGCTCATCCTTATCCAAGCTTAGTTCACCCTGCTCGACGACTACCGCTCTCATAACGGACTGCCCTCTACACTGGTGATATGCCCTTTTTGCGAGATCAGTTATGAAAATCTCAGCCAAACTCGCGTTTTTCGCCCTCGTCAGCACCCTTGCCTACCTCGCTCTCGCGGTGTTCGGGCTGGGCGGGTTGGCGGCGTTTTTCTCGCATCCACCGCTGGTGGTCATTGCGCTTGCGACCCTGGTGATGGCGATCGTGTCGTTGTTCAGTGAGGGCAATTTGAGCACTGGCGAACGTGAAGACCGGGCCAATCGCTGGGTGCTGCCGGTTTTCGGGGTGCTCGGGTTGTTGAGCGGGTATCTGCCGGCCTACACCGACCGGATCGACTTCTGGACCTTCGGTGGCGAGGGCGTGCGTTGGCTGGGTGCGCTGCTGTTCATTGGCGGCGGCGCGTTGCGGATGTGGCCGGTGCTTGTACTGGGCAAGCGCTTCAGCGGATTGGTGGCAATTCAACCTGGACACCGCCTGGTCACCGACGGAATTTATCGGAATGTGCGCAACCCCAGCTACCTGGGGCTGCTGATCAATGGCGTGGGCTGGGCGCTGGCCTTTCGTTCCGGTGTCGGGTTACTGCTGGTGGCGCTGATGTTGATACCGCTGATCGCCCGCATTCGCTCTGAAGAAGCGCTGTTACGCTCGCAGTTCGGCAACGAATACGAAGCTTATTGCGCCCGTAGCTGGCGATTGATTCCGGGGATCTACTGAACTGACCGCATCAGGGCCGTGTCGATTATAAAAAGTGTAAGCGGATCAGGTTATTGGCATCCACATGGCTCGTGACCGAGTCATAACTGGCCAGTGTGGCGTGCCGGGTCTGAAGGGGATGAACGTGGGTCGCGGTGATGACCATGATGTTGGCACCCGCCGCTTCGCCTGCGCGAATTCCGACGTCGGCGTCTTCGAAGATCAGGCACTCGGCTGGATCCACCTGCAGTCGACCAGCCGCCAGCCGATAGCCCGCAGGATCGGGCTTGCCGGCGCTGACATCTTCGGCGGTAACCATCACGCCAGGTTCGGGAATACCGGCCGCGGCCATTCGGCGCAACGCCAGGGCCCGCGGTGCAGAGGTGACGATGGCCCATTGGTGGGCGGGCAGCGACTTGAGGAAATTCGCCGCGCCGGACACCTCGACAATCCCCTCCACATCATCGATTTCCGCCTCGGTGATCCACGCCGCTTCAGCTTCGGCATCTACCCCTGGCAACGCCAGGCGATTGATGGTGTCGATGGCGCGAACGCCATGGATCGTCGGCAGGAAGGTTTCGACATCGACGCCGTGGCGCACCGCCCAGGTTGTCCAGATCCGCTCGGCGGCGGCGATGGAGTTGAGGACGGTTCCGTCCATATCAAACAGGAAGGCGCGGTATGAGCTGTTGAGCAGGGATGTTTGAACAGACAAAAGGGAGGTTTCCTTCGGTAAGAACCAGGCAGGTGTTGCCAGGCAATGTACACCACCCGCTACAGGGCTCGGCTCTACTCCAAGGCGTTTTTCACACAATCGAGCAACTGCCCCACCGCCCAGGGTTTCTTGATGAACGAAACCGGATGCTTGACTCCGGAGCTTTTCGGAGTTTCGAAGCCGGACATGATCATGATCGGTTTGTCTGGCCAACGGTCGCCAAACTGATTGGCCAGGTCCGCGCCATTGAGTTTGCCCGGCATGGTGATGTCCGTCAGCAATAACCTCACTTGCGGGGCGTGCTGTTCCAGAAACTGCGATGCGGCGTCCGCGCTGATCTGTGGTTCAACCGCAAAGCCTTCCTCCTGAAGAATTTCGCAAAGAAACTCCAGGATCAACGGGTCGTCCTCAACCACAAGAATCAATCCGCCAGACAAGCGCGCGCCCGCCGTTGATGCTGGACTCATGACTGTGCCACTCCCTGATTGCGCAAATAGTTTCGCAGGCTCAAATCCGCCACCTACAGGTATGAACAGCGGACCTCGCGAAAAATTCATTTTTGATACACCTATCCAGGGCATTCTCCGTTCCAGGCCGCTAAACATGACCGTTTGTCCGCGCATAATTGTGGTTAAAATGCCGCCCTTTCCACATGACCGACCCTGCCCGATGAATCCAGATGCCCTCTCCATCCTCCACGACCATTTGCTCACTGCGCTTGCGACAGCCCCCGCAGAAACCCGTCGGCTGTTCCACGGCCGTGGCCGCTGCTGGCCGGGGCTGGAGCAATTGACCGTCGACTGGCTCCAGGGCGTGATGCTGGTCTGTGTGTTCAAGGAGCCGCAAGCGTCGCAACTGGACGATTTGAAGCAGCGACTGATGGCGATCACACAGGCGCCTGCGTGGAAAACCTCCGGCGCACATACCTTGCTCCTGCAACATCGCTATCTGCAGGAAAGCACCACCGAATGGCTGCTCGGGGAGCCGATCGAGGAGATGACGATCACCGAGGGCGGCCTGCAGTATCGCGTGGACCTGGGCCGCAAACAGAACACCGGCCTGTTTCTCGACATGCGCTACGGCCGCGATTGGGTGCGGGCCAATGCGGATGGCAAGCGGGTGCTGAACCTGTTTGCCTATACCTGCGGGTTTTCGGTGGCCGCCATTGCGGGAGGCGCTACGCATGTGGTCAACCTGGACATGTCCCGCGCGGCCCTGAGCCGTGGTCGCGACAATCACCGGCTCAACGGCCATGACTTGAGCAAGGTGAGCTTTCTCGGCCACGACCTGTTCAAGTCCTGGGGCAAAGTGATCAATAGCGGCCCTTATGATCTGGTGATCATCGACCCACCGTCCTTTCAGAAAGGCAGTTTTCTGCTGACCAAGGATTATCAGCGCGTGCTGCGCCGTCTCCCGGAACTGCTCAGCCCCCAGGGCACGGTTTTGGCCTGCATGAACGACCCGGCTTTTGGCGCGGACTTCCTCATCGACGGCGTCACTCGCGAAGCACCGAGCCTGCGGTTTGAGCAACGGCTGGAAAATCCACCGGAGTTTCCCGATGCCGATGTCGAGTGTGGGTTGAAGGCGTTGGTGTTCAGGCAGGGTTAGTTGAAAATCAAAAGGGTGATTCAACACCAGGCAGGCCGGCCAGACTCAGTAGACTAATGGTACTTGAGCCCGAACCCGCGGCTTCCTACGATGATGATACGCAGCGGTTGGAGGTTTAAGCCGTTGCGTAAGTGGTGGGTGAACTGAACCCCAATAAGCCCACCCCTTGTTTCATGCGCATCTTGAGCCTCTCGGCTCTACTTCCTCCCCATCAAAGAGCTTTGAGGCTCTTTTTTTGTCTGTCAAAAAGCCTCGGCGCTGACCGCTCGGCAACGCTGAACATCCTGCTCCGCGTCGCGGCGCCCGGAGGCAGCAAAAAGCTCACGACCGATCGTGCGCGCAGCCTGCAAATGAACCGTCGGTTCCTGGATTTCCGATTCGAGCAGCAACTCGGACGTCACCACGCAAGCACCGCAATAATCGAAGATCCCATGGTCGATCTGCGTCTTCATGGCGTCGGCATAACCGTGGCGCGCATAGGTTCCTGCGTCGGCACCGCCAACACCCACCAGATGAACCCGCAGATGGCGAAGCTTCTTCTCCAACCTGGCATCCGCCGCGAAATCGAACGCCCAGCCATTGGCGAACACACGGTCGATCCAGCCTTTGAGCAGCGCCGGCATCGACCACCAATAAACCGGATAAACCAGCACCAGTGCATCGGCGCGATCGATTCGCGCCTGCTCGGCGGCCACATCGGCGGGCGGCGGTGCTTCACGGTGATGGACGGCGAGATCGGCCGCGCCGAATCTCGGATCGAACCCTTGCGCCCAGAGGTCCGCAATTTCGAAAGAGTGGTCGGCATCCGCCTCGGATACTCCTTCAGCGACGTGTCTCGCGAGGCTATGGGTAAGCGATTGGGGGTCATGGTGAGCCACAACGATGAGCGCGTGCATGGCAAAATCTCCTGCTACGGAATGAGTGATTGAGGGTGAAAGGCGAGCCTTATATACTCTTGGTAAGTTACGCTCAGTAAGCTACTTTTGGTATATAGCCATGTCAAGCACCGAAACACTCGAGCAAGATTCCAGTCCGCAACCGCGCCGGCGGATGTCGCGGGAGGAGCGCCTGCGCCAGTTGCTGGATGTCGCCTGGCAACTCGTTCGAGAGGAAGGTACGGACGCGTTGACGCTTGGCCGGCTCGCCGAACAGGCGGGGGTCACAAAACCGGTGGTTTACGATCACTTCACCACCCGCCCCGGGTTGCTGGCGGTGCTCTATCAGGAGTTCGACGCACGTCAGACCGCGCTCATGGATACCGCGCTTGAAGCCAGTGAACCGACACTGCCCAGTAAGGCAATGGTCATCGCCTCGTCTTATGTCGACTGCGTTCTGCTTCAGGGCCGCGAGATCCCGGGTGTGATCGCGGCGCTGACGAGCTCGCCCGAGCTGGAAAAGATCAAGCGCGAGTACGAAGCGATCTTCATGGGCAAGTGCCGCAACGCCCTGCTCCCTTTCGCCGGAACCGGTGATATCGCGCCAGCGAGTCTTCGGGCGATGCTCGGTGCCGCCGAGGCGCTGTCCCATGCCGCCGCGACCGGAGAAATCACCGCGGAGCAGGCACAGGACGAACTCTTCGAAACGATCGTGGCGATGGTCGAAAGGAGCGCACGTCAGGAGGGTCTAGAAACCTGAAGCGCATCGTAGGGCTGGCAAGCACTCGCCAGGACAGCAGCGTATTGCCACCTATACTCAAGCCACCTTCCCCGCGCTACCCACAATAAAAAGCAGAGGTGGAAAATGGTCTGGCAGCAAATCTACGACCCCTTCGGTAACCCGGTGCTCTCAACCATGATGGCGGCGACGCCGGTGGTGGTGATGCTGGTTTCCCTGGCGTTTTTCCACATCAAGGCGCATCTGGCGGCGTTGTTGGCCCTGGGTTCGGCCTTGCTGATCGCGATTTTCGCCTTCGGCATGCCCGCGAACATGGCGGGCTCGGCCGCACTGTTCGGCGCCGCCAACGGTCTGTTGCCGATTGGCTGGATCGTGCTCAACATTATTTTCCTGCATCGGCTGACCACCGAGAACGGCTCGTTCAAAGTGCTGCAAGACTCCCTGGCGCGCATCACCGACGACCGACGTCTGCAATTGCTGCTGATTGCCTTCTGCTTCGGTGCCTTCTTCGAAGGGGCCGCCGGTTTCGGCACTCCCGTGGCGGTAACCGGGGCCATTTTGATCGGGCTGGGTTTCTCACCCCTGGCCGCGTCTGGCCTGGCGTTGATTGCCAATACCGCGCCCGTGGCGTTCGGTGCTCTGGGCACGCCCGTTATCACCCTGGCCAAAGTGACCGGGCTGGATGAAATGGAGCTGTCGATGATGGTCGGTCGGCAGTTGCCGTTCTTCTCGGTGATCGTGCCGTTCTGGCTGATCTGGGCCTTCGCCGGATGGCGCAAGATGCTGGAAATCTGGCCGCCGATTCTGGTTGCCGGCGTCAGCTTCGCCATACCGCAATTCCTCGTCTCCAACTACCACGGGCCGATGCTGGTGGATGTGATCGCAGCGCTGATTTCCATGGCCTGCCTGACCGGTTTTCTCAAGATCTGGAAACCGGCCACCGTGCATACCTCGGCCGCCCTGTCAGGGCGAGTCGACAACTCCAAAATAGCCGAGGAGCATGACCAAAAACCCGTCGCCAGCGCGACCTTTGCCAGCGATGCAAAACCCGCCGTAATGCGCGCCTGGATGCCGTGGATCATCCTCACGGTGTTCGTTTTTGCCTGGGGCACCCAAAGTTTCAAAAACCTGTTCGATACCCGCCCGGCCATGGATCCGCAAACCCACTCGGCCAAGCTTGATCCGCAGGGCAAACCGATGCGCGAGGCCAACCCGATCTTTGCCCCGAGCGTGACCTTCACCACGATTCATCAACAGATCGAGAAGGTCCCGCCGGTGGTGCCCGCACCGAAAGCCGAGGACGCGATCTACAAGTTCACCTGGTTCACCAGCACCGGTAGCGGCATCTTGCTCGCGGCGATCCTCGGCGGGCTGCTGATGGGGTACTCAATCCCGCAACTGCTGCACCATTACCTGCGAACGCTGTGGGTAGTGCGCTATTCGCTCACCACCATTGTGGCGATGCTCGCCCTGGGTTTTCTCACCCGCTATTCGGGCCTCGACGCCACCATGGGCCTGGCCTTCGCCGCAACGGGCATTTTCTACCCGATGTTCGGCACCCTGCTCGGCTGGCTCGGCGTGGCCCTGACCGGCTCGGACACGGCCTCCAACGTGCTGTTCGGCGGCTTGCAACGGGTGACCTCCGAGCAACTGGGCCTGAGCCCGGTGCTGATGGCCGCCGCGAACAGTTCTGGCGGGGTCATGGGCAAGATGGTCGACGCCCAGTCGATCGTGGTCGCGTCCACCGCCACCCGCTGGTACGGCCATGAAGGGGAAATCCTGCGCTACGTGTTTTTCCACTCCGTGGTGCTGGCGATTCTGGTCGGCGGGCTGGTGACGTTGCAGGCGTATGTGGCGCCGTTCAGTCATATGGTGGTGGGCGGGCACTGATCCAGGGGGGCGGGCCTGATCGCGAACATTAATTCCAGCCGCCCCCCATTACCTTGTACAACGTCACCCGGTTGCTCTGCTCGGCCAGACGCAGGGTGATCAGGTCCTGTTGGGCGCTGTACCACGAACGCTGGGCGTCCAGCGCTTCGAGGTAGCTTTGCGAGCCGCCGCGATAGAGCGCGTCGGCCAGTTCAAAGCTTTTACGGCTGGCGTCGGTCAAGGCTTGCTGGGCCGTCAGACGTTGGTCCAGGGTGCTGCGCACCGCCAAGGCATCGGCCACTTCCTTGAAGGCAGTCTGCAAGGTTTGCTGGTAGGTCTGCACCTGAATTTCACGCTCGACCTTGGCCGCATCCAGTGTCGCGCGATTGCTGCCGGCATCGAAGATCGGCAGGCTGACGCTCGGGGCGAAGGTCCAGGCGCCGCTGCCGGACTTGAACAGACCGGACAAGGCCGAACTCGCAGAACCGGCATTGGCAGTCAGGCTGATGCTCGGAAAGAACGCCGCCCGCGCCGCGCCGATATCCATGTTGGCCGACTTGAGGGTGTGTTCGGCGGCCAGCACATCCGGGCGCCGTTGTAACAGACTGGACGGTAACTCATCCGGCACCTGCACCAGCAGCGCGACCGATTGCAGGCTCGCGCCGGGCAGCAGTTCATCGGGAATATCGCTGCCGACCAGCAAGCGCAAGGCATTGCGGTCCTGGAGAATCTGACTGGCGTAGACCGCCACATCGCCTCGGGCCGACTCCACAGTGGTTTGCGCCTGGGCCAGGGCCAAGCCGGAAGAACCGCCCAAGGCATGGCTGCGTTGGTTCAGTTCGTAGGTTGCCTGTTGGCTGCGCAGGGTTTCCTGGGCCAGTTGCAAACGCTCGTTGTCCGCCGCCAGCGTCAGCCAGGCCGTGGCCACTTCAGCCACCAGGCTGATCTGGGTGCTACGCCGGGTTTCGGTCAGTGCCAGATAGTCTTCCAGCGCTTCGTCCTGAAGGTTCTGTACTCGCCCGAACACATCCAGTTCATAGCTGCTCAGCCCCAGTTGCGCACTGTACTCATGACTGGTGCTCGCCGTGCCGCTGCTGGACGTGCGGCTATGTGTGCCGCTGACTCCGGCATCGATAGTGGGAAACGCCGCCGCCCGTTGAATGCGATATTGAGCCTGGGCCTTTTCGATGTTCAGGCTGGCCAGACGCAAATCACGGTTGTTGGTCAGCGCCAGGGTCTGCAAACGCGCCAAGCGACTGTCGGTAAAGAACTGCTGCCAGTGAATATCCGCCGCCGCATCGCCTGAGGCCACGCTGGTCGACGGCAACCATTGCCCGGCGACCGGCGCTTCGGGGCGCTGATACTGCGGCGCCAGATTGACACAACCGCTGAGCAACACCAGAGCAGCCAACAAGGGCCAATGAAACTTGATCATGCATCACCTTTCTGCGCGGTTGGGTTGGCGGTTGTTGCGGTGGATACGCGACCGAAACGACGACGGATCAGCACGAAAAACAGCGGCACAAAGAAGATCCCCAGCACGGTAGCGCTGAACATGCCCCCCAGCACGCCAGTACCGATGGCCTGGCGCCCGGCAGAACCGGCGCCGGAGCTCAATGCCAGTGGCAACACGCCGAACATGAAGGCCAAAGACGTCATCAGGATCGGTCGCAGGCGTTGGCGCACGGCAGTCAGTGTCGCGTCCCGCAGGCTGTTGCCCTGCTCTTGCAGGTGCTTGGCAAACTCAACGATCAGGATCGCGTTTTTCGCCGCCAGTCCCACCGTGGTCAACAGCCCGACCTGGAAGTACACGTCGTTGCTCAAACCACTGAAGCGGGTCGCCAGCACCGCGCCGACCACCCCCAGCGGCACCACCAGCATTACCGAAAACGGCACCGACCAACTCTCGTACAACGCCGCCAGGCAGAGGAACACAAACAACACCGAGATACCGTACAGCAGCGGCGCCTGGGAGCCGGACAAGCGCAGTTGATATGACTGCCCGGTCCACTCGTAGCCGATGCCTTCGGGCAGTTGTTTGATGATCGTTTCCACCGCATCCATCGCAACCCCGGCGCTCACCCCCGGTGCCGGATCACCGACCACCTCCAGCGAGGCGTTGCCGTTGTAGCGTTCCAGCAACGGCGAGCCATAGCTCCACGCGCTGCTGGCGAACGAGGAAAACGGCACCATCTCACCTTTGCTGTTGCGCACGAACCAGTGCTCCAGGTCGGCCGCCTGCATCCGCGCCGACGCCTCGCCCTGCACGTAGACCTTCTTCACCCGCCCCTGGTTGAGGAAGTCGTTGACGTAAGTGCCGCCCAACGCGGTGGACAAGGTGCTGTTAATGTCGCTGGTGCTCAGGCTCAAGGCCCCGGCCTTGCGATCGTCGATGCTGACTTTGAGCTGCGGTGTATCGTCCAGGCCATTGCTGCGTACTCCCAGCAGCCGCGGGTCTTTCTTCGCCAACTCGATGAACTGCTCCCGCGCGGCGACCAGGGCGTCATGCCCCAGCCCGCCAAGGTCTTTGAGTTGCAGGTCGAAACCCGAACTTTGCCCCAGGCCACGTACAGCGGGCGGCTGCATGACAAACACGTTGGCATCGCTAATGCTCGCCAACGCCAGGGTTGCACGTTGGGCAATAGAAGCCGCGTCCTGCCCTTTCCCCGATCGCTCGCTCCAGTCCTTGAGTTTGATGAAAGCCCGGCCGGTATTCTGGCTGTTGCCACCCATGCCCAAACCGCTGATGCTGATCAGCGCCTCGACTTCCGATTGTTCGAGCATGTAGCTCTCGAACTGCTTCATCACGGCCTGAGTACGGCTATCGGTGGCGCCCACCGGCAATTGGATCTGCGCCATGAGGATGCCTTGGTCTTCGTCCGGTAAGAACGAAGTCGGCAGGCTGGCATAACCAGCGCCCATCGCCAGCAAAATCACCCCGTACACCAGCAGGCTCCGACGCCCACGCTGCAGAATGCCGCCGACCCATTGTTGATAGCGCAAGGCGCTGCGTTCGAAGCTGCGGTTGAACCAGCCGAAGAAGCCGCTTTGCGCACCATGGCCCTGGGCATCGGACGGCTTGAGCAAGGTCGCACACAAGGCCGGTGTCAGGGTCATCGCCACCAACACCGACAGGAGCATGGCCGAGACGATGGTCACCGAAAACTGCCGATAGATAATCCCGGTGGAACCGCCAAAAAATGCCATGGGAATAAACACGGCGCTGAGCACCAGAGCGATGCCGATCAGTGCACTGGTGATTTCCGCCATGGACTGGCGAGTCGCCGCCAGCGCCGAAAGTCCCTTCTCACTCATCACCCGCTCGACGTTCTCCACCACCACGATGGCATCGTCCACCAGCAGTCCGATAGCCAGGACCATGGCGAACATGGTCAGGGTATTGATTGAATAGCCGAACAGCGCGAGCACGCCGAAGGTGCCCAGCAATACCACCGGCACGGTGATCGCCGGGATCAGCGTGGCCCGCAGATTCTGCAGGAACAGGAACATGATCAGCACCACCAGCACGATCGCCTCGCCCAGAGACTTGACCACCTCTTCGATGGACAGGCTGACAAAGGGGGTCGTGTCGTAAGCGATCACGTTCTTGAGCTGCATTTGCGCAGGGTAGAAAGGCTCCAGTTCCTTGAGTTTGGCCTTCACCGCTTCACCCACGCTCAGGGCATTGGCCCCGGCGGCGAGCTGCACGCCCATGGCGGCGGCAGGTTTGCCGTTGAGGGCAGAACTCACGTCGTAGCTTTCGCTGCCCAGTTCGACCCGCGCTACATCCCCCAACAGCACCACCGCCCCATTGCTGGTGGACTTGACCACCACGTTGCGAAATTCTTCGGCGGTTTGCAGCTTGCTGCGGGCACTGATAGTGGCGTTCAACTGTTGCCCGGCCACCGCTGGCAAGGCACCGAGCTGGCCGGCGGACACCTCGGTGTTCTGTGCTTCCAGGGCGCTGCTGATGTCCGAGGGCATCAACGCATACTTTTCCAACAGGGCCGGATCCAGCCAGATGCGCATGGCATAGCCCGAACCGAGGGTCTGCACGTCGCCGACGCCATCGATACGACTGATCTGGTCAAGCAAGGTGCTGGAAATGTAGTCGCCGATCTGGGTGCCGGTGACGCTTGGGTTGTCGGAGGCCAGGGCGGCAATCATCAGAAAGTCCGAACCGCCCTTGGTCACGGTCAGGCCTTCGCTCTGCACCGATTGCGGCAGTCGTGATTCAGCCTGTTGCAGTTTGTTCTGTACCTGCATCTGCGCCACATCCGGGTTAGTGCCGGCGGCAAAGGTCAGGCTGATGCTGGCGCTGCCCGCCGAACTGCTGGAGGCCGACATGTAGGTCAGGTTATCCAGCCCTTTCATCTGCTGTTCGATGACCTGCGTCACCGAGTTTTCCACGGTCTCGGCCGAGGCGCCGGTGTAGGTGGCGGAGATCCGTACCGTTGGCGGCGCGATGTCCGGGTACTGTTCCAGCGGCAGTTGGCTGATCGACAAGGCGCCGGCGAGCATGATGACAATGGCGATGACCCAGGCAAAAATCGGTCGATCGATAAAGAACCGCGCCATGCTCAACCCTCCTGCGCAATGGCAGTCGGCGCCGATTGCCGCGTGCGGCTGCGAGTGCCCGGGTTTTGCGCCAGCACCGGGGCGCCGACCCGGACTTTCTGCCCGCCCTCGACAATCACCTGGTCACCCGCCGTCAGGCCCGAGGTGACCCACCATTGGTTGCCCACGGCGCGATCGATAGTCAGCACACGCTGTTCGACCTTGCCATTGACCACCAGCAACACCGACGTCACGCCACTGGCGCTGCGGGTCACGGCTTGCTGCGGAATCAGGATCGCTTGATCGTCCCGGGCCTGCTCCAGCACCGCCCGTACATACATGCCCGGCAGCAACAGCCGGTCCGGGTTGGCGATTTCCGCCCGCAGGGTCACGGTGCCGGTGCCCTCATTGACGCTGACCCCGCTGAATTTCAAGCGGCCCTCATGGGCGTAGGTGCTGCCGTCGTCGAGCTTGAGACTGATCCGCGCTTCGCCCTCGCCGTTGCTTTGCAGCACACCGCTGGCGAGGTCGCGCTTGAGGCGCAACAGCTCAGTGGTCGATTGCGTGATATCCACGTAGATCGGGTCCAGTTGCTGCACCGTGGTCAGTGCGCTGTCCTGATTGGCCACCACCAATGCGCCAGGGGTGACCGTCGAAGTTTCGATACGCCCGTTGACGGGAGAACTGATGCGGGTATAGGCCAGGTTGATGCGCGCCGTATCCACGCCGGCCTGGGCCACTTGCAGTTCAGCCTCGGCGGTCAGCAGACTGGCCTGGGCATCCTCGTTGTCCTGCTGGCTGATGGCATCGATCTTCGCCAACTGGGCATCACGCTTGGCCGTGGCCTGAGCCGACTTCAATGTGGCGCGAGCCTTGGCCAGGGTCGCCTGTGCTTCAGCCAATGCAGCCTTGTATGAGGACGCGTCCAGCTGATACAGCGCCTGCCCGGCCTTGACCTCGGCGCCTTCGACAAACAGCCGTTGCTGGACGATACCGCCGACCTGCGGGCGAATCTCGGCAATCATGAACGCCTGAGTGCGCCCGGCCAGCTCCGTGGTCAGCGCCTGGCTTTGAGGTTGCACCGTGATCACTGACACTTTGGCCGGTTCGACCACGGGCGCGGATGCGCCGGGGGAGCAACCGCTCAACACCAACAGAACGATCAAGGACAGTAAAACCGCGGCGGTTACCAGGGATTTGGCGAGAATTTTGGTCGACATAAATGCCTCTGCAAGACGGGGTGGCTGAAGCCAGACGCCATACTGCGAGGCAAATGTGCAGGAAAATTGAAGATTGCCCGCCGCCCTTGAATCTTCGCCGCGCCAGGGCCTAAATGGGCGGGCCATTCACTGACCTGCCCGAGCCCATGAAACTGAGTATCTCCACCAAACTGTTTATCGCGGTACTGGCCAGTGTGCTGTTTGTCATCCTGAGCATGGGGCTGGCCAACGGCTGGAGCTTCGGCAAAGGCTTTCTCGATTACCTCAACGAACAGGCGCTGTTGCGCATGACTCCGGTGCTGCCGCGCCTGGCCAGCGCCTATGAGCGCGAAGGCAGTTGGGAATTTCTGCGCAACCAGCCGGATCGCTGGTTCGAACTCATGCGACCGGAGCCGGGCGTAGACTTCACCAACCCGCAGCAGCCGACCCTGCCCACGTCTGACCTGACCGGCGCGGTGTTTCGCATCGCTCTGTTGGACCAGCAAAAGCAGTTGGTCATGGGCTACTCGGCGATTGCCGACGACGCCCTGATGCGCCCGATCGAGGTGGCCGGTAAAACCGTCGGCTGGCTGGCGGTAACGCCGTTCCAGAACGTGACCGAAGCCGGCGGTGAACGCTTTCGCCTGTACCTGTTGCGCACCAGTCTGGCCGTGGGCGTGTTCTCGTTGCTGCTGGCAATGCTGATCGCCTGGTGGATCGCCCGCACTTTGCTTGACCCCGTCAAGCGAGTAGCCGCCGCCACGCATCGATTGGCCGCAGGCGAGTACAGCAACCGGGTGGCGGTGTCCTCCAATGACGAAGTCGGTCAGTTGGCCCGCGACTTCAATCAACTTGCGTATACGCTGGAGCGCAACGAAAAAATGCGCCGGGAGTTCATGGCCGATGTGTCCCATGAACTGCGCACCCCGCTGTCGGTGTTGCGAGGTGAACTGGAAGCGATCGAAGACGGTGTGCGCACGCTCGATCAGTCGTCGATGAAATCGCTGCAAGGCGAAGTCGGCATGCTCAGCAAACTGGTGGATGACCTGTATGAACTGTCCCTGGCCGATGTGGGCGCGCTGACCTACCGCAAAAGCGAATGCGATCTCAACGATCTGCTGCAAAGTTGCGTGGCGATGTTCCAGGAGCGCTGCAATGCCCGGCACTTGCGCTTGGAGCTGGAGCTGCCGACACCCCCCCTAAGAGTGGAAGCCGACCCCAAGCGCTTGCAGCAACTGTTCGGCAATCTGCTGGAAAACGCCGTGCGCTATACCGATGAAGGCGGTGTGCTGCGTATTCGTGCGGCCAGCGATGGCGACGACGTACGCATCGATTTCCTGGATTCCGGCCCCGGGGTCGACGCGGATCAGTTGCCGCGTCTGTTCGAGCGTTTCTACCGTGGCGAAACCTCACGCAACCGTGCCAGTGGTGGCGCCGGTCTGGGGCTGGCGATCTGTCACAGCATCGCCCTGGCTCATGGCGGCAGCCTCAGTGCCGATCACTCCCCGTTGGGTGGCCTTTGGCTGACCCTGCGCCTGCCACGGAATGCCTGAACCATGGTCAACGACAACCCGATCCTGATCGTCGAAGACGAGCCAAAACTGGCCGCGTTGATGCGTGACTACCTGATCGCCGCTGGGTATGCGACCCAATGCCTGGACAACGGGCTGGAGGTGGTACCGGCGGTCCGTGCCCGCGAGCCACGGCTGATCCTGCTCGACCTGATGCTGCCTGGACGCGATGGTCTGCAAGTGTGCAAGGAACTGCGCAGCTTCAGTGCCGTACCGATCATCATGATCACCGCCCGCGTCGAGGAAGTGGATCGCCTGCTCGGGCTGGATCTGGGCGCCGACGACTACATCTGCAAACCCTTCAGCCCGCGTGAAGTGGTAGCCAGGGTCAAAGCCATCCTGCGACGCAGCCCTCAGCTTTTGACGTCTGCACCACCGCGTCTACAGATTGATGAAGAACAGTACCTGGCCTCCCTCGACGGCATAACGCTGGACCTGACACCGCTGGAATTGCGCCTGCTAAGCACCCTCGCCCGCTCGCCGGGACGGGTGTTTTCCCGGGATCAGTTGCTCGACCGGATCTACTCCGATCACCGGGTGGTCACCGACCGCACGGTCGACAGCCATATCCGCAATCTACGGCGCAAGCTCGAACAGGCCTGCCCGGGGGAGCATCCGATTGAATCGTTGTATGGGGTGGGTTATCGGTTTCAGCTCGCCGACGCCTGAAGCGTCGTCGAGATGAAGGAAGACTACCGCCCCGTTCCACGGGCAGAACGGGGCGGCACATCAAGACAGTGCGATCAGAACGTCACGCTGGCGCTGAGGCGTGCCGTGCGCGGCTCGCCGACATTGACCGCCAGTTGGCTGCCGGTGGAGGACGGGTAGTACTGTTTGTCGAACAGGTTGTCGACGTTGAATTGCAGCGACGTCTTGTACCCGAACATCGGCGCCTCCCAGCGCACGAAGGCATCGGCGACGGTGTAGCTGCTCAGCCAGAAATCGTTGGCATTGTTGGCCGCACGCTCGCCGACATAACGCGCACCGCCGCCCGCATGCCAGGCCCCGAACTCCGTAGGCACATTCAGGTGATGGGTAAGGTACAGGCTTGCGGTGTGCTTCGGCGCATCGGCGAGGCGGTGACCTTCGTCATCCGGATCGTCGAGGATTTCCGTGTGAGTGTAAGCGTAGGTGCCGATCAGGTCCCAGCGCTCGGCCACACGCCCGGTGATGTCCAGTTCCAGGCCCTGTGAGCCGACTTTGCCCGCCGCCTCCGAGAGGCTGACGCCACCGACCGTCTGGGTGGTCACGACGTTTTTCTTCTCGATGTCGAACAGCGCCAGGTTGATGTTCAGCCCCGGCAGCGGATCGTACTTGGCGCCGACCTCATAACTGCGGCCCTCCTCCGGATCGAAGGTATGGCCGGCATCGTCGACTTGGGTATTGGGCTTGAACGAACGACTGTAGTTACCGTACAGCGACAAGCTATCGGTGGCTTTGTAGACCAGCCCCACGAACGGTACGAAAGCATCACCGTTATTGTCGCGGTTGACGGTGTAGCTGCTGCCGCGGCCCTGATCGCTGTACTGATCGTAATGCTGCTGGCGACCGCCGAGAACCAGGATCCAGCGGTCATCGAGGTGCCAGTTATCCTTGAAGTACACGGAGCTGGAGTTCAACTGGTTGCTCAGGTCACTTTGGCTGGCACTGACAAGGCTCGGCTCGGCCAGACGACCATAAACCGGCGAGGTGATGTCGAAGCCTGACTGCGCGGTATTACGGTAGGTTTTGCCACGGAATTGGTCGGACGCTTCGGTGTCCGCGCCGATCAGCAAGTCATGGCGCTGGCCGAACAGCTCCTGCTGGCCGATGAAATCCCAGCTGGCGTAACGGGTTTCATCGTCGTAGTGAGCGCCGTTGGCAGCACGTCGCAGGTTGTTGCCGGTCAACGAACTCGGCTGGGCAATCGAGAGGCTGTAGCGGTCGTTGTTCCAGCCGTAGGTAACGCGGGTCTTCCAGTCGTCACTCAGCTGATACTCGAAACGCGCGGTAGCCAATTCACGGATACCGACGCTTTTGGCCCATTTTTCGTCGAGGCGCTTGTCGTAGTCGATGTCCGCCGGATGACCATTGGTGAACACCGTGCCACGGTCGAAGGGTTTGGAGTAATCGTTGTATTCGTAGCTGAGGGTCAGGCTGGCACGCTCGCCCGTCCAGGTCAGCGAGGGTGCAACCAGGGTGCTTTCATTCACGCCGTAATTGCGCCAGTAATCCTCGTGGCCGCGTTCGGCAATCAGGCGATAAGCCAGGCCGGTATCGCCCAGCGGCCCGGTGGTGTCCACGGCCATGGTGCCGCCGCCTTCGCTGTAGGCCGAGCCGCTCAGGGTCGTGCTCTGGGTGTATTCAGGCTTCTTGCTGATCACGTTGATCAACCCGCCGGGTTCCAGCGCGCCGTACAGCATCGACGCAGGCCCTTTGAGCACTTCGATGCGATCCGTCGTGGCGCTGAAATTTTTCCCCAGGTTGGAACGCACGCCATCACGCAGGATCGAGCCGTCATCGTTGGTGCCGAAACCGCGCTTGACCAACGAGTCCCGGGAACCGCCCAGGGTGTTGCCCTGACTGACGCCGCTGACGAACTTCATCGCGTCGTCCAGCGAGCGCACCTGATAGTCGGCCAGGGTTTGCCGGGTGACGACGTTGACCGATTGCGCCTCCTCCTTGATCGGCACATCGCTTTTGCTCGCGGTGCTGGCTTGAGAGGTGGTGTAGCTGGTGTCTTGACTGACGCGGCTCGCCTGAATATCCGTGGTCGGCAGTTCAATCAGTTCCTGTGCCCACAAAGGACCGGCGAACATCACGCAGGACAGTGTCGGCAGCGCGTGTTTGATGAAAACCTTGCGACGGGCAAAGAGGTGGGGATGGCTCAAGACGTTGCACTCAATGAGTTAGTAGTAATGATTCTCATTGTATGGTGCGATGTATTTCCAGTAAACACCTTCGCGGTTATTAACTAACGAGTTATTGCTCTGCCACATAGATGATGGTTTGCGCGCTGTCTGCTGTCGCGGGCGGACGGGTGAAATAAGTGTCGCCGTCATCCGTGAGGATCTCGTATTGCACCTTGCCGGCGACACGGCTCGATACAGCGGCATGCTTGATGATCTTCAGCACCCGCTGAAATTTCACGCTTTGGGTGCCGTTCTGGGCAGGCCCGGTGAGCACATTGACCGTTTGAAACCAGCCATCATTTTTTTTGTTCGATACCAGGGTGCTGGTCAGCGCCTCGAAACGCTCCAACCGGGTAAAGCCCCAGAGCGTCTGCTCCTCGACCGTTTTGCCCTGCGCGGTAGAACCCGTAAACACAAACAGATTGATGGCCGGATTGTCTTCACAAAAGAAGTCATAGGGCACTAGCCCGTCGACCATTTTCTTGCCGGAAACGAAGCCCTTTTTATGAACCAGAAACATGCCCACCTCCACGCTGAAACATCAGCAAACGCTGCGTAAGTTTGAGCGGGAAGTCTACTGAGGCGAGGCGTACAGAGCCGTCAAGCCAATGTAATATCGTGTAAAGATCACGCCTGACGGGGCAAGCTGATTTCCACGGTCAGCCCAGCGGACGGCTCGTTGCGCGCCACAATCGTGCCGCCGTGCATTTCCACGGCCCTTGAAGCGATCGCCAGGCCCAGGCCGAAACCGGCACTGGCCTCGCTCAAGCCACGCTCGAACGGGTGAAAAATGCTCAGCAGCCGCTCGTTTTCAACACCCGCCCCCTGATCGGTAATCCGCACCGTCAGGCAGTCTGCTTCGAGATTGACCTCAGCCGACACAACAACCGCCGTCATCGGTTTGGTATGGCGCACCGCATTGCGAATGACGTTCTCGAAACACCGATACAGCAACTCGCCGCTGACCCGACTGACAAAGACCGGGCACGCCTGCAGGCTGACCCGGCAACCTTTCATTCCCGCCTCGAATTGAGCGTCCTCGACGATCACCGCCAGCAACTCGATGATGTCGAGTGGCTCGCGGTCGATACTTTCGGGCCGACCCTGCATGCGTGCCAGGGTCAACAACGCTTCGATCAGCGTATCCATGCGCACCGATTCGCGTTCGATGCGCTCCACCATTTCCTGGCGGGCCGGTTCTTGCTGCAACAGCCCGATGGCAGCTTGCATGCGCGTCAACGGTGAGCGAAGTTCGTGAGAGATGTCATGCAACAGGTGTTGCTGGGCCTCCACCAGCAGTTTCAGCTGGTTGGCCATTCGGTCACAGTCCCCGGCCAGATCGACGATTTCATCGCGGCGCCCGCCCATCATCGGTTTGACCCGGGTTTCGAAGCGCCCCTTGGCCACATCGCTCATCGCCCGCCTGAGATAGGCCAACGGCCACGCCAGGTAATACGCCATATACCCGCTGAACAGCGCACTCATCACCGTGCCGATGATCAGCGGGATCGAACGCCCCGGCCCTTGCTCACCTTCTTTGCCAAGGGGCTGTGAGGATCTGAGCGAGAGGGTCAAACCGTCCTTGCTGATGACCGTTCGCTCAAACGCTGGCCGCGGAACCGGCGACCCAGCCAGCAGTTGACCGGCACTGTCATAGACACCAATGGTTTCGTCGCCGGGGTGCCGCCACACTGTCAGCAATTGCCTTCCCGACTCGACGCCGAATTGTCGCAGCAGCTGTTCCTCGCTGGCCAGGATGGCCTCCAAATGAGGATCGCCAGGCCCGTGATTACCCAGTACCAGAATGCCCACCCCGACCAGAAACGTCAGGCTCGTGGCGAGCCAAAACGCCAGGAACAGTTTCCAGAACAGCCGACTGGGTTTCATCATTCGGCGATCAACAGATAACCGAGGCCACGCACGCTCTGAATCCAGGCCTTGGCGTCAGGGCGCGGACCGAGCTTCTGGCGAATGCTGCTGATGTGCACGTCGATGCGCCGGTCGTAGCGGGTCAAGGGACAGCCCAAGGCATTGAGAGACAGGTCCTGTTTGCTCACCACCTGCCCGGCACAGCGGGCCAGTTCTTCGAGCAGGCTGAACTCGGTACTGGTCACCCCCAGCTCGCCCCCCTGCCACTGGGCCTGGCGCTTGCCGGGCCACAAGACCAGCGGGCCGGTCCTGATCACTTCGGTGGTGGGCTGATCCGCCGGCTGCACCCGACGCATGATTGCCCGCAAACGCGCCACCAGTTCCCCCGGTGAACTGGGTTTAGGCACATAGTCGTCGGCCCCCAGTTCCAGGCCGGTGATCTTGTCGATGTTATCGCCACGGGCCGTGAGCAACACCACCGGTACCTGGCTCACGGCGCGAATGCGCCTGAGCACCTCGATACCCGACAGGCGTGGCAGCATCACGTCCAGCACCACAATGCTGTAGCGCCCGGACAGTGCTTGAATCTCGCCCTCCTCGCCCGTGTGCACGGCGGTCGCCTCGAAGCCTTCACGCTCCAGGTATTGGCTGAGCATTCCAGTCAGTTCCTGGTCATCGTCGACGAGCAATACAGAGATCATGGCGGGCTCTTGAGTGGGGGCCGCGCATTATCGCCCTTGCGCTGCACAGCGTCATCGCCCCGGGCAAACCTTTACCTAACTTGACACTTGGTTAACCGCACCAAACGCACCGAGCTTTTATGCTTCACCTCCACCAGCCTGCTCGCTTCGCGGTAACTCGTCTTGCTGTGAGATATCCGCGCCCGCCTACGCTGCTTGTCGATGTGTTCTGGATAAGATCTTGATGAATTTTTCGCGCCTGCTCTGCTCGGCTGCACTATTGCTCAACGCCACATTTGCGCACGCCCAAGGCTTCAAAATTTCCGATATTCGCATTAATGGCCTGCAACGGGTTTCCGCCGGCAGCGTGTTCGGTGCATTGCCGTTGAACGTCGGTGATGAAGCGGATGATCGTCGTTTGGTGGAGTCCACCCGTGCGTTGTTCAAGACCGGTTTCTTTCAGGATATCCAGCTGGGGCACGACGGTGACGTGCTGATCATCACGGTGGTCGAGCGCCCCTCGGTCGCCAGTATCGAGATCGAAGGCAACAAGGCGATCTCCACTGAAGACCTGATGAAGGGCCTCAAGCAATCGGGGCTGGCCGAAGGCGAGATCTTCCAGCGCGCCACCCTCGAAGGCGTGCGCAACGAGCTGCAGCGCCAATACGTCGCTCAGGGCCGCTACTCGGCGTCGGTCGATGCCGAAGTGATCCCACAACCGCGTAACCGCGTGGGCCTGAAAATCAAGATCGACGAAGGCTCTGTCGCGGCGATCCAGCACATCAACGTGGTGGGCAACACGGTCTTTGCTGATGAAGACCTGATCAACCTGTTCGAGCTCAAGACCAGCAACTGGCTGTCGTTCTTCAAGAACGACGACAAGTACGCCCGCGAAAAACTCTCCGGTGACCTGGAGCGCCTGCGCTCCTATTACCTGGATCGCGGCTATATCAACATGGACATCACCTCGACCCAGGTGTCGATCACCCCGGACAAGAAACA
This sequence comes from Pseudomonas sp. ATCC 43928, assembly GCF_005938665.2. Classification (NCBI taxonomy): domain Bacteria; kingdom Pseudomonadati; phylum Pseudomonadota; class Gammaproteobacteria; order Pseudomonadales; family Pseudomonadaceae; genus Pseudomonas; species Pseudomonas sp. ATCC 43928. The sequence goes on along the minus strand of NZ_CP041753.1, from coordinate 3,170,679 downwards.
CGTCTACATCACCGTCAACATCAACGAAGGCGCGAAGTACACCGTTCGTGACGTCAAGCTCAGCGGTGACCTGAAAGTGCCTGAAGACCAGATCAGATCGCTACTGCTGGTTCAAAAGGGCCAGGTGTTCTCGCGCAAGCTGATGACCACCAGCTCGGACTTGATCACCCGTCGCCTGGGCAACGAGGGTTACACCTTTACCAACGTCAACGCGGTCCCCAACCCGAATAATGACGACCATACCGTCGATATCACCTTCGTGGTCGACCCGGGCAAGCGGGCCTACATCAACCGCATCAACTTCCGTGGCAACACCAAGACCGACGACAAAGTGCTGCGCCGCGAAATGCGTCAGATGGAAGGCGGCTGGGCATCGACCTACCTGATCGACCAATCCAAGACCCGCCTGGAACGACTGGGCTTCTTCAAGGAAGTCAACGTCGAGACGCCGGCTGTAGCGGGCGTCGACGACCAGGTTGACGTGAACTACAGCGTCGAAGAGCAGGCCTCCGGTTCGATTAGCGCCAGCGTCGGTTTCTCTCAGAGTTCCGGCCTGATCCTCGGAGGTTCGATCACTCAGAACAACTTCCTGGGCACGGGCAACTACGCCAGCCTGGGCCTGACCCGCTCGGACTACCAAAGCAAGTACAACTTCGGTTTTACCAACCCCTACTTCACGCCGGACGGGGTGAGCCTGGGCTACAACCTGTTCTACAACGCCACCGACTACAGCGATTATTACAGTGACGGCGTTTCGTACTACTCCATCAACAGTTATGGCGCCGGCACTTCACTTGGCTACCCGATCAATGAAACCTCACGGCTGAGTTTCGGCCTGACCGTGCAACACGACAACATCGAGCCAGGCACCTACAGCGCTGATGAGATCTACGATTTCATTGCACGCGAGGGCAAGGAGTTCAACAACTTCAAGGCCAACCTCGGCTGGTCGGAATCGACCTTGAACAAGGGCGTGCTGGCCACCCGCGGGCATTCGCAGAACCTCAACCTGACGGTGACAGTGCCCGGCAGTGATCTGAGTTTCTACAAGATCGATTACACCGGGCAGACCTTCCTGCCACTGAGCAACGCCACTTCGCTGCGTTTCCACACCAAGCTCGGTTATGGCAACAGCTACGGCTCGACCGACGGCCTGCCCTTCTATGAAAACTACACGGCCGGTGGCGAAGGTTCGGTGCGCGGCTTTGAAAGCGGCACCCTCGGCCCGCGCAACACCCCGGCCACAGGCACCTATGCCAGTGCCGGCCAGGCGTATTATTCGGATCGGGACACCGACGCATTGGGCGGCAATATCCTCATTACCGGCGGGGTCGAATACCTGTTCCCGATGCCCTTCATCAAAGACAACAAATCCCTGCGCACTTCGGTTTTCTGGGACGTCGGCAGCGTCTACTCCAACAAGTGCTACCTGAGCACCACCCAGGGTTGCGACGGTGTCGACCTCGGTCAACTGGCCAGTTCCGTGGGGGTCGGCGTCACGTGGTACAGCCCGATGGGACCGTTGAGTTTCAACCTGGCCTTCCCGGTCAAAAAGCCTGAGAACGCTGATACGCAAGTGTTCCAGTTCTCCATGGGGCAGACTTTTTGAACCGGTGAGTCCGCAAGCATTCCACTTCGTTGGTGCACTGACACGATGTGCAGAATGTGGGACAAGCCCGCCCCCACAGGTTTCGCGCTGCCCCCCCTGCATCATGGCGCTCTCAGTCAACTCTGGCCGTTGTGCTCAAGCATCACGAACGTTCGGGAATTAAAGTCGAAGTGCCAGGGGAGCTACCCCGGCTCACAATTCCAAGAATAGAGCCACTTCGATGAGCCTGAAAAAATCCCTGCCAGTATGCCTGGCACTCAGCTTCGCATCGCTTGCCGTACCAGCAGCAGAGGGGCCTCCACCACCGTCGGTGAGTGAGCCCAGCGGTATCAATCTGGGCGGCACCAGTTTCTACGACGGTTTCGCGGGGCCGCCCGGTCTGTCCCACCTGACCTATCTGAAATTCAGCACCGCACGCAGCATCAGGGACAATGCAGGCAAGGATAATGGCGCCTTCGATAATCCGAAGATCAACGTCATCTCGCTGATCAACCAACTGAGCTATTACTCACCCGATACCATCGGCGGTGGTGCACACCTGGGCTGGAGCTTATTGGTGCCCATCATCTCCCTGGACGGTGACTTTGGCGACAACGGTGCCAAGCTCCAGGATAACGGCACAGGGCTTGGTGATGTCACGGTAGGGCCGCAGATCCAGTTCGACCCGATCGTCGACGCCCACGGCAGGCCCGTGTTTGTGCAGCGTCTGGCTTTCGACACCATCCTTCCAACCGGCAAATACGATAAACATAAAGATCTGAACCCAGGCTCCAACTACTTCTCTCTGAACCCTTACTGGGCCGCGACCTGGATGCCGGCGCCTCGTTGGGAAGTGAGCTGGAGGCTGCACTACCTGTACAACTTCAAGAACAACGATCCGGCGAGCAGTTCGACGCAACTTTTCGAGGGCCAGCCTGTGCGCGACACCCGGGCAGGACAATCGGCGTGGGCCAACTTCACGGCCTCGTATGAAGTGGTCCCCAACGTATCCGTCGGGATCAACGGGTACTACTTCAGGCAAATATCAGATGACGAGGTTAACGGAGGTCGGCTGAGCAACTCTCGGGAAAAGGTGCTGGGCATTGGCCCGGGCCTGTTCTGGAAAATCAGCGATGGCCAGGGCTTCTGGCTGAATACCTATAAAGAGACCGGCGTCGAGAACCGCGCGCAAACGGATTACGCCGTCCAGATCCGATACGCCCACACATTCTGACCGATGTGCGCCCACTCGTGCATGAGCGGGCCCTTTTACCCGAGGTGATGTTTCATGAACGCGCTCGACTCCATTGACAGTAAAAAATCATTGGCCGCTATCTGCCTGATGATGGTCATTTCCTTAGGGACGTTGCAAATCCAGCCTATTCTGGGCGGAGCCTTTATCGACCAACTCGGTTTGCCACTGAATGCCATCGGCGCCATTTTTGCGGCAGAACTGATTGCGATGGCCGTCGCCTGCGGCGTTTGCGCCATGTTGATGGCCAGCGTCGACCGGCGCCGCTTTGCCCTGATTGCCTTGCTGATGCTGGTACTCGGCAATCTGGCCAGTGCTCAACTGCATAGTCAGGGGTTGCTACTGATCTGCCGAATGATATGCGGCGCAAGCGGTGGCGCGGTCATGGCCGTTGTCTACGCCACCGCAGCCCTGCGCACATCCAAGGATTCGACGTTCGCGGTGATAAACATCGGCAACCTGCTCTGGGGGATGCTGCTTGTGAGTTCCATGCCGGTGATTCTGAAATCATTCGGCGTGGCCGGGGCGTTTTATCTCTTGGCCATCGCCAGTGCCCTGGCGATGGTTGGTAGCTGGAGAGTGCCGAGGAGCTACCCCGAGGCACATCGGGCAGCGAGCGGCTCGGTCCCGCCTTTCGGGCTCACATCGATCTTACTGCTGATGCTTTTTACGCTGCTGTTTTTTGGCCATTCCGCACTGTGGGTTTATCAAGAGCGCATTGGTAAAGGCATTGGCCTGGAGCCGCAACAGATCGGTGCAATACTGGGGGGCAGCATCCTTGCCGGTGCCCTTGGAGCGGCACTGGCCGGACTTATCGGCAGACGCCTTGGGTTGCTGTTTCCGCAACTACTGAGCTTCGGCACGGCGCTGATTGCGACTCTGGTCATGGTCTATGGCAATACCCCTGTCGCGTTTGCAGTCACTGCCTGCCTGATCCATGCAGTATGGTTTTTCAGTCTGCCTTACTTACTGTCTATGGCGGCCGAGCTGGACCCTTCCGGCCGACTGGCCGGGCTGGGTAACGCCGCGATTTTCGTTGGTCAGGGGCTCGGCCCGTTTGGCGCGGCACTCGTGGTAGGCGAAGGACAGTTCCGCGCCGTCGGATGGCTGGCGGCCTCGGCCTACCTGACAGCCCTGCTTATCTCGTGTCTGCTCGTTGCACGTTTTCGTCGTGACGCGAAGCCTTGCGCAACAGCACTGTCGCCTCAGTCGACCTGACCTGATATCAAACAGGAACCCCGTCAATGAACAATCGATACCCATCTTCAGAGGTTATGCCGATGACCACCCCGTTTCCCCAAACCCCTGAATTTTCCGGCGCGCTCTATGCACCCAGTCGGATAGAAGCCGAGGTGTTCGACCTGGAGATTGAAGGCACCCTTCCCGCTTCGATCCGTGGCGCTTTTTATCAGGTTGCGCCAGACCCGCAATACCCGCCGATGCTGGGCTCGGATATTTTCTTCAATGGCGACGGAATGGTCAGCGCGTTCTACTTTGCCGATGGCAAGGTGTCGATACGACGTCGCTACGTAATAACCGACCGGTTGATGGCTCAGCGCCGCGAAGGTCGCTCGCTCAATGGAATCTATCGCAACGTCTACACCAATGATCCACTGGCGGCGAAGAACAACACCACCGCCAATACCAGCGTTGTCGCTCATAACGGTGTGCTGCTTGCACTCAAAGAAGATGCCATGCCCTGGGCAATGGATCTTGAAACACTGGAAACCCTCGGCGAGTGGCATTTTGACGGGCAGATCGAATCAGCGACGTTCACCGCCCACCCCAAGCTCGACCCGGTAACAGGAAACCTCTTGGCCTTCAGCTACGAAGCCAAAGGTGACGGCACACCTGACCTGGCCTATTTCGAACTGTCGCCCGACGGAAAGCTGTTGCACCAAATCTGGTTCCAGGCGCCGTACGCGGCCATGGTTCATGATTTCGCGGTGACTGAACACTACGTGGTGTTCCCGCTGATTCCGTTGACGACCGACCTCGAGCGTATGAAGAAAGGTGGCCAGCATTTCCAATGGCAACCCGATCTGCCTCAGCTCTTCGCCGTCGTACCACGCAATGGGCGCGCGGAGGACGTTCGATGGTTCAAGGGCCCCAAGGACGGTTTCCAGGGCCATACGCTCAACGCGTTCGATGAGGGCGACAAGGTTTACGTAGACATGCCGGTCACCGGCGGGAATATCTTTTACTTCTTTCCCCAGGCCGACGGTCATGTCCCGCCACCCGAAACACTGGCGGCCAGCCTGATGCGCTGGACCTTCGACCTGACCAGCACGCAGGAGGACATTCAACCGCAGCCATTGACGGATTACCCCTGCGAATTCCCAAGGTGCGATGACCGCTACATCGGTCGAAAATATGAGCACGGCTTTGTGCTCGCGTTCGATCCAGAGCGCCCGTACAACCCCGCGAATGGGCCGATTCCGTTTCAATTCTTCAATCTGCTGGCCCATGTGAACCTGAAAACAGGCACCACCGATGCCTGGTTTCCCGGTGACAGCGGATGCTTCCAGGAGCCCATTTTCATTCCGCGCTCCCCTGATGCGCAGGAGGCGGATGGCTACGTCGTTTCCGTTCTCAATCACATCGCGGACGGTCGCAGCGAGCTTGTAGTTCTGGATTCTCGTGACATGGAGAATGGCCCCATTGCACGAATCAAAGTGCCGTTCCGGATGCGCATGTCGCTACATGGTTGCTGGGTGCCGAGCAAACAATGAACCCATGGGCGACCCACTGAAATGACAGGAAGCCTGTGATTCACCAGGCCGGGATACGGCCCCTGCCCTGACCTTCCAAACACGTCACTGTCTCGTATTGCCTGTTCCGGAGGGTCGGCAAAATGCTGCCAAAAATACATAAAAAAGCATAATTCCTGCATTTTGGGATTTTTAATAAATCCCGCTTTACAGGATTAATCTCCACAACTAGATTGAACCTCAACCGCCGCGGCTTACCTGCCGCCATAGCTGCATGAGCAGTGCCGAGCTTCTTTGCTCCCTGCGCATGCGCTGATCCTCTATCAAGGAGCACTCAATGAAACTCGCGAGCTTTATTGTTCAAGGCCGTAGCACCTACGGCGTCGTCGATGGCGAGCATGTCATCGATCTGGAGTCGGTCAAGCAAACCTTCGGCACCGATCTCAAGCAGGCTATCGCCAACAATCGCCTGGCCGAACTGAGCCACGAGGTCCTCGCGAGCCAGCCTCGTATCCCATTGGCTGAAGTAACTTTTCTACCCGTCATCCCGAACCCGGGCAAAGTGCTGTGCATTGGCATCAACTACGCCACACACGTACGTGAAACCGGTCGTGAGATGCCGACCTACCCGATGATTTTCACTCGTTTCGCTGACAGCCAGACTGCCCACCTGCAACCCATCGTTCGCCCGAAGGCCTCGCACAAGCTTGATTTTGAAGGCGAGCTGGCGGTGGTGATCGGCAAACCGGCGCGTCACGTCAAGCAAGCCGACGCGCTGGACTATGTCGCCGGTTACGCCTGCTACAACGACGGCAGTGTCCGCGACTGGCAGAAACACACCATTCAATTCGTGCCAGGCAAGAACTTCCCGAACACCGGCGGCTTTGGACCTTGGCTGGTCACCCGCGACGAGATCGGCGATCCGCAGGACCTGGAACTGACTACCCGCCTCAATGGCGAAGTCATGCAGCACACCAGCACCAGCGACATGATTTTCGATGTCCGCGCGCTGATCGAATATTGCTCCACCTTCACCGAACTGGCCCCCGGCGATGTGATTGTCAGCGGCACCACCGGCGGCGTCGGCGCGTTCCGTGAACCGCCGGTATGGATGAAACCGGGCGATGAAGTCGAGATCGAAATTTCGCGAATCGGCATCCTGCGCAACAGCATCGTCGACGAGCAGTAAGCCATGGCCACACTACGCGAATCAGAACAATTGCCGGCGCAGGATATCGACAGTAAAGGTTCTAGCCTGGAGCGCATGCTGCGGGTACTCGATCTATTTACCGAAGAGAGTCCGATCTGGGCTGTCGATGACATGGGCGGTGCATTGGGGTTTACCCGTTCAACCATCTACCGCTATGTGCGCGAACTGGCCGAGGCCAACTTGTTGTTCCAGGTCGGGGCCGGACGTTACGCCCTGGGCGCGAGAATCATTACCTGGGACCGTCAGTTGCGACTGAGCGACCCTTTGGTGCGCGCCGCACAATCATTGGAGCCAAGCCTCCCACGCTGGAGCGAGCAGCAGATCTGGCTGATCTGCCGCCTGTTCAAGGACCAGGTGGTCTGCATTCATCAATACGGCGATTTGTTCAGCGAGGTCAGCTACTCACGCGGCTCACCGAGGCCGCTGTTCCTGGGCGCGACCTCCAAGGCCATCCTCGCCAACATGACCTCGCGTCAACACAGCCAACTCTTCCTGGAAAACCCCGATGAGGTGCGCGCCAGCAACCTTGGTCAGACCTGGGAACAGTTCCGCCGCTCGCTGCAGCGTCTTCGTCATCAGGGCTATGTGGCCAGCGCCGGCGAAGTCGACGCTGGCGTCTATGGCCTCGCCGCTCCGATCTTCGATGGCGATGGCAAAGTCGTCGGCAGCATTAGCTGCGTGCGCCCGATTCAGGAACGTGACAGCACTCAGGAAGAACAGCAAGGACAGCAGGTCCTCGCCCTGGCGCAAAACCTGTCGCAACTCATGGCTGCACTCGCCAACCGCCCCAAGCCATTGGACTGAGCCATCCGGAAGGGAACAACAACAATGACACCCCTCAAAAAAATCAGTACACACGTCTTGATCGTCGGCGCCGGGCCCACCGGGCTGACCCTGGCCAACTTGCTTGGCCAAGCCGATGTGGACACCTTGATCATTGATCGCAAGCCGGACACCGTGACCGAGCCGCGGGCCGTTTCGATCGATGACGAATCCTTGCGCACCATGCAGGCCGTCGGACTGGATGAAGCCGTGTTGCGAGATGTAGTGCCGGGCTATGGCGTGCACTACTTCACTCGGCCCGGTGGCCGCTGCTTCGGCAAAGTCGAGCCCACCGGCAAGTTGTACGGGTTCCCCAAGCGCAATGCATTTCGCCAGCCACTGTTTGAACACACCCTGAAAATGGGCCTCGAGCGCTTTGCCAACCTGAAGGCCCGGTTCAGCCATGAGCTGCTGGAATTCAGTCAGGATAAGCATGGCGTACGCGCATTGATCCGTGACGCAGACGGCGAAACTGTCGAAGTCCATGCGGCCTATCTGGTCGCCTGCGACGGTGGTCGTAGCCCGGTGCGCAAGCAACTCGGAATCGAGATGGTTGGCTCGAGCTTCTCCTCGCGCTGGCTGGTGGTCGACACTGATCAGGATGACGATCCGTTCTGGCAAACGCGTGTGTACTGCGATGCACGCCGTCCCGTCGTTGAAGTACCCGGCCCCCACCGCACACGCCGCTTCGAGTTTCTGCTCAAGCCGGACGAAACCGATGAGCAGGTACTCGGCGATGCTCGCCTGCAAGCGTTGCTTTATCCCTTCAAGGGCAACACCCCGGCGTCCATCGTGCGCAAGACCGTTTATACCTTCCACGCCCGGGTTGCCGAACGGTGGCAAGTGAACCGCGTGTTTCTCGCCGGCGATGCCGCGCATCTGACCCCTCCCTATGCCGGACAGGGCATGAACAGCGGTGTTCGCGATGCCCATAACCTGGCCTGGAAACTGATCGGCGTGCTGAAGGGAAAAATGGCTGAAACGGCTCTACTGTCTTACGAAAGCGAGCGTCGCGATCACGCCTGGGCATTGATCAGACTGGCCTTGAACCTCGGCGTGGTCATGGCGCCGGCAACTGTCTTGCGCGCTCGTTTGATCAGCGGTGCATTTGCTTTGATCGGCCTGCTGCCGCCGTTGCGGGACTATTTCCTGCAAATGCGCTTCAAGCCTAAACCCCGATTCACCAAGGGGCTGGTACTGATCGAAGGCAAAGCCGGGAAACTGTCCTGCGGACACATGTTCCCTCAACCGATGCTCACCGATGTTCAAGGCCAGGAAATTCTGCTCGATGACTCGATCGGTGCCGGCTTCGCCTTGATTCAGTACGGCGACCACAGCCGCCAACGCATCGACGAACTCCAGCATGGCTTGTGGTTCCACCTCGAAGCCAAGCGCATTCTGATCCTTCCCGAGCCTGTCAAAAACATCCCTTCGATGCCTGGCTGCACGGTGCTTCATGACCGCCAGGGTTTGCTCAAAGAAATACTGGGCGATTCAAACACGTTCTTACTGCTGCGCCCGGATCGCTATATCGCCGCCATTTTCGATAAGGCCGGCGAAACAAAGGCTGCCGAATCTTTGCAGTTGCTGTTCGGCATCGCACAGGCGCGAAACCAAAAAGCCGAATCAAGCATCGCGCCAGTCTTTCCCTGAATTCTTAAAGCCACGGAGGTGTTTATGCAAACCCTACAGACCTGCACCCCTGCACCCCTGCACGCCTGTGCTACCTGCATCTGGCGAGCAAAGAGCCGCAACGACAAATCGATTTCTACCGGCGCATGCTGGACATGGAAGGCCTGGCACAGCCCGATGGCAGCTGGATACTCAGTGGCCCGCAACGCGCCATGCTCGTGTCGCCCGCCGATCACAGCGGCCTGCTTGCGGCGGCCTATGACCTGGGCGATCAGGCTCGGCTGGGAGAACTGCGCGCCCGCCTGAACGAGAACGGCTGTGCTGTCGAAGACATCGACTCGCCGTTGCTCGAACCGGATGCCTTTGTGCTTCGTGACCCTCAAGGCCGACAAACGATATTTGGCGTGTCCCGCGTTGATCCCGGTGTCGACCGTCAAGGCATGCCGGGCCGCTTGCAGCACGTGGTATTCCAGACCACTGAACTGGAAGCCATGATCGATTTCTACGTCAATAAGGTCGGGTTTACGGTATCGGACAATGTCGTCGACGAGCAGACCGGCCAGCTCATGACGTGTTTTCTGCGCTCCGACGATGAGCATCATTCGCTGGCGTTTTTCCGCGGTTCGAAAAACGAATGGGATCACCACTGTTACGAAACCAATGAATGGAACGACATCCGTGACTGGGGTGATCGCTTCGCCAAGGAACGTATAACCCTCTTTTTCGGCCCCGGCCGACATGGCCCTGGCAACAATTTGTTCTTCATGGTGGTCGATGCCGATCGCAACCGTCTGGAGTTTTCCGCCGAACTCGAAATAACCGATGCCGCCCGCCAACCCGGTGTCTGGCCTCAAGAGGAATACACGCTCAATTCCTGGGGACGCGCCTGGATCAGGAGCTGAGCAGTTTCTACAGACAAGGTTTTGCATCATCCATGTCCTTAATCGACGCGGCCACCTGCCTCCAAAGGTAAGACTATGACGACTCAACATTTGCCCCTCTACGCCATCAATGGCGACCAATACATCAATGGCACCTGGCGCGCAGGTCGTTCCTCGCGGCGCCTGGATGACCGCAACCCCTTCAATGGCGAGCAACTGCTGGAAATGCCACTGGCCTCGATTGCCGATCTCGACGATGCCTATCAGGCTGCATATCGTGCGCAAACAGCGTGGGCACAGCTGCATCCGACACAGCGCAGCGCGCAACTGGAGAAACTCGCTCACGTCATCCTGAACCGCCGCGATGAAATCATCGACTGGCTGATACGTGAGTCCGGCAGCACGCGCATCAAGGCGAGCATGGAATGGCAGTTCACCCTGAACCTGGTGCGTGAGTGCGCAACGTTGCCGATGCAGGTTGAAGGACGGATCCTGACGAGCTACAAGCCCGGTGAACAGAGCTTTGTCTTCCGTGAACCGCTGGGTGTTGTCGGGGTGATCAGCCCATGGAATTTTCCGTTGTACCTGAGCATGCGTTCGGTGGTCCCGGCACTCGCGCTTGGCAACACAGTGGTGCTTAAACCCGCCAGCGACACGGCAGTAACAGGCGGCCTGCTGATTGCTCATTTGTTCGAAGACGCAGGCTTCCCGGAGGGTTCGCTCAATGTCGTGGTCGGTGCAGGTTCGGAGATCGGCGATGCCTTCGTCGAACACCCGGTGCCAAGCCTGATTTCCTTCACCGGCTCAACCGATGTCGGTCGCAATGTCGGCCGGATTGCGACTGGCGGCAAACACATCAAGCGCGTTGCGCTGGAGTTGGGCGGCAATGCTCCACTGGTGGTCCTGGATGATGCGGATATTGATATAGCTGCGCACGCAGCAGTGGTCGGGCGTTTCCTGCATCAGGGCCAGATCTGCATGAGCGTCAACCGGGTGATCGTCGACCGCTCGCTGTATGCGGACTTCACCGCGCTGGTGGTGGAGCGAGTGCGCAAGCTCAAGACCGGCGACCCGGCCCACGCAGACACCGTGATCGGGCCGGTGGTCAATCAGAACCAGCTCGATGGCCTGTTGCGTAAAATCGATGCCGCCGAGAATGCGGGCCTCAAGCGGTTGTGTGGCGGCCCAGCGTCCGGGTTGGTGTTGCCTGCGCATGTCTTCGGTGAAGTCGGGATCGATCAGGAACTGGCACGTGATGAAACCTTCGGGCCGTTGCTGCCGCTGCTGATCGCAGAAAACGAAGCGCATGCGTTGGAGTTGGCCAACGCCAGCGAATATGGCCTGTCCAGCGCGGTATTCACCCGGGACATGGCCCGAGGCTTGAACTTTGCCCGTGGCATCGTGGCCGGGATGACCCATATCAACGACATCACCGTCGACGACCAGCCCAATGCGCCCTTCGGCGGCGAAAAGAACTCCGGCCTCGGGCGTTTCAATGGTCACTACGCCCTGGATGAATTCACCCGCGCCCATTGGGTCACCTGGCAACCGGGGAGCCACCACTACCCTTTCTGATTCTTGATCGATACTGACCGGACTAAAATTGGGCAAGTGTTGACCCATTTGCCCAATCAACAAAAACAATAAGAAAAGAGGCGAAAAAATGAGTCATTTAGCCTGTGTGTCCACCGATCAGGTTGTTCGCTCCGACCGGCTGATGAAGTGGAAAGAGTTCATGAGCGATCACTTGGGTCGCACGCCGGACTACATCAAGCGTCTGGAATCGACGTTCATCGACCCGTTGCATAACAGCAACTTTCAAGGTCGGCTGGAATATGGCGATCTGGGTCAGCTCGGCTTCTGCCGCATGACCGCCAGTGCCCATCGCTACTCACGCCATCTGAGCAAAGCGGTCGACTCACCCGATACGCCGCGCATGCTGATTCTGCAGATCGCCGGCGTCAGTCATTTCGAACAAGGTCGGCACTGCAGCGCATTAGCGCCTGACGAGATGCTGTTGGTCGACAGCGGCCAGCCCTTCAGCGTCACCAGCACTCAAGGTTGCGAACATTTTATCCTGCTCTTCAAGGGGCCGGCCCGACAGCCACCGCAAGCGGGCGATGTTCACCTGAACGGGCGCAATGGATTGGGCCGCATGTTGATGCATCTGATCAGTGATGCGTACAGCCAGTACCCACTGCTCAACAATCATTCGGCCGAACTGATCGGCAACAGCATCGTGGGGCTTCTGGATAACGCCCTGAAGAACAAACAGGAAGAAAAACAACTCGAACACGATTTCCGCTTCTTCAAGCAAAACCGCCTCAAGGCGTATATCGAGCGCCACCTGGCCGACCGCGACCTGACCATCGAGCGCATCGCCAGCGTCGAGCAATGCTCGGTGCGCAGTTTGCACCGCGCCTTTCAGGAGGAGCTCGGCTGCAGCATCAGCGAATACATCTGGCAACGGCGCCTGTCGCGCTGCGCCGAAGATCTGCGCAGCCGGGAACATGCCCATCGCTCACTCACCGACATCGCCTTTGCCTGGGGCTATGGCAGCAGTGCTCATTTCAGCAGACAGTTCAAATCGGCGTTCGGCATGTCGCCCAAGCTGTTCCGCGATACCCAGGCCCGATCCTGACGCCACCTGCTGCTCGCCCATTGTGATGCGGGTGCACAACAGGTACTGGCCCCGCAAAACACATTCACTTGGGAGGTAGATGTGTCCCGCCACAAAGTCTGCGTAAAATACGGCGTCGATGCCGAATCCAATACAAAAACAGACTCATCATCCCTGTGATCAATACCACCGGTGAATTGTGGCTCCCCCCTACTTTCAATGCCTGAATGATCAACCATGAGCGGGAGTTCACGGATCTCAACTGCCCGTACAAAGACGCTTTGCAGGTTGTGCCTGTCGATCTCGCTGCTGATTGCCTGTCACGCGAGTGGCGCGCCCTTGCCGCTCGAACTGTATATCCCGGACGCTCCACCCCTGACGTTCGTCGATGGCTCCAAAGGCCACGGCATGGTCGGCGAGGCCGTGATGACCGCCATTGCCAACGCCGGATATGTCGCGCATGTCCATGTGCTTCCCTGGGCCAGATCGCAGAAACATGTCAGCGAGACTCAGGACATCCTGATCGCCCCTTTGTCACGCACGCAGGAACGTGAAGATCGCTTCACCTGGATCGCGCCGATCATGCCCATGGAGCGTGCTTTTTTCAGCCTTGACCGGCCGGTGAGCAGCTTCGAGCAAGCGAAACAAACCTACCGGGGGATCGGCGTCGGCCTGGGCAGTGCGCAGGAGGAAATCCTCCGTGAACAAGGCTTCAGCGACGAGCAGATCCACCCCCTGACCATTGGCGACAACCCCGCGCAGATGCTCTTGAAAGGTCGCATCGATGCCTGGTTCAACGGTGTCCCGGAGAGTCGATACATCTGGCCGAAAGTGTCTGAACATACACTGCACATGAGCCCCGTCATGAGCAGTGTGGACCTCTACCTGGCTTGCTCGAAGCAGTGCTCCGCCCAACTGGTGCAAGACTTGCGTGCGGCGGTTGAAACGCTTCGCGATGACGGCACCCTGGCGCGCATACAAAAGCGCTATTTGTCGCCATAGGAATTCTGAGGGCACACGGCTAAACCCATTCAAGGCAGGCATCCCTCCTCCTCTGGCACCTGCAATCCCATGAACCGCCGCACTCTATGAGCCTCGGGCTGCTCGCGGATCGCCTGTGGCGAGGCATCCAGCTGAATGTGGCCGTTTTCCATGAAGATCACCCGGTCGGAAATCGACAGGGCAAAATCCATCTCGTGGGTGACAATCAGCAGGGTCATGCCTTCGCGGGCCAGGTGGCTGATGACCGCGAGTACTTCGCCGACCAGCTCCGGATCCAGCGCCGAGGTCGGTTCGTCGAACAGCAGGATATCCGGGTCCATGGCCATGGCCCGGGCAATCGCCACGCGTTGTTGCTGGCCGCCGGACAGTTGATGCGGATATTTGTGGACGTGTGCCAACAGGCCGACCTTGTCGAGTAACTGGCAGGCGCGTTGCTCGCTCAACACACGACCGACACCGTGATAACGGGGAGCGAGGCTGATGTTGTCCAGCAGTGTGCGGTGCGGGAACAGGTTGAAGCTCTGGAACACCATGCCGATGCGCCGTACGCCCTGACGAATCCGACGGCTATCCGGTTTGTCCCAGGCATTGATGAAGCCCTCGCCGAACAACAGGATTTCGCCCTGATCGATGCGCTCCAGGCCATTGACCGTACGAATCAGCGAAGTCTTGCCGGAGCCGGACGGGCCGATGATCGAAATCACCTGGCCACTTTGTACCTTCAGGTCGATGCCCTTGAGCACATGATGATCGCCGTAGCGTTTGTGCACGCCCTGCAGTTGCAGGGCCGGGGCGGCGCCTTTGGATGGCGGCTTGAGCTTGCTCGATAGAACAGGCGCCAGACTGTCACGCAGCGCTTGTGTCGAGGCGCTGTCGAGGGTTTGCGGTGTCCGCAGGTTGAGGTCCAGGTAGCGTTCCAGACGCTGCAGGGCAAAGCCGAACAGCGTAACGATCAGCACGTAGTACACACCCACCGCCGCCAGGGTTTCCATCACCAGGAAGTTCTGCGCATACAGGCGCTGGCCGACGGTCAACAGTTCGGTCAATGAAATCACCGAGATCAACGACGTCAGTTTGACCACCGTGATGTATTCGTTGATCAAGGTCGGCAGTGAGATACGAAATGCCTGGGGAATCACAATCAGCCGTTGCAGGCCGAGCAGGCCGATACCCAGGGCGCGGCCGGCTTCCTTCTGGCCCTTGGCGACCGAGATCAGTCCGCCACGATGAATTTCGGCCATGTAGGCGGCCTCAGTGACCACCAGCGCCAACAGGCCGGAATAGAACGGTACCGACAGCACCGGCCCGGCACCGGGCAGCAACTGCGGCAGGTTGTAGATGAAGACCACCAGCACCAGCAGCGGAATGCTGCGAAAGAACCAGATGTAGAGTGACGCCGGCAAGCGCAGCCAGGGCGAGCCGGACAGCTTGGCTGACGCCAGGACGAAGCCCAGCAACATCCCCAGGAACCAGGCCAGGGCGCTCAGTTCGATGACGGTCAGGCTCGCCGCCCAGAAGTCAGTCTTGGAGAACAGCGAAATAAAGTAAGACCAGTCGAATTGCATAGACACCTCGTGCTCGCCGCGCCCTCGACCGAGGGCGCGGCTTCAGCCATTACTCGGAGACCGGTTCCAGGTCGTACTTTTTGAGAATGGCGGCGTACTCGCCGTTGGCTTTGCTGTCAGCCAGGGCCTTGACCAGCGCCTGATAGGTTGCCTCGGCGTCTTTTTTCACGTAGATGCCCAAGGTCTGCGGGTAAACCAGTTTCTGCGAGCTGACCACGACCCGCCCGTTGGTGCGCTGGGCAATCATGTGCGCGGCACCGGCGATTTCCACCTGGGCCTGGATGTTCTTCGACAGCAGCGCCTGCGTCACTTCGGGAGCCGAGGGGTATTCGTTGACGGTGATCGCGCCTTTGTTGTTCGGAACGCAGTAGTCGCTGGACAACTGGTTGAACTTGGCGACCCAGGTGGTGCCCTGCTCCAGGCCGATCTTCAGGCCGCACAAGTCCTCGGGAACCTGCGGGCTCAACTCACTGCCCTTGGGCACCATGATCGCCGCGCCGGTATTGGCGTAGGCGATAGTGCGGGCCTGGAGCTGGCGCTCGGGGGTGATGTACATGCCGGAAATGATCGCGTCGTAATGCCCGGCGTTGAGGCCGTTGATCAGATTTGGGAACTTGGTGTCGACGAAGTTGGCCTTGACGCTCATCGCCTTGGCCAGGGAGTGGGCCAACTCAGGATCAGAGCCGACCACATTCTTGTCAGCGTCGTAGGACTCGAACGGCGGGTAAGTGATTTCCATACCGACTTTCAACACACCGGGGGTCGCGGTGCTGGCGAAGGCGGTGCTGGCGCAGAACAGGCTGGCGGCGAGCAGGCTCAGTCGGGTCGAGGCGCAATGGATTTTCATGGTGGGAAGCTCCGTGGGTTGTTTTTTTAGGAATGAGAGGTGGTGTTCTTCAGATGGCCGAAACTCGATGGCTTTCGGGCCCGGGACGGCAACTCAAGCTCGCCGTTCTCCACGCGTTTGCGCAGGTACTGGTAGGTCTGTAAGGCCTGGCTCCACATGTGTTCGCCAATCGCCAGCGCCTCGTACTCCCGGTCATCCCTGGCGAATGCCGGCAGCGGCTTGATCAGCGTGTGATAGTCGCAGGCGTAGAACAGCGGGAAGCTGTAGCGCTCCTGCGCGACCTTGCGCACCCGGTGGGCAGTGGCCACAAAGGCACCCGCGGTCATGACTTCCAGCATGTCGCCGATGTTCACCACGAACGCGTCGGGTAGTGGCGGCGCATCAATCCACTGCCCCTGATCATTGAGCACCTCCAGCCCCGGTTGATCGGCGTGCAGGATGGTGAAGCACTCGTAGTCGGTATGCGCGCCGATGCCCGGAGCGTCGACGACATCGGCGTCGAAGGGGTAATGGATCAGCCGCAATTTGGAGGGCGGGCGAGTCACCAGCGCGTCGAAGTACCCCTCCTCCAGCCCCAGGGCCAAGGCGAAGCCATCGAACAGCCGGCGGCCTAGCGCGAACACCGCCTGATAGTAGTTCTGTACCGCGCTCTGGAAACCCGGCACCTCAGGCCAGTGGTTCGGCCCCAGCAGCGGTGTACGGTTGAGGAACAGCGGGTCATCCGCTGGCACTTCGAAGCCGATATCGAACGCTTCTTTGTGATCCGGCTTGCCCTTGGAATACACCTCCTCGCCTTCGGGCACGAAGCCCTTGTGGCTTTCCGAGGCGCCGATGTAGTGGCGCATCTTGGCGTCCAGCGGTTGCGCAAAATAATCCCTGGCCGCCTGGCGCAGGCCCTCGATCAGCGCCGGATCGATGCCGTGCCCGGTGATGTACAGAAAGCCCACATCGCTGGCGGCGCGGCCCAGTTGCTCGGCCACGGCCAGGCGGTGCTCCAGTTCGATGCTGAAGAGTCCGGCGATGTTCACCACCGGAATGCTGTTGAAGTTGGCCTGGGTTGGCGAGGTGCTACGCATGGCGGGCTCCTTCACGGGTGAAACGGTCGAAGTGTTCGCGCTCGGTCCGGGCCATCCACTGGTTCAAGGTCCAGAGGTCGGCCACCGGCATGTTGGTGAAGGGCAAGTGGTGCAGATAACCGTCGGCACCGAACTCCGGGGTCAAGGTGCTGACCGGGTAGCCACGTTCGCGCTGAGCGGTCCAGACGGCCTCCCAGTGGCGCTGATGGAACGCCAGTTCACGGGCATATTCCGGTGCGGCGGGATGGGGGACTTGCGGGCCTTGGTCGTAGCCGACCCGAGCCTGGATGTGATGCACGCGTTCGACGAAAGCCGAAAGATCGTCGGCCGGATCGTCCAACAGTCGCTCACAGCACACCACCCAGTGGCTGACGTCACTGGTGAAACGCAGGCCCGGCAGTTGGCGGATCAGCTCCAGGGTCACCCAAGGGCTGTAAAGGGAACGGGCGCGATGGGTCTCGAAACTGCAGAACACGCCATGCCTGGCGGCCAGTTCCATGGCCTGGCCGAAGAATTCGACCTGCAATGCCTGCGGCCAGCGGTCGTTGCCTGCCAGCAGATTGACGAAACGTGGGGTCAGCTCCGAGGCCCAGCCCAGTTTGCGATCAATGTCGGCCAAGTGTTGGGTGGGCGTGGCGTTCTGGTCGGGCAATACATCGTAGGCACTGAACAGTGTGCAGATGTAGGGAACTTGATTACTGCGCAGGAAAGCGCCGAACTCGCCACGCTCATCGGCCTGCAGTGGCAGGCGCGCTTCGAGGCCATCGAAGCCGGCGGTGAGCAGTTCATCCAGGGCCTGCGCCTTGCTGGCGGTATAGCCCCATAACGTGCGGAAAATTTCTAGCTTCATGCATTCCTCTCGGCTGCGTCAGGCCACCCGCTATTGGGCTGGCGTTACTGGGCAGTCGAAAGAAGTTGCTGCGGGCCGCGGCTCTGATGGCTGCGATCCCGTGTGACGAATCCTAAGGCTAGGGCGACAAGCGATTGAATAGGCTGCAGCAAATAGTTAGTTCAGAAATTCATGAACTAACGATGCCGGATTTTCTCGCGTTGTGTAAGCCGCAATGCGATCCGTAGCAGCTGTCGAGCCTGCGCTCGCTGTAGCAGCTGTCGAGCTTGCGAGGCTGCGTTCGGCTGCGAAGCAGTCGTGAGTCCGGCTGATGTGGTCTGCCTGACACATCGCGAGCTCTGGTTTTACGACTGCTTCGCAGCCGAACGCAGCCTCGCAGGCTCGGCAGCTGCTACCAAGTGTGCGCCCGGTGCGGATGGGCACGAACCAGAACAGAGCACAGCGACGCAGCCATTCCCGCGACTGGTGCGTTGCTCGTCTGTGCTGCCCTTCGCAACCCTGTAGCCATCAGGTGCAATTCTCCTTCCACCGCGGGGTGACAGGCTGATCTGTTGTCGAGCACAAAGGCTGGCAAACAACTTGCTTGGGCTCTGTTCAAGCTTGAGCCATCAACACCGATGGTTTGGCAAACATCTCGGACAACGGCGTCCGCTCCCCTGCCCATTGCGGCAGGAGAGCGTGCGCCGTTTTTGCTTTCATCCCGGCATCAGAAGGAAATCCTCATGTCCGCTCAAGGAATGCACCCACCGGGTCACGCCATCGTTCATCTGCGCAGCGATGGCGGCACATCGCACCCGGCCGGCACATCATTCGCCAAAGCCTTGTTCGAACCTGGCAGAGCCCTGCTCGAACGCAGCAGGATCGGCTTCTGGCTACCGCTCGGATTAGCCCTCGGCGCCTGTGGTCTCGCACTGGCCGAACAGCCCGCAAGCGCATTGGCCCTGATACCTGGCGTGCTGTACCTGGGATGCGCCTGGCAGCTTCGCGAGCGTCATCAACGCCAACTGCAGACATTCTGGGACACGGAACTGGCACAACTGCTGCGCAGCTCCCAGGATGCCGACCCCGCGACGCTGCTGGTGGCCGCCAGCCTGCAACTGCGCAACAACGAACGCTTGCGCAGCGAAGTGCAGCGAAGTGCAGTTCGCCAGCCGTGCCCTGGAGCAGATGGCTCAGCAAGCCCGCGACCAGGGAGAGGAACAGAGCCAACGCATCGCGATGATCGCCGCCGCCAGCGAACAGATCGATCAGACCCTGCACAGCATCGATGCCTTGGCCAAGGGCGCGCTGGCAGCCTTCGCCAACGCTCACACCCAGAGCGAAACCGGTTGCCTGGAAGCGCGCTCAGTGGGTGACAGCATGCGCGCCATTCAACAACGCCTGGGCAATACCGCACACGCCGTGGAAGCGTTGCTGCAGCGCACGACCGCCGTGGAAAGCACGGTCAACAGCATTCAGGCATTGGCCAAACAGACCCAGTTGCTGGCGCTCAATGCCTCCATCGAGGCAGCCCGCGCCGGCGAGCACGGGCGCGGTTTTGCCGTGGTCGCCGATGAGGTCCGCAGCCTGGCCCAGGCCACCGACCGGGCGACCCACGAAATCACCAGCGCCGCGACGGCGATCGCCATGGCTGTGCGCCAGGTGGATGGCGAGGTCAAGGAACACCGCGATCTGCTGGCCGCCGGGAGTGAACAGAGCGAGCAGCTCGCCGCCAACCTCGACGACCTGGCGCAACATAGCCAGAGCAATCTGCAACACCTCGGTGCCATGCAACAGGCGCTCAGCGAGCATCAGCTAGCCAATCATGCCCTCAGCGAACAGTTGCAACAGGTCAATGGCGCGGTGCAGGAACAGAGCACGCAAACCAATGCGCTGCACGACCTGACCCGTTATCTCAACCAGCTCACCGTCGGAAGCCGCCCATGAATCCAGCACTCGCCACAGCATTCGACGATGGGCCGTCCCGCCAAGTCCGTCTGCCACAGGGTGACACCGGACTAAGGCTGGCGCTGTTGCTGGGTCTCGACCTGCTGCAAGGATTACAGCAACATCGCGGTCTCGGCGGACAAGTCACCCGCGAGGCGCAACAACGTTGCCAGGCATTGGGGCACGCGCTCGACCAACGCTGGAGGGAGTGGCCGTATTCCGCACAGTGCCAGGCCTGGGGCGCGTTACGTCGCGACCCGGCGGATTTCGATGGCCATTGCCGATTGCTGCAGGACCTGCTCGGCGCCATCCAGCACCTCGAACTGCAACGCTGTGCGCTCAGCCTGGCGCGCCCGAGCATCGCCGCGCGCTGCTGGGAACTTGAAGAGCTGGGACGACTGCGCGGGCTGTCGGTACGCGCCGCCGCCCATCGAAGTTGCCCATTGGAAATGCTGATTCAATTGCAGTACCTGCACGAACGCTTGCTCAAGCACGCTCCCCATTCGCTGCACACTGCGCTCGAACAACTGCAACGCTGCCTGATCGGGACAACCACCGTGTCCATCACCCCGGCGCAGTGCTATGCCCTCCTCACCCCATTGCTCGACGAACGCCTGGACGCCATTCGCCGGGATCTGGATTGAGGCTGCCGCCACCAGAACAGAGATCCGCAACAGCTCGTTCCTTTACCGTAGATTCGCTACTATGTTTGCACCGCTTTCCTTGTCGGCGGATTTCTTCACTCTGGAGCCCGAATGCCATCCTCAGCGACGACGCACTGACTCCTGCCGCGGCCGATAGCATCCGCAAACAGGGTGTCGAACTGCTGTTGCCTTCCGATAACAACCTGTAAGGCGTTAGCGCGCCTTCCAGTCCCGCAGCCACTGCAAGCCGGCCGACGTGTTGCCACGGGGCCGGTATTCGCACCCTACCCAGCCGTCATAACCCAACTGGTCGATCAACTCGAACAGATAGGGATAGTTGACTTCGCCCAAGTCTGGCTCGTGTCGATCCGGTACGCCGGCGATCTGGATATGACCGATGCCGGCGAAGTCCCGACGCAGTTTAGTCGCCAGGTCACCTTCTACGATCTGGCAGTGGTAGCAGTCGAACTGAACCTTCAGGTTACTGGCGCCCACTTCCTTGCAGATGGCCTGAGCCTGATCCTGGCGATTGAGGAAAAAGCCCGGCATGTCGCGCGTATTAATCGGCTCCAGTAGCACCGTGATGCCGGCCTTGGCAGCCTGCGCGGTGGCATACGCGAGGTTCTCCAGGTACACACCGTGGTGCCGCGGCCGATCACTTTCCGACGGTAGCAACCCGGCCATCACATGGATGCGCGAGTTGCCCAGCACTGCGGCGTATTCCAGTGCGCGATCGAAACCGCTGCGAAATTCACTCTCCCGGCCCGGCAACGATACCGTGCCCCGCTCGCCTGCCGCCCAATCGCCGGGCGGTGCGTTGAACAGCGCCTGTACCAGGCCGTTGTCGCTCAGGCGTTGTTTGAGTTCCTGGGCGCTGTAGTCGTAGGGGAACAGGTACTCCACCGCTTCGAAACCATCGGCGGCCGCGGCGGCAAAGCGATCCAGAAACTCATGTTCCGGATAGAGCATGCTGAGGTTGGCAGCAAAACGAGGCATGGTAGCTCCTTGGACAGAAGGTTAGACAAACGGCCAGATCAGCAAGGTAATACCGAAACCCAGCGTGCCGAGAAAGGTGGTCAGCACGGTCCAGGTACGCAGGCCGTCGGCCACGTTCAACCCGGACAGTTTGGTGAAGATCCAGTAACCGGCGTCGTTGATATGGGACATGGCCAACCCACCACCGCCCATGGCCAGGCACAGCAGCGCCATGTGATTCGCCGTGAGGTTGAGGGTCGCGATCAACGGGCTGATGATGCCGGCAGTGGTCACCAGCGCCACCGTGGTCGAACCCTGAACCGCACGCAGCAGCATGGTCAGCAGAAAGCCCAGCGCGAGGACCGGCAGACCGGTGGTGCGCAGCAAATCGGAGACCACCGCACCGATGCCGGTGTCCACCAGCACCTTGCCGAACACACCGCCGGCACCGGCAATCAGAATCACCATGGCCACACCTGGCAAGGCCGAACCGATCACGTCAGACACCTGGGTACGGCTCCAGCCCCGACGCGAACCCAGCAACCAGGCACACAGCAAAGTGTCGATCAGCAGCGCCACCAATGGCGCACCGAGCACGGTCATGATGCCGCGCAGGAGCGAGTCGGCCGGCAGCTGTGAAGTATTTTTTCAAAATAACATTTTTTAACATCAGCTCAGGGCATCCGTCGACGCAGGTGAAAAAGTCAGATTGCCATCAGGCCGCCTTGCAAAAACACCACGACCGTCTAAGTTCAGAACTATCTCTACAGGCGTAACCAAACCGTACATAAACCAGCCCCTCAGGCGAGAGAATCTATTGATCTAAAACCAACCAGACGCTGCTTTTAATTGCTGACACGGAATCAGTCATAAAAATAAAGAGGGATGCTTGATGAAGCGCAGCCATGGGTATCGTGCGTTCTCGCAACGGGGGCCTGCCGGTCATTTCTGGATTTCATTGCTTTGCTTCTCAGGCTTGGTGATCGCCAGCTTTCTGTTGTTCGAACAACAGATCCAGGACTTCCTGACCCATCTCAACTTGTACCAGCCTTCCACTCCCACCCAAAAACTCAACCTGGCCCTGCTGCTGATCGCCCTGCTCGCGCTGGACGTGGTGCTGCCGGTGCCTTCGAGCATGGTCGCGCTGCTGGCCGTGGCCATGCTCGGCGCTGTTGGCGGCTACCTGGTGATTTTCGTGGGGCTGTGCCTGGGGGCCGGACTGGGGTATGCGCTGGGGGCGGGCTATTTTCGGCTGCTGTCCGGCCGCCTGGGCCTGCATCAGCGCCAGCCGGGGCAACTGGCGTACAAGCTGGGCACGCTGTCGTTGATCTGCCTGCGCGGCGTGCCGGTATTGGCCGAAACCTCGGTGGTGGCCGCCGGGATGCAACGTTATCCGCTGCCCGCGTTCGTGTTAGTGACCACCCTGGCCAATGCCGGTCTGGCACTGGCCTACAGCGCCATCGGCATCTACCTCGTCGAGCAGAACGCGCTGCTGGTGACCCTGCTCGCCAGCATGGTGTTGCCCGGGCTGTTTATCGCCGGGTACAGCCTGTTCAAAACCTTGCGCAAGCAAAACGCCGAGCATTCCCTGCACGGGCGTTTCGAGGTCCGTTACGACTACCCGGTGGTGTTCACCGATCACCTATTCGAGCCGTCCAATCCGTGTCTGCACCGCCAGCTCACCGCAAGACTCACCCCACAGCACCGGGGCCCGGTGACGGTGCTGGTGTTCGCCGATGAACAACTGCTGCAAAGCGCCCCGAAATTGCTGGAACAGATCGACGCCTACTTTGCCGCCCATGCGACGGACCTGCATTTACAGGCCGCGCCGATTGCGGTGCCGGCCGGCGAACTGAGCAAGGACTCACAGGTGTTGCAGCAGCTTTACACCGACATGCTGCAGCATGGGCTGGACCGGCATTGCTATGTGCTGGCCCTGGGCGGCGGTGCGGTGCTGGATGCGGTGGGCTACGCCTGCGCCACCTTCCACCGTGGCATTCGCCTGATCCGCATCCCGAGCACCGTGCTGGCGCAGAACGACGCCGGCATCGGGGTGAAAAACGGCATCAATGCCTTCGGCCAGAAGAACCTGCTGGGCGCCTTCTACCCCGCCACCGCGGTAATCAACGACTTCCAGCTGCTGACCAGCCTGACTCGCCGCGACCAGATCGCCGGGCTGGCCGAGGCGGTAAAAGTGGCGCTGATCAAAGACCAGGCCTTCTTCCAATGGATGGAACAACAGGCCGACGCCCTCGCCCACTTCGATCACTCGGCCAGCCGCCATGCCATTCGCCGCTGCGCCGAACTGCACCTGGCACACATCACCGGTGCCGGCGACCCCTTCGAGCGCGGTAACGGACGGCCACTGGATTACGGGCATTGGGCCGCGCACAAACTGGAAAATCTCAGCCAGCACCGACTGCGCCATGGTGAAGCCGTGGCGGTGGGCATGGCCCTGGATGGGCTCTATGCCAATGCCCTGGGGTTGTTGAGCGATGCCGACACCGAACGGGTGCTGAACCTGTTGCTCAAGCTCGGCTTCAGCCTGAGCCCGCCGGAACTGACCTTGAAAGATGCACAGGGACGCTCGCTGGTGCTGCTCGGTCTGGAGGAATTCCGCCAGCACCTGGGCGGGCAACTCTCCATCCCCATGCTCAGCCGGATCGGCGAGTCGGTGGACCTGCACGAGATCGATGCCGCGCGGATGGAACAGGCGCTGCAACGGCTGTCGACCCGCATCGATCCGGCGCTCACCCTCAGCGAGGGCTGCGCGCAATGAGCCAGACACCACTGAACCTGAAAACCTGGATGACCCTCGGCCGGGTATCCAACCTGCCCACCGTGTGGACCAACACCTTGGCCGCCGCCCTGCTGGCCAGCAGCGCTGGTGCCCTGGCGCCGCCGTCGTCGCTGGTGTGGATCCTGCTGTTGGCCGCGCTGTCGTTGCTGTATTTGGCCGGCATGTTATTGAACGACCTGCTGGACGCCGACTGGGACCAACAGCACCACAATCCCCGCCCTATCACGTTGGGTCTGGTCAGCCGCCAGCAAGTGGGGCTGGCTACTGCGCTGTTGCTGATACTGGCTGCGGCCTCGGTATTGGGCCTGAGCCGGTTGATCGATCAACCGCACTGGTTGCTGGGTAGCGCCACCCTGCTGGTGGGCTGCATCCTCGGCTACAACGTGCTGCACAAGAAATACGCCCACAGCGTCTGGCTGATGGGCGCCTGCCGCTCGGCCCTCTACCTGACGGCGGCGGCCAGCCTGGCGGTGCCGCCGGAGCCGATCTGGCTGTGCGCCATGTTGCTTGGCGTCTACATCAGCGGCCTGACCTACCTGGCTCGTCAGGAGCACAACAACCAGTTGCTCAGCCGCCTGCCTCTACTGCTGATGTTGAGCCCGCTGGCGCTGGCGATCTATTCCGACAACGCCTGGTTCTGGCCGGTGCTGCTGCTCTGGCTTGGCTGGCTGGGCTGGCATTACTGGCACCACTTGGCCAACCCGCAGCAACGGCAAGTCCGTGCCTTTATCGGCGCTGGCCTAGCGGCTCTGCCACTGTTTGATGCCCTGGTGCTGGCTGTGGCCAACCAGCCGCTGGGCAGCCTGTTATGCGTTCTGGTGTTTTTCCTGCTTCCACACTTCCAGCGCTGGATCAAACCGACATGAACATGGACGTCACTGCATCGCCATCGGCGGCTCTCGAAATACGCCACGACTGCCTCGCCGAACAACACCAGGCCCTCACCCAACAGCTCGATGACACCGAGCTGCAGTGGTGGCGCCAGGCCCAGGAGCAGCTTGCCCAACGCCCGGACGGCAATACCGCGGCGCTGTTGAGCAGCCAGTGCAAGCGCAACCTCAAGGAGCAATCGCTGCCCCACAGTCCCGACTGGAGCAGTGTCCAACTGGCGCGGGCATTGTTGCTGGCTCAGGTCCTGGAGCAACAGCCCCTCGCAGGGCAACTGCCGTTGCTGCGCCAACTGTTCCTGTGGGGTGACGATCAAGAAAAAATCGCCACCCTGAAGGCCCTCGACTGGCTCGACAGTCGCGGGCTTTGCGTGGAACTGGCGCTGCAGGCCGGGCGTACCAGTAACAGCCAGGTGTTCGCCGCCCTCGCGCTCGACACCCTTTACCCATCGCGCCATTACAGCGAACGGGCCTTCCATCAATTGGTGCTGAAGGCGCTGGGCATGGGGCTCGATATACGACGCCTGATCGGCCTGACCCAACGACACAGCGTCACCCTCAACCAGCTGGCCCTCGACCTGCTGGACGAACAGCTCGCCGCCGAACGAACGGTGTCCGCCGGGCTGCCCCGAGTGATTGCCTTCGCCCTGCTCAGCCCGGCGCAACACCAGCGCCTGGCCGGCCTGAGTCAGCAGCAACGCTTGCCGCCTGAGTGGCATGAGTACTTGGCCGGCACCTCACAGAACTGACACTCAACGACTCCTTTTCCTTGACGAGGATTTACCATGCTCAAGTACTTCGACCCGCATATTCATATGGTCAGCCGCACCACCGATGACTACCAGAACATGGCCGCCGCCGGCATCACCGGGGTGATCGAACCGGCCTTCTGGCAGGGTCAGGCCAGGACCAGCGTCGGCAGTTTCATCGACTATTTCGACACCCTGTTGGGCTGGGAGCGCTTTCGCGCCAGCATGTTCGGCATTCATCATTTCTGCACCATCGGCCTCAACCCCAAGGAGGCCAATGACCTGTCGGTGGCCAATGAAGTGCTGGAGATTCTGCCGCGCTACCTGGTGAAAGACGGCGTCGTGGCGGTCGGCGAAATCGGCTACGACGACATCACCCCGGAGGAAGATCGCTTCCTCGCCGCTCAGCTGGAGCTGGCCAGACAATTCAATTTGCCGGTGCTGGTGCACACCCCGCACCGCGACAAGATCGGTGGCACCAAACGCACCCTGGCGGTGATTCGCGAAGTCGGGATTGCCGAGCACCTGGTGATCATCGACCACCTCAACGAACTGACCCTGCCGCTGGTGCTGGACAGCGACTGCTGGCGCGGCCATTCGATCTACCCCAACACCAAGATGTCGGAACAGCGCATGGTCGCCCTGTTGCAGCAGTACGGCACCGAGAAAATGGTGGTCAACAGCGCTGCCGACTGGGGCATCAGCGATCCGCTCAAGGTGCCGAAAACGGGCGAAGCGATGCTGGCGGCCGGCTTCAGCGAAAGCCAGGTCGAACAGGTGCTGTTCCACAACCCCGTGGACTTTTTTGCCCAAAGCGGCCAACTGGACAAGTCCCTGGTCAGCACCCCGCTGCCCATCGACCAGCGTCGGCAGTGGCAGGAGAACTCTGCCCTGCGTGGCCAGGAACCGGTGATCAAATGAGTGCCGGCACGGGTTGGGCTGCCGCGCAGGTCGGTTATTGCAGCAATGTGCACCCGACCCGTGACCTGGCGGGGCTACGGTCATCCATCGAATGGCATTTCCGGGGTGTGCGTACCCTGCGCGGCCTGAACGAGCAAGACAGTGGGCTGTGGATCAGCGCCCTCGCCGCGGCCGAACTACAGCAGGCGTCAGCTCGCGCGGATTTCCTCAGCCTGCTGCAACGCAGTGGGCTGCGGCTGACTTCACTTAACGGCTTTCCCTATGGCCAATTTCATCAGGGCGCGGTGAAAGCCAACGTCTATTTGCCCAACTGGACTGATCCGAAACGGCTGGCGTACAGCCTGAATCTGGCCCGAATCCTGGCGCACGCCCTGCCGTCGGATTGCCCCCAAGGCGTGATTTCCACCGTACCGCTGGGCTATGCCGCCGACTGGAACCCGCGGCGACAGCAGCGTGCCGAACATCTGCTGCGCCAACTCACGGCTTCACTGGCCAGGCTGCATCGGGAGACGGGCAAGAAGATCGTGTTCTGCCTGGAGATGGAGCCGGACTGCGTGCTGGAAAACACCGACCAGGCCATCGCCTTCTTCCACCGCTACCAAGCCAGCGACCCGCACCATGACTATCTGGCGCTGTGTTTTGATGTCTGCCACCAGGCCGTGGTTTTCGAACACTGCTATCAGTCGCTGGAAAAGCTGCGCCAGGCCCGGGTGCCTGTCGGCAAGATCCAGCTGTCCAACGCGCTGATTTGTCGCCTGCCCGCTGAAGACCACAACCGGCGCGAACACGTGCTCAAGACCTTGAGCGACTTCGCCGAAACCACCTACCTGCATCAAGTCAAAGCCCACGATGCACAGGCGCGGTTATCGGGCTGGGCCGACCTGCCCGCCGCCCTCGACGATTGCGCCAACAACCTGGGGCAATACCCCGAACTGCGGATTCATTTCCACATTCCGCTGTTCAGCGAACACTTGCTGCTGCCTGAGCTCAGCGGCAGCCAGATCGCCCTGTCGCAGACTTTCGACTATCTCGCAGACCATGGGGATTTTCGTCCCGTGCTGGAAGTGGAAACCTACAGCTGGGGCGTGCTGCCCGCGCAACTGCGGCCCGACACCGAGCACGCCCAACTGCAGGGAATCGCCGCAGAACTGCACTGGGTCGAAGAACAACTGCGCCAGCGTCAATTGCTACAACCCCAAGTGCGGGAGGCGTACGCCGATGCCCTCTGATCACCCGCGTCAACCGCTGCTGCTGATCAACGTGGTCGGGCTGACCCCCGCGCTGCTGGGGCCGGCAACGCCGCACATCAATGCCCTGCTGAAAACCGCAAAAATGGCCAGCCTGCAACCAGTGTTTCCGGCCGTCACATCGACGGTGCAGGCGTCGATTCTCACCGGCCTGTCGCCGTCGGAACACGGCATCGTCGGCAATGGCTGGTATTTTCGCGACCAGGCCGAAGTGCGATTCTGGCTGCAACCCAACGCACTGATCCAGGGAGAAAAGGTCTGGCAGGCGCTCAAGCGTGAGCTCCCCGGGTTCCGCTGCAGCCAGTTGTTCTGGTGGTACAACATGTATGCGGACGTGGATGCGGCCATCACCCCACGCCCGCACTACCCGGCCGATGGCCGCAAGCTGTTCGGCCTGTATTCGTCACCGGCCTCGTTGCATGAGCGTATCGAGCAGCAGATCGGTGAATTTCCGTTTCCGGGTTTCTGGGGTCCGGCGGCCGGCATCGCATCGAGCCGCTGGATCGTCGACTGCGCCATCGCCGAATTCCAGCTCGATCGACCGGACCTGCAGTTGGTCTACCTGCCGCATCTCGACTATTGCCTGCAGCGACTGGGCCCTGATCATCCGTCGATTGCCGACGAGGTGCGGGCCATCGACAGTGAAGTGGGTCGCCTGCTGGCCTTTGCCCAGGAGCAAGGCGCGGCGGTGATGCTGTTGTCCGAATATGGGATCGAAGCGGTACAGCAATCCATATCAATTAACCGGCTGTTGCGCTCGGAAGGCTTGTTGCAGGTGCGCCAATCGCTGACCTGGGAGTTGCTCGACCCTGGCGCCAGCGCGGCCTTTGCCGTGGCCGATCATCAGGTCGCGCACATCTACGTGAGGCAGGCGCAAGACATTCCTCGCGTCAAAGCGCTGCTGCAGCGCCAGCCCGGCATCGAGCAGGTGCTGGATAAAGCCGAACAACGGGCCTGGCAACTGGATCATCCGCGCAGCGGCGAGCTGGTGACCGTGGCCGCGCCGGGTTACTGGTTCGATTACTACTACTGGTTCGACGATCACAAGGCACCCGACTTTGCCCGCACCGTGGACATCCATCGCAAGCCCGGCTACGACCCGCTGGAACTGTTCATCGACCCGGCCATTCGCTTCCCCAAATTGAAAGTGGCGCGCCGCCTGCTGCAGAAAAAGCTCGGCTTTCGCTACTACATGGACCTGATTCCGCTGGACACCCGCCTGGTCCGTGGCAGCCATGGCCGCCTGCCCGACAGCGAGAACACCGGCCCGCTGCTCATCACCAATTGCGATCTGCCGTTGCCCCAGCGCCTTGCGGCCACGGCAGTGAAGCAACTGCTCCTGGAACACTTCCTGGGGCATTCACACACCGACCCGGCCAATGCCAAGGAGCTTCCATGCGGCGAGCCATTTCTATAACAGTTCTGAGTGCCTTGGCCGGTTTGGCTCAGGCTCAGAGCACAAACACCTTTGACTGCAGCAACTTTCTGCAATTTGGAGGAGACGTCGACAAGACCCGGGCCGCGTTTGCGCAGAGCCCCGAGACCATGGCCTGGAACTGGTTCGTCTGCCTGAACCAGCCCGCTGCCGCGGGGAGCCCCAACCGCGAGTGGGAATCCATGAAGCCTTCCGATCAGGTCTACCTGCCCAACGGCGCCAAGCCCGCCCCCTATGGCACGGCTGTGCCGCCGCCGAACGCGGTGCTTACACAGGCCAAGGCGCTAGGAATGGATATGTCCCGAACCTTCCATAACCTCAATGCCACCCAACAGGTCGATGGCTTGATTCTGCAGATGGGCGGCGCAGTGCCCTCAACAGAAAAAGGCAACCCTGTACGCTTTCAGCTGCTGATGGGCCAGGGCACGTTCGATTACATCGTGCAGAAGCAGGTCTACAACATGAACGGCCAGGCCGCCCTGACCAGCAATCTGGAGTTTCCGCCCATTGCCTGGGAGCTGAAATCCTCCTGGCTGTGGATCGGCTCCGACGCGACCTACAAACAGAAACTGGAGAAAGACGGTTACTACATCGCCCAGGCCTATTACCTGAAAAACGGTCAATACAAGGTCGGCTATGCAGCATTAAGCGGCTTACACGTCGTCAACAAGCTGAACGCCAACTGGGTCTGGACCACCTTCGAAAACATCAACAACAGCAAGTACACCGTGACCAATGCCGTACCGGCCACCCCGATGACCAACACCACAGGACCGACACCGGCTGCCCAATCGGTCAATACCAGCTTTCAGGCCGCTAATCCCTCCCTGTCGAAGTACGAACTGATCGGGGTGGAATTCCAGCCCATCACTCAGGTGCTGGCCAACTCCCAGCTGGAATCGGCCTTCCAGAACACCTCATCCTGCCTGGCCTGCCACGGCACCGCCGCCTACTCGAACCAAAAGGGTTACTTCAATTTCGCCCTGAAAGAACAGGGCGGCATTGTCTACCCCACCACCCCGCTGCCGAACTCGGCTTTCGCCGGTTACAACAAACTGGATTTTGTCTGGTCGTTGAAACACGCCCAGTGGCAACGCTAAGGAGCATGACATGAGCGTATTGAATTTCCCCCGTATCTACCTCAACGGCCACATGTTCTGGAACCCGCCAACAGCCAACAACAACGATGTGTTTCCACTCTATGACGCGGTCAACATGGATATTAACTGGCCGTTTGTGAACTTCTACGACATCACGCGCCAGAACGCCCCCAACAAGCTGATGCCCTGGGTCATCAGTCCCGTGAACAACGTCCCGGACTATGTGTCGATGGTGCCGACCAATGGCAGTCCGACCCCCTACATTCCCGCAGAATGGGATCTGTTTGGCGACAATGCCTGCGGCACGGTGAGCTACGACGATATCCGCTCCGTGGTCATCGGCGGCGAGCTGCAGGCCAACAACTACATCGCCCAGGATGCGCTGGTCGGCAAGAACTACCAATTGCTCGGTAACCCCTTTGGCAGCGCCAGTCCTACTGCCGCGCGCTTCGTGGACATCAGCCCGTGGCAGAACACCTTCACCGCGTTGTATTTCGACAAGCTGATGTTGGGGGATGATAAATGCGGCCTGACCCTCAATCGGCAATACCGGATGCTGGATCGATTCCTGAACTTCAATTGGGGGGCCCTCGGTGGTCTGAAGTATGTCACCACCACCTGGCAGACCTGCTTTCCTCAGGAAAACCTGGAATGGGTTATCGGCAACTCCGCGCTGCTGAGTCAGCTTCAACAGCAGATGAAGCAA
The DNA here is from genome assembly GCF_005938665.2 of Pseudomonas sp. ATCC 43928. Classification (NCBI taxonomy): domain Bacteria; kingdom Pseudomonadati; phylum Pseudomonadota; class Gammaproteobacteria; order Pseudomonadales; family Pseudomonadaceae; genus Pseudomonas; species Pseudomonas sp. ATCC 43928. Next base: position 3,139,233 of record NZ_CP041753.1, on the reverse strand, counting down.
CAAGGAGCTCGTGGCTTGATGTTCAGGTTTTCCACCTACCTGACCTACTATGACAAGAACGGCATTTTCAACGATTTCCCGCCGATCAATACCCACTCCACGACAGCCGCGGACATGGCCAAAGTGCAAGCGATGTATCAGAAGGGCCTGGACAACGTTTCCGATATATTCTTCAACCCCGCCTACAGCCGCACCGCAGCGACCTTGGGTCTCTGGTTTGCCGACGAATACCCCACCGCACCCGCCGGCCGGCGCCTGGTATCTGCCAATCCGGTACCTGTTTTCAAAACAAACCAGCCTGTCGATGCCACAAGCATCACACTGGGTGTGATGTCGGCCCAGATTACCGGCAACACCCTGTCGCTGGATCTGGGCAACACTTTTCCGTTCTATCCAGTGGACTCCAACGCCCCGATCCCGACGGCCGAAAAATTCCATGCCGGCAACTATCTACTGGGCGTACGCAAGGATGGACAGTTCAACCCGGTGATCAACTTCGGTTTCGAGCAGTATCGACAAGCTGCCTTCGACAAACGTTCCGGCCTTCTGGACTTCACGCTCAACGACGCAGACAAGGCGACCCTGCAGGCCGGCCCTCTGGAGCTGCAGCTACAGGGCACACAAACGCCCCAGATCGCTTCCACTCAGCAGATGTGGACCGCCGAAGTGATAGAAAGCGGCAGTTTCATCGACGTGGGTGATCACAAGACGCTGCAAATCATGGTGCAAAAGGATGGCAAGCCAGCGGCCAACACCGTGCTGTGGGTGGCGGAGTATGGCAACCCCTTCTCGGTGACCACCAGCAACTACTATCTGGCATTCAGTAATCCGGCCGACTTCACACTGTTCTACGACCATCCGGCAGACCGTACATTGAACAAGCCCAATCTGCCGCAATTCAACGACATGCTCGCGATATCAAGCCACCTGGCTACCGGTAGCGGCCGTGGACTCATCGCCCTACAGGCCGTGGATACGTCGAATGCCGGGCCTTCGGGAATACCGGTAAATTATCAGCAGTTCCTGCATGACTTGGGCAAACCAGTCGCGGTCAATTTGCGCCCTTGCCTGACATTCGACTCAGCCATCTCCCGAACCGGGACGCTGCGCGATGCTCAGAACAGCATCGTCAATTACTCTGTTGCAAAGATCACCACCAACGCCAGCGGCATTGCCCAACTGGGCGTGAGTGCTCGAGCCCCGGGTTTTCCCACTCTGCGGTTCTTCGTGCAGGAAGATCACAACAACCCGGCCGTCCCCTTCAGTTTCAACTACACCCAGGCCTACACAGACTTCCTCGCCCCGATGCGCGTCCTGCCACTGGATCCTCAGTTGCAACAGGACTTCATCACCTACTGGAACTCCATCTGCACGCGTCAGAACGCCGCGACGCTGTTGTGGGAGAACTTCATCTACCCACGCATCTTGCAGACCTTCTATTACCTGTACCCGATCATGAACAAGTTCATGCCGCTCAACTCCCAGGCACGAGTTGAAGGCGCCATCGACCAACTGATTGTGCTGATCAGCAAGGAGTACCAGGAGGAAAGCACACTCGCCATGCCCATCACCCGCGACATGTCACAAAGCCGACGCGCCGTACTGGAGCTGTGGGCGCAGTCCCTGGTGAAACGCAATTACCCGCCCATCCCGCTCAGCATGAGCGACTACGAACAAAGCTAAAACTACAACGCTCAAGCAGGACCACCGGGTGACGAGTCTGTCACCCGGCACTTCACAGGAGTGTCATATGAAAGCCAGCATTTTGAACCGGCTGTTGCTGTTGACCCTGCTACTCATCCCGGCTCTATTCGCCCAGGCAGACAGCGGTGCCGTGTACTTCACCATGGGGGTGCACAACACCGAGGGGTGCAATGAACAGAACGGTAATTGCATCGCAACACGAGCACCGGGCGAGCCTTCCGATCCGTTTTTCCCGGCCTACTGGATCAGCGACTGGACCATGTACCGGGTGATGCACAACTACGAGAAAAACCCGCCGCCCTACAGCAATCCACCCACCACCCTGACCCCGGCGGACTACACCGTCTCTCGCGGCACCAGTTACTACGACACCGCCTACATCCCGCCGGATGGCGACGGCTTCGGCGCGATGATGGAACACTACGAGAAATACTGCCTGCCGATCTTCCCGATCAAGAACAACAACTACACCTGCTCCTTCGTGTCGCTGGGCAACAAGGCCTACTTCCTGACCTATCCCCAGGACCGTCCCAAGGACATGCCGGCCTGCTGCATGTTCTCGCCGATGAACCACCCACCACGGCAGGATTTCATCAAGCACCTGCCCTACAGTGCCGCGCGCAGCCAGAACCTCAATGGCAGCGTGCAAGCCTATGCCCTGGATGTCGACTCGCCACAAGGCCCGATCCTGTTCGGCTACGCCTTCTACAAGAACGTCACGGGACAACCGCCCTACCGGCATCCGCAATCGTTCTATTTCTCCGGTGATGCCAGCGTCGCCAACGCCCCCATCGTCAGCCAGAACTACACCAACTTCCGCATCGCCAAACCGGACCCGGCCCAGACCTGGGCGCAAGTGGCCGCCATGTGCCCGGCGAATCCGCCGCCCTGCCAATTGTTCGAGCCACCGGCGTCACAGAGCAACGGCCAAAAGGCGCAGTGGAACAAGCTCATGCAACGCAAACCCTGAATAACGACGAAGGATCGCCATGAAAACCACATTCCGTTTCTGCGTGATGTTAGTGGGCCTGGCCAGTCTGCCGGCCTTGATCCTGGAGCAGGCCCTGGCCCGAGAACAGGCCATGCCGTCGACGCAGGCCAGTAACCTGAGTTGCCAACCCCCCAGCACCGCGCCGGTCGCCACCGCCAGTCAGGACCAGTTCGATCAATACAGCTGGCAGATGTTCATCGCTTTGAACTGGCCCGCACAGGATGGGCAACGAGGTGATCCCGACTGCGCCAAACAGCTTGGGGATCCCGGCTACACCGTTTGGCAAACCTACAAGACCGTGGAGGAAATCTTTCTGCCGAGGGGTGCCAATCCTGGCCCGTGGAATACCCCGCAGACCGCCAAAAGCCTGGGCATCATCAACATCGCCGCGCTGAAGAACAGCACCCAGGTGAATGCCGTCGACCAGGCCGTCGGCGGCTGGCTGATCGACCAGGCAGGTAACCCGACCTACTACGACATCTCGGCCAACGAGACGTCCTACGACTACATCGTCAACAACAACTTCTATAACGCCGACGTCGTTTCCAAAGCCAATAACATCAACTTCCCCAATGGGGTCATCGAGGTCAAGTCGAGCTGGCGCATCCTCACCCCCAACGACAATGCCAGCCACTACCTGACCATGCTGGCGCGCGTAGCCACGTTCAACGACCAGGGCCAGCGCAGCGGTGTCACCGAGGCCTACCTGGGCCTGGTGGGCCTGCACATCATCACCAAGGTCAATGGCTACCCACAGTGGATCTGGTCGACCTTCGAGCAGATCGACAACGTTCCGCCCAAGGAGCTGGTGCACGGTCAGTGGGTCGATCAGCCGACACCCGGCACAACCTACTCCTACTTCAACCCCACCGCGCCCCTCGTCAGCCTCAACCAGTCACCCTGCGACTGGCAGACTCAGGGTGGACAACTGGTCTGCGTGCCCAAACCCGGCACCACGTTCCAGACCCCGAACCCACTGAACCGGGTCACCCCGATTGCCGAGATCACCAACGGGGTAAACACCAATTACCGCACCAACCCGGACGTGCAAAAAAGCGTGTTGAAGTACTACCAGCTCATCACCACCCAGCGCCCGCTGATGCCGGACAACCCCAGCAATCCACTGGGCCAGCCGACCCCGTCGCTCTCGGCCAACGTCACCATGGAGAGCTACATCCAGCCCAACAGCAGCTGCATGAATTGCCACTCCATGGCGACACCGGTCAAGAGCCCCTACAAGGCCGATTTCTCCTACATGTTCAAATTCGCCAACGCGCCTGTCGGCAAAACCACCAAGGACGAGGAATAGATCATGAGCATTCTCAATGGACCACGCCTGAATTTCTGGGGCGGCATCCGCACGGACGTCAGCCTGCCGAACAACTCCCCCACCATCCCTTACGACGGCAATGATGAATGGCCGCTCTTCGACCTGACCACCTCGACCCTGGCACCGACTGCGCAGTCTTACACCGACGATCAGCTGAACAACATGATCAACGCGCCCGACGGCGACTACTACACCGCCGGCGGCTGGAATCACTATGGGCAGCATGTCGTCGACATGCAGAACGCCTTGATCAGTTCCCAGGGTAATCCGGGCAGCATCAGCACCACCGGCGACATGGTGGGCCAGCCGGTTTATCTGCTCGGCTCGGTGGACCCGGTGACCGGACAAGGCCCCGTCTCCGGCCCGATGATGGTGGACCTGGACCCCACCTCCTCAACGACCACCCAGATATTCGTCGGCGGCCTGCAGATTGGTGGTAACAGCGACATCCAGTTGCTGATTCGCAGTAATACCGTGTGCAGCAGTTTCGACGTGGCGGGACGTGTGCTGTTGCCCGCGAAAATGGATGCGCCGGGATCTTTCCACGCCAGCGGTACGTTTCAACTGACCTTCCCTTTGAGCAGCATCGTCAGCTGGAACCAGAACAGCAGTGGCCTGCGCTCGATCATCCAGGCGCCGGGTGCGACCGGCATTGTCCTGCGTTTCGTCATGTTCGAAATGTGCCCCACGATGACCACGGAACAACTGGACGCCGATTATGCCGCCGGCCGATACACCCCCAACCCGAGCATCGGCAGGGTCATCGGTACACTGGCCCCGGCCTTCGCCGACGAGCCGCTGAACTGCCAGCCGGGCCGGCAACTGGTCAACCAGAGTACGGGGAATGCCGGCTATGCCGACCTGGGCGGCAACGGTTACCTGAGCATCGACATGGTGAACGTCATTCCGAAGCAAACCTTCAGGGCCGTCAGGGACGATATCACCAGCCCTATCGGACCGAACGCGAACTACGGCCCCGTCACCATCACCGCAGGCACCACTGAACTGGCCACCCTGGACCCGACCAACCGCTTTTTATTCGACTACTACGTGTATGGCGGCATCGTCGACCTGCCCCTGACCGCCAACCAGCTACAGGCAGTGCAGACCGCCGCCCTGGCGATCAACGCGCCCGGCAAGGTCGCCGGTACCACGTTGCAAGCCACCGAATCGACCTATCGGGTGTATGCCGATCAGCGCAACGTCTACCTGGAGGACTACCCCAATGGCCTGTCAATCACCTTGCAGGTCAGGTACTTGGGCGGTCCGGTCCCCAAAGCCACCGAAATCGACCTGCAGGCTGCTGCTCCTGCTGTGTACGATGAACCGCAATACTGGGATTTCCTCGATTTTCCTGCATCGCTGACCGTTAACCCTGGCCAGCTCGCGATCAGTTTCCCGGTCACCGTCAAAGCGGGTTCTGCCGCCCAGGCGGGTTTTGTCGCCTTGACCTACACAGCCAATGGCCTTCCAAGCAGTGGCTACTTCACCAGCTTTCGCAAATACGCACAGACCGACTTCGGCATCCCCGCGGGCACCCACATCACCTGGGAGCTGATGTACCCGAACGTCCTGCGCTTTCACTACCTGGCCTTCCCCGCCATGTCGCGCTACATCCCGCTCAATCAGCCCGACGCGGTCATGGGCGCCAAGAACCCCATCCTCGCCCGAACTTCGGATGCGTACAAAGGCACCACGCTGTTCATGCCCGTGGTGCGCTCGATGTCGCCCTGCCAGCGGGCGCTGCTCCGGGCTTATCTCACCGGTGAACCGTGGCAACCGCCGCAGTAACCGCATCCACCCGTTATTCATGGAGAGAGCCCTATGCCCATTCCCATTAATATCCCTGCGCGGCCCAGCGAAACCCTGTGCCCGAGCACCATCATCGCCGAAGGCCTGCTGAACCCTCGGGGCATTTGCGTGCAGGCCGATGGCAGCCTGCTGCTGACCGAAGCCGGCTCGGGCCTGCCGGAACAGCCCTTCAGCGGTCGTATCAGTCGACTGCGACCGGATCCGCACAAGCCCGGCGCCTATCTGCCCGGCGAGATACTGGCGCAAGGTTTTCGCGCCATGAACATGCAGGCTCGCATGCTGCGCGATGAAATCATGGGGCTGTCGGACATCGCCTGCGGTGACGGGCGCTGTCTGGTCAGCCAGACCGATTACGTCGAGGGTTCCAAACTGCTGGACCTGCAATTCACACCGCCCGAACCGGTGTTTCACAGCCGTGGCAATCTGAATGCGCTGTGTTACCACCCGACCCGCCGCAGTTGGCTGGCGGTCAAGCCCGATACCAATCAGTTGGTGGAATTCACCAGCGGACAGGACGAACGCGTGCTGGTCCGGTTGCCCGAACTGGACCAGGGCCAGGAAGCCGTCCCGGTGACCCTGGTGTACGAACCGGCGACCGACGCAGTGCTGATCAGTCTGTTTTCCGGAGAGTTGCAGGGCGACCCGACGCGCAAGGGCATCGACTTCGCCGAGAAGGCCGGCCAGGTGATTCGGGTCTGGCCTGACAGTGGGCAAGTCGAGCTCCTGATTCGCGGCCTGCAACTGCCCACCGGACTGGCGCTGTGTCCGAAGGGCAACGTGCTGGTCCTGGAACTCTGCGACCGCCTGCAGCAACCCTTGCCACCCGACTGGAACGGCGAACCGCTGCATGGCGGCTTTACCCGTTTTACCGGGCGACTGCTGAGCTGCAACTTGCATACCGCCCAGGTCGCCGTGCTCGCCCGCGACCTGGATACCCCTTCCAACCTGTGTCTGCTGGAGGATGCGGTACTGGTGAGCGAAGGCATGGGTTTGACCGGCCGGCCACTGCCCATGCCAGACAACACCGTCGTCCCGTTGAGCGGCAGGCTGCGGCGGGTGCAGCTCTGAAAAAGTGGGCCACAAGTTGCCTGAACATTACCTGCCCCGAGTTCGGCAGGAATGTTCAGGCTCGGTTCGCGTCAATCGCTTTCTGAGGCGTCTCGGATTCGAGCGGGTGACACGATGATTTTCACGTTGTGCTCCTTGTTGTTAACCAATTGCTCAAAGCCCTGCCCGACAATCTGTTCCAGCTGAATACGCCCGGTTATCAGCGGCGTGATGTCCAGCCGACCGTCGGCGATAAAGGCGATCACGTCTGCGAACTCCCCGTTATAGGCGAGTGCACCCAGCACCTGTTTTTCGGTGGCGACCAGCTCGAAGAAATTGAACTCGCTGGGCTCCTCGAAGATGCCCACCAATACACACGTGCCGGCCTTGCGGATCAGGTCGATGGCGAGCTTGGCCGTGTGTTTGTTGCCGATGCATTCGAAACTGACATCAGCGCCCAGCCCACCGGTCAGTCGCCGCACCTCTGCCAAAGCATCGCACTCATTGGGGTCCAGCACCTGGCTCGCCCCCACCTCCAGGGCCTTGGCCTTGCGCGCTCCCGACATTTCCAGAGCAATGACCTGGGCCGCGCCAGCCGCCTTGGCGCACATGATGGTGCACAGGCCGATGGTTCCCGCGCCAACCACCACCACATTTTTCCCCAGCAAACTCCCGGCCTTTTTCACCGCGTGCATGCCCACTGCCAGCGGTTCGATCAACGCCCCGGCTTCGGCGGGAAAGTTGGCCGGCAACTTGTAAAGCAGGTTGGCCGGTACGTTGACCAACTCGGCGAACGCGCCATTGTTCATCAGCCCGGTGAACGCCAGGTTCTCGCAAATGTTGTACAGCCCATGGGTGCAGTAATAACAAGTGCCACAGTGCTGACAGGCATCGGCTGCCACCGGTTCGCCCACACTGAACCCCTGGACCCCGGCGCCGATTTCGACGATCTCGCCACAGAACTCATGACCGAGAATGCACTGCCCCTTGATGCCGGTCAGCGGGTGCGGCGCATCCACCGGAATGAACACTGGCCCGGCCACGTATTCATGCAAGTCGGAGCCGCAAATACCGCACCATTGCACGCGAATCTGCACCCAGCCCGCCGGTGGCGAGACGGGCAACGGCACATCTTCGACGCGGATATCGTGACGACCATGCCAGACAGCGGCACGCATGCTGCGGGTCGGATCAATTGGAAGGCTCATGTTGGAATCTCCTTGAAATCGTTGGCCTTGGCGCCCGGCAAATGGCCGGCCGCCAAGGGAGGCATCAGTGTTGTTGGACAAAGTCCAGAATCAGCCGATTGACCTGCTCGGCCGCTTCCATCTGCACCATGTGCGCCTGACCCGGCAGGATTTCGACCTGAGCAGCCAGGCCAGCGCTGTGGGTCGCAGGAATGATCGCGTCGTCACTGCCCCAGATCAGCAACACCGGTTGCCGGTTTTCTTGCACCACGCCGCGCAGATCGAGTTGTTGCCGCCCTTCTTTGAACAGCCCCGCAACCAGCAGGCGCAGGGCCGCATCCACCCCTTCCAGACGCTTGTACTTGAGCATGTCTTCGAGCATCTGCCGATTGACCAGTTCGGGGTCGGAGAACAGTTTCACCAATTGTGGCTTGAGGGCATTGCGGCTGGCTGCCTCGACAAAACCTTGCAGGTAATCGCCGTTGATTTCCGCACCCAGGCCGGCGCTGCCGATCAAGCTCAGGGAACGCACCCGCTGGGGAGCCAGGCGCGCCGTGTTCAGCGACACCGCCCCGCCCATGGAATGCCCCACCAGATGCGCCACGGGAACATCCAGATGATCGAGCAGAGCCAGCAGCACCCCGCTCAACTCATCCAGAGTTCCGTGCTCCAACTGTTTGCCCGACTCGCCATGGCCCGGCAGATCCAGAGCAATCACCCGGCGCCCGGCGGCCAATGCTTCATGATTGAACATCCAGTTATTCAGGTCACCGCCGAACCCGTGCACCAGCACCAACGGCACCCCGCCTTCGCCGCGCTCGAAGTAACGGATCAGTCGCCCGTCCAGTTCGACCTTCTGCGGCTTTGGCCCACTGTCTTCCTCGGCACCGTCACCTGGCACGAACGCGGCCTGGAACTGCTCGATCACCGCATCGATCTCGGCCTCGCTGGCTTCGCCGTCGACCACGATGCCGAGCAATGCACCGACCGCGAGGGTTTCATCCTGGCGCGCGATCTGCCGGCGCAGCACACCGGAAAACGGCGCTTCGACACTGCTGGAAATTTTGTCGGTTTCTACGTCGAGCACTTCATCGCCCTTGGCGATCGCCTGGCCCTCCTCCTTGAGCCAGACATCGACCCGGCCTTCGGTCATGGACAAGCCCCACTTGGGCATGGTCAGGGTATGGATCTGGCTCATGAACGCTTGCTCCACTCGATCAGCTTGAGCACGGCGCTTTCGATCTTCGCCGCGTCGGGGATATAGAGGTCTTCCAGAGAGTCGGAGAACGGCACCGGCGTGTGCGGCGCGGTGACCATCTCGATGGGCGCCTTGAGCGAGGCGAACGCTTTTTGCGCCACCAGGGCCGAGATGTCGGTGGCCATGGAACAGCGCGGGTTGGCTTCGTCGATCACCACCAGGCGCCCGGTCTTTTCCACGCTTTCCAGAATGCTGTCTTCGTCCAGCGGGCTGGTGGTGCGCAGGTCAATGACCTCGCAGTCAATCCCCCGCCCTGCCAGGCTGCGGGCTGCATCCATCGCCGTATTGACCGTGCGCCCATAGGAAACCAGGGTCACGTCCTTGCCGTCGCGCAGGAAGTTGGCCTCGCCGAACGGGATGGTATAGAGCTCTTCCGGCACCTCGCCCTGCATGCTGTAGAGCAGTTTGTGTTCGCAGAAGATGACCGGATCGTTGTCGCGGATGGCCTGGATCAACAGGCCCTTGGCGTCATAAGGGGATGACGGGCAGACAACTTTCAGGCCGGGGATGTGGGTCCACAGCGACGTGAGCATTTGCGAGTGTTGGGCGGCGGCCCGCAGGCCCGCGCCGACCATGGTGCGAATCACCAACGGGGTGGAAGCCTTGCCCCCGAACATGTAGCGAAACTTGGCCGCCTGATTGAGGATCTGGTCCAGGCAGCAGCCGGCGAAGTCGACGAACATCAACTCACACACCGGGCGCACGCCGCAGGTCGCTGCGCCTACCGCGGCACCGACATAACCCAATTCCGACAGCGGCGTGTCCAGCACGCGGCCGGGAAATTGGTGGTAGAGGCCCTTGGTCACGCCCAATACCCCGCCCCAGGCGTCGTTTTCACCGGGAGCACCGGCACCGCCGGCGACGTCTTCCCCCATGATGAACACGCTGGGGTCGCGGCGCATTTCCTGAGCCAGGGCTTCGTTGATTGCCTGCTGATAACTGATTTTTCTCGCCATGATAAAGGTCTCGATTCTTGTTATAGGGGGCGTTCAGGGATAGGAAACGTAGACGTCGGTGAGCAGGTCGGCGGCGCTTGGCTTGGGGTCGGACTTGGCCTTGCGCACGGCATTTTCGATCAACAGGTCCACTTCGCCATCGATCTGGTCCAACTGGCTGGCATCGATCAAACCGGTCCGGGTGGTGCGCTCGCGAAACTGCATCAAGCAGTCGTTGTGTTCGCGGAAATACTTGACCTCGTCCGGTGCCCGATAGGTCTGGGCGTCGCCTTCAAAGTGACCGTAGTAGCGGGTCAACTTGACCTCGATCAACGACGGTCCTTCACCGGCTCGGGCGCGCGCCACCGCGGCACCGGCGGCTTCGTGAACGGCGAAAAAATCGAAGCCGTCGACGGTGACCCCAGGCATGCCGAAACCGGCTGCGCGGTCGGCGATGTGATCGCAGGCCACCGACCAGTTGGACGCAGTGGCCTCGGCGTAACCGTTGTTCTCGGCAATGAACAGGCACGGCAGGTTCCACACCGAGGCCATGTTCATCGCTTCGAACACGGCCCCTTCGTTGGAACCGCCGTCGCCGAAGAACGCGACGGCGACGCCATCGGTCCCCTTGAGCTTGGCGGCCAGGGCCGCCCCTACCACCAGCGGTGCACCGGCACCGACGATGCCATTGGCGCCGAGCATGCCTTTCTCGAAATCGGCGATGTGCATGGAGCCGCCCTTGCCCTGACAGACTCCGGTTTTCTTACCGTAGATTTCGGCCATCATCCCGTGCACATCAACGCCCTTGGCGATGCAATGACCGTGGCCACGGTGGTTGGAGGCGATGCAGTCGTCATCCCTCAGGTGAGCCATGACACCGGCGGCCGAGGCCTCTTCACCGGCATAAAGATGGACGAAACCGGGAATCTCGCCGGTGGCGAACTCCACGTGCAGGCGCTCTTCAAAGACGCGGATGGTGCGCATCACCCGATAGGCATGCAGCAATTGATCAGCAGTCAGCTGTGTCGACATTTTTATTCTCCAGGGTGTCTTGAGGCTCAAGTTTCAAAGTGCAAGGTTCAAAGGGTGTTGCGGGTGTTCACGACCGATGGCCAGCAGCCGCTCTTGCGCGGCATAGGCCAGCGCCGCATTGACATCGATGCTCAACGGGCCGCCGGAGTCGAGGGTCACGGTGGGCAAGTCATCGGCGTTGAATTCGATTTCCCGTTCGCCATCCAGGGCCAGGGTGCCGCTGCTCAGGCACAGGCGATGGGCAACACCGGGTTCAAGGCTGCCGGCCGCGAGTACGCCGCAGCCTTGCAACAGGCCGGGCGCCAGGGGCACCAGCAAGGCTTCGGACGATTGCGGATCAAGGCGCATCCAGGCACCGTTGGGGGCTTGGCGCGAGACCGGAAACCACAAGCCGCAGAGGGCCGATATGCCAATGGACTGAGGTTCCGCGAAGGTGACGAACACCTCCGCCAGATCGATCCCACGGCTGATTGCACGGGCGCCGATGAAGGGCAGCGGGGACACTGCCACGTCCACCAGCGCCACTTCGCACAGGTCGCGGCTCGGAATCCGCACCAGCAGGCGTTTATTGCGACGCAAGGCAATTTCGGGTGGGATCCGGCCGCTGGCGAATAGCCCGCCGGCCAGCCCGGCGCTGGTGGCCTCACGCAGTTCCGGGAAGGCATTGTTGGTCCCCGTCGACAGGGTCAGCAGCGGAATGTCGCCGACTTCGGCAGCCACCGCTTTGTGGGTGCCGTCACCGCCGAGCACGGCAATCAGCGACACGCCGCGTTCAGCCATCCAGCGCGCGGCCTGGCGAGTGTCCGCCACGCTCTGGCGCAAGGTCAGTTCCAGGAATTCCAGAGTTGGCCAGTGGCTGTCACGCGCCTGGCGGCCATGACTGTTCTTCTTCACCGCCGCCGCGATGCCGGTCATGTCGGTGGGCATCAGCACGCGCTCGACACCGGTGGCGCCAAAAGCCGCCAGCAGCCGTTGGATCACCGAGACCTTGTCGGTGCTGGAAAACAGCCCGGCATTCGCCGTCAGGCGCCTTACGTCCCGGCCGGACGCCGGATTGGCAATGATGCCGACGGTCAGGGGCAAGCGACTCATGTCGCCACCACGGGTACGGCAGAGTAAAAGCCTCGGCAGGAGGACATAGGGCACCTCTTGTTATTATCGGGTTGCCAGTCGTGCTGGTTGCCAGGGTTAGAGCAAGGCCGGTGCCAGAATCGCAAAAGATCGCCATAAAGCCCGTTCCAGAGCGGTTTTGACTACATTTCCAAGTGATGGGATCCCGCTCGATTGAGACGTCCCATGTCAGCCTGCACGGGTTAGCGGCCAGACCTTGAGACGTCGCGTCTCAGCTTCGCAGTGGGGTGAACCGATGCTTGTCGACCGTCCGTGAACGGCGCTTAATAGCCCGCACAACTAAAAGAAGATCGAACCGGAGGCCCTAATGCTTTCCGCACACTCGAAGGCGCATGTGGATTGCGTCAGCCGTGTTTTGAAGAACGCAGCGCACCTGCCGCAACTGCCCGTGCCGGACTTGATCCTGGATTCCTGGCGCCGTTCCATGGAGCAACACCACTTGGACCCTGGCTCATTACAAGGGCCGCGGATCCTGTCCCAGAACGTGCTGCAAGAGTGTCGAGAACGCTCCGAACTGTTCCTGCGCATCGCCAGCGAAGAAGTCGCCCGACTCCATGGTCGTGTGCGCGATGCCGACTATTGCGTGTTGCTCACCGACGCCCAGGGCCAGACCATCGACTATCGCGTGGAAACCTCCATCCGTAATGATTGCCGCAAAGCAGGCCTGTACCTGGGCACCTGCTGGTCAGAGGGCGAGGAAGGCACCTGCGGGGTGGCTGCGGTGCTGACCGCACGAACACCGGTTACGGTGCACAAGCGGGATCACTTCCGCGCGGCTTTTATCGGACTCACCTGCTCCGCCGCTCCGGTCTTTGACCCTCGGGGGGAACTGCTCGGGGTGCTCGATGTGTCTGCGGTGCGTTCGCCGGACGACCGTCGTTCGCAGCATCTGATCCGGCAGATGGTGGTGCAGAGCGCACGGGAAATAGAACAGGCGTTTTTCATGAACAGTGCCCAGGGTTACTGGGTGCTGCGGGCCCACAACAGCCCGGGCTACGTCGACAGCCAGCCCGACTACCTGCTCGCCTGGGACGACGACGGCCAACTGCAGGCACTCAACCCCGCGGCGCGGCAGTGGCTGTCGCAAAGTTTTGGTCACCTGCCGGACCACATCGGCCAAGTGTTCGATCAGCAGTTATTGCATCGCGCCAAAGACGAATCACTCTGCCTGTTTCACTGCCGGGGTGGCCGCCATGTCTTGCATGGGCGACTCAGCGCGCCACGGCAAGTGAAACGCAGCCCGGCTCGGCGGGTACTGTCACCCGCCGAACTCGACCCGCGACTGGAAGAAAGTTTGCGCCTTGCGGTTCGGGTCAAAGACCGTAATCTGCCGGTGCTGATCCACGGCGAAACCGGTTCCGGCAAGGAAGTCTTCGCCCGCCAGCTGCACCAGGCCAGTCTGCGCCGTGATCGACCTTTTATTGCGGTGAACTGCGCAGCGATTCCCGAAAACCTGATCGAAAGCGAGCTGTTTGGTTATGCAGCCGGCGCCTTCACTGGTGCTTCGAATAAAGGCATGCAAGGCCTGCTGGAACAGGCCGATGGCGGCACCCTGTTTCTCGATGAAATCGGCGATATGCCCCTGACCCTGCAAACCCGGCTACTGCGGGTTTTAGCCGAGGGCGAAGTGGCGCCCCTGGGAGCGTCAAGAAGCAAGGCGATAGACATTCAGGTGGTCTGCGCCAGCCACCGCGATCTGGAAGCCCTGGTGGCCAGCGGCGAGTTTCGCGAGGACCTGTACTTCCGCCTCAGTGGTGCGCGATTCCAATTGCCGCCGTTGCGCGAACGCAGTGATCGACTGGCATTGATCAACCGGATACTCGAGGAAGAATCATCGGCCTGCGCAATGGCGATGCAACTGGGAAGCGCCGCACTGGAATGCCTGCTCGGCTATCGCTGGCCGGGAAATGTGCGCGAACTGCGGCACGTATTGCGTTACGCCTGCGCGGTGTGCGAGACCGACTTGATTCTAATGAGTGACTTGCCTGAGCATCTGCCCGGCCGTCGACTCAACGATCCGGCTTCAGCTGACGCCTTGGAACGCTGCGCCAGTCCGGAACGCGAGGCACTCATCGATGCCCTCGTGCGTCATCGCTGGAAACCCACCCCCGCGGCCAAGGCTTTGGGCATCTCCCGGGCAACGCTGTATCGACGGGTGCATCAACATGGCATCGACATGCCTGGCAGGGGCTGACCACGAGTTCATCCGGCGGCCCCGCTTAATGAGCGTTGGCCACCGGACAGCACAATGGACTTGCATCGATCACAGTATTGGTGAACGGCATCGAATAAATGTGGGAGCAAGCCCCGGCTATTAAAACCAGGTTTCCATCTGTATCCCGTATTGCCACACACCGCCGGCGTTGAAGTCGGTCTTGCCGAAGTTGTCTGTGGAGCTGTATCGGTCCAGGTCCGAAGACCAGTTCATGAAGCTGGCGAACACTCGCAACTCGGGGCGTGTGAGCAGGTCTCCAACGTCGGGTTTGAAGGTCGGGGCGATGGTGAATTTCCAGAAGTTGCCGTCCACCGCATTACGTTGCAGGTAACCCTTGGGATCGAGGTTCATGGTTTGCCAGCTCATTTCGTAGGCCATCTCGAAATTGCTGTTGATTTCATTGGCCAACCGCATGTTCAGGGTCATCCAGCGGTAGTCGTCACCCTTGACGTAGCGATCCTTGCTTTGTTCGGCCAGCAGACTTGGACCGATGCGCCAGTGGGGTGCAATCGGTGTCTCGCCGTACAGCGCCAGGCGCAGCGCACGGGCGTCGTCGATCAGTTCGCCGTCCGAGCCGATGTTCTTGACCTCGGCCCCCAGCCCTTGCCCGTAGAGCAGCGCCGTCTTGAAGAAGCCTTCCCTGCCGAAAAAGTTTTTCTGATGATTTGCGATCATGCTGTGCAAGCCGGAGTCCGCAGGCTTCAGGCCCGCTTCATTGGTGCGAGTGCTAAAGTCGTTTTTCTTTGAGCCAATGCCATTGAACATCCACTGCCACTGACCATTATCGAAGAACTGGTTGGAGGTGAGGATGTAGCTTTCCACATCGGCATTGACACCGCCCTCACTGAAATCCCCGTAGTTACGCCCGATCAACGAGTAATTCGAGCGCCAGTTCTTGTTCATCTGCACGTCGTAGATACCACCCCCGGTGCCGGCCAGAAAGACGACGTCCGAGTCCAGCCAATGGATATCGAAGTTGTCCCTGTCGAATCGCTTGCCTGCCCACAGGGTGGCGTTCTCGAACGTCGAATTGCCCTTGAATGCGGCGAGATGATCGAGTTCCGTAAATACCTGGCGCACATTCAGGTTACTTTCGGCGGCCGTCCAGTCATTGGAGCTTTCCACTCCATCGGCGATGGAAACCGTGAATTTGGAATGGGTGCCGTTCTGCGCATAGGCTTCTTTCGACAGGTCTATACGCATGTAAGTATCGTCTTCATTACCCAGTCGCCCGACTGCACCACCGACTGAACCGGCAGGCGTTGTATAAGGACCGCCCCGCCCGCCCCCCAGGCCATCGTTGATCAGCAATCCCGAGCGGGCGTAGCCCTTGAAGCTGAACCCGTCGGTGAGGTGTCCGGTACTGCCCTCCTTCTCCAGGCTTTGCTGACGGGCTTCGAGTTTTGCCAACCGCGTATCCAAAGTGGGCGCCGCAGTGGCGGTCGCAGTGGACGCAACAGGCTGCAAAGCGGGAGTGGACTGTTTGAGCTGCTGCAATTCCCTGGCGAGCGCCTGGGTTTGTTGTTCGGCGGCGGCTGCACGTTTTTCCGCAGCGCTGGCGCGGGCTTCAAACGCGGCCATGCGTTCTTCCAGAGTCGCGGCCTGAGCAGTGGCCGCCGAGGTGCCGAGTACGCCTGCGAGTAGCCAGCTTGATGCTTTCTGCATGGGGGATTTCCTGTTTTGTTTTTATTTTTTGTCCTGCGACCGGCCTTTTTTTCGTGAATTGTTAATTGTCAAAATCCACGAAAAAAAGGATGCCTCATCGCAAATACGCTGCTACATTTGGCGATGTTAACGTTAACTTTTCTAAAAACAAAAATAAAGAGGGCTTTATGAAACAGCTCAAATCACTCTTTCCAGCAGCACTGCTTGCCCTTTGCGCCGGGCTTCCATCCCTCTCCAGCGCAGCCAATCTGACGATTTCCTGCGGTGCGGTGGGTGCGGAATTACAACTGTGCAAAGAGGCCGTCGAGGCGTGGTCTCAACAGACCGGCAATCACGTCGAGGTGGTGTCCACGCCTAACTCGGCAACCGAGCGGTTGTCGTTCTATCAACAGATCCTCAGTGCGCAGTCCAGCGACATCGACATCATTCAGATCGACATGGTGTGGCCGGGGATGTTGGCCAAACATCTGCTGGATCTGCGCGAGGTGCTGCCCGCCGACGCAACCCAAGGCTACTTCCAGGCACAGGTGGACAACGCCACGGTGAACGGACGGCTGGTGACGATGCCGTGGTTCACCGACTCGGGCCTGCTGTATTACCGCAAGGACTTGCTCGAGAAATACAACAAGCAAGTCCCCCAGACTTGGGAGGAAATGACCGCTACCGCCAAGGATGTACAACAGGCCGAGCGCAATGCCGGCAACGCCAACGCCTGGGGGTACATCTTTCAAGGGCGTGCCTACGAAGGCCTGACGTGTAATGCGCTGGAATGGATCAGCAGCCAACCGGACGGAGGGCTGGTCAATCCACGAGGCGACATCGTGGTCAACAGCCAGGCCTCAAGAGCGGCGTTGACCCTGGCCAAAAGCTGGGTAGGCGACATCTCCCCGCGTGGCGTGCTCAATTACACCGAGGAAGAAGGACGCGGCGTATTCCAGTCGGGCAATGCGTTGTTCATGCGTAATTGGCCTTATGTCTGGGCCCTGGTGCAAAGCCAGGACAGTGCGGTAAAAGACAAGGTCGGGGTCGCTCCCCTGCCCCGCGGCGGCAGCACCGGCACCCATGCCTCCACCCTCGGCGGGTGGGGTTTGGCGGTATCGCGTTACAGCGCCAACCCGAAGCTTGCCGCCGAACTGGTGAGCTACCTGACCAGCGCTCAACAGCAAAAACATCGTGCGTTGATTGGCGCCTATAACCCGGTGATCGAGTCGCTCTACCAGGATCCCGAGCTGCTCGCGGCCATGCCTTATTACAGTCAGCTGCACAGCATTCTCAACGATGGCGTCATGCGCCCCGCTTCAATCACCGCCGCTCGTTATCCACGGGTCACCAATGCGTTCTTCGATCAAGTGCATGGCGTGCTGGCCGGCGAGTTGCCGGTCGATCAGGCGCTGACCGAACTGGAAGGCGAACTCACGCGTATCAAACACCGGAACTGGTAAGCCACAAGGAAGAAAATCACCATGTCTGTCTCTACTACCCATGCTCCCTGTGACGAGCTCCTGCTCGCCAGGGAAACGCCGGTACAGCGCCGCCGAGTGCGCGCTGCCTGGCTGTTTCTGACGCCGATGTTGCTGTGTCTGGCCCTGGTAGCGGCCTGGCCGTTGCTGCGGACATTCTGGTTCAGCCTGACCGACGCTAACCTCGCGGACACCGCTGGCGGCACCTTCGTTGGCCTGAGCAATTATCTGTTCCACAACGGTTCCAGCTGGTCGGGCATCCTGGTCGATCCACAATGGTGGAATGCAGTGCGCAACACCTTGCATTTCACCGTGGTGTCGGTGGGGCTGGAAGTCGTGCTGGGGCTGCTGGTGGCTTTGCTGCTGAACATCCAGTTCGCCGGCCGTTCCCTGGTGCGAGCGTTGATTCTGATTCCGTGGGCGATTCCGACCATTGTCTCGGCGAAGATCTGGTCGTGGATGCTCAATGACCAGTTCGGCATCATCAATCACCTGATGCTCAGCCTCGGCCTGATTACCGCGCCTCTGGCCTGGACCGCAGATGCCGATCTGTCGATGTGGGCGGTGATTATCGTCGACGTCTGGAAGACCGTGCCGTTTGTCACCCTGCTGATGCTCGCCGCCTTGCAGATGTTGCCGAGTGACTGCTACGAAGCCGCCAGGGTCGATGGCATTCATCCACTGAAGGTGTTCTGGCGGGTCACGCTGCCACTGCTGATGCCCGCATTGCTGGTGGCGGCGATTTTCCGCATCCTCGACTCCCTGCGGGTGTTCGACGTGATTTATGTGCTGACCTCGAACTCATCGAGCACCATGAGCATGTCGGTCTACGCCCGCCAACACCTGGTGGAGTTCCAGGACGTCGGTTACGGCAGCGCCGCCTCGACCCTGCTGTTTCTGGTGGTTGCAGTGATCGCCATGCTTTATCTCTACCTCGGACGCCGTCAACTGGAGGTCCGGTCATGAGCCCTCGCCTACTGAAAAAAGCACTGTTGCGCTTCGGTTTCTGGTGCCTGATCGGGGTGTTGCTGCTGTATGCGGTGTTCCCTTTCTACTACGCCATCGTCACGTCGCTGAAGCCGTCCAGCGCCTTGTTCGAGGTGAGTTACTGGATCAAAAAACCCGACTTCTCCAATTACGCGGCGGTGCTTAACCAAGCCTCATTCCTGCGGGCTATCGGTAATTCACTGGTGGTCGCGCTTAGCGTAGTGACGCTGGCGCTGTTCCTCAGCCTGACCGCTGCTTATGCCTTGGGCCGGGTGAAATTCCGTGGGCGTGGCACGGTGTTGATGATGGTCCTTGGGGTGTCGATGTTTCCCCAGGTCGCGGTGCTGTCGGGGCTGTTCGAGGTGATCCGTGCCTTGGGCCTGTACAACACGTCCTGGGCGTTGATTCTCAGCTACACGATTTTCACCCTGCCCTTCACCGTTTGGGTGCTGACCACGTTCATGGGTCAACTGCCCCATGAACTGGAAGAAGCGGCAATCATGGATGGCGCCTCACCCTGGATCACGCTGACCCGGGTGCTGTTGCCGCTGCTCTGGCCCGCCCTGGTCACCACTGGCTTGCTGGCTTTCATCGCGGCGTGGAACGAGTTCCTGTTTGCCCTGACCTTCACCCTCACCGACACCCAACGCACGGTGCCAGTGGCCATCGCCCTGATTTCCGGCGGCAGCCCCCATGAGTTGCCTTGGGGGTTGTTGATGGCGGCATCGGTGCTGGTCACCGTCCCACTGGTGATTCTGGTGCTGATCTTCCAGCGCCGAATCGTTTCCGGCCTCACTACCGGCGCGTTAAAGGGTTGATGCCCGACAACTACAAGGAACAGCATCGTGATCAAGTTGAAACTGGATAACGTGAACAAACAATTGGGCGGTGCGCGGATTCTGCGCGACGTCAACCTGGAGATCGCGGCGGGTGAGTTCGTGGTATTCGTCGGCCCTTCGGGCTGCGGAAAGTCGACCCTGCTGCGCCTTATCGCTGGACTGGATTCGATCTGCGCCGGCGACCTGCTGATCGACGGGCGTCGGGTCAACGACCTGGAGCCGCGCGAGCGTGGCGTCGGCATGGTATTTCAGTCTTATGCTCTGTACCCGCACATGAGCGTCTACGACAACATCAGTTTTGGTCTGAAGCTGGCCAAGACTGAAAAGACCAGCCTGCGCGAACGCGTGCTGAAAACCGCGCAAATCCTGCAATTGGACAAGCTGCTGCAACGCAAGCCAAAGGAATTGTCCGGTGGGCAGCGTCAGCGTGTCGCCATGGGCAGAGCCATGGCGCGGGAACCGGACATTCTGTTGTTCGATGAGCCGCTCTCCAACCTGGATGCGTCCTTGCGGGTGCAGATGCGCAACGAAATCGCCCGGCTGCATGCCCGGCTGGGCTCGACCATGATCTACGTCACCCACGATCAGGTTGAAGCGATGACCCTGGCCGACAAAATTGTCGTGCTCAATGGCGGTCGCGTCGAACAGGTCGGCTCACCGCGCGAACTCTATGAGCGCCCGGCCAGTCGCTTTGTCGCCGGCTTTCTCGGTTCACCCAGAATGAACTTTCTGCTGGCGCGCTTGCAGGCGCCGGGCGAAACCAGCTTGGTCGACAGCCCCGTGTTGGGGATGACGTCCCTGCCCTTCGACAGCTCGAACCTGGCGGCGGGCACGCTGCTGAGCCTGGGCATTCGCCCGGAACACGTGTCGCTCAAGGCAGCGGAAGGAGCCGCCGGCATCGTGGTGACTGCGGTCGAATACCTGGGCAGTGAAACTTATGTGCACCTCGAGACAGGTCAGGACGAGCCACTGATCTGTCGTTGTGAAGTCCACGCCGGATGGCAGGCGGGCGACCGGGTCGAGCTGCTGCTGGACATCGACAACCTGCACCTGTTCGACGCTGACGGCACAGCCTTGAAGCGTCACCCACATGCCATTGAAACCGTCCCTCTGCGCCCGGCACGAGCAGGCGCCCTATGACTTTGTCTTTGAATACCATGAGCGATCCAATGCCTGACTCCCTTGACCTTGCGCAACAGGCGCTGAGTGACGGCCTGTCTCGGGTCATCCACGATTACCGCCCCGGTTATCACATTGCCCCCCCGACAGGCTGGATGAACGACCCTAACGGGGTGGTGTACTTCCGTGGCGAGTATCACGTTTTCTATCAACACCACCCCTTTGACGCCAAGTGGGGCCCGATGTATTGGGGGCATGCCAAGAGCGCCGACCTGGTCCATTGGCAGCATCTGCCCATTGCCCTGGCGCCCGGCGATGACTTCGACCGCGACGGTTGTTTTTCCGGTAGCGCGGTAGTGTGTGGAGACACCCTGGCGCTGATCTACACCGGGCACACCTGGCTGAAAGACGTGGGTGATGAAAGCTCGATCCGTCAAGTCCAGTGCCTGGCCACCAGTGTCGACGGCATTCGCTTCGTCAAGCATGGCGCTGTCATCGAGACCGCGCCGCAAGACTCGATCATGCATTTTCGTGACCCCAAGGTCTGGCAAGCGGACGACTATTGGTACCTGATTGCCGGCGCACGTCTGGGCGATCAACCGCTGCTGCCGCTGTATCGTTCCACCGATCTGCACACCTGGGAGTTCCTCGATTATGTAGCCAGCGGCAGCGAGGGCGATGGCTATATGTGGGAGTGCCCGGATCTGTTTCGCCTGAACGGGCGCGACGTGCTGCTGTACTCCCCTCAGGGCATGCAACCCCACGGTTACGAACGGCTCAACAAATACCAGACCGGTTATCGAGTGGGCCAACTCGACAGCCAATGGCACTTCACCGGCGGGCCTTTTATCGAGCTGGATAACGGCCACGATTTCTATGCCGCGCAAACGCTGGTGGCCGCCGATGGTCGGCGCCTGGTGTGGGCGTGGCTCGACATGTGGGAAAGCCCGATGCCGAGCCAGGCCCATCACTGGTGCGGCATGCTCGGTTTACCGCGCGAACTTGAACTGCATGACGATCGCCTTTGCGTGTATCCGGCACGGGAGCTCACCGCGCTGCGCGAGGCGCCATTGCCGAGTACGCCTTGGCGGGATGAGTCGGGAACCTGTTGGGTGCCGGAAGTGAATGGCGACCTGCTGGAAATCCATGTGCATCTGGATTTACGCGGCTGCACCGACGGCCACCTGGGCATCGCCTTGCGCTGCAGCAACGATGGCCGTGAAGAAACCCTGCTCTATTACGATGCGGCATTACAGCGCCTGGTGCTGGACCGCAGCCGCTCGGGTGCGCAAGTCAGCGGCCAGCGCAGCGTGTCGATAGACCCGACACAAGAGCGACTGGAACTGCGCGTGTTTCTCGATCGCTCGTCCATCGAGGTGTTCGACGAAAACGGCCGCTTCAGCCTCAGCAGTCGCCTCTATCCGCGGCCCGACAGTCTGGGCGTGAAGTTGTTTAACCACGGCAGTGGCGGGCGTGCTTCGATTCCCAGGGCGTGGCCTCTCGCTTCAGGTTGGGTATGAGCGTTGTCATTCGAGTCGCGAGAAACCCGGGCCCTGTGTCATGATTCTGCGTCAACCTGACCGGGCTCGCCTCGCATGACTTCAGTGAAAGACGTTGCACAGCTGGCCGGCGTGTCCTTGATGACGGTTTCTCGAGCGCTCAACAACCCGGAAAAACTGAGCCCCGAAACCCTTCAGCGGGTGCGTCGCGCCATTGATGAACTGCAATTCGTACCGAGCCTGTCGGCGCGCAAGATGCGCGGCGACAACCTCCAGTCGCGCACCATCGGTGTGTTCGCGCTGGACACCGCGACCACACCGTTCGCGGTGGAGCTGCTGCTGTCCATCGAACAGACCGCGCAACAGGCCGGCTGGAATGTCTTCATCCTTAACCTGTTAAGCAACCCGCCCACTGACCAGAACATCGACCTGATGCTGTCGCATCGCCCTGACGGGCTGATCTTCAGCGCCATGGGCTTTCGCCACGTCAGCATTCCCGAGCGCTTGAAGAGCAAACCGCTGGTACTCGCCAATTGCCTGGCCGATGACAGTCGCCTGGTCAGTTACGTACCGGACGACGAAACGGGGCAGTATCGCGCCGTGCATCACGCGTTGAGCCAAGGCTATCGGCGCCCGCTGTGCATCAATCTGCCAAAACAGAGCCTGGCCTGGGGGCTGCGACAAGAAGGCCTGCTGCGCGCCTGTCAGGCATTCGGGCTGGCGCCTGACGCGCTTCTGCAATACGACCTTTCCGAGCATGACGCCTACGGTGAAACCGCAGCCATCCTCGATCGGCACATTGTTGAGGGTCGCCCACAATTCGACATTCTGATCTGTGGCAACGACCGCATCGCGTTTTGTGCCTATCAGCTGTTGTTGAGCCGAGGCCTGAAAATTCCCGGCGATGTCGCCGTGCTCGGCTACGACAACATGATCGGTATCGCCGAACTGTTCATCCCGCCGCTGACCACGGTGCAACTGCCGTACTATGAGATCGGTCGCCGGGCTGCCCGGCATCTGATCGAAGCCCTTGAGGTAGAGGGAGCCCAGCCGGTTGATTGTCCATTGGTGGTCAGGGCGTCGCTATGAGTGCGAGCGCCGCAGACCAGCCTGTGCACGAGGTGCCTCAGGATTCGGCATCGACACCCGCGAGCATTGCCTCTCCCAATACGATTTTCCCGCTGTCCTTGAGTGCCTGACCTGCACCACGGATGTCTCTCGCTTCCTTATTCTGGCCCAGCTTGAACTTACCGACCAGGCGAGTGATCTCGATCTCTACCCCAACGATCGCTTTAAGCATCGAGGCGATGTAGTCCTTCGGGGCGTCCGTCATTTTCCATGGCTCGGGCTGGGAGGACTCATGGGTTCGGGTCAGGAGCGCCACCAACCCACGGACATAGCGCTCATCATCGTGAAGGGTGATCCTCCCATGGGCGTGCACCACCTTGTAGTTCCAGGTCGGAACCTGTTTATGTGTTTCGTGCTTGCTCGGATACCAGGTGGGCGAGATGTAAGCCTCGGCACCGCGAAAAACCACCAAGACTTCGTCGCCATTTTTAACGTCTTGCCAGACCGGATTGGCGCGCGCGACGTGCGCCTGGAGAACACCGAACTGCCCCTGCGCAGCCTTCA
This sequence comes from Pseudomonas sp. ATCC 43928, assembly GCF_005938665.2. NCBI lineage: Bacteria > Pseudomonadati > Pseudomonadota > Gammaproteobacteria > Pseudomonadales > Pseudomonadaceae > Pseudomonas > Pseudomonas sp. ATCC 43928. The sequence goes on along the minus strand of NZ_CP041753.1, from coordinate 3,115,390 downwards.
ACTCGAAAGGAATGTGGTTGGCATCCAGTCCGCTTTCACCGTTGGTAAACAGAATGCCCAGCGGGTGCTGCACGATCAGTTCATGAAGGGCTTCGGCGCGAGGCTCATCAAAATGGGCAGGTACGTACATATCAACTCCTTCAATCGTTCAAGGGTGGGGACAGCGCGCCAGTGGTGAGGTGGCCTTCGTGTGAATTGTGTGGATGAACTGGCCCATGGTATAGAGCCAATATCCAACATAATCACTGAGCCAGAATTGATGGCACGTAAAGCCAACGTTGTTGAAATTCCATCGCTGGGCACGCTGGATCGAACCGCCGGTCAATTGGGACGACAGCTTGCTCAAGCGCTTAGGTCCGCGATCCGCAGGGGCGACCTCAAGCCTGGTGAGCTGCTGCCATCGACGCGCATTCTCGGCAAATCGCTGACGATTGCCCGAGGCACCGTTATCGAGGCTTTTGAGCAGTTGATCGCCGAGGGCTTCCTGGAATCCCAAGGCAGAGCAGGCACGCGGGTGGCCCGCTCTTTGGCAGAAGCGTCGCCAACCACCCGGCAGGAGCAAGGCCGGCCAACTGAAACCAGGTCGTGGACGCCCTCTTCCCGAATCGAACGGTTCGCTCAGGTGGCCCAGCAATTTAGAGCGGCTGCGCAGATTCCGTTCTCGGTCTCGGTGCCGATTGGCAAAGCGGCGCCTGACGATATCTGGCGTCGCCTTGGCAATCGCATCAGGGCGCGAGGGGCTGGAGCGCCCTCGGGATACGGCGATCCACAAGGTACGCTTGAGTTACGGGAAGCGGTAGCGGATTACGTGCGCAAGTCACGCTCTGTGCGCTGTGAAGCGAGCCAGGTCATCATTACATCCGGCACGCAACAGGGCCTGTATCTCGCCTGTCAGGTGCTGCTCGATGTGGGGGATTTTGCGTGGGTGGAGGATCCGGCCTACCGGGGTATCACAGGAATTCTGGAAAGCGCAGGCCATACAAATCAAATGATCCGCGTCCCGGTTGATGCCGAGGGGCTGAATGTTGAAAACGGCATAGCGCAATGCCCCCAGGCACGGGCAGCCTTCGTGACCTCGTCACATCAATATCCACTCGGCATGCCAATGAGCATGGCCAGGCGCGATGCCTTGCTGGCATGGGCCCGGGCGTCCGATGCCTGGATCGTCGAGGACGATTACGACAGTGAACTGCGTTACGCCGGCCACCCTTTTCCATCCTTGCAGGGGCTGGACCCCGACCGGGTTATCTACCTGGGGACGTTCAGCAAAATACTGTTCCCCTCGTTACGACTCGGCTACGCAATCGTTCCGCCTTATCTGGTGCAAGCCTTCTGCGGTGCGCGGGTCCTGATGGATCGGCATCCCGCCAACGCCGATCAGCACGTACTCGCAGCATTCATCGCAGAAGGACATCTGGATCGGCACATCCGGCGAATTCGCGGCGTATACGCAGACATCCACAGGCAAATCATCGAGGCGGTTGCCAGGCTGATTCCTCGCGAACTTGCGTGGCTGGAACCGAGCGATCAGGGCATGCATCTGGTGCTTTGGCTGGCGGAAGTTATCGACGATCAGTGGGTCGCCGCCAAAGCTTCCGAAGCTCAGGTATCGGTACGTGCCGTGTCGCCGATGTATGCCGGTGGCAATGGCCGTTCGGGATTGATTCTGGGTTTGGGCGGTTTCAGTGCCGAAGACATTGAGTCCGCCACCCGGCGCCTTGCGCAGGTCATCACGTTGGCCGCGAACCCGTCGGGCCGCAGAATCATGCCAATTGCCATAAAACATTTTTAAAACAATTAGTTGGACAACCTTAATAACTTATTGGACAGAAGGCTATATTTTTGACTAGTAACATTTGACAGGCCACCTTGAGTGATCAATACCTAACAGGGTCGACACCTGACAAAGGCGACGATCTAGTGGATGAATATCCATTGCTGACTGCATTGCAAATAAGGCTTACGAACAAAAGTACTTATTTTTAAAGGGCCGAAGGTTCGGACCGTGCGGTAGCTTTGGCCATCGCAAAGTATCGGCTTCATTTCGTGCCTGAAGGCGACATCATGCACAGCGTTAATTAAGGTTTACACATTCCACTTTGCAATCACTTTGAAATCACTTTACCGTTTCCCTGGCGTTACATGCTTCATCATTGATACACCGTTTTAAAAGCTTAACACTTTCGCGACTTCCACAACCTCATTGCGTTCACTGGAAGGATAACGGCATCGCTGATACGCAACAGGCATGCTTAAACCAACGTTACGGAGCTTGCCAGTATGCTGACGACTACCCAAGCCTCTAACTGGTATCTTTTGCAGTGCAAGCCACGTCAGGACGAACGGGCGAAAATCAATTTATTGCGGCAAAACTATGTCATATTTTGCCCGCAAACCGTTAGCCAACGCAGGATACATGGTAGCCCCCATCAATCCCTTGAGCCGCTCTTCCCGGGGTACCTTTTCATTCAGCTAGGCCGTGACGACAAGTGGGCCCCTTTGCGTTCTACACGTGGCGTCAGCCGAATCGTCGATTTTAATCACGGCCCGGCAATGGTCCCTGACGATGTCATCACACACTTGCAAGAGCGGTGTTATAAACCACCGGAAATTCTTGCACCTCACACGTTCAAGCCCGGTGAAAAACTGCAAATAACCCGAGGACCGCTGTCGACACTCGAAGGTATTTTCATGACCATGTTAGGTGACGAGCGAGTTATGATCCTGCTTCACTTTCTGAATAGAGAGCAGCCGGTTCGTATTCCACTGACTGATATTGAGCGAGCACGCCTCCATCTATAAGCCCCTATTCAACTTACTTCAATAACAAAACCTGAACACATTCACCCAACTTTAAATTCAAACAAAAATTTATGCCTTTTTTTATTTCATGGATTGTTTCCAGGCGAGTGATTACTCACACTTACGGACTCCATTCGCATGAAGAAATCACTGACATCAGCCGATATTACATCGCGCACATTCGGCCCTGTTTTTCCGGTCTATAGTCATTGGATTCATCCCCAAGGAGCAATGATATGACCCTTAAGACCCATGGCCCCTTCGCACTGATAGTGATCTCTCTATATCCCGGAGCGGCCTGGAGTCTCGACCCCCAGGCCATTAACATCTACGGATTCGACTTCACACCCACGTTGTTATTTTCAGAGAGCTACGATGACAACTTCCGGGAGCTGGATCGGGGACGTCAGTCTTCCATGGTGACCAAGGTGGCGCCCTCTTTCGAACTCAAGGCCGAAGATCGAAACAGTGCCACGCGACTTATCTGGCAGCCTACCCGCTACATTTATCATGATCATCCGGATGCCTCGAATACGGCACAACGTGTGCGGCTCGACAGCATCATGGAGTTCACCGACCGCCATCGCCTGAAACTTGAAGGGGAAGCGCGTAAATACGAACGCACGACATCGACTGCTGTCGATGGCATCAATGACAAGATTCGCACTAATCGCGTCAATGGTCTCTATACCTACGGCGCCAAGAGCGCTGCCAATCAGATCGATCTGGGCGCAAGTTACGCTCAACTTCGTTACGACAACTCCGACGGCATCAATAAAGACAAAGAGCGCAATACCACCGGCCTGACCACCACCTGGTACCACCGTATAGGCAGCAACACCCGCGGCTTGCTGGAGTACGACCATACCGTCTTCGACTACCTGCTCTCCGACAGCCGTCTCAACAGCACATCCAATGCGGTCCTGGCCGGTGCCGAGTGGGACTTCACCGCACGCACCACCGGCAAAGTACGCCTTGGTTATGAGCGCAAGAACTTTGATGACAGCAGTGTCAAAGACCTCAGTAACCCGACCTGGCAGGTGGACCTGCGATGGAAGCCACGAACCTACTCGACCTTTTCGTTCGTTGCTCGCCAGGCGCTGGCCGAGGGCGACGACGGTGCTGACGCCGTCAAGACCAGCTCTGCGCTGTTCGGCTGGCGTCATGGCTGGACCGAGCGGATCACAACGGTGGCCGAAGCAGGGCTGGCCCGCTATGAGTACGAGGGGCAGAACCGCACCGACAACCTTCGCGACTACAACTTCGCCGTGGAATACCAGATGCGCCGCTGGCTGGATATCGAATTGGGCTATCGCCACCGCAACGACAATTCCGATGCCGACAACCATAGTTTTGAACGCAACATCTTCCTGCTCAGCTTCAACGTAAGTCTCTAAGAGGTTTCCCCCCATGAACTCGCGAATGCTTGCCTTGTTGTTCGTGCCGTGGCTGTTGCCCGTGACTTTTGCAGCGGACACCGGCGCCCAGTACAAACTGGCGGCCGGCGATGTATTGCGCATCACCGTATTCGGAGAACGGGATTTAAGCTTCGACAAAATCCGCCTCAATGACGCCGGTACATTTTCCTATCCGTTCCTGGGTGAGATCTCCGCCAAGGGGCTCACCCCCAATCAGGTGGAAAAGATCATCGTCGACGGGCTCAAGCAAGGTTACCTGGTCGACCCCAAGGTCAGCCTCAACCTGATCGTCTACCGCTCGTTCTACATCAATGGCGAAGTACAAAAGCCCGGCAGCTATCCATACGAGCCCGGGCTGACACTGGAAAAAGCTATTGCACTGGGCGGTGGCCTGACCGAACGGGCCTCGATCAAGCGAGTGACCATCGTGCGCGGCGATGGCTCACCACCATTGACCGATACGGTCACGCGCAGCACCGCCATCGCTCCCGGTGACACCATCTCCATTGCACAAGGCTTTTTCTAAATCATGGATAACAGCCCAAGCATCTACGTTGAACGTCCGCTCCAGGCGCATCTGCCTCAGCACCAGCAGCATGGCGAGGAGAAGGACACCATTGACCTGCTCAAATTCTGGAGGGTGATCTGGCGTGCTCATTGGAAAATCGCTTGGTTGGTGCTGCTTGCCTGTGCGCTTGCGATGGCCATTCTGTCATTCATTCCCGCGCAGTACATCGGCAGCGCCACCCTGCTGATCAAAGAAAAAACGCCACCACTGCTGACCTTCCAGCAAGTCACGGACTCAAGCTCCGGTACCGTCGATTACTTGCAGACGCAATTGGCGCTTCTGCAATCGCGGGACTTGGCCGAACGCGCCGTCAAAAAGCTCAACCTCACCACTAACCCGGTGACCGATCCCCGCCAGCAACCGCAGTCATGGTTTACGCCACGCGAATGGTTGGCAAACCTTGATCTTGGCCAGTGGTGGCCGGCACTGGACTTTTTGATACCCCAACAGGTAACGCCCACTGAAACCGACATTTTCAATGAGGTCACGCAGAATCTCATGAAGCGCACCGACGTCAAATTCGTCGGCAAGAGCCAACTGCTCAACATAGAGGTGTTGCTGCCCGACCCTGACCTGGCGGCCGCAACCGCCAATGCGATTGCCCAAGGCTTCATTGATAGCCAGTTCGACAATAGCCTGAAGTCCTCGCAGACCAACGCCAGTTGGATGAATTCACGCCTGGTCGAATTGCGCAATAACCTGCGCATTGCCGAAGACAAGCTTCAGGCTTATCGGGAAGAACAAGGCCTGGTCGATGTCGGCGGTGTCGCCACCATCAGCGCCAACGAACTGGAAATGACCGGCAACCGCATGATCGATGCCCGCCGTAACCTGGCGGAAGCCGAGAGCCGGTACCGTCAGGTCCAGGCCCTGAGCAATGGCGATCTGAGCAGACTCTCCAGTGTGCCCGCCGTCTTGAGCAACGCTTTGGTGCAGAAATTCCAGGCACAACAGGCCAAGGCTCAAGCCAAGGTCGAAGAATTGTCCGGGCGTTACGGTCCAAAACATCCGACCCTGATCGCCGCCCTCGCCGAGTTGCGTACGGCCACCGACAGTTTGCGTCTACAGGTTCGACAGGTGGTTGCCAGCATCGAACAGGATTACCAGCTAGCCAAGGCCAGTGAAAGCTCACTGCATAAATCATTCAACAGCAACAAGACGCAGATACAGGATATCTCGCGCAAGGAGTTCCAGCTGCGTGAGTTACAGCGAGAAGTCGACAGCAGTCGCGCGTTGTATGAGACCTTCATCACTCGCTTGAAGGAAACTGCGGCCACCTCAGACATGGATTCCACCAAAGCGCGTATCGTCGACCCAGCGATTGTGCCTTTGGAACCGAGCAAACCCCGTAAAACACTGATCATGGTGATTGTCGCCATCGCGGCCGCGCTGATCGGCATGGCGCTGGCATTAATATCCGAAGCCCGGAACAAAACCTTCAAGACCGACGAAGCGGTCGAAAGCATGCTTAATATCCCCCTGCTCAGTGTGGTGCCGCTGGTCACGAAGAGAAGCCGCCGGCAACTGGCGCGATTGTTCGACGACAACGAGCATCCGCGTTTTTGCGAGACCATTCGCAACTTGCGCACCTGGCTGATGTTGCACAGTGGAGAAAAGCCGTCGCAGGTAGTGCTCGTTGCCTCGACCATGGCCGATGAAGGTAAAAGCACCATTGCCAACAACCTGGCTTACTCGCTTGCATTGCTGGAGCGGGTCCTGTTGATCGATGCCGACATGCGCCGATCCAGCCTTTCGCTCAATTTCGATTTTCCGGCAGACAGCCCGGGGCTGGCCAATGTCCTGGCGGGTACCGCCCGACTCGAAGACTGTATCCGGACTGTCGGCAATCTAGACATGTTGCCAGCCGGCAAGCTTGCGCCCCCGCCGCTTGATCTACTTAGTTCGCCGTGCCTGGCGCCCCTGCTCGAAGCGCTGAAGTCGCGTTACCAGCGCATCATCATCGACTCCCCGCCTGCGCAAATGGTCAGCGACGCGCTATTGCTGGCCAAGCATTCGGACGCGGTGATCTACGTGATCAAAGCCGAAAGCACACCGGTCAGCCAGGTGCAGAAATGCCTCGCCATTCTGCAACAGAGCCACGCGCCGGTGTTCGGTGTAGTGCTCAACCAGGTTGACCTGCGCAAGGCGCGCAAGCAGGGCTACAGCCATAGCGATACGTTCCAGAACTACGACTATCTGACCCGGTAAACCCTTGCGCCTGTCTCTTGAGTCGCTTCTTTCCAACAAACACCAAAAACTGCTTCATCCCAGTCGATCGATACCAGCGTGCGGGAACGAGGGCGTGCAGAATTCGACGCCGATGTCCAACCCATGCCTGGAGGTTGAGCCGATGACATCGCTATATACCGCTCAAATGATGCACCGGCGAGGTCTGACTTTCTGGGGCCAATGGGTGTGTGCGCTCAGCCTGGTCAACCTGCTATTGATATCGCTGGTGCATTGGAGGATCGGCAGCCTGACCAGTGAATACCGCATTCTGATGGTTCTCACTGTGCTCGGCTCGATTCCGATCTACAGCGTCATGCAGGTTTACCACAAGCGTCATGAGTGGTTGTCGGGGCTCGGTCGTTTGCTGGCGGCCTGGCTGATTCTACTGGCCGTTCTGATCAGCATCGCCTTTGTCACCCAGACCAGCGCGATTTTTTCGCGTCAAGTGATCATCGTCTGGACCGTGTTGGGTTACCTGATCCAGGCTGCAAGCTTCCTGCCCTTGCATTACCTGGCTCGATTGCACTCGCGCAAGCTCTGTAACGAACGCCGCGCGGTAATCATCGGTACTTGCCCGACCGCATGCCGGCTTGCAAGGAAACTGTCCAGACCGAACCGCGTACCCGTACTGGGGTTTATCGCGACCGCCGAACATACCGGCCCGGCACCGAGCATTTTGCCGCTGCTGGGCCGCATCGACGAAATTCGCGAAATCATCACCCACCTGCACGTACGCCGGGTCTACATCGTCCTGCCGTTGGCGCAGGCAGCCATCATTGAAGCCCTGTACATCGACCTTCTGGACATGAATGTCGACGTGGTCTGGATTCCTGATTTCGGCAGCATGGTGTTGCTCAATCAATCGATCTCGGAAATAGAGCGAATGCCGGCCATCTACCTCAATGAAAGCCTCATCAGTTCGCACCCCGGCAGCCTGCTCTGCAAAGAGCTGTTCGAACGTAGCCTGGCCGCCGTGGCCATTATTGTGCTCAGCCCCTTGCTGCTGATCGTGGCGGCAGCGGTCAAGCTCTCTTCGCCCGGCCCGGTGTTGTTCAAACAAGATCGTTACGGCTGTAACGCCGAGGTGATCAAGGTCTGGAAGTTCCGCTCGATGCATGTGCATGACGACAGCGAAGTGCGCCAAGCCTCTCGCGAAGATGAACGCATCACCCCGCTCGGGCGCTTTTTGCGCCGTAGTTCGATCGATGAGCTACCGCAGCTCTTCAACGTGCTGTTCGGTGAAATGGCCCTTGTCGGCCCGCGACCGCACGCGGTCACTCACAATATTTACTACACCGGCAAAGTACGCGCCTACATGGCCCGTCATCGCCTCAAGCCAGGCATCACCGGGCTGGCCCAGATCACCGGGCATCGCGGTGAAACCCAGACGCTGGAAAAAATGCAGCAACGCGTCGCCCAGGACCTCAACTACATCAACCAATGGTCGCTGTGGCTGGACATCAAGATTCTCGTCAAGACCCCTTTCACGTTGTTCTCAAAGGACATTTATTAAGGAGTCAGCCATGATAGATCTGGAACTGATCGGGCATTTCGCACCGAACCTGCTGGACGCCAACAAAGCATTTTCCTTCATTAACTTTGCGTCCATCGGCAGTCTGTTCGATCGGAGTCCGACGTCCATCGCCTATTTTTGCGATGGAATGTTGATGTCTACCTTCATGTCGCGCATCACCGGCCGGACGATCGGTCGGGTCAGCTTCGACTTCACGTCCATCGCCGACGCTGTCTTCAGTTGTGCCGAGAAACAAGGCAAGCGAATCTATTTTGTCGGTGCCAGGCAAACCGAACTGGACCTGTTCATCAACAAGATCAAGGGGCGCTACCCGGCGTTGCTTATCGCCGGTCATCACAACGGCTATTTCGATGCACCGCAGGCCGCGTGCATTCAGGCGGACATCTGCCGCAGTGAAGCCAACATCCTGATCGTCGGTCTGGGCGCCGGGCTTCAAGAGCAGTTCGAACAGGATGCCCTGCGTGCCGGCTTCAACGGTGTGGCATTCACCTGTGGCGGCTTCATACGCCAAGAGGCGACGGCCACACACCATTACTACCCTGAGCTGATCAACCGTCTGCATCTGCGCGCGTTCTATCGGATGTACCGCGAACCCCACACCATCAAGCGCTACCTGGTCGATTACCCGACCAATTTTGTTCATCTGCTGGCGATGATCGTCCGGCGCCAAGTGACGATCCATATCACTTATCCCTGAGCGCCAACCATGCATATCCTGTTCATCCTCAAGGACTTCAAGCCCGATGGCGGCCTGGAGCGTGTCCAGCAGCGCCTGGCCCGGCAGTTTCTCAAGGATGGCCAGCGGGTCAGCTATTTCGTCATGAACGGCGATATTGCGGACGATGAAGAAGCGGCCACCTTCAATGGTGGCGGCAATGGATTCTTCGGTCTGCTCAAGTCGATCGGAGTGCTGCGTCGCCTTATCCGCCGCGAGCGTGTGACCCACCTTATCGCCGCCAAGGAACAGGCCAACCTCTGCACCTGGTTTGCCACCCTGGGTCGCTCATGCAAGGTCATCTACGCCCGTCACGCGGCACTGGATTGCGGCGAGCAGAGAATAGGCCTCACTACCCTGCGCCTGCTCTATGGGTTGTACCTCTGCGGCAACGATCAGGTGGTGGCGGTATCCAAAGGCCTGCATCAGGCCCTCGCCGATCTGGTGCCCTGGGGTCGCCAGCGTATCCGTTATTGCCCCAATGCGGTGGTCACCGAACAACTGCTCAGCGCCGCGCAGACGCCCCTGCTCAGAGGGTTGCCGACCGAGTTCTGGTTGGCAGTGGGCCGGCTGGTGGAACCGAAGGGCTTCCATTTGCTGCTCGATGCCTATGCCATGGCCTTGAGCAGCGCCGCGCTACCGGATCTGGTGATCATTGGCGATGGTCCGCAACTCGCCGCGCTGACATTGCAGGCAAACCACCTGGGCATCAAGGACCGTGTGCATTTCACTGGTTTCCTGAGCAATCCCTACCCATTGATCAGGCATGCACGACTGCTGATCCTGAGTTCCTTTCATGAAGGCTTGCCGACCGTCCTGATCGAGGCCCTGGCGCTGGGTACGCCCGTGCTGGCCTGCGACTGCGAGACCGGGCCCAGGGAGCTGCTTGATAACGGCCGACTCGGCCAACTGGTCAAGGTCAATGATGTACCGGCACTGGCCGAAGGAATGCTGCGCAGCCTGGCCTCACAAGACCAGGCTGCGCCAAACGCACAAGTGGCCGCTGATGCAGTCCGCCAGTACACCAGTCAATACGCCGCGCAGGCGTATTACCAGGTATGGAATCAATGAAAAAATTGCTGATTATTCTGCAGGACTTGGGTGGAGGCGGTGCCGAAAAAATGATGGCGCGCCTCGCTGGAGCGCTGACTGACGCTGGCAATGACGTGACTTTACTGATGCTCACTGGCACCGGCGTGAACTCGGCGCACCTCGACCCACGGGTAAAACAGGTCGAGTTGCACAGCGCGCGCAGCTCCAGGGCCGTGCCGGCGCTGGCACGCTTTCTTCGCCACAATCGCTTCGACGCGCTACTGGCCGCCCTCACCCACGTCAACGTCGTGGCCATCGCTGCCGCCGCGCTGTCAGGTACGCTGGCGCGCCTGCATGTCAGCGAGCGCAACGCGTTTTCCCATGACAAATATGTCAACCCTGCGTTGAAGGTGCGCACAGCGTATCTGCTGGCACCATTGCTGTATCGACTGATCCCCAATCCGGTGATCTGCGTCTCGCGCGGCGTCGCCCAGGATCTGATCGACACCACCATCACCCGCCCCCAGGATGTCACCATCGCCGACAATCCGGTGCTCGACAACGATTTTCGCGACAAGGCACCGGCGCGTCCAAACCACCGCTGGCTGCAGGAAAAGTCCACCCCGGTGATTGTCGCCGTGGGCCGCCTGGCGCGACAAAAAGGCTTTGACGTATTGATCGACGCCTTCGCCCGACTGCCCGATCCCAGTGCCCGATTGATCATTTTCGGCGAAGGCGCGCTCAGGGCCCAATTGCTCGAACAAGCGGTCGCTGTGGGCGTGGCCGACCGGTTCGATTTACCAGGCTATACCAGTGATCCGATGGCAGAAGTGGCGGCGGCCGATTGCTTTGTCCTGTCGTCGCGTTTCGAGGGCAGCCCCAACGCACTGGTCGAGGCCATGGCCACTGGCACTCCGGTGGTATCGACTCACTGCCCCTATGGACCGCAAGAGATTCTCGGTAATGGCGCGATCGCTCCGCTGGTGGCCGTCGACGACCCTGACGCGCTGGCGCAGGCCATCACGATGCAGCTGACGTTACCGCGTGATGTAAATCGCCAGGCCCGCATCGATGCCGCCGCCCGTTTCGTGAGCGCTTGCGCGGCGAAAACTTATCTCGATGCGCTACTCGGGAGCCAGTCGTGATGAACACACTGGAAGTCAGGTACAGCACGCTGCGCAACGCCTTCACGCTGTTCGGTGTGCTGTTCTACATCCAGGTGATCGGATTTTTTTCCGGGCTGGCGGATACGTCAAATCTGGACTTGGCCGAAAAAGACCTCGAAGGCAACGCGGTCAATCAGATTTGCGGTCTGATCACCCTGCTGGTACCGCTGTTCTTCTTCATCCGCAACAAGGTCTTCCTCAGCAAAAGCTTTTACAGGAACAACGCCTTCTTGCTGGTGTTCATACTCTGCCTGGCGGTATCGATCAGTTGGTCCCACGACCCGATGTTAAGTTTCAAACGTTTTGTGGCGCTGATCAGCGTGGTCTTCTTTGCGGGTTTCATCGCCTACAACTACAGCCTCGAGAAAATCGCCTTCATGCTCGGCTGTCTCATCGGCGCCGCTGCGTTGTTCGGCTTGATACTGGCGCTTGTCAGGCCCGATGTCGCCTTCATTAACGGCGGTGTTCGCGAGGGTGCATTCAAAGGGATTTTCCCGGATAAAAATGCCGGCGCCCGGATCAACGCGATCGCCATTTTGCTACTGCTGCCGATGATCCGTCAGGGCAATCCCTGGGCCATCATCTGCTCGTTGTTCTCGCTGATCGCGATTGCACTGGCCCAATCCGCCACCGCCACAGCACTGATTGTTGCCGGCACCGTGAGCTACTGGTACTTCCTCACGCTGATCCGTTTGCACATCAACCGTTCATGGCCCGCATTCCTCGGCACGACGATCGTCTATTTGCTGATCTGTTTCTTTCTCTACGGCAACTACACGCTGCTGCTGGAGCTGACCGGTCGCGATCCATCACTCACCGACCGCACGTTGATCTGGGACCTGCTCACACCGCTGATCGACGCCGAGTTCCTCAAGGGTTACGGCTTCGGCGCCTTCTGGTCCAGCCCCAGCGCCGAGGTCTTTATCAGCCGCTGGGGTTACATCGGTAATGCCCACAACGGCTACATCGAAACCTTGCTGAACGGCGGTATCGTTCAGTTGATAGCGCTGCTCCTCATGCTGATCGAGGCACTGCTAAAACACTATCGGGCCGTGATGGCGGACCAATCGGCACGGTTTCATGTCAGCGCGATGGTCATCGTCGGATCATTCATGCTCACCAACTATGTAGCGTATGTCGTGCCCAACTACCGCTCGGCGGAGTTTCTGGTGTTCTGCGTCCTGGCCCTGTCCTTTCGGCATCACCACGCGAAATACCCCGTGTTGTCAGCAGCAACCCTGCGTCAGCGTCCGTCCGGCGAGGCATTGCCGCGCGATTCAGCCAAGGCGTAACGAAAGGAGAAATAACCATGCCAGACCAAGCCCACCCTTCACCCAATACCGTGTGCGTCATAATCGCGATGTACAACGGCGCCGACAGCATTGAGCAAACACTGGCGTCCGTGGCCGGGCAAACGCGACTGCCCGATCACGTCATCGTCATCGACGATGGTTCCACCGATGATGGACCCCAACGGGTCAGGGACTTCGCGGCGCCGTTTCGCCTGACGCTGTTGCATCAAGCCAACGAAGGCCAGGCCAGCGCCCGCAACCACGGACTGCAGCACACCGAAGAGACTCTTGTGGCGTTTCTCGATGCCGATGACAGATGGTATCCGCGAAAGCTGGAGCAACAAGTGGCACTGTTTGAAGAACTGGATCGTCAGGGACGGCCGGTGGGGCTGATAGATTGCTACGTGCATAACGACTACAGCGATGGCAGGCGAATACTGGAAGACCGGCAAAAAAACGGTAGGCATTTCGACGATTTCATCCGCGCCAACGTCCTCAATGGCGTGTCCTCCGCGATGGTCAGACGCGACGTGATCATGCAACTCGGCGGCTTCAATGCCAGCCTGCGTTACTCCGAAGACCGCTTCATGTGGACCCGGATCGCCGAACACTGGGAGGTCCATACGGTGCCAGAGGTGCTGCTGCAGCGCATGGTCAACAGCGCCAACATGACCGCGCAACCGACAAGGTACTACCCGCACAAGATCAGGTTCATCGAAGAGTACCTCGCCCACTTTGGCCCGCAGCTCAGCAAGCAGCAACGGATCGATTTCGCGCTGGGCAGCCTCTCCGACTTTCTCGAACTGTTTTCCCGCAGAGGAGAGCATGCCCAAGTGATCGGTGTGTACCGGCGAATGCTGGAGTATTCCTGGCAAGCGCTGATCTTCAGGAACGGCAAACCGACATTGCGCTTCCTCTATGCATGCGTCCAATCATTGCGCAAGGCACCTGCGTCCACCACCGCTCATTGAGCCGGTATCCGCCATGGCCAATCATCGTCTGGTTAAATTGATCTGGATTTTCACCGAGAAATTCGGCCTGATTTTCCTGTCGATGATTACCTTTGTCGCGTATGCCAGGCTGCTGTCGCCCACAGAGTTGGGTGTGGGCACGGTCATCATTGCCGTCGTCGAGTTGATCGGGATGATTTATTCCTCGGTTCTGGAAGACCCGCTGGTACGACTCGAACGACTGGAAGACAAACACATCGCCACAGCCTTCTGGGCGTCGGTACTCGTCAGCCTGCTGTCCATCGTCGTCATCTCGGGCGCGGTAACGCTGTACACACCCGACCCGGTGCTGCGATGGATGACAGCGGTGGCCTCGGTGAAAATCCTGTTCACCATGATGGCGCGGGTCTATGTGGCGCAAATGCGCCGTAGCGGCAACTTCAGGATGTTGGCGTCGCGCACGTTACTGGGCAAAGTATGTGGTGGCGTGGGTGGCATCGCTGTCGCGCTTTGGGGGTTGGGGGCCTGGGCGGTCATTGCCCAGGTACTGATCATGGAGTTCGTGTCCATTGTCGTATTGATGCGTGCAGACCCGCGCCGCATTGCCTTTAGCATTGACGGCCCGCTCCTGCGCGAACTGTTGAAGGCCGGTGCACCGGTTGCCATCAACGCGCTGAGTTCGCAAACGCTACAGCGCGGGGTCACCGTCATCCTGGGCATGACGGCCGGTAGCAACGCGGTGGGCATGTTCAACATGGCGATGCGCATCATCGATCTGCCGCGCACGGCGATCTATCACGGCCTGATCAGCTATGCGCTGCCGGTGTTTGCCCGGCGCAGCGCCGATCCCTCGCGGTTGCGCGCGATCATCAGCGATTCGACCGCCGTCAGCGGCTTCCTGCTGACGCCCCTGTTCATCGGCATCGCACTCACGGCGCATGACCTGATCCTGTTGATCTTCGGCGCCAAATGGACCGAGGCCATTCCCCTGCTGCAAGTGCTTGCGTGCACGGCAGCCATCGGCAATACCGCCATGTACGCCACAACCGCACTGGTCGCGGTCAATTGCAGCCACCTGACCATCAAGGCCGAAGTGGCAACCACCGTACTGGCACTGGCGCTGGTCTATAGCTTCGGCAGCCTTTATGGCGGCATGGCCGCCGCCCTCGCCCTGCTAGCCCGGATGGCGATCATCACGCCACTGCAAATCCGTGGGTTGAACCGCGCAATCGGCTATGACTGGCGGCTGTTTTTCGAAACCAACTATCGCAGCGTGGTTGCCTCGTTGGTCATGGCTGCGATCGTCCTGATGGTTTCTTTCCGATTGAGTGTTCAAGGCTACCTGCACCTGTTCTGCAGCATCGTGGTTGGCGCGCTGAGCTATGCCGTGGCGTACAGCGTGATGCATCCGCGCTGGCTGCAAGAATTCAAATCGGTTTTCACCACCCGCTGAGAGGACGCACCCGACAACCTTTCTCCTACCCGGCCCACATTCTCCTGACTCGCGCAATTTCCTTGTGACAGGAACGCCTCATCATGCACAAAACCACGTTGATTACCGGCGGGGCCGGATACATCGGCTCGCATACCACCCTGACCCTGATTGACGCCGGTCAACAGGTGCTGGTCCTCGATAACTTGTGTAACAGCTGCCGCGAATCGCTCGCGCGCCTGGAGTATCTGACTCGCAAGCGAGTCGACTTCATTGAAGGTGATATCCGCGATAACCACCTGCTCGATGATATCTTCAGCCGCTACGACATCGATGCCGTGGTGCACTTTGCCGGTCTCAAATCCGTGGAGGAAAGCATTCGAAAGCCGCTCGACTATTACGCCAACAATGTCATTGGTACGCTCAATCTTTGCCATGCGATGGCCCGATTCGAGGTCTTCAAACTGGTGTTCAGCTCATCGGCCACGGTGTATGGCATTCCCCGACAGATACCGCTCATTGAAGATCTGGGCACAGGCAAACCGATCAATCCCTATGGTCGTACCAAGCTGCTGATCGAAGAGTTGCTCACCGACCTGTGCCTGTCCGATCCGCAGTGGAGCATTGCGGTGCTGCGCTACTTCAACCCGATTGGTGCTCACGATAGCGGGCTGATCGGGGAAAACCCCAATGGCAAGCCCAACAATCTGCTGCCTTGCCTGACACGAGTCGCGATGAGGCAAATGCCCGAACTCACCGTATACGGCAGCGACTATCCCACTGTCGACGGAACGTGCGTGCGCGATTACGTCCATGTGGTCGACCTTGCCGAAGGCCATCTCAAAGCGTTGCGGGCGTTGCAGAACAGAAACGGTATCCACGTCTGGAACCTGGGAACAGGCATTGGCCACAGCGTGCTGCAAATCATCCGCAGCTTCGAGGACATTACCGGTATTACCATCCCGTTCCGGTTCGCGCCGCGCCGTGTCGGCGATATCGCCGAATGTTGGGCCGACCCCACCAAGGCGGGGCGTGATCTGGGCTGGTACGCACAGCGCGACCTGATGCAGATGATCATCGACACCTGGCGATGGCAAATGTGTAATCCGCACGGATACCGCTCCCAACCCGGATTGGCCGCATCGATTGTGTTAAAGCAATGGGTATGAGCAGGTACATCCTTTTGGCAGCCCTGGTATCGGTTGTGTGCTACGTGTCGGGGGGCACTCCCCCGCCGCTGGCCAACGGCCTGGTGCTGTGGCTCGACGCTGCCGATGCTTCAAAAATGACCTTCGATGCCCAGAACCACCTCCTGCGGTGGCACGACAAGTCCGGCAAATCCAATGACGTTACCGTAGACGATGCCGCAGGCGCCGCACTTCCGCTGCGTGTGGAGGACGCCATGAATGGCCATTCGGTGGTGCGTTTGAGTGGCTCGTCGGCGTTCCTTGGCAAGACAATTCGTGCCGCAAAAGGCCCCATGACCTTATTGATCGTGTCACGCAGACTGAACGGGCAAAGCGGCGGCGAGACCTGGCAGCGGCTGTTCAGCTCGCGCCCGTGGATCGCTGAAAACGACAACGTGGCACCAAATTTCGCGATCAGCGTGCAACAGCCCTCCGCCTACGCCCCGGCCCTCTTCGTTCTGGAACTCAACGACGTGCCTATAGGCCCGTTTGCGGTGGGGCGCAATGTGGTCGGTAGCACTGAAGACTTGCGTGGCGACATCGCGGAAGTGTTGGTGTACGACCGTCACCTGGCCTCTCTGGAGGAACGGCAGCGCGTGTTTCAGTATCTGGCGCAAAAGTGGTCCGTCGCTATCCCCAAGGCTGCCAATTCCTGGACCCGTATCGGCCCCCTGGACGCTGTACCGCAGCGGATCAATGCCGAACTGCCGTTGTCCGATCAGGCCAATGTCGGCCAATGGAGGGTGGACAGCCAATTTTCCGACGACTTCAACGGTGCGACCCTTAACACCAGTCGCTGGCACGTCAACAATGCCACGGGCACCGAATCGCTCGGGCGTAAACCGGCGCTGTTCACGCCGAACAATGCCTACCTGAGTGATGGCCATCTGAACATCGTTTTCCGCAAGGAAAACGTGCCGCAAAAGTACGTTCGGCTGGGTTACCAAGGCTATAGCTCGGCGATGGTCCGCACGATCGAGCGCAGTTTTTACGGCTACTACGAAGCCCGCGCCAAACCCATGGAATCGGCGGGTTCCAGCGCCTTCTGGCTAGCGTGGACGGGGCTTGCCGACAATGCCACGGAGATCGACATATTCGAGATCGGCGGCAAGACCAAGGGCGCCGCCTTCGACCGCCTATACAACATGAACGCCCATGTCTGGGCCACGCCACAGAGCACCGCCCACCTCAGCGACGGCAGCAGCTGGATCGCCCCGTGGCGACTGGCCAGCGACTTTCATGTCTACGGTTTTGACTGGCAACCCGACACCTTGCGCTGGTACGTAGACGGCGTCCTGGTGCGAGAGGCCAAGAACACCCACTGGTTCTTCCCGATGCAAATCAACTTTGACAGCGAGGCCATGTGGAATTGGTTCGGCGTTGTCGACGACGCCGATCTGCCCTCCACATTCAGCGTGGACTACCTCAAGGTGTGGCGGCGCGGTCGATAGCCGGGTCTTGATCCAGCGTCTTTGAATTTGATCCTTCCCCTTCCATCCTTGCTCAGCGGCAGATTCACTACATCAGCCATCGGATTCGGCCAAGGGATGAAGCCGATGGTTATTCGTGTTGCTCAGCGGACAAACGCCATCGGGCAGCACATGGGTGCCGGTCAGGCGTTTCGCCGCTACAATGCGCACCTTGACCGTGACAAGCCAGACTAAAAAAACATGTCCCTACCCAAGCATCACCTGGAATTGCTCAGCCCCGCCCGTGACGTGGCCATCGCCCGCGAGGCCATCCTGCATGGCGCCGACGCGGTGTACATCGGCGGCCCGAGCTTCGGCGCCCGCCACAACGCCTGTAACGAGGTGAGCGATATCGCCCAATTGGTGGAATTCGCCCGTCGCTATCACGCGCGGGTGTTCACCACCATCAACACAATCCTGCATGACAACGAGCTGGAGCCGGCGCGCAAGCTGATCCACCAGTTGTACGACGCCGGCGTCGATGCGCTGATCGTCCAGGATCTGGGCGTGATGGAGCTGGACATTCCACCGATCGAGCTGCACGCCAGCACCCAGACCGATATCCGCACCCTGGCGCGGGCGAAGTTCCTCGATCAGGCCGGTTTCTCGCAACTGGTACTGGCCCGCGAGCTGAACCTCCAGGAGATCCGCGCCATTGCCGACGAGACCGACGCGGCCATCGAGTTTTTCATCCATGGCGCGCTGTGCGTGGCGTTCTCCGGCCAGTGCAACATCTCCCATGCGCAGACCGGCCGTAGCGCCAACCGTGGCGACTGCTCCCAGGCCTGCCGCCTGCCCTACACCCTCAAGGATGAAAAAGGCGGTGTGATCGCCTACGAAAAACACCTGCTGTCGATGAAGGACAATAACCAGAGCGCCAACATCCGCGCGCTGGTGGAAGCCGGTGTACGCTCGTTCAAGATCGAGGGGCGCTACAAGGACATGGGCTATGTGAAGAACATCACCGCCTACTATCGCCAGCGCCTGGACGACGTTCTCGAAGACCGTCCGGACCTGGCTCGCGCTTCCAGCGGCCGCACCGCGCACTTCTTCCTGCCCGATCCGGACAAGACTTTCCATCGTGGCAGCACCGACTACTTCGTCAGCGAGCGCAAGATCGACATCGGCGCCTTCGACTCGCCGACCTTCACCGGCCTGCCGGTGGGCGTGGTGGAGAAAGTCGGCAAGCGCGACCTGCTGGTGGTCACCCACGAACCGCTGTCCAACGGCGACGGCCTCAATGTGCTGGTCAAGCGCGAGGTGGTGGGCTGGCGTACCAACATCGCCGAGCCCAAGGGTGAGTTCGAAGAAGACGGTGAAAAGCGCTACCGCTACCGTGTCGAGCCCAACGAAATGCCGAAGGGGCTGCACCAGTTGCGGCCGAATCACCCGCTGAGCCGCAACCTCGACCACAACTGGCAGCAAGCCCTGCTCAAGACCTCCGCCGAGCGCCGGGTGGGTCTGGCCTGGGTCGCTCGCCTGCGTGAGGATCGCCTCGAACTGACCGTCACCAGCGAGGAAGGTGTCAGCGCCAATGTCGCCCTGGACGGTCCATTCGGCCTGGCCAACAAGCCGGAACAGGCCCTGGAGCAACTGCACGACTTGCTCGGCCAGTTGGGCACCACGCAGTACCATGCCACGGATATCAAGCTGGATGCACCGCAGGCGTATTTCATCCCGAACTCGCAGCTCAAGGCCTTGCGCCGCGAAGTCATCGAAGCGCTGACCGCGGCCCGCATCGAAGCCCACCCACGGGGTGGTCGCAAGGCCGAGACCAATCCGCCACCGGTGTACCCGGAGTCCCACCTGTCGTTCCTGGCCAACGTCTACAACCAGAAAGCCCGCGACTTCTATCACCGTCACGGCGTCAAGCTGATCGACGCGGCCTATGAGGCTCACGAGGAGACCGGCGAGGTGCCGGTGATGATCACCAAGCACTGCCTGCGTTTCTCCTTCAACCTCTGCCCCAAGCAGGCCAAGGGCGTCACCGGCGTGCGCACCAAGGTCGCGCCGATGCAGCTGGTGCACGGTGACGAAGTGCTGACACTGAAGTTCGACTGCAAGCCTTGCGAGATGCACGTGATCGGCAAGATGAAGGGGCACATCCTTGGTCTGCCGCAACCGGGCAGCGTGCAGCAGGTTGTCGGGCACATCAGCCCTGAAGACCTGCTCAAGACCATCCCACGCGCGCCCCACTGAGTGACGGGCGAGCGCGCCGCCACGGCGTCGCGCTCGCTGTTCACTTAAGCCGTAATGCGATCTGTAGCAGCTGCCGAAGCCTGCGTTCGGCCTGTAGCAGCTGCCGAGCTCGCGAGGCTGCGTTCGGCTGCGCAGCAGTCGTAAAATCAGGCACTGCGGTCCGTCAGGCGCACCGTGCATTCAGGGTTTACGACTGCTTCGCAGCCGAACGCAGCCTCGCGAGCTCGGCAGCTGCTACAAGGAATGCGTCGCGGCTGAAATTGCTTAAGTGAACAGCATTACACCAAGAGGGGTATTTAACCGACACAAAAAAACGCCAGGCCGGATCGGCACTGGCGTTTCTCGTAAACACGACCATCCTGGACTCGCGCAATACTGCCGACTGAGTCATGACTGGATGAGTGTAAGGAAAATGGCAGGGGCGGCTGGATTCGAACCAACGCATGGCAGGATCAAAACCTGCTGCCTTACCGCTTGGCGACGCCCCTGTAGCTGTTGCGATGAGTGCCTGGCACTCTCTTTCTGAATGTGCAGCTTGCGAGCAATATCGAGCTGCTGCGTCCCTACGCTGCAAGCCCCGTAAGGGCCTCTGCAAGAACGCGCGGAAATTTATCAACTTTCGCTGCATCTGGGAAGCCCAAAAACAAACTAATTTGTTTTAAAACAGAGATTTACTGTTGATCCAGGCTATTCGGGATATCCGGAGGGTGCCATGGCAGCCGTTACCGATACGCTGAAGCTGTTTCTCACCGGCGATGTCATGACCGCCCGAGGCATCGACGCAGTGCTGCCGCATCCTGGCGATCCACGGCTTTACGAAGACTACGTCAAGAAAGCCGGCGATTACGTCCGGTTGGCGGAACGACGCAATGGCCCGATTCCCCGCCCGGTCGATTTCACCTATATCTGGGGCGTTGCGCTGGATGAGTTCGAACTTCGCCAGCCACACGCACGCATCATCAACCTGGAAACAGCGGTATCCCGACGCGGACGACCGGAGCCAAAGGGCATCAATTACCGCATGAGCCCGGAGAACTTCCCGGCCATCAGTGCCGCCGGCATCGACTGCTGCGTGCTGTCCAACAACCATGTGCTGGACTGGGGCGTGCCTGGCCTGGCCGATACGCTGGCCACCCTGGCGAACAACGGCATGTGCAGTGCCGGCGCCGGGCTCAACCGACAATCTGCCGAAGCGCCCGCCGTGCTGCCGTTGTCTGGCGGACAGCGCTTGCTGGTGTTTGGCCTCGGCGCTCCCGACAGCGGCATTCCACCGCAGTGGGCCGCCACGGATAGCCGCGCGGGCGTCGCGCGGCTGGAAGATCTGTCGATGCAAAGCCTGCGCCCTGTGGCCGAACGAATTCTCAAGTACAAAAATCCGGGGGATCGGGTGGTGGCCTCCATTCATTGGGGCGGCAACTGGGGGTTCGAGATCCCGCAGGAGCAGGTCCGGTTCGCCCATGCCCTGATCGATGAGGCCGGAGTTGACGTGGTGCATGGCCATTCCTCGCACCACGTCAAAGGCATCGAGGTGTACCGCGAGCGCCTGATTCTCTATGGCTGCGGGGATCTGCTGAACGATTACGAAGGCATCGAGGGCCACGCAGATTATCGCGGCGACCTGGGGCTTCTGTACTTTGTCTCGCTGGCCCCGGACGGACGCCTGCAGACGCTGGAGCTGATACCCACTCGCCTGCAGCGCTTTCGCCTCTGTCGCGCCGAAGGGGATGACCGTCAATGGCTGCAAGACACCCTTTCTCGCGAGTGCAAACGCTTGGGCAGCAGCCTCCAGACGGGCGCGCAAAATGCCTTCGAGTTGCGTTGGTAGGCTTTTTCATTTCTGCGTCGCTTTTGCATTTCTGTGCGACAGATCGCACTTCAGGTACTCCCGTACTACTCCCTCTTGGTGTTAGTTTGGAAAAGTTTCTGACTAATCAATCAGATATTTCCTACCAACCACCTGCAAAGGAATGCCCCCAGCAATGGACTTTTCACTTAAGCAACTGGCCGCGACAACCCTGATGCTGGCCAGCCTTTCGTCGTTCACCACCTCAGCGCACGCCAACATTACCCCGCAACAGAGCGCGACCATCCTCAAGACCTTCAGCGATGCATCGGTAACGGATTTCAGGCAGTTCCTGGAACGCCTGGCCAAGAGCGAGCTTGCCAAAACCGGTAACCTCGGCCCGGCAATCAGTGCTTTCCAGGGCAACAAGCCCCTTTCCGCTGAACAGCAGAACGAGATTCATCGCCTGCTTGGCCTCTATGCGCGGGTGAAGTACGGCAACGCGGCTACCGAGACCCTGCGCGAACTGGTGGCCATCCCGACCTTCCGCGTGGACGGCGTGGCCCAACACGACAACCCTGAATTCATCAAGATCGGCGACAAGCTCAAGGGCCTGGCCCAGGCCTTCAACCTGAACTTTCGCAATATCGACAACCGAGTCTATGAAATATCCCTCGAAGGGGCTGGCGACGAAATCGTGGGCATTCACGCACATGCCGATGTGGTGCCCGTGACGCCGGAGAACTGGGTCTTGAAAGACGGCACCCGCCTCGACCCGTTCAAGGTCACCCTGGTCGGCGACCGTATGTATGGCCGAGGCACCGAAGATGACAAAAACGGCATCGTGGTCGCGCTCTACGCCATGAAGATCATCAAGGAAGAGAAGCTGCCGCTGGCTCGCCATTTCAAGCTGCTGGTAGACACCACCGAGGAAACCACCGGCGACGCCATCCCCTATTACTTCGAACACAACCCGACACCCAACTACAACCTGGCGCTGGATGGCGGCTACCCGGTGGTGATTGCCGAGAAAGGCTACGGCACCGTCATGGCGAACTTTGCCCTGCGGAGCGCTCAGGGCAAGGGCGCCGAAATCACCTCAATGACCGGCGGCCTGGCAACCAACCAGATTCCGTCAACGTCGGTCGCTACCCTTGTGACTGACAAGCCCGCCGAACTGGCCGCCAGCCTGCAGAAGGCAGGTAGCGATTATGCCAAGCGCAATGGCGGCAACTTCGAGGTGACCGCCAAGGTCGTCGGCAAGGACGTCAAGCTCACGGTCACCGGCGTTTCCGCCCACTCCTCCGAGCCCGAGTCAGGCATCAACCCGGTGGCACGGATGCTGGGCTTCATCAACAGCCTCGACGGCAAGGTCGCGCTCAAGCACAACCACATTACCGACGCCGCCCGTTATGCCGTCGACAACTGGGGACTGGACTACCTGGGCGGCAAGTTGGGGGTCGGTTTTTCCGATGCCTTCATGGGGCCGCTGACCACCTCCCTGACCTATGTCGGGATGGATGAAAAAGCCTTCAAGCTTGCGGTCAACCTGCGCGTGCCGAAGGGCAAGTCCCCGGAAGCGCTCAAGGCTGAAATCGCCGAAAAGCTGGGTGCCTGGAGCAAGAAGACTCACATTGCAGTGGCTTTCGACTACAAGATCGCCGAGCCGATGTACCGCAACCCCGAAGGTGAATGGGTCAAGGCGCTGTTGGCGGTGGCCAGCGAGAACCTTGGCATGGAACACAAGTTCGGTACCTCAGCCGGCGCCACTTCGGTCCATGAGCTGCCCAACGGCGTGCAGTTCGGTTTGGCCAGGCCCGAGCTCAAGTACACCGGCCACAACGACAACGAGTTCAAGACCGTCGACCAGTTCCTGCTGGACCTGCAGATCGTGACCGAGATGATGGGTCGCATCGGGCAGTTGCCGACACTCTGATCCCCCTTCCGGACCCGCCATTCTGGCGGGTCCATCGTTTTGATCGTCTTGCCATGAACCGACGGCTATCGCATAACTGACCTATTCTGAATCAACCGACAAGAAGTCAAACCCCACCTGATGTACCCGGACTCTTTACAGCAATGGAGGCTAGGCGATGAAGGAGCAATCGATTGAGTTCCGCCCTGGAGAGGGACACTTTGAAGAGGGGCACTCTGCGCTCCTCGCCATGACCCACGCCACCCAATCTTCCACGACCAATAGCCGCATCGAGCTCTACACCCAGGAGTCGATGGTCAACTGGTTAGGCCCGTTTCAGCTCATGCGCACGGGCATGCAATCGGCCGCGGCCACCACCATGGGTGCCTTCGCAGACCCACGCGATGTGTTGGCCATGCTCAACCCCCGGGGCTCTAACCCACCCATTCAGGTGGCTGCCGACGGTGATGTGTGGATCGACTATCTGGCGGATACCGGCGATGGCTGGGACTCCACCTATTCCATGGCGCTGTGCGTCAGCCAGGATGTCAAGTTGCCGGAGCTCACGCTGCCGCGCGGCGACGTGCTGCTGCTCGGCGGCGATCAGGTCTACCCCACACCGGCCCAATCCGGCTATCGCACCCGCTTCCTTGATCCCTTCCGCGCCGCCTTCCCCGCGCCGGTCCCCAAGGTTCGCCCGAATGAGCAGGACCAGCCCGTGCCGCAGCCGGGTGCACCGTGGATGGTGGCGACGCCCGGCAACCACGATTGGTATGACGGCCTGCGCGGGTTCTCCCAACTGTTTTGCGAGCAGAAGCCCATCGGCGGCTGGGAAACCCGTCAACACACCAGTTACTACGTGCTGCAGCTGCCCAATGGCTGGTGGATCTGGGGCCTGGACCTGCAATTGGAGTCGATGATCGACCGCCAGCAGAAGCAGTACTTCGAAGAGATGCGCGCCAAACTGCAGCCAGGCGACCGCGTGATCCTCTGTACACCCGAGCCGAGCTGGGTGGATGAGGCCGAACGACTCGCACGCGTGGGGCGCAAGACCCTGCCCTCGATCGAGACCCAGACCTTGCGCTTCAGCAGTCTGCGCGAGATCGAGCAGCTCTTGGGTGACCACTTGGCGGTGGTCCTGGCCGGAGACTCGCACCACTACGCGCGCTACCAGCCAAAAGCCGGCAGCCAGGCACCGCAACGCATCACCTGCGGAGGCGGTGGCGCCTTCCTGCATGGCACTCATCAACTTCCAGATCCGCCCGAGCCGATCAGCGTCGGCGGAACGCCGCAGCACTACGAGCTGGCGGCAACCTACCCGGATAAAAAAACCTCCGAGCAGCTGCGTAACCGGGCATGGCGGCTACCCACCCACAACCTCTCGTTCTGCGGCATGCTGGCGATCTTGTACTTGCTGTTCGACTGGATGGTAGAAAGCGCCAGCAAGGTGCCCCATCCGGCGCGCGATAATCGCAGCCTGGTCGAGGTATTGTCTGGCCTCGAAGTATCTATTCCCAACCTGCGCGAGGTATGGCGACAGCTGGTCCTGGTTCTGGCACACAGTCCTTCGTCGGTGATGCTCGCCGTGACCATTGTGCTGGGCTGCGCAGTGCTCTCAGCCGCCGGGGTCAAACGCACCCGAAAGCTTGCCTATGGCGTCGGGGCCGTTCACGGGTTGCTTCATCTGGGACTGGCGATCGGGCTGCTGTGGCTCATGGGCCGTATCAACATCCACTACTTGCAGTTCGAGGTAGAAAACCTGCTCCAGGTCTTGTTGTTCCTGGTGGGGACACTGGTGCTCGGTGGTAGTTTGGGAGGCCTGCTATTCGGTGCCTGGATGGTGATGGCCAACACTTTATGGGGGCTGCATAGCGAGGTGGTTTTTTCCTCGCAACGCATCGCCGACCATAAATGCTTCCTGCGCATGCACTTCAACGGCGACCAACTCACCATTTACCCGCTCAAGCTGGAGAAGGTCTGCCGGCGCTGGTCCGTGGCGTCGGGAGTCGCCAAACTGGCGAAGGTGCAGCGCACCTGGAGGTTGCGGGCAACGCCTGAAAGCACTGGCCCGCGCTTCGTGCCCGCCTCGGGCGAGCTCGAACTGCGGCTGATCGAGCAGCCCATCGTGATTCGGCGTGGAGGAACCAGCTCATGAGGTCGCCCCCGCCGCCGTCTTGTGCTCATTCACAAACGTAATATACGACGTTACTCCTTCGCGCCCTCCTCCTCTTTCCCCTCCCAAGTAGTCTGAAACTCCCATCCCGCATGGGAGTTTCGGCCGATGCGCAATCCCCGGCGCTTCTCCATAGTTGCGACCAAAGGTCAACGGTCAGGCCTCGATGACCGCAATTGCTCTGGAGAAAGTCATGGCTACCGGCGAGCAAAATTCATCGCTAACGGGCGATCCGACCCCCCTATACATTCCGACCCTCGACTCAGTGGTCAACGCTCTCAGCGTTGTGACCTCTGGCGCGAGCGTTACGCTGGACGAAACGGCCGGGTTGCAAAACAGCACCGCCACGCCAAGCCCCGCGGGAGACGCTGACGACAACGACATTTTGCTGGCCTCCCTGCCCTCGACTTTCTCTACCCGTTTGACCGCACTGGGTGCAGGTACCGCAATGGGTGCGGCCTTGAGTGGCTATACCGGCGCCGTGGGCAATACCGGCAGCAATGCGTTCAGCGTCACCGCCGACCCTGGAGCAACCATTACCAACGTCAGCTTCGTCGACAGCACTGGCGCACTGCTCAATGGCGTGGACAGCGGACTGGACACCCTCGATGGCACCAGCATCCTTCTCTATACCGATACGAGCAACGACAACATCCTGGTGGGCCGAGCCGGGAGCGCAAGCGGCGCAATCGTGTTCGCGGCCTATATCGAAGAAACCGGATCGCCACTCTCGGGCGGCAAGATCTGGACCGTGGAGTACCAACCGCTCAAGCATCCAGATGCGACGAACCCCGACGATGCGGTCAATCTGCTGAATAAGGTGTTCATCGGAGCCGGTCAGGACGCGGAATTCAGTCTGGCCAATGCGCCGTCGGGTCAGCAGTTGTTCCTGATGTTCACGACCGCGGGCGCGACGGCCGATGCGAACGGCCGGATTCCCGGCGTCTCGATCGTCGTCACCGGCAGGGATCCGCTGGATCAGTCGGCAAGCAGTGCTGCCATCACCAGCGCCGACACGGTTAACAGCAGCCAGGGCGGCGGCAGCACAACCCTGGGCACCAACAACCAGGCGATCACCGAACAGGAAGGCCTGCGCTTCAGCTTCGTCACCGGTGCCAAGGCGGACTTCACAGTCCCCAACCTGAGCCCGGGCGAAGCGGGTGTCGAACAGAACATCGACTTCACCCAGTACTTCGGCGCCCGCTCCGCGACCTTCAAGATCGTGCAGGAGACGGGCGGCACGACTGCGAAGCTCTTGCTCACCGCCGTCAAGAACGCCGACAACGTCAGCGGGTCGCAGAGCGGTGTCAACTTCGTCAACAGCTACGCCAACGACAGCACCGAAAAGGTCGCGATCACCAACGGCAGCGTCACCGTGAAGACGTTCGCGGGCGCCACCGTCAGCACCGCCGTCATCACCTACAACGCCGACGGCACGGTGCTGATCACCGGCGTTCCGACCGACTCGCAGATCACCTACAGCACGGCGACCGACCACAACCGCGTGATGATCGAGAACGCCGGGTTGCTGACCGACAAGAACGGCGACAAGACGCACGCTGACTTCGACATTGGCGGCTTCAAGGTGCTGCAGTCCAGCACGTCAACCGCCGAAATCGGCTCCAAGATGATCTTCGAGGATGATGGGCCGAGCATCAGCACCACCGGCACGGAACCGACCCTGACGGTGGACGAAACGGTACTGGCGACCAACGATACCAAGAGCTTTGCCGCCAACTTCACGTCGGCGTTTGGCGCTGATGGGGCCGGCACGCTGACCTATGCCCTGGGCGTGGTCGCGGGAGGTTCAGGGTTAACGGACACCGCCACCGGTGAGGCAGTCAACCTGTCACTCAACGGTGCAGTGGTCGAAGGTCGCACGGCCACCACCAACCTGCTGGTGTTCACGGTCAGCGTGGCCGCCAATGGCGACGTCACCCTTGACCAGATCCGCGCCGTGGTGCATCCCGATGCGACCAATCCGGATGATTCGAAGACGCTGACCTCGGACAATCTGGTGACGCTGACGGCGACCAAGACCGATGGGGATGGGGACAGCGCCCATGCCACGCTAAATATCGGGCAGAACCTGGTGTTCAAGGATGACGCCCCCAACATCAGCACCACCGGCACCGAGCCAACGCTGACAGTCGACGAAACGGTACTGGCGACCAACGATACCAAGAGCTTCGCGGCTAACTTCAGTTCGGCGTATGGCGCTGACGGTGCCGGCACCCTGACCTATGCGCTGGGCGTGGTCGCGGGCGCCTCAGGGCTGGTGGACACAGCCACGGGCGAGGCGGTGAACCTGTCGCTCAATGGCGGCGTGGTCGAAGGTCACACGGCCACCACCAACCTGCTGGTATTCACGGTCAGCGTCGCCGCCAACGGTGACGTCACCCTCGATCAGCTCCGCGCCGTGGTGCATCCCGACACGACCAATCCCGATGATTCGAAAACGCTGACCGCGGACAATCTGGTGACCCTGACGGCAACCATCACCGACAAGGACGGCGACAGCACCCAGGCGACCCTCAACATCGGCCAGAACCTGGTGTTCAAGGACGACGGACCGAGCATCAGCACCACCGGCACCGAACCGACGTTGACGGTGGATGAGACGGTGCTGACCACCGACGCCACCCAGAGCTTCGCGGCGAACTTCACCTCGGCGTATGGCGCCGACGGTGCGGGTACGCTGACCTATGCGCTGGGCGTGGTGGCGGGTGCCTCCGGGCTGACCGACACGGCCACCGGTGAGGCAGTCAACCTGTCGCTCAACGGCGGCGTGGTGGAAGGCCGCACAGCCACTACCCATCTGCTGGTGTTCACCGTCAGCGTGGCCGCCAACGGTGACGTCACCCTCGACCAGCAACGGGCCGTGGTGCATCCCGATCCAACCAATCCGAATGATTCGACGA
Organism: Pseudomonas sp. ATCC 43928; assembly: GCF_005938665.2. Classification (NCBI taxonomy): domain Bacteria; kingdom Pseudomonadati; phylum Pseudomonadota; class Gammaproteobacteria; order Pseudomonadales; family Pseudomonadaceae; genus Pseudomonas; species Pseudomonas sp. ATCC 43928. The sequence continues at coordinate 3,086,605 of NZ_CP041753.1, read as the reverse complement.
GTCTGTCCTCGGACAATCTGGTAACCCTGACGGCGACCAAAACCGATGGAGACGGCGACAGCGCCCATGCCACGCTCAACATCGGCCAGAACCTGGTGTTCCAGGACGACGGCCCTACACTTGCCTTCGGCAATCTGATCGGCACCGGTAGCATCCTTCCACAAACAGGGTACTGGGATCACTCGGCCGGAGCCGACGGATTGGGGGCAACCGGACTGGATATTTCGTTGGTGAATAACCAATTCACCCTCGTCCGGCCAGACAACACGACCACCACCGGCACCGGCACGCTCACCGAGCAGTCGCCCTCACCGGACGTCAATGGCGCCTACCATTTCGCAGGCACGTTGACCGGTGATTTCGACAACAACGCCGCCACCGCGAATACCAGCGTCGACTACACGCTGACCGCCTACACCAATGGCAGCTATACACTGGACCTGGTGCAAGGCTTCAGTTCGCAGATCGTGCTCAGCAGTGCCGACGGCTCGCTCAGTGCCGGCGGCCCGGATCCGGTGCGCACCTTGTTGATTCCGACGACGAATGACCCGACCATTCCTTCGGCCTCCGAGGAGATTGTGTTCTTTTCCGCCAAGGCGACGGCGTCGACTTCGGACATCCTGACCGGCATCGGGCTAGGGAAACCCGACCCCACCGAAGCCCAGCTACAGACCACCCCGCTGCCGTCGTACATCGACCCCGCAGCCATGAACGTCAGCACGTCCGGCATCGGCGTCGGCAATAACATTCTCCAGGGAGATAACCTGGCGGCCATCAGTTCTGCCGATGAAAGTTTCGTGATCAATCCGGAGACCCTGCTGGCGGGCATGAAGATCTTCATCGACAACTCCGTGGGAGGTTACAACACGGCGACCGAAGACCTGTACTACAGGGCCTACTATGAGGATGGCACGTTCTCGGCCCTCACCGAGGTGAACACCGTGACGCCGGAGGCCGGCGGACAGGTGTCCTTCCTCGTTCAGCAACAAGGCACGAAGTTGATTGATGCGGTTCAGCTCACGATGGGCCGAGGCGATGTCAAGATCCCGGTGATCCAGTTCATTCAGCCGACCGAAAGCCTGGCCAGCGATATCAAGCTGGCATTCAACGCGACGCTGACGGACAAGGATGGGGACTCGGCGACGAGTGGTTTCGACGCCAACCTGTTCGCCAACGACTTGGGCGCCACCTTCGACTTCACGCTGGTGGGCACAAGCGGTGAGCGGGATGCCTTCAACGTCGATTTGTCACTCACCCAGAACAAGTACCAGATCACCGGCTTCGATGCGAGCGCAGGGCTGCGCGACACGCTGGTGCTCAACGGCGACCAGAGCGCCGTTGTGCAGTCGATCGACAACAGCGGCGCCAACAGCGTCGTGACGATTGCCGAAACGGGCGGACAAATCACGACCATCACCTTGGTCGGGGTTGATGTTCTGAATACCGACATTGTCCATGGCAGCGCCTGAGGCAGCGCGTGTGTGAAAGGATGCGAGGGTGGCGAAAGTCACCCTCGCATTGTTTTTGCAGTTCCAAAATGAGATCGGCACGGATCGAATTCGCTGTGGGTTCTCAAACACCACAAGGCTTAAACACGGCAGAAAACAACGAGAACGACATGCAGCAGGCCACCAACGAGGACAGCTAGGCCGAAACTCCTATCCCGCATGGGAGTATCGGCCGATGTGCAATCCCCGGCGATTAGTCATAGTTGCAGAGGTCAATGGTCAGGCCTCGATGACCGTAATTGCTCAGGAGAACGTCATGACTATTCGCGAGCAAAACTCATCGCTAACGAGCGATCCGACCTCCCTCAACTTAACGTCGATTACAGCCAACGCCCTGAGCGTGACGCCCGGCGCAAACGTTACGCTGGACGAAACGGCCGGGCTGCAGAACCTCACCGCCACGCCAAGCCCCGCGGGAGACGCTGACGACAACGACATTCTGGTGGCCTCCCTGCCCTCGGCCTTCTCTACCCGTTTGACCGCACTAGGTGCAGGTACCGCAACGGGTGCGGCCTTGAGCGGCTATACCGGTGCCGCGGGCAACACGGGCAGCAATGCATTCACCCTCACCGACCCGTCCGGCGTTACCGATATCAGATTCGTCGACAGCGCTGGCGCACCGCTCAATGGCGTGGACAGCGGGCTGGATACTCTCGATGGCACCAGCATCCTTCTCTATACCGATACGAACGACAACAACATCGTTGTGGGCCGAGCCGGGGCCGCAGATGGCGCGATCGTGTTCGCGGCCTATATTGAAGAAACCGGATCGCCAGTCTCGGGCGCCAAGATCTGGACCGTGGAATACCAACCGCTCAAGCATCCAGATGCGACGAACCCCGATGATTCGCTCAATCTGCAGGATAAGGTGTTCGTCGGAGTCAGTCAGGACCTGGGATTCAGCCTGGCCGGTGCGCCCTCCGGTCAGAACCTCTTCCTGATGTTCACGAAAGCGAACCCGACAACTGAAGTTATCAATGGTGTCACACGGATCACCGATCCCTCCATCATCGCCACCGGTAAGGACCCCGCAGACCAGTCAAGTGGCGCCAACATAAACACTGGCGACACGATCAATACCAGCCAGGGCGGTGGCCCGACCACCATCGGCACCAATAACCAGATGATTACGGAACAGGAAGGTATCCGCTTTTCGTTCGTCACGGGTGCCCGGCAGGATGTGACCGTTCCCAACCTTAGCCAGACCGAAGCCGATGTTGAATCCAACATCGACTTTACCGGTGTCTACAATTCGACATCGGCCAATTTTGACATCGTGCAGTTGCAAAGCGGCAAGAGTGCGGTGGTAAAAATCAGCGCATTCAACACCGCAGCTGAACCTGGCGCGAATTTCGTCAACGGCTATGCGAATGACACGCCGGTTGCCATCACCAATGTTCAAGTCATCAACAATAGTACCGGGCTGGTGATCGAAAATTCCGACGGTTCGGTGAATGATCCGACCATCACCATCAGCTTTACGGGTGGGGTTGCAACACTCACCGGCATTAAAGCCGGCTACCAGATTGAATACACCACGACATCGGATCACAACCGCGTACTCATCGAGAACGGCGCGGCCCTCGACGCCAGAGGCGATAACCACGCCGATTTTGATATCGGCGGCTTCTCGCTGCGCCAAGCCTCCACCTCGATCGCCGAAATCGGCTCCAAGATGATCTTCGAAGACGACGGGCCGAGCGTCAGTGCGGCCGGCACGGAACCAACGCTGATCGTGGACGAAACGGTGCTGACCACCGACGCCACCCAGAATTTTGCCGCCAACTTCAGCTCGGCGTTTGGCGCTGATGGCGCGGGCACATTGACCTACGCGCTGGGCGTGGTCGCGGGCGGCTCCGGACTGACCGATACCGCCACCGGTGAGGCCGTCAACCTGTCGCTCAACGGCACCGTCGTGGAAGGCCGCACGGCCACCACCAACCTGCTGGTGTTCACGGTCAGCGTCGCCGCCAACGGTGACGTCACCCTCGACCAGCTGCGGGCCGTGGTGCATCCCGACGCGACCAATCCGGATGATTCAACGAGCCTGACCTCGGACAATCTGGTGACGTTGACCGCTACCATCACCGACAAGGACGGCGACAGTGCCCATGCCACGCTGAACATCGGCCAGAACCTGGTGTTCAAGGACGACGGACCGAGCATCAGCACCACCGGCAGCGAGCCAACGCTGACGGTCGACGAAACGGTGTTGACGACCGACGCCACCCAGAACTTCACCGCCAACTTCACCTCGGCGTTTGGCGCCGACGGTGCGGGAACGCTGACCTATGCACTGGGCGTGGTAGCCGGTGCCTCCGGGCTGACCGATACGGCCACTGGTGAGGCAGTCAACCTGTCGCTCAACGGCACCGTAGTCGAAGGCCGCACGGCCACCACCAACCTGTTGGTATTCACGGTCAGCGTTGCTGCCAATGGTGACGTCACCCTCGACCAGCAACGGGCCGTAGTGCATCCCGACGCGACCAATCCGGATGATTCGACGAGTCTGACCTCGGATAACCTGGTGACCCTGACCGCCACCATCACCGACAAGGACGGCGACAGTGCCCATGCCACGCTGAACATCGGCCAGAACCTGGTGTTCAAGGATGACGGGCCAAGCATCAGCACCACCGGCAGCGAGCCAACGCTGACGGTCGACGAAACGGTGTTGACGACCGACGCCACCCAGAACCTCGCCGCCAACTTCACCTCGGCGTTTGGCGCCGACGGTGCGGGTACGCTGACCTATGCACTGGGCGTGGTAGCCGGTGCCTCCGGGCTGACCGATACGGCCACTGGTGAGGCAGTCAACCTGTCGCTCAACGGCAGCGTAGTGGAAGGCCGAACGGCCACCACCAACCTGTTGGTATTCACGGTCAGCGTTGCTGCCAACGGTGACGTCACCCTCGACCAGCAACGGGCCGTGGTGCATCCCGACCCAACCAATCCGGATGATTCGACCAGTCTGACCTCGGACAATCTGGTGACCCTGACCGCCACCATCACCGACAAGGACGGCGACAGCGCTCATGCCACGCTGAACATCGGCCAGAACCTGGTGTTCAAGGACGATGGACCCAGCATCAGCACCACCGGCACGGAGCCAACCCTGACGGTCGATGAAACGGTACTGACCACCGACGCCACCCAGAGCTTCGCGGCTAACTTCAGCTCGGCATTTGGCGCCGACGGTGCGGGCACGCTGACCTATGCGCTGGGCGTGACTGCCGGCCCGTCGGGACTGACGGATACAGCCACCGGTGAAGCGGTGAACCTGTCACTCAACGGCAGCGTAGTGGAAGGCCGAACGGCCACCACCAACCTGTTGGTGTTTACCGTCAGTGTCGCCGCCAATGGTGACGTCACCCTCGACCAGCAACGGGCCGTGGTGCATCCCGACCCAACCAATCCGGATGATTCGACCAGTCTGACCTCGGACAATCTGGTGACCCTGACCGCCACCATCACCGACAAGGACGGCGACAGTGCCCATGCCACGCTGAACATCGGCCAAAACCTTGTGTTCAAGGATGACGGACCCAGCATCAGCACCACTGGCACGGAGCCAATCCTGACGGTCGATGAAACAGTGCTGGCGACCAACGACACCCAGAGCTTTACCGCCAACTTCAGCTCGGCGTTTGGCGCTGACGGTGCGGGTACGCTGACCTATGCACTGGGCGTGGTCGCGGGCGGTTCCGGGCTGACCGATACCGCTACCGGCCAAGCGGTGAATTTGTCGCTTAACGGTACAGTCGTGGAAGGCCGCACGGCGATTAGCAACGATCTGGTATTCACCGTCAGCGTCGCCGCCAATGGTGACGTTACCCTCGATCAGCTCCGCGCCATGGTACATCCCGACCCAACCAATCCGGATGATTCGAAGACGCTGACCTCGGATAATCTGGTGACCCTGACCGCCACCATCACCGACAAGGACGGCGACAGTGCCCATGCCACCCTCAACATCGGCCAGAACCTAGTGTTCAAGGATGACGGACCGAGCATCAGCACCACCGGCACGGAGCCAACGCTGACAGTGGACGAAACGGTGCTGGCGACCAACGACACCCAGAGCTTTACCGCCAACTTCAGCTCGGCGTTTGGCGCTGACGGTGCGGGTACGCTGACCTATGCACTGGGCGTGGTCGCGGGCGGTTCCGGGCTGACCGATACCGCTACCGGCCAAGCGGTGAATTTGTCGCTTAACGGTACAGTCGTGGAAGGCCGCACGGCGATTAGCAACGATCTGGTATTCACCGTCAGCGTCGCCGCCAATGGTGACGTTACCCTCGATCAGATCCGCGCCGTGGTACATCCCGACCCAACCAATCCGGATGATTCGAAGACGTTGACCTCGGACAATCTGGTAACCCTGACCGCCACCATCACCGACAAGGACGGCGACAGTGCCCATGCCACCCTCAACATCGGGCAGAACCTGGTGTTCAAGGACGACGGACCGAGCATCAGCACCACCGGCACGGAGCCAGTCCTGACGGTCGACGAAACGGTGCTGGCCACCAACGACACCCAGAGCTTTACCGCCAACTTCAGTTCGGCATTTGGCGCCGATGGGGCCGGCACGCTGACCTATGCACTGGGTGTGGTAGCGGGCGGCTCCGGGCTGACCGATACGGCCACCGGTGAAGCGGTCAACCTGTCGCTCAACGGCAGCGTGGTCGAAGGCCGCACGGCCATCACCAACCTGCTGGTGTTCACCGTCAGTGTGGCCGCCAACGGTGACGTCACTCTCGACCAGCAACGGGCCATAGTGCATCCAGACCCAACCAATCCGGATGATTCGAAGACGCTGACCTCGGACAATCTGGTGACCCTGACCGCCACCATCACCGACAAAGATGGCGACAGTGCCCATGCAACACTGAACATCGGCCAGAACCTGGTGTTCAAGGACGACGGGCCAAGCATCAGCACCACCGGCACGGAGCCAACCCTGACGGTTGACGAAACGGTACTGACCACCGACGCCACCCAGAGCTTTGCGGCCAACTTCACCTCGGCGTATGGCGCCGATGGCGCCGGCACGCTGACCTATGCGCTGGGCGTGGTGGCGGGTGCCTCCGGGCTGACCGACACGGCCACCGGTGAGGCGGTCAACCTGTCGCTCAACGGCAGCGTGGTGGAAGGCCGCACAGCCAATACCCACCTGCTGGTGTTCACCGTCAGCGTGGCCGCCAACGGTGACGTCACCCTCGACCAGCAACGGGCCGTGGTGCATCCCGATCCAACCAATCCGAATGATTCGACGAGTCTGTCCTCGGACAATCTGGTAACCCTGACGGCGACCAAAACCGATGGAGACGGCGACAGCGCCCATGCCACGCTCAACATCGGCCAGAACCTGGTGTTCCAGGACGACGGCCCTACACTTGCCTTCGGCAATCTGATCGGCACCGGTAGCATCCTTCCACAACAGGGATACTGGGATCATTCAACCGGAGCCGACGGACTGGGGGCAACCGGTCTGGATATTTCGTTGGTGAATAACCAATTCACTCTCGTCAGGCCAGACAACACGACCACCACCGGCACCGGCACGCTCACCGAGCAATCGCCTTCGCCGGATGTCAATGGCGCGTTCCACTTCGCAGGGACGTTGACCGGTGATTTCGACAACAACGCCGCCACCGCGAATACCAGCGTTGACTACACGCTGACCGCCTTTGCCAATGGCACTTATGCCCTGGACCTGGTGCAAGGCTTCAGTTCCGAGATCGTGCTCAGCAGTGCCGACGGCTCGCTCACTGCCGGCGGCCCGGATCCGGTGCGCACCTTGCTGATCCCACCGCAGAATCCGCCGACGATTCCTTCGCCATCTGAGGAGATTGTGTTCTTTTCCGCGAAAGCAACGGCGTCGACTGCGGACATCCTGACCGGTATCGGGCTTGGAGCCCCCGACCCCACCGAAGCCCAGCTACAGACCAACCCCCTGCCGTCGTACATCGACCCGAGGGCCATGAACGTCAGCACGTCCGGCATCGGCATCGCCAATAACCTGTTCCAGGGAGACAACCTGGCGGCCATCAGCAATGCCGATGAAAGCTTCGTGATCAACCCGGAAAGCCTGCTGACGAGCATGAAGGTCTTCATCGACAACTCCGTGGGGGGTTACGACACGGCGACCGAGGACCTGTACTACAGGGCCTTCTACGAGGATGGCACGTTCTCGAACCTGATCGAGGTGAACACCGTGACACCGGAGGCCGGTGGACAGGTGTCCTTCCTCATTCAGCAGCAGGGCACGAAGTTGATCGACGCTGTTCAGCTCACGATGGGCCGAGGCGAGATTAAGATCCCGACGATCGAGTTCACTCATGAGACCGAGAGCCTGGCCAGCGATGTCAAGCTGGCGTTCAACGCGACGCTGACAGACAAGGATGGGGACTCGGCGACGAGCACGTTCGACGCCAACCTGTTCGCCAACGACCTGGGCACCACCTTCGACTTCACGCTGGTGGGCACGAGTGGTGAGCGGGATGCCTTCAACATCGATTTGTCACTCACCCAGAACAAGTACCAGATCACCGGCTTCGATGCGAGCGCAGGGCTGCGCGACACGCTGGTGCTCAACGGCGACCAGAACGCCGTTGTCCAGTCGATCGACAACAGCGGCGCCAACAGCGTCGTGACGGTTGCCGAAACGGGCGGACAAGTCACGACCATCACCTTGGTCGGGGTTGATGTTCTGAATACCGACATTGTCCATGGCAGCGCCTGAGGCAGCGCGTGCGTGAAAGGATGCGAGGGTGGTGGAAACCACCCTCGCATTTTTTTGCAGTGCCAATATCAGATCCGCACGGATCGCATTCGTTGTGAGCGCTCTAGCACCACAAGCCTTGAACACTGGCCCCCTGCGGCCAGGCCTGCGACGAGGACGACTAGTCTGAAACTCCCAGCCCGCGTGGGAGTTTCGGCTGATGTGCAATCCCCGGTGCTTCTCCATAGTTGCGACCAATGGTCAACGGTCAGGCCTCGATGACCGCAACTACCCCAGGAACAAGTTATGACTATTGTCGAGCAAAATTCATCGCTGCCGGGCGATCCGACTTCCCTCTACACTTCGACCCTCGACCCATCGCTGACAACGTCGATTACGACCAACGCGCTGAGCGTCGTGGCCTCCGGCGCGAACGTTACGCTGGACGAAACGGCCGGGCTACAGAACCTCACCGCCACGCCAAGCCCCGCGGGAGACGCTGATGACAACGACATTCCGTTGGCGTCCCTGCCCTCGACTTTCTCTACCCGTTTGACCGCACTGGGTGCAGGTACCGCAACGGGTGCGGCCTTGAGTGGCTATACCGGCGCCGTGGGCAATACCGGCAGCAATGCGTTCAGCGTCAGCGCTGACCCCGGAGCAACCATTACCAATATCAGCTTCGTCGACAGCACTGGCGCACTGCTCAATGGCGTGGACAGCGGACTGGATACCCTCAATGGCACCAGCATCCTTCTCTATACCGATACGAGCAACGACAACATCCTGGTGGGCCGAGCCGGGAGCGCAACCGGCGCAATCGTGTTCGCAGCCTATATCGAAGAAACCGGGTCGCCGCTGTCGGGCGGCAAAATCTGGACCGTGGAGTACCAACCGCTCAAGCATCCAGATGCGACGAACCCCGACGATGCGGTCAATCTGCTGAATAAGGTGTTCATCGGAGCCGGTCAGGACGCGGAATTCAGTCTGGCCAATGCGCCGTCGGGCCAGCAGTTGTTCCTGATGTTCACGACCGCGGGCGCGACGGCCGATGCGAACGGCCGGATTCCCGGCGTCTCGATCGTCGTCACCGGCAGGGATCCGCTGGATCAGTCGGCAAGCAGTGCTGCCATCACCAGCGCCGACACGGTCAACAGCAGCCAGGGCGGCGGCAGCACAACCCTGGGCACCAACAACCAGGCGATCACCGAACAGGAAGGCCTGCGCTTCAGCTTCGTCACCGGTGCCAAGGCGGACTTCACGATCCCCAACCTGAGCCCGGGCGAAGCGGGCGTCGAAGCGAACATCGACTTCACCCAGTACTTCGGCGCCCGCTCCGCGACCTTCAAGGTCGTGCAGGAGACCGGCGGCACCACCGCGAAGCTCTTGCTCACCGCCGTCAAGAACGCCGACAACATCAGCGGGTCGCAGAGCGGCGTCAACTTCATCAACAGCTACGCCAACGACAGCACCGAAAAGGTCGCGATCATTAACGGCAGTGTCACCGTGAAGACGTTCGCGGGCGCCACCGTCAGCACCGCCGTCATCACCTACAACGCCGACGGCACGGTGCTGATCACCGGCGTTCCGACCGATTCGCAGATCACCTACAGCACGGCGACCGACCACAACCGCGTGATGATCGAGAACGCCGGGTTGCTGACCGACAAGAGCGGCGACAAGACGCACGCTGACTTCGACATTGGCGGCTTCAAGGTGCTGCAGTCCAGCACCTCAACCGCCGAAATCGGCTCCAAGATGATCTTCGAGGATGATGGGCCGAGCATCAGCACCACCGGCACGGAACCGACCCTGACGGTGGACGAAACGGTACTGGCGACCAACGATACCAAGAGCTTTGCCGCCAACTTCACGTCGGCGTTTGGCGCTGACGGTGCGGGCACGCTGACCTATGCCCTGGGCGTGGTCGCGGGTGGCTCCGGGCTGACCGACACGGCCACCGGTGAGGCAGTCAACCTGTCGCTCAACGGCACCGTGGTCGAAGGCCGCACCGCCACCAGCAACCTGCTGGTGTTCACCGTCAGCGTCGCCGCCAATGGCGACGTCACCCTCGACCAGATCCGCGCCGTGGTGCATCCCGACGCGACCAATCCCGATGATTCGAAGACCCTGACCTCGGACAGCCTGGTGACACTGACGGCGACCAAGACCGATGGGGACGGCGACAGCGTCCATGCCACCCTCAATATCGGGCAGAACCTGGTGTTCAAGGATGACGCCCCCAGCATCAGCACCACCGGCACCGAGCCAACGCTGACAGTCGACGAAACGGTGCTGGCGACCAACGCCACCCAGAACTTTGCCGCTAACTTCACCTCGGCGTATGGCGCTGATGGAGCCGGCACCCTGACTTATGCGCTGGGCGTGGTGGTGGGAGCCTCAGGGCTGGTGGACACAGCCACGGGCGAGGCGGTGAACCTGTCGCTCAATGGCGGCGTGGTGGAAGGCCACACGGCCACCACCAACCTGCTGGTGTTCACCGTCAGTGTCGCCGCCAACGGTGACGTCACCCTGGACCAGATCCGGGCCGTGGTGCATCCCGATACCACCAATCCCGATGATTCGAAAACGCTGACCGCGGACAATCTGGTGACCCTGACGGCAACCAAAACCGACAAGGACGGCGACAGCGCCCAGGCCACCCTCAACATCGGCCAGAACCTGGTGTTCAAGGACGACGGGCCGAGCATCAGCACCACCGGCACCGAGCCGACACTGACGGTCGATGAGACGGTGCTGGCGACCAACGATACCAAGAGCTTTGCCGCCAACTTCACCTCGGCGTTTGGCGCTGACGGTGCGGGTACGCTGACCTATGCCCTGGGCGTGGTGGCGGGTGGCTCCGGGCTGACCGACACCGCCACCGGCCAAGCGGTGAATTTGTCGGTTAACGGCGGCGTAGTGGAAGGCCGCACGGCGACGAGCAACGATCTGGTATTCACGGTCAGCGTCGCCGCCAACGGTGACGTCACCCTCGACCAACTCCGGGCCGTGGTGCATTCCGACGCAAGCAATCCGGATGATTCGAAAACGCTGACTTCGGACAGCCTGGTGACGCTCACAGCGACCAAGACCGATAAGGACGGCGACAGCGCCCAGGCCACCCTCAACATCGGCCAGAACCTGGTGTTCAAGGACGACGGGCCAAGTATCAGCACCACCGGTACAGAACCGACGCTGACAGTGGACGAAACGGTACTGGCGACCAACGATACCAAGAGCTTTGCCGCCAACTTCACCTCGGCGTTTGGCGCCGACGGTGCCGGCACCCTGACCTATGCGCTGGGCGTGGTCGCGGGCGGCTCCGGGCTGACGGATACGGCCACGGGCCAGGCAGTCAACCTGTCGCTCAACGGCGGCGTGGTGGAAGGCCACACGGCGATTAGCAACGACCTGGTGTTCACGGTCAGTGTCGCCGCTAATGGCGACGTCACCCTCGACCAGATCCGCGCTGTGGTGCATTCCGTCACGACCAATCCCGATGACTCGACGAGCCTGACCTCGGACGATCTGGTGACCCTGACGGCGACCAAGACCGACAAGGACGGCGACATCGCCCAGGCCACCCTCAACATCGGCCAGAACCTGGTGTTCAAGGATGACGGGCCAAGCATCAGCACCACCGGCACCGAGCCAACGCTGACGGTCGACGAAACGGTGCTGGCGACCAACGATACCAAGAGCTTTGCCGCCAACTTCACCTCATCGTTTGGCGCCGATGGCGCCGGCACGCTGACCTATGCCCTGGGCGTGGTCGCGGGAGGCTCAGGGCTGACCGATACGGCCACCGGTGAAGCGGTGAACCTGTCGCTCAACGGCGCAGTGGTCGAAGGTCGCACGGCCACCAGCAACCTGCTGGTGTTCACGGTCAGCGTCGCCGCCAATGGCGACGTCACCCTCGACCAGATCCGCGCCGTGGTGCATCCCGACGCGACCAATCCGGATGATTCGAAGACCCTGACTGCGGACACTTTGGTCACGCTGACAGCAACCAAGACCGATGGTGATGGCGACAGCGCCCAGGCAACGCTCAACATCGGCCAGAACCTGGTATTCAAGGATGACGCCCCCAGCATCAGCACCACCGGCACCGAGCCAATCCTGACGGTCGACGAAACGGTACTGGCGACCAACGATACCAAGAGCTTCGCGGCTAACTTCACCTCGGCGTTTGGCGCTGACGGTGCCGGTACCCTGACCTATGCGCTGGGCGTGGTCGCGGGCGGTTCCGGGCTGGTGGACACGGCCACGGGCCAGGCGGTCAACTTGTCGCTCAACGGTGGCGTGGTCGAAGGCCACACGGCGATTAGCAACGATCTGGTATTCACGGTCAGCGTGGCCGCCAACGGCGACGTCACCCTCGACCAACTCCGGGCCGTGGTGCATCCCGTCACGACCAATCCCGATGATTCGAAGACCCTGACCGCGGACAACCTGGTAACCCTGACGGCGACCAAGACCGATAAGGACGGCGACAGCGCCCAGGCGAGCCTGAACATCGGACAAAACCTGGTGTTCAAGGACGACGGACCGAGCATCAGCACCACCGGCACGGAGCCGACACTGACGGTCGACGAGACGGTGCTGGCGACCAACGATACCAAGAGCTTCGCGGCTAACTTCACCTCCGCGTTTGGCGCCGATGGCGCCGGCACGCTGACCTATGCGCTGGGCGTGGTGGTGGGGGCCTCCGGGCTGACCGACACGGCCAGCGGCCAGGCGGTGAACCTGTCGCTCAACGGCGGCGTGGTCGAAGGCCGCACGGCCACCAGCAACTTGCTGGTGTTCACGGCCAGCGTCGCCGCCAATGGCGACGTCACCCTCGACCAGCTCCGTGCCGTGGTGCATCCCAACGCCAGCAATCCCGATGATTCGACGACGCTGTCGGCGGACAACCTGGTGACGCTGATAGCGACCAAGACCGATGGGGACGGCGACAGCGCCCAGGCGACCCTGAACATAGGGCAGAACCTGGTGTTCAAGGACGACGGCCCTACACTTGCCTTCGGCAACCTGATCGGGACCGGTAGTATCCTTCCACAAACAGGGTACTGGGATCACTCGAACGGAGCCGACGGGCTGGGTGCAACCGGGCTGGATATTTCGTTGGTGAATAACCAATTCACCCTCGTCCGGCCAGACAACACGACCACCACCGGCACCGGCACGCTCACCGAGCAGTCACCCTCACCGGATGCCAACGGCGCCTACCATTTCGCAGGCACGTTGACCGGCGATTTCGACAACAACGCCTCCACGGCAAATACCAGCGTCGACTACACGCTGACCGCCTACACCAATGGCAGCTACACACTGGACCTGGTGCAAGGCTTCAGTTCGACGATCGTGCTCAGCAGTGCCGACGGCTCGCTCAGTGCCGGCGGCCCGGATCCGGTGCGCACCTTGCTGATCCCGGCGCAGAATCCGCCGACGATTCCTTCGCCATCCGAGGAGATTGTGTTCTTTTCCGCCAAGGCAACGGCGTCGCCTTCGGACATCCTTCCCGGTATCGGGGTCGGTAAACCCGACCCCACCGAAGCCCAGCTACAGACCACCCCGCTGCCGTCGTACATCGACCCGGCGGCCATGAACGTCAGCACGTCCGGCATCGGCGTCGGCAATAACCTTCTCCAGGGAGACAGCCTGGCGGCCATCAGCTCCGCCGATGAAAGTTTCGTGATCAATCCGGAAAGCCTGCTGACGGGGATGAAGATTTTCATCGACAACTCCGTGGGGGGGTACAACACGGCGACCGAGGACCTGTACTACCGGATCTACTACGAGAATGGCACGTTTTCGGCCCTCACCGAGGTGAACACTCTGACGCCAGAAGCCGGCGGACAAGTGTCCTTCCTCGTTCAAAAGGAAGGCTCGCTGCTGATTGACGCGGTTCAGCTCACGATGGGCCGAGGCGATGTCAAGATCCCGGTGATCCAGTTCATTCAGCAGACCGAGAACATGGCCAGTGATATCAAGCTGGCGTTCAACGCGACGCTGACGGACAAGGATGGGGACTCGGCGACGAGTGGTTTCAACGCCAACCTGTTCGCCAACGACTTGGGCACCACCTTCGACTTCACGCTGGCTGGCACGGCCGGTGTGCGGGATGCCTTCAACGTCGACTTGTCATTCACCCAGAACAAGTACCAGGTCACCGGCTTCGATGCGAGCGCAGGGCTGCGCGACACGCTGGTGCTCAACGGCGACCAAAGCTCCGTTGTCCAGTCGATCGACAACAGCGGCGCTAACAGCGTCGTGACGATTGCCGAAACGGGCGGACAAATCACGACCATCACCTTGGTCGGGGTCGATCTCCTGAATACCGACATTGTCCATGGCAGCGCCTGAGGAAGCGCACGCGTAAAAGAATGCGAGGGTGGTGAGAAACCACCCTCGCATGCCTTACAGGTCTGATATGAGGCTCACGAACGGCGACACAGTGACGGCTGGGCGCCCCGAAGAAATTCAGCGCAGTTGCACCCAAGTGGACTCGGGCGGTTCTTCGTTGTTGGTGAGCCCGTGCTTCTGTGCGTATATCAGCAAGTCGATCCGGTTAACGAGATTAAGCTTTTGATAAATGTTACTGAGGTGATTGTGCACGGTGTGCTCGCTGATACCCAGGCGCCCGGCGATGCACATGTATTTGGCAGACGGATCCCCCACGATGGCGCGAATCAGTTCCTTTTCACGCAGCGTCAGCCGCGCCTGTTTCGCCTGCTCCGAATTGCATTTCAAAGGTATATGCCCGGTCGCGGCATAGTCGGAAAGCCCACCGACCCAGGCTCTATCCAGCCCGATGTCGCGATGGTGGACCTGGATGATGGCTCGGATGATCGATTCCGTCGGGTCTTCCGCCAGCACGACGCCGCGTGCGCCCGCCTCTATCGCCTGGGCAACAGGGACGGTTTCGTACAGGCTCTTGAGCACCAGGACTTTCATTTCGGCGCTGCGGGCGAGCCCCGCGACGACCGCCAATGGGTTCAGCGCATCCGGAAAGAAACTGAAAAAAATGACATCGGGACGCAACTGATCGGCAAGATCCAGCGCTTTGGTATAGGTGGTGGCCTGCCCGCTCACTTCCATCTGAGGCTTGCGGGCATTGATCAAGTCTTGAAGGCCCATAAGAACAAGAGGACGACAGTCGATCAGCATCACGCTTATTGGTTTTATTTGGGTCGTCATTACCGTCCTGACTCCCTTGAAAAATGAACGATGGCCTCCACCCGTTGGCCTTCCTGGATCAGCAGCTCATTCACCTGTCCTTCACGATTGACGGACAGATACGAGCGCCGACAGGCCTTGACAGTGCCCGCCCGGGTATTAACCCTGGGGGACACTTCCACCCGTTGCACCGGCAGGGATTGCGGACGTTCCCAGAAGCCGGGCAAAAGCCATCGAAACAACAAAAATAGGAATAATCATCAATAGTTTGCGCTTGATGAAGTGCTCCTGCGAACCGCTCAACTGAGTCTAGGCCAGCTCGGCGCGCTGCCAGCCCAGCCATCCGCCAGTCGTCGACTCAGCCTCATGCGGATAGCCCGGCTGATGTTCCCAACGGTGCCATCTCCCCTAGAAAATCAAGGTCTTAGGCTCGCCACCGGCGACCTGCGGCTGAAGTCTGCCCCGATCAAAATCGTCAATTAACCGACGAGTGGCGTGCAGAAAAGCACGACAATAAAACCAGCGTCAATTTATCGGCGAAACCCACCTCGCCGAGCCACCCAAAAGCCGGCCCCAGGCCGTGGGCAGGCACTGAAAAACCAGCCTGGCGTGGAGGGTCTACAACGGCGGTATTGCTGGCAAGTTCAGGGGGATGTGAGTTTTTGGCTGGAGCTGCGGGGGCTCAGCCAGGCATTGACGTTTTCGACACTCTCGACAGGCGGCTTGCCCGCCCAGCGATTGAGCGTGAAGACATTGGTGACGAAGTCGTATTGGGTCTTGAGCAGATCACGACGAGCCCGGAATTCGTTGCGTACACTGGTCAGTACATCGACGGCATTGACCATTCCGTAACTGAGTCCTTTCTCTGCCGCCACTCTGGACAGCTGTGCCGAGGCCAGGGCATGCCGGCTCGCACTGATCTTTTCTGCGCTCGAGTTGGCCGTCAGGTAAGCGGTGGTGATCTCCTTGACCACCTGGCGCTGGACTGCTTCCAGTTGCTGCTCCGCCACAATCTGATCCTGGTAGAGCCCCCGCACCCGCGCCGAGGTTGAACCACCGCTGTATATCGGCACTTGCACGCCAATACCGGCGACATAACTGTCGGTACGCGGCGCCAGGGAGTTGTTGTAGCCCTCGTTGGTCTGTTGCGCGCTCAGAGACAGGCTCACGGTCGGATAGTGTCCGCCCTTGCCGCCGCGCAACGCAGCGCCTGCGGCCTCGACACCACTTTCGTTGGCCTTGAGCGCCGGGTTTTGCGCTATACCCTCGCGAACCCACGTTTCAAGACTCTGCGTCGACACCTGTAGTTGCACGTCATCGCGAATCCGGTTGAGCTTCTCCTTGACTGGCCGGCCGACGATCTCCGCCAATGCCTCGCGAGTGATACTGGCCTGGTTCTGGGCATCCAGTTCCTGCGCCGCCAGCAAATCGACCCGGGCCTTGAGGTCGAGCTGATCGGTAATCATTGCCAGCTGCTTTTCGTACAACGCATTGACCCTGTCCAGGCTCTTTTGCGTGGTTTGACGCTCCGCCTTTACCAACTCCAGTTCATCCTCGGCCGCCAATGCGGCGAAGTAACGCTGGGCGAGATCCACTGTAGCCTCGGCCTGGGCCTCCTGCGCTTCTGATTCGGTTTGCTTGGCCAGGCTTTTGAATCTTTGGTAGTTCTCCCACGCGGCCTTGTTGTAGAGGTACTGACGCAGCACCAGGCTGTAGATTTCGCTGTCGTAACTGCGCTGCACCAGGTCGCTCTCCTGATGAATCCGGTTCTGCCCGGCGTTGAGCGATACCTGTGGTAACAGCGAGCCCAGGGCCTCGCGCTGATGTTCCTCGCCCGCCTTCGCTCGCGCATACGAGGCCAACACTCGCGGGTCTTCCAGCCGGGCCTCGCGGTACAACTGCATGAGATCAGTGGAGTAAGTCGAGGCACTGACCCCGGTCGGCTTTGCTTCAGTGGTTTGCGCCAGAACGGCACCCGCGGCAAACATGAACGCCCCGCCCAGCAGAACTGTCGACGCTCGCATGATCACTCCTCGATCAACGCTTGAGAGATGACATTGCGGGCCGGCTGCAGAAGGTATTGCAACAGCGTGCGTTGCCCCGTGATGATCAACACGTCCGCAGGCATCCCTGGCAGTAATTTGCGATCACCCAAGGCGCGCACGCCGGCTTCGGTGACCCGGACCCGCGCCAGGTAATAGGGAGTCCCGGTCTTTTCGTTGACCAGCCGGTCCGCCGAGACACTGATGACCTCGCCCTGGATCACCGGCGTGGTCGCACTGTTGAACGCGCCGAAACGGATATCGGCACGCTTGCCGATGGCGATGCGATCGATATCGACCGGCGCCACCTGGGCCTCTATGACCAGTTCAGAAACCGAGGGAACGATGTCCAGCAAAGGCGTCGCCGAGCGCACGACGCCGCCAATCGTGTGCACCGTCATGCCGATCACCATGCCCGATTCGGGTGCGCGGATGATGATATGGCTGAGCCGGTCTTCCAGGGCGGAAGCCTTCTCTTGCAGGTCGTAGATTTTGGTCTGGACATCGGCCAATTGTTTGGCGACATCGGCATTGAAGTCTTTATCGACTTGTAGAATCTGCAGCTGTGTTTCATTGATCTGCAGGCGCGTCCTGGTGATGGTCGAACGATGGTCGGCCAATTCGGACTTGACCATTTCAAGCTTGCGCTGCTGCTCAAGCAGGCGTTGTTTGTCGACGAACCCTTGTGACAACATGTCTGTCAATTCAACGATTTCACCGCTGTAGGATTTATTCAGTTGGCTCTTGACCCCGATCATCGCCTCCAGCCCCTTGATCTGTTGATTCAACTGACCAATGCGCTCTTGCAGCACCGATATCTGGCCCAACCGTGACCCCCGTCGTGCGTTGAATACCTGGGTCTCGCCCTGGCGCGCCTCGGCACCTCGCAGACTGTCGGCATCGGTCATGACGTCAAAGCCAATGACTGGCAGATTGTCCCGCTCAGCCTTGAGTCTTGCCTCCATGGCTCTGGCGGCAATGAGCTGGCTTCGGGTCATCTCGTATTCGGATCGCAGCTGGGCATCATCGAGAATAATCAGCGGGTCATCCTGCTTGACGATGTCACCGTCATGGGCCAACACCTCTTTGACGATGCCACCTTCGAGGTGTTGTACCGTTTTCCGATAAGCCTGCACGGTGACCACACCAGGCGCGTAAGCCGCGCCATCGATCGGTGCGACCGCCGCCCAGGTGCCGAACACCCCGAAGGTCATCAATAAAATGCCAAAACCCAGGCGACGGATCTTTCGATCAGAGACCGCCAGGTCGGCGAAGTTATCTGTTTGACGACTGAGCATCGTACTGTTCATCGGCATCACCCTTGCGAGTAGCCACCGAAGCCACGCTTGCGCCTGCTTGCGTGGCGTGCTTTTGTGCCCGCTGCGCGAGTTCGGCCAGCACTTGTTCGCGTGGTCCATAGAGACTGATGGCGCCATCACTCATCACCATCAGCCGGTCAAGTTGGGACACAATGTTGGTTCGGTGGGTAATCACAAAAACGGTTGCACCTGTCAGCTTGAGCTGCTGGATGGCCACCGCCAGGGCACGATCACCGACTTCGTCGAGATTGGAATTGGGCTCGTCGAGGATAATCAGCCGCGGGTTGCCATACAGGGCACGGGCCAGGCCGATGCGTTGGCGCTGCCCTCCCGACAGCATGACGCCATCGCTGCCAATGACGGTGTCATAGCCATCGGGCAACAGCAGAATCATTTCGTGAACCCCGGCGGACTTGGCCGCCAGAACGACTTTCTCGGAGTCGACCTCGGCGAAGCGGGCAATGTTCTCGCTGACGCTGCCTTCGAATAATTCAATGTCCTGGGGCAAGTAGCCTATGTACGGCCCAAGTTCATGTTTGTCCCACGCGCTGATGTCTGCGCCATCAAGCCGGACCACCCCATGCTGCGGCGCCCATACTCCCATCAGTGCCCTGGCCAGGGTGGACTTGCCCGCCGCACTTGGACCGATGATTCCGATAATGCTGCCGGCAGGTACGCTGAAACTCATATTTTTGATGATCGGGGTTTTCGAGCCAGGTGCCGCAACGATCAGATTCTCCACCTGCACATGCCCCTGAGGCGCAGGCAATGACATACGCTCGGGCTGAGCCAGCTGTTTATCGAGGATGTCGTTGAGACGGCGGTACTGCGAGCGGGCCGCAATAAAGCCCTTCCAGCTGCCAATGATCAGATCGATGGGAGCCAATGCGCGCCCTAGCAGCACGGACCCGGCAAACACCATGCCTGGCCCCACCTGGTGATCCACGGTCAGGTACGCCCCCAGCCCCAGGATCAGCGATTGCACCAGGATCCGGAAGGACCTGGAAAGCGTGCTGATGATGCCACCTCTATCACTCGCCCCGGACTGCAGCATCAGGACATGTCTTTGGCGACGCCCCCACCGGTCCATCAGGGTTTCAAGCATGCCCATGGACTCGATGACTTCAGCGTTGCGCAGATTTTTCGTGGTGTGGAGCGTCGCGCTGATATGTTCCTTGTTGGCCTGGGCAAGTGCCGGCCCCGTCAACCTCTCATTGAGAAATGCGAGAAATAACAACAACAACGCACTGCCCACCGCTACCCAGCCATACCAGGGATGGAACATGAACATCACAGCGACATAGATAGGCAACCAGGGCGCATCAAAAAAGGCGAACAATCCATTACCGGAGAGAAACTGTCTCAAGCCCGTCAAGTCGTTGAGTGACTGGGCCGAGGCATCCATGCCGCCACTTTCCAGCGCCCGTTTGAAACTGGCCTTATAGACCTGGCGACTCAGCAACACATCCAGCCGGGTACTGACCCGAACCATGATGCGTGAACGCACCCATTCCAGGGAACCGAGTGTGACCACCAACCCGGTCATGATCAGCGTCAGCATCGCCAGGGTGGTCAGACTTCCGCTGGTGACCACTCGTCCATACACCTGAAGCATATAGAAGGTAGGAACGAGCATCAGCGCGTTGATGAAAAAGCTGAAAAAGCCAACAGAAACAAAGCTGTCTCTACAGGCTTTCAACGCTATTTTCAGACTGTTTTCAGGTGTGTTTCGCATGGAAACCCCTGCTCGGAAAGTCATACCTTGAGGAGCTTAGATCATGCCGAACGACTGTGTGTAGCAATCGACAGACCGTCAAAGGCACACGAGTTTTATCCCTGCAATTGCCCCGGTTCAGCTCTTTCCCCAACAAGGCCCCGCACTTGTCCTATCCTTCCATCCACCCCATTACTCTGGACATCAAAATGCCCGCCCCCGAATCCACCCTCCTCCAGAGCTGGCACCACAACGCCAAGCCCTGGATCGAGGCTATCCGCACCGGCACCATCGAAAGCCGCCTCAAGGTCACCGACCAGGCAATCCTGCTGGCGATACTGGGCCGCCAACCCGAGCGCGTGCTCGACCTGGGCTGCGGCGAGGGCTGGCTGTTGCGTGCGCTGGCTGAGCGGGCCATCGAGGCGGTCGGTGTGGATGGCGATGCGACACTGGTCGAAGCAGCACGGGCGGCGGGCTCTTCGCGGGTGCATTTGGCGAGCTATGACGAGTTGGTAGAGGCCAAGGTGGACATCGGCAGTGACTACGACCTGATCTGCGCCAACTTCGCCCTGCTGCACCAGGACATCATCCCCTTGCTCGCCGCCATGAACGCCCTGCTCGCCCCCGGCGGCGCGCTGGTGATCCAGACGCTGCATCCGTGGACTGCGGCGGCGGGCAACTATCAGGACGGTTGGCGGGAAGAGACCTTCGCCGGGTTCAAGGGGCAGTGGCAACCCATGCCGTGGTACTCGCGCACCTTGTCCAGTTGGCTCAACGCCCTGGACATGGCCGGTTTTCGGCTGGCCGCCCTGCAGGAGCCGCAGCACCCGCAAAGTCCGGTGCCGCAGTCGTTGTTGTTGGTGGCTGAGCGATAACGCTTTTACGCATGTCAACCTGGTCTGAGATCGGTGCTGTAATTCTGCCCGGACTCTCCTCGTTCATGGGCAGCCAGAGAAAATAGTGGCGAACAGTTAGCACATGCCAAGCATGCCCTCAGCCTTCGACAGCGGACACGAGCGGTAACCAGACGCAGACTTCGAATCCATCCTGTCGACCTGTTGCCGGCGACACCAGCATCATTCGCGCGTTGACCCCCTGCACAATGGTTTTGGCAATCGCCAACCCCAACCCTGACCCGCTGGCTTCACTGTGACCGCGCACAAAACGCTCGGTCAGGTGCTGCAACACGGGCTCCGGCACCACCGGGCCACCGTTGACCACCCGTAGCAACGCCTGGTCGGTCAGACTGACTTCGATCGGTTGATCCATCGCACCGTACTTCAGCGCATTCTCGATCAGGTTGCGCAACAGAATACCGAAAGCGTCTGGATCAATGACCGAGTACACGCAGGCCTGGGTTGGCAGCTGCAGCTCGATGTGGCGAGCGCTGCTATGGTTCCACTCATCAACCACATGGACCAGCAACGGAACGAGATCCTGGGGCGTTTCGGACAGCAGCCCACCGCCTTCGGCCTTGGCCAGTTGCATGAGCTTTTCCGAGAGCCGCGCCAACTCGCGCAACGAGTTTTCGATCTTTGCCGCGCGCACTCGCAACGGGCCTTCGGGCGCTTCGTGACGCAGCCGCTGGACCTGCGCCAGGGTAGCGGCCAGTGGCGTGCGCAGTTCATGAGCGCTATTGGCGGTAAAACTACGCTCGGCCTCCAGGGCCTTGCGCAAACGCTCCAGCAGATGGTTGACCGCGTCAGCCAGCGGATCGATTTCGGCCGGCAGGCGCGACGTTTTGATCGGCGACAGATCACCCACCCCACGGGCCTCCACCGCTCGACGATAGGCCAATACGCTGCGCAGGCTGATGCGCACGAATAACCAGGTGCCCAACAGGCTGATGGGAATCAGCGCCAATAGCGGCATCAGCAAGGCAAACAAGGCTTCCCGCGCAGCCTCACGGCGATGGCCAAGGGGCTCGGCGATTTCAATGAACAGCGTTTCCCGCAACGCACTGGCGCCATACAGACGGTATTTTTCAGTGGTGGAGAAACCTTCGGTCGGTTGTTTGTTGAAGATATTCGGGTTGGCGTCGTGGGATTGCATCAGGATCTTGCCCCTCGCATCGCGCACCAGATAGGTCAGGTATTCCTTGTGCATTGTGAGGGGGGCCACGTGGTGTGTCTCATCGGGCTTTTCCCGATTGCTGATTTCCAGTACGACCAGGGGCAGCATGCGTTGCGCCGTCTCTTCCAGCGCGCTGTCGAATGCCTCATTCAACTCATGTTGCACCACCAGCCAGGCGCCGACGGTCGCCCCCAGCCAAAGCAAGGTCATGCCCAGGGTCAAGCCCACGCCGAGACGTTTTTGCAGGCTGGACGACTTCATGCGGACGTCAACCGGTAGCCCATGCCGCGCACGGTTTCAATCAGGTCGCGCCCGAGTTTCTTACGCAACCGGCTGATATAGACCTCGATTGTGTTGCTCTCGATTTCGGCACCGAAAGCGTACAACCGTTCTTCGAGCTGCGCCTTGGACAGCAGTGCGCTGGGGCGCTGGACAAATGCCTCGAACAGCGCCCACTCCCGCGCCGTGAGGTCCACAGTCGCACCGGCCCGCTGCACCGTACGGGCACTCATATCGATCTGCAATTCGCCGAGTTTGATCTGCGGGTTGGGGTTGCCACTATAACGGCGAGCCACAGCAGCCACACGGGCCGAAAGTTCAAACAGGTCGAACGGTTTGACCAGATAATCATCGGCCCCGGCATTGAGGCCGGCGATACGATCGGATATCTGATCCTGGGCAGTCAGGATGATCACCGGCGTTGCATCCCCTGCGGAACGCTGCTGACGCAAAAAATCCAGCCCGCGACCGTCCGGCAACATCAGGTCAAGCAGGATCAGGTCGTAAGGGGTAGTGCGCACACTGTTGCGCGCATGCTCCAGGCGCTGCACCCAATCGACGGCGTGGCCGTCATCGGCGATCTGTTCGCGCACCGCCTCCCCCAACCCCGGTGCGTCCTCGACCAATAAAACCCGCATCTGGCACCTCCTTGATGGTTATCGTGCAGCACCTTAATCGTCTTACCTGACGTAAATCTGAAGACTCAGGTGAGTTCCTCTGTCGATGATTTTTACTGCGCTTCAGGTTGCTGTCAGCAAGCAAGTCCAGGATCTGGACCCAACGATCAAAAGGACACTCCCATGAAAAAAATTATCGCTGCATCCTGCCTCGCCGGCGCCGTTGCCCTGCCAGGACTGGTCCAGGCCCGTGAAGTGACCTTGACCACTCAGCTCAAGGACTACAGCGGCAATGATGCGTATCTGGCGATCTACGTCACCGACGCCACTGGCCAATACCAGAAAACCCTCTGGGTGGCCGGCAAGAAGGCCAAGTATTACAGACATCTGGCCGACTGGGCCCGTGGAAGCGGGATGAACCCGAGCGAGTTTGACGGAGTCAGCGGCGCCAGCGTCGGCAGTGGGCGCACCCTCAAAGTCAGTGTCGAACTGGCAGACACCCTGATCGATGCCGGCTATCAAATCCGCATCGACAGCGCCGTCGAGGACAAACGTGATGCCCGCGCCGATGTCAGCGTGCCCCTGACGTCCAAGGGCGCAGGCAAGCCGGCGACCGGCAGCACCTACGTCGAGTCCTTTACTTACGATCTGTAGCACTGGCCATTCTGGAGGCTGAACATGCTTCGCCAGTTCCATTCCCTGCCCGGCCTGATCGCCGCCCTGCTGGTCATGCTGTTGGCCATCAGCGGCGCGATGCTGTCTGTCGACCCCGCCCTGGAACGCCTGCACAGCACGTCCACCGCTGCCGGGCAAGTCAACGTCAGTCAACTGGCCGGGCGCGTAGCCAGCCATTTCCAGGGCGTGGAGCAGATCCAGCGCACAGCGTCCGGGACGGTCATCGTCTACTACAACCAGGACGGTCAGGCCGGGGCCGAAAAGGTCGATCCACTGACCGGTCAAGGCCTCGCACCTTACGAGCCATCCGCCTTCTCGCGCTGGATGAAAGACCTGCACCGCTCGCTGTTCCTTGGCACACCTGGCCACGGGGTGTCTGGAGTCGGCGCACTGTTGATGCTGATGCTGTCGGTGTCTGGTGCGCTGTTGCTGGCCCGGCGGCTGGGCGGCTGGCGCAACCTGTTGCGGCCACTGCGAGGTTCCTTCAGCCAGCGCTGGCATGCTGAAGTCGGACGCCTGGCATTGCTTGGGCTGCTGTTGTCGGCACTGAGCGGGCTCTATATGTGCGCCACGACTTTCGGCTTTATCGCTGATGGCAGTCAGAATGAGCCCACCTTCCCCGCCCACGTCAGCGCCGGCCCGGCCTTGCCGGTGGCGAACCTGAAAGCCTTGCAGGCCACTGACCTGAATGACCTGCGCGAGCTGGTCTACCCGAACCCCAATAACCCGCAAGACATGTTTTCCCTGCGCACGGCCCAGGGCGACGGTTACGTGGACCAGGCCAGCGGCACTTTGCTGTCCTATCAAGCCCACGATTCGATGCGCAACGTCTACGAATTGATTTATCAATTGCACACCGGTGAAGGCCTCTGGTGGCTCGGTCTGCCGCTGGGGCTCTGTGCCCTCTGCGTGCCGTTGATGAGCGTGACCGGTATCCTGCTGTGGTGGCGCCGCCGCAAGGCCGCTCCGAACATCCGTGAAAACTGCACCGCGCAATCTGCCGACAGCGTGATTCTGGTCGGCAGTGAAAACAATAGCACCTGGGGCTTTGCCAACACCTTGCATGACGCTTTGCACCAGGCCGGACACCGAGTACATAGCGCGGCGATGAATCAATACACCAGCGAATACGGCAATGCCCAACGGGTGTTCATCCTCACCGCGACCCACGGCGACGGCGACGCCCCGGCCTCGGCTTCGCAGTTCCTGGCACGGTTGACCAGGGTCGGCCTCAAACCCGGCCTTCCATTTGCCGTGCTGGGCTTGGGCGACCGCCAGTTTGCGCAGTTCTGTCAGTACGCCCATCAGGTGCAGGACGCGATGTTACAGGCCGGTGGCTCACCGCTGCTGGAGCTGGAAACCGTCAACCGCCAGTCCGCCCAGGAATTTGCTCGCTGGGGCCGCGCACTGGGCAAAGTACTGGGGCAGGACCTGACGCTGGTCCACACTCCGGAGCAGCCACGTACCCATCAACTGATTCTGATGGAGCGCATCGCCTACGGCGAACAGGTGAATGCGCCGACCCACGTACTACGCTTCAAGGCAGCCAGCGAGCTGCCGGAGTTTCTGGCCGGAGACCTGGCAGGGATTCTGCCCCCTGGTAGCGCGATCCCGCGGTTTTACTCGCTGGCCAGCAGTTCGCAGGACGGTGTGCTGGAAATCTGCGTACGTAAACACGAAGGTGGCGTGTGCTCGCAATTCCTTCACAACCTGGACATCGGTGCGTCGATCGAAGCTTTTATCCAGCCCAACCCACAATTTCGTCCGGCGTCGGGCGCGCACCCGGTGATCCTGATCGGCGCCGGTACCGGTATAGGCCCCTTGACCGGTTTTATTCGCAACAACAAGGCCCGACACCCCATGCACTTGTATTGGGGCGGGCGTAATCCGGCTTCGGATTTTCTCTATGAATCGGAGCTCAAACGTTACCTGGCGGACCAGCGCCTCACGGCATTGCGTGCCGCCTTCTCCCAGGTCATGGGCGGCAGTTACGTGCAAGACCGGTTGATCAGCGATGCGCTGGTCTTGCGCCGGTTGATTGAGAAAGGCGCCCAAGTGTTGGTGTGTGGCGGTCGCGAGATGGCCAAGGGCGTGATGCAGGCCCTGGATGAAGTGCTGGCGCCGATCAACCTGAGTGTGCTGACCCTCAAGGCACAAGGACGCTACCGTGAAGATGTCTACTGACTTGCAACGCTACAGCCTGAATGGCGAGACCATGGGCACCCGTTACACCGCCCTGTTCTATGCGCAAGCCGGGATCAATACCGACAACATCGACCATAGCCTGGCACGCGCCGTGGCCCGGGTAGACCAGCAAATGTCCACCTGGAAACCCGACTCCGATCTCAACCGCCTCAACGTCGCCCCCGAACAGGAGTGGGTGCCGGTACCCAAGGAACTGGCCATGGTGCTGTCTGCCGCGCTGCGTGTCAGTCAGCAATCCGGCGGCGCCTTCGACATCGCGGTCGGCGATCTGGTGAATGCCTGGGGGTTCGGCCCCGGCGAACAGACCGTCACGGAGCAGATGCTCGACACGCTGCCGCCGCAAGCTCGCCTGTCCGCCAGTGCGGCGCTGAGCGTTGACCCGCAACGTAATCAGGTGCGCAAACGTGCGTCGCTGAACCTCGATCTGAACGGTATCGCCAAGGGTTTTGCTGTCGATGAGCTGGCCCGCTGTCTGGAGGGTTTTGGCATCACTCGTTATCTGGTCGGCATCGATGGCGAGATGCGCGCCCGCGGCGTCAAACCTGATGCCCACCCCTGGGTCGTAGCCATTGAAAAACCCTGCCGGGGTGTGCGCGAAGTCATGGGTGTGATGGAACTCTGCGACGCTGCCATCGCCACGTCTGGAGACTACCGACACTGGGTCGATGTGAGGGGGCAGTCCTACGCCCACACCATGAACCCGGCCACCGGCGCACCGCTGTGCAACGCGCTCGCGGCCGTCACAGTGGTGGCGGCCTCATGCATGCTCGCCGACGCCTGGGCCACGGCGCTGATGGTGCTGGGCGAAACCGAAGGCCCACGCCTGGCACAAGAGCGCGGGATGGACGCGTTGTTCGTGCTGCGCGACGGTGAACAGTTCAAAGAAATATCCATCGTCGGCGGCCAGTTGCAGGCGCAGATTGAAATGCGCTGAAGGACCATTCGAAATCAGTACGAATCAAACCGCCAGATGAGACATGACGCCCTGGGCGGCCTCGCCCAGTTCGAGCCTTCATTGGTAACAGGTCGGTAGAAGACCCTGTGACCGGTTGATCCACCTCATCTGAATACAACCCGGATCAGCAGTGCCCACTGCTGAAGAGCTTTTTTATAGCTCCCAAGCATATTTTTAATAATTTTCCTCTTCCGATTGATGCCGCACTATCAAACCGCACTGAGCACCTCTGGTCCGGCTTTCCCGGATGAAAGCTTTTTTCATAACGATGCCAGCCCCAAGAGCCCGGCACGGTGGAACCTTATCGGCCTCTGGCCAGCACTGCCCGGCTTTACACCATTCTAAAAACCAGCTGTGGGAGCGTTCCATGTCTTTATCCTTACGTACCTGTGTTCCTTTTTCCCTGGCCCTGTTGTGCACCGGCGTGCTCGCCGAGCCCCAGGCCCTGACTGTCATTTCGTTCGGTGGCGCCACCAAGCAGGCCCAGGACAAGGCCTATTTCCAACCCTTCAATGCAAGCGGTGCAGGACGCATCGTCGCCGGCGAATACAATGGCGAACTGTCGAAGATCAAGGCCATGGTCGATGTGGGCCATGCCACCTGGGATGTGGTCGAGGTGGAGAGTCCGGAACTGTTGCGTGGCTGTGATGCCGGCTTGTTCGAGCGACTGGACAAGGCCAGTTTTGGCGACCAGGCCCAGTTCGTACCGGGGACCTTGACCGAGTGTGGTGTGGCCACCTACGTCTGGTCGATGGTCATGGCCTTCAACAAGGACAAGCTGGCCAAGACCCCGACTTCCTGGGCGGATTTCTGGAACGTCACCGACTTTCCGGGCAAGCGCGGCCTGCGCAAAGGCGCCAAGTACACCCTGGAAATCGCTCTGCTGGCCGATGGTGTCAAGCCAGACGAGCTCTACAAAGTGCTGGGCACCCCCGAGGGCGTGAACCGTGCCTTTGCCAAGCTCGACAAGATCAAGTCGAGCATCCAGTGGTGGGAGGCTGGAGCCCAACCGGCGCAGTGGTTGATCGCCGGTGACGTGGTGATGAGTGCCGCCTACAACGGTCGTATCGCCTCGGCGCAAAAAGAAGGTATGAACCTGAGCATCGTCTGGCCCCAGAGCCTGTACGACCCGGAATACTGGGCTGTGGTCAAAGGGTCGCCGAACAAGGCCCTGGCCGAGCGTTTCATCGCGTTTGCCAGCCAACCGCAAGCCCAGAAGGTTTTCTCGGAAAACATCCCTTACGGCCCCGTCCACCGCCAGGCCCTGGCGCTGCTGCCGGAGCCAGTACGGCAGCAATTGCCGACGGCCGAAGCCAACTTGGCCAAGGCTCAGTCGGTAGATGCGGAGTTCTGGGTGGACCACGGCGAGGAGTTGGAAGAACACTTCAACGCCTGGGCGGCGCGCTAGCCGCGGCACACTCTCTGTAGCAGCTGCCGAGCCTGCGAGGCTGCGTTCGGCTGCGAAGCAGTCGTGAATCCGGCTGACGCGGTCTGCCTGACGCACCGTAAGTTCTGGTTTTACGACTGCTGCGCAGCCTCGCCCCGGCTCGACAGCTGCTACGGATTAATCCATCAAGCCATCAAGAGCGCCCCACGGAACCTGTAACCGGTAGATTCCCCAGCAAGTTGAGCCCGGTACTCTTCACGAAAGCGTCATAGTCCATCGGCTTCTCGATGCGAGTTTCAGCGTTGGGCAGTACGTAAGCCCAGGCACGCTTGGACGATGCGTCGTAAACCAGTTTGAACAGGCGGGTCGGCACCCAGACCTTGTTGTCGCCGACGGTGCCGTGGCCTGAATCAAAGAGCGGGCCGGTAAAGACAAAGACATTGCCATCGGCTCGTTTGGCAAACTTTCTGACATCGGACTCGACCTTACTCCAGATCTTCCGGTTGTTGGTTGGGTCTTGCGGCACCATGTTCGACAGCGCAAAGGATTGGGCCATTGCATTGGGGTTCGGTGCATCGGCCGCCGGGGATTGATGGCCACGGTCCACGGCCGGATGTTGGCTACGGTAGTCGCTCAACTCTGCCCGCCCACTCTTGGGAATGCGTGGGTCCGGGTAGAACTGGTTGGTGCGCTCCTCCCCTTTGGCATCCTGCAGCTGGGCGGCATTAAGGCGTTCGACCACTACCAGCGGTGTCTTGCTGGTTTGCGAGTACAGCACCGCGAAGTTATCGGAACACAGGGCCAAGGGTTTCATTGTGGCAGGCACAGTGGCCATGTTGATCGGTTTCGCGGCCGGGAACAGATCCGCGCAGCCGTCAAACGATGCCTGTTTCTGTTTGTTTGAATAGAGTTCCAGCGCCGCGCTCTGGCTGATCGAGCCCGAGTGGGAGGTTTGTTGCTGATGCTGGGTGGGCGGCTTGATGAAATCCAGCAGACTGCGGGCTTGTGCCCCGGTCGAGAGCAAAACAAGGGCCGACAGCCCAACTGCAATTTTGCGTAGGTGCATGCTTTAAATCTTCGAATTGGATTGAGGGGTAAACGTACGGCGAGTCCCGATTCACGGAACCAGGTGCAGGCGGTTGCGGATTATATTGCGGTGAGCATGCTTTCACTGTCCTTGATCAAATTGCCGATGCGGATCCGGTCGGCGCCGGGCAGTACGACCGCTGACGGTCGCGCGGGGTGTATTGACCATCACAAGTCACATTAGTGCTGAGCGGCGTACACATTCTACTTGGCCATGCTCGTCGAATGGGCATACCTAAGCGGACTGGTTAACTGACGCGAAACGTTGTGCGTACTCCTTGTAGACAGGCGCGTATGCCGCTTTTCACTTAGCATCCAATAATCATCCATTCATTTTCAGGGAGTGTCTGATGAGCCCGAAAATAGAGCTGTATGGCGCGCCTACCGGCAACAGTCTGAGGGCTGCAATAGCCTTGGAGGAAGCAGGTATCCCCTACACCGCACGAAGACTGAACTTGCAGGCGAATGAGCAACGCGACTTGTCGTACCTGGCGCTTAATCCGGCAGGAAAAGTCCCAACCCTGGTCGACCATTCATCGACACTCCCGCTGGTCATTAACCAATCGAACGCAATCATTCAGTTCGCTGATGCAAAAGCTCCGGGTCGGCTTGCACCTGCGCATCGTGGACCAAAACGCGACCGGGTGTTTGATCGTTATTTCTTTTTCGTAACGGACGTCATCGGGCCCAGTCATGTTGCATTTTCCCTGCGCCAGGCAGGATTTAATGATGCGGCCACAGTTATCGATCAACGCGTCATTGAACAACTCGTCTACGCAGAACGGTTTCTTACCGACGACTTTATGGCCGGAGATCAGTTCTCCATGGCGGACATCTCCGCTTTCACCATTGCGGCATCATTTCGTGATCGGCTGGATTGGGCAGTGCTTTCACGCTTATCACGCTGGTTCGACGCGATCGAAGCCAGGCCCGCCGTACAACGAGGATTGAAAACGTTCCAGAATCACTGAGCGCTACTGCGCAGACCTTATTGTGTGCGCTAAAGATGGGCATGGCTGCTCGCATCCTGCCCGAGGTCTGAGCCCCGGACATGCGAATATCGTATGTATCACAAGAATGGCAGCGTTCTATAAGGGCTCTGCTGTCTGGATAAGCGAGTTCAACACCAGTTTTATTTCAGAGGCTGGATCTTTATGCCCTTGCAGTATCAAACCTTCCGACAAAGCGGTGAAGGTCCTTGCAAGAGCGGAATTCGCCAAAGGAGGCTTCTTGCCTGCATGATTAAATATGATGGTAATCAACTTACCCAAGGCTTCACTATTTTCCTGATGCAGATCGTAGTAATGCGTTGAGAACTCTTCATCACGCAAGGCGATCAGTTGCAACTCAGCATCAAGAATCGCGCAACTGGTATTATTTTTAAGCGTGTCAATATAGGCATTCAATCCATGGGTCAGCTCTTCCGATGAATACCCTGAAGTCAGGGTGACACTCAATCGATCAATCTCAACTCCCTTGAATCTCTGAGTTAACTGCAGAAGCAAGTCCGACTTACTTGTAAAGTTTGAAAAGAAGGCCCCCTTCGAAAAACCGGCTTCCTCGGAAATGGCGTTGACACTGGTGGCGTGAAAACCTTTTCTCACCATAAGGTCAGTGGCGGTATCGAATAACTTATCCCTTGTTATTTGCTGACTTTCTTCTCGACCTAATCTCTTTTTAATCACGCCTTCGGCTCCTTTGGCCAAACAAATCTATTTGTAACTGGATGCAACGGATCTGCCACTCACTGCGCAAACCTGTTTTAACTATCATATCTTATACTAAGCCCTCTTAATCACTTTGCATTTAAACTTTTAAGGAGTGCCATGTAAATGCCATGTATTGGGCCCCGCACGTTCAGGCGCCTTGGTATCCAGCCTGACGCGCGCGCCCTGATGAATCGAGTCAGCGAGGGTGTCTTTTGACTCCCCCCAGAAGGCAGGCGACGGACGGCAAAAATGTCTAGCGATGACCTCAATCCGCCCGATCCCGGTGAATGCCTGCTGTCGACAACGCTCTAAACCACAGGATTTTCGTGTTTCAGGTCGGGTTCAAGGACGTCGACCTTGTGGCGACTGTTAAATACCGCTTGATTTCCAGATACCGAATGGTTTTTACTTGCCGCCGTTGACGCCCCCTGCCTGGTCAAAGCATCGAGCGCGGTGACATCAATCTCAATGCAGTAGCAGGTTACCACCCCACAGGAGCTGGATTTTAATGGAATATGCCTTTGTTACAGGCGCTACAGGCCTGCTCGGCAATAATGTGGTTCATGCGCTTTTAAAGCGAAACATCAAAGTAAAAGCACTGGTCCGCTCCGTCGAAAAAGCCAAGAAGCAGTTCGGCAATCTGCCTGTCGAATTTATCGAAGGCGACATGCTCAATGTCGACGCCTTCAGTCATGCCTTGCAAGGCTGTGATGCCTTGTTTCATACGGCCGCCTATTTCCGCGATAGTTACAAAGGTGGAAAGCACTGGCAGAAACTGTATGACACTAACGTGACCGGTACCGAGCGCCTGTTGCAGGCCGCTTATGCCGCAGGCATTCGTCGTGCAGTCCATACCTCCTCCATTGCCGTCTTGAAGGGCGATAAAGATCAGGTGATCGATGAAACAATGTCTCGCAGTGAATCGGAGGCTGACGATTACTACCTGAGTAAAATATTGTCTGAACAGAAAGTTCAGGAATTCCTGGCGCGGCATCCGGACATGTTCGTCGCCATGGTATTGCCTGGCTGGATGTTTGGCCCTGGGGACATCGGCCCGACCTCATCAGGACAGTTCCTGCTCGACTTTGTCGGACAGAAATTGCCCGGCGTACTGCCTGGAAGTTTTTCCGTTGTCGATGCCAGGGATGTAGCAGAGCATCAACTCGCGGCGATCACACGCGGCCGATCCGGAGAACGCTACCTGGCAGCCGGCAATCACATGGACATGAAAAGCATTTTCCAGGCGCTCTCCAGTGTCAGCGGCGTAAAAGCGCCGGAGCGCAAAGTGCCACTGTTCATGCTGCGTATAATTGCCTTGATCTATGAAGGTTATTACCGAATCACGAAAAAACCGGTGCTCATCAGCACTTCCACTGTCAAACTCATGGAACAAGAGCAAGGGCGCACCCATTTCAGCCACAACAAAAGCCTGAAAGAATTGCAGTGCAAGTTCCGCCCCGTGACGGAAACATTGACCGATACCCTGGATTGGTATCGGAAAAATAACTACATTGATGCTTAATTGAAACAATTTATATATAGCCTGCCTCTGTAGTACTTTTTTGTCTGACCATAAATTCAAGGATTGAGAGAGGTTGGTAAATGAAAAGCCTTTCATCTAAAGAAGGTTTTCTGCATCGGTTCGTCGGTTTTTCAGAGTCGTTCCCCGAGCACATTGCTATCAGGAACCTGGACGCGGAAGAAGATACCGTCACTTACCGTGAGTTGCGTATAAAGGCTGAAGAGTGCAATGGCGCACTCTCAGCATTAAATGTATTGCCTGGCGACAAAGTAGCGCTCGTTCTACCCAATGGGGTGGAGTTCATCGCTTACTATTTGGCGATCATCGGTCGCGGTGCGGTTCCGGTCATTCTCAACTACAAACTGACGCCATTCGAAATGAACAGCGTCATCAGCATCGCCAGACCGACGCTGGTAGTGACCACCGAAACGCTGTTCGAGCAGCATAGCGAGACATTTCAGCCTGACTACGGCGTTAAGCACTCCTTGGTGTTGAACGCCGCAAGCGAGCCGTCATCGCCCCTGCCCGACAACGCAACAGCGGACTCTCGGCTTCCCCGACAGACCGAGCCCTTGTTACTGCCCGAAGGCAATCCGATTGTCTCGGTACAGTTCACCTACCGGGGCATCGGTAAACCGCTGGCCGTTTCTCACCGCTACCTTGATTTGACGCAATCGAGTGATGGCCTGCATGAGCAGTTTCATCTTCAAGGTGTCGGCTCCGTTCATCTGGTGACGCTGCCGCTGTATGCCATCTTCGGCCTGTCGGTGATGATGGTTTTCCCCTTGAGCGTGGGCGCCACACTGTTAATGACTAACACCCTGCTCAACAGGGATCTGGCAGAAGTCTTGTCCCAGCATAAGGTCACCTTTGCCTGCCTGGTGCCCGACGTCATTCGCTACTTCAATACACGACTGGCCAAACGCAAGGGCGCGTTGTTGCCGTTGCACCCTCACCTGATGATTTATTCGGGTGGCAGTCATTTACCCGCAGACGAAGCCGAGAAGCTGGGAAGGCTGCTGGGGTGCAATCCGGTGCTGCAAGGCTATGGATTGACCGAGAGCATGCCGGTGATTGTCCAGAGCTCGATTGGCAAGGTCCATCGCGGCGCCATGGGACAACCGATCAGAGGCGTAGAACTACGGGTCGTCGATGCCGAAGGGCGGGATGTCGCACCTGGACGCATTGGCGAACTGCTGATTCGCGGTTCGATGGTGATTGACGGCTATAACGATGCAGAGGACGCCAATGCCCGGTTCTTCCGTGATGGTTGGCTACACACGGGTGATCTGGTCTGGCGGGACGACGACGGGCATGTGTTCTTCTATTGCCAACGCCTGCGAATCTCGAAGATCAAAGCGCAAATGGTCGACCTGACTGAAATCGAATCCATTGCCCTGAAGCACCCGGATGTGGTGCGCGCGAAAGCTTACATCGTCCCGGACAACAAGGAGGTCAACGTACTGCACCTGTGCGTTGAAGGGAGCGGCGACCTGACCCAGAGCGCTGTCTCTACCCTGCTCTCGCGCTACCTCTCGGGCTTCAAGTTGCCCAAAACCATCGAGATCATCTCTCTCAAGGAAGAGATTCATGCAAGCTAATGGCACACAACCGGTACTGGCCGTGTTTGACTTTGACGGCACATTGACCGACAGACATACGTTCTGGCGCTACATGCGTTATATCGTGGGAACCCGATCGTTCTGGCTCAGGATCATTCCCCTGCTACCCAAAATGCTCAGTGTAATCGTTGGCATCACGCCATTGATGCAAGCCCGACTGGCATTCATTGCCTGTTATCTGGGCGGTCTGTCCGTTGAGCAAGAGCGCGAGCATGCCAAGTATTTCATCAGCGAGCTGCTACCGCTCTGGCTCAGGCCCGAGGCCCTGCGCCGGCTGCAATGGCATCAGTCCATGGGGCATGTCACTGCGCTGGTCAGCAACTCGCCGGAAAACTACCTGATTCCCTGGGGTCAGGCAGCGGGTTTTGACTATGTCTGCGGCACTCGCCTGGCGACGGCGAAGAACAAACTGACCGGAGGAATATCAGGTACCAACTGTGTTGAGAGAGAGAAAGTCACACGGCTCAAGGGCTGCCTGAGCAACCTTGATGACTTTTACATTTATGCCTACGGGGATTCATCCGGTGACGATGCCCTGCTCGGCATTGCCAACTCTCCCTTCTACAGAAACTGGTACTAACCGATGAACACTCTGAGCACTTTGGCCCCCAAGCACTTCAGCCAACCCGGTCATACCCCGACAGTCATGATCGTAGGCGCCGGCCCGATTGGCCTGTCCCTGGCAATCATGCTGAAGAAGTGGGGCGTCTCTTTTCGCATCATTGAAAAGAATGCCGGTCCCTCGACCGCAACCAAAGCGATGGCCATCCATTCCAGAACCCTGGAAATTTTCCGAGATCTGGGAGTTGCCGATCAGGCCATCAGCGACGGATTCACTATCAACCAGTTTTCGGTGCAATCGAACGCCAAACGGGTGCTGAACTACAACTTCTCCTACCTGGACGCCACCTACCCCCTGCTCCTCAGCCTGCCACAACCGCAGACAGAGAAGATTCTGCTTGAGCGACTGAACAAGTTGGGAGCAGATGTTGAATGGAATACCGAGCTGGTCGATATAGAAAACCAGCCGGGCTCGGTGCAGATGACGCTTCAGCATGCGGACGGCAGCGCCGAGTCCTTTTCCAGCCGCTGGGTGGTCGCGTGCGACGGTGCTCGCAGCAACATCAGAAAACGTCTTGATATGACCTTCGAAGGATCGTCCTACGACCGCTTCTTCATGCTCGCCGATGCCGATATCGAGTGGTCTGGAAGCAAGGACGAAGGCGCTTTCTTCCTGGGTGCACAGGACGGTTATGTCGCGGTCGCGCCGATCAGCGCTCAATCCCGTTATCGACTTTTCATCGAGATGCCCTACAACCTGCCACCAGAAGGTGAGCGCCCTTCCTTGAGCCTGGAGAACTTTCAGCGGTTGTGCGAAGGACGCGGGCAAAAGATGACGTTGTCCAATATTTCATCGACCACCATCGCCTCTTTCCAACATCGCCGCGTGCAGTCGTTGCAGCAAGGCTCTGTGTTTCTGGTAGGCGACTCGGCTCATATCGGCAGCCCGATCGGTGGCCAATGGATGAACCTGGGGGTTTCCGAGGCCTATAACCTGGCGTGGAAAATGGCCTATGTCGATCAGGGCCTGGCTGATCCATCGTTGCTGGAAAGCTACAACGAAGAGCGTTACCCGGTGGCCCTGGAAGTCGAGAACACGGCACATCGACTGACCGGACTGATTACCGTCAAGCATCGCGCCCTCGTTTGGCTGCGCGACAATGTTCTGCCACTGATAAGCAACAGGCGCAAGGTTCAGCGCAAACTGCCGTCGATGATTTCCGGTCATCAGTACCACTACGGCAAGAGTGATTACATCCAGGAATCGCTGACGAAAAAGCAGCGCATGAATTGGGATAAAAAAGGCAAGAAACCTGAATTCCAGACGTCGGTGCCTCGCGCCGGGCAACTGGCACCCGATGTCGAGTTGTGGCAACTGCAAGGTATGCCGCCAAAGCGCTTGATCGACTTGTTCCACGGAACGTTCACGCTGTTGATTTTCAGCGCAGCCGATCAGTTTTCCCCGTTGTTGCCGGGCTATTACTCGCTGGCCGAGTCGGTGGAGAAGGACTACCCGGGCATCAAGGCTTATTGCGTTATTGATGCCCTGAGCAGCGCCGAACTGCCTTCCTGGCACTCGACGTTGCTGGACCCCGATTGGCGGCTGCACAAGCGTTACCATGCCAAAGCGGGCACGTTGATGTTGATTCGTCCTGACGGCTACATCGCTTTCCAGGGAGCCGATGCAATAACGCTCTTCACTTATCTGAACGTAAGATCCGGGCTGCTCAAAGGAGCCAGAAAAACAACATCTTCCGAGATCGACGCAGTGGAACTCCAACTTTAAGTCGCTATATGGCTACTGCCAACCTGGTTCATTGATTCACACAAGGCCCACCCCTGGGCCAAGACTTTTTATTTCTTGTTTGTAGAAAACATATACCGACTTTGGTTAGGAGAACCTCATGCGCTTCCAACTCAACGATGTTGTGCAGGAATTCATCGTGTCCAATGGAAAAATAGCCAACAGCTATTTTTCTCTTTCAGAAAAAATCATTGATTCACTGTGCGAGTCCAATATTGCAAAAGAATCAATATTGATGCGTTTGCTGGAGCAGGCCGAATCCGTCACTGCGCATTACTTCAATGCTCACCAACAAGTCCTCGAGGGTGTTTATGCCAATGGGATTGAAGCCCCCGTCAATAAAAACCTTGCGGTGCTGGAGCCCGTACACTCGAACCCGGTAATACTGGAATCGACACCTGTTGCGGAACAAACACCCGCACTCAACTACGGGCAATGGCTGCGCGCCGAAATAAGTACAGTCACAGGATTCAAAAAAGAACAAATCGACTTCGATCAAAGTTTCGAAAGCCTGGGTATCGACTCTCTCGGCATGGTCGATATTTTCGAATCCCTGGCCCAGCACTTCCCGGAAAAGAAAGAGCTCACCTCGCAGCTCTTTGATGCCCCCACTCCTACCGCTTTGCTGGCGCGGCTTGAAGCCGATCCGCAGGCACCTGCCGTGGATGTCGAAGCATGGGTACTGGAACAACTGGCGAATATCACCGGTTTTACGGTTGACCAGATCGACCAAAAACAAAGCTATGAAAGCCTGGGCCTGGACTCCCTCGTGCAGCTGGACTTCCTGGAGTCGGTCGTCGCATTGTGGCCGCAACTCAAGGCCAACAGCACTGAGCTGGCCAACGCCAAGTATCCGCAGGCAACAATCGCCCTGATTAAAGCCGCCCTGGCCGCCCCCGAGTCGACATCAACACCCGCTACCGAAGTGCAAGCACCTGCCACAACGGACGACCAAGGGCAGGCAAGCAACCTGCTTTTCAACTCCCTGTCACCCCTGATCCCGGACGCGCCACAGTCGATCGACATTGAGACGCCCTTTGCACAGTTAGGGCTCAACGGTTTTGCCCGAGAAGCACTCTGCCAATCAATGGCGCAACAGTGCTCTGCCAGCGAGTTTGCCGGTGAAGCACTGATGTCGCGTCGTACGCCGCAGGACGCCTTGTCGCTTCTGGCACGACTGAGCTGAAGCACTGAGCCGCTGTAAAAAATGGCATGGAATCCGGGTGATCGGACAGATCACCCAGCATTTTGGCAATCAGGAGACAGGGTATGAATGGCGCGGTAACAACAGAGGGCGACTTTTGCTTCAGCGCGATGGCCGGCGAGTTTCCCGGGGCACCGTCAACGGATGCGCTTTGGCATTTGCTGACGCAAGGACAGATAGCACCTATCAATTCGATGCTGACACGCTGGGAACTGGATAAGGCGTCAATCTATTCAGCAAAGGCAGGTGAAAAGGATCGCGTTTACCTGGACAGCGCTTTTTGCCTGACCGATGACGCATCAACCCCTTCACGGCATGAAGGACGGCAAGTCGCCATCGGTAAGAAAGTACTGCAGACACTCCTCGCCCAGCTTGCCGGACAAGGCTCGACTCTGATCAAAGAACGCACCGCATTGGTGGTCGCAACATCCTGGAGTGACGAGAGTTATTTCGTCACCGGCATGTCCGGAAAAACCGAAGCACCACAGGGCTACACGCCGGGTGAACAAGTGGCTGAACTGGCGGCGGCTTTTGCCTTCGGTGGCCCGGCGTTATCGGTCGACACCGCCTGTAGTTCGTTCCCCTATGCAATCGACATGGCTCAGGCCCTGGTCAATAGCGGACAGGCGGATAACGCGATTGTCATGGCACTGAACACCGTGCTGCCACCGGCGCTGTTTCTGGGCTTCTCGCAGTTGACCGCCTTTTCCGCCCGGGCCCAAATGCAGGCGTTCGGCCAGGACGCTGACGGCATTGTGCCGGGCGAATGTGCAGTCGCCTTTTTGGTCGAACCTGTATCGCAGGCCCTGATTGCGCAGCGCCGTCCCCTGGGTGTTTTACGGGCATTGGGAATGTCCGCCGATGGCGCCGAAGGTT
The DNA here is from genome assembly GCF_005938665.2 of Pseudomonas sp. ATCC 43928. Classification (NCBI taxonomy): domain Bacteria; kingdom Pseudomonadati; phylum Pseudomonadota; class Gammaproteobacteria; order Pseudomonadales; family Pseudomonadaceae; genus Pseudomonas; species Pseudomonas sp. ATCC 43928. The sequence goes on along the minus strand of NZ_CP041753.1, from coordinate 3,047,538 downwards.
CAGTGTTTGCACCTGGCAAACAGGCCCAGTACACGGCTTACCAGCGTGCCTATATCGGTCTTGATCCCAATGACGTGGACTACATCGAAACCCATGGCACCGGTACTCCGCTGGGTGATGCGACAGAGCTGGACTCGCTGAACAGCTTCTTCGCCCCCCACTGCACAGACGGCAAAAAAATCACCATCGGTTCAATCAAGTCTGTCATTGGCCACCCACTGGCCGCTGCTGGAGGCGCTTCGCTCGCCAAGGCGCTGATGATCTTGCGCCACAAAGGGATTCCACCTCAGCCCGACTACCGTACCAGCGCAAAAGTCGACGAGACCAGCCTGCGACTGGCCACAAAGCAGATACAGCCCCTCGCGGACCGGCAGTCGGCGATCCGCATAGGCATATCCAGCTTCGGTTTTGGCGGCGCCAATGCGCATCTGGTAGTGGATGAATATATTCCCGACAACCGCCCTGTCGCCCCTCACGCCAACCCCGGCGTGTTAATGCTGGACCTTGCGATTGTCGAGGCTGAAGCAGCGATCGGCAGTCACGGCTCGTTGCAGTCATTCAAGCAACAGCTCGATCGGCCGGCAGCGCCATCAGTCAGTTTCCCTTATGGGCGTTTCGTTGATTACTCCCCTGCCCCAGGTCAGCCGTTACTGGGCCAATTCCTGGCGCAGGATCGCGTCATTGATATCGACGGTTTCGGCATGGGTCCCAAACCTCTGGCCCATGTCGATCCGTTCAAGCTGTTGATCACCGATCGCGTCAATCATTTGCTGCGACGCCTGCCGGGTGTGGCCGGCTCACCCGGCACGGCGATGGTCATGTGCTGCAACATGGGCGGGGAACGCTTCAGCAATGCGTACAGCAGCGCTCACAGCTTCTACTCCCAAGCTCAAGGCACGCCACCGGGCGTGGAGGTAGCGGACGTGGCAACCATGTTGCCGAACATGTTGTCCGGCTACCCGACGCAAATTTTTGACTTCAAGGGTTTCCATCAAACACTGGTCGGCACCCCGGGTCTGTTCTGGCAAACCTTGCTGGCATCGCAGCAATGGTTCAAGAACGGCATAACCACGCTGTTGCTCGGTGCAGGGCGCTTTATCAGCGGTGAAATCGAGATCGAGCGCGCCCGACATTCAGCGACGGTGCAAGGCGAAGGACTGGGGCTGATTGCGCTGCGTCCGTATCAACCAGACGCCAGCGACAAACCTGTACTGGTGATCCGCGCGGCGGTTCTCGCCCATGCCGCGAACTCGCTGGAAGAGGCTTGCCAACTGCTGGGCAAAGAGCGGAGTCAATACCAGAACATTGAAGTCTGCGAGCTGCAACCTGACGCGACTCATGCCAGTGGATCTCTGCAAGAGATTACCGGTTTCCTGGCTGAAGCCAGTGGCATCGAAACCCTGTTGGCGGTGATGTTGAGTGCATCGGCTCACACGGTGATCGAGGTTCGCGAAGCCGGCAAGGCAGTGATGTGGTTGTTTACTGAAAAGCTTCGGGAATGGAGCACGGCGGCCGAACCCGCTCCTGCCATCAAGCATCCCTTTACCCTGCGTTTTGCTCACTCGGCCCACCATGAACTGCAGCCGGTGATCCCGCCTGCCCGTCCTGTCAGCCTTGTCCGCGAACCACAAAACGACGGCGTCGATGTGTTGCAACTCAGCGACATGCTGACCAACACCCTGCTCTCAGGGTTGCGTGTCCGGGTTCGCGCCATGGAGAGTCTTTTCGCCCTGCACCGTGGCACTGAAGCCCAGCGCCCGGCGCACTGGCAACGTTGCCCGGAAAACGTCGTAATCACCAACGTCCAGCGCGGCCCCCAGTCACTGCGTGCCCAGCTCGTGGTGAATGAAGCGCACCCTTATTTCTTCGATCACCCTCTTGATCACATCCCCGGCATTTTATTGCTTGAGGGCGTGTTGCAATTGATTGAACTTGCCATGCCGCCACTGAGTGGACGGGTCGCCTATGTCAAAACCCTGAATATCAAGTTCCAGCAATACGTACAAAAGCAGGGTGTGATCGATCTGCATCTGGAACAGGGTAAAGACCCGCATGTGTTCAATGCCAAGGTGATGCAAGCCGGAAAGCTGATGTGCACCTGCGTCCTTGGGATGGCCTACAGCTCGGCGTTCGAGAAATCGCCCGCCGGCGAGTTCACGGCCACTCGCTGCCGCGACAAGGCCTTGCTGCACAAGGCCAGGGAAGAAAACGTCATCGTCAGTGACATGAGCGGCATCGCTCAGGGCTTGAGCGTGGACACGCTCAAACTGCCGGATGAGCACTTCTTCCAGGAGGGCGACCCCGAGCACCATTCGATGGTGTATTTCCTCGAAGTTGCCCGCCAGTGCTACATGCAGATTGCCCACAGCCATCTGCGGATTCCACTCAACACCCCGATGAACCTGCTGGCCTTGAGTTTCACCCTGGATCGGCCAATCCCCAGGAACAGTCCGCTGTCATTGGCACCGCAAGCCGGTTTTGACGCACAGCAGCCGTTCAAAACCAACCGCATCTATATCGACCTGTTCAACCGGGGCGAAAAAATCGGTCAAGCCAGCATTACAGCTCAAGTGCTGAGTCAATCCGCACCCGCGGCCTGAGGCACTCAATTGATCCCACTCTCCCGCATGACCGTGCCCCCAACAATCAAGGTGTCGCCGTGAACGATGTCAAAGTGCAAGTCATAGTCAAATCGCCGCGTGCTGAAATCTGGAATATCTGGAGCAATTTTTCAGAAGCGCCGCTATGGGATACCGACGTTCGCCAGTGTGAGCTCAATGGCCCGTTTCAACCTGGAACACGAGGCAAATGCGTCCTCAAAAATGGCCTGAATATGCCGCTGAAACTGGAAGCAGTGAAGCTGCATGAAAGCTATCGGAACACGGCAAGACTGCTTTGGATCGACCTTGAGTTCGATCACCAGATGCGCAGACTTTCCCCGAATGAAACCCAGGTCATCCATAGCGCGAAGATCTCTGGCCCCTTGAGTTTTTTATACCGCGGGCTGCTACGCAAAATGCTGACCGCGGCAATGACCACGGCACTGCGCAACCTGTGCACGCTGGCTGAACAACGAGCGAACGCCATCAGTACCCCAGGGCTCGAAAAACCTGGAAAGCATTTGCACCGTGTATGAAATATCCCGGGAGGGAGCGTGTTGAACGCTCGCTCCCTAACACCCCCCGCTTACTTATCGATAACGGCACACTTCGGACCGAGCATGAACCTATTTAAAAAACCTCAGTATCTCGTGATGGGCGTCATTGGCATGGGCCTTATTGCCCCTGAGTCCAGTTCCGCCGACACGCTCGGCCCCTATGTCAGTGTCATGGGTGGTCTGAACTGGGTGGCTCCGCAGGACCTTAACCAGAACAACCTCGACTTTGTCGAAATGGAATTCAACCAACCGTTACACTCCGGCTACGCCACCGGACTGGCACTGGGCTGGCGATTCCCCATCGGGCTCAGACCTGAAGTGGAACTCAGCTACCGCAAAAACACCCTGACCCAATTCAATAACCGGGTCTATGAAGGCGGCGGGAGCATCGACGGTAAAGGCGAAGAGGAAGCCACCAGCGTCATGGCCAACCTCTGGTATGACGTCTTGAACCTGCCAGCACCCTTCAGTCGGTTCACCCCTTACATCGGCGGCGGCCTGGGTTACACCACGCTGTCGGTCAGTGGCCTGGAAGCCGGCGGCGTCCAGTTCGGCGGCACTCATCGCGACACTGTATCGGCCTATCAACTCGGCGCCGGGGTAGGTTACGAACTCACCGAACAATGGTCCATGTCCCTGGATTATCGATACCTCAAGACTCGCGATGCGCACTTCGGTGACATTCAGGGCCTGCCCCAAGGCGATGTGCGTACTGACTACAGCGCCCAGTCATTAATGCTCGGCCTGCATTATTGGTTCTAAGGGGTTAAACAGATCGGCGCCTTGCGAGGCGTCGCTACGGCAAGCCGGTGAAATGCTTCGGCGCAGAGGCTCACCGGCTGATCAACTTACTGACGACCACCCGTTCAAAAATCGATCAAGGCACAAGTGAGTTCCTCACTTGATGCCTTGATTCGATACTTGACCCTCTGCCTACCTACACTTCACAAGCGCAGGAATCACATCGCCGCAGCCGCTTTTTCAATCAGCCGGGCTACCGGCTCCGGGTTTGAAACCATCACGACATGGGAAGCCCCTTTAACGACTTTCACCACCTTGGCCTCGGCTCGCTTGGCCATGAATTCCATGGCCTGCGGTGGAATGTTCTTGTCCTTGTCGCCATAGATGTACCAGGACGGAATGTGCTTCCAGGCGGGTGTACCTGACTGTTCGTTCAGCGCCGCTTCGGTGACCGGGCGCTGAGTCGCCGCCATCAATGCCGCCTGCGCGGCGGGGACGTCAGCGGCGAACTGATCGTGAAACTTGTCCTGTTGGATGTACAAATCCTTGCCGCCATCAGCCAGTGCGACAGGCGCTGCGAGGGTTGGGCCGAGGGTACTCCCCGGGAATTTTCCGGCTAGCCCGGCGACCGTTTCGCCCGCCTCGGGCGCGAAGGCGGCGACGTAAACAAGTGCCTTTACATTGGCATGGTCGTTGGCCGCTTCGCTGATGACGTTGCCACCGTAGGAGTGGCCGACCAGCACAACAGGCGACTTGATGCCATCGAGCAACGCAGAAACAGCAGCGCCATCGCTCTTCACACTGCGCAATGGATTGGCGGCGGCCACAACGGGGTAGCCATCTTTTTCGAGGATCTTCACCACACCATTCCAACTCGAAGCATCGGCAAAGGCGCCGTGTACGAGGACGACAGTAGGCTTTTCAGTTTGCGCCGACGCGTTGGCGCCGATGATCAGGCTAACGGTGCAGGCCAGAGCGGCCATTACTTTTTTCATTGGAAACTCCTTGGGTGGTTGAACTATTGAACGATGTCTCGATGGAGTTCATTTGACGCCGATCAGGTATCCCGGATGTGTCACCAACCGCCCATAAAAGAAACACTCCGTATCGGCATGCGGTCTGGATACACAGAGATACATTTGTGCTAGCAGTGGTGAAACTTGGCAACCATAAAAAAGAGACCGATGTTGCTCTTTTCAATTTTCACAAGCTTCAACGAAAGCCAATAGAACAATAACTTTAGCGAAAAACGCGACTCACACTCGGCCCCATTGAAATCGAAGAGATTTCTTTTATCCCTAAAACAAGAATATTCGGAAATTATTTCTTCCGATAAATGCACTTATTACCTGTTACCGCACCACACCTCACTGGACAGTTATTATTTTGGCGCACTTTAACACTCACACTTTCTACAAATATCACAACACACAAATAATACTTGGACAAACACCAACATGACTCGCTGACTTTTTATAACAATTATTGACACACCTACATGGAAACCCTAAATTAATGGCACTCTGCCAACGCCTAGACGACGCATCAACTTTGTTAAGTTAATGGAATGCTGAGTTTCTAAGTTATTTCATTCCTGGTACAACGCATGAAATATGTAGATGACATTACGAAACTCTTTACACGTTTTGGCGCAAACGCAGAGACTTACCAGGAAATACAACCAAACTATAAAGATTTCAAAGACGACCCGGTCATACCTGCGGTGGCTGAGCCAGAACCGCCGGTCGAACCGGTGAAAAATACTGTCCCCTCGCCACCATCGCCCAAGCCCCCTCCCCTGACCGAACCACTTGCGAGTTCTGCTACGGGTGACCGTCAGCGTTTGAGCGACCTGTTGCGAGAACTCAACCAGGTTCGCCGAGACGGTCTGCCAGAAACGATTCACAAGCGGACGAAGGCGAAGGTCATTGCCATCGTTTCAGCGAATGGTGGGGTGGGTAAAAGTACCGTCGCCGCTGGCCTCGCGAAAACCCTTCGGCACCCTGGCGGGCGAGTCATCGCGATTGATCTGGACCCTCAGAACGCGCTGTCCAGCCACTTGGGTATCACCAGGCCGGCTCCCGGGCTGATCCAGCTCAAAGAGCAGGACGCCGACTGGGGCGTTCATCGCCTGCCGGGCTTTAGTGACAGTGAGTGCCTGCCCTTCGGCACTGGCGAGCTGAACGAACGCCGATTGCTCAGGCAGATGCTGCTTGAAGATGCTGACTGGTTGAGCCAGCACCTGGCGTCAATGAACCTCAGCGAAAACGATACCGTGATCCTGGATACGCCTTCGGGCGCGACCGTCTATTCGCAACAGGCACTCGACGCTGCCGATCTGGTGCTGGTGATGACGGTGGCCGACGCGGCCTCCTACCTGGCACTGGACACCATGACCCAGTGGCTGGAAACCAGCCCGCGACGCGCACAGCGGCAGCGGTATGTGCTCAACCAACGGGATGACTCTCGTGCGTTCAGCAGGGACATGGGCGTGCTGTTTCAGCGACGGCTCGGCGCTGACCTGATCGGGACGATTCGCCTCGATCACCAGTTCAACGAGTCGCTGGCCTATGGTCGGGACCTGTTGCAGTACGCACCTGAGAGCATTGGCTGTCAGGACATTCTGTCGCTATCAGGCGCGGTCCATGCCCTGCTTTTCGCGGATGCTTCCAGCCAGCAGGGCACGCTATGACCGTCCAGCTGAATCAGCTACCTGCAAAGACCTGGTGGTTGCAGAAGCTACTGGATAGCTTCCAGGATCGCTTCAGTCAATGGCCCCTGCGTTGGCGCCTGGGCCTGAAAATTTCAGGCGGGCTGATTGCGGCATTGTTGGTGCTGGGTATCCTCACTGCACCGCAGAATCTGTATTCCCAAGCCGTGTTTGCCTCCGTCTGTTTTGCCGCCAGCCTGATCATCCGCAAGCAAACCGGGCGTCTGGCGATCCTGACCCTGATCACCCTCTCGCTGATCGCTTCGTTGCGTTACATGTACTGGCGCCTGTCCGACACCCTGGACTTCGACAACTGGCAGGATGCCGTATTTGGCTACGGGCTGGTGCTGGCAGAACTGTATGCCTTGCTCGTCCTGGTCTTCGGCTATATACAGACCGCCTGGCCGTTGCAACGTAAGCCGCAGTTTCTGCAACAGCCACCCGCTGAATGGCCGACGGTGGATGTGTTCATTCCCACCTATAACGAAGCATTGGGTATCGTCAAACTGGTGGTACTCGCGGCTCAGGCCATTGATTGGCCCGAGGGCAAACTGCGGGTGCACGTGCTCGATGACGGACGCCGGGAGGAATTCAAGGCTTTCTGTCAGCAGATTGGTGTCAACTACATCACCCGCGACAACAATCAACATGCCAAGGCCGGCAACCTCAACGAGGCACTCAAAGTCACCGATGGCGAGTTCATTGCCGTATTCGACGCCGACCACGTACCCACCCGCTCCTTCCTGCAAATCACCATGGGCTGGTTTTTAAAGGACCCGAACCTGGCGTTGCTGCAAACGCCGCACTTTTTCTACTCACCCGATCCGTTCGAAAAAAACCTCGATACCTTTCGCTCGGTACCCAATGAAGGTGAGCTGTTCTACGGCCTGGTGCAGGACGGCAACGACTTGTGGAACGCGGCATTCTTCTGTGGCTCCTGCGCGGTCATCCGGCGGACTCACTTGCTGGAAGTCGGCGGCATCGCCACCGAGACCGTGACCGAAGATGCGCACACGGCACTCAAGCTCAATCGCCGTGGTTTCAACACCGCTTACCTCGCCATTCCACAAGCGGCGGGACTGGCCACCGAAAGCCTTTCCCGACACATCAGCCAGCGCATACGCTGGGCGCGGGGCATGGTGCAGATTTTTCGGACCGACAATCCCTTGTTTGGCAAAGGACTGAACCTGGGGCAGCGCATCTGCTACCTCAACGCCATGATGCATTTTTTCTACAGCCTGCCCCGTCTGGTGTTCTTGACCGCACCATTGGCCTACCTTTTTTTCGACGCGCAGATTTTCCATGCCTCGGCGTTGATGGTCACGGTCTATGTGCTGCCGCATATTTTCCACTCCAGCCTGACCAACTCCAGCATCCAGGGGCGCTTCCGCCATTCCTTCTGGAACGAAGTGTATGAGTCGGTGTTGGCCTGGCACATCATGCGACCGGTACTGCTGGCCCTGATCAGCCCTTCGCTGGGCAAATTCAACGTAACCGACAAGGGCGGCACCGTCGAAAAGGACTATTTCAACTGGAAGCTCGCGCGGCCTTACATCGTCCTGCTGACCTTGAACATGATCGGTCTGGCGATCGGCGTGGTGAAACTGGTCGGGAGTGATTCGGCCGAGGTCACTACCCTGCTGATCAACCTGGTCTGGACCGTGTACAACATCATCATCGTCAGCACCGCCGTGGCGGTGGCCACTGAGTCCTCTCAAGTGCGCAACGAGCCCAGGGTGCCCGCGGATCTGCCCGTGCGCGTCTATCGCGAAGACGGCACATCGTTCGATTGCATAACCCGGGATTTCTCACAAAACGGCGTGGGTCTGGTACTGCCACCGCAGGTTCAGCTCAGCGCCAAAGAGAAGCTGCGGCTGTGCATTCTGCGCACCCCTCCCTCAAGCCTCTTTCCCGCAACAACGATCTTCAGCAACGACAACGTGGCAGGCGTGAAATTCGAGGGTTTGACCCTGCGCCAGCAAAGTGAGCTGGTGCGACTGACCTTTTCACGGGCCGACACCTGGGCCAACACGTGGGGCAACGGGCGCCTCGACGCGCCAATGTCAGCGTTGCGCGAGGTCAGCAGCATTGGCTTGCGCGCCATCCTGCGCTTGTTCGTTGCCACCCTAAAGGACAGCCAGGCGCTGCTGCGCAAACGCCCGGCCACTCCATCACCCATCGACCCCACCGCGGACACGCAACGATCTTGAAGCCTTCCACTCGCCGGACCTTTCCTCCTCGTCGCTCACTCATGCTGCTCGCCTGCTCACTAGTGGGCTGGAGCGACTGGGCGTTGAGTGCTACCACCCCCATCAGTGCCACAGAGCCGGCGGTGATGCCAGTCGCATCGCTGCCCGGGACCGATGCCCCGAGCAACAGCTATACCCGCACCCTCAAGGAGCTGGGCAAAAGCTATTCGATGAACCTTAAAGGCGTGGAGGCTACCGACAGTGTGAACTTCAATGTGCGCGCGGATGAAGTCGTCACGGCTGCGCAGGTCACGCTGCAGTACAGCTATTCACCGGCGCTGCTGGCCGACCTTTCGCAAATCAACGTGCTGATCAACGATCAAGTGGCCGCCAGCCTGCCCCTCCCGAAGGAAGAGGCCGGTAAATTGCAGACCCGGACCGTGCAGATTCCGCCGCAGACCATCACCGAATTCAACCGGCTCAGCCTGCAGTTCATCGGTCACTACACGATGCAATGTGAAGACCCTCTGCACTCCAGCCTGTGGGCCAAGATCGGCAACGATAGCCAGCTGAGCCTCCAGGTGTCCTCGATTAAACAGCCCAACGACCTGTCCGCTCTGCCTCTGCCCTTGTTCGATCGTCGAGACGCTTCGCCCCTGAAGCTGCCCTTCGTGTTCACTGCGCGCCCGGGCGGCCCTGAGCTTGAGGCCGCCGGTATCCTGTCGTCCTGGTTTGGCGCCCTGGCCAGCTACCGCGGCGCAACCTTCCCCGCCAGCCTCACCAGCCTGCCGGCCAAAGGCAACGCCGTGGTGTTTGTCAGCAGTGGCGAATCGACGGCCTTGAGTGGCTTGCCGATCAAAGCGGCCACGGGGCCGACATTGACACTCGTGAGCAACCCGAATGATGCTCAGGGCAAACTGTTGATCGTCTCCGGGCGCGATGGCGCCGATCTCAAGGTCGCCGCGACCGCGCTGGCCCTCGGTGGCTCGGCCTTTTCCGGGCAGAGCGTGGTGATCGACCGGATCGACTCGCTCAAGCCACGCCGACCGTACGACGCGCCTAACTGGCTGCCCTCCGACCGCCCGGTTCGCCTGGGTGAGCTGGCGAAGCCCGCAGAACTCAATGTGTCGGGTTACAACCCGGGACAAATGACGGTTGCGCTGCGCTTGCCACCCGACCTGTTCAACTGGCGTGAGCCTGGCGCGCAACTTGACCTGAAGTACCGCTATACGCCGCAACCGGTCTCCACCAATTCCTCGTTGCTGGTCCACTTCAACGATACCTTCATCAAGTCGATCGATCTGCCTTCGATCGAGAAACTCGGCAGCAGCGACAGCCTGCTGGCGATGCTCAAAACCGACGACAGCCTGGCCCGCACGTCGCGCATGCTGTTGCCGCTCAATTCCGTAGCGCTGCAATCACGCCTGCAATTTCGCTTTATGTATGACTACATCAAACAGGGCGACTGCCGCGACATCATCATCGACAACATGCGCGGTGTGATCGACCCGGACTCGACCCTGGACCTCAGCCAATACGAACACTTCATGGCCATGCCCAACCTCGGGGTGTTCAAGGACAGCGGCTTCCCGTTCACCCGCATGGCCGACCTTTCTGAAACATCGGTGATCCTGCCCAATGAGCCAGGCCCGGCCGATCTGAGCGCCTATCTGACCGTGCTGGGCCGCTTCGGTGACTCCACCGGTTATCCGGCCACCGGCGTAAAGGTGGTCCACGCCGACCAGGTGGCCGAGCAAAGCGACCGGGATCTGCTGGTGCTCGCCTCGGGCAACAATCAGCCGCTGCTGGAGCAATGGCAAAGCCTGCTGCCGGCCAAGGACGAAGCTGCTGCGCAGTACTTTGAACTGTCTGACCTGCCCTTGCGTCTGCGCAACTGGATCAGCCCGGATACGAAAACCAATCTGCGTGAAGCGCGCAGCAGCTTCAGGTTCAGCGCTGACGACGGCAGTGCTTATCTGACTGGATTCGAATCGCCGCTCAAGAGTGGGCGCAGTGTTGTGTTTATCGCCAGCGCAAGGCCCAACGGCTTGGCCGACGTGACCAACGCCCTGCTCAGCAACGAAGAAAACGCCCACGAGTTGCAGGGCAGTCTGGTGGTGGTCAAGGGCAAGCATGTCAAATCGCTGGTCGCCGAACAGGACTACTACGTCGGGAGCCTGGGGCCATTGCGCTATCTGCAGTGGTACCTCTCGCAAAACATAATGGCGCTCATGCTGTTCACGCTCCTCGGGGTCCTGCTGCTTGCTTCGATGACTTACCTGGCCCTGCGCTTACGGGCCAAACGTCGTCTTGGCCAATGAGCTGCGCATGCCTGTGTCGTCCATGAGCAGCCGGGCGGTTTCACTTCGCCAGTGCCTGCGCGGTAACGTGCGCAGGTTGAGCGTTGTGCTTGCGCTCGCCCTGCCGGTGCCTGCGATAGCCGCCACAACTCCCTGTGAGTTGCCGGCCTGGCCACTGTGGCAAACCTACGCAACGCGCTTCGTCCAGGCCGACGGCCGGGTTCTGGAATCGAGCCTGGAGAACAATCACAGCACTTCTGAAGGGCAATCCTACGGCATGCTCTTCGCACTAATCGGCAACGATCAGGCACGCTTTGACAAACTCTGGCGCTGGACATCAGCCAACCTCGCAGGCTCCACCACCGCCACTCGCCTGCCAGGCTGGTTATGGGGGCAAGGCACGGACGGTCAGTGGCGCCTGCAAGACGCCAACTCGGCTGCCGACGCCGACCTGTGGATCGCCTACGCCCTCCTCGAAGCCGCACGCCTGTGGCATCGGCCGGACTATCGCCAGGATGCCCTGCACCTGATGGCGACGATTGAAGCGCAATTGGTCGTCACGCTGCCCGGGCTGGGTCCGATGGTATTGCCTGGACCACAGGGCTTCGTCCTGCCGGATGCTCTCTGGCGCCTGAACCCCAGCTACCTGCCACTGCCACTGTTACGGCGGCTGGCCAAGGAAGCTCCCAACGGCCCCTGGCAAGCGATTGCCAACAACACCGCGACGATGATTGCCCAATCAAGCCACCACGGTTTTGTCGCTGACTGGGTCGGTTATCAAGGCACTTCAGCGCAATCGGGTGTCTTCGTCAGCGACCCGATCAACGGCGACACGGGCAGCTACGATGCCATTCGCGCGTACCTCTGGCTGGGCATGAGTGACGCCTCCGAACCGCTGGCAGCGCTCCTGCTCAAACGGCTGGACGGCATGGCTCGCAGCACTGTCGCGACGGGCTCCCCCCCGGAAACAGTCCGGACTCTCCACGGCAGTGTTCAGGGTCAGAGCCCGTTCGGATTCTGGGCTGCACTGATTCCCTACCTTGAGGCCAAGGGGCATCCCCGGTTGGCCGATCAACAACGCCAGCGCGTGGAGCTCGCCTTGCAAGAGGCGCTGGCCAGGCCTGATGCCGACGCCAGTCCGCCGCGTTACTACAACTTCATGCTTAGCCTGTTCGCGCTCGGCTGGGCAGATAAACATTACCGATTCCGGGAAGACGGAACGCTGAAACTCTCCTGGGAGACCGCATGCACGCGCACCACCGCACGCTAGCCATCGCCGTCATGAGCGCATGGACGGCTGCTGCACACGCTCAAAGTCCGACGCCACAGACGTTACTCGTCGAGCAAGGGCATTACTGGCAGTCGCACAACAACCCTCAACGCGCTACGGAAGTCTGGCAGAAAGTCCTGCTGCTGGACCCGGTCCAGGTTGACGCACTCTATGGCCTGGGCTTGATCGGCGTGCAACAGGGCAAGCCACAACAGGCGCAGCAATACCTCGCCCGCTTGCAAGCCATCCAGCCAACGCCTCGACAGGCCCTGCAATTGGCGCAGGACATCGGCGTGGCCCAACCGCAGAACCAGCAGCGCCTGGAGGAGGCTCGGCGCCTCGTCGATGCCGGTGAGCGTGACAAGGCGACCGCCGTGTTTCGCTCGCTGTTCGATGGCCGCCCACCTCAAGGTACGATCGGCCGCGAGTATTACAACAACCTTGCCTTCAATCAGGCTGACTGGGCTGAAGCACGCAGCGGATTCCAGCGCCTGCAACGTGAGATGCCCAACGACTCGATCGTCGCGCTGTTTTACGCCAAGCATCTGGTCCGTCGTGAAGACAGCCGTGCCGAGGGCATTCGTGCACTGGCCGCGCTGACCCAGCGTACCGACATTGCCGGTGATGCCGACGAAAGCTGGCGCCTGGCACTGACCTGGATCGGTCCGCCCAATCCGGCACAAGTACCGTTGTTCGAGGCGTACCTCAAGACGCATCCGGATGACGTGGAAATCCGCGCGCAGATGAACAAGGGCAAGCAACAGCCGGCAACGACGACCACCAAGGAATGGCAACCGCCCGCCGAAGTCGCGCGCGGCCTGAAGGCGCTCAAAGCAGGCGACCAGGCCACCGCCGAACAGGCGTTTCAAGCACGCTTGAAAACCCAGCCCGATGACGCTGACGCGCTGGGCGGCCTTGGAGTTATTCGCCAGCAGCAACAGCGACTGGCCGAAGCGGAAAAGCTCCTGGGGCAGGCCACGCGACAACACAACGGCAGCCGCTGGCAAGTGGCGCTGAACGAAGTGCGCTACTGGTCTGCGTTGCAGCAGGCCCGCGATGCCCAGGCCAAAGGCCAGACAGCCCAGGCACAGGCCTTGGTGAACCAGGCGCTGCGGCAGAATCCAAACGGGGCGGATGCTCTCCTCGCCCTGGCGGATATTCAGGCCAGCGCGGGCCAGTTCGATGAGGCTCAGCGCAACTATCGGCAAATTTTGAATCTGCGCCGCGACGACCCTCGAGCACAGGAAGGGTTGGTCAATGTGCTGCTCAAGAGCGGCAAGAACGATGAAGCCCTGCAACTGATCAACAGCCTGCCAGCCACCGGACAGGCAAAGACCGGCCAGTCCGCACGCCTGCAAGCCTTGCGCGCGACACAACTGGCCGCCCTCGCCGAACAACGCAACGACCTGCCCGCTGCGCGCAACGCCTTGCAAGACGCGCTGCGCTACGAACCGGACAACGTCTGGACACGTTTCGCCCTGGCCCGCCTGAACCTGGCGATGGGCGAACCGCAAAAGGCTCGGGACCTGATCAACACCATGCTCCAGGCCCACCCCGACAATGCCGATGCGCTTTACGTCAGCGCCTTGCTGTCGGTCCAGATGGGTGAGTGGAAAGCCGCCCAGGCAACCTTGGGACGCTTGCGCCCCGACCAGCGCACCCCGGACATGGAAGCACTGGCCGCTGATGTCAGCCTCAACCTGCAACTCAGCCAGGCGATCGGGTTGGGCAAGCGCGGACAGCGCCAGGAAGCCCTGACCTTGCTCGATCGTACTCAGCCGATGGCCAACAACAGTCCAGATCGCACGGCGAGCCTGGCCTCGGCCTATGTCGAGATCGGCGAGCCGACCCGAGCGCTGGCCCTCATGCGCGGCCAGTTGCAACACACCGCTGCGCCCTCGGCGGACTTCATCCTGCAATACGCCTCGGTCCTGCTTGAGTCCGGGGAAGACGCCCAGGTCAACGAGATTCTGCGCGACCTTCAGAACAAGCCCTTGAACGCACCGACTCGCAAGCGTTTCGACGACCTGCTCCATCTCTATCGCATCCGCCAGGCTGACCATCTACGCGAACAAGGCAATCTGGCCAGCGCGTATGACACGCTGGCGCCCGCGCTGGCGCAACGTCCCGGTGACAGCGCCGCCGTCGCGGCGCTGGCACGAATGTATTCGGCCAACGGCGACACGGCAAAAGCCCTCGAACTCTACAAGCCGCTGTTACAACGTCAGCCAAACGACCCACAACTGCTGTTGGGTGCCGCCGACGCGGCGGTGTTGGCACATGACACAGGCTTTGCCGAACAGGTACTGCAACAGCTGCTCAAGACCGAATCCGGTAACCCTCAAACGCTGACCGAGGCCGCCCGCCTTTACCAGAACATGGGCAAGACCGGCACGGCGACCGATCTGCTGCGCAAGGCAGTGGCCATCGAACAGAGCGAGAAACGCAGAAGCCAGAGCGGCCAACTGGCCGGTTCGACGGTGGCACCCAACCCTTTTGCGGGGGTGTCGGGGCCACGTAGCGAGGTCAGTCGCGACACCTTGCTGGCAGCGATCCCGCCACCGGCTCAGGAAATGCCGGGCAGCGTGAGGTCTACCTCCCCTTTTGGCATCGACGCCCTGCCAAGGCCCCAGCAGGCGAGCAATCCATTCGAGTCGCAGCTGCCGCGCGCAGCGCTGGTGAGTGAAGACATCAGCCCCGCACAACTGGCGCTGAATAAAATCCTTCAGGAGCGCAGTGCCTACGTCACCCAGGGCGTGAGCATTCGCAGCAACAACAGTGAGTCGGGGTTGAGCAAACTGACCGATATTGAAACGCCGCTGGAAATCAATATCCCGCTGGATGAAAGCCGCGTCGCCCTGCGCGTGACACCGGTCTCGCTGAACGCCGGCAGTGCCAGCGGCGAAGCACTGCAGCGCTTCGGTAGCGGTGCGCAGAGCGAAGGCGCCGGCTCGCAAAAAGCCGAGGGTGTCGGTCTTTCCGTCGCTATCCAACGGCCCGCGGAAGGGCTCAAGGCCGATCTCGGCACCACCCCGCTCGGCTTCAAATACTCCACCGCCACGGGCGGCATCAGCGTTGATCGCCCCATAAGCGACTCCTCTAATGTCCGCTACGGGGTGAGCGTTTCCCGGCGTCCGGTGACTGACAGCGTCACCTCGTTTGCCGGCACCACGGACAAACGCAGCGGGCAGTCCTGGGGCGGTGTGACCGCCAACGGCGGGCGCGGCCAGTTGAGCTATGACGACAGTGAAGTCGGCGCCTATGGCTACGCCTCCTGGCACCAGCTATTGGGCAACCATGTCGAATCCAACAGCCGCAGTGAACTGGGCAGCGGCATCTACTGGTACCTGCAAAATGCAACGGACAGCAAGCTGACCGTCGGCCTGAGCATGACCGGCATCAGCTACGCGAACAATCAGGACTATTTCACCTATGGCCACGGCGGCTATTTCAGTCCGCAGACGTTCTTCGCCCTGGGCGTACCGGTGACCTGGGCACAACGCACCGGGCGCTTGACGTATCAAGTCAAGGGCTCGGTCGGCGTGCAGCATTTCGAGCAAGACAGTGTCGACTATTTCCCGACCGACAAAGCCCTGCAGGCGGCCTCGGGCCTGCGTTACGCCGGGCAAAACAAAACCGGGATCGGCTACAGCGTCGCCGCAGCGGCTGAATACAAGGTCGCTTCGAACTTCCTGCTGGGCGCCAATCTGGGCCTGGACAACGCCCACGACTACCAACAATTCAGCGGCGCCCTGTCTTTGCGTTACCTGTTCGAGGACATCAGCGGCCCCATGAGCTTGCCGGTCAGTCCGTACGCCTCACCTTATTCCAACTGATCATTCTGGAGTTTCCGATGCCCACTTCTGCCCTTGCCGGCCTGACGCTCCTTGTTCTTGGGGAGAGCCATATGAGCCTCGCGGACCATTTGCTGGAGCCGCTGCACGACAACCTGACTCGCCAAGGCGCCCTGGTTCACTCCATCGGTGCCTGTGGCGCCAGCGCCGGCGACTGGCTGATCAGTAAAAAGGTCGACTGCGGTGCCGAGCGCAAAGGCAACGACAAGATGGTGATCAAGGGTCGTGACGCCACCACCACACCGATCCAGGACCTGATCGCCGCCGACAAGCCCGACCTGGTGGTACTGATCATCGGCGACACCATGGCGTCCTACGACAAGCCCGTGTTTCCGAAGGCCTGGGCATGGCAAAGCGTCACCGGCCTGGCCAAGGCCATCGCGGCCACCGGGACCCGTTGCGCCTGGGTGGGCCCGGCCTGGGGCAAAGCCGGTGGCATGTACCAGAAGAATGATGCCCGCACCCAGTTGATGTCGCAGTTTTTAGCCGCGAACGTGGCGCCTTGCACCTACATCGATTCGCTGACGTTCTCCAAACCCGGGCAGTGGATCACCACCGATGGGCAGCACTTTACCGTTGCCGGTTATCAAGCCTGGGGCACTGCGATTGGTGGTGCGTTGGCCAAGTTGCCCGCCGACACCGTCAGCAGCACAGGAGCCGGCAAATGACTCGATCCGCATGTGGCTGGGCGCTGTTCGCGCCCTTGATGCTGAGCCTGCACGCCCAGGCCGCCGACATTGCCCTGTACCCGACGGGCCCGGATCAGGACTCGGCCTTCTTGCGCTTTATCAACGCCGCCGACCGCCCCTTGCAGCTGCTGGCCGAAGGCTCGCGGGCCAGCCTCAGGCTCGAGGGTTCGAATGCCGTGTCCGACTACCTGCCCGTGCCCGCCAACCAACCGATCAAGGGCACCCTGGAACGCAACGGCAAAAGCCAGCCGCTGGACATCCAGGTGGCAGCAGGCGAATTCGCCAGTGTGATCGCTTTGCCAGATAGCGCTCAAGGTATCCGTCAGGTCGTCATCCGTGAGCAACCCGACGATTTCAATAGCCTGAGAGCCTCGCTGGCGTTTATCAGCGCCGATCCAGCGTGCACCCAGGCCGGTTTGCGTGCTGCGGGGAAAAATACCGACCTGTTCAAGGAGGTGGCCGACGGCAGCGTGCAACGCCGAGCGATCAACCCGGTCACCCTATCGGTTCAATTGGTCTGCGCCCAAACCAATGTCGGTGCGCCACTCGACCTCGGCCAGCTCAAGGCCGGCGAGCGCTACAGCGTTGTGCTGCTGCCTGGTGCAAATGGCCCGCACCTGTTGCTCGCGACTGACGTCCTGGCCCACTGATCGGATCGCGCCACCACCATGGTTTTTGCCTCTCTCGAGTTTCTGACGTTGTTCCTGCCGCTGTTCTTGTGCAGCTATGCAGTGTGCCCAGCCGCCTGGCGCAATGTCACGTTACTGATCGGCAGCTGGCTGTTCTATGGCTGGTTGAGCCCTCGGTTCCTCGCAGTGCATGTGGTGCTGACGATCACGGCGTGGGCCGGCGGCTTGCTGATTGACGCCTTGCGGGAAAAAGACAAGGGTCGCGTGCGGCTACTCGTGACATTGATCGTGCTCAACACGGCGGTGCTGTGCTGGTACAAGTACGCCAACATCGTCGCCGGTACGTTGATCGATGCCCTTGCCTGGTCTGGCGCCATGCCGCTGGACTGGCAGCGAGTCATCATGCCGGCCGGGCTATCGTTTATCGTCTTGCAGGCGATTTCCTATCTGGTGGATGTACACCGCCGCACCGTGCCGGCCGAACGCAGCTTCATTAATTACGCCACCTATATTTCGATGTTCGGCCATTCGGTCGCCGGTCCCATCATTCGCTATGACTGGGTTCGGCGTGAGCTGAATCAGCGTCACTTCAACTGGCAGAATTTCTCGCTGGGCGCACGCCGGTTCATGGTCGGGATGAGCATGAAGGTCCTGGTGGCCGACACCCTGTCGCCGGTGGTCGATGTGGCGTTCAATGTGCAGAACCCAAGTTTCTCTGACGCCTGGATCGGCTGCCTTGCCTACTCCTTGCAACTGTTCTTCGACTTCGCCGGCTACAGCGCCATGGCCATTGGTCTTGGATTGATGCTGGGCTTCCACTTTCCCGAGAACTTCAACCGTCCCTATCTGGCCAACAGCATCCAGGACTTCTGGCGCCGCTGGCATTTGTCGCTGTCCAGCTGGCTGCGTGACTATCTGTATATTTCGCTGGGTGGTAATCGCAACGGCACCTGGAAAACCTATCGCAACCTGTTCCTGATCATGGCCATCGCCGGCCTCTGGCACGGTGGCGATAGCTGGAATTATCTGCTGTGGGGCAGCGCCCATGGTATTGCGTTGTGTGTGAATCGTGTCTGGAACAGCTCTACCCTGCCCCCGTTACAGCCAGTGTTTTCCCATGGGCTGACCCTGCTGTTCGTCTGCCTGGCCTGGACACTGTTCCGCGCCCCCGACTTTCATAGCGCGCTGAGCCTGTATGCCGGACAGTTCGGCTTGCAGGGCATTGCCCTCGGTGACGAACTGTCCGCGACCCTACGCCCGGTACACGGCCTTGCGGGTTTGCTGGGGGTGTTCGGTGTCGTTGCACCGTTGTTGCACCCTTACTGTGAGAAACGACTGGGCGGCCTATTGCTCCACACCACCGCCCTTTGGCCCATCGCCGGTTTCATGCTGTCGTTCGCACTGATCGCCAGTCGCGAAACCGTACCCTTCCTGTACTTCCAATTCTGATGACAACCCTAAAGCCTCCCCCGCTCCCTACTCAGCCAGATGATTTGGCGATTCGCAGCAGTCGGTTGGCAGGCGTGGCGCTGCTGATATTCCTGTTCGTCGGACTGCTGTCCTCTGGCCATCTGATCGTTTCAGGGCAGATCTCACTGTTACCCGGTGAAGTGCAGACCTCGCAGATTCTTGACGGCGATATCACTCATCGACTCGCCAAGGAACTGTCGAACGCTCACCTCCCCACGACCTTCGCCAAGCTGGAGCGCGGAGTCAGTTGGCTGCTCCTCAGTGACACCGGGCCGAGGGTTCACTCAGGTTGTCCTGGCTGGTTGTTTTTGGCCGATGAGCTCAAGGTTAATCATCAAGCGCAGCGCAATGCCGATGCCAAAGCCCAGGCCGTGATTGACCTGAAGCAGCAGCTCTCCCAGCGTGGTATCAGCCTGCTGGTGGTCATCGTTCCAGACAAGAGCCGCATCGCTTCCGAGCAGCGTTGCACACTGCACCGCCCAGCTGCTCTCGAAGGACGCATCCAGGCCTGGACCTCAAAGCTGGATGCGGGCGGCGTGTCGAATCTGGACCTCACCGCTGCGCTGACGCCACTGGGGGCCAGTGCCTGGTTGCGCACCGATACGCACTGGAGCGAATCCGGCGCGAAAACGGCGGCCGATGCCATCACACAGCGCCTGAAGACCCTGGGCATCAGCGCCACGCCAAGCAGGTCGTTCAATGAACGTCATGCCCCGCTCGCGGTTCGACCTGGCGATCTGGTCCATCTGGCGGGAATCGACTGGCTGCCGCTCAAATGGCAACCCGCACCCGACATGGTCGCCCAAACCAGCACCCACGAACTTCCCGTTACGTCGGCCGCCAACCCTGACACTGAGGCAGACCTTTTTGGCGATGCCGACCTCCCCAACACCGCGCTCATCGGCACTTCATTCTCACGCAACTCCAACTTCGCAGGGTTTCTGCAGCAGGCACTGGGCGCCCCCGTGGGTAACTTCGCCAAAGACGGTGGAGCGTTCTCTGGCGCTGCAAACAGCTACCTCAACAACCCGGCTTCCAAAGAAACGCCGCCAAAGCAAATCATCTGGGAAATCCCGGAGCGGGACCTGCAATCGGCGTACGTCGACCCCATTGCCTATCGCTCTTTGCGGTAGGCAATCACACCTGGCTGAAGGCAATCTTCGCCAGCTCGCCCCGTGTGTTCAGGGGCATTTCTCTCGATTGTTACCGTATTCGCAACAGTGTTTCTCCTTTCCGGCAAATGACAATTTGTCGCAGGGCTCGCTTTTTTTGATATCTTTGCGCAATTAACCAAATAGTTAACAACTATTTTCAGACTTGCCTTCACTGCTCTTAACCCTCCCCACAAACGTTCATGCGTCAGTAGGATCATGCAACATGACTAAGTCTCGACCTTCGGCATCCGTCAGCCGCTGGCCCATCTGGGTCGTCGCCTTCGGTGTGCTGGTATTTGGATTATTCTTCGCAACCGGTGGTGGCTACCTCGCCACGCTGGGTGGCAGCTGGTACTTCCTGCTCGCCGGTTTCGGTTTGATCGTCTCTGCGGTACTGCTCTTCAAGCAGCGTCTGCAGGGTGCCTGGCTGTTCGCGGCGGTGATGGTGCTGACCGTGATTTGGGCGCTGGCGGATGTCGGACTGAACTTCTGGCCACTGATCTCTCGCTTGTTCGCCCTGGGCGTGCTGAGCCTGTTGGTGGCATTGGTCTACCCCCATCTGCGCAAGGCCAATAGCCTGGCCAGCGGTCGCAGTGGCTACGCTCTGAGCGGTGTGCTGGCAGTCGCCATCGTTGCAGGTGGTGCCGGTATGTTCGTACCCCATGCCCCTGTTTCGCCGACCGGTGACGGCCCTGGCCTGACCACGGTCGACCCTGCCAAGGCCCAGAAAAACTGGGAACACTACGGTAACGACGAAGGCGGCGGCCGCTTCGCCGCTCTGGACCAGATCAACCGTAGCAACGTCTCGAAGCTGGTGCCGGCATGGACCTACAATACCGGGGACATCGCGATCAGCGACGGCAATGGCGCCGAAGATCAGATGACACCGTTGCAGGTTGGCGACAAGGTGTTCATCTGCACCCCGCACAACAACCTCATCGCACTGGATGCCGATACCGGTAAACAGCTGTGGAAGAACGAGATCAACGCCAAGACCCGTGTTTGGCAGCGTTGCCGCGGTATCGCCTACTTCGACGCTACCGCTGCGCTCGCCCAGCCTGCTGACGGCAGCACACCTGTCAAACCCGTGTCGATACCGGCCGGCGCCAACTGCCAGCGCCGTCTGCTGACCAACACCATCGATGCGCGCCTGATTGCAGTGGACGCCGATACAGGGGAGTTCTGCCAGGGCTTCGGTAACAACGGCCAGGTTGATCTGAAAGCAGGTCTTGGCGACGTCCCTGATTCCTATTACCAGCTGTCATCGGCACCGCTGATGGCCGGGACCACCGTGGTTGTCGGCGGCCGTGTCGCCGACAACGTCCAAACCGACATGCCAGGTGGCGTGATCCGTGGTTTCGACGTCGTCACCGGCGAGATGCGCTGGGCATTCGACCCGGGCAACCCCGAAGACAAGCAGGCTCCGGCGGCCGGCAGCACCTACGTGCGCAGCACGCCCAACAGCTGGGCACCGATGTCCTACGACCCGGCAATGAACACCGTGTTCTTGCCGATGGGCAGTTCGTCCACCGACATCTACGGTGTGGAACGTACGGCACTGAACCACAAGTACGGCGCTTCCGTTCTTGCACTGAACGCAACAACCGGCGAAGAAAAGTGGGTCTACCAAACCGTCCACAACGACCTGTGGGATTTCGACCTGCCCATGCAGCCAAGCCTGATCGACTTCACCAAAGCCGACGGCAGCAAGGTGCCCGCCGTAGTGATCGGCACCAAAGCCGGCCAGATCTTCGTGCTTGATCGCGCCACCGGCAAGCCGCTGACCAAGGTTGAAGAGGTTCCGGTCAAAACCTCGAACATCCCGAACGAGCCTTACTCGCTGACTCAGCCGAAATCGGTGGGCATGCCAGCGATCGGCGCGCAAACGCTGACCGAGTCGGACATGTGGGGGGCAACGCCGTTCGATCAACTGCTCTGCCGTATCTCGTTCAAGAAAATGCGTTACGACGGGCTGTACACCGCACCAGGCACCGATATCTCGCTGAGCTTCCCGGGCTCGCTGGGAGGGATGAACTGGGGTGGTATCTCGACTGACCCGGTACACGGTTTTATCTTCGTCAACGACATGCGTCTGGGCCTGTGGATCCAGATGATTGCGGCGCAGAAAGATGCCAAGACCTCTTCCGGTGGTGAAGCACTGAACACCGGCATGGGCGCAGTACCGCTCAAAGGCACCCCGTATGCAGTGAACAAGAACCGCTTCCTGTCGGTTGCCGGCATCCCTTGCCAGGCACCGCCTTTTGGCACACTGACCGCGATCGACATGAAAACCCAGAAAGTCGCGTGGCAAGTGCCGGTCGGCACCGTCCAGGACACTGGCCCATTGGGTATCAAGATGCATCTGCCGTTGCCGATCGGCATGCCGACGCTGGGTGGTACGCTCTCCACCCAGGGCGGCCTGGTGTTCATCGCCGGTACACAGGACTACTACCTGCGCGCCTTCAACTCCGCCAACGGACAAGAGGCCTGGAAAGCCCGGCTACCCGTGGGCAGCCAGGGTGGCCCGATGACGTATGTGTCGCCGAAAACAGGCAAGCAGTACGTTGTCATCACCGCGGGTGGTGCGCGTCAGTCGCCCGATCGCGGCGATTATGTGATCGCTTACGCGCTGCCTGATAGCAAGTAACCTGTAACAACAAAAAGCCGCTGCCGCCCTGTGAGGGTGGCAGCGGCTTTTTGTTGTCTGCACGCTTGGCCCGTTGAACTCGCTGGCTCGGCGCGAAGCGGGTTTTAAAAATCGAAGAACACCGTTTCACCCTCCCCCTGAATACGTATGTCGAAACGATAAGCCGCCTTGCCATCCACCTCGCAACGCTGCGCTATCAGCGTTTCTCGACGCTGCGGTTGCTCGATCAGATTAAGCACCGGGCACGTCGCGTTGGCTTGTGGCTCATCGGCAAAGTACAGCCGGGTTTGCAGGTGAATATTGATCCCGCGGGCAAACAGCGACACATTGATGTGCGGCGCCATCGGCACCCCGGCGGCATTGTTCACCACGCCCGGCTTGATGGTATTGAGTGTCCACTCCCCCGCATCGAAGGTGGTGGCGGTTCGGCCGAAGCTGTTGAAGGTTTTTTCCGAGTCAAAGACCGGGTCGTAAACCCCTTCATGATTGGCCTGCCAAAACTCCAGAAACGAGTCTCGTACCAGGTGACCGTTGCCGTCATAGACATGACCGATCAGCAGAATCTGTTCGCCCTCGGCACCCGGCTTGGCCATCTGATTCCAGATTTCTTCCGGCCGTGTCGGGTTGCCGGCAGCCTCTAGGGCCAGACCGATATGCACATAGGGGCCGGCCGTTTGCGAAGGGGTTTCGGGTAGCAGTTCGATAGGCATGGACGGACTCCTCAGCAGTTTTCGAAGTGGGTCTTGCGCTGGCCGCGCAGCACGATGTCGAAGCGATAGGCCAGGCAATCCATCGGATTGGCATTACCCATGTCGAGCCGGGCGATCAGGCTCTGTACCGCCTCTGGATTGGCGATCGACTTGACGATCGGGCACATCGGGATCAGTGGATCGCCTTCGAAATACAGCTGGGTGATCAGGCGCGTGGCGATCGATGGTCCGCTGATGGAAAAATGGATGTGCGCCGGGCGCCAGTCATTCGGACCGTTGCGCCAAGGATACGGACCGGGTTTCACGGTGCGGAAGCTGTAGTAGCCGTCACGGTCGGTCAGAGCCCGGCCGACACCACCGAAATTTGGGTCCAGTGGTGCCAGGTAGCGATCATTCTTGTGCCGGTAGCGACCACCGGCGTTGGCCTGCCACATCTCCACCAGGGTATGCGGGATGGGCTTGCCATATTGATCACAGACCCGGCCGGAAACGATGATCCTCTCGCCCACCGGCAGCCCACCATTATTGAAGTTGAGTAGCAGGTCGTTATCGAACCGCCCCATCTTCAGGAGAGAGAAATCCGGGCCGCTGGTTTCGCTGGCCGACTGGGGGATGCTCACCAAGGCTTGGCGTGGAGAACGGGCGACAGAGGTTTTGTAATCAGGGGTCAGGGCTTTGGGGTGCCAATTACGGTCACGAATAACGAAACGACTGCTGTCTGCATCAGACATGTCGATCTCCTGTTGTTTGATTTATGGAGCACTACCTGCGCAGTTTCAAACAACAGAAGGCTGGGGAATATTGAAAAGCCACCCTCAACACATAACCAAATGGTTATGGATAAGACCCTTCGCGATACGCCTGCCCTACCTCGCGCAGCACCTCGACGCACCACTGGGCCGCCAGTGACAACGGCAAGCTGGCGTTACTGGAAATCCCCACCGAACCACCCGGTTCGCGCTGCCCCAGGTTGATCTCAAGCAGTTCGCCGCTTGCCAGATCCAGGCGCACGGCATCCAGAGGCGCGATCCAGATCGCCTCGCTGGACAACACATAACGACGGCTCAGGGTCACGGACAAGGTTTCCAGGCGCTGCCGCGACTGGCTGATGCCGCATTGCACGAACAGGCTATCGGCATATTTGCGAATCGTCGTCCCTGCCAGCGGCAGCACCAGCGGGAAATCTTCCAGGGCGCTACGCTCCAGTGGCTCGGCCAGCAAGGGATGATCGGGACGCACCACCAGTGTCATGGACTCACTGTACAGATGCTCGAAGGTCAGCCCCTGAATCTCCGGGCTATCGGTCATACGGCCGACCACCAGGTCCACATCGCCCACTCGCAACTGCGACAACAAATAGGCGCTTGGCCCGGTCACCACACTCACCACCAGCGCCGAATGGCGCTCGTGCAAGCGCCGTACAACCTCAGGCACCAGCAAACTTTCCACTGTCGACAACACGCCGAGTCGAACCGTGCCTGCCGCATATTCGCCACCGCGCAAGGTATTCACCCCATCACGCAGCGCCTGCACCGAGGGCCCGGCATAACGCAAAAAGGCAACCCCGGCTTCGGTCAGGTTCACACCACTTTTACTGCGTATAAACAGACTTGCCGCCAGCAGTTCCTCCAGCTCCTTGAGCGTCTTCGACATCGCTGGCTGACTCACCGCCAACACATCCGCCGCCCGCGCCAGACTGCCCTGACGAGCCATTTCGAGAAAGCACACGAGGTGACGGAATTTGATGCGGGTGTCGATGTTCACTACGGAGCCCCGTGAGGTTGCCTCATTGGTATCGAAACGTTTGCAGGCAATCTTAGCGTGCGCTCAATTTCCTGGTGATCGGATGGTGGCAATGGACTTTTTTGACTTGCTCGGAGGGGATGTCAAATACAGGACATTGCGTCAATCAGGGCTTGATGTTCTTCAATTTATTGAGCAGTTCCAGCAACTGCTCAAGCGACTCCGCGCCGAACTGCTCCTGAATCTTCAAGTAGTTGCTTTCCATCCCCGCACTCATGTCGACGAAACACTGCTGCCCCTGCTCGGTCAGGGCGATGAATACCCGGCGCTGATCTTCGGACGACTTCCTGCGCCGGACGATACCGTCGCGCTCCAGCCGGGACAGCACGCCGGTCATGCTCGGTTTGAGGATGCATGCCAGATTGGCCAGTTGATGGCTTTCCAGTTCGCCGTGCTGACGCAAGATACGGATCACCCGCCATTGCTGTTCAGTCAGATCATGTTCGTTGAGCAACGGCCGGAAAAATGCCATGGCTGCTTCGCGGGCCTGCAACAAGGTGAGCGTAAGGGACGGTCTGGGGGTCGGCATGGTTCACGCGGAAAAAGAGGTCGAAGCGTCAAAGCTTAGAGTCGGCACAGAGTGCATGCAACATCCCCTCTGCAGCACATCATTAACTTATAAACAAATCAATGATCTCAGATAAAAAATAATCGCCACCACCCCTATTTCTTCTGAAAAAACTGAAAAAAACGCTACGCAAATAATAGATAAGATGTTAACTATATGACACCCCTTACCGAATAGGGGGTGATACCTACAAAAACAACAAAAGGACCCCCCTCATGCATTCGTGCCTCCTTCGCACGGCGGCAAGCGTTGCCCTGTGCGCCGCGTTTAGCCCGTTTAGCGCTCACGCTGATTTTGTCCAGGACAGTAAAGCCAGTTTGGACCTGCGCAATTTCTACATGAACCGAGACTTTCGTCAGAGCAACGCACCACAGAACAAGGCCGAAGAGTGGGCCCAGGGTTTTGTATTACGCCTGGAGTCGGGCTACACCGACGGCATGGTCGGTTTCGGGGTCGATGCCTTGGGCGAACTCGGGGTGAAACTTGACTCCAGTCGCGATCGTCGAGGCACCGGCTTGCTGCCCTTTGGCGCCAGCCAGCAACCAGAGGACAGCTACAGCGAATTGGGCCTGACCGCCAAGCTGCGAACATCGAAGACCGTGCTCAAACTCGGCACCCTACAGCCGCAACTGCCCGTGGCCGCCTATAACGACACCCGACTGCTGCCCTCAACCTACAGCGGTGAGCTGGTCACCTCCCAGGAAGTCGACGGCCTGACCCTGAATCTGGGCCGCCTGGAAAAGCAGAACCTACGAGACTCCTCCAGCAATGACGAGATGAGTTACGCCGGTGTGCAAAGCAGCCATCTCGATCTGGCCGGTGGCACCTACGCGATCAATCCACACCTGGCAGCGACCTATTATTACGCCCGGATGCAGGACATCTACAGCCAGCACTTCATCGGTCTGGTGCATGAATTGCCCTTGGCAGAAGGTGTGAATCTGCGCAGCGATTTGCGCTATTTCGATACTCGCGAACAAGGCAACCATGAATTGCGCAGTCCATCCAGGGTCGATGGCGGCAAGATCGACAACCGTTTTTTCAACGGCATGGTAAGCCTGTCGATGGGTGCCCATAAATTCGGCCTGGGGTACCAGAATCTCTCCGGAGACGGCGACTTCGCCTTTCCGGGCCTGGACCCATATTCAGTAAACCTGGTGACCATCAACGTCTTCACCAAGGCCGAGACCGACGCCTGGCAGGCGCGTTACGACTACAACTTCGCGGCCCTGGGCCTGCCTGGGCTGACCTTCATGACTCGCTATGTCGACGGCTCTCATGTGCAAACCTCCACCGTGCGTAACGGTCGGGAATGGGAGCGTGACACCGACCTGGTTTACACGGTGCAGAGTGGTCCGCTGAAGAACGTCAATGTGCGGCTACGCAACGCCACTCTTCGCTCAAGCAACGGCCTGACCAGCGATATAGACGAAAACCGGATCATCATCGGCTACAGCCTGGCCTTGTGGTGAGCCGCCCATGAAAAGTGCAATCGGTTCCCTGTAAAAGCCATTTTTCAGGGCACCGGCTGCGACCATGATTGCTCGACAGACACTCGGCGCCTATCGAGAAGCAAACATGGCTACCTCAGCGCAAACCCGACTGCCGCAGGCGGTACTCCCCAGGGGTCACCAGCGCATAACGCTGGAAAAACCGACTGAAATAGGCCGGGTCCTTGAAGCCCAGCTGGTAGCAGATTTCATTGGCCGAACTGCCAGTGAACAACAACAGACGCTTGGCCTCCTGCATCAGCCGTTCAAGGATCAAACGTTTGGACGGCAGGTCGGCAATGCGCCGGCAGACATCATTGAGCCGTGCCTCGGTAACACCAATGCCATCGGCATAGCGCGACAGCGGCCAGTGCTGCAGGTAATGGTCTTCGATCAATTCGTTGAAGCGGTGGAAGATCCGCAAGTCTTCATGGCGTGCCGGGCGGGCTTCCAGGGAATTGGCGCACAGCCTGAGCAGGCTGATCACGATCAATCGCGTCAGGCTCTCCAAGGCCGCCCCCCGCCCTGGCTTGTCGCCGTTGATCTCGTTGCACAGTTCCTCGAACAGAAACTCCAGTCTCCTGGCCTCGGGCTGGAACTGTGGTGCCAGCCCCGCCAATGCCACGCAAGCCGCTGGCAACTGCGAGCCCGGCGCCAGACTCGGATCGGCATCGATCAACTGCCAGACCAGTTGCTGGCGCACCGTCAACACATGCCCGTCGGCGTCCGCTTCGGTGACGAAGGAATGGGCCACCGTCGGTGGCGTGAGGAAAAACATCGGTCCCGACTCGAGGTATTGCTGGTCATCCAGATAGACCCGCACCGCACCGCTCTTCACGTAATGCACCTGGAAGAACCGGTCGTGTCGGTGCACGGGCATATTGCGGCCGAAGAACTCAGCCAGATTGCCGAGTTTGTCGTAGTGCACTTCGGCATCGCTGTAACGCTGGTCGTAGACCTGACCGATGTTGATATTGGGGATCGTCTGACGATCGATCATCGCTCGGTTCTCTTTCTTGTTTGCGTGTTGGCAGTGCAAGGACTTTCATCCTGCGCCGGTTTGCGGCGGCTAACCACTGCCAGCGCATTTTGCCACGCTTGACGATTGTTAACATATTAATTATAACGTTAACAGGTTAACGAATATTTCGCGAAGCAGTCACTGCTCCGCCACTGCCAGGAGAAAAGCATGAGCCGTGCCCTGCATGATGTTGCGAACGGCACCCTGTTCGGCGTTGCGCTGAACTATCAAGGGTTGCTGAACCAACGTATCGCCGAATTCGGGCAAGCGCCTTACCAGAAACCGCCGGTTAAACCGGTGCTGTTCATCAAGACGCCCAACACCCGCAATGGCCATGACCGCGCGGTGATTCATCCGCAAGGTGAACGCCTGCAACCGGGGCCTGCACTGGGTGTGGTGATCGGTAAAAGCGCCAGCCGGGTCAGCATCGAGAATGCGCTGGAACATGTGGCCGGCTACACCATCGTCAACGAGTTCAGCCTGCCGGAAGACAGCTACTACCGCCCGGCGGTGAAAGCCAAGTGTCGTGACGGCTTCTGCTCGCTGGGCCCGGAATTGGTGGGCCGTGACCAGCTCGCCGATCCGCATCAGTTGAGTCTGAAACTGTTCGTCAACGGTGAACTGCGCCAGGAAAACTCCACGGCCAACTTTGTCCGCAGCATTCCCCAGTTGATCGCCGAAATCAGCGAATTCATGACCCTCCACGAAGGCGATGTGCTGATCACCGGCACCCCTGAAGGCCGTGTCGATGTCCAGCCCGGTGACACCGTCGAAGTCGAAATCAGCGGCCTGGGCCGCCTCGTCAACCACATCGTGGCCGAGTAACAGGAGCTTCCATGAAACACGCCCGTATCCGCTTTGAAGGTGAAGTCCACCTCGTCCATGTCGAAGAGCACAACGCCGTGCGCCTGGCCGACGGCCGCCTGCTGGCCGAAGAACAAGTGCAATGGCTGCCACCGGCCACCGGCAGCATGTTCGCCCTGGGCCTGAACTACGCCGACCACGCCGCCGAGTTGGCCTTCAAGCCGCCCACCGAGCCCCTGGCGTTCATCAAGTCCCCGGGCACCTACACCGGCCATAACCAGGCTACATGGCGCCCGGACAACGTCGCCTATATGCACTACGAGTGCGAACTGGTCGCCGTCATCGGCAAGCCCGCGCGTAACGTCAAGCGTGAAGACGCCCTCCAGTACCTGGCCGGCTACACGGTGTGCAACGACTACGCGATCCGTGACTACCTGGAAAATTACTACCGGCCCAACCTGCGGGTGAAGAACCGCGATGCCACGACGCCGGTCGGTCCGTGGATCGTCGACGTCGCCGACGTGCCGGACCCGAGCAACCTGAAACTGCGCACCTGGATCAACGGTGAGTTACGTCAGGAAGGCTCGACCTCCGACATGATTTTCGACATCCCTTACCTGATCGAATACCTGTCCAGCTTCATGACCTTGCAGCCCGGCGACATGATCGCTACGGGCACGCCGGAAGGTCTGGCCGATGTGGTTCCCGGCGATGAAGTGATTGTGGAAGTGGAAGGCGTGGGTCGCCTGGTTAATCGAATTGTTAGCGAAGCGGAATTTTTCTCCGCCCGTAAAGAGGCTTGAGCAGCATGATCAAACACTGGATCAACGGCCGTGAGGTCGAAAGCAAAGACGTTTTCGTCAACTACAACCCGGCCACCGGCGAAGCCATCGGTGAAATCGCCAGCGGCGGCGCCGAAGAAGTCGCTCAGGCCGTAGCCGCGGCCAAGGAAGCCTTCCCCAAGTGGGCTAATACGCCAGCCAAGGAACGTGCCCGACTGATGCGCAAGCTCGGTGAGCTGATCGAGCAGAATGTCCCGCGTCTGGCCGAACTGGAAACGCTGGACACGGGCCTTCCGATCCATCAGACCAAAAATGTGTTGATCCCCCGCGCTTCGCACAACTTCGATTTCTTCGCCGAAGTCTGCACCCGCATGGACGGTCACTCTTACCCCGTCGACGACCAGATGCTCAACTACACCCTGTATCAGCCGGTGGGTGTTTGCGGTCTGGTGTCACCGTGGAACGTGCCGTTCATGACTGCCACCTGGAAAACCGCGCCGTGCCTGGCACTGGGCAATACTGCGGTGCTGAAGATGTCCGAGCTGTCCCCGCTGACAGCCAACGAACTCGGTCGTCTGGCTGTTGAGGCTGGCATTCCCAATGGCGTGCTCAACGTCATCCAGGGTTACGGCGCCACCGCCGGTGACGCACTGGTTCGGCACCCGGATGTGCGCGCAATTTCGTTCACCGGAGGTACCGCCACCGGCAAGAAAATCATGCAGACCGCCGGCCTCAAAAAATACTCCATGGAACTCGGCGGCAAGTCACCGGTGCTGATCTTTGAAGATGCGGACCTGGAGCGCGCCCTCGACGCCGCACTGTTCACCATCTTCTCGCTGAACGGCGAACGCTGCACCGCTGGTAGCCGGATCTTCATTCAGGAAAGCGTTTACCCTCAGTTCGTCGCCGAGTTTGCTGCCCGCGCCAAACGCTTGATCGTCGGCGATCCACAGGACCCGAAGACTCAGGTCGGCTCGATGATCACTCAGGCCCACTACGACAAGGTCACTGGCTACATCAAGATCGGCATCGAGGAAGGCGCCACCCTCCTCGCCGGTGGTCTGGAACGTCCGGCCAACTTGCCGGCGCACCTGAGTAAAGGCCAGTTCATTCAGCCGACGGTGTTCGCCGACGTGAACAACAAGATGCGTATCGCCCAGGAAGAGATCTTCGGTCCGGTGGTGTGCCTGATTCCGTTCAAGGACGAAGCCGAGGCCCTGCAACTGGCCAACGATACCGAGTATGGCCTGGCGTCTTACATCTGGACCCAGGACATCGGCAAGGCCCATCGCCTGGCCTACGGCATCGAAGCCGGCATGGTGTTCATCAACAGTCAGAACGTGCGGGACTTGCGTCAGCCGTTCGGTGGTGTGAAAGGTTCCGGTACCGGACGCGAAGGCGGCCAGTACAGCTTTGAGGTGTTCGCCGAAATCAAGAACATCTGCATTTCCATGGGCAGTCATCACATCCCGCGTTGGGGTCTCTGAACAGCCGATGGTCGCTGCTGAAGGCAGCGATGGGCCGCGCATCGGCTCATCGCAGCCTTCACTGGCCACCAGATTGAATCGAATAACAACAATTTCAGGAGAATCATCATGGGCGAAGTCGTCCTGGCCGCGAAAATCTGCCATGTACCCTCGATGTACCTGTCGGAACTGCCCGGCAAGCATCACGGTTGTCGCGAGGCGGCAATTGCCGGACACAAGGAAATCGGCCGTCGCGCCCGCGAGCTCGGTGCCGACACCGCCGTGGTGTTCGACGTGCACTGGTTGGTCAACAGCGGCTATCACGTCAACTGCGGCGAGCATTTCAAGGGCATCTACACCAGCAACGAACTGCCGCACTTCATCAAGAACATGGAGTACGAGTACCCGGGTTGCCCAGCGTTGGGCGAGCTGATCGCCACCGAGGCCAATCAGGCCGGAGTGCGCACCATGGCCCATAACATCCCGAGCCTGGAGTTGGAATACGGCACTCTGGTACCTATGCGCTACATGCACATGGGCGTCCCGGACGAGCAGAAGTTTGACGTGATCTCCATCGCCGCCTGGTGCGCCTGGCATCGCCTGGAAGACAGCTTCGCCTTCGGCGCCGCCGTGCGCCGGGCCATCGAGAAGAGCGACCGCAAGGTGCTGGTACTGGCCTCCGGCTCGCTGTCCCACCGTTTCTCCGACGACCGCGAAGCCGAAGCCAACATTCACAACTGGACCCGTGAATTCGACAAGCAGATGGACCTGCACGTGGTCGAGATGTGGAAGCAAGGTCGCTTCAAGGAGTTCTGCGCAATGCTCCCGGACTACGCCGAGCATTGCTTCGGCGAAGGCAAGATGCACGACACCGCGATGCTCCTTGGACTGCTGGGCGGGCCCGAGTACAACAAACCGGTGGAAGTACTGACCGAGCCCTTCGGCAGTTCAGGCACTGGCCAGATCAACGCCATTTTCCCTCTCTGAGGTACCAGACAGGAACTGGCGTAGCAGCTGTCGAGCGGAGCGAGGCGGCGTCCGAGGACGTAGTCCTCGTAAAACCGGTGCTCTCGATTTACCTGAAACACAGAGGTGTATGAGGTTACGACTGCTTCGCAGCCGGACGCTGCCTCGCTCCGCTCGACAGCTGCTACGCGATGCGAAACATCAACGTTACGGGAGACTCACATGCCTCATTTCATTGCTGAATACACCGACAACATCGAACAACAAGCCGACTTGCCCAGCCTGTTCGAAAAAGTCCACGCCTCCCTCGGCGACAGCGGCGTGTTCCCCCTGGGCGGCATCCGCAGTCGTGGAGTGCGCCTGGACACCTGGCGCATGGCGGATGGCAAGCACGATTACGCCTTCGTCCATATGACCCTCAAGGTCGGTCACGGACGAGATCTGCCGACCCGGCAGACAGTCGCACAAACACTGTTCAACGTAATCACCGAGCACTTCGCCGAGCTGCAGTCGCAACGCTTGCTGGCGCTGTCGTTCGAGATGATCGAGCTGCACCCCGAACTGAATTTCAAGCAGAACAACGTGCATGCCTTCTTGAAGAACCAGGCGGGCTGATTCACGCCCTCCTTCCGCCAACGGCCACTCAAACAAAAAGTACAACATCATGAGCACAGCCAATACCGCTGACAGCATCACCCTTGCCGAGCACGATCGAACCCACAGCACCGTTACCTGGCGCCTGATGCCATTGCTGTTGATCTGTTACCTGTTCGCCCATCTGGACCGGATCAACATCGGCTTCGCCAAGATGCAGATGAGTACCGACCTGCACTTCAGCGACACCGTCTACGGCTTCGGAGCCGGACTGTTCTTCATTGCCTACGCGCTGTTCGGGGTACCGAGCAACATGGCCCTTGACCGGGTCGGACCACGGCGTTGGATCGCCAGCCTGATGGTGGTCTGGGGCGTACTTTCTGCCAGCATGTTGTGGGTCGAAAGCTCCAGCGGTTTCTATGTCCTGCGCTTTTTGCTGGGCGTAGCCGAAGCCGGCTTCTTTCCCGGGATCCTGGTGTTCCTCAATCGCTGGTACCCGGCCCGGCGCCGGGCTCAAGTCACCGCGCTGTTTGCCATTGCCGTGCCGATGGCCGGAGTCATCGGCGGACCGCTGTCCGGGGCGATTCTGGAAAACCTCCATGACTTCGGTGGACTGCGCGGCTGGCAGTGGATGTTCCTGATCGAAGGGGCGCCGGTGGTCTTGCTGGGCCTGGTGGTGCTCAAGTGTTTGCCGGATAACTTCGAAGTCGTGAAGTGGCTGAACCCGGCGCAGAAACAGCAACTGCGCGCGCAACTGAGCAGCGAAGAACAGCGTAAATCCATCACCTCCTTCGGTGGGATTGTGCGCGACCCGCAGGTCTGGCTGCTGGTGGCGATCTATTTTGCGGTGATGCTGGCGGTCAACACCCTGGCCTTCTGGATGCCAACACTGATCCACGGCGCGGGAATTGGCAGCGACGGCAAGGTAGGCCTGCTCAGTGCAGTGCCCTATCTGGCCGGGTGTTTCTTCATGATCGGCTGCGGACGCTCGTCGGACCGTAACCGCGAACGCCGCTGGCACCTGTGTGTGCCGCTACTGATGGCCGCCGCCGGTATCGCAGTGGCGGGCCTGGCGCCGGGCAACCCGCTGTTGGTGATGGGCGGCTTGACCGTCGCAGGCATGGGTGCCAGCGCCGCGTTGCCGATGTTCTGGCAACTGCCTCCGGCCTTTCTCTCCAACTGCACACAAGCCGCCGGCATTGCCCTGATCAGCTCGTTCGGCAGCATCGCCTCGTTCCTCGCGCCTTACCTGATCGGCTGGATGCGCGACACCACTCAGAGCGCCAGCCTGGCCCTGTATGTCCTGGCGCTGTTAATCGCTCTCGGCGGCTTCCTGGTGCTGCGCACCAATGCGGCCATCGTCAATCCACAATAAGAGATCTTCGTCATGCTCGATCAACAGCAAATCCTTCACGCCGCCGCACAACTGGATCGGGCTGAACGCTCCAGGGAGCAGGTCCGGCAATTTTCCCTCGATCACCCGGCTATCACCATCGAAGACGCGTATGCCATCCAGCGCGCCTGGGTCGCCCAGAAAATCAAGGACGGGCGCAAACTGGTCGGGCACAAGATCGGTCTGACCTCGCGGGCCATGCAAGTGTCCTCGAACATCACCGAGCCGGACTTTGGTGCCTTGCTCGATGACATGTTCTTCGACGAGGGCACGGACATTCCGTTCGAGCGCTTCATCGTGCCGCGGGTGGAAGTGGAGCTGGCGTTCATCCTTGGCAAGCCGCTCAAAGGTCCGAACTGCACGATCTTCGACGTGCTCGACGCCACTGAATGGGTGATCCCGGCGCTGGAAATCATCGATGCGCGAATTCAGCAAATCGACCCGCAGACCAAGGCGACACGCAAGGTGTTCGACACCATTTCCGACAACGCCGCCAACGCTGGCGTGGTCATGGGCGGTCGTGCCGTGCGGCCGACCGAGATCGACCTGCGCAAGGTGCCTGCGGTGCTCTACCGCAACGGCGTGATCGAGGAGTCCGGGGTGTCGGCCGCCGTGCTCAATCATCCGGCCAAAGGCGTGGCCTGGCTGGCGAACAAACTGGCCGCCTACGACGTCACCCTGGAAGCGGGCCAAATCATTCTCGGCGGCTCCTTCACCCGCCCGGTGGCGGCCGACCCCGGTGATACCTTCCATGTCGATTACGACATGCTGGGTTCCATCTCCTGCCGCTTTGTTTGATCCCTGGAGGACTGTTCCATGGACATGCCCATCAACCGTTTCAAACAACGCCTCAAAAGCGGCGAAGCTCAGATAGGCCTCTGGCTCGGTCTGGCCGACGCCTACTGTGCCGAGCTGGCAGCCAATGCCGGTTTCGATTGGCTGCTGATCGACGGCGAACATGCACCCAATGATCTTCGCGGGTTGCTCGGCCAGCTTCAGGCAGTGGCGCCCTACCCCAGTCATCCGGTGATACGCCCGGTGATCGGCGATATCGCGCTGATCAAGCAGGTGTTGGATATCGGCGCCCAGACCCTGCTGGTGCCGATGGTTGAAAGTGCCGAACAGGCACGGGAACTGGTGCGTGCGATTCACTATCCGCCCCAGGGCATACGCGGTGTCGGCAGTGCGCTGGCCCGTGCGTCACGCTGGAACAGCATTCCCGGTTACCTCGACAAAGCGGATGAACAAATGTGCCTGCTGGTACAGATCGAGAACCGCGAAGGCCTGGTCAACCTGGATGCCATTGCGGCGGTCGAGGGCGTGGACGGGGTGTTTATCGGCCCGGCGGATTTGAGCGCGTCCATGGGCCATCGCGGCAATCCGGGGCATCCCGAGGTGCAGGCGGCCATCGAGGACGCCATCGTGCGGATTCAGAAGGCCGGCAAGGCCGCAGGCATTCTCAGCGCCGACGAGACACTCGCCCGGCGCTATATCGAGTTGGGCGCGGCATTCGTTGCCGTGGGTGTCGACACCACCGTGCTGATGCGTGGCCTGCAAACCCTCGCCGGCAAATTCAAAGATGCTCCGGTGCCCACCAGCTCCGGCGGCGTGTACTGATTTTTCGAGAAGCCCGATGAAACTTAACGATTTGAAACTGCTGCGCGAGCAGGCTTACATCAATGGCCAATGGGTCGACGCCGATGACGGTTCACGCTTCGCGGTGACCAACCCGGCGGATGGCGAAGTCATCGCCCAAATCAGCTCCCTCGGCCAAGCCGAAACCGCCCGCGCCATCGCCGCGGCCCAGGCCGCCCTGCCCGCCTGGCGCGGCAAAACCGCCAAGGATCGCAGCAAGGTATTGCGCACATGGTTCGAGCTGATCATGGCCCATCAGGAAGACCTGGCCCGCCTGCTCAGTTGGGAACAAGGCAAACCGCTGGCCGAGAGTCGTGGCGAAGTTGCCTATGGCGCGAGCTTTATCGAGTGGTTCGCCGAAGAGGCCAAGCGGGTCTACGGCGATGTGATTCCTCATGACAAGCAAGGTCGGCGGCTGGTGGTGATCAAGCAAGCCATCGGGGTGGTGGCGGCCATCACACCGTGGAATTTTCCCAATGCAATGATCACCCGCAAGGTTGGTCCAGCGCTGGCCGCCGGTTGCACCGTGGTGCTTAAACCGGCTTCAGAAACCCCATTGTCGGCTTTGGCCCTGGCTGAACTCGGCGAACGCGCCGGCATTCCGGCGGGTGTGCTGAACGTCGTCACCGGCACCCGCTCCCGGGAAATCGGTGCAGAGCTGACGGGTAACCCGGCAGTGCAAAAACTCTCGTTCACCGGCTCCACCGGCATCGGCAAATTGCTGATGGCCCAGTGTGCGCAAACCATCAAGAAAGTCAGCCTGGAACTGGGCGGTAACGCGCCGTTTATCATCTTCGAAGACGCCGACCTGGATGCCGCCGTGGAAGGTGCGATCGGCTCGAAATTCCGCAACAGCGGCCAGACCTGTGTCTGTACCAACCGCTTGCTGGTACAAAACAGTGTCTATGACGAGTTCGCCCGCCGCCTGGTGCTGGCGGTCAACACCCTCAAGGTCGCCCGGGCCGAAACCGAAGGCGCGCAACAAGGGCCGCTGATCAACGCCAAGGCGGTGGCCAAGGTCGAGGAACACATCAACGACGCACTGGCCCAGGGCGCGACGCTGCTGGCCGGCGGCAAACCCCACGCACTGGGTGGCAACTTCTTCGAGCCCACGGTCCTCGGCGACGTCACCCCGGCCATGCTGGTGGCCCGGGATGAGACCTTCGGCCCGCTGGCACCGCTGTTCCGTTTCGACACCGAAGCCGAGGCAATCGCCATGGCCAACGATACCGAGTTCGGTCTGGCGTCCTATGTCTACACCCGCGACCTGGGCCGGGCCTGGCGCGTCAGCGAGGCGCTGGAGTACGGCATGGTCGGAGTCAACGAAGGACTGATCTCCACCGAAGTGGCGCCGTTCGGCGGGATAAAGCAGTCAGGGTTGGGCCGCGAAGGTTCCAAGTATGGGATCGATGATTACATCGAGCAGAAGTACATGTGCCTGAGCATCAAATAATCTCTGTACAACGCGTCATTCGATTTCGCGAGCAAGCTCGCTCGCGAAATCGCTCCGATATTGTCAGCGCTTGATGGTCTTCAACTCGTTGAGCAGCCCGAGCAACGTCTGCAACTTCTCCTCTCCCAACTGTGCCTGCAACCGTTGGTAGTTCTCTTCCATGCACTGGCTCATGGACTCAAAGCACGCCTCGCCCTTTTCGGCCAGGGTCACCAGCACCCGTCGCTGGTCCTGCTCGGCCTTGCGCCGATGGACCATGCCGGCCGCCTCCATGCGCACCAGCACACCGGTCATGCTCGGTTTGAGGATGCACGCCAGTTCCGCCAGCCGGTAGATTTCCAGCTCCCCGTGCTGACTGAGAATGCGGATAACCCGCCACTGTTGTTCAGTCAACCCGTGCTGGTTGAGCGAGGGACGAAAAAAACTCATGGCTGCTTCACGTGCTTGCAGCAGGGTCAAGGTCAGGGATTGCCGGGGTTTGAGCATCGGAGTCAGGATCACGGTTGATTTAGTTAATAATTTAACGAAACTCTATCATCCTGTCCTCCCGAACGCGCCATAACTTCTTATCGCAAAGGCCTTCTGGCGCGCTGAATCAAAAATCCCGGCATAGAGAATCAAGACATCCACCGAGCCAAGGCTCTTAATAGGAGTCATCCGGTACAGAGCTAATCAAAGGCCCTGCGTTGAGTTTTTCTTCACTTTTTCAGGCTGCGCCATGATCAATATCGAAACGCCCACCTATTACACGGCCACCAAAAAATACAATCTCAGCTTCCCGACCCTGGAACAGGATGTGGAAGCCGACGTTGTGGTCATTGGCGGTGGTTTCTCCGGCATCAATACCGCGCTTGAGCTCGCCGAAAAAGGCATCACCAACATCGTTGTGCTGGAGGCGCGTTACCTGGGTTTCGGTGGCACCGGGCGCAATGGAGGGCAGATCATGGCCGGCATCGGTCACGACCTGGAGAAGATCAAGAAGGACGTGGGTGAGGACGGTCTGCGCCAGGTCTTCGAGATCAGCGACCTGGGCGCGGACATCATCAAGGACCGCATCGCCAAGTACAACATCGATGCCGACTTCTGCCACGGCTACGGCTACATGGGCTTCAACGCTCGCCAGGAAAAGACCCTGCGCGCCTGGGAAAAAGACTTCAAATCGATCAACAGCAAACACGAGATTCGCTTTCTCGGTGGTTCGGACGTCAAGCAAATCATCGGCTCCGATGCCTACAGCAGCGCATTGCTGCACATGGGCGGCGGTCACGTCCATTCGTTGAACCTGCTACTCGGTGAAGCCAAGGCACTGGTTGGGCACGGCGTGCGGATTTTCGAGAACAGTCCAGCGCTGGAAGTCAGCTATGGCGAGCGCATCACCGTGCGCACCGGCCGTGGTTCAGTAAAGGCCAGCAAGCTTCTGTGGGCCTGCGACAGTTTCCTCAACAAGCTGGAACCTGAGCTGCACCGCTCGACCATAAACACTTACGCTTTCCAGATGATGACCGAGCCACTGTCGGACGAGTTGATCAACCGCATCAGCCCGATTCGCGGCGCCTACAGCGACATTCGTCCGGTGATCGACTACTACCGCGTCACCAACGAAAACCGTCTGTTGTTCGGTGCGGCCACACCGCTGGTCGAGCACATTCCCCTGGACCTGAAAGCCTGGAACCGCAACCTGATGCTGAAGATTTTCCCGTACCTCAAGGACGTGAAAATCGATCTGGCCTGGGGCGGTCCGATGGCCTGCAGCCCGAATCTGTTCCCGCAGATCGGCACCCTGCCCGGTCGCAGCAACGCCTTCTTCGTTCAGGGCTATTCGGGCTTCGGCGTCACCCCCAGCCACATCATCTGCAAGGTGCTGGCCGAAGGCATGAGTGAAGGCTCGGCGCGCTATGACCTGGTCAGCTCGATCCACCGCCCTACCATCCTTGGCAAAGATGCGTTTCGCCCACTGTTGCTGACCGCCGGCAAGTCCTGGCACCAGCTGTCAGGTTATTGGAACGGGCGTCGGTAACTGCCAAGGCGCTCTTCCCTTTTCTGTTTTTTTACTCATCAGGAGCAACTGCCATGACCCTTACCACCCTCAAGAAAGACATCCAGCTGTCCGAACTGGACGCCTGGGGCTCCGTTGCCGACCTCGGCTCGGAAATCCTCGAAGGCGAAGTCAAAGCCTTCGGCAAAATGACTTTCGGCGCACCGACCGACCCGGTCAGCAGTGCCTATTTCGGCACCACCCAGGGCAAGTTCCGCATGGTCTATCCGTTCGCCGAACAAGCTACGGTGGTTACCGGCGAAGTGGTCCTGACCAACGAATCCACCGGCCAGAGTGCTCGCTACAAGGCCGGCGACAGCTGGTTCGTGACCAAAGGCACTCCCGTGCTGTGGGAAGTGGTCAGCGAAAGTTTCGTCAAACACTACTTCGCTGTCGCTTGACCGATTCGGGTTGCCGGCGAACAGCCGGTAGCCCCTTGGCGAGGTACCGAACATGAATGCCCTCCCCACCCAGGAAATCGCCGGCCATTGCCTGCAAGCTTTCACTCAACTCGTACCTGCCAGTCAGGCGGCGTTCTACTGTGTCGACCGGCAACTGCAAGCCCGTGACTTCCGGCTGCATTGCATGAGCGATGAGATGCATCGCGACTATCTGGACAACTACCGTCGGTTCGACCCTTTGCAACCGCGAAATTGCCTGTCCAGCGGGCGAGCCGTGGTGCCTCTGGGTTTTGCCATGGCCCGACAGCCGACACGGGACAGTCGGCGCTATCGGGACTTTCTGCAGCGCTATGGCATTGTCGATGTGGTGGAAATCCTCGCCCATCGCGCCGGCCAGCCTCAGGCCGCGATCTCGATGTTACGCACCGCCGAACAAGGCGCCTTCACCACCGACCAACTGGCCCAGCTCAATGCCTTGCAGTCCCTGCTGCAACTCGCCGTCGCGAACATACAGCCCTGCGAAGATCCGCTGACCGGCCTGACGCCCAAGGAGCGGCAGATCGCGTTGTTACTGCGCCAGGGCGCCAGCAACAAGCAACTGGCCCTGGAACTGAAAGTCGGTCTGCCGACCATCAAGACCCACCTGATCAACCTGTTTCGCAAGACCGGCGTCAGCAGCCGCACCGAGCTGGTCGGAACCCTGTTTCTCCAGCTCTGATTTTTTAGCCCGGCTCAACCATCCGGTTGATAGGCGAGCTTGTTTGCGAACCGCATGCTCCAGATTGTTATTTCACTCAACTGGAGCATTGCAATGACAACATCATCCGACTGGATCACCGTTGGCGCCCTGGCCGACGGCTTCGCCCCTGAAGCCTTCATCCTGCCGAACCTGGCCGACCTGAACGGCAAGGCCTTCACGCTGAACTTCGCCAATGGCTGGCAGATCGAACATCGTTTCGACACCGAAGCCCTATCCTGGACCGCTGCCGATGGGCACTCCACAGGCACTGCAAACTATCGAGCCACCTCAGTGCGTCCAGGTCTGTACCTGGTGGACTTCATCAAGCACGAAGGTGGTCAAGCCTGGTCGATCAGCCTGGTGCTCGACACCGTTAGCGCTGCATTCACCGCCGTGATCGGCCGCATGCCGACCCAGGAGCAAACCCGTGAAGGCCTCTACAGCCGTGCGCTGGCGGGCAAGCACCTGACCTCGGTCGAAGTCGAGTTTTTGCATGGCAGCCTTGATCGTCCGTGGCAGGAAGGCCAATGCCCTCACGCACCGACCAGCGAACTGAGCGGCCTGCGCAACCTGTATCGCTACAGCCCAAGTGAAGTCTACGAACACATCTACCTCAACGATCAGTTCTATTCCTGGCAGTGCCTCAAGGGCGTCGAGCAAGGCCTGTGCGACACCGACCGTTGTCACTACTACAAGATCGCCGATCAGCTGTACCTGTTCGTCTGGCGCGAAAAGATCATCCCGACCCTCGGCCTGGTGCTGATCGATCTGCAACAGCACCGCAGCGACGGCAAGATCTTCGGTTATGCCGGGTCGTCCTTCGATGAACTGTCGAACTTTCCGGTCAGCTCTTACTGCCAGGTTCTCAACCGGACGGAGTATCCCAATGCCTGAGCCACGTACCGTTGCAATCACCGGTGCCGGGACGGGCATCGGTGCTGCCTGTGCCCGGCTGTACGCAGCCGAAGGCGTCAATCTGGTGTTGATCGGCCGCCGCCGCGAGCCCCTGGAGCAAATTGCCCGGGAAACCGGCGGGCTGGTTTTGGTCGGCGATGCCGCCTGCCCGGACACCTGGGAAGGATTCGTGGCACAGATTCGTCAGCGCTACGGGCGCCTTGATGTACTGCTGGCCTGTGCCGGCGGCCTTGGCCTGGGCAGCGCCACCGACACCAGCCCGCAGACTTGGGAAGCAGCGTTGCGCAGCAACCTGGACAGCGCCTTCTACAGTGCCCGGGCCTGCCTGCCTCTGCTGCTGGAGAGTACCGGCAGCATCGTGCTGATCGGTTCCATCGCCTCGCTAGCGGCGGGGCCCGAAGTCTGCGGCTACACCACGGCCAAGCACGCGCTGCTCGGCCTCAACCGCTCGCTGGCCAGGGATTACGGCCCGCGCGGTGTACGAGTGAACGCCGTCTGCCCGGGCTGGGTGCGCACGCCCATGGCCGATCAGGAGATGCAGCCGCTGATGGACTTTTATGGCGAAACGCTGCAGCAAGCCTATGACCGGGTCTGCGCCGACGTGCCGTTGCGACGACCGGCCAGCGCCGAGGAAATTGCCAGGGTTTGCCGCTTCCTGGCCTCTAGCGAAGCGTCGATTATCACGGGCGCAACCGTGGTGGCCGACGGCGGCTCGAGCATCGTCGATGTGCCGACCCTGGCCTACACCCACATGGAGCCGTCTCATGCCTGATGACCTGGATTTCAGCGGTAAAACCGTACTGGTGACCGGCGGCGCCCAAGGCATTGGCCGGGCGATCGTCGAAGCCTTCGCCTGGCGCGGTGCGCGAGTGGTAATCGCCGACCTGCAACTGTCACAGGCTCAGGCACTGGCCAGCGAATTGTCCGGGCAGACGTGTCAGGTCGAAGCTGTGGGCGTCGATCTGGCCGATGCCACGGCAGTGTTCGACATGGTCCGGGCACTGGAGCAACGCTGGGGTCGGCTCGATATTCTGGTGCACAACGCCGGGTATTTTCCGCTGACACCGTTTGCCGACATCACGCCATCCATTCTCGAGCGCACCCTGGCGGTCAATCTCTCGGCATTGTTCTGGCTGACCCAGGCGGCCTTGCCGATGTTTCACCGTCAGGGCGGTGGTTGTGTGCTGGTCACTTCGTCAGTTACCGGCCCAAAAGTGGCTTATCCGGGGCTGAGTCATTACGCGGCATCAAAAGCCGGGGTCAACGGTTTCATCCGCAACGCGGCACTGGAACTGGCCGGACACAACGTGCGGGTCAATGGCGTCGAGCCGGGCATGATCGCGACGCCAGCCATGGGCAATCTGGGGGACGACCAACTGAACGAAAATATCGCCAGTCGAGTGCCCCTGGGACGGCTTGGCAAGGCGGCGGATATTGCCGGAGCCATGCTGTTTCTAGCATCGGATCTGGCAACTTACATCACCGGACAGACGCTGGTGGTCGATGGCGGCTCGACCTTGCCAGAGGTTTGATGTAGCGTTTTTTCATGCTGGAAGGGGGCTTTGAAAAGCCCCCTTTTTCATTCAGAGAGTCAAGCCGTCCCCACCGCCTGCTGCAAATGACTGGAACGAAAATCCTTGGGTGACAGCTCGAACTGCTTCTTGAACGAGCGGCTGAAATGCGCCGAGTCGGTGAAGCCCCACTTGTAAGCGATGGAGGTGATCGATTCGCTACGCAAGAACGGATTGGTCAGGTCATCGGCGCTGCGCTTGAGCCGCGCCCGTTGAATGTAGCGGCAGACGCTATCGTCCTGCTCTTCAAATAACCGATACAAGTGCCGCACTGAAATGTTCAATCGATTGGCCAGCCCGACGGGACTCAAGCCCGGCTGGGTCAGGGACTCGTCGATGACTTTCTGCACATAACTGCGCAGGTTGTTGCCCTGCAACGAAGTAACGTCATCCCCCGACACCTGATCCTGATCGAATGCCGAACCCAGCAACGATACAAAAGCCGATTGCAACGCCTCACCCTCACCGACTGCGCCCTCGCCCACCCACGCGTCCTTGCACAGCTGATCCACCAGCACATGCAGCATCCGCCCACAGGCCTTGCTCGAGGAAATCTTGCCGAACGTCCGGGACTGGCTGCCAAGCTGTTTGCACACTTCGTTGCGGGACAAGGAGACCGAGACATGCTCGATCAGCCCGAATGGGCTGATTTCAATGGAACCTGCCGAGTCCATCAGCAGCAGGTCCCCGGGTGCCAACTGGATGCTCTGTCCGTACTGGGTGATCTGGCAGTAACCGCTGCGCTGGCTGACCAGGAAACAATCCTGTTCGTTGTCGTGATCGGCGTTGGGCTTGTCGCGCTTGATAAGCCCTGCGTTGGTACGCAAGTTCGCCAAG
The DNA here is from genome assembly GCF_005938665.2 of Pseudomonas sp. ATCC 43928. NCBI lineage: Bacteria > Pseudomonadati > Pseudomonadota > Gammaproteobacteria > Pseudomonadales > Pseudomonadaceae > Pseudomonas > Pseudomonas sp. ATCC 43928. The sequence goes on along the minus strand of NZ_CP041753.1, from coordinate 3,003,545 downwards.
GACAGACCGCCCCGGGAACACTCGGAAACCTCACCAATGAACAGCGAACGGTTGTAGGCCAATTCTGTGTCGAAATGACCACAGGCTGCTCGCAGATCCCGGGTCCAGGTTTCCAACCCGTCTTGCACAGACTGATGGATGCTCATGGGGCTCTCCACAATGGCTTTTTGTTTTTGTTGCGCAATAGTTAACATGTTATCTATATACGCGCAACAAGTACGTGTCTGCCAAAGTGGGTAGCACTAATGATGCCAAAATCGCGAATCAGAACGTGCGCAACAGGCGCTGCAATCCAGTCAACGTGTCAAGCAGCCAAGTGCGTTGATCACGGCTCAAAGCGATGTAGCGACGAAAGGCCGGCATGCGGTTGACCACCTCGCTGCCACCCATATGCTCCAGCCGTACGCACCACTGATGCCCTTGCAGATCAATGCGCAAGCGTTTGAAGTCCAACGGCATCAAGGCCTGGTGCAGCGCACTGTCCTCCTGCAACCTGGCCTGCAACCTGGCTAATAGCGCGGCGTCTCCAGCACGCTGCCGACAGCGGATCCCGGTCCGTCGAACAGCCCCGCTATGGTGCAGTTCGAAGCTCGCCGCGCCCTCAGTCGAGGCAGGCACCCGGATCACGAACTCGGTCATGACCAGGTGCATCAACAGCTGCGACTCGGTGCGCTCGACGATCTCCAATTGCAGGCTGCCATCGTCCAGCGAAGCCCGGGCCGCTGTCGGCTCTGTCTGCTCGAAACTGGCCAGACCGAGGTTGCGCCGCAGGTGCTCGAGCGTCACCCCAGGTCGATAACCGGCTGGGGCGCGTCTGGCGCTGAACAGCTCAGACAGTTTTTGCAGCATGGTCGATATACCCGTTGTCAGGGTGCCCCGGTTCATTGGAGAACTCCTTGGCCAGCACTTCTTCCACCGAAGCAGGCTTGAATGGATTGACCTTCTGCACGACTAACGTCCAGAACAGCGCGTACACCGCGGTGCCACCAAGCATCACCGCGAACGGGACATAGATATCCGCGGGGTTCATGCCGGGCGGCGTGATAAACCACATGCCCAGCAGGATGCCGACGCTGGAAAGGATCTGTGGCAACGGGAAGAAGGGCGAGCGATAGGCCCGTGGCAGATCGGGACGACGGATGCGCAGCATTACCACCGACAGCGTCACCAGCAGATAGGCAAAACTCCAGGCACAAACGGCGGCCAACACCAGATGCATGATGTTGTCAGTGTTACCGCCCAGATACAGCGCATGCAGGCAAGGAATCAGCATCGCCACCAGAATGCACAGCAGCGGCGTCTTGAAGCGTGGGTGCAAGTAGGTGAAGACCTTGGGCAACGCGCCGTCGACTGCCATGCCGTAAAGAATCCTCGGCACACCCGCCATCAGTGTATTGATGGTCGCCGCCCCGGCAAACAGAAAGCCGATCCCCAGCCACATCGGACCGATATTGCCCATCACCTGCTCGGCGAACTTTGGAATGGCCATCGGTGTATCGAGCAGATGCACGCCACCGGCGGCATCAAGCAACACGTTCTCCACTTGACGCTTCATTGCCGCGCCATAGATGAACATGCACGACGCAACGCTCAACAACCCCAGAATCATCGCCTTGGGCATGACCTTGGCCGATTGGCGCAAGTCCGGCGCCAGAGGGGTGACGAACTCACAACCGACGAACATGAACATGGCCATGCCCACCAGCGACAGGATGGTGATCAGGTCAGTACCCACAAGGGATACACCGAACCAGCCATCCAGTTGCACCGCTGGCGCCGCGATCAACCCCAACACGCCAAACACCATCAACGTGGTCCACATGCCGAAGGTCAGAATGATCTCTGCCCTGCCGAAGGCGCTGACGCCGAAGGCATTGAGAATCCCGAACACCACGACGAACCCAACCCCAAGCAACCAGGAACCACCGGCAGATTCTGCCAAGGTATTGAGGTGCTCGAAGTTCACCAGGGCCATGACCCCGGAAAGAATGGTCTCGGCAGTGCCTGCGAACACATGCACGATCAGGTAGGCCGACAACGTGCCAGTGATAGCAAAGAAGCGGCCCATGCCGCAATTGATGTAGTCGTAGACCGAACCGGTAGTCGGCAGGATCGATGCCGCTTCAGCGAAGGTGGTCGCCTGGGCCAACATCATCACCACGGCAATCAGCATGGCCACCGCGAAGGCGCTGCCGCCGATGCCAAAGCCCATGGTCGCGGTGAGAATCACCGGGCTGGCCATGATCAGACCAATGGTACTGGCGAGCGCAGTGGGAAAACCGACCGTGCCCCGGTTCAAATGCTCGGTGAGTCTGTCATTGATCGACATAGTGCAGATCCTCAAAAGCGGATTTTTATAGTGGATGTAACGAGCCGTTCAAGGAGCTGGCGACAAAGCCCTCCCCAGCCAGTCCCTGAGCGAAACGGCGCCGTGTGCAGAGTGACTGTGCTCCTCTGCCACCCAGATCGTCTTGCCCATGTCTGCCGCCGGTCTTGTTGCTCCCTGCCATGCTTCACCGCGTGGCTGACAGGATCAAATGCCTGGCACGCAGGTGAAAGACTTCCCCCACCTCCAGTCGCCCTAATGCGCACTCGACCTATCGAACTGTCCAACAAAAGCTGGGGAAAACAACAATGGAGCAAACACTGAAAGCACGAGCGCTGCCCAAGGCCGTTGGTCTGGGTATCGCGCTCTTGATCGCCGACTCGTCGGCCCAGGCGTACGAGCTGTATGCTGATAACGACACCAAGGTCACGGGCAACTTCCTCGCGGTCTATGGGATGTTCAACAGTCGCAAGAACTATGACGGCACCACAGGCGGGTCTAGTTGGCGCGAAGGATTTATCAAGTATGGCTTGAGTGTCGAGCAAACGCTCGGCGGCCTGGGCAGCGCCTACGGCACGGCCAATATGGTCAGTTCCGGCACCTGGGGCGATGGCGATGCCGCGGGCATCACCGACGGTACCGAACGAACCACAAAGTTTGATGAAGCCTTCGCCGGCTGGCGTTCCGGCGACCTGTTCCCGGTACTTGGCAAGGATGGCGTGGATGTGTCGTTTGGGCGCCAGGTCATTACTCTCGGTGACGGTTTCATCATCAACGACGACGGCCTGAACCTGGGTAAAGGTGTGGCGGATGGTGAGTTCAACCGAGGTGGTGCCTATTATCTCGCGGCGCGCCACGCATTCGACGAAACGGCCGTCCTGCGCCTGGGCGGCAAGGAAGGCGTGCACGGCAGCCTGATGTGGATCAAGTCGGACAACCGCGCCCAGGCCAAGACCGAGATGGCCGCCAGCACCCTGGAATACACCGCCGCGCCAGGTACCCTCGGGCTGACGTATATTCACGGCATTGACGTCGATGATCGTTATGCCAGCGACTTCCAGAAGCAACGTGAAGGCATGAACATCTATAGCCTGCGGGGCGCTGGCAATGCCGGAATAGAGAACGCTCACTTTTCCTTCGAATATGCCTGGCAGGACAAGGACGCCGGCCCGGAAAAAGCCTGGTACACCGAAGCCGGCTACACCTTTGCCGACCTGCCATGGTCGCCGGACCTGACGTACCGTTACAGCCGCTATTCCAAAGATTGGGATTCGATGTTCAACGGTGTCAACCGTGGCTACGGCACCTGGTTCCAGGGCGAAGTGGCCGGTAATTATTCGGGCCCGTTCAACAGCAACACCGCGATCCAGCATGTGGCGCTCAAAGTCAAACCACTGGAGCCAGTGACCGTTGGCGTGCTGTTTTTCGACTACAAGACCCTGCACAAGAACAATGCGCTGGACCTCGATGGTCGTGAACTGGACCTGTATGCCGAATGGGCGGTGAACGAGCACCTGATCGTCACCCCGTTGGTGGGCCTGTATAAGCCGGAAAAGGATGAAAGCAACGGCGGTAATCAGGTTGGTGGCAACGGCACTAATGTCTACAGCCAACTGACCGTGGCCGTGCCTTTCTAATCCATGTCAGGAGCTGCCTGGCGCAGCTCCTGACGCGGTTTACTGTTTGTGCTGATGCAACATCGTCTGAATCTGATGAGTCGCCTGGCGGGTATTTTCCGCCAGTTTGCGCACTTCATCGGCCACCACTGAAAACCCGCGCCCGACCTCCCCCGCCCTGGCCGCTTCGATGGCGGCGTTCAAGGCCAGCAAGTTGGTCTGGTCGGCGATGCCTTTAATGACTCCTACCACCGTCGCGATCTGGCCGTAGGTCGCCTGATTCTGCTCGAGCATTCGTTGATGGGTGGCCTCGGCTGAACGCTCATCGCTAATGTCGCGCACCGCGCCGATCACTCGGGTCAAGCGGCCCTGCTCATCACGGGCTGCGCGACCACGCTCGCGACACCAGATGTAACCTCGGGTCTTGTGGCGCATCCGGTATTCAAAGACGTATTCACCACTGCCGTGGGTTGCGAGGATTTCCCGGTCGAAGATCGACATGATTTTCGGCAGATCGTCAGCATGGGTGATGTTGACTTGAGCATCCCAACCGTCGGGCAGCTCGTGCGGGGCATACCCCATGAGGAGGCGGAACTGACTGGAAAACCGCATGCAACTGGCTGGATCCTGCACATCACCGTTGACCACGGTGATGTCCCAGCAACCCTCGGTCAGCGTTGACTGCAACAATTCCCAGATCTGCTCCTCCTGCCGGTGCTGGTGGGACAACTGCACGTGCAGGCTTAACTCGGCCTCCAGCGCCTGCTCGCGGAGCCGGGTCTGTTCCAGCTGTTGGCGAAGCGTTTCAAGCGCCTGCTCGCTGCGCTCCAATTGGCAGGCCTGGCCCTTGGACAGCTCCTCGGCGACCCGCAGACGTTGCACGATTTGGTTTTTTTCTTGTGTAAACCGTTCCAGTTGCAAGGCCTCGGTGAGCGCCTGCTGCTGTTTATGTTTCTTGAAGAACATCAGCCTGTCCTTTGTTCATCGAGTCGAGACACTGGATCTGATAGCAAACGGGAGATGATTGCTTGTACGTGGCTGCTGAGGCGTTTGCTCCTGTCTGCCACACACAAAAGGCCTTCCTGTAGCAGCCATCGTGCATCTGTAGGATAGCGATACTCTCTCAACCCGCCGATACTCGTCCTCAGGCCCTGCCCACGTCAAAACGACGTTTCGGTCCTTAATGACTTCGTGACGAAAACAATAAAAATGTCGCACAGAGGTACATACGAATGAGCCGTCATGATCATGGTCACGCCAGCCTCCTAGAGGCGTTCAGTGCAATGACACTAGAGCTTCAGCGCCTGGCTCAGGACAAAGACATCGAGCATTTCCACCACGCCGCGCTGGGCTGCATCAACCAGTTGTTACCCTTCGACAGTGCCTGGTGGGGGCGTGCGGCGCTGATTGAAGGGTTGCCTGAAGAACACAACTCCTATCTCTACAAATTGCCCCGCAGCTACCTGTCGGACTGGCAATCGATTCGCCACATCGACGTGACCGTCGGCAGGGTCCACGACATCCCCGGGCAAGCGGTCATCGTCGACATGCGCGACCCTTCCAACGGTTCCGGACTCAACTGGCTCGGCGAATCCTATGGTATTGGCGAATTGCTGTGCATTGTGTACGTCGACCCACAAACCCACCTCAGCGATCACCTCACGGTGTATCGCGCTCCCGAAGCACCGCGCTTTTCCGATCAGGATTGTCGGTTGCTGAACAACCTCATGCTTCATCTGGTTGCTGCGGTATCGGCCAACCAGATCCGCACCCTTGTGGCCATGCGCGAAACCCTCACCCGCCCGCGCAATCTGGCGCTCGCCGTATGCGACCAGCGCGGCACACTGCACTGCGCGGAACGTGGTTTCGTCGACTTGCTGCTGACCGAGTGGACGGACTGGACCGGCCCTTGCCTGCCGGTGGCAATGGACGCTAATGGGTATGAAGGCAAGTATCTGCAGATCGAGGCCTCGACGGTCGGTGATCTGTTCTTGCTGGCAGCCCGCAGCCGCACTGTGCTGATGCAATTGAGTCCACGAGAAAACGATGTGGCTCAAGGCTTCGGCGAAGGCAAGACCTACAAGGAAGTCGCCCGCGATCTGGGCATGTCACCCAATACCGTGCGCCACCACATCCGCGCCATCTACAGCAAACTCGGGGTCAAGGACAAAGCCCGAATTGCCCATCTGCTGCACGCCCCGCCTGACTGATCTACCCCGCTGACTCGCGCTGACTTTTTAGCTGCCTTTTTGACAGCCACGGGACACTTTTGCCCTTTTTTCCCTATGCCACGTAGGGGCGATCCGTTCGCCGCACAACAACTCAAAGAAGAGACGCAATGCCCATGACCAGTACCTTCAACCGCAACACTGCACTGGCTCTTATCAGTGGTCTGTCGAGCCTGCATGCTGGCGCCGCCGACCTCAACGCCCGGGATTTTTTCGGCGCCCCTTCGGGCACCACCCTGGGCGTGCTGTATTTGCCGGCAAGCCGCGCCAATGATTTCCACGGCCCCGCCGACAGCACGGGCAAGGCCGACCTTAAGGTCAACGCCGTGGCTTATCGCCAGGTCTTTTTCACCGACATCTGCGGCACCCTCTGCACCCCACAATTCATCGTGCCCTTCGCCGACATCAGCGCCCACCTGCCAGGTGCCAGTCAGCACACCGGAGAAAGCGGTTTCGGTGACCCTCAGGTCGGCGGCACCCTGTTCTTCATCAACGACCCCACCTCGCGCACCTACAGCGGGTTGCTGACCCTGATTACCCTGCCGGTGGGCGAGTACCACAGCACAAATCCCGATGTGTCACCCGGTGCCAATCGCTGGGGGGCAACCTTCGTTTACAACTACACCCAGGGCATCGGTGAAAAATGGGTGCTGGAAGCCAACCTCGAAGCCCAGCTCTATGGCAAGAACGACGACTACTTCAGCAATGACCTCAAACAGGACCCTCTGTATCGCTTGCAAGCTTTTGCCTCTTATGACTTCACGTCGAGCACCTATGGCGCGTTGCGACTGATCCACGCCGATGGCGGCGAGTTGCGGATCAATGAACAACGCATCGATGACACCCACAAGCGCTACACCCAGGTGGGTTTCGAAGTCGGTCACTGGCTCGATAAACAGAATCAGTTGATGTTCAGCCTCTCGCAGAACGTCGTCACCGACAACGGCTATCACGGTACCGACGCATTGCTGCGTCTGGTCCATGTGTTCTGAATTCATTCATCGGAGCTTGAACATGAACACCCAGACCAAACCGCTGACCAATCACCGCTCGCTCGCATCATCCCAACTGGCATTGCTGGCAGCCATTGTGTTGTTCGCCGCCATCACCCCGACCATCCTCATGACCGCACCGGCTGTGGCGGCGCAACTGGCAACTCAATGGCAGCTGAGCCCGTCACAGATAGGCAATCTGTTCTCCACCGAACTCGGTGCCATGAGCCTGGCCACCCTGCCCGCTCTCTGGTGGCTCAAACGTATCGACTGGCGCCGCGCCGCATTGCTGGCCGGGATACTGTTCATTGCAGCCAACCTGCTCTCGATGCTTGCCCACAATTATTCGCTACTCCTGGCATTGCGCTTTTGCAGCGCCCTGGCCGGCGGTTCACTGATGATCATCTGTCTGTCCAGCGCCGCCTCGACGTCCAACCCCGATCGCGTCTATGGCTTATGGGTGATGGGGCAACTGGTGGTCGGGGCGATTGGCTTGAGCATCCTGCCACGCCTGTTCGAACACTACGGGCTGTCAGCCTGCTACTTGATCCTTGCAGGGCTGATGACGGTCTTTTTGCCAATGGCCCGTTACTTTCCCCAAGGCAGCCCGCCGACTGAGAAAACCGCCGAGCGAGTAGCCCTCGCCTCGAAGTGGAAGGCGGCACTAGGCATTCTTGCCATCCTGAGTTTTTACATCAGCCTGAGCGGCGTCTGGACCTTTATCGGTTCCATCAGCACCCACGCCGGCCTCTCTGCCGAGTCCAGCGGCGAGATTCTTGCCGTTGCTACGGTGACAGGCATTGTCGGTGCGGGTTGTGCCTCGCTGATCGGCAATCGTCTGCCACGCCTGCTGTTGTTGCTGCTGGGTTACGGGCTGATGGCAGGCTCGGTGCTGCTGTTGCTGGGCCAACCTGAAATGCTGCGCTTTGCTATGGCTGCGCTGCTTTTCAAGTTCACCTGGACCTTCATTCTGCCGTTGATTCTGGCCTGCCTGGCCGACCTCGACCGTTCCGGAAAACTGATGAATGCCTCCAACCTTGTGATCGGTGGTGGCCTCGCCATCGGCCCGACAGTGGCTGGCCGGCTGATCGAAGCCAGCGGCGGTTTCCAATCGCTGCTTATCGGAGGGGCCTGCATCACTTTGCTGTCCCTGGTGTTGATTCTGAGCTGCCGCCCTAGCGCGTGAGTGGTCCTTTTACCCTAAAGAAAATGGAAAGAACGATGAGCCGAAAAAGTGCGTTTTTCTTCGACGAACTCAGCCTCTGGCACAGCGCCGGACTGCACGCCTTGACCTTGCCGGTGGGAGGTTGGGTGCAACCGCCTGCCGCTGCCGGCCACGCCGAATCGCCGGAAACCAAGCGCCGTCTGAAGAGCCTGCTGGACGTTTCCGGCCTGACCCGACACTTACAGGTACGAAGCGCCAATGCGGCAGCAGATGAGGATCTGCTACGGGTTCATACGCCTGACTACCTGCAACGCTTCAAGGCCATGAGTGATGCCGGCGGCGGCGAATTGGGGCCGAATGCTCCCATTGGGCCCGGCAGTTATGAAATAGCCAGGCTGTCCGCCGGACTGGCCATGGCAGCGGTCGATGCCGTACTATCCGGCGAGGTCGACAATGCCTACTCTCTGTCACGCCCACCGGGTCACCACTGCCTGGCCGACAGCGCCATGGGTTTCTGCTTCCTGGCCAATATCGCCATCGCCATTGAAGCCGCAAAAGCACACCGTGGCCTGGGCAAAGTCGCGGTGATCGACTGGGATGTGCACCACGGCAACGGTACTCAATCAATCTTTGAGGAACGCGGTGATGTGCTGACCATTTCGCTGCATCAAGACAGCTGTTTCCCCGCCGGTTACAGCGGTGAAGCCGATCGCGGCCGCGGCGCGGGATTGGGAGCGAATATCAATATTCCGTTGCCCCCAGGCTGCGGTCATGAGGCTTATCTCTATGCGATGGAGCGTATCGTGATTCCGGCGCTGGAGCGCTTCGAGCCCGAGTTGATCATCGTTGCCTGCGGTTACGACGCCAACGCCGTCGATCCCCTCGCCCGGATGCTGTTACACAGCGACTCGTACCGGCAGATGACTCGCTGCGTGCGCGAAGCCGCCGAACGGTTGTGTCAAGGCCGTCTCGTTCTGGTGCATGAAGGCGGGTACTCCGAAGCGTATGTGCCGTTTTGCGGGTTAGCGACCATTGAGGAATTGGCTGGCATCAGGACTGAAGTCACCGACCCCATGTTGGAGTTTGTGCAGCTGCAGCAACCGAAGGAAGCGTTTGCGGCATTTCAACGGCACTTGATCGATGAGTTGGCCGTAGCACGCTGAGCCTTGGCGCTGACAATGTTGCAGCGCAGTTCAACGGCCCGAGCGTGACGCAAAAAAAAATCCGATGCCATTACCGGCATCGGATTTTTCTACCCCAAGATCAAACGGTCAGCAGTTGCTGATCAGTCGTTTCAACACGGTTTTGAACGTTTCTATCTGCGTCTCGCTGAATTCGGCAAAGACTTTCTCTTGTTGCGCCTGAGCGATCGCCCAAAGGTCTTCGGTCTGCTCGATACCGGCAGCCGTCAGACGTACACCGTTGTCATCGTCGTTCACCAACCCCTTGCGTTTGAGGTTGGCGACGGCCTCATCGATTTCCCGAACAGGCATCGCCACCTCACGCAACAGATCGTTGGGGTTCAGCCTTGCGTCACTTTCCAGCACCATCAGCATGCGCGCCTCGCTGGTGCGCAGGCCGGTGGACAGTTGCCGTGGCTGGTAGCTGGACTGGTAGGCCCGCACCGCCTGGGTCATCAGGTAATACAGATTATGGCTGAGGCGCCCCTGAAAATGGCTGCTCGGTGGCTGGCTTTCATCGCGTTTAGTCATGCGGGTATGGGGCAAGACCATGGAATAGGCGCCCTGGTGATAGAGCAACGGCGAGCGACCGAAATCATCGAACGCCACCACCTTGCCGATCATGATCCAGTGATCGCCGCCATCCACCTGCTGGTACTTCTCGCAGTGAAAACGCGCCGAGCAATCGGCGAACACCGGTGCCCCGCCCTCGCCCGGTTCGAACTCGATCTCGGCGAAACGATCTTCCTTGGGCCGGGCGAAATTATTGGAAAGGTCAATCTGGTCCGCCGCCAACACGTTGACCGCGAAATGGCTGGCCTGCTCGAACACCTCGTGGCTGTTGGAGCGCTTGTCGATGCTCCACAGCACCAGCGGCGGATCGAGGGATACCGAGTTGAAGCTGTTGGCGGTCACCCCGACTTTGCGCCCGGATGCGCTGGCGGCAGTCACCACCGTCACGCCGGTGGCGAAATTGCCCAGCGCCCGGCGAAAGGCTCGTGGGTCGAAGGTCGTTTCAGTAGCTGCACAAACGCTGTTATCAGACATGCAAGACTCCCGGACTGCTTTCAGGAGCAGTCCTGATTGTTGTTATGGGGACGCGGTGACGATCTGGCTCAGATCATGCTCGGGTCGGGCTCCAGTCCCATCAGCTCGCGGCCGAGGATCTGCGCGCAGACGTCGTAGTCGGTGTAGGCATGGGCCCCGGTCATGTGCGAGTCGCGGAACAGGCGTTGCATCTCGTTATGCTCGAACCAGGCATTGCCGCCGGCGGCCTCGAACAACCGGTCCACTGCCTGAATGCACATCTTGGTGGCGTAGGCCTGGTTGGTGCGCCAGAACGCCAGGGTTTCGCGGCTTGGGTATTCATGTCGTTCGCTGTGCTCGGCATGCTCCTGCCAGGTCTTTTCGAGAAAGGCCCGGGCCGCTGCTACCTGATGGGTCGACTCGGCCAGGCGCATCAACGCCGGGGTCGTGGCACCGACCGCCGCACCGGTGTAGGCACGCACGCGGGTTTTGGTTTTTTCACGGAACACCTCCAGCATGCGCTCGGCGACACCCAGGCTCACCGTGGAGAAACCGCTGGCAAAGTAAGGACGGTATGGCGAGTAGAAGATCTTGCTGTCCGGGTACAGACCGAAACCCGCGGACTTGCCTTCCATCATGTCTTTGGCTTTCTGGATGCGATGTTCCGGTACCAGCACATTGTCGATGATCAAAGTCTTGGTGCCACTGCCTTTCATGCCAGCGGCGAACCAGTCGTCACGGATCTGGTAGTCGCTGCGCGGCAGCACCGCGAAGCAGTAGTCCTGGGTACCCTCGGCATTCTTGCGACGGAAACCGACAATCGCCCACTCGGCATGGTCGCAGCCGCTGCTCCAGCCCATTTCACCGCTGAACAGCACACCGCCTTCGGTCTCTTCGGTACGGCCGAAAGGCGCGATGCTGCTGCTGGCGGTGGCATCCGGGTTGGTGCCCCAGACTTCCTGCTGCAATTTGGCCGGGAACATCGCCAGTTGATGGCTGTGAGTACACAGCAGACTCATGGCCCATGCCGTGCTGGCACAAGCGCCGGCGAGCAAGGCAATGCAGTCGGCAAATTGCGGCAGCGATATTTCCATCCCGCCGAACTGCTTCGGCTGAAAGGCACGGTGCATGCCGATGCTTTTGAGCAGCGCAATGTTCTCGTCGGGGACCTTGCGGTCCTGCTCGGCCTCAAAGGCATTGGCAGCGATGGTCGGCAGAATGGATTTGAGGTCTTCGAGGAGCGGGTTTGGCTTTTTCATGGACGGCCCTGCTTATTATTGGATGTCCGGCCGGCGCCCCGAATCGAGGCACGGCAGCGGATACAGGGCCAGTATGGAACCCGCCATCGCGGTAGAAAATGCACCTTCCAGAGCCAAGATTGTACTTTTCAAAGGCAACGATCCAATCATTCTGCCCACACTTGAAGCCGTTCTGGCACCCACGGGCATGTAGCACGGCAGGCACAGTCAAGCCACGCATGCCCCCACGGATTAACCTCGGGTTTTTCTCTTGTTCGCGATCAGGAAAACCCCCATGAGCGATATTGCGCTGCTGCCTCAAGTTGAAGCCTTCCTCCGTCGAAGCCATGCATTGTTTATCGACGGCGGCTACGTCCAGAGCCGTTCCAGCCAGACACTGGAAGTGATCAACCCTGCCACTGGCAAGGTCATTGCCCAGGTCGCCAATGCCGATCCAGCCGATATCGACGCGGCGGTGGAATCGGCCAAACGTGGCTTCAAACAATGGTCCCAGGCCACACCGGCGACGCGGGGCAATGTGCTGCTGAAACTGGCGGACTTGCTGGAGCGCAACCGCGAAGAACTGGCACAGATCGAAACCTGCCAATCGGGCAAGATCATCCAGATTTCCAGGGCTTTCGAAGTCGATCAGGCCGCTCACTTTCTGCGTTACTACGCTGGCTGGGCGACCAAGATCAGCGGCCAGACCATCACCCCGTCATTGCCCTCCTTCGCCGGCGAACGCTATACCGCCTACACCTTGCGCCAACCCGTCGGGGTGGTGGTCGGCATCGTGCCGTGGAACTTCTCCACCATGATCGCTATCTGGAAACTCGCCTCGGCGCTGGTGACCGGTTGCAGCATCATCATCAAACCCAGTGAGTTCACCCCGCTGACCATCCTGCGGATCGCCGAACTGGCCATTGAAGCCGGTCTCCCGGCCGGCGCACTGAACGTACTGACAGGGGGCGGGCTGGTTGGCAAAGGGCTGATCGAACACCCGGGCACCGACAAGGTGTCGTTCACCGGCTCGGTGCCGACCGGCATTGCCGTCGGTCAGAGCGCCATGGGTGCCGGCCTGACCCGCGCCACCCTGGAACTGGGCGGCAAAAACTCGGCGGGGTTCCTGCGCGACGTCGATCTGGATAAAGCGGTCAACGGCATCATCGAAGCCGGCTTCCTGCATTCCGGGCAAATCTGTGCCGCTGCCGAACGGTTCTTCGCCCATCGCTCACAGATCGAGCCAATCATGGACAAACTGGCCCAACGTTTGAGCACGCTGAACATCGGCTCGCCCCTGGACGAGCGCACCGAATTCGGCCCGGTGACCAACCGCCAGCATCAACTCAAGCTCGGCGCGTTTTTCGACAAGGCCCGTGCTGAAAACAACACCATCATCTGCGGTGGCAACCTGATCGACCGCCCCGGCTGTTATGTCGAACCGACGGTGATCCTCGCCAACACCGTCAACGACTCCCTGCTCAACGAAGAAACCTTCGGCCCGGTCGCCACCTTCTACCCCTACGACACCGAAGACGAGCTGCTCGAACTGATGAACAACACACCGTACGGCCTGAGCGCGAGCCTGTGGACCAACGATTTGTCCAAAGCCATGCGCATGATCCCGAGCATCGAAGCCGGCACCGTCTGGGTGAACATGCACACCCTCCTCGACCCGGCAGTACCGTTCGGCGGCATCAAGTCTTCAGGCATCGGCCGTGAATTCGGCGGCGCGTTTATCGACGACTACACGGAGCTGAAATCCGTGATGATCCGCTATTGATTCGGAGGATTCCAAAGTCACCAGTGGATCCACCAAATCGTTAATAAACAGAATCAGTTTGACAAAACCTCAATAAATCACCATTAATGGATCCACTAAATAACAACAAACAACCTTGGAGAATCTCCATGTACCCCAAGAACACCTGGTACGTCGCCTGCACGCCCGATGAAATCGCTGGCAAGCCATTGGGCCGTCAGATCTGCGGTGAAAAGATGGTTTTTTACCGCGGCCACGAGGGTAAGGTGGCGGCTGTCGAGGACTTCTGCCCTCATCGCGGCGCGCCGCTGTCCTTGGGTTATGTGGAAAACGGCAATCTGGTGTGCGGCTATCACGGCCTGGTGATGGGGTGCGACGGCAGGACTGTGGAAATGCCCGGGCAGCGGGTTCGCGGCTTCCCGTGCAACAAGACCTTTGCCGTGGTCGAGCGCTACGGCTTTATTTGGGTCTGGCCCGGCGATCAGGCGTTGGCCGACCCGGCGCTGATCCATCACCTGGAATGGGCCGTCAGTGACGAGTGGGCCTATGGCGGCGGCCTGTTCCACATCCAGTGCGACTACCGCCTGATGATCGACAACCTGATGGACCTGACTCATGAAACCTACGTTCATGCGTCCAGCATCGGCCAAAAGGAAATCGACGAAGCGCCGCCGGTCACAACGGTCGAAGGCGATGAGGTGGTCACCGCCCGCCACATGGACAACATCATGGCCCCGCCCTTCTGGCGCATGGCCCTGCGCGGCAACAACCTGGCCGACGATGTGCCGGTGGACCGCTGGCAGATCTGCCGCTTCACCCCGCCCAGCCATGTGCTGATCGAAGTCGGCGTGGCCCATGCCGGCCATGGTGGTTATCAGGCTCCCCAGCAGTTCAAGGCGTCGAGCATCGTCGTCGACTTCATCACGCCGGAAACCGAGACCTCGATCTGGTACTTCTGGGGCATGGCGCGCAACTTCAATCCGCAGGATGAAGCCTTGACCGCGAGCATTCGCGAGGGACAGGGCAAGATTTTCAGCGAGGACCTGGAGATGCTCGAACGCCAGCAACAGAACCTGCTCAGCCATCCCGCGCGCAATTTGCTCAAGCTCAACATCGACGCTGGCGGCGTGCAGTCGCGTCGGGTTCTGGAGCGCCTGATCGCCAGGGAGCAAGCCCCGCAGGAGTCAATGGCATGATCGAAGTGCTGGTGGTATCGCGCAACAACGAAGCCCACGACATCTGCAGCTATGAACTGGCCAGTGTCGATGACCGACCGCTGCCGGCCTTCAGCGCCGGTGCGCATATCGATGTGCACCTGCCCGGCGGCTTGATCCGGCAATACTCCCTGTGCAACCACCCCGAAGAACGCCATCGCTACCTGATCGGCGTGCTCAAGGACCCGACCTCCCGCGGTGGTTCACTGGCCATGCACGAGCAGATCCACCCCGGCACCCGCCTGCCGATCAGTGAACCGCGCAACCTGTTCCCGTTGGTCCATGAGGCCAGGCGCAGCCTGCTGTTCGCTGGTGGTATCGGGATCACGCCGATCCTGTGCATGGCCGAACGCCTGGCACACAGTGGCGCGGATTTCGAGCTGCATTACTGTGCCCGATCACGGGACCGTGCAGCCTTTGTCGAACGCCTGCAGCACTCGCCTTTTGCCGACCGGGTGTTCCTGCATTTCGATCAGGAACCCGACACCGCGCTGGACGCGGCCAAGGTTCTGGCCACGCCGCTGAACGACGTTCATTTATATGTGTGTGGCCCCGGCGGCTTCATGCAGCACGTGTTGGACACGGCCAGGAAGCAGGGCTGGCAGGAACAATACCTGCACCGCGAGTACTTCGCCGCCGCGCCCGTCGACACTGGCGCCGATGGCAGTTTCTCGATCAAGCTCGCCAGTAGCGGTCAGGTCTTCGAGGTGCCGGCCGACAAGAGCGTGGTGCAGGTGTTGCAAAACCAAGGCATCGAGATCGCCATTTCCTGTGAACAAGGCATTTGTGGCACTTGCCTGACTCGGGTTCTGGAGGGGGTGCCGGAGCATCGCGACCTGTTCCTCACCGAGGATGAACAGGCCTGCAACGACCAGTTCACCCCTTGCTGCTCGCGCTCGAAAACGCCGCTGCTGGTACTGGATATCTGATAAACCGCGCTTATTCCGAGCGGAGAATGACCTTCATCCGCTCCTCGGCCGTCGCTGAGCCGAAGACCTCGGCGTAGCGCAACGTGGCGTTGGCGTGTTCGCGCATGATCGCTTCGGCACGCGCGCCCTGGCGGTTGACCAAGGCATCGAACACCGAATGGTGTTGCATGTGGGCATAGTTGAAGCGTCGGTATTCCCGGACCATGTCGTTGCGGTCCACGGCCAGGGCGGTCACCGAAGCGAAGGGCAAATGATCGTTGCGCGCCAGGGCATCGGCGATCGCCGGGTTGTGGCTTCCCTCGACGATCACCTGGTGAAAACGCATGTTGAGGTCGTGATAGACCTCCAGGTCTTCTATGGTCACGTACCCTTTATCGAACAGCTGATCACCCTGCATCAGGCACTGTTCGAGGGTCGCCCGGGCTTCGTCTGAGAGCCCGCGCTCGGCGGTCTGACGCGCCGCCAGGCCTTCGAGTACGCCCCGTACTTCGACCGCACCGGCAATGTCATCGGGGCTGACCGAACGCACCTGAAACCCGCGCCCGCCAAAACGCACCAGCAAGCCTTCCTGCTCCAGCGTGCGGAACGCCATGCGCACCGGCATCCGCGAAACACCGAACAGCTGCGCCGTGGGGATTTCCATCAACCGCTCGCCCGCCGCCAGCTCGCCCGAGGCGATCATCTTGCGCAATGCGACCAACACCGTTTGACCGGGCTTACTCATCCAGGCAACTTCCAGAAAGGTGGGCCTGCATAGTAACGCAAGAGAGAGACGCCAGGTTTGAGCAGAGGTCGCGGTGTTCAGCCTTGATAGGCCGGGTTCTCGATCAGCAGCGCCATACCCTGCCCGCCGCCAACACACGCGGCGGCAATGCCATAACGCAGATTGCCCTCGCGCAGTTGCCTGGCCAGGGTCAGCACCAGACGCAACCCGCTGGCGGCCAAGGGATGCCCCAGGGCGATGGAGCCGCCCCGCCGGTTGAGGCGGTCGCCGTCCAGTTCAAGCACCTGCGCCACGGCCAGCACCTGTGCCGCCTGGGCCTCGTTGATTTCCAGCAAGCCGATGTCGTCAATAGCCAGGCCGCTGCGTTGCAGCAGCAACTGGATCGCCGGCGCCGGGCCGATGCCCATGAACTCCGGTGCCACGCCCACCACGGCACTGGCCAGCAAATGGGCCAACACCGGACGCCGCGCCGCAGAAGCTCGCCCCACCAGCGCGGCCGCCGCACCATCGACCACCGCGCAACTGTTGCCGGCCGTTTGCACACCGCCGGCATGCACCGACCGCAACCGGCCCAAAGCGCTCAGGTCGGTAGGTCGCGGGTGGCTATCGTGCGTTACGCGGTCCACGCCCCGTGGCAACTGAATATTGCGTGGCTGATAGCCGGCCAACTCAAAACGCTCATTACCGATCGCTACCAGTTCCGGTTCGAACCAGCCGTCGGCTTGCGCCTGCAATGCCAGTTGATGACTGCACAGAGCGTATCGATCCACTTCGTCGCGGCTCAGGCCATGCCGCCGGGCCAGGTTGTCGGCGGTGGTGATCATGTCTACGCCCGGGGCCGGGTCGTAGAGGGCTTCCCAGAGAAAGTCCTTGAACGCCACCTCGGCGCCGAGCCGGAAACCGCTGCGGTGGGTGTAAGCGGCAATCGGGTTGCGTGACATCGATTCGGCTGCCACACACAGGGCCAGCTGCACGCCGTCATCCAGCTGCCTGGCGGCCTGCCGCAAGAGTTCGAAACCGGTGGCGCAGATGCGCTGCACCCCCAGCGCCGGAGTCTCTTGCGGCACACCACTGTAAAGGCCGATATGTCGAGGCAGCAGGTAAGCATCGAAACTGGCCTGAGCCACGGAGCCGGCGAGCACGCTGTCCACCGAGGAGGGATCGAGAGCGGCGCGGGCCAATACCTCGCGCCCGACCTTGATCCCCAGATCGATCGGCGAGACCTGAGCCAAGGCCCCGCCAAGGTCGACCCAAGGCGTGCGCAGGGCTTCGAAAATCGCCACATCGCTAAAGCTCGAATACTGCCCCGCACCGTTCACGGCAGAGGTCCGGCGCGCAGGATGGAAGGCTCTTCACCGCGATACAGCGCCTCGACCTTGTCGGCACGCCACTGCAACACCGCACGCTGATTGATCGAGCCCTTGTCGGTGATTTCACCACGGTCGATGGAAGCTGGTTCGTCGAGCAACGCGATCCATTCCAGGCGGCTGGCATTACCGGTGGCGTCGCGGTTGAGCCGTTGCAGCCAATCGCTGAACCACTGACGCACCGGCGCGCTGGCCAGAACCTCGGCATCGCTGGCGTGGGCACTCAAACCCGCCAGACGTCGGCATTCATACAACCGGGGAAAGACCAGCGCCCCCAGGCACTCGCGGTCCGGCGCGGCCACCACCAGGTCCTGAACATAGGGCGAACCTTCAAGCACCGCGCGATTGCGCAACGGGCCGACGCTGACAAACACGCCGGAGCTCAGCTTGAAGTCCTCGGCGATGCGTCCGTCGAACATCAGCCCGAGTTGCGGATCACGGGGGTCAGCCAGCTTTAACGCATCGCCAGAACAATAGAAACCCTGCTCGTCGAACACCTCGGCGGTCTGCTGCGGCGCGCGCCAGTAACCGGGCATGATGTGCGGCCCGCGAAAGCGCCCTTCCAGCTTGCCGTCCACCGGCACCAACCGCACTTCGCAACCGGGTGCCGGCAGGCCAATGTAGCCGGCCATGGACAGCGGCCCGGTGGTGAACGTGCAGGACGGCGACGCCTCGGTCATGCCAAGCCCGGCCATCATGCGAATACGTTCGCCACAATGCTGTTCGGCGACCCGGTCCAGGCGATCCCAAACCCGTTGCGACAAACCGGCGGCAGCGAAAAAGAACAGCTTCATGCGCGAGAAGAAACGCTCGCGCAACT
This sequence comes from Pseudomonas sp. ATCC 43928, assembly GCF_005938665.2. NCBI lineage: Bacteria > Pseudomonadati > Pseudomonadota > Gammaproteobacteria > Pseudomonadales > Pseudomonadaceae > Pseudomonas > Pseudomonas sp. ATCC 43928. The sequence goes on along the minus strand of NZ_CP041753.1, from coordinate 2,984,957 downwards.
CGCCATCCTGCTCCAGAGCGTTGACCAGCTCTTCCCAGCCCTTGGGCACGGTCAGGTAGGCGGTGGGCGATATTTCCTTGAGGTTGCGCAGTGTTTCAGCAAAACCCTGAACGGTCGGCTTGCCGTCGTCCAGGTAAAAAGTGCCGCCGTTGTACAGCACGATGCCGACGTTGTGGCTGCCACCGAAGGTGTGATTCCACGGCAGCCAGTCCACCAGCACCGGAGGTTCTTCGCCGAACACCGGGAAGGTTTGCAACAGCATCTGCTGGTTGGCGCAGAGCATGCGCTGGGTGGTGACCACCGCCTTGGGCAGTTTGGTGGAGCCTGAGGTAAACAGGAATTTGGCGATGCTGTTTGGCCCGGTAGCCGTGAAGGCGCAATCGGCCTCGGCACCGCCGGGCCGTTCCAGCAGGCTGGCAAAACTCGCCTGACGGCGGCCCGGTACTTGGCCATGCACGGTAACCAGCGGCGTATCGGCCGGCAGCACCGCCTCAATCGCCCGCTGATAGGTCGCGGCGTCGCTGACGAACACCAGCCCCGGTTGCAGCAGGTCGCAGACATGCCGCAGCTTGGCGAAATCCTGGGACAACAACGAATAGGCCGGGGAAATCGGACTATAGGGAATGCCGGCGTACATCGCGCCCAGGGCCATCTGCAAATGCTCGATGTCATTACCCGAGAGGATCGCCAGCGGTCGCTCGGCCGACAGACCATAAGTCAGCAGGCTCTGGGCAATGGCGCGGACGCTGGTCAGCATCTCGGCGTAACTCACCCGGCGCCAGTCGCCGCCGTCCTGGCGAGCGGCGACAAAGGTCTGTTGCGGGCGCACCCGGGCCCAATGCACCAGGCGATCGAGCAAGCGTACGGGCAACTCGGCCAAGGGTTCCAGGGAGCGCATATGCAATATGCCCTGCTCTTCGCTGACTTCGACCGCAGGACAGCCAATGGATACCTGGCGATAGCGCGGTGCACTGGCTTCGGCCTGGGGTGGCGATCTGAATTCGGAACTCACGTGCTTGTTCTCCATCAAGGCACGCCACCGGTCCGCTGCGAAGCAGTCAACTGGGGCATGGCAGCCTTGTTATTGTTATTTCTGGCCTGCACGCGGGCGACGAGCGCTCTCAAGCGTACGTCGCCCGACGCTGCGACAGCTGCTCAGATCGGGTAGTGCCGCGGGCCGTTCTGCAAGGTCACCCAGCGCAATTGGGTGAAGTGCTCGATGGACGCCTTGCCGCCAAAACTGCCATAGCCGCTGGACTTGACCCCGCCGAAAGGCATCTGTGCCTCGTCGTGCACGGTCGGGCCGTTGATGTGGCAGATGCCCGACTCGACCCGCTGGGCCAAGGCCAGAGCACGGCCGGTGTCACGACTGAAGATCGCCGCCGACAAGCCGAACTCGGAATCATTGGCCAGACGCAGCAGCTCTTCATCGCCCTCACCGCGCAGCACCACCGCCACCGGGCCAAAGGATTCTTCGCGGTACAGGCGCATGGCATCGGTGACGCTATCGAGCAAAGTCGGCTGCAGAATACTGCCCTCCAACCGGCCACCTGCGACCAGGGTTGCGCCCTTGTCGAGAGCATCGTCGATCATCAGTTTGATCCGTTCGCCGGCGTTGCTGTCCACCAGGGAACCAAGCACCGAACCTTCCGCATTGGGGTTGCCGGCGGGCAAGGTGGCGATCTTCGCCGCCAGTTTGGTGACAAAGGCATCGGCCACCTTGGCATCGACGATCAGGCGCTCGGTGGACATGCAGATCTGCCCCTGATTGAAAAAGGCACCGAAGGCCGCTGCCTCCACCGCCGCATCCAGGTCGGCATCTTCCAGCACCAGGAACGGCGCCTTGCCACCCAGTTCCAGCAACGCCGGCTTGAGATGACGCGCCGACAGCTCACCAACGATGCGCCCGACATGGGTCGAGCCGGTGAAGTTGACCCGACGCACCGCCGGGTTGGCGATCAACCGTTCGACAATCGCCGCGGCATCCTGGGGCGCGTTGCTGATGACGTTGACCACGCCGTCACCGAGGCCGGCGTCTTGCAACACTTGGCCAATCAGCCGGTGCACCGCCGGGCTCAACTCCGACGCTTTGAGCACCACAGTATTGCCGCAGGCCAGCGGCATGGCGATGGCGCGGGTGGCGAGGATGACTGGGGCGTTCCACGGCGCGATGCCGAGCACCACGCCACACGGTTGACGCAGGGCCATGGCGAAGCTGCCGGGCACATCCGAAGGAATGACTTCGCCGGTGATCTGGGTGGTCATCGATGCCGCTTCACGCAGCATGTTCGACGCCAGATGCACATTGAAGCCGTACCAGTTGGCCATGGCGCCGGTCTCGCCAGCGGCGGCGATGAATTCCGCGCTGCGGGCCTGCAACTGCTCGGCGGCGCGCAACAACCGGGTGCGTCGTTCATTGGGGGCCAGGGGCGCCCAGGTGGGGAATGCCGCTTTGGCCGCAGCCACGGCGGCGTCGGCATCTTCCAGGGTGGCGGCGGCAACCCGCGACACGATTTCGCCGGTCACCGGATTACGCCGTTCGAAGGTTCGACCGTCTCGGGCGGGGCACGACTGGCCGCCGATCAGCAGGGGCACGTCCAGCATGGTGATTCCTCTTTATTGTCTTTATCGGGAATACAGTCGAGGGGTTCACAGTAGCGCCTGGGCGCCGGGGCGAACAGCTGGCGGACGCTCGATCGCCCGGCCAGCTCGCCTGATGCAACGCCAGGCTTCAGCGTTTGTAAGCCTGCAAACCGGGCTTGATGCTCTTGTCGTCGAGGAACTGCTTCATGCCCTGCTCGCGGCCACCTTCGGTGTCCAACAGGCGCGACTGATCGAGCTTGGCGTACAGGTAATCTTCGTTCTGCTCCCAGGTCAGTTCGCGGCAACGCTTGAAGCCATGCTTGGCTGCGCGCAGCACCACCGGGTTTTTCTCCAGCAGGTTACGCGCCAGTTCGATCGTCACCTCACGCAGTTGCGCCAGCGGCACGCTCTCGTTGACCAGGCCCATCTCGGCGGCTTTCTGCCCGCCGAAGGTCTTGCCGGTCATGATGTAGTACAGCGACTGGCGATGGCCCACGGTGTCGGCCATGGCCTTGCTCACCAGGTTGCCCGGCGGAATGCCCCAGTTGATTTCCGACAGGCCGAAAGTCGCTTCATCGGCGCAGATCGCCAAATCGCAGGCCACCAGCGGGCTGAAACCGCCACCGAAGCACCAGCCGTTGACCATGGCGATGGTCGGCTTGGCGTACATACGCAGCAGTTTCCATTGCCATTGAGAGGCTTCGCGGCGGATTTTTTCCTGAAGGATTTCCGGGCCGGCGTCCACTTCGCGGAAGTATTCCTTGAGGTCCATGCCTGCAGTCCAGGCTTCGCCCGCCCCCGTCAGCACCAGGACACCGGCGTCCGGATCCTGCTCCAGGGTTTCCAGAACGTCGATCATCTCGCGGTTCAGGGTCGGGCTCATGGCGTTGCGTTTTTCCGGACGGTTGAGGATGACCCAAGCGATGCCTTCCTCGATTTCCACTTTGACCGTTGTCCAGCGACCTTCGTAATTGCTCATGGCGATGCTCTCTTGTTCTTGGCTTGACGATGGGTAAAAACTAAACCGCAAATATAGTTATGTCAATTAACTATTAATAAAATTAACCGAGTTGTTTTCGTGCCTGAAACGGGCGCAGCGCCTAGAAATCTGAAAGAGGTCGTGGCTATCCCCGGCCAATCTCGGCAAACTAGATAGCCTTCTTAACCGCCAGCCCGAGGATTCACCCTGCAATGGCCAAGTCTTCCAAGATTGCCGCCGCCCCCGAGGCGCCTGCCGACAGCCCCGAAACCCAGGCGTCGCTGGACGCAGCCCTCGACGACCTGATCGGTTACGCCATGCGCCGGGCGCAACTGAAACTGTTCCAGAACCTGATTGGCCGGCTCTCGGCCCACGACTTGCGCCCGGCGCAGTTCTCGGCCCTGGCGATCATCGACCAGAACCCCGGGCTGATGCAGGCCGACCTGGCCAAGGCACTGGCCATCGAGCCACCGCAAGTGGTGCCGCTGCTGAACAAACTGGAAAGCCGGGCGCTGGCGGTGCGAGTGCGCTGCAAACCGGACAAACGCTCCTACGGGATTTTTCTCAGCAAGACCGGCGAAACCCTGCTCAAGGAGCTGAAACTGATCGCTGCCGAGAGCGACATGGATGCCACGTCCGCCCTCGACAGTCAGGAACGCGAAGAACTGCTCAGGTTGCTGAAGAAGGTCTATCAGGCCTGAAACGACTTACCAGATCGGCACGGTGTAGAGCACCAGAAAGCGGGTCTGGTTTTCATCGCGAAACGCCGCGCCGGTGGGGAAGTCATTGCGATAGATCGACTTGCGCGCCATCAGCCCGACGTTCTTCAGCGGGCCACTCTGGATCACATACCCCAGCTCCATCTGGAACTCCCGCTCCTTGCGGTCGTCGGCGTTCAGCGCCGCCAGTTCGATATGGTCACCGCGCACATAACGCAGCCGGCTCTTCAGGCCGGGCACCCCGGCGGCGGCGAAGTCATAGTCGTAGATCGCCTGCCAGGTTCGCTCCTTGGCATTGAGAAAGTCTGAGCTCATGGTCAGCTCACTCATGCCCATCAACTCGGTGCCCGACACGTAAGGCGTCGCGGTGTCACCACTGGAGTGCATATAACCCAGGCTCAGGCGATGGCCGCCAAAGCGATAACCGAACAACGCCGAGAGGTTGCGGTTGTCCACCTTGCCGGCCTTGGCGCTGCCGTCCTCGTCGCTGAAAAAACTGCGCAAGTCAGTGGTCAACGTGCCCTCGCCTACCTGCAGCGTGTGCAGCAAGGCCAGGGTGTTCTGCTGATACAGATCCGCCACTTCGGCGTGATAGGCACGCAGGCTCAGATCCTTGTTCACCTGGTAATCGCCACCGACATAGGCCATGTGCGATGAGGTGGCCGCGCCGTTGAAACGCCGGTTCGGCGAGGCGATGCTCATCGGCTGGTAGTTGGTGGAATCGCGCTTGTTGATGCGATCGATGTAGCCAGTGTTGAAGGTCAGCCCGTCGATGTCCTTTGAACTGAGGGTGGTGCCACGAAACGTCTGTGGCAGCAGCCGTGACGGACTGGCGAAAGCGAACGGCAGGAAGATCGACACATCGCCGGTCTTCACCGTGGTCTGGGCAAAACGCATCTTGGCGGTCATGGCCAGGCGCGAATACTCGTCCGCCGCACGCTTGTCGCTGGCGGACACCGGCAACAACTCGGTGCCACTGCGGTCCGGCGACGAGTCCAACTTGACGCCCATCAGGCCGCGAGCGTCCAGGCCAAAACCAACAGTCCCCGGAGTAAAGCCCGACTCCATATTCATGATAAAACCCTGGGCCCATTCCCGGGCCGCGGTCTTCGCCCCGTCGTCCTTGTAGTCCCGATCCAGGTAGTAATTGCGCAGGGTCAAGGTGCCGTGACTGTCATCGATAAAGCCTTCGGCCAGCGCCGGAGTGGCAATCACACTCAAACCCAACAGGGCCAGATGACGTGCGCGAACAGGTAAGGTTGAGATCGCCACGAGGGCGTCCCGAGGGAGATTTGGCATGTTCGATGTCCACTTATTGTTGTTGTTTTTTTGAACGGGATCGTCGGGTTGCCCCAAGGATCTCCGGTCAGAGAATGGAAACGCCTGAGGGTGGCGTCAATCCACAATGACCGATAATCGAACATTAATATTATTATCTATTTTTTAAATACATCTTCAACCTTATGTCATCACATTGATTTAAATGAAATTAATGGCATTTTTCAGTAAAAAACCTTGGTCATTCATTTTTTAGTTATCTTTGTTAATCTTAATTTCAGCCTGCTATCGCCTACAGCAATCAGGCTCGCGTTCCCCCGTAAGCCCCAACAAAAACAATAATGAGGTTCGCCATGGACACCCCATCACGTCGCACGACGCTGACCATCGCCCTGTGTTTTATCGTTGCACTGATCGAAGGCTTCGACCTGCAAGCCGCTGGCACTGCCGCCGCAGGCCTGCGCCAGACCTTTGCCCTGGACCCGAAAATGATGGGTTGGGTATTCAGCGCCGGCATCATCGGTTTACTGCCGGGTGCCTTCTTCGGCGGCTGGATCGCCGATCGCATCGGCCGCAAGAAAATCCTCATCGGCGCCGTGCTGCTGTTCGGCGTGTTCTCCCTCAACACGGCCTATGTCAGCAGTTTTTCCGGCCTGCTGCTGGCGCGCTTCATGACGGGCCTGGGCCTGGGTGCCGCCCTGCCCAACCTGATCGCGCTGTGTGCCGAAGCCGTGGGTGAGCAACGTCGCGGCACCGCGATCAGCATCATGTATGCCGGCGTGCCGTTGGGCGGCGCGCTGGCGGCGGTGGTCGCCATGTTGTTTGCCGAGCATTGGCAGATGACCTTCATCATCGGTGGTCTCGTGCCCTTGCTGGTGGTGCCGTTGATGGTCCTGCTGCTGCCTGAGTCCAGCGCCTTTCGCCAGCAACAAGACAGCGTCAACGTGGCGCGCGCGTCAACCGGCCAGGCGCTGTTCGGCGAAGACCGGACCCGCGTCACCCTGGCGTTGTGGCTGAGCTACTTCTTCACCCTGACAGTGATGTACATGCTGCTCAACTGGCTGCCATCGCTGTTGCTGGAACAGGGTTTCAGCAAACCCCAGGCAGGCCTGGTGCAGATGCTGTTCAACATCGGCGGCGCCCTCGGTTCCCTGCTCGGCGGACTGCTGCTGGATCGCTGCAACGGCATCAAAGTGGTGCTGTTTGTCTACGCCGGGTTGCTGGCGGCGCTGGCTGGAGTCGGCCTGTCGGTGGGCATCGTCCCCATGGCCATCGCCGGTTTTTCTGCCGGGTTGTTTGTGATGGCCGCGCAGCTGGTGCTTTACGCCCTGGCACCGCCGTCGTACCCGACCTCGGTGCGCGCCACCGGCGTCGGCGCTGCGGTGGCGATCGGTCGCCTCGGATCAGTGGCCGGGCCCTTGGCCGCCGGGCAGATTCTGGCGGCCGGGGCTGGCACCACCGGAGTTTTGCTGGCGACCTCGCCCGGGCTGCTGATTGCAGCACTGGCGATCATCAGCGTGATTGCCCGCTCGGCCGAGCCGCCGTTGCGTACGGCGAACCCGATTGCGGATAAAACCTGACCGGGGCGCCCTCCTTGTAGCAGCTGCCGAGCCTGCGTGGCTGCTGCTACAGATCGTGTTACGGCGTGGTGCGCAGGCACGCATTCACCGGCGGTACGCGCTGCCGCCAGGGCTGAGCCTGCTCCAGTTGTGCGGCCAGGCTCAGCAAGGTCGCCTCTTCGCCGAAGCGGCCTGCGAAGTGCGCGCCCATGGGCAAGCCTTGCGGGCTCCAGTGAAGCGGTACCGACATTGCCGGTTGCCCACTGGCATTGAACAACGCGGTAAACGGCGAGTAACTGTGGAAGCGCTCGATCAATTCATCGAGACTCAAGCGGTCGTCCCGCAGGTCCAGCTCGCCGATCGGTACCGGTTCACGGGTCAGGGTCGGGCTGAGGATCAGGTCGTAATCCTGCATGAACAGCGCCAGTTGCCGGCCCAGGGCATGAATCCACTCCACCGCTGCCGCGTATTGCGCGCCACTGACCCCGCCCTTGTCGCGCAGAATGATCCGCGTACGGGCTTCCAGCTCCTCGGGCTGTACAGGCGCGCCACGCAATTGGCCCAACAGGTCGACGTAGTTTCGCGTGCTGGCACCGATGATAGTGAACACCTGGTCAAGAAACTCAGGCAGCACCACCGGTAACCGGGCGGGTTCTACCCGATGCCCCAGCGACTCACACAGGCTCGCAGCCTGACGCACCGCCTCCAGGCTTTGTGTGGAAGTCGGCCAAGACCCGATCTGCTCCACCAGGGCGATACGCATTGGCCGCGGAGTCTGTTGTACAGCAGTCACATACGGTTGCGCCGACAGCGGCGCAGCATAGGGCGCACCCAAATCGATTCCCGCCGTGGCGTCGAGCAAAGCCGCGCTGTCACGTACCGATAAGGTGATGCAGTGGTTGGTGCCCATGCCCGCCCAGCCCTCGCCTATCATTGGCCCGGAGGGCAGCAAACCACGGCTGGGTTTGAGGCCGAAGACTCCGCAGCAGGACGCCGGCACCCGCAGCGAACCGCCGCCGTCATTGCCGTGGGCAAAAGGTACTACCCGCGCCGCCACCAGGGCCGCCGCCCCGCCGCTGGAGCCGCCGGCGCTGTGCTCGGTGTTCCACGGATTGCGGGTGGCGCCGAAACGTGTCGACTCGGTGGAATAGGATGTGCCGAACTCTGGTGCCGTGCTGGTGCCGACGATCAGGCAACCGGCGCGGCGCAGGCGGATCACCACCTCGGATTCGAAATCGGCGCGGGCCCCGCCCAGCGCCAGCGAACCATTGGTCATTGCGGCACCCTGCACCGGCGCGAACAGGTCCTTGATCAAGGTCGGCACACCGGCAAACAGTCCGTCCCGAACCTGAGGTTCGAGCGCTGCCTCGCGGGCCTTGTCGTAGAGCCGCTCGGCCACTGCGTTGAGTTGCGGTTCAACCCGCTCCAGTCGCTCGATCACTGCGTCGACCAGCTCCACGGGCTGCACTTCACCACGCCTGACCCAAGCGGCCAGGCCGGTGGCGTCTTCCTTGTCCAACAACTGATGGATGTCTTGCATGTTTGATACTCCGGATCTATTTCAATGACGAATGGGTGGATGGCACGGAAGAGTTCGAGCGGCGGCGCGATAACCCGGCGATCGCCCAAAGCAACGCGGCAGCAAGACTGGCAAAGGCCAGCCATTCGATGGCGTGACGCAGGTCGCCGGCAAATGCGCCGAGCATCGCCACCACCAAGGGGCTGACGAACTGACCGAAATACAGGCACGCGGTGAAGCCTCCCAATCCCCGACCACGGGTTCTAGCACTCAAGGCCTCCATCATCGGCGCCATGACATTGGGCACCAGCAATCCCGCGCCCAGGCCATGGATCACCACAGCCAACACCACTTGGTTGTAGCTTTGCCCGCGCATCAGCAACCACAACCCGAGCGCCAACAACAGCAGCAACACCGCATTGGTGCCGGCGATCCCCAAGCGTCGACGCAGCAGCGGCCAGGCCAGGGAACCGCCCAGGGTGGCCAGCAGGCTCAAGCCGGCGGACAGGCCAATCAGGGTGCTGGATGTGACCCCGAGACCCACCAGCAAAATGGGCGTCTGTACCGGCACCACAAAGCTCAGCACCATGCCAACGAGAATCAGCAGATAACCCAACACCAGCGGCAGAATCGCCACCCGCTCCGGTCCCTGAACCTCAACGGACGGCTGCGTACGAGCCGGCTCCCAGAGCACCTTCACCATGGCCGGCACCAGCAGCAGCGGCAGCAAATAGAGGAGGAACGGCAAGCGCCAGGAGTGCTCGCCCAAAGCGCCACCAACGACGAAGAACAACGCACCGACCAAACCGATGGTGACCACCTGACGGTTGATGTAGCGCAAGCGTTCCTCGCCCTGCCAATAGTCACCGATCAGGGTCGCGCAACAGGTCATCACCGCCGCCTCGGCCACCCCGAACAGCAGGCGCACGGCGACGATGGACTGCAGATCTCCCAGCACCGCCGGCAACGCGCCGAGCAAGGCATAGAGCAAGGTGGCGATCACCAGCAACGCCTTGCGCCCGACTCGATCGGCGAGCCAACCGGCCAGAGGCGCGCACACCGCAATCGCCAGCGCCGGTCCGGTGACCGCCAGTGGCACCAGCAGGTCGGCCCGGGAAGTGAGCGGCCCGAACTCGGCACCGAGTTTGGGCAGGATCGGCGCGATCATCACCGAGCCCATGATGGTCAGGCTGCTGCCCAGCACCAGCACCAGCCCTTCGCGGCGTCCCGTGGCCTGACGCACGACAGGCGTCGCCAGGGTTGAAGCGCAATGCACAGAAGTCATGGTCCGGTCCTCAGAAACTTTGGGAAACGCGCAAGGCGACGGTGTAGCCCTCGGCGCGGTTGCTCGCGCCCTGCTCTTTGTAGAGGTGCAGCCAGACCGGCGGCAGGCCCGGTTTGACGTAGCTCACCGCCGGTCCCACGGCCAGCACCCTGGCGCGATTGCCACTCGTCAGGCCCGGGGCGTCGTCATCGGTGAACTGACGGTAGTAGTACCCGCCGATACCGGCGGTCCAGGGGCCGAAGTGCTGGCCCACGGCGAACTCATGCCGGTACTCCACGCCGTTCTTGTAGTCAGTGGCAGGGTTGCGCGTGTTGATGTCCACCTCGAAGCTCGATGACACCTCGAAGCCGGTGTCACTGATGTAAGTGGCATTGACGATGGGGGAAAAAGTCCAGTGATTGAGCCCGGGGGAAATCAGCCGGTTCTTGTCGTAGTCGCCGGTGGGGGCCTGGATCTGAAACTGGGTGTTGACGAACAGGTTGGGCGACAGGTTCCACTGCAGGATCAGCGGCAGAAACTGCACGTCTGCCAGGCGGAACGGATCGGCCTCAAGCTTCAACGGACCGCCCGGCGTCGGCACCTCCAGGGAAGCATCCATCTTGAAGAAAGGCACCACCGTGCCGAAACCGTATTGGGCACCGAGGACGCTGTAGTCCGTCATGCGCATATAGGCCAGGCCGATGGACAGCACGTCCAGGGAGAGATTGTTGTCCAGAGAACGACCGTGGCGGTCCTTCTGCACGTTGGCCGAATAGTAGGCCGTGCGCAGGCCCAGGGTGCCGAATGGCGTGGCCGGCGGCATCATCCCGGCGCCGAAGTCATAGACGCCTACCGCGGTGGTCGGCGCTCCGTTTTCAGTGGCCTGTGCTCCGGCGCACAGGCCGAACAGCCCCAGGGTAAACACAGTGACGCGGCTGATGCCTGAGTTGTTGTTCTTGTGATTCATCGAATGCCCCTCCCAACCAAATGGTGTGGGCCATCCTAGTAACGACTCCGGTAGGCGGGTTATCCGTTTTCAGCACAGTTAATGGCGACGCAAGGTCTGTGAGGGCGTCTCTCCGAACAGTGTGCGGTAATCGCTGGCAAAGCGACTCAGGTGCCAGAAGCCCCAACGCGCCGCCACCTCTTGCACCCCATGTTCATGGGGGCTGTCACGCAGTTCACGACGCACTGCATTGAGGCGCAACGCCCTTAAATACGCCACCGGATTGATACCCAGGGTTTCCTGGAAACAGTACTGGAGTTTGCGTCGGCTGGCGCCGATGTGATTGCACAGATCGAGGATCGACAATGGTTCATCCAGATGCCCCAACGCGTATTCCCTGGCACGATCAACCATGCGTTTGCGCGCCGTCGGGTTAAGGGGCGCGGCCTGATCCGGCGCGACCAGTTCCAGCAGTTGCACCATCACGGCATCGCGAATGCCATGACGGATCGCCTCATAGCCCAGCAGGCTGTCGTGGCCCTGATCGGCAGCGGCCAGCTCGTCGAACAGCGCCGCCAACTCAGCCTGCACCGAGGAAGCCCCCAGACGGTAACACTTGGGAAGATCGGTAATTTGAAACCGGGCGCCCTGGCGCTCCAGCACATGTTCAAGGGCCTGGACATCAACCGCCACCCCCAACAGATCCAGATGTTCGGGCGTGCGCAGATCGGGCAAGTGATCACCATGGGCCACCAACAGGCTCGCATCATGAATCGGATGCCCCGCACAAAACACCGCCCCCTGAGCGCTCAGCGGCACGCTGAAGGTGATGGCTCCCTTCCAGGCGCTGCCACTCTTGAGCATCGCCTGATTAGAGCGGTCGCGCGCCAGTTGCATCCATCCGGCGCGAAACTCGATCAACTCACCTTCGAAGCGACCGGGCGTCAGCTGGTCATAGCGTACCTGCCAGCCGTCCATGTTCTGTGCGTGCTGATCGATGTCGTTGGTGCGATAACGATGAATCGCCGCAGTCATGTCCGGCGTACCGGTGGCGCCTTCCACGCTAGGGTTATTGTTATTCATGGACCTTTCCTGTTGGGCACACAAGGCTTGCAGGCCGTTGGGGAGGCAAGTTCCATTCCGCCGTAACAGGCATTGGCGCAATTGTGCCGAAAACGGCTAGTCGGTCCTCACTGTCCCCGTCCTCGTGTAGCGCTTGCCGAGTCCTCAGCCCTCCTTGACCAACAGCCCATGCCGGCTCGCTTCAGGCTTTTTTGCGAAGACCTTCTGCGGCAGCAGCAGCCAGGCCAGGGCCGGCAGCAGGATCAGGGCGCCGAGCATGTTCACCAGGAACATGAACGCCAGCAGAATCCCCATGTCGGCCTGGAACTTGATCGGTGAGAACGCCCAGGTCGACACTGCGACCGCCAGGGTCATGCCGGTCAGCAACACCACTTTGCCGGTGAACAGCAGCGCCTGGTAATACGCCTGGGCCAGGGTGTCGCCGGCACGCATGCGAGCCAGGATTACACTCAAGACATACAGCGCGTAGTCGATGCCAATGCCCACGCCCAATGCGATTACCGGCAGTGTCGCGACTTTAACCCCCATGCCCAGCCCCACCATCAGCGCCTCGCACAGTATCGAGGTGAGCATCAGCGGCAGCATCGCGCAAAGGGTTGCGCGCCAGCTGCGGAAGGTCAGCAGGCACAACAGGCTGACCGCGCCGTAGACCCAGAACAGCATCTCGCGCATGGATTTTTTCACCACGATATTGGTCGCGGCTTCGATCCCGGCGCTGCCGGCGGCGAGCATGAATTTGACCTCTGTGATCTGATGCTCGCTGATGAATTTCTCGCTGGCCTCCACCACCCGATTCAGGGTATCGGCCTTGTGATCGGCCAGGTAAACGTACAGCGACAACATCGAGCAGCCCTGATTGAACAGCTCCCTCGGTGCACGGGTTTGCACGGCGCCCAGTGCACCATCATTGGGGATCAGCTCATACCATTTGAAGTTGCCTTCGTTGTAACCGGCAGTGGCGATTTTGCTCAGCGCCGCCATCGAGGTGGTCGACTCCACGCCGGGCAATTGCTCCAGCCGCCAGGCCAACGCATCCACTGCCGACAGGCTCGCGTAACGGGTGCACTGATCTTCCGGAGTCTTGATCATGACCACGAAAATATCCGAGCTGGCCGCATAGTTCTGGGTCATGAACAGCGCGTCGCGGTTGTAGCGCGAGTCAGCCCGCAACTCCGGGGCGCCGGGATCGAGATCGCCGATCTTCAGGTGCAGGCTCACGGCAAAACCGAACGCTGCCAGCAGCAGACCGCCCAGCATGGCGCCCATGGCCCAGCGCCGTTGGGTGAACAAATCGAGCACGCGCCATAACGGATGCTTGATCTGCGCCTGCAGTTCGGCGTTTTCCGAACTCAGGCTGCGTTGCGCCGCTGCCGGGCTGACACCGATATAGCTGAGCAGGATCGGCAACAGAATCAGGTTGGTGAAGATCAGCACCGCCACGCCGAGGCTGGCGGTGATCGCCAGATCCTGAATCACCCGGATATTGATCAGCAGCAGCACCGCGAAGCCCACCGCATCACAGAGCAACGCGGTCATGCCGGCCGCGAACAGTCGGCGGAAGGTATAACGCGCGGCCACCACCCGGTGGGTGCCGCGACCGACGTCCTGCATGATGCCGTTCATCTTCTGCGCGCCGTGGCTCATGCCAATGGCGAACACCAGAAACGGCACCAGCGCCGAGTACGGGTCCAATTCATAACCGAGGATGGCGAGCAGACCCAGCTGCCAGAGCACCGCCACCAGCGAACACGTCACCACCACCAGCGTGCTGCGCGCGCAGCGGGTATAGCCAAACAGCACCAACACCGTCACCAGTACCGCCACCACGAAGAACAGCAAAACCTGGGTCAGCCCCTCGATCAGGTCGCCGACGATTTTGGTGAAACCGGTGATGTGAATCCGCAGGTCATCGCTCTGGTACTTGTCCCGCAGGGCTTCCAGTTGCCGGGAAAACTCGCCGTAGTCCAGGGCCTTGCCGGTCTGCGGACTGATGTCCAGCAACGGCACGAAGATCACGCTGGACTTGAAGTTGCCGGCCACCAATTGACCGACCTCACCGGAACGCGCGACGTTGGTCCGCACCTGTTCGATACTGGCCGCCGAGCCATCGTAGTCGTCGGGGATCACGGTGCCGCCATCGAGCCCCTCCTCGGTCACGGCGGTCCAGCGCGTGGTCGGGGTCCATAACGATTTCATGTAGGGCCGGTCGACACCCGGCAGCAGATAGAGCTCGTCGTTGAGCCTGGCCAAGGTGTCGAGATAGTCCTTGGTGAAAATGCTGCCTTGTTTGACCTCCACGGCGATCCGCAGCGAGTTGCCCAGGCCACTCAACTCACTGCGATTCTCCAGAAAGTTGGCGACATAGGGATGCCCCGTGGGAATGGTTTTCTCATAACTGGCATTGATGCCGATGCGCGTGGCTTGCCAGCCGAGCACCAGCGTCACCAGCAGACACAGCAGGATCACCAGCGGTCGATGGTTGAAGATCGCCCGCTCGGCGAAGTTGCCCGACGCCTGGTCGAAGTCTGCCAGGCGGCCAATCACGGTTTGGGTTTTGTCGTCTTTCAAGTCTGACTCCTGTTGCACGGGCCGTGGCCCGATAGCGCTGCACCGTGAAGATTCAAGGTTTGCCAGAGGCTCGTGGATCCTGGTCAGCGGCCACACCGCTCAAACCAACGCTGGCCAGACTGCCATCGGCCGCCTGTTGCACGGCAGCGACAGTCCCGCCGCTGCGGCTCTGGCGTTTGTCGAAGCTACGACCCTGGTCATGGCTGAATAAAAGCTCGCCGCCCTGGCTGGCTAACAGCAGGCTGCCATCGCGCAGTTCGATGGCGCTCGACAGTGTTGATTCGATGCCGGTGTCGAGGCGTCGCCAACTGCCGCCACGGTCATCGGACCACCAGGCGTTACCGCGCAAACCATAGGCAATCAAGGCGCCGCCGCGAGTGCCGAGCAGGCCGAAAAAGCTGCCTTCATAAGGTGACTTCAAGGCCTGGAATGAATGCCCGGCATCGGTCGAACGCAACAGCAAACCGCGCTCCCCCACCAGCAGCAAATCGTTGCCCGAGACGCGAATGCCATACAGGTTCAGGCCCTGCGGATTGTCCACATGCTGCATCCACGGCTGCCAGCTTCGCCCACCGTCGTCGGTGCGGTAGATCTGGTTATAGGCGCCAACGACGTAGCCATGCAGGCGGTCACTGAAGTACAGGTCGAGGAACGGTTTGTCCGGTCCGTCGTCGAGCATCTGCCGGGCCTGCGCCAGGTTGCCGGCGCCGCCCGGCTGATCGGCATCGCGCTCAGCGGCCTGCACCGCCAGCGCGGCGGCGCGTTCACCGTCGAGTTGCTTGTGCCAGGTTTCACCGCCGTCCTCGGTGTGCAACACCACGCCCAGATGACCGACTGCCCAACCCTGCTCGGCATCGACGAACTGCACCGCCGTCAGGCTGACGCTGACCGGCACACTGGCCTGGCGCCAATTCACTCCAGCGTCATCCGAGAGCAGCACGATCCCGCGCTCGCCGACCGCCACCAGCCGCTCACCGGCCCGGGTCAGCCCGAGCAATGCTGCGCGCTGGGCCTTGGCGGTCGACAGTGCCGGCTGCTGCAGTACTGCAAACGTGCTCGCCTGGGCGTTGAACACACACGCCATCAAGCCCAATGCCAGGACGCAGGCGCCCCGGCGCAGGCCGAAGCCCGCATAGCGTTTTTGCACCATCATGTCGGTATCCCACTCGCAAAGTCACAAGCGACCGTAGCGCGCACCCTCACCCACCACGGCCCCCTCAGGTTCAACGCATGTTTTCGTTGGCCATGGCATCCGGCGTGAAATAGGACGCCGAAGGTTTCGCGACTTTCTGGTACTGGACCGCCAGATCGTTGCTCGAGGAGTTGAGGAAGTAAGCCCCGGTGTCGAGGTTGTAGCTACCCCACATGACCTGCGCGGTAAGGGCCGGCAGGTCCGGCGCCAGCAGCGTCAGCGAATACATCTGCCGTCCGAGCTTGCCCTGCGCGTCATACCCGTCGGCCATCAGGATCTGCCAGGAGTCTTCGTCGATGTAGTAGGTGCGACGCGGCACCACATGGCGCTTGCCGGATTTGAGCGTGGCCTCGACCACCCAGACCCGATGTTTCTCCCAACGCACCAAGTCAGGATTGAGGAAGTTCTGCTTGACCAGGTCGTCGCTCTTGGCCAGGCCGGCGCGGTTATTGTTGTAGGCGACAATCAGTTCTTTCTTGCCCATCAGCTTGAGGTCATAGCGATCGGTAGGCCCGAACAGCATGAACGCTTCGTCGAACAGACCGACCCCCGAGGTCACGAAGTCCGGGGTGTCGTAGGCAATGTTCGGCGCCCGACGCACCCGGCGCTGGCCGACCAGATACTGCCAGGCCGCGCGGTTGGCCGGGTCCAGGTCCCAATGGGTCATCAGGCCTTCACCGGCCTTGGACGATGGCAACTCGGTCAGCAGCTTGCCCACCAGGTACTTGCCGGAAAAGTTTTCCAGGCTGCCGTCTTCGACGTAGTAGGGAAACTGGTAGGTGTACTGGGCGCGGGTTGCCTGGACTTTCTTGCCGCCGGCGGTCATCAGCCAGGTATCGAAAGGCGAGCTGATGGTGTCGCCGCCCTGCCAGGACAATCGATAGTTCCACAGCACTTGCGTACCGTTTTCCGGGATCGGGAACGGAATGCCGCCATAGGCGCCGGTGACTTTCTCGCTCGCCACGTCCAGCGTGGCGCGGGTGGCATTCTTGCCGGTGTTGTCATACACCCATTGCGGGGCTGCCGCCGAGCGATGGGTCGGGTAGACGTCCAGGCGATAGTCCGGGTATTTCTTCAGCAGCAGTTTGGTGCCTTCGGCCAATACATTGGCGTACTGCTCCATGTTCGAGGCCTTGATCGAATACAGCGGTTTTTCACCGGCGAATGGATCGGGACGTTTGTCACCTGGCTTGTAGCCAGGCGCGACCTTGGTGTAACCGCCTTGCCAGGCCGGGATGCTGCCATCGGCGTTGCCGGCGCGCTCGCCACCAAGGGGTGTCAGTTCAGTCTTCAAACGTGCAGCCTGCTCAGGCGACACGGCCGCCTGCGCCAGGCTCATGCCGGCAAGGGCCAGGGTGAGGACGCAAGTGTTGAGAAATGCTTTGTTCTGCATGGCGAATCCACCTTATTAGAATGAGGTTTTCACGTAGAGCGAGACGAAGTCGCGGTCGGCCAACGACTGCCCGTAACTGAAATTGCCGTCCTCGCGCAGCCCGGCTTTTGGGGCACCGAAGAAGTTCACGTAGTTCAGGCCGACATCCCAGCGCTGCAGGTAGGTGGCCTTGAGCCCGACACTCCAGTCGCCGGAATGGGTATTGCCGAAGCCCGATTTGTTGACCGCCGAAGAGCGCCCATCGAGTACCACACCCATGCCGATCGGCACGGTCAGGTCGATCCCGTCGACAATCTGGAAGTACGCCGGCTCCACCAATACCCGCAGTGCCGTAGCATCGCGGGTGGTGTTGGCATCCAGCGCGGCGGCGTTCTCGGTCACGCTCAGGGTGCGGTTCCAGGCCAGCTCGGCCAGTGCCGAGCCGCCATCCCAAAATGCGGTGGGCGATAACAGGTAAATCGCCGACAGGTTGGCGTGAGCGGTTTTGCCCCTGGCAAACAGTGAGTTATCGTCGCCATCGGCCGCCACGCCAGGGGCCACCACTTGCAGATTGCTCACCAGCGGCGCGTTCCAGCGCACGGAAGTTTCACCGGCAAAGTTGAACGGCCCATAAGCGGTGGAGAAGCTGACGCCGGCAGTCTTGATGTCTTCGGCGTAGACCTGACGATAGGAACTCAGGATCGGCAACCCGGTGGCGGCCGCAGCCGCACCGTCGAGGTAGGCGTACAGGCCGGTCGGGGTTTTGTCGTGATACTGCGCAGCGTAGAAACCCAGCTCCAACTCGGTGCCGGTCGGCTTGAAGCGGATCTGCATACCGCCCTGCCCCGAATTTCGCGGTTTCAAATCGCCAACATTCACCGTGTCGTTGCCGAACACTTCGTGCAGTGAACCGCTGCCGTAACCGATGGCATCGATATCGCTCAGGTAGCTGCCGGCGCCGGGCACATTGGAGCGTTCCCACTCAAACTGGTAGTAAGCGCCCACCGACAACTGCGGGTTGATCTGCAACTGCCCGGAGATCTGATTGACCGGACGCAGGATCTCCTTGAACTGGGTCCCCGGCACGCTGAGCAACTTGACCACATCGGTCGGGCCCTGGGCATTGGCAATGCCGTTGCCACCGTAGAACAGGCTTTCGCCGTAGATCAGGCTGTGTCGGCCCAGACGCACCACGCCCTGGGAGTCTTCACCGAGGTCACCGCGCAGGAACACGAAGGCGTCGAGAATTTCCGCATCGCGACCGTGGAGCTTGCGGGTTTCGCTGAGGAAATGCGTTTGCTCGCTGCTGTCGGTGCCCTTGTTGTAGATATCGTCGTACCAGGCTGCGCCGCTCACGCGCAGGCCATAGTTTTGCCGGCTGAGGTCCATTTCGGAAAACAGGTCCAGACGATTGGAGACCAGGCCACTGCTGAAGTTTTTATCGCCCTGACTCTGGATCGAGGGATACAGGCCGTTGGCGGTCGGTGCGTTGACCAATCGGCTGTCCTGCCCCTGAAGACGCCAGGCCTGGCTGTACTTGATGGTGTTGTCCCAACGCAGTTTCCAGTCGGAATCACCAAGGTCCATTTGCATGGCCTCGACCCTTTCGACCATCACACCGGCGCTGCATAACGCCAGAAACAGGGCGCAATGCTTGAAACGAAAGCAACGTTTAACGTTGTCCATGGACGCTCCTCATTATTTTTATTTTTGGCATGGCTTCGCCACAGGTAGCGGCTTGCGCCGCCGTCTACAGGTGTGCATTTCAGATGTAGGTGGAGGCCAATCCGCCATCGACGGCCAGGTTGACGCCGTTGATCCAGCGCGACTCGTCGGCACACAGGAAAGCGATCACCGCCGCTACCTCATCGGCATAAGCGGGGCGTTTCATGCGATGGGCATCGGCCTGGGTTCGGGCCTCACCGAGCATGCTCACGAAGTCGCCGAGGATCGGCGTGAAAACCGGACCTGGCGCGACGCTGTTCATGCGCACCGAATGTTCGAGAAACCAGGGTTGGGCCTGCAGGTAATTCCAGACGATCAAGGCTTCCTTGAAATACTGGTAGCAGGTCTGGTCCGGTACCAGGTGCTCGGCCAGCCAGGCCTGCCCGGCGGCGAAACCTTCGATGCGCGCCAGCGCCTTGTGCTGTTCCAGACGTAACGGCCACTCGGCGCCGAGGATCGAGGCGATATTGACGATGCTGCCGCCAGCGTTCATGCGTGGCAGCAACGCGCTGCTCAAGTGGCGCAATCCCAGGTAGTTGACCCGCGCCAACAGTTGCGGGTTTGCAGTGCCCGGCACCCCGGCGATATTGCACAGGCTGTCGATCCGTGCCGGTAGCTGCGCCAGCAACCGGTCGATGTTCTCGGCACTGCTCAGATCGCCCTGAACAAAACCATCCAGGGTCATGTGCGGCGCCTTCAGGTCCACGCCAATCACGTGGGCGCCGTGGCTGCGCAGCAGGCTTGCCGTGGCCGCGCCGATACCCGAAGAGACGCCGGTCACCAGCACAATCTTGTTGTCGAGTTTCATGTTGAGTCCTCTTATTATTTTTGTGTACTCGGTGAGCCGACCTACCTTGTCGGCCCGACAAAACCGGCCCGTCAGAACGGGTAACGCGGCGCCTTATCCTTGACCGTCACCCATTGCCATTGGGTGTATTCATCCCAGTCGGCCGGGCCGCCTACGCTGCCGGCATTTCCTGAGCTGCCGCGTCCGCCGAAGGGGTTGATGCATTCGTCGGCCACTGTCTGGTCGTTGATGTGCAGCAGCCCGCAATTGAGTTGCTCGCCCATCGCCATCGCGTGCCCGACCGAAGGCGTAATGATCCCCGCGGACAAGCCATACTCGGTGCGGTTGGCCAGGTCGATGGCCTCATCGTCGCTGGCAAAACTCACCACCGTGGCCACCGGGCCGAAGATTTCCTCGTCGAACGCACGCATGCCCGGGCGCACACCGGAAAGCACCGTGGGTTGGTAGAAGAGCTGCTCATACTCGCCGCCGGCTTGCAGAGTTGCCCCGGCCGTCACACTCTCCGTGACGATTTCATGCACTCGCAACAGCTGGCGTTTGTTGATCAACGGCCCCAGCACCGCCTCACCGCGAGCGGCATTGCCGACCGTGATTGCCCGTGCCTTTTCTGCCAACCGGCGGACCAGTTCTTGTGCAATCGACTCATGGGCCAGGATGCGTCCGGTGGCCATGCAAATCTGCCCCTGATGCAGCCAGGCACCCCACGCGGCGTTGCTGGCCGCCAGTTCGAGATCGGCGTCTTCGAGCACGATCAACGAGTTCTTGCCGCCCAGCTCCAGGGCGACTTTTTTTAGATGACGCCCAGCCAGCTCCGCGACTTTGCGCCCCGCTGCGGTGGAGCCGGTGAACGCGATCATCCGCACATGCGGATCGCGGCACAGCGCTTCTCCGGCTGGCGCTGCACCCGGCAACACCTGCAGCAAGCCCTTGGGCAGACCGGCCGCCTCGAACAACCGGGCAATGATGAAACCGCCACTGACCGGGGTCTGCGGATCGGGCTTGAGCACCACGGCGTTGCCCGCCGCCAGCGCCGGCGCCACCGAACGCAGGGACAACACCAGGGGAAAGTTGAACGGCGAGATCACCCCGACCACGCCATGGGGCAATCGGCGTGCATAGGACAAACGCCCCGCTTCGCTCGGCAGAACCAGACCATGGGGTTGCGACAGCAGCCCGGCCGCCTGATGCAGCAACACGATCGCCTCACGGACCTCATGTTCACCCTTGAACAGGCTGCCGCCACTTTCCCGGGCGATGTACAACGCCAGTTCGGCAAAGTGTTGCTGGGCCAGTGCGGCAGCTTTACGAAAGATCTCTGCGCGTTCCCGTGGCCCCAATGCCGCCCAGGCCGGTTGAGCACGAGCGGCGTTCAGGCTGGCAAACGCGATGTCCGCTGCATCGGCCAAACCGGTGACGGTCAACACCTCGCCGGTGGCCGGTTCGATGACGCTATGGCTGCCGCCCAATGGACGTAGCCAGTCGCCATTGAAGATGCGTTCACGCCATGGCTCGTCCCGCAGAAAATCAGATGGTTCACTTACCGACATTTCGGTCTCCCGGCTCTTGTGTTTGTCATTGCCTGACGCGGCCTTGCTAAAACGATGCAAGGCGTCTGCGTGGTGAAAGCGCTAGAGCAAGGGCTGTGCCGACTTCCTGCGTCGCGCCGCATTTCAAGTGGCGAAGGCTCTGGCCTGCGGGCTATAGAGGGGTGTTTGCGAATAGGACAAGGTGCTTGGCGTACAGCCGGCAGCTCGCCACTTGTCCAAATGATAAAGTTATGTTTAATAACTGTTTTGCTAGTTGATCATTTCGATCAGTCGACTCGCTCAGGGGCATAACAATGAACAATCCCCATTCGCTGCTTCCTCATCTTGCCGTGCAGGAGGAGCATTTCTCGCCCCGAGGCGACAGTACCCAACTGGCCGAAGGCAACTCACCGACCCTGGCCGAGTTGACCGAATGCCTGTTCTTTTCCCCTGTTGACGGACGTATCTGGCTCAACGACCAGCGCATGCTGCTATTGCACAGCTCATCCTTCGGCGCGCTGCGACGGGAAATTATCGAGCGCCAGGGACTGGAACAGAGCCGCGGCCTGTTTACCCGCACCGGCTATCTCTCCGGCGCACGCGATGCGCGACTGATCCGCGAGCGCTGGCCGGACGCCGACGCCGCGGCGGTTTTCTCGGCCGGCACGCGTCTGCATACACTTGAAGGCATGACCAAGGTCGAACCCCTGCACTTCAAATTCGACGCCGACTCAGGCTTCTATGAAGGTGAATTCCTCTGGCACCATTCCTGTGAGGCCGACGAACATATCGCCGCCTACGGGATCGGCCAGGATCCGGTGTGCTGGACCGAACTGGGCTATGCCATCGGTTATGTCAGCGGGCTGTTCGGCCGTCTGGTGATCTTCCGCGAAACCGAATGCCGGGGCATGGGCCATGAGAGCTGCCGGGTGATCGGCAAGACCGCCGAGCAATGGGGCGATGTCGAGCAGGACCTGAGTTATCTCACTGCCTCACCCTCAAGCGCCGAGCCCAAACAGCCTCAAGCCCCGGCGCCCGCCCCCCAGGATGACGACAGCGAAAACCCCGGCGGGCCAAAACCGATTGGCGCCAGCGCGGCCTTCAATGCCGCTACCCTCGCCTTGCAGCGCGTGGCGCCGACGCCCGCCACGGTGTTGTTCAGCGGCGAGTCCGGGGTCGGCAAAGAGTTGTTCGCCCGTCAGTTGCACCAGTTCAGCCCACGCCATCAAGCACCTTTCGTGGCGCTCAACTGCGCCGCCATCCCGGACAATCTGATCGAGGCTGAGCTGTTTGGTGTCGAGCGTGGCGCCTACACCGGCGCGACCCATTCGCGCCCCGGACGCTTCGAGCGCGCCCAGGGCGGCACGCTGTTTCTCGACGAAATCGCCAGCCTCAGCCTGCCGGGTCAGGGCAAGTTGCTGCGTGCATTGCAGGAGCGAGAGATCGAGCGCATCGGCGGTGGCCAGCCCATCAAGGTCGACGTCCGGGTGGTGGCGGCCACCAATGTCGACTTGCGCAAAGCCGTGGCGGCCGGAGAATTTCGCGAAGACTTGTTCTACCGGCTGAATGTCTACCCCATCGTGCTGCCACCGCTGCGCGAACGTCGCGACGACATTCCGTTGCTGGTCAACGCGTTCCTGCGGCGCTTCTGTCAGGCCTACGCCCGCAAACCCGCCGGCCTGACCATGCGCGCACTCAAGGTGTTATTGCGCTATGACTTCCCCGGCAACGTACGGGAACTGCAGAACCTGGTGGAGCGCGGCCTGATCGCCAGCGAAGACGGCCAAGCCATCGATCTGATCCACCTGTTTCGCAACGAACCCATGCCGCAGGATGCGTACTCTCTGGACGACAATGGCAGTCTCGCCGCAACCGACCAGAGTCCCGCCGGCACACAGCCTCGCCCGGCCTTGCTGGAGACCCTGGCTCGCCTGGAACACGGCTTCTCCATTGAAGGGCTGGAGTCGCGCCTGATCGATGAAGCGCTGCAAAAAAGCCAAGGCAATCTGGCCGCTGCCGCGCGACTGCTGGGTTTGAGTCGTGCGCAGTTTGCCTATCGACTGAAAAAATACCGACAGGCATCGGCTTGATTCAGGCGGGTCAATGCATGGTGAACAGCGCTTAAAAGATTAATGAAATTAACTATTAAGCCTGAGGACGCTCGCCATCAGCCAACGAGACTTTTCGCTTCCGGGATAAACGCGCACTACAGAAATTAGCGCTTTAAAAGTTTTACCCGATTAAGTATTTTGCATGGATGATTGGGCGACATGCGCCCCCTTTATTCATAGCGACAAGGGATCAACCGTGAGCGGACTGCGTGAACGTCAGAAAGTCGAACGACGCCAAGCCATCAGCAAGGCAGCGATCGAACTGTTCGAGCGTCAAGGTTTCCAGAACACCACCATCGAACAGATCGCCAACCAGGCTGGGGTGTCGGCGCCCACCGTGTTCAAGTACTTCGGCAACAAGCAGGAAATCATCCTGGAAATCCTGCACGACGCCGACCAGCGCGCCCTCAAGGACACCCGCAACCAGATCCCTGAAATTGAGGATCCGGTCGACGCCCTGTGCTACCTGGAACGCCTGCTGACCGGTTACGCCCTGGAAGTCATGCATCCCAGTCTCTGGCGTGAACTGCTGCCGTTGATTCTATTTGGTGGTGATAACGGACTGCCCGAAGGTTATCGGGCCATGAACGATGCGCTCAGGGCCGAAATCAGCGGTTTACTCAGAGAACTGCAACAGGCCGGCAAGCTACGCGCCGACCTCAACGTCGACCTGGCCGCCTTCCTGTTGAACGACTACTCACACCTGCAGTTGTTCAGGCTGGTCAACCAGGAACAGCCGGACATCGAGTCACACTCCGCCCAGGTAAGGCGTATCACCGAGCTGCTCTTTTACGGAATGCGGGCCTGAGAACGCCAGCCTCCTCCCAGACTGGCTGCATGCCATAGCCGAGGCGCGTCATCGCTGGCGAGCCCGGCGTCACGATGATCAGCGGTTGGTCTTGATGGTGGTCCAGGTGCGGGTGCGGATCCGCTCCACGGCTGCCGGCATGGGCTGCAGAGCGAACAGTGTTTTGCGCGCTTCGTCCGGCACATACATGTTGGGGTTATTACGGATCTCGGCGTTCACCAGTGCGGTGGCGTCCTTGTTCGGATTGGGGTAACCGATCTTGTTGCTGATCCGGGCAATGACGTCAGGGCGCAGGATGTAGTTGATGAACTCATAAGCTTCTTTGGTATGGGGGGCGTTGGTCGGCACCATCATCACGTCCGACCACATCGGCGCGCCTTCCTTGGGTAACGCCATCTCCACCCTGACGCCCTTGCCGGCCGCATCGGCCAGTTGCTTGGCCAGCGCCACGCCACCCGACCAGCCGACGGCTACGCAAATGTCACCGTTGGCCAGGTCCATGCCGTAGCGTGAGGAGTTGAAGTAGGTGATGTGCGGGCGAATCTTCATCATCGCCGCCTGGGCCTGCGGGTAGTCTTCGCGCTTCTGGCTGTTGGGGTCGAGGCCCTTGTAGTGCAAGGCGATGGGCACGATTTCGTTGGCTGCGTCGAGGAAACCGACACCGCAACTGGCCAGCTTGGCGAGGTTCTCTTCCTTGAAGATCATGTCCCAGGTGTTCATCTGCACATTGGCGCCCAGGACTTGCTGAACCTTGTCGACGTTGTAGCCGATCAGCGTGGTGCCCCATAGGTACGGTGCTGCGTAGCGGTTGCCCGTATCACCGGCAGCTTCCAGGGTTTTCATGAACTCCGGGTCCAGGTGCCGCCAGTTCGGCAGCTGGTTGCGGTCCAGCGGCTGGACGGCACCGGCGGCGATCAGGTGACTCAGGTTGGCGCTGCCGGGGTACACCACGTCATACCCGGAATTGCCGGTCAGCAGCTTGGACTCCAGGGTTTCGACACTGTCAAAAACGTCGTAGATCGGACGGATGCCCGTTTCCTCCTGGAAGCTCTTGAGCACTTCAGGTGGCAGGTATTCGATCCAGTTGTAGATCCGCACCGTGCGCTCTTCAGCCAGGCACACACCGCTGGCCAGCAACGACACTACAGCGCCCAATAAGGTGTTACGCAAAAACGTGTTCATGGTGAAGCACTCCTGCGCGGCCGCGAAGGCTCGCGGCACTTAATAGCGGTAGGTGAAGTACAGTTCCAGCGCACTGAATTTCTGGTCATCGCCGAACACCTGCCTGGCGGCGGCCAGCGGCTTGACCCAGTTATAGGAGAGCGACGTATAGAACGACGGCGTCGGGGTCCAGTCGAGGAAAACCACACTCTCGTCCGCAAAGCGCCGATCGCTGACCTGCGCACCCATGTAGTTTTTCTCGTCCAGCCAGAACTGATAGTGGATCGCGCCGAGGGTCAGCGTTTCATTGAGGTGGGTCTTGAGCGAGAACTGCTGGACGTTTTCGTTGCTGTTGAACAGCAGGTAGTTGCCGACGACATCCCCCACCAGCCAGGTGCTCCAGTCGACGAAGCCCTTGCTCAGTGACTCCCAGGCTTTCTGCCGGTTGTCGGCGAGGTTGTCGTCGCCGGAAAAACTGGCGTAGCGATAGCCGATCACCGGGGTCAGCGGCAACGTGTTGAAGGCGTAATCCGCCTGACCGTACCAGGCGTTGGCATCGTAATCCACGCCTTCACCACTGCCCCGTTCCACGGCGTATTCGGCATTCAGGGTCAAGTCCGGCACGCCCGGTACTTTGGCCTTCAACGCACGCACGTTGTACACCTGCATCCCGTCCCGGCGTCGTGGCAGTGTACTGCCCTTGGGCCCCAGCGCGTTGACCTTCATCGCCATGGCCCCCAGTGTCACCTGGTCGTCGAGGTTGTAGTCCAGGTTAGCGCCGGTCATGCGGAAGTCACCCAGATCGTCATCGACCCGCAAGGTGAAGGCCTGGGTCTTCAATGCGCCATGATCCCAGGCCAGGATGGCCGAATCCTTGAAGGCGGTTCTGGGGCCAAGCCAGTAGGCGCCGTCCTTGAGTTGGTCGAGGTTACCGTCCATGACGATGAAGCCGGTCCCGATCATGTAGTTCTGGCGACCGGCTGTGAGCGTCCACTCCCCGGCCCGGAAACCACCGTAGAGTTCTTCGGTGGCTACATCACCATCAGAGCTGCGGGTGAAGCCGCCGGCATCGCCGTCGCCAAAGGTGGTCGCCGCCACCAGCGAGCCACCGGCCAACAGGCTGAAGTCTGGCTGCAGGGCGTATTCCAGCTTGACGCCGGGCTTGACGTAGAGCTCCTGCCAGTCGATTTTCGTACCGCCATTCTTGCCACTGCGCGCATCGACGCGGCCGCTGCCGAAGTTGACGTTACGGGTGGAAAGGGTCGCACCGCCGGCAGTGAAGTTGACCTCACCCTTGAGGTTGCCATCCTCGAAGGTGTAGCCCGCCAGTGCGACTTGGGCGGTCAGGGGTAAGCTGACCGCTAAGAGCGTTCGAGAGAAACGCGTCATGAGAACCATATGAAGCTCCTGTGTGATTATTGTTGTTACAGGGCAGTGAATGGCGGCGCAAAGCGCCGCCAACACCTGGTCGAGCCAGGCGAATAGGTCGCAAACTTCTTGTCGTTATGAGGCGTTTCAGTGAGTAAGGTGCGCGGCGATGGCACGCAGCATGCGCACGCTGTCAGCATCGAACGGGCTGACAGCCTCGGTCAGCGATGACTGCTTGACGATCACCACACCGGACGGCTTATCGACGAACAGGTACTGGCCGTGGATACCGCCGGCCATGATCGCCTGACTGTGGTCGTTGAAGACGTACCACTGGCTGCGGTAGGAGGCGTCAGGGGTCCATTGGGAGAACTCGGAGTTTTTGGCGTAGATCGCTGGATCGGAGCCGGCACAAATGCGTGCAACCGTCTCGGTCGACAGCAATTGCAGCCCATCACGGCGACCGTCGTTGGCCAGCAGCCGACCGAACCGCGCCATGTCTCGCAAGGTGGCGTTGAAACCGGCACCGGCAACGCTACGCCCCCAAGGATCGGCCATGAAGTAGCCGTCGCGCTCACACCCCAACTGGCTCCAGATGTCTTGCAGCAATTGATTGCAAGCCTTGCCCGAAGCGCGCTCCATGACCCAGGCCAGGGCTTCGGTGGTGGCGGTCACGTAATGGAAAAAGCCGCCGTGACTGCCGCGTTTTTTCAGCGACGGCAGGTACTGATACAGCGACTCGAACTGAGCGTACTGCGCAGGTGCCGGCTGGAAACCGCAGGCATAGCCGTACTGCGAGCTCTCGGAGTTGGGATCGTCATAGACTTCGCTGTAGTCGATGCCCACGGCCATGTCGAACAGCTGGCGCACCGTGGCATCGCCAAACGCGCTGCCCAACAGTTCGGGCACGTAAAACGCCGCCGGCAACTCCGGATTGAGGATGCCATCGCAGACCAGTTGCTCCCCCAGGGTGCCGATCAGCGACTTGGTCACCGAGAACATGACGTGCCGGTCCCGGGGACGCTGGCCGTTGAAGTAACGCTCGAACAACACGGTGTCGCCCTGCATCACCAAAAAGGCGTCGGTCTGACTGGCCACCAGATGATCGATGACACTGACGCTCAGGCCACATTCACTGTCGAAGTGCAGTTCATCCAGCGCTTGTGGCGCTTCCTTCAAGACGCTGACCGCTCCACCACCCGCCTCCACATCAATGGAGGGACGCAGGCGCGCCAGATTGCGGAACCCCCACTGATTGAACGGTGGACGCATCCAGTTGTTCCAGGTGACGCGGCGTTTCGGCTCGGCCGGAAAACCCTGCATAAACAAAGGCGCCAAGCGCCTGTGGAGTGACGATTCATTCGTCTCGATGTAAAGACTGGCCAGCAACGGCACGGTGTTCTGACTCATCGGGTTTCCCCTGCAAAATGACTCTGCGTGAAAGCAGATGCAGGGAAATAATTACCCGGTATTATTTTTTAGTCAATAAAACATTTATCAGATAAAAATATTTTTATCGCTGTGCTTTGATGGGGGGGCAAACACGGCGTTCAGCGCCCGTTACTCCTGCACCAGCCCTGCCAACCGGGGGGTAATTGGGTGCTAAATGCCCTCGCAGGGTGCTGATACCAGGCGTAGGATCAATACGATGACGGCTTATCACGCATCGTTGGAAGGTGACTTCCAACCCATCTGCATTCACGCGCAAACGCAAGACATTTACCGC
Organism: Pseudomonas sp. ATCC 43928; assembly: GCF_005938665.2. Lineage (NCBI taxonomy): Bacteria > Pseudomonadati > Pseudomonadota > Gammaproteobacteria > Pseudomonadales > Pseudomonadaceae > Pseudomonas > Pseudomonas sp. ATCC 43928. Next base: position 2,956,662 of record NZ_CP041753.1, on the reverse strand, counting down.
CGCACTGTAAGGCCGCGCGACCCTTCGCAGTACAAGGGCCGTGTTCTCACAACAACAAAAGCGAGGTGAAATCATGTCTGGTAATCGTGGTGTCGTGTATCTCGGCGCAGGCAAGGTCGAGGTGCAAACCATCCCCTATCCGAAAATGGAAGACCCGCGCGGCAAGCGCATTGACCATGGCGTGATCCTGCGCGTGGTTTCGACCAATATCTGCGGCTCCGACCAGCATATGGTGCGTGGCCGGACCACGGCCCAGGTCGGGCTGGTGCTTGGCCATGAGATCACAGGCGAGGTCATCGAGAAGGGCCGTGACGTGGAAAACGTGCAGATCGGTGACCTGGTATCGGTGCCGTTCAACGTCGCCTGCGGCCGTTGTCGCAGTTGCAAGGAGCAGCACACCGGCGTCTGCCTGACGGTCAATCCGGCGCGCCCCGGCGGTGCCTATGGCTATGTGGACATGGGTGACTGGGTTGGCGGCCAGGCCGAATATGTGTTGGTGCCGTATGCCGACTTCAACCTGCTGAAGCTGCCCGACCGCGACAAGGCAATGGAGAAAATCCGCGACCTGACCTGCCTCTCCGATATCCTGCCGACCGGCTACCATGGCGCGGTGACCGCCGGTGTCGGCCCTGGCAGCACGGTGTATATCGCCGGCGCCGGTCCGGTCGGACTGGCTGCCGCCGCCTCCGCCCGTCTGCTGGGTGCGGCGGTGGTGATAGTCGGCGACGTCAATCCGCTGCGCCTGGCGCATGCCAAGGCCCAGGGCTTCGAGATCGCCGACCTGACCCTGGACACTCCGCTGCACGAGCAAATCGCCAACCTGCTCGGTGAGCCGGAAGTCGATTGTGCGGTCGATGCGGTCGGTTTCGAAGCCCGTGGCCACGGCCATGACGGCGCGCAGCACGAGGCCCCGGCCGATGTGCTCAACGCGCTGATGGGCGTGGTGCGCGTCGCCGGCAATATCGGTATCCCCGGTCTGTATGTCACCGAAGACCCGGGTGCGGTCAACAAAGCCGCCAAGCATGGCAGCCTGAACATCCGTTTCGGCCTCGGCTGGGCCAAGTCCCACAGTTTCCACACCGGCCAGACCCCGACGATGAAGTACAACCGTCAGCTGATGCAGGCGATCATGTGGGACCGGATCAAGATTGCCGAGGTCGTCGGCGTGCAGGTGATCAGCCTGGACGACGCGCCGCGTGGCTACCACGAGTTCGATGCCGGGGCGCCGAAGAAATTCGTCATGGATCCGCACAGGCTGTTTACCGCAGCCTAAGGAATGGGTTGGGACAAGGGCAGCTTTGAGCTGCCCTTTTTTATGGCCGTTTATAACGTTAGAAACAGCGCCGAGGTCCAGACTCGGGATTGATCGCGCTGCCGGGCGCAGATGAACAATGGATGTTCACGCCCCTGCTCCAGATTCAACCGGGCAAGCTCGATTTGCCCTTGCAGTTCACGAGGCAGCGGCGCAGCGGTTGTCCTTTCGAGGGACACCTTCAACTCCGCGCCCGGCAACTCTTCGGTCACTTGCGATTGCACCAGCAACTCATCGCCGGACAACTCCATCAGCACCGTCGGCGCATGCACGTAAGGTTGCGGTTCAGACGGGTCGCCGACCTTGATGTAGTTATCGATGCGGCTATGAACCTGCAGCGTGGCGCCGGCCAATTGCGACAAGTCGATTTCGATGCTGTCGGTGTCGCCGTTGGTGTCGGTGCGAAAGGCCAGAACCGTTGCATCCTTGCGCCATACAGTTTGTTCGGGGTGATCGAGACCCAAGGCGCGAAAGCCGTTGATGACCGCACCCGTCACGCGAATCTCGCCGGTCCAGTAGGCGCCGCGATAACGGTCCTTGATCCTTGCGCCGCCCAGGCGCAGACGAATACGTTGGCTGGAAAAACCCAATTCCTGATGCAGGTTGCGCGACCAGATCAGTTTGTCGCCATCGAACAGATCGACCTGCTCCCAGCCCGCCTCTCCGAGCAGTCGATAGTCCAGCGTGGCATTTGCATCGGCGGTGAACACTTCACCCATGAAATGCTGGCCCTGGCGCAGGCTGGCAAATGAACGCTCGCCGGTGGTGGCAAAAGTGCGACGGGCGCGAAGTGCCTTGCCAACACTGGCTCGATCGAAGGCCTCGGCCACCACGCCAGTCAGCCCGCCGCGAGAGCCGAACACCGCCGTGGCCGGAACACCACCGCCACAACGCCCCTGATGCTCATCGCTGTTCGCCGCGGCACCCACCCGATAGCCACGCTGAAGCGCTTCGGCGTAGACCCAATGGAACTGCCCCCAGGCCGAGCCGACCTCGATCAGGCGCTCCAGCTCCGGATGGTGCCAGTCGAGGTTGCAACGGCGTCCGCCGACGTGAGGCATCATCAAATGCCCTTCGGGGTCCTTGGCATAGGCGGCATACAACTCATCCACCGGCCAGGCACCCGGCTTGATAGTGCCGGCGGTGAACTCGTTCCACTCGAAAGAACGCACCAGCCGCCCTTGATTGTCGAAGGGAAACTCGGGTTTGCGGTCATGCAGGAACACCACATTACGGTCGCCGCCCGCGCAAGAGTTGCCGCACCATTCGGTGCCGGGATAGCAAACAAATCGTCCTGGTTCATTGAGTTCGTGAATCAGGTTGACCGCCTGATCCCAGCGCTGCTCAGTGATATTGAAATCATTGGCGGTGTAACCGAGGACATCGAGCCCGGCGACATCGCGACCGTAGCTGAGGTTGTACAAGGTGTCGTTGGTGCCCACCGTGTCATCGGAGTGCACATGCAGGTCGGCGTACAGCGGGCGCAATGCAGTGCCAGCCGGATCGACCGTGACAAACGCCCGAGCGGCACGCACAAAAGGTACCGCCACCTCGGCCGACAAGCGCCACTCCCCCACCGCACCAAGATCAAAACCTTCAAGCCGGGCAGTCGCCCAACCTTCAGCCGCCAGGGTGAACGGTTGTTGTCGCTCCCCCCCTTCGGGATCAACCAGAGTCAGGACACCTTGGAGCGGCAAGTTGCGGCAGGTGTTGCCCCAGGCATCATCCACCCTGAGCAGTACGTCGAACGCCTCACCCGCGCTGACCAGGCGAGGCACGATCAACTGCACGCTTTGCGCCGGTCCCGGCACGATGTTCAGCAGCGGGTCACCCGGCACCTCGGCAAATTTCGAGCTGCCCAGCGGGTCGATGAACAAACGGAAACGGAAGTCCTTCTCGACAAAACTCTGCACCCGCGTACCCGCGCCGCCCTGACGACGATCGCCCAGGCGAATGATTATTTTGTCTCCCGGATTCAGGTAACCGTCGATGATGTCGATGATGATCGCTTTCTGAAACGGCCGTTCATGCCCCTTCTGGTCGAAGCGCACTTTCAGATGCTGCACAGAGGCCTGGCTCTGGCCAGGGACCAGCTCGCCTGCCTGATATTCGGCGCTGACATAGTTGGGGCCAGTCGGATTCGAGGTCTGGAACAAGGCCCAGTCGGAGTAGAACTTGAAGGCCAGTTTCAGCCAGGCGCCGTCCGCAAGGCCGCTGCCGCCGACCTCGTAGACCAGGGTAATTTCATCCCATTGGCCGGCAATCAGCGTGTCACGATCACAGTGGATGCTGCCCAGAAACGGGCGTTGTTTGTTGCGTTCGTAGAGGCCTTGAGGGGCAATGTAATACCCGGCTTCGCGGGGATCGAAAACGTTACTCACATGACACCTCGTGCAGTGGTCCACTGAAGGTTTGAAGGGGGTTGAAGTCAAATGACGATGCTTACTGCACTCGCCATTTCTGGTAATGACGCTCGATACGCCTGAACACAAAACTCTCCATCAGCCAGGCAATCAGGCCGATCACCACAATGCCCAGCAGCACCTGGCTGCTGTTGCCGATCTGCCCACCCGTCGACACCATCCAGCCGATGCCCTGGGACGCACCGATCATTTCCGCCGCGACCAATGCCCTCCAGCCCTGGCTGAAGCCGATGCGCAACGCCGCCGTCACGAAGGGCAGCGAGGCCGGCAGGTAAACGTGGGCCAGCAGTTGCCAGCGGTTGGCGCCCAAGGTGCGTGCCGCACGGACTTCACCGCCGCGGATACTCTGCACGCCCTCCTGAATGGTCACGGCCATGGGGAACATCGCGGCGATGAAAATCACCAACACGATGGAGACATAGCCCAAGCCAAAAATGATCATGATTAGCGGTGCCCAGGCGATCGGCGGGATCGCCATGAACAGGCTGTTGAGCGGCGAGATGAAATCGCGAAAACGCGAGGACAGGCCACCGGCAGTACCCAGCAGAATCGCGACGACCACCGCCGCGCAAAAGCCGCCAACCTCTTCAAGGACGCTGGCCCGCAGGTGCTGCCACAACGAACTGTCGCCCAGCCAGCGCACAGCCTCGCGGGCAACATCCCATGGCTGCGGCAGGATGTAAGTGGGAAAGCGGCTGGCCAGGGCCATCCAGATCAACAGCAGGAATGGCAGTGACGCCCATCCCCAATTCGGTTTTGGCAAGGACATGACAGACTCAGTGCGAGGCTTTTTGCAGGTAGGAGGTATCCACGATCTGTTCGGTCTTTAGCGTGGTATCGATAAAACCCAGGTCGTGGGAGTAATTCATCAGGCGCTGGATGAATTGAATATCCGCAGGCTGCAAGTCCGCTGACCAGCCCAACCGGGTACGTGCCTGGGCGACGATGGCTTGCGGGGCGATGGTCTTGCCGTCTACGCCTTGCACCGCTTCAAGCTTGAACGCCTCGGCGATGATTCGATTCGACTCATCGGGGTGCTCGTTGAGAAAGGCGATGGCCTTGCGGTGCGCACGCAGCAGCTTCACCACATCTTCCGGTCGCTCCTGCAAGGTTTTGGGTAAGGCGATCACCACGTACCAAGGGTAATTCGGCAGCGCCTGATTGACGTCGAGCAGGATCCGGCTCGACCCGCGCAACAACGACTGGCTGACAAAGGGTTCCCAGGAAAACGCCGCATCGACAATGCCGCGCTCCAGCGCCGCGTTCATATTGCCGGGTGGCATGTCGATGATGTCCAGATCCTTGTCAGGATTGAGCCCGGCCTTTTCTTTCAGCACATAGCCGCGCAGCAGCACATCCATGCCACTGCCCTTCTTGACCCCGGCCAGTTTTTTCCCCTTGAGTTCATCCAGGGCGGTAACCGGACTCTTGGCGTCGACAATCACCGCGGCCTGACCGTAATTGACCTTGGCCAGAATCCGGCTTTGCAGCCCCCGGGAAAACCATTGATACACCGGCGGCGTACCGACATAGGCCACATCCAGCTCGCCAGCGGCCAGCGCCTGCTGGATTACCGGACCATCGCCCAAGGCCATGAGATCGACATTCAAGCCTTCCTCGCGGTAGTAGCCCTGTTTGTCGGCGATCAACGCCGGGGCGTTGGCCATCGCGAATACATAACCCACACGCAAGGGTTTCTCTTCGCCAGCCATGGCGAATACGCTGCTTGCCAAGGCGGCAACAGACAAGGAAAGGGCAAGCAGCGAATGTTTGATCATGCTGTCAACTCAGGTTGGCGGGTTGGGTAAGCGGAGGCTGCAGGCACTTCCATGACCTGGGAAATGCGCTCCATCAGCTCATTGCGGTAATCGAGAAAGGCCGGCAACCGGCGGGTTTCGAGGTTGGAGCGAGGACGCGGCAAATGAATATTCAGTTCGCTGTGGATACCGCCGGGGGCGATGTTGAGCACGATGACCCGATCCGCCAGAAACACCGCTTCGTCGATATCGTGGGTAATGAACAGCACCGTCTGACCCAATTCAGCCCAGATGCGCAAGGTCTCTTCGTTCAAGCTGTTGCGGCTGATGGCATCCAGTGCAGCGAATGGCTCATCCATCAGCAACACGCTGGGCTCCAATGCCAGGGTCCTGGCCAGGGAAACCCGCTGCTGCATGCCGCCAGACAACTGATGCGGCAACCGATGCGCGGCATTCTCCAGACCGACCAGACGCAGGTACTGCAAGGCTTGAGAACGCTGCTGCGATTCGTTGATCCGAGCCGCCATTCGCAGGCCGAAACGGACGTTTTCCAAGGCGCTCAACCAGGGAAACAACTGCGGCGCCTGAAACACATAACCCAACTCCGAACGCTCTGGACGCACCGCCGTCTGGTTGATACTGATCTGACCACTTTGCGGTTGCACAAAACCTGACAACAAGTTCAGCAAGGTGGTTTTCCCGCAACCGGATGGCCCCAGGATCGCAACGAACTCACCGGGCCTGGCGTTCAGGCTGAAAGAGGAAAACACGCGATGCCCATTGGGGTAGCTGAAGCTGATGTCATCGACCGTCAGCGCATCGGCTTGCTGCTGTGCGTAAGGGAGGGTTTTGAACATGGCAAGTGTCGTCAGGTCGTTTACAATGGGAATACCTGACATAATACGTATTAATACAAGTCGTCCCAATAACCTATTTTTATAACCTTAGAAGTGAAGGCGCACCGCCCTCCTCCAAGGCCATGGAAACCGACAGTGTCTACGTCCATTCTTCGCGACAGCACCACCTCACTCTACGAGCAGATTGCCCAGCAATTGCTGGAAGAGATTCAACGTGGCGACTTTGAGCCCAGCGGCAAGCTGCCGTCAGAAGCAGAGCTGGGTAAACGTTTTGCGGTGAGCCGCGTCACCGTTCGCCTGGCGGTGGGCAAACTCAGCGACGACGGCGTGGTAGAGCGCAAACAAGGCAAAGGCACCTTCGTGGCGGCCAAACAGGTGCGGCACGGCCTGGACGCGTTGCGTAGTTTTCATGAAGCCTTGTTGCTGCAAGGGCTCGAACCGAGCATGCGCGTCATCAGCCATACCCTGCAGCCGGTTCCAGAGGCATTGCGTGGTTTGTTTGAAGAAGCGGACGATTGCCTGCTTCTGGAACGACTGCATTTCGTCGATGACGAACCCATCGCACTGGGCCGCAGCCATTTACCGGCCGAATTGGCCAGCGTGGTCTGGACTGAAGTCGAGCATCAACCGATTTACTCCATTCTCGAGTCGATCACTGGCATGGCGGTCACCCGAGCCGATCTGGCGATCCGCGCGCAAGAAGCCGATAAACACCTGGCCAGTGCCTTGCACATCAAACGTGGCGCGGCACTGCTGGTCATGGAGCGCACCTCCTGGTTTGCCGACGGCCGCTGCTGCGACCGTACGACCTTCTACATCCGCCCGGAACGTTATGCCTTTGTCTTGAGTGGTGTCTTCAAATCCAGACCCGCCAGCTGAATCAGTGCACCCGCAGGAATGCCCGCCTCAATCGCCAATTCAACCCGACGCATGGCGGTCAATGGGGTTTCCATCGCCGGTTTGATTCTCACCGTGCCGTGGGTTTCATTGGCCCGGGAGCTCAAGGTTTTTGAGAAAGCCTGCGACCAGCGCGTTGAACGCCTCGCCTTGATCATCGTGTACATAGTGACTGGCGCCTGCGACCTCCACCGTCTGGACGTGCGGATTGCTGGCGCTCATCGCTTGCAGCATCGCGGGCGGCAGAAAGTCCGAGCGGCCGCCGCGAATGAACAGGGTCGGGCAATCCAGCGCGCGCACCGCCGGCCATAGGTCCGTCGGCTCGATACTCAGGCGCGCCTCGGCAATACCCTGCTGATCATGGCGCCAAGTGATCACGCCATCGATCTCTTTCATCGAATGAGTGAGCCTTGATGCCAGGCCCTGTTCCGACAACCCAGGGCGCGAAGCCTGCCAGAATGTGCGGGCCGCCTCCCAGCTATCGAACTGCAAAGGCGTCTGGCTCATTTCGCGGCGAATACGCGCGGCGCCATCGCCCCGGATTGAGGAGCCGGGGCCGATGTCCTCGATCATCAAGCCAACCAATCGCCCCGGGTTTTGCCGCGCATATTCAAGGGCGTTGGCGCCCCCTAATGAGTGCCCCAGCAATACAAAACGCGACAAGCCAACATGGGCGACCAAGTCCTCGAGGTCCTCGACATACGACTGCGTGTGGTAGCTGCCGGGCGCGGCCCAGTCACTCAGTCCTCGACCGCGCTGGTCCAGGGCATAGACGCAGTAGCCTGCACCCAGAGATTGCACCAGCGATTCCCAGGTTTGGGCGTAGGCCCGCAAGCCATGTAATAGCACCAGGGGCACGCCGGTGGATTCACCCCAGCGCAAAAAGTGCAGGCGCAAGCCAGAACGGTTGGTAAAGAAGCAGCTGTCAGAAGGCATCGTTTGGTTCCTTATATGCGTGGCTTCGACCGACCTAGAAACGATCGAACCGATAAGGGCTTGGATCAATGATCGGCGCATGACCGCTGACGAGATCCGCGGCGAGGTGACCTGCCGCCGGCGACGTGCCGAAGCCGTGCCCCGAGAAGCCGGTGGCCACGGTCAGCCCCGGAATCTGCGCGACCGGCCCAATGACAGGATTCGAATCGGGTGTGACATCAATAGTGCCTGCCCAGGCCAGGGCGATCCGCGCCTGTTCAAACACCGGCCAGGCCGCAATGAGGTTGTTCATCGCATCGTTATTGAGCTGCGGGTTGGCGGCCGGGTCCTGCACCCTGACGCGCTCGAACGGGCTGACACTGTCGGATTTCCAACGCCGGGCAAGCGCCAAGTCATTGAAAAAAGGCTTGCCCAACGACACGTTCAGAACGCTGCGTTGCGCACGGAACTGCGGCATGTATTGCTTGGCGAGCAACAGGTGGTCGAGGGTCAGGAAGGCATCCAGTTTGCCGCGCTGGGTAATGATGAAGCCGCCGTCCTTGTGCTTGCGAAACGAAAAGTCCGGTGCGCCGACAGCAATTTCCGTCGGCCCCTCCATTGGGTGAGTACGTAGCACCGAGCAGGTCAAGGGCAAGGTCGGCAACGACACACCGAGGTTGCCCAGAAAACGCCGTGACCACATCCCCCCAGCCAGCAGCACATGATCACAGCGAATCTCACCTTGCTCGGTGACCACGCCACTGACCGTGCCGGCGGACATTTGCAGCGTCCGTACCGCGCACTGCTCGATAATCACCACACCCAGGGCCATGGCGGCCTTGGCGATAGCGCTGCTTGCCAGCGTCGGTTCGGCACGCGCATCGGACGGCGTGAAGATGCCACCGGCCCACTCACCCACGCCGCCCGGAACCAGCGCGTCAATCTCGCGCTTGCTGAGCAGCCGTGAATCCAGCGACAAATGCTCCACCGACTTGAGCCATCCCTCGTGCATCGCCATCTGCGATGGGCTGCGGCCCACGAACATGATGCCTTCCTGGCGATACCCGACATCCGCCCCTACCCGCTCAGGCATCTTTGCCCACAGACGGTCAGCGGCGAGGGCCAGAGGGATATCGGCTGCGTGGCGGCTGGTCTTGCGTACCCAGCCCAGGTTGCGTGACGACTGCTCGCCGGCGATACGACCTTTTTCCAGCACCACCACCGCAATATTGCGTTCGGCCAATGTCAACGCTGCAGTCAGGCCGATAATCCCGCCGCCAATGATGACGACGGAGGTTGCGGAGGGAAACACGGTAGACGTTTTCACGGGCGCTATAGTGGGTGCCATGATCAAGACTCGGTAAACGAATGAGGTAGGCCACGCCTGCGCATGGCCGCGTGACAGTTACTGCGACAGTCGAATGACTTCAACTTGCGCCTTCGACGCGTTGCGATACGCCGTCACTTCCAGCTCCACCTTGTAGACCGTCGACCCCAAGGGCGGACAGGTGACGGTGCTGGCAGGGTCAACGCCGCGAAACTTTTCGCCGATCAGGGCCATCACGGCAGGTACGTCCTTGGGGTCTTGGATGAACACCCGCGAACACACCACGTCCGCCAGGCTCGCATCGACCGCCGCCAGGGCCGCCTCGATGTTGGCGAATACCTGATGGGTCTGTTCGAGGATATCTTCCGGGATCAGCTTGGTTTGTGGGTTGCGGCCTGCGGTGTTGGACACGTAGATCCAGTTGTCCACGACCACCAGGCGCGAATAGCTGGCCTGATCTTCAAACGGGGAACCGGTCTTGAGCTTGATGATGTTTGTCATGTGGAATGCCTCTTCAAAATAAGTGATGGATGGCTTAACGCAGAACCGGGGTTTCCCACAGGTTCAAGGTGACGCCGATGCCTTTTTCGATGGCGTTGCGGTAAACCACCGTGCCCCAGGCCACGTCTTCCACGGGCATCCCGCCCACCGACATGATGATGATTTCTTCATCGTTCTTACGGCCTTGCGCGGCCCCGGCGATGATCTTGCCAATGTCCTCGACGTCTTCGAGCCGCATCTTGCCTTCGGCAATCATGTCCATGAAGCGCACGCCAATCACCGGCACGCAGTGATGCGCAGGCTTGGGCAGTTCTTCAAACCAGGCTTGGTAGAGACCGGTGTTGTCCAGCACCTTGCGTACGTCGCGCTGTTCCATCCCGTCGTCAAGGGAGCAGGATGCAGGCATCGCGAGGAAGGCACCTGGCTTGACCCACTCGCGCTTCACAATTGGGTAGGTTGTGGGATCGCCCACCTCACCGGAGCTACAATAAGTAACAAGGTCGGAGTCACGAACCACCGCTTCAAGGGTGTCGACCACTTCGATCGTGGTGACCTGCGGGTAGGTTTCCTTGACCCAGGCAATAAAGTTATCAAGGCTCTTCTGGCCGCGACCCTTGATCTTCAGTGTGTCGATATGCGGGCATACCGCGATGAATGCCGCCAGTGTGGTCTTGCCCATCACACCCGGGCCGAGCAGGCCGACGACTTTCGAGTCCTTGCGTGCCAGGTGGCGCGCGCCCACGCCGGGAATCGCACCGGTGCGGTACGCGGACAGCAGGTTGGCCGACATATGGGCCAGCGGTGCGCCGGTGTCGGGGTCGTTCAAGGTAAACATCAGAATCGAGCGCGGCAGGCCTTTTTCGCGGTTGGCGATATTGGAGCCGTACCATTTCACGCCTGCGGTGCAAAAGCTGCCGCCCAGGTAGGCAGGCATGGCCATCATGCGTCGGTCAGCCGTGGGCTTGGGCATGTTCGGGAAGGGTGAATCCTGCGGGAAGATCACCATCGCGCCATGGGAGTCATTGTTCGGACCGGCCATGCGATAGTCACCGGCATAGAGCAGGCCGAACATCTCCTCCATGGTGTTCACGCACGCCAGCATGTCAGTCACGCCCGCGCGGATCATGTCCTGCTCGGAGAGGTAGATGAAGTCGATTTTTGTATTTGTAGACATAGTTATTCTCGGGCTGAAGGTGATATCGCTGCGGTAGGCGCAGCTCCACGCTGTCGACCTCGAGTATCAGGGCGCGTTTTTCGGCGGTATTGTAAATTTCGGACATGCCCGATTGACCGGCGCGCAACAGTTGGCGTGATTAATGCGTGAAAACTTCCGTATCGCTGCTCATCGAAGGTGCAACCATGATCAAACAGTGCGCGCCGCCTCCCAGGCACCACACTGCGAACGAACAGCCCTGGTTCGTGCTCAACTCTTCACGGTATTCGGTCATGCCCTCCGAACACCCGGCGATCTCGCATTTCTATGCCTTCGATGTGGCTCAATCAGCCAACCTGCTGGCCGTGCCGGACGGTTGCGTGGATATTGTTTTCGACTGTGATGCGACACGCCCTACCGCCCGGATCTGTGGCACGCCGCTGGCTGCCCAAGCGGTCGAGTTACACCAGAACCATCACTACTTCGGCGTGCGCTTTTCACCGGGCGTCATTCCCGGATTTATCAATGTGCTGGCCGAGGAATTGACCGAACGGGAACTCGACCTGCTGGAGGTCTCGGGGTTCGCCCAGCGCATCTTCGAAAATATCGTTCAAGCACCGCTGCTGGGCGATCAGATGCGGCTGTTCAACGACTACCTCGCCCCCCGCCTGATGGGGAGAACGTCAGCGCTCACGGCCATGGTCATTCAGCAGGCGCTGCGCCACCGCGGTGATATTCGTATTCAGCAACTGGAAGAACTCAGCGGGTACACCAGTCGCACGCTGCACCGACAGTTCAGCCAGGACACTGGTATGTCACCCAAGACCTTTTGCCGAATCATCCGCTGCCAGGCAGCTCTGGACACCCTCAATACCCAACACGATGTATCGTTTTCGGAGCTGGCCCTCGACCTGGGCTTTTCCGATCAATCGCACTTCCTGCGCGACTTCAAGAAACTGGTCAGTACAACGCCTTGCGACTATCAACGCCAAATGACCCAGAACGCCTACACCGACCGGATCAACTACGCCTGACCCTCCCTTTCAAAAACAAACGCGCGCCTTCATCCCCCCTGGGTAACTCCCTGTGTTTCGAATACGGCAAGGCATATCCAGCGAGCCGAGTTGCCAGCTTCGCGCAGCGAAACCAACAATTCACGAGCGCTTGAATATCAGCCTGGAAAAGGAAATCGGGTGGGAGGACAGCGTCAGCCGCACATGAGGTCTTTAGCGCATAGCCCTGAGCGTTTCAGACGGTGACTCGCCGAACAATTGCCGGTAATGCGCGGCAAAGTGGCTCAGATGAAAAAAGCCCATCGCCATCGCGATCTCACTGATGTTGTGAGTGCAGGCAGAGGTTGTGATCAAGCGGCGTCGCACCGCGTTGAGGCGTAGATTGCGCAGGTATTCGACCGGACGCATTCCGGTCACTGCCTGAAAACTGTTCTGCAGGGTCCGGCGACTCACCCGCAGGTGCTCGCACAGGTCGAGAATGCTCAGCGGTGTTTCACCACTGGCATCGATCAGCTCTTGGCAACGCTTCACCAGGTAAGCACTCACGGCGAAATTACCGCGACGACAACGTACCTCATCGGTGGCGTGGCTGAACAAATCGAGGAACGCGCCGAGCAGTTCTTCCTCCAGCATTTTCTCGGCGGTTGAGTTGATAGCGTCCGTCTGTTCCAAAAGGTGATGAAACAGCGGGTGGATACGCTGACGTATTCGCAACAGTAACGCGTCATCCACGCTGAGTTGGGACGTGGTCTTCAGGCGCTTGAGCTGATCGTCAGACAATTCGAAGGCCGCCAGTTTGGCGAAGCGTACCGCGTCGATATTGAGCGCAAAGAAGTGCATGCCTTCAGGGGCGTGCAACACAAACTCCTCGCCGTCACGCAACAGTACCACGCTGTGAGTGCCCACCTGTTGCCCCTGCACCACCGGCGCGCAGCCTAACGACATGGCTGCGCACAGCCGACCTTTGGGCGCATAGCCGCGCTGTACCACGCGTTTGTCCAGCACTTCCTGGAAGATTTGAAAGCGGTCAGAGGACAACTGCCGCAGCTCACTGGTCAGGCAGCCACGGCCGAGTTGGTCATACACTTGTCGCCAGCCCTGGATGGAGCCAGCGTGTTGTTGAGGGTCATTGAAGGTTCGAACTTCAGCAAGCATGGTCGTCGTTCCTCGGTGGCCCCGTTTGTTTATCGGCCTGAAAGGGACTCAGTCATCCGTGACGGCAGCTATCGTTCACACCGGGGCGGCGTCCGCCTTGAAAACCAAAGCCAGTTCCATGCCAAGCATGTGCAGGCAGTACGTGGCGGGCTGGATATTCATCGGCGGCAACAACGCCCCGGACAACACGACCTGCCCAGCCTCCACAGGTTGACCGTCGGCCAACAGACGCCGAATCAGCCAGCACAGATTGGCCAGCGGGCTGTCCTCCCGATCACGCGTATTACCGTTACCGCAGAGCGCGCCGTCGCACTCCAGGCGATACGCTACGTTGACGTGGTGTACAGGATCGAACGGGATACGCGGTCCGAGACAATAAAGCCCCGCCGCCGCGTTGTCGGCAAGAAAGGCGCCCACTCCGAAATCCCAGCCCTGCCAACGGCAGTCGGCGATCTCGAACGCGGGCGCTACGTCGCCGATGGCGGCCAGAATATCCTCGTCACGGTAATCCCCCGGCGCCAGGGTACGCCCCAGTACAAACGCCAATTCGATCTCCAGCTTGGGCTGGATCAATCGCGAGAACTCCACCGCCGTACCCGGCTCGACGATCATGCTATCCATCAGGCCGCCATACACCGGCTCGTCAAGGCCAAAGCGTTTTTGCGCGGCGCTGCCGGCGAAGGCGACCTTCCACCCGCTCAGTCGCTCGCCTGCGGCTTGGCGATGGTCCAGCGCCTGGCGTTGCAGCGCATAACCCGCAAGCCGATCTATCGCCTCGGGGGCCAGTGGCGCAATGGCTTGCACCGTGCGCGTTGCCTGATGTAGCCGGTTAAGTAGCGCGTTGCCGCTGTTCATGACAGTTGCTCCGCCAGTTTGCGCAGCACACCTTCAAGCCTCTCTGGTGTGGTAATGGCGGCGACAAACCGGTCCGGACGCACCACCACGATGCAGTCACGCACCCTGGAGAACCATTCACCCAGGCGATTATCCACGTCCTCCACGCTGATGGCGTCCGAGGCCGTCAACGGCTGGCCACGTCCGATGCCGCTGCGCGAACGATTGACCTGAATGAAACGCGTGTCCCAGCGCGCCCAATAAGCGGCCATTTCCTCGCTGAGTTGCTCGCGCGGGTTCACCCGATAACCCAGCACCGCATAGGAATTGCCAAGCACTTCGTCCAGGCGACGACGCTGCCCCTGGGCGTCTTCGATATGCGGCTGTACAAACAGCTGGCCGACCAGGTCGTCCTCGCGCAACTCGGCCCGCTCGTGATAGACCAACCCCTTGGTGATGGTGGCCTTGGGTTTGAATTTGAACTCCAGCAGGTGCGAGCGCAGGTTGTCGACACTGTTCACCGCCTGGAACAGCCAGTCGCGCACGCCGGCCATCAGCGGGTTGGTCATTCCCAGTACCGCGCCCATGTTGTCGGCCAGGGCTACCAGCTCGGTGGCATGCCCACGGCGCTCCTGGTCGTAGCTGGCGAGGATCGAGTGCGAGGCACGGCCCTGGATGATCGCCGCCAGTTTCCAGGCCACGTTGGCCACGTCCCTCAGCCCGGAATTGAGGCCCTGCCCGGCCCAGGGTGGAGAAATATGCGCGGCATCACCCACCAGCGCCACACGCCCTTCGACAAACCGCACCGCGACCCGGGAGTGGTGGGTATAGGCGCGGATGCGGATGATGTTCAACTGATCGACCGCGTTGCCGATATGCCCACGGATCAAGTCGCGAATAGTGCTTTCCTCACACATCCTCGCTTCATCTTCGCCCTCCAGGAGCATGAATTCCCAGCGGCGTTGCTGGTACGGCAGATAGATGCACACGAAGGGCCGCTCCGGGTCGGCATGCAGTGCGGTGTAGGGTGCATCTAGGGTGTCATTGGCCGTATCGACCACCACCCATTTGCGCGCATGTGTCAGCCCCGACAGCTCGATACCAAGCTTTTTACGCACAGTGGAGCGTCCGCCATCGGCGCCGATGACATAGTCAGCCCGCAGTTGATAAATCTCGCCTTGAGCATCGCGCACCTGCAATGTCACGCCCTGCCCGTCCTGCTCGAGTTCGAGCATTTCGTGGCCTTGGCGCAACACAACGCTGGCACGCTGTCCCAGGGTTTCGCGCAACGTGCCTTCCAGCAACTGCTGCATGAAAATATTACGCATTGGCCAGCCGTAATGTGCGGTACTCGGCTTGACCTCGGCGAAGCACACACCGCGTGCATTGTAATAGCGCAGCGGTACATCACAGATCATGTCGCGTACAGCGAGATCGGCGATGCCGATCCCCTGCAGCACGCGCAGTGCTTCATCATCCATGCCCACCGCGCGTGGGTAAGGCAGTACGCCGTCGGCAAGCTCAAGGACGACGCAGTCGATACCGTACATCCCCATATAGTGTGCGGCCGTGATCCCGTTAGGGCCGCCGCCGACAATGACAACTTGGGTCTTCTCCTGCTTCATCGCTATTCACCGCTTTCTTGTTGTGTTTTTAATCCGACGCCGCTAAAGCCATGCGCCTGAAATCAGTGCAGCCCATCAATACCTTTGACGTCTGCCGCCTGCAGACCGCCCAGCCGCGCATGCAAGCGCCCGCGCGTGGCGAAGGCCCAGATCACGATTACCTCATCCGGCGCGGGGCCGTCGCCAAACATCAGGGACATGCTGTCGTAATGGGAGCGTACATACAGTGCATCCTTGTGGGCCAACGGCACATCGATGGTTGAACCCGGGGCGCCCCGTTTGCCGGTGGACGGCACCCAGGATTTGCCCCCGCCCAGCGCCAGGCGCACCGGATCGGCAGCCGGGTTGGTCAGGAACGCATTGCCGTGTTCGTATTCGCCCTGGCTGCCCACCATGCAAGCTTTACCGTAGCTGACAATATCCCGCGAGCCGGCCAGCGCCTGAATGCGACGACCGAACTCTTCGCCCAGCAGCGGCGACGGTTCTACCAGCTCTGTCAGCGACTCGCTGTAGCGACCGGCATAGGGGTTGGCGATAACGGCGGCGACGGCATATTTGAACAGCGGCTCGCCATCGGCCAACTGGCCACTTTCGTTGGCCAGGGTTTCTTCGACAAAGCTGTACCACTTGCGGATGTGATACGAAGCAAAATTCGCGGTTTTCATCTGGGTGGCCTCAAAGCGGGTCTAGTGGGTCTAGTGGATCTAGATTGAAATGTCGGCTTGGCGCGCCAGCGGCCTTGAACCGGGCCTTGCCGCGCGCATCGTCGTGTTCAGTCTCAAGGAAAAATTCCATGCGATTACCGTCAGGGTCGTTGAAATACACACCATGGCCGATTTCGTGATCGGTGATCTTCACCACCTCGACGCCCTTGCCCAGCAACATGCCGTAGAGCTGGCGCAAGGTGGTCATGTCCCCGGCGATTTCCAATCCATAGTGTTGCAACCCCAACCCGCCCTGATGGGCGCCGGGCTCTGCACGAAGCAAGGCGATGTCGTGATGTTTGGTGCCAAACGCCATCATGACCCAGCTTTCGCCCCGGGCACTTTCATGCATGCCCAGGATGTCGGCGTACCAGCGTGCCGACACATCAGGATCACTTACCGAGAGCGATAAGTGAGTACGAAGGATTTCGACTTTCATCGCGTGATACCTCAGCTTTTTTTGACCACGGATTGATGCCCTGCCTTGATCTGCGCCACTGCGGGGGTCCAGAGCACGTCAGCGATCTCACTGAATTCGCGCCACTGTTTCTGCCAGCCATCACCGCCATTCCCGGAGGTGAACAAGTGCCCGTACTTGGTTCCCGCAACGATCTGTCGCGGATTTTCCGGGTTGAAGGCAATGGCCCAGACGCAGGAATTGGGTTGTTGCGGCAGGGGCAGCACTTCCCAGCTGAGCGCAGCATCACGGGACACCAGGATCTTGCTGGTGGTACCGGGCGTGCCATCGGAAATACTCAGGTACAGGTCGCTTTGCGTGCCCAACGGCGCGTTCATGGCGCGCATGTAGTACAGGCCGAACGCTTCTCGACCGATAATGCCAGTCCAGGTCAGCCCCTCATCCAGGCTGCGGTAGACGGCGTTGACGCAGACCACCACGATGACTTTCTGACCATGATTGGGCAGTACCAGAATGTTGTGGACATCCGAGTTGTAGTCCCACAGCAGCCGATCATCGACGCGCGTCCAGCTGTCGCCACCGTCACGGGAGTGGAATAACCCACCCTCTTCAAGGCCGAACCATAGCTGGTTGCGGTCGGTCGGGTCATAGGTGAAAGCCAGCAGCCGTGGGCGGCTGACTCCGTCGCAGAACTCCGGAATCTCCACCGGCGCACGGTCCCAACTGAGACCACCGTCCAGGGTCCGCCACAGTACGGCGCGCGAAGGTGCACCGGTGCCGACGAAGATCCGTTGCGCGTCCTGCGGATCGACGGCGACTTTCCAGACCGTCTGCCCGTTGAACGGCGAATCGACCCGCTGCCAATGGCCGCCGGTGTCGCGGCTGACACACAAACCTACGTCCGTGCCGGCGTAGATCACCTCAGGCTCGCCGGGGTGCACGCTCAAGGATCGAGTGATCGCGTCGAACTCCAGATCCTGGCCCAGGCCCAGGCGATGCCAGGTCCGACCCTCGTCGGCGCTGCGGATCACCGCCTGCCCTACCGTGGCCACTAACAGGGTTCCGTTACTCATCGCTGGTGCTCCTCAGATGTAGATACCGCGGGTCAAACCGCCGTCGATGCCGATGGATTCTCCGGTCACCGCGCCAGCCTTCGGCGACGCCAGGAAACCAATCAGCCAGCCCATTTCAATCGGTGCCAGGGTGCGGCGAATCGGCGTCGCGTCGATGTAGGCCTGCTCAACCTGTTCCGAGGTCTTGCCTTGCTTGACCGCTTCGCGCTCGTACAACTCCTGGATGTGCGGGGTATCCACCACGCCGGGATGGATCAGGTTGACCGTGATGCCCGAAGGGCCCAACTGGTCGGAGAGGGTTTTGGTCATGTGGGCGATCGCCAGGTTGCGCATCCCCGAGAGGACTTTGCTGCTACGCCCGGTGAGGCCGCCGATGTTGATGATGCGACCGAAACCGCCGGCCTTCATGTGCGGGGTCACTGCCTTGGCGCAACGGAAGTAGCCGATCACCTTGGTGTTGAGATCCGACAGCAACTCGTCGTCGCCGGCATGTTCGATGTCATTGCGCACCACGCCGGACGGCGCTGCGGCACCGTTGACCAGGATGTCGATGCGGCCGAAGTGTTTGTGCGCGGCTTCGACCATGTCAGACACGGCCGACATCTGATTGGTGTCGCAGTACAGCGGCAGCACTTCGTTGCCGGTCTGAGCCGTGATCTCTTCGGCAGCCTGTTGGAGAAACTCCATGCGGCGTGCGCAGATCACCACCTTGCAGCCCTCTTCGGACAGAAAACGTGCGACTTCCTTGCCGATACCCATACCGCCGCCGGTGACGATGGCCACGCGGCCTTTCAATTCCAGATCCATAGCATTTCCTCTTGTGATTATTCGGTTCAGGCGAGATCGACGAAGACGCTCTTGGTCTCGGTGTAGGCATCGATCACGTTTTTACCCATTTCCCGGCCCCAGCCAGATTGCTTGTACCCGCCGAACGGCGAAGCCGCGTCGACCACGTTCCAGCAGTTGATCCACACCGAGCCCGCCTTGAGCTGCGCCGCCACGCGGTGCGCCGAGCGCAGGTCGCGGGTCCACAGGCCTGCTGCGAGGCCATAAGGCGAATCGTTGGCGCGCAGCACCAGGTCGTCGATTTCGGTCCAGCTCATGACGGTCAACACCGGACCGAAGATCTCTTCGCGGGCGACACAGGCACGTTCGGCGCGATCAAGGAACACGCTGGGCGCAATGAAGTGGCCGCGCTCCAGGTGGGCGGGACGGCCGCCACCGCAGATCAGTTCGGCGCCCTCCTCCTGACCACGTTGCAGGTAGCCTTTGACCGTGCTCAATTGGCGGCCCGACACGAGTGGGCCCATGCTGGTGGCCGGGTCCAAACCATTACCGAGCACGTGGGCGGTGGCATGCCGCTCAAGTTCTTCGAGCACCTGATCGAGCACACTGGCGTGCACGTATAAACGTGAGGCAGCCGTGCACACCTGGCCCTGGTTGTAGAAGATGCCGTCGGCGGCACCTTTGGCGGCGCGCACGATATCGGCGTCCGGCAAGATGATGTTCGGCGACTTGCCGCCCAATTCCAGCGAGACCTTTTTCATGTTGCTGGTGGCCGCCTGAGCGATCAGCCGGCCGACGTGGGTCGAGCCGGTGAAGGCGATCTTGTCCACGTCGGGATGCTGCGCCAGCGGTCCGCCCGTTTCCGCGCCAAGACCGGTGATCAGGTTGACCACCCCCGGTGGAAACCCGGCGGCCTCGATCAACTGCACCAGTCGAATCGCAACCAGCGGCGTTTGCTCGGCGGGCTTGAGCACCGCGACACAACCTGTCGCCAGCGCTGGGCCAAGCTTCCACACGCACATGTTCAACGGGAAGTTCCACGGTACGATCAGCGCGCACACACCCACCGGTTCACGCAAGGTGTAGTTGAGCATCGGCGCACCGCTGGCCGGCGATACAGGCAACGTGCTGCCTTCGATCTTGGTCGGCCAGCCGGCGAAATAGCGAATGATGGTCGCCGCACTGGCCGCTTCACCTCGAGCGGCCGAGATGGGCTTGCCGTTCTCCAGCGTGATCAACTGCGCCAGCTCCTCGCGGTGCTGATCCAACAGGACCGCCAGTCGAAACAGCAGCAGACCGCGCTGGGCGGGAGACTGCAGCGCCCAGGCGCCGTTGAACGCTGCGCGGGCTGCCGCAACGGCCGCATCTACGTCACTCGCGTCACCTTGGGCCACTTCCGTCAGGGTTTCTTCAGTTGCCGGGTTTTCCACGGCAAACCGTCGGCCAGCGGCGGCGTCCTGCCAACTGCCACCGATAAACAGGCGGCCAGGCTGGGACAGAAAATGTTGCACAGCAGGTAGCACTTCGAACTGTTTCATCATCGACTCCTTCACAGCGCCATTTCGATCAGGCAAGGACCACCGTCGGCATTGGCATTGGCCAGCGCCTGTTGCAGTTCGGCATTGGTGTGCACCGTGCAGGCCGGCACACCGTAGCCCTTGGCCAGCGCTTTCCAGTCAATCCGCGGGCTATCGAGCACCGTCAGGCGCAGGGCTTCGGGGCCCATTTCAGTCATGCCGAAGCGGCGCAGTTCGTTCTGCAAAATGGCGTAGCGATGGTTGGCGGCAATCAGGATCACCACCGGCACCTGCTCACGGGCGATGCTCCACAGGGTTTGGATGGTGTACTGGGCACTGCCGTCGGATTGCAGGCAGAACACGCGATTGCCCCGCTCCGCCAAGGCGGCGCCGAACCCCACCGGAATGCCCTGGCCGATCGCGCCACCGGTATTGGTCAACACCCGGTGCCGCGCGGCGCTAGCAGAGGCGGTGAAAAACGGATAGCCACAAGTGCCGCCTTCCACGGAGACAATGCTGTCGTCCGGCAGCGATGCGGCTAAAACCTGGCCGATGGACTGAGGTGTGAGCTCGGCATGGCCTGGCGGCAGTTCGATGCCCATCGGCGTCGGCACGTAGGCCGGTGCATTGAGGGCATCGGCCAGCGCCGTCAGCGCGCCGGCTACATCGTCACCGACATCGGCCAGCGTCAGCAGACGCTCACGCTCGGCGAGGCGCGACGGGATGCCTTCGTAGCCAAAATAACTGATGGGCTCCGGCACCCCGGCACACACGACCTGGTCGTACTGCTCAAGGATTTCAATGGCCACTTCCGGGAAGTACGGCAGGCGATCCAGATCCGGCAAACCACCACCACGGTAGCTGAGCCGTGGAAAGGTCTCGGCAAACAGGCGCACGCCAGGCAGTTGGGCCAGGCGCCCCGCTGCTTCCAGACCGGCAACCGACAACCCCTCATCCCCGACAATAAACACCAGGCGCTGCCCGTCACGCAGTGCCTGTGCCACCGTCTCGACCCGGTCACCGGCAAACCGGCGAATCGGCGCCCGCATCGGAGCGAACACGCCGTTGTGCGTCACTGCGCTGGCTTGCAGGTCCATGGGCAGAATCAGGCTGGCGATCTGCCCTTTGGCCTGCCAGGCCGACCGCACCGCTTCCTGCAAATCTTCGCCGATACCCGACGCCGTGCGCGAGGTGCGCACCCAACCGGAGACAGTCCCGGCCAAGGCCTGGATGTCACTGGCCAGCGGCGGATCGTAGTTGACATGCCATGACGCGTGATCACCGATCACGTTGACGATAGGGGTATTGGCACGACGTGCGTTGTGCAGGTTGGCGATGCCATTGGCAAACCCGGGGCCCAGGTGCGTCAGGGTCATCGCCGGCTTGCCGGCAATCCGGCCATACCCATCCGCCGCCCCCGTGCACACCCCTTCGAACAACGACAACACCGGCTTCAGTGCTGGTGCGCTGGCCATGGCCGCCACCAATGGAATTTCGGTGGTTCCGGGGTTGGCGAAGCAGTATTCGATACCGCTTGCCGCTGCCGCATTCACTATCAGTTGCGCACCATTCATTTTCAGCCCTCTTGCTTGAGCATTTGCAGTGATGAGATTTATCACACACAAATACTCAACCAACAAGCATTAAATTCGTATTTGTCTCGTTTTGTGAGATTTATGCGATTTTATTTGCACCAGAAAGACTGCCGAGATTGCGTTTTTCTCTCACTGAGGTAGTGTTGCGCCAGCGCTTGGCGCTTCTGCGGGATGTCTGGTCTACGCCGGAACGAAGCACGCGCCCTCCCCCCGTCTTTAGGAACGAAATGAGTAGCCTGAGCAAATTGCTGAGTGTCTTGGACCTGTTCGGTCCACAGACATTGAAAATCGACCCCGACACCATTGCCGAGCGCATGGGCCTGTCACGTGCGACCGTGTACCGCTACGTCAAGGATTTGTGCGACGCCGGCCTGCTGACCCGCGTGGACGCCGGCAGTTATGGCTTGGGACCGCGAGTCATCGAACTGGACTGGATGATGCGTCAGTACGACCCTATCCTCGTTGCCGGGCGCGAGTTGATGCACGAGCTGTCCGCGCAAACCGGCCTGGCCGTGTTTGCGAGCGTCTTTTATGACGGTCGCATCATCAACACCTACATCGCCGAACCCACCGACACCTACCACTTTGCGTTCGGGCGCGGGCAACCGCTGCCGTTCTTTCGCGGCGCGCAATCCAAGGTGTTGATCGCCTTTCAGAAAGGTCGCCGTTTGCAACGCTTGTTCGACGAGCATATGGCCAACGACCCGGACTGCCCTTATGACTGGTCAAGCTTCTCCAAGGCCGCGAAAAAGATTCGCAAGGACGGTTACTGCCTCACCCATGATGAACTCAACCTGGGCTTGACCGGCATCGCCGCGCCGATCATCCAGACGGACATCGACGAAGTGGTTGGCAGCCTGTCCGCCGTCGGCAGCACGCAGAGCTTCAAGCTGCTGCGCCAGGAAACCGTGATCGAAATGGTCATGGATACCACTCGGCGCATCGCCGAAAACATGCGTAATCAGTCGAACACCACCACGCCCTAGCCTATGGACAAGCCGCCGGTCTCTTACCGGGGACGCGGCGGATGTGCGGTCAGAACGGAACAGCCACCGTCAATTGGCTGTACAGGTTGGTGCCATTGCCGCCGACTTGATTGCCACCCGTGGTTGAGTCCTGATCGGGTTTGTAGAGGCCAATCAGCGGGGTAATGATCAAGTGCGGGTTGGCTGCCCATTCGGCGTAGATATCCAGCTCACGGGCATTGAGGTTCAGCGCGTTGTTTTTACGCACCGTATCGAAATCGAAATACAGCGCGCCCAAGGTCAGGTTTTCCAGCGGAGTGGCCTTCAGACCGACGTGCTGAATGCTGGTATTGCTGTTGAACGGCCCGGCGTAGTTTCCGGCGACTTCGCCCTGGAACCAGGTGCCGTAGCCCATGCTCAAGCCAGTGAACAGCGGATCCCATTTCTGTGAATAGCGGGTATAGCGATAGGTCACCTTGGGCGCCCAGGCGGTATCGGCGAAGGTGTAGCCCGCTTCGCCGTACCAGGCTTTCTCAGGCCCGGCGTCCTTGTCCTGCCAGGCGTATTCGAACGCCAGGCTGACGTTCTCGATGCCCGCATCGCCTTCACCGCGAACGCTGTAGACGTTCATGCCTTTGCGCTGGCGTTGAAAGTCGGTGGCCCATTGATCGCTCACGTCGATGCCGTGTACCCAGGTCAATCCGATCGTACCCGGCTGGGTGGTGTAATCCAGCGTGCCGGCGGCCAGTTCGGTTTCGGCCTGGACGCGGTTGTCGGATTTGAGCCACACCAGACTGCCGTGCAGGCCATCTTGCCCACCCAGGCGCAACAGCGCGGTTTGATCGAACGCATGCCGTGCAGCCAGGTAATAAGCGCCCCCACGGTTCATAGTGCCATTGGCCGGACCCTCGCCCGGGTTCAGTCCGTCATCGTTGATCAGGAACCCTCGGCCCAGCTTGACCACCTGGCGCCCGCCGGAAATATCAACCCCGTCCTTGCCTAACGCAGGGAACAGGTCGCCGGAGCGCCAGCCCAGGTAGGCGTCTTCGATCTTTGTTGTGCGCTCAGTTCCCAGGGAATTGCCGCCTGGGTCGCCGTCGCCCCAGGTGGCGGAACTGACCAGGGCGAATGCCCCATATGCAGTGCCATTGCCCGCCAGGGACTGGTCGCCACTCAAGCCGTATTTGATAAAGCCTTCGCGCCAGGTAGATCCACCGGGTGTGCCGTCGTAGTTCTTGCGACTGTTGAACTGGCCGAACACGGCGGTCATGTCTGCGTTGAGGTGACGGCCCTCATCACTGTACAACTCATAGGCCTGGGCCTGATTGATGGCGCATAGCACCAATGTGCACACAAGCGTGCTACCAAACACGGGATGGCGTGATGGATTGCGCATGGCTCAAGCTCCTTGTGGTGCGCTTTTAAAGGGGCGGACAAACAGCAGTTGCTGGCCAGTGAACTCCAGCAGCCCCTCAAGGCCGAACTCGACGCCAAACCCGGACATCTTGCTGCCGCCAAACGGCGTATTCGGCTGAATCTGCGCGTGGCAATTGACCCAGGCAACGCCGCTTTCCAGGCGGCTGGCCAGTGCCTGGGCCTGCTCGACATCCGGCCCCCAGACCGATCCGCCCAGCCCCATGTCGCCGGCATTGGCGCGCCGCAGTACATCCTCGACATCCCGGTACGCGATCAAAGGCAACACAGGACCGAACTGTTCCTCGTCGACCAGACGCTGGCCATCTGTCACGTCCGCGACCAGGGTCGGCGGATAAAAGAAACCGGGGCGATCCAGACGCGCGCCGCCGCACAGCACGCGTGCGCCTTGTGCCCGCGCGTCAGCGACCAGCGCGTCGACAAGCTCCAATTGCTCAAGGTTTTGCACCGGTCCAAAGGTGACGCCAGCTTCCAGGCCATCGCCCACCACTTGGCGCGTCGCAATCAGGGTCAGCGCATCAGCAAAGGCCTGGTACTGCGATTCGTGGATATACAGGCGCTTGAGGGCCGCGCAGGTCTGGCCCATGTTGAGAAACGCCGCCTGGAAAATCTCCTCGACCACCGCCTCAACCGACGTACCGGGCAGAACGATTGCCGCGTCGTTACCACCCAGCTCCAGCGTCAGGCGCTTGAGGTTGTTGGCGGCGCCGCGCATGACGCTTTGTCCGGTGGCGGTCGAGCCGGTGAACACAATCTTCTGAATGCCGGTGTGCGAAGTGATTGCGCTGCCGAAACCTTGCTCACCCGTCAGGCAATTGATCACGCCGTGAGGCACATGGCGGGCGATGATCTCCACCAGGCGCAAGGTGCTCAGCGGGGTCAGGCTCGACGGTTTGCTGATCACACAGTTACCGGCTCGCAGCGCCGGCATGATGTGCCAGACGGCGATCATGAATGGCCAGTTCCACGGCGTGATCGACGCCACCACACCCAAAGGCTTGCGATGCAACTCGATCCGCTGGGTGGGGGTTTCCTCCACCAGCTCCACGGCAATCTCCTGCCCGGCCGCATAGCGGGTCCAGGCGGCGGACCCCATGACTTCGGAAAACGCCAGTTCCAGTGGTTTACCTTGTTCCAGCACAATCAGTCGGGCCAGTGACTCTGCCTCCCGCTCGATATCCGCCGCAACCGCCAACAGGCGCTCGCAACGGTCTGCGTGGGTGCTGTGCCGCCAGCTTTTGAACGCCGCTTGTGCAGCGTCGACCGCCTGGTCGAGTTGCGCCAGCGAGCCGGCGGGGCATTGGGCGAATGCAGCACCGGTGGCCGGGTTGATCACATCAAACTGGCCCTGTTCACCGGCGACCTGAACGCCATTGATGAGCATCTTGTAGTTGTGCATTTGAAACCTTCCTTTCACACACTGACGAGCCATGCCGAGCAACGGCAGGCTGGAATTGTCTGGTTAGTCGAGCAGTAACGAGTGCGGCCTTAAAGCTTGTGGCTGCCCAAGGCGAGAAACCGTTGCGGGGAGATCTTTCGCAAGCGCGCGGCGAGCATGACGCCGATGATCAGGGCCGCGGGAATGATGGCGCAGAGTCCGTAGGACAACAGCTGGCTGGCCCCGGTCAACACGTCGAAATGCACCACCGCCAGTCCCAGCACGAGCACCAATGCCAGGGAGGAGAAAACAGGCAGGATGCGCCCACGCCATATCCCGACGTTAAGCTCGGGATGACGCTGAAAGTAGACGCAGACCGCTACCGACGTCAGCGCCATCAGTAAAATGACGCAGAGGGTGGCGAGGTTGGAGAACCAGGCGAACAGTTGCAGGATCGGGTCCGCATCCAATGCAGCGAAAATCAGTACCACCACAGCAGCAATCAGGCTCTGCAACACTGAGCCCATATGGGGGCTCTGATGCACGCGGTGAGTGGTGCCCAACAGACTGTGCAACAGGCCGTCACGGCCGATCGCGTAAAAATAACGCGCCGCGGCGTTATGAAAGGCCAGGAGGCCGGCATAGATACTCACCATGAACAGCACCCGGATAATCTGAGTCAGCCAGGGGCCGACAAAGTGATCGGACATGCCATAGATAAACGTCGTGGGATCCTGCAAGGCCTGCAGCATCGGCACGATCTTGTCCGCGCCCACGCCCACCACCATCGACCACACCGACAGCGCGTAGAACCCGCCGATCAGCAGCACCGAACTGTAGGTGGCAATCGGAATGGTACGTTTAGGGTTTATGGCTTCTTCACCGTAAATGGTGGTGGCCTCAAAGCCGATGAATGCCGCAAAGCAAAACAGCAGGCCGATGGACGGGGTACCGCCGAGCACATGGGCGCGGTCGAATGCATCAAGGTTGATGCCGCTGTCGCCGCCGGATTTGAGGATGGCAAAATCCAGGATCAGGATCGCCAGGTACTCGGCGATTACCACCACCGACAGCACCCGCGCAGAAAGGTCGATCTTGCGATAGCCCAGAATCGCAATGCTCGCCATCGCCATCAGCGAGTAGGACCACCACGGCAACACCAGCCCAAATACACTTTCCATGGTGCCACTGACGACCCCACCGAACATGCCATACAACCCGACCTGAAGAATGTTATAGGCAAACATCGCCAACACCCCGGCCGCGCCGCCTGCCAGGCCACCCAAACCACGTGAGGTGAACGCATAAAAACCGCCGGCATTGGTCAGGTGCCGGGACATGGTGGTGTAACCCACCGAGAACGCGAGCAGCACCAGCAACGCCAGGATCAGCAATGCCGGAGTACCGGCACCGTTACCCAGCATGATGCCAATCGGGAAGCCACCGGCGATCACACTTAAAGGACTCGCCGCCGACACCACGAAGAAGATGATGAACCCGACGCCCAGGGCGCCACGCTTGAGCTCCGTGGAGCTGTTGATCGAGATAGGTACACTCATGTTGTTGACCTTATTGTATGAGGCAGTCGCTGTTGGGGTGGCCCGATTGAATTCCATCGGCACCAATTAGCGTTTTGTTTTAGTTGCGCGCTGAACTCGATCCTATGCCCGCCCCTGAACCGCTCGCTATCCCAAATCGGTAGCATCCGAGGCGCCGCCCCAAAACAGGTCGATGCGGCACCCGCAATCCGGCAGTCCTTGCCGATTCGGGATAACCGGCTGGCCGTTCCCTCCCGCATGCTAGCGTCACCCGCTCTATACCCAGATGCCGGCACCGATAATAAAAGCGAGGGCCTGGTCCACAGCCCATCGCAGCCAAAGCCCTCTGCAGGAAGTCCCAGTCATGCGTTTAGCTCATCTCACTATCCAATGGCGGATCACACTCCTGAGCGGACTGTGCCTGTTGGCTGTCGTCGGCGCGCTGGTAGGCACCTCGGTGTACCAGAACCAACAAAGTGCAAAATTGCTGAAGGAGCAGAGCAGTCACCTGCTCGGGCAAGCCGCCGTGGAGCGCTTGCAAGCCCAGGCCGCTGCCCATGGCCAACAGGTCGAACGCTTTTTCAACGAAACGGCGCTGTATAGCGAAGGATTCGCGCAACAGGTTCTGCAACTGCGCGATCAAACGCTCAATGGACGCCTCACGGCTGGGCAATTGCGCGAAGCGCTGATCAGCGTGACCCGTCAGACATTGCTCAACCGCGAAAAAGTGCTCGGCCTGTACGTCATCCTTCTGCCTGACGCGTTGGCGGGCGCAGACGCTAATTTCGTCGGGCAACGTGCACTGGCGAGCAACGAAAAAGGTCGTTTTGCGCTGTATTGGTCACAGAGCCAGCCGGGACAATTGGTCCAGGATGTGCTCACCGAGGCGCAAATCTTCACCAACACAGCGCCCCCCGGCAGCGAACCGACAAACGTCTGGTACACCTGCCCTCAAGCTCAAAGGCGCACGTGCGTGGTGGAGCCCTACACCAGTGAGGTGGAAGGCCAGAAAGTCCTGATGAGCAGCATTTCTGTCCCTCTGATCGCCAACGGCAAGATCCTCGGCGTGGTCGGCATAGACATTGGCCTCGACACGCTGCAAAAGCTGGCTGCCGACCTCGGCCAGGACCTGTATCAAGGCAACAGCGAAGTGGCCATTGTGTCGGCCTCCGGCCAGGTGGCAGGACGCAGCGGCGAAGTCTCCGGGACCACCCTCGATATACGCCAGGCTCTGCAACCCGTGGCAGGCAATCCACTCTGGCAACTGGAGATCAAGGTTCCCCAAGCCCTGGTGCAGGCACCCGCCCGGCAAATGCAAAGCGAACTGGACGACAAAAGCCGCCAGGCCAACTGGCTCAACCTTTGCCTGGGGGTATTGGCCAGTTGCCTCGGCATGTTGCTGATCTGGCTGGCCGCCTACGGGGTGACACGCCCGCTGCTGAAGGTGGCAGGCCTGCTTGATGCCATCGTCGATGGCGATGGTGACCTCACCCAACGCCTGCCCGCCGGGCGACGCGACGAATTGGGCCAATTAGCCAATGGGTTCAACCGTTTTCTGGACAAGTTGCAGCCAATTATTCGCGACATTCAAACCGCCTCCCTGGATACCCGCAACAGCGCCAATACCTCGTCGGGGATTGCCCGGGAAGTCAGCGCAGGGATGCAACGCCAGTACCGCGAAGTGGAGCTGGCCGCGACCGCGCTGCACGAAATGAGTGCCAGTGCCCAGCAAGTGGCGCGCCATTCCCACGGTGCCGCCGACGCAGCGACAGCCGCCGAAAGCGCGAGCCGATCAGGTCAAGCGGTGTTCTCCATCGCCGAAAGCAGCATCGAAAGCCTCGATCAGCGTCTGGACACCACCCTTAAGCAAGTGCATGCCCTCGCCAATAGCAGCACCCAGATCGGCCAGGTGCTGGACGTCATCAGCACCATCGCGCAGCAGACCAACTTGCTGGCGTTGAATGCGGCCATCGAAGCGGCCAGAGCGGGCGAACAGGGGCGCGGCTTCGCGGTGGTAGCCGATGAAGTCAGGCACCTGGCCAGCAACACCCAGAGCTCGGTCGAACAGGTCCGCACGGTGATAGAAATGTTGCAGCAGTTGAGCCAGGAGGTGGTGCACAGTACCCAGCTGAGCCGCGAGCAAGCCGGCAACAGCGTGATCCAGGTGCAACAGACCCGTACGGCGCTGGAGAATATTTCCCAGGCCGTGGATGTGATCGAGCAGATGAATCAGCAGATCGCCAGCGCAGCCCTGGAGCAAAGCACGGTCGTGGAAGATATCAACCATCGGGTCAGTGGCATTCGCAGCATCAGCGAAACACTGACCAAACGGATGAGCGATGCCTCAACGGCCAGTGACTCACTCCATGAAATGGCCAACCATCAACAGCAGCTTGTCGGCCATTTTCGAGTGTAAAGGGGCACGGCAGGCTACCTGCCGGTGCTGACGTCTTGACTGAGTGACAGTTGCCGGCTTTCGACCATCGTTCATCGAGCCCCCCCATGATTCCCCCACGTCGTTGGCTGATCCTGGCCATTATTTCCAGCGCATTGCTGCTGATCGTCATTGATATGACGGTGTTGTACACCGCCCTGCCGACACTGACCCGTGAGCTCGATGCCTCGGCCTCGCAAAAGCTCTGGATCATCAACATCTATGCATTGATCGCTGCCGGGCTGCTGTTGGGCATGGGCACACTCGGTGACCGCCTCGGGCACAAACGCCTGTTTATCGGCGGGCTGAGTGTGTTTGGCCTGTTCTCGCTGATCGCGGCCTTCTCGCCATCGGCCAGCGTATTGATCGGTGCCCGCGGCTTCCTGGCTGTCGGCGCGGCGATGATGATGCCGGCTACGCTGGCCATCGTGCGGTTGACGTTCGCCGACCCGCGCGAGCAGGCGATGGCATTCGGCATCTGGGCATCGGTTGCCTCAGGGGGCGCCGCGTTCGGCCCGGTGGTGGGCGGCCTGCTGCTGGAGCACTTCTGGTGGGGCTCGGTATTTCTGATCAACGTGCCTATTGTGCTGGTGGCATTGGTCCTCGGCGCGGTGTTGATCCCGAATCACCCGGGGGATGCCAAAAAGCGATGGGACTGGCTGGGCTCGCTGCAGGTCATGATCGGGTTGATCAGCCTGGCGTATGCCGTCAAGGAACTCGGTAAACGGGCGCCCTCCTTCGACGGCATGCTGGTGGCGGTCGTGCTGGGTGCGCTATTTCTGACACTGTTCATTCGACGCCAACGCCGTGCCGCACAGCCGATGCTCGATCTGGCGCTGTTCACTGCACCGGGCTTCAGAAATGCCGTCATTTCAGCAGTCGTGTCGGCCGCTGCGTTGATCGGCATGGAACTGGTGTTCAGCCAGCGCCTGCAACTGGTACTCGGCATGTCGCCGCTGGAGGCGGCATTGTTCATCCTTCCCCTCCCACTGGGCTCCTTCGTCGCAGGGCCGCTTGCCGGTTACTACCTGCCGCGCCTGGGAAACCGGCGGATGCTGTGCTGGACGTTGCTGCTGTCGTCAGCCGCGATGCTGAGCTATCTCTTGCTGTACAACGCTGCGGTTTACCTGCAAGTCGCCAGCCTTGCCCTATTGGGCTTGACGATTGGCGCTGCACTGACCGTTTCGTCCAGCACCATCATGCTCAGCGTGCCCGCCGATAAAGCCGGCATGGCCGCCTCCATCGAGGAAGTGTCCTTTGAACTGGGCGGTGCTGTGGGTGTGACGCTGGCGGGCAGTCTGTCATCGGCGATTTATGCGTATTCGGCGGGCCTGATGATTCCGGCATGGCTGACCCTGAACCCCGCGACATTCGAGAGTCTCGACGACGCGTTGGTCGTCGCCGAGACGTTGTCACCCGAAGGCCGCGCGATGCTGAGCGCATTCGCCCGTGCGGCGTTCGATGCAGGCTTCGTTGCCGTGCTGGCAGCGTCGGCAGTCCTGCTGTTGATCGCCTCGCTGCTGGTCATGCTGAGCAGACAGGCGCAGCCGCGCGAGGTCGCAGACCTTCCTTGGTAAGCAACGCGCAGATTTGGTTGAAAAGTTCTGCGTGGGGCCTTAAAGCTTGTGGCTGCCCAATGCCTGGTACCGCTGCGGCGACGCCTTGCGAAGTCGAGCCGCCAGGAACACGCCACCCAGCAGGGCCGCGGGAATGATCGCGCAGAGACTGTATGACAAGGCCAGGCTGGCGCCCGTCAGTACATCGAAATGCACCACCGCGAGTACCAGGACCGCCAATAGGGCAATGCAAGAGAAACCGGGGAAAATCCGCCCACGCCAGATCCCCACCTTGAGTTCGGGGTGACGCCGGAAAAAGAAGATAACCGCTGCGGACGTGAGCGCCATCAACAAAATCACGCACAGCGTGGCCAAGTTGGACAGCCAGGCAAACAGCTGCAGGATCGGATCGGCATCCATGGCGGCGAAAATCAGTACCACCACCGCCGAAATAAGGCTCTGCAACGCCGACCCCATATGAGGACTCTGGTGCACGCGATGGGTAGTACCCAAGCGGTGCGGCAACAGGCCGTCACGCCCAATCGCGTAGAAGTAACGGGCCGCGGCGTTATGAAACGCCAGCAGGCCGGCATAGATACTGACCATGAACAGCACCCGGATAATCTGAGTCAGCCAGGGGCCGACAAAGTGGTCGGACATGCCGTAGATAAACGTCGTCGGGTCCTGCAAGGACTGCAGCATCGGCACGATTTTGTCCGCACCCACGCCCACCACCATCGACCATACCGACAGTGCGTAGAACCCACCGATCAGCAACACCGAGCAGTAGGTGGCAATCGGGATAGTACGCTGCGGGTTCTTGGCCTCTTCGCCGTAAATAGTCGTCGCCTCGAAGCCGATAAATGCCGCGAAGCAGAACAGCAAGCCGATTGACGGTGTGCCGCTGAACACATGACCGCGATCAAACGCATCAAGGTTGATGCCGCTGTCGCCGCCGGATTTGAGGATGGAAAAATCCAGGATCAGGATCGCCAGGTACTCGGCGATCACCATCACCGACAGCAGCCGCGCCGACAGGTCGATCTTGCGATACCCCAGAATCGCAATGCTCGCCATCGCCATCAGCGAGTAAGACCACCACGGCAGCACCAGTGCGAACATGCTTTCCATGGTGCCACTGACCACCCCGCCGAACATGCCATACAACCCGACCTGAAGAATGTTATAGGCAAACATCGCCAATACCCCGGCCGCTCCGCCTGCCAGGCCACCCAAACCACGTGAGGTGAACGCATAAAAACCGCCGGCATTGGTCAGGTGCCGGGACATGGTGGTGTAACCCACCGAGAACGCGAGCAGCACCAGCAACGCCAGGATCAGCAACGCTGGCGTGCCGGCGCCATTGCCCAGCATGATGCCAATCGGGAAGCCACCGGCGATGACACTTAACGGGCTCGCCGCCGACACCACGAAGAAGATGATGAAACCAACACCCAGGGCACCACGCTTCAACTCCGTCGAACTGTTGATCGGGATAGATACGCTCATGTTCTTGACCTTATTGTATGAGGCAGTCGCTGTAGGATCGGTGCAGCAAGCCGTTCACCATCACCGATAGAGCTTGTCGCTTTTATCGCACGCTGGATTCGATCCTATGCCTCACCGTGAACGCCCCGGTATCCCAAATCGGTAACCTGTTACTCCATCACCTGAACAGCGCCATCCGCCTGCCTGACCTCACTGCGAAGCGAGACGCGCCGTCAGTTCTGACGCCGCGCCGGTCACCAGGTCGCACAGATAGCCTTGCTGAAACGCACCGAACCGCTCACTGCGCCCCACCAGGGTCATGCTCCCTAGGACGCGCTGCTTTTCGTCGAAGATCGGCGCCGCGACGCCACTGCGTCCTGGGTGCAGCTCGCTTTCGCTGATGCAGTAGCCCTGCTTGCGGATGGCGAGCAGGCTCTTGATGAACGGCTTCCACTCCAGCCCCAGATGCTGCAATTCGGATGGGTTCACGTGCGCGTCGTAAACACGTCGGATTTGGCGCGGTAGCAGATAAGCCAGTACGACCCGGGAGGTCGCGCTGTGGAAAAGATCGATCGACCGCCCCCTGCCGCTACCGACCGGTCCAGCATCGGAGCCACGATGGATCAGCACGTTGACCACGGAGTCGCCATGCCACTCGCTGACCAGCGCGTCCAGGCCGGTGTCGACGACCAGGTTGTCGACCAGATCCCGGCTGCATGCCAACAACGGATCGTAGTTCGTCATCAGATGCTCCAGCGTGACGATTCGCGGGCCGAGCGCGTAACCGCGCGGCAATCGCTTCAAAAAGCCCGCGTCGCCCAGTTCGCGCAGATAACGATAGGCGGTGGCGGACGTGTAGCCGAGCTCCCGGCAAATGATGTCCACATCGATGACCGGTTGTTCCGGGCGAAACAGGTCGAAGACCATGAGCAGACGGCGCAGGCTATTCATCTTTCTCTACATCCTTGTGAAGCCAACGGTCACCCCACACTGCTTTCAGCGGGCGGGTGTTCAGGCATGAGCGCAACCGGTGATGGCTGCGCGGGGGGTATGGGACGGCAACTCTGCGAACAACTCCTGGTACTCCGCCGCAAAATGGCTGAGGTGAAAGAAGCCCCATTGGGCAGCGGCATCGCCGATCGAGAGATGCGACGCGCGGGTGGACATCAAGGTCCGGCGTACACCGTTGAGCCTCACAGAGCGCAAGTAATTCAGCGGCGTCGTCTCGGCAACCGAGCGAAAGCTGTTCTGCACGGTACGCCGACTGACCTGGAGTCGCTGGCACAACTCGATCACGCTGGGCACGTCGATCATCTCCGCGGTCGCCAGACGGTGGCATTTCTCGACAATGAAGCTGCGCGTGGAGCTTGCGGAGCGTTGTTGCTTGTCGCATGCCGGGTCGGTCATGAGTTGCAGCAACTCGCCGAGCATCGCCTGTTCCAGCGCCAGCTCCCGCTCCCGATCTCGCGTGCTGTCGAGTTCTTCGTACACCAGGGCCTGGGAGAACATCGCCAGCAATCGGCGACGAGCGTCTGCAAAGCGCGGCGTGGAAACCCTGATCACCGGCTGACGCAGCAACAGGCTGACCTCCTTCGCCGAAGCCGTTTGCGCCAACGCCTGCTCGAACAATTCACGTTCGAAGGTGATCGACAGCAGCTCCATGCCCATCGGCATATGGAACATGAACTCCTCGCCACCGTGAAGAAAGAACAGGCTGCTATCGTCCGCCTCCCGTCCCTGCATCCGAATCGAACCCGGGGTGGTGATCGGCACGGCAAAGCACATCTTGCCTCGGGGAGCCACGCCGTGCTGCACGACACGCTGGTTGATCTGCTCGAGAAAGACGTGGACACCCGCCGTCGACAACTGCATCAGCGAACTCTCAGTCGAGCCTGCCGTTAGCTGACTGTAGTCCTGGCTCCACTCCTGGACGGTGGCCGCATGGACATGGACGTCTCTGAAATGGCTGATAGTCTGATTTTTCATGATGTCGAAAGCCTCTGCCAATATTCTTGTTTTTAGATCGCCTTCCTATGCGATATTCGCACATAGTGAGAATTTTGCACAATTCTTTATGAGATTTTAAATTCACTGGACAGTGCGCTCAGGGCGGTCCACTCATATGCCAATTCGGGCTACCGGCCATACACACACCACGGAGATGATCAGCACACTTAAATCGACATCCAGAGTGAACGTCATGAGTGAAGCCAAACTTGAATCCCTCCATTTCGCGGATGCCCCGCGAATTACCTCCAGCACACTTCCCGGCCCCAAAACCAGCGAGGCCCTGGCGTTGTCGGCGCGTACCGAGTCGATGGCGCGCGGCGGCGGACGCATGCCGGTGGCCATGGACCGCGCCTTCGGCGCGACCTTCAAAGACCCCGATGGCAACACCTACATCGATTTGTCCGCCGGCGTGGGCGTCAGCAGCGTAGGCCGCTGCCATCCGAAGGTGGTGCAGGCGATCCGCGAACAGTCCGAAGTGCTGATGCATGCCCTGGAGGTCAACAGCACCCGGCGCACCGAGCTGGCGGCCAAGCTCTCCGAGATCGCGCCCGACGGCTTGCGTGGCGACTGCATCACCTTCTTCACGCAAAGCGGCAGCGATGCGCTTGAAGCAGCCATCAAGTTCGCCAAACGCATCACCGGGAGGCACCAGATCATCGCCTTTCATGGAGGCTACCACGGCGTGTGGAACGCCTCGGGTTCCCTGACGACAGGTACGGCCTACCGCAAGGGTTACGGAGCCCAAATGGGCGGGGTGATTCACGCCCCCTACCCTTATGCCTACCGTTTCCCTTTCGACACCACTCACAAAAGCGCCGAGCAGATCGCCGGCGAGTACGTGGACTACCTGTTGAACACCCCCTACACCGCCGCCGATGACGTGGCTGCCGTTATCGTGGAGCCGGTGCAGGGCGAAGGCGGCTACGTGCCTCCTTCACCAGAATTCCTGCAGCTGTTGCGCAAAGCATGCGACCGTAGCGGCACGCTGCTGATCGTCGACGAAGTGCAATCGGGCGCAGGGCGCACCGGCAAGATGTGGGCGGTCGAGCACTCGGGCGTGAAGCCGGACATGCTCACGTTCGGCAAAGGCATCGGCAGCGACCTGCCAATGGCGGGCCTGATCATGCGTTCGGACCTGGCGGCCGCGATTCCTGACGGATCGATGCCCAACACCTTTGCCGCCAACTCGTTGTCCGCGGCGGTGGCGCTGACCAACATCAGCATCCTGCAGGACCCGGAGCTCGATCTGCTCAACCGCGCGCACACCCTGGGGTTGGAGGCGCAGGAACGTATCCGTGGCTTCAACAGCCCGTTCGTCGCTGAAGTCCGCGGCCGCGGCCTGATGATCGGTATCGAACTGGTCGAAGACCCAGCCACCAAGGCTCCCCTGGCGCCCGAAAAAATCGGCCAGCTCATGGGCTACCTGCTGAACCACGGCGTGCTGATGATTCCCTGTGGTCGCTACAGCAACGTGATGCGAGTCATGCCGTCGCTGACGATCTCACGCTCGCTGTTCTTCAAGGCACTGGACATCTTCGGCGACGCCCTGGCTTCCCTTGAGGCATGACCCGACCACTGCACATCACTTATGGACCGCAAAATGACTGAGCACTTGAATCACTTCATCGAAGGCGCGTCCTTCGAAGCCTCCGACGGTCGTCGCATAAACCTCGTCAACCCCGTGACAGAACAGGTGTACGGCAGTTCCGCACAGGGCACGACTGAGGACGTGGACCGCGCAGTGGGGGCCGCACACCGCCAACTTGAGGGTGGCGCCTGGAGCCAGCTCGACGGCGCCCAGCGCGGTCGACTGCTATCGAAACTCTCTGACCTGGTTGAACGCGACAGCGAATTGCTGGCCGATCTGGACGCCAACGCCATCGGTCGCTCACCCATCGAACCGCGCCGGATGGACTTGCCCAACGCGATCGCCAACCTGCGTGCCGCTGCTGGCTGGGCCAACCAGCTGGAAGGTCGCACCATTCCCACCGGTGGCTACTTCGGCACCAAGACTCTTTCGTACACGGTACGCGAGCCCGTGGGTGTGGTCGGCGCCATCGTTCCCTGGAATTCGCCGTTGATGATCACCGTCTGGAAGCTCGCCGCGTTGCTGGCGGCAGGCTGCACCGTGGTCATCAAACCTTCGGAAGAGACGCCGCAGTCTGCCCTGCACCTGGCGGTGCTGGCTCAGGAAGCGGGCTTCCCTGACGGTGTGATCAACGTGGTCACCGGCTACGGCAATGAGGTGGGTCGCGCCTTGTGCGAACACCCGCTCGTTGCCAAGATCAGCTTCACCGGCAGCCCCGAGGCCGGACGCGAAATCCAGCGCACCGCCGGTGTGCTGTTCAAGCGCGTGGCATTGGAACTGGGCGGCAAAAGCCCCCAGATTGTCTTCGACGATGCTTCTTTCGAAGACGCGCTGCGCGGGTGTGCGCTCGGCCTGTTCGCCAACCAGGGCCAGGTCTGTGCGGCCGGCTCGCGCATCCTGGTGCACCGCAGCATCGCAGATCGCTTCGGCGCAGCGCTGGCCGATGCCGCAGAGGCAGTCAACGTGGGCGACCCTCGCCAGCCCGGTGTACAGATGGGACCGGTGGCCAAGAAAGCGCAATTCGATCGCGTTAACCGATACATCCAACTGGGAATAGACCAAGGCGCCTCGCTGCTGGCCGGTGGTGTATCGACGCCTGAACAGGGCTGGTTTGTCCGGCCGACGATCTTCACCAACGCGAACAACGCCATGGCGATCGCCCAAGACGAAATCTTCGGGCCCGTCGGCACGCTGATCACGTTCGACAGCGAAGAGGAAGCTATCGCACTGGCCAATGACTCCTCCTACGGCCTGGCGGCCACGGTCTGGACGACCGACCTGGTGCGAGCGCACCGCGTAGCCGCTGCGGTGAAGGCCGGTGCCGTGGGTATCAACTGCTGGAGTCCGCTGGACGCCAACCTGCCCTGGGGTGGCGTAAAGACCAGCGGTATCGGCCGTGAAGGCGGGTTTGCCGGCGCGGTGGCCTACACCGAGGAGAAAGTCATCACCGTGCTGCTACCTTCCTGAGCACGATCCCTGTCCTGACCGAATAACCCTCCGGCCCCTGTGCCGCGAGGGTTAGCGTTCAAAAGTGCATCCCTGATGCCGTTGATAATCAATGGAGAGACTGCGATGAACCCGATAGATCAACAAACAACCGATCGGTATCCGACGTCCCTGCGAATGTTGCACTGGGTGCGTGCCGCACTCATCGCAGGCCTCCTCTGGGCAGGCTGGCATATGACCGGTCTGAATGACGAAGTGGCGAGCAAGTACGAGCTCTATTACCCGTGGCACAAATCCTTTGGGCTGTTGGTGTTTCTGGTTGTCCTGACCCAGATCGCCCTGCGCTTTCGGACCCCCGTGCTTCCGCAGCCGCTGGAAACGCTGGCAAGTTATGAAAGGTTCCTGTCAAGGCTTACGCAGCGTGTCATGTATGCGCTCGTCGTGATCGTGCCGTTGATGGGTTACTCAATGTCGAGCACTTACACGATGAGCGACGGGGTGTTCTTTTTTGGGGTCAACCTGCCGGAGCTCCTTCCGAAAAATGACAATTGGTTCGTCGTCTTCCAATGGCTGCACAAAGTGCTCGCCTACACCCTGCTCGGACTGATCCTGTTGCATGTCGTAGGCGCCCTCAAACACCGGTTTTACGACCGGGACCCTCGAAACGACGTCCTGCGCCGCATGCTGTAACTTGATGAGGCGTGGGCGCAAGATGTCCACGCCTTCGTGGCTCTGACCTGAGGGGGCCCGGTACAGTCACTTGCGTACGGGGTTCTTGAAGTCTTCAGTTCTGTTGTGCTTACCTGCTATCAGTTTGGCCCAGGTCTGACGAGGTGAGCCCGCCATGCTGAAATCACTCGCTGTTATCGCCGTTGGTGCGTCACTTGGTGCCTGGTTGCGCTGGCTCCTGGGCATGAAGCTGAACGCCCTGTTCCCCACGATTCCCCCGGGCACGGTGGTCGCGAACATGGTCGGGGGCTACATCATTGGCCTGGCTATCGCGTTTTTGGCCGCCTCACCCACCTTGAGTCCTGAGTGGCGCCTGCTGATCATCACGGGTTTCTGCGGTGGGCTTACCACCTTTTCTACGTTT
The DNA here is from genome assembly GCF_005938665.2 of Pseudomonas sp. ATCC 43928. NCBI lineage: Bacteria > Pseudomonadati > Pseudomonadota > Gammaproteobacteria > Pseudomonadales > Pseudomonadaceae > Pseudomonas > Pseudomonas sp. ATCC 43928. The sequence continues at coordinate 2,917,870 of NZ_CP041753.1, read as the reverse complement.
TCGGCCGAAACAGTTGCCCTGATCCAGGAAGGCAGACTGCTCTGGGCGCTCGGCTCAATTTCATTGCACGTCGTAGGCTCGTTGGTGATGACCGCTGCCGGGCTTTTGTCCTATCAAATCATTGGCATGCGATGAGGAGATGAAAATGAAAGGTTTTCTGGTGATTTTCTTCACTCAACAGAACCGCCGTTATCAGGGAAAGATGCTTGGCGAATGGATCGTCGATGTGGCCAAGGAGATGGGGCTGCGTGGTGCGACTCTCTCTACGGCTATCGAGGGTTTTGGACACACCGGTCGACTGCACTCTTCGCATTTTTTTGAACTCGCGGATCAGCCTACGGAGATTCGCATGGCTATCACCGAGGACGAATCCGAAAGGTTGCTCAAGAGGCTGGAGGCTGAGGAAATCTCTGTGTTCTACATAAAGACCCCAATCGAGATGGGCTTCGTCGGCAAAAAAACCACCTAGCCTGGCCCCTCCTCGATCGTCTGTTGCCTGGCGACCTCCCATCGGGAATGCGCCACCGCGGGTGGCGCCCCCGATCAAGATACCGGCAACAAACCTTCGTCGTTACGGCGTGAGCGGCGACTCAGAACGTCATCCACACGATGAACTGGAAGTAAGTGTTCGTTGATGCGCTCCCGCTCTGCAGACCACCGTCCCCGAGCCACTTTTCGGGCTTGTAGAAGCCGACCAGAGGCGAGAGTGTGACGTTATCCGTCACCATCCAATCCAGAAAAAGGTCGACCTCACGTGCAGCGAAGTCCTGCTCATGCGTACGGGAGAGCTGGTGGTAGTTGAAGGCCATTGCGTTAAGGGTCAATTTATCGGTCGGCTTGACTGAGAGGAGCACGTCGTTGATCGCCATGTTCGAGGTCACTGAACCTGCGTAATTGGCGGCGACTTCACCCTGGTATCGCTTGCGAAAACCTCCCTGGAACAGAAAGTCGTAACCTTCGGAATAGCGCGAATATCGATAGCTCACCGTCGGTTGCCATTGGGTGTCGGCAAAGGTGTAGCCCGCTTCGAAGAACATCGCCCGCTGTGAGCCCGAGCGTTTTTCCTGACGTGCGACCTCGAACGCAAAGTCGGCATTCTCGATCCCGGCATTGCCCTGCCCACGAATGCTGTAGACGTTCATGCCCTTGCGCTCAAGCCGATCACCAAAGGCATATCGCTCGTCAACATCCAGGCCGTGCACGTACGTCGAACCGATCGAGCCGACGGGCGTCGTGTAGTCGAGGGTGGCGGCAGCCACTTCGGTCTTCGACTGCCCGGGGTTATCGGATTTGAGCCATATCAGGCTACCGTGCAGGCCCTCCTGACCACCCAGTTTCAAGACTGCCGTATTCCCGAACGCCAACCGCGGGCCAAGGTAAAAGGCGCCACCGCGATTGAACCGGCCATCCCTTACGCCCTCGATAGGGCTGAAGGCCTTCCCGGGGGCGAACCCGTCGTCAGTGATCAGGAAGCCGTCCACCGTAACGAGCTGCCGGCCAAAAGAGAAATCAACGCCGTCCTTGCCCAGCGCAGGAATCAGGTCACCTGACTTCCAGCCCAGGTAGGCGTCTTCCACAGCCGTTCTTCTTTCATCCCCGACGGTGAGTCCTCCCGCGTCCCCATCGCCAAATGATCCCGTGCTGATCCAGCTGAGTCCGCCATAGACGGAACCGGCAGTGATCTTGTTTGTCGTGCCGTTGAGACCGTACTTGGCGAAGCCTTCTTGCCAGCGCATCCTGCCAGGCTCCCTCTCAGGGTCGCCAATGTAGTTTTTCTCGCTGCCGAACCAGCCAAACGCCGCCGACAGGTCGGCGTTCAGGACGGTTCCGCCATCGTCTTCGTTGTAGAGCTGGTAGGCGTGTACCTGCGGCTCAAATGTACAGAGTGCGACCAGCGAAAGTAATGGGGCATAACTGAGGGTGCGCATGACGTCTCTCCTGTTTTTATATTTATGAGGCGAGCCATGAGTGTTCCGGCTTGGGTCGCGCAAGCGGTAACCCAAATCAGCACTTTCAAGGGGCTGGCCGCCCATCCCCTCGCGCGATACCTCCCCCGCTGCAAAACATCCTCAGCGCCTCGAATGGTTGCCGTTTTGGGCTACGGCCTCTGAGCGCACTCCCCCTATGCTGGGCCCATAAGAACCATAAGAACCGAGGCACCTGTCATGACCCCTTTGTCACCCTCCCCGCTGTTACGTCAGGGGCTTTGTCTTCTGACCCTCTTCGCCTGCAGTGCCCTGGCACCTGTTGCCAGTGCTCACCATTCGTTCGCGCTTTTCGACCAGACCCAGACCGTCTCGATCAAGGGTGTCGTCGAGCGCTTTGCCTGGACCAATCCCCACATCACGATTTACGTCGATACACCCGGCCCGCCGGCCCAGCGATTCAAGATCGAAACGGGCAGTGTCAACGCGTTACAGCGCACGGGCTGGACCGCTGAGTCGATCAAGGCCGGCGAGACTGCCGAGGTGTCCTTCAAACCGTTGAAAAACGGTGAGCCAGGCGGGCTGCTCGTGGAAATCAAGAGCGGAGACGTCGTACTCACGGGCGGCGGATGAGAAGTCCCTCCCCGGCTTCCTGACGAACTCACCGACCAGACCAGACCAGCAGCGTGGAGACGTTTCAATGAAACCGACACGAACCTTGAACACGGCAATGATCGTCCTGGGCATCGCCCTCGTGACTGTCGCCGGGATGTGCAACGCCGCTACACCTTCCAAACCTCTAAGCGACAAACACAGCGTCAGCGCACGCCCCGACATCAGCGGCACCTGGGAACGAACCCCGGACGACTGGTTCGGTGAGAACCCCGACAACCCGGTGCACCCAGGCGGACCGATGGACCTGAAGGCGCCCTATGCCGACGAATACGTCGCGCTGAAGAAGAAACAAGCCGCTGCGAACGAGGCCGGAACGCCGTTGGCCACAACAAGTTCCAGATGCCTGCCCGAGGGAATGCCAACGTTGATGGCGGCGCTCTTCCCGATCCAGATCATTCACGACGACAAGCAAGTGATTGTCCTCGGTGAGTATCTCCAGCAGGTCCGCCGGATTCTCTTGAACGAAGCGATGCCTGCAAAAGAGACCCTGGACCCTAAATATCAAGGCCATTCACGCGGCCATTGGGAAGGCGACACGCTCGTCGTGGAAACACAACGGGTGCGAACGGACGTGAGTTTCTACGACGTTCCACACGGCAAGGACATGAAGATCATCGAACGCATCAGGCTGACGGCGCCGGATCACCTGGAGAACCAGGTCGTGATCGAAGACCCGCAGGTGCTCAAGACCCCGTATCGCTTCACGTTCGAGTACAAACGGTCCAACTACGCCATTCAAGAGTATGTCTGCGAGAACAATCAGATCGTGATCGATAAAGAGGGCAAGGCATCCCTCAGTCTCGAGTGAAGTCGCCATTAATCGCCATCGGAGCTGACCAAATGGAAAGACTGACAACCATCAGCATCCTGCGGCCGACGCTGCAAAGCGCCCTGCTGTTGCTGATCCTCACGTCGAACACATTCGCCGAGGTGCCCCGAATGCCCACGGCCATCGCGGTGCCGCCCTCCGGCAAGCCACCGCTCTCGTCGGCGAAACGCCCGGGCACCGAATACAGCGACCTCGACAAGTACGGCTACATCGAGGAGGAGTTTTACCTGCAAGGCGTTGCCCCGGCCATTACCGCCTCGGGCAAAACCCTGTTGGAGGCGCCTTACACCACACGCATTCTGGTGCGCAAACCGGCTGACCCCGCGCGCTTCAATGGCACGGTCGTGATCGAGCCGTTCAGCTGGTTCGGCGAACGCGCCGCGGGATGGATCCTGACCCGCGACTATTTGCTGCGTCGCGGCTACGCGTACGTCGGGTACACGCTGAATGTGAACAAGCCGCCAGTCGATCCCAAGTTCATCTCGGACACCCCGGCTGCCGAGGCCGAGCAGATCGCCCAGTACGGACGGATCGTGAACTTCGAGTTCATGCGCCGCTTCGACTTTGCACGCTACGCGCCGCTGGGCACCTATTACGACCCGGAACACTTCACCCGCGGTGAAGCTCCCGATCCGTTCGCTCCACAGTCCCAGGGCATCGGGGCGCAACTGGCGTTGCTGCTGAAAACCAATGCAGCGCAAAGCCCGTTGGCCGGTCTCGATGTTCAACGCATCTACGTCAATAGCTGGGCCGTGACTGCGCAAGTCTGGATGGACTACCTCGACCAGGGCCGGCACCAGCAATGGCGTATGCCCGACGCAAGGCCGCTGATCGATGCCTACATGACCGGCCGCATGGCCTACGGAGAAGTGGGCGGCGACGTCATCCGGGTGCCGCGCCATACGCCCGATGGCGTGCCGTTCGTGACCGTCTACAGCCAGTCCGAACTGATGCACGACGTGATCGAAGGCATCAACCTGCCGCCGGACACCGACAGCCCGCAGATTCGCTACTACGAAGTGACCGGCATGCCGCACCTGCGGCTGGCCGACCTCGGTACGGAGCATACCGAAAAGCTCGCTGCCGACATCGGCAAGGGCGACGACCCACGGTGCCGGACGCTGTACGACGAACCGGCGGAGCTGGTCGTCTCGGCGCTCCTGGATCGCATGGACCAATGGGTGCGCCAAGGCAAACCCATGCCGAATGCTCCGCGGGTCGCCCGCGATGGCAAGACCGCCGCGCGCGACCCTGTTACCGGCAACCTGCAAGGGGGCGTACGCCCACCGTGGGTCCAGGTGCCCAGTGCGACCTACCTCACGGATCAGGAGACCGGCTGCGGACTGATTTACGACACCAAGGTGCCTTACTCCAAGGACGTGCTTGACCAGCGTTATGGAAGCTTCAGCAACTACGAACAGAAATTCGAAGACGCCAAAGCCCTTTCGATAAAGGAAGGCTACCTACTGCCAGAAGATGCGGCGGGCCTGCGTTCGATCGCAACGCCTCAAGACTTCTAACCCATTGGGAAGAACAGCAAATGTCATCATCACTCATCATTGCCTGGATCTATGCGTCACCTTTGAGCACAGCCATCCGGGACATTCTCTGGGTCATACCCACCGTCCAGAGCATTCATATCCTCGCCATCACAGTGCTCTTCGGCTCTGCGGTCATCTCCGATCTTCGGCTGGCGGGTGTGTTCGCCACGGACGAGCCCTTGCGTGGCGTCGTTCGCCGGTACTACCCGTGGATGCGCAATGCGCTCCTCGTCCTGCTCTTCACGGGGTTGATCATGATCATCGCCGAGCCTGATCGCGTACTCGTCAACTCGACCTTCTGGCTGAAGATGGCGCTGGTCGTGAGTGCGTTCACGCTGACCTTGCTTCTGCGGCGCCCCCTTCTGCGCCCTGCCGACGATGCACAACGTGATGACAAGCCTCCTCTTGTCAAGGCGCTAGCCTGGCTGTCGATTGGCTTGTGGTGCGTCGTCATCATCTGTGGTCGCTGGATCGCCTACGCGATCTAAGCGTTTTCAACGAAAGCTCCCAGGTATTCGCCATGGACATTCAACCAACACTACAAGCCCTCCAGGACACCTCTGTCGCCACCTTCATCCGAGAGTCGGGCTCCGTCTTTCCAGCCCTTGAATCGGTACATGTGATCGGCATCGCCCTTGTGTTCGGGACCATCGCCGTCGTCGATTTGCGTCTGCTCGGCGTTGCCTCCCATCGCCGCAGCGCGCTACGGCTGATAAAAGATTTGCTGCCGTTCACCTGGGTCGCTTTCGTGGCTTGCGTGATCACCGGCCTGCTCATGTTCGCCGCCAATGCCACGACCTATGCCGAGAACACCGCGTTCTTGTGCAAGATGGGCGTGTTACTGCTGGCGGGGCTCAACATGGGGGTATTCCATTTGGGCGTCTTTCGCCGCATTGCCGAATGGGACACAACGCTAATGCCTCCCAGCCAGGCGCGTGTCGCAGGGTTCAGTTCGTTGGCATTGTGGGCGGGCGTGGTGTTCCTCGGCCGCTGGATCGCGTTTCTCTGATGGCTCGTCTATCGCCGCGTCGCGCATCCGGTGCAGATATGCCCAGCGATCACGCAAACAGCGCAATCAAGGTGGTGCGCCCGGTATCCGGCCGATGGGAATCGCTGGCACTGTTGCTTGCGGCCCTGGCAGTCATCGCCAGCGTGGCAGGCTATATAACGCTGCGCCCCCAGAAAGTCGGCCCACCGATAACCTTGAGCTGGCAGGTGCGTTCCTTCGATGGCCTGGGTGCGGTCGATCAGGCGATTCACAGCGCTCTGCTGCCGGCCGGTGAAGAAATCATCTGGTTCAATAACGATACCGGCGGCTGGATCACGCTGGAGCGTGCGCAGAAAATCTTGCTGCCGCCCTTCTACCGTGACGCCTTCTGGAAGACCAATGGCGAGGTGCAGTGGCAATTGATTCTGCCTGGCACTCACCTGCCGCATGCCGCTTCCGGCGACGTGCACGCCGATGCGCCTGTCACCCCGCCGGACCAGACCGCCAACAAGGTGTCGCAAGCCACCCAGGGCCAGGGCGCTACGGTCTATTACGGCTCGGGCGGCCGCGCGCCGGGCCAGAGCGCCTACCTGCTCGTCATCGGTCACGCGCATGCCGGTGTCATGTGGGCCAACCAGGCGACGATCTGGGTCCACCGCGACCCGAACGCGCCCTACCCTGGCATCGTCAAGCCCGAATCGCTGGTCGGCGACGGCTGGCGCCAGGTCATCCCTTACAACGGTGCCAGCGAAGTCGAACGCGTAAAAGGAACCCAGCCATGACCGTTTCTACGAAACACCGCGCACTGTGGCGCCGATGCATCGCGCTATTGCTGCTGATACCCGCCATCGCACTCGCCAGCCCGGCTCCCTCTTCGGGCAAGAAGCTCAAGATCGGCGTCACACTGCATCCCTACTACAGCTTCGTGGCAAATATCGTTGGAGATCGGGCGGAAGTCGTTGCGCTCATCCCGGCGGAAGCGAATCCGCACAACTACCAGCCGCAGCCCGATGACATCACCCGCGCGATGAATATCGATGTTCTGGTCGTCAACGGCATCGGACACGATGAATGGGCCTTCCAGATCATCAAGGCCGCTGGCCGCGGGGCGACCCTGCCGATCATCCAGGCCAATGCCTCGGTTGCGCTCATTCCAATCGGCGGCGGCCAGGACGGCGTCAAGGTGGTCAATCCGCATACCTTCGTATCCACCACGGCAGCGATACAACAGGTCTTCGAGATCACTCGCCGGTTGGGGGAACTGGACCCGGACAACGCTGCGGCGTATCGACAAAACGCCCTGGCGTATGCCGCGCGTATCCGGGCGCTAAGGGCCGGCTTCATGACCCGTTTCGCCGCGCTGGATTTGTCTTCCTTCCGGTGCGCGACAACGCACGCTGGCTACGACTACATGATGCAAGAGTTCGGCCTGTTCGTGAGTGCGGTGATCGAGCCGCGTCACGGCGTCGCGCCGACTGCGCGCCAGTTGGCCAACACCATCGACGCGATCAAGAAGGCCAATGTGCGTGTGCTTTTTGCCGAGAAGAATTTCTCCCTCGACCTGGCCAAGCCTATCGAGGCAGCCACCGGCGTGAAGGTGTTCGCGCTGTCTCACATCACCGGTAATACCTACAGCCCGGACGAATTCGAGGTGGCGATGCGTGAAAACCTCGAGACCTTGGCCGAAGCCGTTGAGTTTACGCAGCGATGAACGCGATGAAGGAGGAACAAGCGATGCGCGGCCCCGCCATAGTGTTCGATAACGTCTCCCTGCAATTGGGAGGTACGCAAGTGCTCGACAAAGTGAGCTTCCGGGTAGAAGCCGGTGCGCTGCACTGCCTGGTAGGCCCGAACGGCGGTGGCAAGACTTCACTGGTGCGTGCGCTGCTGGGCCAGATGCCGCATTCAGGGACGGTCCGGTTCGAAGGCGAGGTCACGACACCCATGGGGTATGTCCCGCAATTGCCGGACTTCGACCGCAACGTGCCGATGACGGTCAACGACATCATGGCCCTTCTCGGTCAACGCAGGCCGGCCTTCCTGGGCTCAAGCCGATCTGCCAAGGCGGCCAATGCCCAAGCACTGGAGCGCACCGGCGTGGCCGGAATGGGCGCAAAACCTTTTGGCAGCCTGTCCGGTGGCCAGCGTCAGCGAGTGCTGCTGGCCCAGGCGATCAGCCCGGCGCCCTGGCTACTGATCCTTGACGAACCGACCGCCGGCATCGACGAACCGGGTGTGCGACTGGTGGAGGCGCTGGTGGCCGAGCTGAACGGCCGCGGCGTCACCATCCTCTGGATCAACCATGACCTGGAACAAGTCAGGCGCATCGCGCAATCGGTGACCGTTATCAACCGGCGGGTGCTGTTCCATGGTTCGCCCGACCAGGTCGCCTACCCTCTGGAGGCTACCCAATGAGTGCCCTGTACGAATTGATTCGCAACCAGCTCCAGGCGCTTGCCGCGAGTGGCATCCTGCCGCAACCGTTCGAGTACGAGTTCGTGATCAATGCGCTGCTCTGTGCAGTGCTCATCGGACCGCTACTGGGCGTGCTGGGCTCGATGGTGATGATCAAGCGCATGGCGTTCTTCAGTCAGGCCGTCGGTAATGCGGCGATGACCGGCGTTGCCATTGGCGTGCTGATCGGCGAGTCCTACACCTCCCCCTACTTCTCAATGTTCGGCTTTTGCCTGCTGTTCGCCCTGACGCTGAAGTACACGCAGCACCGCACCACGCTGGCCAATGACACGCTGATCGGCGTGTTCTTGTCCATCTCGCTGGCGGTCGGGGCCTCGTTGCTGCTGTTCGTGTCGGCGAAGATCAACACGCACGTAATGGAAAGCGTGCTGTTCGGTTCCATCCTGGCGGTCGACTACACCGACATGAACGTGCTGCTTGTGGTAACGGCGACGTGTGCTCTGCTCGGACTGCCGATGTACAACGGCATGCTGTTGGCCAGCCTCAATCCGAGCCTGGCACATGCTCGCGGCGTGCGCGTGCGAAGCGTCGAGTACCTGTTTGTCGTACTGGTCACCCTGGTGACGGTAGCCTGCCTGAAAATCATCGGCGCAGTACTCGTCGAAGCCCTTCTGCTCATACCGGCCGCGGCAGCACGCAACATCAGCCATTCGCTCCCGGGGCTGGTCGTGCGCGCCATCCTGATCGCGACTTTTTCCTGCGTGGTCGGCATCCTGGCCCCCATGCAATTCCACATCCCCGTACCGACAGGCGGCGCAATCGTGATCGTCGCCGCCCTGGTATTCGTCGTCACCACCGTCATCCGCGCTACCGGGGCCCGGTTCAGAGGTGCCAGCGTATGAAATGGCTTTGCATGTCACGTCGACCCTGGCTAGCGATGCTGGTACTGCTGCTGGGCAATCCGCTTTCTGCCTTCGCGGATACCGGCAGGCAGCAGGTGCTTGTCGCACTGCCGGCGGTGTATGCGCTCACCTCGACGCTCAGCGACGGCACAACCCTCAAGGTCGTCCGCCTTCCGGCAGACTCTGCCGTGCCCATGGAAAGCCAGGCCAACGCGCTGTCGCGCCTGGAGCCCGCCGTGTTCCAGCAGGCCACCGCCGTAGTTACCCTGGGCAACCTCTGGCGCGCGGATCCGCTTTACACCACGGCACGTCGCCACAATCTGCGAATCGTCGAGATCGATGCCTCGCACTCATGGGACACCGTCAAGCCCGGAGTGGCCGTGGCCCGCGTGCCATCGAACGACGTTCCCTGGGCAACCGAACGCGACGTCGATGGCGGACTGTCGCCGTACGCCTGGCTCGGCCCCGTCAACGCCATGCGCATGTCGGCGATTATCGCTACCGACCTGGCACGCCTGTCTCCCCCCGATGCGCCTCGGATAGAGCGCAACCTCGCCGCACTCGAAGGCCGATTGCGCCAGCTCAAGGCCAACTACGGTGCCCGGCTGCTGGCAGTGCCGGATCTGCGCGTGCTGTCGCTGGCCGATGAGTTCACCTATTTGTTCGGCGAGTTCGGGATTTTTGTCGACGGCTGGTTCGTCCGACAGGACATCGACTGGAGCGACGCCGACTGCACCGCACTGACCCGATACCTGCGCGAGCGTGACATCCACGTGGTGGTCCACAAGTGGGCACCGGACGCCAGGATTGCCAAGGCCATCGAGGACGGCGGCGCACGGTTGTTGATACTGGACGCCGGCAACCCGGGAATGCTCGCCGACGCGGCCAACGGGTACGAAGCACTCCTGAGTTCGAACCTGGATTCCTTACTGACGGCCTTCGCGCCGCCTGGCCCGAATACGAGCGGCGATCACAAATCGCCGCTCCAATGATCAACCTCGACCGTGGAGATCGAAGACCTTATGAAACCCCCAGGTTCAGCACATCGGATACTGATCGCCGGCGCCCTGGTGTTCTGCCAGGCAGCCTTCCCTCATGGCCCCGTCTTCGACTGCTACATCGAGAGCGATGATCTGGTGAAGTGCGAGGCGGGTTACACCGACGGCAGCTCCGCCGCTGGCAGAAAAATCCATGTCCAGGACACCAGCAACAAGGTGTTGCTCGAAGGAAGCGTCGATAAAGACAACAGCTACACCTTCCAGCCCCCCGCCGGAAAATACTCCGTTGTGTTCATGGGCGGAGACAACCATCAAGCCACGATTCAGTCATCCGACATTTCCAGGTGAAATCGACAATGCCGATCAAACGACGACTGCTCCAAGCACTTGCCGCCGTAACATTAGGCTGCCTGACAGGCGCTGCACAGGCCCATTTCCAGATGCTCTACGTCGAGGAAACGGCGCTGCCACGTGCGGATAAACTGGAGTTCGCGCTGGTGTTCACGCATCCCTTCTCCGGCGGCCCCACCATGACCATGGATGAACCCCGCGCCTTTAGCCACATCAGCTCGCACGGCGGGGAAAAAATCGATCTTCGCCAATACTTGCGCCCTGTCCAGTGGCAGAGTCGCGATAACCAAACGACTGCCTATCGTGCGTCGATTCCGCGGGAGTTGGTTCGCTCACTGGGTGACCATATCTTCGTACTCGAGCCCGAGCCCTACCTGGAAACCGAGGAAGACGTCTACATCCAACAGTTCACCAAGCTGATCGTGAACGTGGGCGGAGTACCCGGCAACTGGGCAGAACCACAAGGGTTGCCGGTTGAGATCCAGCCACTGAACAAGCCTTATGCAAACTGGACAGGCGGAGTGTTCCGCGCCTTGGTGCTGGCCGATGGCAAGCCCGTTCCGTTCGCCGAAATCGAAATCGAATACATCAACCATTCCGTCGATATCGAGAAAAACGCCTTCGGCCAGCAAGACTATGTAACGGCACCTCAAGCTTCATTCAAGTCCCTGAGCACGTACACGGACGCCCAGGGTGTCGTGACCATCGGCCTGCCCCGGGCCGGCTGGTGGGGTATTGCAGCGCTCGACATCGGGACAACGAAAACCCACAAGGGCAAGCCCTTGTCGCAAGACGCGGTGCTGTGGGTGCAAGCCAGGGATATGAAATGAAAAGCGCATAAAGCAACCGCGCCTGATAGCCCTCACGGAAAGCGCCCCCCGCCCCCTCAGAAACGGATAGATATCGCCTCGAATCCGGATAGATGCACCGCACAGAAAGGCTTTCAATCAGGTCGTGCCTAAAACTACAAAAAGGGTGTACCTGATGAACAGCTCTAGAAGCATTGCGCAGTGGCAAGATTACATTCAGGGTTGCCTGGATTTTCGGCCGGCCGAAGGTATTTACCGCGTCGCCCGTGACATGTTCACAGAGCCGGAACTGTTCGACCTGGAGATGGAACTGATCTTCGAGAAGAACTGGATCTACGCCTGCCACGAGAGCGAAATCGCCAATCCCAATGATTTTCTGACGATGCGCGCGGGTCGTCAGCCGATGATCATCACCCGCGATGGGAGCAATCAGCTCCATGCGCTGATCAACGCTTGCCAGCACCGGGGCGCGACCCTGACTCGCGTCAGCAAAGGCAACCAATCTACCTTTACCTGTCCGTTCCACGCCTGGTGTTACAAAAGTGACGGCCGCCTGGTCAAGGTCAAGGCCCCAGGTGAATACCCGGAGGGTTTCGATAAAGCAACCCGCGGCCTGAAGAAGGCCCGGATCGAGAGCTACAAGGGCTTCGTCTTTATCAGCCTGGACGTCAATGGCAGCGACTCGCTGGAGGACTACCTCGGCGATGCCAAAGTGTTCTTCGACATGATGGTCGCGCAGTCTCCGACCGGCGAGCTGGAAGTACTGCCCGGCAAGTCGACCTATAGCTATGACGGCAACTGGAAACTGCAGCACGAAAACGGCCTGGATGGTTATCACGTCAGCACCGTGCACTACAACTACGTCTCCACGGTGCAGCATCGCCAGCAAGTCAACTCGGCCAAGGGCGGCGGCTCCGACACGCTGGACTACAGCAAGTTGGGCGCCGGAGATGCCGAAACCGACGACGGCTGGTTCTCGTTCAAGAATGGCCACAGCCTCTTGTTCAGCGACATGCCCAACCCGACTGTACGCGCCGGGTATGCCAGCGTCATGCCGCGTCTGGTGAAGGAATACGGCCAGCAACAAGCCGAGTGGATGATGCACCGTCTACGCAATCTCAACATCTACCCAAGCCTGTTCTTCATGGATCAGATCAGCTCACAGCTGCGTATCGTGCGCCCAGTGGCCTGGAACAAGACCGAGATCACCAGCCAGTGCATCGGCGTCAAGGGTGAGTCCGACGCAGATCGGGAAAACCGGATCCGCCAGTTCGAGGACTTCTTCAACGTTTCAGGCATGGGCACTCCCGACGACCTGGTGGAGTTTCGCGAAGCCCAACGCGGATTCCAGGCCCGCCTCGAGCGCTGGAACGAAGTGTCCCGCGGCAGTGAGAAATGGGTCGAAGGCCCCACCCCGAACAGCGAGGCTCTGGGCATCAACCCGGTACTGACCGGCACCGAGTTCACGCATGAGGGGCTCTACATCAATCAGCACGGATCCTGGCAGCGCTTCCTTCTGCAAGGTCTTGCACAAAAAGCCCTGAAGTTGAAGGAGGTGTGAAATGAGCGCACTACAACATTCCGTCGAACAATTCCTCTACCGCAAAGCCGAGCTGTGTGATCAACAGGATTGGGACGCCTACATCGCCCTGTTTGATGAACAGAGCGAATTCCACCTGCCGCAATGGGAGTCGGAGCATGTGTACACCACCGATCCCAAGCGCGGCATGTCGCTGATTTACTACTCGAACCGCTCCGGTTTGGAAGACCGGGTATTTCGTCTGCGCACAGGCAAGTCGGCGGCTTCAAACCCGATGCCGCGCACCTTGCATCAAATCAGCAATGTGCGAATCAAGGAGATCGATAACGGCTTGCTTGAAGTCAAGGCCGCCTGGGTCACGCTCTACACCCGGCAAGGGCTGTCCGAGCAGTTCTACGGCCATGTGACCTACCACCTCAAAGCGGACGCAGACAGCTGGAAGATCACTCGCAAGCACATCGTGCTGCTCAACGACACGATCAACTCAGTGCTTGATTTCTATCACCTGTGAACTGTGGGGCACGCTGTCATGAACCATAAAGTCGCTTTCAGCTTCGCAGATGGCAAGACCTCGTTCTTCGAGGTCAAGCCCAACGAACTGCTGCTCGACGCCGCGCTACGCAATGGCGTGAACATCCCGCTGGACTGTCGCGAAGGTGTCTGTGGCACTTGCCAGGGTCGCTGCGAATCAGGCCAATTCACTCAAGACTACGTCGATGAAGAGGCTCTTTCCGAGCAGGATCTGGCGCAACGCAAAATGCTCTCTTGCCAGACCCGCGTGCAATCGGATGCGTCGTTCTATTTCGACTTCGATTCGAGCTTGTGCAACGCTGGCGCAACCCGGTTACTGCAAACGGTGATCACCGGTGTAGAACAGGTGTCGGCCACCACGGCGATCCTTCATCTGGACGCTTGCGCCCACCAGCAGCAATTGGACTTTCTTCCGGGGCAATACGCTCGACTGCATGTACCGGGCACCAGTGAGTGGCGCTCCTACTCATTCGCCAACCGCCCCAACCCCACCAACCAATTGCAGTTTCTCATCAGGCTCTTGCCTGATGGCGTGATGAGCAACTTCATCCGTGAGCATTGCCGCCCCGGTCAAACACTCGAGCTCGAGGCCCCATTGGGAAGCTTTTATCTACGTCAGGTGACCAAACCTCTCGTACTGGTGGCAGGAGGAACCGGCCTGTCGGCCTTCCTCGGGATGCTTGATAACATTGCAGAAAAAGGTGGCTGCGGGCACCCGATCCAACTGTTCTATGGCGTCACGCAGGACAATGACCTGTGCGAAACTCAACGCCTGGCTGATTATCGCGACCGCATCGCCGACTTCGACTATCACCTTGTGGTTTCGAAACCCTCCGTGGATTGGCAAGGTAAAACCGGGTGGATTCCTGATCACTTCGACCGTCAGTCGTTCGACGCCAACCCATTCGACATCTACCTGTGCGGTCCTCCGCCCATGGTCGACGCGATTAAAACCTGGTTCAACGATCAGAAGATCGAGCAGTTCCAGATGTATTACGAGAAGTTTATCGATAGCAATTCCACACATTGAGCAACAGGGAAATATCCGGAGAGGCATCCAGATATTTCCCTGTTTTTTTATCTTCTGACTACGTCGCAGCCAATCTCACTTCCTCAAAGAATCTGCGAGGTTTGGCGCGCACTAGACACCATCATCCGCTGTCTTGTCTGTGACGATGAGGGGCTCGATGCCCCAGTCTCCAGACAAATACCAATCTTCTCCGAACATCTCGGCCGGATGCATCGTACGGTCGGAGCCATTGCCGCATGCCAGGGACTTGGCCGGACAATACCGGTCGCACCCCCAACAGATCCGCTCGGGGTGCTTGGGGTTGACGGGGAAGTTCTTGGCCATTTCGATCTCCGGTCATTGAGAGATGTTCTTGCAACCTACAGCCATTGTGCAAAACCATCCTTGATGGATATCAAGAATCGACATCTAGCGACTGCTCTCCCTATCGCGATCCTGGAGCTAAGCTTCTAACGGTTTAATTGATCAAAACTTGATAACAATCATTATTGTTCGCAGCAAAGCTTCCTAGACTCGGGTTCCTACTCGTCAGTGCTCAGGAAGACATTATGCGTACCCACCTCTCACTCGCCCTGCTCTTGCTCGTACCGCTGGCTCACGCAAAGGAATACCCGATCGGGGAACCACAGCTGTGTCAGGGACTGGAAGTCGGGGCGGTGTATCTGCAACCGATCGAGATGGCCCCGGCTGGCATGATGCGGGCTACTGTCGATTCTGATGTTCACCTGGAAGCCGACATTCGGGCCACCGCGGACAATCGACAGGGTTTTCAGGAAGGCAGTTTCGTGCCTTACCTCAATGTCTCGTTCAACTTGAGCAGAGCGGGTAACCCGGACGAAATCAAGGGTGACTTCCATCCCATGGTCGCCAATGACGGCCCGCACTATGGCGACAATGTGAAGCTGCTGGGGCCGGGCAAATATCGGCTGACGTTCACCGTGCTACCACCCACCGGTCACGGCTCCCTCGGGCGTCACACCGATAAGGAAACCGGTGTGGCGCCCTGGTTCGAACGCTGCGAACTGCACTACGAGTTCATCTACGCCGGCATCGGTAAAAAAGGCGGCTATTGAATGAAGCGCCTGCATCTTGCCTGGCTGATCGTGGCCGCAACAGTTGCGCCGTTGACGGCCCATGCCGAGTTGCCGAGCTTTGAGCTGACCCTGCGCGATGGCCACTTCTCCCCTGCCTTGCTTGAGGTCCCGGCCGGACAGCGCTTCAAGATCGTCCTGAAAAATAGCGGTCAGGGGCCGGCCGAGTTCGAGAGCACGCCGTTGCGGGTTGAAAAGGTACTGTCGCCGGGCGTGACAACCTTCGTCGTCATTCACCCGCTCAGGCCCGGCCACTATCCCTTTTTCGACGAGTTCAATCCGCAATTGCCCGAGGGCGGCATCCTCGCGAAATAACCTGTTAGCGCACGGAGCTTCCATGAATCAATCAATGTTCATCGTCTGGCGCGAAAGCGTCGAGACGTTGCTGGTGATCGGCATTCTCCAGGCCTGGGCCAGCCAGCAAGGCCAACGTCATCGTTTGGTCAAATACCTGTGGGCGGGTGTGGTGCTGGGGTTGATGCTCTCGGGCCTGCTGGCGGTGTTGATTCTGTTTGCCGGTGAGGCCATGAGCGGGTCGGCCAGTGAATGGTTCCAGGCCGCACTCGCACTGTTTGCCAGCCTGTTAATGGTGCAAATGGTCGGCTGGATGCACCGTCACGGGCGCACCCTCAACCACGATTTGCGACGGCACGCCGATAGCCACCTGGCTCGACAAGGAGGCGCAGGTCTACTACTGCTGGCCATGCTCGCGATCAGCCGTGAAGGCAGCGAAACGGTGGTATTTCTCTATGGCGCCGGCGCCCGATTGCGGGGTCCGCAGCTCGGTTTGTTTGCCGTCGGCGGCGTGTTGGGGCTGGTGTTGTCCGCGCTGACCATTACGCTGCTGCACAGCAGTCGCCGCTTCATTTCATGGCAACGATTCTTTGCCATCAGCGAAGTCATCT
Source organism: Pseudomonas sp. ATCC 43928 (assembly GCF_005938665.2). Taxonomy (NCBI): domain Bacteria; kingdom Pseudomonadati; phylum Pseudomonadota; class Gammaproteobacteria; order Pseudomonadales; family Pseudomonadaceae; genus Pseudomonas; species Pseudomonas sp. ATCC 43928. The sequence continues at coordinate 2,901,340 of NZ_CP041753.1, read as the reverse complement.
TGCTCATGCTCGGCGCGGGGTTGCTGGTCAGCGGCACCGAGCGAATCGGCGGCCAACTGCTCGCCCTGGATGTGCCGGACGTGGTTTACAGCCTCGTAGGCGAATCGCTTTGGGACGGCAGCGCGTGGCTGAGCGATAGCCATGGATTGGGTGGTTTTCTGGCCAGTTTTGTCGGTTATCGCGCAACACCCAGCGGCATGACCTTACTGGTGTGGGTCGGTTACTGGCTGGTCGTCAGCGCCTGGCTCCGCCAACGGACTGCGGAGAAAGTCCCATGCCTGACCTGAGCCGGCACAATCGATGGCTCCAGCGCCTGGGTGACGGGATGCGTCGCCATGCGTCCGTCATCCGGGCGCTGCAGTGGGCTGTCGTAGTGTTTTACGCAGTGCTGTTGGTGACCCCGGCGCTGTTGCCGCTGCCGGACAGCCAGGCACGGATACTCGACAACCTGACCTTGCTCGCGCAGTTTTTATTCTGGGGAATCTGGTGGCCGTTCGTGTTGCTGTCGATGGTGTGCTTCGGTCGACTCTGGTGTGGCGTTCTGTGCCCGGAAGGTTCGCTCAGCGAATGGGCCAGTCATTACGGCAAAGGCCTGGGTGTGCCGCGTTGGTTGCGTTGGGGCGGTTGGCCCACATTGGCGTTCTGCCTGACGACCCTCTACGGCCAATTGATCAGCGTCTATGACTACGCCCAGGCCGCACTGTTGATTCTGGGTGGCTCGACCGTCGCAGCGGTCATCGTCGGGTTGTTGTTTGCCCGGGGCAAGCGGGTCTGGTGCCGTTACCTGTGCCCGGTCAGCGGGGTTTTCGCCCTGCTCGCAAGGCTGGCCCCCGTGCACTTTCAGGTCAATGAGCAACGCTGGATAGAGAATGCCGCGCCACGCCTGCCGCCCCCCAACTGCGCTCCCCTGCTCGATATCCGTCGCCTGCAAGGCGCCAGTGATTGCCACGCCTGCGGACGCTGCAGCGGGCAACGCGGCGCCGTGCAGCTGATCGCCCGCTCCAGCAATCAGGAGATTCTTCACGCAACCGCGCAGGCGCTGTCCCCTTGGGATACACGCTTGCTGCTGTTCGGCGTGATCGGCTTGGCCATGGGCGCGTTTCAGTGGACGGTCAGCCCATGGTTTATCGCCCTCAAACAAACCCTGGCCCAGTGGCTGGTGGAACACAACCAGCTCTGGGCCTTACGGGACAACGCCCCCTGGTGGTTGCTGACCCATTACCCGCAACTCAACGACAGCTTCAGCTGGCTCGACGGCTTCAGCATTGTCGCTTACTTGAGTGTGAGTTCGATCATGCTCGGCACGGCGTTGATGCTGCTCCTGCGCCTGACGGCCCGACTGGCGCGAGATCGCGCACTGTATTGGCCTCTGGCGCTGACACTCACGCCTGTGGGTGGTGCCGGACTGTTTCTCGGGCTGTCGGCCACCACCGTCAAATTACTGCGTTATGAAGGTCTGCTGCTGGAGTGGGTACAACCCGCCAGGGCCTGCCTGCTATTGGCCACCATGGGGTGGAGCCTGCTACTGGGTTGGAAACGGCTGAAACACGAAGGTATTCCCCTGGCTCGGCGCGTGTCGGGTGGAGTTTGCCTGTTCCTCGCCAACGCCCTGATCGGGTTTGGCTGGTGGTTGCAGTTCTGGGGCTGGGCTTGAGTTTCCCCAGCCCCCGTTACCCCCGCAGCACGAAGGCTGGGAACAACTCGCGCATGGCCTCCCACAACTCTGGCAACAAGGCTTGTGCCGAAATGCTTGGCAGTAGCGAATCGAACATCCGCTCAGTGCGGACCAGTTGCACGGCGAAGCGTTTGACGCCGAGCGCACTCAAGCGTTTTGCCAGGATCAGCAGACGCGCCGGCTCGAACAGACGCCAATGCACGGTGGTGCGACATTCGTAGTCCACACCACTGGCCAGCAGATGCTCAAGGCTGCGCCAGTTAGCCGTTCCACTGCCCTCGACCCGGGTAATGGCCAGGCAATCTTCGGGCAACGCCTTGACGTCGAAACCGACCCAATCCGCGCCCGTGAGTGCCTTGGCGAAGGCGGCAGGCTTGATGCCGGCGCTGTGCAAGCCGATGCGAAAGCCCATGTCCCGCACTTCATCCATGGCACCGAGCAAGCCGTCCTGCAAGGTTGGCTCACCGCCGCTGAACACCACGGCATCGAGCAGGTCCTGACGACGTTGCAGAAACGCCAACACCCGCCGCCAATCCACTTCCTCACTGCCACGAGGCGGAATCAGCTGCGGGTTATGACAGTAACGACAACGCCAGGCGCAACCCTGGCAAAACAGCACGCAAGCGAGCTGTCCCGGATAGTCGATAGTGGTCAGGGGCACCATGCCCCCGACCCGAAGCATTCGACTCATTGGCGCCCGGCCAGTGCCGCGCTTTCAGTGAAGTGCAGCCGCTCGCGGTGCTCCGACTGTTTGCCCGGATTGAACGCCGACACAGGACGGTGATAGCCCATCACCCGGGTCCAGACTTCGCAGCGTTGACGTTGAGCCTGGGGCAGTGGTTGCGATGCAGTCATGGTGAAGCTCCTTGCAGTTGAGTGGATCAAAATCAATGAACAGCGCCGGCCTTCTGTTCTTGTAGCAACAGGGCCTCGTCGCATTTGGGGCAGAACTCATGTTCGCCATCGAGGTAGCCGTGCACCGGGCAGATGGAGAACGTCGGGGTCACGGTCAGGTACGGCAGGCGGAAACGTCCAAGGGCCTTGCGCACCAGTTGCTTGCAGGCCTGCACCGAGGAAATCCGCTCGGCCATGTACAGGTGCAAGACCGTGCCGCCGGTGTATTTGCATTGCAGTTCGTCTTGAAGTTCAAGGGCCTCGAAGGGGTCTTCGGTGTAGCCCACGGGCAGTTGCGAGGAGTTGGTGTAATACGGCGCCTGCGTACTGCCCGCCTGGAGAATGTCCGGATAGCGCTTGAGGTCTTCCTTGGCGAAGCGGTAGGTGGTGCCCTCCGCCGGTGTCGCTTCCAGGTTGTAGAGATGACCGGTTTCCTCCTGGAAACGCAGCAAGGTGGCGCGCACATGGTCCAGCAGATTCAGGGCAAACTGTCGGCCATGTTCGGTGTGCATGCCCTCCTCGTCGCCAGTGAAATTGCGCAGCATTTCATGCAGGCCGTTGAGGCCGATGGTGGAAAAATGGTTACGCAAGGTGCCCAGGTAGCGCTTGGTGTAAGGGTACAAACCGGCATCCATGTGGTGCGCAATGACCTTGCGCTTGACCTCCAGGCTCTCCATCGCCAGCTCCATCAGCGTGTCCAGGCGTTGCAACAAGCCACTGGTGTTGCCCTTGAACACATAGCCCAGGCGTGCACAGTTGATGGTCACCACGCCGAGCGATCCGGTCTGTTCCGCCGAACCGAACAAGCCACCGCCGCGCTTGAGCAACTCGCGCACATCGAGCTGCAACCGGCAGCACATCGAACGCACCTGATTGGGCTGCATGTCCGAATTGAGGAAGTTCTGGAAATACGGCAAACCGTACCGCGCCGTCATCTCGAACAGACGGTCGGCGTTGTCACTGTCCCACGGAAAGTCATGGGTGATGTTGTAGGTCGGGATCGGAAAGGTGAACACTCGCCCTTTCGCGTCGCCAGCCTGCATCACCTCGATGTACGCGCGGTTGAGCAGGTCCATTTCGACTTGCAGGTCACCATAGGCAAACGGCATCTCCTCACCGTTGATGACGGGTATCTGCTCACGCAAATCCTGCGGGCAAACCCAGTCGAAGGTCAGGTTGGTGAACGGCGTCTGGGTGCCCCAGCGTGACGGCACATTGAGGTTGTAGATGAACTCCTGGATCGCCTGGCGCACCTCCTGGTAACTCAGCCGGTCCTTGCGCACGTAAGGCGCCAGGTAGGTGTCGAATGAACTGAACGCCTGGGCACCGGCCCATTCGTTCTGCAGGGTGCCGAGAAAATTCACCATTTGCCCCAGGGCACTGCTCAAGTGCTTTGGCGGGCCGGCTTCGACACGCCCCGGCACACCGTTGAGCCCCTCGTGCAACAGAGTACGCAGCGACCAACCGGCACAGTAACCGGCGAGCATATCCAGGTCGTGCACATGCAAATCCGCCTCGCGATGGGCCTGGCCGATGGCCTCGCTGTACACCTCGTCCAGCCAGTAGTTGGCGGTGACCTTGCCCGACACGTTCAACACCAGCCCGCCCAGGGAGTAGCCCTGATTGGCGTTGGCCTGGACCCGCCAGTCTTCACGGTCCAGGTACTCATTCATAGAAGTCGCCACCTCGACCATGGTCCGGCGGTCACGACGCAAACGCCCGTGCTGTTCGCGGTAGACGATGTAGGCGCGCATGGCGAAGAAGTAACCGGCATCCATCAATACCCGTTCGACCCGATCCTGAATCTGCTCGACGTGCAACCTTGGCAGCCCTTCCAGTCGGGCGAGTACCGCCTGAAGCAGGCCTTCAACCTCAACCTCGGTGTACTCCCCGGTTGCCTTGCCGGCGGCGATCAACGCCTGGCGGATCTTGTCGGCATCGAAGGCAACCAGACTGCCATCGCGTTTGTGCAAGCGGTTACATCCCACTGAGATCAGCGTGCTCTGCATTTGGCCTCCAGATACTACATATAGATGTTCAGACACAATCAAACACAACATGCAGTGAAGACTACGGACAAAGTGCTGTTCTGCAATTGATCGACATCAAGATTTGCCGGTGAAAAAAACCGCCCGAAGGCGGTGAAGGAAAAATCGGTGCGAACACTGTGGCGAGGGAGCTTGCTCCCGCTCGGCCGCGAAGCGGTCGCAATCCTGCAAGCTCGATTTGTCTGAATAATCGTGGTGCCTCATTTAGGGTTGCTTCGCAACCCAGCGGGAGCAAGCTCCCTCGCCACAAGTATTGTGTTTAGCAAACTCTTTCCTTAACAGAACAGCTCAACCGCCACTCATGTTCATGAACCGCACAATCTGCACCTCCCCTTCGGGGTTGAAGTCGTGGCGCAATGGCTTGCCGCGCAAAGCCTTTTGCACCGCATTGATCAGCGGCTGGTCGTCCAGCGGATAACGCCGCAACAATCCACGCAAATCCAGCGCGTCGTCCTGGCCCAGACAGAGCAACAGCTTCCCTTCAACGGTCATCCGCACCCGGTTGCAGGTGCCGCAGAAGTTATGGCTGTTGGGTGAAATGAAACCGATCCGGGTATCGGGATGGCGTTCCAGACGCACATAGCGCGCCGGTCCGCCGCTGTTTTCCGTACTGTCGAGCAACCGATGTTGAGCGGCGATCGATGCCCGCACTTCATCGCTGGAACAAAACGATTCACCCCGTGACCTGCCGACATCGCCCAACGGCATTTCTTCGATGAAACTGATATCGATGCGCTGATCGATGGCGTACTGCACCAACGCCGGGACTTCATCGAAGTTGCGCCCCTTCATCACCACGCAGTTGAGCTTGATCCGCTCAAACCCTGCGTCCCGCGCCGCCTCAATGCCGCCCAGCACCTGATCGAGATCGCCGTTGCGGGTGATCGCGCGAAACTTCTGCCCGTCCAGGCTATCGAGGCTGATGTTCATCCGCTTGACGCCTGCCTCCGCCAACGGCCGGGCCAGACGGCCCAGCTGCGAGCCGTTGCTGGTCATCACCAGTTCGCGCAAACCGGGCAATGCGGCGATGTTGCGGCACAGTTCGACAATGCCCGGACGAATCAGCGGCTCGCCGCCGGTGAGGCGGATTTTGCGGACGCCCAACCCGACGAACAGCGTTGCCAGGCGCTGCAACTCCTCCAGCGTCAGGACCTGCTGACGCGGCAGGAAGGTCATGTTTTTCGCCATGCAATACACACAACGAAAATCACAACGGTCCGTCACCGACATCCGCAGATAATCGATCTGCCGTCCAAAACCATCCTGCATGACAGCGTTCATCACATCTCCCGGTTTGTCTCGATGCTCACTGCACCAACGGTGAGTCGGCGCCCTGCAAGTGGATGCCACGAATATCCGCCGCTCCGATCAGGGTTTGCAGGTACTGCACCAGCGCTTTTTGCCAGACGCCCTGCTGCAACTGCGTGCGGATCGCCGTCGACACCACTTCATAAGGCAACGGCATGCCTTCAATCCGCTGATCGACACTCACCACATGCCAGCCGTAGCGACTTTCCAGCGGTTTACTGGCCAGGCCGGGCGCCAGCGTGAACAGCTGACGCTCCAGTTCCGGCACGGTCTGGCCCTTGCTGATCTGCCCCAGAGAACCGCCTTGAGCCTTCGACGGGCAGGCCGAATATTTCACCGCCAGCTCGGCGAAACTGCCGGGGAAATCCTCCAGACGTTGCAGCAATATCTCGGCCTGAGCATGCGCAAGGCTGCGAGCCTCGACATCATCCGGCGCGCACTCGAGCAGGATGTGTCGCACCGCCAGCAACGGCGCGCTGTGAAAGCGCCCGCGATTGTTTTCGTAGTAGCGCAGGCTGGTTTCCTCGTCGCACTGCGGCACGTGCACCTCGCGTTCGAGCAACAAACGCGTGGCCGCTTCTTCTTCGTTCTCACCAGCGCCGATCTCCAGAGCCAGGCCGAGTTCGGCAATGCGCTGCTGCAACAATTCGCGGATCACCAGTGCCCTGGCGGCCAGATAGACCGCCTCTTCACGGCTTTCGGCCGGGTGATATTGCAGCTCCTGGGCCATTGCCTCAGGCGTGATCGACACCCCGTTGACGCTGATGATCGGCCACTCCTGTTCGCTGCTGGCGATCAACTGCACCGGGGCGTCCTCGGCCGCCGCCGGCTCGACCGGCAGTGCTTCAAACTGCGCGATGTCGACAACTTCCGGTACCGAAGACTCTGCATTTTTAGAAGAACCGCAGCCACCGCTGCCGCCGTTACCGCCGCCACATCCACATCCACCTGACATGATGTTCTCCTCAGACTTTCTGCCGAACGATTTGATAACGACGCCCCAGGTACCAGATCGGTGCACTGACGATGTGTACGAGACGGGTGAAGGGGAACAACACGAACAGGGTCAAGCCTAGAAACACATGCAGCTTGTAGGTCAGCCCGACCGGCGCAATGGACGCCGCCGCTTCCATCGGCCGCAACAGCACGGTGTTCTGCGCCCAGTCGGCGAGCATCACCATCACCGAGCCGTCCATGTGCGCGGTGGACGCTGCAATCGTCAGCAAACCGAGCAGCAACTGCACCAGCAGCACCAGCAGAATCAAAATGTCCGAAGCGCTGGAGGCGGCACGTACCCGAGGATCGGTGAGCCGCCGATTGACCAGCATCAGCAAGCCGATCAGGCACAGCAGGCCGAAGAGCCCGCCGGAGACCATCGCCAGCAACTGCTTGTTCTCGGTGCTGATCACATGGTGATAAACCGATGCAGGCGTCAGCAGGCCGACGAAATGCCCGGCCAGTACAAACAGCACACCGATGTGGAAGAGGTTGCTCGCCACGCGCATGCCGCGCTGGTTGAGCATCTGGCTGGAGCCAGCCTTCCAGGTGTACTGCGACAGATCGAAACGGGCCCAACTGCCAATCAGGCAAATCGCCAAAGCGACATAGGGATAGATCCCGAACAACAACAGGTTCCATTTAGACATTGCCTACCTCCTTGGCTGGCACGGTGGCCAACCCTTCATGCTGAAAATCCACCCAGTGCAACGGCACGGCGCTTTCTTCCCGGGCCTTGCCCGGGGCGCCAGGCAACGAACTGCAACGGTCTTGCTGTTCGGCCTGGAGAAAGTCCACGGCCTCCTCTTCCCAGATCTTGTCGAGGGCTTCGAGGGAGTCGTCGCGCGGTTCCGACGCCACCTGCGCCCGCAGGTCGGCCACCGCCTGATGCGGCTCGGCCCCGGCGATTTGCAGCAACGCCCGGAAGCAACTGGCATAGGCGCTTTCGCGCTCTTCCAGACGCGCCGCGAGCAAGGCCAGCAAGTGCGAAACATCCGCCAGGCCCTCGCGGGCCTCGAGGTCTTCGCGGGTGGACAGGAACTCCAGGTACAGCGGGATATAGTCCGGCAGCTCCTTGACGCCGATGGCAAAACCGGCGGCTTCGTATTGCGCCATCATGTCGACCATGGCCTGGCCACGATCGCGGGATTCGCCGTGCACATGCTCGAACAACAGCAACGACAGCGAACGCCCCCGGCCGAACAGCGCGCCGTAGTGCTCCTGCCCGTCCATCAGGTCATTGGCGCAGATCAACTCCAGCAATTCGAACAACGCACCGCGCTGTTTAGGGCTGATTTCCCGTGACTGGATGATCGCCTGCTCCAGTTCGTCGCGCCCGCCAATCAGCGTCTCGGTCGGATAGTCGAGCAGCAGCGAAATCACTTTGAGAATTTGCATACTCACTCCTCCCACAACTGGACGGTTTTCAGGACGTCGCGGCGGTTGGCTTTCTTCGCACCGAACATGTTGGTGTCGGAGCTGCCGCTGCAACCGCTGCCGAAACTGAAGCCGCAACCGGAGCGCTCGGCAAAGGCGTCGCTCATGGCGTCTTCACGGTGGGCACTCGGTACCACAAAGCGGTCTTCATAGTTGGCAATCGCCAGGTAGCGATACATCTCTTCGACCTGGGCCACGCTCAAGCCGACGTCCTTCAACACTTGCAGGTCCTGAACGCCATCGACTTGCTCGGAACGTTTGTAGGCGCGCATCGCCAGCAAGCGTTTAAGTGCGCGCTTGACCGGTTTTTCATCGCCCGCTGTCAGCAGGTTCGCCAGGTACTTCAGTGGAATACGCAGGCTGTCGACATCCGGGATCACCCCGTTCATGCCCACGGTGCCGGCAGTGGCGGCGTTCTGGATCGGCGACAGCGGCGGCACGTACCAGACCATTGGCAAGGTGCGGTATTCCGGGTGCAGCGGCAGTGCGAGTTTCCAGTCCACGGCCATTTTGTAGACCGGCGAACGCTGGGCGGAATCAATCACCGACTGCGGTACGCCATCGGCCAGGGCCTGGCGAATCACTGCCGGGTCATTCGGATCGAGGAAGATCTCCAGTTGTTTCTCGTACAGGTCTTGCTCATTGGCGGTGCTCGCCACTTCGCTGATGCGGTCGGCGTCATACAGCAGCACACCGAGGTAACGGATACGCCCGACACAGGTTTCGGCGCAAACAGTCGGCATCCCGGCTTCGATACGCGGGTAGCAGAAGATGCACTTCTCGGACTTGCCGCTTTTCCAGTTGAAATAGATCTTCTTGTACGGGCAGCCGCTGATGCACATCCGCCAGCCACGGCATTTTTCCTGGTCGATCAGCACAATGCCGTCTTCTTCACGCTTGTAGATCGCCCCGCTCGGGCACGACGCTGCGCACGCCGGGTTGAGGCAGTGCTCGCACAGGCGCGGCAAATACATCATGAAGGTGTTTTCGTATTCGCCGTAAATGTCCGCCTGGATCTTGTCGAAGTTCTTGTCCTTGCGGCGCTTGGCGAATTCGGTGCCGAGGATTTCTTCCCAGTTCGGGCCCCATTCGATTTTCTCCATGCGCTTGCCAGAGATCAGCGAACGCGGGCGCGCAGTGGGCTGATGCTCGCCCAGCGGCGCGGTATGCAGGTGCTGGTAATCGAAGTCGAACGGTTCGTAGTAATCGTCGAGGCTCGGCAGGTCCGGGTTGGCGAAAATATTCGCCAAGACCCGGAATTTACCGCCGATGCGCGGGTTGATCGTGCCGTTGGCATTGCGGATCCAGCCGCCCTTCCACTTGTCCTGGTTTTCCCATTCTTTCGGGTAACCGATGCCGGGTTTCGATTCGACGTTGTTGAACCAGGCGTATTCCATGCCTTCGCGGCTGGTCCAGACGTTCTTGCAGGTAATCGAACAAGTGTGGCAACCGATGCACTTGTCCAGGTTCAGCACCATGCCGATCTGTGAGCGAATCTTCATCTCAGTTCTCCTCGATATCGGTCGGCAGAGGACGCGGCAGGTCATCGCCGTTTGAGCCATCGAGCCAGTCGACTTTGGCCATTTTGCGTACCACGACGAATTCATCGCGGTTGCAACCGACCGTGCCGTAATAGTTGAAACCGTAGGCCTGCTGCGCATAGCCACCGATCATGTGGGTCGGTTTGAGCACCACGCGGGTGACCGAGTTGTGGTGGCCGCCACGGGTCTTGGTGGTTTCCGAACCAGGCACGTTCACGATCCGTTCCTGGGCGTGGTACATCATCACCATGCCGTCCTTGACCCGCTGGCTGACCACCGCTCGTGCGGTCAGCGCGCCGTTGGCGTTGAAGCATTCGATCCAGTCGTTGTCTTCGATGCCGGCGCGTTTCGCGTCGTTCTCCGAGAGCCAGACAATCGGCCCGCCGCGGCTGAGGGTCAGCATCAGCAGGTTGTCGCTGTAAGTGCTGTGGATGCCCCATTTCTGGTGCGGAGTAATCCAGTTCAGGACGATTTCGGTCTCGCCGTTGCTGCGCTTGCCTTTCACCCCTGCAATGGTGCGGGTGTTGACCGGCGGGCGGTAACTCATCAGTTGCTCGCCGAATGCCTGCATCCACGGGTGATCCTGGTAGAACTGCTGGCGACCGGTGATGGTGCGCCATGGGATGGCTTCGTGAACGTTGGTGTAGCCGGCGTTGTAGCTGACGTGATCGTCTTCGAGACCCGACCAGGTAGGGCTGGAAATGATCTTGCGCGGCTGCGCCTGAATGTCGCGGAATCGGATCGCCTCGTGTTCCTTGGATAACGCCAGGTGGCTGTGATCGATGCCGGTAAATTCCGACAACGCAGCCCAGGCCTTGACGGCAACATGGCCGTTGGTTTCCGGCGCCAGGGACAGAATCACTTCAGCAGCATCGATCGCCGAGTCGATTTTCGGCCGGCCATGACTGATCCCGGCAGCCCCTTCGCGGTGATTGAGCGCACCGAGGAATTTCACTTCGGCGTCGGTGTTCCAGTTGATGCCCTTGCCACCGTTGCCGTGTTTTTCCAGCAATGGCCCCAGCGAGGAAAACTGCTTGTAAATGTTCGGGTAATCACGCTCCACCACATGCAGGTTCGGCGCGTTCTTGCCTGGCACGGGGGCCACGCCGGCGCTTTTCCAGTCGGTGCCGCCAAAAGGTTGAGCCAGTTCACCGACGCTGTCGTGCATCAGCGGGATGGTCACCAGGTCCTTCTCAACGCCCAGATGCCCTTCAGCCATGCTGGAAAAGGCCTTGGCGATGCCTTTGTAGATTTCCCAGTCGGAACGCGATTCCCACGCCGGGTCGATGGCGGCCGACAACGGGTGAATGAACGGGTGCATGTCCGAGGTGTTCATGTCGTCCTTTTCGTACCAGGTCGCGGTCGGCAAGACGATGTCGGAATAGACGCAGGTCGAGGACATGCGGAAATCCAGTGTGGTGACCAGATCGAGCTTGCCGATGGCGCCCTCGTCCACCCATTCGGCTTCTTCGGGTTTGCAATCCCCGACCTGGCCGATGTCTTCGTTCATCACCCCATTCTTGGTGCCGAGCAGGTACTTGAGCATGTACTCGTGGCCCTTGCCCGAGGAGCCCAGCAGATTGGAACGCCAGATAAACATGTTGCGCGGGAAGTTCACCGGGCTGTCCGGCTGTTCGCAGGAGAAGCGCAGCGAGCCGTCTTGCAGCGACTTGACCACGTAGTCTTTCGGGTCCATGCCGGCTGCCGCGGCATCGCGGCAAATGTGCAGCGGGTTGGTGTTGAGTTGCGGTGCGCTGGGCAACCAGCCGGCGCGTTCGGCACGGATGTTGTAGTCCAGGGCATGCTCGGGAAACTGTGATTTATCGGCCAGCGGCGAGAGCACGTCGTGCATGCTCATTTTCTCGTGGCGCCATTGCGAACTGTGGGCGTAGAAGAAGCTGGTGCCGTTCATCTGCCGTGGCGGACGGTTCCAGTCCAGGCCGAACGCCAGGGGCAGCCAGCCGCATTGCGGACGCAGTTTTTCCTGACCGACATAGTGCGCCCAACCGCCACCGGTCTGGCCGACACACCCGCAGAGCATGAGCATGTTGATCAGCCCGCGGTAGTTCATGTCCATGTGGTACCAGTGGTTCATCGCCGCGCCGACGATGATCATCGAGCGCCCCTTGGTCTTGTCGGCGTTATCGGCGAACTCGCGGGCGATCTGGATCGCTTTCTCGCGGCTGACGCCGGTGATCTGCTCCTGCCAGGCCGGGGTGCCGGGTACGCTTGCATCGTTGTAGTCCTTGGCGACGTTAGCGCCACCCAGGCCACGATCGATCGCCAGATTGGCGGCCGACAGGTCGAACACAGTGGCGACTTTGGCCACACTGCCATCGGCCAGTACCACGTTGTGCACCGGCACGCGGCGGTATTGCACGGCATCGCCAGCGACGTGCTGGAAGTGCTCGTGGGACTCGCCGGCAAAATACGGGAACGCCACTTCGGCGACGTCATCGCCGATCAGGCTCAGCTTCAGATCGATCTCACGCCCTTCACCGCCTTCACGAGGCAGGATGTTCCACTTGCCCTTCTCGCCCCAGCGATAACCGATGGAGCCCTGAGGAGAAACCAGTTCACCGCTGACATCCAGCGCGATGGTTTTCCATTCCGGGTTGTTTTCCTGGCCGAGGTTGTCGGTAAGGTCCGAGGCGCGCAAGAAACGGTCCGGCTGGTAACCGGCGCCCGGCGCCTTGTCGACCATTTGTTTGAGCAGCACCAGCACCGGCAAATCGGTGAAGCGCTTGGCGTAGTTGGTGAAATACGCGCTCGGTTTGTCCAGGTGAAACTCTTTGAAGATCACATGATTGAACGCCTGGGCCAGCGCCGCATCGGTACCCTGCTTGGGGTTGAGCCACAGGTCGGTGAGCTTGGCGACTTCCGAGTAGTCGGGGGTGATGGCGACGGTCTTGGTGCCCTTGTAACGGACTTCGGTAAAAAAGTGCGCATCGGGGGTACGGGTCTGCGGGACGTTGGAGCCCCAGGCAATGATGTAGTTGGAGTTGTACCAGTCGGCCGATTCCGGCACGTCGGTTTGCTCGCCCCAGACCATCGGCGAGGCCGGTGGCAAGTCGCAGTACCAGTCATAGAAACTCAGGCACGCACCGCCGATCAGCGACAGATAACGCGAACCCGCGGCATAGCTGACCATCGACATGGCCGGAATCGGCGAGAAACCGACGATCCTGTCCGGGCCGTATTGCTTGATGGTGTAGACGTTGGACGCGGCAATGATCTCGTTGACTTCCTCCCAGTTGGAGCGAATGAAGCCCCCCATGCCGCGCTTGCTTTTATAGGAGTCGGCCTTGGCCTTGTTCTCGACAATGCTGGCCCAGGCTTCCACCGGCGCCATGGTCTGCCGCGCCTCGCGCCAGAGCTTGAGCAACGGCTTGCGGATTTTCGGGTACTTGAGGCGGTTGGCGCTGTAGATGTACCAGCTGTAACTGGCGCCACGCGGGCAACCGCGGGGTTCGTGGTTAGGCAAATCGTTGCGGGTGCGCGGGTAATCGGTCTGCTGGGTTTCCCAGGTGATCAGGCCGTTCTTGACGTAGATTTTCCACGAGCACGAGCCGGTGCAGTTCACCCCATGGGTGGAACGCACGATCTTGTCGTACTGCCAGCGCGAACGGTAGACGTTCTCCCAGTCGCGAGACTCTTTGCGAGTCTCTCCATGACCATCGGAAAACTCGTTTTGCTTGCGATTGAAAAACCGCAGTTGATCCAGTAAATGACTCACGGTGTGTCCTCTCAGGCTTGCTGCGGGGTTCTGTGCCCCGCCCACGCAATGGTTGGATTCAGGTCGTCTCAGCAGGGTGTCGCGGCGCCTTTGCGCGCGTACCACCACCAGGTCACCACGATGCAGCTCAGGTAAAAAACGACGAACATGTAGAAGGCCATCTCAGGGCCGCCGGTCTGGGCCATCGAAGTGCCGAAGGATTTGGGAATGAAGAACGCACCGAAGGCGCCCATGGCCGAACTGAAGCCCAGGACGGCGGCCGATTCCTTGCCGGCATCCTTGAGCGCCTGTTCACGCACGGCTGGCGATTTCCCGGCCGAGGCTTTTTCGTGCTGCGTGCGGAAGATCACCGGGATCATCCGGAAGGTGGAGCCGTTGCCCACGCCAGTGGTGATGAACAGCAGCATGAACAAGCCGAGGAAGCCGTAGAAGCTGCCGCCCGCGCCGTTCTGCGGCAAGAAGTGCATCACGCCGAAGACCATCGCGATCATCGCCACGAAGTTCCACAGGGTCACTTTCGCGCCACCGAGCTTGTCCGCCAGCCAGCCACCCAATGGCCGCACCAGAGCGCCAACCAGTGGGCCGAGGAAGGCGAATTTCAAGGCAATGACATCCGGAAAGGAGGTTTTGATCAGCAGCGGAAACGCGGCGGAAAAGCCGATGAACGAACCGAAGGTCGCCAGGTACAACCAGCACATCAGCCAGTTGTGCTTGCGCTTGAAGATCACCGCCTGTTCGCTGAACGAGGCCCGGGCGCTGGACAGGTCATTCATGCCGAACCAGGCCAACACTGTCACCAGGACGATAAATGGCACCCAGATGAACCCGGCGTTCTGCAGCCACAACTGACCGCCGTCCGGCAACGCTTGCGGCGAGCCACCCATGAAGCCGAACACACCGAAGGTAATCACCAGCGGCACGCAGAACTGCATCACCGAGACGCCCAGGTTGCCCAGTCCGGCGTTGAGGCCCAGAGCTGTGCCCTGTTGGGACTTGGGATAGAAGAAGCTGATGTTGGACATGCTCGAGGCGAAGTTGCCGCCACCGAAACCGCAGAGCAAGGCAATCACTACGAACACGCTGTATGAGGTGCTCGGGTCCTGCACGGCGAAGCCCATCCAGATCGATGGCAACAGCAGCGACGCGGTGCTCAGGGCAGTCCAGCGCCGGCCGCCGAAGATCGGCACCATAAAGGAATAGAAGACCCGCAAGGTCGCACCGGACAGCCCCGGCAATGCCGCCAGCCAAAACAGTTGGTCGGTGGTGAAGCTGAAGCCGATGGCGTTCAAGCGCACAATCACCGTGCTCCAGACCATCCACACCGCAAAGGCCAACAACAGCGCAGGAATGGAAATCCACAAGTTGCGAGTGGCGGTCTGTTTGCCGCTACTTCCCCAGAACGCGGGGTCCTCGGGGCGCCAGTCATGAATGACCGGGCCTTTGTCAGGCGTTTGCAGAACGGACATGTTCTTCTCCTTGGGCAATGCTGGAAATCGGGGACGGGATCAGCAGCGGCTCTTTACCAAGCACCGGGCTTTTGCGTATTTCGCTGAAGTACATCCAGGTGAGGGAGACCCAGACCACGCCGTACATCAACATGAAGCAGGAAGAGCGCACGCCGGTGAGGTCCACCAGGGCGCCGAACAGGATCGGCAGCACGAAACCGCCCAGGCCACCCGCCAGGCCGACGATGCCGGACACCGCGCCCATGTTTTTCGGGTAGTCATTGGCGATGTACTTGAAGACCGAGGCCTTGCCGAATGCGAAGGCGATGCCCATGACGAACAGCAGCACGGTGAACAGCGCAGGGCTCAGGCCAATGTGGAAATCCAGCGGGCCGTCGATGGTCTGCACTTGCAGTTGGGTCTGGGGATACGAGAGCAGGAACAGGCAGATCCAGCTGACCCACAACACCCACCAGGTCACGCTTTGCGCCCCCCAGCGATCCGACATCCAGCCGCCGACGGCGCGCAGTACGCCGCCGGGCAGGGAGAAACAGGCCGCCAGCAGCGCCGCGCTTTGCAAGCTGAAACCGTATTCCTGCACGTAGTACTTGGTCATCCACAGTGCCAGGGCAACGTAGCCGCCGAAGACGATCGAGTAGTACTGGCAGTAGCGCCACACCGCAGGATCTTTCAGTGAGCGCAGTTGCTCACGCAAGCTGGCGCCCGTGGCACTACGATGGCCCTTGTTTTCTGAGGTCAGGAACCAGAACAGCAGCGCAGTGATAAACAAGATCGCACTGAAGACTTTCGGCACCAGCTGCCAGCTGCCGGCGGCGATCAGCGCCGGGGCCAGGAACTTGGTCACCGCCGACCCGGCGTTACCGGCACCGAAGATGCCCATGGCGAAGCCCTGGTTCTCCTTGTCGAACCATTTGGCGACGTAGGCAATCCCAACGGAAAACGAGCCACCGGCCAGGCCGACGAACAAACCCAGTACCAGGAACTGCCAGTAGGCGGTGGCGTGACTGATCAAGTACAGCGGCGTGACGCAAGTCAGCATCAGCAGGAAAAACACGCTGCGCCCGCCAAATCGGTCGGTCAGCAACCCCAGCGGCAAACGCACCAGCGAGCCGGTCAGCACCGGGGTCGCGGCCAGCAGGCCGAATTGGGTTTCGTTGAGCTGGAGCAATTCCTTGATCGGCACCCCGAGCACGGCAAACATCATCCAGACCATGAAGCACACAGTGAAGGCCAGCGTGCTCATGCCCAGCACCAAGCCTTGTCGTACACGCGGTTGGGTCACAATGCTCTCCCGTCAATTAGCCATGGCGGCAGACTAGAGAGGCAAACCCCGCAAAAACTTGACCCAGGTCAACGATGCCCATGAGGGCCTAAGCCTATGCTTAGCCCGCCTACCTCCAAGGAGGTAGTGCAAGAAAACCTTGAAAACCTTTATTTATCAGCTTGTTAAGGGTTTCAACCCACGCTTTTGCCGACAAGGAACTGTCGACAACTCTTTAGAGGTAGCTCGCCCAGGAACGGCGGCAAAACCCCACGCTGGAACGTGCATGCTCTGTTTTCTTATCGCTTTCCCGGACCTGCGCCGATGATCCGCTGGTTGCGCAGCTCCCTGCCCGCTCGCGCCGGGCTGGCGGTGATCCTGATCGCCGTGCTGGCGCTCGCCAGTTCATTGAGCGCCGGGCTGATCGCCTGGTTCAGCCAGGGCGATGCCGCTGCCATCAACACCGCAGGCTCGGTGCGCATGGAGACCTATCACCTGAGCTGGAAACTCGCCGCTGGCGTCGCCGACGAAGAAATCACCACCATCATCGACAGCCTGCAAAACCGCTTGGACAGCCACTCTCTCAAAGCGGTACTGGAAGATGGCCCGACCACCGCATTGCAACTCAGTTATGGGCAAATCCAGCAACACTGGAATGAGGATTTGCGTCCGGCACTGGAGCGCGGCGATGCGGCGGCCTTTCAGGCCCAGGCGCAGTCCTTCGTTGAGCAACTGAACCAGTTCGTCGATCTGTTGCAGCGCCAAAGCGAACAAAAGCAAGGTTGGCAACAGGCGATCCAGGGCCTGGCCCTGTTCACCACCATGATCGTCCTGCTGCTCGGGCTCTACGAACTGCAGTACGGCGTCGTTACCCCTTTGAAGGAGTTGGTGGATGCAACCCAGCGCTTTCGTCGCGGCGACTTCAAGGTGCGGGTCAACCATCAGTCCGAGGATGAGCTGGGCCAGTTGGCCATGAGTTTCAACACCATGGCCGAGACGATCGAAGAGTCGCATCGCACCCTGGAAAGTCAGGTCCGGCAAAAAACCCTGAACCTGCAACAAGCCAATGCCGCCCTGGAGCTTCTGTATCAAAGCAGCCGAAGCCTGGCCACACGCCTGGCCAATGCCGAGGGGCTGGACGAGTTGATTCGACGCTTCCAGCAACGCCTGCCCGGCTTGCGCCTGTCGCTGTGCCTGCAGGGACAAATGCAGGCACCGGCCCAGCAGTTGCTCGCCCTGCATGGCGCAAACATCCGGGAAGTCTGCGCCAGTAGCGACTGCGCCACGTGCCAGAGACACCCTAAAACCAACCCGCAAATCTTCAGCATCAGCAACCAGGGCAGTGAACTGGGGGAGCTCAAGGCGCACTTTGTCGACGGGCACCCCATGCAAGCCTGGGAAACCCAACTGATCCAGGCCCTGGCCAATCTGATCGGCACCTCGCTCTCGCTCAAGCGTCAACGGGAACAGGATCATCGCCTGCTGCTGCTCGAAGAACGCACGATCATCGCCCGCGAGCTGCACGATTCACTGGCCCAGGCCCTGTCCTACATGAAGCTGCAAGTCAGCCGCATGCAAACCCTGATGCGCCGGGGCGAACCGGTCCAGACCCTGGAAACCGTCACCAGCGAATTGCGCGAGGGACTGAACAATGCCTATCGCCAGTTGCGCGAGTTGCTGACCACGTTTCGCTTGCAGATTCACGACGCGGGACTGGTACAGGAACTCAAGGACACGGCCGAGGAGTTTTCCCGTCGCGGAGAATTCCAGGTGCACCTGCACGTCGACACGCTGGCCTTTCAACTATCGGCCAGCGAACAAATCCACATTTTGCAGATCACCCGCGAGGCGCTCTCCAACTGCCTGCGCCACGCCCATGCGCAAAACGCCTGGCTGCAACTGCGCCAGGATGGCGAGACCGTCAGGTTGTCGGTCGAAGACGACGGGCGTGGGTTCAGTGGCAACGTCGACCAGCGCGAACACCACGGCCTGAACATCATGGATGAGCGGGCTCGCAGCTTGCGCGGCCAACTGCAGATATTTTCCAGGGAGCCCCAAGGCACCCGTGTCCAACTGGAATTCCACCCGGAGTTTCTCGGGCAGCAAACAGAAGGTAGCGCCACATGACCCTGTCCCCACAACACAAAATCCTGCTGGTAGACGATCACCCGATGATGCGTCACGGCATTCGCCAGATGCTCGAACTCGAAGATGATTTCCTGATCGTCGGCGAAGCCAGCCAGGGTGAAGAAGCACTCAGTCTCATTGAGCCGCTTCAACCGGACCTGGTTTTGCTCGACAACAACATGCCGCAAATGAATGGCATCGAAACCCTGCGCCGACTACGAGCCATGCACTACACCGGCAAAGTGCTGCTGTTTACGGTATCGGACGCCGAAGACGATATTCGCGATGCACTGCGCCTGGATGCCGACGGCTATCTGCTCAAGGACATGGAGCCCGAACTGTTGATTCAGTACATCCGCGATGCCCTGAACGGCGCGTTGGTAATCAGCCCGGGACTGACCCAAGTCATGGCGCAAGCACTGCGTGCTCCTGCGCGTCAGGCCGTGGTGGAACTGACCGAGCGTGAGCGTCAGGTGCTGAAAACCATCGCCAGCGGCTTCAGCAACAAGGTCATCGGGCACAAACTGGGCATCACCGAAGGCACGGTCAAGGTTCACGTCAAAAACCTGTTGCACAAACTCGGCTTGCGCTCACGAGTAGAGGCGGCGGTGTGGGCCATGGAACATCTGCGCAACGCCGGCTGAAGGGTATTCCTCTTTGGAGGTAGGCCTGCAGAGGCATAGGTCATCAAGCCTGCGCTCTCTACTATGGCCGTCAGCGGAGGTACGCCATGCTGACTCACCCTTCCATCGTTTTAACGTTGCGCCGTCATCATCTGTTCAGCCAACTGCCGGAGAAAGTCTTCGAGGAAGTCTGCAGCCTGGCCATGCTCAAGCGCCTGAGTTGTCACAGTACGCTCATGCATCAAGGGGATCCGGCCAGGCGTTTTTTCCTGCTGGTCAGCGGCCAGGTCAAGTTGTACCGGCTCACCGGCGAAGGCCAGGAGAACCTGGTGGAGATCATTCAGCCCGGCCAGACTTTTGCCGAAGCCTTGCTGTTCAGCCAGGCTCGTCTGTATCCGGTGAGCGCCACCGCGCTGAAGGACAGCGTGCTGGTGAGCATCGACGGCAACCATTACCGCAATGCCCTGGAGGACCAGCCGAAAGTCTGCCTGGCCATCCTGGCGAGCATGAGCGTTCACCTGCACCTGCGTCTGCGCGATATCGATACCTTGACCATGGCCAGTGCGAGCCGTCGGGTGATCAATTTCCTGTTCCAGGAACGCCACCCGGTGACCGGCCAGATTGTCTTGCAGATGTCCAAACGCCTGGTGGCGTCGAAGCTGGGAATTCAGCCGGAAACCTTTTCGCGGATACTGCATCGCCTGGTGGAAAGCGGCCTGATTGCCATGGAGCGACGCCACATCAGCATCCTCGCTGAAGAGGAACTGGCCGCTTTCCAATAGCCGGAATTGACCGTCATCAAGGTACCCATCCACACCTCTTGCACACTGACAGAGCCCATCCACGGAGAGTGCAAATGCCCCGTTCAACCCTGCCTTTGGTTTACTCCTGCTCAGGCTGCTCCAACGTCGCCCAACTGGCCAACACCCTGGCCGTGCGCCTGGATCGCAGTGGTCTCGCTGAAATGTCCTGCATCGTTGGTGTCGGCGGGCATGTGGCAGCGCTGGTCAACAAAGCGCGCTCGGGGCGCCGGATCTTCGCGCTGGACGGCTGCCCGCTGCAATGCGTCGAGAACTGCCTCAAGCAACATGGCCTGCACGCGGACGTGCACCTGATCCTCAGCCACTACGGGCTGCGCAAACGCTATGGCGAGGACTGCACGCTGGCGCAGAGTGATGAGTTGTTTGAAGGGATCAGGCAGTTGATTGCCAGTGATGCCCGACAGCACGGAAGCCGCCAGTAAACGATTAATGCTGTTCACTTAAGCAATTTCAGCCGCGACGCATTCCTTGTAGCAGCTGCCGAAGGCTGCGTTCGGCGGCGAAGCCGTCGTCAAACCAGTGATTGCGGCGTGTCAGGCAGACCGCACTAGCCGGATTCACGACGGCTTCGCCGCCGAACGCAGCCTCGCAGGCTCGACAGCTGCTACAGATCGCATTACGGCTTAAGTGAACAGCATTACAGTAAACGATGGCCTGAGGGCCAACGAAAATCCAACTGTGGGAGCGGCGGTGCGACGATTCGACCTGCTCGCTCCCACATTTAATCTACGTTGGTCATCCCGCCGCCAAGCCCTTCCCCGCCCGCTCCAGATTGCGCCACAACCACACAGGCAGAACATCGGGGTCAAGGCTGTCGATCAGGTTCTTCAGCGCCAGCCCCAGTTCGGTATCGCCCTCGATGACCAGTCGCCGGCGAAAGAACAACGTGTCCGGATCTTCCTGACGGCTGGCCAGCAATAAAAATTCGCGCCAGTTACCGCTGATGGTCACGTTCGCCGTAGCGTGCTCGGCAATCCGCAAGCCCTGACGACTGAGTGTCAGGTACCAGGACAAACCCAGGTCCGGAATCCGCAAGCACAGCCAGCGCCCGCGCAGCACTTCGAACTCGCCCTCGCGCAATGGCTCGGCGAGGCAGCGATTCAGCGCCTGCTGCAACGCCAGGCGCTGCACGGCAAAAGGCACCCGGCGCACCAGTGGCAACAACCGGTCGGCGCCTTTCAACAGCCACTTCTTTCGATTCAGCACAGGCCAACCTCCTCGACGCGCAGCATGCCGGCCTGACCATGCCAATAGCCATTGCAACCTTCGACGAACAGCGGCGGTGTTTCGCCCAGACGAACCCGTTGATAGGCCGCGATCACTTCGTCCATGCCCTGAGCACGAGGGCTCAAGCGCAACAGATCGGCACCACAGGCCACCAGTCCGGCGTAATCGGCCAGCAGGTTGGTCACCTCGGCCGACATCGTTTGAATACCGTTAAGGGTAAACAGTGGTTGCCCCTCCTGGCTGGTCAGCGCCAGGCCATCGGGGTAGTTGATGCAGCAGAACCGGCAGTCGTCCTTGGGCCGGTTTTCTGCACGGGCAGTGAAGCAGCGGGCGGAATAGGCCAACGGCAGATGCCCATAGGCGAAGATTTCAACTTCCGGCACTGCACGGCCCAACTCGCGCACTTGCCCGATCACGTCGCTGATCAGCGTCGCCGAACACTCCACGGGCGGCACCCAGCGAGTCATTCCGCTGTCGAGTAATTGTGCCAATGAGTGGCCGTTGTACAGATTGAGCGCCGGGCCGCCCACGAAAGGTAACTTGCGCTCGGCCAGGAAATGCACCGCGCCCATGTCGTTGGCCTCCACCAACAACTCGCCGTTGTCGCACAGCCGGCGCAGGCTGGAGAGTTCGGAGGCAGCCTCGATCAGCGTCAGGCTGGAAAGCACCAACTGTGCCTGGCTGCATTCCTGTAACTCGCGCCCCAGCCCCAGCCATTGATCCAGGGAAAAGGCCCGGCGTTTGGAGCACACGGTTTCCCCCAGATAAATCACGTCCAGGGGCAAGGTCGACATGTCGGCGTAAAAGTTGCTGAGTTGCTCTTTGTCCCAATAAAACAGGACCGGTCCCAGGCTGAGCTTCATGTCGCGTCCCTCATTGCCATGATCGATGATAAGCGCCCAGGGTGGTCTGGCTGCCTTCGGACAAACCGGCCAGCACCTGACGCCATTCTTCCTTGACCCGAAAACTGCCGGGCGCGCCACGGTGAGCATCCAATGCCGCGCGCCAGACCCGGGTGACTTGTTCGACATACGCCGGGCTGCGTTGGCGGCCCTCGATTTTCACCGCTTCGACGCCAATGGCCGTCAATTCCGGGAGCAAGTCCAGGGTGTCGAGGCTGGTGGGCTCCTCCAGCGCATGAAAGCGTTTGCCATCGACCAGAAAACGGCCTTTGCACAAGGTCGGGTAACCGGCCGATTCGTCAGGGGTGTAGCGATCGATCAGCACTTCGCTGAGGCGCGCGCTCAAGCCTTCGGCGTCCTCGCTCCAACGCACGGCTTTGGCTGGCGAACAGACACCGCACAGGTTCGGCGACTCACCGGTAATGTAGGAAGACAGGTGGCAACGCCCTTCGGCCATGATGCACAAGCTGCCGAAGCCAAAGACTTCGATGGGCACCGGGCTGCTGGCGGCGACTTGACGTACCTGCGCCAACGACAACACCCGTGGCAATACCGCGCGACGAATGCCGTAGCGCTGCGCATAAAATTCCAGCGCCGCGGCATGGGTTGCCGACCCCTGAACCGACAGATGCAGGGCCAATTGCGGGTGACGCTGACTGGCATAGTCGAGCACCCCGGGGTCGGCGGCGATCAGCGCATCGACGCCGAAATCGGCGGCACGATCCACCGCCCGTTGCCAGCGCTCCCACCCCTTGGGTTGTGGGTACGTGTTGACCGCGACGTAGAGTTTGCGTTGATGTTGGCGGATGTGGGCGACGGCGGCGTCGAACTGTTTGTCGTCCATGTTCAACCCCGCGAAATGCCGGGCATTGGTGTCATCGCGAAAGCCGACATACACGGCATCGGCGCCTTGGCGCACCGCCGCTTTAAGCGCAGGCAGATTCCCTGCCGGGCAGACCAGTTGCATGGGTAATCCTCATGAAATTACGCGTCCGGGGCAGCGCCCGGCGTCTGTGGCGCACCCTTCGAAAAAGGCGCTGCCAGTCTAGCCAGACCGGCAGGCACAGCCTTGACGGCAATCAATTGCCATCACTGCATCAGGTCGGCGAAGGACAGGAACATCACGTTGTCGTGCTTGAGCACTTGCTGCTCACACTCGATCACCGCCAGCCCGTCGGCCCAGCACGCGGCGGTCAACATGGCCGAGCTTTGCTGAGGGTGCAGTTCCACACTCAACTGGCCATCGGCGCCGGGCGTCAACCTGGCCCGCAGGTATTGTCGACGCTTGTTACGCTGCAACCAGTCGAACCCGGCGGGTACAGCCAACGGCACTGGCATCACGTCAGTCACACCCTGAGCCCTGAGCAGGAACGGACGCACCACCACCAACGCGGTAATCAGCGCCCCTGACGGGTTTCCCGGCATACCGATCCACGGTTTACCGGCCACTTCGCCATAGGCCAATGGCTTACCCGGCTGGATGGCCAGCCGCCAGAAATCCACACTGCCCAGTTCCTCGATGGCCTGTTTGAGGTGATCTTCCTCGCCGACCGACACGCCACCGGAGCTCAACAGCAAGTCGCATTCCGAAGACGCCAGGCTCAAGGCATGCCGGCTGGCCACCAACTCATCGGCCATGACGTCATAGTCATGCACCTCGACGCCCCAGCCGCGCAACAACGCAGCAAGGCAATACCGGTTGCTGTTGTAGATCTGCCCCGGTGCCAAGGAATCGCCCGGCTCGCGCAGTTCATTACCGCTGCTGAGCAGGCACACTTGCAACGGCCTATAGACCTCGACCCGGGCAATCCCGGCACCGGCCAGCAATCCCAGTTCTTGTGCGCGCAGGCGTTTGCCAGCCTTGAGCAGCAGATGCCCGCGGCGAACTTCCTCCCCTTCCTTGCGCACGTGATCGCCAACGGCTACGGGCGGGAACCAGACTCGCTCGCCTTCGACCCGGCAGCGCTCTTGCGGCACGACGGTATCGGCACCCGGTGGCAATGGCGCGCCGGTAAAGATCTGCACCGTTTGCTGCGCAAGCAAGGGCGAGCACGCCTGATCCCCCGCCGCAATTCGGCCGCCAATCGTCAAACAGCCACCTTCCGCCGGCAGGTCGGCAGCCCTGAGGGCATAACCGTCCATGGCACTGTTGTCCCAGGCCGGCAGGTTCACCGGGCAATGAATGTCCACCGCCAGTACCCGCCCCATGGCTTGGTCCAGACGGACCATTTGCGCCAGGGGTGGTGGTGGCGCCTGGTCGAGCAGACGGCTGATGGCCTCGTCCACGGGCATCAGGTTGCCGAGGTCGCACACCCGGCCGCTCATGAGCGTGTCTCGCAGGCGTCGATGACCCGCTGTGCTTGCGCTTTCAAATGCGGGGCGAAGTTACACGGGCCGGTGCGACTGTCCAGTTGCTCGAGCAGAATCTTGTTCCAGGCAGTCCGGCAGGCACCCGGCGAGCCAGGAACGCAGCACACCAGTACACCGTTACTCATCCCGGCCAGTGCCCGGGACTGCAGACTGGACATGCCAATCTCCTCCAGCGACACCTGGCGGAACAATTCGCCGAAGCCTTCCACATGTTTGTCCAGCAGTGGCAGCACCGCTTGCGGTGTGTTGTCACGAGCGGTGAAACCGGTGCCGCCAGTCATCAATATGACTTGCACCCGGGGGTCGGCGATCCACTGGGAGACCGTTGCGCGGATCTGATAAATGTCGTCCTTGACCAGGCCACGATCGATCAGCACATGCCCGGCCGTTTGCAGCAAATCCGCCAGGGTCTGTCCTGAAGTGTCGGTGTCAAAGGTGCGCGTATCGCTGATGGTCAGCACGGCAATGTTCAGGGGTTCGAAACTGCGTTGCGTCAGATGGGCCATATCCAGGCTTTCCCGTAGATGAGGGTATGGCCCAAAGCCTGAACCGGAATAGCGAACGAGCCTATTCCTCCAAGGAGGTACCTCGTCGGGGTCTATGGATTAATGGGGGACTCAAGCCCGTAGCAGCTGCCGCAGGCTGCTACGGGGGAACTTACTCGTCGCTCAAGGCGCCAAGCGGCGCCGTTGCCATGCACCATCTCGCAAC
The DNA here is from genome assembly GCF_005938665.2 of Pseudomonas sp. ATCC 43928. Taxonomy (NCBI): domain Bacteria; kingdom Pseudomonadati; phylum Pseudomonadota; class Gammaproteobacteria; order Pseudomonadales; family Pseudomonadaceae; genus Pseudomonas; species Pseudomonas sp. ATCC 43928. Next base: position 2,876,197 of record NZ_CP041753.1, on the reverse strand, counting down.
CGGTAATCGAGACGGTCATGCAAGCGGTCGGCACGGCCCTGCCAGAACTCCAGACGTTCAGGGTGCAGGCAATAACCGCCCCAATGTTCGGGGCGCGAGACGGTCTGGCCAACGAAGCGCTTGATGGTCTGCGCCAACATCGACTCCAGCGCGGCACGACTGGCCAACGGCCGGCTTTGCGGTGAAGCCCAGGCGCCCAGGCGACTGGCCATCGAGCGGGAATCGAAGTATGCATCCGAGAGTTGCGGGTCGAGCCTGGACACCCGGCCTTCGATGCGCACTTGACGCTCCAGCCCCGGCCAGAAAAACGTCATGGCGGCATAGGGATTGACCGCCAGCTGCTGCCCCTTGTCGCTCTGGTAATTACCGAAAAAAGTAAAACCTTCATCGCTCAAGCCTTTGAGCAACAGCACACGGCAGTGCGGCCGTCCTTCACCGTCGACCGTCGCCAGCACCATGCTATTGGCCTCGACAGGTGCGCACTCGGTGTCGCGGGCCTGTTGCAGCCATTGACGGAACATCGCCAGCGGATCGTCCAGCGCAGCCTCATCTTGCAGGCCATTAAGGGTGTAGTTACGGCGCATTTGGGCCAGGGACAGGGGCATGACGGTAATCTCCGGAAGGTTTTGCGCAGTGTGCGAGGCACTGCGCGATACCACCTTGACCGCCATCAACACCGAGGGTCGAAGCGACAACGCCCTGACCTACTTCAGACGCAGGCGCCGCGCCAGTTTGTGCAAATTGCTGGGGTCGACTTCCAGCATCCGCGCGGCGCTGGCCCAGTTGTCCCCGGACAGGCTCAGGGCCTCGAGGATCTTCCTGCGCTGGTAATCGTCGACGGCTTCGCCCAGGGGCTGGAACGGTAGATCAGCCGTAATGTCCCGGGATGGCTCGACCTCTGCCCCCGATGCTGCCATCGGGCTGTCGAGATCGAGAACCTCTGGCTCCAGCGTCATGATCGATGTGCGACTCGTCCCGCGACTGAGCTGCTTCAACGCCGCCCGACTGATGACGTGCTCCAGTTCGCGCACATTGCCCGGCCAGGTGTATGCCAGCAAGGCTCGCTCCGCCGCCGGCGACAAACGCAAACCTCGCAGGCCGAGCCGCGCCCGATTGAGCTCCAGAAAATGCCCGGCCAGCATCAACACATCGTGACCACGCTCGCGCAGCGCTGGAATCGGCACCGGGTACACCGAGAGGCGGTGATACAGATCGGCGCGAAACAAGCCATCGCGGATGCTGTCCGGCAGGTGCCGATTGGTGGCGGCGATGATGCGCACATCGACGTGCAACGGCTTGTCGGCGCCCAGGCGCTGGATCTCGCCGTTTTGCAGGGTGCGCAGCAATTTCGCTTGCACACTCAAGGGCAACTCCCCGACTTCATCGAGAAACAGCGTGCCACCGTTGGCGGCGTCGAAGCGTCCGGCACGGTCACTCGTAGCACCGGAAAAGGCGCCTTTGACATGCCCGAACAACTCACTCTCTGCCAGCGACTCCGGCAAGGCTGCGCAGTTAACCTGTATCAGCGGTTTGTGGTGGCGCCTTGAAAGACGATGCAAGCGCCGTGCGAACAGCTCTTTGCCGACGCCGGTCTCGCCCAGCAGCAATACCGGCAGATCGGAATCGGCCAGTACATCCAGCTCATTGAGCAACTGATGCAACACCTCACTTTGCCCAAGGATCTCGCCTTCTCCGACGGGCACGCGCAAGTCCTGAGGATCGCTGCGGGACAGGCGCAAGCTGCGGTTTTCCTGCTCCAGGCGGGTGACCCGCACGGCGGCTTCGATCTGCAAAGTGCAACGCTTGAGTTCTTCCCGCGCCCGGTTGTCAAAGGTCCCGGCGTGCAGCGCATCGAGGGTGATCGCGCCCCAGATCCGCCCCTCGACATAGAGGCTCACGCCCATGCAGTCATGCACCGGCAGCGGTTCGCCGACATGGTTGTCGAGCAAGCCGTCGTAGGGGTCCGGCAGGCGGCTGTCGGGCTCGAACCAGGTCGGCTCGCGCGACGCCATGATTGCCGCCAGCCGAGGATGCTGGGCAATGACGAACCGGCGCCCCAACGCTTCATGAACCAGCCCCACCGTTGCAACGGGCCTGAGGCTGTCGTCATCCAGACGCAGCAAGCCCACGGCGCCACTGTTGAAGTATTCGCGCAGGGTCTGGACCAGTCGTTGCAACCGCACGGCATTGGGCAACTCGACGATCAGGTCGGCCGCCAGGCTTTCTCGCAGCATGGTAGTCATCACCCTCTATGGTTGTATTTACCCTGAAGCATCAGGGTGAATATCACCACAACTAAAAATTAATCCATGTTTTTCAATACGTTAAAAATGGCATGCCGGGTGCAATGAGCCTGGGGAACCGTTGAAACCCAAACAAGGAACCCTGATGAGCCAGCCCCTATTGGAACAAAGCCTCGGCCAACTGGCCTGCGACATTCCCGGTGCCACCCGGATCTTTCACACCTTCAAACTGGACTTCTGTTGCGGCGGGCATAAAAGCCTGCGTGAAGCGGCCCTTGGCAAAAACCTCGATCCGGTCCTCATTGCCGACGCCCTGCAGATTCTGCAAGACGCCGGCGAAACCCAGCACGACTGGCGCAACGAACCGTCGGAACTGCTGATCGCCCACCTTCTGACGCGCTACCACGCCCGCCACCGCGAGCAACTGCCGGAGCTGATCCGACTGGCTCGCCGCGTCGAGCAGGTCCATGGCGCGCGCAGCAGTTGCCCCAACGGCCTGGCCGATCTGCTGACAGACATGCAGCAGGAACTCGAAGGCCACATGCTCAAGGAAGAACAAGTGCTCTTCCCGATGTTGCAACAAGGCGTTGGCCCTCAGGCCGCACCGCCGATCCAGGTGCTGCGTTTCGAACACGATCAACATGGTGAAGCGCTGGAGAAGATGCTCGCCCTGACCAATCACATCATCCCGCCCGCCGATGCCTGTAACACCTGGCGTGCGCTCTACCGTGGGCTGCTGGAGTTCAAAGACGACCTGATGCAACACATCCACCTGGAAAACAACGTGTTGTTCATTAATGCCCTGACCCCCCGCCATTGATCGATTACCGGCCACCCCCAACCCGCGCCATCCAACCGGATGACGCGGGTTTTGTTTATGAGGGACGTATTGCGATCAGCCGTGCCAATAGAACATGGCCTTGGCCAGGATCACGATCAACACCATGTGCCCGAGAATGCTGCGGCGAATCCAGCTTGCGCGGGTCGCGGTCAGGCGCCCGTGGGTCAGCCAATAGGCCAGCAGCAAGTAATGACCGATGATGCTCAAGGCCAACAGGATTTTCAGGCTCAGCAACGTACCAAAACTGCTGGCCAGCGGCTGACTCAATGCGCCACGGTACTGCCACGCCAAACCGATACCGGCGCCATACAACAGCAACACCACGCCGTGCAGAACCTTACGCGAACGCAGGGCAATCGCCTGATCCGCCGTCACTTGCGCAATCTCCGTCAACGGCTGGCGGGCGCGATGCCAGATGACCACCTCGAAAAACAGCGTGCCAATGAAGGCGATTGCCGCCAGCAAATGCGTGACCAGTAAAAAGGGATACATCAGCGGCTGCCTCCATTCATTCGCGTATTCATCCTGGATGACCGTCGACCCGGGCCCGCAACAGCATCGGCCCATAGCGCCAGGCATACAGTGCAAACGCCAGCGCCCAGCACAGGCCCGCCAACCACAATGCGGCCAAGGGGAAAAACAGGATCAACACCACCCGGCTCAGACACGCCAGGTTGAGCAGAATGAAGGCCAGGGTCATGCCCGATGGCGGTTCCAGGGGGCGACCGGTGTGGCCGAGGCTGACCCGCGCGATCATCGCCAGCACCAGGCCAGCCATGGCCCCGATGGTCAGGCAATGCACCGCCAGACTCGGGTTAACCGGCACACCGAAATGCCACAGCGCCATCCCGAGACACGCCACCGCCAGCCAGCCATAGGCCAGATGCAGCGACCACAACAACGGCACGCGCCAGAGTGCCCGGTCATGCCAGCGCACCAGGCGCACCAGATGCCCTGCCGCCAGCACCGCGAACAGCAGGCCCACCCAGACATTGGGGTTGAGCGCCGGTCCTGCGGCATACAACAACGCCACCAGCGGCGAACCGACCAACAGCAGGCGATCCAGCCAGGGCCAGGCGGCAACGCCTTCAACCCGACCAAGGCCGCGCTGGGTGAAGAACGGAATGACCCGCCCGCCGATCAACCCCATCATCGCCGCCACCAGCCAGAGGCCGCTCAGCACGCCCTGGCGTTGCCAGCCTTCATGCCCCTCGACCAAGCCATACAGGGACAACCCGTCGGCCCCGGCCAACAACAGCAGAACCACCACAATCGGGTAGTTACGTTTCTGCCGCACTTTCCACAAGGTGAAGCCCATGAGTACCGCCACCGCCAACGGGAACGCCAGTTCCAGCACGGCGAGCAACGGCCATGGCGCATTGGCCAGCCAGACCACCCGCGCCAACAACCACAGCAACGCCAGCGCGGCCAACGGTTTGCTGCTGAGGCCGGGGCGACCGGTCCAGGTCTGCACCGCCGTCAACAGAAAGCCCGCGATAATCGCCAACCCGAACCCGAACAGCAATTCATGCCGATGCCAGCCCAGCCAACCGCCCGCCGGCTGCCAGTTGGAAATCGAACCACTGAAGGCCGCCAGCCAGAGTGGAATGACCAGCACTGCCAAAAGGCAACCGGCGAGGAAAAATGGCCGAAAGGCCAGCCGAAACAGCGGCGTGATTGCCATCGCTTTACGGCGGTCAAGCACTTGCATAAAACCACTCCTCTACCTTGTTGCCGACCTGACACCAACCCGCAGGCGCCGAGGTAAATCCAGGGGCAATCATCGGGTATTACCGATCCATTGCCGTTGTCGCAGATCAAGTGTGCAAGGGGCGTGCCCTGATGCTTTCTCGTATTCCTGTGGCGAGGGAGCTTGCTCCCGCTCGGGTGCGCAGCAGCCGTAAAACCGGCGAATGCGTTCTATCAGACATACCGCGTAGATCGATGTTGGGAGTGCTTCGCACTCCAGCGGGAGCAAGCTCCCTCGCCACAGGGCATTCCGGATCAGGGTACTAATGACCATTAAAGGGTTATTTTCACCCTAATCCTCAGGGTCTTTTTTACCCTCACGCCTGAGAACCCCGCTAAATAAAGGCCTCCAAGCCTGGCCCATGTCTTGCTCAAGCTTGTGGAAATCAAACAAACCGATCCCAGGAGTCGTCATGAAAAAAGTCATCCAGCCACTGGCCTGGTTCGTGGTGTTGACCTCAATCCTGGCCGTAGCCAGCGGCGTTTCCCTGGGCCTCGTCTGACTTGATCGCCAGCCCCCTTCTCAATCTTCAGGATGAATTCTCATGGTGCTTCACCGCGTCCATCACCAGATTCTGCGCAGTCATCATCTGTTCGAGCCGTTGAACGAAGAACAGCTGGACGAATTGATGAGTACCAGCCAATTGCTGAGCATCGACAAAGGCGAGCCGTTGTTCCGTCAGGGCGAGCCGGCCGATGCGTTCTACTTCGTGATTGCCGGCGCGGTAAAAATCTACCGGCTGACACCGGATGGGCAGGAGAAAGTGTTCGAGGTCATCAGCGAGCGGCAAACCTTCGCCGAGGCGATGATGCTGATGGACACCCCAAACTATGTGGCCTCGGCCGAAGCGATCTGCCCCACCCAGCTCTATCGTTTATCCAACAGCACCTACATGCGCCTGCTGCAGAGCAATAGTCGGTTGACCTTCGCACTACTGGGCAAGCTCTGCGTTCGCTTACATCAACGGGTCAACGAAATCGAAACCCTGTCGCTGAAAAACGCCACCCACCGGGTCGTGCGTTATCTGCTGACGCAACTGGTGCGCCAGCAAACCGTTGACTGCCAATTCGAACTGCCGATGGCCAAGCAACTGATTGCCGGGCATCTGTCGATCCAGCCAGAAACCTTTTCGCGAATCATCCGCCGCTTGATCGATGAAAACATCATCACTCAGGACGGCCGTCAGATCGCCATTCTTGATCGTCTGCGCCTGGAACAGTTCGAGTGAGTGCCATGCCCGTCTGCCTGTATTGCCAACATGCCAACCCTTCACAAGAAACCGAGTGCCACCAATGCGGCATGCCCCTGCCAGCACTGGCCGAATACGCCGGGGAACGTCGGCAGCGCCGATTCATGTGGTTCTGCGTTGGCCTGACGGTCTTTTGCGTGGTGATGTTTTTCTGGTTGCCGCGCAGCTGAAGATCGCACATATCCCTGTAGCAGCTGGCGCAGCCTGCGTTCGGCTGCGCAGCAGTCGTAAATCCTGAGCCCACGGTACGACTGAAACACCGCGTTGTATGGTTTTGCGACTGCTGCGCAGCCGAACGCAGCCTTCGGCAGCTGCTACAGGAGCGCAGGTGGTCAAGGACATCACGGTTGGGTCAGCTGGCGGTACAACTGCGGCAAGCGCAGGGGCAGTTGTTCGGGCTGGCGGATCAAGGTGTAGCCATTGGCGCCGAACATGTACGGCAAGTAATCCCCGGCCTCGCGATCGATCGTGATACAGAACGGCGTCAGCCCCTGACGCCGTGCCTCAAGCACCGCCTCGCGAGTATCTTCAACACCGTAGCGCCCTTCATACAGATCCAGATCATTCGGTTTGCCATCCGTCAGCAGCAGCAACAGTTTGCTGCGCCGCTTGCTCGTGCCCAATAGTTGCGTGGCCTGGCGAATGGCAGCCCCCATGCGTGTGTAATACCCCGGTTTGAGACCTTGAATACGACCTCGGGTGGTGTCGTCATAACGCTGGATGAACGACTTGAGTTCCTGCATGCGCACTTGCTGACGACGCAACGAGGAAAACCCGTACAGGGCGAAATCATCACCCAGCACCGACAAGGTTTCGCCGAACAGCAGCAGGCTGTCGCGGATCACGTCGATGACACGATGCTGATCGTTCAGGTGGGCGTCAGTGGACATCGACACGTCGGCCAGCAACAGGCACGCCAGGTCGCGGCGAGTCTGCCGCTGCTCCATGAACAAACCGCGTTCGGCGCACTGGCCATGCTCGCGATCAACGTGAAAATCCAGCCAGGCCTGCATGTCCAGCTCTGATCCCTGAGGTTGTTGGCGTAACCATTGACGATCATTGCGCAGGTGCTCGAACTGACGCCGCAAACGGTGCGCCGAGGCCTTCAAGCGTAGCGGCAGCGGCTGCGCCTCACAGTCGCGGGGCACCAGCATCTGCAGGTTGACGAAGCTGTCCTGCATCCGTTGTTTGCGATAGTCCCACTCCGGCAACTTGATGCCCTCGCCGAGGGGAATATCGTCGACATCGGCCGGTGGTAAATCCAGATGCAGCTTGAGACCGCCCCCCTTGCGCAGGCGTGTGCGCGACAGCGTCAACTCATCCAGGTCGTCGGCGACTCGGGCAGCGTCCGGGTCTTCGCTGTCATCCGACCAGCGATCCAGGTCCACGTGCTCGGTCCAGCTGAACAGGTTCTCCAGACGCACCACCAGCAACCCGCCTTCACGGGTGCTTTCATCGATCCGCGTCGCGCGCTTACGCCCGCCTTTCTGCTCGCCGGGTGGCGTGGTCAAAGACTCTTCGGACTCATCGCCCAGATCGGCAGCCTGGGGACTAGCGAGATTTTGCGGCGGGTACAACCACAGCGGCAACGGCCACGCGGCCCGTTCGCTGCGAGGAAAATGCTCGACACTGCCGGGCTCGCGCAACGCCTGGCATAACGCCCGTTCCAGCGCCGCTTCGCTGCCGTTCAACGAGGCCGGATCGGGGCGCAATTGCAGATGGGCATCGACCAGTCGTTGGTAACGAGCACGCAGCGCGGGATAGCGTCGCAGCAGCTGTTGCGTCCAGCGTTGATTGTCCCTGTCCCAGTGGCGCATCTGCCCGGCCTGCGCCGCCAGCAACGCGAGCCAGCGATAGAGTTCCTCATTCAGTGCCACTTCGGGAAACACCGCCAGGCTCGATGGCAGCCGTAAATTACGCTCGTCACACCACGCCAGCGGCACTTGTTTGCAGGTGCCGGCGATTTGCTGCAACACGTTGCGTCGCAGCAGCAGATCGCGGTCGCTGGCCGCTTCCACACCGACGCCATTGGCACCGCCCATGGCGCGGAACAACAGCGCCAGCGGGCGTTGCTGGCTGGCCAGTTCAACCCGTGCTTCGGGGAAATCAGGGCTGGCGCGCCGGGTGATGAAACGATGCCAGACACTGCCTACCCACTCTTCCAGTTCGACGGTAAACGCCATGATGCTTGCCCTTGCTGGAACCAAAAAACGGCCCGCTGTATCAGCCGGGCCGACCTTTTCCTAGCCATTGCACCCGATCATGAAGGTACAACCGCCGCCGGAGCGCGCAAGGCTGCGCGGCCACGTTGCTTGAAGCTGAACAGGTAACAGAGCAGCCCGGCGAAGAAGCCGATACCAGCACCCAGACGCGCCCAGAACAGCACTTGCAGATGTTCGACCGTGGCCATGAATGGCAACGCGATCCCATCGGCCTGCCAGCGTTGCAGGTAAACCTGTACGACACCGGCCGCGGTGAGGAACAGCGTGATCATCACCATCGACAGGGTCATTAACCAGAAGCCCCAGACTTCGAGGGTCTGTGAACGCTCGTCACCCGCTTCACCCAGCCCGCGCAGGCGTGGCATGGCGTAGCTGATCAAGGTCATCACGATCATCGCGTAAGCACCGTAGAAAGCCAGGTGACCGTGCGCTGCCGTCAATTGCGAACCGTGGGTGTAGAAGTTGACCGGCGCCAGGGTATGCAGAAAGCCCCAGACACCCGCACCGAAGAACGCCGTGACCGTGGTGCCCTTGGCCCACAGCGTGGCGGCACGGTTCGGGTGTTGCCGCCGACGGTTCTTCACCATGCTGAAGGCAAAGATCACCATGGCCAGGAACGGCAGCGGTTCGAATGCGGAGAAGATCGAGCCGACCCACAGCCAGACCTCGGGCGCACCGATCCAGAAGAAGTGGTGACCGGTGCCGATGATCCCGGTAATCAGCGCCATGGCGATGATCACGTAGAGCCATTTCTCCACGACTTCCCGGTCGACACCGGTGATCTTGATCAGCACGAAGGCGAGCATCGAGCCCATGATCAGTTCCCACACGCCTTCCACCCAAAGATGCACCACCCACCACCAGTAGAACTTGTCGCGGGCCAGATTACCGGGGTTGTAGAAGGAGAACAGGAAGAACACCGCAAGGCCGATCAACCCGGTCATCATCACCATGCTGACGGTGGTCTTGCGACCTTTGAGCAAGGTCATGCCGATGTTGTAGAGAAAGCCCAGGCACACCACCACAATGCCCATCTTGGTGATGGTCGGCTGCTCCAGGAACTCCCGGCCCATGGTCGGCAGCAGCTCGTTATGCGTCAGTTTGGCCAGGCCCGCATAAGGCACCAGCAGATAGCCGAGAATCGTCAACACACCAGCAGCGGCGAATACCCAGAACAGAATGATCGCCAGCTTCGGGCTGTGCAGTTCGCGGTCGGCCTCTTCCGGAATCAGGTAATAGGCGGCGCCCATGAAGCCGAACAGCAACCAGACGATCAGCAGATTGGTGTGCACCATCCGCGCCACGTTGAAGGGAATGATCGGGAACAGAAAGTCTCCGATCACGTATTGCACCCCCATGATCAAACCGAACAGCACCTGACCGAGAAACAGCATCAGGGCAAACACGAAGTACGGTTTGGCCACGGCTTGCGAGGCGAATTTCAGATGCGGATTAGCGATGCTCATCTCTTAGCCCTCCTTGTTTGGCGGCCAGCCATTGGTGTTGATGTTCGAGCTCCATTTGAGGAACTCGGCGATGTCATCCACCTCTTGCTCGCTCAACTTGAACTGCGGCATCGCTCGTCGGCCCGGTACGCCCAGCGGCTGCATTTTCATCCAGGCATGTAGAAAAGGTTTAAAGCCCTCCTCCCCGCCGCGCCGCTGGAATACGTTGCCCAGCTCTGGCGCAAAGTAGGCGCCCTCGCCCAGCAACGTGTGGCAGCCGACGCAGTTGTTTTGCTCCCAGACCGTCTTGCCGCGAATCACTGATTCGGTTAACTGCGCTTCGTTGCTGCGCACTGGAAAGGTCTGTTCCGTGTGATAGGTCAAGGCCAGGAATATCAGGAAGAAAAAGACGCTTCCCCCGAAGTAGATATTCCTGGCCATGCCTTTGGTGAAGGTCTCTGACATGGTCGCTTCCTCTTTGCTTGGCGTGCTCATGATAGAAAGCGAGGGGGTAAAACCTGCTTGATGGCGATCAAGAAAGGCAGATGGTTTTGGTCGGGTAATACGCTTAAGTCGTACTCGGTCCATGTAGCAGCTGGCGCAGCCTGCGTTCGGCTGCGAAGCAGTCGTGAAATCAGCCACCGCGGTGTTTCAGATGGACCGAGGCGGTAGGATTTACGACTGCTGCGCAGCCGAACGCAGGCTTCGCCAGCTGCTACATGGATTGGTTAGCCGATCGACAGCAGCGTCAGCCCCACAACGACTGCCAACACCAGCGCCCAGCTCACCATCAACCGGCGCCACAATCGCGGCGCATGGCGCATCTCCATGAAGCCATCGGCGATCAGCCAGGCCTTGCCAACCGCCACCAGCAAAATGGCAATGGACAACAGCCACGTCGCGCCGACTTGTGACAACACAACGGTGCACACGCTTAATGTGGCCAACGCTGCCCAGCAGACGAGCAACAACCTGGAAGCCGACATCAGAACCTCCGTCAATTCAGCACGTACACCAGCGGAAACAGCACGACCCAGATCAGATCGACCATGTGCCAATACAGCACGCCCGATTCAAACCCGCTGCGGTTGACGGCGTTGTACAGGCCTCGACGGCAGCGCTCGGCCAGCCATCCGAGAATGACCATGCCGAGCAATACATGGAGAAAATGAAAACCGGTGAGGATCCAATAGAGGGTGAAAAACGTGTTGTGCTCCATGCCCAGCCCCGAGGCCAGCAAGTGCCGGTATTCGGTAAGTTTCAACACCACGTAGACGCTGCCGGCAAGCAACGCGGCCAGCAGAAGTACGGCGCCGTGGCGGGACCGGGAACGCCTGACCTGCTCCTGAGCCAGCGCGGCGAACAGCCCGGCGGTGAGCAGGCTCAGGGTCATCGCCAGGCCGGTAGAGGTGTTGAGCAATTGACGGCTTTCACCAAACAACTGCGGCTTGAGTGCCTGGGTCACGGCGAACGCCAGAATCAGGATGGCGAACACCGACAACTCGGCCAAAATGAAAAACCACATCGCCAGATCGCCCGGCAGGTGGCCACGCGCAACGCCCCTGGACTCAGCCGAAGTGGACATCAACCACGCCCATCAGCGCCGCAACCGTCAGCGGATCATCGCTCAGCGGCTCGGCCAGGCAAGCCATGCACGCTTCACGCGGGCTCATGCCGGAGCGGATCATTCGCGCAGTAAAAATCAGCAGCCGTGTCGAGGCGACTTCCTCAAGATCATGTTGATCCAGCCTTCGCAGGGCCTGCCCCAGCCTGACCACTTGCGCCGCCAGCGCGCTGTCCACCTGCGCTTCCCGGCTGACAATACGCTCTTCGTCGGCCACCGGCGGATAGCCGAAACGCATCGCCACGAAACGTTGTCGGGTGCTGGGTTTCATGCCTTTGAGCAGGTTCTGGTAGCCGGGGTTGTACGACACGACCAGCATGAATGAGGACGGCGCCTGCAACACTTCGCCGGTGCGCTCCAGGAACAACTCGCGACGATCATCGGCCAGTGGGTGCAGTACGACCACCGTGTCCTGCCGCGACTCGACCACTTCGTCCAGATAACAAATGCCGCCTTCACGCACCGCGCGGGTCAGCGGCCCGTCCTGCCACCAGGTGCCTTGGGCGCCAATCAGATGACGGCCAATCAGGTCGGCGGCACTCAGGTCGTCATGGCACGCCACGGTGTACAGCGGTAGCTTCAGCCGATGGGCCATGTGCTGGACGAAACGGGTCTTGCCGCACCCCGTCGGGCCTTTGATCAGCACCGGCATGCCGTGTCGCCAGGCTTGCTCGAACAGCGCCTCCTCATTATTGAGCGGTTGATAGAAGGGTTCGCAAGACTGGATTCGGTCCATGGGCTGTCTGTTCCAAAAGCGGATTCAAGCCACACGCTACGGGCGCCTGCGACAACCTGGCAAGTGACATGGCCGGCAAACTTGATCGCGGTCAAGCAAGCATTGGCCTGCTCGGGCATAGCCTTGCACGGCACTAAGAACCTGCGTTCTGCGCTGCCGTTCCAGCACATCGCAAAGGTCTTGCCTGAGGAGAAATGGAATGCTGATCAGCAATAGAAAAACGTTTGCTCTGACTGTCGCCACATTGTGGTCGGCGCTGGCCCTTGCGGTGACTCACGCAGCCAGAGCCGAGGAACCCGCCACTGCTGCGGCCAGCCCGCTGATGGTCAAAACCGCCGGAGCGCCCGACATGAGTCAGGCCGAGTTCGACGCGTCCAAGGAAATCTATTTCCAGCGCTGCGCCGGCTGCCACGGCGTGCTGCGCAAAGGCGCCACGGGTAAACCACTGACGCCGGACATCACCCAGTCTCGCGGCCAACTGTATCTGGAGGCGTTGATTACCTTCGGTTCACCAGCGGGCATGCCGAACTGGGGAACATCCAATGCGCTGACCAAGGATCAGATCACGGCCATGGCCAAGTTCATCCAGCACACACCGCCCACGCCACCGGAATGGGGCATGGCCGAGACGCTGAAAACCTGGAAAGTGCTGGTCAAGCCCGAGGATCGTCCGAAGAAGCAACTGAGCAAACTCAATCTGCCCAACCTGTTTTCGGTGACGTTGCGCGATGACGGCAAGATTGCCCTGATCGACGGTGACAGCAAGAAAATCGTCAAGCTGATCGAGACCGGTTACGCGGTGCACATCTCGCGCATTTCTGCCTCCGGTCGCTACCTGCTGGTGATTGGTCGAGACGCCCGGATCGACATGATCGACCTGTGGCCGGTGGAGCCGACCAAGGTCGCCGAAGTCAAAGTGGGCATCGAGGCGCGCTCGGTGGAGACTTCCAAGTTCAAGGGTTACGAAGACAAATACACGGTCGCCGGCTCCTATTGGCCACCACAATTCACCATCATGGATGGTGAAACCCTGGAGCCCAAACAGATCGTCTCGACCCGCGGCATGACTGTCGACAAGCAAGAATATCACCCGGAACCCCGGGTCGCGGCGATCATCGCCTCCCACGAATGGCCGGAGTTCATCGTTAACGTCAAGGAAACCGGCAAGGTCATGCTGGTCAATTACCAGGACATCAAAAACCTCACCATCACCTACATCGATGCCGCCCCTTTCCTGCATGACGGCGGTTGGGACAGCACCCATCGCTACTTCATGACCGCCGCCAACAACTCCAACAAAGTCGCCGTGATCGACTCCAAGGATCGCAAGTTGGCCGCCCTGGTGGACGTCGGCAAAACCCCTCACCCGGGTCGTGGCGCCAACTTTGATCATCCTGTCTACGGCCCGGTCTGGGCCACCAGCCACCTGGGAGACGACGGTATCTCGCTGATCGGTACCGACCCGGCCAAACACCCGCAATACGCCTGGAAACAGGTCGCCTCGCTCAAGGGCCAGGGCGGCGGTTCGTTGTTCATCAAAACCCACCCCAACTCGCGCCACCTGTATGTCGACACCACCCTCAACCCGGACGCCAAACTGAGTCAGTCGGTGGCGGTGTTCAACCTCGACAAACTCGACGCCGGCTACACCGTGCTGCCCATCGCCGAGTACGCCGGCATCAAGCAAGGCGCCATGCGGGTCGTGCAGCCGGAATACAACAAGGCCGGCGATGAGGTCTGGTTCTCCGTGTGGAGCGGTCAATCAGAGGAGTCGGCACTGGTGGTGATCGACGACAAAACGCTGAAGCTCAAATCGGTGATCAAGGACAAACGCCTGATTACCCCCACCGGGAAATTCAATGTCTACAACACCCAACACGACATTTATTGAGCTCCATCAATGCAAGGAACGACCATGAAAAATACTCTGCTTTCACTGTTCGCCCTGACCGCTGCGCTGAGCGTGCAGCCGGTTGTGGCCCAAGATGCGCAGGAACTGTTCAAGAGCAAACCCTGCGCCGCCTGCCATTCCATCGACACCAAGCTTGTCGGCCCGGCGCTCAAGGATGTCGCGGCCAAGAACGCTGGCGTACCCGAGGCCGTCGACACCCTGGCCAACCACATCAAGAACGGTACGCAAGGCAACTGGGGCCCGATACCAATGCCGGCCAACCCGGTGACGGATGACGAAGCGAAGACACTTGCAACTTGGGTCCTGAGTCTCAAATAGCCAACGGAGGGCGCCATGATGGTTCATCGACACGCAGTGGTTCTGGCGGCCCTCCTCCTTTTTTGCGCGACCTCGGTTGCGGCGCCGAACGCCAAGCGTCAGGCCCAACTCGAGCACCTGCTGGCCCAGGATTGCGGCGCCTGTCATGGACTGCACATGACCGGCGGGCTGGGTCCCGACCTGACACGTGCAACGCTGGCAGGCAAGTCCCGCGACAGCCTGATTGCCACCGTCACCCAAGGCCGCCCCGGCACCGCGATGCCCGGTTGGGCCCCGTTGCTCAGCCCGGACGACATCCGTTGGCTGGTCGATCTTCTTCTCCAGGGATATCCCGCACCATGATCCGTTCAACCCTGCTTTTAGCGGCGACCGGGCTGCTGTTGTCCGCGTGTGTTCAGCCTCCGTTGCGGGGCTCCGGCGATCTGGGCGTGGTGGTGGAGCGCGCCACCGGCAGCGTGCAAATCATCGAAAGCGACACCCGCACGGCACTGGCCCGACTCGAAGGCTTCGGCGATCTGTCCCATGCCTCGGTGGTGTTTTCCCGCGACCAGCGCTATGCCTATGTGTTCGGCCGCGACGGCGGGTTGAGCAAAATCGACTTGCTGACCCAACGCATCGACCATCGCGTCATCCAGGGCGGCAACAGCATCGGCGGCGCCATCAGTCAGGACGGCAAGTTGATCGCGGTCTCCAACTACGTGCCCGGCGGCGTGAAGGTGTTCGATGCCGTCACTCTGCAACAGGTGGCCGATATTCCCGCGACACCGCTCGCCGATGGCAGCAAACGCTCACGGGTGGTCGGCCTGGTCGACGCGCCCGGTCAGCGTTTTGTGTTCAGCCTGTTCGATACCGGCGAGATCTGGACCGCCGATTTCAGTCAGGGCAGCACGCCACGGATCAGCCGCTTCACCGGCATCGGCCAGCAACCCTACGACGCGCTGATTACCCCCGATGGTCGCTATTACATGGCTGGGCTGTTCGGCGAAGACGGCATGGCGCAACTCGACCTCTGGCACCCCGAGCGCGGGGTGCAGCGAGTGCTCGGTGATTACGGACGCGGCCAGGCGAAGTTGCCCGTCTACAAGATGCCGCATCTGGAGGGTTGGGCCGTTGCCGACAACCAGGCCTTCGTGCCCGCCGTCGGCCGTCATCAGGTGCTGGTGATGGATTCCCGCACGTGGCAGCAGACCGCTGCCATCCCGGTGGCCGGCCAACCGGTGTTCGTCACGTCGCGGCCGGACGGTCGGCAACTGTGGGTCAATTTCGCCTACCCGGACAACGATCGGGTCCAGGTCATCGACACCGAAACCCGTGCCGTAGTCGCCGATCTGCGACCGGGGCCGGCGGTGCTGCACATGGAATTCACCGCGCGCGGCGACCAGTTGTGGCTGTCGTTACGCGATGGCGATCAGGTTCAGGTCTGGGATCCGTACAGCCTGAAGCAGCTGAGCACCCTTCCCGCCACCGCGCCGAGCGGCATCTTCTTCAGCAGTCGCGCGCAGAAAATGGGCTATTGAAATGAACCTCGACCTGCTCAGCCGCCAACTTATCGACCGCTTCCAGCACGGCATGCCGTTGTGCCCGGAACCTTACAAGGAGATGGCCCGGATTCTCGGTTGCCGCGAGGCCCAGGTGATGGATTGTCTGGAAAAAATGGCTCAGGCCGGCCCCCTCTCACGCATCGGCCCGGTGTTCGAACACAGCCGCGCCGGGGCCAGCACCCTCGCCGCCTTCGCCGTGCCCGCCGAACGTCTGCAACAGGTCGCCGAGCGCGTCAGCCAGTATCCCGAGGTCAATCACAACTACGCACGGGAGCATTTCTACAACCTGTGGTTTGTGCTGACCGGGCCTGATCGCCCCCACATCGAACGTGTTCTCGAAGCACTTGAGAACGAAACCGGCCTTGTTCCGCTGGATCTGCCGATGTTGACCGCTTACCGCATCGACCTCGGTTTTGCCTTGGGAGAAGGCCCATGAAGACGGGATTGAGCCCCGAACAGACACAAGCCTTACGAAGGCACCTGGAAGACGGATTACCGCGTGTTTCGCGCCCCTATCAAACCCTCGCGGAACGGATAAACGCCGACGAAAACCAGGTGCTCGCGCAGATGCACCAGTGGCACGAACAGGGGCTGTTTCGCCGGGTCGGCCTGGTGCTCAACCATCGCGCCCTGGGCTTTACCGCCAACGCCATGCTGGTGCTGGATGTTCCGGACGCGCTGATCGACGAAGTCGGCCAGCGCCTGGGGCGAGCGTCCGGTATCACCCTCTGCTATCAACGGCCACGGCGCCTGCCGCAGTGGCGCTACAACCTGTTCTGCATGGTTCACGGACGCCAACGCGCGCAGGTCGAGGCGCAGATCCAGGCGTTGCTGGGAGAACACTTGCTGAGTGACCTGCCCCATCAACTGCTGTTCAGCACCCATGCCTTCAAACAATGCGGCGGACGCTTTGTCGCCTCCTCAACGGGAACCAAGCCCCATGGATGATCTTGACCGTCGGTTGATCAACCGCTTGCAACTGGGCCTGCCACTGGTGCGTAACCCCTGGCAGGCGCTGGCCAGCGAACTGGACAGCAGCAGCCCTGAATTGCTCCACCGCCTCCACGAACTGCTCTGTGAAGGAATACTCACGCGCTTCGGTCCGATGTTCGACATCGAACGCCTCGGTGGCGCCTTCACCCTCGCGGCGCTGGCAGTGCCGGAAGAACGGTTCGAAGAGGTCGCCGAGCAACTGCATGCCCTGCCTGAAGTGGCGCACAACTATCGACGCGAACACGCCTGGAACATGTGGTTCGTGCTCGCCTGCGCGACCGAACAAGACGTCACCGAAACCTTGCAATACATCGAAACCCTGACCGGTTTGCCGCTGCTCAACTTGCCTAAAGAGGAGACTTACCATGTCGGTCTGTACTTCCCGGTCTGAAGACACCCTGGCACACCGGCTGATTGAACTGACCCAGGCCGGCCTGCCGCTGCTGAATGACCCGTGGGCCTGGCTCGCCGAACAGCTGGACCTGAGCATCGAATCCACCCTGGATCTGCTCAAGCGCTTGCAGGCCGAGGGCGCGATCCGGCGCATTGCCGCCGTCCCCAACCACTATCGCCTCGGCTATCGCTACAACGGCATGACCGTTTGGGATGTGCGCGACACCGACATGCCGCGCCTCGGCGCGCTGATCGGCGCACAGCCTTTTGTCAGCCACTGTTATCGACGCCCGCGACGAACCGCGTGGCGCTACAACCTGTTCGCCATGGTGCACGGTCGCAGCCGCGAGGAAATCGACAGCTACCGCGAACACCTGCGCTACTTACTGGGCGACGCCTGTGTCGCCGACGAGATGCTGGTGAGCAGTCGCATCCTGAAAAAAACCGGTTTACGGCTACCGCCAGTGCCACGCTGAACACGCGCTGGTTCAAGGAGAGTTGCATGTTGAGGATCAGCCAATACCTGCGTGCCCTGACCGGCCAGGTGCCCGCCCCCAGAACCAGCCCACCGGGCAGCAACCGGCCGCCGGTGGTGATCTGGAACCTGCTCAGGCGCTGCAACCTGACCTGCAAGCACTGCTACGCCACGTCCGCCGACAGCGTCTTTCGCGACGAACTGGATACGCCCGCCGCACTGAACGTGATCGACGATCTGCACGATGCCGGCGTGAAGGTATTGATTCTTTCCGGCGGTGAACCCCTGCTGCGTGACGATCTGTTTGTGCTCAGCGCCTACGCCCGCGCCAAGGGTTTCTTCGTGGCGTTGTCCACCAACGGCACGTTGATCGATGAGCAGAACATCGCGCAGATCCGCGCAGCGAATTTCGACTATGTCGGGATCAGCATCGATGGCCTGGAAGCCACCCATGACGCCTTCCGCCAATTGAAGGGCAGCTTCGCCAGTTCCATGCGGGCGATCCGGCTCTGTCGCGAACAGGGCATTCGCGTCGGCCTGCGCACCACCCTGACCCAGGAGAATCATGCGCAGCTGCCGCAATTACTGGCACTGATGCGCGAATACGACGTGCAGAAGTTTTATCTGTCGCACCTCAACTACAGCGGTCGCGGCAAACGCAGCCGCCAGCTCGACGCCCGGCAGCAGATGAGCCGCGAGGCGATGACGCTGATCTTCGAACGGGCCTGGGAAGATATCCAGCACGGTCGCGACAGCGATTTTGTCAGCGGCAACAACGATGCCGACGCGATTCTCCTGCTGCAATGGGTAGGCCTGCATCTACCCGAGCATTACCGGCGCCTGGAACACATGCTCCGCGCCTGGGGCGGCAATGCCTCGGGCAGCGGCATCGCCAACATCGACAACACCGGCGAAGTTCACCCCGACACCTATTGGTGGCAGCACTCGGTGGGCAATGTCCGGCACACACCGTTTCGCACGCTGTGGCTGGACCGCCCGGACGCCTTGTTGCAGCAACTGCGCGCGCATCCTCGCGCCGTGGGTGGCCGTTGTGGCCAATGCCGCTGGCTCAGCATCTGCAACGGCAATACCCGCACCCGCGCCTGGGCCGAAGGTGATCTCTGGGGCCAGGACCCCGGATGCCACCTCAGCGATGAAGAAATCGGCATACCACCATTAACGACCATCCCTTGCGTCATGCACTGAAGCACCCGCCTGGCGAGCCATCTGACAAAGGATGGGGCCGGCCCACCTGATGAAGTACCAAGGACGTCCCATGCATCCATCGATTATTTTACCGGCTGCACTTGAGTCCCCGTTCAGACCGGGCGAAGTCGCCCTGGTCGGCGCTGGCCCCGGCGATCCACGCTTGCTGACCCTGCGCGCCTGGAGCCTGTTGATGCAAGCCGACGCCGTGGTTTACGACCGCCTGATCAGCCCCGAGCTGCTGGCATTGATCCCCCTCACCTGCGCCCGGCATTACGTCGGCAAGGCCAGCGGCTGCCACAGCCTGCCTCAGGATCAGATCAACGAACTACTCGCCGACCTCGCCGATCTGGGGCAGCGTGTGGTCCGGCTCAAGGGTGGCGACCCGTTCATCTTCGGCCGTGGCGCCGAGGAGCTGGAGTATCTGCTGCAACGCAACATTGACTGCCAGGTGGTCCCCGGCATTACTGCCGCCTCCGGGTGTAGCGCTTACGCTGGCATTCCGTTGACCCATCGGGATCTGGTCAACTCCTGTCGATTCATCACCGGGCACTTGCAACACGATGGTGAGTTGCAATTACCCTGGAGCAGCCTCGTCGACAGCAGTCAGACCCTGGTGTTTTACATGGGGTTGTCAAATCTCGGGATTATCGCCCAGCGCTTGATCGAAGCCGGAATGCCCGCCGAGACACCGGCGGCGCTGATCAGCAATGGCACGCGTCCCGACCAGCACGTTGCCCGAGGCAGGCTGCACCAATTGCCGACCCTGGCGCGGGAATGCCCACCTGGCATTCCGACGCTTGCGGTGATCGGCAAAGTGGTCGATCTGTTCGCTGCCCAACAGCAGCAATACCCGGCGCGTTTTTCCTCCGCCCCAGCGCTGCAACGCCAGCGCAAGGTGGCGATATGAGGCGCATGGTGCTTGCCCCATTGTTATGGATCGGCGCGGCTCATGCCGGTACAGCGGTTCCGCCCAACGACACGGCCGCCAATCTCTACCAACAGCATTGCCAGAGCTGCCATGGCGCCAATCGTCTCGGCGGTACGGGACCGGCCTTGCTGCCGGAAAGCCTGAGCCGGATCAAACCCGACGAAATCCGCAGCGTGATCCAGGACGGTCGTCCCGCGAGTCAGATGAGCGGGTATGCCAACGTGTTCAACGCCACGCAGATCGACGCGCTGGTGGACTACCTCCAGCAACCACCCGCCACCCCACCCACCTGGAGCAACGATGACATTCGCGGCAGTCATTCGGTTCTCGCCGATATCAACAAACTGCCCGACACGCCCCAGCATCGCGCCGATCCACTGAACCTGTTTGTGGTGGTGGAAGCCGGTGATCATCACATCGACATCCTCGACGGCGACCGCCTTGAAGTGCTTGCACGGTTCGCTTCGCACTTTGCAGTGCATGGCGGGCCGAAGTTTTCGCCGGACGGACGCTTCGTCTACGTGGCCTCTCGCGATGGCTGGATCAGCCTGTATGACTTGCATAACCTGAAACTGATCGCCGAGGTCCGCGCCGGGCTCAACACCCGCAACCTTGCGGTGAGTAAGGACGGCCGATGGGTGCTGGTGGGCAACTACTTGCCGGGCAACCTGGTGGTGCTCGATGCCCGTGATCTGTCATTGGTCAAAACCATTCCGGCGATCGGCCAGGACGGCACCGCGTCACGGGTCAGCGCGGTCTATACCGCACCGCCACGGGACAGCTTCATCGTGGCGCTCAAGGACGTGAAGGAAGTCTGGGAACTGCCCTGCACCGGCACACCGGATTTCGAACCGCGACGGATCCACGCCGAAGATATGCTGGACGACTTTTCCTTCTCACCGGACTACAAGCAACTGCTGGCCACGTCGCGCAAGGCCAAGGGCGGTCAGGTGATCGACCTCGACAGTGGCAAGGTGGTCACCGACATTCCACTGCCGGGCATGCCGCACCTGGGGTCCGGGACCTACTGGAAACGTAACGGTGAGTGGGTGTTCGCCACGCCGAACATCAGCAAGGGCCTGATCTCGGTCATCGACTTCAAGACCTGGAAACTGCTCAAGGAAATACCGACCCTGGGGCCGGGCTTCTTCATGCGCAGCCACGTCAACTCGCGGTATGCCTGGACCGACGTGTTCTTCGGCCCCGACAACGATGCGATCCACCTGATCGACAAACAGACCCTGGAAATCGCTCACACCCTGCGCCCGATGCCCGGAAAGACCGCCGCCCACGTCGAATTCACCCGCGACGGTCGCTACCTGCTGCTGAGTATCTGGGCCACTGACGGTGCGCTGATCGTCTACGACAGCAACACCCTCAAGGAGGTCAAACGCCTGCCGATGAACAAGCCGTCGGGTAAGTACAACGTGGGCAATAAAATCGAGTTTGCCGAGGGTACGTCGCACTAGATTTTGTGTCTGAACATCGAAATACACATCGCACTTGTGGCGAGGGAGCTTGCTCCCGCTGGGGCGCGAAGCGGCCCTAAAAGCAGTCACTGCGTACATTCAGATTAAACGCAGGTGCTGATTTTACGACTGCTACGCAGCCGAGCGGGAGCAAGCTCCCTCGCCACAGGGTTTGTGTTCACCTCTTCAGCTCAGGGTATAACCGTTATCGACTTTCCAGTCCTGACCATAAACACCCCGCGCGCCTTGAGACAGCTGAAAAACAATCACGTTGGCCACCGCAGACGCATCGAGGAAATGACCGGGCAGCAGACGTTTGCCGAGGGTGCCGGCAACGTCGTCGAGTTCCCCGTCGCTCAACCCCAGGTTGTCCCACATCGAGGTCGCGGTCGGCCCCGGGGAGACCAGATTGATGCGCACGTCATAACGCGCGAATTCCACCGCCAACGTGCGCGCCTGCGCCGCCAGCGCGGCCTTGCTGGCAATGCAGGCGGCCAGACCGGGAAAACTCGAGCCGGTCAGGAAGCTGCCGACAAACACCACCGAAGCCGGACTCGCCAACTCCCCGCGTAACGCTGCCAGGGTATTCAACGCCCCGGCGCCGTTGACCGCCCACTGACGCTGGAAGGCCGGCATGTCGAGGCTATCGGCCATTTCGGCGATACCCGCGTTGGGCACCAGATAATCCACCTGGCCCAGTGTCGATGCACGTTGGGCCAGCGCCTGCAGGTCATCCTGACAGGTCACGTCACCGGCACACCATTGCAAGCGCTCGCCATAGATCTGCTGCAAGGCCGGCAGTTCCCCGATTTTCCGTGACATCGCCAGCACCTTGACCCCGCGCGGCAACAGCGCCGCACACAGGGCCAGGCCTATCCCGGAACTGGCACCCGTGACCACCGCCAAACGATCCTGAAACTCGGTTCTCATCATTTCCTCCTGGCATCGCGGACGCCAGCACTGGGGACTTCAAACGGTACGTGAAAACCGGCCTTTTTGATCAGCGCCCAAATAGGCATCAAACGCCATCGCGGCGCTGCGCATCATCAAATGCCCGTGGGGCAACAACACCAACGCGTCTTTGTGAATCTGCAGCAAGCCATCGCGAACATGCTCGTCCAGTTGCATCAGCGCATCGGCAAAGTAATCGGTAAAGCAGATGTCATGACCCGCTTCAAACTTGCCGAAGTCGATCCGGCCGTGGCACATCAGATCGCTGATCACTTCACGGCGCAGACGATCATCGGCGCTCAACCGGTAACCCCGATGCACAGGCAACAAGCCTTGATCAATGCGGGCGTAGTACTGCGATAGCTCCTTGACGCTCTGGCTGTAGCTGTCGCCGACCTTGCCGATGGAGGACACCCCGAGACCGATCAAATCGCAGTCGGAATGGGTGGAATAACCCTGGA
The DNA here is from genome assembly GCF_005938665.2 of Pseudomonas sp. ATCC 43928. NCBI lineage: Bacteria > Pseudomonadati > Pseudomonadota > Gammaproteobacteria > Pseudomonadales > Pseudomonadaceae > Pseudomonas > Pseudomonas sp. ATCC 43928. The sequence continues at coordinate 2,853,437 of NZ_CP041753.1, read as the reverse complement.
AATTGCGTTGCAACGTGCCATTGGCCCGGGCCAACGCCAACTCATCGTCCGGCAAGGCAAAATGGTCCATGCCGATATAGATATAACCGGCCTCAGTCAGACGACGGACAGTCAGTTCAAGCAATTCCAGTTTGCGCTCCGGTGGCGGCATGTCGGCCGAACGAATCAGCCGTTGTGCGCGCACCAGTTCCGGCAGATGGGCGTAGCTGTAGGCGGCAATCCGGTCCGGACGCAGCGCGATGATTTTGCCGAGGGTGACATCGAAACTCTGCACGGTTTGCAATGGCAGGCCGTAAATCAGATCGACACTGATCGATTTGAATCGCGCCTGGCGCGCCGCAGCGACCAGCGCATGGATTTGCTCTTCACTTTGCTGCCGATTGACCGCTGCCTGCACGTCGGGATCGAAGTCCTGTACGCCAAAGCTCAAACGATTGAACCCCAACTGACGCAACAACTGGATCTGTTGCGTACTGATGGTGCGAGGGTCGACCTCGATGGAAAACTCATGGTCATCGCTGTCGTCCATGTCGAATGCCTGGTGCAGGCAGTCCATAAGGTCAGCCAGTTGTTCGCCGGTCAAATAGGTCGGCGTGCCACCTCCCAGGTGCAGTTGCGTGAGTTTGCGGGTGCGGTCGAACAAGGCAGCCTGCATCACGATTTCGCGCTTGAGGTACGTCAGGTACTCGACGGCGCGGTGGGTTTTCTGGGTAATGATTTTGTTGCAGGCGCAGTAGTAACAAAGGCTCTTGCAGAACGGGATGTGGATGTACACCGACAGCGATTTTGGCGTTGTCGCCTGGTTGCTGTCCGAGGCCGCACGCTGATAGTCATCGACGGCGAACGCCTGATGAAACTGCGGCGCGGTCGGGTAAGAGGTATAGCGCGGCCCCGGGAGGTCATACTTTTCGACCAGGGCACGATTGAAATCAAATGAAGTTGTCATGATCAATCCATTCGTAATGGGGTTCATGCCCCGCACCGTCCGAATCCTTTTCAAACAGGTTGCAGACGGCATCCACGTGCGGCCGACCGGCCGGAAGAATGCTGATGAAACGGTCAGACAGTTCAATCAACCCGTCACGGCTCAATTGCTCAAGCACAGGCCAGGCGGTGAAAAAGTACTGGCGAAAAATGACTCCATGACGCCTCTCGATTGCCTGGATATCCAGCTCCAGATCACACGCCAGGCGTTCCATGACCATGTGCCTGACCTGATCCCCTTCCTCACAGCGCCAGCCACGACTCGTCGGCAGTTGGTCCATGTCCAGTTGCTGCTGGTACCGTTCCAGTTCGTCGGTGTTTTGCGCATACAAACCGTCGATCTGACTGATAGCGCCCAAACCGAACCCGATATGGTCGCAATGCCCGTGACGGGTAAACCCCTCACAATTGCGACGTAATCGGCCGCGCTCCTGAGCAATCGCCAAATCGTCATCGGGTCGGACAAACTGCCCCAGGCCAATGTAGTGATAACCGGCGCCGATCAACTGTTCAAAGCAGATCCGGCGCATGGCGCCTTTATCTTCCTCGCTGCAAAACGCCCCGATTGTGTCTGCAGTCTTTGGCCGATAGCGTTGGGGTGGCCGGGCATAGTCAAACACCAGCAGCCGGTCCGGCTCCAGTTCGATGATGGTCGCCAGTTTCAGCGCAAAACTTTCTGGCGTCTGCCAGGTATGGCCATAACCCAGATCGACATTGATGGATCGATAGCCGAAGGTCCGAGCGGCATCGATAAGCGAATGGATCGGTGCCGGATTCTGGTAGCAGGCCACCGACATCGCACGGTCGGCACCGATGTCCGGAACGCCGATGCTGACATGGTTGAACCCCAGGTCACGCAGCATGCCCATGGTCGACCAATCCGTATGGTGAAGGTCCACTTCTATGCTGTAGTCACCGCACTCATGTCCAAGAAAGTTGAATCGGCCACGAAGGTGATTCATCAGCCGTCTCAGTTGGGCGATGGCGGGTGTTCCGCCCCCCAGATGGAACTGCTCGACCCGCTGCCCGGCTCCCAGATGACAACCGACGAGGTCGATCTCATGTTGCAGACGCTGAAGATAGTGTTCGACACCACTGTGCTCGCATGAAGTTTCGCGAGGGGACCACAAGGCACGCTTGAGGTTAGAAGGCAGTTGCACGTTCAGCGACAGCGGACGGCACTTCTGACGGCTGACGCGCAATGCACGATGCAAATCCAGAGAGCCGATGCCGTCGTGAAATTTTTCAGTGTCGACATGGCCGTTGGGGTCGAGCACGCCTTGATCGCACCGGACGTTCAGCTCTCCAGGGCTGTGAAACGAATTGAGCATAACGGGTCTCCGAGACTGGCTGCGGACCGCCAGTGTCGGAGCCTGGCGACCCATGCTCCTTGATTTGCATCAAGCGCGAGCAAAGTGCTTGTCGCGCAACGGACACCAGGCATGCCCAGTCACCACGTCAGGTAAAACATCCACTTGGCCAACAGCACAATGACAACCATGTGGCAGAACAGGCTGCCATGGATGAAATGCAGGTATCGAGCACTCATCCGGCCACTTTTGAACAAAAACATGGCGACCAGGAAATGCAGCAGTACGCTGACGGCCACCACGATTTTCAACATCAGCAACGTGCCAAACGATGAGGCCATTGGTGTGGCAAGGACCGGTAAATAGCGCAGCCAGACCATCCCCAACCCGGCACCGAACAACACCAGCAAGACCCATGGAATCAAGGTGCGTGCACGTCGACCGACACCCTGCTCGACCAGTAACATGACCTTGACCGGCAGTTGTTTGCGGATACTTTCAAGGAACAGGACTTCGAAGAATACCGTGCCGATGAAAATCATCGCGGCAAACAGGTGCAATGTCAGAAACAGCGGATAGAGCATGGGATTCTCGCTCTCAATACAGCTGAACACGTTCCACTCACCGCGAGGGAAACGTCACTCCCATCGTTGCGCCGCCTCGCGATCACTGTGGCGAGCCTCGACCCAATGGGAACTCTCGGCCACCTGTTCTTTCTTCCAGAATGGCGCTCGGGTTTTCAGGTAATCCATTACAAACGCACAGGCATCAAAAGCCGCTTGACGATGACTGCTGCTGACGCCGACAAAGACAATGGGGTCTCCCGGTTGCAGCGCGCCGATTCGATGGATCAGCACCAGTCCGAGCAACGGCCAGCGCTGTCGGGCTTCGTCGGCGATCTTGCCCAGGACCTTTTCGGTCATACCGGGGTAATGCTCAAGAAACATCCCGGCGACTTCTTGTCCGACGTTGGTGTCACGTACATACCCGACAAAACTCACCACGGCACCGACATTCAGGCTCAAAGCCTGCAGGGCATTGATTTCGGTGCCGGGTTCGAAGCGCTCTGTCTGCACTCGAATCATCGAATCACCCTCCCGTTACGGTTGGGAAAAAACCCACTTCATCACCGTCTATCAACGGCTCATCGAGCCCACACATGTCCTGATTGCGGGCACACATGAGGTTCTGTTCGGCCAGCACCTGCCAGACGCCAGACCGATGTATCAGGTGCTGACGCAACTGATCGACAGAAGTGAAATCACCTTCAATCGTTTCATCGTCCAGGCCAAGCGTTTCGCGGTACCGCGAGAAATACAAAACATTCAGCTTCATTGTTGCGGCGCCTGATACCGGCCACTCTTACCACCCTGTTTCTCCAACAGCCGCACCGATTCGATACTCATGCCCCGGTCCACGGCCTTGCACATGTCATACAGGGTCAAGGCCGCCACACTGGCGGCGGTCAGTGCCTCCATCTCGACGCCGGTCTGTCCGGACAGCTTGCACCGAGAAACAATGCGTACGCGTTGGTCACCTTCAAAACTCAACTCAACGTTAACACTGCTCAGAAGCAGCGGATGACAGAGCGGAATCAACTCGCTCGTGCGTTTGGCCGCCTGAATGCCGGCGATCCGCGCTACCGCAAATACATCACCTTTAGGGTGAGCACCACTGGCAATCAGTTGTCGGGTCTCGGCAAGCATATGAACCCATGCCTCAGCCACGGCTTCTCGGGACGTCACGCATTTATCCGTAACATCGACCATTCGCACGCGTCCCAGTGAGTCGAGGTGAGTCAGCATCAATTCAGTCATGAGCAATAAGCCTTGCGCTACCAACAGTCGGTTTCAGCGCAGAATACAGCGCAGGCCGACACAGGCGGTTGACGTCAATCAAGTAATCCAGACAAGGCCATTCCTACAACCTTGCGTAAACCTGGATGTCGAGGACGGACCTGGAAAAAAATCTAAGCGGGACCCGATTTCCAACGAGCAAAATTTATGTAACTCATTGTTGTTAAATATAATTTTAAAAAAATCACTCACATTTTCCTGGCGTCTGCCGATGGCTTTTTTACCGGACCCAGGGAGCTGCAGGAATGAGGAACAACCAACCCGTTACGCAACGTGAGGTCGCGCTTGCACCTCAACAGAAACTCATCTCGACAACAGATGCTCGAGGAGTCATCACTTACTGCAATGACGCCTTCGTAGAAATCAGTGGCTTCGACAGAGCCGACCTGATTGGCGCACCGCAAAATATCGTCCGCCATCCCGATGTGCCTCCTGCTGTATTCGCCCATATGTGGGGCGCTCTTAAGCAAGGCAACCCGTGGATGGGCATTGTCAAAAACCGCTCCAGAAACGGTGACCATTACTGGGTCAATGCCTACGTCACACCGATTTTCGAAGGCAGCCAAGTGGTTGGCTATGAATCAGTCAGGGTCAAACCCACTGCCGAACAAGTTCACCGCGCCGAATCCCTCTACAAGCGCATCAGTCAGGGCAAGGCGGCCATCCCCGCGCGTGACAAGTGGCAACCGGCCCTGCTTGGCTGGTTGCCATTCCTGGTTATGGGCTTGGCGGGGGCTTTGAGTGGTGTCTTACTCAACACCTTCGTGGCCATTGCCATCACCGCAGCAGTCTCTGCACCGCTCGGACTGATCGTCACGCGCTGGCAAAAACAGGGGACATTGCGCTTGCTACAGATGGCTGAACCCTCCACCTCCGATCAACTGATCGCGAAAATGTACAGCGACGAGTGTGGCCCTCAGGCACGCCTTGAAACGGCCTTTGTGAGCCAGGCCGCGCGCCTGAAGACCTGTCTTACACGTCTGCAGGACACCGCGGAGCAACTCAGCGGACTAGCCGGGAGGTCCGATGTATTGGCCGCCGACAGCTCACGGGGTCTTGATCGCCAGCGTGTCGAGACCGAACAAGTGTCCGCAGCGGTCAATCAGATGGCGGCGACCACACAAGAAGTCGCCAGCCATGTCCAACGCACCGCTGACGCCTCCCAAGAAGCTAACTTGCTGACCGGACGCGGACGCGATGTGGCCCGAGATACCCGCGAAGCGATCCAGCGACTGTCCGCAGTGGTTGGCGAAACCGGGCAGACGGTCGCGCAGTTGGCCAAGGACAGCAATGAAATCGGAACCGTGGTCGATGTCATCAAAGGCATTGCCGATCAAACCAACCTACTGGCCTTGAATGCCGCGATCGAAGCTGCGCGCGCTGGTGATATGGGGCGAGGCTTCGCCGTGGTGGCGGACGAGGTGCGTCAGTTGGCGCAGCGCACCTCTGAATCCACGACGCAAATCCATGGCCTGATAACCAAGCTCCAGATGTCTTCCGATAACGCCGTGCAAACAATGGAAAGTGGTCGCCGTCAGGCCGAAGAAGGTGTGACGTGGGTGCTTGAAGCAGACAAAGCGTTGGTAGGTATCAGTGAAGCGGTCGCCAATATCACTGATATGACAACCCAAATTGCAGCAGCCACTGAAGAGCAAACCGCCGTTGCAGAGGAAATCAGCCGTAATATCACCACCATCGCGCACCTGGCAGATCAGACATCAGAGCAGGCCCATCATTCGGCAGAGTTAAGCAAGGAATTGACCCGGACGGCTAATACTCAGTATTCATTGGTCGAGCGCTTTAATCGATGACTAGAGGTGTTTGAGCTGACCGAAGAAGCTCGCAGTTGACCGGCGAAAATACGCGAGAGCACCGACCTCAAGTGGTTTGCGCCACAATCGGCATGGGGACGGCCTTCATAGGTCGTTCCCCTGCCACACTACCCGGCTCATCGAGATTGGCACCATGGTTCATGCCAGATGCAAGTTTTCTCTCTTGCTGAATGCCGAGCGTGCCATGCCACAGTCCATCAAAAATGCTGAAGCGAAATTCCGTCGTCCGGTGCTGGCCACTCTGGTGGTTTCTCTGGTCACCAGTTGGGTGAGCAGCAGAAAAATCGCCGATGCCTTTTTTGCCGCAGGTCGACACAGCAGCGTTTTACCGTACGCCAAGTCATTAATGCCCGGGCATTGGACTGCGTGGACGTTTTACATCGCGTTTTCGCCTTACCGCGTCAGGGCTGGTAATACAGCTCGATTGAGGCAATCGGGGCGTACGCAGTAATAGACTGATTTCCTCTGCGCTGACCGCTCTGCTGAAAAAGTGGCCCTGAATTTCATCGCAGCCGTTTTCACGCAGGAAGGTTTGCTGCTCTTCGGTTTCGACACCTTCGGCTATGACCTTGAGGTTCAGTTGGTGCCCCAACGAAATCACTGCGGTAGCGATGGCTTTGTCGTTCTCGTTGTCGGGCAGATCGTGCACGAAAGACTGGTCGATCTTGAGTCTTGCGATGGGGAAGCTTTTCAATGCCGCGAGGCTGGAGTAGCCGGTGCCGAAGTCGTCGATCGACAGACTGATCCCCATTGATTGCAATTCCTTCATTTTGCTGATGGCTTGCTGAAGGTCTTGCATGATCAGACTTTCGGTCAGCTCCAGCTCAAGGTACATCGGGTCCAGACCGGTCTCTTGCAAGGCATGCCTCACCCGGTCGATCAGGTCCCTTTCGATGAACTGGCGTGCTGAAATATTCACCGACATGGTGATCGGCGGCCAGCCCGCATCCTGCCAGTCCTTGTTCTGTCTACACGCGGTATGAATCACCCAATCGCCTATGGGCACGATCAACCCGGTCTCTTCGGCCTGCGGAATGAATTTGACTGGAGACACCATGCCGAGTTCGGGATGCTGCCAGCGGATCAGTGCTTCTACGCCGATAATCTGACCTGACTGCAAATCCACCTGTGGCTGGTACAGCAGCAGGAACTCGTCATGGTTGAGTGCGTTTCGTAGCCCGTCTTGCATGGCGAGCTTGCCCTGATCCTTGTTATTCATCTCGCTCGTATAGAACTGGTAACTGTTGCGACCCAGTTCCTTGGCCCGGTACATGGCGGCGTCCGCATTGCTGAGCAACGTGTCGGTATCGCTGCCGTCGGCTGGGTAGGTGGCCAACCCCATGCTGCAGGTGACGTGGAGTGTATGCCCGCTGAGCTGAATCGGCTGCAGGATGGCTTCCTGGATCTTGTGCAGGGCTGGAGTAACGCCGTCGAGGTCTGAGGGCTGGTCGAACAGGATGATCACAAACTCGTCGCCACCCAGTCGCACGACGGTGTCGGTGCGGCGCACACACTCCTGCATGCGCTGGGCGACGGTTTTCAGCAGTACGTCTCCAGCGCTGTGCCCAAGGCTGTCATTCACCAGTTTGAATTTGTCCAGATCGAGAAACACCACCGTCACCAGCCGGCTGTAGCGCTGGGCATAAAGTATTGCCTGCTTGAGACGGTCTTCGAGCAGTGTGCGATTCGGCAGCCCGGTCAGTGCGTCATGGTCGCCCATATAGCGAATGCGCTTTTCGGTCAGTTGGCGTTCTATCGCAATACCGGCAAGAGGTGTCGCCATGTCGATCAGTCGCGTCTCGGTCGAGCTAGGGCTGCGGACGGTGTTGGAATACAAGGCAAACGTACCCAATACCTTTCGCTCATGGGACAGAATCGGCGTCGACCAGCAGGCGCGAAATCCATAGGGCGCAGCGGCTGATCGGTACTCCTCCCACAGCGGGTCCAGCTCGATATCCGTGACGATGACCGGTTCTCGTCGATACACCGCGGTGCCGCAAGAGCCGACGTTTGGACCGATCGCAATCCCGTCAATGAGCTGGTTATAGGCTTTCGGCAAACTGGGGGCAGCCCCGTGCAGCAGGTGTTTGCCATCCTCATCCAGCACCAGGATGGACACCATCATCCCCTCCAGTTGGGACTCGACCAGGTGAGCCAGACTCTCGAGGACTTCTGCAAGCTCGGTGCTCCTGGCGATCAGCTCCAGGACATGACCTTGTCCGGCACGGATGATGGCTTCTTGCTCTAATCGGTTGTTTTGCAGGGCGAGCCGCTCTGTGGCGATACTCAATTGGACCGTCTTTTTTTCCAGCTGAAGACGGTCTTTGAGGAATTGATTCACCGCGCGAGCCATGTTGCCGATCTCGTCTTTCCCATGTTCCACCATCATCAAATGCGTTTTGTCAGTGCGTTCCTGACGCAATTGCCGGCTTATTTCATTCAGGCGCACAAGCACATGACGGCCCATGAAGACCCGGGTCACGAACCAGGCGAACACCAGGCTGGCGCCCAACATGATCAGCACCCATTGCTGGCTACGATTTGAGGCCTCGACCAGGCGCTGCACGGCTTCGCGATAGTCTTCGGTGTAAGCACTGGATTGCGCACGGGCCACCGCGACCAGAACCCCGGCCTCATTCTTCAACTCCTCATTGAAGCGCTGGATGACGCTGTGCTGATTGATGAGTCTCAGGCGCAGGGAGAAGAGATCGGGCGTTTCCCCATCAGCGTCGGGTAACTTGCCAGCGGCGCGTGACAGGCGCTCATATCGGATCCGCAGCCGTTGCACGGCATCACTGTCATTAGCCTGCGGCAGATCGAAAAGTAACACCGCCAGTTCCAGGCTGGACCGGGACTTGGTCGCGGTTAACCGGGCAGCGTGATCCTCCAGGGCTTGCTCGAAGGTGACCTCGGTCTGCAACAGGCTTTCTCGCAGTTGCGCAACGATGTTGGCGGTATTGCGGAACATCTGACTCGACTGATGCATGTCGAGTATCGCCTCGCCACTGTTCGCGGCAGTCAGCTCCTGCACCAGTTGATCAAGGGCTTCAAGCTGTTCGACGGTCGCCGCATAGCTTGAACGCAGGGCGTCGGGGGAACGGGTTGTCAGAAGCTGATCGGTCTGGCGTTCGATCAGCAAGGTCCGCTGCACCATGTCTTGCCCATTTTGCATGCGCACCAGTCGTTCATCCGTCAGCTGGCGGGTGGCGCTGTTTGACGTGCGCAACGCGTAGACCGCTGTGGCACCACCCGCCAGGATCAGCAGCGCCAGCGTCAGGAACGCCAGTGTGAACTGTGCGCGCAACGACTGCGGCAATAGCCGGCGTCCGAGCCGGGAAATAACGTCCAATGTCAGGGATTCCATTGGTGGCGATAAATGTCTCGATAACCATTGTCAGGGTCGTACTGGAATTTCTTCCCGCCGTCGAAAGCAATATTGTCGGCATTGACCAAGTGAATCGGTGCTACGAAGCCGCTCACCGGCTGCCCTGCAAACAACCGGTTCAATTCATCCATCACTTGCCAGCCATGCAGGTTGAGCGGCTCGGCCACGGTGACGGTCTGGTAGGTTTTTGCCTGTATGCGCAAGAAAGCCGAGGCGCTGCCATCACCGGCAGATAACAGACTGATGCCGTCACTGGGCATTGCGGCGTTGGTCAATGAGGCAATCGAGTAGTCGAAATAGATATCGTTGATGGCCAGCGTGTGGGTCCAGCGCTTGCCATAGCGCTGAAGCAGCTCCTTGGTGAGCGCCGGCATCTTCTCGCCACTTTCGGAGATCGCCACATCGCGCACTTCCAGCAACGTACATTCTCGACAGGCCCGAATGACGTTTTCCATGGCCTTGGCTTTCGCCATGGCGATGCTGTACTTGGAGTCGGTCAGGATGACCACGCCGGCGTGTCCGTTTGACTGTGCCACTGCCGCCATGGCCGTGAGGCGAGCCACTTCGAGCGGGTCGGTCGTGACGTTCATGGCCACCGGCGTGCCGTCAATCGGCCCGGGGCGTGCCCCGGCGTGCCAGCCAACCACCGGCACATCCCTGTTGGCGAAGAGGATCAGCGCCGCATTGTTCTCAAGGGCATCGGAACCGCACAGAATGAGGCCGTCGGGTTTCTCTGCCAGCGCATCGGAGAAGGCCTTTGCGCGCCCGGCCGATGATCCAGCGCCATCGAATATCTTCAGCGTCCAGCCCATCGCCTTGGCTGCCTCGCGAGCGCCCTGCGCGACACCGACGATGCCTCCGTTACGCAAATCCTCTGCGACAAGGGCGATGCTCTTGCCCCGCTGGGCTTTCGGGCCGGACTCAGGGCCGCTCCAGCGAACGGCTTCAAGGGTGGCCCTGGAAACGATTTCCTGCGCTTGAATCACCGTTACCGTGGCGTTTTCGATACCTGCCGCGGTTGGCAGGTTCTGGCCGTATCCGGGTGTTGCCGTGAAAAGACAGAAAACCGTAATTGAAGCCATCCGGAGTAGCCAGGGCCTGAGTAACCAGGGCCCGATCAGACAGGTTCGATCACCGTATGTAATGCCGGGTGTGGAGCCGATGGCGCGATCATAGTCTGGCATGGCGTCCCTTTTTGCCAAGAGTGCAGCGTTCACTATCCGAAAGGATAGTCGGTTCTGCTGTCATCAGGTCTTCGGTGGTTAAAAGTGCGCGAACTTTAGTTTTACAGTACTCATCCTTTACGCAACTTTGAAAGATGCTCTTCATAAGCACGATTGAATTCGCGCTGAATAAATTGCGCGGGTACTCACTTTTTAGAATAAAGCCTATAACCAAAGATACTAAATAATGACCTCCGATCACCGATCTTGAAACGCCTCGGTGTTCACCCCACTGGTCGGAGAGTTTCTTGACAAGAATTGAACAGCGCTAACACTTCCTTGAATTGTAAGGATTAGAGATAACGCCAAAGAGGCGTTGGGCAAAAGGTTAATCCGCTGGAAACGGATTCAGTCGTACGTTGCGTTATGTATTCGAGACGGCCGACTGACGCCCAAACACGAGGCAGAGGAAGCCGTGCATGGCAATCACGCAAAACAACCGTTTGGTGCAGGTCAACTGCCCCCTCGGCGGCGATGTCCTGCTGCTGCGGAGCATGGAAGGCAACGAAGAATTGGGGCGGTTGTTCCACTACGAATTGAACCTCACCTCCGAAGACCGGGCGATCACGTTCGACCATTTGCTGGGCAAGCCGATGGGCCTGACCCTGGAACTGCACGACGGCGGCAAACGCTACTTCCACGGCATTGCCTGCAGCTGTCGACAACTGACCGGCCATGGCCAGTTCGCCGGCTACCACGTCAGCCTGCGGCCCTGGTTCTGGCTGCTCACGCGCACCTCGGATTGCCGGATTTTCCAGAACAATACGGTGCCGGACATCATCAAGCAGGTGTTCCGCGACCTCGGTTTTTCCGATTTCGAAGACAGCCTGAGCGGCAGCTACCGCCAGTGGGAATATTGCGTGCAGTACCGCGAAACCAGCTTCGATTTCGTCAGCCGCTTGATGGAACAGGAAGGGATCTATTACTACTTCCGCCATGAGCAAGCGCGTCATGTACTGGTGTTGGCCGACGCCTATGGCGCCCACTCCACGGTGGCAGATTACGACTCAGTGCCGTTCTACCCACCCGATCGGCAAATGCGCGAGCGCGATCATTTCTACGATTGGCAACTGACGCGGGAAGTCCAACCCGGTTCGCTGGAGCTCAACGATTACGACTTCCAGCGCCCCCGCGCCAACCTTGAGGTGCGCTCCAGTGTGTCGCGCAGCCACAGCAACGGCGACTACCCGCTCTACGACTACCCCGGTGAATACGCACAGAGCAATGACGGCGAGCACTATGCGCGTACCCGCATCGAAGCCATCCACAGCCAGTTCGAGCGCGTACAACTGCGCGGCCGTGCCCGCGGACTGGGCTCCGGCCACCTGTTCTCGCTGACCGGCTATGAGCGCGAAGACCAGAACCGCGAATACCTGGTGGTCAGCGCGCGCTACCACATCCACCAGGAGCCCTATGAAAGTGGCACCCAGGATCTCTCCGAGCAGTTCGTGGGCGAACTCGCTTGCATGGATGCCAGCCAGGTTTTCCACCCCCTCCCCCTGACCCCCATGCCGATTGTCCGAGGGCCACAGACCGCGGTGGTGGTCGGCCCCAATGGCGAGGAGATTTGGACCGACCAGTATGGCCGGGTCAAAGTGCACTTCTACTGGGATCGCCACGACCAATCCAACGAGAACAGCTCCTGCTGGATGCGCGTCTCCCAGGCCTGGGCCGGCAAGAACTGGGGGGCGATGCAGATCCCGCGAATCGGTCAGGAAGTGATTGTCAGTTTTCTCGAAGGCGACCCGGATCGGCCGATCATCACCGGCCGCGTCTACAACGCCGAACAGACCGTGCCCTACACGCTGCCGGCCAATGCCACCCAGAGCGGCGTGAAGAGCCGTTCAAGCAAGGGCGGCTCACCGGCCAACTTCAATGAAATCCGCATGGAAGACAAGAAAGGCGCGGAGCAACTGTTTATCCACGCCGAGAAGAACCAGGACATCGAGGTCGAGAACGACGAGACCCACTGGGTCGGCCACGACCGCAGCAAGTGCATCGACAACGACGAAACCGTGCACGTCAAACACGACCGCACCGAAACCGTCGATAACAACGAGACCATCACCATTGGCGTCAACCGTACGGAACGCGTCGGCAGCAACGAGACCATCAACATTGGCAGCAACCGCACGATCAGCGTCGGCGCCAACGAAACCGCGACCGTGACCCTGCAGCGCACCCATGCGGTAGGTATCAACGAGACGATCGCCATCGGCGCAGCGCAGGAAGTTGTCATCGGTGCCTTTCAAACGGTGAATGTCGGGGCCTACCAAAACGTCAATGTGGGCCTCTACCAGTCGACCAATGTGGGCGCCAACCGCTCGGTGGACGTGGGTGCCAATCTTTCAACCACGGTAAAGGCAAACGAATCGCGCAAGGTCGGTGCAGGACGCACGACCGATATCGACAACAACGATGCGCTGACGGTGGGCAAGGACCTTGTCATCGATGCCGGTGACTCGGTGACCATCACCACCGGCAAAGCCAGCATCGTCATGAAGAAGGACGGCACCATCAGCATCCGCGGCAAGGACATCACCATAGACGGCTCTGGCGCGATCAACATCAAGGCCAACAAGAACGTGGTGATCAAAGGACGCAAGATCCTGCAAAACTAGGAGTCACGCGTATGACGGTTCAATACCCACTACCCACCCAGGCCCGCATCGATGGCGTGGTCATCGGCGTCCTGCTCGACCTGCCGCAAGCCAGTGCGCCCCTGGTGACCTACCCCGGTTGCCCCGAGGAACAGAGCATCGCCGCCCGCAGCACCACCCTGCTCGCCCCTGCAGACATCGGCACCCAGGTGGCGCTGATGTTCGAAGATGGCGACCCTTTCCGCCCGCTAGTGATCGGCCGCCTGCTTGGCCAGACCGCGGCGCCCGCACCGGTTGCCTGCGTGCAACTGGACGACCAGCGCCTGGAATTGAGTGCCGAACGCGAGATCGTGCTGCGTTGCGGCAAGGCCAGTATCACCCTGACCCGAGCGGGCAAAGTGATTATCCAGGGCGCCTACCTGTCCAGCCGCTCCAGCGGGGTCAACCGCATCAAGGGTGGTTCGGTGCAGATCAACTAGACAGGTATTCGGCCCATGGAACTGCTCAACGCCAGCAAACTGCTTGCTGCCTATACCCAGGGCATGGAGCCCGATGGCCGCGAATCCCTGGTGGTGGTGGCCAAAGGCACTTTCAATCTGCCGCTGGACGGCCGCGCGGCGACCCTCGCCGACAGCCAGCAACCGCTGCTGATGGCCGATACCTTCCTCGGCGAGCCTGGTCTCAGCGCCCCGCTGCAGGAAATGGACTTCGCCCCGATCAAGCCATTCTGCGATGTGCTGGTGCGAGGCAAGGCCTATGCCCCAGGCGGGCGGCCCGTGAGGCAACTGGCTGCGGGCATTCGCGTCGGTCAGATGAGCAAAGCCTTTTCCGTCCTCGGCCCCCGGCAGTGGCAACCGGGGCTATTGGGCGTTTCTCCCGGCTTGCCGCAGCCCTTCACCGAGCAGCACATCTCTTATGCCCAGGCCTTTGGCGGCAGTCATCCGATGGCCAAAGACTCCGAAATGCGTCACTGCTACCTGGACAATCCGACCGGTTGTGGCTGGTTCCCACGCCATATGGGTAGTGCTGATATCGGTGGCATGCCGATGCCGAACACCGAGGAATTGGGCAAGGCGATCGACAGTCCCTCTGGCGACTACCGCCCGATGGCCCTCGGCCCCATCGGCCGCAGCTGGCCGCAACGCGCCCGCTTCGCCGGTACTTACGACGATGCCTGGTTGGCCGACTGCTTTCCGTTTCTGCCGAGTGATTTCGACCGCCGCTACTTTCAGGCGGCCCCTGACGATCAGCAGATCCACTATCTGCGAGGCGGCGAGGACGTGCTGCTGCTCAACCTCACGCCCCAGGAGCGCGCGGGCTTTCGCATCCCCGAAATCGACGTGCCGGTGACCTTCTTCCTGAAAAAAGGCGGTCATGAGACTGTGCAGGCGGTGATCGACACCCTGCTGATCGACACCGACGCGCTCCAGGTGCAGCTGACCTGGCGTGTCGCCCGTCCGCTACGGCGCAACATGTTCGAGATCGCTCAGGTGCTGGTCGGCACGATGTCCACGGGCTGGTGGCGCGCCCGTGAACTGGGCAAGGATTACTACCCGTCGCTCTCCTCCCTGGTAAAAGACAAGCACACACCCGAGGAGACGGACTGATGACCGTGCTTTGCATCATCGGCTCCGGCATGGTCAGTGCTGTCGGCCTCAGCGCACCCGCGAGCTGCGCGGCGATCCGCTGCGCCATCGACAATTTCCAGGAAACCCGCTTTATCGACCAAGGCGGCGAATGGCTGATTGCCGCCAGCGTGCCTTTGGAACAGCCCTGGCGCGGCCGCACCAAGCTGATCAAGATGGCCGCCCGCGCCATCGCCGAGGCGCTGCAAAGCACCCCCAACGTCGACCCGGAAAAGACCCCGCTGCTGCTGGGGGTGGCGGAAGTCGAGCGCCCCGGCCGCCTCGATGGTCTCGATAAGGGGCTGCTGCACGCCATCGAAGCCGAACTGGGCCTGCGCTTTCATCCCGGTTCCAACGTCATTGCCCGTGGTCGGGTCAGCGCTGCCGTGGCCCTGCTGAATGCACGCACGCTGATCTACCAGGGCGGCCATCGCCATGTGCTGATTGCCGGCGTCGACTCCTTCCTCAACGGACCGACCTTGGCCGCTTTCGAAGCACGCGAACGCCTGCTCACCAGCCAGAACTCCAACGGATTTATCCCCGGCGAAGGCGCCGCCGCCGTGGTGCTGGCCGCCCCCGTTGCCAGCAAAGAGCCGCAATTGGCCTGCATCGGCCTGGGGTTCGGTATGGAGAAGGCCACGGTGGAGGCCGAAGACATTCCCCTTCGCGCCGACGGCCTGACTCAAGCCGTACGCGCCGCCCTGAGCGAAGTCGGCTGTGGTTTGGAGCAAATGGATTATCGGCTCACCGACATCTCCGGCGAGCAGTACTACTTCAAGGAAGCGTCCCTGGCCCTGAGCCGCACCCTGCGCGTGCGCAAGGAGTTCTTCCACCTCTGGCACCCCGCCGACTGCATCGGCGAAGTCGGCGCCGCCATCGGCCCGGCGATGCTCGCCGTGGCACTGGCCGCCAGCCGCAAGGGCTATGGCGAAGGCCCGAATATCTTCTGCCACTTGGGCAACGACGCCGGCGAACGCGCCGCCGCGATGCTCAGTTACCAGACTGTGAGGGCTGCGTGATGGCGAATGAGGTCTACGCCAACAATATGGAAGTTTCTTGCAAGGCGGCGGCTGGCAAGTCGATCGCCTGCTTTCCGGATGTCTGCTTCACCCCGCCCCAGGCTCCGCCCACCCCGCCCGGGGTGCCGATCCCCTACCCCAATACCGGCATGGCCAAGGACACGACCAAGGGAAGTCGGACGGTGAAGATCAGTGGTAAGGAAGTGATGCTCAAGAACAAGAGTTACTTCAAGACCAGCTATGGAGATGAAGCAGGCTGTGCGCCGAAGAAGGGTGTGATCACCGGTAAGATCAAAGGCAAGGTGTACTTCACCTCCTGGTCGATGGATGTGAAGTTCGAGGGGGAGAATGTGGTTCGGCATATGGATATGACGACCCATAACCACGCTTCCGATCCGGGTAATACTGTACCTTGGACATACTTGGACCGCATGGCGCTCGGCATGAAGACGGGCCAGTGCAACAACGAGATCGACGCTGCAAAGAAGGCCTGCGGGGACGATCTGAACCGGAAGGCGACCTGCCCGCCTGAGGGCCAGCAGGTGGCCGATGAGCGCAAGAAATTTGACAGGGAGCGCAGGGGTGGGGCGAACAAACAGACGCTGGATAATATCCGTAAAGACATTAGGCAATTAGAAAGGCGGCTGGGCGGCGCCTCGCAGAGACCCTGCCAGCGGGCAATGCGTTGCTTTCTCACCCCCTACGACAGCGGCCATTGCTGTCCCGGCCAGACGCCCGACCACCTCATCGAAGTGAAATGCATCGTCGAGGCCGGAGCGGACCGTCAGAGTGGTGGAAAAAGACCGGGCTGGGACAATTACGACTCCAACAAGGCACCCTGTCTGTGCGCCGAAGGCGAAGCGGCCACGGTTAGCACTCACGGGGTGCTCTCGGCAAGACGCAAGGTGGCGATGAAGGCCCGTGGATCTAGCGAGATGAGCCTAGATGAAGCCGCAACCATAGGTGCGAAATCAGCCTCCACCACTTTCAAGGGCTGCTCGGAAGCATGCCTCAAGGCACAACTCATGGACTACCATCAGGAGGCGCGGACCGACCCGAACGCGACCTTACGCCCTTCCTCTTACGGGATGGGGAAAACAGGCAGGGCGAAGAAAGGCGTGCTGGCGCGGTCCACCGCGTTAATGAACGGTTAGATAGGGAGATCGCCCCCCATGCCATTACAGATTCCAAGACAGATTCCTGGCATGACGCTTGTCGATGCACGGCTCGTCGCGCCCGGCAGTGGCGCCTTGATCGTCTCCGTCGATGAGCTGTTTCAACAGGACGAACCCAATGCAGTGCTCAGCTGGCTGGAGGCCGGCAAGCTAACCTCCATTCCTGTCGAGTGGAACGCCTGTTCGGTCGATATCCGCCAGATCCGTCCCTATCCACAAGCCATCTATCTGGGAGAGGCTGGGCAGCTCGTTCGGTTCGACGGCCAGAGCTTCCATGAGCTTCCGTCCATCGAGGGGGTGGAGCCGCAGGGCCCGCTACGCTCAATCAGGACCATAGGCGCGGATTTTACACTGGTGGTGGGTACGGTCCTACAGGTGTACTGCAGCCGCGACTGGACCCTCTGGGAAGCGGAAACGATTCCCTTACTACCAGGCGAACAAGCCTTGGATCTGGCCGTGGAAGCGGTGGCGGCCTTTTCCAGCGATGAGCTGTATGCCGTCGGCTGGCAAGGATTGCTCTGCCGACGAACAGCAGCCGGCTGGGAACGCCTGGACGCCCCGACCAACCTGGACCTTTTCGATCTAGTCTGCGCCGAGGATGGCTCGGTATATGCTGTGGGCGACGAGGGCGTCATTCTCAAGGGACGCGGTGATGTCTGGACCCTGATCGAGCAGGACGAAACGTGCGAGAAGCTGTGGGGTGTCGCCTCTTTCGCCGGGCGCGTGTTCGTATCCGATATGCGTCGGCTCTATGAAATCGTCGGCAATGAACTGATTCCCCTCGCGCCACCCGATGATGAGGTATTCCCCTCCTCCACTTACCGCCTGAGAACCACTGAAGAGGGGCTCTGGTCGGTCGGAGGCAAGGAATTGTTCGAGTTCGACGGCCAGCGCTGGAAACCACTGCTGAGCTTCTTCGACCAGTGAAGGAGACTTAGGGGGGAGGGACTCCCACGGTAGGCGCTCGGCAATTTTCCGCTCCTCTTCCTAAACACCTAGTGGAAATTGGAAAGGTCGTTGAAACCTAGCAACAAGGTGGTTTCAGGCAGTGGCAGTTGCCGAGGTGCACGAGAGAGTCGCTTCGCTTTGCTTTTCCGCCTGTGTTAGACCTGAAGAGATCACGTTTCTGGTGAAATACGCCGACTCCGCTATCCCAGTTTAGCCATGAAGCAGATGACCTTCGTCGGTGCTGAGTGCGCCGCCAAGCGCAAGCAGACCCGCAAGGAGTTGTTCCTGATCGAGCCGCACTACTCGACAGGTGAAGGCGGTCATCCGGGTTATCCGCTGATGGCAATGTTGCACATGCATCTTGGGCGCAGGTTATATATCCAGATAACATTTAAACGCTTTCAATTTTAAAATACGCCACTCCATAACTGAGAAGTCCCTATTGAAAATAGTCTCCTTGGTGATCGATCAACACGCCGACGAAGCCGGTTTTCTCGTCGATCTTCGTGACCATGCCGTGTGTGCCCCGCACTACAGCCTGAACGACCTGCACACCCTTGAACGGCGTATCGAGGCCCATCTCGATGGCCTAAGGGTCGCCGGTTCAGCCGGTCTGGAGACTCTGCTGCAGTTCCGGCCGAATACCCGCGCAGAAGTCTTTGCCGCCGTCGTGCTAGCCTTCGAGTCCGGCAATAGCGTCGCACTCTACAAGCTCAGTGTACATCTGCACGAATACCCCGAAGCCGAGCGCTTTTTCTCGGCCGCACTCGGTTGGCTGGAGTGGGAACTGATCTCGCCCTGGATCGACCGCATGCTCGCCTCCCCTGAACCCCTGTTCCACCGCCTCGGCCTGGCCGCCTGCGGCATGCACCGCTACGACCCTGGCCCTGCCCTGCTTACCGGACTTTCCCACGCCGACCCAAGCGTGCTGGCACGTGCCGCCCGCACTGCCGGCGAGCTGCGTCGTCGTGACCTGATGCCGACAATTCGTGCCCACCGTCTACACCCGGATCCAGCCACGCGCTTCTGGGCCAATTGGGCCACCGCACAGATGGGCGATGAGCACGCCCTGGAACCGCTGCGCCAGTTCGCCGAGCAACCGGGCGAGTTCCAGTACCGAGCGCTCTGCGTATTGCTGGCCTGGCAAAAGCGTGAAAACAGCATCGCCTGGATACGCCAATTGATAGAGAACCCTGAGCAGCAGCGCATCGGCATCCAGGTCATCGGGCTGCTGGGCGACCCGTTCAGTGTGCCCTGGTTGATCCAGCAGATGAGCGACCTGCCTCATGCCCGCGTCGCCGGCGAAGCCTTCAGTCTGATCACTGGCGCTGACCTGGCGCTGCTCGACCTGGAATTGCAGGACCTGCCGGATTTCGATGCCGGCCCGAACGACGATCCTGAGGACGCTAATGTCGCCATGGACCCCGATGAAAACCTGCCCTGGCCCGACCCACAGTTGATCGCCGCCTGGTGGCGAGCCCATGGAGGCGATTTCCAGGCGGGCATGGGCTATGTGCTGGGGCTACAGCAGAGCGAGAACAGTTACCGGCGCGTCCTTGTCCAGGGCCAGCAACGCCAGCGTATTGCGGCCGCCTTCGGCGTTGCTCGCTGGCGACCGAACGAAGTGCTGTTCCCCACCAGCGCACCCGCCTGGCGGCAAAGGATGTTGTTGGGGGAGCCGGCGCCGCCCGTTCGGCGCCTCTGAGGTTTTGCCAAAATAGAATGCAGCCCCTAAGCCAGACAGCTTGGAAATACTTAAATGGTTGGGCCTTTTCGTGCTGGCATTCATTCCGCAGTTTGTCGACCCGCACCGCGGCTCAGTGAGTATCCAGATGCAGGTGTACGGCGTGTGATTTGCTGTACTTACGGCAGCTGGATTCGCGCCCATGGGCGCTTTCGCCACTACACTTTCCGGTTTTCTACGCCAGCGGCCACGACTTGTGAATGGTCTGACGTGGGGGCAGGAATGACGTTTGTGGCATCGGGGGTATCGATCGCGGCGCTCAGCCAAAAATAGAGCAAGGGACTCGCCCCGCTGAGCACCCTACGCGCGCGCGCCTCGTATGGCTTTAATCACCCACGCCGATCGGTCGCGGCGTTTCATAATTCTTAAGGTTTGATTAAGGACTTTAAAGGTCGCCGGCGGACAGACTTTCCCTAACGATCAGGAGAGCCGCCATGAACCCGCAATCGGTGAATTCAGACCATCCATGTGAACTTGCGAGACCGCTGGGCGCCCTGTCCAGCTGGCAAGAGCGCCGCGCCAAGGAACTGATGCTGCGTGATATGGGCAGTTGCGTTCGCATCAGCGAGATTGCCGAACACTGCAACCTTTCGCGCAGCCATTTTTCCCGGGCGTTCAAAAAAAGTACCGGACACTCACCCCAAGGTTGGCTGGTGAGGATGAAAATCGAAAAAGCCAAAAGCCTGCTGATCACCTCGATGCCGATCACCGACGTCGTCTATGAATGCGGTTTCGCGGACCACTCGCATTTCACCCACACCTTTAGCCGGCTGGAAGGGATGACACCCAAGGCCTGGCGGCGGGCCGTTGATCACGTGATCACAAACCGACGTCCCAACACACCAATGATTGATCGAGACATATCCGACAGGAGAATCCCCGATAGCGTGGTCGACGGCTTGCGACAACTTCGCGCGCAGGCGCTGCACGCGTGAACTGATCGAGGCCAACAGAACGAACTCCTCCCCTTTGGCCGCTCATGCGGCCTTTTTTTATCCGACGCTGGCCGCCGCGATCGGCAGATTGAAACAGATCCTGGCGCCCTGCTCGCTGTCCTGGACCACCAGCGTCCCGCCGTGCGCACCGATCACTGACCTGCAGATGGCCAGCCCCATCCCCATGCCGCTGCCTTTGGTGGTGTAGAACGCATCGAAGATTTGCTCGCGCTGTGGTGCGTCAATTCCCGGCCCATTGTCCTGGAAGCAGACTTGAACATGATCATCCTTGACCGCTGAGCCGATGATGATGCGTCCATCTGGCAACCCGGCTCCGACGATGGCTTCCTGCGCATTGGTGATCAGGTTGAACACCACTTGCTGGATCTGCACCGCATCGACCCAAACCGGGCATTGCGCATCAAGCCGGGTTTGCAGTTGCACGTTGCGGTTCGCCAGATCGGTGGCGGTCAGGCGCACGACCTCACCAATCAACTCGTCGATCTGCACCGGTAGCCGTTGCAACGGCGCCTGTTTGGCGAGCGCGCGAAGTGCCTGGACAATATCGGCGGCGCGGGCGCTGTCTGAGCGAATGTCTTCCAGCCCCTGAATCGCCTCTTCCAGATCGGGCTGATCGCGCTTAAGCCAGCGCAGGCTCGCCGAGGCGTTAGACAAGATGCCCAGCAGCGGCTGGCTGATTTCATGGGCAATTGAAGCAGACAACTCGCCCATGACTTTAAGGTGCGAGCTACGCGCCAGTTCTGCCCGGGAACTGCGCAAGTCCGCTTCCATTTGCGCACGCAGTCGGGTGTCTTCGACCAGCTGTGCATACAGCCTGGCGGTATGCAGTGACACGGCGGCCTGAGAGGCGAGTATTTCCAGCATGGTCAGGCGCTCGGCGCTGAACAGCTTGGGGACCAGGCTGTTTTCGAGATAGACCAGACCGATCAATGTGCCTTGTCTGAGCAACGGCAGGCACAACATGGAACGCGTCTGGCGCTGTAGGAGGTCGGCGCTGTAGGCCTCGGGACAATCTGCCCGGGCATCGTCGAGCACCAGAGTGTTGCGGGTGCGCTTGCTGGCGTTGAGCACCGAGGCAGGCGCCATCTGTTCGAGCGGCTGCCCGGTGTCCAGCGCGACCCGCACGTTGCCGGCCTCGACAGAAGCGGTTGCCGCGAGTTGCAGCTCGGCGCCGCTGACAATCATCAGAACGCCATGATCGGCACCCGCCTGAATCATCAGGTGGTTCATCAGGGTTTCGACCAGTCGTTCCAGCAATACCTCTTGCGAAAGTGCGCGCGCCGCCTCGATTCCCACTTCAAGATCGAGGCGGACCTGGGTCACAGGCCGGACAGGTTCGAACGACGACTCTGCGCTCAGAAACGGGTGCAAGGCTTCCAGCTGGCGGGCCTTGCTGTTGGCCCCCCAGAGGTTGTAACAGTCGCGCGCGACGCGCAGGTGGTGATTGGCACCCGACACCAGCCCGTTAGGTAAGCAGATATCGGCTAGCTGTTCATGCGCCAGCGCCTGCTCGTGGATGAAACCGGCCGCTGCAGCAGCTATCTGGGACTGATCAAAACAGCGGATGGCAACCAGCTCCTGACCGCGTAAACGGGCGATGACCCCTTCGATCAGCAGCAATTTGTTGCGAAAGGTTGCCGGGTTGAGCTCGACCCATGACAGAAACCGCAGACGTTGCCGTTCGAGTTGTTCCAGTTTTTCGGCCACCTCCCCCGGTGCCTGCGCACTGCCCAGCGCCAGGCTGTAGAACAGGTAGTAATCGGCGAGATTGATGTGTGCCGGAATGGACCAGGTCAGCGCGGCCGCCTCTTCGAAACGCCGCAATGCGTAAGGGATATCGCCGTAGTAAAACGCGGACATGCCTGAATACAGCCACGTCCAGAACAGAGTCGGCTGTGACACGCTGGTGCGGTCGATGGGGCCGAAACGGTCATGTTCAGTGCCGTCCAGTTCGGTCAGCGGCCGGTGCTGACGCCCATCGCGCAGATCGCTGGCGTACGCCTGTTGCGCCAGCAGGATGCGTTCGATGTCGATATAGTGAAACTGACGCACCCAGGCCAGGCCATGCTCCAGTTCGCTCAACACTCGTTGTAAGGGTTCGCCCATGAACAACAGATCGGAGCCGATGTGGTTGCAGGCATAACAGGACATACCCAGGTCACCGCCGGCCTGACCGCACTCGAATGCTGCGAACGCCTTCTGTCGGGCGTACGCCATCGGTCGGGTCCACGGGCTGACTTGATCAAGCGCCACCAGCGTACCTGTGCGTCCGGCTTCGTAGCCGTGTTTGTCAGTGAGTTCAAGGGCCACTTCAGCGAAGGACTGCCCGTCCACATACTCGCCATAGCGCTCGGCAATCATCACGCCAAACCAGGCAAACCCATAACCGCTGCTCGGCGTGGTGCCATGCATCAACGTAAGTTCGACCATTTTCGCCAAATGCAGAAAACGAATGTCGTCGTTGACGAAGAACGAGGAAATCAACGTGCTGAGCAACTCCATGGCCACTTCGACAAGCGGGTCTTCGGCCTTGGGCAAATGCACCAGATCGGCGATGCGGCGCGCGCCCACGAGTGCGCGTACCTGGGCAAACACGAGGTTCAGCTGATCGTGCGAGGGCTTGCGCTGCAGGGGAATATCCAGCAGGGCCAACCCGGTCAACGCCTCGGTTATCGCACCCTCGTAATCGGAGTGCAACGTGCGCAAGGTGGCCCGTAACCGATAGGTTTTCGCGCGGTCGAGCGCTGTGGTGGCGTGATTCAGGCAGTCGTCGAGGCGGTGTTGGGCGCTGGCCAGATCGGCCAGCAGCATGTCACATTCGGCAGTCAGCCATTGGGTGGCAAACGCCTGAGTGTAAAGGCTCGACCAACCGGTCTGCCCGAGCAGACGCTCGGCCGTGCGCAGATAGCCCACGGCCTGCTCGACAGCCGCGGTGTCCCTGGCACGTTCGGCAGCTTCGACCAACAGCTCGACGAACGCGGCACGGCGATGCGCCTCCAGTTTATCCACGTCAATACGCTGAACCTGGCTGGCGACTTCAAATACACGCTCATGGATCTGCTCACCCCACTGATCAAGCATGGCGACGGCGATACGGGCATGCTCGGCGGCGCGTCCCGCTGGCGCAGCAAGCCGACAGGCTGCCTCAAGTACACGGTCGTGGGGAAACACCAGTTGCTCGCGCTCACGCAACAGAAAACCGGCATCGACCAGACTTTGCACTTCACGGTTGATCTGTTGCTGATCACACGGTAACAACCGGTGCAGCAGCGATTCATCACAGCGCCCGCCGACATATCCGGCCGTGCGCAACACTTCGCGTTCCATCGGTGCCAGCCGTTCGAATCGCTGCACCATCAAGTCCGCGACGTTATCGGCATAACGGTAACCATCCACCTCCTCCTGGTTCCAGACCCAGCGGCGACCGTGCACGTCGAAGCACACCAGACGTTCATCGATCAACGCGCGCAACACCTGGCTGATGAAAAGAGGGTTGCCGGCCGTCTTGTAGTGCACGACTGGTGCGAGCGACTCGATAGCCTCGGGGTCGGTGTCCAGTTCAGCGGCGATCAGTTCCGCGACTGCTGGCACCGATAGTGGACCCAGCATGACGCTTGTACAGGGTAACGATTGCCCATGCTCCAACACCTGCAGCAATCCACCCTCACGCTGGAGGGACTGCGATTCGGCCTCACGGTACGCCAGAATGAGCGCCAGATGCCGGGGCGGCCGGGCGATGAAGGCTTGCAAGAACGACAGCGTCGAGTCGTCGGCCCACTGCACATCATCTACGAATAGCACCAGGGGTCGTCCCGGCTGAGCGAAGACTTCCAAAACATCGAGCAGCGTTTGATTGGCGCGATCAAGCGCATGCCGGGCCGGCATGTTCGGCAGTTCAGGCGCGACACCGATGACCAGCTCGGCCTCGGGCGCCAGCTCCGCCAGGAGTTTACCCCGTCCCTTGAGGCGTTCGATCAGTTGCTCGCCCAGCGTCTCCAGTTCCAGAGCCGGCTTGCCCAGCAGTTGGGTCATCAGCGACTTGAGGATCTCTGCCAATGGCGCATAGGGAATTTCCTGCTGCAGCAGATTGCTCTTGCCGCTGGCCCAGTAGCCGGGCGCCAAGGGCCGGACACCCTGGTGGATCAGCGTCGACTTGCCGGCACCCGGCGCGCCACCGATCAGCAGGACCCGGGCGATGCCATCGCTGCGCACCTGACTTATCTGCTCGATCAACTGCATGCGTTCGGCCTCGCGGCCGAACAGAACATCACCGCGGGCCGCAGAAGGCAACGCATCGAAGGCGCCTAGCCGAAACCCATCGATGCGCTCGTGCTCCAGCCACTGCTGTTGGCACCAGGCCAGATCCGCGGCCATCGACTCTGCGCGCTGATAGCGGGCACCCGGTTCCTTCGCCAAGCCTTTGAGCAGCACTTGGCAGATGCCTTCCGGCAGATCGGCAACATGAATTGCCGGTGATTGCGGTTGCACGGCGGCGTGCACGTGCAGCCATTGCGAGGGGTCGCGGGCGGTGAGCGGCAGTCGGCCGGTCAGCGCTTGATAGAGGATTACGGTCAGGGCGTAGATATCGCTGCGCGCGTCAAAACTGGCGGCATCGCGCCGTACCTGTTCGGGCGCCAGGTACGGCCATTGTTCCAGACCGGGCAACTCAGCGGTGGGCGCCTCTGCGGCATGACTGTGAAAACCCAGGAGTCTGACCGAATCGGTGGTTTCCACCATCAAATGGTGGGGCAGCAGGCTGGCATGGCGCACACCCGCGTTCTGCGCGCTGGCCAGCGCGTTGGCCGCCGCCACGGCGATGGCCAACAAGCGCCCCAGCGGCAGCCCGGCGTCACCGATCAGATCCATCAGCGGCGTCCCCGATGCGGGATAGATCAACAAGGGCCCCTCGGCCGAGCGGATAAACGCGACAGGTGCAATCGCCCATGCCGGATCCAGGCGCAGATGAAAATCGCGCTCCAGCCGCTGGCACGTGGCGGGCAGCTGAATCGGTGCCCGGGCGGCAAGCCAGTGTGTGCCCGACGGCCGGTCCTGAAGCGTGAACCAGGTCAGGTCATTTTGCCTGCGCAGCATGGAGAAGGTGCAGCGTTCCAGCCAGGCTTCATCGTGGACGACCTCAAGACTGCGGGAACCGGATGATGAGAGAGGACGGCTGGACATGAACAATCACCGCTGAAGATTCGTTTCGGGCTGAGCCCTGGAGTATACGCAAGGCTCTGGCCCAACGGCTGCATGCCGGTAATCCTGTCCGTAATCGGCACCATGATGGCTGTCTTGCTGCCCCGTTGCCGATGGTTTTTGCGCACTGAAATCACGGTGTGTTATCCCTCGGGATAATTGCATTATGCGGGGCCGTCCCCTAGCGTGTACCTCTGATGAATCGATGCTCCGGCGTCACTCTCCATCCACGCAGTGCAGAGGAACGCATGATCCGACTCGGCCAAGCCACTATTTCCCTGGAGCGGCGCGAAGCCTTTCTTGATGGACGGCCGCTGCGTGTCGGGGGCCGGGCGTTCGAAATCCTCTCGGTGCTGATGCACGCCGATGGCCGGATTGTCAGCAAAGATGAATTGATCACACAGGTCTGGCCCGACACCGTCGTCGAGGAAAACAATCTGCAGGTGCAGATTTCCTCGCTGCGCAAGCTGCTCGGGGAAAAAGAACTTATCCAGACGGTCCCGCGCCGAGGTTACCGATTATTGAAAAAACGTGAACCGCCCCTGCCCCTGTTCCATCCGGTGGCACCGGGCCCTTTGGCGCCAGAGGATCAGGAGACGATCGATCCTGACAGCGTGCCGGTGTTCATCGTCGACGATGAAGCGAGCGTGCGTACAGCTCTCAGCCGACTGCTGCGGGCTGAAGGCATCGCGCACCGGATATTCGCCTCGGCCGAAGAATTGCTCAACGCTGACCTCGACACCGGCCCCGCTTGCCTGTTGCTTGACGTCAGTCTGCCCGAAACGACAGGCCTGGAACTTCAATCGGCGCTCGGACAGCGCGGGCATCCGTGGCCGGTCATTTTCATGACCGGTTTCGGCACCATCTCGATGTCGGTGCAGGCCATGAAAGCAGGTGCGGTCGAATTCCTGACCAAACCATTCAACGACGACCAGTTGTTGGACACCCTGCGCGCCACCCGTCAGCGTGCAGCGACGGCGTTCGAGCAATGGCAACGCATACAAAGCGCCCGTCAAAGGGCTGCCCTGTTGACCCCCCGTGAGCGCGAAGTGCTGCCGCTGATCGTCGCGGGTCTGTCCAACAAGCACATCGCCAACCAGCTGGGCACCAGTGAAGTCACCGCCAAGGTCCATCGCAAACACATCATGGAGAAAATGCAGACACGCTCGCTGGTCAATCTGGTCAAGCTGTATGGTTTGATCAGCACGGAGCCAGCGTTTGGCATGCAGGGTTCTTCATGACTACGGAGACTGGCTGCGCCCCCGAATCATCCCGTAGCGCCATGATCATCGTCTGCATCGTGGACGACGATGCGTCCGTACGCAAAAGCCTGGCCAATCTGCTCCGGTCGGCCGGATACCGTTCTCGGGTGTTCGCCTCGGGCGAGGAATTCCTGGCCCTCGAAAACTTCGATGACGTTGCCTGCCTGCTGTTGGATCTGAAAATGAACGGCCTGTCAGGGCTGGACGTCATGCGCGCGCTGACGCTCAAGGGCAGAAAGTTTCCAGTGATTTGCATGTCGGCACACTGGGATGAAGCCACACTGGCCGAATCCAGCCGCTATGAGCCCATCGAATGCTTGCGTAAACCCTTCAACGGCGATGCCTTGCTAAGCGCCGTCGAGTTTGCGCTGCAACGTGAGCGATGAACAATCACGTGTTGGACGGTGATTGCGGCGTATCAGGATTGAGTTGCTGACGCCTGAATTGCCCTGGAGGCTGGCCGTGGATCTGGCGGAAGCGTCGCGAAAAATAAGCCTCGTCAGCGAAACCGCACAACCTTGCCACCTCCCCCACTGGTCGTGTCCCATTGAGCAAATAATTGCGTGCCGCGTGCATCCTGCGCTCGAGCACCAGCTCAGTGAAGGTCTTGCCGATTTCCTTGCGCAACCAGTGCGTCAGGTATGTCGGTGACAGGTAAGTCGCAGCAGCCACCTTGATCAGGTTGAGGTCGGGATCGGCAATGTTCTTGCGCAAGTATTCGGACATCCTGCTCAGCGCATCGCGTCGGCTGACTTCGGCGGCATTCTCTTCGGCCAACCGTTTGAGCGGCTCGGCATACAAGGCACAAACGCTCCCCACCAGTTGCAGCAACAACCCCTTGAGCATCTCGCGAGTGCCGAACTGACGGTTTTCATCGAGCACGCGCATCTGTTCGATCAGGGCACAGACTTTGCTGAAATCTTCATCGGACAGAATGAAATCCAGATGCTCCTGAAAGCGGAACGGCGACAACTCGGGTGCCAGCAGAATCGAGACTTCCTCCAGGTCCATCGGGTCGCACTGCAAATGCGGCAACAGGAAGGTCTGGGAAAAGTTGATCACCATGAAATTGCTGTCGGCCGGATGCGGAATCACGTGCACGCGATGCGGCAGGATGAAGGCCAGCGTGTTGCGCGGAAACGGCCGCTCGACGTTGCCGATGTGCTGCACGGTATCGCCACCGAGGTTGACCTGGATCTGGAAATACTCATGGCGATGCGGGCTGGTTTCGGCGCGCCGGCCCTTTTTGTCGCGGATGTAAAAGTCCGTCAATTCGCTGCGTTGCTGCATGACGTAAGTGGGTACTCGACTCGGTGACGACATCGCCTGAGGATCCTCGACAGGTACATGGACAGGTTGTCGTCGCGCCGCGACGCAGGCGGCGACCGCAGTGATTGTGAAGGCAGACACCGCTGGCTTCAACATGTCATAGGATGACAATGAAACACAGAGAACTAATTGTATCCGTGTGTGATGTGTCGCCTGTCCAAAAAAATAAGAGCACACAAAAATATTTAATCCTTTAAAAACATCAACTTATTAAGTGAATAAAGCATAACGAAGGAAATGAGCCGATTTGATTTCTCTTGGACACCTGCATGAATAACCTTTTACAGGAGAAAAAACGATCTAACGCCTCCGTTGATTTTGAGAGGTTGTACGACCACTGTAACAACCAATGCAGCCCGACCCTTCCAAAAACAATCAAAAGGTGCGCTCGTGATGAACCTGCTTTTTTCCCTCGCCAACCCTCCCCCGACCGAGCCAGTCCGAAGGCGTATCTGAGCGCCTGACAGTAGCTGTCCGCGCCCTCATTCAAGTAGCGATTGCCCTGCCCCGGCACTGGGGGCATCGGCTTCGGCTGCGCGCGAACATCTCGATTCTCCTAACAATAAAAAGGTCTACTCATGTCGAATTCGCAAACCTCCCCGTCCACCGCGCCGTCGGTGAGCGCCGGCGCCCGGGACGCCCTGTTGCCTCAGCGACTACCGACGCGGCGGCGCTGGTTCATGCTGTCATTGCTGCTGATTGCGACCATCATCAACTACATCGACCGCGTAAATATCTCGATTGCCGCACCGTTCATGGCCAAGGACCTGGGCCTGGACAAGATCGAAATGGGCCTGATTTTTTCCGCGTTTGCCTGGACCTACGCACTCGCCCTGGTCCCCGCCGGGTTCATCGCCGATCGCTTCGGTTCCCGGTTCACCTACGGGGTGTCGCTGATCAGTTGGTCGACGGTCACCGTGTGCCAAGGCTTTGCCACTGGGTTCGCTTCGCTGTTCGGGCTGCGCCTGGCTGTCGGCGCCATGGAAGCTCCAGCGTTTCCGGCCAACAGCCGAGCGGTCACAGTGTGGTTCCCAGCCCGCGAACGGGGCCTGGCCAGCAGCATTTACGTGTGCGGCCAGTATCTGGGCACGGCATTGTTTACCGGCATGCTGTTATGGCTGGCCACGACCTATGACTGGCGCCATGTTTTCTACAGCACCGGGATACTCGGCATTGTGTTTGGTGTGATCTGGCTCTACGTGTACCGCGATCCGCTGAGCTGCAAGAACGTCAGCCAGGAAGAACTGAAGTACATCGAAGCCGGGGGCGGACTGGTCAAGAGCAGTCAGGAGCGCACCCGGTTCAACTGGCGGCAGATCGCCGAGCTGTTCAGCTATCGGCAGATCTGGGCGATTTGCATCGGCAAGTTCGCCAGCACCTCGGCGTTGTACTTCTTCCTGACCTGGTTCCCGACGTACCTGATCGAAGAACGCAAGCTGACCATGATCAAGGCCGGGGTCTTCGCCGTGCTGCCGTTCGTAGGTGCAACGGTCGGCATTCTGCTGGCCGGCATCGTCTCTGACTTGCTGATCCGTCGTGGTTACTCAATGTCCTTCGCTCGCAAGTTGCCATTGGTGGTCGGCTCAATGCTGGGGATGTCGATCGTGCTGGTGAATTTCACCGACTCGAACGTGATCTGCATTGCAGTGCTGACCATGGCCTTCTTCGCCCAGGGAATCGCTTCGTCGTCGTGGGCGGCCGTATCGGAAGTCGCGCCCAAGGAACTGATCGGCCTGACCGGCGGGGTCACCAGCCTGGCCGCCAACATCGGCGGGATCGTCACCCCGATCGTGATTGGCGGCATCGTCCACGCGACAGGCTCGTTTGCCTACGCCTTCTGGTTCATTGGCGGCGTGGCGCTGATGGGGACCTTGTCCTATTCGTTGCTGCTCGGTCGCTTGTATCGCATCGAACTCAAGGCGCGCTGAGCCAAGAAACCGTTTTTCTCCAACACGAGGCGGCTTTCGTCCAACTTTGCAAAAGATTGCCGCCGTACGCTGACGCTTCAAACAGGACGACAACAAAAATGACGATGACCGAGTACGTGTTTACCCCGGACCTGCCCGTGACCTTGCCGGTTGCCGCCAGCCAGCAACGCTTTCCCGTTGGCCGAGTATTTTGCGTCGGCCGCAACTACCCTTGGCCAGACACCCAAGGCCAGTCCCGCCAGCCGCCGGTGTTCTTCATGAAACCGGCGAGTAACGTGGTGGATGCGACGGGCGAAGTGACTTTCCCGCCATTGACCGAAGAGTTTGTCCACGAAATCGAATTGGTCGTGGCCATCGGCGAAGGCGGCGCCAATATTCCGGAGAGTCAGGCGCTGGCCTATGTCTGGGGCTATGCCGTCGGCCTTGACCTGACCCGCCGTGATGTCCAGCGTGCGGCCAAAAGCAATGGCTTGCCGTGGGAAGGTGCCAAGGTGTTCGACGGCGCCGCGCCGATGACCGCCATCGTGCCGGTGACTCGTGCCGGACACCCGGACGGTGATTTGTGGCTGAACGTCAACGGCGAAGAGCGCCAACGCGACAGCCTCGACAGCCAGATCTGGTCGGTCAGTGAAATCATCAGCCGCATCTCGCAATCGGTAGCGCTACGGGCCGGTGACTTGATCATGACCGGCAGCCCGGCGGGCGTCGATGTGCTGCAACCGGGCGACATCATCAATGCCGGGATCGACGGCATCGGCCAACTGGAAATGCGCGTCGGTCAGCGACCTTGAACCCGACGTACGCTCTCGTGAATTGAAAAAAGGAGATAACAACATGTCCAGTCCTTTGAAAGTGGCCCTGGTCACCGGCGCCGGCAGCGGAATCGGCCGCGCCGTGGCGCTGGCTCTGATGGCAGACGGATTCACCCTGGTGTTGGCCGGTCGCCGAGCGGAGCCTTTGCAGGCCTTGGTCGAATTGGCGCTCAGCGAAGGACACGAAGCGTTGGCGGTGCCCACTGATGTGCGCGACCCGGCCAGCGTCGATGCGCTGTTTGCCACCATCACCGAGGTATACGGACGCCTCGACGTGGTGTTCAACAACGCCGGGGTCAACGCCCCTGCAGTGCCGCTCGATGAGCTGACGTTCGAGCAGTGGCGAAACGTGATCGACACCAACCTCAACGGCGTTTTCCTCTGCGCCCGTGGTGCCTTCGCACTGATGCGCCGGCAACAGCCACAGGGCGGACGCATCATCAATAACGGCTCGATCTCGGCGCATACCCCACGCCCCTTCAGCAGCGCCTACACCGCCAGCAAACATGCGGTGCTGGGGCTGACCAAATCCCTGGCCCTGGACGGGCGCGAATTCAACATCGCCTGCAGCCAGATCGACATCGGCAACGCCTTGACCGAAATGTCGGTGCGCATGACCAAAGGCGTGCGCCAGGCCAACGGCACCATCGCCGTGGAGCCGATGGTGGACGTCAAACATGTGGCCGATGCCGTGCGCTACATCGCCGGCCTGCCGCTGGAAGCGAACGTCCTGAACATGACCGTCATGGCCACTGCCATGCCGTTTGCCGGTCGCGGTTGAACCGGTCTTTTTATTCCGCTACACGAGGTTTACATGAAGCCAGAAGTCTTGCAGCTCAGCCCGATCCTGATCCCTGAAATCAACGCGCGGCTCGATGAGCTGTTTACCGTCAGACCTTACTTCCAGCAGGCCGACAAGCAGGCTTATTTGCAGGAACACGGCGCGAACATTCGCGGGGTGATCACCGGCGGGCATACCGGAATCAGCCAGGCGCTGATGGCGCAACTACCGAAACTGGAAGTGGTGGCGGTCAACGGCGTGGGTACCGATGCGGTGGATCTGGCTTACGCCCGGGATCGCGGAATCCGCGTAACGGCAACCATCGGAGCGCTGACCGAAGATGTCGCCGACCTGGCCATCGGCTTGTTGATTGCCGTGTGCCGGGGTCTGTGCACCAGTGATCGTTATGTGCGTTCGGGCCAATGGCCCCATAGCCCGACGCCGTTGGCTCCGTTGCCGTTGGCACGTCAGGTGTCGGGCATGCGCATCGGCATCGTCGGCATGGGCCGGGTCGGCCGTGCCGTGGCGACCCGGGCCGCGGCGTTCGGCTGCCCGATCAGTTACACCGATCTGCAGCCGATGAGCGACGTGAACCACACGTTCATCGCCGATCTGAAGCAGCTGGCCAGCTACAGTGATGCACTGATTCTCGCGGCCGCTGCCGACAAGGCTGAAGCCATCATCAATGCCGAGGTGCTGCACGCACTGGGCAAGGACGGGTATCTGATCAACGTGGCGCGCGGCAAGTTGGTCAACGAGGTCGATCTGGTGACGGCACTGGCCGCTGGAGAGATCGCGGGTGCGGCAATGGATGTGTTTGTCGATGAGCCGAACGTACCCGAAGCACTGTTTGGTAACGAGAACGTGGTGCTGCAGCCCCATCGCGCCAGTGCGACGCTGCAGACTCGCACGCGAATGGGAGAGATGGTGGTGGCGAGCCTGGTGGACAGTTTCGCCGGGAGAATACCGCAGGGGTCTGTGACTGACTGAACGTTGGCCGCCGAGGAGACGTTGCGTCCCCTCGGCGGTTCGGTGTCAGGTAAACAGCCACGTCGACGCCCACTAAAGCAGCACGCTATGGCCTACGGCTAAAGCTCTGTGGTTTGGTGAACATCGAGAGGACGAGGTGGCGTCCTATCCACCAGGCTTGCTTGCTTATTGGCTGGTTCAGTTTTCCCCGCATGGTCGGGACGGATCTTGAACCAGATGGAGTACATCGCTGGCAGGAACACCAGCGTCATGATGGTTCCGACGAACGTGCCTCCGATCAGCGTGTAGGCCAGCGTCCCCCAGAAGACGGAGTGTGTCAGGGGAATGAATGCCAGGATCGCCGCCAGCGCTGTCAGCAGTACCGGGCGGGCACGTTGGACCGTGGCTTCGACCACCGCGTGAAACGGATCCAGCCCTTCTTGGGCGTTGTGATGGATTTGCCCAATCAGAATCAGCGTATTGCGCATCAAAATGCCTGAAAGGGCGATTAGACCTACCAGAGCGTTGATACCAAACGGCTGCTGGAAGATAAGCAGTGTCGGCACCACACCAATCAACCCCAGTGGCGAGGTGAGGAACACCATGACCATCGCCGAGATCGAACGTACCTGCAGAATAATGATCAGCAGCGTCATGGCAATCATGATCGGGAACAGCGGCAACATCGCTTTACCGGCTTTGCCCGACTCCTCGATTGCACCCGCCTGCTCGATCCGGTACCCGTCAGGCAGCTGGTCGATGACCGGCTGCAGCTCTTTCATGATCACGCTCGAGACGTCCGGTGGCTGCAGGCCTTCGGCAATGTCACCGCGCACGGTAATGGTCGGCGTGCGGTCACGACGTCGGAGGATCGGATCCTCCATACGAACATCGACCTCTCCCACCTGAGACAGCGGAATCCGCTGACCCGCCGTGCCCACCAGCGTAAAACCTTCTATCTTGGCGGGATCGAGCCGGATATCACCCGCAGCACGACCAACCACCTGCACCGAGCGAATGTCCTCACGAACTGCGGTGATCGGTACTCCGGCCAACAGGAATTGCAGTTGCTGCGCGACTGAGTTTGACGTCAACCCCACCGCCTCCAAGCGATCCTGATCCAGGGCGAAATGCAGCGTCGGCGTCAGTGGCCCCCAGTCAGTGTTGACGGTTCTCATCATCGGGCTCGACTGCATCACGTCCTGTACCTGGCTCGCGATCTCGCGCAATTTTGACGGATCAGGCCCCATCACCCGATAGGCAACAGGGAACGGCGAATACGGACCAAATACAAGCTGAGTCACCCTGACACGCGCTTCTGGGGCAAGTCCCTCAGCAGCGGCTTCGCGGAGACGGAACTTGAGGGCCTCGCGCTCCTCCTGGCTGTCCGTCAGCACCACAATCTTCGCGAACGATGGATCAGGGAGTTCCGGCGCCATCGCCAGATAGAAACGCGGCGCGCCTTGCCCGATATAGGCCGTGACGATTTTTGCCTCACCCTGCTTTTGCAGCCAGGCCTCTATCTTGGCGGTGGTGGCGCTGGTCTGCTCAATGGAGGTTCCATAAGGCATTTGCACTTCAATCAATACCTCTGGACGGTCCGAGGTAGGGAAGAACTGTTTCTTGACCAGGCTCATGCCGAGAATCGCCACGCCAAACATTGCGATAACAGTACCGGCTACCAGCCATTTGCGAGCGATGACACGCGTCAATACCTGGCGGAAGCGGTTGTAATTTCGGGTGTTGTAGATGGCCGCATGACCACCCTCCACCTTCTTGATGTTCGGCAACATCTTCACACCCAGGTACGGGGTAAAAGCTACCGCAACCACCCAAGAGGCAATCAGGGCAATGCCCACGATCCAGAACATGTTGCTGGTGTACTCGCCGGCTGTCGACTGCGCGAAACCGTTGGGCATAAAGCCGATAGCCGTCACCAGCGTACCGGAAAGCATCGGCGCGGCTGTATGACTCCAGGCGTACGCGGAAGCTTTGATGCGGTCGTAGCCCTCTTCCATTTTCACCACCATCATTTCGATAGCAATGATGGCGTCGTCCACCAACAGTCCGAGCGCCAGAATCAACGAGCCAAGGGTGATACGGTCAAAGTTCTTTCCAGTGGCCGCCATCACCACAAACACCACAGCCAACGTCAACGGCACAGCCGCAGCGACCACAACGCCTACACGCCAGCCCATGCTGAGAAAGCAGACGAGCATCACCACAAGCAGCGCGACGAAAAACTTGACCATGAACTCGCCGACGGCCGAACTGATATTTACAGATTGATCGGTGACCTTGGAGAGCGTCATGCCCAACGGCATGCCTTCATTGATCTTGACCGTCTCCGCGTCCAGCGCCTTGCCCAGGTCAAGACCGTTCCAACCCTCACGCATCACGATCCCCAGCAACAAGGCCTCTTCACCGTTATTACGCACGAGAAAGGTTGCCGGATCTTCATAACCACGTTCGATCGTCGCCACGTCCGAGAGCTTCAGCGTCCGCCCCTGAACCGCAATGGGTGTGTCACGAATCTTCTGCACCTTATCGAAGGCGCCATCCAGCCGAAGAAAAACCTGCGGCCCGTCGCTTTCGATCGAGCCGGCAGGCGTGAGCACGTTCTGATTATTCAGCGCGGCAAAGATGTCCTGAGGCGATACGCCCAAGGTGGCCAGCCGATCATGGGAAAAGGAAACAAAGATGCGCTCGGGTTGCTCCCCAATGATGTTGACCTTCTTCACGCCCGGCACATGCAACAGTTGTTGGCGCAACGACTCTGCATCACGCACCAACAGTCGCTGCGGTTCGCCTTTGGCTTTCAGGGCGAACAGTGCAAATGTCACGTCCGAAAACTCGTCGTTGACCATTGGCCCGATGACACCCGCCGGCAGCTTCCTGGCCTCATCGTCGAGCTTTTTACGCGCCTGATAGAACTCCTCCTGCACCTGCGCGGGCGGCGTGCTATCGCGCAGTGACACCATGGTGAAGGCGAGGCCAGGACGGGTGTAGGTTTCCGTGCGGTCGTACCATTTCAGTTCTTGCAGGCGCTTTTCAAGTGGCTCTGCTACCTGATCCTGCATCTCCTGCGCCGTGGCGCCCGGCCACGCGGTAATGACCGTCAACTGCTTGACCGTAAACGGAGGATCTTCCGCACGCCCCAGCTGGAAGAACGACAGGATGCCCGCAACGGCGATCAGGAAGATCAGAAACACCGTGATGGAGCGCTCGCGAACGGCGATCGCGGAGAGATTGAAGCGCCCCTCGCTCATGGATGACTCCCTGCGACCTTGACGCCATCCGGTTGAGCCAGCCTCACCTCCTCACCATCGCGCAGCAGATGCGCGCCTAACGCTACAATCTGCTCGCCGACCTTGAGATCGCCTGCGACTCGCGCTGCGTCGTCGCTCAAGCCCAAGACTTGAACAGGTCGCCAGGCCACCTTCGCAGGTGTACCGGCAATGACCCACACGCCAGTGCCTTGGCCTGGGTCATAAACGGCAGCGATCGGCACTTGTAGCCCCTGCCCTTGCGTGGCGCCTTCAGCGATCCGAAGCGTGACGGTCGAACCTAGCGGTGCATTGGCCAGCGCGCCCTCAAGCACATACCGCGCCTCGAAGGTGCGTGTCATTCGGTCGGCCGAGTCAGAAAGCAACCTCAGCTTCGCTGTAACAGCACCCGTGGTATTGCCATAAAGCGTCGCCTGCGCGGTGGATCCTGCTGCGGGGCGTAGCGTCTCGGGCAGATGCACGATGGCTTCACGTTGCCCCGCCCGCGCCAGTCGAACCACGGGCTGTCCCGGGCTGACGACTTGTCCGGGCTCGGCGAGCGTCTCCACCACTACGCCGTCGGAATCCGCAAACAGCACCGCATAACCAGAAGCATTGCGGGCTACATCAGCCTGCGCTTCAGCGGCGCTGAGCTGCGCCTTTGCGGTATCCGCTGCGGCTTTGATCTGGTCGTAAGCCGATGCGGAAATAGCGCCTGCGGCGACCAGGTCGCGATATCGCGCCTCGTCATCTGCAGTCTGCTTGGCTCGGGCCCGAGCGGCGATGACCGACTCTTGCTGTGCTCGCGCCTGCAACCCCAGGTCGATTGGGTCGAGACGCATGAGTGGCTGACCGCGCTTAACGGTCTGACCGGTGTCAACCAGACGCTCAAGCACCTTGCCTGATACCCGGAAGCCCAGGTCGCCCTGGACGCGGGCAGCCACGACGCCCGTGAAAGAACGTGAGACGTCGGACGAACCCTGAACCGCAGAGGACCTCACCAGAGGGGCATGCGTGCGTGGATCTTCAACGGTGGATGAGTCGCCACACGCCGTCAGGACGAGAGGCAACAAGCAAGCGGCAATGGGGACAGGTCGAAGCCGGCGCATAGGTTCCCTTACTTAAACAAATAGGACTGGCGCTTCATTCTCAGTCTAGTGACTATATCTGTCAATGGTCACGATTCATGAAGTACTGCCCCCCATGATCCCAGCACTAGCGTTGCCGAATACTGCTGGCCAACCTCGAGCTCAGTCCAAAGAGCGTCGATTGACAGATAGTGACCATAACGTAATATGGTCACAAACATCCTCAATTGAAGGTACCTCAATGCCTCCCCTCCGCCCCATTGCTCTCTTGGTGAGTGCCAGCTTGATGACAGGTTGCGCGGTCGGTCCGGACTATCACCGTCCGGACGCCCCACTGTCGGACCATTACTTGGGGCAGTCTTCTGTCGAACAGAGGCCTGGGGCGACGCCGGCCAGTCTTGTCGCCTGGTGGGAAGGCTTTGGTGATCCGCTGTTAGCCGACTTCGTCTCCAAGGCACTTGAGCAGAACCTGGATCTGGCGCAGGCGTCGGCGCGAGTCACGCAGGCACGGGCCGGACTGGGCGCCGCAAATGCCGCTTTACTGCCCTCGGGGAACATCAGCGGACAGGCCGCGCGCTCCTACCAGTCAATCGAGACTCCGCTCGGCCAGGTGTTGAACTCAACGCCTGGCTATGACCGGTACGGAAGTTCCTACGAGGCCAACCTCGATGCCAGCTGGGAGGTAGATGTCTTTGGCGGATTGCGCCGCGGACGCGAGGCTGCTCTGGCTGAGTACCAGGCTTCCCAGGCGGGCGTCGCTGCCACACGATTGGCCGTCGCTGCACAGACCGCCGATGTCTACATCACTATCCGCGGACTGCAGACCCGGCTGGACATTGCGAACCGACAAGTCAAAACACAGCGAGAGCTACTAGAGAAAGTCCAGTTGCTCTACAGCAAGGGGCTCGCCGCCAACTATCAGGTTCGCCAGGCCGAAGGGGCGCTATCGCAGGTCCAGGCGACAGTGCCGGTCCTGCAGACCGGTCTCGATGCTGCCATGAATGCGCTGGATGTCATGCTCGGCACGCCGCCAGGCACTCACCGCACACAACTGGCCAGTGCGGGGAGCATTCCTGTAGCGCCGCAGTTAAAGGCGATGGGAACGCCGGCCGATTTGCTGCGCCGCAGGCCAGACCTCATTGTGGCTGAGCGCCGTCTTGCGGCTTCAAACGCACGCATCGGGGAGGCGATTGCTGAGTACTACCCGAAATTCTCCCTCAGCGCATTGCTGGGTAGTGCTACGGCTGTATCCGCAGGCAATCTTTTCACCAGCGGCGCCAGCCAGTCGGCGGGCGTATTGGGACTGCGCTGGAGACTCTTCGACTTCGGTCGCATAAACGCCCAAATCGACCAAGCCAAGGGACAGGAAGCCGAAACCCTGGCCGCTTACCGTCAGTCCGTGCTGCGCGCCACCGAGGATGTGGAGAACGCGCTCTCCTCCCTGGTGAATCGGGAAGCTCAAGCAACCACCCTCACCGGGGGAGAGGCGTCTCTGACACAGGCTCGCCAATCGTCGTTCATTGCCTATGAGAAAGGCACGGCCAGCCTGATCGACGTCCTGCACGCCGACGAGACGATGCTGCAGGCTTCCGATGCCCGGGCACAAGCACGAACGGAATCAGCACGGGCGGCGGTCGCGGCATTCAAGGCCCTCGGTGGTGGCTGGCAGCCTCCTGAAGCCCAGCCTGTTGCGACACGATGATTTAACCAGGTGATGTAGCACTTGATGCACGCACCTCCCCCCTCTTTCAGCTACTACCCAATCCGAGAGTGGGTTCGCTCACCGACTGACGCGGTCAGCAGCCAATTGCTCAATAGAAACCAACCGGAGTAAAGCGAAATGAAGTCGAACGAAAATTCCTGGGTACTCATCACCGGCGCATCAAGCGGATTTGGCGAGGAGTTTGCCCGGCAATATGCAGCGCAGGGAAAATCGCTCGTTCTGGTAGCAAGAAGGCTGAGCAAGCTCGAAGCGCTATCGGCGCAGTTGCGCGAACGCTTCGGCGTTGATGTGATCGTCGAACAAGTAGACCTGTCCTCGATCCCGGCGATCATCGGACTGCATGAGCGACTCAGCGAACGCAATATAGTGATCGATGTGCTCATCAACAATGCGGGTCATGGATTGCAGGGGCCTTTCCTGGATCAACCTCTGGATGAGTCCCTGACCATGATTGATTTGGATATCGCCAGCCTGACAGCCCTGACACGCCTTTTCGCGGCCGACATGCGAGCCCGCAAACGTGGGCACATCCTGATGGTCGCCAGCTTGCTGTCCTTCCAGGGCGTGAAGAATTTCGCCGTTTACTCTGCCGCGAAAGCCTATGTTCTTCGCTTCTCTGATGCGCTTCATCGCGAACTGAAAAATGACGGCGTCGTCGTTACCGCACTGTGCCCAGGAATGTCGGATACCGGATTTGCAGAAAGCGCCAAGCAAAAGATCACGCCGGTCTTGAAAAGGGTGATGATGCAGCCCCAACCCGTCGTACGTGCAGGAATCCGTGCGCTGCAAGCCGGACGCATGAGCGTGGTGCCGGGTTTTGGCAACAAGGCCATTACTGTCTTGACTTGGGCCACGCCTCGTCGGTTTCATCAGGGCCTTATGGCGCAGGTGATGGGAGTCTGAGGGGGCGACAAAGAGGCCTTTTACCTCAGGGGAAAGGCCCGAGATGTGTTCCTAAAGGTCGGGAGGCAACGCGTGCTCCCGACAGGACATTCATCGTGTAACAGCACTCAATTAGAAGCGGTAACTCACAGACGTACCGAGCCCGTTCGCACTGTTCTTGAATTTGGCACTGTATGCACCTCTATTCGCAGAGGCGTCGTTGATCTGCACGCTCTCCTCCCATAGGTAGGAATAAGCAACATCGATCGTGACATTGTCCGCCGGAGTCCAGCCAGCACCGAAGCTGATAACCTTCCGGTCACCCGTAGGAATGCGCGGTCCACGGTTGGTGTTGTTGGTGGGAGACTGGTCGACCGAGAAGCCTGCGCGAAGTACCCATTGGCTGTTCAATTTGTACGCCGTGCCGATAGCGTGAGCCCACGTATCATGCCAGTTCTGTTCTTCGGTAATCGTGCCCAGCGAGCCGCTCAACAAAGGGGGTAAACCCGTGTTCTCGATGGTTAATTCTTTAAAGCGACTCCAGCGTGTCCAGGTACTCCCCAAATATAGAGTCCAGTCATTATTGAGCTGATGAGTCACCGAGAAATCCACTGACTCTGGGGTATCCACATCCAGCGAAGCGTCATAACTCCGGCCGCTGACCCCCAACACGCTAAAGATGCCGTCGGTGACCTTGGTCTTGGCGTCCAAGTGGTAACTGACCTTGGAATGGTAAGTCATGCCCAAGCGAGTTTGGTCTGTAGCCTGCACCAGGATACCGGCGTTGAAACCGAGGGCCGTGTCATCGCCCGTGCTTTTGAGTTTTCCGTCATTGCGACCTGGGCTAAGTGGATTGGGCACCATCCCGGACAGCTCACCGGTGATGCGGTTGATGGTCGGACCGAACCCGATCGAAACTTTGTCGTTGAAGGCATAGCTGATGGTGGGCTGGAACGTAAGGGTCGTGACCTCACTTTTGTTGGCGTAGTAACGCCCGGCAAAACCGCTGCCATAGTCAGTCATCAGACCGAAAGGTACATAAAAACCTACACCGAACGCCCAATGCTCATCGATGGGTTTGACGTAGTAACCCATAGGCACTGTGGTGGTTGGCACCATGTCGCCGTCTTCCTGACCTCCGAATGTACTGCGGGTTTGGCTTATGTCGGTCTTCGCGAATAGAGTCGCCGCGCCCACGCTGACCTGCTCTCTTTTCAATCGAGACATACCCGCCGGATTACCGAAGACCGTGCTCGCATCTTCAGCGGATGAGGAGCGCCCGGCAAACCCGGACCCCATCCCACTGACGCTTTGTTCATTGAGAGCGAAACCGCTTGCAAACACATTTGAAGATGCGAGCACGACAGCGAGGCCAAATGGGCTCTTGAGCAACATTTTTTTCATTGTTTGAACTCTATGGGATCACTGAGATGAAGCAGTAGAAGTAACGGCTCACCATATTTATTCATGTGACCAATTCAGTCAACGGTCACAATGCGAATAAATGAAATACCCTTCGACGACTGGAAGAAGGGCAAAGTGAAAAGCCGTTTTGGTGATGTGTCGCTTACACAGGCATGACGTAAAACCGTTAGCCGAAGGTCAAGGCATGAGGCTACGCAAAATGAGGTTGGCGGTGAGCGTGGGCGCCTCCTCGACATAATCGAGGTTGTACTGCAGGAGTAAAGGATTGACGAAAGGCCGCAAAGCCAGATGTATCGCTTCTACTGTTTCGTCCAGGGGAGTCTTGCGTTCAAATTCGCCGATCTCTCGCCCCTCCCGCACGATTTGCAACACGAAGCGTTTGATCTGTGCGTCATAAGCCTGCGTACTGGGCCAGCTTTCCGACGCCGCAAATGCTGCAATGTCATAGAGTTTTCGGTCGTTAAAGAACAGATTCACGCCTGTGGCGACCACAGTTTTGACCAATCGTCGAAAGCGTTCCGTCGGCGACAGGTCTTCTACATTGATCGCCTGCTTCACAGCCGCGACGATTTCTGCCAGACAATTTGCGCAGATGGCTTCACCGATCGCCTGCTTGGAATCAAAAAATTTGTAGATGTAGGCCTTGGAAAACCCAATGGCCCTAGCCAGGTCGGAAACCGTGGTTTTGCCGTAGCCGTACTGACTGAAGTGTTCGTTGGCCGCCGCAACAATCTGGTCTCGAATGTCGTGATCGGCTGGGCCACGGGGGCTGGGCGAAGCTGAAGATATTGATGGCTGATTCATGGGAACAGCTTACTCACCCAATCGCCGACTGACAACTTGTGACCGATAAGATATCTAGTCACGAATCGGCCATTTTGAACGACTTTTCCGAGCGCCCACAAACTTCATCACTTGAGCCGGTCGACAGTGGCTGCCTCGAAGAGTTGCTGCTGCGCGACACACGACTGATTTATTGGAGAACATTATCTGATAGTCCTTCAGTGGTGAGTGCGGCCGCCGAGACTGGTTCGGGGAACGGAACTGCGAACGAAGGTGTCATCTGTATTAGGCACCATGGTGTCGCAATCCTGTTGGGATAGAGAGGTGGTTTTCATGAACAATATTATCTACATCGTCGGGGCAGTTGTGATTGTCCTGGTTATTCTGTCGTTTGTCGGCCTTGTATAGCCTTAGCTGCCAGCTGAGAGCCATCCTGATGGCGCCTGCCTGACAGGGTGTATTTATGTTGCTACCCCCTGCCCTCGCAACATCGCAATATCCCGCTTGGGGGGTACGCCAAACAGACGGCTGTATTCGCGGCTGAACTGCGATGGGCTTTCATAGCCGACCTGGTAGGCTGCGCTTGATACTTCCTGATGCTCGTTGAGCATCAATCGCCTCGCCTCGTTCAATCGCAACCACTTCTGGTACTGCAACGGGCTCATCGAGGTGAGCTGGCGGAAGTGGTGATGAAAGGTGGGTGTGCTCATCTGCACTCGCGCCGCAAGTTCTTCGACGCGAAGCGCCGAGGCGTAATTCAACTTCAGCCAGTCGATGGCTTTTGCGATGCGATAACCCTGGCCATCGACCGAGGTAATCTGCCGCAACCTGGCGGCCTGATCACTCTTCAAGAGACGATAGTGAATCTCGCGCTGAATCAGGGGCGCAAGCACAGGGATGGCTTCGGGTTCATCGAGTAGCGCCAGCAAGCGCTCGAACGACGCCAACATGGCAGGCGTTACTGAACCAATCCCGACACCTTTCACCACTGATCGATCACGGGTTGGCGGCAAGTCACCCTGCACTATCAGCTCAGCCAGCATGCGCAGATCGAGCTTCAAAGTCAGCCCCAGGCATGGCTGCTCCGGGCTTGCCGCCAGCACCTCAGAATTGGCGGGCAAGTCCAATGAGGTGATCAGAAATCGCGACGTGTCATACGGGTAGCCCTCGCCACCTACCCACAACTGTTTCTCACCTTGGGCGACGAGGATGATGCTTGGCTCGACCATGCAGACGACGGGCGGCGACGGATGTTCGCGCCTGAAAAAGCCCAGGCCCGCAATGGGCGTTCCGTAGTCACCTGGTTTCGGGATCTGCTCGCCAATGATCCGCACGAGCGTTTCTTGTGGCGACAGGTGCTGAGCAGCAGTGTCGTGTTTGATCGTCATGTTCGCCTTGTACCTCTTCGCTGAACTCTAACTCGCCCGCTCGTGACCGTCCTGCAAAAAAACAGAGACTCATAGAATCAGGCAAGTAATCCAGCGCAATGCACTACAGGGAGTCTGGGCAGAGCCGGAAAATGTTCATCCGACAAAGCCATTGAGGACTCTCCCATGCTTGTACAAGCCTATGGTGCTCATGCGGGCGACAAGCCCCTTGAACCGTTGCAAATCATTCGCCGTACACCCGCCGCCCATGACGTTCAGATCGATATTGCCTTTTGCGGCATCTGCCATTCGGACTTGCACCAGGTGCGCGCCGAGTGGGCAGGCACGCAATTTCCCTGCGTACCGGGGCACGAAATTGTGGGTCGTGTATCGGCGGTCGGCGCGCATGTTGTGGATTTCAAAGTCGGCGATCTGGTCGGTGTCGGTTGCATCGTCGACAGCTGCAAACACTGTGAAGACTGTGCCACGGGGCTGGAAAACTATTGCGACGGCATGGTCGGCACCTACAACTTCCCGACCCCGGACGCACCTGGCTGGACGCTCGGCGGCTACTCACAAAACATCGTGGTGCATGAACGTTATGTTCTGCGTATCCGCCATCCCGAAGAACAACTGGCCGCCGTCGCACCACTGCTGTGTGCGGGCATCACCACCTATTCCCCACTCCGTCACTGGAACGCCGGGCCGGGCAAGAAAATCGGCGTGGTCGGCATTGGTGGCCTGGGCCACATGGGCATCAAGCTGGCCCACGCGATGGGCGCCCACGTCGTGGCGTTCACTACATCCGAATCCAAGCGCGAAGCGGCGAAGGAGTTGGGCGCTGACGAAGTGGTGGTATCGCGCAACGCTGAGGAGATGGCCGCGCATGCCAAGAGCTTCGACTTCATCCTCAACACCGTCGCAGCCCCCCACGATCTCGATGCCTTTCTGGTTCTACTCAAGCGCGATGGTGCGCTGACCCTGGTCGGTGCGCCCGCCTCGCCGCATCCATCGCCCAATGTGTTCAACCTGATCATGAAACGACGAACGATTGCCGGCTCGATGATCGGCGGTATCCCCGAGACGCAGGAGATGCTGGATTTCTGCGCCGAGCACGGCATCGTC
Organism: Pseudomonas sp. ATCC 43928; assembly: GCF_005938665.2. Classification (NCBI taxonomy): domain Bacteria; kingdom Pseudomonadati; phylum Pseudomonadota; class Gammaproteobacteria; order Pseudomonadales; family Pseudomonadaceae; genus Pseudomonas; species Pseudomonas sp. ATCC 43928. The sequence continues at coordinate 2,808,844 of NZ_CP041753.1, read as the reverse complement.
GCCGACATCGAGTTGGTCCGGGTCGATCAGATCAACGAATCCTATGAGCGGATGCTCAAGGGCGACGTCAAGTATCGCTTCGTGATCGACAACGCCACATTGGCTGGCTAAGCGAAAGGCGCCAGCGAATAACCACTCATCAAAAGGACTATCCAGTGAAAGGCATTTTGCTTGCCCTAGGGCTGCTTGTTACCTCTTTTTCTTCAACGGGAGCCGATTTGTCGAACGGCGCGGACAACTTCTACAAAAGCGAAAAAGTGACGGTAGAAAAGGTCACCTTCAAGAATCAATACGGCATGAAGGTGGTGGGCAATCTGTTCATCCTGAAGAACCTCAATCCTCAATCGAAGAATGCCGCGATCATTGTCGGTCATCCAATGGGGGCAGTGAAGGAGCAGAGTGCAAACCTCTACGCCACAAAAATGGCCGAACAGGGATTTATCACACTGTCGCTGGACTTGTCCTTCTGGGGTGAAAGTGAGGGCACGCCTCGCCAGGCCGTTTCGCCTGATATCTACGCCGAAGACTTCAGTGCCGCCGTGGACTTTCTCGGCTCTCGCCCATTGGTCGATCGTGAACGTATCGGCGTCATCGGTATTTGCGGCAGTGGCAGCTTCGCCATCAGTGCGGCCAAGATCGATCCGCGCCTGAAGGCCATCGCCACCGTCAGCATGTACGACATGGGCGCCGCCAATCGTAATGGCCTCAAGCACAGTGTAACGATCGAACAACGCCAGCAAATCATTCGCGAAGCGGCGCAGCAGCGCAACGCCGAATTCTGGGGTGGCGAAGTCCGCTATACCAGCGGCTCACCACTGAAGCTGACCGGCAACGCCGTGGGTGACGAGTTCTACGATTTCTATCGCACACCGCGTGGTGAGGTCACCCCTGCCGGCGCATCGGCACAGACAACCACCATGCCGACGCTGACCAGCAACGTGAAATTCATGAACTTCTATCCGTTCAACGACATCGAGACGATCTCCCCTCGCCCACTGCTGTTCATTGCTGGCGCCCGGGCACACTCACTCGAGTTCAGCGAGGATGCCTACAAACGCGCGGCAGAACCTAAAGAACTGCTCATCATTCCAGATGCCGGCCATGTGGATCTTTACGACCGGGTCGACCTCATACCATTCGCCAAGTTGACCACGTTCTTCAAAAGCAACCTGAAGTAGCACTGAGCAGTGCCCTGGCCGGGCATCCGTTCTCACGCGCGGCCTCGTTCCCGGGGCCGCGACGCTTCGCGCATTACGGGATTCAATCAATGATCCAACACACGCTCTCAGCCCCGCGAAAACCTGAACAATCATGGGGTGCCGTATTCGCCATGTCGCTCGCCGCCTTCGTCCTGGTGGCATCGGAGTTCATGCCCGTCAGCCTGCTGACACCGATTGCCGCCGATCTGCATATCACCGAAGGGCAAGCGGGCCAGGGCATTTCAGTCTCTGGGCTGTTTGCGCTATTCGCCAGCCTCCTGACCGCTTCGGTGGCGGCGCGGGTCGACCGCAAGCCACTGCTGTTGTCCCTGACCCTGCTGATGATCGTTTCGGGAACCGTGGTCGCGTTCGCGCCGAACTACTGGGTGTTCATGGCCGGCCGCGCGCTGATCGGCGTAGCAATTGGTGGTTTCTGGTCATTGTCGGCGGCAACTGCCATACGCCTGGTGCCTGACGACCAGATCGCTCGCGCCATGGCAGTCGTCAATGGCGGCAACGCTCTGGCGACAGTGATTGCAGCACCTCTGGGCAGTTTTCTCGGAGCCTTCATCGGATGGCGCGGCGCATTTTTGTGCGTCATCCCGGTCGCGGTAATCGCCAGTCTCTGGCTTTGGGCGAGCCTTCCTGCGATGAAGTCGCAAAGCGGTTCAGGCACTGGAAATGTTTTCAGGCTGATGAAAAGCACACCGGTCGCGTTAGGCATGGCGGCGGTCAGTGTCTTTTTCATGGGCCAGTTCATGCTATTTACCTACCTGCGCCCGTTCCTTGAAACGGTCACGCACGTCAGTATTTCCATGCTGTCACTGATGTTGCTCGTCCTCGGCCTGGCAGGCCTCGCGGGAACCTTCCTGATTGAAGCATTCTTGAAAAATGGCCTGCATCGCACCCTCATCGTCATCCCGATATTGATGGCGGCGATCGCACTGGCACTCGTTTCGTTCGGCAGCTCTGCGACTACCACCACCGTCTTGTTGAGCCTCTGGGGGCTGGTTGCGACCGCGGCGCCGGTGGGATGGTGGACATGGCTGGCCAGAACATTGCCAGAGGATGCTGAAGCCGGAGGCGGCTTAATGGTGGCGATCATCCAACTGGCCATTGCATCCGGCGCAACCGTTGGCGGGCTGGTCTTTGACTCGAACGGCTATCAAGCGACTTTCGAGTTGAGCGCCACGCTGCTAGGCGTGGCGGCAGTTCTTGCCTTCCTGGCGGCACGCGCTGCCTCGCGAGAACCTGTTGCATCGGAGAGCATCGCTTGAAAAAACACAAGACATGCCAAGGCGAGTCTTGTGTTCCCTGTGGGGCAATCGGTTGCAGACTGGACGGTAAAATCAGCGTGCGCTGTCGATGATTTGGCCACCGTCAGGCGTCAGGCTATACCCCGTCAAAAATTGCCCATCCTTGCTGGCGAGAAACAGCACCACCGGTGCGATGTCCTCTTCGGGTGATCCATAACGGCCAAGTACGTTAGTGGGCGCAGGCACATCGGCCGCAGTACCCCAAGTGTCTGCGACCGGCATGACATTGTTCACCGTTCCTCAAAGAGCCGTGGACGTTAATTACCGATTCAGGGACAGATGAATCGCTGGTGGCGCCGTTCCGGGCAAACAAAATGATCACCCTTGAAATAGCTGACAGCTGACTGTTCTATGTACGGGCTCAAGGGACAAGCTTTCTTCTCTCGATGGGGACAGACAAGACAATGCTTGTACGTGTCTCACCGTACGCGTTGATCTTCGCAATGATATTTTCGATATCGGCCATTGACCTGGCATAGATCCTGATCAGGTAGGAGTCGTTACCCGTGACGTGCAGGCACTCAACGACTTCGGGTATGTCGTTGAGCGTCGCTATCAATTTGGATTTCGCAGGCTTGAGGGTGGTCATGCCGACGACAGCAGATATGCCGAACCCTAGTTTGGTTGGATCTAACTGAGCGCTATATCCCTTGATGACCCCAGAATCTTCGAGCTTTCGCAACCGATCAGTGGTGGCGGGAATAGAAAGACCTGCGTGCTTGGACAGCTCCGTGATGGAAATGCGACCAAAGTCCTGCACCTTCCCCAAGATTTTGATGTCTATACGGTCCATGTAAGCTCCCACAGCAAAAAGTATAAATTTTAATGAAAAGCACCCGGTTTTCATTAAAAAATAATGCACCAAAATAAAGCAGAGTGCTAGTCTATTTGCAGCCCGGTAAAGCCTAACAAGAACCCGGGTAATCAATAGCTCTGAATCCTTAGCGTTACGCACTGCATAATAAAATATTCTCCTCCAGGGATGGTGTTCGTATGGAAGATGAAAAAATAAAGTGTGAAAAAAAATCCTATCCATCATTCGCGAATTATATTGGAACGCAAGTCCTAAGTTTTCGTGATTTCAAGATGGATCAGATTTTTATGTATTTGGCTGGCGTCGCCCTTTTCTCGGTGGGGGCCAAGTTTTTCATAGTCAGTCAACTGGGGACTGACCCATTAGATGTCCTGATCATCTCGATAAATAAAATACTCATGCTCGGAATGGGCGTTTGTTCGGGTATCGTTTCTCTATTCTTTCTGCTGTGGTGGATGCTCTGGAACAAGAAATATCCTCCGATAAGCCCATTTGTTACAACCACACTTACAGGTCTGTTGATTGACCTCTGGTCCGTGCTGGGGCTTGGAGAGTATTTGATTGTCAGAGTGAATGAGTACACGATATTGGCGATGGGTCTGGTGCTGTGTGCTTATTCGTCTGCACTGATTATCATGAGCGGTATTGGTATCAGAATCATGGACCTTGTGGTGCTTACCATGGTGTCCAAATGGGCGTGGTCATTCACCAAAGCCAAAATGATAATTGAAATTGGCATCTTTTCAACCGGATGGCTTCTAGGCGGGCCCTTCGGTATGGGAACCATTGCATTCTTGTTGGTCATAGGCCCTCTTATACAGCCTTTCATGAATATAAACGCCAGGCGTTTTTCACTTAAGAATTATGGATTGACCAGCGTTTCTTCCGCCTATCAATAACTACTAGGGGATTGCTGCCACTGTGGCGGCGGGATTGTTTCGCCTCGACTATTTAAACCGATGATATTGACAGCAACTTCCGTAAAATGAGGAGTGAGAGATGGACACTACAAAAAATAAAAACTGGACCTTGGAAAGCACGCCTGCAAAGTTGGAAGAAATACTCCCGAACGGCGTTGTAAAGTGTCATCTTTCTCCCCGAAACTGTGTCATTCAGGAGGGTAAAGTAGGTTTTTGCAAGGTGCGCGGAAACAGAGGCGGCCGGTTAGTTACATTGAATTATGGCAAAGGCGTTCACAGCACCGAAGAGACCATCGAAACCGAGGCGGTATTCCACTTTGCTCCCGGAGAGCGAATCCTTTCCCTAGGCAATATCGGCTGCATGCTTAACTGCGGCTACTGCCACAATTGGAAGACCTCTCAGGCCAAGTATGTGACAGACAAAGATGTTTACTACTATACGCCTGAACAGGTTGTAGAAACCGCCTTAAAGCATGGTATACGCGTTATCTCCTGGACGTATAACGACCCTGTTGTCTGGCATGAATTCATCCTCGATACGGCAAAACTGGCAAAGGAAGCGGGCTTAATCAATTTATATAAATCAGCTTTTTTTATCAGTGAAGAAGCCATTGATGAACTATTGCCCGTCATCGACATATTCTCGATTTCGCTAAAATCCATCTCCCCCGAATACTATCGAAAAGTCACAACAGGCTGGGTAGAGCCCGTTCTGGCTGGCATCAAGAAAGTATACGATGCTGGTAAATATGTTGAAGTCAGCACCTTGATGGTTACCGATATCAGTGACGATGAGGATACCGCCAGGAAAATCAGCCAGTGGGTGCTGGATGAACTGGGCCCGAATGTACCGCTCCACTTTGTAAGGTTTCACCCTGATTATAAAATGAGTAATAGCATCAGGACGCCCGTGGATAGACTCCTGAAGGCCCGGGACATTGCCCGGAGCATGGGGGTTGAGCATGTTTATCTGGGTAACGTAAATGATGTCGAGGGCACCAATACCAACTGCAATAATTGTAACGCTCTACTCGTTACCCGCTACGGTTTGAATGCTGAACTGATCGGATTGGATAGCAACGGTTGCTGCACCCGTTGTGGGCACGACGCACACTTCAAGTTACTGGGCGAACACAAAGCGAACATGCCTGTTGAACTGCGAGAGGCTGCATTGACCTCTTACGAGAAGCGAAAGTTCGAGTGGCATGGGGATATCGTATCGCTGCACGCCCAAGTGCTGAATACTGAAGACTTTGAACAGACCGTCTACCTGCGGCGCAACTATACCGACGGGCTCAACAGTGATTGGAAATCACTGACATTGCGGCCGTATGAAAGCTATCGATTTATTATTGCCAAGGCACGAATTGATGAATCAGGCCCTGAAGTCTGGCTTCCCAAGGGGGTGAACTCAAATCTTCATGAAGTATTCGACAGGGCTCACTTCCCAACCGAGTCGATTGAAGAGATTGGTATTTCGCAAAACGACATCACGCCGACCATTGGGTATGAAGGCAAGCAGAACATGTATGAGCAGGTTATCAAACTGGTGAGCAAATCATGAGCGTGTCTACTGAAATACTCCACATCAGGGTCGATGACCGAGAGGCCCACCCATCCGTGACGCCTATTTATCAGTGCAGCGCTTTTAGCGCTGACTCGGCGTTCTTCTACTCGAGAAAAGCCAATCCCAATGTGACTGAGCTGGAACAGGTTGTCGCTGCACTGGAAGGAAGCGAATACGCCTTGGCCTACAGCACCGGAATGAGTGCCATCTACATGGTGCTGGAGCTGCTGAAACCTGGTGGGTCGCTGGTGATCAACAAATATATCTATGGCTGTTCTTATAAGCTGTTTCAGCGATATGCGGCACGTATCGGTGCGAAACTGACGATTCTGGATCTCACCACGGAAAGTGGATTGAAAGAGTTGCCGTCGGACGTGGACATGGTCATTTTCGAAACACCGACCAATCCCTTTCTGAAAGACATTGATATTCATGCGGTCAGCAAGGCGGTTAAGCAAAACAACCCACACGCTCTGGTGGTCGTTGACAACACGTGGGCCACTCCGATATTTCAAAAGCCTCTGAACTTCGGCGCGGATATTTCTCTGTACAGCGCAACGAAGTATTTCTCCGGGCATAGCGATGTCATGGGCGGCCTGGTACTCGTCAACAATGAAATGATTTATACGCGCCTCCTCGAAGGCCGCTTTTACTCAGGCTCAATATTAGCGCCTAATAGCGCATGGCTGCTCCGCAGAAGCATGCAGACATTTAACCTGCGCATGGAGAAACACAGCAACACAACCTCCAGCATGCTCAACTATCTACGGGAACTGCCCTTCATTGAGCATGTATATTATCCACGAGTCGATGGTAAACAATTGACCGGCTACGGTGGCATTGTGTTTGTTGATATTCGGCCCGATCTGGTCCCCTTTTACAAAACCTTCACCAGCTCCCTCAAATGGTTTGGAACGGGTACGGGAATGGCCTGTGTCACGTCAATGGTTGCGCAACCCTTTAGCGGAAGCCATGCCTCGATGACTGAGCAGGAAAAAGCGGATATGGGGATTGAAAAGGGGTTGGTACGATTGTGTTTTGGTTTAGAGGCCCTTGAGGATCTTAAAGAGGATCTGCTTCAGGCATTTGTGGCCATGGAAAATATGGCCAATCAAAAAAGTGCACTTAAACCTGCGTAACAGATGTTAATCATGAGCAACGAGCCTTCAACGGCTCGTTGCTTTTTATGGAGAAGCGAGATTGCCCAGCGTACTCGAAAAAACGATATTCGAAGACCCTACTCTGAACGTTATCCATCTTCTAAATTCCATTTCCAGTGAAAATCCAGAGGCAATCTCTCTGGCTTCCGGTCGACCTGACGACGAGCAATGCGACCTGTCCCTTATTGATAAAGGGCTGGCCAGCTATGCACGATACGCCGTCAATCCGGAACACTCGCTTGCGACACTACTTTGCCAATATGGAAAAACCACCGGAATTATCAACGGCATAATAGCCGAACACTTGCAGGTGGATGAAGGCATAAAGATTTTCAACCCTGAAAGTATTGTCGTGTGTATGGGGTTTCAGGAAGCTGCTACCTTGACACTGCTATCAATTTTTGAAGGAGGTGGTATTTTATTAGTGCCTGACCCTGTGTTTTCCGGAATAACGGGGATTGCGAAATTATTAAGAATAAAAATTGTACCCGTTCCCGAGGACACCTTCCTCGATCCATCTGCCCTGCGCAAGGTAGCTGAAGATCTTGAGTCCAGGGGGGAAAAGGTAAAAGCGCTGTACGCGATTTCAGATTTTAGTAACCCTACTGCTAACAGCCTTTCCTATGAAAACAGAAAGGCCATGCTCTCCTTGGCCAATGAAATGAATTTTTTTATCCTGGAGGATAATGCCTACAGCTACTTCAGGTACGAGGGAGATAAAATCCCCTTGATGAAGTCGATCGACAGTAGTCGAGTATTCCTTCTTGGTTCTTTTGCAAAGTCAATTTTTCCGGGATTGCGTATGGGCTATGTAGTCGCCCCGGAGAACGCTGGGGTGATTTCCTTTAGCGCCAGGTTATGTAAAGCCAAAAGCTTGATCACCGTCAATACACCTGCCCTGTGCCAGGCAATTGTCGGAGGTTTGCTGATAGAGAACAATTACTCTTTAAAACAGCTTAATCAACCAAGAGTGTTGTCTTACAGGCAAAAAAGAAACCATATGATTGAATGCCTTGAACGTGAATTCCCGGTCAAGGCTGGTTCTGAAAGAAGTGTCACCTGGAACCATCCAGAGGGAGGTTTTTTCATCAATGTACAGTTGCCCTTCACCTTTGAATATTTTGAAATGTGCGAGTGCGCCAGGAACTTCAAGGTTATTGTATTTCCCACTTCCTTGTTTTCGCTGACGAATCAGGCTGTCACTCAGGTCAGATTGTCGTTTAGCAATGCGACAGAATCAGAAATCAAACAAGCGATAGGTAGCCTCAGGGCGTACATTGAATCCAGAATTCAGTAAAGCATCCTCCCGTCAAACCGTAGGGGATTGATGCCAAGGCTTACTCATCAGCCAATAAGAAATAAGCCTTGCCTCATTTCCCTATTAAGCTGCTGTGGCGAGCATAACGCCAGTGGCTACTTGGTAGGCACCCAGAATGGTGATGGTTGACCCGGAAAAATAGTTGATCAACCTGAGCTTTGATTGGGAGATTCTGGTCTTGAATATGGAGGAGAATCCGCTCAATCCCAGCCACCAGACAGCCGAGCCTAGAAATATACCTGTCACCATAGGCAGCACTGAGTGCTGACCGCTTTGATCATTAGCCATGCCGTCGCTCATGGCAGCAAATATCGCAATAAACGACAGGATGGTCATTGGGTTCGACAGTGTCAAAAACAGTGTACTCAAGTAGGCTTTTAACAGGTTGGCTCGTTCACCCGCCAGGGCTGTTGAGCTCGCTTTCGATTTTATTGTTTGATAACCAATGTACGCGAGGAACATCCCCCCCAAAATACACAACCATGGCTTAAAGCTAATGAGTGTCGCTATGATGACTGTGATTCCCAGCGCACCGACAAATCCATAGATCGAATCGGCTGTGGCCGCCCCTAACCCTGTCGCGAAACCTGCTCTCCATCCAAGCGCAAGGCTCCTCTGTATGCACAACAACCCAATGGGTCCCACAGGGGCTGCAATACAAAGCCCAATGATCATCGACTTAATGAAAATCAACATAAATGCACCTCCGCAATTGATGCTTAAAGGTTAGGGGAAGTGCATTTTTTTATGAATTAATTATTTATTCCTATAGAGGCTTTTTCGATAATTTTGTAAGAAGTATTCTTATTTTTCCTTCATTATTAAGGTGCACTCTGTGATGAGCCTTACTAAACACGATCGGCATGCCATTCGCCTTCGACGATGACGCCGGCCAGGACGTTGCAGGCTTTTTCGTTTCTGCGTCGCTTTTGCATTTTTGTGCGATAGATCCCACTTCAGGGATCTCCCCTACCGCTCCTTCTGTCTCCGATGCCGTGGGACGAATAACCGGCTATACACACGACATCGCAGGCCGTGACTGACAGCTGACCCCACCTTCAACCAACTGACCAGTCACACCGATGGTCTGAGCCATACTACCAACTACAGCTACGACAGTTTGGGGCGTCTGACACAGATTACCGCCCCCTTGGGCAATACCGTGAAATTCACATCAGATAGCCAAGGGCGGGTGACGCAGATCACTGATCCCATCGGAGCGAATACCGCTCTCAACTATTCTCTTGGAGACCTCGCCAGCGTTAGTGACCCATTGGGGCGAACCACCAGCTACGTCACCGACAACGTGGGACGCGTCATGGCAATGACTGACACCGTGGGACGCCGCACCCTGATGGAGTACGACGTGTTGGATCGCAAAACCAGGATCACAGACCCGCCAAGAAGCGTGACCGGTTTTGCTTACGACACGAACAGTAATCTCCTGAGCGTCACTGACGCCAAGAACGGAGAGCATGCGTACACCTATGATGCTCGCGATCGTCGTATAACTTACACCGACCCATTGAACGCTACGCAAAGCTATGGTCTCGACGGCTTGGGTAATGTGACACAGTGGACCGCCCGCAATGGCGTCATCGCCACCTACACCTATGACGCCTTGAATCGCCGCACGCAATCAGCCTTCGGACAGACCTTGATTGGCAGTGGTCCCTCGTTGACAGCACCGGATGCCACCGTGGGCTACACCTTCGATGGTGGTAACCGTCTGACGCAGATTGTTGATACTCAAGGCGGCACGATCACCCGCAGCTATGACAATCTGGATCACCTGCTTAGCGAGACTACTTCCCTAGGCACCGTTTCCTACACCTACGATGCCGCTGATCGCCGCACCAGTATGACGGTGACGGGCCAGCCCGCTGTGAATTACACCTACGACGCTGGCAGTCGCCTGACCAATCTCAGTAACGGCAGCCAGAGCGCGGCGTTCACCTATGACGCGGACAACCGTCGTGCCACCTTGACCCTGCCCAACGGGGTGACCGTCAGTTACGGTTACGATAACGCCGGTCAACTGATCAACCTCAACACTTACACCTGGGATTCGCGCCAGCGCCTGAGCAAGACCGCAAAGTTCAAGAGGCCACCGATCAAATTAAAAAAAACCCCGGAAACTACCGAATTACAGGACCAAACTGCTCAACCACAGTGCATGACACATTTAGCGCCGGAGGAATAAACTCTATATATACAATATGGCCAAGACGACTGATGGAAAACTTAAAAGAAAATTACACCCCGGAGGCAAAATGAAACTCTCACGTCTTCTGATTTGGTCTGCAACTGCAGGAGCATTTACTCCTATCATTCTCCATATCATATGGCGCCTAGATAACAACATGCTTCTTCTTAGCAATAGTGCAAAAATAATATTACAAAAAATAACTTTAGCCTTATGGCCAAGTTCCTTTTTTATGCTAGCAGCAAGTGGCGATGAACCGTATTTATTATCCGTACTGGCAAATATTGCGCTTTATGGCATTCTGGGTATCGGCATATATTATGGGCTTACCAAACACTGGCTAATTCTAATATTCCCCATCCTGGGGACCTGCCTAATTTGGTGGGGTCTTTTCTCACTAAAATAAACAATGAGATTTTGTCATTACTCTGAGTATCATGGCAACGGCCCCAATCCGCATCCAGAGAGTGGTACCAATGGCCCATATGGTTTGCATAGGATTATCATCTTCAACGTTCCGGGGCGAACAGGAATGGGACTCCATTCAGGAAGAGCGAATAGCGGTGCACAAAACCATCCGACGCTGGTAGGCATCCGAACGACAGACGCTGCTATGGGATTCGTGCGTAATCTCATAACACCTGCCCCAGCAACATCCATGACTGCTATCATCAATAACGTCAATACTCCTCAGTTTGGTACCCAACAGTAGTGTGGTCGACAGGGTGATAATCATGATGCTCATCAGATTTTTATGCACTCGCTCCCTGACCTTCTTAGTCTTGTTGTTCGGACTTGGATTGGGATGTGTGTCACTCTCTCAGGTTTCGGCACACGGAAACTGCCCTCCCGAAATGAATAGCCAAGCAGGGTCTTTTTTAGTTGATGCGCGCGGAGATTGGCCCTCCCTTTTCAAGCATCAGAGAGTCTTCGCTTCTTGTGATGATGGTGAGCTTGGCGAGGGCTATTCTGAAGCAGTGGCGAACCTCTTCGCCCAAGAATGGGATCAGTTCGATACATTTGTTGCACTTGCAAAAACACACCCTGACTTTCAAAATTGGGCGATACGACATATCGATGCGACTGTCTCAGATGACGACCTAAATAGAATCATATTAAATTCCAACACATGCATTAATAATGCACCGGTGGAAAAACTTTGCAGGGTTATTCGACAGAGTGCTGAAAATGCCCTGATGGAATCTGCACGGATGCGACGATAAAATTTGGGGATAGGTTCTACGCCTATGTCAGCTGCATCCTTGCTGTATGACGCCAACGGCAATATGACCAGTGACGGCAGCAATACCTACACTTGGGATTCGCGCCAGCGCCTGAGCACACTCAAAGGCACCACGTCCGGGAGCTTCATTTATGAGGCGGCCAACAGACGCAGCCAGAAGACGATTGCCAGACAGACCACCGGGTATGTTTTCGATGGCCTCAACCTGGTGCAAGAGCTGACCGGTGCCGTCCCCCCGACGGTGCGAGCCAATCTCCTCACGGGCGGTCTCGATGAAATCTTCAGCCGCACCGAGGCGGCAACACCTACAGCTACTTGGTTGATGCACTGGGTTCAACTCAGGTTCTCACCGACAGCAGCGGAGCGCTCACCACGCAATACACCTATGACCCCTACGGCAAGACCAGCAGCAGCGGCTCCACCAGTGCTAACAGCCAGCAGTATACCGGGCGGGAAAATGATGGCACGGGGGTCTATTATTATCGGGCACGGTATGACTCTCCTAGCTTTGGACGGTTTATCTCAGGAGATCCGATTGGCTTGGCTGGAGGGCTTAATATCTATGCATATGTTCGTTGGAATCCGTTGAGTGGAATTGATCCATTAGGTCTTTTCGATATCCTCGCTTATAGCCAATGGATGAATTATCACGCACATACAAGTTCTCAGCATCAATGCACGAAGTATGTTCGGCGAGGTCTCGAAGCTGGAGATGCAGATATTACTGGGCACCCTAGCGATGCGAGAAATTATGGGCTGACGTTGACAAACAATGGGTTTACGCCTATTCCTTCAGAAAATTACACTCCTCAAGCAGGTGATACCGTAGTATTTCAACCAAATCCTGGCGGAAATCCGTCTGGATATATTGAAATATTCATTAGTGATCAATGGGTGTCGAACTTCAACAAAAATCATTTCTCACCAGGCATCTAACATGAAAACTCGACATATCAAATATATCGAGCACCAAATCAATAATATAAAATCTATAACATTAGTCTACTTGCGAAACCTGGTATTCCTGCATATCGTTGGAGTGCCGCTTCTATTTGCACAACCTGCCTACCCACAAGATGCCGAATCGACAGACATTGTATATCAACTATATAAGAATTATGGTTGGGAGGCGCTATTCTCATCTCCAGATGATGCCAAGAAGAGCATTGGAGACCCTCTTCTAATGCAATCGAAGGAAGAACTCGAGAAGTATTTTGATGACAAACTTGTGCACCTCATTTTAAAGGAGGCAGACTGTATTGCAAAAAATCCCGGCGAGACTTGCAAGTTAGAGTTTAATCCAATATTTGCCTCACAAGATGCTTCCGCATCAGAATTAAGCATAAAGAGCATCAATCCAAGGCGCGTTGACGTGCAATTTGTTTATCCATCAAATCATGAAAAAATCAAGCTTTCGTATGTAATGATTGATTCTCCGAAAGGATGGAGAATTGCAGATATCAAATATATTGACAGTCATGCATCACTGAAGAATCTTCTGGAAAGATAAGGTAATGTAACCCCCACGGTACAGGCCAAATCTCCTCACGGGCGGCTTGGATGAAGTATTCAACCGCACCGAGGCCAGTGGCAGCACCTACAGCCACTTGGTTGATGCGCTGGGTTCAACCCCAAGCACTTGCCGACAGCACTGGCGCGCTCACCGCGCAATACACCTATGACCCTTATGGCCAGACCAGTAGCAGCGGCTCCGCCAGTGTTAACAGCAGCAGTACACCGATCGAAAAAATGATGGCACGGGTCTCTATTACTATCGGGCACGGTATTGCCAACCAGGTTTTGGGCGTTTTATCTCGGGAGATCCGATTGGTCTTGCGGGAGGGATAAATATATTTGTCTATGTATCGGGAAACCCGACAAATTTCATTGATCCATTTGGTTTAGAACTTGCCCCAGTGCAGCAGGCAGCTGTGGAGCTAGCAGCCCAAGACTGGTCAAGTTCCAACGCCCCATATGTCTGGGGCGGCGCTACGAAGACTGGGGCAGATTGTTCAGGATCCATTTCATTGATCTACAAACAAGCAGATATTGATATTGGACGAATGACAAGTGGCCAATTCTCTAGTAGCTTCCTCAAATAGAGATGTATGGAGCGCCTCACACACAGGAGGGCCAGTTTTTGGTCCCGCCAAAAGCTCCTGGTACGGCGCGCCGACTTTGTATCGTTACAAAGGAAATTAACCGATGAGCATTCCAAACATTAAGATCTTCATGATTGCAATTTCGTGCCTATTGCCGCCATTGACTGCATGGGCCAAATCACCCTGTGATGGTATTGACCGACGTTTAAACTTATCTGAAATACCGAAGCTACGCATAGAGGTGGGACATCAATTAAATGTCGACAACGTAGAGATTTTACAATCTTTTAAAAGCCTTAGCTGGACGATTTTGTATGCAGCCTCAGATGAGACTGACCCTGCATTTTTATTTTATTCAGACAACCCAATCAACCATCACTTTATAACTCTATGGAGTGGCGGAGCGAAGCCTGATGAGGAGCAAGCTATTAGTTCATGGCTTCAGAAAAACGCCAAAGGTATTCCTACCAATCTAGCGCAATGTTTTGTATGGCATGTGACGAAAGATCGAGACATGTAAACAAATCTCCGCTCGAAAAGCTAAAACATCTTTCCCCATGCTGGGGGGAAGATCGATAATTTAGGCCACATCAAACAAGGTCAAGCCCGACTCCCCACATTGCTTTACGGTGAGGGCGGCAGTTGTCAAATATACGCCCCCAAGCGACAATCAGTTGCAATGGCAGCTAATGCACCCGATTAGCCCCGGAACTCCGCATTCCACCGATCGCCTTGGTGACACAATAAACACCATGGATAGAACCAACAACATTATCAGCCCTGATGGAACTGAAAGAATTACAGCATCTGTTAGTCCATCGAATGACTTGTTTGACGACGAATGAGAACACCCTGCGTACGGGGGTAATTCTCCAGGAAAGATACTTCATTGATCTATTGAAAGGTGGTGCGCCATGATCATAAAAAAGTCGACACTTGAATTTTTGTTTACGCTACTCACACTTACAAGCTTAGGCATGCCAGCTTCGGGGAGTGATAGTTCACCCCATTGCCGAGAGGCAGTCATGATGTTTTTAACCACTCCAGAAAAGCGTACTCTTATTGCATTATCAGAAGCTAGCGAAACTGAATGCTGGTCGGTTATCGAGCAGTCGAACAGCAACCTCAACCAATTGATGCATTTGGTTGAACAAGGAAATGATTGGAGCGCTCAGTATTTAGTTGAGCACTTAAGAGTGCTAGATGGCGGAAATTTAGAAGACTCACTTATAGCGCTGGGGCTATTTTCTGACCACCATATGGAACGCTTATTGATTTTCGCGAAGAAAGGACAGCTCTCAAAGCAGGAACTCAGTGACACCTTAACCATGCTTCCACTTTCATTGAGTGATAATCCAGCGGGCCAATTGGATTATCTAAAGGCAAGAAGAAATCGAGTGATGCGCGTAACGAGAAAAAATCTATCTGAGCAAAAGACTCTAGCACTAAGCGCTATCGATAATTTTGAGTCCGAGATCAGGTCAAAAAACCCGCAACTCATTGAAAATCCTCAGCATTAGATTAGTGCTTTCATCACCCCCAAGCTCTACATCAAACTGGGCCGAGCCTCAATGTAACCACCTTGAAGGTTCGCCAGGCCAGAAAGACTGCTGTAAGAGAATTCTCGCCAGCAGCCAAGGCAGTGAGACGATCCTCTCTTCGAGCGGTTCGAGGATTAATCCCCTTTCGCATTTTCAGTCAAAGGCATATGTACATCTCCTCGTCTCGATCGATTGAGGAGAGATGTACGGGTTCCAGCAATGCGTCATCTATCTGAAAACCGGCATGCCCTGGGACCGGATTTCGACGTACGTTTTAATGTACAAAAAAGCGTGGCTGGGGGTGGTTCTCAGTAGAAATCACTGGAACGAAAAAAAGAGGCAAAAGCCTCTTTTTTCAATGCTGACAACAAAATACCGCGCAAAAAAAACGCCACTCAATGAGTGGCGTTTTTCTGTATTTGGAGCGGGAAACGAGACTCGCATCTAGCGTCCTACCCATTGAAATCTAAGGGTTTTCTTTTATTCCTGCTGCAGGAATGGACTTGATTCTGGACTTGTTTTCAGGGTGTATCAAGAGCAAAAAAGGAGTGAATCCACGCCACGCTATTGGAGCCTACCTATAGCCAACTGACGATTTTTGCGGCTACGAGGCCAGCTTTGAACTTGGTGTCATCGAACTTGTGCCGCCATGGATCAAGCTGCCAATAGGGAATGCGCTGACCGCGATTCCCCTGGCTCAGAAGCAGTAAGCGTCGAGCCTTGATATCGCGATTGATCTGATCGCGAGATTTACCTGCCAGCCTGGCGAAAACCAGCAGCGGCAAGTTACTCGAAACCTCAAACGTGGCCGACATTTCAGCTCGTTCACGCTGGATGTCAGACACGTGAGATTTGTGAGGTTTTTCTGTCCGTATCGGTGCAGGTACGGCAGGCGATCGGTTGCGCCCAAGGGGGGCTTTCTCGCTACTGACCAGCATCGTCGATGCGACGGTCGCCGGTACAAAGCTTCGGTAGCTGAGCCACAACTGCACTTGCCTTCGGATTTGAACGTCACCTAAATCGTCGAGCATCGAATTCAATAGCAGCTCGTCCTCACAGTCCAGAATCTTACGTGCAGGTTGACCGATTTCCAGATCAAGAGGTCAACAGCGACAGCGCGATCACGGCCTTCCAAGACGTGACTCCAAGCAGCAACAAATCCCGGTGCAATGAACATCCATGTTTTCACTCCAATAGTTCCCGTAGTCGTACACCTCACCGACCATCGACCGCTACAAGATCGATAGCACCAGTCCTGCTGCAGCGATGTACTCCGAGCAACGGGCAATACCTGCCCTCCCTTTTATCGCCTTCCGACCAGAAACCCATAGAGGGGACTTGCGCAACCAGTATTATGGTATACCATCATACGCACAGACACTCTTACCCTTACAACGGAGCAGCTCATGAGTTTCGAAATTCGCAAGATCGTCAGCTATGTCGAAGAAACCTTTATCGAAGGCGGCAAGGCTGCCGACAAGCCCGTGACCATGGTCGGGCTGGCCGTGGTGATGAAAAACCCTTGGCTGGGTCGCGGCTTCGTCGAAGACCTGAAGCCGGAGATCCGTGCCAATTGCTCCGACCTCGGCGCGCTGATGGTTGAACGCCTGGTGGGCATCATCGGCGGCGCCGAGAAGATCGAAGCTTACGGCAAGGCCGCGGTGGTTGGCGCCGATGGCGAAATCGAGCACGCCTCTGCCGTGATCCACACCCTGCGCTTCGGCAACCATTACCGCGAAGCGGTCAAGGCCAAGAGCTACCTGAGCTTCACCAACAAGCGCGGCGGCCCGGGCACTTCGATCCAGATTCCGATGATGCACAAGGACGACGAAGGCCTGCGTTCGCACTACATCACCCTGGAAATGCAGATCGAAGACGCGCCGCGCGCCGATGAAATCGTCGTGGTACTGGGTTGCGCCGATGGCGGCCGCCTGCACCCACGCATCGGCAACCGTTACATCGACCTGGAAGAACTGGCGGCCGAGAACGCCCAGTAATCCGATCAGTCACCACAACAAAAAAGGCATGCAGGAGCGCTCCATGATTCGGCTCACCGCTGAACGCACCCCGGCTGGCACCAGTTACCTGGCGACCGGCCAAGGCCAGCCCGTGGTTTTGATCCACGGCGTGGGCCTGAACAAAGAAATGTGGGGCGGCCAGGTCGTTGGCCTGGCCACAAAGTACCGTGTGATTGCCTACGACATGCTGGGCCATGGCGCCAGCCCGCGCCCGGAAAGCGGCACGCCCCTGCTGGGCTATGCCGACCAGTTACTGGAGTTGCTCGACCATCTGCAATTGCCTCAGGCAACAGTGATCGGTTTTTCCATGGGCGGGCTAGTGGCGCGGGCGTTTGCCTTGCATTACCCGCAACGCTTGCAAGGCCTGGTGGTGCTCAACAGCGTGTTCAACCGCAGCCCCGAACAGCGTGCCGGCGTCATCGCGCGCACCGCTCAAGCGGCCGAGCATGGCCCGGATGCCAACGCCGAAGCTGCGCTGTCGCGCTGGTTCAGCCGTGAATACCAGGCGGCCAACCCGGCGCAGATCGCCGCGCTGCGCCAGACCTTGGCGGGCAACGATCCGCAGGGCTATCTGACCACGTATGAGTTGTTCGCCACCCAGGACATGTACCGCGCGGAAGATCTGGGCAGCATTCAGGTGCCGACACTGGTCGCCACCGGCGAACTGGATCCCGGCTCGACACCGGAAATGGCCAAACAACTGGCCGAGCGAATTCCCGGCGCGACCGTTGCCGTGCTCGCCGAGCAGCGGCATATGATGCCCGTAGAATCGCCGCGCCTGGTCAACCAGCTGTTGCTGGAGTTTCTCGACACGGCAAACGCCCGACAAAACCAAATAAAGGGGATCGTTGCATGACACTCGCACGCTTCCAGATGTGCATCGGCGGTGAATGGGTCGATGCCCTCTCCGGCAAGACTTTTGAAAGCCTGAACCCTGCCCTGGCGCAAGCCTGGGCTGAATTACCCGATGCCGACGAAGCCGATGTCGAACGCGCCGTGCAGGCCGCGCAGACGGCTTTCGACAGCCCGGCCTGGCGCGGCTTGACCGCCACCGCTCGCGGCAAACTGCTGCGACGCCTCGGTGATCTGATCGCTGAGAACAAAGAACAACTGGCGCAGCTGGAAAGCCGCGACAATGGCAAGCTGATTCGCGAAACCCGCGGTCAGGTCAGCTACCTGCCGGAGTTTTTCCACTACACCGCGGGTCTGGCCGACAAACTCGAAGGCGGCACCCTGCCCCTCGATAAGCCCGATCTGTTTGCCTACACCGTGCATGAAGCCATGGGCGTAGTCGCGGCGATCATTCCCTGGAACAGCCCGCTGTACCTGACCGCGATCAAACTGGCGCCAGCTCTTGCGGCAGGCAACACCATCGTGATCAAACCGTCCGAGCACGCCTCGGCGACCATTCTGGAGCTGGCTCGCCTGGCGCTGGAAGCCGGGATTCCGCCGGGGGTAGTCAACGTCGTCACCGGTTACGGCCCAAGCACCGGCGCCGCCCTCACCCGCCATCCGCTGGTGCGCAAGATCGCCTTCACCGGTGGCGCCGCGACCGCACGGCATGTGGTGCGCAGCAGCGCGGAGAACTTCGCCAAGCTGTCGCTGGAGCTGGGCGGCAAATCGCCGAACATCATCTTTGCCGACGCCGACCTCGACAGCGCGATCAACGGTGCGATTGCCGGGATCTATGCGGCGTCCGGCCAGAGCTGCGTTTCCGGCTCGCGACTGCTGGTGCAGGACGACATCTACGACGAATTCGTCTCGCGTCTGGTTGAACGCGCCAAGCGCATCCGCATTGGCAACCCGCAGGAAGACAGCAGCGAAATGGGCCCCATGGCCACCGCGCAGCAATTGGCGGTGGTCGAAGGCCTGGTGGCCGATGCCATCGCCGAAGGTGCGCTCCTGCGCCTGGGCGGCAAGCGTCCAAAGAATCTGGGCGATGGCTGGTTCTATGAGCCGACCCTGTTCGAGTGCGACCGCAACTCGATGAAGATCATGCAGGAAGAAGTCTTCGGCCCGGTGGCCTCGGTCATCCGCTTCAAGGACGAAGCCGAAGCGCTGGCGATTGCCAACGACTCGCAGTTCGGCCTCGCCGCCGGCATCTGGACCCGCGACCTGGGCCGCGCCCATCGCCTGGCCCGGGACGTGCGCTCCGGGATCATCTGGGTCAACACTTACCGTGCGGTATCGGCCATGGCGCCAATCGGCGGCTTCAAGAACAGCGGCTATGGACGCGAAAGCGGCATCGATTCGGTGCTGGCCTACACCGAGCTGAAAACGGTGTGGATCAACCTGTCTCAGGCGCCAATGCCTGATCCCTTCGTGATGCGCTAGGAGACCGCCGACATGATCGAACCCGGCATTTATAAAGACGTCATGAGCTCGTTCCCTTCCGGAGTCACGGTGGTTACCACCCTGGACCCGGACGGCGGCATCGTCGGCATCACCGCCAGCGCCTTCAGTGCGCTGTCGATCGACCCGGCACTGGTGCTGTTCTGCCCCAATTATGCCTCCGACACCTACCCGATCCTGCGCGACAGCAAGCAGTTCGCGATTCATCTGCTGTCCGCCGACCAGACTGCCGAAGCCTATGCGTTTGCCGGTAAAGGCAAGGACAAGGCCAAAGGCATCGACTGGCACCTCAGCGAGCTGGGCAACCCGCTGCTGGGCAAAGCCACCGCGATTATCGAGTGCGAACTATGGCGTGAGTACGACGGCGGCGATCACGCGATCATCGTCGGCGCGGTGAAGAACCTGATTCTGCCCGAGCAACCGGTGACGCCGATGGTCTATCACAAAGGCAAGCTGGGCCCGCTGCCCGCGCTGGCCTGATATTTATCTTCAGGGGCGCAGGTCCATGTGGCAGCGCCCCCCACTTTCTTAGGAGCCGGCATGAGCCCAGCAGCCTTGCAACTGTTCCGCCAGCAGGCCTACATCGACGGCCAATGGCTGGATGCGCCCAACGGTGCCTGTCAGGACATCTTCAACCCGGCCAACGGCGAGCTGATCGGCCAAGTGCCCAACCTTGGCGCCGAACACGCGCGCCAGGCCATCGCCGCCGCCAATAATGCCTGGCCGGCCTGGCGCGCACTGACCGCCAAGGAACGCAGCGAGACGCTCAAGCGCTGGCATTCGCTGATGCTCGAAAACGCCGACGCCCTGGCGGAAATCCTCACCCTGGAACAAGGCAAACCCCTGGCCGAAGCCAAGGGTGAAATTCTCTACGCCGCAAGTTTCATCGAGTGGTTCGCCGAAGAAGCCAAGCGCATCTACGGCGACACCATTCCCAGCCACAAAGCCGATGCGCGCATTGTGGTCAGCAAAGAGCCGATCGGAGTCGTCGCGGCGATCACCCCGTGGAACTTCCCGTCGGCGATGATCACCCGTAAGGCCGGCCCGGCGCTGGCGGCCGGTTGCCCGTGCATCGTCAAACCGGCCCCGGAGACACCGTTCTCGGCGCTGGCCATGGCCGCGCTGGCGGAACAGGCCGGGATTCCACCGGGCATTTTCAACGTGATCACCGGCGACGCCGTGGCCATCGGTGGCGAACTGACTGCCAGCCCATTGGTGCGCAAACTGTCATTCACCGGCTCCACTGCAATCGGAAAGTTGTTGATGGCTCAGTGCGCGCCGACGCTGAAAAAAGTCTCGCTGGAACTGGGGGGCAACGCGCCCTTCATTGTGTTCGACGATGCCGACCTGGAGCGTGCCGTGGAAGGCGCGCTGATCGCCAAGTTCCGCAATGCCGGGCAGACCTGCGTCTGCGCCAATCGCTTCCTGGTGCAGAGTGGTATTCATGATGCTTTCGCCACGCGCCTGGCCGAACGCGTGGTGCAACTGAACGTGGGCGACGGTTTTGAGGCAGGCGTCACCCAAGGTCCGCTGATCAACGAACGCGCGGTGGCCAAAGTCGAAGACCACGTGCAGGACGCCCTCGCCCAGGGTGCACAACTGCTTTGCGGTGGCGACCGCCATGCGCTGGGCCACGGTTTCTTCCAGCCAACGGTGCTGGCCGGCGTAACCGGTGAGATGAAAGTCGCTCAGGAAGAAACCTTCGGCCCGCTGGCCGCGGTGTTCCGCTTCGACACCGAAGCCGAGGCCGTGCACCTGGCCAACGACACCGAGTTCGGCCTCGCCGCCTATTGCTACACCCGCGACCTGGGCCGGGCCTGGCGCATGAGCGAAGCGTTGGAGTACGGCATGGTCGGGATCAACGAAGGACTGATTTCCACCGAAGTCGCGCCGTTCGGTGGCATTAAGTCCTCGGGGCTGGGCCGCGAAGGTTCCAAGTACGGCATCGAGGATTATCTGGAACTCAAATACACCCTGATGGGCGGGCTCGACGACTTTGGGAGCACACAACGATGAGCAACGAAAAGTATGAAAAAGGCCTGAAAATCCGCACCCAGGTGCTGGGCGAAGCCTACGTGAACCGCTCCATCGAGAACGCCGACGACTTCACCCGGCCACTGCAGGAAATGGTCACCGAGTATTGCTGGGGCCACGTCTGGGGCCGTGAGGGTTTGTCGCTTAAAGAGCGCAGCATGATAAACTTGGCGATGATTTCGGCCCTCAACCGGCCGCACGAACTCAAGCTGCATGTACGCGGTGCCTTGCGTAACGGGCTGAGTCGTGAACAAATACGCGAAATTCTGCTTCAGGTCGGTATTTATTGCGGTGTCCCCGCTGCCGTAGACAGTTTCCGGCTCGCCCGTGAAGCCTTCGCCGAAGCCGATGCCGAGGCCTCCAGTTAACCCTTGGCTGCTGTGATGACCTGAGCACGATGATCCTCGATCGACGTGCTCTTTTTGCATGGACAGCCACACTCAGAGCGGACCCCATGAAACGCCTGCCACTCGACGACAGCTTCAAGGTCAATCGCAACCCCGTTACCCTGCGCGAAATCGTGCTGGATAAACTGCGTAGCGCCATCATGAACTTCCAGCTCCTGCCGGGAGACCGACTGGTCGAACGCGATCTGTGCGATCGCCTGGGCGTCAGCCGCACTTCCGTACGTGAAGCCTTGCGTCACCTGGAATCCGAAGGCCTGGTGGAGTTCGCCGACGCCAAGGGCCCACGGGTCGCGATCATCACCCTGGCCGATGCCGTCGATATCTATGAGCTGCGTTGCGTGCTCGAAGGCCTGATCGTTCAGCTGTTCACCCTGCGCGCCAAAGCCAAGGACATCAAGGCCCTGGAAAAAGCCCTGGAAGAAAACCGCAAGGCCCTCAAGGAAGGCGAACTGCAACAGGTCATCGATTCGGTGCAGGGTTTCTACGACGTGCTGCTCGAAGGTTCCGGCAACCATGTCGCCGCCACCCAGCTGCGCCAGTTGCAGGCCCGCATCAGCTACCTGCGGGCGACCTCGGTGTCCCAGGAAAACCGTCGCGGCAGCAGCAACCAGGAAATGGAACGCATGGTCGAGGCGATCAAGAGCGGCGATCCGCTAGCCGCTCACCAGGCTTGCGTCGACCACGTGCGCGCCGCCGCTGCTGTGGCTCTCGATTACCTGAAACGCAAACAGGAAGAAACCGGCGCGATCCCAGAGATCACGCTGCCCATCGCCCTTAAAGAACCGCGCATAGGTCGCTAATCATGTTCAGCCCGAGCTTTTGTCCGAAGTGTGGCGGCAGTGACCTGGGTCAGCAGCTACCGCCGGGCGATACGCACGAGCGCCTGATGTGCCGCGGTTGCGGCTACATCCATTACATCAATCCGAAAATCATCGCCGGTTGTATCATCGAACAGGACGGCAAGTACCTGCTCTGCCAGCGCGCGATCCCGCCGCGCCCTGGTACCTGGACGCTGCCGGCCGGCTTCATGGAAGCTGGCGAGACCACCGAGCAGGCAGCGCTGCGTGAAGTCTGGGAAGAAAGCGGTGTGCGCGCGGAAATCCTCTCGCCCTACTCGATCTTCAGCGTGCCGAAGATCAGCGAGGTGTACATCATCTTCCGCGCCATCGCGCTGGAGATCACCGGTCAGTATGGGCCGGAAACCCTGGACTACAAATTCTTCGCGCCCGAGGACATTCCCTGGGACAGCATCTATTATCCGGCGATCCGGCAGATCCTCGAACGCTATATCGAGGAACGCCAGGCCGGGGTCTACGGCATCTACATCGGCAACGACGACAGCGGCAAAATTCACTTCATCCGCTGATATCCCCTAGGGCGCCACGCCTTCGACAATGATCACTTCGGCCCGAGCCACGCCCTCGCGGTGCCGTTTCGCCTCTTGATATTGCTCGCTGTGGTAACAGGCGAGCGCCTGCTCGTAAGAATCGAATTCGATGACCACGCTGCGTTGCGGCGTGCGGCGACCTTCCATCGCTTCGCTGCGCCCGCCCCTGGCAAGCATCCGCCCGCCATATAACGCGAAGGCCGCCGGTGCCCGCTGGGTGTATTGGCTGTATTGATCGGGGTCGGAGACATCCACGTGAGCAATCCAGTACGCCTTCATAGTGACCTCTTGGTTTATTTTGTATTATGGTATACCAATAAATATACCCACCCAACACTGAGAGTTCCAGCATGGCCTTCAACAGCATCGAAGAAATCATCGAAGACTACCGGCAAGGCAAGATGGTGCTGCTGGTCGATGACGAGGACCGGGAAAACGAAGGCGATCTGCTCCTCGCCGCCGATCGCTGTACCGCCGAGGCTATCAGCTTCATGGCCCGCGAAGCACGGGGCCTGATCTGCCTGACCTTGACCGATGAACACTGTCAGCGCCTGGGGCTGGAGCAGATGGTGCCGAGCAATGGCAGCGTGTTCAGCACCGCGTTCACCGTGTCTATTGAAGCCGCCGTCGGTGTGACCACTGGCATCTCCGCCGCCGACCGTGCACGTACCGTCGCCGCGGCGGTTGCCGCCGATGCCGGGCCCGCCGACCTTGTGCAACCGGGTCATATCTTTCCGTTACGCGCCAAAGAAGGTGGCGTACTGACCCGCGCCGGCCACACAGAAGCCGGTTGTGACCTCGCCCGCCTGGCCGGTTTCACCCCGGCGTCGGTGATTGTCGAAGTGATGAACGACGATGGAACCATGGCCCGTCGCCCGGACCTAGAAGTGTTCGCCCGCAAACACGGGATCAAGATTGGCACCATCGCCGACCTGATCCATTACCGCCTGAGCACCGAACACACAGTGGTGCGCATCGGCGAGCGCGAATTGCCGACGGTGCATGGGACTTTCCGGCTGATCACCTTCGAAGACCGCATCGAAGGCGGCGTACACATGGCGATGGTAATGGGCGACATCCGCCGGGACGAGCCGACGCTGGTGCGGGTGCATGTGATTGATCCGCTGCGTGATCTGGTTGGCGCCGAATACAACGGCCCGTCCAACTGGACACTATGGGCGGCCCTGCAGCGAGTGGCTGAAGAAGGTCGCGGCGTAGTGGTCGTGCTGGCCAATCATGAGTCGTCGCAAGCGCTGTTGGAACGCGTGCCTCAACTCACCCAGCCGCCGCGACAGTTCAGCCGCTCGCAATCGCGCATCTATTCTGAAGTAGGGACCGGAGCGCAGATTCTCCAGGATCTCGGGGTGGGCAAGTTGCGTCATCTCGGCCCACCACTGAAATACGCAGGCTTGACCGGTTACGACCTGGAAGTGGTAGAGAGCATCCCTTTCACCGAATGAGTCCGGGGCTGGCCCCTTTACCCGCGCAGTTCACTATTGGGTGGCCTGACGGCAAAAAAACCGCTTTTGGCTGATAACCGGTAAGGCAAAATGCTTGCACAAAGCTTGGAATACCATAATATGATATTCCATAGACCGAACGCTTCAGCCAAAAGCCCCGGCAGGGAAAAGCACAAACAACAGCTCTTGGCACGGTCGCCTTTAAGGCCAGATGGACCTACTGCTCCCGATAGGCGGGCGACAAAAGCCCGCTTAAAAACACAACAATGAGGGCGTGAAAATGGTGTTGAAGAAAAGTGCAACCGCAATACTGTTCGCGGGCTTACTGGCCACGGTCAGCCATGTGGCAATGGCGGCCGAAAGCGTCAACTTCGTCAGCTGGGGCGGTACCACCCAGGATGCGCAGAAGCAGGCCTGGGCCGATCCGTTCAGCAAGGCCACCGGCATCACCGTGGTCCAGGATGGCCCTACCGACTATGGCAAACTCAAAGCCATGGTCGAAAGCGGTAACGTGCAGTGGGACGTGGTCGACGTCGAAGCTGACTTCGCCTTGCGCGCAGCCTCCGAAGGTTTGCTCGAACCCCTCGATTTCTCCGTGATCCAGCGCGACAAAATCGACCCGCGCTTCGTCTCCGATCATGGCGTCGGTTCGTTCTTCTTCTCGTTTGTGCTCGGTTACAACGAAGGCAAGCTCGGCGCCAACAAACCTCAGGACTGGTCCGCGCTGTTCGATACCAAGACCTACCCCGGCAAACGCGCCCTCTACAAATGGCCAAGCCCTGGCGTGCTCGAATTGGCACTTCTGGCCGATGGTGTAGCTGCCGACAAACTCTATCCGCTGGACCTGGATCGGGCCTTCAAGAAGCTCGACACCATCAAGAAAGACATCGTCTGGTGGGGCGGCGGCGCGCAATCGCAACAGCTGCTGGCGTCGGGTGAGGCGAGCATGGGCCAATTCTGGAACGGCCGGATTCATGCCCTCCAGGAAGATGGTGCACCGGTGGGTGTGAGCTGGAAACAGAACCTGGTCATGGCCGACATTCTGGTCATTCCAAAAGGCTCGAAAAACAAGGCCGCGGCCATGAAGTTCCTGGCCAATGCCAGCAGCGCCAAAGGACAAGCTGACTTCTCCAACCTGACCGCCTATGCGCCGGTCAACGTCGACAGCGTGGCACGCCTGGATTCAGTGCTGGCCCCTAACCTGCCGACGGCCTACGCCAAGGATCAGATCACTCTTGATTTCGCGTACTGGGCCAAGAACGGTCCGGCCATCGCGACACGGTGGAACGAATGGCTGGTCAAATGAAAATGACGGCAACAGCGTCCCGTCAACCTACACCGACCGGGAGCGCCGCTGGCGCTGCCGGGGCGGTTCCCGGCAAGGCGGCTGCGATGAACCAATCTCCTTCCCTGGCACAGCGCTGGCGCGGGTCGAGCAATCTGATCCCCGCCCTGCTGTTCCTCGGTCTGTTCTTTCTCGCGCCGTTGATCGGCCTGCTGCTGCGGGGGGTGCTGGAGCCGGTACCGGGCCTGGGCAACTATGAACAACTGTTCGCGAACTCGGCTTACGCCCGGGTCTTGATCAACACCTTCTCGGTAGCCGGACTGGTAACGCTGTTCAGCTTGCTGCTGGGTTTTCCGCTGGCCTGGGCAATCACGCTGGTGCCCCGTGGCTGGGGCCGCTGGATGCTCAACATCGTGCTGCTGTCGATGTGGACCAGTCTGCTGGCGCGGACCTATTCCTGGCTGGTGCTGTTGCAGGCCTCCGGGGTGATCAACAAAGCGCTGATGGCGATGGGCATCATCGATCAACCCCTGGAAATGGTGCACAACCTGACCGGCGTGGTGATCGGCATGAGCTACATCATGATCCCGTTCATCGTGCTGCCGTTGCAGGCGACCATGCAGGCCATCGACCCGATGATTCTGCAAGCCGGTTCGATTTGCGGTGCCAGCCCCTGGACCAACTTCTTCCGGGTGTTCCTGCCGCTGTGCCGGCCGGGGCTGTTCTCCGGTGGCCTGATGGTGTTCGTGATGTCTCTTGGTTACTACGTGACCCCGGCCCTGCTGGGCGGCGCGCAGAACATGATGCTGCCCGAATTCATCATCCAGCAGGTGCAGTCGTTCCTCAATTGGGGACTGGCCAGCGCCGGCGCAGCCTTGCTGATCGTGATCACGCTGGTGTTGTTCTACTTCTATCTGAAGCTCCAGCCGGAATCCCCGGTTGGCGCCAGCAACGCGAGGTAAGCCGTCATGCTCCTGACCCCCAATGCCATGAGCCGCCGGATGCGTTTCGGCCTGTACTTCACCACCGGGCTGATCGCGTTGTTCCTGCTGTTGCCGATTGTGTTCATCGTGCTGCTGTCCTTCGGCTCCTCCCAGTGGCTGGTGTTCCCGCCACCGGGCTGGACACTGAAATGGTACGGCCAGTTCTTCTCCAACGCCGACTGGATGAACGCCGCCATGGCCAGTCTCAAGGTGGCGGTGCTGACTACGATCTGCGCCGTAACCCTGGGCTTGCCGACCGCGTTTGCCTTGGTGCGCGGGCGCTTCCCTGGCCGGGAAATGCTCTATGGCCTGTTCACCCTGCCGATGATCGTGCCGCTGGTGATCATCGCGGTGGCGGTGTACGCGCTGTTCCTCAAGCTTGGTTACACCGGGACGATGTTCGCTTTCGTGGTTAGTCACGTGATTGTCGCGCTGCCGTTCACCATCATCTCGATCATCAATTCGCTGAAGCTGTTCGATCAGTCGATCGAGGATGCGGCGGTGATCTGCGGTGCCTCGCGCCTGCAAGCGGTGTTCAAGGTGACCTTTCCGGCGATTCGTCCGGGCATGGTCGCCGGTGCGCTGTTCGCGTTCCTGGTTTCCTGGGATGAAGTGGTGCTGAGCGTGATGATGGCCAGCCCGACCCTGCAAACCCTTCCGGTAAAAATGTGGACCACCCTGCGCCAGGACCTGACGCCCGTGATCGCCGTCGCCTCGACGCTGCTGATCGGCCTCTCGGTATTGGTCATGGTCATCGCCGCCGCCGTTCGCCGGCGTAATCAAATCAGCGCCTGAGCGCCCAGGAGAACGACATGAGTGCCGTCATCAAAGATTCCGCGCAGCAGCACGACAAACCACTGGTCAGCCTGCGCAACCTGAACAAGTACTACGGCGACTTCGCCGCCGTGGACAACATCTCGCTGGACATCAAGGACGGTGAATTCCTCACCTTCCTCGGCTCCAGCGGCTCCGGCAAAAGCACCACCTTGTCGATGCTCGCCGGCTTCGAAACCCCGAGCAGCGGCGAGATCCTGGTCAACGGTCAATCGCTGGTCAACGTGCCGCCGCACAAGCGCGACATCGGCATGGTGTTCCAGCGTTATTCGCTATTCCCACACCTGTCGGTGCGCGACAACATCGCGTTCCCGTTGTCGATCCGCAAACTGGCCCCCGCCGAACGCGAGCGCCGGGTCGATGCCATGCTCAAACTGGTACAGCTTGAGCAGTTTGCCCATCGCCGCCCTTCACAACTCTCCGGTGGTCAGCAACAACGGGTAGCGATCGCTCGCGCGCTGGTCTATGAGCCACGCATCTTGCTGATGGACGAACCCCTCGGCGCGCTGGATAAAAAGCTGCGCGAAGACTTGCAGGACGAACTGCGCCAACTGCATCGGCGACTCGGTATCACCATTATCTACGTGACCCACGATCAGGAAGAAGCCATGCGTTTGTCTCAGCGCATCGCGATCTTCAGCCATGGCAAGATCGTGGGCCTGGGCAGCGGTTATGACCTGTACCAGAATCCGCCGAATGCGTTTGTCGCTTCGTTCCTCGGCAACTCGAATTTCCTCAAACTCAAGGCTCAGGGCAATGCGGTGGCTTCGTTTGAAGGCCAGTCGTTGTCGATTCGCCTGACAGCCGGTTTGCAAACCGATCAGGATGTATTGCTGATGGTGCGTCCGGAAAAA
Organism: Pseudomonas sp. ATCC 43928; assembly: GCF_005938665.2. Lineage (NCBI taxonomy): Bacteria > Pseudomonadati > Pseudomonadota > Gammaproteobacteria > Pseudomonadales > Pseudomonadaceae > Pseudomonas > Pseudomonas sp. ATCC 43928. The sequence goes on along the minus strand of NZ_CP041753.1, from coordinate 2,779,844 downwards.
GCCCTGGCCCTGAGTGTCGAACAAGCGAGTCAAGAACCATTGGCGGCGGGCTGGAATGAAGTCTCGGCCAAGGTGGTGGAAGTGCTGTTCCTTGGCGAAAGCCAGACCTGCAGCGTAGTGACCTCGGGCGGCACGTCGATGACCGTCAAGGCCCTCTCTGCGGCCGGCATGCCACTCAAGGCGGGCGACCCGGTGCGCGTGCGCTGGGCGACGGCAGACGCTTGCGTTTATACCGAATGGGCTGAAAGTGATCTGAACAAAGCCGCTGGCGCTCACTGATGCAAAGGCCCACCAAGGTGGGTCCGATTTTCGCGTATCACCCTCGGGTCACCACAGCGTCGGGCTGCGGTGACCCTTTTTTATGCCGAGGATTGGTGATCATCCGCGACACTTCGTAAATAACGAACTATCGATAAGGAATAATCGATTTTTCTTCCTCGCAATTCCCCCGCTAGCATGAACCTGTCGGCTCCAGAACACGTCCAGACAGGGAGAACGACATGCAGCCTATGAACATCGGCGAACCCTGGATGTGGGTCGCCTTCATCGCCTTCGTCCTGGCCATGCTGACTCTGGATCTGTTTGTCTTCGGCGGGCGCAAGGCACATCGGGTGTCGGTGCGTGAAGCATCGTGCTGGGTCATTGCCTGGTGCGCGCTGGCGCTGGCCTTCGCGGGATTGCTCCGGTGGTACTTGAATGGCGAGTTCGGACCCGAGATCGCCCAGCGCAAAATGCTGGAATTCCTCACGGGGTATCTGATCGAGCAGTCGCTATCGATCGACAACATGTTCATCTTCGTAATGATTTTCGGCTACTTCGCCGTGCCGCCGGAGCTGCAGCGCCGAGTGCTGCTGTACGGTGTGCTCGGGGCAATCGTGATGCGCGGGGCGATGATTCTCGCCGGCGTGTGGCTGGTGTCGCAGTTCGCGTGGGTGCTGTATGTGTTCGGTGTATTCCTGATCATCACCGGGATCAAAATGCTGGTATTCGCCGGTCACCGGCCTGACCTCGATAAAAACCCCTTATTGCGCTGGATACGCGGCCATCTGCGCGTTACCAACGGGCTTCATGGCGAGCATTTTTTTGTGGTGCAAGACGGTCGGCACTGGGCGACGCCGATGTTTCTGGTACTGGTGCTGATCGAAGCCAGCGACCTGGTGTTTGCGATCGACAGCATCCCGGCGATCTTCGCCGTCACCACCGATCCATTCATTGTGTTCACATCGAACATCTTCGCGATCATGGGTTTGCGGGCGTTGTATTTCCTGCTGGCCGACATGGCTGACCGCTTTCACTTGCTCAAATACGGTTTGGCGACCGTATTGGTGTTCATCGGCACCAAGATGACGCTGATGCCGTGGCTTCACATGCCAGTTGAATGGTCACTGGCCGTTGTCGGCGGGATCATCCTGACTTCGGTGCTGTTGAGCCTGATCATGAGTCGCAAGGAGGATCGAATGCGATCCCTGTAGAAGCTGATGCGGGCTGCGGCAGCTTCTACAGGCTTGATGCCCTACATTGTCAGTCGGCATAGCCCAGCTGCGCCGCCCTGCTCTGCCGGGTTTGCCCACGCGTCGCCAGGCAATAATAAAGCGGACACGTCACCACCAACCCCACCAGCCACGAAAGATCCGCCCCCTCGACCATATTGGCATACGGCCCGACATACAACGATGTATTGGCAAACGGCAGCTGCACGATGATCCCGATGAAATACGCAACGATCGCATGCAGATTGAAGCGTCCATAAATCCCGCCGTCAGCCCGGAAGATCGACGCGATGTCGTAGCGGCCGCGCTTGATCACATAGAAGTCGATCAGATTGATCGAAGCCCACGGCACCAGTACCAGCAACAGCGCCAGGATCAAACCGATGAACTGCGAGATGAAATCCGCCGAAGCGCCCAGCGCAATAACACAGCAACCGGCCAGCACCCCGCTCGACAACACCACCCGCAGCTTGATGCTCGGCGTCCACTGGCTGGCGAAGGTCTGGATCGAAGTGATGATCGACAGCACCGCGCCATACAGATTCAAGGCGTTGTGGCTGATGATGTTGAGCAAAAACAGCACCATCAGGATCGGTCCGAGCCAGCCGGTGGATTGCTTCACCGCGGCCATCGCTTCGGTACCTTCCGGGGTCGCCAGCACCGCCACCGCGCCGAAGCTAAACGACAGAATGGTGCCCAGGGTCGCACCCATGTAAGTGGCCCAGAACGGTTTGGCGATGCCGATATCCGCCGGCAGGTAACGGGAATAGTCCGATACATAAGGCGAGAAACTGATCTGCCAGATGATCCCCAGCGATACCGTGGCCAGCCAGCCGGAGAGGTTGAAGCTGCCGCGAGTCAGGAAATCCGATGGCAAATCATGGGCGAAGATGTAAATGAACCCGGCAAGCAATGCGCTGCCCATCACCCAAGTACCGATGCGGTTGAGGGTGTGGATGAAGTTGTACCCGATCACGCCGATCGCGGTGGCGCCAAGGGCACCGATCAGGATGCTCGCCGGCACCGGAACCGCAGGCGCGATGCCGACGATTGACTTGCCGGCCAACACGATGTTGGAAATAAAGAAGCCGATGTAGATCAGCGCGGCGAAAAACACAATCAACAACGCGCCATAACGGCCGAACTGGCCACGGCTCTGGACCATCTGCGGAATGCCCATACGCGGGCCCTGGGCTGATGCAAGGGCGATCACCAGTCCGCCGAGCATATGCCCGAGGGCAATCGCCAGCAGCCCCCAGAACAGGTCGAGGTGAAACACCTGAACCACCATCGCCCCCGTCACGATCGGCAACGGTGCGATGTTGGTGCTGAACCATAAAGTGAACAGGTCGCGGGCCTTCCCATGGCGTTCCGCGAGAGGGACGTAATCGACCGTGTGATTCTCGATCAACGGGTCTTGCCGGGACATCTGGGACATGTGCATGAACTCGAGTTTGTCTGATCTTATAGTTGTACGAAGCCAAACCGGGGGTGCGGCTTGGCAGCCCTCCAGATGCGAACCATATTATGGTATTCCAACCTTTTCACAAGGCTGATCCGATACTTTACCGGTAATCTGATCTGCACCTTCTGGGGTCTTCAGTACTCAAATTCGCGCCACAAACCCCGAAAACATTGGGTTATAAGCCCTCGAAATGCGTTTATCGGCAAAAATAAAAAGCCCTTGCAAACTATGTATTACGGTATACCATCAGACCTATAAATTCATAAAAACCACCTCACAGCACCCGAGGACCCTCCAATGATCGATGCCGCCATCTACAAACAAGTCATGGGCTCGTTCCCGTCCGGGGTGACGGTCATCACCACGCTGGATGACGATGGACAAATCGTCGGCCTCACCGCCAGCGCATTCAGCTCGCTGTCGATGGACCCGGCCCTGGTGCTGTTCTGCCCCAACTACAGTTCCGATTCCTATCCCGTATTGATCAAGAACAAACGCTTTGCCATCCACGTCCTTTCCGGCGGCCAGCAAAGCGAAGCCTATGCTTTCGCCCGCAAAGGCAAGGACAAGGCGCAAGGGATCGAATGGACGTTGAGCGAACTGGGCAATCCGATCCTGGCCAACGCCACGGCCGTCATCGAGTGCGAGTTGTGGCGCGAATATGAAGGCGGCGACCACGCGATCATGGTCGGCGCCGTGAAGAACCTGATAGTGCCGCAGCACACCGCCGGCCCACTGGTGTACTGCCACGGCAAGATGGGCGCCCTGCCCGTCCTCGCCTGAACCGACAGCCAATTACAAAGATTAGAGGTAGCGTCATGAAATTTTCCCTGTTCGTACACATGGAACGTTGGGACGAAAGCGTCAGCCACCGTCAGTTGTTCGAAGAACTGACCGAACTGACCCTGATGGCCGAGGCCGGTGGCTTCAGCACTGTGTGGATCGGCGAACACCACGCCATGGAATACACCATCTCGCCAAGCCCGATGCCGCTGCTGGCGTATCTGGCCGCCAAGACCACCACCATTCACCTGGGCGCCGGCACCATCATCGCGCCGTTCTGGCACCCTCTGCGGGTAGCGGGCGAATGTGCGCTGCTGGACGTGATCAGTAACGGTCGCATGGAAGTCGGCCTGGCCCGTGGCGCCTACCAGGTCGAATTCGACCGCATGGCCGGCGGCATGCCTGCCTCGTCCGGCGGTCAGGCGCTGCGGGAAATGGTCCCGGTGGTGCGCGCCCTGTGGCAAGGCGACTACGCCCACGACGGCGAGATCTGGAAATTCCCCACTTCCACCAGCGTGCCCAAGCCGATCCAGAAGCCCAACCCGCCAATGTGGATAGCGGCTCGCGACCCCGACTCGCACAACTTCGCCGTGGCCAACGGCTGCAACGTGATGGTCACGCCATTGATGAAGGGCGACGAAGAAGTTCTCGACCTGAAGAACAAGTTTCAGACCGCCCTGGACAACAACCCGGACGTACCGCGCCCGCAATTGATGGTGTTGCGCCACACCCACGTGCATGCCGCCGATGACCCTGAGGGCTGGAAAGTCGGGGCCAAGGCGATTTCCAAGTTCTACCGCACCTTCGATGCTTGGTTCGGTAACAAGACAACACCGGTCAACGGTTTCCTGGAACCGAGCCCGGAAGAGAAGTTCGCCGAGCGCCCGGAGTTCAAACTGGAAAGCCTGCACAAAACAGCGATGATCGGCACCGCGGAAGAAATCATCCCGCGCATCAAGTATTACCAGGAACTGGGCGTCGATGAGTTCAGCTTCTGGTGCGACAACAGTCTGCCCCACGCAGAGAAGAAAAAATCCCTGGAGCTGTTCATCAAGCAGGTGGTACCAGCGTTTCGCTGAGTCCACCTATCAGGCTTTGCGATAAAACCCAGGTAAGCCAAACGCCGGCTCATGCCGGCGTTTTGCTGTCCGCGCCAGACCTCAATGGTTGTAGGCACGCTCGTTGTGCTCGGCCAGATCCAGCCCCATCTCCTCCACCGATTCATCAGCCCGTAAGCCGACAAGGACATTGACGAGTTTGAGAATGACCCAGCTCACCACGAAGCAATAGACCGTGGTCAGCGCAACGCTTTTATCTGCGCCCAGACTTGTCCTCCCAGGGTCACGCCCTCCACCAGCCCGCCCAGAGATGGTATGCAGAATACTCCGGTCAGGATCGCGCCAATCATCCCGCCGATACCGTGCAAGCCGAACACGTCGAGACTGTCGTCATAACCGAAGCGACGTTTCAGCACGGTGACGCTCAAGTAGCAGAACACCCCGCACAGCAGACCAATAGCCAACGCACCTCCAACGCCGACATAGGCGCACGCCGGCGTGATGCCCACCAGACCGGCCAAAGCCCCACTGGCCAGGCCCAAAGCACTCGGTTTGCCGACCTTGAACCACTCGGTGAACATCCAGCCGAGAATCCCGGCGCAAGCGCCCAGCTGGGTGTTGAGCATGACGATGCCGGAGGTGCCATTCAGACCGCCGCCAGAGCCGATGTTGAAGCCGAACCAGCCGACCCAGAGCATGGCCGCACCGGCCATGGTCAGGCTCAAGTTATGCGCCGGCATTGGCTCGTTTTGGTAACCCTTGCGTTTGCCCAGGATCAGGCACGCCGCCAGCGCTGCAACACCCGCATTGATATGTACCGCGGTGCCACCGGCAAAGTCGAGGACGCCCCAGTTATGCATCAAGGCCCCCGAACCACCCCAGACCATGTGCGCTACCGGGGCGTACACGAGGGTGAACCACAGCGCCATGAACAGCAGCGCCGCCGAGAACTTCATGCGTTCGGCGAATGCCCCGGCGATCAGCGCCGGGGTGATGATGGCGAAGGTCATCTGGAAGGTCACGAACACCCCTTCCGGAATTTCACCGACAAGGCTTTCCGGTGTCATGCCCGCCAGAAAGGCCCGGCTCAATCCACCGACAAAACTGTTGAACGTCACCTGTCCCTCGACCATGCCGGTGCTGTCGACCACCATGCTGTAGCCATAAATCACCCACAGCACCCCCACCAGGCCGGCGATGCCGAAGCACTGGGTAAACAACGACAGCATGTTTTTTGCCCGCACCAGGCCGCCGTAAAACAACGCAAGGCCTGGCAGACACATGAACAACACCAGCACGGCGGCGGTGACCATCCAGGCCGTGCTGCCGGTGTTCAACGTGGGAGCATCGGCTGCCTGTGCCAGCGGCACGAGCGCGCCGGCAGCCAGTAGGCCGAAAAGGGACTTGCCGAGAAGACGATTGACCATGTTCAAAGCTCCTGCAAAAGAAATGGGAAGTGTCGGGCAGTGAGCAAAGTAAGTGCGTACGGGTCTCTTGGGAGACCTCTTGATCGTTGGGCGAGCCTGCAGGCCAACCGACGTTTGTGGCGAGGCGCAGAACCTGTAGGAGCCTGGCTTGCCCGCGAAGAATGCACCGCGTTTTTTCACGTATTACGCGTCATCGTTCTTCGCAGGCTAGCCACGTTCCTACTTTCATTGGGGCTTGCCCCCTCGCCACAGGTTATCTCACCGGTTTCAATAACCACCCGAGCCCGGAACCCAGTTGGTCCCCGCCAACGGCACCCGCGCCATGGCGGCCGACTCCACCGTCAATGCCACCAAATCCTCGGGATCGAGGTTATGCAAGTGCGACTTGCCACACGCCCGGGCCATGGTCTGCGCCTCCAGTACCAATACCCGCAGGTAGTTGGCCAAACGCCGACCGCCTTCCACTGGATCCAGACGTTTGGACAGCTCCGGATCCTGGGTAGTGATCCCCGCCGGGTCGCGGCCGTTCTGCCAGTCGTCGTAGAAACCGGCGGCCGAGCCGATTTTCTTCAGTTCCTCGTCCAGGCGTGGATGGTTATCACCCAAGGCAATCAGCGCCGCCGTGCCGATGGCCACCGCATCCGCGCCCAGCGCCATCGCCTTGGCCACATCGGCGCCGTTGCGAATACCACCCGACACGATCAACTGCACCTTGCGATGCATGCCCATCTCCTGCAAAGCCTGTACCGCTTGCGGGATGGCCGGCAGAATCGGAATCCCCACGTGTTCGATAAACACTTCCTGAGTCGCCGCGGTGCCGCCCTGCATGCCGTCAAGGACAATCACATCCGCGCCTGCCTTCACCGCCAATTTGACGTCGTAGTACGGCCGGCTCGCGCCGATTTTCACGTAGATCGGTTTTTCCCAATCCGTGATTTCACGGATCTCGGCAATTTTGATCGCCAGGTCATCCGGGCCGGTCCAGTCCGGGTGACGGCAGGCGCTGCGCTGATCGACACCGATCGGCAACGTGCGCATGCCGGCCACCCGCTCGGTGACTTTCATGCCCAGCAGCATGCCGCCGCCACCGGGTTTGGCGCCCTGGCCCAGGACGATTTCGATGGCGTCGGCTTTACGCAGGTCGTCCGGGTTCATGCCGTAGCGCGATGGCAAATACTGATAAACCAAATGCTGGGATTGACCGCGTTCTTCCGGGGTCATGCCACCGTCACCGGTAGTGGTGCTGGTGCCGGCGATGGTCGCGCCACGGCCCAGCGCCTCCTTGGCATTGGCCGACAACGCACCGAAACTCATGCCGGCAATGGTTACCGGAATCTTCAGGTGGATCGGCTTCTTGGCGAAGCGGTTGCCGAGGATCACATCGGTGCCGCACTTCTCCCGATAACCTTCCAGCGGGTAGCGTGAAACGCTGGCGCCCAGCAGCAACAAGTCATCGAAGTGCGGCAGCTTGCGCTTGGTGCCACCGCCGCGAATGTCATAGATGCCGGTTTCAGCGGCACGCTGTATTTCCTGAATGGTCAGGCGGTCGAAGGTCGCGGACTCACGCAACACTGGAGTGCCTGCTTTTTGGGTAGTAGGGTCGCTCATGTCTATTCTCCTCGCGCGGATCAGTACGCGGATGCGTTATCGACTTTGAAGTTGTACAACTGACGGGCCGAGCCATAGCGCTTGAAGTCAGTCGCCTTATGCTCGAAACCGGCACGGTTCAGCAGGACTTGCAGCTCCTCCAAGTGTTCGGCGCGCATCTCTTTTTCGACGCAGTCCGAACCCAGAGATGCGACGCTACCCTTCACGTAAATATGGGTCTCGTATAACGAATCACCCAGTGCATCGCCGGCATCGCCGCACACCACCAGGCGTCCCGCCTGGCCCATGAAACAACTCATATGGCCAATGCTGCCGCCGACCACGATGTCGATACCCTTCATGGAAATCCCGCAACGCGCACCAGCATCACCTTCAATCACCAGCAGCCCGCCATGGGCCGTGGCACCGGCCGCCTGAGAGGCGCTACCTTTGACCCGGACGTAGCCGGACATCATGTTCTCGGCGCAACCGACACCGACATTGCCGTGGACGGTGATCGAAGCCTTTTGATTCATGCCGGCGCAGTAGTAACCGGCGTGGCCCTGGATCTCGATGGACACGGCCTGGTTCACCCCGACCGCGAGGTTGTGCTTGCCGTTCGAATGAGTCACCACCCATTCGCGGTCTTCAACGTTGTTGACCTGGTCGTGCAGCGCCTGGTTGAGGTCGCGCACGGTGGCAATGGAAAGATCGATGGTTTTCATGTGTGCGCCCCTTAAGCTGACTCGCGTTCCCAGATGTACATAGTGGCCGGTGCCGGTTCCCAGACCCTCGCGTGTTCGATCCCCGGCAGGCTCGACAGCGCCTGGTATTCGGAAGCCATAGCGACGTAGTCCTCCGTCTCGGCGAGGATCGCCGGCTTGCAGGCGATCGGATCGCGGATCACCGCAAAACCGTTACGGGTACCGATGGCGAAGGTGAAGAAGCCGTCCAGATCCTCCAGCGAATGATCCAGTGCCTCCTTCAGCGAGTCGCCCTGTTGCAGGCGCCAGGTCAGGTAGCCGGCGGCGACTTCGGTGTCGTTGTCGGTCTCGAAGTGAATGCCTTCGCGCTTAAGTTCCTGACGCAGGCGGAAGTGGTTGGACAGCGAGCCGTTGTGCACCAGGCACAGGTCGGCGCCGGTGGAGAACGGGTGGCTGCCTTCCATGGTCACCGCGCTTTCGGTGGCCATCCGGGTGTGGCCGATGATGTGGCTGCCCTTCATGCCGGCCAGGCCAAAGCGTTGGGAAATCTCCTGGGGCAAGCCCATACCCTTAAGGATTTCGATGCTTTGTCCAGCGCTCATAATGCGTACGCTCGGCGCCAGCTCAGCGAGGGCCAAGCGTACCGGCGCCTCTTCGGCATTGACCTTGAGCACGGCGGCGTTGGCGTTCTGGAACCAGTCCAGCGAGCAGCCGAGGCGCCCTTCCAGCTCACCCATCAGGGTTGTCCAGTCGAAGCCTTCGGTGGTCGCCTGCAGGGTCAGCTTGACCCAGCCATCGGCGACTTCATCGCCGTAAATGGCGAAGCCGGCACTGTCCGGGCCACGATCGGTCATGGCCTGCAACATGGGTTCAAACAGCTGGCCGAGCTGAGATTCCAGCTGTGGATTTTTCAGATAAAGACCTACGATTCCACACATATCAAGTCTCCTTCGGAGGCAGTGAACACTCGACGCCATGCCGGGTGCCCGAATGGTTGTCACAACTCAGTGTTAGAAAAATTCGGTGTAGCGCTGGATTTCCCAGTCGGAGACGTGGCGGCTGTATTCCACCCACTCCATGCGCTTGAGCTTGATGAACTCGCCGACGATCTGCGGACCCAGCACCTCGGCGAACAACGGGTCGGCTTCCAGCGCATCGCAGGCTTCCTTGAGCGATTGCGGCAAAGTCTTGATGCCCCGTGCAGCGATCTGCTCCAGGCTCAGGCTGTAGAGGTTTTCATTGCAAACCTGGTCGATTTCCAGCTGACGGTCGACGCCATCCAGGCCGGCCGCAATGATCGCGGCGCTGACCAGATAGGGATTGCAACCGGCGTCCGGCAGGCGGAATTCGAGGCGGCCGTAAGGCACCCGCACCATCGCCGAACGGTTGTTTGCGCCGAAGGCAATAAAGGCCGGCGCCCAGGTCGCGCCGGACAACGAGTTGCCCACCACCAGACGCTTGTAGGAGTTGACCGTCGGCGCGGCGAAGGCACATAGCGCCGGGCCGTGGGCCAGCAGACCGGCGGCGAAGTGATAAGCCATTTTCGACAGGCCCATGCCGCTCGGGTCGCTGGCGTCATGGAACAGGTTCTTGTTCTCGGCGCTGCTGATCGACAGGTGAAAGTGCATGCCGTTGCCGGCACGTTTCGGGTCTGGTTTGGGCATGAACGAGCAGATCATGTCCAGGTCATTGGCAATCTCGCCGGCGGCCATGCGGAAGAAGGTGAAGCGGTCCGCCGAGGTCATGGCGTCGCTGTAGGTGTAGTTGATTTCGAACTGGCCGTTGGCGTCCTCATGGTCGATTTGATAGACCTCGAAATCCACCGCCTGCAAAGCTTCCGTCAGGCGTTCAAGAAACACCCGGGAGCGCGACAGGCCTTTGTAGTCGTAGCAAGGCTTGTCCAGGTTGTCGCTGAGGTCGACCAGTTGCAGCTTGCCCTGCTCGTCGCGGCGCATCAGGTTGAACTCGGGCTCCAGACCAGTGTTGAGGGTCCAACCCTTTTCTTCCAGGCGTTGCACTTGTTGCTGCAGCACATAACGGCTGTCATAGGGATGGGGCTTGCCGTCGACGTGGCCGATGCACACCACCCGCCCGTAACCCGGTTGCCAGGGCACTGCCGTCAGCGTCGACAGATCGCCACGGGCCATAAAGTCCGGGCCGTGAGGTTCCATGCCCATGCCGCTGATCGCGAACCCGGCAAACCCCGCTCCTTCCTCGGCAACAGCCTTGAGCCCACAGATGGGCACCGACTTGGTTTTGGCCGCCCCGTGTATATCCACAAACTGCGCAAGCACATACTTGATCCCGTGCTTGTCGATGATGCGCTGGGTTTCTGCTGGCAACATTGCTCGTCACTCCTCGCGAAAGGCAAAACATTGTGGATGGGCCTTGACTGACTTTTTATTCCTAAAAAGAAAGTTAGTTTCCCACTAGGAATGCAAGGCCCTTGCCAGATTCGCGAGTGAAGCGTTGATTCGCCGAGAAAAGCGCTTTTGTGCTGTATATATGGGAAAATTCTTTTCCCAGTGGGAATACCGCCCAATGGATGCGAGCTGAGCGCCGCGATTTGCACTTTCTCAGTGCGAAACTAATATTACCGAACGGAAAGTGTGCAGGATCTGATGACTATGCCGACCGAAACCGCCCCGCGCCTCAAGCTTGAGCAATACCTGGGTTTGCAGATCAAGCGCCAACGCCAGGCGCAGGATCTGAAACTGTCCGATGTAGCCAAGATCGCCGATATCAGCCAGGGCATGCTGAGCAAGATCGAAAACGCCCAGGTGTCCACCAGCCTCGATACCCTGAGCCGTCTGTGCGACGTGCTGGGCCTGCCGTTGTCGAAATTGTTCAGCGAATACGACCAGCAAGATGGCAGCGCGTTGTTGGTCAAGGCTGATCAGGGGATGGAAGTGGTTCGGCGAGGGACCGAGAAAGGTCACACCTACCATCTGCTCAATCACACCCGTGGGCCGAAGAAGAGTTTCGAGGCGTACATGGTGAGCATGGATGACGCGAGTGAAGAGTTTCCGACCTTCTCCCACCCGGGCACCGAATTCCTGCACTTGCTGGAAGGCGAACTGATTTATCGCCACGGCAATCAGCTGTACCGCATGGAAGCCGGCGACAGCCTGACCTTCGAAGGGGAAATTCCCCATGGCCCCGAGCAACTGGTGCAGGTGCCGATCCGTATGCTGTCGATCATGAATTACGGCAACGACAAAGAGTAACGCCCCCCTCTCCCTCGCTTTTCAGATGCCTTGGGGTCGGCTCATGCCGACCTCACGCTTTTTCCTGCCAGTTAAAAAACTTTCACAAAAGATCTGGACGCCACGCGGCCATTCCCCTATAAAGCCACCAACAGGAATATATTATTCCCCACAAGAAAATGCGCTCATGGATGAGCCTGCTGTCCGCTGATGATTTTTTTCGCTATGCGATGAGCTGCCGCCATCATCCCGAGGACGTGTCATGCAACACGAAAAAAACCATTTCATTATCAAGATCACCTGTCCCGCGGTGTCTGGCATTGTCGCTGCCGTCACCACCTACCTGGCGGACAACGGTTGCTACATCGGGGAGATGGCGCAATTCGACGACGACTTCAGCGGCCGTTTTTTCATGCGCGCGGTGTTCCGTTTCAACGACGGCCACCAGGGCGATATTCAGCAGATCAAGGATGGTTTCGCCGACGTCGCCCAAGCGTTCGACATGACCTGGGAATTGCACGATACCCGTGAACCGATGCGCGTACTGCTGATGGTCAGCAAGTTCGACCACTGCCTGACCGACCTGCTCTACCGCTACCACAAGGGCGAGATGGACATGACCATCACCGCCATCGTCTCCAACCACCTCGACCTGCGGCCCATGGCCGAACGCGAGGGCATTCGCTTCATCTACCTGCCAGTCACCAAAGACACTAAGGTGCAACAAGAAACCGAGTTGATGAAGATCGTCGACGACACTCGCACCGAACTGGTGGTGCTGGCGCGCTACATGCAAATCCTCTCCGACGATTTGTGCAAGCAACTCTCGGGCCGGGCGATCAACATCCACCATTCGTTCCTGCCCGGGTTCAAAGGCGCGAAGCCCTATCACCAGGCCTACCAGCGTGGTGTGAAACTGATCGGCGCCACGGCGCATTACGTCACCAGCGACCTCGACGAGGGGCCGATCATCGAGCAGGAAGTGCAGCGCGTCGATCACGTCTATCTGCCCGACGATTTGGTGGCTACCGGGCGTGACACCGAAACCGTGGCCCTGTCCAAAGCGGTCAAGTACCACCTGGAACACCGGGTTTTCCTCAACCAGGACAGAACGGTGATCTTCCGGTGAACGCGCCCCGACTGATTGACGGCAAAGCCGCCGCCGCCCGTGTGTTGGCACAGGTCCGCGAGGACGTGGACAGCCTGCGCGAGCAAGACATTCAACCGGCACTGGCCGTAATTCTGGTGGGCAGCGACCCGGCCAGCCAGGTCTACGTGCGCAACAAAATCCTGCGCACCGAAGAGGTCGGTATCCGCTCCGTGGAGCACCGGTTGTCTACGGACACCAGCACCGAACAGCTACTCAATTTGATTGCCTGCCTGAATGCCGACCACTCGATCAACGGCATTCTCTTGCAACTGCCGTTACCGGCGCATATCGACGAATTACGTGCACTGGAGGCCATCGACCCGGACAAGGACGTCGACGGTTTTCATAGCCAGAACGTCGGCGGACTCAGCCAGGGTCGCACCGTGCTTGCGCCCTGCACCCCCAGCGGCTGCCTGTATTTGCTGGAGCAAACCTGCGGCGACCTGCGCGGCAAGCATGCGGTGGTGGTTGGTCGCTCGAACATCGTCGGCAAGCCCATGGCCGCGCTGCTGCTCAAGGCTGACTGCTCGGTGACTGTGCTGCATTCGCGCAGTCGCGATGCGCAAGCCCTGTGCCGTCAGGCCGACATCGTCATTGCCGCCGTGGGTCGGCCGCGGCTGATCGATGCCGGCTGGCTCAAGCCCGGCGCGGTGGTGATCGACGTCGGCATCAATCGCATCGACGACGATGGTCGCAGCCGTCTGGTGGGCGACGTCGACTTCGACAGTGCTCTGCCCCACGTCGCGGCGATCACCCCGGTACCCGGTGGTGTCGGCCCGATGACCATCGCCTTTCTGATGAAAAACACCGTCAGCGCAGCCGTTGCGCAACACCAGGCCCTACGCAGCCAATCGGAGGCCCTATGCCATTCAATCTATTGAAGTACGGGCTGAGTTCGGAGTACCCGGTGGAAGTGGATTTGCCGCCACCGAAGGAACTCAAGCCGAGCTATGACGTGGTGATCATCGGTGCTGGCGGCCATGGCCTGGCCACCGCTTATTACCTGGCCAAGTACCACGGCATCACCAACATCGCGGTGCTGGAAAAGTCCTATCTGGGCGGCGGCAACACGGCTCGCAACACTGCAGTGATCCGCTCCAACTACCTGACCAGTGAGGGCGTACGCTTTTATGCCGAGTCGGTGCGAATGTTTCAGGGGCTGTCCAACGAGTTCGATTTCAACATCATGTACTCCGAGCGCGGCCAACTGACCCTGGCCCACACCGATGCCACGGTGCGTTCGTTCCGTCAGCGCGCCGAGGTCAACAAACACTTCGGCGGCCGTACCGAGATGATCGACCGCCAGCAGATCCGCGAGCTGGTGCCCAGTCTCAACCTCGATCCCGGCCACTTGCCGGTGCTCGCCGGGCTCTGGCACATCGACGGCGCCACCGCACGCCACGACGCCGTGGCCTGGGGGTACGCCAAACAGGCGGCCAAGCGCGGGGTGGAAATCCATCAGCTCACCGAAGTCCAGGACCTGATCATCGAGAACGGCGCGATCACCGCCGTCAAAACCAACCGCGGCACGATTAAATGTGGTTGCGCGGTGCAGGCGATTGCCGGGCACAGTTCCTTGCTGATGGCCAAGGCCGGGATTCGTTCGCCGATCCAGACCTTCCCGCTGCAAGCGATGGTCACGCAGCCGTTCAAGCCGTTTCTCGACCCGCTGGTGAGCTCCTCCGCCCTGCACTGCTACGTGCAGCAAACCAGTCGTGGCGAAGTGGTGTTCGGCGGCGGCTCCGATCCCTATCCATTGTTCAACACTCGGTCGACCCTGGACCTCAAGGAAAGCTTGCTGGCCCACGCCATCGAGATGTTCCCGTTCCTGGCCAACGCCAAGCTGATGCGCCAATGGGCCGGCATTACTGACATGACCCCGGATTACAGCCCGATCATGGGCCTGTCGCCGGTGAAGAACTACTACCTCGACGCTGGCTGGGGCACCTGGGGCTTCAAAGCTACGCCGATCTGCGGCAAGACCATGGCCGAGTTGGTCGCCAGCGGCGGCAAGGTGCCGGAGTTGATCAAGCCCTTTGGTCTCGAACGCTTTTCGACCTTCCAGCAAGTCAACGAAATGGGCGCCACGGCGGCCAGCCACTGACGGAGAGCAGACGATGAAAATCATGAATTGCCCGCTCAACGGGCCGCGCAACATCAGCGAGTTCACCTATGGCGGTGAGTTCAAGCCAATGCCCGACCCAGTTAATTGCAGCGATGCCGAATGGGCCGACTACGTGTTCAACACCGACAACCTCGCCGGCGTGGTGCGCGAATGGTGGATGCATACACCGTCCAGCTACTGGTTTCTGGCAGAACGTCACACCGTCAGCGATGAAATCCTGCACACCTTCGACCCTAAAGAACTGTTCAGCACCCGTGTCGAGTTCAGCGCAATTGCCAAGGAGATCGCAGGATGAACCGCCTACCCGCCCCCATGGGCCTGCTGATTAACCGCGATCAGCCGCTGGATTTCAGTTTCGACGGCGACCGTTATCAGGGCTTGCAAGGCGACAGCATCGCCAGCGCCTTGTTGGCCAACGGACGCTTCCTGATTTCCCGTTCGTTCAAATACCATCGCCCGCGTGGCCCGCTGACCATGGCCGGCCAAGACGCCAACAGTCTGGTGCAACTGCCCGAAGAACCTAACGTCCTGGCCGATGCACACGCTTTGTCCGCCGGCTTGCAAGTCACGGCGCAGAACGTCAATGGCTCGCTGGACAATGACCGCGATGCTTACCTGGGCAAGTTTTCCAAATTCATGCCAGTGGGGTTCTACTACCGCTCGTTCTACAAACCCAAAGGCATGTGGAAGGTCTGGGAACCGATCATTCGCAAAAAGGCTGGCCTCGGCGTGCTCGACCTGACCTTCCAGCCCGAGTATTACGACAAAGCATATCTGTTCACCGATCTGGCGGTGATCGGCGCAGGACCCGCCGGCCTGTACGCGGCCCTCACTGCAGCGAATGCCGGAGCCAAGGTTCTACTCATCGAGCAGCAGCCAATTCTCGGCGGCTCGCTGACCTATGCCCGCTTCGATATCGAAGGTAAAAGAGCAGAAAACCTACGCCGCGAATTGCTCGCTGCGGTGCAACAGCACGCCAACATCCAGATACTCACAGAAGCTACCTGCAACGCCTGGTTCACCGACAACTACCTGCCGGTGATTCAGGGCAAGCGCCTGTACAAGGTGCGTGCCCGCCAGTGCCTGGTGTGCAGCGGCTCTTTCGACCAACCGGTGATCTTTCGCAACAACGACCTGCCGGGCGTGATGCTGACCAGCGCCGCGCAACGGCTGATGAAGCTGTATGCGGTCAAACCCGGCAAACGCGCCGTGGTGCTGACGGGTAACGATGATGGTTATCTCGCCGCCCTCGATCTGCATGATCAAGGCGTGGAAGTGGCCGCTCTGGTGGACCTCCGTACAGGACCCGGCGACGCAGCCCTGTCCGAAGCGTTGGCCAAGCGCAAAATTCGTTGTTTGAGCAACAGTACGGTGTACGAAGCCCTGTACGAAAAAGGCATGCGCCATGTCACTGGCGTCGACGTGCGCAAGATCACCGCACAGGGTCAGGTCGCCGACAGTGGGCACCACCTGGATTGCGATTTGCTGTGCATGTCAGCCGGTTACATGCCGGTCTATCAACTGCTGTGCCAGGCCGGCGGCAAACTGGCCTATGACGACCAGCGTGCGGAGTTCACTCTCAATGGCCTGCCACAGAACCTCGCCGTTGCCGGTTCGGTCAATGGTCGCCACCAACTGGACAACGTGATCGCCGACGGCGTGAATGCCGGTACTGACGCCGCCCTCGCCCTCGGCCTGACAGTCGGCGCGCAACGCGCGCCGTTCAGCGGCGAAGCTCGGGTCAACTTCAACTGGCCGATTTTCCCTCATCCCAAGGGCAAGGATTTCGTCGACTTTGACGAGGATCTGCAAGTGGCCGACATCGTCAATGCAACGAAAATCGGCTACCGCGACGTGCAACTGGTCAAGCGCTACTCCACCGTAGGCATGGGCCCGTCCCAGGGACGACATTCGGCACTGCCGACTGCGCGTCTGGTGGCTTGGGCGACCCAGCGCAACATCAGCGAAACCGGGGTGACCACCGCTCGGCCGCCCTTTGTTGCCGAGAAACTGGCACATGTCGCCGGTCGCGCTTTTGATCCCTATCGGCAAACGCCGATGCATGCGCGCCATTTGCAAGCCGGGGCGAAGATGATGCCCGCCGGCATCTGGCAACGTCCGGCCTACTACGGCAGCGCCAAGGATCGCGAGGCGTGCATGCAGGCCGAAGCCCTGCACGTGCGCAACAAGGTTGGCCTCATTGACGTCTCGACCCTGGGCGGCCTCGATGTGCGCGGTCCGGACGCCGCCGAACTGCTCAACCGGATGTACACCTTTGCGTTCCTCAAGCAGCCAGTCGGCCGTTCCCGCTACGCGCTAATGACCAATGAGCACGGGGTGGTGATCGACGACGGCGTCTGCGCGCGGTTTGCCGAGAACCATTTCTACGTCACCGCCACCACCAGCGGTGTCGACCGAATCTATCAGCAGATGCTCAAGTGGAATGCGCAATGGCGCCTTGACGTGGACGTTGCCAACGTCACCGCGGCTATCTGCGCGGTCAACGTCGCCGGCCCCGACTCGCGCAAGGTACTGGAACAGGTCTGCAGCGACCTGGACCTGAGTGCCGAAGCGTTCCCTTATCTGGGAGTGCGCCAGGGCACGGTGGCAGGCATCAAGGCTCGGTTGCTGCGGGTCGGTTTTGTCGGCGAACTGGGCTATGAAATCCACGTCCCGGCGCGCCACGGACTCAAGCTCTGGGACGCGCTGATGGAGGCCGGCAAGGTGCATGACATCCGCCCGTTCGGCGTGGAAACCCAACGCCTGCTACGTCTGGAAAAAGGCCATGTGATCATCAGTCAGGACACTGACGGCATGACCCACCCCGCGGAAATCGACATGGGCTGGGCGGTCAGTCGCACCAAACCATTCTTCGTCGGTCGCCGCTCGGTGGACATCCTCGAAGCCCAGCCGCTGAAACGCAAACTGGTCGGTTTCACCTTGCCCAAGGGCAGCCCACAACCACTGGAAGGCCATCTGGTGCTCAACGGCCCGGACATCAGCGGCAACGTCACCTCCTGCGAATATTCCGCCTCTCTGGGCAAGATCATCGGCCTGGCCTACGCCGGCATCGACCAGAGCACGCCTGGGCAACGGATTCCGATCCGCGTCGAAGGCGGCATCGTGGTCCAGGCCGAAGTGGTGAAATTGCCTTTCTTCGATCCCGATAATCAACGCCAGGAACTTTGAGTCATGACCAGTCTGAGAGAACAACCTAGCGTCAGTCAGCAAGCCCTGGCGCCTTCGCCGGAGTACTGCCTGGTGGACCTGACCGACCTGCCTCGGGTCGGCTTTCGCGGCGCACACAGTGCCGAGTACTTGCGCAACCGAGGCTTCGTCCTGCCGGACGCGCCCAACCGCGCCGTGGCCCAGGCCGATGGCAGCCTAGTTGCGCGACTGTCGCAGACCGAGTACTTACTGCTGGGCAGTCCAGAAGATCAGGGCGAACGGATGGCCGATGAAGAAGCCCGCTGGGAACTCGATCATCAGGCCAATTACCTGCTGCCGCGTCAGGACAGTCATGCCTGGTTTCAGCTGACAGGGGAATGTCCGAGCGAGGTGATGGCCAAGCTCTGTGGCGCTGACTTGAGTCCCCAGACATTCGGTCCGGGGACGGTGGCACAGACGTCGGCGGCGCGCATCAACGTGATCGTGATCAACGCCGGTACCGCGCATCAGGCGAGTTTGCACATCCTTTGTGATCGGGCGTCGAAAGCGTATTTTCGGGGGGCGTTGGAGGATGCAATGCAGGAGTATTCAGGTCTGGCTACGGCTGTGACAACGCGCTGACTCTGCCGCCCTACTGGTCATGCATGCTGAGACAAAATTCCGTTCTAAGCATGTATGGGCAGATGCCAACAGTGATGACAATGCCGCTTGTACACGCTGCACCGGCGATTAACAACGCCCCAATAATTTAGCTTTTCAGTGTAGCGAATTCGCTTCTGTGAACGCACGATAAATGAGCAACGTAGTACTGACGCTTCAGCTAGGATTTCGATGTACGTTTTAACGTACAAAAAAAAGCGTGGCTGATAATGGTTTTCAGCAGAACTCGCTGGAACGAAAAAAGAGGCAAAAGCCTCTTTTTTCAATGCTGACAACAAAATAGCGCGCAAAAAAAAACGCCACTCAATGAGTGGCGTTTTTCTGTATTTGGAGCGGGAAACGAGACTCGAACTCGCGACCCCGACCTTGGCAAGGTCGTGCTCTACCAACTGAGCTATTCCCGCGTCTTGGTGAGGCGCATTCTATAGAATCCAGATGCCCCGTCAACCCCTTGATTCAAAAAAGTTTTATTTCTTTTCCACATCCGTCTTCAGATGCGGCCAGGCGGCCCGCAAGTACTGGACCATGGACCACAAGGTCAGGCCAGCGGACACCATCAGCAAAGCGTAGCCCATCAGGACCCAGAAGCTGAAGTCCGACGGATTGGCCAGCAGGATCACCAGCGCCAGCATTTGCGCGGCGGTTTTCCATTTGCCCAGGTTCGATACCGCCACATGGGCACGGGCGCCGAGTTCGGCCATCCACTCGCGCAGCGCCGATACGACGATCTCGCGACCGATGATGACGGCGGCCGGCAGTGTGAGCCACAGGTTGCCGTGTTCTTGCACCAGCAGCACCAGCGCAACGGCGACCATCAGCTTGTCCGCAACAGGATCGAGGAAAGCCCCGAACGGTGTGCTTTGTTCCAGACGTCGGGCCAGATACCCGTCCAGCCAGTCGGTCGCGGCGGCAAAGGCAAAAACCGAAGCCGACGCCAGATAGCTCCAGTGGTAAGGCAAGTAAAACAGCAAAATGAAGATCGGGATGAGCAGGACGCGTAGAACGGTAATCAGATTAGGGATATTCATCGACACAACTGGCTACGAGGTGAGTTGGGCATTCTACTCGCTGTGCAGATTTGCATAAATCAACTCTGCGAGCTTTTTACTGATCCCGGGTGCTTTGGCGATCTCTTCGATGCTGGCACGAGACAGCTCCTGCAATCCACCAAAATGTTTCAACAAATCCCGTCGACGTGTCGGTCCGACACCAGCAACCCCCTCGAGCGTCGAGGTGCGGCGGGTTTTACCGCGCCGTGCACGGTGCCCGGTGATGGCAAAACGGTGAGCTTCGTCGCGGATCTGCTGGATCAAATGCAGCGCGGGGGAATCACCGCGCAAGGTGAATTCATGGGCCGCATCGTTGAGGTACAAGGTTTCGAAACCGGCCTTGCGCGTCGCCCCCTTGGCCACGCCCAGCAGAATCAGGTCGGGCACGGCCAGCTCATTGAGCACGTCACGGGCCATCGACAGCTGACCTTTACCGCCGTCGACCAGCAGAATGTCCGGCAGTTTGCCCTCCCCGTCCTTCAACTTGCTGAAGCGTCGGGTCAGGGCCTGGTGCATCGCGGCATAGTCGTCGCCTGGCGTGACGCCTTCGATGTTGTAGCGGCGGTAGTCGGACTTGATCGGGCCTTCCGGGCCGAACACCACGCAGGACGCCACGGTGGCCTCGCCACTGGAATGACTGATGTCGTAGCACTCGAGACGTTGCGGCGGCTCGTCCAGGCTCAGTACTTCGGCCAGGGCATCAAAACGTGCCGCGACGTGTTGCCGGTTCGCCAGACGTGCACCCAGAGCCTGCTCGGCATTGGTGACCGCCAATTGCTGCCAGCGCGCGCGGGTGCCCCGTACACGATGACTGATGGTCAGTTCACGACCGCGCAGCTCTTCAATGGCCGCAATCAGGGTCGGAAAGTCTTCGTGAACCACGTTGACGATCAGCTCGCTCGGCAAGTCGCGTTCGGGGCTGCTGATGAAGTACTGACCGAGAAACGCCGCCATGACTTCGGAAACGTCTTCTTCAATACCCACCTGCGGGAAGAAGTTCTTGCTCCCCAACACCCGGCCGCCGCGTACGCTGATCAAGTGCACACAGGCGCCACCCGGATTGACGAACGCTGCGATCACATCGACATCGCCCGTCCCGCCTTCCATGCTCTGCTGGTCCTGGACCCGGCGCAGCAATGAAATCTGGTCGCGCAATTCGGCGGCACGTTCGAACTCCAGATTGACCGCCGCCTCCTCCATGGCCGCGGACAACTCGTCCGCCAACGCGTTGCTGCGCCCTTCAAGAAACATCACCGAGTGGCGAACATCTTCGGCATACACTTCGGGCTCGACCAGGCCGACACACGGCGCCTTGCAGCGCTTGATCTGGTATTGCAGGCAAGGTCGCGTGCGGTTCTTGTAATAGCTGTCTTCGCACTGACGTACAAAAAAAGCCTTTTGCAGCAGGCTCAGGCTTTCGCGGATCGCTCCTGCGCTGGGGTAAGGGCCGAAATACTTGCCCTTGGCCTTTTTCGCTCCGCGATGGATGCTCAAGCGCGGAAACTGGCCATCCGAGAGAAAGACATAAGGGTAGGACTTATCGTCGCGCAGCAGGATGTTGTACGGCGGGCGCCATTCCTTGATCAGCGTCTGCTCGAGTAGCAAGGCCTCTGTTTCGTTGGCCGTGATGGTGGTTTCGACCTGGGCGATACGGCCTACCAGCGCGGCGGTCTTGGGGGCCAGACCGGTTTTGCGGAAGTAGCTCGCCAAACGTTTCTTGAGATTCTTGGCTTTGCCGACATAAAGCAGACGGGCATCGCTGTCGAACATGCGATAGACACCCGGCCGCCCACTGACCGTCGACAGAAAAGCACTTGGATCGAAGGTTTCAGTCATTTTCAGAGGCTGGCATCAACCATGCCGTGACGAACCGCCAACAGCGTCAACTCGACATCGCTGCTGATCGAAAGCTTTTCGAAAATACGGTAACGGTAGGTATTCGCTGTTTTTGGCGACAGGCACAGTTTGTCGGAGATGATCTGCACCTTCTGACAGCCGACAATCATCAACGCAATCTGGATTTCCCGCTCAGACAAGGCGTCGAACGGCGAATCGTTGGTTGGCTGGAACGATTTGATCGCCAGTTGCTGGGCAATTTGCGGGCTGATATAGCGTTGCCCGGCAAACACCAGGCGAATGGCCTGGACCATTTCCGGCAATCCGGCGCCCTTGGTCAGGTAGCCCGCGGCACCTGCCTGTAACAGGCGGGTTGGAAACGGATCTTCTTCGCACACGGTGACCGCGACGACTTTGATGTCGGGATGACTGCGCAATAATTTGCGCGTGGCTTCAAGACCGCCGATCCCGGGCATCTTGACGTCCATCAGCACCACATCGGGTTTCAACTCACGCGCTTTGAGCAGGGATTCCTCTCCCGACTCGGCCTGACCGACTACTTGCAGGCCATCGATGTCAGCCAGCATTCGTGTAATGCCTGTACGAACGAGATCATGGTCATCGACTACTAGCACCCTAATCAAGCAGACACCTCGCGATTTGGTCTTATTGGGTTGCCGGACACCTTAGCAAAAAGCGACTGGCAGACCTAGCGGAAAGCAGCATATAAAAAGTGTCAATTCTTCTGGCGAGGCTTGCTGGCAGTGTGTTTCAGCGATGCAGTCCATTGATATCACGCTGCATTCTCAGGAAACACTGGTCCTTGCCGACCACCTTCAGTCCTTTTCTCTCGTAAAGTATTTTTGCCGGATTATTTTCAAATACGGTCAGACGCAATGCCAGGCGCCGTTCCTTGCAGGCCATGGCGAATACCTGATCGATCACCCACGAACCGGCGCCCTGCCCCCGGCACGCTTCAAGTAAATGCAATTCGCGGATATACAAGGCGCTGGCGTCACGGCTCAGGCTGACATACCCCATCAGTGTGTCATCACGCACAATCAGCCAGTTTTCGCGTCCCTCCCAAGCAACATCGAAAGCCTCGTCCTGCCACAACAGTTCATGTTGAATGTAGTAGCGCAGCATATTTCGACAAGTCAGGTCACGCGCGAAGTCCAGGTCACGAGACGTTGCCGGGCGTAATTCGAACCCCATTCAAGCCTCCGCGACAGTCACGATTTGCCCCTTCCAGCCGTCAGCATTGCGACGAGCAACCACCATGAGATTCCCCGTCCCCGGTGCCGCCGCAACCAACGAGCCGTCCGCCGCCCAGATTGCACTACGCCCTGCCGACTCCCAGCCACCCGTTGCGCCACCATGGTTGGCCATCAGTACCGCCATCGAGTGGGTGCGGGCATAACCTTGCAACAGTGCGGTATCTGGAGCGTAGCCGCTTTCTGTAATCAACACGCCCGCGGCATAAAGATCAGCGCCCTGCCGTGCCGCGGCGGCTGCATGACTGGCGTGAGAAAAATCGGCGCATACCGCCAACGCGACGGTGTCGGTGCCGATCTTCAATGTCGAACCGCCTGTTCCCGGGGCAAATGCCACCTCCTCCCCTGGGTGCAAATGCTGTTTGCTGTAGATCTCGAGCAAACCATCGGCCCCCAACACCAGGGCACCGATCAACACCGGCGAATCGTCCGACAGACGAATCGGCATCCCGACGACACTGGTCACACCGACCTCCCGCGCGAAATCGCGCAGAGGTTGCAGCACTCTGGCGTCTGGCGCGATGGCCAGCTCCGCTGCCAGACCGCGCTCGTAGCCGGTCAGCGACAGTTCTGGAAACACCAGCAATTGCACGCCCTGCTCCGCGGCAACCTGCATGAAGCGCAGGTGCCGGGCAATATTGGCGGCAAGATCACCGGCGACAGAGATCGATTGTGCGGCGGCGATGGTCAGTGTCGTCATGGTTCGTCCTTGTGACGTTGATGGTTTGGACGCCGGTTACACGCCGCCCGCTGCGTAAAGTGTGTCACAACTCCCGACCTACCCAACCGATAGAAACGCCCCGTGATGCCCGATAGCATTTTCTGATTGAATCCGCGTACCGGCCTCTAGTAAGCTCGGCTCATTCATCGGAGACAGACCATGTTCAACGCCCTCTCACCGCTTCGTACCGCCAGCGCCTCGCGCTCGGATGCGGCTGCCCGGGTGAATGACGTTTGTGCTTCGGTCAGCTTTTATTTTGGGTATTGGTTTAGCCACTGGCGCGCCTGATACCCACACGGCGCCCACTTTAAACGGGTCGCCACCAGAGAATTCTCTACCCCCGGTCGGCCTCCCGACCGGGGGTTTTGTTTTTTCAGCCCTGAACATTTTTAGCGTCACACCAGACAACTTGAGGATTTACGACATGAATTACGCCACTTATTACCGTTACGACACTTTTACCGCCTGGCGATTTACCAGCTTCCGCTCGGGACAGCCTGCCGCCTCCGATCGGTCACCCACAGGTGGCAAGCACACACACGCAGCCAATCCGGCCAATTGTCGAACACCCCACTAGGGCCGAGCGCGCGGGACGAACCCGCCGCCAGCCCAGGAAGCCCGAATATGAACTCGTCCGTCTCTGCTCTGCCGCTGTCCACCTTGAGCCCTGCCAATGAAGCGCTGACCTTGCGTCTGCCCAGCTCATTGCAACTCAAACAGCAACTGCCACTCAGCAATGCCCTGACCCAACAAGTCGCCGCCCACCGCCAGGCCGTCCGCGCGATCCTCAACGGTGAAGACTCCCGTCTGCTGGTGATCGTCGGTCCCTGCTCGATTCACGACCCACGTTCTGCCCTCGAATACGCCGCCAACCTGGCCCGTCTGTCTGCACAAGTCGGCGACGAGATGCTGCTGGTGATGCGCGCCTACGTCGAAAAACCCCGCACCACGGTCGGCTGGAAAGGCCTGGCCTACGACCCGCACCTGGATGGCAGCGATGACATGGCGGGTGGTTTGACCCTGTCCCGCGAATTGATGCGCGAAATGCTCCAACTGGGCCTGCCCGTTGCCACCGAGCTGCTGCAACCGATGGCCGCCGGTTACTTTGACGACCTGCTGAGCTGGGTCGCGATCGGCGCCCGCACCACCGAATCGCAGATCCATCGGGAAATGGCCAGTGGCCTGAGCATGCCGGTAGGGTTCAAGAACGGCACCGATGGTGGTGTGGCTGTCGCCAGCGACGCCATGCGCTCGGCCGCTCATCCGCACCGCCATTTCGGTGTCGACAGCCAGGGCCATCCTGCGATTATCCAGACACCGGGCAACCCCGACACTCACCTGGTATTGCGCGGTGGCCATCGCGGGCCGAACTACGACCGCGACAGCATTGCCAAAGTGCACAGCGACTTGACCAGACTCAAGATTCCGGCGCGGATCATGGTCGACTGCAGCCACGCCAACAGCGGTAAAGATCCGTTGCGTCAGCCCGCCGTGTTCAACGACGTGCTTGAACAGCGCCTGCAAGGTGATCGCTCGCTGGTCGGCATGATGATTGAGAGTCATCTGTTCGAAGGCTGCCAACCGTTGAGCCCTTCGTTGCGGTACGGGGTGTCGGTAACGGACGGCTGCCTTGGCTGGACCGGGACGGAACAATTGTTGTTGCAGGGAGCCGAGCGACTTCGTGCACAACGAAGCGCTCAGCAGCCAAAGTAAGCCGTGTCGCCGAGAACCGCGATGCAGCGCGATCGGGTCGGTTTGCACGGAAAAATGACCTACCAGAGGTAGGTCATTGAAAGAAATATCTCGGCCATCGTTAAAAAGATGTCCGGATATTCCGACCAAGACCTCACGCTCATTCGAGTTTTCGTACCATTTCTATTCCGTTTTCATCAGGTTACAGCGGCTTTTTCATACATCGCCGAGCGGTGGGTGTGCTTTAGAGTGCCCCCTTGAGCACACACCTGACCTACTGCGAAAAAGGAAATGTACATGCTACGGAATGCAACCACTGACTATCCGATCCTGCTGGTCCACGGGCTCTTCGGCTTCGATCGCATCGGCAAACTCGAACTGTTCCATGACGTCAAACAGGCCTTGAGAAGCGCCGGTGCGAGGGTTTTCATCCCGCACCTGTCGGCGACCCACAGCAATGAAACCCGTGGCGAACAGTTGCTGGTGCAGATCGAACGGGTACTGCAAGGAACCGGTGCAAGCAAAGTCAATCTGATCGGTCACAGCCAGGGCGCACTGGCTGCACGATATGCGGGGGCGCTGGCGCCACAGGTGGTCGCTTCGGTGACATCGGTCAGCGGGCCGAACCACGGCTCGGAACTGGCCGACTTCCTGCGCAAGGCGCTGACGCCCGGGCGCCTGCCGGAACAGGTCGCCGGAGCGGTGGCCACCCTGTTCGCCGACTTCCTGTCGTTGCTCAGCGGCAACCGGCACCTGCCGCAGAACGCCATCGCCGCACTCAACGCGCTGACCACCGAAGGTGTCGGCGCATTCAACGACAAGTACCCTCAAGGGTTGCCGAAAACCTGGGGCGGCAAGGGTCGCGAACTGGTGAACGGCGTACGCTACTACTCCTGGAGCGGCACCCTGCAGGGAAACATCCTCGACGAAGGGCTCTATGCGCTCAACCCGCTGCACGGGTTCCTGCGGGCCTTCTCCCACTACTTCACCACCGAAGCCGAGCAGAATGACGGCATGGTCGGCCGGTTCAGCTCCCATCTGGGTAAAGTGATCCGTTCCGACTATCCGCTGGATCATCTGGACAGCCTCAGCCAGACCACAGGTCAAGTCCGCAAGGGCATCGACCCCATTGACCTGTATGTGCAACATGCCGAACGCTTAAGAAATGCCGGGCTTTAGACAATGCCTTAAGCTGGACGGCATTTTGAGAAGAAATAGCCCTCTGAATCCGGTAGGCTCCGCACTTTACTGAACATTGAATGGAGTATTTTCCCATGGCCAAAGCCACCGCCCGCCACATCCTGGTTTCCAGCGAAGCCAAGTGCAACGAACTCAAGGCCCAGATCGAAGCCGGCGCCGATTTCGCCGAAGTCGCCAAAGCCAACTCCAGCTGCCCATCAAGCCGCCAGGGCGGTGACCTGGGTTCGTTCGGTCCAGGCCAGATGGTCAAGGAATTCGACACCGTGGTTTTCAGCGCGCCAATCAACGTGGTGCAAGGCCCGGTCAAGACCCAGTTCGGTTACCACCTGCTGGAAGTAACCAGCCGTCAGGACTGATCAACCCCTGAGTTTTCTCCACAACGGCCCGCCTTTTGGTGGGCCGTTGTGTTTTCGTTACGTGATACGGCTGGCGAGGGACGCGCCGCTAGCGTACAAATTGTGCTTATCGATCACCCGGCTCTAAGGCTGACAATGCGACTGGCTTTCCCCACTTTACTGTTCACTGCCGTGGCCCTGCTGTTGGGCGCCGCCGGTGTGAGCGCTGCACCGCAACAGGCGTTGACCGTGTACGGTGAACCGGCGAAGTATCCCGCCGGTTTCAGTCATTTCGACTACACCAACCCGCAAGCGCCCAAGGGCGGCACGATGCGTCGCTCGGCGCTGGAAATCGGTCATTTCGACCACATCCTGCCGTACATCGACAAAGGGATTGGCGTCACACAAGTCGATGGCTTGATCTACTCGCCCCTGGCCGTGCGTTCACTGGACGAACCCTACACCGTGTACGGCCTGGTGGCGCAGCAGATGGAGCGTTCCGACGATGGACTGTCCCTGCGTTTCTACCTGAACCCGAAGGCCCGTTTCGCCGATGGCAAGCCGATCACCGCCGAAGACGTGCGCTACACTTTCGACCTGCTGATGACCCAGGGCAGCCTGCGCTATCGCACGCAATTTGCCGACGTCAAAGGCGTCGAAGTGGAATCGCCGCGAACCATTCGGTTCGATTTCAAGAGCAACGAGAACCGCACCCTGCCCCTCGACATCGCCACTTTGCCGGTGCTTCCCGAACACTGGTGGAAGACCCGCGACTTCGCCAACGGTGGCGGTTACGAGCCGCCGCTGGGCAGCGGGCCGTACCGCGTGAGCAAGGTCGACTCAGGGCGCAGCATTACCTTCGAGCGTAACGCCGACTGGTGGGCCAGGGATTTACCGGTCAGCCGCGGCCTCTACAACTTCGATCATTTCAGCATCGAGTACTTCGGCGACACCGACGTCGCCCGTCAGGTCCTGCGTGGCGGCGCCTATGACTACAACCGCGAGTTCTCCGCCACCGCCTACTCCATCGGCTACGAGAGTCCGGCCTTGCGCGACGGCCGCCTGCAAAAAGCCCACCTGGCGACACAGGCACCACAACCGTCCCAGGGTTTTGTATTTAACTTGCAAAACCCGATGTTCCAGGACCGCCGCGTGCGCCAAGCGCTGGCCATGCTCTGGGATTTCGAATGGAGCAACCGGCAGATGATGCGCGACCTGTACATCCGCCAGCAGAGTTTCTTTTCCAACACCGAGCTCGCCGCCCGACAACTGCCCGACGCGGGTGAGCGGGCGATTCTCGAACCGCTGCGCGGACAGATCCCCGACGAAGTCTTCACTCAGGTCTTCGAAGCACCGAAAACCGATGGCAGCGGCGTAATTCGCGACAAACAGTTGCAAGCACTGGATCTGCTCGAACAGGCCGGCTGGAAACCCGATGGCGATCAACTGGTCAACGCCGAAGGCCAACCGCTGAGCTTCACCTTCCTGATCAGCCAGAACGGCATGGACCGATTGCTGCTGCCTTACAAGCGCACCCTGAAACAAATCGGCATCGACCTGAACATTCGGCGCATCGACGCCTCCCAGTACGTCAACCGCCTGATGTCCCGGGACTACGACATGATCGTCACCGGCTACCCGGTCACCAACTCGCCGGGTAACGAGCTGTACAACTACTTTGGCTCGGCGGCGGCCAGCGATCCGGGCTCCAACAACTACATGGTGCTGAAGAACCCGGCGGTCGATACGTTGATCAACGGCCTGGTCCGCGCCAACACCCAGGCCGACATGCTGCGCTACGCCCATGCCCTGGACCGTGTCCTGCAATGGAACTTCTATTGGATTCCCAACTATTACCCGCCCGGCAGTTCGACCGTGTGGTGGAACCGCTTCGGCATTCCCTCTGTACAAGCAAGCAATGACGAAGCCATCGAGAGTTGGTGGGAAGTCAGCTCCACACCCCTGACCAACGAACAGATGACCGCCGAACTCATCAAGCGCGGCAAATCCGGAGGGTCGCACTGATGTGGGCTTACGTACTGCGGCGCTTGCTGCTGATCATCCCGACTTTAGTGATCATTCTTCTGGTCAACTTCGCCATCGTCCAGGCCGCGCCCGGTGGCCCGGTGGAACAGGCCATAGCGCACTTGCAAGGCATCGGTGGCGCGAGTATCGGCGGCGGTTCCAGTGAGACCATGCACGGCAGCTCTCGGGCCAGCCGTGGGCTCGATCCGCAGCTGATCAAGGAGATCGAAAAGCAATACGGCTTTGACAAGCCAGCGCCGGAACGCTTGTGGCTGATGCTCAAGAGCTATGCCCACCTCGACTTCGGCAAGAGCTTTTTTCGCGGTGCCACGGTCACCGACCTGATCCTGGATAAAATGCCGGTGACCATTTCCCTCGGGCTCTGGGCGACGTTGATCACTTATCTGGTGTCGATTCCGCTGGGCATCCGCAAGGCCGTGCACCACGGCAGCCATTTCGATATCTGGAGCAGCACCGCGATCATCATCGGTTACGCAATGCCGGCGTTCCTGTTCGCGATGTTCCTGATCGTGGTCTTCGCCGGCGGCACCTCGTTGAACTGGTTTCCGGTACGCGGCCTGGTCTCGGACAACTTCGATTCGCTGTCGACGGTGGGCAAGATCGCCGATTACTTCTGGCACCTGGTGCTGCCAGTAACGGCGCTAGTGGTCGGCGGCTTTGCGACCCTGACCATCCTCACCAAAAATTCCTTCCTCAATGAAATCACCCGCCAGTACGTGGTCACCGCCCGGGCCAAGGGCTTGAGCGAACGCCAGGTGCTTTACGGCCATGTGTTTCGCAACGCCATGCTGCTGGTGGTCTCGGGAATTCCCCAGGCCTTTATCAGCGTTTTCTTCGCCGGCTCGCTGCTGATCGAAGTGATTTTCTCCCTCGATGGCCTGGGTCGCATGAGTTACGAAGCGGCGGTATCGCGGGACTATCCGGTGGTATTCGGTTCGCTGTTCATCTTCACCTTGTTCGGCCTGCTGATAAAAATCATCGGTGACCTGTGCTACACCCTGGTCGATCCGCGTATCGACTTCGCCGCGAGGAACGCCTGATGTTCAAACTCTCGCCGCTGGGCCGTCGCCGTTTTGAACGCTTCAAGAAAAACCGCCGGGGCTGGTGGTCGTTGTGGTTGTTTGTCGGTTTGTTCCTGCTGACCCTGGGCGGCGAACTGATCGCCAATGACCAACCGCTGGTGCTCAGTTATCAGGGCTCGCTGTACTTCCCGGCGTTCAAACACCACACCGAGCAAGAATTCGGCGGCCAGTTGCCGTTTCAGGCCGATTTCCGCAGCGATTACGTGCAGAAGCTGATTCACAAGGGCGACGGCTGGATGCTGTTTGCGCCGATCCCGTTCAGCGACGACACGCCCAATTACGATCTCAATCAACCGGCGCCGAGTCCGCCGTCGAAGGTCAACTGGCTGGGCACCGACGATCAGGCCCGGGACGTGCTGGCGCGAGTGATTTTCGGGGCACGGGTGTCGATCCTGTTTGCGCTGATGCTGACGTTTATCAGCGCCTTGATCGGTATCGCCGCCGGTGCATTGCAGGGCTATTACGGCGGCTGGGTCGACCTGCTTGGTCAGCGCTTGCAGGAAGTCTGGTCGGGGCTGCCCGTGCTGTACCTGCTGATCATTCTGTCGGGTTTCGTCGAGCCGAATTTCTGGTGGCTGTTGGGGATCATGGCGTTGTTTTCCTGGCTGGCGCTGGTGGACGTAGTGCGCGCCGAGTTCCTGCGCGGGCGTAACCTGGAATACGTCAAAGCCGCCCGTGCGTTGGGCCTGACCGACCGCAAGGTGATCGTGCGACACATTCTGCCCAACGCAATGAACGCCACCCTGAGTTATCTGCCGTTCATCCTGACCGGGGCGATTTCCACCCTCACGGCGCTGGATTTCCTCGGTTTCGGCATGCCAGCCGGCAGTGCGTCCCTGGGCGAATTGATTGGCCAAGGCAAACAGAACCTGCAAGCGCCGTGGCTGGGGCTGACGGCGTTTTTCACCCTGGCGCTGATTCTTTCTTTGCTGGTATTCATTGGCGAGGCGTTGCGTGATGCCTTTGACCCTCGTTCTTGAAGCGGACTGGTGATATGACTGACAACCTGATCGAAATCCGTGACCTCAATGTAGCCTTCAGTGGCCAGACTGTGGTGCGCAACCTGTGCCTGGACATCCACCCCGGCGAATGCCTGGCGCTGGTCGGCGAGTCCGGATCCGGCAAGTCGGTGACCGCCCACTCGATCCTGCAACTGCTGCCAGAAAACGGTACGCAAACCACCGGCAGCATTCGCTATCGCGGCCAGGAATTGATCGGCGCCGACGCTAACGTCTTGCGCGAACTGCGCGGTAACCGGATCGCGATCATATTCCAGGAGCCGATGACCTCCCTCAATCCGCTGCACAGCATCGAGAAACAGATCGGCGAAACCCTGCTGCTGCACAAAGGGCTGGGTGGCAAAGCGGCGCAAGCGCGGATTCTCGAATTACTGCAACTGGTGGGCATCCAGAAGCCCGAAGAGCGGCTCAAGGCCTACCCTCATCAACTGTCCGGCGGCCAGCGACAACGGGTGATGATCGCCATGGCCCTGGCCTGCGAACCGGAATTGCTGATCGCCGACGAGCCGACCACCGCGCTGGATGTGACGGTGCAGCGCAAGATCCTGCGGCTGCTCAAATCCCTGCAACAGCAGCTTGGCATGTCGCTGCTGCTGATCAGCCACGACCTCAATCTGGTGCGCAGCATGGCCCAGCGGGTGTGCGTGATGCACGCTGGGGAAATCGTCGAGCAGGCACCTTGCGAAACGCTGTTCACCGAGCCGAAACACCCTTACAGCTGTGTGCTGCTGAACGCCGAGCCGGAAGGTGAAGCCCTGCCCCGGGACGAGCGTGAAAACGTGCTGGAAGTGGAGAATCTGCAAGTGCAGTTCACCCTCGGTGGCGGGCTGTTCCAGCGTAAGACGTACCTGCGTGCAGTGGACGGCATCAGCCTGAACGTTCAGCGCGGCAAGACCCTGGGCATCGTCGGTGAGTCCGGTTCAGGCAAGTCCACGCTCGGTCAGGCGATCCTGCGCTTGCTTGATTCCGAAGGCAGCATTCGCTTTCAGGGGCAGGCGCTGGATGGCCTGACGCAAAAGCAACTGCGACCATGGCGCAAGAAGATGCAGGTGGTGTTCCAGGACCCGTTCGGCAGCCTCAGCCCGCGAATGTCCGTGGCGCAGATCATCAGTGAAGGCCTTGAGGTCCATAGCCAGTCCACCCCTGCCCAATGCGAAGCCCAGGTCATCCGGGTGCTGGAAGAAGTCGGCCTCGATCCGCAAAGCCGTCATCGCTACCCGCACGAATTTTCCGGCGGGCAGCGCCAACGCATTGCCATTGCCCGCGCGCTGGTGCTCAAACCGGCGTTGATCCTGCTCGACGAACCGACCTCGGCCCTCGATCGCACGGTGCAAAAACAAGTGGTCGCCCTGCTCCGCCAGCTTCAGGAGAAATATGGCCTGACCTACCTGTTCATCAGCCACGACCTGGCGGTGGTGCGTGCCCTGGCCCACGACATGATCGTGATCAAGGACGGCAAAGTGGTGGAAAGCGGCGCTAGCCACACGGTGTTCGAATCACCGCAGCACCCATACACCAAAGAGCTGTTGGCGGCGGCGCATCCGGGGTTGGCATAATCCCTGCGATCTTTTGATCTTGATTTCCAAAAATGGACACTCCGATGAACACCACCGAAAGCCTCAAGGACTACCAGCGCGTTCGCACCCTGGCGATCCGCTCGCTGTTCGAGATCATCGAGCAATCGAGCGAAGGCACGGTGATTGTCGACCGCGATGCGAATATTGTCTGGATGAACGAGCGCTATGCCCGGCGATTCGGCCTGGAGTCGGCCGCAGGCGCCATCGGCAGGGCCTGTGAAAGCGTGATCCCCGGCAGCCTGTTGCGCGAGGTGGTGCGTACCGGACGGCCGATCCTGCTGGACATGCAAGACACCCCCAAAGAACCGCTGGTGGTGATGCGCCTGCCGATTCACGACGATGCCGGCGCGGTGATCGGCGCCATCGGTTTTGCCCTGTTCGACGAATTGCGCAGCCTGTCGCCGATGCTCAAGCGCTACCTGAGCATGCAGGAAGAACTGGCGTCCACCCGCTCGCTGCTGCGGGCGCGACAGACCAAGTACAACTTCGCGCACTTCATCGGCACCAGCGCCGCCAGCCTCGAAGTCAAACGCCGCGCCCGACGCAGCGCCAGTGCAGAGTCGCCGGTGTTGTTGCTCGGTGAAACCGGCACCGGCAAGGAACTGCTGGCCCAGGCGATCCACGGCGCATCGCCCCGGGCACATAAAGCCTTCGTCAGCATCAACAGCGCAGCGATTCCCGAGTCGCTGCTGGAAGCCGAGTTCTTCGGCACCGCGCCCGGTGCGTTCACCGGCGCCGATCGCAAGGGCCGCGCCGGCAAGCTGCAGATCGCCCAGGGCGGCACGCTGTTTCTCGACGAAATCGGCGACATGCCGCTGCCGCTGCAAAGCAAGTTGCTGCGGGTGTTGCAGGAGAAGGAATTCGAACCGGTGGGCTCCAACGAGGTGATTCAGAGTGATGTGCGAGTGATCGCCGCCACCTCCACCGATCTGGTGGCGGCGATCAAACGCGGCGAGTTTCGCGCCGACTTGTATTACCGCCTCAACGTGCTGCCGATCCAGGTCCCGCCCCTGCGTGATCGCCTCGACGACCTGCCGGCCCTCAGTGAAGCGATCCTTGAGGAACTGCGCAGCCAGCACGAATTGAACCGCGAAGCCCTGGATTTGTTGGGGCAACACGCCTGGCCGGGGAACATTCGTGAACTGCGCAACGTGCTGGAGCGGGCGGCGTTGCTCAGTGATGACTTGATGCTGAACGCGGCGGATATCCGCGCGGCGATTGGCAGCTTTACCCCGGTGGAGCGTGCGGCGCCTCTGCCCATTGAGCCGATTACCCATGAAACCTTCAGTGAGGCTCGCGAACGGTTTGATCGGCAGTTGATTGAATCGACCCTCGCGCAATGCGGTGGGAAGGTAATCGAAGCGGCGGCGCGGTTGGGGCTGGGGCGGTCGACGCTGTACAAGAAGATGGCGGCGCTGGGGATTGCTGAGTCTCTATAAAGAGACATTGATCTCCATGGGTAGACAGCGCCTCTTCGCGGGCAAGCCTCGCTCCTACAGGTCGTGCAATTTCGTAGATAACCACACTCCCGTAGGAGCGAGGCTTGCCCGCGAAAGCGTCAGCCCAATCGCCAAAAATCTCAATACAGAGACAAAAATCACCAAAATCACCTCACAAACAAATAATCTCCTTATATTTCAATAGCTTAGATATCTGGCACGAAACCCGCTATAGCCCTCCCACCAAGCTTCACCCTACAAAAATAACAATCCAGGAGAGACACACCATGAGTGTGATCATTGCCTTGGCAGCCCTCGCGCTGCTGATGGTGGCTGCTTACCGTGGCTACAGCGTTATCCTCTTTGCCCCGATCGCCGCCCTCGGCGCCGTCCTGTTCACCGACCCTTCCGCCGTAGCCCCCGTCTTCACCGGGGTGTTCATGGAAAAGATGGTCGGCTTCGTCAAACTGTATTTCCCGGTGTTCCTGCTCGGTGCGGTGTTCGGCAAGCTGATCGAGCTGTCGGGCTTCTCCCGCTCCATCGTTGCGGCGGCGATTCGCTTGCTCGGCACCCGTCAGGCGATGCTGGTGATCGTGCTGGTCTGCGCCCTGCTCACGTACGGCGGTGTGTCGCTGTTTGTGGTGGTGTTTGCGGTGTACCCGTTTGCCGCCGAGATGTTCCGCCAGAGCAATATTCCCAAACGCCTGATCCCGGCGACCATCGCCCTCGGCGCGTTCTCGTTCACCATGGACGCCCTGCCTGGCACGCCGCAGATCCAGAACATCATCCCCAGCACCTTCTTCAACACCACCGCCTGGGCGGCGCCATGGCTGGGTGTGATCGGCACGATTTTCGTGTTCTGTGCCGGCATGCTGTTTCTGCAGCGCCAGCGCAACAAGGCCCAGCGCACGGGTGAAGGTTACGGCTCAGAACTGCGCAACGAGCCGGAAACCGCACCGGACATCCAGCTGCCTAATCCGTGGATCGCGCTGTCGCCGCTGTTGCTGGTGGGCCTGATGAACCTGCTGTTCACCCGCTGGATTCCTGTGTGGTACGGCAAGACCCACAGCCTTTCGCTGCCGGGCATGGCCGCCCCGGTGACCACCGACATCGCCAAGCTGACGGCGATCTGGGCGGTCCAGGCGGCCTTGCTGGTCGGCATCGTCATGGTGCTGGTGTTCGGCTTTCAGGCGATTCGTGGCAAGTTGGCCGAAGGCAGTAAAAGTGCGGTCAGCGGCGCATTGCTGGCAGCGATGAACACTGCGTCGGAATACGGTTTCGGGGCGGTGATCGCCTCGTTGCCAGGTTTTCTGGTGCTGGCCGACTGGCTCAAGAGCATTCCCAACCCGTTGGTCAATGAAGCGATCACTGTGACCTTGCTGGCCGGCATCACCGGCTCGGCGTCAGGCGGGATGAGCATCGCTTTGGCGGCGATGTCCGAGAGTTTCATCAGCGCTGCCCACGCCGCCAATATTCCCCTGGAAGTGCTGCACCGGGTCGCCGCGATGGCCAGTGGCGGCATGGACACCCTGCCGCACAACGGCGCGGTGATTACCTTGCTGGCGGTCACCGGGTTGACCCACCGCGAGGCCTACAAAGACATTTTCTGTATTACGCTGATCAAGACACTCGCTGTTTTTGTGGTGATCGGTACTTTCTACGCCACTGGCATTGTGTGAGGTATTCATGACGACTCTTTCGGGCAAGACCGCACTGGTCACCGGTTCCACCAGCGGCATCGGTCTGGGGATCGCCCTGAGCCTGGCCAAGGCCGGCGCCAACCTGATCCTCAACGGTTTCGGCGATGCGTCCTCGGTGATCGCTGAGGTCGAACAATTCGGCGGCAAGGTCGGCCATCACCCGGCCGATGTCAGCGACCCTGCACAGATCGCCGACATGATCGAGTACGCCGAGCGTGAGTTCGGCGGCGTGGATATCCTGGTCAACAACGCCGGCATCCAGCACGTGGCGGCGGTGGAAGATTTTCCGGTGGAGCGCTGGGACTCGATTATTGCGATCAATCTGTCGTCGGTGTTCCACAGCACCCGCTTGAGCCTGCCGGGCATGCGTACCAAGGGCTGGGGACGCATCATCAACATCGCTTCGGTGCACGGCCAGGTCGGTTCGGTGGGTAAAGCGGCGTATGTCGCGGCCAAGCATGGCGTGATCGGCCTGACCAAAGTGGTCGGCCTGGAAACCGCCACCACCAACGTTACCTGCAACGCCATTTGCCCAGGCTGGGTGCTGACGCCGCTGGTGCAGAAGCAGATTGATGATCGCGCCGCGACCGGGATTGACCCGCAGCAGGCGCAACACGATTTGCTGTCCGAGAAACAGCCCTCCCTGGAATTCGTGACGCCGCCGCAGCTGGGTGAGTTGGTGCTGTTTTTATGCAGCGAAGCCGGTAGCCAGGTGCGTGGCGCAGCGTGGAATATAGATGGTGGGTGGTTGGCGCAGTAGCCTGCCGCCCGCCCCTGTGGCGAGGGAGTTCTGTGGCGAGGGGGCTTGCCCCCGTTCGGCTGCGAAGCAGCCGTAAATAGGTTTGGGACAGCTGCGCTATCCAGCGGGAGCAAGCGCCCTCGCCACAAAAGCCTGTGTGTTATGCATAAACAAGAAGAGGCCAAGCCATGTCCGACATCCTCTGGCAACCCGGCACCGAGCGCATCGGCAAGTCCCGCATGGAGGCCTTCCGGCGTTTCGTCAATCAGCGACACACCCTTGGAATCGCCGACTACCCTGCCCTGCACCAATGGAGCATCGACCAGCGGGAAGCCTTCTGGCAGGCCATCGTCGATTTCTTTGACATCCGTTTTCACGATCAGCCAGACGCGGTGCTGATCGAAGGCTCGCAAATGCCCAGCGCCCAGTGGTTCCCCGGCGCTACCTTGAACTTCGCCGAACACCTGCTGCGCCGTCGTGACGATGCCGTGGCCGTGGTCGCCATCGGTGAAAACGGCCAACGGGAACAGCTGACCTGGGCCGAACTGGCAAGCCACGTCGCCGGTTTTGAAAATAGCCTGAAAGCCGCCGGTGTCGGCCTCGGCGACCGCGTGGCAGCGTGCATGCCGAACACCTGGCAAACCCTGGTGGCCATGCTCGCCACCACCAGCCTGGGTGCAATCTGGTCCTGTTCTTCACCGGACTTCGGCACCCACGGGGTGATCGATCGCTTCGGCCAGATCGAACCGAAAGTGCTGATCACCTGCGCCGGTTACCGCTACGCCGGCAAAGAGATCGACCAGACCACCAAGGTCAATGAAATCCTCGGACAGTTGCCGTCCTTGCAGCAATTGATTGTTGTGCCTTATGCGCGTTCTCAAGCGCGCATCGAGGATTTCCGCTGCCAGGCCAACGTGACGCTGTGGGACGATTTTTACGACCCGGGCGGCGAGCCGCAATTCGTTCCCGTGCCTTTCGCCCATCCGCTGTACATCCTCTACTCCAGCGGCACCACCGGCGTACCGAAGTGCATTGTGCACGGCACCGGCGGCGTGCTGCTGCAACACGTCAAGGAACATGGCCTGCACACCGACCTCAGTGCCGGTGACCGTTTGTTCTACTACACCACCTGCGGCTGGATGATGTGGAATTGGCTGGTCTCGGCGCTGGCCGTCGGCAGCGCCGTGGTGCTGTACGACGGCTCGCCGTTTCATCCAGGGCCGGAGCGCCTGATCGACCTGATCGACGACGAACGCCTCAATGTCTTCGGCACCAGCCCGAAATTCCTCACAGCGCTGGAAAGCAATGGCTTGAAGCCGTGCGAAAGTCATGACCTGAGCAGCCTGAGAACCATCCTGTCTACCGGCTCGGCGCTGTCGCCGCAAAGCTTCGATTACGTCTACCGCACGTTCAAATCCGACCTGTGCCTGTCTTCGATGTCCGGTGGTACCGATATCGTTTCGTGCTTTGTGATTGGCAACCCGGTCCTGCCGGTGCGCCGTGGTGAGATGCAATGCAAGAGCCTGGGCATGGCGGTCGAAGTGTGGAACGACGATGGCAAGCCTGTGATCGGTGAAAAAGGCGAACTGGTGTGCACCCGGCATTTTCCGGCCATGCCCATCGGCTTGTGGAACGACCCGCAACAGGAAAAGCTGCGCGCTTCGTATTTCAGCCTGTTCCCCGGCGTCTGGGCCCAGGGCGATTACGCCGAGCAACTGCCCCACGGTGGCATGCTGATCCACGGCCGCTCCGACGCAGTGCTCAACCCCGGCGGCGTACGCATCGGCACGGCGGAAATCTACCGTCAGGTGGAGAAAGTCCCGCAGGTGCTGGACAGCGTCGCCATCGGTCAGCAATGGCAGGATGACGTGCGAGTGGTGCTGTTCGTGCGCTTGCGCGAAGGCGTCGAGCTGGACGAAACGCTGCAACAACAGATCCGCCAGGTCATCCGCGCCAACACCACGCCACGGCATGTGCCGGCGAAGATTGTCGCGGTGACGGACATTCCGCGGACCATCAGCGGCAAGGTGGTCGAACTGGCGGTGCGCAACGTGGTGCATGGCCAGAAGGTGAAGAACACCGATGCACTGGCCAACCCCGAAGCCCTGGAGCAATTTCGAAACCGCCCCGAACTGAACGACTGACGCCGTAGATCTACTGTGGGAGCAAGCCCGCTCCCACATTTTTGATCAGCGTCGGCCCCTTCAGTCCATCAACCCCCATTCGCCCGGCGGCGTATGGGGGCCAGGCGTGGCCTCGGCGTGCATTTTCAGGCGCAAGCGCAGATTGTTCACCGAATCAGCATGTTTCAACGCCTCTGCCTCATCGATTGCGCCCTCGGCAAACAGCGCGAACAGCGCCCCGTCAAACGTCTGCATCCCCACCTCTGAAGACTTCTCCATGATCCCCTTGAGTTCGCCAAACTCATTGCGCCGGATCAGGTCACCGATGGTTGGTGTGCCCAGCATCACCTCCACCGCCGCCCGGCGCTGCCCGTCGCGGGTACGCACCAGACGCTGGGACACAAACGCCTTGAGGTTGTTGCCCAGGTCGTTGAGCAACTGCCCCCGGCGCTCTTCAGGAAAGAAATTGATCACCCGATCCAGCGCCTGATTGGCGTTGTGCGCATGCAACGTGGAAATCACCAGATGACCGGTATCGGCAAACGCCAGCGCATGTTCCATAGTCTCGCGGTCACGGATTTCGCCGATCAACACAACGTCCGGTGCCTGGCGCAACGTGTTTTTCAGCGCAGCGTGGAAACTGCGGGTATCGACGCCGACCTCGCGCTGATTGACGATCGACTTCTTGTGCCGATGGATAAACTCGACCGGGTCTTCGATAGTGATGATATGACCGCTGCTGTGGCGGTTGCGGTAATCGATCAGCGCTGCCAGCGAGGTCGACTTGCCCGAGCCGGTCGAACCGACAAACAGCATCAGCCCTTGTTTGAGCATCACGGTTTCAAGCAGCACCGGTGGCAAGTTAAGGTCTTCGAAGCGTGGAATGTCGAGCTTGATGTTGCGCGCCACGATGGACACATCATTACGCTGCTTGAAGATATTGAGCCGGAAACGCCCGACCCCGGCCAGGGAAAGCGCCAGGTTCATTTCCAGGTCCCGATCGAACTCCAGGCGTTGTTCGGCGTCCATGATGGACGCGGCAATGGCCGCCACTTCTCCCGGCTTGAACGGTTGATCGGTCAGGGCTTTGAGCACACCGTCAAATTTCGCGCTGGGTGGCGCGCCCGTGGACAGGTAAAGATCGGAGCCATGGCGGCTGGCCAGAATCTGCAACAGTGCATCGATTTCCATGGCAAAAAGCACCCGCGAAGCATTCAATGAAAAAAATGACCCCATGCGGGTCATCCAGCGTCTACCGCCTTGCAAGGATAGTAGACGCCGCCACACTGACTCATGCGCAGGACATGTAGATGAACGCACCACCGACCGCCAGCGATGCCCAGGCCTTGATTGCCCGACTGGACTGGACAAACAACCCGCTGGGCGCCGCCGAAAACTGGCCGCAGAGCCTGCGCACCGCGGTGGACATCGTGATCCACTCGCCAATGCCGATGCTATTGCTGTGGGGCCCGCAGCTCACCCAGATCTACAACGACGGCTTCGCCTTCCTCGCCGGCAGCAAACACCCTCACGCTTTCGGACAACCGACGCACCAGATCTGGCCGGAACTCAAAGACTTTACCGACCCGATTTACAGCGCCGTCCTACAGGGCCAGGTGCGGACCTACAGCGAACAGCGCTTCACCTTGCAACGCGACGGTCGGGATTCTGACTTCTGGCTGGATTTGACCTACAGCCCCATTCGCAACGAAAGCGCCGAGGTTGCCGGGATTCTGGTCACGGCCATCGAAACCAACGAACGTCGCCGCATCGCCCTCGAACTGGAACAACGCTCTGCCGCCAGCCTCAAGGCCCAGCAAGAAACCGAGCAGCGCCTGCAACTGGCACTGGCCGCCACCGATGCCGTCGGCACCTGGGACTGGGACATTGGCGAAGACCGTTTCATTGCCGATGCGCACTTCGCGCAATTGCATGGCGTCGATCCGGCCATGGCCAACCAGTTGCCGATCAGCGAATACCTCCACGGCGTGCACCCGGAAGACCGCGCCATGATCGCCCGCAGCATCAAGCACTGCATCACCCATGGCAGCGAGTACGCCGAGGAATATCGCTTGCTGCAAGCCGATGGCCAGTTGCGCTGGGTGTTTGCCCGGGGTCGTTGCTACAAGGACCACCATGGCCGGCCGATCCGCTTTCTCGGCGCCGCGCTGGACCTGACCGAACGCAAACACATCGAACAGGCCTTGCGCCAAAGCCAGACCGAGCTGCAACTGATCATCAACGCGATGCCGATCCTGATCAGTTATGTGGACCGCGAAGAGCGCTTTCGCCTGAACAATGCCGCCTATCTGGAATGGTATGGCCTGACGCCCCAGGAGCTTTACGGCCGCACCATTCGTGAAGTGCTCGGCGATGAAGCCTATGCCCTGCGCGCCGAATACATCGCCGAGGCGCTGAAAGGCAAGACCTGTTGTTTCAGCATCAGCGCCGATCACCGCGATGGCAGCACCCGCCAGGCCCTGATGAACTACCTGCCACGCCACGGCGCAGACGGCGCGGTGAATGGTTTCTACATCTTCGTGATCGACGAGACCGAGCGCAAACAGACTGAAGAGGCGCTGCGCAACCTCAACGAAACCCTGGAAGAACGCGTGAGCGCTCGCACCCAACAACTGGCCGAAGCCAACCAGCGACTGCAGAACGAGATGTTCGAGCGTGAGCGTGCCGAAGACGCCTTGCGGCATGCGCAGAAAATGGAAGCGGTCGGCCAGCTCACCGGCGGCATCGCCCATGACTTCAACAACATGCTCACCGGGATCATCGGCAGCCTCGATTTGATGCAGCGCTACATCGCCGATGGGCGCGCGGCCGAGATCGGTCGCTTCACCGAAGCGGCGGTGTCCTCGGCCCATCGCGCCGCCGCCCTGACCCATCGGTTGCTGGCATTCTCAAGGCGTCAGTCACTGGATCGCAGGCCACTGGACGCCAACCAGCTGGTGCATTCCCTGGAAGACTTGCTCAGCCGGACCAAGGGCGATCACATCGAGCTCAAACTGAAGCTGGCCGATGAGGTCTGGCCGGTCAGTACCGATGTCAGCCAACTGGAAAACGCCTTGCTCAACCTCGTGATCAACGCCCGGGATGCGATGCCCGATGGCGGTGAGTTGTTGATCGAAACCGCCAATGTTCACCTCGACGGCAGCGACGTCACTCCGCTGGAGCCAGTCAGGGCCGGGGATTACCTGATGATTGCCGTCAGCGACAACGGTGCCGGCATGACCCCATCAGTACTGGCCAAGGCCTTCGATCCGTTCTTCACCACCAAACCCATCGGCCAGGGCACCGGCCTTGGGTTGTCGATGATCTATGGTTTCGCCCAGCAGTCGGGCGGGCACGTCAGCCTGCACAGCCGGCCGGGCCAGGGCACCAGCGTTCGCCTGTATTTGCCACGGTTGCACGTCGCCCTGCCGGAACACGCTCAGCTGCCGGCCACCGGCGAAGCACCGCCAGCGGTTGCCGGTGAAACCGTGGTGTTGGTGGAAGACGATCCGGCGGTGCGCATGCTGGTGCTCGACCTGCTCAAAGAGTTGGGTTACCACGCCCATGAAGCCGAAGATGCCAATAGCGCCCTGCCGTTGCTGGAGTCCGACCTGCGGGTCGATCTGCTGGTGACCGACGTCGGGCTGCCGGGCATGAACGGTCGGCAACTGGCGGAAATCGCACGTCAGCACCGCCCGGAACTCAAAGTGCTGTTTATTACCGGTTATGCCGAGAAAGCCGCCGAACGCCAGGGTTTCCTGGAGGCGGGCATGGACATGGTGGCCAAACCCTTTTCCATGGACCTGTTGGCCAACAAGATTCGCACGATGATCGGCCAAGCCGGCTGAGTTGAGGCATAATCGCGCGCCCCACGCTGGCACCAACATAGCCACCACCGTTGCAAGGTACTGCCCATGAAAGCCCAAGCCCGCCATATTCTGGTGAAAACCTCGGAAGAAGCCGAGCAGCTCAAACAACGCATCGCCAAGGGCGAAGCCTTCGATGTGCTGGCCAAGAAATACTCCACCTGCCCGTCCGGCAAACGCGGTGGCGATCTTGGCGAAGTGCGGCCCGGGCAAATGGTCGGGGCAATCGATGCGGTGATCTTCAAAAAACCGCTGCGAGTGGTGCATGGGCCGATCAAGAGCAAGTTCGGGTATCACCTGGTGCAGGTGTTTTACCGGGACTGATCGATTGGCTCGATGTACAGGGTGAGGCTTGCCAAAAAAATCACAGCATCCCCAAAGATTGCATTTCAATCTTTGGGGATCAGTGCCCCCGGCACTTGAATCACCCGACTCGCCAAGCGATGCCCCGCTTCAGCAGCCTCGACCGGGCTCCCACCCTTGAGGCGGCAAGCCAGATACGCCGCGCTGAACGAATCTCCCGCCGCCGTGGTGTCCACCACCCGTTCGACCACTTGCGCCGGCACTTCGAACGACTCGCCGTCACAGCGAATCAGACACGCCTCGGCACCGCGCTTGAGCACCACTTCGGGCGTGCCCATCTGCTCGTAAGCGGCAAACACCGCCGCGCAATCGGAAAACTGGAACAGCGCCTGCTCGTCATCAACCGTCAGCAACGCCAGGTCGACATAGGGCAACACTTCGCGATAAGCCGCTCGTGCGTCCTCGACCGAAGCCCATAGGCGTGGTCGATAATTGTTGTCGAACACGATCCGCGCATCCCGCTGTCGGGCTTCGATCAGGGTGTCCAGCAGTTTCTCCCGGCCCTGTTCACCGAGCACCGCCAGGGTGATGCCGCTGAAATACAGCACGTCGTAATCCGGCAGCGCTGCCAGGATCGGCGCGGCCGCCGGGGTGGTAAAGCAATCGCGCACGGCCGCTTCATTGCGCCAGTAGAGAAAACGCCGCTCGCCGGCCGCGTCGGTCTGGATGCAATACAGACCGGGCAAGCGACCGGGCAAACGCTGGACCATGCCCAGGCCGATGTGTTCGCTGGCCCAGCTCTGGCACATCGCATCACTGAAACTGTCGTCACCCAGGGCAGTGACGTAATCCACCATGCCGCCATCGCCCAGTTCACGGGCCAGATAGACCGCGGTGTTCAGGGTATCGCCGCCGAAGCTTTGTTGCAGGGAGCCGTCGGCGCGCTGCTGCAGTTCGATCATGCACTCGCCGATCAGGGCGATGCGCGGGATGTTGGGGCCCAGAGGGCTGATGTTGTTCATGTTGTGGGGGCTCTTAGAAACAGGTTTCCATGGTTTCGATGACATTCAGCTGCTCATCCACCAGACACCCGATACGCCACTTGTCGAACGTCAAACACGGGTGCGAAGTCCCGAACGAAATGATATCGCCCACCCGCAACTCAACTCCCGGCGCCACGGTCATGAATGCGTGCTGGTCCATCACCGCCGTCACCTTGCAGGCACTCACATCATCGCCGGTCGCCGGCACCACGCCGGCCTTGTAACGCAGCAACGGCACCGGCAAACCGGCGTCGTAGGCCACGTCGCGCTTGCCCAGGGCGATCACCGCAAAACCCGGTTCGGGCAACGACTGCACATGCGCCCAGACTTCCAGCGCCGGGCGCAAACCTTCGTGCAGGTCGCTGCGACGGTCGAGCACGCAACATTGCGCTTCTTTGTAGATGCCATGGTCGTGGGCCACGTAACTGCCGGGGCGCAGCACGCTGAGGAAACGCCCGCCGGCATTCTGCGCTTCGAACGACTCGGCGATCAGGTCGTACCAGGCCGACCCCGACGCAGTGATGATCGGCTTGACAATCGCGAACGCGCCGCTGTCCTGCAGTTGCACCGCCAGACGCACCAGGGAGGCGGCGAACTCGCGGATGCCGCTCACCGCATGATCACCGTGAATCACCCCTTCATAGCCCTCGATGCCGGTCAGCGCCAACGCCGGTTGAGCGTTGATAGCCTTGGCCAGTGCCAGCACTTCGGCTTCGGTGCGGCAACCGCAACGACCGCCGACCACTCCGTACTCGATCATCACGTTCAGGCGCACGCCCCGCGAGGCGAAAAACGCGCCG
Organism: Pseudomonas sp. ATCC 43928; assembly: GCF_005938665.2. Classification (NCBI taxonomy): domain Bacteria; kingdom Pseudomonadati; phylum Pseudomonadota; class Gammaproteobacteria; order Pseudomonadales; family Pseudomonadaceae; genus Pseudomonas; species Pseudomonas sp. ATCC 43928. The sequence goes on along the minus strand of NZ_CP041753.1, from coordinate 2,735,177 downwards.
AGGTCGGCGACGTTATCCGGGTGATCGACCATGCAATAGAAATCGAAAGTCGGGTCAGCCAGCAGGTCGGCGATCAGTGCCATGTTCGGCGTGCCAACCAGTTGATTGGCCATCAGCACCCGGCGCACGCCATGGGCGTAAGCCGCGCGGGTTTGCGTGGCGCTGGCCAGGGTGATGCCCCAGGCACCGGCGTCCAGTTGGCGACGAAACAGCGCCGGGGTCATGCTGGTTTTACCGTGAGGTGCCAGTTCCGCGCCGCTGTGGCTGACGAAGTCCTGCATCCAGCGAATGTTGTGTTCCAGCGCGTCGCGGTGCAGCACCAGCGCCGGCAGACTGACGTCCCGCACCAGGTTGGCGCCGGTCTGGGCAGCGCCCTTTTCCACGGCGGCGGTATTGATGGCAGTAGACATGGTCGATCTCCTCACACACGGCCGCAGGCAGCCGCTGTTATTCGTTGATACGCCGGGCGAGGCTGTTGGCGCTGTCGATCAGCACCCGGCGATAGTCGTTGTAATTGTTCTTCGCATCGGCCCGTGGGGCGACGATGCACAGGGTCGCGATGGCCACGCCGCTCGGGTCTTTGACCGGGGCGGCGAAGCAATGGGTAAAGGTGTCGGCGACGCTGTCGAAGGAAAAGAATCCGTCGATGGCGGCCTGGCGGATTTCCTCAAGAAACTGCTCCAGTGGCAGGCGTTTGCCGTCGGGCAGGATGAAGTCGTCGGGGTCGATCAAATCGACAATTTGCTGATCGCTCAGGTGCGCCAGCAGCAGGCGCCCGGAAGCGGTCCAGGGGATCGGCGCGTTTTCGCCGATGTCCGAGGAAATGCGGAAATGCCGCTCCCCCTCTTTCATCAATGCCACGGTGTATTTGCGCCCGTTGAGCAGACACATCTGCGCGGTTTCGCGGGTCTGGCTGACGATTTCCTGCAAGGCGTGATCGGCCTCGCGGGACAGGTCGAAATGACGCAAATGCGCCTGCCCGAGGAAGTACAGCTGACGACCGAGGTAAACGTGACCTTCCTTGCCCACGGGTTCGAGGATGCGCCGCTCCAATAAGGACGCTACCAGTTCATAGATCGTGGATTTCGGGCTGCCGATGCCGCTGGCGATTTCGTTCGGGCGCAGGGGCTGGCCGATTTCCTTGAGGAAGTCGAGGATGTCGAACGCCCGGTCCAGACCGCGAGCCCGGCGCTTGATGGTGTCTTCGGTCATTTCAGTGGTCCCATTCAAAGTGCCGGGAGTTTACCCAGAAGGCCGCCTTCGCGGGCAAGCCTCGCTCCTACAGGATTTCGCCGTTTGTAGGAGCGAGGCTTGCCCGCGAAGAATTCACTGCGGTTCAGACCTTTTTCTTGTACGCGATGCAATCAATCTCGACCTTGCAATCGACCATCATGTTCGCCTGCACGCAGGCCCGGGCCGGGGCGTGTTCGCTTTTGAAGTACTCGGAAAACACCTTGTTGAAACTCCAGAAGTCCCGCGGGTCTTCCAGCCACACGCCCGTGCGCACCACGTCTTCAAGCCCGTAACCGGCCTCTTCCAGAATCGCGATCAGGTTTTTCATGGTTTGGTGAGTCTGCTCGACAATCCCGCCCACGATGATTTCACCATCCACCGCCGGCACTTGGCCGGACACGTGCAGCCAGCCATCGGCTTCGACGGCGCGGGCAAAAGGACGGGGCTGGCCGCCACCGGCGGTGCTGCCGGTGCCGTAACGAGTAATGCTCATGGGTGTTTCTCCTGATTAAAAAGTGAAGGCTTAAAAGCGGGTGCTCTTGAGAAATTCCGCCAGTCGCGGCGACTGCGGGCGCTCGAACAGTTCCTTGGGCGGCCCCTGCTCTTCGATCCGCCCCTGATTCATGAACACGATCTTGTCCGAGACCTCGAAGGCAAAACGCATTTCGTGGGTCACCAGCAACATGGTCATGCCATCCTCGGCCAGGCCCTTGATCACGTTCAGCACTTCGCCCACCAGTTCCGGATCGAGGGCCGAGGTGACTTCATCGAACAGCATCAAACTCGGGTTCATCGCAATCGCCCGGGCAATCGCCACGCGCTGTTGCTGACCACCGGACAACTGACCGGGGTAATGATCGCGGCGCTCCAGCAGGCCGACCCGCTCCAGCCATTTCTCCGCCAGCGCTACCGCCTCGTCCTTGTGCAACTTTTTTACCTTGAGCAAACCGAGGGTGACGTTCTGCAACGCAGTGAGGTGCGGGAACAGATTGAATTGCTGGAAGGCCATGCCGGTCATGGCGCGATGGCGGGCGATGACTTTTTCCGGGTGGCGCACGCGCTTGCCGTTGACCTCGTCATAGCCGATGGATTCACCGTCGAGCAGAATCTGCCCGCCCTGGAACTCTTCGAGCATGTTCACGCAGCGCAGCAGCGTGGTCTTGCCCGAGCCGCTGGAGCCGATCAACGTGACCACATTGCCGCGCTGCATAGTCAGGTCGACACCCTTGAGCACTTCGAGCGGGCCGTATTGTTTGTGCAGGCCGCGGATGTCCAGCAGCGCCTGATTCTGGGTCGAAACTTGAGCTTGTGTCATGGCAAGGCCACCCGCTTTTCAATGTGCCGGCCGAGTAATTCGATGGCGTAGTTGATGACGAAAAACAGCAATCCGGCGAACAGGTAAAACTCCAGGGTCATGAAGGTCCGGGCGATGATCTGTTGAGTACTGAGCAGCAGCTCGGCGACGCCGATCACCGACAACAAGGTCGACGCCTTGACGATCTCGGTGGACGAGTTGACCCAGGTCGGCAAGATCTGCCGCAACGCCTGGGGCAACAACACATAACCCAGCGCCTGGTAAAACGTCAGGCCGATGGCCTTGCTCGCTTCCATCTGACCGCTGGGCAGCGCTTGCAACGCACCGCGCACGATCTCGGCGACATGGGAACCGCAAAACAGCGTCAGGCCCAAAGTGCCTGCCCCGAAGGCGCTGATTTGCCAGCCCAGTGCCGGCGCCATGTAAAAGCAGGCCAGTACCAATACAAACACCGGCGTGCCGCGAATGATGTCGACGTAGAACCGGAACGGCGCGCGCATCCAGAACGTGCCGTAGGTGAGTACCAGGCCGGCGACGATGCCAACCAGCGTACCCAGCAAAATTGCCAGGCCCGAGCACTGCACACTTGTCAGGAAGCCCTGCCACAGGACATCCCGGGCCACCCATAACTCATGCAACCAACTGGGGGATTCGTACATGGGGCCTCCTAACGGCGAATCGCCAGACGCTGCTCGAGGTAACGCAGCATCATGGCAATGAGGTAACAGGCCGCAACATAGAGCGCTGTGGTCACCAGCCAGGTTTCGATCACCCGGTAGCTCTCGACATTGATCTTGCGCGCGTAATAGGTCAGCTCCGGCACGGCAATCGCCGCCGCCAGCGAGGTGTCCTTGAACAGCGAAATGAAGTTGTTCGACAGCGCCGGCAGCACATTGCGCAGCATCACCGGCACGGTGATGTACGCCTTGACCTGCCACTCGCCCAAGCCGATCGCCAACCCGGCTTCACGTAGCCCCTTGGGAATGCTCAACAGCCCGCCACGAAACACTTCAGTCAGGTACGCCCCGGCATACAGCGACAGGGTGATGATGAACGAGGGGATCTTGTCCAGACGAATGCCCAGACTCGGCAACGCGAAGTAGATCAACAGAATCAACACCAGAATCGGCGTATTACGGATCACCGTCACATACACCGACGCCAGCCCCCGCAATGCGCGGTGCTTCGACAGCAAAGCAAACGCCATCAGCAGGCCGATCACGCAGCCGATGGCGATCGACACCAGCGCCAGCTCAAGACCCAGACCGAGCCCCGCCAGCAAGGTGTCGAAGTCGCGCCACACGGCGGCAAAATTCAACTGATAGTTCATGGTCAGCAGTACCTTGAGCGGGGCGATGTATCACCGCCCCGCTCTCACGGGATCATTTGAATTCGACTGGGAAACCGATTGCAGGTGTAGGCAGGTCGACACCGAACCACTGCTTGAACGATGCCGCGTAAGTCGGGAATTCAACGCCGGTCATGCCTTCATGCAGCACGGTGTTGACGAAGTTCAGCCAATCCTGATCGCCGCGTTTGACCGCACAGGCGTAGGTCTGCGGGCTCCAGGCGTAGGTCGGGCTGCGATAACGGCCTGGGTTCTGCACCATCAGGTATTTCACCGACGACTGATCGGTGGCCGCCGCGTCGGCACGGCCGGAGTTCACCGCCTGATACATCAGATCCACGCTGTCGTACTGATCGACCTTGGCCTTGGGCAGCGCCTGATGCACCAGTTCTTCGGCGTACACGTTCTGCAGCACCGCCACGGTCACGCCGTCGGCGGCGGCCCTGAGGTCTTCGATTTCCTTGTACTTGCTGTTGGCCGGCAGCAACAGGCCAACACCTTCACGGTAGTACGGCAGCGTGAACGCGACCTGTTGGGCCCGGCTGGCGGTCACGGTGATGAACTGGCAACTCATATCGACCTTGTCGGTCAGCAGGTTCGGAATCCGCGCATCGGACGACTGCACCACGAACTCGACCTTGCTCGGGTCGTTGAACAACCCCTTGGCCACCATCCGCGCGATATCGATATCAAAACCCTGCAACTTGCCGTCGGCTCCCTGGAAGTGCCACGGCGCGTTGGTACTGCCCGTGCCCACGATCAATTTCCCACGGGCCAGCACGCTGTCGAGCTTGCTGTCTGCCGCTTGAGCGACACCCACGGCAGCGGCCGAAGCCGCGAGTACGAAAACACACGCTTTAAACAAGGAAAGTCGACGATGCATGGCAAGCACTCCAGGGCTGTGTTTATTCCGCTATACCGGAACTTGGTATGTAACAACGGAATAGACAGCAGAAAGTGTGCCACAGGATGTGGCCAGAATCTCGGAGGATTTGAAAAGTGTTTTGAATCAAATGGATGCGCACAGGCGCGAAGAAAGTGTTACGAAAAGACAGCTGGCTGAACGCTACCGTTGGCTACAGGCTGTGTGTGGTTGAGTCACATTGCGGTGCATTGCAGGTCAAAAAGAAGCAGAGCACACCTGTAATTTCTGACAGTAGACCCACCCGCTCGCCTCCTTTAACGTCAAAGGGCCTTCGATAGTCTTTGAAAAGGAGATTTCAATGAGTTCGATGTCCACCCAGTCATTGGATCCGGCCTACCGCAAAGCGCTCAACACTTGGCGCCCGGTGATTCTGTATTTCGGCAACGACCACTGTCCCGCCTGCGAATGGGCCGGACCGGTTTTCCGGGCCATTGCCGAGAAGTACAAAGATCATGCGTGCATCTATATGCTGGATACGAGCAAGTCCCCTCGGCATCCGGAAGTCAAAGGCACACCCACTTTGCTGTTCTACGAGGAGGGGAAGCTGCTGACGAAGCTCAAGGGCATAGGCACCCCGGAAACCCTGGAAGAACATTTCAAAAAGCACATCGGCAAGCTCAGGCCCAAACAGATTGCCCACAAACCCCGCCACGACTTGCCGTGGTTGCAGAGAACCCTCAGCACTTTATGCACTGCGCCTCGGGCACGGGAGCGGTTGAATGCACGTTTGATGAGTAATGCAATGGGCAAATAACTGACCTGTAGCAGCAGCCTTGCGCTGCTCGGCAGCTGCTACAAAAAGTGCCCGCCGGTGTGTTTATCGTCCGGAAAAACGCAGCCGCGACAACATCCGCAGGTCGCCCTCGCGGTAATAGTCATCGGTCCAGCTGTCATCCGCCGCCAACGGCCGGACCTGCTTGAGTTGCAGTTTCTTTGCGAAGTAGCGGAACCGGTAATGTTCGTAGAAGCGCAGCAGTTCCAGCCCGTAACGATCGGCCAGGTCGGTGTCGCCACGGATGATCAGGTAGTTTTCGTCATTGCCGTTGCTGGCCGCGTCACTGAGGTTGTGGCTGCCGCTGATGATGGTCGGTGAATCGCTGGTGAAGTCGACGACGATGGCTTTGGTGTGCACCAGCAGGTTGCCCTTCTGGCCTTTCATGTTTTCCTTGAGCCAGCCCTCCAGGCCGGTGTTGAGCAGCGCGGTGGCGGCGAATTCGGCGGTGCGGTCGGCATGGAAACCGGTGATGTTGCTGACCGTGTTTTGCAGGCCGTAACGCAAGATGTCGTCGTGGGGTTGGCCGAGCAGCGCGTTGAGTATTTTGTCCGGCAAGGTGAATGCGGTGACAAACAGCAGGTCTTTTTTGGCGGCGTTGATGATCTTGATGAACTCACTCAAGTCGCCCTCGCCCGAGCGCGGTGAAAAACCGGCGAACAGCGGCTGGTCAGGCTGCATCGGATTGTGTTCCGTGAGCCAGTCCCGCGTGGCGCCGACGTCCGTCGGTGTGGCCCAGACCTGCTCGAAGGTTTGCAGGTAAGTGGCGCCGATCCGAGCGTCGTCCAGCACATGCACGACGTTGGCCTGACGGTAGACGCCGTTGGCAGTGAAGTTGGTACTGCCGCAGAGTACCGCTTCGGGCTGATGCTGCCCCGCCGCATCGAGCCGGCTCAGGACCATGAACTTATCGTGAAAGATATTGTGGGTGACTCGCCCGCGTTTGTTCGCCGCCGGGATTTTTTCCAGGCTGGCTTCGTTCAGCGCCGTGGTGTCTTCGCCAGGTTGGGCGTGATACAGGACCCGAACCTTTACGCCACGCTCGAAGGCGGCGTTCACCGCATCGACGATCGCCTGCAGCTGGTATTCATAGATCGCGATGTCCAGCGCCCACTGGCCATCCACGGCACGTTCGATAAACCCGAGCAGGCGTGCGAGCAGACCATTTTCCAGCCATTGCCGCGGCGCATCGGGCCATTCTTCGATGGGCAGTGTCTTGTTGACGCTGAGCAGCGCATCGAGGTCGGCGAATTTGCGCTGGAACGCCTGACTGGCAGCCACTGCTCGGTTGAATATCACGTTCTGCCCCTTGGGCAGGCCATTGTCCGTGGTGACCGTCACTTCCAGGCTTTCACCCAACTGTGGCGTATCGGCAGTGCCATAGGCCAGGTGAACCCGATAATGGATCGTCACACCCGGATTGACCGCGTAATCGGCCCAGCGAAATTTCTGCAAAGGCGCGGCATCGCTGGGGGTGGCGTGAAACTGAGGGAATGTATGATCCTTGCCGGGGAAGGTCAGGCTGTTGAACAGAAACAACCAGGGTTTGTCACCTTGCTGTTTTTCGATGGCAAACCCCAACAGGCCTTTGCGGCGGGGTTCGGCCAGGTCGATGGCCAGCAGCACACCGTTGGTGCCAGCGTAGGCTTTGACGCGGAAATCGTCCTGATCGTTGCGGGCTAGAACGCGCATGGGTCACTCCTGTGATGGGTTTGCTTACAGAGCATAGGGCAGCGATGCGATGGGGCCAGCACTGTCAGCACAAAACTCAACCTGAAATCAGCTCATCGATATGTCGATAATCAACCTGTAACTGCGCTGCCAACACCTTTGCCCGCCCGAGCCGAATCGGCCCGCGCTCGATGTCGATCAGCAACCCCGGACAATCCAGCTCCGGCAATGTCGACCATTCCTTCAACCGTCCATCCGTCACTAGCAACAGCCGCTGCTGTTCGGCCTGAAAACGCTTTTGCCGTGCCACCAGCCAGTGCCCCGCCTCGCCCAGCGCCGCCAGCATCGGCGTCCCGCCGCCGGCGCCCAATCCCTCGAGCCAATCGCGTAAGCCCGCAGAAGCTTTCAACCCCTGCACCTGCCACTTCGGCAAGTGACCGCTGGCGGTCAGCAAAGCCAGGCGTGCGCGCTGGCGATAGGCATCGTCGAACAGTTGCGCCAGCAAGCCCTTGGCATCGCTCAACGCCTGATGGCGCCGGGTCGAAGCCGAGGCATCGACGATCACCAGCCACAGTTCATGCGGGGTGCGGGTCCGCAGATGGAACAATAGGTCATCGCGTTGACGCGGTCGGCCATTGAGCAAGGTGCCGGGCCAGTTGACCGATCCGCTACGGGCGGCGTGACGCTTGCCCTGTTTACCGTGATCCAGCCGGCCTGCGCGGGGTCTGGCATTCGCCCCCGCGTCTGATCGAGGGCGAATGCCTAGGGCTTTTTTGGCCAGCTCGGCACTTCACGTCGAGCACCGACCGGCAGCGCCTGGGCGGGCATTTCGCCCCACTGGCCCTGACCTTCGTTCGGGTTGGGGGTTTGCGCAGGGGATTGCTGTGGCGCTTGGGAGTTTTGCGGCGCAGAGGTCGAATGCTCCCGACGACGATGACGCAAGGCAAATTCGGCGACCGCGTCGATATCCTCTTCGGCAATGGCGTTCGCACCGCGCCAGGCCGCATGTGCCCGCGCCGCGCGCAGCCAGACCAGATCGGCCCGCAAGCCATCGACGCCGGCAGCAAAGCAGCGCTCGGTGATCTGCGCCAGTGCAGCATCGTCGAGCGGGATACTCGCCAAGGCCGCACGCGCCTTCTGGCAACGCTCGCGCAGGGCGTGTTGCTGACTTTCCCACTCGGCGCAGAACCCTTGCGGATCGCTGTCGAAATCCAGTCGACGACGGATGATCTGGCCGCGCTCGGCGGGTGCGGTATGGCCACTGAGGGCGACGTTCAGGCCAAAGCGGTCGAGCAGTTGTGGGCGCAGTTCGCCCTCTTCCGGGTTCATGGTGCCGATCAGCACAAACTTCGCCGAATGCCGATGGGAAATCCCGTCGCGCTCGATCAGGTTGGTGCCGCTGGCGGCCACGTCGAGCAGCAGGTCCACGAGGTGATCGGGCAGCAAGTTCACTTCATCGACGTAGAGCACGCCGCCGTCGGCCTTGGCCAATACACCCGGAGAAAACTGTGCGCGCCCTTCGCTCAAGGCCGCGTCGAGATCGAGGGTGCCGACCAGCCGTTCTTCAGTGGCGCCCAGGGGCAAGGTAACGAATTGACCGCTGGCCAGCAGGTCCGCCAGGCCTCGGGCCAGGGTCGACTTGGCCATGCCGCGCGGGCCTTCGATCAGCACACCACCGATTTTCGGGTCGATGGCGGTCAGGTACAGGGCGAGCTTCAAGTCATCGGCGCCGACCACGGCGGAGAGCGGGAAATGGGCGGTGTCGGTCATGTTCAAATCTCGGTCATGGTCGGTGATTACTCTGTGGCGAGGGAGCTTGCTCCCGTTGGGCTGCGTAGCAGTCGTAAAACCTGAAAATGCGGTGTGCCTGACAGAGCCTGGTTTTTTGTTTTGGGGCTGCTGCGCAGCCCAACGGGAGCAAGCTCCCTCGCCACAAATTTCCTTTGCTCACCGGCTAACTGTCTTCTTCTATGTCCAGCAACAAATTCTCCAGCGCCTCGCGGTATTCACCCGGCTCCTGCCACATCCCCCGTTGCTGCGCTTCGAGCAGGCGCTCGGTCATGTCGCGCAAGGCGTGGGGATTGTGTTCGCGAACAAACTCCCGGGTCGCCGGATCAAGCAAATAGGCGTCCGCCAGCAACGCATACTGGTGATCGTCGATCAACTGCGTGGTGGCGTCGAACGCAAACAGGTTATCGACCGTCGCCGCCAGTTCGAACGCGCCTTTATAGCCATGACGCTTGATCCCGTCGATCCATTTCGGATTGGCCGCCCGGGAACGGATCACCCGGTTCAGCTCTTCCTTCAATGTGCGGATCTTCGGCAAGTCCGGCTGACTGTGGTCGCCGTGATAACTCGCCGCCGCTGCGCCGCCGAGGCTTTCGACGGCCGCCAACATGCCGCCCTGGAACTGGTAATAGTCGTTGGAATCGAGCAAGTCGTGCTCGCGGTTGTCCTGATTTTGCAGCACGGCCTGCACCTGGCTCAGACGCTGGGCGAACTGCTCGCGTGCGGCGGTGCCTTCATCGGAGCCGCCGTAAGCGTAGCCGCCCCAGTTCAGGTAAACCTCGGCCAGGTCTTCGCGGCTCTGCCACAAACGACCGTCGATGGCACCTTGCACGCCGGCACCGTAAGCACCCGGTTTGGCCCCGAAGATCCGCCAGCCGGCCTGTCGCCTGGCCGCTTCTTCATCCAGACCGGACGTCAGCAGCGCTTCGCGCTCGGCACGAACCTTGGCTGCCAACGGGTTGAGATCGTCCGGTTCATCCAGCGCGGCGACCGCTTGCACGGCGGCGTCGAACAGCCTGATCAGGTTGGCAAAGGCATCGCGGAAGAATCCGGAGACGCGCAAGGTCACGTCCACCCGCGGCCGGTCCAGCAGGCTCAACGGCAGAATCTCGAAGTCGTCGACCCGCTGACTGCCCGTCGCCCACACCGGCCGCACACCCATCAAGGCCATGGCCTGGGCAATGTCGTCGCCGCCGGTGCGCATGGTCGCGGTGCCCCAGACCGACAGGCCGAGCTGACGCAAGTGATCGCCGTGATCCTGCAAGTGCCGTTCAAGAATCAGGTTCGCGGATTGAAAACCGATGCGCCACGCCGTGGTGGTCGGCAGGTTGCGCACGTCCACCGAATAGAAATTGCGCCCGGTGGGCAACACGTCCAGCCGTCCACGGCTGGGCGCACCACTCGGCCCGGCCGGGACGAATCGCCCGCTGAGGGCGTCCAGCAGGCCGCGCATTTCCGCCGGGCCGCAGGCGTCCAGGCGCGGGGCGACGACCTCGCGCAAACTGTCGATGATCGCGCTCACGTCGGACCAGCCTCGCTGGTTCAACGGAGCAATTTCAGCGCTCAAGGCTTGCTCGATCAACTGCTCGGCGAACAGTTCCAGACGCTCACGGGTGTCCCCCGCCGTGCGCCACAGCTCATCACTGACCGCCTGCAAGGCATCCGGCCGAGGACCGTTCCAGGGCTCGGCCAACACGCAATCCAGTGGATCGAAGCCCAATTCGAACGCCTTGGCCAGCGCCCGCAGCACGCTCGATTGCGCGCCACGACCGTCACCGCGAGGAATGCGCAGCAAGGCCAATAAAGTGTCGATGCGCAATCGCCCGGTCGGCGACTCGCCAAACACGTGCAGGCCATCGCGGATCTGCGATTCCTTCAAGTCACACAGGTAAGTGTCCAGGCGCGGCAACCAGATCGCCGCGTCGGCATCGCTGTCGAGCTTCTCGTCCAGCTGCAGTTCGCGATCAATGTGCGTGTCGCGCACCAGTTGCAGAATGTCGCGTTGCAGTTCCCGGGCGCGGCGCGGATCGAGCAACTGCGCTTCGTAATATTCGTCAGCCAACAACTCAAGGTTGCGCAGCGGGCCGTAGGTTTCGGCGCGGGTCAGCGGTGGCATCAGGTGATCGATGATCACCGCTTGCGTACGGCGCTTGGCCTGGGCACCCTCGCCCGGGTCGTTGACGATGAACGGATAGATGTTCGGCAGCGGTCCGAGCAGCGCGTCGGGCCAGCAGTTTTCAGATAACCCGACGCCCTTGCCCGGCAGCCATTCGAGGTTACCGTGCTTGCCGACATGGATCACGCCGTGGGCGCCGTAGGTGTTGCGCAACCAGAAGTAGAACGCCAGATAACCGTGGGGCGGCACCAGGTCCGGGTCGTGATAGACCGCGCTCGGGTCAACCTGATACCCCCGGGCCGGTTGAATGCCGACGAAAGTCAGGCCGAAGCGCAACCCGGCAATCATCATTCGCCCGCCACGGAACATCGGATCGCTTTCGGGCGTGCCCCAACGTTGCAGCACCGCCTCGCGATTGGCTTCGGGCAGTGCGTTGAACATCAAAAAGTAATCATCCAGCGCCAGGCTTTGCTGGCACGGACGTTGATCGATAGTGTCCAGATCATTGCTGACACCACCAAGCAGTTGCTGGATCAGCGCGGTGCCGCTGTCCGGCAACTCGGCCGGCAACGGATAACCTTCGGCGTACAGGGCACGCAGGATGTTCAGCGCAGCGGCCGGGGTGTCGAGACCGACGCCATTACCGATGCGTCCATCGCGAGTCGGGTAGTTGGCGAGGATCAGGGCGATGCGTTTTTCGCTGTTGGGCAGCCGCGCCAGATCGATCCAGCACCGCGCCAGTTCAGCGACAAAATCCATGCGTTCCGGTTGTGGTCGATAGCAAACCACATCGGACTGACTGCGCTCGCTGCGCCACGCCAGATCCTTGAAGCTGATCGGCCGACTGATGATTCGCCCGTCCAGCTCCGGCAGCGCGATGTGCATCGCCAAGTCACGGGGACCGAGGCCTTGCTCGCTGGCACGCCAACCGGGCTCGTTGTCCTGGGCGCAGATCGCCTGAATCACCGGGATGTTGCGACGAAACGGCCGCAGATGCGGCGCTTCAGGGCTGGACTGGGCGAAACCGGTGGTGTTCAGAATCACCCCCGCCTCAACTTCATCCAGCCAGTCCTCGACCACCGCCAGGCAGCCTGGCTCTTTCAGACTGGCCAGCGCAATCGGCAACGGGTTGAGCCCTGCCGCCTGCAAACGCTGGCAGAAAATATCGATGAAACCGGTGTTCGCCGCCTGCAAGTGCGAGCGGTAAAACAGCACCGCCGCCACCGGCTGATCGGCCTGCCAATCGGCTTGCCAATCCTGAAGGTGCGCGGGGCTTTTTTGCGGGTGGTAGATCGCGGTGCGTGGCAGGGTTTGCGGCTCGGACCATGGATAATCACGACCCAGCCAACGACTGGCAAGGCAGCGAAACAGGTCGAGCGCATTGGCCATGCCGCCCTGACGCAGGAAGTGCCAGAGCCGGTCGCGGTCTTCGGGGGCCACGGTGCTCAGATCGCTGAGTTCCGGGTCCGGGCGATCGTCACCCGGCACCAGAATCAACTGCACACCGCGCTGGGACAATTCCACCAGACGCTCGATGCCGTAACGCCAATAGGCGATGCCGCCGTGCAGCGAGATCAGAATCACCTTGGCGTGGCGCAGCACTTCGTCGACATAAAGATCGACCGAGGCGTGATTCTGCACCTGCATCGGGTTGGCCAGGCGCAGGCTCGGGTAATCGTCGGGCAGCTGCTGCGCCGCCTCGGCGAGCAACGCCAGACTGGAATCGCCGCTGCACAGGATCACCAGCTCGGCGGGGGTTTGTCCAAGGTCGGCAATGTTGTCATCCGACACGAAACCGCCGGGCTGGGTCCTGAGCAGGTGCATGGGTTAAACGCTGAGCGCAGCGCGCAATTGCGCTTCGAGTTGAACGGCGTCCAGCGCCTGACCGATCAACACCAGACGGGTGGTGCGCGCTTCCTCGGCGCCCCACTGACGGTCGAAGTGCTTGTCGAAACGCGTGCCCACGCCCTGAATCAGCAGGCGCATCGGCTTGTTCGGCACCGCCGCGAAACCCTTGACCCGCAGAATACCGTGCTGCACCACCAGTTGCGTCAGCGCGTCCATCAGCAGGCTTTCGTCGGCTTGTGGCAGCTCGATCGAGATGGAGTCGAACGCGTCATGGTCGTGATCGTGGTCGTCTTCACCTTCATGGTGATGATCGTGATGGCTGTGGCGGCTGTCGATGTGTTCTTCGGAACCGGCGCCGAGGCCGATCAGCACGTCCAGCGGCAAGCGACCGCTGCTGGCTTCGATGACTTTCACCGCCGGTGGCAGCTCTTCGGCGACTTCCAGGCGCACGCGGGCAAGGTCTGCGGCGCTGATCAGGTCGGCCTTGTTGAGAATCACCAGGTCGGCGCTGGCCAGTTGGTCGGCGAACAGTTCGTGCAGCGGCGATTCGTGGTCCAGGTTCGGGTCGAGTTTGCGCTGGGCGTCCACTTGATCCGGGAATGCAGCGAAAGTGCCGGCAGCGACGGCCGGGCTGTCGACCACGGTGATCACCGCGTCAACGGTGCAGGCGCTGCGGATTTCCGGCCACTGGAAGGCTTGAACCAAAGGCTTTGGCAGGGCCAGGCCCGAGGTTTCGATGAGGATGTGGTCGAGGTCGCCGCGGCGAGCAACCAACTCGCGCATCACCGGGAAGAATTCCTCCTGAACGGTGCAGCACAGGCAGCCGTTGGCCAACTCGTAGACGCGGCCGCTGGCCTCTTCTTCGGTGCAGCCGATTGAGCACTGCTTGAGGATCTCGCCGTCGATGCCCAGCTCGCCGAACTCGTTGACGATCACCGCGATGCGACGGCCCTGGGCGTTGTCGAGCATGTGCCGCAGCAAGGTGGTTTTGCCCGAACCGAGGAAGCCGGTAACGATGGTGACGGGGAGTTTGGCCAGTGTTTTCATCGGATGCCCTTTGGCAAGGTGGCGGGCATACGGGACGACAACCGGCAACGCGGGCACGCGTGCCTGAAGAGTTCGCCACCGGATCACCCCGCCCGGTTGAAAGTGAGAATCTGTGTCGAGGCAGGTCTCCTGGCTGACGGTGCGCCGGGCGTTGGCCCGGCATTCGCTGCGCCTTCCCGCGAACCCGTTGCACAGGGTTTGCAGTGGCGTGGCAGCGAACATCACCGTTCACAGTTGCGGGGGCAGCCGCGGCATCGACCGCGTTCCCTTCTTAGCTTCGACAGACGCCGAAGAACCTCGAAAGCGCAAGGCTACGCATCGTGTGGGGGCGGGTCAATGTCTTGTCGGCGAATACGATCACCTGTGGCGAGGGGGCTTGCCTGTGGCGAGGGAGCTTGCTCCCGTTCGGCTGCGAAGCAGCCGTGAAACCATGCACTGCAAATCTTACAGACAGACCGCATGAATCCGATGCGACCGCTACGCGCTCGAGCGGGAGCAAGCTCCCTCGCCACAGGTATTGGGTGTTAGTGAGACCCCCTGCCAATTGACTCCCCGCCCTCGCCCATGCTCTCCTACACGCCTTGTTACGGGTGCCCTTCACAGGGTGAAACGGGAAACCGGTGAATCATGTGCTTTACTCTAAAGCCATGTCAGTCCGGTGCTGCCCCCGCAACGGTAAGCGAGTGAAGCGTCAGATCCACTGTGCCGGTCATATGGCATGGGAAGGTGATGCTTGCAGGTCCAGGCGCAAGCCCAGCCCCTCGCGAGCCCGGAGACCGGCCCGCAACACAAAGTGACTTTTACGTTCACTGAATAACAAACCCGCGGTGGGCGGGCGCTGTTCGAAATCTCTGCGAGCCCTTGGCGTGCGGAGATTTTCATGCGCTCTATTCACCCGCTGACAGACCAGAGGGAAGCGCCATGACGATCATCAGCAGCACCGCCAGCAATACCGACAAGAGCATCGCCAGCACCACCACGACCCTGACTCAACGCCTGACCGCCGCCGTGTGTGCGTCGATCCTTGGCGCCAGCCTTGTGTATTTCGCCGGTTTCTCGCACATCGAAGCGGTGCACAACGCCGCGCACGATACCCGTCACAGCTCCGCCTTTCCGTGCCATTGAGACCTGCTGAGATGATCAAGCGTATTGCGCAAACCGCAGGTTTCACCGGGCTGCTGGCCGCCCTGCTATTGACCCTGCTGCAAAGCTTCTGGGTCTCCCCGCTGATTTTGCAGGCCGAGACCTACGAAAAATCCGAGCCGGCTGCTGTTGAAATCCACGAGCACGCCGCGGGCGCAGTCGCTCATACCCACGATGCCGAAGCCTGGGAACCGGAAGACGGCTGGCAGCGCGTGCTGTCCACTACCGGCGGCAACCTGGTGGTAGCCGTCGGTTTCGCCCTGATGCTCGCCGGTCTTTACACCCTGCGCGCACCGACCAAAACCTCTCAGGGCCTGCTCTGGGGCCTGGCCGGTTATGCGACGTTCGTACTGGCTCCGACTCTCGGCCTGCCGCCTGAGCTGCCGGGCACTGCCGCGGCTGATCTGGCGCAACGGCAAATCTGGTGGATCGGCACTGCCGCGTCCACGGCCGTCGGCATCGCGTTGATCGTGTTCAGCCGTCACTGGCTGATGAAAGTTCTCGGCGTGGCGATCCTGGCCGTGCCGCATGTGATTGGCGCACCACAACCGGAAGTCCATTCGATGCTGGCGCCGGAAGCCCTGGAAGCACAATTCAAAATCGCTTCGCAGTTGACCAACGTGGCGTTCTGGCTGGCCCTGGGCCTGATCAGCGCCTGGTTGTTCCGCCGCAAAAGCGATGGCCATTACAGCGCATGACTGAAAACGGCACAGTGCCGACCCTGGTGGTCGGCCTGGGCTGCCAGCGCGGCTGCCCCGTCAGCACGCTGCGGGCGCTGCTCGATCAGGCGTTACAGGCCCATCAAATCGAGCTTCGTGAGATCAAGGCCCTGGCCAGCATCGACCTCAAGCGCGATGAACCTGGCCTGATCGAACTGGCCGAACAACTGGCATTGCCGCTGATGTACTTCAGCAGCGAACAATTGGCGACCTATCAAGCACAACTGAGCCACCACTCGGACATCGCGTTTGAACGCACCGGTTGCTACGGCGTGGCGGAAAGCGCTGCGTTGGCCCTGGCCGAACAATTGGCCCAGGCACCGGCAAAGTTGCTGATTCCACGACAAAAATACGCCCAGGCCACCCTGGCATTGGCCAGCGCCGCGTAAAATCCCCGATAATCCTCGCCTTCGATCATGAGCATTCTTCATCTGAAGCATGCCCAGGCCCTATTTCTGACAGGAAACGACGATGACCGTCTACTTCATTGGCGCCGGCCCCGGCGACCCGGAACTGATCACCGTCAAAGGCCAGCGGCTGATTCGTAGCTGCCCGGTCATCATATATGCCGGCTCCCTGGTCCCCGCCGCCGTGCTGGAAGGCCACCGGGCCGAACAGGTGGTCAACAGCGCCGAACTGCATCTGGAACAGATCGTCGAGCTGATCAAGACCGCCCACGCCAACGGCCAGGACGTGGCCCGGGTGCATTCCGGCGACCCGAGTCTGTACGGCGCGATCGGCGAGCAGATTCGCTACTTGCGTGAACTCGACATCCCTTTCGAAATCATTCCCGGCGTCACCGCCACCGCCGCCTGCGCGGCCCTTTTGGGGGCCGAACTGACCCTGCCGGACGTGTCACAGAGCGTGATTCTGACCCGTTACGCCGACAAGACCGCCATGCCCGCTGGCGAAGAACTGGGCAGCCTGGCGCAACACGGGGCGACCATGGCGATCCATCTGGGGGTCAATCATCTAGAGAAGATCCTTGCCCAATTGCTGCCGCACTACGGCGCCGACTGCCCGATCGCGGTGATTCACCGGGCGACCTGGCCGGATCAGGATTGGGTGGTGGGAACGCTTGCGGACATTGCGCAGAAGGTACAAGCCAAGGGTTTTCGCCGAACGGCGCTGATTCTGGTGGGTCGAGTGCTGGGCAGCGATCACTTCAGTGAATCGTCGCTGTATCGCGCGGGGCATGCTCACCTCTACAGACCCTGAAGCACTTGTGGCGAGGGAGCTTGCTCCCGCTGGACCGCGCAGCGGTCCCAAAATCAGCCAACGCATTCATCACGGGAAAATGCATCGGCTGGATTGCGACTGCTTCGCAGTCGAGCGGGAGCAAGCTCCCTCGCCACAGGTTATCGATCATCCATAAAAAAACGGTGCTCACGGGCACCGTTTTTTTATGTCGCAGCGAACACCTTAGTAGTAGGCGTTTTCTTTCTGCGTGTGGTCAGTCACGTCACGTACACCCTTGAGCTCGGGAATACGCTCGAGC
Organism: Pseudomonas sp. ATCC 43928; assembly: GCF_005938665.2. Taxonomy (NCBI): domain Bacteria; kingdom Pseudomonadati; phylum Pseudomonadota; class Gammaproteobacteria; order Pseudomonadales; family Pseudomonadaceae; genus Pseudomonas; species Pseudomonas sp. ATCC 43928. The sequence goes on along the minus strand of NZ_CP041753.1, from coordinate 2,717,754 downwards.
AAGGTGCGCTCGATGCCTTCCTTCAGGGTGACGTCTGCCTGGCCGCAGCCCTGGCAACCGCCGCCGAACTTCAGCACGGCGATGCCGTCTTCGACCACATCGATCAGGCTGACCTGACCGCCGTGGCTGGCCAGCCCCGGGTTGATCTCGGTTTGCAGGTAGTAGTTGATGCGCTCGTTGACCGGGCTGTCGGCGTTGACCATCGGTACTTTGGCGTTTGGCGCCTTGATGGTCAGTTGGCCGCCCATGCGGTCGGTGGCGTAGTCGACTACCGCATCGTCCAGAAACGCTTCGCTGAACGAGTCGATATAGGCGGTGAAGCTTTTGAGCCCCAGCGCGGTATCTTCAGGTTTTTCTTCGCCCGGCTTGCAGTAGGCAATGCAGGTTTCGGCGTACTGGGTGCCAGGCTGGGTGATAAAGACGCGGATGCCGATACCCGGGGTGTTCTGCTTGGAGAGCAGATCGGCCAGGTAATCATGGGCGGCGTCGGTAATGGTAATAGCGGTCATGGAAACTCCTCGCAGGCTTGGACGCAGTTTACGCCAATCGACGCGCCGCACAAAGTCCTAGTATTTTTGTCGGGAAAGCGGTCATCACAGATTCTCGTAGCGATTCATGTCCAGCACGCCCTCTTCCACCGGGTCGGTGTCGTGGATGTACCGGCTCAGATCATGGAAATACTGCCAGAATTGCGGATGACTGCGACGAATGCCCCAGCGTTCGACGATTTTTTCGAAACTCGCGGCGTCTTTGGCATTTTCCATCTCGTCGACAAACGCCGGCACCTGCCCGGCCGGAATGTTGAACATGAAGTTCGGGTAGCTGCTCAGAACACCCGGATAGATCGTCAACGTGTCGAGCCCCGGCTGATAACGCAGCGACTCCCCGAGCAGGAACGCCACGTTGCTGTGGGCGCGGTTACGCAGCAGGCTGTAGACCTCACGCTTGCCGCTTGAGGTCTCGATGCGCAACATCGTGGCCTCCGGCAACTGATCGATGACTTTCAAACCGGCGGCCGGGCGCGACGTCAGGCGGCTCAAGGCTTGCTCGGCGTTCTGCAACGCCGGATCAATGTTCGGCCGCGAGCAGTAAGCGCCGTCGCAGCGGTTGATCGGATCGGGCCTGGCATTAAGTTCGCCGTAACGGGACAGCAGCTGCAAGGCGAAATCGCGTTTCGGGTCGTTTTCGTCCAGCGTCAGCGCCGTCGGCTTGTCGTTGTCGATGTCCTCGTAATCCAGCCACATCTTGAACTTGCCGCTGTTCTGGTACCAATCGTCGAGATAGCCGTCCCGTGAGCTGGCCGGCATCAGGCGCAGGAAGTTCTGCTCGGCGCCGTTGCGGATCAGGTCGAAGTACAGCCGGGTCTGGGCCTGATGGGACACGTTACCGAACACATCGAAGTTGACCGCCAACTGGTAATACGTGCGTTCCAGCAACGGGTAATCGAACAGCCACATCGTCTGCGGCACATCGCCGATCAGGCCCTTGGTCACCGAGGCGCTGTCGAAATGCCGGAAGATACTCAGCAACGCATTGTCATTACCGGCCCACAGGGTCGACCAGCTCGGCGCTGGCAAGTCGGCATAGCTGTCCCGGCGCAGGGCCTCATATTCGTTGCGTTTGTTGCGGTAGTCGTGCCACAGGCTCAGGACACTGCCGACGTCATCGTTCTGCCCCGGCATCGCCAGCAACGGCGTAGCCTTGCCGCGATATTTCGGGTCGGTGATGTAAAGGTCATGTTCCGGGGCCTGGAACAGTGCCCAGAAGTTGTCGCGAATCACGTCGGTGGCGATCTGGCCCCGGCAGACCGGGCCGCGAATAAAGGTACGCACGAAGTATTCGGCGTTATCGAGCATGAACTGGTAACGCGCCTGGGCCGGGATCGCTTCGAACGTGGCAAACGGATTGGCCCGCCGCTCCGGCCCGTAGCCCGGTAACGCGTTGACCTGCCAGTTACCGTTGTAAAACAGGCTCTTGATCCGCGCCATCTTCGCCGCGCTCAGCGGGTAGGTGATGTGGGTCTTGTGCACGATCACGCCTTGCACCGGCCACAGACGGTAATAGACCTGAGTGCCCGGATCATCATTCGGACGGCGGGTGTTGATCAGGTCGATGGGCTGCCCCGTCGGCGTGCGCGAACGTACCCACTGAAAGAAATGCCCCGGTTCGCCGTCCTTGAAATAGATATGGGCCAAGAACCAGTGCTCGAACAGCCAGCGCCCGACCAGGCTCTCCCGGGCGCCCGGCGCATTGAGCAGGTTTTCCCACTGCACCACTTCCAAGGCTTCCCTGGCGCTGGGCACCAGGCCCTGCTGATCGATCGGCGCGCCGGAGGCCAGCCAGCGCTGCAGCGTCTGGTATTGCTGATCGGTCAGACCGGTGACCGCTAGCGGCATGCCCTCTTTCGGATGAGAGTTGGCGTAATCGCTGAACTCTGCCGGCATGGCGCACTGGTTTTCCCGGTTCAGGCCCAGGACGATGTCTTCCGGCAGTTTGGCGTTGGGTTGCAACGGGGTTTTGTGCCCCAGCTCAAGCATCCGCGCCATCAGCGCCGCCTGACTGCCTTGGGCGTCGAGCACCGAATAGAAGCCCTTTTGCTGCCAGGCACGCTTGCCGAAGGCGTCATAAAACAACCGGGTCGGCGCGGCGGCCTTGCTACGTTCGCCGTCATAGACCGGCGCCTTCGTCGCACCTCGGGACGCCCCTTCGCCACTGCCCAGGTTGAGCTGACAGGCGGAGTCGTAGCAGGCATGGCAGGCCACGCACTTTTCGGTGAAGATCGGTTGAATGTCGCGAACGTAGGAAATGTCCGGACCTTGCGCAGCGGCGCCCCCGCTTAAAAACAGCATCAATAGGCTGGTGACGACGCGATACGACATATCCCTGGTCCTGATCATGAGAAAACGCCGCGATTCTACCGGTCCGACCCGCGCACCAACATGAACGATATTCATGCAAAACCGGCATATGCTCCAAAAGCACACAGGTTTGTTATTATCCCGGCCCTTCGTCATGGCCTTACCGAGTAGTCCAAATGTCCGATCGCAGCGTTCGCCTTCAAGCTCTCAAGCACGCCCTCAAAGAGCGCATCCTGATTCTCGACGGCGGCATGGGGACAATGATCCAGAGCTACAAGCTCGAGGAACAGGATTACCGTGGCAAACGCTTCGCCGACTGGCCGAGCGATGTCAAAGGTAACAACGACCTGTTGGTGCTGACCCGCCCGGATGTGATTGGCTCTATTGAAAAAGCCTACCTGGATGCCGGCGCCGACATTCTGGAAACCAACACCTTCAACGCCACTCAGGTGTCCCAAGCCGACTACGGCATGCAAGGCCTGGCGTACGAACTCAACGTAGAAGGCGCACGCCTGGCGCGCAAGGTGGCGGACGCCAAGACCCTGGAAACCCCGGACAAGCCGCGTTTCGTCGCCGGCGTGCTCGGTCCTACAAGTCGTACCTGCTCGCTGTCGCCCGACGTGAACAACCCCGGCTACCGCAACGTGACCTTCGATGAACTGGTGGAGAACTACACCGAGGCCACCAAAGGCCTGATCGAAGGCGGCGCCGACCTGATCCTGATCGAAACCATTTTCGACACCCTCAACGCCAAAGCGGCGATCTTCGCCGTGCAAGGGGTTTACGAAGAGCTGGGCGTCGAGCTGCCGATCATGATTTCCGGCACCATCACCGATGCCTCTGGCCGCACCCTCTCCGGCCAGACCACCGAAGCGTTCTGGAACTCCGTGGCCCACGCCAAGCCGATTTCCGTCGGCCTGAACTGCGCCCTCGGCGCCCGTGAATTGCGTCCGTACCTTGAAGAGCTGTCGAACAAGGCCAGCACCCACGTGTCGGCGCACCCGAACGCCGGCCTGCCGAACGAGTTCGGCGAGTACGACGAACTGCCGGCCCAAACCGCCAAGGTCATCGAAGAGTTCGCCCAAAGTGGCTTCCTCAACATCGTCGGCGGCTGCTGCGGCACCACACCGGGCCACATCGAAGCCATCGCCAAAGCGGTCGCCGGTTACGCCCCGCGTGAAATTCCGGACATCCCCAAGGCCTGCCGCTTGTCGGGCCTGGAACCGTTCACCATCGATCGCAGCTCGTTGTTCGTCAACGTCGGCGAACGGACCAACATCACCGGTTCCGCCAAGTTCGCCCGCCTGATCCGTGAAGACAACTACACCGAGGCCCTGGAAGTCGCCCTGCAGCAGGTCGAAGCCGGCGCCCAAGTGATCGACATCAACATGGATGAAGGGATGCTCGATTCGAAGAAGGCCATGGTGACCTTCCTCAATCTGATTGCCGGCGAACCGGACATCTCCCGCGTCCCGATCATGATCGACTCCTCCAAGTGGGAAGTGATCGAAGCCGGCCTCAAGTGCATTCAGGGCAAGGGCATCGTCAACTCCATCAGCATGAAGGAAGGTGTCGAGCAGTTCATTCATCACGCCAAACTGTGCAAACGCTACGGCGCCGCGGTGGTGGTGATGGCCTTCGATGAAGCCGGCCAGGCCGACACCGAAGCGCGCAAGAAAGAAATCTGCAAACGCTCCTACGACATTCTGGTCAACGAAGTCGGCTTCCCGCCGGAAGACATCATCTTCGACCCGAACATCTTCGCCGTGGCCACCGGTATCGAAGAACACAACAACTACGCTGTGGACTTCATCAACGCCTGTGCCTACATCCGTGACGAACTGCCCTACGCCCTGAGCTCCGGCGGCGTGTCCAACGTGTCGTTCTCGTTCCGTGGCAACAATCCGGTGCGCGAGGCGATTCACTCGGTGTTCCTGCTGTATGCAATCCGCAACGGCCTGACCATGGGCATCGTCAACGCCGGCCAACTGGAGATCTACGACCAGATCCCGGTGGAGTTGCGCGACGCCGTTGAAGACGTGATCCTCAACCGTACTCCGGAAGGCACCGACGCCCTCCTCGCCATCGCCGACAAGTACAAGGGCGACGGCAGCGTCAAGGAAGCCGAGACCGAAGAGTGGCGCAACTGGGACGTCAACAAGCGTCTGGAGCATGCGCTGGTCAAGGGCATCACCACGCACATTGTTGAAGATACTGAAGAATCGCGGTTGTCGTTCGCGCGCCCGATCGAAGTCATCGAAGGCCCGTTGATGGCCGGCATGAACATCGTCGGCGACCTGTTCGGCGCCGGCAAAATGTTCCTGCCGCAAGTGGTGAAGTCCGCCCGCGTGATGAAGCAGGCCGTGGCCCACCTGATCCCGTTCATCGAACTGGAAAAAGGCGACAAGCCGGAAGCCAAGGGCAAGATCCTCATGGCCACGGTCAAGGGCGACGTGCACGACATCGGCAAGAACATTGTCGGCGTGGTGCTGGGCTGTAATGGCTACGACATCGTTGACCTCGGCGTGATGGTGCCGGCGGAGAAGATCCTGCAGGTCGCCAAAGACGAGAAATGCGACATCATCGGTCTGTCCGGCCTGATCACGCCTTCGCTGGACGAAATGGTTCACGTGGCCCGCGAAATGCAGCGTCAGGACTTCTATCTGCCGCTGATGATCGGTGGCGCGACCACTTCCAAAGCGCACACGGCGGTGAAGATCGAGCCCAAGTACAGCAACGACGCGGTGATCTACGTCACCGACGCCTCCCGCGCCGTGGGCGTGGCGACGCAGTTGCTGTCCAAGGAATTGAAGGCCGGCTTCGTCGAGAAGACCCGCCTGGAATACATCGACGTTCGCGAGCGCACCGCCAACCGCAGCGCCCGCACCGAGCGCCTGAGCTACCCGGCGGCCATTGCCAAGAAACCGCAGTTCGACTGGGCCAACTATGAGCCGGTCAAACCGACGTTCACCGGCGCCAAGGTGCTGGACAACATCGACCTGAAGGTTTTGGCCGAATACATCGACTGGACACCGTTCTTCATCTCCTGGGACCTGGCCGGCAAGTTCCCGCGCATCCTGCAGGATGAAGTGGTCGGTGAAGCCGCTACCGCGCTGTACGCCGATGCCCAGGAAATGCTTGCCAAGTTGATCGACGAGAAACTGATCAGCGCCCGTGCCGTGTTCGGTTTCTGGCCGGCCAACCAGGTGCGCGACGATGACATCGAAGTCTATGGCGACGACGGCAAGCCATTGGCCAAGCTGCATCACTTGCGCCAGCAGATCATCAAGACCGACGGAAAGCCGAACTTCTCCCTGGCCGACTTCGTCGCGCCGAAGGACAGCGGCGTGACCGACTACGTGGGTGGTTTCATCACCACCGCCGGGATTGGCGCCGAAGAAGTGGCCAAGGCCTATCAGGAAGCGGGCGACGACTACAACTCGATCATGGTCAAGGCGTTGGCCGACCGTCTGGCCGAGGCGTGCGCCGAGTGGCTGCACCAGCAAGTGCGTAAAGACTACTGGGGCTACGCCAAGGACGAGACGCTGGACAACGAGGCGCTGATCAAAGAGCAATACACCGGCATCCGCCCTGCTCCGGGCTACCCGGCGTGCCCGGATCACACCGAGAAAGCCACGCTGTTCAAGCTGCTGGACCCGGAAGCGGAAGAGCTCAAGGCCGGCCGCAGCGGCGTATTCCTCACCGAGCACTACGCGATGTTCCCGGCGGCGGCGGTCAGCGGCTGGTACTTCGCTCACCCACAGGCGCAGTATTTCGCCGTGGGCAAGATCGACAAGGATCAGGTGCAGAGCTACACCTCGCGCAAAGGCCAGGAGTTGAGCGTGACCGAGCGCTGGCTGGCGCCTAACCTGGGTTACGACAACTAACCCCTTCCCCTGTGGGAGCGAGCCTTTGTGGCGAGGGAGCTTGCTCCCGTTGGACTGCGTAGCAGTCCCATTTTTTGGGGCCGCTTCGCGACCCAACGGGAGCAAGCTCCCTCGCCACAACGGCTCCCACAGAGTTCGAGTCTGTTGTCTATGCTTGCCTCATACACATTCGTGACGGGGGATTTATGGACGATCCAGTCGACAACAATAACCACAACAAACCGCCGACCTTCTGGCAGATGCTGCACAGCGTCATGGCAGCGGCGTTCGGGGTGCAAAGCGGGAAAAACCGGGCCCGGGACTTCACCCATGGCAAGCCCAGTCATTTTGTGATTCTGGGGATTCTGTTCACGGTGGTGTTCGCCCTGACGCTGTTCGGCATCGTCAAACTGGTGTTGCACCTGGCCGGGATCTGAGCCGGCTCAATGCATCAAGGTTTGCAGGTTGAACGGGTAGCGGTACGACGTCGGCCGCCCCTTGGCCGAGAGCTTTTGAAAATCCACGTCGTAATCCTGAGTGGTACTCAAGCCCAGCAGTCGCCGGGCTTGCGCGTGGTCGATCAACTGCAATAAGGGGATCTGTCGGTCGCGCCCGCCGTACTGGCTGACATCCACCCCCTGATCGTAGTCATGCAACTGCACAAGAGCCCAGCCGCCCAGAGTGAAGTGCCCGCCCAACAACACGCTTAGCCGCCCTTCCAACAGCGCCTGCAACGCGGCCGGTGAATTGTTGATGGCACTGAACAGCACACCCTTGCCCGGCTGGCCTCCCGTTTCGGCGTATGCCTGCATGGCACCGAACGCCATTTCATCGTTGGCCGACCAGACCAGCGATGTTTGCGGGTAACGCTTGAACAATAACCTGGCCTGTTCATAGGCGCGCTCGCGGGTCCAGCCGCCGTACACCAACTGGCGCAACCGCACTTCGGGGTGTTCGGCCAATGCCCGCATCATGCCCTGCTCACGCTCTTGCGCGGCCGGCGTGATTTTCAGGCCGGAAAAGGCCACCAGTTCAATGACCTCACCGGGTGCTACCGGGCCATGCAGGCGAATCAGTTCCTTGAGCATCAGGTAGCCGCCCTCCTCATTGTTGGGCACCAGGCTACCCAACCAGTCGGGATACTTGTCCGGCTGGGCGCCGAGCAGACGCATCTGGTCGGCGGTCAGGCCGTTGTTGACCAAAAACAGCTTCACACCGCTGCCTTGAGCCAGGCGCAGGATTTCGGGGGCGACATACAGTTCGTTGGAGAACACCAGATAGTCCGGCCGACTCGGCCCTTGCAGCGCTTCGCGGGCCTGTTTGAGTGTGGTCTCGGCGTTTCGCTCGGCATACTGGATTTGCAAATCCATGCCCAGGTTCTTGGCCGCGGTCTGCATGAACTGCGAGTAACTGACCCAGAACGTCTCTTGGCTGGTCCCGGGATTGAGAAACAATACGGACGCCGCCTGGGCACACGGCCCCAGGACCGCGCCAAGCGCCAGCACTACACCATAGAAGAACTTCAACATTGATCGTCCGAGCCCCCGAAAATCCGCCGCGCATTATAGCCAGCGAAGTCCCTGGAAACGGCGCATATTCCGGCTTTTTGTCCGACAATCGTCGGCGCCGGGCCCGGACGGGGTTGTTTATTGATGGCTGACCCAGAATACCGCCGTACCCACGACCAGGATGATCAGGAACAGAATCGCCCAGGCATCGACCGTGCTATCGCTTTTCCTTGCTTTGGTTGGGTTGCTCATTGCATCGCCTCTTGTCGGTTTTATCGGTGATTGCATAAAGACTCGAGCACAGTTAAGACGATGATTGCCCGCACGACAAATGAGGGTTTTATCACAACGACTTTCATTAGTCGTTTTGGTTCTTTGCATATACTCAAACATCACTTTTGCGCATAACTGCAAACTGGTATCTTGCGTCGGCTCCGTTGGGAGTGCGCGGCCGTGCGCGCAGAATTGCCGAGGCAGAATCGGATGAAAGCTTGCGAAAACGCAGCTGTATCCGACCGGCCCAAGCCTGAGAACAGGACTTATATGTACGTATACGACGAGTACGATCAGCGGATCATCGAGGACCGCGTCAAGCAGTTCCGTGATCAGACCCGACGCTATCTGGCAGGCGAGCTGAGCGAAGAAGAATTCCGCCCCCTGCGCCTGCAAAATGGCCTTTATATCCAGCGCTTTGCCCCGATGCTGCGGGTGGCGGTGCCTTACGGCCAACTCACTTCGCGCCAGACGCGAATGATGGCCAAGATTGCCCGCGACTATGACAAGGGCTACGCCCACATCAGTACCCGGCAGAACGTGCAGTTCAACTGGCCGGCCGTGGAAGACATCCCGGACATCCTGGCTGAGCTGGCGACCGTGCAGATGCACGCGATCCAGACCAGCGGCAACTGCCTGCGCAACGTCACCACCGACCAGTTCGCCGGTGTCGCCGCCGACGAGTTGATCGACCCGCGGCCATGGTGCGAAATCGTCCGTCAGTGGACCACGTTCCACCCGGAATTCGCTTACCTGCCGCGTAAATTCAAAATTGCCATCAACGGTTCGACGTCCGACCGTGCGGCCATCGAAGTCCATGACATCGGCCTCGAGCCGGTGCACAACGCCGCGGGCGAACTGGGCTTCCGTGTGCTGGTCGGTGGCGGCCTGGGCCGTACTCCGGTGGTGGGCGCGTTCATCAACGAATTCCTGCCGTGGCAGGACCTGTTGAGCTACCTCGACGCCATTCTGCGGGTCTACAACCGCTACGGCCGTCGCGACAACAAGTACAAGGCGCGGATCAAGATTCTGGTCAAGGCCCTGACGCCTGAAGTGTTCGCGCAGAAAGTCGATGCGGAAATGGAACACCTTCGCGGTGGCCAGACCACGCTGACCGAGGCCGAAGTGCATCGCGTGGCCAAGCACTTTGTCGATCCGGACTACAAGGCTCTGGAAAACCAGACGGCCGAACTGGCCGACCTCGACAAGCAACACCCGGGTTTCGCCCGCTGGCGTGCCCGCAACACCCTGGCCCACAAAAAGCCGGGTTACGTCGCCGTGACGCTGTCCCTGAAACCGACCGGCGTTGCACCGGGCGACATCACCGACAAGCAGCTCGATGCCGTTGCCGACCTCGCCGACCGTTACAGCTTCGGTCAGCTGCGCACCTCCCACGAGCAGAACATCATTCTGGCCGATGTCGAGCAGAGCCAGTTGTTCGCCATGTGGGGCGAGTTGCGCGAGCAAGGTTTCGCCACGCCGAACATCGGCTTGCTGACCGACATCATCTGCTGCCCTGGCGGCGACTTCTGTTCCCTGGCCAACGCCAAGTCGATCCCGATCGCCGAATCGATCCAGCGCCGTTTCGACGACCTGGACTACCTGTTCGACATTGGCGAGCTGGACCTGAACATCTCCGGCTGCATGAACGCCTGTGGTCACCACCACGTCGGCCACATCGGTATTCTCGGAGTGGACAAGAAAGGCGAAGAGTTCTATCAGGTGTCCCTGGGTGGCAGCGCCAGCCGCGATGCGAGCCTGGGCAAGATCCTCGGCCCGTCCTTCGCCCAGGAAGCCATGCCTGATGTGATCGAGAAGCTGATCAACGTGTACATCGAACAACGTACCGAAGACGAGCGCTTCATCGACACTTATCAGCGTATCGGCATCGACCTCTTCAAGGAGCGCGTCTATGCAGCGAATAATTAAGAACAACGAAGTCGTCGACGAAACCTGGCACTTGCTGCCGAAAGATTTCAACATCGATGAAATCAGCAACTGCGACGACCTGATCGTCCCGTTGCACATGTGGCGCGAACACAGCCGCATGCTCATGGCCCGCGATGGCGGCCTGGGTGTATGGCTGGATGCCGATGAAGAAGCTGAGGAAATCGGTGATGACGTGGCGAACTTCCAGGTCATCGCCCTGAACTTCCCGGCCTTCACCGATGGTCGCAATTACTCCAACGCCCGTCTGCTGCGTGACCGCTATGGTTTCAAAGGCGAATTGCGGGCAATTGGCGATGTGTTGCGCGACCAGCTGTTCTACATGCACCGCTGCGGTTTCGATGCGTTTGCCATTCGCGCCGATAAAGACCCCTACGAAGCCCTTGAAGGCCTCAAGGACTTCTCGGTGACCTATCAGGCCGCCACCGACGAACCGCTGCCGCTGTTCCGTCGCCGTTGATCGTCACACCTTGAACCCCTTGCGGGGTTCAAGGTTTTTCCCTTACTGCGTGCCTATCGGAAACGGTCGCCCCATGGCCTCCCAGTTCCGATAAAACCGGGCACGGTCCTCAAGTGCCGTGAACAGCGCAAACGGGTTTTCAGGATCGACCTCGGCCGATTCAATATCCTGGACCAGTCTTTCCCAAAGCGCTTGCGAAGCATCGGCTTCACCGAGCAGTCGCCACACCCTCGCCTGAAGCGGCAGATAATCGACCCGGAAGTCCGCCGTCAGGCTCAGTCCATCCATTACCCTCAAGAACCGGGCGCCAAGGGGCCTGGCTGCCAGCCTCTGCCAGATCAATCGTCGCGTCGCTTGCAACTCCCCATCGCCCTCGCGCAACCACTCGATGACATTCCCGTAATTAACCCCGGGATCACTTAACCACAGGTTGATACCCGTTCGCCGCCGATGATCGACAATGCGCAACAAGGTGTCCTCATCCGTCAATGGATTGCCCTGCAGCAGCACACGGTCCCTCGAGATAGCCTGGTTCAGTACTGCTGGCGGCACTCGGGTTATCTGGTTATTACGCAGGTCCAATGACGTCAGATAGGGCTGCTCCATGATTCCGACTGGGCAACCAGTGATCCCGGTGTTGCTCAGGTTCAGCCAGCGCAAGTCGTTCATTCCGAGCACCAAAGGCGGGACGCCCAGCGGGTTGTTGCTCAGGTCCAGCGTCTGCAAGTGTGTCAACCCGGTCAATTGAGAGGCGGCGCGCTCATTGAACGTCAGATTCGTCGACCTCAGATTCAGCGAAGAGAGACGCGCCATCTGGTTGATCGAAGGAGGCAGTGCACACTCCGCAAGGCCGCCATGGTTGAAGTGACTCAGGTCGACATTTTCCAGGTTCAGCACTTCAAGATTTGGAAAACACTCGAGAAATCCGTTCAGACTTTCTTCTTCAGTCAGGTGAAAGCCGCGCATCGATAACTCGAGAATATTATTGAACCGGACATTCAACGTGGGTAACCGGTGATAATTCTCGAAGTCGAGATCCAGCCTGACGCCGCGTATCTGATCAGCAGGCAATAACGGATCCTGCAGCGCCCTGCGTCGTTGCCAGATGGAGACCAGCTCCTCGGCCAACTCATTTCGAATCGCTCGCTCCTGTTGCATTTCGGTCTGCACCAACTGAACGTTATAGGCCTCGATTTGTGCAGCGCTCAATCCCGCTGCTTCGGGATCATTCGGGGCCAGGAAATCGATAGCCATGTCATGAATGTCATCCGCCACCTGATCTACCCAGGCGGTCAGGTCGATGTCGAGTTGCTGCAGCTGTTGCTTCAACCACTCAATGTGCGCCTGCGCGTTTACACCTTCGCGTTGAAGAACCGCATCTGCCTGGGCATCGGTGAAGTCTGGATAGACCTCTTTGAGTTGCAGCCTCATCATCTGGTGCGTCAGCGCCTCGGCCTGGGGCGTTCCCGGAAAACCGCCGCCGCTGAGCCCGTGGGCATCGAACGGCAACCCACCGTCCATTCTTCGCAGCCCGAGTATCACCTGTGATCGGGGCAACGCCTGGTCGCTGATGGCGAGTCGTAGTTCGTCGACTGAACCAGGCGACGTCAGGAGCAGCGCTGAACGGTCGTCGTCCGTCAACACACCGAGAAGCGCCGTATAAAAGTCTGTTGGCGAGGCCTGATGCAGATAGTGCTGTCCGACTCTGACCAAGCGCCGGACCTCCGTGGCATCCTGCGCGCCGATGCGGTCCAGCACTCGCCCCGCGACGGATTGATCAAGGACATCGATCCGCAGGTTCCGCGGCCAGCCCGGCAGGTTTTGCAGCGAGTGCAAGGCCAGGATGTCCGAGTCCGGGCTCGCCACCGAATGCAGATAAAGACCTTCATAAGCGCGATTGAGCCGCACATGCTGCTGGTACTGCCGCGCCTTGCTGTCCAGACGCGTGAACACTTGCCTGACCTCGGTCACATCGGGGGCTTGCTGGATATCCACGCCATAGCGGTCGAGCATTTGTTCGATGGCACCTTTGGGCAGCGCCGGGTATTGCTGCTGAAACAGCCGCACCCATTCATGTTCCGACTGTTGAAGTGCGGCGTAACGCCTGTTGAATTGCTCAGGCGTGCCGGCCGCCCCCAGATCCTGATCGATCTTGAAGCGACTGATCGTATCCGTCAGTAAAGGCGTAGGTGGACGCCCCGTTTGCATCAGTCGCAGCATGTCATCGTCAATCACACTGACCTTGCCGATCTGTGCCAGGACTTCATCGCTGAAAGACGCCACAGTCGGGCCGATTCCGCGGATCAGCTCCACGCGGGAGGACAGCACGGAAACCGGTGGCTCGGGCGTCGGGGCAACGGTGATTTGCGAAGACGGACGTACTGACTCGACGGCCGCTTCATCCTTCAGCACCGCCTGTGCGCCGATCGGCAGCGCATTAAGCAAACCGAACACGGTGCGCGACACGCCCTCCGACCGTTCACGTGGTGTTTCACCGTTTACTGCCTGATCAAGACCGTAACCGGCGTCAATAAGCCCGGCCAGCGCCAATATGCCTTCGCCTCCCGGGACGAACAACGCCAATGGCCCGAACCGGTTGATCCATTGCACCACCGGTTCGACCACCGCACTTAAATTGTCACGATTGACCTGTGCATCGGTACGAATGCTTTCGATACTGGCGTGGGCGGCCTGCTTCATCGTCAGCACCAGTTGCGCAAACGGATCGGTCGCCGATGGCGGATTGTCGTAGCCAATGTAATCGGCGGGGTCCCAATAGCCGTCGTTATTGAAAAAACCGGCATTGTTGGTCAGCCGATGCATCGCGGGGTACTGCGCCATGCCGTCCAATGCCGTCAGCACCCCCGCATGAAACGTACCGTCCTCTCGATCATCTTCGGCAAAATGGGCGGCCAATGCCTGTTTTGTCTCGCTGAGCTTGCCCTGCGCGACGACCCATTGGTGCAGTTGAGTGGCATCGGTGAATTCGTGCAGCGGAGAAGAGTTGCCAGGGATGTACAGCAGCACTCGGGTACTGGCAGTGTCACGGAACGCCCAGATATCTGTTGCGGTGTAACGGTATAGCTTCAAACGGCCGGCCCTGACGGACAAAGGGGGGCGCGTCGCCGCTTGCAGTTGTTCGATGGTCAGCGTTTCCCATGCCTGACCGGGCGGCAAGCCAGCCGCCTCCATCGCGAGCTCAAGTCCTTTTTGCGACAGGCAGCGCTCCTTGAACTGCAACCAGGCCGTCATCACAAACGCTGCCTTGACCGATGTCCTCAAGGCGTACGGGCCGGACGCAGCGAGCACCTCGTCAGCGGGCCAGACCTTTTCAAGATAGGTCTCGTACACGTGCTTGAAGTCCAGCTCCCAGACCCATTTCTTGAAATCGGCCGGCCTCAGCTTCAGTTGTGAGGCGGGACCGTAAGTCTGCGGCGTCGTTTGCCGATAGATGCCTTCATAGGTGTCGTGATTGCCGCTGCCGTAATCAGCGAACTCATCGACATGCTCGACAATCCGCACCCTCGGGCCGACGTCCGGCGGTGTGTACAGACCAAAGGCGGTTTCAGCAAAACGGCCGTCCCCAACCGTCTGGTAATTTGAAAGCAGCGCTTGCAACAGCGACCGCGAGTTCGCCACCTGGCCCTGCTGGAAACCGTTCTCTTCAGGGTGGCCCTTGTAGTGGTAATCGAGGGTGACCATCAAGGTCGTCTGCGGGTCGATGTCCTGCCCCCATTTTTCCTTGATCAGGTGTGCGCCCAACTGGCCGGGGGTTTGGGGGAGAGCGATGTCCAGTGCAGCTTTCAGTTCGTCGCGCATTCGCAACGATGGGGGTGGATGAGGTGCGGCAACGTGGTGAAGGAGCTCATTCATGGTGCAATCCATTGCAGTCAATTCAGGCCAGTCACCCTACCCCACCTGACTCCACACGAAAGCGCGACCGATCGACAAAGGCATTAGGAAAATTCGTTATTTCTTGAGGGTGAGTGGACACTTTCTGAAGGTCAAAAAAAAACCGTGGGCAATCCACGGTTTTTTTACTGACGGTGATGCCTGGTACGGTTACCAGAAGCGTTGCTGGGTCAACCGGCTCCACCAGCTCAGCAATACGCGATCGATCGAACCGCTGGCCGCCATGCCGATGCGCTCCTGCAGGGTTTTACGTTCGGCGTAATGCAAATGATAGAGCTCGGACTGTTTAGCGCGCTCAGCGAGGTATTCGTCGCTGGTCTTGAGCTCGTCCACCAGTTGCTTGTCGAGTGCCGAAACACCGAGCCAGATTTCACCGGTGGCCACTTCGTCGATAGCCAGTTGCGGGCGATAGCGGGAAACGAAGTTCTTGAACAGCTGATGGGTGATGTCCAGCTCTTCCTGGAATTTCTCCCGGCCCTTCTCGGTGTTTTCGCCAAACACTGTCAGGGTGCGCTTGTACTCACCAGCCGTGAGCACTTCGAAGTCGATGTCATGCTTTTTCAGCAGGCGATTGACGTTGGGCAACTGCGCCACCACGCCGATCGAGCCTAGAATCGCGAACGGTGCGCTGATAATTTTCTCGCCGATGCACGCCATCATGTAGCCGCCGCTGGCCGCGACCTTGTCGATGCACACGGTCAACGGCACGCCGGCTTCGCGAATGCGCGCCAGTTGCGAAGATGCCAGGCCATAGCTGTGAACCATGCCGCCGCCGCTTTCCAGGCGCAGCACCACTTCATCCTTTGGCGTGGCGAGGGTCAGCAGCGCGGTGATTTCGTGGCGCAGGCTTTCAGTGGCCGACGCCTTGATGTCACCGTCGAAATCCAGCACGAACACCCGCGGCTTGGCCTCGGGCTTCTTCTTTTGCTTTTTCTCGGTTTTAGCCTGGGATTTGCGCAAAGCCTTGAGCTGGTCCTTGTCGAGCAAGGTCTGCTCCAGCCGCTCGCGCAGTCCTTTGTAGAAATCATTGAGTTTGCTGACTTGCAGTTGGCCGGTCGACTTGCGCCGACCTTTGCTGCGCAACGCCGCAAAACTGGCCAGGACCACCAGAATGGCGATCACCAGTGTCACGGTTTTAGCCAGGAAACTGGCGTACTCGGACAAAAACTCCACAGAGACTCCTTCAACACGATGCGCGGCATGAACACGCGCGGGATACCTTCAGCATACCCATGAGCCGGCCCGGCGACCAGTCGTGAAACCTCGAGTGTCCTGTCTCACAAATACTGTTCCCTTTTTACGGCGTCCGTTGCCGTCATGCTGCGTTGCCGCTCCTCGCCTGACGACAACAGCCACTCGTCAAAAGAGAAACGTATTTGTGAGACAGGACACTAGCAACAGGCCTGTAACGGGCATTTCAAACAAGCGTATGTTTTTTCATTGACAGCTCACCGTCATCCTCATAACCTCGCCAAACCTTCAACGTACCGGGATGACGCGGACGTGGGCAGCATCTATTTGATTCGACATGGCCAGGCCTCCTTTGGTGCAGACGACTATGACGTTCTGTCGCCGACCGGTATTCGCCAGGCAGAAGTCCTTGGCCGGCACCTGGCCGAACTCGGTGTCAGCTTCGATCGCTGTCTGTCGGGTGACCTGCGCCGTCAGCAACATACGGCCACCAGCGCTCTGGAACAGTACGCTGCCGTGGGCTTGCCGGTGCCGCCCCTGGAAATCGATTCGGCCTTCAACGAGTTCGACGCCGACGCGGTGATCCGCGCCCTGCTGCCCGCCATGCTGGAAGACGAACCCGAGGCGCTGGAGATCCTGCGCAACGCCGCGCAAAACCGTGCCGAGTTCCAGCGTATCTTCGCCCTGATCATCGAGCGCTGGCTCGCCGGTACCTATGACACACCGGGCCTGGAAAGCTGGCTGGGCTTCGTCGATCGTGTGCAGGCTGGCCTGCAGCGGCTGCTCGAAAATGCCGACAACACCCAGAAAATCGCCGTGTTCACCTCCGGCGGCACCATCACTGCCCTGCTCCACCTTATTACGCAAATGCCTGCCCGGCAGGCCTTTGAGCTGAACTGGCAAATCGTCAACACCTCGCTCAACCTGCTCAAGTTTCGTGGTCGCGAGGTGGCCCTGGCTTCCTTCAACAGTCATACGCACCTGCAACTGCTGAAGGCCCCGGAACTCATCACGTTTCGCTGATTCCGGACTATTGTGACCCTGGCTGTATCCACCCAGCTCTTATTACCCAAGAAAGGATCGAACCATGACCTCCGTAGCTGATGCCGTACAAGCAATGAAAGCCAAGTTCAACCCAGCCGCTGCTGCCGGTCTGGACCTGGTATTCGGTTTCCGCATCGACGACACCAAGAACTTCTCGTTGATCGTCAAAGACGGCACCTGCGAGCTGCAAGAAGGCGAAAACCCGGACGCCCAGGTGACTCTGGTGATGGACGGCGAAACCCTGGAAGGCATCGTCGACGGTTCGACCGACGGCATGCAAGCGTTCATGGGCGGCAAGCTGCGCGCTGAAGGCGACATGATGCTGGCCATGAAACTGTCCGAGCTGTTCCCAGGCTAAGACGACGGCTCCCGCTCTCGGGAGCCTCTCTGGCTGCATGCGAATCCCGCCCCTCGTGGCGGGATTCGTCGTTTTTCACCCTCGGAAAACGGCTATCTGTGGATATGCCGTCTATATTCCTTCTGGCCGCATGCGTCAGACATCGGCTGTTTGCCCTCGCTTCTTTTATGAAGAACTGTGTGGAGAGCACTGCCATGAGCCCACCTGACGAGCACAATGACTTCAGTCGCCGCCGTGTACTGCAAGGTCTTTCGGCAGGCGCCATCGGTGCCTGGATCAGTCCGCTAACCGCAGGGAGTAAAACCATGCCCGACACCCCCGCCGACCTGATTCTGTACAACGGACGCCTGCACACCGTCGACCGCAAGAAACCCCAGGCCAGCGCCGTCGCGATCAAGGACGGGCACTTTGTGGTGGTCGGCAGCGATGCCCAGGCCATGGCCCTGCAAGGCCCCGGCACGCAAATCGTTGACCTGCATGGGCGCACGGTGATTCCCGGCCTCAACGACTCCCACTTGCACCTGATTCGTGGCGGCCTCAATTACAACCTCGAACTGCGCTGGGAAGGCGTGCCGTCCCTGGCTGATGCGTTGCGCATGCTCAAGGATCAGGCCGACCGCACCCCTACCCCGCAATGGGTGCGGGTGGTCGGTGGCTGGAATGAATTCCAGTTTGCCGAAAAACGCATGCCGACCCTTGAAGATCTGAACAAAGCCGCGCCGGACACTCCGGTATTCGTCCTGCACCTCTACGACCGCGCCCTGCTCAACCGTGCCGCACTGAAAGTGGTCGGCTACACCCGTGACACGCCGAACCCGCCGGGCGGCGAGATCCAGCGCGATGCCAATGGCGACCCCACCGGCATGCTGATCGCCCGCCCGAATGCGATGATCCTCTACTCAACCCTGGCCAAAGGGCCGAAGCTGCCGCTGGAGTATCAGGTCAACTCGACCCGCCAGTTCATGCGCGAACTCAATCGACTGGGCATCACCAGCGCCATCGATGCCGGCGGCGGTTATCAGAATTACCCGGACGACTATCAAGTCATCCAGCAACTGGCCAAAGATCAACAGCTCACGGTGCGCATTGCCTACAACCTGTTCACCCAGAAACCCAAGGAAGAACTGACCGATTTCAAGAACTGGACCAGCACTTCCCATTACGGCCAGGGCGATGACTTCCTGCGGCACAACGGCGCCGGCGAGATGCTGGTGTTCTCGGCAGCGGATTTCGAAGACTTCCTCGAACCACGCCCGGACCTGCCGCAAACTATGGAGCAGGAACTGGAACCGGTGGTGCGCCATCTGGTGGAGCAGCGCTGGCCCTTCCGTTTGCACGCCACCTACAACGAATCCATCAGCCGCATGCTCGACGTGTTCGAGAAGGTCAACCGGGATATTCCATTCAACGGTTTGCCGTGGTTCTTCGATCACGCCGAAACCATCACCCCCCGTAACATCGAACGGGTCAAGGCCCTGGGCGGTGGTATCGCCATCCAGGACCGCATGGCGTTCCAGGGTGAATACTTCGTCGACCGTTACGGCGCCAAGGCGGCCGAAGCCACGCCACCGATCGCACGCATGCTCGCCGAGGGCGTTCCAGTGGGCGCCGGCACCGATGCCACGCGCGTCTCCAGCTACAACCCCTGGACCTCGCTGTACTGGCTGGTCAGCGGCCGCACCGTCGGCGGATTAGCCCTGTACCCACAAGGCTTGAGCCGCGATACGGCGCTGGAACTGTTCACCCACGGCAGCGCCTGGTTCTCCTCCGAACAGGGCAAGAAAGGTCAGATCAAAGTCGGGCAACTGGCGGACCTGATTGCGCTGTCGGCAGATTACTTTCACATCGAAGACGAAGCCATAAAGTGGATCGAGTCGGTGCTGACCATTGTCGACGGCAAGATCGTCCACGGTAGCGTCGAGTTCGAAAAACTGGGGCCACCGCCAATCCCGGTGGTGCCTGAGTGGTCGCCCGTGGTGAATGTGCCGGGGCACTGGAAACCCCTGGCGCCAATGACCGCGCAAGTGCACCAGTGTGTGGGCGCTTGCGCGGTGCATGCCCATAGCCATGAACGAGCGCGATTGTCGTCGGCGCCGGTCAGTGACTTCCAAGGGTTCTGGGGGGCGTTTGGCTGTTCGTGTTTTGCGTTTTAAAAAGCGAAAAAATCGTCCGAAGGCTCGGGCCGCGTTCGGACGATCTTTTAATTTTAAGCCTCTGCAACACCCCCTCACACAAGCTTGATCTCGATCAGTTGTTCTCTCCCCCACACTCTCTACTATCGCTCTTCCATCGAAGGCCAAGGACGGCTCATCGGGAGCCTGCGGCCGATCACTCTCAAGGAAGAGTCAATCATGCGGTCATTGAAAATCATTCTGCTGGCATCGGCGTTCAACGGCCTGACCCAGCGGGCCTGGCTGGACTTGCGTCAGGCCGGCCACTCGCCCAGCGTGGTGCTGTTCACCGATGAAGAGGCAGTGTGCGAGCAGATCGAGCATTCCGGCGCCGATCTGGTGATCTGCCCGTTCCTCAAGGATCGGGTGCCACAACAACTGTGGAGCAATCTCCAGCGTCCTGTGGTGATCATTCATCCGGGTATCGTCGGCGACCGTGGCGCCAGTGCGCTGGACTGGGCGATCACCCGTGAACTCAGCCGTTGGGGCGTGACCGCGTTGCAAGCGGTGGAGGAAATGGACGCCGGGCCGGTCTGGGCCACTTGTGAATTCAACCTGCCCCAGGGTCTGCGCAAATCCGAGTTGTACAACGGGCGCGTCAGCGACGCGGCAATCACCTGTATCCGCGAAGTCGTGGAAAAGTTTATCGACGGTTTCGAGCCAGTGCCTTTGGACTACAGCCAACGCCATGTGATTGGCCGCTTGCAGCCGAACATGAAGCAAGCTGACCGGATCTTCAGCTGGCACGACAGCGCACACTTCATCAAACGCAGCATCGACGCCGCCGACGGTCAGCCCGGCGTATTGGCCAGCCTGGCCGGCGGTCAGTATTACCTGTATGACGCTCATCTGGACTCGCGCAGCGGCACGCCGGGAGAGATTCTCGCGGTGCACGACGATGCGGTGCTGGTCGCGACCGGTGATCACAGCCTGTGGATCGGTTCGCTGCGACGCAAACCCCGGCCCGGCGAAGAAACCTTCAAGCGTCCGGCCCGACATGTACTCGCCGAACAGCTTGCGCACGTCCCGACCCTTGATTGGTCGATCGCCTCTCAGCCGTTTAACAACGAAAGCTATCAACCGATCCGCTATCGCGAGTCGGGGCATGTCGGCGAGTTGACCTTCGAGTTTTACAACGGCGCCATGAGCACCGAACAGTGCCAACGACTGGTGGAGGCCCTGCGCTGGGCCAAGTCCCGGGACACCCAAGTGCTGCTGATCAAGGGTGGACGCGGCAGTTTCTCCAACGGCGTGCACCTCAACGCGATCCAGGCCGCAGCGGTTCCGGGGCTGGAAGCCTGGGCCAATATTCAGGCGATCGACGACGTCTGCCAGGAACTGCTCAGCGCCCGGCAACTGGTGGTCAGCGGCCTGACCGGCAATGCCGGGGCCGGTGGCGTGATGCTGGCGCTGGCTGCCGATATTGTTTTCGCCCGCTCCGACATCGTGCTCAACCCCCATTACAAAACCATGGGCCTGTACGGCTCCGAATACTGGACCTACAGCCTGCCCCGCGCCGTCGGCCCGGCGATGGCGGAAAAACTCACCGAAGACTGTCTGCCGATCAGCGCCGTCCAGGCCTTGCAGCTAGGCATGGTCCAGGAAATCGGTCCGCGCTGCCCGGATGAGTTTGGCCTGTGGCTGTTGCAGCGCGCCAATGGAGCGTTGAGTGATCCGGCATATCTGGCGGTGCGTGAGCGTAAAAACCGGTTCGATACTCAATTGATGCAGCACTGCCGCAATGCCGAGCTGGAAGAAATGCACCAGGACATGGTGCAAAACCGTAAACAGTTCGCCGAGAAGTGCCGTAATTTTGTGCTTAAGCGCAAGGCGTGTGGCACGCCGCAGCGGTTGGTGGCCGATTGGGCGGTGGTGAGGGCGGTTGAGTTGGCGGACTGATTGTTTGGCACGGGTGATCAGGCCGGACAGTGAACTCTGTGGCGAGGGAGCTTGGGGCCGCTTCGCGCCCCAGCGGGAGCAAGCTCCCTCGCCACAGACGGTATCGGAAGACCATGGCTGCTCTTACAATGCCCGCACCTCCCTCATCGGCCTGCCCATGGACATCGACCTCGCACGCACCTTTCTGGAAATTGTCCGCCACGGCAGCCTGGCCGCGGCGGCTGAAAAGCTGCACGTCACCCAGACCGCGATCACTGCCCGGGTGCAGAAGCTCGAAAGTCAGCTGGGCAGCACGCTGTTCGTGCGCAATCGCGCCGGTGCGCGCCTGACGCCGAACGGCGAGGCCTTTGTGGTTTACGCCAATCAACTGGTGCAGACCTGGGAAGCCGCACGCCGGGACTTGCCGCTGCCCGAGGGCTACCGCGACGTGCTGCACATCGGTGGCGAGGTCAGCCTGTGCAACCCGTTGATGCTCAGTTGGGCCGGGGAACTGCGCGAGAAGATTCCCAGCCACGCCCTGCGCATGGAAATCCGCGATGGCGAAAACCTGCTGCGCCAACTGGAGTTGGGGGTGTTGGATGCGGCGCTGGTCTATCAGCCCGAATACTGGCCACGCCTGCAAGTCGAGCAGGTGCTGGAAGAAAAACTGATCCTGGTACGCCTGGCCGGAAAGCCCGATCCTTACGTGTATATCGACTGGGGTCCGGATTTCCGTCGCCAGCACGATGCGGCGCTGCCGGAAAAAGCCAAGGCAGCCCTGAGCTTCAACCTCGGCCCGCTGGCCTTGCAATACATCCTGGAAAACGGCGGCAGCGGCTATTTCCGCACCCGCGTGGTCCAGAGTTACCTGGAAAACGGCTTGCTGGAACAAGTGCCCAAAGCTCCGGAGTTCAGCTACCCGACCTATCTGGTTTACTCCCGGGACCGCGACTCGGCGACCCTGCAACGGGCGTTCGACTTGCTGCGTGAAGTGATCAAGACGGACGACGACTGGTCCCAGCGCTGGAACCCGCTGACCTGACACCATACGGGCGTCTTGCACCGGAGCATGGCGCTTGTGTCCTCAAGGTTCGGCCTGCCTGTGCGGAGGGATCGGCTAATCTGCTGGTTATAACAATAACCACAGGTGAACCCAGTGAGGCAGACCACCGAAGCGTTCCGCGCGCGCTACCGTGCCGATATTCATCCGCTCTACAACCCTTGGTTGCACGGCGCTTTTGTGTTGCTGTTCGGGTTGCTGGTCATCGGTGGGTTCTGGAGCACGGTGCATCAGGTGCAACCGCTGGAATGGCTGGCGGTGCCGCTGACCCTGTTGTTTTTCAACTTCGGCGTGTACGTCGTGCATCGGCATCTGGGGCACCACAAAAAGAGCCTGGCGCGGATGTTCTACGCCCGTCACGCCGGTGACCATCACAGCTTTTTCACCCCCGGCCACATGACCTACGACAGCGCCCGGGACTGGCGGGTGATTCTGTTTCCAGCCTGGCTGATCGTGTTGCACACCCTCGTCATCACGGCGCCTGGCTGGTGGCTGCTGGCTCAGTTCAATAGCAACGTCGCGGGGCTGTTTGGCGGCTGCATGGTGCTCGGTTACCTGACCTACGAGGTGTTCCATGCCTGCGAACATCTACCGCCCGGCAACCCAGTGACGCGTTTGCCGTGGATCCGCCAGATGCGCCGTCTGCATGAGCTGCATCACCGTCGTGAGCTGATGCAGGAACGCAATTTCAATATCGTGTTGCCCCTGATGGACTACCTGTTCGGCACCCTCTACTGGGAACCGGAGCAAGCGCCCCCGCACCTGACGAGCACGTCCATGACCCGTATGCAGCATGTGATCGACATCGCTGGAAACCCAGTGGCTGTGCTCGCCTACGCCAGCACAGCGACCCATTGGCCGCAGTGGCATCCGTCCTCCCTCAAGGTCGACGGCCAGAGCGGCCCGCTGTATGCCGGGGAGCGATTCGAGGAAGACATTCGGGCCGGCGGGCGTGAGGGGCATTTGAGCTGGGAAGTCGACGAATACCTGCCCGGACGCCGCTGGAGGGCTCGGGCCCGGGGCGATCATGGTCTGTCGTTGGTGGTGACTTACGAGTGTGAGGTTGAGGGCGATGACACGCGGTTTGTCCGCACTCTGGAATACAGCTTCAGCGGCCTGGCAATGCGCATTGCCAATCGTCTGGTGCTCAAGCGGCGCATCGAGCGCGAATCGGCGGAGTCGATGCTGGCGTTACGCGAGATGGCGCAAAAACATCTGGCCCTGGCAGGAGTCAGCGCATGAAAAGACCCCTCAAGTTTCGGCATTGGTTGCTGCTGCTGATCATCGTGATCAGTGCCTTGCTGTTTCTATTGCCGACCAAGGTTCAACCGGTAGCCTGGACACCGCCAACGGCGCCCTCCCTCGTCGAGGGCATCTACGCCGACAACCAGCGACTCAAAGGCGTGAAGCGGGTCGGTGCTGCTGACATCGACGGCCCTGAGGCGTTGCTGCTGGAGAAAGACGCCCTTATCACCGGCCTGCATGACGGCCGATTGATTCGCACCAGCCTCGACGGCAAAACCACCCAGGTGCTGGCTGATACCGGTGGCCGGCCGCTGGGCCTGGCGCGGCACCCCAATGGTTTGTTGGTGATCGCCGACGGGGTCAAAGGCTTGCTGTCGCTCGACGCTCAGGGCCGGTTGATTCCATTGACCACCACGGCCAACAACCTGCCCTTCGGTTTTACCAATGACGTGGCCATCGACAAGCCCGGGCATTACGCTTATTTCAGCGACTCCTCCAGCCGTTGGGGCTACGGCAAGGACGGCGAGGCGATCATCGAGCACGGTGGCGACGGCCGTTTGCTGCGCTATAACTTCCAGACCGGCAATACGGCGGTCCTGCTGGACAAACTGGAGTTCGCCAACGGCGTGACACTGGGGCCTGACGACGCGTTTGTGCTGGTCAATGAAACTGGCGCCTATCGCATCAGCCGCTATTGGCTGACCGGGCCGAAAGCCGGCACTCACGACCTGTTCATCGACAATTTGCCGGGGCTGCCGGACAACCTGGCATTCAATGGTCGCGACCGTTTCTGGGTGGCGCTGTATGCACCGCGCAATGCACTGCTCGACACCACGGCGCCCTACCCTCTGGTACGCAAAATGATCGTGCGAGCGATGACTATTCTGCCCAAGCCCCTGGAGAAACGTGCCTTCGTCCTGGGACTGGACCTCGACGGCAAAGTGATTGCCAATCTGCAGGACGCCAGCAGCGGCAACTACTCACCCATCACCACCGTGCGCGAATATGGGGACTGGTTGTATCTGGGGTCGCTGAAAGCCCGGCACATGGCGCGGTTGCCGTTGAGTGCAGCATTGAAATAGAGGGTGTAGCCAAAAGATCGCCCGAAGGTTCGGACCGCGTTCGGACGATCTTTTGATTTTGAATCAACGCAGATCTCGTATTGATCCCCGTTCCAATTGTTCAGTCACCGGTCGTCGGTGATTCTGCACAGCGTCCTCAGGACGGCGTCTTAAGTCGCTCAGCGATCTTGTCCTTGACCTGCACACGCTTCTCCTTGAGCTTCTTCAGTACCTCATCGCTAGGCGCATCCGATTGTGCGGACTCGGCCTTCACCACCTCTGCGTCCGCCTGGGTGTACTTGTTGAGCAGTGAATCCAGTAACTTATCCTTGGTGCGTTTTTGCTGGAGCTCTTCCTTCGTACAGCGCAAGTCCTGATAAAGGTCATGGGTCACCGGCATGGAACACCTCCGTTTGTTAATCGGTGGCAAACGTGATCGATGGCGTTCGCCAATTATCAGAATGGCCTTGCTTACCCGGTTCTGTCGACCGTCTATCAGACCAGCGGCGTCCGTTCGTCGTCCTGTCGCAAACGTGATACCCCCTTGCCCGAGCGCCTGGAAAGCCCCCCTTGAATCAACCACCGAGTACCGTACGAACCATTCGTGTCAGCGCCTCGGGACCATAAGGTTTGCTCAGCAGATAAGTGTCAGAGCTGAGTTGGTGATCGCGCGAAATGATGTCGCGGGTGTGTCCGGAGGTAAACAACACCGCCACCGGAGGGTTTTGCACCTTGGCCCAGGCGGCCAGGTCCGAGCTTTTGATCAAGCCGGGCATGACCACGTCGGTAAAGATCAGGTCCACTGTCGCGCCGTCGAGCAACATCTGCATCGCCAGGTCACCGTTGGCCGCGGTCAGGACCTGATAGCCCTCTTCGCACAACAAGTCCACGGCCGAACTGCGCACCGCTTCGTTGTCCTCGACCACCAGAATGGTTTCATGCCCGCCCCGGTGCTGCGGAGCATGGCGCATTGTTTCGTCAGGCAACGGGCGCAAGCTGCGAGGGAAATACAGCTGCACCCGAGTGCCCCGCCCGACGACGCTGGAAATCTCGATATGCCCGCCGCTCTGTTTGACGAACCCGAACACCATACTCAAACCCAGGCCGGTGCCTTGACCATCAGCCTTGGTGGTGAAAAACGGCTCGAAGGCCTGTGCAAGCACTTGCGGCGGCATGCCGACGCCCGAGTCAGCCACCGTCAGGCAGACATAATCGCCAGCGACGATGCCCTTGCCGGCGCAAAACTTGCGGTCGAGGACGATGTTCTCTGCGCTAAGGGCAATGGTCCCCTCGCCGTTCATGGCATCTCGGGCGTTGATCGCAAGGTTGAGAATGGCGTTTTCCAGTTGATTGCAGTCCACGTAGAAGTGCCATGGATCGTCAGGTGCGGACACCTTGATCTGGATCGTCTCTCCCAGCGCGCGCTGCAATAATTCCCCGAGGTCTTCGAAGATCTGCCGTGGGTCGCATACGGCCGGTGACAACGGCTGACGTCGGGCAAAGGCGAGTAATTGCGAAGACAATTTGGCCCCGCGCTCGACTGCGGCAATTGAGGCGCCGACCCGGCGCTGCACGTTGGCGTTATCCGGCTCATGACGCGCCAGCAAGTGCAGGTTGCCGGCGATCACCTGCAACAGGTTGTTGAAGTCATGGGCCACCCCGCCGGTGAGACCACCAATGGCTTCGAGCTTCTGTGATTGACGCAGTTGCTCTTCGGCCGCCAGCCGCGCCTCGACTTCTTCAGCGACTCGTTGCTCCAGGTTGCGGGTGAACTTGAGCAAGGACTCTTCGGCAATCTTGCGTTCGTGGATGTCGATCAACACCCCTGGAAAGCGCAACGCTTCACCTTGCTCATTGAACTCGCAACACCCGCTGGCGAGCACCCACAGGTAACTGCCATCGGGACGCAGGACCCGATATTCGGCGTTATAGGGCACGCCGGTTTCCACCGACTGATTCATCCGCTCCCGGGCCCAGCTGCGATCATCGGGATGGATCTGCATTTGGGCGATGGCCGGTGGCAGGTTGGCCAGGTCCTGGCCTGGCGGATAGGAAAACGTGCGGGCGAATCGCTCGTCGCCCGATAGCACATCAGCCTTGATGTCCCAGACAAACGAGCCGAGCAAAGCCCCGGCATTGAGGGCCAGGCGAACCCTTTCATTATCGGCACGATAGGCGTTTTCGGCTTCTTGGCGTCGGCGTTCGGAAATCACATGGTCAGTGGTTTCGACCACCATTGCCATGACCCCGGCGGGACACCCTTCATCATTGGAGACAGGGCTGTAGTAAAGGTCCATCCAGACGTCTTCGGGAACGCCGTCGCGCAGCAATACCAGGGCTTTGTTGTGATAGGACAAGGTGCCGCCCGCAAGGCAGGTGTCCACCACTTGCCGATTGAATTCGGCGACCTCCGGCCAGCCCAACTCCACCGGGGAGCCCAGCAGGTAAGGATGGCGGCCACCGGCAAATCTTGAGTAGGCGTCGTTATAGATCATGTAACCGGGGCGGCCCCACAGCATCACCATCGGCAGCGGTGAAGCGAGCAGTAACTGCACCGCGCTGCACAGACTTCCGGGCCAGGTGTCGATGCGTCCGAGTTCGGTCAGGCTCCAGTCGAACGCGCGAATGCGTTCGGCCATTTCGCCGCTCCAGCCGGTACAACCGTGGCTATTGTCTAGAAACTGCATCGACTGGCCTATGTCTTGTGAATGACATGTTTTCAGGCAGTGCAACAGCATGAGGAGACGGTGCCTGCCCGTTTGTTTCGAGCACTGCCGACGCCAATGGTTTCATTGAGGTATAGCTGATTCTCGACCGGCCCCTGCGACAAGCTGCTCCTGCACAGGTGACATATCCACCACCAAGGCTCAGTGGAAATCCCGACTGCGCACATGGATACCGTCGAGCAATGAACTCAGGTCGCTCAAGCGTCCGGCAATCAGGTGCCGCACCTCGCCCACCTGTTCCCAGCGCCCGTCGACCTTGAGCAATTGCGAGCCGACCAATACCTGCCGTTGCCGTTCGGCCAGGTCGCGCCAGACCACCACGTTGACGTTGCCGAATTCGTCTTCAAGCGTCACGAAGGTCACACCGCTGGCGGTTCCCGGACGCTGCCGACCGGTGACCAGCCCGGCGACGCTGACCGGACGCCCATGCTCGACCATCAGCAGTTCCCTGGAGCTGCGACAGCGTCGGGCCTTGAGCTCCCCCCGCAGCAACGCCAGCGGATGCGGGCCGAGGGTGGTGCCGACACTGGCGTAATCGGCTTGCAGGTCCTCGCCCACGGTGGGTTTAGGCAGCTCCACCGCCGGCTCTTCCTGACTCGGCAGACCGGCAAACAAACCGAGCTGCTTCTGCACCCCCGCCACCTCCCAGCGCGCCCGATGCCGGTCACCGGCCAGCCCGCGCAGCGCACCGGCATCGGCCAGTTGCTCCTGGGCGCGAGCATCGAGTCGTGCCCGCTCGCCGAGGTCGGCGATGTCGGCAAACGCCCCTTTCGACCTTGCTATCTCGATGCGCCGGGCATCGTCTTCGCGAAAGCCCTTGATCATCCGCAGCCCCATGCGTATCGCCGGCTGCGCACCGGTGATCGGTTCCAGGCTGCAATCCCAGTCACTGGCCCGCACGTCCACCGGGCGAATCTGCAAATGATGGCGGCGGGCGTCCTGGAGAATCTGGTCCGGGCTGTAGAACCCCATCGGCCAGCTGTTGATCAGCGCACAGGCGAAAGCCGCCGGCTCGTGGCATTTCAACCAGCAACTGGCGTAGGTCAGCAAGGCGAAACTGGCGGCGTGGGATTCGGGAAAACCGTAATCGCCGAAGCCTTTGATCTGCTCGAAGATCTGCGCGGCGAACTCCGCCGTGTAGCCGTTTTTCTTCATTCCGTCCGCCAGGCGTTCCTTGTGCGGTTCCAGTCCGCCGTGGCGTTTCCAGGCCGCCATGGAGCGGCGTAACTGATCAGCCTCGCCGGGGCTGTAGTCGGCGGCGACAATCGCGATCTGCATCACCTGCTCCTGAAACAGCGGCACGCCCAGCGTACGTTTCAGCACCGCTTCAAGTTCTTTCGACGGGTATTTCACCTCTTCTTCGCCCTTACGCCGCCGCAGGTAGGGATGCACCATCCCGCCCTGAATCGGCCCCGGACGAACGATCGCCACCTCGATCACCAGATCGTAGAAGTTCTTGGGCTTGAGCCTGGGCAGCATCGACATCTGCGCCCGGGACTCGATCTGGAACACCCCGATGGTGTCCGCATGGCCAATCATCTCGTAGGTTTGCGGGTCTTCGGCCGGCACCGTCGCCAGGCTCAGGTCGCGGCCCCGGTGCCGACGCAGCAGATCGAAACAACGGCGAATCGCGCTGAGCATGCCCAGCGCCAGAATATCGACCTTGAGCAGCCCGACCGCATCCAGATCGTCCTTATCCCACTGGATGATGGTGCGCTCGGCCATGGCGGCGTTTTCCACCGGCACCAGGCTGTCCAGAGGCTGCTCGGAAATCACGAAACCGCCGGGGTGCTGGGACAGGTGCCGGGGAAAACCGATCAGTTGCTGGGTCAGGCTCAGCACTCGACGCAACACCGGGCTATCGGGGTCGAAACCACCTTCACGCAGGCGCTCGACGGGCGGCGCCTGATTACTCCAGTGGCCGCAACAGTCGGCCAGGGCGTTGACCTGATCCGGCGGCAAACCCAACGCCTTGGCCACGTCGCGGATTGCGCCGGCACCGTGGTAAGTGCTGACCACCGCCGTCAGCGCCGCACGGGCCCGGCCATAACGCTGAAACACATACTGCAGGACTTCTTCGCGCCGCTCGTGCTCGAAATCCACGTCGATGTCCGGCGGTTCGTTGCGTTCCCTGGAGAGAAAACGCTCGAACAGCAGCGTGCTGCGTTCCGGGTCGATCTCCGTGATCCCCAGCACGAAGCACACCGCCGAGTTGGCGGCAGAACCGCGGCCCTGGCAAAGGATGTGTTGCTGGCGGGCGAAATTCACAATGTCGTGAACCGTGAGGAAATAACTCTCGTACCCCAGCTCGGCAATCAGCTCCAGTTCCTTGTCGATCTGCGCCAACACCTCGGCCTTGGGGCTTTTTTCCCAGCGCCAGCGAATCCCCTTTTCTGCCAGCACCCGCAGCCAGGACGTGGCCGTGTGCCCCTCGGGCACCAGTTCCCGGGGATATTGATAACGCAACTGACCGAGGTCGAAAGTACAGCGCCGGGCGATGTTCAGCGTCTCGTCGAGCAGCGCTTGCGGGTAGAGATCGCGCAAGTCGTCGAGGCTGCGCAAATGCCGTTCGCCATTGGGGTGCAGACGCAACCCGGCCTCGGCCACGGGAACGTGATGGCGGATTGCGGTCATGGTGTCCTGCAAGGCGCGCCGGCCGCGGGCGTGCATATGCACATCGCCGCTGGCCACCGCCGGGATCCGCAGTTCCCGCGCCAGGGTCAGCAGTGCTGCCAGTCGCCGGGTGTCGTCCTGCCCGCGATGTAACTGAACGCTCAGCCACAGGCGCTCGGCGAAGCTCTGCTTCAGCCAATGGCCCTGCGCAAAATCATCGACGGCGTCCGGCGCCCACAACGCCAACAGCCCCGGCAACGGCTCGCTGAAATCCTCCCGCAGCACCTGATACTGGCCTTTCTGCGTGCGGCGTCTGGCGCGGGTAATCAGTCGGCACAGGGCTTGATAACCTTCGAGGCTTTCCACCAGCAGCACCAGTTTCGGGCCATTTTCGATACGTATTTCGCTGCCGATGATCAGCGGCAGCTCCACGGTCTTGGCCGCCTGCCAGGCACGGACGATACCCGCCAGCGTGCATTCGTCGGTGATTGCCAGCGCTTGATAGCCCTGCTTTTTCGCCCGTTGAAAAAGCTCAAGCGCACTGGAGGCACCGCGCTGGAAACTGAAGTTCGACAGGCAGTGCAGCTCGGCATAGTCGACGCTCATGCGAACCAGCCTTGCAGCCACAACGGACCGTCTTCGCCCACCGCCCGATAGGCCCAGCCCTGCTGACCGGAACGGGTTTCGATCAGGTAGTAATCGCGGCGCACGTCGTCGCCGTCCCACCAGCCGGACTCGATGCGCTCCGGCCCCATGAGGATGCGCGTCGAGCTTTCGTGTACCGCCTGCGGTTCAGTCAGCAACCAGCCTGGACGTTGCACGGCAGGCAGCCCCTCGCAGGCCTGGCTGTCGACAGTGGTCTGCCACGCGCATTCCGGCCGGTGATCGGCCTGGAAGCGCAAGCCCTGCACCGCGTCATCCCCCAGCCGTGCGCGCAAGCGTTCACGCAGTTGCTCCCAGGGCAAGGACTGCTGCGGACGGTCGTCGAACAGCTCCTGACGCTGGGGCACGAAGGCCGGCAGATCTTCGGCGCGCAGACGAAAACCGCGCACCGGGGCTTCGACCTGAACCTGTTCCAGCCGCCCTCGGGCCAGTTCGAACAGCATCGCCGGATCGCGCTCGGCGCTGAGCAGGCCGACCTTGATCACGGTGTCCGGCAAGCCGGCGTGTTCCAGGTGCAAGTCGAAACGTTGCACGCCGCTGTCCCGGCCGCAGAGGAACGCCGACAGATCGCCGGTCAATCGTCTTAAAGGAAACAACAATGCCTGATGGGATTGCACATCGAAATTGAGTTCGATGCGCACATCGAAACGGTCCGGCGGCAGGTAAAACGCCAGTGCCAGCCGCCGCTCACCGAACAGGCTGTCCAGATGCTTGAGCACCTGGGCCTCGAAACGCCGGGCCAGACTATGCCGGGGCAGCGCCTGCACCTGACTCAAGGTGCGCAGCCCCATGCGCGATAACGCCGTAGCAACGCTGGGCTCCAGGGCAATGCGATCGACGGGCAGTTGCCCGAGGTGATGCTGCAAGGCTTGATTGTCCGGCACCACCAGACCGTCATAAACGTTGGCCAGCACCCGCGCCGCCACCGGATTTGGCGCGGCGACAATCCGATGGCGAAACCCCAGCTCAGCGAGCTCGGCGCGCAGCCGCGCCTCGAACTGCGGCCAGGGCCCGAACAAGCCCAGGCTGGATTCGATTTCAAACACCACGGCACGCGGGTAATGCACGCTGACCTGGGAGCTGAACCGATAGGCCCAGGCGGCCAGGAACTGCTGCCAATGTTCGATTTCGGCGGCATCGTATTCGGCGGTGACGAACCCTTTGCTCAGGGCCTGTGCGGCCGTCATCGACTGACCGGGTCGCAAACCCAGCGCCCGTGCCGCACCGTTGACTGCCTGCAGCACCCGCCGCTGGGCCGGGCCGGTCAGCAGCGCCAACGGCTCATCGGGGTCGGGGCGCTGACGCAGTACCGCGTCCAGCGCCAATTGCGGGAAGACAATGCACACCCAGCGCATGGCAACCTCAATGCCCCACGGCAAAGGCAATCGGCGCCGAACGGGCCAGCCCGCCCCGGCACTTGAGCACCCGCAACTGAGCAGGCTTGGCGTCGATGGCGATGCGCAGGGCCGCTGGCGACGGGTTGATGGCTTCACTGAGCGAGCGATAGGCGAACGCCAGGGTCTGCCCGGTTTCGGCCGCCACCTGCAAACGTCGCAACGCCCGGTCATCGGCCTTGTGCGGCCAGCACAACACCGCCCCGCAACTGCCCGAACGCAGGCATTGTTCCGCCGCCCACAGCGCATCGCGCTCGCTGGCCTGGATGATCGACAACTGGCGCAGATCGACCCCGGCGTTCTGCCAGGCCTGGGGATACGGCACGTAGGGCGGCGCCACCAGCACGATGCGCTCGCCCGCCGCCGACAGCCGTGCCAGCGTCGGCCACACCAGTTGCAACTCACCCACGCCCTGCCCGGCCAGGAGGATTTCGCTCAGCGCCGCTTCCGGCCAGCCACCGCTCGGCAACGCCGCATCCAGCGCCGCATGCCCCGTGGGTTGCGGGCTGACGGCCGGTGGCGCAGGTCGGCCCTTCCAGACCTGGCCGCCATTGAACAGCGTATCCAGCGCAACGACGGCGCCCATCACCCTTGCCTCACCAGACCACAGAACACGCCTTCGATGGCCAGCTCCTGATCGGCTCGAACAATGATCGGCTGGTAAGCCGGATTGCGCGGCAACAGGCGAACGGTATCGCCGACCCGCTCGAAACGCTTGATGGTGACTTCGCCGTCGAGCCGCGCCACCACGATCTGGCCGTTGACCGCCTCGGGATTGCGCCGCACGCCCACCAGATCGCCATCGAGAATGCCGTCCTCGATCATCGAATCACCCTGGACCCGCAGCAGGTAATCCGGCACCCGCGAGAAGATCGACGGATCGAGCAGCAAGCGGCTGTGGACCTCGGCATCGGCACCGATCGGTGCGCCGGCCGCCACTCGACCGAGTACCGGAACGTCCAGCAGCTCGGGCCGCAGCGGCTGGTTCAACAGGCGGATGCCGCGCGCCTGATGCGGATTGACCTCGATGAAACCGGCTTCGGTCAGCGCCAGCACGTGCTTGCGCGCCACGCTACGGGAGGCGAAGCCAAAGGCCTCGCTGATCTCAGCGAGGCTCGGGGGCTGACCGTGTTCGGCGATGCGATCGCGGATGAAGGTCAGGATGGCGGTACGGCGGGGAGTTAAAGTCGTCATGGAGTACATTTGTACTCTTTCGGCTTTTTCCTGGCAAGGACCGCCAGTCAGCTCAGCCCGCGAGAGGCCAGAAACCCGGCGATGTAATCGATAAAAGCCACGACTTTGGCGGTCGCTCGCCGATGGCTCGGGTACACCGCCAGAATGTGCGGGCCAAAGCTGTCGGGATCGATGTCGTAGTCCGCCATCACCCGCACCAGTCGACCGTCGGCCAGATACGGCGCAGCGCTCCATAGCGGCGTGTGCAACAACCCGCGTCCGGCCAGCGCATTGGCCAGCAGCAAGTCGTAATTGTCGCTGCGCAGCCGTGGCGCCTGGGGTTGCGACAGGCTCAAGCGCTGCCCATCGCGCTCGGCCCACCAGAATTCGCGGCTGAGCAAGGGATGGCGATACAGCAACCATTCGTGCTCATCGAGGGTTTGCGCGGTGACCGGCAACGCCTTGCGCGCCAGATAGGCCGGGCTGCCACACAACGCCAGACGATTGCTGCCAACGACGCGGGCGATCAGCCCCGGCAGGTCGTCATGGCCTTCGCGCAGGGCCAGGTCGTAGCCGCTTTCCAGCAGATTGACGAACTCATCGCACAGGTCCACTTGCAGATTGATCTGCGGATACTGCTCCAGAAAACCGCCACACACCTGATCGAGAAAGGCATGCCCATAGGCCAGTGGCGCGGTGATTTTCAGATTGCCGCGCAGGCCATGCTGCAACTGCTCGATTTCCTCACCGGCCTCGTCCAGCCGCTGCAACACCTGACGCGCGGTTTCCAGGTAGAGCCGCCCCACTTCCGTCAGCAGAATCCGCCGGGTGCTGCGCTCGAATAGCCGGGCACCGAGCTCGGCCTCCAGGTGATTGACCGCTTTGGTCAGGGCCGACGGGGTCTTGCCCAGTTGCTCGGCGGCGCGGCTGAAACTGCCCAGTTGCGCCGTGACCACGAACATTTTCAACGCACCCAACTTGTCCATTCTTTTTCCATTCCGGCAAAAACGTTTTTCGTGAGTGAGGCGTTCTGTTGAGCATAAGCAGCCACTAATCTGGCCATCAGACGCAATAACAAGGAAACATTCAATGAAAAGATTCCTCCCGAATCTATTGATGGCCGCTGTGGCTTTTGCCTCGATGGAAGCCATGGCAGCGACCGATCTGGTGCTGCTCAACGGCAAGATATTCACCGCCGACCGCAACCAGCCCAAGGTGCAGGCCCTGGCGGTGCAGGACGGCAAAGTGCTGCAAGTTGGCAGCGATGCACAGATAAAAGCCTTGATTGAATCGCAAACGAAAGTGATCGACCTCGGCGGCAAGACGTTGATGCCCGGCCTGATCGACAGCCATTCCCACGCGATTTTCGGCGGCCTGGAAATGGCCTCGGCCAATATGGAAGATGAGGTGGTCGACCTCAATGAGCTGGAAAAACGCCTGCGCGGATGGCGTGATGACGGCAAGGCGAAACACGGCGATGTGCTAAGCGTGGCCGGCATGAGTTCGGCGTATTGGGCCCAGGCCGAGGCCCTCGGCAAAAAATTCAACAGCGGCGAATGGGCCAAGGTGCCTGTGGTGTTCACCGGCAGCGACCACCACACCGCCTGGGCCAACAACGTCATGCTCGAACGCGCGGGCATCGACGCCGCCCTGCTGCAAAACCTGCCGGCCGCCGAACTCGACACCATTGGCAAGCTTGTCGACGGTAGCCCCAACGGTTTTCTGGTGGACGCCGGTTGGGATCGGGTTGCGTTAAAAATGCCCGCGCCCAGTGCCGCCGACATGCTGCGCGCCGCGCAAACCGCCGTGCGCTACAACAACAGCCTGGGCATTACGGCCTGGATGGACCCCGCTGCCAACGCCGCCCCCGGCGAGCCGGTGTTTGCCCTTAAACCCACAGAGAAAACCGTCGGCGTACTGCCGGTGTACAAAGCGCTGTCGCAAAGTGGTGGCATGACCGCCCACGTCGCGGCCCTGCTGGTGGCCAATCCGAAAAGCGTACCGGCCGATCTCGACACGCTGGACAAGGTCCGCCAGCAATTCCAGGGCATCCCCAACCTGACCCTGCCCGGTATCAAGATTTTTGCCGACGGCGTGATCGAATACCCGGCCCAGAGCGCGGCGATGATCGATCCTTACACCAACTCGCAAAAACAGGGCGAGTTGCTGATCGATCCGAAGCACTTCGGCGAACTGGTCAGTGCCATCGATCAACGCGGCTGGCGGGTGCACATCCACGCCATCGGCGACCGCGCGGTACGAGAATCCCTGAACGGCATCGCCCAGGCGCGCAAGGATCGCCAGAGCGGCGTGACTCACTCGATCACCCACTTGCAAATGGTCAACCCGAAAGAGTTTGCGCGGTTCAAACCGCTCAACGTCATCGCCTCCATGCAGTTGCTCTGGGCCTCCGCCGACGATTACACCCTGGACATGATCAAGCCTTACGTCAGCGCCCTCGCCTTCCGCTATCAGTACCCGGCGCACTCGCTGCTCAAACAGGGCGCGACGATCGCCGGAGCCAGCGACTGGCCGGTGTCTTCACCCAATCCATGGAACGCCATCGCCCAGGCGATCACCCGAAACGGCCCGTTGGGTGTGTTGAACGCCGACGAACGCATCGACCGGGAAACGATGTTCTACACCTACACCCTCAACGCCGCCCGCACTATCGGTCTAGAGAAGCAAATCGGCTCGTTGAGCCCCGGCAAGCAAGCCGATTTCATCGTGCTGGACCGCGACGTGTTCAGCGTCGATGAGAAAGCCCTGCACGACACCCAAGTGCTGCAAACCTGGTTCGCCGGTCGCGAAGTCTACGCCCCGACACTCTGAGAAAAATCGCCTGTACACGCAGCCCAACTCCGCGTTCATCGCTGGGGTCTGGAGCAGCGTTGTCTCAAATCTGCCCATAACAATCACAACAAAGGCACTGCACCATGAAAGCGTTCACCCTGTTCGCCCTCGCATCCTTCAGCCTGTTGCCCCTGGGCAGCCAGGCCCTGCCCTTGAATGACGACTTCACCGTGCTGGTCGACCTGACCCTGGCCAGCGACTATCGCACTCGCGGCATCTCGCAAACCCAGAACGACCCCGCCGTGCAAGCCGGTGTGACCCTGGCCCACAGCAGCGGCCTGTACCTGGGCGCCTGGAGTTCGAACGTCGATTTCGGCGGTGGCCTGAAAACCCGCCAGGAAGTCGACTACTACGGTGGTTGGCTGTGGCAGGCGACCGACGCCATCAGCCTGGATGTCGGCTATCTCAAATACGCGTATCCAAAAGAGAGCCAGTTCAATCAGAGCGAGGTCTACGGGATTCTCGACGTCTATGGCGTGAAACTCGCGGCCTATTACTCTGCCGATGCACCGGGCATCGACAGCAAACAGAGCACGTTGTACCGCTACGTTGGCTACGAAACCGAGTTGCCCTATGGGCTGGGGCTGAAACTGCGCTACGGCGAAATGGACTTCAAAGACCCGCGCCTGTATTCGGCCTCGGGGCATGGCGAGGAGGCTTACCACGAGTGGGAGGCGAAGCTGACCCGCGAAGTGGCCGGGGTGCTGCTAGGGTTGAGTTACATCGATACCGATTTGTCGAAAAGCCAATGCATCAGTAACTGGGGGTTCGACGATGTGTGCAGCGCGACCCTGGTGGCGAGTGTCAGCAAATCCTTTTGATGGTTTTTTGTAGGAGCGAGGCTTGCCCGCGAAAGCGTTTTACCTGACACACCGCCTTCGCGGGCAAGCCTCGCTCCTA
This sequence comes from Pseudomonas sp. ATCC 43928, assembly GCF_005938665.2. Lineage (NCBI taxonomy): Bacteria > Pseudomonadati > Pseudomonadota > Gammaproteobacteria > Pseudomonadales > Pseudomonadaceae > Pseudomonas > Pseudomonas sp. ATCC 43928. The sequence continues at coordinate 2,680,600 of NZ_CP041753.1, read as the reverse complement.
CAGGTGTACGCGATCCGCTATTTAGCCGACACGCAATGCGCGCAGGTCGAGGCGACCGTCCTTGAGCGGCGGGCACCAGTAGTAGCCGCCAGTGATCGGTCGGCTGATGCGGTACAAACCGTCGGTGATGCCGTCCTCCAGACCGCTCATGCGTCGCAGTTGGGCTTCGAATGCATCGAGGGAAAAACCGAATGCCAGGAACATCAGGCCGGCGCGATCGCCTTCGATCCACGGCATCGAGCGACGGACCACGAAGGCTTCCGGTGCGAAGCTTTCCTGGGCGGTGCGTTTGACGTGGGCAGAGATCGGCGCGTCGTCGAGTTCTTCGTTGTCGCTCAGGCGCCGGCCCATGATGTTGTCCTTCTCGTGGGACGGCATCGCGTGGAAGCCTTTCAAGTCATGCTGCCATTGCTGGATCGCGGCGAAGCTGCCACCGACCAGCCCCTCAGCGCCCTTGCCCAGCAGCGCGGCGGCGACAGCGGCTTCGTCGTGAGGGTTTTCGGTGCCGTCTTCGTAACCGGTCAGGTCATGGCCAGTCATGTGGCGGAAGGTTTCGTTCATCTGCACCAGACGCAGGGCCGGTGCCAGCGCGGCTTCGATCGCGTGGCTGCGATTGAGCAGTTCGCCACGGTCAACACCGTGCAACCAGCACCAGAGCGCGTGTTGGGTCGACGGGTTGTCGACGCCGACACCGACCAGCGCAGGAAAGGCGCGCAAGCCGTCGATCTGCGCGTGCAGCGCCTTGACCAGGGACTCGCCGAAACCGACCACCGCCGATTTTCCGTCCACCAGGCGCGTCAGGTTATCCAGCGCTGCCGGCAGTGCCTCGGCGGATTCGAGGGCGAAGAACATATGACGAGCTTGAGGCGGAACTGGGGTGGCGAGGATGCCCGGCTGGTAGTAACTCATATGAACTCCTTTGAGAAAGAGCGCGAAGTTTAACCGGGGGATCGTTACTTGTGTGTTCTCAAGGGGAAAAGATCGGCTTTCATGAGCGGATGAGCCGACAGATTCGCGATCCACAACGCCGAGCCCAAAAAACCCTAAGATGAATCATGACAAGCCAGGCCGAGGTCTGCTAAAACGATTCATCAGTGCATCACCCAATCCAGACGGGGTAGCGACATGACCACAGCATCGATCCTTGGCAACCTGTTTCCCACCGCCGACGGCATCCCGGAAAAGTATCGCCTCAACGGCCAGACCGAACAGCGCGAATACCTGGTCGACGGTGAACTGAAAACCTGGTCCGGCCCCCTCGCCCAGGTGCGCAGCCCGGTGTACCTGAGCGGCGCGAATGGCGACGAACAAGTGATCCTCGGCAGCACGCCGCTCCTCGATGCCGACACCGCCCTGACCGCGCTCGACGCGGCTGTCCGTGCCTATGACCGGGGCCAGGGTTTGTGGCCGACCATGCGCGTGGCCGAGCGTATCCAGCATGTCGAGACCTTCCTCGGTCGCATGCGCGAACAGCGCGAGGCGGTGGTCAAGTTGCTGATGTGGGAGATCGGCAAGAACCTCAAGGATTCGGAGAAAGAGTTCGACCGCACCTGCGACTACATCGTCGACACCATCAACGCCCTCAAGGAACTCGACCGCCGCTCCAGCCGCTTCGAACTGGAACAGGACACCCTCGGCCAGATCCGACGCGTTCCGCTGGGCGTGGCGTTGTGCATGGGGCCTTACAACTATCCGCTGAACGAGACCTTCACCACGCTGATTCCGGCGCTGATCATGGGCAACACCGTGGTGTTCAAGCCGGCCAAGCTTGGGGTGCTGTTGATTCGTCCGCTGCTGGAAGCCTTTCGCGACAGCTTCCCGGCCGGGGTGATCAACGTCATTTACGGCAGTGGCCGCGAGACCGTCAGCGCACTGATGGCCAGCGGCAAGATCGATATCTTTGCGTTTATCGGCACCAACAAGGCCGCCAGCGACCTGAAAAAACTCCACCCAAGGCCTCACCGCTTGCGTGCGGCACTGGGCCTGGATGCGAAGAACCCCGGCATCGTGTTGCCTGAGGTGGATCTGGACAACGCGGTCAGCGAAGCCGTTACCGGCTCCCTGTCATTCAACGGTCAGCGCTGCACCGCGCTGAAAATCCTCTTCGTCCATGAAGACGTGGTCGAGGCGTTCATTGAGAAATTCAACGCCAGGCTCGCCTCACTGAAACCCGGTATGCCGTGGGACAGCGGCGTGGCCCTGACACCGCTGCCGGAGGCGAGCAAAGTCGATTATCTGCATTCGCTGGTGGCGGACTCGGTCAGCAAAGGCGCCGCCGTGGTCAACCCCAATGGTGGTGAGTCCCGGGCATCGTTCTTCTACCCGGCCGTGTTGTACCCGGTGACACCGCAGATGCGCGTCTATCAGGAAGAACAGTTTGGCCCGGTCGTGCCGATCGTGCCTTACCGTCATCTGGACACCGTGATCGATTACGTCCTGGAATCCGACTTCGGCCAGCAACTGAGCATCTTCGGCACCAACCCGGTGGCGGTCGGCAGGCTGGTGGACACCTTCGCCAACCAGGTCGGCCGGATCAACCTCAACGCCCAGTGCCAACGCGGCCCGGACACCTACCCGTTCAACGGCCGCAAGAACTCCGCCGAGGGCACGTTGTCGGTGCATGATGCGCTGCGGGTATTTTCGATCCGGACCCTGGTGGCGACCAAGTTCCAGGAAAGCAGCAAAGAGCTTCTCAGCGAGATCATCAGCGGCCGGAACTCGAGCTTCCTGACCACCGACTATATTTTCTGAGGACACCAAAATTTTCTGAGGACACCAGACCTGAGCATCATCAAAGGCCTTCGACTGCCACCGCTGTTGCGCCGAATACTGCGTCCATTGCTGGACCCGTACCGGCGCTACCGCCACGCCAAACTGATCCATGCGGTGCGGGTTTCGTTGGGGTTGCTGGCGACGATTCTGCTGACCACCGGCATCCATCTGCCCCATGGCGAATGGGCGTCGGTGACCATGCTGGTGGTGATCGGCGGTTTGCAGCACCACGGTAACATCGGCAAAAAAGCCGCCGAGCGAGCCATCGGCACCTTGATCGGGGCCGGTGTCGGCTTGTTGCTGGTGGCGCAACAGGCCTGGCTCGGGATGCCGTGGCTGACCTATTTCGCAATGTCGGTGGTGTGCGGGTTTTTCTCGTACCACGCCATCGGCAAGGGTGGTTATACGGCGCTGCTGTCGGCGATCACCGTGTTTATCGTTGCCGGGCACGGTGACAACCCGGTCACCGATGGCCTGTGGCGCGGGGTGGATATTCTGATCGGCATCGCCCTGGCACTGGCTTTCTCCTTTGCCCTGCCGCTGTACGCGGTGTACTCCTGGCGCTACAACTTGGCCGATGCGTTGCGCGACTGCGCGGCAATCTATGGCCGTATCATCAACGGCGAGTCCGTCGCCGCTGACGAGCACTTGAAGCTCATGAATCGCTTGAACGCAGTCATGGTGCAACTGCGCTCACTGATGCCCTCTGTGTCCAAGGAGGTGCGGGTTTCCATGACCGAACTCGATGCGATTCAGCGCAACCTGCGGATGTGCGTCAGCATCCTGGAAATCCTCGGCAATAGCCGGCCGAATGCCGATGACTCTGAGGCAATGGCCCACCTGCAATCGTCATTGAAAACCGAGCACCGACAGATCCGGGTGCAACTGATCGGTATGGCCCGGGCATTGAAATCGGGCGCTTCACAACGGCTCAGCCGGCCAGCCGAACCGCCATTGGACTCTACGCTTGATATGCCGGTCTACAGTCCACTGGATGGCTACCGATTGCTGACCCGACAATTGGCCGCGAACATCGGCGAGATGCGCCAGCGTCTGGCGAAAACCGCACCGCGCTGGAACATCTGAGAGGCCGTTTATTGTGTAGCCACCCGCCGAAGCTTCAGGCCCCAACCCTGTTGCATCCCGGCGGCGGCCAGCAGAATCGCGGCGACACCGATCCATTGCAGCGGCTCCAGGCGATGACCGAAGGCAAACCAGTCCACGAAAATCGCCGCAATCGGATAGATGAACGACAACGCGCCGGTCAGGGCGGTCGGTAGCTTTTGAATTGCTCCGTAGAGCAGCACATACATCAAGCCGGTATGCACGATACCCAGGGTCACCAGGCTGGCCCAGGCACTGGGCGCTTGCGGCATCGCCGAGAAGTGCGCAAAGGGCGCGAGCAACAGCACGCCGGTGCAGACCTGGATCAACGCGATCAGATGCGGTGGCGTGCCGGTCAGGCGTTTGATGATCAATGCGGCAATCGCGTACAGGAAGGCAGCACCCAGCGCCAGAGCGATCCCCATCAGGTAATCGTTGCCACCCTCGCCTTGCTCGCCATGTGCGCTGACAATCGCCAGCATCCCGAGAAACGAAATGCCCAGCCAGAACAGTTTTTGCAGGGTGATTTTCTCCCCGAGAAACAGCGCGGCCAGCCCCACCAACATGAACGGCTGGACGTTATAAACCGCCGTGCCGATGGCAATCGAGGCGCGAGAATAGGACGCGAACAACAGCACCCAGTTACCGACAATCGCCACGCCACTCAGTACGGCCAACACGAAAGTGGTGGACGTCAAAATGCCCGGGCGCAGAAAGCCGAACGCCGCGCAAATCAGCAACAAGGTGGCGGCACCGAACACACAGCGCCAGAACACCACGTCCAGCACCGGTTGCCCGGACACCAGCACGAACCAGCCAATGGTTCCGGAAATCAGCATGGCGGCGGTCATCTCGAATGAGCCGCGACGTAGTGTTCTGTCCATCATCAACCTCCTGTGTTTGAGGCCAAAGTATGCCAATCCGCCGAGGGGCTTCTCCAGCGCAAAAAGCAGGCTAAACTCGGTATCTGCCTTTTTTATCAAGGCTTATCCAGCCGATTGCCTAACAGGGGATTCGCCATGACCGACGACATCGACCAAGTGCTGATCAGCGCATTGATGGAAGACTCCCGCCGCTCACTCAAGGCCCTGGCACAGATCAGCGGCCTGTCCTCGCCCAGCGTTGCCGAGCGCCTGCGCCGCCTCGAAGAACGCGGCGTACTCAAGGGCTATACCGTCGAAATCGACCCTAAATGCTTCGGCTATCAACTCCAGGCCATCGTCCGCATCCGCCCGTTACCGGGCCAGTTGCAGGAAGTGGAACGGCAGATTCAGGCGATCCCCGAATTCACCGAGTGCGACAAAGTCACCGGCGACGACTGCTTCATCGCCCGCCTGCATGTGCGCTCGATGGAACAACTGGACACCCTCCTCGACCGCCTCAACACCCACGCCGAAACCAACACCGCCATCGTCAAGAAAACCCCGATCAAACGCCGGCTGCCACCGATGGCGTGAGTGCTGTTTGGTTCGCAAAGACGTGGATACCCCGATTCCCAGACGATAAAAAACCCGCCGAAGCGGGTTTTTTACTCAAGGCTGGCGATCAATCATCGCGGCCCATGATGCCGAACAGCTGCAGCAAGCTGATGAACAGGTTGTAGATCGATACATACAGGCTGATGGTCGCCATGATGTAGTTGCGCTCGCCGCCGTGAATGATGGCGCTGGTCTGGAACAGAATGCAGACCGAGGAGAACAGCACGAAACCTGCGCTGATCGCCAGTTGCAGACCACTGATCTTGAAGAAGAAGCTCGCCAGCGTCGCACCCAGCAACACGAAGAAACCGGCCGTGATGAAACCACCCAGGAAGCTCATGTCCTTACGGGTGATCAGCACATAAGCCGACAGGCCGCCGAACACCAGCGCGGTCATCGCGAAGGCCGAGCTGACCACTTCCGCGCCGCCCTGCATGCCCAGGTAACGGTTGAGGATCGGGCCGAGCAGGAAACCCATGAAACCGGTCAGCGCGAACGCAGAAACCAGGCCCCACGCCGAGTCACGGAGTTTGTTGGTGAGGAAGAAAAGGCCGTAGAAGCCGATCAGCACCACGAAGACGTTCGGGTAACCGACACGCATCTGCTGTGCGACAAACGCCATCACGCCGCTGAATGCGAGGGTGAGGGCGAGTAGGCCGTAAGTGTTGCGCAGGACGCGGCTAACCTCTAGCTGCTCAGCCTGCACGCTGTTATTAACTGCGTAATCCTGTTCGCGCATGGCGACACTCCTGTTGGTTTGAAACGTTCAGTCGCAAAGATCATAACAGACGCTCTGTAACAAGCCATGCAGAGAGTTTGACAGTGTGTTTCATTCAGGTATTATGGCGCCCGCAACGCAAACGGAGGTGTGGCCGAGTGGTTTAAGGCAACGGTCTTGAAAACCGTCGACTGTAACAGGTCCATGAGTTCGAATCCCATCGCCTCCGCCATCTTTATACGACAAAGCCCTGATTTTTCAGGGCTTTGTCGTTTCTGGGGTTTGGTGAAAATCTCGGCTCTCGGCATGTGTTCCATAACTATTATGGACGTGTTCCAGAACTCAGCGGCTGAACCCCCTCCTCCGGCGTCCTGCTGATCGTTAAAAATCCTTCACGTAAGGTGGTGCTACGCTGTCCTCAAAACCGAGGATTTGCGATGCCACATTCGGACCGTCCCCCTCCCTGCTGTACAAGATCAACGAAAACCAACTCGCGCTCGAAGCCGCCATCATGGAGCTTTCCAACTGGGTCGAAGCCCGCGGCTCAGCCGACGTCGCCGACAACGTGCGCGGCGCCTTGGACACCATCGACAAGAACGAAGAGTTCATCAAGATGACGCTCGCGGTACTGATGACGCTGGAGTGAATTAGCACTGCATCTTATCGCTACCCCGCTACCACCTCGCCTCAAATACTGAGGCGAAACCGTGGATCCGTACGAAATCGAAGACACCCGCAACTGGCTGGAATGTCCTTAATCCTCCCTATCAAAACCAACGTACGTTCGATCTTTTTTAAAGATTTTACGATTGCTGAAACGTATCATCACCGAAATTAGCCGGTTTTAACCGAAATACACTCTGCATTGCACTGCGCCATCTCCGCTGACCTAGGAATTTCTCTATTTCGAGCCAGCTAGCGGAAGAGCAATACATCCAAAGAAACATCCTCACTTAGATGAATATCGATACGCCCCCCTCCAGACGACCCTCCGCTTTCGAGGCGCACGCCCCCGTTGAAAAGAGTATGTTCAACGCAATACGCGCACAAAGTTCAAATGCATGGATGCTAGTCGAGCCTCTGCGATTACTTACTAACAATGAAAAAACTATCAATCTAACCAAGATGGAGTACGCAGTACTCGACTTGTTAATAAGCAGCACAGAACGGATAGTAAGTAATGATGCCATTGCCAAAAAACTAAACAAAAACCTTGACCACTATAAGGGACTGGTGATGTGCCTCAGCAGGCTACAAGCGAAGTTCAAGAGGTCCGCTAGAGGAGATAACCTTTTCCGCTCGGTGAGAAATCGCGGCTACTGCATCGTCCAAACAATACACATTGAGAAGGACTTATCTAACAGGCATACCGCATGCGATGAAAAAACCTGGAAGCGCTGCTCGCCCCCCCCCCCGCCACAGCATCTACTTGCTAGCCGATGCATCTGCCTATTGGGTTGACGTATGTAGCGGCTCTGGCACGGAGGAGGTGCCGAGCTTCCATGAAGTGCGGGCGCTGTCGCTGCACCTGTGGAAGAACGCCGGAAACGATGGACAGAAGATCGCAGGGCACGCGAGCGAGGGCATGACCAAAAACTACCAGCGGGACCACGAGAAAATCGTCCGGCCTGAGGCGATACCGGATCTGAATATCAGCGAAATCACTGGGTAGTTTTGCGTAGACCTGAAACGAGAAAGGGGACCAAGCCACTAAGCGCTTGATCTCCTCACGAAATATGGTCGGGACGGAGTGACTCGAACACTCGACCCCTAGCACCTCATGCCGGGGACTGTAACGACCTAAGCTATTGTTTTAGAACGAATATGACCCCCTTTAAGAGTGGCAAAACATTCGATTTTTTGTGCTTATGCAAACGGAAACACGCGGCCTCCAGAGGAGGTTTTGCGCAAGCCACCGCAGGAGAATGACGAGGTGACATTGCGAAACTTTCTGCATCCGCTAGAACTTCGAGATGGCGCAGAATTGTCTGCCCGTCACCTCGAGGAAGGGACATGGCTGTAATCACGAAGAGTGACTTGGTGTACAAGTACACTTGGTCGGCAGATCAAGGCGACAACCCGCATTACACTGGGTTGCTGGATCGCGACAAGGTAGACCGGGACGAGGGACACCAGGTTGTACATTTTCCGACAGTAGTGCCCTCCCTTCCAGGCGTTCTGCCGACCTGAACCCCAAGCCCCTAGTTTGCCCCTGCCCTTACGCACCAGCCAAAAAACCGAGTAATCAGCGTGTTTTTTCCTCCTAAAGACCAAGCGCCGGATATGTATTAACCCTGATACATGAAAGGTTATTATTTGACGCTTTTCTAACAGAGGCACATTGCTATGATCCCGGCAAACTCCACTGCTAGAGGCTCTGAAGTGAAATTAACACCTGCCGAAAAGACCAAGTCTCGGGGTTGGGAATGGGCCTATAAAAAAATCCGGAGTTTTGGTTGCTCTCGAAGAACGGCCATCTACAGGGCAAGCCTCTATGCTCTTCGAGGTGACTCGGGAGGTTTCTCAAGCGAGCGGAGCTTGCAAAGATTCCGACTACGGCGTTAACCAAGCTGGTCATCACCGGTACGCCATGGCTCGACCCGATCCCCCTTCGGGCTGCAGGGCTGCGGCCACAAAGACAACCCTGACTACAAGACCGGCGCCTGCAAGATCTCCATCAACTGCTAAGACAAGCGTTGGAACTCCTTCTCGGGGCGGCATGGGGCCGCGTACGGTGGCCGAGTAGGTCCCTTGATCTCCCCCGACGGCCTCACGCTGGCGTCACACATTCCGCCGCCGACGATGACACCCCGCCCGAACCAATGACATGCATGACCGACTCGACCTGCCAAAGTCTGTTCGCGCTGGCGCGATGGTTGTGCACATCGATCCGCCCCTCGGCGACCATTCCAGGCGTCAGCGGCCGAGTGATGGACATGGTCGACTTGCCGCGTTGCAGCTTCTTCAGTTGCGCCGTTGCAGCTTCCTGGGCGCTCTTCTGATCCGTATGTGTCTTGCGGATGATGTAGCGCGGACCCGCCTGACTGTCGGCGTCCTCGTTGGCCTCACCGGCATTGTCCGGGGCATTGCCGTACACCGACACCGCCCCGGCGACTATGCCCGTGACTACCGGCACCTTGCGCTGCTCGGCTTCGTTGAACCAATACGCGACCACCAACTGATAGTCGTTGCGCTCTTGGATCGTGACCCGGCCGCTACTGTTTTCCGGATCACAAATCACGACGGTCGGCAGCGCCGCGCCGGTGACGGTCTGAGCCCCCCCCTAGGCACCACTACCAGGCGACCGTCGACCGGCTTCGCCACGGCGCCCAGTTCACGTGCCAAACGCGTCAGTAGGTTCATATCGGATTCGGCGCGCTGGTCGATATGGCTGAAAACATGCTTTGCCAGCTCCGGCGCTACGGCCGCAATGTAGCATGCTCCTTGGCCATCTTGGCGACCAGAGCGCCCAGCGTTTTGGATCGGACCTCCCTCCGGAAAATCAAGGAACCAACTGATAGGTTGACTGCACTAGACCGGAAGGAAAACACCGGCTATTTACTAGCTTCAATTCAATGTCCTGCGTAAGGGCCCCGAACAATGGTCTTCCCGACCCAATCAGCACGGGAACAGTGGTGATCACCATATCGGCGACTAACCCGTCACGCAGGAATGACTGCACCAATTGCCCGCCATCGACATAGACTCGATGCACACCTTGCCTCGCCAGTTCCGCCAGTAGGTCTGAAGGAGTGAGGTTGGAAAAACGCACTTTCCCCTCTAGCGCATTAGGCACCTGTGAATCGGCCAACTGTTGAGACAACACGATTACTGGCAGGTCGTAGAACCAAGTGTCGAAGGTCAGCACTTTCTCATAGCTCCCCCTCCCCATCACGATAGCATCCTTATCGGCGATGAAGCCCAGGTAGCCGTGATCCTCACTCTGATCATCGCGCTGCAATAGCCAGTCAATGTCACCGTCGGACCTGGCGATATAGCCATCTAGACTGATGGCGATGAAAACATGTGCAGTAGTCATAGAAGTTTCCTTATTCAGACGACGCATGACTGACCGCAAAGAGGATAGCAAAACTAATATATAGCTAAATTTCTTAGCTGGTTTTCTACAAATCCCGCTCAAATCAAATGGGTCAAAAAAACCGTGTAGCGTATTTTGATCGCGCGAATAGGCCGTTCACGCTTTGAATTAATCTTCCTTCAACACCGGTTCAACTTCATCGACCGGCAACGAAGCCAACATTTCAGCGCGACAAACCTCAAGGATCTCATCCGCGAGTGCAGAATCATCCGGACAGGCACGCGACAAAATAATCGCGCCGACAGCGCGAGACAGCAGGTCGATCATTTTCTTTCTCCCCTCTCCCGCCTCGGCATCCGGTCCCGTCGGATATTTCTCTCCCAGCGTTTGCAGGGTGTGTTCAATGCCTTCGGCAAATGTCGTTTTCACATCATCCGATTGACGCGCCGCGTCGCTGCACAACGCGGCCATGGTGCAACCGCTGCCACGTCCGTCCCGATGTTCTCGGGTCACATAGACGTTGATGAAGCCCGGAACATCGAGCGCTTGGGCGCCTGTCAGCGATTTGGCAAGACTGCAGGCCGAGGCTTCGGCCATCAGGTCGGCCTTCGACCCGAAGTGCTTGTAGAAGCCTCCATGGGTGAAACCGGCAGCCGCCATGAGATCCGCCACACCGACGCCATCAAAGCCGCGCTCACGGAACAGCTCTGAGGCCGTTTCAACGATGTGCTCTCGATTGGCCTGCGCCTGGGCCTTGGTCACTCTCACGTGCAATACCTCGTGTTTACCGGAAAATCATGCGTCCAATCATACATAGATGCTGGTCATAATCAAAACCGTTGACAGTTTAGATTTCGATCATCATCCTAATTGCACGCAACACCGATCTCCATCAACGGGCACGGAAGAAATACCAGATGACCAATCAGAATCTGTTCACCCCTTACACCCTTGGCAGCCTAACGCTGTCGAACCGGGTAGTCCTTGCGCCGCTGACACGTAACCGCGCAGGCCAGGGCTTCGTCCCCAGCGAGTTCGCGGCCACCTATTACAGCCAACGCGCCAGCGCCGGCCTGCTGATCAGCGAAGCCACGCAGATTTCCCGACAGGGCCAGGGCTATCAGGACACCCCCGGGATCTACACGCAGAAGCAGATAGACGGCTGGCGCACCGTGACCGATGCCGTCCATGCCAAGGGCGGAAAAATCTTTCTGCAACTGTGGCATGTCGGCCGCGTGTCGCATGTTGATCTGCAAGAAAACGGCGCCGCTCCTGTGGCCCCTTCTGCACTGCGCGCCGCCACCAAAGTGTTCGTCAACAACTGTTTTGAAGACGTCTCCGAGCCGCGCGCACTGGACATCAGCGAACTGCCGGGGATCGTCTCCGATTTCCGCCAGGCCGCGGCAAACGCGGTCGCCGCCGGGTTCGATGGTGTGGAGATTCACGGTGCAAACGGCTATTTGCTGGATCAATTCCTCAAGGACAGCGCCAATCTGCGTACCGACGCTTACGGCGGTTCGATTGAGAATCGTGCGCGCCTGTTGCTCGAAGTGACGGCGGCGGTCGTTAATGAAATCGGCGCGGATCGCACCGGTGTGCGCCTGTCTCCGGTTTCGCCGGCCAATGGCGTATCCAGCAGCGATCCGCAGGCGCAATTCGATTACGTCGTTGAACAACTCGACGCCCTCGACGTGGTTTATCTGCACGTGGTCGAAGGCGCGACCGGTGGCCCGCGCGACGTGGCGCCCTTCGATTTCGGCGCCCTGCGCCAGCGCTTCAAAAACACCTACATCGCCAACAACGGCTATGACCTGGACCTGGCGACTTCGAAACTCGCTGAAGACCAGGCTGACCTGATCGCCTTCGGTCGCCCGTTCATTGGCAATCCGGATCTGGTGGAGCGCCTCAAACGTGGCGCGCCGTTGTCCGCGTTCAATCCCGCCACCCTCTATGGCGGCGGTGCGGCTGGCTACATCGACTACCCGACGCTGGCTGAATCGAGCGCTATCGCAAGCTGAGCCATCAGTGATCGCGCTTTCTGTTTCTCACATCCTGAAAGAGAGATAACCCATGAGCACTCGCCCTACTGTTCTCATCACTGGCGCCTCCACCGGCATTGGCGCGGTCTACGCCGAGCGCTTCGCGCAACGCGGCCACGATCTGGTACTGGTCGCCCGCGATCAGGCGCGCCTGGATGCACTTGCAGCGCGCTTGCGCAGCGAACACGACGTCGCCGTCGATGTCATTGCGGCGGACCTGACCCAACTCAGCGATCTGACAACCGTTGAAAGCCGCCTGCGCGACGACGCCCGCATCGGCATCCTCGTCAATAACGCCGGCGCCGCGCTGTCCGGTAACTTCATCGACCAGAGCACCGACAGCGTTGCGCAACTGGTCGCCCTCAACACCACGGCGCTGGTGCGGCTCGCCAGCGCCATCGCCCCACGCCTGGCCAAGGCAGGCGACGGCGCGATCATCAACATCGGTTCGGTGGTAGGTCTCGCGCCGGAGTTCGGCATGACAGTCTACGGTGCGACCAAGGCATTTGTGCTGTTCCTTTCCCAGGGCCTGAGCCTGGAACTTTCGCCTCAGGGCGTCTACGTGCAGGCCGTGCTGCCCGCCGCCACCCGCACGGAGATCTGGGATCGCTCCGGCGTCGACATCAACACCTTGAGCGAAATCATGGAAGTGGGCGATCTGGTGGATGCCGCCCTAGTCGGTTTTGATCGTCGTGAACCGGTGACCATCCCGCCGCTGCACGAAGCGGAACGCTGGGATGAGCTGCAGAGAGCACGTCAGGGCCTGCTGGGGCAAATCCGCCAGTCTGCAGTCGCCCAGCGCTACCAGACCCAACCGTGATCTTTTGGTAGCGAGTATCCGCGCCGGATTCGATGCAGGCGCAAGGCACTGCATCGAACCCGGCCACTGTCCGGAGTAGCAATGAATTCAACGCAGACAAGTACGCCCTCGGGTTCACAGACGTCGTTCATCAACGCGACGAACCAGTCGATCACGGTCAACGGCATTCCCTTTGCCTATCGCGATACCGGCCAAGCAACCGGTGTGCCCCTCGTACTGTTCAACCATTGGGGCGCGGTGCTGGACAACTTCGACCCCGCGATCATCGATGGCCTTGCACAAACCAGACGCGTCATTACCACCGACTATCGCGGCATCGGCGGCTCTGGCGGAAGCGCACCACTGACCGTCGGCGAAATGGCTGACGATGCCATCCAGCTGATTCATGCGCTGGGGTTGGAAACCGTTGATGTGCTCGGTTTCTCCCTCGGCGGCTTCGTCGCTCAGGACATCGCCCTGAAGGCGCCTGATTTGGTGCGGCGTTTGATTCTGACCGGCACCGGACCAGCCGGCGGCAGCGGTATCGACAAGGTCGGCTCGGTGACATGGCCATTGATGCTCAAAGGCTTGCTGACCTGGCGCGATCCGAAGTTCTACCTGTTCTTTACTTCGACGCCCAATGGTCGTCGATCCGCCTCGCAGTATTTACAACGCCTGAAAGCACGCAAAAAAAATCGCGACAAAGGCCCGACGCCCAGCGCTTTCCTGCGGCAGTTGAAAGCCATCACTGCGTGGGGCAAACAGGCGCCACAAGACCTCAGACGCTTGCGGACGCCGACGCTGATCGTCAACGGCGACAACGACATCATGGTGCCCAGCGTTAACTCGAGTGCACTGGCAAAGCGTATCCCCAACGCACAACTGGTGATTTATGAGGATGCCGGGCACGGCGGTATTTTCCAACACCACGTTGACTTTGTGGCCAAGGCGCAGGCGTTCCTCGATGCCTGACAACACGGCGCAGCAACGCCGCAACACACCGGCTACCCTCCTTACAACCGAAAAGAGCTGCACCACGATGAAAGCATTTCTAATTGATCGCTATGGCAAGAACCCCGGGCGGATTGGCGAAGCGCCCGCCCCCGCAGTGGGTGCCCACGACGCCTTGATCGAGGTACACGCCAGCAGTGTCAACGTGCTGGATTCGAAGATCAGCAAAGGCGAATTCAAGCTGATCCTGCCCTACTCATTTCCGTTGATCCTGGGTAACGATCTGGCAGGCGTCGTGATTGAGGTGGGCTCGAAGGTGACACGCTTCAAACCGGGAGACGAAGTGTACGCTCGCCCACCGGAAGCGCGGATCGGCACGTTCGCCGAATTGATCGCCGTGAACGAGAACGCGATCGCCCTGAAACCTGCCAATACCAGCATGGCACAAGCCGCGTCCCTCCCCTTGGTTGCACTGACCGCCTGGCAAGTGCTGGTCGAAACCGCCCAACTGAAAAAGGGTCAGAAAGTGCTGATTCACGCCGGCTCCGGCGGCGTCGGCACCCTCGCCATCCAGCTCGCCAAACACCTCGGTGCGTTTGTCGCTACAACCACCAGCACTGCGAATGTCGAATGGGTGAAGGCATTGGGGGCCGATTTGGTGATCGACTACAAACAGCAGAACTTCGAAAGTGTCTTGCACGACTACGACGTAGTGTTGAACAGTCTCGGCGCCGATGTCCTGGAGAAGTCACTCAAGGTGCTCAAGCCAGGTGGCCAGCTCATTTCCATCTCTGGGCCACCCACTGCGCAGTTCGCACAGGAGCAAGATTTGTCCTGGCCATTGAAGCAAATCATGCGCCTGCTGAGCCTCGGTATTCGGCGCAAGGCCCGCAAGCAAGACGTCAGCTACAGGTTTGTATTCATGCGGGCCAACGGCGCCCAACTGCAACAAATAACCGCGCTCATCGAGGCCCGCATCATCAAACCGGTGATTGACCGCGCCTTCCCCTTTGAATCAACGGCAGAGGCGTTGAAGTATGTCGAGCAGGGACGAGCCAAAGGCAAGGTCGTTGTTTCGATCAAATGACTAAGCCGCCTATCGATGAGTCGACCGAAGAGCCCGACAAACTTTTAGCACGCCAGCATTCTTCATCCGGGCTGAGCGAGTTGACGACACTAGAGTTGCCGAAACCGGAAGCGCAGCAAACGGACGTCGTGCCTGTAGCACCAACTGTGATCCTATGGCGCAGTTTGATGCTTAAGCAGTAGATCTCGGCCTCGCCACAGCCACCGTACAAAGCACATTCATAATCAGTTTGGCGACTCTCTCCGTAGCACAATTGACGAACCCGAGGATGAATATACGTTCATCAAAAACATTGTTCTATGCGTCTAGCCTGTGGGTTCCGACATAGTGAATACAGGAGTAACCCACCATGTTCTCGCACGAAAGCATCCCGCTGATCATCATTTTCATCATCCTGCTGCTTGGCGTGCTTACCGCCGTCCTCCATCCGGTACATGCGTTCTATAGCTGGCTTCAGAGGCGCAGGGAAAAATCATCCGTCGAGATCGCGAAAGAGGTGGATTCGCGCTGAATTTTTTTTAACGAGCCCGGCTAAGTCCGGGCATTTTTTTGAAGCTTTCGGGCCGATTCTGTTGAAAAAGTCGGCCTTGGTTTGCGCATCAGAAAAGTACGCGTCCGAGATTGAAATCCGAGTCCTGAACCTTCTGCCCAAAACACAGATTTAAATCTCAGGCACGTACTTTTCTGCCGTGGAAACCGAAGCCGACTTTTTCAACAGAATCGGCCAAGAGCGGACACTCGAGCACATCACCTGGTTGGCTGTTTTTTCAGGACGAAGCGGTCACCCGTGTTCTGCTGCCAACATTGACCTGAACTGAGAAATGATCTCTGAAGATAACCCGGCAGCTTCGAACACTGCGCAGGTAAAGCTAACGGGAGCAGGACCTGGCGCAGTTATGATGCGGTCAGCAAAAGCGAGGACCCTTCATAACCTGCGGCATTCTGTTGTAAAAAGTCAGCGCTGTTCGAGGTATGAGAAACCGTGTCGAGAAGCCCGGCTCTCGCAAGTGCCAGCGTTCCCCCACAGATACCGGCAATTGTCGCGCCACTTGAACGACTAGTATGAAGAAAGTCCCGAATATCCGGTGCATCTGCACGTTCCCAGATCATTCCACCGATGACGACAACAACGTCCGGTTTCCAGTCCAGGCATTGTTGCAAGCTGCAATTCACAGTTACTGCCAATCCACCCTGCGAGCGGAACTGTCCCGTAGTAGAGGCGAAAAACCTAACGTCGATCCCGTAGAACGGGGATGCAGTTCCTGCAATGAAAGCATATTCCCAGTCCGCAAAACCGGGTGTCAGTATCAATCCCACGCGTGCCATCAGTCAGAATCCTCCATGAAAACGAATAACATAAAGCGACAACACATAGGTCTCAACGGCTGCCTTGGGTCGAAAGTTTCCCCTCACCACTGACAGCTTTCGGCCAGAGGCTGATTGTTGAAATCGACTGAAATCGCCACTCAATGGTCAAGCCTATAAACTTGCGGATGACTCAAGGTGCGTATCACTTCCTGCCAGTCGCCGTAATTCGCTCACATCGGCGAACCACTCATGGGACTGAAGACTGTGGAATGCATCATATGCTCCATACCCCCAGGCGACCGCACCAAAGGCGATACCGGCAGTCGCAGCTGCTTCACCATCCGTAGGTTGGTCGCCGATGTAGATAACTTCCTCTTGCGCCACGTCGAATTTGCGCATGACCCGGCGCAAGCGAGACGCCTTGCCGAAAATGGAGGCGCCGCACTCGAAGGCCCGGATATGTTGACAGCTGGAGCCCAAAATTTGCTTGATATTTTCTTGGGAGTTAGAAGATACCACCGCCAGAATCAGTCCTCTCTCGTCAAGATGGGCGAGGGTATTTGCAATGTTATTGAACAGTGGGATCGAGCTTCGATGTTTCTTCATCAAGCTCATGAAGGTTCGCGCCACCAGAGGCAACTTCCAGCGAGGCATTCCGATATGAGCCATGATCTCCCGAGCCCCCTGCTTGCGCAAACCGTCCAACTCTTGCGGGTGAATTCGACTGAATGCGTGCCTGTCAGCGACCTGGTTGAACACTGAAACAAAGAACGGAAAGGAATCAGCGAGCGTGCCGTCAAAGTCGAAAATGGCAAGCCGGTATGACATGTAAAAGCTCCTTCCTGTAGTGGTGGCAGCCGAGTCCAGGCGGCTGCTTGTGCTGGGCGATTGATTCACCCGATTGGTGGGAAAGGCGCATTATCCCTGCTCCGGAATCTGCCCGGAAGGAGTAAGTGGCTTAACGCTGTTGCCGTATCTGACTACCTTCAAGGCCTTGACTTGATTTATCGAGCTCGCCGAGCATATTCCGATGATTGCCAAGGCCAAAGTCGTTTTTCTCGCCACCCGCAATCACCTCAACCATCCGCTTCAGCACTCCTTCACGGCGATGCATGGGAGTAAACGTCCCATCGATATGGGGCGGCATTCTATCGAACGACAAATCAGCGACAGGGATCGTCATCAATGCAATGCTGACCGAGCCGTTGTTCGCCGCGCTGCTGGCGTTTGTGGTGCTCAATGAAGTACCGCGCGAAAGCCTGTACGCAGGAGCGGTACTGATCATCGTCGGCCTGTGTTTTTCCAATGAGCTGATCCGCTTGGGCAGCAAAGCATCCGTCCCTTCGACCGAGTGAGCTACTTTCGGATCCTGATTGCTTTAGCAATCAGTGGTTTTGAAGTGTTTTCAGGGCTTTGTCGTTTCTGGGGATGCGAGCGAGCAGCCCCTCTAAGCCCCAGCAATCTCCACTGAACCTACCGCGCCCCAACCACGTCCAGTCGAAGAAGGCTAGAGAACACGCGAGGCCACGCTGTGCATCAGTTCCGCGCACGGATGCACAGCGTATTTCTCACGCAGAAGAGACCGAGTCGTCTTCGTTTGTTTTCAGCTACCCGTTACCACACAGCAATATGGGAATCGGCCCGCGGCTCGGTGCCGCCGCACAACACACCGGTGTCCGGGTCGCGGATGATGATCTGCCCTCGGCCATAGTTGATCAGGTCGCAATCGACCTGAACCTTATGTCCGCGCCGGGCCAGCGAAGCGGCCAAGTCCCTCGACGCCCCCTGCTCGATGCCGACTTTCATGCCTCCCAGCCATTGCCATCGCGGTGCATCCAGCGCAGCTTGAGGATTGAGACCAAAATCCACCAGGTTCATGACCATCTGCACATGGCCTTGGGGCTGCATGTAGCCACCCATGACGCCGAACGGTCCCACCGGCGCGTCACCTTTACTGATGAAGCCAGGAATGATGGTGTGGAAGGTCTTTTTGCCCGGTGCCAGGCAGTTGGCGTGGTCAGGGTCGAGACTGAATTCCTGCCCACGGTTCTGCAAGGCGATGCCGCTGTCTGGCAGCACCACGCCAGAACCGAAGCCGTGGTAGTTACTCTGGATGAAGGACACCATATTGCCCTGCGCATCTGCCGTGGCCAGGTACACCGTACCGCTGGCGTGAGGATCGCCGGGATCAGGTTGCTGAGCCTGATCAACGATCTGTTCACGGCGTTGGCTGCTATAGGTGTCGCTGAGAAGATCAGCCACCGCCACACGCATGTGCAGCGGATCGGTGATGTAATGCAGGCCATCGCTGTAGGCCAGCTTCATGGCTTCCAATTGACGATGCCAGGTCTGCTGGCTGTCTCGGTGATCGAAGTCGAAACCCTGAAGGATTTTCAGGGTCATCAGGGCCACCAATCCTTGCCCGCTTGGAGGGATTTCCCACACATCGTAGCCGCGGTAATTGATGCTGATCGGGTCCACCCATTGGGCGCGATAGTCCTGCAGGTCGCTGGCTCGCAGGTAGCCGCCGGTGGCGCGGGAATGGGCATCCAGCCGCTGAGCCAGAGCGCCGCGATAGAGGCTTTCGCAAGCGCTGTCCGCCAGTTCTTCCAGCGTTCGGGCTTGCGCCGGGTTGCGGAATAATTCACCGGCCTTTGGCGCACGGCCATCAATCAGGAACGTGTCGAACCAGGCGTCTAGCACCGGGTCTCGATGGGGGCTGAATTCATCCACAGCAGTCTGCCATTGTCGGGCGACCACCGGCGACACTGGGAAGCCCTCCCGGGCCAGACTGATCGCGGGCTGCAGCAACTCGGCAAAGGGCAGCTTGCCGAACCGTCTGGACAACTCCGCCCAGGCCGAAGGACAACCGGGCACCGTGACCGGCGTCCAGCCATAAAGCGGCATCCGCTCGTGACCACACGCCTTGACTGCATCGATCGTCAGTGCCGCCGGCGCTTGGCCGTTGCCGTTCAGTCCGTGCAATTGGCCTTTGCTCCAGACCAGAGCAAAGGCGTCGCCGCCCAAGCCGCAGCCGGTGGGTTCAACTACCGTTAGCGCCGCCGCTGTAGCGATCGCGGCATCAATGGCATTGCCGCCGTTGCGCATGATTTCGATGCCGGCCTCGGCGGCCAGTGGCTGTGAAGCCGCGACCATGCCACGGCGGGCAAACACACTCTGACGTTGCGACGGATAGGGATATTCGTGGGCAGAAAATTTCAACATGGCAAAAGCTCTTCCAAACAAAGATTCAATGGCCGCAGGTATCCGGTTCCATTGCCGGGTAAAAAACCCTGACTGAGAAGGTCACAGCACGCGACTGAGAAAGGCCCGAGTTCGCGGGTGTGTCGGTCGACTGAAGATCTGCTCCGGCGGACCCTGCTCAATCAGTTCGCCCTGATCGAGAACCACCACGCGATCAGCGACTTCCCGGGCAAAACCCATTTCATGGGTGACCACTACCATGGTCATGCCGTCATCGGCCAACTGCTTCATCACCTGCAGGACCTCGCCGACGGTTTCCGGATCCAGGGCGCTGGTGGGCTCGTCGAACAGCATGGCTTGAGGTTTCATCGCCAACGCCCGGGCGATTGCCACGCGCTGCTGCTGTCCACCGGACAACATCGACGGGTAATGCATGGCCTTGTCCGCCAGGCCGACCCGGGCGAGCAAGGCCCGGGCCTGTTCCAACGCTTCGGCGCGTGGCACGCCGAGCACCTGGATCGGTGCCTCAATGATGTTTTCCAGCGCGGTCATGTGGGGGAACAGATTGAAACGTTGAAAGACCATGCCGATGTCCCGACGCTGGCGAGCGATGTTGCGCTCGGAGTCGCGCACCAGGCTGCCGTCGGCGCGCTCGCGATACCCCATGGAGCGACCGTTGACGCGTATGCGCCCGCCTTGAATGTCCTCCAGCAGATTAATGCAGCGAATGAAGGTGGTCTTGCCTGAACCCGATGCACCGATCAACACCACCACTTCACCGCGCCGCACCTGCAAGGAAATCCCCTTGAGAATCTCCAGGTCGCCAAAAGACTTATGAATGTCCAGGGCCTCGATAATCAGTTCTTCACTTTTGTGCGCCATGCTTAACGCCCTCTCAGCAATTTGAGCGTGCCGCGGCCAAACATGCGACTGCCGGCCGCTGGCGGTGCGGGTCGATCGGACTGTCCGAAACGCGCTTCCAGCCAACGCTGGAAGAAACCCCAGAGGGTGGTCAGCAGCAGGAAATAAATCGCCACCACCAGGTACAGTTCAAATACCCGGAATGTCGCCGACGTGACCATTTGCGTACTCAGCAGCAACTCCTGCACGCCAATCACGCTGACCAGCGTCGTATTCTTGAGCATCACGTTGAATTCGTTGCCCAACGGCGGAACGATGACCCGGAACGCCTGAGGCAAAACGATACGCCGCATCAGTTTGGCGAAGGTCATGCCCAGCGAACGCCCAGCCTCATACTGTCCCTTGTCGACAGCGCCGATCCCGGCACGAATGATCTCGGCCATGTAGGCACCTTCGTTCAGGCCCAGGGCGATGATCGCTGCCTGAATATTGCCCGGCACCACCAAACCAAACAGTTCCACGTCCTCGAAACGGAAGATGCCGCCGGCCGCCAATGCGGTATAGAGAAAAACGATTTGCACCAACAGCGGAGTGCCGCGCATCAGCCACACATAGAACCGTACCGGCAGGTTGAGCAACGGGTTGCGCGACAGACGCATCAGCGCCGCTGCCAGCCCAAGCACGCAGCCCAACACCATTGCCAGCACACTGATCAGGCAGGTCAACCAGAGCCCAGTGAGGTACACCCCGCTGGGCTGCAAAAGGTATTGCCAGAACACATCCCAATTGAAATTCATCGAGCGCTCGCCTCAGTCGAGTGTGTCGCTGGAAACATGCCATTTGCTCAACAACTGCACATAACTGCCGTCACTGCGCATGTCACTGATGATCTGCTGTACTGCGGTGGTGAGCTGGGAATCATCCTTGCGGGTCCCTAAACCCGTGAGAATCCGGCTGAAGGCTGGCACCCCCTCCTCGAATAAATCAGGCGCCATTGCGGCGTAGTAACCTGCTGTTTCTACGGTGGTGCCGTAAGCGTCCACCTGACTGATACGCAGCGCCTGGAAGGCGTCAGTGTCACTGTTGTAAACCACCAGTTTCATCGGTGTCTTGCCGGCCTTGGTGAGCTTTTCGTTCTCGGCGTCCAACAAGGTTTTGATCGTGGAGCCATTGAGCACTGCCACCTTGTGCCCAGACAGTCCATCCAGGGTTTTGATGCCCTTGGGATTGCCTTTGGGAACGACCACTGACTGGCTGGAATACATGTAGTTGACGATGTCGATCACTTCCCGGCGTTCGGGCTTGTCGAACAGCTGATCAACGATCATGTCGCACTGCTGGGCGAGCAATGCCGGCAGCAACCCGGAGAATGGAATGACCCGCCATTGCACCGGTTTGTCTCCGAGCCGTTTGGCGATTTCCAGCCCCAGATCGACAGTCAGGCCCCTGGGTTTTTGCGCCTCATCGAAAGACACCAAGGGTGGCGAGTCCATGCCAGAGCAATACGTGAGTTTTTCGGCCTTTTGCAGTCGTTCCGGCACTTGGGGTGTGGCGAACGCCCACTGTGCGCAGAGTCCCAGGGATACAGCAGCAAGCAACACACGGCGTTTATGCATGACCAGACACTCCAGTTGTTTAGTAACGGGGCAGTACTCAAAGTCAACACACGGTCGGGCTCGAGCCCGATTCTATTTTTCCGATTGCAGGAACTGAATCAGCGCCGGCACTGTGCCCTCGATGTGCTGACGCACCACCGACTCGGCCTGGTCGGCATCGCCTGAGCGAATGGCATCAAGGATCACCGCGTGTTCCTGGCGGGCACTCAAGGGCTTTTCACCGTGTTGCAGCCACAGGCGCATGGGCGCCTCGATCAACGAGTACAGGGCCGAGATTTGCTTCATCAAACGCGGACGGCCGCTGAGGCTGCACAGGTATTCATGGAAAGCCCGATGACGGCTGACCCATTCCGCGCTTTCGTCGCGGTAGTCATCCATCTCGTCCAGCATGCGTTCCAGAGCCGCCAGCTGACGCTCACCGATCTTGGCCACGGCGACGCGGATGGCCAGGCCCTCGAGGGCACTGCGCATCTCGAAGACTTCGTGCAGTTCGTCGATGTTCAGGCCGCTGACTATCGCCCCGCGGTTAGGCCGCAAGGTCACCAGGCCTTGAGCATCGAGGCGTCGGAAGGCTTCGCGCACCGGCATGCGGCTCATGCCGATCTCAGTGGCGATGTCCTCGGCGATCAACCGGTCGCCTTTGCGGTAACGACCGCCACAGATCGCTTCCAGCAGAAAGTTGTAAGCCTCCTCCTCGGCGGTCAGGGGCTGACGCTCAATGTAAGCGGGAGCGAATTGCATAAAGTCACCTTTTGCAGTTTTGTATCCAATTATCCACGGATTCAAAAATGCAGAAACCGTGCCAGGCTGCGTAGCACTGCTTCAAGCGCTTAATTGGAAAGGATTTTCGACTCAAGAGACGCTGATCTATAGATCAGCGTGGTACTCACCGTGCGCTACGAAATGGCCCAGTGCGCCCCAAATGGGTGAAAAATGGTACCCAGGTAACAAATCATTTCGCCGAATGCCCCCAAAGCCCTTGGCGCGTTCTCTGAGTAATTGCACAGACTTGCCCACCCATTTACATTCGGCCTGACCAGTCATTTGCAACGGATTTGACCAGCACGTTTCGCGGACATGACCGGCAGAGAATGGCCCAAAGCTGACCCCTCAGGATTTCGTACTCTCAGACCCCGCCCGCGAATTTGCACACCACTGACGACATATTGGTACGTCTGGAGAGGGGCATGACCACCACGCAAAAACTGACTCAAACAATGCTATGTGCATTGTAAGATCAACCAAAGGTTATGGTTTGTCATGAAATGAAAAAGCGCTGTCGCCAAATGAAAGGCTGGCGCGCGCCCCGTCTATAAACTCCTCCTCAAGCCTGCGCAGCAAGCCCAGGGCTCTCACGGGTGCGAAACACCTATGGAGAAATCCACGCATTTCCCACGAATGGAGAAGAGACAATGAGTGACCGGTCGATCAAGCCACGGCTGATCGATACATCCTACGATTACCTGCTTCAACGTTGAATCTGGATAATTAAGAGTTTTAAAAAACCAATTCTATTAGTAAGCGCTTAATGCCCAGCCTACAAATATATTACTGAAAGCCCACGACCTACCGTGCACTCACCTTAATAGAACTCACACTTAAAAATACGCCCCCTAGAACTACATTGCGGAAGACAAAAATAAGTAATGTTTTTGCGATTTGTTTTTTGTTGCATTCATGAATTTTATAATCAGAAACCATGACAAAACTTGCAGAGACATCACTTCAACACCCTCAATGCTGGAAGCTCGATATAAATAATCGAATCTTATTCGACGACGCCATTCAAATACACTTAACAAATATTGAGGGCATCATTGTAAAAAACATGCTCCTCAAGGAGGAACGCGTAATCAGTAGAGCAGAGCTAATTAGCAGTATTGGGAGAGATCCTGAGCTCTATCGCGGCCTGGAGATGAGTTTGAGTAGACTGCAAATAAAATTCAAGAAAAACGCAGGAGGACGGCATCTCTTTCGCGCAGTCAGAAATCGCGGCTACTGCCTCACTCAAGCCATACATATTAATGGGGAGCCGTCTCGGGAATTTACGTGAGGTAAGCGGCAATACACCCCTCGCATGGTCATATGGCTGATGATGACTAACGAACGTATGAATTTAGGGGTGGCCGTGGGCGCAGCGTTCAAGATGAGTGAGTTCACTTTTTACGATTGACCTTGCGCTTTGATACTGGTGTAGCGGCGTTAAAAAACTGTCGCATAACTTCTAAGTTATGCGACGACTCACTCGGGCTTGACAGTAAAGGCTTTGTGACATCACGTGAGTCTGTCGCAGGTTCTCAATTATCTGCGACATGAAATGTGATAGATGTGACATTGAGAATGTTGGAATGTTAATCCGATATGCTCGTCCCCCACTCCAGGCAAAAATCTGGAGCCGCAGCAAGGCCTGCTGGCGTATCTGTCACGGTTGACCGGAAATGGCCGTTTTCAGCCGGCCGCGACCGACTGAAAACGCCCTATAGCAACCACTCGCAGTGGTGCGACAAATGTCCTGCGAGCTGTAATACCTTACTGCTCCGCCTGCCCTTGCAGATGTCGGTACCCAGCCGCCTGAATGAAATCGGCCAAATGCCAAATCGCTCCGTTGGCTGCCCAGAAGCCATCTCTGACTTCATCAAGGATGATCGAAGTCATGATGATCCGCAGGTCGTCCGCTGCTTGCGACCGGGTTACTGCTTGATGCAAACGCTGCACATAGTCGCTTCGCATGGCCTCATTCAGCACACCGCCGGGAACCTTAACCTGCACAATGCAGGGGATGGCTTGAGCGCTGATATCCACTGCGCCGCATGTCCAGGAGCCAGAAGCCACTTCGTCAATGAGAGTCCAGCACAGGCCCCGTTGACGTGGATCGTCGCCGATTTGCTCGACCGCGATGGCCACTTTCGTAATCTCTTCGCACAGCAGTGCCCGTTGTTCGCAAGTAAAAGAACCTTGAGGCACCTTGATCAGGATATTTGGCATACAGGTTAACGCTCGATGAAATGGAAGCGTTATTAAGTCAGCCCTCGACCACTGCAACCAGCGACCGATTCGACATCTTTCGTGCATAATCAGCCAATGAATGACTTCACGATTCTGGTAGTTCCTGGCGCCTTTGCCTCCAGTGTCGCACTGACTCTGGATATCCTTTCAACGGCGGCCGTACTCGCCCAGCGACTGGGCTCCGCTGTACCTCGCTGGCAAGTCTGTGGGGTGAACACGGATTGCGTGACGCTCGGCCACGGTATGCAGATTGCGGTTCAGCCCTTGGCTATCAACCCTGATGACCGCTCTTGCTGGATCATCCCCGGCATCGGAGTGGCTGACGCCCCCATGATCGAGCACCGATTACAACAGGCGGATATCGCTCTGCTGGTTCCGGCATTACGCGCGCATGTGCAGGCCGGGGGTAACGTAGCCGCATCATGTTCTGCGGTATTCGTGCTACAGGCTGCAAACCTGCTCGCTGGGCGCTGTGTAACCACTTCTTGGTGGATGGCACCCTTACTCCAGCAGTGGGCGCCGGAGTGCCAGGTAGATGCCGAGCGCATGGTAATCCTCGATCCGCCGTTGATTACTGCGGGTGCAGCGCTAGGTCATAGCGATCTGATGTTGCATCTTCTGCGAAGCCATTTCTCCCCAGCTTTGGCAGATGGCGTTGCTCGGGCGCTACTGATCGATGGTCGGCAACTGCAATCGCCTTTTATGGTTCCGGCAATGATGGCTCAGGGGAACGAATTGATCGCACAATTGACAGCTCATATTGAAGCCTCGCTACCGGCGATTATCAGCGTCAGCACACTCGCATCCGACTTTGGTCTGTCAGAGCGGACCTTGTCTCGACACATCCACAAGGCCACCGGATATAGCCCGTTGCGGCTGATCCAGCGTGTCCAGGCCAATAAAGCCCGGGAACTGCTGGCAAACAGTAAATACTCAATCGACACCATTGCCGAACAAGTTGGATACAGAGATCCCACATCCCTGCGGCGACTGATGAAAAAAATGCTGAACGCAACACCACGGCAACTGCGTTAACTGCAGCGACGATTTTTTCAATTCAATTATCCGATTTGGCGTGCGACTCAGGCAGTTCAATATTGGCCGATTTCTGCCTTTGCCAAGGACTACAATCGACCCTTAGGCGTCATCCAGTTGCGGACTGACGAACATTAGCCAGATGTCTTGGGATGACTAGTGCTTCGACGCCTGAATGGCTTCTTCGAGCAAAGGCCCCGTAATTCGTCGACCGTTGTAATCATCGACAAAGTAATTGATTCGGTTAGCCAGGTGCTGAATGGACAGCCAGCCCAAGCCCTGGTAGTCACGCAATTCCTCGTCGTTGAGCTTGATCAGGCATTCGTAACTCACAAAAGACGCTTCACACTCGACGAGAATATAAATTGAGCCATCCTCTGCGTTGAGAAGGTGCCAGTAGCTGTCCGTTGTGTGGTATGCCGCAGGTACGAGCCGAACCAAATCCATGTTTGATTTCCATGCGTTACTTTTCGGTTTCTGACCATAACATGGCTGCGAGCGCACGATTCTCGAATGTCTGCTTCTGGCTGTCGATTCAACCGGTCAGGCGCGGCAGCTAACAGCCAATTTCTGCCTCTTGCGAAGGTCTGCAATCCCCCGATTCTGTTGAAAAAGTCGGATTTTCAGCTGGCCTGAACTCAGGCACGACCAGCACTGGAGAACCTACTCACCACATTGAGTGGTTTTTCGGCCCTTCGTTGAGCTTTGCCGCTCGGTTATTGGGTTGGTTTTAGGGTTTTTGTTTCGTGCAGACGCACCTATCCCGTGACCGGTGGCCCTTGAGAGGTAAATTTGGCCAGACGTCGCAGGTTCTGCACCGCAGCGGCCAGCGTGAATTCATCAGTCGCGCCACTCATGCCACGTAGGCGCAGGCGATCCAATTTCAGGATGCGCTTGAGGTGGGCAAACAACATTTCGACCTTTTTACGTTCGTGGCGAGAGCGCACATACGCAGGTGTCGTTGCGATTTGCCGAGCCACATCACGCGCGGCTTCATGGACGCTGCGAGCGATCTTACGGAACGCAGTGTTCGGGCAGCATTGGGCTTTCATCGGACATTCAACGCAGTCGGCCTGCCGGGATCGGAAGATGATGGTGTTGGCCTTGGTGACGTGTGAACGCTCATTCTTGAAGGCTCGCCATTCGCTGCGCAATGCGTTGCCGGCCGGACAGCGGTATTCCTCAGTCTCTTCATTCCAGTGGAAATCGCTGTTCGAGAAACTGTCGTTCTTGCGCTCGGTTTTGTCCCACACCGGCACATGCGGCTCGATGTCTTTTTCCTCCACCATCCAGGCCAACATCGGCGCAGTGCCGTACGCGGTATCGCCGATGAGGCGTTCCGGCTTGATGTCGAATTGCGCTTCGACTCGTTCGATCATCGTCTTGGTGCTCTCAACCTCCGCCGTTCGATGAGCCGGTGTGGGTTCCACATCCATGATCACGCCGTGCTCGGTATCGATCAGATAATTCGTGGAGTAAGCGTAGAACGCTGGCCCACCTGGAGCTGCGGTCCAGCGGGCTTGAGGATCCGTCAGCGACAGGCGCTTCGGTAGCGTTTCGGCCAGAGCCTCTTCATCGAGAGCTTCAAGGTACTCACGCACGGCGCGGGTACTCAGGGCCGGATCGCTCCAGTTGACCGGTTCATCACCTGGTACACCGCGCTGCCGACTCGCATCCGCTTTGATGATGCTGGCATCCACGGCAAATCCTTCACCCTTGACCAGACCTGCGTCCATGCAGCGACGCAGCACTTCATTGAACAACCAGCGAAACAGATCACTGTCCCGAAAGCGGCCATGTCGATTTTTGGAAAAGGTCGAGTGATTAGGGACTTCATCTTCAAGGCTCAACCGGCAGAACCAACGATACGCCAGGTTCAAGTGAGCCTCTTCGCACAGCCGTCTCTCGGAGCGAATACCGTAGCAATAACCCACGATCAGCATGCGAATCATCAGTTCGGGATCAATCGACGGACGCCCAATCGGGCTGTAGAAATCGGCGAGGTAATGGCGCAGGTCGCTTAGATCGAGACACTGATCAATGCTGCGCAAAAGGTGATTGGCTGGGATGTGATCTTCAAGGTTGAACGAGTAAAACAGTCGCTCCTGCCCACTCGATAACTGTCCCATCATGCTGCGTGCTTCCCTGCTGGCCAATGCAGCAATTTTGCCGCAGGCCAAATAGGGGAGCTACTTTTTCAACAGAATCCCCCCATAGCGGACAATCGCCTGTGTAAGCTCAGACGCCAAGTCTTTATGGCTCCCCGGCATAGTTCATCACAGATTCCGTCCCGCTCCCCCTAGCAGGTCGCGTCTATTGGTCGTCCCCTTGGTTTTGATGGGACGTGGCCGGAACGAGCAACATTATGAAGAAGCAGAGCTGAATCCTATGAGGTACCAGGCCCAGATCGGCAGAGCTCAACAATAGCAAAGGGCCTCGACACTTGGCTTGGCGATAATGGCTTTCTGATTTCAGTCCGGCTACGCTCATGCGTATCAGGGAGGAGGCGCGATGAGCCAGTACCTTTTGAGTTTTGCCAGGCAGAATCTTGAAGGACGCAGTGACGCTTACCTCGTGCTGCTCTGGTGCATGTACCAGGCGAACCAAGGCAAGGGCCGCTATTCCGACCACATCAAAACGCACATCACAGCGGCAGCTGACCAGTTGCTGGGTCGCAACTATCAGCGCATCGCCGCACGCTTCAAAAAGGTGCTCGACAGCAAGCCAGAACTGGATCGAATACCGCCGTTCGGACTCGGCACGTTGGACTACCTTCGCGTAAAAAACTTCCGAGGCTTTGGAGAATTTGGCCCTGACGACACAGGCACCTTCATTCGCTTCAGCAAGCTGAAGAACATCTTCTACGCACCCAATGGCGGCGGCAAATCATCGTTGTGCGAGGCGTTGGAAATCGGCACCACTGGCGATATCAAAGAAGCGGCCAGGCGCAAGACTAAGATCAATCAGTACATCGCCCGGGGAGAGGTGAAGCCCAAGCTCATGCTGATGGGAACAGACAAGTTACCAGTCAAGCGAAGCATCAGCTGGTCGGGCTGTTTCATTGATCGGAACCGTCTTCAAGAATTTTCGTTGCTGGGCTCCAAGGATACTGGCAGTGCCGAGAGCGATGTCCTGGCCACCTTGTTTGGTTTGGAAGAACTCCAGGAGGTCATTTCTCGGTTCGTCCGGCCTGAAAGCTTCTCGCTCAAAGCCTTCATGCGTGCTGATCAAGCCGAGGCACTGGACACCCTGGAACGTGCCCGGGTAAGCCTGGGCCAGCTGCGGCGTAATCACAGGGCAGACCTTCATGCATCGATTTCCGAGAGTTGTAGGCTGCTGGGGTTGAGGGCCGACCAAGACTTCGATGTGCGCCGAAAGGTCTTGCGGCTGCGCGACACGGTCGAAATGCATATTCGTGGCGCTGAGCGCCTGCGAGCCGCCAAGGCCCCGTTCGCTATACCGCTAAAGCAGGTCAGGCGTATCTGTGCCATCGCTCAGCGCTTGCTCCACCGCAGAGCCGATATCGAGAAGGTGTTTCTGCAGAGGGCCAGCGAGGTCAATTATCGCGCCGTATATGAGGCATTGGTGACCATCGAACAGTTGCAGGTCGGGGAAACTTGTCCCGCATGCCTGACGCCCCTCGACCAGGTGGTGATGAACCCGTTCGAGAGGGCGCGAGAGCAGATCAAGGCGTTGGGTGCACTGGAGTCCCTCAAGCAATCCAGGCAGAGAAATGACGCCCGGATCGCGCTCTGGGCTTCACGAGTCGCGACCGGAATCGGCGCGGTGAAAGGCAATGAGCACGCCGATGTTCCCTGCCCACTGAACATGGACGAATTGGAGGTGGAGCTTGCAAAGTTCCATGCCGCTACCGATCGCTCGGAAGTGGCGCCGTCCGTTCTCGACTCGTTTCTGAAGCTCTGCGCGCGGAGTGCAGATCAGATCGAGGACTACTTGCGCGCCTGTGAGCGCAAGCTTGGGGAGGTTGGCCAGGCAGACGCGCAGGCAGCCCGCCTCGAAGAACGGGTGACGCAGCTGAAAGAAATTGACGAATTGCTGAAGCTGCAGTTCGACAGAAAAAAACTGGCGATAAGCGAGTTCAAGGTCGCCAACGACCAGATGGCAGACCTGATAAAGCAAAAAGCGGCATTGCTCAACGATGCAGTCGACAATAGCCACTTCAACCAGTTGCTCAAGGATCTGGAAGCTGAGTACCGAACACTGTACCGCGACCTGCTGGATTACAAGCTTGAGCTGGAGAAAGCGCGAATCACCGGGATCGAAGCCAAGGCTGCTGAGTACTACCGCGCGATCAACAACCACGACGATGACCATGAGCAGATCGCGTCGTTGACCTTCGACCGCCAGGCGGATAGCTATCGGATCAAGATCACCAGCGTGGACGGATCATTCCTTGATGCGTTTGCGGTGCTCAGCGAAGGGCATCTGCGAGCGCTGGGTTTGTCCATCCTCTTGGCGATGGCTGAGAAGAACAACTTCCCGCTCATCGTATTCGATGACGTCGTCAATGCGATCGACACCGATCACCGATCGAACATCATCGACCTGTTCTTCAGCGATGCTTACCTGCGCCGGATCCAAATGGTCGTCACCACCCATGACCGTCTTTTCTGGGAGCGTTTCTGTATTATTGCCCAGCGTCATGCTCAGCAGGTTCAGTACACCAGTAATGTTCTCAGCTATACGAACAAAGGCATTCTAGTCATTGATCACGTGGGCAGCTTCCAGGAGAAAATTCTTGCCGCGCTTTCGGTATTCGATGTGCGTCAAGCGCTGCTCTATTGTCGTATCTGGTTCGAATCCATGGTGCTTGAGTTCTGCATAGAAAATGAAGTCAAAGTAACCGCGCACTTTAATAAATCACAGCTCAAGAAGAGCATGTACCTGCAGGTCAGCCTGGAACACACCTTTTCGCTGGTGGAACCGTTCATTGACTATGACCTGTCATATTTCAATTTCATCAAGAATGACCTGGTCAACTGGGGTGGGCAGAACCAGGAGCACCATGCCTTCAACGAGGGCAGCCTGAACTTCGTGCACTCAAAAACTAGCAGTGAGGTCTTTAAAATCTACGACGCCATCCGCTATTTGGAGTGCCAGCTATTTACAGCTAAGAAGAGAGAATCAGGCGTCAAATGTCTTGCCGACCTGAACGGTGATATCGCGTGGAGGCAGCGCAAGCTTGCCAGACTCGCCAAGGCGCCAGAAGAGGTGCAGCAGGAGCACCAGGCGGCGTTGAAAGCTCTGGAAAAGCGCGCGGTCGAGCTCGACCAGGAGCTTCAGTTCATCGAACAGTGTCTCGCCAGCGTCGCTCAGCGCGAGCAAGCTAAAGAACTGCCATGACCTCTGTTCCGCTTGGAGCAGATCTGGCTGCTTTAGGCTCATATTCTGCGAGGACTCAACGGCCGCTTTGGGTCGGATAGCGACGGTCTGGCCTAGACCGTCGCAGTGGATGGTCAGACTTCTGTCTGCTCTGCCATTTCCAGAGCATCGTCGACCTCGATGCCCAGGTACCTGACAGTGCTTTCGAGCTTCGTATGACCAAGCAAGAGTTGGACTGCTCTCAAGTTCTTTGTCCTGCGATAGATCAACGATGCCTTGGTTCGCCGTAGCGTGTGAGTACCGTACATGGTCGGGTCAAGGCCAATGGCTGTTACCCATGCTTTGACTATTCGAGCGTATTGCCTGGTGGAGAGATGATCTGAGCCATGCAACCTGGTCGGGAACAGGAAGTCCTCACTGCAAAGATGGGCCTGATGCATCCAAGCCTCCAGAACCGTTCGTGTTTGCTCAGTAATTTCAAACTGCACTGGATGCTGAGTTTTCTGCTGCATCACGATGGCCCGTGATGACACATGCTCCCCATGCGCTATGTCTCGTACTCGCAGCTTGGTTAAGTCACAGGCACGCAGCTTGCTGTCGATGGCCAAGTTGAAGAGAGCCAGATCCCGTGTCTTCTCCGCGAGCTGGAGTCTGACCCGGATGGCCCAGATATCTCTGACTCGGAGCGGGGCTTTCTGCCCTACAAGCTTTCCCTTGTTCCAAGGCTGATGGCGATATTTAGCAATAGTGTTCATGGCATGTCCTCCAGGTTGAGGGAGGACAAGGGTGGATCAGTCACAGTGCGTGGTGGTCGCTAACCGACCCATAGCGGACGCTGACCAACGAGTAAGCTAAGGGGCGGCGGCGCGCCGTCCCAGCGAATGAAATGAGCGATTTCAGCGCCTTGTTAGGCGTAACTGATATACGGCTCACCGAATACATCCTTGAATCTGAAAATATCTTTACCCACTATAAATATCCGAAATCTTGGGTCATTTTGTGCTTGATATGCAGGTATGTCATTGCGCACAAATCGGATTCCAAGGTTAGAAAGCTTAGATTCCATGGCTTCTGCCAAGTTGTTGTCTTTGTAAAAGCCTACGATGTGCCAATGCTCCATTTTCATAATGTGGTCATAGAAGAATTTACAGGCTGCTTCTTCGGATATCGAACTGAATATTGGAGGGTGATCTATCCCGCGCTCCGTATAAAAAACTGACCAAAAACCATTTGTATTGCATAGGCAATACATGTCACTTCCAATGCTGTTGATTGCGAAGTTTTGAGTGCTGCAGCCTTCGGCAATTAACTTTTCATGCGTTTCGAAGGTATTCATGGCTATGCCTGACTATAAGTAGACGACACAAGTGGCATAATATTTTCCGCTGTTTGTGTCTGATAACGTTCCTTGTCCATGTGTAACCCTTGTTCGGCTTGAGTGTCGCGCCAGAAACGCAACATGAGGTGAGGATGTAAAGCGACATGACTTGGGCACACATTACTGGCGTATTAGCAGCGTGTCCATGGTCTGCTTTTGGCCGAGTGCAGCCAATTTCAACTGTAGCTTTCGGCCAATCACGCGCGCTCAATTTCGATTTTCAGACTCTCCTGATGCCACTGCCAGGATCGCCCCAAATGCGCCTTCCTCAGGGACATAGGAAACAAATCTGTCACTGGCATCCTTTTGCACCCAAAGGCGTCCACAGTTCTGGCATTCGTAGACAGTCGACATTCGATGGATGTAGATGCTGGATATCCGGCCTTGCAGTTCGTCAGTAGCGCTGATCCAGGGTGCGAACTCGCCAAATGCCTCAGCTATCGCAGCCTTGTCTCCGGACTCCGCAGCCTCTATCAGAGGTTTGAGCTCACGGTGCACTTCATTCCAGAATTCATTTTCTACCTCGTCGCGAAGCAGGCTAGCCTTAAAGGGCGAGCTGTCGGTCTGATCGGTAATCACATGGCCACACTTGCAACCCAGTTTGCTCATTTGCGGTTCATCACCCTGGCGTTCGATCATTTCGTTAAATGGCGGACAACTCTTTGGCAAAACTTTCGACTTGGGCAGGAGTAATTCACTCAGCCCCTCAGGCTTTCATCAGCCTGTAAAAGTCCTCCAGCGCCTCGCGAAAGTCCGCCAGGGAAAAACTGATCGGGCGATTCTCGACGTCCCATCGAGTGGTAATACCGACTTCCAGGCCGCTGGACACGCTCAACCCAAAACGGCGCCAGTGCAGAGTATCTCCGTCAATCACCTGTTCGGTCATCAGCACAAAGCAATCGAAGTCCATGTCATCGCCGCAGACCAGCAGCGGAACCGGCGTCGATGTGCCGTCTTCTGCAGGCGCGAAACGCCGTTGGGCGAGCGCGTCTTCTTCCTCGTCCAACAACCACATCAATGAAAGACCATTCAGGTCTAGATCGGGGTATTCGAGGTGACTGTATAGCCACTCCTCGATAGGTACATCGTCGATAAACAGCCAGGCACAGCGGCTACGGCTAAACTTCGCTTGATGGTAAGCGGCATGGATGCGGTGATGCATAGGAAGTCCATTCAACGATAGAGGGCTAGGGGATCACTCGGTGGGAAAACGCCCGAGTCCGCGTGAGTCGCCGAACAGGTTATCGCCAGGTTCAACGCTTGCTGAAGGGCAACCGCGCGATAAACGGCTCGTGCCAATAGCGGACGTCAAACCTTGGTATTTATCGTTTACGTGTCGTAGCTAGCCGATGCGGGAAGTGTTCCAATTACGGAATTTCCGAAAATGATTGAAAGGTAATCAGCAATGCCAGATGCGACCGATGAAGCATTCTATGATCGTGCAGACGCGCATATAAACCTGTCGAACAAGCAGCTTAGAGAGTTCAGAGACCTTGGCAAGGTAAGCGCGTCGATGATGTTTGGCACCACTCGATTCAATGCTTGGGTGAGCGCTCGCAACTTCAAATCAGGCGAGGAAATGGCGCAGGCTCGCGAAGCGATGTTGAAGTATTTTTGTGAGCAGTACCGGATGATGCTCGAGGATAATCTCGACGACCATATCAACAACTTCAGCAAGTACATGACTGCGAAAGACGCCTGATTGATCTTGGTTGCTCTCGGTGATTGACTGTTTTTGGTCGTTGGCAGTCGATCTTGATGCGCCGCTATCGACCAGAAGCACGCCGACCGCAAGTTATCTTAATCGAAGGAGTGTTTTTAGTGAGCGGCCATAACCACGACTTGAGAAACGACTTCATAGAGGCGCTCAAGGAAATCACCGCGCTGATGTCCATTGCATACGAACAAACCGGCCCAGTACCGGATGACCATGCGTTAGCTCAGGCAGGTTTAGAGAATGGTGGTGAAATCGTTCTGGATTATGTCGATCACAACGAGGCTGGAATAGCGTTCGAACACCTGCTTTACATGATTAATGAGCCACCACTCATTGTTTCTGAAAAATGCACAAAGATATTGGCCCGAATCGCAAAGACTCTGGAGATGCCGTTTACAGGGGACGAACGCAGCCGCCTATGAAGGGCAGCTTCTGGCCGTTACTTGCCTGTCACGACCGCAGCCGACTGCTGCTTGATGCGAAGAGCCACCCGAGCTTGTATTAATCGGAGATTGTTCATTAGCGATGTGCCCGCGCGAGGTCGACTGACTCACCGGCATCGCCCCACAAGCCCTCAAATCTGAAATGGCATTTAATTTTCTGTGCCTGCCTCTCATCTCTAAAATCATCGATTCTTTGAAATCACACCACCCATGTATTCATTTAAATCGCGCAGATCTTTAATCCTCCAAGCGTACGGCGATAGCTTTACACCATTCTCTCGCAACGTTCTTGGAATCAAGTCTCCATTTGGACGAAGTATTATCGATGATACAATTACGCCCGGATAATCATTTAATCGCTTTTTGAAAGCGGATGTTGTTAGATCAGGCGTAGGAGGATTGCTTTTATTAGCCAATGGTCCTGTTGCTTTAAGATCTACTCCGTGGCACATGCTGCATCGCTGTAAATAGAGATTTTTTCCATTAACATTATCCGCGAAGGATAGTGATGCTTGAATTAGCGATGCAATTCCTAGCGAAGCGATGAATAACACTTTCATTGTTTCTATCTTCCTTGATGGGATCAGCGCCGACTGGAGGCAATTTGGTGCGCAGGAAAGATATCAGCCATCGTGTCCGCACGCACCGTCATTTCTGATGCCCATTGAATCAACTCGTTTTCCAGGCGCATCCCGCCGACCGCTTCTGGCCGTTCTCTGCCGTACATGGTTGCAAAGTATGCTGCTCGAATCCGATGCAATCGGTAGTCAGAACGAATGCAAATGACTGGTCAGGTCGATGCAAACGGGTGTTCCAGTGGAGTGCAATTTCGCATTCTCCACTGGGCGCCTTTATGCAAGGCATCCAAGCCTATAAAGTAGCCCCCTCCAAACAAGGAGGATGGAACAGTGCTCACCAAAATTGAGCTGCTGGACGAACTGCTTCAGCGCTATGCCGGAAACCTCGGCAATGACTTCACCGGATACCGAAATCATGTGTACCGAGTCATCAACTTTTGTTGCTCGCTCAGTACGCTGGACGCTGTGAATCTAGAAAAGATAGTTTTGGCCGGGGTATTTCATGATCTTGGTATATGGACGGCCAAGACGTTTGATTATTTGCCCCCCTCAGAGCAATTGGCAGAAGACTTCCTTCAGGAAATCGACAAGCTGGATTGGGCGCAAGAAATTATCTTGATCATTCGCAACCACCATAAAATAACTCGGTCCCATCGCGATCCACAGAACCTTGCAGAGGTCTTTCGCAAAGCCGATTGGGTCGACGTCTCCCGTGGTGCGGTTACTTTTGGACTCTCACGACAGAAGCGACGTGAGATATTCTCGGCCTTTCCTGATGCAGGATTTCACATTCGCTTAGTTCAGCTTTCGCTCAAACGATTGCTAACGAACCCACTGAGCCCACTGCCAATGATGCGGCTCTGAATTTAGTGAGCCCACCCAGGCTGTGGTGATCACAACGCTACCGGACTTGTGGTCGTTGCACGGCGCGCATTGCTTCCAGACATTGAGCGCTTTGGGGGGGACCGCCCATACGGGAACACCCATACCACATGATTATAGGAATACCGATTTGCAAGAGTATGGGAGCGCCCGTAATACTTCGCGGATGGAATTTAAAGAAAGACTCAAAATCGCCCGTCGCCATGCCGGTCTAAACCAGACCGAGCTTGCCGAGCGCGCCGGCCTCACGCAGACATCAATTTCCGACCTTGAGCGCGGCAAATCGAAGGCGACAGCCTTTGCTGCTCAGATTGCTTCGGTCTGTGGTGTCTCCCCTATGTGGCTCGCTGAAGGCAGTGGCGACATGCTCAAAGGTGTTGCAGTAACTGCTGAGCGCACTCAACCAAACGTGGCAATGTCAGACATTGAGACATGGGATGACGAAACCCCGCTCGATGACGACGAGGTTTACGTGCCATTTCTCCAGGAAGTGGAGTTAGCAGCGGGCTCCGGCCGATTCGCGATTGCCGAAAGCGCCAGCGCCAGGCTGCGCTTCTTCAAGAAAGACCTTCGCCACAACAACGTTCAGTTCAGCAACGCGAAGTGCGTCGCGGTGAGCGGCAACAGCATGCTGCCGGTGCTGCGCGACGGCGCCACGGTTGGCGTGAACGTTGGCAAGAACACATTGAGCGATATCGTCGACGGCGAGATGTACGCGATCAACCACCACGGCCAGCTAAGGGTCAAACAGGTGTACCGCACGCCCACCGGAATTCGCCTGCGAAGCTTCAACCGAGACGAACATCCGGACGAGGACTACACGTTCCAGCAAATCCAGGAGCAGCAGATTTCAATTCTGGGGCATGTGTTCTGGTGGGCGATGTATTCGCGTTGAAGGGCTGAGTTGGCTCCAACGGTTGCAGCCTTGGCAGAACACACGCTCTGCTGGACGCCACTCCTCAATGCCTGGACGAGCTTGAGGCGTTCGTCGTACTGCGCGTGGCTGCACTCCCAAGAAGAATTTCAGCGCATCCAATCTCACCAAATACAGACCCCCTCTCCATAGGAATGTGGGAGCGGCTGAATTATGGGAATGCCCATTGACATAAATTACGGGAATACCTATATTTCAATTCAAGCCAACGCATCACTGGCCCAGCAGCACCAAACGTAAGGCTCAACTGAGCAAAGGGTGACATCAAATGAAATAGGGAAATGACCATGACCGTAGACATCAGCAACTACACAATCGCTACACCGCTTCCAATCTCCGACACCAACCCGATCGCGCTTGAATTGATCGGTTGGCGGGCACTGCTTGAATGCCCGGAAGTTGTTTCGATGCTTCCAGATGGCTCGCTGCAAATGACGGCGCCGACGCTCGGTGCTTCGAGCAAGAGCACCCTGCGGACGCGCTGCGAGTGGAAAGAGCCGGGCTATTGGTTGTTCGCCAGCGCTGCTGACCACTGGAACCGACAAGAAATGCGAGTCACGAAGGTCAACTCGCTGCAGAAGGTTGTGATCAGCCAGATTCATGTTCAGGGTTCGGAAAGGCCACCTGTAAAAGTGTTTTGGAACAAAGGCCGAATCACGATGGGATTTCGGTCGAGCTATCTCCAGGAAGACCCGGTGAACACGACGATTCTGGAAGACGTGCCACTCGGTGCACTTTTCAAAATCAACATTCACGCCAATTCGAGCGGCGCTGTATCCGTCTCGGCGAGCTGTAATGGCGTCAAATCCACCTCTGCAATCATGCGCCTCGACAACACCTGGGACACGAAAACTCTCGCCTTCCACGGCGGTGTGTACAACCAGATCGATTACTCCGACACCACTGACCCGCAAGACGGTTCGGTCTGCATCATCAGCGACCTTTCCATCACCCACCTCTGAAATCGCGCATTTCGTGCGAGCAAGACAACCAGCGTCACGTCAGCCTGACGATAACTGCCCGCCCCTCTCAATGAGAGCGCATCGGAGTGTGATCTGTAGCAAAGCAGGCACCTGACCGGTAATCAGGCCAGCCACTGAGTACGCCGGGCAGAGACCGGCGCAGGCAGAGCCAGAGGTGACGACCTCGCGCAGATCACCCCCGATGCGCACGGCACGGATGAGCGCAGCCGAGTGGCTTGGGATCAATTCACGACCTGAATGCACCACAAAAAGCGATTATCGGTTGAGGCAGATATCCGAGCGCAATGCTCAACACGTCTCGAACTAAACAGACCACAAGAAGACTTCCCGGATGGGTCAATCATCCCGACCTTGAAACCGCAAACGGTATTGCCCCGGGCTCTCCCCCGTCCATTTTTTGAAGGCGCGGTGAAACGCACTCGGCTCCTGAAACCCCAACTGTTCGGCAATATCACTGATGTTCGCCTTACTCTGGCGCAACCGTTCAAACGCCACCCCGCGCCGCACTTCATCCTTGATTTCCTGATACGAACAGCCCTCACGTCCCAGTTTCCGGCGAAAGGTACTGGGGCTCAGGTGCTGTTCCAGGGCGAAGTCCTGCAAGGTCGGCCATTCGCTGTAATGGCTATGGCGCAGGCGCTGATGAACCTGCGATGCCAGCCCATGCTGGTTGCGGAAGCGGATCACCAGCCATTGCGGTGCGGTGCGCAAAAACACTTTCAGCGAGGCAAGGTCCTGAACCACCGGCAGCCGCAAGTAGTGACTGGCGAACTCGATTTCGGTGTGTTCGGTGCCAAAGGTCAGGTTGGGCCCCCAGAGCAAGGCATCATCACGCAGCGACAAACGCTGATGACGAAAGTCCGCACGATCGATGGGAATTCGCCGCCCGCCCAGCCAACACAGCAGACTGATCATCAACACCAGAAACGTTTCTTCGCCCAGCCGGCTGACCTCGCTGTTCTGCGAGCGGGTCTGCAAGCTGATGACCGCACGCTTGCCACGCACACTCAACGTGCCGCGAAAATCACGCAGGAACAAGGCGAAATTGGCCAGGCACTGACGCATGGCTTTTTCCAGCGTCGGCTCCTGAATCAATGCCCGACAGATCAAGGCAAAACTGCCCGGCGGCATACCATGGGAGTCCAACTGGAAAAACTCATCGTTCAACTCACGAATCTGTGCCAGCCACAACGCGGCGAAAGCCGTGGCCGGCACCCGTGCTGTCGGCTGATCCATCAGTGCCGGATCAATTCCCACCTGTTCAAGGAGTGACCGCAGACGCTGCGGCTTCTCACGCAACGCATGGATCATGGGATACATGAAGTAAACCGCCACCGAATCCGTTTCCCGCATTTGAATGCCTCTCTCGTTACATCTGAACATGGCAAAAAACGCCATCACCCTTGAACAGTTTTGGCATAGGCCAGCGGCGCTGCTGATTCTAGACTCGTGCTCAACAAAAAAGACCTGTTCAAGAGAGCCAACATGAACCATTCCGATATTTTTGTAGTGAGCGCCGTCCGCTCTGCCATCGGCAGCTTTGGCGGTTCACTCAAGGATGTACCGCCTATTCA
Organism: Pseudomonas sp. ATCC 43928; assembly: GCF_005938665.2. Classification (NCBI taxonomy): domain Bacteria; kingdom Pseudomonadati; phylum Pseudomonadota; class Gammaproteobacteria; order Pseudomonadales; family Pseudomonadaceae; genus Pseudomonas; species Pseudomonas sp. ATCC 43928. The sequence continues at coordinate 2,640,751 of NZ_CP041753.1, read as the reverse complement.
GTTGGCAACCGATGTTTGCCGCGCCGCTATCGAACGATCTGGCCTGGCGCCCGAGCATATCGGCCACGCGGTGATGGGACATGTGATCCCGACCGAGGCACGCGATGCCTACATCTCCCGGGTCGTAGCGATGAATGCCGGCCTGACGAAAGAGACTCCCGCCTTCAACGTCAACCGTCTTTGCGGTTCGGGTTTGCAGGCGATTGTCAGTGCCGCGCAAAGTTTGATGCTGGGGGATGCGGGCGCTGCGCTGGCAGGTGGCGTCGAGTCCATGAGCCGAGGCGCGTACCTGTTGCCGCAGGCGCGCTGGGGCGCACGAATGGGCGACATGCAGGCCGTCGACTACATGCTTGGCGCACTGCAAGACCCGTTTGCCGGTTTCCATATGGGGATCACCGCTGAAAATATCGCCGAGCACTATGGCATCACGCGTCAGGCCCAGGATGAGTTGGCGCTTCTCAGCCAACAGCGTGCTGCCCGGGCGATTGCCGAGGGGCGTTTTTCCGGGCAGATCGTGCCGATCGAAGTCGCGACCCGCAAAGGGACGGTTTCGTTTGCGACGGATGAGCATGTACGGGCTGAGGTCAACGTCGAGCAATTGAGCCGCATGAAACCGGCGTTCAAAAAGGACGGCACCGTCACCGCCGGCAACGCGTCTGGTCTCAATGATGGTGCCGGCGCACTGATCATGGCCACCGGTCAAACTGTTCAGGAACAGGGTCTCAAGCCCATGGCTCGACTGGTGGGTTATGCCCACGCAGGCGTTGAGCCCTCAATGATGGGGCTGGGACCGATTCCCGCCACCCGTTTGGTGCTCAAGCGCGCCGGCCTGACCGTTGCCGATCTTGACGTGATCGAGTCCAACGAAGCCTTCGCCGCCCAGGCCTGTGCCGTAGCGCAAGAGCTGGGCTTCGATCCGCAGAAGGTCAACCTCAACGGTTCGGGCATCTCGCTGGGCCATCCGGTGGGCGCCACTGGCGCGATCATCGCCACCAAAGCCATTCATGAACTGCATCGCTGTCAGGGCCGTTATGCCCTGGCGACCATGTGCATCGGTGGCGGCCAAGGCATCGCCGTGTTGTTCGAACGGGTTTGATCACAAGGACATACGCATGAACCTACAGAACATTGGCGTTATCGGCGCCGGCACCATGGGCAATGGCATCGCGCAAGTCTGCGCCCTGGCCGGCTTCAACGTGACCTTGATCGACATTTCCGAGAGTGCTCTGCAAAAGGCAATCGCGACCGTCGATAAAAATCTCGATCGCCAGATCGCCAAAGACACGCTCACGCTTGAGCAAAAGCTCGCTGCCCTCGACAAGATTCGCACCAGCACTGATTACGGCAGCCTGCTGAACGCGCAACTGGTGATCGAAGCCGCCACCGAAAACCTCGATCTGAAACTGCGCGTGTTGCAACAGATCGCCGCGCAGGTCAGCGCCGAGTGCGTGATCGCTTCCAACACGTCGTCGCTGTCCATTACCCAACTGGCAGCCAGCGTGAGCCAGCCTGAGCGTTTCATCGGCCTGCACTTTTTCAACCCGGTGCCGGTGATGGGCCTGATCGAAGTGATTCGTGGCCTGCAAACCAGCGATGCCACCCACGCCCTGGCGCTGGACATGGCAAAAACCCTCGGCAAGACCGCGATCACCGCGGGCAACCGTCCGGGCTTCGTGGTCAACCGGATTCTGGTGCCGATGATCAACGAAGCGATCCTGGTGTTTCAGGAAGGCCTGGCCAGCGCCGAAGACATCGACGCCGGCATGCGCCTGGGTTGCAACCAGCCGATCGGGCCACTGGCTCTGGCGGATCTGATCGGTCTGGACACGGTGCTGGCCATTCTCGAAGCGTTTTACGACGGCTTCAATGACAGCAAATATCGCCCTGCACCGCTGCTCAAGGAAATGGTCGCCGCCGGTTACCTGGGGCGTAAAACGGGACGTGGCTTCCATGCCTATGCCTGAGCGTTGCTCACGGTTTGCCGAGTACCGGGGCAAGGTGCTGGAGCTGTTTGCCAGCAAGGGTTTCGGTCAGGTCGGCATGCGTGAGCTGGCGACAAGCCTGGGGCTCACTCCAGGCTCGTTGTATCACCATTACCCCAGCAAACAGCACTTGCTGCTCGACTTGATCGAGGAGTTCTACGAAGAGCTGTTGGCAACCTTGGGGCGCCTTGAACAACAGGCGCCGGCAAAACGCGACAGGCTCAACAGCCTGATCCGCGCCCACCTGAATCTGCACCAGGAAATGCCCTGGCATTTTCGACTGGCGGAGCGCGATAGTGGCTGCCTGAACGAGGAGCAGCAGGAACAGGTTCGCCACTTGCGTGAGCAATACGAACGCAAATTGCTGCTGATGCTCGGAGCCAAACCCCGCGTGAGCGAACCGGCGCAACGGGCCGCGGGTCGAGCCATTGCAGCCTTGCTCAATAGCGCGCCCAGTTGGCTGATGCAACATTCGCTGGAGGAACAAGAGCGCGATAATTTGATGGAAAACATGGTGAGTGGCGCCATCGAGCGATTATTGGCGCCAAAGACGCGTAATTGGGTGACGACTGCCAACGCGGGCGACAGTACGGAGCCGCCAACTACGAAATAAGCGGCTCTTCCTTGAACTGTACCGCCAGCCGATTCCGTACGACAAAGCCCCGATTATTCGGGGCTTTGTCATTTCTGGGGATACCTGCTGGTTGAGCCGGCAGACGTCGGAACAGTCGAAGGCTGCGGTCTTTTGACCTTCCAGCGCCCTTTGTTTACTGGGTGACCACAATCTTCCCGATCATCTGCGGGTGCAGCGCACAAAAATACTCGAACTCTCCCGGTGTATTGAACACCCAGGAAAAACTGTCATTCGTATCCAGCGCCCCCGAGCGAAACACCTTGTGGGTTTCTGCCACCGTGTGCGGAATCTGGTCGTCATTCACCCACGTCACTTTGGTGCCCACGGCCACGGTCAAATCCTTGGGTGCAAACATGAACTCCTTGATATCGATCTTCACCTCCTGAGCCCACGCCGGCATCGACAGCATCAGGCACACCACCGCCAACAGTCGCGTTTTCATCTGACCGCCCTCCCCTAGACCAGTGTCGAATCAATCAGCGCCAGCGGATGATCGCCCTGTGTCGCTCGCACATCGGTGATCCCCAGGTAATTGCGCAATTGATCGGCGGCCACCGTCATCGGCCCCGGTGCCGGCGCCGCACCCGGTGCAGGTTGTGGGTAAGCCGTGCCACGGGCGGTGTGGAAGGTGATGTTGCCTTCGACCTTCTGGATGACTTGATGGATGTGGCCGTTCAATACCGTCACTGAACCGTACTTGCGCAGCATCGCAATCGCTTGATCACCATCCTCGGTGCCCCAGCCCCACGGCTGATAAATCGTCCACAGCGGAATGTGGGTAAACACGACGATGGGTGTACTGGTCGTCACCGCCCGCAAATCATCGGCCAGCCAGGCCAGTTGATCGGCGCCAAGGGTGGCTTCGTGACCGGCCTGGAAGTTGAAGACGTTTACCAGTGCGATGAAATGCACGCCGTGGTCATCGAAGCTGTACCAGCCATTGCCTTTGGTGCCCTTGCCGTATCGCTCCAGGTAAAGCTTGCCGCCGCCCTCATCGAGGGTGTCGTGTTCACCCGGCACGTAATGCACGGTGGACGGCAGCCCCTTGAGCAACTGTGCCGCAGTGTCGAACTCCTCAGGCTTGGACAGGTGCGTGATGTCGCCGGTATGCAGAATCAGCGACGGTGGTTTTGGCAGCTTGATGACCTTGTCGATCGCCACCTGCAATGTCTTTGCCGGCTCCGGGTTGGCTTCCTTGTTGAAGCCGATGTGCGAGTCGCTGATCTGCACGAAGTGAAACGTGCTGGCCAGTGCCTTGGGGTCGGCGACGTTGCCTGCCTCATCCAGCGCAAAGGCCCGGGGAATGCCGCCGCTCAGGGCCCAGATAACCCCTGCCCCGGCCCACGCCGAGCACTTGAGCAGCGTTCGGCGGTCAGGGTTCAGCAAGTCGTCGGTGCGCAATGGGTGTTTTGATTGAATGTCCATCGGTATGTCCTCGCTGGCGGACTACAGTGATGTAGCTGACACGAGGTAAACCTTGCGGGATGAGTGTTTATTCCGTGCTGGAAAACAAATTCTTTTCAGGGAATAAAAGACCACGCACCACGGTTATAGGGGTGTGACAGTGCGGAAGCCACTATGAAGCGATTTGAGGACCTGATTGCGCCCCATCTGGACGCCGCTTACAACCTCGCGCGCTGGCTCACTGGCAACGACGCCGCCGCACGCGATGTCGTGCAGGAAAGTGCCCTGCGCGCCTTCAGGTTTTTGCAGCGTTTCGCCGATGGCAACGCCAAGGCCTGGTTTCTGACCATCGTGCGCAATGAAAGCTACACCTGGCTCAAAGCCTCGGCCGGGCGCCATTGGGTTGCTTTCGATGACGACATTGGCGATGACGAAGGCGCACTGAGCCACAGCCAGACCCCGGAATTGCTGGCTATTCACACGGAAAACGCAGCGCTGATCCAGCAAGCGCTGTGCGCCCTGCCGCCAGTGTTTCGTGAGGTGATTGTGCTGAAAGAACTCGAAGACATGCCTTACAAGGACATCGCTTTGGTGGTCGATATCCCCATCGGCACCGTCATGTCGAGACTGGCCCGGGGGCGCGCGATGCTCAAGCTCGAACTACTGAAGTTGCACGATCATGAATGAACTCGACTGCACGGTTTGCCAGACACGGCTGCATGGTTATCTGGATCACGAACTCGATCCTGCGACGGCTGCGGATGTAGCTGCGCATCTGGCCGCATGCCCCGAGTGCGCGCGGCTGCATGATGAAGTGAAACTGCTGAAGGTCAGTGTGAAGCGCCAGGCGCCGTATTACCCGGCGCCGGCATCGTTAGCGGCCAGCGTGTTTGCCGCGGGTGCTCCCGCGACTCGCGCCGTCGAACGCTGGCAGAAATGGTTCGCACCGACGTTTTCCGCGGCGGCGCTGGCCTTGGCGGCAGTGCTTTATGTGATGACGCCGGGCAGCGAGCAACCTCTGATGGACGAGGCTGTTTCCAGCCATGTCCGCTCGTTGATGGGCGAGCATCTGAACGATGTGGTGTCCTCCGACCGCCACACCGTGAAGCCCTGGTTCACCGGCAAACTCGACTTCTCGCCGCCGGTGTTCGATTACTCGGCGCAGGGATTTCCATTACTGGGCGGACGGCTGGATTATCTGCAACACCAGACCACGGCAGCGCTGAGTTATGGGAGGGCCAAACACATCATCAATGTGTTTATCCTGCCCGTGCCGGAGGCAGACAAGCCGCGGCAGACCCAGACGATTCGTGGCTTTAACGTGGTGTCCTGGCAAGCCAACCACATGCGCTTCGTGCTGGTTTCCGATGTGGAAAAAAGTGAACTGGAGGCGTTCAGCCAGTTGCTCAGGGACGGTGCCTGAAGGGAGCACGGTTTCGCGTGCGCCGTCATTCTCTCTGTCGAGAACAATCAAAAATGGGTGCTCGCCCAACCAAGGCCTAGCACTCCGTGCCTGGTAAAGAGCCGAAGCTGGGTGAGCGGTGAGAACTCTATCCAGAGTTGCGCCCAGTGTCCCGAACACAATTCTGAATAAACCTGAACAGCCCGCCGGTGAACGGCGGGCCAGGAATCTTCATGTTCGAAGAACTCTGAACTGCCTAACAGGTCGGCATTTCTGTTACGAATGCACGCGCCCCTACGCGCAATGGTTCGTCGTTCAGCGTCCGGCGTAATCAGGTTTTACTCACTGCCAGTGCGCGACCACTCATCATCCATGGCACCCGCTGTGCTGGCAACTATCCACTCCACTGCACAAGCCACTAACGAGAACACGGCAAAAGCCCCCATCACCTGCAAGTAAGGCAGCACGTGATTCCACGCTCGAGCCACCCCCAGGAATGCGGCAAATAACCAGCCACTCATAGAGAGAGCGCCCAACAGGGCAAGGCGAGTCCGGGCGCAGCTGTTTAACAAAACAAAGGGAGCTTTCTGCAGCAGCGGAAAACCGATTCGATGCAACAAAGCGCCGTTGAGGCTAAGCAGCGCGACAACACTCACCTTGGCCCAGAGCTTTTGATTGAGCAGATACGTGGTCCCCTCATAGAGGTAACCCTGGAGCACCAGCAGCAAGCCACTTCCCCAAAGAGCCAATAGCGCGAGCATGACGATTTTTTGAGTCTCGTCGAGATACTCACGTTGCACTTGGCTCAACACCTCCTTGCGTCAGCTCCATAGCTTTTGATCTGCCTGCAGCACCCTCCCCTGAGCAATACAGGTGGCAATCAGATGACCGTACACGAGTAGCATTTTGAGCATTACCTGAACCTTATTTTTATGTGGGCAATGCACTCCCTCGCACCCTTGATTTGAAACTAAATGATACGGATTATTATTTGTATCGAGCAAGTTACAAACTCAACCATCCATCCGAAGCCGCCCTCCCGCACGTTTGCGGTGTTGCGCTGTTCCTTGAGCAACGCCCGAATACGAAAACGCCGCTAAGTGAGCGGCGCTGGAGAATCCCGGTTCACCACGATGACGAGCGGAGACAAAACATTCTGAACCCTGTACATCCCCTCCAAGTCGAAAAATATACAGTCAGTAATCACTGAAGCATCCCTTTAAAAGGAGTCTTTTTCATGAAGATCTCGGAAGTTATGACGAAAGATGTTTTAACAGCCAAACCAAGCCAGACGATCCAGGAGGCTGCAAGCATGATGGCCAGGATCGATAGCGGCGCCATTATGGTTGAAGAGCAAGAGCGCCTGATTGGCATGATCACGGACCGGGACATCGCCATCAGAGCAGTCGCCGAAGGACTCACCGGAACAACCCCTATCAGTAAAATAATGAGTGGCGGCATCCGCTATTGCTATGAGGATGAAGACATCGAGCATGTCGCTAGAAACATGGCGGACGTCCACCTCCGTCGCCTGCCCGTGCTTAACCGAGACAAGCGTCTGGTTGGCGTCGTATCGCTGGGAAACATTGCCAGCACACGATCTCAGTCCGCCGCCGCGACTGTTTTGTGCGGCGTGGCACAGGCTCATTAACCGATTGGATAATGAGCCGTTCAAGTGTTTATCAGGATTAAAGCCCCATGGATCCGACACGCTCGCCTGACCTGGAATCCGTTGGAAATTCGGCTTCAAGGCCAGGCGAGTCCTTCTGTAAATAGTCGCTGCCCCTTCCCCCACGCAACGCACCCTTCGCTGAACTGCATTCGCTTTGCGCGACACATTAGCCCGGCTCGATGAGTAGGTCTTTGTCTTCCGGGCCTAGCGCCGGCTCTTGATCCTCCAATTTGCCGGTTTCACGCTTCTTCTTCAGGCGGGTTCGAGCGCGCTCGGTGTCATAAGACTTTCCTTCAGCCAAGGCATGCAGGGTCGATGAAATTCGATAGAAACCACCACACGGTTCGCAATGAATGCGCAATCCGCCCCCGAACGAAAGATCTTCCAGCGCATTGGTATTGCCACACAGCGGACAGTTCATAGCCACCTCCTGAACATTCAGCTATAGCCGCTTTCAGCCCGCCATAAACGCTGGCAACCTGGACAGGTGTGATGACGAATAGCGCGGATATGTTTATATCGACACGGGCGATCCAAGGAGGTTGCTTGTTTTTACATGACAGTCGAACGTTAGGCGTCGCTCGGCAGCTGCTGCATCTCTTGGATCGTTCAGAAGCCGCTGAAGATCAAAAGATCGCAGCCTTGGGCAGCGCCTACCGAGGGTGGCGTTACAGCCGGGGCGGAATCTAATCCGAAGTCAGCGGCTGCCTGGAGCGACTCGGCGCGATGGCCGACTTCTCCCCGGTGTCGCGATGCAACAAGGCAACGTTGTAGTCATAGCGGGATATCAACGGCACCGGCTCGTCATTGCGGGACATCTTGAGCCATTGTCTTGTGCGCTCGATGTCAAAGGATTCGTTCCTGCCCTTCATGCTTTTAATCAGGTTGGCCGAGACCCTGAAGCGTCCACATCCAGCCGAGCATGCAACTTCTGACCAGTCTTCAGCCACATGAACAGTGTTAGAGACAGCGTGACAAATTAAGCACTTCATGTTCGATCTCCGTATCCATGAATTACCAACTGTAGACGATCCACGAACAAAGAACTCAGCGCCCAAAAAAACCGGGGCAGTCCATCGCGCCACCCAGTGACAGCCTGGCCAGGTGACCTGTCAAAGGGGCGATAAGTGAAGAGCCCGGCCGCAATGGCCGGGCTCCGTTTTATCTTCTGTTTTCAAGCATCTTGTCGGCGAGCGCTTTGGCTCTTTGGATCAGCATGTTTTGCCTGTCTTCGTGGGTGGTTTCTCCTACCACCGGTGCCGTCAGATGGCTTTCGGCAATCAGCGCAGCACAGAAATATTGGTCCCAAACAGTGCTTTGCTCCGACGCCTGTCTAATCGTTTGGTCGGCGATCATATGCGGCTCCTTTTGATGAGGTAGCCTTTTCAGTTTACGCCCGAATCACCAACAACCTACGTTGTGCAGGACAGTCGGCACTGCCAATCGCTGGCGACAAATCGTTTCCTCGACTAGGATCTTTATCGCACAGGACTTCGCCCACTGTGTTGTCGGGCGACTCACAAGGGAGAGATAGATGACGCCTACTCGTATTACCGAGCAAACCTATCGTGGCTGGTCCAGCCCCATCTTGCTTGAACTCAAGGAGAGAGAACATCAACTGGATCCTTCGGCACGCCAGGCCCTGCGAAATGTCCTGGTCGAGAGAAGGCTTATAAACACTGGCAATCCTTCTGGCAGTGATCGGCGCAAGGCTGATCCGGCCGGGTAACAACAGGTTTTAGCAATAGCGCTTACCCACCTCATCACCGACGCTGCTGGCGCTTTGCCGGCAGCGTGCTTGTACGTCACCCCCAAATTCCAGGCAAAAAAAAGCCCAGGCAGCTGATGGACGCCTGGGCTTTAAAAATGCATAAACCGTGGTGGTGAACGCGGGGCAATATTACCCAATCAATTGATCTGTAACAAGATATTTTTACTCACCATCCAGTTACTAAATCTCGCAACCCATTAAATATCCACACTATTTTTGAGTCATCTACTGAAGAAACCGTTACAAACAATCCCGGACAGCCTTGCGCAGCGTTCCTGACTTGGCCCATGGCGGCCCTTGGTAAAGCGATACCCGGCTGCCATCCTTGGACTTCACGATATCCAGAATTTCGTCAGCTGTGATGACGCTCGGTGCAGTAATCCGATAGCCATTGGAAATCGCAGTTTGCGTCGTTCCAGCAATCTCCTGGCGCCACAATGGCAATACACACCCGGCATATTCCTTGGGCGCCTTATCGCTGTATTTGCTGACATTAGGCTCACCGGGCACCAGGGATGCGGGCAATGAACAGCCCGCCAACGCAGCCAACGCTACTCCCGCTATCAACATCCGCATGATGCTTCTCTATCCTGAAAAACGGGAAATGTAGCCTGTACTTGCGCAGACATCCAGCAAACGCTGGGGCTACGCCGCTATAAAGCAGCTTTTTATACAAAGGCTTCTATACAGAGGCTTCGCCCTGCCCCGGATCGACCCCCGAGCCGGAATCGGTATACGAACTCGCATTCAGATACTTCATCCACCGCTCGTACGCTTCATGCTGCCATTTCGTGACCCGTTCCCATTCCGGCCCAGTGAGCTGATGAGCTGAAATCAACTTCATCATTTCCGTTGTGGCCGCATCCAGGTCCGCGATCAGATCATGCGCATGGTGTCTGAAATCATCAGTCGCCGTCATTTGAGATACCTCGCCCCAGCGAATAGATCACTACCTCCATACGACAGCAGAGCTGTCCACTCCCGTTGATTTTCCCGACCAGCGGAATACCTCCCATCCCTACCCCTTCACGCACACCACCTGTCGCAACGTATGCAGCACTTCCACCAGATCACGCTGGGCGTGCATGACTTTGTCGATGTCCTTGTAGGCCATCGGGATCTCATCGATGACCGCCGCATCCTTGCGGCATTCCACATGGGCGGTCGCGCGGATCTGGTCGGCGACGGTGAAGGTGTTCTTGGCTTTGGTGCGGCTCATGGTGCGACCGGCGCCGTGGCTGCAGGAACAGAACGATTGCTCGTTGCCGAGGCCGCGAACGATGAAGCTTTTGGCCCCCATGGAACCGGGAATGATCCCCAGCTCGTCCTTCTTCGCCGACACCGCGCCTTTGCGGGTGACCAGGATGTCCTCGCCAAAATGCCGCTCTTTCTGCACGTAATTGTGATGGCAGTTCACGGCCTCCAGCGCAACCTCGAAGGGCTTGCGGATCACCTGCCGCGCCGCATGAATCACCGCTTGCATCATCAAGGCACGGTTCTGCCGGGCGAAGTCCTGAGCCCAGCCCACCGCTTCGACGTAGTCATCGAAGTGCCGGCTGCCCTCCTTGAAGTAGGCCAGGTCACGGTCCGGCAGGTTGGCGATGTGCTGGCGCATGTCCGCCTGGGCCAATTGAATGAACAGAGTACCGATGGCATTGCCCACGCCGCGAGAGCCGCTGTGCAGCATGAACCACACGCGATTGGCCTCGTCCAGACAGACCTCGATGAAGTGATTACCGGTGCCGAGGGTCCCCAGGTGCTGGCGGTTGTTGGTGCTGGCGAGTTTCGGGTACTTGTCGGTGATCGCCTTGAACCGAGGGTTCAGCGCCGCCCAGGCCTGATCGGCCTGCTGTGGAACGCGTTCCCAGGCGCCTTCGTCACGGCGGCCATGGCTCAAGGTGCGGCCATGGGGCACGGCCTTTTCAATGGCAGTGCGCAGACCATGCAAGTTATCCGGCAAGTCGGCAGCGGTCAGCGAGGTGCGCGCGGCGATCATGCCGCAGCCGATGTCCACGCCCACGGCCGCCGGAATGATCGCGCCCACGGTGGGGATCACGCTGCCGATAGTGGAACCTTTGCCCAGGTGCACGTCCGGCATCACCGCCAGGTGCTTGAAGATGAACGGCATCTTCGCGGTATTGATCAGTTGCTGCCGGGCTTCGCTTTCAACCGGCACGCCTTCGGTCCAGAGTTTGATCGGCTTGCCGTTGGCGACTTCCAGCAGTTGGTAGGCAGGTTGTTGCATGATTTCGACTCTCTTTGGATCAGACGAACATAACGCTCCATCGAGGTAAATGGGATTACTATTTCGTAGCGGGGAACTGCAGGAGGTCATCATGTGGCTTAACGAATATGAACAGCAACTACGGCGCGACCTGCAAGGTGTGGCGTCGGATCTGAGGTGGTCGGCGGTAGAGCTTTTGCGCATCGCAGAGCAGTTGCGCCTGGCCGGCAATGATGTGGACGCAGAGGCGACGCTCAGGCTGTGCTCCTTGTTCCAGGGCGATGAAGAGCGGCTGGCGGGCTATGCTGAAGAAGTGAAAGCAAAAACCATCACGCGAACGAAAGTTCACTAGAGAGCATTGCCATGAACAAGCCTCTATGCGCGCTAATCGCCGTGCTGGCGGCGACAGGTGGCTGTAACACGGAATCGCATATCTACCGGGACCAACCGCTGGTCGCCAAGGTCGAAGCCGGCATGACCAAGGATCAGGTCGAGCAGATTGGCGGCAAGCCGCTATCGATCACCGATCGCACGGTGGAGCCAGGCGCTTGCTTTGATTACAAGTTGACCCAGGCCGGCAATCAGCAGCCGTACAGTGTCAGTTTTGATGGCAGGGGCCAGGTCGACCATAAAGCCTTCATGACCTGCGCCGAGTGGAGTCGCGTCCAACAAAAAGCCAGAGCGTATTCCCCGTCCACGGGCGGGATGGGTGGTGGTTACTGAGCCCACGACTTTAATAACGAGAAGCCCCGGCGTACCGGGGCTTCAGGCACACTATTTGTCTGATTTGTGGCTACGCGATGATCTGCCCGACCGGGCTCTGTAGGCGGGAAGCGCAGCCGCATAGGCCAGTGCTTCTTCTCGGCTGCCAAAGGATCCAAGCCGGTCACCTTTGGTGCACACCCGCCACGGGCCACTGTTCACGCTGAGTACGTCATAGCCGTTCATGTGCATTTTGGTCAGCATCGGAACGCTCATTAGTCACCTCCATTTCGGCAGTGATAGTCCAGGGTCCACTTAGCTACCTTACACCCGACCTTCACTGAAGTGCCGACCAGACGTCGCGTCAGGATTCCGGCATTCCATTGCACTTTCAACCGCCCTGTCGACTCTAACCCTTGAAGCAGACACGTCTGCGGATTGCGGTCTGAATATTGCATTTTTATGACTGTTTTATGACAACCGGCAGTCAGGTAATCCATGAAAGTACGCGCAACCGTCATTTGCGAGCAGGACCGGCACATTCTCCTGGTGCGCAAACCCAGGGGGCGCTGGACCCTGCCGGGTGGAAAAATCGAGCCTGGCGAAACCATCGCGGGCGCGGCCACAAGAGAGCTTTATGAAGAAACCGGGCTTGGGGTCGACAGCCTGCTGTACTTGATGGAGTTGGACACGACCAGCACCAGGCATCATGTCTACGAGGCATCGGTCATAAACGTGGCCGAGGCGCGGCCCCAGAATGAAATCGTCGACTGCATCTGGTACCCGCTGGACGCCGTCCAGAACCTGAACACAAGCGACGCCACACTCAGAATCGTCAGAGCATTTCAGCGTCGCTTGTAGCTCAACACAGCCGACGCCCTCCTGAAGGTCAGCCCAGATCGCCGCCACCGACCGGCATGACCATGCCGGTGATGTAGGAGGCTTCGTCGCTGGCCAGAAACAGGATAGCGCTGGCCTGTTCATCCAGTGTGCCATAGCGCTTCATCAAACTGCTGTCGAGGGTCTGGTCGACGATCTGCTGATACCACAGCTTTTCCTGAGCGCTTTGTTCCGCGGTGTTGCGCGGGATCAGCCGCGGCGGCGCTTCGGTGCCACCGGGAGCGGTCGCGTTGACCCGTACCCCACGGCCGGCGGTTTCGAACGCCAGGCACGCGGTCAACGCGTTGACCCCACCCTTCGCCGCACCGTAAGGCACGCGATTGACGCTGCGGGTGGCGATGGATGAAACGTTGACGATGGCGCCGTTGCCTTGCTCAAGCATGAACGGCAGCGCGGCATGGCAACACCACAGCGTCGGGAACAATGAACGTCGGACTTCGGCCTCGATCTGCGACTCTTCATAGTGCTCGAAAGGCTTGGCCCAGATCGTGCCGCCGACATTGTTGACCAACACATCGAGGCGCCCGAAGCGCTCGACGGCGGTGCGCATCACCCGGCTGCATTCGCTGTATTGCTCAAGGTCGGCGGTCAGGGCGAGCACCTGGCTGTCCCGCCCCAGTTCTTTCTGCAACTCGAACACCAGATCGGAGCGGTCGACCAGAATCAACCGCGCACCTTCAGCGGCCATGCGTTCCGCCACACGCCGGCCGATGCCTTGGGCGGCACCGGTAATCAGCGCGATTTTTTCGTGGAATCTATTCATGTATCTCTCCCACAACAGCGCGGCTCAGGCCGCGCTGGCGGCAAATTTCTCGTAGTAGAAGTTCGCAGGCGCGATGCCTTGCTCGCGAATGAACTGGCTGACCGCTTCGACCATCGGCGGCGGGCCGCACAGATAGACATCGACGTCGCCATCGTTCAGATGCCGTGGCTCGATGTGCTGGGTCACGTAGCCCTTGAGCGGGTGCCGACTGTCGGGGTTGGCCACGCAGGCGCTGAAGCTGAAGTTCGGGATTCGTGCGGTAAAGGCTTCCAGTCGATCGATTTCCACCAGGTCGAAATCGTTGGTCACGCCGTAGATCAAATGCAGCGGATGCTCGCTGCCCTGCTCGGCGATTTTTTCCAGCATCGCGGTAAACGGCGCCAGACCGGTGCCACCGGCCAGCAGCAACAACGGCCGGCGGATATCGCGCAGATAGAAACTGCCCAACGGTCCGGCCAGGCTCATGCTGTCGCCGGCCTTGGCCATGCCGGTCAGGAAACTGCTCATCAAGCCGCCGGGCACGTTGCGAATCAGGAAACTGACTTCGCCGTCACGCTGCAACGAGCTGAACGAATACGCGCGGGTCTGCTCGCTGCCCGGAACCCCGAGGTTCACATACTGCCCCGGCAAAAACGCCAGTTTGCTCAGGGCTTCGCCCTTGATCGACAGTGCGATGGTGCTGTCGGACAGCTGACGCACGGCGCTGATGGTCGCGTCGTAACTGGCCTGACGAGTACGGCAGACATCCGATGAAACCGGCACCCGCACCACGCAATCGCTCTGCGCACGCATCTGGCAAGTCAGGACAAAACCCTGCTGCGCTTCGTCAGCGCTGAGGGCGTCTTCGATGTAGTCCTCGCCCAGGTCGTAGCGCCCGGCTTCGGCGAAACACTTGCAGGTGCCGCAAGCGCCGTCGCGGCAGTCCAGCGGAATATTGATGCCCTGGCGGTACGCAGCATCGGCCACGGTTTCGCCGGCGTTGGCGTCGATGAACCGGGTGACGCCGTCTTCGAAATTGAACGCAATGGAATGAGTCATGACGGCCGCCTCAGAGGTGGTAAACATCAATGACCTGGCGAACGTAGTCGTTCTTCAGGATCACTTTCTTGGCCAAGATCAGCGGGTTCTCACCGCGCACATCCAGGGTGTAGAAACTGCTGCCGAAATAGCTGTCGACGGTCTTGTAGCGAAAGCTCAGGGTGTGCCAGTTGAAACGCACCTTGCACAGGCCGTCGGCCTGTTCGATCAGCTCGATGTTGCTGAGGTTGTGCGAGGTGCGGGTGTCCGGCACGCTGGCACTGGAACGCTCGGTCTTGATACGGAAGATGCGGTCTTCCAGGCCCGTGCGGTTGCCGTACCAGATCAGCGAGATTTCCCGCTGCGGATCGATGGTCAGCTCGTCGTTGTCATCCCAGGACGGCATCCAGAACGTTGCGTCCGGCGCGTACAACTCCAGCCAGTCATCCCATTGCTTGTCGTCGAGGTAGCGCGCTTCGCGGTAGAGAAAATCGCGCACCGCGTCATAGGTCATGGTCATTGCACGGCCTCCACTGCAATCAGTTCGGACTGTTCGGCGGCCAGGGCCTTGAGCATGGTCTGCTGCCAATATTTGTGTTGCAGCACGAACAGGCCTTCGTCTTCGGTACGCACCCCGCTGAGCAATGGGTGCAGGTCAATTTCCTTGGCCGCGTCATCGGCGCCTTCAATCCAGTGTTCGGCACCACGGGACATGTCATTCCAGGTGGTGACGCTGCCCTGGTAACCGGTCTGGCAGGAGCGAAACTCTTCCAGATCGTCTGGAGTGGCCATGCCACTGACGTTGAAAAAGTCCTCGTACTGCCGAATGCGGCTCGAACGGGCGTGGTCGCTTTCACCTTTGGGGGCGATGCAGTAAATGGTGATTTCGGTGCGGTTGACCGAGATCGGCCGGGCGATGCGAATCTGCGAGCTGAACTGGTCCATCAGGTACACGTTCGGGTACAGGCACAGGTTGCGCGAGTTCTCGATCATCCAGTCGGCGCGAGCCTGGCCGAAGTCCCGGGCCAACTCGTCGCGACGCTCGTACAGCGGACGGTCCTCGGGGTTGGACCAACGGGTCCAGAGCAGCATGTGGCCCTTGTCGAAGGAATAGAAACCACCGCCCTGCTTGGCCCAGGTGCCGGCGCTCATGGTGCGGATGTCTTCGCCCGCTTCGCGCTGTTTGCGCTGATTCTGGGTGGCGGCGTAGTTCCAGTGCACGGAGCTGACGTGATAGCCGTCGGCACCGTTTTCGGCGGTGAGTTTCCAGTTGCCTTCGTAGATGTAACTGGAGGAACCGCGCAGCACTTCCAGGCCATCGGCGGACTGGTCGACGATCATGTCGATGATCTTCGCCGACTCGCCCAGGTGCTCCACCAACGGCACCACGTCGGCCTTGAGACTGCCGAACAGGAAGCCGCGATAGGACTCGAAACGCGCGACTTTGGTCAGGTCGTGGGAGCCTTCGCAATTGAAGCTCGCCGGGTAGCCGGCCGCCGCCGGGTCCTTGACCTTGAGCAGCTTGCCGGAGTTGTTGAAGGTCCAGCCGTGGAACGGGCAGGTGTAGGAGCTCTTGTTGCCGGTCTTGTGCCGGCAGAGCATCGCCCCGCGGTGGCTGCATGCGTTGATAAAGGCATTCAGCACGCCATCCTTGTTGCGCGCGATGAAGATCGACTGGCGCCCCATGGTGGTGGTGTAGAAATCGTTGTTGTTGGGGATCTGGCTTTCGTGCGCCAGGTACAGCCAGTTGCCTTCGAAGATGTGTTCCATCTCAAGGTCGAACAGCCGCGGGTCAGTGAACATCTCGCGCTTACAGCGATAGATACCCTGTTCAGGGTTTTCTTCAAGCAGGGAGTGAAGGTATTCGGGTCGCAGGGACATGGCCGCCGCCTCCATTGTTTTTATTCAGGCAGGGCCATGCTAGGGCGTGGGGATGGGGCGGACTATCCGCCGGGTGCAGACCTGTATCCGTTTTGTGCAAAGGGCGGTCGGTGGTTGATGATTGCCACAGGTTGCTCATTGATCTCAGTGACGGCGCTTGAGGGTGTCGGAAGGCAATTCGCCGAACTGTTTGCGGTAGCTGTCGGAGAACCGGCCCAGGTGCAGGAAGCCGTAATCCATGGCCACCTCCGTGACGTTGCGCACGTTGCAGGTCGGGTCGCTCAGGTTGGCGTGAATGCGCTCGAGCTTCTTCTGCCGGATGTAGTTTTTCGGCGTGTCCCCCGCATTGCGTTCGAACAGCCCATACAGCGAACGCAGGCTCATCCGCGCCTGGCGCGCCAGTTCTTCGCTGTCGATGTCTTGCTTGAGGTTGCAGGCGATGTAATCGACCAGCGCCTCGAACGTGGCCGAGGCTGAGCCGGGATCGGTGCGCATGACGTTGGTTTTCATCAGGCCGAGCATCTTGCTGACCACGATTTGCGCATAGTGCTCCTGCACGCGAGGAATCGGCTCGGATGCCTCGGCTTCCTGGCAAATCATCGCCAGCAGGCCGACGAAACCTTCCAGTTGATTGAGCTGATAACGGTTTTCCAGAAACCGCACGCCCTGCCCCGGATACCGCCAGCGCTGCTCCTCGCACACCGACTCCAACAGCCGGGTGGGGACTTTCAGGATGAATTTTTCGCAATCACTGGAATAGGTCAGATCCACCGGATCGTCCGGGTTGATCAGCAGCAACTCCCCGGGCGCGAAGTAATGTTCCTGACCGTGGCCACGCCACAGACAATTGCCGCGCAACAACACTTGCAAGTGATAGATGCTGTCGAGCGCGCCAGAGGTAACCCGCACGCTGGCGCCATAACTGATGCGGCACAGGTCGAGGCTGGCGAACGTGCGATGATCGAGGCTGGCCAGCGGTCGGCCGGCCCTGGGCATCTGCAGGCAATGGTTGCCGACATGCTGATTGACGTAGCCCGACACTGCATACGGGTCGGCATGGTCGAAGATTCTGCTGCGATGACTCAACAATTGCGCTTGCATCATCGGTTCACTCTCATTGTTGTTATCAGTGGCGCCGCCATTCTAGTGTCCTGCCCGAAACACAGAAGGCCACGAGATAAACGGTCGGTTATCTCGTGGCCCGGTTCGGCTGCTCGAGAGGTATCAGTCCTCGAGTGCGCGGACCCGTTCGTGGCGTTGCTGCTCCTCAGGCTGGGCGGACGACTGCAGGGTGAAGTCGAAATCGATTTCGGCAAAACGACCACTCACGCCATGAGCCGCCGCACGCTGCGGATCGTCGCTGAAGGTGATTTTGGCGATCAGTTCGTCACGGGTGGCGTAGGCGAAATCGTCATGCAGGTACTGATCGCCATCGAGGTTGATCTGGGTGGTCAGGTGACGATGATCCGGTGCCGAAATGAAGAAGTGAATGTGCGCCGGCCGCTGGCCATGACGTCCCAGTTGATTGAGCAGTTGCTGGGTCGGACCATCCGGCGGGCAGCCGTAGCCCGACGGCACGATGCTACGGAAGCGATAACGGCCCTCGGCATCGGTGACGATCCGGCGACGCAGGTTGAACTCGGACTGGGTGGTGTCGAAGTACGAATAGGTGCCGCCGGTGTTGGCGTGCCAGACATCCACCACCGCCCCGGCCAGCGGTTCGCCGGCGGTGTTGAACACCCGGCCCTGCATGAACAGAGTCACACCCGGATCGACGCCGTCATCGAGACGCGCTTCGCCTTGCGACAGCGGCGCACCCGCCACATACAGCGGCCCCTCGATGGTTCGCGGGGTGCCGCCGGATTTGCCGGCCTGCTCGTCTTCGGCATCCATCAACAGGTCGAGGTAATGCTCAAGACCGAGCCCGGCAACCAACAGACCGGCCTCCTGCCGCGCGCCCAGCACGTTGAGGTAATTGACGGCTTTCCAGAATTCTTCCGGGGTCACGGCCAGGTCTTCGATGATGTTCACCGAATCACGCAGGATGCGGTAAACCAGCGCTTTGACCCGCGGATCGCCGGCTTCATTGAGCAGGCCGCTGGCTTCTTCGAGAAACTTCTGGACACTGGCGGTGTGGGAAATCTTGACGTTCATGGTGGATCCTCATCTTGTAATTATTAGCGTAGCGAACTGAACAGGCTGGATTCAGCGGTCATCCTCGCGAATGGAAGAAGGATGCCGGCACAGCGCGTTGACCTCGATCGCCATGTACGGGTACAGCGGCAATTGCATCAGTAGGTCGTGCAGTTCCTGAACGCTGTCGACATCGAACACGCTGTAATTGGCATAGAGCCCGGCAATGCGCCACAGATGACGCCACTTGCCTTGCTCTTGCAGGCGCTGGGCCAGGGCTTTCTCGTCGGCCTTGAGCTGAGCGGCGCGCTCCGGGTTCATGTCGACCGGTAAATTCACGGTCATTTTTACGTGAAACAGCATGATGCCCTCCTCAGGCTTGATGAACGACAGTGGAACTTTTGTCCCGACGGAAAAACGCCAGGCGTTCTTCATCCAGAACCAGGCCCAGCCCCGGTGTTGACGGGACGTGCAGTTGAAAATCGCGGTAGACCAATGGCTCGCTGAGGATGTCTTCGGTCAGCAGCAGCGGGCCGAACAATTCGGTATCCCAGCTCAAGGTATTCAGTGTGACAAAGGCATGGGCCGAGGCCAGCGTGCCGATTCCGCCTTCGAGCATGGTGCCGCCGTACAGGCCGATACCGGCCGCCTCGGCAATCGCGGCGGTTCGCAGCACGGCGCGCGGGCCACCGTTCTTGGCGATTTTCAGAGCGAACACCGAAGCGGCGCCTTCCCGTGCCAGGTTAAAGGCATCTTCCACGCATTCGATGGATTCATCGGCCATGATCGGCGCCGGGCTCATGGCATTCAGGCGCACCATCCCGGCGCGGTTATTGCGCGAGATCGGTTGTTCGATCAGGTCGATGCCGTTGGTGCCGAGGATCCGGCAGGCCCGCAGAGCGACTGCTTCGTCCCAGGCCTGATTGACATCGACCCGCACGCTGGCGCGATCGCCCAGGGCCTTTTTGATCGCAATGACGTGAGCCAGGTCGCGGTTGACCTCGCCGGCGCCGATTTTCAGTTTGAAGATCCGGTGGCGGCGCAGGTCGAGCATTTTTTCCGCTTCGGCAATGTCCTTGGCGGTGTCGCCGCTGGCCAGGGTCCAGGCCACCGGCAATGCATCGCGAACCCGTCCACCCAACAGTTCGCTGACCGGCAGGCCAAGGCGCTTGCCCTGGGCGTCGAGCAAGGCGCTTTCGATACCCGATTTGGCGAAGGTGTTGCCACGAATGCTGCGCTCCAGGCGCAACATCGCGGCATTCACATTGCCGCAGTCCTGGCCGATCAGCAGTGGCGCGAAGTGTTTGTCGATGTTGGTCTTGATACTGTCCGGGCTTTCGTTGCCGTAGGCCAGGCCGCCAATGGTGGTCGACTCACCGATACCTTCAATGCCATCGGCACAGCGCACCCGAATGATCACCAGAGTCTGGTTCTGCATGGTGTGCATCGCCAGCTTGTGTGGGCGAATGGTCGGCAGATCGACGATGATCGTCTCGATCGATTCAATGGCTGTTGCAAGCATGTCGCGATACCCGTCAGGTTCTTAAAGTTCTGGAACCGATTCTGGTACGGCTTTTTTCGGGAAGCCAATATAGAATTGGTCTGACTCGATACCTTAAAGGTATTTAACAGATCGACGTCCGGAGGCCCCATGGAACTGCGTCACCTGCGATATTTTCAGGTGCTGGCTCAAACCCTCAACTTCACCCGCGCCGCCGAACTGCTGCACATCGCCCAACCGCCGCTGAGCCGGCAGATCCAGCAGCTGGAAGACGAACTCGGGGTACTGCTGCTGGAGCGCGGCCGACCGTTGAAGTTGACCGACGCCGGGCGTTTTTTCCATGAACACTCCACCGCCCTGCTCGAACAACTGGGCAAGGTCTGCGACAACACGCGGCGGATCGGCCTGGGCGAAAAGACCTGGCTGGGCATCGGCTTTGCGCCCTCGACCCTCTATGGCGTGCTGCCGGAACTGATTCGCCGGTTGCGCAGCGGCGAGCCTCTGGCGCTGGAATTGGGGCTCTCGGAAATGACCACGTTGCAACAGGTGCAGGCGCTCAAGGCCGGGCGTATCGATATCGGCTTCGGGCGCATCCGCATCGACGACCCGGCCATTCTGCAGACCGTGCTCACCGAAGACCGACTGGTGGCCGCCCTCCCCGCCGGCCACCCGCTCCTCGCCAGGCCCATCAGCCTTCGGGAACTGGCCAAGGAACCCTTTGTGCTCTATCCCGGCAACCCGCGCCCGAGTTACGCCGACCACGTGATCGCATTGTTCGAAGCCAGTGGCGTGCACATCAAGGTGGCGCAATGGACCAACGAGCTGCAAACGGCGATTGGTCTGGTGGGGGCGGGAATCGGGGTGACGCTGGTACCGGCCTCGGTGCAGTTGCTGCACCGCGACGACATTGGCTTCACTCCAGTGCTGGAAGACAACGCGATCTCGCCGATTATTCTCAGCAGGCGCGTGGGCGATGTGTCGCCGGGGTTGAATCATTGCTTACAGATGATTGATGAACTGCTGCCGCGCGACAGTTGAGCCGTAAATGCAATCCGTAGCAGCTGTCGAGCCCCAGCGAGGCTGCGTAGCGGTCGTGAATCCGGCTAATGCGGTCTGCCTGATGTATCGCGATCTCCGATTTTACGACTGCTACGCAGCCGAACGCAGCCTTCGGCAGCTGCTACAAGAAGTCGCGGTTAGGCCACGACACCGGCGAACGCTCGGCGACCGGCACGCATTTCTGTACGAAGTTCGCCAATCAGGTTGGAAATATCGCGAACACTGATCAGTTTGTCGGGGGATACGCCGGTGATCAACAACTCAATCCGCCCGGTGCTCTGATCGAAAACCTTGATCCGCAAGGTTTCATCATGGTTCACGGTGCATTCGCAGGAGAGCGGCTTGAAACCGGACTCGACAATCTGGCAAAGCTGCTCAATTGAAACCATGACAGACGCCCCTCCATGGACGGTTTTCCGATTGGATCCACTGAGATTAGTCCAGCTTGCGCAATGCGCCAGCGGGTTCAGTGAGCATCCCCATCCCATATCCAATTCCAGATCCCCGGCAAACGAACAGGCTCGGAACTCTGCTTGACGGTGCGCGCCATGGCCGCCCGCTGTAGCGCTGCCGTGTCGTCGTAAAACGGCTTCTGCGCCGTGGCCAGACCGGTGGCGTTGGCACTGTCGAGGAGGATTTGCAGGTATTCGCGGGCATGCCGGGCGGTGTAGCGGTTGAGGTCGTGAAAGGTCACCACCACCGGAATCACCCCATCCACCGTCGGCAACTCGCCAAGGGCTATGCGCTCGCGGACTTCGGACAGCTGCCGCAGCATATTGGCCCGCCGCCGAGGGCTGGCGTTGAAGCCCCAGATCTTGCCGTCATTGGCGCTCAGGTCGGTCAGCAGTACATGCATGCCGTGCTGCTGATAGGCCGCGAAAGTGCGCTTGTCATAATTCCAGAACGGCGGACGCACCAGGATCGGCGAGGCGCCAGTGATCGCGGCGATGTCTGCGCTGCCGTTGGTCAGCGATTGCTCCAGTTGCTCCGGCTCCAGGGAGCGATGGTTGGTGTGGTGGGGAGTGGCCGTGTGGAAGCCCAGTAGATGCCCTTCGGCCTGTTCGCGCCGCATGAGTTGGCGCCCCACGTCACTGCCGCCGGCGCCCGAGGCTCGGGTCTGCACGAAGAACACGGCTTTGATGTCCGGTTGCAGCGGATTGTGCGCCAGGCTGTCGAGTACAGTGGCGGTCGGGTTGTAAAAACCGGACGCGCTGGGCCCGTCGTCGAAGGTCAGCAGAAAGCGGATCGGCGCCTGCGCTTGCAGACGCTGTTGCGTCTGCGGCGTCATTTCAATGGGCGCGGCGATGCAGCCAAACAGGCCGACAGCGATGGCGAATACGGATAGAACCTTGATCAACTGCTTCATGTTTTGCCTTGGGCCAGACCTTGCGACCGTCACGTTTAATGGCAAAAACCCCTCGCCCATTCATCCTTCGACCGGCCCGCCAATCGCTGCGAGCCGAGGTTGGATAAGGGTACACAGTGTTTGGTTCCAGCGCCTGCTCCCCAGGTGATTGCATTACAAACTACAAAAACTAAAAAGCCCCGCCATCTATTGGCGGGGCTTTGGGGATGTGCAAACCGATCAGGGCTTCAGCGGGTGTTCCTGGTCGCGGTCCGACAGCTCTTTGCCGTCGTCGGGGTGCTTCCAGTCCGGCGTCGAACGCTTCTGCCGCTCGATTTCTTCCTCTGTCGGTTCATCGGTCTCATCATCCAGGTCCGGACGCTTTGGTTCAGTGGCCATGCCCACCTCCCGTCCTCAAGGGATCATCCGTTAAGCGTAGAACAGTTTCGCCTCGGACGACTCAGAGCCACCAGCGCAGCAAAAAGAAAAAGCCCATGCTCAACAACATGCTGAGCAGAGTATTGCGGGTGTAAAGCACCAGGCCCACGGCCACCAGCGAACTGATCAGGTAGGGGTTGTCCCACTGCAGGTTCAACTGTTTGTCGGGCATGAACACAATCGGCCCGCAGATCGCGGTGAGCATGCCCGGCACCGCGAAACCGAGGAACTGCCGGGCATTGCTGCTCAAGCGCACCGGCAGCCGAGGTTCGAGAAAGACGTAGCGGTTCAGGAACACCAGCAGGCCCATCCCGATAATCACAGCCCAGACCATCATGTGCGCCCCACGTAGAGTTTGTTGCAGATAAAGCCCGCCGTCATGCCCGCCAACCCCGACAGCACCAGCGCCGAGCCCCATTGCCAATAGCTGAACAGCACCGAACAGAACAGCGAGACTGCCACGCAAACCACTGTCGGAACGTTGCGCACCACCGGCGTGATCAAGGCGATAAAGGTCGCGGCGATGGAGAAGTCCAGTCCCAAGTGTTCAAGGCCCGGAATGCTGCTGCCCAGCACAATGCCCGCCAGGGTGAAGAGGTTCCATGCGATGTAAAACGTCAGGCCCACACCGAGGGCGTACCAGCGATTGAACTGCTGTTTGTCATGCTGGCTGGTCAGGGCGAACAACTCGTCGGTGAGCAAAAAGCCCAGCCCGATACGCCAGCGGCCCGGCAACGGGGAAATCACCGAACGCATGCTCATCCCGTACAGCAAATGCTGGGAGGTCAGCAGCAGCGTGGTCAACAGAATCGAAAAGACCCCGGCGCCGCCCTTGAGCATGCCGATGGCGACCAATTGCGCCGCGCCGGCAAACACGATGCTCGACAGCCCCTGGCCTTGCAGGGGCGTGAGGTTGGCCTCGATGGCCATGGAACCGGCCAGCAATCCCCAGGGCGCGGTCGCCAGGGACAACGGCATGATGGCCGCGGCGCCACGAAGGAATGCAGTGCGCGGCATGAATGAGTTGGACATAACGCTCTACAACCAGGAAAAGTCTTCAGACTGTGCCAGCAGTCATGGCCGATGGCTTGAACAATCTTGCGCACTTGCAACGACTTCACGATTGACAAATACCCCGTCGGCTTTTAAAACTGGGCGCCTCATTCAGGGTGTAAGCAACCATGTCCGCAACCTTCAACCTCAACACTGTCGTCATTGGCTTGATTGCCAAGGCGCAAGGTTGCGTTGCGCACGCCCCTAAATCGAAGAAACAGTCGCTCATGTGACCGGGGCGCGCTGTCCCGTCAGATGAGCTGACAGGACATTGAGCGCGACGGACACCCCTCCTCTTGCTGACTTCCTTCTACGCTTCTGACGGTGACGAAATCGGTCAACCTTCAGGAGAAAGTGCATGTCATCGTTTCAAGGTATCTGGGTTCCCATCGTTACGCCGTTTCACGATGGCGCGATCGACTTCGCCGGATTGCGACGGCTGGTCAGTCATCTGCTGGAAAAAGGCGTCGATGGCATAGTGGTCTGCGGCACCACCGGGGAAGCCGCGGCGCTGGGTAAACACGAGCAACTGGCGGTGCTCGATGCGGTGCTGGAACAGGTTCCGCCAGAACGCGTGGTCATGGGCCTGGCCGGCAACAACCTCACCGAGTTGCTGCAATTTCAAAGCGAAATCCTGAAGCGTCCCCTGGCGGGCTTGCTGGTGCCGCCGCCGTACTACATCCGCCCTTCCCAGGCCGGCCTCGAAGCCTTTTTCAAGACCGTCGCCGATGCGTCCAGCGCCCCGATTATTCTCTACGACATCCCCTATCGCACCGGCATAGCCTTCGAGCAGGCGACCCTGCTCCGGATCGTCGCCCATGAGCGGATCGTCGCGATCAAGGACTGCGGCGGCAACCCAGCCAACACCTTGGCACTGCTCTCCAGCGGTAACGTCGACGTGCTGTGCGGCGAAGATAATCAGATCTTCGGCGCGCTATGCCTGGGGGCCAAAGGCGCAATTGCCGCCTCGGCCCATGTTCATCCCGAGCTGTTCGTGACGCTGTATCAACAGCTTCGCGACAACCGCTTAGCGGCCGGCCGAACGACCTTCTTCCAGTTGCTGCCACTGATCCACAGCCTGTTCATCGAGCCCAATCCCGCCCCGGTGAAAACTGCCCTGGCCCTTGAAGGATTGATCCGCGACGAGCTGCGAGCGCCAATGCAACGCAGCAGTGAAAGCACGACGGTGCGTTTGAAAGAAGTACTGACAGCGCTTGAAGGCGGCAATCGATAGAGCACAAGCGTCCAGCCCGAGTACCATGGAGCGATTCACCCAACACGTCAGGGAATCGACATGCTTTACCGAATCGCCGCCGACGGGCTGGTGCTGTCTCACTTGTTGTTCATTCTGTTCGTGCTGTTCGGCGGGCTGCTGGTGCTCAAATGGCGCCACCTGATCTGGTGGCACCTGCCCGCCGCTGCATGGGGTGTGATCGTGGAAATCTTCCACCTGGCGTGCCCACTCACCGAATGGGAAAACCGCATGCGCCACGCGGCCGGGCAAACCGGTTACGGTGGCGGTTTTATCGAGCATTACGTGTGGCCGATTATTTACCCGGCCGGGCTGACGCCCACGATTCAACTGGCACTGGGCAGCGTGGTGTTGGCGCTCAACGTGCTGATCTATGCGCGGCTGTTCCGGCAATGGAAGCATCCGACCCGTTCAGGCAGTAACCACCGGTCCGGTTGAACTCAGTTGGCGATAACACTCATGTTCCGGCCACTGGCCTTGGCCACATATAGCGCCTTGTCCGCGGCGCCGACAATGTCGTCGGGCTGGGCTTGCGAGGCCGGGTCGTAGGCGCAGACACCCACGCTGACCGTGACCACGCCCTCCACACCCTCAACGTGTTTGATGCCGGCCTGCTGAACCGCACGGCGGATGTTTTCTGCTACCAGAAACGCCCCCACGTAGTCGGTTCCGGGCAGCACCACCGTAAACTCCTCACCACCGAAGCGAGCCGCGAGATCGCCGGGGCGCTTGATGTTTTCGGTGATGATCGTGCTGATTTTGCGCAAACACTCATCGCCCGCCAAATGACCGTAGTGATCATTGAAGTTCTTGAAGTGGTCGACATCGATCATCAACAGCGCAAGATGGGTCTGGCTACGCCTGGCGCGGCCCATTTCCGCGAGAATGAACAGGTCGAATTGACGCCGGTTGGAAAGCCCGGTCAGTGCATCCTCCAGCGCCAGCAACTCCAGGCTGCGGTTGACCTCAATGAGTTTGTCCTGAGTCTCCAACAGATTGTTCTGAATATGATTCTGCTGCTTCATGAGGCGGATCAGGCGATAACCGAGAGCCCCCAGAAACCCCAGCAGCAACAGGACGATGCCCGCACTGAATATTGATTCCTGCCGCCAACTGGCCAGGACTTCATCCTTGTCGAGCCCGGCAAAGACGACAAGCGGATACCCCTCGACCCGTCGAAACCCCACGACCCGCACCACCCCGTCGACAAAGGACCTGACCGTTGCCGTACCGGAATCGCCCTTGGGCAACAGCTGGGTAAACAGCGGCCCTTTGGCAACACTGGTGCCGATATCGGCTTCGTTGAACGGGCGCCGAACGACGATGGTGGCGTCATCGGAGATCAGGTTGATCACGCCGTTATTGCCCATGTCGATGCTGTTGTACAAATCCAGGAAATGCTTGAGGTAGATCGAAGCCACCACCACGCCGGCAAACCGGCCATCAGGGTGATTGATCCGGCGTGACACGGTCATGATCCACTCACCGGTCGAGCGACTTTTTATCGACGGACCGATATGAGGGCCGCGGTCGGGATGATCACGGTGGTAGATGAAATATTCACGGTCGGAATTATTGGCATTGGGCGGTATGACGTTAATGGCGTTGGCGAGCCAGCGTCCTTCTTCATCGAACACGAACAGCCCATGGATCTGTACCAACTCACTGCGCTGAGCCTGGAGCAAACGTTGCAGTCGGGGAAATTTTTCCGGTTGCATGCCATCGATTTCGAGGCGGTCCACCAGGGAGAACAGTAGCGTGTCGGCCTGTTTGATCGATGCCTGCGCCTGCGAGGCCAGGGTTTGCGCCAGGTTGGACATCGCCACTTCGCTCTCACGCAGATGGTACTGACGCGAGTTCCAGCTTTCACCGATCACAATGGCCATCAAGGACAGGCACACCGAAATCAGCAGAGAAACCGCGTATCGAACCTTGAGCGTTGTCTCAACCGGCTCGGGCACCCAAGGCGTGGCGAACCGGGTGTGTTCAATACGATCTTTGACGGACGGATGCCCCATGACGCTCCCTGAATCCCTTATGACATGGCGAATTTTCCCGTTCGCCCTTTTAGCGCCAGCCAGCCGTGACCGGCGCTCAAACCATTACAACCCGATACCGATACGATAGGTGATTTGCACAAAAACGCTCATTGCCAGCGATCGTAATCGCTACATCGGCGTCTGTTTGATCGCCTCAAACCAGGCCGGATTCAATCGCCTCTGTTCGGTCTCGATGCCCAACGCGTCCATCCGTGCCTTGTGCTGGTCCATCTCTCGGGTCAGCTGACTTTGATCGCTGGAGTTGCCGTCCAACTGGTGCATCTGGCTCAGCCCCAAGTGATAAAAGCGCAGCAGCTTCATGGCGGCAGGGTCGCCCTGCTCCACCGCCGCCGTCACCTGGTGCATGACGTTGGTGACGCTCATCAGGCTGCGCTTGAGCTGCCAACCATAGACCGCTGGCGCCATCCACTCCTGCCTCCAGAACTTGCCGCGCATCAGCGCCACCGTCAGCAACAACGCGGCAAACACACCGCCCACGTTGAACCGCAGATTATCGCCGCCGGGTTCACCGAACAACGTCACCGCCGCCGTCGACAGCACCATCGCCAGCGCCAGGAACATCAGGGCGATGATCACCGTGCTGCGCCGCGTCTGGCGTCGATAGGTTTCGGCATTCATTGGCTGGATTTCGAACATCGCGACGGGGTTCCTTGCATCGATGGTAAAAGGCGCTGTGACAAAAAGACTGCGAGGCATTATCGCCTCCCCGAAGGATTTAGCTATGCTGGAGCTCCTTTTCATCTTTTCATCGTCAAACGGGAGCATGGCGATACAGCGCAGTTCGTGCCATCTTCATCATGGATACACACTATTCGGATGCCATGCGCCGTTGCTGGCGGGTGACATCGTTTTAAGGATCATTGAATGACCCAACGACATGTAATCAACGCCTCGGTCAGCCCTAAAGGCAGCCTGGAAACGCTCTCCCAGCGTGAAGTGCAGCAACTGAGCGAAGCATCATCCGGCATCACCTACACCCTCTTCCGCCAGTGCGCCCTGGCCATCCTCAATACCGGCGCCCACGTCGATAACGCCAAGACCATCCTGGAAGCCTACAAAGACTTCGAAATCCGCATTCACCAGCAAGACCGTGGCGTACGCCTGGAACTACTGAACGCCCCCGCCGACGCTTTCGTCGATGGCGAAATGATTGCCAGCACCCGTGAAATGCTCTTTAGCGCCCTGCGCGACATCGTCTACACCGAAAACGAACTCGACGCCTTGAGCATCGACCTGAGCACCTCCCAGGGCATCAGCGACTACGTCTTCCACCTGCTGCGCAACGCCCGCACCCTGCGCCCCGGCGTCGAGCCGAAAATCGTGGTGTGCTGGGGCGGCCACTCGATCAACACCGAAGAATACAAATACACCAAGAAAGTCGGCCACGAACTCGGCCTGCGCAGCCTGGACATCTGCACCGGTTGCGGCCCTGGCGTGATGAAAGGCCCGATGAAAGGCGCGACCATCGCCCATGCCAAGCAACGCATCCACGGCGGTCGCTACCTCGGTTTGACTGAACCTGGGATCATCGCCGCCGAGGCGCCGAACCCGATCGTCAACGAACTGGTGATCCTGCCGGACATCGAGAAACGCCTGGAAGCGTTCGTGCGGGTTGGCCACGGCATCATCATTTTCCCCGGTGGCGCGGGCACGGCCGAGGAATTCCTGTACCTGCTCGGCATCCTGATGCACCCGGACAACCAGGACCTGCCGTTCCCGGTGGTCCTTACCGGGCCGAAAAGCGCCGCACCGTATCTGGAGCAACTGCACGCCTTCGTCGGCGCAACCCTCGGTGAAGAAGCGCAGCAGCACTACGAGATCATCATCGACGACCCGGCCGAAGTGGCGCGGCAGATGACTCAGGGCCTCAAAGCGGTCAAACAGTTCCGCCGCGAGCGCAACGACGCGTTCCATTTCAACTGGCTGCTGAAGATCGACGAAGGCTTCCAGCGCCCGTTCGACCCGACCCACGCCAACATGGCCAACCTGCAATTGAGCCGCAACCTGCCGCCCCACGAACTGGCCGCCAACCTGCGCCGCGCGTTCTCCGGCATCGTCGCCGGCAACGTCAAGGACAAGGGCATCCGCCTGATCGAAGAACACGGGCCGTACCAGATTCGCGGTGATGCCGAGGTCTTGCAGCCGCTGGACCATTTGCTCAAAGCCTTCGTTGCCCAGCACCGGATGAAACTGCCGGGTGGCGCGGCGTATGTGCCGTGTTACCAAGTAGTGGCTTGAGACGCAAAACCTGTAGGTTTGGTTCGAAGTATCAGCGCTACTGAGTTGCCGGTTTGAACTGCCTGAAATGAGAAACCCCGCTTGATGCGGGGTTTCTTGTTTTTGGGGACTGAGTCAGTGGAGCCCACTGTGGCGAGGGAGCTTGCTCCCGCTGGGTTGCGAAGCGACCCCAAATCCAGCAACCGCATTTTTTTGGCACACCGCATATGCCGGTTTTGCGACTGCTGCGCCCGGACGCGGATCGGCCGGCGGGAGCAAGCTCCCTCGCCACAATGGGTCACTCAGTTCTGAGGATCGAGGTTATCCAGCACCCGGTTCACCGCCAACTCCCCAAGCATGACCACCGATTGAATCCCCAACATCACATTGCGATGTGGCATGTCCATCAGTCCGGCGAACTCACTGAGCATCATGCTCGCTGACGCCAGGGATTCGCAGGCGTTGACCAGCAGGGTTTCGTTATCGACCTTCGTACCCACATGGTAAATGGTGCTGGGTTTGCGCTTGGTGGCTTTGGGGATGGGTGGTTTGAGGTAGTGGTCGAGGGCGCGGTCGGCGGCTTCGTGGAGTTTTTTTGAATCGAGGGATTCGTAGGGGGGAAACGTCGTCGGTTTCCGGAGGATTTGGTGTTGGTTTGAACATAAATGAAGCTCCTTGATCAGTGGAGCCGACATCTATCGCTGCTAAACGAAGAAGGTGGCGGCTGTACGCGGGTTAGCAGACCAGGGATCAAGGAACCCGGCGCACCGAAGTGCCCCACGCATAGCCGCCATAACGCGAATGGCGACACTGACGTGCCTTGATATTCATCGAGCTGCTAAACCCGATCGCTGATTCGTCAGCGACCCGGAAACGATAGAGCCCGGCCTCAAGGCGCACAAGTCGGCGGATTCTGGCGTAGTCGTAGGCAACGGCGCAAGGCTGTGTAGCCTGAGTGAGTATCTGGAGATGTCGATTAAACATCGCCTGTTTATTGGTCTTACTGTGGATTTTGCGGTGGATGGGCTGGCCTCTTCGCGAGCAAGAGACTTGGCCTGCCCGTAGCAGCAGCCTCGCGGGCTCGGCAGCTGCTACAACAGATCGCTGACTAATCGCGCCGCAAGAGACTTGGCCTGGCTCGCCACATCAGTTACCGCCGTGCTCTCCCACCACATGCCGCGCAACGGCGGCCCCATGGCGAACAAACGGCTGGCGACCTGCCCATCGGCGCTTAAAACTGCGCCGTCAACCGCGGCGGCAATGCCCAATCCCAACGGCCCCGGCCGTACCAGCCCGCGAGCGAGCAATTGCTGGGGCAACGGCCGCGCCACCCGGCGCCAGTCGTATTCGATGCCGCTGGAGTTGATCAGCGCCGCGCCATGCACCACGCAGGTTTGCGCCTCACCACGACGACGAATGCGGATGCTGACCTCACCGTCCGACGCAGGCTCGAGCCCCTTGAACGATGCGGCATGAATCCGCAACCGCCCTTCCCCGTGTAGCCGCGCCACCAACTCGGCACTCAGCGGCGGCGAGCGATGGTGATGGCTTTCCCACCATGGCCGTACATGCCGCACAAATTGCCGGCGTTGCACATCGGTCGCCTGACTCCACAACCGCCCGATATGCGCCCGAACGGTATCCAACGGCGCTTGCCAGTCGATGCCCTGAGCGATGGCATCGCGGCAATGCCGGCGCAGTTCGCGCACCAGCTGACGCGGTGTGCGAATACTGTGGTCCTCGGCGAGAAAATCCACCCACGCCGGCGGTTGTCGGCGCACATGCGGCAGCAAACCATGACGGGAGAACACTTCGATCGGCCCACGATGCCCGGCCTGCTCCAGCGACACCACGGCATCGACCATGGTCAGGCCCGAGCCGATGATCAGCACCGTCGACTGCGGATCGAGTTGACGCATGGCGGCCACATCCCACGGGTCGAGTGCAGCTGCATTCAAACCGCTGGACTCGGTCTGCGGCGTGCGGGCGGCGGGAAACATTCCGGTCGCCAACACTGCGTAAGCGCCCTGCAATTGCTGCCCATCACTCAGGCTCAACCGCACCGAATCGCTCAACGTTTCCAGGTCCACCACCTCGGCCCGCACATGTTCGACACGCGCCCCCTTCAATGCGCCCACCGCCTGCGCTTCAGCAAGACGCTGCTGCACATAAACGCCAAACAGCCCGCGCGGCGGAAACAGTTCGCTGACCGGCACATGTTGCTCATCCGACTCCGGCCAGCCACCGGCGGCGATGTGTTCGGTCAGCCATTGGGTCAGGTCATCGGCGTTGTCCGGGTCGACGCTCATCCGCGCCGCGTTGCCATTGAGCGTATGCCCCAGTTCCACCGCGCTATAGGCTTCGCCACGGCCCAGTTCTGCCCGCGGCTCGATCACCAGAACCCGGCGCTGACCGGGCAAACGCAACAACTGCGCCGCCAGCATCGCGCCACTCAGGCCGCCACCGATGATCAGGATGTCAGCGTGGCGGATGGCGTCGCTCGCCTGTCCGCGTGGGGTGTCAGTCATGGCGTTCTCACTGGTCAATGTTTACCTGAATAGAAGTCATACAGATCGCCCCGTGTCAGTCACTCACCGGACGCTAGCCTGTGAAGCGAACTTGAGTGCCACGTTAATATTTTGCTCGGCCATCAGGAAGCTCACCTGCTCGTCTCGATGCCATCCCCACTGTTTCTCAGGAGCCGAACTTGAATATAATTTTCTTTTATTTCAATAGGTTGAATAATTATTCAAGAAACACTTGCAGCTTTAAAACAGCAAAGTGTTTATCCAGTGTTAGCCGGTAAACAGTCAAATCACCACATTACGCACAAACCGCGCCGCCACGTCCCCATCATTGCGATAAGAATGCGGTTGATGACTGGCAAACATAAAGAACTCGCCAGCCGCAATTTTCTGCGGCTGACCGCCAAGCATCAGGGTCAGGCAACCTTCGAACACATAAAGCTGTTCGCTGTAGCCTTCGGCATCCGGCTCCGAGGGGTAATGCTCGCCCGGTTCCAGGCGCCATTCCCAGAGTTCTACTTCGCGGGTGGCGGTGGCTTTGGCCAGCAGCACCGCTTTACTGCCCGGGATCGTACCGGCCCAGGCCAGTTCGTTGATGCGGCTCGGGTCGCGAGCGTCGGGGGCCTGGATCAGGTCGCTGAAGGCCACGTCCAGCGCTTCGGCCACGCGGTCGAGGGTGGTCAGGCTGACGTTCTTCTCGCCGGCCTCGATGGCCACCAGCATCCGGCGGCTGACCCCGGACTTTTCGGCCAGGGCGCTCTGGCTCATGTCGGCGGCGTGGCGCAGACGTCGCACGTTCAGGCTGACGTGCTGGAGGACCGAAGCCCGTTGGGTGGAATCTTTGTGCACTATATTGCTCACTGGGTGGCGTTGCGCAGTATACTGCCCAACTTCGGGCGCATTGTGCGTCTCCCTCAGATGGCGCGCAAGGTCATGACGTCAATGAACGCTTCTCATACTTCCCCCCGTTTCTCCCGGTTCAGCAAGGCCGAGTGCGTGCTGGTGCTGATTACCATGGTCTGGGGCGGGACCTTTTTGCTGGTGCAGCATGCGATGACCGTCAGCGGGCCAATGCTCTTCGTCGGCCTGCGTTTTGCCGCGGCGGCGAGCCTTGTTGCGCTGTTCTCCTGGCGCCATCTGCGCGAACTGACCCTGTTCGAACTCAAGGCCGGGGCGTTTATCGGCGTGGCGATCATGCTCGGTTATGGCTTGCAGACCGTGGGTTTGCAGAGCATTCCCAGCAGTCAGTCGGCGTTTATTACCGCGCTGTACGTGCCGTTCGTGCCGTTGCTGCAATGGCTGGTGCTGGGGCGTCGTCCGGGGTTGATGCCGAGCATCGGGATCATGCTGGCCTTTACCGGGTTGATGTTGCTGTCGGGGCCTTCCGGCGCTTCGTTCAATTTCAGCCCCGGTGAAATCGCCACATTGATCAGCGCCGTGGCGATTGCCGCGGAAATCATTCTGATCAGCACCTATGCCGGCCAGGTCGACGTGCGGCGGGTGACGGTGGTGCAATTGGCGGTGACGTCGGTGCTGTCGTTCCTGATGGTGGTGCCGACCCAGGAAGTGATTCCGGATTTCTCATGGTTGCTGTTGTGCAGCGCTTTAGGCCTGGGCGCGGCGAGTGCGGCGATCCAGGTGGCGATGAACTGGGCGCAGAAGAGTGTGTCGCCGACTCGGGCGACGTTGATCTATGCCGGGGAGCCGGTGTGGGCCGGGATTGCCGGGCGGCTCGCCGGGGAACGCTTGCCGGCGATTGCGCTGGTTGGCGCGGGGTTGATTGTGGCGGCGGTGATTGTCAGTGAGTTGAAGACCAAGGGGAAAGTTGTTCCCGAGATCGAAGAAGATTCGGTACAGGAAACCGAACACTGATCGTTCCCACGCGTGGGAACGATCGCGATCTCCTTTGAAACAATGATAAACAGGGTTTCTGCGTCTATCTTGTAGGATTCTGCGACAGCTTGGCGTTTGGTGATCGGGGAGCTGGCACGTATGATGCTTCACAAACTTCCGCAGATTAGAAGCCTATGTCCCTGATAGTTCTACTGCTTCTGCCTTTTATCGGCAGCTGTCTGGCAGCCTTGCTGCCGCACAACGCGCGTAATACCGAATCGCTGTTGGCTGGTCTGGTTGCCTTGATCGGCACCGTCCAGGTCGCCCTCTTGTACCCGCAAATCGCCCATGGCGGCGTGATCCGTGAAGAGTTCTTCTGGCTCCCCAGCCTGGGCCTGAACTTCGTGCTGCGCATGGACGGTTTCGCCTGGCTGTTCTCGATGCTGGTGCTGGGCATCGGCACGCTGGTTTCGTTGTACGCCCGTTATTACATGTCACCAGACGATCCGGTGCCGCGCTTCTTTGCGTTTTTCCTGGCGTTCATGGGCGCCATGCTGGGGTTGGTGATTTCCGGCAACCTGATCCAGATCGTGTTTTTCTGGGAGCTGACTAGCCTCTTCTCGTTCCTGTTGATCGGCTACTGGCACCACCGCGCCGATGCGCGACGGGGTGCTTATATGGCACTGATGGTCACCGGCGCGGGCGGTTTGTGTTTGCTGGCGGGGGTCATGTTGCTCGGCCATGTGGTCGGCAGCTATGACCTGGACAAGGTCCTGGCCGCCGGCGATCTGATTCGCGCGCATGCCCTCAACCCTATTCTGCTGCCCCTGATCCTGATCGGCGCCCTGAGCAAAAGTGCGCAATTTCCCTTCCACTTCTGGTTGCCCCACGCGATGGCGGCACCGACACCGGTCTCGGCGTATCTGCACTCGGCGACCATGGTCAAGGCCGGGGTGTTCCTGCTCGCGCGCCTGTGGCCGTCGCTGTCCGGCAGTGAAGAATGGTTCTACATCGTCAGCGGGGCCGGCGCCTGCACCCTGTTGCTCGGCGCTTACTGCGCGATGTTCCAGAACGACCTCAAGGGCCTGCTGGCCTACTCGACCATCAGCCACCTGGGCCTGATCACCCTGCTGCTGGGCCTGAACAGTCCGTTGGCCGCCGTGGCCGCGGTGTTCCACATTCTCAACCACGCCACGTTCAAGGCCTCGCTGTTCATGGCCGCCGGGATCATCGACCACGAAAGCGGCACCCGGGACATTCGCAAGCTCAGCGGCCTGGTCAAACTGATCCCGTTCACCGCCACCCTGGCCATGGTTGCCAGCGCCTCCATGGCCGGCGTGCCGCTGCTCAACGGCTTCCTGTCGAAAGAGATGTTCTTCGCCGAAACCGTGTTCATCAACGCCACGGCCTGGGTCGAGATGACCCTGCCGATCGTCGCGACCATCGCCGGGACGTTCAGCGTCGCCTACTCCCTGCGCTTCACCGTCGACGTGTTCTTCGGCCCGACCGCCACCGATCTGCCGCACACCCCGCACGAGCCGCCGCGCTGGATGCGCGCGCCGGTGGAGTTGCTGGTGCTCACCTGTCTGGTGGTGGGGATTTTCCCCGCTCAAGTGGTCGGCTCGCTGCTCGCCGCCGCCGCATTGCCGGTGGTGGGCGGCACGCTGCCCGAGTACAGCCTGGCGATCTGGCACGGCTGGAACGCACCGATGTTCATGAGCCTGATTGCCATGTCCGGCGGCATCGTGCTTTACCTGTTGCTGCGTAATCAACTCAAGCAAGGACGCTTCACGCACCCGCCGGTGATCAGCCGTTTCAATGGCAAGCGGCTGTTCGAGCGCAGCCTGGTGGTCATGATGCGTCTGGCCCGACGGCTGGAGCGGCGGATCAGCACCCGGCGCCTGCAAACCCAACTGTTTCTGGTGGTGCTCGCCGCCGTACTGGCCGGGGTGATCCCGATGCTGCACAGCAGCCTGAGCTGGGGTGACCGGGCGAAAATTCCGGGCTCGATCGTGTTCGTGATCCTCTGGCTGCTGGCGATTGCCTGTGCCCTCGGCGCGGCGTGGCAAGCCAAGTATCACCGGCTAGCGGCCCTGACCATGGTCAGTGTCTGCGGCCTGATGACCTGCGTGACCTTCGTCTGGTTCTCGGCGCCGGACCTGGCCCTGACGCAACTGGTGGTCGAAGTGGTGACCATGGTGCTGATCCTGCTCGGCCTGCGCTGGTTGCCGCGACGGATCGAAGAGGTGTCACCGTTGCCGAGCAGCCTGCGCAAGGCGCGGGTACGGCGGGTTCGCGACTTGCTGCTATCGACAGCGGTCGGTGGCGGCATGGCGCTGTTGTCCTACGCGATGCTGACCCGCCAGACGCCCAACGACATTTCTTCGTTCTACCTCAGCCGCGCCCTACCCGAAGGCGGTGGCAGCAACGTGGTCAACGTGATGCTGGTGGATTTCCGTGGCTTCGACACCCTCGGCGAAATCACCGTGCTGGTGGCCGTGGCCCTGGCGGTGTTCGCCCTGCTGCGACGCTTCCGCCCTCCGAAAGAAAGCCTGCAACTGCCGGCCCAACAGCGTCTGCTGGCGCCCGATGTGGTCACCGATCTGGTCAACCCGCGCCACGCCAGCGACACCGCGCTCGGTTTCATGATGGTGCCGGCGGTGCTGGTGCGCTTGCTGTTGCCGATCGCCCTGGTGATCTCCTTCTATCTGTTCCTGCGCGGGCACAACCAGCCGGGCGGCGGTTTCGTCGCTGGCCTGGTGATGTCGGTGGCGTTCATCCTGCAATACATGGTCGCCGGTACCCAGTGGGTCGAGGCGCAAATGAGCTTGCGGCCGCTGCGCTGGATGGGCACCGGGCTGTTGTTCGCCACCGTTACCGGGCTCGGGGCGATGGCGGTCGGGTATCCGTTCCTGACCACCCACACCTGGCATTTCGAGCTGCAGCTGCTGGGTGACATTCATATCGCCAGCGCGCTGTTCTTCGATATTGGCGTGTACGCCGTGGTGGTCGGTTCGACGCTGTTGATCCTCACCGCCCTCGCCCACCAATCGGTACGCGGTCATAAAACCAGCGCGCAAATCAGGCCCGCGGCCAAATCCGTTGTCACCCAAGGAGCCATCTGATGGAAGAAGTCATCGCAATCGCCATCGGTGTGCTGGCCGCGTCCGGCGTATGGCTGATCCTGCGGCCACGGACGTTCCAGGTGGTCATGGGCCTGTGCCTGCTGTCCTATGGCGTCAACCTGTTCATCTTCAGCATGGGCAGCCTGTTCATCGGCAAGGAGCCGAACATCAAGGACGGCGTGCCTCAGGATTTGCTGCACTACACCGACCCGCTGCCGCAGGCGCTGGTGTTGACCGCAATCGTCATCAGTTTCGCCATGACCGCGCTGTTCCTGGTGGTGCTGCTCGCCTCCCGGGGCCTGACTGGCACCGACCATGTGGATGGCCGGGAGCCTAAAGAATGATGGCGATGACTCACCTGATCGTTGCACCGATTCTGCTGCCGCTGCTGACCGCCGCCATGATGCTGATGCTGGGCGAGAAACACCGCCCGCTAAAGGCCAAGATCAACCTGTTCTCCAGCCTGCTGGGACTGGGCATTGCCGTAATGCTGCTGCAATGGACGCAGACCACCGGTGTGCCCGGCTCCATCGGCGTGTACCTGCCGGGCAACTGGCAGGCGCCGTTCGGTATCGTGCTGGTCGTCGATCGCCTGTCGGCGTTGATGCTGGTGCTGACCGGGATCATCGGCGTCAGCGCCCTGCTGTTCGCCATGGCCCGCTGGGACGGCGCCGGTTCGAGTTTCCACGCACTGTTCCAGATTCAGTTGATGGGCCTGTACGGCGCCTTCCTCACGGCGGACCTGTTCAA
Source organism: Pseudomonas sp. ATCC 43928 (assembly GCF_005938665.2). Lineage (NCBI taxonomy): Bacteria > Pseudomonadati > Pseudomonadota > Gammaproteobacteria > Pseudomonadales > Pseudomonadaceae > Pseudomonas > Pseudomonas sp. ATCC 43928. Next base: position 2,603,108 of record NZ_CP041753.1, on the reverse strand, counting down.
CCTGTTCGTGTTTTTCGAAGTGCTGCTCGCCGCCTCTTACGGGCTGATGTTGCACGGTTCGGGCCGGCCGCGGGTGTCGTCGGGGTTGCATTACATCTCGATCAACCTGCTGGCCTCGTCGCTGTTCCTGATTGGCGCGGCGCTGATTTACGGCGTCACCGGCACGCTGAACATGGCCGACCTGGCGCTGAAAATCCCGCTGGTGCCGGAAGCCGATCGCGGCCTGCTGCATGCCGGCGCGGCGATTCTGGCAGTGGCGTTCCTGGCCAAGGCTGGTATGTGGCCGCTGAACTTCTGGCTGGTGCCGGCGTACTCCGCGGCCAGCGCGCCGGTAGCGGCGATGTTCGCGATCATGACCAAGGTCGGCGTCTACACCCTGCTACGCCTGTGGACGCTGCTGTTCTCCGGCCAGGCCGGGGCCTCCGCGTACTTCGGCGGCGACTGGCTGATCTACGGCGGCATGGCGACCATCGTCTGCGCCGCCGTGGCGATCCTCGCCGCGCAACGCCTGGAGCGCATGGCCAGCCTGAGCATCCTGGTGTCGGCAGGCATTTTGTTGTCGGCCATCGGTTTCGCCCAGCCGAACCTGATCGGCGCGGCGCTGTTTTACCTGGTCAGCTCGACCCTGGCCTTGAGCGCGCTGTTCCTGCTGGCGGAGTTGATCGAGCGTTCGCGTTCGGCCAACGAAATGCCACTGGACGATGACGGCGAGCTGCTGCCACGGCCCCTGGAATCCTTGCAGCCGCCCAAAGGCTTCAACCTCGATGACGACCAGAAAGCCGTGGTCGGTCAGGTGATTCCCTGGACCATGGCCTTCCTCGGCCTGAGCTTCATCGCCTGCGCTTTATTAATTATCGGCATGCCGCCGCTCTCCGGTTTTATCGGCAAACTCAGCCTGCTCAGCGCCCTGCTCAACCCGCTGGGCCTGGGTCATGGCAGCGACGAGCCGGTATCGAACGGCGCGTGGGGGTTGCTGGCGTTGTTGATCCTGTCCGGATTGGCCTCGTTGATCGCTTTCTCGCGTGTGGGTATCCAGCGTTTCTGGACCCCACAAGAGCGGCCATCGCCCTTGCTGCGTCGTCTGGAATGCGTGCCGATCATGGTTCTGCTGGGGCTGAGCATTGCGCTGACGTTCAAGGCTGAACCGCTGTTGCGCTACACCCAGGCCGCCGCTCAAGCATTGAATAACCCTCAGCAATACGTGATGGCGGTGCTCGGCACCCGTGCGGTGCCGAGCCCTGAAGCCAGGGCAGCACTGGTGGAGGTGCAACCATGAAGCGTCTGTTTCCTGCGCCGTGGTTGTCACTGTCCTTGTGGCTGCTGTGGCTGCTGTTGAACCTGTCGATGAGCCCCGGCAATGTGCTGTTGGGCGCGGTATTGGGCCTCTGTGCCCCACTGATGATGCGCAAGCTGCGGCCGTTGCCGATCCGCATTCGTCGCCCCGGGGTGATTTTGCGTTTGTTCTTGCTGGTCGGGCGCGATGTGCTGGTGTCCAACCTCGCCGTGGCCTGGGGCGTGCTCAATGCCGGGCGGCGTGCGCCTCGCTCGCGGTTCATCAAGGTGCCGCTGGACTTGCGCGATGCCAACGGTCTGGCGGCGCTGTCGATCATCTGCACGGTGATTCCCGGCACGGTCTGGTCGGAACTGGCGCTGGATCGCAGCATTCTGTTGCTGCACGTTTTCGATCTGGATGACGAAAACCAATTCATCCAGCACTTCAAGGCGACCTACGAGCGCCCCTTGATGGAGATCTTCGAATGAGCGAATTGCTGTCGAACGCGATCCTGCTGAGTCTGTTCATCTTTTCGCTGGCGATGATTCTGACCCTGATCCGCCTGTTCAAGGGCCCGTCAGCCCAGGACCGGGTTCTGGCCCTGGATTACCTGTACATCATCGCCATGCTGATGATGCTCGCGCTGGGCATTCGTTATGCCAGTGACACTTACTTCGAGGCGGCGCTGCTGATCGCCCTGTTCGGCTTCGTCGGCTCGTTTGCCCTGGCCAAATTCCTGTTGCGTGGCGAGGTGATCGAATGAACGCTGAACTGTCTTTGTGGGTGGAAATTCCGGTGGCGATTCTGCTGGTGCTCAGCAGTCTGTTTGCACTGATCGGCGCGGTCGGGCTGCTGCGGATGAAGGATTACTTCCAGCGCATGCACCCACCGGCGCTGGCCTCGACTTTGGGCGCGTGGTGTGTGGCTCTGGCTTCGATCATTTACTTTTCGGCGCTCAAGTCGGGGCCGGTGTTGCATGCCTGGCTGATTCCGATTCTGTTATCGATCACGATGCCGGTGACCACGCTGCTGCTGGCCCGGGCGGCGCTGTTCCGCAAGCGCATGGCGGGGGATGATGTGCCGGCGGAAGTGAGTAGTCGGCGCACGGAACCCGGGAGTTAGTTCAGGGATTTGTGTTGATTGGCGGGGTCTCTTCGCGGGCTTGCTCGCGAAAGCGATTGACCGCCCCCCCTCAGATCCAGGCCACTGCCAGCAACCCGGCCCCCAACACCAAGCACAACGGCGAATACGCCCAAGTGTCGAGCCGGGCAAACTTCGAATCCTTGACCTGCTTGAAGAACCCCACCAGATTCGAATCGCCGATCGCCCGAGCGAACATCAGCAGCGCAATCGCGCTAATCACCCATTGCAACGACCAGTGATGCACCGTGGGCAGATACAGTCCGACCCGCAAGCACACCAGCATCGCAATCAGCAGCAAACCCACCGCCACCAGCAGCGTGCCAAAGCCCGATGGCTTGAACGCCGGCCTTGATGCCTCACCGCCCTCCCCGGGTACGCTCGGTACCACCGCCTCGCTACCCCACTTGCCACCCGCCGCCCAATACAGGTGGATCAGGCTGATGACCAGAAAGATTGCAGCAATCCATTGCGCGACCAAAAGGCTCATATTCAGACGTCCCGTGTGAAATGTTGCAGCAGAATGAACTTCCTTGCGCGATTTTAAAAGCGCCCGGCACAAGCTGGCGAAGCCTGCAATCTTTTGACTTTGCTTCCAACGGCAAAATCAAAAGATCGCAGGCTTCTACGGGTTTTATGTACACCCGAGCAGTTTATTTCAGCTGGGCAGCGACTTTATCCGCCACATCCTTGGGCACCCAGGCCTGCCACACCTGCGGGTTCGCCTTCATGAACGCCTCGGCCGCTTGACGTGGCGGAGTGTGTTTTTCACTCATCTCCGCCAGGGCCTTGTTCAACGCTTCGATCGGTAAATCGACCTTGCTGAAGAACTCGGTGAGCTGTGGGTACTGTTTCTGGAACGGCGCGGACACACCGATGGACAGCTTCGAGGGCAGTGAGCGAGTCGGCTTCGGATTAGGGTTGTCGGCCTCGGTCAGGGTTTTCCAGGCTTCGGCGTCGAATGGCGGCTCTTGCAGTTGAATCAGCTTGAAACGGCCGAGCAATGGCGTCGGTGACCAGTAATAGAACAGGACTGGTTTGCCGCGACGAATCGACGAACTGATCTCTGCGTCCAGCGCCGCCCCCGAACCACTGCGAAAGTTCACGTAGCTGTCGTTCAGCCCATAGGCCTTGAGCTTCTGCTTGTTGACCACCTCCGACGTCCAGCCGATCGGGCTGTTCAGGAAGCGTCCCTTGCTCGGGGTTTCCGGGTCTTTGAACACATCCTTGTAGCGCGGCAGATCACTGACACTGCGCAGCCCCGGCGCCAGCGGCTTGATGCCCTTGGCCGGGTCGCCCTTGATCACGTATTCCGGCACCCACCAGCCCTCGGTGGCGCCCTTGACCGTATCGCCCAGGCTCGCGACTTTGCCCTCGGCCTCAGCCTTGACCCAGACCGGACTGCGGCCCGCCCACTCTTCGCCAATGACCTGAATGTCATTGTTGGCCAAGGCGGTTTCCAGGGTAATGGTCGTTCCGGGCAAGGTATCGGTCGGCAAGCCGTAGCCCTGCTCGACGATGATCCGCAGAATCTCGGTGATCAGGCTGCCACTTTCCCAATTCAGGTCGGCAAAGTGAATCGGTGCCTGGGCAGCGAATACCGGAACGGGTGAAACCAACAAGCCGAACGTGGCCAGGGTAGCGGCCAGTAACCGTCGTAATCCCTTCATGCTCTTGCACCTCGTGCTGTTCACAGCAATAGCAGGATGGCCTGACAAAGAAGACCACAAGCCTCTGAATACTCAGTCAACTGACTGTAGTAGAGGTTTCTGCTTTCGAGGGGCGAGGATTATTTTTCGGAAGGTTCCTGCAAGCGCGCAAGCTCTCTTCTGACCATGCTGGCGTACGCCGCCGGGCGCAACATATAAATCTGTGACGCTACCCAACTCAGCCAGGCTCCCTGCAGAACGGCCTTTTCAGCCAACAGGCGCTGGGCCTCGGCGTGTGCACTGGCCTGGTTCTGTTCATGGAAATCGGCGCGGGTCTGGGTCATTACTCGCTGGCCTTGAAGGTCACCAGTTCGCCTTTGCGCCACTTGGCGGCCTTGGCAGTCACGGCTTTCAGTGTCTTGGTCAGGCCTTCCTGCAATTGTTGGTGGGCCGCAAACACCATCACCACGCTATGACCTTCCTTGAACACAATGCCGTGGCCGTCTGCGGTGGTCACGAACGCGTAATCCCCCAGTCCGTACACCGTCAATTTGATTTCGCGGAACTTGATATCCAGTTTTCCGCCTTCGCGGCTGGGCAATACGGAAGCGCTGAAATGATCGCCGACCTTGAGTTTCAGCCCGGGCTTGTCGTCTACCACCAGCGCGGCTTCGGTGTCGATCTCGGCAATGTAAATGCCTTCAGCGTTCTGTTCGGTGATGTAGACGAAACGTGACTGAAACTGTTTAACCAGCTTTGCGCGCAAATCACCCAGTACGAACAAAGCATGCATATCGAGATTACTTACTGCCAAGGAAACATCCCCACATCTGAAAATGATGCCGCACGCAGGAAACGCGCACAGCAGAAAAAAGCGGCAATGCCGAGGTTTAGCCAAATGACCCGGGTCGTAATCCTGGAACGAGCAGAGGGCTCATTCATCGCGAGGTTTGGGAAGATTACTGGAACATCCCCCGCATCGTCTTGCCTGGCGGTCGTCAGAGGTTGAAGGAAAACGCCCTTCTGACGGCCAGAAAAACCGGATCACCAACTTTAGGGAAAAATCTCTTTAAAAAAAGCACTTTTCTGACATATCGCCAGTAAAAAATTGCTTTAGATGGGCAGCAATCGCCAACCAGTGAGAGCGATTCTAGAGCAGCCATGCTCACCGAGACTACCCAAAACAACGTACGCACGTCGGTAAAACCACGAAAAGGACTTCATATGTGCACACTGACTCACTTCGCCCAGCCTCACACACACCACACAAACGGCTCGTCACTTCTGCAATCGATAGTACTCCGCCAGCAGGATTTCCTCCCTGAAGCGCATCTGCTCCCGCGTTTTCAGGTGGTATTGGCCGGCAACGCCTTTTTCCACATCAGGGAAATATCCACCGGACGTGTCAGAGGTTTCCGCGCCGACCATAACGAAGCCTGCGCCCTTGCCCGCTCGCTCGAGTCTCGCAACTGACTCATCTTGCGGCATTCACATTTATAGACGTTTCGTCACGCCGGCGACTTAACTCAGCCGCCGGCAGGCAACTACTGCCATACTGCCCGCCCCATGAAACCCGTCTCCAGGGTGGACGGCGCTCAATACAACATAATATTTCAAAGGGAAGACTGCTACGTGACGGAATTTGATATCGGTGAATTTTTTATCCGGGGCGAAGCCAGAGAGGTCGACGGTGAATTCCAGGCAGTCATTATCATGCGCGCCAAACCACCGTTGACCACGGTGTCGTATCACCAGGTCGAAAAGGATCGCTGGTTCAAGACCGCGGAAGTCGCGACGATTGCCGCCCAAGAGTCCGCCAAAGCCCTGAAGCTTGCCGTCGATGACGGTGCGTTGAAGGGCTGACCATCGGGTTTGCAGTCTATGCTCATCCCTGCTTTGAACATCGTTATCGAACTCCCTGGTGCGCGGCCCCCTCAGATGCAATGAAGCCGCACCTCAGACCTCACGCCCGAGGCGATTGATTATCTGCAAGGAGATGAAGATGGATTCACCCACACATGACTTGAAAGGCTTGTTCGACCAGCTCGGCCTGGACTCCAGCGAAAAGGCCATCGACGATTTCATTGCCCTGCATTCACCGTTGCCCGATGACAAGAAACTCATCGATGCCGAGTTCTGGACTCCGCAACAAGCCGGCTTCCTCAAGGAACAACTGCGTGAAGACGCCGATTGGGCGCACGTGGTCGACGACCTGAACCTGCGCATGCACCAGATTCACTAGCTGAGGCTCAATGCAGGCTGTCGGGCATTTCGGCGTTCAATTGTGCCAACCAGGCAGCCCTGCACTCCTCGGCTTCATTACGACTGGAGAACACCGTCCCCCGGCGCTCACCGTTGAGCAGCACCACCCAACAGACGCTCTGCCCCATCGCTCGCAAACTGGCGGGCACGCCGCTGCCGATCATGACCGCGACATCGACTTTGCTTTGCATGCTGACCTCTCGAATTTCATTAGCGACCTAACTATGCAGGCATGTTAATGAGTTCATCCTCGAGGAAACAGCAACGGCGTTGCATAGCTTCGTTGCATATGCGGTAACAATTGCCAGGCTATCAGCGAGGCTTTTCCGGTTTGTAGCCCAACCGCAATCCACCCCAGTGGCGCCCCTTGAGCATGATCGGCACCGAGAGGTCGTGCATCAGTTCACCGGTGTCGCGGGTGTAGGTCTGCAACAGTACGGCCTGCTGGTGGCTGCCACAGCGAATCCCGGTGCGGTCGGCGAACTTGCGCTTGGTGCGGTTTTGCAGGGTATCGACCTGCACGTCGCCGGTCAGTGGCTGGCTGAACACCGTGTTGTGGGTCGGGACATACCCCTGCTGCGTGCAGGCAATGGCGAATACCAGGCCTTCGTGACGCGGCAGCAACGGTTCCTGAATCGCCGGCAAGACCTGATCGGTGTAACGGTCGAAGCGGGTCTGGTATTTGGTCGGGCTGGTGTTGGGGATCGTCTGATAATTGCGATCAAACAGGTCGTCGAGGCTGATCCGCCCCTGGTCGATATCCGCCTCGAAACGCGCGGCAATCTGACTCGCCCCTTCGCGGGCCAGGTCGTAAATCCGCTGGTGATAGTCATCCAGCCCGACTTCGGCAAGGCGTTCGCTGATGGTTTCGGCCTGCCCTTCCATTTGCACCGCCGCCTGGGCCAGGCGCTGGGTTTGCTGGTCACTGATCGCCAGGTCGCTGCGCATTTGTTCGATGGCGTGGAACAGGCTGTCGAGTTGTTCGCGATTAGTGTCCGCGCCCAGAGCGATTTCCCCGACCTGCCTTTCAACACCGGCGGCCAGGCGCGCGATGTTTTCCAGGTGCTGCCCCGTGTGCTCGACCTGCGCAACGCCAGTATTGAGGTCGCTGGCCAGTTGACGAATCTGCTCTACAACTTGCGCCGTGCGTTGTTGAATGTCAGCGACCATCTCCCCGACTTCGCCGGTCGCCGTCGCCGTGCGCGCGGCCAGGCCACGAACCTCATCGGCCACCACCGCAAACCCGCGACCGTGTTCCCCGGCCCGCGCCGCTTCGATGGCTGCGTTCAACGCCAACAGATTGGTCTGGCTGGCGATGGACTGGATCACCAGCGTGACCCGCTGGATATCGTCACTGCGCAGGCTCAGGGCTTCGATCAACTCGCGGCTGTTGCTGGCACGCTGACTGAGTTGATGCATGCGCGCGATGGACTCGATCAGTTCCGTACGCCCTGCCGCACTGCTCTGATGGGCTTCGCTCGCCGCGCTCAAGGCTTCCCGGCTGAGTGTCGAGGTAGCCTGTTCGGTGGCGATCATCACTTCAGCGCTGCTGACAATCTGTGCTGCGGCGCCGAGTTGCGATTGCAGCTTGTCGGCCAGTTGCTTGACCGAAAAGGCCACGCCGGCGGCCGACAAGGCGTTATGACTGGTGGTGTAGGAAAGATCGCGAGTCAAACCGGCGATGGCGCTGGCGTTGTCAGCCGGGGTTGCCTGCGGCAGCGTGCGCGAGCGCAGGCGCGGCAGCCAGATAATCAGCACAGCCAATGGCAGGCCAAGGTAAAGCGACCAGCCAGCCAATGCCATGCCACACAGCAAGAGCATCAGGGCGATGCTTTGCAGAGTCGGCGTGAGCCACTGGTTTTTCGGCAAAAGTACGGCTGCGGGCACTGCCCCAGCCAGAGACCCGTCTCGCATCATCGTTTGTCACCCCAGGCATCTTCTAATTGTTGTATCCGCATTAAACGCCACCACAAGGCCATTATCTATGGTCCGTTAGTAGTGGGGGGTTGCAGCAGATCAATAGAAGTGCACGGGTGTTTTCGCAGACGTCGAAAAGCAAAGATCGCAGCCTTCGGCAGCTCCTGCACGGGTTCACATAAACCTGTAGGAGCTGCCAAAGGCTGCGATCTTTTCAAGGCAGCCAGTTATTAGCTGGCTGCCTCACAGAATCAGGCCTGACGCTGGTGCTTGTCGATCTGCTCGTGACGTTCTTGAGCTTCGATGCAGTACTTGGTGGTCGGGCTGATCAGCAGGCGCTTGAGGCCAATTGGCTCGCCGCTGTCATCGCACCAGCCGAAGCTGTCTTCCTTGATGCGTTCCAGGGCCTGTTCCAACTGAGGCAGCATGCGCTGGTCGCGATCGATCGCGTTCACCAGCCAGGTGCGCTCTTCTTCGACAGAAGCTGCGTCAGCCGGATCGGCCGGGGTGTCCAGGCTCTCGATGGCGATGCGATTCTGTTCGATGCGCTCATGGGTTTCGACTTTCATGTTCTGCAACAGCTCAGAGAAAAAAGCATGTTGCTCGGCATTCATGTAGTCATCCGCCGGCATGGCCAGCAACTTGTCCTTTGTCATTGATATCTCTATAAAAAAACGTGCATTAAGGCGAATTAGGGAGCGTTCCGTTGAGCCTTGTGCGGTCATTGGAACGGCGCCGTTTATTCCAAGCGCCACCCGGCACTCAATTTACGAGGGGCGGCAGTCTAAGGCCGACTTGAGGCCTCAGCAACTGAAAAGACAGCAAATCTGTCCGACAAAGCCCTGAAAGTGCTCTATGGCGAGCTTTGAGGCGCTTATCGGAGTGCGTTTATAGCAAGAAATTCAGTCCAGCGGCTGTATATAGAAGACAAACGGCTGCGCCACGCGGGTCAGGCGTGGCGCAGTTTCGTCTTTCGTGTGGGTTTAGCGCTTGAGTTTGCGCTTGTTGCGGTACTGGTCGATGACCACCGCCACCACAATAATCAGCCCCTTGATAATGTCTTGAATATAAGCGTCAACACCGACAAAGGTAAAGCCGCTGGCCATGACCCCGAGAATCAATGCCCCGATTACGGTGCCAGTGATGCGCCCAACGCCACCGGCCAGGCTGGTGCCGCCGATGACCGCCGCGGCAATCGCGTCCAGTTCATAAGACATGCCCATCCCGGCCTGCCCCGTCGCGGCCCGTGCCGACGCCACCACCCCGGCCAGGCCGGCAAGCAACCCGGCGATGCTGTAGACAATCACCAGATGCCGCTTGACGTTGATCCCGGAGGTGCGCGCCGCCTGCATATTGCCGCCGATGGCGTAGGTGTATTTACCGTACTTGGTGTAGCGCAGGGCAATGTGAAAGATCACCGCCACCACCAGAAAGATGATCACCGGCATCGCGCCATGCCCAATGGCCGTGTAGGAATCCGAGAGCATGCTCACCGGCTGACCTTCGGTGTAGTAGCGCGCCAGACCGCGCGCCGAGACCATCATGCCGAGGGTGGCAATGAACGGTGGAATCCCGGTGATTGCAATGATGCTGCCGTTGATCGCCCCCGCCAGCAATCCCACCCCCAGCCCGGTGATCACTGGAATCCACACCGGCAAGTCAGTCAGGGACGGAAACACCGCCCGGGCAAAGTCCGAGGTCTGGGCCAGGCTGGCGGCAATCATCGCCGACAGCGCCAGCACCGAACCCGAGGAAAGGTCGATACCGGTGGTGATGATGACCTGGGTTACCCCGATTGCCAGCAGGCCGATGATCGACACTTGCAGGATCATCAGCACCAGGCGCTGAGAGTTCATCAGGAAGCTCTGGTCCCGCACGATCCAGCCGAACAGCTCGAAGACCAGGCCGATGCCGATCAGTACCAGGAAGATACTCAGCTCGGTCGGGAAGCGTCGACGACTCTTGACCGGTGCCATTGCAGGCTTGTTTTCCAGTATCGCGTTCATAACCACTCACCCTTCTATTGCGTCATCGACGGCGGCCATGGCCACCGCCGGCATCCATTAGTGAACCGCGGACATGCCCGAGGCCAGTTGCATCACTCGTTCCTGGGTCGCTTCGCTGCGGTCGAGGGTGCCCATCAGGTCGCCCTCGTGCATGACCATGACCCGGTCGCTCATGCCCAACACTTCCGGCAGTTCCGAGGAAATCATGATCACCGCCATGCCTTCGCTGGCCAGGTACGAGATCAGCCGGTAGATCTCGGCCTTGGCGCCGACATCGATGCCCCGGGTCGGCTCGTCGAGAATCAGGATTCGCGGGTTGGTCATCAGCCAGCGCGCCAGCAACGCCTTCTGCTGATTACCGCCGGACAAGGTATCGATGCACTGCTCCAGCGACGGCGTTTTCACCCGCAGCTTCTTGCACATGTCTTCACACAACGCGCGCAGGGCTTTCTGCTGGATGAAGCCGTTGCCGACGTAATGGGGCAATACCGCCATTTCCATGTTTTCCAGCACCGACAGGCACGGGAACAGGCCGCTGAGCTTGCGATCTTCGGTCAACAACGCGAAGCCCTTCTCGATGGCCATGTGCGGATCAGTGATGCGCACCACCTCGCCGTCGAGCCGGATCTCGCCACCGTCACTCGGAGTGATGCCGAAAATCGCCTCGGCGACATTGGTCCGCCCCGAGCCCATCAACCCGGCAATGCCCAGGATCTCCCCGGCATGCAGGTCGAAGGAGACATCCTTGAAAATGCCGTCCAGCTTGAGATCGCGTACCGACAGCAACAGATCGCCGATCGGCTTCTCGCGCACCGGGAACAACTGGCTCAGTTCGCGACCGACCATCATCGAAATCAGGCTGTCGCCGTCCATGCTGTCGGCCCGTTGCAGGCCGATGTAGGCGCCGTCGCGGAACACCGCCACTTCATCGGCGATGCTGAACACTTCGTTCATTTTGTGAGTGATGTAGATGATGCCTTTGCCCTGGCTCTTGAGGTCGGCAATGATCGAGAACAGGTGGGCTACTTCCTTATCGGTGATAGCCGAAGTCGGTTCGTCCATGATCAGGATGTCGGAGTCGTAGGACACCGCCTTGGCGATCTCGACCATCTGCCGTTCGGCGATGCTCAGGTTGCCCACCTGCTCTTCCGGGTCGAGATTGATCCGCAGCCGCTCCAGCAGTTTGGCGGTGCAGCGGTGCATTTCGCGGTGATCGATCATGTGCAGGCCGTTGAGCTGCTCGCGGCCGATCCAGATGTTCTCGGCGATGCTCATGTGTGGCATCAGGTTGAGTTCCTGGTGGATCATCGCAATCCCGGCCTGGAGCGCGGCCAGTGGCGTTTCGAAGACCACCGGCTTGCCCCGCAGGCGCAACTCGCCAGCGTCCGGCTGGTAGATGCCGGCAATGATTTTCATCAGGGTGGATTTGCCGGCACCGTTTTCGCCCATCAGCGCCAGCACGGAACCGGGACGCACCCGCAGCTGTACGTCGGACAAGGCCACCACACCGGGAAAACCCTTGCTGACGTTGATGATCTCCAGCAGGTACGGCTCATCGACAGGTGTTGCGGTTGGCTGGATACCCACCAACGGGGTGCTCGAAGCAGTCGCTGAAGCGAACATGATCAGGTACTCCATCAGCAAGGTCGCGTCGCAACCTTGCGTGCTTATTGTTGTTATCGAACGGACGGACTATTTGAACTGGTCAACGTTTTGCAAAGTGATCAAGCGATACGGCACCCACACGGCCTGCTCCACCGGTTCGTTCCTGGCCATTTTCACCGCCGTGTCGACCGAACCATCAGCCTGCCCCTTGGCGTCCTGGAACACCGAAACCAGCAGAGAGCCCTTCTTCACCGCGTTCAAACCGTCGGGCGTACCATCAACACCGGCGATCAGCACACTGCCTTTGGCGACACCCGCCTGTTGCAGGGCCATTGCCGCGCCAATCGCCATCTCGTCGTTGTTGGAGACGACCGCGTCGAACTTGCGGCCCTGGGTCAGCCAGTCGTTGACCAGGGTCATGCCCTTGTCCCGCGACCAGATGCCGCTCTGCTCTTGCTCGATCTTGATGTTCGGGTACTTGGCCAGCACCTCTTTTACGCCCTTGGTACGGTTGGTGGTGGAGTTGTTGGCCAAATCACCGAGCAGAATCACGATGTCGCCCTTGCCGCCCATTTTTTCCGCCAGGTACTGCATCTGCATCTGACCGGCCTCCAGATCGTTGGAGGCGACAGTGACCACGCCTTTGGGCAGGTTCAGGTCGTCGGGACGACGATTGACGTACACCAGCGGAATGCCGGCCTTGACCGCCGCTTCGGTAATTTTCTTGGTGGCGGCGGTATCCACCGGGTTGACCACAATGGCGTCGACCTTCTGGCTGATGAAGCTTTCTACCTGGCTCAACTGCCTGACCACGTCGCTGCGCGCATCTTCGAACTGCAGCTTGACGCCATCGGGATAGGACTTGGCTTTGGTGTCCATGGATTCGCGCAGGTAGGTCAGCCAGGTGTCATCGAACTGGGCCATGCTGACGCCGATCTTCATGTCCGCGAGTGCGGCACCGCTGGCGAGCATCAGGGACAAGGCGAGCGAGGCGAAACGGATCTTGGTCTTCATGAAAGGTCTTTCTCCACATTCTTGTTGGTTTTATGGATAAGGCGTGACGATTTCAGTAAGCGGGCAAGCGGACTATCGGCGCTCCCGGAATGCAGCAGACCAGGGCGCCCTTGCGTTCGACGCAAAGCAAGCGAGAGACGGAATGAAACGAGACGCGAGGCAGGTCGCGAGAGAGGTGCAGCGCGGAACGTAAAGCATGCAGAGCAGAGTTGAAGGTTTTCATCGACGGTACCTGGCTTTGTTTCTTGTTTTTGGTGCGTCCTTCACTCGTTCAAAGCCTGCTTGAGCGTGATCGGACGTTGATAGTCGGCAACCTGGAAACGACTTTATTGGAAAATAATTTCTATATCAACTCATTTTAGAATTTTATTCTGATTTTGTTCCATGGCTTTCAAATGCGCTCAACGCCACCACTTGATGGCGCTCGAAACTGAGCCGCGCAGCGTCTAGCACGCGGGTGGTCGCCAGTGCATCACGGGCCTCGACCGGCAGTGGGCCACCGCTCTGTAACGCGGTTTGTAGCTGCAAATAGAACTGGTTCCAGCAGCCTCGCTCGGACGGCACCCGCTCGCGCACCTCGCCCTGCTCGAACCAGCCCCAGCGACGATGCTCTTCGACGCCCCAGCGCTCGCCCTCGGATTTGGGCGTGAGCCCGGCCAGGGCCGACGCCTCTTGCCCGTCCAGACCGTCGACGCTGTAGCAGCCCTGGGTGCCGGTCACGCGAAAACGCGGGCCCGGGGTGTTTTGCAGGCAACTGCCACTCAGGTGCGAGATCACGCCACTGGCATGGGTCAGGGACATAAAGAAGCCGTTGTCGAAGGTCTGGCCTTTTTCGAGGTAATCCAGTTCGGCGTAAACCCGGGTGACGGGGCCGAACAACAGCAACGCCTGATCCACCAGATGGCTGCCCAGATCACGCAGGAAACCACCGCCGCTGCCGTTGTTCACCGACTGTGGCGAGTAGCGTTCGATCCGCGACTCGAAACGGGTGACCTGGCCCAGGGCACCAGACCCGATGAGTTTGCGTACGGTGAGGAAATCCGAATCCCAGCGCCGGTTCTGGTAGACGCTCAAATGCACGCCCTGACGCTCGGCCATGGTGATCAGGGTTTGCGCCTGTTGCGTATCGGCGGCGAACGGCTTGTCGCTGACCACCGCCACCCCGTGTTCGATGGCGTCGAGCACCAACGCCGGACGACCTTTGAGCGGCGTGGATACCACCAGCACATCAATCCCGGCTTCGACCAGTTGGCCAATGCTGTCGAAGGCCGGCACACCGGGATGTTCCGTGGCCAGCAGTTGTCGGCGCTCGGCGGAACGGGTGACCACGCCCACAAACGTCGCCGCCGGCAAACTGCTGATCAGCGGCGCATGGAAAAACCGGCCGCCATGGCCGTAACCGACAAGTCCGATACGCATGAAAGTATTCTCCTTATAGAACGCGGCCCCTGTGGGAGCGGGCTTGTGTATGCCGCGGTTATTGGCAGAGTTCGCGGGTCACGCGTTCGAGCATCATTCGGTTGGACTCGTCCGGCCGGTCTTCCCAGGCGAATACCGAGACGGTGGCGATGCCATCGAACTTGATCTCGCGCAAGGTGCCGAAAAACGCTTCCCAGTCGACCTCGCCCTGGCCGATGTCCAGGTGCTGGTGCACTGTGGCGGTGACGCCCGGCGGGTTGACGATATAGCGCAAGCCCGAAGAAGCCTTGTGGTTGTAGGTGTCGGCGATGATCAAGTGACTCAGCTTCGAGCCGGCGTACTTGAGCATCGAGGCGATGTCACCCACGCCATCGTCATAGAAAAACGTGTGCGGCGCGGCGTAGAGGTAGTTGATCCAGTCGCGGTCCAGACCGCGAATGATGTCCACCGACTCGTTGTTGCGCTCGCAGAAATCATAAGGATGGGCCTGGATATCGAGCTTGATGCCTTCGCGTTCGAACTCGGGGATCAGTTCGTCCATGGAACGCATGAACTGGTTCTCGCAGACCAACGGGTTGTCCGACTGGCCGGTGAACTCGGTGTTGACCAGTTCGCAGTCCATCTCCACGGCAATCTGGATCGCCCGCTTCCAGTTGCGCACGGCGGCCACGCGCAAACCTTCATCGGCGGCGGCCCAGTGGTACATGGGTAATAAAGAAGAGAGTTTGACCCCGGTGTCGCTCAGGGCTTTGCGAAATTCCTTGATCCGCGCCTTGTCGACTCGCGGGGCTTTATAGAACGGCAGGAAATCTTCTCGGGGCGACAGCTCGATGTGTTCGTAACCGAGCTCGGCGACCTTGTCGACCATCTTGCCCAGGGACAGGTTGCGGTACATGTAGGGGTCTAGTGCGATGCGCATGTTTTTTTGTTCTCCTTAACCAGAAATCGACACCATCCCCTGTAAGAGCGAGGCTTGCCCGCGAAGACGGACCTTCAGCCGACATCAATGTTGAATGTGTCGACGTCTTCGCGGGCAAGCCTCGCTCCTACAGGGGTCAGTGGTTAACCGTAGAAGCGTGGGCGATCAGGGAGTGCGACTTTGACGATCTGGCCGCTGTTCTGCGCCTCGATGCAAGCATCCGCAGCGACGGCGGCGGCGAAACCGTCCCACGCCGATGGCCCACCGACCTGCCCGGCGCGCACGCCATCGATGAACGCCTGCAACTCGACGTCGTACGCGGCGATGAACCGATCCTTCCAGTCCATCAGAATCGCATTGGACAGTTTCGCTCCGCTGCGCAGTTGAACCTGCGACGGCTCCGGCAGTTTGGCGATGCCCGTTTCCCCTACCACTTCGCACTGGATGTCGTAGCCGTACTGACAGTTGACGAACACTTCCACGTCGATGCGCGTGCCCTTGGCGGTTTCCAGCAACACGATCTGCGGGTCTTTCAAATGGGCGTGGGCCTTACTGGTCTTGCGCGGGAACACCACTTGCACCGACACATAATCGTCGTCGAGCAACCAGCGCAACACGTCCAGCTCATGGATCAGCGTGTCGGTGATCGCCATGTCGGTCTTGTAGTTTTCACCTACGGTCGGATTGCGGTGTGCGCAGTGCAGCATCAGCGGCTCGCCGATCTGGCCACTGTCGATCACCGATTTCAATGCCCGATAACCTTCATCGTACGGGCGCATGAAACCAACCTGCACCAGTCGCTTGCCGTGGGCCACTTCGGCCTCGACGATCTTGCGGCAGCCTTCGGCGGTGACCGCCAGCGGTTTCTCGCAGAACACCGGTTTGCCCGCCGCAATGGCCGCCAGCACGAACTCTTCGTGGCTCGGGCCCCAGGAGGTGACGAGGATTGCGTCGACGTCCGGTGCCTTGATCAACGCGTGGCCATCGGGATAGACCTCGGCGGTCAGCTTCAGATCGGAGACGACCTTGGCCGCTTGCTGCAAATTGATGTCGGTGACCGCGACAACCTGACTGTTGAGCAAGGTCTGGCTGCAACGACGGATATGGTCCTGGCCGATGGCCCCGGTGCCGATGACGCCGATACGCAACGAATTGGAAAGCGAAGACATATAAACACTCCTGTTGTTCGTTTCAGGGCAATCAGTATTGACGGGCCTTGGCCAATCGTTCGTTGAGGGTCTTGGCCACTGCGTCAGTGCGCGCGCTGGTGGAGACTTGCGCCACGCCGACCCGCCACCACGACAGGTATTTGTGAATCATGGTTTTGGGCAGGACCTTGATGTCGATCAGCGTCGACACCGTCTGCAACCGCGCATCCGCCAACGCGGCTCGCAGATCTTCAACCGTGTTCACCTTGTAGGTCTTGCAGCCGTAAGCCGCCGCGCTCATGGCGAAATCCACCGGCACGAAACCGCCATCGAGCTTGCCGGTTTCAGGATTGCGGAAACGGAACTCGGTGCCGAAGCTGTCCATGCCGTGTTCCATTTGCAGGTTGTTGATGCAGCCGAAGGTCATGTTGTCCAGCAACACCACGTTGATCTTGCGGCGCTCCTGGATCGAGGTTGCCAGCTCCGAGTGCAGCATCATGTAGGAGCCGTCGCCCACCAGCGCATAGACCTCGCGCTCAGGCTCGGCGAGCTTCACCCCCAGTGCCGCGTTCACCTCGTAACCCATGCACGAATAACCGTACTCGACGTGGTAGGTGTTCACACCCTTGCTGCGCCAACTGCGCTGCAAGTCGCCGGGCAGGCTGCCGGCGGCGGCGACGATCACCGCGTCATCGGCCAGGGTTTCATTGAGCACACCGAGCACCCGGCTCTGGGTCAGGCAGGAACCGGTCAGCTCGATGAATTCGCGCAGCACCGCCGGGTCCAGGTGGTCGTTGATTTCCGGCACGAAGTTTTGCGTCTGGTACTCGACCTGATAGATGCGGTCGACTTCCTCGTCCAGCTGCGCCCGGGCCTGTCGGGGTTGATCGCCCCAGCCGGAGCGATAGTCGCCCAACACAGCGGCCAAGGCGTTCAAGCCGGTTCTGGCGTCCGCCAGCAGTTGCACGCCATCGAGTTTCAGGGCGTCGCAAGGGCTGATGTTGAGGTTGAGAAATTGCACGTCCGGGTGTTTGAACAAGGATTTCGACGCGGTGGTGAAATCGCTGTAGCGGGTGCCGATGCCGATGATCAAATCTGCGTCCCTGGCCAACAGGTTCGCCGCCAGGCAACCGGTTTCGCCGATCCCGCCGACGTTCAGCGGATGGCTCGACACCACCGCGCTCTTGCCGGCCTGGGTTTCGGCGAAAGGAATATCGAAGCGCTCGGCAAAGGCCTGCAACGCTGCATTGGCACCGGAATACTTGACCCCACCGCCGCAGATGATCAGCGGTTTGCGCTTGCCGTTGAACAACGCCACGGCATCGCCAAGCATCGCTTCGGTGGCCGGACGGCGCTCGATGCGATGCACGCGTTTTTGCAGGAAGTAATCGGGATAGTCGTACGCCTCGGCCTGCACATCTTGCGGCAAGGCCAGGGTCACGGCGCCGGTTTCGGCGGGGTCGGTGAGCACGCGCATGGCGTGGATCGCCGCAGTCATCAGTTGCTCGGGACGGTTGATCCGGTCCCAGTATTTGCTCACGGCCTTGAACGCATCGTTGGTGCTGATGCTCAGGTCGTGGAACTGCTCGATCTGTTGCAACACCGGGTCTGGTTGGCGGCAGGCGTAGACGTCGCCGGGCAACAGCAGCAAGGGAATACGGTTGGCGGTGGCCGTCGCGGCAGCAGTCAGCATGTTCGCCGCGCCCGGGCCCACCGATGAAGAGCAGGCGTAGATCTTGCGCCGCAGGTGTTGCTTGGCAAAACCAATGGCCGCGTGGGCCATGCCTTGCTCGTTGCGGCCCTGATGGACGATCAGGTCGCCGCTGTCCTGTTCCAGGGCTTGCCCCAGACCCAGCACATTGCCGTGGCCAAAAATGGTAAAGATCCCGGCGACGAATTTGCTCTGGACCCCATCGACCTCGATGTACTGGTTATCGAGGAATTTCACCAGGGCCTGGGCCATGGTCAGTCTTGTTGTGGTCATGCTTGCACCTTTTCCGTATGCAAATCCGATGTCAGCTCAGGGATTTCTGCAGGTGATCCATACTCGCGCCGATCGCCGTCTGGATATCCGCCAGGTCATGGACGCTGTCGGCAAACGGTTCGAACGACAGGTAGCCGCTATAGCCGCTACTGAGCAAGGTGTCGATCTGCGCCGCATTGCCGAGGATGTCGCCCTCGCCCACCAGCACCCGATGGCCGTCACGAATGGTCGCCAGTGGCGCCTCGGCATCTTCGACGCCGGAGATGTGCACCAACCCGGTCAGTTCAGGGAAGAATTCATGCTCGCTGGCCAGGTGATGGTGGAAGGTGTCATGCACCAGACGAAACACATCCAGCCCTCCGATGGCCTTGATCGCATCGACTGCCGTGCGTTTGCGCCGCAGCGAGCATTCTTCGAAACCCAGCGGTTCGATGAAGCCGAGAATGCCGTGATCGCGCAGGATCGGTGCCAGTTCACTCAACGCCGTGCGCAGGCCGGACGCACGCTGCGCTTCGGTTCGTGGATCGGCGCGGTCGTTCAATGGGCACATCACCAAGCCCCGTGCGCCACAGTCACGGGCATAAGCGGCAAGCTTCAGGGCGTGTGCGCGGCGCTCGTCATTCCAGACATCGAACGGATACAGCGCGTTGATCGACAGCACAGTGATGCCTTTGGCCGCGCACAGCTCACGGACGTGTTCGGGTGCGGTGCCATCCTCGATCTCGACGCCTTTGAGGTCGTTGCGAATCTCGATGGCGTCGGCCTTGAGGGTCACCGCCAACTCGATGAACGCCGGCAGGGACAAACGTGGGGCGACCATACGGTTCAAGGCGAAACGCAGGGGTTTGCTCATTTTTTGTTGTTCTCCGCACACGTGAATTATTTGGCTGTCGGCATGCTGAATTCAGGGCCCTTGGCGATGCTGTCGGGCCAACGCTGCATCACGCTTTTGTAGCGGCTGTAGAAGCGAATGCCTTCTTCGCCATAAGCGTGGTGATCACCGAACAGCGAGCGCTTCCAGCCGCCGAACGAGTGCCAGGCCATGGGCACCGGAATCGGTACGTTGATGCCGACCATGCCGACCTTGATGCTGCGGGCAAACGAGCGGGCAATGCCGCCGTCGCTGGTGAAACAGGACACGCCGTTGCCGAATTCATGGGCGTTGATCAGCGCCACGGCGCTGGCGAAGTCCGGCACGCGCACAATGCCCAGCACCGGTCCAAAGATCTCTTGCTGGTAGATGCTCATCTCGGTCGTGACCTTGTCGAACAGCGTGGCGCCGACGAAGAAGCCTTTCTCGGCGCCCGGCACCTTGAAGTTGCGCCCATCGACAATCAGCTGCGCGCCCTGGGCCACGCCTTCGCCGATAAAACCCTCGACCTTGGCCTTGTGTTCGGCGGTCACTAGCGGCCCCATGTCGCTGTCGCCCTGCATACCGTTGCCGACCTTCAGTTGATCGATGCGCGGCAGCAGTTTGGCAATCAACTGGTCACCGACATCACCCACGGCCACGGCAATCGAAATCGCCATGCAACGCTCACCGGCCGAGCCGTACGCCGCGCCGATCAGCGCGTCCGCCGCCTGGTCCAGATCGGCATCGGGCATGACGATCATGTGGTTCTTCGCCCCGCCCAGCGCTTGTACACGCTTGCCGCGCGAGGTGGCTTGCTGGTGGATGTACTCGGCAATCGGCGTCGAGCCGACAAAGGAAATCGCCTCGATGTCCGGGTGTTGCAGCAAGGCATCGACCGCCGCCTTGTCGCCCTGGACCACGTTGAACACACCGTCCGGCAACCCGGCTTCGGTGAGCAAGCGAGCCATCAACAAACTGGCGGATGGATCACGTTCAGACGGTTTAAGGATGAAGCAGTTGCCGGTGACCAGCGCCAACGGGATCATCCAAAGCGGCACCATCACCGGGAAGTTGAACGGCGTAACGCCGGCGCAGACGCCCAATGGCTGGCGCAGGTTCCAGTTGTCGATGCCACCGCCGATGTTGTCGCTGAAATCGGTTTTCAGCAGGTTCGGCGCACCGCAGGCGTATTCGACGATTTCGATGCCACGGGTCACTTCGCCCTTGGCGTCGGAGAACACCTTGCCGTGTTCGCGGCTGATGATTTCGGCCAGTTCGTTGTGATGGCGGTCGAGCAATTCCTTGAACTTGAACATCACCCGCGAACGGCGCAGGGACGATTGCTCGGACCAGGCCGGGAACGCCTTCATGGCCGAAGCGACGGCCTCGTCCACGGTCTTCTGGCTGGCCAGCCCGACCCGCGCCTGAACGCTGCCGGTGGCCGGATTGAAGACATTGCTGAACCGCTCGCTACCGCTGTCCTGCACCTGACCGTCGATGTAATGACCTATGACCGGGGCGTCGCTCATTGTTCTTGTTCTCCCTTTGAATGTTGGAATTTAGAGATCCAGTAGCCAGCTGTGCTGCGGATCGTTATGGAACTGCCAGACGCGTTTCGGGCCGGCCATCACGTTCAGGTAATACGACTCATAGCCGTAGGGCACGCTGACCGGGTGATAACCCTTGGGCACCACCACCAGGTCGCTGTTTTCCACCGCCATGGCCTGATCGATACTGCGATCGTCGGTGTAGACCCGCTGGAACACGAAGCCCTGGGGCGGGTTGATCTGGTGGTAATAGGTTTCTTCGAGAAAGCTCTGGTGCGGCAGATCGTCGGTGTCGTGCTTATGCGGCGGGTAGCTCGACGAGTGACCGGACGGCGTACGCACTTCCACCACCAGCAGCGAATGGGCGGGCTCGGTGTCCGGCAAAATGTCGCAGACATAACGGGTGTTGGCGCCCTTGCCGCGCACGCTGCGTTTCATGCTGTCGGGCTTGATCAGTCGTGGGCCGAGGTTTTCGGCGGTGGAACCGGGCGCCGCGCACACGGCGATTTGCACGTCGCTCAACGCCACCACTTGGGCCTGGCTGCCGGGTGGCAAATACACGGCGAACGGTGATTTGTCTTCGAACACCGACTGACGATCGCCGATGTTGTCCCAGTCGAACGCGCCCTGCCCCGGTGCTTCACCCTTGATGCCGACCCGACCGCTGAGCAGCACCAGGCACAATTCCTTGTCGCCCGCGCTGACCGGTAGGGTTTCGCCAAGACTCAGGCGGTAAGCGGCAAAACCGACGTATTCCAGCTCTCCCTGCCCCAACTCGACCATGGTCCGGCCACGGGCATTGCTTTTGACCAGCAGGCTCATCGCGCGGTCCTCTCGTCGAGCAAGGCACGCAAGGTGTCGTAGCCTTTTTTCGCGTAGACGTAACTTGGTGCCACCGCCGGATCCTGCTCGGCTTCCACCACCAGCCAGCCGTGGTAGTCGGCGCCCAGCAGCACGTCGAGCAAGGCGCCGAAGTCGATGTCGCCATCGCCGGGCACGGTGAAGGTGCCGTTGATGATGCAGTCCGGGAAGCTCCACAGGTTGTTGCGCGCCAGTTGCACCACCGGTTTGCGCACGTCCTTGAAATGCACGTGGCAAACCCGTTCGATGTGTTTGCGTAGCACCTGCAACGGCTCGCCGCCGCCCATGTAGCAGTGGCCCGAATCGAACAGCAGTCCGACTTCGCTGCCGGTCAACGCCATCAGTTTGTCGATGTCGGCCGGGGATTCGACGTAGGCCCCCATGTGATGGTGATAGGCCAGACGCACGCCCTGGGACAGGGTGAAGCGCGCCAGTTCGGTGAGTTTGTCGGCATATTCTTGCCAGGCCTGCTCGGTGTGGAAACGTGGGCGCTCGACCAGTGGAATGCGCTGGCCTTGAATGGAGTCGGCGACTTCGCCATAGACCAGCACCTTGGCGCCGTTCTTCGCCAGCAGCTCGACATGGCTGCCGATGGCGTCGATTTCCTCGGCCACGGAACGGCGGGCCAGACGGCTGGAATACCAACCGGACACCAGCGCCAGGTCGTAAGGCCGCAGCACATCGCCGACGCCCTTGGCGTCCTTGGGGAACTTGCCGTTGAGTTCGAAGCCTTCGTAGCCGATGTCCTTGCCTTCACTGAGGGCGGTGCTCAACGGCGTCTCGCCACCGAGGGACGGCAGGTCGTCGTTGCTCCAGGAGATCGGGTTGATGCCAATTCGGATAGCGGGCATGGCTGCACCTTTTATTGTTTTCTAAATTACCGTTGAGTCTGAGGCCGCCTTCGCGGTGTGACGTCAAGCGCGGGCCGTGCGCCAGGCATCGATCAGTTCGACGAAGGTGCCCTGCACCTGGCGAATCAGTGCCTCGTCGTCGATTTCACCGGCCAGCCACGCGCGGCTCGGTTCCTGGAAGATCGTCCGACCCACGGCGAAACCACGGCAGGTCTGGCTCTGGCTGGCCTGTTGGAACCCTTCGGCCAAGGTCGCCGCCGGGGCATTCAGGCCCAGCAGCACCACGCCACGGCAATACGGGTCGCGTTCCTGGATCAGCTCGTCGAGTTGTTTCCACTCCTCGGCGCTTTGCGCTTCGATCTTCCACCACGCCGGGTAGATGCCCAGGTTGTAGAGGCGTTTGAGAGCGCGATAGAGCACGTCTGGATGCGGTGATGGGTGATCCTTGGGCGGAATGATCTCCAGCAGCAATTCATGCCCGCTGACCTGCGAGGCCTGGTACAGGCCCTTGATCTGCGCCTCCTGCTCCAGACGCAGCAGAGGCTCGTCGTCGGGATGGAATTGCACCAGGCATTTGATGATCTGTTCTTGCGGCCAGGCGATCAGGTTGCTGCCGATCGAGCGCCCGTGTTCGAACGCCAATGGCCGCGAACCCTGCACTTCCACTGGCCGCGCCACCCACCAGCCACGACCGGTGGCGGCGTTCAGCGAGTCCTGACCGAAACGTTGATCGGCCAGCAAGCCGACATCGGCGTCGACGCCCTGCTCACGCAAATCCGCCTCGACCCGTTCCACGGCTTTGATAAAGAGTTGTTTGAGTTCGCAGATGGCGCTCAGGTCGCGCCCGCCCTTGTGGGCCAGCTCCACCAGTTGCCCGCGATGATCGAAGGCAAAGATGAACAGTTGCTTCCACTGTTTGCGCGGCACGCTGACCTGATGCAGACGCTGCAATGTCACGTCCTGATCCGGCCGGGTGATCGGCACCGGGCTGTTGAACAGGTAATCGAGTTCGGCGCGGGTCGGCATCGCCGGGGCGCAGGCATGGCGCGACACCACCAGACCGCCGCAGGCATTGGCCAACTGGCAGCAGCGCTCGTCGCTGGCGTCCTCCAGCCAGCCACTGAGGAAACCCGACATGAAGGCATCGCCGGCCCCCAGCACATTCAGCACTTCGACGCGCACACCGGGATAGATCGCGCCGTCTTCGAGACGCGCCGGGATCGCCCCGTGAATCACCGTGCAACCTTGCGGGCCGAGCTTGACCACCAGGGTTGCCGCGCTCAGGCGCCGGACATTGCGCAGCGCGGTGAGCAGATCCTCGGAGCCGCCGGCGATCAGGAATTCTTCTTCAGTACCGACGATCAGGTCGAAACGCGGGAGGATTTTCTGCACGTGCTGGCTGACGTTCTGGTCGGCGACGAAACGGGTTTCGCCGTCCGCCTTGCCGGCCAGGCCCCAGAGCACCGGGCGGTAGTCGATGTCCAGGACCCGCCTGACGTTGTGCTTTTCGGCGTAGTCCAGCGCCTGAATGCTCGCCTTGTAGACACCGTCGGTGGAGAAATGGGTGCCGGTGATCAGCAGGGCTTTGCTGGAAGCGATAAAGGCTTCGCTGATGTCTTCGGCGCGCAACGCCATGTCGGCGCAGTTTTCGCGGTAGAACACCAGGGGAAAGGTTTCGCGATCCTTGAGGCCCAGCAGGACCATGGCGGTCAGGCGTTCCGGATCGACCTTGATGCCGCTGACGTCGCAGCCTTCACGGACCAGGGATTCAACGAGGAAACGGCCCATGTGGTCGTCCCCTACCCGGCTCAACATCGCCGACTTCAGCCCCAGTCGCGCGGTGCCGAAGGCAATGTTGGCGGACGAACCGCCCAGGTACTTGGCGAAGCTGCTCACATCCTCCAGCCGCGCCCCGACTTGTTGCGCATAAAGATCGACGCCAAGGCGTCCGAGGCAAATCAGATCCAATTGACGCCCACTGGCAAAACGAGTCTGGCCCATGCTGGCTCCTGTTATTTTTATCAGCCTGCGTCCGGGGCGATGAAGGCGCCGAACACTCTTGGTGGATGCAGACTAAAACGACCGGGGCCGAACAATCAATATTTATTCTATATATTTTTTACGTGGAATATTTTTTCCAATAAACTTTGATACAAGCGTTCCAGACACCGTGCATCGTTTCAGCAGGCCCCAGGCCGATTGCAAGCTCAAGATTTTATTCCGGCCTACCCTGTAGACTGCGCATAGCCAACCTATTGTCAGGGGATGACGAGAACCGTCATCCCTATAAGAACAAGCCAGAAGGATTTCTTATGTCCCGCACCGATCAGCCGGCTACGACCGAGAGCTCGCCCGACAGCGATCTCGCCAGCCCTCCGATCAATGCCGAGCGTCTGTTGCAGCTGATCACCGAGGAGTACGAAAGTCTACCGCGCCAGCTCAAACGCATCGCCAGTTACATGAGCCAGCAGAGCGACCGGATCATGGTCGACCGCATCAGCGACATCGCCCGCGAATGCGAAGTGCACCCGTCGGCCATCGTGCGCTTTTCCCAGCGCTTCGGCTTCAGCGGGTTCAGTGAAATGCAGGCGCTGTTTCGCGAGGCCTACACCCACAAGACCACGCCGGTGCAGAACTACCAGCAACGCATCCGCAGCATGATCGCCAACAAGTCACAGAAGGCCAACGGCGGCGACCTGGCGCGCGAATGCATCAACGCCACCCTGTCAGGCATCGAGCGATTGGGGCTGGAACTCGATGACCAGGCTTTCGACAAGGCCGTGGACCTGGTGGTGAATGCCGACAACATCTACGTGGTCGGGGTGCGCCGCTCGTTCGCGGTGGCCGATTACCTGGTCTACAACTTGCAACACACCAACAAGCGCATCCACCTGGTGTCGGGCCTTGGCGGCAGTTACCGCGAGCAGATGCGCAGCGTGCGCGCCAACGACCTGGTGATCGCCATCAGCTTCACGCCCTATGGCAAGGAAACCCAGCACTGCCTGCGCATCGCCCAGCACCATCAGGCGAAAACCCTGATCATCACCGACAGCAACCTCTCGCCATTGGCCAAGCGCGCCAACACCGTGCTGCTGGTCAACGAGGGCAGCTCGTTTGCCTTCCGTTCATTGAGTGCCACCTTGTGCCTGTGCCAGGCGCTGTTCATCGCCGTGGCTTATCGACTGGAATTGAAGGTCGATGAGATTCATGAGCAGGCAGGCTTTGAGGATTAGCCTTCGAGGATGAACAATAGGCCTGAGGATCAGCGCGAAATCGTTTGCACGTCGCTGAACCTCGGCTAAGGTTGTCCATCCCCAAGGACCGTCTGTAAGGAGAAACTCAATGAAACTGATCGGCATGCTGGATTCGCCCTACGTGCGGCGCGTCGCCATTTCCGCCAAATGCTTGGGCATCCCGCTGGAACACGCGTCGGTTTCGGTGTTCAGGCACTTCGAGCAGTTCCAGCAGATCAACCCGGTGGTGAAGGCGCCGACGCTGGTGCTGGATGACGGTGAGGTGTTGATGGATTCAACGCTGATCATCGATTACCTCGAAGCCCTGGCCGCTCCGGGTAAAAGCCTGATATCCGACAATCCGGCTCAACGCTTGCGCTCGCTGCGGCTGATCGGCCTGGCATTGGCGGCGTGCGAGAAGTCGGTACAGCTTTACTACGAACGCAACCTGCGGCCAGCGGAGATTCAGTACGCGCCTTGGGTGAAACGGGTCGAAGGACAATTGGCGGCAGCGTATTCGGCGCTGGAGCGGGAGCTGGAAAAGCAGCCGCTGAAGACCGATGGCTCGATTGCTCAGGATGGGATTAGCCTGGCGGTGGCCTGGAGTTTTACCAACCTGGTGGTGCCGGATCAGGTGGATGCTGCGCAGTTTCCACTGATCAACGCGTTCACGGCGTATGCCGAAGGGCTTGAGGTGTTTATCGATACACCGATCGAGTAGGCAATACGCAGTAAGCCCAAACACTGAAAATCCCTGTGGGAGCGGGTTCCGCATTGGGCAATGCTCACCACAGGGGCCTGACGATCTGGCTGATTACCGCTTGGCCAATTCCATAATCATCCGCGACAGCAAATAAATCCGCGGCGCCACGCTTTCGACCTCGGCGTACTCCTCAGGCGTATGGATATTGCCGCCGACAATCCCGAACCCGTCCAGCGTCGGCGTACCAACACCCGCGGACAAACTCGCATCTGCCGCCCCGCCGCTGCCTTCTTCCGTCAACTTGCGGCCAATTTCGCCGTAAATCCCTTGGGCCATGGCCATCAAGCGATCCGATTCCGCCGTTTGCGGCATCGGTGGCAAGCCGCGCTTGAGGCTGGTGGTGACTTGCGTATCAGCAATCAGTTTGTCCTTCGACACCCGCGCCAGGTCCTTTTCGATCCGGTCGAATTCCTCCGGCACCGCCGCCCGCACATCAGCCTTGGCCGTAGCCTGATCCGGAATCACGTTGGTGCGGTCGCCGGCCTTGAGCACGGTGAAGTTGATGGTGGTTTTCTTCTCTTCATCGCCCAGTTTGCCGAGTTGCAAAATCTGGTGCGCGGCTTCCATGGCAGCGTTACGCCCCAATTCCGGGGCAACGCCCGCATGCGCAGCCTTGCCTTTGACCTCGACCACGGCAGTGGCGCTGCCTTTGCGCCAGACCACCAGGCCATCGGCCGGGCGGCCCGGTTCGAGGTTGAGGGTCACATCGTGGGCCTTGGCGGTTTTCTTGATCAGGTCGGTGGCGACGTCCGAGCCGGTTTCTTCACTGGCATCGAGCAGGAAGGTGATCTGCGCGTAGTCCTTGAAGTCGAGGTTCTTGAGGATTTTCAGCGCGTAGATCCCGGCGACGATGCCGCCCTTGTCGTCCATCACGCCCGGCCCATAGGCGCGGCCGTCCTTGATGTGGAACGGACGCTCGGCGGCGGAGCCTTCCTTGAACACAGTGTCCATGTGCGCCATCAGCAGGATCTTCGCCTTGCCGGTGCCTTTGAGGGTAGCCAGCACATGGTTGCTCTCGTCCGGGGTGTTGGGCACCAGTTCGATGGTGGCACCCAGTTTTTTCAACTCTTCGATGGCGATGTCGCTCACCTGGGTCAGGCCCGGTTCATAGCCGGAGCCGGAGTCGATGTTCACCAGCCGTTCCAGCAGTTTCAGGGCTTCAGCCTTGTACTGTTCAGCATCGGCGAGGACTTGTTTGTGGGGTTCGGCGAAGGCTGCGGGGGTGAAGGTGCCGAGGGCGAGGGTCAGGCCAAGACTGGTGGCCAGGAAGGAACGCGGGAGCTTGAACGTCATGAATCGATCCTTGTTTCGTGTCGGGGGTCTTTAGACCCTACCTGACTACGACGCAAGGCTCTACACCGGATGCGACACATACAAACCTGCATGACCACACATTCCCTGTGGGAGCGGGCTTGTGTGGTTATTGGGTTACACAGAATCCAGCAACTCTTTACGCGGCTTGCCGTCGCCATGGCAAATGACGCGGTTACGGCCGGTGCTCTTGGCTTCGTAGAGCGCCTGGTCGGCGTCGTTGAGCCACAGGGTCGCTTCGTCGTGGGCCGGGTTGAAGGCCGCCAGGCCGATGCTCAAGCTGACCTTCAGCGCCGGGTTCTGCTCGTAACCCAACGTGGCGAAACGAGCACGCAGCGCATCCATCGCCACGGCGGCACGCTCCAGCGGCAGGTCCGGCAGCAGCACGCAGAATTCGTCGCCACCATAGCGCCCGGCGACATCGGCTGCCCGCAGGTTCTGCTTGAGAATTTTGCTCAGCTGACGCAAGACGATGTCCCCGGCGACATGGCCGTAGGTGTCGTTGATGGTCTTGAAATGGTCGATGTCGATCAACGCAATCGCCCCACCCTTCTGCTGGCGCCGGCAACGCTGAAACTCGATTTCCAGCTGGTCTTTCCAGGCGCCGTGATTCAGCAAGCCAGTCAGGCTGTCGGTGCGGCTCAGGGCCAGCAACTCGCGCTTGTGTCGGCCCAGAGTGTGGGCCTGACGGAAACAGACCCAGCCCAGGGACATCGGATAAATCGACAGTAAAGGTAAACAGGCGTATAGCTGAAATGGACTGGTTTGCGGGACAAAAGCCGGCATGAACACCAGCAGCCCGAGGCCGATCCCGAGGATCTGCGCGACGGCGCCCGCCAACAGAAAACGCACGCCACCGATGGCCACGTTGTGCATCGCCATCATCGACAGCGTAGCTGCGCTGGGCAGCGGATTGAACTGCATGGCGGCCACCCAGAAACCGCCGAGAAACGCGTCCACCAGAATGTTGCGGTGTTCGGCGTGATAAGGAATTTTCGCCCGACGCGCCCATTGATAGGCCACATGCGGCCAGATGACGCCGTTGAACAGCATCACCACCCAGACCCAGGGCGCGGGGTCGAGTGGATACATCCCTGCACCGACACACAATAGTCCAAGGGCCAGACCCAGGATGCGCGACCCATAAAGCCTCCTGGCCAATGAAAGTCCCTTTCCTCCCTTTTTTTCCATAGAGGCCTCTGTACTACTGAACCGAGCCTGACATCACATGGGTGAAAGTGATTGAAGTCTATCAGGGGAACGGCGAATAGCCATCACCGGATGACGGTCTGACAGCTGGTAGCTCCAATAGTGTGGCATCGCGATGAGGCGAGTGCCCAATGTTTGTCTATACATGAAGTAAGGGATCGATAAACCACGATAAACAGGAGGCCGCTGCAGAGGCTCCGCCAACCACCTTCCGTCCTGATCACTGCAAAAGGAATAGCCTGATGCTTTTGTTGGTTGTCGTTATCGCCGTTTTCGCGGCCTGGAGCTGGTTGAGCTACCCGGCCATCGGTTACTGGCTCTATGACTTGAACATGGCGCTGGAGGCCCGGCTGTATCGGTTGCACAAGCTTATCGTGCCGATCACCGAAATGACCGTCTCGACCTGGCAAGGCGGCCCCTACGAAGCCTCCAGCAACATACTGATGCTGCACGGCTACAGCGCCGACAAGAATATCTGGCTGCGCTTCGCCCGGCATTTTGTCAACGACTACCGGGTGATCATCCCCGACCTCGCCGGCCATGGCGAAACTGGTTTCAAGGCCGGCGGTGGCTACGACATTCCGGTCCAGGCCAAGCGGTTGATCCAGTTGCTCGATGTCTGCGGGGTCGAGAAGGTGCATGTGATCGGCAACTCCATGGGCGGCTACATCGCGGCATGGCTGGCGGCCAATTACCCCGAGCGTATCGTCTCCCTGGCGCTGCTCGACCCGGCTGGCGTCACTGCCCCGGAACCCAGCGACATGGAGCGCCACCTGGCTCGCGGCCATAACCCGTTCCTGATTCATTCCCGCGAAGAGTTTCAGCATTTCTACGCCATGACCATGGCTTCTCCGCCATGGGTACCGGGGATCGTGCTGGACGCCGTCGCCCAGCGCTATGAACAGCAGCGCGACGAACTGGAAGAAATCTTCAGGGACTTCCGGGCCAGCCCGCCGATGGAGCCAAAACTGCCCGATATCAAATGCCCGGCGCTGCTGCTGTGGGGGCGCAAGGACCGCTTGATCGACGTCAGCAGCGTGCCCGTCTGGAGCAAGGGCATCGCCGATCTGCGGGTGGAAATCTGGGACGGTGTCGGCCACATGCCGATGGTTGAGCAGCCGACCAAAACAGCACGCTTGTACCGGGAGTTTTTGCGGGCGCATCACATGACCCCCACCGCCTCATAGCAGCTGCTACGAGTTGGCAGATAATTCGGGGGGGATGCTCGGCGATTCATACGAGGCGCGATTGATGAACATTCTTTACGACGAACGCATCGACGGCGCCCTGCCCAATATCGACAAGGCCGTGTTGCTCAAGGCCTTGCAACAGGAGGTGCCGGACCTGGACATCCTCTGGCGCGAGGAAGAACTCAAGCCCTACGAATGCGACGGTCTCTCGGCCTATCGCACCACGCCGATGCTGGTGGCCCTGCCCCGGCATCTTGAACAGGTGCAGGCACTGCTCAAGCTCTGTCATGCCCGGAACGTGCCGGTGGTGGCGCGCGGAGCCGGCACCGGGTTGTCCGGCGGTGCGCTGCCGCTGGACAAAGGCGTGTTGCTGGTGATGGTGCGATTCAACAACATCTTGCACATCGACCCCGCCGCCCGCACCGCACGGGTCCAGCCAGGGGTGCGCAACCTGGCGATTTCCCAGGCAGCGGCGCCCTTCGGTTTGTATTACGCGCCGGACCCTTCCTCGCAAATCGCCTGTTCCATCGGCGGCAACGTCGCGGAAAACGCCGGTGGCGTGCATTGCCTCAAGTACGGCCTGACCGTGCACAACCTGCTGAAACTCGAAATCCTGACCCTTGAAGGCGAACACCTGACCCTCGGCGCCGACTCGCTGGACGCGCCGGGGTTTGACCTGCTGGCGCTGTTTACCGGCTCCGAAGGCTTGCTGGGGATCATCACCGAAGTCACGGTCAAACTGCTGCCCAAACCCCAGGTCGCCAAAGTCCTGCTGGCCAGTTTCGATTCCGTGGAAAAGGCCGGTCTCGCGGTGGCCGAGATCATCGCCGCCGGGATCATTCCCGGTGGCCTGGAGATGATGGACAACCTGGCGATCCGCGCCGCTGAAGACTTCATCCACGCCGGTTACCCAGTGGATGCCGAAGCGATCCTGCTGTGCGAACTGGACGGCGTCGAAGCCGATGTCCATGACGATTGCGAGCGAGTCCGCGAGGTGTTGCAACAGGCCGGCGCCAGCGAGGTGCGCCAGGCCCGGGACGAGGCCGAGCGCGTGCGGTTCTGGGCCGGGCGCAAAAACGCCTTCCCGGCCATCGGCCGCCTCTCGCCGGATTACTACTGCATGGACGGCACCATACCCCGCCGCGAACTGCCCGGCGTACTCAAGGGCATCGCCAACCTGGCGCAAGAATATGGCTTGCGGGTGGCCAACGTGTTCCACGCCGGCGACGGCAACATGCACCCGCTGATCCTGTTCGACGCCAACCAGCCCGGCGAACTGGAACGGGCCGAAGCCCTCGGCGGCAAGATCCTCGAACTGTGCGTGAAAGTCGGCGGCAGCATCACCGGTGAACACGGCGTGGGCCGGGAGAAAATCAATCAGATGTGCGCGCAGTTCAACAGTGACGAGCTAACGCTGTTTCACGCCGTGAAAGCCGCGTTCGATCCGCAGGGTTTGCTCAACCCCGGCAAGAACATCCCGACCCTGCACCGCTGCGCGGAGTTCGGTGCGATGCACATCCACGCCGGGCAATTGCCGTTCCCTGATCTGGAGCGTTTCTGATGGCAGATTTCGATGCCAGTGCAACCCTGCTCGAGCAGGTCAGGCAGGCGCGGGAAAATTCCACGCCGCTGCGCATTCAGGGAGGGAACACCAAGGCGTTTCTCGGCCGTGAAGTGGCCGGCGAAGTGCTCGACACCCGCGCCCACTGCGGCATCGTCAGCTATGACCCGACGGAACTGGTGATCAGCGTTCGCGCCGGCACACCGCTGAGCGAACTGTTTGCCGCGCTGGATGCCGCGGGGCAAATGTTGCCCTGCGAGCCGCCGTCGTTCGGCGAAGGCGCCACGGTCGGCGGGATGATCGCGGCGGGGCTGTCCGGGCCACGGCGCCCGTGGGCCGGCTCGGTGCGGGACTTTGTCCTCGGTACGCGGGTGATCAGCGGTCTGGGCACTCACCTGCGCTTTGGCGGCGAAGTGATGAAAAACGTCGCCGGTTATGACCTGTCGCGCCTGATGGTCGGCAGTTACGGCTGCCTCGGGGTGCTGACTGAAGTCTCGCTCAAAGTGCTGCCCAAACCCCGGCAATGCCTGAGCATCAGCCTGGACATCGACTGCGCCCGCGCCTTGGCCAATCTGGCGCAATGGGGCCAGCAACCGCTGCCCATCAGCGCCGCCAGCCACGACGGCCAGCGTTTGTACCTGCGCCTGGAAGGCGGCGAAGGCTCGGTCGCGGCGGCCCATCAACGGCTCGGTGGCGAACCGTTGGACTCGGCCTATTGGTCCGACCTGAACGAACAACGACTAGACTTTTTCAATGAAGGCCTGCCGTTGTGGCGCTTGTCATTGCCCAATAACCTCGGGCCACTGGACTTGCCCGGCGAGCAACTGATCGACTGGGGTGGCGCGCAACGCTGGTTGAAATCAGCAGCCGATAACATTCAATCACTGGCTCAGCAGCACGGCGGCCATGCCACCTGTTTCAGCCATGGCGTCACAGAAATGCCTTTCCAGGCCCTGGCCCCGGCGCTGCTGCGCTATCACCGGCAACTCAAGGCGCAACTGGACCCGCAAGGGTTGTTCAACCCCGGCCGGATGTACGCGGAGCTGTAAGATGCAAACCAATCTCAGCGAAGAGGCCCGACAACTGCCCCGCGCCGAAGAAGCGGACAAGATCCTGCGCACCTGTGTGCACTGCGGTTTTTGCAACGCTACATGCCCGACCTATCAACTGCTCGGCGACGAACTGGACGGGCCGCGTGGGCGCATCTACCTGATCAAGCAAGTGCTCGAAGGCGCCCCCGCCACGGCCCAGGCCCAATTGCACCTGGATCGCTGCCTGACCTGCCGCAACTGCGAAACCACCTGCCCGTCCGGGGTGGATTATCACAACCTGCTGGACATTGGCCGCGCCGTGATCGATCAAGCGGTGCCACGCCCGGCCAGTCAACGACTGTTGCGTCAGGGCCTGCGGGCATTGGCGCCAAACCCGAACCTGTTCAAGACCCTGCTGCAGATCGGCGCCACTTTCCGGCCGTTGCTACCACGGGGGGTTGAGGCGAAGTTACCCCACGACCTCCCTGCTCCGGGCGAACGCCCCGTCCCTCGGCATGCGCGCCAGGTGTTGATGCTCGAAGGCTGCGTACAACCCGGTCTGTCACCGAACACCAACGCCGCGACGGCGCGGGTGCTGGATCGGCTGGGAATTAGTGTGATTACGGTGCTGGAAGCCGGCTGCTGCGGCGCGCTGGACTATCACCTCGACGCCCAAGCTGTGGGCCTGGACCGCGCCCGACGCAACATCGACGCTTGGTGGCCGTACCTGGAAAGCGGCGCCGAAGCCATCGTGCAAACCGCCAGCGGCTGCGGCGCATTCATCAAGGACTACGGGCATCTGCTGGAGCGCGACCCGGTTTATGCGGCCAAGGCCCGGCGAGTCAGCGAAATGGCCCTGGACCTGGTGCAAGTGCTGGCCGATGAGCCGTTGGAGCGAGTTTGCGCCGCCACCGACCGGCGGATCGCCTTTCACTGCCCCTGCACCTTGCAGCACGCACAGAAACTCGGCGGCGCGGTCGAGGCCGTGTTGACGCGGTTGGGCTTCAATCTCACAGCTGTACCCGACAGTCATTTGTGTTGCGGCTCGGCGGGCACCTATTCGATCACCCAACCGGAGCTGGCCCGGCAACTGCGCGACAACAAACTCAACGCCCTGGAAAGCGGCCACCCAGAAGTCATCGCCACCGCCAATATCGGCTGCCAGAGCCACCTCAACAGCGCCGGGCGCACCCCAGTCAGGCACTGGATCGAATTGGTGGACCAAGTGCTGCGTTGACCGAGCAGCCTGAGTGGCAAGAACAGTCCTTGGCAGAATGAAGTTCGTCAGAAACTTCGTTTGTCGGCGCCGCCGAAGGCTGCGATCTTTTCCGGCATCCGTTACGTCACTGCGCCAGGAATTTTTTTCATGAGCCACCCGAATTTCGTCAGCCCCGACCTGATCCGCCAACGCTTCTCCAAAGCGATGTCCGACATGTACCGCGAAGAAGTGCCGCTGTACGGCGCGCTGATGGAACTGGTGGAACAGACCAACCGCCACGTGCTGGACAGCGACCCGCAAATCGCCCGCCAGCTGCACAGCACCGGCGAAATCCAGCGACTGGACCTGGAACGCCACGGTGCAATCCGCGTCGGCACCGCCACTGAACTGGCAACCCTCGCCCGCCTGTTCGCGGTGATGGGCATGCAACCGGTGGGCTATTACGACCTGACCCCGGCCGGCGTGCCGGTGCATTCCACCGCGTTCCGTGCCGTGCATGAGGCGGCGTTGCAAGTCAGCCCGTTCCGGGTGTTCACCTCGCTACTGCGCCTGGAACTTATCGAAGACACCGAACTGCGGGCCTTTGCCCAATCAGTGCTGGACCAGCGTTCAATCTTCACCCCGGCTGCGCTGACGCTCATCGAGCGCGCCGAAACCCAGGGAGGGCTGACCGAATACGAGGCGCAGGACTTCGTCGCACAAGCCTTGGAAACCTTCCGCTGGCACCACAGCGCCACCGTCACCGCCGAGCAGTACCAACAACTCAGCGCCCAGCATCGACTGATCGCCGACGTGGTGGCGTTCAAAGGCCCGCACATTAACCACCTGACGCCGCGCACCCTGGACATCGACATCGTCCAGGCACAAATGCCCGCCCATGGCATTACCCCCAAAGCGGTGATCGAAGGCCCACCCCGCCGCCAATGCCCGATTCTGCTGCGTCAAACCAGCTTCAAGGCGCTGGACGAGCCGATCGCTTTTACCGATCAAGCCGAGATGCGTGGCAGCCACAGCGCCCGCTTCGGTGAAATCGAACAACGCGGCGCAGCGCTCACGCCTAAGGGCCGGGCGCTTTACGACCGTTTGCTCAACGCTGCCCGGGATGAGCTCAAAGAGTTCCCCAACGAAGCCAATGCCGCACGCTACAACGCGCTAATGACGCAGCACTTTGGCGAATTCCCTGACACCGTTGAGGATATGCGCCAACAGGAACTGGCGTACTTTCGCTACTTCGTGACCGAAAAAGGCCTGGCGGCGGATGGGCTGAAAGACGCGTCGCTGGAGGATTTGCTCCGCGACGGGTATGTACGGGTTGAACCGCTGGTGTACGAAGATTTCCTGCCGGTCAGTGCGGCGGGGATTTTTCAGTCGAACCTGGGGGACGCGGCGCAAACCCACTATGGCGTGCATTCGAACCAACAGGCGTTCGAAAAGGCGCTGGGACGGCCGACGATTGATGAGTTGGGCTTGTATGCCGAGACGCAGCGGCGATCGATCGAAGAGTGTTTTGCAGCATTGGGCTTGAAGGTTACCGATTAGGCGTTATGGCCGCGAAAAGATCGCAGCCCTGCGGCAGCTCCTGCAGGAATACGTATTTCATGCAGGAGGGGCCGCCTCGTCGTTCGTCGCGTCGTTGCAGGCACGGCACGTTTTCAACCTTTTAAGCCGCACCGCCCTTGGCCTGTTGCTCCAGGTGCAGTTGCAGCTCTGGATCGATCTTCAGCGCAGCGGCCAGTTCATCCAGATAATTGCGCTCGGCGTCCTGCTGATCGTCCACCAGCATCACGCTGGCCAGGTACATCTCGGCGGCCATGCCCGGGTCCTGAGCGGACTGCGCCACATCGGCGGCATCCAGCGGCCGGGCGACTTCGTCATCGAGCCATTGTTGCAGTTGCGGGTCGTCGGTATGGCGGCCGATTTCAGTGCTGATCATTTGTTTCTCGGCGTCGTCGATACGGCCGTCGGCCTTGGCGGCGGCGATCAAGGCGCGAAGGATGGCGTGGCTGTGGTCTTCGATTTCCGGACCGGACAACAGATCAACGGTACGCGGCGCCTGTTGGGGTGCCGAGGCCTGGCTGCGTTGCCATGCCTGATAGGCCTGGAAGGCCATCATCCCCAAAGAGGCCAACGCCGCATAGTTGGTGCCGCCCGAGCGCGATTGGCTTGAACCGCCCGAAGGGGAACCGCCGCCCAACAGACCACCGAGCAAACCTCCCAGACCTCCGCCGCCAGCACCTCCACTCGCGCTGCCACCCAACAGGCCACCGAGCAAGCCACCCAAGCCGCCTTGAGTCGACGCCGCACCACCACCTTGTTGCGACAACGAGCCCTGGCCGGCCCGCAGTAATTGCTCAAGCAAATCGCTGGTGTTCATGACGACGTCCTCATTGATGGGCAGAAACCAAGTCAGGCAACGATAGTCCTCGCCGGACATTCCGCCAACTCCGTCTGGCTGACGTCAAATGGTGCCCCTTCACACTCCTGACAGAAACTGACAGCGCCTCCTTTTATGCTGCGCCCACCTTCTAATGGAGCAACCCCATGATCACTCCCCGTTTCATTTTGCTTTTCGTGGACAACCCCGCCGTCAGTGCACGGTTTTATGAGTTTCTGCTGGAGCGCAAGCCCGTGGAAGAGTCGCCGACCTTCGCCCTGTTTGTCCTGGACGACGGCTATAAACTGGGGCTCTGGTCGCGGCATACCGCCGAACCTGCAACGACTGTAACGGGCGGCGGGACCGAGCTGGCGTTCCCGGTGGAGTCTGCCGAACAGGTCGATGCACTGTTTGCCAAGTGGAGCGCTCTCGGGCTGACCATGCTGCAAACACCGACCGAACTCGACTTCGGTCGCACCTTCGTCGCCCTTGACCCGGATAGCCATCGGCTGCGTGTGTTCTTTCCTCATTAAGCTGACAACACTGGCATACAACGCTCATGACGTACCCCGGATATTTCCGGGGTATTTTTTTGCGCGGCGTCTAAGATTCAAAGGTGGTGAACCTTATCCCCGAAAATCCGGTCGATACCTGCAACCCGATCCGGTTTGCCGACGCCCTCAATAGCAGGGTGATAACTGGCTGCTTCATTTTCTGGAGAACGCCCCCGTGATATCCACCGTACACATCGCCAGGCTCAAAGCATGGGGCGCCCATGGTTTTACCGCCACCGGCGTGGTCACTGCTTTCCTCGCGACCCTCGCCCTGCTGGAGAACCAGCCCACCCATTGCCTGCTGTGGCTGGGCGTGGCGCTGATCGTCGACGGGCTGGACGGCGCGCTGGCACGCAAGGTCAATGTGCAATCGGTGCTGCCGAGTTTCGACGGCTCGATCCTCGACCTGGTGATCGACTACCTGACGTATGTGTTTATTCCGGCGCTGTTCATCTACCGTTACATCCCGTTGCCGGACTACACCCTGCTGCTGACCGTGTCGCTGATTCTGGTGTCGTCGCTGTTCTGCTTCTGCAACGTCAACATGAAGAGCAAGGACAACTACTTCCAGGGCTTCCCCGCTGCGTGGAACGTGGTTGCGCTGTGCCTGTACATCATCGGTCCGTCGCCGTGGATCACGTTGCTCACCGTGATCGGCCTGGCGCTGTTGACCGTGACTCGAATGAAATTCCTGCACCCGTTCCGCGTGCGCCGCTTCATGCCGATCAACATTGCCGTGACGGCCATCTGGTTGCTGTGCAGCTTGTCGCTGGTGCTCAACCATCCGGTCATCAATCCACTGGTGATGGGCCTGTGGCTGCTGATGTCGGCGTACTTCCTGGGGATCTGCATCTGGCGCACGGCGCTGGAGTGGTTCGACGGCTCGCGGCTCAAATAGGCACTACGATCATGCCCATCCATATCGTGCGACTCGGCTCACCCCGCACCGCAAATGAAGGCCTGCGCCTGGGCACGGTACGCCGCCCGCCCCGTGGCGTACCGAAGGCCGAATTCGCCAGCCGTGATTTCTATGATGTGTGGCAACCGCTGCTGTCCCCCAGCTCCGAACTGGTGGCCGAAGCCAAAGCGGCAGAAGATGCCAAAGCCTGGGAGAACTTCAAGCGCAAGTTCAAGGCCGAGATGAACCATCCCGCGCCCAGTCAGCTGCTGGACCTGCTGGCCGCCCTCTCCCATCAAACCTCACTGGCCGTGGGGTGTTATTGCGAAGACGAAGCGCACTGCCATCGCTCCGTATTACGGGAGTTGCTGGAGGCACGGGGCGCAAAAATTGTTTAGCCAAGATGCAGATTTGATCGCTCGCCCGAATGTTCACCGGCAAGCCGAATACACTTCATAGCCAGAATGGTCGTCGGGTCGATCAATGCCACTTGATGCCCCTTGATCATGAAGGCCTCGCCGTGCTGCAACACCAGCGGCAACTCCGTACATCCCAGGATAAGCACATCGGCGCCCAGTTCACACAAGTGCTCGGCGGCGATCAGGAGTTGGTCCCTGCAAAGACCCTCGGTGAACCCGGCCTTGATCCCGAGCGCCCCATAAATCGCATCCATGACCAACGCCTGGTAATCCACACCAGGGGCGATTATGTGCAGCCCGGCCCGCCGGGCGGCCTCGTGGTAGACCTGACTCTTGATCGTGCCCGACGTCGCCAGCAGCCCCACTGTTTTCCCGGCACCATACCGCTGAACGATGGCCTCTACCGTCTCGGCAAGCATGTTCACAATGGGTACGCGCAAGTGTGCCTGGATGCGCTCGACGAATGCGTGGGCGGTGTTGCACGGGATCGCAATCGCATTGGCTCCTGCGCTTTCAAGCCGCTTGCAGGTGGCATACATCGCCATCGTCGGATCAGTTTCGTCATTCAGCAAATTGGCGGTGCGATCAGGAATCTGGGGGTTTTGTTCGACCACCATCTTGATGTGCTCCTGGTCACGGCCGGCCGGTGTATGCGCAACCACCTTGCCCATGAAATCGACCGTTGCCGCAGGCCCCACCCCGCCTACGATCCCAAGCTTGAAGGGTGGGCGATTCGACTGACCTTTCTGCTGAGTCGCGAAGCCGGCATAAATCTCATTGATATCCAGCACCGTGATGCCCCGACGCTGCAGGTCGCCGCAGACCAACGAGAGCTCGGTCATGCCCGGCAAGACCATCGTGGCCCCCTGCTCCTGAAGTGACAGGCAGGCCTGATACACGCATTCCAGCGGTACACCGTCAAGGTAACCATCCTTGATGCCGTTGACGCCATACATCGCTTCCATCAACCCCGATTGTTCGTCAGCACCTGGATAAACGAGTTTGAAGTCGGAGCCGAAGTAGCGTTCGAACAAACCGGCGTGACGAACATAGTCTGAGGCGAGAATGCCCAATACCGTGCCGGGTTCAACAACATGGTCGATGTGCCTGCGCAATGCGGCCATCATGTCCAGAACCGGTATGCCTATCTCCTCCTGTATCTCTTCGCGGAAAGTGTGACTGGCAAAACACGGCAGTACGATCGCGCTGACCCCGCTGGCCTCGAAAGT
This sequence comes from Pseudomonas sp. ATCC 43928, assembly GCF_005938665.2. Classification (NCBI taxonomy): domain Bacteria; kingdom Pseudomonadati; phylum Pseudomonadota; class Gammaproteobacteria; order Pseudomonadales; family Pseudomonadaceae; genus Pseudomonas; species Pseudomonas sp. ATCC 43928. Next base: position 2,563,669 of record NZ_CP041753.1, on the reverse strand, counting down.
CTGACAGACCTGGAAAACATAGAACTTTCTGGAGGTCATGCTCGCGCCCCGATCCAACGGCATCAGCACATCTTTGAACGGGTGCTGCTCGAACAGGAAGTGATAGCGGCCTTGATCCTCCAGTACCGCCCTGGACTTCACCAACTTATAGAAAAGATCGCCGCCGGCCAGTGAGCCAAGCCCGCCGACGATGCCCAGTTTGTGTACCAATGAAGACTCACGGGATGGCTTCGATTTCGTTTTCATGGTGGTAGCGCTCAGACGGTGGCTACAGAGCGAACAGGCAGTGGGGACGCCTCGGATTGCGGCACGTCATCCGGCTCTTCGAGAGGCTCGGATTTAGCGATCACGGCCGTTGCGATGCTGTTGCCCACCACATTGGTGGCCGTCCTGGCCATATCGAGGAACTGATCAATACCGATGATCAGCAAAATGCCAGCCTCTGGCAGATTGAACATGGGCAACGTCGCCGCCACGACCACCACCGAAGCCCGGGCAACACCCGCCATGCCCTTGCTGGTAATCATCAGCGTCAGCAAGATCAGCAGCTGCTGCGTAAAGCTCAAATCAATGTTGTAGGCCTGAGCGATGAACATAATGGCGAAGGCTTGATACATCATCGAGCCGTCGAGGTTGAATGAGTACCCCAGTGGCAGTACGAAGCTGGATACCCGCTTGGGTGCGCCGAACTTCTCCAGGGCTTCCATGGTTTTTGGATAGGCGGACTCACTACTGGCCGTCGAGAATGCCAGCAGAATAGGTTCACGGATCAGCTTGCCCAGGGTGAAGACTGAACGCCCCAGAAACAGGTAGCCGGCAGCGAACAGCACGCCCCACAGAATCACAATGCCCAGGTAGAACTCGGCAATCAGTTTTCCATAATCGATCAGCAAGCCGAGACCTTGGGTGGTGATGGCCGAAGCGATGGCGGCAAAGACACCGACCGGCGCAAAGGCCATGACATAGTCGGTGATCTTGAACATCACCTTGCCCAACTCTTCAATGCTGTCGGTAATCTTCGTGTAACCAGCGCGCTTGATGCCTGCCAGCGCAAAGCCGAAAAACAAAGAGAACACTACAATTTGCAGAATCTCATTGTTGGCCATGGCTTCTGCGATGCTTCGAGGGAATACGTGACTGATGAACACCTTGAGGCTGAAGTCACCCGTGCTGACAACGGCCGGCGCCGCTGCGCCTTGAGTCACCTGCAGATCCAGGCCCGCGCCTGGCTGGAACACATTAACCAGCAACATGCCAATGAATAGCGAAATGATTGAGGCCGACACGAACCAGATCATCGCCCTGGCGCCGATCCGCCCTACGGAACGGGAATTGCCCATGCTGGCAATACCACCGACCAGTGTGGCGAACACCAAAGGCGCGATGATCATCTTGATCAACCGCAGGAAAATGTCCGTCACCATCGAGAAGTAGGAGGCGATCTCCCGGGCGGCTTTCTCATCCGCTGCGAAATGATGGCAGGCCCAACCTGCAAGGACGCCCAAGGCGATAGCCATCGCAATCTGGCGGGGTAGTCTGTTTCTTTTCACGGTGCATTTCCTCAAGTGGTTTTGTAGGTCTTTTTACTTGGCAGGAGACAAGATTGAAGTCCCCCCGATGCTCTGCGGCAGCGGGGTTGTGGCACCGATTCTAAGGACGCCCTTCACGCCGGATGATGAGTAATCACCATAGGCTGATGCGTTTTTGGAATAGTTTGCGAAATACCCTCAATGGCGCCATTGCACCGCAGTAAACTCTTCGCCAGAGACGCAATGAGGTGCCAGCATGCAAACCAAATGGTTGGACGATCTTCTGGCGATTGCCGAATGGAAGAACTTTTCCCGAGCGGCCGAAGTGCGTTGCGTCACGCAGTCCGCGCTGTCCCGACGGATTCGTTCACTTGAAGAATGGGTAGGCGCCGAACTGGTGGATCGCGGCACTTATCCTGTCCAGCTGACTCAAGCGGGCCGCAGCTTCTGTGAAGAGGGGCGCGAGGCGTTGTCGGCATTGCTGCAATTGCGCCTGGCCCTTCGCGAAGGCGAACGAATGCCGGGGCGCTCGATTCAGGTCACCGCCGGGCACAGTCTTTCAATGACCTTCCTGCCTAAATGGCTCACCCAGTTCCAACAGCAGAATGAGCCCTTCAATGCTCGCGTGGTGGCCGCGAACATCCACGATGCGGTGATTGCGCTGGAGGAAGGCAGCTGCGATTTGATGATCGTCTACCACCATCCCCTCGCCCCGATCCAGCTCGACCCCGAGAAGTTCGGCAGCTTGACCCTGGGGCATGATTCGTTCGTTCCACTGTGCGCGCCGGACAATAACGGCAAACCGTTGCATCGGCTGCCGGGGACGGCCGCCAAACCAGTGCCGCACCTGGCCTATACCGCGACCACTTTTTTGGGCCGTGTGGCCGATATTGTCATCAAGAATGCACCGACTGCTTGCGTGCTTGATCGTTGCTTTGAGGCGGACATGGCCATGTTGCTGATGAGAATGGCGATCGAGGGCTACGGCGTTGCCTGGCTGCCCCTGAGCGCCGTGACCGATGAGCTGGAGCGAGGGCAATTGGTGCTGGCCGGCGGCGATGAATGGAAGACCCGGCTGGAGATTCGTTCGTATTGTTCGATCGCCAATCAGAACCCGACGATGCGCGAGCTTTGGAAGACGCTTGAGAGCGCATCGCGAGCAAACCCGCTCCCACATTAGAACCGGACGAGGGGTTGATCATGGTCAATAATGAAAGGATTGAGATGTATTGAACGACCACCGTCTGCTCGCTTACCCACGGGAGGTTTGTCATGTCTGGTGAATCACGCTTCATGCTGGTCGCTTCACCGCTGATGGAACACAGCCCCGCCTTCGACCGGGCCGCGATGCTGGCCAAGGCCGAGGGGGCAGCCCTGCACATCGTGGCCTTCGACTATCTGGAAGGTCTGGCGACCGCCAGCCTGGTCAACGAAAAAGCCCTGGAACAGATGCGCCTGGGCTACGTCGAGCGTCACCGCCAGTGGCTTGAGGAACAGGCCCATCCCTTGCGCAAGATCGGTGTACACGTCACCACCGAGGTGGCCTGGGTCGAGCATCCGCTGGAGGAAATCCTGATTCACCTCAAAGAGCAGCCGATGGACGTGCTGATCAAGGCGTTGGAGCATCAATCGCGGCTGTCGCGACTGGTGTTTACGCCCCTCGACGTGCATTTGCTGCGCGAATGCCCGGTGCCGCTGCATTTCGTCAGCCATGCCACTCGCGCGTTGCCGCGCAAGATCGTCGCCGCGGTCGACCCGCTTCATCGCGATGATCACTACAAAAGTTTCAACGACCGAATCCTTCACGAAGCATCGAAACTGGCGAGCGCCTGCAATGCCGAGCTCGATGTGGTCTACGCCTGCGACCTTTCAGCCATCAGCGCGGATGAGTTCAACTTCTATAACGGTTCGGCGCTTTTCTCTTCAGGCCAGATCAAGACCCTGTTCGACCTCCAGGAGGATGCGTTCAACGAACTGGCCGCGCGCAACGGCATCGCGCCGGAGCAGCGGCACATGATCATGGGCAACCCCACCAAGGTACTGACCCACTACACCGAGACCCATGATGTGGATGTGATCGTCATGGGCCGGATCGGCCATCGCGGCATGGGCCGGTTGATCGGCAGCACGGTGGAGCATGTGCTGTACAAAATGCCATGCAGCGTGTGGGTGGTGTACACCGAATCACTGGATGAGTGACTGGGCGGGTTGAAATCCCTCGCCACAGGTGGTTGCTCCCACAGTTTTTTTTGCACTACCGGTTCAACGCCGGGTGATCACCACCTCCAGGTATTCACCGGGCACCACCAGCGACCGCTCTCCCGCTCGGTTCAGGCGCTTGAGCAGTTCCGTCAGGTCGTGTTCCAGGGCGGCGGACCCTTCGGGTGGCAGGGTCGCAAAAGCCTTGTGAACCGGGCCATACCAGGTGCGGAAGGTGTCGATGAAATGGGCGGCCGAACGATAGCGGAAGTTGAATAAGCGTCGTGTCACCTGAAGCACGAAGTCGCGCTGATCGAAGTGCGAGTGCAACCACGCTTCGGAGCCCCAGTTTGAAGGCGGTTGAGCGCCCACGGGTGGCGGCATGTGGCGCCCCAGTACCTTGAACATCTGGCCAACGAAGCCTTCAGGCGTCCAGTTGGCAAGGCCGATCCGGCCTCCCGGGCGGCACACCCGCGCCAATTCCGCGGCAGCCTTTGGCTGATCCGGGGTAAACATCACCCCAAAGGTCGAGAGCACGGCATCGAAACTGGCATCCTCGAAAGGTAGCGCCTCGGCATCGGCCACCTGAAAGGTCACGTTCAGGTGTTCCGCCCGTGCCCGGTCTTCGCCACGCTCAAGCAGCTTGGCCACATAGTCGGTGGACGTGACCTTACAGCCCCGGCGCGCAGCGGCAAGCGTGGCATTACCGTTGCCCGCAGCGACGTCCAGCACCCGCTCATCGCAGAGCAGGTCGCAGGCTTCAGCCAGTTGTTCGCCGACGATCTGTAAAGTGGTGCCGATCACGGCGTAGTCGCCGCTGGCCCACGCAGTCATCTGACGGTTTTTCAGGGCGGTGAGATCAATGGGTGTGCTCATGAAGTCTGCTCCGCTGCGGGTTGGAACGCGTCCCGGCTTACTCCGCCGTGGTGGGATCGATGATGTTCACAACTCGGGAAACGCTGTTGATCGGAAAACCACCTTGTTTGGCATGCTCCCTGATGAGCTCCTCGCTCGGCGCGATGTACACGCAATAAATCTTGTCGCCCGTGACGTAACTCTGCTGCCATTGCACTTGCGGCCCCAACCCGCGCAACACATCGCAGGATTTTTGCGAGATCGCTTTGAGTTCCTGCGGCGGCAGTGCGCCAGCTCCTGGAAGCTCGCGTTCAATAATGAACTTAGGCATAACCCTCTCCCTTTCATGATGGTGATGGCAGGGTCGCAAGCGACCCCGTCCACAAACTAAAGCTCCCGGACAGGTATCCGTCCTGCCCGGTCGTCCGGCAGACTCACGAAATACGCCGGTCTCCGATGCATGGTCATGCGTTTGTAACGCAGGATTAACACCCGGCCCCCGGGATTGCCGATGCGCCATGAATCAGCTCTTATGGGCCACCGTCTTTTGAAAGGATTCCCCCATGCCTCGCCTGGACTGGCTCGCTCACCACATGCACCACAGCGACATCTTTGCTTCATGGATTCACCAACAATTCCACTATGAATACGCCGACCAGCCCTTGCCTCAGTGGCAACGGGAATTCGCTGACGGCCAATTCGACGGCACATGGCAATGTTTGATCGCCCTGGATGAAGACCGCCTGCTGGGTGGTGCGGCACTGGCCGCCGCCGACCTGGCTCACCGGCCTGACCTGGGTCCTTGGCTGGCTTGTGTGTTCGTCACACCCCAAGCAAGGGGAAAAGGATTGGCGGAGCGCTTGATTGAGGGGATATGCGCGCAGGCCAGGGAACGTGGCGTGGCGAAGATCTATTTGCACACCCGGGACCAAAGCGATTACTACGCCAGACGCGGATGGACAGTGCTGGAGCGTTTTCAGGCCTGGGAAAACGACCAATGGCTCATGGTGCGCAACCTGTGAGCCATTGATTGGAAAGGTTACGCGGCAGGCGCCTTGGCCTCTTCCAACAGCTGCCGGATCATCTGCTCCTGAGTCTCGTAGCGACCCTCGCCAAAGTGGCTGTAACGCACCTGCCCCTTGGCATCGATCAGGTAGTGAGCCGGCCAGTATTGGTTGTCGAAGGCGCGCCAGATCGCGTAGTTGTTGTCGATCGCCACCGGGTAGGTGATGCCGAGCTTTTTCACCTGATCGCGAACGTTGTCGAGGATGCGTTCGTAACCGTATTCCGGGGTGTGCACGCCGATCACCACCAAGCCGTCCTTTTCATATTTTTTCGCCCAGTCCTTCACGTAGGGCAAGGTGTGCTGGCAGTTGATGCAGTCATAGGTCCAGAAATCCACCAGCACAACTTTGCCGCGCAGGGAGTCGTTACTCAGCGCTGGCGAGTTGAGCCATTCGACCGCACCGGAGAGTGACGGCATCGCACCTTTGGCCGCGTCCATCGGGTCGGCCTTGACCTTGCTGACCAGGTAATCGACCACTTTCGGCACGGTTTCCAGCACCTGCTGTTCCACCGAGGTAACACCTTCGGAGGAGGTGCCGGCGAGCAGTCTGTTTTCGGTGCCGGTGGCGATGACCGCCGCCGCGACCAACACCCCGGCACCCGCGCCGCGACGCAGCCAACCGGTGACCGGAATCGACGGTTTCAAGCGATTGACCAGGCCGCGACCGGCGAAGATCAAGGTGCCCAGTGACAACGCGCTGCCCAGGCCATACGCCACCAGCAGCAGACTGGTCTGAGCGTTGGCGCCTTGCAGCATCGCGCCGGAGAGGATCACACCGAGGATCGGCCCGGCACACGGTGCCCAGAGCAGGCCGGTGGCGACGCCGATCATCACCGAGCCCAGCGGGCCGGACATTTTGCGAGTGTTGGGGTCGAGGCGATTGCCCAGCAACACGAACGGCCGCGCCAGCCAGCCGCCGATGCGGGCGGAGATCAGCGACAGCGCAAACAGCACCATCACGATCAGCGCCACATGGCGGCCGGTGTTGTTGGCTTGTATCACCCAATCGCTGCTGACCACGGCCAGGCTGGAGATCAGGGCGAAGGTCAGGGCCATGCCACCGAGGGTGAGCAGGATCGAGGTGCGTGTGCGTTTAACACCGGCAAACAGAAACGGCACGACCGGGAGGATGCAGGGGCTGAGGACGGTCAAAATGCCGCCCAGGAATGCGATGAGAAACATGGGTTCACCTTGAGAATACGAGTCCCATGTGGGGGCTAGCCTGCTCCCACACTGGGAATATTGAGTTCATCGGAACAGTGCCTGGCTTCAAGCCATCTGGTTTTCCAACTGCTGGCCCTGTGGCGTCCGGCTGGAGCCGTTCTCTGCAACCAATTGCCCCTGCGGTGTGCGGCTGGAACCATCCTCAGCCACCAGCGGCGTCAGTTGGAAGCAGGTGCTGCTGACACAGCTGCTCTGTTCAACAGCCGCGTTGGCATGAGCGGCGACGCCGGCTATGGAAAAGACGATGGCGGTCAAAAAGCGGGTGGCGTTGTTCATGGAGTTATTCCTGTTTCAAAAAAGGGATTGATAACGGGTGAGCAAAGGACTCAGTTGTCTTCGTTGCAGTTGTCAGCGAATTTGCGGTAATCAAGGGCCTGGGTTTTGCCTTGGGAATCCAGGTAGGTCATCCGCGCATTCACAATCCCGCAGGAAGGCGTGGCGTCCTCTTTCATCGACAGCACTTTCTGGATGTCCAGGTGCGTGCCATAGGTGTAGGTTTGCGGGGTGACATTGGCTTCGGCCCGGGCCGACAAGGTGCAGATGTTCAGGGCGGCAAACAGGCAGGCGGCGCAGACGGCTTTGGTATTCATGGTGGTTTCCTCGGGGCTTCAATGGGTCAATCGTTGCCAAATCGTTGATGGGGCCGAGGCGGTTTGGGTTTGCCTCGATGGAAGCCATTAGAAGCCCGCGAGGTATCCCGTCTGTGTCTGGAACAGGCGCGAGTAAATTGCTATGTATCAACACCGGCCGGCGATACACAGCGATACAAAACCCCTGAAACCGGCTGTTTTTGCGTCCCCGTGTATCCGCCGACAGGCCAGATACACTGCAATACAAACCGCTGCGGGCGAGCGAGCCTTGACTCGGTAGACTGCGCGAAAACTCCTACTCAAGAGGCATGGCGACCATGGAACACGTCGATCACATTCTCATCGTGGACGATGACCGCGAGATCCGGGAACTGGTAGGCAATTACCTGAAGAAGAACGGCCTGCGCACCACCGTGGTGGCGGATGGACGGCAGATGCGCGCGTTTCTGGAGACCACGCCGGTGGACCTGATTGTGCTCGACATCATGATGCCGGGCGACGATGGCCTGCTGCTCTGCCGCGAGCTGCGCGCCGGTAAACACAAGGCCACGCCGGTGCTGATGCTCACCGCGCGCAACGATGAAACCGACCGCATCATCGGCCTGGAAATGGGCGCCGACGACTACCTGGTCAAACCGTTCGCCGCCCGTGAACTGCTCGCCCGGATCAACGCCGTGCTGCGCCGTACGCGGATGCTGCCGCCGAATCTGGTGATCACCGAAAGCGGTCGCCTGCTGGCGTTCGGTCGCTGGCGCCTGGACACCTCGGCCCGGCATCTGCTGGACCAGGACGGCACCATGGTCGCCCTCAGCGGCGCGGAATATCGTTTGCTGCGGGTGTTCCTCGATCATCCTCAGCGGGTGCTCAATCGCGACCAGTTGCTCAACCTGACCCAGGGTCGCGACGCCGATCTGTTTGACCGCTCCATCGATTTATTGGTCAGCCGCTTGCGTCAGCGTCTGCTGGACGACGCCCGGGAACCGGCCTACATCAAGACCGTGCGCAGTGAAGGCTATGTGTTTTCCCTGCCGGTGGAAGTGCTCGGTGCGCCGTCATGAACCTTGCGTTGCACTGGCCCCGCACGCTGGCCTCGCGGCTGTCGCTGATTTTCCTGATCGGCCTGATCCTCGCCCAGGCGTTGTCCTTTGGCGCGCAGTACTACGAGCGTTACGAAAGCGCGAAAAACACCATGCTGGGCAATCTGGAAACCGACGTTTCGACCTCCCTCGCCATCCTCGACCGCTTGCCTGCCAACGAACGAGCGAGCTGGCTGCAGCGCCTGGAACGCACCAACTATGGTTATCTGCTGAATGAAGGTTCGCCCGGCACACCGATGGCGCCCAGCGATGTGCCGATTGCCGTCCCCTCGATTCAGGACGCCATCGGCCATGAATATCCGCTGACTTTTACCGACATCCCCGGCCCGAAGAAACACTTCCAGGCCCATCTGAAACTGAAGGACGGCAGCCCCGTCACCATCGACGTGCGCCCCGCGATGGTGCCTTTGTCCCCGTGGTTACCGGCGGTATTACTGGGACAACTGGCGCTGCTGATCGCCTGCACCTGGCTGGCCGTGAGAATCGCCATCCGCCCGCTCACCCGTCTGGCCCAAGCGGTGGAAACCCTCGACCCCAACACCCACGCCGTGCACCTCGATGAAAAAGGCCCGACCGAAGTCGCCTACGCCGCCAGGGCATTCAATGCCATGCAGGCGCGCATCGCGGCGTATCTCAAGGAGCGCATGCAACTGTTGGCGGCGATTTCCCACGACCTGCAAACCCCGATCACGCGCATGAAACTGCGTGCCGAATTCATGGACGACTCCAGCGAAAAAGACAAACTGTGGAATGACCTCGGCGAGATGGAACACCTGGTGCGCGAAGGCGTGGCCTATGCCCGCAGCATCCATGGCGCCACCGAGGAAAGTCGCCGCACCGATCTGGATTCGTTCCTCGACAGCCTGGTGTTCGACTATCAGGACATGGGCAAAGACGTGCAGCTGGGCGGCAAAAGCGCCGCAGTCATCGACACCCGGCCCCATGCCTTGCGGCGAGTGCTGGTGAACCTGGTGGACAACGCGCTGAAATTCGCTGGCGCGGCTGAGTTGTGGGTGGAAACGAAGGCCGACGGCAGCTTGTCGGTGAAGGTCATGGACCGAGGGCCGGGGATTGCCGAAGAGCAATTGGCCCAGGTGATGCAGCCGTTCTACCGCGTCGAAAACTCACGCAACCGCAGTACCGGCGGGACCGGGTTGGGGTTGGCGATTGCCCAGCAATTGGCGCTGGCGATTGGCGGGTCACTGACCTTGAGCAATCGCGTGGACGGTGGGTTGTGTGCGGAGCTCAGGTTACCGAAGCCCCAATAAGCACCGCCAACCCCAATGGGAGCAGGCTTGCCCGTTCCCACGGGGATTGGTGTTTGGGGGATTGCGTACGGTCAGGCCGCTATGCCGATTACCCCCTCCCCATGCATCTGCCGCAACAACGCCAATCCACTATCGATAAAGGCCTGCGACCCCGCCATCCCTGCCTCCACCGCCAGCCCTTCCAGTTGCGACCGGCCATCGAGCTCAGGAAATTCCCCGATCCGCTGCAACAACCGCCACGCCAGCGGGCTCAGTTCGGAAAACTTCACACTCCAGTCTTCAGCCCGACGCACCAACAGCAACGTCGGCTGAGTCGGTGGCACTTGCGGCCGATAATCCGGCCCCACTTTTTGCACCGGCCAGCCATAGGCCAACGGCCAGGCCAGTGGCGAAACCTGCAACGGTAGATCCAGCAGCAGCCCTGCATCGCTGGCGGGTAGCGGCTCGGCGTCGGATTGTTGCAGGGCCATTTCGACCCATTCGTAATGCGCCAGTTCGACCATGAACGGTGGCCATGGCCCATCGTTCAGCGCCAGCGGAATCGATGCGAGGAACTCGACAAACTCCCGGGCGATCTCGCCGAATTTTGGCGTGTGAGCGCGGTAGTCCCGCAGGAAGATTCGCACCAGAGAACGCCAGTCACTGTCCCCCAGTATTCTCACCAACACCGGAAAGGTGCCGCTGAGCAACGACGACAGGTTCGAGAACACCAGATCGCGATAAACCTGCGCCCGTGCCACGTCCATCCCGGCGGGTGGAGCACAGTGCTCAGGGTCGCGCAGGTAGCGAGTCAAGGTGTCTTGCTGCTGATACAGCGTCGGTTTATCCACGGTCCGCCTCCTCCTGCAGTCGGCGGATGGTCTGCAACTCGCTCACCAGTTCAGAGAACGCCGGGTAATTGAAGTCCCGTTCAAGCAGCGTCGGCTGTACGCCGAACCGCGCATACGCTTCGGCCAGCAAAGCCCAGACCACCGGTTTGACCGAGGCGCCGTGGGTGTCGATTTTCAGGGTGTCGGATTCGTCGAAATGCCCCGCCACATGCATCGCGACCACTCGCCCCGTGTCGATGCCCGCCAGAAACGTCTGCGGATCGAAACCGTGATTGATCGAGTTGACGTAGACATTGTTGACGTCCAGCAGCAGGTCGCAATCGGCTTCGCGCAGCACTGCGTTGGTGAACGTCAATTCGTCCATGTCCTGCTGCGGCGCGGCGTAGTAGGAGACGTTTTCCACCGCCAGGCGCCGACCGAGAATGTCCTGTGCCTGACGAATTCGGGCGGCAACGTGATGCACCGCTTCCTCGGTAAACGGCAACGGCAGCAGATCGTAAAGATGCCCGTCATCGCTGCAGTAGCTCAGGTGTTCGCTGTACAGCGGCACCTTGTAGTGATCGAGGAAAACCCGCACCTCCCGCAGAAGCCCGACGTCCAGCGGCGCCGATCCGCCCAGCGACAAGGACAAGCCGTGACAGGACAATGGATAACGCTCGGCCAGGGCACGAAACGCCGCGCCATGCGCGCCGCCGATGCCGATCCAGTTTTCCGGCGCGACTTCCAGAAAGTCGAAAGCGCCCGCCGAGGCTGCTTGAAGGTCCTTCATCAAACCGCGGCGCAAGCCTAGCCCGACGGTCGCCTGCGCAGATGTAAGGGGAATTTGCATGGTGTCGATCTCATCCTGGGATCCGGTCTCCAGCGCCTGAAAATCAGTGCCGGCCGGCAGGCCCAGTCAAGCGCCTCGGTGTGTCGGGTCTGTGTGCGCAAACACCCCTCTTCTCAGCGCACTGTATCGGACAGGCAGCCAGATACAGAGGGATACACGAACTAGACTTGTTGATTACCCCCCGCGGGGGGAGCCAGGACGCGGTTATCGTCCTGTTCATTCCCACGATCACCGCCCACAGGCGCATGCCTCGACAAACAATGCCTGCGGGCCGTGATCCTGCTGAAGGAGCACACAAGATGGACGAGGCCAGACTCAATGATTTCATGGGCAAACTGGTGAGCGACATGGGGGGCGCGGCGATGCTCGCCAACGTCATCCTCGGCGAAGAACTCGGCCTGTACCGGGCCATGGCCGACAGTCAGCCCGTCACCCCCGAAACACTCGCCGCGAAGACCGGCTGCAACACCCGCCTGCTGCGTGAATGGCTCAGCGCCCACGCGGCCTCCGGTTACATGGAACACCGCGACGGCCAGTTCCGCCTGCCTGAAGAGCAAGCCCTGGCGCTGGCGATCGAAGACTCACCGGTCTATGTGGCCGGCGGTATGGCGGTGGTTGCGTCGTTTTTTCATGACAAGGACAAACTGGTCAACGCCATGCGCGGCAACGGCGCCCTGCCCTGGGGCGATCACCATCCGTGCATGTTCAGCGGCACCGAGCGGTTCTTCCGCCCAGGCTACAAGGCGCATCTGGTCAGCGAGTGGCTGCCGGCCCTCGACGGGGTGGTCGCCAAACTGGAGGCTGGCGCGAAAGTGGCAGACATCGGCTGCGGCCACGGCGCCTCGACCGTGATCATGGCCCAGGCTTTCCCCGAGTCGCGGTTCGTCGGTTTCGATTACCACGCGCCTTCGATCACCGTCGCCACCCAGCGCGCCGAAGAAGGTGGCGTGTCCGGTCGGGCGCGGTTCTTCCAGGGCAACGCCAAGAGCTATCCGGGCGACGACTATGACCTGATTTGCTATTTCGATTGCCTGCACGACATGGGTGACCCGGTCGGTGCCGCAAAGCATGCCTATGAATCGCTCAAACCCGACGGTACGGTGCTGCTGGTGGAGCCCTTCGCCAACGACACGCTTGACGAGAACACCAACCCGGTGGGACGGCTGTTCTATGCCGCTTCGACCTTTATCTGCACACCTAACTCGCTGTCCCAGGAGGTCGGCCTCGGGCTCGGTGCCCAGGCAGGCGAGGCACGGTTGCGCAAGGTCTTCACCGAAGCGGGGTTCACCCAGTTCCGGCGAGCCACGGAAACGCCGTTCAACCTGATTCTGGAGGCGCGTAAATAAGGGCAGGCGCATCACCCAAGCAGGCTAAACCCAATCCCTGTCGGGGCGGGCTTGTGTGGCAAGGGGGCTTGCCCCCTCGCCGCAGTCCATTTCCACAGGTGACCGCGATCAGCTCAGACGCTCACCCAGGTTTTCGGCCTTGAGAATATCGAACAACGCCTGCGCCGCTGCCGACAGTTCTTGCCCCGTCGTCAGCACCCCGATCGCCCGTTCCACCACCGGGTCGCGCAGGGTGATGCAACGCGCGCCCAGCTCGCGCATCTGCCCGGCGCACAACGCTGGCACCGCGCTCACGCCCAGTCCGCTGGCCACCATCCGCCCGACCGTTGCCAACTGATGACTTTCAAACTCCACCGGCAATTTCATGCCCCGCGCCTGCAAGTGCTCTTCGAGCATCACCCGCACCGTGGACGGTCGCTGCAAGGTAATGAACGGTTCCTTGAGCAAGGTCTGCCAATCGATATCGCCCAGGTCCGCCAGCGGTGAATCAAGCGGCACCACCGCCACAAACCGGTCGATGTACAACGGGGTAAATTGCAGCGACGAACTCTGGGTCGGCTCAAACGCCACGCCCAGCTCCACCTGGCGGTCGCGGACCATTTCCAGCACCTGCTCGTTGATCACGTCGTTCACCGTGACGTTGACCTTGGGATAACGCGCGCGAAAGGTCTTGAGGATCGGCGGCAGCAGGTTGCCGGCAAACGATGGCATCGCCGCCAGCGTCACGCGGCCGCGCTGAAGGGTGAAACGTTGGCGCAGTTCATCCTCGGCGTTGTCCCAATCCGCAATCAGCCGACGGGCCAGTGGCAGCAGTGATTCACCCTCGGCGGTCAGAGCGACGTTGCGGGTATTGCGGGTGAACAGGCGCCCGCCCAGGCCCTCCTCCAGCGCCTTGATGGTCAGGCTCAACGCCGACTGGGACAGGTGCAGCCGTTCGCAAGCCACGGCAAAGCTCAAACTCTGGGCCACGGCCAGGAAGGCGCGGATCTGTTTAACGGTCATGGCCACTGTCTCCAACATAGCGCGAACTAATTGGTGAGTTTTATCTATCAATCAACCTTAAAAATCAACTTAACAAATAAATCCTGCGGCGAGACACTCCCTCCCCATCCGGCTAGCCAGCCGCCCACAAAGAATAAAAGAGGTGCATATGGCAGGGTTCGACAAGCGCGTGTATTCCTATGAGGAAGCGATGGCCGGTCTTGAAGACGGCATGACCGTGATCTCCGGCGGCTTCGGCCTGTGCGGGATTCCGGAAAACCTCATCGCCGAGATTCAGCACCGGGGCACCCGTGACCTCACCGTGGTCTCCAACAACTGCGGCGTCGATGGTTTCGGTCTCGGCGTGCTGCTGGTGGACCGGCAGATCCGCAAAGTGGTGGCCTCCTACGTCGGCGAGAACAAACTGTTCGAAGACCAACTGCTTAAAGGCGAAATAGAAGTCGTCCTGACCCCCCAAGGCACCCTCGCCGAGAAAATGCGCGCAGGCGGTGCCGGCATCCCGGCGTTCTTCACCGCCACCGGCGTCGGCACTCCAGTCGCTGAAGGCAAGGAAGTGCGCGAATTCAAGGGCCGCCAGTACCTGATGGAAGAATCCATCACCGGTGACTTCGCCATCGTCAAAGGCTGGAAAGCCGACCACTTCGGTAACGTGGTCTATCGCCACACCGCCCAGAACTTCAACCCGCTGGCCGCCACCGCCGGCAAGATCACCGTGGTCGAAGTCGAAGAAATCGTCGAACCCGGCGAGCTGGACCCGTCGCAGATCCACACCCCTGGCATCTACGTCGACCGGGTCATTTGCGGCACGTTCGAAAAGCGCATCGAACAGCGCACCGTGCGTAAGTGATCCCCTGCCCCCGGACCGAATGAAGGAATAACAACAATGGCACTTTCCCGCGAACAAATGGCTCAGCGCGTCGCCCGCGAAATGCAGGACGGCTACTACGTGAACCTCGGCATCGGCATTCCGACCCTGGTCGCCAACTACATCCCCGAAGGCATGGAAGTCATGCTGCAATCGGAAAACGGCCTGCTCGGCATGGGCGCCTTTCCGACCGACGCCGAAGTCGACGCCGACATGATCAACGCCGGCAAGCAAACCGTGACTGCGCGTATCGGCGCGTCGATTTTCTCCTCCGCCGAATCGTTCGCGATGATCCGTGGTGGCCACATCGACCTGACCGTACTCGGCGCGTTCGAAGTGGACGTCGAAGGCAACATCGCCTCCTGGATGATCCCCGGCAAACTGGTCAAGGGCATGGGCGGCGCGATGGACCTGGTGGCCGGTGCGGACAACATCATCGTCACCATGACCCACGCCTCCAAGGACGGTGAGTCGAAACTGCTGCCCCGCTGCAGCCTGCCGCTGACCGGCGCCGGTTGCATCAAACGCGTACTGACTGACCTGGCCTACTTGGAAATCCACAACGGTGCGTTCATCCTCAAGGAACGCGCACCAGGCGTGAGCGTTGAGGAAATCGTCGCCAAGACCGCCGGCAAACTGATCGTGCCTGACCACGTCCCGGAAATGCAGTTCGCTGCCCAGTGAGGAATCCGTCCATGCAAGACGTTGTGATTGTTGCTGCCACTCGCACTGCCATCGGCAGTTTCCAGGGCGCGTTGGCCAATGTGTCCGCGGTGGACCTCGGTGCTGCGGTGATCCGCCAGTTGCTGGCGCAAACCGATCTGGACCCGGCGCAGGTCGATGAAGTGATCATGGGCCAGGTATTGACCGCCGGCGCCGGGCAAAACCCTGCGCGTCAGGCTGCGATCAAGGCCGGCCTGCCCCACGCCGTACCGGCCATGACCCTGAACAAGGTCTGTGGCTCGGGCCTCAAAGCGCTGCACCTGGCGGCGCAGGCGATTCGCTGCGGCGATGCCGAGGTGATCATCGCCGGTGGCCAGGAAAACATGAGCCTGGCCAATTACGTGCTGCCGGGCGCCCGCACCGGTCTGCGCATGGGCCACAGCCAGATCGTCGACACGATGATCAGCGACGGTTTGTGGGATGCGTTCAACGATTACCACATGGGCATCACCGCCGAGAACCTGGTGGACAAGTACGGCATCAGCCGTGAAGCCCAGGACGCCTTCGCTGCCGCCTCGCAACAAAAAGCCGTGGCCGCCATCGAAGCCGGGCGTTTCGTCGATGAAATCACCCCGATCCTGATCCCCCAGCGCAAGGGCGATCCGCTGGCCTTCGCCACCGATGAACAGCCGCGTGCCGGCACCACCGCCGAGTCCCTGGGCAAGCTGAAACCGGCCTTCAAGAAGGACGGCTCGGTGACCGCCGGCAACGCCTCTTCGCTGAACGACGGCGCCGCCGCGGTGATTCTGATGAGTGCAGAGAAAGCCAAGGCCCTCGGCCTGCCGGTGCTGGCGAAAATCGCCGCGTACGCCAACGCGGGCGTCGACCCGGCGATCATGGGCATCGGCCCGGTCAGCGCCACCCGTCGTTGCCTGGACAAGGCCGGCTGGTCCATCGATCAACTGGAGCTGATCGAGGCCAACGAAGCCTTCGCCGCGCAATCCCTGGCGGTGGCCAAGGACCTGGAATGGGACCTGAGCAAGGTCAACGTCAACGGTGGCGCGATTGCCCTGGGCCATCCGATTGGAGCCTCGGGTTGCCGGGTGCTGGTGACCTTGCTGCACGAGATGATCAAGCGTGACGCCAAAAAAGGCCTGGCCACCCTGTGCATTGGTGGTGGTCAGGGCGTGGCATTGGCGATCGAGCGCTAGCCCGAGACCGCGTTGTCGTTCATCGCGAGCAGGCTCGCACACAGGTGACCGCATTCTCCCGAGAGCACTCGGTTACCTGTGGGAGCGTGGCTTGCCCGCGACGACGGCGGCACAGTCAACATTGATGTCGCCTGACACACCGCTTTCGCGGGCAAGTCCCCTCACCACAACGGCTGGAAACCTCTGGCCCTCAGGCAAATTTCACCAGGTTCAAGACCGGCAACGGACCGCCCGGGAACTGCACCAGCCGCGCCCCGACACTCAGTTCGCCCAGATCGATTCCAAAGAAGCCCAATCGCTCGATCAGCGCTGCCACTTGAGCCTTGGCCTCGGCATCGTCACCAGAAAGAAACAACACTCGCCGCCCACCCTCCGCCGCCGGATCACTCTCAAGCAGATGCGCTTGAAGGTGATTGAAGGCCTTGACCACCCGCGCGCCAGGTACCCATTCGGCAAACACTTCACTGGACGGACGGCCCTGCAAATCCACCGCTTTGAACGATGGCGCCTCGATCGAATTGTTCGCGTCGATGACAATCCGCCCGCCGAAATCCGGCAATCCGGCCAGTGCCGTTGGCAATTTCGACCAGTTCACCGCGACCAGAACGATCGGCTGCGCGGCCGCTTCTTCACGGGTGCCGGCCCGCGCCGTCGGCCCGAGTTCTTCCACCAGTGAGGCCAGGGTTTCCGGGCCGCGGCTGTTGGCGATGACGACTTCAATGCCCTGACGGGACAATGCTTTGGCGAAGGCTGTGCCGATGGCGCCGGCGCCGATGATTCCGATAGTGCTCATGGTGTTCACTCCGTAGTGGGTTGGTGGAGTGAATACTGCGCTTGCCATTACTACTTTATTAGACGGTAATGAGTTGAATGATCTTCAAGTATTAATATCAGGTGTCTGAGATGGAAACACTCGCCAACCTCGAATCTTTCGTGCGCAGCGCTGAAACCGGCAGCTTCTCCGCCGCCGCACGGTTGCTCGCACTGACGCCCGCCGCCGTCAGCCGCAACGTGGCGATGCTTGAACGCAATATCGGTGTGCGGCTGTTCCAGCGCTCGACCCGCAAGCTGTCACTGACCGAAGCCGGCGAACGCTTTCTGGCCAGCATCGGCGGCAATCTGCAGGCGCTGCAGACGGCGATCAGTGCGGTGTCCAGTGATCGCGGGGAGCCGGCGGGGGTGCTCAAGGTCAGCTTGGCGCCGACGTTCGGCATTGACCACGTGTTGCCGCTGTTACCGGAATTTCTGGCGCGCTACCCGCTGATTCGCTTGGAATGGCACTTTGAAAACCGCCAGGTCGATCTGATCGCCGAAGGGTATGACGCCGCCATCGGCGGCGGTTTCGAGCTGACACCCGGGGTCGTCTCGCGGACGTTGGCAGCGGCGGATGTGGTGGCGGTGGCCTCACCGGCGTACATGGCCGGACGCACCCTGCCCAGCAGCCCGGCGGACCTGGCTCAGTACAACGGCATTGTGATGCGCGGCATTCGCACCGGGCGGGTGCGCCAATGGGTGATGCGGGATAGCGTGGGCAATGAAGCCAGCGCCGAGCTGAGTGAAAACATCGTGCTCAATGACCCTGCCGCCATGCGTGAAGCGGCCCTGCTCGGCCTTGGTGTGACGCTGCTGGTGTCGCCCGATGTCATCGCCCATATCCAGCACGGCGAACTGCTGCGCTTGTTGCCGGACTGGCATGCCGACGCGGGATCGATCTCGCTGTATTACCCGAGCCGCACGTTGATGCCGGCCAAGACCCGGGTGTTTATCGATTATCTGGTTGAGGCGTTTGAGCGGGGGTGAAGATCAAAAGAATGACTCAGCCCACAAACTGCAAAATCAACCAGCTGTTGGCCGCACTGATTACCGTAAACAATCCCCACGCCAACACCCGAGTTGGCAGCCGATTCACAAACGGCCCCATGAGCGTCTGATCGTTGGTCATGCGAATCAACGGGTACAACGCGAATGGCAGTTGCAGGCTGAGTACCACCTGACTCAACACCAGCAGTTTGCCGATTGCCCCGTCGCCCATCAGCCACACGCCGATAAACGCCGGGATCAGCGCCAGCCCGCGAGTGATCAAGCGCCGTTGCCAGCAGGGCAAGCGCAGGTTCAGGTAGCCCTCCATTATCACCTGGCCCGCGATGGTGCCGGTGAAGGTCGAGCTCTGCCCCGACGCCAGCAACGCCACACCAAACAACACGCTGGCCAACGCCCCGCCCACCAATGGATCGAGCAAGTGATAGGCATCCTGGATGTCCACCACGTCGGTGTGCCCGGTCTTGTGGAAGGCCGCGGAAGCAAGAATCAGGATCGCCGCGTTGACCAGCAGTGCCAGCGCCAGGGAGCCGATGGTATCGATGCGCGCCAGTTTGACCGCGTCCTGCTTGCTGGCCAGGTCTTTGCCGATCATCCGCGTCTGCACGATCGAGGTATGCAGGAACAAGTTATGCGGCATCACCGTGGCCCCGAGAATGCCGATGGCCAGGTACAACGGCGCCGCATCGCCGATCACCGAAAGTGACGGTGTGAAACCGCGAGCGACGTCCGGCCAATAGGGTTTGATCAGCAGCAGTTCGACGAAGAAACACGCGCCAATAGTGCCCACCAGCACCAGCATGATCGCCTCCAACCGGCGGAAACCCCGGTTTTGCAGGGCCAATACCAGCAACGTGTCGAACGCGGTGAGCGCGATGCCAAACGTCAGCGAACAACCCAGCAGCAAGTGGAACGCCAAGGCGCAGCCGAGCACTTCGGCAAGGTCGGTGGCGATGATCGAAATTTCCGCCAGCAGCCACTGGGTCCGTGCGGTCCGCGTGCTGTAGCGCTCCCGGCATAACTGCGCCAGGTCGCGCCCGGTGGCGATACCCAGACGCGAGCACAAACACTGCACCACCATCCCCGCCATGCTCGCCAGCAACACCACGAACAACAGGCTATAGCCAAACCGCGAACCGGCCTCGATGGCCGTGGCCCAGTTGCCCGGGTCCATGTAGCCGATGGACACCAGCAAACCGGGGCCGGCAAAACGCAGAACGCGCTTGTAGAACGAAGCACCAGGGTCAACGGCAACCGTGCCGGCCACTTCCGGTGGGCAAAACGGCGCGGTGCCGACTTTGGGCAAACTGAATTTCACGCAAGCATCCGTCAACAGGTGGGAGCGCGCAGCTTAGACGTTTCGCGCACCCGGGTGTAGGGCGCTCAACGCTTGCACAGAGACCGCCTTAAGCAATCCATCGCCCGCAATGCTAACGTGACCGGCACACACAAATGGAGATGCGTGCGTGCTGATGCTCAAGCTGCTGGTGATTCCGGGGTTTCTGTTGCTGATTTCCCTGGCCGGTAAACGCTGGGGACCAAGCGTGGCCGGTTGGCTGTCGGGGTTGCCGGTGGTGGTCGGGCCGATTCTGTTGTTCCTCGCCATCGAGCAAGGCCATGTGTTCGCCGCTCAGGCGGCAACGGCGGCGCTGTCAGCCATGTTCGCGATGATTGCCTTCTGCGTGACGTATGCCCAGGTCGCACAACGCTTGAGCTGGCCGTGGGCGCTAACGATGGCGCTGCTGGTCTGGACGTCGGTGGCTGTTGTGCTGTCGCTGATCCCGCCATCGCTGGCGCTCTCGGTGATCGCCGCCGCCACCGCGTTGCTGGCCGCGCCGTACCTGTTTCCCTCGGTGCAACCCGTCGTTTCAGGCCCGGCGCCCAAATCCGACAAACTGCTGCTGCGCATGATGGCTGGCGCCCTGCTCACGTTGGCCGTGACGGTGCTGGCCAGCACCGTCGGCGAGCGCTGGAGCGGATTGCTCGCAGTGTTCCCGGTGCTGGGCAGTGTGATGGCGGTGTTTTCCCAGCAGACTCGCGGGCCAGCGTTTACGGCGGCGTTGCTGCGGGCTACAGCTACCGGGATGTATTCGTTCGCGGCGTTCTGTCTGGTACTGGCGTTGGCGTTGCCGAGGTTCGGCTGGACGGGATTTGCATTGGGGATAGGCGCCTCGCTCGGGATGCTGTTGGTGACTAAACAACGGGCATTGCGCCCGGCGCCTTATCGTTTCAACGAACGGCAACGATGATCACCACACGCCTTGTGTAGCAGCTGTCGAGCTTGCGAGGCTGCTGCTACAAATCGCGATCCGTGGGATGATCGCCGTCATAGCGCGACCATCCCACGGAGAGTTTGAATGTCATTGTTGAGTAAAAAAGCCGTTGTTCTGCTGCTGACAGCGGCTGCCAGCCTGGGGGCCTTGAATGCGCAGGCGGCCAAGGCCACTACCAGCGACAAAGCGCCGACCCAGAAGGTCTCGATGCTCGGCGGCAAGTTCACCTTCACCCTGCCCAAGGGCTTCATCGCCAATCCGCTGCCGGCCGGCGACGCGGCCACCGGCACCGCCGGGGCGACGGGCACGATGTACACCAACCAGACCACTAAAACCGTGGTGATTGCCGCTGAAAACACCATTCCCGGCGGCGCCAACGTCAAGGACAACGACGGTGAGTTCCTCGACGCCACCGTGTCCGCCTTCGCCACCGAGCAACGCAACGCCTTGCCGGACTTCAACAAGCTGAGCGAAAAAAGCCTGACCCAGAAAAGCACGGGGCTGGGCCTGCGACAGATCGACAGCACCGCCACCCAAGGCGGCGGCATGACCCTCGACACCTCGCTGATGGCCGCCTCTGGCACTCGCATGGCCATCATTCAGGTCATCTCCCGTCCCAACGACAAAACCGGCCACGAAACGCTGGTGAACCAGATCATCACCGGCAAATAAACCCGACCGGCTCAGGGATTGAGGCGCTGCAACCAGGCGCTCAAATCCTGCATCTCGGTGGCGCTGATGCTGTGGCCGACACCTTCGTAGGCATGGAACTCGGGCTTGAGTGACAGGCGTTGCAACAGGCTGTCGGCCTCAGTGCCGTCGGTGTAGGGCAGGCGTTTGTCGGCGGTGCCATGACCGATGAAAATCGCCAGCGACTGGCGTTTTTCATCCGGTTTGAGTTCGGACTTGAGCACCGGCAGGATGCGCCCGCTCAACGCCGCAATGCCGCCCACCGCCTCGGGATGACGCAACGCGACTTCATAGGACATGATCGCGCCCTGGCTGAAGCCCACCAGGAAAACCTTGTCCGTTTCGGTGTGATATTTCTTTGCCGCTTGTGCCACGAAATCCAGCAGCACCTGGCCGCTAGCCTTCAGGTCGTCCGTCTCGCCGTTATAGGCGCCCTCGCCCTTTTTGCGAAACCACTGGTAACTGCCCTCTTCCAACGTCATCGGCGCCCGCACCGACAGGTAGGTGTACTGCGGCGGCAATTCATCCTTGATGCCGAACAGGTCCTGCTCGTTGCTGCCGTAACCGTGCAGGAAAATCACCAAGGGCTGGTTACGGGATTCAACGTTGGCCTGTTCCAGGTACTTGAGCGGCAGATCGGTGTGTAGCGGGATTTCAGCGTGGACGGCGGTGGACGCCAGGAGCGTGAGCAGAGCGAGAAACTTCAACATAAACCTTCCTTCACAGCGCGCAGGATTCGGGGCAGAGCCTAACATCTCTTCCCGCCGATGCACCGTTTCCCTCTGATGCACCGCGCCCCCGCAGGAGGCAGCGCCTACATGTTGAATCGCGTCGGGACGTCAGTCGTTGACCAGTTTCCCGACCCGGATCGGCTCACGTCCGGCGACTTTCGCCTGCCAGGTGCCCGGTTGCGTGTAGCGTCCGCGATCGATGGCAAACAGCACGCCGCTGGTTCCGGCGCACACGGTGGTGGCCCGGTCGCTCAATGGATCGACTACTTCAAACAACGCGTCGCCCCGCTCCACCCATTCACCTGAATTGCGCAGGAAACTGACCACCCCGTGATGCGGTGCAAACAGGTACTCGGTGCCTTCGAACGGCAGGCCCTCACAGCATTCGCTTGGCGCTGACGGCCAGGTGCCGGTGATGAAACCCTGTTCGGCGAGGAACCCCAGGATCGCCTCGCAGTTGGCCTGGGCCTGATCGACCCGTGTATCGCCCATGCTGCCCAGCTCCAGCGTGGTCGCCAGGTTGGCCGGCGGGATCGCTGCCTCGGGAAAGGCCCGTGCCAGGCGCAACCACGGCGTAGAGCACGACTCATCGAAAGAGCTGCCGCCGGAATCCTCACACAACAACGCCACCCCGGCCTTCAGGCGAGCCGCCAGGGAGCGCCATTGCGGCCAATGCTGCGGCAAGGCATACAGGTGAATCGCCGCGTCGAAATCGCAATGCAAGTCGAGGGTGATGTCGGCCTCGCAGGCGTGGCGCAGCAGCAAGCGGTGCATGGCTTCCAATTGCGAAAGCGGTGCCGGCAAACCATCGAGCACCTGCCCCATGGTCTGGCGAATCAGTACGATGTTGGCCTGGGCGTCACCACCCAATTGATCGCCGATCAACTCAGCCACCGGTGCGCTGAGTTCAACGAACGAGCGGTTGAAGTTCTTGCCGCTGCCCAATTCGAAGCGACCCATGTGGCTGCCTTGCAGGTGCTGATCGAGGCCGATGGGATTGGCTACCGGCACCAGTTCGATAATGCCCTGAAGTTGCCCCTGGGTTTCGAGCTCGGCCAGACGCTTCTTCAGTTCCCAGGCGGTGCGCATGCCCGGCAGTTCGTCCGCGTGCAGGCTGGCCTGGATGTAAACCTTGCGAGTACCCGCGCCATAACGAAACACGCTGAGCGTGCGTTCAGTCCCCAGATGGCTCCAGGGCAGTGAATGATCGATGCGTTGCATGGGGAC
Organism: Pseudomonas sp. ATCC 43928; assembly: GCF_005938665.2. Classification (NCBI taxonomy): domain Bacteria; kingdom Pseudomonadati; phylum Pseudomonadota; class Gammaproteobacteria; order Pseudomonadales; family Pseudomonadaceae; genus Pseudomonas; species Pseudomonas sp. ATCC 43928. The sequence goes on along the minus strand of NZ_CP041753.1, from coordinate 2,540,356 downwards.
TCCTGAATATCTGTGCGATGAGGCCATTCTTGTGGGAGCAAGCCTGCCCGCACCCACAAAGTCCAGCATGAAAAAATGGCCACCGCATCCACGGTGGCCACTTCTCTACGGCGTATTAATGGCCGTAAACATCGAAGTTGAAGTACTTGTCCTGCACTTGCTTGTACTTGCCGTTGGCGCGAATTTCAGTGATGGCGGTGTTGAATTTGTCTGCCAGCTCTTTATCGCCCTTGCGCACGGCAATACCGGCACCACCGCCGAAGTACTTGGCGTCTTCATAGGTCGGGCCAACAAATGCGAAACCTTTACCGGCGTCGGTTTTCAGGAAACCGTCGTCCAAGTTGACCGAGTCGGCCAGCATCGCGTCAAGGCGACCGGCAACCATGTCCAGGTTGGCTTCCTGCTGGGAACCATAACGCACCAGGTCGATGCCGGCCGGCACCAGCACTTCGGTGGCGAAGCGGTCGTGGGTACTGGCACGCAGTACACCCACTTTCTTGCCCTTGAGCTCGGTCAGTGGATCCTTGACGTTGGAGCCTTCCTTCATCACGAAGCGCGCCGGGGTGTGGTAGTACTTGATGGTGAAATCGACGTTCTTCTTGCGGTCGTCGGTGATGGTCATGGACGACAGGATCGCGTCGATTTTCTTGACCTTCAGGGCCGGGATCAGGCCATCGAACTCTTGCTCGACCCAAGTGCACTTCACTTTCATCTGTTCACACAGCGCGTCACCGATGTCCACGTCGAAACCGGTGAGTTTGCCGTCGGGGGTTTTCATCGAGAATGGCGGGTAACCGGCTTCGATCCCGAGGCGAATCGGTTTGGCGTCTTCGGCCACGGCGGTCAGGGACAACATCGACAGTGCCAGGGCACCGAACATCACTCGCTTCTTCATTTATAACTCCTGTGTGCGGAGGCTTTTATTGGCAGCTTTCGATTGGCAACTTTCGGCTAGTGAAGACCGAAGTGGCCGGCAGTCTAGAGCGGCTACAGGAGGGCAAATTGTGTTTAGGCGACAAATACTTATAAAAAAGAAGCCGAGGGATTCGACGCACTTGAAGTGTGCTCCGAGGTGGTGCAAGGACTGTAGGACAATCCTTTGCTTCAGACAAAACCTACACATTTTCGGGTACTGATCCGATCGAAGAGTCGCACTGGCGATGAACCTTTTTTTGCCTCACATTGACCCGCCAACCGCCCCCACAAGAGAAACGTGATGCCCGCGCTGAATCTGATCCAGCACCATCCTGCCGAAGGCCCCGGCGCCATTGCCGAATGGGCCCGGTCCCGAGGCATTACCCTGAACGTGTTTCGCGCCGACCTCGGTCAGTTGCCGTCGGTGAGCGCGACACCGCTGATTCTATTGGGTGGGCCTTATGAATCAGGTGCCGGGCCGGTATGGCTGGAAACAGAGCGTCAGTGGCTGGCGGGCAGCCTGGATCAGGGCGCGGCGGTGTTCGCGATTTGCCTGGGGGCGCAGTTGCTGGCGCTGAGCCTGGGCGGCAATGTGCGGCGGATGGCTCACACCGAAACCGGCTGGACTACCGTGACCTTTGCCGATGGCCAGACGCTGAAGGTGCTGGAATGGCACGAAGACGCGATCGATCTGCCGCCCTCTGCGCAGTTGCTGGCCAGCAGCGAGGTTTGTGAGCAGCAGATGTATCGCGTTGGCCCGACGCGGGTGGGGTTGCAGTTCCACCCGGAATGGAATGCTGAATCGGTGGCGATCCTCAATGAGCACTTTGGCGAGGAATCACCGTTGCCCCGGGAGCCGCAAGACAGCGCCGCTTATGCAACGGTGTTTGACTGGTTGCGGGTGACGCTGGATGGATGGTGGAGCGCTTCATCAGCTAATCGCCACATTTAGTCAGCATTCACACTTAATGGTCATCGCAATGGCGGGTTGCACCGCAACACTCAACTCAAACCCTTCATCCAGCCACCCGGTCACCCCGCCGATCATCTCCTTGACCGGGTAACCCAGCGCCGCCAGTTTCACCGCGGCCTTGTTGGCGCCGTTGCAGTGAGGTCCGGCGCAATAGACCACAAACAGCGTGGACTTCGGATAGTCCGCCAGGCTATCCGCTGTGATCAATCGACTCGGGATGTTGATCGCGCCTGGCACATGTCCGCGTTCGAACGCCAACGGTCCGCGCACGTCCACCAGAACAAAATCCACCTCGCCGGCCTCTTGGCTGCTGTAGACGTCGGAACAATCGGTTTCGAAGGTCAGACGATTGCTGAAGTGCATCAGGGCGATGGCGGACGGGGCTGCGGGAATCTCGCGAACCAGGCTAGGCATGGGCTGTACTCCAAAGTCTCAGTGGGTGTGAGAAAACTTTATCTGCTCCGGCCTTGCCGCTACAGTGGCGCACAAGACACTCACCGGGAATTTTCCGCCAAATGCAGCCCACCCCAGGTTTAGTCGCGATTCTGGCCTACGACGGCCTCTGTACCTTCGAATTCGGCATTGCCGTGGAGATCTTCGGCCTGGCGCGGCCAGAGTTCGATTTCCCTTGGTACGAGCACCGCATCGTCGCCGTCGACCAAGGGCCGATGCGCGCCATGGGCGGCATTCAGGTGCTGGCCGACGGCGGGATGGAACTGATTGAGCGCGCCCGAACCATCATCATCCCCGGCTGGCGCGACCGCAGCGCGCCGGTGCCGGAGCCCTTGCTCGCAGCCCTGCGTCAGGCTCATGCCCGGGGCGCGCGGCTGCTGTCGATCTGTTCCGGGGTATTCGTACTGGCGGCCACCGGTTTGCTGGACGGTCACGGCGCCACCACCCATTGGCGCTACACCGCTGAACTGGCCGAGCGCTTCCCGAACATTCTGGTGGATCCGGACGTGCTGTATGTCGATTCGGGCCAGTTGATCACTTCGGCAGGCAGCGCCGCCGGCATCGATGCCTGCCTGCATCTGGTCGCGCGGGATTTCGGCACGCAGGTGGCCAACTCGGTGGCCCGACGGTTGGTGATGTCGCCGCAACGCACCGGCGGCCAGGCGCAGTTCATTCCGTCACCGGTCAGCCCGACACCGCGCAGCGATCTGTCGCGGGTCATGCAGTGGGCGCGGGAACGTCTGCATGAACCGCTGGAGGTTCGCGACCTCGCCAGTGAGGCGGCCATGAGTGAGCGCACGTTCCTGCGGCGGTTCACCGAAGCCAGCGGTATGCCGCCCAAAGCGTGGCTGCAGCATGAACGCCTGGCCCGGGCCCGCGAGCTGCTGGAGAGCACGAATCAAAACACCGACCAGATTGCCCAGCACTGCGGTTATCGCTCGGTGGAGAGTTTCCGGGTGGCATTTCGCAGCGTGGTCGGCGTGCCGCCTTCGGTGTATAGGGAACGGTTCGGGCGCAAGGTCAGTGCTGTTTGAATCATCTCAGTCCAGGGGCGTTACAGACCGCCCCATCACTCTTTATCAATGGCGATAAAAACAATAAGGACTCATGAGGAATCGCACTAACTTATCGCCAATCTTAATATCAAATATCTCGACCACTCACCCGCCGCGATAAATAAAACAATATTAAAAATTACTCTTGCGCAGCCCATTGCATATTTATCGGCGCCTGCTTAACTGCAAAAACTGCTGATGACAGCAGTGCCCGCAAACACCACGGAAGGAATCGTTATGAGCACTTCAACTCGCCATAGCATGCCCCCCTATGGGGTGGCCATCCAAGGCGCGATCAAGGCAGGCGACCTGCCGCAAATGAAGACGCTGTTGAAACAACGCGATGCATCCACACCAGAAAATAAAGAGCTAAAAACTGCTTACGAGCAGTTGGTTAAGGAAATCGCACGCCTGGAAAAGCACTAATAGCTATTTCCGCTCCCCTTATTGCAACGGAGGCAATAATTATGTCTGGTTCTAATCAGCAACCTGTCGGCTTGTTCCCGCTCTGCTACCGAATTGGTACTTCGGCCGCGGGCGCACAAAACCTGGCACTCAATCTTCTGGTTTTTACCCCAGATCAAACGGTAAGCGGCACTGCCGAAATTACTCAGGCCACTAACCCGCCATTGGATGTGCACTCCGATGTCTGGGGCGAATACACCTACCTGACGGTCATGAGCCCTGGCGTCAGCAAGATCCTGATCACCGCTCAAGGTAATAACGGCGGCCCAGGCTCGAACTCAATCGTGAATTTCAAGCTGCACTTGGTGGTCGGTAGCGACTGGAGAGAAGGCGTCGCCAATTACGAGTACTTCAATGGTGAACGGTGGGTCCAGGTCACTGCTCCCGCTCATCTTGTCGAGGCGGTACCCTCCAACGCTTATAAATCAGTGCCTTTGGAGTCCGGCCCGGTCATTCCAGCCTATCCACCGATCATGCCGCTGTACGCCGCACCGATTCAAAGTGCCATTGCCAGCGGTGACCTGGCCCAGATGAAAAACCTGGCCCGCCTGGCCCAACAACAACTGGATCAGCAACCCCAACTGCAGAGCGCGCTTGAAACGGCCAAGGGCGAAATCAGCCGGCAGGAACGCCGCTGACCCGCTCACGAAACATGCCCGAGTTGTCCAGAATACAAATAAGGGAGTAGCACCATGTCAATCGGACTTTTTCATACCCGCCTGAATGTCAGTAGTCACCTATTGGGCGCACCGGTTTTAACCCTGGACCTGCTGGTAGATACCGTAAAGAAAAAAGTCAGCGGGGTTGCCAGCATTTTCCAAAGCACCTATCCGCCTCTCAACTTCCGTGCCCGTGTATGGGGTGAATACTCCGAGGCCAAACTGGTGCCGACGGCCGAAAACCACATCATCCTCACCTTGGCGGGCAGCCCGAGCGGCCCTCTCAGCCAGATCGCCCAGACTTTCGGCTTGAAAGGCATTTTAGGCGCCGACTGGGCGAGCGGTTATGTCGACTACAAGTACCAGGACCAGGGTATCTGGCATTACGTGAAACACGCAGCTGTCAGCCAGGCCCCAGTGATTGAGCGCCCAGAGCATCCGCACCATGCGGTGCCGCTCTATGCCGTCGCGGTACAGCAAGCGCAAACCAGCGGTGACCTGGCGCAACTGAAGTCCGTGGTGAGCCAGGGTGAACAGCAATTGGCCAACAGCGGTGCCCTGCGCAGCGCTCTGGAGCAGCTGAACGCTGAAATCGCCCGCCTGGAGGCCCGCTAACCCCAGGCAGTTAAGCGCAACCCCCTGTGGGAGCAGGCAAGCCCGCACCCACAGGGTCCGCGCTATTGACCAACAACAAAAGGTAAATCCGGTCGCGCCATTGAATCAAGGAAGGCGCGAACACTTCGATGGATTCGTGCCGCGCACGCGTTGGTGCGCAAGGATTTCCCATGTCAGACAGTCGCCCAGCCCGCTACCTCAGTGAAACCGACCTCAAACGCTACGTGCCGGTGCATGTGGTCTGGGAAATCACTCTGGCTTGCGATCTCAAATGCTTGCATTGCGGCTCACGCGCCGGCCATCGACGCCCCGATGAACTGAACACCCGGGAGTGCCTGGACGTCATCGATTCCCTGGCGGCACTCGGCACCCGCGAGATCACCCTGATCGGCGGTGAAGCCTATTTGCGCAAGGACTGGACCCAACTGATCCAGGCTATCCACGATCACGGCATGTATTGCGCGATACAAACCGGTGGGCGCAACCTGACGCCCGCGAAAATGCAGGCAGCGGTGGACGCCGGACTCAATGGCGTCGGTGTGTCACTGGATGGACTGGCCCCACTGCATGACGCAGTGCGCAATGTTCCGGGCTCGTTCGACAAGGCGGTGGACACCCTGCGACGCGCCAAACAGTCCGGGCTTGCGGTGAGCGTCAACACACAAATCGGCGCGGCCACGTTGCCCGACTTGCCCGAGCTGATGGACCTGATCATCGACCTCGGCGCCACTCACTGGCAGATCCAGCTGACCGTCGCCATGGGCAATGCCGTCGATCACCCGGAGCTGCTGTTGCAACCCTACCAACTGCTGGAAGTGATGCCGTTGCTGGCGCGCCTCTACCGCGAAGGGGTTGATCGCGGCCTGCTGATGAACGTGGGCAACAATATCGGTTACTACGGCCCTTACGAGCACATGTGGCGTGGCTTCGGCGACGAACGCGTGCACTGGAGCGGCTGCGCCGCCGGCCAGACCGTGCTGGCGCTGGAAGCCGACGGCACGGTAAAGGGTTGCCCGTCATTGGCCACGGTGGGGTTTTCGGGCGGCAACGTACGCAACATGAGCCTGCACGATATCTGGCATTACAGCGAAGGCATGCACTTTGGCCGCCTGCGGTCGGTCGACGACCTGTGGGGCTACTGCCGAGGCTGTTACTACAACGACGTCTGCCGTGGCGGCTGCACCTGGACCTCGCACTCCCTGCTCGGCAAACCCGGCAATAATCCCTACTGCCATTACCGCGCGCTGGACCTGCAAAAACGCGGGCTACGCGAGCGCATCGTCAAACTCGAGGACGCGGCAAAAACCTCCTTCGCCGTCGGACGTTTTGATCTGATTACCGAGCGCATCGATACCGGCGAGAAGGTGAACAGCGTCAGCGACAGCGGCCAGGTGATCAAACTGGCCTGGGCGAACCAGGGCCAGAAATCGCCTGACGAAGGACGTATTCCACCGCAACTGGCGCTGTGTCGTGGCTGCTTGCAGTACATCCATGCACACGAAGTGACGTGCCCCCACTGCGACGCTGATGTCGCCGCCGCGGAAGCCGCGCACCAGACAGACCGTGCCCGGCAACAAGCGATCATCAACACCCTGACCGGCCTGCTGGGGTTGCCGCAAAATAACTTGATGTGACGTTTATGCCGACGCATCACCAGGGAAGCGACCTCGAAGATCGCTTACCTGGCACATCACCCGGCATGCGGGTCTGCGCGTTGCGAAAAGGACGGTTACTGAGCCGTCGGGTGTTCGACGATCAGCGATTCGATGTTCATCTTTTTCGCCCGGGTCAGCGCCGCCGTTATTTCAGCTTGCCTGGCCTGCGCCTCGGCTTGCGAACCGAACGGCCCGACCAGAATACGAACCTTTCCATTTTCCTTCACGACGTTGGGAACGAAGCTGTGCTCAATCAACCAACCGCTCAGGTCACTGACCGCCTGGGGTGTCTCGCCGCGAACTTCGACGTCCCACTGCGGGCCCGTTACCGCCGCGGGAACGGAGGCGACTGCCGGTTGCGGCTTTTGAGCGTCAACCCCTTTATCCTCACCGCATCCGGCCAGCGTCAGTACCGCGATTACCAAGACCATTTTGCGCACAACGCTTTCCTCCGAATGCTTAAAGCGGCGATTTTAACATCCATGGATCCATCCCGAGTGCCGCAAAATGGGCTCAAAACAACGAGAATGATGGTGGCGGCCTCTGTATAGTTACACCTTGGGAATTAATGCAGCATCTGCGCGTCAGAAAGAGGCACCCAAACCGTGAAACTTCGCACTAATCTATATCTAATACCGACCTCTGCACTGTCCGAATCAGGTGCCCTACAAAGCAATCAAGGAGAAAACCATGCTGATACTCACCCGCAAAGTCGGTGAAAGCATAAACATCGGTGATGACATTACGATCACCATCCTGGGCGTTAGCGGCCAGCAAGTCAGGATTGGCATCAACGCCCCGAAAGACGTTGCGGTGCATCGCGAAGAAATTTATCAACGCATCCAGGCTGGCCTGACCGCCCCGGACAAGCCGCAAACGCCCTGAATCCTGCTGCAGTCAGTAGCCAGCCCATTCTGCCTCGAGTAACGGCTGGCTAAGATTCAAGTGCCGCATCGTTCTGCGCTCCGTCTCTCTTTGCGATGCCATCGCAACACGGAGCCGATACTACTGCCCTGGCTCCTGCCATGACTGTCAGACGTTTCGGATTTGCAGCGAGAAAGAGCGCTCCCCTGCCCGGTTAGCCAAACGTCACACCACGCGCCATGCCCGTGGCCGCCACGACCATCAGCACCAGCAACAGCGCCTCGATATGACTGATACGGGCAAACAGCGTTGCGCGCCCGGTATCTATAGCCGCGCCGCGCCCCAGCGCAATCCGCCATTTGATCAGCGTCACCATCGGTGCAATCTCAAGCAACAGGATGAACACCAAGAGCGTCATCTTGAGATGAAACAGGGGTTGGTGAAGATAGTAATCAGTGCCTTTTTCGTACCCGCCAAAGGCTCGTAGCCCACCCGTGATCAGCAGAGTGACTGCAGAGATCCCCCACAGATTATCTGCAATCAAAACACGGCGAGCGTCCCCTGCCCCGGCACTCAGACGACGTAACGCCGTACCGCGGGTCAGTACAGCCCAAAAACCCAGACCAAAGGCCAAGAGGTGAACCGCCGCCAGAAACCAGTGAGCCAGCATCGACATACTCCCATCAGGACAAAGTTGAATCAGCCTTACAGTAGTAGTCCATCGTGTCGGATTTGCTCACGCATGTAGCTGGGCTGATCTCCCGCACCTCGCCATCGGGCAAATTGCAGGCGAAAAAAAACCGGGTTCCTGATGGATACCCGGTTTTTGAGAGTCCTGGACTTAATCCAGTCGTTTCGAAATCGAAGTACGAGCGCTGCTCAACCCTTTCGTGTTGTGATCGCCAGGCGTAGTGGCCGAAATGGCAGAGGCCTTGGCAACTCCTCGCGTGTCCCTGGAATGCGCAATGCCCGAAGTGACTGCGCCATGGCCACGGTCACTGTTACGTTCGCTACCAAAGTGGTTGCCATTGACGCCACGGTCCCGGACGGCTTTGCCGGCGTGATCACTGCTCAAGCCTGCGCCACGGCCGACATGGGTGCCACTCAAGCCTGCGCCACGGCCGACGTGGTCGCTGCTCAAGCCTGCACCACGACCGACATGGGTGCCACTCAAGCCTGCACCACGGCCGACATGGGTGCCACTCAAGCCTGCACCAAGGCCGACATGGTCGCTACTCAAGCCTGCGCCACGGCCATTGCTACTGACGCCGCCGGAATGGCCGGAACCGCCGTTGCCACCATGACCTCCGCCGTTACCGCCGCCATTGCCACCACCGTTACCACCGCCGCCACCACCTCCATTGCCACCATCCTTCGCGTAGGCGGAGCTCATGATGGACAGTTCAGCGGGCAATAACGGGGCGGCTGCAAGCATCATCACGCAGGACATGACGGCAACAAAACTCTTGTTTTTTAATAGCATGGTGAGGTTCCGTGGAGGTTGATATTGCACGGAATAATTGACCGTCTCCACCCCACACAGTTCAAAGGCCGGCGACCAGCGGGCAAGCAATGTGCAGTGATCGAACCGGCACACTGCTTCCCGCGATGTTGCTGGTCGTTATGCGGCAAGGGCGCAATTGAAATTTATCGCCCTCACATCAATCGAACGCACCATTGAGCACCTCGTAGATGATCCCGGTAGCGATGGCCACCAAAATCAAGTCAGTGCCAGCCTGCTGCCACTCATAGCCATCGTAGTGGGGAAGCTGGCCGAGCAGACGGCCATCGAGTTTTTTGGCGATCCCCGGCGGCAGAGGTTTACCGCGCGCGAGGTTTTTCTGAATACCGGGTGGCAAGGCGGGCCCGGGGCTCCAGTAGCCACGATAGCCACCCACAATGCCAAGGACGTTACCGTGGTCGATGCTCGGGCCGTGACTCCAATCGCCCCCCCCTGAACCTTTCCCCTTGTTTCCATGGCCGGAGTTGCCATGGTCCTGGTTGTATTGTGGATTTCCCTTGCCACCTCCCTGGCCTTTCCCGTTTCCCGGGTCGGCCAATGCAGTCACTGAACCAGACACCAAGGCAAGACACGTCATAGCGGCGATCAACGAGCGAGATCTAAACATATCCATTCTCTCCGAAAGGGGATGTCCCCTGAAGAATGTAGACGGCTATGGCGGTATTAGTTCAGCAACAGTGTTTACTGGAAGTGAGGCGCCGAGTTGGCGTTTTTGAGGATTTTGCAAAAGCCAGGTAAATCGCAGACAACAAAAAAGGGCCCACCTTTCGGTGAGCCCTTCTAGACCGCCCAGCAGAGCGGATTTTGTTTGGTAGGCGCGATTGGACTCGAACCAACGACCCCCACCATGTCAAGGTGGTGCTCTAACCAACTGAGCTACGTGCCTGCTGTGAGGCGGCATTCTACGGAATTCCGGAGGGGTGTCAACACCTTTTTTTCACCTAACCCTATGAATATGCAAAATATTTAATTTCTCTGTGGCAAAGAAGATTTTCCGGTGGCTGGCGGTCGATTTTTAACTCGGGTAGGATCAATGCACTCGTAAAATATATTAAACAGAGGCTGCAGGATGGCGAACACTCCCTACCCAGAGTCCTATTACGCCGCGTCGGCCAATGCGGCACCAGCGCGCCCGGCCCTGCAGGATGATGTAGAGACTGATGTCTGTGTAATCGGCGCCGGTTACACCGGCCTGTCCTCTGCTCTGTTCCTGCTGGAAAACGGTTTCAAGGTTACGGTGCTGGAAGCCGCCAAGGTCGGGTTCGGTGCGTCGGGACGCAACGGTGGCCAGATCGTTAACAGCTACAGCCGTGATATCGATGTGATTGAGCGCAGCGTCGGCCCCAAGCAAGCTCAGTTGCTGGGGCAGATGGCGTTCGAAGGTGGGCGGATCATTCGTGAGCGAGTGGCCAAATATAATATCCAGTGCGACTTGAAGGATGGCGGTGTGTTCGCCGCCATTACCGACAAGCAGATGGGCCATCTGGAGTCTCAGAAGCGCCTGTGGGAGCGTTTCGGTCATACGCAGCTTGAGCTGTTGGATCAGCGTCGCATCCGCGAGGTAGTGGCTTGCGATCAATATGTCGGCGGCATGCTCGATATGAGTGGCGGGCATATTCATCCACTCAATCTTGCCTTGGGCGAAGCAGCAGCCGTGGAGTCGTTGGGCGGCACTATTTACGAGCAATCGCCGGCAGTGCGCATCGAGCGCAGTGCCAACCCGGTGGTGCATACGCCTCAGGGCAAGGTCAGGGCCAAATTCATCATCGTCGCCGGCAACGCGTACATCGGCAATCTGGTGCCGGAGCTGGCGGCCAAGTCGATGCCCTGCGGGACTCAAGTGATCACCACCGAACCCTTGGGCGATGAATTGGCCAAGCGCCTGCTGCCTCAGGACTACTGCGTCGAAGACTGTAACTACCTGCTCGACTACTACCGCCTGAGCGCCGACAAACGCCTGATATTTGGTGGCGGCGTGGTGTATGGCGCGCGGGACCCGGCGAACATCGAGGCGATCATTCGACCGAAGATGCTCAAGGCCTTCCCGCAACTCAAGGACGTGAAGATCGATTACGCCTGGACCGGCAATTTCCTGCTGACCCTGTCGCGTCTTCCTCAGGTCGGGCGACTGGGCGATAACATCTACTACTCCCAGGGCTGCAGTGGCCACGGCGTGACGTATACGCACCTGGCGGGCAAGGTATTGGCCGAAGCATTGCATGGTCAGGCTGAACGCTTCGACGCCTTCGCCGACCTCCCCCACTACCCGTTCCCCGGCGGGCAATTGCTGCGCACACCGTTCGCAGCGTTGGGCGCCTGGTATTACGGATTGCGGGACAAGCTCGGGGTCTAATCGACCGACTCAGGAGCGGCGACTTCTTGTAGCGAAGTCGCCGTCGAAGCCCAACAGATGTCAGTGGCGCGCAAAGTGACTCGGCCGTTGTAGCGCCGAGACTGGATGCAGAAGGATCAGAGCGCAAAGGCGCGAAAGAAGAAAAAGCCAAATCGCAGACACAAAAAACCCCGGTCTTTCGACCAGGGTCTTTGCTATCGACTCGAAGATTGCCAACGGCCTTCTTCGTAGCTTCAAGGCGTTCAGTGGGCCTTGAGGCAGATATGGCGCAGCGGACGGGACTCGAACCCGCGACCCCCGGCGTGACAGGCCGGTATTCTAACCGACTGAACTACCGCTGCGTATCGCTTTGAGCTGACGCTCAAGTAACTCGTCTGATTGAAACTTCGAGACTTTTCAATCTCGCTTTTCAATCTCGAACCAGGGTAAACCTGACTCGGAAAATATGGCGCAGCGGACGGGACTCGAACCCGCGACCCCCGGCGTGACAGGCCGGTATTCTAACCGACTGAACTACCGCTGCGCGTCGGTGGAGGCTTTTCAGCTTCCCTCTTGCTTACACAAGAGTCTCAAGAGTTGGTGGGTGATGACGGGATCGAACCGCCGACATTCTGCTTGTAAGGCAGACGCTCTCCCAGCTGAGCTAATCACCCTTTGCATCTCTGAGGCCGCGAAATTTACGCAGGTACCGAAGCTAAGTCAATACCCCGCTTGAAGTTTTTCTAAAAAAGACAAAATCGTGTCATTCCGGACTAGGCCGACAACCGTCAGACCGCTTTCGCGAGCACGCTCGCCCCCACAGTGGACCGCGCCTCTTCAGACAACAGGTTTTCTAATGTGGGAGCGACCCGACTCTCGGCGGCGAGCCGACGATGATGGCAACACATTCAACATCAATGCCGGGGACGGCGCCCCTGCCCTGTTACTCGCTGTAAATCATCTTCTTGGTCATGCCACCATCGACCACAAACTCCTGGCCCGTGACAAAACCAGCGTTCTTCGACAACAACCAGGCCACCATTGCCGCCACGTCCTCGACAGTCCCTACCCTGCCCGCCGGATGCTGCGCATGATCGGCGTCAGTCAGCGGTTCGGCGCGCCGTGCCGCTGGATCCCGCGCATCGATCCAGCCGGGACTGACCGCATTGACGCGAATCTCTGGCCCCAAACTGATGGCCAGGGCGTGAGTCAGGGCCAACAGGCCGCCCTTGCTCGCCGCATAAGCCTCTGTGTCGGGTTCCGACTGCGCGGCGCGGGTCGAGGCCAGGTTGACGATGGCGCCGCTGTGAGCGCGCAGGTACGGCGCACAGTGCTTGGCCAACAGCATCGGCCCACTGAGGTTCACTGCCAACACCCGGTTCCAGTAGGCCAGGTCGAGGCTTTCCAGGGTGATGTTGTGCGGATCGGCCACCGCCGCATTGCACACCAGCGCATCCAGACGCCCGAACTGCCCCAGCACCTCGGCCACACCCAGCGCCACCTGCGCTTCATTCGCGACGTCCATGGCGATGAACCAGGCGTTTTCGCCGAGCACCTTCGCCACTTTCGAACCACGCTCGCGATCCAGATCGGTCAACACCACCTGCCAGCCTTCGCTGATCAGCCAGGCCGCAATGCCCAGGCCAATGCCGCGCGCGGCACCGGTGACCAGCGCGACGCGGCCATGGGTACCCGTGGTCGGCGACGACAACTCGATCACAAGGCAGCCAACCCGCGCGCCAGATCGGCTTGCAGGTCTGCCACGTCTTCCAGACCGACCGCAATGCGAATCAGGCTGTCACGAATCCCCGCAGCTTCACGCTCTTGCGGCGCCAGACGGCCGTGAGAGGTGGTGCTCGGGTGCGTGATGGTGGTTTTGCTGTCGCCCAGGTTGGCGGTAATGGAGATCAGGCGAGTCGCATCGATAAAGCGCCAGGCGCCCTCTTTGCCGCCTTTGACCTCGAAGCTCACGACCGCACCGAAACCCTTCTGCTGACGCTGGGCCAGTTCGTGCTGCGGATGGCTCTTGAGGCCGGCGTAATGGACTTTCTCGATGCCGTCCTGCTGCTCCAGCCACTCAGCCAGTTGCTGGGCATTGGCGCAATGCGCCTTCATGCGCAGGCTCAGCGTTTCCAGGCCCTTGAGGAAAATCCAGGCATTGAACGGACTCAGGGTCGGCCCGGCAGTGCGCAGGAAACCGACGACTTCCTTCATCTGCTCGCTGCGACCCGCCACGACACCGCCCATGCAACGACCCTGGCCGTCGATGAACTTGGTCGCCGAGTGCACGACAATGTCCGCGCCCAGCTTCAGTGGCTGCTGCAGCGCAGGCGTGCAGAAGCAGTTGTCGACCACCAGCATCGCGCCCTTGGCGTGAGCGATTTCCGACAGGGCGGTGATATCCACCAGCTCGGCCAGTGGGTTGGAAGGCGATTCCACGAAAAGCAATTTGGTGTTGGCCTTGATCGCCGCATCCCAGCCGGACAAGTCCGCCAGAGCTACGTAATCGACTTCGATGCCAAAGCGCTTGAAGTACTTCTCGAACAGACTGATGGTCGAGCCGAACACGCTGCGCGACACCAGCACGTGATCGCCGGCACTGCACAGACTCATTACCACCGCCATGATCGCGGCCATGCCAGTCGCCGTAGCCACGGCCTGCTCGGCGCTTTCCAGCGCGGCAATGCGCTCTTCGAATGCGCGCACGGTCGGGTTGGTGTAGCGCGAGTAAACGTTACCCGGTACTTCACCGGCAAAGCGTGCAGCCGCGTCGGCGGCGGTACGGAATACGTAGCTGGAAGTGAAGAACATTGGATCACCGTGTTCGCCTTCCGGCGTGCGGTGCTGACCGGCGCGTACGGCCAGGGTATCGAACGCTACGCCTTCGAGGTCGCTGTCCAGCCGACCGGCATCCCAATCCTGACTCATGCTGTCACTCCTTGCCTTGCTCTTTATTTAGTAGATACAAAACCGGCCCCTCAGGGCCGGTAGTTACTCAGTTGTTGTACAGATCAATGATCGCACTGACTGCCTGGGTCTTGACCTTGGAGGCATCGTTACGTGCCTGCTCGATCTTGTTCAGGTAAGCCTCGTCGACGTCGCCGGTGACGTAATGGCCATCGAACACCGCGCAATCGAACTTGTCGATCTTGATCTTGCCGCCACCGACCGCTTCGATCAAGTCAGGCAGATCCTGATAGATCAACCAGTCAGCGCCGATCAGGTCGGCCACGTCCTGGGTCGAACGGTTGTGGGCGATCAGCTCGTGAGCGCTCGGCATGTCGATGCCGTAGACGTTCGGGTAACGCACGGCCGGGGCCGCGGAGCAGAAATAGACGTTCTTGGCGCCGGCTTCGCGCGCCATCTGGATGATCTGCTTGCAGGTGGTGCCACGAACGATGGAGTCGTCCACCAGCATCACGTTCTTGCCGCGGAATTCCAGTTCGATGGCGTTGAGCTTCTGGCGTACGGATTTTTTCCGCGCAGCCTGACCCGGCATGATGAAGGTCCGACCGATGTAGCGGTTCTTCACGAAGCCTTCGCGGAACTTGACGCCCAAGTGGTTCGCCAGCTCCAGGGCCGCGGTGCGGCTGGTGTCCGGAATCGGGATGACCACGTCGATGTCGTGGTCCGGACGCTCGCGCAGGATCTTCTCGGCGAGCTTCTCGCCCATGCGCAGACGCGCCTTGTAAACCGAAACGCCGTCGATGATCGAGTCCGGACGTGCCAGGTAGACGTGTTCGAAGATGCACGGGGTCAGCGACGGGTTGGTCGCGCACTGACGGGTGTGCAGCTTGCCGTCTTCAGTAATGTAGACCGCTTCGCCCGGTGCCAGGTCGCGAATCAGGGTGAAACCGAGCACGTCCAGGGAGACGCTTTCGGAGGCGATCATGTACTCGACGCCTTCGTCGGTATGACGCTGACCGAAAACGATTGGGCGGATGCCGTGCGGATCGCGGAAACCGACGATGCCATAACCGGTCACCATCGCCACGACTGCGTAACCACCGACGCAACGGTTATGCACGTCGGTGACGGCCGCGAACACGTCTTCTTCAGTCGGCTGCAACTTGCCACGCTGGGCCAGCTCGTGTGCGAACACGTTGAGCAGCACTTCCGAATCGGAGTTGGTGTTGACGTGGCGCAGGTCAGATTCGTAAATCTCCTTGGCCAATTGTTCAACGTTGGTCAGGTTACCGTTGTGCGCCAGGGTAATGCCGTACGGCGAGTTGACGTAAAACGGTTGAGCTTCGGCCGAGGTCGAGCTGCCCGCGGTCGGATAACGCACATGGCCAATGCCCATGTGGCCGACCAGGCGCTGCATGTGACGCTGATGGAACACGTCACGCACCAGGCCATTGTCCTTGCGCAGGAATAACCGGCCATCGTGGCTGGTCACGATACCGGCAGCGTCCTGGCCGCGGTGCTGGAGGACGGTTAGCGCGTCATACAGCGCCTGATTGACGTTCGACTTACCGACGATACCGACGATGCCACACATGCGACGCAACCCCTACTTAATGGATCTGAACTGAACACAACTCACTGAGGCGTTTTGGCCGTCGGCAAGAGGTGCTCCTTGAACGGAATATCAGCGGGTACGCTGATTCCGCTGGCAAGCCACTGACTGCTCCACCCGAGGATCAGGTTTTTGGACCAGTCTGCGACCAATAGAAATTTTGGCACGAGCTGTGACTCTTTCCACCACTCGTCCTGCTGTACCGGCCCCAGGCTCAACAGCCCGACCGCCACGACCACCAGCAACACGCCACGCGCACCGCCAAAAGCCATGCCGAGGAATCGATCGGTCCCGGATAGCCCGGTGACGCGAACCAACTCGCCGATAAGATAATTGATCATTGCGCCTACGATTAGAGTGGCGACAAACATGATGGCACAGCCCGTGATCACACGAGCCGACGGCGTAGCAATATATCCGCCCAGGTACTCGGACAATGAACCACCGAACATCCAGGCAACGACTCCTGCGATGATCCAGGTCAGCAGCGAGAGTGCTTCCTTGACGAAGCCGCGGCTCAGACTGATCAAAGCGGAGATGGCGATGATTGCAACGATCGCCCAGTCAACCCAGGTAAATGGCACAGTGCAGCCTACAGACAGATGAGGCGGCGCATTTTAGCAGAGCCCATGGCTGTCGGTAAGCTGAGATTGTCAGTGCTTTTCAAATCGGGGTGATAGATTTAGCCGCGCTCAGGCTGGAAACGCACCACAAAACCCTTGAGGTTCTGCTGGCGACTCAACAAATCACGCAGACGATCGGCTTCCGCACGCTCGATCAGCGGCCCGACGAACACTCGATTCTTGCCATCGGCGGAGCGAATGTAGGCGTTATAGCCTTGGCTGCGCAGGGTTTTCTGCAAACTTTCAGCACTCTCACGGCTCGCCAGGCTGGCCAGTTGCACCGACCAGCTGACCGACAGGCCATTGGCATCGACGCGACTTGGAGTAGCGACCGGCTTGGTCGGTGCAACCGCGATTGGCTGGGCAGGTGCCGGTACAGGCTTGGCAACTGGCGCTGCTGGCGGCGCGACTGGCTTGGCAGCCGGCGGCGCTGGCGCTACGGGAGCCGTTGGTGCAATCGGTGCCGACGGCGCTTGCTGCTCGGCAATTTCGTCGTCGCTTGGCACAGGCTCTTGCGGCAATGCCTGTGGTTCAGGCACCGCGACCGGCTCGATCTGCACTTGCGGTAACGAGGAGGCATGCGGTGCGGCAGGCGCGTCGACCCTTACCTGGCGCTGTTCGTCCTGACGGGAAAACAGCATCGGCAAGAAAATCACCGCCAGCGCCACCAGCACCAAGGCACCGACCATGCGCTGCTTGTACGCCTTATCCAGCAAAGCCATTTGCCGCTTCCTCCGTGGAGCGCCGGGCCAGCCACTCAAGGGCCTCGGCGACACAATAAAATGATCCGAATAACAGAATCTCGTCGTCGCTCGTCGCCTGCGCGCACTGCCCTTCCAGGGCAGCGGCCACGCTGTCATAGGACGTAACCGAGGCGCCAAGGTTCTGCAACGCTGCGTGCAACTGAGCTACCGGCCGTGCCCGCGGCGAATCCAGCGGCGCGACGGCCCAATGCTGGACACTAGCATTCAATTCACCGACAACACCATTCAGGTCCTTGTCCACCAACAACCCGAACACCGCCAGACGCTTGCCGGCCAGCGGTCGACTGGCCAGACGCCGAGCCAGATATTCTGCCGCGTGAGGGTTGTGCCCCACGTCCAGCAGCAGATTCAGACGCTTGCCCTGCCAGTCGAACTGCCGACGATCAAGACGACCGACGATCCGCGTCGCTTTCAACGCTTCAATAATCTGCGCATCCACCCAAGGCAAACCGAGCAGAAGGTAAGCCTGCAACGCCAGTGCAGCGTTTTCCATCGGCAGATCGAGCAATGGCAGATCGTGCAATTCGACCGCACGCCCTTGAGCATCAACGCCGCGCCATTGCCAGTTGTAATCGGTGATACCGAGGTCGAAATCGCGCCCACGCAGGAAAAACGGGCAATTGAGCTCGCGCGCCTTATCCAGCAGAGGTTGAGGAGGATTCAGATCGCCGCACAGTGCAGGAGCGCCCTGGCGGAAGATTCCGGCCTTTTCGAAGGCCACGGATTCGCGGGTATCACCCAGGTAATCCGCATGGTCGACACCAATGCTGGTGACGAGCGCGATATCGGCATCCACCACGTTGACCGTGTCCAGGCGCCCGCCCAGGCCGACTTCCAGCACCACTGCATCGAGACCGGCCTGTTGAAACAGCCAGAACGCCGCCAGGGTGCCCATTTCGAAGTAAGTCAGGGATGTTTCGCCGCGACCCGCCTCGACCGCGGCAAAGGCTTCGCACAGCTGCGTGTCAGTGGCTTCGACACCATTGACCTGCACCCGCTCGTTGTAACGCAGCAGGTGCGGAGAATTGTAGACCCCCACGTTCAGGCCCTGCGACCGCAGCAATGAAGCCACGAATGCGCAGGTAGACCCTTTGCCGTTGGTGCCGGTGACCGTGATCACCCGAGGCGCCGGCTTGCCCAGCCCCATGCGGGACGCTACCTGTTGCGAACGCTCCAACCCCATGTCGATGGCCGAAGGATGCAACTGTTCAAGGTAGGCGAGCCACTCGCCAAGGGTGCGCTCGATCATAGGTTCGCAGGTACCGGTGGGACCACGATCGGCTCGACTGGCGCGGCGACGAATTTAGGCGTCGGCTTGCCGGTCAGTTGCGCCAACAGGTTGCCCAGACGGGGACGCAGCTCCTGACGAGGGATGATCATGTCGATCGCGCCGTGCTCCAGCAGGAACTCGCTGCGCTGGAAGCCTTCCGGCAGTTTTTCACGAACGGTTTGTTCGATCACGCGCGGACCGGCGAAACCGATCAGGGCTTTCGGCTCACCGACGATCACGTCGCCGAGCATCGCCAGACTGGCGGAAACACCGCCGTAGACCGGGTCGGTCAGCACCGAGATGAACGGAATGCCTTCTTCGCGCAGACGTGCCAGCACCGCGGAGGTCTTGGCCATTTGCATCAGGGAGATCAGCGCTTCCTGCATCCGTGCACCGCCGGAAGCGGAGAAGCAGATCATCGGGCAACGGTTTTCCAGGGCGTAGTTGGCGGCGCGCACAAAGCGCTCACCGACGATGGCACCCATCGAGCCACCCATGAAGGAGAATTCGAAAGCCGACACCACGACCGGCATGCCCAGCAAGGTGCCGCTCATGGAGATCAGTGCGTCTTTTTCGCCGGTCTGCTTTTGTGCAGCGGTCAGGCGATCCTTGTACTTCTTGCCGTCACGGAATTTCAGACGGTCAACCGGCTCCAGGTCCGCGCCCAGTTCGGCACGACCTTCAGCGTCGAGGAAGATGTCGATGCGCGCGCGTGCGCCGATACGCATGTGGTGGTTGCACTTGGGGCAAACGTCCAGGGTCTTTTCCAGCTCCGGACGATACAGCACCGCCTCGCAAGACGGGCATTTGTGCCACAGACCTTCAGGCACCGAGCTCTTCTTGACCTCGGAACGCATGATCGAAGGGATCAGTTTGTCTACTAACCAGTTGCTCATGCTTTCTTTCTCCAGTACCGGCGGCCCGAACGCTCTGGTTCGCAGCCCCGCGTATGCCCTTGAGCTAAATTCATATGTGTAGCGATGATCGATGGATTGCCGGGTCAGCGAGACGCTGACCTGCGTACGACCCAAAAATTCTCAGCCATGCCTGCTTTGTGCAGGTGCACCTCTTTTGTACAGAGCAGTGGACGGCGGCAGTCTGCCAGCCGTCACATCAACGACGTGCTACCGCGTACCGCTTTGATGAATGCCTGAATCTTTGCGTGATCCTTGATGCCCTTGCTCGCCTCTACCCCTCCGCTGACGTCCACCGCGTAAGGCCGAACCCGGGCAATCGCCTCGGCGACGTTATCTGGCGTCAAGCCACCCGCCAGGATGATCGGCTTGCTCAAGCCTTGCGGTATCAGTGACCAATCGAAGGCTTCACCGGTTCCACCAGGAACACCTTCGACATAGGCGTCGAGCAAAATACCGCTGGCACTTGGGTATGCGTCACAAGCTGCCGCGATGTCATCACCGGCCTTGACCCGCAATGCCTTGATGTACGGTCGGTGCCAGCCTTCGCAATCAGCGGCGGTTTCGTCGCCATGGAACTGCAACAGGTCCAGTGGCACGGCATCGAGGATTTCCCCCAACTCGCAACGGCTGGCGTTGACGAACAAACCCACGGTGGTCACGAACGGCGGCAAGGCCTTGATGATCGCCCTCGCCTGCTGGAACGTCACGGCCCGCGGGCTTTTGGCGTAGAACACAAATCCGATGGCATCGGCCCCGGCCTCAACCGCCGCCAACGCATCCTCTATGCGGGTAATCCCACAAATTTTGCTGCGAACGGCCGACATGTCGATAGAACCTCAGGGCAATTGCGGGAAAGTCCCGGATGGTATCAAAAGCGTTCGAAGGCGTCAGCCGTCAAGTTCCGAGAAGCCGGTGAGGAAGTGTGGGCCGATGTAACGCTCGGGCAATTCGAACTCGTCGCGATACTCGACCTGCACCAGATACAGACCAAACGGATGAGCCGTCACCCCACCGGAACGGCGAATACGACTCTCCAGCACCTCTTTCATCCACTCCACGGGACGCTCGCCAGCACCGATAGTCATCAAGACGCCTGCGATGTTGCGCACCATGTGGTGCAGGAACGCACTGGCACGGATATCCAGCACGATCATTTTGCCATGGCGGGTAACGCGCAGGTGATGCAGCTCCTTGATCGGCGACTTGGCCTGGCACTGGCCGGCGCGGAAAGCACTGAAGTCGTGGGTGCCGACCAGATACTGGGCGGCCTCGGACATGCGCTCAACGTCCAGCGGGCGGTGGTTCCAGGTGATTTCTTCGTTCAGGTGCGCCGGGCGGATCTGATCGTTGTAGATCACGTAGCGATAGCGCCGGGCGATGGCTTTGAACCGCGCATGGAAATGCGCCGGCATGACCTTGGCCCAGCTGACGCTGATGTCATGCGGCAAGTTGATGTTGGCACCCATGACCCAGGCCTTCATCGAGCGCTCTACCTGGGTGTCGAAATGCACCACTTGGCCGCAAGCATGCACACCGGCGTCAGTGCGCCCAGCGCAATGCAGCGACACGGGTGAGTCGGCGACTTTGGACAAGGCCTTTTCAAGAAGCTCCTGCACCGTGTCCACACCGGAGGCCTGACGTTGCCAGCCGCGATAACGCGAACCTTTGTATTCAACGCCCAACGCGATCCGGAAAAAGCCGTCGGCCGCCATTTCGGCGGCCGGATTATCTATATTTGCCAAGGGGTGACAGCCTGCTGATCTACGCAAAGGCAGGCATTATAAGGCCGCCGGACCGGGATGCCAGTGTAACTGTGACACGGCGTTGAATGTACCAACCCCATCGCACCCCCCAAACAAAAACGGCAGCCTGGATGGGCTGCCGTTTTGTTTAAGCCTTACCGACGATTCACGCCAGACGCGAGAGCATTTCCTTGGCTTCGCTCTTCTGCCCCGCATCGCCCTCGGTCACCACCTCATTGAGGATGTCCCGAGCACCGTCATTGTCGCCCATGTCGATGTAGGCCTGGGCCAGGTCGAGTTTGGTGGCGACTTCGTCAGCACCAGAGAGGAAATCGAGCTCGTCATCTGACGCGGCCAACGCATCTTCCTCGGTGAAGCTTGGCTCGCCGAGGCTCTGGGACAAACGATCCAGCTCGGCATTGACGTCGTTGAGTTCGTTTTCAAAGGCGTCAGGCTTACCCGGGGCGGCGTCCATTTCATCGGCCAGCGACAGATCGAAATCAGCCGGCAACTCCAGATCGTCGAGCGGCGCCTCAGTCACCGTTGGCGCCTCAGTGACGGTCGGCACTTCAGCGACAGGCAAGTCCTTGAGGTCGTCATCCAGGCTCAGCAGGAAGTCGTCTTCAGCCAGAGTCTCCGGGGAAGCATCGCCGCCCAGATCCATGTCCAGGTCAAAGTCCGACAGGTCGTCGAGGCTTTCCTTGATTTCAGTCTGTTGTTGCAACACCGACTCAAAGCTCAGGTCGTCGTCCAGCGGAAACTCATCCAGCTCAGCCAGAGACTCTGGTTCTGGCTCAGGCTGTGGCTGCGGTGCTGGCTCGACTGCAACCGCAGGCGTGATCGGAGTAGCCGCTTCCAGATCGTCGAGACTCAGATCGAAAGCACTGTCAAAGTCAGCCAATGCCGGTTCCGGGGCTTGCGGCTCGTCCAGCAGCAGGTCCTTGACGTACTGTGCGTCCAGCTCGGCGGCGACAGCTGCGGCGGCCAGACCGCCCACCGCCGCGACCACCATGGCCGGGAAGCGGCTTTTCAGCTGTTCGACCCGGGCGAAGTTGTCGCCGTTGGCCACCAGTTGACGCTCCTGAGCGACGAACGCATCGCGATCGCCCTGCTGACCGTAGACTTCCATCAGCTTCAGGCGCAGGTCGCTGCGTTGCGGCTCTTGCTTGATAGCGTCTTCCAGCAGCGCGGCAGCCTGATTCAGGCGACCAGCCGCGATGTGCGACTGAGCCTGGGCCAAGACGTCGTCAGAGCGTTCGGCGGCAGGCGCAACCAACGGTGCAGCGATCGGTGGCGTCATCACAACCGGGGCAATCACCGGGGCCGGTGCAGGTGCAGGCGTTGGTGCGGTCGCGAGTTTCACGCTTGGCGGCGGGACTTCCAGACCTTCGAAGCTGCTTTCCGGCAGGTCGAGGTCGGCGGAGAACTCTTGCTCCTCAGCCAAGGCACGGGCCATGCGCAGATGTTTTTCTGCTTCTTGCTGAGCTTTGCGGCGACGGGCCAGCAACAGCAGCAAGAGCAGCAGAACCACTGCACCGCCACCCACCAGACCCAGCAGGATCGGGTTGGTCAGCAGTTCGTTGAATTTCTGCTCGTCGGACGCCACAGGCGTCGGCTCGACGGCTGGCGCCGGAACGACTTCCGGCGCAGGAGCCGCCGGAGTCACCTCAACAGGCGTTGCCGCCGGGCTGGCTGCCAGCTCGGCCGACATCGCCGGAGCGGTCGTAGCCGCCGGTGCGCCCGCGCCGCCTTCGGCTTGCAGCTTGGCCAACTGATTATTCTTCAGTTCGATCAGGCGCTGCAGCTTGTCCAGCTGGCTTTGCAGGTCGTTCATGCGGCTTTTCAGTTCAGCGTTGTCACGGCGAGCCGTGTCGAGGCTTTCCTGGGTCACGGCCAGCTTGTTGCTCAAGGCTTTCGCATCACCGGTGGCACCTTTGCCACGGCCCTTGCCGGTGTCGGCAGAGACCAGGCTCAGCTTGTCCGTGGCGACTTGCGACGAAGCGCCGTCACCGCGAGCACGCTTGGTGGCGTCGAGTTGCTGCTGCCCGCTTCCAGGCTTCGCCACATAGCGACGACCGTGGCGCCATGCAGAGTTCTGCGCCGCGACTTCAGCGATGGCCTTGGGTTGCGGCAGGCTGGCGCTTTGCACCTGATCCGGCAGACGCAGCACCTGGCCGGCTTTCAGCCGGTTGATGTTGCCGTCGATAAAGGCATCCGGGTTCAGCGCCTGGATGGCCAGCATGGTTTGCTGGATCGATCCACCGTTACGCGCCTTCGCGGCGATTTCCCATAAGGTATCGCGCGATGTGGTGGTGTATTGCGTCGATTTGGTCGCGCCGGTGACTGGCGCGGTCACCGCCTGGGCTGGCGCCGGTTGCGCGGCGGCATCGGCGGTTTGCGGCGAGAATTTGGACGGATCGAGCAGCACGCTGTAATCACGCAGCAGACGACCGCTTGGCCACATCACCTGAACCAGGAATTTCACCATCGGTTCGGACAGCGGTTTGCTGGAGGTGATGCGCAGGATGCTTTTGCCGCTGGCGTTAAGCACCGGCGTGAAAGTCAGGTCGTTGAGGAACGCCTGACGATCGACACCGGCCTTGGCGAAATCTTCGGGCGAGGCCAGGCTCGGCACCACTTCGGCAGCCGTGAGGTCCTTGACGTCGAGCAACTCGATTTCTGCTACCAGAGGCTGGTTCAGCGTCGATTTCAGGGTCAATTCCCCAAGCCCGAGGGCATGCGCCATACCGGAGGACAGCGCCGAGGCGGCCGCTATTGCTAACACCAGTTTGCGAACTTGAACCATAGCCTCATCCTTTGTTTGAACATTCCTCGGCCAGCGAGAAGGTGTTGATTGCCGCTGCCGTAAGGCGTTGCGCGCGACGGCGAAGGGTCGTCGCGCGCGATCGTTTCATTCATGCGACGAAAGCCCTGCGGGATGGCTCGCCTCAAGCATTCCAGCCAAACATGGTGTTCGGCTGGAACCACTAGAAAAAATTGTTGCCAAGTATCTTTTACAGCAGGTCTTTTATCAACAATTCAGCCACCTGCACAGCATTGAGCGCGGCGCCTTTGCGTACGTTATCTGACGTCAGCCACACGTTAAGTTCCGCCGGGTCGTCGATCCCGCTGCGAACCCGACCAACGTAAACCACGTCCTGCCCTACCGCATCACCTACCGGAGTCGGGTAATCGCCCGCCTCGACCAGCTCGATACCGGGCGCCGCTTCCAGTGCCGCGTTGACTTTCGCCAGGTCGACAGCGCTCGATGACTGCAAGGTCACGCTATAGCTATCGCCAAAAAACACCGGGGCTTGAATGCAAGTGACGGAAATCTTTAATAAAGGCAGCGACAAGACCTGACGCAGCTCGCGCACCAGACGCTTTTCCAGCAACGTGTGGCCCTGAGCATCGGGCGCACCGACTTGCGCCAACAGGTTAAAAGCCATCTGCCGATCGAAGAATGCCGGTTCCAGCGGACGCACGTTGAGCAGTTCGGCGGTTTGCCGGGCCAGCTCACTGACCGCTTCGCGGCCCTGGGCTGAGACCGCCAGGCACGCCGTCAGGCTGATGCGTTGCAGGTCGAGCAAATCGAGCAGCGGCGCCAGCACCACCGCCAGCGCTGTCGCCGAAGGGCTTGGGCTGCTGACCTGGAAGGGCTTTTTCAGGCCGGCAAGAATTGCAGCATTGGCCTCGGGCACCACTTGCGGCGCCTGATCGGCCGGCAACGCGCCGGACAGGTCGATCAGCGAGCAACCGGCGGCCGTAGCGCGCGGGGCGAAACTGAGGGTCACCGCCGGGCCGGCGGCGAAGAACACCAACTGGACTTTGCTGAAGTCGAACTCATCGACTTCGCGCACCCGCACGTTCTTGCCGCGAAACGGCACCGAGTGTCCGGCCGATTCACTGCTCGCCAGCAGGTGCAGATTGCCGACCGGAAAGTCGCGCTCTTCGAGAATCTGGACGAGTGTTTCGCCGACAGTACCGGTGGCGCCGATCACGGCAATATCGAAGGACTGGCTCATGGTTCTACCTCTGGCGAAACGGGGGGAGCGGCACTTTACCGGGTGGTTGGTGGTGAGGCAATTCACGCCATCGGTGGACAAAAAAAACCCGCACCTCTTTCAAGGCACGGGTTCTTTCATTGCATCAATCGATCAACGCTCAAGCAGGATCCGCAGCATGCGACGCAGCGGCTCGGCCGCGCCCCACAGCAGTTGGTCGCCGACGGTGAAGGCACCGACGAATTGCGAACCCATGTTCAGCTTGCGCAGACGACCGACCGGCACGTTCAGGGTGCCGGTGACTTTCGTCGGGCTCAGCTCCTGCATGCTGATCTCACGGTTGTTCGGCACCAGCTTGACCCAAGGGTTGTGCTGGCTGATCAGCCCTTCGATATCAGCGATCGGCACGTCTTTGTTCAGCTTGATGGTCAGCGCCTGGCTGTGGCAACGCATGGCGCCGATGCGCACGCAGATACCGTCCACCGGGATCGGGCTCTTGAAGCGACCGAGGATTTTGTTGGTTTCGGCCTGGGCCTTCCACTCTTCACGGCTCTGGCCGTTCGGCAGTTCCTTGTCGATCCATGGGATCAGGCTGCCGGCCAGCGGTACGCCAAAGTTTTCGGTCGGGTACGCGTCGCTGCGCATGGCTTCGGCAACACGGCGGTCGATGTCGAGGATGGCGCTGGCCGGATCGGCCAGTTGATCGGCGACAGCGCCGTGGGTCACACCCATTTGCTTGATCAGCTCACGCATGTGCTGCGCGCCGCCACCAGAGGCCGCCTGATAGGTCATGGCGCTCATCCACTCCACCAGACCGGCTTCGAACAGGCCACCCAAGCCCATCAGCATCAGGCTGACGGTGCAGTTGCCGCCGATGTAGTTCTTGGTGCCCGCGTCGAGCTGCTGGTCGATAACCTTGCGGTTCACCGGGTCCAGCACGATCACCGCGTCATCCTGCATGCGCAGGCTGGAAGCGGCGTCGATCCAGTAACCCTGCCAGCCGGCTTCGCGCAGCTTCGGGAACACTTCGCTGGTGTAGTCGCCACCCTGGCAGGTCAGAATCACGTCGAGGGTTTTCAGCTCTTCAATGCTGTAAGCGTCCTTGAGCGGAGCAATGTCCTTGCCCACGGACGGGCCTTGGCCACCGACATTGGAAGTGGTGAAAAACACCGGCTCGATAAGATCGAAATCCTGCTCTTCCAGCATCCGCTGCATGAGCACGGAACCGACCATGCCGCGCCAACCGATCAGACCTACACGTTTCATCGCAACTACACCTTCTTGAAAAGTGGGCCGCTGCTTTCAAGGTTGAAAATTGCAGCGGGCCAGAGAGATTACAGATTCCGCAGCGCGGCGACTACTGCGTCGCCCATTTCCTGCGTACCGACCTTGGTGCAACCAGCCGACCAGATGTCTCCCGTACGCAGACCCTGATCCAAAACCAGGCTCACGGCCTTCTCGATGGCATCGGCCGCATCCTGCAGATTGAAGCTGTAACGCAGCATCATCGACACCGACAAAATGGTCGCCAACGGGTTGGCAATGCCCTTGCCAGCGATGTCTGGCGCCGAACCGTGGCACGGCTCGTACATGCCTTTGTTGTTGGCATCCAGCGACGCCGACGGCAGCATGCCGATGGAACCGGTGAGCATCGACGCTTCGTCGGAAAGAATGTCGCCGAACAGGTTGTCGGTGACGATCACGTCGAACTGCTTCGGCGCACGCACCAGTTGCATGGCGGCGTTGTCGACGTACATGTGGCTCAGTTCGACGTCCGGGTAGTCCTTGGCCACTTGCTCGACGATTTCACGCCACAGCTGGCTGGAGGCCAGCACGTTGGCCTTGTCCACCGAGCACAGCTTCTTGCCGCGCACGCGGGCCATGTCGAAACCGACACGGGCGATACGGCGGATTTCAGTTTCGCTGTATGGCAGCGTGTCGTAGGCCTGACGCTCGCCGCTCTCC
Source organism: Pseudomonas sp. ATCC 43928 (assembly GCF_005938665.2). Taxonomy (NCBI): domain Bacteria; kingdom Pseudomonadati; phylum Pseudomonadota; class Gammaproteobacteria; order Pseudomonadales; family Pseudomonadaceae; genus Pseudomonas; species Pseudomonas sp. ATCC 43928. The sequence continues at coordinate 2,513,044 of NZ_CP041753.1, read as the reverse complement.
AGTTCGCGCACGCCACGTGGCGCACCGAAGTAGATACCGCCGGTCAGTTCACGGACGATCAGGATGTCCAGGCCGGCAACGATTTCTGCCTTCAGGCTGGAAGCCTCGGCCAGTTGCGGGTACAGGATCGCCGGACGCAGGTTGCCGAACAGGCCCAGTTGCGCACGGATTTTCAGCAGACCGCGCTCAGGGCGGATGTCACGCTCGATGGTGTCCCATTTCGGGCCGCCCACGGCGCCCAGCAGCACAGCATCGGCTGCGCGTGCACGGGCCAGGGTCTCATCGGCCAGCGGCACGCCGTGCTTGTCGATGGCGGCGCCACCGATCACGTCATGGCTCAGTTCGAAGCCCAGGCTGTACTTGTCGTTCGCCAGCTCCAGCACCTTGACCGCTTCGGCCATGATTTCCGGGCCAATACCGTCGCCTGGGAGAATCAGAATCTGCTTGCTCATGCTTTCCTCATGTCATCAGTCGGCGCGCCCTGAGGCGCGCCCGGAAAAATTCTATCGTTCAGCCATCAGCACCAGCACATCGGTGCTGAACGAACCATCGGCTTCAATCTCAAAATATTCGCGCACCTCGTTGCCCATCGATTGCTGCAACTCGAGGATCGCCGCGCGCATCACCTGCGGCGTACGCATGCGCTCGACCCAGGAGGTGTACTCCAGGCGCAACCGTTGACGCGTGGTGCTGCGGGTATGCAACCCGGCTTCGCTGACCTGACGCAACCACTCGCCCGCAGAATAATCGCGCACGTGGCTGGTGTCGCGCAGCACTTCGACGCTTTGCAGGTAAGTGTCGAACAACGGGCTGCCCGGCGACAACACATCGATGAACGCCGCCACCCCGCCCGGCTTCAGCACCCGGCGAACTTCGCGCAGGGCCACGCCGAGGTCGCTCCAATGGTGCGCCGAATAGCGGCTGAAGACGAAGTCGAACTCGCCATCGGTGAACGGCAGACGCTCGGCGGCGCCGTTGACCGTGGTCACATTACTCAAACCCCGGTCGACAGCGGCGGCGGCGACCACATCGAGCATCTGCTGGGACAGGTCGTAAGCGACTACTTCCCTGACCAGCGAGGCCACATGAAAACTCACATGACCGGCGCCGCAACCCAGGTCCAGTACCCGGGCATCGCCCTGCCCCGCCAGTTCAGCCTGTAGCAGCGCGAACTCGGTGCCTTGAGCGTGTACGGCGCTGCTCAGATAGGCCGAGGCCTGTTCACCGAATTGTTTTTGGACTACCTGGCTGTGCTGCGCGGTGCTGGTCATCGGGACTTCCTTTTTAGGTTTAACCTTGCGCTGTCTGGGCCTGCCCGCGAAGAGGCCGGCCCTGATTACATCGATTCCAGATCAATCTCAGGCGTCGCGAAACAACCATGGCTGGCTCGCGCGGTGCTTGGCTTCAAACGTGGCAATCGCCTCGTGATCCTGCAAAGTCAGGCCGATATCGTCCAGGCCATTGAGCAGGCAGTGCTTACGGAAGGCATCGATCTCGAAACTCAGCACTTTGCCGTCCGGACGGGTCACGGTCTGGGCCTGCAAATCGATCTGCAACTGGTAGCCCGGGTTCGCTTCAACCTGCTTGAACAGCTCATCGACTTCAGCGTCGCTCAAGATGATCGGCAACAAGCCGTTCTTGAAGCTGTTGTTGAAGAAGATGTCGGCGTAGCTCGGCGCGATGATGCTGCGGAAACCGTACTCTTCCAGTGCCCACGGCGCGTGCTCGCGGCTGGAGCCGCAACCGAAGTTCTCGCGGGCCAGCAACACGCTGGCGCCTTGATAACGCTCGGCGTTGAGGACGAAGTCCTTGTTCAGCGGGCGCTTGGAGTTGTCCTGATACGGCTGGCCAACGTCCAGATAACGCCACTCATCGAACAGGTTCGGACCGAAACCGGTGCGTTTGATCGACTTCAAGAACTGCTTCGGGATGATCTGGTCGGTGTCGACGTTGGCACGATCCAAAGGCGCGACAAGACCAGTGTGCTGGGTAAAAGCTTTCATGCTGCGCTCCTTTAGATCAATTCACGGACGTCGACGAAACGACCGTTCACAGCGGCGGCGGCGGCCATGGCCGGGCTGACGAGGTGGGTACGACCACCGGCGCCCTGACGGCCTTCGAAGTTACGGTTGGAGGTCGACGCGCAATGCTCGCCCGACTCCAAACGGTCCGGATTCATCGCCAGGCACATCGAGCAGCCAGGCTCACGCCATTCAAAACCGGCCTCGATAAAAATCTTGTCCAGGCCTTCGGATTCGGCCTGAGCCTTCACCAACCCCGAACCCGGCACCACGATGGCCTGCTTGATGGTCGAAGCCACTTTGCGGCCCTTGGCGATCACGGCGGCGGCGCGCAGGTCTTCGATCCGCGAGTTGGTGCAGGAACCGATGAATACACGGTCCAACTGAATGTCGGTGATCGCCTGATTGGCGGTCAAACCCATGTATTTCAAGGCGCGTTCGATGGAATCGCGCTTGACCAGGTCCATTTCCTTGGCCGGATCCGGTACGTTCTGATCCACGGCCAACACCATCTCAGGCGAGGTGCCCCAGCTGACTTGCGGCTTGATCTGAGAGGCATCGAGCTCGACGATGGTGTCGAACTTGGCATCGGCGTCGGAGACCAGGTCTTTCCAGGCTTCGACGGCCAAATCCCATTCCGCGCCCTTCGGAGCAAATGGACGGCCCTTGACGTAAGCCACGGTTTTTTCGTCCGCGGCCACCAGGCCAACACGGGCGCCGGCTTCGATGGACATGTTGCAGATGGTCATGCGGCCTTCAACGGACAGGTCGCGAATCGCGCTACCGGCGAATTCGATGGCGTGGCCATTACCGCCGGCGGTGCCGATCTTGCCGATCACGGCGAGGACGATGTCCTTGGCAGTCACGCCGAACGGCAATTTGCCCTCGACCAACACCAGCATGTTCTTCATTTTCTTGGCGACCAGGCACTGAGTGGCGAGCACGTGCTCGACCTCGGAGGTGCCGATACCGTGAGCCAGGGCACCGAATGCGCCGTGGGTCGAGGTGTGGGAGTCGCCGCAGACCACGGTCATGCCCGGCAAGGTGGCGCCCTGCTCCGGGCCGATGACGTGGACGATGCCTTGGCGGACGTCATTCATCTTGAATTCGACGATGCCGTATTCGTCACAGTTATCGTCGAGGGTCTGAACCTGCAAACGCGAGACCTGGTCGACGATCGCTTCGATGCCGCCCTTGCGCTCCGGGGTGGTCGGTACGTTGTGGTCCGGGGTCGCGATGTTGGCATCGATGCGCCAAGGCTTGCGCCCGGCCAGACGCAGGCCTTCGAAGGCTTGCGGCGAGGTCACTTCATGGATGATGTGACGATCGATGTAGATCAGCGCAGAGCCATCGTCGCGCTGCTTGACCAAATGCGAATCCCAGAGCTTGTCGTAGAGCGTTTTGCCGGCCATCAGACGGTTTCCTCATCAGCTTGTTTCTATGCCCCGGATCTTGAGTAATTCAATAACCCCTTGGCTTGTGAGGTCGATCCTAGGGGGTTACATTAAATAACTCAAATTCATATTTTTTATGCTTTGCATAACCAACTGGAATGCCACTGAGACCTCATTATGGACCTCGCCAACCTCAACGCCTTTATCGCGATTGCCGAGAGCGGAAGCTTCTCCGGCGCCGGCGAACGGCTGCACCTGACGCAACCGGCCATCAGCAAGCGCATCGCCGGGCTGGAGCAGCAATTGAAGGTGCGACTGTTCGATCGACTGGGCCGGGAAGTCGGCCTGACCGAAGCCGGCCGCGCCCTGCTGCCACGGGCCTATCAGATCCTCAATGTACTGGATGACACCCGCCGCGCCCTGACCAACCTGACTGGCGAAGTGACCGGTCGTCTGACATTGGCCACCAGCCATCACATCGGCCTGCATCGCTTGCCGCCCTTATTAAGGGAGTTCACCCGACGTTACCCGCAGGTAGCGCTGGATATTCAGTTCCTCGATTCGGAAGTGGCCTACGAAGAAATCCTCCATGGCCGCGCTGAACTGGCAGTCATCACCCTTGCACCGGAACCTCACACATTGGTCAAGGCCACGCCCGTGTGGGACGACCCGCTGGATTTCGTGGCCGCCCCGGAGCATCCGCTGATCAGCAACGGTGCGGTCAGCCTGGCGGACATTGCCCTGCACCCCGCGGTTTTCCCCGGCGGCAACACCTTTACCCACCACATCGTGCAACGCCTGTTCGAGGCCCAGGGCCTGACGCCCAATTCAGCCCAAGGCCTGTCATCCATGCCCAAATCTGTTGAACGTATGCCGCCAATGCCGCGAATTCAGGCAATTGACCCAAAACGGTCCGAGCAGAGCTGGGAAAGCGCCCCACAGTTGCTCGCGGCCCTCAATGGCGCCCGACTGGGCGCCTGGTATTGGGACATCGAGCGCGGACAGATCAGCTGGTCACGGGGTACTCAGGCGTTGTTCGGCTTCGATCCCCGGCAACCGTTGCCCGAGGATCTGGAATACCTCGACCTGCTGCCCCAGGAGGATCGGGCGAAAGCCATCCGCGCCTTCAATGCAGTGATCGCCGGCGCTCCGCTGGAGCAGGCCATGCACCACCGCATCCGCTGGCCCGACGGCAGCCTGCACTGGCTGGAAATCAACGGCAGCCTGCTACCGGACAAAAACGGCCGGCCACGAATGATCGGGGTCATCCGTGAAATCACCCACCAGCGCCAGCGTGAACAAGCGCTGAGCAGCTCGGAAAAACGCTTCGCCACGCTGTTTCACCTGTGCCCGAATATGGTGCTGCTGACCCGTCAGGAAGACGGCCTGATCAGCGAAGCCAACCAGTATTTCGAAAGCCTGTTCGGCTGGCCGGTGCAAGACGCAATCGGCCGAACCACCCTGGAACTGGGCCTTTGGGTCAACCCGGAGCAACGGGCGGAACTGGTCAAGGCCACCAAGGCCAAAGGTGAGCTGATCAACATGGAGGTGCAATTTCGCGCCAGCAACGGGCAGGTTCACGACGGCATTCTCAGCGCGCAAAAGGTCGAGCTCGAAGGCCAGCCCTATCTGCTGAGCACATTCCTTGACACCACCGAACGAAAAATCGCCGAGCACGCCCTCAAAGACAGCCAGGAACGCCTCGACCTGGCCCTGGATTCAGCACAACTCGGCACTTGGGACTGGCACATCCCCAGCGGCATGCTTTATGGCTCGGCGCGGGCCGCCCAGCTGCATGGTCTGGAGCCCAAACCCTTCCATGAATCCTTCGATGCGTTTTTCGAAGGTGTACCCGGTGAAGAACGCGACACCATGCGCGACGCTTACCGCAGCTTACGCGAAGGCCCGGCCGGCAATTATCAACTGACGTACCGCGTGCAACTGCCGGACGGCAGTTCGCGCTACCTGGAAAGCCGCGCCAGACTCTACCGCGATGATAGCGGCAACCCGCTGCGCATGGCCGGCACATTGCTGGACATCACCGAGCAAGTGGAGCGCGAGCAGCAACTGATAGCGTCGGAAGAGAAATTCGCCACCTTGTTCCAGGTCAGCCCCGACCCGATCTGCGTCACGCGTCAGGACACCGGCCACTTCATCGAGATCAACTCCAGCTTCACCCAGACGTTCGGCTGGAGCACCACCGACGTCATCGGCCGCAGCGCCGACGAAATCGGCCTGTGGGACGCCTCGGCGAAAAGCCTGCAAAGGATTGAGCGAGTCATCCGCGAACAGGGCCTGAACAATGTGGCGATCATCGTTCAACACAAGGACGGGCAATCCCTGACCTGCGTGATCTCCAGCCGCCAGATCAGCGTCGGCGACCAGCCGTGCATCGTCACCACCCTGCGCGACATCACCCAACAGCAACGCTCGGAAGCGGCGCTCAAGGCCAGCGAAGAGAAGTTCGCCAAGGCCTTCCACTCAAGCCCCGACGCCATCACCATTACCGAGCGCGACACTGGACGCTATCTGGAGGTTAACGACGGCTTCTGCCGCCTGACCGGCTACCGTGCCGATGAAGTGGTGGGCCGCACGGTGTATCAGGTCGGCATCTGGGCCGAGGAGAAACAACGCTCGGCGTTGCTGGCCGAACTACAGATCAAGGGCCGGGTTCACCACCTGGAAATGCTCGGGCGCAACAAACGCGGCGAGTTGCTGACCGTCGAAGTCTCGGTGGAACCGATCACCCTCAACGAAACCGCCTGCCTGCTGCTGACCGCCCGGGACGTCAGCCTGCTGAAAAATGCCGAAGCGCAGATCCGTCACCTGGCCTACCACGACCCGCTGACCAACCTGCCGAACCGCGCGCTGTTGATGGACCGCCTGAGCCAGCAGATCGCCCTGCTCAAGCGCCACAACTTGCGTGGCGCCCTGATGTTCCTCGACCTCGACCACTTCAAGCACATCAACGACTCCCTCGGCCACCCGGTGGGCGATACAGTGCTGAAAATCATCACCGCGCGCCTTGAAGCCAGCGTACGCATGGAAGACACCGTCGCACGCCTGGGCGGCGATGAGTTCGTGGTGCTGCTCAGTGGCCTGGAAGGCTCACGCAGCGACGTCAGCGCTCAAGTCCGGGAACTGGCGGATACCTTGCGCGAATTGCTGTCCGAACCGATGTTCCTCGATGGACAGCGCCTGCAAGTGACGCCGAGCATCGGCATCGCGCTGATCCCCGACCACGGCTCGACCCCGACCGACCTGCTCAAGCGCGCCGATATCGCCCTCTACCGCGCCAAGGACTCGGGCCGCAACACCACGCAGATGTATCACAACACCATGCAGAAGGCCGCCAGCGAACGCCTGCGCATGGAGACCGACCTGCGCCTGGCCCTTTCCCGGGGTGAATTCAGCGTGCAATACCAGCCTCAGGTGGACGCCCGCAACAACCGCATTACCGGCGCCGAAGCCCTGGTGCGCTGGCACCATCCGCAACTGGGCGCGCAATCGCCGACCGAGTTCATCAAGGTGCTGGAAGACAGCGGGCTGATTCTGGAAGTCGGCACATGGATCCTCGACGAAGCCTGTGCGGCCTTCAAACGCCTGATCGCCAAAGGCCTGATTGACCCGCTCAATTTCAGCCTGTGCGTGAATATCAGCCCGCGGCAATTCCGTCAGAACGACTTCGTCGAACGCATCGAGCACAGCCTCGGCAGCCACGACCTGCCCTGCTCGTTGCTGAAACTGGAAATCACCGAAGGCATCGTCATCCAGAACCTGGACGACACCATCAGCAAAATGCGACGCCTGAAAAAACTCGGCGTGAGCTTTGCCATGGACGATTTCGGCACCGGTTACTCCTCGCTGACCTACCTCAAGCGCCTGCCGGTCGACACCCTGAAAATCGACCAGTCATTCGTCCGCGACGCCACCACCGACCCCAACGATGCCGAAATCATTCGCGCCATCGTCGCCATGGCCCGCAGCCTGGAACTGGAAGTGATTGCCGAAGGGGTGGAAACCGAGGAGCAACTGGAGTTCTTGCAAGGGCTGGGCTGCCATTTGTATCAGGGGTATTTGCACAGCCGGCCGTTGCTGGTGGAGGAGTTTCAGAAACTGCTCAAATGAGCCCTGCTACCAACGGACAAAAAAAGGGCGCCAGTGGATGGCGCCCTTCTCATTTGCTCTGACCGATTAGTGTTGCAGAGCCGGTTTTTCCGCCCCATTGATCGGGATGCGTTTGGCTTTCGCTTCTTCCGGAATCACCCGCAACAGCTCGATATTCAACAAACCGTTGCGCAGTTCGGCGGCCTTGATTTCGATGTGGTCCGCCAGACGGAACGACAGTTTGAAGGCGCGCTGTGCGATGCCCTGGTACAGGTAAGTGACGTTTTCGTCCGCGTCACGTTTGCCGCCACTGATGGTCAGTACACCTTTTTCTACTTGCAGGTCCAGGTCGTCTTCCTGGAAACCGGCGGCCGCTACAACAATGCGGTATTGATCATCACCGTATTTTTCAACGTTGTAGGGTGGATAGGTGCTGCCTGGCTCATTGCGCAGGGCGGTTTCGAACAGGTCGTTGAAACGGTCGAAACCTACCGAGGAACGGAACAGTGGGGCCAAGGAAAATGCAGTACTCATGATTCAAATCTCCTGAACATAATCAGCAAGTTTTTTTGTCTCCGCGACCCGAATTCGGCATCGCGTAATCCTTAGATAAGGACCGCTGATTACTTTTCAAGAGATTATTTTCAGATTTTTTTCAAGCAGACTCAGGCGGCTTCAGACACCGGCAGCCCCAGTAAACGCGAGACCTGATCCAGCTCGGTTTCACGACGCAGGACGCCGAACAACTCTACTGCTTCGGGATAATTACGGGTCAGCATTGCCAGCCACTGCTTCAGGCGACCCGGCGATTGGCGTGGTGTCATCTGGGCCTTGGCTTGCAGCCAGAAATCCTGAATCAGCGGCAGCAGCTCGGCCCAGGTCATCTCGACGACCTCCTCACCGGCCCGCGCCGCAGCGATCTGCCTTGCCAGATCCGGACGCGACACCAGGCCACGACCGAGCATGATATCTTCGACGCCGCTGATCTCGCGGCAACGGCGCCAGTCCTCGACGCTCCAGATGTCACCGTTGGCGAACACTGGCACCTTGACCACGTCCTGGACCCGCGGGATCCACTCCCAGTGAGCTGGCGGCTTGTAGCCATCCGTTTTGGTCCGCGCGTGAACCACGATGTGCGCCGCGCCGCCTTCGGCCAGGGCTGTGGCGCAAACCAGCGAACCATCGGGACTGTCGAAGCCCAGGCGCATTTTGGCGGTCACTGGAATGTGTGCGGGCACCGCGCGGCGGACATGTTCGACGATTTCGTTGAGCAGCTCTGGCTCTTTGAGCAGAACGGCGCCACCGCGCGACTTATTGACGGTCTTGGCCGGGCAGCCGAAGTTCAGGTCGATGACTTCGGAACCCAATTCGCAGGCCAGTGCAGCGTTTTCCGCCAGGCACACCGGATCGGAGCCAAGCAGTTGCACCCGCAGCGGCACGCCGGAGGCGGTACGGGCGCCGGTCAGCAGTTCCGGGCCGAACTTGTGGTAGTAGGCAGGCGTGAGCAGCTGATCGTTGATCCGAATGAACTCGGTTACACACCAATCGATACCGCCCACACGGGTCAGCACGTCCCGCAGGATGTTGTCGACCAACCCCTCCATGGGCGCCAAAGCAATTTGCATGAAAAACACACTCGACGAAAAACGTGCGGCAGTTTACTGGTTTCGGCGTGCAGAAGGTATTTCGTCAGACCGGGCGGTGGCAAATGTGCGGACTGTGTCAGCTTGGAACTTGCAACGCCGAGCCATAGCCCTCGATGAATTCCGCCGGCATGCGCTTGGGCTTGCCGGTCGACAGTTCGATGCACACGAACGTGGTCTGCGCCCGCAGCAACGTCGAGTTGTCACTGGGGCGGATCAGCTGGAAGTGTCGGGTCATTCTCAGGCGCTGGTCCCAATCGACGATCCAGGTCGCCAGCTGCAGCTCATCGCCTTCGTAGGCCGCCGCCAGGTAATCAATCTCGTGCCGCACCACCGCCATCGCCCGGTCCAGCCGCCGATACTCGACCAGGTCCAGGCCCAGCCGCTGCGAGTGACGCCAGGCACAGCGCTCGAGCCAGGTCACGTACACCGCGTTGTTCGCGTGGCCCAGCCCGTCGATGTCTTCGGCGCCCACTTCCAGATCAATGATAAACGGCGTTGCCCGATCCCAGCCCATGCCCCACTCCCGGTCAGATTATTTCGACCGGGGCAGTGTAACGGAAGCTCAGGCCGATTGGCGCGATTGCAGGCTGCGACCGGCCAGCAGCGAGAGCACGCCATCGATCACCCGCGGATCGGCCAGGACCCGCTGATGACCGCCCTCTTCCAGGCGCAACAAGCGACTGTCGAACCAGGCTTCGTGAATCAATTGGGACTCCTTGACCGAGACAAAGCTGTCGTCTTCGGCATGGACAATCAGGCCTGGCATGTCGAGCTGGTAGTGCGCGACATCCAGCGCAGCAGCACGCATGCCAACGTCTTTTTCGACCTGACGAATGAACGCCGAACGGGCTTTGGGCGGCAGGCGCACATAACGCGCAAAACCGCGCAACACCCCAAGGATTCGCGCCGGGGCGGCGATCGAGACCAGGGTTTCGGTGCGCAAGCCCAACTGCACCGCGAGCATGGCGCTGGCGCCGCCCATCGAGTGACCGATTACCGCTTGCAGCGGCGGTAGTTCAGCAGCTGCTTCAAGCATCGCCCGGGCGAACAGCACCACATTGGCTTCGCGTCCAGGCGAGCGACCGTGAGCCGGGCCGTCCAGGGCGACCACGGTGTAACCGGCATTGACCAGCGCCGTGATCAGCGCGGCAAACTGCGTTGGCCGGCCCTCCCAGCCGTGCATCAACAACACTGCCGGGCCCTGCCCCCAACGCAGCGCCGAGAGGCCGAAGCGCAAGGTGATCCGCTCGGATTTCGCCAGCAGCGGCAATTCCCAATCACGCGGCGGCAACTCCCGCGGGGTCATGAATGCCAGACGCATCTTGCTCGCCACCAGCTTCGGTGCGAACCAGCCCAAGGTGCCATTAACGCCACGAACCCAGCTCAACGTGTTCATCGCCCATCTCCTCAGGCTGGATGCCTTTAGGTCACAGCACCGCCGATTTGGCGGCGCGCAGCAATCGATCGGACAACTCTCCTGGCCCCAGCGCCCGCGCCAGCGCCAAACCACCCACCATCAAGGCGACGTCGGCCAAGACCTTGTCGATGTCTTCCGGGCTGGCTGCCAACTGCGCGACCATCAATTCAATATGTTCATTCAACGCCACACGAAATTCGTCCGGCAGACGGCCCAGTTCACTGATCGACGCTGGAACCGGGCATGCCTGCTCGGTGGAATCACGGTGTTTGCGCGACAGGTAGAACGCTGCGACCAACGCGCGACGCTCTTCGCCGGTCAACTCGGCATCCATGTCGGCGATCAAGTCACGACGATGGCTGAGCAGCTGCTTGAACGCTTCCAGCATCAACGCGTCCTTGCTCTCGAAGTGCGCGTAGAAACCGCCGACCGTCAGCCCGGCCGCGCCCATCACTTCACCCACGCTCGGCTCGGCCGGGCCGCGCTGGATCAGCGCTGCACTGGCAGCCTTGAGGATGCGTTCGCGGGTTTGAGCTTTTTTATCGTTCATCGTTGCCTCCGAATATTACGACTAGAATATTATTCTCATAATAATTTTCCGCAAGTCGTGGATGTGACCGCTGGTCTGAAGAACAGTGTTGGGGAAAAAGGAGATTTGGCCAAACGCCAGACAAACAAAAGGGCCATTCAATAATTGAATGACCCTTAAAAATCCCGCAAAGCGGGTAATCGTGGCGTCCCCTAGGGGACTCGAACCCCTGTTACCGCCGTGAAAGGGCGGTGTCCTAGGCCACTAGACGAAGGGGACGCAAACCCTTCTATACAACTGATCAGTGCTGAGAGCTGATCGATTCAAGGCCGGTGTGGCCAGACCTTGAACTGTAAAATTGGTGGAGCTAGACGGGATCGAACCGTCGACCTCTTGCATGCCATGCAAGCGCTCTCCCAGCTGAGCTATAGCCCCGGATTTTTCGCCTCGCGGCGGAGCGACATCTTGCAACATCGCTTCTGTAAAACTGGCGTCCCCTAGGGGACTCGAACCCCTGTTACCGCCGTGAAAGGGCGGTGTCCTAGGCCACTAGACGAAGGGGACGCAAACCCTTCTATACAACTGATCAACGCTGAGTGTTGATCGCTTCAAGGCCGGTGTGGCCAGACCTTGAAGTGTAAATTGGTGGAGCTAGACGGGATCGAACCGTCGACCTCTTGCATGCCATGCAAGCGCTCTCCCAGCTGAGCTATAGCCCCTCATCGCTGAGGACGGGGCGAATCTTAATGGCGCATCGGAAAGCTGTCAAACTTATTTTTCAAAAAAATTAAAATTTTTTGCCGACATAACAATCACTTACCGCCCTCCCCCCGTAAATTCGGGGGAAGCGCCGAAGATCAGGATCAAAAGATCGCGGCCTTCGGCAGCTCCTACTGAGTCAAACGCCGTCAGGCAATCGCGCCCAGAAGCTTTTCCCACTCTTTGTTTTCTTTCTTCGACACGCCGCCCAGCAGGTCAATGGCCTGGCGCAGACGGAAACGGGTCAGGTCCGGACCGAGGATTTCCATCGCATCGAGCACCGATACCGAACTGGCCTGCCCGGTGATCGCGGCAAACATCAGCGGCATGGCGTCACGCAGCTTCAGCTCCAGGGATTCAACCACCGCCTGAATCGTTGCGGTGATGCTGTCCTTCTCCCACTGACGCAGGCTTTCCAGCTTCCACAGGATCAATTGCATCAACTGACGAACCTGATCGCCCGAGAGCTTCTTGGATTCGAACAGTTTAGCGTCCGGATTCACGCCACCAGCGAAGAAGAAGCCAGCCAGCGGTGCGACCTGGCTGAAGGTTTCAACCCGGCCCTGCACGTGCGGCGCGATCTTCATCATGTATTCAGGGTTCAGCGCCCACTTCTGCACGCGAGCGGCGAACTCTTCCACCGGCAGGTCACGCAGCCACTGGCCGTTGAGCCACGACAGTTTCTCGATGTCGAAAATCGGCCCGCCAAGCGAGACACGGCTCAGGTCGAAGTTGTCGACCATTTCCTGCAGGGAGAACTTCTCGCGCTCGTCCGGCATCGACCAGCCCATGCGGCCCAGGTAGTTGAGCATCGCTTCCGGCATGAAGCCCATGCGCTCGTAGAACGTCACCGAGGTCGGGTTCTTGCGCTTGGACAGTTTGCTCTTGTCCGGGTTACGCAACAGCGGCATGTAGCACAGCTGCGGCTGTTCCCAGCCGAAGTACTCGTACAGCAGGATCAGTTTCGGTGCCGAAGGCAGCCATTCTTCACCGCGCAGCACGTGGGTGATGCCCATCAGGTGGTCGTCGACCACGTTGGCCAGGAAGTACGTCGGCAGGCCGTCGGTCTTCATCAGCACTTGCATGTCCATGCGATCCCACGGGATCTCGACATCGCCACGCAGCATGTCCGGCACCACGCACACGCCTTCGGTCGGCACTTTCATGCGGATCACGTGGGGTTCGCCGGCGGCCAGGCGGCGCGCGACTTCTTCCTTGGACAGCAACAGCGCACGGCCGTCGTAACGCGGGGTCTCACCGCGGGCCATTTGCTCGGCGCGCATCTGGTCCAGTTCTTCGGCGGTGCAGAAGCATGGGAAGGCATGGCCCATGTCTACCAGTTGCTGGCAGTACTTCTGGTAGATATCGCCGCGCTCACTCTGACGGTAAGGACCGTGCGGGCCGCCGACATCCGGGCCTTCGCTCCAGTCGATACCCAACCAGCGCAGGGCGTCGAAAATCTGCTGTTCGGACTCGCGGGTCGAACGCAGTTGGTCGGTGTCTTCGATCCGCAGGATGAACTCACCGCCATGCTGCTTGGCAAAGCAGTAGTTGAACAAAGCGATGTAAGCGGTACCTACGTGGGGGTCCCCGGTAGGCGATGGCGCGATGCGAGTGCGGACGGTGGTCATGGCATGTCTCAAAAAGAATGAAAAGCGAAGATCAAACAAGGGGCGAATGGTAACAGGCGATAGCCGCCCGGCTCCAGTGAGTGCGGGATTTAAGCGCTGCAGGAGCTGCCAAGGCTGCGATCTTTTGACTTTGCCTGTAAAAACAAGATCAAAAGATCGCAGCCTTCGGCAACTGCTACAGAGGGAGCGTCAAACCGCGATCAACCGCTCCCGCAGCTTGCCGATTTCGTCGCGCAGCTGCGCCGCGGCTTCGAATTCCAGGTCGCGGGCGAGCTGGTACATCTTCTCTTCCAGCTGACGAATGCGCTTGGTGATCTCGCTCGGCGAACGCAATTCGGCTTCGTATTTGGCGCTTTCCTCGGCGGCCTTGGCCATGCCTTTGCGCTTCTTGCTGCGCGAACCCGGCACAGTCGCGCCTTCCATAATGTCGGCAACGTCCTTGAACACCCCTTTGGGCGTAATGCCGTTGGCCAGGTTGAAGGCGATCTGCTTGTCGCGACGACGCTCGGTTTCGCCAATCGCCCGCTCCATGGAACCAGTAATCCGATCCGCATACAGAATCGCCCGGCCATTAAGGTTGCGTGCCGCCCGGCCAATGGTCTGGATCAGCGAGCGCTCGGAGCGCAGGAAGCCCTCCTTGTCGGCATCGAGAATCGCCACCAGCGAGACTTCCGGCATGTCCAGGCCTTCACGCAGCAGGTTGATCCCCACCAGCACATCGAAGGTGCCGAGGCGCAAGTCACGGATGATCTCGACCCGCTCCACAGTGTCGATGTCCGAGTGCAGATAACGCACGCGCACGCCGTGATCGGCCAGGTAATCGGTCAAATCCTCGGACATGCGCTTGGTCAGCGTGGTCACCAGCACCCGCTCTTCCAGGGCTACGCGCTTAGTGATTTCCGAGAGCAAGTCGTCGACCTGAGTCAGCGCCGGACGGATTTCGATCTGCGGGTCCACAAGGCCAGTCGGGCGCACCACTTGCTCGACCACGCGCCCTGCGTGCTCCGCCTCGTAATTGCCCGGCGTGGCCGAGACAAATATTGTCTGCGGGCTAATGCCTTCGAACTCGTCGAAACGCATTGGCCGGTTATCCAGCGCCGATGGCAGGCGGAAGCCATATTCCACCAGCGTTTCCTTACGGGACCGGTCGCCCTTATACATGGCACCGACCTGCGGCACGCTGACGTGGGATTCGTCGATCACCAGCAAGGCGTCGGCTGGCAGGTAGTCAAACAAGGTGGGCGGCGCCTCGCCGGATGCACGGCCCGACAGGTAGCGCGAGTAGTTTTCGATGCCGTTGCAGTAACCCAGCTCCAGAATCATCTCCAGGTCGAAACGAGTGCGTTGCTCCAAGCGTTGGGCTTCCACCAGTTTGTTGTTGGAACGCAGGTATTCCAGGCGCTCCTGCAACTCGACCTTGATCCCCTCGACAGCGTCGAGCAGGGTTTCCCGAGGCGTCACGTAGTGGCTCTTCGGATAGAAGGTGAAGCGCGGCAGCTTGCGGATGACTTCGCCCGTCAACGGATCAAAAGCAGACAGACTCTCCACCTCGTCATCGAACAGCTCAATGCGGATCGCCTCAAAATCGGATTCCGCCGGGTGGATATCAATCACATCGCCGCGCACCCGGAAAGTCGCCCGGGCGAAGTCCACGTCGTTGCGGGTGTATTGCAGGTCGGCCAGGCGACGCAACAGCGCACGCTGGTCGAGCTTGTCGCCGCGATCCACGTGCAACACCATCTTCAAATAGGTTTCCGGGCTGCCCAGACCGTAGATGCACGACACCGTGGTGACGATGATTGCGTCTTTGCGTTCCAGCAGCGCTTTGGTCGCGGACAGGCGCATCTGCTCGATGTGGTCGTTGATCGAGGCGTCCTTCTCGATGAAGGTGTCGGACGACGGCACATAAGCTTCGGGCTGGTAGTAGTCGTAATAGGAGACGAAGTATTCAACGGCGTTGTTCGGGAAGAACGCCTTGAACTCGCCGTACAACTGCGCAGCCAGGGTCTTGTTCGGCGCCAGCACCAGCGTCGGGCGCTGCACTTGGGCGATCACGTTGGCGATGCTGAAGGTCTTGCCCGAGCCGGTCACACCGAGCAGCGTCTGGTGCGCCAGCCCGGCCTCGATGCCCTCGACCATCAGACGGATGGCTTCCGGCTGATCGCCGGCGGGCTCGAAGCGGGTGACTAGCTGGAATTCAGACATACATACCTCTGGTTCACTCTTGCCCGGTTAAGCCGGACAGGAACGAGAAAGACCGCAAACGACCGATGTCGCCCGAGGAAAAAACTGGATTGTGCTCAATGTGGAGCCGATTGCCATCCCTTTCAAGGCAAACGTCCTACATCGGGTAAAACCTTTGACGACGTCGCTCGACCAACGATCGAAAAATAATTGGAAAAACTTACCGTAAAAGCCGAATCGCCTGTCGCCATCAATCGCTGATGGCCTCTATACTAGCTCCCCGTTTGTGCACCGCTCTAGTGCATTCGGCTGGAGCGCGACACGTCCCTCCACACTCCATTCAGAGCCGCCGCAATAATGAGCCTGTTCTCCGCTGTCGAAATGGCACCACGCGATCCAATCCTGGGCCTCAACGAAGCATTCAATGCCGATACCCGTACCACCAAGGTCAACCTGGGGGTCGGTGTTTACTGCGACGAGCAAGGGCGAATCCCTCTCCTGCGCGCCGTTGTCGAAGCCGAGACGATTCGCGCCGCTCAACACGTTTCCCGTGGCTACTTGCCGATCGACGGCATCGCCGCCTACGACCAGGCCGTGCAGAAACTGCTGTTCGGCAATGACTCGCCACTGATCGCTGCTGGCCGGGTCATCACCACCCAGGCCGTCGGCGGTACTGGCGCGCTGAAAATCGGTGCCGATTTCCTCAAGCAACTGCTGCCGAACGCCGTCGTGGCGATCAGCGACCCGAGCTGGGAAAACCACCGCGCACTGTTCGAAACCGCCGGTTTCCCAGTGCAGAACTATCGCTACTATGACGCCGCCACCCACGACGTTAACCGCGCCGGCCTGCTGGAAGACCTGAACGCCCTGCCGTCCGGCTCCATCGTTGTGCTGCATGCTTGCTGCCACAACCCGACTGGCGTCGACTTGAGCCCGGCGGACTGGAAAAACGTGCTGGACGTGGTGAAAGCCAAAGGTCACGTTCCATTCCTCGACATGGCCTACCAGGGCTTTGGCGACGGTATCGATGAAGACGCTGCCGCTGTGCGCCTGTTCGCCGAATCGAACCTGACCTTCTTCGTTTCCAGCTCGTTCTCCAAATCCTTCTCGCTGTACGGCGAGCGCGTTGGCGCCCTGTCGATCGTCAGCGAATCGAAAGAAGAAAGCGCGCGCGTGCTGTCGCAAGTCAAACGCGTGATCCGCACCAACTACTCCAACCCGCCGACCCACGGTGCAAGCATCGTCGCCGCTGTGCTGAACAGCCCGGTATTGCGTGCCCAGTGGGAAGAAGAATTGGCAGAAATGCGTCTGCGGATTCGTGGCATGCGCACCCAGATGGTCGACCTGCTGGCGAAAAACGCTCCACAGCGCGATTTCAGCTTCGTCGGTCGCCAGCGCGGCATGTTCTCCTACTCCGGCCTGACGGTTGAGCAAGTGACCCGTCTGCGCAACGAGTTCGGCATCTACGCCCTGGACACCGGCCGCATCTGCGTTGCCGCGCTGAACCAGAGCAACATCGACGCCGTGACCAAGGCCATCGTTCAGGTGATCTGAGTCGTCGCGTGACATGAAAACGGGAAGCCAAAATGGCTTCCCGTTTTTTATTGGCCTCAGATAAATCTCAAAGCAGCCGCTGCGCCCTTTAAACTCCCACAGGCTTTATGTACACCCGAGAATTCTTGCGAGAACCCACATGAAAAACGACGACCTACGCGCCGACCGCGATGAACTGGACCACTTCGTGCCCCGCTCCTCGGCCAAACGCGGTAATAACCTGGTGCTGCAAGTGGCCGCGGGCGTGTTCCTTGGCGGCCTGGCCTTGTGGCTGGTGCAACTGGCCGCCACGATGCTGTATGCCAAGCTGATGCTCGGCACTATCACTTTTGGCGGTTAGGCCAATTCGCTCGCACGCTGGCTGGCCGCGTCGTCATAGGCGACATAAAGCGACTCGGCTACCTGACTTTTGATCGCCTTGGTGCTTTCCAGGCCCA
Organism: Pseudomonas sp. ATCC 43928; assembly: GCF_005938665.2. NCBI lineage: Bacteria > Pseudomonadati > Pseudomonadota > Gammaproteobacteria > Pseudomonadales > Pseudomonadaceae > Pseudomonas > Pseudomonas sp. ATCC 43928. The sequence goes on along the minus strand of NZ_CP041753.1, from coordinate 2,495,365 downwards.
GGACAAAACCTTCGGCCTTGCCGCCTGCGCGGTTCAGTTCTTCAGCGGTGCTGGCCTGAGTGATTGCGTCGAACAGTTTCTCGGCGTGCGGGCCGACACCTTTGGGCAAGCTGATCTGAGCGATGCTCATGGGAACACCCCACTGTTTCGGGGTGTGAAGGCTGGGTGATTCATGGCGCATACCTTTTCGGCTGAGGGCCGGCAGCGCGTGTCACCACTTCCGGGCAGCCATGGTAGACCTCTCCCGCGCTTCTGGTAACCGCCGATGGCCGATAAACCTCCCTCTGATCCGATGAAAACATCAAATTGCCAACAGAGGGTTGACTTCTCTTTTTGAATCAGTAACATACACGCCATTCCGCGATAGCTCAGTTGGTAGAGCAAGTGACTGTTAATCACTGGGTCCCTGGTTCGAGTCCAGGTCGTGGAGCCAGACAAGGTTCCAGAGAAGGCTTTCAAAATCTCTGACCCACGCGAAAAACCCGCCTTCTGGCGGGTTTTTTCGTTTTTGCGTTCTGTCGGATTCCGGTGGATACCAGCCATTTTAAGGGTAGAGTTTGGGATAAAGGTCAGTTCGATAAAAGGGAGTACCCTTATGTCGCGCACTACTGCTCCACTCTCCGACGCCGCTTGCCGTTCGGCCAAGCCCACAGACCACGCCTACAAGCTTTTCGACGGCGACGGCCTTTACCTTCTAGTCCAACCCAATGGCCGAAAAGGCTGGCGTCTCAGATACGTCAAACCTGATGGCCGGGAAGGACTGACCTCATTCGGCAACTATCCCATCGTTGGCCTCGCGGATGCGCGCCGCAAACGCTTGGAGGTCAAGCGAATGCTGGCGGATGGCATTGACCCTATAGGAGCCAAGAACCAAGCCAAGGCGGACGCTCTGATCAAAGGCCGCACCTTTGAAAGCGTTGCCCTCGGCTGGCACACGGAAATGTCAGCCAAGTGGGCACCGGACTATTCCAAGACAGTGATGAGTCGCCTCAAAACTCATCTCTTCCCGCTGATCGGCGCACGCGCCATTGTCGACCTTGATACCCACGACCTTATGCGGCCCCTGGACGCGATTAAGAAGCGCGGAACGATAGACATTGCTTTAAGGATACAAAACTACCTGCAGAGCATCATGCGCGAGGCAAAGCGCCTCCGGCTTATCGCCGTAAACCCTGCTTACGACCTCGTAGGCTCGATCAAAGCCTCGCGGGTCGTCCACCGCCCCGCCTTATCCTTATCTCGTTTGCCTGAATTGCAGGAACGGATCGACACCTATAAAGGCCGCGCACTTACCCGGCTGACGGTCTTGCTGTCGCTGCACGTGTTTGTACGCTCCAGCGAGCTGCGCTTCGCCCGCTGGAGCGAGTTCGACCTCAAACGTGGCGTCTGGGAAATACCCGACACGCGACCAGCGTTGGAAGGCGTACCCTTTTCCACAAGGGGTACGAAGATGGCGGGCGATATCCATCTTGTACCCTTATCGCCGCAAGCGATCGCCCTGCTCGAGCAGATCCACGTAATCACAGGCAAATTTGACTTGGTGTTCGCAGGCGATACTAAGTCTTGGAAACCAATGTCCGAAAACACGGTAAACAGCGCGCTTCGGAAGATGGGGTACGACACCAAATCCGAAATTTGCGGGCACGGGTTTCGTTCGATGGCCTGCAGCGCACTGATCGAGTCAGGTTTGTGGACGGACACAGCCATCGAGCGGCAGATGAGCCACAAGGAACGTAACAACGTCCGCGCCGCTTACATCCATAAGGCCGAGTTCATCGAGGAACGCAGGCTGATCATGAACTGGTGGAGTCGCTACCTTGAGGCTAATCAGCAGAAACATGTCAGCCCACGCGAATTCGCCAATCAGACGGGTGCGAATGTCACTCGCCTAAAAGCAAAACGTGGCGCAACTGAATAAGTGCTCGGTCCTCATATCTCAGTGATCCGTTTGTCCACGCGGGTCCATCCAAACAGGGCTGCAAAGCCGCCCTGTTTGGATGGACCTCATTTACAAAATCTAAAGCCCACGCAATTACCTGTGGAGAGCCACTGATTTCCATTAGTGGCTAATTCCATTCACAGCCGAAGAACTCCCCAAAATTCGAGCCTTGACCCTAATTCTCCACAGGCGTAGAAAAGGTCGGGTAAAGCGCTGTCGCTGACAGCAACCCAGGTAGCCAAAACCTTTAAGGCTACGCCACATCGTGGTGGTTCTCCCAAAGTGCGATTAGCGTCCGGCGGCTCGCACGGTCACTCACCAAGTGATGGATGCCTACTTCAGATCATTGCCATTGCGGCAAATACATCCCCCTACCCAGCTGCCCTGCAGCAACCTATCCGCCTGGCCATTTCACTGCGCCAACCTACGCCCGTCTTTTTCTCTTGGAAAGAGACGGGCGCTCCTACCGCTGCTGCAGCCCAACTCGTACAAGGCTTTGCGGCATCCCCCCTCGTGACAATCGGCGTGACAAACACCGAAGTCACCAGCAACGGCGATACAGATGATGGTGCCGCAGCCCACGGAATGGAGTGCACCTGACTGACAGTCAGGCATGCCCCGGTCATCGCTTCACTGCCTTCACCCGACTCAGGATCTCGCAGCGCCGGTTTCGTCAGCCAGTGCAGTCTCCACCCGCCCACTTCTGCGGAAGTGTTCAGGAGGCCAGATCTTGAGATGCCCAAGCTCCCGGTCGTAAAGAGCCGCCAGTCCCGCGTTAGTGGACAACCCTCGCAGGTCGCAGGGGCCTTGATCCCTGATAACACTCAACATTCGTGGCGGGATGACGTGAGGAAGGTTTTAAACGTATTGGCTTCGAGAGGAGTTCAATCATGGCACTGGTGGGCAGGCGAAATAGACGCAATTTTGGCTATGGCCGGCAACTGAGCTATGCAGGGCCGCAAGCGCTAAAAGATCTGTTTGGCGGCGGGTATTATGGGACTGTCAAAGCGCACAGTGATCGGTGGCAGACGTTTGTGCGCTGGTGTCGTTCGGAGGATGGGCCAGGGTGCAACGATGCGCGAAAAATTGTTCGGCAGACCTTGCTGGACTACGCCGGGTATCTGCGGCGGCAAGTCGAACAAGGAGCTATCGGCATCGCGACCGCGCAAAACCGGTTGTCCAGCGTGAACCGGACCATGGCTGCGCTTCGCGGTGATCAACATGTGAAGGTGGTGAGTCCGAGCAAGGCGTTGGGAATGCAGCGCACAACCGTCCGCACAGCAGCCCCGCAAGGCCAGGACCGCGAACACGTGAAGCGCATCGTCGACGTGCTCTGCGAACAGCATTCTCGTGCCGCGGCCATCGCTCTATTGGCGCGAGCCACCGGCATGCGGCTGCGCGAGGCCATTTTGGCCGACTTAACGCGCTTAAAACGTGAGGCCGAGCACTACGGCAAGATCAACATCCAGGATGGCACTTACAGGCTCAGGCACTGCTGTTACGGAAACTGCCAGGTGTAATGCCGACTACTTTTTTGAAGGCCCGGGTCATGTGGCTTTGATCGAAGAAGCCGCAAGTGAATGACGCTTCTGCGAGACTGGACCCGGTGCGCAGCAGTTTTTGGACCTGGGCGATTCTTTTCTGGATTTGATAGCTGTGGGGGGAGATGCCAACGCTTTTTTTGAACACCCGGATCAGGTAAAGAGGGTCGAGGTTCACCAGTTGCGCCAGCTCTTCCAGCGACAGATGTTTGTCGAACTCGTCTTCGAGCTTCTTCTTGATCTTTTGCACTGCGTGCTGCTCAGCCGCACTGACTGGTTCGATGGGCGCTCCGCTGCGCTCGAAAAGCTCTGTCACCAGATCCAGAAGGATAGTTTCCCGTTCAAGACTGGATGGGGATTTTTCAATGAGTTGATGTTGATGCAAAAAGATCCGGGCGAAGTCGGGGGCCTGGCTCAGAGCTGTTTGAAAAAGATGAATATGATCGTCTGAAAAGCGCCCTTGAAGCACCACGCGATTGACCCATTCGGGGTCGATATAGAGCATTCGATACATCCAGCCCTCATCGTGGCCTGGCAAGCCGTCGTGGATCTCCCCAGGGGTAATGGTGACCACACTGCCAGCGACCCCAATGTAGTAACTGCCGCGATAAAATAGCTTTTCAACACCGCTACTTATAACGCCGATAGCGTATCGGTCATGTGAATGTCGGCCGAAAGATTGGGTACTATAACGCGCAGATAGCAACTCGCAGTCGCCTTCGGGTATACGCCAGAATTGAACAAAATCCTTATCTTTTTGAGGCGCTTTATCACTGCGAATCCCGTCCATCAATTGTCCAGTTTTGTGCAATACGTATGAAAAAAAGGTCGCTAAATTTAGCACCTATTTCATAAAACAAGCTAGGGGATGCGATGTCTACAAAACTGGTAGTTGGGGATTTTAATAAGTCGTCATGGTCATTTCGTGCGTGGCTGGTTCTTGTGACAGCCGACGTTTCGTTTGAAACCCTTCAGCTGAAACTGGAACAGAGCGACACCCGCCAGCAAATCCTCGAACACTCGCCTTCTGGCCGAGTCCCGGCACTGTTACTCAATGGCATAGTGATCAACGACAGCCTGGCCATCAGCGAATACGTTGCCGACGCCTATCCTGGCGCCAACCTCTGGCCCCAGGACCCGCAGGTCAAAGCACTCGCCCGCGCCGCAGCGGCGGAGATGCACTCCGGCTTCACTCACCTGCGCACACAGATGTCGTTCGGCCTGAACACCGGTGATACCCCTGAAACGCTTACCGCCGAGACGCGTGAAGAAGTCATGCGCGTGTTCGATATCTGGAACAACCTGCGCGCGCTGAGCGGTTCGAAGCAGTTCCTCTGCGGCGACTTCGGCATTGTCGATGCCATGTTTGTTCCGGTGGTATTTCGTTTCCGGCGTTATGGCATTGCCATACCGGCACAACTGCAGGGATATGTCGACAACATCCTGGCGTATGCACCGGTACAACAATGGTTGAAGCTGGCCGCACAAGAAGTTTAAAGAACAGCACTACCGATATCGATTAAAGATAACTACAAACAACTTTTGTTGACCGCATGCAGGAAAGACCTCAGGGGCTTTTCTGCTTTGCCGAGTCTGACTTTTGTAATAAATGGGGATAAAGCTGTGAGCGTTCATAAAGTTAATACCAGTGATTCAGGGCGTGACGGGCAAGTCTACGATGTCATCGGTATAGGCTTTGGGCCCGCGAACATCGCCTTGGCCATTGCCCTGGAAGAATTAGGCTTTGCCGGAACACGCCTGTTCCTGGAGCGCCAGGGCAGTACGAAATGGCAACCGGAGATGATGCTGTCGGGCAGCGATATCCAGAATCATCCGAGCCGCGATCTGGTGACGCCACGCAACCCGCGCAGCCGCTACACCTTCACCAACTTCCTGTTCGAAAATGATCGGCTTTTCGAGCACCTCAATCTTGGTTTGGAGTTTCCGCTGCGCAGCGAATTCGCCGAGTACGTGCGCTGGGTCGCGGGTTTCTTTGCCAAAGACGTGGTTTACAACCAGGCCGTGACATCGATTCAGGCAGACCCTGTCAGCAACCTATATTGCGTGACTACGCAAACCGGGAGCAAGTTTTTTGCCCGCTCGCTGGTCGTCGCACCCGGGCGGACACCCGTGATCCCGCAGGCATTCACCGACTGCGCCGCCGACCAGGTTTTCCATTTGACCCAGTACCTCGGGCGGTTGGCGCAACTAGCGCAACAGCGCGAGTTGAAGCGGGTCGCGGTAGTGGGCGGCAGCCAGAGTGCGATCGAGATCATGCTGCACCTGCGCCATAGCTACCCGCACCTCGAGATCATCAACATCCAGCGCGGCTACGGTTTCCGCCTCAAGGACACCAGCCAGTTCAGCGAGCACGTGTACTTCCCGTCCTTTGTCGACCAGTACTACAACAGCTCCGCCGAAGCGAAGAAGAACATCAACCGCCACTTGCATTACACCAACTACTCCGCCGCCGACGCCGACGTGATCTCGGAGTTGTATGTAGGCATGTATGAAGACAAGTTGCAGGGCAAAAACAGAATCACCATCAAGAGTTTCAGCGACATCCAGGCTTGCACAGCCACCGGGCACAGCTACTCGCTGACGCTACTCGACACCCAGGCCGGGACCACCGAACAACTGCCTGAGTTGGACGCTGTCGTGCTGGCTACCGGATTCCGCAATCTGGGCACCGGCGCACAAGACGAACGTTTCCCCTCCATTCTGCGCGACCTGGCCGAAAGCCTGGACTGTGATGCCCAGGGCGTGATTCGCATCGGACGTGATTATCGCCTGTCCGCGCGCACAGGCTGCAACTTACCGGCGCTTTACCTCAATGGCTTGTGCGAGTCGTCCCACGGCTACGGCGATGCAGGCTCCTTCAGCCTGTTGTCGCTGCGGGCCCGGGACATTTTCACGTCGTTGAGCGAACAACTGGGGCTGGAAGACGCCGCAGAAAAAATCGCCTGAGTCGCCTTTAATCGCACGCACCTCGACCCCTTATATGAGTAGGCCGTAAATGGAAATTTCAGGAATGGATGAGTTGGGTATATTTGCCGAGGTCGAGTCCCAGGCGCGAAGTTATTGCCGCAGTTTCCCCGTGGTCTTCGACCAGGCTCAGGGCAGCTATCTGTACGACCTCAAGGGTCAGGCCTACATCGACTTTCTAAGTTGCGCCGGCTCGGTCAACTATGGTCACAACCCTAAACCGGTCAAGGCAGCGGTAATCGACTACTTGCAGCGTGACGGGATCCAGGCGGCGCTGGACATGCACAGCCGGGCCAAGCAGGAGTTTCTCTTCAACTTCCGCAAGATCATTCTTGAGCCACGGGCGCTGTCTTACAAAATGCAGTTCACCTCGCCCACGGGCACCAGCGTGGTGGAGTCGGCCATCAAACTGGCGCGCAAGGTCACCGGGCGGCAGCACATCGTAGCGTTCACCAATGGCTTTCACGGGATGTCGAACACCTCGCTGGGGCTGACCGGCAACCGCGATAATCGCCAACCTGGCGTCGACCCATATGTGTTCCGCATGCCCTACGACGGTTACCTAAAAGGTCTGGATTCCGTCGAGTATTTCGAACGTTTGCTGAACGACAACAGCTCTGGCATGGATCTTCCGGCGGCGGTGATTCTGGAAACCATTCAGGGCGAAGGCGGGATCAACGTAGCGTCCGCCGACTGGCTGGTGCGCTTGCGCAAACTGACGGCCGAGCACGACATCCTCCTGATCATCGATGATATCCAGGCCGGTTGCGGCCGCACCGGGACCTTCTTCAGTTTCGAGCCGTCCGGTATCACCCCGGACATGGTCTGCCTGTCGAAATCCCTCAGTGGTTACGGACTGCCGTTCGCTCTGCTGCTGCATCGTCCAGAGCTGGATCAATGGTCGCCCGGCGAAGACAACGGCACCTTCCGTGGCAACACCCTGGCCTTCGTCGCAGCGACCAATACCTTGCAGGAATTCTGGAGCGACGACCGTCTGGTCAAGCACATCCAGGCCAATGAAACGCTCCTAAAGACCTGGTTCGCCAAGGTCACCGAGCGCTTCGCGGTGCATATCAAGCAGGTGCGTGGGCGCGGGCTGTTTTATGGCATCGAGTTCCACGATGCGTCATTGACCGCCGCGGTCACGCGCGCGTGCTTTGCGCGCCGATTGATCATCGAGCGCTGCGGCCCGGAAGATCAGGTGCTCAAGTTGATGCCGGCCCTGACCATCGACGCAGAAACCCTGCAGACCGGACTGGCGAGCATTTTTGAGGCCATGCAGCAGGTACTGGAATACCCCTCGTCCAGCGAATCGGACACTGATACAGATACGTTGCGCTTTACCAATGAGGTCTCCCATGTCGACTAATAACAACCGGGCAATCATCGAGCTGACCATCGGCGGGCTGATGCTCAGCCTGTCAGCACTGGCGGTGGCTTTCGCCCATATCGGCGCCGGTGGTGCCGGATTCTATCGGATGCTGATCGCCTCGATCCTGTTCTTCCTGCTCCTCAAGGTGCACAAGACGCCGGTGCGACTGAAAAGCGCCAAGGCCCAGCTCTACACCGCATTGGCCGGAGTATTTCTGGCGATCGACCTGGTGCTGTGGCATCAGAGCATCTACATCGTTGGCCCGGGCATCGGATCGATCCTGACCAACTGCCAGGTGTTCTTCATGACCTTGCTGGGGCTGTACCTGTTGAAGGAAAAGCCCTCGATCTACTTCCTGATTTCCATCTCGCTGGCCTTCGTCGGGCTGTACCTGTTGCTGTTGCCGGAGATGACCAGCGGAGTCGGGATCAAAGGCGTGGTGTATGGGGTGCTGTCGGGGCTGGCGTATGCCATTTGCGTGTACTTCCTGAAGATCAACACTCAGCTGCCTGATGGTGGCGGTGACAAGATTGCGCAGATGCTCAACTTGAGTCTGTGGGCTGCCCTGGTATTGCTGGTATACGCGCTGGCGACCGGGGAAAGCCTGGCCATCGTGGACGGACAAACCTTGGTGATGCTGGTGATTTACGGGGTACTGGTGCAATTCGTCGGTTGGCTGCTGGTCAATCGTTCGATCGGCGCCATCAGCCTGGGGCTGGCCGGACTGATCCTGCTGCTCGAACCGGTGATCACTTACTTCATCGACGTCGCTTTTCTCGGTAAGGCAAGCTCCTCGCTACAGATTGCCGGCGCGCTACTGACTATCTTCGCGGTGTACATCGGCTCAATCAAGCCGCCGGAAAAGGCTCAGAACTTACCCGAGGCTATCTGACGGATGGGGTGTCACGGCATCTGTGAACCTGGTTGCGTGCCCCCAATCGATAAGCTACGTGCAGGCCCACAAGGTTTGCGCGTAGTCGTTTATATCCGTTGCGGCCAACTTCTCGGACCGGGCAGATCGTGCCAGCTCACAAAAAAGGACGAGAAAAAGCTGCTGAATCTCCGGCTAATCGTTCTTTTGGGGTCGCTATTCAGCGAACCTTGTCAGCTATAGGCGGGCGTTTATCAAGAGCCTGGCATATCTGTCTTTTATTTTGCCCGGCAAGATATTTTCATTTTTCCGAGCGATCATTGTTCGTTAGCATCCAATCATCATGCCTTGTGTGAGCTTGCGCTTGGATTGCCAGGGTTTGTCTTGCAGCATCTTGGGATCGACCCACGATAGCAGCTGTTGCTAATTGAAAAGGTGTGATGGCTAACTGAATCGCCGAAGACTAGAGCAAACTATGGTCAACGTCAGTGCCATTTTTTAGCCAGCATAGACGCGTGTCACATTATAAAAACTGTCAAACTAATGCAATGATCGGTAAGCGGGATGGACGCAACTGCGGTGTTCATAGTGACCCAGGAGTTTCCATAAAGTCTCGGATTAATTAGGATAGCCTTAGGGATATAATTTTTATATATTTTGTAAAATGTCTTTGTAAAACATTTGCTTATTTTTCTATTCGAGTCCAGGTCGTGGAGCCAGACAGCAAAACCGAAAAGCCCCTGAATCGAAAGATTCAGGGGCTTTTTTGTGTTTGCCATAAAGTCAAAAGATCGCAGACCGCAATCTTTTGACTATCTATCTTTAGACATGCTCACTGCTTTTCGCATGCACCGCCCGCAAATCGGCGTGCCCATGGTCCATCTCCACCACCGGAATCTCATTCCCGTCGCAGTCGCGCAGTTTACCTTCGCTGAAGTAGTCCCCTTCCCGCAGCGCCGCCAGGTCTTGATAACGCAAGACCCGCTCTGTACCGGCGGCAAACACCGATTGCTGGTCCGAGTTGCCGGCCGTGAGGTGGTTGAAGGTCAGGTTCAGCACGATGGCCATGATCGCCGAGGAGCTGATGCCCGAGTGGAAGATCGTCGAGAACCAGCTGGGAAAGTGGTCGTAGAAGTTCGGGGCGGCGATGGGGATCATGCCGAAACCGATGGAAGTGGCGACGATGATCAGGTTGACGTTGTTGCGGTAGTCGACCTTGGACAGCGTCCGAATGCCGCTGGCGGCGACGGTACCGAACAGCACGATGCCGGCGCCACCAAGTACGGAGGTTGGCACGGCGGCGATGACCCGTCCCATGAACGGCAGCAACCCAAGCACCACCAGAAACACACCACCGGTGGCCACCACGAAACGGCTCTTGATCCCGGTGACCGCCACCAGCCCGACGTTCTGGGCGAAGGCGCTCTGAGTGAAGGAGCCGAAGATTGGCGCGATCATGCTCGACAGCATGTCTGCACGCAAACCGTTGCCCAGGCGTTTTGAGTCGACCTTGGTGCCGATGATTTCACCGACGGCGAGGATATCGGCCGAGGTTTCCACCAGGGTCACCATGATCACGATGCACATCGACAGGATCGCGGCGAAGTGGAAGGTCGGCATGCCGAAATGGAACGGCGCCGGAAAGCCGAACATCGGCCCTTGGGTAACGGACGAGAAATCCGCCATGCCGAGGAACACAGCGATGACCGTGCCGATGACCATCGCCAAGAGGATCGACAAACGGGAAATGGTCGCGCTGCCGATCTTGCTCAATAGCAACACCAGCACCAGCGTCATCGCCGCCAGACCGATGTTCGCCATGCTGCCGAAATCCGGCGCATGGCTGTTGCCACCCATGGCCCAGCGCGCGGCCACCGGCATCAGCGTCAAGCCGATAGTGGTGATCACAATGCCCGTCACCAGCGGTGGAAAGAACTTGGTAATCCTTGAGAACACCGGCGTGATCAGCAAACCGATCAACGACGCGGCAATCACCGCCCCGAGAATCGACTGAAAGCCACCCTCCCCGCCACTGCTGACTATCGCGACCATGGTCGCAACGCCGGAGAACGACACGCCCTGCACCAGCGGCAACTGACAACCGAAAAACGGCAAACCCAGGGTTTGCAGCAATGTCGCCAGCCCCCCTGCAAACAATGAAGCAGCAATCAACAAACCGATGTCTGCCGGCGAGAGCCCGGCCGCCTGGCCGATGATCAAAGGCACCGCGACGATACCGCCGTACATGGTCAGAACGTGTTGCAGGCCATAAGCCATATTCGCGCCGATCCCAAGGTTTTCGTCCTCAGGCCGCTGGTGTGAAACATGGGGCGTTTTCATGGTTGGGGGGTTCCCTGGTTTTTGTTATGCGCACACTGTATTCAATACTCAGGACAACTGTCTATAGAGTTGTATACAACTACCCAGTCAGATTATGGACACTTGTCCACGCCACCCTTTGGCCATAGCGCCTCCAACCCCAAACGTCTTGAAATACTTCCCTGCGCCCCTATCCCTCCTCACCGCTAATCTTTTGCTTTCCAAGCGACCGTCGGCACGGACGCCTCCTCGCTTATACATATAAAGTATGCATAATGAAGTCATTCGAGATTCAGTATCACAGGGCAAAGAACGCGGCCAACAAACTAAAACATCAAGGCATCAGCCTCGCAGAGACAGAACCGGTGTTTTATGACGAACGAGCCCTGACTTTTCAGGACAACCATCATGATGAGCAGCGGTGGATCATCATGGGGCTGGATGCCAAAGGTCGCTTGCTGGTCGTTGCGTACACCTATCGCGACCCGAATTTCGTGCGAATCATTTCCGCACGCGTCGCCACCAAAGGCGAGCGTCGCCACTATTTGGAGGCTTGAACGATGAAAGACGAATACGACTTCAGCAACGCCAAGCGTGGAGCAATTGCCACAAGCAAAGGCAAGACCCGAATCACCATCATGCTCGACGATGTCGTCATAGAGGCTGCACGCGCTCTGGCAGAAAACGAGGGGTATGGCTACCAGACAGTGATCAACAATACTTTGCGCCAGGTGTTGCTCAGCGATAAAGGCAAAGCGGCGAAGCCCGATGAGAACACCGCAGGTACAAACGTCGGGCATTTCAAAAAAGGCATAACCGCCTCGGAGCTGAAAAGCCTGGAGAAAAAATTGTCAGAGGCCCTCAGCGAAATCCATCACGTGATGGAGCTAGAAGTTCGTTCCTAGACACAAACCGCTTGAGTCGGCCAAATAAAAAAGGGCGGATTGATCAGATCCGCCCTTCGCGTGGTGCTCAGTTTGCCTGCGGCACCGGCTCGATCAACCGCTCCAGCACCGGCTCCAACGCCTCCTTCGCTGGCACCCGAATGTCGAACTCACGTTCCAGCAACCCGATCAACTCATCCACATCCGTCACCTGCCGCCGCTCGCTCTCGCTGCCCAAGCGGTGAATGGCAAAACTGCCATTGTTCAGCGTGCGTCGCCATCCCTCCCCCGTCCGCGCCACCATCAATTGTTTGACGAAGGGCGATTCAGGATGAGTCGAGACGTACCAGTTACCGAGGGTGTAATCGATGTCTTCCTGACGTTGCAGATCGAAGATGTACATCGCCCGCCATTCACCGCCGACGTTGGCACGCAGGGTGTAACCGTCTGCATGCTGTTCGATGCGATAGGGTTCGTGGGGAGTGAGCTGTTCGTCCTCGGTGTCGAGGATCAGCGGTGCGGTGGGCACCATGCCGCCGAAGCCGACGTCGGTGATGTAGCGCACGCCGTCAAGGATCACCAGGCTCAAGCGGTGAGTGCGTGCGGTCCATGCGCCTTCGGGCTGGTTCATGACTACGCGACCGGTGATGCCGCGCGCCTCGAACCCCAGCGTCTGCAGCAAGGCCAGGAACAGGTTGTTGAGTTCGTAGCAGTAGCCACCGCGACCGTCGTGCAACACTTTCTGCTCGATGGACGGCAGGTCGATGAGTACCGTTTGACCCAGCAGCGTGGTGAGGTTTTCGAACGGAAAAGCACCGGTGTGGCGCAACTGCAATTGACGCAGGGCTTCCAGGGTCGGCGCCGGGGGCGCGTCGAAACCCAGGCGTTGCAGGTACAGCGCAAGATTTGTCAGTCGTGGTTCGCTCATCGCTCAATCCTTATGCATGGAGCCCGCGGATCGCTCCGCCGATGGCCGCCATGTATAAGGGAAAAAGTGCTCGGGCCGATAATTGATTTCGCCAATCGCCGCTCACGCCAAAACTATCGCCGTTTGCGTGAACCCAATCGAATCCACGTCGGCGCGTGATCGCTGGCATGAGACTCGTTGCGAACCCAGGCGTCGACGCCGGCCTCTCGCAGATAAGGACTCGCTGCCTGATTGAGCAGCAGATGATCGATGCGCAGTCCCGAGTTTTTCTGCCAGTGCTGCCGGAAGTAGTCCCAGAAGGTGTAGATCCGCTCCTCTGGATACAGATGGCGCAGGGAATCAGTCCAGCCCTGATCCAGCAGACGCTGATAACACGCACGACTCTCGGGTTGCAGCAGCGCGTCCTTGAGCCAGGAGCGTGGGTTGTAGATGTCCATATCGGTGGGCACCACGTTGTAGTCGCCGGCCAGCACCACCGGATGCTCGCTGCTCTGCAGGTCCTTGGCGTACGAGATCAGCCGCTCGAACCACGCCAGTTTGTAATCGAACTTCGGCCCCGGCTGCGGATTGCCGTTGGGCAAGTACAGACACCCCACCAGAACCCCGTGCACGGCCGCTTCGATGTAGCGGCTATGGGTGTCACTGTCATCGCCCGGCAGACCACGCCGACGCTCCAGCGGTTGCGCATCGCGCGCCAGAATCGCCACCCCGTTCCACGCCGCCTGGCCCTGCCAGATAGCGCCATAACCGGCCGCCTCCAGCTCAGCGGCAGGGAATGCCCCGTCCACCGATTTGAGTTCCTGCAGGCAGGCGATGTCTGGCTGCTCCCGCGCCAGCCACGCCAGTAGATTGGGCAGGCGTGCACGCATGCCGTTGACGTTGAAGGTGGCGATTTTCAGGTTGTTCATAATCCGATGCTCGCGCCGGATGGGCGGTATCCAATTGTGACCGGGGGCTGCCCCGGCAGTTGCCGCGGCGGATGTAACAGGCGACTAAAGGTGCGCGCTCTGCAGCGGGAAATCTTCCTGCGAGACCTTGAGCAACGGCAGCAGCGCATACCTGTCCACCGGACGACTGAGGTAAAAACCCTGCACTTCATGACACTGATCCGAGATCAGGAAGTCCAGTTGCTCCAGCGTCTCGACACCTTCTGCAGTGACGGTCAGGCCCATCGCCTTGCCCAGGTTGATGATCGCCTGCACCACGGCGCGATCATTGCTGCCGCTGCTCATGGACGAAATAAAGCGTTTGTCGATCTTGATCCCGTCGAACGGATACGTGCGCAAGTAACCCAGCGAGGAATAACCGGTGCCGAAGTCGTCCATGTTCAGGCGCACGCCCAGCTCCTTGAGCGCATTCATGGTCGCCAAGGCGCCATCGACGTCGATGAGCATCACGTTTTCAGTGATCTCCAGCTCCAGCCGACTGGCGGGCAAGCGGGTCTGGATCAACGCTTCGCGCACGTCCTCGATCACATCGCTACGGGCGAATTGAACCGGTGACAGGTTGACCGATACCATCATCGCACCGGGCCAGGTCAGAGCGGTCTCGCACGCCTCGCGTAGCACCCAGCGGCCCAATGGCACGATCAGATCGGTTTGCTCGGCCAGCGGGATAAACGCGTCGGGACTCAACAAGCCTTGCACTGGATGCTGCCAGCGCAGCAGCGCTTCGACCGAGACGATGCGCTTGCCATCGACGTGATAACGCGGCTGGTAATGCATCACGAATTCGTTGTTCTTGATCGCCCGACGCAGGTCGTTTTCCAGTTGCCGGCGATGCTGGATCTGATCGTTCATGTGCGCGGCAAAATAGCACCAGGTCTTCTTGCCATCGGATTTGGCCTGATACAACGCGATATCGGCACACCGAATCAGCTCCTGTGGAATATGCCCCTGGCGCCGGCTCAAGGCGATACCGATGCTCGCGCCGATGTGCAGCGAGTGATGGTCGTAGTGAATCGGCTGATGCAGGCTGTCGAGCAAGCGCTCGCAAAACCGGTCGATTTCCGCGTGGCTGTCCATGCCATGGAGCACCAGCACGAACTCGTCGCCCCCCAGTCGGGCGACCAGATCAATTTCTCGTGTGCTCTCGCGCAAACGGGTGGCGACTTCCAGCAATACTGCATCGCCGGCCGGGTGGCCGAGGGAATCGTTGATCGGCT
Organism: Pseudomonas sp. ATCC 43928; assembly: GCF_005938665.2. Classification (NCBI taxonomy): domain Bacteria; kingdom Pseudomonadati; phylum Pseudomonadota; class Gammaproteobacteria; order Pseudomonadales; family Pseudomonadaceae; genus Pseudomonas; species Pseudomonas sp. ATCC 43928. The sequence goes on along the minus strand of NZ_CP041753.1, from coordinate 2,480,362 downwards.
TGAAGTTATCCAGGTCGATCATCAACAACGTCAGCGCCGTCGACTGCTCTTTCAGTGCCAGCGCCTCATCGAGAAAACGCGCCAGTTTGTTGCGGTTCGGCAGGCCGGTCAGGGCATCGTGCAACGACAGATGCTGGATCTGCGCATGGGCGGCGACTTCGTCGGTGATGTCGCTGGCCGTTCCGCGATAGCCCAGCACTGCGCCCTTGCGCTGGATCGGCCGTGCCGACACCCGACAGACCCGCTGTTGCCCCGATTGATCGCGGTAGGAACAGCGCAAATGGCTGACGGCTTGCTCTTCATCGAGTTTGTTCAGCCACAGCGACAACGGCGTCGTATCGCAATTGAGCAATTGCCCGATGTTCTGTCCCAGCCACTGCTGATCGGAGAACCCGGTGACGGTGCTGAAGCGTCCCGACAGATAAGTGATGCAATGCTGGTCGTCGATTTCCCAGATCCAGTCGGACGCGGCCTCGGCTACCGCACGAAAACGCTCTTCACTGGCCTCCAGTGCCTGGTTCGACAAATCGAGGCTGGTGTAACTGGCATCCACATGCCCGGACGTGCGCAGGACATAGCGAAAGAAATAAGCGGTCAACAACGCCAGAACCAGCAGCGCCCCGCCCAGTGGCGGCAGCAGTGACCAAAGCAATTGATGACCCGGCCGCTGGAGCCGGGAGACCAGACTGTAACCGGTGCCAGCGAGGGCAATAGCGGGCTGACCGGGAGCGATGACGTTGTCGGGCGTCAGGCTCAAGTCGTGCAAACCGTAATCGACGCTCAAGGCGCTGAGCTTTTCAGGGTTCAGCTGGTCAACGTATATAAGCACCGAAGTGCTTTTGGGATCGACCGCCGGGCGTTCGTCATTGGGCACAATCGCGGCGGCCGACAGCAGCGCGGGTTTGCCCTCGAACAAGGTGTAGTGGCTGACGGGCTTGATGAGGTTCTCCTGACCCTGAACCTCGTCAATGAGCGTCGCCATCGAGGTCGACAGATAGGCCGCCGCCTCGTCCTGCACCTGAAGCCCACGCACCACGGCGTATTTTGTTCGCTGGGGATCGACCACGAAAACCCCCTCGTAGTGGTCCATGGTGAACAGGGTCTTACCCAGGTTCTGCTCGACGTAGGCCCATTCCACATCGACCTCGCCGTTCAGGTGATCATAGGCCGACGTCCAGTTGGCATAACTGGCAATGTAGTTTTTCGTGGAGGTAATGCGGTTTTCCAGCGCGCGCTGGGTATAAAACGTGGTCTTGGCCAGATCCTCGGCATCGAGCCGCCCGGCAATACTGAACAGGGCGATCAGCGCGATCAGCACCCCAACCACAAACAACAGACCGACCACCAACATCAGGTTGCGGGTAATCGGGGTATGGCGCGCAGGTGCAGCGGTGGTAACGGCAGACAAATCCATGCACTTGATCCTGTCAATCGATTGCTCGATCGGAATGAGACCGTTGGGCCGGTCGGTCAGGTGTGACAGCCAGGCTCTCTGCACTGACCATAGCAGGCATGCCCGATCATCGCTCCTGGATAACGCAAGTCATTGCCGCACTTGAAGAACCGGTCACAAGAACCATTGCCCATCGATGGTCGCAAGCGTCATCGATCCGAGCGCATCAGCGCCTCGACGCCCCCTTCCATCGACAACACCGCCGAGCGATTTCGCCCTGAATGCTTGGCCTGGTACAGCGCCGCATCCGCGCGCTTGATCAACACTTCGGTGCTGTCGTGCGCCGTCGGCACAAACGAATAACAGCCAAGACTGACCGTCAGATAGCCCGTGGGCGAACCGCTGTGGGTGATGTTTTTGTCCATGACGCTGCGGCGGATTTGCTCGGCGATCGTCAGTGCTCCATGAATGTCGGTGTCCGGCAGCAACACCGCGAACTCTTCACCGCCGTAGCGCACCGCCAGATCGGCTTTGCGGTGACAGCAACTCTTCAGGGCCCGCGCCACTTCAGCCAGGCAATGGTCCCCGGCCACATGACCGTAAGTGTCGTTGTAGCGCTTGAAGTAATCGATATCGAGCATGATCAGGCCCAGCGAGCTCGACCGCCGGGCACCGCGCCCGAACTCTTTCTCCAGCGCCCGTTCGAACAAGCGGCGGTTGGCCAACCCGGTCAGGCTGTCGTGGGTGGCGATCAGCTCCAGGGTTTTCTGCGCCTCACGCAAATCCGCCTCGATGCGCTCGCCCGCGCGAACCTGATGAATGAACACCCAACCGAACAACCCCACGCCGAGGACAACCAGAGCGACGATCACACCGGATTGAATCGCCGTGTCGTACCAGTCCTTGAGGACCGCGTCTTTGGAGGATGCCGCCGCGACCACCACCGGATAGGCATCGAGCTGACGATAGCCATACAGCCGAGGGATGCCATCCACCACTGAGTCGATCATGGCGTTGCCGGACGTGGCGTTGGGCAAGAGTTTCTGAAAAATCTCGCCCTTAGCCAATGACCTGCCGATCTGCGATTCCACAAACGGCCGCCGCGCCAGCAGTGTTCCATCGGTCAATGCCAAAAACATCGCGCCGTTGTCGTCGAGGCTGAAGCTTTTGAAGAACTGATCGAAGTACGACATCTTGATCCCGGCCAGCAACACACCCTGGAAATGACCGCTCTGATCGTTTATCCGCCTGGAAACCGGAATGATCCACTCGCCATTTTCCCGACTACGAATGGCCGGGCCGATGTGCGCCAGGGTTGAGATGTTTTGCTGGTGAAACCTGAAATACTCGCGATCCGCCACACCAGCCCCGCGGGGTAGATCCTCGAACGACGTCACGGCCCATTGCCCCTGCCTGTCGAACAGAAATATCCCGTGCAACTGATGCAGCGCCTGCACCCGCCGGGCGAAGGTTTTCTGCAGGCGTGGCGTCTGGGCAGCGTCGAAACCTTCAGCCTGAATCCAGTCCACCAGACTGGTCAGTACCAGATCGGCCTTCATGAACGTGTCTTCGGCCTGCTGCGCCATGGCCCGGGTCAGGTTCGACGACGACACCTCGGCCAACGCCAGGTCATGCCGACGCGACTGCTCCAGTTGCAGGTAAAGCAGCCCACAGAGACAAAGACATACCGCCGCAATGAACAGCACCGCAGCCTTGAGCAAAGGCAGTCGCTTCAAGGCACCGCCGGACGCGTGCTGCGGATCGTGAATGGGGATAGGCAAAAGTGAGTCCTGGAAGGGTAAGACATGGGCGACGGCCCAAAGCCCTTATTTTTTGAGCGTAGTCTACGGGGTTGTGCGGGATAAACAGAGGATTGAGGGATAAAAGGTTGTGTTTTAATCCCATGACGCAAGGCAAAACCACATGACCTTGAAGGAGCTACGATTAACTGACATCACGACAGGAAATCGAAATGAGTAAGGTAGACGAGCTCGCCGCGAAGCTTAAACAATCCCGGCAAACCAGTGCCGACGCGACCATCGCCGATCAAGCCATCGACAGCTGGCCTGCCCAGGTCTACGAGCTGTATCACCAGATCGAAGCCTGGCTGCAACCACTGATCGAGGTGGGCCTGAAGCTGCGACGCAATTCCACTCATGTATTCGAGAGTGCGCCGGACGGCGCGACTTACGATTACGCCATCGACCAACTGCTGATCGAAGGCAACCACCACGGCATCACCTTCGATCCCGTCGCGCGCTTCACCGTCGACGGTGCCGGGCGGATCGAAATCCACTCGACAGGCAAGGAACTCGCCTTGTTACGAACCGTGAACGAACATGGCGAGACGCAGTGGTGGCTCCAGGCGAGCGAACAATCCGGACAACAACCGGATGCGATCGCGCTGACGGAACACAATTTGCTGCTGGCCGTGCAGGAAGGCTTGGGGCTTTAAGGCCTACAAATTGCTCTGCTCCGCCGCTACCGAGGGAGGCGCCGCTCGCCTCCCGTCCAGCGCCGGCCGCTCCGAAGGCAGATTCAACGCCCGCAGTACCGGGGAGTCATAGCCATACACATCGGGCTTGAATGTCACGCGTCCATCAAGACTCAGGTCCACCGTCCAGTAGGCCAACAGCACCGGCACTTTCACCGGGAGCCTGATGTTCTCTGTCTTGCCGTTGGCTAACTGTTTTTGAATCCCTTCGCTGTTCCAGTGAACCGGATCGTTGAACAACAGCTCCACCAATTGCAGCGGGTTTTCTACCCGAATACAGCCGGAGCTGGTCGCGCGGTTGGATTTGGCGAACAACTCGCGATGCGGCGTGTCATGCAGATAAATCGAATACTCGTTGGGAAAACGAATCACCACTTGCCCCAGGGAGTTATCCGAGCCCGCATCCTGCCGCAAGGTGAGACCGCGCGGGTTGTCCCAATCGACAGTGGACGGATCAAGCACATTGCCATCTCGATCGATCACGCGAATCCGGCTTGCCTCAAGGTAACCAGGATTGTCGCGAATCTTCGGCAGCATGTCCTTGAGCAGAATCGTCGGTGGTACGGTCCAGGTGGGGTTGAACGTGACGTAGGTGATCGCGGATTGAAAAATCGGCGTGCTGCGAAACGGTTTACCGACCTGCACCCGTGAGCGCCAGATCGGTTTGCCATCGCGATAGAACGCGACTTTATACCCGGCGATATCGACCACGACGAAGGTGCCCTGAAGCTTGTACAGCAGCCATCGCGCCCGCTCCATATTCACCCGCACCTGATCGATTCGCGCCTCGACCGGTACATTCAGCTCCGCGAGCGTCGCCGGCCCCGCTACGCCGTCCGCCCCAAGGTATTGCTCGGTCTGAAACTTCTTCACCGCCGCAGTGACGGTGTCGTCGTAGTCGGTGCGAGCAGTTCCTTGCGCGGCGAGATAACCGCCCGCCGCCAAACGCGTACGCAGTAGAGCAACCGAGGCGTCGTCCATGCCGGGCCTGAGCGTCTGCCCTTCCGGGATCTTTGGCCAGCCACCCCGATCACGAACCTTGCGCAGTTGCGCCAGGCCATGGCGCAACGTGCCGTAAACCGCTTCTTGGGGCGGCGCCTGGGCAAAGGCGCGCGCAATGTCATGGCTATCGAGGGCGGCAAAAAATTTATTGACGTCCTCCCGAGGATCGACGCCGGCGGGGTCGAAGTTCCAGTGGATGTCCAACCGCGAAGGGTCGACCTTGCCGCGCCGCAACTGCAGCAGCGCCGTGATGAACGTCCGGGTGGCGGAGATATCAAAGGCTGCCCGTTGCCCGGGGGTTGGGGAGGTTGTCTGCATCAGCGTGTGGGCCTCGGCCAACTCGGCGATCCGGAAATCCGCGGGGTTCAGGCCATCGGCCTGGGTATCACCCAAGCTTTTCAACAACTGGGCGACATCGTCATCGTCCGTCCAGGCGGCGCGATAGCCACGATGGCTATAAAAATCCAGCACGACTCGGTTCACATCGACCCGTTGATGACGCGGCGAGGTGAGCAGCGGCGGAAACGCCGAACTCAATGGCGCCAACTCCGCCTGAATCGCTTGGCCAACATAATCACCGGGAGCCGCTTCAGCCACAGTGCTAACGGGAGATACCGGCTCAATCGGCGAAGTTTGCGCGATCGCCGTGCCGCTTATCAGAAAGCCCATAAAAAACATGCGGCTTATGACGAATAACCTTGTTAACTGCGCCATGGATAATCCTTAATCTTCCGTTTTCAACCGGCTAGCGTCGTGCGCGCTGCTAGACTCGAAATATTCAGATGAGACTTGCATATGGCCCCACACCGCTTTGGCTGCTTAATGACGGCCCTGCTGCTGACTGCTTTTTTTTCATTACCGGCAGCCTACGCCGATTCGCTTGAAGCTGCCTTGGTCAAAGCGGCCCCCGATGCCAACGCCAAAGTCATTGCCCTGGCCGTTCGCGCCTCCCAATGCAGCCGGGCCCAAGGCACGTCCCCGGTGCAGAGACTCGCAGTGATCGATTATTCCCTGCCCTCGACGGTGCAACGTCTTTGGGTATTCGACCTTAAACAACGCAAATTGTTGTTCCATGAACTGGTCGCCCACGGTCGCAACAGTGGCGAGAACATGGCCAGCCAATTCTCCAATCAGAATGCCAGCTACGCCACCAGCCTGGGCTTGTACCGCACCCAATCCAGCTATGTCGGGCAGAACGGTTATTCCCTGCGCATGGAAGGCCTGGAACCGGGTTTTAACGACAACGCCTTCGAACGGGCGATCGTCATTCACGGCGCACCTTACGTCAGCCCTGCCCTGGCGCGGGCCAATGGCCGGATTGGCAGAAGTCTCGGCTGCCCTGCGGTGAGGCCTGCGATTGCACATCGGCTGATCGACTCGATGAAAGACGGGCAGTTGTTGTTTTCCTACTATCCGGATCAGCGTTGGTTGAAGTCTTCTTCGTATATCAATTGCGGTAACGCCACCGTGGCGGATTCGTCCAGGTCCAATAGCAGTCCTTGAACACCGCGTGAAACTGTCAAAACTGTAATCTTGGCCTCAGCCTGCTGAAAGGCACCGCCCGTTAGCCTCCTCCCCATTGAGTTCTCTTCCTTCCGCTCAGGATGGACCTGAGGGCTTCATCAGGCTGACGGACGGGATAAAACGGCATGCATTCCAACACCTCAAGACGCACCTTTGTGAAGGGCCTGGCCGCTGGCGGGGTGCTCGCTGGCCTCGGGCTGTGGCGCACGCCAGTCTGGGCGGTCACCAGCCCCGGCCAACCGAATGTGCTGGCCGGTACCGACTTCGACCTGTTCATTGGCGAATCCCCGGTCAACATCACCGGCAACCCTCGAATCGCGATGACCATCAACGGCGGCATTCCCGGCCCCCTGCTGCGCTGGCGTGAAGGCGACACCGTCACGCTGCGGGTGAAAAACAAACTCAAGGACAGCACGTCCATTCACTGGCACGGCATTTTGCTGCCGGCCAACATGGACGGTGTGCCGGGCCTGAGTTTTCACGGGATCGAACCGGATGGCATGTACGTCTACCAGTTCAAGGTCCGGCAGAACGGCACTTACTGGTACCACAGCCACTCGGGCTTCCAGGAACAGTCCGGGGTTTATGGGCCGTTGGTGATCGACGCCAAGGAGCCGGAGCCGTTCCAATACGACCGCGATTACGTGGTGATGCTCACCGACTGGACCGACGAAGACGCCGTCGGCCTGATGAAAAAACTCAAGAAACAATCGGACTACTACAACTACAACAAACGCACTGTGGGCGACTTCATCCACGACGTCAGCGAGAAAGGCTGGGGGTCGACGGTGGCCGATCGCAAGATGTGGGCCGAGATGAAGATGAACCCCACCGACCTGGCGGACGTCAGCGGTGCCACTTACACCTACTTGATGAACGGCCAGGCGCCGAACATGAACTGGACTGGCCTATTCCGTCCCGGCGAAAAGCTGCGCCTGCGTTTTATCAACGGCTCGTCCATGACCTATTTCGACGTACGTATCCCGGGCTTGAAAATGACCGTGGTCGCGGCGGATGGCCAACACGTCAAACCGGTGAGCGTCGACGAGTTCCGCATCGCGGTGGCGGAGACGTTCGATGTAATTGTCGAGCCGACCCAGGACGCCTACACGCTGTTCGCCCAATCGATGGATCGAACGGGTTATGCGCGAGGCACCCTGGCGGTGAAGGCAGGGTTGTCGGCGCCGATTCCAGCGCTGGATCCGCGACCGCTGCTGACCATGGATGACATGGGCATGGGCGGCATGGATCACGGCAGCATGGGCGGTGACATGGCGGGGATGGACCACGGTGCCATGCAAGGCATGAACGGTGGTGACATGCAGGGCATGGACGGCGGCGACATGCAGGGCATGGACAGCATGGCCGGAATGGATCACAGCAGCATGGCCATGGGTGGCATGGCCGGAATGGCCGGTATGCAATCCCATCCCGACACGGAAAAAGACAACCCTCTGGTGGACATGCAAGCCATGAGCACCACGCCAAAACTCGACGACCCGGGCATCGGCCTGCGCAACAACGGCCGCCGTGTGCTGACCTACTCCGACCTGCGCAGCACCTTCGAAGACCCGGACGGCCGCGAGCCCGGCCGCACCATCGAACTGCACCTGACCGGCCACATGGAGAAGTTCGCCTGGTCGTTCAACGGCGTGAAGTTCTCTGATGCCGAACCCGTGCGACTCAAGTACGGCGAGCGGGTTCGAGTGGTGCTGGTCAACGACACGATGATGACTCACCCCATTCATTTGCACGGCATGTGGAGCGACCTCGAAGACGAGAACGGCCAGTTCATGGTACGCAAACACACCATCGACATGCCGCCAGGATCAAAGCGCAGCTATCGGGTCACTGCCGATGCGCTCGGCCGCTGGGCCTACCACTGCCATCTCCTGTACCACATGGAAATGGGCATGTTCCGTGAAGTTCGCGTGGAAGAATAAGGCGCTACCCATGACCAGACTCACTCCGATCACTTTGACCCTCGTCACCATGGGCCTGACGCTCTCTTCGGCCATGGCCGCCACCGACAACATGCAGGGCATGGACCATAGCCAGATGCCGGGCATGGACCACAGCCAGATGCAGAGCGAGGATTACGGGCAAATGCAGCCCGCCGCGCCGACCCAAAGCCGCACGCCGATCCCGGCATTGACCGACGCCGACCGTGCCGCCGTTTTCGTCAGCCCCGCCGGCCATGACATGCACGACAGTGCGCTCAACTATTACTTCCTAGCCGACAAACTCGAATGGCAGGACGCCGATAACGGCAGCGCATTGGCGTGGGATCTGTCCGGCTGGATCGGCGGCGACATCGATCGCCTGTGGCTGCGCTCCGAAGGCGAACGCGTCAATGGCAAAACCGAAGACGCCGAGGTCCAGGCCCTCTGGGGTCACGCGATCAGCCCATGGTGGGACGTGGTGACCGGCGTGCGCCAGGACTTCAAACCCGGCGCCCCGCAAACCTGGGCCGCGCTCGGCGTGCAAGGCATGGCGTTGTACAACTTCGAAACCGAGGCCACCGCGTTCATCGGCGAAGGCGGTCAGACCGCTGCACGCCTTGAAGGCGACTACGACATCCTGCTCACCAACCGGCTGATTCTGCAGCCGACCGCCGAGCTCAACGTCTACGGCAAAAACGACCCGCAACGGGGCATCGGCTCCGGGTTGTCCAGCACCGAAGCCGGCCTGCGCCTGCGCTATGAAATCCGCCGGGAATTCGCGCCCTACATCGGCGTGACCTGGAACCGCACCTACGGCAAAACCGCCGATTACGCCAGGGACGAAGGCGAGGACCGCAGCGAAGCCCGACTGGTCGTCGGCGTTCGGCTGTGGTTCTAAACACTTCAACTCAAAAACCTAAAAACCAACCGCTTAAAGCGGTAAGAGGCCTTGCATGCGCACCATCAAAACCACCGCTGTCGCCATCGCACTTTCCACCGGGCTGCTCATGAGCGCACTGGCTCAAGCCCACCCGAAACTGCTCTCCTCCACCCCAACCGAAGGCGCGGACGGCGCAGCGCCCAGCAACATCGAACTGCACTTCTCCGAAAACCTCATGACCCAATTCTCCGGCGCCAAACTGGTCATGACCGAAATGCCCGGCATGGCCCATTCCCCCATGCCGATGAAAGCCAAGGTCTCCGGCGGCAGCGACCCGAAAACCATGGTCATCACCCCGCTCTCGCCCCTGCCCACCGGCAGCTACAAAGTCGAATGGCGCGCCGTGTCTTCGGACACTCACCCGATCACCGGCAACGTTACGTTCAAAGTGAAGTGATTGATGAGCGACTCGGTCGGCATTGCCCTGCGGTTTGCGTTGTATGTGGATTTGATGCTGTTGTTCGGGGTAGCGCTTTTTGGGCTGTACAGCCTTAAAGGTCAGGAACGGATGTCCGGGGCGGTGCTGCCATTCCGCTCGATGCTGGCGGGGACGGCAGTGCTGGGCGCGGTGTTGTCCGTCGCCAGCATGGTGATGATGGCGAGCGCCATGAGCGGTGAAACGGACTTCGCCGAGCTGCGTCCGCACATCGAGATGATGCTGTTTGAGACGGATGTCGGCTTGGCTTGGGGGATTCGCATTGTTGCGCTGGTGATCGCTGGCTTAGCGGTGATGCTCCGTGTGCCTGGTTTCAGTTTATGGGTCGCGGCTTTTGCCGGTGCTGTCGCCCTCGCCAGCCTGGCCTGGAGCGGACATGGGGCGATGGATGAAGGCGATCGTCGCTTTTGGCATTTCGCGGTGGACATTCTGCACCTGCTGGCGGCGGGGGCTTGGCTTGGCGCGTTGCTGGCGTTTGCGTTGATGGCGAAGATCAACGCCCTGCAAACCGAAGCGCGCCTCAGGTTGCTGGCCCGCGCGGTCAATCGGTTTGAGGCGATTGGCGCGGCCATCGTCGTGGTCATCACGGTGACGGGGGTGGTGAATTATCTGTTCATCGTTGGGCCGAAGCTGGACGAGGTGTTTCTCAGCACTTACGGGATTCTGCTGTTCATCAAAGTGGTGCTGTTTGCCGGCATGCTGGTGCTCGCCGCGTTGAACCGGTTTCACCTCGGGCCGTTTCTGGAGCGGTCGTTGCGGGACGGGCAATACACGGTCGCCGCCAATGCGTTGCGGCGCAGCGTGGTGGTGGAATTGGCAGCGGCGGTGTTGATCGTGGGATTGGTGGCCTGGTTGGGGACGTTGAGTCCGGAGATGAAAATGGGCGAATTGTAGGGGCACAAGTACCTTTAGAAGGCGCGTAACAAAAGAGGTCGCCTTCCCCGACGTCCGGTGCCCTCCTTTATTTGCCTAGGTGAAAATCCCCTACTACCGTCAACAGTCAGAGGCGGCATTTACCGCTGTGGGCACTCGACATCAGGGAGCGAAATCGGGATGGCTTACAATTTAGCGTTGGTGAACCCCTTTAATGCAAAGGAATCAGCGGATTACGACGAAATATCTAGAAGCTGGCTTGATGCCTGGAAAGAAAAGTCCAAAAGAATAATGCCCCCACCCTCGGAAAGCGATTCAAAAAATTCATCTCCTTCTTTCAAAGAAGATGGAATAAAAAGATTAAGAGATGACGATGAGGAAGAAAAGGCACACCCGAGCAAGACACAAAAAACTTCGACCATCATCTCTAAATACATAAGCAAAGGCTGCCTGGTGTCCGGTGGACCCGCGGCCGAGCAGCTTGTTAGTTTTATTAGAACACTGATTGGAGACGGAGATCGAATTTACGTCTTGGGCCATTGTGAACCGGGAAGCTCCGTGCTTATGTCCTCGGAAGAAAAAGGCAAAGGTCAAACCGTCAACGCCAAAGAACTGGCAAGATTCTTTGACGTGTTATTTGGACTTAATAAGAGCTATGCGGGAAAAATCAAGATATTCGGATGCCATAGCGCACTGGGTTTGGGTGATACAAAATCCTTCGCCGAACAATTCAAGGATGCAATGAGGAAACGTGAATACCATAACTGCACCGTTGAAGGGTATACAGCGTCAGTCAGAGGCTACGATGGCGAGCACAAAGTTGCGTTCATCGGAACCGCCGAAGAGCTAAAACGAGCCCAGATGGCTGAAATTCTGTATGCAGAAGAAACGATCAGCAAAGCTAAGCTCGACTCTTTCTATGAAAACAAAACCGCACGTCCCAGCACCCGGAGAGTGTCCTTCGCCTAGTTTCAGATAGTTTTAAGACAATAGGCTGACGCGTCGCTCAATCATTAAAGGGCGCAAAGGCTTAAGGGTTGACACCCAAGCGCCAAGGTGAAAAAAAGCGGCGCAATTATCGAAAGGAGTTCGAAAATGGCTGACGTGATGAAAGTAGTGGATGTCGACTTAAAAATACTTAAATCAAACCCACCGCAGCTACACATATCGGCAATTGGCTTGGTGAATTCTGGTGGATGGACAAACCCGAGACTGGAGCCACGGGTTTATATCCAGTTCCCACCGGACGGCATTCAGGACTTCGATTTTGTTGCTGATCCGCCCCAAGGGGCTGCTATACAGGTCATCCTTCCCATCGACGCATCAAAACTTTGGAAAGACCCGCCACTCGATAAACTCAAGGGAGTAAGAGTCCACTCTGCTAGCAACTCGATTGAAGCTCACCTTAAGAGTTCGAAGTCCGTGGCTTGTGGATAAACAACTCATATAGAGGGATACGTGTCGGGCCTTGCCTGACACGTATCAGCCATTGGAATGTCACCCTGGCAGCACAACAAACCTCTGTGGACCTCGTTTGATATGGATCAACAACGCCCTGCGACCGTGGCGTAAGTTCAAGATCACTCCCTCTAACGGGAACACAACATACCTTGGTCCGCAGCCATCCGACGCTGCCGATCCGCGTTATCAATGTGGAGATCGCCATGCACATCTACGTCAAGTCCCTCCTGGCCGCACTGGTCATGAGCAGCCCATTGCTGACGCTGGCTGCCGAATACCCCGAAACAACGCCCGCCGCCCCCTCCGAGGACGCAACCCAAGCCACGCCCATGCAAGACAAGGCCATGAGCGAACAGATGAAGAAAATGCAGGCGGCCCACGACAAAATGATCGCCGCCAAAACCCCGGCCGAACGCCGGGCAGCCATGCAGGAAGCCATGACTACGATGAGAACAAGCCTCGGCATGCTGCACGACAATTGCAGAGGTATGGGGATGGGCATGGGCATGTCCGGTGGCAAGGGCAGTTCGGATACGGCGATGATGGACATGATGATGAAAATGATGGATCAGCAATCCATGATGATGAAGATGCCGATGGGCCAATAAGCATCGCGCCATAGCCCCCGTCGTAGGCGGTTGGCATTGGCCGGCATAGCCGGACGACACCCCGGAAGATTTTCGTCAGAACGGAGCGCGTCACATGAACCACTCAAACCCCTCGACACCTCCAGCCACCTCATTCTGGCGCAGCAAACCCGGCATCGCGCTAGGCATGCTGCTGGTGATCGGACTGTTCTACCTGGCCCGCGAGCATTACGGTCATATCTACCCGCTTTTGCCCTATCTGATTCTATTGCTGTGCCCGCTGATGCACCTGTTCGGGCATCACCACGGCAGACACTGACCCATGCATCGCCATCTCGATCACCTCAAATCACCTGCTTTGGCGCAGCAGGCGGCGGAGCCGACGACCGAAAAAGAGTACACCTGCCCCATGCACCCGGAGATCCGCCAGCACAGTCCGGGTACATGCCCCAAGTGCGGCATGACCCTTGAGCCGGTGTTGCCCGAACTGGAGGAATCGGACAACCCTGAGCTCGCGGACTTTTCCCGGCGCTTCTGGTGGACCCTTCCTCTGACTCTGGCGGTGACCGCACTGGCGATGGGCAGCCATGGCTTGAGCCTGTTTCACGGCGCCACACAGAACCTGGTCGAACTGGTGCTCGCCACGCCCGTCGTGCTTTGGGCCGGCTGGCCGTTCTATGTGCGCGGCGCCCGTTCGGTCATCCAGCGCAGCCCCAACATGTGGACGCTGATCGGCCTCGGCACCGCGGCGGCCTTCCTCTATAGCCTTGCCGCCACCCTGACACCCGGCCTGTTTCCAGCCACCTTCATGATGGACGGCCGGGTTGGCGTGTACTACGAAGCAGCGGCGGTCATTATTTCCCTGACGCTGCTCGGACAGATGCTGGAACTCAAGGCGCGCTCGCAAACCTCGGCCGCGATCAAATCACTGCTCGGCCTGGCGCCCAAGACTGCGCGCCGGATCAACACCGACGGCAGCGAAACAGACATTGCACTGAGCCATGTGCACAGCGGCGACACCTTGCGCGTGCGCCCCGGCGAGAAGGTCCCGGTCGATGGTGTGGTGTTGCAGGGCGAAAGCGCGGTGGACGAGTCCATGCTCACAGGCGAGCCGGTCCCCGTGATGAAACGCCCTGGTGACGGGCTGATCGGTGCCACCCTCAATACCCACGGCAGCCTGGTGATGCAGGCGCAGAAGGTGGGCTCAGCCACCGTGCTTGCGCAAATTGTGCAGATGGTGGTCCAGGCACAACGCTCCAAAGCACCGATGCAACGCCTGGCGGACGTGATTGCTGGCTACTTCGTCATGGTGGTGATCGCCATTGCCGTCCTGACTTTTGTCGGCTGGGGGTTGTGGGGGCCGCAACCGAGCTGGGTGTTCGGCCTCATCAATGCAGTGGCGGTGCTGATCATCGCCTGCCCGTGTGCCCTCGGCCTGGCCACACCGATGTCGGTGATGGTCGCCACCGGCAAGGCGGCCAGCAGCGGCGTGCTCTTTCGGGATGCGGCGGCGATCGAAAACCTGCGCAAAATCGACACCCTGATCGTGGACAAGACCGGCACCCTCACCGAAGGCCGCCCGGCGTTTCACAGCGTCGAACCTGCGCCTGGCTACAGTGCTGACGAGGTGCTGCGCCTGGCCGCCAGCCTCGACCAGGGCAGCGAGCACCCGTTGGCCCACGCCATCGTCGAACATGCACGCGCCAATGGCTTGGTGTTGAGCACAGCGCAGACGTTCGAGTCGGCGTCAGGGATCGGCGTGCGCGGCCAGGTCGACGGGCACCGTGTTCAACTGGGCAACACCGCCCTGATGGCAGAAGCCGGCATCGCCCTGGAAGCCTTGCAACCTCAAGCCGAGCAACTGCGCAGCGACGGAACCAGCATCATGTACCTGGCCGTGGATGGCGTGCTCGCGGGGTTGCTCGCCGTCGCCGACCCGATCAAACCCACCACCCGGCTCGCTGTCGAACGCCTGCAGGCCGATGGCGTGCGGGTGATCATGGCGACCGGAGACGGCCTCACCACTGCCCGTGCCGTCGCCCGTCAACTGGGTATCGAAGAAGTCCACGGCGAGGTCAAGCCACAGGACAAGGAACGCCTGGCCGCCGGTATGCAGGAACGCGGGCACCGAGTGGCAATGGCCGGCGACGGCATCAACGATGCCCCGGCCCTGGCCCGTGCCGATGTCGGTATCGCCATGGGCACTGGCACCGATGTCGCGATGAACAGCGCTCAAGTCACCCTGGTCAAGGGCGACCTGCTCGGCATTCTGCATGCCCGCAACCTGTCGGTGGCAACCGTGCGCAACATGCACCAGAACCTTGCCTTTGCCCTGGCCTACAACGCTATGGGCATCCCCCTCGCCGCCGGGTTGTTCTACCCGTTGACCGGGCATTTGCTGTCCCCGTTGGTGGCGGCACTGGCCATGAGCGTGAGCTCTGCCTCAGTGGTGTTCAATGCCTTGCGCCTGCGCCGGGCCGTGATTGACTGAGCACATTGCTGACAGCCAGGAAGCGGTTTCACTACACTGATCCAGCCTTGCCCCCCACTCCATCACAAAAGCCCGATAACGATGAAAACCATAAAAAGCACATTGCTGCTCAGTGGCCTGCTGGCGCTATCCTGCGGCGCTCAGGCAGAGCAAAGCCCTTCGCACCTGGACACCGTCCTGCAACAAGGCCAACTGCGCGTTTGCACCACAGGCGACTACAAACCCTATACCTTCAAAGGTGAAGACGGCGAATACTCGGGCATCGACATCGCCATGGCCCGCTCGCTCGCCGACAGCCTGGGCGTGAAGGTCGAGTGGGTCCAGACCACCTGGAAAACCCTGATGCCCGACATGCTCGCGGGCAAATGCGACATCGGCGTCGGCGGCATCTCCGTCACCCTGGAACGCCAGAAAAAAGCCTTCTTCAGCACCACCCTGGACGTCGACGGCAAAATCCCGCTGGTGCGCTGCGAAGATCAGGCGAAATACCAGACCCTCGAACAAATCAACCAGCCTTCGGTTCGCCTGGTCGAACCGGCCGGCGGCACCAACGAAGCCTTCGTCCACGCCTTCCTGCCCAAGGCGCAATTGCAGCTGCACGACAACGTGACCATCTTCCAGGAACTGCTGGACAAGAAGGCTGACGTGATGATCACCGATGCGTCGGAAGCGCTGTATCAGCAGAAACTCAAACCGGGGTTGTGCGCGGTCAACCCGACGCAATACATGCAGTATGGGGAGAAGGCATATCTGCTGCCGCGGGATGACATCAGCTGGAAGATGTATGTCGATCAGTGGCTGCATTTGGCCAAGGTGACGGGGAATTACCAGAAAATTCTGGGTCAGTGGATCGCGGTGCCAGAGGCTAAATAGCCCGTTAGTCCATTCCCCGTAGCAGCTGGCGCAGCCTGCGTTCGGCTGCGCAGCAGTCGTAAAATCAGAACACGCGGTTCATCAGGTAAATCACGCAACGGCGAAAACACCCCAGCCGTTGCGTCATTCCTTAGTCGTGCAGCAAGCCCGAGCTGTACTCATTAAAGCTGTTGCCGATGGCGCTCCCACCAAAGTTCACCTTGTTGGGGTTATGGCCATCGAATTGTTGGCAGCCTTCTGAAAAGCAGGAACTGGTGCTCACACCCGAACAGGCGCTCAAGAGCAAAGCACCGGTGATCAGCATGGCTTTGAAGAGGTTCGAGATCATCTTGTTGTTTCCTGTGGGCTGGAGGTGAGGCAGCACGGTCTTAGGTGGTCATCCTATGCCGCGAGCCTGCCCAACTTGATGAAACATTGCTGAGCGACAGCGTTGGTTCAGCATCCTTGTTTTTTCTGAAGCGACACACCTGCTCAATGGCGGCTTTGTGCGGGAGACCTTCGGGTCTGCCGGGTTCCTGGTTTCCCGGTCTTGCAGACCCGCGCACAGCTGCCACCGCATCGATTTGGGCGCTGCTTTCTCATTCCGTTTTCGCGGGCGCAGATCCGGCAGATCAGATAGTGCATATAAACATACACTCGATATTTCAATTTTTTCCAAAGGCGGAAAATTTCCCGGGGTGGGAGCTTTGTGCTCGCCTATACTAAAAAGATTGAACAGTGTCAGCGAGTGCGCTTAACAAGATATTGAAATTATTGAAATTCAGGCGTCTTTTGGAGTGACTGGTTAAAAAACATATTTCTGTGATGATCTGGTGTCGTGACGAGGATTTGACATGAACGTTTTGTTGAAAGAGCTTCTGACCTATCATCACGAAGTGTCTATGAAAATTACGCAGATCAAAGAGTTGCTGAGGAAAATCAGACATGAACCCGATGGAACTGATGACTGCAAGCTGTTGTTCACGATGCTGGAAGCCTTGCATGGTGATGCAGAGCGACACCACCATGAAAATGAAGAACTTATTCGGCTGGCCTTGCTAGAGACTGAGGCGCCGATCCACCAACGGGTCAAGGATATCGAGCGAGATCATCAGGCATTTGGGCGCATTGCTGGACAGTTGAAGATGCTGAAGGATACAACTCACGAAACGAGAGTAATTGCTGACACTATCGATGACTTCATCAAAAAATATTACGATCACATGGACGCCGAGGAGAATATTTTCTTTCCGGCGGCAGATAAGTGGCTTTCAGACGACCAGTGGCAGGAAATCAAGCATCAATGGCATTAATTGGAGCTCGCCGCATACGTTAAAAAATTAGCTACTACTTAGTACTGACCTCACTAAGTAATTACGCGCACACCACGTATTAACTTACAGGGGTGTCCGTATATCGATGGCTCTTTGTTGCAATTCACTCAACCCCTTCCGTTCCTGTTTTCACTCGCTCTCAACTACCTCCGCTAGACTCACCTGAGCCCCGCAAGCCCAATCCTGATAAACTCCCCACCTCCCAGCCTCACCCATTCCAGAAACGCCAATGCCACCAATCACTGCCACACTCGCCCTGCTCTCCCGCCGCTTCTGCGTCGCCCCATTTTGCGTCGGTCAGGCTGGTCGTTGGTAACTCAGCATCTCTCTTTTACGCAAACACGCTTATTTGAAATCGCCCATTTATTCTCGAGGTGAGTCACTCTTCGGATCAACGTACTGACGAAAAAAGCCTGCCTCGATTATTGCTCGATCTACTTTGGCAAATCGCCGTACTGTTGATCCCGATTTTCCTCGTGGCGGTACTACCGCTGTTATGGGCACTCGGTGTGGTACTGGGTTGTACTGCCTTAATGTGGCTGACCGCGCGGGCCGGTTGGCAACGAACCGGCCGAGGGGCTGCACGGCTGATGACCTCTGCCGCACTAGGCCTGGGTTTTAATCTGGGCAGGGCTTTGCCGGCGTACTGGGATATTGCGGGGGCAGCGGCTGTGATGTTCTTCGGGCTGGCTTGCGTCAGTCACTTGGAAAGACGTTTTGGCCTGGTCGATAAAACACAGGCCAAGTCGTCACCGCTATCGCCTGGTCAGTCTTCAGGTGGCGCCAGTGCCTGGGGTGGGGACGAACCTCAGCAAACTCCCGAGGGCGAGCCCATCAGGGTGTTCAACTACAGCGAAATCGCCATGGGCGGGCCCGTGCTGTGCGATTACCTGTTTCCCGATGGAGTGCTGCTCCAGGGCCTTGGGTCGTCGGCTCGCTTCTCGAATGACGGACGTTATTTCGCCGCGCCTTTACCCTCGCGCCAAGCCTGGGGGTTGGTGATTCTGGATCGACAGTTGCGTCAGCTTTACCAGTGTTCGTGTGATGAATTTTGGGAACTGGATGCCTTTAACGACGGCATCCTGAGTGGGCGTTACAGTCCTCTGGTCGACAACGGCGCACGGGAGATCAGCCTGGAGCAACTGCTGACGACGGCTGAAAAGGTCAGCCTGGTGCCCGTTATTGACCTTTGGGTTGAGCCTGGTGACTGGCAAAAAAACCTTGCGCTCGACGCGTTCCGGCATACGTCTCCCGATGGTCAGCAAAGTTTGGACGCCTGTCTGGCGCTGCCGGCCAGCCTGCGTGAATTGCCACAGCCTTGCGCCCCGCTGATGAGCCCGGAATACCGCGTGAGCATAAACGGTGAGCCCACTTCGTTGCTGATCAGGGCCGATACCTCAATCATCTGGAATCACGATAGTCGCTCGTTCGCTTGCCATGCACGGATGGATGATGAGCAACCGCAAGCCCTCGAATACTGGCTCTGGCACGTAGACCGCGGCTGGCAAGCATTGCCTTGTCCGTGGCTATCTGCCGACAGCGAACCTTCCGTGGGTTGGAGCGACCCCCTGGAGCTGGATGACCACTACCTGCGGCTATCGTCCTACTTCGACTACCCGCAGCCTGATCGCGGTCGCTATGGTTATGGCTTGTACAACATACACAGCGACTGTGAATCTCAGGTGGGCCATGATCCGAACGGCCGGGTGCAGGTTGCACAGCGGCACCTGACTCGCGTGCGGTTGGCCGTGCCTCTGGTGGGTGATGGACAGCGAGGCGCGACGATGGTCGAGTCGGCACCATTGACGGGTGATACGCGGGCTCAATTTAGCTGGCGGCAAGACAACAGCCTGGGGCTCGGGGGTTATACCTGCAAGATTGGGGGCTGGGAGTTACCGGGCGTTTGGCTGCTCGATCATCGAGTTTCAGACACTGGACGTTACATCGCATTAATACCGTTCGCCCTGCCGCCCGCCACAGCAGGTCACGTGGTGGTGGTCGACGCACTGGAACGACAATTGATGAACAGCCCTCCTCTGTTGGTCGCACGATTGTTGGACTTTCGTGGGCCGAGACTGAGCCTGGCAGTGATTCGAGGTCGTCTGGATCAGGATCGGCAAAGCAGTCCATTGCAGCGCTTTGATCAATCGCCTTCCGAGGCGGACGATGCCGCTGCATTTTGCCAGTATCGACAGGACTCCCGGCTTTACTACGAGTGGTGTGAGCTCAATGTCAGCCAACAAGGCCTGAGCGCCCTCCCCGATTGGCGCCTGGTTCAACAGCCACAGTCTGCAATCGCCGATGGAAACTTTGTCCAGCCAGCACCGATGGATAAAGATGCCGCGTGGCTGTTCGGTTGTGAAACCGAATACGCCGACAGTTGGCTACGCGTCCAGAGCCCACGCCTGGGCGGGCATTTGCTGACGGCGTCCGGTTGCGCCATCAGCCATCTCGCGCCCTCGATGATCTGGTCCGAGGATGCACGTTATCTCGCGCTGACTCGACTCCATACCAACGTCGACGATGACCACGGAGGTCGCTTGGCATGGCAGATCTTGCTGTTGGATGTCCAGGAGCGAACCTTGAGGCATTCACCTCAGTGGCTCCACAATCGACCACAGTTTGAAGGTTTTAATGCCAATGTCTTGAAGGTGCGTCTATTTCTGCGCGACTGGGAAGCCGAGGATGAAAGAGACCGAGGCTCAATCAGCGCAATGAAGTTGAGCGACCTGCTGGCACTCCCCGCCGAGTCCCTGTGCCCGCACGCAGGACTCTGGCTGACGAAGGATCAACTGTGTCACTCCGAAGCGTGGCAAGCATTGGATACATCGGCTTTACGCCATTGGCGCTAGTCACGTTTATCACTGGCGCTGGCATGGCGCGCAAATAGAGACGAAGCCGACTGAGGCACGTTCGGTTGAGTCACGTTAGATGTCGGGCCTGAGCTTAATCTTGCCTGACAATATCGGAACAGGCGTATCTGTGCCGTGTAACTGGTGCCGCCGTCGGTGCGCTTGCGTGCTCTGATCGTGGCCATAGTCAACTGGTACAATTGTTAAAGAGGTTGGTACATTGTATCAACGCCCCTCAAAACGCCCATTTACCCCCTAAAACCGGCTTTGAACACGTAGAGCGAAATGGTACAGAAATCAGCTACATACTCAGTAAATTCAAGCTCTACAGTGTCTAGACGCTTTAGCGTGGCGCCGATGATGGATTGGACCGACCGCCACTGCCGTTTCTTCCTGCGCCTGCTCTCCAAGCACGCCCTCCTCTACACCGAAATGGTCACCACCGGAGCGCTCCTCAACGGCGATCACGACCGCTTCCTGCGTCACAACGAAGCCGAGCACCCATTAGCTCTTCAGCTCGGCGGCAGCGTTCCATTGGACCTGGCCGCCTGCGCCCGCATGGCCCAGGAGCACGGTTACGACGAGGTGAACCTGAATGTCGGCTGCCCGAGTGATCGGGTGCAAAACAATATGATCGGCGCGTGCCTGATGGGGCATCCGCAGTTGGTGGCCGATTGTGTGAAGGCGATGCGTGATGCGGTGTCGATTCCGGTGACGGTGAAGCATCGGATCGGGATTAATGGGCGGGACAGTTACGAGGAGTTGTGTGATTTCGTCGGCACGGTTCGGGATGCCGGGTGCACGAGTTTTACCGTGCATGCGCGGATTGCGATTCTGGAGGGGTTGTCGCCGAAGGAGAACCGCGACATTCCGCCTCTGCGTTATGACGTGGCGGCGCGGTTGAAGGCGGATTTTCCGGAGCTGGAGATTATTCTCAACGGCGGGATCAAGACGCTGGAGGCCTGTCACGAGCATTTGCAGACGTTCGACGGTGTGATGCTGGGCCGTGAGGCGTATCACAACCCTTATGTGATGGCTGAGGTGGATCAGCAGCTGTTCGGCAGCACCGCGCCGGTGATCACTCGGGCCGAGGCGCTGGCGCAGTTGCGGCCTTATATTGCCGAGCATCTGCTGGCGGGTGGCGCGATGCACCACATCACTCGGCATGTACTGGGGCTGGGCACCGGGTTTCCGGGGGCACGCAAGTTTCGGCAGTTGTTGTCGGTGGATATTCACAAGGCTAAAGAGCCGTTGGCGTTGCTGGATCAGGCGGCAGAGTTGTTGGAGGGACGTTAATCCCTCGTCACTCACTTGCAGGTTTCGCGCGCCGGTGTCCGCGCTCTGTCTCGTTAGAAAATGGCCGCTTTGAAATGGCGGCCGTCACTTGTTCGACCCGAGCGCTCAAAGGTCTAATTCGCAAGCTGGTCAAATCGGTAAGCATTGAGGACATGACCCAGGCCTGCTCAGCACGCTAACCGTCACCTCCATTGAACCTGCCCTCCATTTCAGCATCGTATTTACCGAGACCACGCCCCGCCTTTCAAACATCTGTTTCCAGGATGTTGCCACTGGGGCCTTCGATACGCACATGCACCCTTGAGTGGCTGTCAGCGCTCGGGTAATGTCATTAGACCCATAGGACAGAGCACGCCCATGACTTCCAAGCTGGAACAACTCAAACAAATGACCACCGTGGTTGCCGACACTGGCGACTTCGAAGCAATCGCTCGCGTTAAACCCGTGGACGCCACCACCAACCCTTCCCTGCTGCTCAAAGCGGCGGCCATTCCCGGTTATGCCGAGTTGCTGAACGCTTGCGTCAGCGACTGCAAGGGCGATGTGGGCCTGGCCAGTGACCGTTTTGGTGTGGCGGTGGGGCAAGAGATTCTGAAGGTGATTCCTGGCCGTATTTCCACTGAAGTGGATGCGCGCCTGTCGTTCGACACTGACGCCGTATTGAAGCGTGCGCACCGTCTGATCGACTTGTACGAAAAGGCCGGCGTTGGCCGTGACCGTGTGCTGATCAAGATCGCTTCGACCTGGGAAGGCATCCGCGCTGCCGAGAAGCTGGAAAAGGAAGGCATTCAGACCAACCTGACCTTGCTGTTCTCTTTCGCTCAGGCGGCGGCATGTGCTGACGCTGGAGTTTTCCTGATTTCGCCGTTCGTGGGCCGTATCTACGACTGGTACAAGAAGGCCACCGGCAACGACTACACCGGCGCGGATGATCCGGGCGTGCAGTCGGTGACGCGCATCTACAACTACTACAAGGCCAATGACTACAAAACCGTAGTGATGGGTGCCAGCTTCCGTAATCTGAATCAGATCGAACAGTTGGCCGGTTGTGATCGGTTGACCATCAGCCCTGATCTGCTGGAGAAACTGGCGGCGGATACCGGCAAGCTGGAGCGCAAATTGGTGCCGGGGCATACGGGTGAAGCGCGTCTGAGCTTGAATGAAGCGCAGTTCCGTTGGTTGTCCAACGAGGATGCGATGGCGACCGAGAAGCTGGCTGAGGGCATTCGTCAGTTTGCTCGGGACCAGGAGAAGCTTGAGGCGTTGTTGCAGGCCAAGCTGTGATTTGAGTTAGCTGGATGCAAAAAGGGCGAACCATGGGTTCGCCCTTTTTTTGCGTTGAATTCGGGTAATGGGCTTAGCACTGGAAGATGTGGTGATTGTTAGGGCGCCTTCGCGGGCAAGCCCGCTCCCACAGGGAATTAATCAGTGACGCTCCAGCGCGTTCACCAGGTCATGAAACGCCTCACGGTTGGAGTCGTTCAGGCCCATGAGGATTTTGTGTGCTTCGAGGACTTTGATCCGCACCACTTCTTCGGACTGGTCCTGGTCTGGCAGGTCGGTCAGGCATTCAGGGCATGGGATCGGGCGGTCAACGATGTTGAACACTTGCTCGAAGCCCATCGACTGCAGCAGACGGGTGATGTCTTCGTGGGTGGTGACGACAGTCGGCAACAGGCCGACTTTTTGCCGCGACAGGATCGACAGCTTGGCCAGCAGGCCCAGGGTGGTGCTGTCGATGCTACGGGTTTCAGTCAGGTCGATCACGATGGCGTTGAAGTTCAACGCAGTGAAGATCCGCTCAATAGTCGCATCCAACGCCGAACACAGGGTCAGGCGAACTTCACCGACGAACTTCAGGACGAAGGTGCCGTCCTGCTCGGCGAACTGGATTCTACCGGTACTCATTAAAGATTCCTGCTCAACACCAACAGGGCGATATCATCCGGCATCTCCCCTAGCGTGGCCAATCCAAAAACCTGGCGCAGACCATCCAGGCTGCCGCCCGCCGCTTTCACCCGTTGAGGCAAAGCAGCTTCTTTATCTTTGAGTGTGGGTTCTGGCAAAAGGTCCAGAATGCCATCAGACATCAGCGTCAGGCTGAATACCGGCGGCAGCTCCAGTACGTGGTCTTCGTAGGTGGCTTCATTGAAGAGGCCCACCGGCAGACCACGCCCTTCCAGGTAACGAACACTGTCTGGCGTGTACAACACGGGCAACGGCAGATGACCGCCGATGCTATAGGTCAACAAACCTGTCTCCTCGTCGATGACTCCACCGACCATTGTGACGTGTTTACCCAGCTTACAACTGATCAGGCCCCGGTTGATATGACCAAGGACTTCTGAAGGCTTGAATTCCGGCAATGTGCCGTTGCGCTTGGATTCGAACAGCAAGCGCGTGGTCATGAACTTCAGCAGCACGGTAACGAAGGCTGAAGAGGCGCCATGACCGGAAACGTCCGCCAGGTAGAACGCTACCCGACGCTCGTCGACCCGAAAGTAGTCGACGAAATCGCCCGACAGGTACAGCGACGGGATGATCTGGTGCGCAAACTGGAACTCGTTGATGGTCCAGGGGCTCACCGGCAGCATGTTCATCTGCACCTGGCGACCGGCGTTCTGGTCTTCCTGGAGCAAGTTCAGGCTGGCTTCGAGCTCGCGGTTGGCCTTTTCCAGCTTCTCGCGGTAGCGCTGGTTTTCCAGCAGCAGACGCGCACGATCCAGGGCACGGCGCACGGAGTGCTCGAGTACGGCGAGATCTTCGAGAGGCTTGATCAGGTAGTCCGCTGCGCCCAGGCGCAGGGCCTCGACGGCGTCGTTCATCACGCCGGCGCCCGAAACCACGATTACCGGGGTTTGCGGCGACAGTTCGGTGACCTGGCGAATGAGTTCGAGTCCGCCCATCTGCGGCATGCGCAGATCGCAGATGACCAAGTCGGGCTTGTCTTGCTCGAATACCTGAAGACCCTGCTGGCCATTGCTGGCCTGCAGGACACTGAAACCACTGTCTTCCAAGTAGGCCGCGAGGCTCGCACGCACTACTTCGTCATCATCGATTATCAGCAGCGTGGCACTGGTTTTTGGCATGTGGGCAAACGGCGCCAGAATTAGGTTGGCGTAGCAGGCTGGGCATTTGGCCCTGCACACACTACTGGATTCGCTTTCTAGCCTCTCTGCTGCACCGTTTTCGAGCGTTTGCCCTACTCACTGTTCCACCAGAGGTGCCCTTCTAAGGCGCAGACGGTACTCCCATCCGCGAGGCGTTTCAAGCTCACGCCGATGGTCGCTTGACGTCTTTACTTGTCAAATCACCGAGAGTTATAAGAACAGGCAAAACCGTAACCCAAAGGAAGGATCGAGCCCATGAGCCAAACCGATCGGGACTACAGCGAAAAGCGCGATTTCATCCGCATGCGGGTTGATGCCGATGTGTCGCTGATTCATGAAGGCGATGAGGTGCAAGCCGTCTGCATCGACCTTTCCAGCAGTGGCATGCAGCTGGAGGCGCCCCGCTCATTCAAGGTCGGTGACCGGCTCAGCGTGCGGATCGATTCCGATCACGCAGCGCTCAAAGGCCTTGAAGCCGACACCGAGGTGGTGTGGGTGAAAGCACAGGACGGTGGCGGCCAGAAACTCGGGCTTACAATCCTGAAGATGAAATAGCCCTGACTTCACCCGCAAGCCAAACGAAAGAAGGCGGCCAATTGGCCGCCCTCTTCGTTTTACCGGTCGAGATTAAAAATCGTCTTCGACCTTACCGTCCTTGACCTTGAATTCGCGGTTTTGCAGGTATGCATTGCGAATAAAGGTGTATTTGTCGCCAGTGACCAGTTTCTCGGCTGACAACAGGCTGGCGCGAGTGTCGACGATGTTCAGGCCGTAAATCGAGTTACGTACCGGTATATCGTTGATGTAAGGGTACGGACCGGTATAGCCGTCGACATACTTGGAAGGCGTATCACGCAAGGTGCTTGGACCCAGCAGCGGCAGCATCACGTACGGACCGCTGCCCACGCCCCAGTAACCGAGGGTCTGGCCGAAGTCTTCGTCGTTGCGGTGCAGGCCCATCTTGGTGCCCACGTCGAAGAAGCCCAGCAGGCCGAAGGTGGTGTTGAAGATCAAACGTGCGGTGTCGACGCCAGCCGCAGCGGGCTTGGCCTGCAACACATCGTTGGCGAGGTTGGTCACATCGCCGACGTTGCGGAACATGTTGTGGATGCCGTCTTCCAGGAACTGCGGTGTGACGAACTGGTAGCCCTGAGCCAACGGCTTCAGTGCGTAGGTGTCGACAAAGTCGTTGAATTTGTAGATCGGGCGGTTGATGCTTTCCCAAGGGTCTTCTTCCGTGGCGGCCTGAGTCGCAAACGGAACCAGCAATACACTGGCACACATACAAAGCTGAGCGAGTCGATTGCTCCAGCGCATAAGAAACTCCTTGGATTGTACTGACGCGGGCGCTTGGCCCAGGCGCAAAGACCGCTAGTATATGACGGAAAACCCGGTTTAGGCAGCATCGTGCACGATGGTCTACGAACGACGCCTCCTGACGGCGAGCGATTCACATCCGTGTCACTCGATTGTCATCGTCCATGAATAGCCTTGTCGCTATTTCAGGGACGTTTCCATGCCGCACGCCGAAGTCTTGCCCCTTGCCGCACCGAATCTGACCGCCGTGCTGTTCGGTCTCAGTGGTTGCCTGGTGGATTTCGGCGCGCGCACGCGTCAGCACGGCACCGTTTCTGCCGAGCATGCCGAGGTCACGCCCGGCGCCCTGGAGAGCCTGTCCAGCTTGCAGCGACAACGGATTCCCTGCGCCTGGCTTGATGAACTACCCCCTGCCCTCAGCCATTCTCTGGCCGTCGCACTTCCGGCCTGGATCAAATCTTTGCAACACTCGGAAACAATCAATCCATGGCCGGCCCCGAATGCCTGCTGGCAAGCCTTGATGGCGTTGAATGTCGAGCGCCTGGACGGTTGCGTGCTGGTCAGCGGCGAGCCGCGACTGCTGCAATCGGGCCTGAACGCCGGGCTGTGGACCATCGGCCTGGCGTCGTGCGGCTCACTATGCGGGCTCGCGCCGAACGAATGGCAAGCCTTGAGCCAGAAGGAACGGGAACACTTGCGCGGCAAGGCGACGGTGCAGTTGTTCGGCCTTGGCGTGCATTCGGTGATCGATCATCTGGGCGAGCTCGATACCTGCCTGGCCGATATCAGCCTGCGTCGGCTCAAAGGCGAAAAGCCCTGACTGAGATCATGCAGGTTGCGCGCGAGTGGATTAATCTAAAGGTCAGCCATAGACCTTTTGGCGCGCCGCTGCGGTCTATGCCAGTGCCTATTGATAAAAGGAAGAACGCCATGCCCGCCCGCGAACTGCAAGATCAGCTCAATAAACTGCGCGAGCAATTGGAACAGAATCCGCCACTGACCGAAGCCGAGCGCGAAGACCTGCACGCGCTGATGCAACAGATCCAACTGGAGCTTGAGCTGGAAACCAAAACCCAGGACACCAACCTCGCCGACAATGTGAATCTGGCCGTCGAGCGCTTCGAACTCGAACATCCCACATTGGCCGGCACCTTGCGCAACATTGTGCAAGCCTTGGGCAATATGGGGATCTGAACCTGCCAGATGCAAAAAAGCCCCGCTATCGATAGCGGGGCTTTTTCATATCCGGGATGTGCAAATGCAATCCCACACTGGCTCTTTATTGTCGGACCAAGCGATGGTTCGGCAGTTGCACCTCTTCGGTGCTGCGATACGGGTTGATGTCCAATCCACCACGACGCACATACCGCGCGTACACCGTCAATTTCTCCGGCTTCAGCAACCGCTGCAGGTCGAGGAAAATCCGCTCTACGCACTGCTCATGGAAGTCCGAGTGCTGGCGGAAGCTCACGATGTATTCCAGCAAACTCGCGTGATCCAGCGCCGCGCCACGATACTCCACCACCACGCTGCCCCAGTCCGGCTGACTGGTGACCGGGCAGTTGGATTTGAGCAAGTGGCTGTGCACGCACTCTTCAACGATGCGCGACTCATCGCAACGCAGCAGTTCCGGACGCGGATGCTCATAGTTGCTGACACTGATGTCCAGGTCATCGATGCACACACCCGGCAACGCCACGACGCCTTCCGCCTCTACCTCTTTCAGGCTGCGAACCCGCACGCCCACCGATTTGCCGGCAGCGGCCGAGAGGTCTTTCACCAGCGTCGCTTCAAGGCTGGCGGTGTCGGCAAATGGCGTCTGGTTCAACGAGTTGAGGTACAGCTTGAACGACTTCGACTCGATGATGTTCGGCGAATCCGCCGGGATGCTGAATTCGCCGATCGCCACCACAGGCTTGCCGGACGGCAATAGCCACGACAGCTCGAAGCAGTTCCAGAAGTCCACGCCCTTGTACGGCAGAGTTTGCGCGGTCAGGCCCAGCTCGGCCCATTTCGCTGTGCGCGGGATCGGGAACAGCAAGGACGGCGTGTAGGTGGCGATGTATTCGCTGGATTTGCCCAGCGGCGAATGTTCGGCTGCGGGATGCATGGCGGAAACCTGACTGAAGAATCAGCGGATTCTACCAGCCTTTGCTCCCGCCTTTGAGTGCTTACTGACTGACTGTCAGTTTGCCGACCATACCGGCCTGGTAATGGCCGGGGATGTTGCAGGCAAATTCCAGGTTAGTGGCCTTGGTGAAGGTCCAGGTCAGCTCGGCGGTTTTACCCGGCTCCACCAACACACTGTTGGGGTCGTCATGCTTCATGCCGTGATCCATGGCGCCATGATCCATTCCGGCCATGGAACCGTGGTTCATGGCCTTCATGCCTGTAGGCATCAGCATGCCGCTTTGCTGCATCTGGAGCATTTCCTGCTGATGCCTGGCATGCATCGGTGCATCGCCGAGGTTGAATTCATGCAGCAACTGGCCTTTATTCACCAGTACGAGACGCACGGTTTCCCCGGCCTTGATATCGATGGTCTTGGGGCTGAAGGTCATATCGCCCATTACCACTTCAACGCTGCGGGTGGCCTGGGCGGCCGAGGCCGGTTGACCGAAATCGTAGGTCTGCGCCGGTGAGGCTTCCAGCCCTAAACTCAGAGTCAGCAAACAAGCGGCCAGTGCCAGACGCTTTTGCAAAAACATAGTCGTACTCCAACAAGATGAGGTTCAGCTTGTGGGAAACTCTACCAGCCGGCTCTGCCAGCTACCTGACAGGCAGATTACAACTTTGTCAGATTGGCCAGCTTCCTCGCCGCCCACGGTATAACGCACCTGTTCCAACTACCCGAGTCGCCCATGAAACTGCTGATCGTCGAAGACCAACCGAAAACCGGCCAATACCTGCGCCAGGGCCTGACCGAGGCCGGGTTCAATACCGAACTGGTGGCAGACGGCACCACCGGCCAGCAGCTGGCCTTGAGTGGCGATTACGCCTTGTTGATTCTCGATGTGATGCTGCCCGGACGCGATGGCTGGCAGATTCTGCAAGCGGTGCGCGGTGCAGGCCTGGACACGCCGGTACTGTTTCTGACCGCACGAGATGCGGTGGAGGACCGAGTCCATGGCCTGGAACTGGGCGCCGACGATTACCTGGTCAAACCTTTCGCCTTCTCCGAACTGCTGGCCCGGGTTCGCAGCCTGCTGCGTCGCGGCAGCGCCACGCCCCAGGAAACCAGCCTGCAACTGGCCGATTTGCGCCTGGACCTGATCCGTCGCCGGGTCGAGCGTAACGGTCAGCGCATCGACCTGACCGCCAAGGAATTCGCCCTGCTGGAAATGCTCCTGCGGCGCCAGGGCGAAGTTCTACCCAAGTCGCTGATCGCGTCCCAGGTGTGGGACATGAATTTCGACAGCGACACCAACGTCATCGAAGTGGCGATCCGCCGGTTGCGCCTGAAGATCGACGACGATTTCCCGAACAAGTTGATTCACACCGTGCGCGGCATGGGTTACGTCCTTGAAGAGCGCCCCGCCTGATGCGCCGGCTTTCATTAAGCAACCGCCTGGCACTGCTGTTTGCCGCCTGCACTGCGGTGGTGTCGTTGTTCGCCGGGGTGTTGTTCAGCCGCGCCAGCGAGGCGCACTTTGTCGAGTTGGACCAGCAGTTGCTGGATGACAAATTGATTGGTTTACGCCGGGCGCTGGATGACATTCAGGCCGGCGACGCCGAGGCCAGGCTGGCCGATGAATTGAGCCGACAGGCCGATCTTTCGCTGCGCATCATTAGCAGTGACGGCCAACGCATGTACGACAGCTCGCCCAGCGTGCCCAAAGATTTACCGCGCAAGCGTGGCCTGTCGACAGTGAGCGACGACGGCACCGATTACCGCGTCCTGAATGCGCCGCTGTTCCTCGACAAACCCGACTCACCGCAACTGACCTTGTTGCTGGACATCACCCATCACCAGCACTTTCTGCAGCGCATGCAGCACCTGATCTGGCTGACGGTCGGCCTCTCGGCCCTGGCTACCGCCCTGCTCGGTGCCTGGGCGGCGCGCAGTGGTTTGCGTCCGTTGCTGCGTATGAGTGCGGTCGCCAGCGGCGTGTCGGCGCAATCACTCAACGCCCGTCTGCCGGAAGCAGACATGCCACCGGAGCTTGCGGAAATGGCCCACAGCTTCAACGCCATGCTCGGACGCCTCGATGACTCTTTTCAGCGGCTCTCGGCCTTCTCCGCCGACATCGCCCATGAACTGCGCACACCGCTGTCGAACCTGCTGACCCACACCCAAGTCACCCTCACCCGCCCTCGCCCCCTTGAGGATTACCGCGAGGCGCTGCACAGCAACCTCGAAGAACTGCAATGGATGGCGCAACTGGTCAACGACATGCTGTACCTGGCCAAGGCTGATCACGGTTTGCTGATGCCCAAGCGCGAACCGCTGGACCTGGCGGAAGAAGCGGATGTGCTGCTGGAGTTTTTTGCGCCGCTGGCTGAGGACGCCCGGGTGAAGTTGAGTCGTGACGGCCACGCGAGTATGCAGGGCGATCGCAGCATGTTGCGCCGGGCACTGTCCAATTTGCTGGACAATGCGTTGCGGTTTACCCCGGCCGGTGGTGAGGTGCGGGTAAAGATTGTCGAGAAACCGGCAGGCTTGAGCCTGACCGTTGAAAACAGTGGTGAAGGGATTTCCGAGGACCTGGTGCCGCGTTTGTTTGACCGCTTCTACCGGGCAGACCCCGCGCGCCGTGAAGGCAGCAGTGAGCATGCGGGATTGGGATTGGCGATCACCCAGTCGATCATCCGCGCCCATGGCGGGCAGATTCGTTGCGAATCGGCCCAGGGGTGGACGCGGTTCATAATTGAGTTGCCAAGAAAGGACTGAGGCCAGCAGGACTGGCCCCCTCGCGGTCTAACGGACTACGAATACCGCAACGCGGTAGCCGGCTCGACTTTCGCCGCCCGCCACGCCGGATAAACCGTCGCCAGAAAGCTCATGATGAAACCGGCGGAGCAGATCAACAGCACATCCGCGCCCTGCAATTCGGACGGCAAGTTGCTGACGAAGTACACATCGGAACTGAAGATGTGCTGCCCGCTGACCCGCTCCATCCAGCCCACCAGTTCACTGACGTTCAACGCCGCGATCACGCCCAGCACACCACCGATCAAGGTGCCGACAATCCCGATCACCGTGCCCTGCACCATGAAGATCGCCATGATCTGCCGAGGTGTGGCGCCGATGGTGCGCAGGATGGCGATGTCCGCGCCCTTGTCGTTGACCACCATGATCAGGGTGGCGATGATGTTGAACGCCGCCACGGCGACGATCATCAGCAACAGCAGGCCGATCATGGTTTTTTCCATTTTCATCGCACTGAACAGACTGCCCTGGGTGTGAGTCCAGTCGTCAGCCTTGTAGGCGGCGCCCAGGCCGGTCGCGATGTCGCTCGATACTTGCGGCGCGGCGTACAGATCCTTCACCGCCAGGCGCACGCTCTGCACCTGATTCGGTTGCCAGTGCTGCATCTGCGCGGCATCGGCCATGTGGATCAGCGCCATCGAACCGTCCAGTTCGGCGCCGACCTTGAACACGCCCACCACGTTCAGCCGCTGCATGCGCGGGGTGATGCCACCCGGCGCATTGCTGACTTCCGGCACGATCAGGGTGATCTTGTCGCCGACGTTCAAGCGCAAGCGCCGCGCGGTGATCTCGCCGATCACCACGCCGAATTCGCCCGGCTTCAAGGCGTCGAGACGCCCCTGAACAATGTGCTTGGCAACGATCGAGACCTTGCTTTCCAGCGCCGGATCGACCCCGCTGACCTGGATCGGCTGCATGGTGCCCTTGTAGGACAGCATGCCTTCCATCTCGGTGAATGGCACGGCGGCGGTGACTTCAGGATTCTTCATCGCCGCGGCGGCCACCGGCTGCCAATCGTCGATAGGGTTCACGCCGACGATGGTCGCGTGGGGCACCATGCCGAGGATGCGCGAGCTCATTTCGCGCTGGAAGCCGTTCATCACCGACAGCACCACGATCATCGCCAGCACGCCCAGGGCGAGGCCGATCATCGAGGTCATCGAGATGAAGGAAACAAAGCGATTGCGGCGCTTGGCGCGGGTATAGCGCGTGCCGATAAAGATCGATAACGGTCTGAACATTCGCTGGGGCACCGTATAAAAATAAAAGACCCGACGCACTGTTCAGTGTGCCGGGTTTTAGCCAATCAGATGGGGGTCAGGCAACCTTCCTGCAAATGCAGGACGCGATCCATCTGGCGAGCCAGGTTCATGTCGTGGGTCACCACCAGGAACGCCGTGCGCATCGAGGTGCTGAGTTCCAGCATCAAATCCTGAATGCCCTGGGCGGTGTGGGAGTCGAGGTTGCCGGTCGGCTCGTCGAGCATCACCAGGCCTGGCTTGTTCACCAGGGCGCGGGCAATGGCCACACGCTGGCGTTCGCCACCGGACAATTCCGCCGGTTTGTGCTCCAGGCGATGGCCCAGCCCTACCCGCTCCAGCAACGCCGTCGCACGCAGACGCGCTTCCGGGATCGCGGTCTTGCCGATCAGCAGCGGCATGCAGACGTTTTCCAGCGCGGTGAACTCAGGCAGCAAGTGGTGGAACTGGTAAACGAAACCCAGCGACCGGTTGCGCAACAGGCCACGGGCCTTTTCGTTCAGGGCCGAGAGCTCTTCACCGGCCAGCCAGACGCTGCCCTTGGTCGGCGTATCGAGGCCGCCCAGCAGGTTGAGCAAGGTACTTTTGCCCGAACCCGACGTACCGACGATCGCCACGCGCTCACCCGGATGCAGTTCCAGTTGCAGACCGGCCAGAACCTCTACCGATTCCGGGCCTTCCACGTAGGATTTGCCCAGATTGCGGCAGCTCAAGATTGCTTTATCACTCATGCCCGACTCACTCATAACGTAGCGCCTCCGCAGGCTGGGTGCGCGCGGCACGCCAGGCTGGATACAGGGTGGCGAGGAAACTCAGGACCAACGCGGCGGCGCAGACCATCAACACGTCCTGGCTCTGCACTTGCGACGGCAGGTAATCGATGAAATACACGTCGGCGTTCAAGAACTTGTGGCCGATCAGCCCTTCCAGGGCTGCGATCGCGGCGCTGACGTTCAGCGCGGCGAAGATCCCGACCACGGCGCCGATCAGCGTACCGACCACACCAATGACCGTGCCCTGGACCATGAACGTCGCCATGATCGAACCCGGCGTGGCGCCCAGGGTACGCAGGATCGCGATGTCGCCCTTCTTGTCGTTCACCACCATCACCAGCGTGGAAATGATGTTGAACGCAGCAACGGCGACGATCAGCAGCAACAGCAGGCCGATCATGGCTTTTTCCATACGGATCGCCTGATACAGATTGCCGTGGGTACGAGTCCAGTCGCGGGCGTAGTAACGGTCTTCGCCGAGCTGCTGGGCGATGGTCCACGCGGTGCGCGGTGCCTGGAACAGGTCGTCGAACTTCAGTCGCAGGCCCTGGACCTGATCCGGTTGCCAGCGGTGCAACCTGGCCAGATCCTGCAGATTGGTCAGGCCCAGATAGCCGTCCAGCTCACCGGCGCCGACATGGAAGATGCCGACCACGGTAAAGCGCTTCATGCGCGGGAACATCCCGGCCGGGGTCACGGTGACTTCCGGCGCGACAAACGTCAGCTTGTCGCCAACCGCCGCGCCGAGCTTGGCTGCCGCCTTGTCGCCGATGACGATGCCGAAACTGCCCGGCGCCAGGTCGTCGAGTTTGCCCTGCTGCATGAAGTTATCAATGATCGACACCTGCCGTTCCTGCACAGGGTCGATGGCATTGAGCAGCACTTTGGAAACCTTGCCGTTGTTGGTCAGCAGGCCCTGCATCTGGACGAAGGGCGCAACCGCCGCCACCTGCGGGTTCTGCTTGACCTTGGCGGCCAGGCTTTGCCAGTCGCTGATCGGTTCGCCGGACTCGATGGTTGCGTGGGGCACCATGCCCAGCACACGGGTACGCATCTCATGATCGAAGCCGTTCATGACCGATAACACAACGATCATCACGACCACGCCGAGGGCGAGTCCGATCATCGAGGTCAGGGAAATGAATGACACAAAATGATTGCGACGTTTTGCACGGGTATAACGCGTGCCGATAAATACGAAGAGAGGTCTGAACATGTCGGGGCTTGTTCGGAGGGAAAAGGAACGTCCTTGTGGCGGGGGTCGATAACCAGCTTTACACTCAGACCACCGCCGCTACCATGGGTTCGCCATGTCGACATTAGATGAAGAAGATCGCCGCGAATACTACCGTATCGAGGACACGATCGCACTGGAAATTCGGCCCCTGTCTGCTCCCGAAGCAGCAGGCCAGGAAGTGTTGCAGGATGCTTCCCCGCTATTCAACCTGCTCAGCGAACTGCACCTGAGCGAATTCGAGTCGCAACACCTGTTGCGCCAGATCAACGAACGCGACAGGACCATCGCCGCGTTCCTGAAATCACAGAACAAACGCATCGATCTGCTGAGCCAGGTGGTCGCCCTGACCGTGCTCGGACAGATCGGCGAACCGCAGCCGGTGATCATCTCCGAAGGCGGCATCGACTTTCAGCATCCGACGCCCATTGCCGTCGGCGCGCACCTGTCGGTCAAGCTGGTGCTGATGCCACAAGCCCTCGGCCTGTTGCTGCGGGCCCGCGTCACCCATTGCGACCGCAAGGGCGGCGGCTACGACGTCGGCACCGAGTTCGAATACCTGTCCGATGCCCAGCGACAACTGCTGGCCCGCTACATCTTGCAGCGACAGGCACAAGAACGACGCCTGGCGCGCGAACAAAACGAAACCGGCCATTATTAAGGAAGAACCGTGACTCTCATCTACGGCCATCGCGGCGCCAAGGGCGAAGCACCGGAAAACACCCTGACCAGCTTTCAGCAATGCCTCAAGCACGGCGTGCGCCGCTGCGAACTGGACCTGCACCTGTCCAAGGACGGCGAGTTGATGGTGATCCACGACCCGACCCTCAAACGCACCACCGACCGCCGCGGCAAAGTGGCCGAACACACGGCTGCGGAACTGGTGACTTATGATGCGCGCAAGGGCGGCCCGGGCTGGATCAAACCCTGCCCGATCCCGACACTGGAAGAATTGTTCGAAAAATGCGATTTCGAGCACTGGCAGCTGGAAGTCAAAAGCGCTTCACGCACCCGTGCCGCAACCACCGTGCTGGCGATTCGCGAAATGGCCCAGCGTTTCGGCATACGGGACAAGGTCACGATTACCTCGAGTTCACGCGAAGTGTTGAAAGCCGCGCTGGACCTGGTGCCGGACGTGTCTCGCGGACTGGTGGCCGAGTACGCCTGGCTCGACCCGTTGAAGGTCGCGCAAAACTATGGCTGTGAGATGCTGGCGCTGAACTGGACCCTGTGTACGCCGGAACGCCTGCAGAAGGCGCAGCGTCAGGGGCTGCATGTGTCGGTGTGGACAGTCAACGAGCCTGCGCTGATGCGCAGGCTCGCCGACTTCGGCGTTGACAGCCTGATTACAGACTTTCCCGGTTTGGCCAGCGCCACGCTCGAGAATTGCTGAAATCGGTCTCCCCGGCCGGCTCAGGCCACCGGCCGGAGCCGCTCAAAAAAGCCGGTTGAGGCCATCGTACGCCGCTACCCGATAGGCTTCGGCCATGGTCGGGTAGTTGAACGTCGTGTTGACGAAGTACTTCAGGGTGTTCTGCTCGCCCGGCTGGTTCATGATCGCCTGACCGATGTGCACGATCTCCGACGCCTGATAACCGAAGCAGTGAACGCCCAGCACTTCCAGCGTCTCGCGGTGGAACAGGATCTTCAGCATGCCCTGAGGCTCGCCGGCGATCTGCGCACGCGCCATGCTCTTGAAGAATGCCTTGCCCACTTCATACGGCACCTTGGCCTGAGTCAGCTCCTGCTCGTTCTTGCCGATCGAGCTGATCTCCGGAATCGTGTAGATGCCGGTCGGCACGTCGTTGACGAAGCGCCAGCTGCCGTTGTCGACGATGCTGCCAGCGGCCGAACGGCCCTGGTCGTGGGCGGCACTGGCCAGGCTTGGCCAGCCAATCACATCACCGGCGCCATAAATGTTCGGCACGCAGGTGCGGTAGTTCTCGTCGACTTCGATCTGGCCACGGCTGTTGACCTTCACGCCGATGTTTTCCAGACCCAGCTGATCGGTGTTGCCGGTACGGCCGTTGCACCAGAGCAAGGCGTCGGCCTTGATCTTCTTGCCGGACTTGAGGTGCAGGATCACGCCGTTGTCCACGCCTTCGACGCGGTCGTAGTCTTCGTTGTGGCGAACCGTGATGTTGTTGTTGCTGAAGTGGTAGCTCAGGGCCTGGGAAATTTCCGAGTCGAGGAAGCTCAGCAACTGACCACGGTTGTCCACCAGCTCAACCAATACACCCAGACCACTGAAGATCGAGGCGTATTCGCAGCCGATCACGCCGGCGCCGTAAACGATGAGTTTACGCGGGGTGTGGCCGAGGCTGAGGATGGTGTCGCTATCGTAGATACGCGGGTGATGGAAATCGATGTCCGCCGGGCGATAAGGACGCGAACCGGTGGCGATGATGATGTGCTTGGCCACCAGTTTTTCGACCACGCCGTTGGCGCAGACGACTTCGATGGTTTGCTCGTCGGCGAAGCTGCCGGTGCCGAAGAACACGTCGACGCGGTTACGGGCGTAGTAGCCGGTGCGCGAGGCGACTTGTTTGGAGATGACTTTTTCAGCACTTTTCAACACGTCCGGGAACGAGAACCAACGCGGCTCACCAATGGCCCGGAACATCGGGTTGGTGTTGAACTGCATGATCTGCCGGACCGAGTGACGCAAGGCCTTGGACGGGATGGTGCCCAGGTGGGTGCAGTTGCCGCCGACCTGGCGACGGCTATCGACCATCGCCACCTTGCGCCCTGCCTTGGCAGCGTTCATTGCCGCGCCTTCTCCCGCCGGGCCGGAACCCAACACCACCACATCGTAGTTGTAGACAGCCATGCGTACTCCTCAGAACAGGCCGCGACACCCTCGGCGCCTGCGGCTAAATCACGCCGATCGGCGGCGTGAAGGAACAATTTGGGGCCAGTGCAGAACCCGGACACAGTCTATAGAAGCGTCAACGCCGCGCACATTAACCCTTGGTCGCGTCGTAGGCTAGTTTTGCCTGCACTACAAAGCCATCGAAAAATGCTTTTGCAGCCGCAATCACTCGGTTTTCTCACCGGCCAGGCGCTCAAAAGCCTGATTGGTGCGTGTGACAAAACCTGTATCGGCACGAATCACAAAGAATGCAGCAATGTCATGCGTTTGGGCATAGTCCCAACCCCGTTCAGGGCCAAGAATCAGCAACAGCGTCGATAAGCCATCGGCCATCAACGCTGAAGGATGAATCACCGTGACTGAGGCCAGGGTGTGTAGGACCGGTGTTCCGGTGCGGGCATCGAAGGTGTGGGAAAAGCGTCGGCCACCCTGCTCGAAATAGTTACGGTAGTCACCGGAGGTGGACACGCCGTAGCCGTCGACGGCAATGATGCGCTCGGCCACTTGCTGATCATCACGGGGTTCTTCCAGGGCGATGCGCCACGGTGAGCCGTCGAGTTTTTTACCGACGGCCTTGAGTTCACCGGTGGCTTCAGCGAGGTAGTCGTGGATGCCCAGCGCTTCGAGTTCGGCGGCAATCGTGTCGACCGCGTAACCGGCAGCGATGCTATTGAAGTCGACCTCGACCGCGGCATCCTTGCACAACTGGTCACCTTCGATGCGCAGGTGATTATGACCGACACGCTGCTGCACCTCGGCCAGTGCTTCGGCGCTCGGGACTTTTTCCTCACGCGCCTGCGGGCCAAATCCCCAGAGGTTGAGCAGCGGTTCCACCGTCAGGTCGTAGGAGCCGTCACTTTGCAAAGACAAGCGCTCGCCGACGCGGACCAATTCGAGGATCGGCGCAGGCATTGTCTGGCAGTGGTTGGCGGGCAGGTTATTGAAGCGTTCGATGTCGGAGTCACTGCGATAGGTCGACATTTGCCGATCGACATCAGAGAGTATTTTTTCGACCTGGACGCGGACTTCCGCCGGTGCGGGAAGACCGGCATGGCGCACGTATTGGATCGAATAGCTGCTGCCCATGGTCGGGCCGTCGAAGCGTTCCAGGCTATCGCCGTTGCCACAACCGGACAAAATCCCGACCATTACCACAAGCCCTCCCCACCGTCCAGTTAACAAATCTTCATCTCCCCTCAAAACCGCGCCCGCCATTATGGGCTTCAGAGCGCATGGGAGCGAGCCTGCTCGCGATAGCGGTGACCGGTTTTACGATTGCTGCGCAATCGAACGGGAGCAAGCTCCCTCGCCACATAGGTGCAGCGCTTTCAAACAAGATCGACCAGAGTGAGTACCTACACATGTCTTCCAATACGAGCAAAGGCAAAGCGATTTTTCGCGTTGTCAGCGGTAACTTTCTCGAAATGTTCGACTTCATGGTCTACGGCTTTTACGCCACGGCCATTGCCAAAACCTTCTTTCCCGCCGATAGCGCGTTTGCTTCCCTGATGCTGTCTCTGGCCACTTTCGGGGCCGGTTTCCTGATGCGTCCGCTGGGGGCGATTTTCCTCGGTGCCTACATCGACCGCCACGGCCGCCGCAAAGGCCTGATCATCACACTGGCGTTGATGGCCGCCGGCACGGTGCTGATTGCCGGTGTGCCGGGTTATGCCACGCTGGGCGTCGCGGCGCCGCTGATCGTATTGTTCGGTCGTCTGTTGCAGGGCTTTTCAGCAGGCGTGGAACTGGGCGGTGTGTCGGTGTACCTCGCCGAAATCTCCACACCGGGCCGCAAAGGCTTCTTCGTCAGTTGGCAGTCCGCCAGCCAGCAAGCCGCGGTGGTATTCGCCGGCCTGCTCGGCGTGGGTTTGAACCACTGGCTGAGCCCCGACCAAATGGGTGAGTGGGGCTGGCGCGTGCCGTTCCTGATCGGCTGCATGATCGTGCCGGCGATCTTCGTGATCCGCCGTTCGCTGGAAGAAACCCCGGAATTCCAGGCACGCAAACACCGCCCTACCCTGCGGGACATCGTCCGCTCGATCAGTCAGAACTTCGGCATCGTCCTCGCCGGCATGGCGCTGGTGGTGATGACCACGGTGTCGTTCTACCTGATCACCGCCTACACCCCGACCTTCGGCAAAGCCGAGCTGCATCTGTCGGATCTGGATGCGTTGCTGGTGACGGTGTGCATCGGCCTGTCGAACTTCTTCTGGCTGCCGGTGATGGGCGCGCTTTCCGACAAGATCGGCCGCAAACCTCTGCTGCTGGGCGCGACGATTCTGGCGATCCTCACGGCTTATCCGGCGCTGTCGTGGCTGGTGGCGAACCCCAGCTTCAGCCACTTGCTGATTGTCGAACTGTGGCTGTCGTTCCTGTATGGCTCGTACAACGGCGCCATGGTGGTGGCCCTGACCGAGATCATGCCGGTAGAAGTGCGTACGACCGGTTTCTCCCTGGCCTACAGCCTGGCGACCGCAACGTTCGGTGGTTTCACCCCGGCGGCCTGTACGTACCTGATCCACGTGCTGGACAACAAGGCAGCGCCGGGGATCTGGCTCAGTGGCGCGGCGGTGCTGGGGTTGATCGCGACACTGGTGTTGTTCCGTGGCAATCGGCATGCGTTGCGCACGGCGCAAGCGGCTGTCATCAGAGGCGCTCACTAAAAGGAACGCAGTCAGGTGCAGAACCTGGAGCGGGCTTGTTCGCGAAGAGGGAGTGTCAGTAAACACTGATGTTGCCTGACATACCGCCTTCGCGAGCAAGCCCGCTCCCACATTTAATCGGCGTGCCCCATAGGTTTTAGTTCGCTTCGGTCCACATGCAGCCAAGGCGGCCCCTCTGCAAATCTGGCCTCCAGCCATGTCTTGAACGCCATGAGCGTCGACTGCGCGATGTTCAGGCAGTATCGGTATTCGATTTTAGATGAACAATATAGGCTCACTGCAGTTCATTGCTGCACACAGTGCAGCAGTCTGAAGCCCGTGGAAACAGGGCCACGGCAAGGGCCAGGATGATCAGTGCCACGGCGACGGCAAACGTTATCCGCATGCCGCTGGCGACGGCTGCGGGAGACGCGCTGGTGATGTCTGTCGTCGCCGAAGCAAGCGCAAACACCGCGCCCATCACCGAAGCTCCAGTGATCAGGCCGAGATTGCGTGACAGGCTGAGCATGCCGGAAATCACGCCGCGCTGGTCCGGGCGGATGTCAGTCATGATCGCGGTGTTGTTGGCCGCCTGAAACAACGCGTAGCCGGCCGTGATCACCGCGATGGGCGCGAGGTAACCGAGGAGGCCGAACCCCGCTGGCATCATTGATAAAGCAATCGCGCCGAGCGCCATTGCCGCGAGCCCGAGACGGGTCATGCGCCGAGTGCCAAAACGGTCTACCAGGCGACCGGCCGGCACGCCGGTCAATGCAGCCACCAACGGGCCGACCGACAAGGCGAAACCGACAAGTGCCGTGCCGAGGCCAAGCGCACCCGAGAGATAAAACGGCCCGACCACCAGCGTCGCCATCATCACCGTCGAAACGAGCGCGCTCATGGCCAGGCTGGCGCTCAATCCCTGTTGGCGGAACAGCGCTAATGTGATCAATGGCGATGCGACCGTGGCCTCAACGAAGATGAAAAGCCCAACACCGAAAACAGCCGCCAGCAGCAGCGCGATATTGAGCGGTCCAAATTCACCGTGCCCAATCGTCATGGCCAGCGCGTACGCCGCGAGCGTCAGCGCCAGCAGCAACGTGCCGGCCTTGTCGAACCCCACCCGCCCTGCTTTCGCCCGCTGAACATCCGCCGGCAAATAGCGATATGCGAGCCAGATGTTCAGCACACCCAGCGGTATGTTGATCAGAAAAATCGCCTGCCAGCCAACGCCGGCAATCAACATCCCACCGAGCGACGGCCCCAGCGTGGTGCCGATCGCCGACATCGTTCCGAGCAACCCCATGGCGCTGCCGGTCTGCGCTTTCGGCACCGTCTCGCCGACAAACGCCACGGTCAGCGCCAGCATGATCGCCGCCCCAAGCCCCTGCACCGCCCGTGCACCGACCAGCCACCCAAGCGACGGCGCGACACCGCAGGCCAGCGATGACAGGGTAAAAATGGCGATGCCCACCAGTAGCAAACGCCGACGGCCGAGCATGTCGCCAAGCCGTCCGACGCTGACGATCAGCGTGGTGATCGCCAGCAGATACGCCAGAACAATCCACTGCACGTGTTGGAAGGAAGCATCGAACGCCTCGGCCAACGTCGGCAATCCCGCATTGGCGATGCTGGTGTCGAGTGAAGGCATCAACATCGACAGCGAAAGACTCGCAAGCGCCCAGCGCACCGAACCTGATTGAGTGATGGATTTCATTGTCTGGCCACGTCTGAAAGGTAGAGCAGCAGCGTATGCCCGTGCGTGACAAGGCGGAAGGCGCAGCATTTGCACTTGATAGATGCGTTTGACGCCATGTCAGCCCCGCGCCGTGCTAACGTTGCGGCATGACCACTCCCGATCTCAATCTGCTGATTACCTTGGACGTGCTGCTCGCCGAAGGCAGTGTCGCCCGCGCCGCCCAACGACTGCGCCTGAGCCCGTCGGCCATGAGCCGAGCGCTGGCGCGGTTGCGCGAAACGACAGGCGACCCGCTGCTGGTCCGGGCCGGACGCGGCCTGGTGCCGACGCCACGAGCGCTTGAATTGCGCGAACACGTCAGTCGATTGGTGCAAGACGCCGAAGCGGTTTTGCGCCCCGCCGAACAGCTCGACCTCAAGCAACTGGTTCGAACATTCACGCTGCGCGCCAGTGACGGCTTCGTGGAAAACTTCGGCCCGGCGCTGATCGCCCGCGCCAGTGAGGAAGCCCCCGGCGTGCGTTTGCACTTTATGCAGAAGCTGAGCAAGGACAGCGCCGCACTTCGCGACGGCTCCGTTGATCTGGAAACCGGTGTGGTCGGCGGCACGACCAGCCCGGAAGTGCGCACCCGGGCATTGTTCGAGGATCGTTTCGTGGGCGTCGTTCGCACGGGGCATCCGCTGAGCGAGGGCGAGATCACTGCCTCCCGTTATGCCACTGGCCGGCACATCCTGGTCTCACGGCGCGGGGTCGATAAGGGGCCGATGGATGAAGCATTGGAAGCGCTGGGACTGCAGCGGGAAATCATCACCGTCGTCGGCGGTTTCTCGGCCGCCCTGGCGCTGGCTCGCGCCTCGGACCTGATCGCCACCGTGCCTGCCCGACATACCCAAAACCTGCGCACCGGCCTGCACAGTTTCGAGCTGCCGTTCGAACTGCCGCCGATCACCATTTCGATGCTGTGGCATCCACGGATGGATGCCGATTCGGCGCATCGGTGGCTGCGTGAATGTGTTCGAGAAGTTTGTGCGCGGCCCTGAGGAACCCTCAACCCTTCCTTTTCTGAAGCCCCTTCAACCGCACACTCGCCCGCTGCGCCGCCGCCATTTTTTCCGGGCGCTTCATGCGTTTCCACTTTCTGATGTCGTCCTTGGTGCGACCACAACTGACACACAGTTCACCACTGAGCTGGCAAACGGAAATACACGGATTTTCGATATCCTTGGCCACGGCTCAACCTCGCGTCGAGCGCTTGGGCGCCAGGCGTTGCTGCCAGTTGCCGCCATTGGCGCGCTGACATTGCTTTTCAGAATCAAACTGCACATGGGCCGCGACCGGGCTGACGAGAACGTCCGCTTCATTTAATGCTGCGGCCGTCAGTTCGACCATGCGCTCGCCCTGCCCGCTCGCCAGCGCCAGATCTTTATGGGCCTGCGTATCGAAGACCCAGATTACCCGCAGGCTGGATGGAAAGGCGTCGTAATCGATCTCGTGGGTCAACCAGCAAAACCCGACGATTTCCGCTTTGGCTGTTTCGCACGCCTCGGTCAGAGTGGCGACCAGGCGACGTTCGATGTGTGCCTGATCGCGTTTGCTTAAAGACATCGGGTGGATCCTTGGGTGGCGGTCAACGAAAAAGGCCCAGCATACCTTTTGATCGACTCCATCTCGACGGCTCAGATAAAAGACTATCCCTATCACCTCCCAATACTCCCCCTATTAGCTGACTGCTTTATAGGCGTCTACCCTTACTGGAGCGCTGGCATCAGCCGGCCGGTTGAGACCTGAGAAGAGATACGAATGAGTCAGGAAACGTACTAGGCTTGCCGTGGGCCACCGTGCTGGCAACTCGATTGCCGCTATCCGGATTTCCCGTGTGACCACGACGATCAATTGATCGCACGGCTGCAGCCTATGTCATTGATTCCGCTCGTCGCTATTGCGTGCCCAACCCCGGGCCGGATAGCCGGATGAACACGACCAAAGGTAGCGCACACATGGCAAATGAATCGAAATGCCCGTTCAATCACGCCGCCGCTGGCGGTGGCACGACGAACCGCGATTGGTGGCCGAACCAACTGAATCTGAAGATCCTGCACCAGAACTCGCGGCTGTCCGACCCCACGGACGAGGGTTACAACTACGCCGAAGCGTTCAAAAAACTGGACTTTCAGGCACTCAAACAAGACCTGCATGCACTGATGACTGATTCGCAAGACTGGTGGCCTGCGGACTTCGGTCACTATGGGCCACTGTTTATTCGCATGGCCTGGCACGCCGCCGGCACCTACCGCGTCGGTGACGGTCGTGGCGGTGCCGGCTCCGGTCAGCAGCGCTTCGCCCCGCTCAATAGTTGGCCGGACAACGTCAGCCTCGACAAGGCG
The DNA here is from genome assembly GCF_005938665.2 of Pseudomonas sp. ATCC 43928. Classification (NCBI taxonomy): domain Bacteria; kingdom Pseudomonadati; phylum Pseudomonadota; class Gammaproteobacteria; order Pseudomonadales; family Pseudomonadaceae; genus Pseudomonas; species Pseudomonas sp. ATCC 43928. Next base: position 2,436,664 of record NZ_CP041753.1, on the reverse strand, counting down.
CGCCGGCTGCTTTGGCCGATCAAGCAAAAGTACGGTCGCAACATCTCTTGGGCTGACCTGATCGTCCTCACCGGCAACGTCGCACTGGAGTCGATGGGCTTCAAGACCTTTGGCTTTTCCGGCGGCCGGCCAGACGTCTGGGAACCGGATGAGGCCGTCTACTGGGGCTCCGAAAACAAGTGGCTGGCAGGTGACACCCGCTACGAAAAAGACAAAAAAGAACCCATGCAAGAACCCGGCGAAGGTCCTCTCGTCGCTGAGCCGGGGAAAAATGAGGACAGCCGCACCGAGGGCGGACGCAACCTGGAGAACCCGCTCGCCGCCGTGCAAATGGGCCTGATCTACGTCAACCCCGAAGGCCCGGAAGGCAACCCGGACCCGGTCGCTGCGGCGATAGATATCCGCGAAACCTTCGGGCGCATGGCAATGAATGATGAAGAAACCGTGGCGCTGATCGCTGGCGGCCACGCTTTCGGCAAAACCCACGGCGCCGGCCCTGCCGACAACGTCGGTCCCGAGCCCGAAGCCGCTGGCCTTGAACAACAGGGCCTGGGCTGGAAGAGCACTTTCGGCAGCGGCAAAGGCGGCGACACCATCACCAGCGGCCTGGAAGTGACCTGGACCACCACGCCGACCAAATGGAGCAACAACTACCTGGAAAACCTGTTCGGCTTCGAGTGGGAACTGACCAAGAGCCCTGCGGGCGCCAACCAGTGGACGGCGAAAGGTGGTGCCGGCGCGGGCATCATTCCGGATGCTCACGACCCGTCCAAGCGGCGTAATCCGACCATGCTGACCACGGACCTGTCGCTGCGATTCGACCCGATCTATGAGCCGATTTCGCGGCGCTTCCTCGCCAATCCGGATCAGTTGGCCGACGCCTTCGCCCGCGCCTGGTTCAAACTGATCCACCGCGACATGGGCCCCCTCACCCGCTACCTCGGCCCGGAAATGCCCAACGAAGTACTCCTGTGGCAAGACCCGATCCCGCCGGTCGACCATGCCTTGGTCAACGACAGCGACATCGCCGCACTCAAGGGCAAGCTCCTGGCCAGCGGCCTGACCGTCTCGCAACTGGTGTCGACCGCCTGGGCAGCGGCCTCCACCTTCCGCGGCTCCGACAAACGCGGCGGCGCCAACGGCGGACGCCTGTGCCTGGCCCCGCAGAAATCCTGGCAGGCCAACCAGCCTGAGCAACTGGCGAGCGTGTTGGCGAAACTCGAAAGCATCCAGAACGAGTTCAACAGCGCGCAAACCGGCGGCAAGAAAATCTCCCTGGCCGACCTGATCGTGCTGGCCGGTTGTGCCGGCGTCGAACAAGCGGCAAAAAATGCCGGCCATACCATCACGGTGCCTTTCACACCGGGACGCATGGACGCCTCGCAAGAGCAAACGGACGTTGAATCCTTCGGCTACCTCGAACCCGCCGCCGATGGCTTCCGCAACTACCTCAAAACCCGCTACAGCGTACCGGCCGAGGCACTGCTGATCGACAAGGCACAGCTGCTGACCCTCACCGCGCCGGAAATGACCGTGCTCATTGGTGGCCTGCGCGTGTTGAACACCAACGTCGGCCAAACCCAACACGGCGTGTTCACGAAGCAACCGGGAGCGTTGACCAACGACTTCTTCAAAAACCTGCTCGACATGGGCGTGGAATGGAAACCGGTCTCTGAGGCCAATGAAGAGTTCGAGGGGCGCGACCGCAAAACCGGCGATCTCAAATGGACGGGGACGCGTGTTGATCTGGTGTTTGGCTCGAATGCACAGCTGAGGGCGTTGGCTGAGGTTTATGCCAGCAACGACGCGAAGGAGAAGTTTGTGAAAGACTTCGTGGCAGCCTGGGTCAAGGTGATGAATCTGGATCGGTTTGATCTGAGGTGATGCCGGCGCTCAATCCAGCGTGAAAAAAGCCCACTGACCGTTACTGGTTCAGTGGGCTTTTCAAGTCTGGGTACACGACGGCTGTCACGCCATCAACGTCGCCCTGGCTCAAGCCAAAGTGGAACCGAATCACTAGCGATATAGGTATTTCCCAACTAGGGTTCTCAGTAGCGCATCACCGACGTGGCGAACCGAAGGAGCCAGATCAATTGATGAGGTCTTTTTGTGTCGCGGTCGCATTCGTAGCGCCCATCGTGTTGTCCACCACGGTCACGGCTGAAGTACTTGCGCATAAGACAGCGCTCGCTTTTGTTGCTCAAACCCATGTGGGTGACAGCCTGCCAACACTGGCACTGCTGGCGGCAAAGAAAACACAAACCTTTGCAATGCTCATTGAAAAGTTAGGAAGTGAAAAAGCATACAGCGCCGTATCGAGCGAAATTGACGCGCTACTTCCGCAGTACCAGCCGAAATGGAATCAAAATCTTGCTGCGGCTTATGAGAAGTCTTTTACTGAAGAAGAGCTGTTATCACTCGCGTCTGAAGGCCAGGCATCCAAATACGCTGGCAAAGTGCTGGAACGGCGAACTGACATCGGTAGAGACATGCAGTCCAGCTCTACCCCGATACTGATTGCCCTTGTATCCGAGGCACTTAAAGCGGCCTATTCCAAGCATATTCGTTGAGGCGGTCTTGGCCCCCCTGCCATCAGCTTGTCCGAAGAAAACCAACGCCTCCCAGTGTGGAGGCGTTGTGCTTTTTGCTGATCGCAGGACGAGACTAAACGGGAGAAATCGTAGCCAGCGCGCCAATCAAAATGGTCAACACCAGAAATCCACCCAGGAAAATTGCCATCTTGCCCATGGGGCCTCCTACGCTATGAGTTTGCGGTGCAGCGGTTACCGCCACTGCTGACCGTGCCGTCATTGTGAGCCGCGGGCTGATCCCATTACAGATGCAGATAGCCAAGAAAAATACGGATCAGATCCGCGATTCACGCCCCCTGTAGCTGCCGAAGGCTGCGATCTTTTGATCTTAAACACGTCGCCCTGGCTATGTGGCATCTGCTAATGATTTCACATGAGTCGCAAAATCATCGTGTATCTGTTGAAACCCGCAGCGAAGGTAAAATGCCGATCCCTCAGGTGTATCCGTGGATAGGCGCACGACACGGAATCTCTGAGCCGCATATTCCAGAAGCTGCTGTACCAGAGCTTTACCCACATTCTGGCCCCTTGATGCGTGCGCGACGTATACCCGCCGTAGCCTCCCGGTATCCGACCTGGCATATGGATCATATGAAAGACCACCGATGGCAATCAGTTGCCCGTTGCGGAAGGCTCCCAAAAGACATTCACCTGGTTGATCGAATCGATTCGACCCGTTTTTCCAATCGGCAACCAAGCGTGTGAGAAACCTGAAACCCTCTGTAACGGCCTCCGCTTCCAGTATCAGGATTTCCGGAGGAAGTGCTGATATCTGACGTATCGCCAGTTCACCCGTTGACGTAATCACTCGATATCCCTTGTTTGCTTTGGCACCCTGCCTGACTCATCTGCGCGGAAGGTGTTTTTACACAGGACCGCGTAGGAGCTGCCGAAGGCTGCGATCTTTTGATCTTTTGTAGCTACGACTCTTCAATTGGCGCTCTCTAATCTCTTGTCGAGTGTATGGGTGAGACACAACGCCTCATCTTTCAACGAGCTGCAGAAGGCGTCGACGAAGATTGACGAGGGTCGATAGTCAGGCCTGATCAACATAACGCGATAGGGAATAGACACGCTGATCGGCCGAATGGCCAATCCTCTGCCTGACTCCTCCACGGCAGTCAACGGGTTGATAATCGCTACCCCCAACTGTTGCCTGACCATGGCGCAGACCGATGTGGCGTTGGTTGTTTCGATGACGGTATGCCGATCGACTCCGGCCCGGCGAAAGTGCTCATCGAGCGTCTGACGATAGATATCCAGACCCGAAAAGTTGATGAAATCGACACCGCAAAAGTCTTCCATTACGAGGAGTGACCTGGACAGCAAAGGGTGACCCTCTGGAAGTATGCAGACCATGTCGGAACAAAAGAGCAATTCCCCTTGGGTGCCTCGAGGTACATGCTCACCTTCGGTCAGTCCGAGGTCGTAACGCTGGGCGCTGAGTGACTCTTCCAGTAAGGGGGATTCCTGTGCAGCAATGCTCAAGCCTATGCCGACATGCCGTTGCTGAAAGTGCTTACAGGCCTTGGGCAACAAGGTCTGGGACAACATCGGAAGACAGGCAATGCTCAGTTGGCCATGTTCGAAGCGACGAATCGATTGTGCAACGCTGTTGATTCGTTCCAACCCAATGTAGGACTGTTCTACCTCTTCGAACAGCATAATGGCCTGAGCCGTCGGTACCAGTCTCCCTCCCTCTCGGTCAAACAGCCGAAGGCCAGAGATACTTTCAAGCCGCGCCAGTTCTCGGCTGATCGTGGGTTGGGAAGTAAATAGTAAACGCGCTGCGCCGGTGACGCTCCCTGCCTGCATGATGGCGCGGAAGACTTCGATATGCCGTATGGAAATTCCCACATCTGGCCTCCGCCAGTTGATCAAGTCCCATATCAAAACTGAATCGACCAGCAAAGAATAGATATTTTATTGAATACAGAATGGTCGACATGATGGCTTCTCTCTTTACTTCAGATTGAATACCTCCATGCCCAATCATTCCGTTTTCCTGCCATTAGCCGAGACTGCGAGACAGCACGGCACCCCGCTCTGGTGTTATGACGCCCAGACCATCAGGGCACGCATCGACCAACTGCAAGGCTTCGATGTCATTCGATATGCGCAAAAAGCCTGCTCGAACCTGCATATTCTCCGGTTGATCCGCGAACAAGGCGTGCGGATCGATGCCGTATCACTGGGTGAAATCGAGCGGGCGCTGCTCGCTGGATACAGCCCAGCAGGTGACCCGGCGGGTATTGTTCTGACCTGTGATCTGTTCGATGAAGCGACATTGCGACGCGTCGTCGAACTGAACATTGAGGTCAATACCGGCTCGATTGATATGCTCCGTCAATTGGGCCAACAGTCTGCGGGCCATCGCGTCTGGCTGCGGATCAATCCTGGGTTCGGCCACGGCCACAGCCGCAAGACCAATACCGGTGGTGAAAACAGCAAGCATGGAATCTGGCATGGTCAGGTTCAGGAAGCCCTCAGCGTGATTCGGCAATTCGGACTGAAACTGGTGGGATTGCACATGCATATCGGTTCCGGTGTGGATTACGTACACCTTGAGCAAGTGGGCTACGCAATGGTCTCGGCCGTGAAGGCACTCGACCACGATATCGAAGCATTCTCCATCGGCGGGGGGCTTTCCACACCTTATCGTGTGGGGGATGAGCCGGTGGATATCCAGCGTTATGCGAACGCCTGGCGCCAGGCCAAACAGGACATCGAGGCTTTTCTCGCTCACCCGGTACGGATGGAGATCGAGCCGGGCCGATTCCTGGTAGCCGAGTCAGGCTATTTGGTCACCGAAGTCCGTGCGGTAAAAAAAGTGGGCAGTCGAAACTTCGTCCTGGTGAATGCCGGCTTTAATGACCTGATGCGACCAGCCCTCTATGGCGCCTATCACCACATGACCTTGCTGGACTCCCAGGGTGTCCCGGTCAGTCGTCCGGAGCACCTCTGTGCAGTGGGAGGTCCCTTGTGCGAATCCGGCGATATTTTCACGCAGGATGAACAGGGGGTCACACCCCGTTTGCTACCTGAAGCGCAGGTTGGCGACTTGCTGGTCATGCACGATACCGGCGCGTACGGTGCCTCGATGTCATCCAACTACAACAGCCGGCCACTGTTGCCCGAAGTGTTGATCGAGCAAGGGCAAGCTAGATTGATTCGACGCCCGCAGCCATTGTCGGATTTGCTGGCCTTGGAGTTGGGGCTTTAAAAGCCAGTCGGTGATCGAAACAATCGCTTGATAAAAATCCATTGAAGGAGCTGAGTACGTGAAAAGTACTATCGATCACCTTGTTATCGTGGCGCCGGACCTCGATACAGGCTGCGCGTTCGTCACTGACTTGCTAGGTGTCGACCTTCAACCGGGCGGTGCCCATCCACGCATGGGCACCCACAACAGGTTGCTTCGCCTTGGCCCCCAGCTCTACCTGGAAGTGATTGCCGTGGACCCATCAGCCAAATGCCCGGACCGACCTCGCTGGTTCGGCCTTGATCAACTTACTCCCAACTCGCCGGCGCGCCTGGCGACATGGGTTGCACGGACCGACGATATCCACACTATTAGTGATTCCTGCCACGACATCGTCGGGGTTGTCGAACCTATGACACGAGGAACATTGTCCTGGCAAATAACGATACCGAAGGACGGAGGCCTTCCCTTGGCAGGATCAGCCCCCACCATAATTCAATGGGGACATGGGACTCATCCCGCGAGCGCACTCCAAGATAAAGGCTGTTCTCTGCTGGCATTGGACGTCTTCCATACGGATCCGGAAAGAGTCAACGCTATTCTGACGGCCATAAACTTTTCCGGTCCGGTTTATCTTCATGCGCTCAAAGATGCTTCGACACCCCATCTGCTCGCGCATATTCAAACGCCAAATGGCTTAAAAACATTGACGATTGCGAGAGTGTGAGTCGCACTCCGGATATTCATCTGTGCAGACATTGCATTACCGTCAGCGGACGTAAACCGACGCATCAATCCACAATGAACAACTTCGCACCGCTAGTGGTAAACGAGCGATGTCCCTCAGCATCGTTGCCCACCTGATAGCTCATTCCGGCAGTCAGTATGAACTGGCGGCCATCTTCCAGTTCTGTGTGTAGCTCGCCTTCCAGGCACAACAGGATATGACCTCTCCAGCACCAGTGATCGGCCAGATATCCGGGGCTGTATTCAACCATCCGCACACGCGTTGAACCAAACTGGCAGGTCCGCCAATAGGCCATGCCCGTCTGGCCGGCATGTTCGACCGGTTCGATCTTCGACCAATCGGTAGTCCCAAAGGGGATGGCGGTAAGGTCCATTATTGCCTCATCAACTTGAAGTGAATACGGACCCTATCAACCGGGCCACGCTGCCGATAGACACAGATAGCCCACATTTACGGAATACAGGCTTGAGAGCAAAAACTAGTTGCCCCGCCCGCCACCAAACGACCACTCATCTGCCGCGGTCGTGGTAATCACCACCATCACGTCCTCAGAATCGATGCCCGGCGCTCGGCCCAGTTTCTCGACCAGGTTGCGATAAAAACGCTGTTTCGTCTCGATGTCTCGAGGGCGACCGGCAGTAATCGCGATCAGCACAAAGTCATCACTACGAGGACCGCCCAGGTAGTCGGGATCAAAGATCAGCTCGCCCGTTTCATGTTGGTGAATGACCTGGAATCGATCAGCCATCGGCACTTCGAAGCTTTCTACCAAGGCGTCGTGCAGCCCTTGTGAGAGGGCCTGTAAATACTCGGCAGACTTTCCCCGGTGCAGTGAAATACGGGCAAATGGCATAAGGGCCTACTCCTGAAAAACCAACTGACTGGGGAAAACTATCAAGTCGCGATTATTCCGAATATCAGATTTAATAGCGGATTTAGTCCCGAATTAATGGATGATTCGATGCGCCGTCCGACCTTCGATCTTGATGTGCTGCGTACTTTCGTGACCGGCGTGGAGTTCAACAGCTTCGCCAAGGCGGCGGATCGGCTCAATCGCTCGACGTCTGCCGTGAGCGCACAACTCAAGAAGCTTGAGGAACAGGTAGGCACGCCAGTGCTGTCAAAATCCGGTCGAGGGCTGGTGTTGACGCCGGTGGGTGAAACCCTGCTCAGCCATGCACGCCGACTGCTTGAACTGAACGACAGCATTTTCCAGACCCTGCACGAAAGCCAGACCGCCGCCACGGTACGCCTCGGGCTTCAGGAAGACTTTGGCGAACACTTTCTCAGCGACATTCTGCGACGCTACGTCAAGATGTACCCGATGGTGAGCCTCGAAGTCAGGATCGCGCGCAATGCCGAACTGCTTGCATTGATCGACAGCGGCGGCCTGGACCTGGCCCTGTCTTGGGACACAGGGCACAAGTCCCCCTACGCCACGCACCTGGGTGAAACGCAGATGCACTGGATCGGGCCTCGTGACTCGCCCCCCATCAACCGCTCTGTCGATTCCCCCCTGCCATTGATCATGTTCGACGCCCCTTGCGTGTTGCGCAGCGCGGCCACCCAGGCACTGGATGAGGCGCGGATTCCCTGGCGAATCGCGCTGACCAGCCCCAGCGTTGGTGGAATCTGGGCGGCCGTTGCGGCCGGTTTGGGCCTCACGTTGCGAACCCGCATTGGTCTGCCAGGGCATCTCGCCGTGATTGCCGGTCTACCCCCGCTGCCGACCCTCGGCTATGTGCTTTATCGAGGGGCAGAACACTTGGCGCCTGCCCCCCGACAATTGGCTGCGTTGATACAAACGAGTCTGCAAGAGCAGGCGCTCAGTATGACTAGAGACTCCCCCGCTTGATGCTGCCTAAAGCAGGTCGCTCAAAGTGTCGTACTTGTAGTACTGGCTGTAATTCAGAACATCTCGAGGCGTCACCTTTTCCGGAAAAGGGCTGTACATCGGGTCATCGATCCGATGGAACTTGAGTGTATCGGGAGCCGCTGCGTCAGGTACGTAAGCGGCGGCGGGATGCTTCGCTTGCCATGCCGCCCAGAGCCGGTCGACATTGCAATGATGCAGAAAGAACACCGGGTCGTTTGGCGAAGACGACAACCCCATGTCACCGCCGACCCACACATGGACGTTGTTGTGAATGCGTTCTTTGCCAGTCCATCCCTCGATGCAGTTGCGCGCACCACCGGTGGATTGCGCCGCGTCGTAGGGCACTTTGTCATACAGGGTGTTTTCCTGGATGACCTTGCGTACATTGGCTCGGCTGGGCAGCGCCCCACCTCCCCCCAGATAACGCACCAGGGGGCGGTTTACCCGGCCCAGTTCCATGGTGCGGCCATCACCCATCAGTCGTACCCGCCACTTCCCGTCCACGAACTGTCCAAGGTACTGATTCGACCAGATGACTGATGTCCTGGGGTCCTGAAGTTCCGCGTCAGTGTTCCAGTCCCAATATGGAATTCGAAAGTGTGGGTCATTTACCGCTTTGCGAAGCAACGATTCCAGCCGCACTAGAAAGTAGCGATGCCACGGTAAAAATGATGGGCCTCCATGCGCAGCATTCCTGGCCATCTGCCCCGCAGGCGTTGAAATCATCATGGCCCGGTGGTGCCAGGCCACCAAGGAGTCATAAATCGAGAGATTGGCCTGCCCAGGCCAGGGATTCAGCGCAGGATCCTTGAGCAGTTTCACCCCTTCGACGTATTTCTGAAGCGCCGCGAGATCTTTGACAGCATTAGACCTGATCATGATGTGCTCCGTGATCATGGTGAACGGGATGGTCGGAGTGCTCTCCCCCGTCGCCATTGCCCTTGGCGAAAGACTCGGGATAGGCATCGATCACCGCTGTCATCAAATCGAGAGCCGATCCGTAAGAAACGAATGGAGTGGCATGCGTATGGACCTGTCCAGCATCGTCCACAAACAGATGCGCCTGGACCGGGGCCCCATCCACCTCCACCTGGTAGGTGGTCACGATCCGGACAACGTGCCCTTTGTGATTAATCTCGCGAACCGTCCTGGCCTCATGGCCTGCATGCGGGTCCACGTACTCGGGAAACTGCTCCTTGATCCACGCAGGGTGCATTTTGTCAGGATCAGTGATGGATATCTCGGCGAGAGCAGCTATGTCGGGCGGGCTCAACAGCACGTTGGCTTCGGTAGCTGAGGGTTCAGGGCTGGAGACATTTTTCCTTGTCATGATTCCTCCTGGAGTGTGCCCCCGGACGATTGCCCGGACTGGCTGGAGAAAGTGTAGTTGGTGATGGGTAGACATGCTGTTGAAGCCAGAATAATGGGACCGGATGCATCTCTCCTGGGGGGCGGACATTCAGTTTGAACACGGCTGCCAGTCCTCTGATCCCTTGCCAGGAAAGAATGATCCGAAAGACCAGGGTGGAGCCTCGACTTCATGGCTCCCGGTTATATGCCTGAACTGGTTGAGCACAGGCAGTTGGTGACCGTAGATACCGTCTTGAACTTCACCTACTCCTGCGGATCAATCTGACCCAACAGGATATTGACGTCAAAAAACAGAAGTCGCGCGATTACAGCTCAGGGATTGGGCGTGAAATATAGACCTATGATTTATATAGACTTTTAAAAAAGTCGGAATTGGTAGCGCAGAGTTATCTAGAGGCTTCTATTATTTCGTTACCGCCGAATTCGGCCCAATCATTGTTATGCGTCAACGACAACGCAAGCCCTTAATCAATAATTATGGGAGGGTAACATGTCGACAAAAAAAATAACTGCCTTACTCGTGCTGGCTTTTAGCTTTTTCGGAGTGACGAGTTGTGCCAACATAAGAAATTATTCAGAAGTCTCAAGCGAAAGAAACAAGAGCATTGTTCCTGATATTGACTATTATGACCTTACATACAATGTAGATGTTATTGTGCTTCCTGCAGAAATAAAAACCAAAGAAAATGCAGATACAGACAACAACTTTCCAGGTGAATTACAAATTTCAAACTGGGGAAACTCCATCAAGAATGCGACCCAGAAAGAAATTCATAACAGTGATCGCTTTATCGAATTTGGACATTACAGCGGCCGCATTGAAATAAGTACAGAAATATCTTCAGTATCTATAAGCAACGCCCGAGGCGGGACTCGATCGAAATGCAATGTTGTTTACACATATAAAGATTTAGCGGCAGGAAAAATACTCTCCAGGCATGACAGTGCCATTGAATTAATAGCGCCCCCCTCTGCCATACCAAAAACCAGCAATAGCTTTTCTTACAGCCTTGATCAACTGACATATGCTATTGCTCGCGAGGCGATTTCTGGCCTCATTCGATTGTCGCCTGTTGCCGACATCCAGCTAACGCAGAAGCAAGTGAAATTTTATAATTCAAATATCAAAAGAAAACCCAACCAAATTATTAGCTACGTGCCGATTGACAGTCTTATCCACAAGAACAAAAAAGAACTGAACTCTGCTTTTTCAATGGCCAAGAAAACGCAAAAAAATAGCAATAAGTCGACGAAAAAAAACAAGCCAACAGTTAAATTAGACACCGTCTCCGCTCCCGCCGCCCCCCCTCTGAAATCTAATAAAGCTAGTGATACACCCACCGCAAACACCGTGACATCGAGTGACAACACTGTCAGTCAGAACTCAAGCCAGGCTGCGACTGAAAACAAGAAAGACGATAGTAATTCAAGCGAAATAGCTAGTTCATCGGAGCGCTTGAAGGATGGGGCCATTAAAAACAATGAGCCCAATGATGACAGCAGTGGATATATAGCCACCCCGGAAAACCATCAACCTCAAATCGATGTATCGGCAGAGCAAGAAAGAGCATTGGATGAATGTTTGAAGAAGGAAAAAGAAAAGTTACAGGGAGCGACTGACAATGCCGCATCACGTACCGGATATACAACCGTGTCGGGACTCTATCAACCTCAAAACAAGATATTAGCAGTGCAAGAAAGAGCAATGGATGAATGTTTGAAGAAGGCAAAGGCAAAGTTACGGTGAGCGACTAGCAATGCTGCTTCACGTACCGGATATACAGTCGCGTCGGGACGCCCACCAACCTCAGAGCATTCAAACAAACTCCACAGCACCAAAAAACATATGGATTCAAGAACGACGAGGGACACAATGAGCAACTCATTCTTGGCCTCCATAATACAATGGACAAGTGCAACTCTTCTGATACTGATTATTCTTCGATGGATCATGAAAGAGCAGATAAAGGAACGGACGACTGAGGAATCAGGACTATTGAGACTACCGAGAGGCGTCCTTATTGTTGGCCTTACTTGCCTCCTGGGATTCTCCGCTTTGGCAATTATCTCAAATATCATCAGCAATAAAACGACTACTGCGTGGACAACGGCTGGCTTTCTCAGTTTTGCGCTACTGGGACTCTATCTAGTTGCCGTTTATTTTCTCGAACGACACGAAGTCTCGGAGCACGGCCTTACATTCGGCCGAGTGTTCCGAAAGCACGGATATTTAAGTTGGGTCGAGGTTTGTAGTGTTCGATACTCTAGGAAGATGAATTACTTTCGGCTGGAAACGCATATGGGCAGTGTCGCGCGGATCTCGATCCTCTTCATGGGACTTCCCGAATTTGCAAAGCTGGTCCTCGTTAACGTCCCCCTTGAAATGATAGAACCTGGAACCTTGCCGGTTTTGGAAGCAATCGCGAACCGCAGCCCTGTTCAGTAAGGGAGGCGAAGATTTTTGGATTCAGAAAAGCAGGCGTATTACGCAAGGTTTGAGGCTACGGATAAATGGATAAAAAGCCTGGATTTGATGCATGACGATGAGTGAAACCGCTCTCCTCAGGTCTGCTTCACAGCCCAACGGGGGCAAGCCCCCTCGCCACAAAAAACGCGCCAAACTCAGGTATTGCGCTACCTGCCAGAGCTGAATCCCAGACACAAAAAAGCCCACTGACCGTCACCGGTCCAGTGGGCTTTTGACAGGGCCTCTAGTTACAGAGCCATATCCGTCGCAGCATTCTCTTTCACAGCCTTAGGCTTCTCAGCCGGAACAGCAGGAGCCGCTGCCTGACCAATCTCCGGCGGCGGAGTCAGCTCCAGCACCTTGGCGGTGTAAGCCCACTCTTGAGCCACTTTCTCAGGGCTGTTGTTCAGCTGAGTGCCGTAGCTAGGCACGATCTGGTGCAGTTTTTCCTGCCAGGCTGGGGTGGCAACCTTGTCCTTGAACACTTTCCGCAGCACGGTCAGCAGACCGGCGATGGTGCCGTCAGCGGAAGCAACGATTTCGGTACCCAACTTCAGCACGCCACCCGCTGCTTCATCACGCTTGATGATTTGCACGCGTTGACCGGCTTGCCACAGACTGCCCTTCCCTACGGCAGGATGAAGGAATTCCGATTTTTCCATTGACCTCTGAGAGGTCTCTTCAGCAAATAGGACCTTCTGCTAGGCTAGGCGTCAGGATTAAAGGACTACAGGGAGAAGGCAGGATGCTCACATTCGACACATTATGGAAAAGCCACCCAGAAATATTTGGAGACGCAGCTCCGTGCAGAACCAACGGCGCCAAAAATTTCAGTGATCAGTGTGCTATCAACCTCGGCGTGGCACTACGCCGGGCAGGTGCTGATCTCGGCAAGCTCAAGGATGTCCGCCACTGTTGGCAGCACCCCAAGAGCGAAGGGCATGTACTGGCAGCAGAAGAAATAGCGCAAGCGTTAAGCCAAGCCAAAATTCCCGGTATGCACGCCATCAAAAAGATAAAGCCAAAGGACTTCGAAGATGATCTTGAAGGGCAACAAGGCATCATTTTCTTCAAGGATTTCTGGCGCCGAGGAAACGAGACCTTCGGCAATCGCAGCGGCGATCATATCGATTTATGGAACGGGCGTAGACTCACGGACTGGCTGAGCTACCCTCGTATTCAGTTGGGTTTTTCCATTGAGGGCAGTTTCTCCGACTACCACGAGTCGAAGGAAATATGGTTTTGGAAGGTCATATGAAAATTGTTAAAGGGGCATTGTTCGTCATCCTTGTTGTTGCCCTGGCCGTTGGGGCGTTTAATTTGATATTCGTGACAGTGTCAGGCTACTTTGGGCCGTTCTACGAGAGTGAGGCAGACCAAAGTCGGAACTTTGCAATTTGGCTTTTGGGTAATGCGGGGGTTGGGTTGCTTTCGGTTGTCATGGGTGTCGTTTTGTATCGGCGATATCTGCACAGGGCACGACACGCAAACACCACGAACTCGTAGCTGCCGAAGGCTGCGATCTTTTGATCATCGCCCACAAAAAAGCCCACTGACCGTCACCGGTTCAGTGGGCTTTTGACAGGGCCTCTAGTTACAGAGCCATATCCGTCGCAGCATTCTCTTTCACAGCCTTAGGCTTCTCAGCCGGAGCAGCAGGAGCCGCTGCCTGACCAATCACCGGCGGCGGAGTCAGCTCCAACACCTTGGCGGTGTAAGCCCACTCTTGAGCCACTTTCTCAGGGCTGTTGTTCAGCTGAGTGCCGTAGCTAGGCACGATCTGATGCAGTTTTTCCTGCCAGGCTGGGGTGGCAACCTTGTCCTTGAACACTTTCTGCAGCACGGTCAGCATGATCGGTGCGGCAGTCGATGCGCCTGGCGATGCGCCCAGCAGGCCGGCGATGGTGCCGTCTTGCGAAGCAACGATTTCGGTACCCAGCTTCAGCACGCCACCGGCGGCTTCATCACGCTTGATGATTTGCACGCGCTGGCCGGCTTGCCACAGGCGCCAGTCTTCGGCTTTGGCATTCGGGAAGTATTCTTTCAGGGCATTCATGCGGTCTTCGTCAGACAGCATCAGTTGGCCTGCGAGGTACTCGACCAGCGGGTATTCCTTGATGCCGACGCGGGTCATTGGCCACACGTTGTGCGTGGTGGTGGTGCTCAGCAGGTCCAGGTACGAGCCTTCTTTGAGGAACTTGGTGCTGAAGGTCGCGAATGGGCCAAACAGGATGACGCGCTTGCCGTCCAGGACACGGGTGTCCAGGTGCGGAACCGACATTGGCGGTGCGCCAACGGAGGCTTTGCCGTAGGCCTTGGCCAGGTGTTGTTCGGCGATGGCCGGGTTATCGGTGACCAGGAACGAGCCGCCAACCGGGAAGCCTGCGTATTCCTGAGCTTCAGGAATGCCGGACTTCTGCAGCAGGTGCAGTGCACCGCCGCCCGCGCCGATGAACACGAACTTGGCGTCGGTTTCGGTTTTGGTGCCGTCTTTCAGGTTTTTGTAGCTGACGCGCCAGCTGCCGTCTGCGTTCTTGGTGATGTCTTGCACTTCGCTAGACAACTTCAAGTCGAACTTCGGCGTGGTTTGCAGGTGCGCGACGAACTGGCGGGTGATCTCGCCAAAGTTCATGTCGTTACCGAGCGGGCTCCAGGTGGCCGCGACTTTCTGGTTCGGGTCACGCCCTTCCATCATCAGCGGAACCCATTTCTTGATCACTGCCGGGTCTTCGGAGTACTGCATGCCGGCGAACAGCGGGCTTGCTTGCAGGGCTTCGTAGCGCTTCTTCAGGAACTTGATGTTGTCATCGCCCCACACAAAGCT
Source organism: Pseudomonas sp. ATCC 43928 (assembly GCF_005938665.2). Lineage (NCBI taxonomy): Bacteria > Pseudomonadati > Pseudomonadota > Gammaproteobacteria > Pseudomonadales > Pseudomonadaceae > Pseudomonas > Pseudomonas sp. ATCC 43928. The sequence continues at coordinate 2,421,585 of NZ_CP041753.1, read as the reverse complement.
CATGTGCGGAGTGGAGTTGATGAACGAACGCGGGTTCTTCAGCACGCCTTGCTGAACCTGCCAGGCCCAGAACTGACGGGAGATCTGGAAGGCTTCGTTGATTTCAACGGCTTTCGTGATCTGAACTTTGCCATTCTCGTCTTCCGGGGTGTAGTTCAACTCGGCCAGGGCGGAGTGACCGGTACCGGCGTTGTTCCAGCCGTTGGAGCTTTCCAGGGCGACGCCATCGAGGCGCTCGACCATTTCCATCGACAAGTCGGGTTCCAGCTCATTGAGCCACACACCCAGCGTTGCACTCATGATGCCGCCGCCAATGAGCAGCACATCGACTTTCTTTGCCTCCGCGTAAGCGGACGTGATCCCCATCGACAAAGCCAGCCCCAGCAGGGCTGTGTTCAGTTTCTTAAACATTTGTAGCACCTATGATAAACGCCATCCGCCTCCAACCCTCATTCATGAGCAACCCAGGTTCACGGGTACGCAGGCAGCGTGCCGCGGGTTTCTGCATTCAGAAAGATTTGAAGGTGGGCACACAAGGCCGACGTGTCTCCATCGACCTCAGTTATATGTCCCTCGTGCACTGACTTCTTATCATTATTGGCTCAGCTACTTGAGCGACATTGATTCTGTCGCACGTCTGTGGACGTACGAACCGAATAAGTCAAACCAAGTTAATGCGACAGAATATCACGCCTCGGCCAGCCTGCGCGCCCGAAAGGACTCGACAGTCTAGACGGGACGAGGCCCGTGCTCGGCGTTTTTGCTCAAACGATCCAGCACAAACGCCTTGGCGTTGCGCGTCATTTGGTCGAGATGCCGGTCGCGCTGCTTTTCTGCATCGATCATTGCCCGCTTGCCGTGTTTTTGCAGCAGATACGTATGTATCTGCCGCACCTCCAAAGAACTGTAGATCGAGGTGACATCCAACAGGCCCATCAGGCCTTCAGTGGCGTGATCCCGGGTGTTCATCAGCACCTGAGTGCCGCGCACGCCCAGCACTTGAAAGCCCATCGACTCGAACCAGGGCACTTTGGCGACGGTGCATGTCAACTCGGCATGGGGGTAGCGACCGAGCATATCTTGCAGCATCGCCCGCGCGACACCCTGTCGCCGGTGACTGGCCTGCACCGCCATGTACGCCACGCCGCAGGCCTCGGGATCGTCCTTGACCGGCAGGTACAGCAAAAACCCGATGACCTTCTCGGGATCTTCATCATCCATGGCGACGATCAACTCGACCGCAATGCCTTTGGCGCCGCCGAGCGCTTCCAGGTAGAGATGAACCTCATAACCCACCGCGTATTGATAGACGTTGTACAACGGGTTGCTCGGCGCGATGCCTACCATGCTGATGTCGGTCAGGTTGTCGACGACCATCTGCAGAATCTGGCTGTTGATGGGCTCCGGGCATGGAGTGGCAAAGTGGGTGAGCTGGGGCATTGCGTTTCTGACTCCGGATCAAGGCTTACTGAACATCAGCCCGGCCATTGTCACAGATCAAGCCCCTCGCAGGAAAATCACCGCTGCGGCGCGACGATGCGGAAGCGGATGTCGATGTCGTTGGAGACCACCGTATCGGCCCACTCCCCCTCCCCGATCTTGAAGTCACTGCGTTTGAGAATGATGTTGCCATCGAAAATCCCGATGGCCTGCTCCGGCTTCAACAGCACCTTCACCTGCAACTCGCGCGTCATGCCCCTGAGGTTAAGTTTGCCGGTGATCAGATAGCGTTGATTGCCCAGCGCTTTTACCCGAGTCGATTCAAAGGTCGCCACCGGATAGTCCGCCGTGTTGAACCAGGCAGGCTTTTGCAGCTCGGTATTGGCATCGCTGCTGCCGGCGTCGATGCTGGCAAGGTCGATGGTCATCCTGGCGTGGGCCGCGGTGGGGTTTGCCGTGTCGAAATCGAGCGTGGCGTCGAATTTGCCGAAGGTGCCGTACACCCTGGAGCCGAACTGGTTATAGGTGAAGGAGATCTTGCTGGCGGTGGTGTTGACCCGGGTGTATTCAACGGCTTGGGCACAGGGCAAGACGCCGATCGTGAGGATGGCGAGCAATGCGGCTAAACGCGGGAATCGAAGAGACATGGAATTCTCCGGGTGGAATGCCCTTCAGGGATTGAAGTGCAGCACCCGTGTGGCTGCGATAGCTGGACTTAAGCAAATATTCGAGGGTTATTCCAGCCCAGCAGAGCCCCTGCTCCTCAAAAGCCCGGCCCCACGGGTCTTTGGACTCGCCGGAAAGCCCGATGTGCCTAAAGTTGTGCTCTTGGCCGCCGACTCCCTTTTACTAACTCCTCTTACGAAGGACCGTAAAGTAGTGAACCTACAGCGTGAAATTGACGAGGTTTTCGAAAGAAAAGCCTTCGAACGGCCACTGTTCTATTCCTACCCGGGAGGTTTGCGATTCAGCCTTTCCGAAAAGGGAACTGCCATTGAACAGTTTCTCCTGGCGCTTCAAAAAGCACGGTGCATTTGCGAGGACATATTCTCCGAGGAAGGATCGCTCGTTGTCTGTCTTCGTGTTCGTTCCGGAGCAAATCCATTTGCACACCGACCTGTTCTAGCGGAGCTTCGGGCGGCCGGTATCAAGATCCCCTCGAATCATTCCCGATGGCTTAACCCCATTCATCCGGACAATTGGTTTAATGAACATGAAGAAGAGCATTGGGCAAATGTCGCCTTTCATGCCCCATTGTCGCTACTTCAGAACTTTCTATGGTGTGCATTGGCGAAGGACATTGGAGACATTCGGCCCCGCCCGTTTTGTGACATCTACTTTTTCAACCTGAACCTGCAGGTTATGGCATTTCCCTACGATGATCGCGGCATGGATGTCGTCGGACCGAACAGGACTGCCCTGGCGCAGTTGTATCAGAAACATCAGCGTTTTTTACTAACCCATGATCGACCAGTGATGGATGAGGTATTCGGAGTCCAGGAACCCCATTGTAGATAACGCTGACAACGACGCCTGGACTCCAAAAAATTTGGGCTCGATGGGGCGTGAAACAACCCGAACTGCTCTTCGATAAAGGAAAGTGCAATGCCACCACTGATATGGGACCCGTTTGACCTTTTCAACGTACTTGGGGTTGCTCCTTCTGAAGGAGAGTCCGGGATCTCGCACCAGTACATCGTCGAACAGGGCGCTGTCAGACTGCAATTGACCATTTGGCAATTTGATTGCGATGTTGAAGTCCAGCTGTGGGCGGCTCCGCTACCAAACCCAATAGTGCGGTACTCAATGCTCGATTGCCCGGGTATACGCGTCGTTAACGATAAACGTGGTCGTTTTTTAGAGTTCGCTGCGTCTAATACCTTCTCGGGTCGCTACGACGGCTATTCAGTCATTCCTTATGGTTTAAGACTCTGGATTGATCCGCAAATTTTTCTTGAGCCATTCACCTACTCGTGATTGGTGCTCCCACGTCTTTACCCAGCCTGCCATTACTGGATAATGGCCCCCTGCCACAACCAGGCTCTGACCTTGATTTCTCAAGGTTTTATATTGCTACAGCCTGACAGTCACCTTCAAGGACGGACGATCGGCTACGGAACAAGGAATCAGCACCGTGATATCCCAGCAAGACTCAGCAATACCGCTTACCCGCACTCAGAAATTCACCTCGTTGATCACCCGCGGCATGGCAGGCCTCAGCGTCGTGCTGGGCGCCATGTGGGCGTTAATCACCTATGCCGTGCCGGACCCGAGCGTGTTCGGTTTCAGCTTCATCAGCTGGAAAAACGTGGTCCTGCTGGTGAGTGCATTTATATTTCTGGGAGCCGTTTCAATCGGCTGGCAGATTCGTAATTTCACGCCGATGCTCCGCGGCGCGTTGCAGTTTTTCATGATCGCCGGCTTGTCTTTCGGCTTCTTCATCCTAGGCACCGAATACGCCAAGCCCTCTTTCGAGTTCGCCAAACTGCAAGCCAAAATAGTCGAAAACGAAGGCAACAACCTGCTCGGCAAACGCATGGAAGTGCTGGATAACATTCGCATCGAACTGGAGGGTTGCGAGAACATCGGCCGTCTGCCCACCTGCACTTTTGAACTGACCAATCTGAACGTAGACCGCAGCTTTCGCTTCGACGACGGCACCCGGCTATTCGACGAGTCTGGCGGTCCACTGAAGTTCGAGTCGATCCGGGTGGGCCAGGTCGAGGACAACGCCTGGCTGCGCTTTCAGCTGATTCGCAACGTACCTACACGCGTTACGCTGATCTTCCAGCAGAGCAACAGCAAACTCAGCAAAACACCAGCGATCAAGTTGGTGTTTCGAGATGGGAATGATGAGACGCTTACCGTCAAATTCAGTGAGATTGTAATGCGTTAGTTGTTGGAATAAAGGCTCTCTACCGACCACTACGGCGCAGGCACATACTCTTCGGTAATAACGAGACTATGTATAAGCCCCAACCACCCACTTCACTTTCTCCAGCGCCTCCCTGAGCGCCCCCATCTCCACGGAGCCCAGCGCCAGGCGAAACGCATGCGGAACGTTGGCCGAAGTGGCAAAGGGTTCTGCGGTTGAAACCGAGACGTTTTCCCGCATCAACGCCATGGCGATCTGGTCGGCCCGTGCGTCTTCCGACAATGGCAGCCAAAGAAAATACGACGAGGGGTGGCGAATACAGCGCAGCCCCGCCAGTACCTCGCCGGCCACGATTTGCCGGGCCTGCGCGTCCCGGCGCTTTTCGGCTTCCAGTTGCATGACGGTGCCGTCGTCAAGCCAGGTGGTGGCAATCGCCGTCATCACACCCGGGGTATTCCAGGTGGTCGCTTTGATTGTGCGTTCCAGCGCTGGCACGTTCTGCAGGGGGGCGGCGACGAAGCCGACGCGCAGTCCGGTGGCCACGCTTTTGGAGAGCCCGGACACATAAATCGTCCTCTCGGGGGCGAGTACCGCCAGCGGTGCGGGCGGATTCTCCGCGAGAAAGGCGTAAGCGGCGTCTTCAATGATCAGCAGCCCATGCTGGCGCGCAATCGTCACCAGGTATTCCCTTTGCTCGGCACTCATCACCCAGCCCAGCGGATTGTGCAGGGTCGGCATCGTGTACACGGCCCGCACGCGTCGATGCCGGCACAGGCTTTCCAGCGCTTGCAGATCAGGCCCGTGATCGAGCACCGGAATGGGCACGATTTCAAGGTGCAGCGTGTCGGCCAGGGCCTTGAACCCCGGGTAGGTCAACGCGTCCGCGGCAATCACGTCACCAGGTTGCAACAGCGCCATCATCGTCACCGCCAGCCCTTGCTGGGCGCCGGTGACGATCAGCACTTGCTCAGCCTCGACCGTCAACCCTCGAACGCGCAGATGGCGCGCCACAGCGGCGCGCTCATGGGGTCGCCCGGCGTGTGGCTGGTAGCGCAGCAACGCTTCCAGATCACCGGCCGAGGCGAGCTGACGCAGGGCATTGCGCAACAATTCGGCCTGCCCGGGAAGCGCCGGATAGTTGAAGTTCAGGTCGGTCATGCCGGCGGCAACGCTGTGTTGATCGATAGCCTGGTTGGGCGACCATGAGGTTTCCCTGACGAACGTCCCCCGCCCCGTCTCCCCGCTGACCAGGCCCATGGCTTCCAGCTCCGCATAGACCCGGCTAGCCGTCACCAGGGCCAGGCCTTCCGTGGTCGCCAACTGACGGTGAGTCGGCAAGCGTGTGCCCGGCAACAGGCGCCCTGAGCGAATATCCGCGGCAAACGTATCCACCAGTGATTTGTAGCGGGAACGAGGCATGAGCAGATGTATCCATGACAATATTTTGATTGTATTGAGTTTCGTCCATACGATGCCTTCCATGCAACCTGAGCATGAAGGGGATCCAGAATGGAACGCACATCGAACCTGCAACAGCACACCACGGAAAAGACCGCGAGCGGATGGCTCAATGGGTTCATCGGCGTGCTCATCTTCAGCGGCTCGCTGCCGGCGACACGGGTGGCCGTTCTACAGTTCGACCCGGTCTTCCTGACGGTCGCCCGGGCCAGTATCGCTGCCCTTGTGGCGCTGTGCTTGCTGTTGCTGTTCAAGGAAAAACGCCCGGCCAGGCATCAGCTGCTCTCCCTGGCCATCGTGGCCCTGGGCGTTGTATTAGGGTTTCCGCTGTTGACCGCACTGGCGCTGCAATATGTAACGTCTGCGCACTCCATCGTCTTCGTTGGCCTGTTGCCGCTCGCCACCGCAGCGTTCGGGGTCTGGCGCGGCGGCGAGCGGCCCCGGCCGGTGTTCTGGTTCTTCTCGGTGCTGGGCAGCCTGCTGGTGGTGGGGTTTGCCGTCTCCCAAGGCCTGACGGCCTCTCCTGCGGGGGACGTTCTGATGTTGCTGGCGATCCTGGCGTGCGGGTTGGGCTATGCCGAAGGTGCGAAGCTTTCCAAGACTCTGGGAGGCTGGCAGGTGATTTCTTGGGCGCTGGTGCTGTCGCTGCCCGTCATGGCGCCGCTGACCTGGTTACTGGCCCCGCCTTCGCTCTCGGCAATCACCCCACCCGCGTGGTTGAGCCTGGCTTACGTCTCGCTGTTCAGCATGTTGATTGGCTTTGTGTTCTGGTACCGCGGGCTGGCTCAGGGCGGAATTGCCGCCGTCGGCCAGCTTCAATTGCTGCAGCCATTTTTTGGCCTGGCACTGGCGGCCACGTTGCTGCATGAGCAGGTCAGCGTTGCCATGCTGGGGGTGACCGTGGCAGTGATTCTTTGCGTGGCCGGGGCACGAAAGTTCTCGAAATAGACGGCTCGCGTGGCGAAACAAATCGGCCAGGGGCTTTTTTTAGAGCCCCTTTTCTATAGTGGCCAGAGCACTAAAGAGGCCCCGTCAGCTCCACGCTGTCGCGGTACTCCGGCACCGAGACCGACCAGCCCAGCTCCAGGCTGATGCGCCGGCGCAATACATCCGAGGCATTGGGTTCGCCATGTACCACATAGGTGTGTTTCGGCGGCCGCTTGAAGCCGCGCAACCACAGCATGATTTCATCGCAGTCGGCGTGTGCGGACAGGGTTTCCATCGGCACCACTTCGGCGCGAATCGGCACGTCCTTGCCGTGAATACGTACCGACGGGGCGCCTGCGATGATCTGCGCGCCGCGGGTGCCGCCCGCCTGAAAGCCCGGCACCAGCAGCGTATTGAGTGGGTTGGGCGCCAGCGCCTTGAGGTGGTGCAGCACCCGCCCGCCAGTGGCCATGCCGCTGGCGGCGATGATCACCGCGGGTGTGCGCTGCTGGTCCAGCTCGATGGAATCTCTGGTTGAGCGCACAAAACGCGTGACACGGCACATGCCTTCGCACTCTTCCAGGGACAACCGGTGTTCACTGCGAAAGCGCTGGTACAAGCGTGTGACGTCGGTGGCCATGGGGCTGTTGAGGTAGATCGGCAGATCGGGAATCGCGCGTTTCTGTTGCAAGCGATACAGGTGATACATCAGCAACTGCGCGCGACCGACCGCGAACGATGGCACCAGCGTGATGCCATGGCGCAGCGCGGTACGGGTGATGACCTCGGCCAGTTGATCTTCCGGGGATTCGTCGGGATGCCGACGGTCACCATAGGTCGACTCCACCAGCAGATAATCGGCCTGCTCGATCGTCTCCGGGGCAAACATCAATGGATCGTTCGGCCGCCCCAGATCCCCGGAGAACACCAGGGTCATGCCATCGGCGACGACTTCCACGGTCGCTGCGCCCAGAATATGCCCGGCTCCGCGCAACAGAATGCTCATCCCCGGGACAATGTCGACCCGGTGGTGCAACTGCACCGGCCGCAGCAATTTCAATGCCCGCTCAGCGTCTTGCTCGGTGTACAGCGGCAAGGCCGGAGAGTGTTTGGAGAAGCCATGGCGATTGGCGAACTCGGCCTCTTCTTCCTGCAAGCGGCCGCTGTCGCACAGCAGGATTTTCACCAATTCACAGGTGGCTGGCGTGGCATATACAGGGCCGCGATAGCCGTTGCGCACCAACACTGGCAGGTAGCCGCTGTGATCCAGATGAGCGTGGGTCAGCACAATGGCTTCGAGGTCGCGAACCGGCAACTGGAACGGGTCCCAGTTGTGCAAGCGCAGTTGTTTATAGCCCTGGAACAGACCGCAATCGATCAGCACATGCTGGTCGCGATGTTCCAGCAAGTACTTGCTACCCGTGACCGTGCCCGCAGCACCGAGAAATGTCATTCGCATGGCCGTTTCCTTGAGCATTCATGGAGCACTATTGATCGCTCCTTTGCGCTTGTGGGCAGTTGATTTTTATCAATCGAGGTCACACTGGTTCATCTTCTCTGTCGAGCCGGGGCAATGGCTTGATGATCGTCAGGCTGCAAGGCGACCGGTTCAATACGCTTTCCGCCGTACTGCCGATGAACATATCGATCCCGCGATGGTAGGTCGTTCCCAGCACCACCATGTCGAAGGCATGTTGTTGCGCGAAATGGGCAATGACCTTGGGAGGGATGCCAGGCAGCAGATGGCGCCGTTGTTTCTCGACTCCGTAGCGTTCGGCAAGCGCTTCAAAGGCCTCCAACTGGGCATCGTTGACGGCGTCTTCCAAACTGCCATCGAGAGTCGCCGTCGGCACATTCACTTGCGCCTCCCCCAACTCCGACCAGCCGCTGACATTGAGCAGGTGCAAGGTGGCGCCGCAAGATTCGGCCAGGCTCGAAGCCAAGTCGAGAATCCGGTCATTGAGCCCCTGGGTCAGTTCCTCCAGATGGGACAAGTCGATGGTCGCCAGTATGCTCAACGGCTTGGGATTTGTGGCATCGATGACCAGGTGCAAGGGCGCCGGACAGTCGCGCAGCAACTGCCAGTCCAGCGGACGATGGAAGGCGCGATCGAGCGCTGATACGCGGTGGGTGTCCTTGATCACCAGGTCTGCATGGAAGTCATTCACGTACTCCAGCAGATGCGCCAGGGTTGGTCTGGCCCACACCACTTCAGTGCTCACTTGCACGCCTTCGCGTCGTTGAAACCGGGCTTGCTGCTCCAGCCATTGACGATGTACCTGCAAGTAACCCTCCCGCGCCTGGGCCATGGCGTCGTGGTCAAACAGGCCGGCCGCCGCCAGCGCCTGGACATAATCGAAAGCGACAATGTGCAGCATCGCACCGGTTGCACAGGCCAGGGCCCGCGCCCGATCGAACGCCGGGGTGCGGACCATTTCGGTCGGGGCAATCAATAGCAAACGTTGAATTTTCACCCTCACCCACCTCATCTGGATAGCTTCAGGTTGTGGCTCAAGTATCGGGGGGCTCTCGCCATGCGGCTCTGATTTTTATCAACTAATGGCCGGCCAGCGATCGGCTTACCGCGCGACGCTCGAACCCGGCTGCCTGACTGCCAGAATGCTGCCCGGTACCGAGTACAACGCCCGCTCGGTGTTGCTGCCAATCAACCGGTCGATCCCCACGCGATGCACAGTGCCCATCACCACCACATCCGCCAGGTATTGCTCGACAAACTCGCTGATCACCGGCACCGGCAGGCCCATGACAAAGTGCCGACGCTCGGGAGGAACACCGTAGCGATCCGCCAGGGTGATAAACGCCCGGTGCAGGGATTCGCGCAGCTCCTCGACGAAGTCCATGCCCCAGCCACCGGCGATCAGCGGCGCATCGCCATTGAACGCCGGCGACAAGTCGTAGGCGTACAGCAGGTGCAGCGGTGCATCGCATTGCAGCGCCAGTGCGTTGGCCGTCTGGATGATGGTGTCGTTCAGGCCACTGATTTGCGTCGCCGGATCGAACGGGTCCACGGCGGCCACGACCCGGTGCGGCAACCCGTAACGGACCTGATTGACCAGGTGCACGGGGATCGTGCATTCGCGCAGCAGATGGCAATCGAGCGGAGTGATGAACACCCGTTTGAGCGCCGGTTCCAGGGTGACATCCTTGATCAGCAGGTCGGGCTTGAGGTCTTCGATTGTCTTCAAAATATCCAGCAGCGGATGGGTGGTGAAGACCGCTTCAACCGTCACGTCCACGCCCTGCCCGCTGAGCCGCTCGACCTCGTCGGCCACCCAACGATGACAGTGGCGCAGATAACGCTGATACCCCGCCTCGTCGATTTTTTCTTCCCATAAATGAACAATCGGTGCCGGATCGACAAAGGCCCGCACATCCAGCGCGGCCCCGCTCGCCTTGGCCAGCGCGATGGCCCGGAGCAAGGCAGGAGACTGATGCAGGGTCCGGTCGGCGATCAGTAACAAACGTTGATATTGCCCCATCTCACACCTCCGCTCGAAACCGGTCCCTTACCCGCCGGCATGGGCCAAGACTGCGCCCGTTGCCCCCTCCCCGAGGTTGATTTACATCAAATACCCGCAAATGAATGCCCTCGTGACGGGTGTCTGATCCAGATCAGATTCAAGGGCTGCCAGTGGCGTAGAAAGGAATCAACCGCGTGATGGGTGAATACGCACCGACCTTTCAAACAAGATGGAGGATCATCCATGCTCACTGTCAAAGACCACAATGATCGGGCCGCGGCGGCCTATGCCGCAGTCCCCGGAAAGTACTGGATCGAAGCGCTCAAGGACGGTCGCCATGTGCTGATCCGGCCACTGCTGGAAAAGGACCGCGAACTTGAATACGCCTTCATCAAGCGCCTGTCGCCCGAGTCCCGGCACATGCGTTTTCTCGCGCAGATCAACGAGCCCGGCGCCGCCATGCTCGATCAGTTGATGGACACCGATAACAAACAGCGCATGGCTTACATTGCGCTGGTTCACGAAAACGGCAAATTGATCGAAATCGGCATCAGCCGCTACGCCGCCACGTCGGAACATGAGTGTGAGTGCGCGGTGACAGTCGCCGATGAATGGCAGCATCTGGGCCTCGGCACGGCCTTGATGGAGCATCTGATCAAGGCCGCCCGCAGAAACGGTTTTAATCAGATGTATTCGATCGATGCCGCAAGCAATACCTCTATGCGCGACCTGACCAAAGCCTTGGGTTTCGAGCGGCACAACGATCCCAACGACAGCCGCCAGGTCATCCATCGTCTGTATATGTCATAAAAGCCGATTGCCCCACGACGTACCGGCCAACGGTCCGCCGTGGGGCAAGTCTACGTTCAGGGTTACAACGACCTGTCGGGTTTGATCGCCAGCACACTGCAAGGGGCTCGGTGCAAGAGCTGTTCGGCAGTGGTCCCCAATAGCTTGTTCAACCCCGAGTGCTGCACCGTCCCCATCACAATGACATCGGTGTGATGGTCCTCGACGAACTTGCAAATACTCGGCACTGGCGCACCTTCAATGAAGTGCCGACGCTGCGACGGCACGCCGTGACGCTCGGCCAGTGCCGTGAACGCCTGGTGTTGCGCCGTGCCCATGGCTTCATAAAGACCGGAGGCCAACGGGAGTGCGCCAACGCCCATGTCCAGGGCATACACGGCTGTCCAGTCATACGCATGCACCAACTCGATCTGCGCCTCACACTGTTCAGCCAGCTTGGTGGCGGCGTCGATAATCTGGTCATTGAACACCAGGTCCTGCTCTTCGCTGCGCAGCACATCGACGATGGCCAGCACGTTACGTGGCCGCGCGTTCCGGGCGTTGGTCACCAGATGCACCGGCACCGGGCAATCGCGCAACAACTGCCAATCCAGCGGAGTGAAAAACACCCGTTTCAACGCCGACTCCTCCTGGGCGTCCTTGATGATCAGACTCAGCGACATCTCGTTGACGAATTGCAGGATTTCCTCGTAAGGGTGCTGTACCCACACCACCTCGCTGGTGACCTCGACGCCGTGCTTGCTTATCAAATGGGCTTGCTCGGCAAGCCATTGCCGATGGGTTTGCAAATAGCCTTCCCGGGCCTGGGCAATTTGCTCGGGGGCGAACAGGCCGGCGACGGCCAAGGCCTGCAAGTAATCGAATGCCACGATGTGCAGCGGCGATTGCATCGCGCGGGCCAACGCGGCGGCCCGGTCGAACGCCGGAGTACGGGTCATGGAATGGGGGGCGATCAACAGTAAACGCTGAGTCTGCGACATGGGACACCTCGGCACGCGGCCATCTCGATGCAATGAGTAGAACCCTAGAGTGATCGCGGCAGATTCGGGCGACTTGATCTTTGTCAGCTACAGCGCTCGGATGCCCGTTAATGCAGCAACATGCCCACCCACATCGCCAACGTCAGCAAGACCTGGCCGGGAATGACATACGCGGCGAACCGTCGCCCACCGCTGACCCAGGCCACCAGGCATTTGCTCAGGGAGTTACTGCTGATGGCAACCAGCGTGGGCCCGGCAATGGCGTCGAACGGCAACAGTCCGGCCTTGGCCAGGGCGCCAATGGACGCCGTCGAAGAATGGGCATCGGCGAAACCGGTGAGCGTCGTCGTGACCATCACGCCCACTTCGCCAAAGTGATTGAGCACCATCGAAGACACAAAGGTAACGCCGGTCATGGTCAGTGCGATGACCAACGCCAGCTTGAGGTTGAACGCACCGCCGACCTTGACCGGCTGATTGTCGCCACTCGCAGGTTTGGGCAACATCAGGCTCAAGCCATACAGCGCCGTGGCGGCGGCACCCAACAACAGCGGCCCCCACATGTAGCGCAATAGACCGATGTCGACCGCCCCCAGGATCAGGCCGACCTGAATGATGGTCGCCAGGTTGGACAGCATCGCTGCCGCACTCAAGACTTTGATGTTGCCTGGCTCCTTGGCGACAAGGTGCCCCATCGCGGCGATGGTCGCGATGCTGGAAGCAAACCCGGAGGCGATGGCGCTGACCACATAGCCGTAACGGGCACCCAGGGTACGAACGGCAATATGCCCGACCGCCCCGACGGCCATCAGCAACACCGTCAGGGTGCAAATGGTGCGCAGATTGATGGCGGCATAGGGGCCGATAAAGCGATCCGGCGCCAATGGCAACACCACCAGGGCGGCGACCAACAGCACCAGACCGTCGCGCATCTCCCCTTCAGTCAATTGGCTGCGCGCAAAATGATGCAGTTTTTGGCGATACGTCAGCAGCCCCGCCACCACCACGCCAATGGCGATGGCCAGTTCGGGCGCGCTGTTACACAACGCCCCCAACGCCAATACCGTGAATAACGCCACTTCACTGGTGACACCTGGGTCAGTGCCCAGGCTTCGCCAGTAAGCCACAGTGACCAGCAAGGCCACCGAAACCGCCATGATGCCCACCAGCAAACCACCACCGATTTGCATCGCCACATAACCCAGCAACGCGGTGATCGCGAACGTACGCAATCCGGCACAGGCGCGACTGTCCCCCCGCCCCTTGTGCCGTTCACGTTCAAGGCCGACGAGCATGCCGATCCCCAGCGCAGCTGCCGCCCCTGTCAGGCCCAAGGTTTCGTTCATATGACTCCTGTCCGGGTATAAGCCACAACCCCAAGACTGCACCGGCATGACGCAGGAGAGATTGATAGTGGTCAATGTTTTATAGATGGACCTGGCGCCCCCCGCCACACGTCGGGCCGCAAGCTGGATCACTCGCCAGATTGATAAAGATCAATCCCGTCCCCTCGGTCAGCGGCAGGATATAAATCCAGAGAACCACTGCCCAAACGCAGGGGTGTCAGTGAGTACAGGAATATCTACGATTATTGACGGGAGTTTGGTCATGTCTGAGCAATCACGCTTCATGCTGGTCGTCTCGCCCCTGATGGAAAACAGCCCCGCGTTCGACCGCGCCGCTGCATTGGCCAAGGCCTCGGGCGCGGCCCTGCATATCGTCGCCTTCGATTACCTGCAAGGGCTGGCAACGGCGAGCATGGTCAACGAACAAGCGCTGGAGGAGATGCGGCTGGGGTATGTCGAGCGCCATCGGCAATGGCTCGAAGAACAGGCCCGCCCCTTGCGTAAAATCGGGGTGCCCGTCACCACGGAGGTGATCTGGGTTGAACGACCTTTGCAGGAAATCCTCATTCATCTCAAAGAACAGCCGATGGCGGTACTAATCAAGGCACTGGAATACGAGTCGCTGCTGTCACGGATCATGTTCACGCCCCTGGATATCCATTTGCTGCGCGAATGCCCGGTACCGCTGCATTTTGTCAGCCACGTGAAGCACGCGCTGCCGCGCAAAATCGTCGCCGCGGTCGATCCCTTCCATAGCAATACCCAGTACAAGGATTTCAACGACAGGATTTTGCGCGAAGCCTCAAAACTGGCCAGCACCTGTAACGCTCAGCTCGACGTGATCTACGCCCACGACCTTTCATCCCTCAGTGCGGACGAGTTCGATTTCGACAGTAGCTCAGCGCTGTTTTCCCCAGGCAAAGCCAAGACACTGTTTGATGCTCAGGCCGATGCCTTCCGTGAACTGGCCGAGCGCAATGGTATTGCGCCAGAGCAACAGCACATGATCATGGGCAACCCGACCAAGGTTCTTACCCAATACGCCGATGCCTACGACATCGACGTGCTTGTCATGGGCCGGGTCGGCCACCGGGGCGTGGGTCGACTGGTGGGCAGCACGGTGGAGCATCTGCTGTACAAAATGCCGTGCAGTGTCTGGGTGGTTTCACCTGAGGAACTGTAGAGGGCTGTTTCGCACCTGGCCTACCAACCTTTCAGACAAAGGACATCACCATGAACGACTTGAGTCTGCGTCAGAGCATTATGGATGAGCTTGAATTCCAGCCTGAGATCGATGCCGCCAACATCGGTGTGACCGTGGACAATGGCGTCGTCACGCTCACCGGGCACGTTAAGAGCTACGCGCAAAAAGTCAGCGCGGAACGCGCGGTAAAAAGCATAAAAGGGGTACGGGCCGTGGCCGAAGAAATTCAGGTCAGGCCGATGAAAAGCGCGGGCACGGCGGACGACGCCATTGCCTCCCGCGCCTTGAATATCCTCACCTGGAGCTCCGACATTCCTGAGCAGGACATCAAAGTCATCGTGCAGAAAGGGTGGATCACCCTTGAAGGCGAAGTGGACTGGCAGTACCAGAAAGAAACCGCCGAGATGGCCGTGCGCAAGCTGTCGGGAGTGGTAGGTGTGGACAATCGGCTCACCCTTCGCCCGCAGGTGAACGTGGAGGATATCCAGCGTCGTATCGAAGAAGCCCTCAAGCGCAATGCCGAAGTCGATGCCCAGGAAATTCACGTCAAGGTCGAAGGCGATGTGGTGAAGCTGGAAGGCAAGGTTCATTTGTGGCGCGAACGTAAGATCGCCGAACGTGCCGCCTGGTCAGTACCGGGGGTGAGGCAAGTGGATGATCATCTGCGCATTGCCTGAGTCTACGAGCCCGGGAAAACCCTAATTTCCCCGGAGCATCAAGGGTTTGCGGCGGGCCAGCGGGCTTCCCGTTCGTCGATTGCTCCCGGCAATCCTCCGAACGGAGCCCGTGCCCAAATGCACAACACCTATGCTTTATATATAAACCCCCATGGCGCCATTGACATGACCGAAGTCCGCCTGCTTCAGGGTCAACACCTCAAGGCTGCCTGTTCCAATTGCAGTGTATTAGAGTTTTGCCTGCCTTTTGGTCTCGACAAACTGGAACTCGAGCGCCTGGACAAGCTGATTTTGCAACGGTTCAAGGTCAGGAAAGGCGCCCCCCTCTACCGCGCAGGCGATCCCTTGCACTTGCTGTATGCGATCCGTATTGGCTCATTCAAGACCAGCGTGCTGTCGCTCGATGGCCGCGAGCAGGTCACCGGCTTCCAGTTGCCCGGCGAGATGCTCGGCCTGGACGCCATTAGCGCCGAAGAGCACACCTGCAATGCATTTGCTCTGGAGGACAGTGAAGTCTGTCCCATCCATTTTTCTCAGCTGGAAAAACTCGCCCGGGAGCTGCCGGCACTGCAACACAACCTGAACAGGTTTCTGAGCCGTGAAATCGTCCGCGATCACGATCTGCTGATGATGTTGGGCAACATGAACTCGGATGAGCGTTTGGCCGCCTTTCTGCTGAACCTGTCGCTACGCTTGAGCATGCGTGGCTACTCATCCAGCGAATTCATACTCAAGATGCGGCGCGACGAAATAGGCTCCTACCTGGGGTTGCGCCTGGAAACCATCTGCCGGGGTATCGCCCATCTGCGGGAACAGGAGCTGGTGGAAATAGCCGGTCGTGAGGTCAAGATCCTGAACCTGCACGGGCTCAAGCAGTTGGTCGCCGGTTGCCATTCGGTGGCCCTCCACTGACGCTGTATGGCTTTTCAACGCTTATCAAGGTAACGAAACAACTCTTCCTCCTGATCGAAGTGCAGCCGCACGAGGGTATCCAGGCGGATCAACTGATGCTGGATCTCATCGACAGAAGCTGTTGCAGGGTCGGCACTGAAATCCGTGCTCATGCGCGCCAGCAAATGGATCAGGCGGAAGATCTCACGGTGGACGTGGCTCATCGCCGACATGGGGTCCTCGCCGGGCAGGCTTTGCGTCAACAGCGGATACAGGTTTTTTTCGTCGTCCCGTTCATGGCGGGCCAGTGATTCCTGCAGGTTTTTTACCAGCGCCAGCAAGTCGCTCTGCGCTTGCTCGAGTGGGCGCTGGGCGAAGTCGCTTGCCAGTTGATGCAGATCGCTGAGTACCGAAGCGAGCTGGTCGTGTTCGTCCTGCAGGTGATCGATATGCTCGGCGGCCAGCTTGCGTTGGCGCAAACCCGGTAACGGCCCCAATGCACGCAAGGCATTGAAGATGATCACCACGTCGATACCCTCCTGCACCACGGCACCGACCAGCGGTGGCAAGTAGCCGAAGGCGGCTACCCCCATGGCCAGCACCGACATGCCCATGCCGGCCAATACGCCTTGACGGGCGATGTGGCGAGTCTGACGGGCGATGTCCAGCGCCTCGACCAGACGGTCCAGACGATCCACCAGCAGCACCACGCCCGCCGCTTGCGCGGACGCCGTGGCACCGCTCGCCCCCATGGCCACCCCGACATTGGCCGTCGCCAGGGCGGGGGCATCGTTGATGCCATCACCGACCATCAGTGTGCTGGCGTGCTGGCAGGCATCCTGTACCGCACGCACCTTGTCCCCAGGACTCAACCCGGCACGCAACTCGTCGATCCCGGCCGACAATGCAATCATCTCGGCGGTTTCCACGCGATCGCCCGTGAGCATGACGATCCGCTCGATGCCTCGGTTGCGCAGTCGGCGCAGGGTCAGCGGGGTTTCCCGACGCAGCTTGTCGGAGAAGATCAGCAGGCCCGCGAGTGCCCCGTCCACTTCAACGAAGCTGCCGCTGCACGCCAGGTAATCCATGCGACGCAACATGGTGGCAGCCCAGTCGCCAACCGGTGATTCATTCTGAACAAAGGACAACGTGCCGAAACGCACCCGCAGTCCATCGATCAACCCGCAAAGACCGGAGCCCGGACTTTCCTCGACCGCCTGCGGCACGCTGAGCGGCAATCCACGCTGACAGGCCGCCTCGACAATGGCCTGGGAGATGGGGTGCGTCGAGGCCTGTGCCAGCGAAGCGGCCAGGCCCAGCAGACGCTGTGGATCGAGCGCTCCGTTGGTCTCGATCGACTGCAAACGGGCGTGGCCGCTGGTCAACGTGCCGGTCTTGTCGAGAAACACTTGCTTGACCTCGGCCAGCGCTTCCAGGGTGACGCCGTCCTTGATCAGGATCCCGCGCCGCGCTGCCCTGGAAATACCTGACATGATCGAAATCGGCACGGCCAGAATCAACGGGCAAGGCGTGGCCACCACCAGCACCGCCAGCGCGCGCAAAGAGTCGCCACTCATGTACCAGGCGAGGCCGGCAATCAGCAAAGTCAGCGGAATGAAGAGCAACGCGTAACGGTCGGCCAAGCGCACGAAAGGCGCGCGCGATTGCCGTGCGGCTTCAGCCAGGCGCACTACCCCGGCGTAGGTGCTCTGCGCTGCGGTTCGAGTGGCGGCCAGCAGCATTGGCGCGCCGACATTGGTCACCCCGCTGGGCACTAGCTCTGCTTCCCGGCGGGTGACCGGCAATGACTCGCCGGTGAGCGCCGACTCGTCAAGAATCGCCGTGGGGCTGAGTAGACGGCCATCGACCGGTACCACTTCCCCCAGGCGCACAAGCAGCGTCTGATGCGGCTGGATCTGCTCGACCGGAATCTGCCGTAAATTGCCGTTCTCCTGCAGCCAGGCAACGCGTGGCGCCCGGTCGACCAGCGCACGCAGTTCGCGTTCGGCGCGTTGTTGGGTGAAGAACTCCAGGATGCGCCCCGACGCCAGCATCAAGGCAATCACCGCCGCCACCAGCGTCTGCTGAAAAAACAACGCGGCGGCAATCGACAGCAGAGCGATCAGGTCCACACCCGCCTCGTGCCGGGCCAGGCGCCTGACAATCTCGACGAGCAGCACCAGGGCCATCACCAGACTGCCCGCGGCCCAGCAAATCGAGGCCCAGTCAGACTTGTGAGCAAGCTGCGCAATGCCCCCGGCCAGCAGGGTCAGGGTGGTGAGCAGCAATAAAACCGGGTCCAGCCACTTACTGAACATCGATGTGGGTTCCTCAAGAAACGCTGCGCAGCCCTCGTTGTACAAATGCCTGCGGCTCATCGCCGTCATGGGTAGAGCTTAGGTCTGGAATGCCCGGCATGTTCGCTGCGCGCTATCAATTGAAGCCTCGTCTGGCGTTAGCGCAATGGCCGCTGCGGGACAAAATCGCTGTGTGCTTTCTTTCTGATTTAAATCAAACAGCCAGGGGCCGTTCACGTAGACATTTAGAGTCAGCGTTCACACCGTCATATCTGCGGTCAGCGCTCTTTCTTTCGTTTCGTGGAGGCCTGACATGGCGACTCATCTGCACGGCACGCAACCGATTCTCCCGCCGACTGCCCCCCAACCCCTGGCCGGCAGTTGGCGACAACTGGAGCCTAAACGCCTGTCCCTGAGCCTGCTGACGGCTCTGGTGATCGGCTCGATGATCGGCAGCGGCATTTTCAGCCTGCCGCAAAACATGGCCGCCAGTGCGGGTGCCGGTGCCATCCTGATTGGCTGGCTGATCACCGGCGTCGGCATGCTGTCGCTGGCACTGGTCTATCAAACCTTGTCCAGCCGTCAGCCGACCCTGGACAACGGCGTGTTTGCCTATGCCCGGGCGTTGGGCGGTGAGTTCCTCGGCTTCAACTCCGCCTGGGGCTATTGGATCAGCGCCTGGGTCGGCAACGTCAGTTACATGGTGATTCTGTTTTCCGCGCTGAGTTTTTTCTTCCCGCTGTTTGGCGAAGGCAACAACAAAGCGGCGATTGTCGGGGCGTCCGTGGTGCTCTGGTCATTGCACTGGATGATCCTGCGGGGCATGCGCACCGCGGCCAAAGCCAACGCCCTGACCACACTGGCCAAAGTCGTGCCCTTGCTGCTGTTTATCGGGCTGGTGATCGCTGCCTTCCAGCGTAAAACCTTCATGGTCGACTTCTGGGGTTCTCCCGCACTGGGCAGCACGCTGGATCAGGTCAAAAGCACCATGCTGGTGACCGTCTGGGTGTTCATCGGGATCGAGGGTGCCAACGTGTTTTCCGCCCGAGCGGCAGAACGCGTCAATGTCGGCCGTGCCACCGTTATCGGTTTCGTCATTACCTTGTTGCTGCTGATTGCGGTGTCCCTGTTGTCGCTGGGCATTCTCGGACAACCGGAGCTGGCGACCCTGAAAAACCCTTCGATGGCGGGCGTACTTGAGGCAGTTGTCGGGCCGTGGGGCGCGATGCTGATCAGCATCGGCTTGATCATTTCAGTGGGTGGCGCCCTGCTCGCCTGGACGCTGCTGGCAGCCGAATCGATATTCACCCCCGCCAAGGAAAAGGTCATGCCGGGCACGCTCGCCATGGAGAGCACCCGTGGCGTGCCCGCCAATGCGCTGTGGATCACCAACGGCTGCATACAACTGTTCCTGCTGCTGACGCTGTACTCGAGCGCCACTTACCTGACCCTGATTTCCCTGGCCACTTCGATGATTCTGCTGCCGTACCTGTTCAGCGGTTTGTACGCATTGAAACTGACCTGGCAGGGCCAGACCTACGCCGGCCACCGAGGCCTGCAACTGCGTGACATGGCCATTGCCTCGGTCGCCACGCTGTATTGCCTGTGGTTGCTGTATGCCGCCGGGCTTAAATACATGTTGCTCAGCGCTTTGCTCTACGCCCCCGGCTCGTTGATTTACCTGGGCACCATGAAAGCTCGTCAGGGACAAGCGCTCAACGGCCCCGAGACGGGACTGTTGATCATTATCTGGGTGGCGGCAGCCATCGCCGGCTGGATGTTGTGGTCCGGAGCACTGGCCTTGTAAGGGCGAGTGCCGGGTTGTTGTTTTGTCGTGGTGGGCCGAAACCAATGCTCGCGGCTCACCTTATTCGCCAAGAGGAGAAAAGAAAATGAGCAACTCCGTGAAGAAAGTACCCGTTCATACCGAAGCGAAAGCCGCTCCGCGCCCAAAGACAACTGAACTGATGCGCCCCTTCGAAAAGCTTCGGCAACAGGTCGACCATCTGTTCGAAGACTTCAGTCTTGGCTCGGGGTTATCGCTGTTCAACCGTGGACTGTTCGATGTCGCCCCCCTGTGGGACCGGGAATTGATCGGTCAGAGCATGCCTGCGGTAGACATCGTCGAGAAAGATAAAAGCTTCGAAATCACTGCCGAGCTTCCCGGCATGGATCAGAAAGACATTGAGATCAAACTGTCCAATGGCAGCCTGATCATCAAAGGGGAAAAGCAAGAAACGAAGGAAGAAAAAAAGAAAGGCTACCATCTCAGCGAACGTAGCTATGGCTCCTTCGAACGGATGTTCAACCTGCCCAAAGAGGTGGATGCAGAGAAGATCGAAGCCAGTTACAGCAAAGGCGTACTGAGCATCTCGTTGCCGAAAAAGCCTGAAGCCCTGAAGGCTGACAAGGTCGTGCAGATCAAAGGCAACTGAGTCCCGGGCCTGCCCCTTGTCGGGAAACCGACAAGGGGTTTTTTATGGGTACCAGACAACCTCGCCCTTCATCTCCTGAACGTTGTGGTGCTCTTAACGACCAACCAATGCCTTGAGCTCGGCCAGCGAGCGGGTATTGATCACGTTGTGTTTTTCCAGCCAGCCACGGCGTGCCTGAGCGACGCCATAACGCAAGTTGGCGAAATCAGCAGTGCGGTGTGCATCCGAATTGACGCTGATCAGCACCCCCTCATCCTTGGCGTACTGGCACTGCAGGTCGAACAGATCCATGCGTTGCGGTTGCGCGTTGAGTTCCAGGCAGCAACCACGCTGAGCGGCAGCCTTGATGATTGCCGGCAGGTCCAGGTTCAGCGGGTCGCGTTCATTGATCAGGCGACACAGGGGGTGGGCCAGGATGGTGAAGTAGCGATGGTCCATGGCCCTTAGCAGGCGTTGGGTCTGTTGACGCAGCGTCAGGCCGAAATGACTGTGGACGGCGCCCACCACCAGATCCAGACGTCCCAGAATATCGTCGGGTAAATCCAGGTTGCCGTCTTCGAGAATGTCCACCTCGATACCCTTGAGCAACGTCATGCCCTGCAAGCGGCTGTTAAGCGCATCGATTTGGTCGATTTGCTTCAACAATTGCTCGACTCCCAGCCCATGGGCCACCCTGAGGGACTGTGAATGGTCGGTGATCGCCAGGTATTCCAGCCCGGCCTCCCGGGCCGCCAGCGCCATCTCTTCCAGGCTGTTGCCTCCATCCGAAGCGCGGGTATGCGCATGAAGGTCGCCTTTGAGGTCGGTCAACTCAATCAGCCCAGGCAAATGGCCGGCCAATGCCGCAGCGACTTCGCCACGGTCTTCGCGCAGTTCCGGCGTGATCCACGGCAAGCCCAATGCCTGATAGACCGAAACCTCGGTGGTGCTGGCCAGGCGATTTTTGGCCCGGAACACGCCATATTCATTGAGCTTGAGCCCCAGCTTCTGAGCCCTCTGACGAATCGCGATGTTATGAGCCTTGCTACCGGTGAAATACACCAGTGCAGCGCCATACACCGCCGGCTCGACGACACGCACATCCACTTGCATGCCTGAGTTCAGCATGACGCTTGCACGCGTGTGCCCCTTGACCAGTACGGTGGAAATGTCCGGATGGCTGATGAACTGCGTGGTGACATCCACCGAAGGCGCTGCCGCCACCAGAATATCGATGTCGCCGACGGTGTCGCGCATGCGTCGCAGGCTTCCGGCAGTGGTTGCTTGCTCGACTCCCGGCATCTGCTGCAGGTATTCGGTCAGTCTGCGCGCCATCGGCTCAACCAAAGCCAGCGGCAAACGGCGATCCTTTCCGATCCCCTTCTGCGCGGCACTCAACAGCCGCGCTTCCATCCGCTCACCGAAGCCGGGCAAATGGCGAATGCGACCCTGTTGAGCGGCCAGACAGAGTTGCTGCGCAGTTTCGATACCCAGGTCGTGATAAAGGTTTTTGACGCGCCTGGGTCCCAACCCGGCAATGGAAAGCAGCCCGACCAGCCCGGGTGGCAATGTCGAACGCAAGCGTTGGCGTAGCGAGCAATCACCGGTGGTCACGATTTCATTGATCTTGCCGGCAAGATCAACCCCGATCCCGGTCAGTTTGGGTAGCGGCTCGCCACGAGCGAGGGTTTTCGCCACGTCAAAGGTCAGCGCCCTCAGGGTCCGTGCTGCATTGCGGTAAGCCCGGATCCGGAAGGGATTGGCGTCCTCGATGTCCAGCAGGTCAGCGATTTCATCAAAAACTGCAGCGATATGATCGTTGTCGACCACCTGACCGCCGCTGGTCGGGGGCGGCAAGGCCGACGAAGGTGCCTGGAAAGGCGCGACAGCGTGCTTCATGGCATGACTCCCATCGCACAGGCTTCATGAAATCAGCATTACCGATCCAGCCTTCCCGGCATTGATATAGGTCAGACAGCAACCGAACACTCATCGGCCATTTCGTGCGCCGACTATTGATAAAACTCAAATGCTCGACTGCATTCAGGCGTAGGAATGATTGAAGAGGCGGTACAGGCCCGCGACGTCGAATGGATCGAAAACAACCCCGTGCGAGCCCTGCCCTGACAGTCGACGTGATGCCACGCCGCATCGCACGTCGGGCAATCCACCCTTATGGGGATGACGTTCATGAACACACCTTCCCAGAACATGCTGAACCAGCTGTATGGCACGCATACCCACATTGACGAAGCCTCCATCGTCCCGCTCTTGCGCCAATACGCCGAACCCCTGCCGGAACTGAATTCACCGGCCTTTGGCGAAATGTTCGACCGCTTCGCCGATGCGCGCGTGGTGATGATCGGTGAAGCCAGCCATGGCACCAGTGACTTCTATCGGACCCGGGCGGCGATTACCCAACGGCTGATCGAGCAACACGGATTCAATATCGTGGCCGTTGAAGCAGACTGGCCGGACGCGGGCCATGTAGACCGTTATGTCAGAGGGTTGGCGCGCTCGGCGTGGACGCGGCACATTTTCAGCCGGTTCCCGACCTGGATGTGGCGCAACACCGATGTGAGAGCGTTCACCCATTGGCTGCATCAATACAACCACCAACACGCACCTGAACAGCGCGTCGAGTTTCGCGGTCTGGACGTTTACAGTTTGCGCAATTCCATCCATGAGGTGCTGAGCTATCTGGACCGTGTCGACCCGCAACTGGCACACGAAGCACGGCGTCGCTATGGCTGTTTGACCCCGTGGCAGGATGATCCTGCGCTGTACGGCCACTTCGTCGAACGCGACGGCATAATGCCCTGCGAGCATGCGGTGGTCGAACAGCTCAATGCCATGCTGGCCGAGCAACTGGCCGGGGATATCAAGGACGATGAAGCGTTCTTCGATGCGACCCAGAACGCCCGGGTCATCCTGGCGGCGGAACAATATTACCGAGCGATATATCGAGGTTCGACGGCCTCCTGGAACCTGCGTGACAGGCACATGTTCGACACGTTACGTGTGTTGCTCGAACACCGCGGTCCGCAAGCCAAGGCCGTGGTGTGGGCGCACAACTCCCATATCGGCAATGCGGCCGCGACGGAGATGGGCTGGAAAGGTCAGTTCAATATCGGTCAACTGTGCCGCAATGCCTACGGGCGCGATGTGGTTCTGATCGGCATGAGCACCGACCGTGGCCAGGTGGCCGCGGCCGACGACTGGGATCGCGAGATGCTCATCAAGGACATCCGGCCGTCCCGGCCAGACAGTTGGGAGCGCAAGTTCCTCGACGCCGGCGTCCCGGCTTCATTGACCGACTGGCGGGATCCACAGCGAAAAGAGCTGCGCCGGGCCCTGTCCAAACCGCTGCTGGAGCGGGCCATCGGTGTAATTTATCGACCCGCGAGCGAACGCTTCAGCCATTACTTCGAGTCAGTGTTGACCGAACAATTCGACGCCATGGTCTGGATTGAACAGACGCAACCGGTAACCGCGTTGCCCCTGCCAAAAAGCCAGGCGCTGGAACCGGAAGACGAAACCTTTCCATTCGGCATATGACAGGCATCGGACGGTGGTCGTCTGCTTGGGATGACTACCGTCGCAAATACTGCTCGAACCAGTCGCCGGCCAGTCTGGCGACTTCTTCGAGGGTTCCTGCTTCTTCAAAAAGATGTGTTGCGCCCGCCACCACTTCCAGACGCTGTTCGCACTGCAGGGCGCGACTGCTTTGCACATTGAGATTGAGCACCACCGGATCCAGCTCACCGACAATCTGCAAGGTCGGCGCCTTCACGCGGGACAGCGCCTCACCCGCCAGATCGGTCCGCCCTCCCCGGCTCACCACCGCATGCACCACGTCCGCCCGCTCGGCCGCTGCCAACAGTGCCGCCGCAGCACCGGTGCTTGCGCCGAACAATCCGATCGGTAGCGGTTGCAGTTCGGCGTCCCGACCAATCCAGTCGATCACCTTCACCAGTCGGTTGGACAGCAGCGCAATATTGAAACGCAATTCCCGGGTCTGGTTGTCCAGGTATTGCTCTGGCTCCGTGAGCAGATCGAACAGCAACGTGCCCAACCCCCGCTCAGCCAGCGACAGCGCAACCTGTTGATTACGCGGGCTTGAACGACCACTGCCGCTGCCATGAACGAACACCACCAGGCCGCCAGCGTGCACCGGTAGACGCAAGTCGGCAGACAGCTCCACGTTCCCCAGGTCCAGCTTTCGATAGCGAAGCTCAAACATCGGAGTTCTCCTGACCGGAAGCACTCGTGCCGGATTCTCTGCGCCAGGCCCGATGCAAAAGATCGATGACTTCTTCGTCCGAGGTCTGGGAAAAATTCAAATACCAATTGCCGATCGACATCAGCCACTCGGGAGTGAGCGGGCAGATCACCTCATCGACTTCGCTAAACAGCGCCTCTACCGTCTCCGGTGGCGCCACCGGCACGGCGATGACAATACGCGACGGTGCTTGCAGGCGCGCCGCCTGGACCGCCGCCATCATCGAGGCCCCGGTCGCCAGGCCATCGTCGACCAGAATCACCACCTGATCCTTGAGCGCCAAGGGGGCTCGCGAGCCCCGGTACAGGCGCTCGCGACGCAACAGCTCCTGGGTTTCCCGTGCCACCACGTTATCGAGCGTGCGCTGATCGATACGGTTCGCCCGCAGCGTATCGTCATTGACGATCTGGATACCGCCACTGGCAATCGCGCCCATGGCGAACTCCTGATGGAATGGCACCCCGAGCTTGCGGACCAGCATCAGGTCCAGGCGAACCTCCAGGGCCGTGGCAATTTCATAGGCCACCGGCACGCCGCCACGGGGCAAGGCGAGAACGATGACATCGGGTCGATGAGCGTATTTGAGCAGCGGCTCCACCAGCCTTCGACCGGCATCAACCCGGTCACGCAGGAGGGTTTGCGTTGAGGGACTATAAATCACTTGAAAACCTCCCCAGGCGAGCACACCTGTCGGTTCGTATCACACAGCCTTGACCTCTCCACGTCCTTGCGGGATCAAGCATCAGTTTTCATTAAAAATCCTCCGCTGGAGTCTCCTTGTCGTTGATTTTTATCAAGCTCGCGCGCAAGGCCAACCCTGTCCGCGCAAGGGATCGGGCATTTCATTTCGCCGTTGTTGATCAATATCAATCAGGCTGGGGCGCAATGGATTACGTTGCCAATAGTGGACAGCGCCGCCCCGCAGCGGCGCGCTATGGGAGACTGTCATGCCGACCTTGTTTGCGAGCCCGCGATTGCGCTTGTACGACAGCGATGAACTCGATTCGGTGCTGCAGGCAATGGCGCGCCAGGCCGCGGCACTGTTGCCGCCCACTCAAACGGCACTGATTGGCATCCAGCGCCGCGGCGAACCTCTGGCGCAGCGTCTACAACAGCATCTGTCACGTCAGACCGGCCAGCCAGGACTGCCGCTCTACCCCTTGAAGGTCAAGCGCTATGCCGATGACCTCAAAGTGCTGCATGCCCACACCGAACTGACCGAAAACCCGCTGCTGGGCGAGCTGGACCTTGCCAGCACCACCCTGCTCGTTGTCGACGATGTGCTGTTTGAAGGCCATTCGCTCCTGCGTACCTGCGCGTATCTGGCGCAACTCGGTGCTCGTCGGGTCTACACGGCCGTATTGGTCGACCGGCACGTCTGCCAGCAACCGGTCCATGCCGATATCGTCGGCGTGCATCTGCAAGTGGCCGCCACTGACATCGTCGAATGCAACGTGCCCCCTTACGAAAGGGAGTTTTGTATTGAAGTCTGGCGGCATGGCGCCGCGCGATGACGGCGCAACATGCGTAATCGAACAGTGAGTACCGCTTACTGTTTGCTTTTTTCGTCCTGGTCGCCTTCCATCATTCGTGGTCTGAACATGTGCATCGGCATCTGCCAACGGTCATTGCCGTAGAGCCGGTGATGCACCACCGTCCAGAACAGGTCGAAAATGGTTTTCTGCTCAGCATCCAATACCTCGTAGAAAGTTTTGGTGCGCACCAGCGCAGCATCCATGCGCTCCAGATGCGCCTCCATCCACTTGGTTTGTGTGCGCAAACGCTCTATCTCTCTGGCCATTCTTTCGGGGGTCGTTTCATTCATCGGCGCCCTCTTCGTGCTCGCGCTTTCATCACGTTCGGCCTTGGCCTTTTCCTGATGCTGATTGGCGTCCGCCATGACCCCCGTGGCCCATGTGTCCCAGGCAGCCATTTGCTCCGGCTTGAGATTGAGCTTGCCCTTGAGATCGTCCAGGGTCTGTTGCGTGTATTTGACCCAGTCGAAATCCTGAAAATGATGATACATGCCACCACCTTGCGCAGCAGACGTCGGCGGGTTGGCGAAGACGCTGGTAGAGGGCACCAGCAACACGCTTGCTGCCATTAACATGCATTGGCCGATCAGGCTTGATCTGTTCATTTCAGTTCATCTCGATACCGTGGGTTGATTCGAGAATAGGAGTCGGCCTGGGGGTATATCTGATCCACATCAGAAAACAGGCAGACCGCCGGGCAAGTGGATAAACGGTCGAGCTGCCCCGTAAGAGGAGCTGCCAGCAATTGTTATCCACGGTGCTGTCACCCAATCCAGCGGATCACGGGTTCATTCCGGGGCACGGGCGCGGGGGCAGATTTCGGGTGACCCACGATGATCGGAGCCACTGGCGTCCACTCGGTGGGAAGGCCAAGTGCATGCTTTCCTTGCGCAGTACCGAGAAAACCCTGGGCAAAACCGATCCAGCAACTACCCAATCCTTCAGCGTAGGCCGCGAGCATCAGGTTCTCGGCAGCCAGTGCGCAGTCTTCGACAACCCACTGACCCGGCGCGGTTCCCGAAATCAGGATGAGTACCGGCGCGTGGTAGAAGATTTGATAGTGTTCATCATCGAGCAACGTATGGAAGTGCTCGGGCTGGGCCTCGGCGGGTATTGTCGCCAACAGGTGAGCCTTCGCTTCGCGCGAGACCCGATCCAGCAGGCTCTGGTTGCGTATGACGGTAAATGTCCACGGTTGTTGGTTCATCGCGCTGGGCGCCTGCGCAGCGGCACTGATCAAACGACGAATGATGTCTTCATCAACCGCTTCTGTTGTGTACTCCCGTGTCGAGCGACGGCCCAAGATCGCCTTATTGATGTTCATGGGGGGCATACCTCAAAAGAGTGTCATATCCTTTATAAAGTCATCCGCCCACGAGGGCTTGCTGTTGATCTAAATCAAATCAAGGCACAACCGGCCTCCCGTTTTGTCTGACGACTCGCCCCCCTCGGAGCGGACCACA
The DNA here is from genome assembly GCF_005938665.2 of Pseudomonas sp. ATCC 43928. Lineage (NCBI taxonomy): Bacteria > Pseudomonadati > Pseudomonadota > Gammaproteobacteria > Pseudomonadales > Pseudomonadaceae > Pseudomonas > Pseudomonas sp. ATCC 43928. The sequence continues at coordinate 2,393,504 of NZ_CP041753.1, read as the reverse complement.
TTGCGCGAAATTGATCTGCACCAGATAGACGATGAACGCTCAATACACACTGCAAGCGTCTGGCTCGCGCAGGAGCGCTGACATGTGCGGGAAAATCATGGCGTGTATCGGTGAGAGTGTCGCGTTCCGGCTGCTGATCCGCGTCATGCTGATAGGCGTCTGCGCACTGGCCTGGAGCACGGGCGGCGCCGCACAGAACGTCGAACCACGCGTCACGATCCTCGTTTACCACCGTTTCTCGGACACGGCGGACGACTCGATGACCGTGCGCATGAGCACCTTCGAAACCCAGTTGCGCGTCCTGCGCGAGCACGGTTATCACATTGTGTCGCTACGCGAAGTGGTCGACTGGCTGCGCAATCCCGATGCGACACTAGCGTCGAAGCCGGTGGCGATCACCATCGACGACGGGCATCGTTCGGTCTTCGACAAACTGCTGCCCGTCATCCAGCGCGAACGCTTTCCGGTGACCCTGTTTATCTATCCATCGGCCATCTCCAACGCGTCCTATGCGCTGACCTGGGAGCAGTTGCGAACCCTGAAGCAGACCGGGCTCTTCGACATCCAGTCGCATACGTACTGGCATCCCAATTTCAACGTCGAACGCAGGCACCGCACGCCGGCGGACTTCCAGCAATTCGTCCGTACCCAACTGCAAAAATCACGTCAACGCATCGAGTCGCAAACCGGTGCGCAGCAGGTCGACATGCTCGCGTGGCCGTTCGGTATCTATGACGACGAGTTGATCGCACTCGCCTCCGAAGAGGGTTACGCAGTGGCCTTCACCCTAGACGCGCGCAAGGCTGACCGGCACGCGCGACTGCTCGCCCTGCCGCGCTTTCTGATGAGTGATGCCTACGGCGCACACGCGTTCGCGCAATTGCTCGGTGAACCGGACACTCAGCCGACCGCGGGAAACTCGCGATGACCTTCATCCGCGCATTGAGGCGCTATGCGATCCCGGCACTGCTCGTCGTCACTGCCCTGCTGACCGGGCGAGGCGCACTGGCCGTCACCGGTGTCGTGCTCGACTCGAGCACGCAGAAACCGCTTGCCGACGCGATCATCACGACCTCTGCCGGCGTGATGCGTACCGACGAAAACGGGCGGTTCGAGACGGCCGAGGCGGTCGAGAGTGTCGCCGCCCGCGCCCCAGGGTATTTGCGCACCGAGGCCAAAGTGAGCGACGAAACGCCCGTGACGCTCGCACTGACCCCGTTTCGCCCCAAAGCGGTCTATCTGTCGGTGTTCGGCGTGACCAGTTCGACCCTGCGCAACAACGCTGTCAGCCTTGCTGAAAACACCGAGATCAACGCATTGGTGATCGACGTCAAGGGTGACCGTGGCCTGACGCCCTATCGCAGTGCGGCGCGCGAGGCGATCGGCGCAACGGCCCACTTGACCACACGGGCACCTCAGATGCGCGACTTGCCGGCATTGCTTGCCAAGCTGCGCGCGCAACACCCGTACCTGATCGCGCGCATCGTGGTGTTCAAGGACGATCCATTCGCCAGTGCGCATCCAGAGTGGAGCGTGCACACCGCTGACGGCCAGCCGTGGCGGGATCTCGAAAAACTGCAATGGATGGATCCGTTTTCGCACGAGGTCTGGCAGCACAATCTCGATGTCGCCGAGGAGGCTGCGCAGATGGGTTTCGACGAGATCCAGTTCGACTATGTGCGTTTTCCCGACAAGAGCGGGCTACGCTTTGCCCTCCCCAACAACCGCGCCAACCGGACCGCGGCGATCATCGGCTTTCTGCAGGCCGCACGCGCACGACTCGCCCCCTACAATGTATTTGTCTCCGCGGACATCTTCGGCTACGTCTGCTGGAACCTCGACGATACGGCGATCGGCCAGCAAATCGAACTGCTGGGCGCGGAGCTCGACTACATTTCGCCAATGTTGTACCCGTCCGGCTTCACATGGGGGCTGCCGGGCTTTACCAACCCGACAGCCGACCCCGGCCAGATTGTCAGGCGTACCCTGACGGAGGCGATAAAACGCACCCACCTGCCGGGCGTGCGCTTTCGTCCCTGGTTGCAGGCCTTTCGTGACTATGCCTTCGATCGTCGCCCGTTTGACGCGGCCGCGATCAGTGCGCAGGTTCACGCCGCCGACGCAGCCGGCACCGATGGATGGATGTTATGGAACCCACGCAATCACTACGAGGCCGCCGATTTGCCACAGCGCTGAAGCGCTGGGCGATGCTGCTTGGCCTGGCGATGGCGGCGCACATTGCATGCGCCGCCGATCTCGATGCGACGACGCGCCTGCAAGCCGCACAGATCGTCGAGGGCCAGATCGCCGCCGGACGCGTTCCGGGAGCTGTTGTCCTGATCGGTGACGCCACAAAGGTGTTCTATCGTCAGGCCTTTGGACAACGCACGACGACGCCCCCCCGCGAGCCGATGACGCTGGACACCGAGTTCGATCTGGCATCGCTGACCAAAGTCATCGCGACGACCACGGCCATCCTGCAACTGGCCGAAACGGGCCGCATCAACCTGGACGCCCCCGTTGCCCGGTATTGGCCGGCCTTTGGGGCGCAGGACAAAGAGGCAGTGAAGGTGCGTGACCTGCTTGCACACACGTCCGGGCTGCGCCCAGATTTGCCTGGGCGGCCACCCGGTGCGGGCCGCAAAGGTGTGTTGAACGCCATCACGGCGCAGCGGCTGCGCAACGCGCCGGGTGCCCAAGTCATTTACAGTGACCTGAATTTCGTGGTGCTCGGCGAGCTGGTCGAACGCATCACCCACAGCTCGCTCGACGCCTATTGCCAGGCTCACATCTTCGGGCCGCTGGGCATGCGCGACACGGTTTTTCTGCCGGATACCCTGCGAACGATACGTAGCGCACCGACACTCGCCACCAAGGCCGGCACGCTCCGGGGGCACGTACACGATCCGACGGCGCAATGGATGGGCGGTGTCTCCGGCAACGCCGGGCTGTTTTCCACGGCGGACGACCTTGCGCGTTTCGCGCAGATGGTGCTGAACCAGGGGCGCGCCGGCAACCGACAGATCCTGCGGCCGGCGAGTATCTCCGCCCTGGCGAGCGCCGTTTCACCGCTCGACAGCGTGCCGTGGCGCGGCCTCGGCTGGGAACTGGCCGCACCGTTCGTATCGAACCATGATCGTCTGCCGCCGATTGGCGTCATCGGCCATACCGGATACACCGGCACGGGGCTGTGGATCGATCTGGTGACCCGCCAATTCATCGTCATTCTGAGCAACCGGGTGTATCCCGATGACCGCGGTGACGCTCGCCCGCTTCGTGCGCAATTGCTTGCACTGATGGCCAGTCGCGGGGCACCTGCAAGCGGCGCGCAAATCGGCCGGTTGCTGCCCTCAGCGGTGCCGGCACTGCGGGCCGCCGATCGCCTGCCCACCTCGACGGGCCCGGTGCAGACAGGCATTGACGTGCTTGAGGCACAGCAATTTGCCCCGCTCGCCGGCCTGCGCGTGGGCTTGATCACCAATCGCAGCGGATTCGACGCCAAAGGCCGACGCACCGTCGACGTCCTCGCCCACGCGCCAGGTGTCAGGCTGGCGGCATTGTTCTCACCGGAGCATGGGCTGAACATCGACGTGGACGAACGAGTCGGCGACACCCGCGACCCGGCGACGGGCCTCACCGTGCACAGTCTCTACGGCGCAACCCAGCGCTTCCCGGCCGGTTCGCTCAAAGGGCTGGATGCGCTGATCTTCGATATTCAGGACGCCGGCGTGCGCTTCTTCACCTATGAGACGACACTCGGCTACGCACTCGAAGCCGCTGCGGCGCAAGGCATTGCGCTGTTCGTGCTGGACCGGCCCGACCCGCTCGGCGCACAACGTTTCGGCGGCCCGGTGATGGACAGTCGCCGTGAATCGTTTACCGGCTATTTCCCTGCACCGCTGCAGCCCGGCATGACCGTCGGCGAGCTGGCGCGTCTATTCAATCGCAACAAGCACATTGGTGCGGATCTGCGCGTTGTGCCGATGCTGGGATACCAGCGCGCGATGACCTTTGCCGACACCGGGTTGGGATGGGTGCCGCTCTCACCGAACCTGCGCACGCTCTCCCAGCTGGACCTGTACCCGGATATCGGTTTACTCGAAGGCGCAAATCTGAGTGTGGGGCGTGGCACGCCGCATCCGTTCGAGTGGGTCGGCGCGCCGTGGATCGACGCGACCCGGCTCGCAAACGCACTGAATGCGTTTGACGTCGGCGCGCATTTCGAGCCGGTCGACTTCGTCCCCACCGAATCAAACTGGCACGGTCGGCTCTGTCATGGTGTGAGCATCACCCGCCTCTCAACGCCTGCGCAACGCCCTGTAGCCAGCCTGGGGCTGACCCTGCTCGCCACCTTGCACACGCTCTATCCCCACATACTCGACCTGGCGGCGACCCGTGATTCAATCGGCTCGCAAAGCGTGTGGCAGGCGATTCGCGATGGCGCGACACCTGACGCGGCGCAAGCGCTCGACGCGGTGCCGCTTGCGCGCTTCGCGCGGCTACGGCAGGAGACTTTGTTGTATTGATGGGCAGCGTCATTGGTTGCCTATCGATGGCTGTCCAGCCTATTGGGTTTTGTCGGGCCGTCCCTAGACCGCCAGGACGCTGCATGGCACCTGATACAGAATATGTTCGGTCGTGCTGCCCACCAGTTTGTTCAATCCATGGGACTGGACTCTGCCCATCACGATCACGTCCACCTGATTTTCCTCGGCAAACTCACTCAGCGCCGAGACCGGGTGCCCCAGAATGAAATGCCGGCGGTCAGAGGCCACACCGTACCGACCGGCCAGCGCCAGGAATGATTTCTCCAGTTCCCTGCGCAACTGCTTGGTCAGCTGCGACAGAGTCAGGCCGCCGCCGCCCATATCGCCCAGATAGTCTGTCGTGTCGCAGGCATACAGCAGGTGCAACTCGGCATTGCACTGCAGCGCAAGGCCATTGGCCTGCTGGATGATCCGGTCATTCAACTCTTTGTCGGCATCGGTACCCGAAGCGTCAACGGCGGCCACGATCTTGTGCGGCAAGGTATGGCCACTGCCGCCAATCAGATAGACCGGCACTGGACAGTGGCGCAGCAAGTGCCAATCCAGCGGAGTGAAGAACGCGCGCTTGAGCGCCGATTCATGCTGAACCTCCTTGATCAACAGGTCGGGCTGCATTTCCGTGACGTGATCCAGAATGTCCTGCTGCAGGTCATCGGCCCAGGCCACTTCTGCCGTCACCTCGATCCCCAGGCCACGGATATTTTTTGCCTGATACTTCAACCAGTCGCGGTGGTCCTGCAGGTAGGTTTCCCGCGCCGTTTCCCGCACGCCCTCTTCAAGCAGCGACAGAATATCCAACGACTTTATCAAGGCAGCGATATGCAAACGTGCCCCGCTGGCCTTGGCCAGGGCCGCCGCATGTTGTATCGCAGGAGACTGGCGCAGGGCCGGGTTGATGATCAATAACAACCGTTGATACTGGCTCATGATCTGACTCCAGGCAGGTGGACTTCAACGCGCCATTGCCTGTTGCGAGGGCGCGGTCGTTGCGCCCTCGCTGGACCAGGCACCAGCGTCACCCCAGACTCCTCCGTTGGAATCGCTTTGGCGTTGATATAAATCAAATACCTTCGCCGGGCAGGCTACCGGCAGCAGCCCTCCATCATGGGTCGCTCTTGTTCATGGTTTTCAACCATTCCTGGTGGGCTTGACGGTATTTGTCATCCGCCAGTTTTTTCGCTGCAGAAAATCGCTGTATCGTCTGGGTCGAAACAGGCTCGCTCAACAACGCATAGGCTTGCTTGCTCAGTCGGTCGGCTTCGGAAAAGAGCTCCGCGCAACGATTGATTGATTCAGAACAGGCGGCGGATTTTGTCGTTGAATCATTGGCGATCATGGTCGTACTCCTCGATCCCGACCTCCTGTCATTTCTTCAAGTTTTGTAGCGTCGAGTACACCTTCCCCGGTTCTACTCGTCACGCGTCCAGTCGATGTTCACCCCGAACTCATCATCGCTGTACTGATAATCGGCGTGCCCTTTGAAGGCCGCTTTCAGTGCATGACCCAGGCGGTTCGCGAGATGGATGCCTGTGGTGGTCACAACCAGCGCCCCCTCCGAATCGGTCAGGCTGACGATGCGCTCCAGGGCATGCTCCGCTTTTTCCTTTTTCTCGGTGTTTTCGATCAGGTTGATGATTTCGTTTCGATGCGCGGGCAAGAAGCTGCCCGATAGCGTGAGCGTACCCGCCGGCTTGTTGTCATTGGTACGCTGACAGGCTGGGCAGGTCACTGATTGCGCATCATGAACCACCGTGTTTTCAGGAACTTTCCAGGTCCAGTTACCTGCCTGGTAAGCGGCCCCACACTGCGGGCAGACGGCAGAGCCTTCGATTTTCGGCAAGCAATAAGGATCATGGGCCGGTGTTTTGAACAGCTGGTTTTTCTGACTCTGCTGAAACTTGTCCATGGTCTTTCCTCGCAAATGAGTTGGCTGAAAATCCCACGCGAACCGTGTTTTAAAATCGCCCCCCTTCCAGTCAGGTCCACTGAAAACACGGTGGATTTGAAGATTTCATTTGGGCCCGGTTTGCTAAGGCGCAGGTTGATATTTGTCAATTCGGGCCAACAACCGACGGTCGATCATCCGAACGGTACGTACTGCGATTGCACACCTGCCTGTGTGACTTTGTTGATAAAAATCAACGCTGCACGTGCCATTTCATAGAAGCTGAAACAATGCAGAACTCTTCAGGAGAACAACCTGATGGCTCACACTAAAATCCTGTTTCGTGCTGGCGCTCGCGAGAAAATCCTCAGCGGAGCCACACAATTGGCGGACGCTGTCCGGGTGACCTTGGGACCGAAATCGAAATCGGTGTTGATTCAGAATAAATGGGGCAATCCGACGGTCTGCAACGATGGCGTGACAATTGCCAAACGGATCGACCTGCTGGACCCCGAGGAGAATCTGGGTGCGCAGATGTTGCGTCAGGCGGCGGAACGCACCGGCGAGGCCGTGGGGGACGGGACCAGCACATCGACGGTCCTGGCCCATGCAATGCTGGCCGACGGCATCCGCAACGTCGTCGCGGGCGCCAGTGCGATCGACCTCAAGCGCGGTATGGACCGGGGGCTTTCTCTGGTCATGCAATCACTGCTGGCACAATCGCGCCCGGTCAGCACACCCAAGGAAAAAGCCCAGGTGGCCACGCTTTCGGCCCATAACGACGCGGTCATCGGTCAGCTGGTGGCCGACGCTCTGGAAAAGGTCGGCATTGAAGGCGTGGTCAGTGTCGAAGAGTCCAAGACCACCGAAACAGTGGTCGAGGTCATGGAAGGGATGCGCCTGGATCGTGGATATGTCTCGCCCTACTTCGTGACCGATACCGAGAAGATGCAGGCCGAACTCGACGATGCCTACCTGCTGCTCTGTGACCATAAGATCGGCGTGCTCAAAGACCTGCTGCCATTGCTGGAACTGATTGCCAAAAGTGGCCAGCCACTGGTCCTGATCGCCGACGACATAGAGGGTGAAGCGTTGACCACGTTGGTGGTCAACCAGATTCGGGGGGTATTGCGCGCGGTGGCGATCAAGGCGCCAGGCTTCGGTGATCGACGCAAGGAAATGCTTCAGGACATTGCCGTTCTGACCGGCGCAACCCTGATCTCCAATGAGTTGGGGATCAGCCTCGAACAGGTGGAATTGAGCCAGTTGGGCCGGGCTCATCGCGTCGTGGTGCAAAAAGACAGCACCGCGCTGATTGGCGGCGCAGGTACACGCGAGGCTATCGAGGCGCGCCTGCAACAGATCCGCGTGCAAATGGACAACACCACCAGCGATTACGACCGGGAAAAACTGCAGGAACGCCTGGCCAGGCTGTCTGGCGGCGTGGCGGTGATCCGCGTCGGCGCGCCTTCCGAAGCGGAAATGAAATCGCGCAAGGATGCACTCGACGATGCGATTTCCGCGACCCGGGCAGCAATCGCCGAAGGCATTGTTCCAGGTGGCGGCCTGGCGCTGCTCAAGGCGGTGCCGATGATCGCAGCCGAGGAAGCCAGCCATGAGGGCGATGTCAAAACCGGCCTGCAGATTCTGCGTCGGGCTCTGGAAGCACCGGCCCGGTTCATCGCTGAAAACTCGGCGGTGGATGCCGGCGTGGTCATTGCCCGCATGCTCGCCGAACCGGGCAACGTGGGCTTCGATGCGGCAGCCAATTGTTATGTGGACATGTACGAAGCCGGCATCATCGACCCGACCAAGGTGGTGCGTATTGCCCTGGAAAATGCCGTGTCGGTTGCCAGTGTCCTGCTGCTCACCGAGGCGACCATGACGGATATTCCAGAAAAGGAATCGCCTGCCCAGCCACCGTTTCCTGAATGACCGGCACGAGGTGAGGTGATCTGTGCACATCATCCGGCGCCCTGCGCGAGGGAGAAGCTGAAGCAGGCTATCTTTATAGTAAACGGGATGGCCGCTGGCTTACCGATATGCGTTCACACTCTGAGCCAAGGCCATGAAAAAGAACGACCGGTGGAACCTGTCCTACTTCGCGATCGCTTTTATCGTCATGGGCCTCATGCAGGTCTTCTTTGTCGAGCGCCAGGCCGTGCAGCCCCTGCCCTACAGCCAGTTCATGCAATTGTTGAACGAGCAAAAAGTCAGTGACTTGCAGATCGACAAGGACCGGATCAGCGGCAAATTGGTGGAACCCATCGACGGACGCGACCGGTTCTCCACGGTGCGGGTCGATCCGTCGCTGGCGACCGAACTCTCCCAATCGGGCGTCGGCTTTACCGGGGTCAATGAAAACACCTTTATGAACAGCCTGTTGGGCTGGTTGTTGCCGTTCATAATGATCATGGTGTTCTGGCATTTCCTGTTTCGCGGGATGGCGGACAAACAAGGCCTTGGCGGGTTGATGAATGTCGGCAAGTCGCGGGCCAGGATCTTTGTCGAACGCGACACCGGAGTGACCTTCGCCGATGTCGCGGGCATCGACGAAGCCAAAGCCGAACTGGTGGAAATCGTCTCGTTCCTCAAGGACAAGGCCCGATACGCACGCCTGGGCGCGCACATTCCCAAGGGCACCTTGCTGGTCGGCCCGCCAGGCACCGGCAAGACCCTGGTGGCCAAAGCCATCGCCGGTGAAGCCGGTGTGCCGTTTTTCTCGATTTCGGGGTCCGAATTTGTCGAAATGTTCGTCGGGGTCGGTGCGGCCCGCGTCCGCGACCTGTTCGAACAGGCCCGCCAGGCCTCACCCTGCATCATCTTCATTGATGAACTCGATGCTCTGGGCAAGATGCGTGGCGTCGGCGTATTAGGCGGCAATGACGAAAAAGAACAGACCCTCAACCAGTTACTGGCCGAACTGGACGGCTTCGATCCGCGTGAGGGCGTGGTATTGCTGGCTGCGACCAACCGGCCGGAGGTCCTTGATCCGGCGCTGTTGCGCGCAGGGCGCTTCGACCGGCAGATTCTGATCGACCGTCCCGATCGCAAAGGGCGGCAGTCGATTCTTAAGGTTCATCTGAAGAAAATCACCGTGGAACCAGGCCTCGATAGCGCACGTATCGCCGAAATCACCACTGGTTTCACCGGCGCCGACCTGGCCAACCTGGTGAACGAAGCGGCCATCGTCGCCACCCGTCGCGGCGCCGAGGCGGTCAGCCTGAACGACTTCACCGCCGCAGTGGAACGCCTTATCGCGGGGCTTGAACGCAAGAGCAGCCTGCTCGATGCCGACGAGCGCCGGGTGGTGGCCTATCACGAGATGGGGCATGCCCTGGCCGCGAGCAGCCTGCCGGCCATGGACCCGGTGCATAAAGTCTCGATCGTGCCCCGGGCCATCGGCTCGCTGGGCTATACCTTGCAGCGACCGACCGAGGATCACTTCCTGATCAGTTGCCAGACACTCAAGGACCGGATTGTCGTGCTGATGGCCGGACGCGCCGCCGAGGACCTTGTCTACGGCCAGATCTCCACCGGGGCCGCCGACGATCTGGGCCGCGCGACCGATATCGCCCGGCAACTGATCACCCGCTTCGGCATGAGCCCCGAACTCGGGCAGTCGGTGCTGGAAAAGCAAACCCCAACGTACCTGGGAGATCGCATGGCCACGATGGGCGAAAAGGATTATTCGGAACAGACAGCCCGGGAAATCGACCTGGGTATTCGCGCCCTGCTCGATGAAGCCTACCAACGGGCCAAGGCGCTGCTTCAGAGTCGTCGGGCCGACCTGGACGAGGGCGCCCGCCTGTTACTGGAAAAGGAAACCCTCACGCCCGAGGAGTTCCCGGCGCTGATGCCATTCAAGCCCACCCCGGCATTACCAGCCCCGTGACGCTGCGAACAATCGCCCGCAGACGGCGCCCTGCCCCCATCGCTGAAGGCCCATCATGTTCGCAGTCACGCTAATCAACACGTTGGTGGTGGTCATCACGGTGGTGATCCACTACGAATGCCTGCTGCGCCTGAACGATTGGCTGCCCAGGCTCAAACTCTGGAGCCGCTTTCGGATCGTCGTCGGGGTATTCGGCGCGATGGTGGCCCATGCGTTAGAAGTCTGGTGTTTCGCGCTGGTCTATTACCTGCTGATCCGCTCCGGTGAATGGGGCAGCCTGAGCGGCAATTTCGATGGTTCGTTCATGGACTGCGTGTACTTTTCCTTCACCACGTTCACGACTATCGGTTTCGGCGATATTTCACCCATGGGTAACCTCAAGTACCTGACCGGGTTGGAGGCACTGACCGGGCTGGTGTTGATTTCCTGGACCGCTTCGTTCCTGTTTCTCGAGATGCAGAAGTACTGGAAGAGCAAGTAACGCCCGGAGCCGTCCATCAGCCCTGATTGCCCGGCGCAGGCGTCCATTGCCACTCCATCACTTCGGGCATGTCCTGCCCGTGTTCGATGAGGTAAAGCTTGTGTTTCTCCATCGTCGCCCAATAGCGCGCCCGGGCGGTCTGGAGTTGATCGTGCAGCCTGGGCACGCGCTCGATGACATCCAGGGCCAACTGATACCGATCCAGATTATTGAGCACTGCCATGTCGAACGGTGTGGTGGTCGCCCCCTCGTCCTTGAAGCCGCGAACATGGAAGTTTTCATGATTGGTGCGCTTGTACAGCAGCCGGTGGATCAGCGCGGGGTAGCCGTGGAAAGCAAAGATCACCGGCCGGTCGACGGTAAACAATTCATCGAAGGCGCTGTCGGGCAAACCGTGGGGATGGTGGTACGACGGCTGCAGGACCATCAGGTCGACGACATTGACCACCCGCACCCGCAGATCCGGCACGTATTCGCGCAGCAAAGTGACCGCCGCCAGGGTTTCCAGGGTCGGAACGTCGCCGGCACAGGCCATCACCACGTCGGGATCGCTGTCATCGCGGCAGGCCCAGTCCCAGCGTCCGATACCGGCCTGGCAATGACGAATGGCGGCATCGATGTCCAGCCACTGCCACTCCGGTTGCTTGCCGGCCACGATCACGTTGATGTAGTTGCGGCTCCTGAGGCAGTGATCGGCCACTGACAGCAGGCAATTGCCATCGGGCGGCAGGTAGATCCGGACCACGTCCGCCGTTTTGTTCGCCACCAGATCGATGAACCCCGGGTCCTGATGGGAGAAGCCGTTGTGGTCCTGGCGCCAGACATGGGAGGTGAGCACATAGTTGAGCGAGGCCACGGGTTTGCGCCACGGCACTTCGGCGGCGGTTTTCAGCCATTTGGCATGCTGGTTGAACATCGAGTCGACGATGTGGATGAACGCCTCGTAACAGGAAAACACCCCATGCCGGCCGGTCAGCAAATAACCTTCGAGCCAGCCTTCGCACACCTGTTCGCTCAGAATCTCCATCACCCGGCCATCGGCCGACAGATTGACGTCATCAGGCCCCAGCGGCTCCATCCACGCCTTGGCACTGACTTCATACACCGCATCCAGCCGGTTCGAGGCGGTTTCGTCCGGGCCGAACAGGCGAAAATTGCTCGACGTCAGATTGCATTTCATCACGTCGCGCAAAAACCGGCCCAGCACCCGAGTGGCCTCTGCCCGCAAGCCACCGGGCGCCTCGACGTTCACCGCATACTGGGTGAACCGTGGCAGATCCAGCGCGCGCAACAGCAGCCCACCGTTGGCGTGGGGGTTGGCGCTCATTCGCCGATGGCCGGTCGGCGCCAACGCCGCGATCTCGGGCAACAGGGTGCCATTGGCGTCAAACAATTCGTCAGGGCGGTAACTGCGGAGCCATTCCTCCAGTTGCCGCAGATGCTGCGGCTGCTGAAAGTCGGCCAAGGGCACTTGATGCGCCCGCCATGTGCCTTCGACCCGCTGGCCATCGACGAAAGTCGGCCCCGTCCAGCCCTTGGGCGTGCGCAAGATCAGCATCGGCCACAGGGGCCGCTCCAGCGTCCGGGACGACGATCGTTGACGCGCGCCCCGCTGAATGTCGCGAATCTCCTGCACGATGGTGTCCAGCGTTCTGGCCAGGGTTTGATGAACCTCGGCCGGGTCATCGCCTTCGACGAAATATGGGTCGTAGCCATAGCCGTACATCAACGCCGACAACTCCTCCTCGCTGATGCTGGAGAGCACCGTCGGGTTGGCGATTTTGTATCCGTTCAAATGCAGAATCGGCAACACCGCCCCGTCACGCGCCGGGTTGAGAAACTTGTTGGAATGCCAACTGGCCGCCAACGCCCCGGTTTCCGCCTCGCCGTCGCCAATCACACACGCCACGATCAGGTCCGGGTTGTCGAACGCGGCACCGTAGGCATGGGCCAGGCTGTAGCCCAGCTCGCCGCCTTCATGGATCGATCCCGGAATCTGCGCCGACACATGGCTGGAAATGCCATACGGCCAGGAAAACTGCCGAAACAGTCGGGCCAGGCCATTGGTATTGCGCCCCACCGACGGGTAGAGCTCGGTGTACGTGCCTTCCAGGTAGGTCTGGGCCACGATGGCCGGCCCGCCATGCCCGGGGCCGGCGATGAAGATCATGTTCAGGTCGTGGGCCGTGATCAGGCGATTGAGGTGCGTATAGATCAGGTTCAACCCCGGCGTCGTGCCCCAGTGCCCCAGTAACCGTGGCTTTACATCCGCCAGCGTCAGCGGCACCGCCAGCAGCGGATTGTCCTTGAGGTAGATCTGCCCGACCGCCAGGTAATTGGACGCCCGCCAGTAGGCATCCAGCCCTTCCAGTTGCTCGGCACTCAGAAAATCGCTCATGACGTCCTCCGCCAGGGCTTCGGTTTAAACCGCAAGATATGCGTCGATTCTGGGTGTCTGCACGGCCCAAGACTTGATTTACATCAAGTCTTGGGCCGTCTATCCCGGCTCAACAGGAACAAGATTTTCCCCGCTCATCGATTCTATCTGTAAACGCCCGATTGAAACGGGGGATCCGAACTATGCTCTAAGCTCCTGTCAGGGGGAGTTTTTGCGATGCCTGAAACCCGGCCATATCAACATCACTATCTGAAAGCCGCGTGCTCCAATTGCAGCGTTCTGGAGTTGTGTCTGCCGATTGGCCTGACCAGCAACGAAGTCGAACGACTGGATACCCTGATCATTCAGCGTGTAAAGGTTAAAAAAGGTGCAGCCCTGTACCGGGCCGGCGATCCGTTGCGCTCGCTCTACGCGGTGCGGATCGGTTCATTCAAGACCAGCATGCTGTCGGTCGACGGCCGCGAGCAGGTCACCGGGTTTCAGATCCCCGGCGAGATGCTCGGTCTGGACGCTATCAGCGATGATCATCACACCTGCAGTGCCTTTGCCCTGGAGGACAGCGAAGTCTGCCCCTTCAACTTCGCCCAACTGGAGAAACTCGCCCTGGAGCTGCCCTCGTTGCAGCACAACATGAACAAGATCCTGAGCCGGGAAATCGTCCGTGAGCACAACCTGCTGATGATGATGGGCAACATGAACTCCGATGAACGCCTGGCCGCCTTCCTCCTGAACCTGTCGCAACGGTTGAGCATTCGGGGTTACTCGTCCAGAGACTTTGTACTGAAAATGCGTCGCGAAGAGATCGGCTCCTATCTGGGCCTGCGCCTGGAAACCATCTGTCGGGGCATCGCTCATCTACGGGACTCGGAACTGGTCGAGATTTCCGGGCGTAACGTCAAAGTGCTGAATCTGGACGGGCTCAAGCAACTGGTCGCCGGCTGCCACCGGGAATCCCCCCTGTAACGCCTTGCGGTGCATCGGCTTTTGGAGAATCGTCATGCGCGCCATGGTTCTGCATGCCCCCGGCCAGCCGCTGCAACGGGAAGAACGTCCCGTGCCGCAGCCCGGCGCGCAGCAACTGTTGATCAAGGTGTTGGCCTGTGGCGTGTGCCGCACCGACCTGCATTTAGTGGACGGTGAACTGCCGCAAGCAGTGCTGCCGCGGGTGCCGGGCCATGAAATCGTCGGTGAAGTGACAGCGGTGGGTGGCGACGTTTCGCCCGACTGGGTCGGCAAGCGCGTCGGCGTTCCCTGGCTTGGCTGGACGTGCGGTGAGTGCACGTTTTGCTGCTCGGGCCGTGAAAACCTCTGCGACCGGGCACAGTTCACCGGCTGTCATCGGGATGGCGGTTATGCCGACTACACGGTTGCCGATGCCCACTTCTGTTTCCCCCTCCCGGACGCGCTCTCGACCACCGAAGCCGCACCGCTGCTGTGTGCCGGGCTGATCGGTTTTCGCGCCCTGCAAATGGCCAAAGGTGCACGCCACCTGGGCCTCTATGGCTTCGGCGCGGCAGCGCATCTGGCGATTCAGGTGGCGCGGGGCCGAGGACAGCAGGTGTACGCCTTCACTCGACCGGGCGACAGCGAGGGCCAGGCTTATGCCAGGACGCTGGGCGCCGTGTGGGCAGGCCCTTCGGATCAGCCGCCACCGCACCCGCTCGACGCCAGCCTGATCTTCGCCCCTGTCGGTGCACTGGTGCCACTGGCGCTGGAAGCCACAGTCAAGGGCGGTTGTGTGGTTTGCGCAGGCATCCACATGAGCGACATCCCCAGCTTCCCCTATCGACTGTTGTGGGGCGAACGCAGCGTCCGCTCGGTGGCGAACCTGACCCGCGAAGACGGCACCGCGTTTTTTGCCGAACTGCGCCATACGCCCGTGCACAGCGACGTCACCTGTTTTGCCCTGGACGATGCCAATCAGGCGCTGGCAAGCCTGCGGGCCGGTCAGGTCAAAGGGGCGATCGTGCTCGTCCCCTGACGCTCGCCCCTGCCGTTCGGTGTTTTTTCCGGCACCGTCCACCAACAACGCTAGGCTTACGGATGACGTGGCGATGCCTCGTCATTCTGCAGGGAGCGCAAAAAATGGAATTAATTGACCGTTGGCAGCCTCTCTCTCTCAGGACAGCCTGTATCAGGGAGGAATGCCGCCATGCAGATTTCTAATCATTACAAATGGTCTGCCTTGGCAGCCATTGCACTGACCCTCTTCAGCGTACTGATATTTTTGCTGATCAAATCCTACTCGTACGACACATCGACCTACTTCGAGTCGCGCGACTTCGTGCGTCAACTCAAGCAATACGATGCCAATTGGAACGTGAAGCTCCTGCGAGCAAAAATCGGCATGAACAACAACCTGTTGCTGGTGGCGCCGCCTGAAGCGGAAGAGCGCTGGCAACAGCTCGATAGCCTCAACGCTGTCGGCCCGCTCCCGACCCTTTGGCAAACCCGACGTCAGGGTTATCTGGAAGCGGTAGAAAACAAAGCCCGGTTGGTTGAGCAATTCAAACAGCACAACACGGCCTTGCGAACAGCATTCGAGGCCCTGCCTACGCTGGAAGATGCCATTCGGGTGTTGCAGGAAGATTCCAACGACAAACTCTCGTCGGTGGATGCTCGGGCGGCGTCAGTGGTGTTCGACCTTACCTTGGACACCCTTGAGTACGCCCTCTATGTCAGCAGCGAACGGGCTGAGGAAATCTCCGGGCATCTGGAATACCTGAATGAGTACATCAATCAACTGCCGCCTGAACGGCGCCCGACTTTCACTGCACTTGTAGACGCTGTGAATGCCATTGTGCGAGAGCAGCCCATCGTCAATGACCTGGTTGATCGCATCAGTGTCATTCCGGTCGCACAGCAACTGGACAGCATCAACGAGTTATTGAACGAGACACAACGGCGCACAGCCGCGACAGATCGCCAATACCACCTCTACCTGGGGATCTGCGCTGGCATCATGGCGCTGCTGTTGTTGTACCTGGCGGCCCGTCTGATTCGCAGTTATGCGCTGATCAACAAGATGAACAACCAATTGCAGACAGCGAACGAGCGGCTGGAGCAACGCGTCGAGGAACGCACCCATGAACTGTTGGAAGCCGAGCGCGAACTGATCGACGCCGCGCGGATGGCCGGTATGGCAGAGATCGCGACCAACGTGCTGCACAACGTCGGTAATGTGTTGAATAGCGTTAACGTCTCCGCGGAATTGATCACCCGCAAATTGTCGACCAGCAAAACCCTCGGCCTGGGCAAAGCGGTAAAAATGATCAATGAACATGCCGAAGACCTGGGGCAGTTCATGACGCACGATGAAAAAGGCAAACTGCTGCCCCTTTACTTCAATCAACTGGTCGATTCCATCGCGACCGAGCAATCGAGCATCGTTGACGAGCTGGCGCAACTCACCAAGAGCATCGATCACATCAAGGATATTGTTGCCACCCAACAGGCCTATGCCGGCGCCGCCCGGCTGGTCGAGCCGTTGAATGTCGTCGATCTGTTCGAAGATGCGTTACGCATGAATTCCGGCGCCTTGAGCCGGCACCATGTCACCGTCATCAAAGACTACCAGGCCACACCGACCATCATCGGCGACAAACACCGACTGTTGTTGATCCTGATCAACCTGATCAGCAATGCCAAATATGCGATGTCCAGGGTCAGCGATCATCAGCGCCGTATGACGCTGGGCGTCAGGATTATCGATAACGCAACGCTGCGCTTCAGCGTAGAGGATCAGGGCGAAGGGATCGCCGCCGAGAACATGGCCCGCATCTTCAATCACGGCTTTACCACGCGCAAGGAAGGTCATGGTTTTGGCCTGCACAGTTGCGCACTCGCGGCGGTGGAAATGAACGGGCACCTTCGCGTCCATAGCGATGGACCCGGCCAGGGAGCGATTTTTACCCTGGAAATTCCGCTGGAGATGGCGCAAGTAATGCCAGCCGCCGTAAGCCTGTAGCAGCTGCCGAGCAGCGGCTGCGTTCGCTGGTAGCAGCTGTCGAGCCTGCGAGGCTGCGTTCGGCGGCGAAGCCGTCGTCAAACCAGAGCTTGCGGTGCATCAGGCAGACCGCGTCAGTCGGACTCACGACTGCTGCGCAGCCGAACGCAGCCTCGCGCTGCTCGGCAGCTGCTACAAGGTAGCCCTCACCCCACCAACGCAATCAATTGCTGGCGCTGTGCATCCGTGAGCATCGGGCCGAAACCTGCACCGGCGTTTTCCGCCATGTAGCGCGGGTTGCCGGTGCCGGGGATGACGCAGGTCACCGCCGGATGAGCCAGCAGGAACTTGAGCGCCAGTTGCGCCCAGCTGTTGATCCCCACTTGCGCAGCCCATCCCGGTAGCGGTTTGCCTTTCAATCGAGCGATCAGGCCGCCGCCACCGAAGGGCCGATTGCAGATCACCGCCACACCGCGCTCACGACACAGCGGCAGGATTCGCTTTTCGACAGCGCGGTCGTCCAGGGCATAGTTGATCTGCAAAAAATCCATCGGCTCACCCTTCAACACCGCCTCCACTTCGTCGTAGGCCGACGCCGTGTAATGGCTGATGCCGATGTAGCGGATGCGCCCTTCTGCCTTCCATTGACGCAAGGTCGGCAAATGGGTTTTCCAGTCCAGCAGGTTGTGGATCTGCATCAGGTCGATCCGGTCGGTCTGCAACAGTTTGAACGACTGCTCCATCTGCGCGATGCCTTCTTCGCGGCCACGGGTCCAGACCTTGGTGGCCAGGAAGGCCGGCGAGCGAGGGCGATGGATCGACAGCAGCTCACCGGTGGTCTGCTCGGCGCGACCGTACATGGGCGAACTGTCGATCACCTTTCCACCCTTCTCGAACAACGCGCTGAGCACCGCCTGCAGTTGCTTGTAAGCAGCGTCGGCAGGCGTGACATCAAAACCGCGATAAGTACCCAGGCCGACGATGGGCAACGGCTCGTTGCTGGAAGGAATGGCTCGGGTCAGCATGTTCTTGCCTCCGTGTGGCGAGGGGGCTTGCCCCCGTTCGGCTGCGCAGCAGTCGTAAAACCATTGCATGTGGTGTACCGCGATTGCAGGTTTTGGGGCCGCTTCGCGACCCAACGGGGGCGAGCCCCCTCGCCACAGGTGCTCGCACCCACACGGGCATTGGGCGGCGCTTCTGCACAGCTGAAATTGCTGGACTACACTCTGGCGACGCTCCAGCAATAGCTGTCTCAGGCCCGAAGCAGTCCATGCCGTCCACTAAACTTAGCCGAATGTCGCGAACCCTGGTGTCTCTCTTCGCTTTCATTGCCGTTGCATACCTGCTGCTCTGCGTCGCGCTGTTCGTGTTTCAACGGGCCCTCATCTACTACCCGCAACCTCGCGCCATCGACACACCCGAATCGCTTCTTACCTTGTCAGTCGCCGACGCGCAGGTGCTGGTGACCGTCAGGCCGCACGACGGGCCGAAGGCGTTGATCTACTTTGGTGGCAATGCCGAGGACGTTTCCCGCAGCCTGCCCGGGTTTTCGCAAGCGTTTGCGGATCATGCGATCTACTTGCTGCATTACCGAGGCTACGGTGGCAGTACCGGGTCGCCGTCCGAGGAGGCGATTCAGCGTGACGCCATGGCCTTGTTCGACTATGTCTACAACAGCCATCCTGATATTGCAGTGATCGGACGCAGCCTGGGTTCAGGCGTTGCCGTGCGCCTGGCCAGCCAGCGCCCGGCGTCGCGGCTGATCCTGATCACGCCCTACAACAGCCTTGAAGACCTCGCCGCCCGCCAGTTTCCCTGGTTCCCGGTGAAATGGCTGTTGCAGGACAAGTTCGAATCCTGGAAATACGCCGCTCACATCACCGTCCCGACGCTGTTGGTTGCGGCCGAGCACGACGAAGTCATACCGCGCGCAAGCACAGACCGGCTCTACACCCATTTCGCCAAAGGCGTGGCCTCGCTGCAGGTCATACCGGACACGGGCCACAACTCGATCTCCGAGAGCCCCAACTACCTGAAAATGCTAGGCGCCGCGTTGTGAGCACCCTCATACCAGCACGCCTTTAAGCAGGCGGTCAGAAAAACGAAGTAATTACTTAACGTTTTTTTTACAATCCAACTGGCAGGGTATACGGCTGCCATTTCTGCGGCTCATGATGTGCACTGCACAGAACTTTACCAATACAATGGAGCAAGGCATGGAGCCAATGGTGGCAAAAAGCCCAAAAAATATACTGATCAGCGAGTACTTACAGGGGATTGTGATGCAAAAGCGCCCTTTGCGCAGAATCGGAATCAGTCACTCACAGGCGCAGGCCTCATGACGGTTCTGGTTACTGGCGCCGCCGGTTTTATTGGGTATCACACCGTCAAGCGTTTGTGTCAAGAAGGCCTTGAAGTCGTCGGTATCGACAATCTCAACGACTATTACAGCGTAGAACTCAAACACGCACGGCTCAAAGAGCTTGAATCCTTGCCGGGCTTTCGTTTCCAGGCCTTGGACATCGTCGACAAACCGGCCTTGATGGCCTTGTTCAAAGACCATGCTTTCACCGAGGTTGTGCATCTGGCCGCCCAGGCGGGTGTTCGCTATTCACTGGACAACCCGGATGTCTATGCGCAGTCCAATCTGGTGGGCTTTCTGAATGTGCTGGAAGCTTGCCGGCACCATCGCCCCGCGCATTTGATCTATGCCTCGAGCAGCTCGGTGTACGGCACCAACAGCAAAATGCCGTTCTGTGTCGAAGACGCTGTCGATCACCCCATTTCGCTGTACGCCGCCAGCAAACGCGCCAATGAACTGCTGGCGCACAGCTATTGCCACCTTTATGGCCTGAAGGCCAGCGGCCTGCGCTTTTTCACCGTTTACGGACCTTGGGGGCGCCCCGACATGGCGCTGTTCAAGTTTACCGAGGCGATCCTGAAAGGCTTGCCGATCGACATCTATAACCATGGCCAGATGTCGCGCGATTTCACCTATGTCGACGACATCGTTGAAAGCGTCGCCCGCCTGCGCTCCAAGCCACCGGTGCCGAACGAGCCGGGCGCTGGTGTAAACCGGATTTTCAACATCGGCCGTGGCCAACCCGTGCCACTGCTGGAGTTTGTCGACTGCCTGGAATCGGCGCTGGGCATCAAGGCCCAACGCAATTTCATGCCGCTACAGGCAGGCGATGTGATCAAGACCTGGGCCGACATTTCGGCGCTGGCCGAGTGGGTCGATTTCCGCCCTCAAGTGGCGGTTGAAACTGGCGTAGCGGAATTTGTGAAGTGGTATCGCCACTTCTATCAGATATAAAACGTTAGCCCTTGATAAAAATAGACCAGGGAGCAAGGGAGAGGACTCTATGAGCCAAGACATTTTTGTATCTGTATTGATTCCAGCAAAGAATGAAGCAAACAACCTCAAGCCGTTACTTGAGGAAGTCCACGCCGCATTGAACGGTGAGGCCTACGAAATCATTGTGGTGGACGATGGCAGCACCGACTCCACCCTGCATGAGCTGCGGCAGCTGAAAAACAATGGCCTGGACGCGTTGCGCATCCTGCGCCATGAGCGCTCGCTGGGGCAAAGCACCTCCCTCTACCACGCGGCAATCGCCGCCCGGGGGCAATGGCTGGCCACGCTTGATGGCGACGGTCAAAACGACCCCGCGGACATCCCCGGGATGTTGGCGCTGGTGCGCGGTGAAAAGGGTCTGGTCGACGTTCAGCTGGTAGCCGGGCACCGGGTCAACCGCCGCGATACCGCAAGCAAACGCTGGGCTTCGCGTTTTGCCAACGGGCTGCGTCGCCGCCTGCTAAATGACGATACCCCGGACACCGGCTGCGGGCTGAAGCTGATCGAACGCGCGGCGTTTCTGCGCCTGCCGTACTTCGACCACATGCATCGGTACATTCCCGCGCTGATCCAGCGTCACAACGGCCGAATGATCGTCCACCCGGTCAACCACCGGCCCCGCACCGCGGGTGTGTCCAAATACGGCAACATCGACCGCGCCCTGGTGGGTATTCTTGACCTGTTCGGTGTGTGGTGGCTGATCAAGCGCACGCGGTTGAACACCAACGCGCAGGAGATCGAAGGATGAACCTCTCCCGCGAAACCCTGTGGCTGGTGGTCGGCTTCGCTGGCCAGATCGCCTTTACCGGTCGCTTCATCCTGCAGTGGCTGTATAGCGAGTACAAAAAACGCAGCGTGATCCCGGTGAGTTTCTGGTACCTGAGCATTGTCGGCAGCGCCCTGCTGCTCGCTTATGCCATTTACCGGGCAGACCCGGTGTTCATCGCTGGCCAGGCCTTTGGTTCCATCGTCTATCTGCGCAATTTGCAATTGATTGCCCGCACCAAACACCTGAAGGACTGAGCCATGCGTAAAACCCTGTCGCCCAGCATCGAATGCCTGGGCCTGGTGCTGCTTGCCTTGCTGTTGATCGGCGCTGGCCTGGGGCTGCGTCAACCGCAAAACGTCGACGAGGAACGTTTCCTCGGCGTAGCGCTGGAGATGCTGCACAACGGGTCATGGTTCATCCCTCACCGCGCTGCGGAGATCTACGGCGATAAACCGCCGGTCTTCATGTGGATGGTGGCGTTCTTCGCGTGGCTCACCGGCCTGCCCGCCCTCGCCCTGTATATTCCGGGGATGTTGTCGGCGGCGACGGTCACGGCCGTGGTCTACGACCTGGGCCGCCGGCTGTGGAATCAGCGCATCGGTCGAATAGCCGCGCTGTTGTACCTGGCCACCTATCAGACTTATAGCATCCTGCGTACCGGCCAGATCGACAGCCTGTTGATTCTGTTCACCTCCCTGGGCCTGTACGGACTGGCGCGGCACCTGCTGCTCGGGCCAGCCTGGCGCTGGTTTTACGTGGGCTGCGCCGCCATGGGCATTGGCATAATCACCAAAGGGGTCGGCTTCGTCCCGGCCTTGATGCTGATTCCGTATGCCTACGCGGTGCGCAAAAACTGGTCCGGCGTGGTGGCCATGCCCGGCCAGAAGCGCAAATGGTTCCTGGGCTTTCTGGTGGCGCTCGGGGCTATCGCGATCTGGCTGCTGCCTCTGGCACTGTCCATTGTGCTCAATGGCACCGCGGAAGAAGTCGCCTATGCGCGAGAAATCCTGCTGCGCCAGACAGCGGGACGCTATGCCGCCGCGTGGGACCATCGCGAACCGTTCTGGTACTTCTTCGTCAACGTGATCCCGCAATACTGGCTGCCGCTGGTGCTGGCCCTGCCGTGGCTGGTTCCGGCCTGGCGCAAGCAACTGCGCAAGCACGACGGTCGAGTGCTGGTGCTGTTGAGCTGGGTCGTGCTGGTGGTGCTGTTTTTCTGCCTGAGCACCGGCAAGCGCAAGTTGTACATCTATCCGGCATTGCCCGGTCTGGTGCTGGTGGCGGCGCCGCTGATTCCCTGGCTGCTCAAGCGCTGGTTCGGAAAACGTCCGCGCGGTATGCGGGTATTCCAGGCGCTGGTGGTGAGCTGGTTCGTTCTGTGGTTCGCCCGCGGGTTCATCGAGCCGATCAAGGAAGGTCCCAACCCCCACGAAGCGATCATGGCGCAGGCGGCGACCATGACCCACGGTGCCGAGCTGGTGCTGGTCGACTGGCGCGAGGGCCACTGGTTATTCGCCCGGCAGCCGATCGTGCATTTCGGGATGAGCAGTTCCTCGGTCGAACAAGCGGCGCAATGGCTACGCGAACACCGTGATGCCTACGCCCTGGTCCCGGACGAAGTGCTGAGCAAGTGTTTCAATCCCGAGGCAGCTCATGAGCTCGGCGAAACGTCTCGCGCGCAATGGTCGATCGTCGGCGCCGATGCCGATAACGGCCAATGCCAGCCCGGACAACCCAAAAAGGTCTATCGCTTCAGCTGGGACAAGGACAAGTCATGAGCAAGAGAGGGAAGCTGGGGATATTGTTCATTGTTGTATTGCTTGGCGCCTACGTGGTTTCTGCACATTTCATGGTTCACCAGCAGCTGTATGCGTACTGGAAAACTCTTTGGCATGGTAATCAGGCGCCCGATAAAAATATCTGGCTGCCGGACTATAAAGCCGTGATCCAGGCCAAGCCTGTCGCGGACATCACCAATCTGTCCGGCATCGCCTATGACCCGGACCATGATCGGCTGCTGGGCATCACCAATGGTGGGCCCATGCAGATTGTGGCCATGAACCGCAACGGCGATCTGCTTGAACGTTACCCGCTGATCGGCTTCCAGGACACCGAAGGCCTTGCTTACCTGGGTAACGGACGCGTAGTGATCGCCGATGAACAGTTGCAGCGACTGTACGTCATCACCTTGCCGGACAGCCCTGGCCCGATCCATGTCGAGAACGCCCCGTTCGTTGCCATCGAGATCAACCTGAGCGAACACAACAAGGGCTTTGAAGGCGTGACCTATGATGCGGCCAATGACCGTATCTTCGCGATCAAGGAACGCGATCCGCGGCAGCTGTTTACGGTCACGGGCATGCTGGCGTCCATCGGCAGCCCGTTGCAGGTGCACATCCAGGACTTGACCCACTGGATCGACCGTAGCGTCTTCGGCCTGGACCTTTCCGAGGGTTACTACGACCCGCGGACCGGTCACTTGCTGTTATTGAGCGAGCAATCCAGCAACGTGACCGAACTGGACCAGGACGGCAACTTCGTCAGCTTCCGCTCCCTGCTCGGCCTGAATGACCTGAAAAAAACCATACCGCAAGCCGAAGGCATGACCATGGACACCTCCGGCGAGCTGTACATTGTGAGCGAGCCCAACCTGTTCTATCGGTTCTCCAAGTCCAAAGCTGCTGTGGCGGAAAATCAGCAGAAGCAATAATGGGTTTTGCACCGGATGGGCCGGCCCCGACCATCTATCGGACTAGTTTCCAATCTCTGCGCCATTGAGGACATTCCGGGTCTTTAATGGTTGCAGGATTCCAAGCCAGCCCCCCATCCCGACCAGAAATACGACGTCCAAGCGGGGCTGACACCTCGCACCCCACTGCGCACGCATCGGGAGACTCGTCATGAAAATCGTCGTGATTGGCGGTACCGGGCTGATCGGCAGGCAGCTCTGCAAAAACCTGCAAGACCTGGGGCATGAAACCCTGGCCGCGTCACCGAGCACCGGCGTCAACGCCCTCACCGGCGAGGGCTTGCAAAACGCCTTGCAAGGCGCCGATGTGGTGGTCGACGTGGCCAACTCGCCCTCCTTCGAAGATGCTGCCGTGCTCGAGTTCTTCGAAACCTCCGGGCGCAACCTGCTCGCCGCCGAGAAGGCCGCCGGGGTCAAACACCATGTCGCGCTTTCGGTGGTAGGCACCGAGCGCATGCTCGACAGCGGCTATTTCCGGGCAAAAATGGCCCAGGAACAACTCATCAAGAACTCAGGCATTCCTTACACAATCCTGCGGGCCACGCAGTTCTTCGAATTCATCGGGGCCATTTCCCACTCGGGCTTACAGGAAGGCGACACCGTGCGCTTGACCTCCGCCGCGTTGCAGCCGATTGCCGCAACCGATGTCGCGATGGCGCTGGCGAAAGTCGCGGTGCAAGCGCCGAGCAATAACACCCTGGAAGTGGCCGGGCCTGAGCGCTGGCCGCTGGTGGAGTTCGTGCGCTTGTTTTTGCAACATACCAACGACCCGCGCCAGGCCCAACCGGACGACACGGTCCCCTACTTCGGCGCGCCGATCGATGACCACTCGCTGACGCCGGGAGAGCACCCCATCGTCGGGCCGACGCGCTTCGAAACCTGGCTCAAGCGCAATAGTTGAGGGACCGTCGAGGGCCTAGGGGGCGTTCTCCATTAGTTTCCCCGCCGCGTTGTCGCCTTAAAGCGAGCCAGGCAAGGCGCAGGCTGCTGGGAATGGTTGTTCCCTTTCCAAGGCCTGCAACGCAGGCTGGCCCGCTTTAAGGCACAACCCGAAGGGCCGGGAAACTAATGGAGAACGCCCCCTAGACCAACCGCTCGATCTTCTGATGCTGCCAGACCATTTTGTAGTACAGCGTCTGCAGCATCAGCATGCCCAGATACGCCACCGGAAACGCCATCCACACCCCTGGCAGCCCGAAGCGCGTATCCAGCAGATACGCCACCGGCAACTGCACCCCGACCACGCACACAATCGACACCGCTACCGGCACCAACACCGTACCGCTGGCGCGCATGATGCCGCCGACAATCGCCTGAAAACCAAATACCAACAGGCTCCAGAGCATGATGTGCAACAAGTGCTCGGCCATTGCCCGGGTGGAATCATCCGTAAGAAACAACCCCAGCAACCAGTGCGACAGCAGATAACCCAACAGCACCAGGCCGCCGGTCAGGCACACGTTGATCAACAACCCGGTGCGCAAAATCTCCCCCATGCGCTCAAGGCGCCCTGCCCCGATCGCCTGCGCGCCGAGGATCGATGCCGTGATCGCAATCGACAGCGCCGGGAACTGCACGTAATTGACGATCTGCGTCACCGCCCCGTACGCCGCCGTCGCCTGGGACCCGTGCTGGTTCACCAGCGCCAGAATCACCAGCTCCGACAACGACAGCACCACCATCTGCAACCCGGTCGGCAGCCCGATGCGCAACACCTTGCCGAGGATGACCCTGTCGAGCCGCATCGCCGCAAACATCTCCCGATCCGGCGCCAACGGATGCCCCTTGCGAATCAACCGCCACGCCAGCCACCCCATCGCCGACAGGTTACCCACCAACCCCGCCCACGCCGCACTCTGAATCCCCATCGGCGGCAGCCCCAACCAACCGAGAATCAACGCCGGCGTCAGCGCCAGCCCGACACACGTCGACACCACCAGCGCCAACAACGGCGACAGCGTATCGCTCACCCCGCGCAGCAACTGGGTGAACAACACAAACACCAACAGCGACGGCAAAATCCACATCATCACATGGGCATACGCCACCGCATCGTCCAGCACATCCCCCGGCGTGCCCAACCCCTGCAACGCCGGCCGGGCAAACACACTGCCCAACACCGCCGCCACCAACCCGATCATCGCCCCCAACAGCAACGTCGAACCGGCGATGGCCTTCACCAGATGCGGCTCACGGGCGCCCCAGGCCTGACCGATCAACACCCCAGCACCGGCGCCGAGGCCAATGACCAGGGCGATGAAGAAGAACACCACGGGGAACATGCCGGACACCGCCGCTAACGCCTGGGTGCCGAGCAATTGACCGATGTAGATGCTGTTGACGGTGCCAGACATGGACTGGAGGAAGTTGGAAAGGACCATGGGGGCGAGGAATAGGAGGTAGGTTTGCCAGAGGGGGTGTTGGGGTTTGGCTGGGGTTTGCATTGAGGGTCCGTCTCGGGTGGGGGCTGGCGTTTTGGAAATTCTACGCTAGGGGACTGGAATAACGCGGTCCTGTTTTGTGGATTTGGATGTGTAATGGCTGCTTCCGGGCTAGGCCGAAAGCTAACGATCGACGGATGAGTGCGTGGTCGTTAAGCTTCTATTTTTCACGGAAGGTCGAGTGAGTGACGAAGGTTTACCAGGGAAGCTGCCTTTGTGCAGCGGTGAGTTACGAGATGCTTGTTCCGCCAAAAGCGGTGAATCATTGCCATTGCGGCCAGTGTCGGAAAAGCCACGGGGCGGCATTCGCTACTTACGGCAGTGTTCTACGCAGTGAGTTTCGGATCTTGAGCGGCGCATCTGATATCAAGTCCTACCCTTCGTCCGAATCTGTGCTTCGCCAGTTCTGTGCGCACTGTGGCTCGACATTGTTCTGGTCAAGAATTCAAGGCGAGTACGCCCATTGGATTTCTGTAGCTCTGGGCACGCTGGACACTCCCTTCATACCGCAGAAACAGAAACATATTCATGTTGCCTCCAAGGCACCATGGTATGAACTTCACGAATCGTATCCGCCGTGCGAATGAGCGCTAAGCAGATACGCAACGCTGCATGCTCCGGACTCCAACTTTCAACCAAACTGATCACGCCAGCTTTACATACAAGTCCTACACCAACCTCGGAAATCGCCCCTACCCCCTACTGGCGCGAAGAACCTATAGTCACCCCGCCGCCCACGAAGCGACCAGGTTTGGCGACCTGCAGATCGGATCAGTCCCTTTAAATCTGATTCGGAGTTTCACCTATGGATAGATACATGCCCCTCACCGGAATCGACCTGATCCCGGCCTCCCTGCTCATCGACACCCAAGCCCCACTCGACGTCCTGCAAGCCATGGCCGACTACCGCATCCGCGCGGTCACGCAGGTGCTGGAAAACATCGCCTTCCGCGCCGAGATCGGTTGCGACACGGTGGTGCTGTCGGATTTTGCCAAACTGCTGGCCATACCGTTGCGCGATGGTTGTGATTTGATGGATGTGATCGGCAGACGCTTGCGGGCGCAGGCCGCGGAATAAATGGAAACGGGCGCCTCGTCAGGCACCCGTTTTGTTTTTTTCGAACCCGGCCAACACGCAGAGGTCGAAACCAGTGATGGCATCGCTACTGATCACAGGCCTCTGGCCTGCTTCATTCAAGGGCGACGCCAGTAGCTCACACACTTTAGGGTGCGCCGGATAATTTCAGCAGGCCCGGATTCTGCCGAGGGCAGGTGCTGACTGCTGCTCACATCCAATGCTCCCGTATCGGAGTACTAACATGACTCAGTCAATGCGGTTCTTCCTATCGATCGTCCTTGCGACAGCCTCACTGGCATCGGCAAGTTTCCTGAACACTGCTGGTGCGGCAACCGCCGAGGATCTGAATGTCGACTCTCGGCAAGCGTTGCAAACGCTCTACAAGGCCAGACCAGTTGCCGAAAAAATCTCACACGACGCTAAAGCGATTCTTGTCTTCCCGAAAATCATCAAGGCGGGCCTGGTGTTTGGCGGCAGCTATGGCGAAGGCGAATTGTTGATGGGTAAGAAAGTCGAGGACTATTACAACTCCGTAACCGGGTCCTGGGGGTTGCAGGCAGGCGCCCAGTCATATGGCTATGTGGTGTTCCTGATGACCGATAAAGCCGTGAACTATTTACGTGAAACCAAGGGTTGGGAAATTGGCGTAGGCCCCACTGTTGTTGTGGTTGATGAAGGGGTGGCGAAGAATCTGTCCAGCTCCACGCTGAAGGACGATGCTTACGCGTTCATTTTCGACCAGCAGGGATTAATGGCTGGGGTCAGCATCGAAGGAACCAAGATTTCCCGGATCAAGCGCTGAAACCGGTCGTTTGGCGCTTGCGGGCGCAAGCGGTGAAGTGAAATGAAAGCGGGCAGCCGAGTGGCGCCCGCTTTTTTATGTCCGCGATTCGTAATGCATCAGGCCCCCTGAAGCGTTACTGCATGCTTTCGATCAAGACTTTCACCAAAACCACGGATCATCTCCAGCAACGACTTCACCCGCAGCGGCAGATTGCCGGCCGGGTACACCGCGTGCATCTGCGGGCTCTCACCGCTGCTGGAGGTGAGTTTGTACTCGGGACAGACCCGCAGCAGGCGCCCCGCTTGCACTTCGGGCTCTGCCAGCCAGTCCGCCAGGCGGGCAATGCCGAGGCCCGCCAGGGCTGCCTGGAACACCGCCGAACCGGAGTTGAAGCGAAACTTGGGATGAGCCCGAACGCTGATGGCCTGCGCCTCACTGCGAAAATTCCACTCCTTGAGAATCCGCGGCGCCGTGTGCAGGATCAGCGAGTGCGCCTCCAGCGCCTCGATGGAGTCGGGTATCCCGTGCCGCTCCAGATACTCGGGGCTGGCGTACAGATAACGTGAATAACTCCAGAGTGGAAAGCCGATCAGGTCACTGGATTGCGGATACCCGCCGCGAATCGAGAAGTCCAGTTTGCTCTTGGCCGGGTCGATGGTTTCATCGGTGAAAATCCCATCGACGTTCACGTCCGGATAACGCTCGGCGTACTGCGCGATCAGCCGGGGCAATACCTCGTGCCCGAGAAACTCGGGGGCGGAAAAGCGGACCCAGCCGTAGGCCTGGCCACTGATGCCGGCCAGGTCTTCATCCGCCTCACGTTGCAGATCCAGCATTTTGTAAGCGTGAGGCAACAAGCGCTCACCCGCCTCGGTCAAGCTCACGGCATTGGAGGAGCGATTGAACAACTTGACTCCGACACTTTCCTCCAGGGCCTGAACGGCGCGGGTCAGCGCACTGGGGGAGCGCCCCAGAGCACGTGCCGCCGCGACGAAGCTGCGCTTGCGAGCCACCGTCGCGAAGGCTTCAAGTTCCCCCAACATATCCAATGCCATGCGCCACCTCGTTGCACTTTTCACAACGTGGTATTGCAACACAAAAAAAGCGCTTTGGTTAACCTTCCGTTCAACCCCGGACTCTCACCCACCTTTCACCGTCAGAGCCTGATTCCATGATCGATATTGTCATCCTTTGCGTATTCGCCTTCTCTGCCGGCCTGATCGATGCGGCGGTGGGCGGCGGTGGACTGATCCAGATACCCGCGCTGTTCAACGTGCTACCCACGGCACAACCAGCGGCGCTGCTGGGGACCAACAAGGTTGCGGCAGCCTGCGGCACTGCATTCGCCGCCCGATCCTTCGTGCGCAAGGTGGTGATCAACTGGAGTCTGGTGATCCCCGCCGCCAGTGCGGCGTTTGTCATGTCCTTCTTCGGAGCGGCCACGGTGTCGTTCGTGCCCCAGTCGGTGATCCGGCCAGCGGTGCTGGTGTTGATCGTGCTGATGGCGATCTACACCTTCTGGAAAAAGGACTTCGGCGCCCTGCACAAGCCCATGCACATCGGCACCAAGGAAAAACTGCTGGCGATCGTCATCGGCGGCGCCATCGGTTTCTACGACGGACTGTTCGGGCCCGGCACTGGCAGCTTCCTGATCTTCCTGTTTATCCGCTGCTTCGCCTTCGACTTCCTGCATGCCTCGGCGTCGGCCAAGCTGGTGAACATCGCCACCAACGTAGCAGCGCTGATGTTCTTCATTCCGACGGGGAACGTGCTCTACCTGATCGCCATCCCCATGGCTGCATTCAACATCCTCGGCGCACTGACCGGCACCTGGCTGGCGGTACATAAAGGCGCGCCCTTTGTCCGGGCGCTGTTCCTGGTGTTGCTGCTGATCCTGATCGGCAAACTGTCTTATGACCTGTTCGTGTAGGCGCGCTTTCTGCCGCTACACTCAAGCGGAGCAAGGCATTTCACATAGGCATTACGCCATTTCCATCGTCTATTGAGAGTGAGTCGTTCATGAACCGTCGATTGCTCACCGCTTTCATCGCGATTTCTCTTTCATGGACCAGTGCACAGGCCGGCTACTGGAAGGATTCAAACGGCAATCCAATCCCGGACTCTGAATCAAGACGAACCATCGGGGAGTTTGGTGGCTCGCTATTCATCACTTCCGATCCCGATTGGGAGAAAAAGTGGAATACACCGGCCGAAACCACTCCAGTATTTACCGAAGCCAAAATAGTCACCCGAGGTGAAAGGATCTTCGCGCTTACGTTTTTTGCAAACCCGAAGCTCAATGCCAATCACGAAGCCAACATCACGTGCGATTTGAAAGCCACAAGGCCGAACGGTACAGAATCGATCAATCAGCGAGATGCCGTTTGTTTTCAAGGGCGTCTTAAAGGGGATCCGAACAACATGTATCTCGCCGCCCCCGTGATCGGTTTCATCGGTGAGCCTGACGATCCCGTAGGCGTCTGGACGCTGGAAATCACCCTCAAAGACAACTTGCGCAAGGTAGTCATGCCGCTCAAAGCAACATTCACGCTGAAGTAAGTGGTTCTTTACACCGCTGACCGCCGTTGTCAGCCTGGCTGTCGCGGCATAGAGCATCACTCCCAGCACCGCCAGATTGGCTGGGGTTGTCCACCACGTTTCAACCATTGTTGACGTCGATAGTCACCATCACGTCAATGAAGTTCTCATAAAAAATCCCCGGCGTAACATCCGCTCCATACCCAACCAATAACACCCCGGAGCACACCATCATGAAACGCCAAACCCTTCTCAGCATCGCTTTCTCGGTTTTTGCAGTAAACGCTTTCGCCGCTTCCCCTGCTCACCCGGTCGTCGCTGAAGGCGGCTCGGATCGCCTGATTGAAAGCCGCGTCGCTGAAGGTGGTTCGGATCGTCTGATCGAGAATCGCGTCGCTGAAGGCGGCTCGGATCGTCTGATCGAAAACCGCGTCGCTGAAGGTGGTTCGGATCGTCTGATCGAGAATCGCGTCGCTGAAGGCGGCTCGGATCGTTTGATCGAAAACCGCGTCGCTGAAGGTGGTTCGGATCGCCTGATTGAAAGCCGTGTGGCTGAAGGTGGCTCGGATCGTCTGATCGAAAACCGCGTCGCTGAAGGTGGTTCGGATCGTCTGATCGAAAACCGCGTCGCTGAAGGTGGTTCGGATCGTCTGATCGAAAACCGTGCAGCATGAATGAGTGGCTTTACCGCAACACTCGACCAAAGAACCCGGCCTCATCAGCCGGGTTTTTTCATGCTTTTTTTAGTACCCGACTACATCGATGCTCGCCCGAAGCAGTATAGATGCGGGTTTCAGCGAATTAGCGCCCGCGCTGAATCATCAACAACGACCGTCCGTAACCCCGCCCCGACGCCCTCTCACCCTTCGCTATTCTTAACCACACACACCGCGGGCACGGCTTGCGGCACCAAAACCAGGAGTAAGGATCCGGGTAAGGAGTGCACCACTTCAAACTGAGTATCAAATAATGAAAATGCTACTGATGGTCGAGTTTCCCCATGAGCCTTTCAACGCGTTTGTCAGGTCGGGGAAGGTCGGCGAAATCATGAACCGTATCCTGGACACCATTAAGCCCGAGGCGACTTATTTCACTGAGCAAGATGGCATGCGAAATGGGATTTTTTTGATCGATATCGTGGATCCCTCCGAAATACCCGGATATGCGGAACCCTTCTTCCTCAACTTCCAGGCCAACTGCAAATTCCGTGTGGTCATGAACCCGCAGGACCTGCAAAACGCCGGTCTGGAGGAACTCGGAAAAGCGTGGGCGTGAGGTTCGATCAATGAGCCGGGTGATGGCATCTGGATGTGCCTCACCCCGGTCGATGTCCTAAGCCGTAATGCGATCTGTAGCAGCTGCCGAGCTCGCGAGGCTGCGTTCGGCTGCACAGCAGTCGTAAGATCAGAACTTGCGGTGCATCAGGCAGACCGCGTCAGTCGGATTCACGACTGCTTCGCAGCCGAACGCAGCCTCGCGAGCTCGGCAGCTGCTACAAGGAATGCGCCGCAGCTGAAATGACTGAAGGCGCACTGCACTTACTGAACGGTTTTCAGCTTGACCACATCACCGGAGATTTTGGTGGTGTAGCCGGTCAGGACCCAAGCCCAGAACCAGTTTTCCTGCACTTGGGTGTTGATCATGGCATCGCCGCCCTTGGCTTTGATGGCCGCGTCCTGAGCGCGGATGAAGCGGTTGTTCTGCTGGATCGGGATGACGCCGAACAGCAGCAGGCCAGTGGCGGTCGCTTCACTGTGGCCGACAACGGTGTACTGGCTGCTGTCGTATTGCTGGGTCTTCATCGGGGTGCCGGTGCAACCCGCCAGAACCAGGCCAAACAGGGCTACGGCAACCGCTTTGCTGAGGTAATTCACTGTGTCACTCCATTAGAAATACCCGGGATCCATCTCTCGGGCGGCGCATACTCTAACGGATGAAGTGGCCCATTGATATCACTCAACACTGAAAAAAGCGGATCGATGAGGCACCGATCATTGCGGCTGAAACGTCTGCAGATAGGCCAACAGGTTTTCGATCTTTTCCGGATCGCTGAGGCCCCAGAAAATCATGCGGGTGCCGGGGACCACTGTTTTTGGCGCTTCGATGTAGGCGGTGAGAGTTTCGCGGGTCCAGACGACGCCTGATGATTTCATCGCGTCTGAGTACTGGTAGTCCGCCGTGCTGCCCGCAGGGCGCCCGAAAATCGCATTGAGTTGCGGACCAAAAAAACCTCGCGCTGAACTCCCTACCTGATGGCAGCCGCCGCAGATTCGCTTGAACAGTTTCTCGCCCGCCTCAGCATCGCCAGCCGCTACTGCTTGCGTACTGAACAACCCCATGTTGAGCATCAAGGCCAAGGCGAGTACGACGGCGTTTTTCATGTTCGGCTCCAAATCAGGCGTTGCTGACAGCAAAAGCGGGCGGCTATTTCATCATGACTGGCGCCCACATCGAAGCCTTGAAGCTAATCTATAACTCTCTTTGCTCCATTAACGCCGCTGCAGGAGAGCCAGAATGAAATCCATCGTACTGGCGCTGGCTCCCCGTGATGATAATTAGAGTGCAAACGATGTCCGTCATACCTGTTGAAAGTCCTCTAGTAATGTTGGTTCCGGCTCACCCCGCCGACCTGGACAATCTTGTGGCCATTCGAATTGAGGCCATGCGCGAAAGTCTTGAACGGATTGGGCGATTTGATCCGATACGTGCACGTGAGCGTTTTATCAACGGTTTTGATTGTCGCAACACGCGTCACATTGAGCTGGCCGGTGAGCGAGTCGGTTTTATTGTGGTCAAGCCTCAGCTGAACGAACTGCTACTTGACCACTTGTACGTGCGACCGAATGCCCAGGGAACAGGTGTAGGCTCTGCTGTCCTCGAACAGATTTTCAAAGAAGCGGATGCCGCCGCGCTCTCTGTCAGAGTGGGCGCGCTCAAAGAGAGCGCTTCGAATCGGTTTTACATCCGTCATGGCTTCCAATTCGTCGAAAGCGGCGAGTTCGACAATTACTATGTTCGTCCGAGCGCTGCACCTTGACGCAGTTTTTTACACCGCCTCGATCAGGAGCGAATGTTTCCGCGAGGCCAAAGGCACGGTTGCACCGGTCGAGGGGAAGAAGGCCTGGTTGCCCAACCGCCCCTCTGATCAAGCCCGCTCCCACATTTTTTGAGCTGCATGGTCCCGGCTACTTGGACTCGACATACACCCCTTGTGGGAGCGCGCCTGCTCGCGATGAGGCCATCGCGCTGGTTGGCGTCGATGCCGCAACAGCAACAGTGTCCGCCTGAACCACCTCGGGCTTTGCCTCCGCGCCCTCCCCGTTCAGCGCCTTGTTCATCTTTACCGTGTCCAGCGCGCCGACCCATTTGGCAATGGCCATGGTGCCGACGCCGTTGCCAATGGTGTTGGTAATCGCGCGTGCTTCCGACATGAATCGGTCCACCCCCAGCAACAGCACCATGCCCGCCACCGGAATGGTGCCGAGGGACGACAACGTCGCCGCCAGGATGATGAACCCCGAACCGGTCACCCCCGCCGAGCCTTTGGAGGTGAACATCAGCACCGCCAGCACGATCAACTGGTCCATGAGGGTCAGCGGCGTGTTGGTTGCCTGGGCAATGAAGATCGCGGCGATGGTGTAGTAGATCGCCTGGCCGTCCGGGTTGAAGGTCAAGCCCGAGGGAATGATCATCCCGGCGACGGGTTTGGAAACGCCGGCCTTTTCCATCTTGGAAATCATCTGCGGCAGCACCGATTCCGAAGAGCTGGTGCCCAGTACGGTGAACAGTTCTTCCTTGATGAACTTCAAAAATTTCCACAGGCTGAAACCGCTGTAGCGGCAGATCGGCCCGAGCACGAAGATCACGAACACCGCGCAGGTCAGGTACACGCACGCCATCAACTTGCCGAGGGAGAACAGCGAACCGAAGCCGTACTTGCCGATGGTAAAGGCAATCGCCCCGAAGGCACCGACGGGGGCCAGACGCATGACCATGTTGACGATACGAAACATCCCTTGCATCAGGCTATCCAGCGTGTCGACGAACACTTTTGCGCGCGGCCCGACATGCGCCAGGGCAACGCCCAGCAGAATGGAGAACAGCAAGATTTGCAGGACGTTGCCTTTGGCGAAGGCATCCACGATGGTGTCGGGGATGATGTTCATCACAAAGTCCATGAACGACGCATGCTTCACCGCCGTGGTGTAGGTCGCCAAGCTGGACGTATCCAGCGAGGCGACATCGATGTTCATGCCCGCGCCGGGTTTGAACACATCGACCACGACCAGGCCGACCACCAGCGCCAGTGTGGAGACCACTTCGAAATAGAGCAGCGCCCGGAAGCCGACACGCCCCAACTCTTTCATGTTCTCCATGCGTGCAATGCCCGTCACCACCGTGAGGAAAATCACCGGGGCAAGCAGCATTTTGATCAGCTTGATGAACGCGTCACCCAAGGGTTTGAGCGCAGCTCCAGTCTCGGGAATGAACACCCCGACAATGGCACCGAGGATGACCGCGATGAGCACTTGTACGTAGAGTTTGCCAAATATTCTTTTCATGACAGGGCCCTGATTTTTTATTGTTGTCAGGAAATGCCAAAGGGTCAGATTCAGCGATCTGCCCCTTGGCGCTGTGCCGCAGTACGACTTTGAATCGGTGGGAAATATCAGCGGTTGATCAACGCAATGACTGCATCGGTGATC
Organism: Pseudomonas sp. ATCC 43928; assembly: GCF_005938665.2. NCBI lineage: Bacteria > Pseudomonadati > Pseudomonadota > Gammaproteobacteria > Pseudomonadales > Pseudomonadaceae > Pseudomonas > Pseudomonas sp. ATCC 43928. The sequence goes on along the minus strand of NZ_CP041753.1, from coordinate 2,357,929 downwards.
TGCCGGGTGGTGGCCGTGCCGCCCAGATCCGGGGTATGCAAACCGCTTTCGGTCACGGCTTCGATGGCCGACATCAGCTGTTTCGCCGCGGCCGCTTCGCCCAGGTGCTCGAGCATCATTGCCGCGGTCCAGAATGTGGCGATCGGGTTGGCCACGCCTTTGCCGGTGATGTCGAAGGCCGAGCCGTGGATCGGTTCGAACATCGAGGGGAATTTGCGTGACGGGTTGAGATTGGCAGTCGGCGCGATGCCCAGGCTGCCGGACAATGCGGCGGCCAGATCGGACAGGATGTCAGCGTGCAGGTTGGTGGCGACGATTACGTCCAGCGTCGACGGTTTGAGCACCATGCGCGTGGTTACGGCGTCGACCAGTTCCTTGTCGATCTTCACGTCCGCAAAGTCCTTGGCGACTTCGTAGAAGATCTCGTCCCACAACACCATGCCGTGACGCTGGGCGTTGGATTTGGTGACCATGGTCAGGTGCTTGCGCGGACGGCTGCGCGCCAGTTCGAAAGCAAAACGGTGAATGCGCTCGACCCCGGCACGGGTGAACACCGACACTTCGGTGGCGACTTCTTCCGGCAGGCCCCGGTGCACGCGACCGCCGTTGCCGGAGTATTCGCCCTCGGAGTTTTCACGCACCACCACCCAGTCGATCTGATCACCGTTATGCAGCGGGCTTTTCACCCCTGGCAGGACGCGGGCCGGACGCACGTTGGCGTACTGGTCGAAGCCCTGGCAGATCGGCAGGCGCAGGCCCCACAGGGAAATGTGATCCGGCACATTGAGCGCACCGACCGCGCCGAAGAAAATCGCATCGAAGGTTTTCAGTTCTTCCAGGCCACCTTCAGGGATGTAGTAGCCGTTTTTCAGGTAGTTATCCGAGTTCCAGTCGAAGTGTTTGAAGGCCAGTTCGAAGCCGGACTTTTTCGACAAGGCTTGCAGCACTTCGACGCCCGCTGCGATCACTTCCACGCCGATGCCATCACCTGGAACCGCAGCAATTTTGTATGCGCTCATCATCAACTCCACTCTCGTTACGTTCTTGTTGTGCCTGTCGAACGGGGGTGTTCAATCAGGGTGTGAGCGGAGTATATGTAGTGAGCAAATGAGCGTGAGTTACTCCAAATCACTACATAGATGAATTTGAGTTACCAATGAGCCAGACCCTGGATTTGTCATTTTTCTACCTGCTGGCCAACAAAGGCAGCCTCGCCGCGACGGCGCGAGAGCTGGGCGTGACCCCGCCGGCGGTGAGCAAACGCCTGACCGCGCTGGAAGCACGGCTGGGCATCCGCCTGGTCAACCGCACCACGCGCTCGATGAGCCTGACCTCGGAAGGTGAACTGTATTTTTCCCATGCGGCGCGCATCCTGACGCAGATCGATGAGGTCGAGCAGCTCATCAGCAGCAGCCGGGCAACGCCGAAAGGCCTGATTCGCGTCAACGCGTCTTTGGGTTTCGGTCGTCGCTACATCGGCCCGGCATTGGGCGCGTTCTTCGCGCAATACCCGGAGGTGGAAATACAACTGGAAATCAGCGATCACCCGCTCGACCTGGCAACTCACGGGTTTGACCTGGGCATTCGTTTTGGCACGCTGCCGGACGCGGCCTTTCATGCGCGCAAGATTGCCTCCAATCGCCGCCTGCTCTGCGCCTCACCGCTGTACCTGGAAAAGCATGGCGTGCCGCAACGCCTGGCGGATTTACAGCAACACAACTGCATCTTCCTGCGGCAAAACGAAACGCCCTACGGCGTATGGAGCTTTACCAACGGCGGGCGCACGCAAAACGTCAAAGTGCGTGGCGCGTTAGGCTGCAACGACGGTGAAGTGGCCCTCAATTGGGCGCTGGAAGGTCATGGGATTCTGCTGCGGGCCGAATGGGACATCGCCCGCTACGTGCGCAGTGGCCGTTTGCGCCTGGTGCTGGAGGACCAGACACCGACCCGCGCCGATGTCTATGCCATCTACCCGCAACAGTTGCACCTGTCGGCGCGAGTGCGCAGCCTGATCGATTTTCTGGTCGAGCGTTTCAAGCACATCGATCACCTGGATGAACCGGAATCTGTGCTCGACTGAACGGCGCTACGACAGATTGAGTGCCACGGCGGCGCGGATCAGCGCCTTCAAGGCTGTTTCATCAATCCGGTCGCCCTCATGAATATCGATGGCACGCCGGGTGTTGCCATCGAGGCTGGCGTTGAACAGTCCTGAAGGGTCTTCCAGCGAGGCGCCCTTGGCGAACGTCATCTTCACGGCATTCTTGTACGTCTCGCCGGTGCAGATGATGCCGGCATGGGACCACACCGGAACGCCCCGCCACTTCAACTCCTCGACCACATCGGGGTCGGCCTGTTTGATGAGCGCTCGAACCCGAGCGAGCGTCTCGCCCCGCCAATCATCCAGTGCCTTGATTTTCGCCTCGATCAGCGCAGAGGCAGAGCCTTGCCCCCCAGTGTCCTTTGAACCGGCCGTCTCCTTGCTCATGGTGGTTATCCCTCTTCATAATGATTGTCGCTCGCCTGCCTCTGGAGTATCGCTGACAGAACTACAACGCAGGCATTGCAGTTTGACCCACAACGGGGCGTTTGCCTTCAAATCTCCGATGGGTGCAACCACTCACGGAATAGCAAAACAAGGACGTAACAACAGTGGAAAAGGAAATCATCTTGATGCGTCATGGCCAGCCAGATCTGGCTGTGCAAGACAAAGTTTCAGCGCGCGATATGAAACGCTGGATCGAGCAATACGACCTGTCAGAAATCATCGACCAACCCGCCCCGCAATCGAGTGTGGCGCTGGCGCGTACCGCCAGAATGATCGTGTCGAGCAGTGCGCCCCGGGCGCTGACGTCGGTTCGAGCGCTAGGCCTTCAAGCCGGCCTTGTCGATGATATGTTCTGCGAAGCGCAACTGCCCCATGGACGATGGACACTGCCGCGCCTTTCACCGTTTACGTGGGCATTTATTCTTCGTGTTTTATGGTTGTGCGGTTTCTCGGGGAAGGTCGAGTCAGCCAGTAAGGCCAGAATGCGCGCCAATACGGCAGCTCAACGGCTTCAATCCCTTGCCGACGAAGGGCCTGTTTTACTGCTCGGTCATGGAATAATGAATCGAATGATTGCCAAGCACCTGGAGGCTACCGGATGGATTCGCCATACCAGCAATGGTAACCGGTACTGGAGCGCGACGGCCTATCGTATGAAACCGCGTTAAGGTACGACGACAGCCCACAGACTGAATCCTGGCGCCCTGGCTGGTGGTCAAATTGGAGCTAATATTTATCTGTATTCCTCTGCAAAGGACTGCAATCAGGAGCCGGCTCAAGTTACTGACCAAATGGAGTCGCATGATCGTGCGGTTGCAGATCGAGCACGAAATCAGTGCCCGGGATTTCGAGAAGTTCAGCTGGAAACTGGGCATCCCTTGAGGAGACTGGGTGATGTTCGCATCCACCCGGAGACACAGCCAGAGGAGCAGGAGATCGTCCCGGCTTGAATAGAGGCCCGATGCCGGTCCGCGACATCGTGACAGGAGGCGTTTGAGATGCAACTCATCACGTTGAAAATCGACAAACCGGAAGCGACGAATTTCATCTTTGGTCAGACGCACTTCATCAAGTCCGTTGAAGACCTCCACGAAGCGTTGATAAACGCCGTGCCAGGTATCCAGTTTGGCGTGGCTTTTTGTGAAGCCTCCGGCAAATGCCTGGTGCGATGGTCTGGCACCAATACCGCCATGATCGAGCTTGCGCAGAAAAACGCGCAAGCCATCGCCGCCGGCCATAGCTTCATCATTTTCCTCGGCGACGGTTTCTATCCGCTGAACGTGTTGAACGCCGTCAAAATGGTGCCAGAGGTGTGCCGCATTTTTTGTGCAACAGCCAATCCAACCGAAGTGATTCTTGCCGAGACGGAGCAGGGACGCGCGATCCTGGGCGTCGTGGATGGCTTCTGTGCCGATGGCATTGAAGGCGACGAAGACATCCTGTGGCGCAAGAATTTGTTGCGGCAGATTGGCTACAAGCTGTGAAACACGTTTCGCGGCTGAGCTAACGACGGGCTGCCGCCGTCGACAGCCTCACCTGCCGGAATTATGCACGAGTTGCTCAACGAAGAACTCCACGTGCCCTCTCGGATGAGTCGGCAATGGCCAGCTGTCGACGTTGTGAGCAAGGGCCTGGAAAGCTTGAGCGCACTTGGAACGCGGAAAGGCTTCAAACACTGCGCGTCCCTTCTGCACGGCTTTGTGCGCACTTTCGTCGTTCGGCACCGCGCCGACGTATTGCAGCGAGACATCCAGGAACATTTCGGTAATCTTTTCCAGCTTGGCAAACAGATTGCGGCCTTCCGCCGGACTGCCCGTCATGTTGGCCAGCACGCGAAAACGCTGCAGACCGTAGTTCAGGTTGAGCAACTTGATCAGCCCATAGGCGCCGCTGATCGAGGTGGGTTCATCGCACACCACCACCAGCACTTCCTGAGACGCGCGGATGAAATTGATCACTGAACCACCGATACCGGCGGCCGTATCGATGATCAGCACATCCAGTTTGTCGCCGATATCGCTAAAGGCCTGGATCAGCGCGCGGTATTGCGCAGGCTCCAGATGAGTCATGTTCTGCAAACCAGAAGAGGCCGGGGCCACACGAATGCCTCCAGGCCCAGGCATGAGTGCCTCGGACAGCTCGCAACGCCCTTCGAGAACATCGGCCAGTGTGTAGCGCGGAGTCAGCCCCAGCAGAATATCGATATTCGCCAGGCCAAGATCGGCATCCAGCAATACGACGCGCCGCCCCATTTTTGCCAACGCCAACGAGAGGTTAACCGCTACCGTTGTCTTGCCCACGCCCCCTTTACCGCCAGTCACAGCGATAACTTGCACGCAATGCACATCATCCATTTGTCTTTCCCTTCCCTGCGCATCGTGTGCCAGCACGTAATGGCACCCTCCAGATGCCGCAAGAATAGCTGAAAAGCGCGCAATAGCTGCTTTATCTCCCGACGAGAGGCATTTTGCCGGCCTCCATCGAATCGTTTCAACGAAAAGGCCGGCAAAAACCACCAAAACGTCTAGATCCACACATCATTCATTGCGGTTCTTTCCCCGGCTTGATCACCGGTATTCAGCACACCTCGCGGCTCGATCAGCAACAGTTTCACCTCGCGTTCTGCATAAGGCTTGTGTTCGACGCCCTTGGGGACGACGTACATTTCTCCCCGCCCAACCACGACGGCCCGCTCCCGAAGATCGATGCGAAGCTCGCCTTCAAGGACGATGAAGGCTTCATCGGTATCGGCATGGGAATGCCAGACAAAGTCGCCTTCGATTTTCACCACCTTGAACTGATAGTCGTTCATTTCGGCAATCACCTTTGGCGCCCATTGCTCGCTGAACAAGGCATATTTTTCGGCAAAGTTAATCGCGGTGCAGGCCTGGGAATTCATTTAAGTCACCCTCATTGGACAAGATATCGAGCCCTGACTCTAGGGATGACCTAACGCTGCGTATTGCATGATTGTGCAAGTTGGCCGGGACCCTGCTCAATCAAGGCCCAACCTCTTCAGCCACCGGCCGGGGGAGACGCCGTAGGTCTGGACGAATTGACGCGTCATGTGGCTTTGGTCGAAAAAACCTGCGCATACGGCCGCCTCTGCCATCGAGCGGCCCCCAACCATCAATGCTCTTGCCAGGTCGAGCCGGCGCTGAGTCATGTACCGATAGGGGCTTGTGCCGTACAGCGCCCGAAAATCACGGCTCAGGCTCCACCGGTCTCGACCACTCGCTTGGGATAACTCATCCAGGGTAATGACTCGATCCAGCGAGTCATGAATCAGCGCACGCGCGCGCTCGGCCGCTGCAAAATCAAATGACTTGCGCCGCCCACGCTGACCAGAGAGCGTATCCAGCGCCTGCGCGAGATCGTAAATGGCATCGTCTTCTTCCAGGGGTTCGATGCAAGCGTCGAGGTTTTGCAGCAGTACCTGGGTTGCGGCACCCAGCCGTGGGTCGCTCGATAAGCCACCCTCGATAAATGGCAACGGCTTGCCGCCCAGCACCTGCTGAATCAGGGCAGGTTCGATGTAGATCATCCGGTAATGAAAACCCGCTTCGGTACCGGCCTCACCGTCATGCACCTCGTCCGGGTGCAAGACGATGGTTTTACCGGGCAGGCTGTGGCGCTGGGATTTGCGGTACTGGAAACTTTGTACACCCGACAGCGTTCGCCCGATGGCGTAAGTATCGTGGCGATGCGGCGTAAAGCCATGGCCGCCAAAAAAGGCTTCGATGCGCTCCATCTTCAACGGCTGCGCCGAGCGCTTGACCCAATCCTTGTTGCCCTTGGTCTTAGTCATGTCCCTGTACCACTCGAATGATGTCAGTACGTTACCAGTGCGAGCGTCTGCTGTCCCAGGCTCGTGACCCGCCTGAATCGGCCCTCTCAGCGTAGCCGTCAAATTTGTCTGTTCCCCTCGTGAACCAGTTTTGAGACCCGCAGTCATAGCCGTGCCGTAAAAGACGCTCGCCCAATGAAGCGCTCATGCGGTTATTGCTCATCTTTATCCCACCCTTATCGTCGTCAACTCATCAGAGCTGTCTGTTCATGCGCCCGACTGTCCGCTGCTGCCGCTTTATTTCGCTGTGCCTGATGCCTTTGTTTCCGCTGTTCGCCAGCCCCGCCCATGCCAGCGGGGAACGGCAACTGGTGGAAGTCATCAACGATTACCGCGCCGATCCCGACCGCTGCGCGGGGCGTGCGGTCAGGCCGTTACGGCCACTGGCGCTGAAATCGGACTTGTCCTTGCCGATCGGCTATGGCGGTGGTTTGCGGGAGGGGTTGAAGGCTAACGGCTATCAGGCTGTAACGGTACGGACCATCCGCCTGGTCGGCGCGCAAGATGCCGATGAGGCGTTCGACATGCTCCAGAGCGACTACTGTGGGGCGCTGCTCGATACCCAATACGCCGACATCGGTGTCACTCGTGCCCGCAGCGAATGGCGGGTGGTGCTGGCGCAACCGGTGCTCGACGGGCGTATCGGCGATTCGCGCGCTGCGGGCAAGACGTTGCTGGCGCAGGTCAACGCGGCAAGAGCCAGGCCACGCATGTGTGGGCGCCAACGCTTCGCCGCCGCACGGCCATTAACCTGGAACGCCGCCCTGGGCGCCGCCGCGCAAGGGCACAGCAAGGCAATGGCCTACGGCAACTACTTCGCCCATCAGGACCCCGACGGTGATATGCCGGCGGATCGCGCCAGAGCCGCCGGTTACCGCGGCCGGCAGATCGGCGAGAACATCGCCGCCGGGCAAGGCTCGCCCAGCCAGGCGATGTCCGGCTGGCTGGCCAGCCCCGGGCATTGCGCCAACCTGATGAACCCGATGTTTACCCAGGTCGGCGCGGCGTACGCCAGCGATTCGCGCAGCAACAAAGGGGTTTATTGGACGATGCTGTTTGGCGCGCCTTGAGTGAGGGTTTCGAACCGTCCATAAAAAATGGCTGGCGCTGGGGTCACAAGTTTGCGCCTACTTCAAGTCGAGGCAATAGGTGTAGTAACCCGTATCACGCACATAGCCCAATGATTCATACAACCGTTGCGCGAGGTGATTGTCCGTGGCCGTTTCCAGCACCATGCCCTTGGCACCGGTCAACAGCGCAAAGGCTCGGGCGGTGTTCATCAGCAACGTCCCTACCCCTCTGCCGCGGGCGGCAGGTGCGGTGAAGAGGTCGTTGAGCAGCCAGGTGCGGTGGGCGTCGATGGAGGAGAACGTCGGGTACAACTGGACAAAGCCGAGCGCTTCGCCCGTGGAGTCCTCGGCGAAGAAAATCACCGATTCGTCCCTGGCGATGCGCTCTGCGATGAAAGCGCGAGACTGCATCAGGTTCGAGGGCTGGCCGTAAAAGCCTCGATAGGCGTCGAAGAGGCTGGCGACTTTATCGATGTGGGTTGCATCAACGCGCAGGACCTGGACGGCCATGTGGATGGTCTCCGAACGGATGAGTTACTTCGGTTGCGCCACGGTGCGCAAATAAGGTTTCAGCGTCTTGAAGCCATCCGGGTATTTCTTCCTGGCATCCTCATCGGAGACCGAAGTGGGAATGATGACGTCCTCGCCCGGACGCCAGTTCACCGGCGTGGCAACGGTGTGCTTGGCATTCAGTTGCAGAGAGTCGAGCAGACGCAGCACCTCATCGAAGTTGCGCCCGGCACTCATCGGGTAGATCAGCATCGCCTTGACCTTTTTGTCCGGGCCGATAATGAACACCGAACGCACCGTGGCGTTGTCCACGGCAGTCCGTGCGCCGCCACTGGCATTCGGATGAATCATGTCGTAGAGCTTCGCCACCACCAGGTTCTCGTCGCCGATCATGGGATAGTTGACCGCATGCCCCTGGGTCTCTTCGATGTCTTTGGCCCAGGTCTTATGGTTACTGACAGGGTCGACACTGAGCCCGACGATTTTGGTGTTGCGCTTATCGAACTCCGGCTTGAGCCCCGCCATATAGCCAAGTTCAGTGGTGCACACCGGGGTGAAATCCTTGGGGTGCGAGAACAGAATCGCCCACTTGTCACCGATCCACTCATGGAAATGCAGCGGGCCTTCGGTGCTTTCAGCGGTAAAGTCCGGTGCTTCGTCGCCAATACGGATTGCCATGTTCGTTCTCCTTACTGTTGAGTCGTAGGGAAGTCGCCGGAGCGCTGGCTGCTGTTCCGGCGGCATTCGGTGTCTGTGTTAAATCGTCAACGCGGATCAGTATAGGAGACGCTCGAGGACCCGGTAGTTAGCCGCGCGCCCGCCCTGCCCCCTTTGATGACCGGGCATTCAAGCCTGCGAACTGCGCTCGACCGACACCGCAAGCGCAGATGTCCTGGCCAGCCAGTAATAGAGCATGCCCGGCACCACCAGCCCGACGATCCAGGAAATATCGACACCACCGAGCTGCGCGACCATTGGTCCGGAGTAGAAGTGAGTGTCGACAAAAGGCAGCTGGACCAACACACCGAGCACATACACGCTGATCCCCAACACATTCCAACGGCCATAACGCCCCGCCGGGTCGGACAACGCCGGGATGTCATAGCGCTCCTTGTTGATGAAGTAGTAATCCACCAGGTTGATCGCGCTCCACGGCGTGAAGAACGTCAGCAGGAAGAGGATGAAGTACTTGAACGTGCTCAGGAACGAGTACTGCCCCAGCAGCGCCAGCGTGGTGGACGCGCCGACAATCACCAGCACAAACAGCATGCGTTTACCGGCGGATATTTCGAAGCCACGACGAAAGCCACTGATGATGGTGGCCACGCACATGAAGCTGCCATAAGCGTTGAGGGTCGACACCGTGACCTTGCCGAACACCACGCTCAAGTACAGCAGGGAGGCCATCACCCCGGTACTGCCCAACCCGACGATGGTGGCGACCTCATGTCCACGAAAATTTGCGCCCGCCAACGCAGCGGCGAACACTCCCAGCACCATGGAAGCCTGGGCCCCCACCACCGTCCCCAGGCCGACGGCGGTGAACGTCTTCCAGGACGAGGTCTTGCTCGGCAGGTAGCGTGAGTAGTCGGCCACATAAGGGCCGAACGCGATCTGCCAGGATGCGGAAAGAGACACCGCCAGCAAGAAAGTACTCCAGCCGAAATGGCGGTTTTCCAGCAACAGACCGATATCGTTGAGCGTCATCAACCGGGTAAACAGATAGACGAAGGCGATGATGCCCAGCACGCTCGCCACCCTGCCCACCAAGTGGATAACCCGATAACCGAAGAGGGTCAGAAACGCGATGCAGGAGGCGAAAATCAGGATGCCGGCGCTGTCGCTGACATGGACCAACTGGGCAATCGCCTGCCCCGACAGTACCGCGCCGGTGGCGCTGAAGCCGAGGTACATCAGGCACACCAGCACAATCGGAATCGCCGCCCCATAGACCCCGAACTGCACGCGACTGGAGATCATCTGCGGCAGCCCGAGCTTAGGTCCTTGTGCAGCGTGCAGCGCCACCACCGCGCCGCCGAGCAACTGGCCGACCAGCAAACCAATGAGTGACCAGAACACATCGCCACCCAGCACCACGGCCAGCGCGCCGGTCACAATCGCCGTGATCTGCAGATTGGCGCCGAGCCACAGGGTGAACTGGCTGTAGAGGCTGCCATGACGCTCGGCTTCCGGGATGTAATCGATCGAACGAGTCTCGATCAGGGGACTTCGCTGCTGGGTATCGCTGACCTTGGTCATTTTGTGTTCTCTTCTTATTGAGGTAGACGCTAATGCCAGTGAGCCAAAGTGCAGAACCTGTGGGAGCGAGGCTTTCGTCGCTCAAATTTCTTAACTTACCGGCATTAGGGCGTGCTTTTATTTCTGTTGTTCCGTTACCGCCCACTTCTATCGAGCCAACAACCGAGTCTAGACATAACTACTCGTCAGCGTCGCATTAGCGCGGTCGCCAACGAGATTGCATTAAGGCATCAGATCCAACGGCATCACCTGCCCTTTCGTTCGCTCGTCATACCAATGCTGCAGCACATCGGGTAAGCGGCCTTTCCAATCCGACGCGTTGGTGTAGTAACGGGCTCGGGAATTGTTCTGCTCATCGAACACCAGCAGCACTAGCCAAAATCGAACGTCCGCTGTACGCATGAGGATGGCGGCGTTGGTATTGCCCAGCCCGCGTACCCACATTTCAGTCACTTCGGCGCCCGGCAGGTCATTCGACTCATCGCCGATCAGCCTGGAACTGCTGCTGTCCACCAGCGTCTGGTAATCGTCCTTGAGCAATTGCCGCAATGCATCGTCTTCTTGCTGTGTACGCGCCAACCCCAGACTCAGCAAATCGTTGTCCAGAGCCAAGGGCTGTTCCGACGCGACATAGCGCCCGGCATAGAACACGCCCATGCCCGCACCACAATCGGCATCGGCGCCGTCCTGGGTGACATCAAGCACGCCGTTGATGGCTTGGAAGGTCAACGCGCATGCACCTTCGACGTAATGCGCCTGAGTGCCATCCAGTTTGGCGACGCCATCCAGGTCGCCAGAGTTGGCGCCGCTCGCGGCAGAAACTTCGAAGACGAGATGAGTCGAATCCCGACGCTTTGTCTTCAACTCAGCTCCCGTCGAAACGCCCCAGGGAATGCGCTGCCAAGTCGCGTCCCAGGTAAACGGAATGGCCGCGTGTTCGAGTTCAGTGATGCGCATCAAGTACTGTTGGCGCAGGCAATCGATTTGGTCTGCGCAGCGGTTACGTTGTTTCAACCACTGACGCTGGTCTGCTTTTAACGCTTTAGGGGCGGTGACTTTTTCCAGCGTCGAGCGCCAGACCGCTCCCAGTTTTTGGTCCAGCTTCGACGTGTAAGCGTCGGCGCAAATGGCTTTTTCACTGGAGCTGGCGGCGCTGGTGCAATCGAAGCTACTGGCATGGGCTGCGGCAGAGAATGCGAGAAACCCCAGCAGTAAAGCGCGGCGAGCGTTAGAGCAGAACAAGGTCGGGGGCATGGGCAGATTCCATTCTTTGAGCGCGCCAGTATGCCGAGACAAATGTGAAAAGGCGCTTGTTTTGGTATGGCTCGCTCGCCACAAATCCAGCAGGAAGCGTAAAGGAGCACGCGGATCCGGACTGGATTGCGTCGGAGCGTTTTCAGGCAGTGGTGCGGCGGCTACAGACGGATTGAACAAAAAACGGGCGCCATGATCGGCGCCCGTTTCATTTGAAGCGAGAGGGAAATACATCCAGGAACCACCGATGCTTTCAGATATTGATTTCGCTGGCCGGCACGACATCGATCCGCGCCACGGAACCGGTCAGGTGCGCCAGATCCTTGTTGTGTTCGGTGATGATGTCTTCGGCGCTCATCGTGCCATTGTCGATTGTGGAATGAGCATCGGACGCCAGCACCACGTCGTAGCCTCGCGATAATGCCTCACGGACCGTGGCGTTGACGCAGTAGTCGGTTTGCAGGCCGCAGATAATCAGGCGTTCGACGTCCAGCTCTTGTAGATGTTCATGCAGGTGGGTCTGGTAGAACGAGTCCGGAGTGGTTTTGCGCACGCGCAGGTCGTGGGGTGACGTCTTCAGGCCGTCGGCCAGTTGCCAGCCTTCGGCGCCGTATTGCAGCAGGTCGCCCTCTTCTTCGTGCTGGATCAGGATGACCGGAATATTGGCGACTCGGGCTTTGGTGCTGAGGCCGTTGATGGTGTCGATGACGCGCTGGATGTCGAAGCATTCGTACTCGCCGGTGCACAGCGCGCGTTGGACATCGATGATCAGGAGTGCGGTGCTCATGGCTTCCTTCCTTAGACAGGTCGCTGGAACGATGGATTTCAACTCCCTTTCAGCCTGTGTAGCCGGTGTAGCAGCTGTCGAGCTTGCGAGGCTGCGTTCGAGCGCGCAGCGCTCGCCATATCAGCGAATGCGGCTTGCCCGAATGAACGCGGCTAACCGACTTTACGACTGCTACGCAGCCGAATGCAGCCTCGCGGGCTCGGCAGCTGCTACCCGGGATCAGGGCCACCCAGGGAGTTCAGATGGCCGATGATCGCCTGTTTCAGTAACCGAGCGACAGCCCGGTATTGCGCCGTGGATCGTTCGCCCCATAGAAGCGGTTCTTGCCCACGGGTTTGCCTTCCAGCGAAGGCGCACCTACCAGAATAGCTGCAATATGGTTGGGGTCCTGCGGGCCGGCAAACTTGTGGCCCCAACTTTCGAGCATCTTCTTGGTGTCCGGGCTGGTGGCGAAGTTTTCCAGGTTGGTTGCTTCCGGCAGCCATTGCTGGTGGAAACGCGGCGCATCCACCGCTTCCTGGATGTTCATGCCGTAGTCGATCACGTTGAGCATGGTCAGCAGGGTCGCGGTGATGATGCGGCTGCCACCGGGAGTGCCGACGACCATGACGACTTTGCCATCTTTGGTGACGATGGTCGGGCTCATGGACGACAGCGGTGCCTTGCCGGGGGCGATGGCGTTGGCCTCCCCTTGTACAAGGCCGTACATGTTCGGCACGCCGATTTTCGAGGTGAAGTCGTCCATTTCATCATTGAGGATGACCCCGGTTTTGCTCGCCATCACGCCGGCGCCGAACCAGTCGTTGAGGGTGTAGGTCACCGACACCGCGTTGCCCCATTTGTCGACGATCGAGTAATGGGTGGTGTTACTGCCTTCGTGGGGCGCTACGCCAGGTTTGAGCTCGCGGGACACGCCGGCCTTTTGCGGATCGATGGCGGCGCGGATTTTGGTCGCGTAGTTTTTATCCAGCAAATGGGCGATCGGGTTTTTCACGAAGTCCGGGTCGCCGAGGTAGCTGTTGCGGTCCACATACGCGTGGCGCATCGCTTCGATCTGGTAGTGCATGGCCTGGGCCGAGCGGTAGCCGAGGTCTTTCATCGGGTAGCCGTCGAGGATGTTCATGATCTCGCAGATCACCACACCGCCGGAGCTTGGCGGCGGCGCCGAGACCACGTGGTAGCCGCGGTAGTCGCACTCGATGGGTGCCAGTTCGCGGGTCTGGTATTTATCGAGGTCGGCCTGGGTGATGATGCCCTTGTTGGCCTGGCTGGAGGTGACAATGGCGTCGGCCACCCAGCCTTTATAGAAACCGTCGGCGCCCTTCTCGGAAATTTCCCGCAGGGTTTTGCTCAAGTCTTTTTGCACGAGTTTCTGCCCGACCTGCATCGGCTCGCCATTGCTCAGGAAGATCGAGCCCGAGTCGCGCATGTCTTTCTTGAAGACGTCTGTGGCGTACTCCAGCAAATCGACATCGCCCTGCTCCAGCACAAAACCGTCTTCGGCAAGCTTGATCGCCGGGGCGATCACTTCCTTGCGGGGTTTGGTGCCGAATTTCTTCAGCGCCAGCTCCATGCCAGACACAGTGCCCGGCACGCCGACGGCCAAGTGGCCGCGGGTGCTGAGATCAGGGATGACGTTGCCCTGTTTGTCGAGGTACATGTCGGCCGTGGCGGCCAGGGGCGCTTTTTCACGGAAGTCGAGGAAGGTCTTGCGCCCGTCCGCCAATTGAATCGTCATGAAACCGCCGCCGCCCAGGTTGCCTGCAGCGGGGTACACCACCGCCAGCGCATAACCCACCGCCACCGCCGCATCGACGGCATTGCCGCCATTCTTGAGGACATCGACGCCGACGTGGCTGGCCAGATGCTGGGCGGTGACGACCATGCCATTTTCGGCAGCGACCGGGGCAACGGAGGCCGCGTGAGCCGTCAGGCAGCTCAACGCCAATGAGGTCGCCATGAGCGATTTGGCAAAAGGTTCAAACTTCATGGGTCGGTCTCTTTTTTGTTTTTAGGCTCTGTGGAAAAACAGAGGGAACGGTTCAAAAGCAGTTGGCAAGTATGGCTGCTATTGCGTATTGCGCCTCCCCGGCGAGGCAGTATGCTGGGCCCCTGTTCAGCACGTGTGCGGAGTCCGCCGGCATGACCTACACCTTTACCACCCTGGCGTCGCCGGTCGGCGAGTTGAAGCTGGTCGCGAAAGGCGCGCGTCTGGCGGCCATCCTCTGGGAAAACGACAAACCCGGTCGGGTAAGACTGGGGCCGATGAGTGAAGCGGCGGACAACCCGATCCTGATACGCGCCGCACAACAGTTGCGGGAATACTTTGCCGGCACGCGTAATCATTTCGAGCTTGAGCTGGATTTTGCCGGGACGGACTTTCAGAAGCAGGTGTGGCAGGCGTTGCTGACGATTCCATTTGGCGAGACGCGCAGCTACAGCGAGATAGCCCGGCAGATCGGCAATCCCAGCGCGGTTCGGGCGGTGGGTGCGGCCAACGGCAAAAATCCGATATCGATCGTCGCGCCGTGTCATCGGGTGATTGGGGCGTCGGGGAAATTGACGGGGTTTGCCGGGGGGCTTGAGGCGAAAGAACGGTTGCTGACGCTGGAAGGCTGTGAATGGTCGGGGGCCGGCAGGATGGGTGATTTGTTTTGACTGAATGGGCACCGACACGAGCAGCCTGACTTATTCATTCTCCAGTGCAAACGCCTCGACAATCTGCTCAATCACCGCCCGCACCCGCGCGGTGTGGCGCAGGTCCGCATGGGTCACCAGCCACACTTCATACGGCAGCGGGCGTGTGCGTTCCGGCCAGAGCCTGACCAGCCCATCGCGCTCACCCATGTACACCGGGATCTCCCCCACCCCGAGACCTGCGGCAATCGAACGACGCACCAGCAGGCTGGAACTCAGGCTGGCGACAATCCGCCCACGGCTCAGGGGTTCCGAGACCAGGGTCATGTTCTTGTTGCCCTGCAAGTACGGCTGATACACCACCAGATCATGCCCCTCGAAGGCCGAGCCCGGTTGCGGCATGCCGTTGGCCTCGACATAACTTCGCGAGGCGAACAGCCCCACCGGCCAGCGCGCGATGCGCCGGGCGATCAGGTCGGGGTTGTCCGGCCGGGTGTTGCGCACGGCGATGTCGGCTTCACGCTTGGCCAGGCTGAGGATTTGCGTGGAGGCGTCCAACTGCACCCGCACGTCGGGGTGCACCGCATGCAAACGAGCGATGGCCGGGATCAGAAAATCGATGGCCAGAGAATCGGTAGTGCTGACGCGCACATTGCCGATCAATCGTTCGTCGAGGCCCTGAATCTGTCGCTCCAGCTCAAATGCCGAGTGCTCCATCTTCTCCACGGATTGCAACGCCGCTTCGCCGACCGCTGTCAGCGCATAGCCCTCGGAGGTGCGCAGAAACAAAGTCGCATTCAACGATTTTTCCAGCGCGGCGATTCGCCGGCCGACGGTTGCCTGATCGACCTTCAGCACCCGCGCTGCACCGCGTAATGTCGATTCGCGACAAACCGCCAAAAACACTCGCGCATCATCCCAATTCATGGCGTTTCCCGTAGTGATGCATATACGCATCATCGTAGCGCGAAATCGCAGCAATATTGCATCAGCTTTCCTCGATATGCTGGAGGCCAAGCACAAATTCACAGGACCGCTCCCATGCACAGCACCTCCCTCGACACTGGGCGCAGCGCGATCTGGCTGCCGATCTTCGCCGGCCTCTGCGCCAGCCTGGTCAGTATTGGTCTGGCGCGTTTTGCCTACACGCCGTTGATACCATCGTTGATTCAGGCCCAGTGGTTTTCCGCCAGCGACGTGGTGTACCTCGGCGCCGCCAATCTGGTGGGCTACTTGATCGGCGCACTGATCGGCCATCCGCTGGCCCGTCGCACGTCCAACAAAGCCGCTTTGCGGCTGATGATGCTAGCGGTGACACTGGCGTTTTTTGCCTGTGCCTTTCCGTTATCGGTGAGTTGGTTCTTCGGTTGGCGATTGCTGTCGGGGATTGCCGGTGGCGCGATCATGGTGCTGGTGGCGGCGACCGTATTGCCCCATGTGCCCGCCTCGCGCCGAGGCCTGGCCAGCGGTGCGATTTTCCTGGGCATCGGCTTGGGCATCGCCGGCTCAGGCACCCTCGTTCCGCCACTGCTGAGCCTTGGCTTACAGAACACTTGGCTTGGGCTCGGCGCCTTGGCCTTGATTCTGACCGCCGCCAGCTGGTTTGGCTGGCCGTCATCCGTTGCCAATGAAACGGCTGCACCGCACGCTCAGTACACCAAATCGCCGATTGATCCCAACCTTTATCTGCTGTTTGCACAGTACGCGTTCATGGCTGCCGGGCTGGTGCCAGCCATGGTGTTTCTGGTGGATTACGTGGCACGCGGCCTCGGTGCCGGGCCCCATGTCGGTGCACTGATCTGGGTGATGTACGGCCTCGGCGCGATAGTCGGGCCGGTGAGTTATGGCTTTCTGGCCGATCAACTGGGGGCGAAGCTGAGCATCCGCGTGGTCCTGGTGGTGCAGGCGATTGCCGTCGGCCTGCTGGCGATATCGAGTTCGTTCACCGCCCTGGCCCTGCTGGCAGTCATCCTCGGTTCGTTCCCGCCGGGCATCGTGCCGCTGGCGCTGGCCCGGGTGCATGAGCTGGTGCCACAACACCATCACCAGCAAGTGGCCTGGAGCCGCGCCACGGTTTCATTCGCAACCTTTCAGGCCATCGCCGGGTTTGCCTACTCGGCGCTGTTCAACGCCAGCGGCGGTCATCACGGGTTACTGTTCGTCATCGCGGCCGGGGCCATCGTCGTCGCGCTCTTGCTGGAACAGGCCTTGCGCTTGCTGAACCTGCGCGACCGGATGATGCCGGTGGGTTGTCCATGATCGCGCAACACAAGTTTGCGGCTATCGATAACCACGCGCCTGCACGTTGAACAACTGCGCATAGCGCCCACCCGCCGCGACCAGGCTGTCGTGATCGCCTCGCTCAAGGATCGACCCCTGGTCCAGCACGATGATGTGGTCGGCATTGCGCACGCTGGAGAAGCGGTGAGAAATCAGCAACGTCATGCGCCCTTCGGTGTGTTGGCTGAAATGCTCGAACACCGCCGCTTCCGCCGCCGGATCCAGGGCCGAGGTCGGTTCGTCCAGGATCAGGATATCGGCGTCGCGGCGCATGTAGGCGCGAGACAAGGCGATCTTCTGCCATTGCCCACCGGACAGTTCCTGCCCACCGGCAAACCACCGTCCCAATTGCGTGGCGTAACCACGATCCAGACGCTCGATGAAAGGCGCGGCCATGCCTTCGGCGGCCGCTTGCTGCCAACGGGTTTCATCGTTGAACGCCAGGGTGTCGCCCACACCAATGTTCTCGCCGACGGAGAACTGGTAGCGAATGTAGTCCTGGAAGATCACGCCGATGCGCCGTCTCAGCGCCTCTTCTTCCCAGGCCTGCAAATCACTGCCATCCAACAGAATGCGGCCCTGATCAGGGCGATACAACCGCGTCAGCAACTTGATCAGCGTGGTTTTACCCGAGCCGTTTTCCCCCACCAGCGCGACACTGTGTCCGGGCAACAGATGCAGATCGATGCCCTGCAAAGCAGCGCGGCTCGCCCCCGGATAACGGAAACCGACACTCTGGAAACGCAACCCATCGCCGGGCACCGCACCCACTGTAAGGCTTCCGGCATCGGCCACCACCGGTTCGGCCAGATACTCATAGAGGCTCGACAGGTAAAGACCATCCTCATAGAGACCGCTGATCGCGCTCAAGCTGCTGCTTACCGCCGTCTGCCCCTGCTTGAACAGCACCAGGTACATGGTCATTTGCCCGAGGCTGATGCTGCCGTGAACGGTATCGACCACAACCCACGCATAGGCCAGATAAAACGCCGCGGTGCCCAGCAGTCCCAGCACAAATCCCCAGCCATCGCGACGCAACGTCAGGCGCCGGTCTTCGGCGTAGAGACGAGCAAACGTGTCCCGATAACGCTGCAACAACAGCGGCGCGAAGCCGAACAGCTTCACCTCTTTGATGTAGCCCTCATGGGAGAGCAGTGTCTCGATGTAGTTTTGCTGCCGACTCTCCGGCGCCCGGCGCGTGAATAGCCGAAAGGCATCCCCGGAAAAGTGCGCTTCGGCAAAGAACACCGGCAACGCCCCGACCACCAGCAGTACCAGCGCCCAGGGCGAAAAATGCACCAGCAACACGCCAAAGCTGATCAACACGATCAGGTTCTGGATCAGCCCCAGCGACTTCATCACCAGCGCCAATGGCCGGGTCGATGCCTCGCGCCGCACCCGAACCAGCTTATCGTAGAACTCGGAGTTCTCGAACTGCACCAACGATAACGTCTGGGCCTTCTCCAGAATCATCGTGTTGACCTTCTGCCCCAACTGCACCCGCAACAGCGACTGCTGCACCGACAGTGCACGCTGCGTCCCGGACAGCAACGCAAGCACGCCCGCTTCAAACAGCACATAACGCACGACCGGCCACAACGGTGCGCTGCCCTGTTGCGCGTGCAACTGCATCGCGGTAACTACCGCGTCGACAATCCGCTGCCCCAACCAGGCTGCCAGTGCCGGCAGCACACCAGCGATCAGCGTCGCCAGCACCAACCCCAGAAACAGCCCGCGGGACGTACCCCAGACCAGCAACAAGGCACGCCTCGCCTGGTCGAGCAAAGAGGCGAAACGGGTAAGGACTGGCATGGGCGATGGACTCGGTGGCGGATGTAAAGGGGCGCTGCAGGTCATACTGTATGGGGAATGAGCGACGCCCGCTTTACGTGGATATGAGGCGATAAGCCTCGCCTCGCCCATAGGAAAAACATCTAAAAAAGTATCGTCGCTCACCACGTTTTAGCGCTTTGCTATGAGGAGTCAATGCCTATCGGGATTGGAAGACGAACCTGAACGTCCAACCGATGTGCCCCACTCCATCACCGGGAGCAGAACATGAAAATCACCCCCTACCTGATCTTCAACGGCGACTGCCAGGATGCCTTCAACTTCTACGCCAAAAGCCTGCCTGGCCAGATCGAAGTCATGATGACCTTCGGCGAAACTCCGGCTCGCGACCATGTGCCAGCGGACTGCCACAACCTGATCATTCATACGCGCCTGTTGGTCGGGGATCAGTCGATCATGGGGTCGGATACCACACCCGATCGCCCCAGCGCCGGCATGAGCGGTTGTTCGGTGTCATTGAATGTCGACCGTGTGGTTGAGGCAGAGCGAGTGTTTGCGGCATTGGCGCAAGGCGGGAGTATTCAAATGCCATTGGAGACAACGTTCTGGGCGGCACGCTTCGGGATGCTGGTCGATCGGTTTGGCGTGTCATGGATGATTAATTGCGAAAAGGACCTATGACCGGCTCTCCCCTTAGACTAATACTTAAGTATAATGGCCATTTGATATTATTCTTAGCTTTTTGTATTCAATAACTAGGTAGAATAACTACACTGTTCACAAATTCAGCTCTTGACATAAAATATTACAAATATAATGCAAAAGGAGTAAATTAATATACCCCCGCTCTCATTTGCCCTAAAAAGAGGCGACAGTTGAACTGGCGCCTTTCGAGCGCGCACCCAAACTGCCATAGAAGACCGTGGAATATCCTTATAAATCAACTCCAGAAATCAAAAATGCGGACTTCCGCACAGTTTATACGCAAGACTTCTCTGTGATGCCTCGTTCTGTAGCCCGATCCGCGGATCAGCCACGCTTCAGTGTTGATCATAGAAAAGTCAACCTAGAGGGCCTAGTCCGACGCAAAGGCGCTCACCAACTAAATCGGATATCAAAAAATCAAATTGGCTAAAGCCTCCACAGTTGGCTATGTCATTGATTCAACTGAAACTACTGGCAATGGAATGGCACCTGCTGACAAGCTCAAAATGTTATAAAAAGTCAGATAATTTCAGTATTATGTGTATTAAGATTGCAGCGCCAGCACATATGAGTAATTTGCACGATGAGTACTGAGAGCAAAATCGAAAATAGCCAGAGGGGTATTCTCGCTATTGGGCGCACTTGGCGCTCGGCAGAGAAACTTCGACAGTTATTTGCACCCAATCTCACGCATATATATACATTAGATTACACAAACCCATTAAATCCAGATAGCGAAGCTCAAGCCCACGATGCCGTACTAATCGACATTGAAAGCCCTTCCATTCTTAATGACTGCCTGGCGCTCATCAAGAAATTACGTACGAGCCCAACAGAACTGTCCATTATCGTTGCAATCAATTTTCGCGCTCCGCAAACCAAAATTGAATGTTACCTGGCCGGTGCAGATCATTGTATCAATGTACCTAACGACCAGGATGAAAAAGCCAGGTTAATTTCAGAGTTGCTCGAAACACCTGAATGGCAGCCTGCCATTAAGTTGACCTTGGACCAAACATGCCTGCACTTATACAACGATGAGCTCAAACTGGATCTGGCTTATCAGGAAATGAAAGCCCTGGATGCGCTTATCAATGCAGAAGGTAATATCCTGCACCATGACTCCATGGCCGAATCCATGGGTTTGAATATCAAACTCTATGACTCACGTGTTCTGGAGAAATCCATAAGCCGCCTTCGAAACAAAATCAAAAAGCACTTCGGCATTAACATCATTCATAGTGTTCGCGGTTATGGCTATCGATTGCTTCGAGGGGTCGTCTCAGTAAAGCAAGCAAACTTTCATTCTTAAAGGGACTAAACAATGGAGTCCAGCAGGCAATATACCGTGCAAGATAACTTCGCATTGGTTTTCTTCAGGCAATCAATCCTCAAGCGAAACGATGAATTGTTCGGCAGTGAGATTTATGCCAAGGCGACCAAACAACAGACACCTCTGAACAAGGGGTATCAGCCATTGCATCCCGATCACCCACTGGCGATTTATCGTGAAGTACTGATGCGGATCCAATTAAATGCCCTTTCACAGATCGAGGCCACGTCGTCCCCATCCGTACAGACACCCAATAAATTGTTCGTGACCATGAACCAATCCGCGTTATTGGATAAAGCGTTCATCCGAGAACTGAACGACGCTCAAACGACACTCAAGAAGCATGAACAACAGCTAATCCCCAGCATTAATGGCAGTTCGCTCCTTTCGTTCAATCTCAAAGAAAAAAGAACCATTATCAATCATATTCATTTATTGAAGGACAACGGGATCGAGATCGCTTTCGATGGCTATGACTTAAGCGATGACAGCGCTGAAAAACTGATCAGCCCGAAGCTGTTCGATTACATAAAAGTGGACCTGACCCGGTCCAATTTCGACATCATGGTCGATAACAGTCAGGACTTTTTCAACAGGTCTTACGACTGCCTGAGCAGCATGATCCATGACAGCAAAATCAGATTCATTGCGGACCGGGTCGAGCACAAAGCACTGCACACACTGGCCCGCAGCATGCCTTTCGATTTTTTCCAGGGGCGGTACTACTCGCCTACCGAGGTTATTTAAGCTTAAAAAATTTCACCAAACTAGGAAGGAGCCTTATTGTGAATACGCCAAACAACAGCTTTCTAATTTTCACCCGAGATCAACTGGCACGACAAGCTATAGAATCGCTTCTCGCACAACGCCTGCATCTATCTTTTGAAATCGAATCTGGCAAACTCAGCAGCGAACGCATCCGAAAGAGTCGATTCACGCACATCCTGCTCGACCAGGCCGATATCTCGCTGAGCGATGTCAGTTTTATCCGCAAAAATCAAAAAGATGCGGAAATCATACTCATAACTCCCAACTCGGAGCATTCAGAACTTCATCACTTCTCGCACTTCGGGGTTGATGGATTTCTCAAGAAACCGGTGGCAGACGACGAGTTCATCTCTGCAGTCAGCCGGGTTAAAGAGTCGCAGGGTAACCCCGACATCTGGTGGTTTAATGCCGACGACAGAACATTAATCAAGGAAGATATAACCATCCCATTGACCGGCACCGAATCGTTAATGCTCACCCAACTGGTCATCAGTGATCGACGGGTACTCAGCAAGAACGATCTTATTCTACGCATCGATAAAGACCCGGAGAATTACAGCGGCCTTGAAATGTGCTTGAGCCGACTGCAGAAAAAATTCAAGACTGCCGCCAACGGGGAACGCCTGATTCGCTCGGTCAGAAACCGTGGTTATTGCCTGGCACAAAGGATCAGAATCGCATACTGATTGAAATCGCAAAAACAATAACAATAAATGCGATTTCCCGCTCAACCCGATACCGCTTGACTGCCTAACCACCTCACCTCGTACTTCCCGCCGCCTGTCCCTCGCACATATTTCTCTCCATAGTTCCTGCCGGATCCCTCCCCATGGCGGGCAAGCGCTTATCGGAATGCTGCAATTTTATAGACGATTTAGCGATGCCCTCCTAATAAAAGAGCACGACCTTTTATAACATGAGCCCTGGAAGTGGTGTCCGTTATAATTCGTCAGACACCCACAAAGATTAAGGTACTAGTATAAAAACCGGACACTGAGACAACCGTATCAGCTGACTTGAAAACAACATTCGGATGGCCAGCCATAGCCCGCGTTATTCCCTTCCAATAATAAAAATAATCTCTGACCGAACTGCGCTCGCTCAGCCTTTGCGCGCGGCTGCCATTTATTAACCGTCGACTGATACACAACGTGGCGCACGCCCGAGGGACACCGCGATGGTACATAATCGTATTAATCGAAACAGCATATCCAAAGGACTGACCTTCTGGGGGCAATGGATAATTGCCATCACTTCGGTCAATGCGTTGTTATTTGCTCTGGCGTTGTACCAGACAGGAGAAATCGAAGCTCATTATCGTGTGCTTGCCGTGCTGACGTTCCTGGGCTCGGTCCCTTCTTACTCCCTGCTGCTGGTCTATCACAAGCAGCATGGATACCTCTCCGGCCTGGGTCGACTGCTGCTGGGGTGGCTGCTGACACTGACCGGCCTGACCAGCATCGGCTTTCTCAGCAAGACCAGCGAATTGTTCTCCCGGGAAATCATCATGGTCTGGGCTGTGGCAGGTTATTGCGTGCAGGCCTTGCTGTACCTGCCTCTGCATAGTTTTTCCAGACACTACCACCGGCAATTGCACAGCCAAAATAACACCCTGATCATCGGCACCGACCAACTGGCGGTGAATCTGGCGGACAAACTGGCCAAAACCGAGTATCCGCCGCTGGTCGGCCTGATTAGCTCAAAACCCAACGAGCTGTCGACCAACGTCAATACCCACCGGATCGTGGGCCAACTGCAGGAACTGCGCGAGCTGATCCGGGTGCACGATGTCCGGCGGTTGTACATCGCGCTGCCTTTGAGCGAAGCCAAACAGGTCGAAGCGCTGTACATCGACCTTCTCGACTCGAATGTGGATGTGGTCTGGGTTCCCGACCTGGGCAGCATGACGTTGCTCAATCATTCCGTCAGCGAGCTGGATGGCCTGCCCGCCATCCACCTCAATGAAAGCCCGCTGACCAGTTACCCGACAGCGGCACTCAGCAAGACCCTGCTGGACAGAGGTCTCGCCGCCCTGGCGCTGATCGCCTTCAGTCCACTGCTGCTGGTGATTGCCGTCGCAGTGAAGATCTCCTCCCCGGGGCCGATCATTTTCAAACAGGAACGGCACGGCTGGAACGGCAAGATCATCAAGGTCTGGAAATTCCGCTCCATGCGCCTGCACGACGACCATCAAGTCCGCCAGGCCGGCCGTGAAGATCCACGCATTACCCCGGTTGGCCGTTTCATTCGACGCACGTCCATCGACGAACTGCCGCAGTTCTTCAACGTACTGCAAGGCCATATGGCGCTGGTCGGGCCGCGGCCGCACGCGATTGCCCATAACGACTACTACACCGGCAAGATCCAGGCCTACATGGCCCGTCATCGAATCAAACCGGGCATCACCGGGCTGGCCCAGATCAGTGGCTGCCGTGGCGAAACCGAGACCCTCGACAAGATGCAAAAGCGCGTGGAGATCGACCTCAACTACATCAACAACTGGTCGTTGTGGCTCGACATCAAGATCCTGATCAAGACGCCTTTTACGCTTTTTTCAAAGGACATCTATTAATCGCTGCGACTTTCACCCCGTTTATTCTTCAGCTTAGCTACCGGGGCAGTCAGGCTCTCTGACTGCTCCGGATTTCCCGCCCCGCTGTCTCAGCCCATTCCTAAATCCCCCCTGTCGCCTTCCAATACCGGCCACTTCGCCTGCCGGCCTGAAGCAACACTTCTCCATGGAGGGGCTCGATGCATGCACCGGGGCCGGCCCGCTAACGGCAAGATAATAAACCCTGGGTATGAAATTAAAGGCGCAATCAAAGAAGTCACTATCTGGATTGACCAGCACGACTCAAATGATGTTCCAGCTCGCATGATCACTTGGCTGTGATTTTCGGAGATTCGGACTTCATAGCTGAAATAATCTCCGAGCTAGGAGCTAGGAGCTGGGCGCAGGTCGCTGAATAAGTAAGCCCGCCACTGCCTTCCTCTAGTCCATGCCAGCGTGTCGAGGAAGACTAGTGCGTTTTGACTGCCAACGAGCGCTTCAGAAATATTGGCCATTATTTCTCCTGACAGAAACTTATGTCCATGCGGACTCGCTGATCACAACCCATCCATTGGCGACCGTCCTGTAGATAAAATGCAGAGTCTTGTTTTTTCCTCTTATCGCCGTGCCTCCAGACACGTCGACCGGAACCCCAAATACACTAATAGCGCCAGAGGTATAATTAACGGCAGGCCTTAGGGTTATCATAATTTCCCTACCGTCTACTGGGTTTACTGCAGTAACGACAGCCCCACCATCGGGAACGCCTTTTTGGTAGGAGAAGAGTGGATAGTTGCAGTCAATCACCAATCCACCAAGCGTCCTGTAATTCGAGAAATTAGGTACATAGCGAATGCCAGAAAGGTTGCCTATATTGGACACCATTGAGTCATTCATCAATGGAGATTCCATTCTGAAATCAACATCAAGATTTACCAGATAGTTTGTGTCGTCGACATCTAGAAATCCCAGCGGCCGAACACCTGCGAATATCGGCTTTGCGATCATGGCACCAACTACTGATCTAAGCTTTATGCCTATCGACCTAGGAAGATGGGAGTTGTTGCCGCGAAGCTCTGGCGCAAAAATCATCACATTTTTATCACCAGACGCATCAATATCTGTACCATTATTCTCAAAATGCATGCCATCAAGAATGGTGCCGTCGGTTGATCGCATGAGTACACCAATATTGTTACTCTGGCAAACCCCGCCAGAAATCTTGATCCGGCTCAGGACATCTTCCTCTCCTTCCAAGTGGGCGAGATCAAAGCCGATTCCGCAATCAAGTGCGACACACTCGATAGCATGCATAACTGCCGCAGCGTTCCTGAACTTGAACCCTATAGCGCACGATTCAACCTCGATGCTCTGCATTTTTGTCATCCAGTTCAACTTTGACCAGAAGACTCCTGTCCAACCGAAGTACTTACCTCCGCCATCAATATAGATTTCGCTGATCATTACGTTTCTACGAGCCTGCGGGCAATTGAATACAGTGACGTTTGAGACAAGCGAAGGGTTCATGACACGGCCACCCTTAACGCTGAAGTTACGAGCTGATGAAGTATTGTCATCACAGTAGAATATTTGGCTATCGCCAGTTACCGGCGCAACTGTCGCCGACTTATCTATCTCTATCTCGCAGCCGTCATAGAGCCTGATGTCCTTTAGCCGGTAAGTGTGCCGCCCGTTAAGGACAACCTTTCCGCTAACAGCTAAGGCGGCAATAAGCGCAGGGGACCAATCCCAAGTGTCCGGATCAAGCGGATTCGGCTTGCTAATCACTAAGCCGGAGTACTCCCAGATGCTGACTACCTGTGCGGACACAAATTGATTGAGATTGCCCATCCCAGCATCTGCGGCGTCAAGAATCTTTCGTTTAAAGCCAGATAGGGCTGCACCACCTTGGCTGGCCATCTCCTGCCGAAGCGCGGCGTCACCAATCACGAAAAGCTTAGCGGCATCGCCCGTCCAGCTTGTGGTGGTAAATGGCAGACTTGCATCCTTGGCGCGATACAGCTCACCACTAAAGCGGAGAACCTGAGTCGGCCGCATAATTTCAAGACCGGCTACGTAATCTACCGGCGTCTCGAATCCGCTACTTTTAAGAAAGTCATTAAACACGGCAACTCGCGCAGCCTGATAAGTATCAAACTCAGATTCGCGGCGCGCTTGATCTGTATTGAACTCCCCCTCCATCCCCATCCACGACTTACGTAGCACACCTAGGCGATCGGGGTAGGACGGATTGGGCCCATTGACGAAGAAGTCCAGACTCTGGGCGTTGTCATACAAGTCTGTTGAGGAAGCTGAGCCAATCGGATTACCGGTTTTGTAGATCATGGTCATCTTGCTCGCGGAGTACGCCAGCGGCGCCGCGAAGGACGCGGTGCCGAGGGCGCTGAGCTTTAACAATTGCCGGCGATTTACCATGACGACCAAACCTCCAAAACAGGAACAGCAAGCAGTATGCCGGTGGAAAGTTTCGTGGGGCGTAGCGGCCAAGACTGGTCACTACTGGGGGCGCATCACTCTCAGGAGGGCCGAGGCCAATCCCTGTTCATGACCATATCGATACTGGACATTGTGATGAAGTCAGGAACGATAATGACCCAGTCAACATCGACAATCGGCCACTTGAGGAGTTCCAACTTTACGCAGAACCGCTGACTGATCCTGCCGCCATCGAGGCCGCTAATCAGTACATTAATGACCTGATCGCCATGGCAACTACCGGACCTGCTCACGCGTCAGCGTGCCCGCCACCATCAAGTCGCACAGAAAGCCGCGCAATTGGTTTTGCGTACTGAGCATGCCGGCATGGGTTAGGCCTCAAAACGAAAGTCTTCCACTTGGGGCCGCAGCAAGGGCGAGTCTACGCCAGGGGCAAAAACAGATTGCGCTCAGATAAAAGCACTGAGAAAATCAATATCACTTTAATATTATCAACCCATCATTGATGGTGCCTATGAACCTATGAATTGGGTGGGCTGCTATCCCTTATGTCCCAGGGAACACTTAAGACAGCAACAGTCTGAATGCTTTAATTCCAAACTTCCTGATCTATTGTAAGAAAAAATCGAGGACTTCTCAGGCTCCGACATCCTAGATTTTGATAGGTCGCCCAAACGCCGATCAATCACGTACTGAAGAAGCGGCCTGCTGATACAGCGAAAATAAACGTTTAGCATATAAACTATGTCCGTAATCATTCGGATGCCAGCGCACCCCATCAGATGAACCGGCACCATGAGCTAGTGGAAGGGCCGCAATATCGGCTACTGAGGAGTAAGGCACATGTTCTTCAGCGGATACTAACGCCATAACTCTATCGACCTCCCTGGACCAACCACTGTATTGCCCAAGGCCATCTTGACGAGACAAGGACCATGGGCCTACGGCAATGATACTTGGACGGCTATCGAATGAACGAAGAGCAGTAATTAACTTTCTGTAATTTTCTTCTAAATTACCGACCCCACTTCTAATGTCTTCGTGCTCACCTAACTGAATAACTACAAGATTTGGGCGTGTATTAATTGCAGAGTCCAATGCGCGGAGTCGTTCTTCAACTGAGCCACTTCTTCCTGCGTTGTGATAACAAACCGCCGTCGGCTGCTTGCGGGCTTCACTAATTTTTTGACTTAAAATACTTACATAGTCAGACTGCCTAGAGGACGCTGCCATACCACCTGTATGACTCCATCCTAAATTCTTCTTTGTAGTTTCATCGAAGCCATGCAAAGTAATACTGTCACCGACAAACAATATCCGGTAAGCCTTGACATTTCCGGTATCACATTGCGTTACAGCATCTAGTTGCGACAACGGTGCAGCAGCCAAGAAAGAGCAACCAAGGGCAAGAATCCCCCCCATCAACACTCTCATTAGAACTTTCATTTTTCACCCGTTTTCTAAAATCAACCGAATCACTAAAATATTGTTTAACATAGCGATTTTTAGCCCATCCGTAAGTGGATATTCAACAAAACGATACATGAAAGCCCCGACGCAAAGGGTAATAAAGATACTGCCAAGCACCGACGAAACAGAATAGATAATGCCAAGTCTCTTGAACACCTCAGCACCACAGCTGGCAGTTGTGGGATTAGACAAATAAATGGAGTAAGACGCCGTCCCCAAAAACACCAAACCCTGAGACACTGCAATCTTTAACGCCTTTTCAAAATTTGCACCGCGATAAACCACCCAAAAATATGCCAGACCATAAGTTATAGTATTGCCACATTCATGGTAGCGCAAAAAAACAAGCAGCCAAGTGAAAGCAGCAGAATGACAACAGTAGCACTTCGCCCAATGAGTACACCTCGTAGCATTAGCCTAGCCGTCAACACCCCCCACAAAAAAATTAAGAACCATTGGATAGAAATAAAATACCAAAGCCACACTCCATGCATCCGATTTAAATACTGACACAACTGCGAAAGCAGCTAATACCGATACTGTAAATTTCACCGCACCCACCCGATCCAACAATGCCAGTGTAAAACCGGGCCGACTCCTATTGCGAGAATGACCTCTTCGCATGCAGCGCGCTAAGTAACAATTACGTTGGTTTTTTCAGTTCGAGGCGCGTATTTCACTAGGGACTAGTAACGGAGTGGTCTCGGTTATTTCAGCTCAGGCTTTTAACTGCCAGGGGGAGCAACTAACCACCCCATCTTTCACCTTTAGCATTGACAACGATTACCTAACGGTAACTCCCGTGGTTGCGACCACTGGGGCGTTCATATTCGCTATTGCCGCGCTGGGTGGTACCAGTATGAAGCCTGATAGGTCATAGCATGAAGCGCCCGCACGGCTTGGATCGCAAGCCGTGCGGGGAGGGTTTAGGCGGGTGTTTTTATGGCGGGCGTAGTGTCGGCTGTAGGTTTTGCGAGGCGCCTTTTAATCAGGGCGTTTAGCCGCGAGGTCGCAGGCGTCTCTATCAAAGCATAGAAAAAGCTGCCGGCCACAATGGCGATCAGAGTGCTGAAGATTACTGAGATCGAGGGAATGATTAGGCCAATACGCTTTAGTATTTCCGGCGCCGCGGGCGATAGCAGAGGGTGAAACAGATAGATGGAATAAGAGGCGGCTCCAAGAAAAACAAGTAATTTGGGTACAGTAACGTTAACGGTTTTCTCGATGGACGCGCATCCGTATACCGTAAAAAGCGAGGCGATTCCGTAGAGTATTGTTCCGCCCCACTCAGTGGAGCGTGGTAGGAATAGATAAGCCAGTGACAATACAACTAATATAACGGCAAGAGACTTAGGCATGTAAATACGCTTCTGGATAAGACGCGCGGCCAGCATTCCCCATAGAAAATTAAGGACAATCGGATCTGCATAGAATTGCATCGCCGGTGACCAGTTTTCTGTTTTAAAGAATGAGGCGACGGTCAATAAACCGAACAGCACGGCGCACCAGCGTATGGCGCTCAACTTTAGCAGCAGGCAAAGGGTAAACACGGCATAAAAGAACATTTCAAATAGCAGTGTCCAGCCGACGCCCAATAGCGGCTTGATTTCGTTATCAATATTTACGGAAGGAATAAAAAAATATGATTTAAATATATAGCCCCAGTCAATTTCGGCGTGCAACACCAAGTGCGCGGCTGAGAGTAACACGAACAGTTTTATGGTGGTGGCAACCCAGTACAGCGGCACGATACGGGCAATTCTGCGGGCGGCGAAGTGCTTCCAGCCATTGGCCGTTCCGTGCAGTTTTTCAGAGGCGAGAATCATGACGAAGCCGCTGATCACAAAGAATAAGGAAACGCCATGGCTTCCGGGTCCGTACCTGAATGCGTCAGGATCTAGTCGTTCTTGCGCATAAAACGCGGAATGGCATAGGACGACGGCTAGCGCTGCGATAAAACGTAGCACCTGGATTAGATCGTATTTTTCTGATCTTTCCGGTGGGTTGTATGTTTCGCGCAGCATAGTTAATAAGTTCTTCACGAGGTCCCTCTCCTAAAAGCTGTGTTTTGATATCGATTTAGCGTCGTAGGTGTATTCGCTGCCAGCCGTGGTCGCTGGTGAACGAACCGGTGTCGCCGAATACGCAATATCGAGTCGCTCGATAGCCGGCCGTGATGCATGAGCAGTCCAGCCCCTGAGCTTTCGATAGGCCCATCTCCAGCCATGTTTAGGTGCATTGTTCTTGCTTGCCCTATATCTCCGGAGCCGTCTACTGCGGTGTGGCATCAGTTACCGGATCGCTAGCGCTCGCATAAATACCCTCCTTGCTTGAAGGGTATAGATAGGATCAACGGTACAACATGACAGCAGACCGCTTAGTGCTTAAAGTCTTTTCAGCGCAGCCAGTATCTGGAGGCCAGCAAACCCATCAACACGCCGATACTATTTGCCAGCATGTCGTAGGGCGAAGCCGTGCGTAACGGCATCAAA
Organism: Pseudomonas sp. ATCC 43928; assembly: GCF_005938665.2. Lineage (NCBI taxonomy): Bacteria > Pseudomonadati > Pseudomonadota > Gammaproteobacteria > Pseudomonadales > Pseudomonadaceae > Pseudomonas > Pseudomonas sp. ATCC 43928. Next base: position 2,327,170 of record NZ_CP041753.1, on the reverse strand, counting down.
CCCTGCGCGGCCTCGATGATTACGCCAGTGAGCAAACAGCCCACGGCGACCCACCGAAATTTCACATTGGGAAAGGCCAGCCGGCAGCTGCATGTAAATACCAGAAAGCCGATCCAGTGATGGAGCTTGTCCTCTTCGACGAACAGTTCCGGGATCGGCTGAGCGCGCAATCCCGCGAACAGCAGTATCGCCGTCACCATGGCAAAGGCCAGGCACCGGAGCCAGAACGGCAATTCGATCAAGCCTTTGAGCCATGTGATCATTCGGTAATTTTCTCGAAGTTGTTGTAGAACAGGCTGCTGTCACGCCCGTCGGTCATGGTCTGCAATGAGTAGGCACGGCTCAGGCGCGCACCACCATCGCGAGTCAGTGGCGTCCAAATGATATTGGCACGACGCATGGTCGAGGTACTCAACAGCTCGTCGAACGGGATGGAAATGTAAATGCCTTTGTCAAAGCTGCCCTCGCCATATTCCGCCTTCGACGCCGTGGTCAGGGTGACCCAGCCGCCAAACTTCACGCCATTCTTGAACTCCCGTGACAAGTCGACAGTGGTGCCCCAGTCCCGTGCCAGGTAACGCCCGACGCTGACCGCTGCCAGCATGTCATTGGGCAATTCAGTATAGCTGGTGACATGACCCGTTATGGTCTGGTAATCGCGCAGGCCGAAGCCCTGATCAAAGTCCCGCTGGCGCACAAAGTTCAGATCGGCGCCCAATGACCAGCGTTTCCCCGTGGGTCGATACAGCACTTCGCTGCCGACCCCGGCATACATGGATTCCAGATAGCCGCCATAGACCATGCCATACCAGTCCCGATCCAGCTGCGCCGCGTGGTTGAACTGGAACGTCGGCATCGTCACATCGGAGGTGGTCAGGTATTGACGCAAATCGGTGCGCACTCGCGGCAACCCGCTCGGTGCGTCGTAGGTGAACTTGTCGTAGTTGTTCAGCAGGTTGACGCTGAGCAGGCCGCTCCACCAGGTGTTGCGGGTGAAACGGTACTCCGCATCGGCATCAGCGGTGAACTGATAGAGCAAGCCATTGGGGCCGCCAATATTCTGTTTGTAGCCCAGGCCCAAGCCATAGCTGAACGGTTCCAGCGCCTGGGTATAGAGCGTGGTTTCCCGGTGTGCAGTCGCCGGGTTAACCTCGGTCGTACGGTGCAGATCCTTCAGCGGCTGGTCGTTGTTCACCACCGCGCGGAAGGTTTCTCGCGGCACGCTGGTTTCTTCGATAGACATGTCATAACGCTGATTCACCAGGGTGAACCAGTCGATGTCCTGATTGACGCTGTTATCGAGAATCCGGCTGGCCCGCCCGACAGCCTTGGCCGAATAAAAATAGCGAGACTGCTCGCCATACACCATCAACTCCGAACCGCGTTGGGTAATGCGTTTGACCTTATAGCCAGCATTTTGCTGTAACCGATTGGAGACATCGGCCCAGTTGACCTGGTCGGCCGGAGTCGACGGTGCCTGCGCCGGCAGCGGCTCGGCGGGAGGGTCATAGGTCTTCACCGGTGCCTTGCGGCTGACAAAGTTGGTGTGCAGGGTGATGCCGAACATCGCCGTATTGCCACGCTCCCAACCGGCGCTCAGGTCGACGCTGTCGGCCAGCTTGTAGACCACGCCGACGTTGATCGGCAGGTCTTGCTTGAGCGGGTTGTCCAGTGGCTCGTTCTTGTAATCGTTGCCCTCGTACTCGATCTTCAGTCTCAGTGGTTCCCAGGGCGTTTGATAGGCAATCCCACCGAACAACGAAGGGCGGCCCCTGAAGTACGCGTTGGTGTTCACGTCCCCTGCCCTGGCCACAGCCGCCGTGCTCTGTGGCCGGTCGTTGAATTGGCTGCCCAATACCGACAGCGGGTTACTGAAATCCCCACGATTACCCAGATAACCCCAGGCAATGCCGAGGCTGAAATCCAGGTCGCCATAACGCTTGTTGGCGACGAAATACTCGCTGGAAAACAGCCCGGTACCACCAATGTCCCGGGCGCCGATAGCGACCTGCGGGGCCCAGTGAGTTTCTTCCCAAAGCCGCGCTTTCAAGTCGATGGCCTTGTCTTTGAAGCTCTGGCCGTCGCTAAAGTCCTCGGGGCCGTAATTACGGTTGGTGATCGCGGTGTAACGAAACGAGCCCTCCAGCCAATCGAGTGGCTGCAAGGAAAAACTGTAGCGCGAATAAGGGTCGGTACGGCTGGCCGTGATGCTCAACTCCCCCGCCGGGGCCATGCGCGCAGTGGGGGTCTGTAACAGACCGACGCCACCAAAATCACTCTGGGTGTAGCGCGGTTCACCGTGAGCCAATCCGCAGGGCAGGAGCAATGCAGCAGCAAAACGTAACTTCAACGGGCACTTCAAGGGGCCACCTCAGCCAGCGGTTGAGTGGCGAGAAACTCGGCCAGTTGTTGATTGAGCTCAGGGGTCGGCGTCTCGAGATCGTCGCTCCTGATCGGCACCAGAATCTTGCTACCGGGCGCTACAAAGATGCCGTCCTCACGATTCCATGCCGCCACGCCCACGCGCCGAACCAGGCCGTCAGGCTGGATCAGCCACAGATAGTCGCCCTCGGCGTCGCCAAGAATGGCGCACTCACGGGCATAGGCACGCACTTCCTGCAGGGCTCGGTAAGGCACCTGACAAGGCTGCGCGACCGCCCCCAAAACTTCCACGGTGGACGGCCGCTGGGGGTAAATCAGATAGTCGCCATCATCCACCAACGCGTTGCGGGCGAACCCCGTTTCCACAGCGATCGGATCGAGCACCGCGACCTGACGTCCGGTGACCGGCAGTTGCGCGACCTGCTCATATAGGCGCGCGCTCAACTCTGCTCGCGTGCCTTTGCCATCGAGCAAGGCCCCCCGTTGCAGCAGTTTCAGATCGAACAGGACACCCGCCTTCAAGCGCGTCTGCTTGTCCACTAATGAACGGTGCAGCCACGCCGCGCCCAGCCAGTAACTTTCGGCATTGGGTTGGGCGTTACGAATGACATCCAGCAAGCGCGCACCGGGCTTGATTTCGAATTGACCAGGGCTGCGCACGTCACCGCTGACCGTGACGGCCGCCTGGCCCACGCCCGGGCCGATCAACAGCAGACCAAGCAAGAAAAGGTTTGAACACTTCACCGGGCAGCTCCCCGATCACGGCGCACCTGCACGATTTTCAGAAACAGTTGCGGCGTCAGATGCTGCTCGCTGCGCAGGATGAAACCGTCCTGGGGGTCGACCCAGTAGCGGTTGGTGGCGCGGAAATTCAGGGTGGGTGCATCCACCTGCTCGTCAATGCGCAGCAAGGCGTAATCCTTGTCCAGAATGCTGATGGTCTCGATGCCATGGGGACTGAAACGGCTGTTGACCGCGATACCGATGCGGTTGCCGTTATAGATGTCGATCCAGCGCGTGCTGGTATAGCCGTCGGGCAAATGCTGAAGGCCGCGTTTGAAGGGCGACTCTTCATTGAAGCGAGTGCCATCCAGGGAAACGCCCAGCCCGACAGTGCGCACCACCAGGCCGTCGCGCATCAGCAGCACTTGCTTGCCGGAAGCGACCCAGAACTGCAGGTCGCCCCGCCGACGAGCCATGGCCATCACGCCCTCACTGGAGGGGGTGGTGACCAGGATCTGCGGATATGGCACAGCGTCGACCTGAGCACGGGTCAAATTGATGGAGGCAGGCCCCGCGACAGATGTTTCAAGGGTGTCCCAGGAGGCCTTCATCAACGGGTTACACCCGCACAGCAAGAGCGCCATCGTCAGACTGGCGCAAGTAGGCAAAGTTTTCACGGCGGGATTGAGCCTTATCTGCTGTTGGCTTCGCTGAGATCGTTAAGTGAGCTGGCACCGGTCCCCAGGACAGTGGCCGTAGGCAGAAGCTGGGTGATCAGACGGTTCCAGCGCGTCACGCCGGCCGGGCCGACATAGACGATGTCTTGCGGTTGCAAGTCGAAACGGGTGGCCAGTACCAGGGCCGAAGGGGATTCTGCGTCGAGCTGGAACACCTTGGCCGGTTCGGTTTCCAGGTGGTCGGCGCCGCGAATCACGTACACCGCATTGCCGTTGGAGGTGGTCTGGTTCAAGCCCCCCACTGTGCCCAGCGCATCGGTCAGGTTGATCGACTTGCCTTTGAAGCTCAGTGCGCGAGGCAAATTGACCTCACCCATGACATAGATCCGCTTTTGGTCGTTATAGGGCAGGTACAGCCGGTCGCCGCCCTTGAGGTAAACGCCTTGCAACTGTGAGTCCTGGCGATTGAGGGTGTCCAGATCGAGCTTGTATTCGCGCCCGTCCCGAGTCAGCGTCAGGCCTGACAGGTCTGCGTTCGAGGGGTCCACACCGGCCGCGCCAACGGCCTCCACCACGCTCAACGGTGTGGTAGTGATCGGCTGTTGGCCAGCTTTGAGCACCGCACCGGAAATCACCACGGTCTGGCTGGCGAAGCGCAATACGCTGACGTCGACCTGGGGGCTTTCGACAAATTGCGACAAGCGCTCGGCAATAAAGGCCCGCAACTCTTCGATGGTTTTACCGGCCGCCGGGATATTACCGATGTAGGGATAAAACAACGTGCCGTCCGGACGCACCAGACGCCCGTTGGCATCGAGTTGCTGTTGCGGTCCCGAAGGCGCCGTCAACTCGGGGTGATCCCAGACCGTGATAAATAACAGGTCGTTGGCACCCACGCGATAACCGCCTGGAACGTAGGACAACAACGCTGGGGGAACGGATTCGCGAACTTGCGTGGCCGCATCCATGGCAATCAATTTAGGCGTGATGGGAATAAGCTCCACCCGGCTACTTTCCGGAGAGCCGTCACTGACCATTTGACTGGTGTCCATGTGTTGACCAGGCGAAAACATACAGCCGTGCAAGCTGATACTTGCCAGCATAACAACAGATAATCTACGGATCATAAGGGCACTACGCTAGTCGAGGGCAAATCTAAAACAAGATCACCCAGAAAGTTCTGAGTGATCTTGAACAACATACTTCGCGGGGTTTAGTTGGTACCCGTCGTACCACTAGTACCGGTTGTGCCACCCGTTCCAGAGGTACCGCCATTGGAACTGCCTCCAGAGTTTGAAGCGGCCGCCGCAGCGCCGACAATGGCCGCGCCGATCACCACGGTTTCTGCGACCGTCACTCCCCCAACCAGCGGGGTACTCAAGGACAATGGCTCGCTCACCTCTTCGCTCACTGCTTCGCTCGCCGTTTTGCTCGCCGGCTCATCAGCCGCCAACGCTGCAGTGCTCATGACAGCCAGCAAGCCGGCCGTAAGTAGTTTCTTCATATCAGACTCCTTCTCGACATCAACTCTGCATTAGATTTGAGACTAAGGGACCGGGAATGGAACAGCAGGTGAATGAACTGACACCCGTCAATTGAACGAGACAGTTCATGCACATTGCCTCCTTTGGAGAATGTCATTTATAGGGAGTGCATGCCATACGCCAAACCTCGTCACATCATGGACAAAAGCGCTTGCACCGAGCAGGACTTATTGACGGAAAAAGGCAATTTTCCAAGATGTTTGCTACATGAGAAGGCATTTTCGGCACAAACTCCCGAGCAAAAGTCACTCCCCCTTCACGCCTATTGTTATTATTAGTCAGGATTTTCCCGGCATCCTGTCCCGCTAGGTTCTATTGTGACTGAACATTCAAGGCTAAATAACATCAGGTCATAAATAGTTAATGTTAACTATAGACCAATATTAAGCCGTCATTCCCCGTTCAACACCGCGCGCAAGCGTGGGTTGCGCAAGTCTTTTTCCGAGAGTTGAGGCGATTCAACGGGCCAGGCAATGCCCAGCTCCGGATCATTCCAGAGCAGCCCACCCTCATCCTCGGGGAAATACAGATCGGTGCATTTGTATTGAAAATCGGCGGTATCGCTGAGCACGCAGAAGCCGTGGGCATAACCCGGCGGCACCCATAGCTGCAGATGGTTGTCGGCGGTCAACTTGACCCCTACATGTTCACCGCAAGTGGCCGATTCGGGATTGATGTCCACCACCACGTCGTACACCGCACCTTGGGTAACCCGCACCAACTTGCCCTGGGGCCGGGTCCGCTGGAAGTGCAAACCGCGCAATACGCCATACTGCGAGCGTGAGTGATTGTCCTGGACGAAAGGCAACTCGATGCCGGCGTCGCGATAACGCTGTTCGTGATAACTCTCGAGAAAGAACCCACGGGCATCGCCAAACACCTTGGGCTCGATAATCAGTACGCCGGGCAACCGGGTGTTGATGACATTCATTTCGAAGGCTCCGTCGTCAGTACGCGCGCCAGGTATTGTCCGTAACCGGTTTTGTGTAACGCGGTGGCTTGTTTATCCAGTTCCGCAGCCGACAACCAACCCTGGTGATAGGCCACCTCTTCAAGGCAGGCCACCTTCAAGCCCTGCCGCGCTTCGATGGTCTGGACGAAATGCCCGGCCTCCATCAACGAATCATGGGTGCCGGTGTCCAGCCAGGCAAAACCACGCCCCAGCACACTGACGTGCAGATCCCCGCGTTGTAGATAAGCATTGTTCACGTCGGTGATTTCAAGCTCGCCGCGTACCGAAGGCTTGACTTGCTTGGCGATGCTCACCACGTCTTTGTCGTAGAAATACAAACCGGTGACAGCATGGTCGGACTTCGGATGTGCAGGCTTCTCTTCGATCGAGATCGCCTTGCCGCTCTCGTCGAACTCGACAACGCCAAAACGATCCGGGTCGCTGACTCGATATCCAAAAACAGTGGCACCGGTCTGTCGTTGTGACGCTTCGCGCAACAAGGCGCTGAAGCCATAACCGTAGAAAATGTTGTCGCCCAGAATCAGCGCCACATTGCTGTCGCCGATGAACTCCTCGCCGATCAGAAAGGCTTGCGCCAGGCCATCAGGAGAAGGCTGTTCTGCATAACTGAGTTCAATGCCGAAAGAAGAACCATCACCCAGCAAGTTCTGGAAGTTGGGCAAGTCCTGGGGCGTGGAAATAATCAATATCTCGCGAATGCCCGCCAGCATTAATACCGACAGCGGATAATAAATCATCGGTTTGTCGTAGACCGGCAGCAGCTGTTTGGACACACCACGGGTAATGGGATGCAAGCGGGTGCCGGAGCCTCCCGCCAGAATGATACCTTTCATAGGGGATTCCCTTCGAAGTTAAATAGAGGCAGGTTTTGAATGTTTCAGCCAACGTGGCCAAGACGCTCGGACCGGTATTGGCCGTTGAGTATCCGTTGCCACCAATCTTGATTATCCAGATACCACTGAACCGTTTTGCGTATACCGCTTTCAAAGGTTTCCTGTGGTCGCCAACCAAGTTCACGCTCAATCTTGCCTGCATCGATGGCGTAACGACGATCATGCCCAGGGCGGTCGGTGACGAAGCTGATCAACTCCTTGTAAGAGCCCTGCCCTTCATCGCGGGGGCGCAACTCATCGAGCAGCTCACAGATGGTTTCCACCACTTGCAGGTTGCGCTTCTCGTTGTGTCCGCCGATGTTGTAGGTTTCGCCCACGATACCGCGCGACACCACTTCGACCAGCGCTCGAGCATGGTCTTCAACAAACAGCCAGTCGCGGATCTGCGAGCCATCGCCATATACCGGCAACGGCTTGCCGTGGATGGCATTGAGAATCACATGAGGGATCAACTTCTCGGGGAAGTGGAAGGGCCCGTAGTTGTTCGAGCAGTTGGTGACCAGCACCGGCAGGCCATACGTGCGGTGCCAGGCGCGCACCAGATGGTCGGAGCCGGCCTTGGACGCCGAGTACGGCGAGCTCGGCTCGTAGGGCGTAGTCTCGGTGAACAGATCGTCGGTGCCTTCCAGGTCGCCATAAACTTCATCGGTGGAGATATGGTGGAAGCGAAAGCCTTGTTTCTGCTCCGCCGCCAGCCCTGACCAGTAGCGGCGGCTGGCCTCCAGCATGCTGTAGGTGCCGACGATGTTGGTCTGGATGAAATCTGATGGGCTGTCGATGGAACGGTCCACATGGGACTCGGCCGCCAGGTGCATTACCGCATCGGGCTGGAAACGCGCGAACAGCTCGTGCAGCGCCGCTGTGTCGCAGATATCCACCTGCTGGAATTCATACCGGGGGCTACCCGCCACCGACGCCAGGGACTCGGTATTGCCGGCGTAGGTGAGCTTGTCGATATTGAGCACGCTCACATCGGTATTGTCGATCAGATGGCGAACGACGGCGGAGCCAATAAAACCAGCACCGCCGGTGACGATAATACGTTGGGTCACTTGCTGTACTCCTTGGGATACCACTGGATCAGTAATTTTTCGTACTGGGAAAGGATGTTTTCCCAAGTGAATTTTTCGTTGAAGCGGCGGGTGCTTTCAGCCTTCATCGCCGCGATCAAATGGCTGTGGTCATCGCGCAGGTACTTCTCGAACAACTTGGCGCAGTCGTGCTCGTCATCGAAGTACACCGCCGCATCACCGGCGACCCAACGGTTGAAATGGTTGTTATGGGCAATCACCGAGCAGCCGGCGCCCAATGCCTCCACCAGCGAAGGGTTGGTGCCCCCGACTTGATGGCCGTGGATGTAAAAGCGGCTGAAAAACCGCAGCGCCCGAACCACCGCCGCCTCATAGATGGCGCCGGGGAAGATCACTTCCTCGCCGGCCGCGTCCATCACTCGCTTGTGGTACTCGTTCTTCTCTGGCGTGAAGTTGCCCAGCACCACCAACTTATGGTTACGGCGCTTGCTGCTGAAAGCCTTGACGACCTGCAGAAAGGAGTTCTCCGGCTCCGGCCGGGCGATAACCACCGAGAAACCATGGGGCTCCAGGTCATAATCAGCCAGGGCGGTCGGGTCTGCTTCGTTCACCCGGTCCCCGCCATAAGGGATCATGGTGATCTTCGAATCCTTGACCCGGGTGGCCAGGTGATCCTTGATTTTCGGGTGGTCGGCCACCAAGTGGTTGCCGATCCAGCAACCTGCCCTTTCATTGAGCCAAAACCATGCTTTCGCGATTCCACCCCACTTATCTCGCTTCCACTCAATCCCATCCATGTTAATTACATTGACTTGACCTTTAACTCTCTGAAGCACGTTGAACACGGCAGTATTATAACCGAGTGTCAAAAACAAACCTTTTTGCCCCAGTGCGTGTTTGGTGGCCTTCCAATCGAATAAAACAGTTCCGGCTGCACCATTTTTTTCTATAGGAATATTGATTAAGTTAACACCTTTCCACTCACCCTCTGTAATTGCTCCAGCCCCATCTTCTTGACAGTAAACTATTACCGTCCATCCTTGAGCCACTAAATAAAGCGATAATTTTTCGCAAAACGTTTCGAACCCTCCATGTTTTGCTGGCAAACCACGGGTACCTAAAATGTATAGCTTTTTCATGAGTTAGATTCTTTTTTATGGATGAAATAAAAGAAACTTAAAGCAAACAAGAATGACAAGTCAGTAAGGACTAGATTAAATGTAGAAAAGCAAACTATGCAGGAAAAGTAAGCCATTCGATAAAAATTATCCTTGATATTTTCAATGGTAAACACCATGAAAAAACAGACAATTAGAAAAAGACCAATGAAGCCGCAATCTAGATAAAACTCATAAACAAGGCTAAAGCCGGAATAATAATCCCAATTTTTACTCAACGGATTATAATAAGTTAAAAGTCCTTTACCAATCCAATAAAAATTGGAGTAAATGGCTTCACCAACTGGCGCAAGGCGGCCAGCCGTATCGGATTTATACCTTGAATAATAAGCATCCTTAAATACATCCAACAGCTCTTTGAACATATCAACGATCATCGGCATCAGCAGCGCAAGAGCAATCATTAGCACTATAAGTACTAATGTTCGCTTCCCTACAGCAAACCTACCCTGAAGAAACCCCGAGTAAAACAACACCGAGGGAATCATCACGATAGCCAACCCCTGGATTGCCTTGGAGTTTGCAAGGAATATAATTGCAAGTGAAATAAAAGCTGATGAAAACTTTAATTTAGCAGACCCCCCTAATGAAAATGCGCTTAATACAACCAACAAAGCAAACAATGATAACGAAGCGTCAGACTTTATAAAAAAAGTACCTGACACCGCATCAATGGCAAACATAGGTAATTTTGAGAAACTCGCAATTTGCTCACCCGCGACCACTTGAACTATGGCAAACAGCATCTGGACCAACAAAAAATAATTGCAGTATGTAATTATTTTTTTAGACGAAATCGTAATTTTTTGAGAGAGTATTTTCCCCGCTTTAAACACCAACACAGGACAAAGCAAGTAATAATAATACACAAGCAGATAGGAAACTGGATTTTGATAAAAAATAGAGACAAAAGTAACATACAAAAACAGCACTATCATCACCATAGTGCTTCTACCAAGATATACTTTCTTTCTGAACGTAAAGCTTACAACGAGCAATGAGATTGCCAGATAGTTAGTTTCAGTTGGCGTCAAAATCCCAGTTATTTGCAAAGGCGCGCCTAAAAGAAAACACAACAGCATAAAAAAATATAATGCTGAAAACCTTACCTTACTAAAGGTTTGAGACGTATACATCCGCATATCCCTTTCAAATTAAATTTCAACAAGCATTCAACATGAAAGAAACTTCTATACAGAGGCCGTCTTGAAACTCAAATCAAACCTGACCAACAATTCTTTCAAAAACGACTTCAAACGAACTTTAACATACCAACTCTCTTCGATGCTTTCGGATATCTTGCAATTACCCGACAAACTAGCAAGCATTCTAATCTTTTCGGAAGTCATCTCCGAATGATTATAATTAAAAATAAACTCACTTTGGATCTCATAGTCTATAGACGTCACACAAGGCAAGTTATGCTTGAAATATTCATACAGCTTTAGCGGTGATTCATCGTGAGATCTTTCCTTTAAATATGGAAGCAAACCAATTTTAAACGTTCTAGCTATCACCCCAATGTCGTTATATTGAAATTTACCAAAATAATGAACATTACTCATGCTTTTAATACTGGCTAAAACTTTTCTATCAAGACAAAGACCGTATAGGGCTACCGAGTAGTTCTCCGATAGTTTTCTTATGAAAGACAAATCTAATTTATCTGTAATGAACCCAATAAACCCAAAATCATAGGTATTCGAATGGACGGTGAGTTTATTCATCTTGGCATCGTTGAAAAAAATGCCATTTGGCAAAACTGTTTTTTTAGTATTAAAAGATATTAGCGCCTCGCTTGTCACCCCGGTGACAGCGTTAAAATACTTATCTACCCAAGCGTACTTATCTCGCACCAACTCCCGTTGAAGCGGTGTATAACGATTGTGCTTTGTAAAATTATCTATCAAATCATACCAATACAGTACATTGCTATTCTTTAGCAATGGAAAGATAGCAAAAGGAGAAAAATCTAAAACCACCACTTGCTTATCACTTTTATTATACTTTGAAAGCAATGTATTTATTGTTTTAGCAAAACAGGTTTTCGCCCACGCTCTGCCACGTAACGGACCAAACAGATCTAAGGATGTAGCATCAACAAAGTTCACACCTGGAATGACAGACAGATCACTATTCAACTTTCCAAGCACACGCTCATACAGACTAACCGGCCTATTGATAACAGTTATAGCGTCAAAAAAATCAAACTCAGATATGGTTTTTATGAATTGCAAGTCTCTAACCGCAGGCCCGTATTCACTTAAGAAATACTGATCCCTATACGGGATGACTATGAGATCAGGTTTACTTTTAGCATCCATTTTATATATTCCAAATGAAGTCAAACAATATCGGTAGTTCTCAATTTATATGGATCTTCCCGGCTTCCCGAATCATAGAGGAAACATAAACTGAGCCGTTTTTTTGTATAATGGTCATACTCGAATTGAATTGGATCTTCACTCGCCGGAGCTGCTGTAGTTCATACACCGTCTTTATCTGGACATAGCAAACTGTAGACCGAAATACAAATCACACTAGAGCCTTTCAGCTGCTTACTCATAGAGCGACCCAATGACCGTTGAGATATTACTGCATTATTCTTTACAACTGCCATGCGATTATCAGCTTGCACTTAAGCCAGAATATTAGGCAACTTATTTTTATACTCTACGGAGGGCCCGATAACATAAATTCGTCTTGTGAACCCGGGCACTTCTTTTATAGTATTTTTTTGCTTGGTTATATCATTTTCACTCCAGCGAACTGAAAGTATTACAGCGTCCGACCTAGAAGATTCTGTATACGATGCAGCTGCGTCACCCTCTCCTCCTAGTATTGGAGGGTATCCCTAAGCAGTTGATTGCTGGACATTTACTTCAGAATAAATTATTTACAACCCATACCAGCCGCATGGCTATCGCCAATTAGGAGGAAATTTTCTTTTTTAGCGTAGTAATTTAAGCACTCCGAACGACTAAATTGATCCGTTCTCTATAGGCTGACGATAGAAAACATCTCGCTGTTCTCAGATACTCGGAAGGATCGGACTCCTAGATATATAGATATAGCTTGAGAAAAATGGAATACCAATACATCTCAACCACTAAGCGTATTTCGATATTTTAATACTTTAGAATCATCGCACTTGCAGTCATCGCCGCAGTTATCAAACCAGCGGGTAACATTCTAGACAAGAACCCTAATGGGCTTTTTTTGAAAACCACAATATACAAAACACAATATGCCAATATAAAATTTATGTGAAAGGTTATAACAATTGACCAGGACAATACCGTTAGATCTCTTTGAAGTATTCCCCAAACAATACCGCCAGCAGTTATGATGGATGAGAAAACTCCGCAAGCGAATAAGAGATCTGTTCGATTTAATGCTTGAAAAAAACTCCCACTCGTAGAAAGCACGACCTGGACTGGTATCGCTAACGCAAGAATTTTTATTAACGGTACGACTTCACTCCAGCTAGACCCTAGTAGGACCAGGACCATCTGATCGGAAAATAAAAATATAATCAGTGCTACTACTGCGCCTGCAATTGAAAGTTTGAAGGTGAAATCCCTATGTATCACCTCCACCATTTCCAAATCATTCGCATACTTGCGGATCACTGGTTGAATTGCTGGTGTCATTGCAAAGGTTAACAACATTAAAGGATATCGCATAATTTGATACGCCTTATCATAGACACCTAAATATGCTGCCCCCATGTACCTTGCCACTAATATGTTATCGAGATTCCTTGTAAAATAATTAACCAAGTTAAAGCTGAATTGATATGCAGAGAATGAAAACAAGGGCTTTATAGCCGAGAACTTCGTTCCAAAAATGGGCCTACCAAACTCCGTTTTACTAGAAAACAAATAAGCCAATAAGAAACCAGTGGCTGATAAAACTAATGGTTTCGAGGCCAAAGCATGCAACGGATCAGTCACCTTGCTTATTACTATAGTTGTGCCGGTTGAAACTATTTCAGAAGCCAAACCTATTACAGAGATATTAAAAAATAATTGCTCCCTCAACAGAAATGCCATTGGGACAATGGAGCAAGTGAAAAAAAATAGCCCCACACTGGTGTATGGTATTATTTGCTCCAGCGCTTCTATTTTGTAAAAGTCAACAATTACAGGCGTTGCCAAATAGAACAAAAGCCCTACACAAAGACCAATAATAACTGTTAAACCGAATATTCCATTTCGATCTGTTTTTTCAAGGGTATCGATATTTATTATCGACGGCCCTAAACCAGCTTCTGAAAGCATTTGAAAAAATGTCGAAAAAACCGCAACGGATGCAATAATGCCAAATTGCTCGGGAGTGAAGACACGAGCCAATAACATCATTGATCCCAAATTTGCGGCGTAAACGGAATACCGGCCTAGCATACTTTTGCTAATAGCTTTATAAAGTTGACTTTGGGCTTTCAAGATGCTCACTCTTTAAACGATGAGTTTTCTATTTATCTTCATGAGCTTTATTTTACTCGATGATAATTCGAGCACACCTTTTATTCCGCCCATCCCACGAAATGACGAAAATATTTCTTTTTTAAACGTACCATCCAACCTTACTCTACTGGCTCGAACATTCAGCGGCAGAGGCAAAATCTTGTGCGATGTAATAACAAACTTTACCAGTTCTTCAGCGTGTAATGGCTTTTTAGCTGACTCGCAGAAATTCACCATCTCACAAATCCGCTTACCATATACTTTATAAGAGTCAGCTCCGCATACTGCGAACCTATCGTTGTACCCCCCCCACCATTGCCAAGCTGGTATGAATACAGAGGTTTTATCATTTAGTAGCATCGAAAAAATTTCTTTCGGCAACGGGTCATGATAAAAAAGATCTGGTCTTAAAAAGATTGTGACGTCAGGTTTGTAACCTTCAATTAACAACGTCACTTCATGCAGTGAATTCAGCTGATGTATCAAATTACTAAGAGAGTTAAAGTCATCCTTCCAAACATCACCAAAAGATTTAACCCCTTCAAAATCCCATTTCTCTAAACATTCACCAGGCTTTTCCAACCCCCCATTGAAACTTAAGAAAGGATGATATTCTTGCGGAGAAAGAGCACCATTTTCCCCTGATCGTTTATTTACAACTTTCGATTGCTCATACAGATGATAAAAGAACTCTACCTCTGCATTCTCAGGAAGACTGTTTAGAATGTTCTCCTGGATTGACGGAAAGCAAATTGTTGTTGATCTTGGTATTCCATAGAATGCTAAAGCTATTTTCATATTTCACCCTCGAAAAACAACTCCTATCGGCCGATCGAGTAATAGGTCACACCTTTCTTAACCATCCGTTTTACATCAAATAGATTTCGCCCATCAAAAACTATCAGTTCTTTTAGTTCCTTCTCAACCATGTCAATATCGAGAGTTTTAAACACCGGCCACTCAGTAACAATAACAAGCGCATCAGCGCCTCTTAGCGCGGCCTCCTTCGTCCCACATAACCTGAGATCGTCACGATATCCGTAGATACGTTGCGTTTCTTCCATAGCCTCAGGGTCATAAGCCTGGACTTTAGCGCCATACTTCCATAGCTCTTCCATCAGAGTCCTACTTGGCGCTTCCCGCATATCGTCTGTATTTGGTTTAAAACTAAGCCCCCATAGGGCAAAAGTTTTGTCTTTAAGATCCCCGGCATAATGCTTATATATCTTCTTGAACAAAACACTCTTTTGTTCTTTATTGCGCTCTTCAACCGATTTAAGTAGTTTTGCATCAAAATCAATGATTTCGGCAGTGCGTATTAACGCTTGCACATCTTTAGGGAAACAGGATCCACCGTACCCAACTCCAGGATAGATAAAATGATATCCAATTCGTGGGTCGGAGCCTATTCCCTGCCGAACCATCTCGATGTCAGCTCCCAATATCTCTGCAAGATTAGCCATTTCATTCATGAAACTGATTTTTGTAGCTAGCATGCAGTTTGCTGCATATTTTGTTAATTCTGCACTCTTAACATCCATTACAATCATCTTTTCATGATTTCGGTTGAAAGGTGCGTAGAGATCTCGCATTACCTCCTCCGCACGCTCACTGTCGGTACCTATAACAATACGATCAGGACGCAGACAGTCCGCAACAGCAGAGCCTTCTTTTAGGAATTCTGGATTTGACACGACATCAAAAATAAGGTCCCCGCGATTTCTCTGGGCCAGCACTTCATCTACACAGGCTTTTACTTTATCCGCGGTACCTACGGGCACAGTGGACTTATTTACAATTATCTGATTTTTTTCCATATTTCTCGCGATGGTTTCAGCCACAGCAAGAACATACTTCAGGTCGGCGGAGCCATCTTCATCAGGAGGAGTACCAACGGCAATAAACTGAACATCGCCATGTAGTACGCCCACCGAGACATCAGTAGAAAAATTCAGGCGGCCTGCCGAATAATTTTCTTTTACTAAAGCTTCCAGCCCTGGTTCGTAAATTGGGATATGGCCTTGCGTCAAACGCTCAACTTTATTTACGTCGACATCAATACAAACGACATCATGTCCTACTTGTGCGAGGACTGCTCCCTGGACAAGACCAACATAACCGGTTCCAAATATCGTGACTTTCATAGCACCCTCTTTGACTTTAAATACTAAATTCTAACCGAAAAAAACTTGTCCATCGCTTTATCGCAGTTACTGGGAGAGGTAATGATCAAGTTTAATATTGAACTGACACGCTACCGCCCCAGGATTTTTCGTCATCTTCCTCAGGACGTAGTGTCTCTATGAATATCAGTTTGATCATGCCTGTTGGCCAATGATCCGTTGCAGCAATAACGATAAAAACTCAAGAACAACAGCCACGCCGTCAAACATCTGAATTTATGACGCGACCTATTCAATACTCATCAATTTTTGTCGGAGGCGTAGGCATAGTGGTAATAACCATAATCACTGTAGCCATACTTGTTGGAAGCCTTTCTCTCCACGCCATTGAAAATCGCACCTTTAATAACAACGCCGTTCTGGGTGAACCGGCGCACCGTCAACTCGATTTCTTTCGCCGGGTTCAGGCCATAGCGCGTCACGATCAAATTGGTTCCGGACAGACGCCCGACAATCGCCGCATCTGTCACAGCCAGTAGTGGCGGCGTATCGAGAATTACCAGATCGTATTGCTTGCTCACCTGCTCCAATAGCGCGCTGAAATTGGCGTGCATCAGTAGCTCGGAAGGATTGGGCGGAATCTGACCTCGACTGACAAAATCGAAGTTGTCGATTGCGGTCTTATGAATAGCCGTGGCCACATCGCAGCGCCGGGCCAGGACATCGGAGAGCCCATTGTCTGAAGTAGCACCCAACACTTTGTGCAGATAACCCTTGCGCATGTCGACATCGATCAACAATACCCGCAGACCGGTTTGTGCTATCACCACCGCGAGGTTGACCGAGACAAACGTTTTGCCCACCTGAGGGCTGGGCCCGGAAATCATCAAGCGGTTATTGTCGGCCTCATGCATGGCGAAGTGCAGACTGGTACGCAAACTGCGCAATGCCTCGATTGCCAGATCGGTAGGATGAGTGACGGCCAGCAATGAAGTCCCATTGGAACGCCCTCGTCCGCGGGAGATTTTATCTTCTTCGGTTTTTTGCAGAATGCTGTAGGGAATCGAGGCATAGACCGGCAACCCAAGTTGCTCGATGGCTTCAGGACTTTCGAGCCCCCGGTTCAGCGCCTTGCGCAGCAACACCAGAGCCACTGCCAGGAAGCTGCCAAGAAGAGTGGCGATCAATACAATCAAGGCTTTTTTCGGTTTGACCGGTTTGAGGAAGTTGACGTCCGCGGTGTCGATCAGGCGTACGTTACCGACAGTGCCCGCGCGCATCACATCCAGTTCCTGAGACTTATTCAGCAGCTGGGTGTAAATGGCCGTACCGACTTCTACATCCCGGGTAAGGCTCAGCAATTCTTGTTGGGTAGAGGGAAGGCTCTCTACTTTGGACGCCAAACTTTTCTGCTTGCTGCTCAACTCACCGATCTGGGTCAACAATGCGCGATAGGCAGGATGTTGACGGGTGAACTTGCGGTCCATCTCGGCTTGCTGCAACTTCAACTCGGAAATATTGGTATCGAGCCCGACTATCTGATCAAGAATGGCTTTGGTTTCGAGCGTGATGTCCACGGACTTGCTGCGCGTCTGGTACTCATTCAACGCATTTCCGGCTTTTTCCAGATCCTTCTTGACCTCAGGAAGTTGCTCTTTGAGAAACGCCAGGCTCTGCGCAGCCTCTGCTGAAGTGCGCTCTACGTTTTGCCGTACATATATAGCGGCGATTTCATTGAGTATTTTAATCGCCTGGTCCGGATCTGTGCTTTCCAGCGCCAGACCGATCATGCCCGACTCTTTTCCGCGCTCAACTACATCCAGGGCCTCTTGATAGTCGAGGATACTGGTCAGGCGGGAGTTACGGATAATGCGGAAGCGGGTACCAGGATTGGCGTGCAGTTCCTCTATTTGAAACGTTACGCCATTTTTTTCGAAAAGCTCTCCGGCCCGGCTGGCCGCCAATAGGTTGTCATCTTCATCCACCAACGTGAAATGACCATTTTCACCCGTGGTCAGGGTCAATTTCTTGCCCAGTTGCGAATCGGGGAGATCCAGTTTGAAGATCTTCAGCGACTCCCCTCCCCAGGCGAAACTGTTCAACCCCAACAAGGGTTCGGCTATTTCACCGGGATTATTATTCTGGAATCGACGCGCCAGGAACTCACCGAAAACCGGGAAATACTTCGGCTGTATGACAATATCAAGTTTCAAGTTATCGACAGTTTTACCAATCACGGAGCGGGACTGGATCAACTCGATTTCGGTGGCCGAAGGAGACTCCTTGCCCAGCATGCTGCCGATATCCGAGAAGCCCAATAAGTCGTTCTTCTTCGCTTCGACCTGCAACAGCGCATTCGCCTGAAATACCGGTGTCGCCAGCACTGCGTACGCGGCCCCTGCGACCATGAAGGCGCCGGTAACCGCGGCAATCAGCCATTTATGGTCGATGAGTGTTCCAAACAGGCCGAGAAGATCAATCTCGTCATTGTCGTCGTCCCGCACGTTGACTACCGGTGCTTGCTGCATAAGTCGGATTCTTTGCCTTGATTACGATTCAAAAAGGAAGTGGCCATCAGCGTGCCAGACGCTGTGCCCATGCGTGTACAGCTTCTTCGATCAACGCATAAGCGTGCACAAAAGCAGGTTTGCCTTGACGGTAGGGGTCGCTGATCTCTCGATCGTCCTGCCATTTGCCCAACAGCAACACTTTGCCCCGCGCTTCAGGGGCAATGTTGAGCACGCCACTGACATGTCGCCGCTCCATCACCAGAATCAAGTCCGCCTCACTGACGGCTTGAGATGTGAGCTGAACGGCCTGGTGCTCATGGGGCAGATGACCATGCTCTGTGAGCACGGCGTGTGCTGTCGGCTCGATGGGCTTGCCCGTCAGGGCGGCAAGGCCGGCTGAACTGACCTGAATATCGGAATGGACGAGTGCCCCACGCAGCAAATGCTCCGCGGTGGGACTGCGGCATATATTGCCAACACAGACAATCAAAACCCTTTTAAGCAAGATGACCTTCCCCGTCTTGTCAACATTGGCGGTGACCTAGCACTTGCCGAACATAAGAGCTTTAAATTACGAATGAGCCCGGGCATTTATAATGACCAGGAACTGCGACTGAAACTTTCAAACAATCAATGCGTATTTATTACCATGACGCTTGAACAGCCCTCAACTTTTTATCCGGACAAAAAATAACATCGCACTCTCCAGAATGCGAAAATAACAGTCAGTGAATTTATTCAGACAATTTCTAACGGTTGTCGTTTTCTGGCGACTGTTCAATCTAAATTATACTGAAATAGCGAATGACTAATGTATAGCCGTTCCGCTACTGCATTGCCAGGGTGTCGAACATTTGGTTAGTAGTTGGGTAAGGGACGCCTTGGGCAATAACTCTATTTACAGCGGGTTACGTCACGAGCATGCCGTGGAACAACCGGGCATGCTCGCCGGCAAATCGGCTGCTCGATGTCTCCCCTGCCCGCGCCTGGCGAGAAGCATGGCGTGCAGACCATTCGCAGCCCCTGGCGCGTTGCGAACATTGTTCTTGAGTGACCGGGCCGCTTCGAGCCCGCACTCCCCAGCGTGACCGGTTCGGCCAGCCTGGATCGAATCTTTCCTACTGCCATCAGCTATTCCATCAGTCTACTTTCAAGGACGCTTCCATGATTCGTAAATGCCTGTTCCCCGCCGCCGGTTATGGGACCCGCTTTTTACCCGCCACCAAGGCCATGCCGAAGGAGATGCTGCCGATCGTCAGTAAGCCGCTGATCCAGTATGCCGTCGAGGAAGCGCGTGACGCCGGCCTGCAACACATGGCCATCGTCACCGGTCGCGGCAAGCGCGCGCTGGAGGATCATTTCGATACCAGCTACGAGCTGGAGCACCAGATTCGTGGCACCGATAAGGAAAAGTTCCTGCACGGCACTCGCGAGCTGATCGATACCTGCAGCTTTTCCTACACTCGTCAGGTGGAAATGAAAGGCCTGGGGCACGCCATTCTCAGCGGCCGCTCGTTGATCGGTGATGAGCCATTCGCCGTGGTGCTGGCCGACGACCTGTGCCTGAACCTGGAGGGGGATGGAGTTCTGGCGCAAATGCTCAAGCTTTATGAGCAGTTCCGCTGTTCGATCGTGGCGATCCAGGAAGTACCCCGCGAGCAGACTCAGAAGTACGGCGTGATTGCCGGCGAGTTGATTCGCGAGGGGATTTACCGGGTCAACAGCATGGTCGAAAAGCCCCGTCCGGAAGACGCTCCGTCCAACCTGGCGATCATCGGTCGATACATTCTGACCCCCGACATCTTCGACCTGATTGCTGACACCGAACCTGGCAAGGGCGGTGAAATCCAGATCACCGATGCGCTGATGAAGCAGGCCCAGAACGGCTGCGTGCTGGCTTACAAGTTCGAGGGTCGACGCTTCGACTGTGGCGGTGCCGAAGGTTATATCGAAGCCACCAACTTCTGCTTCGAGCATCTGCATCAAAACGCCCTGTGATGTTGCTGTCCCCCGATATGGTCTTTATCACCTTATGGACGAAGCCTCTATGAATACGTTGAGCGGTTTCAAGGCAGATGACAGTCGCCACCCGTATAGCGCTGACCTTAAGCACAACCTCGCGTACCGCATCGTGCGCGCCTATGCGTCGGAACTGATTTTCCCCCGCGTGCGAAAACCACCGGTACTGCTGGTGGAACGCATCGGCGCGTTCCCCTCCTCCGGGGAGATCCGCCGCCAAGTCAAGGATGGTCCGGCGCTGCTGGCGAGCATCAAGCAGCGTTATGCCCGCGACGCCCTTGACCTCAACGAGAGCAGCGGGCTGAACCTGGTCTTTGCCGACTGGCGCTTCAGCTTGCGCCTCTCGGGCGAGGGTTGCGTAGCTTGCCTGACCGTGGAAAGTCGGGGCGACAGCTCGCTCCTGCAGCGCAAAACCGCCGAGCTGCTGGGGCAGATCGATGCAGGGAGGGCATTTGAATGAACGCGATTGCCGAACACGCCACCAAAGCCTGGTACCTGGTCCAGTGCAAGCCCAAACAAGATGAGCGCGCCGAAGAACATTTGCAGCGCCAAGGCTATGCATGCTTTCGCAAGACCTACAGACGTGAGCGCATGTTGCGCGGGCAACGTCGAGTGATCAGCGAGTCGCTGTTTCCGGGCTACCTGTTTATTCAACTGAGCCTTCAGGACAGCTGGGGTCCACTGCGCTCGACCCGCGGCGTTTCGCGGGTCGTCGGGTTTGGCGGTCAGCCATTGCCGATCCGCGATGCGCTGATCGACGAACTCCAGGAACCAGACAGCCAGGCGATCGTGACCACGCTGTTGAAACACGGAGATGCGGTGCGCATCACTGAAGGTCCGTTCTGCGATCTCGAAGCGGTGTTCCTGGCCATGGACGGTGAAGAACGGGTACTGCTGATGATGAATTTGCTGCAGCGTGAACAGCAAATCAGCCTGCCACTGGCACGGGTCAACAAGCTTTAGATGCTTTTAGCTGCTTACACAAAAACGCCGCTCAACAACAAGCGGCGTTTTTTATCAACACAGGAAAACCTACGCCCCTTCCGAGAGGTGATTCCAGTCGACCCAACCCAAAAACCACGTCGCCAGAATCAGTAAACCGAAGGCGATCCGGTACCAGGCAAACACCGCATAACTATGGTTGGCGATGAACTTGAGCAACCCGCGCACGGCAATCATCGCAAAGACGAAAGCGGCGACAAATCCCAGGGCAAACACCGGCAAATCTGCGGCCTGGAACAGGTCGCGATATTTATAGCCCGAGTACACCGCGGCCCCCACCATTGTCGGCATCGCCAGGAAGAACGAAAACTCGGTGGCCGTCTTGCGTGACAGGCCAAACAGCAACCCGCCGATAATCGTCGATCCCGAACGCGAAGTGCCGGGAATCATCGCCAGGCATTGTGCACATCCGACTTTCAAGGCATCGGTCCAGCGCATCTCGTCCACGTGATCGACCACTACCACGTGCTCGCGCTGTTCAGCCCACAACATGATGATCCCGCCGATCACCAGCGCCACAGCCACGGTGATCGGGTTGAACAGATATTGATGGATTTTGTCGGCAAACATCACCCCCAGCACCACCGCCGGCAAGAAACCGATCAGCAAATTCAGAGTAAAACGTTGCGCATTACGCTGGGTCGGCAAACCCGTGGTGATGTCCAGAATCTTGCGACGGAACTCCCAGACGACCGCCAGAATAGCGCCCAACTGAATAATGATATTGAACGCCATGGCTCGCTCACCGCCAAAGTCGAGCAGGTCCGCGGCAATAATCTGATGGCCTGTACTGGAGATCGGCAAAAACTCTGTGAGTCCTTCAACCAGCCCTAGAATCGATACTTGCGTGGTGGTCCAGAAGTCCATTAATCCCCCGTTAACCCCTTTCGGCTGAAAGGTCTGTTGTTGGTTCCGAGCAGCTGTCGGGTCAACGGAGAATTAAAACGCATTACCTGCCGGCTTGAGGCAAACGTTATAAAACGTCCATGACCAGGGCTATGACCACCTCGACAGCCCTACCCGCCTGCTACGCTTTGCGTTCATGACTGGAGGAATAACCATGCCGGACGATCCTCCCCCCGCCCTGCTCGACGCTTGATGGGCGCCTGAAGATGAAATTGACCTGGAAGACTGACACTTGTGTATCGCAAATCCATGGCTGCCACTCATCGTCAGCTCGTTGACGTTTTGAGTTTGGGCGCGCGCAATGTCTACCCCCAAAATGATCGCCCAAGAGAACATTCCATATGGCAAAGATCATAGTGCTCGCTGGTGACTTCCCGCAGTGCGACGGGGAATATCACTCGGGTACCATCACGCTCAAAACGGCCCTTAAGCCACGATTGGGGAAAAGCTTCCCGGTCTCGGAATTTAAAGATCTAACGATCCAGAACACGGACTCCAACAAGAATATAAAGAGCGCCATCGGCCTGGGCATTGCGGGCGCGATGTTGTTGGGGCCGGTCGGTGCCATCGCTGGCTATCTGCTCGCGGGCAACAACACGGAAGTGACCTTCATGGCCACCCTGAAGGACGGTGGCAAGCTCCTGGCGGCAACCGATAGCGAGACCTTCGAGGACATCTCGGCACGTGCCCACAAAAAAAACCGCCCCGGTCGCCGAGGCGTCCCTCGCGAATCATTTAACAACGACTCCATTCACTGATCCGCTGCCCCCGTGACCGCGAAGATGTTGCAGGGCACTCGATACAGAACATGCTCCGTCGTACTGCCCACCCACTTGCCCAACCCCTTGCGATGCGCATTGCCCATGACGATCACATCGGCCCGGTGATGCGCTGCAAAGTCAGCCAGCGCTTTGCCGGGCGGGCCCGCAACGAAGTGTTGTCGCTCGGTGGGCACGCCAAAGTGGTCGGCCAATGCGATGAATGACTGATGCAGAGACTTGCGCAGGTCACTGTTGAAGCCTGGCATCGTCACTGCACCCGCGCCTGCGTCGGCTATATGCGTCAGCGACAGATCATAGGCATGCAGCAAATGCAGTTCTGCGTTGCATTGCATGGCCAGTCCGTTCGCTGCCTGGATGATGCGGTCGTTGATGCCGGTGATCTGCGTATCGGGTTGCGACGGATCGACCGCCGCCACGATCACCCGCGGCAGCGGACACCTGACTTCGCTGACCAGATGCACAGGCACCGGACATTCGCGCAACAGGTGCCAATCCAGAGGTGTAACGAAAACACGCTTGAGTGCAGACTCGTGCTGCACGTCCTTGATCACCAGATCCGGCTGCATTTCTGCCACGTGCCGAAGGATTTCTTGCAACGCGCTGCGGGTTATAAGCACTTCGGTGCTTACCGTGACCCCGCGCCCGCGTATCAGATCTGCTTCATCCTTCAGCCACTTTTCGTTCTCTTGCTGACAGGCCTCACGAAACCGCGCACCGGCGCTCATCAACCCCAAAAGGTGAGAGTCTTCGATAAACACCGTGATGTGCAGCGCTGCGCCAGTGGCTTCGGCGATGGCGACAGCTCGTTCCAACGCCGGGGTGTGACGCATGGCTGGGCCGGCTATCAGAAAGAGTCGTTGATATTGGCTCATGTAACACCTCCAAACGTTCCGGGATATCTAACTCCCCCCCAACGCTCTCGCCTGTCACACCACCGACGATTGGCTATCGCCTCAACTAACGGGATCGACACTATCAATATACGCCTTGATTGAATAAGCGAGTGATAGACGCGCCACGTCACACCGAATCCGATGTTCCGGATTCGGTGATGACCCAACACTACTTCTGCGCGTATTTCGTGCCGTGCGAATCGTTAAGCTGTGCCTGCATCAGCCCCCACTCACGTTGAATGATCGAGTAAGGAATAAAGATACTGATCCGCTCAGCGCCCTTTACCCCAGGGTGAAAACTCACATCGTGAAGTGTGGTGGAGAAGAATCCGACATTAATACCGACAATGCTGCCGTCATTGGCGATAACCGGCCCACCCGACATCCCCTTGATCATCGGGGCATCATGGATGGCATAGCGTTCGCCGCTGCCTTCATCACTGTTGATGAAAGGCGCCGGATACACCTTGCCTTGCCCGCTGACCGTTGTCATATACGGGCTCGTTCCCACGGCAGTGATGTGCTCACCCACGCGCGGTGCGCGCCATGACGGATAATGGCCGTCAGCCTTGTGCTTGATGAAGACCAGGTCGCAACCGGTGCTGCAGCTGTATATCACGTTGCGAATGAGTGGGGTGTGGCGGGTGGTGACGGCGTAATCCTCGTTCCATTGCACGGCCGAGGCGGTGTACAGATAGGGCAAGGGAAAGCCTGAGAAGACTGAGAAATATGAATCGTTGGCAGGTCCCGACAAGTCGGGTTTTACCATACCGTTGCATCCTGCAATACCAGCTCCTATTAAAAAGTAGGCCATGATTTTAATCATGATGTTCACCGACTTATAAGGAGATTTTAGTTTTTGTTGTGTCAGGTTTTTAGTGATCAGGTTGTTGTAGTTGTTCCTCGCTGCCTGTTCTGGTGGGTAATGTATGGCTTAGGTTGCAAGCGTGTGTATGAATTAATTGCGCTAAGAACAATCGCTTTTCGTTACATATAAAAAACTTCAAATATTTGGCGCCTGAAAAATGTCACATGCACCAAAATAAATATAAATGGAAGTTGCACTTAATAAGTGTAAAAGGCGTGAAACAGTACTTTTAGAGCGATTTAGAGCACGTTGGAATGCCGCGGCAACCTAACAGAAATCAGTGCCGCGAAAATAACAAATGCGCTGGATATCCATAAACACGCTTCCAGCCCGAAGACCTGAAAAACCCAACCGGAGAGCACGGTGCCGATCAGCCGTCCCATGGCGTTGGACATGTAGTAAAAACCCACATCCAGCGATACGCCGTCTTCCTTGGCGTAGGACACGATCAGGTAGCTGTGCAGCGAGGAATTCACCGCGAACAACGCACCAAAGATCATCAGACCGCCCAACAGCACCCACTGTGGCGACAACCCGGTGTTCAGCCCCAGCGCGATTGCCGCCGGCAGGCCTGCCAAGGCAACCGCCCAAAGAAACGCGGCGCGGCCATCCGGGACATGCCCTCGTTGCTTGCCGGTGATCCGCGGCGCGAGCGATTGCACGATGCCGTAGCCAATCACCCAGGCCGCCAGGAATCCACCGACCTTCCAGAAGTCCCAGCCAAAAACGCTGCTCAAGTACACCGGTAAAGCCACCACGAACCAGACATCGCGGGCACCGAACAGGAACATCCGTGCCGCCGACAAGATGTTGATGGCCCGGCTCTTGGAGAGGATGTCACGGAACCTGGGCTTGGCTTTCGCCTTGCCCAGGTCCTTTTTCAACAGAATCAGGCTGCTGAGCCAGATCAGCGAAAGAACGCCTGCCATGGCCAGCAGCGCCCCTCTGAAACCGATCAGGGCGAGCAATGCCCCGCCGAGAAAGAAACCGACGCCCTTGAGGGCATTCTTCGAGCCGGTGAGGATGGCTATCCATTGATAAAGCGTGCCCTGTTGCCCGTCGGGCACCAGAAGCTTGATCGAGCTTTTAGCGCTCATCTTGTTCAGGTCTTTGGCGATCCCCGACAGTGCCTGCGCCACCATCACCCAAGGAATCGTCAGCCAGGCCACCGGCACCGTCAGCATCAACAGCGCCACCACCTGCATCCCCAGCCCGATGTTCATGGTCCGGTTCAGCCCCAGTCGCGCGCCGAGATAACCGCCCAGCAGGTTGGTGATCACGCCAAAGAGTTCGTAGAACAGAAACAACGCCGCGATTTGCAACGGGCTGTAGCCCAACCCGTGAAAGTGCAGCACCACCAACATGCGCAAGGCACCGTCGGTGAGGGTAAAAGCCCAGTAATTGCCCGTAACAAGCAGGTATTGCCGCACTGACGGCGCGAGGGCTGACAAGGCTTTCATCAACGCTCCTTAAACGGCCAGACCGACCATCCTGGCCAATTCGACGGTGCGGTTCGCGTAACCCCATTCGTTGTCGTACCAGGCATAGATTTTGACCTGGGTGCCGTTGATGACCATGGTCGACAGCGCATCGATGATCGATGAGCGCGGATCGGTGCGGTAGTCGATGGACACCAGCGGACGCTCCTCGAAACCGAGAATACCTTTGAGTTCGTTCTCGGACGCGTCCTTGAGAAACCGATTCACTTCGTCAACCGTGGTGACGCGATCGACCTCAAACACACAATCAGTCAGCGAAGCATTGGCCAACGGTACGCGCACCGCGTGACCATTCAGACGTCCGCGCAGCTCCGGGAAAATTTCCGCGATGGCGGTGGCCGAACCGGTGCTGGTCGGGATTAGGCTCATGCCCGAAGCCCGTGCACGGCGCAGATCCTTGTGGGGTTGGTCGAGAATGCTTTGGGTGTTGGTCAAGTCGTGAATGGTGGTGATCGAGCCGTGGCGAATGCCTAGCGCTTCATGGATCACCTTGACCACTGGCGCGAGGCAATTGGTGGTGCACGACGCCGCGGTAACGATGCGATGTTCCGCCGGATTGAACAGTTGATGGTTGACGCCCATGACGATGTTCAGCGCGCCCTCTTCTTTCACCGGAGCACTGACCACCACGCGCTTGACGCCCTGGTCGAGGTACGCCTGAAGCACCGCGACAGTCTTCATCTTGCCGCTGGCTTCAATCACCAGATCGCAGCCCGACCAATCGGTATCGGCAATCGCCTTGTTGGCGGAAACCTTGATGCGCTTGCCGTCGATGACAATGCAGTTGCCCTCGGCGCTGGCTTGATCATTCCAGCGACCATGCACCGAATCGAAGTTCAGCAGGTGCGCATGCGTCGCCGCGTCGCCTGCCGGGTCGTTGATCTGCACGAACTCAAACTCCGGCCAGTGCCAGGCGGCGCGCATGGCGAGACGACCGATGCGGCCAAAACCATTGATGCCCACTTTGATAGTCATGTTGGTGTGCTCTGTATCTGTTGTCAGGGATAGGCTTTTGAAATTATCGAACCGGACAGCAGGCGGCTGCCCGTTCAGGGCGCTCACCCATGTCTTCAAGACGTTTGGCATCCGCGCTCAGCCAATGCTGGTTGGTTTCAAGCACGACAGTCAGCATTTGAAGCACCCAGTCAGGAAGGCTCGGGTGCAACCGGTAGTAAACCCATTGGCCTTGTCGACGGTCCGACAGCAATCCACTGGTGCGCAACTGCGCCAGGTGCCTGGAGACTTTCGGCTGGCTCTCATCCAACGCACAGGTCAGCTCGCAGACACACAACTCTCCCTCGCGGGCGATGAGCAGCATCATGCGGACCCGGTTGTCGTCAGCCAGGCATTTGAAAACAGTGGTCGGCGTCAGAGAGTCAGCCATTTCGGGTCTCGGCGTTTGGGTTTCATACAGCAACACGGGCTTCGCGACACAGGCAAGCCTCATTAATATGCGTTTTGCCGAATATATGTTTTTCCGTATATGCGGTAAAGCAGCAAATCTTCGACCAACACAACCAGCGTCCTGACGTTCGTGCGGTCCCGGGAAGATCAGCGAAAGGATTTCGTATACCCTATCGCTATCTCACTCCAAACGATCGCCGCCGTGAACCTACCCAAACTCAACGCTCCCGACCTTGGCAATACGCCTTCGACCTCGGAAATCATCACCCGTCATCTGCGCGACGCGATCGTCGCCGGGCATTTCGCCGAAGATGAGCCGATTCGCCAGGACGACATTGCCCGCCAGTTCAACGTCAGCAAGATTCCGGTGCGCGAGGCCCTCAAGCGGCTGGAAGCCGAAGGGCTGGTGATGTTCCAGCGCAATCGCGGGGCGATGGTCACGAGGGTTTCCGATGCCGAGCTGGCGCAGATGTTCGAAGTGCGCATGTTGCTGGAAGACAAAATACTGCGCCTGGCCATCCCCAACATGACCGAAGAAACCTTCGCCCGTGCCGAGCGTATCTGTCAGGAATTCATCGGCGAGGACGACGTGGGCCGCTGGGCCGAGCTCAACTGGGAGCTGCACGCCTGCCTCTACGAACCGGCACAACGGCCGTTTCTGGTCAGCCTGATTCGATCGGTCAACGACAAGCTGGAGCGCTACCTGCGCATGCAGATGAGCCTGTCGGCCGGCAAGGAACGGGCCGATCACGAACACCGTGAGATCCTCGCGGCCTGCCGTGCCGGCGATGTTGAGCTGGCGGTGAAGCTGCTGGACGAACACATTGCCGGGGTCTGCAAGACCCTGTTCGAACACCTGCCCCACGCTCACTAAGCGCTGTGCCGATTTCGTCATCGGCACAGGATAAATCCATCAAGCCGGCACCTCGCCGCACAGGCCACTCTTGCGTTCACTCATCTGAACGGACGTGGCCCTTCCATGAAACGCATCACCGTGATCGACTCCCACACCGGCGGCGAACCGACCCGTCTGGTGACCGCCGGTTTTCCTGACCTGGGCACCGGCAGCATGGCTGAACGGCGCAAGCGGCTGGCCGACCATCATGATCAATGGCGCGCGGCCTGTGTGCTGGAACCACGAGGCAGCGACGTGCTGGTGGGTGCCCTGCTCTGCACACCGGTAGACCCGAGCGCCTGTGCCGGGGTGATTTTCTTCAACAACACCGGTTACCTGGGCATGTGCGGCCACGGCACCATCGGCCTGGTGGCGTCGTTGGCGCATCTGGGCAAGATCGGCCCCGGTGTGCACCGTATCGAAACACCCGTGGGGACGGTGCAGGCGACCCTGCACGAAGACCATTCGGTGAGCGTGCGCAATGTGCCGGCCTACCGTTACCGCAAGGCGTTGGTGTTGCAGGTGCCGGGCATCGGCCAGGTGGTCGGCGATATTGCCTGGGGCGGCAACTGGTTTTTCCTGATCGCCGAGCATGGCCTGCGGGTCGCCGGCGACAACCTCGACGCGCTGACCGCTTATACCTACGCCGTGCAACAAGCGCTGGAAGCCCAGGGCATTCGTGGCGAAGACGGCGGGTTGATCGACCATATCGAACTGTTCGCCGATGACGATCACGCCGACAGCCGCAACTTCGTACTCTGCCCCGGCAAGGCCTATGACCGCTCACCGTGCGGCACCGGCACCAGTGCCAAACTGGCCTGCCTGGCCGCCGACGACAAGTTGCAACCGGGGCAGATCTGGCGTCAGGCCAGTGTCATCGGCAGCGAGTTCGAAGGTTCTTATGAATGGCAAGGCGAGCGCATCGTGCCGACCATTCGTGGCCGTGCCTTTATCAGCGCTGAAGCCAGTTTGATCATCGAACAAGATGACCCGTTCGCCTGGGGCATTCGCCCATGAGCGAGGGCCTGGTGGCCGATGTAATCGTGATCGGCGCCGGCATCATCGGCGCCGCCTGCGCCCAGGCACTGGCCCGTCGTGGCTTGCAGGTGTTGGTGCTGGACGCCGGCCTGCACGGTGCGACGGCGGCAGGCATGGGCCACCTGCTCGTGCTCGATGACAACCCGGCCGAATTGGCCCTGAGCCAATATTCCCTGCAACGCTGGCGTGAACTGGCGCCGGACCTGCCCGACGGCTGCGCCTACCGCAACAACGGCACACTGTGGCTGGCGGCCAACGCCGAGGAAATGGCGGTCGCCCACAGCAAATACCTGAACCTGAAAGCCCAAGGCGTGGCGTGCGAATTGATCAGCGCCCGCGCTTTGCGTCAGCGTGAACCGGAACTGCGCGAGGATCTGGAAGGCGGCTTGCTCATCAATGGCGACGGCATTCTGTATGCGCCGGCGACGGCCCGCTGGATGCTCGACACACCGAACATCCGTCAGCACCGGGCGCGGGTCAGCGCGGTCGATGGCAATCGCGTTTACCTCGATGACGGCCATTGGTTGCGGGCCGAAGCCGTGGTGTTGGCCAACGGCATTCAGGCCAGCGAACTGTGCCCGGAGTTGCCCATCGAGCCGAAAAAGGGCCACCTGCTGATTACCGACCGCTACCCCGGCACCGTCACCCACACCTTGGTGGAGCTGGGATACGTCACCAGCGCCCACAACGCCACCGGGCCATCCACCGCCTGCAATATTCAGCCGCGCCCGACCGGGCAATTGTTCATCGGTGCCTCACGGCAATTCGGCACCACCGACCCACAGGTCGAAGGCTGGATGCTGGCGAAAATGCTCAAGCGTGCCGCCGAGTACATGCCAGGGCTGGCCCGACTCAACGGCATCCGCGCCTGGACCGGTTTTCGCGCCGCCAGCCCCGACGGCCTGCCGCTGGTTGGCCAGCACCCACAGCAGCAGGGCTTGTGGCTGGCGGTTGGGCACGAAGGGTTGGGCGTCACCACGGCCCCCGGCACGGCCGACTTGCTGGTGGCGCAGCTGTTCAACGAAACCCCGCCACTGGCCGCGCAACCGTATCTGCCCCAGCGTTTCCTCGGAGAACCCGCCTATGCCTGAATTACTGCTGGATGGCCGCGCCTTGAAGGTGGCCGAGGGCACCAGCGTCGCCGCAGCCTTGGCGCTGGGCAGCGACGGATGCACACGCACTTCGGTCAGTGGCCAACGCCGCGCACCGCTGTGTGGCATGGGCATTTGCCAGGAATGCCGGGTGACCATCGACGGCCGGCGACGCCTGGCCTGCCAGACACTGTGCCGCGACGGCATGCAGGTGCAGACATGCCCATGAACGAATACGCCGATCTGCTGATCATCGGAGCCGGCCCCGCCGGCATGTCCGCTGCTCTTGCCGCTGCCCCCAGTGGCGCACGCATCGTCATGCTCGACGACAATCCGCTGCCGGGCGGGCAAATCTGGCGTGACGGCCCTCAAGCCAACGTACCCGATCAGGCCCGTCGCCTGCGTGAACGATTGCAGGCGTGCAGCAACATTCGCCGTCACGCCGGCACTCGGGTGATCGCCAGTCCCGGTCCGAAACAGCTGCTGGTCGAAAATGACGATGACGGCTGGCTGATCAGTTATCACCGATTGATTCTGTGCACCGGCGCCCGCGAGTTGCTGCTGCCCTTCCCCGGCTGGACGTTGCCCGGCGTGACCGGCGCCGGTGGCTTGCAAGCGCTGATCAAGGCGGGCCTGCCGGTGCAGGGTGAGCGCGTGGTGATCGCCGGCAGCGGCCCGTTGTTACTGGCCAGTGCCGCCACGGCGAAAAAACACGGCGCGCAGATCCCGCGCATCGCCGAGCAAGCCTCGCGCACCGCCGTCGCCGGTTTCGCCGCGCAACTGCCCCGCTGGCCTGGCAAATGGCTGCAATCGTTCAGCCTGTTCGACCGCCATTACCGCACCGCGACGCATGTGCTGGCCGCCCTTGGCACTGATCGACTGGAAGGTGTGCGCCTGCAACAGCAGGGCAAAGTCGTCGAACTGGCCTGTGATCGGTTGGCCTGTGGTTTTGGCTTGATCCCTAACATTCAATTGGGCCAGGCACTGGGTTACGCCATCGAGGGTCAGGCGTTGGCCGTGGATGCCTGGCAGGCCAGTCGCGTCGATCATTATGCGGCGGGAGAATGCACCGGGTTTGGTGGCAGTGAACTGGCTTTGGTCGAAGGTGCCATTGCGGGCCACGCGGCGGTCGGTGACCTTGAAGCGGCACGCCAGTTGTGGCCACGTCGGGCACGCTGGCAGGGTTTCGCCAAGGCACTGAATCAGGCCTTCGCCCTCGACCCACAACTCAAATCCCTGGCCCGCCCCGACACCCTGGTCTGCCGCTGCGAAGACGTGCCCTACGGCGCATTGACCGGGCACACCGACTGGCGCGAAGCCAAGCTGGCCAGTCGCTGTGGTATGGGCGCCTGTCAGGGCCGGGTGTGTGGCGGCGCGGTGCAGCACCTGTTTGGCTGGCAACCCTCGGCGCCCCGTCCGCCCTTCAGCCCGGCCCGAATCGAGACCTTGATGTGCCTGGACGACACCCCGCCAGCCTGAAACCCCCTCGGGGGTTTCAGCCGCGCTGTCGAGCCTCTATGATCCCGGGGTCGCCCTCAGACCCCAGCGCCATGTACCCCTCGCTCAGCACCTTCAAACCCTGCGACCTGCCCACGCTGTTGAACAGCCTGCAGCCGATTGCGCCGCTGCTCGACACCCTGGCGGACGTGGTGTTTTTCATCAAGGACCGCGAAGCCCGCTACGCCTTCGTCAACCAGACCCTGGCCCGGCGTTGCGGTTTCAAACATCGCGAGGATCTGCTGGGGCTCACCGCTGAAATGGTCTTCCCGGAACGCTTCGGCCCGCTGTACACCGAACAGGATCGGCGGGTGCTGTCCAGCGGTCGCGAGATGGCCGACCAACTGGAGCTGCACCTGTATTACGGCAACCAGCCGATCTGGTGCCTGACCCACAAACTCGCCTTGAAGGATGAACAGGGCCACATCGTGGGCCTGGCCGGGATCTCCCGCGACCTGCAATCGCCGCAGTCCAATCACCCCGCGTTCCAGAAACTCGCCGCCGTGGACGCGCACATCCGCAGCCACTTCGCCCGCCCCATCAGCCTCGCCGAACTGACCGCCATCGCCGGCTATTCCGTGGCGCAACTGGAGCGTCACTGCAAGCGGGTGTTCCAGCTCACGCCACGGCAGATGATCAACAAGGCGCGCCTGGAAGAAGGCTCTCGGCTGTTGCTGCACAGCGACCTGCCGATCACCGAGATCGCCCTGCGCTGCGGTTACACCGACCACAGTGCGTTCAGCCGACAGTTTCGTGCGTTGACCGGTCTGTCACCGAGTCAGTATCGCGATACTCAGCGCTAAGGATCGTTCCCACGCGGAGCATGGGAATGATCAACCCACAGTAAGACCAATAAACAGGCGATGTTTAATAGACATCTCCAGACACTCACCCAGGCTACACATCCTTGCGCCTCTGCCTACGACTACGCCAGAATCCGCCGGCTAGTGCGCCTGTGGCCTGGGCTATATCGTTTCCCTGTCGCTGAAAAACAGCGATCGGGTTTGGTAGCCCGGTTTTCTGGCGCATAGCGCGACCTAATGCAGAGACTGTTTTCGTCTCCTGTTTTTATGGTGGCTATGCGTAGGGCGCTCTCGGGCGCGCCGGGTTGCCAGATGACCGGTCTACCAACCTGCGTATGGCCACCACCTCTTCGTTTGGTAGCGAAGGTGATGGCTCCACTTTTAATATCTGGAGCTCCATCTATGTTCAAACCAACGCCAAATCCTCCGGAAACCGACGACGTTTCCCCCTACGAATCCCTCGATTCGAAAAAGCTCCACGCAGCCGCCGACCGCGCCCTCGATCACTACCTCAAACCACCCACCCCCAAAGACACCCAGCGCAAACCCAGCACCATTTACCACGTCGGCCCCAAGGTCGATAACGAAACCCTGCTGGTCAACGCCTGCGAATCCCTGGCGTCAGCCAGCATGATGCTCAGTGAGTTCGCCGGGTTGATGGACATGCCCCATCGCAACGTGATGTTGGGGATTCAATCGGTGGTCATGCTCGGGGAGCTGGCGGTGAATCGAGTGCTGGATAACCTCGATCCGCAGGGCTGACGAAAGTCTGTAGTGAGAGCACTTATTGTGGCGAGGGAGCTTGTCGGATCGCCGCACCGTCCCGCTCGGCTGCGCAGCAGTCGCAAAACCGGCTTATGCGGTGTGCCTGTAAAAAAGCAGTCGCAGGTTTTGGGGTCGCTTCGCAACCCAGCGGGAGCAAGCTCCCTCGCCACATGGGTGTGTCAGAGCACGGGGTGATCGCAGGGCGCCGATGTTCCCTAAAGGGGCGCCCCGCACAACCATTGCTCCCATCTGTAACACCCACCATCGCGGCCCCCGCCCCTCACGGCGTCACTCTGACGCACCGCAACACCTCTACTCCAAGGCCTGCCAACAAATTCACGCCTCGGCCTGGAAACGGGCACGTTGATTGCTATATTTAATATCGTATACGAAATCCCCAATACGATATCCAACAGCACTTCACATCAACGAGGCCTCTATGAAAAACCCCGCATTTGCCGTAGCCCTCAGCGCTGTTCTCAGTACCTCCTTCATTGCCACCGCCCAGGCCGACAAGCTCGACGACATCATCGGTTCGGGCAAGCTGCGCTGCGCCGTGACCCTGGACTTCCCGCCCATGGGTTTCCGCGATGCCGGTAACAACCCAGCCGGTTTCGACGTGGACTACTGCCGTGACCTGGCGAAAATCCTCGGGGTCGAGGCCGAAGTGGTCGAGACGCCGTTCCCGGACCGTATTCCGGCGCTGGTCTCCGGGCGGGCCGATGTGATCGTCGCCTCCACTTCCGACACCCTCGAACGGGCCAAGACCGTCGGCCTCACCGTGCCCTACTTCGCCTTCCAGATGGTGGTGCTGACCCGCGACGACACCGGCATCAACAGCTTCGATGACCTCAAGGGCAAACCCGTGGGTAACACCAGCGGCACCTATGAGGCCATCGCGCTAGAGAAAGACGTGAAGAACTGGGGCACCGGCACCTTCCGCGCCTATCAGTCGCAGAACGACACCCT
This sequence comes from Pseudomonas sp. ATCC 43928, assembly GCF_005938665.2. Taxonomy (NCBI): domain Bacteria; kingdom Pseudomonadati; phylum Pseudomonadota; class Gammaproteobacteria; order Pseudomonadales; family Pseudomonadaceae; genus Pseudomonas; species Pseudomonas sp. ATCC 43928. The sequence goes on along the minus strand of NZ_CP041753.1, from coordinate 2,292,236 downwards.
ACTGGCGGTTGCCCAAGGCCATATCGACGCCACCGTGGTCACCAACACCGTGGCCGCCGCCACCCTCAAATCGGGCAAATACAAAAACCTGAAAGTCGCCGGTAACGCGCCGTACGTGATCGACTACGTCTCCCTCGGCGCCAAGCGTAACGAGTATGGCCTGCTCAACTACCTCAACCTGTTCGTCAACCAACAGGTGCGCACCGGTCGTTACAAAGAGCTGTTCGTCAAATGGGTCGGCACTGAAATCCCGCCGACCAACCTGACCGTGCCACAGGTCTACTACTGAGGTGTCCGGCATGCCTAGGCCCACTTCTCTGACCGGTCGCAGCCTGGTCGCGGGCGCCGCCGAGGGCGCCCTGCTGTTCGCCGATATCGGGTTGAGTTTCTGGGGCGGGGTCGATCCGTTTAGCGGCGAGATCATTGACCGTCACCACCCGCTCAGCGGCGAATACCTGGCCGGCCGCGTGCTGGCTATTCCCAGCGGACGCGGCTCGTGCACCGGCAGCAGCGTGTTGATGGAACTGATCAGCAACGGCCACGCACCGGCCGCATTGGTGCTGGCCGAACCCGATGAGATCCTGACCTTGGGCGTGCTCGTCGCGCAGACGATTTTCGAGCGCTCCCTGCCGGTGCTGTGCATCGGCCGGGAGGCCTTCGCCGCGTTGCGCGGCAAGGCCTTCGCTCGGGTCGACGGCGCCTCGGTAACCGTGTTCGAACACCTGCCGGGCGATGCCTGGCAGGCACTCGACAGCCCATTGCAAACGCAAGACCCAAGCGCCCCGCTCGAACTCACCGAACACGACCGGGCGCTGCTCGACGGCCAACATGGCAAGGCTGCACAAGTGGCCATGCAGATTGTTCTGCGCATGGCCGAACTGCAAGGTGCCCGCCGCCTGGTGGATGTCACCCAGGCGCACATCGACGGCTGCATCTACACCGGACCTGCGAGCCTGCGCTTTGCCGAACAACTGGTGCAATGGGGCGCCAACGTGCGGGTGCCCACCACCCTCAATTCAATTTCCGTGGACCAGCGCCGCTGGCGCGAATTGGGCATCGACCCGGTGCTCGGCGAACCGGCCAGTGCCTTGGGCGATGCCTATATGGCGATGGGTGCGCAACTCAGTTTCACCTGCGCACCCTACCTGCTCGACAGCGCGCCGAAGGCGGGCGAGCAGATCGTCTGGGCCGAATCCAACGCGGTGGTCTACGCCAACAGCGTGCTGGGGGCACGCACCCTGAAGTACCCGGACTACCTGGACATCTGCATCGCCCTGACCGGCCGCGCCCCGTTGATCGGCTGCCACCTGGACGCACAACGCAAGGCCCGATTGCAGGTCGAAGTGTCCGCCCTGGGTGAACTGGACGATGCCTTCTACCCGTTGCTCGGTTACCACATCGGCGCGCTGGCGGGCAGCCGGATTCCACTGGTGCGTGGGTTGGAAAACCGCAAGCCGAGCCTGGACGACCTCAAGGCGTTCGGCGCGGCGTTTGCCACCACCTCCGCCGCCCCGTTATTCCATATCGCCGGGATCACCCCGGAAGCTATCGACCCGGCGCAGGTGCTGGAGGGAGATGTAGCCCTGCCCGTGGAAACAATCCGCCTGAAGGAGCTATTGGTCAGTTGGCGCGAACTCAACAGTGCCCGCGACAGCCGGGTGGATGTGGTCTCGCTGGGTAACCCGCATTTCTCCCTCAGCGAGTTCGCTCACCTGGCGCGACTGTGCCTGGGTCGGCACAAACACCCCGACGTGGTCCTCGCCATTACTTGCGGCCGCGCCGTGCTGGAGCAGGCTCGCGAAGCCGGGCATATCGCCGTGATCGAAGCCTTCGGCGCCACCCTGGTCACCGATACCTGCTGGTGCATGCTCGGCGAACCGGTGATCCCGCCGGGTGCAACAACCTTGATGACCAACTCGGGCAAATACGCCCATTACGCACCCGGCCTGGTGGGCCGCAAGGTGCATTTCGCCAGCCTGGCTGAATGTGTCGATACCGCTTGCAGTGCCACGGCCAGCGGTCGTCTGCCGGCCTGGCTGCAAACCGCCGCCCCTCTGGAGACTCTCGCGCATGTTTGATTACACCTTCCAATGGCGCGCCACCCTGCGCGCCCTGCCGGACATGCTCGCCGGCGCCTGGGTCACTTTCGAGACCGCCGCGTTGTCGATGATCTTCGGCGTGCTGATCGCCCTGGCCCTGACGGTGATGCGCGAAAGCAAAACCCCGCTGCTGCGTGGTATCGGCAACGGCTGGGTATCGATCGCGCGCAACACCCCGTCGCTGTTCCAGATCTACGTCCTCTACTTCGGCCTCGGCTCGCTGGGCTTGCACGTCAGCTCATGGTTCGCCCTGCTCGCCGGGATCACCTTCAACAATGCCGGGTATCTGGCGGAGAACTTTCGCGGCGGCCTCAAGGCCGTCCCCGACACTCAAGTGCGCGCCGCGCGTTCGCTGGGCATGAGTGCCTTCCAGGCCTACCGCATGATCATCGTCCCGCAGCTGTTGCGGATCGTCTTCTACCCGCTGACCAATCAGATGGTCTGGGCGGTGCTGATGACGTCGCTGGGGGTGATCGTCGGGCTGAACAATGACCTGACCGGGGTGACCCAGGACTACAACGTCAAAACGTTCCGCACCTTCGAATACTTCGCCATCGCCGCGGCGCTGTATTACCTGATTGCCAAGGCGATCGTCGCGTCAGCCCGGCTGATGGCCTGGCGGTTGTTCCGTTACTGAGGGCTTGACCATGTTTTCCACCAGTTTTTCCTGGAATGACCTGCTGTTCCTGCTCGATGGCGCCTGGGTCACCCTGCAACTGACGTTCTGGTCGATCATCCTCGGCTCCTTCGCCGGGCTGTTGTTTGGCCTGCTGCGAGCGCTGTTGCCACGCGCCAGCCTGCCCCTGGCCTGGGTGCTGGATGTGTTTCGCAGCGTGCCGCTGTTGATCCAGTTCGTGCTGTTCAACTCGCTCAAAAGCATCGTCGGCTTGAACATCAGTGCCTTCAGCGTCGGCTGCATTGTGCTGGGGGTCTACACCGCCGCGTACTTCACCGAGATCGTGCGCAGCGGCGTGCTGTCGGTGCCGTTCACCCTGCGGCGGGCCAGTCGTTCGCTGGGCCTGAGCTTTTTGCAGGACCTGCGCTGGATCGTCCTGCCGATGGCCACCCGCGTGGCTTTCCCCGGCTGGCTGAACCTGGTGCTCGGTGTGATGAAAGACACCGCGCTGGTGATGTGGATCGGCATCGTCGAACTGCTGCGCGCCTCGCAAACCATCGTCACCCGCATTCAGGAACCGTTGCTGGTGCTGTGCGTCGCGGGCCTTATCTATTACGTCATGAGCCTGGTGGTTGCACGCCTGGGCGCTCGTCTGGAAAGAAGGTGGCAAGAAAATGATTGAGATCGACAACGTACATAAATCCTTCGGCGATCTGGCCGTGGTCAAGGGTGTCAGCCTGACGGTGGACAAGGGCGAAGTGGTGTCGATCATCGGCGGCTCGGGCTCCGGCAAATCGACCCTGCTGATGTGCATCAACGGCCTGGAGCCGATCCAGAAAGGCAACATCCGCGTCGATGGCGTCGAGGTTCATCACAGCGCCACCGACCTCAACCGCCTGCGGCAGAAAATCGGCATCGTGTTCCAGCAATGGAATGCCTTCCCGCACCTGACCGTGCTGGAAAACGTGATGTTGGCGCCGCGCAAGGTTTTGGGCAAAAGCAAGTGCGACGCCGAGGCGCTGGCGGTGCAGCAACTGACCCACGTGGGCCTTGGCGACAAGCTCAAGACCTTCCCCGGCAAGTTGTCCGGAGGCCAGCAGCAACGCATGGCCATCGCCCGCGCCCTGGCCATGTCACCGGACTACATGCTGTTCGACGAAGCCACCTCGGCCCTCGACCCGCAACTGGTCGGCGAGGTGCTGGACACCATGCGCATGCTCGCCGAAGACGGCATGACCATGGTGCTGGTGACCCACGAAATCCGCTTTGCCCGCGATGTGTCCGACCGTGTGGCGTTCTTTCGCAATGGCCTGGTGCACGAGATCGGCTCGCCGGATCAGGTGATTGGCAATCCGATACATGCGGAAACGGCGGCGTTTCTCAAATCAGTGAAATAACGACCGGCGATAAAAGGAGTCAGCCATGCGTTCATCGAAAGTCATTCATGTGGTCAGCTGCCACGCCGAAGGCGAAGTCGGCGATGTGATCGTCGGCGGTGTCGCCCCACCGCCCGGCGCCACCGTGTGGGAGCAATCGCGCTGGATCGCCAAGGATGAAACCCTGCGCAATTTCGTCCTCAACGAACCCCGTGGTGGCGTGTTCCGCCACGTCAACCTGCTGGTGCCGGCCAAGGACCCTCGGGCGCAAATGGCCTGGATCATCATGGAACCGGCCGACACGCCACCGATGTCCGGCTCCAACTCGCTGTGCGTCGCCACGGTGCTGCTCGACAGCGGCATCCTGCCGATGACCGAACCGCAAACCCGGCTGGTGCTCGAAGCGCCCGGCGGCTTGATCGAGGCCGTGGCCGATTGCCGCGACGGCAAGGTCGAACGGGTGGAAATCAAGAACGTGCCCTCCTTCGCTGATCGCCTCGACGCCTGGATCGAAGTCGAAGGCCTCGGCTCGTTACAGGTCGACACCGCGTACGGTGGCGACAGTTTTGTCATCGCCGACGCCAAAAGCCTGGGCTTTTCCATCCGCCCTGACGAGGCGGCCGAGCTGGTCGAGGTCGGGTTGAAAATCACCCGCGCGGCCAATGAACAACTGGGCTTCGTCCATCCGCTGAACCCCGAGTGGTCGCATATTTCCTTCTGCCAGATTGCCGCGCCCATCGTGGTTGAAAATGGCATCGCCACCGGGGCTAACGCCGTGGTGATTCAACCCGGCAAGATCGACCGCTCGCCCACCGGCACTGGTTGTTCGGCACGTATGGCAGTGTTGCAGGCCAAGGGATTGATGCAGGTTGGCGAGCGCTTTATCGGCCGTTCGATCCTCGGTTCCGAATTCCATTGCCGCATCGATTCGATGACCGAAGTGGCCGGTCGCCCGGCGATCTACCCGTGCATTTCCGGCCGGGCCTGGATCACCGGCACCCACCAATTGCTGCTCGACCCCAGCGATCCCTGGCCACAGGGCTATCGCCTGTCAGACACCTGGCCCGGCGCCTGAAACTCCCCCAGACCAACGGCTATAAAAAACCCTGATTGATTGAAAAAACCACTGGCCGAGTATCGGCATTTAAAATATCGTATACGAAATACAAAAACGAACCGGAGGCAACAATGAGCAAGCGCATTAACTGGAGTGGCGTCTTCCCCGCGGTGACCACTCAATTCAACGATGACTTCTCCATCAACCTGGAAAAAACCCACCAGGTGATTTCCAACGTGATCCGTGACGGCGTATCGGGCCTGGTGGTGTGTGGTTCGGTGGGGGAAAACACCTCATTGACCGCCGAAGAAAAAATCGCCGTGACCGAAGTTGCGGTCGACGCTTCCCGCGGCCGCGTGCCGGTGATTTGCGGTGTGGCCGAGTTCACCAGTGTGCAAGCGGCCAAGGTGGCCAACGCGGTGCGCAGGGTCGGTGTCGACGGCGTGATGCTGATGCCGGCGCTGGTCTACGGTTCCAAGCCGTTCGAGACCGCCGAGCATTACCGCTACGTGGCGAAGAACTCCGACGTACCGTTGATGGTTTACAACAACCCGCCGATCTACAAAAACGACGTCACCCCGGACATCCTGATTTCCCTGGCCGACTGCGACAACGTGGTGTGCTTCAAGGATTCCTCTGGCGATACCCGCCGTTTCATCGACGTGCGCAATGAAGTCGGCGACCGTTTCGTGCTGTTCGCAGGTCTCGATGACGTGGTGCTGGAAAGCATCGCGGTGGGTGCCGAAGGCTGGGTCTCGGGCATGTCGAACGTATTCCCGAAAGAAGGCGAGACCATCTTCCGCCTGGCCAAGGCCGGTCGCTTCGCCGAAGCCATGCCGATCTACGAATGGCTGATGCCGATCCTGCACCTCGATGCCCGTGCCGACCTGGTGCAGTGCATCAAACTCTGCGAAGCCATCGCCGGTCGCGGCAGCGCCCTGACCCGTCCGCCACGCCTGGCACTGCCGCAAGCTGATCGGGAGTTCGTCGAACAGATCATGGCCAAGGCCATGGCCAACCGTCCGGAGTTGCCGGACGTCGGTCTCTGAGTGATTGCCGGGCGGATCCTTGCGGGTCCGGCCCGGCTACCTGTTTTCGCGCCTCTACAGGAAACGTCAGCATGTCCAATCCTCACAGCACCTCCAGCGCAACCACACCCTCGGGACTCAAACGCGTAGTGGCCGCCGCCATGGCCGGCACTGTCGCCGAGTGGTATGAATTCTTTCTCTACGGCACCGCTTCGGCATTGGTCTTCGGCCAGCTGTTCTTCCGTCAGACCGACAGTCCGATCGACGGCATCATCGCCGCCTTCGCCCTGTACGCCGTCGGCTTCCTCGCCCGTCCGTTGGGCGGTCTGGTGTTCGGTCACTACGGTGACAAATTCGGCCGCAAGCGCCTGCTGCAACTGAGCCTGGTGGTGGTTGGCATCACCACGTTCCTGATGGGTTGCCTGCCCGGCTTCGACAGCATCGGCTATGCCGCGCCAGTGTTATTGGTGCTGCTGCGGCTGATTCAGGGCTTTGCCTTTGGGGGCGAATGGGGTGGCGCGATTCTGCTGGTGTCCGAACACTGCCCGGACAATCGCCGGGGCTTCTGGGCCAGTTGGCCGCAAGCCGGGGTGCCGGCCGGCAACCTGGTGGCGACCGTCGCCCTGCTGCTGTTGTCGTCAAACCTGTCGGAACAACAATTCCTCGCCTGGGGCTGGCGCGTGGCGTTCTGGTTCTCGGCGGTGGTGGTGCTGATCGGCTACTGGATTCGCACCAGCGTCGATGACGCGCCGATTTTCAAGGAGGCCCAGGCCCGGCAAGCGCAGACCAAGCAGCAACAACTGGGCGTGGTGGAAGTGTTGCGTCATCACTGGCGCGCGGTGCTGGTGGGGATCGGCGCGCGGTTTGCCGAGAACATCCTCTATTACACCGTGGTCACCTTTTCGATCACCTACCTGAAACTGGTGGTGCACAAGGACACCTCAGAGATTCTGTTGCTGATGTTCGGCGCGCACTTGCTGCACTTTTTCCTGATCCCGTTGATGGGCTATCTGTCGGATATCGTGGGGCGTAAACCGGTGTACCTGATCGGCGCGGTGCTCACTGCGTTCTGGGGCTTCATCGGCTTCCCGATGATGGACACCGGCAACAACTGGCTGATCATCGGGGCCATCACCCTGGGCCTGGCCATCGAGTCGATGACCTATGCGCCCTACTCGGCGCTGATGGCCGAAATGTTCCCGACCCATGTGCGCTACACCGCCCTTTCGCTGTGCTACCAGGTGGCGCCGATCTTCGCCGGATCCCTCGCGCCGCTGATCGCCATCACCCTGCTCAACAAGTACCACAGCTCGACACCGATCGCCTGGTACCTGGTGGGCGCCGCGCTGATTTCCATCGTGGCTGTCGGCCTGACCCGGGAAACCCGTGGCAAGTCGTTGCACCAGGTGGATGCCGAATCCGCTGCGCGTATTGCTGCGCTGGATAACCTCGAACCGGCCGCCACACGCCGGTTGGCTTAATCGCCAGTACGCAACCTGTAGCAGCTGCCGAAGGCTGCGTTCGAGCGCGTAGCGGTCGTAAACCATGCACCGCGGTGTGGCCGAAATACCGCGGTGCATGATTTACGACGGCTTCGCCGCCGAACGCAGCCTTCGGCAGCTGCTACGGATCGCCGCGCTACGCCTGGCATTTCTCAACCAACGGCATTTGGCCTCGCATTCCAACAGGAGTTTTTCCATGCCCCAGATCATCGGCCACAACTACATCGGTGGTGCCCGCAGCGCCGCTGGCAACATCGCGATGCAGAGCCATGACGCCAGCACCGGCGCAGCGCTGCCCTATTCGTTCATGCAAGCCACCGCCGAGGAAGTGCACGCCGCAGCCCAAGCCGCCGCTGCCGCTTACCCTGCCTTTCGTAACTTGCCGGCGACACGCCGTGCAGAATTTCTCGAGGCCATCGCCGCGCAACTGGATGCCCTGGATGACGAATTCGTCGCCCTGGTCACCCGCGAAACTGCCCTGCCGACCGCACGCATCCAGGGTGAACGCAGCCGTACCAGCGGCCAGATGCGCCTGTTCGCCCAGGTGCTGCGCCGGGGCGATTTCTATGGGGCGCGTATCGACCGCGCGTTGCCCGAACGTCAGCCTCTGCCACGGGTCGACCTGCGCCAATACCGGATCGGCGTCGGTCCGGTGGCCGTGTTCGGCGCCAGTAACTTCCCGCTGGCCTTTTCCACCGCTGGCGGTGATACCGCGGCTGCTCTGGCCGCCGGTTGCCCGGTGGTGTTCAAGGCCCACAGCGGACACATGGCGACCGCTGAACACGTGGCCGACGCAATCATCCGCGCCGCCGAGCAAACCGACATGCCTAAAGGCGTGTTCAACATGATCTACGGCGCGGGCGTCGGTGAAACGCTGGTCAAGCATCCGGCGATCCAGGCCGTCGGTTTCACCGGCTCGCTCAAAGGCGGTCGCGCCCTCTGTGACATGGCCGCCGCACGGCCACAACCGATTCCCGTATTCGCCGAAATGAGCAGCATCAACCCGGTGCTGGTATTGCCTGAAGCCCTGCGCGCACGGGGCGAAAAAATCGCCGGTGAACTGGTGGCGTCGGTGGTTCAGGGGTGCGGTCAGTTCTGTACCAATCCGGGGTTGGTAATCGGTATTGGCTCACCACAGTTCAGCGCGTTCACCGCTCGGCTCAGTGCCTTGATGGCCGAACAGCCGGCGCAAACCATGCTCAACGCCGGCACCCTCTCCAGCTACGAAAAAGGTGTGCAGGCGTTAGTCGACCATCCAGGGATAAGCCATCTGGCAGGCCAGGACCAGCACGGTAATCAAGCCCGGCCGCAACTGTTCAAGGCCGACGTCAGCCTGCTGCTCAAGGGTGATCCGCTGTTGCAGGAAGAAGTGTTCGGCCCGACCACCCTCGTCGTCGAAGTGGCCGATAAAGCCGAGTTACAACAAGCGCTGAACAGTTTGCACGGTCAACTCACCGCCACTTTGATTGGCGAAGAGCAGGACCTGAAGGAACACGCCGATCTGCTGGTGCTGCTGGAACAAAAGGTCGGCCGGGTACTGTTCAATGGCTACCCCACCGGCGTTGAAGTGTGCGATGCGATGGTGCATGGCGGTCCTTACCCGGCGACCTCCGACGCCCGTGGCACGTCGGTCGGCAGCCTGGCCATCGAGCGTTTCCTGCGCCCGGTGTGCTACCAGAACTGCCCGGATGCCTTGCTGCCCGACGCCCTGAAAAACGCCAACCCGCTGGGCATTGCCCGCCTGGTCGATGGCGCCAGCCACCGCGAACCGGTCTGACAACACAACCTCCTGTGGGGTGAGCCTGCTCGCTCCCACAGGAGGTCGGATTATCAGGCCAGCAGCACTTTCAGATCGTTGTACAGCGCCTCGGGAATCTGCACGCCCTCCACCAAACTGCGCGACCGCGCCACATAACGCCGTTGCGACGGCAAGCGCGCCCCCTGCCCTTCAATCCCTTGAAACAACACCTCGGCCCGGGCCAAGTGCTCTTCAGTGGCCGCTCCCAGAAAACGTCGCGGATCCAGCGCGATGATCAACTCGCCATGGTAGGGCGATGACTTGCTGCCCGCGTCGTAAGCCAGTGACTCGGCACTGGTCAGGTCACCGATCAAAGGCCCGGCAATCAACTCCACCATCGCCGCCAGCGCCGAGCCCTTGTGCCCACCGAACGTCAGCATCGCGCCGCTATCGAGCACCACGTTGGCATCGGTGCTCGGCCGCCCCTCGGCGTCCACGCCCCAGCCCTCGGGAATCGCCTTGCCGGCACGCCGATGCAACTCGATATCGCCACGGGCAATCGCACTGGTGGCGAAGTCGAACACAAACGGATCCTGCCCCACGCGTGGCCAGCCAAAGGCAATGGGATTGGTGCCGAACACCGGCACCCGTCCCCCGGCCGGCGCCACCCAGGCATGACTCGGATTACACGCCAGCGCCACCAGCCCGGCGGCGGTCAACTGTTCGATCTCCACCCACAGCGCCGAGAAATGCACACAACGATTGATCGCCAGCGCCGCAATCCCATTGGCCCGGGTTTTCTCCGCCAGTAACGGCAAACCTGCCTGGAACGCCAACTGCGAAAAACCACCCCCGGCATCTACCCGAACAATCGACGGTGCCTGGTCGATCACCCGTGGCTCTGCGTCGGCCGACACCTTGCCGGCCCGCAGGGAATTCACGCAGCCCAGAATCCGGTACAAGCCGTGGGAGGCACAGCCATCGCGCTCGCCAGCGATCACCGTCGCCGCCACCGCTTGCGCATGGGCCAGGTTAAAACCGTTGTGCAACAGGATCGATTCGGCCAATTCACGGGCTTCGATCAGGGTCAGTCGAATCATGGTCATCTCCTTGGACAGACCGTTCAGCGTGGTCTATCCAAGGAGCGGTGGCTTGATCGGTTTAGGGACGGAGGGTGACGAAATGGGCACAGTGCCCTTTCGATCAGAACTGCGCTGCTTCCAGTTCAAAGAGGCATTCGCTACCGGCCCTGGCCGATGCACTCAGCGAGTGGATGCGCGGCAGCAGGCGGGCGAAGTAGAAGCGCGCGGTGGCCAGTTTACTGGCATAGAAAGCGTCCTTGGAGTGCGTACTCATCGCAGTCTTGGCCATTCGCGTCCACATGTAGGCGTACGCGGTGTAGCCGAACACATGCAGGTACTCGACCGAGGCCGCGCCGATTTCATTCGGGTTGCTCTGGGCTCGATCCAGCAGCCACGCGGTCAGTTCGTCAAGGGTGTCCATCGCGGCGTTCAACGGTTTGGTGAACTCACCCAGGTCAGCGCAGGCGTTGGCGGTGTAGTGGCGAACTTCGGCGGCGAACAAGCGGTAGAGCGCCCCGCCGCTGGCGACTATTTTGCGCCCGGCCAGGTCCAGCGACTGAATGCCGTTGGTGCCTTCGTAGATCTGAGTGATGCGCACATCGCGAACCAATTGCTCCTGGCCCCATTCGCGGATGTAACCGTGGCCGCCGAAGATTTGCTGGCCGTGCACCGTGGTTTCCAGCCCCATGTCGGTGAGGAACGCCTTGGCCACAGGGGTCAGCAGCGACACCAGTTCCTGGGCACGGGTGCGGGTTGGCGCGTCATCGCTGTACCTGGCGGTATCCAGTTGCAGGGCCACGTAGCTGGAAAACGCCCGCCCGCCTTCGTTCAAGGCCTTCATGGTCAACAGCATCCGCCGTACATCCGGATGCACAATGATCGGATCGGCAGACTTGTCCTTGCTCTGCGCGCCCGTCGGCGAACGGCTTTGCAGACGGTCACGGGCGTATGCGACGGCGTTCTGGTACGAGCGCTCACCCAACGCCAGGCCCTGGATACCCACGCCCAGGCGTTCGTAGTTCATCATGGTGAACATCGCCGCCAGCCCCTTGTTCGGCGCATCGACGATCCAGCCAGTGGCCCCGTCGAAGTTCATCACGCAGGTCGCGGACGCCTTGATGCCCATCTTGTGTTCGATTGAACCGCAGGACAGCGCGTTACGCTCACCCAGCGAGCCATCGGCATTCACCAGCACCTTGGGCACCAGGAACAGTGAAATGCCCTTGGGGCCGGCGGGTGCATCCGGCAGTCTGGCCAGCACCAGGTGAATGATGTTTTCGGTCAGGTCGTGCTCGCCGCCGGTGATGAAAATCTTGCTGCCACTGATCTTGAAACTGCCGTCGGCCTGAGGCTCGGCTCGGGTGCGGATCAGGCCCAGGTCGGTGCCGGCATGCGCCTCGGTCAGGCACATGGAACCGGTCCAGGTGCCGGCATACATGTTCGGCAGATAGCGTTCCTTGAGTTCCTGGCTGGCGTGGGCATTGATCGACAGGCACGCCCCGGCGGTCAACATCGGGTACAGGCCGAACGACAGACTCGCCGAGTTGACCATCTCCTCGACCTGAGCCGAAATGGCCTTGGGCATGCCCATGCCACCGAACTGTGGGTCACCGCCGACGCCCACCCAACCGCCTGCGGCGAACGCTTGGTAAGCCGCGACAAAACCTTCGGGAGCGATGACGATGCCATTGCTCCAGGTGCAGCCCTGCTCGTCGCTGCTGCGGTTCAGCGGTGCGACCACCTCGGCGCTGATCTTGCCGGCCTCTTCAAGGATCGCGGCAGCCGTTTCTTCATCGATCACCTCGGCCAGGCCAGGCAATCTGGCCCAGAGCCGGGACACCTGGAAGACCTCGTTGAGTACGAAGCGCATGTCGCGCAAGGGAGCTTTGTAATCAGACATAGTTGGCTTACTCAGAAGTGGTCAGGGCATGCGACATGGCCTGACGTGGGGTTGTATCGGTTTCAGCGGTTTGCGCCACATCAGCTTGCGCAACGGGGTGACGCAGCAAGAAGTACGACAGGGCCGGGATCAGGATCAGCGCGCCGAGCATGTTCCACAGGAACATGAAGGTCAGCAGGATGCCCATGTCGGCCTGGAACTTGATCGGCGACCAGACCCAGCACACAACGCCCGCCGCGAGGGTGATGCCCACCAGGCCCACCACCCGGCCGGTAAACGACACGGCGCTGCGGTAGGCCTGGCTCAGCGGCAGGCCCTGGCGCTGGAAATGCAATTGCACGCTGAGCAGGTACAAGGCGTAGTCCACGCCGATGCCCACGCCCAGTGCGATCACCGGCAGGGTCGCGACCTTCACGCCTATGCCCATGGCCACCATCAGCGCCTCGCACAGGATCGAGGTCAGGACCAATGGCAACAGGGCGACCAGGGTTGCGCGCCAACTGCGGAAGGTGATCAGACAGAACAGCGTCACCGCCGCATAGACGTAAAGCAGCATGGTGCGATTGGCCTCGCGCACCACAATGTTGGTCGCCGCCTCAATCCCGGCCGACCCGGCCGCCAGCAGGAACTGGCGATCGTCGCTGTTGTTCTCCTGGGCAAATTTTTCGGCGATGCCCACCACGGCATCGAGGGTCTCGGCCTTGTGGTCCTTGAGGAAAGTGATCACTGGCATCAGCGAACAATCGGTGTTGAACAACTCCGGGGAGTTGACCGAGGCTTGCTGCGCGGCGTAATTCAATACGTCCTGATTGCGCTGGATGCTGTTGAGCTTGGGGTTGCCTTCATAGGTGCCGGCGGTGATCTGGCGCACCGCGTTAACCAGCGAAGTCGTGGCCTGTACGCCCGGATACTGCTGCAGCTCCCAGGCCAGGCGATCGGCGAGAATCAGTGTCTTGTAGCTCAGGCAGCCTTCCGGCGCGGTCTTGATCATCACCGCGAACAGGTCGCTGGACAGCGCGTAGTGGCTGGTGATGTAGGCGTTGTCACGGTTATAGCGAGAGTCGGCACGCAACTCCGGTGCGCCACTTTCCAGATCGCCGATCTTCAGCTGCTGGCTGATCATGAAACCGCCGATGCCCATCAGTACCGCGACCACTACCGCCCCCGTGGCCCATTTGGCCGTGGTGAAGCGGTCGAGCAAGTCCCACAGTTTGCCGAAGCCTTTGTGCCCTTCGGCGCGCGTGTCGATGTTCAGCGCACGCTCGGCAGCCCTGGCGCCCACGCCGACATAAGACAGCGCCACCGGCATCAGCAACAGCGAAGTGAAAATCAGCACCGCCACACCGATACTGGCGGTGATCGCCAGATCCCGGATCACCGGTATATCGATCAGCATCAGCACCGCGAAGCCGACGGCGTCGGCCAGCAGCGCGGTAACGCCGGCAATGAACAGGCGGCGGAAGGTGTAGCGTGCGGCGATCAGTCTGTGGGTGCCACGGGCGATGTCTTGCATGATGCCGTTCATCTTCTGCGCCGCGTGGGACACGCCGATGGCGAAGATCAGGAAAGGCACGAGCACCGAATACGGGTCGATGGCATAGCCGAGCCAGGCGACGATCCCCAGCTGCCAGACCACCGCGATCAGCGAGCAGCCGACCACCAGCAAGGTGCTGCGCACGCATCGGGTGTAGGCGTAAATGATGATCAGCGAAGTGACGACGGCCAGGCCAAAGAACATCATTACCTGGATTAGCCCATCGATCAGGTCGCCCATCAGTTTGGCGAAACCGATCACCCGGACTTTGTACGGGCCCTTGCCCTCCTCCCCGGCCTTGCGTGTAGCACTATCTCCTGCAAACTCGATCTGGTCGCGCAACTGTTCTTCGAGCATTTGCGAAAAGGCGTGGTAGTCGATGCGCTGACCGCTGGCCGTGGCCTTGTCCAGCAGCGGCACGATCAGCATGCTCGATTTGTAGTCGCTGGCCACCAGACTGCCGACGATACCGGCGCGGGAAATGTTCTGGCGCAGCTGTTCTATTTCTGCCGGCTTGCCCTGGTAGGTATCGGGCATCACCGGGCCGCCCTGGAAACCTTCCTCGGTGACTTCGGTCCAGCGCACCGCCGGGCTCCACAACGACTTCATCCAGGCACGGTCGACACCCTCGGCAAGGAACAATCGGTCGTTGACCTGTTTGAGCACGTCCAGGTAACCGGGGTCGAAGATATCGCCCTGAGTGTTCTCCACCACCACCCGTACCGAGTTGCCCAAACCGCGCAGCGACTGGCGGTTTTCCAGGAAGTTCTGGATGTACGGCTGGCTCTGCGGAATCATCTTTTCGAAGCTTGGACGCAGCTCCAGGCGAGTCACGGCCATGTAGCCCAGCATCAGGGTGACCAGCGCCATCAGCAGCATGAACAGCGGACGATAGTTGAACACCAGCCGCTCCAGCCGATTGCCGGAATGGCGGTCGAAATCCCGCAGATCGCGGATCACCGGCATGGTTTCTTGTTTGGTATGGCCCATGTCTGGGTTCTCGCTCTAAGGGTTCGAGGACTTAATCAACGGACAGCGTCCGTGCACCACGGCTGCCAACCAGCACCAGCACACCGTCGGCGGACTGAGCGGCGCCGGTCACCGGGGTCGATGCCGGTTGCTGAACCAGGTGCAATTGCGCGCCTGTGCCCTGGCTGACCAGCATCTGCCCGCCCTGGGTGAACAAGCGATAGTTGCCACGGTTATCGACGAGGCCGGCGGTGATGCTGACGTGCAGGCCACTGTCCAGCGGGGTCCAGTTGAGGCCGCCGTCGGTGCTGCGCAGCACGTTGCCGCGCAGGCCGTAGGCAATCACTTCGCCGGGTTTTCCGAGCACGCCGAAAAAACTGCCCTGATAGGGTGTCGGCACGGCGGTGAAGCGCTGATCGGCGTTGTTCCATTTGAGCAACAGGCCCTGCTCACCGGCGATGTACAACGCATCGCCGGTGGAGGCGATGGCGTTGAGGTGAAAGCCCTGCGGGTTGTCGGTGCGATCCTGAAACGGCGTCCAGCTCTGGCCGCCGTCTTCGGTACGCAGGATCAGGTTGAACACACCGACCACATAACCGAGGCGGTCGTTGGCGAACCAGACATCGAGCAAGGGTTTGTCGGCGCCCTGCGCCACCAGGCGTTCACCTTCGGCGACCAGCAGCGGCCATTGTTCATTGCCCGGTTCTGCACCGGCTAACGCCTGGTAATGCTTGACCAGTAAGGCGCCGATCTCGCGGCCGTCCAGCTGCTTGCGCCAGGTCGCACCCGCGTCACTGCTGTGCAACACCACACCGTCGCCGCCCACTGCCCAGCCTTGGGTGGCGGAGGGAAAACTGACGGCATTGAGGTCGGCACTGACCGGCACGGCGGCCTGCTGCCAGTGTTTGCCGGCATCATCGGAATACAGAATGTGCCCACGCTGCCCGACTGCAACCAGACGATCGCCGGCGCGGGCCATGCCCGATAGCGGGCTGTTGATAGCCAGGGCGCTGACCCTGGCCGGCAGATCCAGCACGTCGACATAACCGGAGGCCTGGCTCAAGCCCTGCAACATTGCAAGCAGTGCGCCGAGCGCCAGCCGCAGATAATTTTTGTACGAACACATACCGCGTCCTCTTCGGATAACCGCGCCGGGACACACATCCGTGTGCCTGACTTTCAAACCTGGCGCCCGAAACGATCGGCATACGCCGACCGTCGTGCGCTCCCTTGCCTTGCGGGCAACGGAACGCACGGACGCGTTGTCACGGTTTGCTTAGCGAATCCCGCTACCTGCCAGGGATTCCGACGACCACTGCGCCTTGGAGAGCGGCTCGATGTACTTGATGCCGCCGTAAGGGCCCACCACACCGTTGATGTTGTAGGAGCCACCCACCAGGTCGTAGATCATGAAGGGCGTGGAGTCCGGGACTTGCTTGTCGTAGCTCTGGCTGAGGAACGCGAAAGAGCCACGGTACAGCTGACCACGGGCGTCGTACTGGTCAGAGGCCAGAGCGGTCCAACTGTCTTCATCGAGGTAGAAGCGACGCTTCTGATAGATGTGTCGGGCGCCAGCCTTGAGATTGCCCTCCACCACCCAGACGCGATGTTTTTCCCAACGCACATACTCGGGTGCCAGGTGATTGGCAGTGGTCAGCGACTTGGGGTCCTGGGCGTAGGTCAGCTTGTAAGTGTTGTAGGGCACGATCATTTCCTGCTTGCCCACCAGCTTCCAGTCGTAGCGGTCCAGTGCACCGTTGAACACGAAAACATCGTCGTAGGTGCCGGCGCCCGCGGTGCCGGGGTTGGGCGTGTCGTAAGCCAGGTTCGGTGCCAGCTTGACCCGACGCTGGCCAGGCAAGTATTGCCAGGCACGGCGCGGTTGCTGCAGCGGGTTGGCGGCGTCCTTGAGCATCACCGCTTCACCGGCCCGGCGCGCAGGGCCGGTGTAGGACAGCTTCATCTGGTAGTACACGTCGGCGCTGCTGATCGGCTGCGCCAGGTTCTCGTAGATCGGATAGGAAATGAACGCCTGCCCGGTGGTCGCCAGGCTCGGAATGCCTGCGGAGTCGACGTTCCAGGAGTCGTACTTGGAGTTGATGCTGACGCCCTGATAACGCAACAGGAAGTTCCACATCGCCTCGTTACCCGTCTGCGGAATCGGGAACGGCACGCCGGGCAGCACGTTATCGACGGCCAATCCGCCCTCGAGGGACTTGGCGCCGGTGGCATTTTTCACCCCGTTGTCCAGCACCGCCTTGGGCAAAGAGACGGTACGGTGGGTCGGGTAGACATTGACGTGGAAACTTGGGAACCGCTTGGCCAGTTCCGCGGTGGTTGCACTGAGCAAGCCCTTGTACTGATCGACGTTCTTGCCGTCGATCACCAGCAGCGGCTTTTCGTTGGCGAAGGGATCCGGGCGCATGCTGTCACCGGATTTGAAGCTGGCCGGCGGCGTGGTCAGGCCACCGTCATAGGCGGGGATGGATCCGTCGGCATTCCCGGCTTTTTCAGCCCCGACCAGGGTCAGGCTGGTGCCGAGCCTGGCGGCTTCCTGAGCCGATACAGCGGCCTGTGCCTGGGAGGCAATAACCATCGCCAACGAGGCGGCTAACACGGTTTGCACACATTTCATCTTGTTATTCTCCTGCTTACTTTGCGTAAGCCAGTGGTGAATCAAAAAGTGGTTTTCATCGTCAGGTAAACGGCGCCACGGTCCTCTGTCGTGGCACCACCGGAGAAGGCCGAGTAGCCACCGCCGTAACACGCGTAGTTTTCATTGCCGCTAAAGGCATTGGGTGTGGAGCCGTCTCCGCTGCCGGCATTGGCCGCGCCGGTGCTCGAACCACTGACGTCGCACTTGTCGGTCTTGCCGAAGGAGTCCACGTACTTCAGGTCGATGAAGTATTTGTTGTACACAACAGCACCCACGCCCAAGGCATAGTTGCCGGTGTCTTTGGCACCGCCACCGGACACCGGTGACACGCCAGCGAGGCCGACGTTGATGGACATCGGGGCGTTGAGATCGACCCCCGGGAATACCTGGTACCAGGTCGGTGTGAAGTTGACCGCGATGCCCCAGTTGTCCCGGGTCGGCTGGTCGATGCCGCGATAGGTGTCCTGGCCCTTGTAGAGCGCTTCGTTCTTGCTATCGAGCTTGAGCAGGTTGCTGTAGTACAACTCGGCGAGCAGGCTGGCCGAATCGAACACCGGTGTTTTCGGGAATGTCATCAGGCCATTGAGCGTCCAGTGCAACGTGTCACCGGTGGCACTCAGGCTGTCGCCCTTTTGCGGGGTGTCATAGATCACACCGGTGGCCGCCGTACGGGCCGGCAGCAGGCCCAGACCGGCGCCGAAACCCTGCGGCCCGGTCGAGCTGACAATCGCCGGAATACTGGCCAGCGGCATGTTGTGACGAATGTTCAGGTCCGAACCCACACTGATACCGCGCACATCCTTGGACAGGCTCAGGCCAAAGATCTGAATGTTGTCGGCATAGGCCAGTTGATAGGTGCTGGTGCTCAACGAATTGAGGGTGTTGACCACCGCCGGCACCATGCCGGCAGGCGGGGTGCCGTTGGGATTGGCCGACGTCAGCCCGGTGGCGTTCAGCCAGGCTTGCGGCAGGATTTCCGAGGTATTGCGGTAGTAAACACCGAGGGTGCCATCCAGCCAGGCCGGCGACCACTTGGCCATCACCCCCCAGTCGCCGCGCTTGTCCGGCGTCAGGTCATGACCGCGACGCACATTGGTCAAACTGTTGCAGGGTGCCAGACCGCAACCCAACGGGCTGCCCGGCACCACGCCATTGGTGTTGCCCAGCAGGAACGACTGCGCACCGAAGCCGACCAGATCGGAGCCGCCATAGTAAGTACCGGCTTCCGGCAGGCGGGCGGCATCCCAATCGAGGAAATACTGAGCGGCCACGGTCAACTCGGGATTGACGGTGAACGACATCGACAGCTGGTTACGCGGAACGAACAGTTCCTTGGCTTCGGTTCCCGGCGAGGCGGCCAGTTTGGCCAGGTCCAGCCCGGACTGGCCGTAGCTGATCGAGTGCACCGGGTTGAGAATGGTCTCGCCCCAAAACACGTTGTGTTGACCGGCCTTGACGCTCAACAGCGACTCCTCGCCCACTTCGGTGCTGTAGAACACGAAGGCATCGAGGATTTCGCCGGAAGGACCGGTGTAGTAACGCTCGGCGTAGTGGCTCAGGTGGGGGCTGCCATTGCCGACATTGTCGCCCGTGACCCCGGCCAGGCGCGGATCGTTGGCGACCAGACCCGACCTTGCGTCATTGCCATTGACGAACGGGTTGGAATTGGAGCCGGTGTTCTCGTAGGCCTTGTCATACCAACTGGCGGCGCTGACGCGAAAGCCCATGTGGTCCTTGTAGACCACATCCATTTCGGTCAACAGGTCAACGCGGTTGGTGATGTTGGTTCCCGCCTTGCGGAAGTTGTAGTCGCCATCGTTGTTGTTCGGCGTCGCCAACAGGCGCTTGTCGGCGCTTTCGGTGCGCACACCGTAGTTGTACTTGACGGTGTTATCCAGGCGCGCGGTCCAGTCCGGGTTACCTGTGTCCAGCTCGACCGCCTGCGCGACCGGCACGGCGGCGCCCAGAATGGCCGAGGCCAACAAGGTGCATCGCGAGGGGGCGAACCCGTGACTCTTATTGTTGTGCATTGCGTTGTCTCCGCCTTTTTGTATTTGTTTTAAGCGCAGCCTCCCTCACACCCCCTTGTTCCAGGGGTTTGCGTTTTTCAGGAATGAGGGCAAATGCCGGATGACTGGGGGCCACCCGGCGCCTGAACTAGCGGTCCAGCTCCAGGATGAGAGCTTCGGCTTGAGGCCAGTGGCCAAAGCCTGCAGCCGGATTGAGATGACCTGCATCGCCCACGTTGAGCAGTTCACTGCCCCAGCCTTCAGCCAGCTGAGTGACGGCGGCCAGGCTGGCGAGATGGTCGTTGGTACTGGCGGCCACCAGACTGCGGAACGGCAGCGGCCCTTTTGGCAGGGGGTTCCAACCCTGGGTACGCAGGGTTTCAGCGGATGGGTAGCCTTGCGGCCAATCAGCATCGAGATCCGGCGGAGTGGCCAGCAGCGCGCCCTTGATCGGCCGGCTGTGTTGCGCAGCCCAGTGCGCGACCATCAACACGCCCGCGCTGTGGGCCACCAGAATCACCGGCCCATCGATCTGCTCCAGCTGGTGTTGAATCGCATCGACCCGCTTGGCGCAATCGAGCTTGTCGGTTGCCTGCGGCGGCACACTGCGCACCTTGCACAACCTGGCTTCAAGCAGCGTTTGCCAATGCTCGGCAACGTGCTCGCGCAGGCCCGGTACGATCAGAACGGTTGCGGCAGTTTGCAGTTTGTCCACGTCAACACCTTCGCTTTCTCGATGACTCGACTGGCTCTATTGGCCAGGGGCTTTTTGTAGGACTGACATTAAAGAGCGCCCACCCGAAGCGCTTTTCATTGGACGTCAGGCACTTTTCTTTTCATGACAAATTTCCAGGGATCGGCACGCGGCGACCATTGGTCGTAAATCCCCTCAGGTTCCCTGCGGGTCACTGTAATCAACGGGTGAGCGTCGATTGCGCCACGATAACGGAGGTGATCCTGGACAGATTTGAGCGAGCGCCCTCGACAACCTCGCAACTGTTCAATTGCTGATGCGCTGGATATAGTCGCCACGCTCATTTGAATCGCAACCGGCCCAGGAAAGACCTTCGCATGCCCAAGCTTGTTCGCGCCGCCGTCTTGACCAACTACCTGGAAGTCACTCAATACCTGGGGTTCAACCCGCGCGATGTACTGGCCGGCGTCGGCCTGAGCAAAGCCCTGCTGCAAGCGCCCGAACACCGCATTCCCATTGATGCCGCCGTACGCCTGCTGGAAGACTCGGCCGCCGCCAGCGGCTGCCAGAATTTCGGCCTGAGCATGGCCGAGTCGCGCCAGCTCTCGGACTTCGGAGTGGTCAGCCTGCTCCTCAGCCACCAACGTACGCTGCGTGATGCCTTGCAGGTCGTGGTGAATTACCGTCACCTGATGAATGATTCGCTGGCCATCTTCATTGAAGAGGCCGACAAGATGGTGATCATTCGCGAGGAGGTGGTCACTGAATCGCCAATGCCTTCCCGCCAGGCCACTGAGCTGGCCATCGGGGTCATGTTCCGCCTGTGCGCTGCCTTGCTCGGTACACACTGGCACCCCTACAGCGTCAACTTCACGCACCAGCCCCCGGACAACCTGCAACTGCATCGCCGCCTGTTCGGCTGCACGCTGGAGTTCGGCAGTGAGTTCAATGGCATTGTCTGCTCCGACGCCAGCCTCGACATGACCAACCCCAATGCCGACCCGGCCATGGCGCGCTACGCCCAGAGTTACCTCGACTCGCTGCTCAACCACGAAGGCCCGTCGATACTGTTCGAGGTGCGCAAAGCCATCTACCTGCTGCTGCCGATGGGACGCGCCACCATCGAGCAGATCGCCCAGACCCAGGGCATGAATGTCCGGACTCTGCAGCGCCGCCTCAAAGACGACGGCTGCGCCTTCAACGACCTGATCAACGACGTGCGCCGCGACCTGGTGCTGCGCTACCTGGACAATCCGAATTACTCGCTGGGCCGGATCGCCGACATACTCGGCTACTCCATGGCGAGCTCCTTCACCCGCTGGTTCATCACCCAGTTCGGCATGCCGCCCGCTACATGGCGCAGCGCACAAAAACACACCGTCAAGTCACCGACTGCCCCAACCACCCTGCCCGCACCGCAAAAAACCTGAGCCAAAAAAAAACGGCGACTGCTGGCACAGTCGCCGTAAAAGAACCGGTATCAGTGACACCGGCCGAGAGTCCCACTACGCCATGGAGGCAACGCAGTGCAACGCCGCTCGTGAATGAAAGTCCTGTGGATTTTGTGTGCCTACAGCCCCCAGCGCAGCAACAGCAACACCAGCACGACCAGGAACACCGTCTCCCCCACCATCAGCAGAATGGGTTTGATACCGACCGCCGCCAGCTCCTTGAGCTGAGTCTTCATACCCAGGGCGCTGATGGAAACCACCAGGCACCAGCGCGACAGTTCATTGACCGAACCTTGCACCACCGGGGCGATCCAGCCGGTGCTGTTGATACAGGCCAACAGCAGAAAACCGACGGCGAACCACGGTAGCAGCGGTGGTCGCTTGCCGGTCGGATCGGCACCCTGCATACGCGTGACCATCGCCGCACAAACGATCACCGGCAGCAGCATCGCCACCCGCATCAACTTGACCACCGTGGCGGTATCGCCAGTTTCGGTCGACAGGCTGTAACCAGCGCCGACGACCTGGGCGACATCGTGGATGGTCGCCCCCAGGAACACCCCCGCCACTTGCGGCGACAACGACAGCCAATTGGCAATCATCGGGTACACGATCATTGCCAGGGTCGACAGCGCCGACACCCCGATCACCGTGAACAACGTCGCACGTTCTTTCTGTGGATGATTGGGCAACGCCGCCGCCAGCGCCAACGCCGCCGAGGCACCACAAATCGCAGTGGCCCCGCCGGTGAGCATGCCGAACAAGCGCTGAAACCCCATCGCCTTGGCCGCGATCACCGAGACGCCGATCGTCACCACCACCAGAATCACCACCAGCGCCACAGGCTTCCAGCCCAGCGCGGCAATCTGCTCAAGGGTGATGCGCATGCCGAGCAAGGCCACGCCAATGCGCAACACAGTGCGTGCAGTGAATTCGATGCCAGCCTTGCAGGCACCCTCACTGGCCAGGAAGTTCAGCGCCATGCCCAACAGCAAGGCAAACAGCATCACTGGCGCACCGTAATGCTCGGACAAGAAGGACGCGGCGGCCGCCACGATCAAGCTGACGATAAAGCCTGGCGCCAATTCGCGCGTTCGGCTGTGGATACGGGTAAGTGCGATAGCATTCATGGCGCGGGCTCCTCGCAAGCGATGACGATGAATGCCTGGCCGTCAATTGTCTCGACCGGATAGTTGGCAACTTTGACCTGGGTTGAATTGAGCAAGTAACCGCTGCGCAGATCGAAGCGCAGGCCATGGGCGCAGCACTGGATCACCCGCCCCTCAAGGCGCCCGCCGCACAACGAGGCGCCCTGGTGCGGGCAACTGTCGTCAATGGCGAACAGGTCTCCTTCGATGTTGAATAACGCCAGGCTTTTACCATCGCATTCGAACAGCGCACGACCGCCTGCCGGCGGGAGTTTTCCAGCGGGCACGGGGATTCGAAGACTCATGCCGGTTGCCGCGCGCGATGACTGTCGAGCAAGGCTTCGCACATGGCGTCAAGTAGCGCCTCGGCAGGCTGCGCGCCCACCACTGTCAGGCGACCATCGAACTGAAAACTGGGCACGCCGCTGGCGGCTCCCGCCTCGTTGCCAATGTAAGGATCGCCGTCGCCTTGCAGGCAGGAGGCCATGGCATCAGGGTCGAAGCCACACGACCGGGCGATGGCAAGCAAGGTCTCCGGGCAGCCCAGATCCTCACCGCTCTCTGATCCCTGGAGCTGGAAGTAAGCAGCGAACAAACGCTCAAGCAAAACATCGCATTGGGCGCTATTGCCGAGCACCCTCGCACGCTCCAGCAAGCGATGGGCGTCGGCGGTATTGGGCATGCGGACGATACGACTCAAATCGATGGGCACGCCCACCGCCATCGCAGCCTGCTGCACCTGGGCCAGGCGCATCGCTACGGCTTTAAGACTGCCCAGGCGCTTGAGGTAAAAATCGACAAAGGGTTCACCCTGTGCCGGCAACTGCGGCAGCAATTGCACCCCGTGCCACACCGTGGTGATTTCCACGCCGGGTTGCCGGACACGCAGCAGGTCTTGCGCGCGCGCAAGTTGGCGCTTGCCGATCAGGCACCAGGGGCAGATGAAATCGAAAAACACATCAATACGTAAACGACCACTCACAACTTCACCTCTAACACCGCTTTGCCAATCGAATCGTGGACTTGCTCGCCCTGAAGCCGGGCCATGTCCTTGTGGTAATGACACTTGGCGTAAAAGAACACGGCCGCTGCCGCGATACTGACCAGTGGCACCATTTGAAAAGCCGCCTGCAAGCCAATGAGGTCGGACACCCGGCCGGTGATGAACGGCCCAGGCGCCAGCCCCAGCATGTTGTTGGCCAAGGTCAGCGTGGCGAAGGCCGTGCCATGGACCGAGTAATGGGTCAGGTTGGCAACCATGGCTCCGCAAGGACCGGTCGTGCCGGCGGCAATCAACATCCCCAGGCAGATCAGCACCAATTGCACAGGCCCTGGCGGCAGGGCGAAGGCCGTCGACAACAGCAGACAACTGCCCAGGCAATAGGCGATGGCCAAAGCGACTTTGCGCTCCGGCGAAGGGCGACACAGTCGATCGCTGAGCATGCCGCACAGGATCATCCCCGCGCCGCTGCACAGCACGATGATCGCCGCGACGCCGCCCGCCTTGTCCGTGGCCATGTCGTAATAACGATTGAGGTAGCTGGGCATCCACACGATCACGGTGCCGCCGACGAACAGTTGCAAGCCACTGCCGATGTAGGCAGCGATCACCGAGCGGCTGGAAAACAGCGTACGCAACGGACGCTTGACCGCGGCAGCCGCCTTGTTCGCCGCCTGCGCGGCACGCTGCGGAGCAATGCGTGCTTCCTTGATGATGATCGGGTAAAGCACCGCCAGCAGCAGGCCGAACAACGCCATGCCGGCAAACGACCAGCGCCAGCCCAGTTTGGCGGCGATGGCACCGCCCAGCGCCATGCCCAACACCGAACCGAACATGCCGCCCGCCATGAAGGCACTGGCCAGGGTGGCCCGCATGTGTTTGGGAAACACCGAAATCACCACCGCGATGCCGACGCTGCCATAGGCCGCCTCACCGACCCCCACCATGAAGCGGGCAATAAACATCTGCTGGTAGTCCTGCGCCAACGCGCAGCCCAGTGTGGCCAGGCTCCACAACAGTGCCATCAACGCCAGGCTCTTGACCCGACCGAAGCGATCCGCCAACAACGACAAGGGGAAGGTGAGCAGGCCGACCATCAGGGCGACAACGCCACTGAGCAGACCGAGCTGACCGTCGCTCAGGGCCCACTCGCCCTTGAGCATCGGAAACACCGCATTCAGTACCTGACGCGACATGTAATCGGAAATCAGCAGGCCGAACGTCAGTGCGAAGACGATCCAGGCATACTTGCGCGCAATGCCGACGCCACTGCCGTCGTCATCGTCTGCGGCGATTGGGTGAAAGGCCATGCAGCCTCCTCAAAGCTTCGTTTTATTGTTGTTATCAAGCGTGTTGCCATGCAGCGAGCGGGAGGCGTTTAACCGCCCGCTTCGTCTGCCGATCAGTCGATCAGCCGCGTTGCGGCACACCTTTTTGTCCGGCCTTGCGGTTGGGGGCCATGCCATTGGCCAACAGGGTTTCTTCGATGCTTGGGTACTGCACACCGATGCGATAGATCTCGCGGGCTTCTTTACCGGTAGCGATTTCGCGACCCAGTTCATGGGCAATGCGTACGGTTTGCTCGATTTGCTGCACCGAGCTGAAACGCTTGCCCTTCTGATCAATGATCGTGTCTTCAATCCCCACGCGAGGGTGCAGCCCCATCGCCAGCGCCATGGTATTGAACGGCAGTACGTTCTTGAGCAGCGATTCAGCGGTCAGGGTGCAACCGTCCGGCGCGCGATGGATGAAGTTGAAGAAGTTGAACGGATTGGGGCCATCGAAACCGCCGCCGATGCCGATCCAGGTCAGGTTCAACGGCCCCCTGTACACGCCTTTGCGTACCAGGCGTTCAAGGGTCTCCATGGCATGCATGCCGGTCAGTTGGAAATGCGGCTGGATGCCGTTGTCCATCAGGCGCTTGAGGTGTTCGGCGACCCAGGCCGGGCCTGCCGGTACGGTCATTTCGCTGTAGGCCGCCTGATAGGCAGGGTTGGCCAGGGACGTACCTTCCAGGTATTCCGGATACAGCAGCTCCATGATGTTCATCTGGGTGGTGTTGATAGCCACCGTGACCTGATCCGGTTTTGGCGTCAGCTCCGCGAGCATGTGGCGAGTGTCGTCAGACAGCCACTTGGCCGCTTCACCATCGCTTTCGGGTGCGAAAGAAATCGAACCACCAACCTGGATGATCATGTCCGGCACGGCTTCACGCACACCGGCGATCAACTCGTTGAACTTGGACAGACGCTTGGAACCCTTGCCGTCCAGTTCGCGCACGTGCAGGTGCAAAACCGTGGCACCCGCCTCATAACAATCGACCGCTTTCTGCACCTGCTCATCCATGGTCAACGGGATGTCTTCGGGAAAGTCTTCCGGCATCCACTCGGGGCCATACGGGGCCACGGTGATGACCACCTTTTCCATGTTTTCCGGGTGCAGGGAATCGTCGAAGAATTGCATGGGTTACTCCTATTATTATGGTTGTCCACACGCCCGGATCGCGCCGGGCGGACGTGTCTGTGAGAGCGAATGCAGCTGCGGTCGATCGTTAAGTCTTGTCGCCGATGATGCCGGCGCGTTCCATCTTGCGATGGCACGGCGGGTAATCCATGACGGCGTAGTGCTGGGTACTGCGGTTGTCCCAGATGGCGATGCTGTTGGGTTTCCAGCGCCAGCGCACCTGGTACTCGGGGATGTAAGCCTGGCTGATCAGGTAGCGCAGCAACTCACTGGCACCCGGGTTGGCGTCCTGGCCGAAGCGCACCCGCTCGGGGGTGTGGTAGTTGCTCAAGTGGGTGGTAAAGGCGTTGACGAACAGCACCTTTTCGCCAGTCTCCGGATGGGTACGGACCACCGGATGCTCGGCATCCGGGTACATCGCCTTGAGCGCCAGACGCTTTTCAATCGGCATCGCGGCACCGAAACTCGCTTCGATGCTGTGGCGCGCACGCAGGTCGGCGATCTTCGCCTTTACGTCATCCGGCAACCGCGCGTAGGCCTCCACCATGTTGGCCCACATGGTGTCGCCGCCGACTGGCGGGCATTCCACGCAACGCAACACGCAGCCCATTGGCGGCGCTTCGCGCCAGGTCGCATCGGTGTGCCAGGCGTTCTCGTAACGGTCCATCGGCTGGTCCGGGCGCTTGTAGATGCGCACCAGCCCTGGATGATCCGGGTCACTGCCGGCCACCGGGTGATCCTCCAGTTCGCCAAAGCGCCGGGCGAAGGCCACGTGCTCGGCCCGGGTGATCTCCTGATCACGCAGGAACACCACGCGATGCGTGAGCAACTGAGCACGGATCTCGGCAAAAAGACCGTCGTCATGCACCGCATCGGCGAGGTTGACGCCCAGCAGTTCCGCGCCAATGCTGCAAGTCAACTGTTCGACTTTCATGGAAGACGACTCCCTTAAATGACGAAAATCGATGAGCCCGTGGTCTTGCGTGATTCCAGGTCGCGATGGGCCTGGACGGCATCCTGCAAGGCATAGTGCTGGTTGATCTCGATCTTGATCCGGCCGCTGCCGACATGGTCGAACAACTCATTGGCCAACGCGGTTTTTTCCGCCGGGTCGGCGATGTAGTCGGCCAGGGCCGGACGGGTCATGAACAGCGAGCCTTTCATCGCCAGCAGTACCGGATCGACAGCCGGGATCGGACCGGAAGCCGTGCCGACGCACACCATCAGGCCGCGACGCTTGAGCGAATCCAGGGAACCCATGAAGGTGTTCTTGCCGACACTGTCGAACACCACGTTGACACCAACGCCGTCCGTCAACTCGCGCACACGCTGGGCGACGTCTTCATGGCTGTAATTGATCACATGGTCGCAGCCATGGGCCCGGGCGATTTCGCCCTTGACCTCGGTGGACACGGTGCCGATGACGGTCAGGCCGAGCAGCTTGGCCCACTGCGCCACGATCAGGCCCACACCACCGGCGGCGGCGTGCAGCAGAATGCTGTCGCCGGCCTTGAAATCGTAAATGCGCCGCATCAGGTACGACGACGTCAGGCCGCGCATGGTCATCGCCGCGGCGGTCTCGAAACTGATGGTTTCCGGCAACTTGATCAGCGGTGCGGCCGGGATCAGCCGTTCGGTGCTGTAGGCACCCAATGTATTGAGAAAACCGGTGTAGGTGACGCGATCCCCCACGCGCACGTTGGTAACCCCCTCGCCGATCGCCTGGACCACGCCGGAGGCTTCGACCCCCATGCCATTGGGCATCGGGATCGGATAAGTGCCATTGCGAAAGTAGGTATCGGCATAGTTCAGGCCCACCGCCACATGACGCAGACGAACCTGGCCTGGACCGGGCTCACCGACTTCGACCTCCTCATAACGGAGGACTTCGGGACCACCGGTTTCGTAGAAGCGTACGGCTTTGGCCATGTTTTCTTATTCTCCAGTCTGCAAGGTTGGCGTGCAGCGTCGATTTGCGCTGACTGGACTGTAGGACGCCGCCTGACGAGCCGCTTCTCATCAGACGACAATGGCTTTTCATTTCATGACAGTAAGCCGGCAGGCAGGGGTGGCATCCACAGGCCACTCGTCGGGCGACGCAACCCGACTGATTGACAGCGATGGGTGCCTGCGCAATTATTATTACATCGCATGCGATACAAGCGTATACGACACACAAATCACATCATTCGAAACGTTGAGGATCCACCCCATGAGCAAGATCGAAAAAGTCCTGATGACCGGCAAGACTCACACCACCGCCAGCGCCGCTGGCAACACGTCGCGTGGCCATAACGGCAGCCTCGACATCACGCTGTCGTCGCCTGGAAGCGCGAAACCGGCGCACGTGTTCGCCGCTGTTCAGCCACACCCGACCGCCGAGCAATTGTTCGCCGGTGCATGGTCGGCCTGCTACACCGCCGCTGTCGGGCTGGTGGCCAATGACATGAACGTGGTGCTGCCGTCTGATCTGTCGGTCGACATCGAAGTCGATCTGGGCCAGACCGGTGCGGCGTACTTCCTTCAGGCTCGATTGACGCTCCGCGTGCCGGGGCTGGCGCACGACGTTGCGACGACACTGGCGCACACCGCCGATCAAATTTGCCCGTACTCGAAGGCGACGCGCGGCAATATCGACGTGGCCCTGAACGTCCTCACGGTTTAACGCACCGCGATTGGCATTTTTTTTACTCACATACATCGCATGCGCTTTAAGCGCATGCGAATCACAAACCCATACGTGCGGCCGGTCAGACGTTGCTGTCAGACCGGCCACCGTCAACAAATCAGAGCTGTTCCGACACAATCGTATACGAGGTATATTTTGCCTTTGCGAGCCTTCTACTTTGGCCAACGAGGAAGCACATGAAACGCACTGACAAGACCGTCCCCGCTGATCTGAAGCTCTCCGACTTCCTGTGTTTTGCGGTCTATTCCACGAACCTGGCCTTCGGCAAGGCCTACAAGCCGATACTCGAGCACTTGGGGCTCACCTATACGCAATACATCACCATCGTTGCGCTATGGGAGGAAGACCACCAAACCGTAGGCAGCCTGGGCGAGAAGCTGTTTCTCGAATCGAACACGCTCACACCGATCCTGAAAAAACTGGAAGCGATGGGCTACCTGCAAAGGCAACGTGATCCCGAGGACGAGCGGCAGGTGCGGATCAGCCTGACGAAAAGCGGTCGACAGCTACGCGAAGACCGCCCCGAAACGGGCCTTTCCCACGCAACGGGTCTGGAACCGGACGAGTTCACACAGTTGCAGAACGCGATCGTGAAACTGCGCAACAACCTCATCAAATCGACGAAAGCCGAGGGATGAGCAAAACAAATACCTTGATACCGAAATGAAAAAACGGGCGCCCTGATCGGCGCCCGTTTTTTATTCAAAGGCTCGCTGGCAGGGCTGCGGTTACTGCCCATGAGTACTCCGCTTGTCGCCTCGTTTTGATATGTTTATTTTCACACAGTTGATTTGTGAAATATTTTATGTCATTTATAGCCTCGCAAATCATCAGGACAGTCCACCTTGCCAGACCGGACGGCAGCCCCGTATCACCAACGCCCCATCCAAGGAGTCAACAATATGAACAAGACAGAACTTCTAGGTGCTCTGGCACTGTGCGTCGCAAGCCTGCTGGCGCACGCCGACGAGGACAGCCTGCGTATCGGCATCGAAGCCGCCTACCCGCCCTTCTCCTTCAAGACGCCGGAGGGCAATGTCAGTGGTTTCGATTACGACATCGGCAACGCGCTGTGTGCAGAGATGAAGGTCAAATGCGAGTGGGTCATCCAGGAATTCGACGGCATGATCCCGTCGCTCAAAGTGCGCAAGATCGACGCCGTGCTGTCGTCGATGTCGATCACTGAAGACCGCATGAAGTCGGTCGACTTCAGCAAAAAGTACTACCACACGCCGGGCAAGTTCGCGATGAAGAGCGGCAGCGTGGTCAACGACCCGCTGGTCGATCTCAAAGGCAAGAAAGTCGGCGTACAACGCGCCTCGACCTACGACCGTTTCGCCACTGAGCAACTGGCGCAAGCCGGCGTCGAGGTGGTCCGCTACGGCTCACAAAATGAAGCCTTCCTCGATCTGGCATCAGGTCGCCTGGACGCCACCCTCGCCGACATCGTCAACACCGATGAGAGCTTCATCAAAACCCCCATAGGTAAAGGTTTCGCTCTGGTGGGGCCGGACATCAACGACCCGAAATACTTCGGCAGAGGCGCCGGGATCGCGGTGCGTAAAGGCGACAGTGCGAACGTTGCACGCCTGAGCGCAGCGATTGACGCCATCCGCGCCAATGGCAAGTACCAGCAAGTGATGGCCAAGTACTTCGCCTTCGATATCTACGGCGAATAAGCCGTTACCCGAAACCCTGGCGCCGGCGTTTGCGGGTGCCACTTCTGGCTTGTCTCGCGCGCCTCCCGGCGCTCGCTTGAGGAACTTCATCATGCTTCACGGCTACGGATCGAGCATTCTCGATGGCGCCTGGCTGACCATTCATCTGGCCCTGACTTCCATGACCATGGCGATTGCCCTGGGTCTGATCGGCGCCGCCTTTCGTCTGTCACCGTTCAAATGGCTGGCGGTGCTGGGCGAAGGCTATACCACCCTGATTCGCGGTATTCCCGACCTGGTGCTGATCCTGCTGATTTTCTACGGCGGCCAGGACCTGGTGAACCGCATTGCCCTCGCGCTCGGTTACACCCGCTACATCGACATCAACCCCTTTATCGCCGGCGTCTGCACCATGGGCTTCATTTTCGGTGCCTATCTCTCGGAAACCTTTCGCGGCGCCTTTATGGCGATCCCTAAAGGTCAGGCAGAAGCCGGTGTGGCTTATGGCATGAGCGGCGCTCAGGTGTTCTGGCGGATTCTGGTGCCGCAGATGATTCGTTTCGCCATCCCGGGGTTCACCAACAACTGGTTGGTGCTGACCAAATCCACCGCGCTGATCTCGGTGATCGGGTTGCAGGACATGATGTTCAAAGCCAAAAACGCAGCGGACGCCACCCATGAGCCGTTCACGTTTTTCCTCGCGGTTGCCGCGCTCTACTTGCTGCTGACCAGCGTGTCATTGCTGGTGCTGCGCTATCTGGAAAAACACTACTCGGTCGGCGTCAAAGCCGCCGAACTGTGACGGGGAGCACAGCCATGATTCTCGACTACAACCTGATCTGGGAAAACCTGCCGCTGTACCTCAATGGCGCCTTGTTGACCCTCAAAGTTCTACTGATTTCCCTGGCCGTTGGCCTGGTGCTGGCGATTCCTTTAGCGCTGATGCGCGTCTCCCGATCGCCGTTGATCAGCTTCCCCGCCTGGCTCTACACCTATGTGATTCGCGGCACCCCGATGCTGGTGCAACTGTTCCTGATCTATTACGGCTTGGCGCAGTTCGAAGCGGTACGCCAAAGCGTGCTCTGGCCTTACCTGTCCAGCGCAACCTTTTGTGCCTGCCTGGCCTTCGCGATCAATACCAGCGCCTATAGCGCGGAACTGCTGGCCGGCAGTTTGAAGGCCACGGCCCACGGCGAGATCGAAGCCGCCAAGGCCATGGGCATGTCGCGCTTTACCTTGTACCGCCGCGTGCTCCTGCCGTCGGCCTTGCGCCGGGCACTGCCGCAATACAGCAACGAAGTGTTGATGATGCTGCAAACCACCAGCCTGGCGTCGATCGTCACCCTGGTCGACATCACCGGAGCCGCTCGTACGGTCAGTTCGCGGTTCTATCTGCCATTTGAGGCGTTCATCACCGCCGGCCTTATCTACCTGGCCCTGACCTTCATCCTGGTTCGTCTGTTCAAGCTGGCCGAGCGCCACTGGCTGGCGTATCTGGCACCGCGCAAGCACTAAGGAGCTGTTATGGAGCACATTGAATACCTGTTGCCGTGGGGGGCCTCGGGCACAGAACGACGGCTGTCGCTGTTTCGTTTTGGCAGCGGGCCGCGCAAGGCCTACATCCAGGCCTCCCTGCATGCCGACGAGTTGCCGGGGATGCGCGTGGCGGTTGAACTTAAGCAGCGTCTGCGCGTGCTGGAAGAACAAGGTCGCCTGAATGGGGTCGTCGAGTTGGTGCCGATGGCCAACCCGATTGGCATCGCCCAGATGTTCCAGGCCACCCATCAAGGCCGTTTTGAGTTCTCCAGCGGGAAGAACTTCAATCGTGACTTCCCGGAGTTGGCAGAGGCCGTGGCGCAGCAACTGGAAGGTCAACTGGGAAAAGACGCCGACACCAACATCGCATTGATCCGCCAGGCCATGAGCGTTGCGCTCTCGGATATGCCGCCACCGACGTCGGAACTCGATGGCCTGCGGCGCCTGTTGATGCAGCACGCCTGTGATGCCGATGTGGTGCTGGACCTGCACTGCGATTTCGAGTCGATCATGCTGCTGTATGCCATGCCGCAAAACTGGCCACGCCTGCGCTCATTGGCCGCCCGCCTCGGCGCCGATGTTGCCCTGCTGACCGAGGCGGCGGGAGGCAGCGCCTTCGATGAAGCCTGCGCAATCCCTTGGCTGCACCTGGCCGAGCGCTTTCCTGAAGCCGACATTCCGCTGGCGTGTGTGGCCACCACGATCGAATTGCGCGGCATGGCCGATACCGAACGCGAGCAATGCATCGAGAGCGCGCAAGCTATTCTCGGCTACCTCGCCGAGCAAGGCCTGATCAGCGGCGACTGGCCTGACGCGCCACCGAACCGTTGTGAAGCGACACCCTTCGCCGGTGCGCAGTACGCCTATGCGCCGCACCCCGGCGTCGTGAGTTATCTGCAACCGCTGGGGGCCCGGGTCAGGGTCGGCGACCCGCTGTTCGAAGTGATTGATCCGCTGACCGATCGCCACAGCATCGTGCGCGCCAGCACCGACGGCATCCTCTATGCCCGTGAACGTCTGCGCTTTGCCCAGCCCGGTTTGTGGCTGGCCAAAGTGGCCGGCAGTACCCCTATTCGCCAAGGCCGCTTGCTCAGCGACTGATTCCAGAGAGTTGAAACCATGTACAAACTTGAAATTCAGGATCTTCACAAAAGCTACGGCACCCACGAAGTACTCAAGGGCGTGTCCCTGGAGGCGAAGGCCGGTGACGTGATCAGCATCATCGGCTCCAGCGGCTCCGGCAAAAGCACCTTCCTGCGGTGCATCAACCTGCTGGAGCAGCCCAACGCCGGCAACATTGTGCTCAATGGCGAACCGCTCAAGCTGGTGACCAACAAACTCGGCGGGCTCAAGGCTGCCGAGCCCAAACAGTTGCAACGCATGCGTTCGCGACTGTCGATGGTGTTTCAGCACTTCAACCTCTGGTCGCACATGAGCGCCCTTGAAAATGTCATGGAGGCCCCAGTGCATG
Organism: Pseudomonas sp. ATCC 43928; assembly: GCF_005938665.2. Taxonomy (NCBI): domain Bacteria; kingdom Pseudomonadati; phylum Pseudomonadota; class Gammaproteobacteria; order Pseudomonadales; family Pseudomonadaceae; genus Pseudomonas; species Pseudomonas sp. ATCC 43928. The sequence goes on along the minus strand of NZ_CP041753.1, from coordinate 2,258,560 downwards.
TGCTGGGCATGAACAAGAAAGAAGCGCGGGAAAAGGCCGAGCATTACCTGAACAAAGTCGGCGTGGCGCACCGCATGGACGCCTGGCCGGCGCATATGTCGGGTGGTGAGCAGCAGCGGGTAGCGATTGCCCGGGCACTGGCCATGGAGCCGGAAGTGATGCTATTCGATGAACCAACCTCAGCCCTCGACCCCGAGCTGGTCGGCGAGGTGCTGAAAGTCATGCAGGACCTCGCACTCGAAGGCCGCACTATGGTGGTCGTGACCCACGAAATGGGCTTTGCCCGCGAGGTCTCGAACCAGCTGGTGTTCCTGCACAAGGGCCTGGTCGAGGAGCGCGGCAATCCGCGTGAAGTGCTGGTCAATCCGCAGTCCGAGCGGCTTCGGCAGTTTCTGGCCGGCAGCTTGAAATAACCACCGGCTCGCTCACCGCTCCCAGGCTTGGCGATGCACAACGAGGTTTGGCATGCGATACACTCCTGCCAACCTCGAACCAAGCCTTCTCCAACCCTTCAGGAACTGTAGAGCCGGACATGCCGACCCCTTCGAAAGACACCACGGTCTATGCCGCGCCGGTGATGCGTAAACTGGCGGAAATCGTTTCCGATCTACAGCCTTCACTGCGCAAGGTGGCGGATTTTATCCTGCGTCACCCGCTAAGGGCCGCGACGCTGACCATCGAAGAAATGGCCCATGAAACCTCCACCTCGCCGGCCGCGGTCAATCGTCTGGCCAAGGCACTGAACCTGGGTGGCTACACCGGCATGAAGGCCGAGCTGGTCGCGACGTTGCAGCAGATGGTGTCGCCGGTCGACAAACTGCGCAACGAACTGGCGCATCGTCCTGGCGGTGCATTTGGCCTGCATGAGCAAATCCAGAGCGCCACCAGCAACCTCGCCACGGCAGCCACCAACAACCACGCCGACACCTTTGAAGCGTTCGTCACCCGCCTGATCGAAGCGCGCAAAATTTACATCCTGGGCTTTGGCAACAGCGTCTACTTCGCCGGCCTCGCCGCCTCGACCCTGATGCCCTTCTGTGCCGACGCCACCGCCATCAGCATGGAGGGCGGCAACGAAAATGCCGCTTACCGCCTGGCTGCCATCACCGATCAGGATGTGTTGCTGGCGATCTCCCTGCCGCGCTATTCCCTCGACACCCTGCAACTCGCACGCTTCGCCAATGAGCGCGGCGCCTCGGTGCTGGCGATCACCGACTCACCCGCATCGCCGCTCACCAGCATTGCCGAACACGTGCTGTTTGCCCCTGCCGACCATCCGGTAATGACCAGCTCCAACATCGCCGTGCTCGCCTTGATCGAAGGATTGGTGGCGGGTGTGATGGCGCGCAATAAAGAAGCGGTCAAGCTGGCGACCGAGCTGACCGAGAGCGTGATGTCTTATTTGCATATTCCTGCCAGCAGCAAATCGTCGAAGAAGTGATAACTGACAGGGCTTGCGCCATGGGCAACCTGAAAACCCAAAACCACCCGGCTTTCGTGGACCGGGCGGTCTTGGGGCTGTCTTGCGACAACTCGTTCAGGACTGTGCCTCAACCTCCCGGGCACAACCATTGCGCAACTCTGACGCCAACGTCTGTTCGTCCAGCGCCCCTTCCCACTTGGCGATGAACAGCGTGGCGACACCGTTGCCGATGACGTTGATCAATGCCCCGCCCTCGGAAATAAACCGGTAGACCCCAAGCACCAACACCAACCCGGCCGCCGGAATCACATCCAGGCTGCCAAGGGTGGCCGCGAGGGTAATGAACGCACCGCCGGTGACACTGGCCGCGCCCTTGGAGGTCAGCAACAGAATCAACAACAGGGTGACCTGGTGCCACAGGTCGAGCGGAATATCCAGCGCCTGGGCGATGAAAATCGCCAACACTGTCATGTTGATGCAGCTGCCATCGAGGTTGAAACAGTATCCCGAAGGCACCACCAGCCCCACCACCGACTTCTCGCACCCCAGGCGCTCGAGCTTGCCCATCAACCGAGGCAAGGCCGACTCCGAAGATGAGGTGCCCAACACCAGAAACAGCTCATCGCGGATGTACTTGAGAAACTGCCACAGGCTGAAACCGGCCAGGCGCGCGACCAGGTTGAGAATCACGAACACAAAAAACAGCGCCGTCACGTAATAGCAGATCAGCAAGTTGCCATACGCCCCCAGGGAGCCGACGCCGTACTTGCCGATCGTAAAGGCCATGCCGCCGAAGGCCCCCAGCGGCGAGACATACATCACGATCTTGACCATGCGGAAAAACGCCTGGGCTACCAGATCGATCAGGTTCAGCAACGGCTTGCCGGCAGCACCGAGCATCTGCAAGGCGAAGGCAAACAGGATGGAAATGAACAGCACCTGGAGAATATCGCCTTCGGCAAAGGCACCAAACACGGTACTGGGCACGATATGGGTGAGAAAGCCCACCACACTCTGTTCATGGGCCAACTTGCTGTAGCTGTCGATGGCATGGCCGTCGAGGGTCGCCGGGTTGATGTGCATGCCCGTACCAGGCTGCATCAGGTTGACCCCGATCAGCCCGATCACCAGCGCCAGGGTGGTCAGCACTTCGAAGTACAGCAACGACTTGAAGCCAACCCGGCCGATGCGCTTGAGGCTCTGCATGCTGGCAATGCCACTGACCACGGTGCAGAAGATGATCGGCGCAATCAGCATCTTGATCAGCTTGATGAACGTATCGCCCAGGGGCTTCATTTCTTCGCCGAGACTGGGATAGAAATGACCGAAGATGATGCCCAGCACAATCGCCAGCAGCACCTGCACATACAGGTGGCGGAACACTCGGCGCAGGCGTGAATGGCTCGGCTTTTTTTCGGCAATCGAGGGTGTAATTGTTGTTGTCATGATGGCTTCCTCGCAGGCGTGATGCATTTCCCCAGGTAGCCGACCGCCACATCGGTGCACGATCGATCGCCTGGGAAAGAGTGTTCGGGGGATGATTACTGCTGGATGTACTCGGAAATCTCGATCAGGTTGAGATCGGGATCACGCAGGTACACCGAGCGAATGGGCCCCCGGGCCCCGGTTCGGGTCACCGGACCTTCCACCAGCGGCCAGTTCACCGTTTTGAGGTGGGCGATGACTTTGTCCAGTGGCGCGCTGGCGATAAAGCACAGGTCCAGGGCCCCTGGCACGGGCACGTGGGCCTTGGGTTCGATTTCATGACCGCGCACGTGCATGTTGATTTTCTGGTTGCCGAACGTGAAAGCCACCCGGCCCTCGCCGAATTTTTCCAGGTGCATGCCCATCACCTCGGTGTAGAAATGAATGGTCGCTTGCGGGTCGGTGGCAGTCAGGACGATGTGGTCGACGTGATCGATCATCCCAACCACCGGAGCACCTGGCGGCACGATGGCGGCCGCCACGGCAGGCGTTACCTGCAGCAATGCGCCCAGGGACAGCGCGGCAATGAACAACGAGACAAACTGACGGACCGGTGTGATTGTTATTGTTTTCATGAGTGGACCTTCTTGTTGGGTGGTGAAGCCTTCACGACACGAGGTTGATCAGGTTCCCCAAGTAGTAGCCCTGCAGGTTGCCAAGGATGCCGTCGGCCAGCCGTTGCAGGCTGCTCTGGCTGGCCCAGGCCACGTGGGGAGTGACGATCAGGTTGGCGTGGCGACTACTGAGCAAAAGGTGGTCGGCCGGTGGTGGCTCCTGGCAAAGCACATCGAGGGCCGCGCCACCGAGGCGACCGCTGTCCAGCGCATCGAGTACCGCCGCTTCATCCACCAACGGTCCGCGAGCGGTATTGATCAGCAACGCGCCGGGTTTCATCTGCGCCAGTTCCAGGGCCCCGATCAGGTGTCGGGTACGCTCGGTCAATGGACAGTGCAGAGAAATCACGTCGCTTTGCGCCAGCACCGTTTCAAAGGACTGGTACCCCTTGCGCACCGGGACCACGCCACGGTGTTCGGCAAACAGCAACTGCATGCCCAGGGCGCTCGCCAGACGTGCCGTAGCCAAGCCGATACCACCTCGGCCGATGATGCCCAACACGCTGCCCTGAACATCCCGGATCGGCGCGCGATGGACGCAGAAATGCCGCGAATCCGGCCAGTCCCGCAGCGCCGCAGCCTGGTAAGCGAACAGCTGTCGACGCAGGGCGAAGATTGACGCGATCACCGACTCGGCGACGCTTTGTGCCGAGTAGGCCGGGACGTTACACACCGTTACGGCAAAATCATGGCAGGCCGCCAAATCAATGCAGTCGTAACCGGTGGCCGCGACGCAGATGAAGCGCAGGTTCGGCAGTTGCTCAAGTTCAGCCCGACCGATGCGCACCTTGTTGGTGATCACCGCATCGGCATCCCGGGCGGCTTCCACCACTTGGTCCGGTGTCGTGTCGGGGCGGTCCTGCCAGTCCGAGACCCAGGCCGGGCGAGCAATGCTCACGGGCAGGCTATCGCTATCAAGAAATACCACTTTCATGCTGCACGCTCCGGCTGGACGGGTTCGGAAATCTCGATCAGGTTCAGGTCCGGATCACGCACATACACCGAACGTATCGGCCCGGTGGCACCGGTACGTAACACCGGGCCTTCGATGATGGGCCAGTCGACACGGGCCAGGTGCGCGATCATTTGGTCCAGAGGGATCGAGGCGATAAAACACAGGTCCAGCGCTCCCGGCACCGGCAAATGCGCCTTGGGCTCGAACTCGTGGCCACGCACGTGCAGGTTGATTTTCTGCTGGCCGAAAGCGAACGCCTTGCGCCCACCAGCAAAGGTTTGCACCTGCATGCCCATGACCCGCACGTAAAAATCCTCGGCAGCCACGGGGTCGATGGTGGTCAGCACTAAATGGTCGAGATGATCGATCATGAGTGCAGCTCCTGGGCTCGGGCCGACGGCACCTGTTTTTCCAGGTTGGCGACATGGGCGGGGATCGGGTGCAGGTCCAGGCGTTTGCCGGCCTTGAGGATCTGGCTGGGAATGTCGTGACCGACCAGACCCGGCAACTGCGCGGCGACCGCCAGCACCCGGTCCAGATCAACCCCGGTGTTGAAACCCATCAACTGCAGCATGTGCAACAGGTCTTCGGTGCACACATTGCCACTGGCCCCCGGCGCATAAGGGCAACCGCCCAGGCCGCCAAGGGACGAATCGAAACGATCGACCCCGGCCTCGATGGCCGCCAGCGCATTGGCCAGGCCCATGCCACGGGTATTGTGGAAATGCAGGGTCAGCTGCAGCGCCGGAAAACGCTCACGGACGGCCCGGGACAGCATCTCGACCTGACTCGGGTACGCCATGCCAGTGGTGTCGCACAAGGTCACGCCGCGAGCTCCCAGCTCGGCGAAGCGCTCGACCCAGTGCAACACCTCCCCTACCGGAACATCGCCCTGCATCGGGCAGCCGAACACGGTCGACAACGACACGTTGATCGCCACCGGCCCCTGGCCGATCACGCTGACCACTTCGCTGAGCTGGGCAAACGACTGTTCGCGGCTCATGCGCAGATTGGAACGGTTGTGCGGCTCGCTGACCGACATCACCAGGTTGGCTTCATCGATGTTGCACGCCAGGGCTCGCTCGGCCCCTCGCACATTGGGCACCAGCACCGTGTATTCCACCGCCGGATTGCGGCGGATGCCCTGCATCACTGCCTCGGCGTCGCGCAGCGCGGTAATGGCCTTGGGCGAGGTGAACGAGGTGACCTCGATCTTGGCGAAACCACACTGGCTGAGCGCATCTATCATGGCGATCTTGTCGACGGTTTCGATAAAGCGCGCTTCATTCTGGAAGCCGTCACGGGTTGCGACTTCCTGCAAGAAAAGACGTTGCATGTTGATTCTCCGGTTCAAATGATGCCGCGCTGGCGCCAGTCGGCTTGCTGCGCAGCGTCGATGCCAAGCTCGCCAAGAATCTCGGCGGTATGCTGACCAAGGGTCGGCGCCGAGCGAGTCACGCTGCCAGGCGTGGTACCCAGCTTGGGGACGATGCCGGGCAAGGTCACCGGCGTGCCGTCGTCCAGCTGGCTGTCGAGCAGCATGTCGCGCGCCCGGTAATGCGGGTCCTGGGCAATGTCGGCAGCGTTGTAAATCCGGCCGGCCGGGATGCGCGCCTCGGTCAGGATCGACAAGACTTCGTCGAGGCTGAGCCGCGCGGTCCATTCGGAGATGGCGGCATCGATGCGCTCAACCTGCAGCACTCGGCCGTGGTTCTGCGCAAGCGCTGGATCAGCCCCCAGATCGCGGCGCCCAATCACTTCCATCAGGCGTTGATAGATGCTGTCGCCATTGCCGGCGATCAAGGCAAAACCACCGTCACGGCAGCGATAGGCATTGGTCGGCGCGATACCCGGCAAACTGCTGCCGGCGGGCTCACGAACGGCATTGAACACCGAGTATTCGGGCAATAGGCTTTCCATCATGTTGAACACCGACTCGTACAGCGCCACGTCGATCTGCTGGCCGTCACCGCCGTTCTGCTCGCGATGACGCAGGGCAAGCAGAATCCCGATGACCCCGTGCAAGGCCGACAACGAGTCGCCGATGGAAACGCCAACCCTTACCGGGGTCCGCCCGGGCTCGCCGGAAAGATGCCGCAACCCGCCCATCGCTTCACCGATCACGCCGAATCCGGGACGGTCACGGTACGGCCCGGTCTGGCCGTAACCAGAGACCCGGAGCATGATCAGTTTCGGATTCAGCGCGTGCAGCATGTCCCAACCCAGCCCCCAGTTTTCCAGAGTCCCTGGGCGAAAGTTCTCTATCAGTACATCCGCGTCGACCAGCAACTGGCGCACCACCTGTTGGGCTTCACGCTGGCGTAAATCAAGGGTCAGCGAGCGTTTGTTGCGAGATTGCGCGGCCCACCAGACGGAAGTACCGTCATGCAGCAAGCGCCATTTGCGCAACGGGTCACCGGTGACCGGAGGCTCGATCTTGATCACGTCGGCGCCAAATTCACCGAGCATTTTCGCCGCAAATGGCCCGGCAATCAGTTGACCGAGCTCCACGACCTTGACACCTTGCAGAGGTAACCTCATGACGTTTCCCGTTCTTGTTGAGTACTTGTGGCATGGATAATCGACACAAACCGGGCAGATGAAAATTTCAAATTTCGCCACTACTCTTTCCAGAATGGAAAACCTTGGATCCTCTTGATGATCAATCCCCTGCATTTCGATCTGCTGTCGTTGCGCCTGCTGATCTTCGCCGCCGAATCCGGCAACCTGACCCGTGCCGCCGAAAAGGCCAACATGACGGTCTCGGCGGCCAGCAAACGGTTAGCCGAGCTGGAGCGAACCACCCAGTGCCCACTGTTCGTGCGCCTGCCAAGGGGGCTCGAACTGACCGCCGCGGGACAAGGGATCGTTGAACATGCCAGAACGATTCTGGAAGGCGTGAACCGGATGGCATGCGACGCCAGCGATTACGCGGTCGGGGTGCGCGGGCATGTGCGGTTGTTCGCCAACACTTCCGCCGTCGTCCAGTTTCTGCCGGACGACCTCGCGTCTTTCCTGCGCGCCAACCCGAACGTGCGTATCGGGCTGGAAGAAGCACTCAGCGAACCGATTATTCAAGCCGTGGAAAACGGGCGCGCCGACATCGGCATTTTTGCCGACAACGTACCGGCCGAGGGCCTGTACAAACTGCCCTATCGTGACGACCGACTCGTGCTCCTGGTGCCGGTCGGCCATGAACTGGCGAATGAGCGCAATGTGTCCTTTGCCGACACGCTTGGCTTCGATTACGTAGCGCTCAACCAGGGCAGCTCATTGCTGCGCAGAATCACCGATGCCGCCGTCAGTGCGGGCAAGATCCTCAAGGTGCGGATCCAGGTCAGCAGCTTCGACGGCATCTGTCGGATGATCGAAGCCGGCTTGGGCATCGGGATCTTGCCGTTGTCATCCGTGCGTGCCGAATTGCTCGGCAGCCGTCTGATTGCTGTCGACCTGAGCGATGACTGGGCGCACCGCACCTTGTTCGTGGGGGTTGCGAGTCAGGCGCAACTGACCCCGGAAGCGGCCAAGTTGTTCGAGTATCTGAGCAGCGTGCATGGCTGACAATGGCGTAAATGTCCCTGTCCACACATTTGGGTTACAGGTAGCCCAATCATCAAAAAACCACTGCCTCATGTGTTCGTGGCACATGCAACAGTGGCAAAAGCGCAATAGTTACCTCATGTCCAATTTACGAGTGCGCACTACGACCGTACTCAGGCGACTTCGCGAAATTGTCCTCGACCGTTCCAGTGCCATCCAGATACCCGTGCTTACGCAAATCAGGCATTAATATCGAAGCGATGAACGTCACGCATACCAATGCCGCTACGTAATAAAAGAAGTAACTTTCAATCCCCATCGATTTAAGCATCAATGCCACGTACTCGGCGGTACCGCCACACAATGCATTGCCGATCGCATAAGGCAGGCCAACGCCCAACGCCCTGACAGAAGCAGGATAAAGATCCGCTTTAAGCACACCCGTGACGGGCGTATAAAATGCGGCGATAAGGAGACCAGACATAATTAGCGCAAATGCTGCATATGGGCTCGACACCGTCTTTAACGTGATTAAAATTGGCACAACCAAAGCGGTTGCCAAACCACCAAATATCATCATGCTTTTTTTCACGCCAATACGGTCTGCCAGCATGCCGAAAAATGGCTGACAAATCATGAAGCACACTAAGGCAGACGTCATAATGAAACTGACCGTCCCCGCATCCAGCCCCACCGACAACACCAAGTATTTCTGCATATAGGATGTGAACGTATAATAGTAAAGCGAACATCCCATGGTGATGGCCACCGTTAAAATCACCGCTCGCTTATGCTTTAGCAACGCTCGAATGGATCCGGCCTCCTTACTCTTCATTTCTTTTACTGAGGCTGTTTCGGTCATGGATCGACGTAGAAACACGACCACAATGGCGCTAATCGCGCCGATTAAAAATGGAATTCTCCAACCCCAGGCTTTCAAATCGTCCGGAAGCAATACGTGCTGAAGAACCGCAACCGTCAGCAACGCAAGTAGCTGACCTGCAATAATGGTGGAATATTGGAATGAACCGAAAAATGATCTGCGCCCGGCAGTCGACATTTCACTGATGTAAGTGGCGCCTGTTCCGTACTCCGCGCCCACCGAAAGGCCCTGCATCAGCCTCGCTACAACCAACAGGACGGGGGCCGCGACACCAATCGACTCATACGTTGGCATGATCGCGATCATCAAAGAACCACCGCACATCATGAAGATTGAAATGATCATTGATATTTTTCGACCGCGCGTATCCGCAATGTAACCAAATATCCAACCACCGAGGGGGCGCATAAAAAAGCCGACAGCAAAAATTCCAGCTGTCGCTAACAGTTGACTGTTTTGATCTCCTGCCGGGAAGAACAGCGATGCAAAATAGATAGAGGTATAGGCATAAATAAAAAAATCATACCACTCAACCAAATTGCCCGAGCAAGCTCCGAGTATCGCTCGAACCCGTGCTTTATTTGTAATGGGAGGACGCTTGACTGCACTGTTATCAACATTACTTATTATTATCATTTCAATCTCCACGAGCGGAAATAATCTGTTGACGCGTTTACGCGCTAAACCACCAGCACAACAACAGTCTATGCGAAGACAAAAGTCACTCACACAGACTGCCTGCTTGATCATCTAATCAATCAATAAAACATTTAGGATAAAAGCCACCCCAACTGAAATATTAATCTTCCTGATGTGACTTCATCGTGCACTTTTCACTGCAATGCAGACTCAAAAACTGGCGCGCGCCTGCATCGAGACTGCGCCATCAGGCAAACTGACCCATAACAGTAAGTTGTCACCTTCATAGACAGCATTTAATGTTAGCGTCGCTCCCAACAAGGCAGGACGAACGCCTCGATAATTAAAGAGTTTTACTGGTTTACCCGCGATACGTTCGGCATAGCCTGCCAGCAGAGTTGCGTTCAGTGGACCATGTATTACTTGACTCGCGTAGTGTTCAACATCTCGACAGTAATCAGCGTCATAGTGAATGCGATGACCATTGAAAGTCAGTGCTGAATAGCGAAACAACGTGGTCGAGGTCGGCAGCCATTCATAGGAATGAGTGGCTGGCGGCATCGCGGCGAAGGGTTTGTTCGAGTCGACGGGAGTTGCCTCCTTGTAGACGATGTCGTGGTGTTCGGAAATGGCAACTTCGCCAGCATGCAAAATCTCATGCAATACGGTGACAAACACTAGCTCGCCACTACGACCTTGTTTGTGTTCGATTGAAACAATACTGGAGCGTTTCTCGACGCTGCCATCCAACGGCAATGCTTTCTTGAATTCAAGCTGTCCACCGGCCCACATGCGATTCGGCAGCGGCACGGGAGGCAAGAAGCCACCTCGTGCCGGGTGACCGTCACGTCCCAACTCTTCAGGCGCCAGTCCGTCCAGAAAATACAACCAGTGCCACAATGGCGGCAATGGATGACCCGAGACCAAATCGCTTTGTGGAATGCCCAGTGTGGCAGCCATCAAACGCGCATGGCGTGAAGACAGGACATCGCGGTCGACATGGGTCTTGCCGATCCATTGCCGAAGGTGTTGAAGATCAATAGTGCTCATGCAGGGACCTCCTCTTGTTTGTTCTGTGTTGCTGTCACCTGGAATTCTTTGCGCAGCCGATCACTGTGTTCGCCCAGGAGCGGAGCTTTTTCAAATCGCTGATCGTCCCAAGGAGCGCGTACCGGAGGCGCAATCATCTCGACTTCACCGGTCTCGACTGCCATTGGCCATTTACGAAGGCCTGGATGTTCTGCCATCTCGGCGACGGAGCGCACCTGACCAAAAGCGGTATTGGCCTGACCCAGTTTGTGGATCGCCTGTTCGGCGCTCAGGCTGGCGAAGGACGCACTGATCAGCGCATCCAAAGCGTCTCGGTTACGGACGCGTTCTGTGTTGGACGCAAAACGAGGATCAGTAGATGCGCCGGTGCCTTCAAGAAACAGGTTAGAGAACTGCTGCCATTCGCGTTCGTTCTGAATGCTGATCACGATGTCGCGCTGATCGCCGGTGGTATAAGCACCGTATGGAGCAATTGAAGGGTGGCGCAGACCCTGGCGTGTAGGAGCACCATTGCCATAGATCTCGTGCAAGTAAGGAATGGTCATCCAGTCCGCGGCACCATCGAACAACGAGACGGAGATGCCAGTGCCCTGCCCGGTTCTTTCACGTAACTGCAGCGCAGAAAGCACACCAATCGCAGCATTCAACCCTGCCCCGATATCGCATATCGACACGCCGATCCGGCCATAGCCTTCAGGTGAGCCACTGATGCCGGCCAGACCGCTTTCGCATTGGACCAACAGGTCATACGCTTTCAAACCACTGGCGGGCCCCTCAGTACCGTAACCACTGATATCGCAGGTGATCAATTGTGGATTCAGTTCGCGCAGTTCCGAGCTGTCAAACCCGGCGCGAGCAAGGGCACCGGGCGCCAGGTTTTGAACAAAGACATCGGCGCTGGCAATGATCCGTTTGAGCAGCGACGCGTCGGCGGCATTTTTGAAATCCAGTACCAGCGACTCCTTGCCTCGGTTGGTCCACAAAAAATACGAAGAGTGACCTTTGGCGGCATCGTCATAGCCCCGGGCAAAGTCCCCTTCTGCGCGCTCGACCTTGATGACCCTTGCACCCATCTCCGCCAAACGAGAGGTACACAACGGCGCGGCCAACGCCTGTTCGATGGAAACGACGGTAATGCCTTTTAAAGGTTTTGTAGTGGACATAAGGTTCTCCCATAGACAGTTTGCGTGCACAAGTATGTGCAAACCACGGTCAGGGGAGCAGCGAGCTTTTACGAAGACTGAGTTTGTAAAATACAAACACTGCAGGGCTTACAAGAGGTTAAATTAGAAAAAATTCTCATGATTTCGCCGGAGACTAACGCAATGTTGTACGACTTGATCGACCTTAAGGTCTTCTTGGCCGTCGCCGAGGAAAGCAATCTGTCGCGCGGCGCCGAGCGCTGTAATCTGGCCCCCTCCTCAGTCAGTTTGCGCATAAAAGGGCTTGAAGCCAGCCTCGGGACACCCTTGCTGCTGCGCCAGGCCAGGGGTGTGGGTTTGACCCCGGCGGGTCATGTGCTGGTCGAACATGCAAGACGCTGCATGGCTCAGTTGGAGCAGATGACGACTGACTTGCAACCGTTCGCCAATGGCTTGATCGGCCATGTGACCTTTTTTGCCAACAACAATGCCATCAGCTCATATTTGCCGGATGACCTGGCGCGCTTTTTCTCCAAGTACCCCAATGTCCGCATCACCCTCGAGGAACGATTGAGCCATGACATTATTTCAGCCGTGTCCGCAGGCCGTGCCGACATCGGAGTCGTAGCGCTGGAGTCTGACCACCCAGACCTGGAGTTTCTGCCCTACAGGCAAGACCAGTTAGTCCTGTTGGCGCCGTTAAACGGCCGATTCGACAACCAGCATTCGGTTAGTTTTTCCGAATGCCTGGGGCTCCCATTTATCAGCCTTCAATCCGGCGCCGCACTGCATACCTTTTTGATGAATCACGCCAGCGCCCTTGGCGGGCGCTTGGATGTGCGCGTCCAGGTCTCCGGATTTCGGGCGATTGCCCGTCTGGTCTCATCGGGAGCGGGTATCGGCATCGCTCCACGCTCAGCGTTAGAGCCAGCAGACCTGGATCGCCTTCAGGTTATCGATCTTGTAGAGGGATGGGCCAAGCGTGATTTGCGAGTGTGCGTACAACGCAGCCCGCGTGAAAAGAATGTGTTGCGAGATCACCTGATAGAGATTCTTTGTCAGCCAGGAAATACTCGATAGTGCATGAGATCAGGTTTGCCGGTCCTTATACTTCAGCAGATTGGCCTGCGCGGGCCAGCACTCGGCGGGCTTGGCGAGCGACGGCCTCATCGACCATGACACCGTTCACTTGCCCCACGCCTCGACAATTTTCGATCAGAATGGCCCGCGCTGCGGCGATCTCATCGACGGTCGGTGTGAACGCCTGATTGATGGCAGCAATCTGATTTGGGTGGATCGCCGCTTTACCGGCAAACCCCATGTCGGCAGCCTGGAGCGCTGCCCGCTCAAGCCCGGCCAAGTCGCGAATATCGAAAAAAGGAGAATCGATAGCAGCGATAGCCGCTGTCGCGCACGCGCTCACAAGCGATACACGTGCGAAGGTGAGATTCGCTGCAAAGGGTCCACAGCCTAAATCCGCCGCCAGATCCGCAGCCCCGAACATGAGGGCGGCGAGTCGGGGCGTCGCATGTGCGATGTCTGCCACCGCCTTGAGCCCTACTGCGCTTTCGATCAATCCGATCAAACGAGTGCTCAGACCTTTTTCGCTGAGCAGACGGTCCACTATCTGCAAATGTGCAACGGATTCGGTTTTTGGAAGTAGCAGAAATTCAGGCTGAACCGGACTTTCCAGCAGTTCAAGCACGTCACAAAGCCCCGCAGACGTATCCAGTCCGTTGATACGAATAATGCAAGGGAACCGCGCTTCCTTGGCAGCATTGAGTGTGGTGAAAGCAGTAGCACGAGCACTTTTTTTGTCTTTAGGCGCTATCGCGTCTTCCAGATCAATGATCAAAAAATCGGCATCCACCTCCTCGGCTTTGGCGAAACGTTCAGGGTGTGTTGCCGGCGTGAAAAGAGCACTGCGCATACGTACGGACATTTTCTACTCCAGAGGGGGTGACGGTGCCGCAAGGCGTGCTGTGATCCTTGCCGGCGCGTGAACCACCATAGCTAGACAAATGCCAATGGACTATTGTATGGAACTGTCGATCTTCATATGTTTTACAAATACCTATGGAGCTATTAGCTATGGAGTTACGTCACATCCGCTACTTTCTAGCCGTCGCTCAAGAGCAGAATTTCACCCGTGCGGCTCAGAACATCGGCATCGGTCAACCTCCATTGAGCTTGCAGATCCGCGACCTGGAGCGTGAAGTGGGCACCCGGTTATTTCACCGAATTCCGCAAGGCGCAGAATTGACTGCGGCAGGGCAGGCGTTTCATGACCTGGTTCGAAACATACCGGCTCAGGTAGAACGAGCAACGCACGCGGCTCAACGAGCCGCTCGGGGCGAGTTAGGGGCGCTGCGCATAGGTTTCACTGCCTCCGCAAGTTTCAATCCGGTCGTGGCTGCGGCGATTCGTAATTTTCGACGGGCCTACCCGGATGTTGATTTGACCCTGGAGGAAAGCAATACCATTCGATTGATGGCAGGCATTAACGAAGGTGACCTGGACGCGGTTTTTATACGCCCTGGAGTAGCTGAAGCTGATCATTTGACGATGCGAACTCTATCGGAGGAACCATTGCTCGCGGTTCTACCGAAATGTCATGTGGCTGCACGCCAGAAAAAATTGAACCTGAAAGATCTCAGTAAGGACCCGTTTATTCTCTATCCCAGGGAAGTAGGACCCACCTTGTTCGACACCGTTATCGCTGCTTGCCGCGATGCTGGTTTTGACCCGATTCTGGGACAAAGCGCTCCACAACTTGCCTCTGTCGTGCATTTGGTAGCGGCAGAATTAGGGGTTTCGCTTGTACCGGCGTCGATGCAGCAAGTGCATGCCACAGGGGTGGTTTTCAAAGCGATCAATGATGTCTCCCCCATCGCCCGGCTTACACTCGCCTGGCGTCGCAGTGACAACTCGATTTTCCTGCGGAACTTTATAAATTGTGCAGTCAGTTAACTACACACTCTTCGCCGGTACGGAAGCCGACTGCTTTCGAAAGCGGCCATTGTGAAGAGCTAAAAAATTGTCGTGAAGTGATTAGTTTTTTCACACCCACCGAATGAGCAAAAATACCAACAGCACATTCAATACGGCCAACGAACTCAAGCCCGCAAGCACTCCGCCAGCGCCCCAGGTCTGCAATAGGTAGCCGCCAGCGAGGGGAGTCAAGGCTTGTCCAATGAGCGAAGGCCGAGCCATGCGCCCCATCAGCAAAACATAATGGGTGGGCGACATAAGGGCCAGCGGCAGCAGTCCTCGAACGATCGCCCGCAAACCATTACCCGCGCCGTAGATCACCAGTCCCACTGCGGTCATTGCCGGCGCCATGGTCACCAGCAACAGACCAACTGCCACGAATACCACGCAGATCAATGTCGTCCAGATTGGATGTCTCTTTCGCGAAAACACTTGTAGAACACGTGAACCTACCTGACTTGGACCCAGCAAGGCGCTCAGTCCGATGGCGGCTGCGAGCGAATAGCCCTGCCCCTGCAACAATGAAATCAGCTGGACAGACATCGCCGTCATGATCACTGCACCCAACGCAAAAATCAGTGTGAGCAGCAGGTAGATCCGCCGGTCGATCGAGAGGCGTTCATCACTCATGGCACGGCTTTTTGCGAGTGGCCCCGCGCCCCGCGCCAGCACCCAGAGATAAAGCGGTGCTACGGCAATGACCAATAACACCCCGTATGCCAAGCACGTCGTGCGCCAGCCAACGTGCTCGATGACCAACGCAACCGCTGGCCATGACAGCGTTGTCGCAAACCCTGAAATAAGCGTGATCCCGGTAATCGCACTGCCCGCCCGCTCCCCGTACAGAGAACCTAAAGCGGCGAACAACGCTTCATACAGCCCCAGCGCCATACCGACGCCAATCACTGCCCAAGACAAAAGAAACATCGGCAACGAGGTCGAGCTCGCCATCAGAAACAACCCGATGGCGACGCCCAGGCCGCTACTGGCAAGGATGGGGCGGCCGCCGTAGCGGGCGATAAGCCGGCTGGTCAATGGCGCCAGCATTGCAGAAACCAGAATGCTCAGAGACAGCGCGCCATACACCCATTGGCTGGCCCAGCCGGTCTCTTTCATGATTGGCTCAGCCATGACGGCCATCAGGAAGAACGAACCTCCCCAGACCAGAACTTGCAGCATCCCCAATATAAAAATGCCGAATACGCCAGGCAGTCGCGTTTGATGGTTCAAGACAGTGTCATCAGTGGTGAGAAAAAAGCAGAAGTCGTGAGCAGCTGCGCAACAACGGGTAGGGGCTAACAGATTGGCCGATGGCTCAAAGCATGTGCCCGGCCCAGATTTTGCGATTGACCAGATCGGCTGCAATTTCGATAAAGGCATCCCCGACAAATTTCGCGGCCGGGCTGACGCGCCTGTCCGCGGGAAAGACCAGGACCAATTTACGCATGGGAGCGGGGTCGACCAACGGTGCCGCACTGAGCACGCCCGCTTCGATTTGCGCGTAAATCGAGGCCAACGGCAAAGCGGTCAAACCGAAGCCATTGCGGACCAGGTCGATCATCGCGCCGAAGGAATCGGCTTCAACGCTGGTCTTGAGCTTGATCCCGACTTCACGCGCACAATTATCCAAAATCACCCGAAGGCCATGTCGGGCGCTGGGCAATACCAACTGTTGCTCGGCCAGCGACGCGAACGACACCGGCGTATCAAGACGCAGGTTGGCGCTGGCAGGGCCGACCAACAGCAGGTTTTCCATCATCACCGGCACAATACGCAGCGTGTGCAGGGGTTGCGGATCGTAGGAAATCGCCAGTTCCAACTCGCCACGCTGAACCCAATCCAGCAGGTAGCCGCTGAAGGCCGAGGAAAACCTGATGCCGAGATTCGGATGCGCCTCTTTGATCTTGCGCACCAGAGGGACGGTGACGATTTCCGCGACCGTCGGCGTTGTCCCGATGACCACCGTTCCCCGAAAAGAGGTTTTTCCGCCCACCACCGAGCTTCGGATGGACTCCATCTCTTCCATGACTCGGGTGGCATGGGCCAGCACTTCGCGGCCGGCCTCGGTAATTTCCATGCCTCGCCCATGTCGGTCGAACAGGTAGGTGCCGAGTTCCTTTTCCAGCAACCGGATTTGCCGGCTCAGGGCCGGCTGCGCGATGTGAAGACGATCCGAGGCCTTGCTGAGACTGCCCAGCTCGGCCACATGAATCAGGGTCTTGAGTTGAACGACATCCATTACCAGGCCAGTCAGCATCGGGCTCGGCGCGATATGCGTCGAAAGTGTTGTGAGTGTAATCGCATTTGCGCACCTTGGAATGCCTCGCCAACCGTGTGTCGCGGGGCCTCAGGACTGGCGAGTCGGCTGTATCCCCCAGCGCGCCGGGGCTGCATGCCAAGCTATAGAATTCAGGTATATCAGTTAGGCCTGCCTGACGGCTTATTAGCCTCCTGACTCTGCGGTAGCGTGCAATCAACGTCGGCGCCAAAGAGCGCTCGACTCACTACAAGAATAAGATTCGAGGGCTCGCGCCATGATGTTCAATGCTTCGTCTTACCTGACCTGTCCGATTTTCCCGGGCCACGTACAGCTCGCCATGCTCGTGCATCCTCCCTCCCCGTTCTCTTCAGTAAACCCGGCCACGAACGAGTTCACTCCGCTTCGTTAAACCCGACAACCCATCGAGCCAGTCACGTCGGACACGCATCAGCGTGCTCCTCGTATCGCCTCGCCTTGAAGAAAGGGTGAACAGCATGTCCGCATCAATCACAGACGCCAAAGACCACGCTGCCGCAGCCGCTCCGATGAGAGCGCCGAACCGCGTCAAAGCCATCATGGGTGCCTGCTCGGGCAATCTGGTGGAGTGGTACGACTTTTTCATTTACGCCTACACCGCCATCTACTTTGCCGCTTCGTTTTTCCCCAAGGGGGACACCACCAGCCAGTTATTGTCGACTGCGGGTGTCTTCGCCGTCGGCTTTTTCATGCGCCCGCTCGGAGGCTGGATCTTCGGCTGGATTGCCGACACCCGTGGCCGCAAGGTGTCGATGATTATCTCGGTGTTCATGATGTGCGCCGGCTCGCTGCTGATCGCCGTCATGCCCACCTACGCAACCATAGGGGTCGCGGCACCAATCCTGCTGGTGGTGGCCAGGTTGATTCAGGGCCTGTCCGTCGGCGCGGAGTACGGCACCGGCGCCACCTACATCAGCGAAATTGCGACACCAGGTCGTCGCTGTTTCTATGGTTCCTTCCAGTACTTCACCATCATTGCCGGTCAGTTGCTGGCCTTGATGACCGTGGTCATTCTCCAGCAAACCCTGACCGGCGAAGAGTTGCGCGAATGGGGCTGGAGGATTCCGTTCTTCATCGGCGCCCTGAGCTCGATCGTGGTGGTGTATCTGCGGCGGGCCATGCATGAAACCGCAACCAAAAAAGACATGAACCGCAAAGATGCCGGCTCTCTGCGCGGCCTGTTCAAACACAAACGGGCGGTCGCTCTGGTGGTGGCGTTCACCATCGGTGGCTCGCTGTACTTCTACACTTTCACCACCTACATGCAGAAATTCCTGGTGATCTCCGCAGGCTTCAGCCCGGAAACGGTGAGCTTCATCATGACCGCCGCCCTGGTCGGCTTCATGCTCTGCCAGCCGCTCTTTGGTTTGCTCGCCGACCGCATCGGGATCAAGGCGCACATGCTGATGTTTTCCGGGTTGGCCATGTTGCTGGTGATTCCCCTGCTCTATTCATTGCAGTCGGTCAGCAGCCCGTTTATGGCGTTTCTGCTGGTGTTTGGCGGGCTGGCCATTGCCTCGCTCTACACCCCGATCGCCGGGATCGTCAAAGCCGAACTGTTCCCACCTGCCGTGCGCGCTCTGGGCGTGGGCTTTCCGTATGCCGTCGGCAATGCGGCATTCGGCGGCACTGCCGAGTACGTCGCCTTGTCGCTGCGATCCCAGGGGATCGAGGAGTATTTCTTTTTCTATGTCGCCGCGGTGGTGACCATCACCTTCATCGCCGCGATGTTGATGCCGAATCTGTCTCGCTACGGGTACATCAGCGGTTCCGGTGAGATCGAAGAGCGCACCGGGCTCAAGGGTTACTCAAAACCGAGCGCTGCCGGGGTCTGACCAAGAAATTTGAGCGCCAAAAGTCCTGTGGGAGCGCGCGGTGCCGCGATCCCACAGGTTCTGCGCCCTGTTTTGTTATTGCGCAGTGCTCGCCTGGAAATCGGCGATCTGTTGCCACATCGCGATCGGATTGGAATACATCGGGAAATGCCCACACTCGGGAATGGGCGCCAGCCGCACACCTTCTGCCTGGATGTGTGGCAAGTAGGACAATGACGCGTTCCGTTCGCCGTACATGAACATTCGCGGGCACTTCAACCCGAGGAACTTGCTCATCAGGTCGGCGTTATCGGAGAGGTCGACCATCGACTGAAAAATCCCTCGCACCGCACCGCCACGCACCTTGTGCCGCAAGCTCGCGGAATAGAGTGCGCTGGCATACGCCGGGGCGTGCCGGGCACGTTCGATGAAGGCGGCGAAAAACGCCTCGGGATCGTCGCTCGGATAATCGACTATCTGCCGGCTGAGGAAGCAGTCTTCCGGGGCGATATTGCCCTCGATATCGACGAAGCTGAGCACCCTATCCGGGAACTGATGGGCCAGCATCAGCGCGGTCAGCCCGCCCATTGAGTGGCCGACCAGATGGAAGCGCTCGATACCGAAATGCGCCAGCACTTGCAGCGCCGTCTGCAGCAGAAAGGGAATGGAAATCCTGGAAAGGTCACTGCACTGGCTTTCACCGCAACCCGGTGCGTCGTAAGCAACGAAAGGGTGACCGGCAAACGCGGGCTGATGCACGATATCGGCGTAGTCCTCCTTGGTCGAACCAAACCCATGCAGGAACACAATCGGCGCCAGGTGGCCGTCGCGATGGATGGCGGCCACGTTCAGCTGGACACCCTCCACCGTCAGAGGGAGTTGCACGTGAGTGAACGTTTCTGGTGAGGGCAAGATGTTGGACTCCTTGAGCGGAAAGGTTACGCCGAGCCTGGGTTGCCGGCAGCCAGGCTCGCAATTTCAAGGGAATCGGGTGTTCTGTAAATTCCTGATTGAGGAAGGCTTTCATAGGCCAATCCTATCAATCGGTGTTCGCACACAGTCCTTGGGCCAACTCACACCTTGGCCCGGAACCGGGCAACGACGTCCTCCACCACCGGATTGGGCCGATCGGCATTCCAGGCCACTGCGGTGGTCACGACATTGAGCTTCTGGCTCAGCGCCCGAAACACAACGTTGTCCGGCGCCAGTTTTTTCAGTGACGCCGGCACCAGTGCGATGCCTTGGCCATAGCTGACAAAAGCAATTTGCGAAGCGACGGAACGCACTTCATGCAGCACCCGAGGGGAAAACCCGCTGGCCCGGCAGGTCGCGATCAGATTGTCGAAGTACACCGGGCTGACCTTGCGGGAAAACATTACCAACGGCTCATTGGACAGACTGGACAGACTGATGCGTGTGCGCGAAGCCAAGGGGTGATCACTGGGCAGCGCCACCACCAGGCGATCCTCCAGCAGCGGCAGTGAATTGATCGAAGCGCCAAGATCACCGTCCAGCCGGGCGAAGGCCAAATCAATATCACCGGCCTCCAGCGCCGGGACGGCTTCGACGCTGTCGATTTCGCGCACGGACACGGTGAGGTGCGGGTAATCGTTCTTCAACTGCTCGATCAGCCCCGGCAACACATCGAACATCGCCGTGGAAATCGCACCAATGGTCAACATCCCCGACTGCCCCGCCACCGCCTCCTCCACGGCGAGTTCCAGACGCTCCAGTTGGTCGGCGAACTTGCGCACCGCCGGCAGGATCGCGGCGCCAACAGGGGTCAGTTTCGCCCCGCGTCGCGAACGGTCGAACAGCTTGACCTTGAGCGCCTGCTCCAACACCTGTATCTGCTCGCTCAGCGGTGGCTGGGACATGCCCAGGCGTTTGGCCGCGCGGCCGAAATTCTGTTCTTCGGCCACCGCGAGGAACAACCAGAGATGACGAATCAGACGAAAATTGATCATGGCTAATCCATAGGTTTAACGTATCTAACGTATCTGTGATTAGTAATATACCTATCAAATTGTCTCACTGACACTGGGCGCCTCCGTCACCACAGGGGCTTTCCCATGATCAATAAAAGTTTGCTGGATCGCTTGGCGGCGCTGGATACCAATACGGTTTCCGATGCGCTCGACTTCCTCGGCCTGCCGGGTGCCACCGTTGGGCTGCGCCCGTTGTGGAACTGCCCAAGGATCGTCGGCCGCGCCAGTACGGTGCTGCTGGCGCCAAAATCCGACAGTGCGCCCACGGTGCACCTGATTACCCCGGTGGTTGAACAGATCGACAGCGACGATCGCGTGCTGGTGATCGCCGGTGGTATCGAAGGCATCTCCTGCTGGGGTGACATCCTCGCCAACGCAGCGGCCGGCAAGAAAGTGCGCGGCACGGTGATCGACGGTTTCAGTCGCGACATCGACGGTAGCGAAGCCATCGGTTACCCGGTTTACGGCCGTGGCGTGACCATGATCAGCGCGCGCAATCGGGTGGTGCAGATCGATGCTGGCGTGACGATCAACGTCGCCGGCGTCGATGTCAGCGAGAACGACTATGTCATCGCCGATACCTGCGGCACGGTGTTCGTGCCCTCAACCCATATCGAGAAAGTGGTCGACCTTGGCGAGCGTATTGCTCGCCGCCAGGACGGCATGGTCGAGGCAGTCCGCAGCGGTCGCTCGGTAGCCGAAGTGATGCATGACACCCAATTCGAAGCGATCCACGTGGAGCACGCCTGATGAATATCGAAGACAAAGAACTGGTCGCCTTGTTTGAAGGTCTGGACACTCCGGGTGTCTCCGATGCCCTGGACAAACTAGGCCTGCCCGGCCAATGCCTCGGTGTGGCGCCCCTGGACAACTACAGCAAGGTCATCGTCGGTCCGGCGTTCACCGTGCAATACGTCTCGGCTAGCGTACCGCCTGGCACCGTGGGCGATTTCATCGACGACGTGGCGCCCGGCGACGTGGTGGTCATCGACAACAGCGGTCGCACCGACTGCACCGTCTGGGGCGACATCATGACCCAGTACGCCGGCACCCGGCAGATCGCCGCCACGGTCATCGACGGCGTATGCCGCGACGTGAACAAGGCGCTGGGCGATGGCTATCCGATCTTCAGCAAGGGCCGCTTCATGCGTACCGGCAAAGACCGGGTGCAGGTGCAGTCGGTCAACCAGCCAGTGTCGATCGGCACCGCACGGGTCTGCTCCCGAGACATCGTGGTCGCCGACGCCAACGGCGTGGTGATCGTGCCTCGCGCGCGTGCGGCGGAAGTGGCGGCGTGTGCCCGTCAGATCGAATCGGTCGAAGCCGACATTCGTGCCCTGATCGCTCAGGGCAAAACCCTTAAGGAAGCCCGGGCCGCCCTGGGCTACCACAGCCTGCAGAGGAAAGCCTGATGAGCACGCTCCCCTTCCCCGCGGATTTTCACCAACGGGCAAAAGTACTGGGCAGTTCGACGCTGTATGAAGCGTCCCATCTGCCCTGCGCGGTCGACAGTGTGATCCGCCCGATCTGGGACGGCGCCTTCATCGCCGCCCCCGCCTACCCGCTGGAATGTTCGCCGGGCGACAACCTGGCCCTGCACCTGGCGATGGAACGAGTGCCCCGTGGCAGCGTACTGGTCGTGGGCACGGGTGGTTTCATCGCCGGTTACTGGGGCGAAGTGCTCACCGTGGCGGCCGAAGCGGCTGGCGTGGTCGGTCTGGTGATCGATGGCGGCGTACGCGATATCGCGGCCCTGAAGAAACGCCAGTTCCCGGTATTTGCCCGTGGCATCTCGATCAAAGGCACGGTCAAGGCCAGCGCCCCGTCGGTGGGGCAACCGTTCAATTTCAACGGTGCCTTGGTGGCTCAGGGTGATCTGGTGGTGGCCGACGATGACGGCGTCATCATCATCCCCAAGGCGGATGCGGCGCGTACCCTGGCCGAAGGCGAGGTGCGCGCGAACAAGGAAACGCAGATGATGCAGGCGCTGACCGAAGGCCGCTCGCCCCTGGAATTGATGAACCTGACCGAGTGGAGAACCCGCGCATGAGCCTTGATATCCAACGACTGAACCAGCGCCTGGCCAGCGCGCAACCTTCCGCGACCTACCGGATCATGGACCGGGTGGCGGAACGCCGGGCACAAGGCGCGAAGATCATTTCGCTGTGCGCCGGCGAGCCCGACTTCGATACCCCCAGGCATGTGCGCGAAGCGGCCATTAATGCCATTGAACACGGCCATACCCGCTACACCCAGGTCGCCGGGGTCCGTTCACTGCGAGAAGCAGTGGCCGCCAAATTCCGCCGCGAGAATGGCCTGGACGTCACCTGGCAAGACACCCTCGTCTGCAACGGTGGCAAACAGGTGATCTACAACGCCCTGGCTGCAACACTCAACGAGGGCGACCAGGTTATCGTGCCGGCGCCGTACTGGGTCAGCTACCCGGAGATGGTGCAACTGTGCGGCGGTGAAGCGCGGATCGTCACCTGCGACGCCGACACCGGTTTCAAGCTGACGCCCCCGGCACTGGCCGCCGCGATCACCCCGCAAACCCGCTGGTTGATCCTCAACTCACCGTCCAATCCCACCGGCGCGGTGTACAGCGAGGCTGAGCTTCGCGCACTGGCGGCGGTGTTGCTGGATCACCCCCATGTACTGATCCTGGCCGACGACATCTATGAGCACCTGATCTTCGACGATCAAGCGTTCCATACCCTGGCCCAGGCGGAGCCACGACTGGCTCCGCGAACCCTGACCATGAACGGTGTCTCCAAGGCCTACGCCATGACCGGCTGGCGCATCGGTTTTGCCACCGGGCCGCGCTGGTTGCTGGAGGCCATGGAAAAACTGCAAGGCCAGCAAACCTCTGGCGCCAGTTCGATCTCGCAACAGGCGGCACTCGCAGCACTGGAGGGGCCTAAGGATTTCATCCACGAAAGCCGTGTCGTGTTCCAGCGCCGCCGAGATTTGATGGTGACGCTGCTAAACGACATTCCAGGACTCGAATGCGCGGCTCCAGCAGGTGCGTTCTATGCATTCGCCTCCTGCGCCGGACTGATTGGCCGAACATCCCCAGGCGGGCGAGTTCTGCACACCGACGAAGATGTGGCGCATGCGCTGCTCGACGAAGCGGATGTGGCCGTGGTGCATGGCAGCGCCTTTGGCCTTGGCCCCTATATTCGCATTGCCTATGCTCTGGATGACGCTTCATTGTGTCAGGCTTGCGAGGCCATCCGGGCGTTCTGTAGCGCCCTGCGTTAACCCGTAGGTGAAGAACGTGCAATATTTCGCACTCGATTACACTTGCAGCGATCGGCAGATTCCTGCTGAGAACTGCAGCTTCGAGGCTTCTAGATGAATATGATCGAGGCGATGGAGATATTCGTTGCTGTTGTTGAGCAACGTAGCTATACGCGCGCAGCGGAAGCTCTCCAGTTGCACCGCCCTGCACTCTCGAAGGCTATCCAGAACCTTGAGAGTGAATTGAACGTCCAGCTGCTTCATAGAACCACTCGACGGGTCAACGTCACTCCGGAGGGTGAGGAGTTTTACAACCGATGTAAGCAATTATTGGGCGATCTTGCAGATACCTTCGACTGGTTTTCGCCCACACGCCCACCGCGAGGCAAGCTACGGGTGGACGTTCCTGTCGTACTGGCAAAAGCGATCATCATTCCTGCGCTTCCCGGATTTCGAGACCTCTACCCACAAGTCGAACTGACGCTGGGATCGACTGATCATCAAATTGATCTCATTGCTGAGGGCATAGATTGCGCCGTCCGCCTGGGCGAGCTGGACGACTCGAGTTTGATAGCGCGCCGTATCGGGTTGGTGCCTATGGTGACCTGTGCCGCGCCTTCTTATTTTGAGCGATTCGGTACGCCTAAATCCCTGGATGAACTGGATAACCACCTGGCAGTCAACTTCCTCATTGAGCATCGACGCAAGATCATGCCGTGGAAATTTCAGGATGGAGATGGCGTCATTTCCGTCAAAGTCCAAAGCGGGATCGTGGTCGACGACTCCGAAGCTTTTCTCTCTTGCGGCCTGGCCGGGCTCGGATTGCTTCAAGGATTGCGGCCCTCGCTACAGAGGCATATCGACTCGGGAGAACTGATTGAAGTCCTTCCGCAACTGCGTACAGTCGCAAAGCCCGTATCAATGCTCCTGACCGACCGTCGTCACCTTTCACCAAAAGTTCGTGTGTTCATGGAGTGGTTGATGGAACTGTTCTCCGAGGCAGGTCTTAAGTGAGAGCGATTGGTAACGACACGGTACTAATCAAGTTCTAATCGGGCCGTTTATCCCCCATTCAGCAAGGCCTAAATTGCTCCTCGAATCAGGGCGAACACTCAGTTCGTCCCACTGTATTTTTCAATCTGTCTATTCGAGGACTCGCCATGGATATGCAACTTGCTGGAAAAACTGCTTTGGTAACCGGTGCTAGCCAAGGGCTCGGACGAGCCATTGTCAAAAGCCTGGCCGCTGAAGGTGTGAAGGTATTTGCTACTGCGCGAAACGAAGAGCTGTTGGTCAGTTTGGTAGGCGAAATCACCGATGCGGGTGGTATAGCACCGATCACGTTCGTTCAGGATTTTGTCGCGGCTGACGGCCCAGAAAGAATTGCAAGTGCTGCTCTGGCCGCTATGGGTCACATCGACATCCTGGTCAACAACGCGGGCGGCAGCCGTCCGATGGACATTGATGCTCCTGAAGAACAATGGATCGAAGGCATGACGCTGAACTTTGACCGTCATCGTCAGCTGACCCAAAAACTGTTGCCAAACTTCCTTCAGCGTAAGTCCGGAGCAATCATCAGCCTCTCCGGCAATCTTGAGCCGGAAGTCGTCAACGCGGCAATGGTGGCTAAAGCCGGTATCGTCGTATGGTCAAAAGGTCTTTCTGAACAGCTTGGCCAGCACGGTATCACGGTGAACTGTGTACAGCCTGGGCTGATCGATACGGCTCAGATCCGCCGTCTGTATCCGGGCGAAGAGCGTAAAAAATTCGCCGACCGAGAAATTGCACTGCGTGACTTTGGCCAGCCTGAAGATGTGGCTAACGCAGTCACCTTCCTTGCTTCCCCTCGCGCAAGCTACATCACCGGCACCGTATTGCTGGTGGATGGCGGTATGCGTCGCTACTCGTTCTAACTCACCCGTCTCAGGTCTCGGGCCACCGCCACGATCGGATGGTTCCCTGCCCTTGAGCAGAGGGAGCAATGCAGATGACAACGGCTGTAATGAAGTTTCCTGATGGACTTGATCAGGGTATTTTTTCCAAAGTTTTTCGACCGGGTGCGCTTACCTTCGGATTGATTGCACCGCTAGAGGGCTATCCGGAATCTGCTATTCCGACGATGCACCAACATACTGAGTTGGCGAAACAAGCAGACGAAGGCGGCTTCTCCGCCATCTGGCTTAGAGATGTTCCATTCTTTGATCCATCGTTCGGTGATGTCGGCCAGATCTACGACCCGATGGTGTACGGTGCATGGCTTGCTGCTGCAACGCGGAACATCGCAATTGGCACCGCCGGAATAGTCCTTCCTCTCAGAGACCCATTGATTGTCGCCAAACAGGCAACCTCTCTGGATCATTTGACTGGAGGCCGCTTTCTGCTCGGGCTGTCTACTGGGGATAGACCTATTGAATACCCGGCGTTCGGTAGCGACTTCAACAACAGATCCGAAAGGTTCCGCGCAGCTCATGCACTTTTACGGGTTGTCACGGAGCAAAGCTTTCCCATCCACGAGAGCGCCTTTTACGGATCACTGGAGGGCGCGCTGGATTTGATTCCAAAGCCCTTCCAGGCTCGCTTGCCGATGCTTGCGATTGGTCGCTGTGGACAAGAAATAGAATGGCTGGCATCCCATTTGGACGGCTGGATCTGGCACCAGAGTAACTTCGAACAATTGCCAGCTGTCATTGATCTCTGGCGAAAAAGTTGTGGCCCTGAAGTGTTCAAACCCTACGGTTATGGTGCTTTCTTCGAGCTCGACAAAGACCCGAATGCGCCATTACGCACAGGTCGTGGATTACACGCAGGTCGCAATGCGTTGATCGATTTGTGGGAGCGCCAACGTGAAGAGGGTGTCTCTCACGTTGCGTTGAACCTGAGACTGTCCCAGAGAGCGGTGAGCGATACATTGGACGAGCTTGCTGAATACGTTATTCCACTTTTCGCTTGCTGATCGGCGCTTCGACAGAGCCTGTGTTACCTCGTTGCTTTTCGCCACAAGCAGACCTTCGGGGCGGCTTATCCAAGCGGACGGATCATGCCCGTTCGGCCACCCTCTTTCATCAATAAAAGTGATCTGTTGAGCGGAATATTTGTCGCTTTTTTTGCAGATTCACACTCATTACTTTGGCCGGACAACACCTACAAAAACAAGGTCCAGCCCATGTCTATGCCTGAAGTCATAAAACCTGCTGTGCGCAGCAATTACCGCTGGGTGGTTGCGGCCCTGATTTTTCTGATTTACACCATCGCTGCCGCCGACCGGGCCAACCTGGGTGTCGCGCTGCCGTTCATTCGTAAAGAGTTTGAAATGAGCAATGCCGAGGCCGGTGGCTTGATGAGCCTGTTTCTGCTGGCCTATGCCCTGGCACAAATCCCTTCCGGGCTTGCCTTCGGCCGTTACGGCGTCAGCAGGATCCTGCCTGGCGCCATGGTGCTGACCTCATTGCTGACCGGTCTGGTGGGTACTGCCAGCTCACTGTTGGCATTGAAACTGTATCGCCTGGGACTTGGCGTCGCTGAAGGCCCACTGCCGATCAGCATGACCACGACCATCAACAACTGGTTTCCAGCGCGGGAAAAAGGCACCGCGTCAGGGATCTTTCTGTCCGCCGTCAAGTTCGGGCCAGTGATCGTGCCACCGCTCTGTGCAGTGATCATTTCGGTATGGGGCTGGCGAGAGATCTTCTACATTTTCGCCCTGCCCGGCATCGTACTGGCGGTGATCTGGTACTTCATGGTCACCGATCACCCCTCCCGGAGCCGGTTCGTCAACGCAGCCGAACTCAACTACATCATCGAAGAAACCGGCAGCACTGAAGCGACTCAGCCAACCCGCCCCCGGAAGATTCCAGCCTGGGTGGGCAAACTCGATCGAGTCATACGTGCACGCCATGAAACGCCCCTGGAAACCAACCGGCAGGTGTTCAAGTCCTGGAACATCTGGGGCTGCGCCACCAGTTATTGCTTCCAACTGGGCGTATCGAGCGTACTGCTGGCCTGGATTCCGACCTACCTGATGACGGTCAAACAGTTCTCGATCATGAACATGGGGCTGGTGTCGGCTGCGCCATGGGTGGGCGCCGTGCTCGGCAACCTGCTGGGTGGTTTCTGCTCGGACCGGCTAATGGGCGGGCGGCGCAAACCCGGCATGCTGCTGTCTGCGCTCGGCACGTCGCTGATGATGTATCTGCTGATCAATTCGCCCGCCGACCCCCTGCCCTATGGCTTGTTGCTGATGCTGACCGGCGTTGTGCTGAGCCTGGGCTTCTCCTCCTACATGGTCTACCCAATGGGCCTGACCACCAAAAAGACGTTCCCCATTTCCAACGCCATCGTGAACATGATCGGTCAGTTGGGCGCGGCGGCCACACCCTTCATTACCGGGCTGCTGCTGGACAACTATGGCTGGAACTATGTGTTCGCCTGGCTGGCAGTCGGCTCATTTATCAGCTTCATCCTCTTGCTGACCATTTCCGAGCCTCGGGCGAGATTGAACGCCCCGGTTTGAAGTGCATTGCGAACAAAGCCGAGCCGCTCATGTGAGCGGCTTCTGTTTGAACGATTCTGTCATCACTGCGAGGCGTTACACATGTCCCCCCAAGACAAAGAATTGGTTGCCCTGTTTGAAGGCCTGGATACGCCGGGTGTGTCCGATGCCCTGGATAAGCTGGGCCTGCCTGGCCAGTGCCTGGGCATCATGCCACTGGACAACTATCGGCAAGTGGTGGTCGGGCCAGCCTTCACCGTGCGCTACGTCAGCGCCAGTTGCCCGCCGGGAACGGTCGGAGATTTCATCGACGATGTGGCCGAAGGCGACGTGGTGGTGATCGACAACGACGGGCGCACCGATTGCACCGTCTGGGGCGACATCATGACCCAGTATGCCGGGAGCCAACGGATTGCAGCGACCGTTATCGACGGTGTCTGCCGAGATGTCAGCAAGGCACTCGGTGATGGCTATCCACTGTTCAGCAAAGGCCGGTTCATGCGTACCGGCAAAGATCGGGTCGAAGTAGCGTCGGTCAATCAGCCGGTGTCCATCGGCCAAGCCCGCGTGTGCGCCAGAGACATTGTGGTCGCCGATGCCAACGGCGTGGTCATCGTGCCTCGGGAGCGTGCCAGTGAAGTGGCCGCCTGCGCCCGCTCGATCGAAGCGGTGGAAGCCCGTATCCGCGCCCTGATCGCTGAAGGCAAATCCCTCAGGGAGGCCAGGTCAGAGCTGGGTTATCACACCCTGCAACGCAAGTCCTGATCATGACAAAGGGCGAGCATCCACCTCTGTGAATGCTCACCCTTTGATCTTGAAGGTGCACCGATAACAGGTCAGACCGTCAGCGGTTTTTCTCCTGTATCACCCTGAACATCCAGCGCAGTTGCATGACGCTCGGCCTCATCCTCACTCACCAACTCGCCCTCCCATTTGGCCACCACCGCGGTTGCGATGGAATTGCCCACCGCGTTGGTCGCCGAGCGGCCCATGTCGAGGAAGGTGTCGATCCCCAGAATCAGCAGCAAACCGGCTTCGGGAATATCGAACTGAGTCAGGGTCGCTGCAATAACCACTAGCGAAGCACGCGGCACGCCGGCCATGCCTTTGGAGGTCAACATCAGCGTCAACAGCATGGTGATCTGCGTACCGATAGACATCTCGATGCCATATGCCTGAGCGATGAACAGCACGGCAAAGGTGCAGTACATCATCGAGCCGTCCAGATTGAAGGAATAGCCCATGGGCATGACGAAACTGGAGATTCTGCGTTTGACCCCAAAACGATCCAGCGCGTGAAGAATCTTCGGGTAAGCCGACTCGGAACTGGCAGTGGCAAAAGACAGAAGGAAAGCTTCTCTGATCAACACCACCAGTTTGAACACACGCCGTCCGAGGAACATCCAGCCGGCAAACACCAACATGGCCCAGAGCACGATCAGCCCGAGATAGAAGTCGCGCATGAACACGGCGAACTTGACCAGAATGGACAGGCCGTTGATGGCAACGGTCGCTGCCATGGCCGCCATCACCGCCAGTGGTGCAAGCTTCATCACATAACCGGTGACCTTCAACATTGCGTGGGACAGGTCTTCGATGACATTCACCAGGCCGGCGGCTTTCTTGCCCAAGGAGGCCAACGCAACGCCGAAAAATATCGAGAACACCACGATTTGCAGAATTTCGTTGGTGGCCATGGCCTCTGCGAAGGATTTGGGCACCAGATGGGTCATGAAATCCTTGAGGGTGAATACCGACGTTTGCAAGTTGGTCGTACTGGTCACGTCTGGCAGCGGCAATCCCAGGTTGTGCCCGGGCTGCAACATGTTCGCCATGACCAACCCCACCGACAGCGAGATCAATGAGGCTGTCACGAACCAGCCCAGTGCCTTGCCGAATACCCGGCCGATAGCGCTTGCATCCCCCATATGAGCGATGCCCACCACCAGGGTCGAGAACACCAGAGGAGCGATGAGCATTTTGATCAGGCGTAGAAAAATGTCAGAGATGATCGAGATGTAACCGGCGATCCTGGTCGCCATCGCTTTGTCCGGGAAGTTCAGGAAAATCATGTAACCGATAAGAACCCCCAATAGCATGGCGATCAGAATGCCTGCCGCAGCCGGTAGCCTGTTTTTCATTAGGTGTAACCCCTTCTTATTGTTGTTGCGTCGGTTACGCGCTGTAACCCCGTAGCCGGAAAACTACCCTAGCCCCACCTCCTCAATAAGAGCGGATCACGCTCTAGCTGATATGCCCGAATGCTATGGCCCGGCGCCCAGGCTCGGCACCTTTGCGCAAGGCTGCTGCTCGGTTTTGCTCTTCCCATAATGTGTGGTTATCGCCGTTCCCTGCTGCGCCACGCACTCACCTCCAAGCTATACAAAACAGGCATATCTCAAAGACAAAAACGGTAGTCGTCGGCAGCAATCAGCACTCCCAGAATGTGTGAAAACACAAAAGCAGCACTGCTTGGGAGACTGGCATGTCAACAGAAGCTGAACAAACCGTGGGACAGGATTGGCAGGAGGACGTGTTCCGCGTGCTCAAGGCCCACGACGTCAAACATGTGGTCTTCGTACCGGATGCAGGCCACTCGGCGGCCATCCGCATGTCGTATGCCGACCCGGACATCAAGGCCGTCGTCCTCACCACCGAAGAAGAAGGCATCGGCTACCTCGCCGGCGCCTGGCTGGGCGGTGAGCGCGGCGCACTCTTGATGCAATCCAGCGGTGTCGGCAACTGCATCAACACCCTGGCACTGCAGGTCTGTGCCGGTTTCCCGCTGTTGATGGTGGTGACCATGCGCGGTGACTGGGCCGAGTTCAACGCGTGGCAGAACCCGATGGGCCAGGCCACCGAAACCTCCCTGAACCTGATGAAAGTCATGACCTGGCGCGCCGACGTTCCCGAAGACGTCGCCCCGCTGCTGCACGGTGCCGCGACCATGGCATTCAACGGTGATTCGTCCACTGCCCTGCTGCTCGGCCAGCGCCTGATCGGAGAAAAGAAATGGGTCAAGTAAGCGCCAACCACATCCTGTGCCGCCGCGAAGTGGTCAAGGCCTTGCTGGCCGACCGCAAAGACGTGCTGGTCGTGACCGGCCTGGGCTCGGCGTCCTATGACGTCATGGCCGCCGGCGACCACGATCTGAATTACTACCTCTGGGCCGCCATGGGCAGTGCCATCACGGTCGGCCTGGGCCTGGCGAATGCCCAGCCGGACAAGTCGGTGGTGGTGGTCACCGGCGACGGCGAGTTGCTCATGGGCTTCGGCGCACTGGCCACCGTCGCGCTGCAAAAACCCGCCAACCTGACCATCGCCGTGCTGGATAACGGTCACTTTGGCGAAACCGGCATGCAAGTCAGCCACGCGGGTTTTGGTATTTCCCTGGACCAAGTGGCGAAGACCTGCGGCTTCAGCTGGACCGACGAAATCCGTGACATGCAAGGCGTGCATGACCTGCGCGAGCGCTTCGCCACCCGCGACGGCGTCAAGCTCGCAACGATCAAGATCAAAGCTGAAAACCCGCCACGGGTGCTGCCACCGCGTGATGGTCACTACATCAAGAATCGCTTTCGTGCTGCGCTGGGTTTCAACCCGATCTGATTGCGCCCTACCCGGACCGAGTCACGCCGGGCTGATGCCAGGCGTGGCACGTTGAGGAGAATAATAATGACTGATCGCAACGCTGAAGAACTCAATGCCATCCGCGAGGGCGTACGCGCTCTTTGCGCAGAATTCGATGCCGCTTACTGGCGCAAAATCGACGAAGAAAAAGGCTTTCCGGAAACCTTCGTCAAGGCCCTGACCGATGCCGGCTGGTTGGCGGCGATGATCCCGGTTGAATACGGCGGCTCCGGCCTGGGGCTGGCCGAGGCCTCGGTGATCCTCGAAGAGGTGAACCGCTGCGGCGGCAACTCCGGGACCGTGCACGGGCAGATGTACAACATGTTCACCCTGCTGCGACACGGCAACGAGGCGCAGAAAAGCTACTACCTGCCGAAGCTGGCCAACGGTGAATTGCGCCTGCAATCGATGGGCGTGACCGAACCCACCACCGGCACCGACACCACCAAGATCAAGACTACTGCCGTACGCAAAGGCGACAAGTACGTGATCAACGGGCAGAAGGTGTGGATCTCGCGCGTTCAGCATTCCGACCTGATGATCCTGCTGGCACGCACCACGCCGTTGGCCGACGTGAAGAAAAAGTCCGAAGGCATGTCGATCTTCCTCGTCGACCTGCGCGAGGCCATCGGCAATGGCATGACCGTGCAGCCCATCGCCAACATGGTCAACCACGAGACCAACGAGTTGTTCTTCGACAACCTGGAAATCCCCGCTGACAGCCTGATTGGCGAAGAAGGCAAAGGCTTCCGGTACATCCTCGACGGACTGAATGCCGAACGCACCTTGATCGCCGCCGAGTGCATCGGTGACGGTCGCTGGTTTATCGAAAAGGCCAGTGCCTATGCCCGCGACCGCGTGGTGTTCGGGCGCCCGATCGGGCAGAACCAGGGCGTGCAGTTCCCGATCGCCGAAGCCCACATCGAAATCGAAGCGGCCGACCTGATGCGCTGGCGTGCCTGCGAGGAATACGACAGCGGCATCAACGCCGGGGCCAGCGCCAACATGGCCAAGTACCTGGCGGCCAAGGCGTCCTGGGAGGCCGCGAATGCTTGCCTGCAAACCCACGGCGGATTTGGCTTTGCCTGCGAATACGACGTCGAGCGCAAGTTCCGCGAAACCCGTCTGTATCAGGTCGCACCCATCTCCACCAACCTGATCCTGTCGTACGTTGCCGAACACCTGCTCGAACTGCCGCGCTCTTTCTAATAACAAGAGAGATAAACATCATGAGCCAGCCCAAAGGCCTCCGCCCGCTCGATGGCATTACCGTCGTCAGCCTTGAGCATGCCATTGCAGCGCCCTTCTGCACCCGCCAACTGGCCGACCTCGGCGCCCGGGTGATCAAGGTCGAACGTCCAGGCACAGGTGATTTCGCCCGGGGCTACGACCAACGCGTCAACGGCCTGGCTTCGCACTTCGTCTGGACCAACCGTTCGAAAGAAAGCCTGACCCTCGACCTGAAGCAGGACTCGGCCACCGAGGTGCTGGACAGTTTGCTGGCCACTGCCGACGTGCTCGTACAGAACCTGGCACCCGGTGCCGCTGCGCGGATGGGATTGTCATTTGAGGTGTTGCACCAGCGCTTTCCACGCCTGATTGTCTGTGACATTTCAGGCTATGGCGTCGGTGGTCCCTATGAGAAGAAGAAAGCCTACGACTTGCTGATCCAGAGTGAAGGCGGCTTTCTATCGGTCACCGGCAGTCCGGGCGAGGACGAAATGGCCAAGGCCGGTTGCTCCATCGCCGACATCGCGGCCGGCATGTACGCCTACACCGGGATTCTGTCTGCCCTGCTGCTGCGCGAACGGACCGGCGAAGGCAGCCACCTCGATGTGTCGATGCTCGAAAGCCTGGTCGAGTGGATGAATTACCCGATGTACTACGCCTACGACGGTGCGCCTCCACCCCCTCGCGCCGGTGCAGCGCACGCCACCATTTACCCCTATGGCCCCTTCCCCATCGGTGACGGCACCACCGTGATGCTGGGTTTGCAGAACGAGCGTGAATGGCAGCTGTTTTGCGAGAAGGTGCTGCTTGCCCCCGAACTGGCAAAAGACCCGCGTTTCTCGGCCAACTTCAAACGCGTCGAGAACCGCAATGCGCTACGGGAACTGATCATCGAATCGTTCTCCACGCTCAACTTCGATGCAGTGATCGATCGCCTCGACCATGCGCAAATTGCCAACGCCCGGGTGAATGACATGCAAGGTGTCTGGGACCACCCGCAACTTCAGGCCCGTGACCGTTGGCGAGCCGTTGAAACCTCTGCCGGCCCCATTCCAAGCCTGATCCCGCCCGGCAGCAGCAGCGCATTCGAGCCGCGCATGGATGCCGTACCGGGCCTTGGTCAACACACCGAACAGTTGCTCAGGGAACTGGGGCTGGGCGCGGAGCGCATTGAAGAAATGCGCGCCGCCGGGGCCATCTGACTGCAACGATAAAAGATTTTCGAGAGAACACTGCCCAATGAAGATCCTCGTAGCTGTGAAACGCGTGGTCGATTACAACGTGAAAGTTCGTGTGAAAGCGGACCATTCCGGCGTCGACCTCGCTAACGTCAAGATGTCGATGAACCCGTTCTGCGAAATCGCCGTAGAAGAAGCTGTACGCCTGAAAGAGAGCGGTATTGCAACTGAAATCGTCGTCGTTTCCATCGGCCCGTCCACCGCTCAAGAGCAACTGCGCACCGCGCTGGCCCTGGGTGCCGACCACGCCATCCTCGTCGAATCCGCTGAAGACCTGACTTCCCTGGCCGTGGCCAAGCTGCTCAAGGCCGTGGTCGACAAGGAGCAGCCACAGCTGGTGATCCTCGGTAAACAAGCCATCGACAGCGACAACAACCAGACTGGCCAGATGCTCGCGGCATTGAGCGGCTACGGTCAGGGCACGTTCGCGTCCAAAATCGAAGTCAGCGGCGACAGCGTTGCCGTGACCCGCGAAATCGACGGCGGCGCGCAG
The DNA here is from genome assembly GCF_005938665.2 of Pseudomonas sp. ATCC 43928. Taxonomy (NCBI): domain Bacteria; kingdom Pseudomonadati; phylum Pseudomonadota; class Gammaproteobacteria; order Pseudomonadales; family Pseudomonadaceae; genus Pseudomonas; species Pseudomonas sp. ATCC 43928. The sequence goes on along the minus strand of NZ_CP041753.1, from coordinate 2,223,420 downwards.
ACCGTTTCCCTGAAGCTGCCGGCCATCGTCACCACCGACCTGCGTTTGAACGAGCCGCGCTACGCATCCCTGCCAAACATCATGAAAGCCAAGAAGAAGCCTCTCGAGACGCTGACTCCGGACGCTTTGGGCGTTTCCACCGTCTCCACCAACACAACCTTGAAAGTCGAAGCGCCGGCTGCACGCAGCGCGGGCATCAAGGTCAAGTCGGTGGCTGAGCTGGTGGAGAAATTGAAGAACGAAGCGAGGGTGATCTAATCATGACTATCTTGGTAATCGCCGAACACGACAACAAAGTGCTGGCCCCGGCCACGCTGAACACCGTTGCTGCTGCCGCCAAGATCGGTGGCGACATCCACGTTCTGGTTGCAGGCCAGGGCGCTGGCGCCGTGGTTGAAGCCGCTGCGAAAATCGCTGGCGTGAGCAAAGTCCTGAACGCTGACAATGCTGCTTACGCGCATCAGCTGCCGGAAAACGTTGCTCCACTGGTAGCCGAGTTGGGCAAGGGCTACAGCCACATCCTGGCTGCCGCCACTTCCAACGGCAAAAACATCCTGCCGCGCGTCGCCGCTCAGCTGGACGTTGACCAGATCTCCGAGATCATCTCGGTAGAAAGCGCCGACACCTTCAAGCGCCCGATCTACGCCGGTAACGCCATCGCTACTGTGCAATCGAATGCTGCAGTGAAAGTGATCACCGTGCGGGCTACCGGTTTCGACCCGGTGGCGGCCGAAGGTGGTTCGGCCGCCGTTGAAGCTGTTGCCGCTGTTCACAACGCCGGCACTTCCAGCTTCGTCAACGAAGAACTGGCCAAGTCCGACCGTCCGGAACTGACCGCTGCCAAGATCGTCGTTTCCGGCGGCCGTGGCATGCAGAACGGTGACAACTTCAAACACCTGTACGCCCTGGCCGACAAGCTGGGCGCTGCCGTCGGTGCTTCCCGCGCCGCGGTCGACGCAGGTTTCGTACCCAACGACATGCAGGTCGGTCAGACCGGCAAGATCGTTGCGCCACAGCTGTACATCGCCGTCGGTATCTCCGGCGCGATCCAGCACCTGGCCGGCATGAAAGACTCCAAAGTGATCGTTGCGATCAACAAGGACGAAGAAGCGCCGATCTTCCAGGTGGCCGATTACGGCCTGGTGGCGGATTTGTTCGAAGCGATTCCAGAAATGGCCGCCCTGGCCTGATCACCGACCGACAGGAGCGACATGTATGAGCAATATCGATTTTTCAACGTGGATCGGACGTCGTCAGGAAAGCCAGGACCGGATCAGCTTCAACCTGGTCAAACGCATTGCCGCCACCTTGAGCGAAGTGGCGCCACTGCCTGGCGAAGCGCTGCCGCCGCTGTGGCACTGGGCGTTTTTTCAGGAGCCGGTTGCCGCCAGCGAACTGGGCCCGGACGGCCATCCCGCGCTCGGCGGCTTCCTGCCACCAGCCCGCAACCGCAATCGCATGTGGGCCGGTAGCCGAATCGAGTTCTACCAGCCTCTGAAGGTAGAGGCGGATGTGACCTGCGTATCGACCATTCTCAACGTCGAAGAGAAGCACGGTCGCACCGGGTCGTTGCTGTTCGTCACGGTACGCCATGAGTATTTCCAGGACGGCCAACGCGCCCTGCAAGATGAGCAGGACATCGTCTACCGGGAACCGACACCGCCCAAACTGAGCGGCACCGAAGCGCTCCCTGAAGGCCAATGGCGGGACCAGGTCGAACCCTCACCGACCCTGCTGTTCCGCTATTCCGCAGTCACCTTCAATGGCCACCGGATTCACTATGACTGGCCCTACGTCACAGAGACCGAAGGCTATCCGGGGTTGGTAGTGCATGGCCCATTGATCGCCACCCTCAACTTGCGTGCCTTCACCAGAGCGCACCCGACCGCGCGCTTGAAGCGCTTCGCGTTCCGGGGTGTCAGGCCGCTGATTTCACCGCAACCCTTCGAAGTGGGCGGGCGTCTGATCGACAGCGGCAAGGCGCAGGTTTGGGCGGGCAATCAGGACGGCACCGCACAAATCGGTGAAGTCGAGTTCAGCGCGGGAGAAACCCCATGAATCCATCGATCGTTCGCACCGCCCTGTTTGTCCCGGCCATGCGTCCAGAGCGCATCCCCAAAGCCATCGCCACCGGCGCGGACCGGGTGATTGTCGACCTGGAAGATGCCGTACAGGAAAACCTCAAGGAGCAGGCCAGGGATAATCTGCAGCGCTTCTTGAGTGACCACCCGGACGCCCGGATTCTGGTTCGCGTGAATGCCCCGGATCACTGGGCACACGCTGCAGACCTGGATCTTTGCCGACGCCATGCCGGTGTGACCGCCATTCTGCTGCCCAAGGCTGAAACCTGTGCGCAAGTGCACACTGCAGGCAGCACCGGCAAACCGGTCTGGCCGATCATCGAAAGCGCCAAAGGCTTGGCTGCACTTGGCTCGATTGCCATCGCCCAAGGTGTCGAGAGGCTGTCGTTCGGCAGTCTCGATCTGGGCCTGGACCTGAACCTGACCACCGGCAGCCACGCCGCCGATGAAGTGCTCAGCCACGCCCGTTATGCCGTATTGCTCTGGACCCGGGTTGCCGGGCTGGCGCCTGCGCTGGATGGTGTTTTCCCCTCGATCGAGGACACCACCGGCCTGCGCGCCGACGTTGAATTTGCCCGCGACATGGGCTTCGGCGGCGCACTGTGCATCCATCCGAGCCAAGTGGCGATCATCCATCAGGCATTACAACCCACCACTGAAGAATTGCACTGGGCGCGACGCATCATCGATGCCGCCAGCTCCGGGGAAGGCGTGTTCGTGATGGATGGGCAAATGGTCGATGCACCGGTCATTGGTCGTGCCCAAGCCATTCTGGCGCGCGCGAACCAGCCATTTTGATTCTCACCCTGCAGGACGGTGTCATGACCCCAATTTCCAGTCTCACCCATGCCATTTCGATCAACCCCGCCACTGGCGAGCAGATCGGCCACTACCCTTTCGAATCCCCATCGACCCTGGACGCCGCATTGTCGCGCGCCGCTGCCGGGTTCCGCGTCTGGCGCAGCAAACCCGTTGATCAACGCTCGCAGTTGTTGATCACCCTGGCTCAGGTATTGCGCGACAACGCCGCCACGATGGCGAACATGATCACCCAGGAAATGGGCAAGCCCATCACTCAGGCACGCGGTGAAATCGAAAAGTGCGCGCAGATTTGCCAGTGGTACGCCGAACACGGCCCTGCCATGCTGAGTGCCGAACCGACAATGGTCGAGGGCGGCAAGGCACGCATTGAATACCGCCCGCTCGGGCCGATTCTCGCCGTGATGCCGTGGAACTTCCCGATCTGGCAGGTCCTGCGCGGCGCCGTTCCAGCGCTGATCGCCGGTAATACCTACGTCCTCAAACATGCCCCCAACGTGATGGGCTGCGCCTGGCTGCTGCGGGATGTCTTCAAGCACGCTGAGTTTCCCGAAGGTGTTTTCGAGGTCATCAACGTCACGCCGGACGGCGTCTCCACGGCCATCGCCGACCCACGCATCGCCGCAGTGACGCTCACCGGCAGCGTCCGGGCCGGTATTGCCATCGGCGCACAGGCCGGTGCAGCCTTGAAAAAGTGTGTGCTGGAACTGGGCGGCTCCGATCCGTTCATTGTGCTCAACGATGCCGACCTCGACGAGGCAGTCAAAGCCGCCGTCATTGGCCGCTATCAGAACACCGGACAAGTCTGCGCAGCCGCCAAGCGCCTGATCGTTGAGCAAAGCATTGCCCAGGCATTCACCCACAAGTTCGTCGAAGCCACCCGCCAACTGATCGTCGGCGATCCACTGGCCCCAGACACCTATATTGGCCCCATGGCCCGCTTCGACCTGCGCGATGAACTGGATCGTCAGGTTCGCAACACCCTGGAAGAAGGCGCGACATTGCTGATGGGCGGCAAGAAAGCTGAAGGCCCCGGCAACTTTTACGAGCCCACCGTCTTCGCTGACGTCACCGACCGGATGACCTCATTCAAACAGGAACTGTTCGGCCCGGTAGCCTCGATCATCACCGCACGCGACGCCGCCCATGCGCTGGAATTGGCCAACAACAGCGAATTCGGACTCGCCTCAACTATCTACACGGGTAATGCTCAGCTGGCAGAGCAGATGGCTGGTGAACTGGAAACTGGTGGTGTGTTCATCAATGGATATTGCGCGACGGACCCGCGTGTCACGTTTGGTGGGGTGAAGAAAAGCGGTTTTGGCCGGGAGCTGTCGCATTTTGGGGTACGGGAATTTTGTAATGCGCAGACGGTTTGGTTGGATCGGCGCTGATTGCATCAATAGTAAAACTGAGACAAATAAAAAGGGTCGCGAGGTAAAATCTCGCGACCCTTTTTAATTAATTCGCGTCCTCCCTGCCGAAGGGTACTCATGTTGAAGAAACAACCGGAAAGCAAAGCGGCGACAGCTGCTGAAATTGAGCGCTCCATCCAGGCCCTGAACAAAATGGCAGAACGCCTTTGGGGGGATGGCCGGGAAGCTGAGGCGAAGGCCCTCCTTGATGCCTTGGATGCACTAAACCGGGCGCTTGATCGGATCAGGATTGGAGAAAGTCGAAGGATTTCGACTCTGCATTAAGACGCACGAGTCAATCGGCGGTTGAAGTTACTCTCCAATGCAGTGGCTTTGACTTTGCAGCCTGGTACGGGCACATTCTGGCGCTACGTGAGGATGGATGCCTCGGTGAGGCTTAAGGAGAATGCCGTGTTTCCGATCAATATCTGGCTTGCCTATACTGCCGCGTGCTTACTATTGGTGCTCGCCCCAGGCCCGGACAATCTGCTGGCCGTAGGCCGAGGACTCAGCCAGGGCAAGATAGCCGCTATCGTGTCGGGGATGGCATCGGGGGCGGGAATTCTCTTTCATGTGGCAACCGCTTCGCTAGGACTGACTTTGCTGATGCAGACGTCCGCCGTTGCCTTCTGGGTCGTCAAACTTATCGGCGCCGGTTATTTGCTTTGGCTTGGCATAAAAGTCCTACGCTCCCGCAGCCTGATCAGCTTCCAGCCAGCGACTCGGCAATCACTGCCGAGCATTTTCCTCACGGGATTACTCTCGGCAGCACTCAATCCGAAGCCTGGGTTTTTCGTCCTTGCGTTCATCCCGCAGTTCGTCGACCCACAACGCGGCTCAGTGAGCGTGCAGATGCTGGTGTACGGCATATGGTTCGCCGCACTTACGGCAGTGGGATTCGCGCTTATGGGCGTATTTGCCACTGTACTGTCCCGATTTTTGCGTCAGAGCCCACGGCTGGTAAATGGCCTGAACGTAGGGGCAGGACTCACCTTCGTCGCTTCGGGAGTATCGATAGCGGCGCTTAGCCAAAAATAGGATCAATGTATTGGTGTTGCGGGGCTGACATTCCAGCCTCGCTGGGTCTCTGTGATTATGACGCTGACGACTTTAAGGCTGATCTTTCGTAAGCCGGTAGACACGCCTTGACGACCTCATTTCAATCGAATGGTGTTCGTCATCTCCAGGCAATCGCCGTTACTGCGACCGTGAATCCATACAACCCCTAGCCCTTCAAGACTTCGTTCACGTCAAAAGCCTCAGATAAGCTTTGGCAGAAACGGGGATGCGTCCAGCCAATACACTTTAGCTGTCAGGTTCAAACGAATATTCAAATGACACTTGTGCCGGCTCACCATGACCAGCAACGTAGTTACCATTACCGCTAAGATTGACTAGATCCCCCGTGCCAGCCCCCTTCACGACACTCCAAGTGCTGCGTGCCTTTCCCTCCGAAAATGATCCCGAATGCCGAACAACAAATGTTCCGCTCTTACCTGCTACCACACCACAAATCCGCTCAAAACCAACAAAGCTAGCTGTGCCGTCGACGCTATAAGACATGAGGTATTCGACGCTACTTGTTCCCTCGATGGCGCCAGCATAGGACTGCGTGACTTTGGCGTGTGAGAGTTTCGGAGTGCCCTCAAGTTCTTGAGACGGCTTCTCGTCCCAGCCAGTTATCTGAAACGTGCAGCTATCAGTCATTTTCATGGGGATTTAGCTCTTTCGTCATAGTAGGGGAATGTGCTGGTCTGATGTGCCGGGAACACCGTTCTGCCTAATTATACCCGTTGCACCTATACGGCAGCAGTTGCTGAATATCACCAGCCTGGTGCGTAGGCAGGCCGTAGCTCTGTATATCCCCTCGCCTCACCCTAGATGTTTAGCTACGTGTTTAAGTACATCCGGTGTTACTTCATCGAGGCTACAACGCCTTGCGTCGTTGCCTACGACTGCGCCAGAATCCGCCGGCTTGTGCGCTTTGGGCTCGGGTTTTATCGTTTCCCGGTCACTGAAAAACAGTGATCGGGTTTGGTAGCCCGTTCGTATCACGGCGCACGGCATCACCTATTATGGTGGCCATGCGCGGGGCTCTTTCGAGGGCGCCGGGTTCCTGATGCGACCGGTCTACCAACCCGCGTATGGCCATCACCCTAATTCGTTTGGTAGCGAATGTGATGGCTCCCATTTAAATAAACTCGCATCAGGAGTTTCATCCATGTTCAAACCTACACCCAATCCGCCTGCCACAGACCCGACATCCCCCTACGAATCCCTCGATTCAAAAAAGCTCCACGAAGCCGCCGAACGCGCCCTCGACCACTACCTCAACCCGGCCGCCCAGATCATGGCCACGGCCAACGAACCCGAGCCCATGTACCTCGCCAACCCGAAGTACAACACCGAATCCCTGCTGGCCAACGCAAGCGAAACACTCGGCTCGGCCACCCTCATGCTCAACAATTTCGCAGCGTTGCTGGAGACCTCACATCGCAAGACCCTGCTGGGCATCGCCCAAGTGGTCATGCTCGGTGAACTGGCGGTGAACCAGGCACTGGATCACGTCGAATTGAAGGAGTAATCGTCGTGCCCTGTGGCGAGGGTGCATACCATCGCCACAGAAACGGCACAAAGGCAGATTGAATAAATAGCCTCTGTTTATCGTTGAAGACTACAGAATGCTCGGCCTCCGCCTACAGTACAGTAATGAACCGCGGAGTTTGCGGACTGCTCTAAAGATGAACGGAGTCCATATATGACCTTCTCAGCATCGCCCCCTGTTGCCCGCAAGTTATCGGTAGCTCTCGCCCTCGCATTGTCAGCAACCCTCGCGGGTTGCGCCACTAACAAGGACTTTTACGCCAAAGGGGGAAGCCGAGCTGATGGCGTCGTTGATATGGCATATGACTTCCAGCAGTTTGAGACCCCTGTGGTTCGAGTCGAGCAAGCCCAGAGCATTGCTAAATCAAAATGCGCGTTGTGGGGTTACTCCGATGCAGAGGCCTTTGGAGGAAAAACCCAGCACTGCAACCAGATGAATGGCTACGGTACCTGCATTGCAGGTCAGATAGTTGTCCAATACCAATGCTTGGGTAACCTCAACACCTCTAGCTCTTCCACTACACCGGCCGCCACCGCGCCCGTTGCCGACACTGCAGCAACTTCTGCTCCGGGCGGGCCGCTCAGCAAAGATCAGTGGAAGCTGCAGCAAATTCAGCAGTTGAATAAATCTGCACCGTCGTATGAGGAGTACCAAAAGCGGTACCGGCTGATCATGGAGCAATAACCCCCCCGAGCCCTTCTGGCCCGGAAACCCAGAAGGAGCGCATATGTACTCCACGCATCACAGATCGAGGGCAGCGCCAATGTCTAGTCCTGAGAGAGGTGTTAACCTGATTCAGGACGGGACAGGGGCAAAAACACTTAAAAACAAAAAGGGGTCGCGAGATAAAATCTCGCGACCCCTTTGAATTATATGGTCGGGACGGAGTGATTCGAACACTCGACCCCTAGCACCCCATGCTAGTGCGCTACCGGACTGCGCTACGCCCCGACTAGGCGTTGACTCTGTCCCTCATCTCGAGGAACGCTCAAGAATATATCGCAAGCTTTTGAAAACTGGAAGTATTTAAAAGCAGGAATTTATTTCTTGAGGACCACCAGAACATCTTCCAGCTCGGCGATCATCTGGCGGATCATTTGTTTGTATTGGGTGGTGTCGTCTTTGGCTTCATCGCCGGACAAACGCAAGCGTGCGCCGCCGATGGTGAACCCCTGATCGTAAAGAAGCGCGCGGATCTGCCGGATCATCAGCACGTCCTGGCGCTGATAATACCGGCGGTTTCCGCGGCGTTTGACGGGGTTGAGTTGAGGAAACTCCTGCTCCCAGTAGCGCAGCACGTGTGGTTTTACCGCACACAGCTCGCTGACTTCACCAATGGTGAAGTAGCGTTTGCCCGGGATGACGGGTAGTTCGTCGTTATGACTTGGTTCCAGCATAAGCCTCAACTCGGGCCTTCAACTTCTGCCCTGGACGAAAGGTGACCACACGGCGAGCCGTGATCGGGATTTCTTCTCCCGTTTTCGGATTGCGGCCAGGCCGCTGGCGTTTGTCCCGAAGGTCGAAATTGCCGAAACCGGACAATTTGACTTGTTCGTTGTCTTCGAGCGCGTGCCTGATTTCTTCGAAAAACAGTTCGACCAATTCCTTGGCCTCCCGCTTGTTCAGGCCCAGCTCTTCGTACAGACGTTCCGCCATCTCAGCTTTCGTCAAAGCCCCCATACGTCACTTCCTTAACGTGGCGTTCAACCTTTGTTCGAGCGAGGTGAGGATGTTTTGCGTTGCGGTATTCACCTCATCGTCATTAAGAGTGCGCGATGGATGCTGCCAGGTCAAGCCGACCGCAAGGCTTTTTCTATCAGGATCAATGCCTTTACCCTGATACACGTCAAATAGCCTGAGGTCCGTGAGCCATTCGCCTGCATTTTCACGGATTACATCCAGCACAGCGGTGGCCGGCACGTCCGTGGCCGCAATCAATGCCAAGTCACGACGCACTTCAGGAAAGCGCGACAACTCGCTGAATTTTGGCATTTTGCCCGAAGCCACTTCGGCCAGAACCAGCTCGAAAACGAAGACCGGACGGTCGAGACCGAGGGTTTTCGACAATTCAGGGTGGATCGCGCCAACGAAACCTACCAAACGGCCTTCACGTTCGATGCGCGCGGTTTGACCCGGGTGCAATGCTGGGTGTTTGCCCGGCACGAAAGTGAACGAGTCCAGTGCGCCGGCGAAGCCCAGTACCGCTTCCACATCGGCTTTGACGTCGAAGAAGTCCACGACATCGCGACCTTGTGCCCAGCCTTCCGGCAGACGGCTACCGCACACCACACCGGCCAGCATCGGCTCTTGCTTGAGGCCTTCCAGCTGACCGACGAAACGCAGGCCGCTTTCGAACAGGCGGACGCGATCCTGCTGGCGGTTCAGGTTGTGCTGAAGCGCCTTGACCAGGCCCGGCCACAGGGACGAACGCATGGCCGCCATGTCGTTGGAAATCGGGTTGGCCAGCAGCAGCGGCTCGACCCCCGGATTAAACAACTCGAACTGTTTCGGATCGATGAAGCTGTAAGTGATCGCTTCCTGATAACCACGGGCCACCAGCAGACGACGCAGTTCAGGCAGATCACTGCGCGCTTCAGCCTTGGCTTGTGGCGCCAGACGGGCTTGCGGGTAGCGAACCGGCAGACGGTTGTAACCGTACAGACGGGCCAGTTCTTCGATCAGGTCGACTTCCAGGCTGATATCGAAACGGAAGCTTGGCACTTCAACGCGCCACTGCCCTGCCCCATCGGCGGTAATGGTCAGGCCCAAAGCGCTGAGCAGACGCTCGACTTCGGCCGAATCCATTTCCATGCCCAGCATCTGGGTGATGCGTTGGGCACGCAGGGTGATCGGTGCGATCGACGGCAGATGCTGCTCGCTGACGGTTTCGACGATCGGGCCGGCTTCGCCACCGGTGATTTCCAGCAGCAGGCCAGTGGCGCGCTCCATGGCTTCACGGGCCAGTTGCCAGTCCACGCCACGCTCGTAGCGGTGCGAGGCATCGGTGTGCAGGCCGTAGGAACGAGCCTTGCCAGCGACGGCAATCTGGTCGAAGAACGCGCTTTCCAGGAAAATATCGCGGGTGGTCGCGGTGTTGACGCCGCTGTGCTCGCCCCCCATGACGCCGGCGATAGCCAAGGCACGGGTGTGGTCGGCGATCACCAGCGTATCGCTACGCAGGCTGACTTCCTGACCGTCGAGCAGCACCAGCTTCTCGCCATCTTCGGCCATGCGCACGCGGATGCCGCCATTGATTTCGGCGAGATCGAATGCGTGCAGCGGCTGGCCCAGTTCAAGCATCACGTAGTTGGTGATGTCGACGGCGGCGTCGATGCTGCGCACGTCGGCGCGACGCAGGCGCTCGACCATCCACAGTGGCGTAGGCTTGGACAGGTCAACGTTACGGATCACGCGACCCAGGTAACGCGGGCAAGCGTTCGGCGCCAGTACTTCGATCGAACGCACTTCGTCGTGCACGGCAGGAACGCTGGCAATGGCCGGGCGCACCACCGGGGCAGCATAAAGCGCACCGACTTCGCGGGCCAGACCGGCCAGAGACAGGCAGTCACCGCGGTTCGGGGTCAGGTCGACCTCGATGCTGGCGTCTTCCAGGTTCAGGTATTCACGAATGTCCTGACCGACCGGCGCATCGGCCGGCAATTCCATCAGGCCGTCGTTGCCTTCGCCAATTTGCAGCTCAGCCTGGGAGCACAGCATGCCGTTGGATTCAACGCCACGCAGCTTGGCTTTCTTGATTTTGAAATCGCCTGGCAGTTCGGCACCGATCATGGCGAACGGGATCTTCAGGCCCGGGCGCACGTTTGGCGCACCGCACACAACCTGGAAGGTCTCCGCGCCACTGCTGACCTGGCAAACGCGCAGCTTGTCGGCGTCCGGGTGTTGCTCGGTGCTCAGCACCTCGCCCACCACCACGCCACTGAATTCACCGGCGGCCGGCGTAACGCTATCGACCTCAAGACCGGCCATCGACAGACGAGCAACCAGCTCGTCGCGATTTACCTGCGGGCTTACCCAGCCACGCAGCCATTGTTCACTGAATTTCATCCTGCTCTCCTAAGAATTCGTTACGACTAGCGAAATTGCGCGAGGAACCGCAAGTCGTTGTCGAAGAACAGACGCAAGTCGTTCACGCCGTAACGCAGCATGGCCAGACGCTCAACGCCCATGCCGAAGGCAAAGCCCGAAAACTCTTCCGGGTCGATCCCGGACATACGCAGCACATTCGGGTGAACCATGCCGCAGCCCATGACTTCCAGCCAGCCAGTCTGCTTGCAGACACGACAGCCTTTACCGCTGCACATCACGCACTCCATGTCGACTTCGGCGGATGGCTCGGTGAACGGGAAGTACGAAGGACGGAAACGCACGGCCAGTTCTTTTTCGAAGAACACGCGCAGGAACTCTTCGATGGTCCCTTTCAGGTCGGCGAAGTTGATATCGCGGTCGACCAGCAGGCCTTCGACCTGATGGAACATCGGCGAGTGGGTGATATCGGAGTCGCTGCGGTACACACGGCCTGGGCAGACGATGCGGATCGGCGGCTGTTTCGATTCCATGGTGCGGACCTGTACCGGCGAGGTATGGGTGCGCAGCAACATGTTGGCATTGAAATAGAAGGTGTCATGCATCGACCGGGCCGGGTGATGGCCTGGGATGTTGAGCGCTTCGAAGTTGTGGTAATCGTCTTCGACCTCAGGGCCTTCGGCGATGCCGTAGCCAATGTGGGTGAAGAACTGCTCGATACGTTCCAGAGTCCGGGTAACCGGATGCAGACCGCCTGAGGTCTGGCCACGGCCAGGCAGGGTCACGTCAATGGATTCGGCGGCGAGCTTGGCCGCAAGATCGGCCTCCTCGAACAACGCCTTGCGCGCATTGAGAACCTCTGTGACACGCTCCTTGGCAACGTTGATCAGCGCACCGACTTGCGGACGCTCTTCTGCCGGCAAATTCCCCAGGGTCTTCATCACCTGAGTCAATTCACCCTTTTTGCCAAGGTAGTGAACCCGGATTTGCTCCAGGGCATTGATATCTTCAGCGCTTTGCACAGCCTCTAGTGCTTGAGAGACGAGCGCATCCAGGTTTTCCATGTACAGACTCCAGATACAAAATAGGGGAAGAGCTTGAAGGCTCTTCCCCTATTTATGACGTTTAACACCTGGCCCCACAGAGGTGAGACCGGGTGACTGTCGGGGGTACTTAAGCCAAGGTGGCTTTAGCTTTCTCGACAATCGCAGCAAACGCCGCTTTTTCGTTCACTGCCAGATCAGCCAGAACCTTACGGTCGATCTCGATGGACGCTTTTTTCAGGCCGGCGATGAAACGGCTGTAGGACAGACCGTTGATACGTGCACCAGCGTTGATACGAGCGATCCACAGAGCGCGGAACTGACGTTTTTTCTGACGACGGTCACGGTAGGCGTATTGGCCTGCCTTGATTACCGCTTGCTTGGCAACACGGAATACGCGCGAGCGAGCGCCGTAGTAGCCTTTAGCAAGTTTCAGAATTTTTTTGTGACGCTTACGGGCAATGACGCCACGCTTTACACGAGCCATGAGTTACTTCCTCTATTCTTGACTAAAATTAACGAAGGCGCAGCATGCGCTCGACTTTTGCCACGTCAGACGGATGCAGCAAGCTGCTACCGCGCAGTTGACGCTTACGCTTGGTCGACATTTTAGTCAGGATGTGGCTCTTGAAAGCGTGCTTGTGCTTGATACCGTTAGCAGTTTTCAAAAACCGCTTAGCAGCACCACTTTTCGTTTTCATTTTTGGCATGTTCGGATACTCCGCATTCAGTTGATAAACATAATCAGAAGGCCTGCCGTGCCCTGTTGATTACTTCTTCTTTTTCGGGGCGATGACCATGATCAGCTGGCGTCCTTCCATCTTAGGATGCTGTTCGACCGAACCGTACTCGAGCAAGTCACCTTCAACTCGCTTGAGGAGTTCCATCCCCAGCTCCTGGTGGGCCATCTCACGGCCGCGGAATCGCAAGGATACCTTGGCCCTGTCCCCGTCACTCAGGAAACGTACCAGGTTGCGCAGTTTTACCTGGTAATCCCCTTCCTCCGTCCCTGGACGAAACTTGATTTCTTTAACCTGAATCTGCTTCTGGTTTTTCTTGGCCGCGGCAATCTGCTTCTTCTTTTCGAAGATCGATTTGCCGTAGTCCATCAGTTTGCAAACAGGGGGTACTGCATCGGCGGAAATTTCCACCAAATCCAGTTTGGCCTCTTCAGCCTTAAGAAGCGCGTCTTCAATTGACACAATCCCAAGCTGTTCACCTTCAGCCCCAATTAACCGAACCTCGCGTGCCGAGATATTCTCGTTGATCGGGGCTTTCGGTGCAGCTCGTTTATCTTGTCTCATTTCACGCTTAATAATAATTACTCCGAATCTGGGCGACCACGCCGGGAAACCGCTTGCGCGAGAAACTCAGCGAACTGGGCGACGGGCATCGAGCCCAGGTCAGCACCTTCACGAGTACGCACAGCGACAGTCTGCATCTCGACTTCCCGATCTCCGATAACCAAGAGATAGGGAACCTTGAGCAAAGTATGCTCGCGGATTTTAAAGCCGATCTTTTCATTTCTCAAGTCAGACTTGGCACGAAATCCGCTTTCGTTGAGAGTTTTTTCAACCTCGGCGGCAAAATCGGCTTGTTTATCAGTGATATTCATAATCACTGCCTGGGTCGGCGCCAGCCACGCGGGGAATGCACCCTCGTAGTGCTCGATCAGAATTCCGACGAAGCGCTCGAAGGAACCCAGGATCGCCCGATGCAACATCACCGGGTGCTTGCGACTGTTGTCTTCGGAGACGTATTCGGCTCCCAGACGGACAGGCAGGTTAAAATCGAGCTGAAGGGTACCACACTGCCAGACACGGCCGAGGCAATCTTTCAGCGAGAACTCGATCTTCGGACCGTAGAACGCACCCTCGCCCGGCTGCAGATCGTACGGCAGGCCCGCACTATCAAGGGCTGCGGCCAATGCCGCTTCGGCGCGATCCCACAACTCGTCGGAACCGACGCGTTTTTCCGGACGAGTGGACAGTTTCATTTCGACTTCTTTAAAGCCGAAGTCGGCATAGACGTCCATGGTCAGCTTGATGAACGCGGCGGATTCGGCCTGCATCTGCTCTTCAGTACAGAAGATGTGAGCATCGTCCTGAGTGAAGGCGCGAACGCGCATGATGCCATGCAGCGCACCCGACGGCTCGTTACGGTGGCAGGCACCGAACTCGGCCAGACGCATCGGCAGCTCGCGGTAGCTTTTCAGGCCCTGATTGAACACCTGCACGTGGCACGGGCAGTTCATCGGCTTGATGGCGTAGTCGCGGTTTTCCGACTGCGTGGTGAACATGTTGTCGGCGTAGTTGGCCCAGTGCCCGGATTTCTCCCACAGGCTGCGGTCAACGACTTGTGGAGTCTTGATCTCCAGGTAACCGTTGTCGCGCTGAACCTTGCGCATGTACTGCTCGAGCACCTGGTACAGCGTCCAGCCGTTCGGGTGCCAGAACACCATGCCCGGCGACTCTTCCTGGGTGTGGAACAGGCCCAGACGCTTGCCGATCTTGCGGTGATCGCGCTTTTCAGCTTCTTCGATGCGCTGGATGTAAGCCGCCAGCTGCTTCTTGTCCGCCCATGCGGTGCCGTAAACGCGCTGTAATTGCTCGTTCTTGGCATCGCCACGCCAGTAGGCGCCGGACAGCTTGGTCAGCTTGAAGGATTTCAGGAAGCGCGTGTTCGGCACGTGCGGACCGCGGCACATGTCGACGTATTCTTCGTGATAGTACAGGCCCATGGCCTGCTCGTTCGGCATGTCTTCGACCAGGCGCAGTTTGTAGTCTTCGCCGCGAGCCTTGAACACTTCGATCACTTCGGCGCGCGGAGTGACTTTCTTGATCACGTCGTAATCTTTCTCGATCAGCTGCTGCATGCGCTGTTCGATGGCGGCCAGGTCGTCAGGCGTGAAAGGACGCTCGAAGGCGATATCGTAATAGAAGCCTTCTTCGATGACCGGACCGATGACCATCTTGGCCGTCGGGTACAGCTGCTTGACAGCGTGGCCAACCAGGTGGGCGCAAGAGTGGCGAATGATCTCCAGCCCCTCTTCATCCTTTGGCGTAATGATTTGCAGCGAAGAATCGCTGTCGATGATGTCGCTGGCGTCGACCAGCTTGCCATTGACCTTGCCGGCTACGGTGGCCTTGGCCAGGCCTGCACCGATGGATGCGGCGACCTCGGCTACGGAAACCGGGTGATCGAATGAACGTTGACTGCCGTCGGGAAGAGTAATAGTTGGCATGGCGCCTCCTCTCCTAGTGGTGACCCCTACCAAAGGTCACGTGGGTTGGGATGAGCCAGTACAAGATCCGATCCAGGCCATTCAATGACGAACGCCTGCCTTACAGCGGCAGGAGCCTTGCGGCCAACCGGAAAACCGAACCAGAGTGACTGGGATTCAAATCAGGGTTATTCGCGCATTTGCCGCTGCCGGGACGGAAGGTCATCCGGAGCCTGCAAACACCCGAGCCAGGCATGCTAGCACAGATGAACGGTCATCGATGCACCGAGGTTTTCTGCTGGGGCAAATCAGGCTTTTTTGTGCCAGAGTGCTGAACTTGAACCCCGTGTCACCCATCAGATAAAAGACATTGACCCGAAAGGAGCATCTCAGCATGCGTCTGAATCGTTTATTCGCAGTAGTCGCCCCCCTCGTCCTGTTGCTGCCGTTGGCCGCCCATGCCGACTGGCCAAAGGGTGAGCGCGAGAAGTACATGGCTCAGTGCACACAGGCGGCTTCCCCTCAGATTGGCGCTGCTGCGGCAAAATCCCACTGCGCTTGTGGCGCCGACGCGATCAAATCCTACCCGGCCAGCGATATTCAGTCGCTGATGGACAACAAGGCCACCCCGGAACTGCAACAAAAGGCACTGGGCGAGATCGCGAAATGCAAGGCCAATGCACCGGCGAAAAAGTGAGGAAAAAGTCCTTTTGACTCGGCCCAACGCTGATAAAAAGTGATGGTTTTCAGCTTTTTCGTACGATTTATGCAGGTTTTACAGCTTTTTTTATTGTCTTTACTTTCGGCTGAAAGCCTTTTAAAACGGGGCTTTCAGCCATACAGAGCAACAAAGAGAACGCGACTGTAGGGCAAACAGCACGTCCGGGGGGCTCCCAAAGCGAACATTTCGACTATGATACTCCGGTGTGCCCAGTTGGCCTGAGCAGCACAGTACTACTGAAAATATATGTTTCTTGGAGATACACCATGTCTAATCGCCAAACCGGCACCGTTAAATGGTTCAACGATGAAAAAGGCTTCGGCTTCATCACTCCTCAAGGTGGCGGTGACGACCTGTTCGTACACTTCAAAGCTATCGAAAGCGACGGTTTCAAAAGCCTGAAAGAAGGCCAAACCGTTTCCTTCGTGGCTGAGAAAGGCCAAAAGGGTATGCAAGCTGCACAAGTTCGCCCAGAGTAATTTTCTGGCGCACTAAAAAAACCCCGTCCATGTGACGGGGTTTTTTATGGGTGAAACAAAAACAATCAGCCGCAGTTGACGCGGGTGACCACCAGATTGCTGTCGGTGCTCAGGTTCAGGCGATCGGAGCGGTACTCCAGAGTCACCATGTCATCAGGCTTGAGAAACCGGGCATTCTGCGCGCCTGCACGGGTACGCGCCTGCTCCAGCAATTCGGGCGAAGCCTTTTTGCCAATGGTGAATTCGGCAGCCTTTGCTTCACAACGGCTGTGGCCGGTATCGGTCGCCACAGGGTCCTTTGCCGACTCGGTGGACGTACTGCTGCAACCGGCCAGCAGAGTGGCGGCCAACAACGTACCCAATGATGCGAGCTTCCAAGGCATGAAGCCTCCTTTCTTTCAAAAATTAAGCAGAGATCGTGCGACCGCCATTTTGGTGTTTGGTTTCAAGGCGGGCGCTATCGCCCTGCCCTCGATCTGGACGAGTGGCGAGTTTGCCTGAGCATCGCCCTGGCGTTCATCCCGCAATCGTCACTGAATATGAACAGCGTTCAATAGACGTCGATGTAGTCGTACGGCGGATTCGGCCAGTTGTCTTTCAGCGCGTTGAAGATCTGCATGACCCACACCTCATCGCTGGCTGCGACCCGTCCGACATAACCCGAGCCCTTGGCCCATGTTTCCAGGCGAAACCGCAGCCCGTCGATATCAGTACCACCCACGACACCCGACGAAATGTAAGCGATGCCGCCCTTGGTGACCCGCAACTGAGTGTGCTCATCGTCGCTGGCAGAGGCCAGTAGCTGACGCACTGCTTCGAGGGTCAAGCCGTCAGGAGTGTTCAAATCGATCTGCACAGCACAATCCTTGAAAATTCGTCAAAGACCAAGTGTCGCATAGCCCTCTCCTGATGCCTAAGTCGGAGTGCCAAACGTCCTGCAAAATGGTTAACTCGACACTCAGACTTTCCCGACTTCACGAGCGCCATCATGACCACCGTAAGCATCGACGCCAATATCACAATCAAGTGGCCACAGGGCCACAGCTCTTACAGCCCGGGCAGTCCGGAAGAGCTGGCAATCATTGGTATCGATTTGCTGGTCAAGGAATTGGGGACACAGGCCGCCCAGACCTTCATAACCCAGGTTCTCGAGAAGTACTCCGACGACTATAAGGGCATGAGTGCAACGGATACCGAGTAGCGGAAAACCCCGCAGGCTGGCACCTGCGGGTCTATGGCTTACTTCAAGCGAGCCAGGCGCTGGGTCAGCAGATCGAAGAAGCCCTGGGCGTCGCCATTTTCAACCCAGAAGGCATTCTTCGGTGCCTTCAGGCCGTCATACCAGTCGACAACGGTCTGACCGAAGGTCGGCCCTTCTCGACTGTCGACCACCACGTTTACCGAGCGACCGGTAAACAGTTCCGGCTTGAGCAGGTAAGCGATGACCGTGGCGTCATGCACCGGGCCACCCGGAATGCCGTAGTGCTCCATGTCACCTTTGACGTATTCGTTGAGAATATCGCCCACCAGCTTGCTGGCATTGTTGTCCAATGCGGCGATTTGCTGCAGGCGCGCTTCACTGGTGAGGATCTTGTGGGTCACGTCCAGCGGCAGATAGGTCAGTTTGACGCCACTCTTCAGCACCACTTCCGCCGCCTGCGGGTCAGCGAACAGATTGAACTCGGCCACCGGGGTGATGTTGCCACCATTGAAGTGCGCACCGCCCATGATCACCACTTCCTTGATGCCCTGAACGATTTCAGGCTCCTGGATCAGCGCCAAGGCCAGGTTGGTCTGAGGGCCGAGCATGGCGATGGTGATGCTGTGGGGTTTGGCGGCCTTCAGGGTATCGATCAGGTAGTTGACTGCATTGCCTTCGGCCAGGCCTTTCTTCGGCTCATGCACGGTGACACCGGACAGACCTTCCTTGCCGTGGATGTTTTCGGCATAGATCGGCGTGCGCATCAGCGGTTTCGGCGCCCCCGCGTACACCGGCACCTCCTCACGCCCTGCCCATTCACGGGCCAGACGCGCATTACGCGAGGTCTTGTCCAGACGCACGTTGCCAGCGACGGTGGTCAGCGCACGAATGTTCAACTCTTCCGGCGAGGCCAGGGCAAACAGCAAGGCGACCACGTCGTCAGCACCTGGATCGGTGTCGATGATCAAGTCGATCTTTTCCGCCGCGTAGGCGCTTGTTGCGGTAATCAGGGACAAAAGCAGCAGACTCCGAAGCAGGTGATGCAGTTTCTGAGCATAGCGATGCATAGCGCACTCCTTGTGCGTGGGAAGAACGGGAAGTTAGAACGTTACGCCAGCCACCAAAACGATGTTGCAGTACGGCTGACATTCGCCTGTACGAACAATCGCCCGTGCCTGTCGGCTGAGCGCCTTGAATTGGTCATGGCTGAGCAGTTCGCGACGGCCCAGTGCGCCGTCGGCATTCAGTTCATCCAGCGCGCTCAAGGCCGATGGCTTTTTGTCCAGAATCTCATGGGCCAGTACATGGCTTTCGACCTGCATTTCGCTGAGCACAACCTTCAAGGTACTGATGAAATCCGGAATGCCATGGGTCAAGGCCAGGTCAATCAACTCGACGCCGGGCGGTACTGGCAAGCCGGCATCGCCGATCACAACGGTGTCGCCATGACCCAGGGATGCGATCAGCCGCGACAACGCGACGTTGAGCAAAGGTGTCTTTTTCATGGTGCTTTAAACGCCTGTACGTCGGACAAGGTAGGAATCGAAGGTTGCGCGCCAGCCCGGGTGACCGACAGCGCAGCGGCGACCTGACCGAAACGGATCGCCTCGGCCTCGCTTTTGCCGGCCGCCAGGGCCGCTGCGAAACCACCGACAAACGTGTCGCCGGCTGCGGTGGTATCGACTGCTTTCACTTTCGGTGCCGGGAAATGCTCGAAGGTGATGCCATTGGCGAACAGCGATCCCTGAGCGCCAAGGGTGATGATCACCTTACCGGCGCCCATGGCGATCAAGCGGGTCGCGGCGGCTTCGGCAGTGCTCAGGGAATCCACCGGCAAACCGCTCAAGGCCGACGCTTCGCTTTCGTTGGGGATCAGGTAATCGATGGCCGCATACCAATCCGCCGGCAGGGGGCGACTGGCCGGCGCCGGATTGAGGATCACGGTCTTGCCCAGCTCACGACCGCGTTTCAAAGCATGGCCGACCGTGGCATCCGGCACTTCCAGCTGGCAGATGATGACATCCGCCGTCTGCAATACGTTGTCGAAAAGGTCGATCACCTCAGGGGTCAGCGCGCCGTTGGCACCAGCAACAATCACGATCGCGTTCTGACTGTTGTCATCGACCACGATCAACGCCACGCCGCTGGAATCCTCGACCGTACTGACGGCCTGGCAATCGATCCGCTCGGCCAACAGCGCTCCGCGCAGCGCTTCGCCATAAGCATCGATGCCGACACAACCGACCATCGACACCTGCGCTCCCAGCCGCGCCGCGGCCACGGCCTGGTTCGCACCCTTGCCGCCGGAAACCGTGGCAAATGACTGGCCGATCAGCGTTTCACCACCATGGGGCAGCCGTGGCGCCCGGGTCACCAGGTCCATGTTCAGGCTGCCTATTACCACTACTTTTGCTGGCATACATCTTTACTCATCAATTCGATTTCAGCGGTGCTTTTTTTGTTTAGCGGTGCTTTCGGCTCAGCGATATTGGGCAAACACACCGGCCAGCGGCGCGGTCGATTCCCGCAGGACAATACTGGGCGTCACGATGCGCTGATCGGTCGCCAGATCCGGCGCGGCGATCCGACGCAGCAACACCTCGGCCGCCATCTCGCCAAGTTGCAGGATTGACTGACCCACGGTGGTCAACGCCGGATAGACGTAACGGCTCATCTGGATATCGTCGAAACCGATCACCGACAGCTCGGTGGGCACACGAATATTGCGCTCGGCAGCGGCACGCAACACACCGATGCCGATCATGTCGTTGCCGGCGAAGATCGCGCTGGGCGGGTTCTTTTCCAGCAGGATCGCGGCGGCGTTGTAACCGCCGGTGCTGGTGAAGTCGCTTTCCAGCATGCGCTCGCGCGGCACCTCGACGCCCGCCTCTTTCAACGCCCGGCAATAACCGGCCAGACGCATCTGCGCCACGCTGGTACTCGCCGGGCCGCCAATCGTGGCGATGTCCCGATGCCCCAACTCCAGTAAGTGCCGGGTCGCCAGATAGGCACCGTATTCGTGATCGATGCGCACCAGGTCCGCATCGACACCCTCCAGGTCACGGTCGACGATCACCATCGGCGTACGCACGCCCGTCAGGCCTTCGGCCAAGCTGCTGTCACCACCGGCAGACGCTACGATCAAGCCGTCGATGCGTTTTTCCAGCAGCACGCGAAGGTAGCTGCGCTGCTTGTCCAGGTTGTCATCGGAATTGCAGAGAATGACGCAATAGCCATTGCGCTCGCAGTAATCCTCGATGCCACGGGCCAGCTCGGCGAAGTACGGGTTGAGGCTGTTCGGCACCAGCAGGCCGATGGTCGCGGTGGTTTTCGCTTTCAACGAGCGAGCCACGGCGCTGGGCACGTAGTCGAGGCTTTTGATTGCCGCCTCGACCTTGATCCGCACTTCCTCACTGACTGGCCGCGTCTTGTTCACCACATGGGAAACCGTGGTGTAGGAAATGCCCGCGAGTGCCGCTACATCCTTGATCGTTGCCATGACTCAGGTCCGCCGGCTTGCGCGCTGACTGCGATAGGTATCGAGCACCACCGCCACCACGATAACCGCACCGGTGATGATGCGTTTGGTTGGCTCGGTCGCGCCGATCTGCGCCAGACCGGCCGCCAGCACGGAGATGATCAGTACACCGAAGAACGTGCTGATCACCGAACCGCGCCCGCCCATCAGGCTGGTGCCGCCGATCACCACCGCAGCGATCACTTGCAGTTCCAGACCGGAGCCGGCATTCGGGTCCGCCGCTTCCAGGCGAGAAATCTGAAACAACGCAGCAATACCGGCCAGCAATCCCATCAGACTGAAGACCAGAATCTTGTAGGGCTTCGGATTGATCCCCGCCAGACGCACCGCCTCCTCGTTGGTGCCGATGCCGATCAGGTAACGACCGAACACCGTACGCGTCAGCACAGCCTGGGCGATGAAGATAATCAGCAAGGCGATGATGAACGATGGCGAGATGCCGAATGCGATCGGATTGGACAGCCAGGCGAAGGCATCACCGATATAGGCGGTGCGCGAACCGGTCATTTGATACGCCAGCCCCCGCGCCATTTCCAGCACACCGAGGGACACGATGAATGACGGAATCCGCCAAGCCACGGTAATCGAACCGGTGATAGTGCCCGCCAGTGCCGCGGCGCCCATTCCCAGCAACGCTGCCGGCAGCACGCTCCAGCCCCAGCCGAGAATCGCCACGCTGACTGTCGACGCCGCCAGCGCCAGCACCGAACCCACCGACAAGTCGATTCCGCCGATGATCAATACGAAGGTCATGCCGACCGCCAGCACCATCAGATCGGGAATCTGGTTGGCCAGGGTGCTGAAGGTGTCGTAAGACAGGAAATGGCTGCTCAACACAGAGAACAGCGCGACCATCGCCAGCAAGGCACCGGCCAGGCCCAGGTAAGTGCCGAGGCCGTAAAAATTGCCACTACGTTTGCCGACCAGAGTTGCAGTATTCATGGAAGATCCCTAGGCGCTGCTTCGTTGAGCAACGCATCACGTTTTTGGTAGCCGGCGAACGCGGCGGCAAGCAAATCATCCTGGGTCCAGCTGTCACGCTCGAAGGTGTCGATCAGACGCCCTGCCGACAGCACGCCAATGCGGTCACAGATCAGCATCAGTTCGCGCAGGTCGCTGGACACCACCACCAGTGCTTTGCCCTGACGGGTCAACTCACCGAGCAATGTATAGATGTCGAACTTGGCGCCGACGTCGATGCCTCGGGTCGGCTCGTCGAACAGCATCACCGTGCAGTCGCGTTCGAGCCAACGGCCGATCACCACTTTCTGCTGATTGCCGCCGGACAATTCCGAGACCAATTGCGTCGGGCTGGAGCTGCGAATGCGCATGGCGTCGATCTGACGCTGGGCCAGCGACATCTCGTCACCGTTGTTGACGAAGCCGCCGCTGGAAATCACCGGCATATTGCCCAGGGCAATGTTGGCGCTGATCGATTGCGTCAGCAGCAGGCCTTCGCCCTTGCGATCTTCGGTGATCAGCGCGATGCCATGACCGACCGCGTCGGCCGGCGAACGAATATCCACCACCTGAGCCGGCGACCCCAGCGCGACGGTGCCGCTGTCAGCTGTATCGGCGCCGAAGATCAGGCGCAGCAACTCGGTGCGCCCTGCCCCGATCAAACCGGAGATCCCGAAGATCTCGCCGGCGCGCACCTCGAAGGACACATCGCGAACCTTGTCGGAACGGGTCAGCCCTTTGACCGTCAAGGCCGGAGCACCGATATTGCGCGGGCCCATGTCGATGTGCTCGCCCAGCTCACGGCCGACCATCAGGGTGACCAGTTGCTCGCTGTTGTAATTGGCCATCGGCTCGACACAGACCAGGTTGCCGTCGCGTAATACCGCGATGCGCTGGGCCACCCGTGCCAGTTCTTCGAGACGGTGGGAAATGTAGATGATCGCCACGCCGCGCGCCTGCAGGCGAGTGATCTGCTCGAAGAGCATTTCAACTTCACGGGCCGTCAGCATCGCGGTCGGCTCGTCGAGGATCAGCACATGGCAATCGCCGATCAGGTTGCGGGCGATTTCCACCATCTGCTGGTGACCGATACCCAGCTCACCGACCAGGGTGTCCGGATCGATGGCATCGAGGCCGACCTGAGCCATGGCCTCGATCGCCGCCCTGCGCAGTTGCTTGCGGCTGATCCAGCCACCGAGGCTGGGCAGGTTGTCGAGGAACAGGTTTTCCGCCACCGACAATGTCGGCAACAGATTGAGTTCTTGCATGACCATGCGCACGCCCAGCTTTTCGGCCTGGCTGCGGCTGCCGGGACAGTAATCCTGACCCTGGAATTGCATCTGGCCGGTGGTCGGCGTGACCAGCCCGCCAATGATTTTCGACAGCGTACTTTTGCCGGCGCCATTCTCGCCGGTCAGCGCCAGCACTTCGCCGCGCATCAGCGTCAGGTCGATGCCGGTCAGGACTGGTTGAGCGTAGGTCTTACCGATACCGCTGACCGAGAGGACAGCGTTCGGGGCGGAAACTGACATAAAAACTCTCCATGCGCCCGCCCCAAGGGGCGAGCACCGTTGTGTCGCCAGAAAGACTACTTGGTAACCAGCTCTACCGGAGTTTCGATGACGCCGTTGGCGCCGCTATCGACTTTCTCGCCCTTGATGATTTTCAGCGCGGTCTCAATGCCGAACACTGCTTGCCGGGCAGCAAACTGGTCGGCGGTGGCCAGGACACGGCCATCCTTGAGCATTGGCTTGATCGCATTGATGTTGTCGTAACCGACCACTTGCACCTTGCCGGCCTTGCCGGCGGCACGTACGGCAGAGACCGCACCGACCGCCATGCTGTCGTTGCCGGCAAGCAGGGCCTTGATGTTCGGGTATTCGCTGAGCATCGACGAGGCCACTTTGCCGCCCTTGTCGATTTCCCAATCGCCGGACTGCAGGGACACGACTTTGATCTGCGCCGCTTCCATCGCATCCTTGAAGCCGGCAGTGCGCTGCTGGGCGTTGGTGGTGGTGGAAACGCCTTCGATGATGCCGACTTCGTCACCGGCCTTCAGTTGCTTGGCCAGGTATTCACCCACCAGGCGCGCACCTTTGCGGTTGTCCGGGCCTACGAATGGAACGGTGATGTTTTTGCTTTTGACGACAGCCGGGTCCAGCTGGTTATCGATGTTGATCACGGTGATACCGGCATCGACTGCTTTCTTGATGACCGGGACCATGGCCTTGGAGTCTGCCGGAGCGATGACCAGCGCGTTGACCTTGGACAGGATCATTTGCTCGACGATGCGCGTCTGGCCGGCCGTGTCCGTTTCGTCCTTGATGCCGTTGGAGATCAGCTCGAAGTCGCCGGAGTGGTCTTTCTGGTAGGCCTTGGCGCCGTCTTCCATGGTCAGGAAGAACTCGTTGGCCAGGGATTTCATGACCAGCGCGACTTTAGGTTTTTCAGGGGTTGCGGCGAATGCCGAAGAGACAGGCAACGCGGCGGATGCGGCAGCCAGCATAGCGACAGCGAGAAGACGTCCAGCGAATGGCAGCTTCATGGGTTCACTCCGATCTTATGATTATTCTTAGCAACGCTTGCGCTGGATCATCAATGGATCAACCCATCGACGGCGACCGCGCAAACGTTTGCGTAGACCGAACTATGCGAACCCTGCCGAGATTTGTCAACGACCTGTTCTGTGTATCCGTTGGCAAAAACCAACCCGTTTTTTTATCACGCCGTGGTGTTGACCAGACCGCCACCGCTGGAATCCTTGGCCAGCTCCTTGACCAGATTGCCGGTCACTTGCGCCAGCGCAGCGCTGGTATTGGCGATTTGCCCCTGGATTGTCATGACTGCGCTGGCCTTGGCTTCCGGGGTCGAATAATTCGCCGCCTGAGCGGCCGCCAGTTGCTGTTGCTGTTCGCGCAGTTGCTGCTGCAGTTCCTGCATGCGCTTGAGCAATACCTGCACCGCAATACTCTGACTGCTGGTTTTCTCGGATTTGCTTTCGCTCTGAGCCGCCGCGCCGCCACCGGTTCTGACCTGCTTGTCGTCGCCCTGCTCTTCGCCCAGCGCCTGGGCCGAGGCGTCGGATGTTGCTTCACTCAAGTCGTTGATGGTCGCCGGGGATTTACCCCCGATAGTGATTGCGCCTGCATTTGCAAAACCGACAGTAAACGACATGTGAACTCCTGAAAAAATAGATCCTTTAAAGGAGCATCGACCTGTGCGGGGTTTTCTTTAGCACCGATTTTCGATTTTGCAAGGCGACCTTCTCAATGAAGGTCGGTGAGCCGAACATAAAAGCTGAACATATTCGGAAACCCGGACAGCCAGGCGCGAAGTATCGCCAGCCACGGCAACAATATTGATAAAAATCATCAGGTTAAAAGATCACCTTCTCCAGCGTCCGACTGGTACAGATCCTGCTCTTCTTCTACACCCCCGGCGTTCAGATCTGCTTGGGGCGCTTCTAGATGAACTTGCATCTGCACCGCCTCACTACTAGAGAAAACAATAATGAAATCTGCCTTCAACACTTTTATTCCGGGCGCCTTGGCCCTGCTTATGCTTCTGCCTACAGCCCTTCAGGCAAAAGAAATCGAAACCCAACAGAAACTGGCGAACGTGGTGATCCTGGCCACCGGCGGCACCATTGCCGGCGCTGGCGCCAGCGCCGCCAACAGCGCCACCTACCAAGCGGCGAAAGTCGGCATCGAACAATTGATCGCAGGAGTTCCGGAACTGAGCCAATTGGCCAACGTTCGCGGCGAACAAGTCATGCAGATCGCATCCGAAAGCATCACCAACGACAACCTGCTGCAACTGGGACGTCGCGTGGCTGAACTGGCCGACAGCAAAGACGTCGATGGCATTGTCATCACCCACGGCACCGACACCCTGGAAGAAACTGCTTACTTCCTGAACCTGGTGGAGAAAACCGACAAGCCGATTATCGTCGTCGGCTCCATGCGCCCTGGCACCGCCATGTCGGCCGACGGCATGCTGAACCTGTACAACGCCGTCGCCGTGGCCAGCAGCAAAGACGCGCGCGGCAAAGGCGTGTTGGTGACCATGAACGATGAAATCCAGTCGGGTCGCGATGTCAGCAAAATGATCAACATCAAGACCGAGGCGTTCAAAAGTGCCTGGGGGCCGTTGGGCATGGTGGTCGAAGGCAAATCCTACTGGTTCCGCCTGCCGGCAAAGCGTCACACCATGGACTCGGAATTCGACATCAAAACCATCAAGAGTCTGCCTGACGTCGAAATTGCCTACTCCTATGGCAACGTCAGCGACACCGCCTACAAAGCCCTTGCGCAGTCGGGCGCCAAAGCCATCATCCACGCCGGCACCGGCAATGGCTCGGTATCGTCCCGCGTGGTTCCCGCCCTGCAGGCCTTGCGCAAAGACGGCGTACAAATCATTCGCTCTTCTCACGTCAATGCCGGCGGTTTCGTGCTGCGTAACGCTGAACAGCCTGACGACAAGTACGACTGGGTTGTTGCTCACGACCTGAACCCGCAAAAAGCCCGCATCCTGGCCATGGTCGCACTGACCAAGACCAACGACAGCAAAGAGCTGCAACGGATGTTCTGGGAGTACTGATTCGCCCGCGCCCGACCCGTTCGCGGTCGGGCACCGCTGTCACCACTCGCCAGTCCTGGCGAGTGGTTCACGACCTCTTTCCGATAAAAAATCTCCCTTCGCCCTACACCAAACGGAAAAAACCACTGTCAGAAGATTTTCTTGAATTTTAAGCAGTTGCGAAAATGCCTACAGTTAAATACTGTATGCACGTACAGCTTAATAAGGATAACTCCGTGGCCACTACCTCCGCCTCTCCTGACGCTTACGAACGCCTGGGTATGCGCATTCAGAAAATCATCAATTCCCCCACCGCCCAGAAAGCCAAAGCTGCACTGATCTTCCGTCTTCCGGACGAACCCGTGGATGAGTGGGAGCGTTTGCTCGAAGAAATCGATGAGAACGACAACGTCACCCTCGCCCATCGCGACGATGGCGGCGTGCAGATTTTCTGGGTTGTGCCGAAGGAAGATTGAGTCAATGAGCGTCCGCTGGTTTGCTTTGCTGTTTCTGCTCATCACCCTTGGTGCCCAGGCTGGCGCCCCACGCACCTTCAACGAAGCCAAGAAAGTCGCCTGGAAGTTGTACGCTCCGCAATCCACCGAGTTTTATTGCGGCTGCAAATACACCGGCAACCGCGTGAACCTCGCCGCCTGTGGTTATGTGCCACGCAAAAACGCCAAGCGCGCCTCGCGCATCGAGTGGGAACACATTGTCCCGGCCTGGCAGATCGGCCATCAGCGTCAATGCTGGCAACAAGGAGGTCGCAAGAACTGCACGCGCTACGACCCGACCTATCAAAAAGCTGAGGCCGACCTGCACAATCTGGTACCCAGCATCGGCGAGGTGAATGGCGATCGGAGCAATTTCAGTTTCGGCTGGCTACCCGTGCAATCGGGTCAATATGGCTCGTGCCTGACTCAGATCGACTTCAAGGCGAAGAAGGTCATGCCCCGCCCTTCCATTCGCGGCATGATCGCCCGAACGTATTTCTACATGAGCAAGCAGTACGGCTTACGCCTGTCGAAACAGGATCGGCAATTGTACGAAGCCTGGAACAAGACCTACCCGGTTCAGGCATGGGAACGTCAGCGCAACCAGAGCGTGGCGTGCGTGATGGGCCGCGGCAACGAGTTTGTCGGCCCCGTAGACATGAAGGCTTGCGGCTAACCGGCTGCCAGCACTTTCTCCCGGCAGATTGCGCCCCGCACAAACAAAAACGCCCCGACCAAAGTCGGGGCGTTTTCATGTGCGGCTAAGGCTTAGCGCGGGAATGCTGGCGGGTTTACACCGGCCATGTCTTCCATCACGCGAACTACCTGGCAGCTGTAACCGAATTCGTTGTCGTACCAGACGTACAGAACAACGCGGTTGTCGTTGCAGATGGTCGCTTCAGCGTCCACTACGCCTGCGTGGCGCGAGCCCACGAAGTCGGTGGAAACCACTTCCTGCGAATTGACGAAGTCGATTTGCTTATGCAGATCGGAGTGCAGCGCCATGTAGCGCAGGTACTCGTTCATCTCTTCACGGGTGGTGGCTTTCTCAAGGTTCAGGTTGAGAATGGCCATCGACACGTTTGGCGTCGGAACGCGAATCGCGTTACCGGTCAGCTTGCCGGCCAGTTCAGGCAGCGCCTTGGCGGCAGCAGTGGCAGCACCGGTCTCGGTGATCACCATGTTCAACGCGGCACTACGGCCACGACGATTGCCTTTGTGGAAGTTGTCGATCAGGTTCTGGTCGTTGGTGTACGAGTGAACCGTTTCAACGTGACCGTTGACGATGCCAAACTTGTCGTTGACAGCTTTCAGCACCGGCACGATAGCGTTGGTGGTGCAGGAAGCGGCAGAAACGATCTTGTCGTCAGCGGTGATTTCACCGTGGTTGATACCGTGAACGATGTTCTTCAGCTTGCCTTTGCCAGGCGCGGTCAGAACAACGCGGTCGATACCCGGGCAGGCCAGGTGCTGGCCCAGGCCGTCGGCGTCACGCCATACACCGGTGTTGTCCACCAGCAGCGCGTTTTTGATGCCGTACTGGGTGTAGTCCACTTCAGTCGGGTTCTTCGCGTAGATAACCTGGATCAGGTTGCCGTTGGCGGTGATGGTGTTGTTGGCTTCATCGATGGTGATGGTGCCGTTGAACGAACCGTGCACCGAGTCGCGACGCAGCAGGCTGGCACGCTTGACCAGATCGTTCTCGGCGCCCTTGCGGACAACGATGGCGCGCAGACGCAGGCCGTCGCCACCACCGGTTTTCTCGATCAGGATGCGCGCCAGCAGACGACCGATACGACCGAAGCCGTACAGGACAACGTCGGTGCCGGTACGGCCGGAACCATTCTGCTTGCCGACCACATCAGCCAGTTCGTCACGGACGAACGCTTCGGCGGTACGGCCATTGCCTTCGGCCTTGAACTTGACGGCCAACTTGCCCAGATCTACCGAAGCAGCGCCGAGCTTGAGCTCGCTCATTGCCTTGAGCAGCGGGAATGTTTCGTGGACGGACAATTCGCTGTCATCGGACTGGCGATGGCGAGCAAAGCGGTGAGCTTTGAGAATCGCGATGACAGACTGGTTGATCAGACTGCGGCCATAGATCGAGCTCACCACGTTGTTATTGCGGTAGAGCTGACCGATAAGCGGAATCATCGCTTCTGCGAGTGCTTCACGGTCGATCCATTCACCAAGACACTGGTCGGGCTTCTGAGTCACGGGAACCTTCCACATGTAGGGGCAGAAAAAAGGGGCTACATTATGCCGCCGAGTGCCTCCCGTAGCAATGCGCGCCTGTCGCACGAGCGGTAACAAAATTCCGTTCAAAAAAATCACGCCCCGCGCCAGCCCAGTAAATACGGGGCTTTCAGCACAGTCAATTTTTCGACGATAACGCCACAGTGTCCGTAACCATCCGTAACACCGAGCGGTTTTGGCACTACATTTCCAGTATTAAATCGCCAGTTTTTGTCATTACCACTACATTTTGCTCACCCTGTGTATATAGACACAGTCTGCAACTGACAGCCGGCACCCGAGACCGTTACAATTACCGACTTTGTCGCAACGCTTGGAGCTCAACCTTCCGTGCCCGTTCTGCGTCTACCGCTTCTCCCTGCCGCGGCAGGTAAACAGCACTGGGGCAACCTGCCCGGTGCCGCCCTGAGCCTGGCCATCGCCGAGGCCGCCAGCGCTGCCAAGCGCTTTACCTTGCTACTGACCGCCGACAGCCAGAGTGCCGAACGGCTGGAACAGGAGCTGAGTTTCTTCGCCCCGGATTTGCCTGTTCTGCACTTCCCCGACTGGGAAACCCTGCCCTACGACCTGTTCTCGCCACACCAGGACATCATCTCGCAACGCATCGCCAGCCTGTATCGGTTGCCGGAGCTGGCGCATGGCGTTCTGGTGGTGCCGATCACCACTGCCCTGCACCGTCTGGCGCCGACCAAATTCCTGCTCGGCAGCAGCCTGGTGCTGGATGTCGGCCAGAAACTCGATGTCGAGCAGATGCGCACCCGGCTTGAAGCCACCGGATATCGATACGTCGATACCGTGTACGAGCATGGCGAATTTACTGTGCGTGGCTCGCTGATCGACCTGTTCCCGATGGGCAGCAAGTTGCCTTATCGCATTGACCTGTTCGACGACGAAATCGAAACCCTGCGCACTTTCGACCCGGAAAACCAGCGTTCCATCGACAAGGTCGACTCGGTCAAACTGTTACCGGCCAAGGAATTCCCGCTGCAGAAAGAAGCCGTGACCCGTTTCAAGGCGCGGTTTCGCGAGCGCTTCGATGTCGACTTCCGTCGCTGCCCGATTTTCCAGGATTTGAGCAGCGGGATTACGCCGGCGGGCATCGAGTACTACCTGCCGCTGTTCTTCGAGGAAACCTCCACCCTGTTCGATTACCTGCCCCAGGACACGCAAGTGTTTTCCCTGCCGGGCATCGAACAGGCTGCGGAAAATTTCTGGAACGATGTGCGCAACCGCTATGAAGAGCGCCGCGTCGATCCGTCCCGTCCTTTACTGCCACCGGCCGAGTTGTTCCTGCCGGTGGAAGACTGCTTTGCGCGCCTGAAGAGCTGGCCCCGTGTGGTGGCCAGTCAACAAGACGTCGAAACCGGTGTCGGCCGCGAGCGCTTCCCGGCTCAGCCGCTGCCGAACCTGGCCATCGAAGCCAAGGCCACTCAGCCGTTGGCGGCGCTGGCCAGTTTCCTCGACGAATTCCCCGGCCGCGTGCTGTTTACCGCCGAGTCCGCGGGCCGTCGTGAAGTGCTGCTGGAATTGCTCGAACGCTTGAAGCTGCGACCGAAAACCGTCGACAGCTGGCCGGACTTTGTCGCTAGCAAAGAGCGCTTGGCGATCACCATTGCCCCGCTCGACGAAGGCCTGTTGCTGGACGACCCTGCCCTGGCTCTGGTTGCCGAAAGCCCATTGTTCGGTCAGCGCGTGATGCAGCGCCGTCGCCGCGAGAAACGCGCCGACGCAAACAACGATGCGGTGATCAAAAACCTCACCGAGCTGCGCGAAGGTGCGCCGGTGGTGCACATCGATCATGGTGTCGGGCGTTATCTGGGGCTGACGATCCTGGAAATCGACAACCAGGCCGCCGAGTTCCTGACCCTCGAATACGCCGAAGGCGCCAAGCTGTACGTGCCGGTGGCCAACCTGCACCTGATCGCTCGCTACACCGGCAGCGACGATGCCTTGGCCCCGCTGCACCGCCTCGGTTCCGAGACCTGGCAGAAAGCCAAGCGCAAAGCCGCCGAACAGGTGCGCGACGTGGCCGCCGAGTTGCTCGACATCTATGCCCGCCGCGCCGCTCGCGAGGGTTATGCCTTCGCCGACCCCAAAGCCGATTACGCGACCTTCAGCGCCGGTTTCCCGTTCGAAGAAACTCCGGACCAGCAAACCACCATCGAAGCGGTGCGCGAAGACATGCTCGCGCCCAAACCGATGGATCGCCTGGTCTGCGGCGACGTCGGTTTCGGCAAGACCGAAGTGGCCATGCGCGCGGCGTTCATCGCGGTGCACGGCGGTCGTCAGGTGGCGATTCTGGTGCCGACCACCCTGCTCGCCCAGCAACACTACAACAGCTTCCGCGACCGCTTTGCCGACTGGCCGGTGACCGTGGAAGTGATGAGCCGTTTCAAGTCGGCCAAGGAAGTGAACGCCGCGGTTGCGGACCTGGCCGAAGGCAAGATCGACATCGTTATCGGCACACACAAGCTGCTGCAAGATGACGTAAAAATCAAAAACCTGGGGCTGGTGATCATCGACGAAGAGCACCGTTTCGGTGTCCGTCAGAAAGAACAGCTCAAGGCACTGCGCAGTGAAGTCGACATCCTGACACTGACCGCAACGCCGATTCCGCGGACGCTGAACATGGCGGTGTCGGGCATGCGCGACCTGTCGATCATCGCCACACCGCCGGCCCGTCGCTTGTCGGTGCGTACCTTCGTCATGGAGCAGAACAAGAGCACGGTCAAAGAGGCCCTGCTGCGTGAGTTGCTACGTGGCGGCCAGGTCTACTACCTGCACAACGATGTGAAGACCATCGAGAAATGCGCCGCCGACCTCGCCGAACTGGTGCCGGAAGCGCGGATCGGCATCGGCCACGGGCAGATGCGCGAACGTGAACTCGAACAGGTGATGAGCGACTTCTACCACAAGCGCTTCAACGTGCTGATCGCCTCGACCATCATCGAGACCGGCATCGACGTGCCGAGCGCCAACACCATCATCATCGAGCGCGCCGACAAGTTCGGCCTGGCCCAGTTGCACCAGTTGCGTGGCCGGGTAGGTCGCAGTCACCACCAGGCGTATGCTTACCTGCTGACACCGCCACGCCAGCAAATCACTCCCGACGCGGAAAAGCGTCTGGAAGCGATCGCCAACACCCAGGACCTCGGCGCGGGCTTCGTGCTCGCCACCAACGACCTGGAAATCCGTGGCGCCGGCGAACTGCTGGGCGACGGCCAGAGCGGGCAGATCCAGGCCGTGGGTTTCACGCTGTACATGGAAATGCTCGAGCGTGCGGTGAAGTCGATCCGCAAGGGCGAACAGCCGAACCTCGATCAACCGCTGGGTGGCGGTCCGGAAGTCAATCTGCGTGTACCGGCGTTGATTCCTGAAGACTACCTGCCGGACGTTCATGCTCGACTGATTCTCTACAAACGCATTGCCTCGGCCACCGATGAGGAAGGCCTCAAGGACCTGCAAGTGGAGATGATCGACCGCTTCGGCCTGTTGCCGGAACCGACCAAGAACCTGGTGCGGATCACGGCGCTGAAATTGCAAGCCGAACAGCTGGGCATCAAGAAAGTCGACGGCGGCCCGCAAGGCGGTCGGATCGAATTCGCGGCACAGACCCCGGTCGACCCGCTGACACTGATCAAACTGATCCAGAGCCAGCCCAAACGCTACAAATTCGAAGGCGCCACGATGTTCAAGTTCCTCGTGCCGATGGAGCGCCCCGAAGAACGCTTTAATACTGTAGAGGCGCTATTCGAGCGCCTCATTCCGACCACTGCTTGAAGGACGCCGCATGCGCCTGTTTCGCTCACTGACCTTGCTGATGACGTTGTTGATGTCGCTGCTCGCCTCGACCGCGTTTGCCGCTGATCTGTATCAGGTTGAAATGATTCTGGTACGGCAAAACGCCGTGCCTGCCATCGTCAGCCGAGCCGCGCCAGAAGACTGGGCTGCCGGTGCCCAACGCATCAGCCCCGACAGCTTTCGCACGCCAAGCCTGAATGCCGAAGTGGAAAAACTCACTGCCAGCAACGAGTACACGGTGTTGCTGCACAAGGCCTGGCAACAGAACCTGGGTGAAGAAGCCAGCAAAATCGCGATCAGCGAAGGCAAGGAACAGTTCGGCCAATTCCCGATCGAGGGCACGTTGAACCTGAAACTGGGGCGTTTCACTGACGTCGACGCCGACTTCTGGGTCAATCAGATTGACGCCAACGGCATGGTCACCGCCAGCGAACGCCTGAAGCAGGAAAGCCACACCAAGAACGGCCTGCTGAACTTCCTCGACAATGGTCACCTGGGCCTGTTGATCAAAATCACCTCGCTGACCGCCCCTGCACCTCGGCCAGTCCCTGATGAAATTCCGGACTGATTGAAGCCCTTATGTCCTCCGCGACCCTGAGCAAACCCCTGGCAACATCCTGGGTCAGCCGATTCAAGGAACAGAGCCTGGAGCGTGGCCGCCGCTACGCACTGGAGAACCGCGTCAGGATCGTCGAAGTCGGCGACGCCACCATCACCGCCAGTTGCGAAGGCTCTGGCGGTAACGTTTACCGTCAGACCATTCGCCTGCGCGAGTCGGCCAAAGGCACCTTGCTGATGATCGACGCCACGTGCACCTGCCCGGTTCACAGCAACTGCAAACATTGCGCAGCGGTGTTGCTGCAAGTGCAGGAAACCCTCGCGTATCCGGCAGCCGCGAAAGACGCCGAACTGCTGGAAAAACTTCAGGCCGTATTGGAAAACCGTAGCCCGAAAGCGCCGCCGCAAGTGCTGGTGGACAACGTGCAACCGGTGCCGCGCCTGTGGCTGGCGAGCATCGAGTTCAGCGCCTTCGAACCGCGCAACGGAAAAATGCAGCGTTACATTCAGCATCGCGCGGCGCTGTCCTTCAGCTATCTGGACGAATACGTCAGCGGACAGAAAAACGCTGACATCCTGATTCGTCAGGAGACACAGACGCTGCGGATAAAACGTCACCCGGAAGTCGAACAGACCTACAGGGAGCAGCTGCGGATCCTCGGTTTCAAAGTCGCCACCCGACAAAGTAAGGCCTTGCCAGAAAGTGCCGGCGAACTCTACGAGATGGTCAACGACAGCGCCTGGCTGACCTTCACCCTCAATGAGCTGCCGAAGTTGCGCACCCAAGGCTGGGAATTGCAGATCGACGAGGATTTCGGCTTCGACCTGACTGCCGTGGACGACTGGTACGCCACCGTCGAGCAGGCACCTGAGCGCGACTGGTTCGACCTGGAACTGGGGATCATCGTCAACGGCGAACGCCTGAGCCTGCTGCCGATCCTGTTGAACCTGATGCGCTCCCACACCGAAATCCTCAATCCGGAACGGCTCGCCCGACGTCGCGACGACGAACTGATCCTGGTGAACATTCCACAACGTCGCAGCACCGACCAGGGCCCGTTGCAGGTCGCCCTGCCCTTCGGCCGCCTGAAACCAGTGCTGGCCACCCTTGGCGAGTTTTACCTGCAAGAGCCCGGCGAAACCACGCTGCGCCTGAGCAAGGCCGACGCCACGCGACTGAACCCGCTGGAAGGCCTGCCGCTGCTCTGGGAAGGTGGCGAGCAGATCCGCACCTTTGCCCAGCGCCTGCGCGACATCAAGGACCACACCGCCGCAGCGCCCGAGGGCCTGAATGCCACCTTGCGCCCGTATCAGCTGGAAGGCCTGAGCTGGATGCAGTCGTTGCGACAACTGGAAGTCGGCGGGATTCTCGCGGACGACATGGGCCTGGGCAAAACCCTACAGACCTTGGCGCACATTCTCAGCGAGAAGAACGCCGGGCGCCTCGATCGGCCGTGCATGGTGGTCATGCCCACCAGCCTGATTCCGAACTGGCTCGACGAAGCGGCGCATTTCACGCCCCAGCTCAAAGTGCTGGCGCTGTACGGCGTCAGTCGCAAAAAGCATTTCGATAACCTGGCCGATTACGACCTGATCCTGACCACCTATGCACTGCTGCCCAAGGACGTCGAACGTCTGGCCGCGCAGCCATTGCACGTACTGGTGCTGGATGAAGCGCAGTACATCAAGAACCCCAACAGCAAGGCCGCCCATGCGGCCCGTGAGCTGAATGCTCGCCAGCGCCTGTGCCTGAGTGGCACGCCGCTAGAAAACCACTTGGGCGAGCTGTGGTCGCTGTTCCACTTCCTGCTGCCGGGTTGGCTCGGTGACGTGAAAAACTTCAACCGTGATTACCGCGTGCCGATAGAAAAACGTGCCAGTGAAGTACGACTTCAACACCTGAACGGTCGGATCAAACCGTTCCTGCTGCGCCGGACCAAGGAACAAGTGGCCACCGAACTGCCGCCGAAAACCGAAATCGTCCATTGGGTCGAGCTCAACGAAGCCCAGCGCGATGTGTACGAAACCATGCGCCTGGCCATGGACAAGAAAGTCCGCGACGAGATCACCCGCAAAGGCGTGGCACGCAGCCAGATCATCATTCTTGAGGCACTGCTGAAGCTGCGTCAGGTGTGCTGTGATTTGCGCCTGGTCAACGATGCTGCCCTGCCCGCTCGCGGCAGTACCTCCGGCAAACTCGATAGCCTGATGGAAATGCTTGAAGAGCTGTTCGAGGAAGGTCGGCGGATTCTGCTGTTCTCGCAGTTCACCTCAATGTTGTCGCTGATCGAGGACGAGCTGAACAAACGTGGCGTGGCGTATGCAATCCTGACCGGCCAGACCCGTGACCGACGCACGCCAGTCAAGGAATTCCAGAGCGGCAAGCGTCAGATCTTTCTGATCAGTTTGAAGGCTGGCGGTGTGGGCCTGAACCTGACCGAAGCCGATACGGTGATTCACTACGACCCTTGGTGGAACCCGGCGACGGAGAATCAGGCGACGGATCGTGCGTATCGCATTGGTCAGGAGAAGCCGGTGTTCGTCTACAAGATGATTGCCAGGGGCACGGTGGAAGAGAAGATTCAGCATCTGCAGAAGGAAAAATCCGATCTGGCCGCAGGCGTGCTGGATGGACGCAAGACCGGGGACTGGAAGTTGCAGAGCGATGATATCGAGGCGTTGTTTGCGCCGTTGCCGGAAAAAATCGATAAGTAGCAGGGATAGTCAGATCGCGATTACGAGCAGGCTTGCCCCCACAGGGTGAGCATCAATCCTGCGGGAACCTGCTCGCGAAAGGGGTCTTCTGAAATCGGACATGTCCTCCTGTAGGAGCGAGCGATGCGGCGACCCGACTTGCCCGCGAAGGCGGTGTGTCAGTCAACGTCGATGTTGAATGCGCTGACGCCTTCGCGGGACAGCAAAACAATGCTGTTGATGACAGAGTTTACGATAAGTAGGACTCGCGCTGGGATTCGATCAGGGTCAGAGCAGCCTCCCAGGCCAGGTCGATGATGTTGTCCTGTTCATCGCGGTCAAACTGTTCGGCGGTGTGCGCACAGACTTCCGGAGACGGGTAATGCAGCGCCGAACCACCGGCCAGCGCTTGAACCTGTGCCTGACAGGCACGCTCCAGGAAGTGAATTTCCTGAAATGCCTGGGCCACGCCGGAGCCACCGACCAGCAGGCCGTGATTACGCAGGATCATCGCCCGATGCGGCCCCAGATCGGCAATCAGACGCTCGCGCTCATCCAGCGACAGGGCAATGCCTTCATAGGTGTGATACGCCAACTTGCCGTAAAACTTCAACGCGTGCTGACTGATCGGCAACAAGCCGTGCTTCTGCGCGGCGACGGCCATGCCGGCGGCGGTGTGAGTGTGAATCACACAGTTTAGATCCGGGCGAGCCATGTGGATTGCCGAGTGGATCACAAAGCCTGCGGCATTGACCCGATGACCTTTGTAGGCCGGATCGACCACTCGCCCTTCCTGATCGATGCGCACCAGATCCGAGGCGCGCATGCGGTCGAAAATAACCCCGTAGCGGTTGATCAGAAAGTGATGCTCAGGCCCTGGAATCCGCAGGGTAATATGGGTGTCGATCAGGTCGGTCATGCGAAAGTGCGCGACCAGGCGATACAGCGCGGCCAGTTCGCAACGGGCTTGCCATTCAACCGTGCCGATGTGTTCAGGTTTACTCACGAATACACCTCTTTAGCAGCGCACTCTGTGGCGCTTGTGGGCTTTATCGCTGCCATGACAGGATTAGTCAATTTTCATAATCTTATATTTACTATTAGTACTGCTACTACATGGAATCCTTATGCCCTCCACTTCGAACCCGTGGGTTGGTCGCCGCTTTCTGAATGACCGTCTCGACTGGAACCTGCTGCGCACTTATCTGGTGATCGGTCAGGAAGGCAGCATGAGTCGGGCCGCCGCGCGGCTGCACATCACCCAGTCGGCGGTCAGCCAGGCTTTGAAGCGTCTGGAAGAACAACTGGAATGTGTGTTGATCGCCCGCAGTGGAAGGCGGTTCGATCTGACGGAAACCGGGGAAGAAGTCCTGCGCATTGCAACGGACATTTACGGCGATATTTCGCGCCTGGGAACGGTGCTGGAGAGTCGGCACGACGACGTGGTCGGCAAGATCCGCATCCTCACCGTCAGCGGCGTGCAAGCACGACACTACGATGAGTTCCTCGCCGACTTCCATGAAACCCACCCGAAAGTCGAGCTGGAAGTCGAGGTGATGGGCAGTTCGAACATCATCAGTTCGTTGCTGCAAAAGACCGCGACCATTGGCGTCGGATTATGCCGTTTACCGCAGCCGCGACTGGAACAGAGAGTATTGTTTCGCGAGCGTTATGCGTACTTTTGCGGGCAGCGTCATCGACTTTTCGGACAAGAGAATCTGACCCTTGAACAGCTCGCTGCAGAGAACTTCGTCAGCTTCACCAGCGATCAGCTCGGCGGCAACCTTTCACCCCTGACCCTGTTTCGCGACCAGCAAGGCTTTACCGGCAAGATCGTTGCGTCATCCACCAGTTTCGAAGAGATTTACCGCTTGATCTGCGCAGGGTTTGGTATTGGGTGTTTGCCGACTCATCTGGTGCGCAGGGATGTCGAGCAAGGTTTGCTCTGGCGTTTGCCGCCGGAAGACGGCGTGGTGGATTTCGATATCCAGCTGTTGTGGAATCGCGAGCAGAAGATGAATCAGGCCGAAACCGTGTTCCTGGAAAGCTTCCAGCACATGCTCAGCATTCGTGAGCCTGTGCTGTGAAGCCTTGATCCTTAAACGTGAGGGTCGCCCGGGGCTTTGCTCGGCGCGGCGTATTGCGGCTTCAGGTGGCCGTCCTGATCAAGTAGCCAGGCATCCATGATCTGCCGCACCACAGGGCCGGCGACGCGACCACCGGCCTCGCCGTTTTCGATCATCACCGAGATGACAATCTGCGGATGTTCGGCCGGAGCAAATCCGACGAACAAGGCGTTGTCGCGGTTGCGCTCCAGGGTTTTCGCCCGGTTGTAGCGTTCACCCTGCTTGATCGCCACCACTTGCGCGGTGCCACTTTTGCCGGCGATGCGGTACTGCGCGCCCTGCGCCGCCGCTCGGGCAATCCCGCGGGCGTCGTGCATTACCATCTGCATGCCGTGATTGACCTGCTCCCAGTCACGCGGATCCTTGAGCAGGATGTTCGGCATCGGATGCTCGTCCACCGGCGCGACGCCATCCACGGTCTTGGCCAGGTGCGGCCGGTTCCATACACCTTTGTTGGCGATCAGCGCGGTGGCCTGTGCCAGCTGCAGAGGAGTGACCTGCATGTAGCCCTGGCCAATGCCGAGGATCACTGTCTCGCCGGGGAACCACGCCTGTCGCCGCGTGGCGCGCTTCCAGGCCTGAGACGGCATCAACCCGGGAGATTCTTCGAACATGTCCAGCGAGACCTTCTCGCCAAGGCCGAACATCGCCATGTAGTCGTGCAGACGATCGATGCCCAGCTTGTGGGCCAGATCGTAGAAGTAGGTGTCGTTGGAGCGCATGATCGCCGTGTCCATGTTCACCCAGCCATCACCGCTGTGATTCCAGTTACGGTACTTATGATCGAAATCCGGTAACTGGTAATAGCCCGGATCGAAGACGCGGGTCTGCGGGGTTACGACTCCGGCGTCAAGGCCGGCGATCGCCACTTCCGGCTTGATGGTCGAGCCAGGTGCGTAGAGCCCGCGCAGCACGCGGTTGAACAGCGGCCGGTCGATGGAGTCGTGCAGTGCCGCGTATTCCTTGAAGCTGATGCCCGTCACAAACAAGTTCGGGTCGAAGCTTGGCTTGCTGACCATGGCCAATACTTCGCCGGTCGACGGATCGAGAGCGACCACCGAGCCACGCCGATCGCCCAATGCCTCCTCGGCGGCTTCCTGAAGTTTGACGTCGAGGCTCAGGACGATGTTTTTGCCGGGGATCGGGTCGGTGTGCTTGAGCACTCGCAGCACGCGGCCCTGGGCATTGGTTTCGACTTCTTCGTAACCCACATGGCCGTGCAATTCTGATTCGTAGAATTTCTCGATACCGGTTTTGCCAATGGATTGGGTGCCACGGTATTCCACCGTGTCCAGGGCTTTGGATTCTTTTTCGTTAATGCGACCGACGTAGCCGATCGAATGCGCAAAGTGCGCGCCCATGGGGTAGTGGCGAACGAACTGCGGCTCTACATCGATTCCAGGCAGACGGAACTCGTTGACCGCGAGTACGGCGATCTGTTCTTCGCTGAGCTCATAGAACA
The DNA here is from genome assembly GCF_005938665.2 of Pseudomonas sp. ATCC 43928. Lineage (NCBI taxonomy): Bacteria > Pseudomonadati > Pseudomonadota > Gammaproteobacteria > Pseudomonadales > Pseudomonadaceae > Pseudomonas > Pseudomonas sp. ATCC 43928. The sequence goes on along the minus strand of NZ_CP041753.1, from coordinate 2,183,322 downwards.
GCGTGACCGGGACGAAGGGGTGCCTGGCCTGCTTCATCGCCTTGTCGAACAGTGTACGGTCCTCGGCCGGCAGGTGCAGGAGGTTGACCACTTCATCCAGCTCGCGTTTGACATCGGAAGCGCGTTCGCGGGTGATGGTCAGGTTAAAGCTGGGTCGGTTGTCTGCCAGGACCACACCATTGCGGTCGTAGATCAGCCCACGAGTTGGAGTGATCGGCAGGACATGGACGCGGTTGTTTTCGGAGATTGTCGAGTGATAGTCGAACTCGACAACCTGCAGGACGTACATGCGCACCACCAGCGCGCAAGTAATGGCGGCGACGAACAAGGCGCAGGCCATCAGTCTTTTGTTGACCAGGAGCGTCTCTTTCTCGTGGTCCTTGATTGGTATCGGTTCGGGCATTTCTGCAGCAACTCTTTGACTATAAACGGGAGTACCGATCCGTAGGCTTGCAGTCAGTCCGTTGAAACGAGCTGCACCATACCAAAAACGGCGTGGTTTTTAGCGCGCTCTGCCGAAGTTTCACGAACGATGCGACCATTACCAGGGATGGCCATCCGCTAGCCCTCTGTTGCCAAAGCACTTTCCTACGGGCAAAACAAAACCCCTACCTGCATACGCAGATAGGGGTTTCGGAATTTAATCTTGACGATGACCTACTCTCACATGGGGAAACCCCACACTACCATCGGCGATGCATCGTTTCACTTCTGAGTTCGGGATGGGATCAGGTGGTTCCAATGCTCTATGGTCGTCAAGAAATTCGGGTACCGAACCGTCTTTCGACGCTTCAGCAAATTGGGTATGCGATAGTTTGTACGGTTTTTGTGAATGCTTGCGAACTTTCGGTTCATTGCGTCTTCACACACCGCAATCTGGTGTCCTTTCGGATCAGCAAATTGCTTGGGTGTTATATGGTCAAGCCTCACGGGCAATTAGTATTGGTTAGCTCAACGCCTCACAGCGCTTACACACCCAACCTATCAACGTCGTAGTCTTCGACGGCCCTTCAGGGGACTCAAGGTCCCAGTGAGATCTCATCTTGAGGCTAGTTTCCCGCTTAGATGCTTTCAGCGGTTATCTATTCCGAACATAGCTACCCGGCAATGCCACTGGCGTGACAACCGGAACACCAGAGGTTCGTCCACTCCGGTCCTCTCGTACTAGGAGCAGCCCCTCTCAAATCTCAAACGTCCACGGCAGATAGGGACCGAACTGTCTCACGACGTTCTAAACCCAGCTCGCGTACCACTTTAAATGGCGAACAGCCATACCCTTGGGACCGGCTTCAGCCCCAGGATGTGATGAGCCGACATCGAGGTGCCAAACACCGCCGTCGATATGAACTCTTGGGCGGTATCAGCCTGTTATCCCCGGAGTACCTTTTATCCGTTGAGCGATGGCCCTTCCATACAGAACCACCGGATCACTAAGACCTACTTTCGTACCTGCTCGACGTGTCTGTCTCGCAGTCAAGCGCGCTTTTGCCTTTATACTCTACGACCGATTTCCGACCGGTCTGAGCGCACCTTCGTACTCCTCCGTTACTCTTTAGGAGGAGACCGCCCCAGTCAAACTACCCACCATACACTGTCCTCGATCCGGATAACGGACCTGAGTTAGAACCTCAAAGTTGCCAGGGTGGTATTTCAAGGATGGCTCCACGCGAACTGGCGTCCACGCTTCAAAGCCTCCCACCTATCCTACACAAGCAAATTCAAAGTCCAGTGCAAAGCTATAGTAAAGGTTCACGGGGTCTTTCCGTCTAGCCGCGGATACACTGCATCTTCACAGCGATTTCAATTTCACTGAGTCTCGGGTGGAGACAGCGCCGCCATCGTTACGCCATTCGTGCAGGTCGGAACTTACCCGACAAGGAATTTCGCTACCTTAGGACCGTTATAGTTACGGCCGCCGTTTACCGGGGCTTCGATCAAGAGCTTCGCGTTAGCTAACCCCATCAATTAACCTTCCGGCACCGGGCAGGCGTCACACCCTATACGTCCACTTTCGTGTTTGCAGAGTGCTGTGTTTTTAATAAACAGTCGCAGCGGCCTGGTATCTTCGACCGGCGTGGGCTTACGCAGCAAGTGCTTCACCCTCACCGGCGCACCTTCTCCCGAAGTTACGGTGCCATTTTGCCTAGTTCCTTCACCCGAGTTCTCTCAAGCGCCTTGGTATTCTCTACCCAACCACCTGTGTCGGTTTGGGGTACGGTTCCTGGTTACCTGAAGCTTAGAAGCTTTTCTTGGAAGCATGGCATCAACCACTTCGTGTTCTAAAAGAACACTCGTCATCAGCTCTCGGCCTTAGAATCCCGGATTTACCTAAGATTCCAGCCTACCACCTTAAACTTGGACAACCAACGCCAAGCTGGCCTAGCCTTCTCCGTCCCTCCATCGCAATAACCAGAAGTACAGGAATATTAACCTGTTTTCCATCGACTACGCTTTTCAGCCTCGCCTTAGGGACCGACTAACCCTGCGTCGATTAACGTTGCGCAGGAAACCTTGGTCTTTCGGCGTGGGTGTTTTTCACACCCATTGTCGTTACTCATGTCAGCATTCGCACTTCTGATACCTCCAGCAAGCTTCTCAACTCACCTTCACAGGCTTACAGAACGCTCCTCTACCGCATCACCTAAGTGATACCCGTAGCTTCGGTGTATGGTTTGAGCCCCGTTACATCTTCCGCGCAGGCCGACTCGACTAGTGAGCTATTACGCTTTCTTTAAAGGGTGGCTGCTTCTAAGCCAACCTCCTAGCTGTCTAAGCCTTCCCACATCGTTTCCCACTTAACCATAACTTTGGGACCTTAGCTGACGGTCTGGGTTGTTTCCCTTTTCACGACGGACGTTAGCACCCGCCGTGTGTCTCCCATGCTCGGCACTTGTAGGTATTCGGAGTTTGCATCGGTTTGGTAAGTCGGGATGACCCCCTAGCCGAAACAGTGCTCTACCCCCTACAGTGATACATGAGGCGCTACCTAAATAGCTTTCGAGGAGAACCAGCTATCTCCGAGCTTGATTAGCCTTTCACTCCGATCCACAGGTCATCCGCTAACTTTTCAACGGTAGTCGGTTCGGTCCTCCAGTCAGTGTTACCTAACCTTCAACCTGCCCATGGATAGATCGCCCGGTTTCGGGTCTATTCCCAGCGACTAGACGCCCTATTAAGACTCGCTTTCGCTACGCCTCCCCTATTCGGTTAAGCTCGCCACTGAAAATAAGTCGCTGACCCATTATACAAAAGGTACGCAGTCACCCAACAAAGTGGGCTCCCACTGCTTGTACGCATACGGTTTCAGGATCTATTTCACTCCCCTCTCCGGGGTTCTTTTCGCCTTTCCCTCACGGTACTAGTTCACTATCGGTCAGTCAGTAGTATTTAGCCTTGGAGGATGGTCCCCCCATATTCAGACAAAGTTTCTCGTGCTCCGTCCTACTCGATTTCATTGACAAGAGATTTTCGCGTACAGGGCTATCACCCACTATGGCCGCACTTTCCAGAGCGTTCCGCTAATCTCAAATCAACTTAAGGGCTAGTCCCCGTTCGCTCGCCACTACTAAGGGAATCTCGGTTGATTTCTTTTCCTCAGGGTACTTAGATGTTTCAGTTCCCCTGGTTCGCCTCTTGCACCTATGTATTCAGTACAAGATAACCATCTTATGATGGCTGGGTTCCCCCATTCAGACATCTCCGGATCAAAGTCTGTTTGCCGACTCCCCGAAGCTTTTCGCAGGCTACCACGTCTTTCATCGCCTCTGACTGCCAAGGCATCCACCGTATGCGCTTCTTCACTTGACCATATAACCCCAAGCAATCTGGTTATACTGTGAAGACGACATTCGCCGAAAATTCGCATGCTCAATTAAGAGCAACTCACAAATTTTACCTTAGCCTGATCCGTTACCAGTGAAAGTAACGTTCAGTCTATCTTTCTATCACATACCCAAATTTTTAAAGAACGATCTAGCCAAAGACTAGAAATCAACATTCACCATCATCACGATGGAATGCTCATTTCTAAGCTTTCAACAACAGAAGCAGTAGTGGTGGAGCCAAACGGGATCGAACCGTTGACCTCCTGCGTGCAAGGCAGGCGCTCTCCCAGCTGAGCTATGGCCCCGTATTTCTACAGGTGTTCCCACACAAAATTGGTGGGTCTGGGCAGATTCGAACTGCCGACCTCACCCTTATCAGGGGTGCGCTCTAACCAACTGAGCTACAGACCCAATTTCGAGCTACTAAGGCCGACCTCACCCTGCTCTTTACCACACAGCATGGGGTGCGCTCTAACCAACACAGCTACAACCTGATACAGGCTGCTTCATATCGTCTTCTTCAATGAATCAAGCAATTCGTGTGGGAACTTATGGAGCAGCTGATGTCGTCGATTAAGGAGGTGATCCAGCCGCAGGTTCCCCTACGGCTACCTTGTTACGACTTCACCCCAGTCATGAATCACACCGTGGTAACCGTCCCCCCGAAGGTTAGACTAGCTACTTCTGGTGCAACCCACTCCCATGGTGTGACGGGCGGTGTGTACAAGGCCCGGGAACGTATTCACCGCGACATTCTGATTCGCGATTACTAGCGATTCCGACTTCACGCAGTCGAGTTGCAGACTGCGATCCGGACTACGATCGGTTTTATGGGATTAGCTCCACCTCGCGGCTTGGCAACCCTCTGTACCGACCATTGTAGCACGTGTGTAGCCCAGGCCGTAAGGGCCATGATGACTTGACGTCATCCCCACCTTCCTCCGGTTTGTCACCGGCAGTCTCCTTAGAGTGCCCACCATAACGTGCTGGTAACTAAGGACAAGGGTTGCGCTCGTTACGGGACTTAACCCAACATCTCACGACACGAGCTGACGACAGCCATGCAGCACCTGTCTCAATGTTCCCGAAGGCACCAATCCATCTCTGGAAAGTTCATTGGATGTCAAGGCCTGGTAAGGTTCTTCGCGTTGCTTCGAATTAAACCACATGCTCCACCGCTTGTGCGGGCCCCCGTCAATTCATTTGAGTTTTAACCTTGCGGCCGTACTCCCCAGGCGGTCAACTTAATGCGTTAGCTGCGCCACTAAGAGCTCAAGGCTCCCAACGGCTAGTTGACATCGTTTACGGCGTGGACTACCAGGGTATCTAATCCTGTTTGCTCCCCACGCTTTCGCACCTCAGTGTCAGTATCAGTCCAGGTGGTCGCCTTCGCCACTGGTGTTCCTTCCTATATCTACGCATTTCACCGCTACACAGGAAATTCCACCACCCTCTACCATACTCTAGCTCGACAGTTTTGAATGCAGTTCCCAGGTTGAGCCCGGGGATTTCACATCCAACTTAACGAACCACCTACGCGCGCTTTACGCCCAGTAATTCCGATTAACGCTTGCACCCTCTGTATTACCGCGGCTGCTGGCACAGAGTTAGCCGGTGCTTATTCTGTCGGTAACGTCAAAACAATTACGTATTAGGTAACTGCCCTTCCTCCCAACTTAAAGTGCTTTACAATCCGAAGACCTTCTTCACACACGCGGCATGGCTGGATCAGGCTTTCGCCCATTGTCCAATATTCCCCACTGCTGCCTCCCGTAGGAGTCTGGACCGTGTCTCAGTTCCAGTGTGACTGATCATCCTCTCAGACCAGTTACGGATCGTCGCCTTGGTGAGCCATTACCTCACCAACTAGCTAATCCGACCTAGGCTCATCTGATAGCGCAAGGCCCGAAGGTCCCCTGCTTTCTCCCGTAGGACGTATGCGGTATTAGCGTTCGTTTCCGAACGTTATCCCCCACTACCAGGCAGATTCCTAGGCATTACTCACCCGTCCGCCGCTCGCCACCAGGTACAAGTACCCGTGCTGCCGCTCGACTTGCATGTGTTAGGCCTGCCGCCAGCGTTCAATCTGAGCCATGATCAAACTCTTCAGTTCAAACATCTTTGGGTTTTTAAGAAACCCTAAACTTGGCTCAGCAATCGTTGGTTACATCTTTGATTTCTCGCGGAGTAACTTGTGATGCTGATAATCTTGTTGACTATCAGTCTGACTCCACAAGCACCCACACGAATTGCTTGATTCAGTTGTTAAAGAGCGGTTGGTTAAGAGCTTTCGTCTCAACCGAGGCGCGCATTCTACAGCAGCCCCTGTTGCTGTCAAGCGGTTATTTTCAGAAGCTTTCAAAGTTTCCTTTGCAACTTCAACCACTTGCGCTTCCGATCTCTCGTTAGCGGGAGGCGAATTCTACAGCGTTAGTCGCTGCTGTCAACACCTCTTTTTCTCCGCTTTCGACCGAGAAGATCGAACCGTCAATAAGGCGACAACATCATGCCCTACCAACTCCTTCTGGCTTCGATGAACTGAAGCGTAACCGCTGTCGAAAACTGCGTAACTCGTTGTTTACTAAGAAGTTTTCCGTTTCGACTGCGCCGGAAGTGGGGCGAATTATAGACTTCCAGAATCTGCCGTCAACCCCTGATTACGCTTTTCTATCAGGATGTTCAAAATCCCTGCTTATATATAGACGCAACCGCAACGAATGCGCAGTATATTGCCCAACACATTACACACTACTCTCGTTTCTCACCTCGGACGATGCCACGCAATGAATGACCACCCCCGCAGCCTTGCCTCGACCCTGTTCTCGGTAGGCCTGCTCTTGATAGCCATGGCATCGATCCAGTCCGGAGCCTCCCTGGCCAAAAGCATGTTCCCGGTTATCGGCGCTCAAGGGACCACCACCCTGCGGCTGATCTTCGCCAGCGTGATCATGCTTCTGCTATTGCGCCCATGGCGAGCGAAGCTCACCGCAAAATCCCTGCGCACGGTAATTGTCTATGGGATGGCGCTGGGCGGCATGAACTTCCTCTTCTATATGTCCTTGAACACTGTCCCTCTGGGTATCGCGGTAGCCCTGGAGTTCACCGGCCCATTAGCGGTCGCTATTTATGCCTCACGTCGGGCGATCGACTTTCTGTGGATCGCTCTGGCAGCAGTGGGTTTACTGCTGTTGATTCCAACTGGCGCCACGAGTGCAGGTATTGATCTGGTTGGCGCAGGTTATGCCCTTGGCGCCGGTGTCTGCTGGGCGTTGTACATTCTGTTCGGCCAGAAGGCCGGTGCCGACAATGGCGTGCAGACCGCCGCATTGGGCGTGATGATTGCTGCACTGTTCGTAGCCCCCATCGGTATCGTCCATGCTGGTGCTGCGCTGCTGACACCCTCGCTGATTCCCGTGGCCATCGGGGTCGCGATTCTGTCCACTGCCCTGCCCTACACCCTGGAGATGGTCGCCCTCACACGGCTGCCGGCCCGGACCTTCGGCACATTGATGAGTATCGAGCCCGTGTTCGGTGCACTGTCCGGCCTGTTGTTCCTCCATGAATACCTTTCCCTGTCTCAGTGGATGGCAATCCTGTGCATCATTCTGGCGTCCGTCGGCGCAACCATGACCATGGGGAGCACCGCCAAGCCCGCAGTAGCGGCGGATTGATACGAGATTTGACGAGGGTCTAGTATTTACCGCTCATTTAGGCCATGTTTAGGCCACGTAACTCAGTGTCAGACATGGATTTTTTCAGATAGGGATATCAGAACGCTTCAAGCAAAAGCGAATGCAGGCAGACCCGGGCACAAAGATCCGGGGCCTCAATAAGGACAGCAATGAAACGAATTTTGATACTGATCGCCGTGCTTGCAGTTGCGGGCTGCGCGGCGACCTCGAAAACCCAGATCAAACACGGCAAGAAAGGGCTGCATATCAACTGTTCCGGGCTGTCGTCCTCCTGGGACCAGTGCTACACCAGCGCTGCCAACTCGTGCGCGCCCAAGGGTTACAAGGTGATTGCCAAGTCTGGGGATGCGGTCGAAGAGCCCGGAGATTATCCGTTTGGCCTTAACCCGGCCGGCTATACCAGCCGCAGCATGATCGTCATCTGCAAGTAATCCTCCAACCCTATTGGGCTTGCGTAGCCCGATAGGCGCCTCGCCCGGGATGCTGCTAACGTTCGTCAGTCACTGACCGTTCAGCAAAGGGCGACATCCATGACCACCGCTATCAGTAGCAAGAAAATCGTATTGGTCGTCGGCGCAGGCGATGCCACCGGCGGCGCCATCGCCAAGCGTTTTGCCCGGGAAGGCTACGTCGCCTGCGTCACACGTCGCAGCGCAGACAAACTTCAGCCACTGGTAGATGCCATCACGATCAGCGGCGGCGAGGCTCATGGTTTTGCCTGCGATGCGCGCAAAGAAGAGGACGTGATTGCGCTCGTCGAGCAGATCGAAACCGCGATCGGCCCCATCGAAGCGTTCGTCTTCAATATCGGCGCCAATGTGCCCTGCAGTATTCTCGAAGAAACCGCCCGCAAGTATTTCAAGATCTGGGAAATGGCCTGTTTCTCAGGGTTTCTCAATGCTCGCGAAGTGGCCAAACGCATGGTCACCCGCCAACGGGGCACGATCCTGTTCACCGGGGCCACCGCCGGTTTGCGCGGTGCCGCAGGTTTTGCTGCCTTCGCCGGCGCCAAGCACGGGATTCGCGCCCTGGCCCAAAGCATGGCCCGCGAACTGGGGCCGATGAACATCCACGTCGCCCATGTGGTGGTCGATGGTGCCATCGACACCGACTTTATCCGCGACAGATTTCCGGAAAAATACGCGACCAAGGATCAGGACGGCATCCTCAATCCCGAGCACATCGCCGAAAACTATTGGTACTTACACAGCCAGCCACGGGACGCCTGGACGTTCGAGCTGGATCTGCGCCCCTGGAGCGAACGCTGGTAAGCCTTCCCCTACGACAAAAAGAAGAGCACATCGACATGAGTAAAACCGTGGAGTTCTTTTTCGACCTCGGCAGCCCCGCCACCTACCTGGCCTACACCCAACTGCCGAAAATCTGCGCGCAGACCGATAGTCAGCTGATCTACAAACCGATGCTGCTGGGCGGCGTCTTCAAAGCCACCGGCAACGCCTCCCCGGTGACCATTCCGGCCAAGGGTCGCTACATGTTTCAGGACCTGGACCGCTATGCCAAGCGTTACGGTGTACCACTGAAGTTCAACCCGCACTTCCCCATCAATACCCTGATGTTGATGCGCGCGGTCACGGGTATGCAATTACGTCATCCCGAACGCTTTCAGGCGTTTATCGATTGCCTGTTTCACGCCCTGTGGGTGGAAGGGTGCAGCCTCGATGATCCCGCGACCGTTGCCGCCGTGCTGACGCAAAACGGTTTCGACCCGAACGAGGTGCTGTCGCTAGCCGCCGATGAGAACGTCAAAGCCGCCCTCAAGAAAAACACCGAGGAAGCAGTACAACGCGGTGTATTCGGCGCACCGAGCATGTTTGTCGGGAATCAGCTGTTCTTTGGCCAGGATCGGCTGGACTTCGTCCTTGAAGCCCTGCGGGCACAATAGCCAGGCTTGAGTTCAGGCGCTGTTTCCAGCAACTGAACTCAAGCCGATCAAATAGCCGCGGTCCGGGTGTTCAACCACTCAAGGGCCGCGCCATCGAGCAACGGGCTCAGGCGCTCGCGCACTTCGGCATGGTAGCCGTTGAACCACTGCATTTCGTCTTCGGTCAGCAGCGACGGTTCCAGGCAACGGGTGTCGATCGGGCACAGGGTCAGGGTTTCGAACTTCAGGAATTCACCGAACTCGCTCTTGCCCGCCTCGCGGTTCAACACCAGGTTCTCGATCCGCACGCCCCAGCGGCCCGGACGGTAGGTGCCCGGTTCGATGGAAGTGATCATCCCTGGCTGCATTGCAGTTTGCGGCGCGGCTGCCGCCTGATAGGCGATCACTTGCGGGCCTTCGTGAACGTTGAGGAAGTAGCCGACGCCGTGACCGGTGCCATGACCGTAGTCGACACTTTCGGCCCAGATCGGTGCGCGGGCAATGGCGTCCAGCAACGGCGACAGAATGCCCCGCGGGAACTGCGCGCGGGAGAGTGCAATCACGCCTTTGAGTACGCGGGTGCAATCGCGCTTCTGCTCGTCAGTCGGCGTCCCCACCGGCACCATCCGCGTAATGTCGGTAGTGCCGCCCAAGTATTGGCCGCCGGAGTCGATCAGCAACAGGCCGTCACCCTCGATGACCGCGTGCTCTTCTTCGGTGGCGTGGTAATGCGGCATCGCACCGTTGGCATTAAACGCAGCAATGGTGTTGAAGCTCAGTGACACATAATCCGGACGCCGGGTGCGGGCCGCGGTCAGGTGTTCGTCGATGGTCAGCTCGGTGATGCGCTCACGCCCCCATGCCGCCTCCAGCCAGGCGAAGAATTCGCACAGCGCCGCGCCATCCTGCTCCATGGCCCGACGGATGTGCTCAGCATCGGCCAGGCTTTTTTGTGACTTGGCCAAGGTGGTCGGGTTCAAGCCTTCGACCAGTTTCACATCACTGTTCAAGTTATCCAGCAGACCTGCCGTGACCCGCGCCGGATCGACTTGCAGGCTCGCGCCGCTTGGTATGGCGCGCAAGGCGGCGGCCACTTCGCTGTAATCGCGCAGGGTCACGCCGTCCTGTTCAAGGATGGCACGCAGCTCGGCGCTGACTTTACTCAGGGCGACGAACAAGGTGGCCTGTTGCTGGCTAATGAGCGCGAAGGACACAAACACCGGGTTGAACGACACATCGCCGCCGCGCAAGTTGAACAGCCAGGCGATGTCATCGAGGGTGGCGATGAAATGCCAGTCGGCACCGCGCTCTTTCAACACGTCACGCAGCTGGGCGAGCTTTTCGCCACGGCTGACGGTCGCCTGAGGCGGTAAGTGCTGATAAATCGGCTCGTTCGGCAAGCTCGGGCGATCACTCCAGACTTCGCTCAGCAAATCGATGTCAGTGCGCAGACGTGCGCCGCGTTCTTGGAGTTTGCAGCTCAGGGTACGCGCCGACGCCACGGCCATCACCGCGCCATCGACTGCGACGACACCGCCTTCAGGCGTTTGCTCGGCCAGCCAATCAAGCGGGCCGGGTTGACCCGGTTGCAGCTTGACCAGCTCGATACCGCTACCCTTGAGTTCCTTGCTCGCTTGTTCCCAATAGCGGCTGTCGGCCCAGACGCCGGCGAAATCCGGTGTGACGATCAGCGTGCCGACCGAGCCATGGAAACCCGACAGCCACTGCCGCCCCTGCCAATAGCCCGGCAGGTATTCCGACAGGTGCGGGTCGGCCGACGGCACCAACAGAGCATGAATGCCCTCCCGGCTCATCAGCTCGCGGGTTTGCGCCAGGCGCCGGGGTACCAATCCATTGATCGAAGGCTGCGTACTCATCGTGTCTCCTGCTAACCACTTCATCATTATTGTTGGGTGCCGATCAGAGTCGGCGCTTAAGGACCTGTCGCCCAGAATGCCGGAGCACTGACGGCGGCCGTTTTGATCAGGTGCGCAGCCTGGTCGATATCTTGCTCGGTGGTGAAACGCCCCAGGCTCAGGCGAATGGTGCGACTGGCCGAGCGCGCGTCATGCCCCAGCGCCAGCAGCACATGAGATGGCGCATTACTGGCGGAGTTGCAGGCCGACGTCGCGGAAAACGCGATCGAAGTGCTCAACGCCGCGGAATTGAACTCACCTTCGTTGAAGGTCAGGCTCAGGGTATGGGGAATGCGCTGGGTCGGACTGCCATTGACGCGAATACCGGAAATGCTCAGCAGCTGATCGAGCAAGCGTTCACGCAGGCGCACGATGGTGGCTTTTTCTTCATCGAACAAAGCGGCCGCCAGCGCGAAAGCGGCGCCCATGGCTGCGATCTGGTGCGTCGCCAGAGTACCGGAACGCAACCCGCCCTCATGGCCGCCACCGTGGATCTGCGCCTGCAGGCGCTGTTGCGCACGAGGCCCGACGTACAGCGCGCCGATGCCTTTGGGGCCGTAGACCTTATGCGCCGAGAACGACATCAGATCCACCGGCCACCGGGCCAGGTCGATCGCTACTTTGCCCGCGCCCTGAGCCGAGTCAACGTGGAACAACGCATCGCGATCACGCACTACCTGGCCGATGGCCGGGATGTCGTTGACGGTGCCCAGTTCGTTATTGACCAGCATCAGCGACACCAGAAAGGTGTCTTCGCGCATCGCCTCGCTGACTGCTTGCGCAGTTATCAGGCCTTCGGCATCGGGCACCAGATACGTCACGGCAATGCCGGCATCCTGCAATTGTTTGGCGGTGTCGAGAATTGCCTTGTGTTCAATCTGGCTGGTGATGATATGGCCGCCGGACACACCGCGGGCCTGGGTAACGCCCTTGAGTGCCAGGTTGTTGGATTCGGTGGCTCCGGAGGTCCAGACGATCTGCTCGGCCTGGGCGCCCACCAGTTCGGCGACCTGGCGCCGTGCGTGCTCGACCGATTGCCGGGCCTGTTGACCGAAGGCGTGGGAGCTGGACGCTGGATTGCCGAAGTTACCCGTGAAACCCAGACACTCGACCATCACCTTGATGACCCGCTCATCCACCGGCGTGGTGGCGGCGTAGTCGAAATACAACGGACGTTTATTCATAGAAGACTCGCAGAGCGTGTTCCGGGATCAGGAAGCTCGTCACTGGAAATATCAAAGCGCCGCCTTATGAGCGGCGCCGAATTTGCAGAACGATAGCAATACCTGATCGGAGGCCGTTAAAGAAGAACAACTTCATTTAAAAGTGCGTAGGAACGCTCCTGAAGTCGAGCTTAACAGGCATCAGGCAACCGGTTGAAGCAATGCGTCAGCTAAAACTTTCAAGCAACAACGGATACATGGAAGCCACCAGCAACGAGGCCATGCCCCAGTTGAACAGGCGTAGCCAGCGGCGATCGCGCAGCACATTGCGCAACAGCGTGCCACAACCAGCCCACACACCGACGCTCGGCAGGTTGATCAGAGCGAAGACCGCGGCAATCACAATCACATTGGTGAAATAACCCTGCATCGGCGTGTAAGTGCTGATGGCACCGATGGCCATGATCCAGGCCTTGGGGTTGACCCATTGAAACGCCGCCGCGCCCAAATAACTGATCGGCTTGCCCTCGCCCTGCTCCCCCTCGGCGACCGGCCCGGAATGCGCAATCTTCCAGGCCAGGTACAGCAAATACGCCGCGCCGACATAACGCAGCACGGTGTAAAGCAGTGGATAGGTTTGAAACACCGTGCCCAGGCCGAAACCGACGGCCACCACCAACACGAAGAAGCCGCAGGTAATGCCCAGCATGTGAGGGATGGTGCGGCTAAAGCCGAAATTCACGCCCGAGGCCAGCAACATGGTGTTGTTCGGGCCGGGGGTGATCGAGGTGACAAGGGCGAACAGGGCAAAGCCCAGCAGAAGGTCGAGCGAGAGCATGGGGGGCAGTCCATCAGAGTCAGTCAGGTGTTGACCCTATCGCACGCCTTGAGGGAAACCCATGGACAGTTGCGTGAAAGTTAGAGCAGTACAGTTGTCGCTCAGCTTTGGCGACCGTGCATCTGTACTGTGCGCTCGGCGTTCATCTCGCCTTGCTTGTCAAAACTGATCGATTTGGTCGGCTGGCCGAGCAATTCGGCTTTCTTCGCGTGGTACTCCTCGAAGGACAAGCCCCGACGGTTCAAGGCTTCCAGCGCCAGTTCCCGGGTTTCTTCAGCGGTGTAGGGGCGTAGTTCCGGTGAAACATGACTGGCACATCCGGCGAGGACGGAAACGGCGAGCAACAGAAAAGTGGTGAGTAGAGTTTTCATTTCGAAAGTCCGGATAGCTGGGTTCGGGGCAATGAACACAGGCTACCGACGCGCCCCGACGGGCAGAAATCAATGCTCTCGATAGTGGGTATCGGGAATTGGTGAACTGGCAGTGAACAAGCGTCGCGCCACAGAGAACCTGTCGATCCAGGTTCTTACCGCTGATGCACCAAAATTGCAGTGCGGCGCGTTGTCGTGACTGCGGCTACTCGTCGGGCACTCAGTTGTGGCGAAGGGGTTGACCTATAGTTATCCGACCGGAAAACGGCGAAGGAACACCTTAACTCCACAACAATAAAGGGAGAACCGTCATGAGCGTCAAACCTATTCCAGAGGGTTATCACAGCATCACCCCTTATCTGGGCATTCAAAAAGCTGCCGAAGCCATCGACTTCTACAAGAAAGCCTTTGGCGCCACCGAAGTCATGCGCCTGGCCATGCCCGACGGCGGCATCGGGCACGCCGAACTGCGTATCGGCGATAGCCCGATCATGCTGGGCACACCCTGTGACCAAGGGCCCTTGAGCAACCCGGACAAATCGCCGTCCGTGGGCCTGCATTTGTATGTGAACGATGTGGACAAGTCCTATAAACAGGCCATCAATGCCGGTGCCACGGTGGTGTCCGAGGTCAAGGATCAGTTTTATGGCGACCGCACGGGGACCTTGAAGGATCCCTATGGGCATGTGTGGTTTCTGGCCACGCGCAAGGAGGATCTGACGCAGGAACAGATCGAACAGCGGGCGAAGGAGATGTTCAAGCAGGGTTGATAGCTTCGGTATGTGATCAGCCCCCATCGCGAGCAGGCTCGCGATGGGGGCATCACATTCAACATCAATATTGGCTGTTCCCACACAGCGCAGAAACACGAAACATTTACTTTCATATCCCCTTTCGGGATTTCCGATGCTCATACGTCTTATTTAGATGCAGCCGGTCGCGTAGGCAAAAGCCACGACCGGGCCTTTCATGGACCTCAACGCTGGGAAGCCCGCAGCAGAAGTCCTCTCATCGAAACAAGACCTTTAATCATGTCGAAGAAATCCCGCTCAAAACTCTGGTTTCTGGTCCATAGCTGGCTGGCCCTGCCCATCTGGTTCTTTGTATTGATCGTCTGTGTGACCGGCACATTGGCGGTGGTCAGTCAGGAAATCGTCTGGCTGGCCAACCCGCAAATGCGCGCCAGCCCGCCTTCGGACGACGCGCCGCTGCTCAGCTATGACCAGATCATCGCCGCCATCAAAAAGGCCGAGCCCCAAACGCTGGTCGAAAGTATCAACCGTCCCGACGAGTCGCATTTCGCCCTGGACGTGAAGGTCAGCTACCCGGACGGACGCTCGGTGACGGTCTATGTGAACCCCTACAGCGGGGCGATTCAGGGCACCGCTCCACCCTTCAACTTCCAGGCCTTCACTCGCGCGCTGCATGGCTGGTGGCTGGTGCCATTCACCAACGGCTACAGCTGGGGCTGGTATCTGGTGTCGTTCCTCGGCTTGCCGATGCTGGCTTCACTGGTGACGGGGCTCGTGGTCTACAAACGGTTCTGGAAAGGCTTCTTGCGACCGACCCTGCGCATTCGTCATGGCGCGCGGATTTTCTGGGGCGACTTTCACCGGCTCAGCGGCATCTGGTCGATCTGGTTCATTGCGGTGATTTCCGTCACCAGCACCTGGTTCATGATTGAAGCGATCCTGTCCGATAACCACATTTCGATTTCCACCGCGCCGGTCGCCCCCGTCGTCCCGCGTGAGAGCGTGCCGCTCACCGTCGATGGCGCACCGGCGCCGATGATCAGCCTGGAAAGCGCGATCCGCGAGGCCAAGGAACGCATTCCTGGCCTGGAAGACAGCTCTGTCAGCCTCCCCGCCAATGCCTATAGCCATCTTTTGGTGAGCGGGCGCAGTTGGTACCCGTTGATCTACCAGAGCGCCGAGGTCAACCCTTACACCGGTGACATTTCCACCACGCGCCTGCTGTCGGATCGTTCGGGTCTGGAGCTGGTGACCGAATCCATGCGTCCGCTGCACACCGGCGATTTCGGCGGTATCTGGATCAAGCTGATCTGGTTCTTCTTCGGTCTGATCCTGAGCATGATGGTCCTCAGCGGCCTGTTGATCTGGACCAAACGCACCGCCCTGGCCACGGCCAATGCGCTCAAGCGCAGCAACAAGCGTCCACGGGCTGCGCTGACCGGCCAGCCGGCCCCGGCCATGAGCCGCGAAGCCACGGAGGGCAGCCGATGAGCCAGGTCGCAGCAGAAAAACCACGCTCGCCGCTAAGCCGCTTCTGGCACACATGGCGTTTCCACATCAACGTGCTGCTGTTGCTGGTGCCGCTGGGATTCATGCCCAAATACTTCGCCGACGCAGCGCTGTTTCGCGGAGACACCGGCCTGGGTGAGCGTGAAGTCGGTGAAATTCAGGTCGGCCCCTGGAGCCTGCGCCTGGCTGAATTGCGCAACGCAGCCCCGGTATCCGATGGCCCTGCCGGCTACTTGAAGTCCTTCAATGCTGCGCTCTGCGACAGCTGTCGCGATCAGGTCAAGGCGACTTACCTGCGCATTGGCAAACCGCGCAGCCTGCGCGCCGCCGGGGTGATTTTCTTTGGCACGCCCTACCACATGGGCGCCGCGCTACCGGTACCCGAAAAGACCAAAAACGACGCTGAACTGTGGATCACCATGGAAGGCTGGGACGGCGCCATGCATCAAGCCTCCATCCCCCTGAGCCAGGCGTCGCCGGCCACCGTCGCATGGCTGAACAGACAAGGAGGCAAACCATGACCAGCGTTTTTCGCCCCGTTTTACTGGTGCTCTGCACCGTCTTCAGCACCAGCGCCCTGGCCCACAACCCGATGTGCGAGTGCAAGGCCATCGACGCCGAACAGATCCGTTGCACCGGTGGTTTCTCCGACGGCAGCGGCGCGCCGGGCGTGACCCTGGATGTGATCGGCTACGATGAAACCATTCTGGTGCCAGGCAAGCTCGGCGCCGATTCGACCCTGACGTTCAAGAAGCCCGGCGCTGAATTCTACGTGCTGTTCGACGCCGGTCCCGGCCACGTGGTCGAGATCGACCAAGCCGACATCGAGGCGCCCTGAGCATGAGCACGCCAACCACCCAAGTGGTGCGCCCGGCCGGAGCCGGCCATGAAACCCTCTATGTGTTGCTGTTGTGCCTGATGATTCTGGCGGTGGCCGGCTCGGTAGTCGCCTGGCGCGGCGAGCCCCGGGAAGTGAGCAGCGTCGGCACCCATCAACTGGATGCCCGCCGCGACCTGAGCGCATCCGAGCAAGGTATTTACGCAGACCTGCGGGTCACGCTGGATGAAATCCACCTGTTGCGCGAGGAACAACAAGCGCTGCCCACACCCGCCACCCTCGCCGAGGAAGGTTTCGCGCCGTTTGCCCAAGACGCCAGTTCTGTCAGTCGAGGCGGTCATGCCTGGCAATTGCTGGACGCCAAGGCGTACTTCGGCCAGAGCCAGGCACCCACCGTGGCCGGCTCATTCCTGATGCGTTTGACTGCTGACGACGATGCGCCAGACATCTGGCTCAACCGCTCCAAAGCCCTCGCGCCCCCGGCTGATCTGACTGACGCCGCGCTGGAAAGCGCTGGCTGGCAGCAGATCGTCGCGCAATTCGATGCCGGGGTCACCCGCCAGCATCGGCACTGAACCCTCGCCCTCACCCGAGAGAAGACCGCTTTCCCATGCCTAGTTCATCTCAACGTCGTTTTTTGCGCCTGCTGCTGGTCGGCCTGCTTGCCTGTTTGCTGACGCCTCTGGCCAGTGCCGACGAAGCCAAGCGCCTGCGAATCGGCATCACCCTGCACCCTTATTACAGCTACGTGGCCAATATCGTCGGCGACAAGGCCGAAGTGGTGCCGTTGATCCCGGCCGGTTTCAACCCGCACGCCTATGAGCCCCGCGCCGAGGACATCAAACGCATCAGCGGGCTCGACGTGATCGTGCTCAACGGTGTGGGCCATGACGACTTCGCCGACCGCATGATCGCCGCCAGCGAAACCCCGAATATCAAAGTGATCGAAGCCAACGAAAATGTGCCGCTGCTGGCCGCCACCGGTGTCGCCGCTCGCGGTGCCGGTAAAGTGGTGAACCCGCACACGTTCTTGTCGATCAGCGCTTCGATTGCCCAGGTCAACAACATTGCCCGCGAGTTGGGCAAGCTCGACCCGGCCAACGCTAAAACCTACACCCAGAATGCCCGCGCCTACGGTAAGCGCCTGCGGCAGATGCGCGCCGATGCCCTGGCCAAACTGACCCAGGCGCCCAACGCCGAGCTGCGCGTGGCCACGGTCCATGCCGCCTACGACTATCTGCTGCGCGAGTTCGGCCTGGAAGTCACCGCCGTGGTCGAGCCGGCCCACGGCATCGAACCCAGCCCCAGCCAACTGAAAAAGACCATCGATCAACTGCGGGAGCTGGACGTGAAAGTGATCTTCTCGGAGATGGATTTCCCGTCCACTTACGTCGAAACCATCCAGCGCGAATCGGGGGTGAAGCTGTATCCGCTGTCGCACATTTCCTATGGCGAATACACCGCCGACAAGTACGAAAAGGAAATGACCGGCAACCTCAACACCGTGGTTCGGGCGATTCAGGAGTCTGGCGCATGACCGCTCAAGAAACCCTGACCGTACAAAGCGCCGGCCCGACCCTCGACTTCGCCGAAGTCAGCCTGACGCTGGGGCGCACGACCATCCTCGACAACGTAACTTTTCAGGTCCGGCCCGGCAGCGTGCATGCTCTGGTCGGCCCCAACGGTGGCGGCAAGAGTTCGCTGATCAAGACCCTGCTCGGGCAGATGCCGCATCAGGGCCGTTTGAGCCTGCAATGGCCCGGCGAACCCGGGACGATCGGCTACGTGCCGCAAGCGCTGGAGTTTGATCGCGGTTTGCCAATGACCGTCGACGACTTCATGGCGGCCATGTGTCAGCGGCGCCCGGCGTTTCTCGGCTTGAGCAAGCATTACGCAACGGCCATTGGCGAGGCGCTGGAACGGGTCGGCATGCAGGACAAACGCAAACGGCGCATGGGCGCGCTGTCCGGCGGCGAGCGCCAGCGGGTTTTACTGGCCCAAGGGCTGATTCCGGCGCCACAGTTGCTGGTGCTCGATGAACCGATGTCGGCGCTCGATGAGGCCGGTATCCAAGTGTTCGAACGGCTGCTGGGCGATTGGCGCCAGAGCGGCATCACCGTGCTGTGGATCGAGCATGATCTGGAAGCGGTCGGGCGTCTGGCGGACCGGGTCACCGGGCTCAATCGCCGGGTGTTGTTCGATGCCACGCCGAAACAGGCGCTGACCCCGGAGCGACTGCTGACCTTGTTCTCGACCCATCCCCGGAGCGCTGCCTGATGAGTTACGAAGCCTTTCGTTTGATGGTCCAGGGTTGGGCCTCGTCGGGTTACCTGCCGGAAGCGCTGGCCTATGGATTTGTGGTCAACGCCCTGCTCGCTGGATTGCTGATCGGCCCGGTGCTGGGCGGTTTGGGCACGCTGGTGGTGGTCAAGCGCTTCGCATTTTTCTCCGAAGCGGTGGGTCACGCGGCGTTGACTGGCGTGGCCATCGGCATTCTGCTCGGTGAACCTTACACCGGGCCTTATGGCAGCCTGTTCGGTTACTGCCTGCTGTTCGGTATTTTGCTGAACTACCTGCGCAACCGCACGGGTCTGGCGCCGGATACATTGATCGGCGTGTTTCTGTCGGTGTCGTTGGCACTGGGCGCAAGCCTGCTGTTGATCCTGGCGGGCAAGATCAATGTGCACATTCTGGAAAACGTGCTGTTCGGCTCGGTACTGACGGTCAACGGCAACGACCTGCTGGTGTTGGCCATCGTCGGCTCGCTGGTCATGGCACTGGCCCTACCGCTGTACAACCGCATCATGCTCGCCAGTTTCAACCCGCAACTGGCGGCGGTACGCGGTGTGGCGGTGAAAACCCTGGACTACCTGTTCGTGATCCTGGTGACGCTGATCACGGTGGCAGCGGTGAAAGTCATCGGCGCGATTCTGGTCGGCGCCCTGCTGGTGATTCCAGCGGCGGCCGCGCGGTTGCTCAGCCAGTCGTTGAAGGGTTTTTTCTGGTGTTCGGTGCTGATTGCCACGGTGAGCACCTTGTGCGGAATTCTCGCGCCGATTGTCTTTGACCTGCCCATCCCGTCCGGTGCCGCGATCATTCTGGTGGCCGGTATCGCCTTCGCCCTGGCCGCGATCGCTCGCGGCATCGTCCCCAGCCTGAAAGGGAACCTCGGATAAATGTGTTTTTCTCTGCGTCAACTGACCCTGGCATTGACCTTCACATTGCCCCTGTGCGGTCTGGCCAATACTTGCGCTGCGGCGGACAGCGCCAAACCGCTGCACGTGCTGGCGTCCTTGCCGATCACCTATGGTCTGGGCGAAGTGTTGCTCAAAGGCACCGAAGTCAAACTGGAACGGGCCGCGCCGGACAATCTGCCCGGCAGCCGACAGACCGCCTATTTCACCGGTCGTGGCGCTCCGGCGCTGGCCAAGCTGGCGACCGACGCCGATGCCGTGATTGGTCTGCGTTCCCTGTGGGCGGATGATCCGCTGTACCCGATATCCCGGCGCAGCAATATTCGTATCGTCGAAGTCGACGCCGCCCGCCCGGTGGACGGCGCCCTTCCCGGCATCGCCGTGCAGCCCGGCAGCAAGGTCGACGGGTTGAACAGCCAGCCGTGGCTTTCCAGCAACAACATGGGGCGCATGGCAGACGTGATGGCGGCGGACCTGGTGCGCCTGGCGCCGGCGGCCAAACCGACCATCGAGGCCAATCTCGCAGCGCTCAAGCAGCGCCTGCTCAAGCTCAGTGCCGACAGCGAAGCGCGGCTGGCCAGTGCCGATAACCTGAGCGTGATGAGCCTGAGCGATCATTTCGGCTACCTGATCGGCGGCCTCAACCTGGAGCTGATCGGCCTCGATGCACGGCCGGATGCCGAGTGGACGCCTGAAGCGCTCAAGCAGTTGAGCGCGACGCTCAAGGACCATGACGTGGCGGTGGTGTTGCATCATCGACAGCCGTCGGAGGCGGTGAAAGCGGCGATCTCGCAGGCAGGCAGTCGGTTGGTGGTGTTGAGTGTCGATGCGGCGGATCCGGTGGCCGAGCTGGAAGGGAATGTGGATCAAGTGATCAAGGGGTTGAGCGGGGCATAACGTCAGTTAAACCCGCGATGGCAGCCGCGCAGACAACAGAGATTTCAAACGTGAAAAACCCGCTGACCGTCACCGGTTCAGCGGGTTTCTTTTTGCGCGGCGACTCAGTGAGCCACGGCCGCCTGCTCTTCCATTTTCTGGCGCAGGCTCAGTGGACGCATGTCAGTCCAGACCTCTTCGATGTAGGCCAGGCATTCCTTTTTCAGGCCGCTCTTGCCCACGGTGCGCCAGCCTTGTGGCACGGCTTTGTAGTCGGGCCAGATCGAGTATTGCTCTTCGTGGTTGACCACGACCTGAAAGAGGATGTCCTCGCGGTCGAATACTGACGTCATGCTGTCTCTCCATCGCTATAGGGTGGGCTGCACACCGTGCGCAGCCGTTATGTAGAAGGAACGTTAAAGGCGCAGAAAAATTTAGAGGCTGGCGACGGCTGCGGCCATGGCCCTGCCGAAAATGTCGGCCACCCGATCGATTTCGGCGGCGGTGATCACCAACGGCGGCAGAAAACGCACGACACCGCCGTGACGCCCGCCCAGCTCGAGGATTAACCCGCGTTTGAGGCATTCGCGCTGCACCAACGCCGCCAGACGACCGAATACCGGTGGATGGCCTTGAGCGTCCGGCGCACCAGCCGGGTCGACCAGTTCAACGCCCAGCATCAAGCCACGTCCGCGAATGTCGCCCAGCTGCGGGAAGTCCCGCTGCAGGATGTGCAGGTGTTCGCTCAAGCGCTCGCCCATGGTGGCGGCGTGCTCGCAAACCTTGTGTTCGGTCAGGTAGCGCATCACCGCAGAGCCTGCGGCCATGGCCATCTGATTACCGCGGAAGGTTCCGGCATGGGCGCCCGGCAGCCAAGTGTCGAGCCAGTCGCGATAGACCACCACCGCCAGCGGCAGGCTGCCGCCGATGGCCTTGGACATCACCACCACATCCGGAATGATTCCGGCGTGCTCGAAGGCGAACATCTTGCCGGTGCGGGCAAAGCCGCTCTGGATTTCATCGACGATCAGCGCCACGCCGGCCTGCTCGGTGATGCGCCGCAAACCGCGCAGCCAGTCGAGATCGGCCGGAATCACCCCGCCCTCGCCCTGCACCACTTCGACGATCACCGCAGCCGGCAGTTGCACGCCAGCCTCTGGATCGTTCAGCAGGTTCTCCAGGTAACTCAGGTTCACCTGCACTCCCTGCGCGCCACCGAGCCCGAACGGGCAACGGTAATCGTAGGGATACGGCATGAACTGCACGCCATTGCCGAGCAAGGCACCCAACGGCTTTTTCGGTCCCAGACTGCCCATCAGGCTCAGCGCGCCCTGACTCATGCCGTGGTAACCGCCCTGGAACGACAAGACGGTGCTGCGCCCGGTGGCGGTACGCACCAGCTTCAGCGCGGCTTCCACCGCATCGGTGCCGGTGGGGCCACAGAACTGAATCTTCACTTCAGCGGCCAATGCCGGCGGCAGCAGGCCGAACAGGTCCTGGACAAACCGGTCCTTGACCGGCGTGGTCAGGTCGAGGGTGTGCAGCGGCAGTTCATCGCTCAGCACTTGCTGGATCGCTTCGATCACCACCGGATGGTTGTGCCCCAGGGCCAGGGTTCCGGCACCGGCCAGGCAATCGATGAAACAGCGGCCTTCGACGTCTTCGACATAAATGCCCTTGGCACGCTTGAGTGCCAGGGGTATGCGTCGCGGGTAGCTGCGGGCGTTCGATTCCTGTTGGCTCTGACGGGCCAACAGCGGCGATTCGTTGAACTGATAAAGCGTCTCGGCAGGCGTCGGGGCAATCCGGGCCGGCTGATCTTCGATAAGGCTGGTAGCGACTGACATCTCTCGACCCCTGTTGATAGTGACCAAAACTGCACACCGGGCAGGTGCGCATTCCGTTCACGGGGCGCACTTGCAGGTTTTCCTGTTCTGGAAACGCATCAAGGGCTCGAGGATTTAGACCCTCGATCAGCTTTCTATGAAGGTGGCGGCAGCGCCTTGTGCATGGGAATGGCGTGGAGCCCTGCCACCGTGAAAGCTTCGGCGCAAGCCCGGTAACCCAGGCGGTGGTAAAACGCTTCGCCGGTGCGCGTGCTGTTGAGACGTGCCTGGGGCAAACCCTGAGCGATCAACCACGTCTCCAGATCATGCACCAGCGCTTGTCCGGCGCCCCGTCGAAACCATTCCGGTTGCACATAACAAAACGCAACCTTGCCGCTGATCGCCGCCATGGCGACGCCGACCGGTTTGTCTTGCAACAGAGCGATGTTCAGGTACAACCGCGGGTCGTTCAGCCAGGGCTGCACGTGTTCGATGGTTTTGTTGTGGGTCCAGGTGGCGACCGTTCGTGGATCATTGCGGTGGTCGAGCACGCAGCCGACGCGAATGGAGCGCTCGACGATCCGGCTGATGATGCCGGCGTCGGCAGACGTTGCCTTGCAGATGTGTATCGATGCAGTCATGGCGCTGTTACCTCAATCCATTGAGTCAAAGCTGCCAGGGACGATAACGCCGTGGGGGCCGGGAGGCCAACGGAGAGACGTTACATTTGGTGTGCGACGACATAGACACCCTGTAGGAGCGGTGTCTGTTAGACAGGTTGCAACGGCATCGTCAATTCAACCCGCAAGCCATCCGGCCGGCTGTCGAAATGCAGGGTACAGCCGCAGCGCTGGACGATGGCCTGGACAATCGCCAGGCCGAGGCCGCAACCGGTGCTCTGGCCGTTGCGCCAGAAGCGTTGGGTCAGGTGTTGCAAGTCGTCTTCGGCAATTCCCGGACCGTGGTCGCGCACCAGAAAGTGCACGCGATTGCCATTGGTTTCCAGGCTCAGCTCCACCGCCCTATCGCCCGGTGTATGGCGCAGGGCGTTGTCGAGCAAGTTGCGTAATGCAGCAATCGACAGCACTGCGGGCATTTGCAGCGGCGCATCGGAGAATCTGGCCGGCACCTGAAACTTGATCCGCTGACGATCGCCGCTGGCGGCATCCTGAATCGCCAGTTTCGCCACCTGCTCGGCGCTGCACTGCACGCCATCATCGAACGACAAGCTGCCCTCGACACGCGCCAGCAGCAGCAATTGTTCAAGGGTACGGTGCAGGCGGTCAGCGCCCTCTTCAGCCCGGGCCAGGGACTGATCCCGCGCGGCACCGTCGGTCATGCGCGCCACTTGCAGATGGGTTTTGATCGCAGTCAGCGGGCTACGCAATTCGTGCGCCGCATCACCGGTCAGGCGCCGTTCACGCTCGATGGTCTTGCCGATGCGCTGGAACAACTGATTCTGGGTTTCCAGCAGCGGTTGCAATTCGCTGGGCAACGGCTGGATCTGCAATGGCTCCAGAGAATCGGCGCTACGCCGCATCAACGCATCGCGCATACGATTGAGCGGTGCCAGCCCCTGACCGATGCCGAGCCACAACAGGCACAGGCAGCCAAGCAGCGCCACGCCGACGGGCACCGAAGCCGCCAGCAGAATGGACATGTTCAGCGCTTCACGCTCGATCTGCCGGTCGGCGGTGGTGATGCGCACATCGCCCCGCGCCAGGGTGAAACTGCGCCATGGCGCGCCGTCGATAATCTGATCGTGGAAGCCCATTTTCTCGGCTTCCAGCGCTTGCTCGGGGTTGCTGTGGCTGCGGGCCAGAATCTCGCCGCGCAACGAGCTGACCTGACAGGCCATGCCGCCGGGGATATTCAGTTGTTCAGCGCTGAAATGGGTGCCCTCGCCCTTGCTCGGCAATGCCGGCAGTTGCTCCAGTAACCCGGCGACCATCCGCGCCGAGGCAACCAGCCGCTGGTCGAGGGAAAACATCATCTGGTTGCGCAGATCACTGAGCATCCAGGCGGCGGCCAGGGCCCAGATCAGCGCAAATGCGGCGCCGAGGGTCAGGCTCAGACGCAAACGCAGGCTCATCACTTCGATTCTTCTCCGCCATCGGCCGGCCCCAGGCGATAGCCCAGGCCACGCACCGTCTCGACAATGCCATTGCCGAGTTTACGCCGCAGGTGATGGATATGGACGTTAAGGGCGTTGCTTTCCAGCTCATCGTTGAAACCGTAGACGCTGTCTTTCAGTTGCTCGGTTGAGAGTACGCGACCACGGTTATGCAGCAAGGCTTGCAACAGCGATTGCTCGCGACGGGAAAGGTCCACCGGCTGGCCGCCCAGCATGGTTTCGCGGCTGCTCGGATCGTAGGTCAAACGACCGTGCTCGATCAGGTTGACGCTGCGCCCCGCCACTCGTCGCAGCAAGGTGTGCAGGCGCGCTGCCAGTTCGCGCAGGTCAAAAGGCTTGAGCAAGTAATCGTCGGCCCCGGCCTGCAAACCGTCGACGCGATCGGTGACCGAATCCCGCGCCGTGAGAATCAACACCGGAATCTCCAGGCCACTGTGACGCAACTGCTGCAACAGCTTCAGGCCATCCTCATCGGGAAGGCCAAGGTCGAGCACCATGACATCGAACTCAGCCACCTTGAGCATCGCCCGGGCAGCCGACGCGGTGGCGACGTGCTCGACGGTCAGGCCTTGCGCGGTCAGGCCGGCAACAATACCGCTGGCGATCAGCTCATCGTCTTCGCAAACCAGTACATGCATGGGAGCCCCCAGGACAAAAAAGCGAGTGAAGCAGCTGAGGATTAAGCCGCAATTATGGCAAGGCCCGCCGCTGACGAGAAGCAGCGCTTCCCACGCAGGCGTCGCGATCGCAAATCGACGAAGTTGAAAGTGAAGTTTGCTGTTAATGCATGGCCGGACGCCTGCGAACATGTCGTTTCAAACCGAAACATATTCCATCCTGAAAACATGACCACAGCGTAAAACATCACGATACCCTAGCACGGCTCCACTCCAGGCCAATTATTACCTGGAAGAAAGTCATTTAAGACCCGAACCATACTTAATTATCTGAAAGGAATCAGATCATGCCGACACTTAAAAACATCGTGACCGTCGATTGGCGTTCAGGAAAAGACAAGATCTACTTCATCTTCAAAGACACCGATACTTATTCCCGCTTTGATATTCCCGATAACAAGGTCTCTGATGGATACCCCTGGCCGATTAAAGGAAACTGGGGGACGTTGGAAAACCACATGAAAAACCTGCGGTTTGGATTTACGACCACGGGCATAACGCTTGATCGTCCCATGGACTCTTCCGACCTCGATATCCTTTGGCTTTTCTATTACGAGCGCACTACGCCGATGGTCTGCGCCTACAATCAGGATACCGATGCGGTAATGCAGACCCGCAAGGTTGAAGACACTAAATGGAAGCTGCTGTTGCCTCACTTTGATCGAATCGTTGCAGGGACATGGTGGCAAGTAAGTCGCCCCTCACTCTTTCGATTCATCATGAATGACGGGAACTCCCTCTATCTGGATCTGGATGAGGATCCCAACCGGGACCACGGTTATATCGGTGGCAAACTTGACGACGACCTCCCTCCCCCTGTTGTGACCCCGGTCCAGTCACTGAGGACAGAGCCCATTACAGAGGCTACCTGGCCCGGTCTTGCTCCCTACAAAGACCGGATCATTACGGCTGTGCAAAACGATCGGACTTTCGCCGACAGTTATTACTA
This sequence comes from Pseudomonas sp. ATCC 43928, assembly GCF_005938665.2. Lineage (NCBI taxonomy): Bacteria > Pseudomonadati > Pseudomonadota > Gammaproteobacteria > Pseudomonadales > Pseudomonadaceae > Pseudomonas > Pseudomonas sp. ATCC 43928. The sequence goes on along the minus strand of NZ_CP041753.1, from coordinate 2,156,881 downwards.
TATCTTTCTGACTGACAATCAGTTTCTGACTTACAACATTCCGGAAAATCGCCTGGTTTCCGGTCCGCATGCGGTTGATAGCCAATCCTGGCCAGGCCTGTTGCGCAACTGAAGTTTCAAGCCGTAGTGGCTGCCTCCTGACGGGGCAAGCGGGCGGTACCGGCGGCGGTTAATCATCGGTTAATCGCCGCCACCCATTGTGCAGTCAACTTGCACAGGGATAAGGCTTACCCATGCGTCGACTGTTTCTATTTTTTGTTCTCTTGATCTCGGGTGTAGCCCAGGCAGGGATAAATCCGTTCGACACCAAACCTGAATTCTTGCCGGTGGAGAAAGCCTTTGCCTTTACCTCCGAACGCCTCGAATCAGGTGAAACACAGCTCTATTGGCAGATTACCGACGGTTATTACCTTTATCAGAAGCGCCTGAATTTCGAAGGTTTGTCTGCGCAACAGCAGCCGGTATTACCTGACGGCGAAGCACACAGCGATGAGTTCTTCGGCGAACAAGAGGTTTATCGCCAAGGCCTGGAGCTGAAGATTCCGGCGGGAACCACCGGTCAGATCAAGGTGGGTTTCCAGGGGTGTGCCGATGCCGGTTTGTGTTATCCGCCGCAAACCCAGATCGTGGACCTGGGCGGCAAGGCTACTGCATCTGCGGCCAGCGAAGCGCCGGACCAAGCCTTGGCCAGCGGCCTGCAACAACGGGCGCTGGGTTGGAGCCTGCTGGTATTCTTCGGCCTGGGGCTGCTGCTGGCGTTCACCCCTTGCTCGTTGCCGATGCTGCCGATTCTGGCGGGGTTGATCGTTGGCAGTGGTGCCACGCCCAAACGCGGTTTTGCCCTCGCCGGCAGTTATGTGATCAGCATGGCGCTGGTGTATGCGGCGATGGGTGTTCTGGCGGCATCGCTCGGCGCGAACCTTCAAGCTCTGCTGCAGAATCCATGGCTGTTGGGCAGCTTTGCGGCGGTGTTCGTGCTGCTGGCCTTGCCGATGTTCGGTTTTTTTGAACTGCAATTGCCGGTGGCCGTACGGGATCGGCTGGAACATGTTTCACGCAGCCAGCGCGGTGGCAACCTGATCGGTGCCGGTGTGCTGGGGGCCTTGTCCGGTCTGTTGGTGGGACCGTGCATGACTGCCCCATTGGCCGGCGCCCTGCTCTATATCGCCCAGAGCGGCAATGCGCTGCACGGCGGGCTGATTCTGTTCGCCATGGGCGTTGGCATCGGTGTGCCGCTGTTGCTGCTGGTCACCGTCGGCAATCGCTTCCTGCCTAAACCTGGCGCATGGATGAACCTGCTCAAGGGTGTGTTCGGTTTCCTGTTTCTCGCCACGGCTTTGCTGATGCTGCGCCCGGTGCTGGATGAATCGCTGTGGCTCGGTATGTGTGGCGGTTTGCTGCTGATCGCCGCCTATAGCGCCTGGAAGCAGTCCCAGGGGTTTGGCCGCGTTGCCCATCTGTTCGGTGCCAGTTCGCTGCTGTTGGGGCTATGGGGCAGTCTGCTGGTGGTCGGTGCGGCGGGCGGCAGTGACGATCCGTATCAGCCGTTGCAGGTGTACAGCGCCGGTCGCACCGGCGCTGTCTCGCCGAGCGCTCACGATGCATTCACGACGATCAAGGAGCCCGCGGCCCTGCAACGTGAGCTCGATGCGGCCAGGGCCCAGGGCCAATGGGTGCTGCTGGACTACTACGCCGACTGGTGTGTGTCGTGCAAAGTCATGGAAAAACAGGTCTTCGGCAAACCCCAGGTGCTGGATGCGCTGAGCGATGTGCGCTTGCTACGGCTGGACGTCACCGCCGACAATGCCGCCAGCCGCGAACTGCTCGGCCGTTATAAAGTGCCGGGGCCGCCGAGCCTGTTGTGGATCGGCACCGACGGCGAAGAGCGTCGCAGCCAGCGCATCACCGGCGAGGTCGATGCCGGCACTTTCCTGCAACGCTGGACCACCACCCGAGACGCTCGTTAATGCTGACCTTCACCCTCGGCACCTTTGCCATCGCGCTTAACCACTTGCTGCTGATCAGTGCCCTGGCGCTGGCGACGTTTGTCGGCTGGCGGGTGGCCAAGCGTGGCGGCGAGAACCCGGAATCGGTGCTGTTCAGCCTGTTCCTGTTGGGCATGTTGGCGGCCCGGGTCGGCTTCGTGATTGCCTACTGGGCACAGTATCGCAACGATCCGTGGCAGATCATCGACCTGCGCGACGGTGGTTTTCTCGCCTGGCCGGGGGTGGTCGTGCTCTTGCTGGCTGCGTTGTACCGAGGCTGGCGTCAACCGGGCCTGCGTCGGCCATTGGGCTTTGGCGTGGCCAGCGGTCTGGCGTTCTGGCTGCTGGCGAGTTTCTCCCTGAGTCTTTACGAACAAGGCACGCGCCTGCCGCAGATCACCCTGCGCAATGCCGCCGGCCAGACCATCCAACTCAGCGACTACCAGGGCGGCCCGTTGGTCATCAACCTCTGGGCCACCTGGTGCCCGCCGTGCCGCCGGGAAATGCCGGTGCTGGAAAACGCCCAGCAACAGCGCCCGGACTTGACCTTCCTGTTCGTCAACCAGAGCGAAAGCATGCAGAGCGTTGCCACTTTCCTCGAAACCCAAGGCCTGAGCCTGACCAACGTGCTGTTCGATGGCAGCGGTCGATTGAGCCAGGCCGTGGGTTCCATGGCATTGCCGACTACGCTGTTCTATAGCCCCAACGGGTATCTGTTGGGCAGTCACCTGGGTGAGTTGTCGGAAGCCAGCCTGGCCCGCGCCCTGGAACACTTCGACACCCCGAACCCGGCCACCTCGGCCACGCCTTCAAGGAAATTGCCATGCTCCGCCTCCGCCACCTGCTGACACTGACCCTGGGTGCTGCCCTGCTACACCTGCCGTCGGTACAGGCCGAAGAACTGCCTGAAGCGATCAAGAAGATCGAAGCCAAGGGCGCCAAAATCGTCGGTACCTTCGACGCGCCCGACGGCCTGCGCGGTTACGCGGCGCAGTACCAGAACCGCGGCATGACGCTGTACCTGACCCCGGACGGCAAACATGTGCTGCTCGGCAATCTGTACGACGCCGACGGCAATGACCTGAGCAGCGCACCGTTGCAGAAACTGGTCTACGCGCCGATGGCCAAGGAAGTCTGGGGCAAGATGGAAGCAAGCAGCTGGATCGGTGACGGCAATAAGGACGCACCACGGGTCGTCTACCTGTTCAGCGACCCGAACTGCCCGTACTGCAACATGTTCTGGGAACAGGCACGGCCGTGGGTCCAGGCCGGCAAGGTGCAGCTGCGGCACATCATGGTCGGTATCATTCGCGAAGACAGCCCCGGCAAATCCGCCGCGCTGCTGGCCGCCAAGGACCCGCAGAAAGCCCTGGAAGAACACGAGAAATCCGGCAAGGGCAGCTCGCTCAAGGCCTTGAAGGACGTACCACCGGCGGTTCAGGCGAAACTGGCGGCGAACATGAAGTTGATGGAAGACCTGGAACTGGCCGCCACCCCGGCGATTTTCTACATGGATGAAAAGGGCCAGTTGCAACAACAGCAAGGCGCGCCGTCGCCGGACAAGTTGCTGAAGATTCTCGGGCCCAAATAAAGATCAAAAAATCGCAGCCTTCGCCCTACGCGCCTGTGGGCAAAACCGAAGGCTGCGATCTTTTTAATCAAGCGCTACACGGATTTCTGTCGGCCAGAAACTTGAGCAGCACCTCAGTGACAAACTCGGGGTTCTCCAGACTGGAGATATGCCCCGCCTCCGGCACCAGCACATACGGGCAACCGATCAACTCAGCCATTTCTCTGGTTTCCGACGGCGGCCGCGGTTTGTCCTGATCGCCACACATCAACAGTGTGGTTTCAGGGTTCAGCTGAGCCAGGCGCGGCAACAAATCATCACGACTAAACGTGATCCGTCCCATCGGCACAATGCTTTCACGCAGCCGGTTGACTGGCAACGCAGCCAGTTTTGCGCGGAAATCCTGATACAGCGCCGACTGAGGATCGATGCCCGTGCGGAAGAAGATCGGCACAATAATGTCGAGCAGTTGCGGCGAGATCTCACCGCTGTCTTCGATCTGCTTGAACAGCGAGAAATAGTATTGGCGGGTCGGTTCCGGTTCGACGCCGACATAGGTGTCCATCAGCACCAGCCCGTTGAGCCGCTGCGGCGCCGACAGTGCCAGGCGAACGCCCCACATGCCACCGACCGAAAGACCGACCAGCGTGACGCGATCGATTTCCAGATGATCGAGCAATGCCAGTGCCTGACGCGCCACGTCATCCAGCGACGTCATGCCCTCGGGCATCCGCCCGGACTCGCCATGGCCCCAGAGGTCCAGGGCAATGACCCGATAGTACTGCGACAGCGCCGCAATCTGCGGTGCCCACATGGCTTGGTCCCACAGGTAGCTCCCGGCCAGCAATACCGCCGGGCCCGTACCTTGATCTATGTAGTGAAGCGCTTGTCCATCAACCGTTACGAAGGGCATCGACTGTCTCCCTGGTGAAGATAGGATCCATTAAAAAGCCACGGGAAGCCTGAGCCGCGTGGGCTCGGCAGTCAACCCGGGTTAAAGGCCCTCCAGCTCCGCCATCAGGTCATTCAACCGATCCACCTTCTCCTCGGTAATGTCGCTCGCCGCCAACCCATCGATGTACTCGGCCAATTCCGCCACCGTGCTGCACTCGAACATCGCCCGCAGCGGCACGTTGCGTTGCAGGGCTTTTTGTACCCGCGAGGCAATTTGCGTGGCCAGCAGCGAATGCCCACCCAGCTCGAAGAAGTTGTCACGCACGCCAACCTTCTCGACCTTCAACACTTCGGCCCAGATATCCGCCAAGGTCTGCTCCAGCTCATTGCCCGGCGCCTGATAGTCCTGGCTCTGCAACTGGCCGATCTCCAGTGCCGGCAAGGCCTTGCGATCGAGTTTGCCGTTGGCGTTGAGCGGCAGCTTGTCGAGCCACAACCAATGCAGCGGCACCATGTATTCCGGCAACTCGGCACGCAGGCGCTGCTTGATCCGCTCCAGTCGTTCGTTCGGATTGAGCGCCGAATCCGCTGCCACCAGATAGCCGACCAGATGCTTGCCGTTGACGCCCTCCTGCACCCCGACCGCCACGTCGCGGACTTCCGGCTGTTCATGCAGACGCGCTTCGATTTCACCCAGCTCGATACGGTACCCGCGAATCTTCACTTGATGATCGATACGCCCGACGTATTCCAGCACGCCATCACTGCGCCGACGGGCCAGGTCGCCGGTGCGATACAGCCGATCCCCTGACGCACCGAACGGGTTCGGCACAAACACCTGCGCGGTGCGCAACGGATCGCTCACATAACCGCGCCCGACCCCGGTGCCGGCCACACACAACTCACCCACCGCCCCCAACGGCACCAGCTCCAGCGCGCCATCGAGCAGGTACAAACGGTTGTTGTCGGTCGGCGTACCGATCGGCAAATAGCTGCCACGGGTCGAAGCCAGGTCGACCCGGAAGAACGCCACATCGTCCGAGCATTCCGCCGGGCCATAAGCGTTCACCAGCCCCATCTGCGGGTAACGCAGCAACCATTGATGCGCCAGTTCCGGCGGCATCGCTTCACCGGTCGGCAACATCCAGCGCAGGCCATCGAGGCTCATGCAGTCCTGGGCGAGCATGCCCTGAATCAGCGACGGCACGCTTTCCAGCACGCTAATGCCCTGGCTCTGGACGTGGGCCAGCAAGCCTTGCGGATCATGGGCGATGCTGTTCGGCACGATGTCCACCCGAGCACCGAACAACAGCGCCGCGAGGAACTGCCAGACCGAAATATCGAAGCTTTGCGAAGCGGTCTGGGCGATCACATCGGCGTCGCTCAGCTTCAGGTACGGCACCTTGCTCAACTGGTTATTGAGCATGCCGCGCTGCTCGACCATCACCCCCTTCGGCAGGCCTGTGGAGCCCGAGGTGTAGATCACGTAGGCGAGGTTGTCCGGGCCACTGTAGACACCCGGATTGGCCACCGAAACGTCGCTCGCCTGCACGTCTTCCCAGACCAGCAATCGAGGCCGGTTGGCACATCCGAATTCCTCCAGCAGCGCGACGGCATGTTCACGGCACGCCTGGGTGCAGACCAGCAACGGCGTGCGGCTCAGGTCAATGATCCGGCTCAGGCGCTGACTCGGCAGGCCCGGGTCCAGCGGCAGGTAACCGGCACCGGCCTTGAAGCTGCCGATAATCATGCCCAGCAGATCGAGATTACGCTCGGCGAGCAGCGCCACCGGTTGATCGAGGCTGACGCCTGCAGCGATCAAGGCATGGCCGAGACGGTTGCTGCGCTGGTTCAACTCAACATAGCTGTGTTGCTGATCGAGATAACTGGCGGCAATCCGCTGCGGATGCCGGGCAACCTGCGCTTCGAACAATGAGACATAGCTCTGCTCCAGCGGATAGTCGTGTTCGCTCTGGTTGCAGCCATGGATCAGGAAGTCCTGCTCCTCGACGCCCAGCAGCGGCAAATCGGCCATGTCACCGTGGAAGCCCTCGACCAGCGCCAGCAACAGGCGCTTGAACTCACCGAGCATGCGCTCGACGGTGGATTCGTCGAAATAACGCTGGTCGTAGGACAAGTGCAAGCCCAGGTCATCCCCCGGATAGCAGACCGCCGTCAACGGGAAGTTGGTGTGGGTGCGGCCCGAATCCGAAGTGGCATTGAGGCTTTGCGCACGGTCCAGCACCGAGACTTCCACCGGGGCGTTTTCGAACACGAACAGGCTGTCGAACAGCGGCTGGCCTTTCGGCAACTCGCTGTTTTCCTGGATGCTCACCAACGGCAGGTACTCGTATTCGCGCAGTTGCATGTTGCTGTCGAGCAAACCGCTGAGCCACTGACGAACGCTGCAGCGCTGATCGTCCTCGGGCATTTTCACCCGCAGGGCGATGCTGTTGATGAACAGCCCGACGGTGCGCTGCATCTCTGGCATCTCCACCGGACGCCCGGCCACCGTGACGCCGAACAACACGTCGCGATCGCCGCTCAAGCGACGCAGCACCAGCGCCCACGCCGCCTGGGCGAAGGTGTTGACGGTCAACTGATGGGCCTGGGCCAGTTCGCGCAATTGTGCGCCATCCCGGGGATCAAGCCTTGTGTAACGGTCGCCGACGATCATGCCGCCGCTGTCGCCGGCATGTTCACGCAGGAACGGCCGGTCGCTCGGAATCGGCGTGGTGCGCTCGAAACCTTGCAGGTTCTGCCGCCACCACTGCCGCGCCTCGGCCAGACTCTGGCGTTGCAGCCAGCCGATGTAATCGCGATAACGCGGCGGCACGGCCAGTTGCGCTTGCCGGCCTTCGCCGAGGGCGGTGTAGATTTCGAAGAAGTCGTTCATCAGCAGCGAACGGCACCAGGCATCGATGAGGATGTGGTGGTTGCTCATCATGAACCAGTAGCGCGCCGCGCCCACGCGGATCAAGCGCAGGTGGAACGGCGCCTGATTGAGCAGATCGAACCCGGTCTCGCGCTCGCTTTTCAGCAGCGCCTGCAGCTTCGGTTCTTGCTCGGTTTCGGCAACCGCGCTCCAGTCCAGATACTCGATCGGCGTGCTGCCCGGCTTATGGATCACTTGCAGCATGTCTTCGCCGACGTTCCAGCAGAACGACGCGCGCAGGGCTTCGTGACGGGCGATCACCGCTTGCCAGGCGTGGGCGAAGCGCTCGGGGTCGAGCTCGCTGTTGATGCGGTAGCGGTCCTGCATGTAATAGAGGCCGGTGCCCGGTTCGAGCAAGGTGTGCAGCAGCATGCCTTCCTGCATCGGGGTCAGCGGGTAGACGTCTTCGATCATCGCCGCCGGGACTGGCAGTGCGTCGAGTTGCGGCTGAGTCAGTCCGGCCAACGGGAAGTCCGACGGTGTCAGGCCGCCCGCGTTGTCGCTCAGGCAGTGCTGGATCAGGCTGTGCAATTCATCCAGATACGCCTGCGCCAGGTCGGCGATGGTTTGCCGGTCGTGGCGCTCGGCGCTGAAGGTCCAGCGCAACACCAGTTCACCACCGTACACCTGACTGTCGATGCTCAGTTCGTTGGGCAGCGGCGCATGCGAATCATGGGCCGCACCCACCGGCTCATCGAGCGGACGGAACAGCGCATCGCTGCCGAAGCTCTGGTCGAACTGGCCGAGGTAGTTGAAGGTGATCGGCGCCACCGGCAGCGCGGCCATGGTCTGCCGACACAGGCCATCGGCCAGGTAACGCAGCACGCCATACCCCAGGCCTTTATGCGGCACCCCGCGCAGTTGCTCCTTGATCGCCTTGATCGACGCACCCTGTTCACTCACCGGCGTGAGGCGCAGTGGATAAGCACTGGTGAACCAGCCGACGGTGCGGGTCAGGTCGATCTCGTCGAACAGGGTTTCGCGGCCGTGGCCTTCGAGTTGAATCAACGCCGACCCATGACCGCTCCAGCGGCACAACACACGGGCCAACGCAGTCAGCAGTAAATCGTTGACTTGGGTGCGATAGGCCGCCGGCGCCTGTTGCAACAGTTGCCGGGTGCGCTCGCTGTCGAGGCGCACGCTGACGGTTTGTGCGTGACGATTCTGCTGCCCGCCCCGAGGCCGATCACACGGCAATTCAGCGCTTGGGCCGGCCAGTTGCGCCTGCCACCAGCTCAATTCTTCCCGCAAGGATTCGCTGCCGGCATAAGCCTGCAACCGTGCGGCCCAGTCCCTGAAGGCACTGGTTTTCGCTGGCAGTTTTACTGACTGCTCTGCGTCCAGTTGACGATAAACCGTTTGCAGATCGTCCAGCAGCACCCGCCACGACACCCCGTCCACCACCAAGTGGTGAACGGCAATGAACAACCGTTGTTGCCCCTCGGGATCGTCGACCAACAGCGCCCGCATCAGCGGCCCTTGCTCAAGGTCGAGGCTGCGCTGGGCATCGGCGAACAGCGCGGCGCACGCGTCCAGGGTCGGCACGTGTACCTGCCACAGCACAGCGGCATCGGAAACCGCCTGATGCTCGGCTTGCCAACGGCCGGCGACCTCAGTGAAACGCAGGCGCAAGGCGTCGTGCTGCTCGATCACCGCCAACAGCGCTTGCTCCAGGCGATGCGGCTCCAGCACCACGGTCGGTTCCAGCAGCAACGCCTGGTTCCAGTGTTGACGCTGCGGGATTTCGGTGTCGAAGAACCAGTGCTGAATTGGCGTCAGACGCGATTCACCCGTGAGCAAACCTTGTTCGGCGGTGACCTGCTCGGTACGAGTCGCCACCGCAGCCAACGTCTGCACTGTCTGGTGCTGGAACAGGTCGCGCGGGCTGAAGTGGATACCCTGCTGCCGCGCCCGGCTGACCACCTGGATCGACAGGATCGAATCGCCGCCCAGTTCGAAGAAGTTGTCGTTGAGGCCGACCTGTTGAACGTTAAGCACTTCACACCAGATGCCGGCCAGGATCATCTCAAGTTCGTTGCTCGGCGCCACGTATTGCTGACGATTCAACTCCGGGTCCGGTGCCGGCAGTGCGCGACGGTCGAGTTTGCCGTTGGCGGTCAGCGGCATGCTGGCCAGCAGGATCAAGTGCGTCGGCACCATGTAATCCGGCAACTGAGATTTGAGGTGCGCCTTCAACGCTTCGCGCAGTGCAGTTTGTTGCGCTTCATCCTGCTCGGCCACGTTTGTAACCAGATAGCCCACCAGTTGCTTGCCGCTCGGCGCATCGAGCGCCAGCACGACCGCTTCACGGATCGACTCATGTTCCAGCAGACGGGTTTCGATCTCGCCCAGTTCGATGCGGAAACCACGGATCTTCACTTGATGGTCGATACGGCCGAGGTACTCGACCAGGCCATCGGCGCGCTGACGGACAAGGTCGCCGGTGCGGTACAAGCGTCCGCCGTTCGCGGCAAAAGGATCAGCGACAAAGCGTTCGGCGGTCATCCCCGGACGTTGGTGATAACCCTGCGCCAGACCGGCGCCGCCGACATACAACTCGCCGGTCGCGCCTTGTGGCAGCAACGCCAGGTCGGCGTCGAGAACGTACGCCACCCGCGCGCCGATCACGCTGCCGATCGGCACGCTGCCCAGCCCTTCTTCCAGTTGCTCCGGTGCCAGACTGGCGAGCGGCATGACCACGGTTTCGGTCGGGCCATACGCGTTGAAAAACAGGCTCGGTTTGAACGCCGCGCGAATCCGCTGCAAGTGTTCGCCAGTCAGGGCTTCGCCACCGGTGATGCACATGCGCACCGGCAGGGTTTCACCCTGGGTCGCCAGCCATTGCGCCAACTGGCTGCCGTAGCTTGGGGTGAAGCCGAGGATGTTGATGTTATGGCGACGAATCAGCCCGCAGATTTCCTGCGCATCCCACTGGCCTTGAGCGCGAAGGACCACCTGCGCACCACTCAATAGCGGCACCAGCAGACGCTCGGTCGCGGCATCGAAGTTGATCGAATAGAAGTGCAACTCGCAATCATCGGGGCGCATGCCGAAACGCTCGATCACCGCGCGGCAATGCATGGCGATTTCACCGTGGGACACCACTACGCCTTTCGGTTTTCCGGTGGAGCCCGAGGTGTAAATCAGGTACGCCTGATGCTGCGGCATACTGATAAACGGCAGCTCGCTGGCCGGGTAATTGGCCAGGTCCGCGGCATCGTCTTCCAGGCACCAACGACCGACGCTGGCCGGCAATTCACCGAGTGCCGCGAACATCGCCGCATCGCTGAGCAACAAACCGATGCCACTGTCTTCGATCATGTAGTGCAGGCGATCCAGCGGGTATTCCGGGTCCAGCGGCACATAGGCGCCGCCCGCCTTGAGGATTGCCAGCAAGCCGATGACCATCTCCAGCGAACGTTCCAACGCCAAGCCGACCCGCACGTGCGGCCCGACACCGCGCTCACGGAGCATCCAGGCCAGACGATTGGCGCGGCTGTCGAGCTCGGCGTAGCTCAGGGTTTGCCCGGCGAACGTCAGCGCCGGTGCGCCCATGCGCACCAGCGCCTGCTCAGCGAACAGCTGATGGATGTATTGATCGAGGCGATGCTCACCCGGCTCGATGCCGAGGTTGTCGAGCAGGTTTTGCTGTTCAGTGGCGTCGAGCAATGGCAGCTCACTCAAGCGCTGTTGCGGATCGGCCAGCAACGCTTCCAGCAGATTGCACCAGTGCCCGGCCATGCGCGCAATGCGCGGCTCATCGAACAGATCGGTGCTGTAAGTCAGGCAGCAACCGAGGCGATGGTCGAGGTCGGTGACTTCCAGGTTGAGGTCGAACTTGGTCGCTCGCGCATCGTTGGCCAGGTACTCGACGGTCATCCCGGCCAGGGTGCGGCGCTGCTGGAATTCCCAGCGCTGCACGTTGCACATCACCTGGAACAGAGGGTTGTAAGCGGCGCTGCGCGGTGGCTGCAAGGCTTCGACCAAGTGATCGAACGGCAGGTCCTGATGGGACTGGCCTTCGATCACCGTGTGGCGAACCTGCTCGAACAACTCACCCACGGACATCTGCCCGTCGAGCTGGCAACGCAGCACTTGGGTGTTGAGGAACGCGCCGATCAGCCCTTCGCTTTCCGGGCGGATGCGGTTGGCCACCGGCGCACCAATGCGCAGGTCGGTCTGGCCGCTGTAGCGGTAAAGCAGCACGGCCAGGGCGGCGGTCATGGTCATGAACAGGGTCAGGCCGTTGTCTGCGTTGAAGGTACGAACCCGCGCCGCGAGGTCATCGCTGAGGTCGAAGCGAAACAGTTCGCCCTGATGACTTTGCACCGGCGGACGCGGACGATCGGCGGGCAATTCCAGCAGCGGATGTTCGCGGCCCAGTTGCGCGGTCCAGTAATCGAGCTGGCGCTGACGTTCGCCGGATTCCAGCCACTGACGCTGCCACACGCTGTAATCCAGGTACTGCACCGGCAAGGGTTGCAGTGGCGATTCGCGGTCATCGACGAAGGCTTCGTAGAGCGCGCTGAGTTCCCGGGCGAAGATGTCCATCGCCCAGCCTTCGGTGACGATGTGGTGCAGGGTCAGCACCAGGTAATGTTCCTGCTCGGCGGTCTTGACCAGGCAGGCGCGCAGCAACGGTCCGGTTTCCAGATCGAAAGGCGTGTGCGCCTCGCTGTCGGCCAGTTGCTGGACTCGCTGCTCACGGGTATCGGCCGCCAGTGCGGAGAAATCCTTCCAGTCCATGCGCATACCGGTGTCCGGATGCACCTGTTGCCGGGCCACGCCGTCGACGCTCGGGAACGTCGTGCGCAGGGTTTCATGACGCATGATCAGCGCTTGCAGCGCCGCTTCGAAACGCCCGACATCCAGCACGCCGCGCAACCGCGCCATGCCGCCGACGTTGTAGGCCGGGCTGTCCGGTTCCATCTGCCACAAGAACCACATGCGTTGCTGGGAATAGGACAAGGGCACCGGTTGGCGGCGGTCGACCTTCTCGATCGGCGGCTGCCGGTTGGTTTTGCCGCTGGCCTGGATCAAGCGAACTTGCTCGGCAAACGCGCCCAGCTCACTGGCCTCGAACAGCGCTCGCAACGGCAACTCGACGTCGCAGGCCTGACGGGTACGGGAGATGATTTGCGTGGCCAGCAGCGAGTGGCCGCCAAGGGCGAAGAAGTCGTCGCGCAGACCGATCTGCGTCTGGCCCAGCACTTCGCGCCAGATGCCGGCGATTTGTTGCTCAAGCGCCGTGACCGGTTCAACGTGCTCGCGGACGTGCCACTGAGGTTCCGGCAAGGCGCGGCGATCGAGTTTGCCGCTCGGGCTCAGGGGCATTTGGTCCAGACGCATCAGCTGCGCCGGGACCATGTATTCCGGCAACTCGGCGGCCAGCACGGCTTTCAGGCGTGCGGTTTGAGTGTCGAGGTCTTCAGTGGAATCAGTGGCGTTGTAGTAACCGATCAACTGCCCGCCGACCGCCGTTTCGTGCACCAGCACCACCGCTTGGGCGACGCCGGATTGTGCCAACAGCCGCGCTTCGATCTCTTGCGGCTCGACACGAAAACCGCGCAGCTTGACCTGCTGATCGAGACGACCGAGGTATTCGATTACGCCATCAGCGGTCCAGCGCGCACGGTCGCCGGTGCGGTACAGACGCGCGCCCTGCTCGCCCAGTGGATCGACCACGAAACGCTCAGCAGTCAGCCCCGCACGGCCCAAATAGCCCCGAGCCAAACCGATACCGCTGATGCACAGTTCACCCGGCACGCCGGCCGGCACCGGGTTGAGGTCACTGTCGAGCACCCGGCACAGCACGTTGCCCAATGGCCGGCCAATCGGCGAGCGCTCGCCATCGGCGGTTGTGCAGTGCCAGTGGGTGACGTTGATCGCGGTTTCGGTGGGGCCGTAGCGGTTGTGCAGTTGCACCGCCGGCAGTTGCGTCAGCACGCGGTTGCGCAGTTCGACGGGCAAGGCTTCGCCGCCGGAAAACACCCGGCGCAGGCTGGTGCATTCGGCGGTCAGCGGTTCGTCGATGAACAGCGAAAGCAGCGGCGGCACAAAGTGCAGCGTGGTCACGCCGTATTGCTGAACCAGTTGCGCGATGCGGTGTGGATCGCGGTGTTCGCCGGAACCGGCGATCAGCAAGCGGCACCCGGTGATCAGCGGCCAGAAACACTCCCACACCGACACGTCAAAACTGATCGGGGCTTTTTGCATCAGCACGTCGGTATCGTTCAGGCGATAAGTGTTCTGCATCCATTGCAGACGTTCAGCGAGCGCTGCGTGCGTGTTGCCGACACCCTTGGGCTGGCCGGTGGAACCCGAGGTATAAATCACGTAGGCCAGGTTGTCGCCGTGCAGGTGCAAACCCGGTGCATGGCTTGGCCAGTTCTCCAGGTGCAGGGCGTCCATGGCAATCAGGCAGACGCCATCAGTGGCCGGCAAGCGGTCGAGCAATTCGGTTTGGGTCAGCAACAACTCGACGCCACTGTCGCGGAGCATGTAGGCCAGGCGCTCGGCAGGGTAATCTGGGTCCAGCGGCACATAAGCGCCGCCGGCCTTGATGATCGCCAGCAAACCGATCAGCAACTGCGGCGAACGTTCGGCGGCGATCGCCACGCACACGTCCGGGCCGACGCCTTTGTCGCGCAGGTAATGCGCCAGGCGGTTGGCCTGAGTATGCAGTTCGGCGAAGTCCAGGCTGCCGCCGTCCCACAGCAACGCGGTGCGCTCCGGGGTCTGGTGTACTTGTTCGTTGAGCAGTTCCGGCAACCACTGCTGCGCCGGACTGCATGGGGCAACGCTCCAGTCATTTTGCTGAGTGTGTTCGGCGGTAGTCAGTAGTTGCAGGTCACCGATCGCTTGTTGCGGGCGTTCACAGATGGCTCGCAGCATGTTGCTGAAGTGCTCGGCCAGACGCTCGATGGTCGGCGCGTCAAACAGTTCGCTGGCGTAGTCGAACGACAGGCTCAAGCGTCCGTTGCGGTCTTCTTCGCTGTGCAGTTGCAGGTCGAACTTGGCTTCGCGGCTGTGCCACGGCAGCTCTTCGGCGAGCAGCCCCGGCAGACGACGCAGAGCGCCGAGATCCCGTTGCTGATGGTTGAACATGACCTGGAACAGGCCTTGTTCGCGGGCCTGCGGGAAAGCTTCGAGCAGTTGTTCGAACGGCAGGTCCTGATGCGCTTGCGCCCCCAATGAGGCTTGCCGGGTTTGCGCCAGCAACTCCACGAATGGCAGTCGCGAGTCCACTTCGGCACGCAACACTTGGGTGTTGATGAAGAAGCCGATCAGCCCTTGGGTTTCCAGGCGTGGACGGTTGGCATTCGGCACGCCGATGCGGATGTCACGCTGACCACTGTAGCGATGCAGCAGGCTCTGGAATGCCGCGAGCAACAGCATGAACGGCGTCGACTCATGGGCCTGGGCGGTCTGGCGAATCGCGTTGCTCAGGCTCGCGTCCAACCGCAGGGTGTGGCGGGCGGCGCTGTGGGTGTGTTGTGCCGAACGTGGGTGGTCGGTGGCCAGGCTCAGGGTCGGATGCTCATCACCCAACTGCTCTTTCCAGTAAGCGAGTTGCCGTTCGCCCTCCCCTTGCGCCAGCCACTGGCGCTGCCAACTGCCGTAGTCGGCGTATTGGGTCGGCAAGGCCGGGAGGCTGGCGGCCTGGCCTTGAGAGGCCGCCGCATACAGGCGCGAGAACTCCTCGATCAGCACGTTCAGTGACCAGCCGTCAGCGATGATGTGGTGCATCGTCACCAGCAGTTGATGGTCTTCATCATCGAGGCGCACCAGGGTCACCCACAGCAGCGGGCCGTTCTCCAGATCGAACTGGGTGCGCGCTTCGTCCTCGCGGATTTGTTGCGCGCGGGCTTCACGCTCAGCGGCCGGCACGTCGCTGATGTCGATCACTTGAAGATTGAATTCAGCGGCAGCATCGACCCGTTGCAGGGCCACACCGTCGCGCTCGAAAAAACGTGTGCGCAGGGATTCGTGACGTTCGATCAGTTGCTGGAAACTGGCGCGCAAGGCGTCTTCGTCCAGTTCGCCGCGCAGGCGCAAGGCGCCGGGAATGTTGTAGGCGCTGCTCTGCGGGTCGAGTTGCCAGGTGATCCACAAACGGTTTTGCGCCAGGGATTGCGGCATGGCTTCGTTACGCGACAGCTGAGTGATCGCGCCTTGGGCGAGGCCGCCATCCTGTTGTTGCCGGGCGACTGCGGCGGCGAACGCGCCGAGGGTCGGCGCTTCGAATAACAGACGCAGATTCAGCTCCATCCCCAACGCTTCACGCAGGCGAGCAACCACTTGAGTGGCGGCGATGGAGTTACCGCCGAGCAGGAAGAAGTGATCGTCGGCGTTGACTTGCTTGACCTGCAATTGCTCGCACCAGATCTGGCCGATCAGGGTTTGCAGTTCTGAACTCGACTCGCTGCTGCCTTCACTTTCGTTCGCTGCCGACGGGAAAACCGCATAGCTGTCGAGGCTGCCATCGGCCAGGCGATTGCGGCAGGCCGAACGTTGCAACTTGCCGCTGGAGGTCTTGGGCAGTGCCCCCGGATTGAGCAGCACCACCACGCTCGGTGCCTCCTGATACGCCTCGGCCACCGCTTGGCGGATGGCTGTGATCAGCGCCTCGGGCGACAGGATTTTCTGCACGCTGCGGCTGATTTCCGCGGCGACGCCGATACCTTCCTGTCCCTCGAGATTGACCGCGAACGCGGCCACACGCCCCTTGCGCACCACCTCCACTTCGCGCTCGATGGTCTGCTCGATGTCCTGCGGATAGAGGTTGTGACCACGAACGATCAGCATGTCTTTCAGGCGCCCGGTGATGAACAGTTCACCGTCACGCAAAAAGCCCAGGTCGCCGGTGCGCAGCCAGGTGCGGCCCGCGTGCTGGACGAAGGTCTTGGCCGTGGCTTCAGGGTTGCGCCAGTAGCCATGGGCGATGCTCGGCCCGGCGGCCCAGACTTCACCGACCGCGTTGTCGGCGAGTTCTTCGAGCGATACCGAATCGACAATCAGCACCGCGTGATCCGGCTGGCTGATGCCGCAACTCATGACCGGACTGCCGTCGCCCGGTTCGGCGCGGTTTTGCGCCAAGGCCTGATCATCCACGCGCAACGCCGGAATGCCCTGACCGCGCGGAGTGCCGGCAACGAACAGTGTCGCTTCCGCGAGGCCGTAAGAAGCCATGAAGCTGTCCGACGTAAAACCACAGGCCGAGAACTTCTCGGCGAAGCGTTCCAGGGTGTCGAGGCGAATCGGTTCGGAACCGGAATACGCCACGCGCCAGCCGCTCAAATCAATGCGCTCCAGAGCCGATTCGCTGACGCGCTCGCTGCACAGTCGATAGGCGAAGTCCGGCCCGCCACTGATGGTGCCGCCGTACTCGCTGATCGCTTCCAGCCAGCGCAACGGGCGACCGAGGAAGTACGCCGGCGACATCAACACGCACGGCACACCACTGAAAATCGGCTGCAGCAGGCCACCGATCAGGCCCATGTCGTGGTACAGCGGCAGCCAGCTGACGATCACGTCATCAGGATTGAGGTCAATGCCAAAGCCGTGACGAATCAATCGTTCGTTGGCCACCAGGTTGCCGTGGCTGACTTGCACACCTTTAGGCAAAGCAGTGGAGCCGGAGGTGTATTGCAGGAAAGCGATGTGCTCGCCTTGCAGGTCCGGTGCAACCCAGCGTTCAGCCACGGCGTTGTCGAGGGTGTCGACACATAGCAGCGGCGGCGCCCCGTTGATTTGCAACAAGGCGTCGCGCAGGTCGGCGCTGGTCAACAGCAGGCGCGGCTCGGCATCGCTGATGATCGACAGCAGGCGTTCCTGATGATGACGACGGGTCGATTCCGGCGGATAGGCCGGCACCGCGATCACCCCGGCGTACAGGCAACCAAAGAACGCCGCGACGTAATCCGGACCGCTGGGAAACAGCAGCACCGCGCGATCACCGAACGACGCCTGGGCCTGCAACGCGCCGGCAATGGTTCGCGCCCGTTGGTCCAGCTCACGATAACTGAGCACCACAGCCTGATCCTGGGTTTCGGCGAGAAAACGCAAGGCCACCCGGTCCGGCGTCAAGGCCGCGCGGCGCTGGAGGGCTTGGACCAGTGTGCTGGGGAGTTCGAACGCGTCGGTCATGAGGTTTCCTGCCTGAATTCGGCTTGCAAGTGGAATCGGTTTTCATATTTCACGCCCGTTCTCGGGCATGCAGGACGCGGTCTTCGCCGACCGCGCAAGGCTTGGGAATGCTGTTTTGGCCGGGGTTTGCGCCCGCAGCCATTCACCAATGAGAACGGATGAGGTCTTGGAATAATTAGTCGCCGGGCTTGAGCGCCGGCAGGCTTGTGGCCGGTGGGTGAGTCAGCGTGTCGCCGTTCTCGGTCCGCACCGCAACGGAGCATTAATTCTCTTTCTCAATTGACAATCATTATCATTCAACATAATTTGTCGCTCGATATGTAGGACGGCTCCGACCCCCTTGTCGTCCCACGACCCTATTTGCAGCAAGGTGATTTCCAATGACGGAACAAGTATCCACAAGCAGGTGCGATTCACCGCTACTTCAGGCCTTCGTCGACAACCGACTGATTCTGGTCAAGATTGCCGCCCGCATTACCGGCTGCCGATCCCGCGCCGAAGACGTGGTGCAGGATGCGTTCTTCCGGTTGCAATCGGCGCCGCAGATCACCTCGTCCATCAAGGCGCAGCTCAGTTACCTGTTCCAGATCGTGCGCAACCTGGCGATCGATCACTACCGCAAGCAGGCGCTGGAGCAGAAGTATTCGGGCCCGGAAGAAGAAGGCCTGAACGTGGTGATCCAGGGCGCTTCGCCGGAAACCTCGCACATGAATTTCTCGACCCTGGAAAACATTGCCGATGCACTGACGGAGTTGCCCAGCCGCACCCGTTACGCCTTCGAGATGTACCGCCTGCATGGCGTGCCGCAAAAAGACATCGCCAAGGAACTGGGCGTCTCGCCGACCCTGGTGAACTTCATGATTCGTGATGCGCTGGTGCATTGCCGCAAGGTGTCGGGCAATCGTGCCGATACCTTCGCCCGTCGTTAAACGCTTCGCGGGCAAACCTCGCTCCACAGGGAATATTGCCTGTCACTGTAGGAGCGAGCGGTGCGGCGATCCGACTTGCCCGCGAAGACTGACTCAAGCCAACGAACACCGATCAAAAAACCGCTCACGCCCCAGCATCATCAACGCCGCGCGCTTGTGCGGGAAGTCGAACTCTTTCTCGCAGTGAAAACACTGATTATGCAGATGCCCGATCATCTTCGCGTTGTCGGCGCGAGGTTCGGCGACCACCCGTTGAGTGCGCGGATCATCGAGAAACAGGTAGTGCACCAGCGCCGACAACCAACTCGCCACCTTGTGCGGGCCACGGTGATTTTCCTCACCCACCAGCATGTGAATGCCACGGTCGTAATCGCCGGCGTCATAGAACGGCGCAATGCGATCTTCCTTGGCCCAGTAGGCTTCAAAGTAGGCAAACGGCTGATCATCGAAGCAACCGATCAGGGTCAAGGTGTGCGGGTCGGCTTCGAGTTTGCCGAGGTATTCCCGATGCTTCTCGAGGCTGCCCTCCTCCTGCCAGAAACTCGCGACCCGCGGGCTGTTCTGCCAGCGGTTGAAACGCGCCAGATCCTGCTCGATTTCCAGCGTACGCAGGGAAACCCATGCACCGAGCCGCGCATCAAAACGCCGATAGACCTCACCACGGGGTTTCACCGCACGCAGGGGATGGCGCTTGCCGTCACTGATGACCATCTGCTGTGGATAGCTACCGGTCAACGACTCACCCAGCCAAGGCTGAGGCAATTGCCAGAACAGTGTGCGTTCACAGCGATATTGACCGTTGACGTCGGTCGCGATCAGCAACCCGCTGAGCAAGGCTTCGGTGGGCACTTGATCGAGGTGCCAGGTCAGACGCTGACACTGCGCATCACGGGCAAACAGCCAATAACAGGCCGCCCAGAATGCTTGACCGTCAGGACGGCCAAAGCACTCCTCCAGCCACAGATGCAACTCGGGCTCACGGGTCAGCCGCAGTTCGATCAGCGGCTGCCCTTCCAGACTGAGGCTCAGGCGACTTGCGGTTTCATCGGCTACAAGACGGTTGCCTGACGGCAAGGCCAGGGCGGTCAGGTCATTCAGATTGGACATGGGTCGGGCTCACGGTAATCGTCGACAGTTCAACGATGTGACGTGAGCCGGGGCAGAAAATTTAAGCGCCGTCGCCAAATACGCGCCCCATGGCGCGATTCAGTGCTTGCCCACCGGCACCAGGGCAATTTTGTAGGGATCGAAAATCTTCAGCATCTGGCCGTTGTTTCGCAGGCCTTGCAGCAACTTGCCGAATGCTTCCCCCGTAATCGGCGCCTCTGGACGAATCAGCGCGTAATGGTGATAGACCTGATCGATGCGTTGCGACACCAGCAACTGCTCGCCGACTTTTTCGTTGCGCAGCAGGTAATCGCTCAGATAAGAGCGTGTCACCAGGGCAATGTCCGCTCGCCCGCGCAGCACCATCAGCAGGTTGCTGTCGTGGGAATAGGTCAGCGTGGCGTTGTAGGTGTCGGCCAGGTACTTGGGATCGGCGTTGAAATTGGCAAACTCGTAGTGATAGCCGCTGTACAGCGCCAGGCGCTTGCTCGCCAGATCCTTGAAGTAGTTCTCATCGCGACCGGGTTGCTTCTGCGCGACAAAGATTTCTGCATCTTCCAGGCCCATGTCGACATCGGTATGCGGTATGTCCTTCCAGCCCCACTCCGGGTTCTCGAAAATGGCCATATCGACCCGGCCTTCCTTGAAGTCATTGAAACGCCGGGGAATCGAGGTGGGCACCAGCACAAACTGATAATCGGTTTGCAACTGATTCAACGCTTCCACCAGTTGCGGCAGCAGACCGGTGTCGGCACCGGACTCCGGGCGCACGGTATAGGGTGGAAAATGGGCGGCCCCGACCCGCACCTGTTGCGCGGCCTGAGATGGCAACACCCAGCACACTACAAGCGCCGCCAGCAAAAGCCGCGACGCCATTCGAATTGATGAAGACATCAAAACAGCACACTCCCCAAAAAAATACTCACCAATGCATACAAACTAGGCGGTTTCGTCAACTTAGCCAGTTTCTTGCCGAGATAGACGGCTCTTACCGTTCTTCAAGCACCAAAATCAGCGCTTCATCGGCCAATTGATCGAGGTTCATACTGCCATCGGCGCGAAACCAGGTGGTGGTCCAGGAGAGCGCGCCCGTCAGGAAGCGGCGGGTGATGAACACGTCGCCCCGGATAAAACCGGCGTCCTTGGCTTCTCCCAGCACCTGCAGCCAGATGGCTTCATAAATATCGCGCAGCGCCAGAACCTGCGCCTGGCCTTCCTCAGACAGCGAACGCCACTCATACACCAGCACCGCCATGGCCTCGCCACTGCCGCCCATGATCGACTGCAATTCGCAGCGAATCAGCGCCAGCACCCGCTCACGCACACTGCCGGCCTCGGCCAGCGCTGCACGCATCAACGCGGTGTTGTAGCGGATGGTCTCCTCCATCACTGCCCGCAGGATCTCGTCCTTGCTCTTGAAGTGATGAAAAATACTGCCTGACTGAATGCCCACCGCACCGGCCAGGTCGCGCACGGTGGTGCGTTCATAACCTTTGTTGCGAAACAGGTGAGCGGCCACTTGCAGCAGTTTGCCGCGGGCGCTGTCGGGGTCGGTCAATTGGCCGCTGTCGACCAATTCGCGCATCACCCTCAGGGCTTTTTGCTCGTCCACCCGTTCTCTCCTACAGTCGATCAATCAAATGCGCCGCTGCCCGTTAAAACAGCAGGGTTGCGCGGGCAATTTAAGCTGGCGGGGGCGACCAAGCAAGCGCTCGGGAAGAAGATAATCAAGGCGTTTACAAACCAAGCGCTTGCTTGGTAGTCTCGAAGCACTTCTGTCGCAGGTGGCTATGGAGTTGACTGTGCCTAAAACAATTCGCATCGGTTGTGCCAGTGCATTCTGGGGCGACACCTCGACCGCCGCCGCACAGTTGGTGGAGGGCGGGCGACTGGACTATCTGGTGTTCGATTATCTGGCCGAAATAACAATGTCGATCATGGCCGGGGCGCGGATGAAAGACCCCGCCACCGGCTACGCCAGCGACTTCATCGAAGTCCTCAGCCCCCTCCTCGAGCAGCTCGCGAAACAACAGATCCGGGTGATCAGCAATGCCGGCGGGGTTAATCCACAGGCCTGCGCCGTTGCCCTGCAAACGGCCTGCGACAAGGCCGGGGTGGCGCTGAAAATCGCCGCGCTGTCGGGTGACGACCTGCAACCGCAGTTCAAACACCTGAGCAGCCTGGGTATCCATGAGATGTTCAGTGGCGCACCCCTGCCGCTGATGTGCGTGTCGACCAACGCCTACCTCGGCGCACCGGGCATCGTCGAAGCCCTGCGCTTGGGCGCCGACATTGTGATCACCGGGCGCGTGGTCGACAGCGCCGTGGTCAGCGCCGCGCTGGTGCATGAGTTCGGCTGGTCGTGGCACGACTACGACAAACTCGCCCAGGCCGCATTGGCCGGGCATCTGATCGAATGCGGCGCCCAGTGCACCGGCGGCAATTTCACCGATTGGCATGACGTGCCCGACTACGAACACATCGGCTTTCCGATCGTCGAAGTCGGTGCCGACAGCCAGTTCATCGTCAGCAAACCCGACGGCTCCGGCGGTCTGGTCACACCGCTGACGGTTGGCGAGCAGATGCTCTATGAGATCGGCGACCCACAGGCCTATTTGCTGCCCGATGTAGTGTGCGATTTCAGCCAGGTCAAACTCGTGCAACAAGGCAAAAACGCGGTTCAGGTGCATGGCGCGAAAGGCTTGTCGCCGACCGCTCAGTACAAGGTCAGCGCAACGTACCCGGACGGTTTCCGCTGCACCGCCAGTTGCCTGATCGCCGGGATCGATGCCGTGGCCAAGGCCCGACGGGTCAGCCAGGCGATCATCAACAAGACCTCGGAAATGTTTAGCCAGCGCGGCTGGGCGCCCTACAGCGAGGTGAACATCGAACTGCTCGGCAGCGAAGCCACTTACGGCCCCCACGGCCAGCGCCAGGACAGCCGCGAAGTGGTGATCAAACTCGCCGTGCGCCATCCGAGCAAGCAGGCCTTGATTCTGTTCTCCCGGGAAATCGCTCAGGCTGCCACCGGTATGGCGCCTGGGCTGACGGGAATCGTCGGCGGGCGGCCGACGGTGTATCCGTTGATCCGGCTGTTTTCGTTCCTGATCGACAAAACCGCCTGCACCTTGGAGATCGACCTTGCCGGTGAGCGCCATCCGTGTGCCCTGCCCGCCCTCGATGCGCTCGACCCAGCTGACTTGCCGCTGCCGTTCGACCCACCCAAAACCACAGAGCGTGCCGACGCCAGCGTGGCCTTGATCAAACTCGCCGTGGCGCGCTCCGGCGACAAGGGTAACCACAGCAACATCGGCGTCATGGCCCGCCACCCCGACTACCTGCCGTGGATCGCCGAAGCACTGACACCCGAGGTGATGGTCGACTGGATGAGCCATGTCCTCGACCCGATTCACGGACGCGTCGAACGCTGGTATTTACCCGGCACTCAGAGCTTTAATTTTCTTCTGGAAAACGCACTCGGCGGCGGTGGCGTGGCCAGCCTGCGGATCGATCCGCAGGGCAAGGCGTTCGCCCAACAACTGTTGGAAATCCAGATTCCGGTGCCCCAGCGCATCGCCGATCAGTTCAATTAGAGGACTGTCGCCATGGCCTATGACTCGATTTTCAAACCCGACCTGTTCGCCGGCCAAACCATCATCGTCACCGGTGGCGGCAGCGGCATCGGTCGTTGCACCGCCCATGAGCTCGCGGCCCTCGGCGCGCAAGTGCTGCTGGTGGGACGCAATGCCGACAAATTGAAAAAGGTCAGCGCCGAAATCACCGAAGACGGCGGTAAAGCCAGTTGGCAGGTCTGCGATATCCGCAACGAAGACGCCGTCACGCAACTGGTCAGCGAGCTGATCCGCGAACACGGGCCGATTCATGGGTTGGTCAACAATGCTGGCGGGCAGTACCCGTCGCCGCTGGCGTCGATCAATCAGAAAGGTTTCGAAACCATCCTGCGCACCAACCTGGTGGGTGGTTTTCTGATGGCCCGGGAGGTTTTCAATCAGTCCATGAGCAAGCACGGCGGTGCCATCGTCAACATGCTCGCCGACATGTGGGGCGGCATGCCCGGCATGGGCCATTCAGGCGCCGCGCGCTCGGGCATGGACAACTTTACCAAGACCGCCGCGTTCGAATGGGGCTACGCCGGCGTGCGGGTCAACGCCGTCGCGCCGGGCTGGGTCGCGTCCAGCGGCATGGACACCTACGAAGGCGCGTTCCGGGCGGTAATTCCAACGCTGTGCGAACACGTGCCGCTCAAGCGCATCGGCACCGAATCGGAAATCAGCGCGGCGATTGTGTTCCTGCTCAGCCCGGCAGCGGCGTTTGTCAGCGGCAGCACGTTGCGCATCGATGGTGCCGCCAGCCTCGGCGGGCGGGCCTGGCCAATGCACAAGGCGCAGAACAGTCACTCGTACAACGGCTTTCACCGCGCCTATTTACCTGAAGTACTCAGGCCGGACGCCTCCAAACCAGACGAACCGAAGGACAAGGAATAACCATGCCGGTCATCCAGTCCCAGATAGACCCGTTCAGCGAACCGTTCGCCCGCAATCGTGCGGCCATGCTGGCCGGCATTGAGCAGGTCCGCCAGCTCGAACAGAACCTGTTGAATAAAGCCGCAGAAGCCAAACCGAGGTTCGACAAGCGCGGGCAATTGCTGCCCCGGGAGCGGCTGAACCTGCTGCTTGATCCCGGCGCGCCATTCCTCGAGCTGGCGAGCCTGGCCGGCTACAAGCTGCACGACGACAAGGACGGCAGCGCGGCCGGCGGCGGTTTGATCGCCGGGATCGGTTACGTATCCGGCGTGCGGGTGCTGGTGGTGGCGAACAACAGCGCGATCAAGGGCGGCACCATTTCCCCCAGCGGCCTGAAAAAGTCCCTGCGTCTGCAACAGATCGCCATGGAAAACAAATTGCCGGTGATCACCCTCGCCGAGAGCGGTGGCGCCAACCTCAATTATGCGGCGGAGATTTTCGTCGAAGGCGCGCGCAGCTTTGCCAATCAGGCGCGTATGTCGGCGATGGGCTTGCCACAGATCACCGTGGTCCACGGCTCGGCCACGGCGGGCGGTGCTTACCAGCCAGGGTTGTCGGATTACGTGGTGGTGGTGCGTGGCAAGGCCAAGCTGTTTCTCGCCGGCCCCCCGCTGCTCAAGGCAGCCACCGGTGAAGTCGCCACCGACGAAGAACTGGGCGGTGCCGAGATGCATGCGCAAACCGCCGGCACCGCCGAATACCTGGCCGAGAACGATGCCGATGGCGTGCGCCAGGTGCGCGAGATTGTCAGTCTGTTGCCGTGGAACGATCAGTTGCCGTGGTTACCGGAACGTCGGTGGGAAGAGCCGCTCTACCCCATCGACGAACTGCTGGGGCTGATCCCGGATGACCCGAAAAAACCTTACGACGTGCGTGAAATCATCGCGCGGGTTGCCGACGCTTCGAACTTCCTCGAATTCAAAAGCGAGTTCGATCAGCAGACGGTGTGCGGGCATTTGCAGATCCAGGGTCGAGCCTGCGGTTTCATCGGCAACAACGGCCCGATCACCCCCAAAGGCGCGAGCAAGGCCGCGCAGTTCATTCAACTCTGCGACCAGAGCCAGACGCCGCTGCTGTTTTTCCACAACACCACCGGCTTCATGGTCGGCACCGAGTCGGAACAGCAAGGCGTGATCAAGCACGGCGCGAAAATGATTCAAGCGGTGGCCAATGCCCGGGTGCCTAAACTGACAATCGTCGTCGGCGGTTCCTACGGTGCCGGCAATTACGCGATGTGCGGCCGCGGTCTCGACCCGCGCTTCATCTTCGCCTGGCCCAACAGCCGCACCGCGGTGATGGGCGGCGCCCAGGCCGGCAAAGTGTTGCGGATCGTCACCGAAGCCAAACAACTCAAGGACGGATTGGTGCCCGACCCGAAAATGCTCGACATGCTGGAACAAGTCACCGCGCAGAAACTCGACAGCCAGTCCACCGCGCTGTATGGCAGCGCCAACCTGTGGGATGACGGGCTGATCGATCCACGGGATACCCGCACGTTGCTTGGATACTTGCTGGACATCTGCCATGAGGCCGAGGTTCGGGCGCTGCAACCCAACAGCTTTGGTGTCGCCCGCTTCTAAGGGCGATCAGGAGAACAATAAAAATGATCTTCACCCAGGAACACGAAGCACTGCGCCGCACCGTCCGCCAATTCGTCGATCATGAAATCAATCCCCACGTCGAGGAATGGGAAAAGGCCGGGCGCTTTCCGATCCATGAGATCTTCCGCAAGGCCGGCGAGCTCGGTTTGCTGGGGATTTCCAAACCGGAAAAATTCGGCGGCATGGGCCTCGACTACAGCTATTCGATTGTGGCGGCCGAAGAGTTCGGCACCATTCATTGCGGCGGCATTCCGATGTCCATCGGCGTGCAGACCGACATGTGCACCCCGGCCCTGGCGCGTTTCGGCTCCGATGAACTGCGCGAAGAATTCCTGCGGCCGGCGATCACCGGCGAGCAGGTCGGCTGCATCGGTGTTTCCGAAGTCGGCGCCGGCTCCGACGTCGCCGGGCTGAAAACCACCGCCCGCAAGGACGGCGACGATTATGTGATCAATGGCAGCAAGATGTGGATCACCAACTCGCCGAGCGCCGATTTCATTTGCCTGCTGGCCAACACCTCGGACGACAAACCGCACATCAACAAGTCGCTGATCATGGTGCCGATGAACAGCCCCGGGATCAGCCTCAGCTCGCCCCTGGACAAGCTCGGTATGCGCAGCTCGGAAACCGCCCAGGTGTTTTTCGATAACGTGCGCGTGCCGCAACGCAACCGCATCGGCCACGAAGGCGCGGGGTTCATGATGCAGATGCTGCAATTCCAGGAAGAGCGGCTGTTCGGCGCGGCGAACATGATCAAAGGCCTGGAGTACTGCGTCGACAGCACCATCGAGTACTGCAAGGAGCGTAAAACCTTCGGCAACGCGCTGATCGACAACCAGGTCATCCACTTTCGCCTGGCCGAACTGCAAACCGAAATCGAATGCCTGCGGGCGCTGGTCTACCAGGCCACCGAGCAATACATCAAAGGCCAGGACGTCACCCGTCTGGCCTCCATGGCCAAACTCAAGGCCGGGCGACTGGGCCGGGAAGTCAGCGACAGTTGCCTGCAATACTGGGGCGGCATGGGCTTCATGTGGGACAACCCGGTGGCCAGAGCTTACCGCGATGTGCGGCTGGTATCGATTGGCGGCGGTGCCGACGAAATCATGCTGGGGATCATCTGCAAACTCATGGGCATCCTGCCGGGGAAAAACAAATGAGCACCCTCCCCACCTGTCAAACCCTGTTGCTCGGCCTGCATGACAGCGTGCTGCACATCACCCTCAATCGTCCCGAAAGCCGTAATGCCATGAGCTTGCAGATGGTCACCGAACTGCGTGCGGTGCTGGCGGCGGTTCGCGATGATCGGCAGATTCGTGCGCTAGTGATCGGCGGTGCCGGCGGGCATTTTTGTGCCGGTGCCGACATCAAGGACATGGCCAACGCCCGCGCTCAAGGCCAGCCCGCCTACCGCGATTTGAACCGTGCGTTCGGTGCGCTACTGCAAGAGGTGCAACACGCGCCGCAAGTGGTGATTACGGTGCTGCAAGGTGCGGTGCTTGGCGGTGGCTTCGGCCTGGCTTGTGTCAGCGACATCGCGATGGCCGATCATCAGGCGCAATTCGGCCTGCCGGAAACCAGCCTCGGCCTGTTGCCGGCGCAGATCGCGCCTTACGTGGTGCAACGCATCGGCCTGACCCAGGCCCGCCGACTGGCCCTGACCGCCGCACGCTTCGATGGTACCCAGGCGCGGCGCATGGGGCTGGTGCATTTTGTCGAACATGACCCACAAGCCTTGGCCGAACGCCTCGATGAGGTGCTGGCCCATGTGTTGTGTTGCGCACCGGGGGCGAACGCGGCGACCAAAAAGCTGTTGCTGGCGAGTGCCGGACAACCCTCGGATGATCTGCTGGATCAGGCAGCCGAGTGGTTCAGCGAAGCAGTGACCGGGGCTGAAGGGATCGAGGGGACGATGGCTTTTGTGCAGAAGCGCAAACCAGGGTGGTCCGTTTAAGAGCTTCGCGAGCAAGCCCTTACATTCACCGCAAAAACCAAGGGAATATCCCATGCCGGCCCTCAAGAAAATCCTGATCGCCAACCGCGGTGAAATCGCCTGCCGCGTCCAACGCACCGCGCAAGAGCTGGGCTACCGCACCGTCGCCGTATTCAGCGACGCCGACGCCGATGCGCTGCACGTGCAGATGGCCGACGAAGCCGTGAACATCGGCCCGGCCCCGGTGCAGCAGTCTTATCTGAACATCCCGGCCATCATCGACGCCGCCCGGCGCACCGGTGCCGATGCAATCCATCCCGGTTACGGCTTCCTCTCGGAAAACTCAGGCTTCGCCCTCGCCTGCCAACAAGCCGGCATCATCTTCATCGGTCCCAGCTCCGAAGCCATCGAGCTGATGGGCAGTAAACGGCTGTCGAAACTGGCCATGATCAAAGCCGGCGTGCCCTGCATCAAAGGCTATCAGGGCAGCGAACAGGACGACGCCACCCTGCGCCGCGAAGCCGAACGCATCGGCTATCCGCTGATGATCAAGGCCAGTGCCGGCGGTGGCGGTCGCGGCATGCGCCTGGTGCACAGCGCCGCCGAATTGCCGGAACAGCTCCGTAGCGCACGCTCCGAAGCGCTGCACGGGTTTGGCAGCGACGAATTGATCCTCGAACAAGCCTTGATCGATCCGCGTCACGTTGAAATTCAGGTGTTCGGCGACCAGCACGGCAACCTGATCCACCTCGGCGAGCGCGACTGTTCGATCCAGCGCCGCCACCAGAAAATCATCGAAGAAGCGCCCTGCCCGGCGATGACCACCGAGTTGCGCCAGGCCATGGGCGAGGCGGCGCTCAAGGCGGGTCGCACGGTGAATTACGTGGGGGCGGGTACCGTGGAATTCCTACTGGATGCTCACGGCCGGTTTTACTTCCTGGAGATGAACACCCGATTGCAAGTGGAACACCCGGTGACTGAACTGATCACCGGCCTCGATCTGGTGGCCTGGCAATTACACATCGCCGAAGGGCAACCGCTGCCGCTACGACAGGAACAGGTGCAGCTCAACGGGCATGCCATGGAAGTGCGCCTGTACGCCGAAGATCCGGCCCAGGGATTTCTGCCGCAAACCGGTCGAATCGTGGCCTGGGAGCCAGCGATCCAGGGCAGCGTACGGATCGACCATGGCCTGATCGAAGGCCAGTCTGTCAGCCCGTTCTATGACCCGCTGCTGGGCAAGCTCATCGCCCACGGTGCCACCCGTGAAGAAGCCCGACGCAAGTTGCTCCGGGCGATACAGGACAATGTGCTGCTGGGCGTGCAGAGCAATCAGCGCTTGCTCGCCAATCTGCTGGAACACCCCCAGTTCATCAGTGGCGAGTTCAGCACCGGGTTCATCCCCACGAACTTCGCCGACCATCCCTGCCTGCACCCTCATGCGCCGAGCGCCGACGAGCTGGCCATCGCCGCGGTGCTTTTTTATCAAGTATCAGCGCAGGCTCACCCCACCCCGCTGGCCGGTTGGCGCAACAATGCCAGCGTGCCTCTGCACTATCGGATCGGCTTGGGGGATCAGGAATGGCCGGTCGAACTGCACGCTGAACCTGGCGAACCCTACCGTGTTCAGATCGGCGCCCGGACCCTCGAACTGAAGGTCATCCAGTGCGACGAACGCTGGGCCACCCTGCAAATCGACGGCATCCGCCAACGCCATGCCTACCACCTCGAAGCCGGGCAACTCTGGTTGTTCGCGCGCCCCGGCAGCCTGCAGCTGGTCGATCGGACCCGGGCGCTGGTCAGCGGCCAGGCCAGAGTCAGCTCCGGCACGCTCAAGGCGCCGATGGACGGGGCGATCGTCGACGTATTGGTCAGTGAGGGGAGCCCGGTCAGCAAAGGACAGCTGCTGGTGGTGCTTGAAGCGATGAAAATGGAGCATCCACTCAAATCGGGTATCGACGGCGTGCTCAAGCGCTTGCAGGTCAGGGTCGGCGACCAGGTAAAAAATCGTCAGATTCTGTTGGAGGTCGAATAAGCCGCTAGGCGGATCCGCCGGGTTTGGCTACGCTCAAGCCCTATCAGGATGCGGATACCAGGAAACCTGCAATGCCTCACTGGCTGGTCATTGATCTGGAAGCCACCACCGATGAGGGCGGCTGGCCAGTAACAGAAATGGAAATCATCGAAATCGGCGCCACCCTCGTGGACCGAAAAGGCCGGGAACTGGATCACTTCCAGTGCTTCGTGCGCCCGTTGCGTCGGCCCCTGTTGACCCCGTTTTGCCGCGAATTGACCCACATCACCCAGGCCAATGTCGATGCTGCCCAGCCCCTGAGCGACGTTTGGGTTTCGTTCGAACACTGGCTCGACCAACATCTCTCGAATCTGGAAGGCTGGGCCAGTTGGGGTGACTACGACCGCAAACAGCTGCTTCAGGAATGGCAGCGGCTGCAACTCGACAGCGCCCTGAACCGGGTGCCGCACATGAATCTCAAGCAACGTTTCGCCAAGGCCTGTCGACTGGAGCGCCCGCTGGGGCTTAATGGCGCCCTGCAACTGGCGGGCCTGCAGTTCAACGGTCAGCAGCATCGGGCGCTGGAGGATGCGCGCAATACCGCGCGCCTGTTACCGCTGATTTTCCCCGCCAATCCTTGAGTGCAGGAGGTGACGCCTATCGACACCTTGTGCATACTGGCCGGCCCTTTTTAGCCCTTTTCGAGGAATCGCCCATGTTTAAAGTCAACGAGTACTTCGACGGCACCGTCAAGTCGATCGCCTTTGGCACCGCTGAAGGTCCGGCGACCATCGGCGTCATGGCACCGGGCGAATACGAATTCGGCACCAGCCAGCGTGAAATCATGCACGTGGTGTCCGGCGCCCTGACCGTCAAACTGCCTGACAGCAGCGACTGGCAAACCTTCGCCGCCGGCAGCCAGTTCAACGTGCCCGCCAACAGCAAGTTCCAGCTGAAAGTGGCCGTCGACACCGCTTACCTGTGCGAATACCGCGGCTAACCCCCTAGGGTTTCACAGCGAAAAAAAATGCCCGTGTTCTTGGACACGGGCATTTTTTTTATCAGGGCTGCTATTCGAGGATCGTCACCGGCATGCCGACTTCGAGCCGACCGTTACCGTCATTGACCAGGTTCTGCCCGAACATCGCGCCGTCCTCTTGAGCCCGATATTGCTGCAAGGTCGCCAGAGGCTCGCGGTCGTCGCTACGTTCGCCGGTCTGCGGGTCGATGGTGGTCAGAATGCAACGTGAGCAGGACTTGACCACGCGGAACTCGACATCGCCAATGCGGATGCGCTTCCAGCCATCTTCGGCGAACGCCTCGCTGCCCTCGATCACCAGATTGGGCCGAAAGCGCAGCATCTCCAGCGGTCGCCCGACCCGTTGCGACAAGTCTTCCAGCGACGCCTGGCCAATCAGCAACAACGGAAAACCGTCGGCAAAAGCCACCTGATCGTCGTCCTTGCCGTAGCCGGCCTGGGTGGTCCGCGCACGATCGAGCGGCACATGCACCAGACGCGTCGGCTTGCCGATGAACTCACTGACCCAGGCAGCCGCAGCAATGCCGGCATCGGGCACGCGCAAGGTGTCGCGCCAGATGGTCACGCCACGCAGCTCTGCATCGCTGGCGGGCAAGGCGATATCGATCGGTGAATGGCCTTGGGCACTGAGGGTCAAGCCACCGCTTGCGTTCCACAACGCCGACAGCTGACTCATTTTCGCCTCCGCGCGCTGGGTCAGAAAACGCCCGCTGGCCTCGTCGACCAGCATCCAGCGCCGGTCGCCGTCCAGCCCCAGTTTGTCCAGGCTGACCTGATTCAAGGTCTCGCCCTTGCCGGATTTCAACGGAAAACGATAAAGCGCGCTCAGATGCATGGCCACAGCTCCCTGGTGGGCAAAAACGCCACCCTATACGAGCTTGATCGCTGAATCAAAGACCCTGTGGCGAGGGGGCTTGCCCCCGTTGGGCTGCGCAGCAGCCCCAAACCCTGCCACCGCGTTTTTCCAGATCGTTATCAGGCCGGCACTTCGTCGAGCATCAGGCGCTGACGCACCACGTCGACGAGTTTGTCGGGCTGGAATTTGGAGAGGAAGTTGTCGCAGCCGACCTTCTTGACCATCGAGTCATTGAAGCTACCCGACAGCGAGGTGTGCAGGACCACATAAAGGCCGCGCAAACGGGGGTCGTTGCGGATCTCGGTGGTCAGGCGATAGCCGTCCATCTCCGGCATTTCCGCATCGGTGAAGATCATCAACAGCTTGTCAGTCATGTTCACACCGGTATCAGCCCAAGCCTTGAGCATGTTCAGCGCCTTCAAGCCATCACTGGCGATATGCATTTTCACGCCCAACTGACCCAAGGTGTCGCGCAATTGCGACAGAGCCACGTTCGAGTCATCCACCAGCAGCACTTCACGGCCACGGGCGCGCTCCAGAACCGGATCGTCGAGTTTGTCGCGAGAGACCTTGGCGTTGTACGGCACGATTTCGGCCAGGACTTTTTCGACGTCGATGATTTCCACCAGTTGATCGTCGACCTTGCTGATGGCGGTCAGGTAATGCTGGCGACCGGCGCTGGTCGGCGGCGGCAGAATGGCTTCCCAGTTCATATTGACGATGCGGTCCACGCCACCGACCAGAAATGCCTGCACCGAGCGGTTGTACTCGGTGACGATAATCGTACTGGTGGGGCTTGGCACCAGCGGACGCATGCCGATGGCCTGGGACAGGTCGATCACCGGCAGCGTCTGGCCACGCAGGTTGACCACGCCACAAACAAAGGGGTGACGCTGCGGCATCAGGGTCAGCTTCGGCAGCTGCAGCACTTCCTGGACCTTGAAGACGTTGATCGCGAACAATTGCCGTCCGGCCAGCCGGAACATGAGAATTTCCAGGCGATTCTCACCCACCAGTTGCGTGCGTTGGTCTACCGTGTCGAGAATGCCGGCCATTAATGACTCCTGGGCTTGTTCTGATGAATTCACTAAAGAGAGTTATCGGCAGTTTTTGCCGAATCTTGACCCCCGGACAAAATGCCATGCCCAAGCATTGATGTCACATTAACATCATGCTTTACTGACCCCGTGAATTCATCTGCTTCATCCCTTGCGGCGCGACCTCGGTTTGCACGTTAGGTTCCCCTGTGTAAGGGATTCCCCTAGGCACAATCAGGCCCAACCTGATATTCGCAATATCCAATAGCCATTAATGTGACGCCATTCTCATTGCATGAACGGAGTCAGGCTTTTGTGTGCGATCGCAGGTCAGTGGCCATCCACCCTCTCGAGTTCCCCAGTCGGTGCCCAAGCCTGCCAGAGCGCGATCTCACCAAGGCATGGCAGCGCCGGGACACGTAAGGTTCTCGTCGACACACACGACATTCCCTCATCTGACATGACGTTGTGGAGATAAGCATGGCGAACAACCCTAAAGAGTGGGCCCAGCGGATTCCGGAGTTTCTCGTCGAGGCTGAAACACTCCTGGCCAAGTTCGAGGAGTGCCTGAGTCATTTGCAGTTGATCAGCAATGACAAGGACGCCATCGATTGCATGCTCAGTACCCTTCTCAAGCTGGCAAGCAAGGCCGATGCCTTGGCACTGGCAACGGTTTCGGAATTCTCGCTGCACATTCATGGATTGCTGAGCCACGCCCAGAATCACATGGACCTGCATGATCAGGCCCTGGATGCGCTCAAGGATTGCTTCACGTTAATGGCCTGGCAACTCGAACTCATCGACCAGACCACCGGTCAACTCGGCCTCGATGACAGTGAACAGACGTCCCTGATCGAAGCGTTTGCATTTCAAGTGGGACAAAGTCAGTTTCAGCCGCCCAGCCACTCCAAGCAGTTCAGGCTCGTTTCGTTCTCTGAACGGCAGGCTTAAATTCACCAACCCCGTGTTGCGCATTTTTTATTGTAATGATGCCGCCCTGTAACTTGAGTGTGCGCATACCGCAATTGAATATTTCATACCCGTCGATGGCAGCTCGAAACAAATAGATACCCCCGCCCCGACTTCAGATAGTGCCTGCCAATAGAAATTAAACGCCTGGCACACTCGATATCTTTCGAAGATAAAAATCAAAAAGTTTTTCCATTGTGGAACTATCGTCCAAAAACGTTATTTCCTGAAGGTGCCTACCTATGTGCCGAACGCGACCAACGGTATCTTAAGTGGTATTATGCCGCCCATTCGTTGACGTCAATTAATGACAGAGTGCCCCTTGGCGCGAACAAGCTCATAACATTGAAGGCTTTATTTCGAGCATTGCACTGCCATCATTAAAGGCGACTCATACAACCTATTTTCAAACAGAGACCCGTCAGCCCTTATGACCGGTCTGCCCGCAGCGAACATCCATTGGCTCCATCCGCTATGTACGCCAGCCTCAAGTCAATCGCCCTGTGGCCACCCTCCCGAAAAAGCGCTCGCCGGTTCACGCTTTTCGTGTGCACCTGCTCGACGCTTGGCAGCCTGTTGGTCTACAGCTTGTCGATGCCTCTGCCGGTGAGTCTGCTGGTGCTCAATACTGCGGCGCTGACCTGCGTCTGGGTGGGGCATCGCCTCTCGCTCAAATCGATAAAGTTTCAGCCTCAAGAATTGGCCGACCGTCTGCTGGAAGTTCAGGAAAATGAACGTCACCGGCTCAGTCGGGAACTGCATGATGATATTGGCCAATTGCTGACCGCCGCAAAACTTCAGAGTGAATGGCTCAAACGTCGATTGCCTGAAGAACTGCAGGGTCAATGTTCGGTCCTCTGCGATACGCTGGACGAAACCCTGACCAAAGTTCGTGATGTATCAGCCATCCTGAACCCACGACAGTTGACCAGTCTCGGGCTGGAAGCCAGTCTGCGTGCGCATTTACTCAGAACCCTGGCCAATACGTCCGTGAACTGGAGCCTGGAATGCCATCAACGTTTGACTGGCATACCGGAAGAAATGGCGGTGGCGGCCTTTCGCATCACTCAAGAAGCGGTTACCAATATGCTGCGCCATGCTGAAGCCAGGAATCTGTTGGTCCGCCTGCAACGTCTGCCCCAAGGCCTGACGTTGTTAATCAGTGACGATGGCCTGGGGTTCGAGCCAGCGGCAGACCCTGCTCGCGAGGGGCAACGCGGAATGGCCGGAATGTCGGAACGGATCGATCAGTTGGGCGGCACGCTGACCGTGACCAGCGAGCCGGGCAAAGGCACTCAAATCGAAGCACTCTTCCCTTGGGCGCCCCGTGCGCTGGAACGGGCCAGTACGAATAAGGTTATGCGTTGACTTGTAACTTACTTCTGGTGGACGACCACTCGCTTATCAGGGCTGGCGTGCGCGCTCTGGTGCTGGATATTCCCGGCTATGCGGTCATTGGGGAGGCCAGTGACGGCTCGCAGTTACTCGAGATGGTCGAGCAACTGTCCCCGGACATCATCCTGCTGGATATCTCCATGAGGAAAACCGGTGGCCTTGAAGCCTTGCAGCGACTCAAACGAGTACGTCCGCAATGCAAAGTGCTCATCCTGTCGATGCACACCGACCCGGCGCTCATCATGCAAGCTCTCGAATCCGGGGCTCATGGCTACCTGCTCAAAGACACCACGGCCACCGAGCTCGAACATGCCCTGGATGCCTTGCGCAATAACGAACGCTACCTGAGCCCGGCCATTGCCCACACCGTCATCAACCAGGCGCTGACCCGAACCCAGAAAAATCAGGCACCAACCCAGGACTCGCACAACCTGACGGCACGCCAGCTGGAAATCCTGCGATTGATTGTTCGCGGAAAATCCACCCGGGAAATTGCCAATGGCTTGGGCCTGAGCATCAAGACTGTCGAAACCCACCGCTCGCAGATCATGAAACGCTTGCAGATCTACGATGTGGCCGGCCTGGTGTTGTTCGCCGTGCGCGAGCAAATCATCAGTCTGGACGATTAGCCGGATTCGAGCCGCTCAGCAGCGGCGAGCCCTCGGGCAAATGCACCCGCAATGCCGCCGGCCGTGCCGAAAACCGCAGGCTATCGCCCTCCAGAGGCTCACCATCAAGGTTGATATAAAGGCCCTCCGATACTTTGATCTCGACCCATGGCAAGCGGGCTCGCACAAACATGTTGTCGATTCCGAAGCCATCGGTCAGCAGGTCTTTCAAGGTACCGACCACTTCCTGGGGCGCGGGCAAAATGCTGATATCCAGCAGACCATCGTCAGCCAGCGCCTGCGGGCACAACATATGACCACCGCCAGCCTGTCGGCCATTGCCGATGCCTAATGCCAACAACTCACCGGCCCAGTGAAAATCCGGCCCCTGCAACTCGCCATAGGCCGCATGCAACTCACTGAAGCGCGATAAACCGGTGAAGAGATAAGCCGCGCCGCCAAGAATTTTTTTCAGTTCCTCGGAAGTATTGGCCGTGACCTGACTGCCAAAGCCGCCCGTGGCCATGTTCAGAAAAACCTGCCCACCCACCTCCCCCAGATCAATGGCATGCGGGGCGGCCTCCAAAAGCTCCAGCGCTTGAGCGGGCTCCAGGGGCACACCCGCGGCGCGTGCAAAATCGTTGGCGGTGCCCAAGGGCAAAAGCACCAGGCTGGCCTGAGTCGAATGCGCCGCCATGGCTTCGGCGATATCACGCAAGGTGCCATCGCCGCCGCCGGCAATCAGCTGCGTATAGCCCGCCGTCAACGCTTCCCCCACCAGCCGCTGCGCATCACCAGCCTCCCAGGTCAGTCGAACAGCCAGTTCCCAGCCTTGTTGGCGCTTGCCTTCGACAGCTGAACGGACCTGCTCATTGAGTGCCTGCTTGCCATGCAGAATCAACAGCGCCTTGCGCTCGTTCATTTTGATCACCCCCCTTTCCGAATCCGTATGGGAGATGTTGACCTCGCAGCCCCTCATAAAAGTCGCAAGGATTTCAATTATTTCCTGGGGAAGGACACTTGAGTCCTACAGAGCGGTATTTTTTCTTACAAAACCTGAGGAATCGGCTCAATTGACCCATCAGGGCAATTGGTACACCGTTGTGTCAGCGGTTATCAGTCATCACCAGTAAATTACACAGGGATGTGCAAACAATGAATGGAACCCCTTTAAGGTCCTCAAAAATCGTAAGTAATAACCGTATCGGCCACCTGAATGGTTTTAACGCAAGGAGCCAATTATTCCATGCAAAGCCATGACCTCAGACTACCGGTAACTCCGGTTGCGCCGTTCTCAGACAATCACGTCAATCAGCAGGCTGAATTCAAAAGCAGCGCAAAGCCCACCGGAGAAGTTGATATGGAACCTCGCGTCACTGAACTGGAGACACATCTCAAGTACATCCGCAGAGACCTGGATGAAGTCCGTGGCGACGTCAAATCCATCAAGCACAGGCTTGCCTATTCAGCTGGCGGAACAGCTGTGGTCCTGGGGCTTTTGAGCTGGATCTCCAATAGTCGCTTCGACCAGGTCGTGACACTTCTGGCAAATTAAGGAACGGTCATGCACGCAAGCCCCAACGCTTTCGACCGGGCTTGCGTGGCAGAACCAGGACCTGCATCAGCCCAGGACTTCACTCAACGGGATGAAGCTCACACTATCACCCTCGATCAGCGTACGGTCCTCCAGCACTTCAACCAGACCGTCCGCCCAGGCGGCACTGC
This sequence comes from Pseudomonas sp. ATCC 43928, assembly GCF_005938665.2. NCBI lineage: Bacteria > Pseudomonadati > Pseudomonadota > Gammaproteobacteria > Pseudomonadales > Pseudomonadaceae > Pseudomonas > Pseudomonas sp. ATCC 43928. The sequence continues at coordinate 2,119,591 of NZ_CP041753.1, read as the reverse complement.
GAAGTACGCCAGAGCTCTGATTCCTGTAGATGATTGCCCGGCCATTCTCCAGACGTCCGCGCAAGTACTCACGTCGGTTACCAGCCTTTGGCCAGACAAACCCTGCCGGTACCTGAAACTTCAGGGGTTCGATCTCTTTTACGCCTTGGCGGCGCAAGAGGTAGGGCCTCGCCAACAAAGCAAAAGTCACCAGGGTTGACGCCGGATTGCCGGGCAAACCAATGACAGGCACACCGCGAAAATGCCCGAACGTCAGCGGCTTGCCTGGCTTGATGGCAAGCTTCCACAGGGTCAACTCGCCCTCTTCCCGCAAGGCAATGCCCAGAAAGTCGGCTTCTCCCACCGATACGCCACCGGTGGAGAGAATCAGGTCGACATCCTTCAACTCGCCGAGACGGGCACGAGTGGTCGCTAAATCATCGGGAAGAATGCCAGCATCGATCACCTCACAGCCCAAGCGCTGCAACCAGCTGCAAAGCAACACTCGATTGCTGTTGTAGATCTGTCCCGGTCCAAGGGACTGGCCCGGCTCAATCAGCTCATCCCCGGTAGACAAAACCGCAACACGAACCTTGCGAACCACATCCAATTCAGCGCATCCCAACGATGCCGCCAGCCCCTGTTCGATGGGCCCCAGGCGTGTACCGGCGGGCAAGATCAACTCACCGGCGGTGGTTTCCTGGCCTTGTGGACGGATGTTCTGCCCCGGCGTCATGGTCTCGGTGAAACGTACCCGCTCATCCGCCTGAACCTCGGCGTTCTCCTGCATCTCGACACAGTCAGCACCCGCGGGCACAGGCGCGCCGGTGAAGATCCGCGCACAGGTCCCCGGCTTCAAGGGCTCCGGAGCCTGACCTGCAAAAATCTTCTGGCTGACCGGCAACGGTTCTCCCGTCCAGTCGGCGACGCGCAAGGCATACCCGTCCATGGCACTGTTGGGCCAGGGCGGCAGATCAAGTGTCGAGACCAGATCAGCAGCCAGTACACGCCCCAGAACCTGCGCCAACGGCAAGCGTTGGTGCTCATGAATTCTCGAGGCGTCGGCCATTTCCAGTAACCGCGCGAGCGCCACCTCGACGGCCATCAGGCTGCCAGTCTTGCCTGGCTTACCCGCGGGATTCACAGGGTGCCGCCTGTTTCAGATGAGTCACGAAATTGCACGGACGGTGCCGGGAATCCAGTTGTTCGGCGAGAATGCCGTCCCAACCGGTGCGCACCGCATTGGTCGAACCCGGCAAGCAGCAAACCAGCGTGCCATTGGCCAGACCGGCCAAGGCCCGGGACTGAACCGTGGAAGTACCGATATCCGCCACCGATATCTGCCGGAACAGTTCACCAAAACCATCGACCTGCTTATCCAGCAGGCAACTCACCGCTTCAGGCGTGCTGTCACGACCGGTAAACCCGGTACCGCCAGTGATCAGCACCACTTGCACGACTTCATCGGCAATCCAGTTGGCCACTTGCGCACGAATTTTGTAGAGATCATCTTTGAGCAATACACGGGCCGCCAGGTTATGACCGGCAGCGCTCAAGCGGTCGACGAAGACCTGGCCTGAGGTGTCGGTTTCCAGGGTACGGGTATCGCTGACAGTCAGCACCGCGATGTTGAGCGGTGCGAAAGGTACATCAGCCTTGGCTTTCATAGGCTCGTCCAGTTGTAGGAGAAACAGCCCGGTGTTATATCACAGCGCCTCATTTTTTCGCCGCCCCCATGGAGAAGTGCAATGACCTCGGATACACCTTTGGCGCCGTGCTCCATTTTGCTCCTGGCGGGTGGGCGTGGCCAACGCATGGGCGGTCAGGACAAGGGTTTGCTGGAATGGCACGGCGAGCCACTGATCGCGCATCTGCACCGCAAGACCCGTCTGCTGAGTGATGATCTGATCATCTCCTGCAACAGAAACCTGGAGAAATATGCGCCTTATGCGGATCAGCTGGTCCATGACGATGAAGGCGACTTTCCGGGACCATTGGCGGGTATTCGCGCAGGCCTGAAGGCCGCCCGCCACACGCACCTGCTGGTATTGCCCTGCGATGTGCCATGCATCGATGCGGCGCTGCTCCAGAACATGCGTGAAACTGCCGCGCAGCATCCGGACAAACCGCTGATGCTACGCCATGGAGAACACTGGGAACCTTTGCTGTGCATGATTCCCGTCGCTCTTTCAGGGGCTTTCGAGACGGCCTGGAACGAAGGCGAGCGCAGCCCGGGCAGACTGATGCGCACATTGGGCGCCATGGCCCTGCAGTGCCCCGAGAACGACTCTCGCCTGGCCAACCTCAACACGCCGGAACTGTTAAGCACGCATCACACTGTGTCAGACTGATAATTGAAGGAACTTGCGCGTGTTGCATACGTCTCAAGCTCAGCAATCAAAAGATTTTCCATTCGGAGACACACCCATGACCCAACGGACCCTCGCCACTTTCATGCTCGCCCTGGGCCTTGCGACCCTCGCCGGTTGTGCATCGCCTTCAGTGATCACCTTGAATGACGGTCGAGAAATCCAGGCCGTCGACGCGCCTAAGTACGATAAAGAATCGGGCTTTTACGAGTTCGAACAGCTGGATGGCAAGCACACCCGCATCAACAAGGATCAGATTCGTACCGTTAAAGAGTTGTAATCTTTGCGGCGACCATCGGATACAGAAAAGCCCGCTTTTAAAGCGGGCTTTTTCGTGACAGAAGAAAAACAGGATCGCCTATGATCACCACTCCAGAGTGATTGTGCTTTCGAACTCTCTTTCCTGCCCCGTAACCGGATCGACAAATCGCAACCCCTGGGCCAGCAGCTTCAAGGGATTGGCATAGTCGTCTTCAACATCCTTGAGCACCTGCGGATAGAACGGGTCATTGCAGATACCAGCCCCCAGGGCCGCCATGTGCACTCGCAACTGATGTTTCTTGCCTGTTACCGGGTAAAGCGCATAGCGCCAGAACTCACCGTTTTTTTCCCGGACCTCGACAGCCGTCTCGGTATTGCTGACGCCCGGACCTTCCTGCATGCGAAAGAACGGTTCGCCATCGATGAGTCGACTTTTATGAACCATCGGGAAGGTCAGTTCAGGCAATGCCCGGGCGATTGCTTCGTAGCGTTTTTCGATCTGGCGTGTAGGAAACAATGACTGATACGCCGACCGACTCTGAGGATTGGCTGAGAACAGCACCAGCCCTGCCGTATGCCGGTCAATACGATGCAAAGGCACCAGATGCGGGTTATCCAGTCGCCGGATCAGTCGTCGCAGCAATGTCTGCTCCACATACTCCCCAGCCGGCGTCACCGGCAGGAAGTGCGGTTTGTCCGCCACCACCAGATGCTCGTCGGCATAGAGGATCGACTCCACCACCGGGATCGGTTTTTCGTCCGGTACTTCACGAAAATAATGAATCCGCAGACCTTCCTTGTAAGGCAGATCCAGGGCGATCGGCATGCCTTGTCCATCGAGGACACGACCGCGAGCAATTCTGTCCAGCCATTGCTCACGACCGATGGCGCTGAAGTGTTCGCACAGGCAATCGAATACGGTCTGCCACGGACCAGGCGGCAGATAGAGCGTGCTGGCCTGGTTGTGCGCAGCAGAAAACGATGAAGTGGACATACGAAAAACTCTAACCCTCAATGCAGGGCAGCATTATCCAACAGTGGCCGGAACGAACCTAGAAGAGAATCCTCAGGCCGGTATTGACTGCGTTCGAGCGGCCGCTTCGGTGAACTCCTTGAGCCAGCGCAGCACATCGACCGCTTCCCAGCGACCCGGATCATAGAGCGCATACAACAACCCCTGATAGCCCACGACATCGAGCTGCCGGTGATAACCCGCACGCTGGAACAAGGCTTCGATTTCGGCGAAACAGGTATTGAAATGCAGTTTGTTGAAAGGCGTTTTTCCTTCCGTGACCAGACCATCCAGACGCAACTCGAGAACCGCCTCGCGCACCACGTCCGCCGACATCCGGTTCACGCTGTTCTTCAATTGTTCGACATTGACCACATTTCATCCCTCTGACGTCCGGGATCATCTGCCCAAACCCGAACAGGGAGAAGCATGGCAGGCAATCCGAATAACTGTATAGACATACAGTAACCGAATAACCAACCTTTCGCCAACGAATGAAACGAGGATCGCGACAGGTGGGGCATCGCCAGCAGTGTCAGGACTCGCGCAGGAACGCCACCACCTGCTCGGCACTAAACGGCCAGCCCAGTTCAGCGCCGGTATCGACCCGACGCAACACCGGAATACGCAGGCTGTAGGCTTCGAACCAGGTTTCATCATCAGCGATATCCACCAGCTCCACCAACAGACCACGCTCGACAAACTCCATCAGCATGGCTTCGGCGACTTCACAAAGATGGCAACCAACGGTGCCGAACAGCTGACATTCAGGAGGCATGACGACAAGACCAAACGAAGTAAGCGCTCATTCTAGGCCCGCCATCAAACGCAGTCGAGCCGACGTCCGAGCAACGGTGACTTCAAGAGATTTCAGCAAAACTCTGACGCAAATCATTTGCGTCGCCGGTCATTTGCGCAATGCTCGCGTCTTTTTTGCCTCTACGCTTGAGTAGCCAGAACCCTCACCGGAGTTTTTTGTGTTTGCCAACTTGTTGATCATCCTCGCCTCCTCCCTGGTGGTGATTGCACTGTTCCAGCGCCTGCGTTTGCCACCGGTGCTGGGCTACTTGTGCGTAGGGCTGATGATCGGGCCGACAGCGTTCAACTGGGTGAATGAAAACGAAGATTTGCCCGATCTGGCCGAATTGGGCGTGGTGTTCCTGCTGTTCTCCCTGGGGCTTGAGTTTTCCCTGTCGAAGATGCTCGCACTGCGCCAGGTGGTGTTTGGCCTGGGCAGCCTGCAAGTGCTGGGGTCCGGGATCTTGCTGGGAGCTTTGCTGATGCTGTTCGGCATGCCGATCACACCAGCCCTGTTACTCGGCGCCGGTCTGGCGCTGTCGTCTACCGCCATTGTCAGCAAGGAGTTGAGCAGCCTCGGCGAAATATTCAGCCGTCACGGCCAGAATGCCATCGCCGTGCTGTTGTTCCAGGACGTGGTTGCGGTGTTGCTGCTGACGCTTGTGCCGGTGTTCGCCGGCAGCAGTGACCACGCCTGGTATTGGGCGCTGCCGCTGACGCTGGCCAAGACCCTGGTGCTGTTCGTCGGTTTGCTGCTGGTCAGTCGCTGGTTTCTGCCACGGCTGTTCCATGAAGTCGCCGCGGCCCGGTCCGCGGAGCTGTTCGTGCTGTTGGCACTGGTGATTGTTCTGCTGACGGCCTGGCTGACTCACCTGCTCGGCCTCTCTCCTGCCCTGGGCGCCTTTCTCGCCGGCATGCTGCTGGGGGAAAGCCATTACCGACATCAGATCGAGGCCGATATCCGTCCGTTCCGCGATATTCTGCTCGGAGTATTCTTCGTCAGTATCGGCATGCTGATCGACTTGCGCCTGTTTGCCAGCCACGGCCTGCTGATTCTCGGTCTGACGTTGGGGTTGCTGCTGATCAAGGGCACCCTGGTCGCACTGCTGGTCAAATGGCGCGGCAGCGATGGCGAAACTGCATGGCGCAGCGGCCTGGCATTGGCCCAGGGGGGTGAGTTCTGTTTTGCCCTGATGGCGCAGATGCAACAGAACAAACTGATGCCCGCCGACCTCGGCGGCCTGCTGCTGGCGGCCACGTTCTGCTCGATGCTGGTAACGCCTTTACTTCTGCGCGCCGCTCCCCGCATCGCCATGCGTCTGCACCGCAAACCCAACAAAGCAGCCGAACTCGAAGAAATCAGCGCGCTCAATGCCGGCCTGCACAATCACGTGGTGATCTGTGGCTATGGCCGCGTCGGTCAATCCATCGGGCGTTTCCTGCGTCATGTTCAGCAACCGTACATCGCGTTGGACACCGATCCGGTGCGGGTCCAGGAAGCTGTGGTCAATGAAAGCAGTGTGCACTATGGCGACTCACGTCGCGGCGAGCTGCTGATCGCGATAGGGCTGGAGCGCGCAAGACTGTTGGTGGTTGCCGTGGACAAGACGGACATCGCCCTGCTGATTCTCAAGGAAGCACGGCGGTTCAACCCGACCGTGCCGATCCTGGTGCGCACCCGGGATGACAGTCAGTTGGCCGAGTTGAAGGCGGCTGGAGCCAGCGAAGTCGTACCCGAGTTGCTGGAGTCCAGCCTGATGCTCGCCTCCCACGCGCTGATCATGCTGGGCATACCCGGCCAGCAGGTGCAGGACCGGGTCGACCAGGTACGGCATGACCGCTATCGCCTGCTGCACGATTTTTATCCCGGCGCCAACGATGAAGAACGCTGATTCAATCCTGGCTCACGGCGCCGATCTTGTGCACCGACAAATCCGCGCCGTAATACTCTTCTTCCTGGCTCAGGCGCAAGCCATGGACCGCCTTGATCGCGCCATACACGGCAAAACCACCGGCCAGCGCCACGACTACCCCCAAAGAGGTGCCGATCAACTGGCTGATCAGGCTCACGCCCCCCAATCCACCCAAAGCGGTTTGCCCGAAAACGCCGCAAGCGATCCCGCCCCAGACACCACACAGCCCATGCAAAGGCCAGACACCCAGCACATCGTCGATACGCCATTTGCCTTGAGCCGCGGTAAAGCACCAGACAAACAGTGCTCCGGCGATGGCGCCGGTCACCAATGCGCCCACCGGGTGCATCAGATCCGAACCGGCGCAGATCGCCACCAATCCGGCCAACGGGCCGTTATGCAGGAAGCCCGGGTCATTGCGCCCGACGATCAACGCCGCCACCGTGCCGCCGACCATGGCCATCAACGAATTCACTGCCACCAGCCCGCTGACCCCTTGCAGAGTCTGGGCGCTCATCACGTTGAAACCGAACCAGCCGACGATCAGGATCCACGACCCCAACGCCAGGAAGGGAATGCTCGACGGCGCGAATGCCACCAGTCGCCCGTCGCGATAACGACCTTGCCTCGGCCCCAGCAGCAACACCGCCGCGAGTGCCAGCCAGCCGCCCATGGCGTGAACCACCACGGAGCCGGCGAAGTCATGGAAACTGGCGCCGAAACGTGCCAGCAACCAGGCTTGCAGGCCGAAGTTGCCGTTCCAGACCACGCCCTCGAAGAAGGGGTAGATAAACGCCACGATCAGCGCCGTCGCGCACAACTGCGGGACGAACCGGGCGCGCTCGGCGATGCCTCCGGAAATGATCGCCGGTATCGCCGCGGCAAAGGTCAGCAGAAAGAAAAACTTCACCAACCCATAGCCATGGTCGGCGGTGATCACCGCCGCCGGTTGCATAAAACTGACCCCATAGGAAATCCAATAGCCTATAAAGAAGTAGGCCAGGGTCGAAATGGCGAAGTCACTGAGGATCTTCGACAAGGCGTTGACCTGATTCTTTTGGCGAACCGTGCCGACCTCAAGAAAGGCGAAACCGGCGTGCATGGCCAGAACCATGACCGCACCGATAAGGATGAACAATGTGTTGGAGCTATGGACCAGACTGTCCACAGCACTTTGCAGATTTTCCATGGATTGGCAGACCTGAAGGCTGAAAAAAGCACCAAAGCAGTTCGCGCAGATGGTCGACGCACCAAGTTGCAGCCAATCCAGACCGCAACGCTGATCCGGATGAACCGCTTTGGCGCACAAGACCGCCGCCTCTGCGCGAGTTTTGATTGTTTGAGTTAGGGTTTTCCTGAAATCATGCCCGGCAACAGCGCAATAGCGCCGGCTGACGCACCACGACGTAGCAAAAGATGTACCAGTCATTTGTACTGAACCTTCGCGCAAGGCTCATACTCGAACGCTTCAGAAGCCACTTACGGAGATCACCAATGGCACGCATCAAGGCAAAGACTGCTCAAGAAATTCTGATGGAAGATTTTCAGACACTGGTCAGCGATACCGAACGGTTGCTGGAACACACCGCCTCCCTGGCCGGTGATCAGGCCGATGAGCTGCGCGAACAGATCCGCGACAGCCTGCTGCGTGCCCGGGAAACCCTGAGGCTGACCGAAGACGCCCTGCAAGAGCGCGGCAAAGCGGCTGTCGCCGCCACGGAAGATTACGTCCAGGCCAACCCATGGCAATCGGTCGGGATTGCAGCCGGCGTGGGTTTCCTGATTGGTCTGCTGGCTACTCGGCGCTGATATGGCAATCGATGAATCCGGCTCATCCGCGACGGGCACCCGCTCTTCATCGCGGCGCCTGGGTGCCGCGTTTCTTGGATTGCTGCATAGCCATGTCGAACTGTTCGGCATCGAACTGCAGGAGCAAAAAGCACGTACCGTAAGCCTGTTGCTGTTTGCAGGCCTGACGCTGGTCTTTGCCTTGTTGTTGCTGGTGGGGTTGTCGACGCTGGTGTTGATCCTGTTCTGGGACACCTATCGCCTGGCGGCGATCATCGGGCTCTGTGTGTTCTACACCCTCGCTACGTTGTTCTGCGCGATGCGCTTGAGGGCGGCGATTTTCGATGAATCCTCACCCTTCCATGGCACCCTCGAGGAGCTGGCCAATGATCGGGAGCGTCTGTTGCCATGAGCATGCCTGAACTTCCCCGCAATAGTTCGCGAACGGAAATGCGCAAGGCACTGATCCGTCTGCGCATGGAAATGCATCGCCAGGAAATTCGCCACGAGTCCCAACAACTGCTGCAGCCCCTGCAACGGGTGCGCGGCATGACACAAAGCCTGCAAGACGGCTTCGGCATCAAACACGCCCCGCTCTGGGGCATCGCCGCCGTGATCGGGTTGGGTTTTCTGACCGGCAAGGGTGCCAAGGGCGGCGGTATCGGCAGCCTGACCAAGCTGGTTAGCCTGGGCGCCGCACTAGGGCCGCTGATCAAGCTGGTCATGCAGAGCGCTTCGCGCAAACACTAATCAGTCTTGTCTGGCTGCATTCTTGCAATACCACCAGGATCAACCTCTTTATCGAGAGGTTGATCCTGCGTGCCTACCTGGGACCAGGTATTTATCCAGAACAACACCTTAATAAGGAGGCCTCGTGATCGACGGGCAACCGCTCGCCTGTTTTCAGCCATTCATCGATACCGCCACAGGCCGTATCGCGGGTGTCGAAGCGCTGGGCCGACTGCGCCAGGCCGATGGTCAACTGGCCTCGGTAGGTGCGCTGTTCGCCGATCCGCGAACCCCGGCTATCGCCCTGCGACGTCTCGATCGCCAGATTCGCGACAACGCCCTGAGCCGTCTGCATGAAGCGCCCACGGACTGGTTTCTCAGCCTGAACATCTCACCCCGCTGGATTAGCCGCTTGCGCCGGGACCAGGCACTGCCGAGCCTCAAGCAACTGAGCAGGCATGGTGTCGACGCACAGCGAATCGTCTTCGAGATCACCGAATTGGGCGGCGACAGCCAGCGTCTGGCTGAAGTCGTGGCCCGCTACCGGCAAGCCGGGGCGCGGATCGCCATCGATGATTTCGGTGCCGGTTACTCTCAACTCGATCGCGTGCTGGCCCTGCAACCGGACATTCTCAAGCTCGACATGCGGTTGTTCCAGGCCGCCGCGCTGGGCGGTCCCAGCAGCGATGTGGTCAAGGCACTGGCGCAAATGGCGGAAAAAACCGGTTGCTGGATCATCGCCGAAGGCGTGGAAACCGAAGCTCAACTGAATTTTGCCCTGGAGTGCGGCTCACGCTACGTACAGGGCTTTCTGTTCGCCCGAGCGCAAGCGGATTTCTTCGCCACCGACGCCTTTGTCGAGCGCTTCGCGCAACTGCGCCAGCGTTACGTTCAGCAAAAGCTGACTGAACGCGCTCGCCTGATGATCATGCGCCAGCAACTCAGCGAACTGATGACCATCCTGCAAGCCTGGGCTCAAGCCAGCGCGCCCCTCAGCGCCTTGCCGCAGCTGGAAGCGTTTCCCTGGCTGTTGCGTTTTTATCAGTGCGACCGCCACGGCACGCAACTGACCCCCAACCTGGAATGGCGCAACAACGGCTGGGAAGCCGATAGCCGCTACCTGGGCCATAACTGGTCATGGCGCCCCTATTTCTATCACTTGCTGGCCGAGGGTTGGGATGAGCGCCGTCTGACGCTTTCCAACACTTACCGCGACGCCACCAGCAATCAGTACTGCCTCACTGCGGGGCAGTTTTTCGATAACGGCGAACGGCTACTGCTCATCGATATCGACGCTGCGGGGTTGTAGTTCTCCTTGCAGGTACCGGCGCGAAACGGGAAGCTAGGGGTTCAGTCACCTGACGGAGAAACCAGCCTTGGATTGGCACACCCTGCTTACCCGCGAACGCCTCGGAAAACCTGTGCACAGCCCGGAAGAACTCGGCCGCAGTCCTTTCCATAAAGACCACGACCGGATCATTTTCTCAGGCGCGTTTCGCCGTCTCGGGCGCAAGACCCAGGTCCATCCGGTCTCCAGCAACGATCACATTCATACGCGCCTGACTCACTCGCTGGAAGTCAGCTGCGTCGGCCGTTCGCTGGGGATGCGCGTCGGTGAAACCATCCGCAGCGCGCTGCCCGACTGGTGTGAACCGAGCGACCTGGGGATGGTGGTGCAATCGGCTTGCCTGGCCCATGACATCGGCAACCCACCCTTCGGCCACTCCGGCGAAGACGCGATCCGCCACTGGTTCCAGCAGGCCGCCGGCCGTGGCTGGCTGGATGCCATGAGCGAAGCCGAACGCAACGACTTCCTCAACTTCGAAGGCAATGCCCAAGGTTTCCGGGTGCTCACCCAGCTTGAATACCATCAGTTCGAAGGAGGCACCCGGCTGACCTATGCCACCCTGGGCACCTACCTGAAATACCCGTGGACGGCCCGGCACGCCGACTCACTGGGCTACAAGAAGCACAAGTTCGGCTGCTACCAGAGTGAACTGCCGCTGCTGGAACAGATCGCTCATAAACTCGGCCTGCCCCAACTGGAAGAACAGCGCTGGGCGCGCCATCCGCTGGTGTATCTGATGGAGGCCGCCGACGACATCTGCTACGCGCTGATCGATCTGGAAGATGGCCTGGAAATGGAGCTGCTGGAGTACGCCGAAGTCGAGTCCCTGCTGCTGGACCTGGTGGGCGACGATCTCCCGGAAACCTATCGTCAGCTCGGTCCACAGGATTCGCGGCGGCGCAAACTGGCGATTCTGCGGGGCAAAGCCATCGAACACCTGACCAACGCAGCAGCCCGAGCCTTTGTCGAGCAACAGGACGCGTTGCTGTCCGGCACGCTACCGGGGGACCTTGTCGAACACATGCATGGCCCGGCCAAACGCTGTGTCTTGAATGCCAAGGACATGGCACGCAAAAAAATCTTCCAGGACAAGCGCAAGACGCTCCACGAAATCGGTGCCTACACCACCCTGGAAATCCTGCTCAATGCTTTTTGCGGCGCAGCACTGGAGCAGCACAACGGTCGTACGCCCTCCTTCAAGAACCGGCGCATACTCGACCTGTTGGGCAACAATGCACCCGACCCGCATGGCCCGTTGCACACCTCTTTCTTGCGCATGATTGATTTCATCGCTGGCATGACCGACAGCTATGCCGGTGAAATGGCGCTGGAAATGACCGGTCGTTCAAGCCACGGATAACAGCGCATCGATCAGCCGCGTCAGCGACGTCTGAACGGCTGATCGAATGTCTCGACATTCATCTGTATTTCAACATCGACAGAATCGCCCTACACCTTGTGCAGAGCTGACTGATCGATTGTTCGACCATCTCGCGAAACAATTGCACACCCACTGCTCGACAGATGACGCATGAAAACTCCTACGTTCAAACACGATTGGCACATATTGCTGGTGGAAGATCATCCGTTTCAGCTGAGAGCGACTCAATACCTGCTCGAGAGTTACGGCTTCACCCAACTGACCACCACTGACAGTGCCGAAGGCGCCTTGCAACAAATGCTCAAAGCTGCGCAACCGTTCGATATTCTTCTGTGCGACCAATGCCTGCCCGACCTTCCCGGTCTTGATTTGATCGAGTTCGCCAGTCACCGGGGAATGATCAGACAGGCAATACTGCTGAGCAGCCTGACATCCGCCGAACTGGAAAAACTTAAAACAGTAGCCTACGAACACGGACTTCCCTTGCTGGGTTACTTGATCAAGCCATTGAAACAATCAGATCTTAGAAACTTGTTGACCTTGGCCTCACAATAAAAAACACCAACTCTCACACACTAGAACCACATCCAAAACACAGATTAATACTTATAGCCAAACGCCTTTTAGCCTCTTGACTAAACCATCAAATTTTTAACCCTTCCTCATTCAAAACCTAGTTGACACGTAGTCCATTTCTTTTTCAGTTGTAGGACTTTTCCTATATTGCTGCTATCGGCTTGTCAGTTCATGCGCCCCCTCAACTACTGAGCTAAGGTGCGCGCTTTATTTGTGCACGTATGGGATTTGATTATGAACTCCGTTTTTATTGTCGACGATCACCCTGTCATCCGCCTTGCCGTTCGAATGCTGCTGGAACATGAAGGTTACAAAGTCGTCGGTGAAACTGACAATGGCGTCGATGCCATGCAAATGGTTCGCGAATGCATGCCCGACCTGATCATCCTCGACATCAGCATTCCCAAACTGGATGGGCTGGAAGTGCTCTCACGTTTCAACGCAATGAGCACGCCATTAAAAACACTGGTGTTGACTGCACAATGCCCAAAACTTTTTGGTATTCGCTGCATGCAGTCAGGTGCATCAGGGTATGTATGCAAACAGGAAGAGCTCAGTGAACTGGTAAGCGCGATCAAAGCAGTATTATCAGGTTACAACTACTTCCCCAGCGAGGCCTTGAACCCAGTTCGTTGTGACGACGCACAGTGGGCAGACCTGGACTTGTTCAAATCCGTAAATGATCGAGAGTTGATGGTATTACAACTTTTTGCCCAAGGTCGCACCAACAAGGAAATTGCCAAGGGCATGTTCCTCAGCAACAAGACTGTCAGCACCTATAAAAAACGACTTATGCAGAAACTCAAAGCCAAATCTCTGGTTGAACTCATCGATATGGCAAAACGTAACGCGCTAGTGTGAGGAACAGGATGCCCAGTCGTTTGAAGGATTATCTAAGACTCATGGTCACGGCTTTATGCATGAGTACCCCGGTGCTCGCGGCGCAGACAGCCAGTGAAAACTACACCCTGCTCAGTCGCTCAACGACCGGGCACATGGAAGTCCGACTGGATACCTCACAACGACAATGGGTCAAAGACAAACGTGAATTGATCCTGGGCACATCAGGCCCGGATTATCCGCCTTTCGACCTGACCCTCAGCGGCCACGACTACGAAGGTTTCACCGCCGACTACGCCGGCATCCTCGGCAAGGTTACGGGGTTGCCCGTCAAGGTTCAGCGCTTCGCGTCCCGAGGGGCTGCGATCGAGGCACTGGAAAAGGGTCAGGTCGACATGCTCGGCACCGCCAACGGGTTCGAGGCCGACAATGCCGACATTGCGCTGTCCATCCCTTACGCCGTGGATCAACCCGTGCTGGTCACACGGGAAGGAGAAACCCGATCACTGACCGAGGGTCTTGCCGGCCTGCGGCTTAGCATGGTCTATCACTATCTGCCCCTGGACGAAGTCAGGGCGCTGTATCCGAAGGCAATCATCACCTCCTACCCGTCCTACCAGAATGCAATCAACGCGGTTGCCTTCGACCAGGCCGACGTTTTTCTCGGTGACACCATTTCAACTCATTACATGATCAACAAGGGGTATCTGAACAACATCCGCATGGCCAACTTCGGTAAACACGAAGCCCATGGTTTCAGCTTTGCCGTACAGAAGGACAACCCGGACCTGCTCGGGATCATCAACGCGGTACTCAAGGCCATCCCCACCAGCGAACGGGAAAACATCGCCAAACGCTGGAGTGCCGGCAGCGACATTCTTCTCACCGATCAAAAACTGCAACTCACCCACCATGAAGAACGCTGGCTGGCGCAACATCCGGTTGTGCGGGTGGTAGTTAATGAAGCATTTGCGCCGCTGACGTTTTTTGACAGCGACGGCAACTTTCGGGGTGTCACGGCTGACCTGCTCGAACTGATCAGATTGCGCACCGGTTTGCGCTTCGAGATCCAGCGCAGCCGAAGCGATGACGAGATGGTCGATCAGATCGCCAACCAGCAGGCTGACCTGATCGCCGCCCTGCTCCCCAGCGCACAGCGTGAAACGATGTTGAACTTCAGCCGCCCGTATCTGGAAAACTCCTTTGTCCTGCTGACACGCAAAGCGGCCGACAGCCCGACCAACCTCAACCAACTGCAGGACAAACGCCTGGCCATTGCCCAGGGCAATCCACTGGTGGATTACCTGCGCAGCGAGTTTCCGCGGATCAATCTGGTTGAAACTCCAGACACATTCAGTGCCGTGGAGTTGCTCGCCGAGGGCAAGGCAGAAGGTGCGGTGAACTCATTGGTGATCGCCAATTACTTCATCTCATCGCGGATCTTCGAGCGGGCACTTCAGATCACCACCACCATCGGTACCCAGCAGGCGGCATTTTCCCTGGCGACCGGGCGCGACGCCAAAGAACTGAATGCCATCCTCGACAAGGCGCTGTTGAGCATCGCACCGGAAGAGCTGGGCATCATCAATAACCGCTGGCGTGGCTATTCGGCGGCCTCGCAAAGTACCTGGCGCAACTATCACAGAGTGTTCTATCAGATCGTTACCGGTGCTGGCGTACTGCTGCTGATCTCCGTTGCCTGGAACGCCTATATGAGACGCCAGATAAAACAGCGGCAGGCGGCGAAAGAACGTGCCGATGAAGCCAACCGGGCTAAAAGCACCTTTCTGGCAACCATGAGCCATGAGATCCGCACGCCGATGAACGCGATCATCGGCATGCTGGAGCTAACACTCAAACGCATTGATCCTGGCCATCCGGATCGACCGGCCATCGACGTCGCGTATCACTCGGCAAAAGACCTGTTGGAACTGATCGGGGACATTCTCGACATTGCGCGCATCGAATCCGGACGTCTGAGCCTGAGCCCGGAACGCGTCAATCTGGCTGAAGCCGTGGCCTCGGTGGTGAGGATCTTCGACGGGCTGGCCCGGCAAAAGAATCTCGGACTGCACCTGGCATTCAACCCTGCTAAACCTGCGACCGATGTCCTGCTGGACCCGATGCGTTTCAAGCAGGTGCTGTCCAACCTGGTCAGCAATGCAATCAAGTTTACGCAACAGGGTCAGGTCAGGATCAGCCTCGAGTTGCAACCGACCGACGAGCCCGACCGCATGCAGCTGCAGTTGCTGGTTGAGGACAGTGGCGCCGGGATCAGCGAGCAGGATCAGCAGCGACTGTTCGAGCCTTTCGTCCAGGCCAATAACTCCAGCCAGTTACCCAGGGGCGGTGCGGGTCTGGGACTGGTGATCAGCCGCAATCTGTGCGAAATGATGGGCGGCAACCTGCAATTGAGCAGCCAGCCTGGGGTCGGCACTCAGGTTCGGGTTTCGCTGAATCTGGCAACCCTGCCGCCTGTACAGATGCCGGAAATTGCCGAGCCACAGATTCACCAGAGCGCTGCCCCCTTGAACGTTCTGGTGGTCGATGATCACCCGGCCAATCGCTTGCTCATGTGCCAGCAACTGGAGTTTCTGGGGCATCGGTTCAAGGTTGCAGCAGATGGCGAGGCGGGATTGGAGGCGTGGAAAGATCAGCCATTCGACCTGGTGATTGCCGATTGCAATATGCCGATCATGAATGGATATGAGATGGCTCGTGCCATTCGCCAACATGAACAGCGCGTGCAGCGCCCTGCCTGTACCGTTCTGGGTTTCACCGCTAATGCGCAACCGGAGGAAAGACAACGCTGCAAACAAGCCGGGATGGACGATTGCCTGTTCAAACCTCTCAGCCTGACAGCCTTGAGCCAATGGATCGAAGGCATTGCACCGACGGTCCGCGACCCGGCGTTCAGTCTGGAGGGGCTGCACCTGTTAACCGGTGGCAACCCGGCACTGAACCGGCGATTGTTGACCGAGCTGCTGAATAGCAACCACCTGGATCGGCAAACGCTGCTGACGTTGTCCCGGTCAAACGACCGGCAGTCACTCCTCGACATTGCCCACAAAATCAAGGGAGCGGCGCGAATCGTCCAGGCCTCCCGACTGATCGACAGTTGCGAGGCGCTCGAAAAGGCCTGCCATAACAGGCCCCACCACGATCAAGTGGCCGATTGCAGCAAGTCCATGGAGCGCGCCATGCTCGAACTGGATCACGCGTTGCGACAACAGCTCGCACGCCACGACAAACAGCAGAATGACGGAGCGTTAACTATGCTGGAAGGCTGAGCAGTGTGTTCATCGTCATGGAGAAATCTGCAATGCCCAGCCCACTGCGCCCGGACCAGCGCCGATTTCCCCTGCACATCCATATCAGCGTGATGTTCACGTTCCTGCTGTTGCTGACCGGGGTGGTGCTGGGCATTTTCAACTATCGGCAAACCACCCGGATCATTCTTTCCAGCAGTGAAAAGCTCTTCAATCGCATCGAGCAGGATGTCCGTCTGGACCTGCATCGCACCTATGAGCCGATTCGTCATCTGCTGAGCCTGCTGGCGGACAATCCGGCAACCCAGGCCGCCGACCTTGAGCAACGCCTGGCGTTGCTCAAGCCCTTCAGTCAATCACTCACGGACAACCCCGATCTGGCCTCTCTGTACCTGGGCTACAGCAATGGCGACTTTTTCATGGTTCGCCCCCTGCGCAGCGTCGCCCTGAAAACGCAGCTCAAGGCACCGGACACCGCGGCGTATCAGGTATGGAGCATCGAGCATCCAGGCGGCGGTCAGGTCCGCTCCCAATCCTTGTTTTTCGATCAGAACCTGGCCCTCGTCAGCCGTCTGGACAACCCCGACGAAATCTACGATCCACGCACCCGCGCCTGGTTCTCCAGCGCCCGCAGCGACCGTGATCAGATCACCACCGAGCCCTACCTGTTTTTCTCCACCCACAATGTCGGCACAACCCTGGCGCGGCGCAGTGGTGAGCAAGCGGTGATGGGGGCCGACCTTACGCTGGCGGAACTGTCAGCGACCCTGGCCAAACATGTGGTGACGCCCGGCACCGAAATTGTGCTGCTCGATGCCGAGGGTAATGCCGTCGCCTACCCCGACAGCAGCAAACTGATCGTCGACGACCAGACAGCCCGGCTGATCAAAGCCGCCGACCTGAGCCCCAGCCTCGCGGCCCTGCTCACCAGTCCGCCTGAGATCAATCGCCTGAACGCCGCGGGTCGTCAATGGATCGCGGCGCGCAGCAGCATGCAGGAAGGTGGCCCACAGGGGCTGCAACTGGCGCTGCTGGTGCCGGAAGACGAATTGCTCGTCGATGCCTACCGCATGCGCTGGCAAGGCGCGCTGATTACCCTGGCAACGCTACTGTTGTGCCTGCCCATGGGTTGGCTGACCTCCAGAGTCCTGGTCACCCCCCTGCGCGCCCTGGTGCGGGAAGCCGATGCGATTCGTAGTTTCGATTTCAATTTTCCGGCCAGCCGTCGCTCGCCGGTGCTGGAAGTCGACCAACTGAGCGTGTCGATGGCGCGCATGAAAGACACCCTGGCGAGTTTTTTCCGGATCACCGAAAGCCTGAGCGCCGAAACCCGTTTCGCCCCCTTGCTGCAACGGGTGTTGTTTGAAACCGTGCAGATCGGCCAGGCCCAGGCCGGTCTGATCTACCTGCGTGAAGGTGATGAAAATCGCGTGGAACCTCATGCGCTGGTCATCAACGGCAGTTCACAGGCCTTGCCGCCATTCGACATTCAAGGACACGTGCTCCAGGATTTTCAGAGCCCTCAGTGGATGCAAACACTGTCGACCGCCGACAATGTCGTCACCTCCCTGGGTTTCGAACAGGCGGGGGATCTGCAGAAAGTCTTGCTCGCGCTGGAGTGCCCGCGGGTTCATCTGGTCGGTATTCGGCTGCACAATCGTCATAACGAAACCGTGGGGCTGCTGGTCCTGCTGCTGGCCGACAGCGGCACACAAGACGACCTGGAAAAACTGCGCCCGGATCGCATCGCGTTTCTCCAGGCGGTGTCTGGCGCGGCCGCCGTGAGTATCGAAAGTCAGCGCCTGCAAGCCAGACAAAAACAGCTGCTGGACTCATTCATTCAATTGCTGGCCGGCGCAATCGACGCCAAGAGCCCCTACACCGGCGGGCACTGCCAGCGAGTACCGGTACTGACGCTGATGCTGGCACAGGCGGCCGCTGCCAGTCAGGACCCGGCCTTCCGTAGCTATCAGCCCAGCGAAGATGAATGGGAGGCGCTGCACATCGCCGCCTGGCTGCATGATTGCGGCAAGGTCACCACCCCTGAATACGTGGTCGACAAAGCCACGAAACTTGAGACCCTGTACGACCGCATCCACGAAATCCGCACCCGTTTCGAAGTCCTCAAGCGTGATGCCTGGATCAATTATTGGCAGGCCATCGCCCTGGGGGGTGACGAGTCGCCTCTGGCGCAATTGCGCAATGCGAGCCTGGCGGCGCTGGATGATGATTTCGCGTTTGTGGCGCGCTGCAACCTGGGCAGCGAGGCCATGGCCGAGGCCGATCTGCAGCGGTTGAACACCATCGCCCAACGTACCTGGACCCGAACCCTGGATGATCGGCTTGGCGTTTCGTGGGAAGAGAACCGGCGCCAGGCCCGGACCCCGGTGCCGACCCTGCCGGTCAGCGAGCCACTGCTGGCGGATAAACCCGAGCATCTGCTCGAGCGCGCCGACAGCGAACTGATCCCGGACGACAATCCCTGGGGATTCAAGCTCGACGTGCCGCGATACAAGTACAACCGGGGCGAACTGTACAACCTGAGCATCGTCCGAGGCACCCTGACCCGCGAGGAGCGTTACATCATCAATCACCACATGGTGCAGACGATCCTGATGCTCAGTCGCCTGCCCTTCCCCGGTCACCTCAATAACGTCGCGGAAATCGCCGGCGGCCACCACGAAAAAATGGACGGCACCGGTTATCCCAAACGCTTGAAGCGCGAAGACATGAGCCTGCCGGCGCGGATGATGGCGATTGCCGATATTTTCGAAGCGCTGACCGCCGCCGATCGCCCCTACAAGAAAACCAAGTCCTTGAGCGAAGCGCTGGGCATCATGGCCACCATGTGCCGTGACGCCCACATCGACGCTGAATTGTTCGGGCTGTTCATCAACGACGAAATCTACTTGCAGTACGCCAGCCAATTCCTTGAGCCACAGCAGATAGACACCGTTGACCCGACAAGCCTGCTAATCAAGGCCGGCTTGAAGGGCTGATCAGCAGTCGGTCAGACGCAGGAAAATCGCCGCCAGCTGCTCGATTCCGGCCTGATCGTCAGCGGTAAAACGCGCCAGCTTCGGGCTGTCGAGGTCCAGCACGCCGATCAGTCGACCGTCCTTGACCAATGGCACGACGAGTTCACTGTTCGATGCGCTGTCACAAGCGATGTGGCCGGGGAATTCATGTACGTCTTCGACCCGCTGGGTCTGCAAGGTGGCAGCGGCAGCCCCGCACACGCCGCGACCGAATGGAATCCGTACACAGGCGATCTGCCCCTGAAACGGGCCAAGCACCAGTTCTTCGTTGCGATTAAGGTAGAAACCGGCCCAGTTCAGGTCATCGAGCTGGTTGAACACAAACGCGGAAAATTGCGCGGCGTTGGCGATAAAATCACGCTCGTCCGCCAGCAACGATTCCAGCTGTGCCCATAGCATGCCGTAGCCCTCAAGGCCCTGGCCGCTCTTTTGTAAATCGATCATGCCTTTTGCTCCAACAGCTTCAGCCCGACCCAATAACGGGCAAATTGATACGCGCAACGTCCGTTGCGATTACCCCGGCCCGTGGCCCAGCGCACCGCGAGGATGTCCAACTCTTCGTCACGCAGCCACTTGAGACCGGCCTTGTCGGCCAATTGGCCGATCCAGTGCTCGACGACGTTGAGGAAATGTTCCTGAGTAAACGGATAGAACGACAGCCACAGGCCAAAACGGTCCGACAGTGCGATCTTGTCTTCCACCGCCTCATTGGGATGGAGCTCGCCATCGACCCTTTTCCAGTTTTCGTTATCGCTTTCCTTTTCCGGCACCAGATGGCGACGGTTGGAGGTGGCGTACAGCAGAACGTTATCTGGCGCCTGCTCGAGAGAGCCATCGAGTACGCTCTTGAGCACGCGATAATCGCCCTCGCCCGACTCGAACGACAGGTCATCGCAGAACAGCACAAACCGTTGGGGCAGCTTGGCAATCTGCTCGACCACCCGCGGCAAGTCCGCCAGGTGATCGCGCTCGATCTCGATCAGCCGCAGGCCGTTCTTGGCGTGTTCGGCCAACAAGGCGCGCACCAGCGACGATTTACCGGTGCCCCGCGAGCCCCAGAGCAAGGCGTGATTGGCAGGCATGCCGTCGAGGAACTGTTGAGTATTGCGGCCCAATTGCTCAAGTTGCCGGTCAACGCCGATCAGGTCGGACAGGCGCATGTCGAGGCTGACTTGCAGCGGCAACAGAAAACCGTTGCGACCCTCGCGTTGCCAGCGTGCGGCCAGGCAATGTGTCCAGTCGACCGTTTGACGAGGCGCCGGCAGCAGCGGTTCGATACGGGCCAGAACGGCATCGGCGCGTTCAAGAAAAGCATTCAATCGGGAATCCACGTCTTCTCCTCGGGCACGTTCACAGTGATGATGGCGGTACAGCGACGAAACACAGCATCCGATGCCCGGCCAACACCCCGTACAGGTGTTTTGCGAGAACATCGGTATCCATTGATGATCGACTATGCTTGAGCAGCGAAGGGAAACGGAAGTGGTTCAACACCCCATGGATATCAAGTTCAGCCAGCGGCTGTCGTACAAGCAAGCCAAGCTTACGGTGCTGGTCGGTTTCATTCTGGGCACGCTGCTCAGCCTTGTGCAAATAGGCATCGATTATGCCAGCGAAGACGCCTCCATCAACCGCGAAATCCTGTCGTTGCTGGAAATCAGCCATAACCCCGCGTCTCGCATCGCCTACAACATCGATGCCGAACTCGCCCAGGAACTGATCCTGGGCCTGCTGCGCTCCCCGGCGATCATCGGCGCGAAATTGACCGACAACAACAATACCGTGCTGGCCAGCGCCAAACGTCCGGGCCTGGAAAACAATTACCGGGTGCTCAGCGACTTCCTGTTCGGCGCCAACCGACAGTTTGAAGACCGTCTTTACCTCGACCACTTGCCGGACGAATCCCTCGGGACCTTGCACCTGGATGTCGATACCTACACTTTCGGCAGTCGTTTCCTGCGCCGGGCCGAAGTGACCCTGCTCAATGGCTTCGCGCGCAGCCTGATCCTTACGGGCATTCTGCTGGCGCTGTTTTACGTGATGCTGACCAAACCGCTGGTACGGGTCATCCGAGAACTCAGTGGTCGTGATCCGCGCAGCGCGGAGCCAACCTGGCTGGAGTATCCGGCGGGGCATGAAAACGATGAAATCGGCGTCTTGGTCAAGGTCGCCAATCAACAGTTCGATAACATTGCCACCGAGATCCAGCAGCGGCGCAATGCCGAAAACCGTCTGACCGACTACCTCTCGCAACTGGAAAATATCGTCTCGGCCCGTACGGCGGAACTCAAGGCCATCAACTCCCGGCTCAGCCAGTCCAACGAGGAACTGGAAGTCGCCCGCCGCACCGCCCTGGACATGGCCGAGGCGCGCTCGGTGTTCCTGGCCAACATGAGCCATGAAATCCGCACGCCTCTCAACGGTCTGCTGGGGATGATCGCGCTCTCGCTGGACGGCCCGCTCAATGCCGAGCAGCAGCAACAGCTGTCCATCGCCCATGACTCGGGCAAAGTGCTGGTGGAACTGCTCAACGATATTCTCGACCTGTCGAAATTCGATGCCGGCCAGCTGGAACTCGAACACATTCCATTCGACCTCGGCTCGCTGATCGAAGACACCGCCAACCTGCTGTCCCAGAACGCTGCGCCGAGCGTCGAGCTGACGTGCCTGATCGACCCGCAATTTCCCGCGCTGGTACTCGGTGATCCGACCCGGGTCCGGCAGATCGTCAGCAACCTGTTGTCCAACGCCCTCAAGTTCACCCGCTTCGGGCGGGTCGATGTGCGTCTTTCAACGTTCGAAGACGGCGTGCGAATCGAGGTCTGCGACACTGGCATCGGCATTGCCCAGGACGCACAGGTCAAAATCTTCCAGCCCTTTACCCAGGCCGGTGCCGGCATTACCCGGCAATTCGGCGGTACCGGGCTGGGCCTGGCGCTGACTTACAACCTCTGCGAAGCCATGCAGGGGCGTCTGACGATCAGCTCGGAAGCAGGCTTCGGCAGTCAGTTCTGCGCCGACCTGCCGCTACCCTGCCACACCCGCGCCATCCCGCCAGCAGCTCTGCAAGGCAACATCGTCGCGATCACGGCTGCCAGCAGCGGACTGGCGGAACTGCTACAGAATCTATTGCCCGAATGGGGGCTCGGCTATCAACAACGTTCCATCGATGACCGATTGATCGGCCTGAAACCGGACGTGTTGATCACCGACTGCCCCGAATGCCTGTTTGGCCTGCGCCCGACTTTTACCGCGCCGATTCTGCTGGTGACCGCTTACGGCAGTTTCCTGCCCAGCGAGCAAGCCAGCGCCCTGGCACCTTTGCAGCAACAGGCGCGACCGTTGGCGCGCAATGCGCTGTACCAGACATTGCGACGGATCTTGCAGCCGGAACTCAACACGATCAACGGTGCCCGGGTCGAAGTCCTCTCGCCCCAGCGACGCGGGCGCATCCTGCTGGTGGAGGACAACCCGGTCAATCAGTTGGTGGCCAAGGGCATGCTCGGCAAACTTGGCTGCGAGGTGAGCGTCGCGGCCCATGGTGCCGAAGCCCTGGATCAGCTCGAACACAGCGAATTCGACCTGGTGCTGATGGACTGCAACATGCCGGTGATGGACGGTTATGAAGCCAGCCGGCAGATCCGTCGCAGCGGGCGCTGGCCACAACTGCCCATCGTCGCCCTGACCGCCAACGCCATGTCCGAAGAACGCGAACGTTGCCGTGCGGCGGGCATGAGCGACTACCTGGCCAAACCCTTCCGCCGGGAAGAACTGGCGGCCCTGCTCGACTTGTGGATACCCACTACGACAGCGATTTGATTTGCCCCAACAGGTGATCAAGACCATCGCGCAGCTCATTCAGGCGATCCAGATCGACACCGCTATCGCACAACAGGCGGGCCTTGAGCGGCCCGACCTGATCGCGCAAGGCCTTGCCGGTGGACGACAGGCTCAAGTGCACCTCGCGCTCATCGCGCGCCGAACGCTGGCGCTGCACCAGTTGCAGTTGCTCAAGACGCTTGAGCAGCGGCGTCAGGGTCCCGGAATCCAGCGCCAGGCGCTCGCCCAGCGCCTTGACCGTCGGCTGCTCCGGCGCCGCCTCCTGCCATTCCCACAGCACCAGCATCGCCAGGTATTGCGGGTAGGTCAGGCCCAGTTGATCGAGCATCGGCTTGTAGGCACGGATCACCGCCCGAGAAGCGGCGTACAGCTTGAAGCAGAGCTGACTGTCGAGTTTCAGCGAATCAACTGACAACGTGTTCATTTGAGCAGAGCTTCGATCTCGCGGCGCAGCGCTTGCGGCTTGGTTGCCGGAGCAAAGCGCTTGACCAGCTGACCGTCCTTGCCGATCAGGAACTTGGTGAAGTTCCATTTGATGCCCTGGGAACCCAATACACCTGGCGCGCGTTTTTTCAGCTGAACGAACAGCGGATGAGCGCCGGTACCGTTGACTTCGATCTTCTTGAACAGCGGGAAACTCACCCCGTAATTCAGCTCGCAGAACTCGGAAATCGCCCCTTCGTTGCCCGGCTCCTGCTGGCCGAACTGATTGCAGGGAAAGCCGAGTACCACCAAACCTTGATCCTTGTAGCTCTGCCAGAGCTCTTCGAGGCCTTTGTACTGCGGGGTGAAACCACATTTGCTGGCGGTGTTGACCACCAGCACCGCTTTACCGGCGAAATCGGCCAGGGTCTTTTGCTCCCCCTTGATGGTGGTGCAAGGGATGCTCAGCAGGTTGTCGCTCATGGCACGAACTCCGAGTGAAGGAAGATCAAACATAGCGAGCAATTGAATTGTGTGCAATTTAATAAATCAATAGATGCCCGGCACGCGAACATCATTGCAGGAGCTGCCGGAGGCTGCTCCTGCGTATACAAATCAAGCGCACGACATCAGCAGATTATTCGCGGGGAACGAGGTCCAGGCACACCGAGTTGATGCAATAACGCAAACCGGTTGGCGGCGGACCGTCCGGGAACACATGCCCAAGGTGCGCATCGCATTTGGCGCAGACCACTTCGGTACGGATCATGCCATGGCTGATATCACGGATCTCGACCATCGCGCTGTCGCCAATCGGCGCATAGAAGCTCGGCCAGCCGCAGCCGGAATCGAACTTGGTTTTGGAGTCGAACAGCGGTGCGTTGCAGCAGATGCAGTGGTAAACGCCGTCGGTTTTGGTGCCGTTGTATTTACCGGAGAACGGTCGCTCGGTGCCCTTGAGGCGGCAAACGTTGTACTGCTCCGGATCAAGCATGGCCCGCCATTCTTCCAGGGTTTTTTCCAACTTTTCCATTGATACACCTCAGCAGCTGAAAAAGCCCGATCTGTACCTTTTCCACGGATCGGGCGGCACGTATGATTGCGCCTCGTCAAACGCCAGTCTGGCAGCCAGACCACGCGCATTCAAACGGATTTATGAGTGCCGCCACTCAAGGCGTCAGGCCTGTGTGAATACGCAGGATTCCCAGCACGGTCGTTCACACGCCGCCTGGATCGTTCATTTTCGGGAACACATCGCCATGCAGGTCAGCAAATCGAACAAGCTCGCCAACGTCTGCTACGACATTCGCGGCCCAGTGCTCAAGCACGCCAAACGCCTGGAAGAGGAAGGTCATCGCATCCTCAAGCTGAACATCGGCAACCCGGCGCCCTTTGGTTTCGAAGCGCCGGACGAAATTCTTCAGGACGTGATCCGCAACCTGCCGACCGCCCAGGGCTACAGCGACTCCAAAGGCCTGTTCAGCGCCCGTAAAGCCGTGATGCAGTACTACCAGCAAAAGCAGGTGGAAGGCGTCGGCATTGAAGACATTTACCTGGGCAACGGCGTTTCCGAGCTGATCGTGATGTCGATGCAGGCCCTGCTCAACAACGGCGACGAAGTGCTGGTGCCGGCCCCCGACTATCCGCTGTGGACCGCCGCAGTGAGCCTGGCGGGCGGCAACCCGGTGCATTACCTGTGCGACGAGCAGGCCAACTGGTGGCCGGACCTGGCCGACATCAAGGCCAAGATCACCCCGAACACCAAGGCCCTGGTGATCATCAACCCGAACAACCCGACCGGCGCGGTGTATTCGAAAGAAGTCCTGCTGGGCATGCTGGAACTGGCCCGTCAGCACAATCTGGTGGTGTTCTCCGACGAGATCTACGACAAGATCCTGTACGACGACGCCGTGCACATCTGCACCGCCTCGCTGGCACCGGACCTGCTGTGCCTGACCTTCAACGGCCTGTCCAAGTCCTATCGCGTGGCCGGCTTCCGCTCCGGCTGGATCGCCATTTCCGGCCCGAAACACCACGCCCAGAGCTACATCGAAGGCATCGACATGCTGGCTAATATGCGCCTGTGTGCCAACGTGCCGAGCCAGCACGCAATCCAGACCGCACTCGGTGGTTATCAGAGCATCAACGATCTGGTATTGCCCCAAGGGCGTCTGCTGGAACAGCGTAATCGTACCTGGGAACTGCTCAACGACATTCCGGGCGTGAGCTGCGTCAAACCGATGGGTGCGCTGTATGCGTTCCCGCGGATCGATCCGAAAGTCTGCCCGATCCACAACGACGAGAAATTCGTGCTCGACCTGCTGCTCTCGGAAAAGCTGCTGGTGGTACAAGGCACGGCCTTCAACTGGCCATGGCCAGACCATTTCCGCGTGGTCACCCTGCCACGGGTCGACGACCTGGATCAGGCCATTGGCCGGATCGGCAACTTCCTCAAGTCCTATCGCCAATAAATGGCCTGTCACCGTGCGACGCGGATAAAAGTCGCACGGTGATTAATTCAGCAACACTTCTGTGCGCCCTGCCCTGCCTCGTTGTTTCAAGCGCTGACTGACGACACGCTTCATGCCCACGCCCAATAACGGCGGGGGCCTGTGAAGCTAATCGGCTGACAACCGTTTCCCATGTCGACGTCGGAAATGCCCTTCAAGCAGCTAGACTGTTGCCGTAGGACACAGTTTGAAATAGTCACCCGGTTGAATAGCCCGGTGCAGCACCTTATATACCCCGCAGTACGCTACATCTTTAGCACGAGGAGATTTCTACAACCATGATGCGCATTTTGCTGTTTTTGGCCACTAACCTGGCGGTCGTGCTGATTGCCAGCATCACCCTGAGCCTTTTCGGCTTCAACGGGTTCATGGCGGCCAACGGGGTTGATCTCAACCTCAATCAGCTGCTGATTTTCTGTGCGGTCTTTGGTTTCGCCGGTTCCCTGTTCTCGCTGTTCATCTCCAAGTGGATGGCGAAAATGAGCACCAGCACCCAGATCATCAGCCAGCCGCGCACCCGGCATGAGCAATGGCTGCTGCAAACCGTCGAGCAACTGTCCCGCGAAGCCGGGATCAAGATGCCCGAAGTCGGGATTTTCCCGGCCTATGAAGCCAACGCCTTCGCCACCGGCTGGAACAAGAACGACGCACTGGTCGCGGTCAGCCAGGGCTTGCTCGAGCGTTTCTCGCCGGATGAAGTGAAAGCCGTTCTGGCCCACGAAATCGGTCACGTGGCCAATGGCGACATGGTCACCCTGGCGCTGATCCAGGGCGTGGTGAACACCTTCGTGATGTTCTTCGCCCGGATCATCGGCAATTTTGTCGACAAGGTGATCTTCAAGAACGAAGAAGGCCAGGGTATCGCCTACTACGTGGCGACCATCTTCGCTGAACTGGTCCTGGGCATCCTGGCCAGCGCCATCGTCATGTGGTTCTCGCGCAAGCGCGAATTCCGCGCCGACGACGCCGGCGCACGCCTGGCGGGTACCAGCGCAATGATCGGTGCCCTGCAGCGCCTGCGTGCCGAACAAGGGCTGCCGGTGCACATGCCGGATACCCTGAATGCCTTCGGCATCAACGGTGGTCTCAAGCAAGGGTTCGCCCGCATGTTCATGAGCCACCCGCCGCTGGAAGAACGCATCGACGCACTGCGTCGCCGGGGCTGACAGGTTCCGCAGCACTGTCTAGTCCTGAAACAGGTGTAAACCTATTTCAGGACTAGACACACCAAAAGAAAAGGCCCGCAGTGAATGCGGGCCTTTTTTTGTCTGCGAAGTGGTGTGGTGCTCTTCAGGGCCTCATTGCGAGCAAACCCGCGATGAGGCCAGCATAACCAGCAGCTTTTATCAGCTGGAAACCCGATACACACGCTCCTCAAGCCGCGTGACACCGGCCTCGAGAAACTTCCAGCTCTCACCCAGGACATCCTGGTCTTCCAGGATCTTCAGCTCCCACGAAGCCCCCAGCAGCCGTTGCACTTCGTCATCAAGCACAGCAAATGGCGGTCCGGCCATTTGCTTCTGGTCGTAATCCAGCGTAATCAAAATCCCTAAAGAATCCTTCGGCAGAATCCGGATCAGATGAGCCGCGTATTGTTCACGCATCGCTGGCGGCAAGGCGATCAGCGCCGCGCGGTCGTACAGTGCGCTGCAATCGGCAACATCGCCTGCCGTCAACTCGAAGAAATCGCCGCACCACAGCTCGATCGACCCGGCCCGATAGACGTTGAAAGGCCCCTGGTCGCTGATTGCCGGGTCCAGTTGATGCTCATTGAAAAAGTCCTCGATGGCCTTTTCCGACAACTCGATACCCAGCACCTCATGACCGCAGTGCGCCAGCCACAACAGGTCCAGGCTCTTGCCACACAACGGCACCAGTACGCGAGAACCTTCATCAAGGCCCAGTTGCGGCCAGAACCGTTGCAGATAGGGATTTACTTCCGGCAGATGAAAGCCGATCTGATTCGACGCCCACCGTTTGTGCCAAAACTCCGGCTGCATAATTAACCCCGAAAAATTCGATCAAAAGACTCTAAAACTTATATTAGATTTAGATCAATGATCTGACTGAAGATGCTGCCATCTTACTCTCCGGAGCTCAATTATGTTCCCCAGCCTGTATATCTCTCATGGCTCCCCCATGCTGGCCCTGGAACCTGGCGCCAGTGGGCCGGCCCTTGCGAATCTGGCCGCGACAATGCCCAAGCCCAAAGCCATCGTGATCGTTTCCGCGCACTGGGAAAGCAGCGAATTGCTGGTCGGCGGCAACCCCCAACCCGAAACCTGGCACGACTTCGGCGGTTTTCCGCGGGCCTTGTTCGAGGTGCAGTACCCGGCACCCGGCAGCCCGCAACTGGCGACAGAGGTTGTCGAGCTGCTGAAGACCGATGGCCTGCCTGCGCGCATCGACGCCAAGCGCCCCTTCGACCACGGCGTTTGGGTACCCTTGTCGTTGATGTACCCGCAGGCCGATGTCCCGGTGGTGCAGGTCTCGCTGCCCACCCGTGGCGGCCCGGCGCTACAAACCAGCGTCGGACATGCCCTGGCCAGCCTGCGTGAGCGCGGCGTGCTGTTGATCGGCTCTGGCAGCATCACCCACAACCTGCGCGAACTGGACTGGCACGCCGGCCCGGAAAGCGTCGAACCCTGGGCCAAGGCGTTCCGCGACTGGATGATCGAAAAACTCGAAGCGAACGATGAAGCCGCGCTACACGACTATCGCCAGCAAGCACCGAACGCGGTGCGCAACCACCCGAGTGACGAACATCTGTTACCGCTGTACTTCGCCCGCGCGGCCGGGGGCGAGTTCAGCATTGTGCACCAAGGGTTCACCATGGGGGCGCTGGGGATGGATATCTATCGTTTCGACTAATAAGTCGACCGCCGGCCCCGCTCAAACGCCGGACACAAAACAGCAGGCAAAAAAAATCCCCGAACCAGTCGGGGATTTTTTATGTGCGATCAATCAGCCCGGGGGCAGATCAATCTTCGCGGTAGCGACGCAGCTTCAACTGCTTACCGGCAACGCGAGTGTCCTTCAGTTTGGTCAGCAGACGCTCCAGACCATCTTCCGGCAGCTCGACGAGGCTGAAGCTGTCACGCACCTGAATGCGACCGATGGCTTCACGCGCCAGACCACCTTCGTTGAGGATGGCGCCCAGCAGGTTCTTGGCAGCGATACCATCACGCGCGCCCAGCGCGGTACGGCAACGAGCACGGCCTTCAGCCAGCGGGATCGGAGCACGACGCTCGCGGTCACCACGGTCCGGACGATCACCGGAACGCTCTGGACGATCGCCACGCGGTGCATTGTTCGGCACCAGCGGACGTTCTTTCTCGATCGCGGCCAGGGTCAGCGCTTGACCGTTGGTAGCCTTGCGCAGCAGAGCTGCGGCCAGGGCACGCGGGCTGCAACCGATGTCGGCAGTCAGACGATCCAGCAGATCACCGTGAGTCGACTCGGCATCACCTACCAGCGGCGACAGGCTGTTGGTCAGTTTCTTGATGCGGGCATCGAGAACAGCTTGAGCGTCCGGCAGGCGAACTTCGGCAACTTTCTGACCGGTAACACGCTCGATCACTTGCAGCATGCGGCGCTCACGAGGAGTGACCAGCAGCAGCGCGCGACCTTCGCGACCGGCACGGCCGGTACGGCCGATACGGTGAACGTAGGATTCCGGATCGTACGGCATATCAACGTTGAACACGTGAGTGATACGCGGAACGTCCAGGCCACGAGCGGCAACGTCGGTCGCCACAACGATGTCCAGACGGCCATCCTTGAGGGATTCGATGACGCGCTCACGCTGGTTCTGAGCAATGTCACCGTTCAGCGCAGCGGCTTTGTAGCCTTTGGCTTCCAGGGCACTGGCCAGGTCCAGGGTCGCTTGCTTGGTGCGCACGAACATGATCAGGGCGTCGAAATCTTCCACTTCCAGCAAGCTGAGAACGGCAGAAGTCTTCTGGTCAGCGTGAACCAACAGGTGAGCCTGTTCGATCGCGGTAACGGTCTGAGTCTTGCTCTGGATCTTCACATGCTTCGGATCGCGCAGGTGGCGTTCGGCGATGGCACGGATCGATTGCGGCAGGGTGGCCGAGAACAATACGGTCTGACGGGTTTCCGGCATGGCCTTGAAGATAACTTCCAGGTCGTCCATGAAGCCCAGCTTGAGCATTTCGTCCGCTTCGTCGAGAACCAGGTGGTTCACGGTAGCCAGGACTTTTTCGTCGCGACGCAGGTGGTCGCACAGACGACCCGGAGTGGCGACAACAATCTGTGCGCCATTACGGATTGCTTTCAATTGTGGGCCCATCGGCGCGCCGCCGTAGACAGCCACAACAGTTACGCCCGGCATTTGCTTGGCGTAGGTTTCGAAAGCGGTTGCAACTTGTAGCGCCAACTCACGAGTTGGGGCCAGGATCAGAGCTTGCGGCTCGCGCTTGGACGGATCAATGCGGTGCAGGATCGGCAGGGCAAAGGCAGCGGTTTTACCGGTACCGGTTTGCGCCTGGCCAATCATATCGTGACCGGCGAGAATGATCGGGATCGACTGCTGCTGAATGGCCGAAGGCTCTTCATAGCCGGTAGCGACTACTGCAGCGACAATATTAGGGTGAAGTTCAAGAGCGGCGAAGCCGCCGATTTCCTGGGTCATGGGTCTGCCTCTAAGTGCATCCGCAAAGACCCATGCTCCAAAGCTGCGCATGCCGTGTTGAGACTCAAGAGTCGCCCTGGCAGCTTTGTCGGCGGGGATTTGCGAAAACGAATGAATGAAAAGAATCGTCAAGGAAGAGTCCGCGGGGCGGACGTGCAGCCGAAGCTGGCTTCGGGGAATTGCGCTACCTAAACGCGGCCCGGTTAAAGGCCGGCGCGCACTATACCGGAATTCGGCAAAAAAGGGAGCTTTTTTTATCGGAAAAAACCGGCATACGCCGTTGTGTCACGGGCTTTGCGGATAATCGTACAACCGTCTATTTTGCAAAGGCCCGGCCCTGCTGACGATGGCGCTAAAACGGTTCACCCTTGCGACGCAGACCTTTGGTCTGACGCACCCTTCCCGCCCGAGGAAATGCTCCATGAATCAGCCCAGCCCCAGTCGTGTAACCCGTGAAAGACACGGTCATGTCCTGATGATCGGCCTGGATCGGGTAGCCAAGCGCAATGCCTTCGACCTCGACCTGCTCAATGCGCTCAGCCTGGCCTATGGCGAATTCGAAGCCGACAGTGAGGCGCGGGTCGCGGTGGTGTTCGGCCATGGCGAGCATTTCACTGCCGGGCTCGACCTGGTGAGCGCCGGCGCAGCCCTGGCCGAAGGCTGGCAGGCACCGCCCGGCGGCTGCGATCCCTGGGGCGTGTTCGGCGGCCCCCGGGTCAACAAACCGGTGATTGTCGCGGCGCAAGGCTACTGCCTGACCGCGGGCATCGAATTGATGCTGGCCGCCGACATCAACCTGTGCGCCAGCAATACCCGTTTTGCCCAAAAGGAAGTGCAGCGCGGACTCCTCCCGTTCGGTGGCGCCACCTTGCGCCTGCATCAGGTCGCCGGTTGGGGCAACGCCATGCGCTGGCTGCTCACCGGCGATGAATTCGATGCACATGACGCCTTGCATCTGGGCCTGGTGCAGGAAGTCATGGCCAGCGAGGACTTGCTGCCACGGGCGATCGAGTTGGCCGAGAGGATTGCGAGGCAGGCACCGCTGGGGGTTCAGGCGACGTTGATGTCTGCGCGACAGGCGCGCTACGAGGGTGAAATTGCTGCGACCCAGGCATTGCCGCCGCTGGTGAAGAAACTGCTCAACAGCGAGGACGCCAAGGAGGGTGTGCGGTCGATGATCGAGAAGCGGCCAGGCGTCTTCAAAGGCTGCTGACAGATCGGCTTTTGTGGCGAGGGAGCAAGCTCCCTCGCCACAGATGACCTCATCGCATTAAGTCGCCGGCCGAATATCCTTGATCAACGATTGCAACGAATACCCCAACCGCGGCGCCAGGCCTTCCGCGCGGGCGATCAGCCCTTCCATGTCCAGCTCCTGATCCAGCTCCGATGGCACGATCAGAATCACGTTGCCCTCCTTCACCGGCAGTTCCCAGTAATGCCGGTGATAGAGACCGCGCAACAACGCTGCACCCAACGGCTTGCCGTCGTCGGTGGCCCACTGGTTGATCACCAGCCAGCCCCCCGGATTCAAGCGTTTCTGACAGTTTTCCAGAAAGCTCCAGGCCAGGTGCCCGACACCCGGCCCGACATCGGTGTACAAGTCGACGAAAATCAGATCGGCCGGTTCAGCCGTATCGAGCAACTCCAGCGCATCGCCGACGCGGATGTACAGCCGCGGATCGTCATCCAGCCCCAGGTATTCGATGGCCAGGCGCGGTACGTCAGGGCGCAGCTCGATGGCTTCGACATCTTCCAGTGGCAGGAACTTCAAGCAAGCCTGGGTCAGTGTCCCAGCACCAAGGCCGAGGAACAGCGCGCTTTCCGGCTGCTCGTGGCACAGCGCACCAATCAGCATCGCGCGGGTGTAATCGTACTCGAGCCAGCTAGGGTCGGCGGTGAACACGCAGCTCTGTTCGATGGCGTCACCGAACTCCAGAAAACGGTAATCGGCCACTTCCAGCACGCGAATCACGCCGAACTCATCCTGCACCTCGGCGAGCAGATGCTCGACGCGCTCCTCAGTCATTTCGTCTCCTGATCGTTACCGGCCCCGGCAACACGATAAACCGCAACATAAAGCGGCAAAGGCGCGATTGTCCGCGAAGCGACGGGAGCAGGTCACGCACTAATTGCTGATAACATAACCGTCCGAGCGTAAAACACTAGAGACTGCGATGAGCCAACCCTGGAGCCCTGACAGCTGGCGCGCCCTGCCGATCCAGCAACAACCTCAATACCCCGACGCGGCGCATTTGCTGCACGTCGAGCAAACCCTGGCGAGCTATCCGCCACTGGTGTTTGCCGGTGAAGCGCGGGAGTTGCGCCGTCAGTTTGCCGAAGTCACCCAGGGCCGGGCATTTCTGTTGCAGGGCGGCGACTGCGCCGAAAGCTTCGCCGAATTCTCCGCCTCGAAAATTCGCGACACCTTTAAAGTGTTGCTGCAAATGGCGATCGTCATGACCTTCGCGGCCGGTTGCCCGGTGGTCAAAGTCGGACGCATGGCCGGTCAGTTCGCCAAACCCCGTTCGGCCAATGATGAAACCATCAACGGCGTGACGCTGCCGGCCTACCGTGGCGACATCGTCAACGGCATCGGTTTCGACGAAAAAAGCCGCGTACCGGACCCGGATCGCCTGCTGCAGTCCTACCACCAGTCCACCGCGACCCTGAACCTGCTGCGCGCCTTTGCCCAGGGCGGCTTTGCCGATCTGCATCAGGTACACAAATGGAACCTGGACTTCATCGCCAACTCGGCACTGGCCGAGAAATACAGCCACCTGGCCGATCGCATCGATGAAACCCTGGCCTTCATGCGCGCCTGCGGCATGGACAGCTCGCCGCAACTGCGCGAAACCAGTTTCTTCACCGCCCACGAAGCGCTGCTGCTGAACTACGAAGAAGCCTTCGTGCGTCGCGACAGCCTGACCAACGACTACTACGACTGCTCGGCCCACATGCTGTGGATCGGTGACCGTACACGTCAACTGGACGGTGCTCACGTCGAATTCCTGCGCGGGGTGCATAACCCGATCGGGGTCAAGGTCGGCCCGAGCATGAACCCTGAAGACCTGATTCGCCTGATCGATGTGCTCAACCCGGACAACGACCCGGGTCGCCTGAACCTGATTGCGCGGATGGGCGCGAACAAGGTCGGCGATCACCTGCCGCAGCTGATTCGCGCGGTGCAGCGCGAAGGCAAGCAAGTGCTTTGGAGCTCCGACCCGATGCACGGCAACACCATCAAGGCCAGCAGCGGCTACAAGACCCGCGACTTCGCGCAGATCCTTGGCGAGGTGAAGCAGTTCTTCCAGGTTCACGAAGCGGAAGGCAGTTATGCCGGCGGCATCCACATCGAAATGACCGGGCAGAACGTCACCGAATGCATCGGCGGCGCGCGGCCGATTACCGAAGATGGGTTGTCGGATCGTTATCACACCCATTGCGACCCGCGGATGAATGCCGATCAGTCGCTGGAACTGGCGTTTTTGATTGCAGAGACCCTGAAGCAAGTCCGGCGTTAAATCCGGTTGAGCCCTTTGCGGGGATCCGACTTGCCCGCAAAGGCGCCATTTCAATCACCGCCACTTTGAACCAACGCCCCCCGCAACCTCGCCGCACTCGCCCGCGGGCAATTCAGCTGAAGCCGCTCAAGCCCCAACCAGTCCGCCATCCGCCGCAGATTGACCGCCAACGCCAGCATCCCTTCATCATCCAGCCCCGGCTCTTCCTCATGCACGGCATGCACCGCCAACCGGCCCGACGCTCGTTCGGCTCGCAAGTCGACCCGCGCAGCAATCCGCTCATTGTGCAAAAACGGCAAGACGTAATAGCCGTAGACGCGTTTATGCTGCGGCGTATAAATCTCCAGCCGATAACGGAAATCGAACAATCGCTCGGTACGGCTGCGCTCCCAAATCAGCGAATCGAATGGTGAAAGCAGCGCACTGGCCTCGACCTTACGCGGCACTTTCGGCTCAGCCAGGCAATAAGCCGGTTGCCGCCAGCCTTCAACTCCACAGACCAGCAGCTTTCCGCCCTCGACCAGTTCCGCCAGACGCGGCCGGCTGTCTGCCGGGCTCAAGCGAAAATAGTCCCGCAGGTCCTTTTCCGTGCCGACGCCCAACGCCGTGGCCGCATGCAGCAATAACCCGCGCTGGGCTTCGGCTTCACTGAGCAAGGGCTGCTGCAGAAGCGCCGAAGGAATCACCCGTTCCGGCAAATCATAAAGCCGTTCGAACCCGCGCCGGCTGGCCACGGTCACTTCACCGGCGGCGAACAACCATTCAAGCGCATGCTTTTCAGCGCTCCAGTCCCACCACGGCCCTGCCCGTTCCTGACGGGTCGACAGGCTGCCCGCCCCCAGCGCACCGAGCTCCTGGACCGACGCTAAAACACGGCGAATCGTGTCCTGCTGCTCACGACCGAAACGCGCCAGTTGCTGGTAGATATCTTCGCCACGGGAAGCGCGCTGCATGCGCCAGCGCATCAAGGGGTACATCGACAACGGTAATAACGAAGCTTCGTGGCCCCAATACTCGAACAACGTGCGCCGACGGCCCTGACTCCAGGCAGCCTGATCGAGCAAGTCGGTTGAATAATTGCCAAGACGGGAAAACAAGGGAAGGTAGTGCGAACGCACCAATGCATTGACCGAATCGATCTGCAGAATGCCGAGCCGTTCGATCAGCCGGTTGAGCTGAACCGGCTTGGTCGCCGCCGGCGGCTGGCGCCCGTTGAACCCTTGGGCAGCCAGCGCCAGACGCCGAGCCTGTTTGAGGGAAAAGGACAGTGTGGCGGGCATGAGCATCTCCTTGTCTGCTCGCAACCTACCTCACCCGAAAGTGGTTTGTGTAGCGATGGCATCATCATTTGTGCATCGGATCATCCCAGAACGGTCTTACTGCCTCATGCTCCACATCTGCGCGGCTCACGCCGATATCCTTCAGTGCTTCGTCGCTCAAGCTCGCCAGTAATTCACGTTCACGGTGAAGTTCGTACCAGCGACTAAACTTGTGCAGCAGATCGGATACCGCGTGGATTGAGAATTTTTGTTCCGTTACATGCTCGTTGTGACCTTTCATCGTGTAGCCCTCCTTTAGGGATGGATCCAGTCTCGCCGCAGCGCTAAGATCAATCCAACGAATGTTTCTGATGGCATACATCTCGGAGATTGATGAATGTCCGCCTACCCCAGTATCGACACCGATGTACTGCGCACCTTCGTCGCGATCGCTGATCAGGGCGGCTTTACCCGCGCCGGGGAAATGGTCAACCGCACCCAGTCGGCGGTGAGCATGCAGATGAAACGTCTGGAAGAAGACGTGTTGCAGCGCCAGCTGTTCGAACGCGACGGGCGCCAGGTCAAGCTGACCGCCGAAGGCCAGGTGCTGCTCGGCTATGCGCGGCGCATCCTCAAACTCCACAGCGAAGTCTTCAATACCCTGCGCGAGCCGCACATGGTCGGCACGGTGCGCATCGGCACGCCCGACGATTACGTGATGCGCTTTCTGCCGGGCATCCTGTCGCGCTTCGCGCAGTTCTACCCGCTGATCCAGATTGAGGTTCATTGCGAATCGACCCGGCAACTGTTGCAGCGCCAGGACCTGGACCTGTCCATCGTCACCCGCGAGCCGGGTAACGAGATCGGCCAGTTGTTGCGCAAGGAGCGTTTTGTCTGGGCCGAGGCCCAATGCTTCAACGCCCACGAGCAGACGCCGCTGCCGCTGGCGATGTTCAATAGCGATTGTTTCTGCCGTGCCTGGGCGTGTAATGCGCTGGAAGCCATGGGTCGCGATTATCGCATTGCCTACAACAGCTCCAGCCTGTCGGCATTGATGGCAGTGGTCAGCGCGGGGCTTGCGATCACCGCGCAACTGGAAAGCCTGATCACGCCAGACATGCGCATCCTTGGCGCCGACGAAGACCTGCCGCTGTTGCCGGAAGCCAGCATCATGCTGATCCGCAACCTGAACAACCCTTCACCGATCACCGAATGCCTGGCCGAGCACATCGTCGAAGGCTTCAAACTTTAAAGGCGAGCATCACCGCGCAGCACACCAGAAACCCACAGAACAGCCCGCGCAACAGCCGCTCCGGCAGTGCGTGGGCGATTCTCACGCCCCAACTGATGCTCATCAATCCACCGACCGCCAAGGGAATACCGATCGCCCAGTGCACCTGATGGTGCACCGCATAAGTCGCCAACGTGACGCCCGTGCTCGGCAATGCCAGCGCCAGCGACAAGCCCTGGGCAACCACTTGGCTGGTACCGAACAGACTGGTCAACACCGGCGTGGCCACCACCGCCCCACCCACGCCAAACAACCCGCCCATGGTCCCGGAAGCCGCGCCGAGCACACCCAGCCACGGCCATGAATAATGCATCTGTGAAGACGCCGGCGCAGTGGCGGTGAACATTCGCATCAGGTTGTAGGCCGACAGCGCGACCAGGAACGCGACAAACCCCACGCGCATGGTTTGCGCATCGATGCCCACCGCCCAGATCGAACCGATCCAGGCGAAGCAGAATCCCATCGAAGCCAATGGCAGCGCATGACGCAATTCGATGCGATTGCGCTGGTGATAACGCCATAGCGCCAGCATCACGTTCGGCACCACCATCACCAGCGCCGTGCCTTGGGCGACCTGCTGATCGAGACCGCACCACACGCCCAGCAGCGGAATCGCCACCAACCCGCCACCAATGCCGAAGAGCCCGCCGAGGGTGCCCATGGCGGCGCCAAAAACCAGGTACATCACGAACTCAATCACAGGCGGTTTCCTCTTGTCAGGCCGCTCATCCTACGCAGTCGGCTCTGGCAGGGAAACGCATAGCAACGCACAATGGCTATGCCAAATTCGCACAAGCGTTGACGAAGCCATGAACCCCAATCAATTGACCGAACAACTCGGACTGTTTCTGGATGTGCTGGAGACCGGCAGTTTTTCCGCTGCATCCCGCCGTCATCCCCTGACGCCATCGGCGGTGGCGCGACGTATCGATAGCCTGGAAAGCGCCGTCGGCAGTCAGCTGTTCATTCGCAGCACCCACGCGGTGCGGGCTACCCCGGCAGGCTTGGCCTTTGCCGAGCGCGCGCGGCGGATCGTCGCGGAACTGCGGCTGGCGCGGGCGGAAGCGGTGTCCCTGAGCAATGCGCCGGAAGGCTTGATTCGGGTCGATGCGCCGGCAGCGTTCGGACGACGCCATCTGGCACCGGTGATTGCCGACTTCCTGACCCTTTACCCTGGTCTCGACGTGCAATTGCACCTGATCGACAGCTTTGTCGACATGCAGGGTTCGAACCTGGGCAAGGTCGACCTGGTGCTGCGCGCCGGGCAAATGGCCGATACCCGGCTGGTGGCCACGCCGCTGGCGAGCATGGTGCGCATCGCCTGCGCCAGCCCCGATTACCTGCAACGCCGTGGCGTGCCGACCGAGCCGGCGCAATTGGTCGATCACGACGGCCTGGATTGGGACGGCCTGGCTCCGCCGTTCGCCTGGCGCTTCGAGCGGGATGGGCAGATGCATTTGCACCGGCCTGCGCGAATCCGCATGAGCGCCAACAACGCCGAGGCGCTGGTCTGCGGCGCACTGGCCGGGCTGGGTGTCGCGCATCTGCCGACCTGGCTGGCCAGTGAATATTTATTGCGCGGCGAACTGCTGCCGCTGTTCTGCGAACAAGGTCTGCCAAAACCGGAAAGCACCGGTATTTATGCGTTACGCCTGGAGCAGCAGCCCAGTTCGCGTAGCCGCTTGCTGCTGGAATACCTGAAGACCCGTTTCAGCCCCATTCCACCGTGGGATCTGGCGCTGCAAACCAACCTGGACCGCCACTAGTCCATAATTATCTGGCGCATTAAAGATTCGCCCGCTAGATTCATGACGATCACTGATCAAGGCTTTGAAATGAACACCGAGCGCGACACCCCGGACAACTGCGATAACCTGCTGCTGGATAATCAGGTCTGCTTCGCCCTGCATTCCACTTCATTGCTGATGACCAAGGTTTACAAGCCGCTGTTGCAAGCGCTGGGCCTGACGTATCCGCAGTACCTGGCAATGATGGTGTTGTGGGAAAAGGACGGATTGACGGTCGGCGAAATCAGCAGCCGACTGCTGACCGATCCCGGCTCCCTCACCCCGCTGCTCAAACGCCTGGAAGCCGAAGGCCTGCTGAGCCGCACCCGCAGCCGCGAAGACGAACGGGTAGTGATTGTCGAACTCACCGAGCAAGGCCATGCGCTGCGAGACAAAGCGCGCGATATTCCGCAGTGCATCCTCGGCGCCAGCGGGCAGACGCTGGAGCAGTTGAAGAAGCTGCAAGCGGATCTCCAGGAGCTGCGCAGCCACCTGCAAGACAGCCTTTAGACCGCGTTATCGTTCTTCGCGGGCAAGTCGGATCGCCCGCGAAGGCGCCCTCCCCCGTCGCAAAAAAATTCACTTCGCATAAATCCCGCACGAAAGCCTCTATCTCAAGCATCTCCCGCCTGATCGAATCTCCAGGTGATGGGCAGGGTCAGTTTTTTTCAAAAATTTATCTTGCGCGCTAAATATTAGCGAGCTACATTCACTTCGCATTTACTTAGTGCGCAAACATTTAGCGCGAAACACCCAATCCGAAACGAGGCTCACACCATGCAAACTCTCTACACCGCAATCGCAACCTCCACCGGCGGCCGTGACGGTCGTTCGATCTCCAGCGACAACGTCCTCGACGTCAAACTCGCGACCCCGAAAGAACTCGGTGGCGCCGGCGGTGCGGCAACCAACCCTGAACAACTGTTCGCCGCCGGCTATTCCGCCTGCTTCATCGGCGCGCTGAAATTCGTCGCCAGCCAGACCAAACGCAAAATCCCCGACGACGCCTCGATCACCGCCCATGTCGGCATCGGCCAGATCCCTGGTGGTTTCGGCCTGGACATCGACCTGCACATCAGCCTGCCGGGCCTTGAACAAGCCGATGCACAAAGCCTGGTCGACGCCGCCCATCAGGTCTGCCCGTACTCCAACGCCACGCGTGGCAACGTCGATGTGCGCCTGCACGTTGCCGTTTAATCACTGATCTTGATCATTCGCCCACAAAAAAGCCCGACTCAATGGTCGGGCTTTTTCATTCCTCAAGCGGTGCTTATTTAGCACGGCCTTTGTAGGAACCGCCTTCGCGGGTATCGATCTCGATCATGTCGCCGATTTCGATGAAGTCAGCAACCGACAGCTCGGTACCGTTCTTCAGTTTGGCAGGCTTCATCACCTTGCCGGAAGTATCACCGCGAGCGGAGCCTTCGGTGTAGTCAACCTGACGCACGATAGTGGTCGGCAGTTCTACGGAAACCAGACGCTCTTCGAAGAAGATCGCTTCGCAAACATCGGTCATGCCTTCTTCAACGAAAGGCAGAACGGCTTCGATGTCTTCAGCGTTCAGCTCGTACATGGTGTAGTCAGTGGTGTCCATGAACGTGTAGGAGTCGCCGCTGATGAAGGACAGGGTCGCTTCTTTGCGGTCGAGGATCACGTCGTCCAGTTTGTCGTCGGCGCTGTAAACGGTCTCGGTCTTGTAACCGGTCAACAGGTTTTTCAGCTTGGTCTTCATGATCGCGCTGTTACGACCCGACTTGGTGAATTCAGCTTTCTGAACCAGCCAAGGATCGTTGTCGATACGGATCACCATACCGGGTTTCAGTTCTTTACCAGTTTTCATTGCGAATATCCGAATTTGGATGGGATTTACAAAAATCTAGGCCGCGTATCATATCCAATTTAGGTAAAACTGTACCAGCGCTGCGGCAAGATCTGCCTGCAAGGCTTGTTCCAGACACCACGCCTCGGCATGTTTTTCCAGTTCCGGCCAATGTTTGCGGGTTGATTTCCAGTACTCGCCCATTGTCTCACCTGCATTCCATGCCCGCCATAGACCGCTGATCGCCTCGCCAGCAGGTTTGGACAGGCCTTGGGTGTACAGGGTCAGGAAGGCGTCGAGCTTGTCCAGGTGGATATCTTCGTCCTGCCGATAGATGTGCCAGAGCATTGGCCGGCCTGCCCATTGCGCGCGAACAAAGGAATCTTCGCCGCGCACGGCGTTGAAATCGCAGCTCCACAGCAGCAGGTCATATTGATCCTGCCGGACGAACGGCAGCACTTGCACGGTCAGGGCATCGCGCACATGCACCGCGCCGACCGTCAGCCCGTCCACTGCGAGCCAGCGTTCGACGTCGCCGAGAATCCGCCCCTCGGGCACCAACAGATGAGTGGGCGTCGAGTCGGCAGCCATGGCATCGAGCCAACTGGCCAGCCCGTTATTCTCGTAGGCGAACAGCGAGATCAGCTGTGCGTTCGGGGCGCGTTCAACCCCCAGGCCTTGCAGGAACTCTCGCTGAGCCTCGGGACTTTGCTGAAACTGCCGACGCCGCTCGAGCAATCCCCTCTCACGCAGCAAGCCACCGGTGCCCTTGCGAAAACCCGGGAAGAAAAAGAACTTCTGCACGTTCTTGTACTTCACCGACGGCAAGCCGTGACAACCGACGACCCAGTCTTCGGCGCTCAGATAATCGAGGTTCATCCACAGCGGCGGCTTTTCCCGCTCGGCCATGGCCTCCATATAAGCACTCGGCAACTGGCAGGCGAACGCGGCGATAACGACATCCGCGGCTTCGGTGGGTTGCCAGTGCGCTGACCATTGCCGCACCTCGACACCCTGCTGCCACTGCTGCGTAGCGTGGATGTCGATTTCTGGACACAACCGCTCGAAGGCCCGCAGGTCATCGACCCACAAGCGCACCGTCACTGAATGTTCGGCCACCAGTTGGCGGGCCAGACGCCAGGTCACACCAATGTCGCCGAAATTGTCGACCACGGTGCAAAAAATATCCCAGCGGGTTTTCATTTCAGGCATTCCAGGTTCCCGTTGGCAAAAGCGCCGATTGTCCGCATAAATTACCCCGTGCAGAAGAGCCGACGACGATTAATCTTCGTGCGACAATCGCCACTCGCCCGCGACCACCCGCCAGGAGGCAGTCATGCCCTACCGTCCCCACCCGCGCCGCTCCATGCCGATCCAGCTCAATGCGCTGCAACTGACCGGCAGCATCGCCCTCGGTTTGTGGCTGGGATTTATCGCGATCGCACTGACTTGCTGGCTCGCCTGGCGCCTGTTGTTCAACGAGCAATTGGCACCCTTGGCCCAGGCGGTGGAGCAACTGGCCAAGCCGCCGGTGCTTGAACAACCCGCTGCGCAAAACCCGATGTTCGAACAGTACGAGGAACACCTGCGCAGGAACGATCAGCAGCAAATGGTGGAACAGGCCAGAAGCAGCAAACACAATCTGGCCAATCCAAAATGTCAGTTCTGGCTGCAACAGGACCAGACCGCGCCGAGCGAAAAAAGCCGCGCCAACGTCCTGCAATTCTGCGATTGATCATGAAGCTCTCTATGCACAAGCCGACCGTCCACCAACTGATTATCGACAAGCTGCGGATCGATCTCGACATCGCCGAGCGTGCCGCGCAAACCGCTTACGAAACCGCGACCCACGAAGAAAACATAGCCGAAAACAAGTACGACACCCTGGGGCTGGAGGCGTCTTATCTGGCGGCCGGGCAGGCCAGGCGAGTGGAAGAAATCAGGCTGTCATTGACCCTTTGCCAGAACCTGACACTGCGGCCTTATGACGAGCGGCGCGGCATCGAGGTCGGCGCCCTGCTCGGCCTGGAAGACGAAAAGGGTCGCGAACAATGGCTGTTCCTGGCCCCCGACGCAGCCGGATTGAAGATTGATCTGGTGGGGCAACTGATTACCGTCATCACCCCTCGTTCGCCGCTGGGTAAAAGCCTGCTGGGCAAGTTCGAAGGGGATGAAGTGGAGATTCTGGTGGCGGGCGCTCGGCAACAGTTTGCTGTCACCGAGGTGGTCTAGCGTCTGTTGACGCTTAATGGACCGGCAGTTCGACGCCGTCGAACAGCTCTTCCAGTTCCTGTTTGTTGTGGCACTGAATGGCCTTGGCCATCACTTCGCGGGTCAGGTGCGGAGCGAACTTCTCGATGAAGTCGCACATGAAGCCACGCAGGAAAGTGCCGCGACGGAAACCGATTTTGGTAATACTGGATTCGAACAACTCGCTGGCATCGAGCACCACCAGGTCGCTATCGAGCTTGGTATCGACCGCCATTTTCGCCACGATGCCCACACCCAGCCCCAGGCGAACGTACGTCTTGATCACGTCGGCGTCAGCGGCGGTGAACACCACTTTCGGTGTCAGGCCACGGTGGCTGAAGGCTTCGTCGAGTTTCGAACGGCCGGTGAAGCCGAATACGTACGTCACGATCGGGTATTCGGCCAGGGCTTCGAGGGTCAGCTTCGACAGCTTGGTCAGCGGGTGGCCCTGAGGCACGACCACGCAGCGGTTCCAGCGATAGCACGGCATCATCACCAGATCACCGAACAGCTCCAGGGCTTCGGTGGCGATGGCGAAATCGACGGTGCCGTCCGCAGCCATCTCGGCGATCTGCATCGGCGAACCCTGGTGCATGTGCAGGGCAACGTCCGGGTATTGCTTGATGAAATTGCTGATCACCGGTGGCAATGCATAACGCGCCTGGGTGTGGGTGGTGGCGATCGACAGGGTGCCTTTTTTCTCGTTGGAGAATTCCTGGGCGATCTGTTTGATGCTTTCAACTTTGCGCAGGATCTCACCGGCAGTGGTGATGATGCGCTCGCCAGCCGGGGTAACGCGGGTCAGATGCTTGCCGCTGCGGGCGAAAACCTCGACCCCCAATTCGTCTTCCAGCAGACGAATCTGTTTGCTGATGCCCGGTTGCGAGGTGTAGAGGCTTTGGGCTGTAGCAGAAACGTTGAGGTCGTGGTGCGCCACTTCCCAGATGTAGCGCAATTGTTGAAGCTTCATATGAATCCCTCAAAGCAGGTAGACGCCACGGGCATCAGCGACGGTATATAACTATATTAATGGTTAGACCAATAAATCTAGAACTTTTTTGTCAAAATGCCATTATTCGTGTTCTAGCGATCCTCTTTGCGGCGACGCTCTACCAGCGGCACCAAATAGACCGGCACCCTGGCCAGTTGCAACACGCGCGCAGCGGTTCGACCCAACGGCGTTTCCGCGCCAGCACCATGGCTGTGACTCCCTACGATCAGTAAATCGACAGAGAGTTTCTGCGCCTGGTCGAGAATCACCTGCGACGGATCGCCCTGCAGCACCCGCACAGCCTGAATCCGCTGCAAATCCTGCTCTCCTTCATCCCCCAGCTCTTCGCGAAAGTTGTCGAGCACCCGTTGCTGAATATTGGCGATCACATTGTTCAGACCTTGACTGTGAAATTCGTTCAAGGCCTTCTCGTCGAGATAGCTTTGCAACACGGATTCGGCAAACAGCCCCATGGGCTCTACCGCGTGCACCACATACAAGTCGGCATTGAATGTTCGAGCCAGTTCCAAGGCATGCTGCATCACCAATGGTGCGTACAGACCCAAGTCAGTGGCATACAGCATCGAACGAATCATATGACCTCCTCAAATGCCAACATGGCGGAGATTGATTCAGCTTAGCAGTGCCGTGGCGAGTGCGGCGCCCGGCGCAACGTATTGAACCGCCGGGCTTTAAACCGACGGCTCGTTACTGATGCCATGGGGCACGTGCCCGGTGGCGACCACTTCGCGGGCCAGTTCGCAATGGCCTGCCTGATCGTCGAAAAATACGTCGGCGGCAAAGGCTTCGAGAAAAGCTGATTTGGTCAAGCCGCCAAGAAACAGCGATTCGTCCAGACGAATGTCCCATTCGCGCAAGGTACGGATCACCCGTTCATGGGCCGGCGCCGATCGCGCGGTCACCAGCGCGGTACGGATCGGACAGGCATCATCCGGAAACTCGCGCTGCAACAGATTGAGCGCCGCGAGGAAACCTTTGAACGGCCCGCCACGCAAAGGCTCGCGGGCCGCCTCACGCTCGCTGGCCTGAAACGCCG
Source organism: Pseudomonas sp. ATCC 43928 (assembly GCF_005938665.2). Taxonomy (NCBI): domain Bacteria; kingdom Pseudomonadati; phylum Pseudomonadota; class Gammaproteobacteria; order Pseudomonadales; family Pseudomonadaceae; genus Pseudomonas; species Pseudomonas sp. ATCC 43928. The sequence goes on along the minus strand of NZ_CP041753.1, from coordinate 2,074,888 downwards.
CCAGGCCTCCCGACTGATAGACCCGCTCCGACTCGTCGGAAAACAGCACCGCGTCACCGTCGAAGGCAATGCGCAATTCATCGCTGGCGGCGCGACTGGCACCGCCCGATAGAATAGTCGCTGCGGCGAATCCGGCCTCCAGCGCATTGCGCACATCTTCGGCATGGGTCGAGAGAAACAGGTCGCAACCAAAAGCCTTGAGGTACGGATAAGGACTGCGCCCGCCGACGAACGCCGCACGCGAGATCGACAGGCCATAGTGATGAATCGAGTTGAAAACCCGCAGGCCGGTGTCGGCGCTGTTACGCGACACAAGGATCACCTCGACCCGGGCACGGCCGAGACAGGTATTCAGGTTCAGGAGTTTTTCCACCAACGGGAATGCATCGCCGGGCTCGAGAATTTCGTCTTCGTGTTCGATCTGGTACTGCCGATAAGCCTCGACGCCGCTCGACAGATAGACCTTGTGGCTCTCGCTCAAGTCGAACAGCGCTCGCGAAGAAATCGCCAGCACCAGTTTGTCGTCTATGACATTTGCCATGCCCTTCCCCCTTCTTGACCGACTCAGTGGTTACGTCGGTCGATAAAACTCAAGCTGCGATACAAGGCCTCGATTCGCGGCAACTCACATCCCGCCGCCTTCGCCGCTGCCAGTGGCCGAGTGTAGATGGCGTCCAGTTCCAGCGGCCGCTTGTGCAGAAAATCGTGATGCATGCTCGGCCAGTAGTCGGGCATTTTCTCGGTCATCATGAACAGATAATCGGCGTAACCCGGCGGCATGTCATGACCGCAAGCCTTGGCCCCCTGAACCACTTCGGCCATCAAGGCCTGAATCAGCGCGCGGCTGTCGGCATCCGCCATCAACGGTGTGGTGCTGGCCCCGAGCAGCACCGACAGACCGTTGTAGGGAATATTCCAGACCAGTTTCTGCCAGCGCGCCTGCTGCAGATTCGGCATGGCCTGGGCGTCGATACCGGCCGTGCGGAACAATCCGGCGCCCTCCTCGACGATGTTCATGCGTACCTGGGCATCGGCGGCGGGGCCACTGTGGTAGCCGACATTCACCGCCCCCAGCGCTTGATGGGTGATGACCCCGGGGCCGGCGCGATGGACGCAGATCAGACAAAGCCCGCCCAGCAGGTGCAGCGAATCGGGGAGCAACTCGCGCAGATGGTCTTCGACGTCCAGGCCATTTTGCAGCAACAGCACTTTGGCATCAGGTGCCGCGGCTTGAATAATGGCCGGTGCCAGGTCCGCGTTGCTGGTGGTCTTGGCGCCCACCAGCAGCCAGTCACAGGACGGCATGTCGGCAGCCGACGAATAGGCCTGGACCGGGCTCAGGGTCAGCTGGCCCAACGACGCATGGTCAAGATGCAAGCCGCGTTCGGCCACCGCTGAAAACTCGCTGCGCAACAGAAAATGCACATCGAAGCCGGCACGCGCCAGCATCAGCCCGTAGAAACCACCGATCGCGCCGGTACCGATAATGCCGATTGTCGGCTTGGCCACTGTGCCTGTCATGGCAGCTCCTCTGCTGGTCGATTCAACGCCTGCTCCACAGCCTCGTTGAGCGCTGTGCGGGTCAGGCGCGACTGTAGCGCCCCGAAATACTCACCGTCGCGCACCACAAACAGTGCCGGCAAATGAAAGACCCGATAGCGCTCAACCACCCCGCCATTGCTTCCGGCATCGATCCAGCACAGCCGATCGACCGCCAGTTCGAGCCTGGGCAACTGCTCGCGGGCAAAACGGCAACTGGCACAGCCGACGCTGGTAAATATCACCAGTGAAATGCCGCTCATTGCCAGCAACCGTTGGTCGGCGTCGAAATCGGTCAGTTCCGATTCGACCACTATACTGGGAGAAACAGTGTCAAGTGGCCGACACAGGGAGTCCGTGTTCATGAGACGTTATCTTCCTCATCCTGACGATGTGCCCGTCGAATTAACGTTGCTCAAACATGAGTGTATTTCGCGGCAAGAGCTGCACACTATCAGCCTCGGCGGCATGGCTTGCAATTACCACCGCGCGTGGCGCCACGGTACGGCGCTGGAAATACGCATGCCGACCCTGAACCCGGACTTGCGTTTCCTGGGTTATGTGGCGTGGTGCTTGCGACGCAAACGCGGCTATCTGGTGGGGATCGCCTTCGTCGACGAACAGACGCTGTTTTGCGCGCGGATGGGTGAGCAGATCTGCCAGATCGAACGTTACTGCCGTCAGCATGAACCCCAAAGCCAACAGCAGAACAATGAGACCCTGGCCCTCGAGTGGGTCCAGCAGCACGCCGACGAGTTCTCCCACGATACGGTCAGCAAGGCATTTGCGCAGCCAATGGCCGGTTAGGGTGCATTCCCCATCAGTTTCCCCGCCACGGTGGGGGAAACTGATGGGGAATGCCCATTAAACCGGTGTCTGCCCATTGTCGAGCCACGGTGTAACGCGCTAAGGTTCTGCTCCCCGACGCGCTTAATTTGCTGTGCTCCGCCGCGCGGGTTCGCTGGCGGCCGGCACCCGTGACCTGACGAGTAAACGATGGCTGATTTACCGATCAACGACCTAAACGTCGCCTCCAACGAGACCCTGATCACTCCCGATCAGCTCAAGCGTGATATCCCTCTGAGCGACGCTGCCCTGCGCACCGTCACCAAGGGCCGCGAAGTCATTCGCAACATTCTTGATGGCACCGACCACCGCCTGTTCGTCGTGATCGGGCCGTGCTCGATCCATGACATCAAGGCTGCCCACGAATACGCCGAGCGCCTGAAAGTGCTCGCGGCCGAAGTGTCCGATACCCTGTATCTGGTCATGCGCGTGTATTTCGAGAAGCCACGCACCACCGTTGGCTGGAAAGGCTTGATCAACGATCCGTACCTGGACGACTCGTTCAAGATTCAGGATGGCCTGCACATCGGTCGTCAGTTGCTGCTGGACCTGGCCGAGATGGGCCTGCCGACCGCAACCGAAGCCCTCGACCCGATCTCCCCGCAATACTTGCAGGACCTGATCAGCTGGTCGGCGATCGGCGCACGCACCACCGAATCCCAGACGCACCGTGAAATGGCTTCCGGCCTGTCTTCGGCCGTCGGCTTCAAGAACGGCACCGATGGCGGCCTGACGGTGGCCATCAACGCCCTGCAATCGGTTTCCAGCCCGCACCGTTTCCTGGGCATCAACCAGGAAGGTGGCGTATCGATCGTCACCACCAAGGGCAACGCCTATGGTCACGTGGTACTGCGCGGTGGCAACGGCAAGCCGAACTACGATTCGGTCAGCGTCGCGCTCTGCGAGCAAGCGCTGAAAAAGGCCAACATCAAGCCGAACATCATGGTCGATTGCAGCCACGCCAACTCCAACAAGGATCCGGCCCTGCAACCGCTGGTGATGGAGAACGTCGCCAACCAGATCCTCGAAGGCAACCAGTCAATCATCGGCCTGATGGTCGAGAGCCACTTGAACTGGGGCTGCCAGGCAATCCCGAAAGACCTCGCCGACCTGCAATACGGCGTGTCGATCACCGATGCCTGTATCGATTGGACTGCCACTGAAAACACCTTGCGCAGCATGCATGCCAAGCTCAAGGACGTGTTGCCTAAACGCAATCGCAGCTGATCGCCGTTTCGCGCATAAAAAAACGCCAGGTTTGAACCTGGCGTTTTTTTATGCGTTGGTTTTGCTCACAGCTTGGCGGCATGCCGCTGATGACGCTCCATGTAGCGCTCCACGTAGGAGCACGATGGAATCACCGTGTAGCCCATTTCATCAGCATATTGCAGCGCCTGCTCGGTCAAAGCCGCCGCAATGCCGCGACCACGCAACGCGTTGGGCACAAAAGTGCGATAAATATCCAGGGTCTGTTTTCCCAGATCCATATAGGTCAGGTAGGCACGATAACCGTCCACAGTGGTCTCGAACTGATGACCAGCCTGGTCATGGTGGATGGACAACGCCTCGCTCATCACTACTCCTCGCGGGTCTTTAATTCTGACCCCTACCTTACCGATGTTTTTCCGGCGAAGGAACAACTACGCCACCCCGTGCCTGAATGGACACCGAGAGAGCCGCACCAATCTCGCGCAACCGAGCACGTATCAAATAGTAGGCACCATTGGCAAAAATGCTCAAGGGACGCTCGTCATTGTGCATCGGGTGGCGGGTGTTGCCGCGGATTACGCAGGAACGGCTCGACCGAACGGGTCAAAGCCTGAACATTGCCGGATATTGAGACTTAAGACGAGCGCCCTTTGTTTAAGTCACCTCAACATGGATAAAGATATGCGAGCGGCTGCGCAAAATTCGAACACAAGTGTAGACAAACCCATCTAGACGGACTTTGGGCAAGACCAAAAAACAGCCGCCGAGCCAGGGAACTTTTTCCCAACGGCTCGCTCAGTTCGGGCCTCGTAGCTGGATATTTTTTATACAACGCAGTTAAAAGTTGCTCGAAAAAGAATCAACGCCTACAATTTTTTTTGCTTCTTGCGCTACGTCAGTTTACTTACTACAAGTAATGGGTAGTATGTACGCCGGCTATTTCCTCACTCTGAGGAGACAGCTACTTAATAGAAAGTCCTTGAAGGGGAACACGATGAACAACGTTCTGAAATTCTCTGCTCTGGCTCTGGCCGCAGTTCTGGCTACCGGTTGCAGCAGCGTATCGAAAGAAACTGAAGCACGTCTGACTGCTACTGAAGACGCAGCAGCTCGCTCCCAAGCTCGTGCAGACGAAGCTTACCGTAAAGCTGATGAAGCTCTGGCTGCTGCTCAAAAAGCACAACAGACTGCTGACGAAGCTAACGAGCGTGCTCTGCGCATGCTGGAAAAAGCTAGCCGCAAGTAATAATCCTTCGGGATTGTTATCAAGCCGATCCATTTTTTGGGTCGGCTTTTTTATTGCCTGAGGTTTCTGCAGGCCATAAAAAACCCGCCGATGCGGCCTGCATCGGCGGGTTGCTTTAACGCGTTACTGCTGCAGGTCGATCGGCGCACTCGAGACCATCGGTGCCGACGTATTCGGCACGGCGATTTCCACCGGCAGGCCATCCTCAGCGGCGACCACGTCGCGCACTACATCCCAGTTCATGCGCAAGTTGTTGGTGATGTCCTCACGCTTGAGCATCGCATTGATCACGGCGGTGTGCTTGTCGACCACCGAAGGGTTGCCCTTGTCATCCAGCGGCGTGTGCGCTTCCAGATAAACCTTGCCGCCACTGAGGCCGAACTTGTACGGATCGTTGAGGATGCGAACCGACGTCCCTACCGGCACCATGCTGGCCATTTCCAGCACGTTGTTGTTGAACATGCGGAAGCAACCGTGGCTGGTACGCATGCCAATGCCGAACTTCTTGTTCGAACCGTGGATAAGGTACCCCGGAGTGCCCAGGGTGAATTTGAATGGCCCCAGCGGGTTATCCGGGCCGGCCGGCACTACGTTCGGCAGTGGGTCGCCATCGGCGGCGTGCTCAGCCTTGATCGACGCTGGAGGGGTCCAGGTCGGGTTCGGCGTCTTGGCGACGATGCTGGTGTGGGCAATCGGCGAACCCCAGCCTTCACGGCCGATACCCAGCGGGAAGGTGTACACCACGTTCCGGCCTTTCGGGTAGTAGTAGAGGCGGTATTCAGCCAGGTTGATGACGATGCCTTCACGCGGGCCAGGTGGCAGGATGAAGCGCGTCGGCAGGACGATTTCGGTACCGGCGCCCGGCAGCCATGGATCGACGCCAGGGTTGGCCGCGACCATTTCCAAATAGCCCAGGTCGTAGGTGGTGCCAAGGTCGGCGAAGGTGTCTTCGTATTTGGCCTTGATCACTTGCACCTGGCCGACAATGTCTTCACCGGGTGGTGGCAGGGGCAACTCCAATGCTGCAACGGGACCCGCCACGCAGAGCGCAGCAAGAGACAGGCAGCGGGTGACGGCGGGAAAGCGCGGCAACATCCGGAAAATCCTTCGCATGATCGACAAGGGTATAAAAACCCGATTGTACACCGCCGCCCGTTATTTCGGGGAGATGCAAGACCTGCGGCGAGGGGGATTACCTGTGGTGGACGCTTTCCTGTGGCAAGGGAGCTACAGCTCGAACCGCAACTCAGGCCAGATCGGCGAAGTACCGCGTTTTTGCGATTCCAGAATGGCCCGGCACAGCGAGCACAGGCGCTGGTCCTGGAAGACCGTGCGATCGACGCTCGACCAGCGTGGTTGCGCCGGCAACAGGCTGCCGCACAGGGTTCGGTCCGCCGAACCACCCAGCTCCAGCTGACGGGTCACCAGATGCACCCGCACTTCCTGGCAGGCGAACAGATCCAGCTGTTCGTCAGGCTCGATCAGTTGATAGGCAAAAAGGGACCAGGCGGGACGCGGCATCGGGGCCTCCAAATCGGGGGCGCCACCTTAGCCGAAACGCCGCCGCTAGAAAAGCGTCAAAGCAGCGGTTTCAGTGTCGGCCAGACATTTTCCAGCAACTTGCCCTGAGCCCCCGCCGCCGGGTGCAGGCCGTCGGATTGCATCAGGTCTGGATGACCGCCCACGCCGTCGAGAAAAAACGGCACCAGCGGGATTTTTTTCTCGTCGGCCACCTTGGTGAAAGCCTCGGCAAATGCCTGGGTGTAACGCGCACCGTAGTTGGGCGGCAACTGCATGCCCAGCAGCAGTACCTTGGCACCACTGGCGCGGGAGCTGTCGATCATCGATGCAAGATTTTGTTGCAATTGTGTTGGCAGCATTCCGCGCAGTCCGTCATTGCCCCCCAACTCGAGGATAACCAGCTCAGGCTTATGCTCTGCAAGCAGCGCCGGCAGGCGTGCCCGGCCTCCGGCACTGGTGTCGCCACTGATGGATGCATTGACCACCTTATCGTCGAAACCTTCGTGCTTGAGCCGTTGCTCGAGCAATGACACCCACCCCAACCGGGTATCCAGGCCGAAACCGGCGCTGATACTATCGCCAACGATCAGGACTGTACCCGCCGCTGCGTTCTGGGCCATGCACATCAAGGCCAGGCCAGCACTCAAAAACCACACACGCATCGGATTCTCCATGGGCGCAAGCATTCTCACCGCGAAGAACCTCAGCAAAGTGGTTCCCAGCGCGGAAGGTGAACTGACTATCCTGCACGAACTCAGCCTGGAACTGAACAAGGGCGATAGCCTGGCCATTGTCGGCGCCTCCGGTTCCGGCAAATCCACCCTCCTCGGTCTGCTTGCCGGCCTCGACCTGCCGAGCAGCGGCGAAGTCACTCTCGCCGGCCAAGGCCTGAGCAATCTCGACGAAGACCAGCGCGCGCGCATTCGCGCCGAGCACGTGGGGTTTGTCTTCCAATCCTTTCAACTGCTCGACAGCCTCAACGCCCTGGAAAACGTCATGCTGCCACTGGAACTCGATGGCCGCAAAGACGCCCGTGAGCGCGCCACCGAGCTGTTGCAACGGGTCGGCCTGGGTCAACGCCTGACCCACTCGCCGCGCCAGCTCTCCGGTGGCGAACAGCAGCGTGTGGCGATTGCCCGTGCCTTCGCCGCCGAGCCCGATGTGTTGTTCGCCGATGAGCCCACCGGCAACCTCGACAGCCACACTGGCGAGCGCATCAGCGATCTGCTATTCGAACTCAACAAGGAACGCGGCACCACCCTGGTGCTGGTAACTCATGACGAACGCCTGGCACATCGCTGCCGGCGCCTGATCCGCCTTGAAGCCGGCCTGCTGGTCGCCCCTCTGGAGCCTTGATGGCACGCCTGCCGCTGTTGCGCCTGTTCAGTCTCGCCATTCGCCAACTGCTGCGCGATGCCCGCGCCGGTGAGTTGCGCGTGTTGTTCTTCGCCTTGCTGGTGGCCGTGGCGGCGAGTACCGCCATCGGATACTTCGGCGCCCGCCTGAACGGCGCCATGATGCTGCGCGCCACCGAGTTTCTCGGCGCCGACCTGTTGCTGGAAGGCAGTTCGCCGGCGCGGCCGGAACAGATCAACAGTGGCATCGAGCTGGGCCTTGAACATGCTCAGGTGGTGGAATTTTCCAGTGTCATTGCCACCGACAACGGTATTCAGCTGTCCAGCATCAAAGCCGCCGATGACGTCTACCCGTTGCGCGGCGAACTGAAAAGCGCCCCCGCGCCGTTCGCGCAGGAAGCACCCGGTGGCGGTCCGAAACCCGGCGAAGCCTGGGTTGAAGCGCGACTGCTGACTGCACTGGACTTGAAGATCGGCGACAGCATCGATGTCGGCATGAAAACCCTGAAACTGGCGCGGGTGCTGACCTACGAACCGGATCGCGCCGGTAACTTCTACAGCCTGACGCCACGGGTGCTGATCAATCTCAGCGACCTCGAGGCGACCGGCGTGGTGCAACCCGGCAGCCGGGTCAGTTACCGCGAACTCTGGCGCGGCAACGCCCAGGCGCTGGAAACCTATCGTCAATTGATCAAGCCAGGCCTGGCCGCCAACCAGCGCATCCAGGATGCCCGCGATGGCAATCGGCAGATCGGCGGTGCCTTGGGCAAGGCCGAACGTTACTTGAACATGGCCAGCCTGGTAGCGGTGCTGCTGTCCGGCGTGGCGGTGGCGTTGTCGGCGACACGCTTCGCCACCCGCCGATTCGATGCCAGTGCATTGCTGCGCTGTCTGGGCCTGTCCCGCCGGGAAACCATGGTGCTGTTCAGTCTGCAACTGACAGTTCTCGGACTGCTCGCCAGCATCAGCGGCGCCCTGCTTGGGTGGCTGGCGCAGCTCGGGCTGTTTGCGCTGCTGCATGATTTACTGCCGACTGACGTTCCACCGGGAGGCCTGTTGCCGGCCATTGCGGGGATCGGCACCGGGCTGGTCGCGCTGGCCGGTTTCGCCCTGCCGCCGTTGGCCGCTTTGGGGCGAGTCCCACCGCTGCGGGTATTGCGCCGGGACTTGCTACCGATTCCCTCCAGCACCTGGATGGTCTATGGCGCGGCGTTGGGCGCCCTCGGCCTGATCATGTGGCGTTTGAGCCTGGACCTGGTGCTGACTTTCGCCCTGCTCGGCGGCGGCGTGATCGCGGCACTGGTGCTTGGCGGTTTGCTCTTGCTGCTGCTCAAGAGCCTGCGCCGGATGCTGGCCCGCGCCTCATTGCCATGGCGTCTGGGGTTGGGCCAACTGTTGCGCCATCCACTGGCGGCGGCGGGTCAATCCCTGGCCTTCGGCTTGATTCTGCTGTCGATGGCGTTGATCGCTTTGCTGCGTGGCGAGCTGCTCGACACCTGGCAAAACCAGTTGCCGAAAAATGCCCCGAACTATTTCGCCCTGAACATTCTGCCGGCGGACAAACAAGCCTTCAGCGATCGGTTGATGGAGCTGTCAGCACAATCGGCACCGCTGTACCCGGTGGTGCCGGGACGGCTGATCAGCATCAATGGCAAACCGGTGCAGGAGATCGTCAGCAAGGACTCGGCCGGTGACCGGGCCATTCAACGCGACCTGAGCCTGACCTGGGCGGCGGACCTGCCGGCGGGCAACAAGCTCACCGCCGGCAACTGGTGGGATCAGCAACCGGCGGATGAACTACCCGGTGTTTCGGTGGAAGGCAAAGTTGCCGAAAGCCTCAAGCTCAAGCTCGGCGATCACATGGTGTTTAGCGTTGGCGGGGTCAATCGGGAGGCGAAAGTCACCAGCCTGCGGGAGATCAACTGGGACAACTTCCAGCCGAACTTTTTCATGATCTTCCAGCCCGGCACCTTGAAGGATTTGCCGGCGACCTACCTGACCAGTTTCTATCTGGCACCCGGTCACGACCAGCAGATCGTCGACCTGTCCCGCAGTTTTCCAGCGGTGACCATCCTGCAAGTCGAAGCGTTGCTGGAGCAGTTACGCAGCATTCTCGCGCAAGTGACCCTGGCAGTGGAGTACGTGCTGTTGTTCGTGTTGGCGGCGGGGATGGCGGTATTGTTCTCCGGCTTGCAGGCCACCCTCGATGAACGTATTCGCCAAGGCGCGTTGCTGCGAGCGCTGGGCGCCGAACGGCAGTTGCTGGTCAGGGCCCGGCGAATCGAGTTCGGTTTGCTCGGCGCGGTCAGCGGGCTGTTGGCGGCATTGGGCTCGGAACTGGTGAGCCTGGTGCTCTACCGCTACGCCTTCGATCTGCCCTGGCATCCGCATCCATGGCTGCTGGTCATGCCGCTGATCGGCGCGGCGCTGATCGGCGGTGCCGGTGTGTTCGGCACGCGCCGCGCCTTGAACGCCAGCCCGCTGACAGTCTTGCGCGAGGGTTGATAAACTCAAGTACGCTTGTTTAAAAACCCGATTCAAGAACTCAACCACAAGAAGTCGCCATGAGCCGTTATCGCCCTCCCCGCACCGCCGGCACCGCGCTGATCACCCCCGAAGGTGAAGCGCGGATGCGCGCCGAGTTTCATGAGCTCTGGCATGTGCGCCGACCGCAAGTGACGCAATCGGTCAGCGAGGCGGCAGCCCAGGGCGATCGCTCGGAAAACGCCGAATACACCTACGGCAAAAAGATGCTGCGCGAGATCGATAGCCGTGTGCGCTTTCTCACCAAACGGTTGGAAGCGCTCAAGGTGGTCAGTGAAAAGCCCAGCGATCCGAACAAGGTCTACTTTGGCGCCTGGGTCACGATCGAAGACGAGGACGGCAAAGAGTCGCGCTATCGCATCGTCGGCCCGGATGAGCTGGACCTGAAGCTAGGCCTGATCAGCATCGACTCACCGCTGGCCCGCGCCTTGATCGGCAAGGCACTGGACGCCGAAGTGCGAGTGCAGACACCAACCGGTGAGCAGTGCGTGTATATCGTGGCAATCGACTATTTTTGAGCCACGGTGCTCTAAGCCGTAGAACCCTGAGCCTCAGCAGCGGGCAATCAGCCCTTGGCGCGCGACGCGGGTCAGTTGCCTGATCACTTCAGGCGCGTCCTCGGCGCTGGGTGCCTGAATCACCGCCAGATCGAAACTGTCTGTCGCGAAGCGCTCCAGCGACTCGCCATCTTCGACAAACTGGATCAGGAATGCTGCCGGACCGCCGGTGCGACGTGGCCAGCCATCGAGGTAACGCAACAGCGTCGGCTGATGTTTACCGCCAAGCAGGATTTTTGGATTGCGCTGGGTGAGATGTGCCGTAATCGGCGCGGGGCGTACAACGGGGTTCAATGCATTCATTGTGTCGTGTCTCTGCCTCAAAAGTCTGCATGGCAGGTGAGAGGCAACACCGAACCAGCGCTTTAGCGGTATTTCGAAGCCTGTTTCAAGCTTCTATCGGCAACTGAATGAGTCACCTGGCGCCCCGCAAGTAGCTGTTTAAATCGGCGCATGAGCAGCATCCTAGAGAAGCTGACCGGACAGTGTCAAGAATCGCCAGCAACAAAAAAAGGCCCGCACAGTGCATCACACTGCGCGGGCCTTTTTGTCGAGTCAGAGCGGTCAGTCGGAGATGGCGCGGTCGACCGAGAGCTTGCCTGCGCCTTCGATCAGCACTGCGAGGCTGCCACCGAGCAAGGCCAGGGCGAATTCATAACCGTTGTTGGCCATGAACAGACCGTTGCTGATGTGCACCGAGAAAATCGCAACCAGCGAGAGGAAGGTCAGCCCCAACGCCGCCGGACGCGCCAGCAGGCCGATGATCAGCGCCAGACCGCCGAAGAATTCAGTACCACCAGCCAGGATTGCCATCAGGTGACCGGGCGCCAATCCAATGCTTTCCATGTACTGCGCGGTGCCGGCAATGCCGTAGCCGCCGAATGCCCCGAAGAGTTTCTGTGAGCCGTGGGCCGCGAAGATGATGCCGACGAAAATCCGCAGAATCGTCAGGCCGTAGCCAGCGCGGGTAGACAGTACCTTGTTGATCAGTGTGCTCATGCTGTGTCATCCATTGTGAGAGTGTGTTGGTTGGTCGCCATATTAATCGGTTTATCTCATGTTAAAAGCGCAAAAAACGCACCATAACAATCAGATTAGTCGATCATTTACGTAAGGCAACTTTCTGCCCCTGAGGCTCCAACGATTCCCGCTCCCGATCGAACGCCAGGTAATACTTGTTCACGCTATTAACATAGCTGACAGCCCCCATTCCCACCTGCTCCATGGCGATGCGCTCAACCTGGAAAAACCACTGATTAGGATTCAGGCCGCGCCGCCGAGCCTCGGCCCGCATGCCCTGGACCCGCTCCGGTCCCATGTTGTAGGCCGCCAGCACGAACGCCATCCGTTCGCGCTCGTTGAGTTTGGGGCTGGCAAAGAATTTGCGGCGGATCATCGCCAGGTACTTGGCGCTGGCCTGCACATTGGCATCGAGATTCTGAATGTCACTGACGCCAACCCGTTGGGCGGCCGAAGGTGTTATTTGCATCAGGCCGGTGGGGCCACCGCCATTTCTGGCGGAGGGTTGCAACGCCGATTCCTTGAAGGCCAGCGCTGCCAGGTTCAGCCAGTCCATGTCCTGGGCTTGAGCGTGTTTTTGCAGCACCGGTCGAAGTTTTTCCAGGCGCTGACGATCGGCCTTGGCCAAGGGATAGTGCACTTGATACAGGCGCCGGTAGATCCGCAGGAACGCCGCATCCTGGTCCGACGGTTGCTTGTAGGTGGTCAGGAAACGGTCGATGCTCGCCCGCAACATCGAGGCGTCGCGACGTACGAACCAGTATTCCTCGCCCGGCTCATTAATGAGCACCTGTCGATCGAAGCGCAACTTGGGCAGGATCTTGCCCCAGCGCTCGGCGATCGGTTGCTCGACGATGGTCAGATGGAAGATCCCGCCCTGGACCATTTCCAGTACGTCCTCGACGGCCAGGCTTGGGTCGACCCACTCGATCTTCACCGGGGGCAGTTTGTGCAGCGCGAGCTTCTGATTGATCTGGCTGACCGCATCCCCGGCAGCACTGCCGGTAGGCAGCGCGAGGGTTTTACCCGAGAGTTGTTCAAGGTGGGTGTAACGCCGTTCGCCTTTGATCCCCACCAGCAGTAACGGCACGTCGCTGGCAATCGGCTCACTGGTGCTGACCGCGTGCCCCGATTGCGGATCAAGCAATTCCCCCGGCGCGACCAGATCGCCCTCCCCGCGCTGCAACGCTCCGAGCAGTTGATCCTTGGCTTTGGGAATGATCTTGAGGGTGATTTCCTGGCCGTCACGGGCGTGGCCATTAAGGTATTGCTCGAAAGCCCGCAGGCGGTGGTATTCGACGCCGATGGCCTGGCCCTGGACTTCGCCGGAGCTGTTGCGGCTCTGGTTGACCAGCACCCGCAGCACACGGCTACTGCGAATCTCCGCCAGGTCGCGGACCTTGGCTGCCGGTACGGCTTGCAACGGCCCGGCCAGACGCGCAACCGCCGGCATCGGCAGCAGCAACGAACAACACAGCAGTAACAAAACCGAGGGACGTGTCATCCACTCTCCGGAAAGAATACTGGCCAACCTCATGAGTGATTTCATGACATCGGGCAACAGAAACAGAGCGCTTGAAGCGCTGATAAAGTGCGAGAGAGTGGCACAGTGATGGCAAATCTACCAACCCCGACCTGCCTCGCGGCCTCAACAGACAGTTTTAACTCGTTGTAGTTCTTGGTTTTTCTTATAAATCTACAGCTCTGATATGCTTTCCGGCCTTTGGTCCGAGGTAGCACCATGCAACTCATCGATATCGGCGTCAACCTGACCAACCCCAGTTTTGCCGACAAACACCAGGCTGTACTCGACCGAGCCTACGCTGCCGGGGTCTGCCAACTGGTGCTTACCGGGACCAGCGTCGAGGGCAGCGAACAGGCGCTGGAACTGTGCCGGCAACTGGACGAAAGCGCTCAACGACTGTTCGCTACCGCCGGCATTCACCCGCATTCAGCCAGCGACTGGAACGCCGACAGCGCCCAGCGTCTGCGCAGTTTGCTCAAGGAGCCGAACGTAGTGGCCGTGGGTGAATGCGGCCTCGATTTCAATCGTGATTTCTCGCCCCGCCCGCAACAGGAAAAAGTCCTCGAAGAACATCTGGCAATGGCGGTCGAACTGCAACTGCCGGTGTTCCTGCATGAGCGCGACGCCAGTCAACGACTGCTGGAGATCCTGCACGATTACCGCGACCGGTTGCCGGCTGCCGTGGTGCACTGCTTCACCGGAGAAAAGAAGGCGCTGTTCAGCTATCTCGATCTGGATTTGCACATCGGCATCACTGGCTGGATCTGCGACGAACGCCGGGGCACGCACCTGCATCCGTTGGTCAAGGAGATTAAACGCGGGCGCTTGATGCTGGAGAGCGACGCGCCGTATCTGCTGCCCCGCAGCTTGCGCCCCAAGCCGAAGAACGGTCGCAACGAGCCGGCGTATCTGACTGAAGTGTTGCGTGAAGTGGCGTTGCATCGCGGGGAAAGCATGGAAGATCTCGCCGCCCACAGCACCGCCAGCGCCCGGGCGTTTTTCGGGTTGCCCTCGATCCCCCAGTAACCACTTGAGAACCGTGGCGGTCATTGACCCATATCAAGATTCGACGCACTGAGTAGCGGCACAATAATGGCACCTTGCCAAAACTGTTTCCGCTATCAGAGAAGACCTCCATGGGTGCCTGGCTTAGCAATATCTCGCTGAAATACAAATTCTGGGCAGTCAACGCCGTCGCCTTTGTCACCACCCTGTTGCTGGTGCTGTACGCCGTGCAGCTCGAACAACAGGCCCGCAGTCACGCCGCGCAAGTATCGGCCCAGGCCCAGGCACGATTGCTCAATGCCTGGCCTGCCGGGCAGCCGCTGCCCAAGGCCGACAACCTGCTGACCTTCAATCGTGGGCAGGCGCCTTTACTGAACGGGCAACCACTTCTGGAACTGACCGATACCCTCGGTTGGGTCCAGATCAATGCCATGCCGCTGTTCGGGGAAAATCCGTTGATGGGTGCCGAGGTGTTCGCTCGTCCCGACGGTCAACAGGTCGCGGTCGTTGCCTACAGCCCGAGCCTGAGCCAGGTGTTCGGCGAGCGCTTCACTCACTACGCGGTAGCGGTGTTCATCCTGATGCTGGCGATGCTCGGCGCGTCGCAACTGTTGATCCGCTTCCTGCTCAGCCAGCTCAACACCTTGAAAGACGTGATGCTCCACGTCGAGAAAAGCGGTGACCTGTCGGCCCGTGTGCCCCTGGCCTGCAAGGACGAAGTCGGGCAGATGGCCAACGCCTTCAATGCCATGCAGGCCGGCTACCAGCGGGTGGTCAACACTGTCGCCAGCACCGCCCGGCAACTGGACGTCGGCGCCGCGCGACTGGCCGCGAGCATGAATGAAGTGCGTCACGGCATGCTCGGCCAGCAAAGCGAAACCGATCAGGCCGCCACGGCGATCAACGAAATGACCGCCACGGTCCATCACATTGCCCAACATGCCGGCGCCACCCGCGACCTCTCGCAAACCGCCGATACCCTGGCTGGCAGCGGTCAGGAAGTGGTGACTCGGGTGCAAAAATCGATTGGCGGATTGTCCACCGGCGTGCAGCAAACCGCCGAGATGATTCAGCGCCTGGCCGAGGACAGCCAGAAGATCAACGGCGTGGTCAACGTGATTCACAGCATCGCTGAACAAACCAACCTGCTGGCCCTGAACGCGGCCATCGAAGCGGCCCGGGCCGGTGAAATGGGCCGAGGGTTTGCGGTAGTCGCCGATGAAGTGCGCAACCTGGCCAAACGGGTCCAGACGTCCACCGACGAGATCACCACCATGGTTTCAGCGCTGCAGGCCGGGACTCGGGACGCGGTGGATTTCATGCAGGAAAGTTCGTACAAGGCGGACGACTGCATGCAACAGGCCCAGGAAGCCAGTGTGGCCCTGGCTGAAATCACCGGTGCGGTGGCGCAAATGCGTGAAAGCAATACGCAGATCGCGGTGGCGGCCGAGCAGCAGAGTCATGTGGCGGAGGAGATGAATCGGGCCGTGGTGAGCATTCGCGACGTGACCGAGAACACCGTGAAGCAGACCGTGAACTCGGCGATTACCAGCAATGAATTGGCGATGTTGGCCGGGGAATTGAGCAAGGCCATCGGGCAGCTCAAGCTTTAAGGGCCCGCGAAGGCGGTCAACATGAATATCGACCATGACCCCTATCGCGCCGATAGCCAGCCTTGATTCGCCGACGGCTTTCGCCCGACCTATTCTTTGTTCATGAGCCTCAACGAACCAAGGATAAGCATCATGGGCAAACGTCATCCCAACCTTCCCGCCTGGCAATGGCGCCTGTACCCGCACAATCACCAGCACCCGACCAATCTGGTGTTGCACCTGATTGCCGTGCCGCTGTTCATCGTGGCGTTTTTGCTGATGGTGTCGGGGGTGTTCAGCCTGGATCTGGCGAGCTTCGCAATTGGCGTCATCGGCCTGATTGCCGCCCTGGGCCTGCAGCGTCACGGTCATAGCCTGGAGGCGCAAGCCTCCGAGCCGTTCAGTGATCGCAAAGACGCAGTATCACGCTTGCTGGTCGAGCAGTTCCTGACCTTCCCCCGGTTTTTCTTCAGTGGCGGCTGGTGGCGCGCCTGGCGCGAACGCCACCGTCGCCATCGCTGATCAGGCGAAAATCGTGACGGTCTGCCGACTCATGGCGATCAACTGACCGTCTTCGCTCCAGAGATTGGCGGCGGCGTGCCCGTAGCCGTCAGCGGCATGTTCGATGTCCACCAGATACTTGCACCAGTCCAGCGTACTCAACGCCAGCAACGGCTGGACGAATTCGATGGTCCAGGTGAGCGTGCTGCCTGCCGCCGGTTTCTTCAGATGCGACAACAAGGACGGCGGCCAGGCGTCGACCAGCGCCAGGATATGGGCTTCGCTGACCGACTCGCCCTCCCCATCCCCGCGCAAGCGTACCCAACCACCCATGTCCCGCGATTTGTTACCGGTAAACGGCATGCCACCGATACTCCAGCGCATGGCCAGGTAGCGCATGAATTCCGGGGTCACGCCCTTGATGTACGGCAGTTCCTGACAGTCGTCCCAATGCTTCATCTCAGGAGCCGGGTTGGCCGCGACCACCACTTCGGAGGTTCGCGAAGCGCCGAAGCTGCCCTGGACCAGCGTCACCACCTGCCCCTTCTGCATCGCCCGGCCCAGCACCTGGCTGACGGCTTTGCCTTCGCGCAATACGTCGACTTCAAAACTGACCGGTACATCGGGCTCGACCGGGCCGACAAAGGTGATTGCCAGCGAGCGCACCGGACGATCCGCCGGGACTTTTGCGCGCATGGCTTCGTATTGCAAGGCAGCTATCAGACCACCAAAACTCGCCCGCCCCTGGCCCCACTCAGGTGGAATAGACACTTCCTGAGGCTGGCTGCGAACAGCGTCGAGCAGATCGGAAAAGCGCATGGGAACCTCAGAGACTGGAAAATGGATGGAGCGATCTTAACCAGCCCGCAAGGCCGGCACAGCGCTTATTCCGGCCAAAATTACTGACAGATGGGCCGTGCTCGGCTGGAACCCACATTGGATTCGTGGGGATTCGTGGTGGTTTCAGGATTTGAAACAGGCTCTGCTGAGTTTGTCGAGAACACGGTCGGCGCGCTCTTCGGCCTGGGCCATGGTGGTTTTCCAGACTTCGACACATGGCTGCAAATCAGGCTCTTCCTTGGCCCGGGCCAGCCATTGCCAGCTGTCGTGCCAATCCCCCAAGGCAGCCTGAGCCGACTTCAGCCTGGGCATGGCCGCTTCCGGCAAACGATCCAGTTCGGGATAAGCTTCGATGCCATAACGCGCACGCTTGATCAGCAGGCGCAGACGATGGCGGTCATGGGCGGGATCGTGCAGGGCCTGGTCGAGTTTCTTCCATTGTTTGGCCAGGCGTTTTTCGATGCGCTGGCGCAAGCCCTTGAGCAAACCCTGGCGTTGGGAGGCCCGCAGGAACCGCGGAAAGGCGTCGAGGATCATCAACAACTGGGTCAGCTCCGGGCTCATCGCCACGGCGGGATAAGCCTCAGCCATCCGCGCCATGCGCCGGTGCGCGGCCTCGGGTTGATTGTGCTGGAGCAAGTACGCTGCCAGCACTTCACGATCACGCAACGGTGTGGTCAGTTGGCCGACCCGGGACGACGCTGCTTCCAGTTGTTCTACCCCGGGCAAACCGCGCAAGGGTCGCAGCAGGCTGCGCAATCTGCGCACGGTGGTGCGCAGATCGTGCAGCGCTTCGGGATCGGTGCGGGCACTCAAGCGAGCCTGACAGGCCAGCAAACGGACTTCCAGGCCCAGTACTTGAGCCACCAACCGATCAACCACGGCAGACATCGCGTACTCCCTGAATCGAATTACCCTGAGTACGCTCCATCATGCCTCAACGGCCGGCGCGGGACTCACGAATGTAGAAACGTGCCTTCTCGGCCTTTCTGGTACAACCCTCGTACGCTTCGAATTGTTGCTGGGTCTTGGCACCAGTCAGCAACGACAGCGCCTTGGAGTAGCTGACAGTCCCGGCGAAACCCTCGGCCTTGGCCAGATCCAGTTCGTGCCAGGCAGCGTCGATCTGGCTACCGCAGCTGTCACGGTAAGCGGTTTTACCGGCACAACCGGCAAGCGCCAACGCAATCAAAGGCACACAAATCCAGGCTTTCATCACTCACACCTCAAAGATAGTAGACAGTCGTGCAGGTAAGACCGCTCTGGCGCGTGAAAAGTGCCTTGGACCCGCAGTGGAAACTATAGCGCTCGCGAGGATACCTACTCGCCTTCGTTGAGTGTCAAAAAACGACGCCAGCTCCCGTCGAACGACCATAGCGATTGAAGCGTGCCCCTCGATGGGTGCATTGTTGAACCTTGTCAGAGAGGTCGATTCATGAAAAAGCGTGTCGCACTGGTGTTGGGCTCGGGCGGTGCCCGGGGCTACGCCCATATCGGCGTCATTGAAGAGATCGAACGGCGTGGCTACGACATTGCCTGCATCGCCGGTTGCTCCATGGGCGCGGTGGTTGGCGGGATCTATGCCGCCGGCAAACTCGATGATTATCGCGACTGGATCGAGAGCCTGGATTACCTCGACGTGTTGCGTCTGGTGGATGTCAGCTTCCGCCTGGGCGCGATTCGCGGGGAGAAGGTCTTCGGGCAGATCCGCAAGATCGTCGGCGAGATCAATATCGAAGACCTGCGCATCCCCTACACAGCCGTGGCCACGGACCTCACAAACCAGCAGGAAATCTGGTTCCAGGAAGGTTGCCTGCACCAGGCCATGCGTGCGTCGGCGGCGATCCCCAGCCTGTTCACCCCCGTGATGCAGGGCAACCGCATGCTGGTGGACGGCGGCATCCTCAATCCGTTGCCGATCGTGCCGGTGGTGTCGAGCCATTGCGACCTGATCATCGCGGTCAACCTCAACTCCACCAACCAGCGTCACTATCAACTGCCGGTGATCCAGCGCCCGGCGGCATTCAAGACTCGCTTCGACAGCCTGATCAGCTCGCTGGGCTCGAAATTGCCTTTCCGCCGCAAACAGGCGGAGCAATTGCTGCTTCTCGAAAAGGAAGCGCTGATGGCAGATGCGGCCGAGATCAACCCGTGGATCGAATCCGCCCAGCCCGAAGCCCAGCAACCGGCGGCGGCCCCGGAAAGCGACGGCGCACCGAAATCCGCCACCGGGTCGTTCATCATCGACAACGTCGGGCCGGCGTCTTTGCTGGACCTGATCAACCAGAGTTTCGAGGTAATGCAGACCTCATTGGCGCAGTACAAGATTGCCGGGTATCCACCGGATATCCTGATCAACGTGCCCAAGCGGGTGTGCCGTTTTTTCGAGTTCTACAAGGCGCCGGAGTTGATCGCGCTGGGGCGGGAGATTGCCCGGGATACGCTGGATCGGTATGAGAGTGAGCGCAATGAAGATTGGCGGTAAAGCATACTGACGATCGTTCCCACGCAGAGCATGGGAGCGATCAACAGAACTAAAGGCTGACTTCACTCAACAACCGATACCCCACCCCCGCCTCGGTGACGATGAACCGCGGCTGAGTCGGATCATCCGCCAGTTTCTGCCGCAAATGCCCGACTACGATCCGCAGATAGTGGCTGTCCTCGGTGTGGGTCGGGCCCCAGATGTCCTTGAGCAATTGCTGCTGGGTGATCACCCGCCCCGGATGCCGCGCCAGTTGCGCCAGCACCGCATACTCCTTGCGCGTCAGCGCCACTTCGGCGCCGTCCAATAGCACCCGGCGATAAGCCAGGTCGACAGTGAGCGGACCGAAATTGAGCGCCGCTTCCTGGGCCTCACCCGTTGGCGCCTGACGCAGCAAGGCGCGCACCCTGGCGAGAAACTCCTGGATGCCGAACGGCTTGGTCACGTAGTCGTTGGCGCCGCCATCCAGCGCCTGGACTTTCTGTCCTTCACTCGCGCGCACCGAGAGCACCAGTACCGGCACCGTCGACCACTCGCGAAACTCGCGCAATACCTGCTGGCCGTCCATGTCCGGCAGGCCGAGGTCGAGCACCAGCAGGTCGGGTTTGTTCAATGCGGCCTGGGCCAGGCCTTCCGAGCCGGTGCCGGCCTCCAGCACTTTGTAGCCTTGGGAGGCGAGGCTGATGCGCAGGAATTTACGGATCTGCGGTTCGTCGTCAATGACCAAAATGGTCGCGGTCTGGCTCATGAATTCACATCAACACAAAGAGGTGGCAAGAGAGTAGCGCAGGCGGGATCAGGCTTCACTGTCCAATCCCGGCTGAGTCTGCAACGGCAAGTGCAGCGTGATGCAGGTGCCGCGCCCTTCGATGCCGTCGGCGACGCTGATCCGCCCGCCATGGGCACCGACCATACCCTGACAGATTGCCAGCCCCAACCCCGTCCCCTGCCCGCCACGATCGCCACGAGCAGCGGTGTAGAACATGTCGAAAACCTTCGCCCGTTCCTCTTCCGGAATCCCCGGCCCCTCATCGCTCACCGAAAAAAACAGCTCGCTGTCAGTGGCGCCGGCGCGCAATTCAAGACGTCCGTGGGGCGGTGAGAAACGCGCGGCGTTTTCCAGCACATTGACCAGTGCTTGCTCGATCAACGCGGCATGCACATAGAGCAGCGGCAGTTCGGCCGGCACTTCGGTCACGACGTGCAACGACGCCAGCACCGCGCGCAGACGATTGAGTGCACTGCCGACGATGTCTGCCGGCGATACCCAGTCCCGCGCCAGCTTCAGGGCGCCGTGACCGAGGCGAGTCATGTCCAGCAGGTTTTGGATGTAGCGATCCAGCCGTTCGGCTTCATCGCGGGTGCCTTCGAGCAGTTCGCGACGGTCCGCAAGCGGAATCGCCTCGCCCAGCGCCAACAGGCTATCGATGCTGCCGCGCATGGAGGTCAACGGCGTGCGCAAATCGTGGGACACCGACGCCAGCAGCGCGCTGCGCAACTGTTCGGTTTCGCCATGCAAGCGCGCGGCCTCAAGATCATCGGCCAGTTGCGCCCGGGCCAACGCCTGGGCCAACGGTTGGCTCAGCGCGGTCAGCAAGCGCCGACGCTGGCCACTCAGGGTCTGGCCTTCTTTGGCACACACGCCGAGCAATGCCAGCGGCCCGTCGTCCACCGACAATGGCCACCACCACCAACGTCCGAACGGTAAGGTGCCGGTGCCCGCGCCTGCCGGTTGATCGTGTTGCCAGGCCCAATCAGCGGCGGCGCGCTCGGCCTCGGAAAACTCCAGCGGCCCACCGGTTTCGACTTTCCAGCCGCTCTGGCCATCGCGATTGAGCAGGCACAGTTTCAGGTCGCTCCAGCCGTTGAGATGCTGGGCCGCGGCGCTGACCACGGCCTGACGGTCGGTGGCGGCGGTGAGTTTGCGCGACAGGTCGAGCAGTTCGCTGGTCTCCTCCTGAGTGTCGCGCAAGGCTTCCAGTTGCCGCCGTTGCCGCGCGGCAAGGTTACCGGTCAGGGCCGCCATCAGCAGGAAGAACAGCAAGGTCAGCACGTCTTCTTCGCGCTGGATGGCAAATGAGAATTTCGGTGGAATGAACAGAAAGTCATAAGTCAGAAACGACAGCGCCGCACAGGCCAGCGCCGGGCCAAGACTGCTGCGCACCGCCACCAGCAACACCGCCGCAAGGAACACCAACGAAATGTTGGGCAGCGGCAAGACGCTCGACACCGCCCAGGCCAGGGCACTGGCGAGCACCGTCGCCACCAGCGCCAAGGCGTAATCGAACCACACCAGCGACTGCACCGAACGCTGACGTGGCTGATGCTGTTCGTGATCGCTGTCGAGCACGTTGATTTCCAGCCCGCGAGCATCGCGCAGCAAGCGCGACGCCAGACCGCCGCCGAACAAGCGTCGACGCAAACGCTGGCGTGACTGGCCCACCAGTACCAGGCTGGCGCGACGTTCAGCGGCGTGCTGAATCAGGGTTTTCGCCACCTCACCGGCGCGCAGCAACACCACTTCGCCACCGAGGCGTTCGGCCAGTTGCTGGGCGCTTTGCAGGCGCAGGCGCGACTGTTCGTCACGAACCCGGCCGTTGTCCACATGCACCAGGCTCCACGGCAGATGCCGCCGCTGGGCGACGCGACTGGCGTGACGCACCAGACGCTCGGCCTGCGCATCGCCATCGACGCCCACCAGCAAGCGACCACGCACCGCTGGCGCCGCTTGCCCCAACTGACGATACCCCTGAGCCAGATCGTTATCGACCTGAGCGGCGGCGGTTTGCATCGCCAGTTCGCGCAGGGCGGTGAGGTTGGTCTGGGTGAAGAACGCATCGATGGCCGCCCGCGCCTGCTCCGGCACGTAGACTTTGCCGTCGCGCAGACGCTCCAGCAACTCGCGCGGCGGCAGGTCGATCAGCAGCAGTTCGTAGGCTTCTTGCAACACCCAGTCCGGCAGGGTTTCACGCACCTGTACGCCGGTGATACCGCGCACCTGATCGTTGAGGCTTTCCAGATGCTGGACGTTGACCGTGGTGAACACGTCGATGCCGGCAGCCAGCAATTCCTGGATGTCTTGCCAGCGTTTGGTGTGACGGCTGCCGGGGGCATTGGTGTGGGCCAGTTCGTCGACCAGCACCAGTTTCGGTTTGGCGGCGAGCAAGCCATCGAGGTCCATTTCTTCGAGCATCACGCCACGGTATTCCGAGCGCACCAACGGCTGCTGCGGTAAACCGGCGAGGAGTGCTTCGGTTTCGGCGCGGCCATGGGTTTCGACCACCCCGGCCAGGACTTTCACGCCCTGGCGCAGTTGAGTGTGGGCGGCCTGGAGCATGGCGTAGGTCTTGCCGACCCCCGGAGCGGCGCCCAGGAACACCTTGAGCCGGCCGCGGCCATCGCGGGGCAGGTCTGCTAACAGCGCGTCGGCGCGGCCGGAGTCACTCATCTGTCATTGCCTTGTTCACTTTGTTGATCGTTCCCACGCTCTGCGTGGGAATGCAGCCAGGGACGCTCCGCGTCCCAGTCGAAGCGGACGCAGAGCGTCCATAGATGCATTCCCACGCAGAGCGAGGGAACGATCCTTCCAACCTTCCAACCTTTACAACTTTTCCAGCGCCGCATTCAACTCAAACACATTCACCACCGGCGGCCCCACCAACGGCCGCTCGATGTGCGCATCCAGCAGTTGTTCAAGCGTAGACACCGGCAGATTGCGCGCTGCCGCGACACGCGCCAGTTGATAGGTAATCGACTCTGGTGGCAAGTGCGGATCGAGGCCGCTGCCGGAGGTGGTCAGCATGGCCAACGGCACCGGTCCCTGCCCGGCCACCTGCAGCTTATTGGCCTCCTCGATCACCCGAGTGGCCAGCGCCGGATTACTCGGCGAAAGGTTGCTGGCGCTGCTCGACACAGTGGCAAAGGCACCGGCCGATGGCCGTGGGTGGAACCAGGCGTCGCCGACAAAATCCTGGGCAATCAGCGACGAGCCACGGACCTTGCCGTCGGCGTCGCGCACCAGGCTGCCATTGGCCTGGTCCGGGAAGACAACCTGGGCAACGCCGGTCACCACCAAGGGGTAGGCGACGCCGGTGATCAGGGTCATCAGCACCAGCAGGCTCAGGGCCGGACGTATCAGTGTGGACATTTCAAAATCCTCGATTCGAAGAATACTCATCACTTAGAAGGCACACACATCACCTGTGGCGAGGGAGCTTGCTCCCGCTCGGCTGCGCAGCAGTCGTAAACCCGGTGAATGCGGTGCCCTGAATCAACATTGGGCCTGAGGTGGGGCCGCTTCGCAGCCCAGCGGGAGCAAGCTCCCTCGCCACAAAAGCCCCTGCCTCAAGAGCAGCCGCTAAACCAGATGCAACGCCGTCAACAGCATGTCGATCGCCTTGATGCCCACGAACGGCACCAGAATCCCGCCCAGTCCATAGATCAGCAGATTGCGTCGCAACAACGCCGCCGCACTCGCCGCCTGCACCCGCACACCGCGCAGCGCCAGTGGAATCAGCACCACAATGATCAGGGCGTTGAACACGATCGCCGACAGAATCGCGCTCTGCGGACTGCTCAGGTGCATGACGTTGAGCACACCCAATTGCGGGTAGATCGAGGCGAACAGCGCCGGCAGGATCGCGAAGTATTTGGCCACGTCGTTGGCGATGGAAAAGGTGGTCAGCGCACCACGGGTCACCAACAATTCCTTGCCGATCTGCACCACGTCCAACAGCTTGGTCGGGTCGCTGTCGAGGTCGACCATGTTCGCCGCCTCCCGCGCCGCCTGCGTGCCATCGTTCATCGCCATGCCCACGTCCGCCTGAGCCAGGGCCGGGGCGTCGTTGGCGCCGTCGCCGCACATGGCAACCAGCCGACCGTCGTTCTGCTCATGGCGAATGCGCGCCAGTTTCTTCTCCGGCGTGGCTTCGGCCAGTACGTCATCCACACCGGCTTCGGCAGCAATCGCGGCGGCGGTCAGCGGGTTGTCGCCGGTAACCATGACCGTGCGAATCCCCAGCTTGCGCAGTTCGGCAAAACGCTCGCGGATGCCGGGTTTGACCACGTCCTTCAGATGAATCACACCGAGCAATTTGCCGTCGGCGCACACCAGCAGAGGCGTACCACCGCTCTGGGCGATCGTGTCGATTTCCCGGGACAGGGCGGGAGCCAGATCAGCGCGTTTCAGACCGACGAAATTCAGCAGCGAATCCACCGCGCCCTTGCGATAGACCCGGCCCTGATAGTCGACACCGGACAGGCGGGTTTCAGCGCTGAACGGCACGGCGGTCAGTACTGCGGGGGACGGTTCGGGGTGCGAGTGAAGACCGCGCAGGTACTCGACGATGGATTTACCTTCAGCGGTGTCATCGGCCAGAGAGGCGAACAACGCGCCTTCGGCCAGTTCCTTGGCGCTGACGCCTGGTGCGGCATAAACCGCGCTGCAGCGACGGTTGCCGAAGGTGATGGTGCCGGTCTTGTCCAGCAGCAGGACGTGCACGTCCCCCGCCGCTTCCACGGCACGACCGGATTTGGCGATCACGTTCAGGCGCACCAGACGGTCCATCCCGGCGATACCGATGGCCGACAGCAAACCACCAATGGTGGTCGGAATCAGCGTGACCAACAACGCCACCAGGAACACCAGCGGCAGGTTGCCGTTGGCGAAGTGGGCGAACGGTTGCAGGGTCACCACCACCAGCAGGAAGATCAGGGTCAGGCCGATCAGCAGGATATCCAGCGCGACTTCGTTCGGGGTTTTCTGGCGTTTGGCACCTTCGACCAGCGCGATCATGCGGTCCAGGGTCGACTCGCCGGGGTTGGCGGTGATTCGCACCAGCAGCCAGTCCGACACCAGTCGAGTGTTGCCGGTGACGGCCGAACGGTCGCCGCCGGACTCGCGAATCACGGGCGCCGATTCACCGGTAATCGCCGCTTCGTTGACCGCCGCGATGCCTTCGATCACCTCGCCGTCGCCGGGAATCATCTCCCCCGCTTCGACGCGCACTACGTCGCCCTTGCGCAGGCTACTGGCGGGCACTACCTGAAAGCTGCCATTGGCACTTTTGCGCCGGGCGCTCAAGCCAACACTGCCGGCCTTGAGGCTGTCGGCGCGGGCCTTGCCGCGACCTTCGGCCAACGCTTCGGCGAAGTTGGCGAACAGTACGGTGAACCACAGCCACAACGCGATTTGCGCGGCAACGAAGGTCGGCACGGCGCTGTCGGGAATGAAACACAGCACGGTGGTGAGGATGGCGGTCAGTTCCACCACCAGCATCACCGGCGCACGCTGCAATTGCCGTGGGTCGAGCTTGACGAACGCTTGCACCAGCGCCGGGCGCCAGAGGGCCGAGATCGCAGTTTTCGGTTGTTCCGGCGCTTTGGCGGCGACGGTTTTGGTAACGGGCATATTCATCATTAGATCCTCAGAAGCCCATGCTCAAGTGTTCAGCAATCGGACCCAGCGCCAGTGTCGGCAAGAAGGTCAAACCACCCACCAGCAAAATGGTCACGGTCAGCAAGGTCACGAACAGCGGGCCATGGGTGGGGAAGCTGTTCTGGCCAATCGGCGCGGTTTTCTTCATCGCCAGGCTGCCGGCCAGGGCCAGCACCGGAAGGATGTAACCGAAGCGCCCGATCAACATGCCCAGCCCCAGCATCAGGTTGTGGAACGCAGTGTTGGCACCGAAGCCGCCGAAGGCAGAGCCGTTGTTGGCACTGGCCGAGGTGTAGGCGTAAAGCAACTGACTGAAACCATGAGCACCGGGGTTGCTCACCGCCGCCACCGGGCCTGGCAGGCTGGCGGCAATCGCGCCGAGCACCAGCACGCCCACCGGCATCACCAGCAAGGTCACCACCAGCAGCTGAACTTCCCGGGCTTGCAGTTTCTTGCCGAGGTATTCCGGCGTACGGCCGATCATCAGGCCGGCGAGGAACACCGCGATCAATACGTTGAGCAACATGCCGTAGAGCCCGGCACCGACGCCGCCGAAGATCACTTCGCCGACCATCATGTTGACCATCGCGACCATGCCACTCAGCGGGTTGAGGCTGTCGTGCATGCCGTTGACCGAACCGTTGGACGCTGCGGTAGTGGTCACCGACCACAGCACGGTGGCGGTGGTGCCGAAACGCGCTTCCTTGCCTTCCAGCGGCGCGGTCTGTTCGACGGCGACGTTGGCCAGGGTCGGATTGGGTTGGTATTCAGCCCACAGCGAAGTCGCGCCGCCGATCAAAAATAGCGCCAGCATGCAGGCGATAATCGCGCGGCTCTGACGCAGGTCTTTGACGTAATGGCCGAAGGTGAACACCAGCGCCACCGGGATCAGAATGATCGAGGCGACTTCGAACAGGTTGCTCCACGCCGTCGGGTTCTCGAACGGATGCGCCGAGTTGACGCCGAAGAAGCCACCGCCGTTGGTCCCCAGTTGTTTGATCGCAATCTGGCTGGCGGCCGGGCCGAGCGGGATCACCTGATCGACGCCCTGCATCGTCACGGCATTCACATATTGCGCGAAGGTTTGCGGCACACCCTGCCACACCAGATACAGCGCCAGCAGCAAGCACAGAGGCAGCAGGCCGTAGAGGGTGGCGCGAGTCATGTCGACCCAGAAGTTACCGAGGGTTTTGGTCGACTTGCGACCAATGCCGCGACACAGTGCAACCAGAACCGCCAGACCGGTGGCGGCGCTGACGAAGTTCTGCACGGTGAGGCCAACCATCTGGCTCAAGTAGCTCAGGGACGCTTCACCGCTATAGGCCTGCCAGTTGGTGTTGGTCATGAAGCTGACGGCAGTGTTGAACGCCAGCGTCCACTCCTGGCCCGGCAGGTTTTGCGGGTTCAGTGGCAAGTGATCCTGGAACATCAGGATCGCGAACAACAGCAAAAAGCCCGCGAGGTTGAAGGCGAGCAAGGCCAGGGTGTATTTCTGCCAACTTTGTTCGGCCTGCGGATCGACGCCGGCCACCCGATAGCAGCCACGCTCCACCGGGCCGAGAATCGGCGAAAGCCAGGTACGCTGCCCTTCCATCACCTTGTAGTAGAAGCGCCCCAGAAACGGTGCCGGAATCAGCACCACGGCGAAGAAGGCGAGGATCAGCCAATAGTCATAACTGTGCATAGCCGCTCCTAGTTCCGGTCCGCGCGCAACAGCGCAACCAACAGATAAATGAACAGCCCCACTGCCAATAGCAGTGACACTCCGTCCAGAACGCTCATGGAAGTTCTCCGTGTTACGGCGTATTGCCGCGTGTGGAGTGATTGTCGGCAGGGAGGCTGTAAAGGAGCGAGATCGAGGGGTGTGGCGGGGCATAAAGAATGTGTAAAGAGTAACGCTGTTCACTTAAGCGCGATTCTTCAGTCATGCCTACCTTTGTGGCGAGCGAGCTTGCTCGCGTTGGGCTGCGCAGCGGCCCCAAAAACCTGATAACAATCGCCGATTTTTGTGAGCGCTACGCATTCAAGCGGGAGCGAGCTCCCTCGCCACGGGTTACTCACTGACTCAAGACTCTTAGGTGAATAGCATTCATTTTCAGTTTCACCGAGCTGACCACCCCGATTCCCCATGCCGGCGGTCCCTTTGCCTACAGCCGCCGAGCCTTTGGCGAGAAAGGTGGGTTGATTGCCGGGTTGGCGACGCTGATCGAATTCGTCTTCGCGCCACCGGCGATTGCCTTGGCGATCGGCGCCTATCTGAACGTGCAGTTTCCCGCCCTGGACCCGAAACACGCAGCGGTCGGGGCGTACATCGTGTTCATGGGCGTGGTCGCCCCGGCCTTCAGTTTCAGCAACTTCGCCCTCAACGGCTGGGCCGGCTGGCGATGGGCGTGATGTTCTTTGCCGGGGGTGTCGGCGACTGGCGCACCCTGTCGAACATCAACGATCCGCTGCCGCAAGCGATGAAAGCCGTGGTTGGCGAAAGCTCCAGCTGGTTGCACATGCTGGTGTGGATCGGCCTGTTCGGCCTGGTGGCGAGTTTCCACGGGATCATCCTCGGCTACTCGCGGCAGTTCTTCGCCCTCGCCCGGGCCGGTTACTTGCCGGCATCGCTGGCCAAACTGTCGCGTTTCCAGACCCCGCACCGGGCAATCATCGCCGGTGGCGTGATCGGCATCGCGGCGATCTACAGTGACGGCTTGATCAACCTCGGCGGCATGACGCTGACGGCGGCAATGATCACCATGGCGGTATTCGGTGCGACCGTGATGTACATCATGAGCATGCTCAGCCTGTTCAAACTGCGCAAAACCGAACCTGGAACGCACTTTCCGCGCGCCTTGCTACCCGTTGCTGCCATTCATTGCGCTGGTGTTGGCGGTGGTTTGCCTGGTGGCGATGGCCTGCTTCAACACCTTGATCGGGTTGATCTTCCTCGGCTTCATGGCAGTGGGTTTCGTGTACTTCATGCTGACCGCGCAACTGCGTGCCGATGCGCCGGCGGATGCGATGTTGACCGGGCTCTAAACAGCCGCAGTGCTGCTGTCGGATCAGGCATAGAATGGAACCACTGCGAAATTCCATCGCTCAAAAGTGGTATGCAGGATCGGTTGGCAAAACCCTTGTCCACCGGTCTGCCCTTAAGGAGAACTCCTATGCCCTGGTATGCCTGGTTGATTCTGATCGTTGCCATCGGCTCGATCGTTGGCGGTTTGATGATGCTGCGTGACACCGCCAACAAGGTCGAATTGACTGAAGAGCAACGTAAGCGCGTCGCCGAACGCAACGCGGAAGCGGATGCCAAGGATGCGCAGGACCGCTGACCGAAATTGTGGTGAGGGGGCAAGCCCCCTCGCCACAAAAACCCTTCACTTTTCCCAAGCCGCCTTGGCAATGTGCAAGCCATGCAATCCCTTGTAAGCCGCACGCTCCGGCTGGCTCCAGCCTTCAAGCAACGAATCCTCCAACCGGTAAATTTCTACTCCCAGCGGGCGACAGACGCTCAACGGATCCTGCGCATCCGGCCCCCACATGGCCAGCGACAGATCGCCACCCGGGCAGGTCGATAGCGCACACAAAAGATCAATCTCGGCAAAGAACTCCAGATAGTCGCCCTTCTGCGCCGGGCAGGCTTTCATGAAATACAGGTCGTCGTGGTTCAGGCCGGTGCACTGGAAAATGTTCAACACGTCATGCACATCGAACTCGGTCAGGCCATGGGGCAATACGGCGCGAGTCAGGTTGGAGTGGCAGTGATGATGGAAGTCTTCGCCGGTAAGCATTTTGTTCACGTAAGGATCGCAGCGCGTTCCCAGCAGATCGTGCAGACGCCCGCCGTGTTCGTCGATGCCATAACCGGCCAGGCTGTCGTCGGTAATGGTCACCAGCGGCCGTAAAAATGGCAGGTTCGACCAGAGCCGGTCATGGGTGCTGACATGGGCGCCCTGCAACTGCCGGGTCCGCGCCGCCCACAAGCGCTCGCGCGGATCATGGGCATTCCAGACGTTGAAATCCCCGACTTGCGGGCCGACCGGGGTCGTGACCCTGAACACATGCCCGGCCGGCACATTCCAGGCGCGACCGGTGCGGATCGGCACTTCGAACTGCTCGATCAGCGTGCGCCCCTCTTTCTGGTCGCGGATCCGTTCATAGAAGGCTGTGTCCACCTGCAAGGCCGAGCCTTTGCTGACTTGATAGGCCGCCGGATAGTCTTTGTACATGGCACAAAATCCTCGATCAGTGATGGGAAGAAGGGGCAAGCATCTGCAACAGGAGGTGTTCGGAATCGTCGAGATAACGGCTCATGGCGTCGCCGGCCGCGCGTTTGTCGCCGTCGGCCAGCAACTCATGTATCTGCCGGTCGCGCACCAGCCAGGGCGCCTGAAAACGTGATTCATCGGGGGCTGTGCAAAACACCAGGCGCAGTTGCGCGACGACGTTGGTGAAGAACTCATCGAACAACGGACTGCGCAGCAATCCGACGATGTGTTGATGAAAGGCCAGGCTGTGGGTGCCGACGGCGCGCCAGTCCTCACGCTCCCGGGCCAGTTCGGTGGCCTCCAGGGCTTCGAGCATCCGGTCGGACTGATACTCACGCAATGGCTGGCTGGCGCTGATGGCTTGCAGTTCCAGGGTGCGCCGAACCTTGAACAGATCGCGCACATCATCGACACCCAGCCTGCGCACCATCACGCCCTTGTTGCGGACATAGCGGGTCAGCCCTTCCTGCCCGAGACGGTGCAACGCCTCGCGAATGGTGTTGCGCGAGGCGTTGTAGGCCGACACCAGATCGTTTTCCACCAGCGCCATGCCGGGCAGCAAACGACCGCCGATGATGTCAGCGCGCAATTCCAATGTGATGTGGTCGGCCAGGGACAGTCCGCTGCTCATACTCAACGCCTCGTGATTGTTCAACAATCGTCTGCGAATGAGTAATCACTATTCGTGCCATCACCTGCCTGTCGTGAACTAGTCCTCCCAGTATTTGAACAATACGCTGGCGTTCACACCGCCGAATCCGAAACCGTTGGACATCGCGTAGTCGATGTTCATTGGTCGCGCCTGACCGTGAACGATGTCCACGCCTTCGGTGGCTGGATCCGCGTTATCGAAGTTGAGCGTGGCCGGCACCACCTGATCGCGCAGTGCCAACAGGGTAAAGATCGCCTCGACTCCGCCTGCGGCGCCGAGCAGATGCCCGGTGGCGGACTTGGTCGACGTCACCGCGATCTTGTTGTCCGAGCCGAACAACGACTTGATGGCCGCCAGCTCTCCCAAATCGCCAACCGGTGTCGAGGTGGCGTGCGCGTTGAGATGCTGCACCTGTGCCGGCGAAATGCCCGCCTGCGCCAGCGCCAGCGACATCGCCCGACGCGCACCGCTGCCATCCTCCGGCCCCGCAGTCAGATGATAGGCATCGGCGCTGGTGCCGTAACCGACCAGCTCGGCCAATGGTTGAGCCCCGCGTGCCAAGGCATGTTCCAGGGATTCGATCACCAGCAGGCCCGAACCCTCGCCCATCACGAAGCCATCGCGCCCACTGTCGAACGGCCGCGAGGCGCGCTCCGGGGTATCGTTGTAGCCGCTGGACAGGGCCCGAGCCGCCGCAAATCCGGCGAGACTGACCCGATCGATCGCTGCTTCCGCGCCGCCACACACCGCAATGTCCGCCTCACCGCAACGAATCAGCCGCGCCGCGTCGCCAATCGCCTGGACCCCGGCCGCGCACGCTGTTACCGGAGCCCCCAAAGGCCCCTTGAAACCGTGCTGGATCGACACATGGCCCGCGGCGAGATTGACCAGAAACGAAGGAATGGTGAACGGCGATAACCGTCGCGGACCACGGCTGTCGGTGGTGCGCACCGCATCGGCAATCGCGCCGAAACCACCCACGCCCGAGCCGATAATAGTAGCCGTGCGCTCCTGGGCATTGGCGTCGAGCGCTTGCCAACCGGCCTGCTCCACGGCCTGACGCGCCGCTTCCATGGCGAACACAATGAAGCGGTCCATCTTCTTCTGCTCTTTGGGCGGCGTCGCCCGATCCGGGTCAAAACCCGCCTCGGCATCTTCCTCCAGAGTCGGCACCACGCCACCGACCTTGGCCGGCAGATCGGCAACCACCTCGTCCGGCAACGCCCGCACCCCGGAGCGTCCAGCCAACATACGCGCCCAAACCGCTTCGACGCCGCTCCCCAACGGACACACCAGGCCCATGCCCGTGACTACCACCCGACGATTACTCATAGCGCAAATACCTCAGTCGATTCATGGCGCCTCACTTGTAACGCGCCGCTGCCATGCTTCTGGACAGATTCGGCGCCATCGCATGACGCGCCGCCATAAAAGCTTCCCACTCGGAGACATTCGGTAACGAAGGAATGGTGATCAGTTCACCCTGATCCAGACCCGACAGCGCCGCGTCGACCATCTCTCCCGCGTCCATGATCATGTCCTCCGGAATCTGGGACGCATCAATACCTGAGCGCTCCAAAATCTCGGTGCGTGTCACTCCCGGCAATACCGCTTGCACTTGGACCCCGGTGCCTTGCAGCTCAGCGTTCAACGACTGAGTCAGGCTCAATACATAAGCCTTGCTCGCGCTGTACGTCGCATTGAACCGCTCAGGAAACAACGCCACCACCGAGGCAATATTGATGATCGAGCCGCGCCCAGCCTTGGCAAAACTGGCAGCTGCAGCCGATGCCAGACGTGTGACTGTTGTAACGTTCAGCTGGATCAGCCGTTCCAGTTGCTCCATGTCTGCGTTTGCCAACAAACCATCGGCAGCTACGCCCGCGTTGTTGAGCAACAGGCTGATACTCGAATCACTGCGAAGCCGTTGCTCCACCTTCAGCACATCATCCCGTTGTGTGAGATCTGCCTTGAGCACCTCCACCTTAATGCCATGCTCGGCGCGCAACGTGCTCGCCGCAGCTTCCAGCCGCTGCTCGTCACGAGCAACCAGCAACAAATCAAAACCACGAGCTGCCAAACGCTCAGCGTAAATTGCACCGATACCGGAGGATGCTCCGGTGACGAGGGCTGTACCTTGGGTCTGGGGAGTGTTCATGAGCGAGCTCCTGAGGATGCGATAGAGAGATGAGCGCCTGGGCGCATCGGCAAATAGGAGAATTATTATAGGCATAATCTTAAGACGATATGATAGCCGTAATTTTTCTGACTCCGATGAAAGGCACGCCACCTCGCTTTACGCCACAATGCAAAAAAGCCGGTCAATGACCGGCCTCTCAGCGTTGATCTTGAAGCTTAGTTCACTTCCAGCTTCTCGCGATTCTTATCCAGGATCGCTTTACCGATGCCTTTCACTTCCAGCAATTCGTCAACGGACGAAAATGGACCATTACTGTCACGATAAGCAACAATCGCCTTGGCCTTGGCTTCCCCGATACCGGACAGCTCACGCTGCAGGGTGGGTGCATCAGCGCCATTAAGATCGACTTTTCCTGTTTGCGCTTTAGGGGAAACTTCCTGCACCAAAGGTGCATTGCCTGTCTCAGGCTTCACCGCAGGCGCGGCTATTGCAGCAATAGAGGCGCTGGTGAGCAGGGCAAAAACCAGGGAGTAGAAATAGCCAGTACGCATAAATGAAGCTCCATGACATCGATTGAGAAAGCAGCTTTTCCGAAGCTGCCTCCCAAACTTAGGCGATGTCTGGAGCCTGTCAAAAATGTGTCAGTTACAGGATGTGAAATAATCAGGGATCGAGGCGGCGTTGCTGGTGGATTCGGTTAACGATATCGCCATCAGGGCGTAGCCGCTGACGGTTTCGCGCAGGATCTGGCGGACGCGAGCGTATTCGTCCTGATCATCGGATGTTGGGTCGCTGCCACGTTGTCGCGCTCGACCATCGGGACGTGTTTATAAGCGGCAGCGTGGTAGACGGCGTCCACACCCCAGGTTTTCATCACATCCAGAAGTTTGTCCCGGTGGCGGATGGAACCGAGAATCGGCAACAATTTGACCGAAACCGACTTACGACAAGCGCGCTGCTCCAGTTCCGAGAGGAAGCTGTATAGATTGAATTCGCTATGTTCGAACAACAGAAGCGTCGTTGGGCCAAGCGAGAAGATCTGCCGACAACGCTCTACGCCGATCGATCCGCCAGCGGGTTTGTAGACTTGCAACCAGGCAATCGAACGATCCGCGATGCTCGGATCATCATCGATAAAAGCCACGGGACGCAAGACTCGGCCCATGCGAAGTGCTGCAACCAGCTGATTGCCGGCTACGCCTGCACCGTAGATGGCGACTTTGGTGAGGCGATCATCCGGTTGGCGAACGGTACATGCTGCGCGGCGGCGAACCAGTCTCCCATGAAATATTGACGCATGCACAGGCGCAGACCGCCGATGATGACGAGGCTTAGCACCAGTAGTTAAAGACTATTGAGCGGAATAAAGGACTCCGCAATGAAAAATACTCACCGTCTATGGTTATGCCATAAGGTCTATCCGGGTGCGTTTCATTGGCACTGGATCCATGACGACAAGCCCTCTCTATGGTAACGTGCCCCGAAAAACTTAGTGTGGATGGTTGGCTAGCCATCACAGGAGCAACTATATCGCCTCCTGCGGCTTCCATCGACCTAACAAACTGATTTGTTAGTCCAGCATTCAAGGACAGTTCTCGTGCCCCTCCCCCTCGTGGTTGACCTCGACGGAACGTTGTTGCGTTCGGACCTATTAGTAGAAACCGGCATGGCATTTATCCGTCGCCATCCATTTCAGCTCTATAAAACGGTAGGTTGGCTGGCGCAAGGTAAAACTATGCTTGAGTCGCAACTGGCTTCTGCAACCGATATATATGTTAATGTTTTACTTTACAGCGCTGTTTCTGTCGTCGCGTTACTCACGTTGCTGGGCAATCAATTTGAAATTCAAAGACATGGCTCATTGGCGGTCATTTCTTCGGTAGCTGGCGACAGGGGCAGACCCTCCAACTGTTTATACGGCACAGCAAAAGCTGCCGTTTCCACATTCTGCGAGGGTTTGCGCGCAAGACTTTTCAAAGTCGGCGTTTCGGTGACTACCATCAAACTCGGTTTTGTTCAAACACCTATGACCAAGGGGCTCAACCTGCCTCCCCTGCTGATAGCACAACCTGAAAAGGTAGCACTTAGTATTGTCAAAGCGGTGCAAATAAAACCAACACGCTGTACACCCCAACATTCTGGGCACTGATAATGCTTATTATCAAACATTTACCAAATTTTATATTCAAGCGGATAAATCTATAGTCAGATTTACTGCAAGTGATAAAACTTTATACATCCAGCTTCATCGACAACAGGGCTCTTCAATGTCAGCTTTAAATACCCTAGGAAATCTGCTTCAAAGGCATTTATTACTAATTGCCCTAGCCATTGTCATTCTGTTGAACCTGTACTACCTGAAGACGTACCCTATCAACATTGCTGCCTTTGACTATCCAAATTATGCTCAGATGATTTTCTCCAGCGTATCCAATCTTATCCACGCCAGTGGATATACTTTGGCCGCACGTTTCGCACTCGATTTTGCTGGCGTACCCAACGGAATAGACATCTATAATGTTAAATGGCTGCGACACTTACAGCACATTCATTTTTACTTCCACGTGTTCGCCATCGCAATTAGCACATTCATGTGCAATAAAGTATTTGGTAAAATCTCAGCCACACTTATGTGCCTAGCGTGGGGTGGCAGTCTGTTTTTCATGGGTGGGGTCAATTCCATCGGACCGGACTGGCTACAAGGAGACTTTCTTGCCATCGCACTGCTGACTGCTCTCTGGGCGTTCGATGTAAAAAATAATGCAAAAATAATTTTGTATATACTGTCCGCAGTTATTCTTACGGTTGCCTACCTTGTAAAGTTCAACTCCTTGGTAATCGCCCCTGTCATTGCGATGTTAGTAATTTTTGACAGCAAGGACTGGACTTGGAAAATCGCGACAGCCATCGTCAGCCTATCGGCGAGCACCATAATTATATTTGTATTTGTCGAAACCTTTCACTACCCGACGACCAATTCACGGCAACTGAGTTACGATCATGCTTGGGTTCTAATTGACGCAATACCAAACGACTACATCACTCAGGAACCAAATAAGCTGGGAATCAACAGTTTGAGGTGGCGGGCCCTTGGCGCAATTTTACCACCGGAATATTTCAGGGCTGCAGCCTATCAAGATGTTGATTGGGGCGCACCAAAAGAAGTAAGAGCGCCCTACCTCGCACAATATAATTATCTGATGAACGCATCGCGCTCGGAGTTGATTGATTTCACGACCAAGCACCCACTGCCTGAAACATTTAATATTCATGTTTCGGCCATTCCCGGCTATTACTATATCGGGCTTCCGCAAACGGACGCCCTAAGTATAGCCGTGTATAAAGAATCGGTGCTGGCGATACCCGCGGCCTACATCGCGAAATTGATCAAGGGTTGGTTAGCTTTTTTCATCGAAAAACCGTTCCAACTCACACCTTTAAAATCAAATAGCTTGTATCTGATTATTGGTGACAATATTCAAGCGGATGGCAGCGTTAAACTGACCCCTCCTCCGGACGCTATACCTCAACACATGCCGTACTGGAATCCTGCCGAGAAAGCACAATACCAAGGCATGGTGTTTTTTGGTTGGATGAATTTCCTGACTCCGCCACCTTGGGTCTATGCCTTGCTGGCGTTCGTCTCATGTATCGCTATATCTAAAACACAAAACATCAGAAAAGCCTTTCAGGCAAGCTTGTTAGTATTGTCTACAGCATTACTGGTTAGTTCTTCGTTGATGCTACTGTCTGTTCGATCCAAGGAAATGCTTGCACTGTTGCCCATAGTAAGTATCTTTCTCAGTTTTGGCTTTTCTAGCTGCATCAATTACTGCCTGAAACGAAGATCCAACTTAAGCATGCTGGGCTTAAATGGAGAGCCAAAATGAAAATAATTCTTCCAGGCGGAGCAGGTTTGGTCGGGCAAAATTTGGTGGCACGTTTAAAAAGCCGCGGATACACTGACATCGTGGTGCTCGACAAACACCGAACGAACCTCGCCATATTAAAGTCTGTTCACCCAGAATTGACTATTGAGTATGCGGACCTTTCAAAAAAAGGTAGTTGGAGCGAACACTTTGTTGGCTCGGCAGTGGTCGTCATGCTACAAGCTCAAATCGGTGGCAATATCTATCAAGAATTCGTACAAAACAATGTGATTTCAACACGCCTAATACTGGACTTGATAAAAGCCAATCCGAACATGCACCTTGTTCACATTAGCTCGTCTGTACTGGAATCTAAAGCCGACGACTTCTATACGCAAACAAAGCGTGAACAAGAAGAATTGGTATTAGCCAGCAATATTTCCTGCCCGATTCTTCGACCCACCCTTATGTATGGCTGGTTTGACCGCAAGCACCTCGGCTGGCTTGCCCGCTTCATGAAAAAAACGCCAGTGTACCCAATCCCCGGCGACGGTAAGTTTATGCGCCAGCCTCTTTACGCCGGTGACTTCTCCAACATCATTATCAATTGTATCGAGCAGCAAGAAAAACAAGGTATTTTCAATATTTCCGGACATGAAAAAATTGATTACATTGATATTATCCGCGAAATAAAACGAGTGACTCACTCGAAAACAAAAATCGTAAAAATACCCTATACACTTTTTTATGCCTTGCTTTGGATGTGGGCACTCGTTGATAAAAACCCGCCCTTTACAACGCAACAGTTAGCGGCCCTGAGTACAAAAGATGAGTTTGAAGTCATCGACTGGCCTTCAATCTTTGGGGTTCCCTACACCCCCTTTGCCATCGCCATAGACGAAACATTTAATAATCCAACTTATAGCAATATTGTGCTGGAATTTTAATGATGGGACAGCGAATCGCCGTATTAGGCGCAGGACCAATGGGATTGGCAGGTCACTTCGCAAAGCGCACTGGGCAAGGCCGTTAATTATCTGGCAAGCATCTGGAGCCGGCTGGAGCGTTACGTGGAGGCAGTTTTTTTACCGATCGACTACAACAGAGCCGAGCGCGCAATAAAACTGTTTGTCATAGGGCGCAAGGCATTGCGGTTCAGCGATACGCCCAAAGGCGCCACCGCCACCGCCAGTGCTCAGATTTACAACTTGGTCGAGACCGCCAAGGTCAACGGCCAAGAGCCCTATACGTGGCAGCGCCACGTACTTGAGCGGTTGCCGCATGCATCCACGGTAGAAGACTACGAAGCGTTGTTGCCGTGGAACTGCTCACCGGAAATGCCAAGGTAAACCAAGGCCTCACCTTGCGGTGGGCGGAGTTTATGGATCTGTTACGAAGTAGCTGATCCATAAACCGGGCATTATGAAACCCTGGGGGGGGGGTAGGATCGTCAGGCGTCTGCGCTGTCGCGGCAGCCCCCTTTAGCTCTTCATAGGTGACCTGAGTGACTGTTACATCATAAATACATACACTTGCTCAAGCCCCTGAATTGAGCTTTTCACCCACAACAGGATTGAACGCCGAATAGGCATCAACACCATTCGATACAGACCTGACTTTATTTTTTGGCTTGAATTTGAGAACCCTTTTCTCTACCAAATGCCAAGAGCTGTATCCCAAAATCAGAGTAATGACCACTGTAACAACAAGATAGGTTGAATAGGCAATACCAGGGAATTTTAGCAAAACAAACTGCTGAACCGGAAAAGCATAGATATAAACACCGTAAGAGCAGTCACCCACTTTATTAACCAAACTCCCCAACCAACTTTTGGAAAGTCCATATGCCAAAACGACATACGGTAACGTAAGCCATAACAGGGCTTTCGAAAACGATAAATACGGAGCCAGAAGAAGGGTAATCATCACCATGACAGTTACGCCGGAGAGACTGAACCACCGTTCGAGCCCCCACTTCGCATAACATGCCCCAATCATGAAATAGATGCCTATTAACGGAATGTTTCTTACATCAGTACCGTGAACCACCAGCAAAGGCGCATCTCGCCAGCACCAAAAAACTACAATCAGCGCAAACAATGCTGCGGTAACTGTGTATGCAAGACGACCGCCTTTGAATAGAAGCCCAAGCGCCACCACGACCAAATACATGAAAAATTCAATAGGCAAACTCCATAGAGGACCATTGATCACATTGGCAACTCTGGAGTGCTCCAGCACGCCCGGCAAATAAAATACCGGACTTAAAATTATGTTCTTCAAGTACATAATAAATGCCAGATCCGAGAAGTACTGCTTGACTGTCAACGTCGAAAAAACCGGACCAAGAAGAAACGAAGTTAGCACCACAACAACAATCAGGGCTGGAAATATTCGCAGCGATCGTTTAACTAAAAAGCTAATGACCGAAGGATCAAAACTCCAACTTTTCGAAATCAAATAACCACTAATTATAAAAAATATTGCGATCCCGAGCCCACCATAGGAATCAATACCGATAAAAATCTCCGGAGTATTACCGTAAATATCGAATGAATGTGCATATAGAACCATCAGCGCGGCAACCAACCGTAACAAGTTCAAGTTATTATCCTTGTGCAGCATGTATTTCCGCCCTGATTTTAATTACAGATGATAAGAAATTTCTATTCTTGCAACAGCTCATTGGTCGCGCAGGGTAATACCCGGCGCTTCGTCAGGCCCTGGGCAAATGTCTTCGCTGGAGGACTGGATCACACGTATTCCCGTGCCATCATTGATGACGCGGTGAGGATGATACAACGCTACTTGGTCCTCTTGCAGCTCAATCAGCCTTTGCACCTTCCAGATGCTAACTGGAGCGCGCCGCTTTTGAAGGCGCTTGTGCTGCTCTGCCAAGACGTCGTTGCGATAAAGCGTGTCGGGGAGGTCAGGAGCGTAGGAGTTCCTGAGCCTTGGATCGCTCGTCGCCTGTCGCTTCGGATCCGGCAGGTCTCGGTATTGCGAGCTTCGAGGAGCTCACACTATCGTGGCACAGGTCGCGCCCGGCGCTGCTGAGAGACGCCGTCGTTTATTCGTATGCAATCCACGAAGTACACCTACCGCCAGATGTGCTTCCCGTTTACCGTGACAAAGACTTCGAAGCCTTGCTGCCGCGGAACTACACGCCGAAAATTCCAAGATAGCCATAGATCCCCACCTTTAAAATATGGGGTTAATGGAGCGCTTACGATACGTTCAGCTCTTGTACGGTCAGTACGATCACCTCATCCGTGATGTCGGGCGAGGTTTTGAACCATTCAGACTCCAGGCGCTTAAGCCAAAGGCAAAACCCGTTGCGCTCCCAATAAAGGATTTTCACTAGATTACGAGGGCGATTCAGAAAGACGAAAAGTACGGGGTCAAATACCTGTCAAAAATGTGTCCGCTACAGGATATGAAACAATCAGGGCTCGAGTCGAAGTTGCTGGTAGATTCAGTCAACGATATCGCCATCGGGGGATGTTGCCACTGACGGCTTCGCGTAGGACCTGTCGAGCGCGGGTGTAATCGTCCAACCGCGCCGAGCGTTCGCCTTCCTGTTGTAAACCGGAGTTGCGAGCGAATGCCACTGACCTTGCGCGGCGGGGCGGAAAGATCAAATTCAGCAATTGCGAGAAGCGGATCGGTGCCCGGAATCGACTCCAAGGCGAGCGGAGTGATCTACGGAGAGAACGGTGAAAAATGGATGATTCTCGGGGGTTACTGATGCACCTCACTCTTTGTGCGGGGATCGAATCAAGTTGACTAGGTCAGGGATCGGCTGCGTTACGACTCTGTGATCACCCTCATCACCGCATGCCCTGTCAGTCAATTTATTAGCCACTTCCCGTGAATCCATGTGTCAACCGTGGTACCATTTCGCGCAAATTAAAGCCTGACGGCCTTTTAGTAGCCTTTGCTAAGATCTCCGTTGTTTTCCTGATCTTATTTTGTTTTTGTTTGAGTCGCCAATATTCAGGAAGAGCTCTTGTGACTGTCCAAATTACATCTCCCACTATTCCGCTTATTGTCGATCTCGACGGTACCCTGCTGCGCTCCGATCTGCTGCTGGAAACAGGTATGGCTTTTGTTCGGCATAAGCCATTGAGCCTGTTTAAACCCTTTATTTGGTTGACCAAAGGCAAGGTGGCTTTAAAGGAAGGCCTCGCCCATGCCACCCATATTGACGTCAGTGTCCTGCCTTTCGATCCTGCAGTCATTGAACTAATTGAAGTCGAGCGGCGTACCGGTCGGACCGTAGTGCTGGCGACAGCCAGCCATTACAGCCTGGCCGAACGCATTGCTGAACATCTTCAATTGTTTGACCTGGTGCTAGCCTCTGACAGCAAGCGAAACCTGTCGGCCCATCGTAAACGCGATCTGTTGGTCGAGCACTATAGTGAGCAGGGCTTTGATTACGTGGGTAACTCTCATGACGACGTCCCAGTTTGGGCGGTTGCCCGGAAGGCTTATGTGGTCAATCCGGAATCCGGTGTTGAGCGTGGCGCTCGGGCACAGGGCAATGTCGAACAGGTGATTCACTCCAATCCTTCCAGGGCGAAGGACTGGTTGAAGGCGTTGCGGCTGCACCAGTGGATGAAGAATGCGCTGATTTTCGTGCCTCTAATGGCGGCGCATCAACTGACCAACCCCATGCTCCTATGGCAGGGAGTATTGGCCTTTCTGTTTTTTGGACTATGCGCCTCTAGCGTCTATCTACTTAATGACTTGTTGGATCTCGCCGATGACCGGCATCATCACTCCAAACGACATCGTCCATTTGCCGCTGGACGATTGTCGATCAAGTCCGGGCTACAGTTCTTTCCCGTATTATTGGTTGGCGCTTTTTCCGGGGCTGCATGGCTTCTGCCTTGGGAGTTTTCCGGAACCCTCATTGCATACTACATATTAACTCTCGCCTATTCGCTGTCATTGAAACGACGGATGGCTATCGATGTGATCGCCCTGGCTGCGCTTTATACCCTGCGCATCATAGCTGGCGCGGCAGCATTCGGCTTGGAACTGACATTCTGGATTTTGGCGTTTTCGATGTTCATGTTCCTGAGCCTCGCACTAGTTAAGCGCTACGCGGAGCTGCGCGAAGCAAGGCGCAAGGGCGATACCGGGAAAACCCGTGGGCGAGGCTACTATCCCGCCGACCTGGAAATGATTTCCTCGCTGGGCGCGTCTTCCGGTTATCTAGCCGTAATGGTCTTGGCTCTATACATCCATGATCAGGCTACAACCGGGCTTTATGCCCACCCACAGGTGATCTGGCTAGCCTGCCCGCTGCTCTTGTTCTGGATCACTCGAGTGTGGATGCTCACTCATCGCGGGCAAATGCATGATGACCCTGTAGTGTTCGCCATCCGCGACCGCAGCAGTCTGGTCGTTGGCGCTTTGTTTGGGCTGGTGTTCTGGGTAGCAGCATGAGTCGTCCGCTGCACTCTTGGGGATGCTATCCCTATGCCCCGCAGACTGCACACGCTTGTAGCTGGCGTAGCGAAGTCGAGTCTCTGCGCGATGCGGTGGCAGCCACGCACGGGAGCACCCTGCCGTATGGCAACGGACGTAGTTATGGAGACAGCTGCCTAGCCGCGAGCGATCAAGTGTTGCACATGCGAGCTCTTAATCGCTTCATCCAGGTTGATTGGCAGCAGGGAACCGTACAAGCAGAGGCCGGTGTAACCCTCGCCGAGATCCTGGCAATTTCCATCCCGCAGGGCTGGTTCCTGTCAGTCACACCTGGCACCCAGTTTGCCACCCTCGGCGGGGCCATCGCTAACGATGTCCATGGCAAGAACCATCACCTGCGCGGCACCTTTGGCAACCATGTGCGGCGTTTGGGTTTATTGCGCCATAATGAAGGAGTGCTGACCTGCTCTCCTACCGAGCATCCCGAATTTTACACCTCTACTATTGGAGGTTTAGGTCTGACTGGGATTATCGTGTGGGCAGAAATTCAGCTTATCCCCATTCGCACCAGCCAGATCGACAGTACCGTAGTGCGTTTCGGCAATCTGGGCGAATTCTTCAGCCTGTCCGCCGAACTCGATCACCAGCATGAATACAGTGTCGCCTGGATCGACTGCCTGGCAAAAGGCACTCAGACCGGGCGGGGCGTATTCATCGTAGGTGACCACGCACGTTATGGTTCACTGGAAGTGGACGAGCGAGCGAAGTTGAGCATGCCGCTGACACCGCCAGTGTCTCTAATCAACAACCTGTCATTGCG
The DNA here is from genome assembly GCF_005938665.2 of Pseudomonas sp. ATCC 43928. NCBI lineage: Bacteria > Pseudomonadati > Pseudomonadota > Gammaproteobacteria > Pseudomonadales > Pseudomonadaceae > Pseudomonas > Pseudomonas sp. ATCC 43928. The sequence continues at coordinate 2,031,491 of NZ_CP041753.1, read as the reverse complement.
AGCCTTCAATGATATGTATTGGAGGGTGCATCCTGCCCAGAGCACACGCAAACGCGGTGATTACGAGCCCTTCTTTTATCCGCTGGATCGCATACTGCATTGGAACCGTATCTACGGGCGCCGAGGTTTCCAGCAATACCAGTGCGTGATACCCGACGCAGTGGCCGAGGTAGTCATGCACGAGTTGCTGGAAGCCATTGCAGACTCTGGCCAAGGCTCGTTTCTCGCCGTGCTCAAACGCTGTGGCAACATCGCCTCGCCAGGCCTGCTGTCCTTCCCTCTCCCCGGCACCTCTCTAGCCTTGGACTTTCCGCAGAAGGCTGACTTGGTGCGGCTGTTTGCAAGGCTGGATGCCATCGTTCGCGAGAGTGGTGGTCGCCTGTATCCGGCCAAGGATGCCCACATGACCGGCGGCGATTTCCGCAAAGCATACCCCGCATGGGAACGACTGGAAGCACTGCGTGATCCCTCTCTGAATTCCCACTTCTGGAAACGAGTTACTGCATGAAACGAATTCTAATTATTGGTGCAACATCGGCCATTGCCGCTGCCTGTGCACGTCTATGGGCCGAACAAGGCAGCGAATTTTTTCTCGTGGCCCGTAACCTCGAAAAACTAGAACAAACCGCAGCCGACCTGAAAGGTCGAGGCGCCAAATCAGTAACACTTCACTGCATGGATGCCACCGACTTTGTAGCACACGGCGCAATGCTCGACAGTTGCCTAGCGACCTTACAGCAAATCGATATTGCGCTCATTGCGCACGGCACATTGCCCAATCAAAAAGTCTGCGAGCAGGACGTCGGCGTAGCGCTCCAGGAATTTGCCAACAATGGTACGTCGGTGATCGCCCTGCTAACGCTGCTGGCCAACCAATTTGAAACCCAGCGTTGTGGCACCTTGGCTGTGATTTCCTCGGTAGCTGGCGACCGCGGTCGTCCGTCCAACTACTTATACGGTACCGCCAAGGCTGCGGTTTCCACCTTTTGCGAAGGTCTACGAGCACGGCTGTACAAAGTCGGTGTACATGTCATCGACATCAGGCCCGGGTTTGTCGATACACCGATGACTCAAGGTCTATCATTACCAGCTGCACTGCTGGCCAAGCCTGAGCAGGTGGCCCAACGCATTGTAAAAGGTACCGACCGAAAAGTTGACGTCCTCTACGCCCCGGGATTCTGGGTATTAATCATGATGATAATTAAGTTAATTCCTGGCGCACTCTTCAAAAAAATGAATATGTGAAATCACTCACTTCCAGACGGGTGGGCAGTGCGAATGTTGTAGTTATGCTACAGGCGCAAATTGTTGCGCAATAACAATGTACCGCGCTTCTGGTCATTGATCATGATGGTCATCCGGAAGTTGCCGCAATTCATATTCAAAAAAAAAAAATTCTGATATTCAAACTTTTAGACGGGCTGGGGTGGATCCTTGAAGCTATTCAAGTTGGCAGATAATGAGCTGCTGATCGAGCGCAGTATCAAATGCATTGCCGTATTGACGGTGCTTTACGCGACCTATTTGGCGTTTCGCTTTTCGGGGCAGCCATTGCTCGAATTGTTCGGCTTTCGCCAGACCCAAACAGCGCTGACCTCCTTCTGGTTCATCAAGGAGGGTTTCAAGTTCGCCTACGAAACACCCGTCTCCGGCGCCCCCTGGTCAATCCCGTTTGAATTCCCGCTCTATCAGGCGCTGGTGGCGCTGATCAGCAAGTTCACGGGCATCGATCTGGGCAAGGTCGGCAGGATCGTTTCTTTCGTGTTCTTGGTGCTGTGCCTGCTGCCGGCTCGCTCAATCTGCCAGTCGTTGAAGCTAGCCCCGCGCAGCTTCTATATTTTCGCCGGTCTGCTGTTCTCCAGCCCTCTTTACCTGTTCTGGGGTCGCACCTTCATGATCGAGACGGTGGCGGTGTTCTTCGCCGTTGCCGCGATTAAGTATTTCCTCGATTTCCTGGCCGCAGGTCGCCACCGGGACGCGATTTATTTCACCACTCTGATTTCGCTTTCGATCCTGCAAAAAGCCACCACCGGCCTGCCGGTGCTGGCGGTAATGGCACTGGTATTCCTGGTCCACGAAATCCAGCGCAATGGGGGCCTGTTCAAGGCCATCAGTGCACGCAACATCACGCTGGGCATTCTGCTGTTCGCACTGCCCATCGTGTTCGGGGTTGCCTGGACCCACTACACTGACGTGCTCAAGAACCAGAATGAATTCGGCAGCGCCCTGACGTCCAGCGCACTCTCGACATGGAACTGGGGTACTTTGCCTCAACGCTTTTCCAAGCTGTTGTATGGCGAGGTCATCTGGTCACGCATCGTCAAGGGCAACCTGTCGGGCGTCTTCGGTATCGCAATCATCCTTTGCGCCCTGTTGATGGCTCGCGACACCAGAACTCGCCTAGTGGTGCTGATGAGCTGCGTCCTGGCATTGTTGCCCCTGTTCCTATTCACCAATCTTCATCTAGTCCATAGCTACTACCAGTCGGCCAGCGTCATTTTCATCATCTTCGCACTGGCTGTGGCGCTGTCCGAAGGCCTCGCTCATCCGCAGTCTCGCCTGTGGATATTGGGGCTGTTCGTAGCCTTGCTGGCCAATAACTACAGCACCTTCGCACAAGGGTACGGCGAAAACCTGCGGCAGAAGATTGACCTGAGCAACTCCAGAGACCTGCTGGTGGCTGACACGCTGAAGCACAACATGAAGGAAGGCGAGGCATTTACCCTGTACGGCAACGACTGGAGTTCGTCGATCGTCTACTACGCACAACACAAGTCATTCACCATTGCCAACAGCTTCAAGGATCTGGACAAGACCATCGAATCCCCCGAGACCTTCCTGGGTGGCGCGCCCCTGGGCGCGGTAGTCGCGTGCCCGCCGGTTGAGAAGCCCAGCCTTGGCCAATTGGTTAACCAGCAACACAAAGACGGTCAGTGGAAGGTCGCCGAAGTATCAGGCTGCTACATCAGCCTGCCACAGACGAACGTGGGCCTGGACCTACCGAAGGCCCCAGCGCAATGCATTGGTAGCCTTGACTTCGCGAACCCGACCACGCAGAAGCTCGCAGGCGCCATTGAAGCCAAGGGCTGGACCGTCGTGGATGCGGCCCGCAACCAGCTGCCGTCACAGGTCTACATCACCCTCACCGATGCCCACCAGAACGTGCGTTACTATGATGCGACCCAGTACGCACGCCCTGATGTAAACGACTTCTTCAAAAAATCCGACCTCGGCAACGCCGGCTTCGGCCGCGTTATAGACACCCGCGACCTCAAGGGCAGCTATGCCGTTGGCGTGGCCCGCGTGGTAGGCAAGGAACTGCAGTTGTGCCAATTTCGCAAAGACATTCAGGTTAACCCGCAATGACCGCTATTAATCTTGATGAACGTATCATCCTGCCCGGCGGTGCCGGGCTGGTCGGACAGAATCTGGTAGCTCGCCTCAAAGCCAAGGGCTACAGCAATATCGTGGTCATCGACAAGCACCGCGAAAACCTGGATATCCTCAAGCGCGTGCAGCCTGACGTGATCACTATTTTTGGTGACCTGTCCATGCCCGGCGAATGGCAACAGGCCTTCGCCGGTGCCAATGTGGTCGTCATGCTGCAGGCACAGATCGGCGGTATTGACTATCAGGAATTCGTCAAGAACAACGTTGATGCCACCCGCCTGATTCTTGAACAGATCAAACTGCACAGCATCGACTATCTGGTGCACATCAGCTCTTCGGTGGTCGAATCGGTGGCCGACGACTTCTACACAAAAAGCAAAATAGACCAGGAAAAGATGGTGCTGGAAAGTGGCATCCCCTGCCCGGTGCTGCGCCCGACGCTCATGTTTGGCTGGTTTGACCGCAAACACCTGGGCTGGCTGTCGCGCTTCATGAAGAAGGTTCCGGTCTTCCCTATTCCTGGTCATGGCCGCTACATGCGCCAGCCGTTGTACGTGGGCGATTTTTGCAATGTCATCATCAGCTGCATACAAAACCGTGTGCGCGACGGCATCTATAACGTATCGGGGCACGAAAAAGTCGACTACATCGATATCATTCGCGAAATCAAGCGTGCCACCGGCGCCAAGGCCGTGATCGCATGCATTCCCTACGGCCTGTTCTACAGCCTGATCTGGACATGGAGCCTGTTCGACAAGAACCCACCCTTCACCACCCAACAGCTGGCTGCACTCAGCGCCAAGGACGAATTCGAGGTCAATGACTGGCCCGGCACCTTCGGCGTGACCTACACGCCGTTTGCCAAGGCGATACAGGAAACCTTCAACGACCCCACTTACAGCAAAGTGGTTCTGGAGTTTTGACGATGGGACAAAGAGTTGCCGTGCTGGGCGCTGGCCCCATGGGCCTGGCAGTGGCCTACCAGTTGGCCAGGGACGGGCATAAACCCGTGGTATTCGAGGCGGATGACCGTGTGGGTGGAATGACCGCGGCGTTCGATTTCTCGGGCACCACCATCGAGCGCTACTACCACTTCCATTGCATTTCTGACCACGCCTTCCTGAAGGTACTGGACGAGTTGGGCTTGGCCTCGAAAATGCGCTGGGTCGAAACCAAAATGGGCTATTGGTATCAAAACCGCTTGCAACCTTGGGGTAACCCCATTGCTCTGCTCAAGTTCAAGGGCCTAAGTCTGACAGCCAAAGTCCGTTATGGCCTACACGCATTCCTGTCCACCAAGAGAAATGACTGGAAGCCTCTGGACAACGTCGAAGCCACGGGCTGGATCAAGCGCTGGGTCGGGGCCGAGGCCTGGGAAGTGCTATGGAAGCGCCTGTTCGACTACAAGTTTTACCATTACACCGATAACCTATCGGCAGCCTGGATCTGGAGCCGCATCCGCCGCATCGGCCGCTCGCGCTATAGCCTGTTCCGCGAAAAACTCGGCTACCTGGATGGCGGTTCTGACACCCTGCTGCAAGCGCTGAAGGCCGACATCGAAAAACACGGCGGGATCATTTGCCTGAAGTCGCCGGTCAACCGCGTGATCATCGAACACGGCAAGGTTCAGGGTGTGGTCTGCGGGGAAGAAACCCAGCGCTTCGACAAGGTCATCAGCACCGTGCCGCTGCCCTATGTGCCCTCCCTGATGCCGGACCTGCCACAGGATATTCTCGCGCGCTTCGCAGCCCTCAAGAACGTTGCGGTGGTCTGCGTGATCGCCAAGCTGCGCAAGCCTCTGACCGAGAACTTCTGGCTCAATACCAACGACCCCGAGATGGATATCCCCGGACTTGTCGAATACACCAACCTGCGCCCAATGAACGAACACATTGTCTATGTGCCGTTCTACATGCCTGGTGAACATCCTAAGTTCGCCGAACCGGACCAGGCTTTCCTCGACAAGGTGCGTCGCTACTTAAAGAAGATCAACCCGACGCTGAACGATGAGGACTTCATCGATATCCGCGCCAGCCGCTATCGGCATGCGCAGCCCATTTGCGACCCGGGCTATCTGGACCGGCTGCCGCCGGTTTCGCTGCCAGTGCAAGGCTTGTGGGTAGCCGATACCTCCTACTACTATCCCGAGGATCGCGGTATTTCCGAGAGCATCGATTTCGGTAGAAACATGGCAAGGGATGCAGTTAAGTGAAACAACTGCTTAATCGACAGTTCCTTGCCTTTCTGGTGACGGGGGGTAGTGCAGCTGCTGTCAACTTCTTCTCGAGGATTCTTTATAACCAATGGCTGAGCTTTTCAGTCTCGATCGGGCTCGCCTACCTGACCGGCATGATCACCGCCTTTGTACTGGCACGAATGTTTGTCTTTACCGAAAGCCAACAGCCCATCCATCACTCGGCAATGTTCTTTGTACTGGTCAACCTGGTTGCGGTCGTACAGACATGGATCATCAGTATTGGCCTGGCATCGTACATCCTGCCTGCAATGGGCATGGAGTCCTTCAAGCATGAAATAGCGCACGCTGTCGGCGTGGCTGTGCCGGTGTTTACCAGCTACTTCGGCCACAAGCGCTGGTCATTTCGCTGAAATCGCGCATCCAGGCGCCCGGGCCATGGCCCGGGCTCCGGCAATGAGACCGCCTTGGACCGCGCCCACAGCACCTTCAATAATCCATAGTAAGCGCTCCATAAACCCCATCTACTTCAAAATTGGCGCGCTCAGCTAGATTATGCCTGCGAGCAATTCCACGGCAGTAGGGTTTGGTAATCTTGTACACGATCCATAAACCCCACCTACTTCAAGATGGGGTTACGGTTTACCGTGGCATCTCTGGCGAGCAGTTCCACGGCAGCCTTGATCCAATGCTGTCCAGGTAACTGATGGCTTTGCCCAGTGCATTTTGCGCCGTCACTTGTGGCTGCGTTTTCTCCAGCCATGTTTGCAACTGCGCCGACACTGGCAGGCTGTTTTGCTGTCGGCTTCCGTGGCGATGTTCATCGCCGACTTCTTTAAAATCTCGCTCGAAACCGTACAGCTTGTTGATCAAATTCAGGGCGATATGGGCACGCCCGGTTTTGCCTTTAGGCTGCACCTTTTGCGCCTCGAAAAACTTGAGCCGCTCTTATGCCCAACAGCCTAAACGTTCGACACCGGATTGCGCACCCAAGGCGTTATAACCAGCGTAATCATCGGTTATCAGGTGTTCGACCAGCGCCGCGAGGCCATCAATGGGTTTTTGGAAGTCGACGGTCTTAGGGTAGAGATAGACATTTTCGACTTTTACGTCGGGACGCATCATCAGGTGATGGCTCCGGAAAGGAATCGGGAACACAGCATCCGGGATCAAGTGGCGGGTTTGAATGTAGGGTTTATGGAGTAGTTACGAATAATCTGAGCAAATATTATGAATATCAAATCACCCTTAAAAAAAACAGTCCAACTAACACGCAACAACTAAACCAGAACACACCACAACAAAATAAAAACACGGCTTACAGAGCACATTAAAATAATTGGCTTTTTGCCTACCAGGCAAAAAGCCAATTAGCGACTTAGCGACTTAGCGACTTAGCGACTTAGCGTGTGCTACCTCTAACATTTGTTACTGCATATTCAAAGCCCTCATGTTCACAGACTAAGGGAATGATACGCTCTAGTGCATGCAGCAACGAGCCATCATACGGAAGGGGCTCTGCAGGATAATCCTCCCACTTCAAACACAAATTAACTAGTGGCGCCAATACTTCTGAGCGACCCCAGAACATTGTTCCCACCGGAAAGTTAATATTCTTAGGCAACTGGTCAATCGACAAGCGTAAAGCTAGTTCTTGAGCAGGTTTTTCGTTTGCATCCCAACCCACGACATTCGAATCATCTGGAAAAATCAACCCGAATTTCGGATTCAAGCACATTTGACCAACGATGACGTCAGCCATATTTCCAGCTGCTCCGCCCAACAAATTATCCAAGAGGAAGTTGAACCATTTTCTACCAACCTCCAAGTCTTTTACATCAACAGTTTTCTTCGTGTGAATATGCCCAACAATTTGATAATTTTGTACGAGCTCTGAACCGAAAGCAGTCAGCAAGGGACCGATGTCTCTCCCTCTATTTGGAACAACTTCAACACAGACAGCCTCTACGTTACTAGCCTTTAATAGAGCCAGGATTTCAAGCTTAACTTCTAACGAAGGAGCACTGATAAATAGATCTGGCCTTACCTTGTTCGCCTTGAGTCTTTGCAAAATTTCCGGGAGTAAATCCGGATAGAATACGTGAATATGAAGCGCTATCTTTGTGTCATCCAACACATCGGCAACTATTGTCTTTGGCGTCAGCACTGGACGCAGCCAAGCGCCCTGAGGTTTGCCTGCCTGAAGAAAATGAGAGTAAGGATCAATCTCAAGATTATCGAGATTGTTCTGTTCAAGGTAGATACCCGGATGAAAGCCCGGGAAAGGTTTCTTTCTGCCTATTCCGCGCACCCAAGAACGCATATACATACAGAGCAGGTCGCCATCACTAAAGTTCACCCGATGGGAATCTCTGAGAAACTCAAAATCGGTCAAATCAGAGTCCTTCACGATCAAATAATCTGCATATTCCTGCTTCGTTCGCGCTTCGACAACATGCGCAATCCGTTCCAAACTTTCAATATATTTATTCATATCGAAATAATCTTGAGATTTAGAACGACTCTGCTTACTGACGTCAGCTCTCAAACTTTGAGAGTTCGCTAACGAAAGGATTTTTCCTGCCATTGATACAGTATCCAGATACGGCGCAACACATTCTTCAACAAGACCGCACGAAGATAAGAAGTCAGCTATACCCGTAGTTTTATCAAAACACACAATCGGCAAGCCATGGCTGAGTGCATCAATGGCAACATTGGGCAACGGATCCAGTCGTGACGTCAGCAGGAAAATATCGGAGTTTTCATACACCGTATCGATGGCGGAGGTTTCGGAAATGAAGAATACATTTTTCTCGAGGTTCGCTCTCGCTATTTGATCTGCCAAATAGACAGAATAGCCTATATCGTGATCGGGATTGTAGCCTTGTCCAACCCAGACAAAACGGCAGTTTTTACCCCCAGGTGCATTGACCACCCTTGCCGCACATTCAATGAAAAGGTCCACTCCCTTTCTCAGCTGCACATAACCGGCTCCAAGGATTACGACCTGCCCCTCAGCACTCCCATTAGGTCGCATTGCATTTATAATGCGTTGTTGCTCCCTCTCGATTTCGGAAGAACTATGGTTCTCGGGAGGCAGAAGGCAGCGACCTTGGGGAAGAATATGCGTATGCCCTTTGTTTAGCTCCGCGTACTCCGCCTGGGCACTTTTCAATGTAATGTCTGTTGAAAATATCAGCTCACCTGACCAAAAAAGCGCTTCTCGAAATGCACTGCGAGGTCGAGTATTTGCTGCGAATTCATGCACTAGGCTTAAGCAAGGAACAAACCGCTCAGCAAGAGCAGGCAGTACGTATCGGGCTTCAATACTATTCGCTATTGCGCAATCTATATTGAAACGCTCAAGTATCTGTTTTACGATCGCCTTGGTAATTACCGAGTTATTTTTTATATCCGCGACGGGCCCAATTACCGCAGCACCTGAAGCTAAAAATGCATCCTCTAAATCCCCCCCACCAAGAAGAAGGGCGACAACATTGTACTTTTTAGACAGGTTTATAATTATATTGAGACTTAATATAGGTGCGCCTGTCCTGGAAGCTTCGTGACTGACAACCAAAAACGTTTTGCGTAATGGATCGACAGACCCGTTTGCACCCCGAACTTCAAGAGCAGGCATGGCTCCCATGCGCCCCTCCCTTTTACCTGTAGATCGATAATGCACCTCTGGATCTACGCCGGAGTTTTTTACATCAGGGTAAAGAGCACGATATAACTCCGCATCAAAAATGTCCGCGTCTTGGATTTCAATAGAAAGCGGACGTCCTTCAATAGCTCCATTCACAAGGAAGTGCTCTTCTGGAGAAACTCCGATAGCAGCCACATCTGAGTTAGCATGTAAATATTTATTGTACTCAAAGCTAAAATGCTTTGAAAGCACACGTGCAAATGGGTGCTCAACCGCCCCCATTAGCTTACGCGCCGCTCGCATAGCTTTCCACGGACGGGAAGAAAATATAATTTTCAGACACTCGGCCAGAACTATAGTTAGCTGATGTTTACTATCCAGCAATACTTCGAACTGATGATGAGCCTCCTTATTTCGCTCATTCAAGGAGCGATTCTGTTGCCTCAGGGAAAGATTTTCGTCTCGCTGCTTAACCAATTCAAGTTTTAAATTCTCCCGTTCAGTCAGTACAGTGGAAACTTTCGCTTCTAGCCCCTTCAGTCGCCCCTCAAGTCCATCAGAGAGCTCTCTAAGTTTGTATTGTTCTGCCTGAGCATCTTTTATCTGTAGGTGAAAGTCAGCGATCCTGGAGTGCCGACCTTTAATCATACTGATCCCTTTCAGCGCCATATCGAGTGCATCTTGACTCAACTCGGCTTTACCCTTAGGTACATCCAAAGGGTAGTTGAAAGCAGCAAAATCCCCAGCATACAAAAGCTTTATCAACTCCGCAGACCTTGAAGTAATAAAGCTTTCGGAGTAAGGAATTAGACTTTGGTTAGCTCGATTTGTCACAAACGGGGCAATAAACCCATCACCTATAATACTTTCAAGCTCTGCTTCCAGGCTCGACGTATCTTCCAGCTGCGCAACAATGTCGTATTTTATTAAATCAGGACGCAGCAAGGCTACTTGTGGAGTCCAATGCGGATCCAAAAAACTCGGAGCCTCAACAGCTAACAAATATTCAAGAAAACCTTCAAAAGCATTCGAGATATCAACGGTGCTCGCTATTTTATGACAATAAAATTCGTGCTTAACATACCGCCCTATTTGCAATGGCTCACGAAGTAAAATTTTTGATTGCCAAGCTGAAAATATACGTTCGTAAGGATTTCGAACCACCGCAAAACGAAAAACCCCATCAGTGTTAACTAGCTCACCCAGCCGGGACTCGGAAAGGCCGGTAACTGATGGAGCAACCAGATGAAAGGTGTCATGGATGGTTAACTCTGGCGTACTCTCTAAACTTTTCAGGTCTTTATTGATGTCAGGCACATAACCTTCAAGCTTAGCAAACCACCATTTTAATGAAGTGGAGCCTGCTTTCGGCGTCGACACATAAAAAATCTTATATTTTTCAGAGTAGCATGAGCTATATCTCATCAACTCCGCTTGACCTTTAGAAATAACACCAAACATAACGCACCCACCCTTTATCACAGAATTTTTTTCATATAACAACAAACCGTCTACAGCACCCTACTAACAGGCAACTAAACTATGAGTTAACAATACCAAAAAACCCCCTAGTTAATGCCGGAGAGACTCGAAACACCAAAGTATCCATGACACGACAAAACTCATTCGACTGATAATTCGACCATAGCCCGCGGCCAGTAGAACAAACGCACGACTGTAGATTCATGACACAAGAGAAATCAACTGCGGACCGTTGTCCAGCCGCAGCCATTCTAATAATTTTGGGATATTTAGGATATTGCAGCCCTGCCACTTCAAACCCTAATAACATTTTAATGAGCGACCCGAAGTAAAATGGTGGAGTCGTCAAGAATCGGATCGTCCAGCGAGAGCCGGGTGAACTGGCGTAACAAGGTACTTTCATGGAACGCATCCATCGTCGGATCACTTCAAGAAAAACCAGTATTGCAGCAAACGAATAGGCAGCATGGGCTCCAGAGGATACAACTTACGACCATCACCCACCTTGGGAAAGTACGGTTCAATCAGCGCCAGTAATCCGCTCCAGGGCACCACCCGCGCCATTTCAGCCAGAAAGCGTTCACGCCGGGGTTGCTTACGCTTGCTGGCGTATTCGAAATCGGAACAGCTCATCTGATTCATGCAGGGCTCAGGTCAGGTAGTCATGGCGTATTCAAGCACATCTGAGGACTTGTTCCGAGTTTCTCCAACACACCTACGACAAAAAAACTGCGAATAATTGACAGTCGGGCGCGCTTTCTGACCAAACGCGTGAAACGCCTAAAAGTCGAACGCGATCCCCCCTACGCCCCAAACAAAGTCTACTTCAGCACGCGGGTGACGATCGAAGACGCGCATGACAGGGCATCGCGCTTCCAGATTGTAGGCACTGACGGCTGGACCTGAAACTGTATCTGATCAGCGTCGCCCCCATACGCTGGCGAACAGTTCGTGTAGATCGTCGCGATCGACTACCCCTGAATCTCAGCGACGAGTTATCAGACCTAGGAGGGCAATGCGCGTCAGCTGCCTGATGACCTCGGGTGCATCTTCGAAGCCAGGTGATGACGGCCAGGTCGAAGCTGTCGCCGGCAAAACGTACGATCAACTCACCGTCGTCAAAGAACTGGACCAGGATCGCCGAAAGGTTTCCGTTATGTTGTGGCCAGCCGTCAAAATAGCGAAGCAAGGTGGGCTGGTATTAATCAGCAAAGAGTTTTTTTGGATTGCGCAGGGTAAGGTATGCCGTGATCGGCGCAGGACTTAGCAAGGGTCGTAGTGCATTCATCTTGCCTCAAAAGTCTGCATTACAGGTGAGAGGCAGCACCGAACCAGCGCTTTAACTGTAATTCTGTCTGCAGCATGCGCGTTACTGGTGTCGGACTTGACCACAGGCGCAGCAATAGCACCAACATAAGCGCTGGTCATCAGGGAAAAAAAGAGAGTAGAACTAGCCTGTACCCTTAAATGACGCTCCATGGCATTGATAAGGAAGAACAGCTTTTCCGAAGCTGCCTCCCAAACCTGGGTCATGGGCAATTCTGTCAAAAATGTGTCCGTTACAGCCTGTGTAACGATCAGGGCTCGAGGCGACGCTGCTGGTAAATCAAGTCGACGATTTCACCATCCGGGGCGTAACCACTGACAGTGTCACGCAGAAGTTCGCGAACCCGCGAATAATCATCTCGCTCAACGGCAGACAGCAACTCCATCAAGCTGCGCTTGAGCACTTCCCAAGGCAAATGATCCTCTTTGGCGCTCATGATCATCGGATGCCGGGTAGCAGACACGTTGTCTCCGATCAGCAACTCTTCGTAAAGCTTTTCCCCGGGACGCAGTCCAGTGAACTCGATGGCAATATCGCCTTGCGGATTTTTCTCCGAGCGAATGCTCAAGCCAGACAGGTGAATCATCTTCTCCGCCAACTCAATGATCTTGACCGGCTCGCCCATGTCCAGCACAAACACGTCACCACCCTGCCCCATGGAGCCGGCCTGTATTACCAATTGTGCGGCCTCGGGAATGGTCATGAAGTAACGGGTAATCTTCGGATGGGTAACCGTCAAAGGCCCACCCGACTTGATCTGGCTGTGAAAAAGCGGAATAACCGATCCCGATGAGCCCAACACATTACCGAACCGCACCATGGTGAAACGGGTCTTGTTGACCCGGGACACATTGGACTTGTCCCCGAACAACACCGGCGCCAACTCACGACTTAGGGCCTGCAAGGTCAACTCGGCAAGCCGTTTGGTGCTACCCATGACATTGGTCGGGCGTACAGCCTTATCAGTCGAGATCAGCACAAAGTTTGCAACACCTGCCTCCAATGCAGCCTGAGCGGTATTGAGCGTCCCGATCACATTGTTCAGCACACCTTCGGCAATGTTGTGCTCAACCATCGGCACGTGCTTATAGGCCGCCGCGTGATAAACCGTGTCCACATTCCAGGTCTTCATCACATCCAGAAGTTTATGGGGATGACGAATCGACCCCAGTATCGGCAACAACCGGACAGACAACGACTCACGAGCAATACGATGCTCGAGCTCTGACAAAATGCTGTAGAGATTGAATTCGCTATGATCGAACAACAACAGCGTGGTTGGCCCCAGGGAGAAAATCTGACGACAGAGTTCGGAACCGATCGAACCGCCCGCCCCCGTAACCAAAACCGTCTTGCCCTTGACGCATCGAGCCAACAAATCAGGCTGCGCCGGCACCGAATCCCGCCCCAACAGGTCAGCAATGTCGACTTCCTGAATGTCGTCCACCTTGACCCGACCACTGGCCAGATCAGTGAAATTCGGAACACTGCGCACATGGAGCGGGAAGCCCTCCAGAAAATTGAGAATCTCCCTACGCCGCGCACGAGTCGAAGACGGCAGCGCCAGAAGGATTTCCTGAGCACCAGTCACGTCGATCATCTGCTGAATATGCTTGGGCTTGAAGACCTGCAACCCAGCAATCGAACGATCCGCGATAGAGGAATCGTCATCGATAAACGCCACAGGACGCATCACGCGCCCCATGCGCAACGCTGCAACCAACTGGTTGCCCGCGACGCCAGCACCGTAAATGGCGACCTTGGTCAAACCATCGTCTCGATTGACAAACGGTACATGCTGCGCAGCGGTGAACCAATCGCCCATGAAATACTGACGCATGCACAGACGCAGGCCGCCAATGATTACCAGGCTTAGCCACCAATAATTGAAGATGATGGAGCGCGGCACCACGACTTCGTGATTGCTGTACCAGTAGACCACCACGGCGAGGATCAGCGAGGACAGACTGACCGCCTTGACGATGGCAATCAGTGCATCATTACCGAAGTAGCGCATGACAGCGCGGTACATGCCAAAGCGTACGAAAAGGGGAATGGCAATAATCGAGGCACTGACGAACAGCCAGAAATGCGACTTTAGCGGATTGTACATGTCGTCGATGCCGAGGCGGACGATAAAGGCCAGCCACAAAGCGACCCACACCAAAACCACATCGGTGGCGACCTGTATCAGTCTTTTTTGCCTACGAGGCAAACCCAGCAAAACTCTCCGTACTTTATCCATTCAAACTTTCGAGCACGCAGCCCCCCCCCTTTTTACGCGGTCGTTGATCAGCATTGTAACCTCAATGAGGACGAGATCACCCAATACTTGCAAATGGCAGGGTCCAGGAAGGAGCATTTAACTGAAAGCGCCGCTATAATTCACCCCTCTGACCGGCCTGCCCGACAGACAACGCACGGACGCGAAACTCGCTTGAAAACCACGAAACGTTGCTGCCGCGAAACTGCTCGTCGGCAACCATTGGCTAATCGCTCCGCCCGCTTCCGAGCAGGCGATTTATCGGAGCGCTGACGATCAGACGCCGTGACTTAACCCAAAAATGCGTTTCTGGAGTGAGGGAAATTTCTTGGGAGTTCACATCTGACCGTGGGATGATGGGATGATAGAGAAAGTGCGAATCATCTGACAGAGATTTTATTTATGATCGCTAGCACACCTGACCCGCTCAACACAAGTACTTATTTTTTGAGCGAATAGCTCAAGCTTGGCATGATAGCGAGCGCGCGCCATACGAAATAGCTGCAGGCTTTATGCTCCCTCCTTGCAACAGGGGGAGGCACTCTACGTGGAGTACATCCCGCGATCGTAAAAAACTGGAAACCAGACGGGATGGAAAAAGTGACACCCCCCCCTCCTACAAGATTACAATCATTGACTGTTTTGACAACCCGGTGTTTCGAATGCTAAACAACTCAATTACCGCCGCCATGGCAGATATAGCGACAGCTGTAAAGCGCTATTCTCTGGTAGGCATGCTCGGATGGCAGGATGTACGTCAACGGTATAGACGCTCTGCTGTCGGACCGTTTTGGCTAACCATCAGCATGGGCGTTATGATTGGTACCATTGGCCTCGTATTTGGCCAAATTTTTAACTCCCCCATGAAAGACTTTCTGCCATTTCTTGCAGCAGGTATGATTCTCTGGAGTTTTATTTCTACCTGCGTGTTAGAGGGCTGCACCAGCCTCATCGCCGCAGAAAGCATTATCAAACAACTCCCCATCCCATTATTCGTGCATATTTTACGCACAATATGGCGCAATACTTTGATCCTCGCGCACAACATCGTCATTTTCCCGCTTGTACTGCTGGCTGTTCAGAAGCCATTGGGTCTTGGAGCACTGTTGAGTGTCCCGGGCTTTGCACTGCTTGTTCTCAATCTGGCATGGATCTGCTTGATATTGAGCCTTTTATGCGCTCGATATCGCGATCTCCCGCAGATCATTGCGAGCGCCTTGCAAATTGCCTTTTACTTGACGCCAATCATGTGGCTTCCAAGCCTGCTACCAGGACGAGCCGGCACTTATTTACTGGATTTGAACCCCATCTATCACCTCATACAAATCGTCAGGGCCCCCTTGCTCGGACAGGATGTGAGCACTGTTAGCTGGTGCGTGGCCGGGGGCATGGCTCTGTTTGGCTGGTGCATAGCGATCATCATCTATGGCCTCTATAAACGTCGCATTGCTTATTGGCTCTAAGAAGAAAACTATTATGGCTTGTATTGAATTTCATAACGCATGCGTTGATTTCCCTATCTACAACGCAAGTTCTCGCTCTCTGAAAAAGCAACTGATTCAAGTCGCTACAGGCGGCAAACTCAGTGCCAACGACCAAGGCCGAGTGATCGTCAGAGCACTGGAGGACCTTACTTTCTCCCTCAATGACGGAGACCGGGTTGGATTGCTCGGTCATAACGGCGCTGGCAAAAGCACATTACTCAGACTGCTGAGCGGTGTATACGCCCCCTCCGCTGGCACCGCCAGTATCAGCGGCGAAGTCGCTTCCCTCATTGATATTTCATTAGGGATAGACCCGGAGGCATCCGGCAGGGAAAACATCTTCATGCGCGGCATCCTGCTTGGGATGACAAAAAGCGATATTGCAGAAAAACTCGACGAAATCATTGAGTTTTCAGAACTGGGTGACTTCATTGACCTGCCGGTACGCACGTACTCTTCCGGCATGCACTTGCGCCTGGCCTTTGCGGTATCGACGACCATCAGACCTGAAATATTGATCATGGACGAATGGCTGTCCGTAGGGGACGAAGGCTTCAAGCACAAAGCAGAAGCCCGGATGAACGAACTGGTCCAAGCCACCAGCATTTTGGTGATAGCCAGCCACTCCCGTGACCTGGTGCTGCATACATGCAATCGGGTCATTTGGCTGGAGCACGGCAAAATAAAAATGGACTCGGACCCCGAAACAGTTACCCGAGCTTATTTTGGCCACTAATATTTTCGTTCGCGCCTGCAACCCTCAATAAGCTAATAAACCGGCGAACTCATAAAAAACCACTTTATCAAGTTAGGATGAACATTGGTTTTTTATGAAAGTAGCCGCTTAGCCATTGCAGCGTAGAAGCCAAAGCAACAACGCCTCTTGCCAGCTACATCTCATGATGCAACCCGACGCAAAAGCCGAAAATGTTTATCTGCATCCAATCCCCCCAAAAAAATTATCGATAGCCTCGCAACTCCGATTGAACGGGTCATTATGGTGACGTTATTCACCTACCTGCGCTGACGCGCTCGTCAACAAATTCGGCGACCGTGTGAAAACTCCCCCAGCGCGGAGAGAGACGACGCCACCGCTGGGCAACTCCCCCAAAGCTACTGGCCAAGGCTAGCCAAAACAAATAAATATGCCTATTATCCCGCACTCATAGATCAAACGATAAATATTCAAGGCCTGACATGTCAGCAAAACTGGAAACTGGAAGCAATAGACTATTCCCCCTAGAAGCCTATAGGGGAATAGCTGCATTTATTGTGCTTGTTCACCATTTTTTTTTAGGGTTTTCCCCATATACAACTGGATTATTAGGGGACGCACGAAACAAAGACAGTTTAATAGGGCAGCCATATTTTGCTCTTTTTAACGGCACAGCAGCTGTCGGTTTTTTCTTCACCCTTTCCGGGTTTGTTTTATGCTGGTCCTATTTTAATCATGAAAACCCACAAAAACTGCTTCTGGCATTTCTTAAAAGATTTCCTAGACTGGCCGCCACAGTAACGATTACCACTGTCGCAAGTTACTGCTTATTCAAGCTTGGTTTTTACTATTTCCACGACGCTTCACAACTTAGCTTGAGCCCATGGCTTGCGACATTTGCTTACGGATGGACGCCAGGGTTTGAACCGAGCTTCTGGGGAGCTCTAACACAAGGAATAACAACTTTTTTCACAGGAGTAGCTAGCTACAATACAAACCTTTGGACTATGAAACCCGAATTTTACGGCAGCATGATTGTCTTTATGCTTGCATGCTTTATTTCAGTAATACTCGAATACCGCTACCTTATTTACGCCTTCATAATTATTTCAATATCAGCACTGTTCTATAACGACTTCATATTCCCCTTTGTTGCCGGTACATTTCTTTCTGTTTATCTGACCAAAAACAAAAATGAAATCCCCTTCCTCGCCTCCATAGCATTAATTATTTTCGGGCTATACTTGCTCGGATACATGATCCCGGAAAAGTCATACGTTTGGGCTTCAGTCATCCCAGATATTATGAAAGCTCACACCCAAACCTTGCTCCACACACTTGGTTCCGCCTGCATAATATTCGCAACCATGAGCAATCAAAAGGTTTTTAAAAACCTGAACGGGAAATTTTTAAGGGGTATTGGAAAAATCAGTTTTCCACTCTATCTTGTCCATACCCTTGTGATCTGCTCACTATCAAGCTACGTATATATCAAACTTGCAAATCACGGAATCAGCAACACACAAAGCTTAATTATCGTATTTATTGTCACCGCTACCACTTCAATAGCACTAGCAGTACCACTCTCTCGCTTTGATGACTGGTGGGTTAAGCAGGTCAATTCAATCACACGAAAACTATTGAAAGAAAAACAATTAGTCCATCGACTCGACCCACAAGATGCACCTGCCGACCACCGATAAATCAGCTACAGGTGCGTAAATGGCCTTTCACGGATGAAAGGAAATACAGAAACAAGAACGCCGACTTGATTGATGATGTTCGCGGATGCAAACATATTCAACAAATCGGCGTTCTTATATGTAATATTCTAGAAGGGCATTTCTTTCGTCACAACCCGGCCGGATGGCGACCCTTTACAGATCGATTTGACGCCTTATGCCCCCCCCGCTTTTGAAGCCTTCCCAGAGATCGTAACCACCCCATAAGCTCACCTTCCAAGAAGCGGGCTTATACAGTGCTTACATCGTTATATCAACGTGCTTATTCCGGATTATCCAATAACCAAGCAGCAAAGCGCTCCAACCCCTCATCGAAACTCACGAAAGGGGCCCACCCCAAAGACTGTTTGGCGCGCTCGATATCCAGGACACTGACAGGCACATCAAATCCTCGACCCGACAAGTACTCACGACTGGCATTTCGCCCCGTGACCCTCTCGATCGCGCCAAGAACCTCATTGAGACTATGTCCGCGCCCTGAACCGATATTGAACACATGCTCTTCACCGGATTGCGCTGACGATGCCAACAACGCTCTCACCACATCAGAGACATGAATGTAGTCACGTACAACCGTGCCATCGCCCCAAATCTCAACCGTCTCGCCACGCAGGACTTTGCCAAGGAATACGGCTACCGCGCCTTGGCTAGCATAGGTGCGCTGCCCCTCACCAAAGGGGTTTGCAAGACGTAGAACAGTATAATCAAGGCCGTATAAGCGATGGAAAAGCGCCAAATACTTCTCGATCGCCAACTTGGCAATTCCATAGGAACAAGCCGGGTCAGTAGCATGGGTTTCTGGAATAGGTACTTGCGTAGGGTCTCCATACACCGTGCCGCCGGAGGAAATAAAAACAATCTTCCTCAGCCCGGACTTCACCGCGAGGTTTAGCAGGCGGATGGTCGCAACGACATTGCTCTCCACATCGAAGACGGGATCCGCATTTGAAGACTTGGGGAGGGTCGTAGACACCAGGTGATAGCAAACATCGCAACCTTCCAATGCCTTGGCGACTTCGGCCTCGCTGGTGAAGTCTCCTTCGCAAAGCTCGAAATTAGGATGATTGAAGTGGGATTCACCCAACGGCGCCACATTGGGACGATCGAAACAGCGCACAAAATGGCCCTGATCGAGCAATGCGTCTATTAAGTGGGTGCCTATGAAACCACGCCCCCCCAAAACCAGGGACCGCTTAACGGGATTAGGGGAAGTGTTCTCGGAATTATTCAACGTTGCCCTCCAGCGCTTGATATGGTTGAAACTGCCGCCTTGTGCAGCAGCAGACAAGGCGGGCGTGACCTGCCCCATCCTTGGCAACCATTGCAACGACCTACACTTTATTGTTTAACGGAACACACTGTGACGGCTAATGATACGTCAAGAGAGGCGGCTTACCAAATTGCCGGAGACGCCCGTCTTGCTCTCAGCGCAGGCCTGGTAATCAGCCGGACCTGCCCTGTGAGCCCTCCCCTTAACGCTAGCTGTCCTGCTTACAGCAACTCCGGCTACAGGTCTTGGACAGTCAGGCCAGCGGCTTCGGCCTTCGCCGGCTCCGCCCTGCGCTGCTGAATGTCACGCTCGAACAAACGAAGATATTGAGAGGCAACGGCGTCAATTCGATATCGACTGGAAACGTCTTTCACCAGGCCGACGGCTTCCTTGTATTTCCGTTCATCTGTCGCGAACGCTGCAATCACGCGGGCCGCACTCTCGATTGGGACGACCCAATCTTCCAACCCGATAATCTCCCCGGCAACGCCGCTCTCTATCGTCAACATGTTTTTGATGTCGCCTACGTCTGTGGCAATGTATGGCTTGCCGGCGAACAGACAATCGACAATGGTCAGAGGGAAACTCTCTGACCTGAAGGTCGATAACATGATGCCCATGTCCGCGGCAGCATAATGGCCTACGGAGTTATCACTAAAGCCAGCCAGGTAAACGAAGTCCGGCGCACCTGCTTGACAGTATTCATCGTACACCAGGCCATTACCGACCAATATAATACGGATGTCCCGACCGGAAAGTGATCGCGCAAGTTCTACCGCCTGGATAGCTTCGCCCCAGCCTTTATCGGGAATTGCCCGACTGACACAACACAATACAAAAGCATCTTCCGGTATACCCATCTGCACGCGCGAGATTGGAACGATTTCCGGCGGCTGCAACCCGTTAGGAACCTTGACGAAACGGGGAGAAGACTTGTCGTACAGTGAGATGTCCGAGAAAGGAACAAGATTTTTCTCAGCGGTGTAGACCCATGTACTGACACCTTTGTCAGCAATGCGCAACTGTTCATCAGTCACTCCATTGCCATGTTCAATCATCCCGTGCAGAGCAGCCACATGGGCGCCAAGCTCGGAAAAAACATCCGGGACATCGACCGGATACTTCTGAACGTACCACTGGTGGCTATTAAGTGCTTCAATTCCGAAATCATGAATGATCTCTTTCACTGATTCGATATTCGACGTCTCGATCACCGGCACGTCGTTTCTCAGCATCTTGCGAACACCATCTTCGCGTTTTGGTATCCCGGCGCTAAACAAGGAGACGGAAATACCTTGGCGTTTAAACTCGTTTGCCAGTCGAATCGGAAGAATTTCGGCACCGCCCGGATAGAAGCCGATGGTGGAAACCATCACGTTCGGCAGTCGGTCAGCCCTTGCACGAACAATCGAATCATGGTCGTACCAACGTAGAAACTCTTCTGCGGAGCCCCCGACATAGTGGTCATACAGCTTCTTGCTGGATTCCTCACAAGCCTCAAGCACCGACATCGGAACATTGTAGAGGGACTGGACCGTTCTGTTCGCCACCCCGAGCTCGCGATAAAAGACCTCTTTGCGATAAGTGGTGTTGGCAGTACTTGCATAATGTCGACGGAAATAGTTTGTACCCTCAGTGGAGTAAGCAATCTTTCCGCCACGCATGATGTGCAAATAGAAGACCCAGTCACCGGCAACCTTCATTGATAACCACGACTGATCATCCAACAGTGGCATATCAACGGGACGCTTGAAAAGCACGCCACTGGCATTAGGTATTGTGTTTTTAATACCCAACGCCGAGCGCACTTCGTTATGCGCTGTGCTTACATAGGAACCCGCCCATTTATTCGCACACTCCAGATCACTTACATAGTTAAGGAACTGGTCCGGCATCACAACTTCGTCGGTCGTTACGAACTCACATTTCGAGTACGCAAGCATGACCGCTTCATCATCAAAACAACTAACAAGCGCCTCCAGGAAACGCTCATCACAGTAATCATCGCTTTCAGCGACCCATACCAGATCACCTTTGGCCGCCTTGATCCCCTTAGCCCACTGATGAAAAACGCCACCCGAATTCGTCTCATTGAACAACAAGCGCGTTATATCAGGGTACTTTTCCGCATAACCAGTTAACACCGAACGGCTATCATCAGTCGAACAGTCATCCATCAGGATAACTTCTATATTCTTGTAAGTCTGCCCATAAATACTATCCAGCCGACGAGCAAGGTAGCTCTCATGATTATAGTTTGGAACAATTACCGAAACTTTTGGCATAACGATACTGGAATCAATATCCAGCAAAGCGCGTGTTGTTTCGTTCAACCGACCAAAACCGGTGATACTGTCTGGCTCAAGGAAAAGTCCTTCCTGCCAATTGTTCCAGGCATTCACGAACAGTAGACGGCGATCCTCGGGGAGCGCCTTTCTCGCGCCCCTGATCGCCGCGTCAAGCCAACGTCCATAGTCACGAATGTGAAAGCGCGAATACACAAGAGGAGAATATTGCTTAAGCGCAGTTTCATCACGCCCCAATGAAATAGCGTGGAAAACCGGAGTAGTACGAAGATGTGTTTTCTGCGCTCGTACGATCCCTTGCGAAGCAACAAGGTTATACGGAACGGTATCTATTCCATTCTTGTTTTGCGGTGTAAATACGCCAGTTTCGCCCGGTACAGGATCTGCAGAAAGATCAAGCACGGCGTCACACAAACCATCCAGGTCCTGCGCCAACTCTTCCGAACCCGCAAAACCAAACTGAGCAATCAGGTACACGCCGTCACACAGTTCATTCAATCGCTCACGTAGCTTGCGAATTGAATCAACGATGTCTTCGTCGTACTCATTGAGCTTAACCAAGATGACGGGACGCTCATCAACCCGCACACATCGCTTATCAGCTAGAACTGCAACAACAGGCGTAATCAAGTTGTTCGCCAGGCCTTCCAGATGCAAATCTATTTGAACGCAGAAATTAAAGTCGATTTCTGTGTGGGCAAGAAAAATGTCCAGAGGCTGTGGCGACGCTTGCACAACCGAATCCGCGCTCAGTTTAAAGCAAAAGCCAAAAAAGCCATGGCTCTTGGCACTGAGTACCTGCTGGGTGAGCACACGCCCATCCAACGGATCATACAACCCAAGCATCTTGTCAGGACGTGGTCGCTGCGAATTGCCTTTGGCAGCGAATCTGGCACTACGCAACGCCTCCCAGTCAGGCGATACATAGAACGCGAGCAACTTGATGTCGCTGTTAACCTCACCAAAACGGATGTCGTTTTCGTGATTAATGAGTGCATCCGGTACCGCTATTCTATGCTCCGCCGCGCCAGTGACAATGTAATGCCAAAGCGGGTTGAGACCAATGTGTTGAATGTCTTTGTAAAGTGCGAGATAGGCGCGCGTATCAAAGTCCATGGAAGGATTTTTACCTTCGCGCCAGCCCTGTTCACAGTAGTGCCTGAGCGGATCGACCGAGACCTCTGGCACATCGCTGTACATCGCAAGGTAGTACTTCTCGTCGAACAATCCTGACTTTTTGACGGCTTCGATCTGTGCCTCGAGCACAGCCTTGAGAACCGGTATCGGTGTATATTCACCATACGGATTGAAAACCGCATTGCGCCCGACGGGTCGACGCTTGACCGCCGTCATTTCGCAAATGCGAACTGGCAATCTGATTGGGCGACCTTCGAGCTGTCCGCATTGAATGTAGTGAAGCAGCGGATGAACCTGAGCCTCGGCAACATCAGGGTTGGCCAACAGATAATCCGAAGGACTGAAAGCGGCGCAAGGATTGCGATTTTCTATCCAGCCCTTGAGCATGTAGTGCTTGAGTGGATCAGTGCCTTTTGCACGCACTTCTGCATTATTGGCCAGGTAATAATCCGGATCAAACAACCCGCTTTCCTGAATCTCACGAAGAGTATTTTCGTTATAAAGCTCTCGACGACGCCTTAACGAGTCGACAACTTTACTCCATGTCAGCGTTCTGACGTTATGGACGGACTCTCGCACAAACCCTGAAACCATGCGCACAGACGACATTAAACGCCAGGAATGCGAAGAGAGTAATGCCTGGAGTTCCTGCTGCGTCTTGAGCAGATCAGCCTTCAGACTGACATTCTCTTTTTCGTAATCAACCAAAACGGCTTTGAGATCGACTAACTGCCTATTGAGCACACCCACAGATTGCTCAAGACTGGCGATATGCCGGTCACGTTTAACCAAAGAACCCATGAGCTCTTTTAACTGCGATTCACGCTCGAACAGAGTCGGGTTCAATGAGGCAATTCGCTGATTCAAATCCTCGATCTGTTGGGTCAAGTCCTGAATTTGAAGGGAGCGCGCACCTATTTGTTGACGACTTTCCCGAATCAGCCTGGCCGCGTCAAACGCAAGATCCAACTGCTCTACCGAAAACGCTTCTGTACGTTCTGGTACTTGCCTATCATATTCGAAGACATCAAAATCTTCGGCATACAACTCTTTAATCAAACTCGCACTTCGTTCCGTTATAAAAGCAGGAAGGAAGGGAATGACATTTTCACTTTGCGAAGGCTCTGCGAAAGGATCGGCGGCCTGCTCACCGAAGTGCTCCGATAATGCTTTATGGAGTTCAGAGGAGTTTTCAATTTTGACCAACAGGGAATAATTGATCAAATCCGGACGCAATAGCGTGGCTTGAGGCGCCCAAAAATCTTTTTCAGGTGAAGATGCGCTATTACTTGCGAGATACTCCAGAAACGCCTCAAAAGCCGAAGCAACATCCGCTACGCTTTTTACCGGCTGCTGTAATAACTCAAACTTTGGATACGATGCGACCTGCTCCGGATCTTGTAACAGTATTTTCGACTGCCATGCGGAGAAGATGCGCTTATAAGGATTTCGTACGGCGGCAAATCGAAAATATGTATCAGCAAGAAGCGGTTCCAAAAGGTCGTCTATTTCCAGCCCGCTGACATGGGGCGCAACCTTGTGAATCTCGTGAACAACTTGATCAGAATTGCTTCCCGCAGCCTCACCGACGCCGCGCAAGGCCTGCGAGCAACCTTCCAGTGACGCAAACCACCACTTCAGGGAAGTACTCGCAACTTTGGGGGTACTAACGTATAAAACCTTGTACTTCTCGGAACGGAAACTGTTCCATTTGAGATAGTCGAAGACTTTTTGTTTGTCCACTGATGACAAATCACTAATATTTAGCATATGCGTCAAAAAATCCTATGGGCATGCTGACTCTCAGCAACGCACTTCCAAACGAGTAAATTATCTGCACTAATACGAACACCCTGTAAGACGGCTACAACCATAGCCCTACATAAAAGGGTAACACTTGCAAATGACCACTCCCTGGTTCCACGACGACTTTACGTCGACGACGTTAGCCCCCTTGGGCCGAGTGAACCTCAAACGCGGTCACTGACCCGGAGCAAACAAGCGCGAAACCATCCAAAACTGATTTATAACATTTTTTGGTCTTAACATTCAAAATAGCTCAGAAATACCGGGTTCCTTACCTATGGTCTAGCTGCAGCCCCCAACAAAAAAGGTTCCCCCCTACCGCCAAGAGCGAAAAACACGTCAACCCCAGGCAGACACACGGCGGACTGAATCGTTGACGGGACAGAGGATGGGCACCGCTCGAAACCATCCCGGCCCAGACCTGCGCCCCCTCCCGAAACAGCCAGATTTGATTACTTTAAAGGGCTGCCGCCGTCCATCTGAAAAAAAGCCAGAATATTGAGGAGCAAAAAACCAATAAAGAGTCAACAAATCGTATACAAAACCAACCACTTCGACTAACGAGCCAGAGCTACATCAGTAGAAAAATACAAAAAAAGAGTCACTCACTCGGAATGACTCAATTCAAAAACTCGATACCACAAACCGCTAAAGCACGAACTTAGGTATAACTCTTACACGTTTTCAGCGCGTGATTCTTGGCAATATAATATGCGTCATGCAACTGCATATGCCGCTCTACCCGTACAGTGGGGTCACCTGGAGTTCTAAACAAAGACGTGGTTTTTGGCACATAAACAAACTTATTGCCATAACCATACCGCAACCAAAGATTCCAGTCTTCGAGACTGCTCATATCGGTTTGAAATCCGCCTCGTTGCAAGAAGAGATCCTTTTGAAAAAGGAGAGACTGGATAGCTATATAGTTGTGATCCAGCAGAACCTCATAGTCATATTCTTGCTTGAGAATCGGAGGTACCGCATGGCTAACCTCAAAATATTGCCCTTCCACGCCACTGGCAACAGTACCGACTTCCAGCGCCAATGAGTAGGCCGCTACCGCGTCAGCATTTTTCGCCAACGCACCAACAAGCACCTCGACATGATCCGCGAAAAGCAAATCATCATCATCGAGAAACATGCAATATTTTCCGGCAGCCTTTTCCAAACCATAATTACCGGTCACCGAACGACCGACTTTATCGAGGGAGTAGTAACTAACACTCATTCCCTCCGGAAATTCAAAATCAGACACAACCGAGCTCATCGTAGAACCGCCATCCTCAACGACTATCAACTCGATATTCGGGTACGTCTGATTACACACAGACATCATGGACTGTCTGAGAAACTCTCCTCGATTCTTGTAAGTTCGAGTAACCACAGTAACAAGAGGGTAATCAGCCAATGATTCGCCCACCTCCCAGAACGCCCCATCCCTGATCATTTCATAATCAAAGCCCCTGAAAGGGAAGTAGCAGTTTTCACTCGGTCCCTTGCCCCGCATAAAATACCGAGCCTTCTTGAATATCACACCGAAGTTTCTGAACACATCGCGACGGGCGCCAGCATAGGGTTCTGGACGGAGCAAAAGCAGGCATTGCAAGATAAAGCCACCCACTCTATCGCTCAAATTCCCATAGCGCAGCCTGATATAAGCATTGGCCAGCGTGCTGCCGGTATACTGAATCGGTTTTATATGATGCTCATGCTCATAGGTATAATGATAGACGACGGCGGATGGGCAATACTTGAGTTGGTATCCATAGGACCTGAAGCGATAGGAAAGCTCGACGTCTTCGCCATACATGAAGATCTCGCGCTCGTATCCACCGACCTCAACGTAAGCCGACCTTCTTACAAGTACGCAAGCATGGGACGACCAGTTGGTTTCCAACGTTACCGGATCATAATATTTAGGGTGTTCATAAGGTGCCTGCCTCAACTCCCAGGATGCCACCTCAGCCTTGGCATCAGCCAGAGCAGCAGCCACCACTTTGGTTATAGAGTCTTTGGCAAAAACGATATCCACATTACTAACAAGAAAATATTCAGAGCGTCCTTTACGGATTGCCTTTTCATGCCCGGCACCAAACCCGACATTGGCGCCTTCCATAATGTCGAAACCAGCCACTTCCTGACCAAGCAATGTCTGCCAACGCTGCAATGCTTCGAGGGTGCTGTCCGAAGACCCGTTATCAACAAAGAACATATTCAATTTGCTGAGCGGGTAATTTTGCGCTCTTAACGATTCAAAAAAACCATCAATCCACTTGCCACTATTGAACGTCACCACCGACACATCAATAACTGGTTGCGCCTGAGCGATCGACGAGCTCTGGAACCGTGAGAAACGACGATTCAATATAGCCTGGATAGCCTTGGTATTATTCCGCGAATTAATCACTAACATTATGTTTTCGCGCAAACGCTTGAAAAACAAATGTATACGAACACGAATCCACACAAGGAAAGGAAACTTTTGGTAAAAGGGCCGAATAAACGCTTTAGACTTAGCCAAAAAAGAGCGCAGCCCTCGTGAAAAACGCGTTATGACTTGCCAGATTTTTGAAGCAACCATACTGAATAAACCACTCATCAAATCGAACTCCCTAACCAATGCAACTTAGCGACCTGCAAATATCACAACATCAGCGGCAGGTACATCCCTAGATGCTCTATAAGAGAGGCGACCATGCAAACCCGTGTTGATATGTGTTTTTGACGCTTTTTAATTACACTACTTGCTCCGACTCTCCTGCTTTGTAGGTACGTGCGATAAACAGCAGTGGCGCATAAGCTACGACCATACCAAAAAATCCGGAAATCCAGCCACTTGCTACAGCAATCGATAACGGCATGAGCCATACAAAATTGATAGTGATCGATGCCAGCGTTACTGCTTTATGGCTACGGTGCTTGCGAGAGGCATATTGATAACCATGACTGCGATGGGCTTCATATACCTTTTCACCTCGTAAAAGCCTGCGCATCAGGGTCCACGTCGCATCAACAATGAAAACGCCAAGCATGATCAACCAGCTCCAGAGCAACTCGGGCGACTTGGAGGCTGCCTCAATCGACATCCCTGCTAATACAATCCCCAAAAAACCGCTGCCTGCGTCTCCCATGAAAATTTTCGCCGGCGGATAGTTCCAACAGAGAAAGCCCGCGACCGCAGCTACCAGAGCCAGAGGCCCCCAGGCCAGTTCGAGGTTTGCGCTAAACCAATAGACCAGCAACATTCCGAGGCAGACGCTGATCGCTTCAGCACTGGCCAGGCCGTCAATGCCATCCATGAAGTTGTAAAGATTCAGCATCCAGACCAAATACAGCACAAACAAAATATTCCCAATCCACCCTGGATCAAGGGTGACTCCAAAGAGCGTGACACCAGGAGAGCCTCCCAGCCAATATAACGCCCATATCGAGGCTGCAAAATGGCCTAATAGGCGCCACCTTGCGGCGATATGCCCGTGATCATCGGCAAAACCGATAAGCGCGACCAACAAGCCGCCCCCCAGTAAACCGACGAGCGTCGCCAGGCTCATCAAATCAAGCCCCCGAAGGATCAGAAGCGCCAACAGAAAGGAGACAACGATAGCTACACCTCCACCCCGAGGAGTAGGCACAGAGTGAGAGCTGCGCTCGTTTGGTGTATCCATCAAGCTATTGGCCAAAGCATAACGACGTAAAACAAACGTCAGCCCCCAGGAAACAACGAATACTGCTAGTAGCAGCCACAAAAAAGTCATTTCGTCTGCGCGTCCAGATAGTGACCTGCGGTTTGGCGCATGGCTTCATCCATGTTGATGGGGGGGGTCCACCCCAATAATTCACGATTTTTGCTGATGTCGACCTGCAATGACCCGCAGATCCGTTGAGCAACGGATTGCTTTCTCAATGCCGAAGCTGCCATTACCAGCAACCACTTTGGCAGTGGCAAGAGCCAGGCCTTCGTCCCGAGCGCATTGCCCAGGCGACGTAGTATTTCAGTTGTGGACAAGTCCTGGCCATCACTGACCAGAAAGGTTTGGTTCGCTGCGGCAGGATGATCGATACAAGTGATTACAAGGTCCACCAGGTTTCCGATCGCCACAAGGCTACGCTGGTTCCGGACCGCTCCCAACGGTAACGGAATACCTTTGTTCAGCCAGCGCAGCATACTCAGAAAATTGGCTTTAACACCCGCCCCATAGATCAATGGCGGGCGAATAATCACGACTTCCATTCCGGTTTCGCGAGCAAGTTTTCTCAGGCCTTGTTCAGCCTCGTGCTTGGACACGCCATAAGGATCCGCCGGGGCCGGTGTATCATCAGCCTTGAACGGCTTGCCTGGCTGGGTGCTTTCGCCATTGACCTTGATCGAACTGATGAAGATGAAGCGTTTGACTCCCGATTCAGCGGCGCGCTTTGCCAACCGAAGAGTGCCCTCCACATTAACCTTGCGAAACTCGGCCAAGGCATCAGAAGCGATTTCGTTCATCACATGAACTCTGGCCGCCGCGTGGACGACCGCACTGACTTCCTTCAACTCAGGCAAGGCTTCAGGATCATTCAGATCAAAGGGTACAACCGGGCATAAACCCTGCAACCGGGTGAGACTGCGAGCGGCCGCGATCGGAGCGAACTGTTTGTCCACCAACATCCTGAAAACCAGCGCCTCACCCACGAAACCGCCTGCCCCCGTGACCAATACCTTTGGGGCTGTCATTGAGCTTTGTTTCCCATCAATGCGGTGAACCAACAGATAAAAAAGAAAAAAATCTTGTCCCGCACCCGGCGCCTGCATTGCCAGGCACTGAAGGACAGTTTCATCAGTTCCGTACGCCGTAATTGCAACAAGACGCCTTTAAAGGGCTTCGCCCCCTGCCCCACCAGATCTGCAATCAGGTGAACCTGACCGAACCACCAACCGTCATGAATGGTTTTGTAACGAGCGATCAACGGACTCAGGCCTGTGTTGGCACCCACCTGATTACGCTCGTGCTGCCGGTAATCCATGCTGGGTAACGGGTCGATATACCAACGGTAACCATGACTGCGCGCAAAGGCGTAGAAATACCAGTCATGCAAAGTTACACCTTGCAGTTGCTGCCAGTTGGCGAGCATCGAGCCTTTCAAGGCTTCTATCAGGCTTTTTCTAAAGACATAGGTGCAGCCAGGCCCGGCTGCCTCGAACAAAAAATCCCAGGCGACCTGAGGTTGCGCCTTGTCCAGCAGCAGGGTTCTGCCATTTGGCCAGAACGCCGTCACGTTACTGGAGTAGGCATCCACTCCTCGTGCCTGCAACGCCTGGGTTGCTCTGTGCAGCTTATCGGGATACCAGATGTCGTCCTGGTCGGCAAAGGCGACGAAGTCGTAGCCATCGAAGTCAACGTCCCGGATCAGCCGAAAGAAGTTGCGCGATGCTCCGCCGAAGCGATTGGCATCCGGAAGCACTACAACTGCTGGATGCTCAGCCGCATAAGCTCTACACCACGCCTCGGTGCCGTCAGTAGAGGGGTCGATGCTAATGTGCAGGGTAACGTCGACCGATAACTGGCCGAGAATCGAGACCAATTGCTCCTCAATCCACTGCATTCCGTTGTACGCAGCCAGCAAAACTGCAACCTTGGGATGTTTTACTGGCATGCTATTCCTGCTTGCTCGGATTAAACGCTAGGTTTGAAAGTAAACCCTCTCGACTCAGAGGGAATCCAAATCCAGCAGTTTTTGCAGGTACTGACCATAGCCAGTCTTCTTCAGCCTATCGGCCTGAGCGCCCAACTGTTCAGCGGTAATCCAACCGTTGTTGTAGGCGATCTCCTCCAGGCAGGCCACTTTCAAGCCTTGACGCTGCTCGATCGTGTGCACGAAGTGACTGGCCTCGAGCAACGAGTCGTGAGTCCCCGTGTCCAGCCAGGCAAAACCGCGTCCGAGCATTTCTACATTGAGGGTGTTCTGCTCGAGGTAGGCGCGGTTAACGTCGGTGATTTCCAACTCGCCACGCTCGGACGGCTTGATGTTCTTGGCGATCTCGACAACCTGGTTGTCGTAGAAGTACAGGCCAGTCACCGCGTAGCTGGATTTTGGCTTCAGCGGCTTCTCTTCGATGCTCAAGGCACGGCCGGCAGCGTCGAACTCGACGACACCAAAACGCTCTGGATCCGACACGTGATAGCCGAATACAGTCGCGCCGCGTTCTTGAGTGCTAGCCGAACGCAGGTTGTCCGAGAAGTGTTGACCGTAAAAGATGTTGTCGCCCAGGATCAGGCAGCAAGGATCCTTGCCAATGAATTCTTCGCCGATGATGAAAGCCTGAGCCAGACCATCCGGGCTAGGTTGCTCGGCATAAGTCAGCTTGATGCCGTACAGGCTGCCGTCACCCAACAACTTCTGGAAACATGGCAGGTCTTCAGGCGTGGAGATAATCAGGACTTCGCGCATACCGGCGAGCATCAGCACCGACAGCGGATAGAAGATCATCGGCTTGTCGTAGATTGGCAGCATTTGCTTGGATACGCCGAGGGTCAGCGGGTGCAGACGAGTGCCCGAGCCGCCAGCGAGGATGATGCCTTTACGATTTGTCGTGGTCATTTATTCAGGACTTCCATAAGCATTCGGGTGACACCACTTTGCCAATCCGGCAAGTGTAGAGAAAAATTTTCGCGCAGCTTCTGAGTGTTCAACCGGGAATTCAGAGGGCGGCGTGCCGGTGTTGGATAAGCGGTCGTGTCGATCGGATTGATTGCCGTGACAGCAAGCTCTTCACCGTTGGCCTTGGCAAAACCAATCACATGGCTGGCATAGCCGTGCCAGGACACTTCGCCAGCGGCCGCCAGATGATACAGGCCCGCCAGCTCAGGACGCTGCAAGACTTGCTGAATAGCCAGCGCCGTCACGTCGGCGATCAGGTCTGCGCCGGTAGGGGCGCCGATCTGGTCGGCGATGACGCTCAGGGTTTCGCGATCCTTGGCCAGGCGCAACATAGTCTTGGCGAAGTTGTTGCCGCGTGCGCCATAGACCCAACTGGTGCGGAAGATCAGGTGCTTGCAGCCGGAGGCGATAATCGCCTGCTCGCCGGCAAGTTTGCTGGCACCGTAGTGATTCACCGGCGCGACAGCATCTGTCTCTTGCCATGGCGTCAGGCCTTCACCGCTGAACACGTAATCGGTCGAGTAGTGAATCAGCCACGCCCCTAGAGATGCCGCCTCTTCAGCCATGACCTGACTCGCCTGACCGTTCACGCGGTCGGCCAACTCTGTCTCGGACTCAGCTTTATCGACCGCCGTGTAGGCCGCTGCGTTGACGATGACGTCTGGTTTGACCTGACGAATCGTCGTGCGCAACGCATCGAGATCAGACAGGTCACCGCTCAAACCATCAACCGGGTGACGATCCAATGCGATCAGTTCACCAAGAGGCGCCAGGGAGCGTTGCAGCTCCCAGCCCACTTGACCGTTTTTTCCCAACAGGAGGATTTTCATGCCTTGTCCGAACGGTCCGTGTAGTTCTGGTCGATCCATTGCTGGTAGCTGCCGCTCTTCACGTGAGCGACCCACTCAGCGTTGTTCAGATACCACTCGACGGTTTTGCGGATGCCGGTTTCAAAAGTCTCTTCCGGCGTCCAACCCAGCTCACGCTGGATCTTGCTGGCGTCGATCGCGTAACGCTGGTCGTGGCCCGGGCGATCCTGAACGTAGGTGATCAGGCTGGCGTGTGGACGATGAGCGGAGTCTGGACGCAGCTCGTCGAGCAGTGCACAAAGGGTATGCACCACTTCGATGTTTTGTTTCTCGTTATGGCCGCCGATGTTGTAGGTCTCGCCGATAACACCTTCGGTCACGACTTTGTAGAGTGCGCGGGCGTGGTCTTCGACGTAGAGCCAGTCACGGACCTGATTGCCTTTGCCGTAGACCGGCAGCGGCTTGCCTTCCAGCGCGTTGAGAATGATCAGCGGGATCAACTTCTCAGGGAAGTGGCAAGGACCGTAGTTGTTCGAGCAGTTGGTGACCAGGGTCGGCAAGCCATAAGTACGGCTCCAGGCGCGAACCAGGTGATCGGAACTGGCCTTGCTCGCGGAGTAAGGCGAACTTGGCTGATATGGCGTTGTTTCGGTGAAGAGGTCTTCCGGACCTTCAAGGTCTCCGTAAACTTCGTCAGTCGAAATGTGGTGGAAGCGGAAGCTGGCTTTACGCGCGTCATCCAGCGCCGCCCAGTAGTGGCGCGCAGCTTCAAGCAGGGTGTAAGTGCCAATAATGTTGGTCTGGATGAATTCGGACGGGCCGGAGATCGAGCGATCAACGTGGGACTCTGCGGCCAGGTGCATGATGGCATCCGGCTGGTGTTCACGCAGGACACGGTCAATTTGATCGCGGTCACAGATATCGACGCGCTCGAACGCATAGCGCGGGTCTTCGCTGACTTCGGCCAAGGACTCAAGATTGCCGGCATAAGTCAGCTTATCGACGTTAACGACAGCGTCAGTGGTGTTGGAGATGATATGACGGATGACCGCCGAGCCAATAAACCCGGCGCCGCCGGTAACTAGAATTTTCACGCGAAACCATACCCTTGAGTTGCTGACAGGGCCGCCAACCGAGCACTGTCGAATCCATGAATGCAAAAGCCATCAAATTCGCTGAGGCTTCTGACAGAGTCAGTCTGAACCGATGTGGGAATATGCCACTATCGGATAAGCGCAGCATTTTACAGCTAAATGAAGGTTTTACTAATGGATATAGACAAGCTGTGATGCAAATCCGATGCTCACCATGGGTTTGTCGCAATCAGACAAGGCGCTTGCGTGAGGCTCTGGACGTACGCCCCAGAAACCAGCCGAGAACCGGCCCTATCACCATACCGATCAGCAACGTAATCACCATGATCAACGACACTGGCAACTGCGGGCTCGCCCACCCCAGGAACAGCAGTGACATGGCCTGCTGATTCTCAAGAACGAACGCCAGGATCGCCAGAACAAGCAAAAGGACAAATACAGCAAGGAGTACGCGCTTGAAGTTACGCATCAGCGGCCCCCTGGAGTGCAACAGCCGTCAAAGCCCTTCCTCCTCATCCTCGTTCACACGATCACGCAGTTCTTTGCCTGGCTTGAAATGTGGAACGAACTTGCCGTCAAGGCTGACGGACTGACCGGTTTTTGGATTACGCCCCACGCGCGGCGCGCGATAGTGCAGTGAAAAGCTGCCAAAACCACGGATCTCGATTCGATCACCAGTGGCCAGACATTGGGACATTTGCTCAAGCATGGTCTTGATGGCCAGCTCCACATCTTTAGATGAGAGTAGCCCTTGATGGGTGACAATTCGTTCGATCAACTCCGACTTCGTCATATTTTTCCCTTCTTTTTCAAGCAGCTAGATCAGCGCTTCAAAGGTTTTAGCATGCCCCGAGTAATTTGAACAGCCCGAGTGTTGACATATCGTCCCCAGCAGCGAGATGCCCGATTTCAAGGCACCGGAACTCTGATCGAACCCACACACTCACCTGCAGATAACCAGCATGGTGCGTGTCAGATAGCCCGCGGGATTGAAACCGAAAGGGAATATATCTTCCTCCTTGGCGTCATCAGACCTTACGATGACTTTATAACCTGCCCCTTTACACTCCTTGGCCGCTCGCTTGTGACACCTCTCCCATCCCGAGCCCAATCCCGAACAATCGACCTCTATACCACTGACGCCGCGCACCACATGAGTCTTGGCGCTGGTGGTACAACCTGCCAATGTCATTACTGCTATCACGACAATGAGCTTATTCATTCACTTCCTTATGCCGGATACGCAACCCGGCGGTCGTTCACTTCAGACTAAGCCTAGCCTTGAATAGACGATTGACCTGTATGAAGTTACAGACAACTTATGTAGATCATTGGTTTCACGAAAGAAATATTGCAGCGTCAGCACGTCTGGGATTCACCAAATCGCAGACACAAAAAAGGGCGACCGAAGTCGCCCTTTTTCTATGGTCTGACAGAACTCAGTTCTGTTTTTCCATTTGTGCACGCAACAGGTCGCCCAGAGTGGTAGGACCAGCAGCGATGTCAGCAGCAGGCTTGTCTTTCAAGCTCTGGATTGCTTCTTTCTCTTCAGCATCATCTTTCGACTTGATGGAGAGCTGGATTACGCGGCTCTTGCGATCAACGCTGATGATCTTGGCTTCTACTTCCTGGCCTTCTTTCAGAACGTTACGCGCGTCTTCAACGCGGTCACGGCTGATTTCGGAGGCTTTCAGAGTCGCTTCGATATCGTCGGCCAGAGTGATGATGGCGCCTTTAGCGTCAACTTCTTTCACGATGCCTTTAACGATGGCGCCTTTGTCGTTCTCTTGAACGTACTCGGAGAACGGATCGCTTTCCAGTTGCTTGATACCCAGGGAGATGCGCTCGCGCTCTGGGTCAACCGACAGGATAACGGTGTCCAGCTCGTCGCCTTTCTTGAAGCGGCGTACGGCTTCTTCGCCCACTTCGTTCCAGGAGATGTCGGACAGGTGAACCAGACCGTCGATGCCGCCGTCCAGACCAATGAAGATACCGAAATCGGTGATCGACTTGATGGTGCCGGAGATTTTATCGCCCTTGTTGAACTGGCCAGAGAAATCTTCCCATGGGTTAGATTTGCACTGCTTGATGCCGAGGGAGATACGACGACGCTCTTCGTCGATGTCCAGAACCATAACTTCCACTTCGTCGCCGACTTGTACGACTTTCGAAGGGTGGATGTTCTTGTTGGTCCAGTCCATTTCGGAAACGTGCACCAGACCTTCAACGCCTTCTTCCAGCTCAGCGAAGCAGCCGTAGTCGGTCAGGTTGGTTACACGAGCGGTAACGCGAGTGCTTTCTGGGTAACGGGCTTTGATAGCAACCCATGGATCTTCACCCAGTTGCTTGAGGCCCAGGGAAACACGATTGCGCTCGCGATCGTACTTCAGAACCTTGACATCGATCTCGTCGCCAACATTGACGATTTCGGAAGGATGCTTGATACGCTTCCAAGCCATGTCGGTAATGTGCAGCAGGCCATCGACGCCACCCAGATCGACGAATGCGCCGTAATCGGTGAGGTTCTTGACGATACCTTTGACTTGTTGGCCTTCCTGCAGGGATTCCAGCAGAGCTTCACGCTCGGCGGAGTTCTCGGCTTCGAGGACGCTGCGACGGGAAACGACAACGTTGTTGCGTTTCTGGTCGAGCTTGATGACCTTGAATTCCAGCTCTTTGCCTTCCAGGTGCGTGGTGTCGCGCACTGGACGGACGTCAACCAGAGAACCTGGCAGGAACGCACGGATGCCGTTAACGTCGACAGTGAAGCCGCCTTTAACCTTACCGTTGATAACGCCCTTGACCACTTCTTCGGCTGCGAAGGCTGCTTCCAGAACAATCCAGCATTCAGCGCGCTTGGCTTTTTCACGGGACAGCTTGGTTTCACCAAAGCCGTCTTCAACCGAGTCCAGAGCAACGTGAACTTCGTCACCGACGTTGATGTTCAGTTCGCCAGCGTCGTTGTAGAACTGCTCAAGCGGGATGAGTGCTTCAGACTTCAGGCCAGCGTGAACGGTTACCCAGCGAGCTTGGTAATCGATATCAACGATAACACCGGTGATGATGGAGCCTGCCTGAAGGTTCAGGGTTTTTAGGCTTTCTTCAAAGAGTTCCGCAAAGCTTTCGCTCATTTTAATTCCTGTTGATAAGGGCGAAGAATACGCCCATCTCCACATCCCAGACGATGTGGGTTAGTTTCATTTAAAAGAAGCTCCGCAGGACTATGACTGGTCCCCTGCGGCCCTCTTGGTCACCCGGCGATATCGCGAATGGCGATCTCGCTCATGATGCGTTCCAGCACCTGGTCGATGGATAATTCCGTGGAATCCAGCTGTATGGCGTCAGCCGCCGGTTTGAGCGGGGCTACCGCTCGCTGGGTGTCACGCTCATCGCGCGCACGTATCTCATCTAGCAGACTCGACAGACTAACACCATCGACTTTGCCCTTCAACTGCAAGTAACGTCGGCGCGCACGCTCTTCGGCACTGGCAGTGAGGAAAATCTTCAAGGGCGCGTCGGGAAATACCACCGTACCCATGTCGCGACCATCGGCCACCAGACCCGGCGCCTCCTGAAAAGCCCGCTGACGCTGCAACAACGCCTCGCGAACCGCAGGCAACGCGGCGACCTGCGAGGCACCCGAGCCGACACTCTCGGTACGGATCACATCGCTGACTTCATCACCTT
This sequence comes from Pseudomonas sp. ATCC 43928, assembly GCF_005938665.2. Classification (NCBI taxonomy): domain Bacteria; kingdom Pseudomonadati; phylum Pseudomonadota; class Gammaproteobacteria; order Pseudomonadales; family Pseudomonadaceae; genus Pseudomonas; species Pseudomonas sp. ATCC 43928. The sequence continues at coordinate 1,994,494 of NZ_CP041753.1, read as the reverse complement.
CCAGAATAATGCGCTGCAACTGACCGTCGGTCGCTGCGATGAACTGCACATCCAGATGAGCGGCGAGCTTCTTGAGCAATTCCTCATTGGTCAGGTCGACGCCATGGTTATGCGCGGCGAAAGCCAGCAATCGATAAAGTGCACCGGAATCCAGCAGGTTCCAGCCCAGGCGCTTGGCCAGAATCCCGGCGACAGTACCTTTGCCAGAGCCGCTTGGCCCATCAATAGTGATGACCGGTGCAATGCTGATCACGACTGAGCCTCTTGTGCAACACGGATACCGACCTGCGCGCACAGCGCGAGGAAGTTCGGGAACGAGGTCGCGACGTTGGCGCAATCATGGATGCGGATCGGCGCAGTGGCGCGCAGTGAAGCCACGCTGAAGGCCATGGCAATCCGGTGGTCGCCGTGACCGTGCACTTCGCCGCCGCCGATCTGGCCGCCGTCGATGATGAGGCCGTCCGGAGTGGGCTCGCACTTGACGCCCAGCGCCAGCAGACCGTCCGCCATGACCTGGATCCGGTCCGATTCCTTCACGCGCAGCTCTTCGGCACCACGCAGCACAGTGCGACCTTCGGCACATGCAGCCGCCACGAACAGCACCGGAAACTCGTCGATAGCCAGTGGCACCAGCGCTTCGGGAATCTCGATACCTTTGAGTTTAGCTGCCCGTACGCGCAAGTCCGCTACCGGTTCGCCGCCGACTTCACGCTGGTTTTCCAGAGTGATGTCAGCGCCCATCAGACGCAGGATGTCGATTACGCCGGTACGGGTCGGGTTGATGCCGACGTGTTCGAGCACCAGCTCCGAACCCTCGGCAATCGACGCCGCCACCAGGAAGAACGCCGACGACGAGATATCGCCCGGCACCTCAATGTGGGTCGCGGTCAGCTTGTGGCCGGACTCGACCGAGGCGGTCGCCCCGTTAACGGTCACCGGGTAGCCGAAGCCGCGCAACATGCGCTCAGTGTGGTCGCGAGTCGGTGCCGGCTCGGTGACCGTGGTCTTGCCTTCGGCATACAGCCCCGCCAGCAGCAGGCAGGATTTAACCTGGGCACTGGCCATCGGCATGGTGTAAGTCAGGCCCTTGAGCTTGTTGCCGCCACGAATGGTCATCGGTGGACGACCGTCAGCGGCGGTCTCGATCACAGCGCCCATTTCACGTAGCGGATTGGCCACGCGATTCATCGGACGCTTGGACAACGAAGCGTCGCCGGTCAGGGTACTGTCGAAGTTCTGCGCAGCCAGCAGGCCAGACAGCAGACGCATCGAAGTGCCGGAGTTACCCAGATAGATCGGGCCCGGCGCAGGCTTCAGGCCATGCAGGCCGACGCCGTGAATGGTCACGCGACCATGGTGCGGACCTTCGATGACGACACCCATGTCGCGGAAAGCTTGCAGGGTCGCCAGGGCGTCTTCGCCCTCGAGGAAACCTTCCACTTCAGTGACGCCTTCGGCCAGGGAACCGAGCATGATCGAGCGGTGGGAAATCGATTTGTCGCCCGGTACACGAATCCGCCCAGTCAGGCGGCCACCAGGTTGTGCCAGGAAAATCAGATCGTTGGAATTCATAGCGTCCACATAGGCCCGGCGGGCCAGGATTTTACTGAAATGCTCGCGGGCAACCCGGGCGCGAGTGAACACGCCCAACAATTGGTGCCCATCCCCTGCATCGACCGCGTCGCGCAAGGCGTCGAGGTCGCTGCGAAATGTATCGAGTGTGCGCAGGACAGCTTCGCGGTTGGCGAGGAAGATGTCGTGCCACATGACCGGGTCGCTACCGGCGATTCTTGTGAAATCGCGGAAACCGCCCGCAGCGTAACGGAAGATCTCAAGATTTTCATTGCGTTTGGCCAATGAATCGACCAAACCGAACGCCAGCAAGTGCGGCAAATGGCTGGTCGCCGCCAACACTTCGTCATGACGCTCGACTTGCATGTGCTCGACGTCGGCGCCCAATTCGCGCCACAACCGGTCGACCACCGCCAGCGCGGCCGGATCGGTCTGATCCAGCGGCGTCAGAATCACTTTATGGCGACGGAACAGGTCAGCATTGGAGGCTTCCACCCCGCTCTGCTCGGAACCGGCAATCGGATGCCCTGGCACGAAACGCGCCGGCATACCGCCAAACGCCTCGGTCGCCGCGCGCACCACATTGCCCTTGGCACTGCCGACGTCAGTCAGGATCGCCTGCCCCAGATCCATGCCCGCCAACAGCGCGAGCAGTTTCTCCATGGCCAGGATCGGCACCGCCAACTGAATCACGTCCGCGCCCTGGCAAGCCGCCACCAGGTCTTCTTCGCAGCGATCCACCACACCCAACTCGACCGCCAGCTTGCGCGACTGCGGGTCGAGATCGACCCCGACCACTTCGCGGCACAGACCGCTTTCACGCAGGCCTTTGGCAAACGAACCGCCGATCAAACCCAGACCGACCACCACCAGGCGACCGATCATAGGTTCAGCAGATTGCAGTGCAGTGACATCAACCACGAGCCATAACCTTGGTCAGCGCCTCGAGGAAGCGGCTGTTTTCCGCTGGCAAACCGATGGTGATGCGCAGGTGATTCGGCATGCCGTAGTTGGCCACCGGACGCACGATCACGCCTTCGCGCAGCAACCCCTGGAAAACCGGGGCAGCAACGCGACCCAGATCGACACAGATGAAGTTGCCTTTGGAGGGAATCCAGCTCAGCCCCAACTCACGGAAACCCGCCTCAAGCTGCTGCATGCCGGATTGGTTCAGGCGACGGCTTTCAGCCAGGTACTCGACGTCTTGCAGCGCGGCACAAGCGGCGGCCAGCGCAAGGCTGTTGACGTTGAACGGCTGACGCACGCGATTGAGCACATCGGCGACGATGGCCGAGGACAAACCGTAGCCGACCCGCAGCGACGCCAGACCATAGGCCTTGGAGAAGGTGCGCGAGACCAGCAGGTTCGGATAGGCCGCCAGATAGTCCAGGCCATCCGGCAAGTCGCTGCCTTCGGCGTACTCGATGTAGGCCTCGTCCAGCACCACCAGCACATGGGCCGGAACGTCCTGCAGGAATTCATCCAGCGCCTCGGCATCGAACCAGGTCCCGGTCGGGTTGTTCGGGTTGGCGATGAACACCACGCGGGTATCGGCATCGATCGCGGCCAGCATCGCCGGCAGATCATGACCCCAGTCTTTGGCCGGGATCACTTTTGCCTGGGCACCAACGGCCTGGGTCGCGATCGGATAGACCGCAAACGCATGCTCGCTGAACACCGCGTTCAGGCCCGGCGCCAGATAGGCACGCGCCACCAGCTCCAGAATATCGTTGGAGCCGTTGCCCAGCGTCACTTGGTTCAGCTCGACGCGACACTGATCGGCCAACAGGGTTTTGAGCGCAAAACCATTGCCGTCCGGATAGCGGGTCAGCTCGGCCAGCGCTTCGCGAATCGCCGCCAGCGCCTTGGGACTGGCGCCCAACGGGTTTTCGTTGCTCGCCAGCTTGACGATGCTGGCCGGATCGAGGTTCAGCTCACGGGCCAGTTCGTCCACAGGCTTACCCGGAACGTAAGGCGAAAGTTGTTGCACGCCCGGCTGTGCCAGAGCGAGGAAGTTGCCACTCATTTGCTACCGCCCTTAGAGAACTGCTTTCGGGTAGGAACCCAGCACTTTGAGTGCCACCGCTTCCTGACTGATCTTTTCCAGCACACCTTTGACCAGCGGGTCGCGGTGATGGCCGACGAAGTCGATGAAGAACACGTAGGTCCATTTACCGCTGCGCGACGGACGGGTCTCGATCCGTGTCAGATCGATGCCATTGTCGTGGAACGGCACCAGCAACTCGTGGAGAGCGCCGGGCTTGTTGCTCATGGAAACGATGATCGAGGTCTTGTCATCACCGGTCGGCGGCACTTCCTGGCTGCCGATCATCAGGAATCGCGTGGAGTTGTCCGGGCGATCCTCGATTTTCTCAGCCAGACGGGTCAACCCGTAGAGGCCGGCAGCCATGTCGCCGGCAATCGCTGCCGAGTTCCACTCACCCTTGACCCGTTTGGCCGCTTCGGCGTTGCTGGACACCGCCACGCGCTCGACATTCGGGTAATGGGCGTCCAGCCACTTGCGGCACTGGGCCAGGGACTGGGCGTGGGAATAGATGCGGCTGATGCTGTCGGTCTTGGTGTTTTCGCCAACCAACAGGTGATGGTGAATACGCAGCTCGACTTCGCCACAGATCACCATGTCGTGCTCGAGGAAGCTGTCGAGGGTGTGGTTGACCGCGCCTTCGGTGGAGTTTTCCACCGGGACCACGCCAAAGTTCACCGCACCGGCCGCCACTTCACGGAACACTTCGTCGATCGCCGCCATTGGCTTGCTGATCACCGCGTGACCGAAGTGCTTCATGGCCGCAGCCTGAGTGAAGGTACCTTCAGGGCCGAGGTAAGCCACTTTCAGCGGCTGCTCGAGGGCCAGGCACGAGGACATGATTTCGCGGAACAGCCGCGCCATCTCTTCGTTGCCCAGCGGCCCCTGGTTACGCTCCATCACGCGCTTGAGCACCTGAGCTTCACGCTCAGGACGATAGAACACCGGCACTTCGCCTTCGGCCAGCGAGGCCATCTTTACTCGCGCAACTTCCTGGGCGCAGCGTGCGCGCTCACTGATCAGCTCCAGGACCTTTTCGTCCAGAGCATCAATGCGCAGGCGCAGTGCCTTGAGTTCTTGCTCAGACATTAGCCGTGTTCCTTCTCGAACTCTGCCATGTACGAAACCAGTGCGTTGACCGCAACGATATCGACGGCGTTATAGATGGAGGCACGCATGCCGCCCACGGAACGGTGACCTTTGAGGTTCAACAGGCCACGTTCGTCGGCACCGGCCAGGAACGGCTTGTCGAGACGATCGTCGGCCAGACGGAACGGCACGTTCATCCACGAGCGGTCCGACTTGTTGATCGGGTTGCTGTACAAGCCGCTGGCGTCGATGAAGTCGTACAGCGTGCGCTGCTTCACTTCATTGAGCTTGCCGATGGCTTCGACGCCGCCCTGCTCTTTCAGCCACTCGAACACCAGGCCGGACAAGTACCAGGCCAGGGTTGGCGGCGTGTTGTACATCGAGCCGTTGTCGGCCGCGACCTTGTAGTTGAGCATGGTCGGGCAGATGGAACGGGCGTTACCCAGCAGGTCTTCGCGAACGATGTTGACGACGATGCCGCTCGGACCGATGTTTTTCTGGGCCCCGGCGTAGATCATGCCGAAACGCGAGACATCCACCGGGCGCGAAAGAATGTCCGAGGACATGTCGGCGACCAGCGGCACATCACCGGTTTCCGGGATCCACTGGAATTCCAGGCCGCCGATGGTTTCGTTCGGCGCGTAGTGAACGTAGGCCGCATCTTTCGACAGGTTCCATTCGTTCTGACCGGGAATAGCGAAATAGTCGTAAGGCTTGGCGGTTGCGGCAACGTTGACGTGGCCGTAGCGCGAGGCTTCTTCGATCGCCTTCTGAGACCAGATACCGGTGTCGATATAGTCGGCGGTGCCGCTTTCCGGCAACAGGTTCAGCGGAATCTGAGCAAATTGCTGGCTCGCGCCACCTTGCAGAAACAGCACTTTATAGTTCGAGGGGATATTCAGCAGATCACGCAGATCCTGCTCGGCCTTGTTGGCAATGGACACGAACTCATCGCTGCGATGGCTCATTTCCATGACCGACAGGCCCTTGCCGTGCCAATCAAGGAGTTCAGCCTGGGCGCGCTTCAGGACAGCTTCGGGAAGCGCCGCAGGACCGGCACAGAAGTTATAGGCTCTCTTGCTCACATCCAATCTCGCTCTGATTTGGTGGTATCACGCAATAAATCTGTAGGAGCTGTCGAGCAGAGCGAGGCTGCGATCTTTTAGTGCTGAGCGAAAGCAAGAGCCAGATCAAGAGATCGCAGCATCGCTTCGCTCGACAACTCCTACATAAAAAACAATTCCACAGTTCCCTGAGGACAAACAACAAGGGGGCGAATCTTCATCCGCCCCCTGCTTGCCCGCTTACTCCTGCGGCTCTTCGTCGGCGGCGGCGTCGAGTTGCTGGTCGTCGGCAACATCGTCGATCACGACCTCACCCTCGAACACTGCACCCTCTTCACCTGCAAGCCCTTCGCCTTCAAGCTCTTCGCCTTCGACTTCCGACGGCTCCTGAACCCGCTCCAGGCCCACCAGCGTTTCATCGTTGGCCAGCTTGATCAGGGTCACACCCTGGGTGTTACGGCCCAGGCTGGACACTTCGTCGACGCGGGTACGAACCAACGTACCCTGGTCGGAAATCAGCATGATTTCCTCGCCGTCGAGCACTTGGACCGCGCCGACCAGACGGCCGTTACGCTCGTTGCTGACCATGGCGATAACACCCTGACCGCCACGCTTGTACTCAGGGAACTCGGTGATCGCGGTGCGCTTGCCGAAACCACGCGCCGAAGCGGTGAGGATCTGGCTGCCTTCTTCCGGGATCAACATGGAAATCAGCTTCTGGCCTTCCGGCAGACGCATGCCGCGGACACCGCGAGCGGTACGGCCCATGGCGCGAACGTCGGTTTCCTTGAAGCGAGTCACCTTGCCGCCGTCGGAGAACAGCATGACTTCGCGATCGCCATCGGTAATGGCCGCAGAGATCAGCACGTCGCCCTCATCCAGCTCCAGCGCGATCAGACCGACGCTGCGCTGACGGCTGAAGGATTCCAGCGGGGTCTTCTTCACGGTGCCTTTGGCAGTGGCCATGAAGATGAAGTGACCTTCGGTGTATTCCTCGACCGGCAGCATGGTGGTGATGTATTCATCACTGTCCAGCGGCAGCAGGTTGACCAGCGGGCGACCACGGGCCGCGCGGGAGGCTTCCGGGATTTCGTAGGTTTTCAGCCAGTACACTTTGCCTTTGCTGGAGAACAGCAGCAGCGTGGTGTGGCTGTTGGCGACCAGCAGGTGAGCGATGTAGTCCTCATCCTTCACGCCGGTAGCCGATTTACCTTTACCGCCACGACGCTGAGCCTGGTACGCAGCCAAAGGCTGGGTCTTGGCGTAGCCACCGTGGGAAATGGTCACGACGCGCTCTTCTTCCGGGATCATGTCGCCCAGGGTCAGGTCGAGACGGGCATCGAGAATCTCGGTGCGACGCACATCGCCGTACTCGGCGCGGATCACTTCCAGCTCTTCGCGGATCACTTCCATCAGGCGCGTGGCGCTGTTGAGGATGCGGATCAGCTCGCCGATCTGGTTGAGGATCTCTTGATACTCGGCCAGCAGCTTCTCGTGCTCCAGACCGGTCAGGCGGTGCAGACGCAGTTCCAGAATGGCTTGCGCCTGTTCCGGCGACAGGAAGTACTTGCCGTCGCGCAGACCGTATTGCGGATCGAGGTTTTCCGGACGGCACGAATCGGCACCGGCACGTTCAACCATTGCAACCACCGCGGAGGACTCCCACGGCGTGCTGATCAGCGCTTCCTTGGCTTCCGACGGGGTCGGCGAAGCCTTGATCAGGGCGATGACCGGGTCGATGTTCGACAGGGCAACCGCCTGACCTTCCAGGATGTGGCCACGTTCGCGCGCTTTACGCAGCTCGAACACGGTACGACGGGTCACGACTTCGCGACGGTGACGAACGAAGGCTTCCAGCAGATCCTTGAGGTTGAGGATCCGCGGACGGCCGTCGATCAGCGCAACGATGTTGATGCCGAACACGCTTTGCAGCTGAGTCTGGGCGTAGAGGTTGTTGAGGATCACCTCAGGCACTTCGCCGCGACGCAGCTCGATCACGACGCGCATACCGTCCTTGTCGGACTCGTCGCGCAGCTCGGTGATGCCTTCAAGCTTCTTCTCTTTGACCAGCTCGGCGATCTTCTCGATCAGACGGGCCTTGTTCAGCTGGTAAGGGAGTTCGGTAATGACGATCTGCTGACGACCACCGACCTTGTCGATGTCTTCGATGATTGAGCGGGCACGCATGTAAATGCGCCCGCGACCGGTGCGGTAGGCTTCGATGATGCCGGCGCGACCGTTGATGATCGCGGCGGTCGGGAAGTCCGGACCAGGGATGTATTGCATCAGCTCATCGACAGTCAGCTCCGGATTGTCGATGAGTGCCAGGCAACCGTCGATGACTTCACCGAGGTTGTGCGGCGGAATGTTGGTCGCCATGCCCACGGCGATACCGCTGGAGCCGTTGACCAGCAGGTTGGGGATCTTGGTCGGCATGACCGCGGGGATCATTTCGGTGCCGTCGTAGTTCGGCACCCAGTCCACGGTTTCTTTATGCAGGTCGGCCAGCAGCTCGTGCGCCAGCTTGGTCATGCGTACTTCGGTGTATCGCATGGCCGCGGCGTTGTCGCCGTCCACCGAACCGAAGTTGCCCTGACCGTCCACCAGCAGGTAACGCAGCGAGAATGGCTGCGCCATCCGAACGATGGTGTCGTACACCGCGGTATCACCGTGCGGGTGATACTTACCGATCACGTCACCGACAACACGGGCAGATTTCTTGTACGGCTTGTTGAAGTCGTTGCCCAGCTCGCTCATCGCGAACAGCACACGCCGGTGCACGGGCTTCAAGCCATCGCGCGCATCCGGCAGTGCCCGCCCGACAATAACGCTCATCGCGTAGTCGAGGTAGGACTGCTTCAGCTCGTCTTCGATATTGACCGGGAGGATTTCTTTGGCCAGTTCGCCCATGAGAAGCCTGATTCCTTTTTCTGGTGAAACTTCGTCACATCCATATGGGACGAACGAAGCTCGCCGGTACAGACTGAGTGCCATGCACCGACTTACGACAAATCAACGAGTTATGCCATGGATCTGCGCAGTAAAGGCAGCCACATCAGGCTACCCTGGAAACCGCCGGATGTTATCACAAGAGCCGCCACGCACCTATCCCCCAGATGCGCATGGAGCATAGTTAGTTGACCGGTGACAGGCTTGAAGGAGACGAGAGGGGCTTAGAGGCGTGATCAACCGGCATTCAACCGTATTTTTCACTTGTAAACACCGATTTCGTGCAGCCTGAATGATTTAATGCAGACGCTTGCGGCACATCAATTGAGCCATTTTCGCGGTGTCCGGGCGCTCGACGATGCCTTTTTCGGTGACGATCGCATCGATCAGGTCGGCCGGGGTCACGTCGAAAACCGGGTTGAACGCTTCCACATCTGCCCCCACCCGCTTGCCGCCAACTTCCAGCAACTCGCGGCCATCACGCTCCTCGATAGGAATCTCGTCGCCACTGGCCAGGTTCATGTCGATGGTCGAACTCGGCGCCACCACCATGAAGCGCACGCCGTGGTGCATGGCGTTGACCGCCAACTGGTAGGTACCGATCTTGTTCGCCACATCGCCATTGGCGGTAATCCGGTCGGCGCCGACGATCACCCAGGTCACACCCTTGGTTTTCATGATGTGCGCGGCAGCGGAATCGACATTGAGGGTCACCGGAATACCCTCATTGGCCAATTCCCACGCAGTCAATCGCGAACCTTGCAGCCATGGCCGGGTTTCGTCGGCGTAGACGCGCTCGACCATGCCTTCGATGAACGCCCCGCGAATCACCCCCAGCGCCGTGCCGAAACCACCGGTGGCCAGTGCACCGGTGTTGCAATGCGTAAGGATCGCCTGGGCGTTGCCTTGATGTTTGCGGATCAGGTCGACGCCCAACTGGGCCATGGTCAGGTTGGCTTCGCGATCACTTTCGTGGATGGCGATGGCTTCGGCTTCCAGCACCGACAACGGATCGGCGTGCTCCCTCAGGCGCTCAAGCCGCTCACGCATGCGACCCAAGGCCCAGAACAGATTGACCGCGGTCGGACGGGAGTCGGCCAGCAGCGCGAAATCCTCTTCCAGCGCCGCTTGCCAGTCGCCACCTTCGGCAAAACGGGTACGGGCCGCCAGCACCACGCCATAGGCCGCACTGATGCCAATAGCCGGCGCACCGCGCACCACCATCGAGCGAATGGCTTCGGCCACACCCGCAGCGCTGGTGTAGGCGATCCAGGTTTCCTCGAACGGCAAAATACGCTGATCCAGCAAGTACAGTGCGCCATCACGCCAATCGATGGCCTTCACCTTCTCCGCAGCCAACAGTCGATCGCGCATCCCACACCCCGCACTCATGAACAAAAGCCGCCGATTATAGCGATCCCCCCGCGAAGACGCTCGGGTATACTTCGCCATCCTTTACAAAAGCACTGGAACCGACTCTCGATGCCGACCCCCACCGCTGCGCTCGACCTATTATTGCTGCCGACCTGGCTGGTACCCGTCGAACCGGCTGGCGTGGTCCTTAAAGAGCATGCCCTGGGTATCCGCGACGGTCGTATCGTGTTTATCGGCCCACGCGCAGCAGCCTTGAAGCTTAACGCAACCGAAGTGCGCGAATTGCCGGGCATGCTGCTCAGCCCGGGCCTGATCAATGCCCACGGGCATGCAGCAATGACGCTGTTCCGCGGCCTGGCCGACGATCTGCCGCTGATGACCTGGCTGGAAAACCACATCTGGCCGGCCGAAGCCAAATGGGTCGACGAGGCGTTCGTACGCGACGGCACGGACCTGGCCATCGCCGAGCAGATCAAAGGTGGCATCACCTGCTTCTCTGACATGTATTTCTTCCCGAAGGTCGCCAGCGAACGCGTACATAACAGCGGCATTCGCGCCCAGATCGCCATTCCGATCCTCGACTTCCCGATTCCAGGCGCCAGCACGGCGGATGAAGCCATTCGTCAGGGCGTCGAATTATTCGGCGATCTCAAGCATCACGAACGGATCAAAGTCACCTTCGGCCCCCATGCCCCGTACACCGTGGGTGACGAAAACCTGGAAAAAATCCGGGTGATCGCCGAAGAGCTTGACGCCTCGATTCACATGCATGTCCACGAAACCGCCTTCGAAGTGCAGCAGTCGGTGGAGCAGCGCGGCGAACGCCCGCTGGCCCGCCTCGGCCGCCTGGGCCTGCTCGGACCGCGCTTCCAGGCCGTTCACATGACCCAGATCAGCGATGAAGACCTGGCGCTGCTGGTAGAAAGTAACACCAATGTGATTCATTGCCCGGAGTCGAACCTGAAGCTGGCCAGTGGCTTCTGCCCGGTCGAGCGCTTGTGGCAGGCTGGGGTGAATGTGGCAGTCGGCACCGATGGCGCGGCCAGCAATAATGACCTGGACCTGCTTGGTGAAACCCGCACCGCCGCATTGCTGGCCAAGGCTGTCGCCGGCTCGGCCACCGCGCTGGACGCCCATCGCGCCCTGCGCATGGCCACGCTCAATGGCGCCCGCGCGCTGGGAATCGAAGCGCAAACCGGTTCGCTGGAAGTCGGCAAGGCGGCAGACATCGTCGCATTCGACCTGTCGGGCCTGGCGCAGCAACCGGTCTACGACCCGGTTTCGCAACTTATATATGCCACTGGCCGCGACTGCGTGAAACACCTTTGGGTCGCCGGCAAGCAACTGCTCGACGACCGCCGCCTGACCCGCCTGGATGAAGCGCAACTGTGCGCCACCGCCAAGGCCTGGGGCAGGCGCATCAGCGGCCACACCGAATCGTAAGCACCCTGGACCAACACCGGGGCAACAGAATTTTTCAAGTTTTAGAGGACTGACACCATGAGCAACGTCGACCACGCCGAAATCGCCAAATTCGAAGCCCTGGCCCATCGCTGGTGGGACCGCGAAAGCGAGTTCAAACCGCTGCACGACATCAACCCCCTGCGGGTCAACTGGATCGACGAGCGCGTCAATCTGGCCGGCAAGAAAGTCCTCGACGTCGGTTGCGGCGGCGGCATCCTCAGCGAAGCCATGGCCCAGCGCGGCGCCACCGTGATGGGCATCGACATGGGCGAAGCGCCGCTGGCGGTCGCGCAATTGCATCAACTGGAATCCGGCGTAAACGTCGAGTACCGGCAAATCACCGCCGAAGCCCTGGCCGAAGAAATGCCTGAGCAGTTCGACGTCGTCACCTGCCTGGAAATGCTTGAACACGTTCCGGATCCGTCCTCGGTGATCCGCGCCTGCTTCCGCATGGTCAAGCCTGGCGGCCAGGTGTTCTTCTCCACCATCAACCGCAATCCGAAGGCCTATCTGTTCGCCATCGTCGGCGCCGAATACATCATGAAGCTGCTGCCGCGTGGCACTCACGACTTCAAGAAATTCATCCGCCCTTCCGAGCTCGGTGCCTGGAGTCGCATGGCCGGCCTGACCGTCAAGGACATCATCGGCCTGACCTACAACCCGCTGACCAAGCACTACAAACTGGCATCCGATGTCGACGTCAACTACATGATCCAGACCCTGCGCGAGGAGTAAGCCGATGCGTATCAGAGCAGTTCTTTTCGACATGGACGGCACCCTGCTCGACACCGCGCCGGACTTCATCGCCATCTGCCAGGCGATGCGTGCCGAGCGTGGTTTGCCGCCGATGAACGACAAGCACATCCGTGACGAGATCTCCGGCGGCGCCAGGGCGATGGTCGCGGTGACTTTCTCGATGGACCCGGAATCGCCGGGCTTCGAGGAGCTGCGCCTGGAGTTTCTGGAGCGCTATGTCAAAGGTTGCGCGGTGCACAGCAAGCTCTTCGACGGCATGGGCGAATTGCTGGCCGACATCGAGAAGGCCAACCTGATCTGGGGCGTGGTCACCAACAAGCCGCTGCGCTTCGCCGAGCCGATCATGCAGCAATTGGGGCTGGCCGAGCGTTCGGCGCTGCTGATCTGCCCGGATCATGTGAAGAACAGCAAACCGGACCCGGAGCCGTTGATCCTGGCGTGCAAGATGCTCGACCTCGATCCGGCCAGCGTGCTGTTCGTCGGCGATGACCTGCGCGATATCGAATCCGGCCGCGATGCCGGCACCAGAACAGCCGCCGTGACCTACGGCTACATTCATCCGGAGGATAACCCGCGGCATTGGGGCGCGGATGTGGTGGTCGATCATCCAATGGAGTTGCGCCTGGTGCTGGATAGCGCTTTGTGCAGTTGCTGATTACAGAGGCTTTTGTGGCGAGGGAGCTTGCTCCCGCGCCACAAATACGATGCCTGCCTGTTGAATTGTGTTGAGGTTTTTTATGTTTGATTATTCCGCCCGTCCTGAATTGCTCAAGGACCGGGTCATCCTGGTCACCGGCGCTGGCCGAGGCATCGGTGCTGCCGCCGCGAAAACCTACGCCGCTCATGGCGCCACCGTGTTGCTGCTGGGCAAGACCGAAGCCAATCTGACTCAGGTATACGACGAAATCGAAGCGGCCGGGCATCCACAACCGGTGGTGATCCCGTTCAACCTGGAAACCGCCCTGCCCCACCAATACGATGAACTGGCGGCCATGATCGAAACCGAATTCGGCCACCTCGACGGCCTGCTTCACAACGCGTCGATCATCGGCCCACGCACACCGATCGAGCAGTTGTCCGGCGAGAACTTCATGCGCGTCATGCAGGTCAACGTCAACGCCATGTTCATGCTCACCAGCACCCTGCTGCCGCTGCTCAAGCTATCGCAGGACGCCTCGGTGGTGTTCACCTCCAGCAGCGTCGGTCGCAAGGGTCGTGCGTATTGGGGCGCTTACGGCGTGTCCAAGTTCGCCACCGAAGGCCTGATGCAAACCCTGGCCGACGAAGTAGACACCGTCGCCCCCGTGCGCTCCAACAGCATCAACCCCGGCGCCACCCGCACCAGCATGCGCGCTCAGGCCTACCCTGGGGAAAATCCGCTGAACAACCCTACACCCGAGGAGATCATGCCGGTCTACCTTTACTTGATGGGGCCGGACAGTACCGGCATCAACGGTCAGGCGTTCGACGCTCAGTAATGCCCGTGCGTCGCTTTTGTGCCGCGACGACTTCCCGTCGCGGCACGCAAAGCCCGTGATAACTGTTGCTGTTTCAAGTCAAATAAATGCCAATACCCCCGACACCATCCTTCGCAACCTCCCCAACCTTGTTGATTTAGAACGCTTTTTAACCGACTGAACCGAATGGCACGACTTTCGCTCTAATTTTGCTCAGACACGCCGTGTGAAAGCAGACGGGGCAGAGCTCGAGCCGAGAGGTTACTAATCTTCGGCAAAGCGGACTAAACTCGTGCCAAATGTCCTACGGGACTGATGGACCAGTATGACGCGCAGCCCAAAGCCGCTCTCACCCAGCCTGTAAGACAGTCTTACTGTTTAGGGGCTCACGCCATATGAAATCGCCTTCCCAGACCAACGCAATTGACTTCGACAGCGCCAAATTGCAACGCCTGGGCTTTGGTCAGCAGCCTCCCCTTCTGGAGCGGCCCGTCAGTCTTGCGCAGTTGCGTCAGGAGCTGGGCCTGCAACTGCAAACCAGTCTTGAGCCGCAACGTATTCTCGGACTTTTCTTCCGTGAAATTCAGCGCCTTGTACCGCTGGATGCCTTGAATTATGAGCATCAGCCCAGCGACTTGCGCCTGCAGTTCGGCCAGCGAGGTCATCATTCGATCAGCTACAGCCTCAGTCATGAAGGCGAGCAATTGGGTGAACTGGTGTTCCGTCGCAATCAGCGTTTCAGCGATGAAGAGCAAGGCCATCTGGAATCGCTGTTATCAGCGCTTCTCTACCCGATGCGCAATGCCCTGCTCTACCGTGCCGCCACCCAAAGCGCCTTGCGCGACCCGCTGACCGACACCGGCAATCGCATCGCGATGGATCAGACGCTGCAACGGGAAATCGAGATGTCGCGCCGACACTCACAGCCCCTGTCGCTGCTGATGCTGGACATCGATCACTTCAAACAGATCAACGACACCTACGGGCACAGCGCCGGCGATGAAGTGCTCAAGGCCGTCGCGGCCTCGATCAAAAGCCAGTTGCGTAACGTGGACATGGTGTTCCGGTTTGGAGGCGAAGAATTCATGATCCTGCTGTCCAACACCAGCCGGGAAGCCGCGGCCATGGTCGGCGAACGACTGCGGTTCGCTGCGCAGGCCCAGGACTATGTGGCCGAAGGCAAGACCATCGAACTGACGGTCAGCCTGGGTTGCTCGACCCTGCTGCCCGGCGAGTCTGCCGAGAGCCTGTTGCGACGAGCCGACAGTGCGCTGTATGTGGCCAAGCGCGAGGGGCGTAACCGGTTGGCGATGGCGGGGTAGATATTTTTGAAGAGATCGCAGCCTACGGCAGCTCCTACGAGCTGCCGTAGGCTGCGTCTTTTAGCTCTCGGCCAACGCCATCCGCTCACGGACTACCGGGGCTTTTGCCGCCAGCTCCAACTGCATGCATCGCTCCAGGAACAGGTACATGTAGTCGTAACTTTTGCAGACTGCCTGACGCAATTCCATTTGCAGGGATTTGCTCGGGTTCAGCCCCGCCAGGGTGCAGATGATTTCCAGCGCTTCCCAAGGATGGGCATCGTCGTACTGGGCGTGCATCTTCAACCACTTCATGGCCCGCTTGCGATCCTCCTCGGGGAACGACGCCGCGTAGACGCCACTGGAACAAACCAGCGCCGACCACTCCCCGGTAGCACCCTCGATGGCATAGTTGGTGGCGGCGATAGCCACGATCAACGAGTCCGACGAACTGGTGTGCCAGCACCAGTGACTCAAGGCGTGAAGTTCAGGGGCAACCTGTTGCGCCTGCAGATCTTCCAGGCTGATACCGTGAGCACGGCTCCAGTGCACCCAGTAATCGGCATGGTTCAGTTCGACGCGAATATTGCGCATCAGCCAGCGACGCGCCATGTCTTCGCCGGGGTGGCGTGCAAAACGGGTCTTGGCCAGGTTCTGTGCCATGTATAAGGCGAACTGTTCGACCACCGGCCAGCCACCAATGAGGTACTGACGCATGGTTTTTGCGCTGAGCTTGTTATCGCGCATCCGCTGGTACAGTTCATGTTCGACGACGCGGCGCTTGCTCTCACTGCAATCCTGAATCAATTGCTGAGCCCAGGCGGGGTAACTTGCAGCTTCCATGAGGGGTCCGGTTCTGTTGAATGTGTCGATCACTGTCGCGCTCCTTTTGATTGTGATTTCAAGATCGACAGGAGCTTTCAACGGAATGTGCCGGGCGCCTTGAATAACAAAGGCCGGGGCCTGGCAGGACGACTTTGTAAACTGTCGCAGGTAAACAGATGCGGGCGTTCAATCAGATACCCTTGAGCGTAATCCACCCCGATCTCCAGCAATGCCTGCTCGATCTGAGGTGTTTCAACGAACTCGGCAATCGTACGCTTACCCATGACATGCCCGATGTGATTGATCACTTCGACCATGGCGCGGTTAATCGGGTCGTCCAGCATATCCTTTACGAAACTCCCGTCGATCTTCAGGAAGTCTACAGGTAAATGTTTCAGGTAAGCGAATGAGGACATACCGGCACAGAAGTCATCTAATGAGAAGTGGCAACCTAAGCCTTTGAGTTCATTAATAAATCTAATTGCGCTAGGCAAATTGGAAATCGCGCTGGTTTCTGTAATTTCAAAACAAATCATTTCAGGCGGAATTGAATATGCAACAAACTGTTCACGAAGGAAGTCCAGAAACGCCTCATCTCCGATAGTAATACCTGACAGATTTATCGCACACATGGCCAGCGGCTCTTCGCCCTCTTGGGCGATGGCCTGGGCAATGACCTTGAAAACGTTCTCCACCACCCAGCGGTCAAGCGACGTCATCAAACCATAACGCTCGGCGGCCGGAATGAAACTGTCCGGCAGAATCATGCGCCCGGCTTCGTCATGCAGGCGCAGCAGGATTTCGATATGTCCGCCGTCCCGCTCGCCAAGACCCAGAGGCGCGATTTCCTGGGAGTACAGGCAAAAGCGGTCCTCCTCCAACGCCATGTGCAGGCGCTGCACCCAAGCCATCTCGCCATAGCGCAGGGACAGTTCCGAATCGTCGGCGTGATAGACCTGAACCCGGTTGCGGCCCTTTTCCTTGGCCATGTAACAGGCCATATCAGCGGCTCGCAGCGAGGCCTCGAGGGTGGCCGGACTCTGAGTGACGTGCACCAGACCAATGCTCACCGTGGTCACGAACGGTCGGCCTTTCCAGACAAAATGCAGGTTCTGCACAGTCTGGCGCAGGACTTCGGCAATTTTCTCAGCCGCTTCCGGCGCACAGTTTTCCAACAGAATGCCGAACTCGTCACCACCCAATCGGGCCAGGGTGTCGCCTTCGCGCAATCCTGATTGCAGCAACGCACAAATATGCCGCAACAACTCATCGCCGGCAGCATGACCGCAGGTGTCGTTGACCAGTTTGAATTGATCCAGATCGAGGAACATCAAGGCGTGACGCCCCGCTTGTCGCATCAGGCCATGCAGGGCCTGTTCCAGGCGATATTCGAATTCGCGGCGGTTGGTCAGCCCGGTCAAGGCGTCATGGGTCGCCTGCCAGGACAGATTGGCGATGTACTGCCGCTCCTGGGTCATGTCATGCAGCACCAGCACGGTGCCACTGACCTTGCCCGCGTTACGGATCGGCGCACCGACCAGGGTGACCGAAACCGTGCTGCCATCCAGTCGCTGGATCAGTTTGGAATGTTCGCTGCCGCCGCTGAGCTGGCCGCTCAAAATGTGTTCGATCAAGGTAAAACCGTCGGCCTGAGCGTTCTCGTCCAGCAGATTGAACAGCGCCGCCAATGGCAACCCCGTCGCCTGTTCGGCCTTCCAGTGAGTCAAGGCCTCGGCGGCCGGGTTCATGTAGGCAATCGCGCCCTCGACGTCGGTGGTGATCACCCCGTCGCCAATCGATTGCAGGGTGATCTGCGCCCGGTCTTTCTCCAACTGCAAGGCATCGGCGAAGGCATGCCGCTGTTCGAGCAGTTTGTGGGTACGCAGCAACGCCAGCACGATCAGGCCCAGCGCGGTGGCGAGGTTCGTCGCCAGCAGCAGCCGGAGAATCATGCGCGAGCCCTCGCCCAAGGCATCGCTGAACGCTTTGGCAGGGGGCGTCACACCATCGTTGATGGCCAAAATCTGCACCTTCCAGCGCTTGATGTCGGCATCGGTGGCCTGGTTATCGACGATACCCTGATGCATTTCCCGCGCGACGTCATCGAGCCGCACTAGGTACGCGTCACCGATCGTCCAGAGCTCGATGGCTTTTTCCAGGTAACTGAAATGCCGGAAATTGAGGTACAGCCAAATCAGGCTGGGGACGTCGTCCGGGTGATTGCCGCCCTTGAGAATCGCGAGCCGCGCGGCCTCGATATTCGGTGGCTGATGATCCAGCGCCATACGCAACTCATGGCCGCCCTGAGGCACGGCAATCGCGTTCTGGTATTTGAGAAAAATCGTCTCGTCGCGACTGTCGGCGTAGAGATTGAGGTAATAGATGGCGTCTTTCTGGCCCTTGGACCACAGGCTCTCACCGCCGACGTAGCCACGAACCGCGGAAAGAACGTAAAGACTGACGCCGCCCAACAGTGCCTGAAACAACACAACGGCAATAAATGGCCAGACGATGCCCAACAGCCGTGGCGTTCCGAGAGTCCGCGCTTGATTCATGAGGTCCCTTGTTTTAGCACCGCCAGATCATCATCCAACGTGATCGCTACAGCTAGACTAGGGTGCGTTCTCGAAACCGGCAAGCAGAGGATCGACCTCAACGCCGTACACGTGCGCCCCATATAGATATATACCGCCAAGGCCAGTTTGGAGATCTGTTTACTGGGCACTTCGGGCTCCCCCTATCCGTTACGGGATCCCTTTCAAAGGAGTGCAACATGACAGAGACGTCTTCACCTTCACCCGATCAACCGGCGCTGTCACCGGCAGACGAAGAATTTCGCGCCAGACAGGCTCTGGGACTCGACGACGGCCCGGATATCGAAAACTTCGGCCTGCGCACCACCGCCCAGGATCGACGAGGGTTCAAGCTTATTCAACGCGGGGCCCCCAACCTCGCGCAACACATGACCATCGACACTTACAAGGCAAAACGCATCGATGTTCAAATCACCAACATCGTGAAGGCTTTCCTGAATGGCAAGCGTTCGTTAATCGGTCATCTCGGCGCCTCTGTACTGGCTTCCACCTCCATGGATCAACTGCGAGCAACGCCGTCAGTATTCCTCCAGCGAATACTGAACACAGTCGAAGCGAAAGAGCTGGGGGACAGGCTGCTCAAGATGCTCAGGTGGTATGGCGCAGGCCCTGGCGAACAAACTTCGGCGTCCGTGCGCCATCAGCTCGTATGCAAAGCCATATGCCTTTACTTGCAAGCCCCGTCAGCGGATGAGCCGCAGGAAGTCGCCGGATTCCGCTGGCAAGACACGGCTCACTGGGGCAAAAGCTACCAGGCCCTGCGCAGCGATTTTGAACAGCACTTGCTGCGCACCAACCGGGTGACCGATGCAAAAGAGGCGGCCTTTCTCGCGCGGGTGTTCGAGACCCGCCTCTCAAAGGACTTCGCTGTGCGCGATATCCCGTCCGACCTTCCTTACAAAAGTTCGGTGGTGTGGGTGAACTTCATGCACGGCGTGCTGCTGGCAGATGAACTCGGCCTTGATCGATTGCAAGCGCTGTCCTTTCAACAACTCGTCGACTTGCCCCTGAGCCGGAGCGCCGACGCCTCGCCCGAACAACTTGAGCAGATAACTCGACTGAGGATGGGGCCGGCACTGGAATGGGCGGTCTGCTGCGGCATCGTTCAATCGCGAACAAAATCCGATTACGACGAGGACGATATGAAGCGGGCGATGGCGGCGCTGGAAAGCCACAGCAAGAGCCTGAACAACGCCATTATGGCACTGGACTTGCCACCCCCTGAAAGATTGAAGATGGCCAAACGGGTAAAGGATGATCTGTTTGGCGAGGCCATGTTCGAATCGGACGGGCTCAAGTTGCTGCGCGATGATCCACCGAGCGGCGGCCCCAAAGACACACCCTCATTGAAGCTGCCAGGCTATGCATTCCTGGATGTCTATGCCGACGGCCAATTCGATGACAAGAGAAAATGGTTTGTAACCCGGTCCGACGGAAAAACACGAACCCGTCACTGGATCAAGATCGACGACAAGCGAATCCTGCGTCATGAGGAACTCTTTCGCAAGGATCATGAGGGGATCGAAAGGCGTGTGATTACCAGATACGGAGGCAAGACGTTGCCCGATATCAACACGCAGTTTGAAACAGACTTCACAAACTACCTCTCGAAAATCAGGACGGCCTATCAGCCCCTGATCGCCAGTTTGCTGACCTCACTGCCACTGACCGACCGCCAGGCCCTTGAACGGGGTGACGTCCGCTTGCTGAGCCTGCACCTGGACGAAAAACTCATCAAGGCAAGGGGAGACATCCGGCCAAGAAAAGGTTTCGTTCTACAGGTGACCCACAATCATGAAATTACCTATTACGAACTGATCCCGAGTGCTGGCGTCATTCGTCGTCGACCCCACCTGAGAGTTTCAACAGTCAACGGGGTTCGCACCACGTTTCCATTGCACGCCTCGATCCCCGGACAAACATATACTCCTGAAATCAGCACTACGCTGCTTCTCGATTGGGCCGCTCACTTAAATGGCACGCAGCCTGCTGACAGAGCGTACTGCGTGGCGATCCTCGGCGTGGTAGGCGACGTGCCCACAGTTGTATCGCCAATCGCAGCCGTTAACGATAGCGAAGTAACAGCGCTGGCATCCTCCCGTTTGAATGCAGTGGCCCACTACATTGCAACGAACTTCCTGTTCGTCGACGAACAGCTATTGCGTACCCAGTCTCGCGGCGTGACGGCATTCGACACCATCAGGACCAGAAGCGAACAAAGGATCAGTACGACCCTCGAAATAGCCAAAGGGCTTGTACCCTTCTGGGGCAGTATCGAGGACATTTTGTCGGGCAAAATTGAGCAGATACTCATAGGCGTAGCCGGAGTCGTGCTGGACCTGGCTTCATTCCTCACCCCTGTCGGGAAATTCATGTCAGGTTCGGTGCGGCTGATCAAGGCGGGCGCCAAAGCCTCGCAAATGACCGTCAAAGCAAGTCTGCCTTCCTTTTCAACATTGACCCGAAAACTCCTGACCGCTTCCCTGAGCAACCTCAATCCGCTGGATGGGGTCCCGACACTACTCAAGACACTGGGAAGCGGTGCGTGGAAAGGACTGCATACGGCGGGACGCATTGGTGTTAGCGGGTTCAAGAAACTGACAGGACACGCCGACAGCTACCGACTGGTGCACAACCTGCCCCAGACAACCGATCCGGGGCGCTGGAAGCCGCTGGCAAGCGGTGATCGACTGGCAACGGTCAACGGTGTCGATGATGTACTTGTGCGCAATACCAGCCCATCGGACCTGACCCGATTCCACCCCGTCGATCCAGTGACATCCTTGCCCTACGGCCCCCGCCTGCACAATCACAGCAAAAACCTCGTACAGGGCCGGTCAACCTTCAAAACGTTATCTCCTACCGAATCCCACGTCCTGGTAGAACTTCCGAAAGACGCCCATGTCCGTGAAGTACTTGAGGTCGATGGTCGAACCACGCTGTTCGTTGATGACATTCCCTATCGTCTGGACGGCAACCAACTGCGCCGTGCCGACTTGATTGATGATCAGGCAATGTTCAGATCCTTGCCTTGCCGGGTACGTCGCGCCCCTGGTCCCGAGCTGTGTCAAACAAGCTACGTCACTCGCGACCCGGCTCCTACCCCTGCTATCGCTACTTTCGATGAAACCAAAGGCTGGGCCCCCTGGTTCGGAGACGCCATTTACACCCCCGCAACAGGCAGGACACCGATGCAAGTGTCCTCAATAGCTGCCAATTCGTCCCTCAAGGCCGTACTGGAGTTTCAGAAAGGGATGTATGGGCGGGTCATGGTCAGCGTTCCCGTATCCGGGCAAAAACTCGTCGATAAATTTCGCGTGGGCGCAACTATCGTAGAGTCAATCGACGGTTCAAAACATTACGTGTTCACGCGGCTGAGCGCGGGAGACTTTTACGTTACCTCGCGCGCAAAGGGCCAAAGCGTTAAAGACCTCCTGACCTTCAGAAAAGCCGACACCCTTCCTGACGAACTGAGGAAAGAGTTAATGGTGGTGTACACCGGCTCACTGAACTCCAATAACATGGTAAGAATCCATGGCCAGGAAGCGGTGGAGCGCGCATTGAGAGCCATGGATGAAATTGCCATTTCGATCGGTAGCCATGCCAATCCGCCCGATACGCTCAGATTGCTCAAGGTCGATACCAGCCCAGCAGAAGCGGCCCTGTTCGATCACTCCACAAGAATGATCATCAGGAACTCCACCGATGGCGCCGCGACCTGGTCGTTGTCCAAGGCTACGCCGGACAGCGTGCGGGATACGACTGCGGAGGTTTTCAACACACTGTTTCAGAAAACCGTCATAACCTTGGAGTCGTCGGTTCAGGGCGGACCCAAGGCATTAAAAATCGATGACACAATGCGGCAACTACAAGAACTTATCAGGCAAAAAACCGGTCGGCCTTTGCACAACCCCAGGAACATTGCGTTCGTCGAAATCAAGACCAAGGCAGGGGTGCGTGAAGTGTATGTCAGCGTATCCGGTAGCAAGCGTGACACCGGCTTTTTGCCGTTGTTTGCCAAAAACAGAAATATGGATGAAGTAAAAGTCGGCAGTACGAGTTACTTCAATATAGATAATGGAATGCGCTTCCCGGAGACGGCACTTAGCGTAACTCCCCAAGGCAAGCTACAGGCGATCCCCCACACCATCGACAATATTGAGACGTACACGCCTGCGCTCACATCTCGCCCCACTTCGCTGGACACCGAAAGCAAGCTCATCAGCGTCATACGAACCAAATACCCTGACCCTAAAGATCTTGATTCCATCACGATAGCCACCACTATGGCGCCTTGCGACTCATGCGCCGTCGTCATGAAGCAATTTGGTTATGACGGTAGCCCTGGTGCACTGCAAGTGACCTGGAAATGACTTCGCGACTTTATCAGTGCTGCTGCAAATGCCCATACAGCTTGGCGTACAAACCACCATCGGCAATCAACTGCTGATGGTCGCCATCCTCGGCAACCTGCCCGCCATCGAACACCAGCACCCGATCGGCCTGCTTCACGGCCGACAATCGATGCGCAATGATCAACGTGGTGCGGTGGCTCAAGAACCGCGCCAGCGCCTGGTGCAGGTTGTACTCAGTGGCCGCGTCCAGCGCGGACGTGGCTTCGTCGAGGATCACCACTTTGGGCTCGGCCAACACCATTCGGGCAATCGCCAGGCGTTGACGCTGCCCGCCGGATAAACGCACGCCGGATCGCCCGACGATACTGTCCAGGCCATTGGGCAGTTCACGCACAGTGTGTTGCAACTGAGCAATTTCCAGTGCCTGCCAGCAGGCCTCGTCACTGCGTTCGCGGCCCATGGTCAGGTTGGCGCGCACGGTGTCGTTGAACAGGGCGGGATGTTGCAGGACCACGGCGACATTTTCGCGCACGGTTTCCAGGCCGATCTCTTGCTGAGTCGAACCACCGAAACGGATAGTCCCGGCCAGCGGCGTGTACAAGCCCAGCAGCAACTGCACCAGGGTACTTTTGCCTCCACCGCTGGCGCCGACAATCGCGACTTTTTCACCGGGGGCAATCGACAGGTTCATTTGATTCAGCACCAACTCGTCGCCGTAGCCGAAACTCAGCCCCTGCACTTCGATGCCCACCGTGTCGCGCCCTTGGAACGGATCGACACTGCCGGTGTATTGCGGCTCGTCGGCACGGGCCAGCAACTCGTTGATCCGCGACAGCGCACCACCAGCGGCATAAAAGGCGTACTGCAGATTGAGCAGCTGTTCCACCGGACCGATCATGAACCACAGGTAGCTGAACACCGCCAGCATCTGGCCGATGGACAGGTCGGAAAACAGCACGGTGAGCATGGCCGCGGCGCGGAAAATATCGATGCCGAACTGGAACAGCAAACCGCTGGCCCGATTCGATGCATCGGTTTTCCACTGCGAGCTCACCGCGTAATCGCGCACTTCCCGCGCTCGCTGCCCCAACCGTCCGAGGAAAAAACCCTGACGATTACCGGCACGCACTTCCTGGATGGCGTCCAGGGTTTCGGTCAAGGCTTGGGTGAAGCGTGAGGTGCTGTCGTTCTCGAGCTTCTTCAGATGTTTGACCCGCTTGCCCAACTGCACCGTGGCGTAGATCACCAGCGGGTTGAACAGCAGGATCAGCAGCGCGAGTTTCCAGTGCATCCACATCAGGATCGATGCGGTGCCCACCAGTGTCAGCATCGCCACGAGGAAACGACTGAGGGTTTCGCCGACGAATTTGTCCAGCGTGTCCAGGTCGGTGACCAGATGCGTGGTCACCGTGCCACTGCCCAGGCTTTCGTATTCGCCCAGCGAGATGCGCTTGAGCCGGTCGATCAACCGCACCCGAATCCGATACACGATGTCCTTGGCCAGCGCCGCAAACAATTTCGCCTGCACCACGTTGAACAACAACGCGGCGCAACGCAGCGCCAGGGTCACCAGCAGCATCAGGCCGATATAACCCGCGGCTTTCTGCCAGACGTCGGGCAGCGCGTGGTTCATGATTTTCAGCGCAACGTCACCATGCCCCAGCAGCACTTCATCCACCAGCAACGGCAACAGCAACGGGATCGGCACGCTGCACAGCGTTGCCAATACCGCAACGCCGTTGGCAATCCACAGGGATTTTTTATGGTGTAGGGCCAGGCGGCGGACTTCCGCCCAGCTCAGCCGATCGACACGTTTGGGAGCTGCTGCATCATCGGGCAGATCATGCACAGGCAGCGCGCTCCAGCCAGCGGCCGAGCAACGGTGACAACTCGCTCAAGGGCTGATAGCCATTGGTCAGCAGCGCCAATTGACCATTGCGCTCTGCCAGCAAGGTCGGAAAACCGGCAATACCCAGGTCCTGGACCCAAGTGAAATCGGCGGCGGTCGCAGCGTGCTGATCGGCACGATCGAAGGCTGCGGCAAATTCGATGCGTGGCAAACCGGCCTGCTCCGCCAGTTCCACCAACACGCTGGCACGGGTAACGTCGCGACCTTCAGCATAGAACGCATGCTGGATCAGCCCGAGCAGTGTCCAGGCGCAATCCGGCGCCAGGCTGCGCGCAGTCACCAGCGCCCGACAGGCAGGCTCGGTGTCGTAGACAAACCCGTCGGGCAACGCGCCTTCAAACTTGAACGGCTGGCCGGTGGCCTCGTGAACCGCCTGCCAGTGCTCAAGAATATAGCGCCGGGTGGTCGGCTCCAGCGCCGCGCCACTGCCGGTGCGCAAACCACCCACCACCAGATGCAACTCCACACCCGCCGCCTGCGCCTGCTCAACCAGCGCTTTGGCCACCGGAGCGAAGCCCCAGCACCAGGAACACATCGGATCCATCACATAGAGCAGGCGTGCAGACATGGTTCAAGCCTCGGAAGCGGATTGCTTGTAGTTGTAACCGATCGGGTGCGGCATGTTGCGCGCCTTGGCCAGTTCGATCTGCTTCTGCCGGTCGATGGCACTGCGACGGGTTTTCTCGCTCAGCTTATCCCAGCAATGCGGGCAACTGATGCCGGCCACATAGTGCTCGGATGCGCGGTCTTCAACGCTGACGGGCGTACGACAGGCATGACATTGATCGTAGTCGCCTTCGCTGAGATCGTGACGAACGGTCACGCGGTTATCGAACACGAAGCAGTCGCCCTGCCATTTGGTTTCTTCCTGCGGCACCTCTTCGAGGTACTTCAGGATGCCGCCCTTGAGGTGATAGACCTCGTCGAAACCCTGGCTGAGCATGTAGCTCGACGCCTTCTCGCAGCGAATGCCGCCGGTGCAGAACATCGCGACTTTCTTGTGCACGGCCGGGTCGAAGTTGGCTTTGATGTAGTCGGGGAATTCGCGAAAACTGGTGGTCTTCGGATCGATGGCGCCTTCGAAGGTGCCGATCGAGACTTCGTAGTCATTACGGGTGTCGATCAACAGCACTTCCGGATCGCTGATGAGCGCGTTCCAGTTCTGCGGATCCACATAGGTGCCGACCTTTTTGTTCGGGTCCACGCCCTCAACGCCCAGGGTGACGATTTCTTTCTTGAGTTTGACTTTGGTGCGGTAGAACGGCTGTTCGTCGCAGTACGACTCTTTGTGGTCGATGTCGTCCATGCGCGGGTCGTTCTTGAGCCAGGCCATCAGCCCGTCGATGCCTTCGCGGCTGCCGGACACGGTGCCGTTGATGCCTTCTTCGGCGATCAGCAGCGTGCCTTTGATGCCGTTGTCGATCATCGCTTGCAGCAGTGGCTCACGCAGATCAACGTAATTTTCCAGGGTGACGAACTTATACAGTGCCGCCACGACAATCTGTTGTGTCATGGGTGATTCTCCAGGTGGCTACCCTCGTAAGGGGTGAACCGGATGCGAAAAAAAACGCGCCGGGTAAGCGGCGCGTTGCGGATTCTAGCAAAAAACCAAGGGTTAATGCTTGCTGCCGCCAGCACAGGTCGGCGAGGCCGGAGCCGCATCGATCTGCGCCCATTCCTCCGGCGTGTAGGTATGCAGCGCCAACGCATGGAACTCGCCCATCAGTTCGCCCAAAGTGCCGTACACCTTCTGGTGACGCTTGACGCGATTGAGCCCTTCGAACTGCCGGCTGACCACCACCGCCTTGAAGTGGGTCTGCAACCCACGGCTGTGCATATGGCTTTCATCCAGCACTTGCAGGTGCTCGGGCTGTAGCAGCCCCAGCGTCGATTCGATGCGTTGTTGCATGGTCATACCCGGCTCCGCTTAAGGCTTTTTCTTGGCTGCAGGAGCAGCGGCGCCGGCTTTAGGATCCAGCTCGTTAGTCATGTCTGCCAGCAGTTTGTTGACCACAGGCACCGCGCTTTCCAGCTTGGCTTGAGTCATCTGGGCCGATTGCTGAGTCAGCTGCGGCATTTTTTCCAGGACTTTCTTGCCCAGTGGCGACTGGTAGAACGCCACCAGATCCTTGAGCTCGGATTCGCTGAAGTTGGTGGTGTAGAGCTTGACCATGTCCGGCTTCAGCTTGTTCCAGCCAATGGCTGCGTCCAGCGCTGCGTTGGCCTTGGCCTGATAAGTTTCCAGAACGGCTTTTTTCGACTCAGGGGCTTTGGTCTGTTCAAAGCGCTGAGCGAACATTTGCTGCACTTGCATGTACACCGGAGTGCCCAGTTTGTCAGCGTGCGCCAGGGTCAGGAAAGCTTCGGCACTGGCGTTGTGGCTGGCGGTATCGGCAAAAACCTGGCCGCTGGCGCAAACCAGTGCAACCGCGGTACAGATGGCACGAAGACGAGTCATCGAGTTTCCTTTTCTAGCAGGCGAGGTATAACCCCAAGGGCGCCCATTCTGCGCCTAAAAAAGTGTGTCGCTCAACCCCAAGCCTTGTCGCGACTGATTTTGAGGGGTTGAACGGTCAAATTCCAGACTGATGGAACCACGACCGGCGATCACAGCCTAAACTGCGCTATCAGACCTACAGGAGTGTGCATGATGAGCCGTATCGAAACCGACAGCCTGGGCCAGGTGGAAGTCCCGGATGACGCTTACTGGGGCGCTCAGACGCAACGCTCGCTGATTAATTTCGCCATTGGCAACGAACGCATGCCGCTGGCTGTGTTGCATGCCCTGGCCCTGATCAAGAAAGCCGCGGCACGCGTCAATGATCGTAATGGCGACCTGCCCGCCGACATCGCCCGCCTGATCGAACAAGCGGCCGACGAAGTGCTCGACGGCCAACATGACGACCAGTTCCCGCTGGTGGTCTGGCAGACCGGCAGCGGCACCCAGAGCAACATGAACGTCAACGAAGTGATCGCCGGTCGCGCCAACGAACTGGCCGGCAACCCGCGCGGTGGCAAGAGCCCGGTGCACCCCAACGATCACGTCAACCGCTCCCAGAGTTCCAACGACTGCTTCCCCACGGCTATGCACATCGCGACGGTTCAGGCGGTGCAACAGCATTTGCTGCCGGCGATCGCTGAGTTGTCCGGCGGCTTGGCGGAGCTGTCCGCGCGGCACATGAAACTGGTCAAGACCGGTCGTACCCACATGATGGACGCCACGCCGATTACCTTCGGTCAGGAACTCTCGGCGTTCATCGCACAACTGGATTACGCCGAGCGGGCAATCCGCAGCGCGTTGCCGGCGGTCTGTGAACTGGCCCAGGGCGGCACCGCGGTCGGCACCGGGTTGAACTCACCCCACGGTTTTGGCGAAGCGATCGCCGCCGAACTGGCCGCCCTCTCCGGCCTGCCGTTCGTCACCGCGCCGAACAAATTCGCCGCACTGGCCGGTCATGAGCCACTGACCACGCTGTCCGGCGCCCTGAAAACCCTCGCTGTGACCCTGATGAAAATCGCCAACGACCTGCGCGTGCTGGGCTCCGGACCACGAGCCGGTTTTGCCGAGGTGAAACTGCCGGCCAACGAGCCGGGCAGCTCGATCATGCCCGGCAAGGTCAACCCGACTCAGTGCGAAGCCCTGTCGATGCTGGCCTGCCAAGTGTTGGGCAATGACGTCGCCATCGGTTTTGCCGCCAGTCAGGGGCACCTGCAATTGAACGTGTTCAAACCGGTGATCATCCACAACCTGCTGCAATCGATCCGCTTGCTGGGCGACGGCTGCAGCAACTTCCAGCAGCATTGCATCGCCGGCCTGGAACCGGATGCCGAGAAAATGGCCGAGCATCTGGAACGAGGCTTGATGCTGGTGACGGCGCTGAACCCGCACATCGGCTACGACAAATCAGCCGAGATTGCCAAGAAGGCCTACAGCGAGGGGCTGACACTGCGTGAGGCGGCGTTGAAGTTGGGGTATCTGACCAATGAAGAGTTCGATGCGTGGGTGAGGCCGGAGAATATGCTGGAGGCAGGGGCCAAGGGCTGATTATCCCTGATCGTTCCCACGCTACGTGGGAACGATCACTCAACCGCCATTTTGATCTTTCTGGCACGAAGCCCGGCGATCAACGATGGCCCCAACGCCACCAGCGCCGACCCGAGCACCACCAGCACCGCCCCGCCATAACCCAGACCGTTGATCGTTTCGGCATGCACAAAATCAGGCCATAACCAGGCCGCCACGGCCACCGCGGCAAAGGTCACCAGCGGCGTGATCGCCAGCGTCGCGCTGACCCGCGACGCTTCCCAATGGGCCAGGGCTTCGGCGAAGGCGCCATACGCGATCAGGGTGTTCAAGCAGCACGCCAGCAGCAGCCAGCCTTGCAGCGGGCTCAGTTGCAGTGCTTCCAGCGGATGCACCCACGGCGTCAGCAACAGCGCGCAGAACAGGTAAATCACCATCATCACCTGCAACGAATTCCACACCGTGAGCAACTGCTTCTGGCCCAAGGCATAGAAGGTCCAGACCGTCGACGCCAACAGCACCATCAGCACACCCGCGGTGTAATCGGTCAGGGAGGTGAGCAACTCGCCCAGGCGCTGATTGAAGAACAGTGCAAAGCCGATCAGCAGCACCAGCAGGCCAATCCCCTGCCCCACGCTGAAACGCTCCTTGAACACGAACAGACTGGCGATCAGCAACATGATCGGGCCCATCTGCACCACCAGTTGTGCGGTGCCGGCGCTGAGCAGGTTCAGGCCCATCAGGTACAGCACGTAGTTGCCGACCAGTCCGAGTACCGCCATCAACACCAACCAGCCACCGCGCGGGCCGAGGACTTTGCGACTCGGCAAGCGTCTGGTCGCCGCCAGATATATGAACAGGCACCCGCCGGACACCATCAGGCGAAACCAGGTCACTGTCACTGGGTCCATCACCAGCAGCACTTGCTTGAGTTTGATCGGCAGAATTCCCCACAACAACGCGGTCAGCAAGGCCAGGAATAAACCGTACACCCAGCGACCCGATGAAATATGCATGCTGCCCCCGAAGCCCATTGGCAAGAATGCTCATTCTAGGCTCAGACCGAAGCGCGACACAGGGACAGTTGCCCTCGGGCCGCGAATGAAACTGTGCGGGTCGCACCATGACATTGACGGGATGCCGTCGATCAGCTCGCCAGGCGTTGCAAAGGGTTCATGCATAAGCTCATTGAAACCGCCCTCTGCAGGAGATCGCCCATGTACGGCATGCGCGCCCAGGACACCACCCCCGCCACGCACTTTCGCTGTGACCGGTTGTGTCGTGTCAATGGGGAGTTGTATTTCACCACCCGGGAACAGACCCTGGAGGGGCCGTTCGATAATCCGGCGACGGCCGAGAAGGAGATCCAGGCTTATATCGAGCGGATGCAGGCTTTGAGCATGAACATGTCATCGAGATGACAACACCCGCGAGCATAACTGCTCTCGCGGGGTGTAAGCGCAACATACAAGGAGCGAGGCTTGCCCGCGAAGGCGACCTCACGGAATTACCGCACCGCCTCAAACAACCCCGTAGCCCCCATCCCGCCCCCCACGCACATGGTAACGATGCCGTAACGCAGGTTACGCCGCTGCAACTCGCGCACGATGTGCCCGACCTGACGCGAACCGGTCATGCCGAACGGGTGGCCGATGGAAATCGAGCCGCCATTGACGTTGTATTTGTCGTTGTCGATTTCCAGCCGATCGCGGCT
This sequence comes from Pseudomonas sp. ATCC 43928, assembly GCF_005938665.2. Taxonomy (NCBI): domain Bacteria; kingdom Pseudomonadati; phylum Pseudomonadota; class Gammaproteobacteria; order Pseudomonadales; family Pseudomonadaceae; genus Pseudomonas; species Pseudomonas sp. ATCC 43928. The sequence goes on along the minus strand of NZ_CP041753.1, from coordinate 1,964,003 downwards.
GTACAGGCATTGCGAGGCGAACGCTTCATTGAGCTCCCACAAATCAATGTCGGCAATCTGCAACCCCTTGGCCTTGAGCAACTTCGGCACCGAGAACACCGGGCCGATGCCCATCTCGTCCGGCTGGCACCCGGCCACGGTGAAACCGCGAAAGAAGGCTTTGGGCTTGAGCCCCAGCGCCAGGGCTTTTTCCAGGCTCATCACCAGGGTCATCGAAGCACCGTCGGACAGCTGCGAAGAGTTGCCGGCCGTTACTGAGCCGTCTTCGGCAAACACCGGTTTCAATCCCGCCAGGCTTTGCAGGGTGGTGTCGGGGCGGTTGCAGTCGTCGTGATCGACAATGCCGTCGAGGATCTGCACCTGGCCGGTGGCCTTGTCTTCAACGCGATACTTCACCGCCATCGGCACGATTTCATCGTTGAACAACCCGGCGGCCTGCGCCAGAGCGGTACGTTGCTGGCTTTGCAGGGCGTACAGATCCTGCTCCTCGCGGCTGACGCTGTAACGACGCGCGACGATCTCGGCCGTCTGGCCCATGGGGAAATAGATACCTGGCACCTGCTCTTTCAGCAGCGGGTTGATCAGGTGATCGGTGTTGACGCTTTTCATGGTCAGGCTGATCGACTCGACACCGCCGGCGACGATGATGTCGCTGCAACCGGAAGCGATCTGATTGGCGGCAATCGCGATGGCCTGCAAGCCCGACGAACAGAAGCGGTTAAGGGTCATGCCACCCGTGCCGATGCCCAGGTGCGACAGCACCGCGACGTTGCGACCGATGTTGTAACCCTGGGCACCTTCGTTGGAACCGGCGCCGACGATGCAATCCTCGACGCTGGCCGGGTCGACGTCATTGCGCGTGAGCAGCGCGTTGACACAGTGGGCCGCCATGTCATCGGGACGGGTCATGTTGAACTTGCCGCGAAAGGATTTGGCCAGGCCGGTCCGCACGCTGTCGACGATCACCACTTCACGCATGGCATACACCTCATTGTTGTTGTCAGTCGGGAGTTGGATCGAGCATAAGCCCCACTCATGACTGACCGCGACAATCATTCACCCCGCGTATGCGTAACCATCGGCTCAGCGCTTGCGCTTTTGCAGTTTCTTCTCCCGTTTGTCGGACTTTTCGAATGCTGCTTCCAGCGCCTCATTGAGGGTGCGCAATACCTTGACCCGCGCCCAGCGCTTGTCGTTGGCCTCCACCAGGGTCCAGGGCGATACCTCGGTGCTGGTGCGGTCGACCATATCGCCGACCGCGGCGCGGTAATCGTCCCACTTGTCGCGGTTACGCCAGTCGTCTTCAGTGATCTTGAAACGCTTGAAGGGGATCTCTTCGCGCTCCTGGAAGCGCTCCATCTGAGTCTGTTTGTCGATGGTCAGCCAGAACTTGACCACGATCACCCCGGCATCGTCGAGCTGCTCTTCGAAGTCGTTGATCTCGCTGTAGGCACGCAACCAGTCCGCCTCGCTGCAAAAACCCTCGATGCGCTCCACCAGCACCCGGCCATACCAGGAACGATCGAACACAGTGAATTTTCCCCGCGCCGGAATATGCCGCCAGAACCGCCAGAGATACGGCTGCGCCCGTTCTTCTTCGGTAGGCGCGGCGATCGGCACGATGTTGTACTGACGTGGGTCGAGTGCCGCGGCCACCCGACGGATCGCCCCGCCCTTGCCTGCCGCGTCGTTGCCCTCGAACACCGCGATCAACGCGTGACGACGCATGCGTTTGTCGCGCATCAGCCCGGAAAACCGTGCCTGCTCGGTAATCAGTTGCTCTTCGTAATCGTCCTTGTCCAGGTTCAGGGTCAGGTCCAGGCTGTCGAGCAGATTCACGTGATCGACGCTGGGAGACAAGGGCGCGGCACTGACTTTGTGCGGGTGAATCCTGGGTCTCTTGAGCGCGCTCTGCAGGCCCTCGAGCAGAATCTTGCCGACCGCCAGGCTGCGATAACGCGCATCCAGGCCAGCAATCACGTGCCACGGCGCGTAGTCGCGACTGGTGCGGCGCAGCACCCGTTCGCCGTACTTCACGAACTTGTCGTAGGTCGCGGATTGTTGCCAGTCCAGCGGGCTGATGCGCCAGCTGTGCAGCGGATCGTCGTTCAGCGCCTTGAGCCGCGCTTTCATTTGTTTCTTGGAGAGGTGAAACCAGAATTTGAAGATCAGCGCGCCTTCGTCGCACAACATCTTCTCCAGCCGTTCGGCGCCGTTGATGGCTTGATCGAGTCGCGGATCCTTGAACAAACCATGAACCCGCCCTTGCAGCATCTGGCTGTACCAGTTACCGAAGAAAATCCCCATGCGCCCCTTGGCCGGGAGCATCCGCCAATAGCGCCAGGCGGGTGGTCGAGCCAGCTCTTCGTCGGTTTGCTGGTCGAAGGTGCGGACCTCGATCAGGCGCGGGTCCATCCATTCGTTGAGCAACTTGACCGTCTCGCCCTTGCCGGCCCCTTCGATGCCGTTGATCAAAATGATCACTGGAAAACGGTGTTGCTGCCGAAGTTCGAACTGCGCTTCGAGCAAGGCTTCACGCAGGGCCGGCACTTCGGCTTCATAGGTTTCTTTGTCAATGGCATGACCGATTTCGGCGGATTCGAACATGGAGACACTCCTTCCAGGATTGAGCAAGACTAGCGGATTCGCCGCACAACCTGTAGGAGCGAGGCTTGCCCGCGAAGAACGATGACGCGTAATACCTGAAAAACCGCGGCGAATTCTTCGCGGGCAAGCCTCGCTCCTACAGGTTATGGATCAAGCACCCCGCTGGCGATCGGCTAGAATGGCGGTCTTGCCGTTGCCGAGCCTGCCATGAAACCTGTATTGCCCCACGCCCAGCTCGACTGGGACGACCAAGGTCGCCCGCGTTCGCGGGTGTTCGATGATGTGTATTTTTCCGACCAGTCGGGCCTTGAAGAAACCCGTTACGTGTTTCTGGAGCAAAACGATTTGCGCGACCGCTTCGCCGCATTGCCGGCGGGTGGGCGACTGGTGATTGGCGAAACAGGTTTCGGCACCGGACTGAATTTTCTCTGTGCCTGGCAGTTGTTCGAACAGCACGCAGTGGCCGGTGCGCGGCTGCATTTTGTCAGTGTCGAAAAGTACCCGCTGAGCACCGCCGATCTGCAACGGGCCCTGGCGTTATGGCCGGATCTCAAGCCGTTCGCCGATCAATTGCTGCCGCAGTACGTGGCGATTCATCAAGGCTTTCAGCGGCTGGTGCTGGGCAACGGCCGCGTCACCCTGACCCTGCTGATTGGTGATGCACTGGAGCAGTTGCCGCAACTGGACGCGCAGATCGACGCCTGGTTTCTCGACGGTTTTGCCCCGGCGAAAAACCCCGACATGTGGACTGCCGAGCTGTTTGCTGAACTGGCGCGTCTGGCGGCACCCGGCTCGACCATCAGCACCTTCACCAGCACCGGCTGGGTACGCCGTCTGTTGAACGCCGCAGGCTTCAAGATGAAACGCACGCCGGGCATCGGTCACAAGTGGGAGATCCTGCGGGGCACCTTTCTTGGCTGGCCTGAAGAGACCGCACCACCTGCCGCGACTAAACCCTGGTTCGCTCGCCCAACCCCGCCGACCGGCGAGCGCCGCGCCCTGGTGATCGGTGCCGGGCTGGCCGGTTGCGCCAGCGCCGCCAGTCTCGCCGCGCGGGGTTGGCAAGTGAGCCTGTTGGAGCGCCACGAAGCACTGGCGCAGGAAGCCTCGGGCAACCCTCAGGGTGTGCTGTACCTCAAGCTTTCGGCCCACGGCACCGCGCTGTCGCAATTGATCGTCAGCGGTTTTGGTTACACCCGGCGCCTGCTGGAACAGTTGCAGCGCGGCGTCGACTGGGACGATTGCGGGGTCTTGCAACTGGCCTTCAATGCCAAGGAAGCCGAACGTCAGGCGCAATTGGCCGCGGCTTTTTCGCCAGGCCTGGTACACCTGCTCGATCAACCGCAAGCACAGGCCCGGGCCGGCATCGAACTGGAGCACGGCGGCCTGTTCTTCCCCGAAGGCGGCTGGGTTCATCCTCCTGCGTTGTGCCAGTGGCAGGCGTCTTCAACGAACATTCAGTGGCTGCCCCATCGCGAGGTGCTGGAACTGCGCAAGGTGGAGGATCAATGGCAGGCCTGGGACGGCGAGACACTGCTGGCCAGCGCGCCCGTGGTGATTCTCGCCGGTGCCGCCGAGATCAAACGCTTCCCCCAGAGCGCCGAGCTGCCCCTCAAACGCATTCGCGGCCAGATCACCCGACTGGCGCAAACCCCTGAAAGCCAGAGCCTGGCGACCGTTGTCTGCGCCGAAGGCTATGTGGCGCCTGCTCGTCTGGGCGAACACACCCTCGGCGCCAGCTTCGATTTCAATAGTGATGATCTGACCCCGACCGTCGCCGAGCACCTCGGCAACCTGGCGTTGCTCGAAGAAATCTCCACCGACCTGGTCACCCGCCTGCATGTTCAAGACCTGGACCCGCAGCAGCTTGAAGGGCGCGCGGCGTTCCGCTGCACCAGTCCCGATTACCTGCCGATTGTCGGACCGTTGGCCGATCAGACCAGCTTCGCCAATGCCTATGCCGCGCTGAGCAAAGATGCCCGGCAAGTGCCCGACGTGCCCTGCCCGTGGCTTGATGGGTTTTACGTCAACAGCGGTCATGGCTCTCGCGGTTTGATCACCGCGCCATTGTCCGGAGAGCTGCTGGCGGCATGGCTTGAAAACGAGCCTTTGCCCTTGCCCAAAGCCGTGGCCGAGGCCTGCCATCCCAACCGTTTTGCCTTGCGCCAGTTGATTCGCGGAAAAGTCTGACACACCGACTTATAACTTATCGGTCTAAAACTCCAGGGATTCAGCCGGGTCAGTTTCCGGGTACCCGCCGTTTTTGGTGGGTATCGATTGACCCTCCCCAACGGAAAAACCGGTAAGGACTTATGTGCGGATTAGCTGGAGAATTACGTTTCGACCATCAACCTGCGGACCTCGCAGCCATTGAACGAATCACCCATCACCTGGCCCCTCGCGGCCCTGATGCGTGGGGTTTCCACAGCCAAGGCCCGATTGCCCTGGGCCATCGGCGCCTGAAAATCATGGACCTGTCGGACGGCTCGGCGCAGCCGATGATCGATAACCAACTGGGCCTGTCCCTGGCCTTCAACGGCGCTATCTACAACTTCCCGGAACTGCGCACCGAGCTGGAAAGCCTCGGTTATGCCTTCTACTCCGGTGGCGACACCGAAGTGCTGCTCAAGGGCTATCACGCCTGGGGTGAAGCGCTGTTGCCCAAGCTCAACGGCATGTTCGCCTTCGCCATTTGGGAACGTGACGCCCAGCGTCTGTTCATCGCCCGCGACCGTCTCGGTGTGAAGCCGCTGTACCTGTCGCGCACCGGCCAGCGCCTGCGCTTTGCCTCGGCATTGCCGGCATTGCTCAAGGGCGGCGACATCAACCCGATCCTCGATCCGGTGGCGCTCAATCATTACCTGAACTTCCACGCGGTGGTCCCGGCCCCTCGCACCTTGCTGGCGGGCATCGAAAAACTGCCCCCGGCCAGCTGGATGCGTATCGAAGCCGACGGCACCACCGAGCAGAAAACCTGGTGGACCCTGCCCTACGGCCCACATGCCGACGAACTGAATCTGACCCTCGAAGACTGGCGCGATCGCGTGCTCGACAGCACCCGTGAAGCGGTGGCGATCCGTCAACGGGCGGCGGTGGATGTCGGTGTGCTGCTGTCCGGTGGCGTCGATTCGAGTCTGTTGGTGGGGCTGTTGCGCGAAGTCGGGGTAGAAGACTTGTCGACCTTTTCCATCGGTTTCCAGGATGCCGGTGGCGAGCGCGGTGATGAATTTCAGTATTCGGACTTGATCGCCAAACACTACGGCACCCGGCACCATCAACTGCGTATCGACGAACAAGAGATCATCGAGCAACTGCCGGCAGCGTTCCGCGCCATGAGCGAGCCGATGGTCAGCCATGACTGCATTGCCTTCTACCTGCTGTCCCGGGAAGTGGCCAAGCATTGCAAAGTGGTGCAGAGCGGCCAGGGCGCGGACGAGTTGTTCGCCGGGTATCACTGGTATCCGCAGGTGGACGGCGCGAGCGATCCGTATGCGGCATATCGCGATGCGTTTTTCGACCGCAGCTATGCCGACTATGCCGCCACAGTGCAACCGAAATGGCTGACAGCCAACGATGCCGCCGGCGACTTCGTGAAGGAACATTTCGCACAACCCGGTGCCGACGCGGCGGTGGACAAAGCCCTGCGCCTGGACAGCACCGTGATGCTGGTAGACGACCCCGTCAAACGGGTCGACAACATGACCATGGCCTGGGGCCTGGAAGCGCGCACGCCGTTTCTCGACTATCGCCTGGTGGAATTATCAGCGCGGGTGCCGGGCAAATTCAAACTGCCGGATGGCGGCAAGCAAGTCCTGAAAGAGGCGGCGCGGCGGGTGATTCCGAGCGAAGTGATCGATCGCAAAAAAGGCTACTTCCCGGTGCCAGGTCTCAAGCATTTGCAGGGCGACACACTGAACTGGGTGCGTGAACTGCTGCTCGATCCGAGTCAGGATCGCGGCTTGTTCAACCCCGCCATGCTCGACCGCCTGCTGACCGATCCGCAAGGCCAGTTAACGCCGTTGCGCGGCTCCAAGCTGTGGCAATTGGCGGCCCTGAACCTGTGGCTCAGTGAACAAGGAATCTGATCGATGAAACCCCACGCCACGGCTTACAGCCAACGCCTGTTGCGCGGTCAGGCGCCCTCCTACGAACGCTTGCAGGCACGCCTGGCCGAAGACGGCAGCGCATTGAGCGCCGTGCCCATCGCCGTGCACTGCGGTTGGGGCCGGTTGTTAATCGGCCATACCTTTCCCGATGCGGCGAGCCTCGCCCAAGAGTTGCTCAATGAGCAACCCGGTGAGCGGGACATCGCCTTGTACGTCGCCGCCCCCCAGCAAGTGCTGGGGCTGGAACCGGCGCAACTGTTTCTCGACCCGTCCGATACTTTGCGCCTGTGGTTCAGCGATTACCGTCAGGCCACCCGGGTGTTTCGCGGTTTTCGCATTCGTCGGGCGCAAAGCGAGGCGGACTGGCAGGCGATCAATCAGCTGTATCAGGCCCGCGGCATGCTGCCGATCGATGCAGGTTTGCTGACGCCCCATCATCAGGGCGGCCCGGTGTACTGGCTGGCCGAAGACGAGGACAGCGGCGCGATTATCGGCAGCGTCATGGGCCTCAATCACCACAAGGCATTCAACGATCCGGAAAACGGCAGCAGCCTGTGGTGCCTGGCGGTGGATCCGCAATGTTCCCGCCCAGGCGTCGGTGAAGTGCTGGTGCGGCACTTGATCGAACACTTCATGAGCCGTGGGCTGAGTTACCTGGACCTGTCGGTGCTGCACAACAACCGTCAGGCGAAGAGTCTTTACGCCAAGCTCGGTTTTCGCAACTTGTCGACCTTTGCGATCAAGCGCAAGAACGGTATCAACCAGCCGTTGTTTCTCGGCCCCGGCCCCGAAGCCGAGTTCAATCCGTATGCGCGGATCATCGTCGAAGAGGCTCATCGGCGCGGTATTGAGGTGCAGGTGGATGACGCGCAAGCCGGTCTGTTTACCTTGATCCACGGCAGTCGTCGGGTGCGTTGCCGCGAATCCCTGAGCGATCTGACCAGCGCCATCAGCATGACCTTGTGCCAGGACAAAAGCCTGACTCACAAGGTGCTGAAAAACGCCGGCCTCAAACTGCCCGCACAACAACTGGCGGGAAGCGCGGACGACAATCTGGCGTTTCTCGACGAGCACGAACGGGTGGTGGTCAAACCGCTGGACGGTGAACAGGGCCAAGGGGTGGCGGTGGATTTGCGCAGCATTGAGGAGGTCCAGCAAGCCATCGAAAACGCCCGTGCATTCGACAGTCGAGTGCTGCTGGAAAGTTTTCACGAAGGCCTCGATTTGCGGATTCTGGTGATCGGCTTCGAGGTGGTCGCGGCTGCCATTCGCCGGCCGGCGGAAGTGGTGGGCGATGGTCAGCATTCCATCGGTGCGCTGATCGAAGCCCAGAGTCGTCGCCGTCAGGCGGCAACCAGCGGCGAAAGCAAAATCCCGCTGGATCAGGAGACCCAACGCACCTTGCAGGCGGCGGGTTATGACTACGCCAGCATTCTGCCGGCCGGCGAGCACTTGTTCGTACGGCGCACGGCGAATCTTCATACCGGCGGCATCCTTGAAGACGTCACGGCGATTCTGCATCCAGCCTTGGTGGACGCGGCGGTGCGCGCGGCGCGAGCGCTGGATATTCCGATGGTCGGGCTCGACCTGATGGTACCGGCCGCCGACCAGCCGCAGTACGTGTTTATCGAAGCCAATGAACGCGCCGGCCTGGCCAACCATGAACCGCAGCCGACGGCCGAGCGGTTTGTAGATTTGTTGTTTGCACATAGTCAGCCGGCAGTCCCTTAGTGATGTGTTGTCTGTACCAACACCATCAGGAGTTTCCATGACCAGCAAAATTCCCGAACCGGATCTCGATTACCTGCAAAAAGTCCTGCTGGAAATGCTCGCCATTCCCAGCCCCACCGGGTTCACCGACACCATCGTGCGGTACGTGGCCGAGCGCCTCGAAGAGCTGGGCATTCCCTTTGAAATGACCCGTCGCGGCACCATCCGCGCGACTCTCAAGGGCAAGAAGAACAGTCCGGACCGAGCAGTCTCCGCTCACCTGGATACCATTGGCGCGGCGGTTCGCGCGATCAAGGACAACGGACGCCTGACCCTGGCGCCCGTCGGCTGCTGGTCCAGCCATTTTGCCGAGGGCAGCCGCGTCAGCCTGTTCACCGACAACGGCGTGATCCGCGGCAGCGTGTTGCCGCTGATGGCTTCCGGGCACGCGTTCAACACCGCCGTGGATGAAATGCCGATCAGCTGGGATCACATCGAATTGCGCCTGGACGCCTATTGCGCCACCCGCGCCGATTGCGATTCGCTGGGGATCAGCGTCGGCGATTTCGTCGCCTTCGACCCGTTGCCGGAGTTCACCGAAAGCGGCCACATCAGCGCCCGTCACCTCGACGACAAGGCTGGCGTTGCCGCACTGCTGGCGGCACTGAAAGCGATTGTCGACAGCGGCGAAGAGTTGATGATCGACTGCCATCCGCTGTTCACCATAACCGAGGAAACCGGCAGTGGTGCGGCGGCTGCCCTGCCCTGGGATGTCAGCGAATTCGTCGGCATCGACATCGCGCCGGTCGCGCCCGGCCAGCACTCCAGCGAACACGCGGTGAGCGTGGCGATGCAGGATTCCGGCGGGCCTTATGACTATCATCTGTCGCGGCATCTGCTACGCCTGGCCGCTGACAACGAACTGCCGGCACGTCGGGACCTGTTCCGCTATTACTTCAGCGATGCTCACTCGGCCGTCACCGCCGGCCATGACATTCGCACCGCCCTGCTGGCCTTCGGTTGCGACGCCACTCACGGCTACGAACGTACCCACATCGACAGCCTTGCCGCTCTCAGCCGTTTGCTCGGCGCCTATATTCTCAGCCCGCCGGTATTCGCCAGCGATGCACAACCAGCCACGGGATCGCTGGAGCGGTTCAGTCACCAGATCGAGCACGAGACGCAGATGGAAAGCGATACCCGGGTACCGTCGGTGGATAGCCTGCTGGGACAGCGCACAGAAAGCTGAGGCGAACACTGGTGATGTGTTCATATCCGCCGTAGCATCGCGCCAATGTTTAACCGAGGTGCCTTATGCTGATCCCCCACGACCAACTTGAAGTCGACACCCTGACCCGCCTGATCGAGGATTTCGTGACCCGTGACGGCACGGACAACGGCGATGACACGCCGCTGGAAACCCGTGTGTTGCGTGTGCGTCAGGCATTGACCAAGGGCCAGGCGCTGATCGTCTTCGATCCGGAAAGCGAGCAATGCCAGTTGATGCTCAAGCACGACGTGCCCAAGCACCTGTTCGACTGAAGCCCTTAACGAGCCTTGGCTTTTGCCTGTTTGATCTGGATGCGCTCGTAGACTTCGGCGCGGTGTACGTTGACCTGCTGTGGCGCTTCAACACCGAAGCGCACACTGCTTCCGTTGACGGCGAGCACCCGCACGGAAATGTTGTCACCAATGGATATCAATTCGCCCACAACGCGACTGAGTACAAGCATGGCATTCATCCTTCAGGGTTACCGGTCCCTGAAGATGCCCTGCGCAGAGCGGGTCTTCAATGCAACGACCGCAAAACAGTCCCGCCCTACAATGCAGGCTGCATCACCCTGACGGACGTGTCTGACAAACCGCTTGAATGAAGGACCGATCCGTCAGGAAGCGGTAAGGCGCGGACCAAACAAAATGACAGTCGCCCCGAGTACACACAGCGCCACGCCGATCCAGTCCGAGCCCAGTGGTCGAATCCGCTCGACCACCGCCAGCCAACCAACCGACGAGATGATGTAGATGCCGCCGTAGGCGGCATAGGCGCGACCGGCGTAGCTCGCTTCGACCCGGGTCAGCAGTAGCGCGAATAACGTCAGGCTGAGCAAGGCCGGGATGACCCACCACACGCTTTTACCCTGGCGCAGCCACATCCAGAAAGCGAAGCAGCCGGCGATTTCGAACAGCGCGGCGAGGAAAAACCACAGGTAATTGAGCATGCAGACGTCTCGTTGGGATGGCCGGTTGGCGGCCACCCTAACGACGGTGTTGCGCACAGGCAAGTTCAGCCTGCGTTTTGTTTGGCCTTGGCGCGCATTTTGTCGGCCATCACAGTCATTTCGTTGTAGAGCAATTGCGGGTCTTTCTGTTTGATCGCCCAGGCCATACGGCCCTGCTCGTGAGGCAGGATCAAGAATTCGCCAGCGGCGACCTGCTGATAGATGTAGTCGGCAATGTCAGCAGCGGTGATCGGTGAGCTTTCCAGCAATTTGCCGACCTGGGCTTTCATGGCCGGGGTCGGGCCACGGAAGGAGTCCAGTAGATTGGTCTGGAAGAACGACGGGCAAACTACATGCACGCTGACTTCCTCATGGGCCAGTTCAATCAGCAAACTTTCGGACAACGCCACCACACCCGCCTTGGCCACGTTGTAGTTGCTCATGGCCGGGCCTTGCATCAGCGCCGCCATCGAGGCGATGTTGATGATTTTGCCTTTGCTTTTCTCCAGCAGCGGCAGGAAGGCCTTGCAGCCCTTGACCACGCCCATCAGGTTGATCGCGATTTGCCAATCCCAGTCCTCCAGCGACAGTTCACTGAAGAACCCGCCCGAGGCCACGCCGGCATTGTTGACGATGACATCGATACCGCCAAGTTTCTCTTCGCAGGCTTGGGCGAAGGCGGTCAACTGACTGTAGTCGCGCACATCGCAGCGCTGAATGAAGCCGTCACCGCCGGCTTCGCGCACCAACTTGAGGGTTTCCTGCAGACCGGGCTCACTGACATCCGACAAGGCCAGCTGCCAGCCTTCACGCGCCCAGCGCAGCGCGATTTCGCGGCCCAGGCCTGAGCCCGCGCCAGTGATCATCATGCGATTTTGCATAGCAAACAGCCTTGTTGTTCCGGGGAAGATGCACCGAGTGTAGCGAAGGATAATGCGCGACCCACGCTCCATCAGAGTGCTGAATGGCCAGCGATGAACCACGGCGCGGTGCGGTTGTTTCAACTTCGAAACAGAGCAAAAGAAATAAACATACTTTCCAAAAACATTAAAAAAACTTGGAATTTTTCTTCATAGCCATGAGTCGGATTTTTTAAGCAGCTAGGATTAATACAAGTCCAGCTGATGGCTAAAACGCCAGGTCAAACCCACAACGCTTCCAACAAGGAAATAGACATGGGCACAATTCTTATCGTTATTCTTATCCTGTTGCTGATAGGCGGCCTGCCGGTCTTCCCGCACTCCAGAAGTTGGGGTTATGGCCCGTCCGGTATCATCGGCGTGGTGTTGGTGGTGCTGTTAATCCTATTGCTGCTTGGCAAGATATAGAGATTCTACCGGCAAAAAAAAGAGGCCCTGCGAAGGGCCTCTTTTGTATTCCGGAAAAACTTAGTCCGGTTTGCCGTCAACCACACCGGCGGTGTTGTCCAACAGGCTCTTGGTAGCCGTCTGGATGAACGACTCGAGCTTCTGCTTGAGCGCCGCTTCGTCAGCCGATGCCGGGATCACTTCACCTTTCGGGTTAGCGCCCAGTTCGTATTGATACAACCTTGGCGGCATCTCTTTAGGCAGTACCAGCACGCGGTCCGCGGTGAGCAAGGCGACCGTCTGATCGCTGCCCGACGGCTTGATCATGCCGAAACCCTTGTCACCTTCCGGCAGGTTCAGCAAGTCACGCCCCCAGCATTGATGGACCACATCGCCACCCACGCGGCCCATGATGGTCGGCACGATGTCGATCTGGGTGCCCACAGTGTGGTCGACCTGACCGAATTTTTCCTGTATGCCCGGCCCGATCATCAGCATCGGCACGTTGAAGCGGCCCAGGTCCATTTCGGTGATCTGTTGTTCATTGCCAAAACCGTGGTCGCCGACGATCACGAACAGGGTTTCCTTGAAGTACGGCTCTTTGCGAGCCTTTTCAAAGAACTGACCCAATGCCCAGTCGGAGTAGCGCATGGCGGTCAAGTGTTCGTTGAGGCTGCCACGATCGGTCACGCGCTCCACCGGCAATGGTGTCGGCAAGGCGTATGGCGTGTGGTTGGACAGGGTTTGCAGCAAGGCATAGAACGGTTTCTTGTCCTTGCCGTCGCGGGCTTTCAACTCTTCCAGGCCACGGTTGAACATGTCCTGGTCAGACACGCCCCAGGTCGGGTCGGAGAACACCGGGTTGACGAAGTCATTGCGCCCGATGAAGTTGGTCATGCCCTGGTTGCTGAAGAAGCCCGACTGGTTGTCCCAGGCGAAGTCGCCGTTATAAACATACACATCGTCGTAGCCACGAGTGCTGAGCAACTGTGGCAGGCCGGACAGTTTGTGGCTGCCTTCCGGGGTCTGCATCAGGTATTCGAAACCTGGCAGGTTCGGGAAGCAGGCCATGGTGGCGAACATACCTTGGTGGGTATGGGTGCCGTTGGAGAAGAAACGGTCGAACAACAGACCTTCTTTCGACAGTTTGTCGAAGGAAGGCGTGATCTCGCCCGGACGTCCCAGAGCGCCCACCGAGTGACCGGCGAAGCTTTCCATCAGGATCACCACGACGTTCTTGATCGGCAGTGTCTTGTTGGCGTCGGGGGTGTAGTTGCGACGCACCGCGGCGGTCTCCGGGTTCACCAGTTTGTCGCTCGGAGTCAGCAGCATATCGCGCACGGTCTGCTGGGCCAGAGGTTGTTCCAGTGTGGCTTTCCAGATGTTGTCGCGCTCTTCGGACATCCGGCTCTTGGCCGCGGCGATCAGCGACAGCGTGCCGTTGAGGCCCAACTGGTTGGCGAAATTCGAGTCGGTGGTGTAGACGTCACCCCAACGCAGCGGCGGGCCCTGACGCAGGGTGCCACGCGCCGCGACCACACAGACCATCAGGCAGACCACGAACACCACGCCGCGCGCATACCACGGAGCGACCTGGCGCGTGCCGATGCTGCCACCGCTGAACGGCCCGCGAGGACGTGTGGCGCGGTCGGCGCCCTTGAACGCGAGGGTCAGAATCAACGTGCCCACCCCCCAGGCCAACAGGTAGCGAACTACCGGAAAACCGTACCAGAGCATGCTCATCACGGTTTTCGGGTCTTCTTTCACATACTGGAAGACCAGGCCGTTGAGGCGCTGGTGGAACTCGCGGTAAAAGTCCATCTCCATCAGGCCGAGGAACAGCGCGATACTCGAGGCAACAGTCAACCAGAGCCGGAAGAACCCGCGGGCCGCCATGGCCCGGGCGCTGAACAGGGCCAGCAGCAGCGGAACGCTGAGGTAAACCACCAGGCGCAAGTCGAAACGCAGGCCATTGGCGAACGCTTCCAGGAAGGTCGAAGCCGGTGTGTCGAGGATCATCGAGCGGTTGTAGACCAGCAGCGCGACGCGCAGCAGGCTGAACATGACCATCATGATCAGGGCGCACAACAGCGTGTAGGCCAGATGCGATTTGACGGTCGGTTGCAGCAGGCGACTAGTAGCTCGCTGCTGATTCAGGGCGTCCGGGTTTGCCATGTCGTTTTAGGACCCATTGGAAGTTGAAGTTACAAAAATACAGTGGCGCCTTGCCCTCTGTTGGCCATCCTCGGCCCCGGGGCGTGCGCGGTGCGCAAATGTTGCACGATCAACCGCGGCATTGCCATTGATTACTGCCCGACAGCCAAACTGCCGCTCATAGCGGTCAGGGACAAGCGGCGTGGGCGCAAAGTTGCGGGGTTGATTCGTTGAGGCGAATTGTCTTGGAGAGATTGTGAAAATTTCGTTCAACGCATATCCGGAAACAAAATAACTCCCCTCCCCTGGTAGAAATGAAACGCCCCGATTTGATCGGGGCGTTGTTGAACAGGCCGCATCAACTGGATACGTGGCTACTTCTCGGCGCGTTCTTTCAGGGCTTTGAGAGTATTGAACGGCGCATCGACCACGAACTTGTTGGCCAACCACGACGGCACGCTGCCGCCTGGATCAGTGTGAACCTGATAAGTCACTTCGACTTGATCGCCTTTAGGCACGAACTTCCAGAAACCCTTGACCTGGGCGACCCGTACAAAACCCTTTTCTTCCGGAAGGTACTTCGGCTGCCCTTCCAGCTCGCGGGTCAGGCTGCCATCAGCGCCGTCAACGGTAGTGACATGCAACACCGAATCGCGAGCAGTGACCGGCCAGGGTGTATTGAACTGAGTGTAGGTCCAGCTCTGGTTGCCTTCGTGCTTGAGCAGCTTCTGGACCTTGCACTCGTGAATCCAGGCGCAGGCTCCCGGAACATCTTCCTGCAGTGCACGCAGTTTGGCCATGGTGGTCTTCATGATCGTTACACCACGGTAAGCCTTGTATTGGGAACCGGCCACCTCACTCAAGGACACCTTGATGCCATCTTCGTCCTTGGCGGTTTTCCAGTCTTCGGCCTGGGCCGTGGAGGCCAGCAAAACCGTCAAACCACACAGCACAGCGATACGATGCAGCGAACCCATAGTCTTATTCCTTATTGTTGAAGTTCCGTTCGTTGAACACATCACGCGGCCGTCATTTGCTCCCACCAGCCCAGCAATTTGATCGCTTCGTCGCGGCTGCTTCCGCAAACCTCGACATCGGCCTCAAATGCCGAACACACCGCGGGGCGTTCCGGCTTGCCGAAAATGCTGCACAGGTTATCGGCAGACAGTTGTACGCATCGTTCTCCGGCGGCTTTGCCATTGGGCATGCCGGGAATCGGCGAACTGATGGAAGGGGCAATGCAACAGGCGCCACAGCCTTCACGGCATCTCATGACGACAAGCTCCTCGCGACGAGCAATGTGTTAAAGGGACGCGGCACAGAGTAACGGCTAAAACAGTTGTTTTAAATTACCCGGGCCCGGGTTTTTACGCTCAAACGAACGTGACTGACCAGTCTCCGACAAAGCGTCTGTTTCGCGGGTCACGAACAGGGGGAAATTTACTGCTTGAACTCGAATTCCAGTGCCGCGCCTTCAACGTCCCGGCGCTCTTCATTGCGCCGTTGCAGCTGCATTTCGTTGCTGATCAGGCGACCGTTCAGCTGAAACGGACTGCTTTTGCCACCGAACATTTGCGGCAACACCGCATCGTGTCGAGGCAACGGTACCGTGCCGACCGGTTTCAATTCATCGACCTTATCCTTGGGCAAGCTCAAGTCGAGATTGGCGGGAGGGAGGTTGGTTTTCAACACTTCGCTGGCTGGTTTTGACTTGGAAGCAATGGGAGAACGCTTTTTGACCGGGGCAGCCTTTTTTTTGACCGGAGCGGTTTTTATAGCCGTCGCCGTTTTTTTCGCGGTTGCGGCGGCTGTCGGTTTTTCCTGAACGGAAGCCGCCATGACACCTTCCGCATGACAAGTCATCAACAGGCAGATCAATAACCAGGCAGAAGGAAAAATCGGCTTCATGGACCCAACGACGCGAACGGCAGAAGGTTATATGCTCGCCTGTTGGAGGCGACAAGACAAGCGGGCAGTTCATAACTGCCCCGCAAGTCAAAAACCGCTCGTTGTCTCCTGACACAATTGCGTCGCCAGCAGCCCCAGTGTCATCAATGCACGCTCGGCCTCGCGGTTCCAGGGGATGCCGCAGTTCAGGCGAATGCAGTGATTGAATTGCTCGGTGTTACTGAAAATAAGCCCCGGCGCAATGCTGATGCCCTGCTGCAGCGCACGCACATGCAACTCTTGCGTATTGACCCGCCCCGGCAAACTGACCCACAGAATGAAACCGCCGGTAGGCCGGGTCATCTGTGTGCCTTCCGGGAAGTATTGCTGCACTGCCAGTTGGAAAGCGCTGAGGTTCTTGCGGTACTCCTGACGGATGTAACGCAAATGCCGGTCGTACCCGCCGTTCTCCAGATAGGCGGCAATGCCCATTTGCGTGACACTGCAGGCCGAATGCGTGCTGAACGTCTGCAAGCGCTGAATTTCCTGCTGGTACTTGCCGGCAATCATCCAGCCGATCCGCACGCCGGGCGACAGGGTTTTGGAGAAGCTGGAGCAATAAATCACCCGATCCAGCCGGTCATAGGCCTTGAGCGATTTGGTGCGCCCCTGCTCGAACATCAGCTCGCCATAAATATCGTCTTCAACGATCTGGATATCGAAATCCGAGGCCAGGCGCAGCAGTTGTTTCTGCCGCTCTTCGGGCATGGTGCCGCCCAAGGGATTGCTCAGGCGCGTGGTCAGCACCAGTGCCTTGATCGACCACTGGTTGGCCGCCAATTGCAAGGCTTCGAGGCTCATGCCGGTGGCCGGATCGCTGGGGATCTCGATGACTTTCAGCCCCAGCAGGTCGGCCAGTTGCAGCAAACCGTAATAGGTCGGCGACTCGGCGGCGATCAGATCGCCCGGCCGGGTCAATACGCGCAGAGACATCTGCAATGCATCGACGCAGCCGTGGGTGATTACCACTTCCGACGGATCAACCACCACGCCGGCATCGCGCATGCGGATCGCCACTTGCCGACGCAACGGCTCGAAACCAGGGCTGAACATATAGCTGAACGCGCGCGGACTATGGAAACGGGTGACTTTGGCCAGTTGCTGATGCAGTGCCCGCACCGGCAGATAATCGACACTCGGTACAGCCGCGCCCAACGGGAAGACCCCCTCACGGCGGGATTCGACCAGGACTTGCTGAATGATGCTGCTGCGGGTGACCAGGCCTGGGCGCTCGACCCGGGCGATGTCCGGGGTCGGTGCCGTCAGGGCAGGTGTCTGGTGCACGTAGTAACCGGATTGCGGCCGGGCACGGATCAGCCCTTGATCTTCAAGGTTGGCGTAGGCCTGCAACACCGTCGCATGGCTGACGTTGAGCTGCGAGCTCATCTTGCGTACTGAAGGCACGCGCTCTCCCGGCTGATAGACGCCGCGGCGGATGTCTTCGGCCAGTTGCTGAGCAATACGTTGATAGAGCAAGAGATTGGTCATGACGCAGCACTCGATTTCACGGGCATTTTATTCTTGTGTGAAACAATACCGGAACAGTTTAGAAGTGTACTGGGACAGTTACTACAATAGTCGACCATACAGTGCGGTGTCAGCAAAAGCTGTACTGTTTTACGACGCATTTGACGGGCGCAAAAAAACCCGGCGCTGCTGAGCAGGCCGGGTTTTTCCAGTGACGCAGCCCTTAACGGGCCGCGCCGAGCTGGCCTTTTTCGTCGGAGAACACAATTTCCACCCGACGGTTCTGCGCACGACCGCGCTCGGAAGCGTTGGCGTCCACCGGGTACTCATCGCCGTACCCTTCAACCTGGATGCGTTTGTCGTCGATGCCCAGGTCCGTCAATACGTCAGCTACCGATTGCGCCCGGTCGCGGGACAGCTTGAGGTTTTCCTGTTTACCGCCAGTGCTGTCGGTATAACCCTCGATCCGCACCACACGCTTAGGGTTGAGCTGCAGGAACTGGACGATTTTCAACACCACGCGGTTCGCCGAGCTCTTCAGCTCCGCTTCACCGGTATCGAACAGCACATCACCCAGGGTCATCACCAGACCACGGTCAGTCTGGGTGGTCGCCAACGCCACGATCTGCTCTTCGAGCCACTTGCCCTGTTGCTGCACGCTAAGCAACTTGGACTCACGCAGCGCCAATTGCAGGCGCTGACGCTCGAGTTCGAGCTTCGCTGCGCGCTCTTCGTTGAGCACTTGATTGGTATGTTCCCGGGCGATTTCGCTGTAGCGCTGGCTCAGGTAGGCGTAATGCGCCACGTCCGAACCGCTGCCCCAGTAGCTGGACAGTCGATCGGCGCGGGCCAGGGACTCGCCGGCACGGATCACGTCCTTGGGCGCGATACGCAACACGTTGGAGTCTTCCTTGACCTTCTGGAAGTCGGCACCGGCCTGCTGCAACGCCACTTCGCTGTGTTGACCGGCGCAGCCATAAAGGCTTGCGCAGCCGGCCAGGATCAAGCCGCCGAGTGCTTTGGTCTTCAGGTTCATTGAGCATCTCCCAGTTGCTTGCGCAGGCGGGCGATGCGGGTATTGAGCACGTTCAACTGCGCCTCACTCTTGAGGGTCAGAACCCGGGCTTCGGCCAGGCGCGCGTCCAGCTCGGCCTGCTCGGCCCGCATGCGCGCATTCTTGAAGGACTGGTCGGCCATGTTGCCCTTGGCACGGTTGAACTTGTCCTGGGCCAGTTTCAGCTCCGGCACTTCCTCGGCGGTAGCGCCCACGGCCTTGGCTTGTTCGAGGGCCTGTTCGGTCAGGCGTATTTGTTCATTCGGCGCCGGATCGGCTGCACAACCCGCCAGAGCCAGAACGGCCAGGGCAGCGAAAAGAGGTCGAATACTCACTAAAAATCCCTACTGTTTTGGGGTACTGACAGGTTGTGGCTGCGGCTGTGAGCCTTGCGCTTTCCAACGCTCGATATTGCGCAGCAACGCAGCTTCCGTCAGTCCGGAGGCGGGCAATTCTGTCATCTTTTTGGCCAGCTGTCCGCGCAACCAAGGATCGTTACAGGCGGAGTTATGGGAAACCGCGAGGTACAGGCCGGGTTTGTCGATGGGTTGTGAGTGGGCCATCAAGTCATTGGCCATCCCCAGCGTTTGCACCATGGCCATGCCCGAGTAGCGACCGGCGAGGACAAACTCCACCTCGCCCAGCAGCAATTTCTGAAAGGCCTGAGTCAGATTGGGTGTGCGCAAGAGGGTCAATTGCTGCTCGGCGAAAGTGCCGAATGAAGGGCTCACTCGAGCCTTTTCCGACAACGCGCCGGGATGACCGTGGAGGTCCTGCGCTTCGTTGTAAACCAATAACGAGTCGTTGCGAGTCCAGACCAGATAATCATTTTCCAGCAGCGCAGGATGGATGTAATCCAGATTTTCCAGTTCAGTGACCATCAACGGCGCATCGGCCAGCATGTCCATCCGCCCGCTGCGCACTTCGTCCAGGGCCTGGGAACGTTTGCCGGCATAAAGCAGCTCAACCTTGATGCCCAACTCCCCCGCCACTTGCTGCAACAAATCAGCACTGGCGCCAATCAGGTGCTTAGGGTTTTGCGGGTCTTGCCACAGGTACGGTGGTGCGTCGGGACTGCCGGTCACGATCAAGCGTTCGCATTTGCCTGCAGCGCTGGACAGCCCCGGCATCAGCGCCAGACTTAAACACAATCCTGGCAAAAAAGAGCAGCCAAACCAGTGGCGCAGATCCATGGCAACACTCTCCCCACTCAAATCCGGAACAAAAAAAGCCCGACCAAAAGGCCGGGCTCTTTATAAGTCAAGCCGCCGGATTAGACCAGCTTCTCGAACTCAGGGATGGCTTCGAACAGGTCTGCCACCAGGCCGTAATCGGCCACCTGGAAGATCGGCGCTTCTTCGTCCTTGTTGATCGCCACGATCACTTTGGAGTCTTTCATGCCGGCCAGGTGCTGGATCGCGCCGGAGATCCCGACGGCGATGTACAGCTGTGGCGCAACGATCTTGCCGGTCTGACCGACCTGCATGTCGTTGGGTACGAAACCTGCGTCAACCGCAGCGCGCGAAGCACCGACGGCAGCGCCCAGCTTGTCGGCCAGGGCGTACAGGTGTTTGAAGTTGTCGCCGTTCTGCATGCCACGACCACCGGAAACGACGATCTTGGCAGCGGTCAGTTCCGGACGATCGGACTTGGCCAGTTCTTCGTTGACGAAGCTGGAAGTGCCGGCGTTGTGAACAGCGGCAACAGCTTCAACGGCGGCCGAACCACCTTCAGCCGCCACCGGGTCGAAACCGGTCGCACGCACGGTGATCACTTTCACTGCAGCATTCGATTGCACAGTAGCGATGGCGTTACCGGCGTAGATCGGGCGCTTGAAGGTATCGGCGCTTTCTACCGAGATGATCTCGGAGATCTGGTCAACGTCCAGCTGAGCGGCGACGCGCGGCAGGATGTTTTTGCCGTTGGAAGTGGCGGCAGCCAGGATGTGGCTGTAGCCCTTGCCCAACTCGGCTACCAGTGGAGCAACGTTTTCCGGCAGCTGATGTGCGTAAGCAGCATTGTCAGCGTTCAGGACTTTGCTCACGCCAGCGATTTTCGCAGCGGCTTCAACCACGGCGCCAGCGCCCTGGCCTGCAACCAGAACGTGGATGTCGCCACCGATCTTGGCGGCAGCAGCAACGGTGTTCAGCGTGGCCGGGGCCAGCACTTTGTTGTCGTGTTCGGCGATTACCAAGATAGTCATGATTAGATTACCTTCGCTTCGTTTTTCAGTTTCTCGACCAGTTCAGCCACCGACTTGACCTTGATACCCGCGCTGCGTGCAGCTGGCGCTTCGACTTTCAGGGTCTTGTTGGTGGAGGCGGTGGAAACGCCCAAAGCGTCTGGAGTCAGCACTTCGAGAGGCTTCTTCTTGGCTTTCATGATGTTTGGCAGGGACGCGTAGCGCGGCTCGTTCAAACGCAGGTCGGTGGTGACGATGGCCGGCAGTTTCAGGGAAACCGTTTGCGCGCCGCCGTCGATTTCGCGGGTCACGGCAACTGTATCGCCGGACACTTCGACTTTCGACGCGAACGTGCCCTGACCGTAGCCGCTCAATGCCGCGAGCATCTGGCCAGTCTGGTTGTTGTCGCTGTCGATGGCTTGTTTGCCGAGGATCACCAGCTGTGGCTGCTCCTTGTCGACCACTGCCTTGAGCAGCTTGGCCACGGCCAGGGAAGTCAGATCTTCAGCGGATTCGACGAGGATGGCGCGGTCGGCACCCAGAGCCAGCGCGGTGCGCAGTTGCTCTTGAGCGGTGGATGGGCCGATGGAGACGACGACGATTTCAGTCGCCACGCCTTTCTCTTTCAGACGTACGGCTTCTTCCACTGCGATTTCGCAGAACGGGTTCATCGACATCTTGACGTTGGCGAGGTCGACGCCGGAATTGTCCGCCTTGACGCGAACCTTGACGTTGTAATCCACAACGCGTTTGACAGCTACAAGAACCTTCATGGATTCCTCGTTACTCTCCGGTGAAAAGAAAGTCGCCTAGGCGAACCTGGCGGTTGATGCTCATCGGCGCAAGGGCACCTCTAAAAACGCTGGCAGGTGTATTGGGTGAACCTTGCTCACAAGGCTGATGACCGTTCGTCAGTGGTGACCGACAAGTCATTCATTACCGTGGCGTGTAAACTGCGCGCGATACCTGCGCGGCGCTTCACCTTGTACTGCCATCGCCCTGTCTTTAGAGGTGCTCTTGAAACCTACATTCAGCCTACGGCGAGCGCAAAACCGCCCGTATCTTGACCGGAACACCTATTCCGGTCAATACGGCAAAATGGCCAGTCATAAGCCGCGTGACTTTGATTTATCTGGCTTTGAGCCGATTCAAACAAACGTTTGTATTGGACGCTAAGAGTGGTGTAGATATAATGCGCCACCCAAAGAGAAAGGTGGTTCATCGATTGTCCTCTGTACCGCACTATGGGGAATTCATGAATGCGACACCCAACCTCCAATTAGAAAAAAAACTGTTGAGCCTTGAGTAGGAGATAGCCTGTGGAACGCGAATACATGGAATTCGACGTGGTCATCGTCGGTGCCGGCCCCGCTGGCCTGTCCGCCGCCTGCCGTTTGAAGCAGAAGGCCGCCGAAGCCGGTAAGGAAATCAGCGTCTGCGTGGTCGAAAAAGGCTCCGAAGTCGGCGCTCATATCCTGTCCGGTGCCGTGTTCGAACCACGGGCCCTGAACGAACTGTTCCCCGACTGGAAAGAACTCGGTGCGCCGCTGAACACGCCAGTCACCCGCGATGACATCTTCGTTCTGAAAAACGCTGACAGCGCGCAGAAGATTCCAGACTTCTTTGTGCCCAAGACCATGCACAACGAAGGTAACTACATTATCTCCCTGGGCAACCTGTGCCGCTGGCTGGCCCAGCAGGCCGAGAACCTGGGCGTGGAAATCTACCCGGGCTTCGCCGCCCAGGAAGCGCTGTTCGACGAGAACGGCGTAGTCCGCGGGATCATCACCGGCGATCTGGGCGTTGACCGCGAAGGCAATCCGAAAGAAGGCCTGTACACCCCAGGCATGGAACTGCGCGCCAAGTACACGCTGTTCGCCGAAGGTTGCCGCGGCCACATCGGCAAGCAGCTGATCAAGCGTTTCAACCTCGACAGCGAAGCCGACGCCCAGCATTACGGTATCGGCCTGAAAGAAATCTGGGAAATCGACCCGGCCAAGCACCAGCCTGGCCTGGTGGTCCACACCGCCGGCTGGCCGCTGGACATCATGGGCACCGAGAACACCGGGGGCTCGTTCCTCTATCACTTGGAAAACAACCAGGTGGTGGTCGGTCTGATCGTCGATCTTTCCTACAGCAACACCTTCCTGTCGCCGTTCGATGAGTTCCAGCGCCTCAAGCATCACCCGGTGCTCAAGCAATATCTGGAAGGCGGCAAGCGCGTCAGCTACGGCGCTCGCGCCATCTGCAAAGGCGGCCTGAACTCGCTGCCGAAAATGGTCTTCAAGGGCGGCGCTCTGATCGGTTGCGACCTCGGCACCCTGAACTTCGCCAAGATCAAGGGCAGCCACACGGCGATGAAGTCCGGCATGCTCGCCGCTGACGCGGTAGCCGACGCGCTGTTCGCCGATCTGGACGGCACGCAAGAGCTGACTACTTACGTCGACGCCTTCAAGAAGAGCTGGCTCTACGACGAACTGTTCGCCAGCCGAAACTTCGGCCCAGCGATCCACAAGTTCGGCGCCATTGTCGGCGGCGGTTTCAACTGGATCGACCAGAACATCTTCGGCGGCAAACTGCCGTTCACCCTGCACGACACCAAGCCGGATTACGCGTGCCTGAAACTGGCGGCCGACTGCAAGAAGATCGACTACCCGAAACCGGACGGCAAGATCAGCTTCGACAAACTCAGCTCGGTGTTCATCTCCGGTACCAACCACGAAGAAGAGCAGCCGTGCCATCTGAAGCTGGCCGACGCGAGCATCCCGATCAGCAAGAACCTGCCGCTGTACGATGAACCTGCCCAGCGTTACTGCCCGGCCGGCGTGTACGAAGTGGTCACCCAGGAAGACGGCGAGAAGCGCTTCCAGATCAACGCCCAGAACTGCGTTCACTGCAAGACCTGCGACATCAAGGACCCTGCACAGAACATCACCTGGGTGGCGCCGGAAGGCTCCGGCGGCCCGACTTACCCGAACATGTAAGTCGACCGTCTGAACAACAAGGCTCCCTGAACGGGGGCCTTTTTGTTGCCCGCAATTCAAGCGTCACCACAAGAACCTGTGGATCAGGCAGCGCGCTCATCCCCCGGATTACGCTCGAAGTAGCGCTTGTACTCACGGCTGAACTGCGACGTACTCTGATACCCCACCCGATGCGCCACCTGGGCCACGCCCAATCCTTCGCCCTGCAGCAAGCGCTGGGCCTTGAGCAAGCGCAAACGCTTCAGATACTGCACTGGCGACAACAAGGTGCAGCGTTTGAAATGCTCGTGAAACGTCGATGCGCTCATGTTGGCGCAGCTGGCCAGGGCTTCGACGTTCAGCGGCTCGGTGTAATGGGCATGCAGATGGCTCAGGGAGGCCGCGATCCGGGCGAACTGCCCCTGTTGCTCCACCAGCGCCCGCAATACATCGGCTTGCGGCCCACGCAAGGCGACGAACAACAACTCACGCAATCGCGCCTGTCCCATAACCTGGCTCTCCAGCGGGTCGTGCAGACAGCGCAACAGCCGTTCAACACAACCCCGCATCGCATCATCGAGCACCGCCGAAGTCATGGACTCTGGCGTCTGCGCCGCGATATAGCGCCCCGACGCCAGCCCCATGGCCAGCACCAACTCACCGAGCAACACCCGGTCAATGGCGATGGAAATGCCCAGCATCGGGCCATCGGGCGCGGAAAACGTCTCGCACTCGAACGGCACCGGCAGCGCCTGAATCAAATAATGCCCGGCACCGTATTCCAGAGTACGCGACCCCAGATACGCCAACTTGCTGCCCTGGGCGATGATGACCAGGCTTGGCTCGTAGATTTGCGGGCCACGGGCCAAATCACAACTGGCCCGCAAAATCTGCACGCCCGGCAACGTGGTAGGCGTGAAACCATCGCGGGTGGTCAGCGGCTGGATCAGCGAAACCAGCGTGGCATTGGCATCGAGATGACGGGTCAACAACATGGAGAGCTCTTCACAAAAAAGTCGCGAAAAAAGGGATGAAAACATCATCGCAGGTCTGAACGCCAATGCGGCCAATCAACGGCGCATACCGGAGGATTAGGCATGACACCCGGAGGAATCGCCATGGCCGGTCACCCGTGCGGTGCCCAGAATGGCTCGCCTCACCTGTCACTGCTTTGCGAGGTTCACCATGTACACCGCCATCGGATACGCCGCTCAGTCGCCCACCACTCCCCTCGCCCCGATGAAATTCGAACGCCGCAGTCCACGGCCCGACGACGTCGCAATCGAGATTCTCTACTGCGGCGTCTGCCATTCCGACATCCACCAGGCGCGCAACGAGTGGGGCATTGCGGTTTACCCGCTGATGCCCGGCCATGAGATCGTCGGCAAAGTGACCGCCGTCGGCGCGAACGTTACTAAACACAAAGTCGGCGATCTGGTCGGCGTCGGTTGCATGGTCGACTCGTGCCGCCATTGCGAAGCCTGCCAGGCCGATCTGGAGCAATACTGCCTCGAAGGCCCGACCATGACGTACGCCACCCCGGACCGGGTCGATGGCAGCAACACGATGGGCGGTTACTCGGACAGCATCGTGGTCAGCGAGCACTTTGTCGTGCGCATCCCGGAGAAGCTCGACCTGGCCAGCGCCGCGCCGATTCTATGTGCCGGCATCACCACCTACTCGCCGCTCAAGCACTACGGCGTGAAGGCCGGTGACAAGGTCGGGATTCTTGGCATGGGCGGTCTCGGTCACATGGGGATCAAGTTCGCCAAGGCGATGGGCGCTGAGGTGACCTTGTTCACCCGCTCGGCGAGCAAGGCTGAAGAAGGTCGTCGCCAAGGCGCGGACCACGTGATCGTGTCCACCGATGCCGAACAGATGAAGGCCGCCGCCGGACAATTCGACTTCCTGCTGGACACCATTCCGGTGCAGCACGACCTCAACCCCTACCTCGATACCCTGCGTTTCGACGGCGTGCACATTCTGGTGGGCTTGATCGAGCCGATCGATCCGCCGGTGCATGCTGCCAAACTGGTATTGGGTCGTCGCATGCTGGCCGGCTCACTGATCGGCGGCATCGCCGAAACCCAGGAAGTACTGGACTTCTGCGCCGAGCACGGCATCTCCTGCGACATCGAAATGCTCGACATCCACCAGATCAACGAGGCTTACACCCGCATGATCGCCGGTGACGTGAAATACCGCTTCGTGATCGACATGGCGACGCTGAAACTCTAAACCTTCAGGCCCAATTCCGCCGACAGCCGGGCTGTGACCCCTTTGATCAGGGGAATCAGCTCGGCCATTTTTTCCAGCGGCATGTACGGCACGGTGCTGGCGATGCTGATGCCGGCGACAATGCGCTTGCTGGCATCGCGAATCGGTGCCGCCACGCAGCGGATCGACGGTTCGTTGTCTTCCAGGTCGAAGGCGTAACCGCCGGCCACGTACTCGATCATGCGCTGCTGAAACTGCTCCCAGGATTGCTCTGGGTGCTGCGGCCAGAACTGATTTTTTCCGCCCACCGGCAAGCTGATTTCATACAGCCGTTGCCATTCTTCCTGCGAGTCATCAAGCATCAGCGCCTTACCAATCCCGGTACGCGCCAACGGCATGCGATGGCCGACCCGCGAACGCATTTCCGGGCCATTGCGCCCCGGATTCTTGAGCAGGTACAGCACCTCGTCACCTTCACGAATCGCCAGGTGGATGGTGTCGCCGGTCAATGCCGACAACTCATCCAGATACGGCCCGGCCAGCGTCACCAACGGCAGCTCTTCGCGCGCCTGAAAACCCAGTTCGATCAGTTTCGGCCCCAACAGATAGCCGACCTGCGGCACCACCCGCAGATAACGCTCGTCCACCAGGCAACTGGCCAGACGATGGGTGGTGCTGCGCGTCGTGCCGATCAGCCGGGCGATTTCCTTGAGATCGCGGGCGCCACTGGCCACCGCCTGCACCACACCCAGGCCGCGAAGCAGTGTCTGGGTGCCGGTCGGCGCGGCGTCCTTGGCGATTTTGGGGGCGTCTTCCTGCATATCCAGCCTTTACCGTTGAGCGAGGGAACGGGCGGCATTATGGTCGCCGGACGGCTGCGACTACAACTTGATACGCTCGACCTTGCCCACCAGCAACACGTAGGACAGCGCGCCCAGCAACGCCAGAACCGAGATATAGGTGATCGCCGGAGCAAACGAATCACCGGAGGCAAGGAAACCGATGACAATCGGCGTGGTAATCGCCGCCAGGTTGCCGATGAAATTGAACACCCCACCGGTCAGCCCGAGCAAGCGCGCCGGGGCCAGGGTCGACACCAGCGACCAGGTGATCGAGGCCAGACCGTTGCCGAAGAAAGCCAGCGCGAGGAAGGCAATCACCAGAGGCGTCGATTCGACGAAGTTGGCGCCGATGATCGAGGTGGAAATCAGCAGTCCGCCAATGATCGGTAGCTTGCGGGCGAAGCCTACGGTGTAGCCGCGACGGATCAAAAAGTCCGAGAAAAACCCCGAGCACAGCACGCCGACAAACGCTGCGAGAAACGGCAGTGACGCCAGCAAGCCAGACTTGATGAAGTCCATGCCGCGATATTTCACCAGGTAAGTCGGGAACCACGTCAGGAAGAACCATAAAGTCGAATTGAGGCAGAACTGGCCGAGGTAAATGCCCCACAACTTGCGCTTGCTCAGGACAATCCCGAGGTCGATCCAGCTGAATTTCGCCTTGGCCCTGGCGGCTTCGGCCTGAATATCCACCAACCCGCCACCCTCACGGATCAGCTCGATTTCCGCGTCATTGGCGCCCTTGAAATCCCGTGGTTCGCGATACACCGCGTACCAGATCACTGCCCAAAGGATGCCCACCACACCGGTGCTGACAAACACCATGTGCCAGCCATATTGGTGTTGCAGCCAGGCAAGCACCGGCGTCAGGAACGCCAGGCCGACGAACTGCCCGGAGGTGTAGAAACCGATGGCTGTGGCGCGTTCGCGCTCGGGGAACCAGGTTGTCACTACGCGGCTGTTGATCGGGTACGCCGGCGCTTCCAGCGCTCCGACCGCCATGCGCAGCACGAACAATGCGATAAAACTGGCGGCGAAACCGAGCATCACCGTGGCCAGCGACCACAGCAGCAATGCAACGCTATAGAGAATGCGCGGCGGCACCCGGTCCACCAGCCAGCCGCCGGGGATCTGCATGGCGGCGTAGGTCCAGCCGAATGCGGAAAAAATCAGCCCGACATGAATCGGATCGATGCCCAGGTCGCTGGTCAGCGCCGGGGCGGCAATGGACAGGTTGCTGCGGTCCAGGTAGTTGATCACCACCGTGATGAACAACAGGACCATGATGAAAAAACGCTTGCGACTGGGCGTCACCAACGACGCCTGCCCGGTGAGGGTTTGCGGTTGCATGGGGGTGCCTCTTCTTATGTTTATTGAGGTCATGGTGGTTGATCGTTCCTACGCTCTGCGCGGGAACGCAGCCATGCGGCCAAGAGCGTCCGGCGAGGAATTCCCACGCAGAGCGTGGGAACGATCACCGCGTGAGTATCACCACTCGGCAAAACTGCCATCGGCATGGCGCCAGATCGGGTTGCGCCAGCGGTGGCCGACGGCAGCACGCTCAATCACGTATTCCTCGTTGATCTCGATCCCCAAACCCGGCCCATTGGGGATCTTCACGAAGCCTTTGTCGTAGTCGAACACTCGCGGGTCTTTCACGTAATCGAGCAGGTCATTGCTCTCGTTGTAATGGATGCCCAGGCTCTGTTCCTGAATGAACGCGTTGTAGCAAACCGCGTCCAGTTGCAGGCACGCCGCCAGGGCAATCGGCCCCAATGGGCAATGCAGCGCCAGCGCCACGTCGTAGGCTTCGGCCATGTTGGCGATCTTGCGGGTTTCGGTGATGCCGCCCGCATGGGACGCATCAGGCTGGATGATGTCGACGTAGCCTTCGCTGAGCACACGCTTGAAATCCCAGCGCGAGAACAACCGCTCGCCAAGGGCAATCGGCGTGCTGGTCAGCGGCGCCAGCTCCTTCAGCGCTTCGTAGTTTTCACTGAGCACTGGTTCTTCAATGAACATCAGTTTGTACGGGTCGAGCTCCTTCATCAGCACCTTGGCCATCGGCTTGTGTACCCGACCATGGAAGTCCACGCCGATGCCGACATTCGGGCCGACCGCATCGCGCACGGCGGCAACGTTGGCCAGCGCCAGGTCGACTTTCTCGAAGGAATCGAGGAATTGCAGCTCTTCGGTGCCGTTCATTTTCACTGCGGTGAAACCACGGCTGACCGCTTCCTTCGCGGCGCGAGCAGTGTCCGCCGGGCGATCACCACCGATCCAGGAATAAACCCGGATCTTGTCCCGCACCTGGCCACCCAGCAAATCGCTGACCGACACACCCAGCGCCTTGCCCTTGATGTCCCACAATGCCTGGTCGATACCGGCCAGCGCGCTCATGTGGATCGCCCCGCCCCGGTAGAAGCCGCCACGGTAGAGCACAGTCCAGATGTCTTCGATGTTGCGTGGATCTTTACCGATCAGGTAGTCGGACAATTCCTCGACCGCAGCAGCGACGGTGTGCGCGCGGCCTTCAACCACGGGCTCGCCCCAACCGGTCACGCCCTCGTCGGTCTCGACCTTGAGGAAGCACCAGCGTGGCGGAACGATGAAGGTGGTGAGTTTGGTGATTTTCATCTCTATTGTCTCTCTTGTAGATGTAGCGCTCACAGCGCCAGAAAGTCTTAACGCAGAGCGTTCCATGCAGCGACATATGCCTTGGCGCGCACCGCTACTTCGTCAGCCGTCATGCCCGGTTTGAACAACCCGGAGCCGAGACCGAAACCTTTGACGCCGGCCTCGACAAACACCTGCATGTTGTCTGGCGTAATCCCGCCCACCGGCACCAGCACCGTCCCCGCAGGCAACACCGCCAGCCAGGCTTTCACTACGGCTGGGCCCATCTGCTCGGCCGGGAACATCTTCAGCACATCCGCCCCTTCGGCCAGGGCTGCAAAGGCTTCGGTCGGCGTCGCCACGCCCGGCGACAGGAACAGCCCCGCTGCCTTCGCCGCGCGCAACACCTTGGCATCGCTGTGGGGCATGACGATCACCTGGCCGCCCGCCGCTTTCACCTGCTCGACCTGTTCCGGCGTCAACACCGTGCCCGCGCCGATCAGGCAATCGGCGGGTAATGTGCTGCGCAGGATGCGGATACTTTCGTACGGTTCAGGGGAATTAAGCGGCACTTCGATGACGCGAAATCCGGCCGAATACAGGACTTCGCCGACGGCTGCCGCCTCTTGCGGACGCAGGCCACGCAAGATCGCGATCAGACCGTTTTGTGCCAATGCTTGCTTGAGCATGTCAGACCTCCAGTCAGGTTTAACGGGGTGGGTTTGCAGTGACCAGTCCGGCGGCGACCGCCAACTGCCACAAGCCGCGTTCGGTGGCCTGCTCGGCCAGGGTCACCCGGGTAAAACCGCAGGCGTCGAGCGCCCGGCTGTAGCGAGCGCAGAGTTGAGCGTTGCCGATGAGGATGATCGAGGGCAGGTGCACGCTGTTGCGCCGACGTCGCTGAACGGTGGCCAGGGCCGACAGTTCATGGCCGATCAGCAGGCCGGACAGATAGTCCGGCTGAGCGGTGGCACTCAGCTCGCCGGTCAGCCCCAGGCTGCGGGCACTGAACAACGTGGACAGCGGCCCGATCTCGCCATCCGCCGACAGCGCCACTTGCACGCCACGGTCAAAAGCATCGCCATCAAAAGCCCCACCGCGCTGCTGAGTGCGCCCCAGAATGCTGTGTTCGCTGAGTACGGCGAAGACTTCGCCGGTCATGAAGGTCTCGAAATGCACGATGCAGCCGTCGGCCACTTGCACCCATTTCGAATGACTGCCCGGCAGGCCTATCAGCAGATCCCTACCCGCCTCGCCCGGCAGATTCTGCAATACGCCGAGGACCTGGGTTTCCTCGCCACGCATAACGTTGGGCAAGTGCGAACGCTGAATCACACCCGGCACGATGTGCACATCGACACCGCGAAGACTGCGAACGGTTTGTAGGGAAGTTCCGAGATTGGCGACGTTCGCCGGCGTGTCGCAGTAGGCCGCTTCGCGCCAGCCCTGAGCACTGCCGACCATGCCACAGGCAATCACCGGAACGTCGGGCTGCGCGTCGAGCCAGTCACCGCAAGCCTCGTCGAAGGCCAGTTCAAAACCGTCGGCGCATGCCTGACCGGCGATGGTTCGCGGCGTCTTGGGCAACTGCATGATCCCGGACGACAGCGCACGCTGTTCCAGCACCTGGCCACCGAAGCCGAGTTTGTAAGCACGTAATGAGGTTGTCCCCCAATCGAGCGCGATCAATTGCGCCAGCATCGCTTCACCTGTTTTGTTTTTTGGCAGTGAGTGAGCTGGACTATAAACCTGGACGAGGGACAATCTCAATATATAAATATCAATCCCACATATTGAGACATCACAAAAAAAGATCGCAGCCTTCGGCAGTTCCTACAGATTCGATGTACGCCCGCAATATCGCGGTCGAAACACAATCCCGTGCAGGAGCTGCCGAAGGCTGCGATCTTTTAGAGGATCAATTACCGGCGGCAAAATCCCTTAGCACCGCCCCATCCATCCGATACCGCACCCACTCTTCCTGCGGTTGTGCGCCGAGGGATTTGTAGAATTCAATCGCCGGTTTGTTCCAGTCCAGCACGCTCCATTCGAAACGGCCGCAGTCATTGGCACAGGCGATTTTTGCCAGGTGGCGCAGCAAGGTTTTACCGGCGCCGCCGCCCCGTTGTTCAGGGGTGATGTAGAGGTCTTCGAGGTACAGGCAATTGCTGCCCAGCCAGGTGGAATAGCTGAAGAAGAACACCGCGAAGCCGATCGGCAGGCCATCGCGCAGGCAGATCAGGCCATGGGCGGTGGCGCCTTCGCTGAACAGGCTGCGCTCGATGTCGGCGACGCTGGCGATGACTTCGTGGCGGGCACGTTCGAAGTCGGCCAGTTCAGTGATGAACGCGAGGATTTGCGGAGCATCGCTGGGGGTTGCCGGGCGGATTTCGATCGTCATGGACGTGCCTTGTCAAAAGTTGAAAACGCCATACTAAGTCCGCGCGCGGCGCTCGTCACATTTGAAATGATGGAGGGGGCCTTTGTGGCTAATGTCGATTCGCTAAGTAATCTCAGCCGTAACACACTCTCCGTAGCAGCTGCCTCGCAGGCTCGGCAGCTGCTACGGATTGCATTTACGGTTTAACTTACTGGCATTGGAGCAAGCTCCCTCGCCACAAAAGCGTTTTCATACTTAGGACATTTATGAGCACCGCTGCTTTCGCACCTCTGCAGAATCTGGCTTCTGAACTGCTGCCCCATGCGCTGGAACCTGGCGAGGATGGCGCCCACGATCTGTCGCACTTGCAACGGGTATGGCACAACGTGCGCACGCTTCATGCTGAAGAAAGCGGTGATCTTGAGGTGCTGCTGGCCGCCGTGCTGTTGCACGATTGCGTGGCAGTGGAGAAGAACTCGCCGCTGCGTTCCCAGGCGTCACGGCTGGCGGCGCAGAAAGCGTCGACAGTGCTGACAGCCATGGATTGGCCTGACGCAAAAATCACCGCGGTCGTCCATGCCATTGAGGCCCATAGCTTCAGCGCCAACATCACACCCACGACCCTCGAAGCCCGAATCATCCAGGACGCCGACCGCCTCGACTCGCTTGGCATGCTCGGCGTGGCGCGTACCTTCTACATTGCCGGGCGCATGGGCAGCGCGCTGTACGACCCTGTGGACCCGGAGGCAGACGAGCGGGACTACGACGACAAACGCTTTTGCCTCGATCATTTCCAGACCAAGCTGCTGCACCTGGCAGACGGCTTCCAAACGACCACCGGCCAGCGTCTGGCACAGGTTCGCCATCAACGCTTGAAGGGATTCATGGAGCTGTTCAAGGAAGAAATCGGCGTCGGCTGAGGAGCCAGAGCCACACCGCTCGTCGTTCATCAGGCACCAATCCCGGTCGGGGACGGACCAATATCGAGTAAGGGCTCGCCAATGCGAGCGAGGAGCAACACTCGTCCATCCCAACCAAGAGGTCACCATGAACGTCGATAAAAACCTGGAAAAAGAAGTCCTGACCCGCCTGCTGCATGCCCATCCAAGTGGCTTGGGCAAGGAGGTTCTGGACAATTACCGGGGGGAGAAAGTCGTGGCCAGCACCCTTGCGACGCTGCAGGAGCGTGGGCTGATCCAGCACGGTCATGTGATCTGCAACGAAGCCGGCGAGCACTCGCTGAACCTGCCGATCAAACTCAGCGCCGCTGGGGTTGAGGCGGCGCGCAAACTGGATAACTAAACGAGCAGGAGCTGGCGAAGCCTGCGCCAGCTCCTATAGCCAGGAGAAATCCCATGCCTCGTGGAAGCAAAGACAAATACACCGCCGAGCAGAAACGCAAGGCCGAACACATCGAAGAAAGCTACGAACGCAAAGGCGTGTCGAAAGATGAAGCCGAGGCCCGCGCCTGGGCGACGGTAAACAAGCAGTCGGGTGGCGGTGAGCGCGCCGGCGGCTCAGGACGCAAGAAACCGGCCGCTGCCAAGTCTGCCGATCGCAAGGAATCAGCCCGCCGTGCAGTCGCCACCCGTGAGGGCAAACCGCGCAACAGCAAGGCGTCACGCGATACCCAGACGGTGGACAGCCTGATGAGGGAAGCCCGGGCGAAGAAGATTCCGGGGCGTTCGAGCATGCGCAAGCAAGAGTTGATCGAGGCGTTGCGC
This sequence comes from Pseudomonas sp. ATCC 43928, assembly GCF_005938665.2. Lineage (NCBI taxonomy): Bacteria > Pseudomonadati > Pseudomonadota > Gammaproteobacteria > Pseudomonadales > Pseudomonadaceae > Pseudomonas > Pseudomonas sp. ATCC 43928. The sequence goes on along the minus strand of NZ_CP041753.1, from coordinate 1,930,508 downwards.
AAGGCGGGTTGAAAGTCAGGATTGAGGGTGAATTTGAGGGCCGATGGCGGCTGATCAGGCGCTAAAAGTCTCGCGGATCAACGCGTCCACCTCCGCCGCCCCCGGCGAAGTCGCCGGCCCCCAACGAGTGACCGCCAACGCCGCTGCCGCGTTCGCCCGCCGTGCCGCTTCAGCCGCCGACAAGCCCTGCGCCAACCCGGCCACAAACACCCCGGCATGGGCATCCCCCGCACCGTTGCTGTCGACGGCCGAGACCTTGAATCCCGGCACCTGCTGACGGTCGCCATGCTGGCTGATCCAGCAACCCTGCGGCCCATCGCGAACCACCATCAGGGCGTCCGTCGGCAACTGATCCGCCAAAATATTCAACGCCTCGGCAATGTCCGACGCCCCGGTAAACCGCAGCGCCTCGACACGGTTGCTGGTCCACAGATCGATGCGCGGCAGCAAGGCCTTCATCAGCGGTGCGTCCGGCGAATCCACCAACGGTCCCGGATCGAATACCACTTTGATCCCGTCCGGCAACTCCAACACCCAATCCACCAGCACCTGAGCCTTGCCGGCATGCAGCAGGCTGTAGCCGCTGACATAGACAAAGTCGCCCGCCTCGGCCGGCACACTCGCCAGGTCTTCGGCGGTCAATTCGCCTTCGGCACCGATGTAGGAAATGAACGTACGTTCGGCCGAGGCTTCAGTCAGTGCGACACACAACCCGGTGTCGCGCTCAGCACTGTGAGCGATGCCGATCCGAATGCCTTCTGCCGTCATCGCCTCCCGGGCCAGATCACCAAAACGGCCGTTGCCATGGCGCCCGAGGTAAACCACCGGCAAGCCGTTCCGTCGGGCCGCGGCCATCACATTGAAACCGCCGCCAGCCTCGAAACGGGCGGATTGCGCCAGCGCGTCACCACCCGAATGAGGCAATCTATCCACGGCCATGACCAGGTCGATGATGACTTGGCCGGTATGCAGCAGCCTAGACATGAACAGGCTCGAGCAACGCGGCGCGGCGGTCCTTGGCGCCGCCGAGCACCCAGTAAATCCCGCCAGCCACCACGAACGTCACGATCCAGCCCAAGCCGTTGTGGCCCAGCCATGAGTCGGACAGGAAGCCCCGGAACCAGACATCTTGTTCAGTGGTGCCAATGGTGGTGAAGCTGAAACCCAACACAATCGCCACCGCCCACGCACCGAATGCACGCCACTCGACGCCGCCGCGATACCAGTAGGCGCTGCTCGGGCTGACGTCCAGCAGGTCCTTGGGGCTGTAGTAATGACGATGGATCAGGTCGACCACGAAGATCCCGACCCACGCCGTGATGGGCACCGCCAGCAAGGAAATGAAGGTAATGAACGGACCGTAGAAGCTCTCGGCGATCAGCATGAAATAGATCGAGCCGGCGAAGATCGCCACGATATCGACCACCACCGCGTACACGCGTTTGACCTTCAGGCCGAGGGTCAAGGTGGTCAGCCCGGCGGAGTACACCGACAGGTTGTTCGACAGCAGTAGCCCGCCGAACGCGGTGATCAGGTACGGCACCGCCATCCAGGTCGGCAGCATGTCGCGGATCGCGACAATCGGGTCAGTGGCCGAGGCCAGATCGTTGTTACCCACCGACAGCAGACCGCCAAGGGTGATCAGCAGCACCAGCGGAATCCCCGCACCGAACGCCGCCGACGCCACCAGGCGCACCGCTTTGACGCTGCGGTGCTGGTAGCGCGACATGTCCGCGCCGGCGTTGGCCCAGCCGATCCCGGTGCCGGCGGCCATGGTGCCGATGCCGATGATCATCGCGCTCAACGGTGCTGGCGTGGCGTTGAACACGGCGCTCCAGTCGATGGTCGCGCAGAGGAAACCGCCGACCAGGATGTTCAATGCACCGAACACGTAAGTCGCCCACTTCTGGATCACCAGCAATGTGGCGTGACCGAGGCCGGATACCGACAACGTCAGCAGCACGAAAATGGCGATGAACACCAGGGTCAGCAGCGGCGCGCTTTTGGCTTCCACCGGCGAGCCGAACAGGATCGAGCACAACGACAGCAGGACGAACGCGGCGGTGGTGGTATTGACCGTTTCCCAACCCAGGCGCGACATCAGCGAGACCAGCGTCGGGCCGATATTGCCACGTACGCCGAAGATCGCTCGCGACAGCGTCAGGCTCGGTGCGCGACCACGACGACCGGCAATGGAGATGATCCCGACCACCGCGAAAGAGCCGGCGGCACCAAGGATCGCGACGATGATCGCTTGCCAGATCGCCAGGCCGCGAAAGGCCACCAGCGTGGCGCCCAACGGCAAGCCGAGAATGGAAATGTTGGCCGCAAACCAGACCCAGAACAGTTGCAGCGGATGACCGTTGCACTCCCCTTCCGGCACCGGTTCGATACCACGGGTTTCCAGTTGTCCGGCGCTTTGCCCGGCGTTCGATGAACTCATGAAAATGCTCCTTGCAATTGTTATGGTGTGGGCAATCTCGGAGGACAAAACAACAGCCGGCCGTCCTGCCCGTGTTTGTGCGTTCCATTGCGGGTGAAAAATTCAAGTATGCGGCGTGTTCATCGCGGGCAAGCCCGCGATGGGGCCAGTCCAGTCAACGTAAAGCCAACAGTCCTTTTACCAACGGTTCCAACTCCAACGAGTTAACCGCTTTAACCTGCTCGATCATCGCCATCGGCCAGCTCTCAAGCCCCAGACAGGCCCCGAGCATGGCGCCGAGCATCGCCGCGATGGTGTCGGTGTCACCGCCCAGGCTCGCGGCCATGCACAGCGCTTCAAAGGCCGTCATCTCGCCGATGGCCACTTGCTGGGCCAGCGCAAACGACACCACCACCGATTCCTGTGCGGCCACCGAAGTGCCGATCACGTCGTACAGCAAATCCGCCAGCAACGCCTTGTCGCTGTCGATGCCGATACTCCGCGCCCAACTGATGCGCGAGGCAATCCGCCCGCCGGCGACCCAGTGGCCGTGACTTTCTGCCTGCTGCGCGAATTGCTGGCCGAGGTTCAACGCCTCACCCAGGTCCATGCCGTTGATCCCGGCGGAAACCACTGCCGCCACCGCCGCCGCACTGGCAATTCCCAGCGTGGTGTTGTGGGTCACCTGACAGGCTTGCACCACGGCGCGGATGAAACGCTCTGGATCGGCGACATCGGCCGCAATCCCCACCGGGGTGATGCGCATCGCCGCGCCATTGGTGGTGCCGTGGCGCCCGGCCTCTTCCAGCGAGTGGCCGGCGAGGATCATTTCGATCGCGCGTTTGGTCGAAGGGCCGAGCAAGTCTTGCGAGCCCTTGGCCTGCATCCCGGCTTCCCATTCGATCAATCGTTGGGCCAGTACCGCCGGTTCGATCCGGCCCTCGCCTTCGATCAACAACCGAGCGACCAGAATCGCCTGCTCGGTATCGTCGGTGATAGAACCTTTGGGCAGGTTCGCGGCAATCGGTTGATCGGGGCCTGCGTCTTGCAGATCGGTGATTTCAACGAAGCGCGCCTTGATGTCGGCGCGGCTCAGGGATTGGGTCGGCATGCCCAGCGCATCGCCCAGGGCCAGTCCATAGAACGCGCCGAGGGCACGGTTGAGCGCGGTCATTTTGGAGCTCCAAACTGCAAATGCAGACGAAAGTGCACCGGATCGAGCAGGCTTTCGACCTGCTCCATAAAACGGTTCTGACGGTCGTAGGTGGTGCGCAGGGCCTTGAGGAACACCGTGCCGACCGGGCGCCCGAGCAGTTCGGCGTCTTCGGCGTTCAAGGGTTCGGCACCGATCCACTGATCGCCGTGCTCGCCGACATAGCCGTAGGCAGCCAACGTGATGGTCAGGGAGTTATCAATCAGTCCCACTCGCGGCAGGCCTTCCAGGCCTCCGGTCGCGGGCATTAACGCGCGTTCCAGAGACACCAGCGTACCGTCGGTGGCGCGCCGGCGACGGTCGAGGGTGATGAATTGATCGGTGCCGAACCGCGACAGCAGGTCAGGACGGGTCACCGCCTCCAGTCGCAGCACTTCGGTATTGATCAACGCCCCGCTGTCCGCCAGTGCCTGGGCCCAGCCGCTGCTCTGATCGAGCACTACGCCGTCGTAAGTAACGATGGAACCGACTCCGCTTTGCGTGGTGATGTAGTGACGCCGCTTCAGTTCGGCCAGGGCTTCACGCAGCGTGCCGCGGCTGACCTTGAATTCTTGAGCCAACTGATGTTCACCCGGCAATAGCAAGCCGTCCTCCATGAGGCCGCTTTCGATGCGCCGGACAAGCTCATCGATAATCCGTTGTTTCTTGTCAAATCGTACCTGTCTAACCATGTACAAAGTGATAACCGAAAGGGATTAGGGCGAGCAAGGGATATTTTGTGGCTGGATTGTGTGACAGACAGACCGCTTTCGCGGGCAAGCGTCGCTCCTACAGGGGGATCTGCACGGTACTGTAGGAGCGAGGCTTGCCCGCGAAGGCGTCGGCACATCCAGTATCCATGTGCCGGACATCCCGCTCCCCCGGGGAAAATCAGCGTTGTTTCAGTCGGTCGATCACAACCGCCAGCAACAGGATCGAACCGCGAATCACGTACTGGTAAAACGTATCGATGTTCTTCAGGTTCATCGCATTCTCGATGATCGCCAGAATCAGCACCCCGGCGATCACATGCCGAATCATCCCGATCCCGCCACTCAGCGACACCCCGCCCAACACGCAGGCCGAGATCACTGTCAGCTCGAAACCCTGGCCAATCATCGGCTGACCCGAGGTCATGCGCGACGCCAGAATCACCCCGGCCAATGCACCAATCACCCCGTGCACGGCGAAGATGATGATTTTGGTTCGGTCAACGTTGACCCCAGCCAGCAACGCCGCTTCCTGGTTGCCGCCGATGGCCATGGTGTTGCGCCCGTAGGTGGTGTAATTCAGCAGCCAGCCGAAAAACAGGAAGCAAACGATGGTGATCAGAATCGGCACCGGCACACCGAACAACTGGCCATTACCGAAGACGAAAAACGACTCCTGGGACACGCCGACCGCTTTGCCGTTGGCAAAGATGTAAGCCAGGCCACGAACAATCTGCATGGTCGCCAGCGTGGTGATCAACGCATTGACCCGCAGCTTGGCGATCACGATCCCGTTGATCAGCCCGACAATCAGCCCCATCACCAGCGCCGCACTGACGCCGAGGAACACGCTGTTGGTGTCGCGCATCACCACCGCCGCGACCACGCCGGCGCAGGCAATCACCGAGCCCACCGACAAGTCGAAGTGCCCCGACGCCAGGCAATACAACATGGTGCAGGCGGCAATCCCGGTGGTGGAAATCGCCAGGCCCAGACCGCGCATGTTCAGCGGCGACAGGAAGTTGTCGATCAGCAAGGTGCAGAGCACGAAGATCCCGACGGCCGCCAGCAGCATTACCCAGTCATCGAGAAAGCGTCGCAGGTCCAGCGGTTTGCGCGGGGTTGGCAGAGCGTTGTTTTGGATGGTCATAGTCACCTCTCAGTTCGCCACGTCGGCAGCGCGTTGGCGTGGCAAAGCCAGTTGCAGCAGGTTGGATTCATTGGCGTGTTCGCGGGTCAGTTCGCCGCGCATCGTGCCTTCGCAGAGCACCAGGATGCGGTCGGAAATGCCCATGACTTCCATCAGGTCGCTGGACACCACAATCACGGCAATACCGCTGGCGGCCAGGTTGTGGATGATCTGGTAGATCTCGGCTTTGGCGCCGATGTCGATGCCGCGTGTAGGCTCATCGAGCAGCAGGACTTTCATCGGCATCGACAGCCAGCGACCGAGAATCGCCTTCTGCTGATTGCCGCCGGACAGGTACATGATTTTCTGCGCCGCGTTGGGCGTCTTCACCTTCAGCGCCTTGATCTGCTTGTCGGCGTTGCCCTTTTCCCACAGCCCGCGCAACAGGCAACCGAAGGTGGAATGAGCACCACGAGCACTGATGTTGATGTTCTCGGCGACACTGGCGAGCGGCAGGATGCCCTCCTTCTTGCGGTCCTCGGGGCACAGCAGAATCCCCGCCGCAATGGCATCGCGCGGTGAACGCAGTTTCAGTTCATGTCCACGCAACTCCAGGCGTCCGGCCGTGTTGCGGGTAAGTCCGCTGAGCATGCGAAACAGCTCGGTGCGGCCCGCGCCAACCAAGCCGAACAGACCCAGAATCTCGCCCTTGTGCACCTCGAAACTCACCGGTTCACGCAAACCCGGCCCCAGCAAACCGTCAACCTTGAGCGCCACCGCGCCACGCGGGCGGCTGCGGTAATCGTAGATATCCTGAATGTCGCGGCCGACCATGCACGTCACCAACTGGTCATGGGTCAGCGCGCTCATGTCCTCGAAGGTACGCACGAAGCGACCGTCCTTGAACACCGTTACCGCGTTGCAGATGCGGAAGACCTCTTCCATGCGATGGGAGACGTAGAGCACCACTTTGCCTTCGTCGCGCAGACGACCGATGATCGCCATCAAGCGGTCGATCTCCCGCGCCGACAGGCTGCTGGTGGGTTCGTCGAACGCAATCACATGCGCGCCACGGGACAGCGCCTTGGCGATTTCCACCAGTTGCCGCTGACCGAGGGACAATCGCCCGACTTTCTCTTGTGGATCGATTTCATCGGCCAGGCCTTTGAGGCAGGCCAGTGCCTGTTGCCGCAAAACGCTGCGATTGATCAGGCCGAAACTTGCCGGCAGATGCCCAAGAAACAGGTTCTCGGCCACGGTCATTTCCGGCACCAGGTGCAGCTCCTGATGGATCACCGCGACCCCGCTGCCAATGCTGTCGGCAGTGGATTTGAAGACCCTCGTCTGCTCGCCGATCCGCAGGTCGCCGCTGCTCGGCGTGTAAGCACCGCCGAGGATCTTCAGCAGCGTGGATTTACCGGCGCCGTTCTCGCCCATCAAGGCGTGAACCTGCCCCGGATGCGCGACGAAGCTGATGCCGTCCAGCGCCTTCACCCCGGGAAAGGTTTTGCCGATCCCGTTGAAGCGCAGGCTGCCGCCAATGCGCTGTTCATCTGTTTGTACGTGTGCGTGCATAACCCACCTCATCACACCGATCAGGCGGCCCCGTCGCCGGGGCCGCCAATGAAATCAACCGACCCTCAATTCCACAGGCCGATCTTTTCCAGTTCCTGCTTGAAGTTGTCGCGCGTGATCAGCGTCACGTCGTCCATGGCGGTGTATTTCGGCGGTTCTTTGCCGGTGGTGACCCACTCGTGCATCATGCTGGCGGTGTTGTAGCCCTCGATGTGCGGGCTCGGTAGCATTGAGCCGAAGAAGCCGCTGTTGGCTTTCTTCAGTTCGCCGATGGCATCGGTGCCGTTGATGCCGATACCGATTACGTTGGCGGCGGCAAAACCGGCGCTTTCGGTGGCGCGCACGCCGCCCAGCACGGTGTTGTCGTTCATCCCCCCGATGATCAGGTTTTTCGCCCCGCTCGGGAGCTTCACCAGCGCCGAGTTGGTGGCGTCCATGCTGCCAGGTACGTCGAGGGTTTTCAGGGCCGAGAACAGAATGTGGTCTTTCGGCATCCCGGCGTCTTCCAGGGCTTTAACCGAACCGTCGGTGCGTTTCTTGCCGGTATCGAGTTCGTTGAAGGTGTTGATCACCGCATAGGTTTGTTTCCAGTCCCAGCCGCGTTTTTTCGCTTCGGCGGCCATGGCGGCGCCCTGCTTCTGGCCAACTTCGAAAGCTGCCATGCCGAGGTATGGCACGTCCTCCATGAACTTGCCGCCGGCATCGACGAAACGGTCATCGACAGCGATCACTTTCAAACCGTTGAGCTTGGCCTTGGCCATGATCGCCGGGCCGAGGGAGACGTCCGGCGGGCAGATCACGAAGCCCTTGGCGCCGTTCGCCGCCAGGCTGTCGATGGCCGAAAGGGTTTTCTCGCCATCAGGCACAGCGATCTTGATGACGGTGAAGCCCTTGTCCTTGGCGGCCTTTTCAGCGAAGGCCCACTCGGTCTGGAACCAGGGCTCTTCGGCCTGCTTGACCAGAAAACCGATCTTCACTTCCTCGGCCGCCAGCAACGTACTGCTCAGGCTGACCGCGGTGACCGCCAAAGCGGCACAGCACAGGGAACGGATCCCACGACGACGTTTCATAAGCTGACTCCTTGTTATTTTTTTTGAGCGTTAGTTGAAAGCCAATACAGCGGTCGAAGCATGTAGCCAATAGTCATATCGTATGATGATTGTATTTCAGGCGTAGTTTTTCGCCTGAAATCCAAGTTATTCAGTCGTGGTACATGACCGAACGACCACCATCGATGGTGATGCACGAAGCGTTGATGAATGGCGCCTCATCGCTGGCCAGGAACACGGCAGTCATCGCCACTTCGATTGGCTGACCGATGCGGCGCGGTGGATGCAAGTCGAAGGCCCGTTGACGTTCGGCATGAGGGTCGGCAAAGCCGTTCCAGTAGTCGACGTTCAGTTGGGTTTCGATATAGCCCGGTGCGATGGCGTTGACGCGAATGCCCTTGGGTGCGTATTCGATGCCCAAGGCGCGGGTCAGCCCGAGCAAGCCATGCTTGGCCACCGGGTACGGGAAGCAGCCGGGAATGATGTGAGTGGAATGGGTCGAGGCGATGTTGATGATGCTGCCGATGCCCTGCTCGATCATCTGCGGCAGCACGGCTTTGCAGCCATACCAGGCGCCGTCCAGGTCGATGGCGAAGCAACGATGCCAGTCGTCCTCGGTCATTTGCAGCGGATCACGGAACACGTTGACCCCGGCGCAGTTGACCAGCACGTCGATGCGACCGTGAAGCTCAATGGCCAACTTGGCCATGGCGTGCAGGTCTTGCTGGCGCGATACGTCGGCCTTGATCGCCACGACATCCGCGCCTTGTTCACGCCAATGCGCCGCGACTTTTTCGACTTTCTCGGCCTGGATATCGCTGATGACCAGCTTGGCTTGCTGGGACGCAAAGGTCGCGACAATCGCTTCGCCGATCCCCTGAGCGGCGCCGGTCAACAGCACGACCTTGTTTTTCAGGCGCTCACCCTTCGGCGGTTCGGGCACCGGTGGCAAGGAAAGGGGTTCAGCCATGGATCAACACTCCTGTTCGAGGGCACGACGAAAACCGGACATCTGTCGATGTCCGGTCAAAAGGCTTTTGGGAATAGGCAGGCAGGCGTGCAAACGCCCGGGCGCCGGGGCGGCCTGAAGCACTGTCGACCCAAGGGAGGACGGTGGAATATCGCTGCATCACTTCACCTGTTTTGTTTTTTTAAGTGTGAGTGCGTGTAACTGATGGGGCCGACTATAAACCCGGCCACCAACAAATCTCAATATATAATTTTGCATCCCATATTTTGGGATTTAGCCTGCAAATCTCTGACAGGGCTTTCCGGGCACATCGACTCGAACCGACAACACCGCACCATCCAATGGATGGTTGAGCGGGCTCGCCGCACTGGTGATGTACAAGGTCTTGAAGTCTTCGCCACCAAACACGCAACTGGTGGGGCGACTGACAGGCAGTTCGATCACCCGATCGACATGACCGTCCGGGCTCAGCCTGAGCAAGCAACTGCCGTCCCAGCGGGCGTTCCAGATATAGCCCTCGGCATCCATCGCCGAGCCATCGGGGCCACCCCGTTCGTGGGGGCCAAACCAGACGCAGGCGGTGTCGAGGTTGCCGTCGGTATGGATGAAATGTTGGTACAACGTACCGTCGAGGCTGTCGGCGAAATACAGGGTTGTGCCGTCGTCGCTCCATAGCAATGTGTTGGGGATGCCGAGCCCTCGAAGCAGCGGCGTGACCCGAGCATCGCGGTCGATGCGAAACAGGCCACCGGAGCGGCGCACGATCGGCAAATCTTCGCCCTGCTCGCCGATGTTGTTTTGCATGGTGCCCAGCCAGAGCCGGCCCAAGGCATCGCAGCGGGCTTCGTTGGCGCGATTGCCGGGTTGCGGATCGGCCACACAGAGCAAGGTCAGCCGAGGCTCCAGGCCGGGAGAGTTCAGGTCCAGCCGATAAACCCCACTGCTCAATGTCACCAGGGCATCGCCACTTTCGCAGGGGATGAATGCGGACACGTGTTCCGGCATCTGCCAGATTTCCACATTGGCGCCGATCAATCGCAGCGCCTGTTGGCCGGCGATATCGACCCAGTACAGCGCCTGGGTCGGTGCATCCCAGAACGGACCTTCACCGAGTCGCGCACGGTGCTCGGTAACCGCAGTCCACGTCATGAAACCTCCTTTTTATGCTTTTATGTGGGAGCGAGCCTGGTCAGCTTGCCTTCTTGTCGGCCATGACTTGGGGGTAAAACCGTTTGATCGCCAGGTCGGCGTTATCGATCAGGGTCATGCAGGCCCACACACCCCGCGCAGCATCCCGGGCGGCGATGGCGTCGGCCATGTCTTTGTGAATCGGCAAGGTGCGGCGCAGTTCGTCCGGGTCGGCGGCAGACACTTCGAACGACACCGCCAGCAGCGCGCCGAGGGCCGGGACCATTTGTTCGATGAATTGATTGTGGCTGGCGGCGAGGATGCACTCGTGGAAGAACTGGTCGGCGCGGTTGTAATCGATGCCGCTGTCTACGGCTCGTTCCAGCGCGTTGTAGGCCTGAAGCACGGCTTGCACTTGTTCCACCGTCGCGCGCTCGCAGGCCCAACGCACCGCCATCGGCTCGATGGTACGACGCAGGTCAAGCAAGTCGTCGACGAAGTTTTCCGGCAAACCGCTGCGCGACAGCCAGCCGACGACTTGTGGATCGAAGAGGTTCCAGCGCCGTACCGGCAACACCCGCGTGCCGACCTTCGGCCCGACTTCGAGCATGCCTTTGGCGACCAGGGTTTTGATCGCTTCGCGGATGACCGTACGGCTGACCCCAAGCTGCTCGCCCAAGTCGGCTTCAACCTTGATGGTCTGACCGGGCTTCACCTGGCCAGCGGCAATCCAGCACCCCAGCCAATCAACCGTCGACGCGTGAAAACTGCTGGACATGGGTACCTCACCGCCCGGTGAAAATAAAAATGAAACGACACGAAAGCCGTTCGCAATGGATGCCCACGCTAATCATCATATGATTGGGTGTCAATTGGATTTTTCTGGAGTTCTTGCCAACACAGGCATGACTGTTCGTCCGATTACTCCCCCGGCGCTTTGAACCCACCCACTTTGTAAACTACGGTTAGCCCGCAACAGATCAGGCTGTTTCACTAAAATCCGCTATCGTCAGGTATGAACATGGACATGGATGCGTCTACGAAATACCCCATTGTGTTGGTTCACGGTCTTTTCGGCTTCGACAGAATCGCCGGTTATCCGTACTTCTTCGAAATCGAGGAAGCCCTGGAACGTGCTGGTGCCCAGGTGTTTGCCGTGAATATTCCAACCGTCAACGGCAATGAGGAACGCGGTGAAAAACTGCTCGAACACGTCGACCGCATCTTGCGGGAAACGGGCGCCGCCAAGGTCAATCTGATCGGCCACAGCCAAGGTCCGCTGGCCGCACGCTACGTCGCAGCCCTGTACCCGGAAAAGGTTGCGTCGGTCACCTCGGTCAGTTGCCCTAACCACGGCTCCGAGATTGCCGACCAACTGCACAAGGCACTGACACCCGGAGAATTACCCGAAGCCTTGGTATTAGCCCTGTTAGGCGCAGTCGGCACCTTCATTTCGTTGATCAGTGGCCATCCGGAAAACCCCATCGACCCTCAAGCGGCGTTCGAATCGCTGACCAGCGCAGGCCTGGCCGCCTTCAATCGCAAGTACCCGCAAGGGCTGCCAAAGGTTTGGGGCGGGGAAGGCAACGAAGTTGAGAACGGCGTGTATTACTACTCCTGGAGCGGGATCGTGCAGAACTTTCAAAGCCTGCAACTCCTCGACCCGACCCATTTGAACTGTAAAGTGCTGTCGCAGCTATTTTATAAAGAGAAGCACGCCAATGATGGGCTGGTCGGCCGCTACAGCTCTCATTTGGGCAAAGTGATCCGCTCGGATTACCCCATGGACCACTTTGATGCAGTCAACCAGATGGCCGGGATCAACAGTTGGAACGTGAGCCCGGTGATGCTCTACCTTGAACACGCCGCCCGGCTCAAGAGCAAGGGTTTGTAAGCCCATAAAAAACGGCCCGCTGCAATAACGGGCCGTTTCGTTTCTCGGGTTCAGCGCTTACGGCTCAAGTCCGATCGGGAAAAACTCGCCACCGCTCCAGACACCGAGCCAGCTCTGCCCGTCAATCTCACGGCTCACCGCCAGCTCTACCAATTGGTAGAACACATTGCGGTGAATCAGCGCTTCAAGGTTGCTGCGCACATGCACGTACGGTGCGGGTTCCTGAGTCACCGGGTCGATCACCACGCGCATGGGGTGCTCGACACCGGCGTCGGTGGTTTCATCGACGTTGGTGGTAAAGCGCAAGACCTGAGCCTCACCCTCGCCTTCGACTTCCAGGGCTATCGCCACGAACGGTGCATCGTCGACCTTGATGCCGACCTTTTCGACTGGAGTAATCAGAAAGTAATCATCGCCGTCGCGGCGAATGATAGTGGAGAACAGCTTGACCATCGGCTTGCGCCCGATCGGCGTGCCCAGGTAATACCAGGTGCCGTCGCGGGAGATGCGCATGTCGATGTCGCCGCAGAAGTCGGGGTTCCACAAGTGGACCGGTGGCAAACCTTTGGTTTTGGGGATTTGTCCCAACAGGTCATTGGCTTTTTGCGGGCCACTCATGGCGTTCTCCTTTTAATTACTGATCGCTGAGCCCCAACAGGCTACGAGCGTATTGCTCCAGCGGCGGGCCCAGAAGATCTTCTGGCCTGTTATCGTAGAACGTCAGTAAACCGCCACGACTCTTGATACGTGCAGTATCGATCAAATACTGGGTGCTGGTCTCGATCAACATGATCTGAATGACGCCACTGTCGATCCCGAGGCGATCCGAGCGCTCCTGGTCGATCAAATCGTCCGCGTTGCCGATACGGTCGTCGGCCTTGGCAAAACGTGTATAGAGCAGGTAGTGAGCACCGGCGGCACGGGCTTCTCCCATGGCGGCGTCGAGGCCTTCCGGCGCGCGGGCGCGGCGGACCATCGGGAAATATTCGATAAAGCCGTTGAAGGCTTCTTCGGCCACCACGTTAGGTCGCGGAGAAGCAATGCCCGGTGGCGCGAAGGCGCCCTGGGCGATGTAGATGAAGGAGTCCGGCTGAATGCGGATGTTATTCACGCGACGGCTGTCGCTATGGTCCAGCAGCCCCACGTCGCTCATGTGGTAGCGAGTTCCTTCGGCCATATCGCTGACATTCATGCAGCCGCCAAGTGCCAAAACGGCCAGCAGCAAAACCAGGCTACGCATCCTTCCCTCCAGAAGCCGGTGACGGAAAACCGGCGAATGGCCGAGGGATGCAGCTTCCGCGCCAGCTCATGCCAGGATCATCTTTGTAGCAGCTGCCTAAGGCTGCTACAGATCGCGTTCAGCCGCCGATGATTTTCATGATGGTCGCGCCACCGGAGAACGCCACTTCCTGCTTGTCCCCCAGAGCCTTCACCAGCAGTCGCTGCAAGGCCGGCAATGCCTGATGACGGGGTTTGTCCAGCAGATCGCCGACATAGTGGCGATTGCTCGACGACAGGCAGCCATGCAGCCAGCCAGTGGACGACAAGCGCAGACGCGAGCAGGTGCGGCAGAACGGCACGCTTTCGTTGGCGATCACGCCGAAGTGGCCCTGTCCCGGAATCTCGTAGCGCACCGCCGTGGCATCGACCGGCGCGTCGGCCTGCAGGTATTCGTAGTGTTCGCCGATCAGGCTCAGCAATTGCTGAAGGCTGACGAACTGTTGCAGGAAGGCGTTGGAATCACTGGCCAAGTGCCCCATGCGCATCAACTCGATGAAGCGCAGCTCGTAGCCGCGTTCCAGGCAGTAATCGAGCAATGGCATCACCTGATCGAGGTTTTGCCCACGCAGCGGCACCATATTGACCTTGATCTTCATGCCGGCTGCCGCGGCCTGGGCCATGCCGTCGAGCACGGTCGCCAGATCGCCGCCGCGGGCAATGCTGCGGAAAGCCCCGGCGTCCAGGGTATCGAGGGAAACGTTGATGCGCCGAATGCCGGCATCCACCAGCAGCGGCAGCTTCTTCGCCAACAGCTGGCCATTGGTGGTCAGGCTGATGTCCGCCAGCCCCATCTGCCCGACGGCGGTCATGAAGGCTTCGAGCTTGGGGCTGACCAGTGGCTCGCCACCGGTAATGCGCAGGCGCTCGATGCCGGCTGCTTCGATCAGATAAGCCACGCCGCGTGCCATCGCCTCGGCCGACAACTCATCCTGCGCAGCCACCAGCCGTTTGCCGTTGGGCACGCAGTAGGTACAGGCGTAGTTGCAGGCGGAGGTCAGACTGATCCGCAAATTGCGAAAACGCCTGCCTTGACGGTCAACGATCATGGATCACTCCGGCGAAAGAAGATTCGAACGCGCAAAACTTGACTCACAAATCAAGTTTTAGCAAGCCCTATGCCTGAGTATATTCCTGCGGTACTGCGCCACGTAGCTAAATCATGGCTCATGGCGCAATTAGACAACTGGATGGCTCAGCTGCTCGGAGTGTCGGTATCGCGCTTGCGCTTGTTGCCCATGCGCACGCCGATGTCCATCAGGAACTGGAAGAAACCTTCCTGATCTTCCAGCACATTGCTCCAGAACGGCGAGTGATACAGCGCCACGGCGCCATGCACCAGCGCCCAGGCTGCGCAGTAATGGAAGTAAGGCGGCACGTCTTCGAGCTTGCCTTCGCTGATCCGGCCCTTGATCAGCAGGGTCAGGCGTTCGAAGTTCGAGGCGCGGATCTTGTGCAGTTCCTCGACCATCTCCGGTACCTGGTTGCCCTTGACCACCTTTTCTTCCAGGCGATCGAACAACCGATAGCGTTGCGGATCGCGCATGCGGAATTCGAAGTAGGCCCGGGACAGGGCTTCCTTGTCCTTATCGACATCGGCGGAATGCAACAGCTCGTTCAAATCACGCTCGTAGTCGAGCATCAGGCGCAGGTAGATCTCCGCCTTGGATTTGAAGTGCTTGTAGATCGTGCCTTTGCCGATACCTACGGCATCAGCAATCATCTCGACGGTGACACTGTCTTCACCTTGTTCGAGGAACAGCTTGAGCGCGGTATCGAGAATTTCTTGCTCGCGGCGACGAAACTCACGGACCTTACGAGGTTCTTTATGCATAAGAAAAGGTCTGTAGGGGTCAAAATTCGAAGCCGCGTATTATGCCTAACTTACGCCAAAATGCACGGATCATCCGACCATATATGTGTTTCTTGATGAATTCACGCGACCTCGCCGGTTGATGAGAACTCAACCGAAGCGCACGTATTCCAAATTTGTTTAAAAACCCGACCAACCAAACTGGACTCGGCGCGATACTGATCAATACTTCAACTGTCGGCGAGGCATCTCCCCCAAGTGTCGCGCCGATGAAGGTACCAAAGGATTGCGTGCCTTTGTTTTACTCCTAATGGTCTTAACCCGGATTCACCCCCCAGAACCCGGGTTTTTTTTGCCTGCAATTTGGGAGCAAAGCCCGCCACAGGTTGCGACTTTTTCCAACGTTACGCCGATGCCCTGACGTGCGCCAACGGAAATAACCGCTTGAAATTCTCGGTAGTCTGCTCGGCAAATCGCTCGTAGGGCTCGCCTCGCAACATTGCCAGAAATTCCGCTACCTCACGCACGTACTGCGGCAGGTTCGGTTTGCCGCGATACGGGATCGGCGCCAGGTACGGCGAGTCGGTTTCCACCAGCAAGCGGTCGGCCGGCACTTTGCTGGCCACATCGCGCAAGGCATCGGCATTGCGAAAAGTGACAATACCGGACAGGGAAATGTAATAACCCATATCCAACGCGGCCTTGGCCATCTCCCAGTCTTCGGTGAAGCAATGCAGAACGCCTGCTTGAGGCAGCGCCGCCTCACGCAACAGTTCGAGGGTGTCGGCCCGGGCGCCCCGGGTATGGATGATTACCGGCTTGCCGGTCTGTTGCGCCGCTTGCAGGTGCAGGCGGAACGACTCCTGCTGCAACTCTGCCGCTTCCGGTTCGTAGTGGTAATCCAGGCCGGTTTCCCCGATCGCCACCACCCGCGGATGATTGAGTTCGCGCAACAGCCAATCCAGCGCCGGAGCGGCACCCGGCTGCACGTCCAGCGGATGCACGCCGACCGAACAATCGACGTCGTCGTAACGTTCGGCCAACGCCTTGACGTCGGCGGCGTTATCGGCGCTGACGCCAATGCACAGAAAGTGCCCTACTCCCCTCTGACGAGCCGCGTCGAGCGCGGCATCCAGAGAGCCGTTGTGGGCGGTGAGATCGAGGCGATCAAGGTGGCAATGGGAATCTACAAGCATAAAAGGGCTGCAACTTACATCGTATGAGTGGGACGGTCGGACTTCAGAGCTCCGGCCAGATGGGTTTCGATTCGACTGCGCGCGGTGTTATCGCCTTCGTTGAATTGCACGCCGACTCCAGCGGCGCGGTTGCCCTGGGCACCTTTGGGGGTAATCCAGGTGACCCTGCCGGCGACCGGGATCTTTTCCGGTTCGTCCATCAGGTGCAGCAGCATGAAGACCTCATCGCCCAACTTGTAGCTCTTGTTGGTCGGGATAAACAGGCCACCGTTCTTGATGAATGGCATGTAGGCCGCATAGAGCACGGACCTGTCCTTGATGGTCAAGGACAAAATGCCATTGCGCGGCCCCGGACTGATGGGTTCGTTCATGCTGACCTCCATTTCTGATGATCAGAGTCTAGTCACCTCTGGGCAGGCAAGGATACCCATTGCACCAACAGCGCCTCCAGCAACAGCGCCGGATTGAGGTTGGCCTTGCTCATCACTTTCTGCCGCTGGGCTAGAATCCAGTCCTGAATATTCAGGACTTTATCCTGAGCGGCTTTCTGCGCCAGGTATTGAATCACCTTGCGCATGTCCGCCAGCCCCAGCCCCGCTTCATCCTGAGTCAACTGATAACGCAGGATCAGGCTCGACCAGTCGCAGAACCAGTCGAACAGCAGCAACATGGGAATGGTTTTCCATTCCTCGGCCAGTTGCGTCGGCGATTGCTGCTGCTTGAGCAACCTCTTCACGCCCTCGACCACCAGCGCCCGCTGCTCGCGCACGCCCTGGGCCTGCAATTTGACCGCGGCCAATGGCGAACCGGCAGCAAGGGTCAGCAGTTCAATGCGCTCGTCTTCCGAGCAGTCCGGCAACGTCTTGGCCAGCCACGCCAGACTCATGGCTTCGCTCGGCAAAGGACAGGCCTGCTGTACGCAACGGCTCTTGATGGTCGGCAGCAGACGACTGGTCTGGTGGCTGACGAGCAGCAATACGGTGTCGCCGGACGGCTCTTCAAGGCTTTTTAGCAAGGCGTTGGCGGCGTTGATGTTCATCGACTCGACCGGCTCGATCAGCACCACTTTGCGACCGCCCATCTGCGAAGTCTGAACCACGAAGCTGACCAGGTCACGTACCTGATCGACCTTGATCGCCTTGTCTGCCTCTTCCGGTTCCAGGACGTAGTTGTCGGGATGACTACCCGCCTTGAGCAGAAGGCAGGATTTGCATTCACCGCAGGCGCCCTGGGCGGTCGGACGCTGGCACAACAAACTGGCCATCAACCGCTCGGCCAGCGCACGCTTGCCGATCCCGGCCGGGCCATGCAGCAGATAGGCATGGGCGTGCTGGGCACGACCGGCCAATTGCTGCCAGAGACTGTCCTGCCACGGATAGGCTTCAGCCACGGGTCAACTCCAGCAGACGTGGCAGCAAGACATCCAGAGACTGCTGAACCTGCGCCAGCGGTTGAGCGGCATCCACCAGGACATAACGCGCAGGATCCGCTTTGGCACGCTCGAGGAAGGCACTGCGCACGGCATCGAAGAACGTGCGGCCTTCAAGCTCGAAACGGTCCAGGCGACCGCGGGCGCTGGCGCGGGCCAGGCCCACTTCCACCGGCAGATCGAAGATCAGCGTCAAGTCCGGGCGCAGATCGCCCTGCACGAACGTTTCGAGGCTCGCGATGCGCTCCAGCGACAAACCGCGACCACCGCCCTGGTAGGCATAGGTCGAATCGGTAAAACGATCACACAGAACCACCGCGCCACGGGCCAGCGCCGGGCGGATCACCTCGGCCAGGTGCTGGGCTCGCGCAGCGAACACCAACAGCAGCTCGGTGTCAGGGTTCATGACCTCATCGACCGGCGCCAACAACACATCGCGGATCCGCTCGGCCAGGGGCGTGCCCCCCGGCTCCCGGGTCAACACCACCTCGATCCCGGCGGCGCGCAGACGCTCGGCCAGGTATTCGCGATTGGTGCTCTTGCCGGCACCTTCCGGGCCTTCCAGGGTAATAAACAAGCCAGTCACAGGCAGTCCTTAATCAGAGTCATTGCGGGCTTTGCGGCGCCGGAGCATCCCGCTCGGGTGCTGGCGCAGGCTCTTGTGCAGAGTCTTGCGGCGCTACTTGTGGCACGTCTTCGGCCGCCGTATCAGGCGAAGCCGCCGGGATTGGCGCCTGGGCATCTTCCGTCAGCGGCGTGGTAGTCGGTGCCGGGCTGGAACGGTAATCGGCACGGCGATTGAGCTGGAACTCCCGCACCGCATTGTTATGGGCGTCCAGATCATCGGAGAACACGTGGCTGCCATCACCGCGCGCAACAAAATACAGGCTGTTGCCGTCCGCCGGATTCAACGCCGCATGGATCGCCTCGCGGCCGACCATCGCAATCGGTGTCGGCGGCAGGCCAGCGATCAGGTAAGTGTTATACGGCGTCGGCTCCTTGAGATGGGCGCGGGTCAACTTGCCGTTATAGCGATCGCCCAAGCCGTAGATCACCGTCGGATCGGTCTGCAGCAACATGCCCATCTCCATGCGCCGCACGAACACGCCGGCGATTTGCCCGCGCTCCTGCGGCACGCCGGTTTCCTTTTCCACCAGCGAGGCCATGATCAGTGCCTGATAGGGTTCGGTATAGGGCACGTCGGCAGCACGCTGGCTCCATTCCTTGGCGAGGACTTCGTCGAGGCGGTCGTAAGCCTTCTTGAGCAGATCGACGTCAGTCATGCCACGCACGAAACGGTACGTGTCGGGGAAGAAGCGCCCTTCGGGGAAAATCCCGCCGTGCCCGAGCTTGTCCATCACCTGGCTGTCGCTCAAACCGTTGAGGGTCTGTTCGAGCTTTTCATCCTTGGCCAGGGCTGCGCGGACCTGATGGAAATTCCAGCCTTCGACCAGCGTCAGGCTGTACTGAACCATTTCCCCGCGCTTCCACAGGTCGATCAGCCCTTCGACTGTCATGCCGGGAACCATGCGGTATTCGCCGCTGTGCAGCGGTTGGCCCGCCAGGTTGAAGCGCCAGTACACACGCAGCCAGAAAGCGTCCTTGATGACGCCATCGGCTTCAAGTCGAATGAAAGTGCGGTTCGGCGTAGTGCCTTTGGGCACTTCCAACAGCTGTTCCTGGGCGATGTTCAGCGGTTGTTCCAGCGCCGAATGGATTTTCCAGGCGCAAGCGCCCGCCAACAGCCCCGCCAGAACCAGTCCGGTTTCCAGCAGCAGCAATAATTTACGTCTCACGAATCAGGCATCCAGTAGCGCACGGGCAATGGTTTGGAGTTTACGGGTGAGCGGCCCAACCGGCCAGCTCAGTGCGGCATAGGCGCGCACCGGCCAAACGCCATAAACGCTGTTGCAGACAAAGACCTCATCAGCCCATTGCAGCTGTTCGAGGGTAATGTCGATGATTTGTGTGGGAATCCCCAATGACTCGGCTTGAAACAATAATTCGGCACGCATCACGCCT
Source organism: Pseudomonas sp. ATCC 43928 (assembly GCF_005938665.2). Classification (NCBI taxonomy): domain Bacteria; kingdom Pseudomonadati; phylum Pseudomonadota; class Gammaproteobacteria; order Pseudomonadales; family Pseudomonadaceae; genus Pseudomonas; species Pseudomonas sp. ATCC 43928. Next base: position 1,910,701 of record NZ_CP041753.1, on the reverse strand, counting down.
GCCACGCCACAACGTTTGAGATCGGCGGTCACCAGCACGCCATCGCGCACCAGGAACAGATTACTGAACACACCTTCGATCACCCGCCCGACCTGATCCAGCATCAAGCCTTCAGCATGCTCGGTGTCCTGCCATTCGGAACGGGCGATAACCTGCTCCAGACGATTCAGGTGCTTGAGACCGGCAAGCAATGGCTGCTTGGAAAGCCGTGTTGTACAAGGGAACAGGCGCACGCCCTGCTTCGCATGCACAGCCGGATAGGCAGCAGGAGGATTGCCTTGCAGAATGCGCCGGGCCTGGGCCGAGGGATCGGGGGCGTAACCGCGCAGGCTGTCGCCGCGGGTGAGGATGAGTTTGAGCACGCCCTCGCCCAGTGCGGCGGCATAGGCCAGCAGCTCCGCGCGGATCAGCTCATGATCGGCGGCAATCGCCAGGCGCGAACAGCCCTCGGCCAGACGCGACAAATGTCGATCCAGCAACAACGGCTGCCCGCCCTTGACGGCGATGGTCTCGAACAGACCATCGCCGTAAGCCAGGCCGCGATCTTTCAGCGACAAAGCGTCAGCCGGTTGACCGTCGACCCAGCTGTCCATCAGTCAGCGAACCGGCGGAACACCAGCGAGCCATTGGTACCGCCAAATCCGAAGGAGTTGGACAGCACCACGTCGATATCCATGCCGCGCGCGGTGTGGGGTACGAAGTCGAGGTCGCAGCCTTCGTCCGGCTCATCGAGGTTGATGGTCGGCGGGGCTACCTGACTGTTGATTGCCAGCACGCTGAAAATCGCCTCGACCGCCCCTGCGGCACCCAGCAGGTGACCGGTCATGGACTTGGTCGAACTGACGGCCAGCTTGTAGGCGTGATCGCCGAACACCGATTTGATCGCACAGGCTTCGGCGAGGTCGCCAGCCGAGGTCGAGGTGCCATGGGCATTGATGTACTGCACCTGATCACCATTGATCTTCGCATCGCGCAAGGCATTGGTGATGCAACGCGCAGCACCCGCGCCATCGGCCGGTGGCGAGGTCATGTGGTAGGCATCGCCACTGGTGCCGAAACCAATCAGCTCGGCGTAAATGGTCGCGCCACGGGCCTTGGCGTGCTCCAGCTCTTCGAGAACCAGTGCGCCAGCACCGTCGGACAGCACGAAGCCATCACGACCCTTGTCCCATGGACGGCTGGCACGGGCCGGCTCGTCGTTGCGGGTCGACAGTGCACGGGAGGCACCAAAGCCGCCCATGCCCAGACCACATGCAGCCATCTCGGCGCCACCGGCGATCATTACGTCGGCTTCGTCGTACATGATGTTACGTGCCGCCATGCCAATGCAGTGCGTACCGGTGGTACACGCCGTGGCGATGGCGTAGTTAGGTCCCTGTGCACCCAAGTGAATGGACAGGAAACCGGAAATCATATTGATGATCGAGCCAGGCACGAAAAACGGAGAAATCCGCCGTGGGCCGGAATCATGCAGTGTGCGGCTGGTGTCTTCGATATTGGTCAGACCGCCAATACCCGACCCCATGGCCACGCCGATACGCTCGCGATTGGCATCGGTAACCTCAAGACCTGCGTTACGCACGGCTTGAAAACCTGCAGCCAGACCGTATTGAATGAACAGGTCGAGTTTGCGGGCTTCCTTGACCGACAAGTATTCCTCGACATTGAAGCCCTTTACCGAGCCGCCAAAGCGGGTGGAATAGGCAGAAAGGTCGGTGTGTTCGATCAGACCAATGCCACTGCGGCCAGCCAGAATGCCCTGCCAGCTGCTCGGCACATCCGTGCCCAGTGGCGACAACATACCCATACCGGTGACTACGACGCGTCTACGCGACACAGCACTCTCCTTTTTTCAAATGACGACTTCGCACAAGGCCTAAAGAAAAAACCGCACGCCATGATGGCAGTGCGGTTTTTCCATGACAGCGAGCGACGACTAAAAACTATTACGCCTGATGGCTGGTAACGTAGTCGATTGCTGCTTGTACAGTAGTGATCTTTTCAGCTTCTTCGTCAGGGATTTCGGTCTCGAATTCCTCTTCCAGAGCCATCACCAGCTCAACGGTGTCAAGGGAGTCGGCACCCAGGTCTTCAACGAAGGAAGCGGTGTTGACCACTTCTTCTTCTTTAACGCCCAGTTGCTCAGCAACGATTTTCTTGACGCGCTCTTCGATGGTGCTCATACCTTGTTTTCACTCCTAATGGACAAATTCAGGCAGCTGGCCAGTGGGTAAGTGTATAGAAAGACTTTTCAGTTTTTCAACTGAAAGCTTCACTCCTCAAACCCTGCGGCCCTCTGCCGATAAAATAGATTGCAGCTTTATAACGGATTTTAGACAGCTCGTATGACATTTTTTTGAAGCAATCCGTCACATTTAACTCATGTACATCCCGCCGTTCACCGGGATTGTAGCCCCAGTAACGTAAGCCGCACCGTCGGACGCAAGAAAAGCGACCACAGATGCGATCTCTTGAGCTTGCCCCAGACGACCCAGCGGAATTTGCGTCTGCAAGGCTTCACGCTGCGCATCGGGCAGTTCGCGGGTCATATCGGTGTCGATGAACCCTGGGGCCACCGAGTTTACCGTAATCGAACGCGAACCGACTTCACGCGCCAGCGCACGGCTGAAACCTTCCAGACCGGCCTTGGCGGCTGCGTAGTTTACTTGGCCTGCGTTGCCCATGGCACCCACAACCGAGCCAATACTGATAATTCGTCCCCAACGGGCTTTGGTCATACCGCGCAAAACGCCCTTGGACAGGCGGAACAGACTGTTCAAGTTGGTGTCGACAACGTCATGCCATTCGTCATCTTTCATGCGCATCATCAGGTTATCGCGGGTGATACCGGCATTATTGACCAGGATCGCCGGCGCACCGAACTGCTCCTGAATGCTCGCCAGCACGGCCGCTACGGACTCGTCGCTGGTGACATTGAGTTCCAGGCCAGTGCCCTGAATACCGTTTTCTTTCAGAGTGGCGGCGATACGCTCGGCACCCGATGCGGAGGTCGCAGTACCAACAACGATGGCACCCTGACGACCCAGCTCCAGAGCGATAGCCTGGCCGATACCACGGCTGGCACCGGTGACCAGTGCAACTTTACCTTGCAGACTCATGCAAGCTTCTCCTTGATCAGACCAGCGCTGCACGGGCGGCAGCGAAAGCATCTGGGGTATTGAGGTTAGAGGTCGACACGCCTTCAGCGCAACGTTTGTTCAGACCGGCCAGGACCTTGCCCGGACCGCACTCGACCAGTTGGGTCGCGCCCTTGGCAGCCAGCGCCTGGACCGATTCGACCCAGCGCACAGGCTTGTAAAGCTGCTCAAGCAGATCGCGCTTGAGGGTTTCCAGATCGGCTGGTACGTCGGCACTGACGTTCTGCACTACCGGAATCTGCGGCGCCTGCCAGTCGATCGCTGCGATCGACTCAGCGAATCGCTCGGCGGCCGGACGCATCAACTCGCAGTGGGACGGCACGCTGACCGGCAACGGCATGGCGCGCTTGGCACCACGCGCCTTGCAGCCTTCGATGGCGCGTTCGACCGCAGCCTTGGCGCCGGCAATCACTACCTGGCCCGGCGAGTTGAAGTTGACTGCGCTGACCACTTCACCTTGCGCCGCTTCGGCGCAGGCTGCCAGCACATCAGCATCGTCCAGACCGAGGATAGCGGCCATGCCGCCCTGCCCGGCCGGAACGGCCTCCTGCATCAATTGACCGCGACGCTCTACCAGCTTCACCGCGGCGCCCAGGCTCAGGCTGCCCGCAGCCACCAGGGCGCTGTATTCACCCAGGCTGTGACCGGCAACGTAAGCCGGACGCGCGCCGCCTTCAGCCAGCCACAGACGCCACAAGGCGATCGAGGCAGTCAGAATGGCCGGTTGGGTTTTATCGGTTTGATTGAGTAGTTCTTCCGGCCCTTGCTGGGTCAGCGCCCACAGGTCGTAACCCAGAGCATCGGAAGCTTCTTTGAATGTTTCAAGGACCACTGGGTGTTGCGCGCCCAACTCGGCCAGCATGCCGAGGGACTGCGAACCCTGTCCTGGAAAGACGAATGCGAGGGAAGCAGACATGTAACAAGCCCCTAATGATCTTGTCGTCGGAGAATTGACGTCCCGCCAGGGGAACGCAAGAAACTGACAGTTGGATGGCTCATTGAACTGAGCGGTCACATTTAAGCATTGTCTGACGAAAACGCCTAAGGCAACAAATCTTCCAGGCGCCCATGAAGACGTTCCGGCAAGTTTTCCTGGATCTCGATCAAGGCGCGCTGAATCGCACTCTGGAAGCCCTGAACCCCCGCCGAACCATGACTTTTCACGACAATTCCCTGCAAACCGAGAAAACTTGCGCCGTTATGGCGTGCCGGCGCCAGCTCGGCCTGCAAGCGCTTCATCAGCGGCAGCGCCAGTGCGCCTACCAGTTTCGACGCGAAATTTTTCTTGAACTGGGCCTCGATGCGCCCGGCGATCATGGTCGCCAGGCCTTCGCTGGATTTGAGCAGGATATTGCCGACAAAGCCGTCACACACCACCACATCCGCCTCGCCACGGTACAAACCGTCGCCCTCGACAAACCCGATGTAGTTCAGGCCACGCGCATTTTGCAGCAGGGTCGCCGCCAGCTTGACTTGCTGATTGCCCTTGATGTCTTCGGTGCCGATATTCAGCAACGCGACCCGTGGACGAACGACGCCCAGGGCTTGCGCCGCCACAGACCCCATCACCGCAAACTGCAACAGATGCTCGGCACTGCAATCGACATTGGCGCCCAGATCGAGCAACTGGCAGAAACCTTTCTCGGTCGGAATGGCGGCGACCATGGCCGGCCGATCGATCCCCGGCAAGGTTTTGAGCACAAACCGCGACAACGCCATCAGCGCACCGGTATTGCCGGCACTGACGCACGCCTGGACCTTGCCATCACGCAACAACTCCAGCGCCACGCGCATCGACGAATCAGGCTTGCCGCGCAGGGCCTGGGCAGGCTTTTCGTCCATGGCGATGACTTCGGACGCCGGCACAATCGACAGGCGCGAGCGATCCGCAGCCGATTGGCCAGCGATCAGTTCTTCAAGTAAGGAGGGTTGACCGACAAGGGTCAGGTGCAGCGAGGGCGTAGCTGACAGACAAGCAAGGCTGGCCTGAACAATGCTGCGGGGACCGAAGTCCCCGCCCATTGCGTCAATCGCGATGACTTGAGCGGACAAGGATTACTCGTCAGCGCCCTTGTCGATCACTTTACGGCCACGGTATACGCCTTCTGGCGATACGTGGTGACGCAGGTGAACTTCACCGGTGGTTTTTTCTACAGACAGGGTGCTAGCCTCGAGAGCATCGTGCGAACGACGCATGTCACGGGCAGAGCGGGATTTTTTGTTCTGCTGAACAGCCATAATTGATTAACTCCTAAACGTTTGGGTCACGCTTTAACTGCGCCAATACACTGAACGGGTTGGACCGCGTTACCTCGTCCTCGCTCGGTTCGGGCTCATCTGCTCCCGCCGGCTGCTGGCATTCTTCCGGATGATGAGCAGGCACAATGGGCAAGGCGAGCAGAAGCTCCTCCTCGATCAGTGACTGCAGATCCAATGGATCTTCGCCCAGTTCCAGCACGTCATAACCTTTCGGCAACGACTGGGTATTCGCACCCTCCTTCACCACAGCATAACTGCATTCGCTATGGATCGGCAGGGTGACCAGCTCAAGACAACGCTGGCAAACCATTTTGACTTCGGTGTCGATAAAGCTGTGGATTACCACAGACTTACGTTCATCTCGTTCAAAAACGAATTTAGCCTGCACCGTACCGACATTGTCGGAAAGCGGGTCGCAGAGTCTCTCCAAATCGGCCAGCAGCATTTCACCTTGAAGGGTGGTGCCACGGTCAGCCAATTTGCGCGGGTCAACGTGAGGTGGAATCGGGTCATTCAACATAGGCGCAGCATTATAGGGATGCCCCCAGCCATGTCAAAGGAAATTCAGCCCTGTCCGCCACTTGAGCCTGCGTTAGAATTCGCCCCTTGCCCTTTGGAGATGCGCATGCTGCCTTTATTACTCGCTTCAAGCTCGGTTTATCGCCGGGAATTGCTGGCCCGCCTGCAGCTGCCGTTTACTTGCAGCTCGCCGGATATTGACGAAAGCCATCGCCCGAACGAGTCAGCCATCGAACTGGTAAAGCGCCTCGCCGAAGAAAAAGCCCGGGCACTTACCGCCAGTCATCCTGCTCACCTGATCATCGGTTCGGACCAGGTCGCGGTACTTGGCCAGCGAATTATCGGCAAGCCACACTGCTTCGAAAAGGCCCGCGAACAACTGCTGGCATCGAGCGGTGCCAGCGTGACATTCCTCACCGGCCTGGCATTGCTCAACAGCCAGACCGGCCACTGCCAGGTCGACTGCGTGCCGTTTACCGTGCACATGCGCGCACTCGACGAAGCACGCATCGAACGCTACCTGCACGCCGAACAGCCCTACGACTGCGCTGGCAGCTTCAAGGCTGAAGGATTGGGGGTGAGCCTGTTTCAAAGCACCGAAGGCCCTGACGCCACCAGCCTGATCGGCCTGCCACTGATTCGCCTGGTTGACATGTTGCTGGCTGAAGGCGTGCAAATACCCTGAACCGACTGCGAGCGCACAAAAAACCGGCCACGCAGGCCGGTTTCTTATGCAACCAACGATCAGCGCAACGCCGGCCCCTGGAAGCCCATCCACATCGCCAAATGCTCAGCCACGCTGGCACCGAGCTTTTTCGAGAAGCGATCAAACGGCGACTCCTCGATAGTGAAGTCCACCAGCTCTTTCTCGCCAATCACGTCACGCGCCACCGAACTGGCACTGCCCAGACCATCAATCAAGCCCAGCGGCAGCGCCTGTTCTCCGGACCAGACCAGCCCGGAGAACAGCTCCGGATGATCTTTGTCCTTGAGACGATCGCCACGCCCCTTCTTGACGCTACTGATGAACTGCTGATGAGTGGTGTCGAGCACACCCTGCCAGAACTGAGTTTCTTCAGGCTTCTGCGGCTGGAACGGATCGAGGAATGATTTGTGCTCGCCAGAGGTGTAGGTACGACGCTCGACACCCAATTTTTCCATGGTGCCGACAAAACCGTAACCGGCCGCGGTCACACCAATGGAACCCACCAGGCTCGCCTTGTCGGCATAGATCTGATCTGCCGCACTGGCAATGTAATAGGCACCAGAAGCTCCCAGATCCGAGATCACCGCATAAACCTTGGTATCCGGATGCAAGCCGCGCAAACGACGAATCTCGTCATAGACATAACCCGACTGCACCGGACTGCCGCCCGGACTGTTGATCCGCAGGATCACACCCTTGACCTTGTTGTCCTCGAAGGCTTTACGCAGACTGCCTACGATATTATCTGCACTCGCCGGCTCTTTGTCGGCGATCATGCCGGTTATATCGATCAGCGCCGTGTAAGCGGAACCGCGAGTGGCGCTTTTTTCCATATCCATCAGCGGCGAGAACAAGAACAACGCAAGCAACAGATATGCAAAGGTCAGCAGCTTGAAGAAAATCCCCCAGCGACGGGATCGGCGATGCTCCTGCACACTGGCCAGCAGGGTCTTTTCCAGCAGCTTCCAGCTTTTTTCGTCACCGCTCTCCGCGCTCGCCTTGGCGGGTGCTTTCCATTCGTCGGTCATGACATTTACCCCTGCAAAAAACCGTTATGCCCGCTGACTCAGCCAGGCGCGCAATTCTGAAAAACGATCAATGGACAGTCGTGGCTCGAACTGCTGCAACGCCTCAATCGATTGAGCGCCATAGCTGACCGCCACCGAATCCATGCCTGCGTTGCGCGCCATCTGCAGATCAAAGGACGAATCCCCGACCATCAGCGCCTGCTCCGGGCGAACCTCGCAATGGGCGAGAATCTGCTCAAGCATCAACGGATGAGGCTTGCTAGCCGTTTCATCGGCTGCGCGAGTGACATCAAAATAATCTTCCCAGCCGTGAGCTTTCAGCACCCGATCCAGCCCGCGCCGAGCCTTGCCAGTGGCAACCGCCAGGTGATAGCCGTCGGCACGAAACGCTTCCATCGACTCAAGCACGCCCTCGAACAACGGCGAAGGAACAGCCTCCGCCGCGATGTAGTGCTCCGCATAATAGTCACGGAAAGCCATCAGTTCGCCATCACCGATCTCGGGATACAAGGTCCGAATCGCTTCCGGCAACCCGAGACCGATAATGCCTTTGACCGCAAAATCATCGCGCAACGGAAAGCCGGAGCGCCTGGACGCCACGTGCATCGCCTCGACAATCCGACCAATGGAGTCTGCGAGCGTACCGTCCCAATCGAAAATCAGCAGCTTGTAATCAGATGGGCGCACTCAATCGCTCCACGGTTTTGGCCCACATCTCGTCGACCGGCGCCTGCAACTTCAGCTCGCCGCCATCAGGCAGCGGCACGGTCAGCATGTAGGCATGCAGGAATAGACGCTTGCCGCCCAGGTCACGAATTTCCTTGCTGAAATCTTCATCGCCATACTTGGTGTCGCCGGCGATGCAATGCCCGGCATGCAAAGTATGGACGCGAATCTGGTGAGTGCGACCGGTGATCGGCTTGGCTTCGACCATGGTGGCAAAGTCACCGAAGCGGCGCAGCACCTTGAACACGGTCAGGGCTTCCTTGCCTTCTTCGTCGACTTCGACCATGCGCTCGCCGGAGCGCAGATTGCTCTTTTGCAACGGTGCACGGACTTGCTTGATCGAGGTCGCCCAGTTGCCGCGCACCAGCGCCATATAGCGCTTGTCGACGCCATCACCGCGCAATGCGGCGTGCAAGTGACGCAACATGCTGCGCTTTTTGGCGATCATCAGCAGGCCGGACGTGTCCCGGTCGAGGCGGTGAACCAACTCGAGCTCTTTTGCATCAGGACGTAACTGACGAAAGGCTTCGATGACGCCGTAATTCAAGCCGCTGCCGCCGTGAACCGCGATGCCAGCGGGCTTGTTGATCACGATCAGCGCCTTGTCTTCATAGACAATCGAGGCCTCGAGCCGCTGCAGCAGCCCCTGCGCCAGCGGCACGGGCTCGTCGCGTTCGGGCACGCGAACCGGCGGCACGCGCACGATGTCGCCCGCCTGCAGCTTGTATTCGGGCTTGATCCGACCTTTGTTCACCCGCACTTCGCCTTTACGCAAAATGCGGTAAATCAAGGTCTTGGGCACGCCTTTGAGCCGAGCGAGAAGGAAGTTATCAATACGTTGGCCGGCATATTCCGGCGAGACCTCAAGCAGTTGTACGCCTGGGGTCGAAGGGGCAGTAGTCGTCATGGTGCAGATGATAACAATTTTTTATGGAATTGAAGCACTTAATCATTGCTGCTATAGTCGCGAACGCCGCCAAAAGTGGCCTGGACAGCGGACTAACGGTCAAAAACCGGCCCTGACCAACGCAATTCACGAGGACGAGAGGCCGTCCTACGGGGCTTTCGCTACGTAACGGCAGAGTTTGCAGTTGTAACAAGCGCAGGTGACATAAGGCCTGAATCATGCCGCAAAGCAGAGTTTTCACTCGCCTTCCGAGCAAATATTCACGGCCAGTTCACAAAGTGCAGTCAGCTGCAAACGACCCCGAGCGAACGCTTCGGAAACAACGCCTAAATTAGCCATGATGCGTGACCTCCCCTTTCGGAGCTCACGGTAAATGCCAACCCGCTGCGGATTCTGCGCGCGGCAGCACCCGAATTATCAGGGATACGTGTAGGGTGGAGATGCACAACCGCTGGACTGTGTAGCAATAGGCTTTATCAAGACGCTTCATCTCGTCCACAGCCGCCGGTTGATTCCTCCTCCTGACTGAGTGCTTAAGTAGCCACAGCAAGCAGGACGCGTACGTCGCGATACCGGCCCAATTGGTCGGACATCGCTGGACACGGGAATGGCCAACCGCTCCCGACGCACCTGACACCGACCGTGAGAAGTCGTGTGTGCCGAACGCCGTTTCCGGCAGCCCGGAAACCGACGGTACTACATGAAAAGAATGCTGATTAACGCGACTCAACCTGAAGAGTTGCGTGTTGCACTGGTAGATGGCCAACGCCTCTACGACCTGGACATCGAATCCGGTGCACGCGAGCAGAAGAAGGCCAACATCTATAAAGGCCGGATTACTCGCATCGAACCAAGCCTTGAGGCTGCCTTTGTCGATTTCGGCTCTGAGCGCCACGGCTTCCTGCCCCTCAAAGAAATCTCCCGCGAATACTTCAAGAAAACTCCCGAAGGCCGCGTCAACATCAAGGACGTCCTGAGCGAAGGCCAGGAAGTCATCGTTCAAGTCGAAAAAGAAGAACGTGGCAACAAGGGCGCCGCCCTGACCACCTTCATCAGCCTGGCCGGTCGTTACCTGGTTCTGATGCCGAACAACCCGCGTGCCGGCGGTATCTCACGTCGCATCGAAGGTGAAGAGCGCAACGAACTGCGTGAAGCCCTCAACGGCCTGGTTGCACCGGCCGACATGGGTCTGATCGTTCGCACCGCCGGCCTTGGCCGCAGCAGCGAAGAAATGCAGTGGGACCTCGACTACCTGCTGCAACTCTGGACCGCCATCAAAGAAGCCTCGCTGGACCGCGCCGCGCCGTTCCTGATCTACCAGGAAAGCAACGTGATCATCCGCGCCATCCGCGATTACCTGCGCCAGGACATCGGCGAAGTGCTGATCGACAGCGTTGAAGCCCAGGACGAAGCCCTGACCTTCATTCGCCAGGTGATGCCGCAGTACGCCAGCAAGATCAAGCTGTACGAAGACAGCGTTCCGCTGTTCAACCGCTTCCAGATCGAAAGCCAGATCGAAACCGCCTTCCAGCGCGTCGTCGAACTGCCTTCCGGCGGCTCCATCGTCATCGATCCGACCGAAGCCCTGGTGTCCATCGACATCAACTCGGCGCGCGCCACCAAAGGCAGCGACATCGAAGAAACCGCTCTGCAGACCAACCTTGAAGCCGCCGAAGAAATCGCCCGTCAGTTGCGCTTGCGCGACATCGGCGGTCTGATCGTCATCGACTTCATCGACATGACCCCTGCCAAGAACCAGCGCGCCGTGGAAGAGAAAGTCCGCGAATGCCTGGAAGCCGACCGCGCCCGCGTGCAAGTCGGTCGCATCTCGCGCTTCGGCCTGCTGGAAATGTCCCGTCAGCGCCTGCGTCCATCGCTGGGCGAAAGCAGCGGCATCGTTTGCCCGCGTTGCAACGGCACCGGCATCATCCGTGACGTTGAATCGCTGTCGCTGGCGATCCTGCGCCTGATCGAAGAAGAAGCCCTGAAAGACCGCACCGCCGAAGTTCGCGCACAAGTGCCGATCCCGGTGGCAGCGTTCCTGCTCAACGAAAAACGCAACTCGATCACCAAGATCGAACTGCGCACCCGCGCCCGCATCGTCATTCTGCCGAACGATCACCTCGAAACGCCGCACTTCGAAGTTCAGCGTCTGCGTGATGACAGCCCGGAAGCCAGCATCAACCAGTCCAGCTACGAGATCGCTGCTGCCGCTGCGGAAGTCGAAGAAGTCCAGCCAGCCGCCGCGACCCGCACCCTGGTTCGCCAGGAAGCCGCAGTCAAGACTGCACCGGCTCGCGCCAATGCTCCGGTGCCGACCGAAGTCGTCGCCGCCCCAGTAGCTGCGCCGGTTGCCGCGCCTGAGCCAAGCCTGTTCAAGGGCCTGGTGAAGTCGCTGATCAGCCTGTTCGCGACCAAGGAAGAGCCAGTTGCGCCGGTCGTGGTTGAAAAACCAGCGACTACCGAGCGCCCTGCCCGCAACGAAGAGCGTCGCAACGGTCGTCAGCAGAGCCGCAACCGTAACGGTCGCCGCGATGAAGAGCGCAAGCCTCGTGAGGAACGTGCACCGCGTGAAGAGCGCGCACCACGTGAGCCACGCGAAGAGCGTCAACCACGCGAAGCCCGCGAAGAAACGCCAGTAGTAGCCCGCGAAGAGCGCGCACCACGCGCCCCTCGTGAAGAACGTGCACCGCGCGCACCGCGTGAAGATCGCAAGCCACGTGGCGATCGTGAAGAACGTCCGGTTCGTGAACTGCGCGAGCCTCTGGATGCCGCTCCGGCCGCCGCTGCCACCGCTGAAGAGCGTCCTGCCCGTCAGCCACGCGAAGAGCGCGCTCCACGCCCACCGCGTGAAGAACGTCAACCACGCACCGAGCAAGCCGCTGCTGCCGCTGCCGAAGAAGAGCTGCCAACCAACGAAGAGCAACTGCAGGAAGATGGTCAGGAAGTCGCCGAAGGCGATCGTCCACGCCGCCGCTCCCGTGGCCAGCGTCGTCGCAGCAACCGTCGTGAGCGTCAGCGCGATGCCAACGGCAACGTGATCGAAGGTTCGGAAGAGTCCGAATCCACTGAGAACGCCGAAGCGCCAAGCGCTGCCGATCTGGCCGCCGGCCTGGCTGTTACCGCAGCCGTTGCCAGCACCGTGATCAGCGCACCTGCTGAAGCACAAGCCAACGAGCAAGCCGAACGCGCTACTGCTGCCACTCTGGAAACCGCTCCGGTTGAAGCGCCAGTGGTTGAAGCGAGCACGCCGGTGGAAGTCATCGCCGCTCCGGAAATCGAAGTGGCCCCGGTTCGTGAAGCACAGCCTGAAGTTGAAGCTGCCGCCGAACCAGTGGTTGCTGCAGAACCTGTCGTTGAAGCACCAGTGGCTGAACAGGTACGTGAAGTTCGCGAAGTTCGTGAAGAGCAAACCGCGTTCAATTGGGTTGCCGAGCCACCTGTGGCAGTCGAAGCTCCAGCGCCAGTCGCTGAAGCTCCGGTTGCTGAAGCCAAGGTCTCCGAGCCAGTGGTTGCAGCTGCCGAGTCTGCTCCGCTGCTTGAAGCACCGGTGGTTGCCGAAGCTGCACCCGTGGTCGAAGCCGCTCCTGTCAGCGCTCTGACCCCAAGTGGCCGTGCGCCGAACGACCCACGTGAAGTACGTCGTCGCAAGCGTGAAGCCGAGCGTCTGCAGAAGGAAGCCGAACTGGCTGCCGCTGCTGCTCCGGCCGCTGCCGAGCCAGCACCGGTTGTTGCTGAAGTCGGCGAGGCAGCCCCTGCCCCGGCCGCTGAAGTGTCTGCCGAGCCGGTTGAATCCGTGATCGACGAAGCACCGCGCTCCGTTCAAGAAGCGGTAGAGCAACACGAGCAAGCCCTGGAAAAAGAGCACGAGCCTAAACCCCTCGCCTGATTCCATCGGCCACTAAAAAGCCCCGCCTGGTGATCCCATGCGGGGCTTTTTTATGTCGGTTGCTTCGCAGGAAAACCGCGATGGCGGTGCATCAGGCGAAGACCAACCTCTCTGGTATGTCCACATCCCACAACACACCCGGATCCTCCACCGCCACCTCGACCACCCTCGCCTGCGCAAACAGTGACTTGGCGCCCTGATCGCCGGTCAGCGCCATCAATCCCGGACCGAAGCTTCGCCCGAACCCCACCGGATGCCCATATTGCCCTTCATGCACCGGCACGCTGATGGTGTCATCCGCAATGGCCGCGACGACCTGCTCAATGCTCGACGGCAGGATAAACGGCATATCCCCCAGCATGATCAGCCAGCCACCGTGGTGCGAACAGGCCGCCACACCCGCCGCAATGCTGTCGCCCAGGCCGGTCGTCTCGATTCGCACAATCTCGCAACCATAAGCCTGCGCCATGCGAATCACTTGCGGGCGGTCCGCGGTGGTGACCAGCACACGCTTCTCGAGTGTGGCTGGCAGATTCACCAGCACCTGCTCGATCATTGAGTGCACGGTGATGCCATCACGGGCGGTGCAGTCCACCAGCAACTTGTCCTTATCGTCACCCGCTACCTGTCGAAACCGGCTGCCCTGCCCGGCGGCTAGAACGATAACGCCAATGGAGTCACTCATACGCCCTCCTGCAACGGCCTCTTCTGCTTGAGCTCGATGCCGTTCTTGATCGCCACAATCTCGGCCAGCAGCGACAAGGCGATTTCCGCCGGAGTATGGCTGCCGATGTGCAAGCCGATCGGGCCGTGCAAGCGTTCGATGGCCTGTTGGGACAAGCCTAGCTGAGCCAGGTTGTCCCGGCGCTTCTGACTGTTGACTCGCGAACCCAGCGCACCGACATAAAATGCCCTGGAATCCAGGGCCGTGAGCAGCGCCATGTCATCCAGGCGCGGATCGTGGGTGAGCGCGACGATGGCGGTGCGTTCGTCGGTCTGGATGGTCAGCACTGCTTCGTCGGGCATGCCCGGAACGAAGCGACCGTGTTGTTCTTCCCAGCCGTAGACGAACTCGGTGCGCGGATCGCAGATCAGCACTTCGAAATCCAGCAGCCGTGCCATCTCGGCGACATACCGCGATAGCTGCCCCGCGCCGATCAACAACAATCGCCAACGCGGGCCGTAAATGGCGCGCAGTGTGTTGCCATCAAAACTCAGCACATCGTGCTTGTTCGCCGGCTGCAGAACCACTTCACCGGTCGCAATATCCAGCGAGCGCGCAACAATTTCATGCGCCTCGCAGCGCGCCAGCAACTGGGCGACCCACGCCGGATCGCCGACGCGCTCCTCGGTCAGGCGCAACGTGCCGCCGCAGGGCAAACCAAACCGCGCGGCCTCCTCACGAGTGACGCCATAAGTAATCAACTGCACCGGAGGCCCATCGGCCGGGATACGGCCATCGTGCAGCCGGGCAATCAGGTCATCCTCGACACAGCCACCGGACACCGAGCCAATCACTACGCCATCGCCACGCAAGGCGAGCATGGCGCCAGGTGCCCGGGGCGCGGTGCCCCAGGTCTGGACCACGCTATACAACATTACCCGCTGACCGGCCAGGCGCCATTCCAGCACGCTGCGCAGGACGTTCAGATCGACGCTGTCCATCAGGCGTCAGCCTTCTGCCAGCCTTGCAGCTGATAGCGAACCGGCAAGTTACGGATGCGTTTTCCCGTGGCCGCGAAGATCGCGTTGCACAGCGCTGGCGCAATCGGCGGCACGCCCGGCTCACCGACCCCGCCCAACGGTACATTGCCCGGTGGCGTGACCAGGTGCACGGCGACTTCCTTCGGTGCCAGGGACATGCGCGCCACTTCGTACATGTGGAAGTTGTCCTGCTGGACCTTGCCGTCCTTGAAGCTGATTTCCCCCAGCACCGCGTTGCCCAGGCCCATGACGCAGGCGCCTTCGAACTGCGAGCGAATTCGCTCGGGGTTGATCTGCGGGCCGCAATCCACGGCGATGTCGGCTTTGTGCACGATCAGTGTGCCATCGTCTTTGACTTCGACTTCGATCACGGCTGCCACATAAGTGACAAAGCTGTAATGCACCGCCAGGCCCAAGCCACGGCCCTTGGGTAGCTTACGCCCCCATCCGGCGGCTTTAGCGGCGGTTTCCAGCACGGTGCGCATCCGCGCGGTATCGATCGGATAACGCTCGGGGGATTCGCCGTAGTTCCACTCTTCACTCAAGGTACGCGGATCGATCTGACGCTCCGGGCCAAGCAGCTTGATCTGGTATTTGAGCGGGTCCTGGCCGGCCTTATGCGCCAGTTCATCGACAAAGCTCTGAATCGCAAAGCCATGAGGGATGTTCGACACAGAGCGATACCAGCCAACCCGCGTGTGGACCGCTGCTTCAGGGTTTTCCAGGCGCACGTTGGGGATCGCATAAGCCATGTTGGTAAAACCCATGCCCAGCTCGAAAGCCGCTTCATGGTTCATCCCCGGCGCGAACAGCGCGGTGATGCTTGGCGCCACCGTGCGGTGCAGCCAGCCGGAAGGCAGGCCGTCCTTGTTCAGACTGGCCTTCAGATACTCGGCAGACACGGTGTGGAAATACGAGTGGTGGATGTCGTCTTCACGGGTCCACTGCACCCGCACCGCTTTGCCCGGGAATTCCTTGGCCAGGATCGCCGCTTCAATCACGAAGTCCGGCTTGGACTTACGACCGAAACCGCCGCCGAGCAGGGTAACGTTGAACGTGACGTTATCGAACGGAATGCCCAGGCGCTCGCCAATCCGCTCGCGGGTGACTTGCGGCGCCTGGCTTGGCGCCCAGGCCTCACACACACCGTCCTTGAAACGGGCGATGGCGACCATCGGCTCCATCGGCGATTGCGCCAGGTGCGGCAGATAGTAGGAAGCTTCGAGAGTGCTGTCGGCAGCGCTCATGGCCTGGTCGATGTTGCCGGTGTTGCGCACTACTTTGCCGGGCTTGAGCGACGCGGCTTCGAGTTCCTTGCGGTAGGCGATCGAGTCGTAACTGGCGTTGGGGCCGTCATCCCACTCGATCTTCAGCGCTTCGCGGCCCTTGATCGCCGCCCAGGTGTTGCTGGCCACCACGGCCACACCACCCAAAGGCTGGAACTCGGACGGCAGTGGACGACTTTCGATTTGCAGAACCTTGATCACCCCAGGGACTTTCATCGCAGCGCTGGCATCGAAGGATTTGACTTTGCCGCCGTAGACCGCCGGACGGGCGATGGTGGCGAAAAGCATGCCGTCGAAATGCACATCGGCGCCGTAGACCGCGCGACCGTTGACGATGTCCGCACCGTCGATGGCCTTGGTGCCTTCCTTGCCGATGTAGCGAAACTCCGACGGCTGCTTGAGCCGCAGGCTGTCGCGAGCCGGCACCGTAAGCGCACTGGCTGCTGCGGCCAACGCGCCGTAGCCCAATTCACGGCCAGTCGATTTATGGATGACCTTGTGCAGTTGCGCATGGCACTCGCTGACCGGCACTTTCCATTGCGCGGCAGCAGCTTGCTCAAGCATGGTCCGCGCGGCAGCACCGCAACGGCGCATCGGCTCGTACCAATGACGCATGCTGCGCGAGCCGTCGGTGTCCTGATTGCCGAAACGTACTTCATCGCCCGGCGCCTGTTGCACTTTGACCTGTGCCCAGTCGGCTTCCAGTTCATCGGCCACCACCATGGACAGACTGGTGCGCACGCCCTGGCCCATTTCCGAACGGTTGCAAATCACCGTCACGCTGCCATCGGCGGCAATGCTGATGTAAACCTTCGGGTCATCGATCCAGCCGTTGGGCATGCCGTCGGCACCGAATTTCTGCTCTTTTTCGGCGGCTAATGCATCCTGCCAGCCCCAACTGGCGGCCAGCACCAGCGCACTGGTGGCGCCCACGCCCTTGAGGAAACCGCGGCGGCTGAGATTACTCAGCGCAAAATCATTCGGTAGCTGGCTCATGCCTTGGCCTCCTTCAGGTGAGTGGATGCCTGGCGGATGGCGGTCTTGATCCGGTTGTAGGTGCCGCAACGGCAAATATTGCCGACCATCGCCTCTTCAATCTGCTCGTCGCTGGGGTTCGGGTTGGTTTTCAGCAGCGCGGTGGCCGACATGATCTGTCCACCCTGGCAATAACCGCACTGAGCCACGGCGCTGTCGAGCCAGGCTTGCTGGACGACTTTGCCCACCGGGTCGGCGTGCAGGTTGTCGATGGTGCTGACGTTCTGGCCGACCACCGAGCCGATCGGTGTGATGCAACTGCGCGCTGGCGCGCCGTCGATATGAATGGTGCAGGCGCCGCACAGGCCCATGCCGCAGCCGAATTTGGTGCCGTTGTAGCCAGCCACGTCACGGATCGCCCAGAGCAGCGGCATGTCCTCGGTGACATCGAGTTGATGATCTTGACCATTGAGTTTCAGGGTAATCATGGGCACGCCCGCATAGTTATAGAGGTTATGGGGTCGAGCAATCTGCCGCTTGGGGTTCGCGGTTCACTACACGCAGATCGACTCAGGCTAATCGGCTCTCATATGTAGACGCGACGTCTGCACCGGGCCTTTGATGGAGCAAATGCTTGCATCGTTAGCTGGCTAAGTTAACTGAGCATTAACAAAAAAGCCCTGCACATTTGAAAATGTGCAGGGCTTTTTAATCAGCCTGAAGCGTAGCCTCAATACTGGTTGGGTTCCATTTCCAGGTCGACCTTGAAACGCTCTGCAATGTCGTTCTGAATGCGCTGCGCCAGATTCAGCAATTGCAGGCCCGTTGCGCTGCCGTAGTTGACCAGCACCAGCGCCTGTAATTTATGCACACCGGCATCGCCGTCGCGAAAGCCTTTCCAGCCGGCGCGTTCGATCAGCCAGCCCGCCGCCAGCTTCATTTGCCCATCGGGCTGCGCATACGCCACCAGATCCGGGTATTCACCCTTGAGTTGTGCCACAAGTGCGGCGGGCACCAACGGATTCTTGAAGAAGCTGCCGGCATTGCCGAGCACCGCCGGGTCCGGTAGTTTTTCGCTGCGGATGCTGCAAATGGCCTGGCTGACATCGGTCGGCGTCGGGTGATCAATACCCTGCTCGGTCAGGCGCTGACGCACCGGGCCGTATTCCAGGTGCAGGTGCGCGGTGCGCGTGAGGGTGAAACGCACCCGCAGGATCAACCAGCGCCCCGGCTCCTGTTTGAACAGGCTGTCGCGGTAGGCAAAGTTGCACTCGGCCAGTGTGAAGTCCCGCAGCTCGCCGGTCTGGCGATCGAGGGCTGTCAGGCCGGCGAATACGTCCTTTATCTCGACACCGTAAGCGCCGATGTTCTGCATCGGTGCCGCGCCGACGGTGCCGGGGATCAGGCTGAGGTTTTCCAGCCCCGACCACCCTTGCGCCAGGGTGTGCTGCACAAACGGGTGCCACGGCTCGCCCGCCTCGGCTTCGATCACCACCTGGTTGCCGTCATCGCTCAGCAGGCGAATCCCCCGTGTGGCCATGCGCAACACCAGTGCCGGCACATCGGCGGTCAGCAACAAATTGCTGCCACCACCGATCACCAGCACCGGCACTTCGTGTTCCACCGCGTAGGCCAGGGCTTCGCGCACGTCGGCATCGCTATGGGCTTCGGCAAACAGCCGCGCCTGAACGTCCACGCCAAAGCTGTTGTACGGTTTGAGCGAAACCCGGGGTTGAACCTGCAAACTCATAGCCGTCCCTTCAATTCGATCACCAGCAGATCGCTGGCGCGCTCGATCAGGTCCAGTACCTGTTCGAAGCCTTGGTCGCCGTCGTAATAAGGATCCGGCACTTCATCGACTTCCGACTGGTAGCGACGCAGGAACAAATCCAGCTCGGCCTTGCCCTTGGCCGGTTGCATGGTCTTGAGGTGGCGCAGGTTGCTGTTGTCCATCGCCAGAATCAGGTCGTAAGTGGCGAAATCGGCGCGGGTCACTTGCTGGGCGCGCTGGGCGGACAGGTCGTAGCCGCGCAGTTTCGCCGCAGCCTGGCTGCGCTTGTCCGGGGCCTTGCCGACGTGCCAGTCACCGGTGCCGGCAGAAGCCACTTCGACTTGATCGGCCAGCCCCGCCTCACGCAGCTTGTGCCGCAATACGCCCTCAGCCGTGGGGGAACGGCAGATGTTGCCCAGGCAGACGAACAGAACCCGCATCAGGCCTCCAGCAGGCGACGAACGCGCTCGAGATCTTCAACGGTGTCGACGCCGGTGGGCGGTGCGATCAGCGCATCGGCGACGTGAATCCGCACGCCGTGCCAGAGGGCACGCAGCTGTTCCAGAGACTCGGTGTTTTCCAGCCAGCACGGGCCCCAGGTGACGAAGTCCTGAAGGAAGCCGGCACGGTAAGCATAAATGCCGATGTGGCGGCGATATGGCACGCCTTCCGGCAATTGCTCGCGGCTCTTGGCAAACGCGTCCCGAGCCCACGGCAAGGTGGCACGACTGAAGGTCAGCGCCAGGCCATTGAGGTCGCTGACCACTTTGACCACATTGGGGTTGAACAGGGTTTCGACGTCTTCGATCGGCTCGGCCAGGGTGGCCATGCGTGCTTCGGTGTGAGCAGCCAGGTTGGCGGCGACCTGATCGATCACGCTTGGCGGGATCAACGGCTCGTCGCCCTGAACATTGACCACGATCGCGTCCGGGGCCAGGCCCAGTTTCGCCGCAACTTCAGCCAGGCGGTCAGTGCCGGAGTTGTGATCTTCGCGAGTCAGCACCACTTCGGCACCAAAGCCCTTGCAGGCCTCGACGATGCGCGCATCGTCAGTGGCAACCACCACGCGCTGGGCGCTGCTTTTGCTCGCCTGTTCCCAGACGTGCTGGATCATCGGCTTGCCGGCGATCAGCAGCAGCGGCTTGCCCGGCAAGCGGGTGGAGGCGTAACGCGATGGAATGACAACGGTAAAGGCTGTGGTCATTTATCCAGACGCTCATCGGTGGTCAGGGTGCGCGCTTCGCTTTCGAGCATCACCGGGATGCCGTCGCGAATCGGGTACGCGAGGCCGGCGCCCTTGCTGATCAGCTCGGTTTTGTCGGCGCTGAGCTTGAGCGGGCCTTTGCAGACCGGGCAAGCGAGGATGTCGAGCAATTTGGTGTCCATGTACATTCCCTGGATAGAAACGGAGTTAAGGCAAAAGACGAGCCGGCAACAGGCGCATCAGCTGTGTATCGAACCAGGCCACGAAGGCCGGCGATGGCGCAGCATCGACCGCCAGGTACCACCAATCGGCGGCGGCGAAGGCACGGCACTTCACCGCGTCCTTTTCTGTCATCACCACTGGCAATGACGGTGTGAAATTCAAGGCCTGCACGCTGTATTCGGCGTGGTCGGCAAATGCATGGGGCACTGGCCGCCAGTGTAGCGTTTCGAGGGTCGTGAAGAAACGCCGGGGATTGCCGATCCCGGCCACGGCGTGCAGGGCCTGACCGGCGGGAAAGTGGTCCAGAGGCCGCCGTTCGCCGCTGTGCAGGTTGACCAGTTCGGTGGGTTGCAACTGAAAGGCAAAACCGTCTTCGCGATCATTGGCAGCGCCGTTGTACAGCACTGCATCGACGCTTTGCAGGCGCTCGACCGGTTCGCGCAATGGTCCGGCGGGCAGACAACGGCGGTTGCCCAAGCCGCGAGCGGCGTCGATCAGCACCAGTTCCAGGTTTCGAGCCAGCCGGTAATGCTGCATACCGTCGTCGGAGAGGATCAGGTCCAGCGGCTCACTCGCCAGCAAGGCTTTGACCGCACGGCTGCGGTCCGGGTCGATCATCAGCGGCACGCCGGTGCGCTGGACGATCAACAGCGGCTCATCGCCCGCCACGTCCGCGCCTTGATCCGCCGCGACCCGCCACGGCAATTGCGGCGGTTTGGCGCCGTAACCACGGCTGACCACACCGACCCGCAGACCGCTGCGCTGGCAGTGCTGGATCATCCACAGAATCAGCGGCGTCTTGCCCGTGCCGCCCACCGTGATGTTGCCGACCACGATCAGCGGCACCGGCGATTGGTAGATCTCGCCCTCGCCCGCCAAAAAGCGCTCGCGCTTGCCATTGACCACGCGTCGATACAGCCATTCAAGAGGCTGCAACAGCTTCAACGCCGGATGACCTTCGTACCACGCAGCGAGCAATCGATCGGACATGGCCATCAGGACGCCGGCGCCGCCTCGACAGTGGTCATGCGCAAGTGGCTGAAACCGAGCTTGCCGGCAGCGTCCATCGCGGTGATGACGGACTGATGGGGGGTTTTGCCATCGGCGCTGATGGACAACGGCAGATTGGTGTCGCCATTGGATTCTTTCTGTAGCGCTTCCATCAGGCTGGTGAGGTCGTTCTTCGGCAACAGCTGGTTATTGACCGAATACGCCCCGTCGGCGCTGATGGCGATGTCCAGTTGCTTGAGCTGCTGGTCTTCGGCCGGGGAGCCGCTGACCGCTTCCGGCAGGTCGACGCGCAACTGGGTTTCACGGGTGAAGGTGGTGGTCACGACGAAAAACAGCAACAGGATAAACACCACGTCGATCAGCGACGCGAGGTTAATGTCTACCGTTTCCCGTGGTTTACGACGGAACTTCACGCTTTACCCTCGGCCAGGTCCACGTCGCGATCGCCCTGAATAACCTCGACCAGTTTGATCGCCTCTTGCTCCATGCCCACCACCAGCTCATCGATCCGGCGTTGCAGGAAGCGGTGGAAGAACACGGCCGGGATACCGACCATCAGGCCCGCGGCGGTGGTGATCAGTGCCTTGGAAATACCCCCGGCCAGCACCGCGGCGTTGGTGCCCATGCCCGTGCCCATGAACGCACTGAAAATATCGATCATGCCCAGCACCGTACCCAGCAGCCCCAACAACGGAGCCATGGCGGCGATGGTGCCCAAGGCGTTGATATAACGTTCGAGCTCATGAATCACCCGCGCGGCGGCCTCTTCGATGCACTCTTTCATGATCTCGCGACCATGCTTGGAGTTCGCCAGACCGGCGGCGAGGATCTCGCCCAGCGGAGAGTTGGCGCGCAACTCCTTGAGTTTTTCTTTATTGAGTTGCTTGTCCTTGATCCAGACCCAGACCTGCCCGAGCAAGTGCTCCGGGGTCACGCGGCTGGCGCGCAGGGTCCAGAGACGCTCGGCGACGATCGCCATGGCCGCGATGGAACTCAGAATGATCGGCAGCATCATCCAGCCGCCGGATTTGACCAATTCCCACACAGTGACAGTCCCCTCGAAAAAGTGCGCCACTCTAACATAGGGGGTGGGCGCACCGAAGACCGCGATGTCGCATCCGGTCGGGCTTTAATGACGCGGGCTACTGGCGCAATGCTGGCGGATCGCGCCAGAAACGCCGTTCCTGAAGCATCGTCCAAGGTGGTTTGAAGCGCCCCAGTTGTAGACGAATGGCACCCTGCTCGGCGCTGTCGTAGATCGCCATGCCACGCTTTTGATAACGCGCCACGACTGTGGGATGGGGATGACCGAAAGAATTACCGTTGCCACGGGAAATCAGCACCGCTTTAGGCAGCAGAGCGCTGAGCAACGCCATCGAAGATGAACTGCGACTGCCGTGGTGCGGGGCCTGCAACCAGTCCGTCGGCACCGCCAGTGGACTGTCGAGCAGCACCCGCTCGGCCGCGGTATCGATATCGCCGGTCAGCAGCAACCGCTCGCCGTTGGCTTCGATCTGCAGCACGCAGGATTTCTGATTGCTGTCGCTGGCCGACGACCACTGCCAGAGCTGGAACCGCACGTCGTCCCAGGTCCACTGTTGACCGCTCTCGCAGCCCTCGGCATGTAGCTCGTCCGGCAGGGCCAGTGGGTCGCCACTCAGTACCCGAGTCACCGGCACACCGCTGGCAATCGCTCGCGCACCGCCGGCGTGATCGGCGTCGGCATGGCTGATCAGCATCAGATCAAGTCCATTCACCCCCAGTTTGCGCAATGTTGGCAACACCACCCGCTCACCCAGGTCGATATCACCGAACCGTGGCCCGGCGTCATACAACAGCGTGTGATGGCGGGTGCGCACCAGAATGGCCAACCCCTGGCCGACATCCAGCTGCCAGATTTCGGCGACGCCTTCAGGCAGCGTGTGCCGGGGCGCAAAAACCAGCAACAGCAACATCGGCCAGCCCAGCGGGCGCAACGGCACGCCCGGTGGCAGTAACAGCAGAAATGCGCCCAGTGCGCCGAACGCCCAAACCCACAACGGAACCGCCACCGGCACCCACGCGGGCAATTGCCCGGCCACCAACGCCAGCCCCTTGAACAAAAGGTCGATCAGACCGCCAGCCAACCACAGTAACCCCTCGCCCACATAGGGAACGGGCAACAGCAGCGTTCCGAGCAAGGCCGGCGGCAAGACCAGCAGGCTGATCCAGGGCACCGCCAGAAGATTGGCCAGCGGCCCGCTGAGACTGATAGGCAACCCCAGTACCAACAGCAGCGGGCACAGACCGATTGCGATCAGCCATTGGGCACGGGTCCAGGTTTGCCACCAACGCCACGGGCCCAATCGCCCGCCAAAGGTGAAAATCAGCACCGCTACTGCCGCAAAGGACAACCAGAAACCCGGTTGCAGGCTTGCCAGCGGGTCCAGCAGCAAAACACCGTCAAGCGCCAGCAACAGCGGCCACCAGGCGCCGAGGTGACGAAACCGTAGCCGCCACAACAACAGCAGACCAATCATCAGGCAGGCCCGACGCACCGGCACCTCGAAACCGGCCAGCAGCCCATAACCGAGCGCTGCCGCGAACGCCAGCCCACACGCCCATGGCAGCCACGGCAAGCGCCTGGGCCATAAGCCATAGCGCGCCAGCCCGGCGATCAGCAGATACACCAGCCCCGCCAGCAAACCAATGTGCTGCCCGGAAATCACCAACAGATGCACGGTGCCGGTGTCTTGCAGCACCTGCCAGTCCTCACGGCTCAGCCCGGCGCCGTCCCCCAGCACCAACGCCGTCAGCGCTCCCGTTCGCCCGTGCGCATCCACGGCCTGCAAACGCTGACGAATGCCGTCGCGCCAGGCCCACTGCGCTTGCCCCAGTCGCTGACCGTCCTTGACGGTCCCAGTGGCGCCAATACGTTGGGCCAGCAACCAGGCGTCGTAATCAAAACCATGAGGGTTGAGCAGCCCGGCAGGACGCTTCAATTTGACTGCCAGCCGCCACCGCTCGCCACTGTTGACGGGCGGCCCGCCATACCAGGCCAGACGCAGGTGCCGGGGCAGTTGGGTGCGACGCGACTGACTGTCTGTCAGTTCGAAACGCACTACACCCTCGGCCTGCTGCGGCAACCCGGTAACCCGGCCTTCGACCCAGCGAGTCTCGCCATCGAGCTTCAGCGCCAGGCGATCATCCAGCGCCCACTGCGCATTCGCACACGCCCAACTGAAACCGAACAACCAAAATGCCAGTGGAAAGGTTCGAAACGGCAGCAACATCAAACCCACTACCGGCAACAACAGCCACAACCCTGCCGGCGGCAGTGCCGGCAAAAAACGCAGGGCCAGCAGACCCAACGCCAGCGCCATCATCCCTGTGCGCATAAGCCCGTCCTTGAGAGTCCCCTCCCTAGGCTTAGCCGTCGCGCCGCACAGGCGTCGTTAACAATTGTCACAAAGTCTGAATGGGCGGTTCGTAGAATCCAGACATACTTGCCGCCTTAACCGACCGAGAAGCCTTATGCCCCGGCGCTTATTCAAACGCTACATGCCAGACCCGACCAGCATCAGGGAACACAAATCCTTACGCTTTCTTGGCACCCTGCTGCATGACCCGAACCTCTGGCACCTCAATCGCCATTCCGTCGCGCGGGCCATGGCCGTCGGCCTGTTCGCGGCGTTCCTGCCCATCCCGTTGCAAATGCTGTTGGCGGCCATCCTCGCCATCGTAGTGCGCGGCAACATGCCGATAGCGGTCAGCCTGGTCTGGCTGACCAACCCGATCACCATGCCGGCGGTGTTCTTCTGCACCTACCAGACCGGCGCCTGGTTGATGGACGTCCCCGCCAGGAGCTTGCCGGACGAGTTGACCTGGGCATGGATCAGCGGCGAGCTCTCGACTTTGTGGCAACCGTTTTTACTGGGTTCGGTGGTAACGGGGCTGGTGCTTGGGGCGTTGGCTTATTGTCTGGTGATGATGTATTGGCGCTGGTGGGTGAGTCGGCAGTGGGCACGGCGTAAGCGCAGCCGGATGCAGGAATGAAAAACGGCCTCCACTTGGGAGGCCGTTTCTTTTTGCGGTGTTTGCCCGCGAAGGCCGTGACACGGTCTTGATCAGGTACGCATCCCGCGCCCACTCACCAGCAGCCGCGCACAACCGATGTACAGCACAACAGTCGCTACCAGCATGAAAGCGATCGCCACGCTGATCTTGATGTCCGACACGCCAAGAATGCCGTAACGGAAGGCGTTGACCATGTGCAGCACCGGGTTGGCCAGCGAAACGGTCTGCCAGAACGGTGGCAACAAGCTGATCGAGTAGAACACCCCGCCCAGGTACGTCAGCGGTGTCAGCACGAAGGTCGGGATGATCGAGATGTCATCGAAATTGCGTGCAAATACCGCGTTGATGAAACCCAGCAACGAGAAGATCGTCGCCGTCAGCAGCACCACCAGAACGGTCACGCCCAGGTGATGCACCTGTAGCGTGGTGAAGAACAGCGACAGCAGCGTCACGATGAGCCCGACCATCAACCCGCGCAGCACGCCGCCCAGGGTGTAGCCGATCAGAATCGTATGGGGCGACACCGGCGACACCATCAGTTCTTCGATGGAGCGCTGGAACTTGCTGCCAAAGAAACTCGACACCACGTTGCCATAGGAGTTGGTGATCACCGACATCATGATCAGCCCCGGCACGATGTACTCCATGTACGTGAAGCCACCCATGCCGCCGATCTGCCGACCGATCAGATTGCCGAAGATCACAAAGTACAGAACCATGGTGATGGCTGGCGGCAGCAAGGTCTGCGGCCAGATCCGGGTGAAGCGCTTGACCTCACGGTAAACGATGGTATTGAGGGCAACGAGGTTGGGTTGCAGCTCGGAACTCATACCGCCACCTTCGACAGATTTTTCTCCACCAGGGACACGAACAACTCCTCGAGGCGATTGGTTTTGTTACGCAGGCTCAACACTTCGATGTTCTGCTGCGCCAACTGGGTGAACAGCGCGGTAATGCCCATGGCCTTGTCGACCTGGACTTCCAGGGTATGACTGTCGATCAGTTTGGCCGGGTAACCAAGCAACTGCGGCGCCACTTGCAAGGTGTTCTTCAGGTCCAGCAGGAACGTCTCGACATGCAGTTGGCTGAGCAACTGCTTCATGCTGGTGTTCTCGACAATGGTGCCGTGGTCGATGATGCCGATGTTGCGGCACAACTGCTCAGCCTCCTCCAGGTAGTGGGTGGTGAGGATGATGGTGATGCCTTTCTTGTTCAGTTCAGTGAGGAAGGTCCACATCGAGCGACGCAATTCGATGTCCACCCCCGCCGTCGGTTCGTCGAGGATCAGCAGGCGTGGCTCGTGAACCAGCGCCCGGGCGATCATCAGTCGGCGCTTCATGCCGCCGGACAGGGAGCGTGACGGCACATCGCGCTTGTCCCACAACCCCAGTTGGGTCAGGTACTGCTCGGCGCGTTCCTTGGCGATTCTCGCCGGGA
This sequence comes from Pseudomonas sp. ATCC 43928, assembly GCF_005938665.2. Lineage (NCBI taxonomy): Bacteria > Pseudomonadati > Pseudomonadota > Gammaproteobacteria > Pseudomonadales > Pseudomonadaceae > Pseudomonas > Pseudomonas sp. ATCC 43928. The sequence continues at coordinate 1,883,843 of NZ_CP041753.1, read as the reverse complement.
TGCCGTAGTAACCGGCCTGGGTCACGACGATGTCGAAGGTCTTTTCGAACTGGTTGAAGTTGAACTCCTGGGGCACCACACCAATGCAGCGCTTGAGCGCCGCTGGTTCCTTGTCCAGGTCGTGACCGAACACATTCACCGTGCCGCTGGTTTTGTTCACCAAGGTCGAGATAATGCCGATGGTCGTGGATTTGCCGGCGCCATTCGGGCCGAGCAAAGCGAAAAAGTCACCTTCGGCGACGTCCAGATCGATACCACTCAAGGCCTGGAAACCGTTGCCGTAGGTTTTGGTTAGCTGCCGGATGGACAGAGCGGAACTCATATCGGATTTACGCACCAGGAAGGGAAGAAAGGAATAAATAAGGGCGGGCGGCGAGCAATGCAACCGCGGCGCATGAGCGCAATGGTGCTTGTCGCCGCCACACAAGTACAGTCACGCGTGTTGATAGTGAGTATTAAGTCAACGCGGTCATGACGGCTTTGCGATAGGCCGGACGCTGTTTCAACCGTGCGTACCAGGCTTCTAGATGTGGCAGCGGCGCGCGCTCGATCGGCATCTCGAACCAGGCGTAAATGAAGCTGCCCAAGGGAATGTCTCCCATGCCGATCTCATCGCCCGACAGGTATGGCTTAACCGCCAACGCTTGATCGGCCATCGACAGCAGATCGTCGCACTCCTTGATCGCAGCCTTGATGGCCGGCCAGTCCTGCTGCTCTTGCGGGGTGCGCAACACGCCCCAGAACACCGTGCGAAACGGCGCGGCAAAACTTGAGGTGGTCCAGTCCATCCACTTTTCGGCCGAGGCACGGGCTTGCAGGTCCGTCGGATACCAGGCAGTGCCGCTGGCATGGCGAGCCACCAGGTAACGCACGATGGTGTTGGATTCCCACAGCACGAAGCCGTCGTCTTCGATCACCGGCACGCGACCGTTGGGATTCATCGCCCGGTACTCAGGCGTGTCGACCACGCCAAAGGCACCGCCGGCGTCGATGGCTTCATAGGCCAGGCCCAGCTCTTCGGCGGCCCACAACGGTTTTCTGACATTCGACGAATTTTTCCGACCCCAGATTTTCAGCATGACCGCCCCTTGTTGGATGAATGCGCAGGCAGCATACGCCGGATCAGGCGCGACTCAAATCGCTCTGCATGTCACCCAGTTGCAGCGGCAGCCACTCGCCGAACAAATGCGGATAACACTTTTCGAGGTGCTCGAAAAAGAACGCTTCAGGCACATCGGTGAACTGGCCGTGATCGACCAGGTACTCCATCAGCTGCTCGCCGTCACGGTTGAAGGGATGGAACACGCTGTCATTGATCCCGTCGAATTCCAGCGGCGCGACATTGAACAGCTCGCAGAGTTGTTGATTGAAAGCCGGCGTGGCTTTAACCCAACGCTCGTTCAAATAAAGCTCGGTGTAGCCGTGCATGGCGAACACATCACTCTTGAGCAGTTCGAGCAGGCGCGGCGTCGACAGGTGATTGCGCACATCCGCCAGACCGATACGCGCCGGGATCCCGCAATGCCGAGCGCAACCTGCCAGCAGCGTGGCTTTGGGCACGCAATAACTCTCCCCGGCCGCCAGCGCATAGCTGCCGCGCAAGGTCTGCGGATCACGGCTGAAGGTGTAGGGGTTGTAGCGCACGGCCTCGCGCACGGCGTAATAGAGATTGATCGCCTGCTCCTGCGGATCGCGCCCGGCGCCACGATGTTTTTCGGCGAACTCCACCACCGAGGGATGGTCACTGTCGATGAAGCGGCCGGGGCTCAGATACGCGTGCATGGGAGCTATCTCCTGGGGGAAGCCACGAGTCTAGCGACACCTTCAGCACAGAGATAACGACGTTTCGGCCAAATATCAGCGCTTGCCCGCCCTGTTGACGAGCCCTCCATCGAAATAACTGACGAAGTCCGGCCGTTTCGTCCTACAAGCTCAACCCGATCGCTCCGACCACCCACTTTTATGGATGCCGTCTAAGCTCTGAGAGTGGTTTTGCCCCTGGCTTCAGGAGAATTAATTATGCTGCTGTTGTGGATACTGGTTCTGGTGGTCGGGATTGCCTGGCTGGCACATCGCCGCACCGCGCCTCTGCCCGCTTTGGGCATCATCGCTGTCTATCTGCTGGCGATGGGCATCTTCAGACATGCGAGCCATGCCCCCGTCTGGCTGCTGCTGATTTTCTGGGTGTTGCTCGCGGCCGTGGCCGCCCCCCTGTTGCTGCCGGACCTGCGCCGAAAACTGTTCACGGCGCCCATATTCAACTGGTTTCAAAAAAACCTGCCGCCCATGTCGCAAACCGAGCGTGAAGCCATTGAAGCCGGCACGGTCTGGTGGGATGGCGAGCTGTTCAGCGGTCGTCCTGACTGGAACAAGCTGCTGGCCTATCCAAAAGCGCAACTGAGTGAAGAGGAACAGGCGTTTATCGATGGCCCGACCGAAGAGCTCTGCGCCATGGTCAGCGATTGGCAGATCGGCCAGTTGATGGATCTGCCGCCCAAGGCCTGGGATCACATCAAGCAGCATGGCTTTTTTGCCCTGATCATTCCCAAGGAGTACGGCGGCAAAGGCTTCTCGGCTTATGCGCACTCCCAGATCGCGATGAAACTGGCGACCCGCAGCGGTGACCTGGCCTCCACCGTCATGGTGCCCAACTCCCTCGGCCCGGCGGAACTGCTGCTGCACTACGGCACCGACGAACAACGCAATCATTACCTGCCACGGCTGGCCCGCGGCGACGATATCCCCTGCTTTGCCCTGACAGGCCCGATGGCCGGTTCCAACGTCGGGGGCATGACCGACACCGGGGTGATTTGCAAAGGTGAATGGGAAGGCCAGGAAACCCTTGGCTTGCGCCTGAACTGGGAAAAACGCTACATCACCCTCGGTCCGGTGGCGACCTTGATCGGCCTGGCCTTCAAGGCCTATGACCCGGACCATCTATTGGGTGACAAAGTCGACCTGGGGATCAGTCTCGCATTGATTCCAACCCAGACACCCGGTGTAGACATCGGTCGCCGTCACTTGCCGCTGGGCGCCGCCTTCATGAACGGCCCGAACGCCGGCAAGGATGTGTTCATACCGCTGGAGTTCATCATCGGCGGTCAGGAAATGCTCGGCGAAGGCTGGATGATGCTGATGAACTGCCTGTCGGTCGGGCGTTCCATTTCGCTGCCTGCCATCGGTACCGCCGCGGGCAAGTTCAGCAGCCTGGTGACAGGCCAATATGCGCAGGTTCGCGAGCAATTCAACGCACCGCTGTCAGCCTTCGAAGGGATTCAGGAAGCACTGGCGCGGATCGGCGGCAGTACCTGGCTGATGGACAGCGCGCGGATGCTCACCGCCAACGCCGTCGACCTCGGCGAAAAGCCGTCGGTGCCCTCCGCCATCATCAAATACCACCTCTCCGAACGCGGTCGCGAGTGCATCAGCCACGCCATGGATGTTCACGGCGGCAAGGCCATCATCATGGGCCCGAACAACTATCTCGCGCGTAGCTGGCAAGGTGCGCCCATTTCCGTCACGGTCGAAGGTGCGAACATCCTGACACGCAACCTGATGATCTTCGGCCAGGGCGCTATTCGCTGCCATCCGTTCGTGCTCAAGGAAATGGCCCTTGTCCACCGCGAAGACAAACAACAGGCGTTGATCGAATTCGACGCCCTGCTGCTCAATCACATTGGTTTTGCCGTGAGCAACGCCGCCAGCACCCTGGTGCTGAACCTTGGCTTCGGGCATTTCGAACACATGCCCGGGGACAAGCTCAGCCAACGCTACGTGCGCGCCCTCAACCGTCAGGCCGCGGCATTTGCCATGCTTGCAGACCAGTGCATGATGCTGCTGGGCGGCGACCTGAAACGCCGCGAACGCTTGTCCGCACGTCTGGGCGATGTGCTCAGCTACCTGTATCTGGCTTCCGCTGCGCTCAAGCGATATCACGATCTCGATTCGCCGGAGCATATGCGTCCGTTGTTCGCCTGGGCGATGGAAGAGAGCCTCGGCCAGTCCGAACGTGCGCTGGACGAACTGCTGACCAACTTTCCGAACAAGGTACTCGGCTGCCTGCTGCGGGTACTGGTGTTCCCGTTCGGTCGCCGGCACAGAGGCCCGTCGGACAGACTGGCGGCCAAAGTCGCCGCAGTCCTCGGCCGCGCCAAGGGCGACCCGACCCTTGAGGAGTTATTGGCGGGCTGCTATCGCCCGCAATCGACAGAGGATCCGGTCGGCGCCTTGCAGCACGCCTGCGACTTGCTGAACGCCGCTAAACCGCTACAGAAAAAACTCAACACGGCGCTGAGAAGTCGCCAGGTCAAACCCACTGTCGGGGAGTCGGTCATCGATGCCGCGCTGGAGGCTGGCGTCTTGCAACCGGTTGAAGCCGAGACCTTGCGTGAGGTGGAAGTGGCGCGGCGCAAGGTGATCGACGTCGATGATTTCGATAAAGAGGTGCTGGTGCTGGGCAGGGGCAAGGTCCGCTAATCCAGAGGACCGTGTGTCGCCTTACCATCATGGGGCGCTTTACCCTGTGAAAAAGGGGCGCGGGAGCTTTATACTCCTGCGCCCGTTTTGCTCTTGAGGACTTATCTCGTGTCCAATGTCGTTGCCGATCATCTCGTCTTGCTCGACCACCTGCGCAGTATCCTGGTCGCCGTAGGTGAGGCCGAACAGGTTCCCGAAGAAAGCCATGCCTTGTTCCTGGAGCGCTTCGACGAACTGCGTGCGTTGCTGCCGGTCGACCCGATCGAAAGCCAATACCTGGGCCAGGACATCCTGTGCCAGATCATCACCCGCTACCCACAAATCGCCCACCTGGTGCCGCGCGATCTGCTGTGGTACTTCGCCGGTGACTGCCTGCACTACATGCCCGATGATGAAATCGACCTGTACCAGGCGCTGGAAGAACGTCGCTTCGAAGCCGAACAGAACGATGAACCGTTCGACTGGAATCAGGAAAAACAGCTGCTGGCGATGTCGAACCAGGACAGCAAGCACTGATCTCCAATCAGTAACGCAAAAGGCCCGCATGGTTAATCATGCGGGCCTTTTTTGTTGGCCGGGTAAAGATCAAAACAACCCATCACTCTCCGGCAACTCATACGCTGCCGCGCCCTTGCCCATCGCGCTTGGCTTGCCCGGATTGCTCAAGGTCGGCTCCTTCTCCAGGCATTCCACCAGATAGTCGATGAATACCCGTAACTTGGGCGGCAGGTAGCGGGTGGGCGAATGCAGCAGCCAGGCGCCTCCGTGGTAGGACGCCAGAAAGGTCCAGTCCGGTAATACCTGCACAATCAGCCCCTGTTCCAGCGCATAACGGGCGGTGAAGTACGGCAGGCTACCGATCCCGATGTGTTGCAATACCGCGCCCAATCGCACGCCCGTGTGATTGGCGGCGTAACGTCCGCGCACGCCGACGGTCACGGCTTTACTGCCTTTCTTGAACTTCCAGCGCGCATCGCTCGGGGTTTCGCCCAGATAGATGCAGCTGTGATTGAGCAAGTCGTGGGGATGAGTCGGTGTGCCGTGCTCGGCCAGGTACTGCGGCGTGGCGCAGAGCAAATGGTCGATGGTCAACAATTGGCGCCCCACCAGCCCCGCAGGGGGCCGATCGGTAATACGGATGGCCAGGTCGACGTTGTCATCGATCAAATCCACCTGGCGGTCCTCGAGCAACAACTCCACATCCACTTTGGGATAACGCCGCAGAAACTCCGGCATATGTGGATGAATCACAAATCGCCCGACGGCCTTGGGCACGCTGACGCGCACCAGCCCTTCCGCTTCCTGGGTGAACTGACCGCTGATTTCCATCACCGACTTCGCCGCGCTGACCATCTCCTGGCAGCGCTTGAACACCTCTTCGCCTCCGTCGCTCAGGCGTAGCTTGCGCGTGGTTCGTTGCAACAAACGCGTGGCAAGCGCCTTCTCCAGCCGCGAAATGCTGCGACTCACCGCCGAGGGTGAAGACCCCAACTGACGCGCCGCTTCGGAGAAACTGCCGGTTTCGACAACCTTGACGAAAATCGCCATTTCACCGAGCAGCGGCAAGGGAAGATTTATGCTCACAGCGCAACAGTCCTTTGATGGTTGAACGGATTATCACGCAATTCCACGGTTCATATAATAAAAATAGAAACTTTAATAAGGGCATGGAATATGACGCTTCGCCTCTTTTTCCATAGTGATGACCTCAGGGCCAATGTGGAAGTCCTGGATTGCACGCCCTATGAGAACGAGTTCGCCGTGGTGCTGCGCGCCACTCTGTTTCACCCCCAGGGCGGCGGGCAACCCTGTGATACCGGCTGGATCGGCGAAAGCCAGGTGCTGCGCGTGGTGCAGGAAACGGAGCGGATCATCCATTTCGTCGACCACCCGGTAAAACTCGGCATGATCCAGATTCGGGTCGACGAGCAACGCCGCCAGTTCAATACGCGCATGCATTCGGCGGGGCACCTGATCGGTCACTTTGTTCAGGCCATGGGCTGGATGCCTATCAAGGCTCATCACTGGCCGGATGAAGGACGTGTGCAATTCAAACCGGGCGATGGCGCGCAGGAGGTTGATGCCCAGACGATTCAGCACGGCATCAAGCAATGGATCGCCCATGATCTGCCGCGCTTGACGTCGTTGCGCGAAGGCGCCCGTGAAATCGGTTTCGGTGAGCTGCCCGCCTACGGCTGCGGCGGCACCCATGTACGTAGCCTGAAGGATTTGGGCATGGTCACGATCGCTTCCCTTTCACAGAAAAAGGGAACGTTGTCAGTCCACTACCACGTGGACTGAGTCTTTGGGCGATGTCGATCCCGTCATCGCCTGACGCCGGGGGAGCCTGCGTTCGCGGGCTCTGTTGACTATCTGATAGATGGACCTAAGACATGATGCTTGACGTCGAGCGTCTCGATGAGACGTGCATAAAAAAACTGGCCAACGAAGAAGTCCTCGCCATCCGCGTCAGAGGCTTGTTGCCTCGGCCACTGGCGATCCAGATCGGCGACAAGATCCTCGCCCCCGGCTTCGAAGGCTACATCAACGCACCGAGCATCGGTCGCATCGGCATGGCGTTTTACGAAGCGGAAAACCAGCCACTGCTGATCGAAGACTATTTCGAGCGCGCCACCAGCAACATCGCCGAGTTGCGCAGCCGTTGTGCGCCCTACTCCTCGCCTGTCGACACCCTGCGCTGCATGCTCGATGAGTCCTGGCCGGCGGGGGCGCATCTGGAAAATCTCTATGGCCGCAAGATGTATGTGGGGCTATCGCGCGTGGTCAAACCCGGCGTGTGCTTCCTCGCCCATCACGACATTTTCGCCAAGGACGCCCCGGACAGTTTCCAGGCCAGAAGCCTGGAAGCGCAGTTCGCCTGCAATGTTTACCTGAACATGCCGACCGAGGGCGGCGCATTGCAGATGTGGGACCACGACATTTCCCCGGACCAGTTCGACGAGATGCGTGGCGACAGTTACGGCATCGATCCGGCCTTGCTCGGACCTCCGACCCTGGAGGTTCGCCCTGAGCCGGGTGATTTCATCATGTTCAATTCACGCCGCATGCACTCGGTGACGCCGGGTGTGGACGATCCGCGATTGAGCCTTTCTTTCTTTGTCGGCTACCGCGGCAATGCATCCCCCCTGACTTTCTGGAGTTGAGATGTTTTCGAATTACCTGGGCGAGTTTCTGGCGCTGGCAACCATCCATTTTCTGGCCGTGGTAGCTCCCGGGCCGGACTTCGCCGTGACCATCCGCCAAAGCGTGCGTTTCGGGCGTTTAGTGGGCATCTGCACGGCGCTGGGCATCGGCGCAGGCATTTCCGTGCATGTGCTGTACACCTTGCTCGGCGTCGGCGCATTGATGCACACCACGCCTTGGCTATTGACGGTGGCCAAGGTGATCGGGGGGGCCTACATTTTGTATCTCGGTGTGAGCCTGTTGCGCAGCAAACCCAAAGTGGCGACTGAAGGCGACAACGGCGCGGCAGCGTCAACTGAGCAGCAGACCCTGTTCAAGGCCTTCAGCACGGGGTTTCTGACCAACGCCACCAACCCCAAGGCCACGCTGTTCTTCCTGGCGATCTTCACCACCATCATCAGTGCCTCGACACCGCTGCAGATTCAGGCGCTGTACGGGCTGTGGATGTGCTTCGTGAACGCCTTGTGGTTCGTGATCGTGGCCCTGTTCTTTTCCAGCGCCCGGGTGCGACTGCTGTTCATGCGTATGGGGCACTGGTTCGAACGAACCATGGGGGTGATCCTTATTCTGTTCGCCGGACGCCTGATTCTGTCCATGTAAGCCCTGCCGCCTTAGTTGCCTCGCCGAACCGCATTTTTTTGCCGCTCCAACGCCAGCAACATGGCTATCTCCACACTCTGCCCTGAAAGTTTTGTTTTAAATCGTGGCGCTTTGCTTTGTTTGAACTACCTTCAAACAAGAAGAAGTCATAACGGTTTGAATTTTGACGTTAGGTTCAGAGATCAGATAGCGAATTGGCAAAAGGAGTTACCTCACTATGATCCTGACAGGCGTTTACCGGCGCAGAGCTGTGATTGCCGGTTGCTTTTTAGGGGAGTCAGGTTGGCGGGAAGTGCCGCCTATAACCGCGATGGTTGTCGAGCCTGAGCCTGTTGCTCGGGTCGGCAGCCCAGGTATCTGGATCACTAAAAGCCGTTTTAGAAGGTCGCTCGCTGTTCATTCGGATCAGCGTATTGCACCTGCTTGCGTGTAGCACCAAGGAATATTGCCGGGGGCATTAATCGTTAGTGGTAAGTGCTCTGGCGAGGTTGAGGGTCGACTCAGGCCCCTTGTAGTGATCCGAGGCAAACCAGTTTGCCTTGTAGATGGCCTATTCAGCGAGGATGCACTTAATGAGCTATCGTACCGTGCCCGCTTTCAAGCGAATTATCCATGGCCTGTTCTGGATGGGCCTCAGCGTGGACGCGGCTCAGGCCGCGGCGGCCAATTGTTCGCAGATGGACAGTATGCCGACAACGTTCGAGGTCGGTCAGGGGCTTCAGAGTGAACTGCGCACTCCGGTTCCGGTGACGCAACTGGCCGTGGGTGACCCGAAAATTGCCGATGTGCAACCCAGCGGCAACAACCCCAGCGCCTTCATACTCACCGGTCTGACGCCAGGGGCCACAAGCCTGATGGTCTGGACTTCCTGCTCGAAAACACCACGCCAAAGCATGGTGTTCGTCAAGGGCCGGGCCACCTCGGCGCTGACCAGCGTGTCGACCGGACCTACCGAAGACCCGCTGCTGCCAAGCCAGGTGCAAACCGATATTCGCTTCGTTGAAGTCAGCCGGACCAAACTCAAGGAAGCCTCAGCGTCTATTTTCGGCACCCGCGGCAACTTCCTGTTCGGCTCGCCGAGAACCTTGCCCACCATTGGCGGCGTCGTCACACCGTCGGTGCCGGTGGACAACGGCATGTTCAACCTCAACTTTGCTACCGGCAATACCCTGGTGGCGATCAACGCACTGGAAGGCAGCGGTTTCGCCTACACCCTGGCGCGGCCAAGCCTGGTGGCGCTCAGCGGGCAGAGTGCGAGCTTCCTGGCCGGCGGTGAAGTACCGATTCCGGTGCCCAGTTCGGGCAGCGATAACATCTCCATCGAGTACAAGGAGTTCGGTATCCGCCTGACTCTGACGCCAACCATCATCGAGAAAAACCGTATCGCCCTGAAGGTGGCGCCGGAAGTCAGTGAACTGGACTTCACCAACGCCGTCAGCATCGCCGGCACCATAGTTCCGGCGCTGACCATACGCCGTACCGACACCAGCATCTCCCTGGCAGACGGCGAAAGCTTCGTCATCAGCGGCCTGATCAGCACCCGCAACAATTCCCAGGTGAACAAATTTCCGGGGCTGGGCGATATCCCGATTCTGGGCGCGTTCTTCCGCGACAACTCCGTCAACCGTGAGGAGCGCGAACTGCTGATGATCGTCACCCCGCATCTGGTCCAGCCCCTGGCTGCCAATGCACAACTGCCGTCGTTGCCTGGCGAGCAGCTGCGCAATTACGACCCGAACTTCTACCGCATGTTCTTCCTAGAAAATGGTGATTTCGACAGTAAGACCGGGCTCTCGCAATGAACCGGAGCCAGACGCTGAACCGGGCTTTCGCCCTCACTCTTAACGGTGACCTTGAGCGCTTGGCGGGCCAGCTGTATTGCCATTGGCCAGGCGTTCAACGTGTTGTAGCCAGAGGACACTCGATGAAAGCAGTCATTGCAATAACGGCGACATTGATGCTCGCAGGTTGTGCCACCAACGGTATTGTTTCGCGACCGGGCAGTTGTGCCAAACCCGCTTCGGAGCAAGAGTTGGCCCTGAACCTGGCCGACAACATGGCCAACGAAGGCCGTTTGTATGCCAGCCTGGCGAACCTGGAAGGTTTGCCCGATGACCTGGTCCAGGTTCGTCTGCGCAAGGCCCGGGTGCTGCGCTTGATGGGGCGTAAAGATGCGGAGCCGTTGTATCAAAGCCTGCTCGGCACCTGTCTGGCCGCTGAAGGGGAACATGGCCTGGGCCAGTTGGCCGCGGCCAAAAATGATAACGCCGGCGCTACCACTCACCTCGAACGCGCGGTGAAGATGTCCCCCACCGACGACAAGATGCGCAATGACCTGGGGGTCGTCTACCTCAATCAGCGACGGATCCCTGAAGCACGCTTCGAGTTCATGACGGCCATGGAGCTCAAGCAGGCGGATTCACTGGCGGCACTCAACATGGTGACGCTGCTGATCTATCAGGATAACTGGAAGGCGGCTGCCGAACTCGCGAACCGCGCCAGCTTGAGTCCCCAGCAAGTTGCAGAGGCTCAAACCCGAGCGGAAAAACTCAAGGCCTCTGCCAAAAAAGCGGTGGCTTCCGAGGGGAATCGCAAGACTGAGGCCGTAGTCGATGCCTCAGCCAATGCTGCGATCAAGTAGAACGTACGAGGAGTCGAGATGAATACCAAAGGGCTGTTGATTGTGTGCATGGCTTGCCTGTCCACCAGTGCCTGGGCTATTGAGCCAGGTCCCTCCTCGGCGCCGCAAAAGGGCACCGAACAGTGGATGCAGCTACAGATTCGTGGTGTGGTTGCCTCCCCTTTTCGACAAACTGCATCGGTCACTGAGCGTGACCTGTCCTTCCAGCGCTGGCTGAACAGCTTCACCTACCCGATCCCGATGTTCTTTGAGCAGAAGGCTGGGGGGAAAATGACCTCCAGCAGCAACTGAGGGACGTCAATGGATGATCAACCTCTGGCATCGTCCAGAGTAGCCTGGCTAAAACGCCAGGCTTAATCACGTCTTCTGGAAAGTATTGGCATCTACACATTGTTCAGTTCTGACCGAGTCCCCCTGGAGCGCAATGCTGTTCACTTAAACAGTTTCAGCCGCGACGCATTCTTTGTAGCAGCTGCCGAAGGCTGCGTTCGGCTGCGCAGCAGTCGTGAGTCCGGCTGCCGTGATGTACCTGACGCACCGCAATGGCTGATTTTACGACCGCTTCGCAGCCGAACGCAGGCTTCGCCAGCTGCTACAGATCGCATTACGGCTTAAGTGAACAACATTGCCCGTAGGAGCGAGCGGTGTAGATCTTGGGAGGGGAAGTACAGATCAGGTTCGGGTGGCAAGGCCATCTGATTCGACAGCCCCCCACCCGATCCTCTTACATATTTCCGAATGCTTTCATTACGCCAATCATGGCCGGGCCGATGGCGACCAGAAAGAAGCTCGGCCACAGGCAGAAAATCAGTGGAAATATCAGCTTGGTGCCGATTTTCGCCCCCGCCTCTTCGGCGGCCTGCGTACGCCGATCACGGAATTCATCGGCATAGATGCGCAGGGTGTCGGCCACGCTGGTACCAAAGCGAATACTCTGCGCCAACAAGCTGACCAACCCTTGTACGTCCTCCAGACCGGTGCGTATGGCCAGTTGTTTGAGCGCCTCGGTACTGGTGATGCCCGCGCGGATCTGCGCATTGACCAGGGCCAGCTCTTCAGCCAGTTCAACATGACTGACCGACATCTCTTCAGCCACCCGTTCAATGGTCGTGGGCAGTGACAGGCCTGACTCCACGCAGACCACCATCAGATCCAGCGCATCTGGAAACGCGATACGCAGCCGGTTTTGACGCGCCTGCTTACGCTTGGCGACATACAGCGCTGGCAGCAACCATCCGATACCGGCCACCATGACCACCAACAACAGCCCCACAGCTAGGGAAACCTTGGGAATCAGCGGCAACAGCAACAACGCAAGGCCGACCATCAATAGCGGTAACATCAAGCGCACCGCCCAGTACATCTGCACCGCCGAAGAGGAGCGGTAACCCGCATGCGTCAACAGAGTCTGGGTAACTGACGCCTGGGCCGATTCAGCCGAGGCAAAACGCTGGCCGACCCGCTCCAGCAACAGCTGCAGATTACCCGGCGCTTCCTGCCCTGCCGTATTGCCCAAATAACCGCGCTTGATCAGCGCCAGACGACGCTGTACCGGGTCCTGAAGACCCAGCATCAGCAACATCAAGGCGACGACCGCAAGCACCGTACTCAAACCGATCGCGCCAAGGAACAACAGGCGCGCTACTTCCTCGTTCCCCGTGAACCGACTGAACAACCCGAGTAAAAAGTCCATGACCTGTACCTCCCGGTAGCGAATATCGCTTAAACCTGAATCCGGATGATTTTTCGTATCCAGAAAATCCCGATCAACATGGCGAAGAAAGCCCCGATGATCAGCTTGTGGCCTATGGGATCATTGAGCAGCACAGGCATGTAGCTGGGGCTTGTGAGCACGATCGCAATAGCCAGCACAAAGGGAATCGCCACCAGCACCCAGGCCGACATGCGCCCTTCCGCCGACAGGGTTTTGATCTTGCGCTGAAAGCGGAAACGCCCGCGGATCAGCCGACTCAGACGCTCCAGCACTTCCGTCAGATTGCCGCCAGTCTCGCGGTGGATGAGGATCGAAGTCACCAGCATCATCACCGTCATGCTGGGCATGCGCTCCAGCAGGCCGAGCATGGCCCGGCGAACATCGTTGCCATAGTTGATGTCGGCAAAGGTCAGGCCGAACTCATGAGCGACCGGCCCCTTGTGCTCCTCGGCGACCAGACGCAGGGTTTCGTTGAACGGGTGCCCGGCACGCAAGGCCCGGCACATGGCATCCAGCGCATCCGGCAGGCCTTCCTCAAACGCAGCGAAACGTTTGCTACGGTCACGAGAAATTTTCAGCAGGGGTAACCAGAACACCCCGAAGCCTGCCAGCAACGCCATCCACCAGACGGTCACGACCATCCAGATCGAGATGCCCGCACACGCGCCCAGGAACAGCCCGAGCAAGATCACTCGATAAGCGCGGTATTCATGGCCGCCCTGCTCGATCATCTGCGTAAGGCTCGCCATGAACGGCAACTGCTCGAGCATGGCCTCCAGTGGCGACAAACGTGTCAGGTATTTCTGCCGCAACACCGTCTGCATGTTGGGCAAATTGTTGGCTTTTTCCAGTACGTGCAAACGGCCGCGGATGCGCTTGCGCATCTTGCCGGCTTCGCCGAACACTGGCACCACCACACCCTGGGACAAGAGGAACACGGCGATAAACACCATGCCCAGGAACATCACAATGAATTCAGCAGGAATATGGCTCATGGCTGCCGTGCCTCCATCCATTCAGGCCTGAACATCGTCAGCGGCAACTCGATGCCGCGCTTGGCCAGCACATCGCGGAAGGCCGGAATCATGCCGCTGGGGCGATAATCGCCAAGCACTTCACCGTTTTCACCCATGCCCTGGCGCGCAAAGGAGAAAATTTCGGTCATGGTGATGATCTCGCCTTCCATGCCGTTGATCTCTTGCACGCTGACCAGCCGGCGCTTGCCGTCCTCCTGACGTTCCAGCTGGATCACCACATCGATGGCCGACGCGATCTGCTGACGCATGGCCTTGATCGGGAAGGTCGCCCCGCTCATCGACACCATGTTCTCGACTCGCCCCAACGCATCGCGCGCGGTGTTGGCGTGGATCGTGGTCAATGAACCGTCATGGCCGGTGTTCATGGCCGTCAGCATGTCCAACGCCTCGGCACCGCGCACTTCGCCGATCACAATGCGGTCCGGGCGCATCCGCAAACTGTTGCGCACCAACTCCCGCTGACTCACCTCGCCACGCCCTTCGATGTTCGAAGGCCGGGTCTCCAGGCGCACCACGTGGGGCTGCTGCAGTTGCAGTTCGGCCGAGTCTTCGATGGTGACGATCCGCTCGTTGTGCGGGATGAAACTGGACAACACGTTGAGCATGGTGGTTTTGCCGCTACCGGTACCGCCGGAAATCAGCACGTTCAGGCGCCCGCGGACAATCGCCTTGAGCAGCAGAGCAATGGCCGGGGTCAATGTCCCCACCTGAATCAGGCTGTCGGTATTGAGCAGGTCCACCGCAAAGCGGCGAATCGACATGCTCGGGCCGTCGATGGCCAGCGGCGGGATAATCGCGTTGACCCGCGAACCGTCCTTGAGCCGGGCGTCCACCAAGGGCGAGGACTCGTCGATACGCCGACCCAGGCTGGACACAATGCGGTCGATAATGTTCAGCAAATGCTGATCATCGCGAAAGCGCACATCGGTCCGTTGCAGTTTGCCGAAGCGCTCGACGTAGACCGAGGCGAAACCGTTGACCAGAATGTCGGACACGCTGTGATCGGCCAGCAACGGTTCCAGGGGCCCCAGGCCGAGCACCTCGTCGGTGATCTGCTTGATGATCAACTGGCGGCTGGTGGTACTCACCGGTGCCGAATGCTCGTCGAGCAGGCGCTGGCAAATATCACGGATCTGCCGTGAGGCCTCGGCCTGTTCAAGGGAGTCCAGCAAGGACAGGTCCATGACCTTGAGCAATTGCTGGTAGATTTTTTCCCGCCACTCGGCTTCCACCGGGGTGACCTGGCTTCTGGTTTCGTAAAGAACGTCCGGTGTTGCACGCTCCCACGCCATTATTTCCTCTGCCGGATCCAGCAGGTCGTCGCCCTGAGCAGCTGACGATGCTGCGGGTTTACCGGACTGTTTGCGCAAGCGGTTACGAAAGTCGCTGATCATGGGTCATCCCCCGAAAAAACGGTTGAAGGCGCGTTTGAGTAAGCCTTTGTTCCCGGCCACCTGTTGACCGACCAGGTCCTCGGTCATGTCGCGCAGGGCGGTAGTAATCGCGGCCCTCGGCGCATGCAGCCCCAACGGCACGCCAGTGTTCTGACTCTGGCTGACCAGGTTGAAGTCGTTGGGTAATTTCGACAGATTGGTGCAGCGCAGTGCCTCGCCAATATCCTTGAGGCTGATCGCTGCGGCCTTGTCATAGCGGTTGACCACAATCTGCAACTGATCGCCGCGCACGCCCAGGTCGTCGCGAAGAATCCGCACCAGGGAGCTGGCATCGCGCAGATGACTGACGCTCTGCTGCACCACCACGTACACCCGGTCCACCTGTTCCAGCACGGAGCCGGTGAGGTGGTCGATTTGCCGTGGCAGGTCGATCACCACCCAGTCGTAGCTGGCGCGGGCCAGTTGCAACAGGGTGTCAAGTTGCTCGGGTTGGGCATCCTGCGGCAGGCACAGCTCACCGGCCCGACCACCCAGCACATGCAAGGTCGGGCTGAAGTGGCTGCAAAAACCGCGTAGCGCGACGCTATCCATGCCATCGATCTGATGCAGCACCTCGAGATGGCTGTGCGTCTGCGCCACGTCCAGGTAATGCGTCACGCTGCCGAATTGCAGGTCCATGTCCAGCAATAGGGTGCTGCCGCCCCTGACGCTGAGCTGTTGAGCCAGGTTGCAGGCCAGCAAGGTTCCGCCGGAGCCGCCCTTGGCGCTCATCACGGCGATCAATTTCCCTTCTGTCCCGCTGCCGGTGCGAACCTCCATGACCAGGCGATTCAAGGCGGCAACCAGTTCGGTCTCGGCGATAGGCTCCGGCAGCACGTCTCGGGCGCCGGCCTGCATCGCCAGGCGCATGCCTTCCTGCTCGGTCAGCAGACCGCACACCAACATCGGCGGACGCTCATGGGCCGGACGCTGCAACAGCGCCGCCAATTCTTCGCGCCACAGATGGCTGACGCGCAACAGCAACAGATCGGGCATGCGGTCCAGGCCGTAGAGCGGGTCGACATGCCCATTACTCACCAGGCGAGTGCTCACCTCCAGGCAGGGCATGCGCTGGCAGACGCTCTGCAGATCGCGCAACGAGGTGGCATCACGGCTGCTGATCAGCAACCTCAGCCCAGCCTTGCCGGTCGAAGTGGAGAGCGGGGTATCCTTGGTATTCAGCATGGTGTGATCTCCCCGGAATCGGAATGACGCCCGAGGCTTTCGCGTGGCAAGGTTGCCTTGAATGCAGGCAAGGTAATGGGCACGCCTAACCCGGGAATAAACAGATTGAAAACGAAGCCTTGCAGACTCAACTGGACATAACGGATGGCACGAAAGCCAGTAGCGCTGACCAGGTCGCCGGGATTGGCCACCACAGCACCGTTGACGTCCAGATAAGTCAGCGTCAGGTTGGTGGTGGCCAGGCTCGTGATCAGCTGGCTCGTGCCGGCGTCGGTCGAGGCGTTGAAGATCGCCCGCCGCAAGACCACCGGATCGCTGATGTTGCACACCGCTGCCAGCCGCGCACCACGCCGCGCGGCTTCATCCAGCGCACTGACCGTGAAGTACAGGCGGCCCATTTCCACCACGCCGAACAACAGGATGAACACCAGCATGCCGATGAAGGCGAACTCCACGACATAGGTGCCGTGCATGCGTTTTTTATTCATCACAGCACCCTCATGACAGTGGTGGCAACCAACGGAATGGCCAGCGCAAACTGCCCACCGATAAGACTAGGAAACGTGCCGACACAATTGCCACTGCCAATCACCGGGCAGAAGCTATAGGTGATGGTGACTCGCACATGGTCGGTGCCTACCGCGGCGACCGCTACGTTCGCGGTCGTCAACCCTGACACCACAGCGCTGCCGGTAGCGCTGGGCACGCCATAGACCGCGACGTTTTTCGTCTGGGTCAGCAGCGTATTGCTCAGAGCGATAGCGCCGAGCGTCGAGTCCCAGGCCTGGCTGGCGACAAAACGGTCGGCATCACGGCTGGCCTGCAACAGGACGTTGTACTGGTAGAGCATGCGGCCGAATTCGCCGAGGCTCAGTAACAACAGAAGCAACAGCGGCAGGACGAGGGTGAATTCCACCAATGCCACGCCTTGCTGAGCCTGTGGTCGCTTGAATGAGTGAAGTCCCATGACGCCTCCTACGAGTCTGTGCTCGGAGTGCCAGTGCCGCTGCCAATATAGGTTTTGTAGAGTTGAATGATCTGCGGGCCGACATCGGTGGACGGCGAGGGGCCGGCTACGTTATCGCCTTCACACTCCTTCACAAACTGGCCGAAGATCTGCGATTCCGTGCCGCCGTTGCTCATGGGCTGCACCACGAAATAGCAGCCAAAACCCAGGACCGGCACCGAGGTTGTCCCCCCCTGTTTACCGGTGCAGTCGCCCACCACGATTTTCAGCATCCGACGCTCGTACACCCCACCGCTCTGACAGCCGCTGCCGGACCCGGCCACACACGCGGCAGTGCTCGCACGCCAGTCGTTGTAGTCCAGTATCGCGTCGGCGCCCGCCGTGAGATTGCCGCCGCTCGATGTGACGGTTTGCCCCTTGTACATCTTTTGTCCCGTTGCATCGTCGTATGTGATCGCGGGGGTGCTGGACGTGGTTACCAGATCTGGCGGGTAGTCCGAGGCACTGACCGGGCCGTTGTAGATGCCGAAGCGCGTATTCAACCCTTGAGAGGTAGGGCCGACCTTGTTGCCAGGGGCGGTCTGGACGTTTTGCCCGACGTTGCGGCAAACCGTGCCGCCTCCGGCCAGGTCATCCCTGACGGTACTGCCGCCGGAGCCAAAGTCGAGCAACTGAAAGTTGCCTGGGCCAATGGGAGATGAATTGCCGGCAGCCGTCTTCAACACCTGTAAATCGCCAAACTGGAAGCCCCAGAACACGCCGGCGGCCGGGTTGTATTTAGTCGGGTCGCCACAGACCATCAATGGGGCAAGATCACAGGGGCTGGTAGGGCTGGGGCCGGCGGTGGCGATCGCCGCCACGGCCTTGTTCCCAAGGCCCGCAGTGCCTAACGTCTGAACGAAGCTCCAGAAAAAACCTGTCAGTTGATAGCTCGGTACCGATACCCGAACGTACTTGGCATTTGCCGGCCCGGGATAGGAGAACGGGCCATAGACGCTGCTGGAGAGTTCCACCGTCGCAAATGCGCCTGGGTTGCCGGCGACCGCCGTTGCCAATTCGGTGTTGCCCGTGGCATTGGCATTTTGCGTCAGCGTATTGAGCGCGGCAGTGCGTGTCGCGCTGGCCATGGTGGCAGCACCTGCCACCTCAAGCAGGGTTTTGGCGCCACTCAGGGCAGCGGCATCCACAGCGTTTTGCAGGCGCGTCTTGTTCAACATCATGTGCCCGCCGTCCAGAGCCAACGCCGCTATCATGGAAATCGCCGCCAGGGCGATCACCATCAGTACGCTCACCGCTCCTCCCTGGCGCCTTGGCGTCGCAGTGAACGGCCGCTGAATACGAAGATTCATCATCAAGCCCTCGTTTGCCGATACTGATCCGGATCGGCTCCGCCAATACCTTGGTGCACAGGCACCCCTACCGCTCTGTCAACGAACTTTCACTAAACTGGTCTGGATCCCGCGAATGATGGTGACAGCCCCGCCACCCTCGGCACGGTGCACCACGCGTTTTTGCACTGGGGCAGCGGCCACAACCATGGGGGCCGGCGCAGCAGGCGCGGCGGTCACGATTTTTTTCTCGGAGTTCAGCGGATTGCGCAGCGCCAGTTGCAGCTTGCCTTCCGTTTGCGCCGTGACCAGGGTTTCCGCCTCGGCGGCCGTCATCTCCAGCGTCACTGCGCGCACCACCACCGGTTGGGTCTTGTCGGTACCCGCCGTCTGATCCACCGCCAACACCCGCAAGTTCTCAAGGATGGTCCTGGACACGGCACTGTTACTGCCGGCACTGGTGGTTTTGGTCGCCAGTACATCGACCCGGTTACCTGGCAGGAGGAATCCGCCCACACCCACCACATCGTCCACGCGTACCGAAATGGCACGTTTGTCTGTGGCAATCAGAGAGGCCAGGGTACTGCCGCCCAGATGCTCGCTCAGGCGTGCGCTGCGCATGACGTCGCCACGCAAGATGTCGAACGTTGCGATCTTGCCCACGGCCTTGTCGCTGGAGTCGAGAGCATCGTCCGGGATCGTGTCCATCGGCATGCGTACGGTCGTGACCTGTTGGGCCTCGACCATCTGCCCGAATGGAATCTCTACCGTGGCAACCACCACGCTTCGAAGATGGTCATCCGGAGTAGCATTGAGCCGCGCGCTCAGCCAGGAGTCGGCCATCCATGCAGCCCCAAGGCCCATGACCAGGGAAACGCCTATCAGGGAAACAGTACGAGAGCTCATGTCAGTATCTCCGTATCAAAGAAAGTCGAGCTGGACGAAGTAGTTGTGCCAGGCCCATTCCAACTCTTGTGGTGACAGTGCCCCGGTACCGCCGATATAACGCTGACGGTCGAGGGCCATGTTCAGGAGATCGCGGGGATGGCAAGGCACCAGGGGCATGCCTTCACTTGCATAAAGCCTTTGCAGTACATAACGCAGCAGCAGGGGGTCAAAAGGAATACCCAGACGCTCACATTCCTGACGCCAGATCTTTTCGTACTCCTCGGGCTTCAGGTAACCGAACTGCAACTTGTAGCCAATCCGCCGCAGGAAGGCCTCATCAGCCAGTTCCAGGGGATTGAGGTTGGTGGAGAACACCAGAATCAGATCGAATGGCAGCTCGCAATGCCGACCACCGCCCAAATTGAGGAAGTCGCGCTTCTCCTCCATCGGTACGATCCAGCGATTGAACAGCTCGGCGGGTGCCATGCGCTGGCGGCCCATGTCATCGATGATGAACAGGCCATTGCTGGCCTTGAGCTGCAAGGCGGCCTGGTACTGGCGGGTGAAGGGGTCATAGCGAACATCCAGCTGTTCCATGCTCAACTCACCGCCCGTAATGACGACCGGGCGTTTGCAGCACAGCAGTCGACGATCGATCCCTTCGTTGAGCATCAGATTGTTCTGTTGACCGTTGTCATCCAGCCGCTGATGCACCTGCGGGTCATAGATCTCGATCACCGACTCGTTGATCACGATGGCATGAGGTACCCAGATGGCCTCGGCGAACAGACGAATCAACCGACTGCTGACGTAGGTCTTGCCGGTACCCGCGGGGCCATAAATCATGATTGCGCGCCCGGAGTTCAGGGCCACACCCAGTTGATCGAGCATCCCCTCCGTGAGCACTACACCGGTGAGGGCCTTGTGCATATCGCTTGAGCTGATGCGACCATGGTGAATGGTCTGGATTTTGATCAGGGAACGGTAGGTACTCACCGGGAAGGGGGCCGCGCCGATATAGCCGCTGCGTGACAGCGCATCGCGGGCAGCACTGCGACCGCGTTCGGTCAGGCTATAACGCAGCTGCCCACCCGATTGCCCCACCTGACCCAGGACTTCGACACGACCGTCCTTGCGCAGAAACGCCAGGACTTCTTCAAGTACGGCGCCAGTCAGCGCCAGGCGCTCCACCAGTCGCGGCATGTCCAGCACGCCGGCGTCGTACAAATGCTTGCATACCAACTCACCGAGAAAACTGTCGGTCAGACCCGTCTCGCGGATTGTGCAAGGCTGAGGAGCCAGCCGTTGCACCGCTTCCCGATCGCTGGAGTAGGCATCACTATCGACAATGACGTGCATGACTAACCTCCCAATCCACCGGCAACCAGTTGCCAGTAGACGCTGTTTAAAGTGCCGATCAAGATTGCGATCGAATAAGGAAAAGGTTTGCCGGCGACTTCATCCGAAGTCGGCGCCAGATAGGCCTGCGCCCTGAGAATCAGCCAATAACGCCCCAGGGTCTGCAACAATTGCCCGCGAACCAGCACGATCAGGAAACCGCACACCCCACCAGCTATCAGGCTGAACATGGCTGCCCACAAGGCGAAATGGAACGGAAGAAAGCTGCCGACCATGGCCATCAACTTGACGTCGCCAGCAGCCATGCCTCCCAGGGCGTACATCGGCAGAAAGAACGCAAAACAGATCAGGATACCCAACAGGCTGTCACCCAATCCGCTGATACCACCTGAATAAGTCTGACCGGCCAATCCCAGGGCAATGCCCAACAGGACCAGCGTGTTGGGGATACGGTGGCGAAGCAGATCGCTCACCACCGCGACGCCCAGCAGTCCTAGCAGTAAAACAGTCGACACCAGCAATTCCATGGACATGGCGCGTCTCCCCTACCGGGATTATCGTTAGCAGGCAACGTTGCCGTTGACCGCCTGGCACAGCGCTCTGATCTTGGTATCTACAGCGCCGCCCAAAAGAACGAAGGCTGCAGCCACAGCTACCGTAATCAACCCACCTGCCACCGCGTATTCCACAATGGTCAGGCCATCTTCATCTTTGGCGAACTTGCTTATCGAAGTTCTGATTGTTTGCAGAGTCATTTTGTGTACCTCACTTCAGCGGTCATACGGCTCGGAAAGTACATTGGCGGGGACAGCGCGAAGTCCATTGAGTTATCCGGTCGCTCTATCAGCAAAACAGCAACAACCGGTCATTCATGGACTTCGCCGCGTCCCGCCACCGTAAATTTCGTTATCAGCACGCAACGTTGCCGTTGACGGCCTGGCACAGCGCCCTGATTTTGGTATTCACGGCACCGCCCAAAAGCACGAACGCAGCGGCAACAGCTACCGTAATCAGCCCACCGGCCACGGCGTATTCCACGATGGTCAGGCCGTCTTCGTCTTTGGCGAACTTCACTACCGAAGCCTTGATTGTCTGCAGATTCATTTTGCCCACCTCACTCGAATGTTGTTTTTTCCGGAAGGCAGTACGTTCTGCACTGCCTGATGCAACCCTAGTCAGGGGCAAGGCATGGGCGTTAGGAAGATTTTGCACATCACTAGGACTTTTTTGCGGGCGCGGCCAAATAGGGTCATTGGCCTTTGAAGGAGTAGCCGGAGGGGTAAAACAAGGGATGGCTCGCGAATACCACTGACTTCGATTTACAAGCGACGAGCGGCTGATACCTGGTTCATAGACGACACACCAACAGGCTGTTGCCTGGGACTGATTTCCAGGCAACGCATAGAGCGGATAGAACTAAAATTCGTCTTTCTTATCAGTATTTAATCTGCAAAGTGATGGCACGTTAGCAATACTACTCAGCGAAGAGGGGCCCGTAGAACCGCAGAGTAGAGACATGACGTCCAACATGACCAGAAGGCCATCGCTGCTTTGGTTCGATCTGACTCACGATCGTTCCACGAAGGAACTCATCGCGCAGTTCGAGGAGACTTGCGACTGCAAACTGGCAAAAAATTCCATGCTGCCCCACGGGGAACAGGCAGACATGATCTGCGTCCATTTCGATCGCCCCGACACCCCCGGCTTGAGGTTGTTGCTGGAGATCAAACGCACCACCCCTACCATCCCGATCACCATGTTCACCGTGCAGCACTCAGAAGAACTGGCCGTCTGGGCCATGCGCTCCAGTGTCTGGGAATACATGGTGCTCCCGCTCACCAACGCCGAGAGAAAGCGCTACCTGACGGCACTGCTGCAGCTCTGCGAATTGCGCCGCAATGCCGGTCAGGACAAGACATTGCTGATCGACCACTCGCCCACTCTGCCAGAGAGCATCCGCCTGACCTCCGGGCACCAAAAACACCAGGCGCTGAGCCATACCATGCTGTACATCGACCAGCACTTTCGGGACAGCATCGATCAGAGGGATTTGGCCAAGCGCTGCGGCATGACGACTTTTCGCTTCAGTCGCCTGTTCAAGGAAGCCAATGGCGTCGGTTTCACCGATTACATCCTGGACAAGCGCATGAGTTTTGCCAAACAGCTGCTCGACAACAGCCAGATGCCGATTACCAGCATCGGTTATGAGGCCGGCTTCAAGGATCCTTCCTACTTCGCCCGCGCCTTCAAGCAGTTCGTCAACTGCACGCCCAGCGAATACCGTTTGGCCAGCCAACTTAGAGCGGTAGCAGCGCAACCGCCCCTGGAAGATACAACCATTGAAGCACTTGAAAGCCTGGTGCAGAGCCTTGGAAATTGAAGCAGGTTTTTTACGCGCATAAAAAAACGCCGCTCAAATGAGCGGCGTTTTTTTGAATTTGGAGCGGGAAACGAGACTCGAACTCGCGACCCCGACCTTGGCAAGGTCGTGCTCTACCAACTGAGCTATTCCCGCAAATGGCGTCCCCTAGGGGACTCGAACCCCTGTTACCGCCGTGAAAGGGCGGTGTCCTAGGCCACTAGACGAAGGGGACACACTGCCCGGAACACATGGTGTGTGTTTCGGTGCCCAGACCCGCATCCGAAGACTTGGTTCTGGTTTCACTCAGCTTTGCCCGAAAGCAACGCTGTTTAAAATTGGAGCGGGAAACGAGACTCGAACTCGCGACCCCGACCTTGGCAAGGTCGTGCTCTACCAACTGAGCTATTCCCGCATTGGCGTCCCCTAGGGGACTCGAACCCCTGTTACCGCCGTGAAAGGGCGGTGTCCTAGGCCACTAGACGAAGGGGACACACGTACAACATTCACTCCCTACCGCGTTTCGCTGTGTGCTTTACGCTGTAAGTGGCGCGCATTCTATGGATGGATTGAGGGGTCGTCAACCCCCAGATATAAATTTATTTAAATCAATGACTTCGCCCTGCTTTTGGCAGCGATTCAGGCTTTTGTGTCGCCTGACCTTTGGCGCCTATATTCTGGCATCCACCAAGACGCTATAGTCCATGCCGAGATGATGGCAATGTGCACCTCGCACGCTATTTACTTATAGAAGCGGCATTGCGGCCGATATAAGAAGAGCTATAGCCGATTCACTCGTCGAGCAACCCTATGCGCCCATATGCCAAGCCAACTACACTCGACTCGAACGCGAACCCCATAAAGAGGTCTTACCGGTGACACCACTCATGATCACCCTGCTAGTCGTAGCCGGGATCGCACTATTGATCGCCATTGGCTACATGAACCATGTGGTGGAAAACAATAAGCTGGAAAAAGCCCGCACCAAGGTTGAACTCAACGACCGCCTGCGTCGCTGCGGCGAAATCACCGAGACCTTTCCCGGTCAGTTCATGACACCCGCGCTCAAGTTGCTATTGACCCGTCTGGAACTGAACGTCTGCCAGCGCTTGCTCAACCTGGAAAAAACCAGCCCCACGCTCAAGCCACGGATTACCGAGCTGAGTGCCTTGGTTGCCCAAGGCGAATCGATCCCGGTCAACAACCCGCCGGCACCGATCCAGACCGAAGCCAAGGCCAAAGACGTGCGCTTCCTGCTCGAAGCCCTGCATGGCCAGATCACCCGTGCCGCACAGGACGGCTACCTGCCGACCAACGAAGCCAAGCACTGGATCCGCGAGGTCCGCCACATCCTGGTCCTGCTGCACATCGAGTTCTTCAACAACCTTGGTCAGCATTCCCTGCAACAGAACCAGCCAGGTCAGGCCCGACTGGCCTTCGAACGCGGCGTGCAATACCTGCGCAAACAGCCGGAGCCCCAGGTCTACAGCGAACAACTCGAGTACCTGGAAAAACTCCTGGCCCGCGCCAACGACCAGGTCATGGACAAGATCGCCCCAGTTGAAGGCGAAGTGAACCAACTGACTGAAGGGCTCAAAGACGTCGAGGCTGATGCCGACTGGAAGAAGAAAGTGATCTACGACTGATCATGCAAATGCTGAAAAGCCACCGGGTCAGGTGGCTTTTTTTTGCGTTGGGATTGATGCCCGCCAGAGTCAATAGATCATCTGGACACAGCCCGAGCCTTCGACAGCTGCTACAGCTTGAAATGCCCCACCATCCCCCTCAACTCACTCCCCAACTGCGCCAGTTCAATACTCGACGCCGCATTGCCCTGCATCGCCAATGAAGACTGATCCGCACTGGCGCGAATGCTCGTGACACTGCGATTGATCTCCTCGGCCACCGAGCTCTGCTCCTCCGCAGCCGCTGCAATCTGCTGGTTCATCTGCTGAATCAGCGACACCGCCGCCGCAATACTCCCCAATGCACTTTCGGTCTGCAACGCATCGCTCACCGCCAGTTTCACCAACTCGCCACTGCTCTGAATCTGCTGCACCGACGATTGCGCCGCCGAGCGCAAGGCACTAACCAGGCGTTCGATTTCCTCGGTCGATTGCTGGGTTCGCCTGGCCAGCGCCCGGACCTCATCGGCCACCACCGCAAATCCCCTGCCCTGCTCGCCGGCCCGCGCCGCCTCGATGGCCGCATTGAGCGCCAACAGGTTGGTCTGCTCGGCAACGCTTTTGATCACGCTGAGCACCGTGCCGATGTTCTGGATTTCTGCACTGAGGCTTTCGATGCTGGAGCTGGCCGAGGTGGCCGAGTCCGCCAGTTGCTCAATTCGCGCCATGCTCTGACGCACCACCTGCTGACCGCTTTCGACCTTGCCATCGGCAGTCTGCGCCGCCTGGGCGGCCTCCTCCGCGTTACGTGCCACATCGTGCACCGTGGCGGTCATCTGGTTCATCGCGGTGGCGACCTGCTCGGTTTCTTCTTTCTGGCTGCTGACTTCAAGGTTGGTCTGCTCGGTCACCGCCGACAGCGATTGCGCAGAGCTTGCCAGCTGTTCGATACCGGCCTGTAAACCACTGACGATGCTGCTGAGCCCCGCGCCCATTTGCTGCATGGCTTGCATCAACTGGCCGATCTCGTCACGGCGGGTCACCTCAATCGTCGCGCTCAAATCGCCCGCGGCGATCTGCTGGGCGACACGGATCACGCTGCGCAGCGGTGCGACGATCAACCGGGTAATCACCCACGCGGCAATCAGCCCGACCAGCAAGGCCAGTGCCGAGGAGCCGATGATCAACAGCGAGTTCTTTTTCAGCTCTGCCTGCATCGACCGGTCTTCGGCAACGTAGGCCTGATCCACCCGCTCCACCACTTGCGCGGCGCGCTGGTGGAGTTGCTCGGAGACGGTCTTTTCCTGCGCCAACAGGCCGGTGTACTCGGCGAGCTTTTCAGTGAAACTGCCGATATGACCCGACACTTCATTGAGGACCGTCTGGTAACCCTCATCCTTTACGGTAGCTTTCAACTGTTCGGCCTGGGCCAGCGCCTGGTCGGCTTGCTCGATCTTGCCCTGCCCGGCACTGTCGTCGCCCTTGCGGCTCTGATCCAGGCGTACGTGCGCTTCGTTCATGGCCTGCAACATCAGCCGCGAGACCTGGCTGACCTGATTCGCCTGCTCGATGAATTGCGCACCGTCCTTGCCCTCGGACTCCTTCAAGGCATAGGCGCCATCATCGCTAAGCCCGGACTGCAGCACATCCAGGTTATTGGCCACACTGGACACCGACCAACTGGCCATTTCCAGCGCCAGGTCCTTGGCCTGACTCAGTGAAACGAACTCGTCAAAGGCCTTGCGATAAGCCCCCAGAGACTGTTCGACGTCATTCATGACCGGCACGTTGGCTGCGGACTGAGCCTTGAGCTCGGTCGCCAGCGCGATCAACGCGTCCACCCCCGCGTGCAAGGCTTCCACGGTTTTCGGGTCGCCGCGCAAGACGTAGTCCTGCTCAAGCAGACGCACCTTGAGCAAACCGCTGTTGAGCGACGACATCTGCTTGAGCCCGTCGAAGCGATGACTGATGGTTTGCAGGGACCATACGCCAATGGCCGCCACCAGGGCTGTCAACAGCAGCACCAGTACAAACCCGACACCCAGTTTTTTCGCCATACCGAGGTTGGCAAAACGTCCTTGCACGGCCGAAATCATTGCGCTTAGTCCCCTGCCATTGTCTGTGGATGCAGATTCGCAACGGGCTTGTGCCAACACAAGTCTCTGGCGTCTGAATAATGGCCAAAAGCTACGCCAGCGTCGTTTTCAGAACGCTTGAGGTCGATCCTCAGGGTCTGTTGACGTTTGGTGACGACCGCGACGGATGCCAACGTTGCGCAGGGCAAGGCGCGAGGAACGTGGTTTGGTTGTTCCAAATAAGTTCCGAGCAACGCAGCCCTGCGCAACGTTGGCTCCGTCCCTTCGGGTTGCGCGCCAACGTGCGCGAGGCTGCGTTGCGGGATTTGCCAAGGGAACAACCATTGGCGGCATCCCGCGCCTTGCCTCGCGCACGTTGGCATCGCAACGCGGCTCGCCACCAAACGTCAACAGACCCTGGCGGTAGCCTGAAAAAATGCCCGAGCACGAGGATCACAGGCATAGGCAACGTTGATGCGCTGCCAGTCATGAGCCTCGCCGGTGGGGCTGAATGCCGTTGCGCATGACAGACGGATGCCGAAGCGTCGCGCCTGAACCTGCACCTGAACGGCGTCGGCCTTGCGCGATCGCGCCCAGATGAACAGGCCACCTGCGGGTTTGCCGAAAACCTCCCATTCCGCGTCTTCAAGCACCTGCAAGGCCGCGTCCCTGTCGGTGCTTAAACGCTGGCGCTGACGCTGCACCAATTTGCGATAGGCACCACTGGCCAATAAAGAAGCCAGCACCGATTCGCTGAACCGTGAAGCACCCATGCTGCTGATCATCTTGACCTCGGCCAGTCGCGCAATGACGTCGGCACCCGCCACGACAAAGCCGACCCGCAACGAACTGCTGAGGGTTTTGGAGTAGCTGCCGACGTAGATCACGTTGTCATCGATACCCAGTGCCGCAAGACGCGTCCCGGGACCGCGGTACAAATCCGCATAGACGTCGTCTTCGATCACCAGTACGCCATGCTTTCTGGCCAGCTGCATTACCTGCCGAGCCACGCCCAAGGTCAAACTGCTGCCGGTGGGGTTGTGATAAAAGCTGTTGATGAACAAGCCACGGGGTTTGTATTTCAGCAACAGTGCCTGGAGTGCTTCGGTGTCGGGTCCGTGAGGCGTTCGTGGGACTTCGATCATGCTGACCCCGTGCAGCCTGAGCAAATCGAACAGCATCGAATAACCGGGGTTCTCCACCACCACGCAATCGCCCGGTTTGAACAACGTGCGCACGATCAGGTCGAGCCCATGACTGGCACCCGCCGTGGTGAGGATTCGACTTTCATCCACCGCGATATCCAGCTGCTTCAGTCGTTTGAGGATCTGTTGGCGCAGGGCAAGCAGGCCCAGCGGTGTGCTGTAGTTGAACAAACCGGCCATATCGGTGCGGCTGACCTGGCGTATGGCATAGCTCAGGTCGTCAGTCTCGCGCCAGCTTTCGGGTAATCCGCCGCAACCCAGCTTCAGATCGCCCGCGACGCCACTCTGCTGCTCAACCCCCTCGAACCAGGAAAAATCCCGTTGCCCGTGAGCGGCAAGCGCCGTTGCCGCGACAAAGAAACCCGCCCCGCTACGCGTGGCCAGCACACCTTGGGCCACTAACCGTTCACAGGCCTCGACAACACTGGATTGGCTGAGCAGATTGATCCGCGCGATTTGCCGCACGGAAGGCAAACGTGTCCCCGGCGACACCTCGCCACGATGGAGCCAGTCGGCCATCGCGTCGACGATTTGCTGCACGACCGGCACCAATGCCTGTCGATCGATTCTCAACTCCATGAGCAAGCAAACTCCTGTCTGTTTTGCGGAAAACAGTTAATCACAGGAGCGCTCGACAAGATGTGCGACAAAACCGCCAAAACCGTCGGTTCTAACCATTTGAAACACAATGCCCGGTGTTTTCACGGAACCGATGGCAGTGTGCGTAATGCTGAGAAACCTGTGGCGAGGGAGCTTGCTCCCGCTTGAGTGCGTAGCACTCACAAAAACCGGCAATGGTTGTCAGATTTTTGGGGCCGCTACGCAGCCCAGCGTGAGCAAGCTCCCTCGCCACAAAAGCAGGTATATCGAAACGCCTGATTAAAACGCCGTAACCCCACCATCCACCGCCAGCGAATGACCGGTGGTGAACGCCGCGCCGTCGCTGCACAGGTACAGCACCGCGCTGGCAATCTCCTCGACCTTGCCGATACGTCCGACCGGGTGCATGGCATTGGCGAACTCGCCCTTCTTCGGGTCCGCTTCATAGGCCCGACGGAACATATCGGTGTCGATCACCGCCGGGCACACCGCATTCACGCGAATCTTTTTCTTGGCGTATTCGATGGCCGCCGATTTGGTCAGGCCGATCACCGCATGTTTGGAGGCGGCGTAGATGCTCATCTTCGGCGCAGCCCCCAGGCCGGCGACCGAAGCGGTATTGACGATCGCGCCGCCGCCCTGGGCCAGCAGCAATGGCAACTGGTACTTCATGCACAGCCAGACGCCTTTGACGTTGACGCCCATGATCGCGTCGAACTCATCGAGCGTGCCCTCGGCCAGTTTGCCTTTCTCGATTTCGATGCCGGCATTGTTGAAGGCATAGTCGAGACGGCCGTAGGCATTCACGACCTCGTCCATCAGATTTTTTACATCACTTTCCACAGTGACATTGCAGCGCACGAAGGTCGCGTCACCGCCGGCAGCGCGAATCAGCGCCACAGAGCTTTCACCACCGGCCACGTCCAGATCGGCCACCACCACTTTCAACCCTTCGGCGGCGAACGCCAAAGCGGTTGCGCGGCCAATCCCATTGGCCGCGCCCGTCACAACGGCGACCTGGCCGGAAAACGTCATGCTCATTGTTATGTCCTCGAAGAGAAGAATGTGGGGAGTCACGTGTTTTCAGTTAGCCACAGCGCCTTGTGACACGGCAGCACTATCAGAAGGCCGGTTGGGCGCCCATGAGTGGCGGTGATGGAACTGTTGCACTGACTATCACTGCACTGGATCGATGTGCATTCGCCGTGTCAGCCAACCTTGCAGCATCGTCCATGAAGGTCTATCAACAAGGCTTCATTCACCTTGAGTGCCTGCCATGACTACCCAGACCAATCGCCAGTTCCTGCTCGCCAAACGTCCCGTGGGACCAGCTACCCGCGAGACGTTCACCTATCAAGAAGTACCAGTCGGTGAGCCTGCGGCAGGTCAGATCCTGGTCAAGAACGAATACCTGTCCCTGGACCCGGCCATGCGTGGCTGGATGAACGAGGGCAAGTCCTACATCCCTCCGGTCGGCATTGGCGAAGTCATGCGCGCACTGGGCGTAGGCAAAGTCATCGCCTCGAACAATCCGGGCTTTGCCGTGGGGGACTACGTCAACGGTGCCTTGGGTGTGCAGGATTACTTCCTTGGCGAGCCGCGAGGTTTCTACAAGGTCGATCCGAAACTGGCGCCACTGCCGCGTTACTTATCCGCGCTGGGCATGACCGGGATGACCGCCTACTTCGCCCTGCTCGATGTCGGCGCGCCGAAAGCCGGTGACACCGTGGTGTTGTCGGGCGCGGCCGGTGCGGTAGGCAGCATCGCCGGGCAAATCGCCAAGATCAAAGGTTGCCGGGTGGTCGGCATCGCCGGCGGCGCGGACAAGTGCAAGTTCCTGATCGATGAGCTGGGTTTTGACGGTGCCATCGATTACAAGAACGAAGACGTGATCGCCGGCCTCAAGCGTGAATGCCCGAAAGGCGTCGACGTGTATTTCGATAACGTCGGCGGCGATATTCTCGACGCCGTGCTGAGCCGCCTGAACATGAAGGCACGGGTGGTGATTTGCGGTGCCATCAGCCAGTACAACAACAAGGAAGCAGTCAAAGGCCCGGCCAACTACCTGGCCTTGCTGGTCAACCGCGCGCGGATGGAAGGCTTCGTGGTGATGGATTACGCCGCACAGTTCGCCGCTGCCGGGCAGGAAATGGCCGGCTGGATGGCCAAGGGGCAGCTCAAGAGCAAGGAAGACATCGTCGAGGGACTGGAAACATTCCCGGAGACGCTGATGAAGTTGTTCAGCGGCGAGAATTTCGGGAAGTTGGTGTTGAAGGTATAAAAGCTTCGCGGGCAAGTCGGATCGCCGCACCGCTCGCTCCTACAGGAGCGAGGCTTGCCCGCGAATCGGCGCTTAAGCGATTTCTGCGACGACCGCCGCCAACGCCTTGGCCGGATCCGCCGCCTGGCTGATCGGACGGCCGATCACCAGGTAATCGGAACCGGCATCCAGCGCCTGACGCGGCGTCAGGATGCGGCGCTGATCGTCCAGGGCACTGCCCGCCGGACGAATCCCCGGCGTCACCAGTTGCAACGACGGGTGGGCGGCTTTCAAGGCCTGGGCTTCCTGGGCCGAGCAGACCAGACCGTCCATCCCGGCCTTTTCCGCCAGCGCGGCCAGGCGCAGCACCTGCTCCTGCGGCTCGATGTCCAGGCCAATACCCGCCAGATCCTCACGCTCCATGCTGGTCAGCACGGTCACGCCGATCAACAGCGGTTTCGGGCCGCTGCGCTGATCGAGCACTTCGCGGCAGGCGGCCATCATGCGCAGGCCGCCGGAGCAGTGCACATTGACCATCCATACGCCCATTTCCGCAGCCGCCTTGACGGCCATGGCGGTGGTGTTCGGAATGTCGTGGAACTTGAGGTCCAGGAACACTTCGAAACCCTTGTCGCGCAAGGTGCCGACGATTTCCGAAGCGCAACTGGTAAACAGTTCTTTACCGACTTTGACCCGGCACAGTTTCGGGTCCAGTTGATCGGCCAGCTTCAGTGCGGCGTCACGGGTGGGGAAATCCAGGGCGACGATGATAGGCGTCTGGCAGGCGGACATGAGTGGGCTCTCAGGCAAGTCGAAATCGGCGCGCATTGTAGCGGAACCAGCGCCGCTGCGGGACCCGATGATCGGTAATTCGTCGTCGCGGCTCAGGCAAGACTAGCTGCTGCGGCAATTGTGTCGACCCCGATACACACACGACACGCCCACAACACCCTTCAACGCTACCCTCGTCAGCCGCAACAAGCCCTACAGCACTTCCCGCCTCACGGCCGGACGCCTATGCTGAAGCCACAACCTCGCAGCCTATCTTTGTGGTTGGCAGCCTACCTGGCAGATGAACGCACGCATGCACAACTCCCCAGCACCTCTGAACGACGATCAAAAAGCGCCGGCCGATGACAAACGCTGGAGCATTCGCGCCCTGATCGTCGACGATGACGTTCCGATCCGCGAACTGATGATCGACTACCTGGCCCGTTTCAATATCCACGCCAGCGGCGTCTCCGATGGCGCCGCCATGCGTCAGGCGCTGCAAGCCGAGCATTTCGATGTGGTGGTGCTCGATCTGATGTTGCCGGGTGAAGATGGTTTGTCGCTGTGCCGCTGGCTGCGCGCCGAATCGGACATCCCGATTCTGATGCTCACCGCCCGCTGCGAACCCACCGACCGGATCATCGGCCTGGAACTGGGCGCCGACGACTACATGGCCAAGCCGTTCGAGCCGCGGGAACTGGTTGCGCGGATTCAGACCATTCTGCGTCGGGTGCGCGACGACCGTACTGAACAGCGTGCGAATATTCGCTTCGACAACTGGCGATTGAACAGCGTGTTGCGCCAGTTGATCGCCGCCGATGGCCTGGTGGTGCCACTGTCCAACGCCGAATTCCGTTTGCTTTGGGTGTTCATCGAACGGCCGCGCCGGGTGCTCAGCCGCGAACAACTGCTGGACGCGGCGCGCGGTCGCTCGATCGAAGCGTTTGATCGCAGCATCGATCTGTTGGTGTCGCGCCTGCGCCAGAAACTGGGCGACGACCCGAAAGCCCCGCAGTTGATCAAGACCGTTCGTGGTGAGGGTTATCTATTCGACGCACGAGACATCAGCTGATGCGTGCGCGCTTCGATACGCTGTTCGGCCGCCTGTTCGGCGTGCTGTTGGTGGCGATCGTACTGGCGCACTTGTTAGCTTTTTTATGGTTCAAACATTACGGGCCGCCCCCGCCTCCCCCTCCGCCGCCGGGGTTTTCCGAGCGCTTTGACGGCCCTCCCCCACCAATGGACCCGCGTTTCGGCAATCGACCACCGCGGCCATGGTTCGGCGGGCCGCTGGTGCCACTGACCTTTCAGTTTGTCTCGCTGATCATCGCCGCCTGGTACGGCGCCAAGCTATTGACCCGCCCGATTCAACGCCTGAGCGACGCCGCCGAGCGCCTGAGTGAAAATCTCGACAGTCCGCCGCTGGATGAGTCCGGCCCACGGGAAGCGCGGCAAGCGGCGCACACTTTCAACCTGATGCAGAAACGTATTCTTGAACAAATGCAGCAACGTTCGCGCATGCTCGGCGCGGTGTCCCATGACCTGCGCACACCGCTGTCGCGGCTCAAGCTGCGGCTGGAACAGATCGACGATGAGAAGCTGCAAGGCCAGATGCGTCAGGACCTGGATGACATGATCGGCATGCTCGATTCCACCCTCACCTACCTGCACGAACAGCGCACCAGTGAGGCGCCACAATGGATGGACGTGCAAGCGCTGGTGGAGTCCCTGAGTGAAAACGCCCAGGACCAGGGCGCCGACGTCCAGGCCCGCGGCCATTGTGCCCCGCTGCAGGTTCAACCGATGGCTTTGCGCTCGTGCATCAACAACCTGCTGGACAACGCCT
The DNA here is from genome assembly GCF_005938665.2 of Pseudomonas sp. ATCC 43928. Classification (NCBI taxonomy): domain Bacteria; kingdom Pseudomonadati; phylum Pseudomonadota; class Gammaproteobacteria; order Pseudomonadales; family Pseudomonadaceae; genus Pseudomonas; species Pseudomonas sp. ATCC 43928. The sequence continues at coordinate 1,850,270 of NZ_CP041753.1, read as the reverse complement.
TGCGTTATGCCGGGGACGCGCTGATCACGCTTGAGGACAGTCGCGAACAACTGGTAATCCGGGTCATTGACCATGGCCCGGGTATCGCGGCGGAAAAACGTGAAGCGGTGTTTGAACCGTTCTTTCGCCTGGAAGGTTCGCGTAATCGCAACTCCGGCGGCGTCGGCCTGGGCATGACCATCGCCCGGGAAGCCGCGGAGCGTTTGGGCGGGCAGTTGAGCCTGGAAGAAACGCCCGGCGGTGGTCTGACCGCCGTCATCCGCCTGCCCCGCGTCTAAGCCCGCACCCACAGGATCCGGGTCTGACTGGATAAGTTGTGTGTACCCATCGGTACAAATCCCACATACCCACGATAACTTGCCCCTTGAGGCTGCATAAGCCGGTGCACCCACCGGTTTCCCATTCCAAGGAGTGAGCACAATGATCGGTAGTGTCAGCAGCTACACGAGCTATACCAGCACCAGCAGTACCGCCACCAACAGCGCCCGTAGCCAGCAATTCCAGAAAGAACTGCTCGCCAAACTCGACAACAACAGCGACGGAGCGGTGGATCAAGATGAGCTCAAGAGCGCCCTGTCGCAGAAAAACGACGATGGTCTGCTGGTCAGCCTGAGCAAGAACTTCAGCGATCTGGACAGCGACAAAAGCGGCAGCCTGAGCAGCGAAGAGATGGCCGCGATGGCCCCTCCGACGCCACCGCCGCACGATCAGGCACCGAACACCGAGCTGGCCGATGCGCTGATCAGCGCTTTGGACAAAGACGGCGACGGCGCCATCAACAGCGATGAGCTGAGCAATGGCCTGACCAGTGCCGGCAGCACGGCCGACAGCTCGAAAATCTTCTCGGCCCTGGACAAGAATGAAGACGGCACCGTCAGCCAGGACGAACTCGCCGCCAGCCTGACCCCGCCGCCACCGCCACCTCAGCAGATGTCCAGCGAAGAGCTGTTCAGCCAACTCGATACCGACAGCGATGGCAGTGTCACGACCACGGAACTGAGCAGCGCGTTGCAGGCGAGCGACAGCACTTCATCGACCGCCACCGACACCAGCGCCGCGTTGCTCAAAGTACTCGATAGCGACAGCAGCGGTGGCGTCAGCAACGATGAACTGAAAGCCGTCCTGCAAGCCGGCCCCGAGCAGAACTCCGACAGCTCCACCCATCAGTTCAACGTGACCGAAGCCCTGAACAAAATGATCGCCAACCTGAGCAAGCAGTACTCGCTCGACAACGTGGCGACCGTAGGCAAACACCTGAACGTGGCGACCTGAGTCAAAAAACTTCGCGGCCCTAAGACCCAACAAAAAACTTAGGGCCGGCGATCTTCAACCCGAGCCTGGCTCTTGCTCCAATCGGTCAACAGGCTGTAAGCCACGGCCAACAACGTCGGGCCAATGAACAGACCGATAAACCCGAACGCAATCAACCCGCCAAACACCCCCAGCAGCACAATCACCAACGGCAAATTCCCGCCCCGGCTGATCAGGTACGGCTTAAGCACGTTGTCGACCCCGCTGATAATGAACATGCCCCAGATCCCGAGGAACACCGCCATTCCGTACTCACCCTTCCAGGCCAGCCACGCCGTGGCCGGAATCCACACCAACGGCGGCCCCATCGGAATCAGGCTCAGCAAAAACGTCACAATCCCCAACACCAGTGCCCCAGGCACGCCGGCAATCAGGAAGCCGATCAACGCCAGCACCGCCTGCGCCGCCGCTGTGCCGATCACCCCGTTGACCACCCGTTGCACGGTGCCCGCCACCAATTCGATGTAATACCCGGCGCGGTCACCGATCAACCGCTCCAGCAACCCATGGACAAACACCGCCAACCGCGGCCCGTCCCGGTAGAAAAAGAACACGAAGACAATACTCAGCGTCAGTTCGAGAATCCCGCCGCCAATCTGCGCACTGCGTGCCAGCAACCAGTTGCCGACCTGCCCCAGATACGGCTTGATCGCTAGCATCATCGCCGCGCCCTGCTGATCGATACTGTTCCAGATTCCTACCAACCGCTCGCCGACCAGGGGAATACTGCCTACCCAGACCGGTGCTTCGGGCAGACCATCGACTTGCACATCCTTGATGAACGCCGTGGCATCGCGCACGTGGTCCGCCAGGTTGAACCCCAGCCACACCAGCGGTGCCGCCACCAGCAGCATCCAGCCGAGTGTCAGCAACAGCGCCGCCAGGGATTCACGACCATTGAGCCAACGGGTCAACAGACGCATCAACGGCCAACTGGCAAACGCCAGCACCGCCCCCCAGAACAGCGCCGACCAGAACGGCGCCATTACCCATAAACTCGCGCCAAACAGCACCAGCAGCAGGATCTGCACCAACAGCCGATCGTTATTGACCATGTAAGATCCCGAAAAAAGTCAGCCCGCAAAGAGTAGGCAAATGCGCAGACGCATTCGCCAAATGAAGCTTATCGCAACAGTTCGAAGTGCAGGCCAGAGCCTTCGACGCTGCCGGTTTCCATCCGCGCCGTGCGCACGCCCTGGCCGATCAACGCCTGGCGCCAGGCTTCGGCACTGGGCCCGGAAACGCTGACTCGCAGTGTGGTGTCCAGGTTCAGGCCTCGGGAAATCAAACGCAGCCAGGTGTCGTCAGGGTCGCCGTCGAGTTTGGGGAAATCGAGTTTCCCGGTGCTTTTGAGCTGGCGCAGCAACGTCGCGGACGTCGGCAGCAAATCACCCAACGGCGCCGAGGCATCGAACTGTTCGACGTGCAGATAAGCCCTGCGATTACCGCGAGTGATGCTGTACAGCGCCACCAGGGTGTTTTCTTGGGGGGCCGCCAGACGCAGCAGCAAATAAGCCTGCTGATTATCGGCGCCATAGAGCTTGGCGTTACCGAAGACTTCATTGGCCCACAGGCTGCTTTCGCCACAATCCCGGGCCTGACACCAGAACAACAGCTCGGCGCCCTGCTTCTGCAAGGCTTCGCGGGCGGCGGTGAAGGCATCGGTGGAGGAGTGCTCCGGTGGCAATTCGTAGGTGACCGAGGTGGTTTGACCGCGAGCGGTGACCTGGCCGTCGAAACGCAATTGGCCGCTGATCTTGCGGATCGAACCCAGCGGGTAAATCCGCTCGAGTTCTACCGTCGGGCGATAGTCGACGATCTGCGCATCGGTTATGCGCGGCACGATAGGCAGGTCCTGACTGCCAGGAATGTCAGCGGCCAATAACCAGGGACTGAAACTGCACAGCGCCAGCAGAGTGAGTGAACGCATGGATAGGTTCATCGGATCAACATGGCCTGGGCACCCTTGATGACACTGGCATCATCGATGCGCTCCGGCACCCGCAAACCACGCTGCACCGCAGGGCGTGCTTCCATGGCGGCCAGCCAGCGTTGCAAGGCAGGCAAGCCGTCCACCGAGACACCGGACCAGTCATGGCCACGGACCCACGGAAAGGTCGCGATATCGGCGATGCTGTACTCGCCCGCCAGGAATTCCACGGTTTGCAGACGCGTGTCTAGCACTTCATACAAGCGTCGGGTTTCATGTTGATAGCGATCGATGGCGCCCTGGAGCTTTTCCGGGAAGTAGCGGAAAAATACGTTGGCCTGGCCCTGCATCGGGCCGATGCCGCCCATCTGGAACATCAGCCACTGCAACACCACCGAGCGCCCTTTCGGATCCTGGGGCAGCAGTTTGCCGGTCATCTCGGCGAGGTAAATCAGAATCGCGCCGGACTCGAACACGGCGAAATCGCCATTGGCGCGGTCGACAATCGCCGGAATCCGGCCATTGGGGTTGATCTTGAGGAACTCCTCGGACTTCTGTTCCTTTTTGTCGAAACTCAAGGCATGCACCGTGTAGGGCAGGCCGAGTTCCTCGAGCACGATAGAGACCTTGTGGCCATTCGGGGTCGCTGCGGTGTACAGATCTATCATGGTTGTCTCCCATTTCAACCCGCCCAGCCTCGACAGTTGCCCGACGCAAGTCAAGGAACGGCGAAGAACCGATTGAAACAGTCTGCGACAAGACCGGCACCGGGTTCGTCATTGAGGTGCAAGTGATGGCCGCCAGGCAACTGTTCATGGCTAAAGGGTAGACGTTCCAGCAACTCGGGATGTTTGGCGAGCATGCCGTCAGCCGCGACCACCAGGTGTGCAGGACAACTGACGCGCTGGACGAAAGCCATCGCCTGCTCAGTGGTCAGACGCAGCGGCGACGGTAGCGTCAGGCGGTTGTCGGTACGCCAGGTATAACCGCCCGGCACCGGCATCAAGCCGCGCTGGGCCAGCAGTTCGGCGGCTTCGCGACTGACCGCCACCAAGCCTTTCATGCGCGCTTCGATGGCCCGGTCGAGGGTGTTGTAGACCGGTTTGCGTTTTTCCCGCAGATCCAGCTGCGCCTGCAGGGCCATGCCCATGCGTTCGGCGGCGTTTTCGCCTTTGTCTGTAGGAGGAATGATGCCGTCGATCAACGCCAGGTGAGTCACCCGCTCCGGCAACGACCCGGCCAGCACCAGCGAGACGATCGCCCCCAGGGAATGCCCCAGCAGCGCAAAACGTTTCCATCCCAACTGCTCGGCCACTTGCAGGACGTCGTGGGCGTAGTCCCACAGCGCATAACCGGCGCCGTTCGGCCGGTGCCCCGAGTGACCGTGCCCGGCCATGTCCAGCGCGATGATGCGCAAGCCTTTGAGCTTCGGCGCCAGCCGGGCAAAGCTGTTGGCGTTGTCCAGCCAGCCGTGCAAGGCCATCACCGGCAAGCCGTCCTCGGGACCGAACAGGTGCGCCGCCAACTCGATATGCGGCAGGCTCAGGCGAACTTCTTCGACGACGCTATTCATGCGCAATCCTGTTGGCGGCGACCGTCCCAGCGACTGAACAGATTCTTCAGCAGCGTGGCCGTGTCTTGTGGACGTTCGAGGGGAAACATGTGGCCGCCGGGCAGGGTCAAGGACTCGCCCAGAGGCATGCGCCCGACGGATCGGGCGTGATGACGCATCACCACGCGGCTCTTGTGCCCGCGAACTACTGCCAGCGGCACTTTCAACTGCCGCGCGCGGCCAGGGCTGGTGTGCGGTACGCCGCGGTAGATGCTGATTTCCGTGGCCGGGTCGAAACGCAGGCGCAGCTTGTCGCCGACCTTTTGCAAACCATGTTGAAGATAGGCTTCGAAGCATTCCGGGTCGAAACCGCGAAACAGGGTTTTACCGGCGAAATACAGACGGGCCGCCTCCAGATCGGCGAACTCTTCCCGTCGCCCCAACGTGCGACCGGCCGGGGTCAGGCGATCGATAAAACCGAAGCGTTTGGCGGCACGGATTACCCATTGATCGGTGCGGGTCAACACCGGTGAATCGAGCATGACCACGCCGCGATACAACTCAGGGCAACGCAACGCGGCGTGCAGGTGCAGCACGCCGCCGAAAGAGTGGCCGACGCCCCAGACCGGTTCCGGCTGTTGCTTGAGGTGATGAATCAGCTCATCCACCAGATTGTTCCAGTTATCGTCCGCCGGAAAACGCGGGTCATGGGCGTGCTGCTCCAGATGCGCCACCTGGTACTCGGGCGCCAGCGCCGCGAACAACTTGCTGTAGGTCCCCGAAGGAAAGCCATTGGCGTGGGCGAAAAATATCTGTTGCGACATACCGGCAGATCCATGTGCGAAAAACAGACGTTGATTGTCCGTAAGACGGCGTCCCACAGCAATGACCGTAACTGACAGGAATGATGACAGTCGGGTCAGGGCTATGGCGGGGGAGCAAGAATGCCCCTCGCCTTGCTACACAGAACATGTCGAAACTCATCGCGCCGGCGGTTTCTCCCCCAACGGCACCACCGCCATGGTCAGGCGCGACACACAACTGGCCTTGCCCTCATCACTGGTCAAGCGAATATCCCAGACATGGGTGGTGCGCCCGATGTGAATCGCCTTGGCCACCGCCGTCACCCGCCCGCTGCGCAGACCGCGCAAATGGTTGGCGTTGATTTCCAGGCCCACGCAATAAAACTTGCTGGCGTCGATGCACAGGAAACTGGCCATCGAGCCAACGGTTTCGGCCAGCACCACCGAGGCGCCGCCGTGCAGCAAGCCATAAGGCTGGTGCGTACGGTGGTCGATGACCATGCTCGCGGTCAGGGACTCGTCATCGAAGGCTTCAAAGCGAATATCCAGCACTTCGCCTATGGTGTTTTTCTGGATAGCGTTCAACTGCTCGATGTTGGGAGTGGTGCGCCACAGACTCATCGTTGCGTTCCTTTGTTGGTGTTGTTCGTGACTCAATCCTGCCACAGCACCGCCTCGCTGCGCGCGCTCCATTCTTCGAAGCGCGCACCGTAAGCCGCTTCAATCATGTTGCGCTTGATCTTCAGGGTCGGTGTCAGGAAGCCGTTTTCCACCGCCCAACTGTCCTTGACCACCACCAGCCGATGCAAGCGTTCATGCCGGTCGAGGACGCCGTTGACCTCCTCCAGCAGTTGTTCCAGGCTTGAATGCAAACCCGCCCTCGCCGTCCCGCTGGCGTCCTGCTGACCGACCGCCGACAACACGCACAACCCCAGTGGCGCGCTCAAGCCATCGCCGACCACGCACACTTGTTCGATCCGTGAATGCACCGCCAGACGATTCTCGATCGGCGCCGGGGCCACGTATTTGCCTTTGCTGGTCTTGAAGATTTCCTTCAGGCGCCCGGTCAGGCGCAGGTTGCCCTCGGCGTCTTCCTCGCCCTTGTCACCGGTGCGCAGGAAGCCGTCCTCGGTGAGGGTTTCGGCGGTTTTCAAAGGCTCCTTGAAATAGCCGAGCATGGTCGCGCCGCTGCGCACCAGCACTTCACCTGATGGCTCAACCCGTACTTCGACCTCCGGGCATGGCTTGCCGATCCAGCCGGGTTTGTTTTGACCGGGCAGGCCGATGTGGGAGTAACCGCAGCTTTCGGTCATGCCATACACCTCCAGCACGTCCAGCCCCAGTTTTCGATACCAATCCAACAAGGTCTGCGGCACTGGCGCCGCGCCGGACAAGGCGATGCGCAAAGCGTCCAGCCCCAGCCCGGCGAGGACTTTGTGCCCTACCCGTTTGCCGATGAAAGGCAGGCCGAGCAGGAAGTCGAGGCGTTTTGCCGGGATCTTGCCGTACACGCCCATCTGGAATTTGGTCCAGATGCGTGGCACGCCGAACAGCGCGGTCGGTCGGGCACGCTGCAAATCGGTGAGGAAGGTGTCGAGGCTCTCGGCGAAAAACACCGTTTGCCCGGTGTAGATCGCTGCCAGCTCGACGAACATCCGCTCGGCGACATGGCACAGCGGCAGGTAGGACAGCAGGCGATCCGACTCATTCAGGCCAAACAACCGGGTGCCATGGGTGGTGGCAAATCCCAGCGTGCCGAAACTGTGCATCACGCCTTTGGGCTGGCCCGTGGTGCCAGAGGTGTAAATGATGGTCGCCAGTTGATCGGCGGCGGGCTTGGGGTCGTCCTGAATCGGTGAGCTGCGTTGCAGGTCGGCCCAGCTGAAATTGAAAGTGCCCACCGGGCACAGCGGCAGGCTGATGGTCGGCAGGTCAGGCCTAATCCCGACGGACATGCCCGGCCAGTCATCCAGCTTGCCGATGAACGCCAGTGCAGCTTCAGAATGATCAAGCACCTGAGCCACGGATTCGGCGGTCAGATTGGGGTACAGCGGCACCGAGACATGCCCGGCCATCCAGATCGCCAGGTCGGCGATGATCCAGTGGGCACAGTTTTTCGAGATCAATGCGATGTGGCTGCCTTGCGGCAATTCGCGAGCCCGCAGCCAGTGGGCGGCACAGCGCGCCTGATGACCGACGTCGGCCCAGGTCAGCGTCTCGACCTGGCCACCCCCTGTCGGCTGAACCAGAAAGCGCTGGCGTGGATGACGGGCTTCGCGCTCGTAGAAGACGTCCAGTGGCAAACGAAAAGCAGCAGACATGCGACTTGCTCCCATATTTCTGGTCTGGAGCAAGCGTAGTCAACCAAGCAAGTGCTTGGTTGACTATTTCACACAAAAATCAGCAACGACACCGGTCCAGTGGGAGCCGGTTACGGGGTTTTGATGCCGTTGAGCTTCATCGCCCCGACCAGCAGTTCATCGCCCTCAAGCTCCGCCAGTCCGGCGGTGCCGACCCGCTCCGGGTCTTGCACGTGACCATGCTGCAAATAGCCCAGCAGGTTACCGACCAGCGGGTTGTGGCTGACCAGCAGTGCGTGATCCACGGAAACCAACTGCTCCGCCACTGCTTGCGGATTATTGTCGGGCGTCAGCCATTCGACGGTGCGAATCTCCGGTGCAAAACCCAGCTCCTTACGCACCAGCATTGCGGTCTCCTGCGCTCGCAGGTAAGGGCTGGCATAAATGGCAGTCAGGTGTTTGCCCTTCAATTTGGCCGCGATGCGCTTCACCTCTTTGCGCCCCTTATCGGTCAGGGCCCGCTCGGAGTCCGGACGGGTACCGTGAGGTTCGGCTTCACCATGACGCAATACCCAGAGTTTCATAGTTTCGGTTCCTCATCTCGGGCCGGATGCGGCGCCGGCGCCACAACGTGCGGGGCTTCACCTTCCGGTGTACGCGGCGCTGGCCAGTCGGCGAACGGCCAGGGCTTCTGGTCGCTGTGAAAGCTGCCGAAACGACCGATCTGCGCCAGAAACTGGCTCAGGCTGTCGCCGAAATTCATCAGGCTGGCGCTCGGTGCGCCATATATCAAACGATAGATCAGCTGCACCAGCACCACTGCGCCGAGGATCAATTGCGCCACTTGCCAGACCAGCACATAGACAATCATCCACAGCACCCGCAGCAGGATGGATTCGTACTTGCCTTCTTCTACTTTCGGATCGTTCATGTCTGTCTCGCTCCCTGCTCGTATCGGTTAAGTGCTTAGAAACCACTGGGGGAAATAAAGTCCACATCGGTTTTCGGTTCGCCACGCATCAACAACCCGATCACCTGATCAAGCGTGCGCCCTTCGAACAGAATCGCGTGCAATCCGGCGACCAGCGGCATATATACACCTACTTCCTGAGCCTTGGCCTTGAGCACCTTGAGGGTATTCACGCCTTCGGCCACTTCGCCCAGACGCGTCACCGCGTCCTCCAGGCTCAAGCCCTGGCCGAGGGCAAACCCGACCTGATAATTGCGGCTTTTCGGCGATGAGCAGGTGACGATCAAATCGCCGACGCCCGCCAGCCCCAGGAACGTCATCGGGTTGGCACCCTGACTGACCGCGAAGCGGGTCATTTCCGCCAGTGCCCGGGTAATCAGCATGCTCTTGGTGTTTTCGCCCATGCCCAACGCCACCGCCATGCCGGCGATGATGGCGTAAACGTTTTTCAGCGCCCCGCCCAGCTCCACGCCAAAGCGGTCGGCGCTGGCGTATACGCGAAAGGTCCGGCCATGCAGCGCGGCCTGGACCTGCTGGCAAAGGTCTTCGTCTTCGCTGGCAACCACCGTGGCGGTCAGCGCGTGTTCGGCGATTTCACGGGCCAGGTTCGGCCCCGACAGCACGCCGATGCGCGCTTGCGGGGCGATGTCTTCAAGAATCTGGCTCATCAGCTTGAACGTATGGGCTTCGATGCCTTTGGTCAGGCTCACCAGCATTTTGCCGCTCAAAAGCTGAGCGTAAGGCGCCAGCACCGAGCGCAGCGCGCTGGAGGGCAACGCGACGAAGCACAGGTCGCAGGCTTCCAGCGTGGCTTGCAGGTCTGTGACTGCCTCCACCGCCGGAAGAATCTTGATGCCTTTGAGGTAACGCGGGTTCTCGCGATTGACCCGAATAGCCTCGGCCTGCTCGGGGTCACGCATCCACAGTCGCACCTGATGCCCGTTCTCGGCCAGCAGATTAGCCACGGCGGTACCAAAACTTCCGCCTCCCAGGACCGCAATTGGGCGCTGTTCAGTCATATGCAATCCGTTAATCCATACCAGTGGCGATGCCCGCATTATACGGAGCGGCCCAGTCGCGGCCAGCCCCGACATCAATTACCGGCACTTGTAGGAAGAAGACCAAGAAAACCGAGGAAAATGCCCACAACGTGACTGGAAAAGTCATTGCGCTCGGTTAACATGCGCGCCAATTAATCGCTATCAAGGCCGTGCCGTGTCTTTTGGCTCTCCCTCTCCTCGCTCGCCACTGGTACTGGCGCTGATGTTCAGCTCGCCATTGCTGGCCGACGACCTGTTCCTGGACAACGATCCGTTGCCGCAAGTGCTCACCGCGACGCGCCTGAAGCAGTCGCCGGCGGCCGTGCCGGGCAGCATGACGGTGATCGACAGCGAACTGATCAACGCCAGCGGCGCGCGGGACATCAGCGAGTTGCTGCGGCTGGTACCGGGGATGATGGTCGGCAATATCAGCGGCAACCAGGCAGCGGTGAACTACCACGGCACCAACGCCAGCGAAGCGCGGCGCATGCAAGTGCTGATCGACGGCCGCTCGGTGTACCGCGCGGGCCTGGCCACGGTGGACTGGAGTGATATTCCGGTGGCCATGGAAGACATCGAGCGCATCGAGGTTTTCCGTGGCCCGAACACCGTCAGCTACGGCGCCAACGCGCTGATGGCGGTGGTCAATATCATCACCCGCAAACCGGCCGACAGCCACGGCACGCGGCTGAAAATCACCCGAGGCCAACGCGGCATCAACGATTTCTACGCCAGCCAGGGTATGGGCTGGGACAGCGGCGACTTGCGCCTGTCACTGTCCGGCCAACAAGACGATGGGTTCGACTCGGACCGCACCGGCGCCGATTATCGCGACAACCGTCGTTTGAATCGCTTCAGCCTCGCCGTCAGCCAGACGCTCAATGAGAATCAGAGCATCGATTGGCAACTGAACGCCAAGGACGGGACCAACCAGCGGCCCTATACCTACCGCCCGGTGTTCTCAGGGATTACCGCCGCTGGGAATAATTCCGACGTCATCGCCAAGGACTACGCCGGCTCGCTGCGCTGGAACCTGGACATCAACCCTGATCACAGCCTTTATATTCAAGGCTCGGCGCAACACTGGGATCGTCAGCAGACTTGGCGTGCCTGCGATGCCGAGATCTCGTTCAGCCCGGAGCTGACCCAACTTTGGCACCTCAATCCCAATTACACCGAACGCCTGGCGCGCAACATCGCTCGTTTCACCGGCGCGCCCCCCGGTACAGCGGCAGAACAAGACCTGGCCAATCAGGTTCTGGCGCAATGGCGAAACGGCGCGAACAAAACGCTGTGCGGCGACATCGACCAGAGTGCCCGAGAGTCGCGCTACGACCTCGAACTGCAAGACACCCTCAGCCTGTCCGACACGCTGCGGCTGGTCAGCGGCATGAACTATCGTTACGACCGGGCCGATTCCGAGACCTACTTCAATGGCACGCTCGACGACACCACCTGGCGGGCGTTCGGCCAACTCGAGTGGCGCGCCACCGAGCACTGGTTGCTGCAAGGCGGGGCGATGTTCGAAGACACGCAATTGACCGGCAGTTCACTGACCCCGCGACTGGCGGTCAACTATCTGATCAACCCGCGCCACGGTTTGCGCGCGGTGTATTCGGAAGCCGTCCGCTCGCCGGACATGTTCGAGAACAGCGTCAACTGGAGTTACCAGGTGACCAACCTGCAACCCAGTGCCTATGGCCAGACCAGCGCCCGCTATTTCGTCAGGACCCGTGGCCCGGGTGACCTCGAACAGGAACGCATGCGTTCCCGGGAATTGGGCTACAACGGCTACTTCACAGACTGGGGGCTGACGGTCGATGTGAAGCTGTTCTACGACGAAATCAACGGCATGATCAGCGAACCGCTGCGCAACAATCAGTACATTGCCAGCAACTCGAACAGCTCACGATTCTCAGGGACGGAAACCCAACTGGACTGGCGCGTCAGCAGCACCGATCGTCTGCGCCTGACGTACGCCTATGTCGATGCCGAGGCGAGCAACCCGCTGGATGCACAACAAACGGCGCGCAACAGCGGCTCCGCCGGTTGGCTGCGCAACTGGGGCCAGGGCTGGAACAGCGCGCTCTTCTACTATGGCGCCGACGCCCTCAACGGTTACCGCTTCGAACGGGTCGACACCCGCCTCGCCAAACGTATCGGCTTGGGCAAGGCCAATCTGGAGCTGGCCGGGATCCTCCAGCAACGCCTCGACAATCAGCCCACCACTTTCGTCGACAACAACTACGACGAACGCCGGGTGCTCTACTTCAGCGCGGAGCTGGAGTTTTAAGATGCCGTATTGCCTGCCACGGAAGACGCCAACCCTTGGCCGCCTGCTGGCCGGGCTGTGCCTGGTGTTTGCCGGGCTGCTGTGCAATCTGCCGGCCCGGGCCGCCGACATTCTGCTGACCGGCGCCGACGACAGCCCTGGCGTGCAGTCTTTCGTCCAGGCCCTGAGCGAGTTGCGCCCCACCGACAGCGTGCGTTTCCAGCCGGTCGCCAGCTTGCCGGCACCCGGCCAACTGCCTGCGAGCACCCGCCTGATTCTGCTCGACTTGCAAAGCCTCGACTGGCGCCTGCAAGACGCCCAAGGCCCGGCAACGCTGGTGCTGCGCATCAGCCGTCTGCAAGCCCACCAACGCTTTGGCGATGTTTCGCCACCGCACCTGAGCCTGCTCTGGAGCGATCCGCCGCTGGATCGACAATTGCGCCTGACCCGACTCGTCCTGCCCGAGGCTCGACGGGTCGGCGTGCTGTTCGACAGCCACAGCGAATTCCTGCTGAAGGAACTGCATCAGGCAGCCCTGCCCCTGGGCCTTGAAGTGGTCACCGAGCGTTGGGACAACACCAATGACAGTCGCCCGTTGCAGGCCCTGCTGAAAAACAGCGATGTGCTGCTGGGCCTGGATGATCCTGATCTGTACAACCCCAAAACCGTGAAAAACCTGCTGCTCAGCAGCTATGCACGGCAGCTGCCGCTGATCGGTCCCAATGCCGCCTTCGTCAGGGCGGGCAGCCTCGCCAGCACCTACAGCGACCAGAGCGATTGGCTGAAGATTCTCGACGAACTGCTCGACCGCCCCTCCAGCACCTGGTCGCGCACCCTTTATCCGCAGCACTTCAAGGTCTTGAGCAACCCGCAAGTGGCTCGTTCATTAAGCATTGAACCGATGAATGAAGCCTCTGTCGCAACACAGCTGGCCGAAGGAGAACATCGCCCATGACCTTCCATAGCGGTTGGGACATCAATACCCGTACCCAGATCATCAGCCTCGGCCCGGCGCTGCTGCTGACGTTGCTGCTGATCAGTTTTTTCACCTTCGTGCGAATCCAGGACCTGCGCCAGGAACTCAACCACACCGGTCAACTGATCGCCAACCAACTGGCGCCGGCCACCGAATACGGGGTGATCTCGGGTAATAACGACGTGCTCGAGAGTTTGCTCAAAGCCACCCTGGCCACGCCCAATGTGCGTTTTCTGGAGGTTCAGGACCGCACCAACCGGGTTCTGGTGTACGTCGAACAACCGTCGGAAACCCACAATCGTTCGCACCAGGTCGAAGTGTTCCAGGCACCGGTGCGGCTGCAACGCATCGCGCTCAACAATGACTTCTTCCAGAACAGCCGCACCGCCCCCACGAAGCCGGGAGAGGATTACCTGGGCCGGGTGATCGTCGGTCTGTCCAATGACGCCTTCAACCAGCGCCAGCAGGAAATCCTGTTCAAGGCCGGGATCCTGGCTCTGTTCGCCCTGCTGTTTACCTTTCTGCTGGCTCGGCGTCTGGCCAGCAGCCTGTCGCAACCGATCCATGACATCGGCAATGCGGTCAAGGCGATCCAGAAAGGCGACTACAAAACGCCCCTGCCGATTGTCGATGACACCGAACTGGGCGCCCTGTCACAACACATCAACAACCTTGCCCAGGGCCTTGAACAAGCCAGCCGCGAACAGCATCAGGCCATGGCGCAATTGATCCAGACCCGCGAGGAAGCGGAAAAGGCCAACAACGCCAAATCCGATTTCCTGGCGATGATGAGCCATGAGCTGCGCACGCCGATGAATGGCGTGCTGGGCATGCTGCAACTGCTGGAAACCACCGCGATGACCGAGGAACAGATCGAGTACGCCGCGCTGGCTTCTGAATCGACTGAACACCTGCTCAAAGTGATCAACGACATTCTCGACTTCTCGCGCATCGAACGCTCGGAACTGGAGCTGGAGCATATTGCATTCAACCTCGCGGACCTGATCACCAGTTGCGCCCAGTCGTTCCAGCACGGCGCAGTGCAACGTGGGCTTGACCTGCAACTGCAGATCCCCGAGGACATGCGCGCCCTGCAGGTTCAGGGCGACCCGACGCGGATCCGGCAGATCCTGGTCAACCTGGTCGGCAATGCGCTGAAATTCACCGAACGGGGCCGCGTCACGATCGAACCGCAGTGGCAGTCGCTGGATCACGAATTGCTGTGGTTCACCTGCACCGTGCGCGACAGCGGGATCGGCATCCCGGCCGAAAGCCTGGAATTGATGTTCAACGCGTTCCAGCAGGCCGACAGTACTATTTCAAGACGTTACGGTGGCACCGGGCTGGGGCTGCCGATTGCCCGCACTCTGGCAGAACGAATGGGCGGCACCTTGCGTGCTCAAAGCGAAGAAGGCGTCGGCTCGGTGTTCACCCTGGAAATTCCTTTGGCGCTGTATAAGCAGTCGTTGCCGGTGCTGACGCCGCGAGTACATACCGGCAATGGCCACGGCGAAGGTCGCAATGTGTTGCTGGTGGAAGACAACCCGGTCAACCGCACCGTCATTGAAGCAATGTTGCGCAGCCTGGGCTTTACTGTCAGCGTCGTCACCGATGGTGCACAAGCGGTGCGCAGCGCCGAGAGCCTGATTTTCGAAGCGATTCTGATGGATTGCCGACTGCCGGTCATTGACGGCTACGAGGCCACCCGACAGATTCGCCAACTGCCCGGCTGCGCTGACGTGCCGATCATTGCCCTGACGGCCAACGCCTTGCAGGGCGATCGTGAAGCCTGTTTGTCCGCGGGAATGAACGATTACCTGGCCAAGCCCTTTAAACGCACTGATCTGCAGCAAATTCTGCAGCGTTGGGTGCAGTAGTGCAGGCCTTTCGACGATCTGCGACTGGCGTGAAAGACGAAAGTGCGGCAGTCTTAGGCACCCGAACAGGCCCTAAAAGGGGCTTGAATAATAATTTCAGTGCACAAGTGTACATTCATGTCCTTGGTACTGTGACTTTCACTACAACGCAATAGTCTATGAGTAGGCTGCTGACTCGAGGCATGAACGCTTCGATCGGCCGGGAAGATTCGCCCCCCTGCCGCATGGACTATTGAGGAGCTCGCATGACCAAACAAAACGCCTTTACCCGGGAAGACCTGCTGCGCTGCAGTCGTGGTGAGCTGTTCGGCCCGGGTAACGCGCAACTGCCCGCCCCGAACATGCTGATGGTCGATCGCATCACCCTGATCTCCGAAGAGGGTGGCAAGTACGGCAAAGGTGAATTGGTCGCCGAGCTGGATATCACTCCAGACCTGTGGTTCTTCGCCTGCCACTTCGAAGGTGATCCGGTGATGCCGGGCTGCCTGGGCCTCGATGCCATGTGGCAACTGGTCGGTTTCTTCCTCGGCTGGCAAGGCCTGCCGGGCCGCGGTCGCGCCCTGGGTTCGGGCGAAGTGAAATTCTTTGGCCAGGTACTGCCGACCGCCAAGAAAGTCACCTATAACATCCATATCAAACGCGTCCTCAAAGGCAAACTGAACATGGCCATCGCCGATGGTTCCGTGACTGTCGACGGCCGCGAAATCTATACCGCCGAAGGCCTTCGGGTCGGCGTTTTCACCTCCACTGACAACTTCTAAGGGTTATCCGCATGCGCCGCGTCGTTATCACTGGTCTGGGCATCGTTTCGTGCCTGGGCAATGACAAAGAGACCGTCTCCGCTAACCTGCGTGCAAGCCGCCCTGGCATCCGGTTCAACCCGGAATATGCCGAAATGGGTCTGCGTAGCCAGGTTTCCGGCTCCATTGACCTTCCCCTCGAAGAGCTGATCGATCGCAAGATCTATCGCTTCGTCGGCCACGCGGCGGCTTACGCCTACCTGGCCATGAAAGATGCCATCGCAGACTCCGGCCTGACCGAAGAGCAAGTTTCCAACCCGCGTACCGGCCTGATCGCCGGTTCCGGTGGTGCCTCCACGCTGAACCAGATGGAAGCGCTGGACATCCTGCGCGAGAAAGGCGTCAAGCGCGTCGGCCCATACCGCGTAACGCGGACCATGAGCAGCACTGTTTCCGCTTGCCTGGCCACCCCGTTCAAGATCAAGGGCCTGAACTACTCCATCGCTTCTGCCTGCGCCACCAGTGCTCACTGCATCGGTACCGCCATGGAACAGATCCAGATGGGCAAGCAGGACATCGTATTCGCCGGCGGCGGTGAAGAAGAGCACTGGAGCCAGTCGTTCCTGTTCGACGCCATGGGCGCCCTGTCCAGCCAGTACAACGAAACCCCGGAAAAAGCTTCCCGTGCCTACGACGCCAAGCGTGACGGTTTCGTCATCGCCGGCGGTGGCGGCATGGTCGTGGTCGAAGAGCTGGAACACGCTCTGGCCCGCGGCGCGAAGATCTACGCGGAAATCGTTGGCTACGGCGCGACCTCCGACGGCTACGACATGGTCGCCCCAAGCGGCGAAGGCGCCATCCGCTGCATGCAGATGGCCATGTCCACCGTTGACGCACCGATCGACTACCTGAACACCCACGGCACCTCGACTCCGGTCGGCGACGTGATGGAAATGAAAGGTGTGCGTGAAGTGTTCGGCGACAACGCTCCGGCCATCAGCTCCACCAAGAGCCTGTCGGGTCACTCCCTGGGCGCCGCCGGCGTTCACGAAGCGATCTACTGCATGCTGATGATGGAAGGCAACTTCATGGCGGGTTCCGCCAACATCGACGAACTGGACCCGGAAGTGGCAGACATGCCAATCCTGACCAAGACTCGCGAAGACGCCACCATCAACACCGTGATGAGCAACAGCTTCGGCTTCGGTGGCACCAACGCCACGCTGGTACTGAAGCGCTGGCAGGGTAAGTAATACCCGCCTACGCCACACATAAAAACGCCCCGACTGGTTCGGGGCGTTTTTTTTGGCCAGGTTTTATCTACGGCCAGACAGCCCTTGAAACATGAAACATTTGTCATGGAACTCAACAGCCTGCGACTGAATGTCGCGTATTTCGCGGGCTGCAGCACTTTCTCCGTTTTTGAAAAAGTCCGTTACCGATTTCAGTCGTTTACTTAGCCAGCTAACAAAACTTATAACAAAGGCCTGCACACGCCTTGCTGCAGATAACAGAGATTGGAGCTAGCAGATGACTGTAAAAGTAACTGAACGCGACGATTCACATATGTCCCATGAAGGCATCGCCGCCGGTATCCGCATCTGGGATGTACATCAACAAGACCTGCTGGTCGGGATGTTCCACTCCGAGACCGAAGCCCACCAATACAAGGCCGAACTGGAATCACTGGAGCAGCAACGCGAAGCGCGTTCTGCATAACCACCGCATTGAAAATGACAAACCCCGCCATGAGCGGGGTTTGTCGTTGTTGCAGCTGCTAACGGCTTACCACATCAGATCGTCAGGAATCTGATAGGCCGCGTACGGATCGTCTTCGGTGCTGACTTCTTCTGTCTTCACATTCAGCTGCACGATGCGCTGTGGGTCGCGCTCCTGAATCTTCAGGGCCGCTTCACGAGGGATCACTTCATAACCGCCAGCGTGATGCACGATCGCCAGGGAACCGCTGCTGAGCTTGTTGCGCATCAGGGTGTTGACGGAGATACGCTTGACCTTTTTGTCGTCGACGAAGTTGTAGTAGTCCTCGGTGTTCAGCTTGGGCAGGCGCGAGACTTCGATCAATTGCTTGACCTGGGCGGCTCGGGCCTTCTGCTCGGCCTTCTCCTGCTGCTGACGGTTGAGCTCCTGATCGCGCTTGACCTTCTCGGCCATGGCTTCCTGAGCCGCACGCTGCTGGGAGTCATCGAGTTCGATCTGGCCTTTGTGGGCCAGACGCTGTTGTTTCTGTTTTTCTTTGCCGACCTGTTTGGCCTGCTTTTGGTTGACCAGCCCTGCTTTGAGCAACTGGTCGCGAAGGGAAAGGCTCATGGTGCTTACTCACTTAGGCAACAGCTCAGCCGCAGCTGGGCAAATTCTTTTCCTGACGTTTGGCTTCGCCCCACAAGGCGTCCAACTCTTCGAGGGTGCAATCTTCTATGGGACGGTGGGTGTCGCGCAATGCCTGTTCGATAAATCGGAAGCGTCTTTCAAATTTTGTGTTCGCGCCACGCAGTGCGGTTTCCGGATCGACCTTGAGGTGACGCGCCAGATTGACCACGGAAAACAGCAGGTCGCCGACTTCATCGGCAATCGCCGCCGAGTCATTGTCGGCCATGGCTTCAAGCACTTCATCGAGCTCTTCGCGAACCTTGTCGAGCACCGGCAAGGCGTCCGGCCAATCGAACCCGACCTGCCCTGCGCGCTTCTGCAGTTTTGCCGAACGGGACAACGCCGGCAGTGCCGCGGGTACGTCATCGAGCAAGGACAACTGCTCCGGCGCCGAAGACTTCTCGGCGCGTTCTTCGGCCTTGATCTCTTCCCAGCGTTGCTTGACCTGCTCTTCATTCAGACGCGGGACGTCCAGCGGCGCGTACAGATCCCCGGTGGGAAATACGTGAGGATGACGGCGGATCAACTTGCGCGTGATGCTGTCGACCACGCCAGCGAATTCGAAGCGCCCTTCTTCCCGAGCCAGTTGGCTGTAATAAACCACCTGGAACAACAAGTCGCCCAACTCACCCTGCAAGTGATCGAAATCGCCGCGTTCAATAGCATCGGCAACTTCGTAGGCTTCTTCCAGGGTGTGCGGGACGATGGTGGCGTAGGTTTGCTTGATGTCCCACGGGCAGCCGTACTGCGGGTCGCGCAGACGGTTCATCAGGTGCAGCAGGTCTTCAAGTGAATACATCAATCAATCTCTGCGAGAACCTGTGGGAACCTGGCTTGTCGGATCGCCGCACCGCCGCGATCCGACAAGCCAGCCCCACAAAAGCTTGGCGGCCACAAAAAAGTGAACGCCTTACGGTGTGCGGTTACGGCGGGTTTCGATGATGTTCGGCAACTGGGAAATACGCCCCAGCAACCGCCCCAGCGCATCCAGCCCCGGAATCTCGATGGTCAGGGACATCAACGCAGTGTTGTCCTCTTTGTTCGAGCGGGTGTTGACCGCCAGCACGTTGATCCGCTCGTTGAGCAGCACCTGCGACACGTCACGCAGCAGACCGGAACGGTCGTAAGCGCGAATGATGATGTCCACCGGATAGGTGAGCACCGGCACCGGCCCCCAGCTGACCTGGATGATCCGCTCCGGCTCGCGCCCGGCCAGTTGCAGCACCGAGGCGCAGTCCTGACGGTGGATGCTCACGCCACGGCCCTGGGTGATGTAACCGACGATGGCGTCCCCCGGCAACGGCTGGCAGCAGCCGGCCATCTGGGTCATCAGGTTGCCGACGCCCTGGATCTGGATATCGCCGCGCTTGCCCGGTTTATAGCCGGTGGCTTTGCGCGGGATCAGCTCCAGCTGTTCGTTGCCGCGTTCCGGCTCGACCAGTTGCTGCGCCAGGTTCACCAGTTGCGCCAGGCGCAAATCGCCTGCGCCCAACGCAGCGAACATGTCCTCGGCGGTCTTCATGTTGGCCTTTTCGGCCAACTTGTCGAAATCCACCTGCGGCAGGCCGAGGCGATTGAGTTCGCGCTCGATCAAGGTTTTACCGGCCGCAACGTTCTGATCGCGGGCTTGCAGCTTGAACCAGTGAACAATCTTCGCCCGCGCCCGTGACGTGGTGATGTAGCCCAGGTTCGGGTTCAGCCAGTCGCGGCTCGGGGTGCCGTGCTTGCTGGTGATGATCTCGACCTGTTCACCGGTTTGCAGGCTGTAGTTGAGCGGCACGATGCGCCCGTTGATCTTGGCGCCGCGGCAGTTGTGACCGATTTCGGTGTGCACGCGGTAAGCGAAGTCCAGCGGTGTCGCGCCCTTCGGCAAGTCGATGGCATGACCGTCGGGAGTGAAGATATAAACCCGGTCCGGCTCGATATCGACCCGCAGCTGTTCGGCAAGGCCGCCGATATCGCCCAGCTCTTCGTGCCACTCGAGAACCTGACGCAGCCAGGAGATTTTCTCTTCGTAGTGGTTCGAGCCGGACTTGACGTCGGTGCCCTTGTATCGCCAGTGCGCGCAAACCCCCAGCTCGGCTTCTTCGTGCATGGCGTGGGTGCGGATCTGCACTTCCAGTACCTTGCCTTCAGGGCCGATTACCGCGGTGTGCAGCGAGCGGTAGCCATTCTCTTTCGGGTTGGCGATGTAGTCGTCGAATTCTTTCGGGATGTGCCGCCACAGGGTGTGGACGATGCCGAGCGCGGTGTAGCAGTCGCGCATTTCCGGCACCAGCACGCGAACGGCGCGCACGTCGTAGATCTGGCTGAACTCCAGACCCTTGCGCTGCATTTTGCGCCAGATCGAATAGATGTGTTTGGCACGGCCGCTGATGTCAGCCTCGACGCCGGTGGCCTGCAACTCGTTCTTGAGCTGGGTCATCACATCGCTGATGAAGCGCTCGCGATCCAGCCGTCGCTCATGGAGCAACTTGGCGATCTGCTTGTACTGGTCGGGCTCGAGGTAACGGAAGGACAAGTCCTCCAGCTCCCACTTGATATGACCGATACCGAGGCGGTGAGCCAGCGGCGCGTAGATGTCGAAGACTTCACGGGCGACGCGGTTACGCTTCTCGTCGTCGGCGGTTTTCACCGCGCGGATCGCGCAGGTGCGTTCGGCCAGTTTGATCAGCGCGACGCGCACGTCGTCGACCATGGCCACGAGCATCTTGCGCAGGTTTTCCACCTGGCCTTGGGTGCCCATCACCATGGATTTACGCGGACTCAGACTGTCGCTGATCGCCGCCATGCGTTGCACGCCGTCAATCAGTTTGGCGACCACCGGGCCGAAGCGCTGGCTGACCGCCGGCAACTGGATCTGGCCTTCGCGCACGCCGCGGTATAAGACTGCCGCGACCAACGAATCCTGATCGAGTTTGAGGTCGGCGAGAATCTCGGCGATCTCAAGGCCGGTGCGGAAACTCGAGGTCCCTTCGGACCACAGGTTTTTCGCCGCATTGGCTTGTTGTTCGGCCTCGCGAGCGAACTCGCAGGCTTCTTTCAAGGCTTCGCGATCCAGTGCCGTATCGATACTGACCGCGTGATCGAGCCAAGCCTCGAGATTGATACTGCCGTCAGTGTTGATCGGCTGGTGTGCTCTCACCTGTACCATCTTGCTTTACCTTCCCTACGACGCAGATTCAATGCGTCAAATCGCTGACCTTCATTGTCCGGGCGCCCCGCCGGGCTGATGCGTGGCGGCACGGACGGTCAGTCGGACCAGACGAGCCATCCTAGCTCGCTTCAAATAACGCCATGGCCTCGACATGCGCCGTTTGAGGAAACATATCGAGAATCCCGGCACGTTTTAACCGGTAGCCCTGCTTGATCAATTCGACCGTGTCGCGCGCCAGAGTTGCAGGGTTGCACGACACATAAACCAATCGTTCGGCCCCCAGGGACGCAAGCTTGCGCACCACCTCGAAAGCACCGTCGCGAGGTGGGTCCAAGAGTACCGCACAAAAGCCTTCGCTGGCCCATTCGGCATCAGCCAAAGGCTGGGATAAATCGGCCTGAAAAAATTTCGCGTTATGCAAATTATTACTAGCGGCATTCGCGGCGGCCCGCTCGACCATGGCCTGCACACCTTCCACCGCCACCACTTCACGAACGGTCCTGGCCAGCGGCAAGGCAAAGTTGCCCAACCCGCAGAACAGGTCCAGAACCCGCTCATCGGCTTTCGGCGCCAACCATTCCAGCGCCTGAGCGACCATCGCTTCGTTGACCCCGGCGTTGACCTGGATGAAATCTCCAGGCCGATACGCCAGGTTCAAGTCCCACGGTTCAAGGCGATAGCCCAGGGTCTGATCGGCCTCGACCGGTTGCGGCTCGCCGTCGCCATGCAGCCACAACTGGGCCTCATGGAGCGCGCAGAATTGCTTGAGGATCGTCATATCGGCTTCGGACAACGGCGCCATGTGCCGCAGCAATACCGCCAATGACGAACCGCTGAACAATTCCACATGCCCCAGTGCCTGAGGTTTGCTCAAGCGCCGCAGCATATCCGGCAAGCGGGTCATGATCGGTTGCAAGGGCTGTACCAGCACCGGGCACTCGTTGATGGCGACGATGTCCTGGCTGCCCGCTGCGCGGAAACCGACTTCGAGTTTTTTCGCCTTCATGTCCCAACGCACCGCCACCCGGGCACGACGCCGGTAGCCGAATTCCGGACCGCTCAATGGCGTAGCCCACTCTTCGGGTTCGACGCCGGCAACCCTCGACAATTGCTCGGCGAGCATGCGCTGTTTCAGGGCGAGTTGTTCGTTGTGGGGCAGATGCTGCACGCTGCAACCACCGCAGCGACCGGCATGGGCGCACGGTGCCGGGCGGCGCAATTGGCTGGCCTGGAACACCCGCTCGGTACGCGCCTCGACCACTTTACCGTGGGCACCCAAGACCCGCGCCTCGACCTCTTCACCGGCCAAGGCACCGATAACGAACCAGGTGCGACCTTCAAAAAATGCGATACCGCGACCGTCATTAGCCAGGCGCTCGATGGTCAAACGCTGCTTTTTGCCGGTCGGGACTTGCGGGGCCTTGCTGCCGCCCGTGGGCTGGAAGCGCAGGCCTCTCTCTTGCTTGGCCATCAGTTTGGCGCGTCGAAAATGCCGGTCGACAAGTAACGGTCGCCACGGTCACAGATGATCGCGACAATCACCGCGTTTTCAACTTCTTTGGACAGGCGCAGCATCGCCGCCACTGCACCGCCCGAAGACACGCCGCAGAAAATGCCTTCTTCGCGCGCCAGACGACGGGTCACGTCCTCGGCCTCGCTTTGCGCCATGTCGACGATCCGGTCCACGCGATCGGCCTGATAAATCTTTGGCAGGTATTCCTGCGGCCAGCGGCGGATGCCCGGAATTGCCGAGCCTTCCATGGGTTGCAGACCGATGATCTGCACGTTCTCGTTCTGTTCTTTCAGGTAGCGCGAGACACCCATGATGGTGCCGGTGGTGCCCATCGAGCTGACGAAATGCGTGATGGTGCCCTGGGTCTGACGCCAGATTTCCGGACCGGTGGTGGTGTAGTGCGCCTCGGGGTTGTCACCGTTGGCGAACTGATCGAGCACCTTGCCACGGCCTTCGGCTTCCATTCGCTGGGCGAGGTCGCGCGCGCCTTCCATGCCTTCTTCCTGGCTGACCAGAATCAGCTCGGCGCCATAGGCCGTCATCGCGGCTTTACGCTCGGCGCTGGAGTTGTCCGGCATGATCAGGATCATCTTGTAACCCTTGATCGCGGCGGCCATGGCCAGGGCAATCCCGGTGTTACCCGAAGTCGCTTCGATCAGCGTGTCGCCGACGTGGATCTGCCCGCGCAATTCGGCGCGGGTGATCATCGACAGCGCCGGACGATCCTTGACCGAACCCGCCGGGTTGTTCCCTTCGAGCTTGAGCAAAAGCGTGTTGCTGGTGACGCCAGGCAGGCGCTGCAAACGGACCAGCGGAGTGTTGCCGACGCAATCGGCGATGGTTGGGTACTGCAAGGTCATGGCGTATTCGCAATCCGGACTGCGGGGGCGCCTATCATACCGGCAAACGTGCGCAGGCCATATCACGCAAAGTAAGGGGCTTATGGCTTATGGGAATAAGCACTTCACTCCTCTTCTCCTTGTGCAATATTCAATACATAAAACTCATGCAATTTGGCCTGCAGCAGCTGTTTGTCCGGAAGCTGGACCTGGTATTCAGCGATCAACGCTGGCGACAGGCTGCGGTTAAGGGCGTATTCGACCACTTCGTCATCCTTACTGGCGCAGAGCAACACACCGATGGCCGGGTTTTCGTGGGGTTTGCGCTCCTTGCGATCCAGCGCTTCCAAATAGAAGTTCAGCTTGCCCAAATACTCCGGCTTAAAACGACCGACCTTAAGCTCAATGGCTACAAGACAATTAAGGCCACGGTGGAAGAACAGCAGGTCCAGGGAAAAATCACACCCACCCACTTGAAGCGGATACTCGGAACCGACAAAGCAGAAATCGCGGCCAAGCTCGCTCAGGAATTCTTTGAGGCGCGCCATCAACCCTTTATGCAGATCAGTTTCGGCATGGCCACCCGGCAGGTCGAGAAACTCGAGCATGTAGGCGTCGCGGAATATCTCAAGCGCTGCCGGGTGGGCTTGTCTCAGCACTGCTGAGATTTTTGCTGGTTGGGTCACGCTTCGTTCAAACAGTGCGGTTTTGAACTGACGCTCTAGTTCGCGCTTCGACCATTTTTCCTGAACTGCCAAACGCACGTAGAACTCCCGCTCTTCCGGCCGTTTACTCTGGCTGAAAATGATCAGGTTATGCGACCAGGACAATTGTCGCACCAGTGGTGCGACTTTCTCTTCAGCGTGATAAGTCTCATAGAACTGGCGCATGCGAAACAAGTTCGACCGGGTAAACCCGCGCAACCCCGGTTGAGTCTGAGCCAGATGCTCAGCCAGTTGGCTGACCACAGAATCGCCCCACTCAGCCTGTTCCAGCTTGCGGCTGATGTAAGCACCGACCTGCCAATACAGCTCGATCAACTGGGTATTCACCGCCTGCATGGCCTGCTGTTTGGCATTTTGAATCAGCGCAAGCACTTCATTGAAACGGTCGTCGTGTGCGTTGCCGGGGACGCTGGATGCATTCATACCGAACTCCTGGAGGACGAGGAAAAACGCGAGTCTATTCCGTCAAGTCAGGCTTAAGATGTCGGCGATACCCTTTAAGAAAGGTCGTACAAAATAACGGGAACGCTCCGGCAAAATCAGCAAGCCTCTTCGCGGCCGGGGTTGATCACGCAATTTGTGGTCGACACATATCAATTGTGGGAGCGGGGGCGTCATCATTGTCGCCATGGAGATCAGCCAATAACAGCATATTCAGCCGTAAGCCCCGCCCTGCATTCTCCGCCCAAAGCCGCCCGCCCTGCCGCTGCACCGCATTCCTCGCAATGCTCAACCCCAATCCGAACCCACCCTCCCCCGGCCGTGAGCCGTCGAGCCGGATGAACGGCGCGAAGATTCGCTCAAGATCCTCGTCAGCCACCCCACCGCCCTCGTCCTCCAGCCACAGGTGCCAAAAGTCGCCATCACGCCGGCCACCGAACATCACGGCACCGCCCTGCGGTGAATGACGAATGGCATTGCGCAGAATGTTTTCCAGCGCCTGGGCCAGGGTATTGAGATGGCCGCGCACCCAGCAGGAGGCATCCACCGCACAGTGCAACTGACTCGCCGGCCAGCTGCTTTCATAGCAAGCGTTTTCCGTGAGCATTTCCCACAAAGCCTGGACCTGGATCGCTTCATCGGGCAAAGACGTGCGCTCGGTGTCGAGCCAGGCCAGTTGCAGCGCATCCTCGACCAGGCGCTGCATGCCGTCGACTTCCCGGCTAATGCGCTCGCGCAATTGCTCCAGGTCCTGCTCGCTTTCACAGGCCACCCGCAACCGGCTGAGCGGCGTGCGCAATTCGTGGGACAGATCGCGCAGCAGTTGCTGTTGCAGGACCACCGTGCGGCCCGGCGCGTCAGACCACTTCATCGACCGCACTCAATACGTACCCTTTGCCCCAAACCGTGCGCACTTCACGCTCGGTGTAACCGATGGCCTTGAGCTTGCGGCGAATCTGACTGATGTGCATGTCGAGGCTGCGGTCATGGGGCGCATAACCGCGCTGCAATACCTGCTGATAAAGGAACGCCTTGCTCAACACTTCATCGTCGTTGCGGTTCAGCGTGTCCAGCAAGCGGTACTCGCTGCGGGTCAGGCCGGCCGCGTACTCGCCCCAAAAGACCTCGCCCAGTTCATCGTCAAAACGCAGGCAGTCCGTCGCAGGGGGCGTCGGTATCGGCACTGGTCGACGGTCGAACGCCACCCGCCGCAGGATCGCTTCGATGCGCACCCGCAACTCGGCCATGCTGAAAGGCTTGGGCAGGTAATCGTCGGCCCCGAGGCGAAAACCACTGATGCGATCCGCCTCGGCACCCAGCGCCGACATCAGCACCACTGGCGTGGAATGGCTCTGGCGCAATTGGGTCAACACCGCCAGGCCATCGAGCCCCGGCAACAGAATATCCATCAACACCACATCGAAGGCCTGCTGGCGCGCAATCGCCAGGCCTTCCTGCCCGTTCTGGCACCAGGTCACCTGAAAACCGCAGCGCCCCAGATGCTCATGAACATAAGCACCGAGCACTGGATCGTCTTCGATAGAGAGGATGCGAGGATGGCCAATCGCGATGGGAGTCATGAGTATCTGCAAATAATTCTCAATTGCTGATTATTCAAGATTGCCTCTCCAGGGGCAACCCAAGGTTTGTCTCCCTGGACCAAAGCATTGAACTGACCGACGAATGACGACATCAATTTTACGAAGATTGCCCGCATGCAAATCGCTACACTGCGCAAGTGGCGCGTGCCGGACGCATGTGCAGGTCAATAAACAGCTGGATGCAGGAGAGATGCGTGCTCAAGAAACTGGGAATTAAAGGCCGCGTGCTGTTACTGACCCTGTTGCCGACCACCCTGATGGCGTTGGTCCTGGGCGGCTATTTCACCTGGATGCAGCAATCGGACCTGCAAGCCCAGCTCATGCAACGCGGCGAAATGATCGCCGAACAGCTGGCACCGTTGGTGGCCCCGGCCATGGGTCGCAAAGACAACGAGCTGCTGGAGCGCATCGCCACCCAGTCCCTGGAACAGACCGACGTGCGCGCGGTGACCTTCCTCGCCCCCGACCGCACGCCGCTGGCCCATGCCGGCCCGACCATGCTCAATCAGGCCCCCCTGGGCAACGGTTCACAGTTGCTGCGCCGCAGTGGCAATGACGCCACGCGTTACCTGCTGCCGGTGTTCGGCAAGCACCGCAACCTGGCTGGTGACCTGATCCCCGATGAAGCCGACCGCCTGCTGGGCTGGGTCGAACTCGAACTGTCCCACAACGGCATGCTGCTGCGCGGCTACCGCAGCCTGTTCGCCAGCCTGCTGCTGATCGGCGGAGGCCTGGCCGGTGCGGCGCTGCTGGCGTTACGCATGGGCCGAACCATCAATCGGCCATTGAGCCAGATCAAACAAGCCGTGGCACAACTCAAGGACGGTCACCTGGAAACCCGCCTGCCGCCCCTCGGCAGCCAGGAACTGGATGAACTGGCGTCCGGCATCAACCGCATGGCCGGGACGCTGCAGAACGCTCAGGAAGAATTGCAAAACAGCGTCGACCAGGCCACCGAAGACGTGCGTCAGAATCTGGAAACCATCGAAATCCAGAACATCGAGCTGGATCTGGCGCGCAAGGAAGCCCTGGAGGCGAGCCGGATCAAGTCCGAGTTCCTGGCCAACATGAGCCATGAAATCCGCACGCCGCTCAACGGCATTCTCGGCTTCACGCACCTGCTGCAAAAAAGCGAACTGACGCCGCGCCAGCTCGATTACTTGGGCACCATCGAAAAGTCTGCCGACAGCCTGTTGGGGATCATCAACGAGATTCTCGATTTCTCGAAAATCGAGGCCGGCAAACTGGTGCTCGACCATATTCCGTTCAACCTGCGCGACCTGCTGCAAGACACCCTGAACATCCTCGCCCCGGCCGCCCACGCCAAAGAGCTTGAGCTGGTGAGCCTGGTTTATCGCGATACGCCACTGTCGCTGGTGGGCGATCCGTTGCGACTCAAGCAGATCCTCACCAACCTTGTGAGCAATGCGATCAAGTTCACCCGCGAAGGCACCATCGTCGCCCGGGCGATGCTCGAAGAAGAGCATGAAGACAGCGTGCAACTGCGCATCAGCATTCAGGACACCGGCATCGGTCTGTCGAACCAGGACGTGCGCGCCCTGTTCCAGGCCTTCAGCCAGGCCGATAACTCGTTGTCCCGACAACCCGGCGGCACCGGCCTCGGATTGGTGATTTCCAAACGGCTGATCGAACAAATGGGCGGCGAGATCGGCGTCGACAGCACGCCGGGCGAAGGCTCGGAATTCTGGATCAGCCTGAGCCTGCCCAAAACCCGCGACGACGCCGAAGACCTGCCCGGCCCACCGTTGCTCGGGCAGCGGGTGGCTGTCCTGGAAAACCATGAACTGGCCCGTCAGGCATTGCAGCATCAACTGGAAGACTGCGGCCTGAGCGTCACGCCGTTCAATACCCTGGAAAGCCTGGCCAATGGCGTGACCGGCGCCCACCAGACCGATCAGGCAATCGGCTTGGCGGTGCTCGGCATCACCAGCAACGACATGCCGCCGGAGCGCCTCAACCAGCACATCTGGGACCTTGAACACCTGGGCTGCAGAGTGTTGGTGCTGTGCCCGACCACCGAACTGACGCTGTTCCATCTCTCGGTGCCCAACCCCCACAGCCAGCTCCAGTCCAAACCCGCCTGCACCCGCAAGCTGCGTCGTGCCCTGTCTGATCTGGTCAACCCGCGCCAGCAGCGCAGCGACCCCGCCGAGCCGGTTTCCAGCCGCGCGCCGAAGGTCCTTTGCGTGGACGACAACCCGGCCAACCTGCTGCTGGTGCAAACCCTGCTCGAAGACATGGGCGCCAAGGTGCTCGCGGTAGAAAGCGGTTACGCCGCGGTCAAGGCCGTACAGAACGAGACTTTCGATCTGGTGTTGATGGACGTGCAAATGCCCGGCATGGATGGGCGCCAAAGCACCGAAGCCATTCGCCAATGGGAAAGCGAGCGGCATTGCACGCCACTGCCGGTCGTGGCCCTCACCGCCCATGCGATGGCCAATGAAAAACGCGCATTGCTGCAAAGCGGCATGGACGACTACCTGACCAAACCCATCAGCGAACGGCAACTGGCGCAAGTGGTGTTGAAATGGACGGGCCTGGCGCTGCGCAATCAGGGTCCGGAGCGTAATAGCGATAACAACAGCGGTCATGAACTGCAGGTGCTGGACCACGAAGAAGGCCTGCGCCTGGCGGCCGGCAAGGCCGATCTGGCGGCGGACATGCTGGCCATGCTGCTGGCCTCCCTGGAAGCCGACCGCGAGGCCATCCGCGTGGCTCGTGAAGCCAACGACCAGAACGCCCTGATCGAGCGGGTCCATCGCCTGCACGGCGCAACCCGTTATTGCGGCGTCCCGCAACTGCGCGCCGCCTGCCAGCGCAGCGAAACCCTGCTCAAGCAACAGGACCCGAAAGCCCCCGTCGCGCTGGAAGAACTCGAACGCGCCATCAATCGCCTCGCGGCCCATGCGCGCATCAATGCCTGATGCAGCGCAATAACGCAGGAGGGCCTGAACGCTAAGCTTAAACCCTATGGCAGCTGCCGAAGGCTGCTACGGGGTTTGAGACTTCCAGGAGGACAGCATGCGCACGATTCTTTTCAGCAGCCAGACCTACGACCGCGAGAGTTTTCTCGCCGCCGGCCTGCCCGCCGGCATCGAACTGCATTTCCAGCCGGCACGACTGAGCCTCGACACGGCGGCGCTGGCCGAGCATCACGAGGTGGTCTGCGCCTTCATCAACGATGACCTCAGCGCCCCGGTGCTTGAACGCCTGGCAGCGGGCGGCACACGCCTGATCGCCCTGCGCTCGGCCGGTTACAACCATGTCGACCTCCCGGCGGCGAAGCACCTGGGGCTGACGGTTGTGCGGGTCCCGGCGTACTCGCCCCACGCCGTGGCCGAACACGCGGTGGCGTTGATCCTGGCGCTCAACCGCCGTCTGCACCGCGCCTACAACCGTACCCGCGAGGGCGATTTCAGCCTGCACGGGTTGACCGGCTTCGACCTGGTGAACAAGACCGTCGGCGTGGTCGGCACCGGGCAGATCGGCGCGACCTTTGCGAAGATCATGCACGGCTTCGGCTGCCAATTGCTGGCCTATGATCCCTATCCGAACCCACAGGTCGAAGCCCTCGGCGCGCGCTACCTGAGCTTGCCGCAACTGCTGGCCGAGTCTCAGATCATCAGCCTGCATTGCCCGCTCAACGAGCAGAGCAAACATTTGATCAACCGCGAGTCACTGGCGCACATGCAGCCCGGCGCGATGTTGATCAACACCGGGCGTGGCGGTCTGGTGGACACGCCGGCGCTGATCGATGCGTTGAAAGACGGTCAATTGGGCTATCTGGGGCTCGATGTCTATGAAGAGGAAGCGCAGTTGTTCTTCGAGGACCGCTCCGACCTGCCACTGCAAGACGATGTGCTGGCGCGCCTGCTGACCTTTCCAAACGTGATCATCACCGCACACCAGGCCTTCCTCACTCGCGAAGCCCTGGGCGCGATTGCCGCGACAACTTTGCAGAACATCGCGGCCTGGGCGGCCGGTTCGCCACAGAATCAGGTCGAGCGCTGAACGGCTCAGGCCTTGGACAAGAGGATCATCAGGCCCAGCCAGCCGAAGCCCAGCAAGCGCTGCCCCGTTGAATGCCCGCGACGCAGCAGGAACCAGACAAAAAACGGCGGCAGAAAGAAAATCATCAGTTTCAGCCAGAGTTCCACCGGACGCGGTCCATTGAGCACCGGTGCCGGGACCTCAGCCTGGATTTCGGTTTTTCGTTTACGCCCGAAGGCGGCCGGGGTCACCCGAGGCACACTCTCATTGCTCGGCAAACGCCCGAAAGAAAGCGGTGCTTCCACAGGCGCTGCCGTCGAAGTAGCCGCGTGCACCGTTGCCGCAGGCGCACCGCAATGAATGCAAGCAGGCGCCGTGGAGCTGATGCGTTGCTTGCACTCGTAACATTCGATCAACGCCATTTCTGTTCCTTAGAGATGCAAAAATGGCAGTTTGCCATGGATTAGCAGGCAATTTGAACCTGATCGAAGGTCACATGCCCACGCCATGCTGTGCTGATGCCCGTGCTAGCATATCGCGCATATTTGGAGGACCCATGGTCGAACACGATTTCCGCTACAGCCTGATGAACCCGCAACACACCCTCACCGAATGCCGCGCCCTGGTGCCGGGGCGTTATCAAGTCACCGGCAACGGTGGCTCGATTCGTAACAACGACGTGCTGGTAGTGACCCTCAAAGGCAGCAAGGACTTGTCCATGCGCCTGACCGTCGAAACGGTTCGCCACCTGATCAACCCGCCCGGCCAATGGGTCGCGGTGGCCAGTGGTCCGGTGTTCGGCGAACTGGCGATCCACACCTGGAAAGTCAACTGCGACAGCTGCGCCAAAGAGCTGAGCTTCGAGTTCGCGGTCGACGCCAAGCTGGGCAACAAGGCTGAAAAACCGGCCGCCACCGCACGGATTGCCGAGCTGGGCTGGACCGCAGCCGGCGAAAAACACCTGTGCCCGAAGTGCCAGGAGCCTGCGTGATGAAACGCCTTGCTCTGACCACGATGGTCGGTGCCAGCCTGCTGGGCTGCGCCGCCGAGCCGGTAAAGTTGCAACAGAACCGCAGTTACATTCTGGAGTGGATCGGCGAACGTCCGCTGATGGACTACAGCCACCTGACCATCACGCTCGGTGACGACGGTCGGGCCTACGGTAACGGCGGCTGCAACCACTGGTTCGCGCCGTATTCCCTGGAAGGTGAAAAGCTCAGCTTCGGCAAGATCGGCAGTACCCGCAAACTCTGCGCGCCGGCGTTGATGGAGCAGGAAAAACGCTTCCTGCAGGCGCTGGAAAACGTCCAGCGCTGGGACGTCTCACCGATTGACCAGATGCGCTTCTGGCCGGCCGAAGGCAAGCCATTGCGTTGGTGGCTTGAAGAGGGGTGATTGCCCCTCGTTTGTAGCCAAGTGACTTGTGGCGAGGGGGCAAGCCCCCTCGCCACAAAGCTCCCTCGCCACAGGCGGTGCTCGGTCAGTTGGTCGCCTGCAACGCCTCAAGCTTCGCCATCACCCCCGCCGCCGTCTGCTCGCCCATCAACTGTTCCCGCACCTTGCCCTTGTTATCAATGATGTAAGTCACTGGCAGCGCTTCACTGCGCGGCAATTCGAAAAGGTCGGCCGGATCCTGGGCCAGCACGGTGAACTTGATCCCCAGTTTCTCACTGGCGCCTTTGAGCTCTTCGCCCTGCACATTGTCGAAGTTGACCCCGAACACGCCGATCTTCTTGCCCTGGAGCTGCTCGGCCAACACATTCAGCTGTGGGATTTCGGTCCGGCACGGGCTGCACCACTCGGCCCAGTAATTGAGCACCAGCCATTGTTTGTCCAGACGCTCGGCAGCGACCTTGTGACCATTCTGGTCGATGCCATAGTCGTTGCCACAGCCCCCCAGCAATAACGCCCCCATGATCGCCAATGCTGCTGCCAGTCGCCTTGTCATGTCTCAATCCTTGTCAAAAATAGAATGCACCTGCGACCCATCGCCTCCCAAGGTTCTGGATTACGCGCCGCACAGTTAGAATAGCCGCCACTTTACGCAAGAAGCGACCCGCACATGACCGATCTGACGCTTTATCACAACCCGCGCTGCTCGAAATCCCGCGGTGCGCTCGAACTCATCGAAGCCCGAGGCCTGACGCCAACGGTCGTCCGCTACCTGGAAACACCACTGGACGCCGCGCAAATCCAGAGCCTGTTGAGCAAACTCGGAATCAGCGCCCGGCAATTGCTGCGCACCGGCGAGGACGAGTACAAAACCCTCAACCTGGCCGACAGTAGCTTGAGCGAAGCGCAATTGATCGCCGCTATCGCCGCACACCCGAAACTCATGGAGCGGCCGATTCTCGAAGTCGGCGACAAAGCCATCATCGGCCGTCCGCCGGAGAATGTACTGGAGTTGCTGCCGTGAGCGCGCCGTACATTCTGGTGCTGTATTACAGCCGTAGCGGCTCGACCAATGAAATGGCCCGGCAGATTGCCCGCGGTGTCGAGCAGGCCGGCCTTGAAGCCAGGTTGCGCACGGTGCCAGCGATCTCCACTGAATGCGAAGCCGTGGCGCCGGACATTCCCGATGAAGGCGCGCTGTACGCCAGCCTCGACGATTTGAAGAACTGCGCCGGCCTGGCCCTGGGCAGCCCGACCCGCTTCGGCAACATGGCCGCACCGCTGAAATACTTCCTCGACGGCACCAGCAACCTGTGGCTGACCGGCGCCCTGGTGGGTAAACCGGCCGGGGTCTTCACCTCGACCGCCAGCCTGCACGGCGGCCAGGAAACCACACTGCTGTCGATGATGCTGCCGTTGCTGCACCACGGCATGTTGATCACCGGCCTGCCTTACAGCGAATCGGCGCTGCTGGAAACCCGTGGCGGCGGCACGCCTTACGGCGCCAGTCATCACGCCGGGGCCGATGGCAAAAGCGGTTTGAACGAACATGAAGTCGCATTGTGCCGTGCCTTGGGCCTGCGCCTGGCGAAGACTGCGCAGAAACTGGAGAGCCATCGTGGCTAAGAAGCCTAAGGTGTTGCCTGCCATCGAATGGCTCGAACCGCGTGTACGGGCGATGCGCGTCATCAGCCTGCTGTGCTTTTTCAGCCTGGCGGGGCTGCTTTGCGCCTACTACCTGGTGTTCGCCGACCTGCATGGCGCGCGGCCGTGGGTGATTCTGCTGATCGAACTGGTGCCGCTGTTGTTGCTGGCACCGGGAATGATCGTCGGCAGTGCCCGTGGGCATTCGTGGATGTGTTTTGTGGTGAATCTGTATTTCATCAAGGGCGCATTGGCCGCCTATGACCCGAACCGGCAGCTGTTCGGTTTGCTGGAGATGGGCGCGAGCCTGGCTGTGTTCTGCTCGGCGATGCTGTATGTGCGGTGGCGGTATCAGTTGAACCGCAAGTTGGCGGGGGAAGGCGAGATTGCCCCCGCCTGATAGCCCCGCGGTGATCGTTCCTACGCTCTGCGTGGGAATGATCATCTTCGTCAGTGGTTAACGGTATACGCCAGCATCATCGAAATCTGGCTCATCGGCCGTCCACCACTCTCTTCGTGCCACTGGTTGAACGCATTCTGCACCGTGGCCAGGTCGCGCAAACTGCTCGGCACCTTGTCGATGATCTGCTGTGCATTCAGCGCTGCCACCACGTCGTAGCTCGGCACGAAGGTGTCCTTGCCGACCATCCGCAAGAATCGCGGCGCCGATAACCCGCCCAACTGATGGCCGTGTTTTTTCAGGTAGGTCCACAAGCCGACGATATCGGTTACCGGCCAGTCGGCGATCAACGCACCGAAACTACCCTTCTCATGGGCCACGTCCAGAATGAACTGTGCATTGCGCGGCACACTCTTGAGCTTGCCCAGGTGGCGGATGATTCGCGCGTCCTGCATCAAGCGCTCCAGATGTTCGGCGCTCATCAGCACGACTTTTTCCGGGTCGAACTTGAAGAACACTTCTTCGAACGCCGGCCACTTGGCATCCACCAGGCTGTGCTTGAGCCCGGCACGGAATACCCGCAATGCCATGGTCGAGAGGTAGCGGTCGTCGCTGATCTTGCGCAATTGCGCCGGGGTCTTGGGAACCGGCAGATGGGCTTCCAGTTCAGCCGCCGAACCGAAGCGGTTCAGACAGTATTCGTGCAGCCACTTGTAATCGCGCATGCCCTCTCCTACGGGATGAAATGAAAACGGCGCCCGCGAGCGCCGTGTGTCTGAGTGACTTGAACCGTCAGAGGTTCACTACGTTGACGAACCGCGATGCGGCGCTTTCGTCGATACGCAGGTTGGTGAAGTCGAACAGGTTGCGGTCCGCCAGTTGCGACGGGATCACGTTCTGCAGGCTGCGGAAAATGCTCTCGGTGCGGCCCGGGGTCTTGCGTTCCCACTCCTGCAGCATCTCTTTAACCACCTGGCGTTGCAGGTTTTCCTGGGAGCCGCAGAGATTGCACGGGATGATCGGGAATTGCTTGAGGTCCGAGTAGGCCTGGATGTCTTTTTCGTTGCAGTAGGCCAGCGGGCGAATCACCACGTTGCGCCCGTCGTCGGCGCGCAGCTTTGGCGGCATGGCCTTGAGCGAACCGTTGAAGAACATGTTCAGGAAGAACGTCTCGACGATGTCGTCACGGTGGTGACCGAGGGCCATTTTGGTCGCGCCGATTTCGTCGGCAAAGGTGTACAGCGTGCCGCGACGCAGGCGCGAGCACAGCGAGCAAGTGGTCTTGCCTTCCGGGATCAGCTCCTTGACCACCGAGTAGGTGTCTTTCTCGACGATGTGGTACTCGATGCCCAGTTCTTTGAGGTAAGCCGGCAGCACGTGCTCGGGGAAGCCTGGCTGCTTCTGGTCCATGTTCACGGCGACGATCTCGAACTTGATCGGGGCGACTTTCTGCAAATGCATCAGCACGTCGAGCATGGTGTAGCTGTCCTTGCCACCGGACAGGCAGACCATGACCTTGTCGCCGTCTTCAATCATGTTGAAATCGGCAACAGCCTCACCGGCCTGGCGGCGCAGGCGCTTTTGCAGTTTGTTCTGGTTGACCGTAAGAGTGCCCATGACGCGAAATCCGTGAGGTGTGACGAAAGGCCGGCATTTTACGCAAAAACCCTGGCGGGGCGAAGCCTGCACTTATATGACTTGAGCATACCCCTGTGGCGAGGGAGCTTGCTCCCGCTCGGCTGCGCAGCAGTCGCAAAACCTGCCGCCGCGGTTTGCCTGACACAACAGGGTGGACTGTTTTGGGGCCGCTTCGCGCCCCAGCGGGAGCAAGCTCCCTCGCCACAGGTTCCATTCGGCACAGACCTTGCGGCGATTAACAAGATTGTTTACAGCGCGATTTGCTCTAAAGCCCTCGCACTATTGCAAGTAACTCCTTTCTATACTGCGACATAAGGTCGCACGCGTATTCAGACCTGTTCTTACCTGGCCACTTTGGCCTGTAAGCGCTCCGCTGGGGGGCGATGGCAACAACAAGAGGAGTGACTGGCATGATCCATCACGTAGTGGGACTCTTTACCCACCCTGACCAGGAATGGAAAGAAATCCGTGGCGACGAGGAAGAAAGCATCAGCCACATGTACCTGACGCACACCCTGATTCTGGCGGCGATCCCTGCCATATCGGCGTTTATCGGCACTACGCAAGTCGGCTGGGTCATCGGTAACCGAGCGCCGGTCATGCTGACTATGGAAAGCGCGCTATGGATGACCATCATGTCGTACCTGGCGATGCTCGGCGGTGTCGCGGTGATGGGCGCCTTCATTCACTGGATGGCCCGTACCTATGACGCCAACCCGAGCCTGGCGCGCTGTATCGCATTCGCCACGTACACCGCCACCCCACTGTTCGTCGGCGGCCTGGCGGCGCTGTACCCGCACTTGTGGCTGGGGATGATCGTCGGCACCGCGGCTGTCTGCTACACGGTGTACCTGCTGTATGTAGGGCTACCAACGTTCATGAACATTCCATCGGACGAAGGCTTCCTGTTTTCGAGCTCGGTGCTCGCCGTAGGACTGGTGGTGCTGGTAGCCATCATGGCGTTTACCGTGATTGTCTGGGGCCTTGGCGTGGGACCGGTCTATACCAACTGACAAACAAGCGCCGACATAAAAACACGCTCCGCCACTACAGGCCGCCGCAAGGCGGCCTTCTAATGCGAGCAACGACCATTCGGCGCCTGAGCGATTCGCAAGCCCTCGGGGTTGCGGCATACTCGACATCCTTGGAGATCCATCAAGCATGCCCGAGCAACTCAATACCCGCGTCGAAGACTGTTTCCTGCAAGCCGAATCCTTTTTCAAACGACCTTTCAAACGCCCCGTGGTGAGCCTCAAGCTGCGCGGGCAAAAAGCCGGTGTCGCGCATTTGCACGAGAACCTGCTGCGCTTCAACCCGCAGCTGTACCGGGAAAACACCGAAGATTTCCTCAAGCAGACCGTGGCGCATGAAGTCGCGCACCTGATCGCCCATCAACTGTTCGGCGACCGCATCCAGCCCCATGGCGAAGAATGGCAATTGATCATGCGCGGCGTCTACGAACTGCCGCCCAATCGCTGCCACACCTATGACGTCAAACGTCGCAGCGTGACCCGCTACATCTACAAATGCCCCTGCGCCGACAGCGATTTCCCGTTTTCGGCCCAGCGTCATAGCCTGGTGCGCCAGGGGCGGCGGTATTTGTGCCGGCGCTGTCGCAGTACGTTGGTGTTCAGCGGGGAAATGCGGGTCGAATAAGTTGAGTTTCGGCCGGGACAGACGCTAGATAACTACCTTGGCCCGCCGCAGCGCTTCAATCCGCTCAACACTAAACCCCAACTCCCCCAACACCTGATCCGTATGCTGACCCAGCCGGGCGCCAATGTGCCGCGGCTCAGGCAACCCCGCTGAAAACTTCAACGGACAGGCCATCTGCGCCTGGGTCGAGCCATCGCCCCGCGGCACCTCAGCCACCAGTTCCCGCGCCTGCAACTGCGGATGCCCGACCGCTTCGCCCAGGCTCAACACCGGCTCGACACACGCATCGGCCCCGGCAAATAGCTCACACAGCCAGGCAAAGTCGTGTTTTTCGAATTCAATGTTCAGCGCATCCTTGAGCGCCCGTTGCCGGGCGGGGTCGGACGACAGTCCCTCGGCCGCCAGTTCCGGACGGCCGAGCACCGTGCACAATTGCTGCATGAACCCCGGTTCCAGACTGCCCACCGACAACCAGCGGCCATCGCGCGACCGGTAGTAATCGTAGAAGCTGCCGCCGTTGAGCATCTGCTCTTCCCTGCCCGGCTCAACGCCGCAGGCCAGGTAGCCGGCACCGGCCATGGCGTTCAGGCTGAAGGCACAGTCAGTCATGCTCACATCCAGATGCTGTCCCTGCCCGGTCTGCTGCCGCGCGATCACCGCTGCCAGCAGCCCGATCACCCCATGCAACGAACCGCCCGCGACATCTGCCACCTGCATACCCAACGGCAACGGGCCGCTGTCGGCGCGGCCGGTGTAGCTCGAAAGGCCCGCCAGCGCCAGGTAGTTGATGTCGTGGCCGGCGCGGTCCTTGTAAGGGCCGGTCTGGCCATAGCCGGTGATCGACACATAAATCAACCGTGGATTGATCGCCTTCAAGGCTTCATACCCCAGGCCCAGCCGTTCCATCACGCCAGGGCGGAACTGCTCCAGCACAATGTCGTAGTCCGCAAGCAATTGCTTGATCACTTCCAGCGCCTCGGGCTGCTTGAGGTCCAGCGCCAGGCTGCGCTTGTTGCGATTGAGGTAGGCGTGGCTGGCCGACACCCCCTGATCATGGGGCGGCAGCACCCGCAGCAAATCCATGCGGGTCGGCGATTCGATGCGCAGCACCTCGGCGCCCATGTCCGCCAACAGCAACGAGGCGAACGGCCCCGGCAACAATGTCGAGAAATCCAGAACCTTGAGTGATGCCAGTGGACCGAGCATGAGCGTTCTCCAGTGCAGTCCCCCAAGCCTAGGCAGCCCGGGACATTGCAGCAATCACCTTATGTGCCAGTGACGCTGACCGTTACGCTCAAATCGCAGGCAACAAAAAACCCGCCGAAGCGGGTTTTTCATTACAACAAGGCTTACTTGGCGTTCGTCGGGGTTGCCCCTTCGACGTGGCCCAAAACATCATCTTTAGGCTCGTCGGCAATGCCGCGACCGCCCGAGGCCAGCTCGGATTGCAGCACGTCGGTGTCGAGTTCCTTGACCCACTTGGCCACAACAATGGTGGCAACCGCGTTACCGATCAGGTTGGTCAACGCGCGGGCTTCGGACATGAAACGGTCGATACCCAGGATCAGCGCCAGGCCGGCAACCGGCAGGTGGCCAACAGCGGACAAGGTAGCGGCCAGTACGATGAAGCCACTACCGGTCACGCCAGCAGCGCCTTTGGAGGACAGCAGCAACACCACCAGCAGAGTGATCTGGTGAGTGATGTCCATGTGGGTGTCGGTTGCCTGAGCAATGAACACTGCCGCCATGGTCAGGTAGATCGCCGTACCGTCGAGGTTGAACGAGTAGCCGGTCGGGATCACCAGACCTACCACGGATTTCTGCGCACCCAGACGCTCCATTTTGATCAGCATGCGTGGCAGTACCGACTCCGAAGAGGAAGTACCCAGTACGATCAGCAGTTCTTCACGGATGTAGCGGATCACTTTCAGCACGCTGAAGCCATGAGCGCGAGCGATACCACCCAGCACCACCAGAATGAACAGCAGGCAGGTGATGTAGAAGCAAGCCATCAACTGACCGAGTTGCACCAGCGAGCCCACACCGTAGGCACCGATGGTGAACGCCATGGCGCCCAAGGCACCGAGTGGCGCGAGCTTCATGATCATGTTGATGATGTTGAACATCACGTGGGCGAACCGATCGATGAAGTCCAGGATCGGCTTGCCGTAGGCACCCAGGCGATGCAGGGCGAAACCGAAGATCACCGAGAACATCAGTACTTGCAGGATATCGCCCGTGGCGAACGCACCAATGATGGTGGTCGGGATGACGTTAAGCAGGAAGCCAACGACGCTTTGATCCGCACCGGCAGCCACGTAGGTTGCGATTTTGGAGGCATCCAGCGTGGTGACATCGATGTGCATGCCGTTACCCGGCTGCACGATGTTGACCACCACCAGACCGACCAGCAGTGCAATGGTCGAAACGATTTCGAAATACAGCAGCGCGTAACCGCCGGTCTTGCCGACCGACTTCATGTTCTGCATGCCCGCGATACCGCTGACGACGGTGCAGAAAATGATGGGAGCGATGATCATTTTGATCAGTTTGATGAACCCGTCACCCAACGGCTTGAGGGCTACACCGGTCTGCGGGTAGAAGTGACCGAGCAGGATGCCGATGGCGATGGCAACGATCACCTGGAAATACAGGGATTTGTACAGTGGCTGACGAGTCGTCATTGCAAAGTTCCTCAAGAGCGCCCGGTGACAACATCCATCTGTTGCCCAAGACACTTCAATTGCGAACCCTCCTGCACTGGAGGGATTTGTTTTGTCGAGCTGCGCAACGGCAGGCATCTGCTGGTTGTATTGCAAGGCCCGTGCCACATTCGCCAAAAAGCCTGCGAGCCTTTTGACATCAAGGGTTACAGGTTTCTTTTGGTCACCAACCAGTTACCACTATGTGGCGGATTTCCGCCAACCCACCTGACCTCGTCCTGCAATTTGGCGGATATCCGCCTTGTTCATCGTCGATGGGCACCGCTACCATCCATTGCTCAGTGGACGGACCTGCCCCATGCGTGAACGCACCATCGCCAGCCATTTCGCCCGTGCCGCCCTCGGCGGCGCGCGCCGACGTGGCTACGACTATTCGAGCCTGCTGCTGCAACTGGGGATCAGCCCCGAGTTGCTTGAAGAACCGCGCGCCCGAATCGCGCCTGAACAGTTCACCCGGTTGATCCAGGGATTGTGGCTGGCCCTGGACGACGAATACCTGGGCTTCGGGCAGGCCCCGAGCAAACCCGGCAGCTTCGCGATGATGTGCCACGCGGTGATCCACTGCCGCACGCTGGAGAAAGCACTCAATCGCGGCCTGTTGTTTTACAGCCTGTTTCCCGGGGCGCCGCGTCTGACCTTGAGCCGCGAAGGCGAGATGATTCGCCTGAGCCTCGACGATTCGCCGCTGTGGGACCCGGACCACTTCCTCAGCGAAAGCCTGCTGGTGATCTGGCATCGGTTCGGCAGCTGGCTGATCGGCCAGCGCATTCGTCTGGAACACGCCACATTCAGCTACCCGAGGCCCGAGCACGGGGCCGAATACGACTTGCTGTTTTCCTGCCCGCTAACGTTCGATACTACTCAGAGTAGCCTGCTGTTCCACAGCCGCTACCTGAACATGCCGCTGTTGCAGGACGAACGAACCCTCAAGCACTTTCTCGAGCGCTCCCCCGCCGACCTGCTGTCACGCCCCGACGAAGGCGACAGCCTGAGCAGCCAATTGCGGCGCTTGCTCAGCCGCGACAGTGCACGCTGGCTGGACCTGGAAGCAGTGGCGGCGCACCTGCACATCAGCCCGCAAACCTTGCGTCGGCATTTGCGTGAGGAAGGCACGAGTTTTCAGGAATTGAAGGATCAGTTACGCCGGGACATCGCGATTTATCACCTGGGGCGGGCGGATCTATCGTTGCAACAGATTGCCGAGCAGTTGGGGTTTTCAGAACCTTCGGCGTTTCATCGGGCGTTCAAGAAGTGGACGGGTTTGACGCCGGGGGCCTATCGGGCGCAGGAGAACTGATTTCACAACTTTGCAGGCAGCCATGCTGTTGTGGCGAGGGAGCTTGCTCCCGCTCGGCTGCGAAGCGACCCCAAAATCTGCAACCGCAGGTTTCAGGTACACCGCATACACCGGTTTTGCGACTGCTGCGCAGCCGAGCGGGACGGTGCGGCGATCCGACAAGCTCCCTCGCCACAATAAGTGCTCTCACCACAGACTTTCGTCAGCCTTGCGGATCAAGGTTATCCAGCACCCGGTTGACGGCCAGCTCACCGAGCATGACCACCGATTGAATCCCCAGCATCATGTTGCGATGGGGCATGTCCATCAACCCGGCGAACTCACAGAGCATCCCGCTGGCTGACGCCCGGGATTCGCAGGCGTTGACCAGCAGGGTTTCGTTATCAAAAAGAGGTGGCAGCTGTACCCTGGTTAGCAGACCAGGACTCTAGAACCCGGCGCACCGAAGTGCCTTATCTACCTCACCTCGAATTTGTCGACGTACATGTCATCTCTATTACGAATAATGATTGATTTTATTCTGCTCTTGCCTGGCGCACTGAAACTGACATAGGCGTATTGGTAGAGACTCGTATAAGGCAATGGCATCGTGCCAATGACATTGCCTCGTTCATCCATATAAACGACTGCATTCTCTTCGTGCAACTGGTGCGAAACGAACAAAAAGCTGACATGACTGGCTAAACCCGGAAGGGTGATTTCAACCGTTCCTAGCATGTTCAGCGTGACGCGTCCGAGTAGCGACGTGTAGTTTCTGTCGGTGGTATGAACATTCGTCAAATGAACAATTCCGCCCAGTGACTTTAGCGTTATTCCACTTGCAAACTTATGTACGGAGCCGGGGTTAAAACCAATCAGAGGTGAACTTTCGAAGTCTTCAGAGCCGGCATACGATCGAAGGCTGACGATGTAGTTAACGTCCTTGAAGACAACGGTATGGCCGCCGACTGTTACCTCGACCTTGAGTGTTATTTCGGCATTATCAAATAACGCATCGAGCCATGGACGCGATATTGCCTGGGTCAATCCGTTTGTCACGTCCTGTTCTGTTATACGGTGGTTCTGCAAAACCGGAAGCGGTGCATGATTTCTATCCACGACCGTTACATTAATGCTCTGCCCGATCGCTATAAATACCCATGGGAGAAGTCGGACGGTACCATCGAGATCAAAATCATCGAGATTTAGTCCACCCGCCTTCGCCTGCAGAATTTCCGCTACCGGCAAACGGGCATCGCCGTCCTCAATCCGTGCAACAGTCACCAGCAACGACCCTGACCGGGCAATCTCCTTGCCGCCCCGAATCAACACCCAGCGAAACCTCAGTTGGCTCCCTTGCCGCTCCGCAAGAAATGCCTGGGTCAGGACGGTGTTCGTCCGCTTGTTCGTGTTGAAAGCCACCACTGGAAATGGCGTGGCACCGGCCGGCGGGTTGATTTCGATCAACTGAGCCTTGTCACCGGCACGGGCGTCCAGATACTCGATACGCACGGTGACACCATTCGAATAAAGCCATAAGTCGATGGGACTGACGGCCGGTGCAACCAGTTTCGGCGGTAATAACTTGATGGTGCCTTCGCCAATGACCTGCGCCTCGGCCACTTTGGAAACACCGATAACCTTGCCCCCGCGGATCTGCTCAAAACGAACACTCACAATACTGTCGACAATAACCTTGTCATTGGGAATGTCCCAAGCGAATTGCCCCGGTACCTGCGTGATCGGCAGCGTTGCTTCATGGCTGGCAACCGGACTGCCATTCACCAGCGCGGTGAACATCAGATGGATCTCATCACCCACGTCCCAGATCGCATCGATCAGATGAACCAAGGCCCACAACGGCCCCCCCTTCAACTTGTCCAGATCGACGATGGTCGGGTCGTCATTGTTCTCAGTCAGGATTTCTCGAAGGATCGGCATCTCCAGTTCTTTACGATCGAGGTGGACATCGATCAGGCAAGGCACCGACCAATGATCCCGTGCATCGAACTGCCCCAGATGCGTCGTGCCCGAGAAGTTGTTCGTCTGGCTGATGACGTTGTACCTGATCGGGAACTGCGAGTTATTCGGGTCGTTCGCGAAATGCTGGGTGTACAGGGTAAGAACCAGCGGCTTTGTCAGGTCGGGGACGGGATCCAGCGGCGTCGGTTCGATCCGGTGGGTCAGCGGGACGCCACCGCAATCGACGGTCACCAGGTCATAAAGATGCTTATGGGGCCAATCCAGGGTCAGGATCACACCCTGCGCCGCCTGCGCGGCATCCACGCTGGTCGGGCTGACGCTGATGCCCAGTGCAGAATGCCCCCCGCCCACGACCGGGTCATCGCCGCCCGGCGCGTAGACGAAGTAGAGCACTTTCAACTCCTGCGACTTTTCGATGTTGCCAGAAAGACGCTCGACCGTGCAGTAGAAGGTGTTGACGCCCTCCACCAGTAGGCCCATCGGCAGGCGCAACTCCACCGCTGCGCTGGAATCCATGACGATTTCGCTGGCAACCGGGTTGGAGTTGTCATTCACGTATAGATTTACGGTTTCATACTTAGCCTGCTCAAGCCAAGTCCCCAACAGCACCAGTACACCCTTCGAATCCCTGTAGTGATTAACGATGGACAGCCCGATATGCGCCTCCGGATGAGAGATCAGGTCAGTCTTCAGCAGAATATGCGGACGTGTGACGGTGAAAACGTCAATCGAAACCGGGACAGGACTGTTCATGGCGCAGTGCTCGCTATGTGATGGAGGGTCTGCGCAATCAGAACGCGGTAGTAGCGGAACTCGCTACTGTCAGATCTGACAGTAGCGACGAGCGGTCGGCAGAATGAATACCGTCGTTGGCTTATCCAAGCAAAAAAACGGCCCTCTCAGGTCGTTTCTCATTTTGCTCATGCACAGATGCTGTTGTGGCGAGGGAGCTTGTCGGATCGCCGCACCGTCCCGCTAGGTTGCGAAGCGGTCCCAAAATCTGCAATCGCAGGTTTTCAGGTACACCGCATACACCGGTTTTGCGACTGCTGCGCCCGGACGCGGATCGGCCGGCGGGAGCAAGCTCCCTCGCCACAATGGATCAATCAGTTCTGAGGATCGAGGTTATCCAGCACCCGGTTGACGGCCAGCTCACCGAGCATGACCACCGATTGAATCCCCAACATCATGTTGCGATGGGGCATGTCCATCAACCCGGCGAACTCACTGAGCATCACGCTCGCCGATGCCAGGGATTCGCAGGCGTTGACCAGCAGGGTTTCGTTATCGACCTTCGCACCGACATGGTAAATGGTGCTGGGTTTGCGCTTGGTGTCTTTGGGAGTGGGTGGTTTGAGGTAGTGGTCGAGGGCGCGGTCGG
Organism: Pseudomonas sp. ATCC 43928; assembly: GCF_005938665.2. Taxonomy (NCBI): domain Bacteria; kingdom Pseudomonadati; phylum Pseudomonadota; class Gammaproteobacteria; order Pseudomonadales; family Pseudomonadaceae; genus Pseudomonas; species Pseudomonas sp. ATCC 43928. Next base: position 1,805,731 of record NZ_CP041753.1, on the reverse strand, counting down.
CGGCTTCGTGGAGTTTTTTGGAATCGAGGGATTCGTAGGGGGAGACGTCGTCGGGTGCTGGTGGATTAGGTGTTGGTTTGAACATGGATAAAGCCTCCTAGAGTCATGGAGCCGCCACTGTTCGCTGCGAGACGAAAGAAGGTGGCAGCTATACGCGGGTCGCAGACCGGGACTCTAGAACCGGCAGACCCGAAGGTCTCCCACGTACAGCCGCCATAATGTGAACGGAGGATGTTGTGCGTCTAGAGATACACGGGCTGCGAGACCCGATCGCTGATTCGTCAACGACAGGGAAACGATATAGCCCACGCCCCAGGCGCACTAGCCGGCGGATTCTGGCGTAGTCGTAGGCAGCGGCGCAAGGATGTGTAGGTTGGGTGAGTTTCTGGAAGTGTCGTTTAAACATCGCCGTTTAAGATCTTTTCGGCCAAGCCCCTACATCAAACCACCGGAAAATGAATCCGGAACGCCGCGCCGCCCATCGGCGAATCCCCCAGCGTCAACTTGGCGCTGTAGCTTTCGATGATGTCCTTGACCACCGCCAAGCCAATCCCCTGCCCCGGATGCTGGCGGTCCAGCCGCTCGCCGCGCTCGAGAATCCGTGCGCGTTGGTCCGGTGGTACACCGGGGCCATCGTCTTCAATGCAAAGCTCAATGCTACTGAGGGTTTCGCGCACGCTGATGCGTACTTCGTTCAGGCACAGGCGATAGGCGTTTTCCAGCAGGTTGCCCATCATTTCCAGCAAGGCGCCCTGCTCGATCGGCACGTAGCACTGATCCGGCAGATCGAAGGCGACCCGCACGCGTTTGTCGCGGTAGACCTTGTCCAGGGTGTCGCAGAGGCTTTGCAGCACCGGGCGCAGGCGTACCTGATGGCGCACCAGGCCGCTTTTGCGCAGGCTGGCCCGTTGCAGTTGATAGCTGATCTGCTGGCTCATGCGTTCGATCTGGGTTTGTAGCACCCAGGCCTGATCGCGCTCTTGCGGCTTTTGCGCCATGTCTTCGCTGACCCCTTGCAACACCGCCAGCGGAGTTTTCAGGCTGTGGGCCAGGTCGTCGAGGGAGTCGCGGTAACGGCTGCGCTGTTCACGCTCGCTGTGCAGCAAACGGTTGAGCGAGCCGGTCAGGCGCAGCAGTTCGCGCGGGTGTTGTTCGCTGAGGCTTTCGCGGGTGCCGCTTTCGATCTGGTCCAGCTCCTGGCTCAGCCGGCTCAACGCCTGCAAGCCCCAGGTCAGGCCGACCCAGAGCAAGACGAGCAACACCAGCAACGCGGCACCGAAGCCCAGGTAGAGGTTTTCCCGCAGGCCTTCGAGGGTGACTTCGTATTCGCGCACCGGTTGCAGCGCGACGATGCTGAACGCCGCGCTTTTGCCGCCGAGCAGCTTGACCTCGACGTCATAGACGAAAAACTCTTCACCATTGGCTTCGCGAATCCTCGCGAACTCGTTTCCGCGCCCGTCGTAACGCGGCTTGTAGTTGATGTTCTCTTCCTGGGTGGCCCTCGAGCGCCAGACCAAGTGACCTTCGCGGTCATAGATGTAGCCGAGCAAACGGCTGTCGGTGAGGTTGAAACGCTCATCGGGTAACTGCGCCGGCATCTGCAAGCGGTTGTTATCCACCCGGGCGGCGGAGATCAGCGTGGTGACGTCCGACGCCAGGCGCTGCTCGATGGAGTCCTGCAACGCCAGGCTGAACGCGCCCTGCATCGCCGGCAGTAACGCCAGCATGAACAACACCGCCAGGGTGGTGGCGGCGAGCATCAAGCGGACACGAAGGGAACGAATCAAGTGCAGCGCTCATTGAACAGGTAGCCGAGGCCACGCACGGTATCGATCGGCTTGAACCCGGCCGGGCCTTCGAGTTTGCGACGCAAGCGGCCGACCAGCACTTCGATCACATTTGGATCGCGCTCGTCGTCATCCGGGTAGAGCTGCTCCATCAAGCGGTCCTTGGCCACCACTTGCTGGTGATGGCGCATCAGGTATTCGAGGATCCGATATTCGTAGGCGGTCAGCGCCAGTGGCTGGTCATCGAGGGACGCTTGTTTGCGATTGAGGTCCAGCAGCAAGGGACCGGCGACGATGGTCGACTGGGTGAAACCGCTGGAGCGCCGCAGCAAGGCATTGAGCCGGGCATCCAGCTCTTCGAACTGGAACGGCTTGACCACGTAGTCGTCGGCACCGGCGGCGAGGCCTTCGACCTTGTCTTGCCAGTTGCCGCGCGCGGTGAGGATCAGGATCGGAAACGTCTTGCCCTGGGAGCGCAGCTGACGAATCAGGTCGAGCCCGCCCATGCCCGGCAAACCGAGGTCGATCACCGCCAGGTCATGGTTGAACTGCTCGGCCTGATGCAACGCATCGATGGCGTTGGCCACGGCCTCGACCACGTGGCCGCTGTCCGTCAAACGGGTCTGCAGGTGATGGCGCAACAGCGCTTCATCTTCGACAACCAGCAATTTCATAAGGCTCTCCGGGGCAAATCAACATCTCCAAAGGTCAGTCAAGCCTGCTCCCACAGGTTGCGAGGCTTAACTGACTGGCAACCAAACGCTGTTTAGAAAGCGTAGTTGGCGGACAAGTACGTCTGGGCGCTGCTGGTCAAGTCCAGCGACCCCTGTTTGCTGCCGCCGCGCTCGCTCATCTCGGTGCTGGCGTTGCTACGCAGGTAACGGTAACCCAGCTCGACCGAGGTGTTTTGCGAAACTTGCTGCAACACGCCGAGCTGGCCGCCAATGGCGTAACCGATGTCGCTGTCGCGGCTGAAGCCTGGCGATTCCTGGGTCATTTTGGTCAAACCGGCCGTGGCACCGCCGAACAGTTTGGTGCTGCCACCCACTGGGTAAAACAGATCGTAGCTGCCCAGCAGGTTTTCCTGACGCAGTTTAATGCCATTATGCGAGCCCGACACGTTGTCGTAAGTGGCGTAGTAGCGGCCCTGGCTGTCTTGCTGGCCCACACGCAAACCCCAGGTGTTGTCCTTGCCGATCACACCGTCGGCGTTCGGGTGGTTGAGGTTGTCGTTCAGGGCACTGGATTTTTTAACCTTGTCGCTGGTCTGGCCAAAGGTCAGCCCGGCAAAATTGGTGGTGTCGGCGTGGGCGGCAACACTGGCGCCCATCACGGTGAAAGCCAGCAGCAGCTTTTTCAAAGTAGTCATTGGGGAATTTCCTCATGCGCTATGTGCTTTTTGGGTACGGGGCAAGGTTACTGACCTCACCCTGTACAGCCCCTGAACGCACTCTGAACCTGAGCTGAATCAAATCGGCTACGCTTTCTTGACGTTTGTTTATAAGGAGATTCAGCCATGCGTGTGTTGCTCGCCCTTGTATTACTGGCCGTGAGCGGGGTCAGCCAGGCCGCCATCAAGACCCAGCAAATTCCCTATCAGAGTGCCGATGGCACCAAGCTGATTGGCTATTACGCCTACGACGACGCCATTAAAGGTCCGCGTCCGGGTGTGGTGGTGGTGCATGAATGGTGGGGGCTCAACGACTACGCCAAGCGTCGCGCCCGCGATCTGGCGGGTCTGGGCTACAGCGCGCTGGCGATCGACATGTATGGCGACGGCAAGAACACCGAACACCCCAAGGACGCCATGGCGTTCATGCAAGCCGCGACGAAGGACAGCGCAGCAGCCAGCGCGCGGTTTCAGGCCGGGCTCGATTTGCTGAAGAAACAGCCACAGACCGATCCGGCCAAACTGGCGGCCATCGGCTATTGCTTCGGTGGCGCAGTGGTGCTGAATGCCGCTCGTCAGGGCTTGCCGCTGGCGGGCGTGGTGAGTTTCCACGGTGCACTGGCGACCAATACGCCGGCGGTGCCTGGCAGTGTGAAAGCGAAAATCCTGGTGGAGCATGGCGCGCAGGACAGCATGGTCACAGCGGATAATGTGGCGGCGTTCAAGGCGGAAATGGACAAGGCCGGTGCCGACTATAAATTTGTCAGCCTCGAAGGCGCCAAGCATGGCTTCAGCAACCCTGATGCGGATCGTCTGAGCCACGGCGATCATGGCGGGCCGGACATTGGTTACAACAAGGCCGCCGATGAGAAATCGTGGGCGGATATGCAGGCGTTTTTCAAGAAGATCTTTGGTTAAGACGCTCGACCGAGTAACGGCCTTCGCGGGCAAGCCTCGCTCCTACAAGTACGATGCAATCCCGTAGGAGCGAGGCTTGCCCGCGAAGAACGATAACTTGGTCCAACTGACACTACCCTCACACGTGGCAACCCGGCAAAATGCCCGTCATGAATCCCGTCCCCGCCCTACCCGCCTGCTGCACCCCGCTCGACGCCCATTGGCCGCTGCCGTTTGTGCTGCCCGATACGGTCCTGCTGGGCACTCACTTCGATACCAAGCAATTGGCCAGCGATGATTTCCAGCGCAGCGCCATCGAGCCGCCCGCGAGCATCCAGCGTTCGGTGGCCAAGCGTCAGGCCGAGTTTCTTGCCGGGCGGATTTGCGCTCGGGCCGCGTTGCAACAGCTGGAAGGGCTGAGCTTCATTCCGGCCATTGGTGAAGACCGCGCACCGGTGTGGCCAGCGCATATCACCGGTTCGATCACCCACAGCACCGGCCGGGCCGCGGCGATTGTCGCGAACAAGGCCCATTGGCGCGGTTTGGGGATGGACCTGGAAAACCTGCTCGACGCAGAACGGGCCGAACGCCTGGCCGGAGAGATTCTCACCGGGCCTGAGTTGCGGCGCATGGCCGCCGGGGCTCGCGATCAGTTGGCGATGGTGGTGACGCTGACGTTTTCGGTGAAGGAAAGCCTGTTCAAGGCGCTCTACCCGATCGTCCAAAAGCGCTTCTATTTCGAACACGCCGAAGTGCTGGAGTGGAGCGAGGGCGGTGAAGTGCGGTTGCGGTTGCTGACCGACCTGTCCAGTAAGTGGCGCAGCGGCACCGAACTGGACGCGCAGTTTGCGGTGATGGATGGGCAGTTGTTGAGTCTGGTCAGTATCAAGGCCTGAAGCCCCCTGTCACGTGCCCAACCTCAACGCCGCTCTTGATTCCTCGGCCAGCTCAAACTGAAACACGCCCCGCCCAGGCTTTTGCTCTTGCTGATCAGCGCTCGCCCGTCGTGCCAATGGATGATCCGCCGCACAATCGACAACCCCAGCCCATGCCCACCCGAGGCGCGGGTACGGCTGTCGTCGAGGCGCAGGAACGGGGTGAAGATTTTCTCCCACGCGGTTTCCGGCACGCCCGGCCCGTCATCCTCGACATCCACCCGACAGCGCTGCTGCCCCACCTGATAGCTGACAGTCACCCGTGAACGGGCATGGCGCATGGCGTTGCTCACCAGGTTCTGCAACGCCCGGTGCAAGTAGCGCGGCTCGGCTTCAACCCAGGCGCCGTCGCAATCGGCGGCGGACAGGCACAAGCCGCGCTGCACCGTGACCTCGGCGCGCAGAGGTGCCAGTTCCTCGATCACCTGATTGACCAATGCATCCAGATCGATCCGCTGGAAATTCAGCGCCGGCGAGCCCTGCTCCAGCCGCGCATAAGTGAGCATCTCATCGACCAGCCGATCGAGGTCCTCGATGTCGTGGTCCATGCCCTCGCGGTATTTCTCCAGCGCCTCAGGCGTGGTGGCCGAGCCGATCATCTCCAGGCCAAAACGCAGGCGCGCCACTGGTGTGCGCAATTCGTGGGACACGGCACGCACCAGTTCTCGCTGAATCGCCAACAATTGCTGCAAGTGCTCGGCCATGCCGTTGAACGCCGAGGCCAGCCGCCCCACCGAGTCGGCGCCACGGGCCGGTACGCGGGTTTCCAGGCTGCCCTTGGCAATGCGTGTAGCGGCGGCTTCGAGACCGCGCAAACGGCGCTCCAGTTGCCGCACCAACAGATAGACAATCAAACCGATCAGGCTCAGGCCAAGGGCCGCGATCAGCACCAGCCACTCGGGCGGGTAAGGATTCATCTGATACAACGGACCGATTTCCAGCACCCACGGCGTACCAACCATGCCGGCAAACACCCGGATCGAATCGCCGCCCTTGCCCAACGCCATCACTGTGTCGCCTTCAGACACGCGGCGGCTCTGGTCTTCGTCCATGTCGGCCTCATCAACCGTCACCAGCCGCAGATCGAAGCCGAAACCCTTATCTTCCTTTAACTGCTCCAGACGCTTGGGCTGCTCGGCCACCGGGTAGCGCACCAGTTCATCGGCCAGCAGGTAGATGGTCGCCCGCGCCAGTTGCTCGCTGATCTGCTGGACTTCACCGGTGAGCACCAACTGCTCCTTTTCGCTGACCAGGCGATAAACCTTCGCCGCATGCGGACCGGTCTGCTCCACCAGGGCCTGGCCGTGCAACACGCGGGTGCGCTGGGTCAGGTCGAGGTCGGTCTGGGGGAACGTCTTCAGCGCCAGCGGAATCCCGAGCAAGCGCTCCCACAACAGCAACGCCCGATGGCGCTCGGTTTCGTTCATCGGTTGCAGGTTATCGGCCATCAGCGAGAAGGTGCCGTGGGCCAGGCGCTCGCGGTACTGCTCGCTGCGTACCTGATTAAGCAAGTGCAAGGCCAGCACACCGAGCACGGCCACCAGAATCAGCGCCGCGCACATGCCGCCATAAATACGCAGGAAGATCGAGTTCACAGGGTGCAGGCTTCCGGCACGAACAAATAGCCTTTGCTGCGGACGGTCTTGATCAGCCGCGGATGGTCCGGGTCATCGCCGATCTTGGGGCGGATGCGCGAGATGCGCACGTCGATGGAGCGGTCCTGGCCGTCATAACCGATACCGCGCAGCGCGGTGAATATTTCTTCGCGGGACAGAATACGCCCGGCATTGGCCACCAGCAGCCAGAGCAGATCGAACTCGGCGCTGGTCAATTCGATGCCTTTGTCATGCAGCCAGGCTTCGCGCAATGCGTTGTCCACCACCAATGGGCCGAACTGCAGGCGCCGTTGTTTTTCCTGGGGCACTTCAGGGGTTTCACTGCGCCGCAGCAGAGCCTGGATGCGCGCCAGCAATAAACGCGGACGCACCGGTTTGCAGACGTAGTCGTCGGCGCCCAGGTCCAGGCCAAGAATCTGATCGGTGTCATCGGTGCGCGCGGTGAGCATGAGGATCGGCCCGTCATAGCGGTCGCGAATCTTGCGGCAAATGCTCAAGCCATCTTCGCCGGGGAGCATCAGGTCGAGAATCACCAGGTCCGGTTTCTCCTTGATGATGCGTGCTGCGGCCAGGGCGCCATTACCCTCGATCGATACTCGCAGGCCATTGGCTTCCAGGTAATCGCGGGTCAGTTCGGCCAGACGCTGGTCGTCCTCGACAATCAATACCTGCCAGGCTTCTTGCTCCACGATGACCTCTGCTTGCCAACACCATCAATAAGGAAGGATCCACCCGTCTTTTTGTAATGATTGGGGAGGATAAGAATGCATCTGCATGGGCCGATTGTATAAACGCCACACGTCTGGAACACAAGCCGGTAAATGCGTTCGGACACAACGGTTTTTTGTGATAGGGTTCGCGCCCTTAAAAATCCGGATGACTGTTTTCTGTCGCTGAAAATCAGTGAACAATGGTCGGCTCCAGCTAGGTCGCGGCCTACACGCCCGTTCCCTCTTTCACACACAAATTACGCACAGGTTTATCCACAGGTAGTACGTTGCAACACCCTCCAAAACGCATTATCTTGTACCTCGGCGCAAAAAAAACCCTACATGTAGGGTTTTATGCCAAAAACCAAACACAAACCGGACACCGATTTCAAGCGCTTTTATTGCCTCTTTCCGGTTGAACCAAACGTATTTTCGAAAGACCAAACCGCGTGTGCGGATGGCTACTGTTTTTAAGCCCGAAACGGCGATAACGGTACGGGTGTTGCAGTCATTTACTGCCACTCAAAACGGAATTCGGTTTCAGGCCCAAGGCGTGACACCAAAGACTTCGGCATGGAAGCGGCGCCCAATAGCCCCCTTCCTGATCTGTCCCGAAGTTGGTATGCCCGGCCCTCGCCGGTTGTAGTGCTTCAGGACAGAACGGTGGGCACCGTGATGGTGCCCAAACAAACATAGAGAATGTGGAGACAACCCCCCATGCAAACCGACACAACTCGCGAGAACCCGCAAGGCACCTTGCCGCAGGCCGCCGATTCGAATTCGGATCTGTCCGCCACCGCGCCTGGCCAACTGCGCGTGATCAAGCGTAACGGCACTGTCGTCCCTTACACCGATGACAAGATCACCGTCGCCATCACCAAAGCGTTTCTCGCAGTTGAGGGCGGCACCGCTGCCGCTTCGTCGCGAATCCACGACACCGTTGCCCGCCTGACCGAACAAGTCACCGCGACTTTCAAGCGTCGCATGCCTTCGGGCGGCACCATCCACATTGAAGAAATCCAGGACCAGGTCGAACTGGCCCTGATGCGTGCCGGCGAACAGAAAGTCGCCCGCGACTATGTGATCTACCGTGACTCCCGCGCCAAAGAACGCGCAGCGCACTCCCCTGCCGAAGAAGCCGTCAACGCTCACCCATCGATCCGCATCACCCGCGCCGATGGCAGCCTCGCACCGCTGGACATGGGTCGCCTGAACACCATCGTCACCGAAGCGTGCGAAGGCCTGGAAGAAGTCGACGGCGAGCTGATCCAGCGCGAAACCCTGAAAAACCTGTACGACGGCGTGGCCCTGACCGACGTCAACACCGCCCTGGTGATGACCGCCCGTACGCTGGTCGAGCGTGAGCCGAACTACTCGTTCGTGACCGCCCGCCTGCTGATGGACACCCTGCGTGCCGAAGGCCTGGGCTTCCTCGGTGTCGCCGACAGCGCGACCCACCACGAAATGGTCGACCTGTATGCCAAGGCACTGCCTGCGTACATCGCCAAAGGTATCGAATTCGAATTGCTGAACCCGGTTCTGGCGTCCTTCGACCTGGAAAAACTCGGCAAGGCGATCAACCACGAGCGCGATCAGCAGTTCACGTACCTGGGCCTGCAAACCCTGTACGACCGTTACTTCATCCACAAGGACGGTATCCGCTTCGAACTGCCACAGATTTTCTTCATGCGCGTGGCCATGGGCCTGGCGATCGAAGAGAAGCAGAAAGAAGACCGTGCGATCGAGTTCTACAACCTGTTGTCGTCCTTCGACTACATGTCCTCGACCCCGACCCTGTTCAACGCCGGTACCCTGCGTCCACAGCTGTCGAGCTGCTACCTGACCACCGTGCCGGATGACCTGTCGGGCATCTACCACGCGATCCACGACAACGCCATGTTGTCGAAATTCGCAGGCGGCCTGGGCAACGACTGGACCCCGGTTCGGGCGCTGGGTTCGTACATCAAGGGCACCAACGGCAAATCCCAGGGCGTCGTGCCGTTCCTGAAAGTGGTGAACGACACCGCCGTCGCCGTTAACCAGGGTGGCAAGCGCAAAGGCGCTGTCTGTGCCTACCTGGAAACCTGGCACATGGACATCGAAGAGTTCATCGAACTGCGCAAGAACACCGGTGATGACCGTCGTCGTACCCACGACATGAACACCGCCAACTGGATCCCTGACCTGTTCATGAAGCGTGTCTTCGATGACGGCAAGTGGACCCTGTTCTCGCCGTCCGAAGTACCGGACCTGCACGACCTGACCGGCAAGGCCTTCGAAGAGCGTTACGAGTACTACGAAGCCCTGACCGAGTACCCGGGCAAGGTCAAGCTGTTCAAGACCATCCAGGCCAAAGACCTGTGGCGCAAAATGCTGTCCATGCTGTTTGAAACCGGCCACCCATGGCTGACCTTCAAAGACCCGTGCAACCTGCGCAGCCCGCAGCAGCACGTGGGCGTGGTTCACAGCTCGAACCTGTGCACCGAGATCACCTTGAACACCAACAAGGATGAGATCGCCGTTTGCAACCTGGGCTCGATCAACCTGCCGAACCACATCGTCGACGGCAAGCTGGACACCGCCAAGCTGCAACGCACCGTGAACACCGCCGTGCGCATGCTCGATAACGTGATCGACATCAACTACTACTCGGTGCCGCAAGCGAAGAACTCCAACTTCAAGCACCGTCCGGTCGGTCTGGGCATCATGGGCTTCCAGGACGCTCTGTACCTGCAGCACATCCCTTACGGTTCCGACGCTGCCGTCGAATTCGCCGACAAGTCGATGGAAGCGGTCAGCTACTACGCGATCCAGGCTTCCTGCGACCTGGCTGACGAGCGTGGCGCCTACGAGACGTTCCAGGGTTCGCTGTGGTCCAAAGGCATCCTGCCGCTGGATTCGCAACAGATCCTGATCGAGCAGCGTGGCCAGAAGTACATCGACGTTGACCTGAACGAAACCCTGGACTGGGCACCGGTTCGCGCCCGTGTGCAGAAAGGCATTCGTAACTCCAACATCATGGCCATCGCACCGACCGCAACCATCGCCAACATCACCGGCGTGTCGCAGTCGATCGAACCGACCTACCAGAACCTCTATGTGAAATCGAACCTGTCGGGCGAATTCACCGTGATCAACCCGTACCTGGTTCGCGACCTGAAGGCTCGCGGCCTGTGGGACTCGGTCATGATCAACGACCTGAAGTACTACGACGGTTCGGTGCAGCAGATCGAGCGCATCCCGCAAGAACTCAAAGAGCTCTACGCGACTGCCTTCGAAGTGGACACCAAGTGGATCGTCGACGCCGCCAGCCGTCGTCAGAAGTGGATCGACCAGGCTCAGTCGCTGAACCTGTACATCGCCGGCGCTTCGGGCAAAAAACTGGACGTGACCTACCGCATGGCCTGGTACCGTGGTCTGAAAACCACTTACTACCTCCGTGCCCTGGCCGCGACCAGCACCGAGAAGTCGACCATCAACACCGGTAAGCTGAACGCTGTTTCCAGCGGTGGCAACCACGGTGACGACTCGGTCCTGGCAGCCCCAGCCGGTCCAGCTCCAGTGCCGAAGGCTTGCGCCATCGACGAGCCGGATTGCGAAGCTTGCCAATAAGCTGAGCCGGTAGGCGCTCCAGGGCGCTTACCTGAAACCCCCGATGAGCCTCTGGCTGGTCGGGGGTTTTCTTTTGCCTCTGCCTTGTAGGAGCGAGGCTTGCCCGCGAAGAACGATGACGCGTAATACCTGAAAAACCGCAGTGCATTCTTCGCGGGCAAGCCTCGCTCCTACAGAATGAAAAAACCCCTCTTGCGAGGGGTTTCTTATGCAGCACTATCAAGCATCAGGTCATCTGAATGATGGTCTGCATGATGGTGCTCTGGGTGGAGATGGTCTTGGCGTTCGCCTGGTAGTTGCTCTGCGCCTTGATCAAATCAACCAGTTCGTTGGTCAGGTTGACGTTGGACTCTTCCAGCGAGTTGGACACGACCGAACCCAGGGTACCGGTTTTCGGCGCATCGACACCGGCCACACCGGAGGCGAAGGTTTCTTTCCAGCGCGTACCGCCAATTGGCTGCAAGCCTTGCTCGTTGGCGAAGCTCGCCACAGCCACCTGGCCGATGGCCTTGGTTTGCTGGTTGCTGAAGTTGGCGGTCATGACGCCGCTGGCGTCGATGGTCAGGCTGGAGATCTGGCCGGTGGCGTAGCCGTCCTGGTATTGGGCGGTACGGGCGGTTGGCGAGTTGTAAGAAGTGGTCAGCGCCATGTTGAACGCGATACCGCCAGTGGCAGCGACGGAACCGTTCGGCCCCCAGGTCACAGGAATCGTTGCGGCGTTGGTAATGGCACCTGGCACCCAACCGGTCATGGTCAACGTGTTGCCAGTCTGGGTCCAGCCGGCACCCGCCGTCAGCGTGTTAATGCTGCCGTCGGAGTTGAAAGTGATGTCAGCGGTGATAGGCACTGGAGGCGTGGTTGCAGGGTTGGCCGGGGAGCGACCGTCCATGTAGGTATAGACACGCCAGGCATTGGTACCCGTCTTCACGTAGTACTGATCCATGGTGTGCTCGTTACCCTGGCTGTCGTAAACCTTGGTGGAGATGGTCTTGTTATAGCTGTTGGTATCGGTCGGGCTGAACGGGGCCACGGTCGGCGTGGTTTCCGCCGAGTTCAGGTTCATCGTCTGATCAACCTTGGTAGTCGGATTCGGCTTCAGGCTCGAGGTATCGATCTTCAAGTCAGTCAACACACCGTTGATGATCTTGCCATTGGAATCGACGCCATACCCCTGTAAGCGGTTGCCGTTGTTATCGACCACAAAGTTTTGAGCGTCGGTCTTGAACGCACCGGCACGGGTGTAGCTCAGGGAACCGTTGTCGCTGAGGATGAAGAAGCCGTTGCCCTGAATGCCCATGTCCAGCACGTTGCCGGTGTTGTTCACATCACCCTGGCTGAACTGCTGGGAAACGTTGGCCAGGCGCACGCCGTTACCGATGGTCTTGCTGCCGGTACCCAGGCGAGTGGCCGAGTACACGTCTTCGAATTCTGCACGGGACGATTTGAAACCGGTGGTCGCGACGTTGGCGATGTTGTTGCCGGTCACGTCCAGTTGTTTGTTGGCTGCATAGAGACCGCTAAGGCCGATATTGAAAGACATATTCCACTCCTTTGTGCCGTGTTAGTCGGCTCTATAGACCAATGGTCTGCACTTTGGACAGGGCAACGCTGCCCTGGCCTGCCAGGTTCAGCATCAGCTCACCGCCGGTCTGGCTGATGGTCACGCTGTTGACGGTTGCCGGCAGGTAAGTAACCAGTGAGGTCGCTTTGCCGTCGTAGGTTGCGCTGGCAGAGAAGGAGTACGTGCCGGCCGCGGCGACTGCTCCGGCATCGTTTTTGCCGTCCCAGATGAAACTGGCGTTGCCAGCGCTCTGGCTGCCCATGTCGATGGTGCGGATGGTCTTGCCTTCGGCGTCACTGATTTTGAGCGTAACCGGGTTCGCCGACGCCGGCAGCACAACCGTACCGTTGAGGTTCTTGGAGGTGTCGACCACGGCTTTGCCGGTCTGCGCGATGACCGAACGGCCCACCAGCGAAGAAGCCTGCAGGGCTTGCGACGAGTTGTAGTTGCTGGCAATGCCGCTGACGGTGTCGTTCAGCGTGGTGATGCCTTCCAGACTACTGAACTGCGCCAACTGGGCTACGAACGCGCTGTTGTCCTGAGGATCGAGCGGGTTCTGGTTTTTCAGCTGGGTGACCAGCAGTTGCAGGAACGCATCCTTGCCCAATGCCTTGCTGCCGGTGGCACTGCTGGTCGCCGCGGAAAGACCATCACTGGTGGTCGTGGTCTTGACCGAAGAGTTGGCCAGGACATCCTTGAGGCTTACGCCGCTGGTGGTATCGGTAACACTCATCGAAAGTCGCCCCTTATCACTGACCGAGGGTCAGGACCTTCTGCATCATGGTTTTGGCGGTGTTCATCATTTCAGCGTTGGTCTGGAACGAACGGCTTGCGGAAATCATGTCGGCCATTTCTTCGACGACGTTGACGTTCGGGTAGTAGACGTAGCCCTTGGCATCGGCGGCCGGATGATTCGGCTCGTAGCGCGCTTCAAGGTTGCTCTGGTCTTCGACCACACCCAGCACTTGCACGCCTTGACCGGCCGCGTCCTGGTTCTGGAACAGCGAATCGCTGCCGCCGCTCTGGCCGCCCTGGAACATGGTGGCGAACACCGGGTGACGGGCGCGGTAGGTCTGGTCGATGCTCGACGAAACGGTCTCGGCGTTGGCGATGTTACTGGCAACGGTGTTCAAGCGAGTGGTCTGGGCACTCATGCCGCTACCGGCAATGTTGAAAACACTGGACAGGGACATGAATTACTCTCCGCGCAGGGCTGACACCAGCCCTTTGAATTTACTGTTGAGCAGGGTGAAGCTGGCCTGGAAGTTGACCGCGTTTTCCGCGTAGTTCGACTGTTCCAGTTGGGCATCCACGGTGTTCTGGTCGATCGACGGTTGCATCGGCGTGCGATACATCAGCGACTCGTCGCCATTGCCCAGGCCTTCAGCTTCGATGTGACGGCTGTTGGTCATGCTCAAGGCGAATTTGCCGTTTTTGGTTTTCTCGTTCTGCTCGGCGAGCACTTTCGAGAAGTCCAGATCCCGAGCCTTGTAGTTCGGGGTGTCGGCGTTGGCGATGTTGTTGGCCAGGACTTCAGCACGCTGAGCGCGGAAGCCCAGGGCTTGTTCGTGGATACCGAGCGCTTTATCGAAGCTGATGCTCATGTCGGGAAACCTTCGGGTGACCTGATTTTTCGTAACGTGAACATAGCAAGCGGCGTGCCAATTCAAAAAAGCCCGTAAACCGGGGCTTTGCGAGCAGTAACGAGGTGGCAATGCCAGAAAAGCGGCAACCGATTTCCGCCGCCTGCCGCTTTTCTGCCGCTTCTCACCATCCAAAGAACGCTACTTGCCCCTGTGGGAGCGTGGTGTCACAGGCATAAAAAAAACGGGAGCCCTAATGGACTCCCGTTTTTTATGCCGTCATCGAATCACTTCGCCTGGTAAATGATCCCCGGGCTGCACTGGACCATCTGGTAATGGTCCGGCAAACCGTTCAGCGCTTCGGACGCGCCAAGGAACAGATAACCGCCCGGCTTGAGCGTGCTGTGAATGCGCAACAGGATGTCTTTCTTCACCTCGGCGGAGAAGTAGATCAGCACGTTGCGGCAGAACACGATGTCAAACTTGCCCAGACTCGCGTAGCTGTCCAGCAAGTTGAACGAGCGAAACTCCACCCGACTCTTGATTGGTGCCTTGATGGCCCAGCGCCCCGGCCCCTTGGGGTCGAAGTAACGCTGAAGGCGCTCGGGCGACAGGCCGCGACCGATGGCCAGGCTGTCGTACTCGCCGGTCTTGCAGTTGGTCAGCATGCTGCCGGACAGGTCGGTGGCAACGATCTGCACGCCCATCTTCAACTGGCCCATGTTGACCCGTTCGAACTCATCGATGGACATCGACAGCGAATACGGTTCCTGACCCGACGAACACGCCGCCGACCAGATCCGCAGGCGCTGACCGGGGCTGGCCTTGATCGCTTCAGGCAATACCTTGTTCTTCAAGACTTCAAACGGATAGGTGTCACGAAACCACAGGGTTTCGTTGGTCGTCATGGCATCCACCACCATCTCGCGCAAACCGCTGCGCGGCTGGGTCTGGATGCGCTGAACCAGCTCACCCAACGATTTGATGCCCTGCTGTTCCATCAGTTTGTTGAGACGGCTCGAGACCAGATATTGCTTGTTTTCACCGAGCAAAATGCCACAGGCTTTTTCCAGGAATACCCGGAACTGTTCGAAATCCAAATTACCCGTAGACAAAGATACCGCCTCTTAAATCGTGTTGACCGCCAGGGGCAGAAGGCCTCTAGCTGTTATCTGCTGCTTTGATCCGGTCGACTACCCGGGATGCCAGGTCATCAGGACGGAACTTGGCCAGGAAGTCATCGGCACCGACCTTCTTGACCATCGCCTGATTGAACACTCCCGACAACGAAGTATGCAGGATGATATGGAGCTTTTGCATGCGCGGATCGGCGCGGATCTCGGCCGTCAGGGTGTACCCGTCCATCTCCGGCATCTCGATGTCGGAGATCATCATCAGGAACTCTTCTTCCGGCTTCTTCCCCTCGTCAACCAGCTTGCGCAGGTAATCCAGCGCTTGCCGGCCGTCGTTCAACGCCACCACTTCGACACCGATCGTTTGCAGGCAACGGGTCACCTGCTTGCGTGCCACCGACGAGTCGTCGACCGTCAATACGCGCAAAGAGAGCGCCTTGTGCTGGGTCTCAACATCGACCACGCCCACCGAAATCGCTTCCGGCGTCGGCGCCACTTCCGCCAGCACCTTCTCGACGTCGATGATTTCGACTAACTGGTTGTCGACCCGAGTCACAGCCGTCAGGTAGTGATCGCGCCCCGTGCCCTTGGGTGGCGGATGAATCTCCTCCCAGTTCATGTTGACGATGCGCTCCACCGACCGAACCAGGAAACCCTGGGTCTTGGTGTTGTACTCCGTGATGATCACGAAGGGATTGCTCTGGTCCAGCAACCGACCGGCACCGGTCGCCATCGCCAGATCCAGAATCGGAATGGTTGCCCCCCGAATATTCGCCACACCGCACACGACAGGACTGGACTTGGGCATCAGGGTCAGCTTGGGGCATTGCAGCACCTCGCGAACCTTGAACACGTTGATCCCATACAGCTGCTGGCCGTCGAGACGGAACAACAACAGCTCAAGGCGATTCTGCCCTACCAGTTGCGTGCGCTGGTTCACCGAATCCATTACACCAGCCATGCCCAGACTCCTACACCAACGCTAAGTGTGTTGCGACGCACATTCATCACGAAACGGCACGGCGCTTGCTTTTTAACTCTTATGAACACAGAACCGACATTTTTCCGACACCTGAAATCAACCTGCCGCAGATTACTCTGCGCGATGTCGGCTGCTTGCCTGTTCAACGCTGGCAGCCCTGCCCTTGCTGATACGGTTACCTTGCCTGACATGCTTATCGGCGTCACCCAAGGCTTTCTTGAATTCACCGTAGAGGACTATCTGGCCACCAGTCAAACGCAAGGTCGCTACGAAATCCAGGTCAACCAGCTCGATCCGCGCCTGCGCATGCCTATGTGCGACAAGGAATTGACAGCCACCCTCGAGAGCCCGGCAAGGCCTCTGGGACGGGTCACGGTCAAGGTTCGCTGCGAGGGCGCCTCGCCCTGGACGGTCTTCGTGCCCGCTCAAGTGAAGCTGTTTCGCGACATTGTGACGACCACTCGTCCGCTCAAGCGCACAGGGATTATCGAACCTCAGGACGTAACCCTGCGCGAGCGTGATATCAGCCTGATAAATCAGGGGTTTCTGACTTCCGTCGATCAGGCGATCGGGCAAAAACTTACCCGACCAATGGTCGCCGATCAGATCATTACGCTGGTGCATCTCGAACAGGCGGAAGTGGTTCGCAAGGGCGACCAAGTGGTGATTACCGCCCGCAGTGGTACGCTCAGTGTGCGCATGCCGGGTGAAGCGCTATCCAACGGCGGCCTGAGCGAACAGATTCGCGTGAAGAACCTTAACTCCCAGCGGGTCATCAAGGCGCAAGTCACAGCGCCCGGCCAGGTGGAAGTGGCCATGTAAGGGCTCTGTGTTTGTGAAGTGATGGCGCACCGCCTGGCGGTTGCCTAAACTGTGCCGCATGCAGGGCATGCGCTGGCGCATGCAAGCTCATTGATAAATGGGCCTAAAGTTTTTCGGGGAATCGCCGAAAACATGGCAAGCGTCCAAATATCCAGAGGTTTATTGTCATGGTCATCGATTTCAGTCGTTTAAACAGCTCCTCGTCACTTACGGGCAGTACGCGTACCAGCACCGCCAAGGAAACCGCCGAAGCCGGCCAATCCACGCCGCTGAATACCCCGGCCGAACAGGCCAGTACCACCAAAAGCGGGGAATCGGTACACCTCAGCAATGAGGCTCAACAGTTGCAGAAGGTCACTGACAAGCTGCGCGATCAGCCTGCCGTCGACAACGCCCGCGTGGCCGAGTTGAAAGCAGCGATTGCCGATGGCAGCTATAAAGTCGACAGCAACCGTGTAGCCAGCAAACTGCTCAACTTCGAAGCCCAGCGCTAGGCCACGGCCCGCGCCAGGCTTTTGGACGCTTAAAACCCAAGGCCAGCCATGCACGACACTCATTTACTGCAACTGATCATCGACGACTTTGCCCCGGCGCAACAACTGCTGGAGCTACTGCAAACCGAGTCCCTCGCCTTGCACGGTCGCGACATGCCACTGCTCGAAGAAATTCTGGCGCATAAACAGGCATTGATCATTCTGCTCGAACAGCATGGCCGCAAGCGCAGTGAAATCCTCGCCAGCCTCAACCTGCCAACCAACCGCCAGGGCCTGGAGCAACTCGCCAGCCAGTCGAGCATTGGCGAACGGTTGCTGGGACAGAGCGACGTGCTGACCGACCTCCTGGCCCAGTGCCAGGCCGCCAATGCCAACAATGGCCAGTCGATTCTGGTGCAGCAGGCCGCCACGGCCAACCAGCTGAAAATCCTCACCGGCGGCGAGCCGCCAGCGCTCTACGATGCCCGCGGATCAACCTCCAAGCTCGCCAAGCCACGCCCGCTCAGTCAGGCTTAAGCCTTTCAATGAGCACGCCCTATCAAGACGCGAAACATGCTGGCAGAATGCCGGCCAGTAGTCATATTTGTCTGGAGATTGATACCTCGTGTCCAATGCCTTAAGCGCGGAAGATGCTCCGCAGCCACCCAAGGTGCTCACCACGCCCCTGGAAATCTCCGGCAACCTGCGTCAGCTGCAAGACAGCCATGACCCGCTGATCATCACGTTCCACGAGCGCAGCCAGCGCTTCCAGAGTTATCTGGTGGACGTCGACCGTGACAGCAAGATGATCGCCCTGGACGAAATGATCCCGCGCGACGGCGAACGCTTTCTGCTGGCCGGCGAACCGTTCAAGGTCGAAGGCTTCCACGACGGCGTGCGCATCGCCTGGGAAAGCAATGGCCCGCTGACCATCGACGAGTCTGGCGATGGCCGCTGCTACCGGGGCACGCTGCCCGATGAGGTGGTTTACCACCAGCGCCGCAATGCTTTCCGCGCTGCATTGAAGCTGGCACAACTGGTCAATGTCGAGCTGGGTGGTGAGAAACTCAAGTCGCCCCTCGCCGGCAAACTGTTGGACATCTCCGCCACCGGCTGCAAGTTGCGCTTCGAAGGCGACATTACCGCCAAGCTGCAATTGGGCCAGGTCTACGACCGCTTCATCGCCGCCCTGCCCTTTGGCAGCATGACGGCACCGGTGGAGCTGCGTTACCTGCACTTTGAAGAAAAGATCAACACTACCTTCGCCGGCGTGCGTTTTCACAACATGAGCGGCCTGGTGCAACGGCAAGTCGAGCGGTTCGTCTATCAGCTGCAACGTGAAGCGCGGCGCTTCGATAAAGACGATTTCTGATACGCCCCGCCAATAAAAAACGGGCAGTCCCTTACGGTGACTGCCCGTTTTTTTATGCCTTGATCACGGCCGCGCTTCGGTAAAACTTTGCTCGCGACCTGCGTCCGGGTCTTCTGAATCCGAAACTGGTTCAGGTTCTGGTTCGGGCCCGGCATCCGGATTGACATCAGCCTCCGGGTTGACCGGGTTCTGCATCTGATCCTGCACCACCTGCTCATCGACACGCGGGTCAAGGCAAGCCACCAGTGGCGAACTCGTCATGCTGTCCGGCATGGCCACGTGATGCAGTGGAGCATCGTCCACCTGATGCAGATTGGTGACTGCTTTCGGGCGGATTCGCCACACCAGCACCAATGCAAAAAAACTGAAAAAGGCATAAAGCATCTGGCTGCCGAACAACTTCATCAATACCCCTGCCACCAACGGTCCGACACTCGCGCCGACACCGTAAGTCACCAGCAGCATCGCCGTCAGCGACACCCGGCGATCACCCTCGACGTGGTCGTTGGAGAACGCCACCGCCAGCGGGTACAGACAGAATTGCACCAACGAACAGAGGAACCCGGCGATGAACAGCACCTCCAGTTGCACCTGCGGCATGATCGCCAGCGGCAACGCGGCCAGTGCCAGGCTAAACGCAAAACTTCGGATCAATACCGCCCGGTCATAACGATCCGATAGCCATCCCAACGGCCACTGCACCACCAGGCCTGCAAAAATGCAGCTGCCCATGAACAGACCGACCTGCTCGGTGGACAATCCTTGCTGGGAGGCATACAGCGGCGCCAGGCCGTAGAACGAACCGACGATCAATCCCGCCCCCAACACCGTGCTCAGTGACTGCGGCACGCGTTTGATGAAGAAGCGCGGTTCCATCGGCGCCGGGTGCAATGGCGCCGGGTGAATCCGCCGGGTCAGGGCCACCGGCACCAGACACAGGGCAAAACACAGTGCGACCAGCATCAGCAGTTCCAGGCCCAGGCCCGGGTGCATGACCAGAATCAGCTGCCCCAACACCAGCCCCAGGTACGAAGCGATCATGTAGCCGCTGAACACCACGCCACGCTGCTTGGCTTCTGCCTGCTCATTGAGCCAGCTTTCGATCACCATGTACTGGCACATCATGCCCAGGCCAACGATCACCCGCAGGAACAGCCACGCGGGCAGCCAGTCCACCAGGCCATGGCCCAGCACCGCCGCACCGACAATCCCGGCGCAGGCTGAATAAGCTCGAATATGCCCGACCCGGGCAATCAGCCGATGGCCGATCTTGCCGCCCAGCACCAGGCCGAAATAGTTGGCCGCCATCAATGCGCCGACCCACAGGCTGTCGACCTTATCGGCCGCCAGGCGCAGGGCAAGGTAAGTACTCAACAGGCCCGAGCCGATCAACATCATCAGCGAGGCGAAATAAAGTCCTCGAAAGGATTTCAGGATTTGGCGCATTGGCGTTCCGAGCGGCTCCTTGCAGTGAGTATCGGGCTATCGACAACGATAGCCCGATGGCGACAGGTCGTCAGGCCTGGGCTGCTAGAACACGCCGTTCCCAGGGAGTAATTTCATCGAGGAAGCTGGTCAACTCCAGGGTCTTCGAAGCGATGTAGCCTTCGATGAACTCCTTGCCGAACAGTTCCTTCGCCAATTGGCTACGTTCCAGACGTTCAAGAGCGGCATGCAAGGTACACGGCAACGCAAGATTATCCGGCACCACGAATTCGCCCCGTGCCGCTTCGCTCGGTTCCAGTTTGTTTTCGATGCCATACAGCCCCGACGCCAGGCTCGCGGCGATCGCCAGATACGGGTTGGCGTCAGCCCCCGGCAGGCGGTTTTCGACCCGACGAGCGACCGGTGAACTGGCCGGAATGCGCAGGCCGGCCGCGCGGTTATCATGGGACCAGCAGGCATTATTGGGCGATGCAAAAGGATGACACAGGCGCTGATAAGAGTTCACGTTCGGCGCAAACAGCGCAGTGAAATCCGCCAGGCCGGCCTGTTGGCCACCGATGAAATGACGGAAGGTCGCGGTCGGCTCGCCGGCCTTGTCGCTGAACACGTTACGCCCGCTGTCGATCTCGACGACGCTCTGGTGAATATGCATCGAACTGCCCGGCGTGTGAGCCAACGGCTTGGCCATGCAGACCACGGTCAGGCCATGCTTGAGCGCCACTTCCTTGAGCAGATGCTTGAACAGCAAGGTCTGGTCGGCCAACAGCAGCGGATCGCCATGCAGCAGGTTGATCTCGAACTGGCTGACGCCCATCTCGTGCATGAAGGTATCGCGCGGCAAGCCCAGCGCCGCCATGCCTGCGTAGACTTCAGTGAAGAACGGCCGCAAGCCGTTATTGGAGCTGATGCTGAATGCCGAATGACCGTCCTCGCGACGACCGTCCAGGCCCACTGGAGGCTGGAAGGGTTGCGTCGGGTCAGGGTTGGGTGCGAACACAAAGAATTCCAGCTCGGTCGCCACGACCGGCGCCAGACCGAGGGCGGCGTAGCGAGCGATCACCGCCTTGAGTTGGCCGCGAGTCGACAGGTGCGAGCTCTCGCCAGTCAGTTCTTGTGCATCGCATATGGCCAGTGCCCGAGGGTGCGAACTCCAGGGCAAGCGGTGGATCTGCCCCGGATCAGGCACCAGCGCCAGATCGCCATCATCGCTGCCGTAAAAGTGCGCGGGCGGATAGCCGCCCATGATGCATTGCAGCAGCACTCCCCGCGCCATCTGCAAACGCCGCCCCTCAAGAAATCCTTCAGCGGTCATTACTTTGCCGCGTGGCACGCCGTTCAGGTCCGGCGTGACACATTCAATCTCATCAATGCCCGTCAATCGCTGCGCGAGTGAGCGATGGCCATCGGTTGTCATGACGCAATCCTTGTTGTTGTACGAGCCGCGAACGGCGACCCGTACAAAATAGGCTCCGGCTGTTCGGAATATCAAGCAGCGTCAAACAAAAAGGCGCAATCCTGTGAGGAACGTGTCGTTCAGGGGAGATAGAGGCTGAACACGCCGCCACCCAATGGCCCGCCATTACTGATTTCGGTACGTCCGCCCACACCATCACGCTGATGCAAGGCGGCAATCCGCCCGGCAAAGTACAAGCCCAGGCCGGTACTGCCGCTGCTGTGGTTGATGCCCTGCACATAGTCGGCCTGACGCTCGATCATCTCGGCCGGATAACCCTCGCCATCGTCATTGATGGTCAGCACCAATTGCCCGGCCTCATCGCTGACACTGATCAACAAGGCATGCCGGGCATAACGAATGGCGTTGTTGATGCAATTGGCGAGCACCGAGGCAATCAGCTCCCGATCGAAGAAACCCAGCGGGCTCAACGGGTCCACTTCATAGGTCGCGATAATGCCGCGGCTGGCGAACACTTCTTGATGAGCCGCCAGTTGCGCCTCGATGAAGTCATCGAGCTCATGGTAGGCCGGCTGCAATGGCATCTGGTTGACGCCCAGCTTGTACAGCCCCAGCAACCGCACCAGCATGCCATTGAGGTGGGCGAACTCGAAGTCGATGACGCCCTGCTCCGGGGTGTGCCGCTCAGGGTCGGGCAAACGCGCCAGCCATTGGCTGTGCGCCTGCATCAGCATGGCCAGAGAGTTCTTCATGTCGTGCACGGTGGAGGCAATCACCGTAGAGAAGTCGAGTGACGGTTCGCTGTCGATCATTCGCCGAACGCCTTGATTTTCAGTTTCTGGTAGCGCGGATAACGCGCATCGGTATCGGGCATCAGGCCGACCGTTTTCAGGCAGGCCCGGCACTCTTCCAGCTCGGCCGACGGCACGCTGGTGTCGGTGCCATGCAGCAGCGACTGCGCCATGTTCAGGGCAATACTGATGTTCTTCGGTTGCAGCGCCAGGGCTTTGCGGAACACATCCCGGGCTTCCACCAGATTGCCGGTCTTGTACACCCGCACGCCCTGACGGTTGAGGTCGGCGGCGGCGTTGCCCGAGTTGAGGATGGTCGGGTCGTCGGTCAGCTTGGCGATGCCCTTCATCACGGTCGGATCGTCGCCGTAGATTTCCGCACAGTTTTTCAACATCGAAGCACCGGCACTCGCCTGCCCCAGCATTTGCAACTGCTTGGCCACCAGCAGCGCCGCTTCGGCGCTCATGAACTGTTCCATGCCATCGAGGCGCATCATCGCTTGCTCGGTGAGCTTCTCGGCGGTCTCGGCATCGTTGAGCAGCAGGCTGGTGGCCTTCATCAGACGCGCACGAATCTGCAGGCCTGGGTCGGAAGGGTTCTCCTTCGCCACTGCACTCAGCGTCGTGTTGATTTCCAGGCGGGTCCGCGTGTCCAGGCCCTTTTCCGAGCCTTTGCTGATCAAGGCATGGGCCAGGCCGAGGTTGCTTTCCGCATCCTTGAAACGTGACTGCGCCCCTTGGTTCACGGCCTGGCGATAGGCTTTGGAGGCAGTGTCGAAATCTTCGTTGGCCATTGCCAACTTGCCCAGCAACGCTTGCCGGCGCACCGCCAGCGGCGACAGGCGAATTGCTTCTTCCAACACTTTCTGCGCCGCTTTGGTGTCACCTTCGGCGACCAGCACATCGGCCATGCCATCGTAGAGGGCCGGCATCATCGGGAAGACTTTCAAGGCTTTTTCGTAAATGCCCTTGGCCTGACTGACCTGCCCGCGCTTGAACAGCAATTGGCCCAATCCGGCAAACGCCCAGGGCAAAGGCCGATCTGCAATGATGCTGTCGTAAAGACGCTCCAGCGCTTCGTTCTGGTTCAAGTCGCGCAATGCATCGGCGCGGTAGCGCAGGCACAGCGGCGAATAACGAATGTCCTGTTTGCACAAGGCGATGCAGGCGTTGAGCACTTCAACCGGTTTGCCCCGGTCAAGCGCTTGCAGGATCGGCTTGAGCAAGGTCTTGCGCTGTTCCAGTCGCTCCAGGCGCTGGGCCAGGCCGGAGCGGTTGAACGGTTTGGTCAGGTAAGCGTCGGGCTCATGCTCCAGTGCGCTGAGCACCATGGCCTGGCTGGTTTCGGCGGTGACCATGACAAACACACTTTCGTGGCTGATCAGCTTCTCGATCATCAGGTCTTCGAGCACCTGCTGACCGTTTTTCTTGCCATCGCCCAGGTGGAAATCCTGCAGGATGAAGTCGTAGGACTTCTGCGAGCACATGCGCAGCGCCTGCTCACCGGTATCAGCGGTGTCGACGTCCTTGACGCCCAGCTCCCGCAGCATGGACCTGACGGAACTGCGGAAATCCGAGAAATCATCGACGATCAAAAAGCTTTTTTGGTGATACGACAGCATCGAAGATTTCCAGGCAATTTAAGGAAGAACAACCTAAAGGCAATGGCTGCGAGTTCAGCTTCGCGGCCTTTCAGGCGCGCAGATGATAGCGAGAGGCCATTGGCTATCAAGCAATTTCGCACAATCGCGTGATGAGCTTTACCGGCCGCCAGCGATGAAATCACAACGGCTTGTCGCGTTATCGGCCAGTAGTCGCGTTCCCTTGAAGCAGCGGGAGTGCAATCGTTCCTTTTACTGCCAAAAGATCATACGGCTGCGCATAGACGCGCTAAATATTTGAAGGTGTTATTGAAAAACGGGATTATCCTGATTTATTGAAATGCGCTAATTATTGTCCGCTTGAACCCAATACGCTCTAAATCGCCGGCAAAGGCCAGGAAATGACCACCACCCCCAAGCACTCGGCCACGGCTCCCGAGCGAAAGGCCCTGACCCTCAGTACCCTGGATTTTCCAGTGGTGGGCATCGGTGCGTCGGCTGGCGGGCTGCAAGCCATCAAATTGTTTTTCGAGAACATGCCTAACGACAACGGCATGGCGTTTGTGATCATTCTTCACCTGTCGCCCGACCACCAAAGCGTCGCAGACAAGATCATCCAGGAATCGACCCGGATGCCGGTTCTGCAGGTCACCGAAACCGTACCTATCGAGAAAAACCGGGTCTATGTCATCCCGCCGGCGCGGCGACTGGTGATGAATGGCAATAACCTTGAGGTAATTGAAAACGACCCACAACTGGGACGCCATGCTTCGATCGATCTGTTCTTCCGCGACCTGGCGCAAGTACACCGCGAGCGCGCCTTCTGCCTGGTGCTCTCGGGCAGCGGTTCCGACGGCGCAGTCGGCCTGTCGCGTATCAAGGAACAGGGCGGCATTACCCTGGCCCAGGTACCGGAGGACGCCGAGTTCGACGGTATGCCCCGGGCGGCCATCGAGACCGGCATGGTCGATCTGGTGTTGCCCGTAGTAGAAATGCCGCAAAAGCTGCTGGACCTGTGGCACAACTCCCGGGAAATCAGCTTGCCTGCCGCCAACGATCCGGAACTGCAATCCTTCGCCTCTGTAGCCGAACGTGATGCCGTGCTCGCCGAACAAATGCTGCACGACATCCTGATCCAGTTGCGTACCGGCACCGGTCATGACTTCAAGCACTATAAACGCGCAACGGTATTGCGGCGGATCGAACGCCGGATGCAGGTCACGGCCCAGCCCGACTTGGGAGCCTATTACCGCTACCTGCTAAGCAATCCCGAAGAAACCAAGGCGCTGCTGGGGGACATGCTGATCGGCGTGACCAACTTTTTCCGTGATCGCGAAGCCTTCGAAGCGCTGGAGCGGGATGTCATTCCGCAACTGGTCAGCGCCGCAGTTTCGGCGCAGCCTGAAAAGGAAGAAATCCGGGTCTGGTCGGCTGGCTGTTCCACCGGCGAAGAAGCCTATAGCCTGGCGATGCTGGTCAACGATCAGCTGCAACAGGAAGCCAGCAAGGCCTCACTGCAAGTTTTCGCCACCGACATCGACGAGCGCGCCATCAGCTTCGGCCGGGCCGGCCTGTACCCGCAAGCCATCGTCACGGATGTGCCGCCGACGCGGCTGCGGCATTACTTCATCAAGGAAGATGAGCACTATCGGATTCGCAAGGAAATCCGCGAGAAGGTGCTGTTCGCCAAACACAGCCTGCTGTCCGATCCACCCTTCTCGCAAATCGACCTGATCGTGTGCCGGAACCTGTTGATCTATCTGGATCGCGAAGTACAGCGCGAAATCCTGCAGATGTTCCACTTCGCCTTGCGCCCCGGCGGTTTTCTGTTCCTCGGTTCCTCCGAAAGTGCAGACGCTTGCCATGAGCTGTTCACGCCGGTGGACAAACGCAACCGGATCTTCCGCGCCAAGACTGGCACCGCCAATAGCCGACGCACGCCGACCGTGCCGCGCGGTGGTTATGTGCGCTCCAATATTTCCCATCAGGCACCGCAACACGCCGTGCAGCGCAAACTGTCCTTCGCCGACATCCACCAGCGCGCCCTCGAACGCGCGGCCCCGCCGAGCATGATCGTCGATGCCAACGCTGACATCCTGCACATGAGCGAAAGTGCCGGGCGTTTCCTTCGGCATGTGGGCGGTGAGTTGTCACGCAACCTGCTGACGCTGATCCTGTCGGAGCTGCGCCTGGAAATCCGCACCACGCTGTTCCAGGTCCAGCAGAGCGGCCTGGCCGTGAAATCCCGCGAGGTGCCGGTCAAGCGCGAAGAGCGGCATTACAAGGTCAGCCTCGAGGCGCAGCCTTACAAGGATGAAGAGGCGGACGGCGAGTTCATTCTGGTGATTTTCGAGGAAGTCGAAGTCGATCCTTCGCAAGCGACGGCCAAGACCCTGCTTCAAACCGAAAGCCAGGTGCTGTCCAATCTTGAGCGTGAACTGCAACGCACCAAACTGCACTTGCAGGACACCATTGAACAATCGGAAATTTCCAGTGAAGAACTGAAAGCTTCCAACGAAGAAATGCAGGCGATCAACGAAGAACTGCGCTCGGCCACCGAAGAGCTGGAAACCAGCAAGGAAGAGCTGCAATCGATCAATGAAGAGCTGCTGACGGTCAACTACGAGCTGAAAACCAAAGTCGAAGAAACCGACAAGATCAACGACTACCTGACCAACCTGATCGCCTCCACCGACATTGCCACGGTGTTTGTCGACCGTAGCATGCGGATCAAGTGGTTCACTCCGCGTGCCACCGATATTTTCAGCATGTTGCCGGTGGATACCGGCCGCTCCCTGCTCGACATCACCCATCGCCTGCACTACGCCGACCTGGCGAGTGACGCGGCATCGGTGTTCGAATCATTGAACATGATCGAACGTGAAGTCAGCAGCACCGACAAGCACTGGTACATCGCCCGCCTGCTGCCCTATCGCTCCAGCGAAGACCGTATCGACGGCACCGTGCTGACGTTCATTGACATCACCAAGCGCCGCGAGGCCGAAGAAGAGCTGCGCCTGGGCGAAGAACGCATGCGCCTGGTGGCCGAAAGCACCCGCGACTACGCGATCATCACCCTTGATGAACAAGGCGTGATCACCACCTGGAACAAAGGCGCCGAACTGATCTTCGGCTACAGCAAGGCTGAGGCCGAAGGCGCTTACTACGACTTCATTTTTTCCGCCGAAGACCGCGCCTCCGGCGTGCCTGAATCCGAACTGCTGGGGGCTCGCACCCATGGCCGTTCCGAAGATGAACGCTGGCACCTGCGCAAGGACGGCAGCCGCTTCTATTGCAGCGGCGAAGTGACCTTGCTCAGTGGTGACAACCTTCGCGGCTACGTGAAAATCGCCCGGGACCTGACCGGTCACAAACGCCAGCATGAGGAACAAAGCCAACAACTGGCCGAGACGCTGAACACCAATTACCTCAAGGATGAGTTCTTCGCGGTCATGTCCCACGAACTCAAGCATCCTCTGAACCTGATCCAGCTCAACGCCGAACTGTTGCGGCGCTTGCCGGTGACCAAGTCGGTGGCGCCGGCCGCCAAAGCCGTCAACACCATCTGCGATGCTGTCAGCAGCCAGGCGCGGATCATCGACGACCTGCTGGATGTCGCACGCGTGCGCACCGGCAAGCTCAAGCTCAAGCCTATCGCCGTGGATCTGGCCAGTGTGCTGCGCGATATTTACACCGTCGTCCTCAACGACCAGCACAGCACCACCGTCGAGCTGCATGTGCCTTCGGAGCCGTTGATGGTGCGCGCCGATCCGACGCGCCTGGAGCAGATCATCTGGAACCTGGTGAATAACGCACTGAAATTCACCCCGCCCGACGGCCGCGTGCAATTGATCGCCAGCCTGGCCGGAAACATGGCGCGGCTGGACGTCAAGGACAATGGCACCGGCATCGCGGCCGAGAACCTCGAACACGTATTCGACCTGTTTGGCCAGGCTGAAACACAGCACGCCAACCACCAGCGCGAAGGGCTGGGCATCGGTTTGTCACTGGTGCGCCAATTGACCGAGGCGCAACATGGCACGGTTGAAGTGAGTTCGCCGGGCGTTGGGGAAGGCTGTACCTTCACTGTCTATTTGCCCCTGGCCAGTAGTGAAGGCAAAACCCAAACCACAACACCAACCGACGAGGTATCAGGAAAACTGAGCGGCCTGACGATTCTGCTGGTCGACGACTCCGCCGAGGTACTGGAAACCCTGAAGATGCTGCTGGAAATGGAGGACGCCGAAGTCGTTGCCTTCGATCATCCGAAGGACGCTCTGGACGCGGCTGCAAACAGCCACTTCGACCTGATCATTTCGGACTTGGGCATGCCGGTCATGAACGGCCATGAACTGATGCAAGCATTACGTCAGTTGCCGCATGTCAAGGATGTGCCGGCCATTGCCCTGACTGGCTATGGCGCTATCAGCGATATTAAAAAGGCTCGTCAATCGGGCTTTGACCAGTACATTGGAAAACCGGTGTCCTACGATGACCTGATCGCGACCATCGAGACCCTGCGACAGCCCCGGGCATCAGGTTCTGAATAGCTCAGCGTAAATAGGCGCGTTGTACACAGACGCGCCGGTCAATCGCCTGCTTCAGTCGCTCCTTGTGGTCCGCCCAGACCCTGGGATCGACTTTGGGCGCGCGCATGAGGTCAAGCATGGCCGCTTTGGCGGTCAGGTATTCCGACCACGCATCTTCACAGCTGAGCTTGAAACGCTCACGTTCGTTCATTTCCATCCGCCGCAGCGCCAGTACCGACTCATCGGTGATGACCGTGCCGAGCGTCAGTTGCACCCGATGAGGTGCAACGAAGGCCTGCGTGCCCGCGACGATCTCGCCCGCTCGTAGAGCGCCCCACTTCAACGCCGCACAGTAAGTCTCATCACGGCCCCTGTCGTGAAACTCCTCACACAGCATGATCCCACGGGCATCGTAAACACCGATGAACACCTGGGTGATTCCCTCACGACTCAGTCGTGCCCGCACTTCCACTTGTGTCCCGTCACCGAGCATTTCTTCATGGATGTGGTGAGGTAATCGGGGGTCGGTCCATAACCAGAACTGTGCACCTCTGTGTCGCATTGCTTGGCTCCGTGAGTGGAGTCAGAAGTAAGGCACAGCAATAACGGACTTTCCACGTAAGTCGTCAGGTGGTTCGAGCAAGAAAAAAACCGCCAGGGGAATGCTCTGACGGGCTTTTTTAACCACTGACGCTGCAATTTTAGAGTTTCCTTGTACTGGAATTATGCAGCCAGCCCTTGCCGCATAAGGGTTTCAGCTCATTTGAGGTGCACCACTATTGAGTGCCTGCGGTCACTTCGCCAAAAACAAATCGACATAATATTGACACCAAAACACCCACTTGTCGGAATATTGGCACATCGTACTGTTACCTGCGCTTAACACCTTTACAAAGCCTGACCCCACAACTAAACACCTATCAAACTGATATCAGGAAAGGCCGTATCCCTGAATCAGTGCTGTACCAAAATACGGCCTCATCCAGCCATTACTTCAGGAGTCCCTTCACTATGGGCGCTCTCAGGATACTGCGCGCCACGCGCAGCGCAGCCTCAGGCTTGGGCCCACGTTCGCCCGACCGCTCCTGCGATTCGCTCCTCAAGTACGGCGAGTTTCTTCACCCCCGCGAGACCAGCGTCCCCCTGCCGGCAGCGCCTGTCCCGTCTAGCCCAGACGGTCGACGATGTCCGGTAGCCGCCCCGTACCGCTCCTGAACACTCTGAGCGGCGCAAGCACGGGACTTCGTCCTGTTAGCAGTCCCTGGCAATTCCAATAAAAAAAGCATTCTCGGGAGAAAGACATGGCTACCACCACCACGACCAGCGGCGGCACCGTTACTTCGTTTTCCAATACGCCGCAGGCGCAGGACGACATTTTCACTACAGGTGTCATTGGCACGAGCAACGCGACCATCACTGAAGACCTGCAGGGTGTCGTGTACCTGGATGTCATGTCCAATGACCTGGGCGGTAACGCAAAGACGCTCTGGTCAGTTGATAACGCGACCAGCCTTTCTACTGCCACCAAGGTTTATGCCCCGGCCGATCTGCTGGTCCAGGACACGAGCAGAATTGAGGCGACGAGCACCGACACCAGCCTCAACGGGGCAAAAATCTGGATTACATCGGATGGCAAAGTCGGCTACGACGCCGCTACCTTATCGACTGCTTTCAAGACGCAACTTCAGGAGCTTGCTGCCGGAGCGTCCCTGGCAGACAGCTTTACGTATGCGATTCGTCTCGGCAATGGCACCCTCAGCTGGGCCACTGCGCAAGTGCAATTTGCCGGTATGAATGACAGTGTGACGATGAACGTCAGCGTGCAGGCTGGCACGGTGACCGAAGATGCGCCCACAACGCCGAGCACTACCGATTCGCTGAGTACGACGGGCACGATTGCATTTAGCGATGTCGATCTGAGCGATACGCATACCGCTTCATTCGTGGCGGCGGGAGGCAATACCACAGCGCTGGGCAACTTCAGCCTTGCCTCTGTCATTGAAGCGGCCAATGCGGCCAACGGCACCGTTAACTGGACTTACACCGTGAACAATGCGGCAGCCCAGTACCTGGCCCAGGGTCAGACAGCTACCGAAACCTATGTGGTCACCGTCAGTGATGGGCATGGTTCGTCGACAACGCAAAATGTGATCATCACCATCACCGGCACCAACGACCAGGTGCACATCACCAGCGGCGTGCAGACCGGCGATGCCAAGGAAGACAGTGGCGACTACGCCGCCAACGGCAGCATCACCTTCACCGACGCCGACCTGATCGACACCCACAGCGTCACCGTCACACCGGGCGCTTCCGGCTACCTGGGCAGCTTCACCACAGATCCACTGCACGACAGCACCGGCACCGGTAGCGGTTCGCTGGGCTGGCACTTCGCGGTAGACAACGCCGCCGTGCAGTTCCTGGGCGAAGGCCAGATCCTCACCCAGACCTATAACGTGGCGATCGGCGACGGCACGGTACAGACCGTGACCATTACCATCACCGGCACCAACGACCGGCCGACACTGACGATTGCCGACACCACCGGCGCCATGAGCGAAGGCAACGGTACGGCCACACTGAGCGACAGCGGCGCACTGAGCTTTGCCGATGTGGACAACATCGACGTGGTGACTGTGTCGCATACCTCCAACGGCAACATCGCCTGGAGCGGCGGCACGCTCGATGCGGGTGTGGCCTCAGCACTGGTCGCCGGGTTCTCGGTTGATCACAACAGCTGGGACTACAGCACCAGCCAGAACCTCGATTTCCTCGGCGCGGGTGAAACCGTCACCTTCTCGTACACCGTGGTCGCCACCGACAACAGCGGCGCGGCTAACGCTGCTTCGACGACCCAGACTGTGACCATCACCATTACCGGCAGCAACGACGCGCCGGTACTCAGTTTCGCCAGCGGCAATGATGTGGGCGCCGTGCAGGAAGACACCACCCTCAGTGTCAGTGGCCAGTTCAGCTCGACCGACATCGATCACGCGGCCACCGCGACCTGGAGCATTGCCGGGTCCAATACCGGCACTTATGGCTCGATCGCCGTCGACAGCAGCGGTCAATGGACTTACACCCTGGCCAACGGCACCGATGGTGTCGCCAGTGCGGTGCAATCGCTGAAGGCCGGCGAAAGTCATGATGAGGTGTTCACCATTCAGGTCAGTGATGGCCTTGGCGGCATCGACACCCAGCAGGTGACCGTGACCGTCACCGGCAGCAATGATGCACCCGTACTCAGTTTCGCCAGCGGCAACGATGCCGGCGCGGTGCAGGAAGACACCACGCTCAGCGTCAGCGGCCAGTTCAGCTCGAGCGACATTGATCATGCGGCCACGGCTACCTGGAGTATTGCCGGGTCCAATACCGGCAGCTATGGCTCGATCGCCGTCGACGGCGCCGGTAAGTGGACGTACACCCTGGCCAACGGCACCGATGGCGTTGCCAGTGCGGTGCAATCGCTGAAGGTCGGCGAGACTCATAACGAAGTGTTCACCATCCAGGTCAGCGATGGCCTGGGTGGCGTCGACACCCAACAGGTGACTGTCACCGTCACCGGCAGCAACGACGCACCGGTGCTGAGCTTCGCGTCGGGCAGCGATGCCGGCAACGTGCAGGAGGACACCACCCTCAGCGTCAGTGGCCAATTCAGCTCGAGCGACATCGATCACAATGCCACCGCCACTTGGAGCATTGCCGGGTCCAATACCGGCACTTATGGCTCGATCGCCGTCGACAGCAGCGGTCAATGGACCTACACCCTGGCCAACGGTACCGATGGCGTCGCCAGTGCGGTGCAATCACTAAAAGCCGGCGAGAGTCATAACGAGGTGTTCAGCGTGCAGGTCAGCGATGGCCTCGGTGGCGTCGACACCCAGCAGGTGACTGTCACCGTCACCGGCAGCAACGATGCACCCGTACTCAGCTTCGCGAGCGGCAACGATGTCGGCGCCGTGCAGGAGGACACCAGTCTCAGCGTCAGCGGCCAGTTCAGTTCAAGCGACATCGATCATGCAGCCACGGCTACCTGGAGCATTGCCGGGTCCAATACCGGCAGCTACGGCTCGATCGCCGTCGACAGCAGCGGCCAATGGACCTACACCTTGGCCAATGGCACCGATGGCGTCGCCAGTGCCGTGCAATCACTGAAGGCCGGCGAGAGCCATAACGAAGTGTTCACCATCCAGGTCAGCGATGGCCTCGGCGGTGTCGACACCCAGCAGGTGACCGTCACCGTCACCGGCAGCAACGATGCGCCGGTGCTCAGCTTTGCGAGCGGCAACGATGCCGGCGCCGTGCAGGAGGACAGCAGCCTCAGCGTCAGCGGCCAGTTCAGTTCAAGCGACATCGATCATGCCGCCACCGCGACCTGGAGCATTGCCGGGTCAAACACCGGCAGCTACGGCTCGATCGCCGTCGACAGCACGGGCCAATGGACCTACACCTTGGCCAACGGCACCGATGGCGTCGCCAGTGCGGTGCAATCGCTGAAGGCTGGTGAGAGTCACAACGAAGTGTTCACCGTCCAGGTCAGCGATGGCCTCGGCGGGGTCGACACCCAGCAGGTGACCGTGACCGTCACCGGCAGCAATGATGCACCCGTACTCAGTTTCGCCAGCGGCAACGATGCCGGCGCGGTGCAGGAAGACACCACGCTCAGCGTCAGCGGCCAGTTCAGTTCAAGCGACATCGATCATGCCGCCACCGCGACCTGGAGCATTGCCGGGTCCAATACCGGCAGCTACGGCTCGATCGCCGTCGACAGCACGGGCCAATGGACCTACACGTTGGCCAACGGCACCGATGGCGTCGCCAGTGCGGTGCAATCGCTGAAGGCTGGTGAGAGTCACAACGAAGTGTTCACCGTCCAGGTCAGCGATGGCCTCGGCGGGGTCGACACCCAGCAGGTGACCGTGACCGTCACCGGCAGCAATGATGCACCCGTACTCAGTTTCGCGAGCGGCAACGATGTCGGCGCCGTGCAGGAGGACACCAGTCTCAGCGTCAGCGGCCAGTTCAGTTCAAGCGACATCGATCATGCAGCCACGGCTACCTGGAGCATTGCCGGGTCCAATACCGGCAGCTACGGCTCGATCGCCGTCGACAGCAGCGGCCAATGGACCTACACCTTGGCCAATGGCACCGATGGCGTCGCCAGTGCCGTGCAATCACTGAAGGCCGGCGAGAGCCATAACGAAGTGTTCACCATCCAGGTCAGCGATGGCCTCGGCGGTGTCGACACCCAGCAGGTGACCGTCACCGTCACCGGCAGCAACGATGCGCCGGTGCTCAGCTTTGCGAGCGGCAACGATGCCGGCGCCGTGCAGGAGGACAGCAGCCTCAGCGTCAGCGGCCAGTTCAGCTCGACTGACATCGATCACGCGGCCACGGCGACCTGGAGCATTGCCGGGTCCAATACCGGCACTTATGGCTCGATCGCCGTCGACAGCAGCGGCCAGTGGACCTACACGTTGGCCAATGGCACCGATGGCGTCGCCAGTGCCGTGCAATCGCTGAAGGCTGGCGAGAGTCACAACGAAGTGTTCACCATCCAGGTCAGCGATGGCCTCGGTGGCGTCGACACCCAGCAGGTGACCGTGACCGTCACCGGCAGCAACGACGCACCCGTACTCAGCTTCGCCAGCGGCAACGATGTCGGCGCCGTGCAGGAGGACAGCAGCCTCAGCGTCAGTGGCCAGTTCAGTTCAAGCGACATCGATCATGCCGCCACCGCGACCTGGAGCATTGCCGGGTCCAATACCGGCAGCTACGGCTCGATCGCCGTCGACAGCAGCGGCCAATGGACCTACACCTTGGCCAATGGCACCGATGGCGTCGCCAGTGCCGTGCAATCACTGAAGGCCGGCGAGAGCCATAACGAAGTGTTCACCATCCAGGTCAGCGATGGCCTGGGCGGGGTCGACACCCAGCAGGTGACCGTGACCGTCACCGGCAGCAACGACGCACCGGTGCTGAGCTTCGCGTCGGGCAGCGATGCCGGCAACGTGCAGGAAGACACCACCCTCAGTGTCAGTGGCCAGTTCAATTCAAGCGACATCGATCATGCAGCCACCGCCACCTGGTCGATCAATGGCTCGGCAACCGGAACCTACGGCTCGATCGCCGTCGACAGCAGCGGCCAATGGACCTACACCCTGGCCAACGGCACCGATGGTGTCGCCAGTGCGGTGCAATCGCTGAAAGCCGGCGAGAGTCATAACGAAGTGTTCAGCGTGCAGGTCAGCGACGGCCTCGGCGGTGTCGACACCCAGCAGGTGACTGTCACCGTCACCGGCAGCAACGACGCACCCGTACTCAGTTTCGCCAACGGCAACGATGCCGGCGCGGTGCAGGAAGACACCACGCTCAGCGTCAGCGGCCAGTTCAGTTCGACCGACATTGATCATGCGGCCACCGCCACCTGGAGCATCGCCGGGTCCAATACCGGCACTTACGGCTCGATCGCCGTCGACAGCACGGGCCAGTGGACGTACACCCTGGCCAACGGCACCGATGGCGTTGCCAGTGCGGTGCAGTCACTGAAGGCCGGCGAAAGTCATGATGAGGTGTTCACCATTCAGGTCAGTGATGGCCTTGGCGGCATCGACACCCAGCAAGTGACCGTGACCGTCACCGGCAGCAACGACGCCCCCGTACTCAGCTTCGCCAGCGGCAACGATGTCGGCGCCGTGCAGGAGGACAGCAGCCTCAGCGTCAGTGGCCAGTTCAGTTCAAGCGACATCGATCATGCTGCCACGGCGACCTGGAGCATTGCCGGAACAGCTAACGGCACTTATGGCTCAATCGCCGTCGACAGCAGCGGCCAATGGACCTACACCTTGGCCAACGGCACCGATGGCGTCGCCAGTGCCGTGCAATCGTTGCAGGCCGGCGAGAGTCATAACGAGGTGTTCACCATTCAGGTCAGCGATGGCCTCGGCGGTGTCGACACCCAGCAGGTGACTGTCACCGTCACCGGCAGCAACGACGCACCCGTACTCAGTTTCGCCAACGGCAACGATGCCGGCGCGGTGCAGGAAGACACCACGCTCAGCGTCAGTGGCCAGTTCAGCTCGAGCGACATCGATCACAATGCCACCGCCACTTGGTCGATCAATGGCTCGGCAACTGGAACCTACGGTTCGATCGCCGTCGACGGCACCGGTCAATGGACGTACACCCTGGCCAACGGCACCGATGGCGTCGCCAGTGCCGTGCAATCACTGAAAGCCGGCGAGAGTCATAACGAAGTGTTCAGCGTGCAGGTCAGCGACGGCCTCGGCGGTGTCGACACCCAGCAGGTGACTGTCACCGTCACCGGCAGCAACGACGCACCCGTACTCAGTTTCGCCAACGGCAACGATGCCGGCGCGGTGCAGGAAGACACCACGCTCAGCGTCAGCGGCCAGTTCAGTTCGACCGACATTGATCATGCGGCCACCGCCACCTGGAGCATCGCCGGGTCCAATACCGGCACTTACGGCTCGATCGCCGTCGACAGCACGGGCCAGTGGACGTACACCCTGGCCAACGGCACCGATGGCGTTGCCAGTGCGGTGCAGTCACTGAAGGCCGGCGAGACTCATAACGAAGTGTTCAGCGTGCAGGTCAGCGACGGCCTCGGCGGCGTCGACACCCAGCAGGTGACCGTGACTGTCACCGGCAGCAACGACGCCCCCGTACTCAGCTTCGCCAGCGGCAACGATGCCGGCAACGTGCAGGAGGACACCACCCTTAGCGTCAGCGGCCAATTCAGCTCGAGCGACATCGACCACGCGGCCACCGCCACCTGGAGCATCGCCGGGTCCAACACTGGCAGCTATGGCTCGATCGCGGTGGACGGCACCGGTCAATGGACTTACACCCTGGCCAACGGCACCAATGGCGTCGCCAGTGCCGTGCAGTCGTTGCAGGCCGGCGAGACTCATAACGAAGTGTTCAGCGTGCAGGTCAGCGATGGCCTCGGCGGGGTCGACACCCAGCAGGTGACCGTGACTGTCACCGGCAGCAACGATGCGCCCGTACTCAGCTTCGCATCGGGCAACGATGTCGGCGCGGTGCAAGAAGACACCACCCTCAGCGTCAGCGGCCAGTTCAGTTCAAGCGACATCGACCATGCGGCCACTGCCACCTGGTCGATCAATGGCTCGGCAACTGGAACCTACGGCTCGATCGCCGTCGACAGCAGCGGTCAGTGGACTTACACCTTGGCCAACGGCACCAATGGCGTCGCCAGTGCCGTGCAGTCGTTGCAGGCCGGCGAGAGTCACAACGAAGTGTTCACCATCCAGGTCAGCGACGGCCTGGGCGGTGTCGACACCCAGCAGGTGACTGTGACCGTCACCGGCAGCAATGACGCACCCGTACTCAGTTTCGCCAGCGGCAACGATGCCGGCGCGGTGCAGGAAGACACCAGCCTCAGCGTCAGCGGCCAGTTCAGCTCGACTGACATCGATCACGCGGCCACGGCGACCTGGAGCATTGCCGGGTCCAATACCGGCACTTATGGCTCGATCGCCGTCGACAGCAGCGGCCAGTGGACCTACACGTTGGCCAATGGCACCGATGGCGTCGCCAGTGCCGTGCAATCGCTGAAGGCTGGCGAGAGTCACAACGAAGTGTTCACCATCCAGGTCAGCGATGGCCTCGGTGGCGTCGACACCCAGCAGGTGACCGTGACCGTCACCGGCAGCAACGACGCACCCGTACTCAGCTTCGCCAGCGGCAACGATGTCGGCGCCGTGCAGGAGGACAGCAGCCTCAGCGTCAGTGGCCAGTTCAGCTCGACCGACATCGACCATGCGGCCACCGCGACCTGGAGCATTGCCGGGTCAAACACCGGCAGCTACGGCTCAATCGCCGTCGACAGCAGCGGCCAATGGACTTACACCCTGGCCAACGGCACCGATGGCGTTGCCAGTGCCGTGCAATCACTGAAGGCCGGCGAGAGTCACAATGAAGTGTTCACCATCCAGGTCAGCGATGGCCTCGGCGGTGTCGACACCCAGCAAGTGACCGTCACCGTCACCGGCAGCAACGATGCGCCGGTGCTCAGCTTTGCGAGCGGCAACGATGTCGGCGCCGTGCAGGAGGACAGCAGCCTCAGCGTCAGTGGCCAGTTCAGCTCGACCGACATCGACCATGCGGCCACCGCGACCTGGAGCATTGCCGGGTCAAACACCGGCAGCTACGGCTCAATCGCCGTCGACAGCAGCGGCCAATGGACTTACACCCTGGCCAACGGCACCGATGGCGTTGCCAGTGCCGTGCAATCACTGAAGGCCGGCGAGAGTCACAATGAAGTGTTCACCATCCAGGTCAGCGATGGCCTCGGCGGTGTCGACACCCAGCAAGTGACCGTCACCGTCACCGGCAGCAACGATGCGCCGGTGCTCAGCTTTGCGAGCGGCAACGATGTCGGCGCCGTGCAGGAGGACACCAGCCTCAGCGTCAGCGGCCAGTTCAGTTCAAGCGACATCGATCATGCCGCCACCGCGACCTGGAGCATTGCCGGGTCCAATACTGGCAGCTATGGCTCGATCGCCGTCGACAGCAGCGGCCAATGGACTTACACCCTGGCCAACGGCACCGATGGCGTTGCCAGTGCCGTGCAATCACTGAAGGCCGGCGAGAGTCACAATGAAGTGTTCACCATCCAGGTCAGCGATGGCCTCGGCGGTGTCGACACCCAGCAAGTGACCGTCACCGTCACCGGCAGCAACGATGCGCCGGTGCTCAGCTTTGCGAGCGGCAACGATGTCGGCGCCGTGCAGGAGGACACCAGCCTCAGCGTCAGCGGCCAGTTCAGTTCAAGCGACATCGATCATGCAGCCACCGCCACCTGGAGCATTGCCGGGTCCAATACCGGCACTTATGGCTCGATCGCCGTCGACAGCACGGGCCAATGGACCTACACCTTGGCCAACGGCACCGATGGCGTCGCCAGTGCCGTGCAATCGTTGCAGGCCGGCGAGAGTCATAACGAGGTGTTCACCATTCAGGTCAGCGATGGCCTCGGCGGTGTCGACACCCAGCAGGTGACTGTCACCGTCACCGGCAGCAACGACGCCGCCGTGCTGTCCTCGGCCAATGTCACACTGACCGAAACCAATGCTCCGCTGACTACGGGTGGTAGCCTGACCGTCAGTGATATCGACAGCCCGGAAAGCTTCCACACGCAAACCAACACCGCCGGCAGCTACGGCCAGTTCTCCATCGCCACCGACGGAGCCTGGACCTACGTCGCCAATTCCGCCCACAACGAATTCGCCGCCGGCACCACCTACACCGACACCTTCGCCGTGAGCAGTGCCGATGGCACCCTCACTTCGGTCACCGTGCACATCCTCGGCACCAACGATGCGGCCGTGCTGTCCACCGGCATCGCCAACCTCACCGAGACCAATGCCGCCGTCGACATCTCCACCGCCGGCACCCTGACCATCAGCGACGTCGACAGCGCCGCAACCTTCGTCGCGCAAACCAACACCGCCGGCAGCTACGGCCAGTTCTCCATCGGCACCGACGGAGCCTGGACCTACGTCGCCAATTCCGCCCACAACGAATTCGCCGCCGGCACCACCTACACCGACACCTTCGCCGTGAGCAGTGCCGACGGCACCCTCACTTCGGTCACCGTGCACATCCTCGGCACCAACGATGCGGCCGTGCTGTCCACCGGCATCGCCAACCTCACCGAGACCAATGCCGCCGTCGACATCTCCACCGCCGGCACCCTGACCATCAGCGACGTCGACAGCGCCGCAACCTTCGTCGCACAAACCAACACCGCCGGCAGCTACGGCCAGTTCTCCATCGGCACCGGTGGTGCCTGGACCTACGTCGCCAACTCCGCCCACAACGAGTTCGCCGCCGGCACCACCTACACCGACACCTTCGCCGTGAGCAGTGCCGATGGCACCCTCACTTCGGTCACCGTGCACATCCTCGGCACCAACGATGCGGCCGTGCTGTCCACCGGCATCGCCAACCTCACCGAGACCAATGCCGCCGTCGACATCTCCACTGCCGGCACCCTGACCATCAGCGACGTCGACAGCGCCGCAACCTTCGTCGCACAAACCAACACCGCCGGCAGCTACGGCCAGTTCTCCATCGGCACCGGTGGTGCCTGGACCTACGTCGCCAACTCCGCCCACAACGAATTCGCCGCCGGCACCACCTACACCGACACCTTCGCCGTGAGCAGTGCCGACGGCACCCTCACTTCGGTCACCGTGCACATCCTCGGCACCAACGATGCGGCCGTGCTGTCCACCGGCATCGCCAACCTCACCGAGACCAATGCCGCCGTCGACATCTCCACCGCCGGCACCCTGACCATCAGCGACGTCGACAGCGCCGCAACCTTCGTCGCACAAACCAACACCGCCGGCAGCTACGGCCAGTTCTCCATCGGCACCGGTGGTGCCTGGACCTACGTCGCCAACTCCGCCCACAACGAGTTCGCCGCCGGCACCACCTACACCGACACCTTCGCCGTGAGCAGTGCCGACGGCACCCTCACTTCGGTCACCGTGCATATCGCCGGCAGCAACGACTCACCGACGATCACTTCCAACGGTGCTGGTGCGACGGCTTCGATCAACGTATTGGAGAACACCACGGCGGTCACAACAGTGGTGGCGACTGACGCTGATCTACCTGCGCAGACGCTGAGCTACTCGATCCTGAGTACGGCCGGGACGGACTTCAGCAAATTCTCGATCAGTTCGAGTGGGGTGCTGACGTTCAATTCAGCGCCCGACTACGAGAATCCCCAGGATGTCGGTGGAACCGCCGGCGACAACGCCTATGTTGTGAACGTTCAGGTGGCCGACGGTAATGGCGGAATCGACACGCAGACCATTACGGTAAACGTGCAGAACGTCGTTGAGACGCCAGTTGATACCGTGCCGCCGACGGTGGCAGTGACGGGGACGGCCCTAGGGAGTTCGGTCGGTTCAACGTCGACGGTGACATTCCAATTTAGTGAGACAGTGAGCGGTTTCACCCTGTCTGATGTCGCAGTGACGACAACGAGCGGAGTGCCCCGCGGAACCTTCAGTAACTTTACCCAGGTTGATGGCGATACCTACACGGCAATACTGACCAGAACCCAGGGCGGCAGCATAAAAGTCGACGTTGCCGCGAACAGTTACACCGACCTGGCGGGTAATCCTGGTGCGGCCGGCAGCAGTGCCAACCTTCCGGCAGGCGTTGCCGGCGACCCCATCAATCTAGCCCTCAACGTTCCGTTAGCCGATATCAGCGGCCCCGTAACGGTA
Organism: Pseudomonas sp. ATCC 43928; assembly: GCF_005938665.2. Classification (NCBI taxonomy): domain Bacteria; kingdom Pseudomonadati; phylum Pseudomonadota; class Gammaproteobacteria; order Pseudomonadales; family Pseudomonadaceae; genus Pseudomonas; species Pseudomonas sp. ATCC 43928. Next base: position 1,764,784 of record NZ_CP041753.1, on the reverse strand, counting down.
TCCATCAGCGGGGTTCCCTCGGGGTGGGTGTTCAATGCAGGAACCGACAACGGCGACGGCACATGGACCGTGCACACCAACGATCCCGGCGCATTGACTGTGACAGCCCCAAGCGACTTCGTGGGTGCGTTGGTGCTTGACGTCAACATGAACTGGAGCAACAGCGACGGCAGCACCGCCAGCGCGTACGTGTTCAACAACGTCGAAGTCTACGCCCCGGGCGCGCCGATCTTCGCCTTGTCCGCTAACGATAACCTGACCGGCTCGTCAGGTGCCGACACCTTCGTCTTCGCCCAACCGATCGGCAACAACCAGATCTTCAATTTCGATGCCGCAGCGGACAAGATCGACTTGGTCGGCTTCACTGGCATCAACGGCTTTGCAGACTTGAGTATCACTAACGACGCCAACGGCAATGCACTGGTCAGCATAAGCACCGGCCAGACGGTCACTCTCAAAGGTATCGATGCGGCGGACTTGAGCGAAGCGAACTTCCAGTTCGATGTCGACCCGCTCACCAACAACACCGGTACCCTCACCATTGCCGACGGCGCGATCATGCCGTTCGGTGGCAGTATCCATAACAGCGGCACCATCGAACTCGGCTCCGCCGGCAGCGCGACCAGCCTTGAGGTTCTGTTCCGTGGCGCGACCTTGACCGGTGGCGGCCAGGTGCTGCTATCCGATAACGCGCAAAACGTGATTTTCGGCGGCAGCGCCGACACCGTACTGAACAACGTCGACAACCGCATTTCCGGCGCCGGCCAGTTGGGTGCCGGGCAGATGGTGCTGATCAATTCGGGGCTGATCATGGCCAGCGGGCTGAACAGCCTGGTGCTCGACACCGGCACCCACACCATCACCAACAGCGGGGTGCTGGAGTCCACGAGCACAGGCGGCATGACGGTGGCCAGCACGGTCGAAAACACCGGCCACCTGTGGGCCAATGGTGGTGACCTGCGCCTGCTGGCCGACGTGACCGGCGACGGCAGCGCGACCATCGACGGTAACGCAACCCTGACCTTCTCCGGTGCTGCACACGGGTCCGTCGCCTTCCACGGCGAAGGCGCGGGTACGCTGGTGATCGCACAGGCCGAAACAGCGGGCTCGCTGGCCGGCATCCTCGGCCTTGAGAGCAATGACATGCTGACGTTCGGCAATCTCACTTTCGGCGCCAACACCCAACTCAGCTACAACACCAACGCCTCTGGCGCCGGCGGCCTGCTGACAGTGGACGACGGCGTGCATCGGGCCGAGGTGAACCTGTTGGGGCATTACTCGGCGGAAGACTTCCAGGTCACCGACGGCGGCGCGGCCGGCACTCAAGTCAGTTACCACGGAGAATCCAGCGGCACGCTGGTGGGCACCATGCTCGCAGACACGATCAATGGTGGCGACGGCAACGACATCATCGTGGGCCGTGGCGGTGCAGACACGCTCAGCGGTGGCGCGGGAGCCGACGTGTTTGCCTACTTCAACGTGAATGAAGGCGGCGATCATATCCTCGACTACAACTACGCCGAAGGGGACAAAATCGACCTCTCCGCACTGCTCAAGGCCAACTTCGTCGCCGGCACCAGCCAGGTGTCGGACTTTGTCCAAGTGGTGCAGACCGGCAACGACATCACCGTGAAGGTAGACCCTGATGGCGCAAGCAATGGCAAGAATTTCGTCGATGTGGCGGTGCTTGACCACGCTGGTACGCCTGGGCCCGATCTGGTGCGCACCTGGTTCGGGGATGCGGAGCATACGCTGACGGCGTGATATTGGGCTGGAGTTGAGCAGTTGATGATGGTGGTGGAGACCAGGGAAGGTCGAATATGAATTGCACGATACCAACGTGAAATCCAAGCATGACGCGCCCAGAGGGGGGGTGTATGTTCCGATGGATGAGGGAACTTTGGGTGGGATCGGATCTGGTCGAGTTTGAGAGCTCGTTCGGACTGGCGGAATCTGTTGAGCGCCTGAAAGCCGCGACCCGGCACTGGGCTATGTTTACGCCTTTTCGAGAAGCGGCCGTGGGAACGGTGACGGAGTCTCGCGTTTCGCTCCAACGTGTCATCCCGATGGTACACAACTCATTCAAGCCACTTTTCGTCGGCCGATTCCAGGTGCGCCAAAACCAGGTCGTGCTAACCGGGCGTTTTGCGCTGCACTGGTCCGTTAAGCTCTTCATGGGCTTCTGGTTCGGGTTTTGTGTGCTTTTTACAGCATTGGCGTTGTTTACCGCCGTACCTGGGCCGCACGCCACATTCATGCCGCTGGAGGGGCTTGCGATGATGGCCTGTGGGATTGGCGTGATGCGGATCTGTATGTGGTTTTCCCGCAACGATCAGGCATGGCTGTCTGAGGTCATTCGCACGGTGCTGAGTAATCAGGTCGCGATTGCATCAAAAGGTTTGCCGCCCGATGAGCTTCGGAGCTCCCAAAAGCGGCCACCCACTGTCATCGTGATTGTCACAGCGATGCTCGCCCTCCAAGGGCTCATGTTCTGCGTTTCTGCCATAACGGATATCCAGCCTTCCCTGGGCGATCCAAGTGGTTCGGTCTTTACCCATTATGCAGACGTTAGACTTCGCTATCTTTCCGTAATATATGGCGCCGTTATGCTCCCGCTGGCTTTCGACGTTTACCGACAGCGCATGTTCGCCTGGCGAATGGGGTTCCTGGCGCTTTTTGGGGGGGCTGCCCTCCAGGCGCTTAGCTTGTTTGCCCGAGAGGATCTTGGCAATGCGCGTCAGACCATAATCTTCTGCGTCGCCTCCCTGGTGATCACCATCGTCTGGGCGTGTTGGTGGTACGCGCAGCGCGTCCATTTTCACGATTGATCGGGAAAGAGTCGATAGACCGCATGACACGACAGTTATGAAAAAGCCCCGCCAGATAACAATCTGAGCAGGGCTTTTCTTTGCTTAAAGCATACCTGTTGCACCCACCTAGCACCCATGAGGGTTAAGCAGAGAAACAAAAAGACGCTGTAGGCCTTGGATTATATGGTGTCCCAGGGCAGGTTCGAACTGCCAACCTTCCCCTTAGGAGGGGGATGCTCTATCCAATTGAGCTACTGAGACACAAGTTGCGCGCAAGGAATGCGCGGCGATGGACGGCGTGCATGTTAACGGGCAGGCCCGCTTTTGTCATGTCGTCCGTAGGGCTTTTTAAGTGTAGGCAGACGCCCCACGGTAGCGTGGCTTTGTTTACCGTGCAAATTGCATCACCGCAAAATGCCATCATTGCAAAATGCAATGCCGGCATTTTGTTAAAATGGCGTAATTCTTTGTTTTTAAAGGATTTAATAGCCGTTAAACTTTTGGCATGCGGGCTGCTTCGACTGTTCTCAAAGAACGAAGGAGATCAGCCCCATGAACAGCGCTCTTTTAGTCGCGAATGCAGTCGCCCTGGCGGTTCTGTTGGGTTTTCAGTTCTTCCCCGCAAACGACGCTGCGATGGTTGCCCAACGCACGCCCCATGACCTGCAGCTGCAAAAAGCGCCTCAATGGGCACTCACGAGCGATCAACGCAGTTTTGTCAGCCAAGAGCTGAGCCAGGAAAGTCTTCAACCGCGCACGCAGTCTTTTGAACGCTTGGTATTTTGAACCACCTCATCAGGAAGCACAGCATGTCCAAATCAGCCGCAGGGTTTCTCATCCTCGCTCTACTGAGTGGCATCCTTCATCTGTCATTAGTCCAGGACACGATCGTCACCCTGCCCCTGATTGCCTGCGGCGTGTTCAGTGCGCTGTTCGTGCTGGCGCTGATCGCCGGGCGCAAGATCAAGTTCGATCCGGTTCTGCGCTGACGCTCAGCAACTCCAGAAGACTGGCAACGGTGACCGCAAGGTCGCCGGAGTTATCGAGTCGACGGATTTGCGTATCACCGATTGTGTCGTCAGCCGTGAACAGCGCATTGCGGCACAGTCTCGCTTCAATTTCTGCCGGGCTTTCACGCCCCCGCCGTAGCAGGCGCTCTCGCAGAACGTCATCCTTGACCGTCAACAGCACCGGCAACAGCGTGGGATAGCGCTGTTGCGCTTCTGTCAGGTGGCCGCGCGAAGCATTGATCAGCACATCGCGTCCTTCCTTGAGCCACTGGTCTATACACACAGGAATACCGTAATCCAGCCCATTGGCCTGCCACGAAAGCGCGAAATCCCCATTGTTTCTGCGTCGCTCGAACTCTTCGCGGGACACCTCAATGGCGTCTTCGCCGACGGACTCAGCCGAGCGCGTAATAACCCGCCGTACGACTTCACAATTGCGCACCCGCAACGGCCCGCGAGCGGCTTCGATGAGGCTGTCCTTGCCGGATCCCGAAGGCCCCATTAAATAAATCAGCCTGCCATCCATCCTGAAATCATCCCATACCGTCCGTCTGCCCTAGTAAATCGGCCATTTGCCACTATCCTGTTAAGGTAAGGAACAAGGATCGAATCCGCATAGCATGCACCTTCAGGCGTCTTCGGGCATCACCTGTCGGGCAAGAGGACGCGGTCAGCGATACGGACTCATGGAATGTTTTCAAACCAGTCCGCATTTCTGATAATAGGTGCTGGCATTAAGCCTTTACCCAGATCAATATTTGTCACAGAATTGACGCCAATGATCTGGCTAATTTGAGGCATGATGCGCGCCTCTATCAATTCAGGTTGAACATTTGGTCGGAGTGCTTGTCCTATCTGACATCCTGCGGCCTATCCCGAGAACCGCTCCCCTGAACTAACCGGTTAAATATATGCGCCCATTGAAACAGGCAATTTATTCCAGCCGTACGGCTGACAAGTTCGTCGTACGTCTGCCAGACGGAATGCGTGAACGCATTGCCGAGGTGGCTCGCAATCATCATCGCAGCATGAATTCCGAAATCATCGCGCGTCTTGAGCAGAGTCTTATTCAGGAAGGCGCGTTGGGCGAAGAATTGAGCATGCGCCTGGACAGCCCCGAGCTGTCATTACACGAACGCGAACTGCTGCAACGCTTCCGCCAACTCTCCCACCGCCAGCAAAACGCTCTGGTTTCGCTGATCGCCCATGATGCCGAAATGGCTGCAGACGTTTCCTGATTCATCCTGAAAGCTCAAGCCAGCGTAATTGCTGGCTTTTTTTTGCCTGAAATTCAGCCCCTCAAAAAAAAACCCGCCAATTGGGCGGGTTCTTTTGAGGTAGAACGTCAGAGCAGAAAAATCGTCGCCAGCCCGAGAAAGATGAAAAAGCCACCACTGTCGGTCATGGCAGTGATCATCACACTCGCGCCCATTGCCGGGTCGCGCCCAAGCCGCGCCAGGGTCATCGGAATCAACACGCCCATCAATGCCGCAAGCAACAAGTTAAGCGTCATAGCGGCGGTCATCACCACGCCCAGGGACCAACTGCCATAAAGCAGGTAGGACACCACACCAATCACCCCACCCCAGACCACGCCATTGATCAAGGCGACCGCCAACTCCTTGCGCATCAACCTCGACGTATTGCCGGTACTGACCTGGTCCAGCGCCATGGCCCGAACGATCATCGTGATCGTCTGGTTACCCGAGTTGCCGCCGATACCCGCCACGATCGGCATCAATGCCGCGAGCGCTACCAGCTTCTCGATAGAGCCCTCGAACAGGCCGATCACCCGTGATGCAACGAACGCGGTGATCAGGTTTATCGCCAGCCAGGCCCAACGGTTGCGCAGGGACTTCCAGACTGACGCAAAAATATCTTCTTCTTCGCGCAGACCCGCCATGTTGAGAACTTCGTTTTCGCTCTCTTCACGAATCAGGTCGACCATTTCATCGATGGTCAGACGACCGATCAGCTTGCCGTTCTTGTCGACCACCGGGGCCGAGATCAAGTCGTAACGCTCGAACGCCTGAGCGGCCTCGTAGGCGTCTTCGTCCGGATGAAAACTCACCGGATCGCTGGCCATCACTTCCGAGACCTGTTTATCCGGGTCGTTGACCAAAAGGCGCTTGATCGGCAACACGCCCTTGAGCACGCCGTCGTAATCGACCACGAACAGTTTGTCGGTATGGCTTGGCAACTCTTTGAGACGACGCAGGTAACGCAACACCACTTCAAGACTGACATCCTCACGGATCGTCACCATCTCGAAGTCCATCAGCGCACCGACCTGCTCCTCGTCATAGGACAACGCGGAGCGGACGCGCTCACGCTGTTGAGCATCGAGGGTTTCCATCAGCTCGTGGACGACGTCTCGCGGCAGCTCGGAGGCCAGGTCAGCAAGTTCGTCGGCATCCATGTCCTTGGCCGCCGCCAGGAGCTCGTGATCGTCCATGTCGGCGATCAGGGTTTCACGAACCGAATCGGATACTTCGAGCAGAATGTCGCCGTCGCGGTCGGCCTTGACCAACTGCCAGACGGTCAGACGATCGTCCAGTGGCAAGGCTTCAAGGATGTAGGCAACGTCAGCGGAGTGCAGATCATCGAGCTTGCGTTGCAACTCGACGAGGTTTTGCCGGTGAACCAGGTTCTCGACCCGGTCGTGATGCGGACCTTCCTGGCGATGAGTCAGGTCTTCGACCACCCGCTGGCGCTGCAGCAGCTCAACGACTTGAGCAAGGCGGTCCTGCAAGCTTTCCTGCGTTTTCTTTACTTCAACTTCAGACATAGGCGAACTCCACTCCCAGCAGCGGGGCACGCCGGAAGGATCAATCAGTCAATTCATGATTGTAAAAACGGGGTACTGAGTAACTACTGGGTAAGTCCATGGAGGTATTCCACAAGCCCCGGCGGGGCTGACAGGCGCAATGATAACACCGCCTGACGGTTTTAAACGTGAAAAAATCGCGGCTGAAACAAGCGCTTGCGAGACAAACCTGAGCGCCGTCCTGATCCATGGAACTGCGACGACTCATCCTGAAAAGAAAACACACCGCAGTCGAAAAATGTAACGGCTACCCTTGATATGGACCGTCAAGGAGGACGTCGAATGCCACGGAATGCTAATTATTTTTTGCTTGCCGCCCTGCTCTGCCTGCCGCCCTGGGCGTTTGCTACGACCATCCACCGGTGTGAAGCCCCTGACGGACGCATCACCTTCACGACCTTGAGCTGTACGACCGGAGAAAGCCTTTCGCTTCAGGAAGTACGCACGTTTTTGCCTGGCAGCACGACAGCCCTGATGCCAGAAGCCGAGGTTCGCGAAACATCAAGTATGAAAAACCCAAGGAGAGAGCCGACGGTCGTTGGTCAGTCCGAGGACAAATGTGGAAATCAGCTCGGCGCGAAGGAACGCCGCATCGCGATCATCAATCAAAGAGTGGTTGCCGGCATGAGCCAGCAGGACGTCGAAAGCGCTCTCGGCAAGCCAGACAAAATCAGCACTCGCAATTCAGCCATGAGCTACCGCTACGACAACAAGCGAGGGCGCAGTGCTCACATCGAGTTCGATGAGAAAGGTTGTACCAAAGGAAAAGCCAAATCGCAGACGGCAAAAAGCCCGCGTTAAACGCGGGCTTTTTGGTGTTTGGTGCACTCGACAGGATTCGAACCTGTGACCGCTCGGTTCGTAGCCGAGTACTCTATCCAGCTGAGCTACGAGTGCATTTGTGTTTTTATACCAGATCACAACTGGTTGAAGCCAAGTTACTCACATTGCTGCAAACAACTCTTAAATGGTGCACTCGACAGGATTCGAACCTGTGACCGCTCGGTTCGTAGCCGAGTACTCTATCCAGCTGAGCTACGAGTGCATTTGTTGCCGCGCATTATAGGCCGTTAAATCTTTTTGTAAAGCACTTTTTCTAGTAATTTCAACAACTTACCGAAGAAGCCAGATTACAACGTACTAAACAAATAATGGCGGAGAACGGGGGATTCGAACCCCCGACACCCTTTTGAGGTGTACTCCCTTAGCAGGGGAGCGCCTTCGGCCACTCGGCCAGCTCTCCGCAACACGGGGCGTATATTAACCAGCTTTATCCCCGTTTGCAAACATAAAAAACGATAAAAATTAATGGCTTGGTTCTTCGTCCTTCTCTTTCTTGATACGCAGGTAAATTTCCTCACGGTGCACAGCCACCTCTTTCGGGGCGTTGACACCAATACGCACTTGATTTCCTTTAACGCCGAGCACGGTCACGGTGATTTCGCCATCACCAATAATCAGGCTTTCTGCGCACCGACGAGTCAGAATCAGCATACCTTTCTCCTCACGCATTTCATTTCAGGGACAACAGTCTGCAAAAAAAAGGCATTCGACCTACAACCGAAAAGGTCGCGGCCCTACATGCCTGAGTATTGACTAGCGCGAGCAAAAGAACAGTTTTGGTACGCACCATTCAAAAAAACGAAGGGCGCGGTCAGACCGCGCCCTTCGGGGGGAACGCATTACTCGCCCTGTCGGGCCGGCGCGTCCAGTTCGAAAGCTGTGTGCAGGGCGCGCACAGCCAGTTCCAGGTACTTCTCTTCGATCACCACGGACACCTTGATTTCCGAAGTCGAGATCATCTGGATGTTGATGCTTTCTTTCGCCAGGGATTCGAACATGCGGCTGGCCACGCCTGCGTGGGAGCGCATGCCGACGCCAACGATCGAGACCTTGGCAATCTTGGTGTCGCCAACGACTTCACGGGCACCGATCTCGCGAGCGGTGTTTTCCAGCACGGATTGCGCCGCCTGGTAGTCGTTGCGGTGCACGGTGAAGGTGAAGTCGGTGGTGTTATCGTGCGCAACGTTCTGCACGATCATGTCGACTTCGATGTTCGCGGCACTGATCGGGCCGAGAATCTTGAACGCCACGCCCGGGGTGTCTGGCACGCCACGGATGGTCAGCTTGGCTTCATCGCGGTTGAAAGCGATGCCGGAAATGATCGGCTGTTCCATGGTTTCCTCTTCATCAATAGTAATGAGGGTGCCCGGACCCTCCTTGAAGCTGTGCAGTACGCGCAGCGGAACGTTGTACTTGCCGGCGAACTCGACCGCACGGATCTGCAACACCTTGGAACCGAGGCTGGCCATTTCCAGCATCTCTTCGAAGGTGATCTTGTCCAGACGCTGAGCCACGGACACCACACGCGGGTCGGTGGTGTAGACGCCGTCGACGTCGGTGTAGATCTGGCATTCGTCAGCCTTCAGGGCTGCCGCCAGCGCCACGCCAGTGGTGTCGGAACCGCCACGACCGAGCGTGGTGATATTGCCGTGCTCGTCGACGCCCTGAAAACCGGCGACAACCACCACACGACCGGCCTTCAGGTCACCGCGAATCTTCTGGTCATCAATCTGCAAGATACGCGCTTTATTGTGCGCGCTATCCGTCAGAATCCGTACCTGGTTGCCGGTGTACGACACCGCTGGCACGCCACGCTTGATCAGCGCCATGGCCAACAGTGCAATCGTCACCTGCTCACCGGTGGAAACGATCACATCCAGTTCGCGTGGAACCGGTTGGCCGTCGCCACTGATTTGCTTGGCCAGATCGATCAGACGGTTGGTTTCGCCGCTCATTGCAGACAGCACAACCACCAGGTCATCGCCCGCATCGCGGAATTTCTTAACCTTGTCGGCGACCTGCTCGATTCTCTCGACAGTGCCGACTGAGGTGCCTCCAAATTTCTGTACGATCAAAGCCATTTCAAAGCCGCCTCTGCCCATGAAGGGCGCCCAATAAATCACTCAAACAGCGTTCTGGCCCGCTACTAGACCGCGGGCCAGGCACACTGCCTTATAAACCCTGCTCTACAAATGGAACAGTCAGGGCCAATGCGGCATCCAGTGCGCCAGCGTCAGTACCACCGCCCTGCGCCATGTCTGGACGACCACCGCCCTTCCCGCCCACTGCCGCAGCAGCCTGCTTCATCAAATCACCGGCTTTGAGTTGGCCAGTCAGGTCTTTGGTCACGCCTGCAACCAGAACGACCTTTTCCTCATGGACACTGCCGAGCAGGATCACTGCGCGGCCGAGTTTGTTTTTCAGTTGATCGACCAGCGCCAGCAGCGCCTTGCCATCCTGACCGTCCAGACGCACGGCCAGCACTTTCACGCCTTTGACGTCCAGGGCAGAAGCCGACAGATCGTCGCCCGCCGCGCTGGCCGCCTTGGCCTGCAACTGCTCGAGTTGCTTCTCCAGCAGACGGTTGCGCTCCAGCACAGCCGACAGCTTGTCGATCAGGTTATCGCGGCTGCCCTTGACCAGGTTGGCCGCTTCCTTGAGTTGTTCTTCTGCAGCATTCAAGTAGGCCAGTGCCGCGGCACCGGTGACTGCCTCGATACGACGCACACCCGAAGCCACACCGCCTTCGCTGATGATTTTCAGCAGACCGATGTCGCCGGTACGGGTGGCGTGAATACCGCCGCACAGCTCGACGGAGAAATCGCCCATGCTCAGCACACGAACGCTGTCGCCGTACTTCTCGCCGAACAGCGCCATGGCGCCTTTCTGCTTGGCGGTTTCGATGTCGGTTTCTTCGGTTTCAACTTCGGAGTTCTTGCGAATCTCGGCGTTGACGATGTCTTCCAGCGCCTTCAACTGCTCAGGCTTGATCGCTTCGAAGTGGCTGAAGTCAAAGCGTAGACGCTGACTGTCGACCAACGAGCCTTTCTGCTGAACGTGCTCACCCAGCACCTGACGCAATGCAGCGTGCAACAAGTGAGTTGCCGAGTGGTTCAGCGACGTCGCATGGCGTACTTCGGCATCGACATGAGTCTCCACCGGAGCACCTACGATCAGGCTGCCCGAATCCAGCACACCGTGATGCAGGAACGCACCGCCGGTCTTGGTGGTGTCGCGCACGTCGAAACGCGCAGCGCCAGCCTGGAGGAAGCCGCAATCACCAATCTGACCACCGGATTCGGCATAGAACGGCGTCTGATCGAGAACGACCACGCCCTCTTCGCCTTCGCTCAGTACGTCAACCGATTGCCCTTCTTTATAGAGAGCAACGATTTTGGCGGAACCGCTGTGAGCGGTGTAACCGGTGAACTCGGTGGCCACATCAACCTTGACCAGGCTGTTGTAGTCCATGCCGAAGGAGCTGGCGGAACGGGCACGCACGCGCTGGGCTTCCATTTCGCGCTCGAAGCCTGCTTCGTCGATGGTCAGGCTGCGCTCACGGGCGATGTCGCCGGTCAGGTCCATCGGGAAACCGTAGGTGTCGTAAAGCTTGAACACCACGTCGCCCGGCACCACGTCGCCTTTGAGTTCAGCCAGATCCTGCTCGAGGATCTTCAGGCCCTGCTCCAGAGTCTTGGCGAATTGCTCTTCTTCGGCCTTCAGCACGCGCTCGATGTGCGCCTGCTGGGATTTCAGTTCAGGGAACGCTTCGCCCATCTCGGCGACCAGGGCTGCAACGATCTGGTAGAAGAAGCTGCCCTTGGCGCCCAGTTTGTTGCCGTGACGGCAAGCGCGACGAATGATCCGGCGCAGTACATAACCGCGACCTTCGTTGGACGGCAGCACGCCGTCGGCAATCAGGAAGCCGCAGGAACGGATGTGGTCAGCCACGACTTTCAGGGAAGCCTGATTGTCGTTGGTGCAACCGATGGCCTTGGCCGATGCGCTCAGCAGGCTCTGGAACAGGTCGATTTCATAGTTCGAGTGAACGTGCTGCAGCACGGCACTGATCCGCTCAAGACCCATGCCAGTGTCCACCGACGGGGCTGGCAACGGGTGCAACACGCCATCGGCGGTGCGGTTGAACTGCATGAACACGTTGTTCCAGATTTCGATGTAACGGTCGCCGTCTTCTTCCGGCGAGCCCGGTGGGCCACCCCAGATGTCGGCGCCGTGATCGTAGAAGATCTCGGTGCAAGGACCGCACGGGCCGGTATCGCCCATGGTCCAGAAGTTGTCGGACGCGTACGGCGCGCCCTTGTTGTCGCCGATGCGAACCATGCGCTCGGCCGGTACACCGACTTCTTTGGTCCAGATGTCGTAGGCCTCGTCATCGCTGGCGTAGACGGTCACCCAGAGCTTTTCTTTCGGCAGGTTCAGCCATTTGTCGGAGGTCAGGAACGTCCAGGCAAAGGTAATGGCGTCACGCTTGAAATAATCACCGAAGCTGAAGTTACCCAGCATTTCGAAGAAGGTGTGGTGACGGGCGGTATAACCGACGTTTTCCAGGTCGTTGTGCTTGCCGCCGGCACGCACGCATTTCTGGCTGCTGACGGCGCGGGTGTACGCGCGCTTTTCCTGGCCCAGGAAGCAGTCCTTGAACTGGTTCATCCCCGCGTTAGTGAACAGCAGGGTTGGGTCGTTGCCCGGAATCAAAGAGCTGGAGGCTACACGGGTGTGGCCTTGCTCTTCGAAGAAGCGAAGGAAGGCTTCACGGATTTCTGCGCTTTTCATTAGGTTCTTCCACGGAGGCTGCGGCCAAAGGCCTGTGCGAAACGTCAACAGACGAAGCGACGGCAAAGGGCCGCATTATATCGGCCCTGCGCGCGGGGTACAGCGTGTTTATACGATAGAAACGGTCAATTGGACCGCTAACGCGATCAGATGCGGGAAAACTCGACGAATGTAGCGACGACCTGCTCGATTTGCGTACGGTTGACGTCCATGTGCGTGACCATTCGCAGACGAGCGGCAGCGCTGAGCTTGACCCCGCGTGTCGCGGCGAAGGCCTTGATCGCTTCGGCCTTGTCGCCCATTTTCACGTAAACCATGTTGGTCTGCACCGGCTCGACCTCATACCCCGCCGCTCGCAGGCCTTCGGCCAGCCATTGTGCGTTGGCATGGTCGTCGGCCAGGCGCTGAACATTATTATCCAGCGCATACAGCCCCGCCGCCGCGAGAATCCCGGCCTGGCGCATGCCGCCACCGACCATCTTGCGCAAACGCCGAGCCTTGGCGATCAACTCGACCGAGCCGCACAGCACCGAACCGACCGGCGCACCCAGGCCTTTGGAGAGACAGACTGACACCGAATCGAAATGCTGAGTGATCTCCCGGGCATCGACACCCAGCTTGACCGCCGCGTTGTAGAGCCGCGCACCATCCAGATGCAGCGCCAGGCCATGCTCACGAGTGAAGCGGCGAGCCTGGGCCAGGTACTCCAGCGGCAGCACCTTGCCCTGCATGGTGTTTTCCAGTGCCAGCAAACGGGTACGGGCGAAGTGGAAGTCGTCCGGTTTGATCGCGGCGGCGACTTGCGCCAGGTCCAGCGAACCATCGGCTTGCACTTCCAGCGGCTGCGGCTGGATCGAACCGAGCACCGCCGCGCCACCACCTTCGTACTTATAGGTGTGGGCCTGCTGACCGACAATGTATTCGTCACCGCGCTCGCAGTGGGCCATCAAGCCCAGCAGGTTGCTCATGGTGCCCGTTGGAACAAACAGCGCCGCGGCAAAACCCAGTCGTGTTGCCAGCTCGGCTTCCAGACGATTGACCGTCGGATCTTCGCCATAAACGTCGTCACCGGTGGCGGCATTGGCCATCGCGTCGAGCATCCCTGCGGTCGGTTGGGTGACGGTGTCGCTGCGAAGATCGATAACGCTCATGAATCTGGCCTCGGTAAACAGGGGAAAAATCCGTTTCGGAAAGGAATTACTGCGGTCATGCCGACAATTAATCAAGCCTTGAACGAGGAAAAGAGGCTGCATGCCTTCGGAAAAGCCGATAGCAATCATCAGAAAGCAGCCATGCACGCCCCATAAATATGTGTTAAAAACGCTTCGCCGCCAAACAATCTGGCGGCAAAACGTTCTCAGGGCGGGGTGTAATTCCCCACCGGCGGTAATTGCGCGCAATGCGCATAGCCCGCGAGCGCTTGGCGACAGGCACGGCAATGGCTGTGATGCCGGCAAGGTCAGCAGACCCGGTGTGATCCCGGGGCCGACGGTCATAGTCCGGATGAAGAGAGAACGGGATTGACGCCGCCCAGGTTCCGTACCAAAGCGCCGTCCGCAGACACGTGTGCCTGCGTACCCTTAAATCCCATTCGATTCATAACGCCCTGTTTTTCACACAAACAGGAGTCAGAACATGCAACCCACCGCAATCGATAGCAAAAGCAAAAACCATCAGGGCGAGCGCGTCGCGTTCATCCAGGCCTGCTGGCACAAGGAAATCGTCGATCAGAGCCGTAAAGGCTTCGTCGCTGAAATGATTGCCCAGGGTTATCAGGAGTCGGACATCGATTTCTTCGAAGTCGGTGGCGCCTTTGAAATTCCGCTGCACGCCAAGTTGCTGGCCAAGTCCGGTCGTTATGCCGGCATCGTCGCCGCGGGCCTGGTGGTCGATGGCGGCATCTATCGCCACGAATTCGTCGCCCAGTCGGTGATCAGCGGCCTGATGCAGGTTCAGCTGGAAACCGAAGTGCCAGTGTTCTCGGTGGTTTTGACCCCGCACCACTTCCATGCCGGTGAAGAACATCAGAAGTTCTTCTTCGAGCATTTCGTGCATAAAGGTCAGGAAGCGGCGAAGACGTGTGCAGATACGCTGCACAAGACTCGCGCATTGCGCCGCAGCGAGCCTCGCGCGGTAGCTGTCTAGTTAGACGATCGTTCCCGCGCTCTGCGTGGGAACGATCACTCCACGACAGTCAGACCAGGTTTTCGTCGGTGGTCGGTACGATCAGGATGCCGGCGCGCAGGCCGTTCTTGACCCTGGGGTTCGGGAAGATGATCCGGGCGCCCTGCTCTTCGATGATCCAGCGGGTATTGGCGATATCCTCGGCCAGCACATAACCCACTTTCAATTCCGAAAAGTTTTCGATGTCCGCCGGCAGGTTCAGGCGGAAGTTATCGCTGTGCTTGATCACTTCCCGGGCCACGCTGAACAACTGCAACCCTTCCAGCCCTTCATCGGTCATTGGCGGCTCGGTGCCTTCGATGATCTGCTTCAGGCGGGTTTCCAGCAGGCTGACGTTGACCCCTTCGTTCTGCCCGAAGGGCCGGGCCTTGCCCAGCTCCAGGGTGAAGGACTCGGCATCGAGCTTGTCGTAGGTGTAGGAGCTGAAGACGATGGAGGGTTTGTTCTGCAACAGCACCGCTTCCATGCCGGCGGCGCGCAAGCGAGCCAGCTCCTGGCGCGAATGCTGACGGCCTTCTTTCCAGGGGTAGAGGGCGAATTGCTCGATTTTCGAGCCACGGATTGCCGTGTGCAGGTCGTAGTGCAGACGGTTACGGTCCGGCAGGCTGAAGAACGTCGCCGCCAGCCGCTCCAGCTCACAAGCGCGCAAGGCCTCGGAACCGCTGCTTTGTTCGTGACGGCCGTTGAACAGCCGATTGACGTCCTGCTCGATGAAACGCTCACCGCGACGGATGGCCTCGGGATTGCCGAACAGGAACAGAATACGGGCGCGCGGCTTCAAGTCACCGCGGGCGATGTCATGCAACAGGCGATCGAGCAGCTCGATCGGCGCTGTTTCGTTGCCATGGATACCGGCCGACAGCAGCAGGTCCAGGCCATTGTCGCGAGCTTCAGGTGGCCGGACTTCCAGCGCACCTTCGCTCAACCAGCGCATCCGTACGCCTTCGACAGTCAGTTGAGTCTTCTCCGCCGGTTCGCGGCCGGCGAGGGTCAGTTCAAGCAGTTTGCCGAGGGCGAGCATAGAGCGGTTTCCTTAGTGGTCGTGATTGCAATCCGGGCCGTGCACGTGGTCCTCATCATCACCGAGATCGGCCGGTTCCATCTCCAGTTGCAGACTTACCAGATTAGTCGCCAATGGGCGCAGCAGCAGGTTGGCGTATTCAGCGTCACCCTCTTCGACGTCCACGCCGATCAGCAGCTGGCCACGGCCGTCCTGCTGGATCCACAGCTCTTTGCCTTGCCACATGACCGCGACGCGGGTGCAGGAAGTTTCCAGTTGCGTGCCGTCGGTGTCTTCAAGGATCAGCTGCAGGGTATCGCTCATGTATTTACGCTCTCATCTGGAGATTAAGCGGCGCGCTTGCCATTCATATAAAAAGCCAAAGCGCGCCGACTATCAATTGATCTGGAATGGATAAACCGCGCCCAGTTTAAGGATTTGCGTCAGTTCATCCAGTGCCGTCCGGCACTCAAGCAACAATTGCGGGTCCGCCAGATCGTTTTCGGTCATGCGGTCGCGGTAGTGCTTGTCGACCCACTCGGTCAATGTGCCGTACAACGGAGCCGTCATGATAACCCCTTGGTTGACGGCCGCCAGTTCGGTTTCGTTGAGGGCGACGCGCAACCGCAGGCAAGCCGGGCCACCGCCGTTCTGCATGCTCTGCTTGAGATCGAAGACTTTCACTTCGCGGATCAGGCCGCCAGAGCTGGTCAGGCCTTGCAGGTACTGCCAGACGCGTTCGTTGCCATGGCATTCTTCCGGCACGATCAACAACATGGAGCCGTCAGGACGCGACAGCAGTTGGCTATTGAACAGGTAGGAACGAACGGCGTCTTCCACGGTGACCGCGGAACGCGGTACGCAGATCGACTGAAATTTCCCACCGACTTTTGCCAGTTTACCTTGCAGCTCAGCGAGCATCTGGTCGGTGTCGAGGAAGGCGTCCTCGTGATAGAACAGCACCTCGCCGTTGCCCACGGCGATCACGTCGTTATGGAACACGCCCTGATCGATCACCGAAGGGTTCTGCTGGGCGTAGACCACGCCGTCATCGCTCAAGCCATGCAGGCGTGCGACGGCCTGGGAGGCTTCGAGGGTCTGGCGCGCCGGGTACTTCTGCGGGGACGGATAACGGGTGTCGAACGCGCTACGACCGAACACGAAAAACTCGACGCCAGCTTCGCCGTAGTCACGGCAGAAACGGGTGTGGTTGGCCGCGCCTTCGTCACCGAACTGCGCCACGGCCGGCAACGCGGCGTGGTGGGCAAAGTGTTTCTGGTCAGCGAACATCGCGCCCAGCACGCGACTGGTGGTCGGGTGCTCGATGCTGCGGTGGTATTTGCAATTGAGGTTAGCGGCGGTGAAATGCACACGACCGTCGGCGGTGTCGGCACTCGGGCTGACCGTGGCGGCGTTGGCCACCCACATGCTCGACGCCGAGCAACTGGCAACCAGCAGCGGCATCGCGTCTTTGGCGGCTTGCTCAATCACTTGCGCGTCGGTGCCACTGAAACCCAAGCGACGCAGGGCGGCTACGTCAGGGCGTTCCTGTGGTGCAAGCACGCCTTGCTGAAAGCCCATATCCATCAGCGCTTTCATTTTCGCCAGACCTTGCAGCGCAGCTTCCTTCGGGTTCGAGGATTGCTGGCTGTTGCTCTGGGAGGCGACGTTGCCGTAGGACAGGCCACCGTAGTTATGGGTCGGCCCCACTAGACCGTCAAAATTGACTTCAAAGGATTTCATCAGCGAGGCTCCACAAGAATCTGTTGTTATAGGCTGCTACTAGGGTCTGTCTTACGACATGCGCACGCCGGGCGTAAGGGCCGCTGGCAAGGTCAGGCTCGGGGTTTCCAGCGAGGCCACCGGGTACGCGCAGTAATCCGCCGCGTAGTAGGCGCTGGCGCGGTGGTTGCCCGAGGCGCCGACGCCGCCGAATGGCGCGCTGCTCGCCGCACCGGTCAGCTGCTTGTTCCAGTTGACGATACCGGCGCGGCTTTCCAGCCAGAATTGCTGATAACGCGCTTCGGAATCCGACAGCAGGCCGGCCGCCAGGCCATAAGCGGTATCGTTGGCTTCAGCGATCGCCGCTTCAAAATCAGCGTAGCGGATCACTTGCAGCAGCGGGCCGAACAGCTCTTCGTCAGGGCGATCGGCAACCGCTGTCACGTCCAGAATGCCCGGGGTCAGCAACGCAGCCTGAGCCTGGGGCTGAGTCATCTCCAGCAGCGCCACGGCGCCGTTGGCCAGCAGATGCTCTTGCGCTTCCATCAGGGCTTTCGCAGCACCGAGGGAAATCACCGAGCCCATGAACGGTGCTGGTTGCTGATCGAACGCGCCGACTGAAAGGGTCGAGCTGACCGCCACCAGACGCGCCAGCAGCGTATCGCCCCAGGCGCCTTGCGGCACCAGCAAGCGACGGGCGCAAGTGCAACGCTGGCCGGCAGAAATGAACGCCGACTGAATGATGGTGTAAACGGCCGCATCGAAATCCGCAACCTGATCCACCACCAGCGGGTTATTACCGCCCATTTCCAGCGCGAGGATTTTGTCTGGACGACCGGAAAACTGCTTGTGCAGATGATTGCCGGTACGGCTGGAACCGGTGAAGAACAGACCGTCGATGCCTGGGTTCGCCGCCAGGGCGATACCGGTTTCGCGAGCACCTTGCAGCAGGTTCAGCACGCCGGCCGGCAGACCGGCTTCGATCCAGCACTTGACCGTCAGTTCGGCGACTTTCGGTGTCAGTTCGCTGGGCTTGAACAGCACACTGTTACCGGCCAGCAGCGCCGGCACGATGTGACCGTTCGGCAAGTGACCAGGGAAGTTGTAAGGACCGAACACCGCCACTACACCGTGCGGCTTGTGACGCAATACAGCGGTGGCGTCGCCCAACGGGCTGCTCTTCTCGCCGGTGCGTTCGCGGTAGCTCTGTACCGAGATGGCAATCTTGTTGACCATGCTGGTGACTTCAGTCGCCGCTTCCCACAAGGGTTTGCCGGTTTCTTCACCGATGGTGCGAGCCAGTTCGTCGGCGTGATTCTTCAGCGCGGCGGCAAAGGCTTCCAGCACACTGATGCGCTCTTCCAGGGTACGACGGGCCCAGCCCGGGAATGCCTGACGCGCGGCTTGCACGGCCGACTCGACCTGAGCAGCAGTGGCGCCTTCGCCGGCCCACAGCACTTGCTGGGTCACCGGGTTGACCGATTGAAAGCTTTCACCCTGGCCGGCCAGCCATTCACCAGCGATGTATAGCGAATTCATTATTTCGACTCCCGAGCTGCAGACAACGGAACGGCGCGTACTTGATCGCCAGCGTTGAGTTGAAGACGTTTGGCGGTCAGCGGATCAACCACCAACGTGCCAGCGGCGAAGCGTGCTGGCGCGGCAGTGATCCGGCAGTCTTCGCGCTTGCGGTTATGGATCAGGAACGGCGTGGCGTCATCACCCGGGGTGCCGATGGCCAGCACCAGCGCCTGGCTGTCGCGCACTGCGCGGATCTTGGCGGTTTCGCACTCCACCGCAGGGCCTGCGTCGAAAATGTCGACGTAGCCTTGGTAACTGAAACCTTCACTCTTGAGCATCGCCAGGGCCGGCTCGGTGTCCGGGTGAACCTGGCCAATCACGTTGCGCGCGTCTGGCGACAGGAAGCAGGTGTACAGCGGGAATTTCGGCATCAGTTCGGCGATGAACGCCTTGTTGCCCACGCCAGTGAGGTAGTCGGCCTGGCTGAATTCCATCTTGAAGAAATGCCGGCCCAGGCTTTCCCAGAACGGTGAACGCCCGGCTTCGTCGGACATGCCGCGCATCTCGGCGATGATCTTGTTGCCGAACAGTTGCGGGAACTCGGCGATGAACAGCAGCCGCGCCTTGGCCAGCATGCGGCCGTTGAGGCCACTGCGGTAATCGGCGTGCAGGAACAGCGAGCACAGTTCAGAGTTGCCGGTCAGGTCGTTGGCCAGGAACAGCGTCGGAATTTCGCGGTAGATATTCAGCTCTTGCGAGGCGCTGACCGTCAGGCCCACCCGGAAGTTGTACCAGGGCTCACGCAGGCCGACGGCGCCGGCAATCGCGGAAATACCCACCACGCGGCCATTGTCGTCTTCGAGTACGAACAGGTAGTCCGCATCGCCCCGCCCGGCTTCGCCGCGGAAGGTTTTCTCGGCCCAGCCAACCCGATGGGCCAGACGCTCTTCGTTGGCCGGCAAAGTGGTCAGGCCGGTGCCGGTGCTGCGGGCCAGGTCGATCAGAGCGGGTAAATCGCTGCTGCGTACGGGACGAACGATCATGCTATCTCCTCAAACGGGCCGCTTGCGCCACCCGCGAAATTTCGCTGCTTTCCAGACATTTCTCTCCAGGAAGCAGGCGTCAAACCGCCACCAGGCGCACGCTGGCACCTTCACCGACGCCCAAGGCTTCGGCCGCTTCAAGATCCAGGGTCACCGGTTTGCCCGGCGCGTAATCGAGCTCGAGCAACACGGCGCGGTAATCCTGCAACTGGGCATTGGCCACCAGATACTGACGACCGGCACCTTTGACCGGCTCACCGATTTTCACCGGGACTACACGGCTCTGGGCGATCGAACGGATCCCCGAGACGCGGGCATGCAGAGTCGGGCCACCATCGAAAATATCGATGTAGTGATCGGTCTCGAAGCCTTCGCGCATCAGGATGTCGAAGGTAATTTGCGCCCGCGGGTGCACCTGGCCCATTGCCTCTTGAGCGGAGTCCGGCAGCAACGGCACGTAGATCGGGTAATGCGGCATCAGCTCGGCGAGAAACGTGCGGCTCTTCAAACCACACAGACGCTCGGCTTCGGCGTAGTTGAGGTCGAAGAAGTTGCGACCGATGGCATCCCAGAACGGCGAGTCGCCATTTTCGTCGCTGTAACCGACGATCTCGGTCACCACGGAATCGGCAAAGCGCTCCGGATGGCTGGCCACGAACAACAGACGGCCACGGGAGTTGAGCTCCGCCCAAGGCGTACCCACCAACTCCCTCTGCACGTAGAAACTGGTCAGCAAGCTGTTGCCGGTCAGGTCGTGGCACTGGGAGAGCACGTGGATCTTGTTGTGAATCTTCAGCTCGCGGGAGGCGTGCACGAACGTTTCGTTTCGAAAGCTGTAGAACGGCTCGGAATAACCGGCCGAGGCAACGATGGCCGAACAACCGACCAACTTGCCAGTGGCGGTGTCTTCGAGCACGAAGAAATAGCTCTCTTCACCGTTGAAGCTCACTTCGGCGGCGAACGAAGCTTCGCTTGCGGCGATCTTGTCGCTCAGGCGTTCAACGTCATCCGGCAAGGAAGTGACACCAATCGGGCTGTCCGCAGCCAGACGCTGTACCTCGCCCAGATCAGCCATTTGCGCGGGGCGCATCACCAGCATGGTGTCACTCCTTTCTTAACATCAGGTTGGCGAATTGCGCCAACTCGGGGAAAAAAATGCCGGGCAGGCCCGGCACAGGAAATTATCTCAACGCCTATCTATTACGATAGGCGCTGAGGAGCACTGTATGAATCAGGCTTGCGTCAGCTTGGCCACGGCGCGTTCGAAGCGGTCCAGACCGGCATCGATATCGGCGTCTTCAACCACCAGGCTTGGCGCGAAACGAATCACATCCGGGCCGGCTTGCAGAATCATCAAGCCTTCACGCTCGGCGGCGTTGAAGATGTCCTTGGCCTTGCCTTTCCAGGCATCGGCCAGCACGCAACCGAGCAGCAGGCCCAGGCCACGAACCTGAGTGAAGAGGCCGTATTTCTCGCCGATCTGCTCAAGACGGGTCTTGAACTTGTCGTGCTTGGTTTTGACACCGTTCAGCACTTCGGGCGTGTTGATCACGTCGATCACTGCTTCAGCGACCGCGCATGCCAGCGGGTTACCGCCGTAGGTGGTGCCATGGGTGCCGACGACCAGGTGTTTGGCCAGGTCTTCGGTGGTCAGCATCGCTGCGATCGGGAAACCACCGCCCAGGCTCTTGGCGCTGGTCAGGATGTCCGGGGTCACGCCGTAATGCATGTAGGCGAACAGCTCACCGCTGCGGCCCATGCCGGTCTGCACTTCGTCGAAGACCAGCAGCGCGTTGTGCGCATCGCACAGTTCACGAGCGCCTTGCAGGTAAGACAGCTCGGCCGGCAGTACGCCGCCTTCGCCCTGGATCGGCTCCAGCACCACCGCGCAGGTCTTATCGGAAACAGCGGCTTTCAGCGCGGCCAGATCGTTGTAAGGCACGTGGGTGATGCCGGTGATCTTCGGACCGAAGCCGTCGGAATACTTCGACTGGCCACCGACGTTCACGGTGAACAGGGTACGACCGTGGAAGCTGTTGAGCGCGGCAACGATTTCGTACTTCTCGGTACCGAAACGGTCATGGGCCACGCGACGGGCCAGCTTGAAAGCGGCCTCGTTGGCTTCGGCGCCGGAGTTGCAGAAGAACACACGATCGGCAAACGTAGCGTCGACCAGCTTATGGGCCAGGCGCAAGGCCGGCTCATTGGTGAACACGTTGGACACGTGCCACAGCTTGTTCGCCTGTTCGGTCAATGCAGCGACCAGCGCCGGGTGCGCATGGCCCAGTACGTTAACGGCAATCCCGCCGGCGAAGTCGATCAGCTCGCGGCCAGTCTGGTCCCAGACACGGGAACCGGCGCCACGCACAGGAATGAAAGCGGCAGGCGCATAGTTGGGAACCATTACCTGGTCAAAATCGGCGCGTTCTACCGCAGCGTGCTCAACGGACATCGGAGTCTCCTGATGAGGAACACTCGCCTGAAACTGGCGAGCGATGAGGGGATTGTAAGGACAGTTTTCAGCCCGGCCTTGCCGCCAAGCGACAACTTCTTATAGCGCAAACACCGGTTTTGCCCGGGTTTACGGCAATGCGACATATAGGGTCGCAAAGGCGCAGTTTAAACCGCCGGCACAGGTTATAGGCAGGCTTGTCGACCGATGCGGTAAATATGTACCGCACGCAGTGCTTCATCGTCTGTTTTGCTGGCGACTCATCCAAACGCTAAGGGAATAGCGCATGAGCCAACTCGAAAACGATCACCCTTCTGCCGCAGGCGACGATCACTTCGTCACGCAGCCGGATGATCATTACCATCACCTGTTCAACAATCTGCCCGCCTGGGCATTAGAGGCATCGCTTGAAACCCGCAGCGCTCTCAAGAACACCACGCTTGCGACTCCCCAATGGCATAGCACCGCGACACCTTCACAACATGCCTCGCTGAAAAAGCTCAGTCAGGAACACTGGCAACATCGAAATCGCCTGGATTCAAAGCTGTCGACGCTAAAAAACCCACGGGCATTTGCCGAACCCCTTCTCATCGCGGCCCTGAAAACCCGGTTTGGTCTGGAACTGGACGTCAAGACCATCTTCCTGCGCCTGTACATCCCACAAACCGTGACCCTGTTCAAAATCAACACCGGGGCCGCCCGCACCTGGACGGTATCGCTGCTCGATGCTGCGCTGCATAACTTCCAGGAATCGGAAACAGCCGCAGATGCCTTCGAATCCGCTTCGACCTTCATTACCGAGCCGTCGTCCACAGGGCAGTTCGAAACGTTGCCGGCGATCAAGCACAAAATCACGGTCCAGGCCTTCGCCCGGCTATGCCGTGAACTCGATATCGGTGGCCAGTACACCGCGTATCTCAAGGAATTTGTGGGACTGACCAACCCGGTGGCCGGTGCCGCGTTGAAATCCAGCACGATCGGCTTGAACAAAGCCGCACTCAGGTCGGCGCTGCAGATGGCACACATCCGCAAGGATATTCCAGATGATGCGCACCTCGCGCTCCTGCGCATGGTTGAAGGAGGTTCGAGGGCGCGACTCAATGGCCAGCCGCTCTATGGCCACGACCTGACCCTGATGTCATCCTCGCTGACCGGCATTGTCATTTTCGCGCCGAGCCTTGAGCGGGCACGCAAGAGTACGCGGCTCATTGCCTATATTCCCGATGACCCAGAACATCCGCTCAAGCAATACCCCGACACGCTGGCGTTCATGACCGATCTGACCCGCAAGCTGCGGACAGCCGCTTATCAAACGTTCTTCAGCCGGTTCGTCGAGCACAAGGAACGCGGACACTTTTTCGCCGATCTCAACCACCGCCTCCAGACCGTGACGTGGCATCAGCACCAGCCCGGCGATCCATTGCCGAGCTGGCGCGAAACGCCGGTCGAGCGTCCCAATCTGCGTTTCTCCGTGCTCCCGATCAAAGCGAACCTCTGGAACCATGGCTATCAGCGGCAGCTGAACAAAATCCTCAACGACGCCAGCACGGTCGCCGTCTCCACCGCCAGCGCCGATCGAGACGCCCGCTGGGCATTGTGGGATGCCTTCAGCAAAGTGGCCTCCAGGATCCTTGAAGCTGCGTCGTTCGTGGCGGCGCCCTTGGTGCCGTTGCTTGGTGAATTGATGCTGGGATACATGGCCTACCAGTTACTGGACGAGAGCTTCGAAGGCATCGTGGACATGGCTGAAGGGCTGAAAACAGAGGCCTTCGGACACCTGATGACGTTCGTCGAAACCGTCGTTCAAGTCGGGACATTCGCGGTAGGCGGTGCAATCGCCGTCGGCGCCTTCAGCCGGCTTCTGCCCCGCGAAACCGTCGCGCTCATCGACCCACTCAAACCTGTCGCCACAGCCGGAGGCAAAACCCGTTACTGGATGCCGGATCTCACACCTTACGAACAAACACTCAGTTTGCCCGAAGGGGTAAAGCCCAATCATCTGGGCTTGTACCAACACGCGGGCAAAACGATGCTGCGCCTTGAGGGAAAACTGTACTCAGTGAAACCCGACCCCATGTCGGACAGGTTCCAGATTGAGCATCCGCGCCGCAACAATGCTTATCAGCCGTCGCTGCGGCATAACCACCACGGCGCCTGGCAAACCGAACTGGAGCAACCGTTGTACTGGGAGCGGGAAAAGGTCATGCGTCGTCTTGGCCATAGTGTCGAGTCGTTCACCAGTGCCGAGCGCGAACAGATCCTGCGGATCAGCGGCTACCACGACAACGTATTGCGCCAGGCGCATGTCGAAAACTATCGCCCGCCGTCGCTGCTGACTGACACGATCAAGCGTTGGCGGATCAACCGTGACATCGAAACGTTTATCGAACAGATCGGCAGCGATCAACCCGAGCACTATCAAAAAGCCGATACCACCCTGCAGCATGCACTGCTGACACGCCATGACTCATGGCCGGTCGATACGCCACTGCCGACACCGGCAACTCAAACGCCAGCCTTCAGACAGCAAACGGCAACACTGGCCCGCCAATATCGCAAGTCGTTGTTCGAGCAGCTCTACAGCACTCAGGAACACACCGATGATGTGCAGGTTCAGCAACTGCTCGCCGATGTGCGGGGCCTGCCGACCGATGTGGCGCAAGAGCTGGTGAGCAATGCCACCGGCACCGAGTTACGCCAGCTGCACGGTGGGCGCGTGCCTCAGCGGCTCAAGGACGCGGCGAACAAAGCCATGGAGGCAGTCCGCGCAACCCGCGCCTATGAAGGCCTTTATTCCGACGCGCTGGAAAACGTCGACACCCACAGAGTGGCCCTGCACAGCCTGAACGCACTGCCCGGCTGGCCGGACGGACTACGCATCGAAGTGCGGGATTACTCCAGCGAGGGCACCGTGCGCGACAGCATTGGCCCGACCGATGCAGCCATCGTGAAAACACTGGTGGCCAACGAGGATGGCTCCTATCACGTTGATCAGGAGACACCCGGTGATTTCTACCAGGCACTCTTTCAAACGTTGCCCCAGGCCCATCGCAATGCGTTCAGCCCTGCCATCGCTGACGCCCAGGTCCTCAGACAGCGCATTGCCGAAAACGCGCTGGACCAGCCGACGCTACGCACTCTGTTTGCCAGGCATCCCCATCGAAAACCCTACTACGACCCGACCACCATGCGCCTTCCCGGTGGTGCGGAGGGCTATGATCGCGGCAATCGTATGACCCCCACCCTCAACGACAGGGTCCGAGAGGTGTATCCCGATCTGTCCCAGGATCAATTGCAGTCCGTGGTCCAGGCGTTGCAAAGCCACCCCGATGGCGCTCGAGTAGAACTCTCACGCGTACACCACGAGCTGAACCGATTGCATCTGGATCTGGGTCGATGGATCAGCGAAGCCCCGACGGCGCACCCCGACACCGGGGTTGCGTTGAGCGCCCTGGAGCGCCAGGCCGAACAACACATTCGCAGGTTGCTGGCGCAGGAAATCCAGCGCGCCTGGCGGCGCCAAACCGATCGGGATTTTGACACCGCGGACGACATGGAGCGGTACGTGCTCAGGTTCGACGAACCGATGCTGGGTGATCTGCCATCGTTGACCGCAGATTTCAGTCATGTGTCGCTGCTGTCCCTGGAAGGCAGCCATGCAGCGCAAGGTGTTGCTGGTTTTCTACAGGGCTTCAGCGGACTTCGCCGACTGGAACTGCGCCGTTTCTCCCTGACCACCCTCCCCGATGCCATCACCCGGATGCCGCAGCTTGAAGCGCTGGTGTTAAGCGATTGCGGCATCAGGGTAGACGCCCCCACCTGGTTGAAGCTGACGTCATTAAACAAACTGACCATGCTGGATCTTTACCGCAACCCGTTTGAAACGGTGCCCCGCATCGACTCGATGACTGAACTGACCCATCTGGACCTGAGCAGCACCAACCTGACCGAAATCCCGCCCGGCACTCTACAACACCCCCGCCTGGACACCCTTCTGCTGATGAACAATGGAATCAGCGAACTGCCGGCAGCCTTGTTCGACAGTCCGCTGTATGAAAAGCGTGGCATACACCTCACGCACAATCCGGTTTCCGACAGCTCGCGACAACTCATCAAAAACCATCACGTCGACAGCGCTTTCGACATGGGCGTTTTCGCACCCGAGGCAGACATTGATCGTGTCAGGGCGCTCTACCCTGGCATGGAAGTCGAGCAAGCCAGCGAGTTCGTCTACGAATTGCCCGGCACGCTGGAGGAAGGTCGGGGCGCGTTGACGCGCCTGGAAGAAGAGCTGAGCCAATTGAGGAACGATCTGTCTGCCTGGACCGCCGCTCTTCCGGACCTGCATCCACTGACAGACGAACCCTTCAGCGCAGCTCAACTGCTTGTCGAGCACGCCAACCGTGACGAATTCAAGCAAGCCCTTGAGAACTGCTGGCAACGGGATGCGGAGCTGGATAACTTCAGCGATACGCTTGAACCCACCTACGATTTGACACTTTCAACGGTCATCAATGGAGAACTGCCTGCCCTGAGCGCTGATTTCAGCCATGTGTCGTCACTGGAGTTTCGCAGTGCGGAGGGGGTGACGCGCATCGGACGTTTCCTGGAGTCCTTTCCCAACCTGAAAAGCCTCAGGCTGCGCAGCTGTGACCTTGGCGACATACCGGAGGCGGTGTTCAAAATGGGTCAACTCAGGGCTCTGTCACTCCCCGAGTGTCGCGTCAGTCTGTCTTCAGAATCGGTCGCCGCCCTGGCGGGGATGGAACAGCTCGACTATCTCGACCTGGGCTCGAACCCGCTAGGACAGACGCCTGATGTGAGTCAGATGCCGGCACTGGCGACCGTGCTGCTGAACGACACCGGCATCAACCGGATACCGGATGGACTGTTACAGCTGGCCGAGCTGGACTGGGCAGACTTGAGCGGCAACGCCATCACCGAGGTGCCCAGTGACTTGTCGGAACTGCCGGTGGACGTCGCAGATAATATTTCGTTGAGGGGCAATCCATTTTCCGAGGAAAGCCTGTTACGGCTGATCGCTTACTTCGAGCGCACGGGCGCGGATTTTGGGGTGGAAGCCGTGATCAATCGGGGTGAAATAGAAATCTCCGACTCTGAAGGTTCGGAGATCGACGAGTAGTACAGCGCTCGATCATGGCGCGGTTGATCGATCAACCGCGCTCCGACGGCACCGACGACAACTCGAACGGGCTGCTGCTGCGCCGCTGGTTGCGATCCTCCCGCGGCGTAGCACCGAAGAAGTTGCGATAGGCACTGGAGAAATGCGGCCCCGAAGAGAAGCCACACGACAGGCCGATCTGGATGATCGACTTGCTGGTTTGCATCAACATCTGCCGGGCCTTGTTCAGGCGCAGTTCCAGGTAGTACTGGCTCGGCACACGGTTGAGGTATTGCTTGAAGATCCGCTCCAGCTGCCGACGCGATACGCACACATGCTGGGCGATTTCGTCGGTGGTCAGCGGCTCTTCGATGTTGGCTTCCATCAGCAACACCGCCTGGGTGAGCTTCGGATGACTGGAACCCAAGCGGTTCTGCAACGGAATACGCTGGCGCTCGCCGCCCTCGCGAATGCGTTCGACCACCAATTCTTCCGACACCGCACCGGCCAGTTCGGCGCCGTGATCGCGGGCCAGCACCGCCAGCAACAGGTCGAGCACCGACATGCCGCCGCACGCGGTCAAGCGGTCACGATCCCAGTCGAACAGGTGACTGGTGGCAATCACCTTCGGGAAACGCTCGGCGAAATCGTCCTGCCAGCGCCAATGCACGGCAGCGCGATAACCGTCGAGCAAACCCAATTGCGCCAACGGGTAAACACCGGCTGACAATCCGCCGATCACACAACCGGCGCGCACCAGTTGTTTCAGCGCACTGCTGAGCGGCGGCGCGAGAGAAGTCGGTGGTTCGTCGGCGAGCAGGAACAGTTTCTGAAAGTTTTCGAGCTTGCCGGCCCATGGCTCACCGGGCAATTGCCAGGCGCCGTCGGTCGGCGGTTCGGCCTGCAAAAACGACAATTCGTAAACAACGTCCGGGTGCACACGCTGGGCAACACGCAAGGCCTCCTCAGCCAGCGCAAGCGTCAGAGCTTTAGTGCTGGGCCAAATCAGGAAACCAATTCGATGGGCAGTCATGGCGGGCAATCCGAAACGAAAACAGTGTTAAAGCCAAAGGCGGCTGCAACCAAATTAGACCATCTGGCGCGCGGTGCGCAGCATGACCTAATTTGGTGCGTAACGGGAGCGATTACTTGAGGCTGCCCGAGAGGAATTGTTGCAAGCGTTCCGACTGCGGATTGACCAGCACTTCGCGCGGGTTGCCGCTTTCTTCGACGACGCCTTTGTGCAGGAACACCAGCTGGTTCGACACTTCACGGGCAAAGCCCATTTCGTGCGTCACCACCACCATGGTCCGGCCTTCCTGTGCCAGGGCCTGCATGACTTTCAGCACGTCACCCACCAACTCCGGGTCGAGGGCCGAGGTCGGTTCGTCGAACAGCATCACTTCGGGTTCCATCGCCAGCGCACGAGCAATCGCCACACGTTGCTGCTCGCCACCGGACATGTGCCCTGGGTAGGCGTCCTTGCGATGGGCCACGCCAACCTTGTTCAGGTAGTGCTCGGCTTTCTCGCGGGCTTCGGCCTTGGACACACCGAGCACATGCACCGGCGCTTCCATAATGTTTTCCAGCGCGGTCATGTGCGACCACAGGTTGAAATGCTGGAACACCATCGACAGGCGCGAACGCATGCGTTGCAGCTGTTTCGGGTCGGCGGCTTTCAGCGCGCCGTCCTTGTTGGCAACCAGTTTCAACTCTTCGTTGTTGAGCAGAATCTTGCCCGCGTGCGGCTGCTCGAGCAGGTTGATGCAACGCAGGAAAGTACTTTTGCCGGAGCCACTGGAGCCGATGATGCTGATCACATCGCCAGCCGCCGCTTTCAGGGACACGCCCTTGAGCACTTCGTGACTGCCATAGCGTTTATGCAGGTCTTGGACTTCAAGTTTGTACATGCGGTCGGTTCTCACAAAAACAGTCAGTCAGTCGTTGAGCAAGCGCCCGTGACGCAGCGCTTCGCGCCCCGCCACCTTGGCCAGCCAGAAACCGGGTTGGGCGTAACGCAGCCGTTCAATGGCAAACAGCACCCCGGACGTACCAGCACACACCGTGCTGACCCGATCCGCCAGCGGATCGATCACTTCAAAAATCTCGTCGCCGGCTTCAACCCATTCACCGGGTTTACGCAGAAAACTCAGCACGCCAGGATGCGGCGCGAACAGCAATTCGGTACCTTCGAACGGCATGCCTTCGCACGCGTCCTGCGCAGGCTTGGGCCATTCACCGCCGATCAAGCCTTGCTCGGCGAGGAACGCCAGAATGCCTTCGGCGTGAGCTTCTGCCTCAGCGCGACCGGTATCGGCCTGACCACCCAGTTCGATGGTCGTCGCCAGGCAGGCCAGTGGAATCTGCGCATCCGGGAACAGACGCGACAAACGCAGCCACGGCAGCGAGCACGCTTCGTCAAAGGAACTGCCGCCGGAATCTTCCGCCAGCAGACCGACCTTGACGTTCAAGTGCGCAGCCAGTGAACGCCAGTGCGACCAGTGTTGCGGCAAGGCGTACATGTGCAGCGCCGCTTCGCAATCGCAATGCAGATCCAGCACCACGTCAGCGGTGCAGGCATGGCTGAGCAAGATGCGCTGCATGCCTTGCAACTGGCTGCTCGCCTCTGGCAAAGCTGCCAGGTGATCGCTCATGGCCTGACGGATCAGTCGAATATTGGCATGCGGATCATCACCCAGATGCCCATCGAGTTCGGCGGCCACCGGCGCGCTGAGTTCGACGAAATCCCGGTTGAAGTTCTTGCCACTGCCCGCTTCGAAACGCCCCTGATGATTGCCTTGCAGCAATTGCCCCAGGCCCAATGGATTGGCCACCGGCACCAGTTCGATCACACCGTTGAGCAAGCCCTGAGCTTCAAGTTCGGTCAGGCGTTTTTTCAGCTCCCAGGCCGTGCGCATCCCCGGCAATTCATCGGCGTGCAGGCTGGCCTGGATATAGGCCTTGCGCTCGCCAGTACCGAAGCGGAACACCGAGATCCGGCGTTCACTGCCCAGGTGGCTCCACGGCAAAGCATGATCGATACGTTCCATATCAATGCTTCCGCGGGGCCAGATAGCCCAGCCAGCGGTGTTCGGCCATTTTGAACAGGCGCACCAGAATGAACGTCAGGCACAGGTAGAACGCGCCGGCGGTGATGTAGGCTTCGAACGGCAAGTAGAACTGAGCGTTGACCGTGCGCGCGGCACCGGTGATGTCGATCAGGGTCACGATCGACGCCAGACTGGTGGTCTGCAGCATCATGATCACTTCGTTGCTGTACTGCGGCAGCGCCCGGCGCAGGGCCGATGGCAGCAGGATCCGCTTGTACATCTTGATTCGCGACATGCCCATGGCCTTGGCCGCTTCGATCTCGCCGTTCGGCGTGGCGCGCAGGCTGCCGGCGATGATTTCGGCGGTGTAGGCGCTGGTGTTGATCGCGAAGGCCAGGCACGCACAGAACGAGGCACTGGACAGCCATGGCCAGAGGAAGCTTTCACGTACTGTTTCGAATTGCGCCAGACCGTAGTAGATCAAGAACAGCTGCACCAGCATCGGCGTGCCGCGGATCACGTAGGTGAACAGCCAGGCACTCATGTTGACCAGCGGCTGCTTGGAGACGCGCATCAGCCCCAGCGGCAGTGCCGCCAGCAAACCGAAGAACAGCGACAGCGCGAGCAGTTTGAGGGTGGTCACCAGCCCGCCGAAGTACAGCGGCAAGGCATCCCAAATGACGTTGTAGTCGAAGATCATAGCTCAGCCGCCCTTACGCCTACCGAGTAGCGCTTCTCAAGATGACGCAATGCCAGCAACGAGACGCTGGTGATCACCAGGTACATCGCCGCCACCGCGAGGAAGAAGGTGAAAGGCTCGCGGGTAGCGTCTGCCGCCTGCTTGGCCTTGAACATCATGTCTTGCAGACCCACCACCGAAATCAGCGCGGTGGCCTTGGTCAGTACCAGCCAGTTGTTGGTGAAGCCCGGAATCGCCAGGCGAATCATCTGCGGCACCAACACCCGGAAGAACACCTGAAAACTGCTCATGCCGGCTTCTGCCTGACCTTTGGGGATCGCCATGAACGCACCACGGAAGGTTTCCGACAGGTACGCACCGAAGATGAAGCCCAGGGTGCCGATACCGGCGGCCAACGGGTTCAGGTCGATGTAGTCGTCATAGCCGAGCATCGGCGCAACGCGGTTGAGCAGGTCCTGGCCGCCGTAGAAAATCAGCAGGATCAGCACCAGATCGGGAATACCGCGGATCACCGTGGAATACAGATCGCCCAGCCAGGCCAGCCAGCGCACCGGCGACAGACGCAGCGCAACGCCGATCAGCCCCAGGACGATGGCCAGGGCCATGGACGACAAGGCGAGCTGAAGCGTCAGCCATGCGCCATCGAGGATGACAGCCCCGTAGCCTTTCAACATGATTCAGGTCCTCGAAAGTTGGGATGAAAAAATGGCGCAAACCTCAGAGATCCTGTTGCTTGCGCCATTTCGGACTTGTTGCGGGGACGATTACTTGCCGTAGATATCGAAGGCGAAGTATTTGTCCTGGATTTGCTTGTACTTGCCGTTCGCGCGAATGGCCGCGATCGCGGTGTTGATCTTGTCTTTCAGCGCGTCGCCCTTGCGAACCGCGATCCCTACGCCGTCGCCGAAGTATTTGACGTCGGTGAAGGCCGGGCCAACGAAGGCAAAGCCCTTGCCGGCGTCGGTTTTCAGGAAGCCGTCATCCAGCAGGGTAGCGTCTGCCACGGTGCCGTCGAGGCGGCCAGCGGCCACGTCGAGGTAGATTTCGTTCTGCGAACCGTAAGGCTTGATCTCGGCACCCAGCGGGGCCAGGACTTCGCGGGCGAAACGCTCGTGGATCGAACCACGTTGCACGCCGATGTTCTTGCCCTTCAGCTCAGTCAGGTTTTCGCTGACCTGGGTGCCGGCTTTCATGACCAGGCGAGCCGGGGTGTTGTAGTACTTGTTGGTGAAGTCCACGGACTTCTTGCGGTCTTCAGTGATCGACATGGACGACAGGATCGCGTCGATCTTGCGCACTTTGAGTGCCGGGATCAGGCCGTCGAACTCTTGCTCGACCCACTGGCACTTGACCTTCATCTCTTCGCACAGGGCGTTGCCGATGTCGTAGTCGAAACCCACGATGCTGCCGTCCGGTGCTTTGGAGGCGAACGGAGGGTAAGCCGCTTCGATACCGATTTTCAGAGGTTTTTCATCGGCGAATGTCGGCAGGGACAGCACGGACAGTGCCAGGGCGCCAAGCAGCACGAGTTTCTTCATCTTGGGACTCCATCGGTAAAGGGCAAAAACGGCAGAGTGAGCGACAGCCCAATATGCGAATGGTTAAACCAAAAAGCGGTGCTGCGTCCTAGGAACCGTGCGCTGATTTCAACGCAGGCAACGACGAGCGAGTGATTGGCATTCTAACGACAGGCCCGAAGCCGATATTTCTTCAATGCGACAACAAATTACAGAAGCACCGAGAATGCCGCTTGGGCACGTTGACAGCCCTGCAATTTCATGCAAGAGCAAAAGACAGTGAACCGATCTATGTTGCAAATTGCGGGCCTATTATTGGCAAACCCTTCTAATCCGGCAAGCGTAGCGTTGTGTCTTATTTTTCATGACGATTGAGAAGCCCTGAAACGGGGCTTTGCGTTTCCCAATGCCTCGTTATCGGGCGGGCGGTTACACATTCAGTTACTTGAAGGGTGATGGGTAACAATGGGAAATGGCCTACGGAGGAAGCCGATAATTATTGGTTGAAGATCAGTACGAAAAAGCCCCACCAGGCTCAACACCTGGCGGGGCTTCGATGACTCAGGAATCGGCGCTTAAGCGACGTTCATAGTCTTGTGCGTATCAATCAAATGCTGCACCACACCCGGATCGGCCAGGGTGGAGATATCGCCCAACCCGTCGTATTCCGCCGTGGCGATCTTGCGCAGAATCCGGCGCATGATCTTGCCCGAACGGGTTTTCGGCAGACCCGGCGCCCATTGAATCACATCCGGCGAGGCAATCGGACCGATCTCTTTACGCACCCAGTTCTTCAGCTCCAAGCGCAGTTGCTCGCTCGGCTCTTCGCCCGCATTCAACGTGACGTAGACATAAATGCCCTGCCCCTTGATGTCGTGCGGCACACCCACCACCGCCGCTTCGGCGACTTTCGGGTGAGCGACCATCGCGCTTTCGATCTCGGCGGTGCCCATGCGGTGCCCGGAAACGTTGAGCACGTCATCCACGCGACCAGTGATCCAGTAGTAACCGTCTGCGTCACGACGCGCACCGTCACCGGTGAAGTACATGCCACGGAAAGTCTTGAAGTAGGTGTCGACGAAACGGTCATGGTCGCCATACAGCGTACGCGCCTGGCCTGGCCACGAGTCGAGGATCACCAGGTTGCCCTCGGCAACGCCTTCGATGATGTTGCCCAGGTTGTCCACCAACGCCGGCACCACGCCGAAGAACGGCCGTGCTGCCGAGCCAGGTTTCAGCGCGTGAGCGCCCGGCAGCGGGCTCATCATGTTGCCGCCTGTTTCGGTCTGCCACCAGGTATCCACGATCGGGCAACGGGACTGGCCGACATTCTTGTAGTACCAATCCCACGCTTCCGGGTTAATCGGCTCACCGACCGAACCCAACAGACGCAGGCTGCTGCCATCGGCGCCTTCAACAGCGGCAGTGCCCGACGCCATCATCGCGCGGATCGCGGTCGGTGCGGTGTAGAGGATGTTGACCTTGTGCTTGTCGACAACCTTCGCCACCCGAGTGATATCCGGATAGTTCGGCACGCCTTCGAACAGCACCGTGGTCGCGCCATTGGCCAGCGGGCCGTAGACGATGTAAGTGTGGCCAGTGACCCAACCGACGTCGGCGGTGCACCAGTAGATTTCGCCCGGGCGGTAGTCGAACACACGCTCGTGGGTCATCGCCGCATACAGCAGGTAACCGCCGGTGGTGTGCTGCACGCCCTTCGGCTTGCCGGTGGAGCCAGAGGTATAAAGGATGAACAGCGCTTCTTCGGCGCCCATCTCTTTCGGCGCGCAGACACTGCCCGCCACTTTCATCAGGTCTTCGTACCAGATGTCGCGATGCTGGTTCCACTTGATGTTGCCACCGGTGCGCTTGCACACGATGACTTTCTGGATGCTGCTGGTTTCCGGGTTGGTCAGCGCGTCGTCGACGTTAGCCTTGAGCGAGATCTTCTTGCCGGCACGAACGCCTTCGTCGGCAGTGATCACCACTTTCGAGCGGCAGTCGATGATGCGACCGGCCAGGGCTTCCGGCGAGAAACCACCGAACACCACCGAGTGAATCGCGCCGATCCGGGTGCAGGCCAGCATCGCGACCACGGCTTCGGGGATCATCGGCATATAGATGGTCACCACGTCGCCACGGTGCACATCCTGGCCGCGCAAGGCGTTGGCGAACTTGCAGACTTGTTCGTGCAGCTCGCGGTAGGTGATGTTGCGGCTTTCGGCAGGGTCATCCCCTTCCCAAATAATCGCGACTTGATCGCCACGCTCGGCCAGATGACGGTCGAGGCAGTTGTAGGAAACGTTCAGCGTGCCGTCAGCGAACCATTTGATATCGACATGGTGATCGTCGAAGGACGTCTGCTTCACCGTGGTGAAAGGCTTGATCCAGTCGAGGCGCTTGGCTTGTTCGCGCCAGAAGCCGTCCGGGTTGACGACCGATTGCTGGTACATGGCCTTGTAAGTGGCCTCGTCAGTCAGCGTATTGGCTGCTACCTCGGGACGAACGGGATACAAAGAAGCCGCACTCATCTTTCTTACCTCGGTGGAATAGTTGTTTTTGTATGGCCCCAGTTGTAGCCGGGGCGGGCCTATAGAACCATTCGACGATGGTAGTAACAAGCCCCTACAAAATGTGGCTATACCGCGACGAAGCGCTCAAACCCGGCTATTGCGGGGCCTCGCAGGAGCTGGCGAAGCCTGCGATCTTTTGATCTTCGCGGAGATTGTTACCAAATCTGCCAAAAGTGTTTATCAAAAGCACAGCTATATGCCCGCCACCCCCAAGCCTAAAATCGGTCTCGCCAACACGGCAATGTGATTAACCCAGTTGCAGCCCCCACGAAGGCAGTTAATCCAAGACTCTTTACTAAAGCTCCACACGCAATCCTAAAAAGATTGCGTGACCCCATTCGACCTCAGAAAGGTAACTTTTAAATGAAAGCTTTATTGGTTCTGGCCCTCAGCAGTCTGTGCGCAACCGCCATGGCAGACGAGGCTCCGACTGATGCCGCAAAACAACAACCCGTCGTCGAGGAATACACCTACTCCACCCATCTGGACATCGCCAAAGTTGTCTCGATGAGCGAAATCCCGAATGTCTGCGAAGTGGTCCCGGCCAAAATGGTCTACGACGACTCCAAAGGCCAGCGACACATTCTGCGCTACAGCGTCATGGGTAACGGCTGCTCCAACGGCTGATCCGCCCCACTTTTATCTCCCGAGGCTCGACCCATCCTTTTTTAGAGACCAGATGAAGCGCCGAGCCTTGCATCGATAAATACGATTGTTTTAAGCATTTATTTGCACTTTTTAATCAAATTATCTGGCGTAGTATGAATTTCACACCAAGGCAAAACGCCAACGAACCTGGAGCCACTACCATGAAAACCAAACTGATCCTCGCCCTGACCCTTTCCGTCCTGGCCGCCAACACCTTCGCCGCCGATGGGTACGACCGCACTGGCTCGGCTGCTTTCAACGACGCGACTGTCGCTTCTGACGGATACGACCACACCGGTTCCGCCTCTTTCGCGGCTGACGGTTTTGATCGTACGGGTGCTGCCAAAGTCGCTGCCGATGGCGCTGATCACATCGGTGCCGCCAAGGTTGCCGCTGATGGTACTGACCGCGTGGGTGCCGCTCGTTTCAGCTGAAACCGGGCGCGACATCACAGCCCGACTTCGGTCGGGCTTAGTTGTGTCTGGAGTGGTTGAAAATCGACCAAAACCACAACATGTAGTGAAAAACACGGTTTTTTGGTTGTTTTTTGAACAACGCTTTTCAAGCCCCTTTGCGGCTCAGAATTGCACACAATCTCGTCCACAAAACCCCGTCTATTGCTCTGCAAGCCCCGCCCCACCTGGCTTGCGCCACCACAACTGCCCGTAACGGTGCGAACACCCCGGCCTCACCGTCAAAAACCAGCCGAAACAGGCGAAAAAAAAACTTCCTCCGCCAAAGCCCTGTAAACCCTCGCTCCAACCTGAAAACGCCCCTCGCCGAGCCCTCCAGGTGCCATTTCGCCGCACCACGGGGCCGAAAATTTCCTTATAATGCGGACTTAAACGGGCCTGCAATATTCCCTTACAGGGGTGAAAAGCCAGTCTGAAGCCCACGCAGAGCGGTTCACACTTTCTGCGCCCATCAGCGGCTTCGGAATACCCGTACAAAATTCTGTTTATTGCCTGCGTTGTACTGCTGCAACAAACGATTTCCTTTAGATCCAACGCGGCCAGAACCGGCCGTGTGAAAAACCAACCTATCAGTTTTCACACGGGCAACTGGCCCTCACGCAGGAGACGACACGTCATGCTGAGCTGGGACGAATTCGACAAAGAAGATGACGGCGAAGTCGCTGTAAAAGGCGCCAATGCCGGCCACGCTTCTGAAGCCAACATGGACCGCCTCGACAGCGCCGGTGGTGCCGCCGCTCAAGAGGCCCGCGCCGTGACCGCGACGGACTCCGCCGCCATCGCCCGCGCCAAGGCTGCCCTGGATTCCCTCGACGTCGCCGAAGGCCTCGCCGAACTGGAAGGCGCCTCTGCCCGTGTAGCTGTCGATGAAAAGCGCATGATCAACTGCCGCGCCGACCTCAACCAGCTCGTGCCATTCAAATACGACTGGGCATGGCAGAAGTACCTGGACGGCTGCGCAAACCACTGGATGCCGCAAGAAGTCAACATGACCGCCGACATCGCCCTCTGGAAAAACCCGGAAGGCCTGACCGACGACGAGCGCCGCATCGTGATGCGCAACCTCGGCTTCTTCTCCACCGCCGACTCCCTGGTTGCCAACAACCTGGTCCTGGCCGTGTACCGCCTGATCACCAACCCGGAATGCCGCCAGTACATCCTGCGCCAGGCCTTCGAAGAGGCGATCCACACCCACGCCTACCAGTACTGCATCGAATCGTTGGCCATGGATGAAGGCGAGATCTTCAACATGTACCACGAGATCCCATCGGTCGCGAAAAAAGCCACCTGGGGCCTGAAATACACCCGTTCGATCTCCGATCCGAAGTTCGAAACCGGCACCGTCGAAACCGACAAAGAACTGCTGCGCAACCTGATCGCTTACTACTGCGTTCTGGAAGGCATCTTCTTCTACTGCGGCTTCACCCAAATCCTCTCCATGGGCCGCCGCAACAAAATGACCGGCGTCGCCGAGCAGTTCCAATACATCCTGCGCGACGAATCCATGCACCTGAACTTCGGCATCGACGTGATCAACCAGATCAAAATCGAAAACCCGCACTTGTGGGATGCCGAGATGAAGGAAGAAGCTTCGCAGATGATTCTGCAAGGTACTCAGCTGGAGATCGAATACGCGCGGGACACCATGCCACGCGGTGTACTCGGCATGAACGCGGCGATGATGGAGGACTATCTGAAGTTCATCGCTAACCGTCGTTTGAGCCAGATTGGTTTGAAGGAAGAGTACCCAGGGACGACTAACCCGTTCCCTTGGATGAGCGAGATCATGGACTTGAAGAAAGAGAAGAATTTCTTTGAGACTCGCGTGATCGAATACCAAACCGGTGGCGCGCTTAGCTGGGATTGATTCCTGGACCGAGCAGCGACTTGCTGATCACCATTTGAAATAGCAAAACAAAAAGCCCCGACTTGGTCGGGGCTTTTTGTTTTCTCGGTCGCTGTTCTTCAAGCGAATTCAGGCGTAGGCCTCTTCACCCTTTACTTCCTCAGCAAGGCGTTTATCGTAGTCCCTTACCTTGTCGAAGAGGATGCCAAACACCACCTTCGAGATCTTTGACGCCAGCAAGGGGGGGACTGCGTTTCCAACTTGGTGGAACTGGTCGGTCCTGCTGCCTTGGAAGAAATAGTTATCTGGGAACGTCTGGATACGAGCGGCTTCCCTTACAGATAGGCTACGGCACTGAGCAGGGTCGTAATGGATGAAGTAGTGCCCATCCTTGGAGATGTGACTGGTAATCGTCGTAGCGTACTTATCCTCCATCTGAACCCTGAATCGATCGCTAAACTTGCCCGTCTCCCAATTCTTATGATCGGGAGCCAGCCCTTCTAGAGAGAATCCCCTATGTCCCTTAGGCGAAGCACCATGAAGCTTTGCGTAAACAGCAGCAAATAGGTATCTGCGCAAGTCCGTCGGCATATGCCCACGAGACTCATGATTGAGCCAATAGTCCAGATTTCCGTCTAAATACCACTCGTCCAGGTTCGAATTTTCGGTCGAACCATCATCCCTCGCCTCTGTTCTTTTTACCCTTTTTCCGCCAGGGCTCACCGGCACCTCTGGGAGTTCGAAGGCTTTAGACAGATCTTGAAGAGCCCCCCAGAGTTTCACGTCGACAGGATCGGTTTGGCTCCTGAGATAATCAAGCTGCTCCAGGACGACATTAATCCAGCCCTCTTGGCTGTCTGCCGTTTTTGACAAGCCGCTGCGAAGTCTAGGTAAATTTTTCAGAACCTGACCTACAGCTACTTTTGATTCTCCGGAAGCTAGCTTGACCCTATCTTTCGACGCAGGAAGGCTGTCTGTAGCAATGCCTAGGAGAATCACCCGATGCCTGGCCTGAGGAATACCGTAATCCTCGGCCCTGATGATGAAAGTTCTTGGATCAATCTTATCCACATCCTCGCCGGGACCAAAGGATGCGCCAGTTACCAGCGAGTAAATACGGTACTGTTTTCCCGCACTTCCTTCGTGTAGCGCTTGGCCAGGGTCTGAAAGATCTTTCAGGATGTTCGAGAATATCCGTTCATTGTTGACCTTGGAGGAGAGGATGCCCTTTACGTTCTCCATCACGAACATTGTGGGCTGTCTTTCCCGAATGATTCGCAGGTATTCCTTGTACAGAAAATGTCTGTGGTCATCCTCTGCTTTGTAGTCGACCTTGGACTGGTTCCGCGCACGACCCACGATCGAATATGCTTGGCATGGAGGCCCGCCGATCAGCACCCACGGGCGCTTTTCGTTCAGTCCGTCGTTCAGGGCTTCATCTAGGGTTGTATTGCCTTGCTCAGTCCCCAGAGTGATGCACTTGGCTTCCTTCCCCGCTAACTCCCACAGGTACTCCGTATTGACGGATGGCTCAAACGTTTCTGGGGCTTTTGGATCGTTACAGAAATTGTAGTATTCAAAAAGCAGGTCTGGTCTTTGCTTTTTGAGCAGTCGATAGAACGCACGTAACCGAAGGGTTTGCCAAGCTTTTGGGTCTTTTTCCGCAGAAATAACGATCTCGAAGCGATCACCCTCACCGGATGAGGTAAAACCTTCGCCAAGCCCTCCAGGGCCGGCAAAGAGGTCTACGACCTGGATTGGCTCATTGAGACACCCGATAGTCTCAGGAGTCGCATCTTCTGGAAGATTCAGATTTATCTGGGAATCATTCATGGACATAGTCAGCAAAGAAGTCAGGTCTCGCATGATGGCTGGCATTCGCGGTAGCGATACATCGCCGGAAATCAAAGTCCGACGCATGCTGCATCGGCATGGCTTTAGGTATCGCTTGCACCAACGGAATCTACCTGGAAGACCCGATCTGGTGTTATCACACTATCGGGTCTGTATTTTTGTTCATGGTTGTTTCTGGCATAGACACTCCGGCTGCCGTTACGCGACCACTCCAAAAACCAATGACGAATTCTGGCGAACAAAATTTGACCAGAATGTAGCCAGGGATGCCAAGAACAAAGAGAGCCTACTGGCATCAGGGTGGCGAGTTTTCGAGCTGTGGGAATGCGGCATACGTGGGCCAGAAACCGAAATGATCTGGATTTTGGATGCGATCAGAGATTGTAATCAAAAATCTGTCTCTTGGCCTGACCTCTTTGTGGGAAAAGCCTCAGAAAGTCCCGGGTCAGCTAAGCCAGACTGACAAAACGCCTCGACGCCAACTCGGACTGACCTCACCTCCCCCCAACCACTCAAGCCTTAGCGCTCGCCATTCTCCCCCTTGGAAAAGCCCTTTGCGACGCGATCAAAGGCAATACCTTCAAAAAAAATTTGACTAACCATCAAACATTATCTAAATATTTAAGAAATGTTTGAGAAATATCTTATTTTTTTGTAGGAACCTTGAGGCTTTCCATGTCGGAAAAAAGAGAAAAATTCGTAAGATTGGCAGAGCAACGTGTAAATCGTGCCCTCAACGACATCCGTCTGATCGGAAACCTTTCCAACAGAAGCGCCTACAGCTTTACCGATGAAGACATAAAAAAGATCTTTAAGACGCTACAGAAGGAGCTGGATCAGGCTAAAACGCGCTTCTCTGACGCCGAAAACGCCTCTGGTGGCGACTTCAAGCTGTAGCAGCAATTGATCTGTATCTACTAATAGGGAGAGTTGATTGTGGTTCATTGGCAGTTCCGCCCGCTAAATCCGAACGAGACTTCGGGGTCTAGCATTTCCGACGACAATTTCGCGGACGAAGAACGCACCAGCATTGAAATCCTGGTCCGTGAAACTCTCCAGAATCCATTGGATGCGCGAAGCAGCGACAGTGTCGTTCGCGTTGAATACAAGCTGGTCACGGTGGACTTCGCTACTAGCGAATTCGCTCGATCCATCTACTCCGACGATTGGATCAAGCACTTCCGGGCCGGCGAACTGATCGAGAGCGATGAGCGCCCTGCCGAGATGACATTTCTGGTGATCGAGGATTTCGGAACGACTGGTTTGGAAGGCTGCTACACAGATTCGTCATGTGAAGGCTCGACCGAAAATTGGAATGCATTTTGGTTCCGCGAAGGCGAAGGCGCGAAAACTACAAAATCCAATGGTGGGGCTGGTCAAGGAAAAATCACCTTGTACTTGGCTAGCCAGTTGAGAAGCGTTTTTGCCCTAACTAAGCGCAAATCAGATGACATCGAACTTCTCTTCGGTTGCTGCCGCTTCAAGCGCAACTACAAGCTGCCCGGCGACAATAATCGTTGGGCAAAGGAAGCAAGGTGGGGAGCAGTCAGTGATCCTAACAAACTGGCAATACCCGTCGTCAGAATTCCGATGCTCGACGGAATTAAGGCCGAACTCGGATTGGCTAGGGGAGCGGAGGCCGGCACGACCTTCATAGTCCCATTGCCGGCAAAGGACATCACGGAAAAGGTGCTATGCAATGCCGTGGTCAACGAGTTTTTTTCGCCATCAACCGTGGTCGCCTTGTAGTGAAGGTCGGCGATGTCACGTTGGATACGTCGAGCATCGCAGACGTGGCGAATGACATGGGACAGAATTGCCGGCTGACCAAGGGCTACCGCGAATTTCTCGCGCTGACTGCGAAGAATGCAAATGGAGCTGTAACTGCCACGACGAAGGACTCATGGGCTAGGGAAACGAAGCTGACGGTTGGCGCGTTCGAGGAAGTC
Source organism: Pseudomonas sp. ATCC 43928 (assembly GCF_005938665.2). Taxonomy (NCBI): domain Bacteria; kingdom Pseudomonadati; phylum Pseudomonadota; class Gammaproteobacteria; order Pseudomonadales; family Pseudomonadaceae; genus Pseudomonas; species Pseudomonas sp. ATCC 43928. The sequence goes on along the minus strand of NZ_CP041753.1, from coordinate 1,722,846 downwards.
GAACTGACATCTTTGAAGGAAAAGTTCGGCAACTCCGAGTTGATTTCTGTGGATTTCCTCATCCCAGTCAAAAAGAAACAATCGAAGGAAACAGCAGTTGCGAAGTTCCGCGTTTTCCTACAGCAGGACGAAAGCGCAGAGCAGAGCCAAGAGCTGTTCGTTCGACAAGACTTAGGAATCGACGGCGAAAAGAGGCTGAAGGCGGCACGCACCATCGCCCCGGTGATGGCGCTAACCTTCATTCAAGACTCCAAGCTCTCCGATTTGCTGGTGGCAGCCGAAGAACCGACCCATCGCAACTGGAATGCCCGGCGGCCGAAGGTCGTGGCTCAGTACTCTTCGCCCAATGATGTGCTGAATGCGGTCCGCAATGCTGCACTGCGACTGGTGCAACTGATCTCACCGGAGGGCAAGAAGGATGAAACCGCCTTGGCGGTTTATTTCGCCGATCCGGCCTCCGAACCAGCCAAACGTCTAGGTGGTGGCGGAAAAACGCCGGAAACGCCCAAGGGCGATCAACAACCGCCGGATGAAATCCCGAAGCCAAAACCCAAGCCTGTCGCACTCAAAATACTCGATGACGGATTCGAAGTTCATGCGAAAGCAGCAGAAGGGTTCACTTTCCCGATTGATTGCAAGATTACTTTGGCCTACGCCACCGTCGTGGGTGACGCATTCAAGTTGTGGGATGCCGCCGACTTCTGGATCGGTGATGATTTGTCGTATCCACGCGAGTACTCACGCATTTCCGAGCTGACCACGGCAGTTAACACGATGAGCTTCCGCTTGGACGATGAGAGCTCTTGGCTGTCGGTTTCCGGGTTCGATCACAACCGCCGGCTTGAAATCCGCGTGAAGTATGAGGAGGTGTCAGATGGGGCAGATAACGAGGACAACTAATCCCACCGGATTGAAGCAGATCGACAAGAAACACTTCGTGGTGCGCGTTAGGGATGATGTTTCTGACGGCAGGGTTTTCTGGCTGGACAGTTTCGATTACGTGGCTGCGAAACTTGATCCTTCCGTGCAGATGGGCTGCATCGTCCATGCAGGAAGGACGGAAGAGTATTTCGACCTAGGCCCATCGTGCGATTTCAAGAAGACCCCCATGAGCATCCGGGCGCTCGCCACCGACAAGCCACTGAAATTCAGGTTTATTTTTAATAATCCGGGCGAATCATTGCTCGTTGGATACACGGACGGCGTCAGGGCATTGGATGAGGCCGGTAATCTTGGCTCCAGTTTGGTGGACATAGAGCCGATCGATCTGCACGGCATAGCGTGGACGCTTGTCCTTCCAGAGGGTACGGGTACAGGTGAAAAACCGAATGTTCTAGTGGAACGTTCCTTGTTCCCTACTGCAGGTGCTGCAGCTAATCATCCTTGGTTTGGCGTTCTTGTCATGCCCGAAGTCATGCGCCAAATTGCAATGGCAATTGCTAAAACTCCATCAGCACTGGATGACGCCGAAACCTGGATTGCGCCATGGAAGGATTTCATTACCGCAATGGGTGTTAATCCTCCCAGCGATACAACGGGAGACGACATCTCAGATCAACAAGATTGGGCTGAAGAAGTTGTTAAGAAATTCGCTGCCAAAGGCATCTTTAAGCACCACATGGCCAAGGCGTTGACAGAAATGGAAGGTGAATAGCCATGACGATCCAAGTCAGGTCATTGAATGAAGTCGGTATTGCCAAGTTCGCTACATGGCTCGGTAACCCTATCGGCGCAGCACCAAAGGAGCTTCTGGAGGACGATACGACTACTGAGGTCATTGATGGTGGATACCATATCGACCTGTTTAGGCAATTTTCAACCAGCTACGAGCTGGGGAAATATCTGGTCGACGAAGTTTTTGTCGGGACAGTAGATCGATTTGCTCTCTTGTCAAACCATGGCATGTGGGCATGGTTGTCATTGTCCCTCATCGAAAGCATCGTGAGCAAAGGCGGAAAAGTCCCCGCGGGAAACCCCTTGGCACCACCACATTACATCATACAGTCTCCACGATTGGCCTACCGCCTGATTGCTCGAACCGCATGGGACTTGGTTAGCCTGCACGAGAAGTCAGCTAAGCTTGCCTTGGGTTCCTCGAAATCGCCATGGGGTGATATGGCCGAACAGATGACGTCGCGCCAAGAAATCTACGCCCATCGAAGTTTTTGGCCGGTAGCCAATTCGCTCTACGCCATGCCTGACGGTTCGGTAAAGACGGGGGCGGTCTCGCAGCGCTCGAAGAAAGCTCGCTGCGACCCGAAGAGCAAAGCCGGGTTGGGTGGCGTCCGTCGCCTACCTTTCACCTTCAAACAATTCGAGCGCACTTACAATTTGCGTCAGATGACCAGCGACCAGATTACGGCCCTGTTGCCAACTGAGTACAACAAGTGGCGTGAGGGTAGCTGATCAAGCTGAAACCGCGTACTCCGGGTGGTGCGCAGTTTCATGCATCGCGCAGGACTGCGCGGTGGCGCTTCTGGTGGAGAATCAAGCCTGGTTCTGCGCCCATGAGCTGGGCCGTTTGATGAGCAAATATCTTGATGGGCGCATGTTACGTAAACTCGACGCCGATCAGCGGCAAATGATGTGCGTGCAAGCCTATGGCAAAGCCGAAGAACGCTTGATGGTAAGTGAGTCCGGTGTGTATGCGCTTCTCGTCTATCATTACTGTCCCGAATACCTACAGCTTCGCGAGTGGCTAACGCATCAGGTTGTGCCTGCGTTGCGTAATGTCCGCCCGTTGCGCTCGGTCGATCGATCGTCCGACGTTGAGCGTTCTGAGTTGGCCGCAGATGTCACTCAGCATGTTGCATTGGCAGGACGCGGGATATGCCTTGCTTGCTGGCGGACGATCCATTCAATCGGCGGGAATCCTGGTGGCCTAAAGCTTCACGATTGCTAAGTGGATTCTAACTTGAGCGAATCCGCTGCTTGAGTTTCAAGCAGCGGACTTTTTATCTAATCAGATGCCGGGCTGCTTTAGTGCCCAACGGCTCCCTCGCTACAGTGAGAAATCTGTATATTGAGTCGGCATAAGGATTGATGCCTCCTGACCAACAAAACCACAATAATTTAATTAATATCCACGCCAGATATCTTCAAAATTTATTTCCACAGAAGAAAACTTAGAAGCATATGGTATGGCGACAGATGGGTAGATCATTCCAACCTCTTCTTTTATGCGAGAATGAAGTTCACTAAGAACACTCCAAGCCGGCCCAACCTCAGTTCTCAATCTGACAAATTGGGGCCAAGTCGCTACCGCGACACTGTTATTTCTCATTTTAAATCCGTAACCTCCAGTACGCGCGACCGATTGAGAAATCGCGAATAAGTAAATTTTTGCGATACCCTGCCCTTTCTTTAGCTTCAACCGAAAACTTTTAGCAACACCTTCACTTCCAAATCGATTCATCCAACTTGTAACTTTATCTCCCCAACCTTCCAATTCTTTAGCAAGGTTACTAGTTTTGCTTCTGAGACTCTTAACGTCATTGGTAAAGTAATCTTGCCATTTCAGCTGAAACAAAGCCAATTCACCGGTCACCGTATCAAATATAGCTCCATCAACGTCAGTCAAAAACACACCATCAATTCTTAAATTTACATTCCCTTTAATCAGCTCATACCTATTACCACCAAAAATAGAGTAAAGATGCATCCTCTGCCAATCTTCTCGATGCTTAGCAAGAACATTCTCAGTTCGAGAGTTTCGCCATTGAAACAACTTTATTAGCGATGCGAAAGGATTACCGCCAACACACCAAACGGGTCTAATTATCCATTCATTCCCTAACCCAATAAGTAGAGGCAAAAAAGATGTTGTATTGTCTTTAAGACAGCCAACATCCTCGGGAGAAAACGTAATGCCATCGATGACTCTAGCCACGACTTCTCCGTCAAGCCGGGACAAAATTTCAACAGTTTCTATCAGCTCTATCTTTGACGTCCATATAGTCAAACCTTGTTCAATTAGGATCTCCGGGTGTTTTTCTATAGCAACCCCTAAAAAACTCATGTGCTTCAAATGCAAACTTAGAACAGCCGCAACTACAACACTTAACTCATACCCAGTACCGAAATCTAGTTTTACAGAAGGATGGATGCCAGCCTCATCGCGCCATGTTATAACCATTTCTAACGCAACAGAGAAAAAATGAGCATCTGTTTCTGGAATTGCATCATATGCCATCATTACTCCAAAACCAGAGTCCCAAGGCCTCACAAGGGGAAACATCAACTCTCTTATATTCTCTGATCGCATCGCCTTCAGCTCGGGCATAACGACCTTACCATGGAACGCGCCAAGTTCTTTCGGCAAATCATCCATATCAGGAAACTCCATGAGACTCCATCCATTATAAGACTCCCCGATCCTTCCCTCGAAACTTAAATTAAGCTCACTTAGAAACTCATACTCAAGATTATCCATAACTTGTGCATCAGACACATCCACCCTTCTAAATATATATCCTCCATCAACAACCTCTCCTTCTAGCATCCCCGAACCTAACATATCAGCGACGCGCCGCAGAAGCACACACCTTCCATATTTATGCAAGACCGACAACGCATCCGCCCTTGTTTTATTAGTACTTTCAAACATTGGAAAACCGGGCTTGGACAGCTTTGAGTAATAATACTCCGTTGCTAAATTCCACCTCCATCCAATCATGGTAAAAATCGGCCCAGGCAATTGCTTTTCTTTCGGCAAGCTTTGATTAACAGTAGTCCAATATCCTAAAACACGCGTCATTTCAAAAAAAAAATAGATGCTTAATTAATGGATCTTGAGGAGTAACACTAAGAACCTCAGCAAGCTCTTTATCAGCCAAATCCAATACAAAATCTTTCATTCATCCCTCTCAAAATTCGAAGCCAATTTCAATCCAGCTCTAATTACAACGACAATCCAAAAAATCATTTAAAAAACAAATCAGACAAAACCCTCGCCAGACAGACTAAACCTTCAGTAACCCTAGCCCCTCTCGTAAGAATCTACCGCAGAAGGTATAACAGATTATCTATACTGTCTGACCCGAGCCCGCCATGAAATTCAACCTCGTCTATTGCCTCAGCCTCGACGACAAATTGTCGATCTATGACGTGCGCGATTTGAATTTCGACGAGACGATGGAGTTCGATTCCGCCAAGGAGCAGTTCCAGTGCCCCAACGATGCCTGCCGTTTGGCGTTCGATGCGGCCAACGTGTTGGGGACGTTCAACGCCAAGAATGTGAATTACGTGCGTACGCCGCACTTCAAGAACATGCCCAGCACGCGGCATGTGGCGGATTGTCCTTATGTCAGTCTGAAGACGCCGGCGTCGGGTCTGGAGGCGGACGGGGCGGAATCGGATGACGGTCGGGAGGAGCATTTCCCGTCAGAGTTGTTGCTGACTCGGCGTGAGTATGTGCGTAAGCCCGCGAGCCCGGCAGTGGCGGCGGATGTTTTGCGCGATGCCCCGACTCTCACTTCAGCGAGCAGTAACGTCGAGCAGCCAAGCCGGGAGTCGGCGCCGGACAAGACCAGTGTCTTCGCCCACCCGGTGGAGTGTTTTGTGTCGAACTTCGCGGACAAGGAGCTGCTCAAGCGCATGCCGCTGAAGATTGGCGAGCACACGGCGCCTTATGGGTCGTTCTTCAAGAAGATCGAGTACCTGCAGGACAACAAGGGGCTGATTTACTGGGGCAAGATCAAGGAGATCAAGGATTACACCCAGAGCTTTCGCATCGATTTCGAACAGAAGGTCTGGTTCAAGCAAGCGGACGAGGCGAAGAAGAAGCCTTATTCGGTGAACGTTTATCTGAGCAAGAAGCTGATCGACAACTACCGCAAGCGCAAAGCGTTTCTGGAAGAGATCAAGCACGCCGTCGACAGTGATGCCGAGTTGTACTGCTTCTTTTATGGCGTGACGCCGGAGTTGAAGCAGGTGCCGAGCAAGAAAAACCCCGAACAGACGTTCGGGGTGTTCAGTGCCAACATCGAGAACCTGGATCACTTCATCATTCGTGAAGCGCCGGGGTTGGCGGATCAGTGACTTCGCCTCAGGGCAGTTGCAGCGCTACGCCGCCGGGATGTTGTTTGATGAGGCTGTAGGGCAGGACGCCCCAGCCAATGTTTCGGCAGACGGCAGACACGTGAGGGAAAGACGGCTCTAACTTGATGCCTTTTTCGGTGAAGTACCAATCCGGATAGTGCCAAGGGTAGTCGTCGTTGTAGCCGCAGTCGTTCTCCCCTTCAGCCGTTGTCGTCATTTCCTTGGGATATAGCTTAAGCAGTTGCGCCACCAGCCAAGGCGCCAGCTCCTTGGACCGGTAGTCGTAATAGACAGCGGATGACTCGGATGAAGATTCATCGTAGTCGTAGATTTTTTGCTCGAAATGCAGCGGTTTGCCCTGCCCCACCCACAGCACGTCATCAAGCGTCAGGACTTTCCCGGTACGGGTATCAAGATTGAGCGCCTCATTGTACTGATCCGGGTAAGCCCCACCGCAGTAGTACTCGAATGAGATAGTCGCGCTCATGACGGAAGATGTCATCCACAACGGCTGAATCCCCTGATTGTAGTAGCCCTGTTTGCCATCGACGTAGCACCCGAAATGCCCCACCACGCCCTGCCACAGCCGCGCCATCAACTGCTGATTGATACGCTGGCGCGTTTCAGCGGTGTACCCCGAAACCACTTCAAACCCTTCCATTTTTGTCTGTGGCTCGCCCCACCATTGCAGCGTGTACCCCATGAACGTTTCGGTCCGTCCTTGTTTGAGTTTCAGGCCTTGCAGACGCAGATATTCGTATGGCGCCTTGTCATGGAGTCTGACGAGATAGGGCAACGTTTCGGCGGACACTGGCGGGAGTTTGGCTTGCTGTAATTCGACCTTGAGGACTTTGCCTTGTGGACTGGTCCATTCGCCGGACCAACCGTCGGGCTTGGGATGCAAGCGAATTTGCGGGACAGTTTTACCCTCATCGTCAGCCTGGCTGCCCTCGTCGAGTATCAGGGTTTCGCCTTCTCTATTTCCGGTGAGTACTAGATCACTGCGATACTTTTGGTAAAAGTACCGCCCCTCACTGCCGTTGGCGTTCACCTCAAGCACAATCGGCGATTTGCCCACAGTTCCGGTGTAAACCTGAGTGCCATTTTCAGCCCACAGCGCGGTAGAAAAAGTTGAACACACCAACACGACAATGCCGGTCAGACGAAACAGTCCTTTGAACATCAAAACATCCTTGAGTGAATCGAGCGCTGCTCGCGAGAAGTTGTCGCGGATTATGGCGAAGCAACGTCCGAGAATCGATGGAAAGCTACGCCGATAACACTCAACCCAGACACATGCTAAGCATCACCACTACCAGCAAACCAATATAAACCCGCGCATGCACCCGATCCGGTATCCGCCCGATCCACGGCGTGGCCAGCCGAATCCCCACCAGCGACCCAACCGTCAGCACCGCAAACGCCAGCACGTCCACATAGCCGACAAACCACGCCCCCAGATCAAACTCGGTAAACCCCGCCATCGCCATATAGGTCAGCGTTCCGGCCACCGCAACCGGAAGACTCAATGGATTAGCCATGGATGTGGCTTGCGACATGCTGAGGCCACAGCGTCTTAGCAACGGCACGGTCATGACGCTGCCACCCACCCCAAGAAAGGTGGCGATAGCGCCAATTCCCACACCGCCGCCAGACACTTCTGCCCCGCCCAATCGCCGTGGGATTTCGATGTAGGACTGTGTAAGAAAACCGCGTCTGAACAAGCAGTCCAGAATGGTCACGCCCAGGTAAACGATGAAGGCAGAACGGATCAGCTCACCACTCGCCCACATCGCGGCCGCAGCTCCGACGATCGCGCCCAAGCCGATGAACCCGCCCAACGGCCACAGGTAATGGCGAATGAGATTGCCCGCGTGGTGATGTTTTCTGGTGGCGATTAGCGCATTGACGATCATCACGCAGGTCGAGGTGGCTACGGCAATGTGCATCGCCGCTTGGCCGATGGGGTCGTCGATGCCGTGGCTGGCCGTGAGCATGCGGTACAGCAAGGGCACGACGACAAATCCGCCGCCGAAGCCGAACAGCACGGCGGTGACGCCGGTCATGCAGCCGAAGAGTGCCAGCAAGAGGTAGAAGAACATCGCGCATCGTCCGTGGGTTGAGAGTGGCCGACGATAGAGCGACGGGGCTTGGCCTGCTTCAGCAAGTCAGCCAATAATGTTTGCGTTTACGCCAACCACTGGGTGCCGCTCGATGCGCAATGTTTCGATTGATCTGCTGGACGACACGCCAAGGCCGGTGGTGGCCATCGGTACGGATTATCCCGACGGTCATCGGTTGCCGCGCCATACCCATCGACGGGCGCAGTTGTTGTATGGCGCCACGGGGGTGATGCAGGTGAGCACGCTGGACGGCAATTGGGTGGTGCCGCCGCAGCGGGCGGTGTGGATTCCGCCGGGGGTGGCGCATGAGGTGTTGATGCTGGGGGTGAGCACTCGCAGTGTGTACATCGAACCGGGGGCGGTTGATCTGGGCAGCCGTTGCCAGGTGATCAGTGTTTCGCCGTTGCTGCGCCATTTGTTGATGGAGGCGGTGGAGGTTGCACTGGAGTACGACGAGGCCGGGCGCGATGGGGCGTTGATCGACTTGTTGCTGCACGAACTGGCGCGCAGTGCTCACCTGCCGTTGCATATTCCGTTGCCTGTGGATTCGCGGTTGCTCGGGTTGTGTCAGAGGTTTCTCCGGCAACCGAACGCTCACCAATCGCCGCAGCAATGGGCCGATGAGTTGCATATCAGCCTGCGTACGTTCAATCGTCTGTTCCGCCAACAAACCGGGCTGAGTTTCAGCCAATGGCGGCAGCGGGCCTGCGTGGTGCTGGCCTTGGCGCGGCTGGCGGTGGACACGCCGGTGACGCGCATTGCCCTGGATTTTGGTTATGAAAGCCCGGCGGCGTTCTCGACCATGTTCCGTCGGGTGCTGGGACAGGCCCCGTCCGTTTGGTTGGAGGGGACGAAATGACCACTAAAGCCATCCGCGAAGAATGCACCGCGGTTTCTCAGGTATTACGCATCATCGTTCTTCGTGGGCAAGTCGGATCGCCGCACCGCTCGCGTCTACAGGTTCTGCACTGGGCGGATGATTGTCTTGAGTGGCTTGTTCTGACAGCAATTCAAAGCTCTGCTCCTTCACATCCTGGGAATCCAGGCCGATTTGCACCCGGAACTCACCCGGCTCGGCGACGTATTCCAGTTGGGCATTGAAGAACTTCAAGTCGTTCTCGTTAATGCTGAAGTGGACTGCTCTCTCCTCGCCGGCCTTGAGCATGATTTTTTGAAAGTTTTTCAGTTCTTTGACCGGCCGGGCGACGGAGGCAACGACATCGCGGATATACAGCTGAACCACCGTTTCGCCGTCACGCTGGCCGGTATTTTTCACCATGATGCTGGCGACGAGGTTGTCGGTCTTGTTCAGTGTGGTCGAAGACAGGGCCATGTCGGTCAGGCTGAAATCGGTATAGCTCAGCCCATAGCCGAAGGGGTAAAGCGGCCCATAGGATTGATCGAAATATTGCGACGTGTAGTTGCGAAGCGCACCCGGCAGATACGGACGGCCGGTGTTCAGGTGGCTGTAGTAATTGGGGATCTGCCCCACGGAACGTGGAAAGGTGATGGGTAATTTGCCGGACGGGTTGTAGTCACCGAACAATACATCCGCAACGGCGTTGCCTCCCTCGGTACCGCTGTACCAGGTTTCCAGAATCGCATCGGCCTGTTTCTGCTCCTTGCCGATCGACAACGGCCGACCGTTCATCAATACCAGTACCAGCGGCTTGCCGGTGGCTTTCAGGGCGGTGATCAATTCACTCTGGCGCCCCGGCAGATCGAGGCTGGTTCGACTGGCCGCTTCATGGGACATGCTGCGGGGCTCGCCCACCACGGCGATGACAACATCGGCTTGCTGTGCAACCTTGACTGCTTCGTCAATCATTTCTTCTGCCGGGCGAGGGTCGTTGGCGATTTCAGACACGCCCTGGTATTCCAGGTATTTAACAACCTCCTGATCCTCCTCGAGATTGGCGCCTCGGGCATAGATCAGCGAGCCCTGGCTCATCGCGCTTTTCAGCCCGTCGTAGATCGTCACCGATTGCGCGGGCACACCACTTGCAGACCAACTGCCCATGATGTCGACGGTACTTTTTGCCAACGGGCCGATGAGCGCGATCGTGCTCTCTTTTTTCAGCGGCAAGAGCCCGTTTTCATTCTTCAACAGCACCAGTGTCTTGCGTGCCACTTCACGGGCCTGCGCTCTGTGCAGATGGTTTTCGGCGTTGTTATCAGCAGCGCTTTCACTGGCAGCGCCGAGGCGCCGGTAAGGGTCCTCGAATAGCCCCATGTCGTACTTGGCACCCAGTACTTCCCGCACCGCGTCATCAATATCGCTCTGGGAAATGGCGCCAGACTCAAGCAGCCCTGGCAACTCCGGCCCATAGGAGGAGTCGTTCATGCTCATATCAATGCCGGCCCTGATGGCGAGCCTGGCCGCGTCGCGAGGATTCCTCGCAACACCGTGCTGAACCAGATCGGTGACCCCGTTATGGTCGCTGATGACCAGTCCCTTGAAGCCCCACGCTTTGCGGAGCAGATCCTGCATCAACCATTTATTGGCCGCCGCCGGCACACCATTTATCGAGTTAAGCGCCGCCATGACGGCTCCCGCGCCACCCTCGATTGCCGAACGATAAGGTGGCAGGTAGTCCTGGTACATTCGGGTCAGGCCCATGTCGACGCTGTTGTAGTCGCGCCCTCCTTCGACAGCCCCATACAACGCAAAGTGCTTGGCGCTGGACATGATGCTGTCGGGCGCGTTCAGGCTCTGGCCCTGGTAGGCCTGGACCATCACTCTGGCAATGCGCGAAACCAGATAGGTGTCTTCACCGAAGCCTTCGGATGTGCGCCCCCAGCGAGGATCACGGGCGACATCGATCATCGGGGCGAAGGTCATATCGATACCGTCCGCACTGGCTTCTTTCGCCGCCGTTCGACCGCTCAACTCGATGGCGTCCATATCCCAACTGGAGGCCAGGGCCAGGCCGATGGGGAAAATGGTTCGATGACCGTGTATCACGTCCCAACCGAAAAACATCGGTATCTTCAGGCGGCTTTGTTGAGCCGCGTCCTGCATGGGGCGGTTTACATAACGGCTCACAGAGCCATACGTCCCCCCGATTCGCCCGGCAGTGATCTCCTGGCAGATTTTTTCGGGCGTCATCTTGTCATCGATAGCGATCAGCCGCAGTTGGCCGACTTTTTCGTCGAGGGTCATCTGATTGATGAGGTTGGTGACAAAGGCATCTTTGTTTGGCGATACCGTATCGGCCAGGACCGGCAGAGTTGTAAAGCTGATCAGGGCACATAGCAGACGTAGTCTTTTCATGATTCCCTTCCCCGCGTAACGCTGTGGCGCACTGCGTTTGAAACGCCACCTTTCCGGCATTGAAGATCAGAAGGCTGACGTTCAATCATTTGGAGCTTTCAGGAAACCGCCTAGAGACAGCGTAGTCGGTCCAACGCCCCTGCCTGAGCGAAAAAAGAGAATCGATCAAAAAATGAGTTTGATCCGGGCGCAAAACAACTGTACAAAAACACAGTACATTTTCGAATCGCCACGCTCGATCCCCGGAGAAAACCATGGCCTCTCTTGCAATGAAAATCACCCTGGAACGCATCGCCCTCTTCCAGTTCACCCCCGCCCACTGCGCCCAGGCCCGAGCGATGCTGGGTTGGAGTGTGGAAGAGTTGTCCGAGGAATCCGGGGTTTCCGTTGACGCCATCCAGCGATTCGAGGCGCAACGTAATGTGCTGGATGTCACGCGGCTGGCGTTGGCGTATCGGTTTGAATCGCAAGGCCTGGTGTTCTTCCCGGGGTTTGCACCGGGCCGAGGGATGAATGTGAAAGGGTCCACACCGAACCCGGTGGGGCGGGCGGATTATGCGATGGTTGAGTGAGGTTGCAGCAGATGCGGGCCAAAGCCGAACACGTTATGAAAATAGGCATGCTCCTCGAAACCGGTCGGCTGAGTCAGGCTGAGGCGGCCCATAGGCTTGGATTGTCTGAGGAGGAACTGAACGAAATACTCCGTGGAGAATTTTGCGATCTGACCGTGGCAAAAATCTCGGAATATACAAAGCCGTTACTGGACGAACGCAGCTGAAAAGTCCGGGGCGCTTGCACCGCAAGCGCCCCGGCAGCACAACATCAAGCGTTCTGCACGGTCGCCTGATCGCTTACATCTTCCACACCCAACCACCACGCGCCACCACGCTGCGGATACATCACGTTGAACGCCTCGCCCATTTGCGGCGTGGTGATCGACACGTTCCGTTCCCAGGCCAGCGCCAGAATACGGTCGAAAGGTTCGTACCAGGCGTGCATCGACAGGTCGAAGGTGCCGTTGTGGATCGGCAGCAACCAGCGCCCTTTAAGGTCGATGTGCGCTTGCAGGGTTTGCTCGGGCTGCATGTGCACGTGAGGCCACTCGACGTTGTAGGCGCCGGTTTCCATAAGGGTCAGGTCGAATGGGCCGTACTGCTCGCCGATGCGTTTGAAGCCGTCGAAGTAGCCGCTGTCGCCACTGAAGAAGATCCGCGTGTCACCGTCGATCATCACCCACGATGCCCACAGGGTGCTGTTACCGTCGAACAGCCCGCGACCGGAAAAGTGCTGCGAAGGTGTGGCTACGAATTGAAGGCCATCGACCTCGGTGCCCTGCCACCAATCCAGTTGGCGCACTTTGCTGGCGTCGATGCCCCACTTGATCAGGGTGTCCCCCACGCCCAGGGGCGTGAGGAAGTAGCGGGTCTTGTCCGCCAGTTTGAGTACGGCCTGATAATCGAGGTGGTCGTAGTGATCGTGGGACAGGATCACCGCTTCAATCGGCGGCAGGTCTTCGAGGCTGATCGGCGGCTGGTGGAAACGCTTGGGGCCGGCCCATTGCACGGGCGAGGCGCGTTCGGCGAAGACCGGGTCGGTGATCCAGAACTTGTCCTGCAGCTTGAGCAGAAGTGTGGAATGGCCCAGGCGATAGACGCTGTGGTTAGGCGCGGCAATCAACGCCGCCTGGGTCAGGGTTTGCACCGGAACGGGGGCCGACGGCCGGGTGTCGTGCGGTTTGTTGAAGATGAAGTTCCACAGGATGCGCAAGGTTTTGCGAAAGCCTTCGCGCTGCACCGGCACATGGTTTCGGTACTGCCCTTGAGCCTGTCGGGACGCTTCAGGCGTTGAAGCGTTGTTCGCTGGGGAAGTTGAAGTGTCCATGACTGAATGACTCCAGAAAAACCGCACAATCGACGATTTTCCGCTTGGGACGATAAATGGCCAAGGCATGCACGCATCAGCCGAAGATTCAATTTCTCACGGTGCAGGATTAACACAACATTACACTGCACAGTGTAGTTTCTAGGTTGCATCAAAGCCGATCACAAGTAAACTACCAAGTGTAATTCTCCACTTTTTCCTGCCGAAGCGTACTTATGACAGCTCCACAGCGCCTCACCGACCGAAAACGCGAAGCCATCATCCAGGCAGCGATTGCCGAATTCCGTACCCACGGTTTCGATATCACCAGCATGGACAAGATCGCCGCCACCGCCGGCGTGTCGAAGCGCACGGTGTACAACCACTTCCCGAGCAAGGAAGAGTTGTTTGCCGAAATCCTCAATCAGTTATGGACCCGAGTAACGGCCGAACAGGAAACGGCCTACCGCCACGACCTGCCCCTGCGCGATCAGCTGCGCCTGATGTTGCAGGCGAAATTGCAGATGCTGGCCGATGACAATTTTCTCGACCTGGCGCGGGTGGCGATTGCCGCCACCATCCACTCTCCCGAGCGTGCGCAGAACATGGTTGCCCGAATGGGTGAGCGCGAAGAAAGTTTGACCGTGTGGATTCGTGCCGCCCAAGCCGATGGCCGCTTGAAACAGGTCGCGCCTGAGTTCGCTGCGCAACAGATCCACGGGTTGCTCAAGTCCTTTGCCTTCTGGCCGCAGATTTCCATGGGCCAAACGGGCCTGTCGCCCGAGATGCAGCACACCGTGGTGGAATCTGCGCTGGACATGTTCCTGGCGTGCTATGAGTGCTGAACCGAGCTGCAAAAAATGACAACGTCCGCCACTTTATCGCTGTTCGATCGCTCTGAATAAAAACACCGAAATGTGTTTCTGAATGAGACTGGCGCTGGAGCTATAGTGAGCCTCAGTCCCATCCCCTCTTCAGAGAGCATCATGAGCACTCCGACCCACGAAACCGAAACCGAAATCACCGGCCCCGTCGATCATCTGCGCTTCCATCGCCCTCACGCGCACCTGGCACCTACTTTCGGTACCGACCGTTTTGCCCTGCGCGCCGAGGCTTTTGCGCGGTTCTTTGGCACGCCGACCTTCCTTGGCGCCCAGACCTTGGTGGTGGTGATCTGGATTTGCCTGAACCTGTCCGGCGTAACCCAATTCGATGTGTACCCCTTCATCCTGCTCAACCTGGCGTTCAGCCTGCAAGCGGCCTACGCCGCGCCGCTGATTCTGCTGGCCCAGACGCGTCAGGCGGCGCGGGACAAAGCCCAGTCCGAAGCCGATGCGCGACATCGTGAAGCCTTGGCCATCGCCAACAGTGAACGTCAGGCCCAGGCCGCGCGGAACACTGCGCAACTGAAGGAGTTGCTGGAGCAAAACACCCGGCTCACCGAAATCACCAAGACCCTGACTGAGCGCATCGAAAGCCTGACCTCGGAAATGCATCAACACTTCATCAGCAAGGAGCCACCGAAGGTTTGATCCGGAGCGCCCGCCCCAACTCGTCGAACAACGTCACCACCGAGCGCAATGCGCGGCAGTCCGGGCGGGTCAGCAGCCACAGCGCGGTGTCGTAACCGTGCAGGGGCTCGGTCAACGGTTGCAGTTCTTCACCGATCAAAAAGTCCGGCAACGCCGCGATGCCCAGTCCGGCCCGCACCAACTCGGTCACCGACAACATGCTGTTGCAGCGATAACCGGGTGTAACGCCAGGCAACTGCTGGCGCCGCCAGGCGACGGTGGGGTGATCGGGAAGAAAGTCGTCCGGGGCGATCCAGGTCAATGAGGCCAGGTCGTGGGATTCGACCGATTGCAGATAGGCCGCGCTGGCACAGACCCGGTAGGAAATGTCTGCCAATCGCCGGCCAACCAGATGCTCGGGCGGGGTACGGGTCAACCGCAAGGCGATGTCGGCGTCGCGGCGGCTGAGGTTGGCGAAGTCGTTGGAGGTGCAGAGTTCAATAGTCAGTGCCGGGTAAGACGGCATGAACCGCGCCAGTGCCGGTAACAGCAGACTTTGCAGGACCGAATCGGTGCAGGTCAGGCGCACGGTGCCGCTGATGATTTCTCCGCCCTGCTCCACGCCAATGCGCGCCGCCTCCAGTGCTTGTTCGGCGCGTTCAGCCTGCTCGGCCAGGGTCTGAGCCAACGTGGTAGGCAGGTAACCGGTGCGGCTCTTTTCGAACAGTTGCTCGCCCAGCGCGGCTTCGAGTCGACGGACCGCGCGAAACACCGTCGAAACGTCGACCTTCAACAACGCCGAAGCCCGGGCCAGAGAGCCGCCGCGCACCAAAGCGAGGATCAGCGACAGGTCGGGATAGTCCAGCCGATAGTGCGTCGATGCATTGATCACTTGGGATAACGCCAATATTGATTGCGTGAACGCCAATCTATAGTCGGTGCCAGAAATCAACAAGCGTCGAGATCACTCATGGAAACCAACGCCATCCGCATTGCCCTGATCGGTGACTACGATCCACACGTCACCGCCCATCAAGCCATCCCCGTTGCCCTCGGCATGGCCGCCGAACACACCGGCATGAACCTGCAGTTTGAATGGCTGGCCACCGACCGCATCACCGCCGATACGCCACTGGATGACTACGATGGTTTCTGGTGCGTGCCCGCCAGCCCATATCGCGACATGGATGGCGCGCTACGGGCGATCCGCTTTGCCCGGGAACAACAACGGCCGTTCCTCGGCACGTGCGGCGGTTTTCAGCACGCGGTACTGGAATTCGCCCGCAACGTATTGGGCTGGGAAGATGCCGAACACGGCGAGACTTCGCCCGACGCGACACGGGCGTTGCTCACGCCGCTGGCCTGTGCGCTGGTGGAAGCCGTCGACAGCATTCATTTGGTTGAAGGCTCGTTGATCGCCAAGGCGTACGAAAATGCGGAGATTCGTGAAGGCTATCACTGCCGTTACGGTGTTAATCCCGAGTTTGAACGGCAGCTACTGACGCGACAGTTGCACGCGGTTGGCCACGATTCGGCGGGGGATCTGCGGGCAGTGGAGCTGAAGGATCATCCATTCTTTGTCGCAACGCTGTTCCAACCGGAACGCGCCGCGCTCAAAGGCCTGCTGCCGCCATTGGTCAAGGCGTTGATCGAGGCCTGTGTGAGGCAAAAATCATGATCGCCCAGACACCTGCAGCACCTTACTACGCAGTGATTTTCACCTCGCTGCGCACCGAAGGCGACCAGGGTTACGAACAGGCCGCCGAACGCATGGTGGAACTGGCCCGTGAGCAACCTGGCTTCCTGGGCGTGGAATCGGCCCGGGGCGCGGATGGGCTCGGGATTACGGTGTCCTACTGGGCCAGCGAAGCGGCGATCCTGGCCTGGAAGCATCACCCCGAGCACAGCGCGATTCGTGAACGCGGGCGATCGACCTGGTATTCGGCGTGTCATACGCGGGTGTGCAAGGTTGAGCGGGCCTATGGGTTCAAACAGTAAATGATGCGGCGTTCTGGAGGCCGTCTTCGCGGGCTTGTCCGCGAAGACGCCAGAACAGCCACCGCAAAACCCTCACCCCCGCACCAAACTCCTCACCGCCGTGATCTGCGGCACGTCTTGTCGATTCATGTACACCCGCAACGGTTCGGTGATGTTGATCCGGTCGTCGATGTTCTGGTCCAGCAGCAACTGAATCAGTTCGCGCTTGAGCGTCATGGTCTGCTCGGGGCCGGGTGCCCAGACGAACTCACTGGTAGGGATGATGCCGTCGTCGGCCACGTCCATGCCGAAAGCGTCTTCACTGAAGCGCACGATGTACTGGCCGGTTTTGCGATTGAGGCCGACGAAGCCTTTGAGTTGGTCGGCGGCCTGGCAAATGAGCTGGGAAGTGATGCGCATGGTAAACCTCACAAAAGGTCGCTAAGGACCGGTGATCGATGGTTTACACGCAGGGCAAGTGAACGGGTTTCCCTCTGCCGGGGAAACTGCAGGTGTGAAGATTACTGCAAAGAGCCGCACAAAAGCGTCGAAGAAATCTTCTTTAAACACGTTTATGTCGGTCTGGTGATAGCACAAGCGGCGCTCAGTTGTTAAAAGATACGTCTTTGAAAACTCATCGCAAAAGGACTTCGACCATGCCTGTCTCCTTCACCAAAAGCGCCCTGCTGCTGAGCCTGATGCTCGGCCTCGGCCAGGCACAGGCCACCAGCGAGCCAAGCCCCAGCGCACTGGCAACCCGCCTGGGCATTCCGCACCCGGCGGTGATCGCCCACCGTGGCGCCTCTTTCGATGCACCGGAATCCACCGCCGCAGCCTACAAACTGGCTCGCGACCTGGGTGCCGACTACCTGGAAATGGACCTGCAACGCAGCAAGGATGGTGTGCTGTTCGCCCTACACGACAACAACCTGCAACGCACCACCGACGTCGCTACCAAATTCCCTGAGCGCAAGGACAGCCCGGCCAACAAATTCACCATCGCCGAACTGAAAACCCTGGATGCCGGCAGCTGGTTCAACACGGCGTACCCGGATCGCGCGCGTCCTGGCTACGTGGGTCTGAAGATCCTGACCCTGGACGAAATCATCGACATCGCCCAAGGCAATCCACTGCACAAGCCTGGCCTGTACATCGAAACCAAGGAGCCAAAGCAGTTTCCCGGCATCGAACGCGATCTCAAGGATAAATTGCAGGACCGTGGCTGGCTGAGCCCGACGGGTTCCAAACTGGCAAAAAGTAATCTGGCGGTCGGCCAGGGGAAAGGCAAAGTCGTGCTGCAAACCTTCGAGAAGAGCAGCCTCGAACTGCTCGAGAAGGAAATGCCGCAAGTGCCGAAAATCCTGCTGTTGTGGGTCGGCGAAGGCAGCATCGAGCCGAAATCCAAAGTGACGTTCGCTGAGTCCGGAGACAAGGACAAGGCGACTTACTACGCCAAACAGGAACCGAAAGACAAAGCCGAATTCCAGCAATGGGTCGAGTACGCCAAGGCCCAGGGCGCTATCGGCACCGGGCCTTCTGCCGCGCTGACCAAGGGCGGCGATCAGAGCTATTCAGACCTGGTGAAACCGTGGATGAACCAGTTCACCCACGATCAGGGCATGCTGGTGCACGTCTACACCATCGACGATGCCGTGGATTATCAGAAAGTGATGGATGCCGGTGTCGATGGCATCTTCACCAATCGCGCCAGCGAACTGCTGAAGTTCTATAAGCGCCCGGCGGCGGCGAGCGTTGCGCAGTTGTTGCAGAACAACGGGTACTGATTGGCGCCAGGCACTGCACCGCGTCGTCCCCATCGCGGGCAAGCCACGCTCCCACAAGGTCTGCGCAAAACCTGTGAGAGCGTGGTTGCCCGCGATTGTTTTTTTAAGGGTGAATTAAGTTGCGCTGTTTAACCTGATCCCACTTAAACAGCTCCTCCAAGGAAAGAACTTGATGAAAACCTTAACTGCCCTGTTCACCGCTGCTGCCCTGACCCTCACCGCAGGCCTGGCCCAAGCTGATGTTCGCGTCGACCAGATCCCCGAGTTGGTCAAAAGCGGCAAGATCAAACCCCTGGAAGAAATGAACCAGGCCGCGCTGAAGTTGCATCCGGGCGCCACGATTACCGATACCGACCTGGATAACCACTTCAACGGTTACGAATATGAAGTGGAACTGCGTCTGGCTGACAACACCGAATGGGACGTGGACTTCGATGCCGCCACTGGCAAGGTCCTGAGCAACAAACAAGACAAGTGATTCAACGGCAAAAAGCCGCACGATCTTCGGGTTGTGCGGCTTTTTTGCGTTCGGCGTAAGGCAAATCGCTGAAGTAATGAACGAAGTCGCGCCCTTTTGCGCAGGCCCGCTAGAATCCCTCAACACCACTCAGCATGTTGAAGCAGAGAACCACGGATATGGGGCAAACAGCGGCAGCAGACATCGCCACGATCGGCCGGATCAGCGCGGTGCCGGCGGTTCTTCAGGTGATCAGTGAGCTGACCGGGTTGCGGTTCGCCGCGGTGGCCCGCGTCATCGACAACACCTGGATCGCCTGCGCGGTGCTCGATCGACTGGGTTTCGGCGTGCAAGTGGGCGATGAACTGCAGCTGGTCTCCACGCTGAGCGACGAAATTCGCCAGGGCCAGCACTCGGTGGTCATCGACAAGGTCAGTGAAGACCCGCTCAGCCGCGATCATCCCTTCGAAAGCTACATTGCGGTGCCGATACTTCGCACCGACGGGCGCTTCTTTGGCACCCTCTGCGCCCTCGATCCTGATCCCGCGCCGCTCAGGTCCAGCACGATACAGAGCACCATGGAATCCTTCGCCCGGATGCTCGCGCTGCAGATCGAGGCCGAAGAAAACCTGCAACGGACCGAAGCGGCGCCGATCAAGGAACATAAAACCACCGAACTGCGCGAACAGTTCATCGCCGTGCTCGGCCATGACCTGCGCAACCCCTTGTTCGCCATCAGCGCTGGCGCCGAAATGCTCCTGCGCAAACTCAAAGACCCGCCAAATGAGCAACGGGTTCGGCATATCCTCACCAGCGCCCGGCGTGCAACCAAACTGGTCGACGATGTGCTGGACTTCGCGCGCGGGTCATTGGGTCGCGGCATCCCGGTGAATATCGAGCCGTGCCCGGATTTGGGGGATGTACTGCGGCATGTGATCGCCGAGATCCAGAGCATTCACCCCAAGCGCATTATTCAGTCGTCGATTGGCGACCTGAGCGACATTCATTGCGATCGCGAACGGGTCGCGCAGTTGCTGTCCAACCTGCTGGCGAATGCCGTTGTCCACGGCGATCCCGACGGCCCGGTCGAGGTCAGTGCGCAGGTCAACGAAGGGCACTTCATATTGAGCGTGAAAAACCACGGGCTGATTGCCGAGGATGCGCTGCAGCATCTGTTCCAGCCCTACTCGCGACCGACCGGCGGAACACCGCAGGCCGGCCTCGGGTTGGGGTTGTACATTGCCAATCAGATTGCGCTGGCCCATGGGGGGCAGCTTGATGTGAAATCGACGCAGTCCCATGGAACGGCGTTCATATTCACGCTGCCTTTGACGCGGTGACGACAGCCTCAATGTCTTAGACCGCGTTAGCGTGACTCACGGACGATTGGCTGTTAAACATCTCGACCTTGGCACGGAAAGAACTTGAGGTGGAGGTCGATCCATCCAGATGCTTGATCGTGTAGTAAGCCTCCGCAGCGACAGCCACCTGACTCAGCGCTCCTTTGTCCAAAGGAATGTGTATGGGAAAGAAATCACCTTGTCGATATTTGTGATAAGCAACCTCCACGTCGCCAAACTTCACGAAGATTTCTTCGCCTTCTACAAAATCTTCCCGTGCCGGAATGATTACTTTCGGAATCACTGGGTCTGCTTCATCAACGAAAAAAATGATCGACTGTCCACCGACAACAGTCATAGGGTTCAATGTTTCGGTCATCGCAATGCTCCTTGTGAAAGTATTGGCACAGGTTCAGTTTGAGTAGGCGCGCCAAGGGATATCTAGCGCCGCGAGAAAAAAACTGTCTACTGTCAGAAATAACAGGTACCGCTGAAATCGGGCGTCTTGGTTGCAAGTACCCGATCAACGGCACACCGACCTTAACAAGGTGTACAGCTGTAATGCTTAGGGATCAGGCCGAGGTGCTGACCACCGAATCCGCCGTACTGCCACCTTCATCCTGCAACGCCTGTGTACCGACTCGGTAACCGATTCGGTACACAGCCCATTTCACTAGGCGCTCAACCGCGCCGTCACCTCATTCAATTGCCCCGACAGCCCATGCAGGTTGTGGCTGGCCGCTTCGGTGCGCTGCACGTTGTCCAGGTTGGTGCTGGCGATGCTGGTGATTTCGGTGAGGTTGCGCGAGATGTCTTCGGCCACTGAAGTCTGTTCTTCTGCGGCGGTGGCGATCTGGCGGTTCATGTCGCGAATGGCTTCCACGGCATGGGTGATCCGCTCGAGCATGGCGCCGGTCTGGGTCACTTGCTCGACGCTTTGCTCGCTGCGCGACTGGCCGCTTTCGATGGCCTGGGCCGCGTCCACCGCACCGGTTTGCACGGTTTGAATGATCTGGTTGATCTCGATGATCGACGCTGCCGTGCGCTGGGCCAGGCTGCGTACTTCATCAGCGACCACCGCAAAACCGCGCCCGGCTTCACCGGCACGGGCCGCTTCGATTGCCGCGTTGAGCGCCAGCAGGTTGGTCTGTTCGGCAATGCCGCGAATCACTTCCAGCACCTTGCCGATGCGCCCGCTGTCTTCTTCCAGACGACGGATGACCGTGGCGGTGTTGGCGATTTCGCCACGCATTTGGGTGATGGTGTGAATGGTGCCCTGCATGACCTTCTCGCCTTGCTGGGCGGACTGATCGGCATCGTCGGCCGCACGTGCCGCTTCGGCGGCGTGGCGCGCGACTTCTTGCGCGGTGGCGGACATTTCGTTCATCGCCGTGGCCACCTGATCGGTGCGATTGAACTGCTCGTTGGTGCCGCTGGCCATAAGGCCGGCAATCGAGTTCAGCTCACCGCTGGCACTGTCCAGGTCCGACGCGCTGCGCTGCAAACGACTGAAGGTTTCGGCGAGGAAATCGCGCAAGGTGTTGGCGGCCCTGGCCAGGTTGCCCAACTCGTCCTGACGGGTGCTGGCCACGCGCTCGGCGAACCGGCCCTGACTGAGTTGCTCCACGTAGTCGATCAGTTTGCGGATCGGCTCCACCAGGTTGCGATTGACCAGCCACAGACTCAACAAACCAATCAGCAGGCCCGACACCAGCATCACCGCGAGCCCCGACAACACCGTCTGATCGGCACTGGCACTGATCAATTTCGATTGTTCGACACTCTGCTTGCGCAGTTCGCCGACCAGTTCATTCATCTGCTCGCTGGCGGCGCGGTCCACGCCCTTGACCGCATTGTCGCCGGCCGCTGGGTCGGCACCGGCCGCCACGTAGGCATCACGGCCCTTCTGATACGCCGCACCTAATACACGATGCTCCTCACGCAGGCGTTCGATGCGGGTCTTGAGTTGCGGCTCCATACCCTTCTGCCCGGCCAGTTCACCAAGGATACCCTGCACATTGCGCTGCCCCTCCTCGAACTGCTTCCAGTATTTGTCCAGGTCCGCGGGTTGCTTGCCGCGCAGCAGGACGTTTTTCCACTCCTGAACCTGCACCTTGAATTGCAGGTTGGCTTCATCGATCAGTTGCGAGGTGTGCAACGGGCCTTCGATCAGGTTCGCGTAGTTCTGAACGCCGTTGGACAAAAAATGAAAGCAGGCCAAAGCGATCAACAACATCGCCAACAGGCTGCCGCTCAACAGGGCGAGAATTTGTGCTCGAAGGGACTTTTGTAAAGACATCGGGAAGTACTCGAAACAGGAATGAGGCACGCGGATGAAGGCGTGAAAAGTATCCGGACATCCCTGTCTGCCACGTTGGCCCTTGGCCGAAGGCGCGCAAACGTAACCCAAGCGTGATCGGCGTTCCAGAGCGGTTCTTGAGGAAAATCCGACCATCGGTATCGCAATCGTTTGCGTACACCTTGCCGTCACAAAACCGTCATGAGCGCTTGCAATGATGAGGCTCAAGTGAACCTGTGAAACCCGCGACAGGCGCCTCCCCGCAGCGAGACTTCATGAACCACAGCATTGATCAACGCCATCGCGATTCCGACCTGTTCGGCCTGCTTTACGGTTTCAGTTTTCGCCCCGGCGAGCGTGGCCGAGAGATCGATTCGGCCAAGGCGTTGCACTGCCTGCAACACCCCCAGGACAGCGACGAGTTTCTCTGGCTGCACCTGAACCTGGCCCATGCGGCGTGCGAGCGCTGGATGAAAAGCCATCTGGAATTGCCCGACGAGTTTTTCGAAGCCTTGCACGAGGGGTCGCGTTCGACGCGCATCGAGCATGTCGATTCGGCGTTGCTGGCGGTGGTCAACGATGTGGTGTTCAACCTCAGTAGCATGGTTTCCTCGGATGTCTCGACGCTGTGGGTCTGCGCTCGCAGTCGGCTGATCATCAGCGCGCGCCTGCAACCGCTGCACTCGGTGGACAAGCTGCGCTCTTCGGTGAAGGCCGGTGAATGTTTTCGCTCACCGCTGGAATTGCTGGTGCATTTGCTGCGTGATCAGGGCGAAGTGCTGACGCAGATCGTGCGCAAGACCAGCCTCAGTGTCGATCAGATCGAAGATGAATTGCTGTCGTCGCGCCTGTCCACCAACCGCGCCGAACTGGGCGCCAACCGCCGGGTGCTGGTGCGCCTGCAACGGTTGCTGGCGCTGGAGCCGGGCTCGTTGCTGCGCCTGCTCAATCGCCCGCCGCAATGGTTGCAGAAGGAGGACGTCAAGGAGTTGCGCAAATCCACCGAGGAGTTTGCGCTGATCATCAACGACCTTACGGCGCTCGGTGAGCGGATCAAGCTGTTGCAGGAAGAAATCGCCGCCAACCTCAACGAACAGAGCAACCGCACGCTGTTCACCCTGACCGTGGTCACGGTGTTGGCGCTGCCGATCAACATCATTGCCGGTTTCTTCGGCATGAACGTCGGCGGGGTGCCGCTTGCCGGGGATCCGGAGGGGTTCTGGATTCTGGTGGCACTGGTGGCGACGTTTACCCTGATTGCCGGGCGCTGGGCGTTTCGTAAGCGGCGCGATTATTAAACCGCCCATCATCACCGATACCTTGTGGCGAGGGAGCTTGCTCCCGCTGGGCTGCGCAGCGGCCCCTATCCGGTTTATTCATTCAAACAGAATTCTCTGGTTTTACGACTGCTTCGCAGCCGAACGGGAGCAAGCTCCCTCGCCACAGGTATTTGCCTGCCTTAGCATCCGGCATCACAAAAAAACCAAACACTGACCCAGCGCAGTCTCACTGTAATATTTAGCAACGATCATGGGCGACACTCCTTCTCTGCTCAGGATTGTCCGGCATGGCTACGCCTTCCTTCACCGCCGCCTCCCAGGCGCCCGCCAGCGGCGCCAGGCCGCAGTTCGATAAAAAACCCGGCCTGCTCACCTTCGTGATGTTCTTTGCCGTGCTGGGCAGCGGGCTGTTGTTCACCGCCTACAGCCTGATGCACGACATGAGCGAACTCGGCACGGTGGTCACCACCTGGACGCCGTTTCTGCTGTTGGGCGTGGCACTGCTGATTGCCTTGGGCTTTGAGTTCGTCAACGGTTTTCACGACACCGCCAACGCCGTGGCGACGGTGATTTACACCCACTCCTTGCCACCGAATTTCGCCGTGGCCTGGTCCGGGTTCTTCAACTTCCTGGGGGTGTTGCTGTCGAGCGGCGCGGTGGCGTTCGGCATCATCGCCCTGCTGCCGGTGGAGCTGATTCTGCAGGTCGGCTCCTCTGCCGGTTTCGCGATGATCTTCGCCCTGTTGATCGCCGCCATTCTGTGGAACCTCGGCACCTGGTGGCTGGGTTTGCCGGCCTCTTCGTCGCACACCCTGATCGGTTCGATCATCGGTGTCGGTGTAGCCAATGCCTTGATGCACGGCCGCGACGGCACCAGTGGCGTGGACTGGGCCCAGGCGACCAAGGTCGGTTACGCGTTGCTGCTGTCGCCGCTGATCGGCTTCGCATTCGCCGCGTTGTTGCTGCTGGCGTTGCGTGTCTTCGTCAAAAATCGCGCACTGTACAAGGCGCCGAAGGGTAATACCCCGCCACCGTGGTGGATTCGCGGCATGTTGATTCTGACCTGCACCGGCGTGTCCTTCGCCCACGGCTCCAACGACGGCCAGAAAGGCATGGGCCTGATCATGCTGATTCTGGTGGGCACGCTGCCGATGGCGTATGCGCTGAACCGCACCATGCCGGCGGATCAGGCCTTGCAATTCGCCGCGGTGGCCGAAGTCACCCAGCAAGCCCTGATGAGAAACACACCACTGCCGATGCCCACCGATCCACGCCCGGTGCTGACCGACTACATGCGCAACAAGGAAGCCACCCCGCAATTGATCCCCGCCCTCGCCGCGCTGGCGGGCCAAATCGGTAACGAAGTGAAGGGTTACGGCTCGCTGTCGAAAGTCCCGGCCGAAGCGATGGGCAACGTGCGCAACGACATGTACCTGACCAGCGAAACCATTCGCCTGATGGACAAGAACAAGGTCGGCAACTTCGACGCCGACACCGCCGGCAAGCTGCAACTGTTCAAGCAACAGATCGACAACGCCACGCGATTCATTCCGCTGTGGGTGAAGATCGCGGTGGCCATCGCCCTGGGACTGGGCACCATGGTCGGCTGGAAACGCATCGTGGTGACGGTCGGCGAGAAAATCGGCAAGACGCACCTGACCTACGCCCAAGGCGCCTCGGCAGAAACCGTGGCGATGCTGACCATCGGCGCCGCCGACATGTTCGGCCTGCCGGTATCGACCACCCACGTGTTGTCTTCAGGCGTGGCCGGGACCATGGTCGCCAACGGTGGCGGCTTGCAGATGAAGACCATCCGCAACCTGCTGATGGCCTGGGTGCTGACCTTGCCGGCGGCGATTGTGCTGTCGGGCAGTTTGTATTGGTTGTTCACCAAGTTTTTCTGAAGCCCCGCATACCCTGTGGGAGCGGGCTTGCCCGCGAAGGCGGACCGACAGTCGACTCATCGTCGAATGTAATACGCCCCTTAAGCATTTCGTCGCAAATTCATGGGATTAATCGTTTATTGATCCCTCTCCCGCCGGATAGCACTTCAGTTTGCTACCGTGTTGCCGACTATTAAGAGACTCGATGTATTCAGGAGGGGAACCGTGAATCTGTATATCAATCAGCTTCAGAAGAAAGCTGACTTCAAAGAAGCCATCTACGCAGGCGACATCTTCCTGAACACTCAGCTACGCACGGCCAAAGAATTGTGTGCGTTTGCCCAAGAAAGCATCACTGCCGCCTTCGACGGCGAGACCAATCACCAGGCGCTGCACACGTTGATGCCGGTGGAAGAATTCGTGGTCCTGGTCACTCGCCTCAAGAGCCAGTTCACTAACAGCCAACGCGCCAAGGACTTGATTCTGGGCTTCATCGATGAAATCGGTGTCGACCCTCGCGAGTACATTTTCGACGTGCCACGAATCCGCGTAGTGCCTAACTTCGACTACCTGCATGCCGGCGTCAGCTATGCCTACAAACCCCATCGCGACACCTGGTACGGCGGCGTCGACTGTCAGATCAACACCTGGATGCCGGTGCATACCATCAGCCCTGACCAGACCATGATGATCAATGGCGGTTATTTCGACCTACCGGTGAAGAACACTTCAAAGGATTGGAGCCTGTCCGACTGGATCAACAACCAGCGTCATCGAGCCAAGGAAAACCTCAAGGAGGAAGTACGGGTACACCCGGTTCCACTGGAAGAGATCAATACTTCTTCGGAAATCCGCGTGGCCGGCAACATGGGCGACATGCTGATTTTTTCCGGTTCTCACCTGCATGGTACGGTTCCCAACTACACGCAACAGACCCGCTTCAGTGTGGACTTCCGCCTGATGCACCTTGACGACCTCAAGCACAAGCGCGGCGCGATCAACGTCGACAGCGCCTGCCCGGACGTCGGTGCAGGGTTCAACGATTATTTCCACGCTCACGACTTTTCGAAATTCCAAGGAATCCAGCAATGACCAAGCGTCGCATTACGCCCGCCGAGGCTCAATACAACGAAACCCGTGCCAATGTCCTGAAACGGGTCGACGCCGAGTATGTGGCCGACGCGCCATTTGTCTTCGCCCACCGCATCGGCGTGACCGCTGCACTGTCGCGCATGGAGCTGTTCAAGAAAGTCGCCGAAATCCCTGGCGCGATCATTGAATGCGGCGTGTACAAGGGCAACTCGCTGATGCTCTACATGCACCTGTCGATGATTCTGGAACCCTACGCGATCAACCGGTCGATCATCGGCTTCGACACCTTCGAAGGCTTCCAGAGTATCGACAAGAAAGAAGACCCGGCGGACGTCAACGAGACCATGTTCTCCGACACCGACCAGTCGCTGATCCAGGACATGATCGACGCCAACGACCTGTTGCGCCCGGTCAACCGTATCCCGCGCTGCGAGCTGGTCAAAGGCGACATCGTCAAGACTGTGCCGGAGTGGGTCCAGACGCGTCCGGACCTGGTGGTGGCGATGCTGATCCTCGACACCGACCTGTACGAGTCGACCAAAGTCGCTCTGGAAACCTTCCTGCCGTACATGCCAAAAGGCGCGATCGTAGTGCTCGACGAAGTCGCCTATCGCAACTTCCCCGGCGAAACCAAAGCCCTGCGCGAAGTGCTCGACCTGAACAAGATCGAACTCAAGCGCCTGCCGTTCGATTCGTGCGTGGGCTACTTCCACGTTTGATGCACAAGTTCCTGTAAACAAAGATCAAAAGATCGCAGCCGAAGGCTGCGATCTTTGCTTTTACCCTTCCAACGCCCTGCGCACCATCAACCGCTCACGCACCACGTCGTAACCCCAGTGGTACACGTAGGTGTACGGCAGGAAAAACAGCAGCACGCCGATGTCCAGCAGGAACGCCTGCCACAGGCTGATCTTCAGCCACCAGGCAATCAACGGCACCCCAAACGCCACCAGCCCGCCTTCGAACAACAGCGCATGCACCACGCGGATCCAAGCGTTACGCACAATGGCGAAGCGCTTGAGCATGCGGTCGAACAGGCCGTTGAAGACCACGTTCCAGGCCAGGGCAAGGGCTGCAATCGCCATGGTTGCCACGCCCATTTCCAACATGGGTTTGTCCATGATCCAGGCCAGCAGCGGAGTACAGATCAATATCGCCAGCAGCTCGAAACCGATGGCCTGGAAGATGCGTTCAGTGATGGATTTGTTGGCGTTCATGGCCAGACTCCCTGAGTGACTGTGGTTGCCATGATCTGCCATCGAACCGATACTTCATAACCAATAACCATCGATCAAGGCGATAGTTCATGGCTTCCCACGAAGTGTTGCTGGCGTTTGTAGAGGCCGCGACCCAAGGCTCGTTTTCCGCCGCGGCGCGCAAGCTCGGGCGCAGTCAGTCGACCATCAGCGCCGCCGTGGCGAGCCTGGAAATCGACTTGAACCTTGTCCTCTTCGACCGCAGCAGCCGCAAGCCGAGCCTGACCCCGGCCGGGCACGTCATGCTGCAACGGGCCGAGGAGATTCTGGCCGCCACCAGCCGTCTGGAAATGACCGCCAGCCAACTGTCCCAAGGCATCGAGCCAAAGTTGACCGTGGCGATTTCCGACACTTACCAGTCCGACCGTTTCGAAGCGGCGCTCAGTGCTTTCGAGCAGCGTTACCCAGACCTGGAACTTGAATGCCTGATCGCCGAATGCGATGACCTGGTAGCACTGGTACAACGCGGCCGCGCGCACGTCGCCTTCGCCGAAATGCAGGACAGCTACCCGCCGGATCTGGTCAGTTCGACGGTGGACGAGCGCACGGAAATCGCCCTGTTCGTGTCCCACGCGCACCCATTGGCGACGCTGAACGACATCGATCAGGACGTGCTGCAACAGCACCGCGAACTGCGTCTGGCGACGATCGTCAATCCGTATGAAAGCCGCGCGAAGGGGCGGGTCTGGTCGGCGCCAAGTTACCTGATGCTGCTGGAAATGGCCCAGGGCGGGTTCGGCTGGGCACCGTTGCCGCGATGGCTGGTGGGACGGTTCGGGGCTGGTTCGTTGGTGGAATTGAAAGTGCGCGGCTGGCCAAAACCGGTGTATGTCGATGCGCTGTGGTCGCGTTTGCACCCGCCGGGGCCAGCGGGGAGTTGGTTATTGGGCAAGATGCTGGAATAGCGGTGCCCGCGATGGGGCCGGTGAAATCACATCACTCCAACGCCCGGAGCCGCCCCTCGATAAACCGCCGTTCCGGCACCTGCTGTGTCAATTCCAGCGCCCGCTGATACGCCGCTCGCGCCTCTTCCACCCTTCCCAACTGCCGGCAAAACTCTGCCCGTGCCGAATGCGCCAGGTGGTAATCCAGCAACTCGCCCCGGGCCAGAATCCCTTCGATCAACGTCAGCCCGGCCTGCGGGCCATCGCGCCTGGACAGCGCCGCCGCGCGGTTCAGTTCGATCACCGGCGACGGCACCGCCCGCAGCAGCACGTCGTACAGACCGACAATCTGCGCCCAGTCCGTCTCTGCCGCCGAGGGCGCTTCGGCATGCACCGCGGCAATCGCTGCTTGCAGGCAATAAGGTCCGAAGCGCCGTGTCGTCAACGCCCGCTCAATCAAGGCGCAGCCTTCGGCAATCAGCTCGGCGTTCCACAACGAGCGATCCTGTTCATCCAGCACAATCAGCTCACCGCTCGCGGAGGTCCTGGCCGGGCGCCGAGACTCATGCAACAGCATCAGCGCCAGCAGCCCCATCACCTCCGGTTCAGGCAACAGCTCCATCAACAACCGACCGAGACGAATCGCTTCGCGCGTCAGGTCTTCACGGGTCAGCTCGCTGCCGACAGACGCCGAGTACCCTTCGTTGAACACCAGGTAAATCACCCGCAACACGCTGTCGAGTCGCTCGGGCAGTTCCGTCAGGGTGGGCACTTGGTATGGGATTTTCGCGTCACGGATCTTGGCCTTGGCGCGCACGATGCGCTGGGCGATGGTGGCCGGTGCCGAGAGGAAAGCCCGGGCGATTTCTTCCGTGGTCAGGTCGCAGACTTCACGCAGGGTCAGCGGCACTTGAGCGTCCGCCGCCAGTGCCGGGTGACAACAGGTGAAGATCAGGCGCAGGCGATCGTCTTCCACGTCTTCGTCACTCCAGTCGGCCTGCTCCAGCGCCTCCAGTTGAGCGATCAACACCGGCCGGGATGCGTTAAAACGTGCGCGCCGGCGTAACACATCAATGGCCTTGAAACGGCCAGTAGACACCAGCCAGGTACGCGGATTGTCCGGCACGCCGTCGCGCTGCCAGCGCTCGACCGCGACGAAGAACGCCTCGTGCAGCGCTTCTTCGGCGAGGTCGAAATCGCCGAGCAAGCGGATCAGGGTCGCCAGGATTCGCCGCGACTCGTCGCGGTAAACCTGCTCGACTTGCGCCCGTACCGATTCGCCCGGCATCAGTCCGGCATGCCTGGGGCCATTTTTCGCTGGACGGATTGCACACTCATAAAAGAACTCCTGTTGTGATAGTTATTCAGACATTCAACTGGCGAACGGGCCGCACCTCGACGCAGCCGACCCGGGCCGCCGGAATGTTACCGGCGACCTGGAGGGCTTCATTGAGGTCCTTGGCATCGATCAGGTAGAAGCCGGCCAACTGCTCCTTGGTTTCAGCGAACGGGCCGTCGGTGATCGACATTTTGCCGTTGCGCATGCGCACGGTGGTCGCGGTCTGCACCGACTCCAGCGCTTCGGCGGCGATCATCCGGCCGCTGCCCTGGATCGACTCGGCATAGGCCATGCACTCGGCGTCGTTGGGGCTTTCGGGCAGCGAGTGCAATTCATGCTCGTTGCTGTAGACCAGGCATAAATACTTCATGGGACTCTCCATTTCAGGCGGCTTTGCCGTGACCGAACTGATCAACTATGGCTGTCGATTGGCGCTTTGGCGCTGCTTTCCGATAAACAGCCCGACCATCAGGGTTCCAGGTTGAACAGCGCCGCGCCGCTGGCCATGTCGAATGGAGCCGACCAGTGTTCGTGGACGATCTGCCAGAGCCCCGCTTCCTGCCGATAGCACGCGGTGACGCGCATCCAGCAAGCCTGGGTTTCACCCTTTTCATTGGTGCCGCCGCAATGCGCCAGCCAGTGAGCGAAAGCGATCTCCTGCGACGGCACGACGTTGATTTCATGGAACTCGAAAATATGCGGGCCGGGGCACATCTCCATGCATTCCTGCCAATGCGCACGGTAGGCCGCCTTGCCCTTGAATTGCAGGGCTTTGACGGCATCGAAGGAGACGATGTCGTCGGCGTACAGGGCCATGACCTTTTCCACGTCCTTGCCGATGACTGCCTGACGGTAGCTCTCGATCAAATTATGGATTTGTGTCTGAGCGTTCATGAGGGTTCTCCACGTTTTTTGTTGAAGACACCTTTAGTCGTCTGGCGAAAAGCCAAATCGACAACCGAAATAAAAATAATCCATGGAGGCAAACTCGCTAGAATCCGAGGCTCATTTGTGTTGGAAAAAGGACACTCCAGTGACAGCCCGACTCGTGCCTTACGAAAGCCTGAACGCCTTGCAGCGCCGACAGGTCGAGGCCATCGAAATCCACGCCGAACAAATCAGATTCTCCGGCGACATCCACGGTGCATTGCACACCTTGCTGTCCAAACCGGGCCCTGGCGTCAAAGGCTTTGCCCTGCTGGCCGAAGAGGTTCCGGTGGCCTTCCTGCTGCTCAAGCGTCCGCCGGTGCTGCCGGCCTGGGCCGACGAAAACAGCGCCACCCTGCACGCCCTGCAAGTCGATCACCGTGCCCAGGGCAAAGGTTACGGCAAGGCCTGCCTGCAAGCCCTGCCCGAGGTTGCGCGCCAGGCCTGGCCGGAGATCAAGGGGCTGGAGTTATCGGTGGATGCCGACAATGAATCGGCCATCGCGCTGTATGCCAAATACGGTTTTGTCGACAGCGGCGAAGCGTACAAAGGCCGGATCGGTTACGAACGACGGATGGGACTGGTTTTCTGATTCATGGAGGGATGAACGAATGTTGAACTCAATCGAAGCGCTGGAAGCGATCTACGGCCTGCCCCATGAGCGCGCGGTACGCAAGCAGATCCCGTTTTTGAACGAGGACTATCAGGCGATGGTCCGCGCTTCGCCGCTGGTGATTATCAGCTCGGTCGGCCCCGACGGCATGGACGGCTCACCGCGCGGCGATACGCCGGGTTTTGTGCGGATCATCGATGAGCGCACGCTGGCGATCCCGGATCGTCCCGGCAACAACCGCATCGACACACTGCGCAATGTCGTGCTCGATTCGCGGGTATCATTGCTGTTCATCATTCCGGGGATCGGCGAGACGTTGCGGGTCAACGGCACGGCGCAGATCAGCGCCGAGCCCGCATTGCTGGAGAGTTTTGCCGTCAATGGCAAACCGGCGCGCACGGTAATGCTGGTGACGGTGGAAGCGGCGTATTTCCATTGTTCGAAAGCGATTGTTCGTTCGGATTTGTGGAACCCCGAGCGCTACCTCGACCGCTCTGCCCTACCGACCGCCGGCGCGTTTCACAAACGGCTGAACGATGGGCAGTTCGATGCCGAGACGTATGACCGGGAAGCACCGGCCAGGGTGCGCGATAGTCTCTATTAGAGGATTGGTCGTTACCACGCTCTGCGTGGGAACGATCATCAGAGGGTGAGCACCATCTCATGCCACGCCATCCCGCCATGGTCGGACGCCGAAGGCTTGATGTAGACAAACCCAAACCCGGCATACAGTGCAATGTGCCGCTCTTTGCACATCAGGTGGATGCTTGCCTTGTTCAGTGCGCGCATGCGCTGGATGAATTCACCCATCAAGCGTTTCGCCAAGCCTTGCCCCTGATAATCCGGATGCACCACCACCGACATGATCACCACATGCGGACCGGCCGGGTCGTGGCCGATCAGTTCCTTGAACGCCTCGTCCGACATTTCCACCTCGAACGCCGCACCGGAATTGACGAAACCGGCCACAACGCCATCCACTTCGGCGACGATGAAGCCCTCGGGCCAGGTGGCGATGCGGGTGGCGATTTTCTCGCGGGTGGCGGCTTCGTCGCCTTCGTAGGCAACGGTTTCGATGGCGTAGCAACGGTCCAGGTCAGCGGGAATGACGTGGCGGATGACGGTGTTCATGGCAGCTCGGAATCGGCGGGGGAAAGGCTGGGATCATAAATTAATAAGGTGTTGATATCGATCAGAGAGGCGGACCGCCGATCCGCCCCTCGCCCCGTTCATCACGCTTTGAGCGGTACCCAGATTTCCAGCACGCCGGTATTGAGCTTCGGGTTGAAGTCTTCGCTGTAGCGTTCGAACTCCGGGGCATCCGCTGCCTCGTGACCGGACTGCGGCAACCAGGTGTTCCAGATGTACTGAAAGGTCTGGGGCAAGGTATCCAGCGAGCCCTTGTGCTCGAACACCGCGTAATACTGGGGCTGAATCTCGACCCAGCGGTATTTCTCGGGCAGGTCGTCGAGCTTGCTGATCTCGACACCGGCGATGTATTCGAAACCGCCCTTGCCATCCGGGTTGCAGCAAACGCCGTAGGTCACTTCGCCCTTTTGCCCGGGAACATTGCCGATGTGGGGAACGAATTTATCCCAGAGCTTGGGAATCTTGCCGGCCGTCTCTTGGGTAAATCGTCCGCCAAGCCCCGCTATGAGCATGAAGTGCCCGTGTTCGAAGCGTTGCTCAACCTGATCATCGCGTATTTGCTCATCCATGACTCGACTCCTGGGAACGTAAAAAGTGGGTTCGGCTGGGAGTATAGAGGCCAAACCCGATTCGCCCAGTCAGAGCCCCGGAAGCTGCCCGGCGGTGGGCGCACCGATAAACTCGTTGTAACCCGAAAGAATCACGTACACCGCGAAATAGCAGAAGATCGCGGCCGATGCCATGTAGGAATAACGCAGCAGTTTGTCTCCGAGCAGCTTGCCGCCATGGCTCGCCGCAAAGCACAGCGTGACGCACCAGAGAATTCCCGCACAGAGAAATCCACCGAGAAACAACGCCGAGCTGAGGGTGCCGCCGCCACCGGAACGGGCAATCAGGGTGCCGCCCACCGCGGCGAACCAGAGAATCGCACTGGGCGACGACATGGCGAGGAAAATCCCCCGCAAGAACTCTTTGCGATGGGAGTTGTGGCCAACGTCGGCGGTCTCGGCCAACACGGCACTGTGGTAGATCGCCGAATGAATCATCTTCGCCGCGAAGTACAGCAGCAACGCCGACCCGCCGATCCACAACACCCAACGCACGGTTTCGTATTGCAGCAATACGGTCATGCCGGCCAGTGCCAGCACTGCGTAAATCAGGTCGCCGACGCAAGTCCCCAGCCCCAGGGCAAAACCCTGGAAATAGCCGCGCTGCATCGCCAGCGTGATCATCGCGATATTGGCCACGCCGATGTCCAGGCACAGCGAAAGGCTGAGCAGGAAGCCACTGGTAAATTCCATCAACCCGTTTCCTTCGGAAAAAATTGTTTACGTAGAGGCTGGACAGTTTGCCATACCTGCCCTTACATTCCGCCACAGGCCACCGCAGTGGCCAGCGTCGCTCGGACGGTTCCGGGCGCTTACGTTATTCGAGGCAACAATGGCCGAACAAGGTTCGCCGCGCCGCTTTGCGCGCATAGATCGACTCCCCCCTTACGTTTTCAACATCACTGCCGAGCTGAAGATGGCCGCCCGTCGTCGTGGCGAAGACATCATCGACTTGAGCATGGGCAACCCCGACGGCGCCACGCCGCCGCACATCGTCGAAAAACTGGTCACCGTCGCCCAGCGCGAAGACACCCACGGCTACTCCACGTCCAAAGGGATTCCGCGCCTGCGCCGGGCGATTTCCAATTGGTACAAGGATCGCTACCAGGTTGATATCGACCCGGAAAACGAAGCCATCGTCACCATCGGTTCCAAGGAAGGCCTGGCGCATTTGATGCTGGCCACCCTCGACCAGGGCGACACCGTGCTGGTGCCGAACCCGAGCTACCCGATTCACATCTACGGTGCCGTGATTGCCGGCGCCCAGGTGCGGTCGGTGCCGCTGATCCCTGGCGTGGATTTCTTCGCCGAGCTGGAACGGGCGATTCGCGGTTCGATCCCGAAACCGAAGATGATGATCCTGGGCTTTCCGTCCAACCCCACCGCCCAGTGCGTGGAGCTGGACTTCTTCGAGCGGGTGATCGCCCTCGCCAAACAGTACGACGTTCTGGTGGTGCACGACCTGGCCTACGCCGACATCGTCTACGACGGCTGGAAAGCCCCGTCGATCATGCAAGTGCCCGGCGCCAAGGACATCGCGGTGGAGTTTTTCACCCTGTCCAAGAGCTACAACATGGCGGGCTGGCGCATCGGCTTCATGGTCGGTAACCCGGAGCTGGTCAACGCTCTGGCGCGGATCAAGAGCTACCACGACTACGGCACCTTCACCCCGCTGCAGGTCGCGGCCATTGCGGCGCTGGAAGGCGATCAGCAATGCGTGCGCGACATTGCCGAACAGTATCGCCAGCGTCGCAACGTGCTGGTCAAAGGCTTGCATGAATTGGGCTGGATGGTCGAGAACCCGAAGGCGTCGATGTATGTCTGGGCCAAGATTCCCGAGGCTTATGCACACCTGGGCTCGCTGGAATTCGCCAAGAAACTGCTGGCCGAGGCCAAGGTCTGCGTCTCGCCGGGTGTCGGGTTTGGTGAGTACGGGGACGATCATGTGCGCTTCGCGCTGATCGAAAACCAGGACCGGATTCGTCAGGCCGTACGCGGAATTCGCGGGATGTTTCGGGCGGATGGGTTGGTCACCAAAACCAACGCCTGACACACAAAACCCTGTGAGAACAAACATCTGTGGCGAGGGAGCTTGCTCCCGCTGGGGCGCGAAGCGGCCCCAAAACCAATCACCATGTTTTTTTCAGATAGAACACGGTGGACGGATTTACGACTGCTACGCAGCCGAGCGGGAGCAAGCTCCCTCGCCACAAAAAGCTTGCTCGACATTGGGTTAGATCTCACCCACAAAAAAACCGCATCGCTGCGGTTTTTTTGTGTTGGCCGTTCGTGTCAGACGAACAATGACAACAGCAGGATGAAGCCCAGGCCTACCACGGACAGGATGGTTTCCATCGCGGTCCAGGTCTTGAAGGTTTCCGCCACGGTCATGTTGAAGTACTGCTTCACCAGCCAGAAACCGGCGTCGTTGACGTGGGACAGGATCAACGAACCGGCACCGGTGGCCAGCACCAGCAGCTCACGGTTCACACCCGGAATCATCCCCACTACCGGCACCACGATGCCGGCGCCAGTGATGGTCGCCACGGTTGCCGAACCGGTCGCAATGCGAATCACCGCGGCTACCAGCCAGGCCAACAGGATCGGCGAGATCTGAGCCGCCACTGCCATGTGACCGATCACATCACCTACACCACTGGTCACCAGCATCTGCTTGAAACCGCCACCGGCACCGATGATCAGGATGATCGCGGCGGTCGGCGCAAGGCTCGAGTCCAGCCATTTGAGCATCTGTTGCGAACCGATGCCCTGCTTGTAGCCGAAGGTGTACAGCGACAGCAGCAATGCCAACAGGAGGGCCGAGATCGGGTGACCGATCAGGTCCATGAAGGTGCGGAAGAAGTTGCCATCCGGCAGCACCACATCGGCAAAGGTCTTGAGCAGCATCAGGAACACAGGCGACAGCACGGTGACCAGGGTAATGCCGAAGCTCGGCAGATCGGCGGAATCCGACTCCCGCGCCAGTTGGTCCACCAATTCCTGGTTTGGATGACCGGGAATGTACTTGGAAATGAACGTACCGTAGATCGGACCGGCGATGATGGCGGTCGGCAGCGCAACGATCAGGCCGTAGAGAATGGTTTTACCAATGTCGGCACCGAACACGCCGATCGCCAGCAGCGGCCCCGGGTGCGGTGGAACCAGACCGTGCACGGCGGACAGACCGGCCAGCAGCGGGATACCGATCTTGATGATCGACACGCCGGT
The DNA here is from genome assembly GCF_005938665.2 of Pseudomonas sp. ATCC 43928. NCBI lineage: Bacteria > Pseudomonadati > Pseudomonadota > Gammaproteobacteria > Pseudomonadales > Pseudomonadaceae > Pseudomonas > Pseudomonas sp. ATCC 43928. The sequence goes on along the minus strand of NZ_CP041753.1, from coordinate 1,685,923 downwards.
ACGACGGGCGACGATGAACACCAGCGGGATCAGCAGCACGAAGCCGATTTCGAAGAACAGCGGGATGCCGACCAGGAAGGCCGCGAACATCATGGCCCACTGCACCTTGTCCTTGCCGAAGGCCCGAATCAGGGTCTGGGCGATCTGATCCGCCCCGCCGGACTCGGCCATCATTTTGCCGAGCATGGTGCCCAGCGCCAGAATGATCCCGACGAAACCGAGAACGCCGCCGAAACCATCCTGGAATGCCTTGATGATGGTGCCGATCGGCATGCCGGAGGTCAGCCCGAGGAACGCGGCGGCGATGATCAATGCAATGAACGGGTGAAACTTGAACTTGGTGATCAGGACAATCAAGCCGATCACCGTGACCACTGCATCGAGCAGCAGAAACGACTCGTGGGACATGCCAAACATGGGGGGTGTCTCCTGTTTGTTGTTGTTATTAAAGCGATTAATCAGAAGCCGTCAGGACAGCGCTATCTTTTGCAGCAAAACTCAACTGGCGAGTTTCAGGCCGTGATCGAGCCACCAACGGTGGGCCTGAGCGGCCAATTCGTCGACGCTGTAACTTGAAGCATCCAGAGCCAGGGTCAGGGGCTCACCAACGGGCGATTCAAGGGTGGCGAACTGGCTGTCGATCAGGGTCGACGGCATGAAGTGGCCCGGCCGATGGGAGACACGATCGGCGGCGACTTCAGGGGTCAACTCAAGGAACACAAAGCCCAGGCCCGGCAAGGCACTGCGCAAGCGTTCGCGGTAACTGTGTTTGAGGGCCGAACAGGTCAGCACCGGGCGCTCGCCACGGGCGTCGACGCGGCGCAGTTCATCGCACAGGCTGTCGAGCCAGCCGGCACGGTCTTCGTCGTTCAGGGGGATACCCGCGCTCATCTTTTCGATATTGGCGGCAGGGTGGAAAGTGTCGCCTTCAATGGCGGTTGCGCCGCTGAGCTGGCACAGGGCCTGGCTGACACACGTCTTGCCGCAACCGGCAACGCCCATGATGACCAGGGCGGTGATGGGATGATTCATGTAACACCTCAGCGCGCAGACAGCGCTACCTTTGCTACGTAAAACTCTAGTGCAAAAGCAGATGTTGCCGACGCCTTCTTGTCATTTTTGTGGGTTGCAGCATGTTCGTTCTCGATGCCGAAAAGCGAGGATCAGGCAAACCCCGCTCACGCATTTGCAGCTGCATCGAGACAGCGCTACCTTAGTGCCTTGAATTTTGTTTGGCAAGCCGTCCGATGAATACCCCTAAAAACGATAAAAATACACGAACCACTGGCCGTCCTACCCTCAACGAAGTCGCGCGCCTGGCCGGTGTCAGCCCGATTACAGCCTCCCGCGCCCTGCGTGGCGTCAGCACGGTGGCCACCGAACTGGTGGAAAAAGTCCAGAAGGCTGCCCTCGAGTTGAACTACGTGGTCAACCCCGCCGCCCGTGCTCTGGCCTCGGCCCAGAGCCATTCCGTCGTGGTGTTGGTACCGTCATTATCCAACTTGCTGTTCATCGACACGCTGGAAGCCATTCATCAGGTTTTGCGACCAAAGGGCTTCGAAGTGCTGATCGGTAACTTCCATTACTCGCGCGATGAAGAAGAAAACCTGCTGCGCAACTACATGGCTTATCAGCCGCGCGGCTTGCTGCTGACCGGTTTCGACCGCACCGAAAGTTCGCGGCGGATGATCGAGGCCAGCAACATTCCCTGCGTCTACATGATGGAACTGGACAGTGCGGCGGGACTCAATTGCGTCGGTTTTTCGCAGCTGGCCGCCGGCGAAATAGCTGCCGAGCATTTGCTGTCGCGCGGTCGCAAACGCCTGGCTTATATCGGAGCGCAGCTGGATCAGCGCACGTTGCTGCGGGGCGAAGGTTTCCGTCGGGCGCTGCAAAAGGCCGGGCGCTACGACCCGGATCTGGAAGTGTTGACGCCACGGGCCTCATCGGTCGGACTCGGTGGCGAACTGTTCCTGCAATTGCTGGCTGCGCATCCAGACCTCGATGCGATCTTCTTCGGCAACGACGACCTGGCCCAGGGCGCACTGCTCGAAGCCTTGCGCTGCGGGATCAAGATCCCCGAACAGGTGGCGATCCTCGGCTTCAACGACCTGCCCATGTCCGAACACATGGTGCCGCGCCTGAGTAGCATCAATACGCCTCGAGAGGCCATTGGCCGTCGTTCGGCCGAGTTGATGCTGACCTTGATGGCCGGCAATTCGGTGGCCAAACCGGTGCAGGACATGGGGTTTGAATTGAAGGTGCGCGAGAGCACCTGATACGCAATCATCCCTTTGCTCGTGCTAGATTCCCGGCACCTGTAACAGCAAACGGAGAAGCTCAATGGGACATGCGCTGAAGATTTTGGGTCGGGCCTCGTCAATCAACGTCAGAAAGGTCCTGTGGGCCTGCGATGAACTGGGCGTTTCCTACGAACGGGAAGACTGGGGCAGCGGTTTTGCCTCGACCCAGAGTCCGGAGTTTCTCCAGCTCAACCCTAACGCACAGGTGCCGGTGCTCATCGACGAAGCCGGCGTGCTGTGGGAGTCCAACACCATCTGCCGCTATCTGGCCGGCAAATACCAAAACACCGATCTGTTGCCCATCGAGCCGGCGGCGCGCGCTCGCGTGGAACAGTGGATGGATTGGCAAGCCACCGAACTCAATCCGTCCTGGGGCTACGCCTTTTTTGCGCTGGTGCGGCAATTGCCGAACTTCCAGGACGCGCAGCGGATCGCCGATGGCGTTCGCGGCTGGAACGCGAAAATGGGCATCCTTGAACAACAACTCGCGTCGACCGGTGCGTATGTCGCCGGACCTCGGTTCACCCTGGCCGATATCCTCATCGGCTTGTCGGTCAACCGCTGGCGGATGACCCCGATGGAGCGCCCGGACTATCCCGCCGTCGACGCGTATTGCCAACGACTGGCATTGCGACCGGGGTTCATGGAACACGCCTGCAACGGCGTGCCATAACGCCAAACCCGCTCCCTCTGCCCTTCCATAAAAAGAGAACCCCATGAACGGACTCAACGTACTGCTGACCGGCGCCTGCGGCAGAATCGGCAAAACCTTTTTTGAAGCTTCGCAGGACCGCTACACCTTCGTGCTGACGGATCGTATCGAGCCCGACTTCAATGTCGAAGCACCGCATCGCTTTGTACGCCTGGACCTGTCCGACCTCACCGCCATAAGCGAAGTGCTGAAAGGCATCGACGTCATTGTGCATCTGGCCGGCATCCCTCACGCCACCGCCTCTTTCGATGAGTTACTGCCCAACAATATTCTGGCCACCACTTACCTGTTCGAAGCCGCCGTGGCTGCGGGTTGTAAACGATTGGTGTTCGCCAGCAGCGCGCAGACCATCGAGGGCTATCCGGTGGACCGGCAGATCACACCGGGCATGCAGGTGATGCCGGCCAATCTGTATGGCGTCAGCAAGTGTTATGGCGAAGCCTTGTGTGCGTTCTACGCTGCCAAACACAACCTCTCGAGCATTGCCATACGCATCGGCGCTTTCGAGTTTGCGGACCGTCACGAATTGACCAACGCTCGCGACCTGAGTGCATGGCTCAGCCCTCGTGATGCAGTGCAGTTGCTGCAACTCTCTGTGGAGGTCGAAGGTGTGCAACACCTGATCGCCCACGGTATCTCCAATAACCGTTTCAAACGCCTGGACCTCAGTGAAACTACCCGGGTGTTGGGTTATAGGCCGGTGGACGATGCATTTCAGGAGTTCGACATTCCCATTGGGTTTCCTTGACGGTGCGTCTCCAGAATCCGGGCAACGTGGTTCTTGCGCTGTAGCCTGAGGTCGGTCGACCTCTGCCGCTCGGCGGCAAGGGTTGATCGCCCTCCTTTTCAGTTCCCGGACGAATCAGCCGATAACTGATGTTCTGCGAGCATCCTCAGCAGCGCCCGCACCGCCGCCGAAGGTTCTTTGTCGGGCGCGACCACCAAGGCAAACTCCCGGTCGATGCGCGGCGTCACCGGCACTATCCGCAAGCCTTGGCGATGAGTCGGCAGGGTCATTTCCGGCACCACGGTCACGCCGATGTTTTCCCGCACCAGGGTGAACGCACTGCTCCACTCACGCACCTCGGCCCGCACATCCAGCAGTTGCAACCCGGCATCAGCCGCCAGGCTGCGGGCATTGGTCGAGCACCCGCCCGTGGCCAGCACAAAGGGTTGCTGCGCCAGTTCCGCCAGTGAGACGCCCTCTTCATTCGAGCGACGCGCCAAGGGATGGCCACCGGGCAAAACCGCCACCCAGGCATCACGCCCCAAACGTCCGGCATTGCGCGCGGGTGCCGGGTTCAACGCCACACCGACATCCACCAGCCCGGCACTGAGCAACGTTTCCACTTCATCGTCGCTGACCTCCAGCGCCACCACTTGAATGCCGGGATACAGCCGATTGAACTGGCGTAACAGTGACGGCAGGAACGTCGTCAGCACCAAAGGAAAACTGGCCAGACGAATCGTCCCGCGCTGGATGCCTTTAGCGGCGTCGACGGTGCTGCGAATGTTTTCCAGGGCACCAAGCATGGTTCGTGCCTGTTCGATCACAGGCAAGCCGATGGCGGTCGGCAAGGTCTGGCGGTTTTCCCGGCTGAACAGCTGAACGCCCAGGGTTTCTTCAATCAAGGCCAGTGCCTGGCTGGCACCGGACTGAGTCATGCCGACCCGCTCAGCGGCGCGGGTAATGTTGCCGGTATCGGCCACCGCCACCACCATTCGCCAATGCATCAAGTTCATCATGGCAGTAGCTTTCCTTATGGCAGTTTTCTGAAAGATTAATTTTACCGAGGGTGCCGCGCACTATGACACTGGCGCAAATCCGCAACCAGAGCCCAGCCCATGAAGTTGTATTACATCCCGCAAGCCTGCTCATTGGCGCCGCACATTGTGCTGCGCGAACTGGAGCTGCCGTTCGAGTTGGTCCGCGTCGACAACAGCAGCAAGAAAACCGTCACCGGTGATGACTTCCTCGCCATTAACCCCAAAGGCTACGTCGCGGCATTGCAGCTGGATAACGGCGATGTGCTGACCGAGGGCCCGGCGATCCTGCAGTACCTGGCGGATCTGCACCCGGAGGCAAACCTGGCACCGGCGAGCGGAACGTTCGAGCGGGTGCGGTTACAGGAATGGCTGAACTTCGTTTCGACCGAGATTCATGGCGGGCTGGGTTGGCTGTTCAATCCGCAGTTTGCGGACGAGGTGAAGGCGCTCATCAAAGAGAAACTGTTCAAGCGCTTTGCCGTGTTGAGCCGGACGCTGGAGCGGCAGGACTACTTGATGGCCGGCGGGTTCAGCATTGCCGATGCGTATCTGTTTACGGTGTTGCGTTGGGCTCGGCTGTTTGCGATTGATCTGGATGATTGGCCGGCGTTGGCGCGCTTTCAGGCGCGGGTTGATCAGCGGCCGAGCGTGAAAGCGGCATTGGCGGCGGAGTTGGTGTAAGGCTTTAGATCGCTTCGCGGGCAAGCCCGCGATAGCTATCTATCAAACACCGCTGAACTACAAACTCGCACTCACTTTGCTCGCCACCTCACCCGGCACCCAGCCCTTCCACACTTGCGGCTGATCGCGCAAAAACGCTTCGGCGACCTGACGCGGTTGCTGGCGTTTTTCGCTCATCTGCCCCAGGGTCTGGTTCAGCAGATCGATCGGCAAATCGACCTTTTCGAAGAACGCCACCAGGTCCGGGTACTGCGCCTTGAACGGTGCCGACACGCCGATGGCCAGGCTGGCCGGCATCGAACGCGTGCCCTTGGGGTTCGGATGGTTGGCATCGGCCAGGGTTTTCCAGGCTTGCGCGTCGAACGGTGGCTCTTCGAGTTTCACCAATTTGAAGCGGCCCAACAGTGGCGTCGGCGACCAGTAGTAGAACAGCACCGGTTTGCCCCGGCGGATCGATGAAGCGACCTCGGCATCCAGTGCCGCGCCGGAACCGGTGCGGAAGTTGACGTAGCTGGCGGTCAGGTCATAGGCCTTGAGTTTCTGGCTGTTGACGATCTCCGACGTCCAGCCGGTCGGGCTGTTGAGGAAGCGTCCGCGGCTTGGGTCTTCGGGGTCGCGGAATACGTCCTTGTAGCGGGCCAGGTCGGCGACGGATTTCAGCTCCGGCGCCAAGGGCTTAATGCCGCGCTCCGGGTCGCCCTTGATCACGTATTCCGGCACCCACCAGCCTTCGGTGGCGCCTTTGACGGTATCGCCCAAACCAAACACTTTGCCCTCCGATGCCGCCTTGACCCAGGCCGGACTGCGCCCGGCCCATTCTTCGCCGATCACCTGAATGTCGTTCTTGGCCAACGCGGCTTCGAGGCTGACGGTGCTGCCGGGCAAGGTGTCGGTTGGGTAGCCATAACCTTTCTCGACGATCAGCCGCAGGATCTCTGTGATCAGGCTGCCGCTTTCCCAAGTAATGTCGCCGAAATGGATGGGTGTGGTTTTTTCTGCGGCGGGAACATGGCCAGCCACAAGGCTCAGGGCCAGCAGCGAACTGCCGAGCAGGGTTTTGATCGATCTCATGCGGACCTCCGGGTCTGGGGTGTTCGGTTCAAGGACGTTCGGTTCAAGGGTTCGTTGGCGCTGTGCAGCGCGCACAGAGCCTGGGAACGGGTCATGTAAACGCTGACCGAACGCTGGGAAATGCCCAGTTCGGCGGCAATTTGTGGGTAGGTCAGGCCGTCGACTCGCGACAGCAGAAACGTTGCCCTGACCTGGCCCGGCAGGCGGCCGAGGGTTCGATCCAGGTGCTTCAGGGTCTGGGAGAACTGCGCCAGGTCTTCAGGCGATGGCCCGCCAATCGGATCAGTCGGCAGTAACTGCTCGAGGTGTTGGCGTTCCAGATCCCGATGGCGCCACAGCTGATAAATCAATCGCTGGGCGATGGTAGTGAGTAAGGCGCGGGGTTCGCGAATCGGCGTCAGGCCCGGCGACTCGAGCAATTGCACGAAGGTTTCGGCGGCAATGTCTTCGACACTGGGACTGGCTCCCAGATATCGGCGCAGGCGTGCGCACAGCCAGGCGTAGTGGGCGCGGAACAATCCGCCCACGTCGTTGCGATGGGAAACGTCGGCGCCGGACATAGGGGCTCCTTGGGTTAGGGGTCGCTGAATGTCCGGTGATCCGGTGGCGCGATCCTAGCAAGGAGCCTTATTCATTAAAAATACTTAAAATGAATTTTTATATTCCATAAATGAATTTACATGAATGAGCCTCATCGCAACCGCCCATACCCCAGCGCTTCGGCGTCCCGCTGATAATCGAGAATAATCTGATAGTCGCTCTCGCTGGCGGGCAACACTTCTTGCAGGCCCAACGTCTCGGCGACCTCGGGCAGTTCCTTCAATGTCTGGTTCATCACCTGTCGAAGCTGTTCAGCCTGCACATCAGTGGTGTCAGCCGCCGCGATGTACGGCAACGTCGGACTGAACGCGGTGCGCGCCAATATTCTCAAGCCAGCGACTTCTGCCTGGGCGTGCTGCGCCAGATAGGCGAAGGTCACGCTGTCGATGGCGGCCAGGTCCGCCAGGTCGTCACGCAGCCAGCGCAGGCTTTCGCGGTGGCTGCCGCTGATGGCGACACGGGCAAAAAACTGCCCGTCGCGGTGCAACGGCGCCAGTCGGTGACGCAACAGGTTCATGCCACTGTTGGAGTCTTCACCGTTGATCACGCCGCGACTGCCGCGCAAGGCCGACAAGGTTCTTCGAGGATCATCGGCGCGAGTCAGCAACAGGCTGCAATGGTTGCCGCCGCTGCTGTCCGGCAGTTCATAACGAGGACGACCAATGACCCGGACGCGACCGCGCAAGGCTGTCATCAACGGGTAACCACAGGTTTGGGTCAGCAGCAGGTGCGGGGATAGCCAAAGGTCCATCAGCGACAGTTCTTCGGCATCAAGGCGGGTGCTGCCGAGCTGTTCGAGTATCTGCGACAGCCAACGCTCGTTGGCTTGGTGGATCGGCTCGGGAGCGACGTACATCAGTAATTCAGCAAGGTGTTGTGTCATCGAATATTTCTTCACCAGTGAAAATCAATGAAACGGATGCCGCGGACTGTCAATCGCCCTCACCCCGTGCCAACGCACCCACTGGCCATAACCCCGCACCAGAAACCCGCCACTGCGCGCCAGCCATTGCTCGCGACGCGCGCGGTACACCCGTGGCAAGTCGTACCAGGGCAGCCCCGGCAAGTCGTGGTGCACCAGGTGCAGATTGAGATTCAGGAACAACCAGCGCCACGGCCACCCCGCTTCATTGATGACGGTGCGTTGCTCCGGTTGCGCATGCGGACGGTGTTCATAGTAGGAGCGAATCATTGCAATCGACAGCGCCGGCACGCTGATCAGCGACAGGTAATACCAAACCGGAAGCACGCTGTAGCGCGCGATGAACGCCAGCATCAGCAGCGTCAGCGCACCATGGCTCAGCCACATCAACCAGGCTTGGCGCTCACCCGTTTTCAGCCGTTGCAGCTCCTCCCGCACCAGCGCCAGCAAGGCCAGTGGCGCACCGAGGGCCAAGCGCCCCAGCACGGTTTTGTTTAGCCAGTGCAGGCCCTGTTCGAACAGCGAACTGCGCTGCCACTGTTCAGCGCTCAGGTAACGGCTTTCCGGGTCGCTACCTGGGATGGTCAGGTCTTCGTCGCGGTGATGCAGCAAATGGCTGTCGCGGTACAAGGTGTAGGGATACCAGACCGCAAACGGCGCATAACCGAGGACTTTATTCAGCATTGGCCAACGGGTGGGATGACCGTGCAGCAATTCGTGCTGCACCGACAACCACAACACCAGCAGTGGAATCAGCAACAACGTGCTCCACCAGAGCCCCAACCGGGCACTGCCCAGCACAATACTGAACCAGCCGACGTAAACGCCGATCAGCAACAGCCAGGTCGGCCACTCGGTGCGAGCGGTGAAACGTTGGCGCAGGGTTTCGATTTCTTCACGATGGGCAGCGTCAAAGTAATGGGGCATGGCTTTGCTCAGAACGGGAACCAATCCCCCTCTGTGCAACGGCGCCGGGATTTCTTGCAGATTGTTTGGTTATTTCGATAGACGCAAAAAACAGGAGCCCGAGGACTCGGGCTCCATGGACGCGGGATCAGTGGCCGAACACATTCACCTTCTTGGCTTTCTTATCCGCGCGTTTTTCAATTGCGGTTTTCGCCGGTTTTTTCTTCGCGGCTTTCTTTGATTCCATACCTTTGGACATGATGCGTACTCCACTAACAGGGGATGTGAGATCAGGTATACACCTATCCCGGCGCGCGTGTTCTTTTATAATCTGTGCCCTGCCCACCGACTGTCCGAGCCCATGCCCAACACCCAGTACACCGTGCTCGACGCGCCGTTATGGCCGTTGATGAACAAGTTTTACCGCGCCCACCAATCGTCGATGAAAGCGGTGCGAGACGCTCAATTGTGGGTCGCAAGACGTGAAGAGATCATCGCGGCGCTGTGTTTGCGGCCGGTGGCCGGCGGGCATTGGCTGACCGGGCTGTTTGTCGACCCGAGCTGTCGCGAACAAGGAATCGCCGCGACGTTGATCGCCCACGCCGTCAAGCACCTTGAAGAGCCGGTCTGGCTGTTCTGCCATCCGGATTTGCGTGGCTTTTATGAGCGTCGTGGTTTTACCTTCGACCCGCCCCTGCCCTACGCCCTGGCCGAACGGTTGAGCCGTTATGCGCGCAGCAAACCGATGATTGCCATGGGTTTGCAACCAGGTTCGGCATGAACAGCGATCCTTTAGCGATTCAATCGTCCGCCGCAGGATCAAGGTCCGGGAACATCACTTCGGTAAACCCGAACTTGCTGAAGTCGGTGATGCGCGAGGGGTATAACCGGCCGATCAGGTGATCGCATTCATGCTGCACCACCCGTGCATGAAATCCCGAGGCAATGCGCACGATCGGCTCGCCCTTGGGATCAAAGCCTTCATAGCGAATCTGCTGATAGCGATCCACCGCCCCGCGCAGGCCCGGCACCGACAGGCAGCCTTCGAAACCCTCTTCGAGGGTCGGGCTCAAGGGCGTGATCAACGGATTGATCAGAATCGTCTGCGGCACCGCTTCGGCGTCCGGATAGCGCTCGCTGTGCTCAAAACCGAAGATCACCAGTTGCAGGTCGACACCGATCTGCGGCGCGGCCAGGCCGACCCCGCCGACGCTTTCCATGGTCTGGAACATGTCATCGATCAGTTGCCACAATTCGGGGCTGTCGAACATTTCCGCCGACACCGGCGGAGCGATGCGCAGCAGGCGTTCATCGCCCATTTTCAGAATTTCACGGATCATTTTATGACTTCGTCAGTGGTCGGCTGGATAGAGTGATCTCGCCCCAGTCCTGAGACATGCTGTTTGGGTTCTTCGTGCACCTTTTCACCGGGTTTCTTGCCTTCGGATGACATGTGCTCGATCACCGCGTTCATTTCCGCACCGAGCAGCAGCACCGCGGCGGAAATATAGAAGTACAGCAACAACACGATGATCGCGCCGATACTGCCATACATGGCGTTGTAGTTGGCGAAGGTTTTGACGTACAGACCGAAGCCCAGCGAAGCGACGATCCAGACCACCACGGACAACACCGCACCCGGGGTGATGAAGCGAAACTCTTGTTTGACGTCGGGCATGACGTAGTAAATCAGCGCCACCGCCATCATCAACAGAATCACGATCACCGGCCAGCGCGCGATGGTCCAGACGGTCACAATGAAATCTTCAAGGCCCACCTGCGAAGCGATCCATGCCATCACCTGCGGCCCGAGCACCATCAGCGCAGCGGCGGCCAGCAGCATGCCGGCAATGCCGATGGTGTAGAAAATCGACAGCGGAAAACGCTTCCACACCGGACGGCCTTCAACCACGTCGTACGCGGCGTTCATCGCACTCATCATCAGCCGCACACCAGCGGACGCGGTCCACAGGGCGATCACGATACCCACCGAGAGCAAACCACCCTTGGATTGCTGGAGCTGGTCGATCACCGGGTTCACCTGTTCCAGCGCCTGGGGCGGCAGCACCAGTTCCGATTGCAGGCGCAGCCAGGAGAAGAAGTCCGGCAAGTGCAGGAAGCCGATCAGGGCAATCAGGAACAGGATGAAAGGAAACAGCGAGAACAGCATCTGATAGGCGAGCGCCGAGGCATAGGTCGACATCTCGTCGGCGACGAACTCGGTGACCGTGCGCATCATCACGCGATGCAGGGGCAGACCTTTCATGGTCGGGAAAAACATTAGCGTCTCGCCGCAAAAAAGTTGAAGTCATGGCGACTCAGGGGCCGTTTTCTACAACAAAGTAGCCTACTTGGCGACTTTGAAACAATTTCCTTGCTCAAGTTCAAGCTGACACAAAAACGGCCATCCGCGGATGGCCGTCTCTGTTACTCGTCAAACGCCGGGTTACGCCTTGTCGATACCTTTTTTAAGAGCATCCTTGACCTTACCGATCGCTTGCTGGGCTTCGCCTTTCTGTTCCTGCCTGACGCCTTCGGCGCGCATTTTGTCATTACCGGTGGCCTTGCCGACGCCTTGCTTGACGTTGCCGACCGCTTCGTTTGCCATGCCTTTAACTTTATCGCCTGTGCTGCTCATGGTATGTCTCCTGAGAACATTTCAACGGGGAAAGTCGTTACATAAGGGTGGACCGAAAGCCTTTGCGCAGAGTTTCATTTATTTCCCAACAGAACATTTCATCGCCCCAGGCAGGTTAGGCTTTATGTTTGCAGGCTTTGCCCCGAGAATGCGCAACGTATTCAGGCCATGGCGCTGAAGATCCAATCCCGTAGGAACGTTATGAAACTCGATAAAAAGCAGGCCATTGCCCGCAGAAACCAGGAACTTGGCGGTGCCGTGCTTGGCGTCAACAACTGCCATTTCACCGAATTGAACCGTAACCGCAACATTTTCTGGTTCGATATCCCGGTCGCGCGGCTGGCCATTGGTCAGTACGAATGGATTCACTTGCTGATGCACACCCCGGATACCGACGAACTGCTGCACCTGAAAGTACCGACGGTGTTCCTGCGCGAGAAGCTCGAAGGCCTGGTGGTGCGCAACCAGGGTAAACGCAAGGCTGCATTGAGCCTGGAACTGAGCGCCGACAAGGACTCGTACCTGCAGGACATGCGTCCGGCGGGCACCAACGTCAATTTCGCGCAGTTCCGCCAGTAATCCTCTCAAGCCATCGAAGAGTCCCCTGTGGCGAGGGAGCTTGCTCCCGCTGGGGTGCGTAGCGCCCCTAAATCAGGCACCTCGATTCACCTGATCAGGCCGCTGGCTGCTTTTGCGACTGCTGCGCAGCCGAGCGGGAGCAAGCTCCCTCGCCACAAAAGCGCTCTTGATACCGTCTTAAACAAAAAGCCCCGCATCTGCGGGGCCTTTTGTTTGATCAGGCGCTGACTTTCTTCACGCCCAGCTTTTTCAGCTCTTCGTCGCGCAACTCGCGGCGCAGGATCTTGCCGACGTTGGTGGTTGGCAGCGCGTCGCGGAACTCCACGGCTTTGGGCACCTTGTAGCCGGTGACGTTGGCGCGCATGTGCTCCATCACCTGTTCCTTGGTCAGGGTCACGCCCGGTTTGGCAACGATGAAGATCTTGATCGCCTCCCCCGACTTCTCGTCCGGCACGCCGATGGCCGCGCATTGCAGCACGCCCGGCAGGGTCGCCAGCACATCTTCCAGTTCGTTGGGGTACACGTTGAAACCGGAGACCAGGATCATGTCTTTCTTGCGATCGACAATGCGCATGTAGCCATCGGGCTGAATCAGTGCGATATCACCGGTCTTCAACCAGCCTTCGCTGTCGAGTATTTCATCGGTGGCTTCCTGACGCTGCCAGTAGCCCTTCATGACTTGCGGACCTTTCACACACAGTTCACCGATGCCGCCCAACGGCTGCTCAACGCCGGCATCGTCGATGACTTTGCACCGGGTCGACGGCACCGGAATACCGATGGTGCCGATCTGGATGTTCTGGCTCGGGTTCACCGTAGCCACCGGGCTGGTTTCGGTCATGCCGTAACCTTCGCAGATCGGGCAGCCGGTGACCGCTTTCCAGCGTTCAGCCGCAGCCAGTTGCAAGGCCATGCCGCCGGACAAGGTGATTTTCAGGTTCGAGAAATCCAGCTTGCGGAACGCTTCGTTGTTGCACAACGCGACGAACAATGTGTTCAAGCCGACGAAACCGCTGAACTTCCACTTCGACAGTTCCTTGACCATCGCCGGCAAGTCGCGCGGGTTACTGATCAGGATGTTGTGGTTGCCGATCAGCATCATCGCCATGCAATGAAAGGTGAAGGCATAGATGTGGTACAGCGGCAGCGGCGTGATCAGGATCTCGCAACCTTCGTTGAGGTTGGAGCCCATCAGCGCCTTGCACTGCAGCATGTTGGCCACCAGGTTGCGGTGGGTCAGCATCGCGCCCTTGGCCACGCCGGTGGTGCCGCCGGTGTATTGCAGCACCGCCACGTCGCTGCTGGCCGGGTTGGCTTCAACCACTGGCTGGCCATGGCCTTTGCTCAACACGTCGTTGAATTTGATGGCCTTGGGCAAGTGATACGCCGGGACCATCTTCTTCACGTACTTGATGACGCTGTTGATCAGCAGACGCTTGAGCGGCGGCAGCAGGTCGGCCACTTCAGTGACGATCACGTGCTTGACGCCGGTTTTCGGCACCACGGTCTGTGCCAGATGCGCCATGTTGGCCAGGCAGACCAGGGCTTTGGCACCGGAGTCGTTGAATTGGTGTTCCATTTCCCGCGCGGTGTACAGCGGGTTGGTGTTGACCACGATCAGCCCGGCGCGAATGGCACCGAAGACGGCGACCGGGTACTGCAACACGTTGGGCAATTGCACGGCAATTCGATCGCCCGGCTGCAAATCGGTATGCTGTTGCAGGTAAGCGGCAAAGGCACCGGACAATTCGTACAGCTCACCGTAGGTGATTGTCTTGCCCAGGTTGCTGAATGCCGGTTTGTCAGCGAAGCGTTGGCAGGATTGCTTCAACACTGCCTGAATATTCGGGTACTCGTCTGGATTGATCTCGGCAGCAATTCCAGCTGGGTACTTATCCTTCCAAAAGTCTTCGATCATGGAAGCCCACTCCTCAGCAACGCGAATTCAACACCGCATTTGATGCGATTATTATTGGTGTTTGTCTATTGGTGAATCTGGCTTTACATAGGCCGAGAAGTCACAAAGCGCGCCGAGAGTAGCAGCTTTGCCAAGGGCCGACTAGAGCCTAAATAGGCCTCTACAGTCACTTTTGTGACTCAAGAATGCCAAGCAGTCATTTTAGAGCAAAAATCCTATACCTCCCTGAAAGCCGCTGAATTCGCGGCTTTCAACGCAAAAGATCGCAGCCTTCGGCAGCGCCTACAGAGGAATGCGATCCCCTCAGGAGCTGCCGAAGGCTGCGATCTTTTGGCATCACCTCGGTCTACGACCGTTTATGCGATATCCCGCAACTCCCGCCGCAAAATCTTGCCCACCGGCGTCATCGGCAACGACTCACGCAACACGATGTGCTTGGGCACTTTGTACGCCGTGAAGTTTTCCTTGCAGTAAGCCTTCAGCTCTTCAAGGCTGACCCCCGACTCACGGGCCACCACAAACAGTTTCACCGCCTCCCCCGAACGCTCGTCCGGCACGCCGATCACCGCACAGTTGGCGACTTTCGGGTGGGCCATCACCACGTCTTCGATCTCGTTCGGGTACACGTTGAAGCCCGAGACGATGATCATGTCTTTCTTACGATCGACAATACGCACGAAACCATCCGGGTCGATCACCCCGATGTCGCCCGACTTGAACCAGCCGTCGGCATCCAGCACTTCGGCGGTGGCTTCGGGTTTCTGCCAGTAGCCCTTCATGATCTGCGGGCCCTTGATGCACAGTTCGCCACGTTCGCCCAGCGGCTGCTCGACGCCTTCGTCGTTGATCACTTTCAGGGTCGTGCCCGGCACCGGCAGGCCGACCGTGCCGATGCGCGATTTGTCGCCGTAAGGGTTGGTGCAGGCCACCGGCGAGGTTTCGGTCAGGCCGTAACCTTCGGTGATCCGGCAACCGGTGAGCTGTTCCCAGCGCTCGGCGGTGGCCTTGACCAGCGCCGTGCCGCCGGAGTTGGTGAGTTTGAGACTGGAGCAATCCAGGGTCTTGAAGTCGGGATGGTCCATCAGCGCGACGAACAGCGTGTTGAGCCCAAGCAGCGCCGAGAACCGCCAGTTCTTCAGCTCCTTGATGAAGCCCTTGATGTCCCGTGGATTGGTGATCAGCACGTTGTGGTTGCCGGTCACCATCATGCACATGCAGTTCGCCGTGAAGGCATAGATGTGGTACAGCGGCAGCGGCGCAATCATCACTTCCTGGCCTTCGCGCAGCAGCGGCTGACCGTCGGCACCCAACTGACTGAGGCATGCCCGCGCCTGCTGCATGTTCGCCACCAGGTTGCCGTGGGTCAGCATCGCACCCTTGGCCAGCCCGGTGGTGCCGCCGGTGTATTGCAACACGGCGATGTCGTCGAGACCGACGTTCAGCGGTTTGATGCCCAGGCCCCGGCCCAGACGTAGCGCGCTCTTGAAGGAGATGGCCCGGGGCAGTGAATAGTCCGGGACCATTTTCTTGACCTTGGCGACCACGGTATTGATCAGCCAGCCCTTGGCGGTGGGCATCAGGTCGCCCATCTTCGCTTCGATCAGGTATTGGATGTCAGTGTCGGGCAACACTTCCTGGACCTTCTGTCCAAACACGTTCAGGTACACCAGAGCCCGGGCACCGGAGTCCTTGAACTGATGACGCATCTCCCGCGCGGTGTACAGCGGGTTGGTGTTGACCACGATCAGCCCGGCACGCAGGGCGCCAAACACGGCAATCGGGTAATGCAGGACGTTGGGCATCTGCACCGCGATGCGATCCCCCGGCACCAGGTCGGTGTGGGCTTGCAGGTAACCGGCGAACGCAGCGCTGTAACGTTCCAGTTCAGCGTAGGTCAGGGTCACGCCCATGTTGCTGAATGCCGGGCGGTCAGCAAATTTCTTGCAGGAACGCTCGAACACCTCGATCACCGACTTATAGGCCCCAAGGTCGATATCCAGGGGCACGCCGGCCGGGCGTTTGTCATTCCAGAAATCAGGTTGCATTGTTCTTGTCCTCATTACCTGAATCTATCCGGGGCCGCTTTTTCTATCACTTCTGAAAAGCGGTGCTTCCCGGACACTAGCAGCTATGGTGAATCAGGCAAATATGCGCACAGTCCTCATTGATCCCGTGAATCTTGCTGCCCCGGCGCTGCCTGATCAGACGGCGCGCGCGGGATGCGCTATACAATGCAACGACGCCCATGCCGCATGCAGTCCCATGCAAAGGAATCGCCATGATCCATGACACTTTCTGGCTGACCGCGAGCGACCGCAGCCGCCTCTTCGTCAACCAGTGGCTGCCGACTGCACCGCTCAAAGCCGTGATCCTGCTGGCCCATGGCATGGCGGAACACAGCGGTCGCTACGCTCGCCTGGCAGAAAAGCTCTGCGAACAGGGCTACGGTGTTTACGCACCGGACCTGCGTGGACATGGCAAAACCGCTGAAAACGGCACCCTGGGCCACTTCGCCGACAGCGATGGCTGGGGCAAAGTGGTCGGTGACCTCGCCTGCCTCAACCAACATATCGGCCAACAGCATCCCGGCGTGCCAATCGTGCTGTTGGGCCACAGCATGGGCAGCTACATCGCCCAGGCTTACTTGCTGCACCACAGCGCCAGCCTGCACGGGGCGATTCTCAGCGGCTCGAACTTCCAGCCCGTGGCGCTCTATCGCGCAGCGCGGCAAATTGCTCGTCTCGAACGCCTGCGCCAGGGCCCCAAGGGTCGCAGTGCATTGATCGAATGGCTGTCGTTCGGCTCGTTCAACAAGAAGTTCAAGCCAGCTCGCACCTCGTTTGACTGGCTGAGCCGCGACCCGGCCGAGGTCGACAAGTACGCCAACGACCCGCTCTGCGGCTTTCGCTGCACCAATCAGCTATGGATCGATTTGCTCGGCGGCTTGCAGCAAATCAGCAAAGCGTCCAATCTCGCCCAGATCGATCCGGGCCTGCCGCTGCTGGTAATTGGCGGCGAATGTGATCCGGTGAGCGAAGGCAAACGTCTGAAAGATCTGGCCCACGCCCTGCGCGACGCTGGCTGCCAGAGCCTGCACTTGAATATTTACCCGCAGGCCCGGCACGAACTGTTCAATGAGAGCAATCGCGATGAAGTGACTGCCGACGTGCTGAACTGGATCGCCCAGGCCTTGAGCAACCGCCGGCCACCCAGAGCCGAATAGTTTTTTTTGTGGATTCATTTAATTCGTCACAGGAATCGAGACAGATGACCCAGGTTACCAACACCCCTTACGAAGCCCTCGAAGTCGGCCAGACCGCCAGCTACAGCAAAACCGTCGAAGAACGCGACATTCAGTTGTTCGCCGCGATGTCCGGCGACCACAACCCGGTGCACCTGGACGCCGAATTCGCCGCTGCCTCCATGTTCAAGGAACGTATCGCCCACGGCATGTTCAGCGGCGCGTTGATCAGTGCGGCGGTGGCTTGCGAGCTGCCTGGGCCGGGGACTATTTATATCGGTCAGACGATGAGCTTTCAGAAGCCGGTGAAGATTGGCGACACGCTGACGGTGCGCCTGGAAATTCTCGAGAAAATGCCGAAGTTTCGTGTGCGGATCGCCACCCGAGTGTTCAATCAGCGTGATGAACTGGTAGTGGATGGCGAGGCGGAGATTCTGGCGCCGCGTAAACAGCAGACCGTGACATTGCCGACGTTGCCGGCGATCAGCATCGGCTGATTCATCACTTCCTTGTGATGAGAGAGCTTCCCTGTGGCGAGGGGGCTTGCCCCCGTTCGACTGCGAAGCAGTCGTAAAACCTGCTACCGCGTTTAATCAGGTCGAATGCGGCGCCTGTTTCAGGGGCGCTGCGCACCCCAACGGGGGCAAGCCCCTTCGCCACATAGGAGCCCCATAGGCTGGGTACAAAAAAACGCCAGACTGGCTGGCGTTTTTGATGGGTAACGAACGCTTACGAGCGTGCGCGAGCCTGGTTGCGCAGGGCTTTGACCTGATCGTGGTTGCGTTGCACGCCGTGATACTGGCGTTCAACGATGTCACGAATGCCCACCAGGTTGTACTTGTTGATTTTATCCAATGCGTCCTTGTAAGCCTTCTTCGCATGGTCTTCACCGCGTTCGGCTTCGTTCAGCACCGCCTCTTCATCCTTGCCGGTGAACATCGACTTCACATCCACCCAACGACGGTGCAGATCGCCGCTGACACTGGTGGAGGTTTCCGGATCACCGCCCAGGGAACGCACAGTGGCCTGCAGTTCGGCAGCGGCAGAGGCGCAGTCGTCGGAGCGCTGAATGAACAGGTTTTTGAGTTCGGGATTCTTGATGTCTTCAGCGCAAGTCTTGAACCCTTCCTGACCGTCTTTACAGGTTTCAATCAGGTCGTTGAGTACAGAGATCGCTTCTTTATTAATGTCGGTCATTTTTCAATTCCTTGCGGTTGATGAAAGATGCAATCAATCGTTGCACCCTGCATGCCAGCTTCGAATTGAAATTTTTTACTTATATTTCAATGATTTAATCTTTAGTCGAAATCTGTATCCGCTTTTTTTGCATGATCTGTCAATTGGCCTGCATGCAGAATGCCTGTATTTTCCAGACTGTTCTAAATCAAGACGACTGATGATGAATCCCGAAAAGCTCGAACTGCTGATTACCCGCGAGATGCCCTTCGGCAAATACAAGGGCCGTATCATCGCCGACCTGCCCGGTCAGTACCTGAACTGGTTCGCTCGCGAAGGTTTCCCTCACGGGGAACTGGGCGGGTTGCTGGCCTTGATGCAGGAAATCGACCACAACGGCCTGTCGGAACTGCTCGAACCGCTGCGCGCCAAGCACGGCAAACCTGCCCCTCGTCACTGAACCGCCCTATCGCACCGAGTCGCCCATGCCCGATAACACCCGCCGTGCCCGTGATGAAGCCTTTTGGCAGACCTTTGCCGACCGCTACGCTGTCGAACCCGGCCCCCTGAACCTGGAGAACGGTTACTTCGGGCGCATGTCACGCACCGTGGTCGAGGAGTATCAACGCAACATCGAGCTCATCAACCGCGGCAACTCGGTGCATGTGCGCCAGCGCTTCGAACAGGGCGAAAGCGTCAAGATTCGCGCGCAGCTGGCCAAACTGATCGGCGCCCCGGCCGAAGCCGTCGCCTTCACCCGCAACGCCTCGGACGGCTTGCAGTCGCTGATCCGCAACTACAATCGCCTGGAACCGGGCGATCAGGTCCTGCTGTGCGATCTGGAGTACGACACGGTCAAGAGCGCAATGCGTTGGCTGGCCCGCTATCGAGGCGTGGAAGTGATCGAGATCGAGCACCGTCGCCCCGCCAGTTTCGACAGCTTGCTGGCCACGTACCGCGAAGCTTTCACACGTTATCCGCGACTGAAGTTGATGGCCCTGACCCACGTCACCCATCGCACCGGTCTGGTAATGCCGGTGCAGGCGATCGCCGCTGCCGCCAGGGAGCATGGCATCGATGTAATCCTCGACGGCGCCCATGCTCTGGGCCAGATCGAGTTCAACCTCGATGAACTGGGCATCGCCTTCGCCGGCTACAACCTGCACAAATGGATCGGTGCGCCGCTGACTCTCGGCTTCATTTACATCGCGCCCGAGCGCCTGGCCGACATCGACCCGGACATGGGCGAGATGCATTTCCCTGACACCGACATTCGCGCCCGCACGCCATACAGCACCCCGAACATCCCGGCCCTGCTGACCCTGCCGCTGGTGTTCGAAGAGCATCAGGCCATGGGCGGTTCCGTCGCCAAGGGCGCTCGGCTCAATTACCTGCGCAACCGCTGGGTCGATGCCGTTCGGGAGTTACCGGGGATCGAAGTCCTGACCCCGGATGACCCGCGCCTGTATTGCGGCATCACCTCGATGCGCTTTACCCGGCATGCCGACCAACAGGCGATGGTCGAGCGCCTGCTCAACGACTACAACCTGTTTACCGTGGCGCGCAGCGGCGCGGCGTGTGGCCCGTGCATCCGCATCACACCGGGGCTCACGACCATGGCTGCGGACATGGATGTACTGGCCCGGGCGTTGAACGAATTGCGCTGACGTCACACAGTGTATTTATCAAAGTCCTCGGGCTTGATTTGCGATGACGCCGCAAACGTGTCGACACCGATGGTCATGTGCCCGAAAAAGCCGTCCTCATTCGAGTCTCGACCGATGGTGTGAATATTCAGGGTCGAGGCCTCGCCGCCCATGCGCTGATAAAACATATCCTGCGCATTGGTCAGCGGTGAGACGGCTCGACCGCTGTACTCACGGGCATTGAGCACCGACCTTGATGCGACCTCGGGAAAGTAAAGCTGGCCGACCCAGGCGACGTGCCGCTCTTCCAGATAGTTATTACCGGCTGTGATGCGTACCGCGACGTGAATATGCAAAGCGCGGCCGGCATAGAACCCCGGATAAATAGTGGTAAACCGCACGATGCCCATTTTGTCGGTGAATTGCCCACCACGCAGGTAGGTGTCATCGTCGGTGCGCGGGATCGACCCGATATCATCCACATCGACTTCCTTGTCCGGGTTGACCTTGCTCCAGCCCGAATACGCCCCGCGCGCATTGCAATGCCAGATATCGACCAATGCCCCGGTAACCGGTTGACCGGTCATGGCATCGACGATCGTGAGCCGCAGCACCAAGGGAATGCCGTCCATGCCTTCGCTGACGTTTCGCCTGATCAGTTTTGGATTTCGAAAATACGGACCGGCGATCTGCTCGGGTGACAGTTGATAAACCGGTAGTGGGGATGCAGCCGAGGTGTTGTCGTCCATGACGTTCTCTCTTCCATAAGATGAACGCAGATTAACGCTGGACGTGCGGCGAGATGCGGTAACTATGTATCGCGTGATGTCGATCCTAAAAAGAGCATTTCGACAGTCATGGGGATTTTCACCAGGCAAAAAAAAACGGTGCACCGACCAAGCGCACCGTAAAGCCGTAGAACACACAACGAAGTGTTTGGTAAATCCGGTATATCCGGTAAATCAGATCAGTCCAGCAGCGCCAACGCCTCGGCGGTGCACTCCTGGATGCGGGCCCAGTCGCCGTTCTTGATCCACTCGGGGTCAAGCATCCAGCTACCGCCCACGCACATCACGTTTTTCAACGCCATGTAGCTCTTGATGTTGGCCGGGCTGACGCCGCCGGTCGGGCAGAATTTAACTTCGCCGAACGGGCCGCCCAGGGCCTTGATGGCCGCGACGCCGCCGCTGACTTCCGCCGGGAACAGCTTGAAGCGGCGATAGCCCAGGCAATAGCCTTCCATGATGCCGGAGGCGTTGCTGATGCCCGGCAACAGCGGAATCGGGCTGGCGACACTGGCTTCGAGCAAGTCACGGGTGATGCCCGGCGTCACGATGAATTGCGAACCGGCGGCTTCGGCAGCGGCCAGCATGCTGCGATCAAGCACCGTACCGGCACCGGTCACCAGTTCCGGACGCTTTTCGCGCAGGATCTGGATGGCCTTGAGGCCGAACTGCGAACGCAGGGTCACTTCCAGCGCCGTGAGGCCACCGGCGGCCAGGGCGTCGGCCAACGGCAGCACGTCCTGTTCGCGAGCGATGGTGATCACCGGCAGGATCCGCGCCTTGGCGCAGAGGCTGTCGATCAGGGCAACTTTGTCCGCCATGGAAACGGTCGGGGATGTGTTTGTCATAGCGGCTGATCCTTGGTTCATGGGCACCAGTAAATCTCTAACGTAGGTTGCAGAAACGCCCGAATCGGCATGGCGGCGACATCGTCACCGGCCAGTGCGGCGCTCAGGGTGGTCAACTTGGACTGACCGGAAATCGATAGAACGGTGTGCCTGGCCGAAGCCAGCAGCGCGCGACTCATGGTCAGGCGCTGACGCGGCACGGTCGGCGCCAGCATCGGCCAGCAACGACGAGTGCCGTCGACTTTCAAGGCGTCGGCCAGGTTCGGGCTGTTGGGGAACAGTGATGCGGTGTGACCGTCGTCGCCCATGCCCAGCACCAGCACATCGATCGCCGGCAATTCGGCGAGCAAGCGATCAGCCTGCTCGGCGGCCTGCTCCAGGTTGGCGGTGGCACTGTAGAGGCTCAGGAACTGGGCCTTGGCCGCCGGACCTTGCAACAGGTAACGCTTGAGCAGACCGGCATTACTGTCGGCATGCTCCACCGGCACCCAGCGCTCGTCAGCCAGGCTGACCACCACCTTCGACCAGTCCAGCGCCTGCTTGGCCAGGTGCTGGAAAAATGCCACCGGGCTGCGTCCACCGGACACCACCAGCGTCGCTGTGCCTTGTGCGGCAATCGCGTCGCTCAGTTGTTTGGCCACTGCCAATGCCAGGCCTTCGGCCAGCAGCATCGGTTTTTTGAACTCATGGGCGCTGACGCCCTGAGGCAGTTTCAATTCAGATATCGCCATACCACGACCTCCCGTCCCGCGTGATCAGTGCAATGGAACTCATCGGCCCCCAGGACCCGGCCGCGTACGGCTTGGGCGCATCACCGGACTTTTTCCACCCGGCAATCAACTGGTCACACCACTTCCACGCGGCTTCGATTTCATCTTTACGGACAAACAGGTTCTGATTGCCACGCATCACTTCCAGCAACAACCGCTCGTAGGCATCGGGAATCCGTGCGCTGCGCCAGGTGTCGGAAAAATTCAGCTGCAACGGACCGCTGCGCAACTGCATGCCCTTGTCCAGGCCTTGTTCCTTGGTCATCACGCGCAAGGAAATGCCTTCGTCCGGTTGCAGGCGGATGATCAGTTTGTTGCTGATCTGCAAGCGCTGCTCGGGGGCGAAGATGTAGTGCGACGGTTCCTTGAAGTGGATGACGATCTGCGACAGCTTCTGCGGCATGCGCTTGCCGGTGCGCAGGTAAAACGGTACGCCGGCCCAACGCCAGTTGCGAATGTCGGCACGCAGGGCAACGAAGGTTTCGGTGTCGCTCTGGGTGTTGGAGTTAGGCTCCTCCAGATACCCCGGCACCGACTTGCCTTCGCTGTGACCGGCGATGTACTGGCCGCGCACCACTTGAGTGGTCAGGCCTTCCGGGCTGATCGGCGCCAGTGCCTTGAGCACTTTGACTTTCTCGTCGCGGATGCTGTCGGCGGACAAGTCGGCCGGCGGGTCCATGGCGATCAGGCACAGCAACTGCAACAGGTGATTCTGGATCATGTCCCGCAGCTGGCCGGCCTTGTCGAAGTAACCCCAACGGCCTTCGATCCCGACCTGCTCGGCCACGGTGATTTCCACGTGGGAAATGTAATTCTGGTTCCACTGGGTTTCGAACAGGCTGTTGGCGAAACGCAGGGCGATCAGGTTTTGTACGGTCTCTTTGCCCAGGTAGTGGTCGATACGGTAGGTGCGGTTCTCCGGGAAGAACTGCGCCACGGCGTCGTTGACCTTGCGCGAGGACTCCAGGTCAGAACCGATGGGTTTTTCCAGCACCACGCGGGTGTTTTCGGTCAGGCCGACCTTCGACAGGTTCTCGCAAATAGCACCGTAAACCGCAGCCGGCGTGGCGAAGTAGGCAATAACCCGCTGGGCACTGCCGGCCTGCTCGGCCAGGGCGACGTAATCGTCAGCCTTGAGGAAGTCGACATGCAGGTAACTCAACCGGGCCAGGAAGCGCTCGAGCACGGCTTCATCCAGCTCTTTGGCGCCCACGTAGCGACGCAACTCGGTGGCGATGAACGCCAGATGCTGCTGCTCGCTGCCAGGTTCACGGGCCAGTGCGATAATGCGCGTATCCTCATGAAGCAGGCCGGCACCATCGAGTTGATAAAGGGCAGGAAACAGCTTGCGCAGGGCTAGATCGCCGAGAGCGCCGAACAAGGCAAAGGTGCACGGTTCAACCGTAATCGAAGGCATGATGTTTGTTCTTTTATCAAGTTAAGCTACAAATACCTTTTTTCAAGGCATCACTCAAGGGAAAATGTAGTAATAACCACAACATTTTCGCAAAATATAGATTCCGAGTGGTGGTCGGTCGGAGCCATCAGTAGGATAGGCCACCGTTATGGGCCGTATCAAAGGCCCAATTTGCATAGCCGAGCGCTTGTTTGCGCAGGTGAATTTAGGAACCCCATATGGACCGCGTGCGAAATTTACTGGAACAGATCCAGAGTCGCCTCGAAGACCTGAACAAGGCAGAACGCAAAGTCGCCGAAGTGATCCTGCTCAACCCACAGCAGGCGACCCGGTTCAGCATCGCCGCCCTCGCCCAGGCCGCGTCGGTCAGTGAGCCGACGGTCAACCGTTTCTGCCGCTCATTCGGTGTCAGCGGCTACCCTGAACTGAAACTGCAGCTGGCCCAGAGCCTGGCCAGCGGCGCGGCGTATGTCAGCCGTGCGGTGGAAGCCGACGACAACCCCGAGGCTTACACCCAGAAGATCTTCGGCAGCGCCATCGCGTCCCTGGACAGCGCCTGCCAGGCACTGGACCCGAACCTGATCAGCCGCGCCGTCGACCTGTTGATCCAGGCCCGGCAGATCCACTTCTTCGGCCTCGGCGCCTCGGCCCCGGTGGCACTGGATGCGCAGCACAAGTTCTTCCGCTTCAACCTGGCAGTGACCGCCCATGCCGATGTGCTGATGCAACGCATGATTGCCTCGGTGGCCCACACCGGTGAGTTGTTCGTGATCATCTCCTACACCGGCCGCACCCGCGAATTGGTGGAAGTAGCGCGCATCGCCCGGGAAAACGGCGCTTCGGTGCTGGGGCTGACGGCCGAAGGTTCGCCGCTGGCCAAGGCCAGTACCTTGAGCCTGAACATTCCGTTGCCGGAAGACACCGACATTTACATGCCGATGACCTCGCGGATCATTCAGCTGACCGTGCTCGATGTGCTCGCCACCGGCATGACCTTGCGCCGAGGCGTGGATTTCCAGCCGCATTTGCGCAAGATCAAGGAAAGCCTCAATGCCAGTCGGTATCCGATTGGGGATGAGTTTAATTAACCTACACCGATCATTCCCACGCTCTGCGTGGGAATGATCACTATCAGCTACGCCCCAACCCGCGCCTGCAAACTCAGATACGCCCGCTCCCCCGGCGCCAGGCACAGGCTGTCGGTGCCGCCGCTGGCCGCTTCCACACAGACGAACTCGGAAATCTCGTTCCAGCTCACGCCCAGTAATGGCCGCGAGCCGGGATGCCAGACCACCGTGTCCGCATGATCACCGGTGTCGATGCACAGTTCGCGCTGCCAGGCGTGGTCCTTGAGCTGCAGTTCGCCGTCATGCTGGAACACGCGCTGACACCCACCGTCGACCCGCAACTCGCCTTCCTGTTGGCAAGCCTGGCGGTTCAACTGGTCGTAACCTTGCGCTCCTTCGAGCCCAGACAGCGCTATCTCACCGACGTCACCAATACGCCAATAGGCGTGCAACGCCTGACTCAACTGGCACGGCATGTCGTCCTGATGCTCCGTGCTCAAGTGCAAATCCATGCGTTCGCCCAGGTGCGCGTGCAAGTCCACTTGCCAGTCGCACAGCTGTAACTGCCAGTGCAGGCGCACGCCATCCTCGTCACTGCTGCTGTCGAGCAGCTTCCAGTCGAGCAGGCGCGCCCAACCATGGGACGGCCAGGCGTTTTCGCTTGGGTGGCGGCCATACCACGGCCAGCACACCGGCACGCCGCCGCGAATCGCACCCACGTGCGGCCATTTCGCCGCGCACCACAACCAGGGTTTCTGACCCTTTGGCTGGAAGTGCAACAACTGCGCGCCCTGACGACTGAACACCGCCTGACACAGCGGATGGTCGATCACCAGCACGTCGCGCATCTGATAGCGCTCCCACGCAAACACCGGACGTTCGCGCAAGGATTTGAAGAAGCGTTGTAGCGGATGCTCAAGCATGTGCCACGGTCCTGAAAATCATCTGTCACCCGAGGGTGCGCCACCCCCAAAAAAAAGCGGACAGCCATGGCCGTCCGCAAATATGCGCACATAGAGAGGAGCCTATCGCAACAGCGTTAGAACACCGACTGAATTTTCAGGCCGGCGACCAGCGCGTTATCAACTTCATCCACACCACCCGGGTGAGTGATGTATTGCAAGTTAGGACGCACCGTCAGCCAGTTGGTAACGTGGAAACCGTAGTTGATCTCGTAGTTGTACTCGGTGCTGCGCAGTGGCGCGAACAGTGGATCGTTGTAGTCGGTGACACCATTGGCGGCGTTGACCAACTCGGAGTTTTTCTTCACGTCATCGTTGACATGGATACGGGAGAAACCGATCCCGACGTCGTCTTTTGGACGCGCATCGAACGGGCCCTTGTAAACAAACATCAGCGACTGGTAGTTGTCGACGAAGTTGGTGTCCTTGTCGTGGAAGGTGGCGTTGGCCGCGATGTTCAGACCGCGCGAAGCATCACCGTTATGGGTGGTCAGTTGTTGCTGCGCCACGAACCAGTAACCGTGCTTGCTGTCATGGCTGCGATAGGCATTGCCGGTGGTCGCTGCATCATTGCCGTTGTCGTCTTTACGGACGTCATTGGCGTCGGCCGTGCTCTTGTAGTAACCAACACGGTATTCGCCCGGCAGGTTGTTGACCTTCGGCGACCAGACCAATTCAACCGGCAAGACGGTGCCTTTGGTACCACTGCCGCTGAGCTTGAAACCGTTACCGTGCTCAAGTTGCGATGGATTCTGGTTGTACGCGCCGATCTGCGCATAGAACTCAGGCGTGATGTTGTACTTCACGCGAACCGCTGCCTGCATGACCGGCCAGTTGTACCAGATACCGGTCGCCCAGTTACCCGCCTGGGAACCGCAGAATGCCAGGTTCTGGAACTCGCAAGGGAAGGTGTTGAAGTCTTCGCCTTCGCCGAAGTAACCAGCCTTGACGTCCAGTTTCCCGTCGAGGAACTGGTGCTTGATCCACAGCTGGGTCAGACGGACCATGTGGCCACGGCCGTAGACTTCCTGGGAGGAGCTCAAGGTGCCGGCACGCGGGTCACCGACACGGTCATTGGAGATGTTCTGACCGTTACGGTTGGTGAGCTGGATCTTGGCCTGGGTGTTATCCCAGCCCCACAGTTTTTGCAGGTCCAGCGCCACGCCCAGACCAAACTGGTCGGCGTAACGCGCCGTTTTGTCGTCGTTGTAGCCGCCGTGCAGGTTGGCGCCCACTTCACCGACATAGTCGGCCTTGATGTCGATACCTTGCTCGATCAGCTTGGTCCGCTCGCCACCCCAGTCCCCCGTCATCCACTGGGAATCGGCACTGAACGCGTCAGCCGCGTGTACGCTACCAGCCAGCATCATCGCCGCAACCGCTGACAATTGGCAGATCAGCTGAGCGTTGTTCTTCTTCTTCATCCCTACATCCTCGTTTTATTGTTATTAACTGTTTTTATCTAACGCGGTTTACATCGATTGCGACGGATGTCTCCATCCGCCACTAATCCCCCCTGTGAGAGCGGGCTTGCTCGCTCCCACATTTGATCTTCAGCGGCCTTTGAACTGGGCCACGTTGGCGCTGTGAGCTTCGGTTTTTGGCAGGCCGGCAACGCCCAGACGCTCACCGGTCTTGGCATCGAACAACAGCACTTTCGATGGATCGAATTGCAGCGTCAGGGTCTCGCCCGGGGCTGGTGCGACGTCCGGTGCCAGACGGCAGCAGACCTTGGTGTCGTTGAGATTGACGAATACCAGGGTGTCGGGACCGGTCGGTTCGGTGACCTGCACTTCGGCGCGGATGGTCGGCAGGCCGTTGGCTTCGCCGTTCGCCAGCACGATTTGCTCCGGGCGCATGCCGAGGATCACTTCGCGGTCTTCGAGACCGGCATCCTGCATGCCCAGCGGCAATTCGCAGCGCGCCTGACCGCTGTCGAGCAGCGCCAACAGACGGCCGTCCTTGCGCTGCAAACGCAGGGGGATGAAGTTCATCGGCGGCGAACCGATGAAGCTCGCCACGAACAGGTTGGCCGGGTTGTTGTAGATGTCTTTCGGCGTACCGAACTGCTGGATAATCCCGTCCTTCATCACCGCCACTTTGTCGCCCAGGGTCATCGCTTCGATCTGGTCGTGGGTCACGTAGACCGTGGTGGTTTTCAAGCGCTGGTGCATCAGTTTCATTTCTGTGCGCATCTCGACCCGCAGCTTGGCGTCGAGGTTGGACAGCGGTTCGTCGAACAGGTAGATCTTCGGCCGACGCGCCAACGCCCGGCCCATGGCCACGCGCTGTTGCTGACCACCGGAGAGCTGACCCGGCTTGCGGTTGAGCAGGTGTTCGATTTGCAACAGCTTGGCCACGCGAGCGACTTCCGCGTCGATGTCGGCGGCAGGCATCTTGCGTATCTTCAAACCGAACGCGATGTTTTCGCGCACGCTCATGGTCGGGTACAGCGCGTAGGACTGGAACACCATGGCGATGTCGCGGTCTTTGGGGCTCATGCCGCTGACGTCCTGGTCACCGATCATGATCGCGCCGCCGGTGATGGTCTCAAGGCCGGCGATGCAATTCATCAGGGTCGATTTACCGCAACCCGAAGGGCCTACAAGAATCAGGAACTCACCGTCCTTGATCGACAGCTCGATGTTCTTGAGGGTGTCCGGCAGGCCGGGGCCATAGGTTTTGTTTACATTGCGAAGTTCGAGCGTAGCCATGATTACCCCTTGACTGCGCCGGCCGTCAGCCCGCGCACGAAATACTTACCTGCGACCACATAGACCAGCAGGGTCGGCAGCCCGGCGATCATTGCCGCCGCCATATCAACGTTGTATTCCTTGGCCCCGGTACTGGTGTTGACCAAGTTGTTCAACGCCACCGTAATGGGTTGCGAGTCACCGCTGGAGAACACCACGCCGAACAGGAAGTCGTTCCAGATCTGGGTGAACTGCCAGATCAGGCAGACCATGATGATCGGGGTGGACATCGGCAAAATGATCAAGCGGAAGATGGTGAAGAACCCCGCGCCATCGAGCCGCGCTGCCTTCACCAGTGCATCGGGAACGCTGACGTAGTAGTTACGGAAAAACAGCGTGGTGAACGCCAGGCCGTAGACCACGTGCACGAACACCAGGCCTGTCGTCGTGCTGGCCAGACCCATCTTGCCGAGGGTGAACGAGGCCGGCAGCAGGACCGTCTGGAATGGCAGGAAGCAACCGAACAGCAGCAGGCCGAAGAACAACTGCGAGCCGCGAAAGCGCCACATCGACAGCACATAGCCGTTCAACGCACCGATGGCCGTGGAGATCATTACCGCCGGAACGGTGATCTTGATCGAGTTCCAGAAGTACCCGTCAACCGTGCCCCAGGCCTTGATCCAGCCAATACCGCTGACCACGGTCGGCCAGCTCAGCAGGTTGCCGGAGTTGATGTCTTCCGGCGTCTTGAAACTGGTCAACAGCATGACCACCAGCGGTATCAGGTACAGCAATACCGCAAGGAGCAGCACGCCATAGATCGCGATGCGACTCAGGCTGATGGCAGGTTTGGCAGCGAAACTAGTCATGACGTTTGGCCCTCAGCTCGGAGTACAGGTAAGGCACGATGATCGCGAGAATCGCACCGAGCATCAGAATCGCACTGGCCGAGCCCATGCCCATCTGGCCGCGACTGAAGGTGAAGGAATACATGAACATCGCAGGCAGATCGGAGGAATAACCCGGGCCACCGGCGGTCATTGCCGCTACCAGGTCGAAACTCTTGATAGCGATGTGGGCCAGGATCATCACTGCGCTGAAGAACACCGGGCGCAGGCTCGGCAACACCACTTTCAGGTAAATGCGCGGCATGCTCGCGCCATCGATCTGGGCGGCACGGATGATCGATTGATCAACGCCACGCAGGCCGGCGAGGAACATCGCCATGATAAAGCCCGAGGCTTGCCATACCGCCGCGATCACCAGGCAGTACACAACGCGATCCGGATCGATCAGCCAGTCCAGGCGAAAGCCTTCCCAGCCCCAGTCACGCAGCAATTTGTCCAGGCCCATGCCCGGGTTGAGCAGCCATTTCCAGGCAGTACCGGTGACGATCATCGAAAGCGCCATCGGGTACAGGTAAATGGTGCGAATGAAACCTTCGCGACGAATGCGCTGATCAAGAAACACCGCCAGCAACACACCGATCACCAGGGTGATACCGATGAACATGCCGCCGAAAAGCGCCAGGTTCTTGCTCGCTACCCACCAGCGATCGTTGTCGAACAGCCGCTGGTACTGCGCCAGACCCGCCCATTTGTAAGTCGGCAGGAAGGTCGAAGTGGTGAACGACAGAACGAAGGTCCACAGGATATAGCCATAGAACCCCACCAGAACAATGAACATGCTCGGCGCCAGCACCAGCTTGGGGAGCCAGCGCTGCAATGCAT
Organism: Pseudomonas sp. ATCC 43928; assembly: GCF_005938665.2. Lineage (NCBI taxonomy): Bacteria > Pseudomonadati > Pseudomonadota > Gammaproteobacteria > Pseudomonadales > Pseudomonadaceae > Pseudomonas > Pseudomonas sp. ATCC 43928. The sequence continues at coordinate 1,655,491 of NZ_CP041753.1, read as the reverse complement.
CGAACGGCGAGGCCTTGCTGAACACAGCAACAGAACTCATGGGAAGATCCAGTACGAAGAGAGAGAGAATTCGGCCAGGTCCCCTGTAGGAGCCGGCTTGCTGGCGAAGGCGGTGTGTCAGTCGACATCTGCGTTGAATGACACATCGCTATCGCCAGCAAGCCGGCTCCTACAGGCCAAGCATTACTTGGCCGCTTTAATGGCAGTGCCGAGTTGCTTGGCGGCAGTGGCAGGATCGGCTTTCGGATCGTTGATGAAGTTGGTCACGACATCAAAGAAAGCACCCTGTACCGCCAGCGTGGTCGCCATGTTGTGCGCCATGCTCGGCTGCAAGCCACCGGTCTTGGCGTCCGCCAGGAAGTCTTTGGCAGCCGTCTGGGCGCAGGAGTCGAAACCGTACTTGCCCATGTCACTCAGCATGTCGTTTCGAACCGGGATCGAACCCTTGTTGATGCTGAAGACTTTCTGGAAGTTCTCACCCAGCACGATCTTGGCAATGTCCTGCTGGGCTGCAGCAGTGCCCTTGTCTTTCTGCTTGAACACGGCCAGCGAGTCGATGTTGTAGGTGAAGGCCTTGTCGGTGCCCGGGAAGGCTACGCACTCGTAATCCTTGCCAGCGACTTTCTTGGCCGCTGTCCACTCGCTCTTGGCCCAGTCACCCATGATCTGCATGCCGGCCTTGCCGTTGATGACCTTGGCCGCCTCCAGGTTCCAGTCCTGGCCTTTGCCGTCGGCGTCCATGTAGGTCGCGACTTTCTTCAGCTCGGTCAGCGCCTTGACCATGTCAGGACCGGTCAGCGCCGCGTTATCCAGATCGACCAGGGCTTTCTTGTAGCCATCGACGCCCATGACCGACAGGACCACCGCTTCGAACACGGTGCTGTCTTGCCAAGGCTGGCCACCGTGGGCAAGCGCAATGAAGCCCGCAGCCTTGAGCTTGTCACCGGCCGCGTAGAATTCCTGAAGGGTGGTTGGCGCTTTTTCGATGCCGGCTTTCTTGAAGACTTCCGGATTGATCCACAACCAGTTGACGCGGTGAATGTTCACCGGCACGGCCACATAGTTACCGTCGTACTTCACGGTATCGGAGACTTTCTTGTCGAGCAGGCTGTCCCACTTCTCAGCTTTGGCAGCGTCTTTCAAGACGTCGGTATCGAGCAGACCGGTAGACGCCCATTCCTGAATGTCCGGACCTTTGATCTGTGCTACGCCCGGCGGGTTACCGGCAACGGCGCGGCTTTTGAGTACGGTCATGGCAGTGGCACCGCCACCGCCGGCGACTGCGCCGTCTTTCCAGGTGAAACCGTCTTTTTCGACTTGAGCCTTGAGCACATCGACAGCTGCTTTTTCACCACCAGACGTCCACCAATGAACGACTTCCACCGAACCTTTGGAATCGGCGGCAAGGGCACTGAGCGGGAATGCAGCAACGGGAAGCAGTGAAGCGAGAGAAATGACAGTAGCGAGGCGAGAAATCGCATTCATCTAGTAGTACCTTTCTTGTTGTTATGCATGCAAGTCTGGTGCTTGCGCTGCATAGGATTTTAAACAGGGGATAGCCCTTCGCAGGTAACGAAGGGACGCGCGAATGTCACCACATGGTTACACATGAGCGCTCTGGGACAATTGCGCCAGCGCACTGGCCATGCTCGGCGCCAATGGCAGGCGCGGGATCAATACGGCTTGCCAGGCGTGATACAGGTCAGGTTTACCGGCCCAGATATCGGCGCTCGGGCGGTTCAGCGGATCGAGCTCGTGATGCCAGCTGCCATCGCAGCGGTCGATGAAATGACTGTCACAGAATTCCCAGAACAGTCGGTACCAACGCTCGTATTGCTCATCACCGGTGCGTTTTAGCAGCGCACTGGCGGCGGCGCTGGCTTCGCAATGAGTCCAGTGCAAACGATGACGAACCACCGCGCGATTGTCCCAGTCGAGGGTGTAGACAATGCCCGGCGCGCCGTCGATGTCCCAGCCGTGACGGCAATTATGCTCGAAGAGTTTTTGCGCATCGGTGACCAGCCACCCCGGTGTGAGCATCCCGGCTTGCACCCGGGCCGCTTCAAGGTGCAGTAACAACCGCGCCCATTCGAAACCATGACCCGGTGTGGTGCCATAAGGACGGAAACCGTCGGCCGGGTTGTCGTGGTTGTAGTCACGCAGCGGCTGCCAGTCGCGGTCGAAATGCTCGACCACCAGGTAATCGTTGGCGGCGGCGTGTTCGTGAATGACACGCTCGACGATGCGCTGCGCGCGAATCAGCCAGCGGTGGTCCTCGGTGACATCGGCCAGGGCGAGAAAGGCTTCGGTGGCGTGCATGTTGCTGTTGGCGCCGCGATAGGCCTCCTCGCAACTAAAGTCGCGGTTGAAGGACTCGCGCATGGCGCCCTCCTCCTCGCTCCAGAAATGGCTGTCGATGATGTGGATCGCATCATCGAGCAAGGCTTGCGCACCGGGACGCTGGGCAACCACCGCAGAACTCGCGGCCAACGCCACGAAGGCATGCAGGTAAGCGGCTTTGCCGGTATTGCCGTCGCGGTGTTCGGGCGTGGCGAACCAGCCACCGTGTTCGGCGTCACGCAGCGGCCCGCTGAGGGCTTTGACGCCGTGATCCACCAGCTCCGCGAACCCCGGCAAACCCTGGATGTGGGCCATGGCGAAGCTGTGGGTCATGCGCGCGGTGTTCATGGTTTCGGCTTGGGCGCTGGCTGGGAGGCGTCCCTTTTCATCAAGGTTGCCGAAACCTTCGGGAAGCTTTGAAGCCCTGGCAAATGCCAACAGGCGCAGGCCTTCGGCGGCGAGCCATTGCTGATGGGCAGGCGCGTTCAGCCAACTGCTGAAGGCGGGTTGGAAGGTGTCCATGCGATACCTTTTTTGTTGTTATGACTGGGACCAGTCTAAACAACGGTCGGTGGCGGGCAGGTAACGAAGGGGGAGCGTTATGTCACCGACCTGTGACATTCACCCTGATTTTGAAGTGAGTGGTTACTTGTGGCGAGGGGGCTTGCCCCCGTTGGACTGCGCAGCAGTCCCTCTTTCAGGGCCGCTCCGCGCCCCAACGGGGCAAGCCCCCTCACCACAGGGTCGCTTTCAATCCATTGGTCGCGGCAACTGCAACGTCACGCGCAACCCGCCTTCACGCAGGTTTTGCAGGCTGACTTCGCCGCCATGGCTATGGGCGATGTTGCGGGCAATCCCCAGCCCCAGGCCATAACCCTGTTGCTGCCCGGCCAGGCGGAAGTGCGGCTCGAACACTTGCTCCAGCCGCTGCTCCGGCACACCCGGGCCTTCGTCGTCGACATGCAGGACGAACGCGCTCTCGTCGTCATCGATGTGCAGATGCGCGTTCTGCCCGTACTTCAAAGCGTTGTCGATCAGGTTGCCGATGCAGCGCTTGAGCGCCAGTGGCTTGCCGGGATACGGCGCCAGCGCCCGCCCCTGCTGAGTCACGCGGCCATTGCCGTTGGGCGCCAGATACGGTTCCACCAGGCAGTCGAGCACATGATTGAGGTCCACCTGCTCGATGTTTTCGTGGATGTCGGTGTCTTTCACGCATTGCAGCGCGCCCTTGACCAACAACTCCAGCTCATCCAGATCACGTCCGAACTTGGCTTGCAGCTTTTCGTCTTCAAGCAATTCAACCCGCAGTCGCAGCCGAGTGATCGGTGTGCGCAAGTCATGGGAAATCGCGCTGAACAACTGGCTGCGCTCGGTCAGGTAACGGCTGATGCGTTCACGCATTGCATTGAACGCGCGACCGACTTCCACCACTTCACTGCCGCCGCCCTGAGCGACCGGTTCGACGTCGGCACCCAGGGACATGTCCCGCGCCGCCCGCGCCAATCGCTTGAGCGGTCGGCTCTGCCAGTGCACCAGCAGGCCGATGAACAGGAGCAAGAAGCCGCTGGTGAGCACGATAAACCAGACTTGCTGTGCCGGCAGGCCTTGTTCTTCAAGACTGGTGTAGGGCTCGGGCAACAGCGAAGCGATGTACAGCCATTCCCCCGGCGCCATCTGGATTTGCGTGACCAGCACCGGTGGGTTCACTGGCTCCAGGGTCAACGCGTAGTGCGCCCAGGAGCGTGGCAATTCATCGAGTTTCAGCCCGCTATTGAAGATCCGCAGGTCTTCGGGGCTGACGAACGTCACCGAAATATCGGCGTCCTGGCCCAGCGACTGGCGCAGCACCTCGTCCACCGCTTTGAGCACCGCTTCTTTGCGCGGCGTGATCGGCAGCACTTCCATGCCCAAGGGTTTGTCGTTGAGGGTCACCACGAACCGGGTGCCGCCCATGCTGCGCAACTGGTCGAGCACCAGCGGCCTGAACGCCACCGGCAACGAACGGAAATAGCTGACGCTGGCCGTCATCGAATGGGCCAGGCTGCGGGCGCTGGTGACCAGGCCTTCGAGCTGGGTGGCACGCAATTGCGAAACCCAGATCACGCTCGACAGCGTCTGGGCAAACAGCACCGCCAACAAGGTCAGCAGCAACATGCGCCCGAGCAGCGAGCGCGGCACCGGCACGCGCCCGGCGAGCTTGCGCAGGAACTCAGTGGCCATTGCCGGCAACCACGTTGGCTGCCAGTTGGTAACCGCTGCCACGCACGGTACGGATCAGTCGCGGCGGTTTTTCGGTGTCGCGCAGGCGCTGGCGCAAACGGCTGACCGCCATGTCGACGATGCGATCGAGCGGCATCAGGTCACGGCCTCGGGTGGCGTTGCCGATGGTGTCGCGGTCGAGGATTTCCTGGGGGTGATCGAGGAACAGTTTCAGCAGGGCGAAATCGGCGCCGGAGAGAATCACTTCCTCGCCGTCGGTATGGAACAGCCGATGGCTGACCATGTCCAGCCGCCAGTCGTCGAAGGCCAGCACTTCACCGCCGGAACGCTCCTGACCGAACTGCGCGCGGCGCAACAAGGCTTTGATCCGTGCCTGTAATTCACGGGGGCTGAAGGGTTTGCCGAGGTAGTCGTCGGCGCCCAGTTCCAGGCCGATGACGCGGTCAGCCTCATCGGAACTGGCGGTGAGCATGATGATCGGCACGTGGGCCTGGCGCGGGTGCTGGCGGATCCAGCGGCAGAGGCTGAAACCGTCTTCGTCCGGCAGCATCACGTCGAGGATCACCAGATCGCTCGGCGCCTCGTTCAGCGCCTGACGAAAGCCTGCACCATCGGGCGTGGTGCGGACCTGGAAACCGGCACGGGTCAGGTAGGTGTCCAGCAACTCGCGTATCTCTTGATCGTCATCGACCAACAAAATCGACTTGTTGACTGAGCTCACGGCGGCATCCTTGTTGTTTGTGTTGGGGAGGATTATGCCTGATCGATCATGGATCTATGTTGTCTGTTCCGGCCTCTTCGCGGGCAAGCCTCGCTCCTACAGGGTTCGTGACATTCCTTGTAGGAGCGAGGCTTGCCCGCGAATGAGGTGACGCGGTCTCAGGCCTGCTCCAACGCCACACCCGCGCCAACAAGGCCGGAATACGGCGCTGTCACCAGCCACACCGGAATGCCTTTGAAGTAATCGCTCATGCAACCCTTGTCGGCAAAGCACCGGGCGAAACCGCTTTTAACGAAAAAGTCGGCAAACCGTGGAATCACTCCACCAACGATGTACACACCACCCCGTGCACCGGTGGTCAGCACATTGTTGCCGGCCACGCGGCCGAGCCAGCAGCAGAACTGCTCGAGCACTTCCAGGGCAATCGGATCACCCGCCAGCCCGGCCGCCGTGATCGCCTCAGGCGTGTCGAGCACAGGCGTGTGGCCATCCACCGCGCAGATCGCCCGGTACACTCGCGGCAAACCACTGCCGCTCAACGCCGTTTCAGCGCTGACATGGCCGATCTCGTTGTAGATGTGTTGCCACAGCTGGGTTTCTCGCGGGCTGCTCAGCGGCAGATCGACGTGACCACCCTCCCCCGGCAACGCGGCAAAACGGCCCTCGCCCAGATCGAGCAACGTGCCTACGCCCAAGCCTGTGCCCGGGCCGATTACCACCGCCGGCCGCAACGGCTCCGGCGTGCCTTCGCAGACCACCCGGAACTCGCCCGGCTGCAAGCGGGTCATGCCCAGCGCCATGGCTGAGAAATCGTTGACTAGCAGCAGTTGATCCACCTGCAAGGTCTTGCAGAAACCCTTGCGACTGAGCCGCCAGTGATTGTTGGTGAACTTGAATTCATCACCGCTCACAGGGCCGGCCACCGACAGGCACACCGAACCGATCGAACCCGGCGCCAGGCCGAGCCCGTTCAGGTACAGCGCAATCGCTTCTTCCGGGGTGGCGTGGTCTGCCGTTGCCAGCACCTGGACTGATTCCAGTTGCTGGTTTTTCCACAACGCGAAACGTGCGTTGGTCCCACCGATGTCACCGACCAAAGCCAGTTTCAATTAAGCGTCTCCAGGGCAGAAGTAAAGGCGCTGGCGCCTTGCTCTGCGGAGCTGAAGGCCATGCGCATGAAACCAAACAGTTCGCGACCCGTGCCGATGTTGTTGCCCAACAGGCCTTTGGCCGGCTCGCGTGCTGCGAATTCTTCGGCGTCCACCTTAAGCTCCAGGGTGCCTTTGACGCCATCGACGCGGATGATATCGCCCTCACGCACCCGTGCCAAAGCGCCGCCCACATAAGCTTCGGGGCTGACGTGGATCGCCGCCGGGATTTTCCCCGAGGCGCCGGACATGCGCCCGTCAGTCACCAACGCAACTTTGAAGCCGCGGTCCTGCAACACGCCGAGGAACGGCGTCATCTTGTGCAGTTCCGGCATGCCGTTGGAGCGCGGGCCCTGGAAGCGCATTACCGCGACAAAATCCTTCTCCAGCAGACCGGCCTTGAATGCATCGGCCAGGTCCTGTTGATCCTGGAACACCATGGCCGGGGCTTCGACGACCTGGTTTTCCAGGGCGACTGCCGAGACCTTCATCACGCCACGACCGAGATTGCCTTCCATCACCCGCAAACCGCCTTCTGGCGAGAATGCACGAGCCACTGGGCGCAGGATGTTTTCGTCGAGGCTTTCGATCGGGCCTTCGCGCCAGACCAGCTCGCCGTTATCGAGGAACGGTTCCTGGGTGTAGCGGCTCAGGCCGTGGCCGAGCACGGTGTTGACGTTTTCATGGAGCAGGCCGGCTTCCAGCAGTTCACGGATCAGGAACGACATGCCGCCCGCTGCCTGGAAGTGGTTGATGTCGGCTTTGCCGTTCGGGTACACGTGGCTCAGGGTCGGCACCACCTCGGAGAGGTCGGCCATGTCCTGCCAGGTCAACTGGATGCCCGCAGCCATGGCGATGGCCGGCATGTGCAAGGTGTGGTTGGTCGAGCCGCCGGTGGCGTGCAGGGCCACAATGGAGTTGACCAGCGAACGCTCGTCGACGATTTCGCCGATCGGCAGGAAGTTGCCATTCTGCTTGGTCAGGCGCGTGACCTGATGCGCCGCTTCGCGGGTCAGGGCATCGCGCAACGGGGTGTTCGGGTTGACGAACGAGGCGCCCGGCAAGTGCAGGCCCATGACTTCCATCAGCAACTGGTTGGTGTTGGCGGTGCCGTAGAACGTGCAGGTACCAGGGCTGTGGTAGGACTTCATCTCCGATTCCAGCAGCTCTTCGCGGGTCGCCTTGCCTTCGGCGTAGCGCTGACGCACATCGGCTTTCTGCTTGTTGGAGATGCCCGACACCATCGGCCCGCCCGGCACGAAAATCATCGGCAGATGACCGAAGCGCAACGCGCCCATCATCAGGCCCGGCACGATCTTGTCGCAGATGCCGAGCATCAGCGCGCCGTCGAACATGTTGTGGGACAGCGCCACGGCGGTGGACAACGCGATCACTTCACGGCTCGGCAGGCTCAGTTCCATGCCTGGCTCGCCCTGGGTCACGCCATCGCACATGGCCGGGGTGCCACCGGCAAACTGGCCGACGGAGCCGATTTCGCGCAGGGCTTTTTTGATCTGTTCAGGAAAGACTTCGTACGGCTGGTGCGCCGAGAGCATGTCGTTATATGACGAAACAATTGCGATGTTGGCGGAGTTCATCATCCGCAGGCTGTGCTTGTCGTCGCTGCCACATCCGGCCACGCCGTGGGCGAAGTTGGCGCATTGCAGCTTGCCGCGCATAGGGCCGTCGCTGGCCGCGCCGCGGATCAATGCAAGGTAAGCCTCACGCGTGGCGCGGCTGCGGGCGATAAGCCGTTCGGTGACCTCAAGGACGCGGGGATGCATGTGTAGAACTCCAGGCTAACGGATGTGGCGACCTGATTGTCTATGCTGATCAAACGCCGTTGTGATCGGGATGACAGACGGCTTTCTTGATCATTCGGACCAGTTGATTCAGGTCACTCGTTGTAGATAAAACAAAATATTGCCACTAAAAAGGCTTGTTTTCTATTTTTTTGCGAATAATCTTGTAATTCCAACAACAAAACGACGGCGGCGCTGTAAATGACTCTTCGAATCGCAATCAATGGTTTTGGCCGTATCGGCCGTAATGTCCTGCGCGCACTGTATACCCAAGGCTATCGTCAGGATCTGCAGATCGTGGCAATCAACGACCTGGGCGACAGTTCGATGAATGCTCACCTCCTGAAATACGACACCGTTCACGGCACATTCGATGCCGATGTCCAGCACGATCAGGAAAGCCTGACCGTCAACGGCGACCGTATTTCGGTCAGCGCCATTCGCAACCCGGCCGAACTGCCCTGGGCCGCGGAGAAGGTCGACGTCGTATTCGAATGCACCGGTCTGTTCACCGACCGCGCCAAAGCCGCCGCCCATATTACGGCCGGCGCGCGCAAAGTGATTATCTCGGCCCCGGCCAAAGGCGCCGACGCCACTGTGGTTTATGGGGTTAACCACGACATTCTGCGCCAGTCGCACCAGATCATCTCCAACGCCTCGTGCACCACCAACTGCCTGGCCCCGGTGGCCCAGGTGCTGCACCGCGAGCTGGGCATCGAAAGCGGTCTGATGACCACTATTCACGCCTACACCAACGACCAGAACCTGACCGACGTCTACCACACCGATCCGTACCGCGCCCGTTCCGCCACCCAGAACATGATCCCGAGCAAGACCGGCGCCGCTGAAGCGGTGGGCCTGGTGCTGCCGGAACTGGCGGGCAAACTGACCGGCATGGCGGTGCGTGTTCCGGTGATCAACGTGTCGCTGGTGGACCTGACCGTGCAGCTCAAGCGCGAAGCGTCGGCCGATGAAGTGAATGCGCTGCTCAAACAAGCCAGCCAACACTCGAAGATTCTCGGCTACAACGCCCTGCCGCTGGTATCCAGCGACTTCAACCACAACCCGCTGTCGTCGATCTTCGACGCCAACCACACCAAGTCCAGCGGCAAGCTGCTCAAAGTGCTGGCCTGGTACGACAACGAGTGGGGCTTCTCCAACCGCATGCTCGATAACTGCCTGGCGCTCTGCAACGCAGAGTAAACCGTGGAGCAGCAACCGATGATCGGTATCAGCTTTACGCATAAGACCATGGCGGCGCGCAAGCGTATCGCCCTGGTCGCCCATGACCATTGCAAAGTGTTTTTGCTGGACTGGGCCGAGCGGCAGAAAGACAAACTCGCGCAGCATGAACTGGTCGCCACCGGCACCACGGGGTTGTTATTGCAACAACGCCTCGGCCTGCCGGTGGAAAGCATGATCAGCGGGCCGCTGGGCGGCGACCAGCAACTCGGCGCGCAAATCGCCGAGCAGCGCGTCGACATGCTGGTGTTCTTCTGGGACCCGTTCGAACCGCAACCCCACGACCCGGACATCAAGGCGTTGCTGCGGGTCGCGGCGGTGTGGAACATCCCCGTGGCCTGCAACGAATGCAGCGCCGACTACCTGCTCAGCAGCCCGTTGATGGATCAGGCTCACGAACACCGCATCCCGGATTACGCGACCTATCTGCAGGGGCGTGGGTAAAGCGCTGGCATAAATCCTCTGTGACAACAGGCTCGCTCCCACGGGAATGCATATCCCCGTAGGAGCGAGGCTTGCCCGCGAAGGTCGCAACACGGTCAACGACTTCGCGGGCAAGTCGGAGCGCCGCACCGCTCTCTCTACAGGATTTCATCTGGCCGAGCCGTCTTTTTGAACTATGCTCGGGCTCTCGCTCCGGAGGGCCTTCGATGACTGATTTACTCACGTCCATTCAAGCCGCACTCGGCTTGCCTCACACCCCAATCCCGTTCACCTCGAGCGGCGCCCTGCCCTCGGCATTTGCCGTAACCGATCTGGCCTGCGCCAGCATTGCTGCCGCCGGCCAGGCCGCCAGCGAACTGCTGCATCAACAAACCGGTCGCTTGCCCAGCCTTGAAGTCGACCGCCGCCTGGCGTCGTTCTGGTTCGCCACCTCGATCCGCCCCATGGGCTGGAACGTCCCGCCGCTGTGGGATCCGGTCGCCGGCGACTATGCAACCAAAGACGGCTGGATCCGCCTGCACACCAACGCGCCTCATCACCGCGCCGCTGCTGAATCAGTGCTCGGCGCCTGTGCCGACCGCGCAGCGATGGCGAGCAAAGTGGCTCAGTGGGCGAAAAGCGATCTGGAACAAGCGGTGGTCGAGGCCGGTGGTTGCGCCGCCGAGATGCGCAGCTGGAAGCAATGGCAAGCTCACCCCCAAGGTCGGGCCGTGAACGCCGAGCCGTTGATTCAGTTCAGCGTCGATGGCAGCCCAACCGCCAAACCGTGGCAAGGCTCGGTGGCGCAACCGCTGGCCGGAATCAAGGTACTGGACCTCACGCGAGTGCTCGCCGGCCCGATCGCCAGCCGCTTCCTCGCCGGGCTCGGCGCCGACGTGCTGCGCATCGACCCACCGACCTGGAACGAACCGGGCGTGGTGCCGGAAGTCACCCTGGGCAAACGCTGTGCGCGCCTGGATCTGCACGACAAAGCCGATCGCGCGGTGTTCGAAAGCCTGCTCAAGGACGCCGACATCCTGCTCCACGGCTACCGCGCCGATGCCTTGGAACGCCTGGGTTACGGCATCGCCCAACGCCAGGCACTGGCCCCGGGCCTGATCGATGTTTGCCTCAACGCTTACGGCTGGAGCGGCCCTTGGCAGAACCGTCGCGGCTTCGACAGCCTGGTGCAGATGAGCAGCGGGATTGCCGACGCGGGCATGCACTGGAAGAAGGCGGATAAACCGACACCGCTGCCGGTCCAGGCCCTTGACCATGCCACCGGGTATTTGATGGCGGCCAGTGCGATCAAGCTATTGGGGCACGGTGGCTCTGCGCGGCTGTCGCTGGCACGGACGGCGAAGCTGTTGATCGAACATGGCGCCGGAACCAACGAGCCGTTGCGCGCAGAGGATGACCACGATCAAGGGATGTTGATTGAGCAAACGCCGTGGGGACCGGCCCATCGGTTACAGGTGCCGTTGAAGATCACCGGGACGCCACTGCAATGGGCGCTGCCGGCCGGGGAACTGGGCGCCCATCGCGCGCAGTGGTGGTGATCACCAGATAGCTTTCGCGGGCAAGCCCGCTCCCACAGGTACAGCGTGATCCTGTGGGAGCGTGGCTTGCCCGCGATGAGGCCAGAACAGTCATTGCAAACACTGTCACGTAGTTATTTTTAACTAAACAGATAAAACGAAATAACGTTTATTCATTAATTCCAGTACCGCGCACCTGATAAATCAAATCTGTCATATAAACAGTTATCAGAAAATTGGCGAAACCGCAGAAACACACTAATTTCAAAGCCCAAGCAATACCGCTTACGCCCACCTGACTTGCCCCCCCTGAACAGGGCTTCCCCGGTAATACCGCTATGTCCGAGAAAGATACATAAGTCTTTCATTAACAATGGAATGTGCCCATGCACTGATCTATGTCAGCTGATTGAACAGCCAGCAGAACTACTCTGTTGTCTCTCTTCTCCTGCACTGGAGTCATGCTATGTCTGAATCCCCCGGAAAACTGAAACTCGGTGCGCTCGTTGCTTTAGTGGTCGGTTCAATGATTGGTGGCGGAATCTTCTCTTTGCCCCAGAACATGGCCGCCAGTGCTGATGTCGGTGCTGTTCTTATTGGTTGGGTAATCACCGCAGTGGGCATGTTGACCCTCGCTTTCGTCTTCCAGACCCTGGCCAATCGCAAGCCTGAGCTGGATGGCGGTGTTTATGCCTACGCCAAGGCCGGTTTCGGCGACTACATGGGTTTCTCGTCGGCCTGGGGATACTGGATCAGTGCCTGGCTGGGCAATGTGGGTTACTTCGTTCTCTTGTTTAGCACCCTCGGCTACTTCTTCCCCATTTTTGGGGAGGGAAATACCGTGGCTTCGGTAATCGGCGCCTCGCTGCTGCTTTGGGCGGTGCACTTTCTGGTTTTACGGGGAATCAAGGAAGCGGCGTTCATCAACCTGGTGACCACCGTCGCCAAGGTCGTACCGCTGCTGCTGTTCGTGTTGATCGCCTTGTTCGCGTTCAAACTGGAGATCTTCACCGCCGACATCTGGGGCATCAAAAACCCTGACCTGGGCAGTGTGATGAACCAGGTGCGCAACATGATGCTGGTCACCGTGTGGGTGTTCATCGGCATCGAAGGCGCGAGCATTTTCTCGGCCCGTGCCGAAGTACGCAGCGACGTGGGTAAAGCCACCGTCATCGGCTTCATCACCGTGCTGTTGTTCCTGATGCTGGTGAACGTGTTGTCCCTGGGGATCATGACCCAACCTGCGCTGGCGAAACTGCAGAACCCGTCGATGGCCGCGGTGCTGGAACATGTGGTCGGTCATTGGGGCGCGGTGCTGATCAGCGTCGGCCTGATCATTTCCTTGCTCGGGGCGTTGCTGTCATGGGTGTTGCTGTGCGCGGAGATCATGTTCGCTGCCGCCAAGGACCACACCATGCCGGCGTTTTTGCGCCGTGAAAACGCCAACCTTGTACCGGCCAACGCGCTATGGCTGACCAACGCGATGGTGCAGCTGTTTCTGATCATCACACTGTTTTCGGCCAGCACTTACCTGTCGCTGATCTACCTCGCCACGTCGATGATCCTGGTGCCCTATCTGTGGTCGGCGGCCTATGCCCTGCTGCTGGCAGTGCGCGGCGAGAGCTATGAAAACGCTGCGGCCGAGCGCAGCAAAGACCTGGTCATCGGTGGCATCGCACTGATCTACGCGATCTGGCTGCTGTACGCCGGCGGCGTCAAATACCTGCTGCTCTCCGCCCTGCTGTATGCCCCCGGCGCGATCCTGTTCGCCAAGGCCAAACTTGAAGTCGACAAACCGGTTTTCACTAACGTCGAGAAGCTGATTTTCGCCGCCGTCGTCGTAGGCGCCCTGGTGGCGGCCTATGGGCTGTATGCCGGCTTTCTGACCCTTTAGCACTGTAATGAAAAGCAGCACCTGATTGTTTTCATCTGGAGGAACACGGTAATGACCACGGAAAAAGTTAAGTACGGCGTCCATTCCGAAGCCGGCAAACTGCGCAAAGTCATGGTTTGCTCCCCCGGCCTGGCCCACCAGCGGCTGACCCCGAACAACTGCGACGAACTGCTGTTCGATGATGTGCTGTGGGTCGCCCAAGCCAAACGCGACCACTTCGACTTCGTCACCAAAATGCGCGAGCGTGGTGTCGACGTGCTGGAAATGCACAACCTGCTGACCGACATCGTCGCGATGCCTGAAGCGCTGGACTGGATTCTGGAGCGCAAGATCACCGCCAATTCGGTCGGTCTCGGCCTGGTCCATGAAGTGGGGGCCTGGCTACGTAGCCTGGAGCCACGCAAGATCGCCGAATTCCTCATCGGCGGGGTTTCCGCCGATGACCTGCCGGACAGTTTCGGTGGCAAGACCATTCAGATGTTCCGCGACTTCCTCGGTCATTCCAGCTTCATTCTGCCGCCGCTGCCCAACACCCAGTTCACCCGCGACACCACCTGCTGGATCTATGGCGGCGTGACCCTGAACCCGATGTACTGGCCGGCGCGTCGTCAGGAAACCTTGCTGGCCACCGCCATCTACAAATTCCACCCGCAGTTCACCAACGCCGACTTCCAGATCTGGTACGGCGACCCCGACCAGGACCACGGCAACGCCACCCTTGAGGGCGGTGACGTGATGCCGATCGGCAACGGCGTGGTGTTGATCGGCATGGGCGAGCGCTCGTCCCGCCAGGCCATCGGCCAATTGGCGGTCAACCTGTTCAAGAACAAAGCCGTGGAACGAGTCATCGTCGCCGGCCTGCCGAAATCCCGCGCGGCGATGCACCTGGACACCGTGTTCAGCTTCTGCGACCGCGACCTGGTGACGATTTTCCCGGAAGTGGTGAAGCAGATCGTCGCCTTCAGCCTGCGCCCCGATGAAAGCAAACCGGGCGGCATCGACGTGCGCCGTGAAGAAACCAGCTTCCTCGACACCGTGGCCAAGGCCCTCAACCTCAAGGCGCTGCGCGTGGTCGAAACCGGCGGTAACGCCTTTGCCGCCGAACGCGAGCAATGGGACGACGGCAACAACGTGGTGGCGGTGGAGCCAGGCGTGGTCATCGGCTACGACCGCAACACCTACACCAACACCCTGCTGCGCAAGGCCGGCGTCGAGGTCATCACCATCAGCGCCAGTGAGCTCGGGCGCGGGCGTGGCGGTGGCCACTGCATGACCTGCCCGATCATTCGCGACCCTATCGATTATTAACTTTCGAGCCTTGGCCGATGCTTATCCAGCACGGCCGAGGGGATAACCGAAACCCAAGGAGATCCAATCATGGCTTTCAATATGCGCAACCGCAGCCTGCTCTCGCTGATGCACCACACCACTCGCGAGCTGCACTACCTGCTGGACCTGTCCCGCGACCTCAAGCGCGCCAAATACACCGGCACCGAGCGTCCGCACCTGCAAGGCAAGAACATCGCGCTGATCTTCGAAAAAACCTCGACCCGCACCCGGTGCGCCTTCGAAGTCGCGGCCCATGACCAGGGCGCCCACGTCACCTACATCGACCCGGTGTCGTCGCAGATCGGCCACAAGGAAAGCATGAAGGACACCGCCCGCGTGCTGGGGCGGATGTTCGACGCTATCGAGTACCGTGGCTTCGAACAGGAAATCGTCGAAGAGCTGGCCAAGTTCGCCGGCGTACCGGTATTCAACGGCCTGACCGCTGAATTCCACCCGACGCAAATGATCGCCGACACCCTGACCATGCGCGAACACAGCGACAAACCGCTGCACGACATCAGCTACGCCTACCTGGGCGATGCGCGCTACAACATGGGTAATTCGTTGCTGATGATCGGCGCCAAACTCGGCATGGACGTGCGCATCGCCGCACCGAAAGCGCTGTGGCCGCATCAGGACTTCATCGATCAGTGCAAAGCCTTCGCCGAAGAGAGCGGCGCGCGCATCACCATCACCGAAGACCCGAAAGCCGCGGTCAAGGGCGTGGACTTCATCCACACTGACATCTGGGTGTCGATGGGTGAGCCGGTGGAAGCGTGGGACGAGCGCATCGAGCAACTGCTGCCGTACCAGGTCAACGCCGACATGATGAAGGCCTCGGGCAACCCGCGCGTGAAGTTCATGCACTGCCTGCCGGCGTTCCACAACAGCGAAACCAAGGTCGGCAAGGACATCGCCGCGCGTTATCCGAACCTGGCCAACGGGGTTGAAGTGACTGAAGAAGTCTTCGAATCGCCGGCCAACATCGCCTTCGAGCAAGCGGAAAACCGTATGCACACCATCAAGGCTATTCTGGTGTCGGCGCTGGCGGATGTCTGAGGCTGAACACTTGCTGATGATCGTTCCCACGGTCCCCGTGGGAACGATCATCAGGGAGATCAGATTGCCCGCCCCTATTTAGAAGGACTGCACTATGCGTATCGTCATTGCTCTGGGCGGTAACGCCCTGCTCCGCCGGGGTGAGCCCATGACCGCGGACAACCAGCGCGCGAACATCCGGATCGCCACCGAACAGATCGCCAAGATTCATCCCGGCAACCAACTGGTGATTGCCCACGGCAATGGTCCGCAGATCGGCCTGTTGTCGCTGCAAGCGGCGGCCTACAGCCAGGTTTCGCCTTACCCGCTGGACGTACTCGGCGCCGAAACCGACGGCATGATCGGCTACATCATCGAACAGGAACTGGGCAACCTGCTGGACTTCGAAGTGCCCTTCGCCACCCTGCTGACCCAGGTCGAAGTCGACCCCAACGACCCGGCGTTCCAGGCCCCCAGCAAACCGATCGGTCCGGTCTATTCCAAGGCCGACGCCGAGAAACTCGCCGCCGAGAAAGGCTGGGCCATCGCCCCGGACGGCGACAAGTTCCGGCGCGTGGTCGCCAGCCCGAAACCCAAACGTATCTTCGAAATCCGCCCGATCAAGTGGCTGCTGGAAAAAGGCAGCATCGTGATCTGCGCCGGTGGTGGCGGCATCCCGACGATCTACGACGCCAACGGCAAACTGCAGGGTGTGGAAGCGGTGATCGATAAAGACCTGTGCTCGGCACTGCTGGCCGAACAGTTGGAAAGCGATCTGTTGGTGATCGCCACTGACGTCAATGCGGCCTTTATCGATTTCGGCAAGCCCACCCAGAAAGCCATCGCCCAGGCTCACCCCGATGAAATGGACAAACTCGGCTTCGCCGCCGGCTCCATGGGACCAAAGGTCCAGGCGGCCTGCGAGTTCGCCCGCCATACTGGGAAAGTCGCGGTAATCGGTTCACTCTCGGACATCGAAGCGATCATCCAGGGCAAGGCCGGCACCCGTATCAGCACAGCGACACCTGGCATCAGTTATCAATAGAAAGAAACGCAGGGGGGCAGGCGTGAGGTCTGCCCTGATTCAATGCCTTTGAAGGAGAGACGCCAATGGCTACGTTCGAACCCGGACACCTGCACATCGAGCGCCATGCGCTGAACAAGGACGATGTCAGCTACAACGTGTGTATCGACTATGAGGTCACCCAGGATCCCAAGGAGGGCAAAGGGATGCAGTTCACGATGCACGGCAGCATCCAGGGCAAGGAACTGAAGGAGTCATTTTTTCTGCCGAAGGATCAGGCCTATAACTTCGCCAGTAACGTCACCAGAATCGCAGAGAAGTACGGCATCCCCAAGACGCTGAGCAGCATCGGTCCAATTCACCCGTACTACGACGCAATGTTCGAAGACGTGCGGGTACAGCTCAATATGAAATCCGGCGACCCGGTCAGACCCGAACACCTGGAATAACGTCTGGAAGATCAACGGATCGCAGCCTTCGGCAGCTCCCACACCGAACGTATTCTCCTGGAGCTGCCGAAGGCTGCGATCTTTACAAGCAATCTCCGATTGCCGATTTCACCTCCAACCCTCCTCCAAGGCATACTTGCCACCCTCCGCACTCCAGAACCAAACCGCCCCATGCGCATCCACGTCAGTTTCATCGACCGCGTCGGTATCACCCAGGAAGTCCTGGCCCTGCTCGGTGGGCGCAATCTCAATCTGGATGCGGTGGAAATGGTGCCACCCAACGTCTACATCGACGCCCCGACCTTGAGTCCGGCCGTGCTCGAAGAGCTGCGCGATGCGCTGTTCAACGTGCGTGGCGTGCAAGCGGTGACGGTGGTCGACATCCTTCCCGGCCAACGCCGTCACTTGCAGCTCGATGCGCTACTCGCCGCCATGACCGACCCGGTGCTGGCCCTGGACAGCGCCGGCAAGGTGCTGCTGGCCAACCCGGCACTGATTGCCCTGTACGGTCGCGAACCGGCGGGTGAAAGCATCAGCGAGCTGTTTGCCGACCCGGCGCTGCTCGACACATTGCTGGAAAACGGCTTCCGCCTGCCGCTGCGCGAGATCACCGTCAACGGTCAAACCCTGCTGCTGGATGCCACGCCGATCACCGACGCCGGCGCCCTGCTGACCCTGTATCAACCGAACCGCATCGGTGAACGCCTCTCGGCGCTGCACCACGATCACGCTGAAGGTTTCGATGCCCTGCTCGGCGAATCCCCTGCCATTCGTACGCTCAAGGCCCGCGCACAACGCGTCGCAGCCCTCGATGCACCGTTGCTGATCCAGGGTGAAACCGGCACCGGCAAAGAATTGGTGGCCCGTGCCTGCCACGCCATCAGCACCCGCCACAGTTCGCCGTTCCTGGCCTTGAACTGCGCGGCACTGCCGGAAAACCTCGCCGAAAGCGAACTGTTCGGCTACGCCCCCGGCGCTTTCACCGGGGCGCAACGGGGCGGCAAGCCGGGGCTGATGGAACTGGCCAACCAGGGCACGGTATTTCTCGACGAGATCGGTGAAATGTCGCCGTATTTGCAGGCGAAACTGCTGCGCTTTCTCAACGACGGCAGCTTCCGTCGGGTTGGCGGCGATCGCGAAGTGAAGGTCAACGTGCGGATCCTCAGCGCGACCCATCGCGACCTGGAAAAAATGGTCAGCGAAGGCACTTTCCGCGAAGACCTGTTCTATCGCCTCAACGTGCTGAATGTCGAAGTCCCGCCCCTGCGCGAGCGCGGCCAGGACATTTTGCTGCTGGCGCGTTACTTCATGCAGCAGGCCTGCGCGCAGATCCAGCGTCCGGTCTGTCGCCTGGCCCCTGGCACTTACCCGGCGCTGCTGGGCAATCGCTGGCCAGGCAACGTACGGCAATTGCAGAACGTGATCTTCCGCGCCGCGGCGATTTGCGAAAGCAGCCTGGTGGACATCGGCGACCTCGACATCGCCGGCACCTCTGTGGCGCGCCAGAGCGACATTGAGGTCGACAGCCTCGAACAGGCCATGGAAGCGTTCGAGAAGGACCTGCTGGAAAAGCTCTACGTCAGCTACCCCTCGACCCGCCAACTGGCCAGCCGCCTGCAAACCTCCCACACCGCGATTGCCCATCGGTTGCGCAAGTACGGGATTCCCAATAAGCCGTGAGGCTTACTCGGTGATCGTTCCCACGCTCTGCGTGGGAATGCAGCCTGGGACGCTCCGCGTTCCAAGAGCGGACGCAGAGCGTCCATTGAGGCATTCCTTTGCTGCGCGTGGGAACGATCATGTCGCCTTCAAAACCATGCCCGAAAGCGACCTTCATCTGTACTGAAAGCGCTACAGTGGAACGATATCGATACACCCTCTTCTGATCAGCGCTGTGCAAGGCTTTGATCCACCTAGGCTTTTTTCTTTGCTTCAGGCTGTAGCGATTTCGCTACAGCTGCAGAAATATAACGGCTTACGAAAACTTATAAGTTATTGTTTTTAAACATAAAAATAACATTGGCCGCCTTTTTGCTTAGTAACCTCCTATAAAGCAGGGTTTTTGCCCCTGCATTCCATCGCGTCCACCAGACGAGTCTGGCCCCCTTAGGAGTTTCCATGAGCGAGTTGCGTTTTACTGAAGATCACGAATGGCTGCGCACCGAAGCTGACGGCACCGTTACGGTCGGCATCACCGCTTTCGCACAGAACGCACTGGGCGACGTGGTTTTCGTACAACTGCCTGAGCTGCAGTCCTACGACAAAGGCGCAGAAGCCGCCACCGTGGAGTCGGTAAAAGCTGCCAGCGGCGTGTACATGCCTCTGGACGGAGAAGTGGTCGAGACCAACCCGGCCCTCGATAGCAGCCCTGAACTGGTCAACGAAGATCCGCTGGGCGAAGGCTGGTTCTTCCGCTTCAAGCCAACCGACGCCTCGGCTGTCGGCCAACTGCTGGATCAAGACGCTTACGACCGTCTGATTGCCCAAGCCTGAGGAGCGCCGACATGACTCAAGTCAATCTGACGACCGCCAACGAATTCATCACCCGCCACATCGGCCCGCGTGCAGGCGACGAGCAAGCCATGCTCAACAGCCTCGGTTTCGACTCCCTGGAAGCCCTGAGCGCCAGCGTCATTCCCGACAGCATCAAAGGCACCAGCGTCCTCGGTCTCGAAGACGGCCTGAGCGAAGCCGATGCCCTGGCGTTGATCAAATCCATCGCCGGTAAAAACCAGCTGTTCAAGACTTACATCGGTCAGGGCTACTACGGCACTCACACGCCGTCGCCGATCCTGCGCAACCTGCTGGAAAATCCGGCCTGGTACACCGCCTACACCCCATACCAGCCAGAAATTTCCCAGGGCCGTCTCGAAGCGCTGTTGAACTTCCAGACCCTGATCAGCGACCTGACCGGCCTGCCAATCGCCAACGCCTCGCTGCTGGACGAAGCCACCGCTGCTGCCGAAGCCATGACCTTCTGCAAACGCCTGAGCAAGAACAAAGGCAGCCACGCCTTCTTCGCCTCCGTTCATTGCCACCCGCAAACCCTCGACGTTTTGCGTACCCGTGCCGAGCCTTTGGGCATCGACGTTGTGGTGGGCGACGAGCGTGAACTGACCGACGTGACGCCATTCTTCGGCGCGCTGCTGCAATACCCGGCGAGCAACGGTGACGTCTTCGATTACCGCGAACTGACCGAACGCTTCCACGCGGCGAATGCGCTGGTCGCGGTCGCTGCTGACCTGCTGGCCCTGACCGTGCTGACCCCGCCGGGTGAGTTCGGCGCCGACGTGGCCATCGGCAGCGCGCAACGCTTCGGCGTTCCGCTGGGCTTCGGTGGCCCGCACGCGGCGTACTTCTCCACCAAGGATGCGTTCAAGCGCGACATGCCGGGCCGTCTGGTCGGCGTTTCCGTGGACCGTTTCGGCAAGCCGGCCCTGCGCCTGGCCATGCAGACCCGCGAGCAACATATCCGTCGCGAGAAAGCCACCAGCAACATCTGCACCGCCCAGGTGCTGCTGGCCAACATCGCCAGCATGTACGCCGTGTACCACGGCCCGAAAGGCCTGACGCAGATCGCCAATCGCATTCATCACCTGACCGCGATCCTCGCCAAAGGCTTGAGCGCACTGGGCCTGAGCGTCGAGCAAGCCAGCTTCTTCGACACCTTGACGATCAAAACCGGCGCGCAAACGGCTACCCTGCACGACAAGGCTCATGCGCAGAAGATCAACCTGCGCGTGGTCGATGCTGAGCGTCTGGGTCTGTCCCTCGACGAAACCAGCAGCCAGGCTGACGTCGAAACCCTGTGGAGCCTGCTGGCCGACGGCAAGGCGCTGCCGGACTTCGCTGCATTGGCCGCTTCGGTCCAAAGCACCCTCCCGGCCGCACTGGTTCGCCAATCGCCAATCCTCAGCCACCCGGTGTTCAACCGTTATCACTCCGAAACCGAGCTGATGCGCTACCTGCGCAAACTGGCGGACAAGGACCTGGCCCTGGATCGCACCATGATCCCGCTGGGTTCCTGCACCATGAAACTCAACGCCGCCAGCGAAATGATCCCGGTGACCTGGGCTGAATTCGGTGCCCTGCACCCGTTCGCTCCGGCCGAGCAAAGCGCCGGCTATCAGCAACTGACCGATGAACTGGAAGCGATGCTCTGCGCCGCCACCGGTTACGACTCGATCTCCCTGCAACCGAACGCCGGTTCCCAGGGTGAATACGCCGGTCTGTTGGCGATTCGTGCCTACCACCAGAGCCGTGGCGAAGACCGTCGCGACATCTGCCTGATCCCGTCGTCCGCCCATGGCACCAACCCGGCCACCGCCAACATGGCCGGCATGCGTGTGGTTGTGACCGCGTGCGATGCCCGCGGCAACGTCGACATCGAAGACCTGCGCGCCAAGGCCATCGAGCACCGCGAACACCTCGCCGCGCTGATGATCACCTACCCGTCGACCCACGGTGTGTTCGAAGAAGGCATCCGCGAAATCTGCGGCATCATTCACGACAACGGCGGTCAGGTGTATATCGATGGCGCGAACATGAACGCCATGGTCGGCCTCTGCGCACCGGGCAAGTTCGGCGGCGACGTATCGCACCTGAACCTGCACAAAACCTTCTGCATCCCACACGGCGGTGGCGGCCCAGGCGTCGGCCCGATTGGCGTCAAGTCGCACCTGACGCCGTTCCTGCCGGGCCACGCCCAGATGGAACGCAAGGAAGGCGCGGTCTGCGCGGCACCGTTCGGCAGCGCGAGCATTCTGCCGATCACCTGGATGTACATTCGAATGATGGGTGGCGCCGGCCTCAAGCGCGCTTCGCAATTGGCGATCCTGAATGCCAACTACATTTCCCGTCGCCTCGAAGAGCACTATCCAGTGCTGTACACCGGCAGCAACGGTCTGGTGGCGCACGAATGCATCCTCGACCTGCGTCCGCTGAAAGACAGCAGCGGCATCAGCGTCGATGACGTGGCCAAGCGCCTGATCGACTTCGGCTTCCACGCCCCGACCATGTCGTTCCCGGTGGCCGGCACGTTGATGATCGAGCCGACCGAGAGCGAATCCAAGGAAGAACTGGACCGCTTCTGCGACGCCATGATCCGCATCCGCGAAGAAATCCGCGCGGTGGAAAACGGCACACTGGACAAGGATGACAACCCGCTGAAAAACGCCCCGCACACCGCTGCGGAAATCGTCGGCGAGTGGACTCATCCGTACAGCCGCGAGCAAGCCGTTTACCCGGTAGCGTCGCTGATCGAAGCCAAGTACTGGCCACCGGTCGGTCGCGTCGACAACGTGTTTGGCGATCGCAACCTGGTCTGCGCCTGCCCGTCGATCGAAAGCTACGCTTGATCTAAGGGGGTGAGTTGCTCGCCCCCTTCAAGAACACCGTACTCCTCCTGTGGGAGCTGGCTTGCCTGCTCCCACAGGATCGCAGTTCCCCCATCGGATCTGTGTCGATCCTCATAACAAGAAACCGGAGAACAACCATGTCGTTAAGCGTGTTCGACCTGTTCAAAATTGGTATCGGCCCCTCCAGCTCCCACACCGTCGGCCCGATGCGTGCCGCTGCGCGCTTCGCCGAAGGTCTGCGCCGTGAAGGGCTGCTATCGGCAACTACCTGCGTCAAAGTCGAGCTCTACGGCTCGCTCGGCGCCACCGGCAAAGGCCACGGCAGTGACAAGGCCGTATTGCTGGGCCTGGAAGGCGAACACCCGGACACCGTGGACACCGAAACCGTCACCGCCCGCCTGCAAGAGATTCGCAGCAGCGGTCGCTTGAACCTGCTCGGTGAACACAGCATCGCGTTCAACGAGAAAGAACACCTGGCAATGATTCGCAAACCGTTGGCCTATCACCCCAACGGCATGATCTTTCGCGCATTCGACGCGGCCGGCCTGCAAGTGCGCAGCCGCGAGTATTACTCGGTCGGTGGCGGGTTCGTGGTCGATGAAGACGCTGCCGGCGCCGACCGCATCGTTGAAGACGCCACGCCGCTGACCTTCCCGTTCAAAAGCGCCAAGGACCTGCTTGGTCACTGCAGCACCTACGGTTTATCGATCAGTCAGGTGATGCTGACCAACGAAAGCGCCTGGCGCCCGGAAGCGGAAACCCGTGCCGGACTGCTGAAGATCTGGCAAGTGATGCAAGACTGCGTCGCCGCCGGTTGCCGCAACGAAGGCATCCTGCCCGGTGGGCTGAAGGTCAAACGGCGGGCGGCGGCATTGCATCGGCAACTGTGCAAAAACCCGGAATCGTCGCTGCGCGATCCACTGTCGGTACTGGACTGGGTCAACCTGTACGCCCTGGCGGTCAATGAAGAAAACGCCAACGGCGGACGCGTGGTCACTGCGCCCACCAATGGTGCAGCCGGCATTATCCCGGCGGTGCTGCATTACTACATGCGCTTCATCCCCGGTGCCAACGAAGACGGCGTGGTGCGTTTTCTACTGACGGCCGCTGCAATCGGCATTCTGTACAAGGAAAACGCCTCGATCTCCGGCGCCGAAGTCGGCTGTCAGGGTGAAGTCGGCGTTGCCTGTTCCATGGCGGCCGGCGCCTTGTGCGAAGTGCTCGGCGGTACGGTGCAGCAGGTGGAAAACGCGGCCGAAATCGGCATGGAACACAACCTCGGCCTGACCTGCGACCCGATTGGCGGACTGGTGCAAGTGCCTTGCATCGAGCGCAACGCCATGGGTTCGGTCAAGGCCATCAATGCGGTGCGCATGGCCCTGCGTGGCGACGGTCAGCACTTCGTCTCCCTCGACAAGGTCATCCGCACCATGCGCCAGACCGGCGCCGACATGAAAAGCAAATACAAGGAAACCGCCCGTGGCGGTTTGGCGGTCAACATTATCGAGTGCTGATGCGCGCATCTGCACTATTTTCAGGAGCTGTATATGTCCACCGAACAACTGTTGAAGACCCCGTTGCACGCACTGCACCTCGAACTCGGCGCCCGCATGGTGCCGTTCGCCGGTTATGACATGCCGGTGCAATACCCGTTGGGCGTGATGAAAGAACACCAGCACACCCGTGATCAGGCCGGGCTGTTCGATGTGTCGCACATGGGCCAGATCCGCCTGACCGGTGCCAACGCCGCCAAAGCCCTGGAAACCCTGGTGCCGGTGGACATCATCGACCTGCCGGAGGGCATGCAGCGCTACGCGATGTTCACCAACGAGACCGGTGGCATCCTCGACGACCTGATGGTCGCCAACCTCGGTAACGACGAATTGTTCCTGGTGGTCAACGCCGCCTGCAAGGACCAAGACCTGGCGCACCTGCGCAAGCACATCGGCGACCAGTGCACCATTGAACCGCTGTTCGAAGAGCGTGCCCTGCTCGCTCTGCAAGGCCCGGCCGCCGTCACCGTGCTCGCACGCCTGGCACCGGAAGTTGCGAAGATGACCTTCATGCAGTTCACCCGCGTGAAACTGTTGGGCGTGGACTGCTTTGTCAGCCGTTCGGGCTACACCGGTGAAGACGGTTACGAAATCTCCGTACCGGCGGCCAACGCCGAAGCGCTGGCTCGCGCCCTGCTGGCCGAACCGGAAGTCGCGGCCATCGGCCTCGGCGCCCGCGATTCCCTGCGCCTGGAAGCCGGTCTGTGCCTGTACGGCCACGACATGAACACTGAAACCACGCCGATCGAAGCAAGCCTGCTGTGGGCCATCTCCAAGCCTCGACGTGCCGATGGTGCGCGGGCCGGCGGTTTCCCTGGCGCCGAAACCGTGTTCGCCCAACAGCAAACCGGTGTCAGCCGCAAGCGCGTTGGCCTGCTGCCGCAGGAACGTACACCGGTGCGTGAAGGTGCAGAGATCGTCAACGAAGCTGGCGAAATCATCGGCAGCGTTTGTAGCGGCGGCTTCGGTCCGACCTTGGGCGGTCCTTTGGCCATGGGTTACCTCGACAGCGCTTATACCGTTTTGGAAACGCCAGTTTGGGCCATTGTGCGTGGGAAAAAGGTGCCTTTGCTTGTAAGCAAAATGCCATTTGTTCCACAACGCTACTATCGTGGCTGATTGACTGTTTCTATAAGTAACGCGGTTGCGTTAACAGTGCACTAATCTGTAACGCAACCGCCATAAAATAGTGCATACGTTTCGTTTATGAACGTTACTTATAACAATCGAAAAGCAATGAACAACTCGATCGAATAAGCCCGCACTAGTGACCACTCTAATTGCCATCAACCTGAGGAAATCCGGGCCTTCGCGGGGCTTGTTTTTTCTCCCGTAGTTGGCGTAGAGTTTGATCACTGTGTTTGCATGGGTCGCTTGGAAATCGTGACCTGGGCAGTAGCCTACAAGTTAGCTACATCCCGTTCGACGTCTTCTTACTCTCCTGCAACCAGCCCCAGTACTCTTTCATGAGAAGGAGACTGTCATTCATTTTTGCGTCAAAGGAAATAAGAAATGTCCCAACGTCAGAGCGGTACCGTCAAGTGGTTTAACGACGAGAAAGGTTTTGGTTTTATCACTCCAGAAAGCGGTCCGGATCTGTTCGTGCATTTCCGCGCTATTCAGGGCAACGGCTTCAAGAGCCTGAAAGAAGGCCAGAAAGTGACGTTCGTTGCTGTGCAAGGCCAGAAAGGCATGCAGGCTGACGAAGTACAAGCAGAAGGCTAATCTTCTGTTACGAAAAAGCCCCTGATGCTGACATCAGGGGCTTTTTTGTGCGCGCAAATCCGTAAAATGGCTTCTTTTTTCCGTTCTGAGGCAGCCATGTCGAAACACCTGCTCAACCCCCAAGGCGACTTTCCCGCCGCAGGCCTGGGTCGTCGCCTGGCAGCGATGTTCTACGACTTCCTGCTGTGCACCGCGCTGCTGATCGTCACCAGCGGCGTTTACAAGATGATCCAGATGGCGATCATCGGCGAAGACCGGATGCGCACCCTGACCGAGGCCGGCGCCCTGGACGGTGACCCACTGCTGTCGACGGTTCTGCTGTTTGTGCTGTTCGGCTTCTTCGCCAAGTTCTGGACCTGGTCGGGCCAGACCCTGGGCATGCAGGTGTGGTGCATCCGCGTACAAAACGCCGACGGCTCATCCATCAGCCTGTGGCAGGCGCTGCTGCGCTTTGTGGTGTCGATCGCGTCCTGGTTATGCCTCGGGCTGGGGTTCTTCTGGTCGCTGTTCGACAAGCAGAAGCGCAGCTGGCACGACATCTATTCCAACACCCAGTTGGTGCGGATTCCGAAGAAGACCAAATAATCCTCCAGATGCAAAAACGCCCCGATCAACCCGGGGCGTTTTTTTGGCTCACTGCCAACGAATCAGGCGTTACCCGCCAGCTTCATCCGCGCCGCCTGCGTGAAATCGAGCATGCGCTTCAACGGCCGAATCGCCTGCGGAATCAACGCCGGATCGACGAAGATCTCGTTGGTCCCCTCCTTCAAGCTCTTCAGCGTGCGTTCAAGGGTGTTCATCGCCATCCACGGGCAATGCGCGCAACTGCGGCAAGCCGCGCCGTTACCGGCCGTTGGCGCTTCGATAAAGACCTTGTCCGGGCACAGCTGCTGCATCTTGTAGAAGATGCCGCGGTCGGTGGCAACGATCAGGGTCTTGTTCGGCAGGCTTTGCGCGGCAGCGATCAGCTGACTGGTGGAACCCACCGCATCGGCCAATTCGATCACGGCGGTCGGCGACTCCGGATGCACCAGAATGGCCGCGTCCGGGTACAGCGCCTTCATGTCTTCGAGCTGCTTGGCCTTGAACTCTTCGTGAACGATGCAGGCACCGTCCCACAGCAGCATGTCGGCGCCGGTCTGGCGCTGGATGTAAGTACCCAGGTGCTTGTCCGGGCCCCAGATAATGGTTTCGCCGTTATCCATCAGGCTTTCGACGATTTCCAGCGCGCAACTGGAAGTCACCACCCAATCCGCCCGGGCTTTGACTGCCGCCGAGGTGTTGGCATACACCACCACCGTACGTTCCGGGTGCTGATCGCAGAACGCCGAGAACTCGTCCACCGGGCAACCCAGGTCCAGCGAGCAGGTCGCTTCCAGGGTTGGCATCAGCACACGTTTTTCAGGGTTGAGGATCTTGGCGGTTTCGCCCATGAATTTCACACCGGCGACCACTACGGTCTTGGCCGGGTGAGCATTGCCGAAGCGGGCCATCTCCAGAGAGTCGGAGACGCAGCCACCGGTTTCTTCAGCCAGGGCCTGAATGACTGGATCACAATAGAAGTGTGCAACCAGCACCGCGTCCTGAGCTTTGAGCTCGGCTGCGATGGCTGTGCGGTAATAAGCCTCTTCCTCGGCTGTCAGCGGCTTGGGCTGCTTGGCGTCGAGGTGGGCTTGAACCAGAAGGCGTTCGGAAATCTGCGTCATGTTCGCAAGACCTGCAGGCGCTTTCGCGCGAAAGTCGAGTATACACCCGGCTCCGGACCCTTCGGGGTACCGCCGGGAGAGTGAGTATTCATCAGGCACGGACAGCGTTGAAGCTGCGCAAGGCTACAGAATATCCGGCGGATGCAAAAGATGATTCTGACCTGCGTCACTCGGTGCGATCCCGGACCGGGACAACCTCAAATCGCGGGCAAAAAAAAACCCGGAAATCCTCACTTACGTGGGCCTTCCAGATTTTTTAAAATGGTGGGTCGTGTGGGATTCGAACCTACGACCAATTGGTTAAAAGCCAACTGCTCTACCAACTGAGCTAACGACCCGCTGTGTGGTGGCGCGTATAATACTGATTTTTAAGGACTATTCAACACCTAATTTGAAATAAATCAAAAATAAGGTGTCGGGTCGCTGATTCCGGCCGCCGCAAAGCCTTCTGCACGCAGACGGCAGCTGTCGCATTTACCGCAAGCACGGCCGTTATCGTCCGCCTGATAGCAGGAAACGGTCAGCCCGTAATCGACGCCAAGCTTCACGCCCGCCTGAACGATCTGCGCCTTGCTCAGGTTCTGCAGGGGCGCCTGGATACGGAAGCCATTCCCTTCTACACCGGCCTTGGTCGCCAGATTAGCCATGAGCTCGAAGGCTTCGATGAACTCGGGACGGCAATCCGGGTAACCGGAATAATCCACCGCGTTTACACCGATAAAGATGTCACGCGCACCCAGCACTTCGGCCCAACCCAACGCCAGGGACAGAAACACCGTGTTGCGCGCCGGCACATAAGTCACCGGAATGCCTTCGCTCGGCGCCTCCGGTACGTCGATGGAACTGTCGGTCAGGGCCGAGCCGCCGATACCGTTCAGGTTCAGGCCGATCACCTTGTGCTCGACCACACCCAAGTCGCGGGCAACACGCTCGGCGGCTTGCAGTTCGGCACGGTGGCGCTGACCGTAATCGAAGCTCATGGTGTAGCAGCTATAGCCTTCGGCACGGGCCATGGCCACGACCGTCGCCGAGTCTAGGCCGCCGGACAGCAGGATGACCGCACGTTTTTCAGCAGTGTTCAGTTGTTCAGTCATTTCAGCGCCCCGGCTCGTCATTCCAAAGATATTTATGCAGCTGCAATTGCAGACGCACAGGCAGATTGTCCGCCACCACCCAGTCCGCCAGATCACGTGCATTCAGGTCATGGTGGCTCGGCGAGAACAGGACTTCGCCGGCACGCTCGTTCAAACCGTATTGAATCAGCTTGGACACGGCCCAGTCATAGTCTTCCCGCGAGCAGATGACAAACTTCACCTGATCGTTGGGCGTGAGCAGTTCGATGTTCTCGTAGCGGTTGCGGTGGGCTTCTTTCGAACCCGGGGTTTTCAGGTCGACGACGCGACTGACCCGTGGATCGACCGCCGAGATGTCCAGCGCGCCGCTGGTTTCCAGCGACACTTCGTAACCGGCGTCACACAACTGCTTGAGCAAGGGAATGGCATTGGGCTGCGCCAAGGGCTCACCGCCCGTGACACAGACGTAACGCGGGCGAAAACCGGCCACTTGCTCGAGGATGTCGTCGAGCGTGCGGAGGGTGCCGCCAGTGAACGCGTAGGCGCTGTCGCAGTATTGGCAACGCAATGGGCAACCGGTCAGGCGCACAAAAACAGTGGGCAGCCCGGCAGTCCGCGTTTCACCCTGCAACGAGTAGAAAACTTCGGTGATTCTCAATGTGTCTTGCATAGTCGCCACGGGCGTAACAGCTAAACAGGCTGTCCGCCTCCGTCAGGCACTTCAAGGAACCCCGCCAACGCGCAGATCCCAAAAAGCGTGTTTCATAAAAAGGGCATGAATTCTAACGAAAAAACCCGCGACAAGCGCGGGTTTCTTCAAAACGGGCTAAACAGGCTTACATGCGCTGCAAGTCCCGTTGCGCCAGCTGAGCGGCGGAAGTGCCCGGATATTGGGACACGACCTGTTGCAGAATGCCTTTGACCCGGTCGGTATGACCGAGACGACGCTCTACATCAGCGAGCTTGTACAGCGAATCAGGCACTTTGGGGTGCTTGGGGTACAACTGCGAAACCTTGGCAAATGCCTGACCCGCACCTTGCAGATCGCCTTTGGCCAGGTTCACTTCCCCCAACCAGTACTGGGCATTGCCCGCGTATTGGCTGTTCGGGTATTTGCGCAGGAATGCGGTGAAAGCCTGGCTGGCCTTGTCGAAATCCTTGGCTTTGATCAGGTCGAAGGCTGCATCGTAATACAGTTTTTCCTTCGCCGGGTCAGCCGGTTCGCCACCCGCGGCCGGGGCTTGAGCGGCAGCCGCTCCCGCACCTGCGCCGGCTGCTGCACCGGGGGCATTCAAATTGCCACCGGCGGAAGAATTATCAGGAGTCGCGGCTGGTGCAACGCCGGTTCCTATGCGCCGATCAAGATCCTGATATCGCTCCAGGTTCTCTTGCTTCATGCGCGCTACATCATTTTGCAGAACTTCAATGATGCCTTGTTGGCGCGAGATCTGCTCCTGCATCGATTGCAGTTGGTTGAACAGCTCGCCCTGTGCCGAGACAGGGGCCGAAACCCCTCCCCCGGCATAGGCGCCGTTCGTACCGTAACCTGCAGGCGGATAACTGCTCCCGCTATTGTTATAGCCGGAGTTGTCCTCGACCACAGGAACCGCAGCCCACACCGCAAGCGGTGCGAGACTGAGAGCCAAAATAGTTACAGCACGACGGCACGTTCGCATGACGAATTACTTACGCAGTTCGACGCGACGGTTTTGAGCCCAGGACTGCTCGTCGTTGCCGGTAGCAACTGGACGCTCTTCGCCGTAGGAAACCAGTTCCAGCTGAGCTGGGGAAACACCTTGCAGTACCAGGTAGCGCTGAACGGCTTTCGCACGACGCTCGCCCAGTGCCATGTTGTACTCACGAGTACCACGTTCGTCGGTGTTGCCTTCCAGAACAACGCGAGCGCCGTTTGCTTTCAGGTCTTTGGCGTGAACGTCCAGAGCGCGCATGGCTTCTGGCTTCAGGTCCGAGCTGTCGTATTCGAAGTAGAAGGTGGTGATTGCGCGCAGAGCAGCTTCTTCGCTCAGGGAGCCGTCAACTGCACCAGTGTTAGCGCCGTAACCAGCGTTTGGATCTACAGCGCCTTCACCGGCGTTGTCGCCGCCTTTGGACGAGCAACCTACAGCTACAGCCATGGCCAGAGCCAGCGCAGCAAATTTACCAAACTTCAGCATTTCCATCGTGAAACTCCTAATGAACCCCAGTGTGTTAAGTAAAACGTATAGCGCCGCGTCAGTTCAGGTAAGGGGACCAGGACGGTTCTCTGACTTCGCCTTGTGCGGTAGGAAGCGGGAGCCTCACGCGTCCATTAATGGACACGAGCATCAAGACTCCCCGGCCCTGCTGGCGGGTGGCGTAGATTACCATGGTGCCGTTGGGCGCAACAGTAGGAGACTCGTCCAGAGTGCTATCAGTGAGGATCTTTACACTACCGCGCTGCAAATCCTGGGCCGCCACCTTGAAGTTGGTGAAACCGTCCTGGCGGTGAATCATTACCAGGGTCTTTTCATCGGCCGACAGTTTAGGGTTGGCGTTGTAGTTACCGATGAAGGTCACACGCTCCGCACCACCACCGCCTGCGCTGGTTTTATAGATCTGAGGCTTGCCGCCACGGTCAGAGGTGAAGTAGATGGTCGAACCATCCTTACCCCAGAACGGTTCGGTGTTGATGCCAGGACCATTGGTGACACGGGTGATCTGACGCGACCCCAGGTTCATCACGTAGATGTCCGGGTTACCGTCTTTCGACAACACGAATGCCAGGCGATTGCCATCCGGCGACCAGGCTGGCGCGCCATTCAGGCCTTCGAAGTTGGTGATCTGCTCACGGCGACCGGTGTCGATGTTCTGCATGAAAATGCGTGGACGCTTCTGCTCGAACGACACGTAGGCAATGCGCTTGCCATCCGGTGCGAAACGCGGCGACAGGATTGGCTCGCGCGATTGCAGCAGCGTCACGGCACGGGCACCGTCGTAGTCCGAACGTTGCAGTGTGTAGCGAGTGTTCTTCTCAGAGAAACGCTCGGCCGTCACGTACAGCAGACGCGTCGAGAACGCACCTTTGATACCAGTGAGTTTTTCGAACGACTGGTCGGAGATGTAGTGCGCCATGTCGCGCAGTTGATCGACGCCGCCCGACACGCTGCCGGTCAGCACTTGCTGCTCGGTGGCGACGTTGAACAGTGCGTACTGCACCTGCAGGCGACCGCCCGCCGGAACAATGCTGCCGACCATGACGTACTGGGCACCCACCGCCTTGAAGTCACGGTAGATGATTTCGCTGGCCTGGCTTGGCTGGCTGATCATGTTCTGCTTTGGAATCGGCGCGTAGTAACCCGAATTGCGCAGGTCGTTACCGATAATCTCAGCCATGTCGTCCGGCAGCACGCTACCGCCCTGGAAGCCGAAAGGCACAACGGCAATTGGAGTTGCCTGGGAGCTGCCACTGCTGACCAGGATATTTTTTTCATCTGCCGTGGCCAGTCCTGCAAAGCAGAACATGACTACAAGCAGTCCTCGAAGAAGGTTTCTCACAAGGCTAGATCCTCAGGTGTGAATGTCATCTTGAATGAACGATAGGGTGCGAAATCAGCTGGCTTCAGACCCTGCATTTCGGTCAATCGACCAATATTTTTTACAGCCGCGACTGCAGAACTGTCGAACGGCGCGTCACCGCTGGAATGAGCAACCGAAACACCGGAGATCGTTCCGTCAGGGAGCATGTTGATTTGCAGAATCACCTTCATGCCCTTGCGGGCCGACGGTGGCTGCGCCCAACCTTCAGATGCTCGCGAACGAATCAGATCATCAAAGTTGCCCGCGGTTTCATCGCCTTGCTCATCCGCCAAAGCCTGCTGACGCTCGGTCTTATCGGACAGCAAGTCAGCCAGAGCCTGAGCCTTCTTGTCCTCTACCGATTTGCGAGCCGCATCCTGCGCTTTCTTCTTCGCGGCATCGGCACTCGCTTTCTTCTTCGCGTCTTCGGCGATTTTCTTCTTCGCCTCTTCCGCTTCAGCTTTCTTCTTGGCGTCTTCCGCGGCTTTCTTCTTCGCGTCTTCGACGATCTTTTTCTTCGCTTCTTCAGCGGCCGCTTTCTTGGCCTCTTCTTCAGCAGCTTTTTTGGCTTCTTCTTCGGCTTTCTTCTTGGCTATATCAGCCAATTGTTTCTCTTCGGCCTTTTTGGCTTCGGCGGTCTTCTTCGCTTCGTCGGCTTTCTTGGCTTCATCAGCCTTTTTCGCCTCTTCCGCTTTCTTCGACTCGTCGGCCTTCTTGGCTTCCTCGGCCTTTTGAGCCGCTTCTTCTTTCTTTTGTTCCGCAGCCTTCACCGCTTCCTGCTCGACCTTCTTCTGTTCCATCTGCTCGACTTCGGTCTGACGCGCAGCAGATTTCTGCGCCTCACCCGCGATCTTCTGATTGGTCTGGGTGGTCGCCCGACTTTTCGATTTCAGCTGGTACAGGGTTGCCTGGACAATCGGCTTGGCCGGCGGCAGCTCCGGTGTGAAGGCGAAACTGACGAACAGCATGCCGAACACCAGCACGTGCAAGACAATCGCCCAGACACTAGGCCAGAAGTAGCTTTCCGAGGCGGACGGCTCTCGCAGTTGCTGCATCAGGGCGCCTCGGTAATCAAGCCAACATTACCGACCCCGGCCTTCTGCAACCCGCCCATGGCGCCCATGACGGAGCCATAATCGACGGTTTTGTCGCCACGAATGAACACCTGCGTGCGCTTACCGTTACCGTTGCCAACGCGAATGATCTTGGTCACGGCGTCGGTCATTTGCGGCAAGGTCATGGCCTTGTCCTGCTGCTTTTCGGTGTCGACTTCGCTGCCAAGGTTCCAGTAGTAGGTCTTGTCAGCCTTGATCGAAATGGTCAGGACCTGAGTGTTGTTGTCCTGCGGCAAGGCTTCGCTGGAAACCTTGGGCAGATCAACTTTCACGCCCTGATTGAGCATCGGCGCGGTCACCATGAAGATGACCAGCAGTACCAGCATCACGTCGATGTAAGGCACCACGTTCATCTCGGCAACCGGCTTGCGCTTTTTGCGAGCTCGAGCGATTAAAGCCATTGGAAATTACCTGCTTATTCTTCGCTGGTGTGCACTTTGCGGTGCAGGATCGCCTGGAATTCGTCGGCGAAGGTGTAATAGCGGCCCAGCAGGGTTTCGCTGCGGGCAGCAAAACGGTTGTAGGCGATAACGGCCGGAATGGCGGCAAACAGACCGATCGCAGTAGCAACCAGTGCTTCGGCGATACCTGGAGCCACAGTGGCCAGGGTCGCTTGCTGGGCAGTCGCCAGACCACGGAAGGAGTTCATGATGCCCCAGACTGTACCGAACAGACCGATATACGGGCTGACGGAACCGACGGTGGCGAGGAACGGCAGGCTCTGCTCGAGCTTCTCTTCCTCGCGGGAGATGGCTACGCGCATGGCACGCGCCACGCCTTCCATGACCGCTTCCGGATCAACGCCCGACTGCTGGCGCAGACGGGAGAATTCCTTGAAGCCGGCACGGAAGATCTGCTCGACACCGGAATCCGGATCAGGGTTGCTGCCAGCCTGACGGTAGAGTTTGGACAGGTCGATACCGGACCAGAAGCGCTCTTCAAAGCTCTCCAGGGCACGTCGACCGGCGCGCAGCAAGTTGCTGCGCTGAAAGATCATGATCCACGAGGTCACCGATGCGGCTACCAGGATCAGCATTACCAGTTGCACCACGACACTGGCATTGCTGACCAGGCTCCACATGGAGGAATGGTCGACGACGTTAGCTTCCACGCTTTATCTCCTGCTTTGAGTGTGTACCCGCGCCGCTCACGTCGGCAAAGGCCGCACGTAGAGCTTCGGGAATGGCCCGGGGTTTCAAACTGTTAGTGCGCACACAGGCCACCAGAAACTGCCCTTCGCAGAGCAGCACGTTATCCGTAGCCCGCCTGACCTGCTGTTTGAAGCGCAGGCTGACCCGGTTCAATTCAATTACTTCGGCGCTTACCAGCAGTTCGTCGTCCAGTCGCGCCGGCGCGTGGTAACGCGCTTCGCTGGAATGCACGACGAACAACAGGTCCTCCCCTGCCAGCGCCGACTGGGCAAAGCCCAGCTCTCGGAGCCGCTCGGTTCGAGCCCGTTCCATAAACTTGAGGTAATTGACGTAATACACGATGCCGCCGGCATCGGTGTCCTCGTAATAAACGCGACAACGATGTGCGAACGGCTCAAGCCCGTTTTGCGCGCGCATACTCTAGTGCTTACTCCTCAGGTTGCCAATCCGGCCAGGCAACTGTTTTTCATTGATTCGCGGCTTTCTGGCGAAAGTACCGTCCTGGGACAGCACAAACCCCGAATAAATCAGCACGCAAAGGTGATTAATCGTCCACGGCATCGAGGAACTCGTCTACCACGGGCATCTCGCCCAATCGTGACGGAATGTTTAAGCCGAAGTGCAAATACGCATGCCGGGTCACTACCCGCCCCCGCGGCGTGCGCATGATATAGCCCTGCTGGATCAGGTACGGCTCCAGCACGTCTTCAATGGTGTGGCGCTCTTCGCTGATCGCAGCGGCCAGACTGTCCACCCCCACCGGCCCACCGTCGAACTTCTCGATCATGGTCAACAGCAGGCGTCGGTCCTGATGGTCGAAGCCACGCTCATCGACATCCAGCAGGTTCAAGGCCAGGTCGGCGATTGGTTTGGTGATGTGGCCCTTGGCACGAACCTCGGCGAAATCCCGGACCCGGCGCAGCAAGCGGTTGGCGATTCGCGGTGTACCGCGGGCACGCCGGGCGATTTCAAAGGAGCCTTCCGGGTCCAGCGGCAAACCGAGAATGTTCGCCGAACGGCTGACAATCGTTGCCAGATCGGCGGTGCTGTAGAACTCCAGGCGCTGGACGATCCCGAAACGGTCGCGCAACGGGTTAGTCAGCATACCGGCACGGGTGGTAGCGCCAACCAGGGTAAACGGTGGCAGATCAAGCTTGATCGAGCGCGCGGCCGGCCCTTCGCCGATCATGATGTCGAGCTGGAAATCTTCCATGGCCGGGTACAGCACTTCTTCGACGATCGGCGACAACCGATGGATCTCGTCGATGAACAGCACGTCATGGGGCTCAAGATTGGTCAGCAATGCCGCCAGATCACCAGGGCGTTCGAGGACCGGCCCCGAGGTGCTTTTGATCGACACGCCCATTTCCTGGGCAATGATGTTGGCCAGGGTGGTTTTACCCAGTCCCGGCGGGCCGAAAATCAGGGTGTGATCCAGCGATTCATTGCGCCCGCGCGCGGCCTGGATGAACAACTCCATTTGCTCGCGAACGGTCGGCTGGCCAATGTATTCGGCCAGGCTGACGGGACGAATCGCCCGATCCTGGACTTCTTCGCGCTCACGGGGGCCACCCGTAGCGGCGATCAGACGATCAGCTTCAATCACTTAGATCATTCCCTTAAGGGCGCGACGAATCATGTCTTCACTGCTCAAACCTTTCTCCTTGATCGCAGAAATCGCCTTGCTGGCTTCCTGCGGCTTGTAGCCCAGGGAAATCAGCGCGCTGACCGCGTCATTTTCGGCGGCAGCGACTTGTTGCGCTGGCGCATCCGGCTGGTTCGGCACCAACGCAAACATGCTCGGTACGGTTTCCCAGGCCTTGAAGCGATCCTTGAGTTCCACCAGCAAACGCTCGGCAGTCTTCTTGCCAACGCCCGGCACCTTGGTCAGTGCCGAGGTGTCCTGGGACTGCACGCAACGGATCAACTCGTCGACTTCCAGGCTCGACATCAGGGCCAACGCCAGTTTCGGCCCTACCCCATTGAGACGGATCAGTTCGCGAAAAAAGTCTCGCTCACGCTTGCCGAAGAAGCCATAGAGTAACTGCGCGTCTTCGCGTACGACCAAATGGGTGTGCAAGGTCAGCGGTTCACCGACCGACGGCAAGCGATAAAGCGTGGTCATGGGCACTTCCAGCTCATACCCCAGACCGTTTACATCCAGAATCAGGTGCGGCGGCTGTTTCTCAGCCAATGTGCCGCGCAAGCGTCCAATCACGTTTCAGATCCTTGAGCGTTGGCCAGATCAGTGCTGGCGACTGACAGAACAAGGGTTTTGCGCCGACAACACAGGCGCAAAACCCTCATCCCACAAAAAATGATTGCTGATGCTATCAGAGACGCAGGCGCCCGCCACGACTGCGTGCCGCGCCCAGGCCATGAGGCAACAGGCTGGAACGGGTGTGAGCGTGGCAAATCGCGATGGCCAGGGCATCCGAGGCATCGATTTGCGGCTTGCTGGTCAGTTTCAGCATGTGCATGACCATCATTTGCACTTGTTCTTTATTGGCGGCGCCGGTGCCGACCACGGCCTGCTTGACCTGGGTTGCGGTGTACTCGGCAATTTCCAGGCTCTCTTCGGCGCCGGCGACAATCGCCGCGCCACGGGCCTGCCCCAGTTTCAGCGCGGAGTCGGCATTGCGCGCCATGAACACCTTTTCGATGCCCATGGTGACCGGGCCATAAGTCTGAATGATTTCACGCACGCCGCGATAGACGATCTGCAGACGCTCATGCAACTCGCCAGCACCGGTGCGGATACAGCCCGATGCCACGTAAACACAACCACGGCCAGTATCGCGAACAATGCCGTAACCGGTGATACGCGAGCCGGGGTCGATACCAAGAATTAAAGTCATAACGCCTGCGAAGCTAGTGCGAATATCTGAGAGTAACCGTAGGAGCTGCCGAAGGCTGCGATCTTTTCATTCTGAAAATCAAAAGATCGCAGGCTTCGCCAGCGCCTGCAGGGCTGATGAAGGCTGCGATCTTTATAAAGGCATCAACCGAGCTGCGCGGCCACCGCCTCTGGAATGTCCGCGTTGGAGTACACGTTCTGCACGTCATCCAGGTCTTCGAGCATGTCGATCAGCTTGAGAACCTTCTCGGCGCCTTCCAGATCCAGTTCGGCACTGGTGGTCGGCAACATGACGATTTCCGCATCGCTGCCCTTGAAGCCTGCGGCCTCCAAGGCGTTACGCACGGAATAGAAGCCGGCGAACGAGGTGAACACGTCGATGGAGCCGTCTTCGTTGGTCACCACGTCATCGGCGTCGGCTTCCATGGCTGCTTCCATCAGCGCGTCTTCATCAACCCCTGGCGCGAAGGAAATCTGCCCTTTGCGTTCGAACAGATAAGCCACCGAACCGTCGGTACCGAGGTTGCCGCCGCACTTGCTGAACGCATGGCGAACTGCGGCCGCGGTGCGGTTGCGGTTGTCGGTCATGCATTCGACCATCACCGCCACACCGCCCGGGCCATAGCCTTCGTAGGTCAGCTCGACCATGTCATCGGTATCGGCAGCGCCGGCACCACGGGCCACCGCGCGGTCGATGATGTCGCGGCTCATGTTCGCACCCAGCGCTTTATCCAGCGCCAGACGCAGACGCGGGTTGGAGCCCGGATCAGCGCCGCCCTGACGGGCAGCGACCGTCAGCTCACGAATCCACTTGGTGAAAATCTTGCCCTTCTTGGCATCCTGACGTTCTTTGCGGTGCTTGATGTTCGCCCACTTGGAATGACCCGCCATAACTCGCTCCGAATTTCTCTTTGAAACATCGCCCGCCACACAGGGAGTGTCGGCCAGCAACAAAAAAATCTCGACCTAAAGAAAAGGCGCATCCCACAGGATGCGCCTTTGCGGTCAGCCTTACTCTGCCTTTGGCGTTTCGCGCAGACGAATGTGCAGCTCACGCAACGCCTTGGCATCTACCACGCCCGGAGCCTGCGTCATCACGTCCGCAGCACTCTGGGTTTTCGGGAAGGCGATCACTTCACGGATCGACTGGGCGCCGGTCATCAGCATCACCAGACGGTCCAGACCGAAGGCCAGACCACCGTGCGGCGGCGCGCCATATTTCAGGGCGTCGAGCAGGAAGCCGAATTTCTCTTCCTGTTCCGCTTCGTTGATACCCAACAGACGGAACACCGACTGTTGCATTTCCTTGCGGTGGATACGGATCGAACCGCCACCCAGCTCGGTGCCGTTCAGAACCATGTCGTAGGCACGGGACAAAGCGCCGGCCGGGTTGGCTTCCAGCTCTTCAGGAGTGCACTTCGGCGCGGTGAACGGGTGGTGCAAGGCGCTGAAGCTGCCGTCGTCGTTCTCTTCGAACATCGGGAAGTCGACGACCCACATTGGCGCCCACTTGCAGGTCAGCAGCTCGAGGTCATGGCCCAGCTTGATCCGCAACGCGCCCAGGGCTTCGCTGACGATCTTGGCTTTATCGGCGCCGAAGAACACGATGTCACCATCGACCGCACCCACGCGATCGAGGATCACGTTCAGGTTGGCTTCCGGGATGTTTTTCACGATCGGCGACTGCAGACCTTCAACACCGGCAGCACGCTCGTTGACCTTGATGTACGCCAGGCCCTTGGCACCGTAGATGCCGACGAACTTGGTGTAATCGTCGATCTGCTTGCGCGGCATGCTCGCACCGCCTGGAACGCGCAAGGCGGCGATACGGCATTTCGGGTCATTGGCCGGGCCACTGAACACCTTGAAATCGACTTCCTTGAGCTGATCGGCAACATCCACCAGTTCCAGCGGGTTACGCAGGTCTGGCTTGTCGGAACCGTAGCGGCGCATGGCCTCTTCGAAGGTCATGTGCGGGAATTCGCCGAATTCCAGACCCAGCACTTCCTTGAACAGGTTGCGGATCATGCCTTCGGTCAGGCCCATGATGTCTTTTTCATCGAGGAAGCTGGTCTCGATGTCGATCTGAGTGAATTCCGGCTGGCGATCAGCCCGCAGGTCTTCGTCGCGGAAGCACTTGGCGATCTGGTAGTAACGGTCGAAGCCGGCCACCATCAGCAGCTGTTTGAACAGCTGAGGCGATTGCGGCAAGGCGAAGAACGAACCGGCGTGAGTACGGCTCGGCACCAGATAGTCACGCGCGCCTTCCGGCGTCGCACGGGTCAGGATCGGCGTCTCGACGTCGAGGAAACCGTTCTCGTCCAGGTAGCGGCGGATGCTGGTGGTCATGCGCGAACGCAGACGCAGCTTCTCGGCCATTTCAGGGCGACGCAGATCAAGGAAGCGATAACGCA
This sequence comes from Pseudomonas sp. ATCC 43928, assembly GCF_005938665.2. Lineage (NCBI taxonomy): Bacteria > Pseudomonadati > Pseudomonadota > Gammaproteobacteria > Pseudomonadales > Pseudomonadaceae > Pseudomonas > Pseudomonas sp. ATCC 43928. The sequence continues at coordinate 1,615,817 of NZ_CP041753.1, read as the reverse complement.
GGCGGGTTTCTTCGCCAACGTCAGAGAACTCGTTCAGCGGGAACGGCGGGGTTTCCGATTCGTTCAGCACTTCCAGCTCGTAGCCCAGGACCTCGATCATGCCCGACGCCATGTTGGCGTTGGTTGCACCGGCCGGACGCAGGCGAACCTTGCCGGTGATCTTCACGACGTACTCGCTGCGCACGCGATCGGCGGCGGCGAAGCTCTCGGCACGGTCCGGATCGAACACCACCTGGGCCAGACCGTCACGATCACGGATATCGAGGAAAATCACCCCGCCATGGTCACGGCGACGGTGAACCCATCCGCAAAGGGTAATTTCCTGGCCTTCCAGGCTTTCGTTCAGTTGGCCGCAATAATGGCTGCGCATCATGGTAGTGGTTTCACTTCTCGTAATTCGAAATTCGGGTGGAGGTCTTGCCGCACCACCGCACTTGAATAAGGTGCCAGATGATGCAAGAGCTCGCGCGTGTCGTTCAGCCCGGGCGCTAGACCCTAGTCAGCTTTGTCGCCACCGGCCAGATTTTTCTTGGAACCGGTCTTGAAGTCGGTTTCGTACCAGCCGGTGCCACTGAGGCGGAAACCGGGCATGGACAGCATCTTTTTAAGCTCTGGCGCCTGGCAGGCAGGGCAGTCGACCAGCGGTGCTGCGCTGATCTTTTGAATGGCTTCCAACTGATGACCACAGGAAGCACATTGGTAATCGTACATCGGCATGGGGGTTGTCTCGGCGATCAGATTGCTACCGCGTATGCAGGGCTTCGCGGCAAAGAGCGGGATTATATCCATTAAATGCAGCCTGTGCAGCCGTAAGACTGCACAGACCGACACTCGACTCATTCAGCCGCTCTCGCTAAGCCATGACGGGGCAACTGCCCTCCTTCAGGCTGTGCACGACGCAGACAACCCGCACCAGCCCGGTGAAATTTTTCACCCCACCATGGCGCAAGTGCACCTCGCGATCCACATGGGACAACAGCGCACTGACCGAGCAGCAATTGACCTTGGCCATGTCGCCCAAAATATCCCAATAGACCTGTTCAAGCCGCAAACAGGTCGCAAAACCATTCAAACGCACCGACCGGGATAAGGGCTGGGCCAGCCCCATATCGAATTCGCCGACAAGTGAATCAATCCTTATATCCTTGAGTGGACCGTTCCTCCCCTCGCCTTGCCTGTCTTCATGAACCATACCGTTGACACTCCTTTGTCATCCTTGCTGCTTGTAAGGGCCATATTCCGTTTCCTTATAAAAGCGCAGGCGCTACGGTATATCCAGATGACTTTATGACCATCAACGTAGGATAAGCCAACAACGAAGGGGCGATCATGGAGCTCGTCCTAGGCCGGACGATTTCCTACGAAAACTGACGCAACATCACTCAACGAAAAGGCGAAAGATCCGAGAAACACAGCGCACGAATAACACTCGGCATCGTCATCCGCGCGCCATGCCAATGGAAACACCGCCGGACCGCCTGATTTGAGTAGCCGCAGGCTTTGCTGTTAAATAGGCAGTGTGTCGCTACCACCTATTTTCCGGGGGCTGCGCATAGGCTGATATCAGGTACGTGCCCAACGCCTCTTATTGTTCTGAAGCGAACCGTGCTCTATCAGCTCTTCCTTGTGATCCGTCTTAACGTGAGTTAATCAAAATGTTGAAAATCGTCCACCTGCTAATGGGCGCAGCAGCCCTGCTGCTGTCCTTCATCCCTAGCCTGCGATCCGAAGCGGTACCTTACCTGCAACAACCCGATGCGCTTTACCTGGCCTTTTTCGGCCTGCTCAACCTCACCCTCGCGCCTGTTATCCCTTACTGGAACAAAGGCCCGCGTCATCAATTGCAAAACCTGGTCAGCGCTTTGCTGGTTCTGGCTGTCGTACTGCAAACCCTGACGCTGATCGCTCCGATGCCTGTCATCGCCGGTCAACCTGCCGTTCTGTTCAGCCTGGTCGCTGCCCTGATCGCCGTATTCCTGCACCTGGCCATCAGCTTCTACAAATCTTCACCAGCCGCCGCCGCGCCAAGCTATGACATGAGCAACCGCGATACTGGCACCGTCAAATGGTTCAACACCTCCAAAGGCTTCGGCTTTATTTCCCGCGACTCCGGCGATGATATTTTCGTGCATTTCCGGGCGATTCGCGGTGAAGGCCACCGCGTTCTGGTGGAAGGTCAGCGCGTGGAGTTCTCCGTCATGAATCGTGACAAAGGCCTGCAAGCCGAAGATGTGATCGCCGCACTGCCGCGCCGCTGATTCAAGGCTAAAAAAAACCGCGAACAGCTTGGCTGTTCGCGGTTTTTTATTGCCTGTTTCTTAGTAATGAGGCGGTGGTGCCTCTTCTTCTTCAAGCGTCGCAAACTGGCCGGCCATTTCCTCCTGCCGCTTGAGCAACGCCGACATTTGCAATTGCAGACGCTCGACCATCCGCTGCTGCGCCACCAGCACATCATTCAATGCCTGGATGGTGTCATCCTGAAATGCCAGTCGGCTTTCCAGATCGGTAACGCGTTCGCCCAGGCTCATGATTCAGCCCTCCAGAAACTTGAAATCGTCGGTCAATACCAGACGCAGTCGCTCGCGAATCGTCGCGATCTGCTCTGGACTGTATGGCTTGGCCTCCTGTTTGCCCCAGATCGGAGCTGGCCAGGCGGCGTCCTCACGCTTGCGCACAATCACATGCATATGCAACTGATTGACGACGTTACCCAGGGCCGCGACGTTCAACTTGTCCGCGTCGAAAGAGTCCTTGAGGATTTCCGCCAGCTCAGTCGTTTCCCGCCACAGCTGCTGTTGATCTGCGCCATCCAGCTGAAATATTTCACTGATATCCTCGCGGCGTGGCACGAGGATGAACCAGGGGTAATTCGAATCATTGGACAGCAGTAACCGGCAGAGCGGGAAATCGCCGATTGGCAACGTGTCTTGTTGAAGTCGTGGATCTAAAGCGAACACAGCGCACACTCCCCTCTGGTCATCCTTTTTCAGCTTAGCGCCCCCACCGAAAGACGGCGCACCAAGCGACAGGACGGCAGCATACCTGCGAATGCCATGCGCTTCACGACGAACTGCCGCCAGCACCGCCCTGCGGGCGCGCCGAGATGCGCCATTTTGATTCGGGACGCACCATGACGGAACCGGCCATCACGGAAAAAACGCCGAAACAGCCCATAAACAACGCACTGTTCGAACCCACGGCAACGCCACCATGTGTGAATTCAGTACAGGAAATAAAATTTTTTGCACCAAAACCGCACAACGCGTCTACGCTCAGTGCGTCAGCATCCGCCAATTACTCACTGACGGGGTGAACCGGTAACGTTTTTGGTTGTCACCTCGCAGCTCCAATGTGGTAACCACGATGCAAAGCATGGCGTCAAGCCTAAGAAAAACGAGCTTGAACCCCCCGGTTTTATGAGGTTTTTACAGCAACAGGCAGGCTTTCAGAAAAAAACAGCAACAGAATTCTGGTTTGTGCACGCTTGTTGCATTCACCCCCGTATCGTCTATAAGTGCTCCGCTGGAAGTGGAAGCCTTAAGGCCAATAAAAACAGTGGCAGGGTTGCCCGATGGAGATTCAAGTGCAGGACCAAGGACTCTTTTTTACCGATGCTCAAGCCCTGGAAAACAGCGCTGAAGTTGTCAGTCCGATTGCGTCGGGACTGTGAATTTGCGACATCTACCCAGCCATTTGCGACAGGGTCGTAAAGAAGCTGAAAGGTTAGATGTGCAAGTATCGCCAATAGGGTCGGCGTGATATAAGTTTGCGCCGACACAAAAAGAAAGAGCCGCCCAGATAATAAAACAGGTGGGACGGCAGTACTCTTCTAAAAACCAAAGGAGCAAATCACGATGCGCGTGATGAAGTGGAGCATGATCGCACTGGCAGTTGCAGCAGCAGCCAGTACTCAATTGGCTACGGCCGCACCTTTCGTAAGTGACCAGGCTGACGCCAAAGGTTTTGTTGAAGATAGCAAGCTCGACTTGCTGGTTCGCAACTACTACTACAACCGTAACAAGAAAGACGGCGCCGTCGATGACAAAGACTGGACCCAGGGCATCCAGGGCATGTACAGCTCGGGCTACACCCAAGGTCTGATCGGTGTTGGCGTTGAAGCATGGGGCCAACTGGCCATTAAGCTGGACGGTTCCGACAAGTATTCGGGTACCGGCAACATGCCCGTGGGCAATGATGGCGAAGTCGAAAACAACCAGGGCAAAGCCGGCGCTGCCGCCAAGTTCCGCATCTCCAAGACCGAGCTGAAAATCGGCGACATGCAGCCAAGCACTTCTCCGGTGTTCGCTGTTGGCGGCTCCCGCATCCTTCACCAAACTGCCAGCGGTATCCAACTGCAGAGCAGCGAAGTCAAAGACCTTGACCTCGAAGCCGGTCACTTCTACTCGGCGACCAGTCAGGACCGAAATGCCCGTGATGGCGACCTGTGGGCAACCTACGCTGGCGTGAAAGCCAACTCCATCGACTACTTCGGTGGCAAGTACGGCATTACCCCAGACCTGAGCGTGTCGCTCTACGGTGCCAAGCTCGAAGACATCTGGAACCAGTACTACGCCAACGCGAACTACACCCTCGCATTGGGTGGCGATCAGTCGATCAACTTCGACGGTAACATCTACAACACCAGGGACACTGGTAGCGCTAAAGCAGGCGAAATCAATAACACCGCCTACTCCCTCGCTGCTGCTTTCTCGTTCCTGAAGGCACACACCATCACCCTGGGCTTCCAGAAAGTGAATGGCGACACTCCGTTCGACTATATCGGCGTGGGTAAAAACAACCGTGGTGGCGACTCGATCTTCCTCGCCAACTCCATCCAGTACTCTGACTTCAACGCCCCTGGCGAGAAATCGGTACAGGCCCGTTACGACCTGAAAATGGCCGAATACGGCATCCCTGGTCTGAGCTTCATGACCCGTTACGTGAAAGGTTGGGACATTGACGGCACCAACACTCCAGCAGGCAGCCCTTACGCTGGCCTGTACGGTGCAGACGGTAAACACCACGAAACCAACGTGGAAGTTAAATACGTAATTCAATCCGGCCCAGCTAAAGATCTGTCGTTCCGCATCCGTCAAGCATGGCACACCGCCAACGCAGACGAAGGCGAAGGCGATATCTCTGAGTTCCGCCTGATCACCGACTACCCGCTCAACATTCTGTAATTGCAGAAAGTTAGTTCGCGGTAATCAAAAAAAGGCCCATCTTCGGATGGGCCTTTTTTATTGGCTACAGCATTGTGTTTAAAGGATCGGGGCTTGCAAAATGTTTGACCAAAAGGTCAGACATCAGTTGATTGACTGTTCCTTACACCGCCGCCGATTCCTGCACCACGCGAATAACCCGCTGCGGAAATGGAATATCGATGCCGGCAGTCTTCAAGCGATCGCGCGATTGTTCGTTAAACATGAACATCACATTCCAGTAGTCGGCAGTCTTCACCCACACCCGTAGAGAAACAGTGATCGAACTGTCGCCCAGTGTGGAAATCACCGCTTCCGGTGCCGGCTCAGTCAACACTCGCGGATCCTTGGCCAGGTCCAGCAACACTTCACGGGCCTTCTGCAAGTCCGCCTCGTAGTCCACACCCACATCAAATACTACTTTGCGGGTCGGCTGGCGGTTGGTGTTGGTGATGATGCCATTCGACAGATTACCGTTAGGCACGATGATGGTTTTGTTATCGCCTGTGCGCAGAACAGTGTGGAAGATCTGGATGCTGTCGACAGTACCGGCAACACCTTGGGCTTCGATCCAGTCACCGATACGGAACGGACGGAACAACAGAATCAACACGCCGCCGGCGAAATTCGCCAGGCTGCCCTGCAGGGCCAGACCGATGGCCAGGCCGGCCGCACCGATAGCCGCGACGAAGGAGGTGGTTTCCACACCGATCATCGACGCCACGCTGACGATCAGCAGAACCTTGAGGATGATGTTCGCCAGGCTGCTGATGAAGCCTTGCAGCGCCAGGTCGGCGTTGCGCAACGCCAGCAGGCCGCCCAGTTTTTGCGTGACTTTGTTGATCAGCCACCAGCCAACGGCCAGGGTGATCACCGCCAGCAACACGCGGCTGCCGTATTCCATGATCATCGGAATCCAGGCTTGAGACGCCTTGACGAGGTTGTCCACTTCAGCATTCAAATCCATCTTCTTTCTCCTGATTTCCGGCTACCCGGCACGCAAAAAATGAGCGGCAGAAAGACCGACCCCATAAGGCCCGATCGTTTCTGCCGTTGCTTGGGCCTCGGACGTCGAAATCGCCGAGAGGTTCCCGCTTGAAAGGTCAGTCGCGGAAGTTATTGAACTGCAGCGGCATGTCGAAAGTTTTGGCGCGCAGGGCGGCGATGGCTTCCTGCAGATCGTCACGCTTTTTACCGGTGATACGTACCTGCTCACCCTGAATGGCAGCCTGGACCTTGAGCTTGGCATCTTTGACGTGGGCGACGATTTTCTTCGCCAGCTCTTTGTCGATGCCTTCCTTGAGGACCGCTTCCTGCTTCATCAGCTTGCCCGACGCGTAGGCATCCTTGACTTCAAGGCATTGCACGTCGATCTTGCGCTTGACCAGGGCCAGCTTGAGGATCTCGATCATCGCTTCGAGCTGGAAATCGGCTTCAGCGGTCAGGTTGACGGTCAGGTCTTTTTCCTTGAACTCGAAGCTGCCCTTGCCTTTCAGGTCATAACGACGATCGAGTTCCTTGACGGCGTTCTCGACCGCGTTGGTGACTTCGTGTTTGTCCAGTTCGGATACCACGTCGAACGACGGCATGTAATTTCTCCAATAAAAAGGCGCGCTCGATAACGATGGAGCGCGCTTGGCTTGCGGTTAAAATCGGGCTCATTATAACGGGTCTTTTCCAACCGATACTGCGAGCCTCACATGCCAGCGACAAACCGAGTAAAAAGCTGATGTCTACCCCTTGGCATGTTCTGGGCGCCGGCAGCCTCGGCACGTTGTGGGCCACCCGTCTGGCACGGGCTTCAGTACCGGTCAGGCTGATCGTACGGGACGCGGCGCGCCTGCAGGCCTATCAGGCGGCGGGCGGGCTGACGCTGGTCGAGCACGGCGAAGCGCAGCTGTACCCGGTGCCCGGCGAAACAGCCGACAGCGACGGACCGATCAGCCGTCTGCTGGTGGCCTGTAAAGCCTATGACGCCGTAACAGCCGTGGCCCAACTCTCCCACCGACTGACACCGGACGCCGAACTGATCCTGTTGCAAAACGGCCTTGGCAGCCAGGACGCCGTCGCCGCGCAAGTCCCGCATGCCCGCTGCATCTTCGCTTCCAGTACCGAAGGCGCGTTTCGCGATGGCGACTGGCGTGTGGTGTTTGCCGGTCATGGTTACACCTGGCTGGGAGATGCCGGCCATCCAGTGGCACCGTTCTGGCTGGAGGACTTGAGCGACGCCGGCATTCCCCATGAGTGGAGCACCGACATTCTCACCAGGCTGTGGCGCAAGCTGGCGCTCAATTGTGCGATCAACCCGTTGACCGTCCTGCACGAATGCCGCAACGGCGGTTTGCAGCAACATCAGTGCGAAGTGGCCACCCTGTGCGCCGAACTCACCGAACTGCTGGAGCGCTGCGGCCAGCCGGCGGCAGCCGAAAACCTCCGGGAGGAAGTCGAACGGGTGATCAAGGCTACCGCGACCAATTTCTCCTCGATGTACCAGGATGTCGCCAATCAGCGCCGCACCGAAATCAGCTACCTCTTGGGCCATGCCTGCAAAGTTGCGTCGCGGCATCAGTTGAACCTGCCCCACCTCAATCAATTGCAGCAGCGCTTGATCGATCATCTGCACAGCCTTGGATTGCCCAGCGACTGAGCAGCGGCTACGCTGGCCACTTGTTCCTTTTCAGCGATGAACCTGATGCCATTGCGCCAGCGCCTTGAAAACCTTCCGGTCGGCCAGAAACTGCTGGCCGCCCTGCTGGTGCTGTTGACCACCGTTTTGCTGGTCGCCAACCTGACCTTTATCAGTGCCGCGTATTACATCTCCCAGGAAAGCATGGCCCCCCAGGCCCTGCAGACCATCGGCCGACTGGTGTCCAACCCGAGCCTGGTGTCCGACGCCCTGAAGTCGCCGCAAAACGCCGAACGCCTGCTCAACGAACTCAACAGTTATTCACCACTGCGTGCGGCAGCCCTTTACGACGGCACGGGTACGCGTCTGGCGCAGCTGCAACACGGCGACATGCTGAGCCTGCCAGAGCACTACCAGCACCTCGAAGCCTGGCAAGCCACGGAGTTTCGCAGCAATCAAGTGATCACCCTGCCCCGCCCCGGCACCGCTCCCGGGCATTTGCTGCTGGTGGCCAGCAGCGAATTGCCGATGGCGTTCTACACCGGGACCCTGACCGCCAGCCTGGGGATTCTGATCTTCAGCGTGCTGTTGTGGCTGGTGATCGCCCGGCAGATCAAACGCCTGATTACCCGCCCCATCCATCAGCTCGAAGAGCTGTCCCGGCAAGTCACCCGGGAAGAGAACTACGCCCTGCGCGCCTCTCGCGGCAACCACGACGAAATCGGCAGCCTCGCCGAAGCGTTCAACACCATGCTCTCGCGCATCGAGGCCCGGGAGCAGCAGCTCAAGCGCGCCCGCGACGATTCCCAGGCGGCTTACGACCAGGCCCAGGGGCTGGCCGAAGAAACCCGTCACACCAACCGCAAGCTGGAACTGGAAGTTCAGGTGCGGAGCAAGATCGAGAAAAAACTTACCGGTTTCCAGAACTACCTCAACAGCATCATCGACTCCATGCCATCGGCACTGATCGCCCTCGACGAGCAGCTTTACGTGACCCAGTGGAATCAGGAGGCCAGCGCACTGTCCGGCACGCGCCTGGACGAAGCCTTGAACCAGCCGATCTTTCTCGCCTTCAAACCCCTCAAGCCGTTCCTGCCGCAGCTCAAGCAAACCGTCGAGCAGCATACGGTGGCCAAGATCGAACGCGTTACCTGGCCCAAGGACGACGAACCCCGGCATTACGCCCTGACGTTCTACCCGTTGATGGGCGGTGCCGGACGTGGCGTGGTCATCCGGATCGACGACATCACCCAGCGTCTGTCCCTGGAAGAGATGATGGTGCAGTCGGAAAAAATGCTCTCGGTCGGCGGCCTCGCCGCCGGTATGGCCCATGAGATCAACAACCCGCTGGGCGCAATCCTGCACAATGTGCAGAACATTCGTCGACGTCTGTCCCCCGACCTGCCGAAGAACCTCGAACAGGCCGAGCAAATGGGCATCGAACTGGAAACGGTCAATAAGTACCTGAAAGCGCGTGAAGTACCGCAGCTGCTCGACGGCATTCAGCAGGCTGGCGCCCGGGCGGCGAAGATCGTGACCCACATGCTCAGCTTCAGCCGCCGCAGCACTCGGCAAATGGCGCCATGCGACCTGCCGGCACTGATCGATCAAGCGGTGGAAATCGCCGGCAACGACTTCGACCTGGCCATCGGCTTCGACTTCAAGGGCCAGGCGATCATTCGCCAGTTCGATCCGGCGCTGGGCCCGGTACCCGGCACCGCCAACGAACTGGAACAGGTGCTGCTCAACCTGCTGAAAAACGCTGCGCAAGCCATTCACCAGCGTACAGACGACCGCGAACCGGGGCGGATCATTCTGCGCACAAAACTGAATCCGCCGTGGGCGGAAATCCAGGTCGAGGACAACGGCATCGGCATGAGCGAAAGCGTGCGCAAACGCACGTTCGAGCCGTTCTTCACCACCAAGGAAATCGGTCAGGGCACCGGTCTTGGGCTCTCGGTTTCGTATTTCATCATCACCAACAACCACAAGGGCCAGATGGAAGTGCAATCGACGCCGGGCCAAGGCACTTGCTTCACCTTGCGCCTGCCTTTGTCGGGCACTGCGGTGAACTCTCAAGAACTCAATCAGCTGTCGAGGTAACCATGGGCTTTCGTTTGTCGAAGATTTACACCCGCACCGGTGACAAAGGCGAAACCGGGCTTGGTGACGGCCGCCGGGTGCCCAAGGACCATCCGCGAATCGAGGCCATTGGCGAGGTCGATACGCTGAACAGCCAGGTGGGCGTGCTGTTGGCCGGGTTGGCGGCGCAAAGTGGCGAGTTTCCCGGGCTTGGCGAAGTGATCGAGGTATTGGCGCCCTGCCAGCATCGGTTGTTCGACCTCGGTGGCGAACTGGCGATGCCGGTGTATCAGGCACTGAACACGGCAGAAATCGAACGGCTGGAAGCGGCCATTGATGTGTGGAATGAAGAGCTGGGGCCGCTGGAGAATTTCATTCTGCCCGGCGGTTCGGCGCTGATTGCCCAGGCCCACGTGTGCCGCAGCCTGGCGCGTAGTGCCGAACGCCGGTGTCAGCAGTTGAATACGATCGAACCGTTGGCCGGGGTGGGCCTGGCGTATATCAATCGGTTGTCGGATTTGTTGTTTGTGGCGGCACGGTTGATTGCCAAGCGCCAGGGGATTGCCGAGATTTTATGGCAGCCTGCGGCGAAACCTTCAAACTGATCGACTGATCATTCCCACGCGGAGCGTGGGAATGATCACAGCACTGCAAATCAAGCCTCAGGCCAGAACGCCCGAATCCCCGCCACACCCTGCGCGCCCGCTTCCCAGGCTTTCTGCCGCTCTACCGGGCCAACACCACCCAACAAGAACACCGGTTTGCTGAAGCCTTCGATCAAAGTCGACGCCAGCTCCCAACCCAGCGGCTGAGCATCCGGGTGCGTCTGGGTCGGCTGCACCGGCGACAGAGTCACAAAGTCCACGCCCATCTGCTCGGCCAGCGCCAGTTCTTCAGCGTTGTGGCAGGACGCCGCCAACCAGCGCGACGCCGGTAGCGGTCGGCCGGCCGCCGCGTACTTGCGCAACTGCGCGGCAGTGATGTGCCAGCCGGCGGACGGAAAGTCCCCCAGCCATTCAAACGGCCCCTTGATCATCAACTGCGCCTTGCCGGCACACAGCCCTGCCGCGTCCACCGCCAAATCGCGGTATTGCGGGTCATAGCCATTGGGCGCACGCAACTGAATCAGCTTGATGCCGCCCGCGATGGCTTTCTGGATACCGCGCAGCAAGGCCGGGGTTTCCAGACCGTCCGGGGTGATCAGGTACTCGCCGGGCAAGCGTGCAGCCGCGACGATCGGCTGGTTGGCGGCCGGAAACTCGTAGTCCAGCAGTTCCCGCGCAGTCACCCAGGCCAAAGGCTGGCCTTCGGCACCATGGGGTTCGCCGGTAAACGCCGAGACTTCCCAGACATCCAGCAACACCTGCTTGTCCGGGTAGTCGTGGCGAACCTTGATCAACGGTCGCGCGGTATTGACCACGATGCCCAACTCTTCGTGAAGCTCGCGGGCCAGGGCGGTTTCGACGGATTCGTTATCCTCGACCTTACCACCGGGGAACTCCCACAAGCCGCCCTGATGCTGGGTGTCGGCACGCCGGGCGATGAGGATCTTGCCGTTGCTATCGCGGATAACCGCCGCGGCCACGTGTACTCGTTTCACTGCCCGACCTCCTCCAGACCTGCCTTCTGCCAGGCCTTGAAAGCTGGCCATTGGTAAATGGTTTCGACATAGGCTGCATCGACCTCGGGCAGCTTCACTTGATAGGTGCGCAGGCGGACGGCGATCGGTGCGAAAAACGCATCGGCCAGGGTCGCGCCACCGAACAGGAACGGGCCGGCTTCAGTCGCGGCCGCACGACATTCAGCCCACAACGCCAGCATGCGCTCGATCTCGGCCTGAACGTCAGGCGGAGTCGGCAACAACGGCGCATTGTGGCTCAGGTCGAACGGCATGTTGCCGCGCATGGCGAAGAAACCGCTGTGCATCTGCGCGCAGGCCGAACGCGCCTGGGCTCGGGCGGCGGTGTCTTTGGGCCAGAGGCCGGCATCGGGAAATTGCTCGGCCAGGTACTCGGCAATCGCCAGCGAATCGGCGATGGTGCCGTGTTCGCTTTTCAGCAGCGGGACTTTCCCGGTCGGCGAATGCTTGAGCACGCGTGCGCGGGTGTCCGGCTGGTTCAGCTTGATCAGTTCTTCGGTGTAGGACGCGCCGGTCAGGTCGAGGGCCAGCGCGGCGCGCAGGGACCAGGAAGAATACAGTTTGTCGCCGATGATCAGGTGGAGGCTCATGTTCGGGCGCCTTTTGGTAAGAGTACAAGCCAGAATCTTTAGCGTCTGGTGGTCCGTCTTCGCGGGCAAGTCGGATCGCCGCACCGCTCGCTCCTACAGGTGGTGTGACCTGTAGGAACGAGGTTTGCCCGCGAAAGCGATCTGTCTTACGTGCGGTACTCGGCGTTGATCTTCACGTATTCGTGGGACAGGTCGGTGGTCCAGATGGTTTCGCTGCAATCGCCGCGACCCAGCTCGATGCGGATGGTGATTTCTTCCTGCTGCATCACCGCCGCGCCCTGGGCTTCGGTGTAGGTGGCAGAACGCGCGCCACGGCTGGCGATGCACACCTCGCCAAGGAATACGTCGATCTTGCTCACGTCCAGGTTCGGTACACCGGCACGGCCTACAGCGGCCAGGATGCGGCCCCAGTTCGGATCGGAGGCGAACAGCGCAGTCTTGATCAGCGGCGAGTGGGCCACGGTGTAACCGACGTCCAGGCATTCCTGGTGATTGCCGCCGCCGTTGACTTCAACGGTGACGAACTTGGTCGCGCCTTCGCCGTCACGCACGATGGCCTGGGCCACGTCCATGCACACTTCGAATACCGCTTGTTTCAACTTGGCGAACAGCTCGCCTTCGGCACGGGTGATTTCCGGCAGTGCGGCCTTGCCGGTGGCGATCAGCATGCAGCAGTCGTTGGTCGAGGTGTCGCCGTCGATGGTGATGCGGTTGAACGACTTGTTGGCGCCGTCCAGCAGCAGGTTTTGCAGCACCTCGCGGGAGACTTTGGCGTCGGTGGCGATGTAACCGAGCATGGTCGCCATGTTCGGGCGAATCATGCCCGCGCCTTTGCTGATGCCGGTGACAGTGATGGTCACGCCGTCATGCTGGAACTGACGACTGGCGCCCTTGGGTAGAGTGTCGGTGGTCATGATGCCGGTGGCGGCAGCTTCCCAGTTGTTTTCCGACAAATCATCGAGGGCAGCTTGCAACGCGCCTTCGATTTTCTCGACCGGCAGCGGTTCGCCGATCACGCCGGTGGAATACGGCAGCACCAGGCTGGCATCAACGCCGGTCAGCTCAGCCAGCTTGGCGCAGGTGCGCTCGGCGGCGGCCAGGCCTGGTTCGCCGGTGCCGGCGTTGGCATTGCCGGTGTTGGTCAGCAGGTAACGTACCGGACCTTGCACGCGTTGCTTGGCCAGGATCACGGGAGCGGCGCAAAAGGCGTTCAGGGTGAACACGCCCGCCACTGTGGAACCTTCGGCACAGCGCATGACCACGACATCCTTGCGCCCCGGGCGCTTGATACCGGCCGAGGCGATACCGAGTTCAAAACCGGCAACCGGGTGCAACGTTGGCAAAGGACCAAGACCAACAGCCATGAATGCGCTCCTTAAAAAATGTTGGCACCGTCAGTGCGATGGACGGTGGTTTAAATGGCAAAACGCCGCGACGGCAGAAGCCGGTCGCGGCGCGGGTATTTCAGCGTTTGAAACGGGGTTTACTGGATCTGCCCGTGGCAATGCTTGTACTTCTTGCCCGAGCCGCAGTAGCACAGCTCGTTGCGGCCCAGCTTCTGCTCGTTGCGTACCGGTGCGGTGGCGAGAGCTACATCGATCTCTTCACCCAACACTTCCGGTTGCTCCAGGCCAGGCGCTTCGTCGTGCTGGAACTGCATGCGCGCAGCCAGCGCCTCGGCTTCCTGACGCAGACGTTGCTCTTCGGCTTCCGGATCTTCGCGGCGCACCTGAACGTGCGACAGCACACGAATCGAGTCGCGCTTGATCGAATCCAGCAGCTCGGAGAACAAGGTGAAGGACTCGCGCTTGTACTCTTGCTTCGGGTTCTTCTGCGCATAACCACGCAAGTGAATGCCGTGACGCAGGTGATCCATGGTCGACAGGTGGTCTTTCCACAGGTCGTCGAGCACGCGCAGTACGATTTGCTTCTCGAAGGAGCGCAGTGCTTCGGCACCGGCCTGGTCTTCTTTCTCGTTGTACGCGGCGATCAGTTCGTTGAGCAGCTTCTCACGCAGGGTTTCTTCGTACAGGTGGTCGTCTTCGTCGAGCCATTGCTGGATCGGCAGCGCCACACCGAAGTCGCTCTGCAACGCCGCTTCCAGACCGGACACGTCCCACTGCTCAGGCAGCGATTGTGGCGGAATGTGTGCGCTGACGGTTGCGTTGAGCACGTCCTGACGGAAATCGGCAATGGTTTCGCCAATATTGTCGGCGGCCAACAAACTGTTACGCATGTGATAGATCACTTTACGTTGTTCGTTGTTGACGTCGTCGAACTCAAGCAGCTGCTTACGGATGTCGAAGTTGCGGCCTTCAACCTTGCGCTGAGCCTTCTCGATGGCGTTGGTCACCATGCGGTGCTCGATCGCTTCACCGGACTGCATGCCCAGCGCCTTCATGAAGTTCTTCACCCGGTCAGAGGCGAAGATGCGCATCAGGCTGTCTTCCAGCGACAGGTAGAAACGGCTGGAACCGGCGTCGCCCTGACGACCGGCACGACCGCGCAACTGGTTGTCGATACGACGCGATTCGTGACGCTCGGAAGCGATCACCTGCAAGCCGCCCGACTCCAGCACTTGCTGGTGACGTTTCTGCCAGTCGGCCTTGATCTGGGCAATCTGCTCAGGGGTCGGGTCTTCCAGCGAAGCCACTTCCACTTCCCAGTTACCGCCCAACAGGATGTCGGTACCACGACCGGCCATGTTGGTGGCGATGGTCAGTGCACCCGGACGACCGGCCTGAGCGATGATTTCGGCTTCTTTTTCGTGGAACTTGGCGTTCAGAACCTTGTGTTCGATGCCTTCCTTCTGAAGCAGGCCGGACATGTGCTCGGACGTTTCGATGGTGGCGGTACCCACCAGCACTGGACGGCCCTGAGCCATGCACTCCTTGATGTCGCCGATGATCGCCGCGTATTTCTCTTCGGCGGTCAGGAACACCAGGTCGTTGTAGTCTTTACGCGCCAACGGCTTGTTCGGCGGGATGACCATGACCTGCAGGCCATAGATCTGATGGAATTCGAACGCTTCGGTGTCCGCGGTACCGGTCATGCCGGACAGCTTGTTGTACAGACGGAAGTAGTTCTGGAACGTGGTCGACGCCAGGGTCTGGCTCTCGGCCTGGATGTTCAGGTTTTCCTTGGCTTCGATGGCCTGGTGCAGACCTTCGGACAAACGGCGACCCGGCATGGTACGGCCGGTGTGTTCGTCGACCAGCACCACCTGACCGTCCTGCACGATGTACTCGACATTGCGATGGAACAGTTTGTGCGCACGCAGGCCGGCATAGACGTGAGTCAGCAAGCCCAGGTTATGCGCCGAATACAGGCTCTCGCCTTCAGCCAGCAGGCCGACGCGGGTGAGCATTTCTTCGATGAACTGGTGACCGGCTTCGTTGAGTTCGACCTGACGGGTCTTCTCGTCGATGGTGTAATGGCCGGCCTTGGTGACTTCCCCTTCGACTTCCTCGATGTGCAATTCAAGCTGCGGGATCAGTTTGTTGATCTCGATGTACAGCTTGGAGCTGTCCTCGGCCTGACCGGAGATGATCAGCGGGGTACGGGCTTCGTCGATGAGGATGGAGTCGACTTCGTCGATCACGGCAAAATTGAGTTCGCGCTGGAATTTTTCTTCCATGCTGAACGCCATGTTGTCGCGCAAGTAGTCGAAACCGAATTCGTTGTTGGTGCCGTAGGTGATGTCGGCGGCGTAAGCGGCGCGCTTCTCTTCCGGCGGCTGGAATGGCGTGACCACGCCGACCGTCATGCCGAGGAATTCGTAGAGCGGACGCATCCAGTTGGCGTCACGACGGGCCAGGTAGTCGTTCACCGTCACAACGTGCACGCCCTTGCCGGACAGCGCGTTGAGGTAAACGCCCAGTGTTGCCACCAGGGTCTTGCCTTCACCGGTACGCATTTCCGCGATCATGCCTTCATGCAAGGTCATGCCGCCGATCAGCTGGACATCGAAGTGGCGCATACCCATGACGCGCTTACCGGCTTCGCGGGCGACCGCAAAGGCTTCTGGCAGCAGCTTGTCGAGGGTTTCCCCTTTGGCGAGGCGGGCCTTGAACTCGTTGGTCTTGGCACGCAATTGATCGTCCGAAAGGGCCACCATTTGCTCTTCGAAGGCATTGACGAGCTGCACCGTCTTGAGCATGCGTTTGACTTCACGCTCGTTCTTGCTTCCAAAAAGTTTCTTTAACAAAGGCGCAAACATATCGGCAGGATCTTCCACACTAAAGGGATGGAGGGCGGCCCCGTGAGTCGCCCGTGCAGCCCTCATGGCCGCATGCGAACGAGCATTCTACCCGGAAACGATGGTGAGGAAAGTGGCGTTGTTCCACGATGCATGCACTGCGCTGTGACGGGGCTCACTTAAAATAAGGGCTTTTTACTGAACTTCAACCCATTGAGGGTACAAGTTACTCGTTGATTTAATGGGTAAAGCGCTCGTAAAGCAATGGGTCGGGACCAGCGGGTGCTTTCTGTTACCATGGCCGTTCTGTTACTTCAGGTGTTCGATCATGGCATTTCGCCCTCTCACGGCCAGAGCACCCGCCGTTCTGCTTCGCGAAGCCAAACCGCTGAAAGCCATCTTTGGCCACGCTCAACGCCTGGGTCATTTGCAACGTCTGGTGGAAAGCCAGCTGCAACCGGCCGCCCGCGAGCATTGCCATGTGGCGTCGTGGCGCGAAGGCAGTTTATTGCTGATTGTCACCGACGGTCACTGGGCCACCCGCCTGCGTTATCAACAAAAGCGTCTGCAACGCCAGTTACAGCTGTTCGACGAGTTCGCCAGCCTGACGCGGATCCTGTTCAAGGTGCAGCCACCGACCGTTCAGCAAGGAGCGGCTGGGCATACCATGGATTTGTCGACGGATGCCGCGGCGACCATTCAGGCGACGGCTGACGGGATTACCGACCCGAATCTAAGGGCGGCGCTGGAGCGCCTTGCGGCGCACGCAAAACCTAAATCCTGACTCAAATTTAATGTGGGAGCGCCACACCGCCGCTCCCACATTTTGACTGCGTACACTCGCTAGCGGCGCTTGCTGCCCCCAAGCAATGACCCCATCAACCCGCGTACCAGTTGTCGGCCCAATTGATTGGCCGCCTGTCGCATCGCCGATTTAAGCGCCTGTCCTGCCGCCGTACCGAGGAATTCCCCGGCCTGTTCGGTAAAACTCGGCTCTTCGGGTGCAGGTTTGCCCGGTGCGGTTTCAGGCTCCGGCGCCAACCCCTTGCGCCCCATCAGCACTTCATAGGCCGATTCGCGATCAACCGGTTTGTCATATCGCCCTTTAAACGGCGAACCGGCAATCAGCACCGTGCGCTCAGTCTCGGTCAGCGGCCCGATCCGCGATTGCGGCGGTGCGACCAGTACACGCTGGACCATCTCCGGCGTGCCCTTGTCCTGCAAGGTGCCGACCAACGCCTCGCCGATGCCCAGCTCAGTCAACACCGACAAGGCATCAAATGCCGGGTTCGGCCGGAAGCCCTCGGCCACTGCCCGCAGGGATTTCTGCTCTTTGGCGGTGAACGCGCGCAAGCCATGCTGAACACGCAGGCCCAACTGAGCCAGCACATCATCCGGCAAGTCCCCCGGCGATTGGGTGACGAAATACACGCCCACGCCTTTCGAACGGATCAGCCGCACCACTTGTTCCAGACGATCCTGCAACGCCTTGGGCGTACCGGCGAACAACAAGTGCGCCTCGTCGAAAAACAGCGCCAGCAGCGGTTTATCGGCATCGCCGCGTTCCGGCAGTTGCTCGAACAATTCAGCCAGCAACCACAGCAGGAACGTCGCGTAGACCTTCGGCGCTTCGTGCACCAGACGGCTGGCGTCGAGCAAATGGATGCGCCCGCGACCGTCCATCGCCGGTTGCAAAATATCTTCCAGTTTCAGTGCCGGTTCACCGAACAACGCTTCGGCGCCCTGCTGTTCCAGCGTCGCCAAACGGCGCAACAGTGCCTGGCTGGAACCGGTGGTCATCAGTGCCGCGTCATCGCCCAGTAATACGGGGTTATCACGCAGGTGATTGAGCAGAGCCTTCAAATCTTTCAAATCCAGCAGCAACAGCCCTTCGCGGTCGGCCACCTTGAACGCCGCATAAAGTGCCGACTGCTGACTGTCGCTCAGCTCCAGCAGGCTGCCGAGCAGCAACGGCCCCATTTCGCTCAAAGTGGTGCGCAATGGATGACCGGACTGACCGTGAATATCCCACAGGGTTACCGGATACGCCTGAGGCTTATGGTTCAGCCAGGGCATGCCGGCGATCCGCTCCGCGACCTTGCCTTGAGGGTTACCGGCGGCGCCCAGGCCGCACAAGTCGCCTTTGATGTCCGCCGCGAACACCGCCACGCCTGCATCGCTGAACGCTTCGGCCAGGCGCTGCAACGTAACGGTTTTACCGGTCCCGGTAGCGCCCGCTACCAAACCGTGACGGTTCGCCAGGCGCATGGCCTGGGCGATTGGCTGGCCAGCGAGGTCAGCGCCGATAACGAGTTGCGATGAGTCAGGCATTTTGTCACCCATGGTTAATCTTTGATCCTGCATGGCCGATAACAACCGAGAGACCAGACTGAAAATAGCGTCGGTAATTCCCTAAGGAGAGACGGAACTATCAGCTTACTTTCAACACTGCCCAATTTGCGTGCCTTTATAAAAGCACGCCCTGGACATTAAGACCTAGCGGACCCCAAGCCATGAATAAAAACCTGCGCTTCAGCCATAAAATACTGCTTGCCGCCGCCCTGATCGTTATCGCCGCATTCGCTTCGTTCACACTGTACAACGACTATTTGCAGCGCAATGCGATACGCCGCGACCTGGACAACTACCTGCAAGAAATGGGTAACGTCACCGCCAAGAACATTCAGACCTGGCTGGCGGGTCGTAGCCTGTTGATCGAAAACCTGTCACAGACCGTTGCCCTGAACGCCGAGACCGACAACGTCGCCAAACTGCTGGAACAGAAGGCTGTCACATCGACCTTCATGGGTGCCTACCTGGGCAACAAGGATGGCACCTTCATTATCCGTCCGGACAGCAAGATGCCCGACGGCTATGACCCTCGCGTCCGCCCTTGGTACAAGAGCGCGCAAAGCACCAGCGGGTCGGCCTTGACCGAACCTTACATCGACCTGGCGTCTGGCCAGTTGGTGATTTCCATCGTCGACAGCGTTCTCAAGGACGGTCAGAACATCGGTGTGGTCGGTGGCGACCTGAGCCTGCAAGCGATCACCGACAGCCTCAACGCGCTGGACTTCGACGGCATGGGCTATGCGTTCCTGGTCAGCGCCGACGGCAAGATCCTGGTCCACCCGGACAAAACGCTGGCGATGAAAAACCTCAAGGACGTCTACCCACAAGACACGCCCGTCATCGGTAATAAGCCGAGCGAGATCGAAGTCGACGGCAAAACCCGCATCGTAACCTTCACCCCGATCAAGGGACTGTCCTCGGTCAACTGGTACATCGGCCTGTCGGTGGACAAGGACAAAGCCTTCTCCATGCTCAGCGAATTCCGCACCTCGGCGATCATCGCGACCCTGATTGCCGTGGCCATCATCATTGGCTTGTTGGGCATGCTGATCCGCCTGCTGATCCAGCCGCTGCACGTGATGACCCGCGCCATGGAAGACATCGCCGACGGTGAAGGCGACCTGACCAAACGCCTGATCATCCAGAATCAGGACGAATTCGGCGTCCTTGGCACGGCGTTCAATCGTTTCGTGGAGCGAATTCATACATCGATCCGCGAAGTGTCCTCGGCCACCGGCCAGGTCAACGAAGTGGCCTTGCGGGTGGTGGCGGCCTCGAACTCGTCGATGTTCAACTCCGACCAGCAAGCTTCGCGCACCAGCAGCGTCGCCGCGGCCATCAACCAACTCGGCGCCGCTGCTCAGGAAATCGCCCGTAACGCCGCCCAGGCATCGAATCAGGCCAGCGATGCCCGCAGCCTGGCCGAAGACGGCCAGCAAGTGGTGGATCGCAGCATTGCCGCGATGAATCAGCTGTCGAGCATGCTCAGCGCTTCGAGCACCAACATCGAATCGCTGAACAGCAAAACCGTGAACATCGGGCAGATTCTCGAAGTGATCACCAGCATTTCCCAGCAAACCAACCTGCTGGCGCTCAACGCCGCCATCGAAGCAGCGCGGGCCGGTGAAGCCGGGCGCGGTTTTGCCGTGGTGGCCGACGAGGTACGCAACCTGGCGCACCGCACGCAGGAGTCGGCGCAACAGGTGCAGACCATGATCGAAGAGCTGCAAGTCGGCGCCCGCGAATCCGTCAGCACCATGAGCGACAGCCAGCGCCACAGCCAGGACAGCGTGGAAATCGCCAACCTGGCGGGCGAGCGCCTGAACAGCGTGACGTTGCGCATCGGCGAAATCGACGGCATGAACCAGTCGGTGGCCACGGCGACCGAGGAACAGACGGCGGTGGTGGAGTCGATCAACGTGGACATCACCGAGATCAACACGCTGAACCAGGAAGGCGTGGAAAACCTGCAATCGACCCTGCGGGCGTGCTCGGACCTTGAGCAACAGGCTTCTCGATTGAAGCAATTGGTAGGCAGTTTCCGTATCTAGCGTCTGTTCACAGACACCGTGGCGAGGGAGCTTGCTCCCGCTGGGTCGCAAAGCGACCCCAAAATCGGGATTGAAGGTGTGTCAGATTGAACACACCAGCTGATTCTACGACTGCTTAGCAGCCGAGCGGGAACAAGCTCCCTCGCCACTCAACGGTCCAAAGCCCTCGGCATCGCCGCAAAACCCAACCGAACATCTATCCTTCATATAGGTCAACCAAAGGGAGCACATCGAACCCGGAGGGATGTTCATCGTGCATATCGCTGACATAACCATGTTCTACGCCCCTGCCAGCGGTGGCGTGCGCACGTATCTGGATGCCAAGCACCGTCGTTTGGGCATCAAACCCGGCATTTGCCATAGCCTGCTGGTCCCAGGGGCGCATTTGAGTGAACAGGATGGTGTCTATACGGTTCCGGCCCCCGCCCTGCCCTTCGGCAAGGGTTATCGCTTCCCCCTCCGTCTCGGACCGTGGCGCAATGTTCTGCGAGATTTACAACCCGATCTGATTGAAGTCGGCGACCCTTACCTGACCGCCTGGGCCGCTTTGGACGCCAAGCGACAACTCGATGTGCCGGTAATCGGTTTTTATCACTCCGACCTGCCGATGCTGGTCAGCAATCGCATGGGCAACTGGGTTACACCCAATGTCGAGGCTTATGTCAGCAAGCTCTACGGCAACTTCGACCGGGTTCTGGCGCCAAGCCAGGTCATGGCCGACAAACTGATCGGGTTGGGGGTGAAGAACGTTTTCGTACAGCCCCTGGGCGTCGACCTGCAAACGTTCAACCCCAGCGTTCGGGATCCAGGCCTGCGGGCCGAATTGGGCATCGATGAAAACACTCACCTGCTGATCTTCGCCGGCCGCGGCTCCAAGGAAAAAAACCTGCCGGTGCTGCTCAACTGCATGAAACGCCTGGGGCGTCGCTACCACTTGCTGCTGGTGGGCTCGTCGATGCCGACCCTGGTGCCGCGCAATGTCACCGTCCTCGATGAATTCTGCCCGGCAGCGCAAGTCGCACGCCTGATGGCCAGCGCCGACGCGCTGGTGCATGCCGGCGATCAGGAAACCTTTGGCCTGGTGGTTCTCGAAGCCATGGCCAGTGGCATTCCCGTGGTGGCCGTGGCGGCCGGGGCTTTTCAAGAGATTGTTACCGATCAATGCGGCCTGCTCTGCGCGCCGAACAATCCAGTGGCGATGGCCAACACCGTTCGCGAACTGTTCAGCCAAGGCAGCGCCGCGTTGGGCAAACAGGCCCGCCGACATGTCGAGCAACATTACGCCTGGGACACCGTGGTCCACAGCCTGCTGGGGCACTATCACGCCGTACTCGGCACGCAATGGCCGCTGATCGCCAATGGCTGAGCCCATGAACACACCCAGTCTGTTGTTGGTGCTACACGACGTTGCACCGCAGACCTGGCCCGATTACCAGGCCTTCGTCGAAGCCGTCGACGCATTGGGTACAGTGCCGATGACCTGGCTGGTGGTGCCGAATTTCCACAAACATGACGACCTTGACGCACATCCGGAGTTTCGACACTTGCTGAGCCGTCGCGTCGCTCGCGGCGACGAACTGGTACTGCACGGTTACTACCATTGCGATGAAGGGTCGATTCCCACCACTCCCCGAGACTGGTTCATGCGCCGGATCTATACCCATGAAGGCGAGTTCTATGACCTGCCTCTAGACGCCGCCCTCGCCCGCCTGCGCGCCGGAATCGAGGTATTCCATCGCTACAACTGGCCGCTCGAAGGCTTTGTCGCCCCCGCCTGGCTGATGAGCGAAGGCACCCGTCAGGCGTTGCGTCAGTTACCGCTGCGCTACACCAGCGATTCGCAGTACCTGTATCGTTTGCCGGATTTCACTGCGATCGATGCCCCAGGCCTGGTCTGGAGCGCACGCAGCGCCTGGCGCCGTGGCCTGTCGAAAATCGTCAGCGATCAGCGCGAACAGCGCTGGCGCCAGGCGCCGGTGATTCGTCTCGGCCTGCACCCGGTGGACATGCGACATGAGTTCTCGCGTCAATATTGGCTGCAAACGCTCAAGCGCTTGCTCGACGAGGGCCGTGTGCCGATGACCAAGGCCGGTTGGTTGAAACTGCAACGCGACCCCATCGGTCGCGCAGCATGAGCCGGGGAATTCTGCTGGTCATCGCGCTGCTCGCTGCGGTGCTCATCCCGGCGTTGCTGGGCGGCGGCGAGACATGGTCACGGTTGCAACGCTTCCCGCTGGAATGGCTGCTGATCATGTTCGGCATGATCCTGTTGTGCTGGGTGCTCAACACCCTGCGCTTGCGCCTGTTGCTGGGCGATCAGCGTGACAAGGTGAGCCGACTCAAAAGCCTCGGGGTGGTGATGTCCGCCGAGTTCGCCTACTGCGCCACCCCCGGCGGCAGTGGTGGACCGCTGACCATCATGGCCCTGTTGGCGCGCCACGGCGTGCGGCCGGCCAGGGGCAGCGCCGTGTTCGCCATGGACCAGTTGAGCGACTTGCTGTTTTTTCTCTGCGCGCTGAGCGCGATTCTGATTTATGCACTGTTCCAGCACCTCAGTCAGCGCCTGGAATGGATGCTGACGGTCAGCGCCATCTCGTTGTTCGGCGGGCTGTTCAGCTGTGTATTGATGGCTCGCTGCCACCGTTCGCTGATTCGCCTGAGTGGTCGGTTGCTCGCCCGTTTCAATGTCAAGGAAGCGACCCGGCTTCGTTGGGCGCGAAAGCTCCTGCACTTCCTGGCGGCATTCACCGACACACTGAAGTTACCCTTTCAAACATTGATCACGGTGTTTGCCCTGACCTGCCTGCATTGGGTCTTGCGGTATAGCGTGCTGTATCTGGCATTACGCGGGCTGGGCGTGGACTTGCAATGGGCCTGGTGCTTTCTGATCCAGATGCTGTCATTGAGTGCGGGGCAATTCAGTCTGTTGCCGGGCGGTGCCGGGGCGGCGGAACTGACATCGGCGGCGCTGCTGGCGCCGATGGTGGGGAAATCCACCGCGGCGGCGGCGATTCTGATCTGGCGGACAGTGACTTATTACTTCTATCTGGTGGTCGGTGGCCCGGTGTTTCTGCTGATGCTCGGGCGGCCATTGCTGAAGAAGTTGATGAAGTTCAAGCAAGCTTAAAGATCGCCACAGGATCTTTTCAGGCCTCCCTGGCTGTATCGTCGGAATCGTCCTGCAACTGCTCCCACAACTCGGCGGCGCCGGGAAACTCCGTGCCGTCTTCGGGGCTCAGGTCGTCCGGATCGTAGCGGCTCAAACAGCCCTCGCCCAATGTGGCGGGCGCCTTGGAAACGGCTTTATCCAGCGGATCGGCCATGGTCATGTCCTCGGTGCAGAAACGGCGAAGGGCCTGAAGCGATTGAACGCCCAGGCCCTTCGGATTTCAACCGTATGGTTGTCAGAACACGACGGTTTTGTTGCCGTGCACCAACACCCGGTCTTCCAGGTGATAACGCAGACCACGGGCCAGCACCATTTTCTCGACGTCACGACCGAAGCGCACCATGTCTTCAATACTGTCGCTGTGGCTGACACGCACCACGTCCTGCTCGATGATCGGACCGGCGTCCAGCTCTTCGGTGACATAGTGGCAAGTGGCACCGATCAACTTCACACCGCGCATCGAAGCCTGATGATACGGCTTGGCGCCGACGAACGACGGCAGGAAGCTGTGGTGAATGTTGATGACTTTGTGGGCATATTCGCTGCACAAGTCAGGCGGCAGAATCTGCATGTAACGGGCAAGTACCACCACTTCGGCGTCGTGCTGTTTGACCAGGCGCGAGACTTCGGCGAAGGCCGGCTCCTTGTCCTGCGGGTTGACCGGTACATGGTAGTAAGGAATACCGTGCCACTCGACCATGCTGCGCAAATCGTCATGGTTGGAAATCACGCAGGCGATTTCGCAGTCCAGTTCGTCGCTGTGCCAGCGGTGCAACAAGTCAGCCAGGCAATGGGACTCACGGCTGGCCATCAACACCACGCGCTTCTTCTGCTCGGTGTCGGTGATGCGCCAGTCCATCGAGAACTCTTGGGCAATCGGTGCAAACGCTTCGCGAAAGGCTTCGATACCGAAAGGCAGCGAATCGGCACGAATTTCGTGACGCATGAAGAACCAGCCACTCTGATTGTCCGAGTGATGGCTCGCTTCAGTGATCCAGCCGTTATGTGACGCCAGAAAGTTACTGACTTTAGCAACGATACCGACGCGGTCCGGGCAAGCAATCACCAGCCGAAAAGTGCGCATGAGGGGGAAACTCCAGAACTTCGCAAAGGCCGCCATTCTAGCGATTGCGCAGCAAAACTGCAGTATTGATGACGCGCGGCTGCGGATTGCGGTCATCGGCACAGGTTCCGGCGGTGCCATACGCCAGTGCATGGTGCTCTTGTAGCCAGCCTTCAAGAGGTTAACTGTGAATATTTGTGACGCTATTTAACTGCCTCTCCAATGTGTGTCCTATTCACCGCAACTAATTTAAGTAAAACTTCGGTTAAATGTTTACTTGATGAAACACCCTGACTATTATTGTCGCACTGTCACCCTGTCATCCAGCGCCAACATAAGGTAGTCCTCATGTCCTTGATCAACGAATATCGCGCCACCGAAGAAGCTATCAAAGAGCTGCAAGCCCGTTTGAAGAACCTGTCCCAAGACGACAAACTGCAAACCGAGCTGGAATTCGAAGGCAAATTGCGCACCCTGATGGGCGAATACTCCAAATCCCTGCGTGACATCATTGCCCTATTGGATCCAGAGTCCAAAACCAAGGCTCCACGTGGCGGCGCAGTAAAAACTACTGGCACCAAGCGTGCTCGCAAAGTTAAACAATACAAAAACCCGCACAACGGCGAAGTCATCGAAACCAAAGGTGGCAACCACAAAACTCTGAAAGAGTGGAAAGCCAAGTGGGGCGGTGACGTGGTTGAAGGCTGGGCTACCCTGCTGGGCTAAGCCACAAGCGCGTCGCAGACTGATCCGCGACCAAAAGAACGCCAGCAAATGCTGGCGTTTTTTTATGCCCGGAATTCAATCGCAAGTCATTTTCGTTTTCAAATATTCAAACGTTTGCGTAATGCCTGGACATGAATCTGCCATTCATCCAGAACCTCTTGCTGAAACGATGTAGGACTAATCGTCAATTGGGCGGCAGCTGTCAGAAAACTTTCCAGCGTATTGGGAGCGCCCCACTCCGGTGCGGACAAACGTTGCTGACAGAATATTCGCCAGCGCTCTTGCTCTTCCAGGCTCAACGTATCGGGAAAGTTGCGTGCGCGATAACGAAACAATAATTCGGGCAAGCGTTCATCATCGAAAGGCCACTGCTCTTGTGCTAATTGCGCAGGGTCGGCGGCTCTGACTTGCTCACATAGACGTCGATCCCGATCGCCAATAAAACCGTCGTATAACTGTTGCTCGGGGTCCAGGCTCGTGGCGAAATCCTCGCGGGCATAAATTCCCGAGACTTTATCTTGCCAAAGTTGTTGTGCGGCACTTAGCCGCAGCGCCCGTTCCTGATAGAGCGCCATGTCCAGCCCCAAACGTTGCTGATCTTCGGGACGAAGTACCGATAACGGCGCCACGACCGGGCACTTGTTGATGTGTATGAGCTTGAGCGGCACGGGCAGTTCGCCTTCGGCCAGATCGTCACGGCGTGTATAAAGCCGCTGACGCAAGGTTTCGGTATCCAGATCGAGCAGCCCCTGAGGGTCCAGGTGCAGGTCACAGACAATCAGCGCGTTGCGATTGCGTGGATGCCAGGCCAGTGGCAGTACCACGCCGACATAATGGCGGGCCGCCGAAAAGCGTCCGGAAATGTGCACCATCGGCTGCAACAGCCGAATCTGGTCCATCACCTTTTGTTTGCTGCGTAACTGAAACAGCCAGTCATACAACTTCGGCTGTTTTTCACGAATCAGAC
Organism: Pseudomonas sp. ATCC 43928; assembly: GCF_005938665.2. Lineage (NCBI taxonomy): Bacteria > Pseudomonadati > Pseudomonadota > Gammaproteobacteria > Pseudomonadales > Pseudomonadaceae > Pseudomonas > Pseudomonas sp. ATCC 43928. The sequence goes on along the minus strand of NZ_CP041753.1, from coordinate 1,589,153 downwards.
GCGCCAGGGCGATTGTGGCGCGAACATCCGATAGCGCCTCGTGGGCATTTCCGTGATCGATGCCATTGGCGGCGGTCAGGCGTTCGAGCTTGAGCGTCACCCGCCCTTCGTCATCCGTGGGCCAGACGAAGCCATCGGGACGCAACGCATAAGCCGCGCGCACGATGTCGATCAGGTCCCAGCGGCTGTTGCCGCCCTGCCACTCCCGTGCGTAGGGGTCGAAAAAGTTTCGATACAGGCTGTAACGGGTCATCTCGTCGTCGAAACGCAGCGTGTTGTACCCTGCCCCACAAGTGCCGGGCAGGGCGAGCTGGGCATGAACCCGGGTCATGAAATCGGCTTCGCTCAAACCTTGCTCGGCCAGAAGGCCAGGCGTGATACCGGTGATCGCGCAAGCCGCCGGATGCGGCAGGATGTCGTCACTGGGCTGGCAGTAGAGATTGACCGGCTCGTCTATTTCATTGAGATCGAAGTCGGTGCGAATCCCCGCCACTTGCAACGGACGGTCGCAACGGGGGTTGATGCCAGTGGTTTCGTAGTCGTACCAGAAGATCGAGGTCACGGGTTGTTCCTGAACAGAAGACCGGCGAAGTCTAGGCGCACACAGGCTGCCTCGACCAGAAATGTTGTCATTCAATCACCTCCGGCCGCATACCGTGCAATACATAGTTATGTCGTTTCCCCCCGAGAGGCTGCTAGCATCGAACGGACATCGAATCGCAAACCGGCCACAGCAAGGTTGCCCATGCTCGAGACCACAGCACTGCCACGGAAAGCAACGCTGGCCCCGCCACTCGACACGCGGTATCAGGTCGAAACGCCCGAAGGCATCGACTTGCCACTGCGCCCGGCCGGGTTGATGGTCCGTGCGCTGGCGTTCACCATCGACCTGGGCCTGCGCGGGTTGATCCTGGGCCTGCTGTTCATGGTGCTGGCGTTCCTCGGCAAACTCGGCGCCGGGCTTGGCTCGATTTTGCTGTTCGTGGTGAGCTGGTGGTACATGGTGCTGTTCGAGGTGCTCAATCAGGGGCGCTCGCCGGGCAAGCAATGGATGGGATTGCGCGTGGTGCACGACGATGGCACCCCGATCGGCTGGTCCGCGTCCTTGCTGCGCAACCTGTTGCGATTTGTCGACATGTTGCCGTTCGGCTACTTCCTCGGGGCGATCAGTTGCCTGCAACATCCCACCTTCAAACGCCTCGGCGACCTGGCCGCCGGCACGCTGGTGATCTACCGCGAACAACCGCTCACCCGACCGCAGTTACCCGATGCCCCGCCGCGCCGTGCCGCTTTCGCGCTGACGCTGACCGAGCAACGCGCCATCCTCGGGTTTGCCGAGCGCCAGGGTGAACTCTCCGAGGCGCGGGCAGGTGAACTCGCCTCGATACTCGCGCAACCGCTGCACGTTTCAGCGCCGCAGGCCGTGGCCGAACTCAACGGCATCGCCCGCGGACTGTTGGGCCCGACATGAAGCAAAGCCTATTCGAAAGCCGCCACAAGACCGAATGGGAGCAGTTTGCACTCATGCTCGAACGGCTGGAACGCGGCAAGGAAACCTCGCGAGTCGCCAGCTTCCCCAGCGACTATCGACGGCTCTGCCAACACCTGGCCCTGGCTCAGGAGCGTGGTTACAGCAGCTTTTTGGTCGACTCGTTACAGCAACAAGTGCTGCGCGGGCATCAACAGCTTTATCGGCATCGCAGTTGGCTGAGGGCCAACGTACTGAGCTTCATCCTTGCCGACTTCCCGCGACTGGTGCGCGAACAATGGCCTTTCGTGCTTGCCGCCAGCCTGATATTTTTTGGCAGCCTGATTGGCATCGGGCTGCTGGTGTATCTGTTCCCGGAACTGGTCTACAACCTGATCCCGGCCGAGCAGGTCAGTGAGATGCAAAGCATGTACGACCCCGTCGCCGGTCATCTGGGGCGCTTGGCAGAACGGGCGGCCAGTGAAGACTGGGAGATGTTCGGTTACTACATCATGCACAACATCGGCATCGCGTTTCAGACCTTCGCCAGCGGTTTGCTGTTTGGTCTGGGCAGCGCGTTTTTCCTGTTCTTCAACGGCTTGATGATCGGTGCGGTGGCCGGGCACCTGACGCACATCGGCTACGGGCAAACCTTCTGGTCATTCGTGATCGGGCACGGCGCCTTCGAACTGAGCGCCATTGCCCTGGCCGGTGCCGCCGGCCTGCAACTGGGCTGGGCGTTGATCGCGCCGGGACGTTTGCCCCGCGCCGAAGCCCTGCGAGTGGCGGCGAGCAAGAGCGTGTTGCTGATTTGCGGGGTCATGCTGTTTTTGTTGATTGCAGCGTTTATAGAAGCCTACTGGTCGTCGCGGACCGGAGTCACGCCGCTGACCAAATACCTGGTCGGCGCAGCGCTCTGGGTGTTGGTCGCGACTTATCTGCTGTTTGCCGGACGGACCTGCCATGCGCCTGAGTGACGCCAGTGCAGTGATTCGCCCACGCACAAACTGGGAAGCCATGGACCTGGGGGTGCTGCTGAGTCAGCGCCATCGACGCCTGTTGATGACCAGTTGGGCGATCGTGACCCTACCGATTTTTACCTTGCTCAGCCTGATGCTGTGGGAGTCGCCCTCCCTCGCCCTGTTCCTGTTCTGGTGGCTCAAACCGGCGTTCGACCGGCTACCGCTGTACATCCTGTCCAAAGCCATGTTCGGCGAAACACCCACGCTGAAACAGGCCCTGTGCCAATGGCCGCGCCTGCTCCCGCCGCAACTGCTGGCCAGCCTGACCTGGCGCCGCCTGAGCCTGAGCCGCAGCTTTCTGATGCCGGTGGTACAACTCGAAGGCCTGGAGGGCGAAGCACGACAACAGCGTTTACGCGTGCTGTTGCAGCGCAATGCCGGTGCCGCGCAATGGCTGACAATCATCGGCGTGCACCTGGAAACCGCGTTGTGGATCGGCCTGATGGTGCTGTTCTACATGCTCTTGCCGCTGCAGGTCGAACTGGACTGGGGCTGGCAGACCTTGATTGCCGCCGCCACACAAGACTGGCGCTGGCTGGAACACCTGACCAATGCTTTTTACGCCCTGGTGCTGGTGGTCTGGGAACCGATTTATGTCGCCTGTGGTTTCAGCCTTTACCTGAACCGGCGCACACGGCTGGAAGCCTGGGACATCGAACTGGTGTTCCGCCGCTTGCGCCAACGCCTGAGCAGCGCAGTCATCACGCTGCTGCTGGCGGCGTGTGTGCTGGTGCCGACGGGGCAAAGCGTCTGGGCCGCCGAACCGGGCATGTCACCGGACAGCCCGCGTCTGCTGGAGCAACCGCTGACCAGTCAGGCATCCCGAGACAGCATCAAGGCCATCCTCGATCAGCCACCGTTCAAGAACAAGGAAACGGTGACCCGCTATCGGTTCGGCGAAGACAAGCCCGCCGACGATACCGCGCACGGTGGTCAAACACCCGCCTGGCTGAAAGCGCTGTTCGGTTTGCTCGACAGCCAACGTTTCGGCGCATTGGCCAACCTGATCGAGGTGTTGCTGTGGGGCGCGGTGATCGGCGCCATTGGCCTGTTGATCTGGCGTTACCGCGACTGGTTGCAGGCGTTCGTCAGCCGCCGGCCAGCGCTCAACCGAAAAGTGACGCGACCAATGCCGCAGCAGGCGTTCGGCCTGGACCTCAACCGCGAAACCCTGCCCGCCGATATCGCGGCCAGCGCCGAAAGCCTCTGGCAAACCAACCCGCGTGAAGCCCTTGGCTTGCTCTATCGCGCCTTGCTCAGCCACTTGCTGAACGACTTCGACATGACGCTCAAACCCGCCGACACCGAAGGCGAAGTGCTTCAGCGCGTTGAACAATTGAAGCAACCGTCGTTGCTGGCCTTCAGTAAAAACCTGACCGCACACTGGCAGAACATGGCCTACGGGCATCGCCTGCCACCGGCGCATTTGCAACAGGAACTGTGTGACGGCTGGCGCGCATTGTTCGGCCCCGGAGCGGTCCGTTGAACCGCAAGGCATGGCTGGCGGTCGGCGGGTTCATCGTCGTGCTCTTGGGTGCGCTGAGTGCTTACCTGTATTTCAAGGCCACGCCCTATCAGGTACAAATCGAACACGGCCCGTCCCCTGAAGCCCAGGCCAATCCCTACCTGGCCGCCGAGCATTTTCTGCGCAAACAGGGCCTGACCGTCAGCCACGCCAACAGCCTCGACATCCTGCCGACCCTCGAACCGCGTCAGCACAGCCTGTTGTTGCTCGGCGACCGCTCGAACATGTCGCCGCGCCAGGTGGATCAGGTGTTGAACTGGACCCGGGCCGGTGGGCGCCTGGTATTCGTCGCCGAAGCCCTGTGGGATGAAAAGAACGGCCAAAGCAATGACCTGCTGCTCGACCGGGTGCAGTTGCACCAGTTCCTGAGCAAAGACCTCAAGGACTCGCCTCCCGATCTGCGCGATGATCCCTACCCCAAACTGACCAAGCTCTATCTGGAAAACGAAGAGGCGCCGGCCTACTTCAGCTTCGATACCGCGTTCCACCTCGACGACCCGAAAAACCTCGCCCAGGCCTGGGCCAACAGTGGCAAGGCCACGCACATGATGCAGCTGAGCCACGGGCTGGGTTCGATCACCGTGGTCACCGATGCCGACCTCTGGAAAACCCCGGCCATCAATCAGTACGACAACGCCTGGCTGCTGTGGTACCTGACGGCCGACACCGATGTGACCCTGCTGTTCAATACCGAGCACGACAGTCTGCTGACCTTGTTGTGGCGTTACTTTCCCCAAGCCCTGGTGGCCCTGATCGCCTTGATCGCTTTGGGTTTCTGGCACGTTGGCGTGCGCAGCGGCCCGTTGCTGGAGCCGGCCCCAAGGGCGCGTCGGCATCTTCAGGAACACCTGCGCGCAAGCGCCGATTTCATGCTGCGCCGCAGCGGTCAGCACAGCCTGTTGCACGCCTTGCAGCAAGACATCCTGCGTCGTGTCCGCCACCGTCATCCCGGTTTTGAACAACTCGGCGTCGCCGAACAATGGCTGGTGCTCGCACGCCTGACCGGCCACCCCACACGCGCCATCAGCCAGGCCATGAGCCCGAGACCGAAACAGCGGCTGTCCAGCGCTGAATTCAGCCGTCAGGTCGCCCACCTGCAAACCTTGAGGAACGCCTTATGAGTGAACAGATCGAGCCCGGCACCCAGACCCACGCCGCCCAGCAGCGCCAGCGCGCCGGCCAGTTGGCCCAGGCGATAAGAACGGAGTTGCAAAAAGCGGTGATTGGCCAGAACACCGTGATCGACGATGTGCTCACCGCCCTGATCGCCGGCGGCCATGTGCTGCTCGAAGGCGTGCCGGGGTTGGGCAAGACGTTGCTGGTGCGCGCCCTCGCCCGTTGCTTCGGTGGCGAATACGCCCGCATCCAGTTCACCCCGGACCTGATGCCCAGCGACGTCACCGGGCACGCGGTGTACGACCTGCAAACCGAGCAATTCAAACTGCGCAAAGGCCCGTTGTTCACCAACCTGCTGCTGGCCGATGAAATCAACCGCGCCCCGGCAAAAACCCAGGCCGCGTTGCTCGAAGCCATGCAGGAACGCCAGGTCACCCTCGAAGGCCGCGCCCTGCCCATCGCTCAACCGTTCATGGTGCTGGCCACGCAAAACCCCATCGAACAGGAAGGCACTTACCCGTTACCCGAAGCCGAACTCGACCGCTTCATGCTCAAGGTGCGCATGGATTACCCCGAGGCCGATCAGGAATTGGACATGGTGCGTCAGGTCAGCCGCTCGACCCGCGCCGACATGCTCGATGTACAACCGCTGCGCACCGTGTTGCAAGCCAAGGACGTGCTGGCCTTGCAGCGCATTGCCAGTGACCTGCCGCTGGACGATCAGGTGCTCGATTACGCCGTGCGCCTGGCCCGCACCACCCGCACCTGGCCGGGTTTGACCCTCGGCGCCGGGCCTCGCGCCTCCATCGCCCTGGCACGTTGCGCCCGCGCCCGCGCCTTGTTGCGCGGAGGCGAGTTCGTGATTCCCGACGACATCAAAGGTTGCGCCCTGGCGGTACTGCGTCACCGCGTGCGGATTGCCCCGGAGCTGGACATCGAAGGGCTGGACGTCGATCAGGTGCTCAAGCAACTGCTCGACCAAGTGCCGGCGCCACGCCTGTGAACATGGCCATCCGGACCACCCCTGTGGCGAGGGAGCTTGCTCCCGCCGGGCTGCGAAGCGGCCCCAACATTTCTGATAGGGCGAAGAACTTGCCAGCACTGCGCACTGGAGCGGGAGCAAGCTCCCTCGCCACAGGAACTGTGTGCCGATGAAACCATCCCGGCTTCTACTGGCCTGGCTTGCGGCCTTGCTAGCCATCGGCATCGTGCTGGGCGCCTTACGGGCGCTGAACATCGCCGTTCCATCAAGCCTTTTATCGATCAACTGGGGATTACTGCTAGCCCTGTTGGCCCTGGCGATACTCGATGCCATTCGCCTCAAGCGTTTGCCCTCACCGCGCCTCCAGCGACAAATGCCCGGCAGCCTGGCACTCGGTCGCTGGAGCGAAGTGCGATTGGAGGTCGAGCATGATTTTACCCAACCACTGAACATTCAGATCTTCGACCACGTACCCGACGGCCTGAGCGTCGAAAACCTGCCCCTGTCGGTCGAACTGCAACCTGGCCAACAGAGCCAGATCAGCTACCGCCTGCGCCCGCTCATGCGCGGCCATTTCAGCTTCGAATACTGCGAAATCAACCTGCCGAGCCCCATGGGGTTGTGGTCCGACAAACGCCTGCTCAACATACCCGACACCACCCGCGTCTACCCCGACTTCGCCCGCCTCTACGGCGGCCAGTTGCTGGCGGTGGACAACTGGCTCAGCCAACTCGGCGTACGCCAGCGCCAACGTCGCGGCCTGGGCCTGGAATTCCATCAACTGCGCGAATTCCGCGAAGGCGACAGCCTGCGCCAGATCGACTGGAAAGCCACCGCCCGCCAACGCACCCCCATCGCCCGCGAGTACCAGGACGAGCGCGACCAGCAAATCATCTTCATGCTCGATTGCGGCCGTCGCATGCGCAGCCAGGACGGCGAGCTCGCGCATTTCGATCACGCTCTCAATGCCTGCCTGTTGCTCAGCTACATCGCGTTGCGCCAGGGCGACGCGGTGGGCTTGAGCACCTTCGCCAGCAACCATCCGCACTACCTTGCCCCGGTCAAGGGCACAGGCCAGCTCAACGTGTTGCTCAACACCGTCTACGACCTCGACAGCACCCAACGCCCGGCCGACTACCAGGCCGCCGTCACGCAACTGCTGGCCCGACAAAAACGCAGGGCACTGGTGGTGCTGGTGACCAACTTGCGGGATGAAGACGATGAAGAACTGCTGACCGCCGTCAAACGCCTGAGCAAACTGCATCGGGTGCTGGTGGCGAGCCTGCGCGAAGACTTGCTCGACAGCCTGCGGCAAACGCCGGTGCAAACCTTGCCGGAGGCGCTGGCCTATTGTGGGACGGTGGATTATTTGAATGACCGGGCGCAGCTCCATGAGCGGTTGAGTGCTCATGGAGTGCCGGTGGTGGATGCTCGGCCCTCAGAGTTAGGGGCCGAGTTGGTGACGGCGTATTTGGGGTGGAAAAAAGCTGGAACGATGTAACGTCGAATCGTATATAAAATCGTCATATCACGATGCCGACATGGATATGACGTGCGAGCACGTACGACAAGCCCTCAATCCGGGTACTTACGAAAATCAGTCCCACTCAACAACCTGAAAGCTCTATCGCAAGGAATCCATCATGGACGAGACAAAACTATTTGCTTCAGTGCTAACGCAGATCAATGAGAACCAACTGGCTTTGGGTGCCGCTATAGAAGAACTATCGAATTGGATAGCGCAACGAGGTGCTACCGAAATAGCGAATAACATCCGATGTGCATTGCAAGCGATAGATCGAAACCAAGAATTCATCTCTTTGGCACTTATTTCTATCTCCACCGATTTTAAAGAATCACAAGCTCCAAAAAAGCATGACCCTAATGACTAGCTAACCATCAAGAGTCGTAATTCTCCTCGGCTGTTACCCGATGCTCCTCATCGGGTAACAACTGACGTTCATGGTCAGTAATATGCTTGTTGTCCTCCTCCCGACTTCTCGAATAGCAGCGCTAACGGCTACAGAATGAAGCGCATCTGCCTACAAGTGTCAGCGACCCAGGCTGATTGTGGGTGGTGTCCGTCCCAACATAAGGTTCTCCTTCCCTCGCTGCCGTCCATTCGTCTACCTCCGAATCGGCGGTAGCTCCAACAAGGAGTTAACCGTGTCAATGCCTCGACCCAATTCACTCAATACCATCCCGCGTTCCCCCTACGGAACCCTCGACTCAAGAAAACTCCAAGACGCTGCCAACAGGGCTCTAGATCACTATCTCAAACAGGAAAACACTGAGCCGTGTTTTGCCAACGAACGCCCCACCGAGGAACGATCCATGAAAATGTTCACCGTTGTCCCCGATGCCAATCCCGAAGCCTTGACCATCGAGACCTACGAAACCTTTTCGACGGTCAGCATTCTGCTACTCGACCTGGCGGAAAGCCTGGACGACAAGCCGCGGCATCTGGCCATGGCAATTTACCGGATGAGTGAGTTGGGGCTGATGCTGGTGGAACGGTCGCTGGATAACGAGAAGGCGATTAAAACGACGTAGCGACGAATCCCAGTAGCAGCAGGCTGCGCCAGCTGCTACTGGTTGCGGATTTGTCAGGCTGAAGCAGGCAATGGCTGAAAGCTGAAGTACTGCGTCAACGCCTCCACCAATTGCCCGTACTCCGGCGGTGCCCGTTGCAGGCTGAACCCGGCGTCGTAATGATGGGGCGTGACGTCTTCATGGCACCACAGGCAACACGCCTTCAGGTCAATGACCTGCTGGCAGCCGTCGCTGGCGGGGATTTTCAATCGCAGGTCAAAGTCGACGCCTACCATCATCGGCAACTGGCTGATGAGCATCAGCCCGTCGCTGGACAAGTTGCCCAGAAAGCCGATGGGTTTGTCGGTGACGCTGTTGAACACTTTCAGAAAATACGGCAGTTGATGCCGCTCGATCCGGCGGTCGGTAAACATGCGCAAATGGCCCAGCAAGGCCCTTAAGCAGGGCCGCACTAATGCTTCGGAACGTGCCGGCTCCTTGATAAGCCTGGGCGCGCTCTCCCCGATCCTGGTGCGTCAGCCCTTACAACGCTGACCTGCTGCCGATCACAGGTATCACCTCGGTTTAGAAGCAAGGTTCTAAAACCGATCTCTTGGACTATAGCTCACCACCGCCGGGCGGCCAGCCGTTGCATGACAGCTGCCATCAGAACTGCGTCGGGCGCACGGCCGCCGCGCTACGCGTCGGGTAATGGCCCAGGCTCTGCAAGGTTTCCAGACGGGCGCGAGCGCGGTAGGCGTATTCGCTTTGCGGGTACGAGGCAATGATGAACTGATAAGTCTGCGCCGCATCGATGAACAGCTTCTGCCGTTCCAGGCACTGGCCGCGCATCATCGACACTTCCGGCTGTACGTAGCGACGGGAACGACTTTCACGATCGACCTTGGACAGTTCGAGCATCACCTGTTCGCAGTTGCCGCGTTCGTAGGCGCTGTAGGCATTGTTCAAATGATGGTCCATCGACCAATGGGTGCAGCCCGCAGCACTGAGGGCAAGGACGGCAATGAGCACGAATCGCATAGGGGGATCTCCTGTCTTGCGCTCTGTATCGACCCGTTGTCGGAAATCTTCAGGATGGCGTGCTGTAAAGTTGTCACGTTCAATAAAGAAAGCAATAAGTAGTGCAAACGAACAATGACTACACCCAAAGACCATAGTAGCCTCTGCTAGCGCTTGAACTCAGGAGTCTTTGCATGTCCGTCCGTCGTACCAAAATCGTCGCTACCCTTGGCCCGGCCAGTAACTCGCCGGAAGTTCTCGAACAGCTGATTCTGGCTGGCCTGGACGTCGCCCGCCTGAACTTCTCCCACGGCACCCCCGACGAGCACAAGGCTCGCGCGAAGCTGGTGCGTGACCTCGCTGCCAAGCACGGCCGCTTCGTCGCCCTGCTGGGTGACCTGCAAGGCCCGAAAATCCGTATCGCCAAATTCGCCAACAAGCGGATCGAGCTGAAGATCGGTGATCAATTCACCTTCTCCACCAGCCATCCGCTGACCGAAGGCAACCAGCAAGTGGTCGGCATCGACTACCCGGACCTGGTGAAAGACTGCGGCGTGGGCGACGAGCTGCTGCTCGACGACGGCCGCGTGGTGATGCGCGTCGATACCGCCACTGCCACCGAACTGAATTGCACCGTGACCATCGGCGGCCCGCTGTCGGACCATAAAGGCATCAACCGTCGCGGTGGTGGCCTGACGGCGCCGGCCCTGACCGAGAAAGACAAGGCCGACATCAAGCTCGCCGCCGAAATGGAAGTCGACTACCTCGCGGTGTCCTTCCCCCGTGACGCCGCCGACATGGAATACGCCCGTCAACTGCGCGACGAAGCCGGCGGCACCGCCTGGCTGGTGGCGAAGATCGAACGCGCCGAAGCCGTGGCCGACGACGAAACCCTCGACGGCCTGATCAAAGCCTCCGACGCGGTGATGGTGGCCCGTGGTGACCTGGGCGTGGAAATCGGCGACGCTGAGCTGGTGGGCATTCAGAAGAAAATCATTCTGCACGCACGTCGCCACAACAAGGCCGTGATCGTCGCGACCCAGATGATGGAGTCGATGATCCAGAACCCGATGCCGACCCGCGCCGAAGTGTCCGACGTAGCCAACGCCGTACTCGACTACACGGACGCCGTGATGTTGTCGGCCGAAAGTGCTGCTGGCCTGTACCCGCTGGAAGCGGTGCAAGCCATGGCGCGCATCTGCATCGGCGCTGAAAAGCACCCGACCAGCAAGACCTCCAGCCACCGCATCGGCAAGGAATTCGAGCGCTGCGACGAGAGCATCGCGCTGGCAACCATGTACACCGCCAACCACTTCCCAGGCGTGAAAGCGATCATCGCGCTGACCGAAAGCGGCTACACCCCGCTGATCATGTCGCGTATCCGCTCGTCGGTGCCGATTTACGCGTTCACCCCGCACCGCGAAGCCCAGGCCCGCGCAGCGATGTTCCGTGGCGTGTACACCGTTCCGTTCGACCCGGCCTCGCTGGCACCGAACGAAGTCAGCCAGAAAGCCATCGACGAGCTGGTCAAGCGCGGCGTCGTGCAGAAAGGTGACTGGGTGATCCTGACCAAGGGCGACAGCTACCACACCACCGGCGGTACCAACGGCATGAAGATCCTGCACGTGGGCGACCCGCAGGTCTGAGTGACCGATTGCTGAAAAACAAAAGCCCCGCCATGTGAATGGCGGGGCTTTTTTCGTCTGTGGTGATCGTTCCCACGCAGAGCGTGGGAACGATCGGTTAGTGTTTGCTGATAAACGCTGACAACGCCGCCATCGCTTCCGGCGAGCGCAACCGCTGGGTGAACAACGCGCCCTCTTCTTCTATGACCTGGCGCAGCTGTTCCCGGTCCGGCGCTTCCTCGGGATCGCTGTCGGCAAGTCGTAACCCCTCCGCCAGTTGGCTGAGCATGGCGCGGGTCAGGGCGTTTTTCTTTTCCGGGCGGTTGAGGCGCAGGGTCAGTAAACCGCGCTAACGTTCAAACTGGATGGCGTCGGGCATGGCGTGTCCTGATCTGAGAGGATCAACTGTGGCGAGGGAGCTTGCTCCCGCTTGACCGGGCTGGCGCTCCAGTGCGCAGCGCTCACAAACTTTTGGGGCCGCTACGCAGCTCAGCGGGAGCAAGCTCCCTCGCCACAAAAATCAGCGCTCAACCATGGGGTACAAAGACATCCGCCAGCAGTTGATTGCGCGGCAAACCCGCCAGGTACAGGCGCCGGGCAAAGGCGTCGACGCTGTCGGGTGCTCCGCAGACTAAGGCCAGGGTTTGCCGGGAAACAATGCGCAGTTGCGCCAAAGCCACGGGCAACTCAGCCGCCGTCCACAGCTCGACATTAAGGTTTTCACGGCCCTCGGCCATGGCTTGCAGGGGTTTGGCCAGATAATGCTCACTGGCATCATGGGCCAGGTGAATGACGCGGATGGCGCCCTGGTGATGCTGACGCAACGCTTCACGCAAGATGCCGAACAACGGCCCCAGACCGGTGCCGGCCGCCAGCAACCACAGCGGGCGGGTGTGCCAGTCCGGATCGTAATGCAGCGCCCCGCCGCGCAACTCGCCGAGGCGGATCGGATCGCCGATTTTCAAGCGACGCGCCGCGTCACTGAACTCCCCCGGTTGGCGGCAATCGAGGTGGAATTCCAGAAAGCGGTCTTCTTCCGGCAGGCTGGCCAGGGAATATGGCCGCGCCACCTGCCCCGCCCACAACACCAGATGCTGCCCCGCCTGATAGCGCAACGGGCGCTCGCTGCTCAGGCGCAAGCGCAACACGCTGGCGCTCAGCCAATCGCTGGCGACCACTTGCGCGGCAAGACCATCGCGCAGCGGGTCAAAAGTTTCGACTTGCAGATCGTCAACCACCTGGCACTGACAGGCCAACCGCCAGCCCTGTTGGCGCTGTTCATTGCTCAAGGCATCGGGACGGCTGTCGCTGGGCAGGCCCTCGACACATTTGACCAGGCACGCGTGGCAACTACCGGCGCGGCAGCTGTAGGGCACCGGCACGCCGTTTTGATTGAGGGCATCGAGCAGGTTACTGCCCGCCTCCACTGCCCATTGGCGTTCGCCGACCCGTAACTCAGGCATCGACATTCTCCCAGGCGGCCGCGCAACGGTTACGGCCGTCACGCTTGGCGCGGTACAGCGCCTGATCGGCGCAATGCAAGGCGTGATCCAGATCATCGCCAAGTTCCAACAAGGTCATGCCCGCCGACAGGCTGAGGTGGGCGATCTCCAGGCCGACCAATTCGACATCCATGAAGGCTATGCGCAAGCGCTCGCAACAGGCCGTCAGGCGCTCGGCATCGCAATCGGGCAACAGCACCACGAATTCTTCACCGCCGTAACGGGCCAGAATATCGCCATCGCGCAGGCAGGCCGTGGCCACTCCGGCGAACGCTTGCAGCACCTGATCACCGGCGGCGTGGCCGTGAACATCGTTGATGCGTTTGAAGTGGTCGAGGTCGATCAGCGCCAGGCCATGCACCACACCGACTTCCATGGCATTCAGCTCGCGGGAGGCCAGGCGCAGGAAATGCCGGCGGTTGAACAGCCCGGTGAGTTCGTCGGTCGCCACCAGGCCTTCGAGCTGGCGCATCATCCCGCGCAGGGTGTCTTGATGCGCCTGCAAGGCAAACCGCCGCTGCCGCATACGCTGGCGCGACACCTGGACGTAACGGGCATAAAGCACCAGCCAGCCGAGCACCACAAACAGCACGCACACCTGCAACAGGGACTGCGTCGGGTCGTGCAGCTCGAAGTGGTAGAGCTCCCATAACGTGATGGCGCTGAAACTGAAAAACACCAGCAACGCGCAACGCACAAAAGCAATACGCGACAGATGAAACAGCCCGAACAACAGGATCAGCAGGTAAAACACCAGAAACGCACCGCGCGCCTCGTCCAGATGGGCGATCAGCCAGGATTGCCAACCCAGCCCCAGCAGAATTTGCACTTCGGTCAGGCTGGGGTCGGAACACCGCAGGTTCGTGCCGCTGTAAAACACCGCGAACAACACGGCCTGACTGAACACCGTCAACACGCTGCCGATCACCATGCCAGCAAGGGAGTCGTTGTAATGGCCGGTGAAAAACGCCAGCCACACCAGCAGCAAGGCCAGGGCATAAGTGCCGGCCGCAAGGGCAAAGCGTTTGAGCAAAAGCCGCTGGATGGCGTTATGGGTCAATCGTTGATTCACCGTGCGAAAGGAGGCTGATCGAGTGTCCTACTCTACAGGCCGGATGCCACTTTAGTGGCGAGTCTGATAAATGACCATTCAATTTTTAGGGCGAAATTCTGGCGTCAAACCCATGACTTTGGCTCCAGATAATCTGTGGCGAGGGAGCTTGCTCCCGCTGGGCTGCGCAGCGGCCCCCTGCATTCTTTCGATAGATCGCGATTGCAGGGTTTACGACGGCTTCGCAGCCGAACGGGACGATGCGGCGATCCGACAAGCTCCCTCGCCACAAAAGCCCTTCTATCCATGTGTGGGCGGTATGCGACCAACGTTTGACTGTCAACGGATGTACCCGCCTTTGATGCGCGGTATACTGCCGCGCCTTTTTAGCGTCGCGCCAGCATGCCCGGCGTGCCTTGAAAGGTGTCTGCGACCGACCGATGCACCCAAGCCGCAGGCACCTTATTGAATGTTCCCGTCTTTTAGAGGAGCGCGACTCGATGACCGTGATCAAGCAAGACGACCTGATTCAGAGCGTTGCTGACGCCCTGCAATTCATTTCTTACTACCACCCCGTGGATTTCATCCAGGCGATGCACGAGGCCTACCTGCGTGAAGAATCGCCGGCAGCCCGCGATTCCATCGCGCAAATCCTGATCAACTCGCGCATGTGCGCCACCGGCCACCGCCCGATCTGCCAGGATACCGGCATCGTCACCGTGTTCGTGCGCGTAGGCATGGACGTACGTTGGGATGGCGCCACCATGGGCCTGGACGACATGATCAACGAAGGCGTGCGCCGGGCTTACAACCTGCCGGAAAACGTCCTGCGTGCCTCGATCCTCGCCGACCCGGCGGGTGCTCGTAAAAACACCAAGGACAACACCCCGGCTGTGATCCACTACTCCATCGTTCCGGGTAACACCGTGGAAGTGGACGTGGCGGCCAAGGGCGGCGGTTCCGAGAACAAGTCGAAAATGGCCATGCTCAACCCGTCCGACTCGATCGTCGACTGGGTTTTGAAAACCGTTCCGACCATGGGCGCCGGCTGGTGCCCACCGGGCATGCTCGGCATCGGCATCGGCGGCACCGCCGAGAAAGCCGCCGTGATGGCCAAGGAAGTGTTGATGGAATCCATCGACATTCACGAGCTCAAAGCACGCGGCCCGCAGAACCGTATCGAAGAGATGCGCCTGGAGCTGTTCGAGAAGGTCAACCAACTGGGCATCGGTGCCCAGGGCCTGGGCGGTCTGACCACCGTGCTCGACGTGAAGATCATGGATTACCCGACCCACGCCGCCTCCCTGCCGGTGTGCATGATCCCGAACTGCGCCGCCACCCGTCACGCGCACTTCGTGCTCGACGGTTCCGGCCCGGCCTCGCTGGAAGCGCCACCGCTGGACGCCTACCCGGAAATCGTCTGGGAAGCCGGCCCATCGGCCCGTCGCGTCAACCTCGACACCCTGACACCGGAAGAAGTGCAGAGCTGGAAGCCGGGCGAAACCGTCCTGCTCAACGGCAAGATGCTCACCGGCCGCGACGCCGCGCACAAGCGCATGGTCGAGATGCTGAACAAGGGTGAAACCCTGCCGGTGGACCTGAAAGGTCGCTTCATCTACTACGTCGGCCCGGTTGATCCGGTGCGCGAAGAAGTGGTTGGCCCGGCTGGCCCGACTACCGCTACGCGGATGGACAAGTTCACCCGTCAGATCCTCGAGCAAACCGGCCTGTTGGGCATGATCGGCAAATCCGAGCGCGGCCCGACCGCAATCGAAGCGATCAAGGACCACAAAGCCGTTTACCTGATGGCAGTCGGCGGCGCGGCTTACCTGGTGGCGCAAGCGATCAAGAAATCCCGCGTGGTGGCGTTCGCCGAACTGGGGATGGAAGCGATCTACGAGTTCGACGTGAAAGACATGCCGGTCACCGTTGCGGTGGACAGCAAGGGTGAGTCGGTACACATCACTGGCCCTGCGATCTGGCAGCAGAAGATCAGCGAAAGCCTGGCGGTGGAAGTGCAGTAAGCGCTTCAGTCTGCCCGTACGGCCGGCTCATCGTTATGGATGACCCGGCCGTTTTTTTTATCCAGTGTCCAAACCGTTCGCGATAGAAAAACCTGGTACTTTGGCAACTCTCAAGCCTGTCAGTCGCCCGAACGATCGGTGAGTGCGCGAACAGGACGCCGAGCCGATCACCTGCATGGTATGGTGCCCGCCCGACTTACTCTCTGTTTGCGCCAGCATGCTGCCGACCTCCCGTACCCTGCGTCTGTCGTTGTACTCCCTGCTGATCGTCGCCGGTGCCGTCCTCGCCGCCACCCTGGCCATCCGCCACGCCGAACGCCAGGCGCTGGAAGAAGACGCCGCCCGCGCCAACCAGCAACTGGCGCTGTACGCCAATTCCCTGCATACCCTGATCGACCGCTACCGAGCCCTGCCCGCCGTGCTGGCGCTGGACCCGGAGTTGCGCGCCGCGCTCGATGGCCCGGTAACGCCTGAGCAGCAGGACGCACTGAACCGCAAACTGGAAAAAATCAACGGTGCCGCGCAGTCCTCGACCCTGGAACTGCTCGACCGCACCGGCCTGGCCGTGGCCGCCAGCAATTGGCGTTTGCCCAGCAGTTACGTCGGCCACAACTACGGTTTTCGCCCTTACTTCAGCCAGACCCGCACCCAGGGCGCCGGGCGCTTTTATGCGGTAGGCGTCACCAGTGGCATTCCCGGTTACTTTCTCTCCAGCGCGGTGACCCGCGACAGCGGCGAGTTCCTCGGCGCCATGGTGGTGAAACTGGAATTCCCGGAGCTGGAGCGCGAATGGCGTCAGGGCAGCGACACGTTGCTGGTCAGCGATGCGCGCGGGATCATCTTCATTGCCAACCAGCCGGGCTGGCGCTATCGCCTGTTGAAACCGTTGAACGACAGCGATCACACCGAGCTCAAGGCCACCCGCCAATACGACAAACAACCGCTGACACCGCTGGATTACCAATCGCTGCAGCGCTTTGACGACAACAGTGATCTGGCGCGCGTCGTCGGACCTGACGGCACGGCAAACTACCTGTGGGAATCGCTGCCGCTGAGCACTGAAGGCTGGACCTTGCACCTGTTGCGCCGCCCGCAAGTCGCCTTCGAAGACATCCGTAACGCCGCGCTCGCCGCTGCCGGGTTGTGGCTGGCGCTGGTGTTTCTGTTGCTGTTCCTTAATCAACGCTGGCGCCTGGCCAAAATGCGCCAACGCAGCCGCGAAGAACTCGAACAACTGGTGGAAGAACGCACCCGTGACCTGCGCACCGCTCAGGACGGACTGGTGCAATCGGCCAAACTCGCGGCGCTGGGGCAGATGTCCGCAGCGCTGGCCCATGAAATCAATCAGCCCCTGACCGCCCAGCGCATGCAGCTTGCTACGCTGAGGTTGCTACTCGATCACGGCCGGGTCGACGACGCCTACAAGGCGCTCAAACCGGTGGACGACATGCTCACGCGCATGGCCGCCCTCACCGGCCACCTGAAAACCTTCGCGCGCAAAAGCCCCAGCGGTTTGCGCGAACGGCTGGATCTGGCGGCGGTGGTGGATCAGGCCCTGCAATTGCTCGACGCGCGCCTGCGCGATGAACAGGTCAGCCTGGTGCTGCACCTGACCCGTCCGGCCTGGGTGC
Organism: Pseudomonas sp. ATCC 43928; assembly: GCF_005938665.2. Lineage (NCBI taxonomy): Bacteria > Pseudomonadati > Pseudomonadota > Gammaproteobacteria > Pseudomonadales > Pseudomonadaceae > Pseudomonas > Pseudomonas sp. ATCC 43928. The sequence goes on along the minus strand of NZ_CP041753.1, from coordinate 1,571,655 downwards.
GTGGCGATGCGATTCGTCTGGAACAGGTGCTGATCAACCTGCTGCGCAACGCCCTGGACGCCATGCAGGGCAAACCCTGCAAGCGTCTGGAGATTCGTCTCGAAGCCGATGAACAGCTATGGCGCCTGAGTGTGATCGACAATGGCGGCGGCATTGCCGAAGAACATTTGAGCCAGGTGTTCGATCCATTCTTTACCACTAAGCCGGTGGGTGATGGCCTGGGCTTGGGGCTGGCCGTGTCCTTTGCCATCGTCCACGAAGCGGGCGGACGCCTGAGCGCCGATAATGGCGAGAAAGGCGCGGTATTCACCCTGACGTTGCCCATTGATCTGGAGGTATTTGCCTGATGCTCAATTCGGTGATGGTGGTCGATGACGAAAGCAGCATCCGCAGCGCCGTCGAACAGTGGCTGAGCCTGTCGGGGTTCGAGGTGCAGCTGTTCAGCCGCGCCGATGAGTGCCTGGCGCAACTGCCGAAACACTTCCCCGGGGTGATTCTCAGCGATGTGCGCATGCCCGGCATGAGCGGGCTGGAGCTGCTGGCCGAAGTGCAGCGCCGCGACGCCGATTTGCCGGTGATCTTGCTGACCGGTCACGGCGATGTGCCGATGGCCGTCGAAGCGATGCGCGATGGCGCCTACGATTTCCTCGAAAAACCCTTCAGCCCGGAAACCCTGCTGAGCAGCCTGCGTCGGGCGCTGGACAAACGCCGGCTGGTGCTGGAAAACCGTGCCCTGCACGAGCAGGCCGACAATCGCGCCAAACTCGATGCCACCCTGCTGGGAGTGTCCCGTGGTTTGCAGACGCTGCGCCGGCAAGTGCTGGATCTGGCGACGCTGCCGGTCAATGTGCTGATCCGTGGCGAAACCGGCAGCGGCAAGGAACTGGTTGCCCGCTGCCTGCACGACTTCGGCCCCCGCGCCGACAAGCCCTTTGTCGCGCTGAACTGCGCGGCGATTCCCGAGCAGTTGTTCGAGGCCGAACTGTTCGGCCATGAGAGCGGCGCGTTCACCGGCGCCCAGGGCAAGCGCATCGGCAAGCTCGAATACGCTGACGGCGGCACGCTGTTTCTCGATGAAATCGAAAGCATGCCGCTGGCGCAGCAGGTGAAACTGCTGCGGGTGTTGCAGGAGCAGAAGCTTGAGCGATTGGGCTCCAACCAGAGTATCCGCGTGGATTTGCGGATCATCGCCGCGACCAAACCCGACTTGCTGGATGAAGCCCGGGCCGGGCGTTTTCGCGAGGACCTGGCGTATCGCTTGAACGTCGCCGAGCTGCGGCTGCCGCCGTTGCGTGATCGGCGTGAAGACATTCCACTGCTGTTCGAGTTCTTCGCGCAGAGTGCCGCCGAACGCCTTGGCCGTACCTTTCCACCGTTGAGCGGGCCGCAATTGAGCCATCTGCTGAGCCACGACTGGCCGGGCAATGTACGCGAACTGGCGAACGTCGCCGAGCGCCAGGTGCTGGGCCTCGGCGAACCGGAACCGGTGGGGATCGATCCCGGCCAGTCACTGGCGGCGCAGCAGGAAGCCTTCGAAGCGCATTGCTTGCGCGCGGCGCTGACCCGGCATAAGGGCGATGTGAAAGCGGTGCTTGAAGAACTGCAACTGCCGCGCCGTACCTTCAATGAAAAGATGCAGCGCCATGGTTTGAGCCGGGAGATGTTCATATCCGATACATGACCTGTGGTAAGGAGGCTTGCCCCCTCACCACAGGTCATCGGCGGAAATCCGCTCATGCTTGCGCATACCTTGAGCGACTATCCGCTCAACAAAACCTCTCCCCCCCCTCTAAACCGGCCCTCCTCCCCTTGGCACAGCTCCTGCTATAGCCCCTGCAGGCTGCGTTTACACGCGCTCCACAAAAACAATTAAACGAAGGATCCTTCAATGGATAACTCCAACGCCCTGCCCCTTGGGTCGGCTGCCGTGCCGGCTAAAGAAAGAAGCACCGCCAGCCGGATCAAATCGATCTTCAGCGGCTCTGTCGGCAACATGGTCGAGTGGTATGACTGGTACGTCTACGCCGCCTTCTCCCTGTACTTCGCCAAAGTCTTCTTCCCCAAAGGCGACACCACCGCCCAACTGCTCAACACCGCCGCAATCTTCGCCGTGGGCTTTTTGATGCGCCCGATCGGCGGTTGGCTGATGGGCCTCTACGCCGACAAGGCCGGCCGTAAAGCCGCGCTCATGGCGTCGGTCTACCTGATGTGCTTCGGCTCGCTGCTGATCGCCCTGAGCCCGGGCTATGAAACCATCGGTATCGGCGCGCCGATCCTGCTGGTGTTCGCCCGCCTGCTACAAGGTTTGTCGGTGGGGGGTGAGTACGGCACCTCGGCAACGTACCTCAGCGAGATGGCGACCAAGGAACGTCGCGGCTTCTACTCCAGCTTCCAGTACGTGACGCTGATCTCCGGCCAGCTCATCGCCCTGGGTGTGCTGATCGTGCTGCAAAACTTCCTGACCACCGAAGAGCTGTACGCCTGGGGCTGGCGCATTCCGTTCGCCATCGGTGCGCTGTGTGCCGTGGTCGCGCTGTATCTGCGTCGCGGCATGGAAGAAACCGAGTCGTTCACCAAGAAAGAGAAAGCCCGAGAAAGCGCGATGCGCACCTTGCTGCGCCATCCCAAGGAACTGATGACCGTGGTCGGCCTGACCATGGGCGGCACGCTGGCGTTCTACACCTACACCACGTACATGCAGAAATACCTGGTGAACACCGTCGGCATGAGCATTTCCGACTCCACCACGATTTCCGCGGCCACGCTGTTCCTGTTCATGTGCCTGCAACCGATCATCGGCGGGCTGTCGGATAAAGTCGGTCGTCGGCCGATCCTGATTGCCTTCGGCATTCTCGGGACGCTGTTCACCGTACCGATCCTGACCACCCTGCACACCATCCAGAGCTGGTGGGGCGCGTTCTTCCTGATCATGGCGGCGCTGATCATCGTCAGCGGCTACACCTCGATCAACGCGGTGGTCAAAGCCGAACTGTTCCCGACCGAAATCCGCGCCCTGGGCGTCGGCCTGCCATACGCACTGACCGTGTCGATCTTCGGCGGCACCGCTGAATACATCGCGCTGTGGTTCAAGAGCATCGGCATGGAAACCGGTTACTACTGGTATGTCACGGCGTGCATCGCGGTGTCGTTGCTGGTGTACGTGACCATGAAAGACACCCGCAAGCATTCGCGGATCGAGACCGACTGACAGCAATATTGATAGTGGCTGTACCGTCCTCTTCGCAGGCAAGCCCGTGAAGAGGACGACTCAGTCTCAAGTCAACTCGGCCGCCGTCTGCTTCGCGTACTTGCCCTGCACGTAAGACGCCCCCGCAATCATCACCACCAGAACCCCCGCCAACACCAGCGACGAACCGATGGTGCCGAAATCCAGGCCACCCTTTGCATGGGGTTTGGTCAGGAAGTCACCCAAGGTTGCGCCGAATGGCCGCGTCAGCACGAACGCCACCCAGAACAGCAGCACCGACGAAATCTTCGTGAAGTATTTCAACAGCACCACCAGCGCAATGGTCGAACCGATCAACAGTGCGCCGCCGGCAAAACCCAGGCCCGAGTCGTCGGCCAGGTAATCGCCAAGCGCCGTGCCCAGGGTGTTGGAAAACAGAATCGCCATCCAATAGAACATCTCGCCCCGGAAGGTCTGGACCTTGGTGACGTTCAGCGAATCGCCGCTCAAGCGCCAGGCCGCGAATATCCCCAGCAGAATCGCAATCAGGATCATCGAACCCGTGGCGTAGCCCAATTCAAGGGTGCGGTCCATGAAGTCGGACATGGTGGTGCCTGCGGTGCTGGTCGACAGAATCACGATCCAGTACAGCACCGGCTTGTAGGTTTTGGACATCAACTGCGTGACCAGCGTCAGCACAAAGACGCTGATCAGGATCAGCGAGCTGATGGCGTAACCGACATTAAGGGTCATCGATAACAAATCCCCCGCGGTTTCACCCAGGGTCGTTGCGCAGATTTTCATGACCCAGAACGCCAGGGTGATCTGAGGAAGTTTATTCATTCAAGGCAAGCTCCAGTTCGTGGCGGTCGTTTCTTCGGGTTATTGACCGGTGCGCAGACTGGCGGTGGAGCGGTGAAAAATAGGTAAGTGCAGGATGAAAATTCTGTCACGCAGACAAGAGAGCCCGATTAATCGCTGGTTAATGCCCAGTACGCATCCTGCCCCCCGTCGATCAATTCATTGCAATGTGCAAACTGGAGTTACCCATGAAAACCAAACTGATGCTTGCCCTGACCCTCTCTGTGCTGGCGGCCAATACCTTCGCCGCCGATGGTTACGACCGCACCGGTTCCGCCGTCTTCACTGCGCAAAGCAACACCGCAGACGACAGCCGCACCGACGCGGCCAAAGTCGCTACCGACAGCGTCGATCGCACCGACGCTGCCCGTACCAACTGATCCCTGTACGCACCACACAGCCCGGCTCTGGCCGGGCTTAGTCATTTCTGGGGAAAGCAAAACCCGGTGATCGCCACAGAAGCCCCACTCCCACTGATTGAAATCTGCCGCTGGCCCTTGCACCATGCTCATCTCCCGGACGCCCTCAGGAATTCACTCCATGCCCGACGATATCCATTTCTACGAACCCGCCAACGGCCATGGCCTGCCCCATGACCCGTTCAACGCCATCGTCGGCCCGCGTCCCATCGGCTGGATTTCCTCCCAGGACGCCAACGGTCGCCTGAACCTGGCACCCTACAGCTTCTTCAACGCCTTCAACTACATCCCGCCGATCATCGGGTTTTCCAGTGTCGGGCGCAAAGACAGCCTGAACAACATCGAGCAGACCGGCGAGTTCGCCTGGAACCTGGCGACGCGTCCGCTGGCCGAGCAGATGAACCAGAGCTGCGCCATGGTCGGGCCGGAAGTCAACGAGTTCGAACTGTCCGGGCTGACCACCGCCGCGTCGAAAATCATTCAGGTGCCACGGGTCGCCGAAAGCCCGGTGTCCTTCGAGTGCAAGGTCACGCAGATCATTCAGTTGCAGCGCGCCAACAAGGAAGTGGTGCCGAGCTGGCTGATTCTCGGCGAAGTGGTCGCCGTGCATATCGCCAAATGGCTGTTGAAGGATGGGGTGTACGACACCGCCGCAGCAGAACCGATTCTGCGCGGCGGCGGGCCAGCGGATTATTTTCAGCTGGGGCCAGAGGCACTGTTCAAGATGTTCCGCCCGGGGGCGGTCAAGTGATTACCAGAGCAGGTCGGCGTCTTGTTTGACGTCTTTGAGGTGGGTCAGCTCTTTGGCCGCGGCCTCGTCGGCTTCATGAGCGGTCTTGAACGTCTGGCCTTCCAGCACTTTGTGAAAAACCGGGGCACCGGAACCACCGAGGGCTTTGACGGCAATCGCGGCGTGGTAACCGCCCTCGCCCGGTACTACTGCTGAAACGGCTTCGAAGTGTTCAAAGGCTTTACGTGCCATGTCGCGGATCCTGGCTAATGGAGAGTTGCGCCATTAAACCCTCAACCGGCCAGTTTGTGTACCGCTGCCTGGGACTGGCCGAGGGCCTGGGTCGCCGAGACATCCTTGAAAGTATGGAAATCCAGGCTGTTGACCACCATTTCCTGCACCAGCTCGGCAAAAATCTGCATCGCCGGGCTGCCGAAGTAAGCGGTCATCGCCTGTTGGCTGGCCCAGAAACCGGACACCAGCCACAGCTCGGGATCACATTGCGAGTGCTGCAGGGCGAAGCTCAGGCAACCCGGCGCGTTGCGCGACGGTTCGATCAGGGCGCTCAGGCGCGCACCGAGTTCTGCCGAACGCCCGGCGCGGGCGCGAACGAAGGCCATATGACTGACGGGGATCTGCGTAGACATGTTCAACCCTCCCAGGGAGTCGAGTGGCAGCCGTGGGACGGGCTGCGACAGGATCCAAGATTAGGCGGCGCATCACAGTCAGCGTTAGTCGATTTCTGCCGGCTTATTGCACAATCCTGCGCAACTGCAAAAAGCCTCTGTAACAGCGCGCAAAGTATTGTCACACCGCTGTCACACCACTTTTAAGCAAGTTTCATCCACGTTGCCCTGCTATGGCAGCCTCGTGTATTCACCCCGCGCAGAATCAGGCAAGCTTTTGACAGGATGTGTCTACCGCTGTCCCTTGCACAAATTTAAGCTCGGCCCATGACCAACACTTCACGGAGGATTCCCTGCATGTCGTCGCTCGATCACTTTCAGGCTCCGCTTCCCGCTGACATGGAAAAACAGCGCGCGGAACTGGCCGACCTCATCCGTCGCAACACGCTGGACGATGGTTCCTATGCCACCGCCGTCGGTTCGCTGTTCATGTCGCGTCACAGCAAATCCCATGATTTCGCCCCGGGGCTGGCCCAACCGGCCCTGTGCATCATGGCCCAGGGACGCAAGGAAGTTCGGTTGGCGGACGAACACTTCAATTACGACCCGCTGAATTACCTGGTGGTATCGGTCTCGATGCCCCTGAGCGGGCGGGTGGTGAATGCCTCGCCCGAAGAACCGATCCTCGCGGTGCGGCTGGACATCGACCCGGCGGAAATCACCGCGCTGATTGCCGACGCCGGCCCCATCGGCCTGCCCACACGGCCCACGGGCCGAGGCCTGTATGTCGAGCGGATCGACGCGGCCATGCTCGACGCCGTGCTGCGCCTGGCGCGTTTGCTGGACACACCGAAAGACATCGCCATGCTGGCGCCGCTGATTCGTCGGGAGATTCTGTATCGGCTGTTGCGCAGCCAGCAGGGACATCGGCTGTATGAGATTGCCATCGCCAACAGCCAGAGCCATCGCATCAGCCAGGCGATCAAATGGCTCAACGGCAATTATGAGCAACCGCTGCGCATCGATGATCTGGCGCGGGAAGTGAACCTGAGCGTGTCGACGCTGCATCACCGGTTCAAGGCGATGACGGCGATGAGTCCACTGCAGTATCAGAAACAGTTGCGCCTGCAAGAAGCGCGACGGTTGATGCTGGCCGAAGGGCTGGAAGCGTCGGCGGCGGGGTATCGGGTGGGGTATGAAAGCCCTTCGCAGTTCAGCCGCGAGTACAGCCGATTGTTCGGGGCACCGCCGCTGCGGGACTTGGCGCGGTTGCGGTTGACGGTTTGATCCGGCATTTGTTGCGTGGCTGATGGCCTCATCGCGGGCTTGCCCGCGATGGGGCCAGTAAAATCAGGCGCTCAGTACTCGGCACGCCTCAGCCGGCAAGGTCACCGACACCGGATTGCCAATGCTCAACCCAACGTCCTGACACGGCGTGCTCAACGCGGTAAACGACACCCCGGAACATTCGACGGTGGTTTCGATGGTCGCGCCGATATCCCGCACAAACGTCACCTTACCCAGCAAGCGATTCCCCGCCGTCGCCTGGGGTTGCGACAATTGCAGGTCTTCGGGGCGAATCAGCATTTTCACTTTCTCCCCCACCACAATGCTGCTGCAGATCGGCACTTGCAGCGCATCACCGCCGGGCAGGCTGACCTTGCCATTGCCCAACGCCGTGGCCGGGAAAATATTCCCCGAACCGATGAAGTCCGCGACGAATTCATTGGCCGGGTGCCGATAAATCTCAATCGGCGTGCCCACCTGCTGCACCCGATGTTCACCCAGCACCACCACGATGTCGGCCATGGTCATGGCTTCGCGCTGATCGTGGGTGACCATGATGGTGGTGATGTTCAAGCGCTGTTGCAGCTGACGGATTTCCACCTGCATCGATTCGCGCAGCTTGGCGTCCAGCGCCGACAGCGGTTCGTCGAGCAGGAGGATTTTCGGCCGCGAGGCAATCGCCCGGGCAATCGCCACACGCTGACGCTGACCGCCGGAGAGTTTTGCCACTGGGCGATCAATCATTTCCTGCAGTTGAATCAGCTCAAGCAACTCCACCACCCGCGCCTGCTGATCGGCCTTGCTGACCCCACGCAGTTTCAACGGATAGGCAATGTTCTCCCCCACCGTCATGTGCGGGAACAGCGCCAGGGATTGAAACACCATACCGAAATTGCGCTGATGCGCAGGGGTATGGCCGATGTCTTCACCGTCCAGGCGAATCTCGCCGCCGGTCAGGGTTTCGAGCCCGGCGATCATCCGCAGCAAAGTGGTTTTACCGCAGCCCGACGGGCCGAGGAAACACACCAGTTTGCCCTCGGGCAAATGCAGGTTTACATCCTTTACCGCGCAGGCCGAGCCGTAATGTTTCTCGACGTTTTCCAGAATCAGACCAGTCATTTGAATCACCTCAAGAAATCAGAACGAAACGCCGCCTTCGCCAACCAACTTTTCCAGCGCCCAAATGAGCACGAAGTCGATCAGCACGATCAGCACGGCAAACGAGAAAACGGTAGGGTCGAGCGATGACACGGTGCGGCTGTACATCCAGATCGGCACGGTCATGACGTCGATGGTGTAGAGGAAATAGGTCACGGTGAATTCGTTGAACGAGACGATGAACGCCAGCAGCATGCCCGCCAGAATCCCCGACTTCATCAACGGCACCACCACATCGACAATCGCCCGAGTCGGTGAAGCGCCGAGCATTTGCGCGGCCTCTTCGACTTCGCTGCCGATGGAAAGCATCGCTGCCGTGCAGTTCTTCACCACGAACGGCAGCGCCAGAATCACATGGGCAATCACCAGCCGCGAGGTGGTGATCTGGAATGGCAGGCTGTCGAACACCAACAGCAAGGCCAGGCCCAACACCACCATCGGGAACACCAGTGGCAGCGACATCAATTGCAGCGCCACGGCCTTGCCACGGAACTCGCAACGGGTCAGCGCGTAAGCCGCCGGCACCGCGATGATCGTGGCGAAGATCATGGTCAGGCAGGCCACCAGCAAACTGGTGCTCATGGCCTTGCCCAGGCTCAGTACGTCGCTGGCGTCCGGCGAGACGAACGTGTGCCAGGCGGCCTTGTACCATTGCAGGCTGTAGCTGCTGGGCGGAAAGTCGAGGTTCGACGCGCCGCTGAATGACATGACAATCATGGTCAAAATCGGCAACACAGCCAGCAGCAGAATGAAGCCCGAGAGGATGCCGGCGAACTTGCCGGTATCGCCCGGCAGCAACGACTGACGCTTCTTGATCAAAGTGCTCATTGGGAAGCCTCCAGCATGCGCCGACGACGGCCAGTGATGTATTCGGACAAGGTCATGATGGCCAGGGTGGTAACGATCAGCACCACGCCGGCAGCGGACGCGGCGGGCCAATTCATCAGCGGGGCGATCTGGTCATGGACCATTACCGCCAGCATCGGCACGCGCCGACCGCCGAGCAGCAAAGGCACCACGAAGCTGCTGGCGTTGTAGGCAAACACCAACGTCGCGCCGGTGATGATCCCCGGAAAACTCATCGGCAACACCACTTGGCGAAACACCTGCAGGCGACTGGCGCCCAAGGTTGCAGCGGCTTCTTCGTAAGTGCGGGCGACTCCGCGCATGGCGCTGGCAATCGGCAGCACGGCCAACGGGAACGCGGTTTGCACCAGGCCCATCAACACGCCGTTCTGGTTGTACAGCAGCATGATCGGCCGCTTGATCAGGCCCAGGCCCATCAGCGCCTGATTGAGCATCCCGCCCGGGCCGAGAATCACCAGCCAGCCATAGCTTTGCAGTAACAGGTTGACCAGCAACGGCAACAGCACCGCCGCCAGGAAAATCCGCCGCACGAACGGTGAGGTCAGCCGCGACATGGTGTAGGCCACCGGGATCGCCAGCAGCACCGCGATCATCGCGCTGATCAGCGCCAGGCGCAGGGTCAGCAGCAAGGATTTGAGGTAGTACGGTTCCAGCAATTGCGCGTAACTGGCCAGGCTGAAGCCGGACCACTCCGCACCTTTGGTGCCCACGCTCATGCGCAGCACCAGGAGGCTGGCGGCAATCAGCACGCCGAGAAACAGCATCGACGGCGAGAGGAAAAACCACGCACGCACTGTCGGTGAGACACCCCGATTAGCGCGCGTGGGTGCGACGCTTACCGGATGGGTCAGAGGTTGGTGTTCCATAGCAAGGGTCTCGTCAATGGAAAGCAGCAAGACTGAGATTCGGCAAAACCTGTGGCGAGGGAGCTTGTCGGATCGCCGCACCGTCCCGCTGGGTTGCGCAGCGACCCCAATCAATCACCGCGCCCTTTCAGATAGAACGCGGTGCCTGGTTTTGCGGCTGCTACGCAGCCGAGCGGGAGCAAGCTCCCTCGCCACAATGAATCTTCAAACCGCAGAAATCAGGAAGAAAAGATTTCCGTGTAACGACGAATCCATTGGTCATGCACGGTGGCCAGGAAGGCGTTGTCGTGCATGATCGCCTTCTCGGCAATCTGCTCCGGCGTAAGGATGTACGGGCTCTTGCGGGCTTCGGCGGAGATGATCGCCTTGGCGTTGACCGGACCGTTGTAGATGTCTTCGGCCATCTTGCCCTGCACCAGCGGGTCCAGAGAGTGGTTGATGAAGGCGTAGGCCAGGTCGGTATCGCCCGGACGGTTTTTCGGCATCACCGAGAGCATCAGGTCGGTGTAGAAACCTTCCTTCATGCCGAACGTGGCGCCCAGACCGTAGGCCGGGTCGCGGATCTGTTTGGGGAAAAACGCCGGTGCGTACAAGCCGCCCATGTCCAGCGACCCGGTGCGGAACAGCTCGGCGATCTGGTTCGGGTTTTCACCCAGGGTCACCACGCGGCTCTTGAGCTCGGCGAGTTTCTTGAAGCCCGGCTCGATGTTGTGTTCGTCACCACCGGCCAGTTTGGCGGCGATGATGATCAGGTCCATGGCCTCGGTCCAGTTCGGCGGCGGCAGGAAAATGTTCGGCGCCAGGTCGGCGTCCCACATCGCGGCGTAGCTGTCCGGGGCTTCTTTCTGGGTACGGGTGCTGTAGACCAGGCTGTTGCACCACAGCAGGTAACCGATACCGTGGCCATTGGCGCCGGTGCGATATTTCTCCGGCACGTCCACCAGGTTGGGGATGCGGTTGAGGTCGGGTTTTTCCAGCAGGTTGGCGGCGGCCAGGCCTTCGGCGCCGACGCCGGCCAGGGTGATGATGTCGTACTGTGGACGATCACCGCCGGCCTTGAGTTTGGCGACCATTTCCGAGGTACTGCCGGTGCGGTCAGCGATGACCTTGCAGCCGTACTTGTCTTCGAAGGTCGCCGCGATATTGCGCAATGCTGCAAGGCCCGTGTCATCGGACCAGGTCAGCAGGCGCAGGGTCTTGCCCGCAAAGCGCGTGTCGCTGGCATTGGCCCGGATGAACGGCATGCTCATGGCCGCCGCGGCTACCGACGCCACACCCACGGTTTTGATGAATTGACGTCTGTTCAGATCATGCTTGCCCATGAAGGACTCCCTTTGTTTTTTTAAGTATGAGGTTGGTCGCAACCGTTGCATCCGCGCGGCCAGATCGGCTTAAAGTCCCCGGTTTCAAAGGACTTGAGCTGTGCCGGCGGGTTCATCCTGAGGTCGTGCAAAACACCTGACTATCGATAAAAACTCATTGAAGCCATGACGTTGGCGCATGCCTCATCAAGAGGCATGCGCTCACTGTTTTCGTGCTGTCAGACGGCCCGAATCACATGCTTGATTTCCTGGAACGCCTGCAAACCCCACGGCCCCAATTCGCGGCCGATGCTGCTCTGTTTGTAGCCACCCCAGGCGGTCTGCGGGAAGATCACTTGCGGCGCGTTGATCCACACAAGCCCCGCCTCCAAAGCGTTGGCGACCCGATCGGCGGCCTCGCTGTCGCGCGTGACCACACTGGCCACCAGACCGAACGGGCTGTCGTTGGCCAAGGCGATCGCCTCGGCTTCAGAGCTGAAACTGCGCACGCAGATCACCGGGCCGAAAATCTCTTCGCACCACAACGCACTGTCGAGGGGCGCGTCGATGAAAACGGTCGGCTGCAAAAAATATCCGCGTGAAAGGTCCGCCGGGCGATTGCCGCCGCAGATCAGCTTCGCGCCAGCGCTCAAACCGCGATCGATGTGGCCCAGCACCCGCTGGTATTGCGCCTGGTTGACCAGTGCGCCCATCTCCACGTTCGGGTCGAACGGGTCGGCCACGCGAATGGCTTCGGCACGGGCCTTCAATCGCGCGACAAATTCATCCGCCAGTTCATCGGCGACCAGTACGCGGCTGGTGGCGGAACACATCTGCCCGGCGTTGAAGAAACCGCCGCCACAGGCCACTTCCACGGCCAGTTCGATATCGGCATCGGCGAGCACCAGCAGCGAGGATTTACCGCCCAGTTCCAGGCTCACGCCTTTCACGGTTTCCGCCGCCCGCTGCATCACCTGCACGCCCACCGCATTGCTGCCGGTGAAGGAAATCTTGGCGATGCGCGGGTCAGCCGACAGCGGTGCGCCAACGGCAAGGCCGGTGCCGCAGACCAGGTTGAACACGCCGTCTGGCAGGCCGGCCTCGGCAATGATCGTCGCCAGTTCCAGTTCCGGCAGCGGCGTCACTTCAGACGGTTTGAGCACCACGCAGCAACCGGCGGCCAGGGCCGGGGCGAGTTTCCAGGCGGTGGTGACCATCGGGAAATTCCACGGCACGATCAGGCCGACCACGCCGCACGGTTCACGGCGCAAGCGGGCGCTGAAATCGTCACTCGGCAACGCCACGGCGCTGTCTTGTTTCGCGTCCAGGCCTTCAGCCAGACCGGCGTAATACTCGAAGGTGGCGATCACGTCGTCGACGTCGATGGCCGCTTCGAACAACGGTTTGCCGTTGTTGCTCGACTGCAACTTCATCAACTGTTCGCGCCCGGCCTGCACGCCTGCGGCGATTCTGCGCAGGATCGCCCCACGCTCGGCTCCGGTGGTTTTCGACCATTGCTTAAAAGCGTTGGCCGCCGCGGTGACGGCCTGATCGACAGCGTGTGCATCGCCGCCGTTAACGGTGGTCAGCAGGGCTTCGGTCGCCGGGTTGATCACGCGCAGATGTTCGTTGCCAGCGGACCATTGGCCATCGATGAACAGGCCGTCGAGGGTCGTCGGAAAGGTCATGGGAGCACTCATTGCGACACCGCCTTCATCCACTGGGTCTGGTCGATTTCAATCAGGGTCGGGCCCTGACGATCGGTGGCCAGGCGCAACGCATCACGCAAGCTGTCAACACTGTTGACCGCTTCGGCCGCACAGCCCAGGGCCTTGGCCACACCGATAAAGTCCGGGGTATAGATGTCCACGCCCACCGGCTCGATGGCGCGGTTGACCATGTATTTCTTGATCTCTTCGTAGCCCTGGTTATTCCACAGCAACACGATCACCGGCGTACGCGCTTCCACCGCACTGGCCAGTTCCGGCAAGGTGAATTGCAGGCCGCCGTCGCCGATCAGGCACACCACCGGAGGGCGCGTGCCGCCTTCGACGCTGCCACCGAGCCAGGCGCCAATCGCCGCCGGCAAGGCGTAACCGAGGGTGCCGTAACCGGTGGACGAGTTGAACCAGCGACGCGGACGCTCCGGGTTGAAGGTCAGGTTGCCGGTGTACACCGGTTGGGTCGAATCGCCGACGAACACCGCGTTCGGCAATTCGTGCAGCACGGTTTCCAGGAAACGGGTCTGGGCCAGGGTCGGGGCGTCCCAGATCGCGGCGAGCTCTTCTCGCAAGCGAGCGGCGCGCACCTGGCCCCAGTCGTTGCGGCGCTCGGCCAGCGACTTGTGGGACAGCGCACTCAGCAGGGCCTGGGCGGCATTGCGCGAGTCGGCCACCAACGCCACCTTCGGCGGGTAATTACGCACGGTCTGGTCTGGGTCGATGTCCACGCGCAGCAGCACGCCCGGGATTTCGAAGCCGCCGGCGAAGGTGATGTCGTAATCGGTTTCGGCCAGTTCGGTGCCGATGGCCAGCACCACGTCAGCCTCGGCCACCAGCGCACGGGTGGCCACCAGGCTTTGGGTCGAACCGATCAGCAGCGGGTGGCTGGATTCGAGCATGCCTTTGGCATTGATGGTCAGGGCCACTGGCGCATCCAGCAGCTCGGCCAGTTCAGTCAGCTCGGCCGCCGCATCGATGGCGCCGCCACCCGCGAGAATCAATGGGCGTTTGGCACCGGCCAGCAGGTCGGTCATGCGGCTGATCGCGCTGGGCGAAGCACCGGCACGATCGATGTTCACTGGCACGCTGGAGAGCAGGTCATCGGCCTCTTCGACCAGTACGTCCAACGGGATTTCGATGTGCACCGGACGCGGACGCCCGGCCTGGAACAGCGCGAAGGCCCGCGCCAACACGCCCGGCAATTCCGCCGCCGACATCAAGGTATGGGAGAACGCCGCCACGCCGCCGACCAGTGCGCTCTGGTTCGGCAGCTCATGCAGCTTGCCGCGCCCGCCGCCCAATTGGCTGCGCGATTGCACGCTGGAGATCACCAGCATCGGGATCGAGTCGGCGTAAGCCTGGCCCATGGCGGTGGTGATGTTGGTCATGCCGGGGCCGGTGATGATGAAGCACACACCCGGTTTGCCGCTGGTGCGGGCATAACCGTCGGCCATGAAACCGGCGCCCTGTTCGTGACGTGGAGTGACGTGGTTGATGCTCGAACGGGCCAGCCCGCGATACAGCTCCACGGTATGCACCCCGGGAATGCCGAACACCTGCTCGACCCCGTAATCTTCGAGTAACTTGACCAATACTTCGCCGCACGTCGCCATGTGTTTGCCCTTTTTGTTCGTTTGAGACGCCGGGCCTGCGCAGTGTTTATGATGGATTGGCAGGCCCGGGAATGGCCTCATTGGAACGGGCGACACGTAGCCGCAACAATGGATAAAAAGTCATACTAGCCATGTCCTCACGTCATACCTTGGATCCCAATGAAACGACTGCCTCCCCTGCCGGCGCTGCACACTTTTCTGATCACCGCGCAGTGCTGCAACTTCACCCGGGCCGCCGAACAGCTGCACATCACCCAAGGCGCGGTGAGCCGGCAGATCGCCGGGCTGGAAGATCATCTGGGTTATGAACTGTTCATTCGCCAGGCGCGGGGCTTGAGCCTGACCGCCGAAGGACGTGAGTGGTTGCCACGGGTGCAGCAGATTTTCGGCCTGATCGATGAGGCCGTGGAGCAGATCGGCGAGAAGCGCGAAACCTTGCAACTCAAGGCGCCGACCTGCGTGATGCGCTGGCTGTTGCCGCGCCTGTTGCAGTGGCAAAAGGAACGCCCGGATGTGCCGGTGGAATTGACCACCACGGTGAAACACGGCGTGGACTTTCATCGTGAACAATTCGACGCGGCGGTGATGTATGGCCCGCCGCCGGAGAGCTCACTGGCCTCCCATCATTTGTTCGATGAGCAACTGACGCCCGTGTGTTCCCGGCCGATGCTTGAAGGGCCACTGGCCTTGCAGACACCGGCAGACCTGCAACAACACTTGTTGCTGCATCCGACCCGGGATGAACGGGACTGGAAAGCCTGGTTGAAAGCGGCGGATATTCATCTGAGCAATGTCGGCAAGGGCCAGCATTTCGAAACCCTGGACCTGGCGATGTCGATGGCGTCCCAGGGGACAGGCGTGGCGATTGGCGATTGGTCGTTGATCGGCGATGACCTGAGCGCCGGGCGGCTGGTCATGCCCTTTGATTTGAAGGTGAAAACCGGATTGGCGTATTACCTGGTGTTCCCCGAAAAACCTGCGCCTTCGCCGAAGTTGCGCGAATTGATGGGGTGGTTGGTGGAGCAGGCGCAGGCACGCTGAACCGAAATCGCCCTGTAGCAGCCTGCGTTCGGCTGCTACAGGGGATGTGGTGTTGCGAAGTTAATACCCGACCGTAAACCGCTGGCGGGAATGCTTCGGTGTTTCCACTTCATCCAGCAACGCGATCGCGTAATCGGCAAAGGTAATCCAGCTGCGACCCTGCGCACTCACCAGCAAGTCATCCTTGCCGACTCGAAACGTGCCCGTACGCTCACCTTCGACAAACTCCGCCGACGGCGACAGAAAGGTCCAGTCCAGGTTCTGTTCCTGACGCAAGGTGTTGAGGAAATCGGCACCGGCACTGGCCTCAGCCTTGTACTCCGGCGGAAAACCTTCGCTGTCGATCACCCGGGTGCCGCCGGGCAGCAACAGCGAACCGGCACCGCCCACCACCAGCAGACGCTTGACCCCGGCCTGCTTCACCGGCTCGATGACGGCGCTGGCGGGGATGGTGGAGAAATGTGCAGCACTGATTACCGCATCATGGCCAGCGACGGCGGCTTGCAAAGCGGCAGCATCGAGCACGTCGACGTTTTTGCTGACGACACCGGCACGCTGGCCGATTTTAGAGGTGTCGCGGGCGATGGCGGTGACGCTGTGACCGCGACGCAGGGCTTCTTCCAACAGTTGGCTACCGGCACGACCGGTGGCACCGATGATTGCGATTTTGCTCATGACGTTCTCCAGTTGATGTAACTGTGATGTATAGCGTGTGTGTAATCAGCACAACCTTTGTGGCGAGGGAGCTTGCTCCCGCTGGAGTGCGAAGCGCTCCCTGCACTCCATCAGGTACACCGCATTTACAGGTTTTACGACTGCTTCGCAGCCGAGCGGGAGCAAGCTCCCTCGCCACAAAGGCTTGTTCAGTTTCAGGTCCGACGGGTTACCACTTCATCTCGCCCTTGGCGACTTTGGCGCTCAGCTCCAGCGAGCTTTCTTCGCCCAGGGTCGGGTAGCGTTTTTTCATCGCGCCGATCAGTTCGGCTGAATCTTTCGCCTTGGCGGTTTCTTCGTCGAAAGCCTTGATGTAATCAGCGGTGAACTGCACAGCCGCCAGGGAGCGAGCGCTCTCGCCCAGGTAGTGACCCGGCACGATGGTGTTCGGCTTCAAGGCTTCGATCGTGTGCAGCGTCGTCAGCCAATCGGCATGGGACTGCGTGGTCTGGGTATCAGCCATCCACACATGAATGTTTTCGGCGACAACCACGCCACCGACCACTGCCTTGATCGACGGAATCCACACAAAGCTGCGATCCGGTTGCTTGCCATCCAGGCCGAGCACCTGCAGTTTCTGCCCTTCCAGCATCAGGCTGTCGCCCTTGAGCACGTGCGGCACGATGGTTTTGTTCGGCACGTCGGCGCCCATTTTCGGCCCCCAGAACGCCAGTTTGCCGTCGACGGTTTTCTTGATGTGATCAACCGTCGGTTGCGAGGCCAGTACCTTGGCTTTCGGGAACGCTTTGGTCACGGTGTCGAGGCCGAAGTAGTAATCCGGGTCACCGTGGCTGATGTAGATGGTGGTCAGTTGCTTGCCGCTGGCGCGGATTTTTTCCACCACTTGTTCGGCCTGGGATTTGCCGAATTGTGCGTCCACCAGAATCGCTTCCTTCTCGCCGCTGACCAGTACCGAGGTCACTGGGAAGATCGCGTTGGTGCCCGGGTTGTAGACGTCCAGGGTCAGGGTCGACGCCGCAGCGGCGTGGGCCGCGAAGCCCAGTGCGGCGGTTGCCAGAAGAATGCGTTTGATTGAAGTGAAGCCGATCATCTGTTGCTCCGTTGTCCGAATGCCGTGCTTGGCGATGGGACAGAGCTTAGTTGCCTGGTTCGATACAAAAAATGCGATGCTTGAACATAGTTTGTTTCTGAAAGCGGGCAAATCATGGATCGTCTACAAGCAATGCGGGTGTTCGTCACGGTGGTGGACCTGGGCAGCCAATCGGCCGCCGCCGATCACCTGGACCTGTCGCGGCCGGTGGTTTCACGGTATCTGGCGGAGCTGGAAGATTGGGTCGGCGCACGCCTGATGCACCGCACCACGCGCAAATTGAGCCTGACCGCCGCCGGCAGTGAAATCCTGCCCCGGTGCCGGCAGATGCTCGATTTATCCAGCGACATGCAAGCCGCCGTCAGCGAGCCGGACGACGCACCGCGCGGCCTGCTGCGGATCAGCGTCAGCACCTCGTTCGGCCAGGCGCAACTGGCCGATGCCATGGCCGCCTACGTCAAACGTTACCCCGGCGTAAGCATCGATCTGCAAATGCTCGACCGCACGGTGAACCTGGTGGATGAGCGCATCGACCTGGCCATCCGCACCAGCAACGACCTGGACCCGAACCTGATCGCCCGGCGGCTGACGGTCTGCCGCTCGGTGATCTGCGCCTCCCCCGCTTACCTGCGCGAGCACCCGGCGCCGCAGCGGGTCGAAGACCTGAGCCTGCACAATTGCCTGACCCACTCCTACTTCGGCAAAAGCCTCTGGCATTTCGAGCAGGATGGCGAACCGGTCTCGGTGCCGGTACAGGGCAACATCAGCGCCAACGAAGCCAGCACGCTGTTGCGCGCGGCGATGGCCGGGGCCGGTGTGGCGATGCTGCCCAGTTACCTGGCCGGCATGCATATCCACAGCGGCGAACTGATCCGCCTGCTGCCCCAGGCCGAGCCCCGTCAGATGAACATCTATGCGGTGTATGCCTCACGCAAGCACATGCCGGTGGCGTTGCGCAGCATGCTGGATTTTCTGGTGCTCAGATTTCCCGAAGAACCGGCATGGGATGTGGGCCTTTAACCGGAGTGAATGTGGGGTGGTTTTGATGGCAACTCACCGGCGCTGACCTATGCTCAAAGCAGTACCCAAGGGTATTCGTTCAGAGGTCAACGCCATGAACATCAAAACAAGAAGATACCTCGCCATTTTCATCACCTGCGCGGCGACGCTGGCGCTGTATGGCACAGCCGCCTGGCGTGTCGAACAGTTGCGCAAAGTGCCCCATGACTTCGCGAGCTGCAACTTCGAGCGCTGCATCCCCCACAGCGCAAGCCTCAACGCCCTCCGCTGACGAACACCTTGTGGTGAGGGGGTCAGGTCTCGCTCTTCTGATCGGCAGCGTCCTGATCGGCCTTCAAGCGGTCGCGAAAAGCCTTGGGCGAGATCCCCACCCGACGTCGGAACAAGCGTGTGAAGTTGGTCGGATCGGAAAACCCCAGCACATCGGACATTTCATAAATGGTCATGCTGGTGTAGGTCAGCAAGCGCTTGGCCTCCAGCAACTGACGCTCGTGCATGATCTGCAACGCCGGCTGCCCCGCCAGTTCACGGCACGTGCCGTTGAGGTGGGACACGGAAATCCCCAGCCGATGGGCCAGGTCCTCGACCTTGACGTGCTGGCGATAGGTCTCCTCCACCAGCTGGATAAAACCGTTGAGGTATTCCCGGGCACGCTGCGGACGCTGATTGGCAGCGCGGCGCTGGATCACCTGACGGCTGACCCACACCATGATCACGCTGACCAGCGAATGCATGAGCATTTCCCGCGCCGGTTGATGGCCGGTGTATTCGCTTTGCAGCGCTGAAAACAGGCTGTTGAGGTACTCGCTGTCCTTGCCCGCCGGGTAGCTTTCGGCTTGGGCCAGGGCATTTACCGAATTGCCCAACTGCGCCTGAAGATGGGCGACCAGCGGCGCGGCCAGGGTGACGACGAACCCTTCGACGTCCTCGGAAAACCGATAACCATGCACCGATAACGGCGGCAGAATGATGATTGCCGGCTCAGCCAATTGTGAGCGTTTCCCTTCGATCTCAAGCTCTGCCTGACCTTTGAAGACGAAGAGCAACTGACACAAATCAGCGTGGCGATGGGGTTTTATTTCCCATTGATGTTCGCGGCTGCGTTTTGAAATGGTTTCACAGTGGAGCAAATCGGGGGTCGGCCAATCCAGGCTTTCACCGTAGAGTTTGAACACCGGAATCGATGGCAGGGCGGGCTTGTTCATCACTTCAATCCAGGCCTCGAAGGTAACGGGGCGATAATCGCACCGATTGGCAGAATGTACAGGTATCGGCTCAGTTTTCACCTTCAATTGACGGACCCGCAAGTGAAAAATGCAAGCACTCGATCCATAAAAATCATCCACCGGCGTTGGTCGCGTGGAGCTTGCGAGTCATAAAAACAATGAAAACACTAAAAACCCAAATCGCCATCATCGGCGCCGGCCCCTCTGGTTTGCTACTCGGCCAATTGCTGCATAACGCCGGCATCGACACCCTGATTCTCGAACGCCAGACCCCGGACTATGTGCTGGGACGCATCCGTGCCGGTGTCCTCGAACAAGGCATGGTAGAGCTGTTGCGTCAGGCCGGGGTGGGCCAGCGCATGGACGCCGAAGGGCTGGTTCACACCGGCTTCGAACTGGCCCTGGACGGGCGCCGGGTACACATCGATCTGCAAACATTGACCGGTGGCAAAACCGTGATGGTGTATGGCCAGACCGAGGTCACCCGCGACCTGATGGCCGCTCGTCGGGACGCCGGGGCGCAGACGATTTATGCAGCCAGCAACGTCGTCCCCCACGGCATGAAAACCGCTGAACCCTATGTGACCTTCGACAAGGACGGCGAAACGTATCGACTCGATTGTGACTACATCGCCGGTTGCGACGGTTTCCATGGCGTGGCGCGACAGTCGATTCCTGCCGACTGCCTGAAGGTATTCGAGCGGGTGTATCCGTTCGGCTGGCTGGGGATTCTCGCTGACACTCCGCCAGTTCACGAGGAGTTGGTCTACGCGCGGCATGAACGGGGCTTTGCGTTGTGCAGCATGCGTTCGCCGACACGCACCCGTTATTACCTTCAGGTACCGGCCCAGGATCAGGTCGATGACTGGTCCGACCAACGCTTCTGGGACGAACTCAAATCCCGTCTGCCAGCGGCCCTCGCCGATGTGCTGGTGACCGGCCCGTCGATCGAGAAAAGCATCGCGCCGCTGCGCAGTTTCGTGGTCGAGCCGATGCAGTACGGGCGGATGTTCCTGGTCGGCGACGCCGCGCACATCGTCCCGCCCACCGGTGCCAAAGGCCTGAACCTGGCGGCCAGCGACGTCAGTACGTTGTTCAATATTCTGCTGAAGGTTTACCGCGAAGGCCGTGTTGATTTGCTGGAGAAGTATTCCGAAATCTGCCTGCGGCGGGTGTGGAAAGCCGAACGGTTTTCCTGGTGGATGACCTCGATGTTGCATCGCTTCGACGAGCACGACGCATTCAGCCAGCGCATCAGCGAATCGGAACTGGCCTATTTCGTTGACTCCGAGGCGGGCCGAAAAACCATCGCGGAAAACTACGTCGGCCTTCCGTACGAGGCTATCGAATAGGCTCCTATCGACTTACACTGGCGAGCACTCCCGCTCGCCTTGCTCCTTGCGGGTCCATCACTGCCCGCAGGTTTTACCGTGACCAATCTCAACCGGCCTGAAACGCCCAAACCGGCCATTCGCAGCGTGCTGATCGCCCTGATGCTGGCGATCTTTCTGGGCGCGCTGGACCAGACCATCGTCGCTGTGTCGATGCCGGCGATTTCCGCGCAGTTCAAGGACGTCAGCCTGCTGGCCTGGGTCATTTCCGGCTACATGGTGGCGATGACCGTGGCGGTGCCGATCTACGGCAAGCTCGGCGATCTGTATGGCCGCCGCCGGTTGATGCTGTTCGGCATGGGTTTGTTCACCCTGGCTTCATTGTTCTGCGGCATGGCGCAAAGCATGGAGCAACTGGTGCTGGCGCGGATCTTTCAAGGCATCGGCGCCGGCGGAATGATTTCGGTGAGCCAGGCGATCATCGGCGACATCGTTCCACCGCGCGAACGCGGTCGCTATCAGGGCTACTTCAGCAGCATGTACGCGGTGGCCAGCGTGGCCGGCCCGGTACTCGGTGGCTACATGACCGAATACCTGTCCTGGCGCTGGGTATTCCTGATCAACCTGCCGTTGGGCCTGGGTGCCTGGTGGGTGGCTTATCGCACGCTGGTAGGGCTGCCGGTGCCGCAGCGCAAGCCGATCATCGACTACCTCGGTACGTTGCTGATGATCATTGGCCTGACGGCGTTGTTGCTGGGCATCACTCAGGTTGGCCAGGGGCATTCGTGGCGCAGCCCCGAAGTGGCGGGTTTGCTCGGTTGTGCGGTGGCGGTGCTGGCGGTGTTCGTCTGGCATGAACGGCGGGCGCGGGAACCGTTGCTGCCGATGCATTTGTTCGCCAACCGCAATGCGATCCTTTGCTGGTGCACGATTTTCTTCACCAGTTTCCAGGCGATTTCCCTGATCGTGCTGATGCCGCTGCGCTTCCAGAGCGTCACCGGCGCCGGGGCCGACAGCGCGGCACTGCACCTGTTGCCGCTGGCCATGGGCTTGCCGATAGGCGCCTATTTCGCCGGGCGCCGGACCTCGGTGACCGGTCGTTACAAACCGATGATCCTGACCGGCGCGTTGCTCATGCCGTTGGCGATTCTCGGCATGGCGTTCAGTGCGCCGCAGGCGTTTGTGCTGAGCAGCCTGTTCATGTTGCTCTGCGGAATCGCTGGCGGCATGCAGTTCCCGACGTCGTTGGTGGGCACGCAAAACTCGGTGGATCAACGGGACATTGGCGTTGCCACCAGCACCACCAATCTGTTCCGCGCTCTGGGCGGTGCAGTGGGCGTGGCGTTGATGTCGGCGCTGTTGCTGGCGTTGTTGCAGGACTCCAGTTTCGCGCACCTGGCCGGCTCGTCGCTGATTGCCGAGGGCCGTTCGGGGAATGTCTTGCTCGATGGTTTGAACGCCGCGCCGGGGGATGCGCAAAACGCCTTGCGCGCCGAGCTGCTGCTGACCTTCAGGCATTTACTGATGGTCAGCGCGGCGGTGTCGCTGCTGGGGCTGGCGGCGGCGATTGCCATGCCGAACAGGGTGTTGCGCGGGCGGGAAGACAAGGTTCGATAGAAAGACCGAGGCTTGCCCGCGAAGACGTCAGCCCGGACACCACTAGCGACCAGGCGTTGTGTTGCTTTCTGTGGCGAGGGAGCTTGCTCCCGTTGGGTGGCGCAGCCGCCCCAAACCCATTCACCACCGCTATTCAGATAACCTGCGGTGCCTGATTTGCGACTGCTGCGCAGTCGAGCGGGAGCAAGCTCCCTCGCCACAAAAGTCCCACTCCACAGGCCCACTCCACACAACATCACTGCATCGGGCTATTGAGGCCGGGCGTGCAGCTGTTGTTGCAGGTTCTGGATCTGCGCCTGCAGGGTGTTGATGTTGCGGGTGACCTGGCCACGGAAGGCGTCGAACTCGGCGGTATTGTTGCCACCTTGCGCCGCGGCCGGGCGGTTGTCCTGTTGGCTTTTGAGCACGATCATGTCTTGCTCCAGACGCTCGACGGCGGCGCTCGGGTTACCTTGCCGCTTCAGCGCAGCGATATCGGCGCCAAGGCTTTTCAGTTGGGCGTCGACTTTGCTGGTATCGGCCGGTGCGCTCTTCAACGCGGCCAGCTCGCCGCTCAAGGCTTTGACCTGGGCCTGCAACTGAGCATTGGCCGCTTGTTGTTCGCTGGCCTGCGTGGTCATTTGCGCCAGGCGCTTGTCCAGATCGGAGGTCTGGCCGAGCACGCCTTGCTGCTGTTTACTCTGATCCTGGAGTTTGCTTTCCAGCTGTTTGCTCTGGTCCTGGAGCTTGCCTTCCAGTTGTTTGATCTGCAGCTTCAACGCTTCACTGCCGGTGTTGACCGTGGACTGGCTGGCCACGACCTTGCCGGAAATGTCCTGCAAGCGCCCCGCCGCTTCCTCACTGATACGGGCGAAACTTTCCTGGGTCGCCACCAGTTGTTGTTCCATCAGCGATATCTGCTGGAAACTCCACCAGGCAAGGCCAGCGAAGGCAAAGAACAACGCACCGACCAACGCCCACAGCGGGCCGGTGCTCGGGCCTTTGACCTTGACTACCGGTGTGGTGCGCGAATGCACGGAAGTGCGCGCGGTGGTCGGAAAATCATCGTCGTCGAGGCTGTCGGCACGCAGGCTCGGTACATCGTCGAAGTCGTCGTTGGCATCGTTACGCATGGACATTGAGTCAACCTTTGTAAAACGCGGTGATGGCTTGATGCGGCGAAGTATAACCCTCGCTGCCGCACCGGTTGACCCTGAACCCCGAACTCGGTTCAGTGAGGGCCGGCCCTTGTGTGTCAGCGAATGTCCTGAGCCTTCCACCAGGCGCAAAATTCATCGAGGGCGGTCCAGAGACTGACTTTCGGATCGTAATCCAGATAATGCCGGGCGCGACTGATGTCCAAGGTGAAATTTTTGTTCATTACCTGCATGCCCAGCCGCGACAGGGTCGGCTCGGGACGACCCGGCCACAGCTTGCAAACACCCTCGTTGAGCGCGGCAAGGCTGTAGGCCAAGCCGTAGGAACGGTAACGGGTCACCTGTGGCACATCCATATTGCGCATCACGTAATTGACCACATCCCACAACGGCACCGGCGCTCCGTTGCTGATGTTGTAGGCCTTGCCCAAGGCCGAACCGCTGGCCAGCAAGCTACTGAACAACGCCTCATTGAGGTTTTGCACACTGGTGAAGTCAACCTTGTTCAGGCCATTGCCGATAATCGCCAACCGCCCTTTGCGCTGCATCTTCAGCAACCTGGGGAAAATGCTCATGTCGCCTGCGCCCGTCACGAAACGCGGGCGCAGGGCCAGGGTTTCGAGGCCGAACTCCTGCGCACCGAAAACTTTTTGCTCGGCCAGGTATTTGGTTGCGGCGTAAGGATGCTTGAAGCGCTTGGGCACCTGGTCTTCGGTCAACCCCAGGTGATCGCGACCATCGAAGTAAATCGATGGCGACGACAAGTGCACCAGGCGCCGCACCCGTTGTTTCAGGCAGGCCTCGACCACGTTCTCGGTGACCTCGACGTTGCCTTGATGGAAATCCTGATAGCGCCCCCACAAACCGACAGCGCCGGCGCAATGGACCACGGCTTCGACGTCGGAACACAGGTCGCGCGCCAGTTGCGGGTCGCTCAAGTCGCCCTGGATGAACTCGGCACCACGGCGCACCAGATGCTCGACGCTCTCGGCCCGGCGACCGTTGACCCGCACATCCAGGCCCTGCTCCAGGGCGAAACGCGCAAAGCGCCCGCCAATGAAGCCGCTTGCGCCGGTGACCAGAATCTTCATGTATTGCTCCGAATATTTCGTTTTGCGTTTTACGTTTTGCATAGGGCGTGAGGTCTTGACGCCAGCCGTCAGTCCAACGGCACCAGCCATTGCTTCGACGAGCGCACCAATTGATCGGTGAGTAACCCCAACAGCTGACCGCCATTGCGCCAATGATGCCAGTACAGCGGCACATCGATCGGCTTATCTGGCAAAAGCTCCACCAATTGGCCGCGCGCCAGTTGCTCGCGCACTTGCAATTCAGGCACCAGGCCCCAGCCAAGCCCTGCTTCCGTGAGACGAAGAAAACCTTCGGAAGACGGGCATAAATGGTGTTCGAAACCGCCATTCACGCCGACTGACGCGAGGTAACGATGCTGCAGGAAATCGTCCGGGCCAAATACCAGCGCCGGGGTTCTGGCCAACTGATCGGCGCGCACACCTTGGGGAAAATGCCGGGCAATGAATGCAGGGCTGGCCAACGCACGGTAGCGCATCGCCCCCAACAGCACGCTGCGCGCACCGGCCACCGGCCGCTCACTGGCGCACAGACACCCCGCCACTTCGCCTGCGCGCATGCGTTTGAGGCCGACGGTCTGGTCTTCCACCACCAGGTCGAGCAACAGATGCTCCTGCGCGCAAAAATCCCCCACCGCCGCAGCCCACCAGGTGGCCAGGCTGTCAGCGTTCAGCGCGATGCGCAGGCGTTCCGGCAGGCCTTCTTCGTCCAGCGCCGGCACCAGGCTTTGCAGATCGCGCTCCAGCAATCGCACCTGCTGCACATGGTTGAGCAATCGCCGGCCAATCTCCGTCGGAGCCGGTGGCGTGACCCGCACCAGCACCGGTTGGCCGACCCGCGCCTCGAGCAGTTTGATGCGCTGGGAGATGGCCGATTGGGACAAGCCCAAGACCTGCGCGGCGCGTTCGAATCCGGCCTGCTCGATCACGGCGGCGAGGGCGGACAGTAATTTGTAGTCGAACATCAGTTTTCCTAATGAGCGATCAGCATTATTGGTTTTTCTTATACAACTTCCCACCGGAGAATGGCCAGCAAGAACTCTTGAACAAGGATCACCGACATGGCTGGCGAAACCTCTTTGGCAACCCTGCTGCGCAGCATGAGCCCGCAACTCAACGACGGCGAATACGTGTTCTGCACGTTGCCTGACGGCAAGCTGCCCGCAGGCCTTGAGATTGTCGGCAGCTTCCGCGAACAGGAAGGGCTGACGGTGATTCTGCAACGTTCCCACGCCGAGAAGGCCGGTTTCAGCTTCGACTACATCGCTGCCTGGATCACCTTGAACGTGCACTCAGCCCTTGAAGCCGTCGGCCTGACCGCCGCGTTCGCCACGGCACTGGGCCAGGCCGGCATCAGTTGCAACGTGATTGCCGGCTACTACCACGACCATTTGTTCGTCGGCCAGGCCGATGCCGAACGCGCCCTGCAGGTACTGCGGGATCTGGCGGCCAACGCGGAGTAAAAATCTTATGTGGCAAAGCTATGTGAACGGCCTGTTGGTGGCCGCCGGGCTGATCATGGCGATCGGCACTCAGAATGCGTTTGTGTTGGCGCAGAGCCTTCGACGTGAACATCACCTGCCGGTGGCGGCGCTCTGCGTAACCTGCGATGCGTTGCTGGTAGCCGCCGGGGTGTTCGGCCTGGCGACGTTGCTGGCGCAGAACCCGACTCTGTTGGCCATCGCTCGTTGGGGTGGCGCGGCGTTTCTGCTGTGGTATGGCAGCCTGGCGCTGCGTCGGGCCTGCTCGAAACAGAGCCTGCAACACGGCGAGAACCAGACCGTGCGCTCATTACGGGCGGTGCTGCTCAGCGCTTTGGCGGTGACCTTGCTCAACCCGCACGTCTACCTGGACACCGTGTTGCTGATCGGCTCCCTTGGCGCACAACAGACCGAGCCCGGTGCTTATGTCGTGGGCGCGGCCAGTGCATCGTTGCTGTGGTTTTTTACCCTGGCCCTTGGCGCAGCGTGGTTGGCACCGTGGTTGGCACGGCCAAGCACTTGGCGAATCCTCGACCTGTTGGTGGCCGTAATGATGTTCACCGTAGCGTTCCAGTTGATCATCGCTTCATGATTTATTCCAAAAGGCTCTGGAACCTCTATTCCACACAGTTGTTGCGTGGTTATGCCGCACCCCCGGTGCTATGATCCGATCCCTGCGCCGCAAAGAGTACAAACTCCCCGGCGCATGTCTGGCCGCCCGTGATCGGCCTTGCGCTCACCGCAACTGACCTGATTAGGAGAATCATCATGGCTTTCGAATTGCCGCCGCTGCCTTACGCGCACAATGCCCTGCAGCCGCACATTTCAGAGGAAACTCTGCAATACCACCACGACAAGCACCACAACACCTATGTCGTGAACCTGAACAACCTGGTGCCAGGCACCGAGTTCGAAGGCAAGACCCTGGAAGAAATCGTCAAGACTTCCTCGGGCGGTATCTTCAACAACGCCGCTCAGGTCTGGAACCACACTTTCTACTGGAACTGCCTGGCGCCCAACGCCGGCGGTCAACCAACCGGCGCTCTGGCTGATGCCATCAACGCTGCTTTCGGTTCGTTCGACAAGTTCAAGGAAGAGTTCAGCAAAACGTCCATCGGCACCTTCGGTTCCGGTTGGGGCTGGCTGGTGAAAAAGGCTGACGGTTCCCTGGCCCTGGCCAGCACCATCGGCGCCGGCAACCCGCTGACCAGCGGCGACACCCCGCTGCTGACCTGCGATGTCTGGGAACACGCTTACTACATCGACTACCGCAACCTTCGTCCGAAGTACGTCGAAGCGTTCTGGAACCTGGTCAACTGGAAATTCGTGGCTGAGCAGTTCGAAGGCAAAACCTTCACCGCTTAAGCTTCGCGCCAGTCAAAAAACCCGGCTTTTATGCCGGGTTTTTTACGCCATCGAAAATCCGTACGTGGGGCGTGCTTTCCCACAACGCGAACCGCATTCGCCCTCTTGCCCCCGCAGCACAGCGGTCTAACATCAACACAAGGAAAAATTGCCTCAACCTCCTCAAGTTGAAGGCCCCGGCAACCGACACAGTGTTAATAGGGCAAATACTCCAAACAGCAGCCTAGCGGCCAAGCTACCGGCAATATCCCCCGGGTTGGATTGTCCCTTTGACTGCCATCACGGGATTGCCAATACTCATGGCAACTTGACGCTACCCGCACGGAACAAGGAATAACCCTTTGAAGCTGGAACTCAAGAACAGCTTGTCGGTGAAGTTACTCCGGGTCGTGCTCCTGTCGGCATTGATCGTCGGCGTAGTCTTGAGCTGCGCACAAATTGTTTTCGATGCCTATAAAACACGTCAGGCGGTTGCCAACGATGCCCAGCGCATCCTCGACATGTTCCGCGATCCCTCCACCCAGGCGGTCTACAGCCTGGATCGGGAAATGGGCATGCAGGTGATCGAAGGCCTGTTCCAGGATGACGCCGTGCGCATGGCCTCCATCGGCCACCCCCACGAAGCCATGCTCGCGCAAAAATCCCGCGAGCTTCAGCAGTCCCACAGCCGCTGGCTGACTGACCTGATCCTCGGCCAGGAACGCACGTTCACCACCCAACTGGTGGGTCGCGGCCCCTACAGCGAGTACTACGGCGACCTGAGCATTACCCTCGACACCGCCACCTACGGCCAGAGCTTCATCGTCAGCTCGGTGATCATCTTCATCTCTGGCGTCTTGCGCGCCCTGGCCATGAGCCTGGTGTTGTATCTGGTTTACCACTGGCTGCTGACCAAACCATTGTCGCGGATCATCGAACATCTGACTGAAATCAACCCGGACCGGCCCAGCGCCCACAAGATCCCACAGCTCAAGGGTCATGAAAGAAACGAGCTGGGGATCTGGATCAATACCGCCAACCAGCTGCTCGAATCCATCGAGCGCAACACTCACCTGCGCCACGAAGCAGAAAACAGCCTGTTACGCATGGCCCAGTACGATTTTCTCACCGGTCTGCCGAACCGCCAGCAATTGCAGCAACAGCTGGACAAGATCCTTGTCGACGCCGGCAAATTGCAGCGTCGGGTCGCGGTGTTGTGTGTCGGGCTCGATGACTTCAAAGGCGTCAACGAACAGTTCAGCTACCAGACCGGCGACCAGTTGCTGCTGGCCCTGGCCGATCGCCTGCGGGCTCACAGCGGCCGCCTCGGCGCCCTCGCCCGCTTGGGTGGCGACCAGTTCGCGCTGGTCCAGGCCGACATCGAACAACCCTACGAAGCCGCCGAACTGGCCCAAAGCATTCTCGATGATCTGGAAGCGGCGTTCGCCCTCGATCATCAGGAAATCCGCCTGCGCGCCACCATCGGCATCACCCTGTTCCCCGAGGACGGTGACAGCACCGAGAAGCTGCTGCAAAAAGCCGAGCAGACCATGACCCTGGCCAAGACGCGCTCGCGCAACCGCTATCAGTTCTATATCGCCAGCGTCGACACGGAAATGCGTCGGCGTCGCGAGCTGGAAAAAGACCTGCGTGACGCCTTGATCCGCGACCAGTTCTACCTCGTCTACCAGCCGCAGATCAGCTACCGCGATCATCGCGTGGTAGGTGTCGAAGCGTTGATTCGCTGGCAGCATCCCGAGCATGGGCTGGTGCCGCCGGACCTGTTCATCCCGCTGGCCGAGCAGAACGGCACCATCATTGCCATTGGCGAATGGGTGCTGGACCAGGCCTGCAAACAACTGCGCGAGTGGCACGATCAGGGCTTCGTCGACCTGCGCATGGCGGTGAACCTGTCCACTGTGCAATTGCACCACGCCGAGTTGCCGCGGGTGGTCAATAACCTGCTGCAGATCTACCGCCTGCCACCGCGCAGCCTGGAGCTGGAAGTCACCGAAACCGGCCTGATGGAAGACATCAGCACCGCCGCCCAGCACTTGCTGAGCCTGCGTCGCTCCGGCGCGCTGATCGCCATCGACGACTTCGGCACCGGTTATTCGTCATTGAGTTACCTGAAAAGCCTGCCGCTGGACAAGATCAAGATCGACAAGAGCTTCGTCCAGGACCTGCTCGATGACGACGACGATGCGACCATCGTCCGGGCCATCATCCAGCTGGGCAAAAGCCTGGGCATGCAGGTGATTGCCGAAGGCGTGGAAACCGCCGAGCAAGAGGCCTACATCATCTCCGAAGGCTGCCACGAAGGTCAGGGCTATCACTACAGCAAACCGCTGCCGGCGCGGGAATTGAGCGTCTACCTCAAGCAGGCCCAGCGCAGTAACGCGGCCATCCTCTGAAACAACGGCGATCTTTTGATCTGCGTGAATAAGAAATATTTGCAGGCGTAACCCTTTACAGATAATGCGAAAGATTTGCATTATGTGGCACTTTTGCGCGCCGCCCGTGCGCGCCCACTCCATCACCGAAGCAGGATGTTCGCCATGATTCGTATGCCTCTGGCCACCGCCAGTCTGCTGGCCATCGCTATTTCCCTCGCCGGTTGCGGCGAAGGCAAAGACAAGGCTGCCGCTCAACAAGCGCCGACCCCGGCCGCCAGCACAGCTGCGCCTGCTACCACCGCTAAAGTCGATGAAGCCGCCGCCAAGGCTGTGGTCGCGCATTACGCCGACATGGTCTTTGCCGTTTACAGCGATGCCGAATCCACCGCGAAAACCCTGCAAACCGCCGTCGACGCGTTCCTCGCCAAGCCGGACGCCGACACTCTCAAAGCCGCCCGGGCTGCCTGGGTCGCGGCCCGCGTGCCTTACCTGCAGAGCGAAGTGTTCCGCTTCGGCAACACCATCATCGACGACTGGGAAGGTCAGGTGAACTCCTGGCCACTGGACGAAGGCCTGATCGACTACGTCGACAAATCCTACGAACACGCACTGGGTAACCCGGGCGCCACCGCCAACATCATCGCCAACACCCAGATTCAGATCGGCGAAGACAAGGTCGACGTGAAAGACATCACCCCGGAAAAACTCGCCAGCCTGAACGAGCTGGGCGGTTCCGAGGCCAACGTCGCCACCGGCTACCACGCCATCGAATTCCTGCTCTGGGGCCAGGACTTGAACGGCACCGGCCCTGGCGCCGGCAACCGCCCAGCCTCCGACTACCTGGAAGGCAAAGGCGCTACCGGCGGTCACAATGATCGTCGTCGCGCTTACCTGAAATCCGTGACCCAACTGCTGGTCAACGACCTGGAAGAAATGGTCGGTAACTGGAAGCCGAACGTGGCCGACAACTACCGCGCCACCCTGGAAGCGGAACCGGCTGAATCCGGTCTGCGCAAAATGCTGTTCGGCATGGGCAGCCTGTCCTTGGGCGAACTGGCGGGCGAGCGCATGAAGGTTTCCCTGGAAGCCAACTCCCCGGAAGACGAACAGGATTGCTTCAGCGACAACACCCACAACTCGCACTTCTACGATGCCAAAGGCATTCGTAACGTATACCTGGGCGAATACACCCGTGTTGACGGCACCAAAATGACCGGCGCCAGCCTGTCGTCCCTGGTGGCCAAGGCCGACCCGGCTGCCGATGCCGCGCTGAAAGCCGACTTGGCTGCGACCGAAGCCAAGATCCAGATCATGGTCGATCACGCCAACAAGGGTGAGCACTACGACCAACTGATCGCTGCCGGCAACACCGCTGGCAATCAGATCGTGCGCGACGCCATTGCCTCTCTGGTCAAGCAGACCGGTTCGATCGAAGCTGCCGCCGGCAAACTGGGCATCAGCGACCTGAACCCGGACAACGCTGATCACGAGTTCTGATCAACGCTGGCTGAGCGAATAGAAAGGCGACCTTCGGGTCGCCTTTTTCATGCCTGTCTTTTGGGTGATGCCGATGGGGGCGACGCGGTCTGACATCAAACCCTGCCTCACATCAACCAAACGATAATTCCTCTTATTCAAACTCCCCTGCCCTGTTAGACTTTGCGCCCTTGTTTTGCTCGTCTTGCAGGATGTCCGATGCCCACGCTGCCTCTTCGCTTGTCTGCACTGTTGCTGGCCCTGGGCCTGAGTGCCTGCGATGACGCCCCGCGTTTTACCCAGGCCGAACCTGGTGAAGCCCGGTCCGGTGGCAGCGCGACAGTGCGCAAGACCGATAAGAACGCATTCTCCTTGCCCTCCGCCAATCTGCCGCCGTCACGACGCGTCGACTTCAGCGTCGGCAACAGCTTCTTTCGCAGCCCCTGGGTGATCGCGCCGTCGACCACCACCGCCCGCGATGGCCTCGGCCCGTTGTTCAATACCAACGCCTGCCAGAACTGCCACATCAAGGACGGGCGCGGTCATCCGCCAACGCCCGGTGCGCCGAATGCGGTGTCGATGCTGGTACGCCTGTCGATCCCCAATGCCCCCGCCTACGCCAAGGTCATCGAACAACTGGGCGTGGTGCCGGAGCCGGTCTACGGCGGCCAGTTCCAGGACATGGCGGTGCCCGGCGTCGCCCCGGAAGGCAAGGTGCGTGTCGATTACACGCCGGTCCCGGTACGCTTCAAGGACGGCAGCGAAATCGAGTTGCGTAAACCAATCTTGCAGATGACCCAACTCGGCTACGGCCCGATGCACCCGGACACACGTTTCTCGGCGCGCATCGCACCGCCGATGATTGGCCTGGGCTTGCTTGAAGCAATCCCCGACGAGGCCATCCTGGCCAACGCCGAAGCCCAGGCCCGGGAGCAAAACGGCATCGCCGGACGGCCGAACCGGGTCTGGGACGACGCGCAGCAGAAGACTGTTCTCGGACGATTTGGCTGGAAAGCCGGGCAACCGAACCTCAATCAGCAGAATGTTCATGCGTTCTCTGGTGATATGGGCCTCACGACCAGCCTGAAACCCATTGATGACTGCACCGACGCCCAAACTGCTTGCAAACAGGCGCCCAACGGCAATGGTCCCGATGGCGAGCCGGAAGTCAGCGACAACATTTTGCGTCTGGTGCTGTTCTACAGCCGTAACCTCGCCGTGCCGGCCCGTCGCGATGTTGGCGCACCTGAGGTGCTGGCCGGCAAGAATCTGTTTTTCCAGGCCGGATGCCAGTCCTGCCACACCCCTCAATACACCACCGCCGCCAACGCCGCGGAACCTGAATTGGCCAATCAAGTGATTCGCCCTTACAGCGATCTGCTGCTGCACGACATGGGCGACGGTCTGGCCGACAACCGCACCGAGTTCCAGGCCAGTGGCCGCGACTGGCGTACGCCGCCGTTGTGGGGCATCGGCCTGACGCAGACGGTCAGCGGCCACACCCAGTTTTTGCATGACGGCCGCGCCCGCAACCTGCTCGAAGCCGTGCTCTGGCATGGCGGCGAGGCAAAAGCGGCGCAACAACAGGTTTTGTCTTTCAACGCCGAGCAGCGCGCGGCGTTGCTGGCGTTTTTGAATTCCCTTTAATACGTATTCCTTCAGCGGGAGCCCGACATGTTCCGTCCCAAATTGTTGTTCACCAGCCTTGCCGCCCTCGCCCTGGGCGCCTGTTCGCCCCAGGATCCGCAAGCGGTCACCTCGGCGGCCATCGCCAAGCAAGTGATCCTGCCGAGCTACAGTCGTTGGGTGGAAGCCGACCGGCAATTGGCGGTCAGCGCCTTGGCGTTCTGCCAAGGCAAAGAAACCCTGGACACCGCTCGCGCCGACTTCCTGCACGCGCAAAAAGCCTGGGCCGAGTTGCAACCGCTGCTGATCGGGCCGCTGGCCGAGGGCAACCGTTCGTGGCAGGTGCAGTTCTGGCCGGACAAGAAAAACCTCGTCGGCCGTCAAGTCGAGCAACTGGTCACTGCGCAGCCGCAGATCGATGCTGCCGCCCTGGCCAAGTCCAGCGTCGTGGTGCAAGGCCTCTCGGCTTATGAATACATCCTGTTCGACAGCAAGATCGACATGGCCGACAGCGCTCAGAAAGCCAAATACTGCCCGCTGCTGACCGCCATTGGCGAGCGTCAGAAGCAACTGGCCGAAGAGATCCTGTCGCGCTGGAACACCAACGACGGCATGCTCGCGCAGATGAGCAAATTCCCCAACCAGCGCTACGCCGACTCACACGAAGCGATCGCCGATCTGCTGCGTGTGCAAGTGACTGCACTGGACACCCTGAAGAAAAAACTCGGCACGCCGATGGGCCGTCAGAGCAAGGGTACGCCACAGCCATTCCAGGCCGATGCCTGGCGCAGCCAATCGTCGCTCAAAGGCATGGAAGCAAGCCTGAGCGCTGCGCAAACCGTCTGGGTGGGTGTCGACAACAAAGGCCTGCGCGGTCTGTTGCCGAGCGAGCAAAAACCGTTGGCCGACAAGATCGACGCGGCCTACGCAGCGTCCCTGAAACTGCTTGCCGGCAACCAGCGCTCGCTGACCGACATGCTCACCGACGATGCCGGTCGCCAGCAGCTGAACGACATCTATGACAGCCTCAACGTTGTCCACCGCTTGCACGAAGGCGAACTGGCCAAGGCGCTGGGCATCCAACTGGGCTTCAACGCCAACGACGGTGACTGATGAGGGCAAGTGCCATGCTGCGACGCCAGGCTCTGACGTTAGGGAGTTTGCTGCTGGGTGCGGTGACACTGGGCGGCTGGACGCTGTTCAAGCAAAAGGACAAAAGCCCGCTGCTGCTCTCGGCACGGGACGACGGTGACGGCAAGCACTATGCCGTCGGTTATCGACTGGACGGCACCCGGGTGTTTGCCACCCAGGTCGGTCAGCGCTGCCATGACATCATCAACCACCCGACACTGCCGATTGCGCTATTCGTCGCTCGGCGTCCGGGCACCGAGAGCTACCTGATCGACCTGCGCAACGGCACGCTATTGCAAACCGTGGTGTCGCAGCCGAACCGGCACTTCTACGGTCACGCGGTGATTCACCAGAGCGGTGACTGGTTGTACGCCACCGAGAACGACACCTCCGATCCGGGCCGTGGCCTGCTTGGTGTGTATAAGTTCGAAGGTGAGCGACTGGTGCACAGCGGCGAAATTTCCACCCACGGCGTCGGCCCGCATCAGGTGTCGTGGATGCCCGATGGCGAGACGCTGGTGGTGGCCAACGGCGGCATTCGCACCGAGGCCGAAAGCCGGGTCGAGATGAACCTCAATGCCATGGAGCCGAGCCTTGTGCTGATGCAACGCGACGGCACGCTGCTGAGCAAGGAAACACTGGCCCAGCAGATGAACAGCGTGCGGCACTTGGGTATCGCCAGTGACGGCACCATCGTCGCCGGTCAGCAGTTCATGGGCGATGCTCACGAGTCTTCGGAGCTGCTGGCAATCAAGCGTCCCGGTCAACCGTTCGTGGCCTTCCCGGTGCCTGAGCATCAGTTACAGGCCATGGGGCATTACACCGCCAGCGTTGCCGTACACAGCGAACTGCGCCTGGTCGCCCTGACCGCGCCGCGGGGCAACCGCTTTTTTATCTGGGACCTGGACAGCGGTGAAGTACGCCTGGATGCACCGCTTCCCGATTGCGCCGGGGTCGGGGCCGTGGCCGATGGTTTTGTCGTGACCTCCGGGCAAGGCCGTTGCCGGTTCTACGATTGCCGCCAGACAAACCTTGTTGCAAAACCTCTGGAATTGCCTGCGGGGCTCTGGGACAACCACCTTCACCTGATCTGAACACGCAACCTGTAGCAGCTGGCGCAGCCTGCGTCCGGCTGCGCAGCAGTCGTGAAATCAGACACCGAGTTATATCAGACGAACCGCGGTGTCTGGATTACGACTGCTTCGCAGCCGAACGCAGGCTGCGCCAGCTGCTACAGTTGGAATCCCCTTCGCAGTGGGAGTAATGTTTTCGCCTGTCTCACCTGATTTTCTCCAAGGAAATGGAAATATGCTGCGTCGCCGCATGCTGATCATGTTGGGTGTTGTCCTGCTAATCGTGCTGGTCCTGGCCGGTTACAAAGCCTTCTCCATCTATACGATGATGAAGGGCTTCTCTGTGCCGAAACCACCGATCAGCGTCGCCGTGGCCACCGCCACCGAACGTCCGTGGCAAAGCCGTTTGCCAACGGTCGGCACCCTTACGGCGCTGCAAGGGGTCGATCTGAGCCTGGAGGTCGACGGCACCGTCAAGGAAGTTCAGTTCGAGTCAGGACAGAAGGTCAAGGTCGGTCAGCCGCTGCTGCAACTCGACAGCGCCGTGGAAACCGCCCTGCTGGCAACCGCCCAGGCCGACCTGGGACTGGCGCAACTGGATTACGGTCGCGGCAGCCAACTGGTGGGCAGCCGGGCTATTTCCAAAGGCGAGTTCGACCGACTCTCGGCGGTATTGCAAAAGAGCCGGGCCACGGTCAATCAGCTCAAGGCGGCGCTGGAGAAAAAACGAATCCTCGCACCGTTCAGCGGGACCATCGGTATTCGTCGGGTAGACGTCGGCGACTACGTGGCCAGCGGCACGATGATCGCCACCCTGCAAGACCTCAGCAGCCTCTACGTCGACTTCTTTGTACCCGAGCAGGACGTGCCGAAGATCACCCTCGGCCAATCGGTACAGGTCATCGTCTCGGCCTACCCGACGGAAACTTTCCCCGGCACCGTCAGCGCCATCAACCCGAAGGTAGAAAGCAGCACCCGCAACGTGCTGGTGCGCGCGACCCTGGCCAACCCCGATGGCAAACTCCTGCCGGGGATGTTTGCCAGCCTGCAGGTGTTGTTGCCCGATCCGCAGCCGCACATCGTGGTGCCGGAAAGCGCGATCAGCTACACCCTTTATGGCAACTCGCTGTATGTCGTCGCGCAGAAAAAGGCCGAAGACGGCAGCCTCGAAAAAGACGACAAGGGCGAACCGGTTCTGATCGCCGAACGACGCTTCGTCGAAACCGGCGAGCGCCGCGACGGGATGGTCATGATCACCAAAGGCGTGCAGAACGGCGAAAAAGTGGTCACGGCTGGTCAGCTCAAACTGGACCACGGCGTGCACGTTGCCATCAGCGACGACAAGACCCTGGCTGAGAAGAACAGTCAGC
Source organism: Pseudomonas sp. ATCC 43928 (assembly GCF_005938665.2). Taxonomy (NCBI): domain Bacteria; kingdom Pseudomonadati; phylum Pseudomonadota; class Gammaproteobacteria; order Pseudomonadales; family Pseudomonadaceae; genus Pseudomonas; species Pseudomonas sp. ATCC 43928. The sequence continues at coordinate 1,534,898 of NZ_CP041753.1, read as the reverse complement.
CGCGCGCTGACTGATCAAGGAATCCCCATGGCTTTTACCGATCCGTTCATCCGCCGCCCGGTGCTAGCCACCGTGGTCAGCCTGTTGATAGTGCTGCTGGGCTTCCAGGCCTGGAGCAAGTTGCCGCTGCGCCAATACCCGCAAATGGAAAACGCCCTGATCACGGTGACCACCGCTTATCCCGGAGCCAACGCCGAGACCATTCAGGGTTATATCACCCAACCGATGCAGCATAGCCTGGCCAGCGCCGAGGGCATCGACTACATGACCTCGGTCAGTCGCCAGAACTTCTCGGTGATCTCGATCTACGCGCGCATCGGCTCCAACACCGACCGCCTGTTCACCGAACTGCTGGCCAAGGCCAACGAGGTCAAGAACCAGCTGCCCCAGGACGCCGAAGACCCGGTGCTGAGCAAGGAAGCCACCGGCGCCTCGGCGCTGATGTACATCAGTTTCTTCAGCAACGAGCTGAGTAACCCGCAGATCACCGACTACCTGTCCCGGGTTATCCAGCCGAAACTGGCGACCCTGCCGGGCATGGCCGAAGCCGAGATTCTCGGCAACCAGGTGTTCGCCATGCGCCTGTGGCTGGACCCGGTGAAGCTCGCCGGTTTCGGCCTGAGCGCCAGCGATGTGACCAACGCCGTGCGCCAGTACAACTTCCTCTCCGCCGCCGGCGAAGTGAAAGGCGAGTACGTGGTCACCAGCATCAACGCCAACACCGAACTCAAATCCGCCGAGGCCTTTGGCGCAATTCCGCTCAAGGTCGACGGTGACAGTCGTGTGCTGTTGCGAGACGTGGCGCGGGTCGAGATGGGCGCGGAGAACTACAACACCATCAGCTCCTTCGGCGGCACACCCTCGGTGTACATCGGCATCAAGGCCACACCCGGCGCCAACCCGCTGGACGTGATCAAGGAAGTGCGCAAGATCATGCCGGACCTGGAAGCCCAGCTACCGCCAAACCTCAAGGGCGAAATCGCCTACGACGCCACGCTGTTCATCCAGGCCTCCATCGACGAGGTGTTGAAAACCCTGTTCGAAGCGGTGCTGATCGTGATTGTGGTGGTGTTCCTGTTCCTCGGCGCCCTGCGTTCGGTGGTGATCCCGGTGGTGACCATTCCGCTGTCGATGATCGGCGTGATGTTCTTCATGCAGATGATGGGCTACTCGATCAACCTGCTGACCTTGCTGGCGATGGTCTTGGCCATCGGGCTGGTGGTGGACGACGCCATCGTGGTGGTGGAAAACATCCACCGGCACATCGAAGAAGGCAAGACACCGTTGGATGCGGCCATCGAGGGCGCACGGGAGATCGCCATGCCGGTGGTGTCGATGACCATCACCCTGGCGGCGGTCTATGCGCCGATCGGCTTCCTGACCGGCCTGACGGGGGCGTTGTTCAAGGAGTTCGCCCTGACCCTGGCCGGGGCGGTGGTGATTTCCGGTGTCGTCGCCCTGACGCTGTCGCCGATGATGTGCGCCATGCTGCTGCGCCACGATGAAAACCCCAGCGGCCTGGCCCATCGCCTGGACGTGATCTTCGAAGGCCTCAAGCGCCGCTACCAGCGTGTGCTTCACGGCACTCTCAACACCCGTCCGGTAGTGCTGGTGTTCGCGGTGATCGTGCTGTGCCTGATCCCGGTACTGCTCAAGTTCACCAAGTCGGAACTGGCGCCGGACGAAGACCAGGGCGTGATCTTCATGATGGCCAACGCCCCGCAACCAGCCAACCTCGACTACATGAACGCCTACACCGACGAGTTCGTCGCCATTTTCAAGGAGTTTCCCGAGTACTACTCCTCGTTCCAGATCAACGGCTTCAACGGCGTGCAATCGGGGATCGGCGGCTTCCTGCTCAAACCCTGGAATGAACGCCACCGGACCCAGATGCAGATCCTGCCGCTGGTCCAGAGCAAACTGGAAAGCATTCCCGGGCTGCAAATATTCGGCTTCAACCTGCCGTCCCTGCCAGGCACCGGCGAGGGCTTGCCGTTTCAATTCGTGATCAACTCGGCTAACAGCTACGAGGCGCTGTTGCAGGTGATGGACCGAGTGAAAAAAAGAGCGATGGAATCCGGCAAGTTTGCTTTTGTCGACGTCGACCTGGCCTTTGACAAGCCCGAAGTGGTGGTGGATATCGATCGCGCCAAGGCTGCGCAGATGGGTGTGTCCATGCAGGACCTGGGCGGTACTCTTGCGACGATGCTGGGCGAGGCGGAGATCAACCGGTTCACCATCGAAGGTCGCAGCTACAAGGTCATCGCTCAGGTGGAACGGCCCTACCGCGATAACCCTGACTGGCTGAACCATTATTACGTCAGGAACACCAAGGGCGAACTGCTGCCCCTGTCGACCCTGATCACCGTAACCGACCGCGCGCGGCCGCGTCAGTTGAACCAGTTCCAGCAACTCAACTCGGCGATTCTTTCCGGGGTCCCGCTGGTCAGCATGGGTGAAGCCATCGACACCGTGCGCCAGATCGCCCGGGAAGAGGCACCGACGGGTTACGCCGTCGACTATGCCGGTGTTTCACGGCAATACGTTCAGGAAGGCAGCGCGCTGTGGGTCACCTTCGCCCTGGCCTTGGCGATCATCTTCCTGGTGCTGGCGGCCCAGTTCGAAAGCTTCCGTGATCCGCTGGTGATTCTGGTGACTGTGCCGCTGTCGATCTGTGGCGCATTGATCCCGCTCTTCCTCGGCTGGTCGAGTATGAACATCTATACCCAGGTGGGGCTGGTGACGTTGATCGGACTGATCAGCAAGCACGGGATCCTGATCGTCGAGTTCGCCAACCAGTTACGCAAGGAGAAAGGCCTGACACCTCGCGAAGCGGTGGAGGAAGCGGCGGCCATTCGCCTGCGCCCGGTATTGATGACCACGGCGGCAATGGTGTTCGGCATGGTGCCGTTGATCATCGCCACGGGCGCGGGAGCCGTCAGCCGGTTCGACATCGGCACGGTGATCGCAACGGGGATGTCGATCGGGACGCTGTTCACCTTGTTCGTGCTGCCATGCATTTACACATTGCTGGCCAAACCCGATAAACCTTAACGTCAAAAAGCAAAAGGCCTCGCAACTGCGAGGCCTTTTATTTGGGCTTCAATCTGTTCAACTCTGTGGCCTCAGTCCCTGAGAAAGTCCGAACATGAACAGTAACAAGTCATGATCGGGTTGAGTGGCCACGGGTGCTTTGGCTACCCGGGGCAACGGACAATGTGCGTCGCCGTGCACGGAACTGAGGACCTGCGTGCGGGGCTGCTCCCAGGCAGCCACCGCCAAAGAAGCAACTGCCAAGGCTCCGGCTAAAAACAAACCTCGTGCAATTTCGAGTTTCATTGCGATAAGCCTTTGATAGCGCTGCCAAACGCCTTGTTATAAAAGTAGACGAGTTTTTCCCCGTCTGTATCGCTGAACGACGAGTGGCGACGCCCTTGCTTCAGGTCATGGGGCGCAGCTGCATAGTGCACTGCCATTCTGTTACCTCTTGCGTAATACATAGACCCGCCACATGGCATAGAGCGGTAAAAAATCCATTTGCCCCTGAATATGGAAACCCGCCTGCTCGAACTCCTTTTCAATCGTGGCAGCCGGTAACACAAATCGAGTCTGGTAACCTTCCTGCCCACGCAGCCTCTCGGCGCGCTTGCGTTTCCAGGCCTTGAAATTGCCGTCTACCCACAACGAAACAATCACGCTGTCGCGGGTGACACGCTCGAATTCACGCAGGATGGTCAGTCGTTGCTCGGCTTCACCGATGTGATGGAGCAGACGCATGCAGAAAATGCTGTCGACCGCGTTATCGGGCAAGGCAATGTCGAATGCAGACGTGTGCAAGGGTTGTACCCTTTTGACCACGTCGGCGGGTTGCGTGCGCATGGCAGTCTTGAGCATGGACACCGAGTTGTCGGCCCCGATGATGACACGGTTGTGCTTTTCCGCGAGCAACGGCCAGAAACGCCCGGCACCGCAGGGCAAATCGAGGACCAGGCCAGGTTCACCGGCCAACGCCAGGGCCTTTCGCGCCAGGTGTTCATCACGCCATTGGGACAGCCGGCGACCGAGCCCCATCTGGTGCTTGCGCACATTTTTCTGTGCGGGTTGATCGTCGTATTTTTCGGAGAAGCCGAGCTTTATCGGGCCAGCCATGACTGCAATCTCCTGAGCTTCTGATGACAACCACCTTAAGTTGCGGGGTGTCAGCGTCAGGTCATGCCTTGGTGAAAATTTCGTCAGGTAAACCCGGAATCATTTCAGGGTTTTACGGAGCCGATTTATTTTTCAACCCATTCACCGCTTTTTCTGACTCAACTCCACCTGGAAGCGACAACCGTTGGGCTCCATGTTCGTCAGGCTGACACTCCAGCCCTGGTTCTCGCAGATCCGTTGCACCAGCGACAGCCCCAGCCCCAAGCCCTCGCCACGCTTTTCGCTGCCGCGCACGAAAGGCTCGAACATCGCCTCGCGTTTTTCTTCCGGAATGCCCACACCACTGTCCTCGACCACGAACCCCGTATCCGTCAGGGCCAAGCGGATAAACCCATGCTCGGTGTAATGCAGCGCATTACGCAACAGGTTGCCCATCACCGCGTGCAGAAGCGTCGCGTTATAGCGAGTGTCCGGCGGGTTGCCCAACTCGACGTTCAACGTCAGGCCCTTGGCTTCGATCGGTTCGCGCCATTGGCAAAGCAACCCGTCGGCCACCTGACTGAGGCTCTGCTGGGGGCCCATGCTGGCGTCTTCATGCTGAGCGCGGGCCAGCATGAGGAAGGTCTGCACCAACTCGCGCATCTCTGCGCAAGCCCGGGCGATCCGCTCGACCTGGGCACGCCCGCGCTGATCGATGCCGGGGTTTTCCAGCAACAATTCACAGGAACTGGCCAACACCATCAATGGCGTGCGCAGTTCGTGGCTGACGTCACTGGTGAACAATCGCTCACGGGTCAACGCCTGACGCAAGCGCCCGAGGGTGGCGTCGAAGGCCACGGCCAGCTCGCCCACTTCATCGGCGGCATAATCCGGCGCCAGTGGCGGTGCCAGACCCAACAGCTGATCGCGATGGCGCACCTGGCGGGCCAGTCGCACCACCGGCGCCATCACCTTGCGCGCCAGCACCCAGCCCAGAAATACCGCCAGCGCCAGGCTCAGTACGAACCCCACCAGCACTACGGCAAACAGCACCCGTTCACGCTCTTCGAAATCGCTCTGGTCCTGCAACAGCACGTAGCGCCGTCCGTCGACGATTTCGACCATGGCGTGATACGACAGATGGTCGCGAAAGACTTCATGAAAACCCGAGTCCAGGTGCCGCAAATCCTTAGGTAACTCAAAATCGCCCGGCCCGCCGCTGAAATAGAACAACTGGTCCGGCTCGGGGCGGTGGCTCCAGTCCGTCACGCTGTCCATCAGCAACAGGCGTTGCAAATCGCCACCCAGACCTGACGAAATCAGTTTCTCCTCCACCAGGTGCACGGTCGCGATGATGCCTATCGCGAAGGCTCCCGCGACCAATGCGCTCATCAACGCAAAGGCGATGATGATCCGTTGCGAAAGGCTCTGCTTAAACTCCATCACGGCCCTCGGCCAAGCGATAACCGACGCCGTGCACCGTGTGCAGCAGGGGTTTGGCGAACGGCTTGTCGATCACCTGGCGCAATTGATGGACGTGGCTGCGCAGGCTGTCGCTGTCCGGGCAGTCGTCGCCCCACAGGGCCTCTTCGAGAATTTCCCGGCGCAGCACGTGCGGGCTTTTCTGCATCAACACCGCCAGCAACTTCAGGCCCACCGGGTTGAGTTTCAGCAGACGGCCTTCGCGCGTCACCTCCAGGGTATCGAGGTCGTAGCTCAGATCGCCGACCTGCAAGGCACGGCGACCGCCACCCTGGGCACGGCGCATGACCGCCTCGATGCGCGCCGCCAGTTCTGACAGGGCAAAGGGTTTGATCAAGTAATCGTCGGCGCCGGATTTGAAGCCTTGCAGACGGTCGTCCAGTTGATCGCGCGCAGTGAGCATGATCACCGGCGTATCACGGCGGGCGTCTTCGCGCAGGCGTTTGCACAGGGTGTAGCCATCGATACCGGGTAGCATGATATCGAGTACGATCAAGTCGTAATGCTCGGTGGCCGCCAGGTGCAAGCCAGATAAACCGTCCTGCGCGCAATCCACGGTGTAACCTTTGAGCCCCAGATAATCGGCCAGGTTGGCCAGGATATCGCGGTTGTCTTCAACCAATAGAATTCGCATCGGCACCTCCTCCGTATACAGTAACGGCCGTCTTGGCCCGCGCAGCTTAAGGCCTAGTGTGACTCAGGGCTAGGGCGGCCGGTCGTAGAATCGATGCGCTCAACCAAATAATGGTGCTAACAAGTTTTTCACTGTCGGTTCACAACCCGACTACAGCGTTCAAGAGAAACTTTCGCGCGATTGATATAGGGAATGTAGATAATGGATTGTTTGAAGACGGCGCCAATGCGCTTTCTGCTACTGGTAACCGGTTCCTGGCTGGTCATTTTTCTCCTGACCCGAAGCGTTCTCCTCCTCACTCACCTGGATGAGGCAGGCAGCGGGCTCCTGTCCGTGTTTGGCATCGGCCTGCTTTATGACCTGGGTTTCATTGCCTACGCGGCGCTGCCCATGGGCCTCTATCTGCTGCTATGCCCGCCGGCCTTGTGGCGCCGCCGTGGCCATCGCTGGTTCCTTCAGGGCCTGCTGACCGTCAGCCTGTTTGCCATGCTGTTCACGTCGGTGGCCGAATGGCTGTTCTGGGATGAGTTCGGTGTGCGTTTCAACTTTATCGCCGTCGATTACCTGGTCTACTCCGACGAAGTGCTGAATAACCTGTTGGAGTCGTACCCGATCGGCAAGCTGCTGAGCCTGCTCGCGGTGCTGGCCGTGGTCCTGAGCCTTGCGTTGCGCAAATCCTTCAACGCTGCGCTGGACGCACCATTGCCTGCCATGCGCGGGCGTCTGCTGAATGCGCTCGGCCTGCTGATCGTCGCGGGCCTGAGCGCGCAACTGCTCAGCCAGGATGCGCCGCGCGCTCAGGGCGGCAATGCCTATCAGAACGAACTGGCGAGCAATGGCCCGTACCAGTTCTTCGCCGCCTTTCGCAATAACGAACTGGATTACCCGCAGTTCTACAGCACCCTGCCGACCTCCGTCGTCGCGCAACAGATTCGCGCTGAACTGACCGAGCCCAACGCTCGCTTCATCGGCGAGGATCCGCAGGACATCCGCCGGATGATCGATAATCCCGGCACCGAACGAAAACCCAACATCGTGCTGGTCACCATCGAAAGCTTCAGTGCCAAGTACATGGGCAGCAATGGCGACGATCGCAACCTGACACCAAACCTCGATGCCTTGCGCAAACAAAGCCTGTACTTCAATAATTTCTACGCCACCGGCACCCGCACCGATCGCGGCCTGGAGGCCATCACCCTGGCCATTCCACCGACGCCGGGGCGCTCGATCGTCAAGCGCGTGGGTCGTGAAAGCGGATTCGCCAGCCTCGGCCAGCAACTTGGCGCCGTGGGTTACGACAGCGTATTCGTGTATGGCGGGCGCGGTTACTTCGACAACATGAACGCGTTCTTCAGCGGCAACGGCTATCGCGTCGTCGACCAGAGCAGCGTCGATGAATCAGAGATTCACTTCAAGAACGCCTGGGGAATGGCTGACGAAGACCTCTATAACCAGACCCTGAAACTGGCCGATGCCGACTACGCCAGGCAACAGCCGTTTCTACTGCAACTGATGACCACCTCCAACCATCGCCCCTACACCTACCCGGATAACCGTATCGATATCAAATCCGGTAACGGACGCGACGGTGCGGTGAAGTACACCGACTTCGCCATTGGTCAGTTCCTTGATCAGGCGCGCAAAAAACCCTGGTTCGATAATACAATCTTCGTCTTCGTTGCCGATCACACGGCTGGCAGCGCCGGCAAAGAAGACTTGCCGATCAGCAACTATCAGATTCCGCTGTTCATCTATGCACCGAAGCTGATCGACGCTCGGGAAACCGCACAGCTGGCCAGTCAGATCGACCTTGCTCCAACGTTGCTCGGGCTGCTGAACCTGGATTACCAGTCGACGTTCTTCGGTCGCAACCTGTTGCAGGACAATCCACTGCCGCCGCGAGTGGTGGTGGGCAACTATCAACATCTGGGCTTGTTCGACGGCAAGGATTTAGCGATCCTGAGCCCGCGTGAGGGTCTGCGTCGCCACGACGATGCACTGACCGACAGTCGCGAATCACAGGCAACCACAGGTGATCCGTTGATCACCCGCGCAATCACTTACTACCAAACTGCCAGTCATGGCTTCAAGCAACAGCTGCTCGGCTGGAAAGCGCCCACGGAGGGCATCCGCCAAGTCAGCGAACGTTAATCGAATGGCCCCGGGCTGATGCCCCGGGGTTTTTCCATTCATCAGGATCCACCATGTCATCAACCGCTGTCCGTCCCGTCTCCCGCCCGCTCAATTTCTGGCTGTGCCTGGGAGTGCCCGCCATTGCGGCGATCACCCTGATGCTGCTCGAGTTGACGTCCCTGGACATGGACCTTGCCAAGCTGTTCTATGATCCGGTCGCCGGTGCGTTCATCGGGCGCCACAGTTATTTCCTGGAAAACATCCTGCATGACCGGGCCAAGCAAGTGGTCATTGCCTTTTCGGTGTTCTCTATCCTCGGCTTTGTCAGTTCCTTTTTCATTGAAAGGCTCAAACCGTTCAAACGTGAAATGGGTTGCCTGGTGTTGTCTCTGGCGCTGTCAACCTCCTTTGTCACTCCGCTCAAAGCGGCAACGGCGGTGCAATGCCCATGGAGCCTGGAACAATTCGGCGGACACGAAACCTACAGCGAACTGCTGAGTCCTCGCCCGCATACCGACAAGCCAGGCCGCTGCTGGCCCGGTGGTCATGCGGCGACCGGTTTCACCCTGTTTGCGTTGTTCTTTGTGTTGCGTGACCGACGCCCACGGCTGGCACGCTATGCGTTTATCTTCGCTTTCACGTTGGGCTCGGTGTTTTCCATCGGCCGGATGATGCAGGGCGCGCACTTCTTCTCGCACAACGTGTGGACGGCGATTTTCTGCTGGCTGTTTTGCCTGGGTGCGTACTACAACATCCTGTACCGGCCGGCCTCCAAGACTGAACAGGCGAACGAGGCAAAACCGGTCAGCGCCTGAACCGACGCCATTGCGAGCAAGCCCTGCTCCCACAGGTTTACGCAATCCACTGTGGGATCGTGGCTTGCCCGCGATGGATGGCCGCGACGCGATCTGCGGACCTACCAAAATGAAGGCAATAAAAAGCCCCGCCTGCTCGACGCAGGCGGGGCTTTTTTATAGGGGTTGTCTCGTCCTGAATAAGGTTTACACCTTCTGACTTATCTTCAGGAGGAACCAATGGATACGGGGAAAAGGCGCAGCCAGCGAGATTACACGCTGGGCTTTAAATTGGCAGTCGTCGATCAGGTCGAAAAAGGCGAGTTGAGTTATAAAGAGGCTCAACGGCGCTACGGGATTCAGGGGCGGTCGACTGTGCTGGTGTGGTTACGCAAGCATGGGCGGCAGGACTGGAGCCAAGGCGCCTCTATTCGCGCCCAGAGGAGCCGACCGATGGACGAACAAAGTTTGCCGCTGACCCCTGAGCAGCGAATCAAGGAGCTGGAGGAAAAACTGGCCCTTGCCAATCAGAAAGCCCAATTCTTCGAAGCGGTGGTTGACGTGTTGAAGAACGATTACGGGGTTTCTATCGTAAAAAAGCGATCCGGCAAGTCCTCACCCAAGGGCAAGTCCAAGGCCTGAGCATTCAGAGGGCTTGCCAGTTTCTGGGCATATCCCGGCAGGCGTACTACAAACGAAACCGGGCTTATGACGCGCAAGCCAGTCATGCTCAGAAAGTGCTGGGTTTTGTCCTGGAAACACGTCTTCAGATGCCCCGGCTGGGCACTCGCAAGCTGCATGGCCTTATGCAGGCGGAGCCTGAGCTGACGCAAACGGTAGGTCGAGATCGGCTATTCGATATCTTGCGAGACAATCGGCAACTGGTTCCTCGCAAGCGCGCCTATCACAAGACCACTGACAGCCATCATCGCTTCCGCCGACATCCGAACCGGTTAAAACCTGGCCCTGATCAAGTGACTGCCACGGGACCCGAGCAGGTCTGGGTGGCGGACATCACCTATTTGCCGACCCAACAAAGCGTTGCCTATGTGAGCTTGGTGACCGATGCCTACTCTCGCAAAATCGTCGGCCATCACGTGCATGAAACCCTGCACACCGAATCGGTCATCCAGGCGATGAGTAAGGCTCTACGGGGCAGAAGAACGGATCAGACGCTGGTGCATCACTCAGATCGCGGCTCGCAATACTGCTCTGATCTCTACCAGAAGTTGCACGCCAAACATGGAATCAGGTGCTCGATGACCGACGGGTATGACTGTTATCAGAACGCTTTGGCAGAGCGTGTGAACGGGATCTTGAAGACAGAGTTTCTGCTTCACCGACCTAGAGATCTGGCCGAGGCGATTCGAATGGTCGACGAGTCGATAAGCATCTACAACAGCAAACGTCCGCACCTATCGTTGAAATGCAAAACGCCCGATGCGGTGCATCGGGCGTTTTGAGGGTGAAACAGGTGTAAACCTATTTCAGGACTAGACAGGTAAGGCTGGCTTACATCATGCCGCCCATGCCACCCATACCGCCCATGTCTGGCATACCGCCGCCAGCTGCACCGTCTTTCTTCGGTGCTTCGGCAACAGCGGCCTCGGTGGTCAGGATCAGACCGCCAATCGAGGATGCAGCTTGCAGAGCCGAACGGGTCACCTTGGTTGGGTCCAGGATGCCCATTTCGATCATGTCGCCGTATTCGCTGGTGGCAGCGTTGTAACCGAAGTTACCCGCGCCTTGCTTGACCTTGTCGACAACCACGCTTGGCTCGTCGCCGGAGTTGGCAACGATCTGACGCAGTGGCGCTTCAACCGCACGACGCAGAACAGCGATACCGACGTCCTGATCGGCGTTGTCGCCTTTCAGTTCGCTGATGGCTTGCAGGGCACGGATCAGTGCCACGCCGCCGCCAGGTACCACGCCTTCTTCAACGGCTGCACGGGTAGCGTGCAGGGCGTCTTCAACGCGGGCTTTCTTCTCTTTCATTTCAACTTCGGAACCAGCGCCGACCTTGATCACTGCAACGCCGCCGGACAGTTTGGCCAGGCGCTCTTGCAGTTTTTCACGGTCGTAGTCGGACGAAGTGTCGGCCACTTGTTGACGGATCTGGGTCACGCGAGCCTGGATATCAGCCTCAACGCCGGCGCCGTCGATCACGGTGGTGTTTTCTTTGGACAGGATCACGCGCTTGGCATTACCCAGGTGTTCCAGGGTAGTGCTTTCCAGGCTCAGACCGATCTCTTCGGAGATCACGGTACCGCCGGTCAGAACAGCGATGTCCTGCAGCATGGCCTTGCGACGGTCGCCGAAGCCTGGAGCCTTGACGGCTGCGACTTTAACGATGCCACGCATGTTGTTCACAACCAGAGTCGCCAGGGCTTCGCCTTCAACGTCTTCGGCCACGATCAGCAGTGGACGGCCGGCTTTGGCAACGGCTTCCAGTACTGGCAGCATTTCGCGGATGTTCGAGATCTTTTTGTCGACCAGCAGGATCAGCGGACCGTCCAGCTCGGCAGTCATGGTCTCTGGCTTGTTGACGAAGTACGGGGACAGGTAGCCACGGTCGAACTGCATGCCTTCAACAACCGACAGTTCGTTTTCCAGGCCCGAGCCTTCTTCAACGGTGATCACGCCTTCTTTACCGACTTTTTCCATGGCTTCGGCAATGATGTCGCCGATGGAGTTGTCGGAGTTGGCCGAGATGGTACCTACCTGAGCGATTGCCTTGGTGTCAGCGCAAGGCTTGGACAGGGCTTTCAGTTCCTTGACGATCGCGATGGTCGCTTTGTCGATACCGCGCTTCAGGTCCATCGGGTTCATGCCGGCAGCGACGGCTTTCAGGCCTTCGTTGACGATCGACTGAGCCAGAACGGTAGCGGTGGTGGTACCGTCGCCTGCGTCATCGTTGGCACGGGAGGCAACGTCTTTGACCAGCTGCGCGCCCATGTTTTCGAAGCGGTCTTCGAGTTCGATTTCTTTGGCTACGGAAACGCCGTCCTTGGTGATGGTCGGAGCGCCGAAGCTCTTCTCGATGATCACGTTACGGCCTTTCGGGCCCAGGGTCGCTTTTACTGCGTCAGCCAGAACGTTGACACCGGTGAGCATTTTCTTGCGGGCGGAGTCGCCGAATTTAACTTCTTTAGCAGCCATGATCGATATTCCTTAAATACTTTGTAGTAGCGGGAAAATGAGCGGGGAATCAGCCTTCGACAACAGCGAGAATCTCGTTCTCAGCCATGATCACCAGGTCTTCGCCATCGACTTTCACAGTGTTGCTGCCGGAGTACGGGCCGAACACCACCTTGTCACCCACTTTCACGGACAGTGCACGCACTTCGCCGTTGTCCAGCACTTTGCCTGGGCCTACAGCTAGGACTTCACCCTGGTTTGGCTTCTCAGCAGCCGAACCTGGCAGGACGATACCGCCAGCGGTTTTCTTTTCTTCTTCGCTGCGACGGATAACGACGCGGTCATGCAGAGGACGAAGCTTCATTGTCGATCTCTCCTAATTGTGGTTTTCATCGGCCGGTGTAGTCCCGGCGGGTTTAACAAATCCGGCGGCGCCGGGTGCGGTTCGTCGAGCGAACCGCGGAAGTCTGTCTGGCGCAATTGCCAGAAACCTTGCGGTGACCGTTACATAAGGGCGCGCGAGCCTATTTCAAGGGCCGAGAGCGAAATTTTTACGTCGATACCCTGAAAATGAACACGGCACCCAAAGGTGCCGTGTCGATGGACATGTTACTTGGAGTCGCGGTGTTCGAACTCGCCTTCGATCACGTTAGGCTCACGGCCCAACGGCTGACGTGGAGCAGGACCGCCCCGCGGCTGAAGGTCATCGGCAAACGCACGCTGGCGCATCGCTTGTTCCTCGGCGCGCTGGCGCATTTTATTGGCCAGCAGTCGACGAGAGATCGGCAGCAACATAATCAGACCCAGCACGTCGGTGACGAAGCCCGGCAGAATCAACAGACCACCCGCCAGGGCCAGCATCAGGCCTTCGAGCATGGTCTGGGCCGGCAACTCGCCGCGGCTCAGGCTTTCACGAGCGCGCAGCGCAGTAGCCAGACCGGCGATACGCAGCACGAACACGCCGAGCATCGAGCCGAGAATGATCAGCAGCAGGGCCGGGAAAAACCCGATCGCTGCGCTGACCTTGACGAATACGAACAGCTCCAACACCGGAAACAGTACAAAGAGCAACAAAAAAGGGCGCATCAAATGGTTCCTCAACGCAAGTAAGCCTTGCCAGTGTTCCTTAGATGACGTCGCCGTTTCGTGAATTCAAGCATCGGCCACTTGATTTTTCGGCCAATGTTCGGCGTGAGCCAGGAAAACCAAGGCTTCCCGGACTTGTGTCGGCGTATTACAAGGCGCTTGAAACGGCAGCCAGTAGAGCCCCTGGCCGATGCGCAAGTGCATGCCTTCGCTGTCGATGCCGACCAATTGCGCCGGCACGGTTTTCGGCAGGCCCGCCAAGTCGACATAGTGGGCGATGGCTTTGGCGTGATCGGCATTCATGTGCTCGACCATGCTCACTTCGGCCTTGCCGGCGAACGGGTTGGCGAGGGTCAGTTGGTCGACCCAGTGAATCGCGCCGAAGCCGCCGATGTAACGGTGGCGTACCGGTTTGAGCACCCAGAAATCGAAATCGTGGGCCTTGTGATAGTTCTGCGAATCCGGGAAATAGCGGTAGTAACGCTCGGCTGCCGCTTCGATGGCTGCGGTGTCCTCGAGTTTTTCCCCTTCGGCCAGGTAGGTCAGCCGACCAACGGCTTGCACGTCTTCCGCCTCGCGTTCACCCACCAGCAGCGAGCATTTCGGATCCTTCAGCAGGTTGTGAGTGTGCTGAGCGATGCGGCTGATAAGGATCAGCGGCCGGCCCTGTTCGTCCAGACAGTACGGAACCACGGAGCCAAACGGGAAACCGGGCATCGCTTTGGAGTGCGTCGAGAGCACTCCACGGTATTCCTTGAGAAGCAATTCTCGGGCATGCTTAGCCACTACAACGCTCAATTTATGACTCCTTATATAGATTCCGTCGAAAAAACGGACAGGCGTCTGGGTGAAAGTTCCAGTACGCCACAGGGGCAGTTCTCATGTGCAGCCAGGCCACATCAGGCTCAGATCGAGAGGCCCTCTAGAAGGAGAAACACTCCGATCGGCTATGGGGCTATGCGAATGCAACTCACTGACAAAGTAATCATTATCACCGGCGGTTGCCAGGGTTTAGGCCGTTCCATGGCCGAGTATCTTGCAGGTCGTGGCGCCAAGCTGGCCCTGGTGGACCTGAACCAGGAAAAACTCGACGCCGCCGTCGCCGCTTGCAAGGCCAAGGGTGTCGAGGCCCGTGCCTACTTGTGCAACGTCGCCGATGAAGAGCAAGTGACCCACATGGTCAGCCAGGTGGCCGACGATTTCGGCGCGATCCATGGCCTGATCAACAACGCCGGCATTTTGCGTGACGGCCTGTTGCTGAAGGTCAAGGATGGCGAAATGACCAAGATGAGCCTGGCCCAATGGCAAGCGGTGATCGACGTCAATCTGACCGGCGTGTTCCTGTGCACCCGTGAAGTCGCGGCAAAAATGGTCGAGCTGAACAACAGCGGCGCGATCATCAATATCTCGTCGATCTCACGCGCCGGCAATATCGGCCAGACCAACTACTCCGCCGCCAAGGCCGGTGTCGCCGCGGCGACCGTGACCTGGGCCAAGGAACTGGCGCGCTACGGAATTCGCGTGGCGGGCATTGCGCCGGGCTTCATCGAAACTGAAATGACCCTGAGCATGAAACCTGAAGCGCTGGAAAAAATGACTTCCGGGATTCCGCTCAAGCGCATGGGCAAACCCGAAGAGATCGCCCAGTCGGCGGCCTACATTTTCGAGAATGACTACTACACCGGTCGGATTCTGGAGCTGGATGGCGGGTTGCGTATCTAAAGCAATATCAAAAGATCGCAGCCTCGTGTCGAGCGAAGCGAGGCTGCGATCTCTTTTCAGCGATTTAATCGTCGCTGACGGTGATATTCGGCATCGCCGGCGTCGCAGCTTCCTGCAACACGATCCGCGCGCCGACATGGCGGGCCAGTTCTTGGTAAACCATCGCAATCTGGCTGTCAGGCTCGGCGATCACCGTTGGCTTGCCGCCATCGGCCTGTTCGCGGATCAGCATCGACAGCGGCAACGAAGCCAACAGTTCGACGCCGTACTGGTTGGCCAGCTTCACACCCCCGCCCTCACCGAACAAATGCTCGGCATGCCCGCAGTTGGAGCAGATGTGCACGGCCATGTTTTCGACCACACCCAGCACCGGGATGTTGACCTTGCGGAACATTTCCACGCCCTTGCGCGCATCCAGCAATGCCAGATCCTGCGGGGTGGTCACGATCACCGCACCGGCCACCGGGACTTTTTGCGCCAGGGTCAACTGGATGTCGCCGGTGCCTGGCGGCATGTCGATGACCAGGTAATCCAGGTCGCCCCAGGCCGTTTGCGTGACCAGTTGCAACAAGGCGCCGGACACCATCGGCCCACGCCAGACCATCGGCGTGTTGTCGTCGGTCAGGAAGGCCATGGACATCACTTCGACGCCATGGGACTCGATCGGAATGAACCATTTCTGATCCTTGACCTGAGGACGGGTGCCTTCAGGGATGCCGAACATGATGCCCTGGCTCGGACCGTAGATGTCCGCGTCGAGAATCCCCACTTTGGCACCTTCACGAGCCAACGCCAGCGCCAGGTTGGCGGCCGTGGTGGATTTGCCCACGCCTCCCTTTCCAGACGCCACGGCCACCACGTTTTTGACGTTGGCCAACCCCGGAATCTGTGCCTGGGCCTTGTGCGCGGCAATCACGCTGGTGATCTCGACACGGGCAGTGACCACGCCATCCAGGCCCTCGATGGCCATCTGCAACAACTGCGCCCAGCCACTCTTGAACAGACCGGCGGCGTAACCCAGCTCCAGCTGGACGCTGACGCGATCGCCCTGAATATCGATGCTGCGCACGCACCCGGCGCTGACCGGGTCCTGGTTCAGATAAGGGTCGGTGTATTGGCGAAGGACGGCTTCCACCGCTGCGCGATTGACGGCGCTCATGGGCAACTCCGATAGCAAGACTGGAAAATCAGGCGGGTATCCTAACCGTTCTGTCGCCTGGACGGGATGCTTTCAGAATATGACAAATATCTTATGACCGGCGGGTACAAAGGTCCGTGGAGGCTGGCCGTGGGGGTGAAAAATATGCGCCGGCGCTTTATAGTGGCCGACCTCCGTTTCATCAAGTAGCCGAGCCCCATGTCCGAGCCACGCAAGATCCTCGTCACCAGCGCCCTGCCCTATGCCAATGGTTCGATCCACCTCGGCCATATGCTGGAATACATCCAGACCGATATGTGGGTGCGCTTCCAGAAGCATCGCGGTAACCAATGCATTTATGTCTGCGCCGACGACGCCCACGGTTCGGCCATCATGCTGCGCGCAGAAAAGGAAGGCATCACCCCGGAACAACTGATCGCCAACGTCCAGGCTGAACACAGCGCCGACTTTGCCGAGTTCCTGGTGGACTTCGACAACTTCCACTCCACTCACGCCGAAGAAAACCGTGAGCTGTCGAGCCAGATCTACCTGAAGCTGCGCGACGCCGGGCACATCGCCACGCGCTCGATCACGCAGTACTTCGACCCGGAAAAGAAAATGTTCCTGGCCGACCGCTTCATCAAGGGCACCTGCCCGAAATGCGGCACCGAAGACCAGTACGGCGACAACTGCGAAAAATGCGGTGCAACCTACGCGCCGACCGACCTCAAGGATCCGAAGTCGGCAATCTCCGGCGCCACGCCGGTGCTCAAGGATTCCCAGCACTTCTTCTTCAAGCTGCCGGACTTCCAGGAAATGCTGCAAGCCTGGACCCGCAGCGGAACCTTGCAAGAGGCCGTGGCCAACAAGATCGCCGAATGGCTGGACGCCGGCCTGCAACAGTGGGACATCTCCCGCGATGCGCCGTACTTCGGCTTCGAAATTCCTGATGAACCAGGCAAGTACTTCTACGTGTGGCTGGACGCGCCGATCGGCTACATGGCCAGCTTCAAGAACCTGTGCAACCGTACGCCTGCACTTGATTTCGACGCGTTCTGGGGCAAGGACTCCACCGCCGAGCTGTACCACTTCATCGGCAAGGACATCGTCAACTTCCACGCCCTGTTCTGGCCAGCGATGCTCGAAGGCGCCGGTTTCCGTAAACCGACCGGCATCAACGTGCACGGCTACCTGACCGTCAACGGTCAGAAGATGTCCAAGTCCCGCGGCACCTTCATCAAGGCCCGGACCTATCTGGATCACCTGTCGCCGGAATACCTGCGCTACTACTATGCGGCCAAGCTGAGCCGTGGCGTCGATGACCTGGACCTGAACCTCGAAGACTTCGTGCAGAAGGTCAACTCGGACCTGGTCGGCAAAGTCGTCAACATCGCCAGCCGTTGCGCCGGTTTCATCCACAAAGGCAACGCTGGCGTGCTGGTGGCCGGCAACGCCGCACCGGAGCTGACCGAAGCGTTCCTGGCCGCAGCACCGAGCATCGCCGAAGCCTACGAGGCGCGTGACTTCGCCCGGGCCATGCGCGAAATCATGGGCCTGGCCGACCGTGCCAACGCCTGGATCGCCGACAAGGCACCGTGGTCGCTGAACAAACAGGAAGGCAAGCAGGATGAAGTCCAGGCCATTTGCGCCCTGGGTATCAACCTGTTCCGCCAACTGGTGATTTTCCTCAAGCCGGTGCTGCCGCTGCTGGCCGCCGATGCCGAGGCGTTCCTGAACGTCGCACCGCTGACCTGGAACGACCACACCACCTTGCTCAGCAACCATCAGCTGAACGAGTTCAAACCGTTGATGACCCGCATCGACCCGGTAAAAGTGCAAGCCATGACCGACGCCTCGAAAGAAGACCTGACCGCCAGCCAGACCGACACCGGCGAAGCTGCCGCGCCTCAAGGCAACGGCGAACTGGCCAAGGATCCGCTGTCGCCGGAGATCGAGTTCGATACCTTTGCCGCGGTCGACCTGCGCGTCGCCCTGATCCTCAAGGCCGAAGCCGTCGAAGGTGCCGACAAACTGCTGCGCCTGACCCTGGACATCGGTGACGAGCAACGCAACGTGCTCTCCGGCATCAAGAGCGCCTACCCGGACCCGGCCAAGCTTGAAGGTCGCCTGACCATGATGATTGCCAACCTCAAGCCTCGCAAAATGAAATTCGGGATCTCCGAAGGCATGGTGATGGCGGCCGGCCCTGGTGGCGAAGAAATCTATCTGCTGAGCCCCGACAGTGGCGCCAAGCCAGGTCAGCGCATCAAGTAAAGTCCTGCGCTAAACCGATCCCACAGTCGTGCCCGGCGCGACTGTGGGATTTTCATATCTGGCCCACCCTCCTTCCTTGCCGGATAATGCCTAATCTCTTTTTAGAGAGCCCCTTAAGAAAGCCCTGTTCTTACCGGCACGATCATGACCGAACTGCTTCTTACGCTTATCAGCGCTGCCCTGATCAACAACCTCGTGTTGCACTGGCCGCTGGGCGTCGATCCGGTGCTGGGCAGCGAGCGGCGACAGGTGCATGCATTGGGCATCGCGACGACGTGCCTGATGCTGATCGTCGGCACGCTCGGCCATGCGCTCTACCACTGGCTGCTGGTGCCGCTGGGGCTGACGTCGCTGCAACTGTTCGTATTCCTGCCGCTGAGCGTTCTGCTGATCGGCCCGCTGCTGAAACTGCTTCCACGGTTATTCGCCAAGCTTTCATTCGAGGGTCTCTGGCCCCTGCTGCTGGGCAATGCCGGCGTGCTTGGGCTGACCCTGCTCAACGCTCAGGACGACAAGGGACTTTTCCACGCCATAGCCTTGAGCCTAGGTGCCGGGCTGGGTTTCTGGCTGGTGCTGAGCCTGTTCAGCGACTTGCGCCAACGCACACTCGATAACGATGTCCCCCTGCCCTTTCGCGGCCTGCCGATCGAATTGATCGGCGCCGGATTGATCGCAGTGGTTTTTCTCGGATTCAGCGGGCTGATCAAAACATGAGTCTGATTCAACGCATCGATGCCCTCTTGCCGCAGACCCAATGCGGCAAGTGTGGCCACCCCGGATGCAAACCGTACGCCGAAGGCATCGCCAGCGGCGAGCCGATCAACAAGTGCCCACCGGGCGGCAGCGAAACCATCGCGGCCCTCGCCGAGCTGCTGAAAGTGCCGGTGCTGGAACTGGACGTCAGTCGCGGTTCGGCACCGGCGCAAATCGCGTACATCCGCGAAGCCGAATGCATCGGTTGCACCAAATGCATTCAGGCCTGCCCGGTCGACGCGATTGTCGGCGCGGCGAAATTCATGCACACGGTCATCGTCGACGAATGCACCGGTTGCGACCTCTGCGTGGCGCCCTGCCCGGTGGATTGCATCGAGATGCATCCGCTACCGCTGGCCACGCTGCCGATTGTCGGTGGGCTGGCGTTCAGCCTGGAGGAGCAACAGGCCCGGGCCGCCAAGCGCAACCGCGCGCGACGCCGCTTCGAACAGCGCAATGCCCGCTTACACCGCGAGGAGCAACAGAAACTCGCCGAACGTCAGGCCCGCGCCCAACGCGCCATGCAGCATAGTGAAGTGACACTCGACCCGGTTCAAGCCGCGCTCGAGCGCGTGCGTGCGCAGAAGGCCGCCAATGCCGATGCGGCACTGAAAAAGGCCAAGGTCGATCTGGCGATGAGTCGGGCGCAGCTGAATAAATCGCTCAAGGCCTTCGGGCATCCACCGACCTTCGAACAGCAATCGCAACTGATCGTGCTGCAACAGCAGTTCGAAGCTGCCGAACAGGCGCTGTTGCTGCTGGAAAGCAGTGCACCGGTGGTAGCTACTCCACCTGTTCCGACAAACGATGCCGAGCTGAAACGGGCGAAGATCCAGTTGGCCATGCGCCGCGCCGAACTCAAGAAGGCTCAAACAAACGAAGCGCCGGCCGAACAGATCACAGCATTGCAACATGCGCTCAGCGAAGCCGAGCGGCAGGTGGATGCCTATGCCGCCCCTTGAATCGGTGGATGAACGCCTTCAGCAGGCCATGAAGCTGGTGTTGCTGGCCACCCTGCCGGGAATGCTGATGTTGTTCTGGCTGTACGGTTGGGGCGTGTTGATCAACCTGATTCTGACGGCAGCTACCGCACTGGCCGTTGAAGCAGCGGTGTTACAGCTGCGCAAGCAACCTGTAAAACCGACAGTGAGCGATGGCAGTGCGCTGGTCAGCGCGACCCTGTTGGCCCTGGCCTTGCCGCCTTATTGCCCGTGGTGGCTGACGGTCAGCGCTGCGGCATTCGGACTTTTTTTCGGCAAGCACCTGTATGGCGGCGTCGGCAGGAATCCGTTCAACCCGGCGATGCTCGGTTTCGCCCTGGCTTCAGTGACGTTTCCTCAGCAAATGACCCATTGGCCGTCGTCCCATGGCATGGACTTCCTCGCTGGCCTGCAACAAGTGTTCGGCTTCAACCTCGGCCAGACACCAGACGCGTGGGCCCAGGCCACCGCGCTGGACAGCCTGCGAATCAACAAAAGCCTGACCATGGACGAACTGTTTGCCGGCAACCCGGCATTCGGCCATTTCGGCGGCCGGGGCGTGGAATGGGTCAACCTGGCCTTCCTGGCCGGCGGCGCGTTTCTGCTGCAACGGCGGGTGTTCAGCTGGCATGCGCCGGTCGGCATGCTCGCCAGCCTGTTCGTCATCAGCCTGTTGTGCTGGAACGGTTCGGGCTCCGATTCCCATGGCTCGCCACTCTTCCATCTGCTCACTGGCGCGAGCATGCTGGGTGCCTTCTTCATCGTGACGGAACCGGTATCCGGCGCGAAAAACCCCACGGCCCGGTTGCTGTTCGGCGCCGGAGTGGGGCTGCTGACTTACTTGATTCGCACGTGGGGCGGCTATCCCGACGGGGTGGCTTTTGCCGTCCTGCTGATGAACCTCTGTGTACCGGCGCTGGAGCGGTTTGCTGCCTCCAGACAAGCGCAGGTCAGCCCATGAACCGAGCGACAAGCGTTGTGACCCTGGTATTACTGGCAGGCCTGGGGACAGGCGCGACTTACCTCGCGCAGTACACCAGCGCCGCACGCATTGCCGCTGAACAACGCCTGATCGACAGCCGCAATTTGCTGGATCTGCTAGCGCCCGACAGCTACGACAATCAGCCACTGGAACACCCCCTCAACGTCGAAAAAACACGCCTGCCCAACAGCACGCTGCTGAATGGCTATCTGGCGTCCAAGGCCGGCCAACCGAGCGCCGTGTTGCTGCGCAGCCAGACACTGGGCTACGCCGGCGCCATCGATTTGCTGATCGCCATCGACCCCCATGGCACGTTGCTGGGGGTCAAAACCCTCAAGCAATCGGAAACCCCGGGGCTGGGCGGCAAGCTCGCCGACTGGCCCAATGCCTGGCTGCAAGTGTTTACCGGCAAGTCTCTAGGCGAACCAAGCGACACTGGCTGGGCCTTGAAAAAGGACCGAGGGCAATTCGATCAGATCGCAGGCGCGACCATCACCTCAAGAGCGGTGATCAATGCCACCCACGATGCATTGCGTTACTTCGATGAACACCGGCAACCGCTGATCGGGAGCAGCGCCCATGAATAAGTCATCAACCCTGCAGAACTCGCTAATGCTTGCGCCTCTGATCGGCGTCACTGATTCGTTGGTAACGGCTCTAGGCCTGTGGCTGATGTTCGCTCTGGTGCTCAGTGTTTATGACGTGAGCATGGGTATCTTGCGCTCACGACTGATTCCGGCAACCCATTTACTGGCCTGCCTCCTGCTGGCTGCCACACTGACCAGTTGTGTGGAACTCGCCATGCAAGCCTGGTCGCTTCAATGGCACCAGCATCTGGGGTTCTATACCGGATTGATCGCCTTGCAATGCGTGGTGCTGGAACATAACGGTTTTTTCCAGGGCACAAGGCGTGACCGCCTGCGCCTGTGCGGCCTGTTCGGCGCCTTGATGATTGGCCTGGGCCTGCTGCGCGAGCTTATCGGCAACGGGACACTGGGTAGCCATCTGCCCTGGCTGACCGCTGCCATGCAACCGGACTGGCAAGGTTGGGTGCTCACCGCTGACGGTGGCCTGCGCTTGGCCACGCTGGCCCCCGGCGGGTTTATTCTGCTGGGGCTGCTGATCGCCGCACGTCAGGCCTGGACCCGCCCCTCCCCCACATTGACCTCCTTCGAGGAAACGCATCGCCCATGAATGCCGCAAAACGTCTGGAAATTTTCCGCAGGTTTCACGAAGACAATCCTGAACCGAAGACCGAGCTGGCCTATTCCTCGCCGTTCGAACTGCTGATTGCCGTGATTCTCTCGGCGCAATCGACCGATGTCGGCGTCAACAAGGCCACCGCCAAACTGTTTCCGGTGGCCAATACGCCGGCGGCGATTTATGCCTTGGGCGTCGAAGGATTGTCGGAGTACATCAAGACCATCGGCCTGTATAACAGCAAAGCAAAAAACGTGATCGAAACCTGTCGCTTGCTGGTAGAGCGCCATGGCGGTGAAGTACCGCAGACCCGCGAAGCGCTGGAAGCGTTGCCCGGCGTCGGCCGCAAGACCGCCAATGTGGTGCTCAATACCGCCTTTCGTCAGCTGACCATGGCCGTGGACACCCACATTTTCCGGGTCAGCAACCGTACCGGCATTGCTCCGGGCAAGAATGTGGTCGAGGTGGAGCAGAAACTGATGAAATTCGTGCCGAAGGAGTATCTGCTCGACGCCCATCACTGGCTGATTCTCCACGGACGCTACGTTTGCCTGGCCCGCAAGCCGCGTTGTGGCAGCTGCCGGATCGAGGACTTATGCGAATACAAGCAAAAGACCTCGGACGATTGAGGCTCTATTAGTTTTCTTGATTAGCCGATTGAAAAAATCTTTTTTACCCGCCGGGAAATTGTCGATATAAGGAGCGCCAAAGGCAGTCTTAGCCTGGAGTTAACCTTATGAGCACTGGCAAAGAGCAATTGGACGTAGAAGACGACTTCACCGCCGTTGAGGCCGATGACGCAGAACCGGTGGTGGAAGTAGCGAAGACCAACCTGAGCAAACGCCGCACCATCGACAATCTGCTGGAGGAGCGCCGACTGCAAAAGCAATTGGCCGATTACGATTTTGACCTATGACACCTAAAAGCCTCCCGAAACGGAGGCTTTTTACTAAGTGCCCATCCCCGACAAACGCCCGCTCATCGCCCCTCGTCAAACGCTGACATACTCATACCAGGCCATTACGTTGAGCCAATTCAATAAGATCGACCAGTGAGCGAGCATTGAGCTTCAGCAACAGGCGAGTCTTGTAAGTACTGACGGTTTTATTGCTGAGGAACATCCCATCGGCGATTTCCTTGTTTGTCTTTCCTCGGGCCAACTGCTGAAGGACCATCATTTCCCGCCCGGACAAACGATCCACCATATCGGCTTCACTGGCATTCCCAAGACTGGAGCGCACAGTATGCAGCGCCTGATTAGGAAAGTAGCTATAACCTGACAATACAGCCTTTATTGCACTGAGCAACTCAGTAAGGTCCTGTTGTTTACAGACATATCCGGCGGCACCCGATTGCATACAACGCATGGAAAAATGTCCTGGAGCCTGGGACGTCAATATCAGCACTTTAAGAGGCATCGCCGCCGAGGTCAGGCGCGCGATAACTTCCAACCCATCCAGCTTCGGTATTCCAATATCCAGGATAACGATATCCGGCATAAGTTCACGAGCAAGTTGCAATGCATCCACGCCATTGTCTGTTTCTGCAATGACTTCGTAGCCATGACGCTCCATTAGCATACGTACCGCAAGACGAATGACGGGGTGATCATCCACGATCAGCACTTTATTCATGGGCAATTCCAATTTTCGCTGTTCGAATTTTTAGAGCCCGCACCATAGCCTAGTCGTTTCACCCATGGCATGCCGTCCCCCTCGACCACTCGCACCGAGAGACATTACCTACAAACAACACGGATTATTCCTACAAGAAATCATTGCGCATGATGAGCCAGGGATTTTATTGGCCGAACACTGCTAAACGCTTCGACAATGTCTTTGTAACAATTCACACCCCAAAAAAACAGAGTTCAACGCCCTTGGTCCGACAGACCGCGACTATTAAGCTACCCTTAAAGGTAACGAGTATCTTGCAGAATTTTACATAACCCGGCCCGAACCACTCGAAAAAACTTACATACAGCAACACTTCACAACCCAAACAAACCCACACAACTTTAAAACAAATAAACAGCCATACCCAGACCCAGAACAATACAGTTACTATATCAACCTCAACCACACAACAAAAAGAAACTTAAAATAACAAATACAAAAAAACACACTCATACATGCATCACCACCAAAACACACCCTATAAACCAACAGAGAAAAAGATAATACCTAATGAGTAAAAAACATGACAAAACTCAAAAAAAGAATCACCAACCCCATGACAATCATTGCAATATTTGCAGCACTGTCCGAAACATCAGCTGCTGTATCGCTGCCCTTTCTTGACCACAAGGAGAGAGAACTCTACATCTGGTTTCTGATCAGCTTTCCCTTTTATTTGCTTTTTCTTTTCTTCGCCACACTTAACTTCAATTATCGATCGCTTTACGCGCCCTCCGATTTCGAGAAGGGAAAGCATTTTATAAAAGTCATGGACAACGCTGATCACTCTGGAAACAGCACTTCCAGTGTGTCGCCTGAACGCTCGGTCCAACACCATGTGCAGCTGCCCGCGCCGCTAAAGGATCTGCACATCATTGATGCACGCTGGATAACCAAAAAAATGGGGTTCAGCGCCCTGATGGAGAGTATCCAGCACGCTCCGGATAATCCTGCACACGTGATCGTATTTCTCACGTGTGCCGATTCGGAGGTAGTGCTGAAGGACAGTGCGCTCAAACACTGGAAACAACTAAAGAAACGCAGCAACGCAACGTTCTGTGTTTCTTACAATTTGAGCTCACATGGCGTGACGATCATGGGCTAGGTTTTGACCCGTCGCACAGAGCAAGGCAGCCCTTGAAGTGAGATCAAAGGCAGGCAGCAAAAGGAACGGTTGGAAGAAACCAGCAGAAAGCGAAACGTAATATGCAGCAGCCCTTTTTCAGAACTGTGGCCTTGTCATCGACAAGGCCACAGTTCCATTACCGCATCAAAGGTCTCAGAACAGCTTGCGGCCTTTGTTCGCCGCGATACGCATGCGCAAGGCGTTGAGCTTGATGAAGCCCGCCGCATCGGCCTGGTTGTAGGCGCCGCCATCTTCCTCGAAGGTCGCGATGTTGGCGTCGAACAACGACTCGTCGGACTTGCGTCCGGTGACGATCACGTTGCCCTTGTACAGTTTCAGGCGCACTACGCCGTTCACGTGGGCCTGGGAAGCATCGATCATCTGTTGCAGCATCAGACGCTCTGGGCTCCACCAGTAGCCGGTGTAGATCAGACTGGCGTATTTAGGCATCAGCTCGTCTTTGAGGTGAGCCACTTCGCGGTCCAGGGTGATCGATTCGATCGCACGGTGAGCGCGCAGCATGATGGTGCCGCCAGGCGTCTCGTAGCAGCCACGGGACTTCATGCCCACATAGCGGTTTTCGACGATGTCCAGACGGCCGATACCATGTTCGCCACCGATACGGTTCAAAGTCGCCAGCACGGTGGCCGGGGTCATTTCGACGCCGTCCAGTGCAACGATGTCGCCGTTGCGGTAGGTCAGTTCCAGGTACTGCGGTTTGTCGGGAGCTTTCTCCGGGGAGACGGTCCAGCGCCACATGTCTTCTTCGTGCTCGGTCCAGGTGTCTTCCAGCACGCCGCCTTCATAGGAGATGTGCAGCAGGTTGGCATCCATCGAGTACGGGGATTTTTTCTTGCCGTGACGCTCGATCGGAATCGCGTGCTTCTCGGCGTAGTCCATCAGCTTCTCACGGGACAGCAGGTCCCATTCGCGCCATGGAGCGATCACTTTCACGCCTGGCTTCAAGGCGTAGGCGCCCAGTTCGAAACGAACCTGGTCGTTGCCCTTGCCGGTCGCGCCGTGGGAAATGGCGTCAGCACCGGTTTCGTTGGCGATTTCGATCAGGCGTTTGGCGATCAACGGACGAGCGATGGAAGTACCCAGCAGGTACTCGCCTTCGTAAACGGTGTTGGCGCGGAACATCGGGAACACGAAATCACGCACGAATTCTTCGCGCAGATCGTCGATATAGATTTCTTTTACGCCCATGGCCTGTGCCTTGGCGCGGGCCGGTTCGACCTCTTCGCCCTGACCCAGGTCAGCGGTGAAGGTCACTACTTCACAGTTATATGTATCCTGCAGCCACTTGAGGATCACCGAAGTGTCCAGGCCGCCGGAATACGCCAGAACGACCTTGTTTACGTCCGCCATGCCATCACTCCACGGGGTTCTACGGAAAGCTGTCAAGTCTACCGCTCATGCAGGATAATTTACAGAGGCGCGACAGCTTATGACGACGAAGCGACAGATTATGTCGAGCGAGCGACGAATTCAGCAGGTTCAGGAGGTCGTCGCGCTGCTCGCGGCGGCGGTGGCTTGAGGCGCAGGTTTCTCGGTCGGTGCGACCCGCTCGAGACGTACGGCAACCCGGCGGTTCTTCGCCCGGTTGGCGGCATTGTTGTTGGGCGCCAGCGGATAGCGCTCACCGTGAAAACGCAGGGTGATCTGCGATTCCTGCACACCATTGGCCTTGAAGAAATCCATCACCGCCAGCGCCCGGCGTCGTGACAGTTCACGGTTGGTCAGCCGGTTACCGCTATTGTCGGAATGGCCATCGAGTTCAATGTGGTTGACCGTCGGATCGGCCTTCATGAACTCCAGCATGACCTGCAACTGGGCCTTGGCCCTGGCATCGAGATCGATACCCTCCCCCGGAAAGCCGACCTCGGATTGCTTCACTTGCTCGAAATTCTGTGGCAACAGCTTGGCGACGCAACCCTGATAGTCACCATAGGCCTTGCTGAACTTGACCGGCAGCAGACGCACTTCAGACACCCGACCGTCGCCCGATGAGTGTCGTACGACCGGGCTGCGCCCCTCCATCAGCCCGCTGATCAGGCGCCCGGCCTGCACTTGCGAACTGTTGAACAGCACGTTGCCACTACCGATTCTCACCGAGCCCAGGTTAATGTCGCCACGCCCCGGCTGCCATGGCGCAGCCGCCGCCAGCAAGGTGGCGGAACCCCCACCGATCATTGAGTTGTAGGCCTTCAGTCGAAATGTCGCCTGCTCTCCGGCGCGCCGCACAAACTCACCCGAACCGAAATCGGTGATCGGTTGAGTCAGGCGGCATTCGAACTTGTCGCCTTCGACCGTCCACTCGATGCTCTCCAGGCGAGTCTGGAAAGTGAGCGCCATCGCGGGAAGGCTGGCAAACACACTGAGCAAGGCTAAATAACGCTGGCGCACGGGAGGCTCCACTGGCTTCTACGACAAAAAGACCGACACACATATTCACGGCCTGCCTGTTGGGTATCGGAAGCTTGTCGTAAAACTTGATAGCGAGTGCCTGGAAGAGTCTTTTCCGGTAGCATTCCCCTGAGTTTGACCCGCCTGGAATTCCCTCATGTCCGACCGCCTGACCCTGCTGCGTCCCGACGACTGGCACATTCATCTTCGCGATGGTGCCGTGTTGACCAATACCGTCGCGGATGTCGCGCGCACCTTTGGTCGCGCCATCATCATGCCCAACCTGGTACCTCCGGTGCGCAACGCTGCTGAAGCCGATGGCTATCGCCAGCGGATTCTCGCCGCACGTCCGGCCGGCAGCCGTTTCGAACCGCTGATGGTTCTGTACCTGACCGACCGCACCCAGCCCGAAGAAATTCGTGAGGCCAAGGCCAGCGGTTTCATTCACGCCGCCAAGCTGTACCCGGCCGGCGCGACCACCAACTCGGACTCTGGCGTCACCAGCATCGACAAGATTTTCCCTGCACTGGAGGCCATGGCCGAAGTCGGGATGCCCTTGCTGGTTCACGGTGAAGTCACCCGTGGCGATATCGACGTTTTCGATCGGGAAAAAATCTTCATCGATGAGCACATGCGTCGCGTGGTCGAGCGTTTCCCAACGCTCAAAGTGGTGTTCGAACACATCACCACCGCCGATGCCGTGCAGTTCGTCAACGCGGCTTCGGCCAACGTTGGCGCCACCATCACCGCGCATCACCTGCTGTACAACCGCAACCACATGCTGGTGGGTGGGATTCGGCCGCACTTCTATTGCCTGCCGATCCTCAAGCGCAATACCCACCAGGAAGCCCTGCTCGACGCTGCCACCAGCGGCAGCGACAAGTTCTTCCTCGGCACCGACTCGGCCCCCCATGCCCAGCACGCCAAAGAAGCGGCTTGCGGCTGTGCCGGTTGCTACACCGCTTATGCCGCGATCGAGATGTATGCCGAAGCCTTCGAACAGCGTAATGCGCTGGACAAGCTCGAAGCCTTCGCCAGCCTCAATGGCCCGCGTTTCTACGGTCTGCCGGCGAACACCGATCGCATCACCCTGGTCCGCGAAGAGTGGACCGCCCCAACCAGCCTGCCATTTGGCGAGCTGACCGTTATCCCGCTGCGCGCCGGTGAAAAACTGCGCTGGCGCCTGCTGGAGGAACACGCGTGAGTGAAGACCATTTCGACGACGAACAGGACGGTCAAGGCGGTGGAGGTGGTCCTCGTCATCCAATGGCTGCCAGATTCCGTGGTTACCTGCCGGTTGTCGTCGACGTAGAAACCGGTGGCTTCAACTCGGCCACCGACGCCCTGCTGGAAATTGCTGCAACCACTATCGCCATGGATGAAAAAGGGTTCGTGTACCCCGATCACACCTACTTCTTCCGGGTCGAGCCATTCGAAGGCGCCAACATCGAAGCAGCAGCCCTGGAATTCACCGGGATCAAACTCGATCACCCGTTGCGCATGGCAGTGAGTGAAGAAGCGGCGCTGACCGATATCTTCCGTGGCATTCGCAAGGCCCTGAAAGCCAACGGTTGCAAACGGGCGATTCTGGTCGGTCACAACAGCAGCTTCGACCTGGGTTTCCTCAACGCGGCAGTCGCGCGCCTGGACATGAAACGCAACCCGTTTCACCCGTTCTCCAGCTTCGACACCGCGACCCTCGCCGGTCTTGCCTACGGTCAAACCGTACTGGCCAAGGCCTGTCAGGCAGCGGACATCGACTTCGACGGTCGTGAGGCTCATTCGGCTCGCTACGACACCGAGAAGACTGCTGAGCTGTTCTGCGGCATCGTCAATCGCTGGAAACAGATGGGCGGCTGGGAAGACTACAACGACTGAGGCTGGTCGCCGGTTTATCCCGCCCATAAAAAAACCGGCCTCAGTGAGGCCGGTTTTTTATTGCCGGACGCCTGGCTTACAGCGCAGCAGCGTGCTCGGTCAGGTAAGCCGCAACGCCTTCTGGCGAAGCGTTCATGCCTTTGTCGCCTTTTTTCCAGTTGGCAGGGCAAACTTCGCCGTGCTCTTCGTGGAATTGCAGAGCATCAACCAAACGGATCAGCTCTTCCATGTTACGGCCCAGCGGCAGGTCGTTGACGATCTGCGAGCGGACAACGCCTTTGTCGTCGATCAGGAACGCACCACGGAAAGCCACGCCGTCAGCGGACTGAACGTCGTAAGCCTTCATGATTTCCTGCTTGATGTCAGCAGCCATGGTGTAACGAACCTGGCCGATACCGCCATTGTTCACCGGGGTGTTGCGCCACGCGTTGTGGGTGAAGTGCGAGTCGATCGAAACGGCGACCACTTCAACGTTGCGTGCCTTGAAGTCAGCCATGCGGTTGTCCAGAGCGATCAGCTCGGACGGGCAAACGAAGGTGAAGTCCAGTGGGTAGAAGAACACCAGGCCGTATTTGCCTTTGATGGCCGAGGACAGGGTGAAGCTGTCTACGATTTCGCCATTGCCGAGTACGGCCGGTACGGTGAAGTCAGGGGCTTGTTTGCCTACGAGTACGCTCATTGGATATCTCCTGGTGTAATAACGTTGAAGAACAGGGCTCATGCCAGCCTGTCACCCTCAGGCGACAGCCCTGTGACACGAACTTCCTTCGCAAAAGGCCGACCATCATACACCGCGTTTTTCGCCTGTCCTTAGCGGTTTTTTTCTGGCGGGCAAAATGGCCGCTGCTATTTTTTTTCGCAAGGCGCGAGAGGAAACCGTTCGTCAGTCAAAGGCCCTTATGACGAAAAGCCTTCAGAAACCACTTTGACAATCATTCTCGTTAACATTAAGATCCATCGCAATTGAGTCACAACCAGCGACGGTTCTCACTTATGTATGTCTGCCTCTGCACTGGCGTCACCGACGGTCAAATCCGCGATGCAATCTATGAAGGTTGCTGCAGCTACAAAGAAGTCCGTCAGGCTACCGGCGTAGCCAGCCAATGCGGCAAATGCGCTTGCCTGGCCAAGGAAGTGGTGCGTGAAACACTGGGCAAACTGCAAACGGCCCAGGCGGCGATCCCCTACCCCGTAGAATTTACAGCCGCATAACTACCGTATTTCGAAGAACCGGACTTGATGTCCGGTTTTTTTATGTCTGAAAATCAATCGCTTAGGCCTTAGACGCGGAACACAAACATTCTTATTCCGATTAATTTTCATTTAAGTTTCAATAACTTAGGTTTGACACTGTTAATTACGCGGCTCAAACTCCGCCTTATATACAGCTAATACAGGGCAGGACTCCCACCATGAAAGGCGACGTTACAGTCATCCAGCATCTCAACAAAATCCTTGCCAATGAACTGGTCGCGATCAATCAGTACTTCCTGCACGCGCGCATGTATGAAGATTGGGGCCTGAACAAACTCGGCAAGCACGAGTACCACGAATCCATCGACGAGATGAAGCATGCTGACAAGCTGATCAAGCGCATCCTGTTCCTTGAAGGCCTGCCGAACGTCCAGGACCTGGGCAAGCTGCACATCGGCGAACACACCAAGGAAATGCTTGAGTGTGACTTGAAGATCGAGCGCGACGGTCATGCCGACCTGAAAGTCGCTATCGCCCATTGCGAAACCGTTGGCGACTTCGGTAGCCGTGAACTGCTCGAAGACATTCTTGAGTCCGAAGAAGAACATATCGACTGGCTGGAAACCCAGCTGGGCCTGATCGATAAAGTCGGCCTTGAGAACTATCTGCAATCGCAGATGGGCGAAGAGTAAGTTCTACGCCGCTAACCCCGACGCAATAAAAAGCCCCGCTCTCTTTACAGAGGCGGGGCTTTTTACGTGCGCTCTTGTAGGAGCGAGGCTCGCCCGCGAAGAACGATGACGCGGTGTATCTGCAGAAGCGCGGCGCCTGCTTCGCGGGCAAGCCTCGCTCCTACAGGTACCGAATCAGGCTTCGGTCTTGGCAGCGGCGGCTTTGGCGGCGGCGTCTTTGATCAGTGCCTGCAACGAACCGTCGGCAGACATTTCAGTCATGATGTCGCTACCACCAACCAGCTCACCGGCAACCCACAGTTGTGGGAAGGTTGGCCAGTTGGCGTACTTTGGCAGGTTGGCGCGGATTTCCGGGTTCTGCAGGATATCCACATAGGCAAACTTTTCACCACAGGCCATCACAGCCTGGGCGGCTTTCGCGGAGAACCCACACTGCGGGGCATTCGGCGAGCCTTTCATGTAAAGCAGAATGGTGTTGTTGGCAATCTGCTCTTTAATCGTTTCGATGATATCCATGGAGCACCTCGGCTGAACTTTCCGACTCAGTGGTCGGCACGGTGGCGCATTGTAACGGAAACCCGAGCGCCATGCTCGGCCTCCCCGACAGACATGTTCACGCCGCCGCCACGGTCACCGGCACGCCGTTCAATGCCGCATTGCCCGACAACTCATCGAGTTGACATTCGTCAGTCAGGTCATTGGCGCTGGAACCTGGCTGGCCACTGGCAATCGTCATCTGCACGCCCGGTCGCGCATGGCCCCAACCGTGGGGCAGGCTGACCACTCCTTTCATCATATCGAGGCTGGCGACCACTTCAACCTCGATCGCGCCGACCCGTGAACTGACGCGCACCCGCTGCCCATCGCTGAGCCCGCGGCTGGCCAGGTCGTCCGGGTGCATCAGCAGTTGATGGCGCGGCTTGCCCTTCACCAGGCGGTGATAGTTGTGCATCCATGAGTTGTTGCTGCGCACATGGCGGCGACCGATCATCAGTAACTCATCGGCGGCTGGTGCTTGCAACGCCGCAAAGCGCGCCAGATCGGCGAGGATCTCCACAGGCGCCGCCTGGACGCGCTGATTGGCCGTCTTCAGACGAGGCGTCAAATTGGGCTTGAGCGCGCCGAGATCGATACCGTGAGGGTGATCGAACAAGGTCGCCAGCGACAGTTTGTGCCCTGAAGCATCGCCATACAGGCCCATCCGCAGCCCCCGGTCAATCATCTGCGCCGGCGCAATGGTCGGTTTCAGCTCCTTGCCGGTCTTCGCCGCAAAGGCCTTGGCCAGCCCCACGAAGATCTCCCAATCATGCAGCGCGCCTTGCGGCTTGGCGAGAATCGCCCGGTTGAAACGGGTGACGTTGCGCACCGCGAACATATTGAAGGTGGTGTCGTAATGATCGTTTTCCAGCGCCGAAGTCGACGGCAGGATCAGGTCGGCATAACGCGTGGTTTCATTGATGTACAGGTCGACGCTGACCATGAACTCCAGTCCGTCCAGCGCCTGCTCCAGCTGTCGGCCATTGGGCGTGGACAACACCGGATTACCCGCCACGGTGATCAGCGCACGGACCTGCCCTTCCCCTTCGGTGAGCATCTCTTCGGCCAGCGCCGACACCGGCAACTCGCCACCGTATTCAGGACGCCCGGACACGCGGCTTTGCCACAGGTTGAAATGGCCGCCCGACGTGGACGCCACCAGGTCCACCGCCGGCTCGGTGCACAACGCACCGCCGACACGATCAAGGTTGCCGGTCACCAGATTGATCAATTGCACCAGCCAATGGCACAAGGTGCCGAAGGCCTGGGTCGAGACGCCCATGCGGCCATAGCAGACCGCCGTCGGGGCTGCCGCGAAGTCCCGCGCCAGTTGACGGATCTGTTCGGCGGGGACTGCGCACAGCGGGCTCATGGCCTCGGCAGTGAAACCTGCGATCGCCTTACGCACTTCATCCAGCCCATCGACCGGCAAATGACTGTCGCGGGTCAGGCCTTCAGCGAATAACGTATTGAGCAGCCCGAACAACAGCGCCGCATCGCCGCCGGGGCGCACGAACAGATGCTGGTCGGCAATCGCCGCCGTTTCGCTGCGACGCGGATCGACCACCACCACTTTGCCACCCCGGGCCTGAATCGCCTTGAGGCGCTTCTCCACATCCGGCACGGTCATGATGCTGCCGTTGGAGGCCAGCGGATTACCGCCCAGGATCAACATGAAATCAGTGTGATCGATGTCCGGGATCGGCAACAGCAAGCCGTGGCCATACATCAAATGACTGGTCAGGTGATGGGGCAACTGATCGACCGACGTCGCGGAAAACCGGTTACGGGTTTTCAACAGGCCGAGGAAGTAATTGCTGTGGGTCATCAACCCGTAGTTGTGCACGCTGGGGTTGCCCTGATAGACCGCCACCGCGTTCTGCCCGTGACGCTCCTGAATCGCCGCCAGGCGTTCGGCTACAAGGCTGAACGCATCTTCCCACTCGATAGGCTGCCACTCGCTACCCACTCGCTGCATCGGCTGACGCAGGCGATCCGGGTCGTTCTGAATGTCTTGCAGGGCCACCGCCTTGGGGCAGATATGCCCACGGCTGAAGCTGTCCTGAGGGTCGCCCTTGATCGAGGTGATCTGCACGCCGCTGCCTTCGACCTCGGTGGTTTCGATGGTCAGGCCGCAGATGGCTTCACACAGGTGGCACGCACGGTGATGGAGAGTCTTGGTCATGGCCAGTCTCTGTTTTGTTCTGGGCGGGCAATGTCGGCCGCGGGAACAAAACTATGGCGCGTGACTTGCCACCGCGCCAGCGACGTTCGTCTTGTGAATCGACGACCATCAGGCCGGCCGATGGCAGCAAGGAGATCAGTTCGGCGGCAGACTCGGCGGCGCCTGCAGCTGGATTTCCTCGATGGTTTCGATCTGCTCGTGGGCGACGTGCACGCCGGTGAGCTCGCCGATCAGCCGCCAATGCTCGTCGAGCCCGGCACTGATGGTGGCCATGCGGTCGATCATGCGCCGGCCAGCCGCCTTGGTGACTTCGTCTTCACTGCGTAACAACTCGAAAGACATCGAGGTCATGGAAGCAGTGAGGTGGGTCAGAGAGCGAGCCGTAAGGCCGAGTAGCTCCATCAATAACTGTTCTTTCGATTCCATTCCTGAGGCTTCCTGCGTCGCTCGTGCTTTAGTTATAACCCAGCACTTTGCATTAGCAAATGTTTCAGACTAGACACATTGCCCGCCAAAGGCTCGAATGACAGATCAAAAACCGACTGCCAATCTGTCGCCCGCGCCCTGCCTGATTGCCAAGCCCGGCGAGCCCAGTGTACAAATGCTCAGCTGCTGTCAGGAAACAGGCTTCAAAAGCGCTACTGCGGTCACCCCGTAGCCTCTCTGAAATCCTCTAAACACCGTAGCCTATTGGAAAAACGCGACATTTAATGTCAATATCGCGCCTCCCCCTATTTCGTCGCCCCGTGCGGCTTACGCCGCAGGTCTCGCCCGTTTTTCAGTTAAACAAGGCTTTGAGTATCTGCGGTCTGTTGCAAAAAGGTAGTCAATGATGAGCGCAAGGCACTTTCTCTCCCTGATGGATTGCACGCCCGAAGAGCTGGTCAGCGTGATCCGTCGAGGCGTTGAGCTCAAGGACCTGCGTAACCGCGGCGTACTGTTCGAGCCTTTGAAAAACCGCGTCCTGGGGATGATTTTCGAGAAGTCCTCGACCCGTACCCGTATTTCGTTCGAAGCCGGCATGATCCAGCTCGGTGGCCAGGCGATCTTCCTGTCGCCGCGCGACACTCAGCTGGGCCGTGGCGAACCGATCGGCGACGCCGCCATTGTGATGTCGAGCATGCTCGATGCAGTGATGATCCGTACGTTTTCGCACAGCACCCTGACCGAATTCGCCGCCAATTCGCGAGTCCCGCTGATCAACGGCCTGTCCGATGACCTGCACCCGTGCCAGTTGCTGGCCGACATGCAAACCTTCCTCGAACATCGCGGTTCGATCCAAGGCAAGACCGTGGCCTGGATCGGCGACGGCAACAACATGTGCAACAGCTATATAGAAGCGGCGATCCAGTTCGACTTCCAGTTGCGCATCGCCTGCCCGGAGGGTTACGAACCCAACCCTGAATTCGTGGCCAAGGCCGGCGATCGGGTAAGCATCGTCCGCGATCCTCGGGAAGCCGTGCGCGGCGCGCATCTGGTGAGCACCGACGTCTGGACCTCCATGGGCCAGGAAGAGGAAACCGCCAAGCGCCTGAAGCTGTTCGCACCGTTCCAGGTCAACCGGGCGCTGCTCGACCTGGCCGCACCGGACGTGCTGTTCATGCATTGCCTGCCGGCCCACCGTGGCGAGGAAATCAGCCTCGACCTGCTCGACGACCCGCGTTCGGTGGCCTGGGATCAAGCCGAAAACCGTCTGCATGCACAAAAGGCCCTGCTCGAGTTTCTCGTCCCACCTTCGTACCATCACGCATGAGCCAGCCATTACTGCTGAACCTGCGCAATCTGGCCTGTGGTTATCAAAACCAGCGGGTTGTGCAGAACCTCAACCTGCATTTGAATGCCGGCGATATCGGTTGCCTGCTGGGCTCTTCGGGCTGCGGCAAAACCACCACTCTGCGGGCCATTGCCGGTTTCGAACCGGTGCACGAGGGTGAGATCCAGTTGGCGGGCGAGACCATCTCCAGCGCCGGCTTCACCCTCGCCCCGGAGAAACGCCGGATCGGCATGGTGTTCCAGGATTACGCGCTGTTTCCGCATTTGAGCGTGGCCGAGAACATCGCCTTCGGGATCCGCAAGCACCCGCAAAAGGATCGTGTCACCGAAGAATTGCTCGAACTGGTCAACCTGAAAAATCTCGGCAAGCGCTTTCCCCATGAACTGTCCGGTGGCCAGCAGCAGCGGGTTGCACTGGCCCGCGCCCTGGCGCCGGAACCGCAACTGTTGTTGCTCGACGAACCGTTCTCCAACCTCGATGGTGAGTTGCGACGCAAGCTCAGCCATGAAGTACGCGACATCCTCAAGGCTCGCGGCACCAGTGCGATTCTGGTGACCCACGACCAGGAAGAAGCTTTCGCGGTCAGCGACCATGTCGGCGTTTTCAAGGAAGGTCGCCTGGAACAATGGGATACCCCCTACAACCTCTATCACGAACCGCTGACACCGTATGTGGCCAGCTTCATTGGCCAGGGTTACTTCATTCGCGGTCAGTTGAGCAGCCCGGAGTCGGTGCAGACCGAATTGGGTGAATTGCGCGGCAACCGTGCCTACACCTGGCCGATCGGTGGCGCCGTGGACGTATTGCTGCGTCCGGACGACATCGTCTATGCACCGTCCAGCCCACTGAGGGCGCAGATTGTCGGCAAGAGCTTCCAGGGTGCCTCAACGCTGTACCGCTTGCAGTTGCCTACGGGCGCACAGCTGGAGTCGATTTTCCCAAGTCATGCCGATCATCTGATCGGTGCTGAAGTAGGCATTCGGGTAGCGGCGGAACACCTGGTACTGTTCCAGGCCTCCGGCAGTACAGCGGCGCAGATTCCGACGATCGAGTCCGGGGTTCGGCGCTACGGCGCCGCCAGCTGAACAACGCGGACATAGGTGGGAGCTCGCTCCCACCTATTGGATTTTCGTTTAACCCAGCATTAGCGTTCCGCTCGCGACCAGCGTCGCATTCCCGCCAATACTCACCCGATCCCCTTCCAGCTGACAAAACAACTCCCCACCCCGCGCCGAGCACTGATAAGCCGTCAGACTCGACTTGCTCAAGCGTTTCGACCAGTACGGAATCAGGCTGCAATGGGTTGAACCGGTCACCGGGTCTTCGTTGATGCCGATCGCCGGGGCAAAGTAGCGCGACACAAAGTCATGCTTGTTGCCTTTGGCTGTCACGATGGCGCCCGGCCATGGCAGTTTCGCCAGGGCGATCATGTCCGGCTGACAATCGAGCACCGCCTGCTCGGACTCCAGCACCACCAACAATTCCTTCGAGCCCAGCACATCGACCGCCTCGACGCCCAAGGCGCGCTCGACATCCCGGGTCATGCCCACTTCCGACGGCACGACTGCCGGGAAATCCAGCCACAAGCGCCCACCCTCTCGGGTGACACTCAACGGGCCGGACTTACAGATGAAGTCCAGTCGCTCGACCGGTTCTTTATAGAGTTCAAAGAGCACGTAGGCGCTGGCCAGGGTCGCATGACCGCACAATGGGACTTCAGTGATCGGGGTAAACCAGCGGATGCGCCAGACAGAACCCTCACGCACCAGGAACGCGGTTTCGGCGAGGTTATGTTCGGCGGCGATTTTTTGCATCAACTCATCGTCAAGCCAAGCATCGAGCCGGTACACCATCGCCGGGTTGCCACTGAACGGCCGATCACTGAACGCATCGATCTGATGAAACTCAAGCTGCATGGCACTTCTCCCTTTCTTCAGATCGCCGAGCATGAAGCCTGGCATAGCCCTTCACCAGTGACAGAACGAACCAATTTCCACCATACAGCGCCGGGTTGTTAGCCCAAGACCTTCTGCTCAGGCTCGACCGATATCGGCGAACTTCGCCTGGGTGTGTTCGGCCAACACGGCAGGCGCCAGTTCGACTTCCAGACCGCGCCGCCCGGCGCTGACGAAGATACTGGAAAACGGCTGGGCCGAATGATCGATAAACGTGCGCAGGCGCTTCTTCTGCCCGAGTGGGCTGATACCGCCCAACAGATACCCCGTCGAACGCTGCGCAGCGGCCGGATCGGCCATTTCGACTTTTTTCACGCCTGCGGCCTGTGCCAGCGCCTTCAAGTCCAGACTTCCGACGACCGGCACCACCGCCACCAATAACTCCCCCTTCTCGCTGGCCGCCAGCAATGTCTTGAACACCTGCGCGGGGTCCAGGCCCAGTTTTTCCGCGGCCTCCAGACCATAGGACGCTGCCTTCGGATCATGTTCGTAACTGTGCACACGATGTTCGGCACGAACTTTTTTCAACAAATCCAATGCGGGGGTCATGACAGCTCCAGACTTGGCGGCAGAAGAAAAATACTGCGCAGGATTCTAGGTCATTGATCGATAAAAGGCTCTATTGCGCTGCTATTTCCAGGGCCTGGCCGGGCTTTCGGTCGTTCGTCCACACGCTTCTCGCCAGATGAACGATGCGATCATTCACAGGACTAATAGTTTAAATATGACTAATGGTTCACTTTCGACCTTTGACAGCAGTGCTTCTTGTCTATATTTTTTCGAATGCGAACACAGCACGAACGTCTCACCGCAGCACCCGGCAGTAAGCCGAGCACAGGATGGGGATCCTGCCTCGGTGAAAATTGCGCTTTGACCTCGATGGAAAAGCGCCAGACAACAACAAAAACGAGGTTTTCAATGACAACTGCGTTACAACAACCGTCGCTCTCGAGCCAATGCATGGCCGAGTTTCTGGGTACTGCACTGCTGATCTTTTTCGGTACCGGCTGCGTTGCCGCGCTCAAGGTGGCGGGTGCCAGCTTCGGGTTGTGGGAAATCAGCATCATCTGGGGGATTGGCGTCAGCATGGCGATCTACCTCACCGCCGGTGTTTCCGGTGCGCACCTCAACCCTGCCGTGAGTATCGCGCTGAGCATTTTCGCTGACTTCGAAAAGCGCAAACTGCCTTTCTATATCTTCTCCCAGGTCGCCGGTGCCTTCTGCGGGGCATTGTTGGTTTACACGCTGTACAGCAACCTGTTCTTCGATTTCGAACAAACTCACCAAATGGTTCGTGGCACCGAAGCCAGCCTTGAATTGGCCTCGGTGTTCTCCACTTTCCCGAACCCTGCCCTGTCCACGGGCCAGGCCTTTCTGGTTGAAGTGATCATCACCGCCATTCTGATGGGCGTGATCATGTCGCTCACCGACGACAACAATGGCCTGCCCAAAGGACCGCTGGCGCCGTTGTTGATCGGCCTGCTGATTGCCGTGATCGGCAGCTCGATGGGGCCGCTGACCGGTTTCGCGATGAACCCGGCCCGCGACTTCGGTCCTAAACTGATGACTTTCTTCGCAGGCTGGGGTGAAATTTCCTTCACTGGCGGACGCGATATCCCGTACT
Source organism: Pseudomonas sp. ATCC 43928 (assembly GCF_005938665.2). Classification (NCBI taxonomy): domain Bacteria; kingdom Pseudomonadati; phylum Pseudomonadota; class Gammaproteobacteria; order Pseudomonadales; family Pseudomonadaceae; genus Pseudomonas; species Pseudomonas sp. ATCC 43928. Next base: position 1,495,404 of record NZ_CP041753.1, on the reverse strand, counting down.
TCCTGATTCCGGTTTTTGCACCGATTGTCGGTGCCTGTCTCGGTGCTGCAGCTTATCGCGGGCTGATTGCCCGTCATCTGCCCAGCGCCATACCTGCTACAAAGGACGCAGCACTGGCCATTGACGGCAAACCAAGAACGTCTTGAAACCGTTGGCGCGTGATCCTGCCCATTTTGATCCCGCGCCTGACTTCACTTCCTTATTTCGTCCAAGGCAATCGACATGACCGACATTCAGAATAAGAACTACATCATTGCCCTCGATCAGGGTACGACCAGCTCCCGCGCGATCATTTTCGATCGCGACGCGAACGTGGTTTGCACCGCCCAGCGTGAATTCGCACAGCATTACCCGCAAGCCGGTTGGGTCGAACACGACCCGATGGAAATCTTCGCCACCCAGAGCGCCGTGATGGTCGAAGCCCTGGCTCAAGCCGGCCTGCATCACGACCAGGTCGCGGCCATCGGCATCACCAACCAGCGCGAAACCACCGTGGTCTGGGACAAGACCACTGGCCGCCCGATCTATAACGCGATCGTCTGGCAGTGCCGCCGCAGCACCGAAATCTGCCAGCAGCTCAAGCGCGACGGCCACGAGCAATACATCAGCGACACCACGGGCCTGGTCACCGACCCGTACTTCTCCGGCACCAAGCTCAAGTGGATCCTCGACAATGTCGAAGGCAGCCGTGAGCGGGCGCGCAAGGGTGAACTGCTGTTCGGCACCGTAGACAGCTGGCTGATCTGGAAATTTACCGGCGGCAAGGTGCACGTCACCGACTACACCAACGCCTCGCGCACCATGCTCTTCAACATCCACACGCTGGAGTGGGACGCGAAGATGCTGGACGTCCTCGACATCCCGCGCGAGATGCTGCCGGAAGTTAAGTCCTCGTCCGAAATCTACGGCCACACCAAAAGCGGCATCGCCATTGGCGGTATCGCCGGCGACCAGCAGGCCGCCCTGTTCGGCCAAATGTGCGTCGAGCCAGGCCAGGCGAAAAACACCTACGGCACCGGCTGCTTCCTGCTGATGAACACCGGCAACAAAGCAGTGAAGTCCAAGCACGGCATGCTGACCACCATCGCTTGCGGCCCGCGTGGCGAAGTGGCCTATGCGCTGGAAGGCGCGGTGTTCAACGGTGGCTCCACCGTGCAGTGGCTGCGAGACGAGTTGAAAATCATCAACGACGCCCACGACACCGAATACTTCGCCAACAAGGTCAAGGACAGCAACGGCGTGTACCTGGTGCCGGCCTTCACCGGTCTGGGCGCTCCGTACTGGGACCCGTATGCCCGTGGTGCGTTGTTCGGCCTGACCCGTGGCGTACGCGTGGATCACATCATTCGTGCCGCGCTTGAGTCGATTGCCTACCAGACCCGCGACGTTCTGGACGCCATGCAGCAGGATTCCGGCGAACGCCTGAAAGCCCTGCGCGTGGACGGCGGTGCAGTGGCGAACAATTTCCTGATGCAATTCCAGGCCGACATCCTCGGCACTCAAGTCGAGCGCCCGAAAATGCGCGAAACCACCGCGTTGGGCGCCGCTTACCTGGCGGGTTTGGCCTGCGGTTTCTGGGGCAGCCTGGACGAGTTGCGCGGCAAGGCGGTGATCGAGCGCGAGTTTGAACCAGCGCTGGACGAAACCGCGAAGGAAAAACTCTACGCCGGCTGGAAAAAAGCCGTCAGCCGCACTCGCGATTGGGAACCGCACGAAGGCGCTGAATAAGCCACGGACCGGACTCGTATCCGGTTGTAACTGGTAGGGAGCGGATTCCTGCGGCATCATGGGCAAATTTTGCACGGCAGCCCAAAGGAAGCCCCATGAATCTGCCTCCCCGTCAGCAGCAAATCCTTGAACTGGTCCGCGAACGCGGCTATGTCAGCATCGAGGAAATGGCCCAGCTGTTCGTCGTTACACCGCAAACCATCCGCCGCGATATCAATCAATTGGCGGAAGTGAATCTGTTGCGTCGCTATCACGGCGGCGCAGCCTACGACTCCAGCGTCGAAAACACCGCCTACGCCATGCGCGCCGATCAGATGCGCGATGAAAAGCAGCGTATCGGCGAAGCCATTGCGGCGCAGATTCCCGATCATGCCTCGCTGTTCATCAATATCGGCACCACCACCGAATCCATTGCTCGGGCGCTGCTCAACCACAGCCACCTGAAGATCATCACCAACAACCTGCATGTGGCCTCGATGCTCAGCGCCAAGGACGACTTCGACGTGCTGCTGACCGGTGGCAACGTGCGGCGTGACGGTGGCGTGGTCGGTCAGGCCAGCGTCGACTTCATTAACCAGTTCAAGGTCGACTTCGCCCTGGTCGGCATCAGTGGAATCGATGAAGACGGCAGCTTGCTGGATTTCGACTATCAGGAAGTGCGGGTATCCCAGGCGATCATCGCCAACGCCCGACAGGTGATTCTCGCGGCGGACTCCAGCAAATTCGGGCGCAACGCCATGATTCGCCTGGGGCCGATCAGCCTGATCGATTGCCTGGTCACCGACCAGCCGCCTTCGCCGGCCCTGGCGCAATTGTTGAGCCAGCACAAGATTCGGCTGGAGGTCGTGTAAGCACATCCCCCCTGTGGCGAGGGGGCTTGCCCCCCCCGTTCGGCTGCACAGCAGACGCCAATCAGACAACATGTTCTTCCTGAGATACCGCGGTAGCCGGTTATAGGACCGCTTCGCAGCCCAGAGGGAGCAAGCTCCCTCGCCACAAAAGCACTCCCTGCCATCATTCAATGTTCGAAAATTTTCCTTTAACAGCCCTTCGATCAGTATTTTCAATCGAAGCACACTGGCTGTGGGCGTCTTTATGGGCTAGTATTTTCGCAAATGAACATTAATGTTCGAATTCAAATATAGAAATCAAAAAAGCCCGAGGCCAGCCGATGCCCACTTCTACCTTGCCTACGCCCCCTCTCGCCGAGGTCTACGATATCGCCGTCATTGGTGGTGGGATCAATGGCGTGGGGATCGCAGCGGATGCCGCCGGTCGCGGCCTTTCGGTGTTCCTTTGCGAAAAGGATGATCTGGCCAGCCACACCTCGTCGGCCAGCAGCAAGCTGATCCACGGTGGCCTGCGCTACCTGGAGCATTATGAATTCCGCCTGGTGCGCGAAGCCCTGGCCGAGCGCGAAGTGCTGCTGGCCAAGGCGCCGCACATCGTCAAACAGATGCGCTTCGTGCTGCCCCACCGCCCGCACCTGCGTCCAGCCTGGATGATCCGCGCCGGCCTGTTCCTTTATGACCACCTCGGCAAACGGGAAAAACTCGAAGGCTCGAAAAGCCTGAAGTTCGGCCCGGACAGCCCGCTGAAAAGCGAAATCACCAAAGGCTTCGAATATTCCGATTGCTGGGTCGATGACGCACGCCTCGTCGTACTGAACGCCATGGCCGCCCGAGAGAAAGGTGCCCACGTTCATACGCAAACCCGCTGCGTCAGTGCCCGTCGCACCAAGGGCCTGTGGCACATGAACCTGGAACGCGCCGATGGCAGCCTGTTTTCGATCCGCGCCAAGGCACTGGTGAATGCTGCCGGCCCATGGGTCGCCCAGTTCATTCGTGACGACCTGAAGATGGAATCGCCGTACGGCATCCGTCTGATCCAGGGCAGCCACCTGATCGTGCCAAAACTGTACGAAGGCGAATACGCGCACATTCTGCAAAACGAAGATCAGCGCATCGTCTTCACCATTCCGTACCTGAACCACTTCACCCTGATCGGCACCACCGACCGCGAGTACACCGGCGACCCGGCAAAAGTGGCGATCACTGAAGGCGAAACCGATTACCTGCTGAAAGTGGTCAATGCCCACTTCAAGAAACAACTCAGCCGCGCGGACATCCTGCACAGCTACTCCGGCGTTCGTCCGCTGTGCAACGACGAATCCGACAACCCGTCGGCCGTCACCCGCGACTACACCCTGGCGTTGTCGGGTTCTGGTGAAGAAGCACCGTTGCTGTCGGTGTTCGGCGGCAAGCTGACGACCTACCGCAAACTGGCCGAGTCGGCGCTGGCGCAATTGGCCCCGTACTTCACGCACATCAAGCCAAGCTGGACCGCCAGCGCGCCCCTGCCCGGTGGCGAAGACATGACGACTCCGCAGGCATTGAGTTCGCGGATCCGCGACAAGTTCGACTGGATCCCCACCGAGATCGCCCGACGCTGGTCCACCACTTACGGCAACCGCACCTGGCGAATGCTCGAAGGCGTGGAAAACCTCGGTGACCTGGGTGAACACATCGGCGGCGGCCTCTACACCCGCGAAGTCGACTACCTGTGCAGCGAAGAATGGGCGACCACCGCCGATGACATCCTGTGGCGCCGCAGCAAGCTTGGGCTGTTCACCACTGCGGCGGAACAGCAGAAGCTCAAGGATTACCTGAACAAGCTCGAACAGAACCGCAGCAAGATCGAAGCAGCCTGATCGGATATCCGGTTAAACCAAAGCCCCTGAATCTCACGATTCAGGGGCTTTTTCATATCCCGCATTACTGTAGGAGTTAATCCGTTCGGTTTTCCGAACGCGACTCCTCGGTCGATTCGGAAAACCGGATCATCCGACAACAAACTCAACTTCACCAACATTAAAATACTCTTAAAAATCAATAATTTGATAGATGATGCATGGTCTGGCACGAGTCATGCTCTACTCTCCCGGACGAATGTTTATTGCGCTACTCCTTCAGGAGCCGCCAGGCATTCGAAGCACCAAAAAAGGCCGATGAACTGGCTCCATAAAAAAAACAATGTCGAGGAAAATTTGATGCGCATCGTTCCCCATCTCCTGGGCGCAGCCATTGCTGCCGCTCTGATTAGCACTCCAGTTTTCGCCGCCGAACTCACCGGCACACTGAAGAAGATCAAAGAGTCCGGCACCATCACCCTCGGGCATCGTGACGCTTCCATTCCGTTTTCCTACATCGCGGACGCTTCCGGCAAACCGGTTGGCTACTCCCACGATATCCAGCTGAAAATCGTCGAAGCCATCAAGAAAGACCTGGACATGCCCAACCTCCAGGTCAAATACAACCTGGTGACCTCGCAAACCCGTATCCCGCTGGTGCAGAACGGCACCGTGGACGTCGAGTGCGGCTCCACCACCAACAACGTCGAGCGTCAGCAACAAGTTGATTTCTCCGCCGGCATCTTCGAAATCGGTACCAAGCTGCTGGCCAAGAAAGACTCGCCCTACAAAGATTTCGCCGACCTCAAAGGCAAGAACGTCGTGACCACCGCCGGCACCACGTCCGAGCGCATCCTCAAGTCGATGAACGCCGACAAGCAGATGGGCATGAACGTGATCTCCGCCAAAGACCATGGCGAATCCTTCCAGATGCTGGAAACCGGCCGTGCCGTGGCCTTCATGATGGACGACGCCTTGCTGGCCGGTGAAATGGCCAAGGCCAAGAAGCCGGATGACTGGGCCGTGACCGGCACACCACAATCGTTCGAAATCTACGGCTGCATGGTTCGCAAGGGCGACGCACCGTTCAAGAAAGCCGTCGACGACGCAATCATCGCGACCTACAAGTCGGGCGAGATCAACAAGATCTACGAAAAATGGTTCATGCAGCCAATCCCGCCAAAAGGCCTGAACCTGAACTTCCCGATGAGCGACGAGCTCAAGACCCTGATCGCCAATCCGACCGACAAAGCGGCTGACGAAAAGAAATCCTGATTTCTGACTAACGTTCCCCCCTGAGAAGGCCTCTGCCCTTTCAGGGGTTGTCACTCCCTGCTGGCATTTCTGGAAACACTCGAACCGGTGGTTGTCGAGCCGTTCGCGTGTGCCTGACCGTCATCGGGCACTTGTACATCGATCGAATCCGAGGGGAGACCCTAATGAATTACAACTGGGACTGGGGCGTGTTCTTCAAGTCCACCGGCGTGGGCAGCGAAATTTATTTCGACTGGTACCTCTCCGGTTTAGGCTGGACCATCGCCATCGCCGTCGCCGCCTGGATCATCGCGCTGCTGCTGGGCTCGATCCTGGGTGTCATGCGCACGGTGCCGAATCGCATCGTATCGGGCATCGCGACCTGCTACGTCGAACTCTTCCGTAACGTGCCACTGCTGGTGCAGCTGTTCATCTGGTACTTCCTGGTGCCCGACCTGCTGCCGCAAAACCTGCAGGACTGGTACAAGCAGGACCTGAACCCGACCACCTCGGCCTTCCTCAGTGTCGTCGTGTGCCTGGGCCTGTTCACCACGGCCCGGGTTTGCGAACAAGTGCGCACCGGTATCCAGGCGCTGCCCCGCGGCCAGGAATCCGCTGCCCGCGCCATGGGTTTCAAGCTGCCGCAGATCTACTGGAACGTGCTGCTGCCCCAGGCTTATCGCATCATCATTCCGCCGCTTACCTCGGAATTCCTGAACGTGTTCAAGAACTCCTCCGTCGCGTCGCTGATCGGCCTGATGGAGCTGCTCGCGCAGACCAAACAGACCGCCGAGTTCTCCGCCAACCTGTTCGAAGCCTTCACCCTGGCAACGCTGATCTACTTCACCCTGAACATGAGCCTGATGCTGCTGATGCGCGCGGTCGAGAAGAAAGTCGCCGTACCGGGCCTGATTTCCGTAGGGGGTAAATGATGGAATTCGACTTCTCGGGCATCATTCCGTCCCTGCCGGGTATGTGGAACGGCATGGTCATGACCCTCCAGCTGATGGCCCTGGGCGTGAGCGGCGGGATCATCCTCGGCACGGTCCTGGCGTTGATGCGCCTGTCCCACAACAAACTGCTGTCGAACATTGCCGGCGCCTACGTCAACTACTTCCGCTCGATCCCGCTGCTGCTGGTCATCACCTGGTTCTACCTGGCGGTGCCGTTCGTATTGCGCTGGATCACCGGCGAAGACACCCCGATCGGCGCGTTCGCATCGTGCATCGTGGCGTTCATGATGTTCGAAGCAGCGTACTTCTGCGAAATCGTCCGGGCCGGCGTGCAGTCGATTCCCAAGGGCCAGATGAGCGCCGCCCAGGCCATGGGTATGACGTATGGCCAGATGATGCGGTTGATCATCCTGCCGCAAGCGTTCCGCAAGATGACCCCGCTGCTGTTGCAACAGAGCATCATCCTGTTTCAGGACACCTCGCTGGTCTACGCGGTCGGCCTGGTGGACTTCCTCAATGCCTCGCGTGCCAGTGGCGACATCATCGGCCGCTCCAATGAGTTCCTGATCTTCGCAGGTCTCACGTACTTCATCATCAGCTTTGCCGCCTCGCAGCTGGTCAAGCGTCTGCAAAAAAGGTTCGCCGTATGATCTCTATCAAGAACGTCAACAAGTGGTATGGGGACTTCCAGGTACTGACTGATTGCAGCACCGAGGTCAAAAAAGGCGAGGTGATCGTGGTGTGCGGGCCGTCCGGTTCCGGCAAATCCACCCTGATCAAGTGCGTCAATGCACTGGAACCGTTCCAGAAAGGCGACCTGATCGTCGATGGCACGTCCATCGCCGATCCGAAGACCAACCTGCCGAAACTGCGTTCGCGGGTGGGCATGGTGTTCCAGCATTTCGAACTGTTCCCGCACCTGACCATCACCGAAAACCTGACCATCGCGCAGATCAAGGTGTTGGGTCGCAGCAAGGAAGAAGCCACCAAGAAAGGCCTGCAACTGCTTGAGCGCGTCGGGCTGTCTGCCCATGCGCATAAGCACCCGGGCCAGCTTTCCGGTGGCCAGCAACAGCGTGTGGCGATTGCCCGTGCGCTGGCGATGGACCCGATCGTCATGCTGTTCGACGAACCGACCTCGGCACTGGACCCGGAAATGGTCAACGAAGTGCTGGACGTGATGGTGCAACTGGCCCACGAAGGCATGACCATGATGTGCGTGACCCACGAAATGGGCTTCGCCCGCAAGGTCGCGGACCGGGTGATCTTCATGGACGCCGGCAAGATTATCGAAGACTGCAGGAAAGAAGAGTTCTTCGGCGACATCAACGCCCGCTCCGAGCGTGCGCAGCATTTCCTCGAGAAGATTCTGCAGCACTAAGAAGGAAGGCACCGCTCCCCTAATTGTGGGAGCGGGCTTTTGTGGCGAGGGGGCCCCCTCGCCACAAAAGCCCCCTTGCCATACAGCAACTCCCACGGGGCCCGTGGGGATATGGATATTGTGTTGTGGTTGACCCAAGGCATCTGTGATGAAATGCGACTCCACTCTCTATCGCGCCGCGCCGCCATCACTCGCCGTGAAACCCCGTTTGATTCGTCATCTGTTCCTGCCGCCGCTGATCATCGCCCTGATGATCGGATTGGGTTACATCGGCTTCTGGGTCAGTGAACACTACGGCATTCGCAGCCTCAGCGAGAATGGCCAGCGTCAGCTGGAACTGCACGCGCGCGCCGTCGAAAGCGAGATCAGCAAATACACCTACCTGCCCAGCCTGCTGGAACTCGAATCGAGTGTTTCCAAGCTGCTGGCCGACCCGTCGCCGGAACACCGGCAGACGGTCAACGAATACCTCGAAGGCCTGAACCGGCGCAGCCGCAGTCGGGCCATTTATGTGATGGACACCACCGGACGCGTACTGGCCACCAGCAACTGGCGCGATGTCGACAGTTATCTGGGCGAAGACCTGTCCTTCCGCGCCTACTTCCAGAACGCCGTGCGCGGCCAGCCGGGGCGGTTCTACGGCATCGGCAGCACCAGCGGCGAACCCGGCTATTACCTGGCTCATGGCCTGGAGGAACATGGCAAGATCACCGGCGTCGCGGTGGTCAAGGTGCGCCTCGAAGCCATGGAAGAACGCTGGCAGCGCGCGCGCCTGGAAGCGTTCGTCAGCGATGAGAACGGCATCATCATCCTCTCCAGCGATCCGGCGCGGCGGCTCAAGTCGGTGCTGCCGTTGAGCGAGGACACCAAGGAACGCCTGGCCCGCAGCCTTCAGTACTACTGGTATCCGCTGAATGAACTGCAACCGCTGGCCCGAGAGAAACTGGCTGAAGGCGAGGAAAAACTGACCTTCCCCGCCAACAGCGAACTGGTGTCCGATGAAGAGAACATCAGCTACCTGTCGCAAACCCGGCCGCTGAGCGACACCCCGTGGAATTTCACCCTGCTCACGCCCCTGCAAGACCTGCGGCGTGAAGCGATCAATCAGGGAATCCTGGTGGCGGTGGCGTTTGCCCTGGTGGCCTTCCTGCTGATCGCCTGGAACGAGCGGCGCAAAGTGATCGCCACCCGCCTTGCGGCGCGGGAAGCCTTGCAGGAAGCCAACAATCAACTGGAGCGTCGGATTACCGAACGCACCACTGACCTGCGTGCCAGCAACGAACGGCTCAAGGGGCAGATTCGTGAGCGTCGGCAGGCTGAAGAAACCTTGCGCCGCGCTCAGGATGAACTGGTCCAGGCCGGCAAACTGGCGGCCATCGGCCAGATGTCCACCAGCATCGCCCACGAATTGAACCAACCGCTGGCAGCCTTGCGGACCTTGTCCGGCAATACCGTGCGCTTTCTGGAGCGCGGTCAGCTGGATGTGGCCAGCACCAATCTCAAGACCATCAATGAACTGATCGACCGCATGGGCCGGATTACCGCCAGCCTGCGTTCCTTCGCCCGACGCGGCGATGACCAGGGCCAGGCCAGCCTCGGCAAAGGCGTGGACGCCGCCCTGCAACTGCTGGGCAGTCGGATGGAAAGCGTGCCGCTGCAACTGCATCGCGATTTCACCGACGTGCAGGTGCAGATCGACCAGACCCGTCTGGAGCAGATCCTCGTCAACCTGATCGGCAACGCGCTCGATGCCATGCAGTCGCAGCCCCAACCGACGTTGTGGCTCGAAGGCGAGGAATACGACGGCAAGTATCGCCTGCGGGTGCGCGACAACGGCCACGGCATCGATGCCGAAGCGCGCAAGCATCTGTTCGAACCATTCTTCACCACCAAGCCCGGCGAACAGGGCCTGGGCCTCGGCCTGACCCTGTCGGCGAGCCTGGCCGCCGCCACGGGCGGGCATCTGGGTGTCGAACACCCGGCCAGCGGTGGCACCACCTTCGTCCTCAGTTTACCGTTGGTAAGCCCTACTCCCGCCGAGCCAATATGAACAACGACCTAAGTGTGCTGATCGTCGAAGACGACCCCCATGTGCTGCTCGGTTGCCAACAGGCACTGACGCTCGAAGACATTCCCTGCATCGGCGTCGGCAGCGCCGAAGAAGCGCTGGAGCGGGTGGGCGATAACTTCGCCGGCATCGTCATCAGCGACATCCGCCTGCCGGGCATCGATGGCCTGGAACTGCTGACCCGGCTCAAGGCCCGTGATCGCAGCCTGCCGGTGGTGTTGATTACCGGCCACGGCGACATCTCGATGGCCGTCGGCGCGATGCAGAAAGGCGCCTACGACTTCATGGAGAAACCCTTCTCCCCCGAACGCCTGGTGGACGTCGCCCGCCGTGCACTGGAGCAACGCAGCCTGGCGCGGGAAGTCACCTCGTTACGTCGCCAACTGTTCGAGCGCGATTCCCTCGAAGGCCGGATCATCGGTCGCTCGCCGGCCATGCAGAACCTGCGGGAACTGATCGCCAACGTCGCCGATACGTCGGCCAACGTGCTGATCGAAGGCGAGACCGGCACCGGCAAGGAACTGGTTGCACGTTGCCTGCACGACTTCAGCCGTCGGCACAGCAAACAGTTCGTCGCGCTGAACTGCGGTGGCCTGCCGGAGAACCTGTTCGAAAGCGAAATCTTCGGCCACGAGGCCAACGCTTTCACCGGTGCCGGCAAACGGCGGATCGGCAAGATCGAACACGCCGATGGCGGCACGCTGTTCCTCGACGAAGTGGAAAGCATGCCGCTGCCGTTGCAGATCAAGCTGCTGCGGGTGCTGCAGGAACGCACCCTCGAACGCCTGGGTTCGAACCAGAGCGTGGCGGTGGATTGCCGGGTGATCGCCGCGACCAAGTCCGACCTGGATGAGTCGAGCAAGGCCGGCGAGTTTCGCAGCGACCTGTATTACCGCTTGAACGTGGTCACCCTGGAACTGCCGCCGCTGCGCGAACGCCGCGAAGACATCCTGCAATTGTTCGAGCACTTTTTGCAGCAGTCATCCCTGCGCTTCGACCGCTCGCTGCCTGAACTGGACAACCAGACCGTGTCGATTCTGATGAGCCACGACTGGCCAGGCAACGTGCGCGAACTGCGCAACGTCGCCGAACGCTTCGCCCTCGGTCTGCCGGCCTTCAAGAAGACCGGCGCCAGCGGCAGCAATCAGGGCCTGGCCTTCGCCGAAGCGGTGGAAGCCTTCGAACGCAACCTGCTCAGTGACGCCTTGCAGCGCAGCGGCGGCAACCTGACCCAAGCCAGCCAGGAACTGGGGATGGCCAAGACCACACTGTTCGACAAAGTGAAGAAATACGGGCTGAGCCACTGATGGACCTGATTTTCAAAGCAACCCTGGGCGCGGCGGTGGTGGTGATCCTCGCCATGCTGGCCAAGACCAGAAACTATTACATCGCAGGCCTGGTGCCGCTGTTTCCGACCTTTGCGCTGATCGCTCATTACATCGTCGGCAAAGGGCGTTCACTGGATGATCTGAAGACCACCATCGTGTTTGGCATGTGGTCGATCATTCCGTACTTCGTCTATCTGGCGACCTTGTATGTGATGGTCGACCGGATGCGGCTGGAGGCTTCATTGGCGGTGGCAGCGGTGGCGTGGTTGATGGCGGCGACGGTGCTGGTCAGCGTGTGGGTTCGCCTGCACGGCTAAATTCAAAAAAATCGCGGCCTGCTGCATTTGCATACACCTGCAGGAGCTGCGAAGGCGGCTCCTGCAGGGGTAAGTGGTTACTGCCCGTAAACCTTCTGCAACTGCGTTGGTGTCAACGCATCCTCAAACGGCACCGGCACCGATTTCACCGCCCCATAGAGGTTGCGATAACGCCAATAGTTTCCGTTGTTGGCCAGTTGATAACCACGCTCGACCACTCGCTGGCCATCAAGGTTATAACGCAAGGTTTCCTGGGCGGTCGCTGGCGGTGTCGGCTGCATCAGGTCAGTGGCCAGAACCCGCATCGATTCATCGATACACTCGTCGAGCACCGCCGTGACCTTCGCCAAATCGAGGTCGCCGTCGTCGATGCACTGCTTGCCACAGCGCCGAATCGGCTGGCTGACGACTTCGATCCGCATGCGATACAGCGCCGAACCGGCAATGTCCTGGACCTGCACCTGATTGATCAGCACGAAACTGCCGCGATCGGGGGTAAGCATCAGTTTGGGCTCAATCACCAGGTGTGCGGTGACCTGCCCTTCTCCTTGCTTGAACCCGGCCGCTTGCGAAGCCTGTTGATAGCGCTGTTGCAGGCGCTCCTGCAATGGAACGCCTGCAAGCAAGTCGGCCATCGGTCGCGCCTCGTTGAGCGCGGTTTTTTCCGCATCGCGCTGCAAGCTGCCGCTGCCCATCTGGGTGTTGATCAGGCTGGCCACCAGCAAACCGGCAAGCCCGGCACCGTTGCCTGAACTGGCCACCAGATTATGACTCGACGACGCAGCCTTCAAAGCCGCCTGCGAGTCAATCACGGTGCTGGCACCCACAAAGGATGGCGGCAACTGCACGTCGACCTTAAGCCCGTGGGCCTGGATGTAAGGCAAGGCACTCTGGTCCTTGAAACCGGCCTCAGGAGCCGGTTTTTGCGCACACCCCGTCAGCATCAGCAGGGCCAGCGCACCCGCCACTATGGGCAGGCGCGTCATTGCGCGAACGGGGTGATCATTTGCTGACGGCTATTGTCCATAGCCTGATAGAACGCGTTGGACAAGTTGGTATAGGTCGGCTCGTCCCATTCGCCCTGGGCGGCTTGCGTAGCGACAAAGGGTTTGAACCACAGCAGTTTGTTGTCTGCCAGATCGATCACCATGCCCTGTCCGCCCACCTGCGCCATCGGTACGCTGGTCGGCACAACGCTGTAGTAGCTGCGGGTGGCACCGGTGGCGTAGACATTCACCAGCAGCAGACGATCGACGCCGTAGGCGGCCTTGACCGGCGTCATGTCACGGGTCATGTAGCCTTCGCGGAAACTGGTTTCCTTATACGCATTCAGGTCGACCGGCTCGTTGATCCGCTTGGCTTTGTAACCCTTGGCCTGCAGCTTGGCGACAAGGACATCCGGCAAGGTGTGAAGGTCGCCCACTTGCCATTTTGCGACGTTGTCACTGAGCTTGCTGTTAACGCCCTTGTTGATAGCGTAATCGAGAAGCCCCTGATTGCCGGTCAATGCCAGCACCGGCTCCGGCACCACAGTGATCGCCACGCCAATAGTCGGTTCTTTGGCATCCCAGAACTGCTGGTCCAGCGGTACTGGAGGTTGCACGTGGGCACAACCGGTGAGGGTCAGGCAGGCGAACAACATCAGTGCTGCCCAGGTGCGTAGAACGTGAAGATTCATGGATCAAGTCCCTATGATTATTAACGATGCTGCTTATGTCGGCAGCATCGGCAAAAACCGTAGTGGCACATTGATATATTTTTCAACCACCCGAGGGGCCACAGCACGCAGCAGATCCCTTGTGGGAGCGGGCTTGCTCGCGAAGGCAGTGTGTCAGTCGACATCTGCTTTGACTGATACACCGCCTTCGCGAGCAAACCCGCTCCCACAATTGGATTTGGGTGTTACAGAAGATTGCGTTCGGCCACGGGATCAATCTGCACCCAGTGCGAAGTATCTTCGCGATGGGCCTGCAAATACGGCAACACCGCCGCCAGCAACGGTGCCTTGAACGCTTCCTGAAAACGATGGGCCAGCCCCGGAATCAACTTCAACTGACTGCCACGAATGTGTGCCGCCAGATGCACGCCATGCATCACCGGCAACAACGGATCAGCGGTGCCGTGAACCACCAGCGTCGGCACCCGCAGTTGGTTGAGCAGATCTACACGACTGCGCTCGGCAAGGATCGCCATGATCTGGCGCTTAACGCCTTCCGGGTTAAACGCCCGGTCATAAGACAGCGCCGCTTGATGCAGCAACGCCTGCCGATCATCAGTGACCGAAGGACTGCCCAGCGCCGCCAGCAAATCAGCCTGTTGCTCCAGCGCCACTTCACGATTCGGCGCACCGCGTCGCGCGAGCAACTGCACCAGCGCCGCACTCGGCGCCGGCAAGCCTTCGGCACCCGAGCTGGTCATCAGCAACGTCAGGCTCTCGACCCGCTGCGGCGCCATCGCCGCCAGATGCTGGGCGATCATCCCGCCCATGCTGGCGCCCAGCACGTGAAATTGCTCGACGTGCAAGGCGTCCATCAACCCCAGTGCATCGTCGGCCATGTCGGTCAGCGTATAAGGCGCGGCCACCGGTAAACCGAGTTTGTAGCGCAGCACTTCGAACGTCAGGTTGGCCTCGGCCGGTGCCTTGCGCCAAGTGGACAGGCCAACATCGCGATTGTCATAGCGAATCACCCGGAAACCCTGCTGACACAACGCGACCACTACCTCATCCGGCCAGTGAATCAACTGCCCGCCCAGGCCCATTACCAGCAACAACGCAGGGTCGGACGCACGGCCGATGCTCTGGTACGCCAGACTCACCTGATCCAGATCGACCCGTTCGGTCGGAACATTGACATCGCAACGAGACGCCGCCAAAGACGGGAAATTGAACAACACAGCGATCAGAAAGACCGCTGTGGATAAAAATCGTGCACGCATGAAAAACACCGAAACGCAGAACTCCAGTAGAGCGCGAGTCTGATGAAGTTTGTACAAGCGCGCTGCCACAGTTACGTGACAGTTTGATGAAGAGTGCTGAACGGTTGTGGGGCATGCGGGCCCACCGCTCATCGGAAAACAACCTCAGCCTGTTATTTATGACAGTTGCCAGCCGCCAGCTTCGAGCCTTCAATCCTCTGACGCACCAATGCCCAGCGGTTCAGGCACCATCTCAAAATCGGAGCATGCTATGAGCGCTTTTACAGCAGAACAATTGGCCGCACTGCAACACGAAAGCCCGCAGCAACCGGTCGATCCGTTCGCAGAGATCAAGTCAGAGGGGGTATTTACGCAGGATGGAATACTCAATCTGTATCCTGCCCTGATTCCTGGCTGGCACAAGGTCGACTATCCCGTGGCATCGTACGGGGTCAACGCTGACGAAACGGCTGGCGCCGGAATTGGCTGGCTGATTCTCTTCCACTCCTACGAATTGATGGCGGCGCAAGACACGATACGGCTGTACATGGGCAAACGCCTTGAGCCGGGTCAGGTCCCGGATCCGACAGAGGAAGGTACCCTGATCAAGACAGTCGTGGTCCCTTCCGATCACAACAACCAGGACGTACTCAGCCTCATTCCCAGAACCGCCATTGAAAGACCGGGCATCCACCGGTTGTGGTACACCGTCGACCGCACCAGTGGCAATGGTCCCGAGTCCTCGGACGGAATCGTCGTATGGTTCAAGCCGACCTTCCCGGACAGCCTCGATCCGACGGGCAACTCCAGCGAACGAGTGCCTTTGCAAGCCCCTGAATTCCCATCGATTATCGATCAGGCGATGGTTGAGAGAGGCGTTGATTTCATCATTCCGCGCTGGCCGATCATGAGCCCGGGGGACACAGTTTTGATGACTGTAGGCAATCAGCTCGTCGCTTACGTGATCAAGCCCGAAGAGATTGATCAGGACATCACGATTTTTGTCCCATCATCCGTTCTTGAATTGATAGGGCCTGCCAAGCCATTGCTCGTCAGTTACAGAATTCACGATCAGGTGCACAACAGCAGCCACGCTTCAAAAATTGGTGACGGGGAGCTGGTTCCGGATAAAACCTATCTGGACATGTGCTGGGTAAATGAAACGGTGGATGACGTGTTGTTCATCGACACTCTCGATGGCCATCCAATGGAAGTTGTCGTGCCCGTTAAAAGGGGGGACGCCATCACCGGGGACACCGTGGAGCTCAAGCTTTATGACCCCAGGACCGAATTTTCACGTCTCTTTGGTCCCCTGATCTACAGGACACCCAGCGTAACGTTCCCTGTTCCCTATGCGGTCGTGAAGCAACTCGCCCCTGCGACCATAACGCTGAGTTACGAACGCATCAGAATCGAGAAAGGCGAGAAGATCCGCACGCCGTCCTACCCGTACTCTCCCGAGCTGATCGGCGAAAAATATCGCGGGCCCGCCCCTACAGCCCCCCAGGCCCATGGCGGCGTACTGTCGCCAGACCTTGCAGAGACCGTTGTGTATGTCGGCCCGGATATCAAGGGGCTTGAAATTGGCGATAAGGTAACGTTGACCTGTCTGAGCACGAGCGCAGGTGGCACCACTCGCCTGCAAATAGAAGAGAGGTTTGTCACTCGTTCGATGGTGATCCCAGGGGCGGGAATCATCGTGCCGTTCGAGATCGACACGAGGCACTTTGACACGTACCTGAGTGGCTCATTCAAGGCTACTTACACCGTAACCGGGGAAAATCACCTCGCCCCCCTGGAATCTCATGCTTTGCTTTTGCACATCGGCCCCGTCCAAGACACCTTGGATGTCGTCAATGTCGGCAAGGACGAAAACGGTGTACTCGATCCCAAGGATATTCCCTTCGGCACTCCGGCCATTTGCCCGGCAAAGGCCCATACCCAGGTCGGCGACACGGTTTACCTTCAGGTGTGGACCGCTGACGACAGACTCGTCTGGGTCGACTCGCTACCCATTACCGCCGCTCACATCGGTAAGGACATTGAGTTCAGATTGACGTTCGAACTGATCGACTCGCTGAACCACCAGGTCATCCGTATCGACTGGTACATTGAACGTAACCGAGCACTGCCGCTGACGGCGCCCGAACTGGAGTTACGCGTTGGGGATGTAGCTCTGGAGCTCCCGCCTCCAACGCTCGTTGAGGTGTCCTCCGGCAACCGAATCAATCCGCGGCTTACCGAAAAAAGCACGACCGTCGAAATCACCTATAAAGGCATGTCCGCCGCCCATCGTATCGCTCTGATCGTGATTGGCCGCGCCGGCTTGGGCAGCCCTGTCGTGGCCACGCAGCCAGGTAACGCCAACGGTACGCTACTGATCGAATTGCCACTGACGACAGTGCCCGCCAACCTGCGTCACTTCATGAAACTTCGATACCGTGTGTCCCAGCCCGAACTACCTGACCAATACTCCGGCGTCACCACTTATGAAGTCACCGCTGTACCCGATGAAGCCATCGTGTTTCCGAGCCTCAGCATTGCACAAGCGCCGGATCACAAGACGCTGGACCTCAGCACGTTTCAAGGCGATGCGCGCTGGAGCCTGGCGCGCTGGCTATTTATCGCCATAGGGACCCGAATGCGCGTGGCCTTGGGTGGAAGCAATGCGGCGGGAGCCGATCATCCCATCATATTGTTCGATGGCGTGATTACTGCCGATCATGTGACAAGTGGGTTGAGCGGAGTCATCAACCGTCAGCAACTTGAACTGTTCAAGGATGGCGGTCAGGTGATGGGGCTTTCGATTGCGAACTTCAACAACAAGGGTGGCGTCGACACGTTTTTCCCTGTTCGTGAGTTAACACTCCTGAACAAGACCTGGAGTCTGCTCATCAATAGAGCGATCGATGCCAATACAAACGCTTCGATTCCCAACGGCGGCAGCACCAAAACCAATCGCGTGACGTTGTCCGGCACGGGTAAACCGGATAGCACACTTACACTGTTCCAAAACGATAATGTCCCGAAACCCATCGACTCATTCAAAGTGCCCGACAGCGGCAACTGGAGTTACACCGTCACAGTAACGGCCTCGTCGTTTTATCGACTTACCGTTATGGAGCAACCCACAGGGCGAACCTCGAACCTGTGGACGTTCAGTGTATTGGCACCCGAACCGGCTCCCGTCAGACCGCACATATTACTGGCGCTTAATGCAAGAGGTCAGAGCCTGTATGACTACCAGCACACAAGGACGACCGGTATCAGCGTGAATGGCGTTGCCGCGCCCGGTGCAATGGTGCAGATATTGCTCAATGGGATCGTCGTTCAGGACCGCGTTTACGTGGGCACTAATGGCTTCTGGCAGTCTGTCCTTTTTGGAGTGGGTTCTGGCACACACCAGCTCAGCGTAAGAGGCTTGTATGGCAACTATCCCGTTTCGCTGGTGTTCACACAGTCGGTGACCTACGGCTAGGGTACTGAGCGGTCGTATTCAAGACCAAGTCGCCTGCTTCGCGAGCAAGCCCGCTCCCACAGGATTGATGTCGTACACAACTTCTGTGATCGACCTCTCCCCCGTGGGAGCGGGCTTGCTCGCGAAGGCGCCAGAACAGGCGCCGCAGGATTTAGGCCAACTGACTGCGCAACTGCCGCGCCGCCGCCACCATGTTCACCAGCGCCGCCTCAGTCTCCGGCCAGGCCCGGGTCTTCAACCCGCAATCGGGGTTTACCCACAACCGCTCGGCAGGAATGCGCTTCACCGCTTTGCTCATCAACTTGACCATCTCGGCGGTGTCCGGCACCCGTGGCGAGTGGATGTCGTAGACGCCCGGGCCGATGTCGTTCGGGTAGTCGAAGGCTTCGAAGGCTTCCAGCAATTCCATATCCGAGCGTGAGGTTTCGATGGTGATGACGTCGGCGTCCATCGCCGCGATGGATTCGATCACGTCATTGAATTCGCTGTAGCACATGTGGGTGTGGATCTGGGTTTCGTCACCCACACCCGATGCACTCAGGCGGAACGCTTCCACCGCCCAGTCGAGGTATTCCTGCCATTGCGCCCGGCGTAGCGGCAGGCCTTCGCGGAACGCGGCTTCGTCAATCTGCACGATCTTGATGCCCGCAGCTTCCAGGTCGACCACTTCATCACGCAGGGCCAACGCCAACTGCTGCGCCTGGATTTTGCGCGAAACGTCTTCGCGCGGGAACGACCACATCAGCATGGTCACGGGACCGGTGAGCATGCCTTTCATGATCTTGTCGGTCAGGCTTTGCGCGTAGGTGATCCAGTCGACGGTCATGGCGTTCGGGCGACTCAGGTCGCCGTAGATGATCGCCGGCTTGACGCAGCGCGAACCGTAGCTCTGGACCCAGCCGAAACGGGTGAACAGGTAGCCGTCCAGTTGCTCGGCGAAGTACTCGACCATGTCGTTGCGCTCGGCTTCACCGTGCACCAGCACGTCCAGCCCCAGGCGTTCCTGGATTTTCACGGCGTGGCGGATTTCGCTGTGCATGGCATCGGTGTAATCGTTGGCCGAGAGTTTGCCTTGCTTGAAGGCCTGACGAGCCAGGCGGATCGAACCGGTTTGCGGGAACGAGCCGATGGTGGTCGTCGGGAATGCCGGCAGCTGCAAGCGCGCACGCTGCTGCTCGATCCGTTTGGCAAACGGCGAATGGCGTTGGCTGTCTGCCGCGCCGATGGCGTTGATGCGGGCCTGGACATCCGCCTTGTGGATACGCGGCGATTGGGCGCGGCTGGCCGCAATGGCGCGGCTTTCAGCCAGGGCGGCTTGCACCTTGGGCGCTTGCGGATCGTTCAGGGCATCGCGCAGCACGGCGATCTCACCGCACTTCTGCACGGCAAACGCCAGCCAGCTTTTCAGTTCGGGGTCGAGTTTGTCTTCACGCGCAAGGTCCACCGGGCTGTGCAGCAGCGAGCAGGAACTGCTGACCCACAAGTTATCGCCGAAGCGCTCCTGGGCAAATTGCAGTTGTGCCAGGGCTTGCTCCAGTTCGCAGCGCCAGACGTTGCGGCCGTTGACCAGCCCCACCGAGAGAATCTTGTAGGTCGGCAGTCGATCCAAAACCTGGCCGAGCTGATCCGGCGAACGCACCGCGTCAATGTGCAAACCTTGTACAGGCAGGCCGACGGCCAGCCCGAGGTTGTCTTCCAGGCCACTGAAGTAGGTGGCTACGAGCTTTTTCAGCGGCGAGTATTGGAGGATGTGGTAAGCGCGCTCGAAGGCGTTTTTCCAGGACTGTGGCAGGTCGAGGGTCAGGATCGGCTCATCGATCTGCACCCACTCCACGCCTTGGGCGGCGAGGCGGCCAAGGATTTCACCGTAGATCGGCAGCAGGCGTTCCAGCAGGTCGAGCTTGTCGAAGTCGTTGCCTTTGGCTTTGCCCAGCCACAGGTAAGTCAGCGGGCCGATGATCACCGGCTTGACGTTGTGGCCGAGGGCCTTGGCTTCTTCGACTTCATCGAACAACTGTTCCCAGCTCAGTTTGAATGATTGGTCTGCGCTGAATTCCGGGACCAGGTAGTGGTAATTGGTGTCGAACCACTTGGTCAGTTCCTGGGCGTATTGCGCGGTGCCGTGTTCGCTGCCGCAGCAGGCTGCCGTGGCGCCACGCGCCATGGCGAACAGAGTGTCGAGGGTCGGCAGGCCGCGTTCATCCTTGACGCTGTCGAAACGCTCGGGGATCACACCGAAGGTCAGGGAATGGGTCAGTACCTGGTCGTACCAGGCGAAGTCGCCGACGGGCAGCAGGTCGATGCCGGCGTCTTTCTGCAATTGCCAGTGGGTGGCGCGCAGTTGGCGGCCGACGCTGTTCAGGGCGTCCTGATCGAGATCGCCCTTCCAGTAGGCTTCGAGGGCTTTTTTCAGTTCGCGGTCGGCACCGATGCGCGGAAAACCAAGTGTGTGGGCCAGGGCCATGGTGAATTTCTCTCTATAAAGGATGCTGTAAAACATGCTGCTATTGTCGACAGCTCAGCCAACATGAGACAAACTCAACCTTTTCGTGTTGATCACAAGTTTTCCTCATGGAGCCCTCGGTGCTTGAAATCCGTCACCTGAAAACCCTGCACGCCCTGCGCGAAGCCGACAGCCTGGTGGATGCAGCCGACCGCCTGCACCTGACCCAATCGGCGCTGTCCCACCAGTTCAAGGAGCTGGAAGAACGCATGGGCATGCCGCTGTTCGTGCGCAAGACCAAACCGGTGCGCTTCACCAGTGCCGGCTTGCGCCTGCTGCAGCTGGCCGACGCCACCCTGCCGTTGCTGCGCAGTGCCGAGCGCGACATTGCACGGCTGGCCGGTGGCACGGCGGGGCGTCTGCACATGGCGATCGAGTGCCACAGTTGCTTCCAGTGGCTGATGCCGACCATCGACCAGTTCCGCGATGCCTGGCCGGAAGTCGAGCTGGACCTGGCCTCGGGCTTCTCCTTCGCCCCGCTGCCGGCGCTGGCCCGAGGCGACCTGGACCTGGTGGTGACCTCCGATCCGCTGGAACTGGTGGGCATCACTTACGTGCCGTTGTTCACCTACGAAGCCATGCTCGCGGTGGCAAACCAACACCGCTTGGCGAGCAAGCCGTACATCGTGCCCGAAGACCTGCTCACGGAAACCTTGATCACCTACCCGGTGGAACGCGATCGGCTGGACATCTTCACCCGCTTCCTGGAACCGGCCGACATCGAACCGGCGCAGGTGCGCACCTCGGAACTGACGGTGATGATGATGCAACTGGTGGCCAGCGGTCGCGGTGTCTGCGGCATGCCCCATTGGGCGCTGCATGAGTACAGTTCACGGGGTTATGTGAAGGCCAAGCGACTGGGGGAGAAAGGCTTGTTTGCGACGTTGTATGCCGGGATCCGCGCCGACATGCTGGATGCGCCGTACATGCGCGACTTTTTGCTGACGGCCAAGGACACGTCGTTTTCGACGCTGGATGGGGTTAGTGCGGTGCGATAGAGCAACCGATCAAGGCTCAGGGGTAATCTCGCGCCACATGTGGATCTTGTCGAAGTAGTCTTCGCCCACCCGCACCGCCAACGGTTCCAGGCCAAACTGCACGAAGCCGCAGCGCTGATACAGTTTGAATGCCGCTTCATTGCCGGCGGTGACGGTCAGCTGGATCAGCCTCAGGCCCTGATGACTCTGCGCTTCAGCCAACGCGGCCTGTAACAGTTGATAACCGAGCCCGCGCTGGCGCACCTTGCCGGTCACGTACATGCCAAACAGCGTCGCCTTGTGCCGGGCCTTTTCCCGAGACTCGAAGGCCAGGCCGACGATGCCTGCCAGTTCCCCTTCCTCGAACGCCCCGAGCACCCGGTCCAGCTTGCTGGTCAGGCGCGACTCCCACCACCCCAGCGGCATCGTGGCGCGCTCGCGCACGCTGGAGGTGAACGCCTGGGGATGCGAGTCGTAGGCTTCGAGCATCAGCGCCCGATAATCCAGGGCATGACTGGCATCAAGCCGCTGAATCCACATGTTCAGGCCACTCGCCGCTGCTCAAACATCAACCGCACCGCCAGCCCGGACAGGACGAAGCCCATGAAATAGCGCTGCATCGCCAGCCAGTTCGGGTTGTTGACGAACCAGGAGGCGATGCCTGCGGCGAACAGCGCGATCAGCAGGTTGACGCTGAAGCTCACGCTGATCTGGGTCAGGCCGAGGATGATGCTCTGGTTGAACACCGAACCGTGCTCAGGGGAAATGAACTGCGGAAACACCGACAGATAAAACACCGCGATCTTCGGGTTCAGAGCGCTGGTGAGAAAACCCATCGTGATCAATTTGCGTGACGAGTCCGCCGGCAACTGCTGCGCCTCGAACGGCGAACGCGCACCGGGCTTGACCGCCTGCCAGGCCAGCCACATCAGGTACAACGCACCGGCCCACTTCAGCACCTCGTAGGCCACCGGCACAGCCATGAACACCGCGGTCAAACCCGCTGCAGCAGCGAACAGGTGCACTAGAAATCCCGCGACCACACCCAGCAATGACGTCACCCCGGCCTTGCGTCCCTGGCAGATGGAACGGGAGATCAGGTAGATCATGTTCGGCCCCGGCGTGAGTACCATCAGCAACGCCGCGGCGGCAAAAATCAGCAAGTCTTGAAGTGGAATCATAGGCATCCTGTCCTTGAAGTCAGAGGGTCTGGGTGATCAGGCGATTTCGATCAGTGAAGCTCGATAAAACGGCAAGATCAGGTCTCGTGTCAATGGCGCCAGCGTGAGATCGCCGTCGGTGGCCGGGTCGATCCAGCGCACCTCTTCGATTTCCGCCGCCGGGCAAACGTCAGAATCGATGGTCAGCTGAAACAGTTCGGCCTGTACGACAAAACCCGGCTCGTTGGCGGCCGGTGCCGAGAATGGCCCCAAGTAGGTGGCGTGCGCCGGATCGATGACCAGTCCCAATTCCTCCTCCAGCTCACGGGCCAGGGCGTGGACCGGTTGCTCATGAGCCTCGATCTTGCCCCCCGGCTGCATGAACGCCTGGGTGCCGCGCTTGCGCACCAGCAAGGTGCGACCGTCGGGGCCGATCAACAGGGCAGCGGCAATGTGGATGATGCGGGGCGAAGCGGCGGATGAAAGCGTCATGGATCAGGATTGGCCTTGGGTAAAAGGCGCAAGGATCACATGAGCGCCGGCTTTTCGTCACGTCGAAAAGCACTGTGGCGAGGGGGCTTGTCGGAACGCCGCACCGCCCCGTTTGAGTGCGTAGCACTCACAAGATCTCTGGTACATCAGAGTTTTTGGGGCTGCTTCGCAGCCCAGCGGGAGCAAGCTCCCTCGCCACAAGAGCCCGCTCCCACTGTTGATCAGTGCTGATAGCTCAACTCGTCTCGAGAATCGCCACTTCCTCGGGCACTTTCACAAAAATGCTGTACTTGGCACCTTCCATCGCCTCGAACGCGATCAGTTTCTCCACCAGCGGCCCGTTCAACACCTTGCCGGCATTGAGCAGCAGCATGCCGTTGTCGGCATTCAGGTTGCGCGCCAGGATCATCCCCGCCGCCAGGTCCCGGGTGGTCAGCACCTTGACCGTCGGATCGGCCAGCGTCACATCGCTCAGGTAAGCAGCACAGACCTTAATGAAATCCTCCACCAGTTCCGGGTCATAGAGCCGACCGGCGTACTGGCGGATATACACCAGGGCTTCATCGCTGTTCATCTGCCGTTCGAGGATCAGCCCGCGCTGCAACTCGATGAAGTCCACCGCCAGTTTCAGCAACCGCGAACCGAGCGGAATGGCCTCGCCCTTGAGCCGATCGGGAAAACCGCTGCCGTCCCAACGCTCCTGGTGGTGCAGGATCAGCCGCGCGGCATCTTTCATCGGGTCGAGCGTCATCAGCAGCGACTCACTCTGCTTCGGATAACCCCGATAGCGCTCGCGGTCATTGTGATGCAGCAGATCCGAAGGCGTGCTCATCATGCTGTCGGTCCAGCTCAATTTACCGATGTTGTAGAGCGCCGCCGCCATGGTCAGGTCTCGACTGGTGGCTTCGTCCAGGTGATGGAGTTTGCAGTACACCCGCACCAGTTCGATGATCTGCCGGTTGGTCTGCTTGGCAGGTGGCAGGCGCAGGTTGGCCAGCAACGAAAACACTTCCGTGCCGGTGACATAGCTGCGTTTGAGCTCTTCGTAAGCCAGGTCCAGCATGTCAGCGGTCTGTTGCAGCTCGCTGGTGCGGGCCGCGACGTGTTTTTCCAGGGTGGTGTTGAGCAGCTTCAGTTTTTCGTTCTGGTCCCAGGTCTCCTGCACCAGACGCAACCGCTCACGCTCGGAATACTGATAGGCCAGCGATTGCCGCAGCGTCAGCAGCATTTCCTCATCGTGCCAGGGCTTGCTGATGTAACGATGGATCTGCCCTTCATTGATGGCTTTGATAATGGCCGAGGGGTCGGCATAACCGGTCAACATGATCCGGGTGGTGTCGGGGTAGCGCTGATGGACGTGGGCCAGCAGCGTGGCGCCGTCCATATTAGGCATTCGCGCGTCACTCATCACCAGATCGACCGACCGCTGCTCCATGATTTCCAGGGCCTGGGCACCGCTGGTGGCCAGCAGCACCTCGTAGGGCTGGCTGCGCAGCAGGCGGCGCAGGCTGTTGAGAATCGACTCCTCATCGTCGACCAGCAGTAACGTGGGTTTATCGGTCACAGTCGTGGGGAGCTGCTCTTCCATGGCGATACCTCAAGTGAAACCAGCCTCTTTATGTCAGGCGCGAAAAAACTTCCTCTGACTTTCCCGAGCCTGAGCTACAGGCTAGATGATTTTCCGACCGACTCCGCAAATGATTCGTTTCAGTCAACCGGGCGAATATCCGACCGGACGACTATGCTCAGGTCACTCGGATCCAAACGATGCCCGCTCCGTCCTGCACTCAGGGAAGGGATACCCTCTATGAGCTCATCGCACCAAACTGCTGTCGGTACAGGCGCATGTCAGTGAATACGCTGCTTGCGCGGACTAATCGTCGGATTCTCATCGTCGACGACACCGCGTCGATCCACGAGGATTTCGCCAAGATTCTCAGCCCGTCATCGATCGAAGACGACAGTCTGGCCAGCGCTGAAAACGCCCTGTTCGGCACCCCCGTGTCGGTATCGTCGCAAGGTTTTATCATCGAATCCGCGTTCCAGGGCCGTGAGGCGCTGGACAAGGTCGAGACCGCGCTGGCGAATGACTCGCCCTACGCGATGGCCTTCATCGACATGCGCATGCCGCCGGGCTGGGACGGGCTGGAAACCATTGAGCGCCTGTGGCAGGTCGATCCCAAGCTGCAAGTGGCGCTCTGCACCGCGTATTCCGACTATTCCTGGGAAGACATCGACGAGCGCCTGGATCTGGGCGATCGCCTGCTGATCCTGAAAAAACCGTTCGATGCCATCGAAATCCGCCAGATGGCCAGCGCATTGACCGCCAAGTGGCAAATGACCGAAGACGCGGCGCTGAAGATGTCCCTGCTGGAGCAAGCGGTCGAGGAGCGCACCCGGGAGCTGTCCGACGCCAACATCATTGTGCAGAACAGCCCGACCATTCTGTATCGGCTGCGGGGCGAACCGTCGTTTCCGTTGATGTATATCTCCCACAACATCACCAAATACGGCCACATCGCGGCGGCCCTGGTGGCTTCTTCCAACTGGGCTCAGGAGCTGATCCATCCCGACGACCAAGAGAAAGTCGATACGGCCATGGCGCGGGTGCTGGACCGCCATGCAGCCGGTGCTTCCATCGAATTCCGGATGCGCACCGGCGACGGTGACTGGCGCTGGGTCGAAAACCGCTACATCCCGGTGCGCGACGATGAAGGCCGCTTGCTGGAAGTCGAAGGCATCATCATCGACATCACCGAACGCAAACTGGCCGAGGAAAAGATCGCCCTGCTGGCCCGCACCGATGGGCTGACCGGGCTGGCCAACCGCGCGACGCTGATCGAGCGCCTGCATCAGGCGTTCGCCGCCGCCCGGCGCGGGGCCACCCCGTTCGCCATGTTTTACCTGGACCTGGATCACTTCAAGCGCATCAACGACACCCTGGGCCACCCGGTGGGTGACCTGTTGTTGCAGGAGGTCGCCCGACGGATCAAAACCTGCGTGCGGGAAAACGACGTGGTCGCCCGCCTGGGGGGCGACGAGTTCGCGATCCTGCAGCTGGACGTTGGCGATCCGACCCAGTCAGCGGCCTTGGCCGCCAAGGTCCGCGATGCGCTGGTGCTGCCCTACTCCCTGGCCGGCAACGACGTGCGGGTCTCGGTCAGTATCGGCATCAGCAGCTACACCCAGGTCAGCCTCAGCGCCGACAGCCTGTTGACCCAGGCCGACATGGCGCTGTATCGCTCCAAGGAAAAGGGCCGCAACCAGTACCACTTCCACTCCGAGGAAATCAATCAGGAAGTGGTCGAGCGCATGACCATCGCCAACGACTTGAAAACCGCCATCGAACGCGACGAGCTCGAACTGCGTTACTGGCCGGAAGTAGACCTGAGCAGTGGCAAGATCCTCGGCATGGAAGCGCAGGTCAGCTGGAATCACCCCATACGCGGTTTACTGGAAGCCCCGGCATTCCTGCCCGCGGCGGAAAAGACCGGCATCATCATCGCCCTCGGTCACTGGGTGCTGGAGCGCGCCTGTCGGCAAATGCACCAGTGGCGCGATGAAGGCATGGCACCACCGGTGGTGGCGATAAAACTGTCCCTGGCCCAGCTCAAGAGTGGTCCCGAGCTGATCTATGACGTGTTGCGCACCACTGCCCGCTGGGATCTGTGCCCGTGGGACCTGCGTTTCGACGTCACCGAAGCGACCCTGGCCCAGACCAAGTGGACGCACAACGATATCCTGCCACGCCTGCGTGAGCTGGGGGTGAAGATCGCCATCGATGACTTCGGCACCGAATACTCTTCGTTCGACTACCTCAAGACTTACCAGGTCAATCACCTGAAACTCGCTCAGGCGTTCATCGACACCGCCGCCCACGACGCGGCCAGCGCCACCACCTTGCGGGCCATTATCAATTTCGCCCGCGACGTCGGGATCGGCATCATCGCCGAAGGTGTCGAAACCCAGGAGCAACGTACTTCGCTGATGGCCACCGGTTCACCGATGAATGCCCAGGGCTACTACTTCAGCAAAGCGGTCAGCAGCCAGCAGGCCGCCGAACTGTTGAAAGCCGGGAGCATCGTGTGCGCGAATCACAATCCCGGAGCAATGCCGGGTGATTCGCAACGTGCTACGGAGGACAAGGAATGAAAACTCCGTTCATCCAGGCCAACCGGCGTATTCTGATCATCGATGACACGCCCTCGATCCATGAGGACTTCCGCAAGATCCTGGGCGCCGATACCGACGATGAACTCACCCTCGCCGGCACTGAAGCCGCGCTGTTCGACACCCCGCAAACGACTCGGCTGGTCTTCCAGCTCGACTCCGCCTATCAGGGCCAGGAAGCACTCAAACTGGTCAAGCGGGCCCAGGCAGAAGGTCGCCCTTACGCCATGGCGTTCACCGACATGCGCATGCCGCCTGGCTGGGATGGTCTGGAAACCATCGAGCGGCTCTGGAAGGTCGACCCTAACCTGCAAATCGCGCTGTGCACGGCGTTCTCCGATTACACCTGGGAAGCCATGGCCGAACGGCTGGAGTTCGGCGATCAATTGCTGGTGTTGAAAAAACCTTTCGACAGCCTGGAAATCCGCCAGATGGCCAGCGCCCTGACCTGGAAGTGGCAGATGGCGCAGGACGCGGCGATGAAAGTACTGAGCCTTGAGCAAACCATCGAAGCCCGGGTCCATGAACTGCTCAAGGTGTCTCATCTGTTGCAGTACGACGTGTTGACCGAGCTGCCCAACAGCACCTTGCTGGGTGACCGGCTGAACCAGTCCCTGGCCTTGTCCAGACGCCATGACAAACAACTGGCGGTAATGTTTCTGGGGCTCGACCGCTTCAAGCGCATCAACAATGCGTTGGGCCACCCGACCGGTGACGAGATGCTCAAGCGTGTCGGGCAAAGCCTGGTGGCCTGCGTGCGCGCCTCCGACTCGGTGTTTCGCTACGGCTCCGACGAATTTGTGGTGATCCTGGCCGACATCCACCACCCCCAGCAGACCAAGGGCATCGCCGAAAAACTGTTGAACGCCATACGTGCGCCCCAGCACGTCGCCGGGCACGACTTGAGCGTGACGGCCAGCCTGGGCATCAGCATCTATCCCGATGACGGTTTCGATGCCATCGCACTGATCAAGAAAGCCGAAACCGCGATGCGCAACGTCAAGGAAAGCGGCCCCAACGATTTCAGCTTTTTCATCGATGAGATGAACCAGCGCGCGCGGGAACAGCAGACCATCGAGTCGGGGATTCGCCTGGCACTGGAGCGGAACGAGTTTGTCCTGCACTACCAACCGAAACTCGACCTGGGCAGCGGCAAGGTGGTCGGCGCCGAGGCGTTGATCCGCTGGCAAAAACCGGGGCACGGCTGGATCTACCCGACAGACTTCATTGCAGTGGCCGAAGACAGCGGCTTGATCGTGCCGTTAAGCAAATGGGTGCTGGCCCAGGCCTGTCGGCAAGCCCGTACCTGGCAGGCAAAGGGCCTGCCGAATCTGTGCATGTCGGTGAACGTGTCGGCCATCGATTTCCGCCAGCGGGATTTTGTCGACGGCATCGAACAGATACTCCAGAACACAGGCATGGACCCGGCCTTGCTGGAGCTGGAAATTACCGAAGGCGTATTGATGCAGAACGTCGATGCCACGATGGTCGCGCTGAGTCGGCTCAAGGCATTGGGGGTACGGCTGGCCATCGATGACTTCGGCACCGGCTATTCCAGCCTGAGTTACTTGCAACGGTTTCCCATCGATGTACTGAAAATCGATCAATCGTTCATTCGTGGCCTGGGCCGTGACAGCAACGACGCGGCTCTGGTCGGCGCCATCATCAGCCTGGGCAAAAGCCTCAATCTGACGGTCATTGCCGAAGGGGTGGAAACCCTCGAACAACTGAATTTTCTCAAGGCGCTCCATTGCGAGGAAGGCCAGGGTTACTACTTCAGCAAAGCCGTGGAGCCGGACGCCTTCGTGCAATACCTGACCTCCGTAAAGCCCCTCTCCTGAACGATGTGCAACGACACACAGGCCCTGAGCCAAGGAATCACAAGATGTCACGTTCCTTCTGCTACTTGCTCCTTGCGCCTCTACTCGGTTGTTGTCTGATAGCCAGTGGCGCACCGCTGGACGAACCGCTCAAACCCTTGCCCGCAGTGCCCGAGCAGAATCCCTTGCAAGTCGAACTCGGTCGCCGGTTGTTCAACGAACCACGGCTGTCGGTCAACAACAGCCTGTCCTGCGCCAGTTGCCATCGTCTGGAAATCGGCGGAGCCGACGACAAGGCATTGTCCACTGGCTTCAAGGGCGATCCCTTGACGATCAATACCCCGAGCGTGTTCAACGCGAGCTTGAACTTCCGGCAATTCTGGAATGGCCGCGCCGATTCTCTGGAAACCCAAGCCCACGAAGTGGTGCAGAGCCCCAGTGAAATGGGCAGTCATTGGGAACAAGTGGTCCAGATGCTCTCCGCCGACCCGGATTACAAAAACGCTTTCACCAAGGCCTACCCGGACGGCGTCACCATGAACAATGTGCAAAGTGCCCTGGCCACCTACGAGCGCACGCTGATCAGTGCCAACTCGCGCTTCGACCAATACCTGTCGGGCAATACCGAGATCCTCACGACTGACGAGAAGTACGGTTACCAACGTTTCAAGGACTACGGCTGCATTGCCTGCCATCAGGGGGTGAACATCGGCGGCAACATGTTCCAGAAATTCGGGGTCATGGGTGATTACTTTCAGGCTCGTGGCAACCCCACCGAAGCCGATCTGGGCCGCTATCTGGTCACCAAGGCCGAAGAGGACCGCAACGTGTTCAAGGTGCCGAGCCTGCGCAATGTCGCCGTGACCGCGCCGTACTTTCACGACGGCTCGGCTAAAACCCTCGAAGAAGCGGTAGACGTGATGTTCAAGTTCCAGCTCGGTCGTGTGCCCTCCGACAAGGACAAGGACCTGATCATCAAATTCCTCAAGACCCTGACCGGTGAATGGGGAGGCAAACCTTTATGAAAACTTTCCCCCGTCGCAACCTGGCACTGCTCGCAGCCGTGGCCGTACTGCTGGCCTCGACGCTGTTGTTCCTGTACCTCAAGTCCAGCTCGAACGAGACGTCGACCTACGCCGAATCCCGGGACTTGATCGGTCGGATCAAACAGTTGAACGCGCAATGGGAAACCGAGATTCTCAAGGCCAGGATCGCCATCAGTCACAACTACGATCCACTGGTGACACCGCTGAGCGAGATGACGCGCCTGTGGCAGCGGTTCGAGAGCATGGAGTCCAATCACGGCCGCAACGACACGCCGACCTGGCGTGCCAGTCATGAGGCATACCTTGCCGCCATCCAGGAAAAAACCCGGCTGGTGGAGCAATTCAAATCCCACAACGCGGTGCTGCGCAACTCACTGGCGTTCCTGCCCACGGCCGAAGACGACATCCAGCAACCACTCGCCCAATTGTCAGATGAAGACAAGCTGCAACTGCAGAACATCGCCACCGACACTTACGACTTGCTGCTCAGCAGCCTGGAATTCGCCCAGGTCACCTCCGACGATAAAGCGGCGGATATTCTGCTGGGGATGAACAAACTGGGGGTTAACAAGCAACGATTGCCGGAGCAGTTTCACAGCCCGATCGATATTTTGAGTAACCACGTCACCCTGATCCTGCGTGAGCAACCGGTGGTCAATCGGTTACTGGAAAACATCGAGGCCATTCCCGTGGCCGAACGACTGGACGACATTACCGGCCTGCTGAACAAAGACCAGCAGCAATCCGATGCCATCGACCAGCGCTACCACTTCTACATGTTGGTGTTTTCGACGCTGCTGGTGCTGGTGCTGGTGTACCTGGCGATTCGCCTGATGCGCAGCTTCGGGGAGACTCAGCGGGTCAACAAGGAACTGCAAACCGCCAACGAAGTCCTCGAACAACGGGTCGAAGAGCGCACCCGCGAACTCAAGGATACCCAGAGCGAATTGCTCGACACCGCGCGTCAGGCCGGCATGGCCGAAATCGCCACCAACGTGCTGCACAACGTCGGCAACGTGCTCAACAGCGTGAACATCTCGGCCGATCTGGTCAGCCGTCGGCTGCGTAGCAGCAAGGCCCAGGGGCTGGGCAAGGCGATGCAGCTGATCAACGAGCATCAAAGCGACCTCGGCACTTTTCTGACCCAGAACGAAAAAGGAAAACTACTGCCCGGCTATTTGAATCAACTGGTGGAGGCGATTGCCCTCGAACAGCAAGGCATGGCCGAGGAACTCGCGCAGTTGAGCAAAAGCGTCGATCACATCAAAGACATCGTCGCCACCCAGCAGTCCTACGCGGGGGCCAACAACCTGGTGGAACCGCTGTACATCAGCGAATTGCTCGAGGACGCCCTGCGCATGAACGCAGGCGCCTTGACCCGGCATCACGTCACGGTGGTCAAGGAGTACGGCGACGTACCGCAAGTGATGGGCGACAAGCACCGCTTGTTGCTGATCCTGATCAACCTGATCAGCAACGCCAAATACGCCATGTCCGACCTCAGCAACCGAGCCCGACAGATCACCCTTGGGGTAAAAGTCGTCGAGGACACGATCCTGCAAATCAGCGTCAAGGATGACGGCGAAGGCATTGCGCCGGAAAACATGACGCGGATCTTTGCCCACGGTTTCACCACCCGCAAGGAAGGCCACGGCTTCGGCCTGCACAGCTGCGCGCTGGCCGCGATCGAAATGAACGGCCACCTCACCGCCCACAGCGACGGGCCGGGCAAGGGCGCCCTGTTCACTTTGCAGATCCCGTTGAACCCCGTCATGGAGGAAGCATGAGCGACCTATCAAACCGCCGCATTCTGCTGATCGACGACACCCCGTCCATCCATGATGACTTTCGCAAGATCCTCACCCCGACATCGGCCAAACATGCGGAACTGGACGAAATGGAGGCCGCGCTGTTCGGCAGCGAAGTGAAATCCACCCAACCGCTGTTCGAACTGGATTCGGCCTACGGCGGTCAGGAGGGCCTGGGCAAACTCGTCCAGGCCTTACAGGAAAACCGCCCCTACGCCCTGGCCTTCGTCGACATGCGCATGCCCGAGGGCTGGGACGGTGCACAGACCATCGAACACCTGTGGCAGGAAGACCCGAGCCTGCAAGTGGTGGTGTGTACCGCCTATTCCGACTATTCGTGGGATGAACTGCTGGAGCGCCTGCACGCCCACGACCGCCTGCTGATTCTGAAAAAACCGTTCGACAATATCGAAGTCCAGCAGATGGCCAACACCCTGCTCACCAAATGGGACATGACCGAACGGGCGTCTATCCAGATGAGTCATCTGGAGCATCTGGTGGATCAGCGCACGACCCAGTTCAAGCAGGCCAGCGAAGCATTGCAGCGGGAAATCGACGAGCGCAAACAGCTGGAAAGCCAACTGGTGCAGTCGGAAAAACTCGCCTCGCTGGGGCAACTGGCGGCGGGTGTCGCCCATGAAATCAATAATCCCATCGGCTTCATTTCCTCCAACCTCGGCACCCTCGATGGCTATTTCAAGCAACTGCAGACCATGCTCGATGCCTATCGGGAGGCGGAGGCGGCCATTACCTCAAGCGAGGTCCTCGAACGTCTCGGCCAGCTCCGGGAAAAGGTCGAGCTGGAGTTTCTGCGCGAAGACATTCCGCTGCTGATCAAGGAGTCCAAGGACGGCATCAATCGGGTCGGGCAGATCGTCAAAGACTTGAAGGACTTCTCCCGCGTCGACTCCAATCAGGAATGGCAGTGGACCAACCTGCAACAGGGCATCGAGTCGACGCTGAACATCGTCGCCAATGAACTCAAGTACAAGGCCGATGTGGTGAAGGAGTATCAAACGCTGCCTGACATCGAATGCCTGCCGTCGCAGATCAATCAGGTGATCATGAACCTGATCGTCAACGCGTCTCAGGCCATGGGGCCGGAACGGGGCACCATCACCCTGCGTACCGGGCTTGAAGGTGAAACGGTGTCGATCGAAGTCGCGGACACCGGATCAGGCATCGAACCGGAATGCCTGCAGAAAATATTCGACCCGTTCTACACCACCAAACCGGTGGGCCAGGGGACAGGGCTCGGGTTGTCCCTGTCCTATGGCATCGTGAAAAAACACCGGGGCGACATTTCGGTACGCAGCGAAGTCGGCGTGGGTACCACGTTTCGGGTCGAGCTGCCGGTGCGCCAATCGAAAGCGGCTGTCTGACCAGCCGAACAAGGGATCAAATCTCAATCCAGGCTGTTTTCGTTTATTCTCCAGGCGCAGAATGCCTGACGCTCTGTGCTTACACAGGAGATCTCTGTGGCGAGGGAGCTTGCTCCCGCTGGATCGCGAAGCGATCCCAATACAGGCAATGCGTTCAGTCAGACAAATCCTGTCAGCAGGTTTTGCGACTGCTGCGCAGCCGAGCGGGAGCAAGCTCCCTCGCCACAAAAGCCTGTATACCACGGTCCAACATGACCGAGTCCGAACCCAAGGAAACCGTATGAGCCTGTCACTCCTGAGCCGCTACGCCTTCTTTGCCGTCTGTGTGATATTCACCCTCGCCAGCCTGCCCTTCCTGGCTTACGACTGGCTCTGGCCGATCGCCGCCGTCACCGGCGTCCTCAGCCTGGTGGGCCTGTTCGACCTGCTGCAAAGCCCTCATGCGGTGCGCCGCAACTACCCGATCCTGGGCAATATCCGTTATCTGGTGGAGGGCATTCGCCCGGAAATCCGCCAGTACCTGCTCGAATCCGACAGCGATGCCCTGCCCTTCTCCCGGGCCCAGCGTTCGCTGGTGTATTCGCGGGCCAAGAACGAGAGCGCCGACAAACCTTTCGGCACGCTGATCGACGTGTATCAGTCGGGTTTCGAATTCATCGGCCACTCGATGCGCCCGGCGCCGTTGAGCGACCCGAGCAGTTTCCGGGTGATGGTCGGCGGCCCGCAATGCACCCAGCCGTACTCGGCGTCGGTGTTCAACATCTCGGCCATGAGCTTCGGCTCCCTCAGCGCCAACGCCATTCGCGCATTGAACCAGGGCGCCAAACTCGGCAACTTCGCCCATGACACCGGCGAAGGCAGCATCAGCCCCTATCACCGGGAAAACGGCGGCGACCTGACCTGGGAACTGGGCAGCGGCTACTTCGGCTGCCGCACCGCCGATGGCCGCTTCGACCCGGAACGCTTCGCCGCCCAGGCACAGAACCCGCAAGTGCGGATGATCGAAATCAAAATGAGCCAAGGCGCCAAACCCGGCCACGGCGGGATTCTGCCCAAGCACAAAGTCACCCAGGAAATCGCCGAAACCCGTGGCATCCCGATGGGCGAAGACTGCATTTCGCCGTCGCGCCACAGCGCGTTTTCCACGCCGATCGAAATGATGCACTTCATCGCGCAACTGCGTGAACTGTCCGGCGGCAAACCGGTGGGCTTCAAGTTCTGCCTGGGCCACCCGTGGGAATTCATGGGCATCGCCAAGGCCATGCTGGAAACCGGCATCCTCCCGGACTTCATCGTGGTCGACGGCAAGGAAGGTGGCACCGGCGCCGCGCCCGTGGAATTCACCGACCACATCGGCGTACCGATGCGTGAAGGCCTGTTGTTCGTGCACAACACCCTGGTGGGCCTGAACCTGCGGGACAAGATCAAACTCGGCGCCAGCGGCAAAATCGTCAGTGCCTTCGACATCGCCAGCGTCCTGGCCATCGGTGCCGACTGGGCCAACTCGGCGCGCGGCTTCATGTTCGCCATCGGCTGCATCCAGTCGCAAAGCTGCCACACCAACAAATGCCCGACCGGCGTCGCCACCCAGGACACCCTGCGCCAGCGCGCGCTGGTTGTTCCGGACAAGGCCCAGCGTGTGTACAACTTCCATCGCAATACACTGAAGGCCCTGGCCGAAATGCTCGCCGCCGCAGGCCTCGACCATCCTTCACAGCTGTCGGCCAAGCATCTGGTGCGACGCATGTCGGCGACCGAGATCAAGCTGTTTTCGCAGTTGCATGTGTTCCTCAAGCCGGGGGAGTTGCTGACCGGTGAGGTAAATGGCGAGTTTTACTCGCGGATGTGGCAGATGGCACGGGCGGACAGTTTTGAGCCTAACGAAACGGCTGCCGCATAGGGTGTTTTTGCGCGCCGACCTCAACGGTTGGCGCTCCCTCCAGAATGAACAAACGAGCCTCACTGTCTCCCTCTTTCAACGTCAGCACCTGTTTCCAGTGTTCGGGAAACAAGGCGTCATGTTCAGGGCGCACATAACCCGTTACCCACCAGACCCTCTTGGCGTTCAGTTTCAGGGTCGAAAAGTCATTGAAGAGAATCCAGAGCAGGTGACGGGGAATGAGTGCCCAACCACCGTATTCGGCGGTTCCCCACAGGGTGCCGGTCGGCGATTTGACGACGTATAGCCTTGGTTGAATGCCGGTGGCGTTGTAGTAGGTGAACGGCAAGTACCAATACAGGTTATCCACAATGATCTCGTCACCCGGACGCACCTCGCGACCAAGACCTGCGACCACGGCGTCCAGTTTCGCGTCTCTGCGAATGCTGGTGCCGTTCATCTCATCCGTTTGTGCGTAAATCGCCGACAGCCCGTGCACTTCCACCAAGACAATAAAAATCATGGCGACAGCAGCAAGGACAGCGTGGCGTTGGCTCCATGCGTCCAGTGCGAGCGCAACGATAAGGGGCAACGCAGCGGCGGCGAATACCAGGTACCTGGCATTGAAAACCGGCACGATCAGCGACACCAGAAACACGGTCAGCGCCGGCACAAAAAAATAGCCCACCAGCAAAACACTGAAGGGTCGCTCGTTGCGTGCCTTGAACAGTACCGCAGCGGCGCAAACCATGATCAAAACCAAGGGTGTCGCGCGCCATAAGTCACTGGTCGAACCCTCCATCACCACCAGTTGCCAAACGAAGGTCAGCACCGTCGGCCAGGTCAGCGGCGGTATCCATTCGAGCCCGTCCATTCGCAGCAATTGACTGACGAGAGGCGGTGCCCACGGCAGGTACAACACGACGATTGCACTGTTTACCAGTATCCACGCACGTACGGGGACCGTGTCCTGGACCTTGCGCACCCGCCACCAAAAAAGCCAATGCACCAACACGCACAATGCGGCGAAGTAGTGCGTGTAAAAAGCCGCCGTCATCAGCAGCACGTAAACGGCCGGGTAACGCTTTTGATCCGGCGCCTTGACCCAGCACACCAGCGCCACAGTCGCCCCCATCAGCCAAAACCCCAGCAAGGTATACATTCGCACTTCCTGGCTGTAGCGCACCGATATCGGCAGCAACGCCAACAACAATGCTGCGATCCAGATCGCCCTTCGCGTCGCCGACAGGCTCATCAATTTAATGCCCAGCAACAGCGTGCCGACATCAGCCAGTGCGCTCAGGGACCGCGCAGACAACACGCCATGACCGAACAGCACCATCCAGTAATGCAGCAAGACATAGTAAAGCGGCGGATGAACATCCCGAGCCGTCGTGGCCCAGATGTACGCAGGCGAGCCCTCGGCCAGCAGTATGCTGTAAGCCTCGTCGTACCAGATGACCGGCACGGTGATGGCGTGAAATCTCGCCAACAATGCGATCGCCAGCACCCCCAGCAAACCCGCACCGTCGGCAACCCCGGATGGCAAGCGTTTGAGATAGATCACAGGAGCGCTCACCGTTTCACCACGCAAGCGTGGCGATCGGCGTCGGCTCTTTCATCACGATAAAACCGTAGTCACCCAACAGATAGAGGTTGTAGAACTTGTTATCCACCAGCGGTGGATAACCCTGATAACCCATCAACGTCGCGTTGCGTCGCTCCCGCTCCGCGACCACGTTGGTGATGCCCGCTTTCGGCAGGTTTTCCGCCAGCATGTAGAAGTTGATGTTCAGCAGATAATGCAAAACCGGCATCTGCTTGAACGAGCCTGCAGCCTCCACCAGCCAGTGATCGGAATAACTCACCGACATGTATATGCGCTTGGCCTCGCGCAGTTGCCGATGGGATGCAATGTCATGCCCCAGGGAAAACAACGCGCTGGAAGCGAAGGTGTTCTGCACCGACAGTACGCGACCATAGGCGTAGGACAGCGAAAGCATGGCCAGCAACGGAACCACCAACAGCAGCGTCAGCCGCTCATGAATATGTGCCAGCGCCAGATGGCTCAAATAGAACAGCAGCACCAACAGCACTGCGAACCCCATCAAGGTTCTGGCGCCTTCATTGAAATCCCGGAAAAACAACACAGCCCCCGACACTAGAAAAATCACGGTCGGCACAGTCAGCACACACGCCAGGCCCATCAGCACTTTTCTCAACGCCGTGTCCTGGCGTGCCACCACGTTCCGGGCCAGCTGCACGCTGCCCGCGATGGCGCACAACAGCAGCACGGCGAACACCCAGGTGAATCCACCGTGAAACAGCAGCACGACTTTTTCCAGCACGCGGCCGATGTTGATTTCCAGTTGCAGCCAGGGTGCTGCCGCCCAGTTCAGGAACAAAACACGGGTCTGATCCATGTATGGATAAGCGGTGACGCTGTAGATCAAGCCGCCGAGCACCACCTGGGCGAGTTTCCAGCCGATCAACTCGCACCATTGCGGCCAGGCCCATTTATCGTTCGCGCCCCTGAGCAGTTCGAGGCAACACAGGCCCAGAAATACATTAATACTCACCTGATAGAGCCCCAGCCCCAGGGCAATCAGGAAGGCCGGCACCAGCCATTGCAGGATGCGCGAAGGATGACGAAACGTGATCGCATAGATCACCGCCACCAGGCTCAAGGCATTGGCCGGTCCGTCGTATTGATACGACAGGTTCTGCAGGAAGAACGGGTTGTACCAGAGCGGCAAAACCACCATGCAGCAGGATAGCGTCGGCTGCGGGTAGTAATGAAACGTCAGGCTGGTCAACGCAAAAGTCATGGCCAGGGAGGCGATCAACAGCGGCAATGGAAAGATGTTCGGCGCGGCATCGCTGAAGGTCAGCGCGTTGTAGAACAGCTCGGTGAACAACCGCCCCTGCCCCACCCAGTCCGTGCCGGCGGACAGCGAACGCCAGTTGTCATCGATGTAGGGATAGTCGGCGAGGATCAGCGGAATGACATAGATCAGCGTCGCGAGTTGAAAAAACAGCCAGACCCGACGACGGCCGATTTCGCCGCTGAAAAAATCGCTCAGTCTGCCCATGCTAAAGCCCGACCCGGTCTTTGCCGCCGATGACGTCTTTGATCACATACCGGGGCCGATGCTTGGCTTCGATGTAGATGCGACCGACATACTCTCCAAGAATGCCGATGCCGATCAGTTGCACACCGCCCAGAAACAATATGGCCGTCATCAATGAAGGGTAACCGGGGACGCTGTTGCCGAAGAAAATCTTGTCCAGCACCATGTACACCGCATACAGCACCGCGAAGATTGAAATGCCGCCGCCGATGTAAGTCCACAACTGCAAGGGTACGGTGCTGAACGAGGTAATGCCTTCCAGCGCCAGGTTCCACAGCTTCCAGCCATTGAATTTGCTGCGTCCCGCCACCCGCTGGGCCCGCTCGTACTCCACCACCACGGTGGTGAAACCGGCCCACGAAAGAACGCCTTTCATGAACAACTGATGCTCGGGGAGTGCGCGAATCACATTGACCACCTTGCGGTCCATGAGGCGGAAATCCCCGACGTTCTCCTCGATACGGGTGTAGGAAATCCTGTTCAGCAGGTGGTAGAACATTGCCGCACTGTGGCGTTTCAGGTAACTGTCGCTGGCACGGTCCCGGCGCTTGGCGAGTACCACATCGGCACCTTTTTGCCACTCGGCAATCAACCGTGGAATGACGCTGATCGGGTCCTGCAGGTCCACGTCCATGGGGATCACCGCATCGCCAGTGGCGTACTCCAGCCCGGCAAACAACGCCGGCTCCTTGCCGAAGTTGCGCGAGAAATTGATCAGCAATACCTGTTCATCGACCTGGGCCAGCGCCTTGGCCTGCTCAGCCGTCTGATCGGTACTGCCGTCGTTGATGAACACGATCTCGACTTCATAAGGGTCAAGTTTCAACTCACGACGCACCGCTTGGTGGAACAGACTGATCGCCTGCTCTTCGTTGAATACCGGGACAATCAGCGAAACCTTCACGTTTCACACTCCTGAGAACCGAAGTGTAGATGCTCGCCAGATGCCATCATGGGGAGTTCTGGTGCGCGGACAGTCCGGCAGACCGACGGCCACGCCGTTCTATCCGTTCGCTATAAGCATCTGAGACATTCGGTAATATCCAGCCTTTTGCAATTGCCTGTGAATAACGGCACCCTGCGCGCCGCCAATGTGCGGCGCCCCCTCTTTTGCGGCGCCGGCAACTCCTTATTCAACAGCCCGTTCAAGAGCCTGCCTTCATGACGTCTGGACGCGATCACCGAATCGACTTTTTCCGCGGCCTGGCCCTGATTTTCATTTTCTGGGACCACGTGCCACAGAACCCGCTCGCGCAGTTCACGGTGCGTAACTTCGGCTTCAGCGATGCGGCGGAGATTTTCGTGTTCCTGGCCGGTTACGCGGCCGTGCTGGCCTACGGCAAGATCGCCCGGCGCGACGGGCTCATGGTCGCCACGGTGAAAATCCTGCGACGCGCCTGGGTGCTTTATGTAGTGCACATCTTTTTGCTGGCGCTGCTGATGGGCATCGTGTTTTTCGCCAACAGCCACGTGGAAACCCGCGATCTGGTGCAGGAAATGGGCTTGCAGTATTTCCTCAGCAATCCGCAGCAAGCGTTGATGGACGAGTTGCTGCTGCGCTTCAAGCCGAACCTGATGGACCCGTTGCCGCTGTACATTCTGTTGCTGCTCGGCCTGCCGCTGGTACTGCCGATGCTGCTGCGCAAGGCTGAATACGTGGTGGGGCTGTCGGTGGTGTTGTACCTGCTGGCGCCATGGTTGCAGTGGAACCTGGCGGGCACCGACGGGGGCGTGTGGTTTTTCAATCCGATGGCCTGGCAGCTGCTGTTTATTCTCGGGGGCGCGGCGGCGATTCACCGGCAAAGGCCTCGGGCGCCGCAACCTCGACCGCTGACTCGACAGCCGGTTTTCATCGCGGCTCTGACCTATCTGGTAATGAGCGGGATGATCGCGCTGTCGTGGAAATGGCCGACCGTGCATGACGAGTTCATGCCCCAATGGCTCGGCGAATGGCTCTATCCGATCAGCAAGACCAACCTCTCACCGGCGCGTCTGCTGCACTTCCTCGCCCTCGCCTACGTCACCGCCAGGTTGTTGCCGAACACGGGCTGGACGCAACACTGGCTGGCGCGACAAAGCTGTCGCATGGGCCGATATTCCCTGGAGGTGTTTTGTTTTGGTGTGTTGCTGGCGCCGTTGGCGGACATGCTCAATGCCTTGGGTGGGAACGTATTGGCGATGCAGCTATTCAGCGCAATGTTGGGGGTCGGATTGATGGCGTTGCTGGGGGTTTGGCTGGATTTCAATAAGCGGTTGAATGTGCCGATACCCGTGGCAGCCGTTTAAATGCAAAAGCCCCGATCATTCTGACCGGGGCTTTTGTATGGCTGGCGTTACAACTTACGAAGCCGAACGCACCGCGCCTTGCGTCACATTGGTCGGCTGCAACTTGAACATGTAGAACAACACCGTCAGCAGTACCAGGAACGCCGGGCCCACATACAGCGCCACTCGGGTGTCCGGGAAGTACGCCATCAGGCCGACCACCAGCACCAGGAAGGCCAGCGCCAGATACGAACTGACCGGGTACAGCCACATGCGGTATTTCAGGCCGGCACGTTCGCTGGCGCTCAGGCCTTTGCGGAACTTGAGCTGGGCCAGCAGGATCATCACCCAGGTCCAGATCGCGCCGAAGGTGGCTATCGCGGTAACCCAGACGAAAACCTTCTCAGGCACCATGTAGTTGAGCAGCACGCCCAGCAACAACGCGCCGATCGACAACAGCAACGCACGACGGGGCACACCGCCGTTCGAGGTTTTGGCGAAACCGGCCGGGGCCTGGCCGTTCTGCGCCAGGCTGTAGAGCATGCGCCCGGTGCTGAAGATGCCGCCGTTGCAGGACGACAACGCCGCGGTGATCACCACGAAGTTGATGATGCCGGCGGCGGTCTTGATGCCCAGACGCTCGAAGGTCATCACGAACGGGCTGCCCTGGGTGCCGATTTCGTTCCACGGGTAAATTGACAGGATCACGAACAAGGCGCCGACGTAGAACAGCAGAATCCGCCAAAACACCGAGCCGATCGCATTGGGGATGGTCTTCTGTGGGTTCTTCGCTTCACCGGCAGTCAGGCCGATCATCTCGACGCCGAGGTAGGCGAACATCACCATTTGCAGGGACATCAACACGCCTTGCACGCCATTGGGCATGAAGCCGCCGTGGGCCCACAGATTGGAAATCCCCAGGGCGACGCCGTCGTTGCCGAAGCCGAACGCGATCACGCCGATACCGCCGACCACCATCGCAATGATGGTGACGATCTTGATCAGGGCGAACCAGAATTCGAACTCACCGAAGGCTTTCACCGCGATCAGGTTGATCGAGCCCATGCTGACCAACGCGGCAAGTGCCCAGATCCAGCGCGGCACGTCGGGGAACCAGACGCCCATGTACACCGCCACCGCAGTGATTTCCGCGACGCAGGTCACCAGCCACAGGAACCAGTAGTTCCAGCCGGTCAGAAAACCCGCCAAAGGCCCGAGATAATCCTGGGCATAACGGCTGAACGAGCCGGCGACCGGATTGTGCACGGCCATCTCGCCGAGGGCGCGCATGATCACCAGGATCGC
The DNA here is from genome assembly GCF_005938665.2 of Pseudomonas sp. ATCC 43928. NCBI lineage: Bacteria > Pseudomonadati > Pseudomonadota > Gammaproteobacteria > Pseudomonadales > Pseudomonadaceae > Pseudomonas > Pseudomonas sp. ATCC 43928. The sequence goes on along the minus strand of NZ_CP041753.1, from coordinate 1,453,354 downwards.
CAGACCGCCGATGATGTAGGAGAGCATGATGGCCGGACCGGCCATTTCGATGGCCTTGGCCGAACCCAGGAACAGGCCGACGCCGATACAGGCACCGAGTGCCATCAGGCGAATATGCCGTTCGCCCAGTTCGCGTTTAAGCGGGCCGCCCTGAGCGGTCTCGCCGTGAGGCAGGTGATTGCCGACTGGCATAGGGGTGCAACCTCGTCTTGTTATTGGATATGACCACCGAGTGTCGAAGCGCCGACCGATAAGCCGGTGCCTGGTGAAACCGGGCCTGTCTTGTGGACAGACACGTCTTGCAGGACAAAACCTCCAAGATCAGCGGGGCGTGCAGTATAAAAAGCTAACGACAGGTGTTTTCACTATATAAAACACAATATTCAGCGATAACTAACGGGTAATTCCCGCAGAACGGAGTGGCATTACCTGGCTTATGCAGGTTTTTTCGCCACTGAAACCGCACGGAGTATTGCACAGCAATGGTGCATCGTCATGCCCCTACCTAGGCAGCATTTACCTCTTCGATGCGTCTAGCTCAAACCTTTCAGACGCCCCCCCCCCCTTGTGGCGAGGGAGCTTGCTCCCGCTCGACTGCGCAGCAGTCGTGAATCCTGTACATGCGGTGTGTCTGAAAAAATCCGGTGTTGCTGGTTTTTGGGACTGCTGCGCAATCCAACGGGGGCAAGCCCCCTCACCACAGGTATGCTCCCTCGCCACAACAGCCCTTCTCCATAGGTAATCGTGCGCATCTGATATTTGGTTGTTCACAATTTTTTCACCAACGCCAACCACCGTCTAAGCTTCAAACAAGTCCGATCAATCTGCGTGAATGGATCAGTCGACTATGGGCGCTTTGTGGCAAACCGATTCGAGTGACACTGTGGTTCCGACTGAACGTGTGGATGAAGCGCCTTTACCTGAAAAACCCCGTCGTTCACGGCACGGCTGGGGGGCGTTCTGGTTGCTGCTGCTGATTATCCTGATTGTCCTGGGCCTGGCCGCGGCCAAGGAAATGCGCACCTCCAAGTTCCAGGCCCGGGAAATCAGCAAATATGCCGCCTCGCTGAAATACGAACTGCAACCCGGCCCCAGCGACGCGATTCGCTACCCTGGCGAAGGCCCGTTCGATCAGCGTCTGGGCTACAGCTCCCTGGATGAATTTCTGCCGCGCCTGCTCAAGCGCGATTACGTCATAGCGGCGCAAACCCGCTTTTCGCCTGCGCTGATGAAGTACAGCGACAAGGGCTTTTTCATTCCCTATACCGAGAAAATCCAAGCCGGGCTGTCGATCACCGATTGCCGTGCGGCCCCGCTGTATCAGTTCAAGTATCCACAACAGCTCTATTCAAGCTTTGCCGCGATCCCGCCGGTGGTGGTCAACAGCTTGCTGTTCATCGAAAACCGCTTTCTGCTCGATCCGCACCAGCCCCTGGCCAACCCCGCCGTGGACTGGCCACGGTTCGGCATGGCGGCGTGGTCCCAGGTAGCCAAGCTGTTGCGCCTGCCCGGCCAATCGGCGGGCGGCAGTACGCTGGCGACACAGCTTGAAAAATATCGACACTCGCCCGACGGCTTGACCGTGTCGGGCGCGGAAAAAATCCGCCAAATGATTTCCGCCAGCGTGCGGGCCTATCAGACGGGGCCGGAAACCCTTCAGGTACGGCAAAATGTGATTCGCGATTACCTCAACAGTGTTCCGCTGTCCGCGGTACCGGGCCACGGTGAAGTGCATGGCATGGCCGAAGGTTTGCGTGTGTGGTACGGCGCCGACTTCAACAAGGCCAACGAACGGCTGGCCAGCACCGACACCGATCAGAAAAGCCTGGCGGAAAAAGGCCTGGCCCTGCGTGAAATGCTGTCGCTGATGATTGCTCAACGCCGCCCTTCGCACTACTTGACCAAGGGCCGCGATGAATTGGCCAGCCTGACCGACAGCCATATTCGCCTGCTGTCACAAAATGGGGTGATCGATGCACCGCTCGCGGCGGCGGCACTGGCCAGCCAAGTGACCTATCGCGACTGGCAGACCCAGCCCACCATCCAACCGATCGAAACCAACAAAGGCATCAGTGTCGCGCGCAGTCGCCTGGGCAGTTTGCTCAACCGGCCGCTGTATGACCTCGACCGCCTCGACCTTTCCGCCACCAGCACCCTGCAAGGCGAGCTGCAAACCCAGGCCACCGCATACCTCAAGCATCTGGCCGACCCAGCCTATGCAGCGGAAATCGGCCTGATCGGCGAACGCCTGCTCACCCCCACCAGCACCACGCAGGTGCGCTACAGCTTCACCCTGTTCGAACTGACCCCGGACGGCTCGCGGGTACGGGTGCAGACCGACAGCACCGACCAACCGTTCGACATCAATGAAGGCAGCAAGCTGGAACTGGGCTCCACCGCAAAAATGCGTGTGCTCACCACTTACCTGCAGATCATCTCCGAATTGCACGATCGCTACGCAGGCATGACCGTTGCCGAACTGAAGAAAACCGAAGTCGCCGAACAGGATCGCCTGAGCAGCTGGGCCGTCGATTACATGATTCAGAACACCGACCGCAGCCTGCCAAAAATGCTCGGCGCCGCACTGGATCGCAAATATTCGGCCAGCCCCGGCGAGGCGTTTTTCACCGGTGGTGGGCTGCACACGTTCGTTAACTTCCGCAAGGAGGACAACGGCCGCATGCCGTCCCTGCGCGATGCCATTCGTGAGTCGATCAACCTGCCGTTCATCCGGCTGATGCGCGACCTGGTGCGCTACAGCACCTACGCAGGCCCCAATAGCAGCGCCGAATTGCTCAAGGACGACCGCGACCCGCGGCGTCAGGAATACCTGGCCCACTTCGCCGACCGTGAAGGCACCGCATTCCTGTTGCGGTTCTGGAAGAAGTACCAGAACAAAGACACCCAGACCCGCCTCGAGACCTTCCTCGACAGCATGCACCCGACACCGATCCGCATGGCTGCCGTGCATCGCTACCTATTCCCGCAGGCCGACCAGGAGAGCTTCAACACCTTCGTGCGTTCACACCTCAAGGGCGCCAAGCTCACGGAAAAACTCACCGACGAACGCCTCGAACGCCTGTACCTGAGTTACGGCCCGGGCAGCTACGACCTGCCGGATCAGGGCTTCATCGCCAAGGTCCACCCGCTGGATCTGTGGCTGATGGGCTACTTGCTGAACAACCCCGACGCCAAGTTCAGCCAGATCGTCAAAGCCAGCGAATTCGAACGCCAGGAGGTTTACAGCTGGCTGTTCAAAAGCAAACACAAGGGTGCCCGTGACAGCCGTATCCGTACGATGCTGGAGATCGAGGCGTTCCTCGACATTCATCAACGCTGGCAGAAAGTCGGCTACCCGTTCGATCACCTGGTGCCCTCGCTGGCCACCGCCATCGGCAGCTCCGGCGACCGCCCCGCCGCACTGGCGGAGCTGATCGGCACCATCCTCAACGACGGTGTACGCCTGCCGACGCTGCGTATCGACAGCCTGCACTTCGCGGCCGGTACGCCCTATGAAACCCAACTGATCAACAATCCGGTCGTCGGCAAACGCGTAATGCCTTCCGAGGTGGCAACCGCCATGCGCGAGGCCTTGTCGCAAGTGGTGGATGCCGGCACGGCCAAACGCGTGGCAGGCAGTTTCAAACTGGCCAACGGCACCCCGCTGGCCATGGGCGGTAAAACCGGGACCGGCGACAACCGCATCGAAGCCATCGGTCCGGGAGGGCGGATTCTGAGCTCGAAATCGATCAACCGCACAGCAACATTCGTGTTTTACATCGGCGATAGCCATTTCGGCACCTTGACCGCCTACGTGCCGGGGCGCTCGGCCGAAGCCTTCAAATTTACCTCGGCGTTGCCCGTGCAAGTGCTCAAGGGCATGGCGCCCATCCTGATGCCGTATCTGCAACCGGGGAGTGGCACCGGATGTTTGCCCGTGGAGCTCTCCCGCCGCTGACCGGGTGGTAAATAGTTATTTTCGGCATGGAAAATTCCAATGCTTTCGGCACTCTCCACAGGTGTTCCGCGCAGTAATTCAGACTTTTACTTTGAGCGACGAAGGATAGGCTGTTGCCTTCCATAACTGCTCAAGGCTGATAAAAACAATGTCAGATTTACAAGGACGTAAAACTGCCCGCCCAGGAGGGGCAGACGACGATAAGGGCCGTCACTACGCTTTCATCCAGAGTCGAATTCACCCGACATTCAAGGATGCTTCGTTGCGCAGGGCGCGGGAACTGAGCCTCACACAAACCCGTTCCGGACAATGGATCAGGACCGCCACTCAATCTGCTCACACACAGTTACAAGATGCCAACCTTGAACTCTGGTCTGCCCAGAACAAGGTGGATCGGTTTCTCGAAGAGTTACAAAACGTTGATGACTTCGCTGAACCCTTGCTCACCGATGCATTGATGAAACAGTACGGGGTCGATGTCGATGTCAGAACCACTTACTTGCATCTTTACTTACCCAAGGAACGCCCCTGGTATGCCATCGACGTCACAGGCGGCGTCGTCACCCGAACCGTCTCCCTGCTGAACGCTGCCCTGCACAACTTCGCACGCAGCGAAACCTGCGAGCCGGATTCCGACTTCATCAGCCAGCCCGATGAGCGCGGTCTGTTCGACGTCCTGCCGGTCAAACGCAAAATGTCCATCGCCCAGTTCCAGACTCTGTGTCGCGAGCTGGACATTGGCGCGCGCTATGCCCGATACCTTGAAAACCGCTTGCTACCCGGCGATGCCGTCGCCAGGCGTTTTCTGCAACTCAAAATCATCGACAGCGAGAAAGCTGCCTTCAAGGCAGCCGTTCAACAAGCGCTGATGACCGGCGACATTGATGCCGACGCGAGCGACCTGATCCTGAAGATGCTCGATGGCCAGCGCAACCTCACCCGCAAGGGCCGGGTGATGCATTTCGCTGAACTGTCCATTCTGGACAGCCGGCTGGCCGGGATCGTATTGATCACACCGGACCTGTACCGTGAGCACAGGCGAGAGGTCGTGCCGATATTCGCGTATGTCCCGCAAGACCCTGAACATCCGTTGAAAGAGTACCCTTCAACGGTCGCCTTCATGAATGAACTGACTCGCCAGCTGCGGGACAACCCGCTCATCTCGTCCACTGGAATGACTTATCGCCAGTTCTTCAGCCGGTTCGTCGATCAGCCGGAGCGAGGGCATTTTTTCGGCGGGTTGCAGCAGCGTCTGTTCGAGGTGAAATGGCATCAGAAAGATCCGCTGGATCCAGGGCCCAGCTGGCGGGAAGTGCCGGTCGAGCAGCCCAATCTTCGTTTCAGCGCCACACCGATCCGCGGCGAATTCTGGAAATACCGCTTTGAGCAGAAGCTGAACAAAATCCTCAATGACGCCCGACACATCGCCGTGTCCACCGCCGACACCGATCGCAATGCCCGATGGGCCTGGTGGGAGAATTTCAAGAAAATAGTCTCGGACATCTTCAACGTCGCCCTGATGGTCGTCACACCGTTCGTGCCGGGGTTGGGGGAATTGATGATGGCCTACACCGCCTATCAGATCGCCAACGATGTCATCGAAGGCTTCGTCGACATGACGTTGGGGCTGTGGAACGAAGCCGTCGAGCACATCGTGGGTGTGGTGGAAGATGCCATTCAACTGGCGGCGTTCGCCGCCGGGGCAAACATTGGCGAGGTCGTGCGTCTGAAACTCTCGCCACTGATCGAAGGCATGAAACCGGTCACGCTGCCCAATGGCGAGCCACGCCTGTGGCATCCCGATCTGCGGCCTTACGAACTGCCGGATGTGAAGCTGTCGGCCGACTCCGGTCCTGACGAACTGGGCCTGCATACCCACCAGGGCCAGGACATCCTGCCGCTGGATGAAACACACTTCGCCGTGCAGAAAGACCCGCAAACCGGCAACTACCACGTCAAGCATCCACACCGCGCCGATGCGTATTCACCCGAGTTACGACACAACGGCCTCGGCGCCTGGACTCACGAAGGCGAAAACCCGCGAGCATGGAGTACCCCGAAACTGCTGCGCCGTCTCGGCCACACCGTCGACGGTTTGACCGACGCGGATCTCGAACGCGTGCGCATTGCCAGCGGCACCGACGACGGCGCACTGCGCCGGATGTACATCGACAACACGGCTGCGCCACCGCTACTGGACGACAGTCTCGAACGCCTGCACCTGCAGCGCCAGGCCCGGCACAGCATTGAACGGATTCGCACAGGGCTGGCGCTGGATCCGTCCTCCTACTGGTTTGAACCGCTGGCGACCTACCTGGACGGCTGGCCTGCGGATAAATCGCTGAAGGTTTATCACAACGACGACCTGACCGGTCCCTTTCGCCAGTACGGCAATCCCCAGGCAACGGACGGGCAGACGCTGTCCATCAGCCTGTCGCATCTGTTGAGCAACCGGTTTGCGCCAAGCCTGGTCAACTTCCTCGATGAAGCGGAATTGCAAGCGGTACTCGGCCGGCCAATGGCGAAAAGCGAACAGGTGCAAGCGCTGCGCGATCGGCTGGCGGACGAAGCCAATCGCCTGCTTCCAGACATCGTCAATCAGCTGTACCAAGGCGCACAAGCATCGGACGATCCGCAAATCAGGCTCGTTCGCCATGAGTTTGCACAGCTGCCGTCCCGTGCGGTGAAGACCCTGCTGAGCCGTGCCGACAGCCCTGACCTCAAGCGAATGGGACAAGAGCAGCGCCTGCCTTTGAGCATCAAGATCCGCGCCCGTGAAGCAGACTTCGAAGTCCGGGCAAACCATGCCTATGAAGGGTTCTACGACGATGCGCAGTGGGTGCCGGAAACCGAAAGCCTGGTGCTCAATGCGCTCAGGATTCATTCCGACACGTTCAATGAGTTACGCATCGAAGTACGCGAAGGCAGCGATGCCGGCCCCCTGCGCTGCAGCGTGGGTACGCAGGACGCGTCGACCGTCCGGATACTGGTCCGGGATGAGGTGAACTGCTTCGAAGTCTGGGACGCGCAAAACCACAAATTGCGGGAAGCCGCCGTTTTTTTCGAAGCGGTGCTCAACGCCTTGCCGAAAAACAAACAGACCCAATTGGGTTATCGACCTGGCCAGGGCCGTTTTTTCAAACAATGGGTCATGGTCAAGACCCAGACACCTGCCGAACGCCGCACCGTGCTCCTCGCGCCACCGATCCGTCCGCGGGCGGATCACGAAGACATGATGCTGTTGCGCGGCCCTGGCTTGTCCACCCGCAAAGCCACCCTCACGGAAAGGGCGCAAGACCTCTACCCCCACTTCAACGAACGAGAAGTCGATACCTTTGTGCAATCCCTTGGCTCGCCGGAACAAGGGCATCAGACCCTGACACGACTGGACCGTGAACTGCATGATCTTGAGGTGCTGCTCAATAAATGGCGATATCGGCAACCTGATAGCTGGGGCCCGGATCGCCAAGGGTTCGTCCGCGGTGGCGGGCTGCACATCAGCGAACGGCTCATCGATTGTTTCAGGAGAAAGCCCACCGTATTCGGCGAGCGCAGCACCACTTCCGATGGCGGCTATGCACTGGACCTTTCCACGGAAATCGACGCTGTCGACCTCGAGCGTTGGTGGAAGGAACTGCCGGACATCAAGCACTACCTCGATCAGATCACCACGTTGAACCTGGACCGCACGACGTTCTCCCAGAACGCCTCCGGCCTGTTGAAAGACTTCCCTCACCTGCGACAACTGAGCGCCCGCGGTTGCGGCTTGACGCAGCTGCCCGACAGCATCGGCAAGATGCATTACCTGCGCACGCTACGACTGATGAACAACGACATCAGGCTGACGCCGGCGTCGGTCGGGCAGCTGCGAAACCTGACCCGTATCGAAACACTCAGGCTCGATGACAACCCAAGGCTGGGGATGCTGCCAAACGTTGAACGCATGCCCAGGCTCAGCATCCTGAGTCTGAGCAACACGGGGGCCACCGCGTGGCCCGACGGGCTCTTTGCGCCCAACAAGCGTCGGCCTCGAGGATTTTTTCTGGATCTGCAGGAAAACCCGATCAGGATCATTCCCACCGTCGTGCCCGGCTCTGACGATGCGTTTATCGTGGCGCGGACCCGCCTGTTCGAAATGAACCTATCGCAGGCCAATGTCGTCAAGTTCCAGGCGTATCGACGCTCAGTCGGCATCTCGCCCACACAGGTCTATACCGACGCCGCCACCGACGCGATGGCCCAATGGCCGATGAAGGATGACTCGGAGTGGTGGAGTGCCGAAGTCTCCGGGTTGGGGACCTTCCGCCAGGAAGCCTGGCACGACCTGATGTCCGAGCCTGGCTCTGAAGGGTTTTTCGCCTTGATCCAGAAACAGACCACCTCGGCCGATTACCGGGCCGGCGGTGAATTGCGTAATCAACTGAGCAGCCGGGTATGGCGAATGGTCGAAGCCGTCGACCTGGACAGCGAGTTGCGCGCCGATCTGTTCGAAATGGCAACGTCGCCCACGACCTGCGCCGATGCGGGAGCCCAGATGTTCAACCACATGGGCATCAAGGTGCTTGCCTCCGAAGCCTATGCCTTGTCGACATCGGGCGCCATGCTGGAAAGCAGGTTGGTCAGGTTGGCAAAAGGGGCGGCCCGTCTTGCGCGGGTGGAAGATATTGCACGGGCCGATTTCGCCAAACGTCCGGGCGGCGACGAAATTGAAGTGTACCTCGCCTATGAGAGCGGCCTGGCGCAACGTCTCGATTTGCCGTGGCAATCGACATTGTTGCGGTATCCCGAATTGGCCAGGGTGAACGCTGAAATGCTCGACACGGCGTTCGACACGGTAATGTCGATGGAAGCCGGCGACGGGTTGGTCAATGGAATGATCGAACAGCCGTACTGGGAGAAATACCTGCGTGACACCTATCCCGCGGAGTTCCGGCGCAATGCCCGGATGTATGAACACAGGACCGACCTGCTGGATGAACTGCGCGAGGCCCAACGCGCCTGGGCCGGTTCCAAAGAGCAGTTGATTGTGCAACGACGCGCGCTCAAGCAGCGGTTACTCGACCTTGCCAGTCAACTCAACGTCCCGGAAAGCCTTGTGCTCACCGGCGAGGAAATGACGGACGAGGTCTATGGCGGTTTGCTCAACGACATCGGCTACGAGGAAAAACAGCTGAGCCGTCGGTTGACCCGAGCGGCACTGCAGAACGCCGGATAATCAGCCCCATCCCTGAAGGCGATCACGCCTTCAGGGCGTCTTCCACTGTTATCCCACTTCGGAGTCCCATATCACGGTGATGTTTCCGGAATAACTGGACGACACCCCGGGCTGGATCATGTAATCCACATAATTCGGTGCAATCTCGAAATGCAGGGTGCCTGGCGCGCGATCAACGTAGAAACCGGGCCTGAACTCCTGCGCATTCACCTGGCCTATGCGCAGCGGTCGACGGTTTACCGGTTGGCCGCTGACATCCGTCAAGCCATTGGGCAGGCTGACACTCAGTTGTACCTGGGCAACGCGACTGGAAACAGGGTCGCGGATCAAGCAATGCGTCGACCCGCCCTCTCCGCACTCCAGGTGCATTTTGAAGCGGCTCGACGACGAGATGTTGAACGTCTGATCGCGAAACAGCCGGGTCGGTTTACGTCCCTGGGTCAGCCAGGCTTGCCAGCCACCCTGCGGCACCAGTTCAACGCTGCTTCCACCGGGCGGGATCTCGACTTTCAACGTATGTTCAACGCTTAAAGTGAAATTGAGGGTGATCAGATCGTCGTCAGGCAACATGACATCGCCCATGTCGAAATCCTGATGCGGCCCGACGGTGTAGTTCAGCACGCCGCGATAGGTGCCTGCCGACATTTTGAGCGGGTTGGGCGTGGCCAGCTCGTAGCTGAACCCCGTGTTTTCATAAGCGAACTGGTAGTCCTGGGTAATGTCTTTTTGTGCCTGCTTGGCACACACCTCCGCATTGGCCGGCACTCGCCAAAAGAACGCATAGTACAAGGCAGTGCCATAACCCACCCCGCCATATCTGCAGGGAGGAGGCGCGTTGACCCAGGTACTTTGCCAGACCCCTGTGGGTAGAGGCGTCTTGATCGTGTAAGCGGCACCGATACCGTTCACGCGCATCCTGAGCGTCTCGGACTCACCGGTATCGTCGTGCACCACCGTGACGTCTCGCCAGGATGAAGGAACCCGGAACATCGCGCCCCGACGCTGCTCATGCAGCGCCGGTATATCTGCCGCCGCCCGGAAGCGAACGGGCAACAAAATGCTGAAAACACCCTCCTCGCAGTACTCGGGGTGATCTCCGCAATACCCGCCCTGAGGGGTCGTATTGATAAAGGTGTTTTGCATCGGTTTCGCCGGATCGGGACGAAATACCGCGGTCATTTCAACGGTGCTGGCGACCGTGGTCTGCATGAACGCACCCGCCAATCCCAACCCGCTCAGCTGAATGATTTTCCTGAGCATTTCCATGATTGCTGCACTCCTTTTCACTGCATTGGCGCAAGACACTAAACTTCTGAATCCCACACCACTGTCACGCGTCCCGAATACTGTCGTTGTTGTCCGGGGCGAAGCATTTCTGCCACTTCACTGGCGGGTATTTCGAAATGCAGCGTTCCCGGTTTGCGATCCACATAAATCCCTGGCATGAACAACTGCGTGCCACTGCCATCCAGGCTTAGTGGCCGACGATTGACAGGTTGACCGTCCGCGTCCATCAAACCATGGGGCAGACTTACGCCGACGTTCAGCGGCACAAAGTGACCGGACAACGGTTCATTCAGCGAGCAGGTATTGCCTTGGACGTACTGACACTGCAACTGCATTTTGAAACGTGAACTGGCGGAAATGTTGAAGGTCTGGTCGCGAAACAGGCGCGTCGGTTTTCGCCCTTGCGTCAGCCAGGATTGCCAGCCGCCCTGCGGGATCAGTTCAACACGGCTTCCACCTGGAGGCACCTCGACCTTGAGGGTGTGCTGTACGTCCAAAGCGAAGTTCAACTTCAATGAAGTACTGCTGGGCAGCATGATGTCGCCCATGTCGAAATCCGCCCCAGGGCCAACGCTGTAGGTCAGATTGCCAGCATATTTGCCCGAGGACATACCTAACGGGTTAGGGGTCACCAGTTCATAGGCAAAATCGAGATAGCTATATCGCAGCCAAGGCACATTGAATTTAGCCTGTTTATGGCACGAGCCTTCGGTTGGGGTTTTCCAGAAAAAACCATAGGTATTCGACGTGTACAAACCCACGCCGCTGTAAAGACAGGGAGACGGTGCGTAAACCCAGCTCTGCCCCCACAGTTGACCGTGGGCAAGCCGATAATCGTCGCCTCCACCTACCAGACTGATCACGTCTTCGGTCACATATCTGGATCCTATACCCGCAATGCGCACCTTAACGGTTTCCGCTTCGCCGGTGGATTCGTGGAAAACCGTCAGATCTCGCCACTGCGCTGGCGCTTTTATCAACGCACCCTTGCGTGGATCCTCGTGATGGGCGGTGATCGGCGCGATGGATTCGAATTGGATCGGCACCCTGAGACTGAACATTTCGTTGTCGATGCATTGCTGAGGATAACTGGCGCAATAACCACTGGGTGGCGTGTCATTGTGGAATTTATTGCGTTGCGGATTCGCCGAGTCCGGTTTGAACGAGGCTTGAATCTGTACCTCCTGGGCCCATACCGAAGATAGCGATCCCAGGAGCAAGGCCATTACACCTGCACATTGTTGTAATGCTTGAAAACGAATCATCTCTTTAGGCCTCACAGAATCGGTATCAAGTACCCGGCATCACCGCGTTGAAGATCATGTTGACGCTGCCAAAATAACTTCCGGGCTTGTAAACCCCATCGGCAGGCGGCATCGGGAGGATTTCCAGCACCACGCGTTTACCAGGCGCTGCCTCGGCCAGGGACACCACTTCGCTGCTCTCGTGCTCGCTCAACAGCTTGCCGTTGAACAGCACCCGCAAGGCAATGTCATGGTCGTCGGTGCCGTTGGACAGATACGGCCGGCCTTCAAGACGCGCCTCGATCGAGCCCGCTTCGTTCTTCACGTCGAAATACTTGCGCAAGCCACCCAGTGTCGACGACGTCAAGTTCCAGGGCAGTTGCTGTTCACGATGGATCCAGCCCGGGTCCGATGGAATGACATAAAACGCCTGGGTCGGAATCGTCACGAACACCTCGAAGGTGTGCTCTTCCCGGGCGGCGAAGACATCAGCGCTCGTCCACATCGCGACAACCGACAAAAAGACCTGGGTCAGCTTCCTGCTCATGGGTTATCCCTTCACGTCCAGTTTTTTGCTGCGTTCACCCTCAACCAGGGTGAAGCGATATTCGCGACCGGCCTGTTTTTCGAACTCAAAAGTACGCCCCGCCAGAATGTGATGCTTGGTCGTGGGCTGGCAGTCCTGCTCGTTTTTAACCGAACAATCCTTGAACTCATCGATCACCACCACGCTGTTGCCGTTGTTGCGAATCCGATACATGCCTGCGCCGTTTTCAATCGCACTGTCGAAGCGTGTTTCCTTTGGCCGTACGAAAAACACCGCGCCGTAACCCGCCAGCACGGTAACCCCGGCCGACAGGGATTTTTTGTAGTCTTCCCGCTCTTCGCCGGACACCGCGAATTCGTCCTCCTTCTCCGGCACCACGGGTACGAATCGCACCCGGAAATAACGCTCCCTGTCGCGCTCGCCCATGAACAGCAGACGAGTGCCCTGCATGCCATTGGCAGGCACGATCAGTCGCGCGGGACTTGCCATCAAACCATCGCGGGACTTGCCGTCGGTGTTGGATTTGAGCGGCACTTCCTGCGACTTGCCGTCGGCGTCGTAGAGAATTTCGAGAATGTTGACCTTGACGAATGCAGTGCTGTCGCCGCCATTGAATACACGCTTCAGATAGGTGCTTTTATCACCGTCCAGATAATCGTAAACGGTGCCGATATTGATACTCGGTCCGGCATGAACAGCTTGGGAAAACAAACAAAAACCCACAAATGCCAAAAGACGTTTCATCGTCCCTACCTCGTTAATTAATCAAGTTTTCCCGGGGGGTTAACCCGCGGTTGGAGCCATGAAAGTCGCATCGGCCAACGTATCCGGCGTGCAACGCAAATCGCCAATCATCAGCACGTTGTTTTCGGTACGCCCATTGTTCGGGTCCAGGCGGAACTGGCACAGCAATTGGCTGCCGTGGCGCACTTCCAGGGTCGGTGAACCCGCATTCATTTCCATGGAGAAGAAGCCGTCCACTTCGCTCACCCCACGGCTGGCGTGGTTGATGATGTGGTGGCCTTTAAGCGGATTGCCCTGCGGGTCGATCAGGCGCCCGAGAACGGTCAGGGTTTTCATCACTTTCACCTGGCGATATTCCACACCGCCCTTGTTCAGGTGATAGCTGGAACGGGCCGGTTGGATGGTGGCGGCGGGAACGTGGTTGCCCTCGAAATCGAAACTGACCGAGCTGCTTTTGTACGCGGTGATCGGCACGAAATTGCGCCCGGGCTTGAGCACCGCGCTGCCGCCGCTCAAATCATCGGCGCGCAAGGCGATGTCCTCGATGTCCGACTCCACGTCGATGATCATGCCGGCACCGTTGCGGTGATATTGGCTGGTCATGACCATTTTTTGCCCGCCGACGGCCACGGTGCTGTCGAGGTTCAAGCCCCCGGTAAGGTCGTTGTTGAAGGACGAGCGCTGGATGAAGCCGTCGCCGTTGACAAGGTCGGAACTCATGGTCGCCATGGCATTCAACCCGATGCCGTAGGTGTCGGTGATGGCCGTGGCGGAGACGCTTTGCAGCAGATGGTCCTGAAGGGTTTTGCGGTAGGTGATCGAAGCGTTGTTATCGCGCCCGCCATCACGGTCGGTGCGAGTGCCGATGCTGCCGGAAAGCTGTTCACCGGGGCCACCCAACGCGATGTTGACGCTCAAGTCGATACCCCGATTGCGGTCGTCTCCCGAACTCACGCTGCCCGGTCGATCAAACAGCGACAGGCGCCAATTGGCGTCACTGCCAAACAGTTGGGTGCGCTGGGTCCAGCCCAGATCCACACCCGTCCCGTTGGTGTTGCCTTCGCTGTGGGACACCCGGGCATTGACCGAGCTTTTGCTGTTGAGTCGATGATTTATCGACAGGGAAGAGTTGCTGGTCTGGCCAATAAATACATTGCGCTGACGTACCCGCGTGCCATCGGGCAGCGTGTCGTACAGCCGGGTGGTATCGAGCCAGCTACGGTTATGGCTGGCGACGATGCTGCCGCTGCCATAGGAATAAAGCCCTTGCACGTCGAAGCCGGTACCGTAGTCCTCGGTTTTGTAGACGTTGGCATAGACGCTGGCGTTGTTGACGATTGCCCAATCGACCGACGTGCCGTACTGCAGAGCGTCGCGCACCTGTCGACCCGACAAGCCCAGGATGACTCGCGGGTGCAGCAGGAAGTTGAACGCGGCCCCCGCCGTCATGTCGCCCTCGGCCTGCTCTTCCCAGTTGCTGAGCAATTTCGATTCGCGGCCGGCGAACAGGTTATAGCGCCAGCGCTCGTCATGGTTACGCCAGTTGTTGGGTTTGTAGACCAGCTCCAGGGTGCTGGAGGTGATTTGGCCGTCTTCGATCAGACGCACTTCCACTTCATAAATACCGCCGGGCAGCGGACGCGTATCGAGGGTCTGCAACCCGGCAGGCACCGCCTGGGTGTTGATCAGCAAACCGTCGCGGTAGATCTCCACCGAACCCTGTCGATTGGCGGTGACGTAAATCGGATAGACCGCCGGTTTCGGGTTGTTGATGGCCAGGCTGTCGGAGCTGCCGTACATGACGCCCAATGCGGTGTCGGGGCTCGCGCCGAAGGCACGTGGCTGACGGGTCAGGCCTTCGGACGTCGGTGTGAAATAGCCCAGGCGCAGAAAATTGCCCTCCAGCTCGCGCTGGGTAAAGAGCTCATGCACCGCGTGATACAGCTTGTTATCCAGACCGCCCAGTCGAGACAGTTGCAGATTGACGGCCTGGGTCCAGTTACCCAGACTGCTGCTGGCTTCCAGGCCGTAGCGCCCGCCCAGGTCCTGGTTCTGCCCGCCGTTGAGGTTCAGCTGGTTACGCACGATCAACCCGGTGCTGCCGCCTTCAGGCAGGTTGTAATAACGCTGTACCTGATCGTCGCGCTCAGCGTTTTGGGTGAGGATCGACACCAGTGAGTTTTCAAGGCTGTAGTGCACGGCCAGCAGTTGCTCGGGGCAATTGGCCTGGCAGCCGCCGAGCGCCACTCCTTGTTTCAGATAGTTGGCCCAGATGTCGCGTTCACTGGGCTTGATCATGCTGTCGCTGACATCGGCGAAGTCAACGAGGGTGATGCGATCGTCGCGGGTCAACACGACCATCGCCTCACCGAGAAACTGTTGGTCAAGTTCCACGCGCACCGCCAGTGGCACATCAAAGAAATGCTCTTCGAATTCGGTCGGCAATCCCTTGGCCTGCGCCAACAGACTTCGAGGTGTATGGCCGTTTTCCGTGGGCGCGGCCAGGGCAGTTGCACAAAAACATAGGGCAAGCGCCGTCGCGATGGGCGTCATCGGGAACATGAACGAAATACTCTGAAGATAAATTCGTTGAAACCCGATCGACAGGCAAAACTTGCCCGCCGATCGGTAAGTGTTATGAATTAAGGATGAACCTTAGTTAATAACGGTATTACGGAATGCGAGGAATGGCATCGAAGATCACCACTGGATTGGCGGTGTACAGGCCATTCTGGGTGTCGGTTGGTTTGGCAGCGGCAATCACCAGGTCAGCTTGCATGCCGCCGTTGGACTCGGCGTCACCGACCACTTCCTGCGACACGCCGGTCAGGGTTGTGCCATTGAACATGTAACTCAATGCGATGGTGTTGATGCCGTTGGACAATGGCTGCGGGCCGCCTTCGACGTAGGCGCCGACCGAACCGTTGGTGTGTTGTACATCATAAGTCGCACGGATCGGAGTCAATGTACCGGAGCCCAACACATAGCCCATTTTCTCGTCTTTACCGAAGTTCGGATCCCGCGGCTGAGCGTGGAAAACCTTGCTTGGAATGGTGGCGCTGATATTGATGGACGTGCGCGATTCTTCCGCAGCGAACGCTACCGAAGAGCTCAGGGCCAGCAGGGTCATCGGAACGGCGATTGCAAACTTCTTGAACATTGTTGAGTACCTGTCTTTTTCAAAGGATCGGACCGTGGAAAGTCACAACAAGCCAACACCCGGCACGAAGCATGGCGTTTTTGCTTAACTTTCGACGCCGGAGAATGATCGACCAATCGCTTGAGAAAGTAAGTACGTAACTTCCGAAGAACATGTAGTAACAACGGCTCTCGAACAGCAGGAAAAAAGTTAAAGAAACAGTAACTTTATTGTTTTGCCCTCAGAGAAATACTACACACAGTTTTAACTGAAAAAACACACAGACAAGAACTGATTTAAACTTCCGTAAGACCAATACTACTGTTCGCACACGAATAGACCAGCACTAAACGGAAGCACTTCATAATTAGTTCAATTACTCTAAAAATCAAACCTTCGTAGCATCCTCGTCACTCCCGTGCGCTCCCCACTCGCGCCTTTCCCCAAGCCCTCCAATCTCGACCGTTGGTCAAGAACGCTTGCGCCAGCCTAAAGATATATCTTAAGTTGTATCTAAACACGACGAGAGAAAGCAAAAATGAGAGACCATCATTCCCCCCACCGCGAACACGGCGACGGCCGCGACGGCTTCGAGAAACGCCCGGGTCCCGGCCGCGAGCGCGGCGGTCGCGGCCCACGCGTATTCGCCCCTGGCGACCTGAAATTGCTGCTGCTGGCGCTGATCGCCGAGCAGCCGTGCCACGGCTATGACCTGATCCGCCAGATCGAAAGCATGTTCGACGGCGCCTACAGCCCCAGCCCTGGCGTGATCTACCCGACCCTGACCTTCCTTGAAGAAAGCGAATTGATCCTGGGCGACGCCGAGGGTGGCAAAAAACGCTACAGCATCACCGACGCCGGACGTCTGTCATTAAGCGAGCAGGCGATTGCCCTGGACGGTGTGCGCATGCGCATCGAAGTCAGCAAGCGCTCATTGCGCGGCCAGGACCGCCCGGCCGAGATCCATGAAGCGGTGCACAACCTGCGTCATGCCTTGCAAATGCACCATGGTCGCTGGAGCCCGGAAGAAATCCTGCGGGTGCGCGACCTGCTCAACAACACGGCCAAAGCCATCGTCGACGGCCCCGCCGTTCAACCCGTTTCGGAGAAAGTCGAATGACCGACGTTATCGTGCCATCCCAAACCATTCACCGTGTCAGCCACGAGATCAAACGCCGTCGCCTGCAAGTGCTGCGGGTGGTTGACCTGACGCCGCGCATGCGCAGGATTACCCTGGGCGGCCCGGAACTCGCAGGCTTCGTCAGCCTCGGCACGGATGACCACGTCAAACTGCTGTTCCCGCAAAACGCAGCGGAACAGGCCGCGCTGGAAACCCTGGTACTCGGTGCCGGCAAGGACAACGGGCCGATGCCCGCAATGCGCGACTACACGCCCCGTCGTTACGACCTGGACACGCTGGAACTGGACATCGACTTCGTGCTGCACGGCGACGGCCCTGCCTCGACCTGGGCCGAGCAGGCCAAACCCGGCCAGTTCCTGCACATCGGCGGGCCGCGTGGCTCGATGATCGTGCCGGACATCTTCGACAGCTACCTGCTGATCGGTGACGAAACCGCCCTGCCCGCCATCGCCCGTCGACTCGAAGGCCTGGCCGCCAATCGGCGCGCACTGGTGATCGTGGAAGTGGAAAACGGCGCCGAACAACAACGCCTGGAAAGCGCCGCGCAAGTCGATGTGATCTGGGTGCTGCGTGAAGGCGGCAAAAACAACCTGCTGACCACCGTGCAACAGATCAAAGTGCCCGCTGGCAATCTGTATGCGTGGGTGGCGACCGAAACCAAAGCGTCGCGGCAGATCCGCCGGGCATTGCTCGATGAGCACGGGCTGGACGAGCAGTTTGTGAAGGCTGTCGGCTACTGGCGGCTGGAAGACAGCGACGAGGAATAAACGCTGTGCATGCTTTCTGTGGCGAGGGGCAAGCTCCCTCGCCACAGTCAGTGTTCACTTGCGATCCGTGCGCCACCGATCCAACCCGATCACCAGCAGTGAAATCAGCACAAACCCCGCCAACAATCCTCCGGCATTCACGAACACCTGTGGATAACCCAGTTTGTCGACATCAATGAACGGGTAGGGATAAACCGCCAGCAGATGCCCACGCCAAAGCGAATAGCCGAAGTACACCAGCGGATAAATCACCCACAACGCAATGTGCCGCAGCCGCAACGTCCCCTTGGGTACACAGAACCACCAATAAACCAGGAACAGCAGCGGCATGACGTCATGCATCAGCTCATCGGCCAGCCATTGCCAGCCTTCGGGATGCCATAAATGGCGCAACAACAGGCTGTACGCCACGCCGACCACCGCGATACTCACCGCAATGGCACTGCTCACCCACGGCTGCAAAAACCAGCGTCGCGCCGCCGACTCGCGAGACGTCAGTTCACAGGTCAGCACCACCGCCACCAGCGTATTGGTCAGCACCGTGAAAAAGCTGAAAAAACTCACCAGCCCGCCCAGCAGGCTGGCCGCGATACTCCAGCGGGCATAGAGAATCAGGTACATCTGAATGCTCAAGCCCGCCCAGCCCAGAATCGCCGCCAAGGCCACACAACGATGCCTCGCGGTCGAAGGTATGACCATGCTCAAACCGGGCGCTTGGTGCGCATCAGTTTCACGTACAGACGCTCGACCTTCTCCCGCGCCCACGGAGTTTTGCGCAAAAAGGTCAGGCTCGACTTGATGCTTGGGTCGCTCTTGAAGCAGCGGATATCGATACGCTCGGCCAGCCCCGACCACTCGTAGTGCGCAACCAGGGCGTTGAGGATTTGCTCCAGCGTCACGCCGTGCAGGGGATCAGGGTTGTGTTCGGTCATGCCGGGCCTTCGAACGATGAAAGGATGGGAAGCCGCGCACCTTAACGGAGGCTTTCGTCCGGTGGAAGGGCTCCGGACAGAGGCATTCGTCAGAGACTGAATTAACTGTAGGTGAGTTGGCCATCATCCGAGGGACAAACGTCAGGAGATAGCACCCGGCTCAGTAATAACGACGCGGGTCCGAATCGATCAGGCTGGCCAGCTTGGTCAGGGCAAACCGCAATTCGTCCTGGCTGGTGGGCGACATCAACACCAGTCGCACGCAGCGCGTAATGCCGCTACGTTCGGCCTGGAACTGGGTACCGCTGAGGACCAGCACACCGTTGGCACGGGCCAGCATGGTGAATTCGTCGCTGGTCCAGGGCTCGGGCAACGTCAACCAGACGTGGTAGGAATACGGCTGGGTCTTGAGCTCGAAATTGGCGAAGATTTCCTGAGCGATCGCCTGCCGCCCGGCGGCCTCGTTGCGCTGAATGCGTATCAGCTTTTTATCCAGCCCCTCGGTGATCACGTTGCTGGCCAACTGAGCGGTCAATGGCGACGGCATCCAGACGCTGCTGCGCACCATGGAGGTCAGGCGCGACAGCAGTTTCGGCGGGCTATAGAGATAGCCAATCCGCAAGGCCGGCATGACCGACTTCGACAGACTGGTCAGGTACACCGAACGATCCGGGGCAAACGCCGACAGCGGCTTGATCGACGGGTCGGTGGCCAGAAAACCGTAGATGTCATCGTCTAGGATAATGAAGTCGAACTCCTCGGCCAACGCCGCGATTTGTGCCCGACGTTTTTGCGACATGATCGCCGCCGTTGGGTTCTGGCACGTCGCCACGCAGACCAGCATCGCCGGTTTCTCACGCTGGCACAGCTCACGCAGCGCTTCGGGAATGATCCCTTCATCGTCCATTGGTACGCCACGCAGGCGTCGTTCGAGTCCATGGGCAAGGGAAATGATGCCGGGGTAGCAGAGCTCCTCGCAGAGCACCAGATCACCGGCGTTGGTCAACGCACTCATCGCGACCATCAAACCATGCTGTGCGCCGGCGGTGATCACCACTTGCTGCCATTGTGCATCGGGCAACGAATGGCGCAGCCATTGCGCGCCCGCCTCGCGATGAGCCGGATGACCGCCATCGGGGGCATAGTCGAGGGTATGGGCAAAATCCGTGCTTTTGGCCATGCCCACCAAGGCTCCACGCAACCAGTATTCCAGGGTTTCGCTGTAAGGCTTGATGATCGAAAGGTCCAATAACTCAGACTGCCCAAGATTCAGCGAAACGGCACTGTTGCTGGCCGGCAGTTCCAACTGTTTCTGGTTGAGCACATAAGTGCCACGCCCTACTTCCCCCTGCACCAGACGCCGCCGATGGGCTTCGCTATAGGCACGGCTGATGGTACCGGGCGTGACATTCAGCGTGGTGGCCAGCTCCCGCAGGGTCGGCAGACGATCACCTTCGTTCAACACGCCGTTGCTGATATCGCGCGCCAACGCGTCGGCAATCGACAAATACATCGGCTGGCTGAACTCGCTTAGCTGAGGAACCCACATGAATGATCGCTACCCATCGTAGAAATGATGAATATCCGAGCATATCACATGGTGGTTAGGCAACTAATAAATGGATTCAATCAATAAATTGAGTCGATTGATTCGGCGAATGAATCGAAAAGCATCTTTCATGCAAAATATTTTTCAAAAACTATATTTTCTTATAAATCAAATAGTTATTTGAAAAAAGCCTGACAAATACAGCTTGATAGCAAAAAAACATCTCGTAACAACCTCCTCGCCTATTGAATCAACTCAATTCATTCAAATACACTCATCTCGAATCGAAGCAATCGACTCAATCTCATTCTGAATCACCGCGTGCCAGCCACGCCAAGCCGAGACATCATGGACACACTCAGAAAGGATCTATCCCTGTCAGCGATCATTGCAGGCTTCATCGCCGTGATCATTTCCTATGCCGGCCCGCTGATCATCGTGTTTCAGGCGGCCCGGGAGGCACACCTGCCCAATGATCAAGTGTCGTCCTGGATCTGGGCTATTTCCATCGGCAGCGGCATTACCGGTCTGTTATTGAGCTGGCGCTTGCGGATTCCGGTGATTACGGCATGGTCGACACCGGGTGCGGCGTTGCTGGTGTCGATGCTGCCCACGGTCTCCCTGCCCGAGGCCATCGGCGCCTATGTGGTGGCTTCGGTGATTATCGCGGTGGTCGGCTTGTCCGGTGCGTTCGACAAATTGATGAGTCGCCTGCCAAAAGCCATCGCCGCCGCCATGCTCGCCGGCATCCTGTTTCGTTTCGGCGCTGAACTCTTCACCTCAATCAAGCTGCAGCCGAGCATGGTGCTGTCAATGATCGCGGCGTACCTGCTGTTCAAACGCTTTTCACCGCGCTACGCCATCCTGTCGGTATTGATTGTCGGCTGCGCCGTGGCCGCCTCGTTCGGTGGACTCAACACAGGTTCGATCACCGTCGATGTCGCTCACCCGATCTTCATTGCCCCGCAGTGGAGCTGGCACGCGATCATCAATATCGGCCTGCCGCTGGCCCTCGTCACCCTGACCGGGCAGTACGTGCCGGGCATGGCGGTGTTGCGCACCTCGGGCTACAACACCCCCGCGCGCTCGATCATTTCGGTCACAGCCATCGGCTCGATTTTGATGGCGCCATTCGGCTCCCATGGCTTAAACCTGGCGGCCATCACCGCCGCTATCTGCACCGGCCGCGAAGCCCATGAAGATCGCGACAAGCGCTACATCGCCGGGATCGCCTGCGGGGTGTTCTACATTCTGATGGGCATCTTCGGCGCGACCCTCGCTTCGGTGTTTTCTGCCTTGCCCAAAGAGCTGATCGCCTCCCTCGCCGGCCTGGCCCTGTTCGGGGCGATCAGCGCCGGGCTGACCGGAGCCATGGCTGACGAGAAACAACGTGAAGCGGCGCTGATCACCTTCCTGGTCACCGCCTCGGGCATGAGTTTCCTGGGGCTGGCCGCTGCATTCTGGGGGCTGATCTTCGGGCTCGTGGCACATTTCGTACTGACCTACACCCGGGAAAGCAAATCCGGCACCGTCGTCGAGGGCAGCCGACCATGACCGCTCGTTACGACTTCATCGTGGTTGGCGGCGGGATTGCCGGGGTATCCGCCGCCTATGAACTGGCGGCTCACGGCAGCGTGTGCCTGCTTGAACGCGAACCACAACTGGCCTATCACACCACCGGGCGTTCGGCGGCGATTTCCATGGAAAGCTACGGCAACCAGCAGATCCGCTCGCTGACTTGTGCCTCCCGGAGCTTTTTCGAGAATCCGCCCGAGGGGCTCGCCGAACATCCATTGTGGGCACCACGGGGTGCGTTGATCGTGGCCCAGGCGGCACGTGTGGATAAGTTGGCCGCCCGTTTCACCGCGGTTCTCGGGCAGGTGCCGACGGCGCAGTTCCTCGACGAGAAACAAGTCCTTGAACTGGTGCCTTACTTGGCAGAGGGCGCGTGGAGCGCGGGGATTTTCGAACCCAGCGCCTTCGATCTGGATGTACACGGCATTCATGGTGCCTATCTTGGCGGCCTGCGCGCTCGCGGCGGTGTGGTCAAACGTGAGACCGAAGTGTTGCGGGGCCAGTACCGTGCCGGTCACTGGACGTTACACACCCAGGATGGCCAGCACCTCGAGACCGCGATTGTGGTCAACGCCGCCGGCGCCTGGGCCGATGAATTGGCCGAGCGCTGCGGTTTGCCGAAGGTAGGTGTGCGGCCACTGCGCCGCACGGTGCTGGCGGTCGATCCGCAATGCGACGTGCACCGCACACCATACCTGGGAACGGTCGACGAAGACATTTTCATCAAGCCGGAAGCCGGACGCCTGATCGTCTCGCCTTGCGATGAAAGCCCGTCGTTGCCTTGCGATGCCCTGCCGGATGAACTCGATCTGGCCATCACCATGGATCGCCTGCAAAACACCACACGGCTGCGCCCTCGCTCGATCATCAACAAGTGGGCAGGCCTGCGCACCTTTGTTGCCGACCGTTCGCCGGTATTAGGCCAGGACCCGTTGCAGGAAAGTTTCATCTGGCTTGCCGCACTGGGCGGCTACGGCATTCAGGCCGCACCGGCCATTGCCCGGTTGTGCAGTCACGCCGCACTGGGCAACGCAATGCCGTCCGACCTGGCGGCCCTGCACCTCAACTACCAGCACTTTTCCCCGGCGCGTTGCCGTGACGAGGAATTCTCGGCCCTGGCCGTGCGACAGGTTGCCGACTTGCACTAACCCCCCAACCCACTAACAAGGATCGTCATCATGCAGACCAACGCTCAACTCCAGCCCTTGGCCAAACCTTTTCTGGGCGAAGAAAACGTCATCTTCACCGACAAGGCCCCGCTGCCTCTGGGCACTTACTCCCAAGGCATCAAGGTCAGTCATGGGCAGACCATCTACCTGTCGGCACAGACCCCGGTCTCGGCGTTGAACAATGAAGTGCTGGCTCAGGATTTCGAAGGGCAACTGCGTCAGACCCTGGACAATCTGGCGCAGATGGCCGAAGCCGCGGGCGGCACTCTGGCGAACGTGGTCAAGGTCACTGCGTTCATCACGGACCTGAGCGAGTTCCCGACCCTGAACCGGGTCATGGAAGAGTATTTCACCCAGCCTTATCCAGCCCGCACCACCGCCGGCGCCAGCGCCTTGGCGCGCAATACCCTGGTCGCCATCGACGCCATCATGGTGGTCTGAAAAAAAATCTTCGGATAGCGAAGTACCCGTCGGTCCGGCGCATCGGAGTGATCCGTGTTTCCGCGCTGAACCGACGTTGTCAGGGAAGCGTACTTTCAAGGGTTGGCCATGAAGAAGTCTTACAGAGAGTATGTATTGCAGTGCCTGGCTTGCGAACGCCGCTACCAGCCACATGAAGTCAGCTACTACTGCCCCCATTGCAAAATCGATGGTGCTCTCGATGCGCTCTACGATTACCCGACACTGGCACGCGAATGGTCACGGGACAGTCTGGCTCATGACCACGCCCGGGGAATGTGGCGTTATGACCGGCTGATGCCGCTGAATTCCACGCAGTTCATTCCACCATTACTGGTGGGTAACACGCCGTTGTATTCACGTCCCGAATTGCTCGGCAGAGAGGCGCCAATCAAGGTATTCATCAAGGATGAATCCCGGCAGCCTACCGGCTCATTGAAGGATCGCGCCAGCGCCCTGGCTGTAGCCCATGCGATGCAATCCGGTGCGAGCACCGTCGCCGTCGCCAGCACTGGCAACGCTGCTTCGGCGCTGGCCGGAATGAGCGCGAGCCTGGGTCTGCGCAACGTGATTTACCTGCCAAAAAGTGCTCCCCGCGAGAAACTCGCACAAATGCAGGGCTACGGTGCCGAGATCGTACTGGTCGATGGGCAATACGACGAAGCGTTCGAACAATGCTTCGACGCCTGCGAAACCCATGGCTGGTACAACCGCACCACCGGCATCAATTCGTACATGAGCGAAGGCAAGAAAACCGTGGCTTTCGAGATGTGCGAACAGCTCGCCTGGCAAGTCCCGGACCTGGTGTTTGTCCCAGTCGGCAATGGCTGCATCCTGGGCTCGGTGTACAAAGGCTTCTTCGATCTGCTGCAACTGGGCTGGATTGAACGCATGCCACGGCTGATCGGCGTACAGGCGCAAAACAGCAATTTCATGTATCGAGCCTGGCGCAGCGACCAGCCGATGCAGCAGACCGAACGCATTACGCCTACCAGCCTCGCCAGCAGCATCAACGTGGCCCTGCCGCGCGACCGTCTCAAGGCCTTGCGCGCGGTAACGGCCAGCGAGGGCGAGTTCATCTGTGTCAGTGACCCGAGCATTGTCGCAGCGGCGTCCAGACTGGCCGCCAGCACCGGCGTTTTCCCCGAAGCCGGGGCCGCCAGCGCCTTCGCCGGTCTGCTCAAGTACGCCGAAGAACACCCCGACACGCCGCAAACCGCCGTGGTGCTGATCACCGGCAGCGGTCTGAAAGACACGTCCATTTTTCTTTCCGATACCAGCAAAAGCCAGTCACGGGTGTTGCCGCGTCACGCGCCAGCCCCCTTGGCTGAAGCACTCATTTAAAGGAATGCCCTCCATGAGCCTGCAGAATCTAGACCCCACCCTCGCTCGCCTGATCGGCCGCGAACGCAACCGCCAGGAAACCCACCTGGAGTTGATCGCCTCGGAAAACTACGTCAGCGAAGAAGTGCTGGAAGCCCAAGGTTCGGTGCTGACCAACAAGTACGCCGAAGGCTACCCAGGCAAGCGCTATTACGGTGGCTGTAAAGTGGTCGACGAGATTGAAAGCCTCGCCATCGAACGTGCCTGCAAACTGTTTGGCAGCGAATATGCCAACGTCCAGCCGCACTCCGGCTCCCAGGCCAACCAGGCCGTGTTTCTCGCTGTGCTCAACCCTGGCGACACGATTCTGGGAATGTCCCTGGCCGATGGCGGCCACTTGACCCATGGCGCCTCGGTAAACTTCTCCGGCAAGTTCTACACCGCCTATTCTTACGGCCTGGAAAAACACAGCGAAACCCTCGACTACGCCGAGATGGAAGCCCTGGCCCGGGAACACCGGCCGAAAATGATCATTGCCGGTGCCTCGGCGTATTCAAGGACCATCGACTTCCAGCGTTTTCGCAACATCTGCGATGAAATCGGGGCGTACCTGATGGTCGACATGGCGCACTACGCCGGACTCATCGCAGCCGGCCTGTACCCCTCGCCGGTCGGCATTGCCGACTTCGTCACCTCGACCACTCATAAAACGCTGCGCGGCCCACGGGGTGGTCTGATCCTGGCCAAACGCGAACATGCGGCGTTGCTCGACAAGACGATATTCCCGGTCTATCAGGGCGGACCTCTGATGCACGTCATCGCCGCCAAGGCCGTAGCGCTCAACGAAGCCCTCGGCGATGAGTTCAAGCACTATCAGCAACGCGTCATCGACAACGCCAGGACCATGGCGAATATCCTTACTCGACGCGGCCTGCGGGTGGTGTCAGGGGGCACCGACTGCCACATGTTCCTGCTCGATCTGCGCGCGAAGAACATCACCGGAAAAGATGCCGAGGCGTTGCTCGAGAGCGCCCACATCACCTTGAACAAGAACGCGATCCCCGACGATCCGCAAAAACCTGCGATCACCAGCGGCATCCGCATTGGTACACCCGCCCTGACCACGCGGGGCTTCGGTGAAGCCGAATGCGCCGAAGTGGCCAACCTGATTGCCGACCTGCTTGAGCAACCGACCAATGCGGCACTGCTGGACAATGTCCGTCGACGGGTGATGCATTTGTGTGAATGCTTCCCGGTCTATCTGTTGAATTAACGGCCCTGAAACATGGCGAGGCGGACTATTCAGTCCGCCTTTTTTTTGCGCCACCTGGCACTGCGGCGACCGGTCGCAGCCGACTGTTACCAAATCCGAAATGATCCATGTCAGTAAAAGCCCTTTCTCAATGTGTTACAGAACATTATCCTTACGCCCGTCCTGCTGAAACGCTTCTCCCCTGCTGCATTCCTGCTGCGTTCAGCGCATCCCCTTTAGAAAAAGATCAAGAATTCCTTCTCTATGCCTGATTTTCAAACTCCGCGAGACAGCGCTGTCTCACCCGTTGTGTCCAGCCGAAAAGCCCTGAAGCTGATCAGCGGGTTCACCGCTCTGGGCCTTGCCACTTGCGCCCAGGCCGCGCCAGCCTTCGATAGCAACTCGCCATGGATGCTGGGTGACTGGAACGGCACTCGCACCGAACTTTCGGAAAAAGGCTACGACTTCAAAGTCGATTACACCGGTGAAATGGGCAGCAATTTGCACGGCGGCTACGACCATGACCGTACCGCGCGCTACAGCGATCAGTTTGCCTTGGGCACTCACCTGGACTTGCAGAAGATTCTGGGTTGGGACGACGCTGAGTTTCAGCTGACCATCACCGAACGCAATGGCAACAACATCAGCAACGACCGGATCAACGACCCGCGTGTCGGCGGTTTCACCTCGGCGCAGGAAGTCTGGGGTCGTGGCCAGACCTGGCGCCTGACGCAGATGTGGTATCAGCAGAAATTCTTCGACCAGAAGCTCGACATCAAGGTCGGCCGCTTCGGCGAGGGTGAAGACTTCAACAGCTTCCCCTGCGACTTCCAGAACCTGGCGTTCTGCGGCTCCCAGGTCGGTAACTGGGTCGGTGGCATCTGGTA
This sequence comes from Pseudomonas sp. ATCC 43928, assembly GCF_005938665.2. Classification (NCBI taxonomy): domain Bacteria; kingdom Pseudomonadati; phylum Pseudomonadota; class Gammaproteobacteria; order Pseudomonadales; family Pseudomonadaceae; genus Pseudomonas; species Pseudomonas sp. ATCC 43928. Next base: position 1,426,166 of record NZ_CP041753.1, on the reverse strand, counting down.
CAACTGGCCCGTCAGCCAGTGGGCCATGCGCGTCAAATATCACCTGACGCCCGAGCTTTACGCACAAGTCGGGGCTTACGAGCAAAACCCGTCCAATCTGGATCGCGGCAACGGTTTCAAGCTCAGCGGCAGCGGCACTCAGGGCGCAATCCTGCCGGTAGAACTGGTCTGGACCCCGAAGCTCAATGGCCTGCCGGGTGAATACCGCGCCGGTTACAACTACAGCAGCGCCAAGGCCAGCGACGTTTATAAGGACGGCAATGGCCAGCCGGCCGCCCTGAGCGGCGAGGCTTACCGCAGTGCATCGAGCAAACATGGCGTATGGCTCGGTATTCAGCAGCAACTGACCAGCCGCGCCAGCGACAACTCACGCGGCCTGAGTGTGTTCGCCAATGCCACGATGCACGACAAGAAGACCAACGCCATCGACAACTATGTCCAGGCCGGCGTCGTCTACAAAGGCCTGTTCGATGCCCGCGCCAAAGACGATATCGGCTTCGCCCTGGCCCGTGTCCACGTCAACCCGGCCTACCGCAAGAACGCCGAGGCCACCAACCAGGCCCGCGCCGCCTTCGACTTCGACGATCCGTCGTTCCTGCCCCCGCAAGACACCGAATACAGCAGCGAGCTCTATTACGGCGTGCACGTCACCAACTGGCTGACCGTGCGCCCGAACCTGCAATACATCCGCCACCCCGGTGGCGTGGACAAGGTCGACGACGCGCTGATTGGCGGGATCAAGATCCAGTCATCGTTCTGATCAAACGCATAAAACCTGTGGGAACTGGCAAGCCTGCTCCCATCAGGACCGCATCAACCAAACACTTTTTCGATGAACCATGCCCGCGCCAGATCGTCATCTACAGTGAACTTGCGCGGCACTACTTAAAACGTCACGGAGAACCACACTATGAGCACTGATGGTGCTTTGAGTCGAAGCCGTTTATTGCCGACCCTGCTCGGCATTCTGCTTCTACTAATGGGCCTGGCCTTGCTGGCCGGGGGGATCAAGCTGAGCATGCTCGGCGGCTCGCTGTATTACCTGCTGGCCGGTATCGGCCTGATGGTGGCCGGTGGGCTGCTGCTAGCCGACCGTTATGCGGCGCTGAGCGTGTACGCTATGGTGCTGTTCGCCAGTACCGTCTGGGCACTGTGGGAAGTCGGTCTGGACTGGTGGCAACTGGTGCCGCGTCTGGCGCTGCTCTTTACCCTCGGCATCGTCATGCTGCTGCCATGGTTTCGTCGCCCGTTGCGTCGCGGCGACTTCAACCCGGTCGGCACCGGTGTGCTGAGTGCTGCCGTGGTCATCGCCGGTATCGCCGCGCTGGCCAGCCTGTTCACCAACCCCGGTGAAATCAAAGGCCAACTGGACCGTGACGCTGTGCCTGGCATGAGCAATACCGCCCCGGCCATGCCGGATGGCGACTGGAACTCCTACGGCCGCAGTGCCCATGGCGATCGCTACTCGCCACTGGCGCAAATCACCCCGCAGAACGTCAGCAAACTGGTTCCCGCCTGGACGTTCCGCACCGGTGACCTGCCTGGCCCGAACGACCCGGGCGAAACCACCGCCGAAAACACCCCGCTCAAAGCCAACGGCATGCTCTATGTCTGCACGCCGCACAGCCAGGTGATCGCACTGGACCCGGACACCGGCAAGGAAATCTGGCGTTTCGATCCGAAGCTCTCCACGCAGAACGCGGCGAACTTCAAGGGTTGGGCGCACATGACCTGCCGTGGCGTGACCTATCACGATGATGCCGCCTACGCGTCCGAGCAGAGCCCGACCGGCACTGCCAACGCGCCAGTGACCAGCGTCTGCCCGCGCCGGATCTTCCTGCCGACCGCCGACACCCGCCTGATCGCCCTGAACGCCGACACCGGCAAGATGTGCGAAGACTTCGGTAACGGTGGCCAGGTCGACCTGACCGCCAACATCGGCAGCTTCACCCCTGGTGGTTACTACTCCACTTCGCCACCGGCGGTCACCAAAGACCTGGTGGTGATTGGCGGCCACGTCACCGACAACGTTTCCACCGACGAGCCAAGCGGCGTCATCCGCGCGTTCGACGTGCACACCGGCAAACTGGTGTGGAACTGGGACAGCGGCAATCCGGACGACACCACGCCCATTGCCGAAGGCAAGGTCTACACCCGCAACTCACCGAACATGTGGTCCATGTTCGCCGTCGACGAAAAACTCGGCATGCTCTACCTGCCGATGGGCAACCAGACCCCGGATCAGTTCGGTGGCGCGCGTACCCCTGAATCGGAACTGCACTCCGCCGGCCTGACCGCGCTGGACATCGCCACCGGCAAAGTGCGCTGGCACTTCCAGTTCACTCACCATGACCTGTGGGACATGGACGTCGGTGGCCAGCCAACCCTGATGGACCTGAAAACCGCAGACGGTGTGAAACCGGCGGTGCTCGCGTCCACCAAGCAAGGCAGCATCTACGTGCTGGACCGCAGCAACGGCCAACCGATCGTGCCGATCAATGAAATCCCGGTACCGCAAGGCGCGGTGGAAGGCGACCACACTTCGCCGACCCAACCGATGTCCGACCTGAACTTCGTGCCGCCGACCCTCAAGGAACGCGACATGTGGGGCGTGACCCCGTTCGATCAGATGCTGTGCCGGATCGACTTCAAATCCCTGCGTTACGACGGCATGTTCACGCCGCCGTCGCTGCAAGGCTCGATCGTTTATCCAGGTAACTTCGGCGTGTTCGACTGGGGCGGCATGTCGGTTGACCCGGTGCGTCAGATTGCTTTCGTGAACCCGAGCTACATGGCGTTCAAATCGAAACTGATCCCGGCCGCCGAAATCGCCAAACAAGGCCCTCGCGTCAGCGAAACCCAAGGCGTACAGCCCAACAAAGGCGCGCCATACGGCGTGATCCTCGAAGCCCTGCTGTCGCCAATGGGCCTGCCATGCCAGGCACCGGCGTGGGGTTACGTGGCGGCGGTCGACCTGACCACCCACAAAACCATCTGGAAGCACAAGAACGGCACCGTGCGCGACAGCTCGCCGGTTCCGATCCCTCTGAGCATGGGCGTACCGAGCCTGGGCGGGACCTTCACCACTGCCGGTGGCGTGGCCTTCCTGAGCGGCACCCTCGACCAGTACCTGCGCGCCTACGACGTGAAAAACGGCAAGCAGCTGTGGGAAGGCCGCCTGCCAGCCGGCGCGCAAACCACACCGATGACCTACACCGGCAAGGACGGCAAGCAATACGTGCTCGTTGTTGCGGGTGGTCACGGCTCGTTGGGCACCAAGCAAGGTGACTATGTGATTGCGTACAAACTGTCGGAATAAGCGGTAGCGGCAGTTAAAACAAAGGCGACGCCCTGTGAGGGGCGTCGCCTTTTTTTGTGGGCGCTGCAATCCCCGCCATCCCCAAAATCCCTGTAAGTGCGGGGCCCTTTGGAGACCCAAGACCTGTCAAAACCCTGAACACACACTCTGAAATAGCCAGGGCCATTGAAACCACCCCCCACCTGCCCCATCTAAGATCCATACCCTATTGCGCAGGTGCCCCATGACCGACCAGCAAGAATTCCCTGAAGACCCGAGCGAATACGCCGAAACAGACAAAAACGAACACCCTTCAACCGGTAAAGGCCTCACCCTGCCTGGCCAGAACCTGCCGGACAAGGTCTACATCATCCCGATCCACAACCGGCCTTTCTTCCCGGCGCAAGTGCTGCCGGTGATCGTCAACGAAGAGCCGTGGGCCGAGACTCTCGAACTGGTGAGCCAGTCCGACCACCATTCCCTGGCCCTGTTCTTCATGGACGCCCCCCAGGACAACCCGCGCCATTTCGACACCAAAGCCCTGCCGGAATACGGCACGCTGGTCAAAGTCCATCACGCCAGCCGCGAAAACGGCAAACTGCAATTCGTCGCCCAGGGCCTGACCCGGGTGCGCATCAAAACCTGGCTCAAGCACCATCGCCCACCGTACCTGGTGGAAGTCGAATACCCGCACCAGCCCACCGAGCCGACCGACGAGGTCAAGGCCTACGGCATGGCGCTGATCAATGCGATCAAGGAGCTGCTGCCGCTGAACCCGCTGTACAGCGAAGAGTTGAAAAACTACCTCAACCGCTTCAGCCCCAACGATCCGTCGCCCCTGACCGACTTCGCCGCCGCCCTGACCTCGGCCACGGGCAGCGAGTTGCAAGAAGTGCTCGACTGCGTGCCGATGCTCAAGCGCATGGAAAAAGTCCTGCCGATGCTGCGCAAGGAAGTCGAAGTCGCGCGCTTACAGAAAGAGATTTCCGCTGAAGTTAACCGCAAGATTGGCGAACATCAGCGCGAGTTCTTCCTTAAGGAACAACTCAAGGTCATCCAGCAAGAGCTGGGGCTGACCAAGGACGATCGCAGCGCCGACATCGAACAGTTCGAGCAACGCCTGACGGGCAAGGTGTTGTCGCCCCAGGCGCAGAAACGCATCGTTGAGGAAATGAACAAACTGTCGATCCTCGAAACCGGATCGCCGGAATACGCGGTGACCCGCAACTACCTCGATTGGGCGACTTCGGTGCCGTGGGGCGTGTATGGCGAGGACAAACTCGACCTCAAGCATGCGCGCAAGGTGCTGGACAAACACCACGCCGGCCTCGACGACATCAAGGACCGCATCCTCGAGTTCCTCGCAGTCGGTGCCTATAAAGGCGAGATCAGCGGCTCCATCGTGTTGCTGGTGGGCCCGCCGGGCGTGGGCAAGACCAGCGTTGGTAAATCCATCGCCGAATCCCTCGGTCGACCGTTCTACCGCTTCAGCGTTGGCGGCATGCGTGACGAAGCCGAGATCAAGGGCCATCGCCGCACCTACATCGGCGCACAACCGGGCAAACTCGTCCAGGCGTTGAAAGACGTCGAAGTGATGAACCCGGTGATCATGCTCGACGAGATCGACAAGATGGGCCAGAGCTACCAGGGCGACCCGGCCTCGGCGCTGCTGGAAACCCTCGACCCGGAACAGAACGTCGAATTCCTCGACCATTACCTGGACTTGCGCCTGGACCTGTCGAAAGTGCTATTCGTCTGCACCGCCAACACCCTGGACTCGATCCCCGGCCCGTTGCTGGACCGGATGGAAGTGATTCGCCTGTCGGGTTACATCACCGAAGAAAAAGTTGCCATCGCCAAGCGTCACCTGTGGCCGAAACAGCTGGAAAAGGCCGGCGTATCCAAAGGCAACTTGAGCATTAGCGACACTGCATTGAGGGCCTTGATCGACGGCTATGCCCGTGAGGCCGGAGTCCGTCAGCTGGAGAAAAACCTCGGCAAACTGGTGCGCAAAGCGGTGATGAAACTGCTCGATGAACCGAAAGCCGTCATCAAACTCGGCCCCAAAGACCTGGAAGCCTCACTCGGCCGCCCGGTGTTCCGCAACGAGCAAGTGCTGTCCGGCGTCGGCGTGATCACCGGGCTGGCCTGGACCAGCATGGGCGGCGCGACCCTGCCGATCGAAGCCACGCGCATTCACACCCTCAACCGAGGCTTCAAACTCACCGGGCAACTGGGAGACGTGATGAAAGAGTCGGCGGAAATCGCCTACAGCTACGTCAGCTCCCATCTGAAGCAATTCGGCGGTGACCCGACGTTCTTCGACGAAGCATTCGTCCATCTCCATGTACCCGAAGGCGCAACGCCGAAAGACGGCCCGAGCGCCGGCGTAACCATGGCCAGCGCCCTGCTTTCGCTCGCCCGTAACCAGCCACCGAAAAAAGGCGTAGCCATGACCGGTGAACTGACGCTGACCGGGCATGTACTGCCGATTGGCGGTGTGCGCGAAAAAGTCATCGCAGCGCGTCGGCAGAAGATCAATGAACTGATTTTGCCGGAGCCTAATCGGGGTAATTTCGAAGAGTTGCCGGAATACCTGAAAGAAGGGATTACCGTGCACTTTGCCAAGCGCTTCGCGGATGTGGCGAAGATATTGTTCTGAGCCGTCACCTGATCGTTCCCATGGGTTGGGAATAATCAGACTCAGCAAAAAGCCCGCTGACCTTTTAAGGGGGCAGCGGGCTTTTCATTTGTGCTACGTCTGCGGATCTAGATTATCGAGCACGCGGTTCATCATCGACTATCAAGCTCGCCTCCACGAATGCTGTCTCAAAAACTCACGAAACTGAGTTCTGAATACAATATTCCGATCATTTGACTCAGTTTCAAACGATTCTGAGACAAGCGAGCTGCCGCAGGCTGCGATCTTTTGATCTTGAAAACCAACGTCAAAAGATTGCACCCGCCATGGACTGATCGGCTGTCAGGCCGCCTTCGCGGGCAAGTCGGATCGCCGCACCGCTCCCCCCTACGATGGAGCGGCGTACACCCACCCCTCACCACTCAACAGGTCGAGCGTTAGCTCGCCTGCCGCTTTTGATCTTGATTCACCCGCCCCTTCGGGAGGCTGAGTGGAGGTGTTCATCTGGGGATTGGCGCGCAGCGCCGTTCGACGCAGTCGAACACATCGCATGTAGGTTGAAGCGAAGCCAACCGTAGGGCGATGCCCCCAGATGGATACCGGAGCGAAGGAACCCCGAGCCTTAGCGAGGGGCCGGACGCTTGGGGCGAGTGTTTTTTGCTTCCTTTTTTAGGCGCTTGTAAAAAAGGGAGTCGCCGTAAGGGCGAAACCATAAGCCGCCGTTACCGCAGAAATGGATATGTACACCACCAACAAGAACATGGTCGGCCCGAAGGCCGCCAAGATCAAACCGGTTCTTTTTTCACTCTGAACCAAGCCGCATACAACGCCGGCAAGAACAGCAACGTCAACGCCGTCGCCACAATCAGCCCGCCCATGATCGCCACCGCCATCGGCCCGAAAAACACACTGCGCGATAATGGAATCATCGCCAGCACCGCCGCCAGCGCGGTCAACACAATCGGCCGGAAACGTCGCACCGTCGCCTCGATGATCGCCTGCCAGGGCTTGAGCCCGGCAGCAATGTCCTGCTCGATCTGATCCACCAGAATCACCGAGTTACGCATGATCATCCCGGACAGCGCGATGGTCCCGAGCATGGCGACGAAACCGAACGGCTGACGGAACACCATCAGGAACAGCGTCACCCCGATCAACCCCAGCGGCGCTGTCAGAAACACCATGGCAGTGCGTGAGAAACTGCGCAGTTGCAGCATCAGCAACGTCAGCACCACCACGATGAACAGCGGCACGCCGGCCTTCACCGAGTTCTGCCCACGGGCCGAGTCTTCCACCGTACCGCCGACTTCCAGCAGATAGCCGTCCGGCAGTTCGGCGCGGATCGGATCGAGGGTCGGCATGATTTGCTGCACCAGTGTCGCCGGTTGTTCCTTGCCGTAGATGTCGGCGCGAACCGTCACGTTGGGCAGGCGGTTACGGTGCCAGATGATGCCTTCTTCGAAGCCGTATTCCAGCGTGGCAATCTGCGACAGCGCCACGCTGCGACCGTTGTCGGTCGGCACGGCCAGGCTCGGCAGCAACGCCAGTTCAGTGCGCTCATGCACCGTGCCGCGCAGCAGGATCTCGATCAATTCGTTGTCTTCGCGGTACTGACTGACACTGGAGCCGGTCAGCGAGCTTCGCAGGAACCCCGAGAGGTTCGCCGTGCTCACGCCCAGCGCCCGCGCGCGATCCTGATCGACGTTCAGGTACACGACTTTGCTCGGCTCTTCCCAATCCAGATGCACGTTGGCCACGTGTGGGTTCTCGCGAACCTTGGCCGCGACTTTACGTGCCAGGGCGCGGACGTCCGCTATGTTCTCACCGGTGACCCGGAACTGCACCGGATAGCCAACCGGCGGGCCGTTTTCCAGACGCGTGACCCGCGAGCGCAGGGCCGGGAATTGTTCATTGAGGGTTTCGATCAGCCAAGTGCGCAGGGCTTCGCGGTCTTCGATGGTTTTGGCCAGGACAACAAATTGCGCAAAGCTTGCAGCCGGAAGTTGCTGGTCCAGCGGCAGGTAGAAACGCGGCGAACCGGTGCCGACATAAGCCACATAGTTGTCGATCCCGGCGTGATCCTTGAGCAGGCCTTCGAGACGCTTGACCTCCTCGGCGGTGTTGCTCAGGGAGGCACCTTCGGCGAGTTTCAGATCAACCATCAATTCCAGTCGCCCCGATGCCGGGAAGAACTGCTGCGGCACGAAACGGAACAGCACCACGGACGCGACGAACATCACGATGGTCAGCACGATCACCGTTTTGCGTCGGCGCACGCACCACTCCACCAGCCGTCTGACGCGCTGATAGAACGGCGTGCCGTAAGGGTCGGGTTGGCCGTCGCCAGTGCCGTGTTTGGCGGCGTGAATTTTCGCCAGGTCCGGCAGAAGTTTCTCCCCCAGATAAGGCACAAAAACCACGGCGGCCACCCACGACGCCAGTAGCGCAATGGTCACCACCTGGAAGATCGAGCGGGTGTACTCGCCGGTGCCCGATTGCGCGGTGGCGATCGGCAGGAAACCGGCGGCGGTGATCAACGTACCGGTGAGCATCGGGAACGCGGTGCTGGTCCAGGCATAGCTGGCGGCCTTGATCCGGTCGAAGCCCTGTTCCATTTTGATCGCCATCATTTCCACGGCGATGATCGCATCATCCACCAGCAAGCCCAGCGCCAGCACCAGCGCGCCGAGGGAAATCTTGTGCAGGCCTATCCCTAAGTAATACATGCAGGCGAACGTCATCGCCAACACCAGCGGTATCGCCAGCGCTACGACCATGCCGGTGCGCACGCCGAGGGAGAAGAAGCTCACCAGCAACACAATCGCCAGGGCCTCCACCAGCACCTGAACGAACTCGCCCACACCGGTTTTCACCGCGGCGGGTTGATCGGAGACTTTGCGCAACTGCATGCCGGCCGGCAGGTTTTGCTGAATCCGGGCGAACTCGATTTCCAGCGCCTTGCCCAATACCAGAATATCGCCACCGTCCTTCATGGCCACTGCCAGACCGATGGCGTCTTCAGCCATGAAGCGCATGCGCGGCGCCGGTGGATCGTTGAAGCCACGACGAACGTCCGCCACATCACCGATGCGGAACGTGCGATCTGCAACGCGAATCGGGAAGTTCTTGATCTCGTCGACCGTCTGAAAATTCCCCGAGACCCGTAGCTGCAAACGCTCGCTGGTGGTTTCGAAGAAGCCGGCGGTGGACATCGCGTTCTGTTCTTCAAGTGCCTGCTGCACCGCCGCCAGCGGCACCCCGAGGGTGGCCAGTTTAACGTTGGAGAGTTCGATCCAGACCTTCTCGTCCTGCAACCCGAGCAGGTCGACCTTGCCCACATCCTTGACCCGTTGCAGCTGGATCTGGATGCGGTCGGCGTAATCCTTGAGCACTGCGTAATCAAAGCCCTCGCCGGTCAGGGCGTAGATGTTGCCGAACGTGGTGCCGAATTCATCGTTGAAAAACGGGCCCTGGATACCCGGTGGCAGGGTCTGGCGAATATCGCCGATCTTCTTGCGGACCTGATACCAGAGGTCCGGGATATCCACCGAATGCATGGAATCGCGCGCCATGAACGTCACCTGGGACTCGCCCGGGCGAGAGAACGAGGTGATCCGTTCGTACTCGCCGGTTTCCATCAGTTTCTTTTCAATACGCTCGGTGACCTGGCGCGCCACTTCCTCGGCGGTGGCCCCCGGCCAGTTGGTACGAATTACCATGGCCTTGAAGGTGAACGGCGGGTCTTCGCTTTGGCCAAGCTTGGTGTAGGACAACGCCCCGACCACAGCCAGCAGGAGCATCAGGAACAGTACGATCTGGCGGTTACGCAGCGCCCATTCGGATAGATTGAAACCCATCGGGGATTACTCCTTGTGCGCCAGATTGACCACGCGATTGGAGCGATCCACCGGGCGCACTTGCTGCCCGTCGTGAAGCACATGAACACCGGCCGCCACCACCCAGTCGCTGGCGTTCAGTCCCTCGAGCACCGGCACGGTTTTCTCGCCAAATGCACCGACCCGCACCGGGACTTTTTTCAAGGTGTTGTTGGCGCCGACCACCCACACGTAGGTGGCGCCGTTTTCTGCGGTGAGGGCCGACAGCGGCACTGACAACGGCACCACTTCGGCAGTCTGGATGAACACCCGGGCGCTCTGGCCGAGTTCGGCGGGAACCTTGCCGGCGGTAAAAGCGATACGGGCGGCAAAAGTGCGGGATTTAGGATCGGCGGCAGGCGACAACTCACGGATCTGCCCAGGGAAACGCTGATCGGGTTGGGTCCAGAGCTCCACCGAGACCGGCTGACCGACCTTGAAGCGGCCGAAGCTCTGCTCCGGCAGGCTGATCAATACTTCGCGCTCGCCATCGGTGGCCAGGGTAAACACGGTTTGCCCGGCCGCCACCACTTGCCCGACTTCAACCGCACGCTTGGCCACCACGCCATCCTGCGGCGCACGCAGCACCGCGTAACTGGCCTGATTGGTCGAAACGTTGAATTCGGCTTTGATTTGCTTGAGGCGGGCCTCACCGGAGCGGTAGAGGTTTTCCGCGTTGTCGTACTGCGAACGGCTGACCATCTGCCGCTCCATCAGGGTCTTGTAGCGATCACGCTCGGCGCGCACCAGGTTCAGATTGGCTTCGGCAGCCGCGACCTGGGCACGGGTGGCTTCCAGTTGCAGGCGCACGTCCTGAGGATCGAGTTCCGCCAGGGGTTGATCAGCCTTGACCCGCTGCCCTTCTTCGACCAGTCGTCGGCTGACTTTGCCGCCAATCCGGAAGGCAAGGTCCGGCTCATAACGCGCGCGAACTTCGCCGGGATAGCTTTCCATTCCCTGGGCCGAGGGCTCTGGCTGTACCACCATGGCCGGGCGCACGCTGACCGGAGGGGCTTCTTCATGGCCACATGCCGACAATAAAAAAGCCAGACTGACCGGCAACGCGAGGGGCAAGGCAAAGCGCAGCATGGTGAACGACCTTTCGCTAATGGTGCTTGGAATAATTATACTGACCAGTATGTTATTAATAGCAAACTCACCAGTCCAGTATTAAAAGCGAAGAATGTCAGACAATCTTTCCACCCCCAGCGGTCCGGGCCGTCCCAAGGATCTGGCCAAGCGCCGGGCAATCCTCGACGCGGCGAAAATCCTGTTTTTGAGTAAGGGATACGCCAACACCAGCATGGATGCCGTAGCGACTGAGGCCGGCGTGTCGAAGCTGACGGTCTACAGCCATTTCAACGACAAGGAGACGCTGTTCTCTTCCGCTGTCGTGGCCAAATGCGAGGAGCAATTGCCTCCGCTGGTTTTTGAATTGCCGGACGGCGTCGCCGTGGAAACCGTGCTGCTGAACATCGCACACGGCTTTCATCAACTGATCAACAGCGACGAATCGGTGAACCTGCACCGGCTGATGATGACGCTGGGCAGCCAGGACCCGAAACTCGCACAGATCTTCTTCGAGGCCGGGCCGGAACGCGTGCTGCACGGCATGGAGCGTTTGCTGAGCAAGATCGATCAGAGTGGCGTGTTGAGCATCGACAAACCGCGCAATGCCGCCGAGCACTTCTTCTGCCTGCTCAAGGGCGCGGGGAATTTCCGCTTGCTGTATGGCTGCGGCGAACCGGTAACCGGGGATGCGGCCGAAGCCCATGTGCAGGAAGTGGTGGGATTGTTTATGCGGGCGTATCGGCCGGAGTCGGCCTGATAGATATTTGGCGTGATGATCGTTCCCACGCTGCGTGGGAACGATCAGTGAAGGCGACTCGATCTTAAGGCTTGAGCGCTTTCTTCGGATAAATGTCATATCGGCTGGACTTGCCGTCCAGCGCATGGCTCGGCTTCGGCCCATCGATGCACGGCGCCTTGCGCGGGCGTTTGACCACCACCCGGTGGCTGGCCAGGGCCAAGGCCGCTGCGAGCAGGGCCGGCGCATCCGGATCATCGCCGACCAGCGGCCGGAACAGGCGCATTTCCTTCTTCACCAACGCGGTTTTCTCTCGATGGGGAAACATCGGGTCGAGGTAGATCACCTGCGGCGGCTCGCCTTCCCAGTTGCGCATCACCTCGATCGAATTGCCCTTGAGCAAACGCATACGCGCCACGATCGGCGCTACGTCGAAATCTTCCGCGCCGCGTGCCAGACCATCTTCAAGCAAGGCGCCGATCAGCGGCTGGCGCTCGATCAGGCTCATCTCGCAGCCCAGGCTGGCCAGCACGAACGCGTCCTTGCCCAGCCCGGCCGTGGCGTCCAGCACCCGTGGCCGCACGCCTTGGGTGATGCCGACCGCCTTGGCGATCATCTGACCGCTGCCGCCGCCGTACAACCGACGATGGGCCGCGCCACCCTCGACGAAGTCGACCCGCACCGGCCCCGGTGCATCCGGCCCCAGTTGTTGCAGTTGCAAACCCTGCTCGCCCACCTGCAGGGCAAACTCGCCGTCATCCACCTGCAACGGCAAACCCAGGCGCTCGGCCCATTGCTCGGCCTGTGGCTGGAACGTCGCGCCCAAGGCTTCGACATGGATGCGGCAGGCCGCAGGTTGCTCAATCATGGGAAAACACGCTCAAAAAATTAATGATCGGCAAAAACGGCCGATAACCAAACTATCGAGCATTTTGCCAGAGCTGAGCGTCGACCGAGAAAAATGTCAGGCATTCAACGCACATCGATAGGTTACATCTCGCCCCACGGCGATTTTGGCCTGCGAAATTCCCAAGCACTGAGCGGCGTCAGTCACCTGTGGCAGGATTTTTTTGCCCAGGCCCTGGCCGATCAGTCGGGCGATGTGGTGCCGGCGTCACTCAACTTTCCGCCGGTCGATCTCGACAGCCCGGTCGAACCGACCGTCGGCAGCGAGCTGCTGGCGCACATCATTTCCCAGCGCGAATGTGATGTGAAAGAAACCGAAGTCCGTCCGCCGGAGCCATTGTTCCTGCCAATTGCCGAGTTCGAAATGGACCTGGCCGATAAACCGTTCCCACCGTTCCCGCCGGAAGAAATCGTCGCGCAACAGAAACAGCAGGACTTCGAAAGCGGCTGGGTTCGCCCGATCGTGCTCACCGCCGGTCAACCGCTGCCCGAGCCTGGTGCCGCGCCGCAACCGCGTCCGCTGCACTTGCCAATCGCCGAGTTTGAACTCGACCTGCTGGACAAGCCATTCCCGCCGTTCTCACCGCAAGAGTTGGTGGAACAACAGAAACAACTCGATTTCGATAACGGCTGGGCGCGCCCGATCGTTCTGCAAAACCTGCGCATCGCCGCATAACCCCTCAGCGGCCCAGCCATCACGGCCCGACCTCGTCAGCCTTTGAAGAATTGATTGGCCTTCTGGAACGGCATCGACCGGGAAGTGAAGCCGAAAGTCCCGTGCTGCTGGATTTCCTCGGCCGCGCGCAAGAACTCGCCATACGCTGCCAAAGCCAGGGCCGAACCGACGCTGATGCGCTTGACGCCCATTTCGCTCAACTGCGCAACCGTCAGCTTGAGCCCGCCGGACATCAACACATTCACCGGTTTCGGTGCCACGGCGCGAACCACCGCCAAGACCTCTTCGGCATTGCGCAGGCCTGGGGCGTAAAGCACGTCCGCGCCGGCCTCGGCGAATACCCGCAAACGGCGAATGGTGTCGTCGAGGTCAGGATTGCCGTGCAAATAGTTCTCGGCACGCGCCGTCAACGTGAAGGGGAAAGGCAAACTGCGCGCTGCTGCGACAGCGGCTTCGATACGCGCCACGGCATGCTCGAAGCAGTAGATCGGACCGTCTTCACGCCCGGTGGCATCCTCGATCGAACCGCCTACGGCACCGGCCTGAGCGGCCCGCAGAATACTTTGGGCGCACTCGGCAGGAGCGTCGGCAAAGCCGTTTTCGAGATCCACCGCGACCGGCAAATCAGTGGCAGCGACAATCGCCTCAACGTTTGCCAGGGTATCGTCGAGCGTCAGCCCACCATCAGGACGGCCCCGGGAAAAGGCATAACCGGCGCTGGTGGTTGCCAGTGCCTCGAAGCCCAGGCTGGCAAGCATTTTCGCTGAGCCGGCGTCCCAGGGGTTGGGAATGACAAAGGCGCCCTCGCGTTCGTGCAGTGCTTTGAACGCCTGGGCTCGAAGGGTTTGCGCATCCATTGGCAGACTCCTGAAAAAGGGAAAACCCGCTTCAGAGCAAACCAAGTTGCTCGGCGGCGGGTTCTCTGTATAGCTCAGGCAGCGGCGGCAAGCCAGGCAAACGCTGCATCAGTTGTGCGTGAAAACGTTGGGCCAGTTTCGCCGCCAGCAGGTTATCGGCGGTGTGCAGAAAGATATACGGCGTGCGGCCCTCTTCGATCCAGACGGCGATTTTCTCGACCCATGGCACCAGGAACGGATCGTTGGCTTCAAGCTCCGGATGGCCGATGAAACGCACCTGCGGAAACTGAGTGAACGCCGCGGGGCGAGGCGGCACCCTGGGCTTTTTTGATTGGGCGTGGAGTACCGAAGGGTCGGTCGAGGTGCAGCTGAACAGCGCTCGCGGATCGAGGCAGATGCGCTCGACGCCACGATCCAGCAGCAGACGATTGAGCATTCGCTCGGCATCGCCCTTGGCAAAGAACTCGTCATGCCGCACTTCGACCGCCAAGGGCCGGTCCACCGCATCAATAAAACCGGCCAGCTCCGACAGTCGTTGCGGGGTAAAGCTTTTGGACAATTGCAGCCACAATGGCGAAACCCGCTCCCCCAGAGGGCTGAGCAATTGCAGGAACGTTTCTGTGGCGGTCAATTGTTCGCGCAGGTCACCGCTGTGGCTGATGTCGCCGGGAAACTTGGCGGTGAAGCGAAAGTGTTCGGGCATGGTCTCGGCCCAGCGCTGCACGGTGGCGGCAGCCGGGCTCGCGTAGAAGGTCGTATTGCCTTCCACGGCGTTGAACACTTGAGAATAAAGATCAAGAAACTCGGCGGGCCTGGCGTCCTGTGGATACAAGTAGTCGCGCCAGGCGTTTTCGCTCCAGGACGGGCAGCCGAGGTAATAAGGCAGCATCAGATGTACAGGTCGAGACCCAGCACATCCGCATCCCAATCGACAAAAGTGGCCGTGCTCAGGTAACTGGCCAGTGCCATCGCCACGCTTTTGCTCATGGCGCGGTGATAAATCATGTCTTGTTGACGCGCGGGAAGATTGCTCAGGCGTTGCGCGGAGGCTTTGGCGGCGCGGGCGGCCAATTGCTCTTCGGTAGGGAATTCCAGCTCGCCGTCGATATCGACGGAGTCATCCTCAGACACATGGCCTTTACGAGGCTTGCGCTTGATTGGGTAGGACTGGGAGGAAACGCCGTCTATACGCATAAGTGCATGCTCGGTATCGATGATGGCAGTTTAGTGGCGCATTACCCACTTCGCAAACCGCCGAGTGATAACTAGAACACAGAAAAGCGAAAAGGTTTAAAAGCGGCGGGCAGAAACTGATGATTAGCTGCGGTTGGAACACTTTGTGGCGAGGGAGCTTGCTCCCGCTGGGCTGCGAAGCTGCCCCCCACGCGCAGTCAGATACATCGCGCCGTCAGGTTCTACGGCTGCTCCGCAGCCGAACGGGAGCAAGCTCCCTCGCCACAGGACAACCGGGATCAACGCGCTTTCGGCGTCGCGACTTTATCGCGCAGATACACCGGCTGCGCCTGATCGGCCACGATCGCTTCACCGCGTTCCCAGGCGAAACGCGCCAGGGTCAGCAGATCCTCGGCGTGGGGCAGCATGCTCGCGTCCTGGCCGCTCAGGTTCACTGCAATACGCTCGGCATAACCCCAACCGGTGCCCACGCCGAACCACTCGCCGCTGGCATCGACCGGCAACGCGGCGGCTTCCGGTGGCAATACCGCTTCGTTGCCCACCAGCCGCATCTCCCCCGCCGTTTCGCGGTAGCAGCCCCAATACACCTCATCCATACGCGCATCGATGGCTGCCGCGACCTGGCTGACGCCGTGTTCGCGATAAGCCCGCTGGGCGAGCACCGCGAGGTTGGAGACCGGCAACACCGGACGGTCCAGCGCAAACGCCAGCCCTTGCACCACGCCAATGGCGATCCGCACACCGGTAAACGCGCCCGGCCCACGACCGAACGCAATGGCGTCGACCGCTTGCAGCGTGGTCCCGGCATCGGCCAGCAGTTGCTGAATCATCGGCAACAGCTTCTGCGCATGCAGGCGCGGGATCACCTCGTAATGGCTCGTGACCTTGCCGTCATGCAGCAAGGCAACGGAGCAAGCTTCAGTCGCGGTGTCCAGGGCCAGCAAGGTGCTCATCGATGTATCCGTAAGAGAGATCAGAAAAAGTGCGCCAGTATAAACAACTACGGCCCGCAAGCGGGCCGTAGAAGATGAAGCCGATCAGACTTTTCAGCTCAGTGCTTCAAGCACCTTGCCGGTAATCGTCTCAACCGAGCCAACACCAGGAATATGGCTGTACTTCGGCTTGCCCTGAGCAGCGGCCAGGCCTTGGTAGAACTCCACCAGAGGTTTGGTCTGGGAGTGGTAGACCGACAGGCGATGACGCACGGTTTCTTCGGTGTCGTCCTTGCGCTGCACCAGCTCTTCACCGGTGATGTCGTCTTTACCGGCGATTTTCGGCGGGTTGTACACGGTGTGGTACACGCGGCCGCTGGCCTCGTGAACGCGACGACCGGCGATACGCTGAACGATCTCTTCGTCATCGACGGCGATTTCGACCACGTTGTCCAGTTCCACGCCAGCTTCTACCAACGCTTCAGCTTGCGGAATGGTGCGCGGGAAACCGTCGAACAGGAAACCGTTGGCACAGTCAGGCTGCGCGATACGGTCCTTGACCAAAGCGATAATCAGATCGTCGGAGACCAGACCACCGGCATCCATGATGCTTTTGGCTTTGATGCCCAGCTCGGTGCCGGCTTTTACAGCAGCACGCAGCATGTCACCGGTAGAGATTTGCGGAATGCCGAACTTTTCGGTGATGAACTTAGCCTGAGTACCTTTACCGGCCCCGGGAGCTCCCAGCAGAATGACGCGCATTAGATGTGCTCCTCAATTTTTTATTTAGAATTACTTAAACAAAACAAAGGATTCGCCTCGTAGGGCCAATCTCAAAAAATAGGGTCGTGACCGCCCAAACGGCCAAAGGCTGATCAAGATACACAGCAGGCCCTGCCCACACAAGCCGCCGAAAGTCGGAGAAACCTGCGCAGGACGTGCCCTTTCGAAGGGGTACCCCAAGTCGCAACCCCGTCATTAACTGTCGCCTGACAGACCTTCTCAACCGCTCGCCGACAGGCACTCGACGCTCGCGCCAGGTGCCTGTTCCCTATGACGAAAACCTTAGCCGGTATTTCGCAAACCGGCGGCAATCCCCGCCACAGACACCAGCAACGCCTGTTCTACCGGGCTGCCCTGCGCTTCATCCTGCTGCCGCGAACGGGCCAACAGTTCGGCCTGCAATAGATGCAGCGGGTCGAGGTAGGTGTTGCGCAGGCGGATGAATTCAAGGGTGTCTGGGCTATGTGCCAGTAGCTGGGACTGACCCGTCAGCCCCAGGACCACCGCACAGGCCTGCGACAATAGGTCGCGTAAATGCGCACCCAAAGGGAGCAGATCCGGCTCGACCAGACGCTCGTCGTAAGACTGGGCGATATCGGCGTCGGCCTTGGCCAGCACCATTTCCAGCATATCGATGCGGGTGCGGAAGAACGGCCATTGCTCGCGCATCTGCCCCAGCAGCTCCCCTTCGCCGCGCTCCAGCGCCTTGCTCAGCGCCGTTTCCCAGCCGAGCCAGGCCGGCAACATCAGGCGCGTCTGGGTCCAGCCGAAAATCCACGGAATGGCGCGCAGGCTTTCGATGCCGCCGGCGCGGCGCTTGGCCGGGCGGCTGCCCAACGGTAAGCGCCCCAACTCCTGCTCCGGGGTGGACTGGCGGAAATACTCGACGAACTGCGGATTTTCCCGCACCACGGCGCGGTAAGCCTTGACCCCATCGGCGGCCAGTTCGTCCATCAAATGGCGCCAGGCAGGCGTAGGAGGTGGTGGCGGCAGCAAGGTCGCTTCCAGCACCGCCGCCAGGTACAGATTGAGGTTTTGCTCGGCGATGACCGGCAGGCCGAATTTGAAACGAATCATTTCCCCCTGCTCGGTGGTGCGGAAACGCCCTGCCACCGACCCCGGCGGCTGCGACAGAATCGCCGCGTGCGCCGGGCCACCACCTCGGCCCACGGTGCCGCCACGGCCGTGGAACAACAGCAGCTCCACTTGTTGCTCCCGGCAAATATCCACCAGACGCTCCTGCGCCCGATACTGCGCCCAGGCCGCCGCCGTAGTGCCGGCGTCCTTGGCCGAGTCGGAATAACCGATCATCACTTCCTGCGGCCCTTGCAGGCGCGAGCGATAACCCGGCAGCAACAACAGTTTTTCGATCACCGGGCCGGCGTTATCGAGGTCGGCGAGGGTTTCGAACAGCGGCACCACACGCATCGGCCGCAATACGCCGGATTCCTTGAGCAGCAACTGCACGGCCAGCACGTCGGAAGCAGCGCCAGCCATGGAAATCACATACGAGCCGAGGGAAGCCCCCGGAGCGGCAGCGATTTCCCGGCACGTCGCCAGCACTTCGGCGGTGTCGGCAGACGGCTTGAAGTAGGCCGGCAGCAACGGCCGGCGATTGTTCAGTTCGCGCATCAGGAAGGCGATGCGCTCCTCTTCGTTCCAGTCCTCATAACGACCCAGGCCGAGGTAATCGGTGATTTCGGTCATGGCTGCGGTGTGGCGCGAGGAGTCCTGTCGCACATCGAGGCGCACCAGAAACAGCCCGAACGTCACCGCTCGGCGCAGGCAGTCGAGCAACGGGCCATCGGCGATAACGCCCATGCCGCATTCATGCAGCGAGTGGTAACACAGCTCCAACGGGTCCAGCAGGTCGCGGTTGTTTTGCAGCACATCGGCGGACGCCGGCGTGGTGGCCGTCAGGGAGGCCTGGGCCCAATTACGGGTTGCGCGCAGGCGCTCACGCAGCTGTTTGAGTACCGCGCGGTAAGGCTCGGCGCTGTCGCCAGCCTTGGCTTTCAGGGCGTCGCTGGCCTGTTGCATCGACAATTCGGCGGCGAGGTGATCGACATCGCGCACATACAAATCGGCAGCCATCCAGCGAGCCAGCAACAATACTTCGCGGGTCACGGCGGCGGTGACGTTGGGGTTACCGTCGCGGTCGCCGCCCATCCACGAGGCGAAGCGAATCGGCGCGGCCTCCAGCGGCAGGTGCAGGCCGGTGGCGGCATGCAGGGCCTGGTCGGCCTTGCGCAAATAGTTGGGAATCGCCTGCCACAGCGAATGCTCGATCACCGCAAAGCCCCACTTGGCTTCGTCTACAGGTGTCGGGCGGGTGCGGCGGATTTCTTCGGTGTGCCAGGCTTCGGCGATCAGGCGCTGCAAGGTGGTCTTGATCTGCTCGCGCTCGGCGCTGGTCAGGTCGCGATGATCCAGGGCCGCCAGTTGCGCGGCGATCGCGTCGTATTTCTGGATCAGTGTGCGTCGCGCCACTTCGGTGGGGTGCGCCGTCAATACCAGCTCGATGTCCACCCGCCCCAATTGCCGGGCCAAGGATTCGGCGTCATGCCCCGCAGCCAACAGGCGAGTGAGCAGCTCCGGCAACACCCGGGCCTCGAACGGCGCGGGTTGTGACTCTTCGCGGCGGTGAATCAGCTGATATTGCTCGGCGATATTGGCCAGGTTGAGGAACTGGTTGAACGCCCGCGCCACCGGCAGCAATTCGTCCTCGCTCAACTGGTTGAGGCTGGCGCTGAGTTCGGCATCCATCGAACCGCGACGGTCGGCCTTGGCGCCTTTGCGGATTTGCTCGATCTTGTCGATAAAGCCATCCCCGTACTGCTCGCGAATGGTGTTGCCCAATAGCTCACCCAACAGGTGAACGTCCTCGCGCAAGCGTGCATCAATATCGGTCATCAGCAGTTCTCCAGCGAAAATCCGGGCGGCTATGCTTTGATAATAGAGAGTGCCGTTGTAAAGCGGTTCTTACAAGTAAACCAGGGACTGCAAACCCCGAACGTTGCAGCTAGGCTCAACACCAAGCCGTACAACGGCTTACCACCGGCCACCGCCGGACACTCACCCGGCCTGCCATGAGCAGGTGCGTAATGAGGTCATTATGAAAATCCGCGAGCTCGCCAAGCACTGGGAAGAAAACGCCAAGGGTCGCCTGACCGACACTGGCTATACGATTCGTCTGGACGTGGAAGCCGCCGCACGGCTGGCGGCGATTATCGATATGTACCCCAAGCGGCACCCTGAAGAACTGCTCGGAGAATTGATCGGCGCCGCCCTGGAAGAGCTCGAAGCGAGCTTTCCGTATGTGAAAGGGTCAACGGTGGTCGCCACCGATGAAGAAGGCGATCCGCTGTACGAAGACGTCGGTCCAACCCCGCGTTTTCTCGCCTTGTCCCGTCGTCACTTGCACGATTTGTCGACCGAAAACGACAAGCCAAAACACTGATTTGCGCGTCTTGCTCCCCTTCCAGAAATACGTATTTCCTGGCCCGTGCAGGGCCGGGAATACCCCTGCGTACGACTAAAGTTCCCGATTTAGAGCCTTGTCCGTCAGGTCAAAGTTTTTTCGGGCGAAAGGCCATTTTCTCTGAACTTTTAAAAAACGCCTCGGGTCAACCCAGTAACCACGCCTGGGACGGCCGTTTCAAAATGCTCTGGAAATCGAAGGTTGCGGCTCCTTGCCCAGGATGGATTCAGATGTATTTCAGGAGTTATCCAACGGAGTTGAAACCATGAAGACCAGCACTGCTTCATCCTCGTCCACCCACCTGCGCGGTCTCAAACTGGCGGCCCTGGCCATCGGCAGCAGTTTGGTTCTGGCCGGATGCGCCGGCAACCCGCCCACCGAGCAATACGCCGTGACTCAATCGACCGTGAACAGTGCCGTCAGCGCCGGAGGCACCGAATTCGCCGCGGTGGAAATGAAGTCCGCTCAGGACAAGCTCAAACAAGCCGAAATCGCCATGCACGACAAAAAGTATGACGAAGCCAAAATGCTCGCCGAACAGGCCGAGTGGGACGCCCGAGTGGCAGAACGCAAAGCCCAGGCGATGAAAGCCGAACAGGCTGTAAAGGACTCACAGAAAGGTGTTCAGGAACTGCGTCAGGAAAGTCAGCGCACCGTGCAGTGAGCGCGCATCCCGATTTTCAGGCCTGACACTTTTATCGATAGAAAGGACGAACCACCATGCGCAAACAACTGATGATACCCGCCCTCCTGGCCGCAAGCATTGCACTGGCTGCCTGCTCCACACCGCCCAACACCAACCTGGAGCAAGCCCGCACCAACTACGCCGGCCTGCAAGCCAACCCGCAAGCCAGCAAAGTCGCGGCACTGGAAACCAAAGACGCCAGCGATTACCTGGACAAGGCCGACAAGGCTTATCAGGACAAGGAAGACCAGAACAAGGTCGACCAACTGGCTTACCTGACCAACCAGCGCGTTGAAGTGGCCAAGCAGACCATCGCCCTGCGCACCGCGGAAAACAACCTGAAAAACGCCGCGGCTCAGCGAGCCCAGGCGCGTCTGGATGCCCGCGACCAGCAGATCAAACAATTGCAGGCCAGCCTCAACGCCAAACAGACCGATCGCGGCACGCTGGTAACGTTCGGTGACGTGCTGTTCGCCACCAACAAGGCCGACCTGAAACCCAGCGGCTTGGTGAACATCAACAAACTGGCGCAGTTCCTTCAGGAAAACCCCGACCGTAAAGTGATTGTCGAAGGCTACACCGACAGCACCGGCGCGGCGTCGTACAACCAGTCGCTGTCCGAGCGGCGCGCGACCTCGGTGCAAGTGGCCCTGATCAAGATGGGTGTCGACCCGGCGCGCATCGTGGTCCAGGGTTATGGCAAGGAATACCCGGTGGCCGAAAACACCAGCGTCTCCGGCCGTGCGATGAACCGTCGGGTGGAAGTGACCATTTCCAACGACAACCAGCCGGTGATACCGCGTTCGGCTATCAGCTCGAATTAAGTGAACCACGCTGCCATGTAACGTCTGTAGGAGCGAGGCTTGCCCGCGAAGAACGATGACTCGGTGTATCTATTAGACCGCGTCATCGTTCTTCGCGGGCAAGCCTCGCTCCTACGGGATGTTTTATTGTTCGAGTTTTTGCGGGGTTTCCTGGCCCATGCAGCGCACGGCTTTTTTCTTGTTGTTGACCAGTACGCCGGTCAGGCCTTTCTGTTCGGTATCAAACATCACCAGTACGCCATCAATGCACTGCGCCACTTGCGCGGCCGGTTCCAGGGAGATTTTATAGTCTTCGCCCGGCACGGTCTTGAGCATGGTGAAGTCGCTGAGCAGCAACGCATCCTCGGGTTTGGCGAAGTGCAGGTAGCCGTACCACCACAGGGCCCCGACGGTGCCGAGGATGCTGCAAATACCGGTGATGATCAGCGGGATGGCGTTACGTTCTTCACTCATTGCGGACTCTCTGGTGGTTCATCTTCAGAATTCGGGGGTGCCGGGTAATTCGGAATTTCACCCAGGCGGCGCAGGCCGTTGAAATGCTGCGGGTCTTCGAGGTAACGCAGCATGACTTTTCGCCAGACCGGGTCGGCGAAGGTTTGCACATGACCGCCCCGGGTCAGTTGCAGCACTCGCGGCGGCGGCGCAGCTTGATACAGTCGGATGCCGTTGGAAAGGGGCACCAGCTGATCATCGATACTGTGATAGATCAGTTTCGGTACACCATTGAGCTGCGTCATGGAACGGATCGCGCTATCGCCATCCGGCACCAGCCAGGACAACGGCACCTGGAACGGCCAGGTCATCCAGGAGGTGCTGAGGGCGAAACGCCCGACATCGCGGTAGCTGGCAGGCACGCCATCGAGCACGAAAGCCTTGAGTTGCCGCTGGCGCTCGGGATGCTGGGCCAGGTAATGCACGGCCATCGAACCGCCAAGGCTCTGACCGAGAAGGATCAACGGCTTGCCCTTGACCTCCGGCGCCTGGTCGAGCCATGTGAAGGCGGCGTCGATGTCCTGATAAATCTCCGGCAACGCCGGCTTACCTTCGGACAATCCGTACCCGCGATAGTCCACCAGCAACACCTGATA
Organism: Pseudomonas sp. ATCC 43928; assembly: GCF_005938665.2. Classification (NCBI taxonomy): domain Bacteria; kingdom Pseudomonadati; phylum Pseudomonadota; class Gammaproteobacteria; order Pseudomonadales; family Pseudomonadaceae; genus Pseudomonas; species Pseudomonas sp. ATCC 43928. Next base: position 1,403,119 of record NZ_CP041753.1, on the reverse strand, counting down.
GCCCTGCTTTGGCAACCACCAGCTCGCACCCAGATGCCACGCCAGGTTGCCGCCGTTACCGTGCAGATGCAGCACAGTGCCTTTGACTTCGACGCCTTTTTTCGCCGGCAGCCACCAGCCATGCAGCTTGAGGCCGTCGGCAGTGGTCAGGGTAACGTCGCGATAGTCGAGCTTGGCTTTTTCCGGGGTGAATGGCTGGCCGGGCTCTGGGTAGAACAGCAAAGAGCTGCAACCGCCGAGGGCCAGGAGCAGGCAGAAAATGCCGAGGATTCTCATCCGGTGAAGCCTCAATGTGGGTGATCGTTCCCATGCTCCGCGTGGGAGTGCATACCGTGACGCTCTGCGTCACAGTGGACGCGGAGCGTCCATGGCGGCATTCCCACGCAGAGCGTGGGAATGATCTGAATCAAAGGATATTGGAGTAATCCGCTTCGATCCGGTCCAGGCTCAGGTGGTTGAGGAAGTTGGAGAAGCACATCCACGCCGACAACGCGTTCATGTCGCGGAACTGCTCGGGCAGGTACTTGGGCGGCACCACCAGGCCTTCGTCCACCAATTGGCGCAAGGTCCGCATGTCCTCCAGCGTAGTCTTGCCGCAGAACAACAGCGGTATCTGCTCCAGCTTGCCTTTGCGCACGGCCAACTGAATGTAGTTGTAAATCATGATAAAGCCCTTGAGGTAGGACAAGTCTTTGGTAAATGGCAGACCATTCGGCACCGAGCCGCGGAACACCCGACTGGCATTGCCGTAGCTTTCGGCCATTTCAAAGCCCTGAGCCCGGAAGAACTCAAAGATCTGCAAGAAGTCCGCACCCTCCTCCACCATATGAATGGCGCGGGTGCGGTTGGTCAGTTTGCGCAAGCGGCTCGGGTAGGAGGCGAAGGTGATGATCTCCATCAGGATCGCCAGGCCCTCCTGAGTCACGGTGGACGACGGCGGGCCCTTGGACAGGAACGTACAGATCGGCTGATTCAGGCCGTTGAGGGTGGTGCCCACATGCACCAGCCCTTCATGGACTTCCAGCGCACGCACGTCGCGATTGTTGAACATCGCGTCGGTGCGGATCTTGATGTAGTCGGCGCCGGCCGCCGCGTCGGCGACGATCCCGTCGGACTCGAACACCCGGATGGTTTCCTCGTTTTCGCCAAACACCTTGTTCAACCGATGTTGCAGCAGGTCGACGGCTTCCTTGGCGGTGAGGACTTTCGGTTCGTCCTTGAGGTCGCCACGGCCGTCGATGTTGTTCAGGTAATCGGAGAGCATCAGCCCCAGGTCGGCCAGGGTCGGGTCGCCGGCGTGAAACGCATCGGACGCCGCGCCGTACAATTCCTGGGAAATCAGCCCGAAATCCTCGGTGCCGCGCGCTTCAAGCATGCGCACCACCATGCGGTATTCCTTGCACATGCGGCGCATGATCTGCCCGACCGGGTTGAACTGGCCGAGTTGCCGAGTGATGTCGCGCTCGATGTTCTGGAACTCCAGCTTCACTTTGCTGGAGTCGAACGACAGCGGTCGATTGAGGTAGTAGTCGCGGTCCACGGCCGGCATTTCCTTGCCCTTGCCCTTGAGGAACCCCTTGCGAATACTGTCATCCCACTTGACCGCATCCAGAATGCGAATCGGCGTCTGCGCCAGCACTATGCGATCGGACAACATGCGTATCGTCTGCTGGTATTCGTCCACCCGAGACTCCTGTAGTAAAGCTCTTACGTGCTGGGTTTATTTGGTTTTGGCCAGGCGCTGATAGCGTACCGCTTCGACGAAGACATCGGAATTGGCCGGGTCGTCGAGGTAGGCGAATACCTGATCCAGGCTGTTGTTGATCAACACCCCATCGCCATCTTCAGTCTGAAAGCCTTCGCCACTGAGGGCTTCTTGCCCCATGGCCTGCCTGATCTGCTCAAGGTCGAGGTTGTAGACCACCAGTTCGTGCTTATCGTTGAGCTCGAAACCGGCGATGGTGAAATGCCCGCCGAACTGCGCCGGCACCTTCGCCGACAGGTACCAGCGATTGCCATGGCGCGACACCGTGAAAGGATAGGCTTCGCGCTCATGGGGTTTGGCCTTGAAGTAGCTGACTGCCTGGTAGTGATTGTCGCCGACGCGTGTCAGTTCCAGGTTCATCGGCTCGCCCCAGGCATTGGTGCTGGCCCATTTGCCGAGCAACCCTTTGGGCGCGGACTCACTGGCGGGCAGCGACTCCTTGAAGGTCACCAGGCAGCCACTGAGCAGCAGGAACGACAAGGCGATCACCACGACACGCCAGGCTTTCATTCAACACTCCCTATCGACACACGATGCCCCCTACTGGCCACTCTCCCACAGGGTTGAGTCCCACAAGGGGTTACACCGACGCCAGTACCAGGTGCATGTAGCGGGTCAGGATGCCGAGCATTTCCTCTTCGGCAACAGGCTCGGCATCGTTGAGCAGGCCCTGATATTCCATCCGTCCGACAATCGCCGTCAACACTTTGGCATCTTGTTGTGGCTCGCGGGAACCCAATACTTCGAAAAGCTGGCAGGTGCCCTGCAAGAGAATTTGCTGATGGGAACGCACCAACAACGCCAGACGCGGGTTGAGCAACGCTTCCTGGCGGAAGGCTTGCTCGGCCATCAGGTGCTCGCGGCGATTGATCAGTTGCCGATGAACATAGTCAGCCATCAGCCGTGCGATATCGTCCGCCAGCTGTGAGCGCGACTCAGCGGAGCCATCACTGCTGACAACCATCTCGCGCAACAGGCCTTCGTTGCTGGCCCACAACCGGGCCATGTATGCCGCGCTGCGCTCCACGTATTGGGCGAAGGTATCGGTGAGCAGGTCATCGATGTCCTTGAAATAGTAAGTGGTGGCCGACAGCGGCACACAGGCCTCGGCTGCCACCGCACGGTGCCGCACGGCCCGCACGCCATCGCGCACGACAATGCGCATCGCCGCGTCGAGAATGTCCTGTCGACGCTGTTCGCTGCCCTGTCGGCTGGCCTTGCGGCCCTGGTACTGAACACTTTCAGCGACCGCAGTGGCGATATCCGCTGCACCTTCTGGAGCAATTGCACGATTCACGACAGGTATTCCTCTCTAACGTCAAAAGTAACCAATTGATACGTTTGTACCAGACAGGCAATAAAAAGCCGCCTGTTTTAGGCGGCTTTTTAATTGAAACATTTACGCTTGCGGGCGCATGTGCGGGAACAGGATCACGTCGCGAATCGACGGTGAGTTGGTCAGCAACATCACCAGACGGTCGATGCCGATCCCTTCACCGGCGGTCGGCGGCATGCCGTACTCCAGCGCACGAACGAAGTCGGCGTCGTAGTGCATGGCTTCATCGTCGCCAGCATCCTTGTCGGCCACCTGTGCCATGAAGCGCTCGGCCTGGTCTTCCGCGTCGTTCAACTCGGAGTAGGCGTTGGCGATTTCACGGCCGCCGATGAACAGTTCGAAACGGTCGGTGACGTTCGGGTTCTCGTCGTTACGACGGGCCAGCGGCGACACTTCGAACGGGTACTGGGTAATGAAGTGCGGCTGTTCCAGCTTGTGCTCGACCAGTTCTTCGAAAATCATCACCTGCAGTTTGCCCAGGCCTTCGAAGCCGAGCACCTTGGCGCCGGCCTTCTTGGCGATGGCGCGGGCCTTGTCGATGTCGTTCAGGTCGGCAGCGGTCAGTTCAGGGTTGTACTTGAGGATCGAGTCGAACACCGACAGGCGCACGAACGGCTCGCCGAAGTGGAACACCTTGTCGCCGTAAGGCACGTCGGTGCTGCCCAGAACCAGCTGCGCCAGTTCGCGGAACAGTTCCTCGGTCAGGTCCATGTTGTCTTCGTAGTCAGCGTGGGCCTGGTAGAACTCGAGCATGGTGAACTCGGGGTTGTGCCGGGTCGAAACGCCTTCGTTACGGAAGTTGCGGTTGATTTCGAAGACTTTTTCAAACCCGCCAACAACAAGCCGCTTGAGGTACAGCTCCGGCGCAATGCGCAAGAACATCTGCATGTCCAGCGCGTTGTGGTGAGTTTCGAACGGCTTGGCCGCCGCACCGCCCGGAATGGTTTGCAGCATCGGCGTTTCGACTTCCAGGAAGTCACGCTTCATCAGGAAGCTGCGGATGTGCGCAATCACTTGCGAACGCACGCGGAAGGTCTGGCGCACGTCTTCGTTGACGATCAGGTCGACGTAACGCTGGCGGTAGCGCTGCTCGGTGTCGGACAGGCCGTGGTGCTTGTCTGGCAGCGGGCGCAGGGATTTGGTCAGCAGGCGCACATTGGTCATTTCAACGTACAGGTCGCCCTTGCCGGAACGGGCCAGGGTGCCTTCGGCGGCAATGATGTCGCCCAGGTCCCAGGTTTTCACCGCGGCCAGGGTCTCTTCGGACAGGGTTTTACGGTTGACGTAAACCTGGATGCGCCCGGACATGTCCTGAATCACCATGAACGAGCCACGGTTGAGCATAAGACGACCGGCAACCTTGACCGGGATCGCAGCCTCTGCCAGCTCTTCCTTGGTCTTGTCCGCGTACTTCTTCTGCAAGTCTTCGCAGTAGGCGTCGCGGCGGAAGTCGTTGGGGAAGGCCTGGCCCTTGGCGCGCTCGGCAGCAAGCTTTTCCTTGCGCAGGGCGATCAGGGAGTTTTCTTCCTGTTGCAGGGCTTGCGGGTCGAGTTGTAGGTCGCTCATGTCTTTAAAAATTCCATCACAGATTCGTTGCCCCCAGCCTTCGGCTGGGGATCGCTGTAGGGCGTGCCTTACAGCCCTTGTTTCAAGCTCGCCACCAGGTATTCGTCGATGTCGCCGTCGAGCACCTTGTCGCAGTCGCTGCGTTCGATGTTGGTGCGCAGATCCTTGATCCGCGAGGCATCGAGCACGTACGAACGGATCTGGTGACCCCAGCCGATGTCCGACTTGGTGTCTTCCAGGGCCTGGGAGGCGGCATTGCGTTTCTGCACTTCCTGCTCGTACAAGCGCGCCCGCAACATTTTCATCGCGGTGTCTTTGTTGGCGTGCTGGGAGCGTTCGTTCTGGCAGCTGACCACGGTGTTGGTCGGTACGTGAGTAATCCGTACGGCCGAGTCGGTGGTGTTTACGTGCTGACCACCGGCACCGGAGGAGCGGTAGGTGTCGATGCGCAGGTCCGACGGGTTGATGTCGATTTCGATGTTGTCATCGATTTCCGGCGACACGAACACGGCCGAGAACGAGGTGTGACGACGGTTGCCGGAGTCGAACGGGCTCTTGCGCACCAGACGGTGCACGCCGATTTCGGTACGCAGCCAGCCAAAGGCGTATTCGCCCTTGATGTGCACGGTCGCGCCTTTGATACCGGCGACTTCACCGGCCGACAATTCCATGATGGTCGCGTCGAAACCGCGTTTATCCGCCCAGCGCAGGTACATGCGCAGCAGGATGTTGGCCCAGTCCTGGGCCTCGGTACCGCCGGAGCCGGCCTGGATGTCCAGATAGGCGTTGTTCTGGTCCATCTCGCCGCTGAACATGCGACGGAATTCGAGCTTCTCGAGGGCTTCGCGCAAGCGCTCCACTTCAAGGGCTACGTCGTCGACGGCGGCCTGGTCTTCTTCCTCGGCAGACATCAACAGCAGGTCCTTGGCATCGGCCAGACCGCTGGACATTTCATCGAGGGTTTCTACGATCTGGGCCAGCGCAGAGCGCTCGCGACCCAGGTTCTGAGCGTACTCAGGGTTGTTCCAGACACTCGGATCTTCAAGCTCGCGATTGACTTCGGTCAGACGCTCATGCTTTTGATCGTAGTCAAAGATACCCCCGAATAGTTTCGGAGCGCTCGGACAGGTCCTTGATACTGTTAAGGATCGGGTTGATTTCCATGGCGGGCAGCACTCGTTGGCGAACTTTTGAAAGCCGGCGAGTATAACGTAATCACGCTGTCAAGGCAGCCCGCCTGGCGGCTTTAGGGGCAAATGAACCTGCCGGTTCATTCTATTCCCACCTGATTGCGCCCATTGTTCTTCGCCAGGTACAGCCCCTTGTCCGCCGCCAAGATCAATTGCCGGCAGTCGCTGCCCGGCTGCGGGATCACGGTCGACAGGCCGATGCTGATGGTCAGGCACGAACCTTCGGTCGGGAAAACGTGCGGGATCTTCAATCCGACCACGGTCTGGCGCAGTTTTTCCGCCACCAGCCGCGCACCGCCCGGCGAGGTGTTGGGCAAGACCAGGACGAACTCTTCGCCGCCGTAACGGGCCGGCAGGTCCGATGGCCTGGCGCTGGCGTCGCGAATGGCCGTGGCGACTTTGCGCAGGGCTTCATCGCCTTCGAGGTGGCCAAAACTGTCGTTGTAGGACTTGAAATAGTCGACATCGATCATCAGCAACGACAATTGCGTCTGGTCACGCAACGAACGCCGCCACTCCAGTTCCAGGTATTCGTCGAAGTGCCGACGGTTCGACAGCCCGGTCAGGCCGTCGGAGTTCATCAAGCGTTGCAGCACCAGGTTGGTGTCGAGCAACTGTTGCTGGCTGACCCGCAACGCACGGTACGCCGCGTCACGCTGCAGCAGGGTCATGTAGGAGCGCGAGTGATAGCGGATGCGCGCCACCAGTTCGATGTTGTCCGGCAGCTTGACCAGGTAATCGTTGGCCCCGGCGGCAAACGCCGCGCTCTTGATCAGCGGGTCTTCCTTGGTCGACAGGACAATGATCGGAATGTCCTTGGTCGCCGGGTGATTACGGTATTCGCGCACCAGGCTCAGGCCGTCCAGGCCGGGCATGACCAGGTCCTGAAGGATCACCGTCGGCTTGATGCGGATCGCCTGGGCGATGGCCTGGTGCGGGTCGGCGCAGAAGTGGAAGTCGATGTTCTCTTCGTTCGACAGACCACGGCGCACCGCCTCGCCGATCATCGCCTGATCGTCCACCAACAACACCATGGCGGCGTTTTCGTCGGTTTTGAAGTCGTCGAGCTGTAATTCATTCATGTGCGGTCACCTGAGTACTGCTTGGGCCACGATTGCTGCTAATGATAGTCATTTTTGGAAAATCTCCAGCAAACGTGGCGCTATCTTGTCCAGTGGACGGATTTCCACGGCAGCGTCGATGGCTGCGGCCGCCTTGGGCATTCCGTACACGGCACTGCTGTTCTGGTCCTGAGCGATGGTCAGGTAGCCCTGTTGGCGCATGAGTTTAAGCCCCTGGGCGCCGTCACGCCCCATACCGGTCAGTAGAACGCCCACGGCATCACCGCTCCAGTAATTGGCCACACTCTCGAAAAACACATCGATCGACGGCCGATAGATCTCGTTGACCGGTTCGGCGGTGTAGGCCAGCGTGCCGTTTTTCAGCAAGCGGATGTGGTGATTGGTACCGGCCAGCAGGATCGTGCCACTTTGCGGCGGTTCGCCTTCCTGGGCCAGGCGCACGTCCAGGCCGCTGGCGCTGGCCAGCCATTCGGCCATGCCGGCGGCGAACACCTGATCCACATGCTGGACCAGCACGATGGCCGCCGAAAAATCCCGGGGCAGGCCCTTGAGCAGCACTTCCAGCGCCGCCGGCCCGCCAGCGGACGAACCGATCGCCACCAGGTGCTGGCGCGAGGCCGAGTTGCGGTGCGGGCTCGGTGCCGATCGCTCCCGATTGCTGTGGTCACCGATCAACCAGCCAATGTTGAGGATCTTGCGCAGCAGCGGCGCAGCGGCTTCCTGAGGGTTACCAGCGCCCAGCGCCGGGGTATCGACCACATCCAGCGCGCCGTAGCCCATGGCTTCGAACACCCGGTGCACGTTCTGCTGACGGTCGACGGTGACGATGACGATCGCGCACGGGGTCTCGGCCATGATCCGCCGGGTCGCTTCCACGCCGTCCATCAACGGCATGATCAAGTCCATCAGGATCAGATCCGGGGTGTATTCGGTGCAACGTTGCACCGCCTCGGCCCCGTTGCTGGCAACCCAGACCACCTCGTGCGCCGGTTCGAACGCCAGGGCGCGGCGCAAGGCCTCTACCGCCATGGGCATATCGTTGACGATGGCGATTTTCATGCTCGCGCCCCTCCAATGAGCTCAACGACTGCATCCAGTAAGGCGTCATCATGAAAACTGGCCTTGGCTAGATAATAGTCGGCGCCGGCGTCCAGTCCACGACGACGGTCTTCTTCGCGGTCCTTGTAGGACACCACCATCACCGGCAGCGATTGCAGGCGATTGTCGCGACGCAATAAAGACACCAGCTCGATGCCGTCCATGCGCGGCATGTCGATGTCGGTGATCAGCAGATCGAAATCCTCCGAACGCAGGGCATTCCAGCCATCCATACCGTCCACCGCCACGGCGACGTCGTAGCCGCGATTGAGCAGCAACTTGCGCTGCAACTCACGAACGGTCAGCGAATCGTCCACCACCAGAATCCGTTTGCGCGCGGCCTCAACGGCCTGATTGGCGTGCCGGGCAATGCGCTCCAGACGCCCGGTATTGAGCAGTTTGTCCACCGAACGCAGCATGTCTTCGACGTCGACGATCAGCACCACTGAGCCGTCGTCGAGCAAAGCCCCGGCGGAAATGTCCTGTACCTTGCCCAGACGCTCGTCCAGCGGCAGCACCACCAGCGTCCGCTCGCCGATAAACCGCTCGACCGCCACCCCGTAGATCGCCTCGCGCTCGCGCATGACCACGACTTTGAGGGTCTGCGCGCTGTTCTGGCTCGCCGGCCGATGCAACAGCTGACTGGCGGCGACCAGCCCGACATGCCGGCCTTCGTACCAAAAGTGCTGCCGGCCTTCGACCTGCACGATGTCTTCCGGCTCCAGGTCGCACATGCGCTCGATGTGCGCCAGCGGGAAGGCATACGCCTCGTCACCGACTTCCACCACCAGACTGCGCACCACCGACAGCGTCTGCGGCACTTCAAGATGGAAACGACTGCCCGCGCCCGCCGTCTGCTCCAGCACCACGGCGCCGCGCAACTGCCGGACCATGTGCTGAACCGCATCCAGCCCGACGCCGCGCCCGGACACTTCGGTGACCGTGTCGCGCAGGCTGAAACCCGGCAGAAACAGGAACGTCAGCAGCTCTTCTTCGCTCAACTGCGCGGCAGTCTCGGCTGGGGATAACTGCCGCTCGACGATCGTGCGGCGGACCTTTTCCAGGTCGACGCCATTGCCATCATCGCTCAGCTCCAGCACCAGCAGACCGGCCTGATGGGAGGCTCGCAAACGGATCACGCCTTCCTCCGGCTTGCCCGCCAAGCGTCGCTGTTCCGGGGTTTCGATGCCATGATCCACCGCATTGCGCAGCAGGTGTGTCAGCGGCGCTTCGAGCTTTTCCAGTACGTCTCGGTCGACTTGGGTCTTGTCGCCCTCGATCTCCAGCCGCACCTGTTTGCCAAGGTCGCGCCCAAGATCGCGGACCATGCGTACTTGACCGCTCAGCACGTCGGCGAACGGCCGCATGCGACAGGCCAGCGCGGTGTCATACAACACTTGTGCGCGCTGACTGGCGTGCCAGGCGAACTCGTCCAGTTCGGCGTTTTTTTCCACCAGCAATTGCTGGGACTCGGCCAGCAATCGGCGGGCATCGCCCAAGGCTTCCTGGGCTTCGAGGCTCAAGGCATGGTCCTTGAGATGAACGTTGAGGCTTTCCAGCGCCCGCAGGCCATTGCTCTGCATGCGTTTAAGGCGCTGCATGGTGGCCAGGTGCGGCTTGAGGCGCTGGGTTTCCACCAGGGATTTACTCGACAGGTCGAGCAGGCTGTTCAAGCGCTCGGCCGTGACACGCAATACGCGCTCGCCAGTGTCAGTGGCGCGCCTGGTCTTGGACGCAGGCTCGGCGGGCTCTGCCTGAGGTGTTTCAATGAGTGTTTCGACGGGTGTTTCGGCGGCACGAACGGGCGGCTCGACCCTGGGTGTCGACGGTTCGATCTGAGGTTCTGCCATCGGCAGCGCGATGGGGGCAACCGTCGCCATGTGTTCAAGCAGCCGTCCCATCAAGACGACGTAAGCGTCGATATCCGCAGGCGCCGGAGCATTGTTCGGCGTCGCAATCCGCATCAGCAGATCGGTGCCCTGCAACAGCGCATCAATGTGTTCGGGTCGCAGGTACAGGCGCCCTTCCTGGGCGCTGACCAGGTAATCCTCCATCACGTGGGCGACGCTGACCCCGGCATCGACGCCTACAATCCGCGCCGCGCCCTTGAGCGAATGGGCCGCGCGCATGCACGACTCGAGGTAATCGGCCTGGGTCGGATCACGCTCCAGCGCCAGCAGACCGGCGCTCAGCACCAGGGTCTGGGCCTCGGCTTCCAGGCTGAACAGCTCCAGCAAGGAGGCGTCACGCATTTGGTCGGGGGTCATGTGAGGCTCCGGGTCACGGCAGACAGCAGCTGCTCTTCATCCAGCCAACGCAGGCTGCGACCTTTGAATGGCAAGACTCCGCGGGTGTATTTGGCGCTGGCCTGGGTGCCGGACTGGGACGCGGCATCGAGAATGCGCTCGTCGATGGCGTGAATCCCGTCCACTTCGTCCACCGGCACCACCACCGGCCCGCCGTGGGCGGCGATGATCAGCATCCGCGGCGTTACCCGCGCGCCGGGCGCCACGCTACTGGTGTCGTCGAGCCCCAACAGCTCCACCAAAGACAGGCACGCCACCAAGGCACCGCGCACATTCGCCACACCGAGCAATGCCCGGGAACGCTGGTGCGGCAAGGAATGGATCGCTTGCAGTGGCGCCACTTCGACCAGGCTGCGAGTGGCCAGGCCCAGCCACTCTTCGCCGAGGCGAAACATCAGCAGCGAGCGGGTTTTCACCTCACTCTCGGCCACCGTGGAGATTTGCCCACGGTCGCCCTGCGACAAGGCGTAGCGGTCGAGCAAGCGCGTGGCGGCAGCCGAATACACCGCGCAATTGCGGCAATGAATGTGCTCGCTCAGCAGCGGGCAGGACTGATCGCCGTGGATACCGATGCGGTTCCAGCAGTCGTCGATGGCCTGGGCATCTTCATGGGTGACGCTCAAGGTGTCGGAGGCGTTCATCGTTTACGCTCACTGTCAGCGGCGCGCTCGCTGCGGGCGGCGCGGGCCTGCAATCGTCTGGCACCCGCCGTGTCGCCCTGGGATTGCAACAAGGCAGCCAGGTGCATCAACGCGTCGGGGTGTTGCGGTTCGAGGTACAACGCCTTGCGATAAAAACCCTGGGCCTCCAGGGCACTGCCGGCGACATCGCTGAGCAGCCCCAGCCAATAGAACACTTGGGCCACCGGTTCGTGACTGCGCAAATAACTTTCGCATGCGGAGCGGGCCTCGGCACTTTTGCCTTCATTGGCCAGCGCGGCGATATTCGCCAACAGCGTGGCGGCGTCCGAAGAAGTGGCCGAAGGGATGGCGACAGCCTGAGGCATCGGCACGACCGTCGCAAAAGGCCGACTGCGCACAGGCGGCGGAGTCACGCTGCGCAACGGTTGCTGCACTGGCAGCGACATCGGCGCGAAGGTCGCAGGCGGCTCGAGCGCGCTCTGGCGACTGAAGGCAAACGACTGCGGGATACCGATCGAGCGCATGCCGAAACGGCCGAGCAGACTGCCCTCGGCCGGGCCGATAAATAGCACGCCATCGACGTGAGTCAGGCGCTTTAGCACTTCGAACACTTGCTGCTGGGTCGGCTGGTCGAAATAAATCAGCAGGTTGCGACAGAACACGAAGTCATAGGGCGGCTCGTTGACCAGCAAGGTCGGATCCAGCAGGTTACCGACCTGTAAACGCACCTGTTCGAGCACGCGCCCGCTGAGGCGATAGTTATCGTGTTCAGCGGTGAAGTGGCGCTCGCGAAACTCGAGGTCCTGGCCACGAAACGAATTCTTGCCGTACAGCGCGAGCCTGGCCTTTTCCACCGACAGCGGGCTGACGTCCATGCCGTCGACCTTGAACTGGTGCGGCGCCAGCCCCGCATCAAGCAATGCCATGGCGATCGAGTACGGTTCTTCGCCGGTAGAACACGGCAAGCTGAGAATCCGCAGGGCGCGCATGTTGTTGATCGCCGCCAGCCGCTTGGCCGCCAGCTTCGCCAGCGTGGCGAAGGATTCCGGGTAACGGAAAAACCAGGTTTCGGGGACGATCACCGCTTCGATCAGCGCCTGCTGTTCGTCGCGCGAGCCCAGCAAAGTGTGCCAGTACTCATCGGCCGTCCGCGCCCGAACCGCCGTAATGCGCTGGCGCACCGCGCGCTCAATGATCGCCGGGCCGACCGAGCCGACATCCAGGCCGATACGCTCCTTGAGAAAATCGAAAAACCGTTGATCGCTGCTCATCCCTGCTCCTCAAACTGCGCCAGGTCCAGCGGCGGCGAGGGAAACAATAAGGCGCGAACCTGTGCATCCAGTAAATCGGCAACCCGCACCCATTGCAGCAGCCCCTGGGCATCTTCGCGCACCGGGCCGAGATACGGCGCCTGGCGATTGTCCAGGCCATAAGGCTGAAAGTCCGCCGGGTTGCAGCGCAACGTGTCGGTGACCTGCTCCAGAATCAGCCCGAGCAATTGCGCAGGCGTTGCCTCATCCGGCCGATAGTGCACCAACACCAGCCGCGTGCTGGTGCGGGCCTGGGCCGGTTGGCCAAACGTCAGCGCGCTGAGGTCGATCACCGGCACCACCGCGCCGCGATAGGCGAACACCCCCGCCACCCAGTCTGGCGCCCGGGGAATGGGTTTCAACGGCAGTTGCGGCAGCACTTCGGCCACCTCGATGGCCTGCAAGGCGTAGCGCTCGCTGCCGATGCGGAACACCAGAAACAACGACTGCTTCGCCGGCATCGCCACGCTGCGCCTGGCCGTAAGTTCGCTCATCAGACTTTGAATCGCGAGACACCGCCACGCAGCCCCACGGCCACCTGGCTCAGTTCGTCGATGGCGAAACTGGCCTGGCGCAGGGACTCAACCGTCTGGCTGCTGGCATCGCCCAATTGCACCAGCGCGTGGTTGATCTGCTCGGCGCCGGTGGCCTGGGCCTGCATGCCTTCGTTGACCATCAACACCCGTGGCGCCAGCGCCTGGACCTGATGAATGATCTGCGACAGCTGCTCGCCCACCTGCTGCACCTCGGACATGCCGCGGCGCACTTCCTCAGAGAACTTGTCCATGCCCATGACCCCGGCCGACACCGCCGACTGGATCTCGCGCACCATCTGCTCGATGTCGTAGGTGGCCACGGCGGTCTGGTCTGCCAGACGTCGCACTTCGGTGGCGACCACGGCAAACCCGCGACCATACTCACCGGCCTTCTCGGCTTCGATCGCGGCGTTCAGGGACAACAGGTTGGTCTGGTCGGCGACTTTGACGATGGTCACCACCACCTGGTTGATGTTGCCGGCCTTCTCGTTGAGGATCGCCAGCTTGGCGTTCACCAGATCTGCCGCGCCCATCACCGAGTGCATGGTGTCTTCCATGCGCGCCAGGCCTTGCTGACCAGAACCGGCCAGCACCGAAGCCTGGTCGGCGGCGGTGGAGACTTCGGTCATGGTGCGCACCAGGTCGCGCGAGGTGGCGGCAATTTCACGGGATGTCGCACCGATTTCGGTGGTGGTGGCCGCGGTTTCGGTGGCGGTGGCCTGTTGCTGCTTGGAGGTCGCGGCGATTTCGGTGACCGACGTGGTGACCTGCACCGAGGAACGCTGGGCCTGGGACACCAACGAGGTGAGCTCGGTCATCATGTCGTTGAACCCGGTTTCCACCGCGCCGAACTCGTCCTTGCGATCCAGATTCAGGCGACTGCTGAGATCGCCGGTGCGCATGACTTCGAGGATATCCACAATGCGATTCATCGGCGCCATGATCGCGCGCATCAGCAGCAGGCCGCAGAGGCCGGCGGCGATGATTGCCACCAGCAAAGAGACGCCCATGCTGATTTTGGCGGCCGTCACCGCGTCACTGATGGCCAGCGTGGATTGTTCAGCCAGGGCGTGATTATTTTCAAGAAGGCTGTTCAATTGCATGCGCCCATTGACCCAGGCCGGCGTCAGTTTTTGCTCCAGGGCAAGCACCGCCTGGTCGTACTCTTTGCGCTGATAGAGATCGATAACGTTGTTCATCTCTTTGTTGTAGAGCTGATGACGCACTTCGAACTCCTCGAACAGAGCCCGATCGTCCTCCGTGAAAATGGTTTTACGGTAGTTGGCTATTTGCTCGTTCAAGCGCTCTTCGAAACTTTTGTACATGGTCTGGTCGGCGACGGTCATTTCACGATGCCCGGAAAGGCCGACAAGCTGTTGGGTGAGGTTAAAACTGTCGACCCACGCACCGCGGATCATCGAACTGTAATACACCCCCGGGACCGCATCGGTGCGAACCGATTCTGCGCCGGCGTCGATCTTCATCAGCCGAGAAAAAGACACCACAACCATCAGCAGCATGATTGCGATAATTACCGCAAAGCTCGCCAAAATGCGTTGGCGCAACGTCCAGTTCTTCACAGTCAGTCCTCGGTGCGGGTCAAATTGCGGGGGAGTATAGCTGAGGGCGATGTTTCATTTATAAGACGCTGAGCATCGTTTCTCATCCCGCCAATAAAAAGCAGGGATTCGACAGAAACATCACGTCCCGCATTGGAAATTTGTCGACCGTGACATCGGGCACTAGTCTGGATAAACCCATGACACAGCCGGGCCTCAGTCAGCCTCCCACAAAGCGCACTACGCTAATAACAAGCCACTCGTGGCGAACTACCCCGTTCAACGCTGTCCCGACCCTAATTAAAGAAGAGGGAAACCCCATGTTCGAACACAAGACCGCACTGCTCAGTGCAATCGCCACGGCGCTTCTGGCCAGCGCCAGCCTGCAGGCCGCCGAACCGCTGAAAGCCGTCGGTGCCGGCGAAGGTCAGCTGGATATCGTTGCCTGGCCCGGCTATATCGAACGGGGCGAAAGCGACAAGGCTTACGACTGGGTCAGCGCTTTCGAAAAAGAAACCGGCTGCAAGGTCAACGTCAAGACGGCCGGCACATCCGATGAGATGGTCAGCCTGATGGCCAAGGGCGGTTACGACCTGGTGACGGCGTCCGGCGATGCCTCCCTGCGCTTGATCGCCGGCAAGCGCGTCCAGCCGATCAACACCGCATTGATCCCCAACTGGAAGAATCTCGATCCGCGCCTGAAGGATGGGCCGTGGTACGTGGTCGACAAGCAAACCTATGGCACCCCGTACCAATGGGGGCCGAATGTGCTCATGTACAACACCAACGTGTTCAAACAGCCGCCGACCAGTTGGAGCGTGATACTCGAAGAGCAGAAGCTGCCCGACGGCAAATCCAACAAGGGCCGCGTGCAGGCGTATGACGGCCCGATCTACATCGCGGACGCGGCGCTGTACCTGAAAACCGCCAAGCCGGAACTGGGCATCAAGGACCCTTACCTGCTCGACGAAAAACAGTACAAGGCCGTTCTCGACCTGCTGCGCGCCCAGCAAAAGTTGATCCACCGCTACTGGCACGACACCACCGTGCAGATGAGTGACTTCAAGAACGAAGGCGTGGTGGCTTCCAGTTCCTGGCCGTATCAGGTCAACGGCCTGATGAACGAGAAACAGCCAGTCGCCTCGACCATCCCCAAAGAAGGCGCCACCGGGTGGGCCGACACCACCATGATGCACGCCGAAGCCAAGCACCCGAACTGCGCCTATAAGTGGATGGACTGGTCGCTGACGCCGAAGGTCCAGGGCGATGTGTCCGCCTGGTTCGGCTCGCTGCCGGCGGTTCCGGCGGCGTGCAAGGCAAGCGAACTGCTGGGGGCCGAGGGGTGCAAGACCAACGGTTTCGACCAGTTCGACAAGATCGCCTTCTGGAAAACCCCGCAGGCTGAGGGTGGCAAGTACGTGCCTTATAGCCGTTGGACCCAGGACTACATCGCGATTATGGGAGGCAGGTAATACACCCCCTTGTGGCGAGGGTGCTTTGTGGCGAGGGGGCTTGCCCCCGTTGGGTGGCGAAGCCGCCCTGGAACCAGTCACCGCGGTCTAACAGATAAACCGCGCTCTCCTTTTCAGGGCTGCTACGCAGCCCAATGGGGCGGTGCGGCGGTGCGGCGGTCCGACAAGCCCCCTCGCCACAGTGAGCATTCCAGCTAAAAAAGCACACCGATTCAGCTTTTTCAGAAGTCCAGGCAGGGGCCGCTGTGATGGGCCCCCGCTTTTTGGGAGCACCGTATCCATGACGCTTGCAGTCCAGTTCACCAACGTTTCCCGTCAGTTCGGTGAGGTGAAGGCCGTTGACCGGGTTTCCATCGACATCCAGGACGGCGAGTTCTTTTCCCTGCTGGGCCCTTCTGGTTCGGGTAAAACCACCTGCCTGCGCCTGATCGCCGGTTTCGAACAGCCGAGCACCGGCTCCATCCGCATCCATGGCTTGGAGGCCGCCGGGCTGCCGCCGTATCAGCGCGACGTGAACACCGTGTTCCAGGATTACGCGCTGTTCCCGCACATGAACGTACTCGACAACGTCGCCTACGGTTTGAAAGTCAAAGGCGTCGGCAAGACCGAACGCCACAAACGCGCCGAAGAAGCCCTCGACATGGTCGCCCTCAACGGCTACGGCGAGCGCAAACCGGTGCAGCTGTCGGGCGGCCAACGCCAGCGTGTGGCCCTGGCTCGCGCGCTGGTCAATCGCCCTCGCGTGTTGTTGCTCGACGAACCCTTGGGCGCCCTCGACCTGAAGCTGCGCGAGCAAATGCAAGGCGAACTGAAGAAGCTGCAACGTCAGCTCGGCATCACCTTTATCTTCGTCACCCACGACCAGACCGAAGCGTTGTCGATGTCCGACCGCGTGGCGGTGTTCAACAAGGGGCGTATCGAACAGGTCGACACGCCGCGCCACCTCTATATGAAACCGACAACCACCTTCGTCGCCGAATTCGTCGGCACGTCCAATGTGATACGCGGTGATCTGGCCCGGCAGTTGAGCGGCAATCCTCAGCCGTTTTCGATCCGCCCGGAACACGTGCGTTTCGCCGAAGGGCCGCTGGCCAGCCATGAAATAGAAGTCAGCGGCGTGCTTCATGACATCCAGTATCAGGGCAGCGCCACCCGCTATGAACTGAAACTGGAAAATGGCCAGACCCTGAACATCAGCCAGGCCAACGTCCAGTGGCTGGACGTCAGTGCGCAACATCAGCCCGGGCAACGCATCAGCGCTCGCTGGGCGCGCGAGGCGATGATCCCGCTGCACGACAATGTTGTAGGCGGGGTATGAGATGGACAGTGTGATCTCTCGAACCCCGGCCAACGGCTCGCCGCTGCGCCGGTTTTCCAACCTGCTGTACCGGCGGCCGAACCTGTATCTGTCGCTGCTGCTGGTGCCGCCGTTGCTGTGGTTTGGCGCGATCTACCTCGGCTCGCTGCTGACCCTGCTGTGGCAAGGCTTCTACACCTTCGATGACTTCACCATGACGGTCACCCCCGACCTGACCCTGGCGAACTTCACAGCGCTGTTCCAGCCATCGAACTTCGACATCATCCTGCGCACCCTGAGCATGGCCATCGTCGTGTCGATCGCCAGTGCAATCGTGGCCTTCCCGATCGCCTACTACATGGCGCGCTACACCAGCGGCAACACCAAGGCGTTTTTCTACATCGCGGTGATGATGCCGATGTGGGCCAGTTACATCGTCAAGGCCTATGCCTGGACCTTGCTGCTGGCCAAGGGCGGCGTGGCCCAGTGGTTCGTTCAGTACCTGAACCTGGAGCCGGTGTTGCAGTTCGTACTCGGGATGCCGGGAGTGGGTGGCAGCACCCTGTCGACCTCGCACCTGGGGCGGTTCATGGTGTTTGTCTATATTTGGCTGCCGTTCATGATCCTGCCGATCCAGGCGTCACTGGAACGCCTGCCGCCGTCCTTGCTGCAAGCTTCGGCGGATCTGGGCGCCAAGCCGCGTCAGACCTTCATGCAAGTGATTCTGCCGCTGTCGATTCCGGGGATCGCGGCCGGTTCGATTTTCACGTTTTCACTGACACTGGGCGACTTCATCGTGCCGCAACTGGTGGGCCCGCCGGGCTACTTCGTCGGCAGCATGGTCTACGCCCAGCAAGGGGCGATCGGCAACATGCCGATGGCGGCGGCCTTCACGCTGGTGCCGATCGTGCTGATCGCCATTTACCTGTCCATCGTCAAACGCCTGGGGGCTTTCGATGCGCTCTGACGCTTCCGCTCAAGACCGGGCATCCCTGGGCCTGCGCATCGCCGCCTGGGGCGGGTTGCTGTTCTTGCATTTTCCGATCCTGATCATCTTCCTCTATGCCTTCAACACCGAAGACGCGGCGTTCAGCTTTCCGCCCAAGGGCTTCACCCTGAAGTGGATCGCCGTGGCGTTCTCGCGGCCCGACGTACTGGAGGCGATCAAGCTGTCGCTGCAGATCGCCGCCATCGCCACCCTGATTGCGCTGATCCTCGGCACCCTCGCCTCGGCGGCGCTGTACCGGCGGGACTTTTTCGGCAAGCAAGGCATCTCGCTGATGCTGATCCTGCCGATTGCCCTGCCGGGGATCATCACCGGGATCGCGCTGCTGGCGACTTTCAAGACCTTGGGGATCGAGCCGGGGGTGTTCACCATCGTGATCGGTCATGCGACTTTCTGCGTGGTGATCGTCTACAACAACGTCATCGCCCGATTGCGCCGCACGTCCTACAGTTTGATCGAAGCGTCGATGGACCTCGGCGCCGACGGCTGGCAGACCTTCCGCTACATCGTCCTGCCGAACCTCGGCTCGGCGTTGCTGGCTGGCGGCATGCTGGCGTTTGCCCTGTCGTTCGACGAAATCATCGTCACCACCTTCACCGCCGGCCACGAACGCACCCTGCCGTTGTGGCTGCTCAACCAGCTCAGCCGCCCTCGGGACGTGCCGGTGACCAACGTCGTGGCGATGCTGGTCATGATGGTGACCATGTTGCCGATTCTCGGCGCGTATTACCTGACCCGTGGTGGGGAGAGTGTTGCGGGCAGTGGCGGGAAATAACTGACCACTGGAAACCGGAACCTGTGGGAGCAGGGGCCAGTTCCCACAAAAAGAAAACAACAGCTTCGGAGGACAAAGCCATGCAAACCAAACTCTTGATCAATGGCCAACTGGTCGCCGGCGACGGCCCCGCCCAAGCCGTGTTCAACCCGGCCCTCGGTCGCGTACTGGTGGAAATCAACGAAGCCAGCGAAGCCCAGGTCGACGCCGCCGTGCGCGCCGCCGATAGCGCCTTCGAAGGCTGGTCGCAAACCACGCCGAAAGAACGCTCGCTGTTGCTGCTCAAACTCGCCGACATCATCGAAGCCCATGGCGAAGAGCTGGCCAAACTGGAGTCGGACAACTGCGGCAAACCCTACAGCGCCGCGCTGAACGACGAGATCCCGGCGATTGCCGACGTGTTCCGATTCTTCGCCGGGGCCAGCCGTTGCATGAGCGGTGCGCTGGGGGGTGAATACTTGCACGGCCACACCTCGATGATCCGCCGCGACCCGGTCGGCGTGATTGCCTCCATCGCGCCATGGAACTACCCGCTGATGATGCTCGCCTGGAAAGTCGCCCCAGCCTTGGCCGCCGGTAATACCGTGGTGCTCAAGCCGTCGGAACAAACCCCGCTGACCGCCCTGCGCCTGGCAGAACTGGCGTCGGAGATTTTCCCGGCGGGTGTGCTTAACCTGGTGTTCGGTCGTGGTCCTTCCGTTGGCACCCCACTGGTCACCCACCCGAAAGTGCGCATGGTGTCGCTGACCGGCTCCATCGCTACCGGCTCGAACATCATTTCCAGCACCGCCGGCAGCGTCAAACGCATGCACATGGAACTGGGCGGCAAGGCGCCGGTGATCATCTTCGACGATGCCGACATCGACGCCGCCGTGGAAGGCATTCGCACCTTCGGTTTCTACAACGCCGGGCAGGACTGCACTGCCGCTTGCCGCATCTACGCTCAAGCAGGCATCTATGACACCTTCGTCGAGAAGCTCGGCGCCGCGGTCAGCAGCCTCAAGTACGGCTTGCAGGATGATCCGTCGACGGAGCTGGGCCCATTGATCAGCGCGCAACATCGTGACCGCGTAACCGGGTTTGTCGAGCGGGCCATGGCGCAACCGCACATTCGGTTGATCACCGGCGGCAAGCCAGTGGAAGGCAATGGCTTCTTCTTTGAACCGACGGTGCTGGCCGACGCACAACAGGACGACGAGATCGTGCGCCGCGAAGTGTTCGGGCCGGTGGTATCGGTAACCAAATTCACCGATGAAGCGCAGGCCCTGGCCTGGGCCAACGACTCGGAGTACGGCCTGGCATCGTCAGTCTGGACCGCAGATGTCGGCCGCGCCCATCGCCTGTCTGCACGCCTGCAGTACGGCTGCACCTGGGTGAACACCCACTTCATGCTGGTCAGCGAAATGCCGCACGGTGGTCAGAAACTGTCCGGTTATGGCAAAGACATGTCCATGTATGGGTTGGAGGACTACACGGTTGTGCGGCATGTGATGTTCAAGCATTAAAAATGCTTCCCGGGTAAGCCTCGCTCCGAAATCAATCGTGCCCACATCTCTGTGGGCACGGTTGATGGTGTTAGATCGGCTGAGGCTTGGAGAGGGTTTCGAATTCATCCATCAGCAGATGGATTTCGGTGCTGGGGTTAGGTTCGCCGCTGATGTCGACGTCCTCGAGAATCTTGGGGGCCAAAGCTCTGGCTTTCTGAAAAGGCTCGCCCAATAGCTGAGCAAAATAGCTGATGTCTTTGCCCTTCTCGTACTTATCCATGTTCGGTTTTTCTCTGAGGCTCTTGGCTACCAAGTCGCCCGGAGAGTTTTTCCCGACAGCTCTAAATGGCTTTCGATTGAAGCCGAAGTGCAAAAGAAGCCAAAACTCGAAACAGGGAAATGACGCTATGACTTTGATTTTCGGATGAGGCTTCGCCAGATCTATCGCCCTCTCAAAACATAGATGTGTATCACGATCCAATGCACAAAATACCCTATCGAAACATTTCTGACGGGCTATGGCTCTTTCAACAATGCCGCTTGGATGCGTGACGCCGCAGTGGGCAATTTCAACCTGGGCCTTAGCACGAAAATGAAAGGCGGCCTCCTCCAGATACCGTTTTCCTGACTTGCTATCTTCACAGAGGACCAACACTTTGGGCTGAGGCTTGAATCTCGATTTCTTTCGATCAAATGATTTTGTCGAGCGCATCATGGTCACCTCAGCCTGATCAAAGGCAAACCGCGGTAACGGCCTTCAAAGTAGCGCTTCTCAATATCCTCCCCCTCTCGCCCTTCAAAATCGTGAACGGAAAAAATACTGGTTGCACCATTGGCATCGCGCTCAGTGATCCAGAACTGATCACGCCGCAGAATTTTTGCGTTCATTAGATGAGTGTCGTGAGTCGTAAAGATCAGCTGAGTATCCAACCCCCTATCAAGATGCTTCCCGAGCAGATCAGCAACTATTTCTGGATGAAGGCTACTGTCCAACTCATCGACAGACAGTATCCCGCTTCCATCTGCGCGATTGATCATGAACCAGGGCAACCAGAAACCAATCAGGTTTTTTGTTCCGCCAGACTCCTCTGAAAAATCAAACTCCGCTGCTCCCAAAAGACTTGTATGCGTCAGGGTCACCTTGTCTTTCTGGGCGGCGGCGAAGAATTCTTTTAACGTGAGCTTTTTCTTGGTCGGTACAGCATCCGCATCCTCAGTATTGAGTTGAATAGCAGACACCGGGATATCCACTTCCCTTAAAAACTCCTTCAAATCACCCGTGTAGTCCGAGGCAACCTGCAGAAACCTGATGGAGGCTGCAGACAGCCCCATCATGTTGTTCTGCTCAATGACAAGGAGGCCGGTTTGAAACCAGGTAAACGGTGCTCGCAACTGTGTCAGTTCTTCGCTGCTGTTCGCCACGGCCTGCGAAATAAACAAAACCTTCGGGCTCGTCAAACGCCGCCAAGCATTGTGGACATCTTTCCCACCCTCAAGACTTGAGCCAAAAACATACTGTTCTCCCTCGTCACCAAAACGACGCTCATACAGCAGCGTTTCTTTCCCTTTGGGATAGGAGACCAACTGCTCCTTGATTATCCGTTGCGAAGTAACGCGTAGAACAAACCGATATCGGAGCCCGTTTTGAATGAAGTTGTACTCAAAGGAACTGGGTTCGTTCTGGAGTTGCGGATCAAAACGAAACGGTGAAACCGGCAGTGGTTCGTCATTTGAGGAGGGTGTCGTTGCGAGCAGGCGTCCCATGATCCCCATCGCCTGGATAAGCGAAGATTTACCGGACGCGTTCGGCCCGTAGATCGCTGCCACCTTCAACAAATCAGGAAGCTTTTCGCCACTCACTGAAGGTTGGAAAACATTGCGTTTTTTACTCAGACGCGGGGTCGCCACCATGGACAGGGTTTGCGCCTCGCGGAAGGAGCGATAATTGGAAACCGAAAATTCAATCAACATGTAGAAATCCTGCACTTAATTTCCAAGAGCAGAATAAATATAGGAAAAAACATTCATTTGGCGCGGCTTCCCTGCACTTCGTGCAAAAACAGGAAATTCCTACAGATGGAGCCTTCCAGCAAAGGCAACGATTCCTACAACAAGCGTCGCCAGAGTAGACTTGGCGCCGCGAGCGCCTGAACGATAGGCTTCATCCCGTCGCTGCAAAATCAGCGGCCCGGGGTCGAAGCCGGTACATCATCGACATGGCGCATCCGCGCTCCCATATGAGTGGCGGCTCCCTTTTTTCATCCTGGAGTCGAAAAATGCTTAAGCACAACATCACAAATCCTGAAGTTTTCACAAAGTGCCATTCGCGGGAGGCAGGCCATGACCCATCCTCATTTCATCCCTACCGTCTTCACCCGCCACAACCGCTTCCTCCATGCCATCATGCAAGCCAACCAAGCCTGGTTCTGCGTTCAGGATCTAGGTCGCTTGATGGGTCGACCGCTGGACCAACGACTCACCCTGAAGCTCGACCCTGATCAACGCCAATATGTCTGGTTGCTGAAGAATGGCAAAACGGTCGAATCACTGATGGTCAGTGAATCAGGGATGTACGCCCTGCTCGTTCACCATTTCGTCCCGGAAAATCGAAACCTGCGTCAATGGCTGAGCAATGAGGTCATGCCAATGCTGCGTGATTCGAATTCGGCGTCGTTGGAGAACATTCCAAGTCTGGGTTCGTTGCAGTGGGCCGGAATCTCGGTGCCGCTGCTGCGTTGGCAGCATCAGTCCTGGATCAAATGGCGCGACATGCCTGATCTGATGCAAGCACAACGACCATTCACGATTGGTAGCCGATGATCTGATGCACAAAGGGACGGACTTTTGAGTCCGTCCCTTTGGTTCCAGCATTACTCCCCACCTTCAAAACCGCGAAACACTCCTCATTGCATCCACCAGATAGCGCATCGCAATCCGGTCACTCTCCGACAGCTCGCGATAGCGCTCCACCAACTTCAACTCCTCCGAACTGAGACGACGCCTTCGCCGCCCGGTGGCCAGGCAGGGAAAGAGTCCTAACATTTCAGTGATGCCTTGTACTTTCGACATGGACGATGTCCTTCTATACGTCAAAGAAAACTGCAAAACCGCATCGCCCTATCACTTTCAGCGGCCGTCTTGTGTGCACTGAACCCACCGGCCTGAAGGGCCGAAACCGGTCATGCCCATAGAATAGAAATTAAATCGGCGCTGAAAAGCGGTTTTTAGAGTAATTAGTCGAAAAAAGCAGATATGCCCTATAAATCAGAAAACGCTGTGAGAAACGTTACCTGACATGTCTTGTTTCATTGCCGCGCTGTCGCGGTGCTATCAATCATTTTTGCTCTGTAATCGAACGGTTTAAGCTATTTGGCATCTCTTTACAGTCCGTTGTGTTTGGCCAAGGCATGTCCGAACCGCTATTTCTGATCCAGCACGTGCCAGGAACGGCGCGGGATTGTTCACGACAGGTTGTACTTATGCATCGCAGGAATTTGCTCAAAGCGTCCATGGCCATCGCGGCTTACACCGGTCTCTCGGCCACCGGCCTGCTGGCCGCAAACGCCTGGGCCGGCAGTGGCACTGCCGATGGCGACGCCCAGGCGTTCGACTTCGAAGCGCTGAAAAACCAGGCCAAACAGCTCGCCGGCAAGCCGTATCAGGACACCAAACAGGTGCTGCCGCCGACGCTGGCAACCATGACGCCGCAGAACTTCAACGCGATCCGCTACGACGGCAATCACTCGCTGTGGAAGGATCTGAAAGGTCAGCTGGACGTGCAGTTCTTCCACGTCGGCATGGGTTTCAAGCAGCCAGTGCGCATGTACAGCGTCGATCCCAAGACTCGACTGGCGCGCGAGGTGCATTTCCGCCCGTCGCTGTTCAATTATGAAAAAACCACCGTCGATACCCAGCAGCTCAAGGGCGACCTGGGATTTTCCGGGTTCAAGCTGTTCAAGGCCCCGGAGCTGGATCAGCACGACGTCTTGTCGTTCCTCGGCGCCAGCTATTTCCGTGCGGTAGACGCCACCGGCCAGTACGGTTTGTCGGCCCGCGGCCTGGCAATCGACACCTACGCCAAGAAGCGTGAAGAGTTCCCGGACTTCACCAAGTTCTGGTTCGAGACACCGGACAAGGACAGCACCCGATTCGTGGTGTACGCCCTGCTCGATTCGCCAAGCGCCACCGGGGCCTACCGTTTTGACATCGATTGCCAGGCCGAGCGCGTGGTGATGGAAGTCGACGCCCACGTCAATGCCCGCACCGCCATCGAGCAACTGGGCATCGCACCGATGACCAGCATGTTCAGCTGCGGCACCCACGAGCGCCGTATGTGCGACACCATTCACCCGCAAATCCACGACTCCGATCGCCTGGCCATGTGGCGTGGCAACGGCGAGTGGATCTGCCGTCCGCTGAACAACCCGGCCACCCTGCAATTCAACGCCTTCGCCGACACCGACCCGAAAGGCTTTGGCCTGGTGCAGACCGACCATGAATTCGACAGTTATCAGGACACCGTCGACTGGTACAGCAAGCGCCCGAGCCTGTGGGTAGAACCTACAACCGCGTGGGGCGAAGGCTCTATCGATTTGCTGGAAATTCCTACGACCGGCGAAACCCTGGACAACATCGTCGCGTTCTGGACGCCGAAGAAACCGGTCGCCGCCGGTGACTCCCTGAACTACGGCTACAAGCTCTATTGGAGCGCCCTGCCACCGACGGGTACGCCGCTGGCGCGGGTCAACGCGACCCGTTCGGGCATGGGCGGCTTTGTCGAAGGCTGGGCACCGGGTGAGCATTATCCTGAAGTCTGGGCACGCCGCTTTGCCGTGGACTTCACCGGCGGCGGGTTGGACCGCTTGCCCGAAGGCGCGGGGATCGAACCGGTGGTGACCTGCTCGAACGGTCAGGTGAAGGATTTCAACGTGCTGGTGCTCGATGACATCAAGGGCTACCGAATCACCTTTGACTGGTACCCGACCAATGACAGCGTGGCGCCGGTGGAGCTGCGGTTGTTCATTCGCACCAATGACCGCACGTTGAGTGAAACCTGGCTGTACCAGTATTTCCCGCCGGCGCCGGATAAGCGCAAGTACACCTGATATAGGCTGCGATCTTTTGGCGTTAAAAAGCCCCGGTCAACCCGACCGGGGCTTTTCGTTTTTACAGCGGCCTTCAGTCACGCAAATCCGATTCATGAATCGGCTGGTCACGATGAGTGGCCCGTTGGTATTGCGCCGGCCAGACAGCCTTGTGCCCACCCAGATCGTCATCGGCATGCAGCGGCCAATACGGATCACGCAACAACTCCCGGGCGAGGAAGATGATGTCGGCCTGACAGGTACGCAGAATATGCTCGGCCTGGGCTGGCTCGGTGATCATGCCTACCGTGCCGGTGGCAATGCCCGACTCTTTACGTACCCGCTCAGCAAATCGGGTCTGATAACCGGGCCCTGTAGGAATTTCGGCATTTACCGCCGTACCGCCCGACGAAACGTCGATCAGGTCCACACCCAGGTCTTTCAAGCGTCGCGCCAGCTCCACGGTTTCGTCGGGGTTCCAACCGTCTTCCACCCAGTCGGTGGCCGATACCCGTACAAACACCGGTAACTCTTCAGGCCACACAGCCCGCACCGCTTCGGTGACTTGCAGCACCAGCCGAATACGATTCTCGAATGAGCCACCGTACTGATCGCGCCGTTGATTGCTCAAGGGCGAAAGAAATTGATGTAGCAGATACCCATGGGCGGCGTGCACTTCGACCACTTTGAAACCGGCGATCAACGCCCGTTTGGCCGAATCGACGAAAGCCTGGACGACCTCGGCGATCTCACTTTCATTAAGCTGCTTGGGTGGTGTGTGCTGGGGGTCGAAAGCGATCGGCGAAGGGCCGACCGGAATCCAGCCGCCATCTTCCGGCTTGACGCTGCCATGCTTGCCCAGCCACGGCCGATGCGTGCTGGCCTTGCGCCCGGCATGGGCCAGCTGGATGCCGGCAACGGCGCCCTGAGCGGCAATGAAACGCGTAATACGTTGCAAGGGTTCGATCTGTTGATCATTCCAGAGACCTAGGTCCTGGGCGGTGATACGCCCATCGGCGGTGACCGCCGTGGCTTCGGTGAATACCAGACCTGCGCCGCCGATCGCGCGGCTGCCGAGATGGACCAGATGCCAGTCATTAGCCAGCCCATCGACGCTGGAGTACTGGCACATCGGTGACACCGCGATGCGGTTAAGCAGGGTCAATTGACGAAGGGTATAGGGTTCAAGCAGCAGACTCATGGGGCACCTCTCAAATCAGTGGGCAGGCTCCAGGGTTCTGTTTGAATAGTCGACGAGTGACAGGAAAAAGGTGCAGCACCCGCCCCCGCGGGCAAAAAATTCGACAAGACGTCACAAGGATAATCAAGCAGTGCTTAGAGCCTAGTCGACATCGCGGGATCAGGGAGGGTTCAAGAAATGAAACACCGCCAATTTGAGGTCCGGGCGATACCTGTGGCGAGGGAGCTTGCTCCCGCTCGGCTGCGCAGCAGTCGTCAACCAACCGACGCGGTACCACAGGAAAAAAGCGTTTAAAGGTTTAGGACCGCTTCGCGGCCCAGCGGGAGCAAGCTCCCTCGCCACAAAAGCATCGTGCCGTTATCGCGGTTCGATGTGGGCAATCATCAACTGCACTGTCTCGTTCCCACGAAACTCGTTGAGGTCGAGCTTGTAGGCCAATTCGACCCACTTGATGGTCGGATTCGGCCAGATATCCCGGTCGATCCCGAAGGCGATGCCATCCAGCTTCACCGAGCCGCATTCACTCTTGAGCACCACTTTGAGGTGCCGCTCGCCAACGACTCGTTGCTCGACCAACTGGAACACCCCGTGAAACAACGGCTCCGGAAAGTGTTGCCCCCAAGGTCCGGCGTGGCGCAGGGCGCGGGCCAGTTCCAGGTGAAACTCCTCGACCGCCAGGGTGCCGTCCGACAGCAGTCGCCCGGTCAGGTCTTCTTCGCGCATTTGCCTGCGCACTTCGGCGTCGAAGGCTTGCGCGAACAACGGAAAATTCGCTTCCGGCAAGGTCAGGCCGGCCGCCATGGCGTGGCCGCCGTATTTGCTGATCAGGTTCGGATGTTGCGCCGCGACCACGCTCAAGGCATCGCGAATGTGAAAGCCCTGAACCGAACGCCCCGAGCCCTTGAGCAGGCCATCGCCAGCATCGGCAAAGGCAATGGTCGGACGGAAATAACGCTCTTTCATACGCGAGGCGAGGATACCGATCACCCCCTGGTGCCACTCGGGATCGAACAGGCACAGGCCGAACGGCATCGATTCCACCGGCAGATCCTTGAGTTGGGCCAGCGCCTCGCGCTGCATGCCCTGCTCGATGGATTTACGGTCCTGGTTCATGCCATCCAGCTGAGCCGCCATTTCACGGGCGGCGCCAGCGTCTTCGGTGAGCAGGCACTCGATGCCCAGGCTCATGTCATCCAGCCGCCCTGCCGCGTTCAGACGCGGGCCGAGGATAAAGCCCAGGTCAGTGGAGGTGATGCGCGAATGATCACGCTTGGCCACTTCAAGGATCGCCTTGATCCCCGGCCGCGCACGCCCGGCGCGAATTCGCTCCAGGCCCTGATGCACCAGAATCCGGTTGTTGGCATCCAGCGGCACCACGTCGGCGACGCTGCCCAGCGCCACCAGGTCGAGCAATTCGCCAATGTTCGGCTGCGGCTTGCTCTCGTACCAGCCCAGGCTGCGCAGGCGCGCGCGCAGGGCCATCAGTACATAGAAAATCACCCCGACACCGGCCAGGGCTTTGCTCGGGAACTCGCAACCCGGCTGGTTCGGATTGACGATGGCATCGGCCAACGGCAGCTCGTCGCCGGGCAAGTGGTGGTCGGTGACCAGCACCTTGAGCCCGGCCTTTTTCGCCGCTGCCACGCCTTCGACGCTGGAAATGCCGTTGTCCACGGTGATCAGCAACTGCGGCTCGCGGGTCAGCGCCACTTCGACGATTTCCGGGGTCAGGCCGTAGCCGTACTCGAAGCGGTTTGGCACCAGATAGTCGACATGCGCCGCGCCCAACAGGCGTAACCCCAACATGCCCACGGTACTGGCCGTCGCGCCATCGGCATCGAAGTCGCCAACGATCAGAATCCGCTGACGCTGCTCCAGCGCCGTTACCAGCAAATCCACCGCCGCCTCGATACCCTTGAGCTGCTGGAACGGAATCAGCCGTGCCAGGCTCTTGTCCAGTTCAGCCTCGGACTGCACGCCCCGAGCCGCATAAAGGCGGGTCAGCAGCGGTGGAATATCACCGAGGAATGGCAGGGTGTCGGGCAACAGGCGAGGTTCGATGCGCATGGGGTGACAGGTGCTTCTCTTGAATACGTAGGATAAAACCGGGGGGACGCGGCCAAGCGGCGAATAATCAGCCGCGTTCGCCGGCCAGCCATTGCAACTGGACTTCGTGCTGACCACGGTCGTCGGTGACGAAAATCGTTCCTTCGCTGATCATCACGTCCCACTTGATAACGCGCGGCATGTCCTTGGCCAGGGTTTCCAGCACTTCCTGGGGCACGGCGGCGATGTTGACGTTTTTCAGGGTCTTGATCGCCGGGATCACTTTGCCTTCCCAGACCCGCAGGCTGCCGTAAGCCAGCAGGCTGGTGCGTTCGGTGCGGCGCGAGCACCAGGTCAGGCGGTCGGCGTCTGGCTGGCCGACTTCGATCCAGTGCAGGACACGGTCGTCCAGGCTCTTTTCCCACAGCGCCGGCTCATCCACGTCTGACAGACCGCGGCCAAAAGACAGCTGCTCGTTGTACCAGAAGGCGTAGGCCAGCAGCCGCACGGTCATGCGCTCTTCGGTTTCCGAAGGGTGACGGGCGATGGTCTGCTTCACGTTCTCGTAGACGCTGCGGTCGAGGTCGGTGAGGTTCAGTTCAAACTTGTAGGTCGTGGACGGCTGGGCCATGAACGGGCTTCTTGATACGGGGAAAGGCGGCAAGTCTAACCGATGCAAGAGGGCAATCAACGAATTGAAGGCGAATCAACTTTGGGCGATGGATGTCGGCCTATGATAAAACGCTGTATTCGCTCAGCCTTTGTCCTACAGGATTTCGCATGCCGTTCTCCAATAAACCGCTCTCGGGTCTGAAAGTCATCGAATTGGGTACGTTGATTGCCGGGCCGTTTGCCTCGCGTATTTGCGGCGAATTCGGCGCCGAAGTGATCAAGATCGAGTCACCGGACGGCGGTGATCCGTTGCGCAAATGGCGCAAGTTGTATGAAGGCACCTCGCTGTGGTGGTTCGTTCAGGCGCGCAACAAGAAATCCCTGACCCTGAACCTGAAACACCCCGATGGCCTGGCGATCCTGAAACAGCTGCTCAGTGAAGCGGACATCCTGATCGAGAATTTTCGCCCCGGCGTGCTGGAAAAGCTCGGCCTGGGCTGGGAAGTCTTGCACGCACTGAACCCGAAACTGGTGATGGTGCGGCTCTCGGGCTTTGGCCAGACCGGCCCCATGAAAGATCAGCCGGGCTTCGGTGCGGTCGGTGAGTCCATGGGCGGCCTGCGCTACATCACCGGGTTCGAGGACCGGCCGCCAGTGCGCACCGGGATTTCCATCGGCGACTCGATTGCCGCGCTCTGGGGCGTGATCGGCGCACTGATGGCCTTGCGTCATCGCGAGGTCAACGGCGGTTTGGGGCAAGTGGTGGACGTGGCGCTGTATGAAGCGATCTTCGCCATGATGGAAAGCATGGTCCCGGAGTTCGATGTGTTCGGCTTCATCCGCGAACGCACCGGCAACATCATGCCGGGCATCACACCCTCCTCCATCCACACCAGCGCCGATGGCAAACACGTGCAGATCGGCGCCAACGGCGATG
The DNA here is from genome assembly GCF_005938665.2 of Pseudomonas sp. ATCC 43928. Lineage (NCBI taxonomy): Bacteria > Pseudomonadati > Pseudomonadota > Gammaproteobacteria > Pseudomonadales > Pseudomonadaceae > Pseudomonas > Pseudomonas sp. ATCC 43928. Next base: position 1,372,813 of record NZ_CP041753.1, on the reverse strand, counting down.
CGATCTTCAAGCGATTCATGCTGATCATCGGCCGCGAGGATCTGGCCAACGACCCAGTGCTGGCCAGCAACGACGGGCGTGACAGCCGTCGCGACGAGATTTACGGGGTGATCGATCGCTGGGTCAACTCACTGCCACTGGACGCGGTGATCGAGCAATTGAACCAGGCCGACGTTCCCGCCAGCCGGATCTTCAGCGCCGAAGACATGTTCAGCGATCCGCAATACCTGGCCCGGGAAATGTTCCTGCAAGCCAAGCTTCCCGACGGCAAGGACTTCAAGATGCCCGGCATCGTACCGAAGCTTTCCGAGACACCCGGCACCTCGGAATGGGTCGGGCCGCAGTTGGGTGAACACAATGCGCAAGTCCTCCACGATCTGGGCTACGACCCGGCACAGATCGCACGACTGCGTGAAGACGGGGCCATCTAAGCTGAATCGCCTGCTTTCATCTGTCCTCGATTACGCCGGCATCGGGCGCCTGCTGGCGGCGCTCGGGCTGTTGTCGGGCCTGATATCCCCGGCCCTGGCGCAACCTAAGGAGCATTTGTTCTGGCTGTTGCGCGACCTGCCGCCACTGACGATCTTCGAAGGCCCGAAAAAAGGCCAGGGCGTCATTGACCAACTGATGCCCCTGCTGATCGCCGGTATGCCGCAGTACGAACATACCCTGATACGGGTCAATCGCGCCCGCGGCATGCAGATGCTTCACGAAGAATCCTTTACCTGCGACCCCTCGCTGGTCTGGAGCAGGGAGCGCGAACAGTGGATCACGTATTCCATTCCGGCCTTCCGGGTGGTCAGCAATGGGCTGGTGATCCGACGTGAAGATCGGTCGGTGCTGGAGCCGTTTCTTTCCAACGGTGCAGTCGATCTGGCGGCCCTGTTGGCCAGCGGTCGACAGAAAGTCGGTGTGATCGCCGAGCGCCGTTACGGTGAGTTCCTCGACACACTGCTGCAACAGGCGCCAGCCGGCGCGCTGACGCCCCACTATGGCAATGACGCCCTCGGCAGCCTGCTGCAGATGCAACGCTTGGGGCGTTTGCAGGTGGTATTGGGTTACTGGCCGGAAATTCGCTATCAGGCCCATCAGGAAAACCTGGCCGATGAGCAACTGGAGTTCTACCCGGTCAAAGGCACGGGCAACTACATGCCCGTGTACATCGGTTGCTCGAATACGCCCCTGGGTCGACAGGCGATCAGTGAAATCAACCGACTATTGCGCGCCCTGCCCCGCGAGCACCTGGACCCGTTGTATGCCGACTGGCTCGACCCGCAAAGACGCAAGAATTACCTGGAAGAAACCAAGGCCTTTTTCGAGCATCAGGCCACACAATGACAAATCGCAGGCAAAAAGAAACCCCGAGAAGTGGGGAGACAACTCGGGGTTAAACGTGGCCTGTATTACAGACCCGTAGCAGCAAGCTACAAGCACCGGAGCACAATGCTTGATCCTGCCGTTACATGGTCTGACTGACCTTGGCGCAGGAAGGTTCCCACAAAAAACACTTCAATTTCGGCTGGCCAGGCGCTTGTCCTGAGCAGCATTGCGCAACGCCGCGATAACACAGGGCTCCAGGCGTCCTTCAGCGATCAGCACGTCACGGTGCAAGCCGTCGACGACATCCGTCAGCAGACGTTTATCGGTTAACTGGGCCTGATTGAACAGCCGTTCGACCACGATAGCGCCGGTCGCACTCTTGAGCGTCACCAGGCATTCGCCATGGGCACCCGATGGGGCCAACGTGACTTGGTACGGGCTCAGAGCCTCGCCGAGCAATAGACTGATACTTTCCATCTCGATCACCACTCAATAGTCCGCAAACAAAGTGCCTGGGGCGTATCCACAGTAAATGACCCCAGGCCCGAGAAGAAAGTTCTGGATTCCAACGGCAGGCGCACCGGCGCCTCTGGTGGATGAAGCATGCCCGGAAAAGATGACAGTAAAAAAACAGCCGCGTTTAAACCCTTTCACCCGAGACACTTGCCTTGTAGCAGCTGCTACAGGCATTGCGCTTTACGCCTGCCTTGTCTCCGCTTGGCCAGATCGGTCCATCCGCCCAGCAGTCCTCGCAATTGACCGTCGGCACTGTAAAACGGCACCGTCCACTGATAGATGTCCCTGACGCCGTCCTTGAACATCAACTGACGTTCGCTGAAGCGGGTCTTGCGCGTACCGAGCTGGGCCATGAACTCGGCGTGCAGTTGCTCGGCGGTTTCTTTGGGCAAGACATCGAGTTCGATCAGTCGACGCCCCTGAATCTGGTCGAAACGGGTCGACAACCCCTCTTCATAACTCTTGTTGCACATGATCAAGCGCCCCTCCAGATCACGCACGAACATCGGATCGGGCATGGCGTCTATCAAGGCATGCTGGAAGGCGAGCTGGTCATTGAGGTCTTTTTCGGCGTCCCGACGTTGCTGGATCAACACCGTGAGTCGCCGGTTCCACAGCAGGGATAGCAGCGCAAAAACACTGGCGAAAAAAACGCTCCAACAGCCCCATTCGGTTATTTGCTGCCAGGTCGAAGGCGTCTGTACGGGAACAATGCCATCGAGCCACTTCAAGCGAATCGCGCGTAACTCGGCAGGCGGAAACGCTTCGAGCGCCTTGTTGAGGATGCTCAACAATTGCGGCTGCCCTTTGCGTAGCGCCAGATGATCAGCCTCCCATTTACCCTCCACCGTATCGCCCACCTTGAGCTGCCCGGACGGATAGAGCTGCGCCCCGGTTTCATTCTCGATGGTGGCGTAGGCTTCGCCGCTTTCGACCAACGCCCTGGCCTCGGCGTAGGTTTTGACCGAACGTAGCTCGATGGCCGGATAGTCGCGACGAATGGTCGCCTCCAGCGCATGCCGGGCTGGCAGCACCAGTACTCTTTTCGACAGTTGCTGCATGGATTGCACCGCTGGCGCGCCCGCTCGCCCGACGAACACCCAGCCCGCACCACCGAACGCATGACTGAAATCCAGGAACTCCTTGCGCTCCTCACTCATTGCCAGTGTGGTGCTAATGTCTGCCGCGCCGCTTTCCAGCCGCTCCAGCAATTGATCGGTGGAAAACGTCTCTTCATGGAGGAACTTCAGCCCTGTCATGGCGCTGATGCGGTTGAGCACATCGTTGTTCAACCCGCTCCAGTGTCCATGCTCATCCTTGAACAGATACAACGGGTACTGCGCCGACGCGACGGTGACCGTCGGATGTTCCGCAATCCATTGCAGCTCCTGAGCGTCTAGCCCGATAGCGGCCTCGGCGACCGTCCCCCGAGGCTCATAAGCCGCCAATTGCGCCGCCAGCCCCCATTGAGCAACGCTCATGGCGCCGACCAGAAATACCCAGCACGCAGCTGGTTTAAACCCTCTAAAAAACAGCATTGCCACTTCCTTGGTGATCGTCTCGCCCGCCCTTCATGGGCGGCTCTTCATTTACGAAACCCGACAAGTGTGGCATGCAAAAATGAGAAAGCCCGTCAGGAGACGGGCTTCAAAATGTGACAGTTTTTACCGGTTACAGTGGCTTGCCGCGGTTGCCATGCTGACTGACAAAGGCCTGCACGGCTTTCAGGTCATTCGGCAACACGGTGCAACGCTCGTCTCGCTCAAACAAATCAGAAAGATGTGCAGGTAGTTCGAGTGCTTTTCCTACACCGGCTTTTTCCACCGCGTCCGGGAATTTGACCGGATGAGCCGTGCCCAGGATCACCATCGGAATATCCAGGCTGCGACGGCATTCGCGCGCGGCCTTCACGCCGATGGCGGTGTGCGGGTCCAGCAGCTCGCCGGTTTGCTCGAAGACTTCGGCAATGGTTTCGCAGGTTTGGGCGTCATCCACGGCCAGCGAATCGAACAGCTTGCGCGCCTCGGTCCAGCGTTCCTGCTCGACGCTGAAACCGCCGCCCTGCTTGAAGGTGTCCATCAAACCGGCAATCGCCGCGCCGTTGCGACCGTGCAGGTCGAACAGCAGGCGTTCGAAGTTCGACGAGACCATGATGTCCATGGACGGCGACAGCGTGGCGTGCAGGGTTTCCTTGACGTACTGATTGCCGCTCATGAAGCGGTGCAGGATGTCGTTGCGGTTGGTGGCGACGATCAACTGGTTGATCGGCAGGCCCATGTTGCGCGCCAGGTAACCGGCGAAGATATCGCCGAAGTTGCCGGTCGGCACCGAGAACGATACCGAACGCGCCGGGCCACCCAGTTGCAGGGCTGCGTGGAAGTAGTAAACGATCTGGGCCATGATCCGCGCCCAGTTGATCGAGTTCACCGCTACCAGGCGAGTGCCCTTGAGGAAGCTCTGGTCGGCGAAGCTCGCCTTGACCATTTCCTGGCAGTCATCGAAGTTGCCTTCGATGGCGATGTTATGGATGTTCTCGCCGAAGATGGTGGTCATCTGGCGACGCTGCACTTCGGACACGCGGTTGTGTGGATGCAGGATGAAGATGTCAACGTTTTCGCAATGCTTGCAGCCTTCGATGGCCGCCGAACCGGTGTCACCGGAGGTAGCGCCGACGATCACCACGCGCTCACCGCGTTTTTCCAGCACATAGTCGAGCAGGCGACCGAGCAGTTGCAGGGCGAAGTCCTTGAACGCCAGGGTCGGGCCGTGGAACAGCTCCAGCACCCATTCGTTGCTGTTCAGCTGACGCAACGGCGCCACGGCGTTGTGGGAAAACACGCCGTACGTTTCTTCAAGAATCTTTTTGAAATCGGCATCGGGGATGCTGCCGGTGACGAACGGGCGCATCACCCGGAAGGCCAGTTCGTGATACGGCAGGCCGGCCCAGGAAGCGATTTCTTCCTGAGTGAAACGTGGCAGGTTTTCCGGGACGTACAGACCGCCGTCGGTGGCTAGACCGGCCAGCAGGACGTCTTCGAAATTCAGGGCCGGTGCCTGGCCGCGGGTACTGATGTAACGCATGACTGACTCCAATGGACAGTGTTCGCAATGCCGGGCCCGCGTGCGGGCCCGGTGAACGATAACGGCTTAGTTCAGGTGCTCGACGCGGATCCGTACAACCGGACCGACCACGCCCGCCAAGGCTTCCAGGGCAGCGATCGCATCGTTGATGTGCTGTTCCAGCACACGATGGGTCAGCAGGATCATCGGCACCAGGCCGTCGTGTTCCTCGACTTCCTTCTGCATGATCGATTCGATGTTGATGCCGCGCTCCGACAGGATGCTCGCCACCTGGGCCAACACGCCCGGATGGTCCTTGGCCTGAATGCGCAGGTAGTAAGCGCTTTCGCAGGCTTCGATCGGCAGGATCGGGTGGGCCGACAGCGAATCCGGCTGGAAGGCCAGGTGCGGTACACGGTTTTCCGGGTCGGAGGTCATGGCGCGAACCACGTCCACCAGATCGGCGATTACCGACGAAGCGGTCGGTTCCATACCGGCGCCAGCACCGTAGAACAGGGTCGAACCGGCAGCATCACCGTTGACCATCACCGCGTTCATCACGCCGTTGACGTTGGCGATCAGGCGATCGGCCGGGATCAGCGTCGGGTGCACGCGCAACTCGATACCGGCCGCGGTGCTGCGCGCCACGCCCAGGTGCTTGATGCGATAGCCCAGCGCTTCGGCGTAGTTCACGTCAGCGGTGGTCAGCTTGGTGATGCCTTCGGTGTAGGCCTTGTCGAATTGCAGCGGAATGCCGAACGCGATGGACGCCAGGATCGTCAGCTTGTGGGCTGCGTCGATGCCTTCGACGTCGAACGTCGGGTCGGCTTCGGCGTAACCCAGGGCTTGCGCTTCGGCCAGCACGTCTTCGAAGGTCCGGCCCTTCTCACGCATTTCGGTGAGGATAAAGTTGCCGGTGCCGTTGATGATGCCGGCCACCCAGTTGATACGGTTGGCGGACAGGCCTTCACGGATCGCCTTGATCACCGGGATGCCGCCGGCCACGGCCGCTTCGAACGCAACGATCACGCCCTTCTCGCGAGCCTTGGCGAAAATTTCATTACCGTGAACGGCAATCAGTGCCTTGTTCGCGGTGACCACATGCTTGCCATTCTCGATGGCCTTGAGTACCAGCTCGCGGGCAACGGTATAGCCGCCCATCAGCTCTATGACGATGTCGATCTCAGGGTTCGTGGCCACTTCGAAGACATCGTTGGTAATCGCAATACCGGTCGTCTGGAACTGAGGCTTTGGCGTGCGCATGGCAATTTGTGCCACTTCGATTCCACGCCCGGCACGACGAGCAATTTCCTCGGCGTTGCGCTGAAGTACGTTGAAGGTACCGCCACCGACGGTCCCTAACCCACAGATGCCTACTTTGACCGGTTTCACTGTGAACTCCCCATAAAACGGCCGACTCGAGGCCGGCCGTGAAAACAGCCGCAGGTTCGCGGCTCTCTATTGATGGCCCGGCAAATGTTGCCGCCGGACCACGCTCGTCAAAGGCTGGCCGTGACGATGCGAATTTACTTCGCGCCCAGTGCCAGTTTGGCGACTTGTGGCGCAGGCTGGTAGCCCGGAATGACCTGACCGTCAGCCAAAACGATGGCCGGTGTACCGTTCACGCCAATCGACTGACCGAGGGCAAACTGCTTGGACACCGGGTTATCGCACTTGGCGGCCTTGATTTCCTTGCCATCGACCATTTTGTCCATGGCGGCTTTCTTGTCTTTCGAACACCACACGGCTTGCAGTTGCTCGTCACCCGGCGAGCCCAGGCCCTGGCGCGGGAACGCAACATAACGCACTTCGATGCCGCGCTTGTTCAGCTCAGGCACTTCGGCGTGCAGCTTGTGGCAATACGGGCAAGTGGTGTCGGTGAACACGGTGATGTGCGACTTGGTTTCGCCGATGGCCGGGTAGACCACGGTTTCAGCCACAGGAATGCCATTGATCAGTTTGGCAATGCCCAGGCGTTCGGTCTTCTCGGTCAGGTTGACCGGTTTACCGTCCTTGAGCTGGAACAGGTAGCCCTGAACCACGTATTGGCCGTCGGCGCTGGCGTAAAGCACGCGGCTGCCCTTGAGCTTGACTTCGTACAGACCTGGCAGCGGGCTGGCGGTGATGGTTTCGACCGGCACGTCGAGCTGGAGGTTTTCCAGGCTTTTACGAATGGCTTGGTCGGCCGCGTCATCGGCGACGGCAAAGGTGCTGACCAACGCAATGGCTGCAGCGGCGAAAATCTGGGTCAGACGCATGAGAACTCCTGAAGGCGGACAAATGGGACGATCAGAACGCCCGTGCCGAAACACCGGGTCATAACCGCCCATCGTGCAAACCGGCAAAGCCTACCACATAAGGCCCGTGTGGCGAGGGGGCTTGCCCCCGTTGGGTTGCGAAGCAGCCCCTCTTTGGCGATCCCTATCCGACATATGGACCGAGGCGTGAGGCTTGACGACTGCTGCGCAGCCGAACGGGGGCAAGCCCCCTCGCCACAGGGTTTGTAACCATCCCGCATTGATTAGCCTCTGGGGTGATGCTTGGCATGCAGATCCTGCAAGCGCGCCCGGGCGACGTGAGTATAGATCTGGGTGGTGGAGAGATCGCTGTGGCCGAGCAACATTTGCACCACCCGAAGGTCGGCACCGTGGTTGAGCAGGTGCGTGGCGAAGGCATGACGCAAGGTATGCGGCGACAGCGATTTGCCGATCCCGGCGACCTTGGCCTGGTGCTTGATGCGATGCCAGAAGGTCTGGCGGGTCATCTGCTCACCGCGCAGGCTGGGGAACAGCACATCGCTGGGACGCCCGCCCAGCAACTCGCCACGGGCATCGCGCATGTAACGCTCGACCCAGACAATCGCCTCCTCGCCCATCGGCACCAGCCGCTCCTTGCTGCCCTTGCCCATCACCCGCAGCACGCCCTGGCGCAGGTTGACCTGTTCCAGCGTCAGGCTGATCAGCTCCGTCACCCGCAAGCCACACGCGTAAAGCACCTCAAGCATGGCGCGATCACGCTGACCGATGGCCTCGCTCAAGTCCGGCGCAGCCAGCAAGGCCTCCACATCGGCTTCCGACAAGGATTTAGGCAATGGCCTACCCATTTGCGGCATATCCACGCGCAGGGTCGGATCCACGGCAATCAGCTTTTCCCGCAACAAATAGCGATAGAAACCACGCACACCGGAAAGGAATCGCGCCGTAGAACGGGGTTTGTAGTTTTGCTCCAGGCGCCAGGCCAAGTGATCGAGGATCAACTCGCGCCCGGCGTTGATCAGCTCCAGGCCCTTCTCCTGCAACCAGCCGTTGAACAAAGCCAGGTCGCTGCGATAGGCATCGCGGGTGTTATCGGAAAGGCCTTTCTCCAGCCACAGGGCGTCGAGGAACTGGTCTATCAGGGGATGATCGATGGCAGGCATGGGGGCTCAGGACTGGCGGGCAAAAGGCCGCAAAAATGAAGAGTCTTGCATAACACGTTGAAGGTGACACATGAAATTCGGGCACAAAAAAAGCATCCCTTGCGGGATGCTTCTTTTTGAGTAGACGCTCAGCTCATTACCGGGCCGGTTCGTTCTGCCCCAGGATCAGCTTGCCATCCTTGTCGACCGGAATCTGATTGCCTGGATCGCGATCCATCCGCACCTTGCCTTCCTTGCCGTCCAGCGAATAACGAACGTCGTAGCCTACGACCTTGTCGCTGATGTCATTGACCGTGTTACAGCGAGTCTGAGTCGTGGTGTAGGTGTCACGCTCCTGCATGCCTTCCTGCACCTTGTTACCCGCATAACCGCCGCCGACCGCACCGGCCACTGTGGCGATTTTCTTGCCTGTACCGCCGCCGATCTGATTGCCCAACAGGCCACCAGCCAGGGCGCCGACCACCGTACCGGCGATCTGGTGTTGGTCTTTCACCGGCGCTTGCCGGGTCACCGTAACGTCCTTGCACACTTCACGTGGAGTCTTGATTTGTGTCTTGACCGGTTCAACGGCCAGCACTTGTGCATACTCAGGGCCGCTTTTAACCAGTTTGTAGGTGGCAACAGCACCACCGGCAGTCACACCGACAGCACCCAATACCGCACCAACCAGCAACGACTTGTTCACATGAACCTCCTGGCTATAACAGACGGGACAAACCCGCGCTTCTCCCAGCCTTGGAGCATGAAAAAAGGCGCGAGTTCAACACTCGCGCCTTCTCGGCTTGCAGCAGGAAAAAGATAACCGTTATGGACGGTCGTCGACTTCCTTCTCGCTCGTCGCCACAGGAATCAGGTCTTCGCTGTTCAGGTTCAGCCAGATCAGCACCACGTTCGCGATGTAGATCGAGGAGTAAGTACCCGCCAGAACACCGATGAACAGGGCAATGGAGAAACCGAACAGGTTGTCGCCACCGAAGAACAACAGGGCCGCGATCGCCAGCAAGGTGGAGATCGACGTCGCCATGGTCCGCAGCAGGGTTTGCGTGGTCGAGATGTTGATGTTCTCGATCAGGCTGGCCTTGCGCAGGACGCGGAAGTTCTCACGAACCCGGTCGAATACCACGATGGTGTCGTTGAGCGAGTAACCGATGATCGCCAGCACCGCCGCCAGCACCGTCAGGTCGAAGGTGATCTGGAAGAACGACAGGATACCGACGGTCACGATAACGTCGTGGATCAAGGACACGATCGCACCGACCGCAAACTTCCACTGAAAGCGGAAAGCCAGGTAGATCAGGATGCCGCCCAGCGCCATCAGCATGCCGAGGCCGCCCTGGTCACGCAGTTCTTCACCGACCTGCGGGCCGACGAACTCGACACGCTTGACCTGAGCCGGGTTGTCGCCGCCGACTTTCTGCAGCGCTTCAGCCACCTGGTGACCCAGTTGCGGGTCTTCGCCAGGCATGCGCACCAGAAGATCGGTAGTCGCACCGAAGTTCTGCACGATGGCTTCGTGATAACCGGCTGTAGCCAGTTGCTCACGCACCTTGGTGACATCGGCCGGACGCTCGTAGGTCAGCTCGATGAGCGTACCGCCGGTGAAGTCCAGGCCCCAGTTCATGCCCTTATGAAAGACACTGAACATTGCCAGCGCGGTAAGGAACAATGTGACGCCGAACGCAAAGTTGCGAACGCCCATGAAGTTGATTGTACGTAACATGGCAGCCCCTTAAATCCACAACTTCTTGAAGTCACGACCGCCGAAGATCAGGTTGACCATCGCGCGGGTCACCATGATGGCCGTGAACATCGAGGTAAAGATCCCGAGGGACATGGTCACGGCGAACCCTTTGACTGGGCCGGTGCCCATGGCAAAGAGAATCCCGCCCACCAACAAAGTTGTCAGGTTGGCGTCGAGAATCGCGGTGAATGCCCGGCCGAAGCCTTCGTTGATTGCCCGTTGTACGGTCATGCCCGCCGCGATCTCTTCACGTATCCGCGAGAAGATCAGGACGTTGGCGTCGACCGCCATACCCATGGTCAATACGATACCGGCGATACCCGGCAGGGTCAGCGTTGCACCCAGCAGCGACATCAAGGCCAGCAGCATCACCATGTTCACTGCCAGCGCGACGGTGGCGATGAGGCCGAAGAAGCGGTAGATGGCCATGATGAACAGCGAGACAAACAGCATGCCCCACAACGAAGCATCGATACCTTTGGTGATGTTGTCGGCACCCAGGCTTGGGCCAATGGTGCGCTCTTCAGCGAAGTACATCGGAGCCGCCAGACCACCGGCACGCAGCAACAGCGCCAGCTCGGACGATTCGCCCTGGCCGTTCAGGCCAGTGATGCGGAACTGGGCACCCAGCGGCGACTGGATGGTCGCCAGGCTGATGATCTTCTTCTCTTCCTTGAACGTCTGGACCGGCACGTCTTTCTCGACGCCGTTGACCACTTGCTTGACGTAAGTGGTGACCGGACGCTGTTCGATGAAGATCACCGCCATGCTGCGGCCGACGTTGCTGCGAGTCGCACGACTCATCAGCTCGCCACCGTGACCATCCAGACGGATGTTCACTTCTGGCGTACCGTGCTCGCCGAAGCCCGCCTTGGCGTCAGTCACCTGGTCACCGGTGATGATCAGGCCACGCTCGATCAGAGCCGGAGGACGCTTGCCTTCACGGAACTCGAATTCCTCGGAAGTGGCTTTCGAAGCGCCAGGCTCAGCCGCCAGACGGAACTCCAGGTTGGCCGTCTTGCCGAGGATACGCTTGGCTTCTGCGGTGTCTTGCACGCCCGGCAGCTCAACCACGATGCGGTTGGCGCCCTGGCGCTGAACGATAGGTTCGGCAACACCCAGCTCGTTGACGCGGTTACGTACCGTGGTCAAGTTCTGCTTGATGGAGTATTCGCGGATTTCCGCCAGCTTGGCCGGGGTCATCGCCAGACGCAGTACCGGTTGGCCATTGAGGTCGGCCGGAACAATGTCGAAATCGTTGAAGTTCTTGCGGATCAGCGCACGGGCCTGTTCGCGGGAGTCTTCATCAGTGAAGCCCAGCTGAATGGCACCGCCCAGTTGCGGCAGGCTGCGATAGCGCAGTTTCTCTTTGCGCAACAGGCTCTTCACATCGCCTTCGTAGACTTTCAGGCGTGCGTCGAGGGCTTTGTCCATGTCCACTTCCAGCAGGAAGTGCACACCACCGGACAAGTCCAGACCCAGCTTCATCGGGTGCGCGCCCAGGCTGCGCAGCCATTGCGGGGTGGTTTGCGCCAGGTTCAGTGCAACGACGTAGTCATCGCCCAATGCCTTGCGCACAACGTCTTTGGCTGGCAACTGGTCTTCAGCCTTGACCAGGCGAATCAGACCGCCCTTGCCGTTTGCCGCCAGCGTGGCCGCCTTGACGTTGATCCCGGATTCCTTGAGCGCGGTGCTCACACGGTCCAGATCAGCCTGATTGACTTGCAGCGCAGTGCTTGCACCGCTGACCTGAATGGCCGGGTCGTCAGGATATAGATTGGGAGCGGAATAAATCAGACCGACCGCCAGCACCGCCAGGATCAGAATGTATTTCCACAGAGGGTATTTGTTCAGCATCACGCCGCCCGCTTATGACGCGGGGCGCCTTGCGCGCCCCGTCGATTGAGTAGAAGTTGTAACTTAGATCGCTTTGAGCGTGCCTTTTGGCAGCGTGGCGGCGATGGCGCCTTTCTGGAACTTCATTTCAACGGTGTCGGAAACTTCCAGAACCACGAAGTCGTCGGACACTTTGGTGATTTTGCCGGCGATACCACCGGTGGTCACAACTTCGTCACCTTTTTGCAGGCTGCTCAGCAGGTTCTTCTGCTCTTTGGCGCGCTTGGCCTGTGGACGCCAGATCATCAGGTAGAAGATGACCAGGAAACCGACTAGGAAAATCCACTCAAAGCCGCCGCCCATCGGGCCTGCCGCAGGTGCAGCAGCGTCAGCCATGGCATTAGAGATAAAAAAGCTCATTTAGCACTCCAGTTGCAAATGTTGAATCTTGGGGTCAGAAAACTCAGTCCAAAGGCGGAACAGGCAACCCGCGTTTGGCGTAGAAGGCATCGACAAAGGCGGCCAATGTACCCTGTTGAATAGCCTCGCGCAAACCAGCCATAAGCACTTGATAATGGCGCAAGTTATGGATGGTATTGAGCATGCTTCCCAGCATTTCGCCGCACTTGTCCAGGTGATGCAGATAAGCGCGGGAGAAGTTCTGGCAGGTATAGCAATCGCAGGTCGGATCCAGCGGCGAATCATCATGGCGATGGAACGCGTTACGGATCTTCAGCACGCCTGTATCAATGAACAGATGCCCGTTGCGGGCATTACGGGTTGGCATCACGCAATCGAACATGTCCACACCGCGGCGCACACCCTCAACCAGATCTTCCGGTTTGCCAACGCCCATAAGGTAACGAGGTTTGTCAGCCGGCATCTGACCCGGCAGGTAATCGAGCACCTTGATCATCTCGTGCTTGGGCTCGCCCACCGACAGACCGCCGATGGCCAGGCCGTCGAAGCCGATCTTGTCGAGGCCTTCCAAGGAGCGCATGCGCAGATCCTGGTGCATGCCGCCCTGCACGATGCCGAACAACGCCGCCGTGTTGTCGCCATGGGCGTTTTTCGAACGCTGAGCCCAGCGCAACGACAGCTCCATCGATACGCGAGCGACGTCTTCGTCGGCCGGGTACGGGGTGCATTCGTCGAAAATCATCACAATGTCGGAGCCCAGGTCACGCTGGACCTGCATCGACTCTTCCGGGCCCATGAACACTTTGGCGCCGTCGACCGGAGAAGCGAAGGTCACGCCCTCCTCCTTGATCTTGCGCATGGCGCCCAGGCTGAACACCTGGAAACCGCCGGAGTCGGTCAGAATCGGGCCTTTCCACTGCATGAAATCGTGCAGGTCGCCGTGCTTCTTGATCACTTCGGTGCCAGGACGCAGCCACAAGTGGAAGGTGTTGCCCAGAATGATTTCCGCGCCGGTGGCGACGATATCCCGCGGCAGCATGCCCTTGACCGTACCGTACGTGCCCACCGGCATGAACGCCGGGGTCTCGACGGTACCGCGCGGGAAGGTCAAACGACCGCGACGCGCCTTGCCGTCAGTAGCAAGCAACTCAAACGACATACGACTTTGGCGACTCATTCTTTGTCCTCAGGGCCACGTGGTGCGGGATTACGGGTGATAAACATCGCATCACCGTAGCTGAAAAAGCGGTATTCGTTGTCGACGGCGGCTTTATAAGCGGCCATGGTCTCGGGATAACCGGCGAACGCCGAAACCAGCATCAACAGCGTGGATTCGGGCAAATGGAAGTTGGTGACCAGGGCATCGACCACATGAAACGGCCGGCCTGGGTAGATAAAGATATCGGTGTCGCCACTGAACGGCTTGAGCACGCCATCGCGCGCGGCACTTTCCAGGGAACGCACGCTGGTGGTCCCCACGGCCACCACACGACCGCCGCGAGCGCGGCAGGCCGCAACGGCATCGACCACGTCCTGGCCGACTTCCAGCCATTCGCTGTGCATGTGGTGATCTTCGATCTTCTCCACACGCACTGGCTGGAAAGTGCCTGCGCCGACGTGCAAGGTCACGAATGCGGTCTCGACGCCCTTGGCGGCAATCGCCTCCATCAGCGGCTGATCGAAATGCAGCCCCGCCGTCGGCGCCGCCACCGCGCCCAGGCGCTCGGCGTACACCGTCTGATAACGCTCGCGGTCCGAGCCTTCATCCGGGCGGTCTATATAAGGAGGCAACGGCATGTGCCCGACACGGTCGAGCAGCGGCAACACCTCTTCGGCAAACCCCAGTTCGAACAACGCATCGTGACGCGCCAGCATCTCGGCCTCGCCACCGCCGTCGATCAAAATCTTCGAGCCGGGCTTGGGCGATTTGCTGGAACGCACATGGGCCAGCACGCGATGACTGTCGAGCACCCGCTCCACCAGAATTTCCAGCTTGCCGCCGGAAGCTTTCTGGCCAAACAGCCGCGCCGGAATCACCCGGGTATTGTTGAACACCATCAAATCGCCTGGGCGCAAATGCTCAAGCAAATCAGTGAATTGACGGTGTGCCAGGGCGCCGCTGACCCCATCCAGGGTCAACAGGCGACTACCGCGACGCTCGGCCAAAGGATGGCGAGCAATCAGCGAATCAGGGAGCTCGAAGGTAAAGTCAGCAACGCGCATGATGGGGTTCGTCTAGCAGGGCCGGGAAGTCTAGCGGAAATATCAAAAATTCTCCATGTACCTGATTGACCAGCGGTATTCACCTCTCTATACTTCGCCGCCATTGAGCCCTGATGGCGGAATTGGTAGACGCGGCGGATTCAAAATCCGTTTTCGAAAGGAGTGGGAGTTCGAGTCTCCCTCGGGGCACCAAAATTAAGAAAGGTCTTGCTTTGCAAGGCCTTTTTTTTCGTCTGTAGAAAAGCCATTGCCCGCACCGCTGTCGTGTAGGGGCCGCCGAAGGTTGCGATCTTTTGATCTTGCTTCTCTTACGCACGTCCCGCACCGGCGGAACATTTCACAAGGATTCCCTCATGGAATTGCAGCTGGAAACTGTTGCCCTCTTCTCTCTCAAACTGGCTTACGAGACGGAAGATTCAAGTCCGATTTTGCGTGACGATCTGGTCATGGGTGATTACCAGCGGGATGTGTTTGAGTTGCTGGTACGTCGGGGGGATGTTGAGGCGATTCAGTTGAAAGTGGATGAGTGTGTGGGATTGGCGCTGGAAGCCATCGGTGGTGTGGATAAGCCGTTGGGGCGGGAGTTGCAGAGGTTGGCGGTTGAATTTGCCGGGATTCAGACGATTGAGCAGCTTGATGTCCCGCTCGTTGCGCTCAAGGATTATTTGAAAGACATTCAATAAATTAAGGTTGGGCGACCCAAAAAGCGGTAGCGCTCGGTAGCCGGACCGAGTTGGTCGCCACGTCTTATCCAATAATAAATCTGCCCCCTTTTCCCCAGAAGCCAGCTAAATCCCGAACAGTTTCCGAGGGAACCCTGTTTCATCCGGGAACCCCATCGCTTTGAAAGTGCAGCCCGGCATAGAAGGCTTGGTGTCTATCAGATCCGCAACTTCGCGGATCCAGGTCGAAGTTGGTGCAATTCTCTGCAGCAGAAACCAAATGACCGCGACTAATCCGTACAGCCGCTTGAGCGCATATTGATCCAGCCCCAACGTCTGAAAATACGGGGCGGCGTGGACCGCTAACGGGTTGGGCGAAGCCTGATTCCAGATACGCGTATGGTGCGCACAGCGGTTGCGCAAATGGCTGGTTTGCTGCATCCATCGACTGAGCATCTTGGCGTTGTTCAAGCCGAGGCGCGTGAGTATGAGATTTTAATACTTGCTATTGAGCAGCTCGAAAAACTCCGAGAGATCCCCGAAATCCCATGCCTCCACCGCGACCCATACGGGAATGGACTTACCGGCTCGCAAGTGCCAATGAATACAGTCCTCTTTACTCCGTGCAATGTGCGACTGTTGCTTCACACTCCACTCTGTCCACTTGTTTCGCGTATTGCCACGGCGGTCCGTGTACGGTTGAGTCCATTTGTGCAGAATGAATTTCACATTGGCGTAGGCCATCGGGTCGTGATATCCAACCTCGTGAGCCATCACCGTCTTGAGGTTAACCTCCAGACGCTCGACTGCATCCAGCATCAGCATTCGCAATCGTTTATCGAACCTGTAAAGGTCTACGATCGTGTCGAAAGAGGTGGCGACCTGGAAAGTGTCGAGACGAAAAGGCTTGCCCGTAACCGAGCAGACGTCTTGCTGCAGGCCGTTCATCTTGAACTCTCGCGCCGGGTACCAGTAACCGCTGAGACGGTAATACCCTAGCTGCGCGAGCTTGCGTTCTGCACGAGACGGGTCATGGATTTCCATACCCCTGCTGGCCAGCAACGCAACCAAATCAGCGTATGTACGGAACGGCTTCGGAGGGGCTGGGCTAGACAACTTCCATGTTCCAGAAACAAGAAGGCCCGAACGTAATGCCGGACTAAGCCAGCACCAGAGGATCGGGCGCGATTGGGATGCTTGTGAGCAGCCTAAAACAGAGTGCTGCGGATTGTTGTCAGGCCATTCCGAAATAGCGGTAGGGATATTATCTCCGTCATCGGAGGTGGCCAATAACCGATCAATCAGACGCATCTGCTCCCTGAAATCCCCCACGGATCTGATGCTGTTTCTCACCAGTAATGCTTGCTATACATCCTCCATCGACAAGCCCTCAAAGCATTGAGCCAGTGCGTGAGCGCCCCACGCCCCGCTCATCTAGACTTAATGGATAGTCGTAGGCAGAACCGAACACGTCGCTTTGGTGCGGATGATTCAAAGGCGGCGTGGCAAGCTGCGTGATATGCCTGAAGAGGTGCGGCAAAGACCGCGCCGGGCACAACAAGATGCCCACTCAGGGTGCCCTGGCCAACGGCCTGAAAATGCCACGAAACCGTGACGTGGTGTGAACGCCGCAGCCGACACTTTCGGACGACCGACAACCGCCTGGTTTGTCCGTGACCGTGAGGAATGCTGTATGTCTGATGAGATGTTGCACCTGCCTATGGTCAACAGCCTGCTGGAGCGCCACAAGGGTTTGCCCGGCGCATTGTTGCCGATCCTTCATGAAATTCAGGAGGGCATCGGTTATATCCCCGATGCCGCCGTTCCCGAGATTGCCCACGCCCTCAACCTGAGTCAGGCCGAGGTTCGCGGGGTGATCAGCTTCTACCATGACTTCCGTACCGCGCCTCCTGCCCGACATATCCTGCGTCTGTGCCGGGCCGAGTCCTGCCAGAGCCGCGGCGCCGAGCAGCTCGCGGCGCAATTGCGCGACCGCCTGCAACTGGACGACCACGGCAGCAGTGCCGACGGCAACATCAGTCTGCGCCCGGTGTATTGCCTCGGCGCCTGCGCCTGCTCGCCTGCCCTGGAGCTGGATGGTCAGGTGCATGCGCGGCTCACTGCCGAACGCCTGGATGCCCTGCTCAACGCTTGCCAGGAGGACGCATGATGCCGACGCTTTATCTGCCCTGTGATTCTCTTGCCCGTGCCGTAGGCGCCGATGAGGTGGCCGTGGCCCTGACCACTCAGGCCCGGGAGCGCGGTCTGCCGCTGGACTTGCAACGCACCAGCTCGCGCGGCCTGTACTGGCTGGAACCGCTGCTGGAAATGGACAGCCCGCAAGGTCGTATCGGCTTCGGCCCGCTGACCGCTGCCGATGTGCCGTCCGTGCTCGATGCGCTGCAAGGCGAGCCGTCCGCTCATCCGCTGGCCTTGGGGCTGGTGGAGGAGTTGTCTTATCTGAAGAGCCAACAACGCCTGCTGTTCGCCCGCGCCGGTATTACCCGGCCGCTGTCGTTGGAGGATTACCGGGCTCACGGCGGCTTCGAGGGCTTGACCCAGGCCATCGCTCTGGGCGGCGAGCAGACCGCGACTGCAGTATTCGATTCGGGCCTGCGTGGCCGTGGCGGCGCGGCTTTCCCGGCCGGGATCAAATGGCGCACGGTGCGCGCTACCCAAGCGACGCAGAAATACATTGTGTGCAACGCCGACGAAGGCGACTCCGGCACCTTTGCCGACCGCATGTTGATGGAAGGCGACCCCTTCCTGCTGATCGAAGGCATGGCCATTGCCGGCATCACCGTCGGCGCCAGCTACGGCTACATCTATGTGCGCTCGGAATATCCACAGGCCGTGGCCACCTTGCGCGAGGCGCTGGACATCGCCCGGGCCGCCGGTTACCTCGGCGCCAATGTCGGCGGCAGCGGATTGGCCTTCGACATGGAAGTGCGTGTCGGTGCCGGCGCTTACATCTGCGGTGAGGAAACCGCACTGCTGGACTCCCTCGAAGGCAAGCGCGGGATCGTCCGCGCCAAGCCGCCAATCCCGGCCTTGCAGGGCCTGTTCGGCCTGCCGACCCTGGTGCACAACGTGCTGACGCTGGCCTCGGTGCCAATGATTATGGCCAAGGGCGCGCAGTTCTATCGCGACTACGGCATGGGCCGTTCCCTGGGCACCATGCCCTTCCAGCTGGCGGGTAATATTCGTCACGGCGGTCTGGTGGAACGGGCCTTTGGCCTGACCCTGCGGGAATTGGTGGAAGACTACGGCGGCGGGACCGCCAGTGGCCGGCCGCTGAAGGCCGCGCAGGTTGGCGGCCCTCTCGGTGCGTGGGTGCCACCCTCGCAATTCGACACGCCGCTGGATTACGAAGCCTTCGCCGCCATCGGCGCAATGCTCGGTCACGGTGGTGTGGTGGTGGCTGACGACAGCCTGGACATGGCCCACATGGCGCGCTTCGCCATGCAGTTCTGCGCCGAGGAATCCTGTGGCAAATGCACCCCATGCCGTATCGGCTCGACCCGGGGCGTTGAGGTGATCGACCGCCTGCTCGCTGCGCCTGACCAGAACGGTCGCGATGAGCAGGCGATCATCCTCAAGGACCTGTGCGACACAATGCAATACGGTTCGCTGTGCGCGTTGGGCGGCATGACCTCCTATCCGGTCGTCAGCGCCCTCAAGCACTTCCCCGCCGACTTCGGTCTGCAAGCCTCGGAGGCCGAGCAATGATCACTGTATTCGACCCGAAAACCGATATGGATCTGGGTACCCCGGCCCGCGAAAGCCAGGTGCAAGTCACCCTGAACATCGACGGCCAAAGCATCAGCGTGCCCGAAGGCACCTCGGTGATGCGCGCCGCTGCGCTGCTGGGCACCACCATTCCCAAATTATGCGCCACCGACAGCCTGGAAGCGTTCGGCTCCTGCCGCATGTGCCTGGTGGAAATCGACGGCATGCGCGGCTACCCCGCATCCTGCACCACGCCGGTCAGCGAAGGCATGACCGTGCACACCCAGACGCCGAAGCTCGCGACCCTGCGCCGCAACGTCATGGAGCTGTACATCTCCGATCACCCGCTGGATTGCCTGACCTGCTCGGCCAACGGCAACTGCGAGCTGCAAACCGTCGCCGGCCAGGTCGGCCTGCGGGAAGTGCGTTACGGCTATGAGGGCGAGAACCATCTGGACGACGTGAAGGACACGTCCAACCCGTACTTCGACTACGACCCGAGCAAGTGCATCGTCTGCAACCGCTGCGTGCGCGCCTGCGAAGAAACCCAGGGTACGTTTGCCCTGACCATTACCGGGCGCGGGTTCGAATCCCGGGTCGCGGCCGCCGGTGGCGAGGACTTCCTCGACTCGGAATGCGTGTCCTGCGGCGCCTGTGTGCAAGCCTGCCCGACCGCGACGCTGATGGAAAAAAGTGTGGTCGAACTGGGTCAGCCCGAACACAGTGTGATCACCACCTGCGCCTATTGCGGTGTGGGCTGTTCGTTCCGCGCCGAGATGAAAGGCGACCAACTGGTGCGCATGGTTCCAGACAAGAACGGCCAGGCCAACCACGGCCACTCCTGCGTCAAGGGGCGCTTTGCCTGGGGCTACGCGACTCACCCGGATCGCATCACCAAGCCGATGATCCGCAAGTCCATTAACGACCCTTGGCAGGAAGTCAGCTGGGATGAAGCGGTGACTTACGCCGCCAGCGAATTCCGCCGGTTGCAGCAAAAATACGGCCGCGATTCCATTGGTGGCATCACCTCCAGCCGTTGCACCAACGAAGAAACCTACCTGGTGCAAAAACTGGTGCGCGCCGCGTTCGGCAACAACAACGTCGACACCTGTGCGCGGGTCTGCCACTCACCGACCGGCTATGGCCTGAAACAAACCCTGGGCGAGTCCGCCGGCACACAGAGTTTCGACTCGGTGATGCAGGCTGACGTGATCCTGGTGATGGGTGCCAACCCCAGCGACGCTCACCCGGTGTTCGCCTCCCAGCTCAAGCGCCGCCTGCGTGAAGGCGCGCGACTGATCGTCATCGACCCACGCCGTATTGACCTGGTGGACACGGTGCATGCCCGCGCCGAACTGCACCTGGCCCTGCGTCCGGGCACCAACGTCGCCATGCTCAACGCCCTGGCCCACGTCATCGTCACCGAAGGCTTGCTCAACCAGGCCTTTATCGACGCCCGTTGCGAGGGCAACGATTTCGCCCACTGGAAAGAGTTCGTCAGCCGAGCGGAAAACTCGCCAGAAGCCCTTGGCCCTGTCTGCGGCGTAGAACCTGCCGATATCCGTGCCGCTGCACGCTTGTATGCCACCGGCGGTAACGCGGCGATCTACTACGGCCTGGGCGTCACCGAGCACAGCCAGGGCAGTACCGCGGTCATGGGCATTGCCAACCTGGCCATGGCCACCGGCAACATCGGTCGCGAAGGTGTGGGCGTGAACCCGTTACGTGGGCAGAACAACGTTCAGGGCTCCTGCGACATGGGCTCCTTCCCCCACGAACTGCCCGGTTACCGTCACGTCTCCAACGAGGTGGTACGGACGCAGTTCGAACAGGCCTGGAACGTCACCCTGCAACCCGATCCAGGCCTGCGCATTCCCAACATGTTCGAGTCTGCACTGGCCGGCAGCTTCAAGGGCCTGTACTGCCAGGGCGAAGACATCGCCCAGAGCGACCCCAACACCCAACACGTCACCGCGGCGCTGTCGGCCATGGAATGCATCGTGGTGCAGGACATTTTCCTCAACGAAACCGCCAAGTTCGCCCATGTGTTCCTGCCAGGCGCCTCGTTCCTGGAAAAAGACGGCACCTTCACCAACGCCGAGCGGCGCATCTCCCGGGTACGCAAGGTCATGGAGCCTCTGGGCGGCAAGGCCGACTGGGAAGGCACCGTGGCTCTGGCTAACGCCCTGGGCTATCCGATGAACTACAAGCATCCGTCGGAAATCATGGATGAAATCGCCAGCCTGACGCCGACCTTCACCAACGTCAGCTACGCCGCACTGGATAGTCACGGCAGCCTGCAATGGCCGTGCAACGCCGCGGCACCGGACGGCACCCCAACCATGCACATTGAGGAATTCGTGCGTGGCAAGGGGCGCTTCATGCTCACCGGCTACGTGCCGACCGAGGAGAAGGTCAACAGTCGCTATCCGCTGCTGCTGACCACCGGACGCATCCTCAGCCAGTACAACGTCGGCGCCCAGACCCGGCGTACTGAAAACGTCGCCTGGCACGACGAAGACCGCCTGGAAATCCACCCGACCGACGCCGAGAGCCGTGGGATCAACGAAGGCGATTGGGTCGGCATCGGCAGCCGCGCCGGCCAGACCGTACTGCGGGCACGAGTCACCGAACGGGTTGCCCCAGGCGTGGTGTACACCACCTTCCACTTCCCTGAGTCGGGTGCCAACGTGATCACCACCGACAACTCCGACTGGGCTACCAACTGTCCGGAGTACAAGGTCACCGCCGTGGAGGTCAGCCGCGTCTATCACCCTTCCGAGTGGCAAAAACGCTATCAGGCATTCAGCGACGAACAACAACGCCTGCTCAACGAACGTCGCCATGAACGCAGCACCGGGACAAAAGCCGAGGTACGCCGATGAGTACGGAAAACCTGATCAAGATGGTCAACCAGATCGCCCAATACTTTGCCAGCGAACCGGATCAGCAACAGGCCGTGCTCGGCGTGCGCAATCATCTGCAGATGTACTGGACGCCCGGCATGCGCAAGGAGTTGCTGGCCTGGCAGACGACGCATCAGGGAGCAGACTTGCACCCGCTGGCGCAGGCGGCGGTCAGTGGCGCGGGCTGGGAGGCTTAGGTTTACAGATCCCTTGGCCTGTTGAGACGGGCCAAGGGAGCGTTCCAGCGTTTTTAACGTCGCTCCTGTATTCAAATGAGTGACGGAGCCAAACGCAGCCAAAATCCACATCAGTCAGCAACATCCTTCGGCATAATCCCATCGGCTTGATATCGTGTTGCCATCGCCTCATCTCATCAAAGATGACCAATGGCGGTTTCAGGGTTATTGCGAACAAGGAAAAGGATTGAATGCTGCTAATTGGCGTATTGGTGTTCCTCGCTGCGACAGTGGGGATGTGGATTTGGGTGGTGAAGAACCGCGGAGCTGTGAATCTATGGCTCGCCAACCTGGCAGGTGCCGTGGGTAGTTTTATTGTCGGGATAGCGGTGCTGGTTTTGTTCAATAGATGGCTTGCCCCCGGAGAAGCCTCCTCAGCACGGATCGTTTTATACGTACTCTATACGTTGATGGCGGTTATGGGCGCCTTCGTCGGCACATGGCTCTTGGTGATTGCCAGACTCAAGCAGTCTGAACACCCCGCCTTCCGTCATTTGATTGCCGGGACGTGTAGTCTGTTGGCGGCAGCGATCACTTTGGTAGTGTGGTCAGTAATCCTCCTCCCCAGCAAATGAGTATCCCCCCGGCAATTGCTGAACTTCAGCCTGGGCCTGCATGATCATCGCCGGCGAGAGTCCTTGCCCGTCGGCGTGAAACTTCCGGAAGTCAGGCTCGTACGTAGACCCAGGCACTGATGCCGGACTTGAGGGTCACACTGACGCGTTTGTAGTCCGCCACCTCGTATTCGTCGGCCGCGACCAGCTCTTGGGCCGTGATCTCGAAAACAGTGCCGGCGATCTCGTCCGACAGGTCGCCACTCTCCTGCACGATCGGATGATGGCTTTTCCCACTCGCCGCCAACACCACCGGATCGGTTATCTCGACCAAGTTCTGCTTGTAACCTGGCAGGCTGTCCAGACGCCCTTTCAACTCGCGCCCGAAGGTGGACAGCTGAACGGCCCGGTCCTGCAAAGTACCGTAGGAGAACAGCAGAACCGGTTGCTCTGTTTGGTTTGGCATGAGGTTTCCTTGATCAGATAAGCAAGTCTTCGTAGAACGCTCCGAAAGGGCGCTCAGGGTGGGCGATCTGGATTTCCAGAATCCACAGGCCGGTCGTTGGGCACTTGTCTAAATCCCCGAGGTCGCCACCACGGTGAATGGCATGAGGGAAATCGCTGACTCTGTGGCCCTTGATGTCCAGGTTGAGCTTCCACCCCATGGCTTGCGCCTGGTCGGCCGCATAGCGGTAAAGCTCCATGCCGGAAACCCGCTCGCTGCGCCAAAAGCCTTCGACCCGATTGAAAAGCTCCCGGGAGGCCGCAGCACAGGCGATCATTTCCGGGTCGGAACCGGTGGTGAACGTCGCCCCTGCATCACCTTCGTGCCCTTGCCAGACCGCGCCCATGTCGACGAAGAAAATATCTTCGTCACCCAACACAGGATCGCCATCGGAGCGCTGTTTGAACGTCTTGAGCGTATTGGCGCCAAAGCGGATCAGCAGCGGGTGCCAGATGCGATCCATGCCAAGTTCCGACAGAACCTGTTTACCCAGTGACTGGGCTTCGGACTCGCGCATGCCGGGAGAAACAACCCGGGCAATCTGTTCGATGGCCTTCCAGGTCATCTGCTGCGCATGGCGCATCGTTTCCAACGTGTAATGCTCGCCTACTGCTTCTTTACCGCTCAGGGCCGCTGTCATCGATCATTCCTTTTGTACGAATTCTCGCTATATATTTTCATATACTGCGATATTCGGTAAAAAAGATATAGCCATGATCCAGGCTGAAGAAACTTTCCTGCGGACAAAACAAAACCCCTACCTGCATACGCAGATAGGGGTTTCGGAATTTAATCTTGACGATGACCTACTCTCACATGGGGAAACCCCACACTACCATCGGCGATGCATCGTTTCACTTCTGAGTTCGGGATGGGATCAGGTGGTTCCAATGCTCTATGGTCGTCAAGAAATTCGGGTACCGAACCGTCTTTCGACGCTTCAGCAAATTGGGTATGCGATAGTTTGTGCGGCTTTTGTGAATGCTTGCGAACTTTCGGTTCATTGCGTCTTCACACACCGCAATCTGGTGTCCTTTCGGATCAGCAAATTGCTTGGGTGTTATATGGTCAAGCCTCACGGGCAATTAGTATTGGTTAGCTCAACGCCTCACAGCGCTTACACACCCAACCTATCAACGTCGTAGTCTTCGACGGCCCTTCAGGGGACTCAAGGTCCCAGTGAGATCTCATCTTGAGGCTAGTTTCCCGCTTAGATGCTTTCAGCGGTTATCTATTCCGAACATAGCTACCCGGCAATGCCACTGGCGTGACAACCGGAACACCAGAGGTTCGTCCACTCCGGTCCTCTCGTACTAGGAGCAGCCCCTCTCAAATCTCAAACGTCCACGGCAGATAGGGACCGAACTGTCTCACGACGTTCTAAACCCAGCTCGCGTACCACTTTAAATGGCGAACAGCCATACCCTTGGGACCGGCTTCAGCCCCAGGATGTGATGAGCCGACATCGAGGTGCCAAACACCGCCGTCGATATGAACTCTTGGGCGGTATCAGCCTGTTATCCCCGGAGTACCTTTTATCCGTTGAGCGATGGCCCTTCCATACAGAACCACCGGATCACTAAGACCTACTTTCGTACCTGCTCGACGTGTCTGTCTCGCAGTCAAGCGCGCTTTTGCCTTTATACTCTACGACCGATTTCCGACCGGTCTGAGCGCACCTTCGTACTCCTCCGTTACTCTTTAGGAGGAGACCGCCCCAGTCAAACTACCCACCATACACTGTCCTCGATCCGGATAACGGACCTGAGTTAGAACCTCAAAGTTGCCAGGGTGGTATTTCAAGGATGGCTCCACGCGAACTGGCGTCCACGCTTCAAAGCCTCCCACCTATCCTACACAAGCAAATTCAAAGTCCAGTGCAAAGCTATAGTAAAGGTTCACGGGGTCTTTCCGTCTAGCCGCGGATACACTGCATCTTCACAGCGATTTCAATTTCACTGAGTCTCGGGTGGAGACAGCGCCGCCATCGTTACGCCATTCGTGCAGGTCGGAACTTACCCGACAAGGAATTTCGCTACCTTAGGACCGTTATAGTTACGGCCGCCGTTTACCGGGGCTTCGATCAAGAGCTTCGCGTTAGCTAACCCCATCAATTAACCTTCCGGCACCGGGCAGGCGTCACACCCTATACGTCCACTTTCGTGTTTGCAGAGTGCTGTGTTTTTAATAAACAGTCGCAGCGGCCTGGTATCTTCGACCGGCGTGGGCTTACGCAGCAAGTGCTTCACCCTCACCGGCGCACCTTCTCCCGAAGTTACGGTGCCATTTTGCCTAGTTCCTTCACCCGAGTTCTCTCAAGCGCCTTGGTATTCTCTACCCAACCACCTGTGTCGGTTTGGGGTACGGTTCCTGGTTACCTGAAGCTTAGAAGCTTTTCTTGGAAGCATGGCATCAACCACTTCGTGTTCTAAAAGAACACTCGTCATCAGCTCTCGGCCTTAGAATCCCGGATTTACCTAAGATTCCAGCCTACCACCTTAAACTTGGACAACCAACGCCAAGCTGGCCTAGCCTTCTCCGTCCCTCCATCGCAATAACCAGAAGTACAGGAATATTAACCTGTTTTCCATCGACTACGCTTTTCAGCCTCGCCTTAGGGACCGACTAACCCTGCGTCGATTAACGTTGCGCAGGAAACCTTGGTCTTTCGGCGTGGGTGTTTTTCACACCCATTGTCGTTACTCATGTCAGCATTCGCACTTCTGATACCTCCAGCAAGCTTCTCAACTCACCTTCACAGGCTTACAGAACGCTCCTCTACCGCATCACCTAAGTGATACCCGTAGCTTCGGTGTATGGTTTGAGCCCCGTTACATCTTCCGCGCAGGCCGACTCGACTAGTGAGCTATTACGCTTTCTTTAAAGGGTGGCTGCTTCTAAGCCAACCTCCTAGCTGTCTAAGCCTTCCCACATCGTTTCCCACTTAACCATAACTTTGGGACCTTAGCTGACGGTCTGGGTTGTTTCCCTTTTCACGACGGACGTTAGCACCCGCCGTGTGTCTCCCATGCTCGGCACTTGTAGGTATTCGGAGTTTGCATCGGTTTGGTAAGTCGGGATGACCCCCTAGCCGAAACAGTGCTCTACCCCCTACAGTGATACATGAGGCGCTACCTAAATAGCTTTCGAGGAGAACCAGCTATCTCCGAGCTTGATTAGCCTTTCACTCCGATCCACAGGTCATCCGCTAACTTTTCAACGGTAGTCGGTTCGGTCCTCCAGTCAGTGTTACCTAACCTTCAACCTGCCCATGGATAGATCGCCCGGTTTCGGGTCTATTCCCAGCGACTAGACGCCCTATTAAGACTCGCTTTCGCTACGCCTCCCCTATTCGGTTAAGCTCGCCACTGAAAATAAGTCGCTGACCCATTATACAAAAGGTACGCAGTCACCCAACAAAGTGGGCTCCCACTGCTTGTACGCATACGGTTTCAGGATCTATTTCACTCCCCTCTCCGGGGTTCTTTTCGCCTTTCCCTCACGGTACTAGTTCACTATCGGTCAGTCAGTAGTATTTAGCCTTGGAGGATGGTCCCCCCATATTCAGACAAAGTTTCTCGTGCTCCGTCCTACTCGATTTCATTGACAAGAGATTTTCGCGTACAGGGCTATCACCCACTATGGCCGCACTTTCCAGAGCGTTCCGCTAATCTCAAATCAACTTAAGGGCTAGTCCCCGTTCGCTCGCCACTACTAAGGGAATCTCGGTTGATTTCTTTTCCTCAGGGTACTTAGATGTTTCAGTTCCCCTGGTTCGCCTCTTGCACCTATGTATTCAGTACAAGATAACCATCTTATGATGGCTGGGTTCCCCCATTCAGACATCTCCGGATCAAAGTCTGTTTGCCGACTCCCCGAAGCTTTTCGCAGGCTACCACGTCTTTCATCGCCTCTGACTGCCAAGGCATCCACCGTATGCGCTTCTTCACTTGACCATATAACCCCAAGCAATCTGGTTATACTGTGAAGACGACATTCGCCGAAAATTCGCATGCTCAATTAAGAGCAACTCACAAATTTTACCTTAGCCTGATCCGTTACCAGTGAAAGTAACGTTCAGTCTATCTTTCTATCACATACCCAAATTTTTAAAGAACGATCTAGCCAAAGACTAGAAATCAACATTCACCATCATCACGATGGAATGCTCATTTCTAAGCTTTCAACAACAGAAGCAGTAGTGGTGGAGCCAAACGGGATCGAACCGTTGACCTCCTGCGTGCAAGGCAGGCGCTCTCCCAGCTGAGCTATGGCCCCGTATTTCTACAGGTGTTCCCACACAAAATTGGTGGGTCTGGGCAGATTCGAACTGCCGACCTCACCCTTATCAGGGGTGCGCTCTAACCAACTGAGCTACAGACCCAATTTCGAGCTACTAAGGCCGACCTCACCCTGCTCTTTACCACACAGCATGGGGTGCGCTCTAACCAACACAGCTACAACCTGATACAGGCTGCTTCATATCGTCTTCTTCAATGAATCAAGCAATTCGTGTGGGAACTTATGGAGCAGCTGATGTCGTCGATTAAGGAGGTGATCCAGCCGCAGGTTCCCCTACGGCTACCTTGTTACGACTTCACCCCAGTCATGAATCACACCGTGGTAACCGTCCCCCCGAAGGTTAGACTAGCTACTTCTGGTGCAACCCACTCCCATGGTGTGACGG
>NZ_CP041753.1:0-1342500 GCF_005938665.2 Pseudomonas sp. ATCC 43928 | reverse complement strand
GCAGTGGTCAGCGACAGCGCCAAACTCTACGAACATCCGGCCAGTTACTACCATCGTGCGGATTTGTTACCAGCGCTTGAGAGCAACGAAACCCTGCGCGAGCGATTTTTCGGTGGCGTGCGTAAGCCGATTTTCACCAGCAGCAGCGCCGACAATCATTTGGTGACCTTCGCCGAAGTCATGGCCATGTACCTGCTGGTGTGGTCGCCAACGCCCTGGACGTTGATCGCGCCGCAACCACCGACACTGACGCCCGAACGACGCAATCGTTATGCCCTGGAGCAGACGCGCATCGATGGGTTCAAGGCGGGGCTGGGTGGCGTCGCGCGAGCGATGGCGTATTTGCCATGCCTGATGATTTTCGATGACCACGATATTACCGATGACTGGAATCTTTCTGCGCAATGGGAGGAAACGGCCTACAACCATCCGTTCTCCAAGCGCATCATCGGCAACGCGCTGCTTGCTTATATGTTGTGTCAGGGTTGGGGCAACAACCCGGATGCGTTTCACAGCGTCCTGGAAAAGACCCGTTTATTGAGCGCCACTGGGCAAGACCATCACCTCGACAGCGAGGTCCAGGACGAATTGATCGATGAACTGCTGAGTTTTCAGCAGTGGCATTACGTGCTGCCCACCCGCCCGGCGCTGGTGGTGCTCGACACCCGCACCCGGCGCTGGCGTAGCGAGATGAATCTCAAGCAGCCGTCGGGCCTGCTGGACTGGGAAGCGCTCAGTGAGCTGCAACAGGAATTGCTCGATCATTCTTCGGCGATCATCGTCTCACCGGCGCCGATCTTCGGCGTCAAATTGATCGAAACCGTACAGCGCGTGTTCAGTTGGTGCGGTTACCCACTGCTGGTGGACGCCGAAAACTGGATGGCTCATCGCGGCGCGGCTCAGGTGATCCTGAACATTTTCCGACACTCCCGCACACCCGGTAACTACGTGGTGCTGTCCGGTGATGTGCATTATTCCTTCGTCTATGAAGTATTGATCCGACACCGCAAGGCCGGCCCGCGTATCTGGCAGATCACCAGCAGCGGCATCAAAAACGAATTCCCACCCGCCCTGCTCGAATGGTTCGACCGCCTCAACCGTTGGCTCTACTCGCCCCGCTCGCCCCTTAACTGGCTGACCAAACGCCGACGCATGCGCATTGTTCCGCACATCCCCGAACACGCCGAAGCAGGGGAACGGTTGTGGAACTCGGCAGGAATTGGCCAAGTGTTCTTCAATGAAAAGGGCCAGCCACAGGATATTTATCAATTCAATGCGGATGGATCGCCGAAGACGCGAATGATCGCGCCAGAAATGTCCGAAACAGCCGACTGACTTCGCACGAATGACCATGAGTAATCATTACCCGGCCACCCTAAACCTCACTCGAACCCTGATCATCGGCAATTCCGGCTCGGGCAAGAGCTGGCTGGCCAAACGACTGGCCGAGCATCTGCAAGTGCCTTGTACCGATCTCGACCTGATTCACTGGGTATCCGATGAACACAGCATCGCCCGTCCCCGCAACGAAGCACTGGGAATGGCGTGGGTGGCGGCGAGTGAAGAGCGTTGGGTTATCGAGGGTGTTTACGGCTGGATGGTCAGCGAACTTGTGGAGCAGGCCACTGCGCTGATCTGGCTGTGTCTGGAGGACGAAGATTGCGTGAACAACATACGCCAGCGAGAAGCGAGGCGGGACGAGAAGGAAGAGTTGCTGATTGCGTTACTCGATTGGGCCGGCAGCTACCGTACTCGCCAAGGGTCCAGTGGATTTGCCGCCCATCAGCGTTTGTTTGACCGGTTTAGCGGGTCGAAACGCCAACTGATGAATCAGGCTGAAGTCTCGGCTTTCGTCAGTGCGGTGCAACCAACCGACTGATCGTCCCTGCCGTTTTCTGCGTGCGAATCGGACTCCTACATTGGACACGACTAGCTGGCGAGATTGTCAGAATGGGATTACATCGTTCGCAGAAACGTCTTGAAGAAGCTTCAGCGATACTTTAACCCAGCGTGGATATGTCGTCTGCGTAATGA
The DNA here is from genome assembly GCF_005938665.2 of Pseudomonas sp. ATCC 43928. Classification (NCBI taxonomy): domain Bacteria; kingdom Pseudomonadati; phylum Pseudomonadota; class Gammaproteobacteria; order Pseudomonadales; family Pseudomonadaceae; genus Pseudomonas; species Pseudomonas sp. ATCC 43928. The sequence goes on along the minus strand of NZ_CP041753.1, from coordinate 1,340,466 downwards.
CCACTCGTAGGTGTCGCCTTGTCATCATGTACTCATTTCTGTACGTTCTTTGCATTGAGCGAGGACTACAACATGCAAACCATCAACTACACCACCGCACGTGCACATCTGGCCGAAACCATGGATCGGGTCAACGAAGACCGTGCCCCATTGCTGGTTACCCGCCAGAAAGGCGAACCTGTGGTGATGATGTCTCTGGCGGAGTACAACGCTCTCGAAGAGACAGCCTATCTGCTCCGTTCTCCAGCCAATGCCGAACGACTGATCAAATCAATCGGCAACCTACGAGCAGGGAAAACCAAAGTCAGGCAACTCATCGAAGAATGAATATCGAGTTCACTCCTGAAGGCTGGGACGACTATTTGTGGTTTCAGCAAAACGATAAGGCCGGGCTCAAACGAATCAACCTGCTGATCAAGGCGATCCTCCGTGAGCCCTTCGAAGGATTGGGCAAACCTGAACCGCTCAAACACAATCTGAGCGGCCTCTGGTCACGCCGAATCACCTCCGAGCATCGCCTGGTTTATGCAATCGAGAATGGTGAGGTGCGCATCGTGCTTTGCAGGTATCACTACTGAGCACATTCAGGCCGCTTTCACCGCCCGCCCCACCCCTCTGACAATCATTTCCACTTCCCGCTCATCGATCGTCAGCGGTGGCAGCAGGCGAATGGTCTTGCCCCGTGTCACGTTGATCAGCAAACCGTGATCCCGCGCGGCAATCAAGGTCAGGTCGCGGATTGGTTGGGCGAGTTCGATGCCGATCATCAATCCCTGGCCACGGATCACCAGGACGTTCGGATCGTCGGCCAGTTCGACGCGCAATCTGGCAAGCAGGCGTTCGCCCTGAAGTCTGGCGTTTTCCAGCAGGCCTTGTTCCTCGATGATCTCCAGCACGGTGCAACCCACCCGACACGCCAGCGGATTGCCGCCGAATGTACTGCCGTGGCTGCCAGGTGTGAATAAATCCGCAGCCCTGCCCCGAGCCAGGCAGGCACCGACGGGCACTCCATTACCCAGGCCTTTGGCCAAGGTCATGACGTCCGGGATGATGCCTTCGTGCTGAAACGCAAACCACTGGCCGGTACGGCCGATGCCGGTCTGGATTTCGTCGAGCATCATTAACCAGGCGCGTCGGTCACAGAGCTCGCGCACTGCTTTGAGATAACCAGGCGGCGCCACTTGCACACCACTTTCGCCCTGAATCGGCTCCATCAGAATCGCCACAATGCGTGGGCCGTGGGCTTTCTGCGCCTTCTCCAGGGCAGCGAGGTCGCCGAATGGCACTTTAATGAAGTCCCCCGGCAACTTGTTATACCCCAGGCGCACCGCCGGGCCGTCACTGGCCGACAAGGTGCCGAGGGTCCGTCCGTGGAAAGCGTTCTCCATGACCACTACCAGCGGCTGCTCGATGCCTTTGTGCCAGCCGTAAAGCCGCGCAAGTTTCAGCGCGGTTTCGTTGGCTTCGGCACCGGAGTTATTGAAGAACGCCCGCTCCATGCCCGACAGCCGAACCAGTTTCTGCGCCAGCCGCTGTTGCCAGTCGATGCTGTACAGGTTGGATGTGTGCAACAGCAACCCGGCCTGTTCGCTGATGGCCGACACGATTCGCGGATGGGAATGGCCGACGTTGGTCACCGCCACGCCCGCCACCGCGTCCAGGTATTCACGACCGGCCTGATCCCATAGGCGCGTGCCCAGGCCTTTGCTGAAACTCAGGGCCAAAGGTTGGTAAGTGCTCATCAGGCAGGTGGCAGTCATGACATCAAGCTCCATCAATAGTCGGTGTTTTTGCAGTATGGTTAGCCACCTGAGCTGGATAAATACCGCAACACTTCAATCATTTTAAAGCTGAGCTTGATAATGGATTTATTCCAGGCAATGACCGTTTACGTAAGAGTGGTGGAAGCCGGCAGCATGACAGCCGCCGCTTTGCAGTGCGAAATGTCCACGACCATGGTCGGTAATCATCTGCGGGCTCTGGAGCAACGCCTGGGTGTGCGCTTGCTCAACCGTACGACACGGCGTCAGCGTTTGACGGAATTCGGCACGGCGTACTATCAGCGGTGTCTCGAAGTGCTGGGGCTGGTGGCTGACTCCGAACGCCTGGCCGAACAAACCCTCGACGAGCCGAGCGGCACTCTGCGCATCACCGCACCGCTGACCTTCGGCACCGAACGGCTCGCACCGGCCCTGAGCGAATTCACCCTGCGCTGCCCGCAAGTCAAACTCGATGTCGTTTTGACCAACCAGCGCCTGGACTTGCTCGACAACGGTTTCGACGTGGCGATTCGTCTGGGCACGACCGAGCTGTCCAACATGATTTCTCGCCCGCTCATCGACTACACGATGACCCTGTGCGCATCGAAGGATTATCTGGAGCGTCGAGGCACACCGGAGAAACCCGCCGACCTGCAACACCATGACTGTTTGGCCTTCGCCTACCCGGCCGGAGATGACTGGCACTCGGTAGCCAAACAATGGCGCCTGAAGGGGCCCGAAGGTGAAGTCATGGTGGCGGTCAGCGGGCCGATGTTGATCAACAGCTCGGCGGGGCTGCATCAAGCGGCGCGAACCGGCATGGGCATCGTGATGGTGCCCGATGCGCTGGTGGAGCAAGACCTTCGGGACGGAAAACTGGTGGCCTTGATGCAGGACTACCAACTGCCAAGTCGGCCGATGAACCTGGTGTATGCCCAGGACCGCTACCGTTTGCCGAAATTGCGCAGCTTCGTTGACTTTGCACTGCAGTGGTGGGGCAAGCACTAGCCGGGGCAATACGCCATGAACTAATCTCCTCGACTGACGAGTCACGTTAATATCAGGACGGCAGGGAGACCGATGATGGGTGAGGCATCGAAAATCGAGCCGTTGAAGTTCGATCTGTCAGATTTTAACGAAGACATGCTGCACACCATTCTGGAACTGGTCAGCGATGGTATCTGGGACTGGAACGCCAACACCGGGTTCGTCTATCGCAACCCCGGGTGGTACGAGATGCTCGGCTATACGCCTCATTCCCTGGACAACAATGTGTTGACCTGGGAAAACGTGATCCACCCCGACGATTATTCGCGGGTCATGGCGTTGTTTGATGACTACCTGGATCAGCGCGCTCCCGGTTATCAGGCCGAGTATCGCTGCCGCATGCGCGATGGCACTTACACCTGGATCGAGGATCGCGGCTACGTGCTGGCACGTAATGCCGACGGCTCGGTGGCGCGAATGATCGGCGCGCACCGCAGCATCGAAGACAAGAAACGCCTGATCGAAGAAATGGAGCGGCGTAATCAATCCCTGGAAGCCATCGTCAAGGAACGTACTCGGGAGTTGTCCCGGGTCAATCAGCAGTTACAGATTCAACTCGAAGAAAATCGCAAATTGGCAGAAACCGATGTGCTGACCGGCATCGCCAATCGCTATCGACTGGAGAAAACCCTGCCTAAGGAATGCGACCGCGCCCAACGCTTCCGCGAACCCCTGTCGCTGATCGCCATGGACCTCGATGACTTCAAAAACATCAACGATCACTACGGTCACGCCCTGGGAGATGCAGCGTTGGTGCAAGTGATCGAGAGTGTGAAGCACTGCGTGCGCAAAGGCGATCTGTTGGCGCGCTGGGGCGGTGACGAATTCATCCTGATTTTGCCCAATACCTTGTTGGCCGACGCCAGGTCACTCGCTGAAAGAATCCGTCATGGCCTGGCGAGCCTGCTGCCGGTCGGGGACTATCAAGTGACCATGAGTTTTGGCGTGGTGCAGCGCTTTGAAGAAGAACAACAGACCGGGTTGCTGGCCAGGGCCGATCAGGCGTTGTATCGGTCGAAAATCGCGGGCAAGAACCTGATTTCTGGGTGAGGCGACTCCGTCCTGTCAGCCGCCCTGCATGCCCGCTTTCACCAATACTGGTTTTTCCTGATACCGATCCGGATACAGTTGCTTCAACTGCGCCACTTTCGGCAGGTCATTGATCACGATGTAGGGGTAGGTCGGATGCTCGGTCAGGAAGTCCTGATGCTCCTCTTCCGCCGGGTAGAAACCGTTGTAGCTTTCCAGCTTGGTGACAATCGGTTTATTGAACGAATGGGCAGCGTCGAGCTGGGTGATGTAAGCCTGGGCGACGCGTTGCTGTTCGGTGCTTTTCGGGAATAGCGCCGACCGATACTGAGTGCCTCGGTCCGGGCCCTGGCGGTTGAGTTCGGTGGGGTTGTGGGCCACCGAGAAATAGATCTGCAGCAGGCTTCCGTAACTGACCTGAGCGGGATCGAAGGTCACTTCGACGGCCTCCGCATGGCCGGTGTCACCCTCGCTGACCCGCTCGTATTGAGCGGTATTGGCTGCGCCACCGGCATAACCGGAAACCGCATTTTTCACCCCTTTGACATGCTGGAACACGCCTTGGACGCCCCAGAAGCAACCGCCGGCAAAAACCGCCGTTTCGCTGTGCGCCTGGGTGGTTTCGTCAAGCGTCGGCGCCGGGATGATGACCGCCTCTTCGGCGCCTGCGAACGAGAATGCAGAGCACTGACCAATTACGCTGGCGGCGGCCAAACCCAGAAATGTGCGACGCCAGTTGAATGGGGTTTTCATGGGCTGTCTCCTGAATGAATGGGGGCTATCAACCAAAGGTAAACGCATACGCCGACACACCCGGATCGAGAAACTCGATGCTGAAGGTCCGGTCTTTTACGCCTGTGCTCTGGCGTACCAGTTGATACAACCGCTGCTCGGTGACGCTGCCGCGGCCATCAGGCGCGACGTCGATACCGTGGGCATCACCTGGGGGCTTGCCGTCGATCAACACTTTGAAACGCACCGGTTTGCCGTCAGCACCGGGGCCCAACACCAAGTGCAAGTCGCGAGCGTGAAAGCGATAGACGATACGACTGGCCGCAGCATTTGAAACGGCCCGCTCCGGACCGACAGCCCATTGACCGTCCAGGCTCCAGTCATTGAGGGCCAGTTGTGACGGTGGCTTATAGGCAGTCGCCTTGTCCGGCACCAGGCTGGTTTCAGAGGCGAAATGCTCCATCCGCCGGTAGCCGACATAGGTTTCGGGGGATTGCACTTCATTCATGTCCGGGGCGAGTTGAACACCCTGGGCGTTGGCATTGATCAGCCCCTGCGCGACTTTCGCGGCCCCCGCCTCACGCAACAGTTGCTGAATCACTTGCTCGGACTCGGCGTACTTGCCTTCACCAAAATGGTGATAACGAATGCGTCCCTGAGCATCGGCAAAGTAATGAGCCGGCCAGTATTCGTTGTTGAAAGCACGCCAGATCTTGTAGTCATTATCGATGGCCACCGGGTAGGTGATGCCCAGGTCCTTCATGGCTTTGGTGACATTGCCCACATCCCGCTCGAAGGCAAACTCGGGCGCATGGACACCGATCACCACCAAACCCTGATCGCGATACTTCTCAGCCCAGGCCTTCACATACGGCAGGGTGCGCAGGCAGTTGATGCAGGAGTAAGTCCAGAAATCCACCAGCACGACCTTGCCCTTCAACGCCTGGGCGGTGAGTGGGGGCGAGTTGAGCCATTGCACGGCGCCATCCAGGGATGGAAGGCTGCCCTCAATCGGCAGCGCGTTCGGCGCCTTCGCGGTCACTTTCATCGCATCTCCAGCGGCCATCATGCCGCCGGCGGGTTGATCGCCGGCCCGTGGAATCTGCGCCATCATCGCCCCGCTGTTGGCCGGAGTCTTACTGGCCAACCGGTTGACCAGCGCCTGTTCGATACCGCCGGTGGACGCCGTTGAAAACCGCGCCAGAATCCCGGTGTCCAGTCCCAGGGCTATCGCCACCACACCAACCAGCATCGCAGCGCCCAGGCCTCGGCGCAGCCACTCGCCCGCGCCTATCGAGCGCTTCATTGCGGCGAAGACCTTACCGCCCAGCAGTAGTGCCGCGGCGAGAGAAGTGGCGGCACCGGCCGCGTAAGCCAGCAGCAACAGAGTGGTTGCGATGCTTGCCCCTTGCAGCGCCGCGCCGGTCAGCAGCAAACCCAGAATCGGCCCGGCGCAGGGTGCCCAGAGCAGGCCCGTGGCGACGCCGATCAGGAATGAAGCGCCGGGACGCGGCCGGGCATCGGCGCCCGCGGCTTGCGACAGCCGACCGCCGGCTGCCACCAGTGGACGCGTCAGGCGTTCGGCCAACCGCGGCAGCAACAGCGTCAACCCGAACAGTGCAACGAACAGCAACGCGAGCCAGCGACCGTATTGATTGACTTGCACCACCCAACCGCCGCCCACCGCCGCCAACGAGGCGACGAGCGCGAAGGTCAGCGCCATCCCCGCCAGCAGCGGCAAGCCACTTTTCATAAATGGCTGCCCGGTGCGAGCGAAGACAAAGGGCAATACCGGCAGAATGCACGGGCTGACAATCGTCAGCACACCACCGAGATAAGCGAGGACCAGAAGCCACATAACGTCGACCTGCATGAAGTGAGTGAAAGGAAGTGCCCATGGATTACGCCTGTGGCTTGAAGGTCAGCGCCAGGCCGTTCATGCAGTAGCGCAGACCGGTGGGCTTTGGCCCATCCTCGAAGACATGCCCCAGATGACCGCCGCAACGACGACAGTGCACCTCTTCGCGCAATACACCGAAGGAGCGGTCCTGTCGGGTGGCCACCGCGTTGTCCAGGGGAGCCCAGAAACTCGGCCAGCCAGTACGACTGTCGAACTTGGTGTCGGAAGAAAACAACGGCAGATCACAACCGGCGCAGGCAAAAACGCCTTTGCGGTGCTCGTTGTTCAGCGGGCTGCTGTAGGCCCGTTCGGTGCCCTCTTCGCGCAGTATTTCGTACTGCTCGGCGCTGAGCCGGGCACGCCATTCGCTGTCGCTGTGGGTCACCTCGAAAACCTCCTGCGCGCGGGCTTCATCGACCAGCGCAACGCTTGTGGAAAATTTTGGCAATACACCGATCACCAGGGCTGCAGCCCCCAGCCCGCCGCTCGCTACAAGAAACTGTCGCCGTGAAAACATGGCCTTCTCCAAAATTCCAGGTGCCTTGCATGGAACACAGCCTAGGCTTGAGTTGATCGCCAAATCCTCACGAGGAGTTAAATAATTCGTGATAACTCAACCTCAGGAAAACCCGCACAATGTGTTCATTGCGTCACAAAGGATTGAGCTCCATGGAACAGACCAAACGCGTCCTGGTGGTCGAGGACGACCTGCACATCGCCGACCTTATCTGCCTGCATCTGCGCGATGAGCAGTTCGAGGTGGTGCACTGCGCCGACGGCGACGAGGGCATGCGTCTGTTGCAGCAAGGAAGCTGGGACGCACTGATCCTCGACCTGATGCTGCCCGGCGTCGATGGCCTGGAAATCTGCCGCCGCGCCCGGGCCATGGCCCGTTACACACCGATCATCATCACCAGTGCGCGCTCCAGCGAAGTGCATCGGATTCTGGGACTGGAGCTGGGCGCCGACGATTACCTGGCCAAACCCTTTTCCATGCTCGAGCTGGTGGCACGGGTCAAGGCACTGCTGCGACGGGTCGACGCCATGGCCCGCAATCTGAAAATGGATGCTGGCAGTCTGATCAGCGATGGCCTGTCCATCGACCCGATCACCCGTGAAGTCTCCCTCGACGGCCGGCGTCTTGACCTCACGCCACGGGAATTCGACCTGCTTTACTTCTTTGTCCGTCAGCCTGGCAAAGTCTTCTCGCGCATGGACCTGCTCAATGCGGTGTGGGGCTACAGCCACGAAGGCTATGAACACACGGTCAACACTCATATCAACCGCCTGCGGGCAAAGATCGAGGCCGATCCGGCGCAACCGGCGCGCATCCTCACGGTGTGGGGCCGTGGCTACAAATTCGCAGCAAGCGGAGAGCAGCCATGAGGCTGACCCTGACTCAACGCCTGTCCCTGGTGTTCGCCGTGCTGTTGCTGGTGTGCTGCGGTACCTCGGCGTGGATGCAGGTGCGCTCCAGTCAGATGCATGAACTGGAAGTGGTGCAAGGCTTGTCGCGGGATCTGGCGCAACACATTGCCCACGACACCGTGCTGATGGACCGCAATGGCCCGATGCCCAATGCCGTGCGCGAACTGTTCAGCCAACTGATGCTGGTCAATCCCAGTGTCGAGGTCTATCTGCTGGACACAGGAGGCCGGATTGTCGGCAGCGCCGCGCCCGAAGGCCGGATACATCGGGAGCAGGTCGATCTGGCGCCGATCCAGCGTTTGCTAAAAGGCGAGGCCCTGCCGATTCTGGGTGACGATCCACGCAGCGTCGACGGTCGCAAGGTGTTCAGCGCCGCGCCTTTGCGGGTCAACGGTCAGCCGGCCGGTTATCTGTACGTGGTGTTGCTCAGCGAAGCGCATGACCGCTTCGCCGAACGCGGTGCCACCAGCGCCGCGCTCAATACCGCATTGTTGTCCATTGGGCTGGTGGCGTTGCTGTGCCTGATTGCCGGCCTCACGGCATTTGCCCTGATCACCCGGCCATTGCGGCGCTTGACCGAGAAAGTCAGTCAGTTTGATATCAACGGCGTTCCAACCGCTTCGCCGGAACCTGAGCCGGAGCCGGTAGAAAAGGCCGCCAGCCACGATGAAATAGCCGTACTCGACGCAGCCTTCCGACAGATGCAAGCGCGCCTCGGCGAGCAATGGCGCTCGCTGACCCGTCAGGATCAGGAGCGTCGCGAACTGGTGGCCAACATCTCCCACGACCTACGCACACCGCTGGCCTCACTGCACGGTTACCTGGAAACCCTTTCGCTCAAGGACGCCACCTTGTCCCCCGCCGATCGCCGTCGCTATCTGGGAATCGCCCTGGATCAAAGCCGCAAGGTCGGCGGCCTGGCGCAATCGTTGCTGGAACTGGTGCGGCTGGAACACGGTTTCGTGCAACCGGTGCTGGAGCGTTTCTCCCTGACTGATCTGGTGCAGGACATTTTTCAGAAGTTCGAACTCAGCGCCGAAGCGCGCCAGATCGAACTCAAGGCCACCTTCGCCCCCAACGTCGCCGTGGCCTGCGCCGATCTGGGGCTGATCGAGCGGGTGCTGACCAATTTGTTCGACAACGCCCTGCGCCACACGCCCCCAGGCGGAGAAATCGAACTCAGCCTCCGCCCCCAAGGGGCTTTTATCGAAGTGACCGTCAGCGACACCGGTCCTGGCATCGCCCCCCAACTGCGTGAAGGTCTGTTCCTGCGGCCATTCAACATTGGCGGCGCACGGCGCGATGGCGGGCTGGGGCTGCGGATCGTGCACCGGATCCTGCAATTGCACGGTCGCGAGATCGAGCTGATTGATGTGCCGGGACGCGGCGCGACTTTTCGCTTCTCCTTGCCGGTGGATGAGCAAACGGCGGAGCAATGGATGACTCGTTCGATGAATATGAATTCGACGGGGAAATAGTCGATAGCCTCGGCCATGGCAGCAGCTATTATCCGGACTCTTCATTCCCGGCACGGATGCTACGTAATGCTCAATACCCTGCAAAACACCCCGCTATGGGTTTATGCGATCTTTCTGCTGCTCTTTTACTACGGCGTCAAAGCCTTATCCCCAACCCATGAAAGCAAAACGTCGTTGCTTGTCACTCCACCGCTTTTGCTCGGCTGGTCGTTGTACTCGCTGAACCTGACGCTGAACCCTCAACTATCGATTGGCTGCTGGTTGGCCGCCGTCATTCTGGGCAGCCTCACGGCACTGGTTGTATTTGCGCACAAGGGTATTGAGCTGGATGATCCGGAAACCGGGCTGATCGTGCCGGGCACGGTTAAAACACCGGTGCTCTACCTGCTGTTTTTTGCCGTGAACTATTACTTTGGCTATCAGGATGAGGTGCATCCGGAGTTCGCCGTCACGGTTGAGATGGTGCTGCTCAAGGCCACGGCGTCAGGTTTTGTCTGCGGATTGATCAGCGGGCGGGCGCTGAAACTTTATCGGGTGCTGCTGACACTCCAGGCAAAACGCCCGCAGATGTCAGTCAGCTAAAAGCGCTCTCACCAAAAATGCAGACCAGCCACCGGTTCATCCGTGACAACGCAGCGCTGGTCCAATAGATTAGGCGGCCTGAAAAAGCCCCGTGCTTTCTCGCCTCTATCCAAGTTAAAGAAGTAGTGAAATTTCAATGTCCGATTCCAATACCGCTGAATCCGTAGTCACCTTGTCGTCCAAAGCGGAATACGAAAACTCCATCAATCTTTCACAACACGTGCCTCAGGCCAAGACCATCAGCGAGATGGTTCTGGACGCTTTTCAATCCACCCGGGAAAGCGACCAGATCCGCGAACTGCGCGCCGCGATTCGCCAGGCTCACGACAGCTTCGATGACGATAAAGCCTACGAATTGATGGGCGAACTCAAGCAATTGAAAGACGCCGAAGCGGCCGATATTGCCGCCCTGGAAGACCTGAGCAGCAAATTCCCGATCAGCCGCATTCTGTCCAGCTTCAAGGACGACCCGGCGTTCCAGGAAATCGTTTATGGCCTGGCGCTGAAAGTGCTGAACCAGACTCACCAAGCCATCAGCAACCCGAGCAGCGGCAAGAGCAAAGCGGCTCGCGCCAAGAAAGAAATCGAAGTGTTCACCATCAGCAAGGACGGCATCAGCGTCACCCTGCCCCTGCGCACCCCGCGCTCGCGCCTGAACGTTGACCGTGAAGCGCTGGAATTCCTGGGCTTCACTTTCGTCGGCGAAGGTGAAGAAGCGGAGCTGGAAAGCGAGACGTTCCTGGACAATGCCGGGGCCGAACAACCGGTCAACCGCAAAAACATCATCACCGCGCTGCAGCAGCAGACCGCGTTCGACGGTTACAGCATCGCCGCGCAGTAACGCTAAACGCTGCACACAAAAATCCCCGCCATCGAGCGGGGATTTTTATTGCCTGTACACCAATCGTGATTAAACGAAAAAGCCCCGCCATTCTCTCGAAAGGCGGGGCTTTTCTTTACAGCATCCGACGCTTAAGGCGCGTACGTCAGCAACAGCTCGCCCGGCACTTTGAAGTCCAGCGACATCATCACGCTCAACGCAGTAATGGTGAAGATCGAGAACACGAACAGCTTGCGTGCCCAGACCGTGTCATCCACTGCCTTGTAGCCGGTCCAGGCCATGTACAGCCAGTACATGCCCATGGCCGCGGCGACGGCGAGGTAGCTCATGCCGGCGTAGCCGCTGAAGGTCAGCATCAAGGTCGCCACGAGGAAGGCCAGGATGTAGAGCAGGATGTGTTTCTTGGCCACTTCAATGCCGCGCTTCACTGGCAGCACCGGAATCGATGCGGCCAGGTAATCGTTGAAGCGGAAGATTGCGATGGCGTAGGAATGCGGCATCTGCCACAGGCTGAACATCACCAGCAACGTCAGTGCGGCCATGTCGAAGTTATTGCTGACTGCGACGTAACCGATCACCGGCGGCATCGCCCCCGACAGACTGCCCACCAGCGTGCCGTGAACCGACTTGCGCTTGAGGTACAGGCTGTAGAAGCCGACGTAGATGACAAAACCGATCACCGCGAACAACGCGGCCAACGGGTTGGCCACCTTGTACAACAACGCAACGCCGGCGACACCCAGGACGGTCGCATAAGCCAGGGCCAGTTTCAGGGAGATCAAGCCCTGGACCAGCACCCGGTTCTTGGTGCGTTCCATCTTCAGGTCGATGTCGCGGTCGATGCAGTTGTTGAACACGCAACCGGAAGCCACGACCAGGGACGTGCCGATCATCGCGGCCAGGAAAATGGCCAGATCGACATGCCCTTTGGAGGCCAGGAAAAATCCGCCTGCCACAGAAAGCACGTTACCGAAAATGATCCCCGGTTTGGTGATTTGGATAAAGTGCTTAAAGGACATCCGGACTTACCTCACTTCGCCATCATGTTGGTGTGGATGCTGAACATGATCCACAGCGACAGGCCAACCAGCAGGACAATCACGATCGCGGCGAAAACAAACGCAATCACGTTGTTACGCTGCGCGGCGGAACGGTCCAGGTGGAGGAAGTACACCAGGTGCACCAGCACCTGGATAACGGCGAAAGCCAGTACGATCCACAGAGTCAGTGACTTCGGCAGCGACGGGTACATCACCAGACCGAACGGGATCAGGGTCAGGATCACCGACAGGACGAAGCCAATGACGTAGGACTTGACGCTGCCGTGACCGGCGTCGTCATGAGAGTGCGCGTTAGCCATTTACATAGTCCCCATCAGATAAACAACGGTGAATACGCAGATCCACACCACGTCCAGGAAGTGCCAGAACAGGCTCAGGCAGCTCAGACGGGTCTTGTTGGTCGCCGTCAGGCCGTTTTTCTGCACCTGGTACATCATGATCGCCATCCAGATCAGACCGCTGGTCACGTGCAGACCGTGGGTGCCGACCAGGGTGAAGAACCCGGACAGGAAGCCCGAACGGTTAGGGCCGTAGCCCTCGGAGATCAGCATGTGGAACTCGTTGATCTCCATGCCGATGAAGCCGGCACCGAACAGGAAGGTCAGGGCCAGCCAGCCCAGGACCTGCTTCTTGTTGCCACGGAAGAACGCCAGCATGGCGAAGCCGTAGGTGATCGAACTGAACAGCAGCAGAGCGGTTTCGCCCAGTACGTATGGCAGTTCGAAGATGTCGTGGCCCGACGGGCCACCCGCTACGTTGTTAACCAGTACCGCGTACGCTGCGAAGATCGACGCAAACAGAATGCAGTCGGTCATCAGGTAGAGCCAGAAACCGAATACGGTCATCTCGCCCGAGTCGTGGTGATGGTCATCATGCCCATGTCCATCGACATGGGTGTGTCCAGCATTGGTCACTAAGTTCGACATGGTTTAAGCCTGTTCCAACGAGGTTTCAACACGGGTGGTGGTGGCTGGGACTTTCCCGGCTGCTACCAGACGCTTGTGCTGCTCGGCTTCGATGCGCTCGATCACGTCGACCGGCACGTAGTAGCCTTGATCATCACGGGCCGCGTGGATCGCGAAGTAGATCACGGTGCCTGCCAGGCTGGCGATTGCCAGCCACCAGATGTGCCAGATCATCGCGAAACCGAATACGGTCAACAGTGCGCCCATGACCACACCGGTCGCGGTGTTGTTTGGCATGTGGATCGGCTCGTACTTGGTCGGAGCCTTGTACGCGGTGCCGTTTTCCTTGGCTTCGGTGAACGGGTCGACAACGTCGGCTTTTGGCAGCACGGCGAAGTTGTAGAACGGAGGTGGCGAGGAGGTCGACCATTCCAGGGTGTGGGCATTCCATGGGTCGCCGTGCTCGCACATGTTCTGCGGCAGCTTGCGGTCACGGATACTCACGTACAGCTGGATCAGCTGGCAGGCGATACCCGCAGCGATCATCACCGCACCGAACATGGCAACGTACAGGTACGGCACCCACTCAGGGTTGGTGGTGGCGTTCAGACGACGGGTCATACCCATGAAGCCCAGTACATAGAGCGGCATGAACGCGACGAAGAAGCCGGAGATCCAGAACCAGAATGCTGCCTTGCCCCAGCCTTCGTGCAGCTTGAAGCCGAACGCTTTCGGGAAGTAGAAGGCGAAGCCTGCGATGTAACCGAATACCGCGCCGCCGATGATCACGTTGTGGAAGTGCGCGATCACGAACAGGCTGTTGTGCAGTACGAAGTCAGCACCCGGGATGGCCAGCAGTACGCCGGTCATGCCGCCGATGGCGAAGGTCACCATGAAGCCCAGGGTCCACATCACCTGGCTGGTGAAGCGCAGACGGCCCTGGTAGATGGTGAACAGCCAGTTGAACAGCTTCACACCCGTCGGGATGGAAATCAGCATCGTCGCCAGACCGAAGAAGGCGTTGACGCTGGCACCCGAACCCATGGTGAAGAAGTGGTGCAGCCAAACCATGAAGCCCAGGATCGAGATCGCGCCCGAAGCGTAGATCATCGAATGGTGGCCGAACAGCTTCTTGCCGGTGAAGGTCGAGATGACTTCGGAGAAGATACCGAACGCCGGCAGGATCAGGATGTAAACCTCAGGGTGACCCCAAGCCCAGAACAGGTTGACGTACATCATCGGATTACCACCAAGTTCATTGGTGAAAATGTGGAAATCCATGTAACGGTCAAGCGTCAGCAAAGCCAGGGTAGCGGTCAGGATCGGGAACGAAGCCACGATCAGGACGTTGGCCCAGGTGCAGGTCCAGGTGAAGATCGGCATGTCCATCAGCTTCATGCCAGGGGTACGCATTTTCAGCACGGTGGCCAGGAAGTTGACCCCCGTCAGCGTCGTACCTAGCCCGGATAGCTGCAGCGCCCAGATGTAGTAATCCATCCCCACGCCCGGGCTGTATTGCAGACCCGACAGCGGCGGATAGGCAACCCAACCAGTCTTGGCGAATTCGCCAACGCCCAGGGACAGGTTGATCAGCACCACGCCGGAAACCAGCAGCCAGAAGCTCAGGGAGTTCAGGAACGGGAAGGCAACGTCACGCGCGCCGATCTGCAACGGCACTGCAAGGTTCATCAGGCCGGTGAAGAATGGCATCGCCATGAAAATGATCATGATCACACCGTGGGCGGTGAAGATCTGGTCATAGTGCTCAGGTGGCAGGTAGCCAGGCGAACCCTCGGTGGCCATGGCCAACTGGGTACGCATCATGATGGCGTCGGCAAAGCCACGCAGCAGCATGACCATGGCGACGACGATGTACATCACGCCGATTTTCTTGTGGTCGACCGAGGTCAACCACTCGGTCCACAAATAGGTCCACTTCTTGAAGTAGGTGATTGCAGCGAACAGTGCCAGACCACCGAGCGCGATCATGGCGATGGTCACCATTACGATCGGTTCGTGGAACGGGACCGCTTCCCAACTTAATTTACCAAACATCGTTTACTCCTCTGCCCCGGCAGCTGAATGCGAACTCATGTCCATTCCTTCCATGGCGGCCACTTCGTGCTCTTTCTTCTCGTGGTGCACTGGCTTGCCCGGTTTCATGCCTTCGTACTTGTCGACGATGATCTGGAACAGGTTCGGCGTGACCGAGGAGTAAAGCTCGACTGGGTTGTTCTGGCTTTGTTTGGACAGGGCTGCGTATTCAGCTTGTTCAAGCTGTTTAGGTGCCTTTTTGACTTCGCTTACCCAGGCGTCGAAATCTTCCTGAGAAGTGGCGATAGCTTTGAATTTCATGCCGGTGAAACCCGCGCCGCTGTAGTTGGCGGAGATACCGTCCATTTCAGCGTTCTGGTTGGCGATCAGGTGCAGTTTGGTCTGCATGCCCGCCATCGCGTAGATCTGACCGCCCAGAGCAGGGATGAAGAACGAGTTCATCACGGCGTCGGAAGTGATCTTGAAGTTGATCGGGGTGTGCGCCGGGAACACGATCTTGTTGACCGTGGCGATGCCTTGTTCCGGATAGATGAACAGCCACTTCCAGTCCAGCGCGACCACTTCAATGGTGACCGGCTTGACGTCGGATTCCAGCGGCTTGTAAGGGTCCAGCGCGTGGGTCGACTTGTAGGTGACGTAACCCAGGGCAATGATGATCAGTACCGGAATAGTCCACACCGCGATTTCGATCTTGGTGGAGTGGGACCATTTTGGCGTGTAGACGGCGTCCTGGTTGGAAGCGCGGTATTTCCAGGCGAACAGGAACGTCATGACGATGACCGGCACGACGACCAACAGCATCAGCAGCGTTGCGGTGATGATCAGGTTTCGCTCATCCAGGCCGACCTGGCCCTTGGGATCGAGCAAGGTCATGTTGCAGCCTCCCAGCAACAACGTGCCGAGCAGCGGCAATAAGCCTAGTAGTCTGGGGTACCTGTTTTTACTCATCTCACGACCTCTAAAGCAGCTTGCGCAATGCAGTTGGGTTTTGATCGCCAACACTTCACCCTGCCAAGGGTTGGCATTTTTCTTGGATTGAATAAGGGCCTGCCCGTCGCGCGTCAGACGCGGTTCGACAATTGCTGGGCCTGCGGTGTGTTCTTATTCGAATTCGTGGTCAAGGGCCTTGTTACAGACCAATTCCATTTGGTGCGGATCGTCGGAAGGCACCGACAATGGGGGGTCGCATGAAGCCATCAGGCTTCTCGACGCCCTGTTCTACTCATAAGCCTGAGTCAGGATGAGCAGTGCCGGGAATTCAGTGCGGGCGATTGTAGATATGTAGCGATTCATAAACCATGTCTCATCCCGAAATAATTTTTATCCGTTCCAGCAACAATCATTCACGGTTTTTGCAAAAGTGGGCCATGGTATCGAAATTAATTCTCAACAAAAACACCAAAAAATGTAGGTGTACCGCGCGAAGTTCAGACAGCTTCCTGGGCTCTGCGCTCGCCTCAGACCCTGCTCTACCCCCTATGTGACAAGGGCTTTGGCCATTCGCCAGCCCCTGTTAAAACTGCCTGTTTCGGCTGATTGGCACTGAAAGCGGCAGTGGCTTGCGGGGCCTGTTTTGGGTACCTTGAGGTGTCCCGATTCCATGTCTTGAAATGACTTGCGACACTCGAGCTGTGACAACATGTCGCACACATGCCGCATCCATAATTGTCGCGCATCAAGGTCTTTTCATTTGAGCTTTGAACATGCAAAACGCCCCGGCCTCTGATCGAGGACCGGGGCGTTTTTTGTTTCCTGCAACGGTGTGGCGGACGGTCTCAGCGCAGGGCTTTGCGGTTACGCCAAGTGAGCAGCGGCACCAGCACCACGACCAGCACGAACGCCGTCAGCGCCCACTGTGCCAGGGACAAACCAAGGATCGGCGGGTACGGCGTGGAGCAGAAACCGTCGACCTGGAAGCCCAGCGGGAAGATCTTCGCCAGCGGCAGGCCGTCGACGATCGGTTGCAGCACATCGATGCCGCAGCTGACTTCCGGGTACAGCTGGGTATAGACGTGATGCCCGGCCACCCCGACGCCTGCGATGGCGCTGATCACCACCAACGCCTCGAACAGCGTGATGCTGCGGCGGGTGCGCATCGCCGCGCCGATAAACGCGAAGAGCGCGATCAGCAACAATGCGTAGCGCTGCAAGATGCACAGCGGGCACGGCGCCTCGCCCAGCACCACTTGCATGTACAGCGCGCCACCGATCAGCGCCAGGCAGATGATGCCCAGCAACACCAGATAGCGCCGTTCACGTCCCAACCGCATTGTTTCCTCGCTCATCGCGTTTCCCTTCTGTGTCCGTGGGTCAGCTCGCCGGCGGCTGCGCTTGCAGCTGCTGCATCAGGCTGATGTTGTCTTCGATATGCCAATTGGCCGCGATGCGACCGTTGTCGATCTGATAGATATCGGTTGCCCGGAAGTCTACACGCTGGCCCTGACCTTTGAGAGCCTTGAACGGGCCGGTGAAGTGCCCGCGAAAGTGCAAATGCACCACCACCCGATCACCGGCAATGATCATTTGTTCGATCTCGCAGCTCAGGTCCGGCACCGCCGTGCGAAAGAACTTCGACGCCAGCAGCGGCCCGGTCGGCCCCTGAACCCGGCCTTCTGGCGGGGTCTTGTCGACGAACTGCTCTGACAACGCAGCCTTGGCCAACCCCTCCTCCCCGGTGTTCCAGAAGCTGCCATAACGCCGGGCGGCCAATTCCATGGAATCGCGCTGCGCCTTGGGCAGGCTCTGATCGACAATCAGGCTCTTGGGCTGGAGCAAGGTCGGTTCGGCAGAGGCAAACGGACTCGCCAGCAGCGCAGCGGTCAGGCTGAAGCCGACCAGGGTTAAACGGCGGGAGATAGTGATGTGAGTCATGGGGCGATCCTGATCATGTAAACGAACGAGCGCCTATCATCAGCATCGGGGAATAAACGATAAACCGGTTAAGAACGGATTAACCTTTAAGCGTTTTTTACGAATCGGGACCGAGGTGAAGCTTGCCCGCGAAGAAAGCGACTCGGTCCCCCGACCGAGTCGCCGCACTGCTTACTCCAACGCCGCAGCCGGCCCGAAGAACTCGTAACGGCTTTGCTTCTCCGGCACACCCAAGGCCTTGAGGTGACGCTTGATCGCCGCCATGAAGCCTTTAGGCCCCAGGAAGTAAGCATCCACATCGCGTTGCTGCGGCAACCACTCGCCGAGTTGCTCCTGGCTCAGCAGGCCAACCTTGTCCGCCGCCGGGCTGACGCCATCGTCTTCGGCGTAGCAATAGAAACGCTTGAGCTGCGGATGACGCTCGGCCAGCCCGTCGATCCAGTCGCGGAAGGCATGCACGCTGCCGTTGCGCGCACAGTGAATAAAATGCACCGGCCGCTCGGTCGCCAGCGCCGCTTCGAGCATTGCCAGCGTCGGGGTGATGCCGACACCGCCACTGATCAGCACCAACGGTTTGTCGCTAGCGGTCAGGGTGAAGTCGCCCGCTGGCGGGAACAGCATGATGCTCGCGCCGACGTGCAGTTGATCGTGCAAATGGTTGGAGGCGCGGCCACCGGTTTCGCGCTTGACGCTGATGCGGTACTGGCCCTTGTTGGCCAGCGCCGACAGCGAATAATTACGCCGGATTTCTTCGCCGTCGAGGATCAGTTTCATGCCGATGTACTGGCCGGGCTCGGCCGCGAGAATCGGCCCTTTATCCGCCGGTTCGAAGTAGAACGAAGTGATTTCCGAGCTTTCCTCGACCTTGGCCGCCACGATGAATTCCCGCGCGCCGCGCCAGCCGCCCGGTGCCTGGGCTTTCTGGTCGTAGATACTGGCTTCGGCACCGATCAGGATTTCGGCCAGTTGGTTGTAGGCCGCGCCCCAGGCGCTCATCACTTCAGGCGTGGCAATTTCGTCGCCCAGTACTTCAGAGATGGCTCGCAACAGGCAGCTGCCCACGATCGGGTAATGTTCCGGGAGGATTTGCAGGGCCACGTGCTTGTTGATGATCTTGGCCACCAGGTCGCCCAACTGATCGAGCTGGTCGATGTGCCGCGCGTACATCAATACACCGTTGGCCAAGGCGCGAGGCTGATCGCCGCTGGCCTGGTGGGCCTGGTTGAACAGCGGGCGGACTTCCGGGTATTCGGAGAGCATCATGCGGTAGAAGTGAGTGATCAATGCCTCGCCACCGCTTTCCAGCAGCGGTACGGTGGACTTGACGATGGCACGGTCTTGAACGCTAAGCATAAGAGCAACTCCTGGGCTTTATATGAATACCCTTTGCTTATCAGTTTCCATGCCAACAATTAAAACCTTAAAAATCAAACAGTTAAAAACAAAGTAGTCATATCGACACTCATCCATTTATAGTCATAGCGACTACACGGAGTCATTATGACTGCAAAATTACTGCTCACGACCCTGCTGCCCCTGGTCTCCGACCTGTCCCGCGAGCTGCCCGAAGGCGAGCGCTATCGGCGCCTGCTCGAAGCCATGCGCGCCCTGCTCCCTTGCGATGCCGCCGCCCTGCTGCGACTCGACGGCGAATGGCTGGTGCCGCTGGCTGTGGACGGGTTGAGCACCGACACCCTCGGCCGCCGCTTCAAGGTCAGCGAACACCCGCGCTTCGAAGCGCTGCTCAGCAGCCCCGGCCCGACCCGCTTCGCCGCCGACAGCGACTTGCCCGATCCTTATGACGGCCTGGTCGATGGCCTGCACGAGCATTTGGAAGTCCACGACTGCATGGGCTGCCCGCTGTTTATCGACGAGCGCCCGTGGGGCCTGCTGACCCTCGACGCCCTCGACCCTGAGCGCTTCGAGCCGATCGAACTGGATGCCCTGCAAGCCTTCGCCAGCCTCGCCGCCGCCACCGTAAACGCCGCCGAGCGCATCGAACGGCTGGCCAATCGCGCCGAAGACGAACATCAGCGCGCCGAGGTTTACCGCCAGGCCAGCGGCCAGCAGAACCGTGAAATGATCGGCCAGAGCAAGACTTACAAGCGCCTGATGGAAGAGATCAATCTGGTGGGAGGCAGCGATCTCACTGTGTTGATCACCGGGGAAACCGGGGTCGGTAAAGAGCTGGTGGCCCAAGCCATCCACGCCGCGTCGCCCCGGGCCGACAAACCTATCATCAGCCTCAACTGCGCCGCCCTGCCGGACACCCTGGTGGAGAGCGAACTGTTCGGCCACGTGCGTGGCGCCTTCACCGGCGCGATGAATGATCGTCGCGGCAAGTTCGAACTGGCCAATGGCGGCACGTTGTTCCTCGATGAAGTGGGCGAACTGTCGCTGGCGGTGCAGGCCAAATTGCTCAGGGTGCTGCAGAGCGGGCAATTGCAGCGGCTGGGGTCGGACAAGGAGCATCAGGTCGACGTGCGACTGATCGCAGCGACCAACCGCGACCTGGCCGAGGAAGTACGCAGCGGCCGCTACCGCGCCGACTTCTATCATCGCCTGAGTGTTTACCCGCTGCTGGTGCCCGCATTGCGGGATCGCGGTCGGGATGTGCTGCTGCTCAGCGGCTACTTCCTGGAGCAAAACCGCTCACGCATGGGCCTCAACAGCCTGCGCCTGACCAGCGATGCCCAAGCGGCGTTGTTGGGGTATGGTTGGCCGGGGAACGTGCGGGAACTGGAGCACTTGATTGGCCGCAGCGCGTTGAAGGCGCTGGGTAATTGCACGCAACGGCCGAAGATTCTCAGCTTGAGCGCGGCGGATCTGGATTTGCCCAATAGCGGCGTAGAACAGGCAGCTGAACCCGTGGTCGCTGCGCCGGTAGCTGAGTTGATTCCAGGGGATTTGCGTGAAGCCACCGAGCACTATCAGCGCCAACTGATCAGCGCTTGCCTGGAACGACACCATCACAACTGGGCCAGCGCGGCGCGGGAGTTGGGCCTGGATCGGGCGAACCTGGGGCGAATGGCCAAGCGGTTGGGCATGAAATAGTTTCACCAGAATGAAGTAATACCCTTGTGGCGAGGGAGCTTGCTCCCGTTCGGCCGCGAAGCGGTCGTGAATTCAGCGATGGAGTTCTATCTGGAAAAATCAGGGACCGCTTCGCGCTCCAACGGGGGCAAGCCCCCTCGCCACAGGTAAGCTCCCTCCCACAGGGTCACCGTTTGGCTGGCAATGGGCATTTCCCCTAAAGCCAGCCCCCAACAAGTCGATAACCCGGCATCGATAGCTGTTGGCGATGCTCATAATCGCCTCACCTTTTCCACAGAAGGTTTTTATGTCTTCCAACAAAGCCCGCGCAGATTCACTTTCGCTTCTGCTGTTTACCTTGCGCAGCGGCAAGCTGATGGCGATCAACCTGCTGAAAGTCAGCGAAATCATCCCCTGCCCGCCGCTGACCAAGCTGCCGGAGTCGCACCCCCACGTCAAAGGCATCGCCACCCTGCGCGGCGCGTCGTTGTCGGTGATCGACCTGAGCCGCGCCATCGGCGAACGACCGCTGGAAGACCCGAACGGTGGCTGTCTGATCGTCACCGACGTCAGCCGCTCCAAGCAGGGCCTGCACGTTCAGGCGGTGAGCAAGATCGTCCACTGCCTGACCACCGACATCCGTCCACCCCCCTTCGGCTCTGGCGGCGTGCGCTCGTACATCACCGGCGTGACGTCGGTCGACGGTACGCTGGTGCAGGTGCTGGACATCGAAAAGGTCATCCACGGCATTGCGCCGGCGCAGATCGAAATGGCCCCGACCGAACTGAGCATGGAAGAGGCTGAAGTACTGGGCAATGCGCGAATTCTGGTGGTCGATGACAGCCAGGTCGCACTGCAACAATCGGTGCACACCCTGCGCAACCTCGGCCTGCAATGCCACACCGCCCGCAGCGCCAAGGAAGCCATCGACTGCCTGCTGGACCTGCAAGGCACCGCCCAGCAGATCAACCTGATCGTCTCGGACATCGAAATGTCGGAGATGGATGGCTATGCCTTCACCCGCACCTTGCGCGAAACCCCGGACTTCTCGCACCTCTACGTGTTGCTGCACACCTCGCTGGACAGCGCGATGAACAGCGAGAAGGCTCGACTGGCCGGGGCCAACGGGGTGCTGACCAAGTTCTCCTCGCCAGAACTGACCAAGTGCCTGATCGAGGCGGCCAGGGTCGTCGCCGAACAAGGTCACTGAGTGTGGCCGAGGACTTTTGTTTTCTGATGCGGCGCAACCTCGCCGAGGGTGTGCCGCCTTTCACTTGGCCAAACGACATTGAGTTGACCGAGTACCGTCCCGAACTCGCCGAAGCCGTTCATCACTTGATGGAACTGGGTTATCGGGAAGGCGGCGGTCGCGTGCCGGCGCTGGAAGTCTGGCAACAGCGTTTCGAAACCGATCCTGAATACGATCCTACCCTGTGCTTCATCGCTCTGGATGCCAAAGGCATCGTCGGCGTCGCCCAGTGCTGGACCAGTGCCTACATCAAGGACTTGGTGGTGCACCCGCGCGCTCGAGGCCTCGGACTTGGCCGTGCGCTGCTGCTCCATGCTTTCAAGGTGTTTGCGCAGCGCCGCGAAGGTTTTGTGGATTTGAAGGTGCGGGAAGACAACCTTCGGGCGCGGGGTTTGTATGAAAGTGCCGGGATGTATGTGGTCCGCCGGGAGCCTGTGCCTGTCTGACAGACCGCTTTCGCGAGCAAGCCATCAGGCATACTCCGACCTTGACCACTACACGCCAAGGATGCCTGATCATGAAAGCCACCACCCTGACCTTCCTCTGTCTCACCACCCTCGCCGCCCATGCCCACGCCTCCAGCCCCGATGCCTGGGCCGCCTTCGACAGAGCCGTGCTCGCCAGTTGCACCAAGGCCAGCGGCCTGAAAAACCCCCAACCCGTCGGCAACGCCGCGCAGTTCGATGACCGGGTCGGTTATACCGCACTCCTGCTGCAAGGCCAGTACCCGCAAAAACACATGAAAGGCCAGCAAGGCACCGAGCTGTGCCTCTACAACAAGAAAATCAAAACCGCCTACGTCACCGAATGGGACTCCATCCGTCCAACGGCAAAAGCGCAGTGACTGGCGCATAACTTGCTTCGGCACTGGCCTTTGCGGTGGCTTTCTGTCGCCGTTTCATGCCCTCACAGGTCACTGGCCGTTCAATGAATACACCGTTTTCCTGCGTCGGTTGTGGCAAATGCTGCACCGACCACCATGTTCCCCTGACACTGGCCGAAGCCCGCATGTGGGCGGCCGATGGCGGCCAGGTGATCGTGCTGGTGGAAGCCTTTCTCGCCAACGGCCTGGGCCTGCCAACACAACAACGCGAACACGCCGAACGCCGTTCGGCGCTGGTTCGCAGTGGCACTTGCGAAGCGCATGTGGCGATCACCTTTGCCGCCTACAACGTCGGCCCCTGCCGGAATCTTGACGAAGACAACCTCTGCCGCATCTACGAACGCCGCCCGCTGGTGTGCCGCATCTATCCGATGGAAATCAACCCACACATCCCGCTCAACCCGGCAGCAAAGGATTGCCCGCCCGAGTCATGGGAAAAAGGCCCGGATCTGATTGTTGGCGGTGAACTGGTCGATCAGGAACTGGCGGGATTGATCCAGCGCTCCCGCCAGGCGGATCGCGACGAGATTCAGGCCAAGGATGCGATTTGCGCGCTATTGGGGATTCGAACGACAGCGCTGAAGGGCGATGGGTTTACCGCTTATCTGCCGGACATGACCGCGTTTGCCATGGTGATTGATCAGCTGGCGCAGCAATCGCAGGCCGGGTCGGGCGGAGAATGGCTGTTTCATGTGTCTGGCGATGATATCGCCGGGCAAGTGCTGGCGGCCGGGGCGCAGGTGGTGACTGAAGCGCCGCTGAACTATGCGTTTATTTCGTTGCGGGCAGCGTAAACGCCAAACCGCTGCGCAGCATCCGTGCGCAGCGGTTCTTTTACTTTAGCGAGCAGCAACCGCCAGGAATTCGACCTCCACGCGCGCATCCAGCACCAGCTTTTGGCCAGCGAATGTCGTGCGAGCAGGCAAACGGTCCGCCGGAAAATAGCGGCTATACACCGTATTCATCGCAGCAAAATCATTGATGTCTGCAAGGATGACCGTGCATTTGACCAGCTGAGACAACGTCGAACCACTGCGGTGTAATGCGGCTTGCAGATTTTCCATGGTCTGGGTCATCTGCGGGACAATCCCGCCCTTGACCAACTCGCCATCGGAGCCCGTCCCGAGCACGCCGGACAGATAGAGGGTGGTGCCGGCTTGCACCGCTTCGGAGAATGGCAAGCCTCCTTCAGCAGGGAAGTAGCGTGGCGAATCTGGCACGGCGGGCGGTAGGTAGCGCCCGGTAATCGCCTGGTACTGGCCATTCTGCTTGAGACGCTCAAGGGCCGCATTCAGCTCATCGCGCAAGGCGGTGTCGGATTTTCGCACAGCCATCGCCACGCCACTGCCCAGCATGGGGTCCTTGAGCGCAGGCCCGGCAAAATCAAATCCTTGCCCCTGAGGCTGACTTAAAAACGCCTGGGTGATTTCAATCGAGTCTTGCAGGGTCGCGTCGATCTCACCCGCCAGCAGGCTGGCTATCAGTTGACTGTTGAAATGAAAACTGCGCACCGTCACTCCCGCCGGAGCCCAACGGGACTTGGCGAACGCCTCACGGCTGGTACCTGTCAGAACGCCGACACGCTTGCCTTTGAGCGATTGCGCATCCGGCTGCAGATTCGCCCCTGTACGCGCCACCAGACGGCTGTTCAAGGGATAAAGATTATCGGTGAAGTCGAGCCGTTCTCGACGCGCCGGCGTTGCCGTCATGGGCATGATCACATCGAAATGGTTGGCCTCCAGGGCCGGGATATTGGTGGCGTAATCCTGATCAACCCAGACACAGCGTTTTTTGAGTTCGGCACATAGCGCATTACCCAGTTCGATGTTCAATCCGACCAGCTCACCTTTGTCGTTGCGACTCTCGAAGGGGGGAACCAGGGCCTCGACCCCGAAACGGATCTGTGGATTAGCCGCAGACGAAACACAGCCGGCGGTCAGGACCACCAGCGACAACAGGGAGAAGATTTTTACCAAAGGCATTTCGGTGACCGTCATCAAGCATTCAGGGACATGAATCTTTGATGAGTGGTCACCGACTTCCCAGAGGACAAATCGCTCATCCTTGTGGGAATTGTCTCAATGACAGAAGGAACTGCTACCGACAAAAAACGCCTGGCGGTCAGCGTTTGCCCATCGAACGACGAGTGCCGGGAGGCGCTGCGCCCGGGGTCTTGGTGTGGCCGTTCTTGGCGCCATTCTTGTACCAAGGCTGGCTGGCGCTCTTCGCGGCGGCCAGTTCGCCCGGCTTGAACGGAAACTTGAACGCCGGGATCGCCGCTTTGGTTTCGCTGTCGGCGCTGGAGTCGACGCTGTCGGGCAGGTCTGCCTGGTCGTCGCGCAAAGCGTCGGCAACCGGCGGTTGTGTCGGGGAAGTCATGAAAGCTCCGGGTGATGCTAAAGAGTCGGGCCCGGTAGGCGAGCCGCGAAAGGCGGCAGTATACCTGTGTCGGAGGCCGCAAGCTTCAAGCCGCGAGCGAGTCCGTCGGGTTTTGTGCTGACGGACCTGCCGCCTTCGCGGGCAAGCCTCGCTCCTACAGGTCATGTGTCGATCACATCGAATTCTGTAGGAGCGAGGCTGCCCGCGAAGAACGATAACGCGGTCAATCTGACTGAACGCCTGCCTACGTCTGCGGATCGACGTTATCCAGCGCCCGGTTCACCGCCAGCTCCGCCAGCATGATGCTCTGTTGAATCGCCAGCGCCATGTAGCGCTGCGGGCCGGTCAGGTCGTTGGCGAAATCGCTGGCCAGGACACTCGCCGTGGCTAACGATTCGTAGGCGTGGGCCAGGAGGCTTTCGGTATCCATATTCGGGGCGACGATGAACATGGTGCTGGGGCGGCGTTTTTTTTCGGTGTAGGGCGTTGGGGGATCGAGGTAGTAGTCGAGCGCGCGTTTTATGGCTTCGCGGTCTTTGAGTAATTCTTCGGCGCGCAGGGTGTCGGCGATAGGGTTGGTTTTATTGAAGTTCGAATCAGAATTACCGTCATCCATCTGTAGCTCCTAATCTCAATTGGAGCCATCACTTACCGTTATGGTCGTGAGGCTTTCGCCTACTTATTGCGGGGATCTCACGCCCGGTCGCTGAATGTGCAGCGACAGCCAAAGACTAGAGAGCCCGCTTCCGACGGACAACCTGAAAGATACGTGGGAAAGGTCTGCGTTCAGGCACATCCATTAAACATTCAAAAGCGGAACGCGGAGCGTCCCTGGAGGCGTTCCCACGCAGGAGAGTGGGAACGATCATTCAGGGACAGACGAAAGAGATGGGTCGGCTGTCAGGCCGCCTTCGCGGGCAAGCCTCGCTCCTACGATGAAGCGGCGTACACCCGCCAAACTACAGGCCGAGCGTTAGCTCGCCTGCCGCTTTTGATCTTGATTCACCCGCCCCTTCGGGAGGCTGAGTGGAGGTGTTCATCTGGGGATTGGCGCACAGCGCCGTTCGACGCAGTCGAACACATCGCATGTAGGTCGTAGCGAAGCAGACCGTAGGGCGATGCCCCCAGATGGATACCGGAGCGAAGGAACGCCGAGCCTTAGCGAGGGGCCGTACGTTCGGGGCGAGACCTTTTGGTTACTTTTGGCTGGGCCGGCATTCCGGGCGTTTGCCAAAAGTGACCCGCTGTAAGAGCGGAACCATAAGTGGCCGTTACCGCAGAAATGGATATGTACTCAGTCAGCAAGAACCTGGTCGGCTATAAGGCCGCCAAGATCAAAACAAGATCCCGGTCCAAACTGACAGAGCCGTCAGTTACCAGTCACGCTCCTGACCGGCGAACAGGTTTATAAAGGAAGGTATAAACCTGACAAAACCAGACCACTCAGCCCGGCGCCCCACTCGCATGCGAATTCAGAAAAAAACCGCCCTGCTCGCCGCCCTTCTGATCGCCCTGGCAGCGACGGGCGTTTGGTACGCCACCAAACCCGCCGCCACCAAACTGGCCGCCCCCACCGCCATTCCCGTGCGGGTGGTCAGCGTCGTCGAAAAAGATGTGCCCCGCTACGTCAGCGGCATCGGCTCGGTGTTGTCCTTGCACAGCGTGGTCGTGCGCCCGCAAATCGACGGCATCCTCACCAAACTGCTGGTCAAGGAAGGCCAACTGGTGAACCAGGGCGACCTGCTGGCCACCCTCGATGACCGCTCGATCCGCGCCAGCCTCGACCAGGCCCGGGCGCAACTGGGCGAAAGCCAGGCGCAACTGCAAGTGGCCCAGGTCAACCTCAAGCGCTACAAACTGCTCAGTGTCGACGACGGCGTGTCCAAGCAGACCTACGACCAGCAACAAGCTCTGGTCAACCAACTCAAAGCCACCGCCCAAGGCAATCAGGCATCCATCGACGCCGCTCTGGTGCAGCTTTCCTACACACAGATTCGCTCGCCAGTCACCGGTCGCGTTGGTATTCGCACAGTCGATGAAGGCAACTTCCTGCGCATGACCGACACCCAAGGTCTGTTCACGGTGACCCAGATCGACCCGATCGCCGTGGAGTTTTCCCTGCCGCAGCAAATGCTGCCGACCCTGCAAGGCCTGATCAACGATCCACAGCAAGCACCGGTCAAGGCTTACATCGGCGCTGACACTGACGGTGAAACCGGCAACCTGCTGGGCGAAGGTCACCTGACCCTGATCGACAACCAGATCAACGCCAACACCGGCACCATCCGCGCCAAGGCCGAATTCGCCAACCCCGCACAGAAACTCTGGCCGGGCCTGCTGGTGACGGTAAAGATTCAGACGGCGCTGGATAAAAATGCGTTGGTGGTGCCGCCCACGGTCGTACAACGCGGGCTCGATCAACATTTCGTGTACAGGGTCAACGGCGACAAGGTCGAAGCCGTGCAGGTACAGATGGTTTATCAAGGCAGCGGCCAGGACATTATCAAAGGCGTTAAACCGGGCGACGTGCTGGTCAGCGACGGCCAATCGAGACTCAAACCCGGCTCGACGGTTCAGGTACTGAGCGAGCCACCGCAAGTGGTCCAGTCGGAGCCAAAACCATGAAGGGCCACGGTTCCATTTCCGCGTGGTGCATCGATCATCCGGTGGCGACGGTCCTGCTGACCTTTGCCCTTATATTGCTCGGCGTCATCGCCTTCCCGCGACTGTCGATCGCGCCACTGCCGGAAGCGGAATTCCCGACCATTCAGGTGGCCGCGCAGCTGCCCGGTGCCAACCCGGAGACCATGGCCTCATCGGTGGCCACGCCGCTTGAAGTGCAATTCAGCGCCATCCCCGGCGTGACCCAGATGACCTCGAGCAGCGCCCTGGGCTCGACCATCCTGACCCTGCAATTCACCCTCGACAAAAGCATCGACACCGCCGCCCAGGAGGTCCAGGCCGCGATCAACACCGCCGCCGGCAAACTGCCCAAAGATATGCCCAACCTGCCAACCTGGCGCAAGGTCAACCCGGCTGACAGTCCGGTGCTGATTCTCAGCATCAATTCACCGCAAATGCCCGGCACCGAACTCAGCGATCTGGTAGAAACCCTGCTCGCCCGTCAGATCAGCCAGATCGACGGTGTAGGCCAAGTGAACATCACCGGTCAGCAACGTCCGGCGATTCGCGTGCAGGCCTCGGCGGACAAACTCGCCGCCATTGGCCTGACCCTGGCGGACATTCGCCTGGCGATCCAGAAAACCAGCCTCAACCAGGCCAAAGGTGCGTTGTACGGCGAGTCGAGCATCTCGACCCTGTCCACCAACGACCAGTTGTTCCACCCCGAGGATTACAGCCAACTCATCGTTTCCTACAAGAACGGTGCCCCAGTTCATCTCAAGGACGTGGCCAAAGTGGTCAACGGTTCAGAAGATGCCTACATCCAGGCCTGGGCTGACGGCCAGCCGGGGGTGAACCTGGTGATTTTCCGGCAACCGAGCGCCAACATCGTCGAGACCGTTGATCGAATTCAAGCGGCCCTGCCGACACTGAATGCCATGTTGCCGGCTTCGGTGCAGGTCAAGGTGTTGATCGACCGCACCCAGACCATCCGCGCCTCGCTGCATGAAGTGGAAGTCACCCTGCTGATCGCGATCCTGCTGGTGGTGGCGGTGATGGCGCTGTTCCTGCGGCAACTGTCGGCGACCCTGATCGTGACAGCGGTGCTCGGTGTGTCGCTGACTGCCAGTTTCGCCCTGATGTACATCATGGGCTTCAGCCTGAATAACCTGACGCTGGTGGCGATCGTGGTGTCCGTCGGGTTTGTGGTCGACGATGCGATTGTGGTGGTGGAAAACATTCACCGGCACCTGGAGGCCGGCGACGGCATGCGCGAGGCGGCGATCAAAGGCGCCGGCGAGATCGGTTTTACCGTGGTCTCGATCAGTTTCTCGCTGGTGGCGGCGTTCATTCCGCTGCTGTTCATGGGCGGCGTGGTCGGGCGGCTGTTCAAGGAATTCGCCCTGACCGCGACCTCGACCATCCTGATTTCGGTGGTGGTGTCCCTGACCCTGGCACCGACGCTGGCCGCGCTGTTCATGCGCGCACCGGCGCATCATGCCCACAGCAAGCCGGGTTTCGGCGAGCGCTTGCTGGCGCTGTACGATAAGGGCCTGCGCCGCGCCCTCGCCCATCAGACATTGATGATCGGTGTGTTCGGCCTGTCGCTGGGGCTGGCCATTGCCGGTTACATCTTCATCCCCAAAGGCTTCTTCCCGGTACAGGACACCGGATTTGTCCTCGGCACCACCGAAGCAGCTGCAGATATTTCCTACGGCGACATGGTGAAAAAACACTTGGCGATGGCCGAAATCGTCGCCGCCGACCCCGCCGTCGAGACGTTCTCGCACTCGGTCGGCGTTTCAGGCAGCAACCAGACCATCGCCAACGGCCGCTTCTGGATTTCGCTGAAAAAACGTGGCGACCGCGATGTGTCCGCCAGCCAGTTCATCGACCGGATTCGCCCGCAACTGATGAAAGTCCCGGGCATCGTGCTGTACCTGCGCGCCGGGCAAGACATCAACCTCAGCTCCGGCCCGAGCCGCGCCCAGTACCAATATGTGCTCAAGAGCAACGACGGTGCCCTCCTGAGTACCTGGACCCAGCGCTTGACGGAAAAACTGCGCAGCAACCCGGCGTTCCGCGACATTTCCAACGACTTGCAACTGGGCGGCAGCATCACCCACATCAGCATCGACCGCACCGCGGCGGCGCGTTTCGGCCTGACCGCCAGCGATGTCGACGAAGCGCTGTACGACGCCTTCGGCCAGCGGCAGATCAATGAATTCCAGACCCAGACCAACCAGTACAACGTGATTCTGGAACTGGACACCAAACAGCGCGGCAAGGCCGAAAGCCTCAACTATTTCTACCTGCGCTCGCCGCTGAGTGGGGAAATGGTGCCGCTGTCGGCCCTGGCGAAATTCGATGCACCGACCATCGGCCCGTTGTCCATCGCTCACGACGGAATGTTCCCGGCGGCCAACCTGTCATTCAACCTGGCTTCCGGCGTGGCGTTGGGTGATGCGGTGATCATGCTCAACCAGGCCAAGGCTGACATCGGTATGCCGGCCGCCATCAGCGGTAACTTCCAGGGCGCGGCCCAGGCGTTCCAGAGTTCGCTGGCCAGCCAGCCGTGGTTGATTCTGGCGGCGTTGGTGGCGGTGTACATCATTCTCGGCGTGCTGTACGAAAGCTTCGTGCATCCACTGACGATCATTTCGACCCTGCCTTCGGCGGGGCTCGGGGCGGTGATCATGCTGTGGATCTGCGGCCAGGACTTTTCGATCATGGCGCTGATCGGGCTGGTGCTGCTGATCGGTATCGTCAAGAAGAACGGTATCCTGATGATCGACTTCGCGCTGGATGCCCAGCGCAACCGTGGCCTGCCACCGCTGGAGGCGATCCATGAGGCCTGCCTTACACGGTTCCGGCCGATCATCATGACCACGCTTGCCGCCCTGCTCGGCGCCTTGCCGTTGATGATCGGCTACGGCACCGGCGCCGAACTGCGCCAGCCATTGGGCATCGCGGTGGTCGGCGGTTTGCTGGTGAGTCAGGCGCTGACGCTGTTCACTACGCCGGTCATATACTTGTGGCTTGAGCGGATATTCCATAGACCCACACCAGCACAGCAGCCGGTGCTGGCGACCACAGACTGAGGCGGGGTCATGCGCGTTCTGATTATCGAAGACGAGGAAAAAACCGCGGATTATCTGCACCGCGGTCTGACGGAACAAGGTTACACCGTGGACGTGGCCCGCGATGGCGTCGAAGGCCTGCACCTGGCGCTGGAAAATGACTACGCGGTGATTGTCCTCGACGTCATGCTGCCGGGCCTCGACGGTTTCGGCGTGCTGCGCGCATTGCGTGCGCGCAAGCAAACCCCGGTGATCATGCTCACCGCCCGCGAGCGGGTGGAAGACCGCATCAAAGGTCTGCGCGATGGCGCCGACGATTACCTCGGCAAACCGTTTTCCTTCCTCGAACTGGTGGCGCGCCTGCAAGCGCTGACCCGGCGCAGCGGTGGCCACGAGCCGGTGCAGGTGAGCATCGCCGACCTGTGGATAGATTTGATCAGCCGCAAAGCCACCCGCGCCGGCACCCGCCTGGACCTGACCGCCAAGGAGTTCTCACTGTTGAGTGTGTTGGCGCGCAGACAGGGTGAAATCCTCTCGAAAACCGCCATCGCCGAGATGGTCTGGGACATCAATTTCGACAGCGACGCCAACGTGGTCGAAGTCGCGATCAAACGCCTGCGGGCCAAGCTCGACGGGCCGTTCGACGAGAAATTGCTGCACACCATTCGGGGCATGGGTTATGTGCTGGAGAGCCGTGGTGTCCAGTAATTCCATCGCGCTGCGCCTGAGCGAGATGTTTACGCTGGTGGCGCTGCTGGTGTTTCTGTTGATCGGCGGCGCGCTGTATCAACAGGTCGACAAGGGTTTGGGCCTGCTGCCCGAAGCCGAGCTCGATGCCCGCTATAGCGTGCTCGAATCGGCGCTCAACCGTTACGGCACGCCCGAGCATTGGGTGAAGATCAACGCCAAGCTCAAACTGCTGAGCGAAGAAGACAAGCGCATTCGCTTTTGGGTGGTCAGCGGTAATCCCGGTTATGAATACGGCCAACCCGACGCGTCGATCCGCGCGTTCGCCCAAGGCCCATTGGGCATGCGCGACATGGAATTGCCCGACCATCCGTACCCGCTGAAAGTGCTGCTAACCGAGTTGCCGGCCAAGGACCAGCGCCCACCGCTGCGCTTCATGATCGGCATCGACACCGAAACCTTTTACGAGACGCAGCACCACTTGCTGATCGCCCTGATCAGCCTGGCGATCATTGGGGTATTGCTGGCCTCGCTACTCGGGTATTGGGTGGCGCGGATCGGCCTCAAACCGCTGATCAAGTTGTCGCAGGAAGCCCAGCGCCTGGCACCACCGAGGCTGTCCGGGCGCCTGCAATTATCGCCATTGCCCCCGGAGCTCGATCAGTTCGTCAGTTCGTTCAACGCCACGCTGGAACGGGTGGAACAGGCCTACTCGCGGCTGGAATCGTTCAATGCCGACGTGGCCCATGAACTGCGCTCGCCGCTGACCAACCTGATCGGTCAGACCCAGGTTGCACTGACACGCGGGCGCTCCGCCGAACACTATTTCGAAGTGCTGCAATCGAACCTTGAAGAGCTTGAACGGCTGCGCTCGATCATCAATGACATGCTGTTCCTCGCCAGCGCCGACCAAGGCAGCAAGGCCACCCAACTGACGTCCACCTCACTGGCCGACGAAGTGGCGACGACGCTGGAATATCTGGATTTCATTCTTGAGGATGCACAGGTTCAGGTCGAGGTCAGTGGCGACGCGCAGGTGCGAATCGAGATCGCACATCTGCGCCGGGCGTTGATCAACTTGCTGAGCAACGCGGTGCAGCACACCGCGCCTGGGCAAGTGATTCAGGTGCGGATCGAAGTCGAGGAGCACCAAGTAAGCATCGGCGTCGCCAACCCGGGGTCGCCGATTGCCAATGAGCATCTGCCGCGCCTGTTCGAACGTTTCTACCGGGTTGATGCGTCACGCAGTAACAGTGGCAACAACCATGGCCTGGGGTTGGCGATCGTCAAGGCGATTGCGCTGATGCATGGCGGGGATGTGTTTGTGCGCAGTGATCATGGGATGAATACCTTCGGCATTCATCTTCCAGTCTGATAGGACGGAATCCTGTGGCGAGGGGGCAAGCCCCCTCGCCACAGGATGTCCTTCTGCAGGACTGTTACTTTTAGCGCAACAGTCCTTTATGCAATCCACTCTTTTTCCCCTCGCCCAAGCCCCTTATCGTTGCCCCATCAAACAGCACTTGCCAAGCAAGAAGGTTCAAAAGATGTCCAACAGTATGGGTATTGCCAGCGCTTTCGTTTTGTCGTCCCTGTTCCTGTCTCCGTTCGCCATGGCTGAAGAGTCGCAGACATTCGTCGCACAAAATGCCGAACGCGCCATGGCCTACGAACAGTATCAAAACGAACTGACAGCCAAGGCCCAAGAGGCTGCGCAAACCCCTCAAGCGTCGAGCACTCAAGCCCTGCCACGGGTTGAGAAAGACAGCTGATCCATACGTATCGCTCTGTTTCCCTCGACACTTTTCATCGGCTCTTCCCTTTGAAAAGTTGTCTTCAAAGCCGCTGCTATCAGCGGCTTTTTTTCGTGGTGGTTTTAAACCCCTTCAGTTCATCTTCCCTGACAACAAACATCCGCACTTCAAAACAATGAAGTACTTAGTTGACCCAAGGAGCTTTACCGCACGTGCGTTTCCCTCTCAGATTCAGTCCGCTGTTCATTGCAATCACTGCAACGATGGCCAACAACGCGCAGGCCGATGACGAATCCAGCCGCGAAGGCTTTGTCGATGGGGCGAGCCTCAACCTCAATGCCCGCAACTACTACATGAACCGCAATCGCCTGCAAAAGGCCGATGACAACATCGAGTGGGGTCAGGGCTTTCTTGGCCGCTTCGAATCGGGATTCAGCCAGGGCACCATCGGTTTCGGCGTTGATGCCCACGCGATGCTCGGGCTCAAGCTCGACGGCGGCGGTGGCACCGACGGGTCGAGCATCCTGCCGATCAGCGATGGCAACGGCAAGGCACCGGGCTCGTTTTCCACCGCTGGCGGCACCCTGAAAATGCGTGCCTTCGATACCGAATTGAAGGCCGGCGACCTGTTCCTTGCCAACCCGGTGATCGCCGGTGGCGAAACCCGCATGCTGCCGCAGACCTTTCGCGGCGTCAGCCTGACCAACCACAGTGTCGACGGGTTGATGATCGAGGGCGGTCAGGCCAGCTTCACCAAACTCTACAACCAGAGCGGCCACACCCGCATCGGCACGTCCTATGGCAGCCTGGCCGATGGCGATGAAAGCCGGCATTTGAATTGGGCCGGCGTGGCCTGGAGCGGCCTGCCGGGCCTGACCAGCAGCCTGTATGCGGCCGAACTCAAGGACATCTGGAACCAGTACTACTACGACCTGGACTACACCTATGCGCTGAATGACTTGGTCAGCCTCAACCCGGGCCTGCACTTCTATCACACGCAAGACACCGGCGATGCACTGCTGGGCAACATCGACAACAACACCTACAGCCTGCATTTCACCGTCGACGTGGGCCATCACAGCGTCACCGCCGCCTACCAGCGGGTCAACGGCAACACGCCGTTCGATTACATCAGCCAGGCCGACAGCATTTATCTCGACAACTCCCAGCAGTATTCGGACTTCAACGGTCCGAATGAGCGCTCGTGGAAACTCAAGTACGCCTACGACTTTGCTGGCCTCGACATGCCCGGCCTGACCTCGGCAGTGTCCTACTCACGGGGTGAACTGGACCTGACCAAGGTCGATCCGGACAGCCGCGGTTACGCCTCGTGGTACAGCGCCGACGGCAGAAACGCCAGGCATCGGGAACGAGACATCGAGCTCAAGTACGTGGTCCAGGGTGGCAAGGCCAAAGACCTGGCGATGCGCCTGCAATGGGCGTCTAACCGTGGCGGCAATGGTTACGGTGCGGTGGATCAGGACACGGATGAATACCGGGTAATTGTCGACTACCCGGTGAATGTCTTCTAAGCTTCAATTAGCAAAAGGCCAGCATGTTTTGCTGGCCTTTTTTTTATCCGGGATTTATATAGGCGCGCAGGACGCAACCGGTTTCTGGGACTCTGCCCGATTCTTGTAAAAGCACTTTCATAACGCCTTATTTGCAGAAGTCAGAACCATGAGTGTGAACAGTGCGAAATCCGGTGATCCGATCCGTTCGACACGCTCGGAGCGGCTTCTGGTTCTCAGTAGTGTGTTGTTGGTGATCGCAATACTGAGCATCGTCGCGTTCCTGCTGATCCGCGAACACGCCAATGCCAAATTGTCCGCCGCTCGCGCCGCCAACAATATCGTGCAATTGATCGACGCCGACGTGCTGCGCAATGTCGAACTCTATGACGTGTCCCTGCTGGGTTTGATCGCTGCCTCCCAGCGGGAAGACCTCAAGAGCGTTTCCCCAGCCATTCGTCACCTGGCCTATTTCGACCGCGCCACTGCCGCGCCGTACAAGGGCAACATCTTGTTGCTCGACAACAAGGGCTATGTGATCGCCGACTCGGCCTCGGTGGAGCCCAGAAAGGGCAACTTTGCCGATCGCGAATACTTCCAGGCCCACATCAACAATCCGGACCCGGGCATGTTCATCAGTCGCCCTTTCAAGGCCCGGCCGCCGGAACAGGATTGGCGGATCAGTTTCAGCCGCCGGGTGAACGGCACCCAGGGTGAGTTCCTCGGCGTGGCCGAGGCCGCCATGCATTTGAGCTACTTCGATCAGTTGTTCAACAGCTTGAGCATCGGCCGCGACAGTACGGTCAGCCTGATCAGCAAGGACGGGATTCTCCTGGCCCACCAACCCCACCTGGCCGAAGAGCTGATCGGCAAGGATTTCAGCAACCGCCCCAATTTCCAGCGCATCGTCAAAGAAGGCAACGGCAGCTTCACCGGCATGTCCAGTCGATACAACGATGAGCGCTTGTACACCTTCTCCAAGGTCGGGAATTTGCCGTTGATCGTCATCGTTGCGCTGTCCAGCGATGAAGTCTTTGCGGCCTGGAAGCGCACCGCGGTGGTAGTCACTTCTGCGACCGTTGCCCTGTGCGTGAGCCTGCTGTGGCTGACCTGGTTGCTCTGCCGGGAGCTGCGTCGACGCCAAAGCGCCGAGCAGGAACTGGCACAACTGGCCGCCACCGACCCCTTGACCGGTCTGGCCAATCGCCGAAGCCTGGATCAGGCTCTGCACCATGAATGGTTTCGTGCCCAGCGTTCCGGTCAGCCGTTGTCGCTATTGATGATCGATATCGATCATTTCAAGGCGTTCAATGATCGCCACGGCCACCGAGGGGGCGACGATGCCTTGCGCTCGGTGGCCAAGGTGATCGACACCCATGTTCGACGGCCGGCGGACCTGGTCGCCCGGTATGGTGGCGAGGAGTTTTCAGTGATCCTGGCTGAAACCGACAGCGCCGGAGCCCGACAGATTGCCGAAAAAATCCGTATGGCGGTGGAGCAATTGCCGTTGGTGGGAGGTGATGTGTCACCGATTACTGTCAGTATTGGTATCAGTACCTGGACGACAGCAACCGACATCAGCCTGGAACAGTTGCTGTTTGCAGCGGACAAGGCGCTGTATCAGGCCAAGGAAAACGGGCGGAACCGGGTGGTCGCTGCGGATTGATCGTTCCCGCTGGCATAAAAAAAGGCCACCCGAAGGTAGCCTTTAAAAAACTAGAGAGGTTTTTTGCTTACACGGCCGCAACAGGACGCATGTAAGAGATCGGTGCGGTGCTGGCGTCTTCGAACGTCACGACTTCCCAAGCATCTGTCTGCTCAATCAACTTGCGCAGCAGCTGGTTGTTCAATGCGTGTCCGGACTTGAAGCCCTTGAACTCACCAATCAGGCTATTGCCCAGCAGGTAGAGGTCACCAATCGCATCGAGGATTTTGTGCTTCACGAATTCGTCTTCATAGCGAAGGCCGTCTTCGTTCAGTACACCATCCGCGTCGACCACAATTGCGTTTTCAACGCTGCCGCCGAGTGCGAGGTTGTGCTTGCGCAGGTACTCGATATCACTCATGAAACCAAAGGTACGCGCGCGGCTGACTTCTTTTACGAACGAAGTGCTGGAAAAATCCACGCTTGCACTTTGTGTGCGGTCACGGAAAACCGGGTGATCGAAATCGATCTCGAAGCTCACTTTGAAACCTTCGAAAGGGACGAAAGTGGCGCGCTTGTCGCCGTCTTCCACTGTCACTTCCCGCAGGATCCGGATGAACTTCTTGGCGGCGTCCTGCTCTTCCAGGCCGGCCGATTGAATCAGGAATACGAAGGGTCCAGCGCTACCATCCATGATCGGGACTTCGGACGCGGAGAGCTCGACGTAGGCGTTATCGATGCCCAGGCCAGCCATGGCCGAGAGCAGGTGCTCCACCGTGTCCACTTTGACGTCACCGTTAACAAGCGTGGTCGACATAGTGGTTTCGCCAACGTTTTCCGCGCGGGCAGGAATCTGCACCACAGGGTCGAGGTCAGCACGACAAAACACAATGCCGGTGTCGACAGGCGCTGGCTTGAGGGTCAGGTAGACCTTCTCCCCGGAGTGCAGGCCGACACCTGTGGCACGGATAATATTCTTCAGGGTGCGTTGTTTAATCATGGCATGGGCCGCTTCAGCGCAAATTGCGAACTGGTATCAACAAAGGCTGGCGATGATAGCAGACCAGACCTTTGCTGAACACCAATCACCCTAATACCCCTGATACATTTCATCAATCGGCCTGACGACGCAGGAAAGCCGGGATGTCCAGGTAGTCCAGATCATCTTGCGGGTTCATCTTCGCGGCAGTCGCAGCACCGGCCTGAGCCTGGTTGCGCATGACGGTCGGACGGTCCAGGTCACGGTAATTCACCGCTGGCTGTTCCTGACGAACAGGGGCTTGTTGTTGTGGCTGGGAGGCCATCGAGGTGTGAACGGTATTGTCGATGACCTTCACAGGCTTCTCGATTTTAGCGCCCAGACCTGTGGCAACCACAGTCACGTGCAGCTCGTCGCGCATGTCCGGATCGATAACGGTACCGACCTTGACCATTGCGTGCTCGGAAGCGAAGGCTTCGATGATGCTACCCACGTCGGAGTACTCACCCAGGGACAGGTCAGGACCGGCAGTGATGTTCACCAGGATGCCGCGTGCACCTTGCAGGTTCACGTCTTCGAGCAGCGGGTTGCGAATGGCCGCTTCGGTCGCTTCACGTGCACGGTTCGGACCGCTGGCGCAGCCAGTGCCCATCATCGCCATGCCCATTTCGCTCATCACGGTACGTACGTCGGCGAAGTCGACGTTGATCATGCCCGGACGCTTGATGATGTCGGAGATACCGCGAACGGCGCCGGCCAGTACATCGTCAGCCTTGGCGAAAGCCGACAGGAGGCTTGCGTCTTTACCGAGGATGGTCAGCAGCTTCTCGTTGGGAATGGTGATCAACGAGTCGACGCTTTCAGACAGCAGACGGATACCTTCGTCGGCGAGCTGCATGCGCTTGCGGCCTTCGAACGGGAACGGACGGGTCACCACCGCAACGGTGAGGATCCCCATTTCCTTGGCCACTTCAGCAATGATTGGCGCTGCACCGGTACCGGTACCGCCGCCCATGCCGGTCGTGATGAACACCATGTTGGTGCCCTGCAGGACTTCGGCAATGCGCTCACGGTCTTCGAGAGCGGCCTGACGAC
This sequence comes from Pseudomonas sp. ATCC 43928, assembly GCF_005938665.2. Classification (NCBI taxonomy): domain Bacteria; kingdom Pseudomonadati; phylum Pseudomonadota; class Gammaproteobacteria; order Pseudomonadales; family Pseudomonadaceae; genus Pseudomonas; species Pseudomonas sp. ATCC 43928. The sequence goes on along the minus strand of NZ_CP041753.1, from coordinate 1,301,860 downwards.
CTACTTCAGGGTTGGCGCCGGCGCCCAGACCTTTGGTCACGCTGGTACCCAGTTGCAGAATGGTGCGCGCGCTGATGCTTTTCAGCGCTTGGGCATCAGTGTTGGCGCAGATGAATTCAACGCCTTCAATGTTGCTCTTGACCATGTGATTGACAGCGTTGCCGCCGCCTCCGCCAACACCGATAACTTTAATAACCGGGCTTGCGGGGATGTTGTCTACGAGTTCGAACATTTTCCCTCTCCTTACATTCTCTAGTTTTTTCGCCTACTGCTTTTGAAGCGGTGTTGCGGTAAAGCTTTAGAAATTGCCTTGTACCCAACTCTTGATGCGATCGAGCAGAGCGGCTTTCGGTTCGTCATTGCTGTAGCTGTCGCGGCTGCCGATGCCCGAGAACGAAATCCCGTCGGACTGCTTCTGCAGGCCGTACATCAACAGGCCAACGCCGGTGGAATAGATCGGGTTGCGGACCACGTCGTCCAGACCCTTGACGCCATGGGGCACGCCCAGGCGAACCGGCATGTGGAAGATCTCTTCGGCCAGTTCGACCGCGCCTTCCATCTTCGACGTACCGCCGGTCAGCACGATGCCGGCCGGGATCAGGTCTTCATAGCCGCTGCGACGCAGTTCGGCCTGGATCAGGGTGAACAGCTCGTCGTAACGCGGCTCGACCACTTCGGCCAGGGCCTGGCGGGACAGTTCGCGCGGTGGACGGTCGCCAACACTCGGTACCTTGATGGTTTCGCCGGCACCGGCCAGTTTGGCCAGGGCGCAGGCATAGCGAATCTTGATTTCTTCGGCGTACTGGGTCGGGGTGCGCAACGCCATCGCGATGTCGTTGGTCACCTGGTCGCCCGCAATCGGGATCACTGCAGTGTGGCGGATCGCGCCTTCGGTGAAGATCGCGATGTCGGTGGTACCGCCGCCGATGTCCACCAGGCACACGCCCAGTTCTTTCTCGTCGTCGGTCAGCACCGAATACGCCGAAGCCAGTTGCTCGAGAATGATGTCGTCGATTTCCAGGCCGCAGCGACGCACGCACTTTTCAATGTTCTGTGCGGCGTTGACGGCGCAGGTGACCACGTGAACCTTGGCTTCCAGACGCACGCCGGACATGCCCAGCGGCTCGCGCACGCCTTCCTGGTTATCGATCACATAATCCTGCGGCAGGGTGTGCAGCACGCGCTGGTCAGCCGGGATTGCCACAGCCTGGGCGGCGTCGAGGACGCGTTCAAGGTCGGCGGAGCTGACTTCGCGATCACGAATCGCCACGATACCGTGGGAGTTCAGGCTGCGGATGTGATTGCCGGCCACGCCGACGAACGCCGAGTGGATCCGGCAACCGGCCATCAGCTGCGCTTCTTCGATAGCGCGCTGGATCGACTGGACGGTGGACTCGATGTTCACCACTACGCCTTTTTTCAGGCCGCGGGACGGATGTGTACCGATCCCGACGATTTCGAGCGTGCCGTCGTCCGCGACCTCGCCGACCAGCGCCACCACCTTGGAGGTGCCGATATCGAGACCGACGATCATTTTGCCGCTTTGCACGTTTGCCATGGGTCCTGCCTCTTCTTAATTCTTTGCGACAGCGGGTTGGGCTGTCGTCGGCGCTACAGGTTCCCGCCAGCCAACGGCAAGGCCGTTGGCGTAGCGCAGATCGATGCGCGCAATGTTCGTAATCTGCTCTTTGAGCGTCTTGTCATAGATGGCAATGAAGCGGCGCATCTTTTCCACCAGGTTGCCGCGTCCCAGCAGCAGTTCGATTCCGGGACCGGCGCTGCCTGCGCCGGTGGTCAGGAACCAGCTGCCTCGTTCACGCAACTCCAGGCGTGCAATCGAGAAGCCCAATGGCCTGAGCATCTGGCTCAGCACCTGGTATTGCTGCATCACTTGTTGCTGGGCCCGCTGCGGGCCGAACAGCTGTGGCAAGTGTTCGTAGTTCGCCAGCTCGCGCGGGGTGAACGCCTGTCCCTGGTTGTTCAACAGCGACTCATCGCCCCAACGGGCCACCGGCAGTTGTTCTTCCAGGCGAATCACTACCTGATCCGGCCACACCCGACGCACTTCGGCGTGGGCAATCCATGGCATCTGTTCAAGCTCGGTGCGCATGCTCGCCAGGTCGATGGTGAAGAAGCTCGACGCCACGTACGGGGCGATCCGCTGCTGCACCGCTTGCTGGCTGATGTAACTCAAGTCGCCCTGCACGGCGATTTTGGTGATCGGCCGGTCGGCGTACGGCAGCAAACGCTGTGCGCCTTCGTAAGTACCGAACCCCAACGCCACCAGCAACACGGGCCAGAACAGGCTTTTCAGAAAACCGAAGTTGGCTTTCGGCAGGCGCACAGACATCGGCTCTTTGGCCACCATTCGGCTGGCACCCCGCGGCACCGGCTTGCGGCCGGGTGGTGCGGAGGGCTGATGTCTCAGCTGTGCGCCTTGCATGGTCTTACCCTCGTGGCTCAATGCTTGCGGCCAGAATCGCCAGAACCAGTTGCTGGAAATCCAGGCCAGCGGCACGGGCCGCCATTGGCACCAGACTGTGATCGGTCATGCCCGGTGCGGTGTTGACTTCCAGGAACCAGAACTGCCCGTCGGCGTCCTGCATCACGTCCGCCCTGCCCCAACCGGCGATACCCAGCGCCTCACAGGCTTTGGCCGTGAGGTCCATGAGTTCCTTTTCTTTGTCGCTGTCCAGGCCGCACGGAATGCGGTACTGGGTATCGTTGGCGATGTACTTGGCGTCGTAGTCGTAGAAACTGTGCGTCGTGCCCAAGGCAATCGGTGGCAACACCTGGTCACGCAGGGTGGCGATGGTGAACTCCGGACCATGAATCCATTGCTCGACCAACACTTGCGAATCGTAGGTACTGGCCGCTTTCCACGCCTCGATCAACTCGGGCGCGGTAGTCACTTTGGCCATCCCGATACTGGAACCTTCATGGGCCGGTTTGACGATCAACGGGAAGCCCAGTTCCTTGGCCGCCGAAATACAATCGGCCTCGCAGCGCAGTACCGCGTGGCGTGGCGTCGGAATGCCGAGGCTGTGCCAGACCTGCTTGGTGCGCAGTTTGTCCATGGCCAGGGCCGAGGCCAGAATGCCGCTGCCGGTGTACGGAATTCCTGCGCATTCGAGCAGGCCCTGCATGCTGCCGTCTTCACCGCCACGACCGTGGAGGATGATGAAGGCGCGGTCGATTTTTTCGTTCAGCAAGCGTTGCAGCAGGTCATCGCCTACATCAATACCGAACGCGTCCACGCCGGCGCTTTGCAGTGCTTCGAGCACCGCGTTACCCGACTTCAGGGACACTTCACGCTCGGCACTCTTGCCGCCGAACAGCACGGCAACGCGACCGAAATCCTTCGGCGCGACAGTGGAGACGAGGTTGGCGTAAGCAGCAGTCATTTCAACTTCCCCTCTACCGGTGCGGCAACGGCCCCGGCGAACAACGGACTGTTCAACAGTTTGGGTGCGAGACCGCCGATATCACCGGCGCCCTGGCACAGCAGAATGTCGCCGGCACGCAGCAGCGGCTTGACGATCGGCGCGAGGTCGATGCCGCGCTCGATGTAGATCGGGTCGAGCTGACCGCGCTGACGGATGCTGTTGCACAGCTTGCGGCTGTCGGCGCCCGGAATCGGCTCTTCGCCGGCCGGATAGACTTCCATCAGCAGCAGCACGTTGGCGTCGGCCAGCACATTGACGAAATCGTCGTACAGGTCGCGGGTGCGGCTGTAACGGTGCGGCTGGTAGACCATCACCAGACGGCGCTCCGGCCAGCCACCGCGCACGGCCTTGATCACGGCCGCGACTTCGGTCGGGTGGTGACCGTAGTCGTCCACCAGCATCACGTTGCCGCCTTCGACCGGCAGTTCGCCGTACACCTGGAAGCGACGGCCAACACCCTGGAAGCCGGACAAGCCCTGGACGATGGCTTCATCGCTGACGCCTTCGTCGGTGGCGATGCAAATGGTCGCCAGCGCGTTCAGCACGTTGTGGTTGCCCGGCATGTTTACCGAGACATCCAGCGGCTCGCGATCAGGGCGCAGCACGGTGAAGAAAGTCTGCATGCCTTGCTGGCGTACGTTGATGGCGCGTACGTCGGCGTCATCGCCGAAGCCGTAAGTGACCGTCGGACGCTTCACCAGCGGGAGGATTTCACGCACCACCGGATCGTCCAGGCACACCACCGCCAAACCGTAGAACGGCAGGTTGTGCAGGAACTCGACGAAGGTTTTCTTCAGCTTGTTGAAGTCACCGTCGTAGGTCGCCATGTGGTCGGCGTCGATGTTGGTGACCACGGCCACCAGCGGCTGCAAGTGCAGGAAGCTGGCATCGCTTTCGTCGGCTTCGGCGATCAGGTAGCGGCTGGTGCCAAGCTGAGCATTGGTGCCCGCGGCATTCAGACGGCCACCGATGACGAACGTCGGGTCCAGGCCACCGGCGGCGAACACCGAAGCGATCAGGCTGGTGGTGGTGGTTTTGCCGTGAGTACCGGCGACGGCGATGCCGTGGCGGTAGCGCATCAGCTCGGCGAGCATCTCGGCACGCGGCACCACCGGAATCCGGCGTTCCAGCGCGGTCGCGACTTCCGGGTTGGACGTGTTGACGGCGCTCGACACCACCAGCACGTCGGCGGCTGCGGCGTTCTCGGCACGGTGGCCGATGAAAATATGCGCACCAAAAGATTCCAGGCGCTCGGTCACCGGCGAAGCTTTCAGGTCGGAACCGGACACTTGATAGCCCAGGTTCAGCAACACTTCGGCGATACCGCACATACCCACGCCGCCAATTCCGACGAAGTGGATACGACGGATACGGCGCATTTCCGGTTGTGGCATGGCTTTCTTGTTCTCAACCATGGGCCACCTCAAGGCAAGTATCGACCACGTTACGAGTGGCATCGGGTTTGGCCAGGCGGCGTGCCGCGCTGGCCATGTCGTTGAGTCGTTGCGGTTGCATCAAGACCTCTGTCAGGCGAGCGGCAAGGTCCGCTGCGCCAGTCGTTCTTTGCGGCATCAGGAAGGCAGCGCCTTCACGGGCCAAATAATCGGCGTTGCGGGTCTGGTGATCGTCGATCGCGTGGGGCAAAGGCACCAGCATCGAGGGCAGACCGGCGGCCGCCAGTTCACTGATGGTCAGCGCTCCTGCGCGGCACACCACCAGGTCGGCCCAGCCATAGGCTTGGGCCATGTCTTTGATGAATGGCTGCACTTGCGCCTCGACGCCAGCCGCGCGATAGCGCTCTGCAGTCACTTCATCGTGGTTTTTGCCGGCCTGATGGAACACGTCCGGGCGCAGGTCGGGGGCGACTTGCGACAGGGCTTCAGGCAGCAACTTGTTCAACGGCTCTGCGCCCAGGCTTCCGCCCAGGATCAGCAAACGCGCCTTGCGACCGGCCAGGGCAGGTCGCGGTGTTTCGAGGAACAGCTCGGTGCGCACTGGGTTACCGGTGGTCCGACGGCTGTCCGACAGGGTAAAGGTGTCGGGGAACGCTTCACAGACTCGGGCGGCCAACGGCACCAGCAACCGATTGGCGGTACCGGCCACGGCGTTCTGCTCGTGAACGATGACCGGCACGCCGGCCAGTCTGGCTGCAACGCCGCCAGGGCCAGTCACAAAACCACCAAAGCCGACCACACAGACTGGCCGCAGCTGACGAATGATCGCCCGCGCCTGCCAGATCGACTTGAGCAACATGACCGGCGCCTTGAGCAGGGACAATTTGCCCTTGCCGCGCAAACCGCTGGCGTGGATCCGATGCAATTCAATACCGGCCGCCGGCACCAGATCGTTTTCGATCCCGCGGGGCGTGCCGAGCCAGTGCACGGTGTAGCCGCGGGCCTGGAACTCACGCGCACAGGAAAGTGCCGGGAACACATGGCCCCCGGTGCCGCCAGCCATGATCAGTACGTTAGCGCCCATGGTTCGGCTCCTCGGCGAAGTCGCTCTCATGGAATTCCATTTCTTCGCTGCCCAAATGGGTTCGACTCTCCCACTCGATGCGCAGCAACAAGCCAAGACAGGCACAGCAGATCACCAACGAACTGCCGCCATAACTGAGGAATGGCAGGGTCAGACCTTTGGTCGGCAACAGGCCGACGTTCACGCCGATGTTGATCAGGAACTGGCCGATCCACAGGAACGACAAGCCGTAAGCAACGTAGGCGGCAAAAAACTGTTTGGCTTTCTCGGCCCACAGGCCGATGTACATGCCACGAATACACACGAAGACGAACAGCGCCACCGTGCACAAGGAACCTACGGCCCCCAGCTCTTCAGCCAGCACCGAAAACACGAAGTCGGTATGGGCTTCCGGCAGGTAGAACTGTTTCTGCACGCTGTTGCCCAGGCCGACGCCCAGCCATTCGCCGCGACCGAAAGCGATCAAGGCCTGGGAGAGCTGATAGCCGGCACCGAACTGGTCGGCCCACGGATCGGCAAAGTTGGTCAGACGCGCCATTCGATACGGCTGCATCTGAATCAACAACACCACCGCCGCGACGGCCAGGACCACCATCAGGGAAAACCGGAACAGCCCGACCCCGCCGAGGAACAGCATCGCCGCAGCTGCCCCCATCATCACGACGGTGGCACCGAAGTCTGGCTCCATCAGCAACAGACCCGCCATTGGCAACAGCACGATGAACGGCTTGAAGAAGCCCATCCAGCTTTCACGCACTTCTTTCTGGCGACGCACCAGATAACCGGCGAGGTAGATCACCACGAACACCTTGGCGATCTCGGAAGGCTGAACGTTGAAGAAACTGAAGCCGATCCAGCGCATCGAACCGTTCACTTCCCGGCCGATCCCCGGGATGATCACCATCACCAGCAAGCCGAATGCACCAATCAACATCAGCCAGCCCAAGCGTTGCCAGGTGGCAATCGGAATCATCATGGTGACGACGCAGGCACCCAGGCCCAGCACAACGTAAACAAGGTGGCGAATCATGTAGTACAGGGCGCTGCCCGACTGCACCGCCCCCACCTCGGTCGATGCCGAGGCAATCATGATCAGCCCCAGGCCGAGCAGTGCCAGGCAACCGGCGAGCATCGGGAAATCGAGGTCGATACCGCGCCCGGTGATCAGCGGCGATGGATACGGCTTGATGATGTTTCTCAAGCTCATGCCAGATCCTCCACGGCGCGGACGAACTGGTGACCACGGTCTTCATAGTTCTTGAACATGTCGAAGCTGGCGCAGGCCGGCGACAGCAGCACCGCGTCGCCCTTTTCGGCGATGGCGCGGCATTGCTCGACCGCTTCGATCAGCGAGCCGACGCGAATCAGTGGCACGGCATCGCCGATGGCCTCACCGATCTTGTCGGAATCACGGCCCATCAAAATGACGGCGCGGCAGTTGGCCGCCACCGGATCACGCAAATCCTTGAATTCGGCGCCCTTGCCATCGCCACCGGCGATCAGCACAAGCTTGCCGTCGATGTCCGCCCCCAGGCCCTCGATGGCCGCCAATGCGGCGCCGACGTTGGTGGCTTTGGAATCGTTGTAGTAGCTCACGCCATCAAGGTCGCGGACCCACTGGCAGCGGTGCTCGAGCCCGGCGAAATTGCGCAGGGCTGAAAGCATGGCGTCGAACGGCAGGCCGACGGCGTGACCGAGCGCCAATGCCGCGAGGGCGTTGGACTGGTTATGCGCACCACGAACTTTCAGCTCGCGTACCGGCATCAGGTTCTGGAATTCGAAGGCCAGGTATTTCTCGCCGCTCTCTTCTCGAATGCCGAAGGCCTTGAAGTCGGGTTTGTTCAAACCGAAGGTCCAGCACGGCTGACCTTCACCCATCAGCGGACGGCTCAGGGCGTCCTGACGGTTGACCACAAACTGCCTGGCGCCCCGGAAGATCCGGTGCTTGGCCAAGTGATAGGCCGGCAGACCGCTGTAGCGGTCCATGTGGTCTTCACTGATGTTGAGCACGGTCGCCACTTCGGCGTTGAGCTGATCGGTGGTTTCGAGCTGGAAGCTCGACAGTTCCATCACGTACAGCTCGATGTCGTCGCTGAGCAAATCCAGCGCCGGCGTGCCGAGGTTGCCACCAACGGCAACACGCTTGCCGGCCGCAGCCGCCATCTCGCCGACCAGGGTGGTGACGGTACTTTTGGCGTTGGAACCGGTAATGGCGACAATCGGCGCTTTCGCGTTACGCGCGAACAGCTCGATGTCTCCGGACATTTTCACGCCACGGGCGGCGGCAGCCTGCAGGGCCGGGGTCGCCAGCGCCAGGCCGGGGCTCACGTAGAGCTCGTCGGCACGGCACAGGAATTCGACGTCCAGCTCGCCACAACGCACTTCCACGTGCGGATAGTCACGCTTGAGCGTGGCCAGTTCCGGTGGATTTTCCCGCGTATCGGCGACAGCAAACGACACGCCCCGGTTCGCCAGGAAGCGAACCAGGGACATGCCGCTCTTGCCGAGGCCGACAACGATGCGGAAGTGGTCAGAAGCGATCAGAGACACTCGTTCTACCTCAGCTTCAGGGTGGCAAGGCCGATCAACACGAGAATCACGGTGATGATCCAGAAACGGACGATCACGCGCGGCTCGGGCCAGCCCTTGAGTTCAAAGTGGTGGTGAATCGGTGCCATGCGGAACACACGGCGACCGGTCAGCTTAAAGGAGGCAACCTGAATGACGACTGACAGGGTCTCCATCACGAACACACCGCCCATGATGAACAGGACGATTTCCTGACGGACGATCACTGCGATGGTGCCCAGGGCCGCACCCAGCGCCAGCGCGCCAACGTCGCCCATGAAGACTTGTGCCGGATAGGTGTTGAACCAGAGGAAGCCCAGGCCAGCACCGATCAAGGCGCCGCAGAACACAATCAGCTCGCCCGCGCCCGGTACGTAAGGAATCAGCAGGTATTCGGCGAACTTCACGTTACCCGACAGGTAGCAGAAGATCCCCAGGCCGCCGCCGACCATCACGGTGGGCATGATCGCCAGACCGTCGAGGCCGTCGGTCAGGTTGACCGCGTTGCTCGAGCCGACAATCACGAAATAGGTCAGGACGATGAAACCTGCGCCCAGCGGAATGCTGTAGTCCTTGAGCATCGGCAGGATCAGGGTGGTTTCCACCGGCGTCGCGGCAGTCATATAAAGGAAGATCGCCGCGCCCAGGCCGAACACCGACTGCCAGAAATACTTCCAGCGGCTCGGAAGGCCGCGGGAGTTTTTCTCGATGACTTTGCGATAGTCGTCAACCCAGCCGATGGCGCCGAATAGCAGGGTCACCAACAACACGACCCAAACGTAACGGTTGGTCAGGTCAGCCCAAAGCAAGGTGCTGACGCCGATGGAGGAAAGAATCAGCGCGCCGCCCATGGTCGGGGTGCCTGACTTCGACAGGTGCGATTGCGGGCCGTCGTTGCGAACGGATTGACCGATCTGACGGTTCTGCAGAGTGCGGATCATCCACGGGCCATAGCACAGCGACAAGACCAGCGCGGTCAGTACACCGAGAATCCCGCGCAGGGTCAGGTACTGAAAGACCGCGAAGCCTTTGTAGAACTGTTGCAGATACTCCGCTAGCAGCAGCAGCATTAATGTTTCTCCAGACTGGTCCCGCACAAAGCGGCAACGATGTTTTCCATCGCAGCGCTGCGCGAGCCCTTGATCAAAAAGGTAGTGTTTGTGTCCTGCTCGGCTTCCAGGGCCTTGATCAGTTCAGCCTGTGTGCTGAAGTGAAAGGCCTGCTCGCCGAAAGCGTTCACGGCGTGAGCCATCATTGGCCCGACGGCGTAAAGCGCGGAAACCTTGCCGCGGGCGTAATCGCCCACATCGCGGTGCCCCTGCTCTGCCCACGCGCCCAACTCGCCGATATCCCCGAGCACCAAAACGGTGCGACCGGAAAAGCCGGCGAGTATATCAACGGCGGCGCACATAGAGGTGGGGTTCGCGTTGTATGTGTCATCGATTACGCGCATGCCGTTAGGCGCCAGTTGCGCGACGGTGCGTCCCTTGACCGGTTGCACCGCGCCAAGGCCGGTGGCGATGCCGAACAGCGACACACCCAAAGCATGCGCGGCAGCGGCAGCGGCCATGGCATTGGCGACGTTATGGGTGCCGAGCAGATTCAGCTGAACCCGCTCCACACCTTCAGGGCTGTGCAGGTTGAACGCCGGGCAACCGCGGGCATCGCGGTCCAGGTCGCTGGCATGGAAATCGGCGTTGACGTTGCTCAGGGCAAAAGTCAGCACTTTTCGACCGGCGGCACGGGTCTTCCAGATGTCGAAGGCCTTGTCGTCGAGATTCAGCACGGCGATGCCATCGGCATCCAGCCCTTCGAGAATCTCGCCCTTGGCTTCGACGATTTTTTCCGGCCCGCCGAACTCACCAACGTGGGCGGTCCCGGCGTTGTTGATGATGGCCACGTGGGGTTTGGTCATGGCGACGGTGTAGGCAATCTCGCCAATGCGCGAAGCGCCGAGTTCGATCACGGCGGCGGTGTGTTCCGGCGCCAGTTCGAGCAGGGTCAGCGGAGCGCCGAGGTCATTGTTCAGGTTGCCACGGGTCGCCAGCACCGGACCGCGCGTGCGCAGGATGCTTGCCAGCATTTCCTTGACCGTGGTCTTGCCGCTGGAGCCGGTAACGGCCGCGACCGGCTGAGTGAACGCGGCACGGTTGATCGCACCCAACTGGCCGAGGGCCTGGCGGGTGTCCTTGACCAGCAGTTGCGGCAGCGAGCTGTCGGCCACTTCGCGCTCGACCAGTGCACCCACGGCGCCTTTGGCGGCGACGTCATTCAGGTAGTCATGGCCATCGAAACGCGGACCGGCCAGAGCAATAAACAGCTGGCCGGGCTTGATCGCGCGGCTGTCGATGCTGACACCATCGAAGCTGGCATCGACGGAGATCAGACGGGCATTCAGTGCGCCGGTCAGTTCGCTCAGTTTCAAGGCTTTAAGCATGGGCCACCTCCCACGCGGTCAGGGCATGATCGGCCTCGACCAGATCGGAGAAAGCGAGACGCTCACCGTTGATTTCCTGATAGTCCTCATGACCTTTACCGGCCAGGACAATCACGTCATCCGCCGAAGCGCTGGCGATCAACTGGGCAATCGCCTGGCCACGACCGGCGACGAAGGTGACTTTATCCACAGCGGTGAAACCGGCGCGGATGTCGTCGAAAATCGCGGCGGGGTCTTCGGTGCGCGGGTTGTCGTCGGTGACCAGCACACCATCGGCCAGACGCTCGACCACTTCAGCCATCAGCGGACGCTTGCCGCGATCGCGATCACCGCCGCAACCGAACAGGCACAGCAACCGGCCTTTGGCGTGAGGACGCAGGGCCATCAAGACTTTTTCCAGCGCATCCGGCGTGTGGGCGTAATCGACCACCACCAACGGCTGAGTGCCGCCGCCCAGACGCTGCATGCGACCGGCCGGGCCTTCGAGTTTCGGCAGCACGTTGAGGATTTCGTCCAGCGCATAGTCCAGACCGAGCAAGGCACCGACCGCGGCCAACACGTTGCTCAGGTTGAAACGGCCGAGCAAGGTGCTGCGCAAATGGTGTTCGCCCTGCGGCGTAACAAGCGTGGCGCGCACGCCTTCGTCACTGAACTGCGCTTCGCGGCAATACAGGTAAGCGCGGGAGTCTTCCAGGCTGTAAGTGATCAACCGCGACTCACCCTCATCAGCCGCCAGTTGCCGGCCAAAATCGTCGTCGAGGTTGACCACCCGGCACTTCAGATCATTCCAGGCAAACAACTTGGCCTTGGTTTCGCCATAGGCCTGCATGGTGCCGTGGTAATCCAGATGATCGCGCGACAGGTTGGTCATCACCGCCACATCGAAGGCCAGCGCGGTTACGCGGCCCTGATCCAGCCCATGGGAAGAGACTTCCATGGCCACGGCTTTGGCACCGGCCTTTTTCAGGTCGGCGAGGGTTGCTTGCAGCGCAATCGGGTTCGGCGTGGTGTGCAAGCCGCTTTCCAGCGCGCCATGGAAACCGGAGCCCAAAGTGCCAACGATACCGCAGTGTTGACCGAGCAAATCCAAGGCTTGCGCGACCAACTGGGTCACGCTGGTTTTACCGTTGGTGCCGGTCACGCCGATCAGGTTCATGTGACGGCTCGGGTCGCCGTAAAAGCGCCCGGCGATATCCGACAGCTGCGCCGCCAGGCCTTTGACCGGAATCAGCGGCACGTCGGTAATCGGCAGCACGGTCGCGCCTTCGACTTCATAAGCCACGGCGGCAGCACCGCGCTGCAAGGCGTCGGCGATGTGCGCACGACCGTCGAACTTGCCACCAGGGACCGCAAGGAACAAATCACCTGCCCGTACGTTACGGCTGTCCAGCGCCAATTCGCGGATCAATAGATCATGGCCGGCGTGGGCGAAAATCTTGTTCAGGCTCAGCGACATCAGCCGCGCCCTCCATTAGCTTTCAGCGGAACGACCGGTGCGGCGTTCGCTTGTTGAGTGGCTGGCAGGTTGTCCGGGGTGATGTTCATCAGGCGCAAGGTCCCGGACATCACTTTGCTGAACACCGGCGCCGATACCAGACCACCGAAGTAACCGGCCTTGGTCGGTTCGTCGATCACCACCACGATCGCGTAACGCGGGTCGCTCATCGGGCCGAAACCGGCGAACAGCGAGCGGTAGGAGTTCTCGGCGTAGCCTTTGGTTCCGACCGACGTCTTACGCGCAGTACCCGACTTGCCGCCCACGTGATACGCCGGCACCTGCGCACGGAATACGCCGCGCGGGGCTTCGATCACTTGTTGCAGCATGCCTTGCATGGTTTTCGCGACGGCTTCCGGCAGCACCTGAGTGGTTTGCGGCGCCTTGTCGGTTTTGATCAGGGTCAACGGCGCGAGGCGACCATTGTTGGCCAGGGCCGAGAAGGCGTGGACCAACTGGATCGCGGTCACGGAAATACCGTAGCCGTAGGACAGAGTGGCGGTTTCAGCCTTGCGCCATTCGCGGTAGTTCGGCAGGTTGCCGACGCGCTCACCCGGGAAACCCAAGCCGGTGTCCTGGCCGAGGCCAACTTTCTGTGCCAGACGGAAAATCGTTTCGCCACCGATATCGAACGCGACCTTACTCATGCCGACGTTACTGGAATTGATCAGGATACCGGTCAGGTCGAGCACCGGACCTTCGGTCTTGGATACGTCCTTGATGGTGTATTTACCAATCTGCAAACTGCCCGGGTACACCTCGACGGTGTCGCTCGGTTTCCAGCGCCCGGTTTCGATCGCGGCGCTCATGGAGATCGCTTTCATGGTCGAACCCGGCTCGAACACGTCGATCATCGCGCGGTTGCGCATCATCGCCGGTTGCAGGTTGCGACGGTTGTTCGGGTTGTAGGTCGGCTGGTTGACCATGGCGAGAATCTCGCCGGTCTTCACGTCCATGATCACCAGGCTACCGGCCTTGGCGCCGTTCTCGATGATCGCGTTGCGCAGTTCGCGGTTGGCCAGGTATTGCAGGCGCAGGTCAATGGACAACGCCAAGGGCTTGCCGGCCTTGGCGTTTTTGGTGACCTGGACATCTTTGATCAGCCGGCCGCGCCGGTCCTTGATGACCTGTCGCTTGCCGGGCACCCCGGCCAGCCATTCGTCGTAGGCCAGCTCGACGCCTTCGCGTCCGTGATCGTCGATGTCGGTAAAGCCGACCATGTGGGCGGTGACTTCACCCGCCGGGTAGAAACGCCGGAACTCTTCGATGCCATAAACGCCCGGCACTTTCAGATCGAGCACAGCCTGGCCCTGCTCAGGGGTCAGCCCGCGCACCAGGTAGATGAATTCTTTGTTGGCCTGGGCTTCGAGACGTTCGGCCAGGGCTTTGGGATCCTGCCCCAAGGCAGCCGCCAGTGCCGGCCATTTCTCTTTGGCCAGTTGCATTTCCTTGGCGTTGGCCCACAGGGTGGTGACCGGGGTACTCACGGCCAACGGCTCGCCGTTACGGTCGGTGATCAGACCACGGTGAGCCGGGATTGGAATATGACGAACACTGCGCGCGTCGCCCTGACCTTTAAGGAAGTCACGGTCGACCACTTGCAGATCAATGATGCGCCAGGAAATCGCCACCACCATGATGCCGAGCAAGCCCAGCACCAGACGGAATCGCCACGGGAAAAGTGCACCTTCGAGTTTCATCATGGCGCCACCATCTGCACTTCAGCAGCGCCAGGAATGCGCATCTTCAGTTGTTCGGTCGCCAACACTTCGATACGGCTGTGGGCGGTCCAGGTGCTTTGTTCGAGAATCAACCGGCCCCACTCCGCCTGCGCCTTGTCGCGCACGCTCAATTCGTTGTACAGCGAATTCAACAGCTGACGGTTCCAGTGCGCGCTATAGGACACGCCGATGGCCGACACGAGCACACCGATAAACAGCAGCAGCATGAAAAAGCTTCCGCCGGGAAGTGGTTTGGCGAAAAGCTTGCTCACCGCAGTTTCTCCGCGACGCGCATGATGGCGCTACGGGAACGTGGGTTGGCTTTGAGTTCGGCCTCGGAGGCGGACTGCGCTTTGCCATGGACTTTGATTTTCGGTTCGAAGGCGACGTGACGGACCGGCAAGTTGCGCGGCAGGTTGTCGGCTTCGCCTTTCACCAGTTTACGCATGAACAGTTTGACGATGCGGTCTTCCAGCGAGTGGAAGCTGATCACCACCAGGCGACCGCCGACTTCCAGGCACTCCAGAGCGGCTTCGAGACCGGCTTCCAGATCGCCCAGCTCGTTGTTGACGTGAATACGCAGCCCCTGGAATGCACGGGTGGCCGGGTTCTTGCCCTTTTCCCATGCAGGGTTGGCGACTTTCAGCACTTCTGCCAGATCGGCAGTGCGCTCGAACGGCTTGATGTCGCGACGTTCGGCCACGGCACGCGCCATGCGGCCGGAGAAACGTTCTTCGCCGTATTCCTTGAACACCCGGGCGATTTCCTCCACCGGCGCGGTATTGACGAACTCGGCGGCGCTGATCCCGCGGGACGGGTCCATTCGCATGTCCAACGGGCCGTCGTTGAGAAAACTGAAGCCGCGCTCAGGGTCGTCGAGCTGAGGCGAAGACACGCCCAGGTCAAGCAGAACACCGCTGACCTTGCCGGCCAGACCGCGTTCGGCGACTTCCGAACCGAGCTCGGCAAAGCTGCGCTGTACAACGACAAAGCGGCCGTCTTCGGCCGCTAGCGTTTGCCCGGTGGCAATCGCTTGAGGATCTTTGTCGAACCCGAGCAACCGACCATCGGGCCCGAGCTTGCTGAGGATCAACCGGCTATGTCCGCCGCGTCCGAACGTGCCGTCCAGATAGCAGCCATCAGGACGTACGGCGAGAGCCTCGACGGCTTCGTCAAGCAGTACGGTGATGTGGTTAAAGCCGCTATCAATAGTCACAGGATCAAATCACGCAGTTCATCAGGCATGGCGCCCGGTTGTTGAATAGCAGCCAGGTCAGCGGCAGAAACCGCATTCCAGGCATCCTCGTCCCACAATTGGAACTTGTTCAGTTGGCCTACCAACATTGCGCGCTTATCCAACTTGGCATATTCGCGAAGACGCGGCGGGACCAGAAAACGACCACTGCCATCGAGCTCGAGGTCGACGGCATTACCAATCAGTAAACGTTGCAGGCGGCGGTTTTCTTCGCGAAGCGAAGGCAGTGCACGCAGTTTGGTTTCGATAATTTCCCACTCATCGAGGGGATAAACACACAAACACGGATCAACGGCATCGATGGTGACGATTAATTGACCGGAACTACGCGAAACGAGCTCGTCACGGTACCGGCTCGGCATGGCGAGACGGCCCTTTGCATCGAGACTGATAGCGTTAGCTCCGCGAAACACGTCAGCGTTTCTCCAAATATTAGCGTTTTGCGCTCAAAAAACCCACTTCATGCCACTTTCCGCCACTTGCGCACACTATAGGAATGCGCCCACCACACCGTCAAGGCGCGGATAGAAGGAAAAGCCTTACAGAACGGAGATTTAGGAGTGTAAAAGGAGGGGAAACGAGAATCTGGCGGATGAATTCGTTCAATAACTTGAATCAGCACAGAAGGCTGCGTTCAGAAGTTAAAGTAGTTTGTTAAGAGTAAGATTTTTTCGGTATTACAAAAGCGCTTCTGCTATTGATTCAGCAGGGAGGGAAACTGCCATTACGCATATCGCTGCCAATGATTGAAGCAGAGAGAAAAAAAGGTGGAGAGTCGATCTGTAAGCCGGGTTCTGTCTTGAACAGTCATTCGTCTACGATGGCCATCACTGGACATCTTTAGCAACCTACCCGGTCCCAGCGCGGGCCACGCCTTGGGACCCTATTTGGTCTTGCTCCAAGTGGGGTTTACCTAGCCACGAACTGTTGCCAGACGTGCGGTGCGCTCTTACCGCACCTTTTCACCCTTACCGGCGCCGAAGCGCTTAGGCGGTTATTTTCTGTGGCACTTTCCGTAGGCTCACGCCTCCCAGGCATTACCTGGCACTTCGCCCTATGGAGCCCGGACTTTCCTCCCCCCTCTAATTTTCATAGAGGGCAGCGACTGTCCGATCGACTCTCCGCCGCGAAGATTAACGGCAGAGCGGTCGAAGAACAAGCTCTAAAAGCCTCTGGCCAGCGCTGCGCGTCGCTTTTTTACTCGCCCTTCTGCTTATCCAGCGCAACCTGATAGAGCACATTCTTGCGCTCGCCAGTAATTTGCGCCGCCAATGCCGCCGCACGCTTGAGCGGCATTTCTTCAAGCAGCAGATTGAGAATACGCATGGCTTCGCTGCTGACAGCGTCCTCAGTCTCGGGAGCAGACCAGCCAGCGACCAGCACTACGCACTCGCCGCGCTGCTGGTTGCTGTCCGATTCGACGAACTCGCGCAGCTCGGCCAGCGGCAAGCCTTTAAGGGTTTCGAAGGTCTTGGTCAACTCGCGCGCCAGCAATGCCGGACGATCGGCGCCGAATACCAGCTCCATGTCTTGCAGGCATTCAAGGATGCGGTGTGGAGCTTCATAAAAAATCAGCGTGCGCGGCTCTTCTTTTATCAGTTCCAGGCGAGCACGTCGGCCGACAGCCTTGGCCGGTAGAAACCCTTCGAAGATGAAACGGTCCGATGGCAACCCCGCCGCCGAGAGCGCCGCAATCAATGCACAGGCCCCCGGAACCGGCACCACATTGATCCCTGCGGCACGGGCCTGACGCACCAGGTGATAACCCGGATCGGAAATCAGCGGTGTCCCGGCATCGGAGATCAATGCCACATCGTCGCCAGCGAGCAAGCGAGTGATAAAGCGACTGCCTTCATCCCTCTCGTTGTGTTCATGGCAGGCCGCCAGCGGCGTGGGGATACCGAAGTGCTGCATCAATCGCTGGGAATGGCGAGTGTCTTCGGCAGCAATCAACGAAACCTCGCGCAGGATCTTCAGCGCACGCGCACTGATGTCGTCCAGGTTGCCGATGGGCGTCGCCACCACATAAAGCGAGCCAGCAGCGGAATTCAAAGCACCTGGAGCAGTCAAAGCGCACACCTCATGATCGGTAAAAGCCGCCATTGTAGCGCGTAGCGACATTCGCGATACCTGCAAGCAACCCTCGGTTTTCCAGCCTTTTGTGCAGTGTCGCAACATTTGCATGAGCTAAATTGATCGATTCACGCCAGTAACATCGCGCCCCGGCCAGCGCTTGGGTACAATTCCACGCTTATTTGATCGAGTATCAGGAACACTTACATGATCGCTTGCCTGCGGCTGTTCTCTGCCCTCTGCCTCGCTGCCTTGCTGGCGGCTTGCGCCAGCTCGCCCTCCTCCAGCCTTGGCGAACTTCCACGGACCCCGGATGCCAGTGTCGAGCAACTGCTCGAACAGGCCACTCAAAGTAAAACGCCGGACAAGGCAGCCTTGCTGCGCTTGAGCGCGGCAGACCTGGCTTATCGTCAGGGCAATGCC
Source organism: Pseudomonas sp. ATCC 43928 (assembly GCF_005938665.2). NCBI lineage: Bacteria > Pseudomonadati > Pseudomonadota > Gammaproteobacteria > Pseudomonadales > Pseudomonadaceae > Pseudomonas > Pseudomonas sp. ATCC 43928. Next base: position 1,283,964 of record NZ_CP041753.1, on the reverse strand, counting down.
GGCCAATCCGCGCAAATTCTGCAACAAGTACCGATGGAACAACTCAAGCCTGGCCAACAGGTCTTCGCCAGCACCCTGGCGGCTGAATTGGCCATGGTGCGCAATCAGCCCAAAGCGGCGCTGACGGCCCTGAGCCATCCGAGCCTGCAACGCCTGAGCGAACTGCCAGCCGAACAACAGGTTCGCACCGGCACCGTCCATGCCCGCGCCCTTGAGGCCGACGGTCAGACCCTGGCCGCCGCACGGGAGCGCATTTTCATCGCCCCCATGCTGAGCGATCAAGCTGCGAGCAAAAACCACGAAGCGATCTGGACCCTGATCGCTTCACTGCCGACCGATCAATTGCAGCCGACCACCGACGACGACCTCGGCGGCTGGCTGAGCCTGGCCCGGGCAGTGAAAACAGCCGGCACCCTGGAACAGCAGCAAGCCGCGATCGACAACTGGCGCGCGAACAATCCAAAGCACCCGGCCGCCATCCAGCTGCCGCTGCCATTGACCAAACTCAAGGATCTGGCCAGCCAGCCCCTGAGCAAGATTGCCCTGCTGCTGCCGCAAGACGGCCCGCTGGCCTCGGTCGGCAAAGCATTGCGCGAAGGTTTCATGGCCGCACACTACCAGGCGCAACAAGCCGGGCAGAAGCCGCCAGCCATCGAGTTCTATGACAGCTCGCGCCTGACCTCCCTTGACGAGTTCTATCGCAAGGCCCAGGCCGACGGCGTGCAATTGGTGGTCGGGCCGCTGGAAAAACCGCTGGTCAAACAGCTCAGCGCTCGCCCGCAACTACCGATCACCACCCTGGCGCTGAACTACAGCGAAGGCGAACAAGGTCCGCCCCAGCTGTTCCAATTCGGCCTTGCCGCTGAAGACGAAGCCCGCGAAGTATCCCGTCGTGCGCGCGCCGATGGCCTGCATCGTGCCGCCATCATGGTGCCGAAAGGCGAATGGGGTGACCGCGTACTCAGAGCATTCAGCCAGGATTGGCAAGCCAACGGCGGCAGCATTGTCGCGACCGAGCGCGTCGACCAACCGGTGCAACTGGCCCAGCAAATTGCCGACATGTTCCAGCTGCGTCAGAGCGAAGGCCGCGCCAAGAGCCTGCAAAACACCGTTGGCTCACAGGTAGCCGCCCAGCCTTCGCGTCGTCAGGACATCGAGTTCATCTTCCTGGCCGCGACGCCGCAACAGGCTCAACAGATCAAACCGACCCTGAACTTCCAGTACGCGGGTGACGTGCCGGTTTACGCCACCTCCCACGTGTTCAGCGCCAGCGGCGACCAGAACCAGTACAACGACATGAACGGTATTCGCTTCTGCGAAACCCCATGGCTGCTGGATGCCAACGACCCGCTGCGCAAACAGGTCACCGCACAATGGCCACAAGCCGCTGGCAGCCTGGGCCGTCTATACGCGATGGGCGTTGACGCCTATCGCCTGGCACCACGCCTGGGGCAACTCAAGGCCTTGCCGGACAGCCGCATCGAAGGTCAATCGGGCAGCCTGGGCATGACTCAGAATCAACGGGTCGTGCGTCAGTTGCCATGGGCAGAGTTCGTCAACGGTCAGGTTCAACGCCTGCCGGACACCTCGCACTGATGCCCGACAGGTCACGCCAGCAAAGCGGTAAGGATGCCGAGCGCCATGCGCTCGAGCATCTTCAGCAACAAGGTCTGCGCCTGCTGGCGCAGAACTGGTTATGTAAACGCGGCGAGCTTGATCTGGTCATGCTTGATGGCGATACAGTAGTATTCGTCGAAGTCCGCTACAGAAAAAACACCCAATGGGGTGGCGCGCTCGATAGCATCGATGAGCGCAAACGGCAGAAACTGATTTTCGCCGCGCAGTATTTTCTTCAGCGCGAGTCGCGTTGGGCCGATTCCCCCTGCCGCTTCGACGTGGTTGCCATCGACAGCAGCCTCGATCAGTTGAACTGGATGCAAAATGCCTTCGACTGCTGATCGCTTGCGCCCCGAACCGGACACCTACACCCAACACTTTTGCTCTTTGCTTTGCGGGCTGCACTTTCATGTGCCAAGTAGCCGCGCTAATTAAGGTCACACAGATGGACATGCAATCCCGAATTCGCCAGCTTTTTCAGGCCAGTATCGACACCAAGCAAATGGCGATGGACGTACTTGCACCGCACATCGAGCAAGCCAGCCAGGTGATGGTCAACGCCCTGCTCAACGAGGGCAAAATGCTTTCGTGCGGCAACGGTGGCTCCGCCGGCGATGCACAGCACTTTTCGTCCGAGCTGCTCAATCGCTTCGAGCGTGAACGTCCGAGCCTGCCAGCCATTGCGCTGACCACCGACAGCTCGACGATCACCTCGATTGCCAACGATTACAGCTACAACGAAATCTTCTCCAAACAGATCCGCGCCCTCGGCCAGCCGGGCGACGTATTGCTGGCGATTTCCACCAGCGGCAACTCGGCGAACATTATTCAAGCGATCCAGGCCGCACATGATCGCGAAATGATTGTCGTAGCATTGACGGGTCGCGATGGCGGCGGCATGGCATCGCTGCTATTGCCTGAAGACGTCGAGATTCGCGTACCGGCCAATGTCACTGCACGTATTCAGGAAGTCCACCTGCTGGCGATCCATTGCCTTTGCGATCTGATCGACAGCCAACTGTTCGGGAGTGAAGAATGACCCCTAATCGCCTAAGCCTTCTGGCCTTGACCCTGTGCCTCGGCATCAGCGGCTGCACATCAGTGGTTAACGCCAGCCGTGAAGCGCCGATCGAAGATGACCGCGGTACGCGCACCTTCGGCAGCAAGATCGACGATTCTCTGATCGACACCAAGGTCGGCGTGAACATCGCCAAGGCCGATCCGGCCCTGGACAACGATTCGCACATCGTCGTAACCAGCTTCAACGGTGTTGTGTTGCTCGCCGGGCAAACCCCGCGCGCCGACCTCAAGGCCAAGGCCGAACAGGTCGCCGCCTCCGTTCAGCGCGTGAAGAAGGTGCACAACGAACTGCAAGTGCTGCAGCCCTCCTCGCTGCTGGCACGCCAGAACGACACCTGGCTGACCACCAAGATCAAGACTCAGATGCTCACCGATCCCTCCATCCCGGGCTCGCGCATCAAGGTTGTGACCGAGAACGGCATCGTTTATCTGCTCGGCCTGCTGACCAAGCAGGAAGCGGCGCAGGCGACCAATCTGGTGCAAGGCGTTTCTGGCGTGCAGAAGATTGTGAAGCTGTTTGAGTACATCGACTGATACTTGCTTACGCGATGGCATCCTTGAGATCGCCTTCGCCGGCAAGCCTGGCTCCTACAGTAATAAAAAAGGCGATCCTTGCGGATCGCCTTTTTTATTACTTCACCACCTTCAAACTGGGTCGACCGCTGGGACGCGGCGGCTCGCTGTCGGGTGGCGGGATATCATCATCCGGCTCGATGTCTTCCTCGTCCTCTAGCGGCGATTCCATATCGAACACCATGCCCTGGCCGTTCTCCCGAGCGTAAATGCCCAGGATCGACGCGATAGGCACGTACAGGGTGTGTGGCACGCCACCGAAGCGCCCCTCGAAACTGACCGCCTCGTTATCCATGTGCAAATGACGCACGGCTGCCGGGGATACGTTCAGGACAATCTGCCCGTCACTGGCAAAACCCTGAGGCACCTGCACCGACGGATACTCGGAATTGACCAGCATGTGCGGGGTGCAATCGTTGTCCACAATCCACTCGTAGAGCGCGCGGACCAGATAAGGTCGACTGGAGTTCATAGCGGCTCCTTAAGCCTTAGCGCATATCGCGTTCGACACCAGACAGACTCGCCTGGAAAGCCTCACGCGCAAACTGGCGCTCCATGTAATCAAGCAGCGGCTTGGCAGGCCGCGGCAGTTCTATACCCAAAATCGGCAATCGCCAGAGTATTGGTAGTAGGCAGCAATCCACCAGACTTTGTTCCTCACTGAGGAAAAACGGCTTGTCGGCGAATAGCGGCGACACGCCTGTCAGGCTTTCGCGCAGCTCTTTACGAGCCACCACGCGAGCTGCTTCCTTGGTCCGCGAATCCAGAATCAGATCCACCAGGCCACACCAGTCACGCTGAATGCGATGAATCAGCAGACGGCTGTTGGCACGCGCCACAGGATAAACCGGCAGTAGTGGCGGATGCGGGTAACGCTCATCCAGATATTCCATCACCACGGTCGACTCCCACAACGCCAGGTCACGATCGACCAGGGTGGGCAGGCTTCCGTAAGGGTTCACTTCAATCAGTTTAGGCGGCTGACGACCAGCCTCCACGTAAATGATCTCGGCGCTGACACCCTTCTCTGCAAGTACGATGCGCACTCGGTGGGAATAGTGGTCGGCGGGGTCGGAGTAACAGGCCAACCGATTGGTCACGCCCATGGCGGTCCTCCTCGCTTGTTGAAATTATCGAAAACGGAAAAACACGCGCGCCCAGAGGGCGCCTCCCGTAACGCCTGGATCACCAGACTCGTTACACCTTCAGAGACGCCCCTGGGCGCGTGCGATTAACAGCAATGGCTTACAACGTTATCAATGGACGTCTTTCCAGTATTCACGCTTGAGCAAGTAAGCGAATACGAAGAAGAACGCCAGGTACAGCAACACATAGGTACCGATGCGCTGATGCTGCAGCTTCACCGGGTTGGCCGAGTAGGCCAGGAAGGTCACCAGATTCTTGACCTTCTCGTTGAACTGCTCTTCGGTCAGCGTGCCGGTTTTCGGCAATACGGTCAGTTGATCGCAGGCTTCATGAGTCAAAGCGGTGCCGGTCAGCGGATCGAACTGCTTCTTGCCGTCATCGACGACTTGAACCTGTTTACAGCCTACCACCTGGCGACCCTGCAAGCCGACCAGAACGTTAGGCATGCCGACGTTCGGGAACACCTTGTTGTTCACGCCCCATGGACGCGACGGGTCTTCATAGAACGAACGCAGGTAGCCATAGAGCCAATCCGTGCCACGAACGCGAGCCACCAGTGTCAGGTCGGGTGGCGCCGCACCAAACCAGGTCTTGGCGTCAGCCGGCTGCATGCCGATGCTCATGTGGTCGCCGATCTTGGCGCCAGTGAACACCAGCTTCTCGAGCATCAGCTCGTGAGGAATGCCCAGGTCATCGGCGACACGCTCGTAGCGCTGGAACTTGGCACTGTGGCAGCCCATGCAATAGTTGGCGAACGTACGTGCGCCATCCTGCATGGCAGCCTTGTCGGAAACGTCGATGTCGACTTTTTCCAGCTCTGGGCCGCCGTGTTCGGCCGCGAAGGACAGTGCTGGCAGAGCAGCAAGAATCAGTACAGCAAATAGTTTTTTCATCAGCCAGTCACCCTTTCCGGAACCGGTTTGGTCTTCTCGAGCCTGGTGTAGAACGGCATCAGAATGAAGTAGGCGAAGTACAGGAAGGTACAAACCTGCGACAGCAACGTACGTTCCGGGGTAGGCGCCATGACGCCCAGCCAGCCAAGAATCACGAAGGAGATGCAGAATACCCAGAGCCAGATCTTGCTCAGCCAGCCCTTGTAGCGCATGGACTTGACCGGGCTACGGTCAAGCCAGGGCAGGACGAACAGCAAGGCAATCGAAGCACCCATGGCAACAACACCCAGGAGCTTGTCCGGAACTGCCCGCAGAATCGCGTAGAACGGCGTGAAGTACCAGACCGGAGCGATGTGCTCAGGGGTCTTGAAGGCGTTCGCCACTTCAAAGTTCGGCTTCTCGAGGAAGTAGCCGCCCATTTCCGGGAAGAAGAACACGATCGCGCAGAAGATGAACAGGAACACCACCACGCCGACGATATCTTTCACGGTGTAGTACGGATGGAAAGCAATGCCGTCCAGCGGTACGCCGTTTTCGTCTTTGTGTTTCTTGATGTCCACGCCGTCCGGGTTGTTCGAACCCACTTCGTGCAACGCCAGAATGTGCAGCACCACCAGGCCAAGGATCACGATCGGCAAGGCAACCACATGCAAGGCGAAGAAACGGTTCAGGGTAATACCGGAAATCAGGTAGTCACCACGGATCCACTGGGTCAGGTCGTTTCCGATGACCGGGATCGCACCGAACAGCGAGATGATCACCTGGGCGCCCCAGTAGGACATCTGGCCCCACGGCAGCAGGTAACCCATGAAGGCTTCAGCCATCAGCGCCAGGTAGATCAGCATGCCGAACACCCACACCAGCTCACGCGGCTTCTGGTACGAACCGTAGAGCAGGCCACGGAACATGTGCAGATAAACCACGATGAAGAACGCCGAAGCGCCAGTGGAGTGCAGCAGACGCAGGATCGAGCCGTACTCGACGTCGCGCATGATGTATTCGACGGAAGCGAATGCTTCTTCCGCCGACGGGGTATAGCTCATGGTCAGCCAGACACCGGTAACGATCTGGTTGACCAGAACGAGCAGCGCCAGGGAGCCAAAGAAATAGAAGAAGTTGAAGTTCTTCGGGGCGTAATACTTACTGAGATGGTCTTCCCACATTTTGGTCGCGGGAAAGCGCGCATCAACCCAATCCATGAACTTGCTCATCACGCTTTCTCCGTATCGACGCCAACGACAATGATGTCATCGGTCTCATAGGAATGCGGGGGAACTGGCAGGTTCAAAGGCGCGGGTTGCGACTTGTAGACGCGGCCAGCCAAATCGTAGTGGGAACCGTGGCAAGGGCAGAAGTAGCCCCCGACCCAATCCTTGCCCAGATCGGCAGGTGCCACTTCCGGACGGAAGGTCGGCGAGCACCCCAGGTGAGTGCAGATACCGATCAGCAGCAGGACTTCTGGCTTGATCGAACGCGTCTGCGGGTCGACATAGGTCGGTTGCGTCGAGCTCTTGGAGGCGGGGTCAGACAGCTGGCCCTCAATCTTTTTCAGATTCCCCAGGATTTCCTCGGTACGGCGGACGATGAACACCGGCTGGCCGCGCCACTCAGCAATCATTTGCTGGCCTGGCTCGATTTTGCTGACATTCACTTTCACCGGTGCACCTGCGGCTTTCGCCTTGGCACTGGGAAACCATGACCCCACGAACGGGACCGCAGCCCCCACCGCTCCTGCAGCACCCACCACGGATGTGGCTGCTACCAAGAAGCGACGCCGGCCTGCATTCACGCCGTCATTGCTCATTCAGTCCTCTCCCATCAGCTTTGTGGCCTGTTAAATCAGGCGTCTACTAAGTAAAAATCTGAACTTATAAAAATTTTGCCGAATGGTAATGAAAAGCCCCAATTCTGACAAGGTAATTACCGAAGGGCTCCACTGCCAAGCCTTGTAGTATAGGGCCTCTGCGGATGTGGCAAGTTGTCACAGCGCAATTCGTTGATAAATAGCGCCCATAAAAAAACGCCCAGCTTCGCAAGGAAACTGGGCGTTCTTTTTGAACGTGAAAGCGAATTAACGCTTCGAGTACTGCGGACGCTTACGCGCTTTACGCAGACCGACTTTCTTACGTTCAACTTCACGTGCATCGCGGGTTACGAAGCCAGCTTTGCGCAGAGCAGAGCGCAGAGTTTCGTCGTAGTCCATCAGAGCGCGAGTGATACCGTGGCGGATTGCGCCAGCTTGACCACTTACACCACCGCCGATCACGGTGACGTAGATGTCGAACTTCTCGACAGTCTCAGTCAATTCCAGCGGCTGACGAACTACCATGCGGGCAGTTTCGCGGCCGAAGAAATTATCCAGCGAACGGTTGTTGATGGAGATGTTACCAGTGCCCGGACGCAGGAAAACGCGTGCGGTTGCAGTCTTGCGACGGCCAGTGCCGTAATTTTGAGTCGCCGACATAATGAACTATTCCGTTAAAACTTCAGTTCTTGGGGCTGCTGAGCAGTATGAGGGTGAGCAGCGCCCGCATAGACTTTCAGCTTACGATACATGTCGCGACCCAGCGGGTTCTTAGGCAGCATGCCTTTGACCGCGGTCTCGATCACGCGCTCAGGGGCTTTAGCGATCAGCTTTTCGAAGTTGATCGACTTGATGCCGCCCGGGAAACCGGAGTGGGAGTAGTACATTTTGTCAGTGGTTTTAGCGCCAGTAACACGTACTTGCTCAGCGTTGATTACGACGATGTAGTCGCCAGTGTCAACGTGAGGAGTGTACTCAGCCTTGTGCTTGCCACGCAGACGGCTCGCGATTTCAGTGGCCAGACGACCCAGGGTCTGACCAGCAGCGTCGACGACAAACCAGTCGCGCTTTACTGTTTCCGGTTTAGCAGTAAAAGTTTTCATTCTTTATAGCCTCAGGGGCCGCCCTGTAAATTAGACGGCGGATCTTACTGAATAGTGCGTACTTTGACAAGTCAAAGGCAGCCGGATACAGACGCTTTCGGGGGCTCGGGTCGGCGCGTCCGTTCAACGGCAAGATTCTTCGGCGGCGGCGCATCACTTCCACTGCAGAAAGAGGTGCGCAATTATGCAGATTGCGAAAAATATTTCAACCTGCTTTTATGATTGTTTTGCCCAAGGAGCACCCGATGGACTATCGCCAGCTAGGCCGTACCGATCTGAACGTGAGCGCCATCTGCCTCGGCACCATGACCTGGGGCGAGCAAAACAGTGAGACTGAAGCCTTCGCCCAGATCGAACGCGCCAAGGGCGCCGGGATCAATTTCATCGACACCGCCGAGATGTACCCGGTGCCGCCCAAGGCCGAAACCTACGCCACCACCGAACGCTACATCGGCAACTACTTCAAAAGTCGCGGCGATCGCGCCGACTGGATCCTGGCGAGCAAGATCGCCGGCCCCGGCAACACCATCGACTACATTCGCGACAAAAACCTGCGGCACAACCGCCAACACATCAGCGAAGCCGTGGACGCCAGCCTCAAGCGCTTGCAGACCGATTACATCGACCTCTATCAACTGCACTGGCCGGAACGCAGTACCAATTTCTTTGGCCAGCTCGGTTACAAACACAAGATCGAAGCCAATCTGACGCCACTGGAGGACACCCTCGAAGCGCTGGACGAACAGGTCAAGGCTGGCAAGATCCGCCACATCGGCCTGTCCAACGAAACCCCGTGGGGCACCATGCGCTTCCTTGCCCTCGCCGAAGCCCGTGGCTGGCCCCGCGCGGTATCCATCCAGAACCCCTACAACCTGCTCAATCGCAGCTTCGAAGTCGGCCTGGCGGAAATTGCCATCCGCGAACAATGTGGCTTGCTGGCCTACTCGCCACTGGCGTTCGGCTTTCTGTCGGGCAAGTACGAAGGTGGCGCGCGTCCGCCCAAAGGTCGCCTGAGCCTCTACAGCCGCTTCAGCCGCTATTTCAACCCACAGTCGGAAGCAGCGTGCAGTCGTTACGTGGCACTGGCCCGTCAACACGGCCTGGACCCGGCGCAGATGGCGCTGGCATTCGTCACACAACAGCCATTCGTGACCAGCAACATCATTGGCGCCACCACGCTTGAGCAACTGGACAGCAACATTGCCAGCATCAATTTGAAGCTGTCGGATGAAGTGCTGGCAGGCATTGAGGCGATTCACCAGGATCAGCCGAATCCTGCGCCGTAACTTACGTCGACGATCGTTCCCACGCTCTGCGTGGGAATGCATCCCGTGACGCTCCGCGTCACTTCCGAAGCGGACGCAGAGCGTCCATGGCGGCATTCCCACGCAGAGCATGGGAACGATCACGCTGCATTACAGCGACCGCGCAATAATCTCCTTCATGATTTCATTGGTCCCGGCATAAATCCGCTGCACCCGCGCATCCGCCCATGCCCGGGCGATCGGGTATTCCCACATGAATCCGTAACCGCCATGCAACTGCACGCATTCGTCGAGCACCTTGCATTGCAGGTCGGTGCCCCAGTACTTGGCCATCGCCGCCGTCGGCACGTCGAGCTTGCCTTGCAGATGCAGTTCCAGGCAGCGATCGACGAAAACCCGGCCGATCTGGATCTCGGTCGCCATTTCAGCGAGCTTGAAGCGGGTGTTCTGGAAGTCGGCGATGGCCTTGCCGAAAGCCTTGCGCTCACGGGTGTAATCCAGCGTCCACTGCAACGCCGCTTCGGCTGACGCCAAGCCTCCCACCGCGACCGTCAAGCGCTCCTGCGGTAATTCCTGCATCAGGTAAGCGAAGCCCATCCCCGCTTGGCCCAACAGGTTTTCCTTGGGCACCCGAACGTCCTGGAAGAACAGCTCCGAGGTATCTTGAGCCTTCATGCCGACCTTTTCCAGGCGCTTGCCCTTGGCGAAACCCGGCGTGTTGGCCTCCACCAGAAACAGACTGGTGCCCTTCGCCCCCGCTTTCGGATCAGTCTTGGCCACGACGATCACCAGGTCAGCGAGAAAGCCGTTGGTGATGAAAGTCTTCGAACCGTTGATCACGTATTCGTCGCCCTCCAGCACCGCGGTAGTCTTCACCCCCTGCAGGTCGGAGCCAGCACCCGGCTCGGTCATGGCGATCGCAGTGACCATCTCGCCAGACACCAGCTTGGGCAGGTATTTGTGTTTCAGCGCCTCACTGCCGTAATGCAGGATATAAGGCGCAACAATGTCCGAATGAAGAGAAAATCCGATCCCGGTCAGCCCCAGACGACCGACCTCCTCGATCACCACTGCGCTATAGAGAAAGTCTGCCCCCAGCCCGCCGTATTCTTCCGGCAGATGCGAACAGAGCATCCCCGCCTCCCCCGCCTTGTTCCAGAGATTGCGGTCGATATAGCCTTGTTTCTCCCATTGCCCATGGAACGGCACGGCCTCTTTTTCGAGGAACGTTCGCACGCTGTCGCGAAAAAGTTCGTGCTCGGGGCTGAACAAGGTTCTGGGGATCATGCGTCACCTGTCGTTATTGTCAGACGGAATTGATCTTCAGAGACTAAGCCTCGCTTCCGATACAGGACACTGGACACATCCGACAAAAAATAAGACGATCCAGCCGTCTGGTGACCACTTTCCCCTATAAGAATAAAGTTGAATTATGTCTAACCAAGCCTCCAAGCCCTTGCGGCGCATCAGCATCCTGGCTATCGACCGGGTTTTCGCTTCCACTCTCATGCAAGCCAAGGATTTCTTCCATCTGGCCAGCCTGCGCTATGGCAAACAACTGGGCCACGGCCTGACACCGGCGTTCGAAACCCGACTGGTCAGCCCCGACGGCAAACCGGTGAACAGCTTCAGCGACGTGATCATGCCGGTGGACGGCGGCCTGGAAAATGCCGACGTCATCATCCTCCCCGCCTTCTGGGACGATTTCGACACGCTCTGCAAACGTTATCCACAGGTCCTGCCGTGGCTGCGCGAACAACACGCCCGCGGGGCAGTGCTGTGTGGCGAGGCCACGGGGGTGTTCTGGCTCGCCGAAGCCGGGCTGCTCAACGGTAAGGAAGCGACCACGTACTGGCGCTTCTTCAATGCTTTCGCCGAGCGCTTCCCTCAGGTTCACCTCAACCAGGACAAACACCTGACCGACGCCGACAACCTGTATTGCGCCGGCGGCACCACCTCGGCCTGCGACCTCTACATTTACCTGATCGAGCGCTTTTGCGGTGCCAACGTGGCCCAGGCCGTGGCCCGCGACATTCTCTACGAAGTGCAACGCAGCTATGCGCCGGGGCGGATCGGTTTCGGCGGGCAAAAACTGCACCAGGATGTGATCATCCTGCAGATCCAGCATTGGCTCGAAGAACACTTCGCCGATAAATTCCGCTTCGAAGACGTGGCCCGCGAACACGGCATGAGCATCCGCAACTTCATGCGACGCTTCCAGACCGCGACCGGCGATAAACCGCTGCATTACCTGCAACGCCTGCGCATCGAGACCGCCAAGGGCTTGTTGTCCGGCAGCCGCAAGAGCATCAAGACCATCAGCTATGAAGTCGGATACGACGATGCGAGCTTCTTCGCCCGGCTGTTCCGCCAGCATACGGAGTTGTCGCCGAATCAGTATCGGCAGCAGTTTCAACAAGCAGCTTAAGGGCTGGACACCAATCCAGATTGGCTCTTCAGCGCGCATAAAAAAGGGCCTGCAATGCAGGCCCTTTTTATTTTCCGAAATGTCCTACGGCTTGTGCGCCCGGGACAGGAATTCGTGAGACTGCATTTCCAGCAAGCGGCTAAGCGTGCGCTGGAACTCGAAGGTCAGGCGACCGCCGGTGTAGAGGTCTTTAAGCTCGACTTCGGCGGAGATGATCAGCTTCACGTTGCGGTCGTAGAACTCGTCGACCATGTTGATAAAACGTCGGGCGATGTCGTCGGTGGTGACGCTCATCTGCTCGACGCCGCTGAGCAACACGGCATGGAAGATCTTGCCCAGTTCGATGTAGTCGTTCTGGCTGCGCGGGCCGTCGCACAGTTCGCGGAAGTCGAACCAGGCCACGTCATCGCAAGTGCGCACGGCGCGGATTTCACGGTTCTCGATCATCAGCACGTCGTTCTCGACGGCAGCCGTGCATTCCGGCGTCAGGGCCCGGAAACTCTTGCGCAGGCTTTCCTGGGCGGCTTCATCCAGCGGGAAGTGGAACAGCTCCGCTTGCTCGAGGTGACGCAGACGGTAATCGACGCCGCTGTCGACGTTGACGATTTCGGTGTTCTGCTTGATCAGCGCAATGGCCGGCAAGAAGCGCGCACGTTGCAGGCCGTCCTTGTACAGACCGTCCGGCACGATGTTCGAGGTCGCGACCAGGGTCACGCCGTTCTTGAACAGTTCTTCCATCAGCGTGCCAAGGATCATGGCGTCGGTGATGTCGGAGACGAAGAATTCGTCGAAACAGATCACTCGCGTTTCGTCGGAAAAGCGCTTGGCGATGATCGTCAGCGGGTTTTTCTCGCCGCCCAGAGTCTTCATCTCTTCGTGCACGCGCTTCATGAAGCGGTGGAAGTGAGTACGGGTCTTTTCCTTGAACGGCAGCGCTTCAAAGAAGGTGTCGACCAGGTAAGTCTTGCCGCGACCCACGCCACCCCAGAAGTACAGGCCTTTGACCGGCGCCTGGTCCTTCTTGCCAAACAGTTTGCCGAGCAGGCCCGGTTTGTTCTGCGAGGCCGCGACCAGATCGTCGTACAGGCGCTGCAAATGACGCACTGCCGTTTCCTGCGCAGCATCGTGGAAGAATTCCGGGCGTTTCAGATCAGCTTGGTATCGTTCTAGGGGCGTCATAATTCGTTAGCAAGGCAACAAAAACGGGCCGTCACTGTAGCGACGGCCCGTGGGAATGGCAATCGACCCTTGGTCGGACCGAACCGTTGTTTATTCCTGAACCGGTGTCAGTGCAACCCGCAATGCGCCGATGGCAGCATCGCGAGCAGCACTGTCGGCGAAGGCCGGGCTGTCGGCCACGCACTCGCCTTCCAGCCAGACGCTGAAGTTCAGGTCTTCACTGCGCACGTCCAATGGCTGGCCGGATTGCAGTTGTTTGGTCACCTGACCTGCGGTTTTGCCATCGGCGAAGTGCCGCGACAGCAGCAGCTGCTCACCATCGGCTGCCAGCAGACGGAAGCGGAAACTGCCATCGTCTTCACGGAAGCTGACAAAACGCGCGGCTTTCGCGGCTTTCTTCTTGGTGGTGGCAGCGACTTGAGTCTGGGCGACGAAAGAACGCAGGCCGACCGCTTCACGCAACTCGTTGAGGAACGGCGTGGCCACTGCACGGGCCTTTTTCGCGCCGTGTTGCAGGATGTCTTCCAGATCCGCCGGACGCTCGATCAGTTGGTGATAACGCTCGCGGGACTCGCCCAACTCGTTGTCCAGCAACTGGAACAGGCGATTCTTCGCCTCGCCCCAACCCAGGCCCTGGAGCAATTCGCTGCGGAACTCGTCGGCTTGTGCCGGTGTAGCGAAAGCCTGGAACAAGGTGAACAGGTGCGAGTTGTCCGGATCTTTGGCTTCGCCCGGGGCACGGGAGTCGGTCACGATCCGCGAAATCGCGTCTTTCATCTCTTTGGCGCTGCTGAACAACGGAATGGTGTTGTCGTAGCTCTTCGACATCTTGCGACCGTCGAGGCCTGGCAGCGTGGCGACGCTTTCCTCGATCAGCGCTTCGGGCATGGTGAAGAACTCCTTGCCCTGGCCGAACAAGTGGTTGAAGCGCTGGCCGATGTCACGGGCCATTTCCACGTGCTGGATCTGGTCACGACCGACCGGCACCTTGTGGGCGTTGAACATCAGGATGTCCGCGGCCATCAGCACCGGGTAGCTGTACAGGCCCATGGTGATGCCCGCATCCGGGTCTTCGCCATTCTCGACGTTCTTGTCCACCGACGCCTTGTAGGCGTGGGCGCGGTTGAGCAAGCCCTTGGCGGCCACGCAGGTCAGCAGCCAGGTCAGCTCCGGGATTTCCGGGATGTCGGACTGGCGATAGAACGTCACCCGGTCCACGTCCAGGCCACCGGCCAGCCAGGTCGCGGCGATTTCCAGACGCGAGCGCTGGATGCGCAGCGGGTCATCGCATTTGATCAGGGCGTGGTAGTCGGCCAGGAAGTAGAACGAATCGGCATTGCTATCGCGGCTGGCAAGAATCGCCGGGCGGATAGCCCCCGCGTAATTGCCCAGGTGCGGCGTGCCGGTGGTGGTGATGCCGGTGAGGATACGGGTACGAGTCGTCATGGGTAATCGCTTGTCAGACTGCAATCAATTCGAAAGACGCGGCAGGATCAGATCCTTGAGATCGGTCAGCTTGCCATGAAAAAAGTGTCCGCATTCTGCCACTTTCAGCAGCTCATGGGGGCGATCGAGTGCGTCGGACCAATCGTAAACGAGTTGCGGATCGATCACTTCGTCGGTTTCCGGCTGGATCAGGGTCAATGTACCTTGGTGCGGCAGTTGATCCTGATCGCCCAGACGCATGACCGCAGGCGCGACCATGAACAGATGCTTGATCTGCTCACCCTTGGCCTCCAGCCGTCCGCCGAGACTGGCTGCAACAAAACCGCCGAAGGAGAAGCCGAACAGGGTCAAAGGTAATTCAGGATGTTTGGCCCGCAGCCACTCGGCCGCTGCCTGGGCATCGTCGACTTCGCCGGAGCCCATGTCGTGCGAGCCTTCACTGGCACCGACGCCACGGTAGTTGAAACGCAAGGTAATCAAACCGGCGTCCCGCGCGGTGCGCTGCAGGGTCGAGACGACTTTGTTGAGCATCGTGCCGCCCTGCACCGGGTTCGGATGGCAGATCAGCGCCAGGCCGCGGGGCTGCTCATTGTCCGGGCTCATGTTTTCCAGATACAGGGCTTCCAACTGACCCACCGGGCCATCAATCACTACAGGGGTTTCGCGCATAAGCAAGGAAGGAACTCCGTGACCTCGAATCGGGTCGACTCGTCTAGCAAATTGTCTGTGCCAATCTATTGCGAGTGAATCGCGGTATACAGCGCAGGTTCGAGCCGTTAACGTAAAGCAAAGCCGTTTATAGAGGAAGGACTCGTGGAACACTCGCTCTTAGTTTGGTTGTTGCCGACTCTTGCCCTGGTTGTGGGTGTCGCCATTGGATTCCTGATCGCTCGCCTGGTGCCGAATGCCGCTCCGAGCAGCACGCAACGTCAGCTGGATGATATTCAGGAACGTTTTGACAAGTATCAGAACGAAGTGGTCACCCACTTCAACAGCACTGCATCCCTGGTCAAGAAACTGACTCAGAGCTATCAGGAAGTGCAGGATCATCTCGCCGAGGGTGCCAACCGCCTGGCCCTGGACGAGCAGACTCGCCAACGCTTGCTGGCTGCCCTGCACGCTGACGCGGTGCAGGCTCCACGGGAACGCCTGACGCCACCGCGCGATCAGGAACCGCCTCGCGATTACGCTCCCAAAGCCCCGAACGCGCCGGGCATGCTCGATGAGCATTACGGCCTGAAGAAGTAATCAGGTTTCGCGCGACACAAAAAGCCCTCGGACGAGTGATTGTCCGAGGGCTTTTTTATTCTGAATTTTTCATCGCCTGAACAAGCGACACAAAAAAATGCCCGATCCTTTAAGGATCGGGCATTTTCATTTCAGGGAGAGGTCAGCCTCTCATGGGTACTGCTGGACAGTGCCTTGCTGTTGCTGGCCGCCGTATTGCTGGCCCGGAATCGCCTTCAGGTTGACCTCGACGCGGCGGTTCTGTGCCCGGCCATTGGCATCACCGTTGCTGGCAATCGGGTTATCCGGCCCGGCACCACGTGCCGACAGGTTGGCGCCGCTGACACCCTGTGAGGTCAGGTAAGTCGCCACGCTCTGGGCGCGACGCTGGGACAGGTCCATGTTGTGCTGGCGGCTGCCGGTGCTGTCGGTGTAGCCGACGATCTCGATCTGGTTCTGGTTGAACTCCTTGAGCGAGCCCGCCAGGTTGTTCAGCGGCTGGTAGAAGCTTGAGGCAATGTTCGCCGAATCGGTGGCGAACGTGATGTTGCCCGGCATGATCAGCTTGATCTGATCGCCCTGGCGCTGCACCTCAACCCCGGTGTTGGCCATGCTGGCGCGCAGCTTTTTCTCTTGCTGGTCGGCGTAGTAACCGTAACCGGCAGCAGAAGCACCCACCACGGCGGCGCCAATCAGCGCGCCCTTGCCACGGTTATCGTGACTGATGGCAGCACCGGCCAGCGCACCGGCCAGGGCGCCGAGGCCACCGTATTTGGCGGTATTGCTCATGCCCGTGGAGCTGCCATCGGCCTGACCCTGGTTGTCATAAGGGTTCGGCGATGCACAACCGGACAACAGAGCCACTGCAGTAGCGACAACGATCAAACGACGCGAGGTGAACATGGAGGAGCTCCTACTTTTTTTGCATTCTGTGGTGCAACGGACTTAAGCAATGAACCTTTGCGGGTGTTGGATCATTGGCAATGACAAAAATTCCGTCAGAGCCCTTCAAGCTCTTACAAAGGGGTTACCGCGCATTTCATCGCCCAGACAGGTGTCCGGGCCATGCCCGGACACCACGGTTGCCTCTTCGTCGAGGGTATACAACCGCTGCTTGATCGATCGCACGAGTGTTGCCTGATCACCACCCCACAAATCCGTGCGCCCTACCCCACGCTTGAACAGCGTGTCACCGGCAATCAGCAGCTTAGCCTCTGAAAACCAAAAGCTCATGGAACCCGGCGTATGACCCGGCGTGTGCAACGCCACGCCACACCCGCACGCCAACTCTTCATCATCGGCCAACCAGCGATCCGGCGATGGCACCGGGGTGTAAGGCACACCGAACATCTGGCACTGCATCTCCAGGTTGTCCCAGAGAAATTGATCTTCTTTATGCAGGTGCAGGGTCGCGCCGGTTTTCTCCTTCAACTGACCGGAGGCGAGGAAGTGATCGAGGTGTGCGTGGGTGTGAATGATGCTGACCACCTTCAGGCCCAGGGCGTCGAGCCGCGCCAGGATCAGCTCGTGATTGCCGCCTGGGTCGACGACGATGGCTTTTTTGGTGATGGGGTCGCCGATGATTGTGCAATTGCACTGCAAAGGGCCGACGGGGAAGGTTTCGCGGATGAGGGTGGGGGTCGGAGCGTTCACGGGAGGCCCTGATAAGTCGATTTCGAACAGGATACCAGCGCGCATTCCTCAAGACTCACTGGCGCACGTCGACACAGATTTACTGGCCAGTTTTTTGACGCCATTATTAAAAAAATAGTGGCCATGTAATATCAATTGACGCTGACTCTGGTGCAAAATCGCGTCCTTGTAGCGGCCACATACAGGACGGTCGCAGCCTTCTCAGGATATTTAGAATGTCGTCTCCTCTTGGTTACATTTTAACAAAGCCATCTGTTCTAACCGGTAACCAACAAGTCGACAGCCTGATCTATGGCACCTCCTGGCTGAGCCCTGACTTCGGCGCAGACATCTTCGCGACAAGGCTGACCTATAGTTTCGTCACCCCCGGCCAATCGTATTTCTCTGCCAAATACAGCTTAAAAAATGAATTCCTGAACAGCTTCGCTCTGACATCGGCTCAACAAAACGCCGTGACCGGTGCGCTTGGCGCCTGGAGCGCCGTGGCTAACGTCAAGTTCACTCTGGTCAGTGACAACATCAACACTGTGGGCGACTTGCGATTCGGCGGCTATTGGGACATGGACGACGACGCCGCTGCCTGGGCCTACTTCCCCGACCGGACACCGCTGGCCGGGGATGTATGGATCAGCCCGGATACGAACAACCCTACCCCCGTCAAAGGCACTTACGACTTCATGACGTTCGTGCATGAAATCGGTCATGCCCTGGGCCTCAAACATCCATTCGAGTCGAGCCAATCCAACAGTACGCTGATCTCGCCCCTGCTCGATGATACGCATTACACGATCATGAGCTACAACAATGCGTACTCCTATCAGCCGACGACACCGATGCTGCTGGATATTCTCGCTATCCAGAAAATTTACGGCGCCAACATGCTTTGGCAAACCGGTGACAACGTCTATCGCTGGGCACCCGACCAATCAGTATTCGAAACCATCTGGGATGCCGGCGGAAACGATACGATCGATGCCAGCAACCAGCAGGCGGCTGTCAGACTGAACCTGAATGAGGGTGAGTTCAGCAACATCGGCAAGGCATTCGTCGACATCCCGAACCTGCAACTGGTCAATGACGGGCTGGCGATCGCCTTTGGCACCAAAATCGAAAATGCCACCGGTTCGGCTTTTAACGATGAGCTTATCGGCAATGCGCTGGGTAACGTTCTCGATGGTGGTGCCGGCCAAGACGTCATGATTGGCGGTGCAGGCAATGACGTTTACGTTGTGGATAACGTGGGTGACGTGGTGGTGGAAACCGGCACCTCGCTGAGCGAAATCGACACGGTTATGTCGTCGATCAGCTACACCCTGGGCAGCAACCTCGAGAACCTGACACTCACCGGCAGCGACCAGCTCGACGCCACCGGCAACGCCCTGAACAACGTGCTGATCGGCAACAGCGGCAACAACGTGCTAGACGGTGGCCTCGGCGCCGACGTGATGATGGGCGGCTTCGGCAACGACACCTACATCGTCGACAACCTCAAGGACACGGTCACCGAGACCAGCACCCTGCTATCTGAAATCGACACCGTGCGTTCCTCGGTGAGCTGGACCCTGGGTGCCAACCTGGAAAACCTCACCCTCACTGGCAGCGACAACCTCACCGGTGTCGGCAACGCCCTGAACAACGTGCTGACCGGCAACAGCGGCAACAACATCCTCAACGGTGGCGCGGGCCTGGACACGCTGATCGGCGGCGCCGGCAACGACACCTATGTCCTCGACCAGGCCGGCGAACTGGCGCTATTGCAGGATGACGTTGATCAAGGCCACGACCTGCTGTACATCAACTACACCTCGACTCCGGCCACCAACACCGTCGACCTCAGCCAAAGCAACCTGCAAAACGTCGAAGATGTCACCGTCACCGGCCTCGGCAACTTCACCGTGATCGGCAACGACCTGAACAACATCCTGCTCGGCAACAACTACGACAACACCCTGCTGGGCGGGGCCGGCAACGACTGGCTGGATGGTTGGGCCGGGGCTGACAAGCTCATTGGCGGTAGTGGCGATGACACCTATGTCATCTTGAACAATGGTGTACAAGTCACCGAACTGGCTGATGAAGGCCACGACCTGATCAAGACAGCAGTGAGCTACTTTTTGGAAGCCAACGTCGAGGATGGCGAGCTGCTCGGATCTGCAGCGCTGAGCCTCACAGGTAATGGACTCGATAACAGCCTCACCGGCAACGCCGCCGCCAACGTCCTCGACGGCAAGGCCGGCGCCGACACCCTGGACGGCGGTGCTGGCAACGACACCTACTACGTCGACAACCTCGGCGACACAGTGATCGAACGCGGCACCTCGCTGAGCGAAATCGACACGGTCATGTCGTCGATCAGCTACACCCTGGGCAGCAACCTCGAGAACCTGACCCTCACCAACTTACACGACCTGAATGCTACCGGTAATGCCCTGAATAACCGCCTCGTCGGTAACTTCGGCAACAACACCCTGGACGGAGGCCTTGGCGCCGACATCATGATCGACGACCGCGGCAGCGACACCTACATCGTCGACAACCTCAAGGATGTGGTCATTGAGACCGGCTCCTCGCTGTGGGATATCGACACCGTGCGCTCCTCGGTCAACTGGACCCTGGGTGCCAACCTGGAAAACCTCACCCTGACTGGCAGCGACAACCTCAACGGCGTCGGCAATGCCCTGAACAACGTGCTGACCGGCAACAGCGGCAACAACATCCTCAACGGCCAGACCGGCCTGGACACCATGAGCGGCGGCGCCGGTGACGACACCTATGTCCTCGACCAGGCCGGTGAACTGGCGCTGCTGCAGGAAACCGTCGACCAGGGCCATGACCTGCTGAACATTGCCTACGCCTCGACCCTGGCCAGCAGCACCGTCGACCTCAGTCAAAGCAACCTGCTGAACGTCGAAGATGTCACCGTCACCGGCCTCGGCGCCTTTACCGTGATCGGCAACGACCTGAACAACACCCTGCTCGGCAACGCCTACAACAACACCCTGCAAGGCGGGGCCGGCAATGACTGGCTGGATGGCGGCGCCGGCGCCGACACCCTCAGCGGCGGCAGCGGCGACGACACCTACGTCATCGACAACGCCACCGACACGGTCACTGAACTCGCCGACGAAGGCCACGACCTGATCCGCACGGCGGTGAGCTACACCCTCTCGGCCAACGTCGAAGACGGCGTGCTGCTCGGCACCTTCGCGTTGAACCTCACGGGGAATGAACTCGATAACAACCTCACTGGTAACGCCGCCGCCAACCTCCTCGACGGCAAGGCCGGGGCTGATACCCTGGACGGCGGTGCCGGCAACGACACCTACGTGGTCGACAACCTCGGCGACACGGTGATCGAGCGCGGCACCTCGCTGAGCGAAATCGACACGGTGCTGTCGTCGATCAGCTACACCCTGGGCAGCAACCTCGAGAACCTGACACTCACCGGCAGCGACCAACTCGACGCCACCGGCAATGCCCTGAACAACGTGCTGATCGGCAACAGCGGCAACAACGTGCTGGACGGTGGCCTCGGCGCCGACGTGATGATGGGCGGCTTCGGCAACGACACCTACATCGTCGACAACCTCAAGGACACGGTCACCGAGACCAGCACCCTGCTATCTGAAATCGACACCGTGCGTTCCTCGGTGAGCTGGACCCTGGGTGCCAACCTGGAAAACCTCACCCTCACTGGCAGCGACAACCTCAACGGCGTCGGCAATGCCCTGAACAACGTGCTGACCGGCAACAGTGGCAACAACGTGCTCAACGGTGGCGCGGGGCTGGATACGCTGATCGGCGGCGCCGGCGACGACACCTATGTCCTCGACCAGGCCGGCGAACTGGCACTGCTGCAGGAAACCGCCGACCAGGGCCACGACCTGCTGAACATCAGCTACACCTCGACCCTGGCCAGCAGCACCGTCGACCTCAGTCAAAGCAACCTGCAGAACGTCGAAGATGTCACCGTCACCGGCCTCGGCAACTTCACCGTGATCGGCAACGACCTGAACAACACCCTGCTCGGCAACGCCTACAACAACACCCTGCAAGGCGGGGCCGGCAATGACTGGCTGGATGGCGGCGCCGGCGCCGACACCCTCAGCGGCGGCAGCGGCGACGACACCTACGTCATCGACAACGCCACCGACAAGGTCACTGAACTCGCCGACGAAGGCCACGACCTGATCCGCACGGCGGTGAGCTACACCCTCTCGGCCAACGTCGAAGACGGCGTGCTGCTCGGCACCGCCGCGTTGAACCTCGCCGGCAACGAACTCGATAACAGCCTCACCGGCAACGCCGCCGCCAACTTCCTCAATGGCGGTGCCGGCCAAGACCTCATGATTGGCGGTGCAGGCAACGACGTTTACGTTGTGGATAACGTGGGTGACGTGGTGGTGGAAACCGGCACCTCGCTGAGCGAAATCGACACGGTTATGTCGTCGATCAGCTACACCCTGGGCAGCAACCTCGAGAACCTGACCCTCACCGGCAACGACAACCTCACCGGTACCGGCAACGCCCTGAACAACGTGCTGATCGGCAACAGCGGCAACAACGTGCTGGACGGTGGCCTCGGCGCCGACGTGATGATGGGCGGCTTCGGCAACGACACCTACGTCGTCGACAGCCTCAAGGACACGGTCGCCGAGACCAGTACCCTGGCGAGCGAAATCGACACCGTACGCGCCTCGGTGAGCTGGACCCTGGGCGCCAACCTGGAAAACCTCACCCTCACCGGCAGCGATAACCTCACCGGCGTCGGCAATGCCCTGAACAACGTGCTGACCGGCAACAGCGGCAACAACGTGCTCTACGGTGGCGCGGGGCTGGACACGCTGATCGGCGGCGCCGGCGACGACACCTATATCCTCGACCAGGCCGGCGAACTGGCGCTGCTGCAGGAAACCGCCGACCAGGGCCACGACCTGCTGAACATCAGCTACACCTCGACCCTGGCCAGCAGCACCGTCGATCTCAGTCAAAGCAACCTGCAGAACGTCGAAGATGTCACCGTCACCGGCCTCGGCAACTTCACCGTGATCGGCAACGACCTGAACAACACCCTGCTCGGCAACGCCTACAACAACACCCTGCAAGGCGGGGCCGGCAATGACTGGCTGGATGGCGGCGCCGGCGCCGACACCCTCAGCGGCGGCAGCGGCGACGACACCTACGTCATCGACAACGCCACCGACAAGGTCACTGAACTCGCCGACGAAGGCCACGACCTGATCCGCACGGCGGTGAGCTACACCCTCTCGGCCAACGTCGAAGACGGCGTGCTGCTCGGCACCGCCGCGTTGAACCTCGCCGGCAACGAACTCGATAACAGCCTCACCGGCAACGCCGCCGCCAACTTCCTCAATGGCGGTGCCGGCCAAGACCTCATGATTGGCGGTGCAGGCAACGACGTTTACGTTGTGGATAACGTGGGTGACGTGGTGGTGGAAACCGGCACCTCGCTGAGCGAAATCGACACGGTTATGTCGTCGATCAGCTACACCCTGGGCAGCAACCTCGAGAACCTGACACTCACCGGCAGCGACCAACTCGACGCCACCGGCAACGCCCTGAACAACGTGCTGATCGGCAACAGCGGCAACAACGTGCTCAACGGTGGCCTCGGCGCCGACGTGATGATGGGCGGCTTCGGCAACGACACCTACATCGTCGACAACCTCAAGGACGTGGTCGCCGAGACCAGTACCCTGGCGAGCGAAATCGACACCGTACGCGCCTCGGTGAGCTGGACCCTGGGTGCCAACCTGGAAAACCTCACCCTGACTGGCAGCGACAACCTCACCGGTGTCGGCAACACCCTGAACAACGTGCTGACCGGCAACAGCGGCAACAACATCCTCAACGGTGGCGCGGGCCTGGACACGCTGATCGGCGGCGCCGGCAACGACACCTATGTCCTCGACCAGGCCGGCGAACTGGCGCTATTGCAGGATGATGCTGATCAAGGCCGTGACCTGCTGTACATCAGCTACACCTCGACCCTGGCCAGCAGCACCGTCGATCTCAGTCAAAGCAACCTGCTGAACGTCGAAGATGTCACCGTCACCGGCCTCGGTGCCTTTACCGTGATCGGTAACGACCTGAACAACACCCTGCTCGGCAACGCCTACAACAACACCCTGCAAGGCGGGGCCGGCAATGACTGGCTGGATGGCGGCGCCGGCGCCGACACCCTCAGCGGCGGCAGCGGCGACGACACCTACGTCATCGACAACGCCACCGACAAGGTCACTGAACTCGCCGACGAAGGCCACGACCTGATCCGCACGGCGGTGAGCTACACCCTCTCGGCCAACGTCGAAGACGGCGTGCTGCTCGGCACCTTCGCGTTGAACCTCACGGGGAATGAACTCGACAACAACCTGACCGGCAACGCCGCCGCCAACCTCCTCGATGGCAAGGCCGGCGGCGATACCCTGGACGGCGGGGCTGGCAACGACACCTACGTGGTCGACAACCTCGGCGACACGGTAATCGAGCGCGGTACCTCGCTGAGCGAAATCGACACGGTGCTGTCGTCGATCAGCTACACCCTGGGCAGCAACCTCGAGAACCTGACCCTCACCGGCAGCGACAACCTCGACGCCACCGGTAACGCCCTGAACAACGTGCTGATCGGCAACAGCGGCAACAACGTGCTCAACGGTGGCCTCGGCGCCGACGTGATGATGGGCGGCTTCGGCAATGACACCTACGTCGTCGACAGCCTCAAGGACGTGGTCGCCGAGACCAGCACCCTGCTATCTGAAATCGACACCGTGCGTTCCTCGGTGAGCTGGACCCTCGGCGCCAACCTGGAAAATCTCACCCTGACCGGCAGCGACAACCTCAACGGCGTCGGCAATGCCCTGAACAACGTGCTGACCGGCAACAGCGGCAACAACGTGCTCAACGGTGGCGCGGGGCTGGATACGCTGATCGGCGGCGCCGGCGACGACACCTATATCCTCGACCAGGCCGGTGAACTGGCACTGCTGCAGGAAACCGCCGACCAGGGCCACGACCTGCTGAACATCAGCTACACCTCGACCCTGGCCAGCAGCACCGTCGACCTCAGTCAAAGCAACCTGCAGAACGTCGAAGATGTCACCGTCACCGGCCTCGGCAACTTCACCGTGATCGGCAACGACCTGAACAACACCCTGCTCGGCAACGCCTACAACAACACCCTGCAAGGCGGGGCCGGCAATGACTGGCTGGATGGCGGCGCCGGCGCCGACACCCTCAGCGGCGGCAGCGGCGACGACACCTACGTCATCGACAACGCCACCGACAAGGTCACTGAACTCGCCGACGAAGGCCACGACCTGATCCGCACGGCGGTGAGCTACACCCTCTCGGCCAACGTCGAAGACGGCGTGCTGCTCGGCACCGCCGCGTTGAACCTCGCCGGCAACGAACTCGATAACAGCCTCACCGGCAACGCCGCCGCCAACTTCCTCAATGGCGGTGCCGGCCAAGACCTCATGATTGGCGGTGCAGGCAACGACGTTTACGTTGTGGATAACGTGGGTGACGTGGTGGTGGAAACCGGCACCTCGCTGAGCGAAATCGACACGGTTATGTCGTCGATCAGCTACACCCTGGGCAGCAACCTCGAGAACCTGACCCTCACCGGCAACGACAACCTCACCGGTACCGGCAACGCCCTGAACAACGTGCTGATCGGCAACAGCGGCAACAACGTGCTGGAGGGCGGAAGCGGCGCCGACGTGATGATGGGCGGTTTCGGCAATGACACCTACGTCGTCGACAACCTCAAGGACGTGGTCGCCGAGACCAGCACCCTGCTATCTGAAATCGACACCGTGCGTTCCTCGGTGAACTGGACCCTGGGTGCCAACCTGGAAAACCTCACCCTGACTGGCAGCGACAACCTCACCGGTGTCGGCAATGCCCTGAACAACGTGCTGACCGGCAACAGCGGCAACAACATCCTCAACGGTGGCGCGGGCCTGGACACGCTGATCGGCGGCGCCGGTGACGACACCTATGTCCTCGACCAGGCCGGCGAACTGGCGCTATTGCAGGATGATGCTGATCAAGGCCGTGACCTGCTGTACATCAGCTACACCTCGACCCTGGCCACCAGCACCGTCGACCTCAGCCAAAGCAACCTGCAGAACGTCGAAGATGTCACCCTCACCGGCCTCGGTGCCTTTACCGTGATCGGCAACGACCTGAACAACACCCTGCTCGGCAACGCCTACAACAACACCCTGCAAGGCGGGGCCGGCAATGACTGGCTGGATGGCGGCGCCGGCGCCGACACCCTCAGCGGCGGCAGCGGCGACGACACCTACGTCATCGACAACGCCACCGACAAGGTCACTGAACTCGCCGACGAAGGCCACGACCTGATCCGCACGGCGGTGAGCTACACCCTCTCGGCCAACGTCGAAGACGGCGTGCTGCTCGGCACCTTCGCGTTGAACCTCACGGGGAATGAACTCGACAACAACCTGACCGGCAACGCCGCCGCCAACCTCCTCGATGGCAAGGCCGGCGGCGATACCCTGGACGGCGGGGCTGGCAACGACACCTACGTGGTCGACAACCTCGGCGACACGGTAATCGAGCGCGGCACCTCGCTGGCCGAGATCGACACGGTGCTGTCGTCGATCAGCTACACCCTGGGCAGCAACCTCGAGAACCTGACCCTCACCGGCAGCGACCAACTCGACGCCACCGGCAACGCCCTGAACAACGTGCTGATCGGCAACAGCGGCAACAACGTGCTCAACGGTGGCCTCGGCGCCGACGTGATGATGGGCGGCTTCGGCAACGACACCTACATCGTCGACAACCTCAAGGACACGGTCACCGAAACCAGCACCCTGGCGAGCGAAATCGACACCGTACGCGCCTCGGTGAGCTGGGTCCTGGGCGCCAACCTGGAAAACCTCACCCTGACTGGCAGCGACAACCTCAACGGCGTCGGCAATGCCCTGAACAACGTGCTGACCGGCAACAGCGGCAACAACATCCTCAACGGTGGCGCGGGCCTGGACACGCTGATCGGCGGCGCCGGCAACGACACCTATGTCCTCGACCAGGCCGGCGAACTGGCGCTATTGCAGGATGATGCTGATCAAGGCCGTGACCTGCTGTACATCAGCTACACCTCGACCCTGGCCAGCAGCACCGTCGATCTCAGTCAAAGCAACCTGCTGAACGTCGAAGATGTCACCGTCACCGGCCTCGGTGCCTTTACCGTGATCGGTAACGACCTGAACAACACCCTGCTCGGCAACGCCTACAACAACACCCTGCAAGGCGGGGCCGGCAATGACTGGCTGGATGGCGGCGCCGGCGCCGACACCCTCAGCGGCGGCAGCGGCGACGACACCTACGTCATCGACAACGCCACCGACACGGTCACTGAGCTCGCCGACGAAGGCCACGACCTGATCCGCACGGCGGTGAGCTACACCCTCTCGGCCAACGTCGAAGACGGCGTGCTGCTCGGCACCTTCGCGTTGAACCTCACGGGGAATGAACTCGACAACAACCTGACCGGTAACGCCGCCGCCAACCTCCTCGACGGCAAGGCCGGGGCTGATACCCTGGACGGCGGGGCTGGCAACGACACCTACGTGGTCGACAACCTCGGCGACACGGTGATCGAGCGCGGCACCTCGCTGAGCGAAATCGACACGGTGCTGTCGTCGATCAGCTACACCCTGGGCAGCAACCTCGAGAACCTGACACTCACCGGCAGCGACAACCTCGACGCCACCGGTAACGCCCTGAACAACGTGCTGATCGGCAACAGCGGCAACAACGTGCTCAACGGTGGCCTCGGCGCCGACGTGATGATTGGCGGCTTCGGCAACGACACCTACATCGTCGACAACCTCAAGGACACGGTCACCGAAACCAGTACCCTGGCGAGCGAAATCGACACCGTGCGCTCCTCGGTGAGCTGGACCCTGGGTGCCAACCTGGAAAACCTTACCCTCACCGGCAGCGACAACCTCAACGGCGTCGGCAATGCCCTGAACAACGTGCTGACCGGCAACAGCGGCAACAACATCCTCAATGGCCAGACCGGCCTGGACACCATGAGCGGCGGCGCCGGCGACGACACCTATATCCTCGACCAGGCCGGCGAACTGGCGCTGCTACAGGAAACCGTCGACCAGGGCCATGACCTGCTGAACATCAGCTACGCCTCGACCCTGGCCAGCAGCACCGTCGATCTCAGCCAAAGCAACCTGCAAAACGTCGAAGATGTCACCGTCACCGGCCTCGGCAACTTCACCTTGATCGGCAACGACCTGAACAACACCCTGCTCGGCAACGCCGCTGCCAACTTCCTCGACGGCAAGGCCGGGGCTGATACCCTGGACGGCGGGGCTGGCAACGACACCTACGTGGTCGACAACCTCGGCGACACGGTGATCGAACGCGGCACCTCGCTGGTCGAAATCGACACAGTCATGTCGTCGATCAGCTACACCCTGGGTAGCAACCTCGAGAACCTGACACTCACCGGCAGCGACAACCTCGACGCCACCGGCAACTCCTTGGGCAACCGTCTGACCGGTAACAGCGGCAATAACGTTCTGGATGGCGGAACCGGCGCCGACCTGATGATCGGCGGCACTGGCAACGACACTTATATCGTCGACAACCTCCAGGACGCGGTCACC
This sequence comes from Pseudomonas sp. ATCC 43928, assembly GCF_005938665.2. NCBI lineage: Bacteria > Pseudomonadati > Pseudomonadota > Gammaproteobacteria > Pseudomonadales > Pseudomonadaceae > Pseudomonas > Pseudomonas sp. ATCC 43928. Next base: position 1,255,865 of record NZ_CP041753.1, on the reverse strand, counting down.
GAGACCAGTACCCTGGCGAGCGAAATCGACACCGTACGTTCCTCGGTGAGCTGGACCCTGAGTGCCAACCTGGAAAACCTCACCCTCACCGGCAGCGACAACCTCACCGGTGTCGGCAACGCCCTGAATAACGTGCTGACCGGCAACAGTGGCAACAATGTGCTCAATGGTGGAGCAGGCAACGACCTGCTTGATGGTGGTATGGGCAATGACCTGCTGATAGGAGGTCTGGGCACAGACATCCTGACGGGCGGCTCTGGTGCCGACCGGTTTGTTTTCAATTTACTCAGTGAGCTGGGCAAAGGGGCAAACAGTGACGTCATCACCGACTTCAGCAGCCTACAGGGCGACAAGATCGACCTGTCAAAACTCGATGCCAATATGCTCACCACTGCGTTCAACGCCTTTACATTCATTGACTCGAATGCGTTCACAGGAGCAGGACAACTGCGTTTCGAAGATCATGTGTTGTACGGCAACGTCAACGGCAGGCTGGATGCAGATTTCGCAATCCAACTGGTAGGCGTCGATACCTTCAGTGCCAAGGACTTGGTAGTTTGACCAAAGTTTGAACAATACGCCCTGACCAATGTCGGGGTGTTTTGTTTTGTATCACCAAGACTGAACCCAAGCGCCAAAACTTGAACGCGAAAAATGTCGGGGCCCCCGTTCACCCCAAAACCCCTAACTCTTTCGCCCGAGCCACGGCCTGCGTGCGCCGCTCAACACCTAATTTGCTGTTGATATGACTGGCATGGGTCTTGACCGTATGCAGCGAAATGAACAACTGATCACTGATTTCCTGATTCGAACATCCCTGCGCGATCAGCCGCAAAACCGCCAGTTCACGCGTACTGAGTTGTTCAGCAACAGGCGATGACTCAACCACTGGACGGGAGGCCATGGCCGGAAGCTTTTCCAGCAGATGCTGCGAAACCGGCGTCGGCGCACAGGGTTGAAGTTGCCCACGCAGCCAGTCCGGATGCTCGGCCAGTAATCGGTCAAACGGTTGCAGGACACCTCCGGCGGCCGCTTCCAAAGCCTGGGCCAGCGCCTTGCGGGCCTCGGGTTCGCGTCCGCCCGCCAACAACAGCGTAACGTTCTGATTCAGCGCCATCACGCTGAGCATCTGCCGACCGCTGCGCTGACCGTGTTCATGCAGCGCATTCAGGCGCCCTTCGGCGAGCATGGGCTGGCCCTTCATCATGTCCAGCACCGCCTGTTGCAACTCAATGTGCAGCGGCAGTTGTGGATGGAATTCCGGGGGGGCAGCCGGGTGCTCGCCGTTATAGGTCTGGCCCAGTCGCGCAAGCCAGGCTTCGGCCAGATCGGTGCGCCCCTGAGCCAGCCAGAGTTCACATTTGACCAGGGTAATCATCGCCAGATAGTAAATCGGCGGGACGTCCCAGATGTGCATCAGGCGCTCGGCCTCGGCAAGTTCGGCGAAGGCCTTCGCGAATTCGCCGCTGTTGCCCTCCAGCCGGGCAATCACGCAGTGGCCGATCAATACGCTGATATCGCGACAGGCCCGGGCTTCGCCCAACCCCGCTTGCAAACGTGCCCGTGCGGCCTGGGGTTGCAAGCGCAGCGCCAGCAAAAAACCCTCGTACAAGGTCAGGCGTGCGCGCACCGCATAAAGCCGTTGTGGGGATAAACCTTGCAGGCGTTGCAGCCCCTGACGGACTTCATCCAGTGAACGAAGAATCTCCCCGCGCGCTTGCAATACCCGGGCGCGGTCGTAATGAGCCAAGGCCTCGAACAACGGATTGCCAACGCGCTGTGCCAACTCCAGCGAATCACGATTCAACCCCCGGGCACGCCACAAGTCGCCATCGGCAATCGCCAGATTGGACAATGTCGACAGGCACATCAGTCGCTGTCCATACCGTTTGGCCGGCAGGCTTTCCAGTGCTTCGGCGCAATAGAGCATGGTCAGCTCGCGATTGCCTCGCCCCCGGGCAATGATCCCGCTCAGGGCCAGCCATTGCGCCAGCATGGATTTTTGCGCAGTAGCCGACGGCGCCGGCAGGAAGCGGCTCAGGTGACTGGCCAGCTCTTCGGCGGCGTCCAGTTGACAGGCCAGCCCCAATGCCCAGCTGTAGAGCACGATCAGCCGTGGCGTGCTGATTAACAGGCTATCGGGCAAGTCCATTTTCCAGCGCAGCAACATGCCGACGTTCTGCTCGGCCAGCAGTTGCTCTTCAGAAAGGTTTTGCACCAGATTCGCCGCGACATCCAGATGCCCGGCGCGCAACGCCTGCTCCACCGCCTCATCGAGTAGCCCTTGGGCGTTGAACCAGCGGCAGGCGCGCAGGTGCAAGCTGGCCGTCGGCACCATCGCCTGGGCGGTGGGCCGGCTGCGCAACAGATCGGAAAAAAGGTGGTGATAGCGATACCAGTGACCGTGTTCGTCCAACGGCACCAGGAACACCTGATGCGCCAGCAGGAAACGCAGGATTTCGGCGCTGTCATGGGCTTCGCGCACAGCGTCGCACAGCTCACTGCAAAAGCGCTCCTGGGGCGCGGTGTCGTACAGGAATGACTGCACCTCGGCGGGCAGGCAATCGATGACTTCTTCGAGCAGGTAATCGCGAATCAGTCCTTCCCCGCCGTACAGCGACTGGGGCAATGCCCCCTCGCTGCCCACCTCGGAGGCCGCCAAGAGCCAGAAGCGCAGCCCTGCCACCCAGCCTTCGCTGCGCTGGATCAAATTCTCCAGCGCCTCGCCACGCAATGAAATGCTGTGTCGATCAAGCAGGCTCAGGGCTTCATCATGGGTCAACCGAAGATCCTGCTCATGCAACTCGAGCAGTTGCCGCGACAGCCGCAGGCGTGCCAGATGCCAGTCCGGACGCTGCCGACTGGTGACCATGACCAACAGGCCATCGGGTAAATGATTGAGGAAAAACTGCAGACAACGATCGAGCACCGGCCCCTGGGCCAGATGATAGTCATCAAGTACCAACAGCAGCGGCGTGTTGGGTGAGAGGTGCACGGCCAGTTCATCGAGCAAACCGTCCAGCCATTCTTCAAAGGCGAACGGTTGATGACGTTGGCGCATTTTCAGCAGCCCCAACGCCTGGCTGCCCAGTTGTGGAAAGTAGTCCTGAAGACCTTCGAGCAGGCGCTCAAGAAAACGGCCGGGATCACTGTCCCGCAGACTCAAGCCCAGCCACAGGCTTTGCCAGTGATCCGGCAACCCCTGACAAAACTCCACCGCCAATGAACTCTTGCCGAACCCTGCCGGCGCGCTGACCAGCAACAGCCTGCCACCGAGACCTGCACTCAGGCGCTCGCACAGACGCGGCCGCAGCACATGGCCGGCGGGCAGCGGAGGCCGGAAAAAACGCCCGTCCAGTGCCGCGACGGCAACGCTTGCAGGGCCCGGAAGTGGGGACAGATCAGTCATGGCCGGCTCTTGTTTGAAATACTGATGGCGGCGTTACAGATGTCCGCAGCCTAGCGGTAAACGAAGAGCTATTGAAGGTTATTGCTACAAATGGCTACAAAAAGACTACGAGCAAAAATGTCGGTAAACCGGACAGCCATACCGGACAACGATCTTTATGAACTGCCAAAAAAACGCCCCGAACCAGTCGGGGCGTTTTTTCGAGGATGCGGCCTCGGGTTACAACGTTTTAGCGAACGCCTTCCTGACGCAACGCGGCCGGAGTGAAGTCGGCGGTGCTGGCGGTGAAGCCGAAGTTATAGGCCGACTTCTCTTCGTTCTTCATGCCCAGTGCCAGGTAGCGGCCCGATTGCAGGTCGTACAAGGTTTCGAGGGCGTACCACGGCACTTGCTTGTCGTAGTAGTTCTCGGAGTGAGCCTCGGCGACGCGCCACAGTTGCCCGCGACCGTCGTAGTGGTCGACCACTGCCGCCTGCCAGGTGTCTTCGTCAATGTAGAAGTCACGTTTGGCGTAGATGTGACGCTGACCTTCCTTAAGCGTCGCGACCACATGCCAGACCCGGCGCAGTTCATAGCGAGCCAGGTCCTGGTTGATGTGACCAGCCTTGATGATGTCGGCGTACTTCAGCTGTGGCGAATCGAGCTTGTAGCTGTCGGAGGCGATGTACATCTCTTTCTTGCCTTCGAGCTTCCAGTCATAGCGATCCGGCGCACCGTTGTACATGTCCAGGTTGTCGGAGGTACGCAGGCCATCGGCAGCGGTACCCGGCCCGTCATAGGACACTTGCGGCGCACGACGCACACGACGCTGCCCGGCGTTGTAGACCCACGCCGAACGCGGCTCTTTCACCTGGTCGAGGGTTTCGTGCACCAGCAGCACACCACCGGCCAGACGAGCCGGCGCGGTCACTTTCTGCTTGAAGTAGAACAGAATGTTGCCCGGGTTCTTCGGGTCGTAATCCTTCATCCTGTCGCGGAACACGAACTGGTCCTCGAAGTACACCAGGCTGAACGAGCCGTTCGCCTGCGGCGTGGCCTGGGTTATCAGACGGGTCACACTGCCGCCGCGATAACGGGTGATATGGTTCCAGATGACTTCAACGCCACTTTTCGGAATCGGGAACGGGATCGCGGTTTCGAAATTCTCCAGACCGTTACCGCCGGACACCAGGTTAGTGTTGGTAGCGTTCTTCTTGATGGAGGCAAACACCTCATCCGGCACAGTGGCGCCGCGATGGGACGGGTAGACCGGCATCTTGAAGGTTTCCGGGTAACGCTTGAACATCGCGTACTGGCCCGGCGCGAGTTTGTCCTTGTACTGGTCGACGTTCTGCGCGGTGATGGTGAACAGCGGTTTTTCACTCGCAAACGGATCAGACAGAAAACCCTTGCTGTCCACGCTACCGGCGTTTTTTGGCATCGGCTTCCAGGCCGGGATCGAGCCGTCGGCGTTGCCTGCCATCTCGGCCCCCATCGGGGTCAGGCTCTTGCCCAGCTTGTCCGCTTCGGCCGCAGGGACCGCCGCCATGACAGCGGTCGCCAGCAGCGAAAGCCCCAGAACACCAACATGGAACAGACTCTTTGTTATTTTCATAAATGTGTTCGTCCTGAAAATACTGTGCTTAGAAGTTCACGCCGAAGCTGAGCGCAACGAAGTCGCGGTCATCTACGGTGGTGTACTTGCCGTCGAAGAAGTTGGTGTACGCCAGGCTCGCGGTGTAGGTGTTCTGGTATTCGGCATCGAGCCCCAGGCTTACCGCTTTACGACCTTCCTCGAAGTTGCCGCCAGGGCCTGGCGAGTAACCGCTCACGTCGTGGGACCAGGCCACGTTCGGCTTGAGGTTCACACCGGCGAATACGTCGGGGTATTCCCAAATGGCCCGGGCGCGATAACCCCACGAAGTGGCCGTAGTGAAGCCGTCGTTGTTGCAATTGCGGCTGCGGTTGTTGGTAGCGGCACCCGCGCCGGCACCATTGATGGTGCTGGTGTTGAGGATCGCCGAGCAGGTATCGAGGCCACCGGTGGACGGCAGTTCGCCAGGCCCGTAGACCGGGTCACGGCCATAACGGACATCAGAGGTGCTTTCCAGGCCACCGACGTGGGTCACGCCCACTTCGCCCACCAGGGTCAGGCGGCTGGCGCCCATGACCTGATCGAAGAAGTGCGTCAGGGTGGTCTGGAACTGGGTGATTTCCTTGCGGCGATAGCCGTGCAAGTCCTGACCCGGCACACCGTTAAGCAGCGAAGCATTGGTCAGGGTGCCGCCCAATGGACGCACGCCGGCGAACAGAATGTCGGTGGAGTTGAGCTGCACCGGCGCGTTCGGACGATAGCTGAGCTCACCGCTCCACGCCGTGCCGGTAGGCAAGGTGGTGGAGAAGCTCAAGCCGTAGAGGCGGATGTCTTCCGGGTACTCGACGAAGTAGTTCGAGTTACCCGCGACCACCAACGGCGCCAGAGCCCGAAGCGCCCCCGGCAAGGCCGCTGCCTGCGCATAGGCCGATGCTGGAGCCCCCGTAGCGCTGAAGATCGGCGCACGGCTGTGGTAGTTCATGAAGTAGGCACCGAACTCGGTGTCCAGCGGCTCGAACATGTATTTGAGGGACGCGCCCCACTGGCCACTGTCCCGTGCATCGCGATCAGGGCCACGACGCACCAGTACACCTTCGTCGTTAACGTCGACGCCCAGCCTGGCCAATGTGGGCAAGGCGGCACCCGGAATGGTCGAGCGCTTGTTCAGCACGCGCAGGTTGTTGTCGCAACCGTCGGCAATGATGTCGGGCTGGGAGAAAAAGGTGCCGCAGTTGTCGACGACGGTCTGGTCCCATTCCAGTTGATAAAAGGCTTCGGCCGACAGAGTGTCGGTGAGGCTCTGGGACACGTAGAACATGTTGACCGGGATCAGACCTTCCTTGACCTCGGCGCCGGGACGACGAAACGCGGAGACGTCGATCGGGTTGATCGAGTTGATGCCGCCGCCGATGAAAGTACTTTCACCCCAGCTCACAACCTGCTTGCCCAGACGCACGGAACCCGGCTGATCGGCAATGGAGTAGTTGTGGTAGACGAAGGCGTCGAGGAGCTCGCCGCCGGAGGATTTGGCGCCTTCCTTGCGGTTGCTGTCGCTGATGTCCTTGAATTCGCGGCTTTCATCCTTGAGTTCGAAGTCGTACCAGTATTTGCCTCGGACGAAGACACCGGTGTCGCCGTATTTCAATTCAAGGTCATGAATACCCTTGAAGATCTTCGAGAAGGTTTCGCCACTCTTGAAGTTGGCGTGACCGTCATCGGACGTCTGGGACAGGCCATGGCCCCCGTTATTGACGCCGATCAGGTTTTTGTTGGGACTCTGAGTAGACCAACTGGCTCCGATCGACAGGGATGAGTCGAATTGACCTTCGATTTCACCAACGTTGAAACTGACGCCGAATGCGGGCCCGGCGAGCGAAGAGGCAAGACTGACCGCCAGGGGCAGTTTCGCCCGGCGCCAGAACTGGTTTACTGATGTCATCGACGCTACTCCATGTGCATTATTGTTATGGCTTAGTACTTTTAAAAACGCTGTGGGTAACCGGAAGCCAAGCGGTCCGAAGTCACTCCAAAGTTGCATCGCCCCGTTTATTGCGTGAGCTCCGTTCTTAAAAATCCTTGAGCGGACTATAGCCAGCAGGTAGTAGTGCTTGATCCCTCTAAAGTGTGATTTGCGCTGCCGGCCACCCTGGAACAGTCCTTTCGCCAGTCCGACACATGTCGGCACGGCAAGGATGGCTGAAAAATCGGATTTCACAAGCCAAGCGCTTGCTTGGTGGCTCTGGCGTGCCCTTTCGGGCACGCCAGATGACGCTTAAAGCGTCGAGAGGAAGGTGCTGTTGTTGGCCTGCCATTCGGTGATGTCGACGCGGATACGCTTCTTGTCGAGCTTGCCGACGCTGGTCTTGGGAATTTCAGTAACAACGGCGATCTGACTCGGGATAGCCCACTTGCTCAGGTGCCCCTGTTCAACGTACGGCTTGAGGTGCTCCTTGAGTTCCCTGGCCCCGATCTGATGCCCTTCGCGAACCACCAACAGCGCAAATGGGCGCTCGCCCCACTGCGGATCGGCGATGCCCACTACTGCTACCTCACGTACCGCAGGGTGGCGACTGATCAGGTCTTCCAGGTCCAGGGAAGAGATCCACTCGCCACCGGTCTTGATCACATCCTTGATCCGGTCACGGATGTCGATCACGCCCATGCTGTCCAGGGTTGCTACGTCGCCGGTGTGCAGCCAGCCCCCGGCCCAGAGCTCGGCGCCTTTTTGCGGCTCGTTGAAGTAACCCTCGGTGAGCCACGGCGCACGCAGCACCAGTTCGCCCTGGGTTTCACCATCGGCAGGCAGGAAGTTGCCCTCGATGTCGACGATTGCCGCCTCGACCAACGGCCCCGGCACACCAGCCTTGATCCGGTAGGTGGTGCGTTCGTCTTCGGTGCCGGCCATCAGCTCATCGTTGAGGTGGGCGCATGATACCAATGGCCCGGTCTCCGACATGCCATAGGCGGCGGTCAATTGGATGCCCTTGGCCTTGGCGGCGTCGTACAGCGCATGGTTGAGCGCACTGCCGCCGATGACGATTTTCCAGCCACCGAAATCGACGTTTTGCGCCGCCTTGGCATTGAGGACCATTTGCAGAATGGTCGGCACGCAGTGGGAAAAGCTCACCTTCTCCTTGCGCCACAGCTCCACCAGATACTCGGGGTCGTAACGGCCCGGATAAACCTGCTTGAGCCCGAGCATGGTCGCCACATACGGCAAGCCCCAGGCATGCACATGGAACATCGGGGTGATCGGCATGTACACGTCGTTGGTGCCCAACAGCCGCACGCTGTCGATGGCGCCCATGATGGTCGCCACGCCCATGGTATGCAGCACCAGTTGCCGATGGGTGAAATACACGCCTTTGGGGTTACCGGTGGTGCCGGTGGTGTAGAACGTGGTGGCCACCGAGTTTTCGTCGAAGTCCTGGAAGTCGTACTGCGGGCTCGCCGCGGCCAGCAGTTGCTCGTACTCGCCGACAAGGTTCGGCAACTCGGCAGTTTTTTCCGGCAAGTCGGTCAGCAGCAGGGTTTTCTCCACCGTGGTCAGGTGCCCGGCAATCGCCTTGTACAAACCGACGAACTCGCTGTTGACCAGCACAAAGCGGTCCTCGGCGTGGTTCATGGTGTAGAGAATCTGTTCTGGCGACAGCCGCACGTTAATGGTGTGGATCACCGCGCCGATCATCGGGATGGCGAACATGCATTCCAGGTAGCGATGGCTGTCCCAGTCCATTACCGCCACGGTATCCCCGGCCTTCACGCCGGCCTCTGTCAGCACATTGGCCAGCCGCGCAACCCGCTCGATCAGGGTCGGATAGCTGTAGCGCAACTGATCGCGGTAGATGATTTCGCGAGTTTTTTCGTAACGGGCGCCGGACATCAGCAGCCGTTTAATCAACAGCGGATACTGGTAAGCGCCCTCGGCTGGAGGAATAACGCGAGTCTGCAACATAAGAGTCCCTTTTTGACTGCACAGTCTTGGCTGCTAAAGCTAAGCACTCTAGAGGCCTTGAACGCCAGCCAAATCAGCCAAAGGTATGATTTGCAGAACCGTACAAATGCTAGCTTTACGCCAGCACTTGCGAGAATTCGTCAGCCGTTACGCCATTTTTCCTACGGCAGCCTCGGCCGGTGTCCGGGGGAAAACCATTGCAGCCACGAAGGTCAACGCCGCAATACTCGCCAATATCAGGTAAAGACCTACAAAACCTTGGCGCGGTTCGACGAACGAAATCAGCGGAATCGCGGTAGCACTGGCACCGAACGATAAACAGTAACGCAGCGCGAAGACTCGGGATTGCCATTGCGGCGCGACAAAGTTGGCGACCATCGCATCATTCACCGTAACCTGGCCAAACACCACGAACATGAACGCCGCACCCAGCACGATCACGGCCCAGCCGTCGACATAGGCCAACCCGAACAACAGTGGCGCCTGGCACAGCGTCAACACTATGAACGGCCATTTCAGACTGAAACGATGCAAGACCCGGCCGATGCTCAACTGCGCCACGGCGCCGAAGGCATACGCCAGGCTGACCACGACGCCAAGGATTTGCGGTGAAGTAAACAAATCGTGCAGGCGTTCCTGAAACAATTTCGGATAGGTCATGGTCGTGGCGTTGAACACCACACCGCCGGTCGCGGTGGCCAAGGCCAGTACGCCGAACACCATGACCATGGAAATCCGCTGACCGGCCGCATCTTTGAGCGGTATGTGCGCACGCTTGGGGATCGGTTCTTCGCGCACCTGAAACGCGAAACCGATGCCCAGCCCAATCGCCACCATGCCAGGCAAAACGAATGCCGAACGCCAGCCGAGTTGCGCCACCAGCAACCCGGTGATCAGCGCCGAAAACGCCACGCCAAGGTTGCCCCACATGCCGTTGATACCGATTTCGCGGCCCCGGTTCTGCGCGTAAGCCACCAGCATCGCGGTGCCCACCGGGTGATAGATCGCGGCGAAAATACCGATCAGCGTCAGGCCGATTACCAGCATCGGTGCGCTGCTGCTCACGCCGGTAAAGATCGCCGAAGCGCCAATGCCGAAAAAAAACACCAGCATCATTTTCCGTCGGCTCCAGCGATCCCCCAGCCAGCCGGCCGGCAGCGAACAGGCGCCAAAGGCAATAAAGCCGCCGAGAGACAGGCCGATCAGCGCGGCGTAGTCCAGTGCGAAGGCCTGGGTCATGCCGAGAACGGCGGCGGGAAAAATCAGCATGAACATGTGATCGATCACATGAGCTGCGTTGATATAGCGGAGGACATTTCTGGACTGGTTCATCGCGGCACGCTTACGTTGTAGTGAGCGGCTTATGCTAAGTTGGCGAAAAAGAGTAATCCTGACAACAAAGTCATTGGATCTGACATGTTAATCAGCCATTTCCTGCACGGGCCGGTCAGCGCCTATCCGCGAGATTACGTGGACGGTGCTCACCAGGAACTGCATCAACACCGCGAAGCTCAGTTGCTGTACGCCGTTTGCGGCACCATGCGAGTGGTCACTGCGCAAGGTGCCTGGGTCATTCCACCAACCCGAGCCGTATGGATTCCACCATTGGTGGCGCATGAAATTTTCATGTCGGGCGAGGTGCGCATGCGTTCGCTGTTCATTGCCCCCGAACTGTCGCCGCCAACGCTGCAACAGTGCTGTGTGCTGGCCGTCACACCGCTGCTGCGCGAGCTGATCCTGCGCGCGGTGCAAGGTCCGCGACACGCGGAAAACTCATTGATTCAGAAGCTGATGCTGGAAGAGATCGCCAGCCTGGAAAACCTTCCGCTACACATTCCAATGCCCGAGGACCGACGCCTGCAGGGCATCTGCATGGCGCTGCTGCGCGCACCGAATCACTCCAACACCCTGGAAGACTGGGCACAACAGGTCGGCGCCAGCTCTCGAACCTTGGCGCGGCTGTTCCAGCAGCAACTGAAGATGAATTTCAATGCCTGGCGCCAGCAACTGCGCCTGATGGAAGCCCTGCCGCGTCTGCTCGCCGGGGAAAGCGTGCAGAGCGTGGCGCGCGACCTGGGCTACGGCAGTGCTCGGGCGTTCAGCGCAATGTTTCGCCGTTTGCTCGGGGAAAACCCTCGGGAATACCTGAACGCGCTGAACAAATTGAGCGAACTCAATCCCCCGTAGACACTCAGCGCGATCAATGCATCTCGGTGAACGCGAGTTTCACGCCGATGGCGATCAGCACCGCGCCCATGGTCCGGTCGAACCAGTGGCCCATGCGGGCGAAACCGGCGCGCACGCGTTGTTGACTGAACAACATCGCCACCAGGCAAAACCAGAGCGCCGTTGCCGCTGCCAGATAGATCCCGTAACCGGCCTGTACCGCCAGCGGCGTGTGCGGGTTGATCACCACGGTGAACAGCGACAGGAAAAACAGCGTGGCTTTCGGGTTCAGGCCATTGGTCACGAACCCCGCAGTGAAGGCGCCCCGCGCGGTGCGCTCACCCGCTTCCTGGTGCAGATCGTCAGCCGCAGGTTTGGCCGGTTGCGCGCGCAGGGCCTTGTAGCCGATGTACAGCAGGTACGCGGCAGCGGCCCATTTCAAGGCGTTGAACAGCACGATCGACTGAGACACGATCAGCCCGATCCCCAGCAGCGAATAACCGACGTGCAGGAAAATCGCCGAACCGACGCCCAGCGCCGTCCAGGTCCCGGCACGGCGACCGTGAGTCACGCTCTCCCGCACCACCACGGCGAAATCCGGGCCGGGGCTTGCAACAGCCAGCAGGTGAATCAGCGCAACGGTCAAGAATTCTGTCCAGTACATGGGGGCTCCTTTTGGCCAAGCGTAACTGCTCGTTTCATCTGGTAGGCTCGGCAGATTACGCCCTCAGTTCAATGCACAAAAGGTACAGTTGATGACGAACTCTCGCCGCGCCGTTTTCCTCGACCATCCGTCCCTGGACCTCGGCGATCTCGACCTCAGCCCACTACGCGAGTGCTTCAGCGACTTGCAGCTGTTCGCCCAGACCACGCCTGCGCAGGTGATCGAACGCCTCAAAGGCGCCACTGTCGCCATCACCAATAAAATCCTGATTGATGCGGCGGCCATGGCGGCCAGCCCCGAGTTGAAGTTGATCCTGATCACCGCCACCGGCACCAACAATGTCGACCTTGCTGCAGCCCGCGCCCACGGCATCACTGTTTGCAATTGCCAGGGTTACGGCACGCCGTCGGTGGCTCAGCACACGATCATGTTGTTACTGAACCTGGCGACGCGCCTGGGCGACTATCAAAAAGCCGTCGCCGAAGGTCGCTGGCAACAGGCGAAACAGTTCTGCCTGCTGGATTACCCGATCGTCGAACTCGAAGGCAAAACCCTCGGTTTGCTCGGCCACGGTGAACTGGGCGGTGCCGTCGCGCGGCTGGCCGAAGCGTTCGGCATGCGCGTCTTGTTGGGGCAGATTCCGGGCCGCCCTGCCCGCCCGGACCGCTTGCCGCTGGACGAGCTGCTGCCGCAAATCGACGCCCTGACCCTGCATTGCCCGCTCAACGAACACACCCGACACTTCATCGGTGCCCGTGAACTGGCCTCGATGAAGCCCGGTGCTTTCGTGGTCAACACCGCGCGCGGCGGCTTGATCGACGAACACGCATTGGCCGACGCCCTGCGCAACGGCCACTTGGGCGGCGCGGCCACCGACGTGTTGAGTGTCGAACCACCGACTGCGGGCAATCCGCTGCTGGCCCAGGACATTCCACGGCTAATCGTCACCCCGCACAACGCCTGGGGCAGCCGCGAGGCGCGGCAGCGAATCGTTGGCCAGTTGACGGAAAACGCTCAGGCTTATTTCAGCGGTAAAGCGCTGCGGGTCGTCAGTTGATAAACTGCGGCACTTTTTTTCAAGGAGCAGAGTATGGATCCGCGCAGTGAAGTACTGCTTCGTCAGGCCGAGTTGTTCCAGGGTTCGGTGCTGCTGGCCGGTTTGCCCGCCGACGACTTGCTGGGTCGCCTGCCCGAGACCCACGGCTGGTGCTGGCACGCCGGCGATCAAGCAGCACTGGACGCCCGTTTCGCCGGGCGCAGCCATTTTGGCGTGAATGCGCCCGAGCGCGAATTCGACAGCGCCGTGGTGTTTCTGCCCAAGTCCAAGGACCTGACCGACTATATCCTCAACGCCCTCGCCTCTCGTCTGGCCGGTCGTGAGTTGTATCTGGTCGGCGAAAAACGCAGCGGCATCGAAGGCGCGGCCAAGCAGTTGAACCCCTTCGGCAAACCACGCAAGCTCGACAGCGCACGGCATTGCCAGCTCTGGCAGGTCACCGTGGCCAATGCGCCAGAAGCCAAGTCGCTGGAAAGCCTGGCCCAGACCTATGAACTGCCATTGGCCGAAGGGCCGTTGAAAGTCATCAGCCTGCCGGGTGTGTTCAGCCATGGCCGACTGGATCGCGGCAGCGCCCTGCTGCTGGAACATCTGGACAAACTGCCCAGCGGCCACCTGCTGGACTTCGGTTGCGGCGCAGGCGTGCTGGGGGCCGCGGTCAAGCGGCGTTATCCGCACAACCAGGTTACCTTGCTCGATGTCGACGCATTTGCCGCCGCCAGCAGTCGCCTGACCCTGGCCGCCAACGGTCTGGAAGCGGAAGTGCTGACCGGTGACGGCATCGACGCAGCGCCCATGGGCTTGAGCGCGATTCTGAGTAATCCACCGTTCCATGTCGGCGTACACACCGATTACTTCGCCACAGAAAACTTGCTGCGAAAAGCAGCTAAACATCTGAAAAATGGCGGCGAACTGCGGTTGGTTGCCAACAGTTTCCTGAAGTATCAGCCGCTGATCGAAGAGCACTTGGGCGCGTGTGCGATCAAGGCTGAAGGACAGGGTTTTAGAATCTACCGGGCCAAGCGTGGCTGAAAACGCTTTTGTAAAAGAAGGCTTGCCCAATCGGATTTGCCTAGGCAGAATCCGCTCCGTCCTAGGGGAGTAGTCTCCCACGAGCGCCATGCTCGTCCGGCATACGTCAACATACTTGGTCCTCAGACCATGGCGTATGCGACCCACGCGTCCGCATCAGACGGATCGCAGGGTTTGACAAGACCTATGACACGAACACCTTACCCGGGGCGGGAAGGCTGTACGTGTCATAGCCGTGTCGACCCGCCCCTTAGGAAAACCCTGATGATGCTGGACTCTCTACTCGTTCCCACCGCAATCGTTGCCTTGGCCGAAATCGGCGACAAGACGCAACTGCTCGCACTCATTCTCGCCGCTCGCTTTCGCAAACCCTGGCCGATCATCGCCGGCATCGTCGCCGCGACCCTGGCCAACCACGCGGCGGCCGGTGCGGTAGGCGCCTGGTTCGGCAGTTTCTTCTCGAATGCGACGCTTCACTGGATCCTCGCCGCCAGCTTCGCCGCCACGGCGCTGTGGACACTGGTGCCGGACAAGATGGACGAAGACGAAGCCAGCACCGCCCGCAAGTTCGGACCGTTCCTGACCACGCTGATTGCGTTCTTCCTCGCGGAGATGGGCGACAAGACCCAGGTCGCGACCGTGATGCTCGCCGCGCAATACCCGGATCTGTGGCTGGTGATCCTCGGCACCACCGCCGGGATGTTGATTGCGAACGTGCCGGTGGTACTGGCGGGTAATTTTGCAGCGGAAAAACTGCCTCTGACTTTGATCCGTCGCCTGGCGGCGTCGGCGTTCTTCATCCTGGCGATTGTCGCGGTGTACAAGGCGATGCAGAGCAGTGGCTGGGTTTGACCCTGGATCTGGTGAGTAACAGATTGTGGCGAGGGGCCGTTCCGACAAGCCTCCTCGCCACAAGCCTCAGCACTTGATGATCAGGATTTCCTGGCTTTCTCGTACAACGGCATGACTTTCGGAATCGCCGCCTGCAACGACGCAATCCGACTGGCCGACGCCGGGTGAGTGCTCAAGAACTCTGGCGGTGCGCCTTCCGAGGCTTTGCTCATTTTGTTCCACAGGGTGATCGCAGAGTTCGGGTTGTAACCAGCGCGGGCGGCCAGTTCGAGGCCGATCAAGTCGGCTTCGTTTTCGTTCTCGCGACTGTTGGGCAAGGTCATGCCGTATTTGGCCACGGTGTCCGCCAGGGCCAGGCTGTCCTGCCCCAGACCGAGCAACGCACCGGCGCCCTGCTTGGCCATTTCGAGACCATAAGCCCTGGACATCGCTTCACGACTGTGCTCGCGCAAGGCGTGAGCGATTTCATGGCCAATGATGGCGGCGATTTCGTCGTCAGTGAGTTGCAGGGTGTCGATCAGCCCGCTGTAGAAAATGATCTTGCCGCCAGGCCCGCAGGAGGCATTCAGCTCATCGCTCTTGATCAGGTTCACTTCCCATTGCCACTGGGCCGAATCCGGACGAAACACCGGTGCCTGGGCAATCAGGCGATTGGAGATGGCCTGGACGCGCTTCGCATTGTTACTGGATTTATCCAGCACGCCTTTGGTGCTCGCCTCCCCGATGGTCTGTTGATAAGACTGGGCGTACATCTGGTTGACCTCGGAGGTCGACAACATACTGAACATGTATTGCGTGCGCTCAACGCCCACGGCGCCACCGCTGGTGGTGTTGACCGACTGACAACCGGCAAGCAGCAGACTCGCACTCAGTGCACACAAAACCAATGTCTTACTCATCAAGAAGCTCCCTGGAAACATGCCGCGTATCCTAGGTGGGGATTTGTATCGGCGCCAGATACAACGGACGTGTAGCACGTACATTTCAGACAAAGCCCCGATTACCGTAGGAAAAAATTCACACAACAGCGTCCACCGCGGCTGATCACGGCCAGCAATGATTCATTTACGACATCCAGCACTCTAAAACAGCCAATTCGTTACATCTGGCTCATGCCCCACCGCCCCAGTGCCGATACAGCTCTGCAGACGTCCTCTTGCGTGCGGAGCACCCATGAAATTCAAGTCGATCCAGTTTTCCGTTGCCGCCCTGGCCGGCGCCATTGTGCTCAGCGTTGTCGCAGCCCTGGTGCTGTACGCGCTGTTTTCCGGCGCCCGGACCCAAGACATGGTCCAGCAACGGACTCAGGCGCAGTTTGAGCAAGTCATCGAACAGCGCCTGACGTCGCTGGCACAAACCCAGGTCAGCCAGATCCAGCGCGAACTCGAAGCACCGCTGCTGATTGCCGGCGGTCTGGTGCGGGTCAACGCATTGATCGGCACACCAGGCGCCGACGGCCAGCCGCAACTGAGCCTTAGCCGCGAGCAACTGATCAGCCTGATCAAGGAAAACGTCGCCCGGAACCCGAAAATTCTCGGCACCTACATTGGGTGGGAAAAAAACGCCCTCGACCACAACGATGCGGCCTACGTCGACACCAAAGTAGTCGGCATCGACGCCAGTAACGGGCGCTTCCTGCCATGGTGGTTCCGTAACGAAGACGGCAGCCTGGGCCTGGACAAACTGGTCGACGTCGACGACCAGAAAACCTTGTCCACCGGTGTGCGCGCCAGCGAGTACTACCTGTGCTCCAAGGAAACCAAAAAATCCTGCGTGATCGATCCGGCGCCCTACAAGGTTGGCGACAAGATCGTCATGCTCGCCTCCTTCATTGAACCGATCATGCTCAACGGCGCGTTCCAGGGCATCGTCGGCGCCGACCTGTCGGTGAACTTCATCCAGGAAATGCTCCTGGGGGCGAATCAGAAACTGTACAGCGGCGCCGGAGAAATGGCCCTGATCGGCGGTAACGGCCGGATCGTCGCCTACACCAAAGACCCGAGCAAATTCGGCGAAAAGGTCAGCGACATCCTCGACAGCAAGCAGATTGCCAACATGGCCAATCTCAAGCGTGGCGAAGTGACTTACACCGTCGACAAGGCCCAAGGCCGGATCGAGTTGTACCTGCCCTTCGGCATCGGCCAGACCGACGCCCGCTGGACCTTGATGCTGCAACTGCCGCTGAACGCGGTGATGGCCGACCTGCAAAAACTTCAGAGTGACCTGGACGCACAGCGCAAGTCCGACACCTTTGGCATGGCCATGGTTGGCCTGCTGATCGCCGGCATTGGTTTGTTGGTGATCTGGCTGGTGGGCCACGGCATTGCCCGGCCGCTGAAGCAGATGGTGACCATGCTCGATGACATCGCCCAGGGCGAAGGCGACCTGACCCGCCGCCTGACCAGCGACCGCAGCGACGAACTGGGCTCGATCGCGAAGGGCTTCAACACCTTCCTGGCCAAGTTGCAGGCGATGATTACTCAAGTGGTGACTTCGGTGCAGAGCGTCAGCGACTCGTCGGAACACACCGCCGACATTGCCATTCGCACCAACATCGGTGTGCACAAACAAATGGCCGAGATCGATCAGGTCGCCACCGCCGTACACGAAATGACCGCCACCGCCCAGGACGTGGCGCGCAACGCCACCCAGGCCGCGCAAGCTGCCAGTCATGCAGATCAGGCGGCGGCGCAAGGCATGCAAATCGTCCGGGATACGTCGAATTCGATTGGTGTGTTGGCCATCGAAATCGGCAAAGCCGTCGGCGTGGTGCAGACCCTGGCCAAGGACAGCGAAAACATCAACGCGATCCTGACGGCCATTCGCGGCATCGCCGAGCAGACCAACCTGCTCGCCTTGAACGCGGCCATCGAAGCCGCGCGGGCCGGTGAACAGGGTCGGGGTTTTGCGGTGGTGGCCGATGAAGTACGCAACCTGGCGCAGAAAACCCAGAAGGCCACGGAAGAAATCCAGACCATGATCCAGCAACTGCAACAAGGCACCCGCGATGTGGTGCGGGTCATGGAAGACAGTCAGAACCGCACCGACGAAAGCGTGCAGCACGCGGCGAAAGCGGCCCAAGCGCTGGAGACCATTACGCAAGCGGTGTCGGTGATCAACGACATGAACACCCAGATCGCCAGCGCCGCCGAGGAACAGAGCGCGGTGGCCGACGACATCAACCGCAACGTGATCAACATCGGGCAAGTAGCCAATGAAGTGGCTGGTGGTGCGGATGAATCGAGCGCAGCGAGTGCGGATTTGACCAAGTTGGCGGAACAGCAGCGCCGGTTGATCAATCAGTTCAAGGTTTAGGGTTCAATGACGCGGAGCGTCCATGGCTGCATTCCCACGCGGAGCGTGGGAACGATCATTACGCGCTCAGCCCGGGGTCAAACACTCCGGCCCATTGAGCTTCGGATCATTCACCATGTTCGCCAGCACCCGCTCGCGCAGCGCCGCGGGTTCGCTGGCCAGCAGCGCCTGCAAGGCATGTAGCGGGGTTTCAGGATTGAGCCAGGCTTCCTGCCCCGCCGCATCGAGAATCAACGGCCGACGCTGACTCGAAGCAGGTTGGGTGATCACCGCCGTACTCAGCCATACCTGCTCCTGCACTGGATACGCTTCCCAGATCGCCGCGAAGTAAAGCGTCGAGCCCTCCCCCGGAGTCAGCCAGTATGGACGTTTGCGCGTAGTACCGCGCCACTCGTAAAAACCATTGGCCGGCAGCAGACAACGGCGCAGGCGCAAGGCTTCGCGAAACATCGGCTGTTCGGCAACGGTTTCGGCACGGGCATGGGCCGGCGTGCGGGACAGGTCGGTCAGCCACGGCGGCGTCAGGCCCCAGCGGGCGCGGGCCAACTCACGCTGCCCGTCTGCACCGGCACGCAGCATCAACACCGAATCGTTGGGAGAAATATTCCACTGGGCCTGCTGATCGGCGGGAAATCCGGGCAGGGCTGCGAAGGCGGGGTTCCAGCGAAACAGGGCATAACGTCCACACATGGGGCAATACGACTCTTGATCAAACGAACGTCAGCCTAACAGACCAGCGTGCCGGGAAAGCTGTCCGGTTCATCGCCGGACAGCGGCAGCGCGGCATTGTACGCGGCGATCAGTTCCCGCGCGTATTGCGCCTGGTCGTTATCGACCGATACACCCAGCAGGCCGAATATCGGCAATTCCCCGGTACCGCCGATCAAATCCCGGCCCACCAGATGCGCCTCGATGCCTTCACTGGCCAGCATGCTTAGCAGCAATTCGCCTTCCATCAGGTTTTCCGGCTCGTAGATACGCTGCATGGGTGAACCCCTTCATTCGTTTTCGCTGTAGACGTCGAGGTGCCACTCCTCGCCGTGAACCTGCAAGACAAAGGTAATGGGACGACAACACACCGGACAATCCTCGATATAGGTCTGATCACCGCCAGACAAATCCAGAACAGCCTCGACTTCTTCACCGCAATACGGACATTCATACTGCGCAGTTTCCAGCATCGCGGTCTCCCAGGTGACTTGTGCGTATAATCGCCGGTCTATTTACAGGGCTATTTTTGTCTGACTACCTTTCAGACCGTGCCCCGTTGGTTTTCGATCAATACCTTTACTTACCCTAGCCGTTTCTAACAAGAGAGCATGATGGGCGAATTCGATGCCATCCGACCTTACGACGACAGCGAAGTCCCAGCAGTGCTGGCACGTCTGCTCGGCGACAAGGCGTTTCTAGATATCCTCACCCACTTCCGCTTCCCGCGCTTTGCCGGTGCCTTCGGCTGGATGCTCAAACCTCTTATAGCGCATCGGCTACGCCGTGAGTTCGCCGACGTCACGTCAGTGGCCACGTTGCAGGACAAAGTCGAGTTTTACGTCGACCACACCATCGAGCGCGCCACGGACGGGGTGACCTACACCGGCGTGGAGCAATTCAAGTCCGGCAGTGCCTACCTGTTCATCGCCAACCACCGCGACATCGTGATGGACCCTGCCTTCGTCAACTACGCCGTGTACCACGCCGGCCTGCCGACCCCACGCATTGCCATTGGCGATAACCTGCTGCAGAAGCCTTTTGTCAGCGACCTGATGCGCCTGAACAAGAGCTTCATCGTGCACCGTTCGATCACCGGTCGTCGCGAGAAAATGGCGGCGTATCAATTGTTGTCGGCCTACATCAACCATTCGATCCGCAACGATTGCGCCTCGATCTGGATCGCTCAGGCTGAAGGCCGGGCCAAGGACGGCGACGACCGCACCGAGTCGGCGATCCTCAAGATGTTCCACATGAGCCGCAAGGACGAGCCGTTCGGCGAAGTCATCCGTTCGCTGAACCTCACCCCGGTGTCGATCAGCTACGAGTACGACCCCTGCGACCAGGCCAAGGCCCGCGAGCTGTACATCCGCGCCACCACCGGCACCTACACCAAGGCGCCGGGCGAGGATGACGCGAGCATCGCCAAGGGCATCACCGGTTACAAAGGCCGGGTCCACGTGAACTTCGCCGCGCCGATCACCGAACTGTTCGAAGACACCAAGCAATTGGCGATCGAAATGGACAAGCAGATTCTGGGCGGTTACCGGTTATTCCCGGTGCATTACCTGGCGTATGCGCAGTGGAAAGACGCCGACCCGCAATTGCAGGTGCCGAAAGCGGCCGAGCTGTTTGCGGCAGATGAACTGGCCAAGGCTCAGGAAGAATGGCAGCGTCGACTGGAAGCTTGCCCCGAGGAACATCGTCCGTTCCTGGTGCTGCAATATGCGATGCCGGTGCGTAATCAGTATCGGGTCAAGGCCGGGCTACCGTTGTAGGGTAATGGCTGGATACGACAACGGCGCCTTCGGGCGCCGTTTTTGTTTGTCTTGGTGCAGTAGGTCAGTCAGACACTGTAACTGTGTCAGAACTTCAGACGCGAGTACTGACCCACGACACCAGCAGCGCCATCCCAAGGCAGGCAAAACCGAAGCGATAGAAAAACCGGTTCATGCGCAAGGTCGCCCAATCGAGCGTCGGCTCTTCGCTGGGTCGGCTCTGGCGCTGGGCTTCGATACTGGCCATCGCGCGCTGTTCACGACGACGGGTGGCGTGCAGCAACCAGCCGCCCGGGCAGGCGAACAGCAAGGCCAGCAGGTTGATCAGTTTGGCGGGATGAGCGGTAAAGAGCGAAATCAATTGCAGCGACATCACAAACCTCAGGCAAACCGGTGTAACAGACGCCGGGACCGACGACCACGGCGCGGATTCTACCGAAAGCGCTCCGGCCTGCCCCCCCTTTCCGACAAATAACGAAACCATTTAGCCGATTATTGTCCTGTGTCACGGCGCCGTCATCTGAATCCGCCAGTCTGTCGCCCTTCGAAACCGACACGGACCGCGTCATGCTCCACGCCGAAAACCAGGATCGTCTTTACCTCATTGCCCAAAGCGACGAACAACAAACCTTAGTCGGCAGCCTCGCCTTCAATGTACAGGACCGGCATTGGCTGGTGTATTGCGCGTTGGGCGGGCATCAACATGCGGATTTGCCGGAGACGGATTTGCTGACCGGGGTGAGTGTTCTGGACTTCTATTCGCAAGCGGCTTGATTTCCCTTGCTGGAACGGCAGGCACAAAAAAACCCGGCGCCATCACTGGCGCCGGGTTCTTTAAACAAGCTACAAACCGTTACTCGCCAAGCACCTGACCAATCGTCGGGTCCTTGAACAAGCGGGTCAACGCATCACTCAGCACATCACTGACCAGCTTGGTATTGGTTTCCTGATTCGGCGCCATGCCAAAACGCTGATCCAGCGACGCGCCGTAGCGACCGCTGTAACGACGGTTGGCATTCTGCACATCGGAACGGAACGTCGCGCCAATTGTAGCTTCAGTCACATACAAACCTTCTTTGGGCGACTGATACTTCAGCTCGGCCAGGGTCACCGTCAATTGCGGCGCATTCAGCGCATTGGCCGTCGGCGTGAAGCCCAGCAACCGCACGGCCGCCTCAGCTTGAGCCTGCAGCTTCGGCAGAATCTGCGCGCCCTGCACCGTGATCGCACTGGTCTCCGGGTACAGACCGCCACGGGTCCCCAGGGTTGGCGATGGACGACCGTCCACCACACGCACCACCACCGGCTGACCATGGCCGACCGGCGCCAGCTGAGCCGTCAGCTTGGGTTCCGGGCTCAGTTGTTGCGGGCTGTGGGCGCAGCCGACGAGGGTCAAACTGGTCACAGTGATCAAACCGAACAACAGGCGTTGCAACATGCTCTTCTCTCCAGAATCAGGCAACTAACGATGCCCGCAGTATAGCGGTGCGCCACTGCGGCGAACTAGCTTCGCGCAACGATTACTGAAATCTCTGACAAACCCGGCGCAGCGCGGTTCCTGTCACACCTTTGTCACCGCCCGCTGGCAACCTTTATGGCAGTCACCCCCAAAAGGTACGTTGCCATGCGTTTTCTCGTCTCCCTGTTCGCGCCACGCCCGCTGCACCGCAGTTTCGCCCTGCTCGACCACAATGGCCACTGCCAGGCCTTCAAGCAGTGCAGCCTCCAGCCCATGGGCGATGGTTGGGTCGAAATCGAAGAAATTCGCCTCAACTGGCTGCACCAGCCTCTGCCCGCCAGTGCCCGTGTCAGCCAGCACCAGCCACGTGCACGCGCGCAGCAACTGCTGACCACCTGACCCGACGCCTAATAAAAGTCATTAAACACGACCATTTCCCTGCGTTTCTTAGATACAATCTCCCCCCGATTATAAGGACGTCTCCTGATCGGGCCTCGCAGCATCGTTCAATGCCTCGGTATTGACACCCCGCACCGCCCACAGAGAGCCGCCCACACAGATCGAGTGAAGCTGGCGCGCTTGCTGTTTCTCAAGCAAAACCCCCACTTTTCGCGAATCTGCAGAGCTGTCATTACGCTCGGTCACTGAGCTGTTTGCCCGTTTTTGCTGCCCATGCACCCCATGGCGGCAATCCATCCGGGCACGGTGCCAGGCTGGGACAGCCCTTTTTTGAGGTTCACGTCTTCAAAAGAGCGTGAAAAAAACGGGTTTTCACAACTTCACAAGAGTGTGGCGAGCAAATGAATAGTTTTGCGTCTGAAAATGCACCATTAGCGTCTACAACAGCCCAACGACACAGGACCGAGTACTCCTCGAACACCGGAGCCTGAAGCCTGTCCGCTACGGATTTGGTTGCACAAACGGATGTCTCGACCATAAGTCGAATTGCCAGCCGCGTGCCGAAATGAGTTCATGTGACTCTTGAAGCCAGGCCGCATGCATCCGTCGAAGTTGCGAAAAATTGCGAAGATTCGGACATGGCGATCCTGGCCATGGGTACCTGGGGCATCACTGACACGCCCCGGAACGCCTGGCAGCTATGCCGACAATTTGGTGCTGCAGATTTTGGAGACGCGTTAAATGGCGCATAACGAAGCAGTCGACGTAGTACTGGTTGGGGCCGGCATCATGAGTGCCACCCTCGCTGTACTGCTTAAAGAGCTCGACCCCGCGATCAAGCTGGAAGTCGTCGAGCTGATGGATTCCGGTGCCGCGGAGAGTTCCAATCCGTGGAACAACGCCGGTACCGGTCACGCCGGGCTGTGTGAGCTGAACTACACGCCGCAGGCCGCTGACGGCACCGTCGACATCAAGAAAGCCGTGCACATCAACACCCAGTTCGAGGTGTCGAAGCAGTTCTGGTCCTACCTGACCAAGAAAGGCACCTTCGGTTCGTGCAAATCGTTCATCAGCCCGGTGCCGCACCTGAGCTTCGTGCAGGGTGAGAATGGCGTGTCCTTCCTCAAGGAACGCTTCAAGACCCTGAGCAAGCACCATGCCTTCTCGGACATGGAATACACCGAAGACAAAGCCAAGATGGCCGAGTGGATGCCGCTGATGATGCCGGGCCGTCCGGCTGACGAAGTCCTCGCCGCCACCCGCGTGATGAACGGCACCGACGTCAACTTCGGCGCCCTGACCAACCAACTGCTCAAGCACCTGACCAGCGCGCCCGATGCCCAGGTCAAGTACTGCAAGCGCGTCACCGGCCTGAAGCGTAACAACGGCGGCTGGACCGTCAGCATCAAGGACGTCAACAGCGGCAATACCCGCGAAGTCGACGCCAAATTCGTCTTCCTTGGCGCCGGCGGCGCGGCACTGCCGCTGCTGCAAGCGTCGGGCATCGAAGAAAGCAAAGGCTTCGGCGGCTTCCCGATCAGCGGCCAGTGGCTGCGTTGCGACAACCCGGAAGTGGTCAAGCACCACCAGGCCAAGGTCTACAGCCAGGCCGCGGTCGGTTCGCCACCAATGTCCGTGCCGCACCTGGACACCCGTGTGGTCGATGGCAAAAAGTCCCTGCTGTTCGGACCTTATGCCGGTTTCACCACCAAGTTCCTCAAGCACGGTTCGTTCATGGACCTGCCGATGTCGGTTCGCGCCGGCAACATCGGTCCAATGCTGGCCGTGGCCAAAAACAACATGGACCTGACCAAGTATCTGGTCAGCGAAGTGATGCAGTCGATGGAGCAGCGCCTGGAATCCCTGCGTCGCTTCTACCCTGAAGCGAAAGCCGAAGACTGGCGCCTGGAAGTGGCCGGCCAACGGGTGCAGATCATCAAGAAAGACCCGAAGAAAGGCGGCGTTCTGCAGTTCGGTACCGAACTGGTCGCGGCCAAGGACGGTTCCCTTGCCGCTCTGCTCGGCGCCTCGCCAGGCGCCTCGGTGACCGTGTCGATCATGCTGGAATTGATCGAGAAATGCTTCCCGAACAAGGCCAAGGGCGAGTGGGCTGCCAAACTGGCGGAAATCTTCCCGGCTCGGGAGAAAGTCCTGGAAACCGACGCTGCGCTGTATCGCAAGATCAATGCGCAGAACAACGTCGCACTGGAACTGGTTGAAGCAAGCAGCGAAACCCAAAGCTACGCTTGATTCAGCCGCATAAAAAACGCCCCGTCCTCATTGAGGGCGGGGCGTTTTTTTGTGTGCGGTGAAACAATCTTGTGGCGAGGGTGCTTGCTCCCGCTTGACCGGGCTGGCGCACCAGTGCGCAGCGCTCACAAAATCTCCGCCATTCGCAGCATTTTGGGGCCGCTTCGCAGCCCAACGGGAGCAAGCTCCCTCGCCACAAAATTCCAGTGTGCCTGACGTTAACCGCGAGCCTTGTCGATCAACTCGATGTACTCGGCCGCGTTACGTTGATCCTGAATCAGGGCCACGAAGTCATTGCCGTGCTCATCCTTGCCGTCCAGATCGTAGCCGGCTTCGACAAAGAACGTCAGAAAACGCTCGAAGTCATCGATGCGCAGACCGCGGTAGGCCTTGATCAGTTTGTGCAGCGACGGTGAAGTGGCGTCGACCGGCTCAAAATCGAGGAACAGTTTGATCTGCGCATCGCCGATCTCGTCACCAATCACTTGCTTCTTATCTTTACGCATTGCCGACTCCAGCTCGCAGACATTTCACAGGGCGGGCAGTTTACCCCTGCCTTGATGCCGGGCTCAACGCGGACGAACGCTGCCGGTGTGCAGATCGGCCCAGATATGGCCGTTGGCGTAACTCAGAAACTGGCAATACACCGTGTCGTTGCGCAGCAAGTCGATCACTACCCGGTACTGGGCCAACGGGTAATAGAGCGTTAGCGTTTTGCTTTTGTTGTCGTAGATCGGCTTTTTCAGGCTTTTGCTTTCGCCATCGAAGTTGACCAGCACCTGGCTGATGGTCGCACCCTTGTTCAAGGGTTTGCCCTTGAGGCGGATCAGCAAGGGTGAGGTGACCGGGATCGGTTGTTGGTTGGACTGACGTTGGCTGCCGAGGACCACCGAATACTCGGTGACCTGCAACAGTTGTTGCTGCTCGGGTTCCGCTTCACGCAGAGTCAAGTCGTCCGGGGGCAAAAACTGCACATGCATCGGTGCCGGAGCGGCGGCCAGGGGTAGGCTGAAGACCAACATCAGGGCGGCGCAGCTGCGGATCAAAAGACTCATGACAGGCTCCTGGGACGAGGCCGAGCACTCTAGCATGATGATCAATCGGGCGAATAACCGATCCAGATCAATACTCTCGAAGACAAGGCTGGGCATACTGAAAGAGCCTTCAGCCCTATTTCGACGGCGTGCCGTCTACTGTGGAGTCCCTATGCCATTCTCCATCCCCCCGTTATTCGCAGCCTGGCGTCAAACTCTGCGTGCAGGTTATAGCCTCAGACGCTTGCGCGGCGACATCAGTGCCGGGGTGACGGTAGGGATTATCGCCATTCCCCTGGCCATGGCCCTGGCGATTGCGGTGGGAGTAGCGCCCCAGCAAGGTTTATATACGGTGCTGATCGCGGCCCCCCTGATCGCCCTGACGGGAGGCTCGCGCTTCAATGTCAGCGGGCCGACAGCCGCGTTCGTGGTGATACTGCTGCCGATCACCCAACAATATGGCCTGGGTGGCCTGCTGCTTTGCACCATGCTTGCCGGGGCCATCCTGATTGCCTTGGGGCTGATTCGGGCCGGACGGCTGATTCAGTACATTCCTTATCCGGTGACCCTGGGCTTTACCGCCGGGATCGGCATTGTCATCGCCACGCTCCAACTAAAGGATTTGCTGGGCCTGAGTACCACCGGGCATGCCGAACATTACATCGAGCAATTAGGTGCGCTGCTCCAGGCATTGCCCAGCGCCCGCCTGGGGGACGGAATCATCGGTGTCATGTGCCTGGCGGTTCTAATCGTCTGGCCGCGGTTTGTGCCAAGGGTTCCGGGGCATCTGGTGGCGCTGGCCATCGGCGCAATGTTGGGGCTGGCGCTGGAAAGCGGCGGGTTACCGATTGCGACGCTGGGCGAGCGCTTCAACTATATCGTCGATGGTGTCAGCCACCCCGGCATTCCGCCGTTTCTGCCGAGCTTCGACTGGCCGTGGAATCTGCCAGGACCCAATGGTCAGCCGCTGCATCTGTCTTACGACCTGATCCGCCAATTAATGGCACCAGCGTTCGCCATTGCCATGCTCGGCGCCATCGAATCGTTGTTGTGTGCGGTGGTGGCCGATGGCATGACGGGCAGCAAACATGACCCCAACGCCGAACTCCTGGGTCAAGGCATTGGTAACCTGGTCGCACCGTTGTTCGGCGGCATTACCGCCACCGCGGCGATCGCCCGCAGCGCCACCAACGTGCGCAGCGGGGCGTTTTCGCCATTGGCGGCAATTATCCACAGCGCGGTGGTGCTGCTGGCGATACTCGTCCTCGCCCCGCTGTTCAGCTACTTGCCGATGGCCGCGCTGGCGGCGCTGCTCGTGATGGTGGCGTGGAACATGAGCGAGGCCCGGCATGTCGTGCACACCCTGCGCATTGCACCACGCAGCGATGTATTGGTCTTGCTGACCTGCCTGAGCCTGACAGTGCTGTTCGACATGGTGCTGGCCGTTGCCGTTGGGCTGTTGCTGGCCGCCGGGTTGTTCGTCAAGCGCATGAGCGACCTCACGGACACCGCCGAACTGCCTCGAGAGTTCCATCAAGCCTTACAGGATTTGCCGGAGCATGTTCGTTGCTATGCGATACGCGGACCGTTGTTTTTCGGTGCAGCGGAAAAGGCCCTGGGCGTGCTGCGCAAATTCAGCCCGGAGGTCAAAGTGGTGATTGTCGAGATGAGTGCCGTGTCCATGCTGGACATGACGGCGTTGGCAGCCTTCGACAATATCCTCAGGGATTATCGCACCGACGGCATCGGCCTGATTCTGGTCGGGACGGCTGCGCGCGTGCGCCTGAAACTCAGGCGCGCGGGCATCCATCGGGAACAGCGTCAATTGGCTTACGTGAACAACCTGGAACAGGCTCGACGCAAAAGCGAACGCTGGCTCGTCGGGCAGGACTGAGCGCGCGGTTCAAGCGAACTGCGCACGCATTCGGATGGGAGATCTGCCTTCAAGCATCAACGTGTCTGGCGGCTGAAACCGCCCCCAGACAGTCAACCTGCTTACAGGCCTTTAACGGCAAAAATTCCGTTCGCGTTACGCCAGTAGCCTTTGTAGTCCATGCCATAACCGAAGATGTAACGGTCAATGCACGGCAGGCCGACGAAATCGGCTTTCAGGTCCGGGCGAGCCTTGCGGTCGTGGTCCTTGTCGATCAGCACGGCGGTGTGCACTTTGCGGGCGCCGGCGTGTTTGCAGAAGTCGATGATCGCGCCCAGGGTGTGACCTTCATCGAGGATGTCGTCGATGATCAGCACGTCACGGTCGATGAACGAAACTTCCGGCTTGGCTTTCCAGAACAGCTCGCCGCCGCTGGTTTCGTTGCGATAGCGGGTAGCGTGCAGGTAGGACGCTTCCAGCGGGAATTGCAGATGGGTGAGCAGCTTGCCGGCGAAAATCAGGCCGCCGTTCATCACACAGAACACCACCGGATTGCTTTCAGCCAGTTGTTCGTTGATATGTGCACCGACGCGGGCGATGGCCGCCTCGACTTCAGCTTCGGTGTACAGGCAGTCAGCCTCTCGCATGATTTGACGGATATGCTCGAGATCAGCGGACATGGCGCTCTCCAAGGGGTTTGAGGGGGAGGGACGGATTCGGAAAAGCGGGCAAAGGTACGCATCCCGCACGGCCAGATCAAGCGTTTGTGGACTAACGTACTGTATGTCTATAGGACAACACCCTCGGATAGATTAATCTAGGCCGGTTTTTTTGCCCGCCGCCGGAGCCTTTCCCCATGCCCATCCGTGAGATCCGCCATCCGCTGATCCGTCATAAACTTGGCCTTATGCGCCGCGCCGACATCAGCACGAAGAATTTCCGTGAGCTCGCTCAAGAAGTCGGCGCCCTGCTGACCTATGAAGCCACCAAAGACCTGCCGCTGGAAAGCTACGACATCGAAGGCTGGTGCGGCACGGTGTCGGTGGAGAAAATCGCCGGCAAGAAAATTACCGTGGTGCCGATCCTGCGTGCCGGTATCGGCATGCTCGAAGGCGTGCTGAGCCTGATCCCGGGCGCCAAAGTCAGCGCCGTGGGCGTGGCCCGTAACGAGGAAACCCTCGAAGCCCACACCTACCTGGAAAAACTGGTGCCGGAAATCGACGAGCGCCTGGCGATGATCATCGACCCGATGCTCGCCACTGGCGGCTCGATGGTCGCCACCATCGATTTACTGAAGAAGGCCGGCTGCAAGGACATCCGCGCGATGGTCCTGGTGGCCGCTCCCGAAGGTATCGCCGCTGTGGAGAAGGCTCACCCGGACGTGACCATCTACACCGCTTCCATTGACCAGAAACTGAACGAACACGGTTACATCATCCCAGGCTTGGGCGATGCCGGTGACAAGATCTTCGGCACCAAGCAGAAGGACGCGTGACCATGCAGCAAGAGTTCAACGATCCGCTCTGGCGCACGGTATTGTCCGGCGCGCAGATGCTGTTCGTGGCCTTCGGCGCCCTGGTGTTGATGCCGCTGATTACCGGCCTCGACCCGAACGTGGCGCTGTTCACCGCAGGTTTAGGGACGATCCTGTTCCAGATCGTCACCGGGCGTCAGGTGCCGGTATTCCTGGCGTCGAGCTTCGCCTTCATCACCCCGATCATTCTCGCCAAGGGCCAGTTCGGCCTGGCGGCGACCATGGGCGGTGTGATGGCGGCCGGGTTCGTCTACACCTTCCTCGGCCTTGCGGTGAAGATCAAAGGCACCGGGTTTATCGACCGTTTGCTGCCTCCGGTGGTGATTGGCCCGGTGATCATCTCCATCGGCCTGGCCATGGCGCCGATTGCCGCCAACATGGCGATGGGCAAGGCGGGCGACGGCACTGAGCTGATTCATTACCAGACGGCGATGATGATTTCGATGCCCGCGCTGCTGACCACCCTGATCGTCGCAGTGTTCGGCAGAGGTATTTTCCGCCTGGTGCCGATTATCTCCGGTGTGCTGGTGGGTTTTGCCATGGCGTTTTATTTCGGCGTGGTCGATACCGCGAAGATTGCCGTGGCACCGTGGTTCGCGATTCCACATTTCACCGCGCCGGAATTCAACTGGCAGGCGATTCTGTTCATCGTTCCGGTGGCCCTGGCCCCGGCCATCGAGCACATCGGTGGCGTGATTGCCGTGGGTAGCGTGACCGGTCGCGACTACCTGAAAAAGCCCGGCCTGCACCGCACCCTGCTCGGTGACGGCATTGCCACCACCGCGGCCGGTCTGTTCGGCGGCCCACCCAACACCACTTACGCCGAAGTGACTGGCGCGGTGATGCTGACCAAGAACTACAACCCGAAAATCATGACCTGGGCGGCGATCTTCGCAATCAGCCTGGCGTTCATCGGCAAATTCGGCGCGCTGCTGCAAAGCATCCCGGTGCCGGTGATGGGCGGGATTCTCTGCCTGTTGTTCGGTTCGATTGCCGCGGTGGGCATGAACACCATGATCCGCCACAAGATCGACCTGGGCGAAGCACGCAACCTGGTGATTGTCTCGGTGACGCTGGTGTTCGGGATTGGCGGCATGCTGGTCGGCACCGGTACCGGCCAGAACGATTTCGGCCTCAAAGGCATCGCGCTGTGCGCGGTGGTGGCGATTGCACTGAACCTGTTGCTGCCGGGCAATGACAGCTGGAAGCACAAGAAGGCGGATGAGCCGCTGTTGTAAGCAGGCGACTCAATCCCCTGTGGCGAGGGAGCTTGCTCCCGCTTGACCGGGCTGGCGCACCAGTGCGCAGCACCCACAAAATCTTCATTGACTGCAAAGATTTTGGGGCCGCTTCGCGACCCGGCGGGAGCAGGCTCCCTCGCCACAACCAGCCAGCCGTCACTTCAATGTACGTTCCTATAAAGCCAATGGCGCCCTTTCGCACATGGCACTCAACGCCCTGACCCACAGTGGCTCATCGTTGAGGCAAGGCACCAGCACCAACTCCTCCCCTCCCGCCTCGCGGAATTGCTCCTTCCCACGATCACCGATTTCCTCCAGCGTCTCGATGCAATCGGCAACGAACGCCGGGCACATCACCAGGACTTTCTTCACGCCGCTTTTGGCCAACTCGTCGAGGCGAGCTTCAGTGTAGGGTTCTATCCACTTGGCCCGGCCCAGACGCGACTGAAACGATACGGACCACTTGCCGTCCGGTATGCCCACACGTTTGGCAAACTCTGCGGCCGTGCGCAGGCACTGACCGCGGTAACAGGTCGCGACCACTTCCGGTGGCGCACCGGCGCAGCAATCGCCGCCACCCTCGAAGCTGTGCCCCGGATTAAGCTTTTTCAGGTGACGTTCCGGCAAACCGTGGAAGCTCAGCAGCAGATGATCGAAATCCTGTTGCAGATAAGGCCTGACACTGGCCACCAACGCATCGAGGTATTCCGGCTGATCGTAAAACGGCTGAAGAACCGAGAACTGCACGTCGAGCTTTTTATCGCGCACCACGCGCTTGGCTTCTTCGATCACCGTGGTCACAGTGCTGTCGGCGAATTGCGGATAGAGCGGTGCCAGGGTCACTTTCTTATGCCCCTGGGCAGCCAGCCGCACCAGCGCGGACTCAATGGACGGCTCGCCGTACCGCATCGCCAGCTCAACAGGCCCGTGAGTCCACTGCCGAGTCATGGCCTGTTGCAGGCGACGGCTGAGCACCACCAGCGGCGAGCCCTCCTCCCACCAGATCGACGCGTAAGCGTGAGCCGATTGTTCCGGGCGCTTGATCAGAATCAGCGACACCAGCAAACGCCGCACCGGCCAAGGCAGGTCGATCACATACGGGTCCATCAGAAATTGATTGAGGTAACTGCGCACATCCGCCACCGAGGTGGAGGCAGGTGAACCCAGGTTGACCAGAAGCAATGCGTGATCGGTCATGCAACGTCCTATTTCAGAGGCGGCCGGACAGATCGTCCAATGCCGCGCGCAAATCAGTGAACCGGAAAGTGAAACCCGCTTCCAGCAAGCGAGCCGGCATCGCCTTCTGCCCCCCCAGCAACAACAATGACAACTCGCCCAGTCCGACCTTCAAGACGAGAGTCGGCATCGGCATGAACGCGGGACGATGCAACACGTCACCCAACGTTTTGGTGAATTCGCGATTGCGCACCGGCTTGGGCGCGCAGGCATTATAGGGACCGCTGGCCCCATTGCGATGCAGAAGAAAATCAATCAGGGCGATTTGATCTTCGATATGAATCCACGACATCCACTGCCGA
Organism: Pseudomonas sp. ATCC 43928; assembly: GCF_005938665.2. NCBI lineage: Bacteria > Pseudomonadati > Pseudomonadota > Gammaproteobacteria > Pseudomonadales > Pseudomonadaceae > Pseudomonas > Pseudomonas sp. ATCC 43928. The sequence continues at coordinate 1,224,028 of NZ_CP041753.1, read as the reverse complement.
CCGCTGCCGATCGGCCCGCCCAGCCCCAGTTTGAACGGCAACAACAGCCGCGACAAAAAGCCGCCCTCGGCGGACAACACCAACCCGGTGCGGATGAGAACCACGCGAATGCCCAAGGCGTCGGCACGTTGCGCGGTTTCTTCCCAGGCGATGCACAACTGGCTGGCGAAATCATCGATGACCGGTGGCGATTGCTCGGTCAACTCCCGCTCGCCGCCGTCGCCGTACCAACCAATCGCTGAGCCGGAGATCAGCACCTGCGGTTTCTGCTCACGACTTTCGAGCCAGGCCAACAGGGTTTCGGTCAGGGTGATCCGGCTGCTCCACAACAGCGCTTTGCGTTTGTGGGTCCAGAGCCGATCGGCGATCGGCGCCCCCGCAAGGTTGACAATTGCATCCACCGGTTCTGGCCCAAAATCCTCAAGCCGTGCGATTCCCCGTACCTGAGTGCCGCAGATTTTGGCGACTTTAGCGGGCGTGCGACTCCAAACCGTGAGGTGATGTCCCTGACTCAACCAGTGTCGGCAGAGCTGACGTCCTATCAAACCAGTACCGCCGGTCAGCAATATGTGCATGACATCTTCCTCGCGTGGCGTTTTACCCGGATCACTAGTCTATTTTTATAAGCAGGGATCTTTGGTATCGGGCAGGTTCTGTGTTTAACAATAGGCCAAGCTCTCAGAACGAGAACGCTAAAAGTTATACCAAAAAACAATATTGTACAGGTTTGAACCACGGCGTAGTCTGTACAGAAAGGCAAACGAGGCCCCTATGACTGTACCTATCGCAATCATCGGCACCGGCATCGCCGGACTCTCAGCCGCCCAGGCCCTTACGGAGGCCGGGCATGTCGTTCATCTGTTCGATAAAAGCCGCGGCAGTGGCGGACGCATGTCAAGCAAGCGCAGCGATGCGGGTGCTCTGGACATGGGCGCACAATATTTCACTGCCCGCGACCGTCGCTTCGTCACCGAAGTCCAGCGCTGGCAAGCCAACGGTTGGGTCGCCGTGTGGACACCGCAGCTCTATACCTACCACGGCGGCCAACTCAGCCCCTCGCCGGACGAACAGACACGCTGGGTCGGCACGCCGCGCATGAGCGCCATCACCCGTGCCCTGCTCGGTGACCTGGAAGTGCAGTTCAGCTGCCGGATCACCGAGGTCTATCGCGGTGAAGAGCACTGGCATCTGCAAGACGCCGAAGGCTTCACCCACGGGCCGTTCAGTCATGTGGTGATTGCCACGCCAGCCCCTCAGGCGACCGCGCTGCTGCCCTCCGCGCCGAAACTCGCCGGGGCCGCCGCCGGGGTAAAAATGGAGCCGACCTGGGCGGTCGCCCTGGCTTTCGACACACCATTGGATACCCCGATCGAAGGCTGCTTCGTGCAGGACAGCCCCCTCGACTGGCTGGCGCGCAACCGTAGCAAACCGGGACGCGACAACACCCTCGACACGTGGGTGCTGCACGCCACCAGCGCCTGGAGCCGGCAACATATCGATCTGTCCAAGGAAGCGGTGATCGAGCAATTGCATGGTGCCTTTGCCGAACTGCTGCACGACGCCATGCCTGCACCGACTTTCAGCCTCGCTCACCGCTGGCTTTACGCCCGTCCGGCCAGCAGCCATGAGTGGGGTGCCCTGGCTGATGCTGATCTGGGCTTGTATGTATGCGGTGACTGGTGCCTGTCCGGCCGTGTCGAAGGCGCCTGGCTCAGTGGCCAGGAAGCGGCCCGCCGTCTGCACGAACACCTGCAGTGAACCGCCTCGATTCGAGCACATTGCTGCTGTCGACACGGACAGCAGCCCTGAAAAAACCTATACAAAAAAATTGACTTGTACACCTTTGAATCTATGCTGAACGAATGTTGTACAGATTTAACAATCCGTACAGGTCTGGATTCGAGGTGCCCCGATGCCTGCACAATCAACGACCCCACCCAAAATCGCCATCAGCGCCTGCCTGATGGGGGCCGAGGTGCGCTACAACGGCGGGCACAAGACGTCACGGCTGTGCAGCCACATCCTTTCCGATTATTTCGATTTCGTCCCGGTGTGCCCGGAAGTTGCCATCGGCCTGGGTATCCCTCGCGAACCGATCCGCCTGGTCGGCAACCCTGAACATCCGCAGGCGGTCGGCACAGTCAACCCTGAAAACAACGTCACCCGGCCGCTGGCCGAATATGCTCGGAAAATGGCTTTGGAACTGGGCGACATCTGCGGCTATATCTTCATGCAGAAATCCCCTTCGTGCGGTCTGGAGCGGGTCAAGGTCTACCACGCCAACGGCGCGCCGGTGGACGGCGGTAGCCGTGGCATTTACGCCCGGACCTTCTGCGCGCTGCATCCCGATTTGCCGGTGGAGGAAGAAGGCCGGCTCAACGATCCGGTGCTGCGGGAAAACTTCCTTACCCGCGTATTCGCCTACAGCGCCTGGCAGCAGTTGCTGCAAACCGGCCTGACCCGGCGCGGCCTCACGGATTTTCACTCGCGCTACAAATACCTGTTAATGGCCCACAACCCGGTGCAATACAAAACCCTGGGAAACCTGCTCGGCAACATGGGCCGGACCGCCCCTGAAGTCATCGGCCCGCGCTATTTCAGCGAGCTGATGGCGGCCTTGAAAAAATGCGCCACGCGCCGCACCCACACCAACGTCCTGCAACACCTCAGCGGCTATCTCAAACAGGCCATCAGCACTGAAGACAAACAGGAAGTGCAGCATGTGATCAGCCAGTTTCGTCACGGCATCGTGCCGCTGGTGGTACCGCTGACGTTGCTCAAACACTACTTTCGCCAGCACCCGGATCCATACATTGCGCAACAGGTTTACCTGCAACCGCACCCGGAAAACCTCAGCCTGCGAAACGCAATCTAATGAAAACCCCACCGGACACCAGCGCCAGCGAAGACCTCGGCACCGACTTCAAAAAGGCCCTGGACGCAGGCTGGCTGCCCATCCGTGAAGTGGCCCGGCAGACCGGGGTCAACGCTGTCACCTTGCGCGCCTGGGAACGGCGCTATGGGCTGATCGTGCCTCAGCGTACTCCCAAGGGGCATCGGCTGTTCTGTGCCGAACACGTTCAACGCATCCTGACGATCCTCACCTGGCTCAATCGCGGCGTGGCGGTCGGTCAGGTCAAGCAACTGCTCGACACGCCTCAGGTACTTGCCGAGCCCGTCGGAAACGATTGGCTGGTGTTGCGCCAGACACTGCTACAAGCCGTTACCCAACTGGCCGAACGCACCCTCGATGACACCGTAAACCAGGCGATGGCGCTGTATCCGCCACGCACCTTGTGTGAACACCTGTTGATGCCGTGGCTGGCGGAACTGGAACAACGCTGGCAAGGCCAGTTCGGCGCGCAGATGGAGCGGGTGTTTGTCTATTCCTGGTTGCGCAGCAAATTCGGCGCGAGGATTTACCACAACAACCGCCAGTTACGTACCGCGCCGCTGTTGCTGATCAATCAATCGGACCTGCCTCTGGAACCTCATCTATGGCTCACCGCCTGGCTGATCAGCAGCACCGATTGCCCGGTGGAAGTTTTCGACTGGCCACTCCCGGCCGGCGAACTGACGCTGGCGGTCGATCACCTGCAAGCCCGCGGCGTCCTGCTGTATTCCAGCAAAGCCATGAATCTTGCAAAATTGTCGAAACTTTTGAATGGCGTCAGTTGCCCAAAAATGATCGCTGGACCAACGGTATGCATCCACCACGCCGATTTGTCCGCAAAAAACACCGCCATTGCTGATTTGATCCTGGCCGACAGCCCGTTATCGGCCCATCTGGACCTGATACAGCGCGGGCTCATTTAATGGCGCTTTTTTGATGAATCGTACGGATACGACCATGCAATTGATCTGGCTGCGCAGCGACCTGCGTCTACACGACAACACCGCCCTCTCGGCCGCCGCAGCCCGTGGCCCGTGTGTGGCGGTGTATTTGCCGAGCCCGCAGCAGTGGCTTGCGCACGACGACGCGCCGTGCAAAGTGGACTTCTGGTTGCGCAACCTCGCCGAATTACGCCGCGCGCTGGACGCCCTGAACATCCCGCTACTGATTCGCCACGCGTCCCGCTGGGATGAAGCGCCCAAGGTTCTGCTCGAACTGTGCCAGCAGCTGAAGATCGACGCGGTGCACGTCAACGAGGAATACGGCATTCATGAGACCCGCCGTGATGCGGCGGTGGCCCAAGCGCTCAAAGCCCGGGGCATCGACTTTTACAGCCACCTCGATCAGCTGCTGTTCAAGCCAGGCACCGTGCTCACCAGAACCGGAACCTACTTCCAGGTCTTCAGCCAGTTTCGCAAGGTCTGCTACGAACGCCTGCACGCTTCATTGCCCGGATTGGTCGCTGCACCCGCCCTTCAGGCTCCATTGGATATCAGCAGCGACGAACCGCCCTCCCGTGTCGAGGGTTTCGATTCTCCCAACGACAGCTTGCGTGCCCTCTGGCCAGCCGGTGAAACCGAAGCCCGGCGCCGCCTCGACACCTTTGTCGACGCCCAGATCGACTATTACCACAGCGAACGCGACTTCCCGGCAAAGCCCGGCACCAGCCAGCTCTCGGCCTATCTCACCGCCGGGGTGATTTCCCCTCGTCAGTGCCTGCACGCCGCGTTGCGAAGCAATCAGGGCGAGTTCGAAAGCGGCAAGGTCGGCGCCATCACTTGGATCAACGAGCTGCTGTGGCGCGAGTTCTACAAACACATATTGGTGGGCTACCCCCGTGTATCCCGGCACCGCGCCTTCCGGCCGGAAACCGAAGCCCTGGTCTGGCGTGACGCCCCGCAAGAACTCAAGGCCTGGCAGCAAGGCCGCACTGGCCTGCCGATCATCGATGCCGCCATGCGCCAATTGCTGGAAACCGGCTGGATGCACAACCGTCTGCGCATGGTGGTGGCGATGTTCCTGACCAAGAACCTGTTGATCGACTGGCGTGAGGGCGAGCGCTTCTTCATGCGGCACCTGATTGATGGCGACCTGGCGGCGAACAATGGTGGCTGGCAGTGGAGTTCGTCCACCGGCACCGATTCGGCGCCCTACTTCCGGATTTTCAACCCGCTGAGCCAGTCGGAAAAATTCGATGCACAAGGGGTGTTCATCAAGCATTGGTTGCCGGAGCTCAACGAAATGAACAATAAAGACCTGCACAATCTGGCCAATCTCGGCGGATTGTTCGGTGTGAGGGGCTACCCGTCGCCTATCGTCAATCTGAGTGCTTCCCGTGAACGGGCCCTGGCCGCGTTCAAGAACCTGCCATCACGACAGGGTTTATCGCCACCGTCATTAATTTGATGCTGCAGCGTTGCGTCATGAACACGGAATTGAGCCAGGGAAATATTGGGTAAATAAGGGGATTGGGATGAGTCGTACACCTCCAAGGCGATACTGGTTGACCGGCGCCAGCAACGGTATTGGTGCTGTGCTGGCTGAAGAAATACTGAAAACCGGGGCTCATCTGGCGGCCAGCTCCCGCTCGGTGGCATCACTGATATCCCTGTCTGAGCGCTATCCCGGTCAAGTGCTGGTGGTCGCGGGCGATTTGACCAACAGCCAAAGGGTGCGCGAAATCGGTGAGCAGATTGCGCAGGAATGGGGCTCTCTGGACACCATGATCCTTAACGCAGGCACCTGCGAATACGTCGACGCCAATCAGCTCGATTCGTCAATCATCGAGCACATCATGCGTACCAACTTGCTTGCCAGCAGTTATTGCATCGCAGCCGCCCGGCCTTTGCTGCAGGCGGGCACTGCGCCGCATCTGGTGGGCATTGCCAGTTCGGTGACCTGGTTACCCCTGCCGTGGGCCGAATCCTATGGCGATTCAAAGGCCGGGTTGCGTCATCTATTCGAGTCATTGCGCATCGACATGACGCCGGAAAACATCGAAATGACCGTGGTCAGCCCAGGGCTTATCGATACGCCTCTGAACGACGGCGCCCCGATACATCTCGACTGGTCGGCAGGCCAAGCCGCGCGATACCTCCTCGACATGATCAAGAATCGTCCACTGGAATGCTCCTTGCCGGAGCTGCTCATGCCTGTTCTTTGGCCCCTGCCGCAACAACCCGACCGGGCGGGACTGGCAATCGACGAACAAGCGCGAAACAAGCCGCCGATCGAGGATCTGCCGTGAAGCCTGAGCGTCTGTCAGGCCTTTTACACAGCGTGGGCCCACTGCCTTACACTGCGCGCCATGAAAACCATTCCCCACACGCAAGTCGCCGAGCCTGCGGTCACCTGCTCGACCTGCGCAGCCTGCTGCTGCCAGCTTGAAGTGATGCTGATCACTGACACCGGCGTGCCCGAACGTTTTATCGATACCGATGATTGGGGTGGTGAAGTCATGCTGCGACTGGATGACGGCTGGTGCGCCGCACTGGATCGCAACAGCATGATGTGCACCATCTATGAAAAGCGTCCGCTGATCTGCCGGGAGTTCGAAATGGGCGCACCGGAATGCATCACCGAACGCCAGGGGATTGCGACGGCGTATCGGTGAGATCGAAGTCATCCAATGCCATGTGAGAGCCCCCTCGTCACAGGTAGCTCCCACATCCAAACATTGCAGGCTTACAACGGCATCGTGTAATGCAATGCGTAGCTTTCTACACCGTCGTTCGGATTACTGATCCCGGCATTGGAGTAGTGGGTGGCGCGAATCCCGACTTCATGTCCGCCGGCAAAGCGCAGACCAAACCCGAAACGGTCTTCGAACTGAAAGGCACTGCCGAGCTTGTTATCTTCGTATTCGGTGTTGGCAAACACCGCGATACCGATACCCGCTTCGACGTAGGGCTTGATGGTCTGACCGGCAAACTCGTACACCAGTACCGGCGAGAACGACAAACTGTGATTGCTCGCCGTTTTGTCGCCTTCCCAGTAGGTGTAAGCGCCGCTCCAGTAGCCGGTCAAGCGGCCAACATCACTCTGCAACCAGCTCTTGTCCCAATCGAACTGCATGCCCAGTCGGTAGGTCATGGTCGAATCGCTGGTCTGGCCGACCCCGAACTCCACCCCTGCCGCCTGCGCGGTAAAACTGTGCCCCATTAATGCGGTCGCAATCGCGGCCAAACAGAATAGTCGCTTCATTAGAAACATCCTTTTCCGAACAATTTAGTATGATTTTTATGCTGCAAAACAAACAAAGCTATAGAAGTCACCGTTTAATCAGAAGCTCACCCCAATTATTCGTTTGCTACGCGTCTCTACTTTTCGAAGCTTCGCACAACCCCAGACATATTCCACAGGATCGGCAAGATATTTCTGAAATGTTCTGGGTCCGCACTCGACCAGAACTGTGCGGGGCGAGCAGGCCCCTCGGCCAGCAATTCACGCTCGGCCAGCAGACGCTGGAGCTGCCGCGCCACAGCGGCACCCGTATCGATCAAGCTGATGCTTTGCGGGAGCATCTGCCTTAGCAGTGGCTTTAAAAAGGGATAATGGGTACAGCCCAGAATGATCGTATCTGCACCTGCAGCCAGCAGCGGCTCGACATACCCTTGCAGCAACTGACGCAATGTCTCGCTGTGCAGATCGCCATTTTCAATCAGCTCCACCAGCCCGGGGCACGGCTGAGTAATCACCCGTACATCGGTGGCGAAACGATCGAGCAAGGCAGCAAACTTGGCACTCTGCAAAGTACCGGTGGTGGCGAGCACGCCGACCACACCGCTGCGCGTCGCCGCAGCGGCCGGTTTGACCGCAGGCTCCATGCCGACGATAGGCCACTCGGGGTAATCGCGCCGCAAGTCCGCAACGCCGGCCACCGTCGCGGTGTTGCAAGCCAGCACCAGCGCCTTGGCACCTTGCTGCTGAAAGAACTGCGCCATGACACTGCAACGCTGGCGGATGAATGCCGGGGTTTTCTCGCCGTAGGGAATATTCCCGCAATCGCCGAAGTACAACAGAGACTCGTTGGGCAGCAACTGCTGGATCTCGGCCAGCACGGAGAGTCCACCGACGCCGGAATCGAACACAGCAATCGGCGCTTCACGCATGGCGCGACCCGCAGACGCTGCAGCCCGGATCACGCTTGACCCGCAATTCACGGAAGCGTGAGCCCAAGGCATCGATCAATAACAGGCGCCCCACCAGCGGCTCGCCGAACCCCACCAGCAGTTTCAGCGCTTCCAGTGCCTGGAGGCTGCCGACCAACCCGACCAAAGGACCGACGACGCCCGCCTCGCTGCAGGTCAACTCGGCCTCGCTGCCGTGCCCGTATAAACAGTGGTAGCACGGGCTCTCTGGACGACGCGGGTCGAACACCGACAATTGCCCTTCCAGACGAATCGCCGCACCGCTGACCAGCGGCTTGCGCGCGGCCACACACGCAGCGTTGACCGCCTCGCGGGTGGAAAAATTGTCGGAACAGTCCAGCACCAGATCCACCGCGGCAACAGCGGCGGCCAGCGAATCCTCGTCCAATGCAGTGCGATGGGCGATCAGCTGAATCTCTGGATTGATCGCGGTCAGGCGACGGATCGCCGAATCGACCTTGCTCAGGCCGACGCTGTCGGTGTCATGAACGATCTGGCGTTGCAGATTGGTCAGGTCGACCGTGTCGAAGTCCGCCAGATGCAACTCACCGACACCGGCCGCGGCCAGGTACAGCGCAACCGGCGAACCTAGGCCACCGAGACCGATAATCAGCACACGGCTTTCCTTGAGCCGTAACTGGCCGTCGATGTCGACGTGTTGCAGCAGAATCTGCCGGCTGTATCGCAGCAATTCCTGATCATTCAGCACGGCAAGCGCCCCAGACTGATGCGTTGGTGACCGCCCAGATCGGTGCGGCTATGGACTTCTTCAAAGCCGCGGGTCAGCAGCAAATCGCACACTGCGCAGGCTTGATCGTAACCGTGTTCGAGCATCAACCAGCCACCCGCTTCAAGATAATCCGGTGCCTGGGCGACGATCAGACGCAAATCGTCGAGCCCATCGACACCCGCCACCAAGGCACTGGCCGGCTCAAAGCGTACGTCGCCCTCTACCAGATGCGGATCGGTCGAAGCGATGTAGGGCGGATTGCTGATGATCAGTTGAAAACGCTGGCCTTCCAGGGCACTGAACCAATGACTGCTCAACACCGTGGCATTGTTCAGGTTCAAGCGCTGACGATTGCGCTCGGCCAGGGCCACGGCTTCCAGCACGCGATCCACGGCGGTGACCTTCCAGGCCGGACGCTCGCTGGCCAGCGCCAAGGCGATGGCACCACTGCCGGTGCCCAGATCGAGCACCTTGGCTGGGGTGGCCGGCAACAGTTCCAACGCCGCTTCCACCAGCAATTCAGTGTCGGGACGCGGAATCAGCGTGTGGGGCGCGACTTCCAGGTCGAGCTTCCAGAAGCCTTGCTGACCCAGAATATAGGCCACTGGCTCACCGCTGCGGCGGCGCTGCAAATACTCGGCAAACTTCAGTGCCGCTTCGCTCGGGACGATACGCTCAGGCCAGGTGTGCAGAAAGCTGCGGGACTTGCCCAAGGCCGCCGCCAACAGCAATTCGGCATCCAGACGCGCGGTGGGCGAATCAGGCAAATCGGCGGCGCGCAGCAAGCTGGCAATGATCGTCATTTACTCACCTATCGCTGCCAATTGATCGGCCTGGTACTCGGCCAGCAACGGTTCGATCACCGCATCCACGCCGCCCGCAAGAATTTCGTCGAGCGAATACAGCGTCAGGTTGACCCGATGGTCGGTGACCCGGCCCTGGGCGAAGTTGTAGGTACGGATCCGCTCGGAGCGGTCACCGGAACCGACCAGCAATTTACGCTCGCTGGCGATGGCATTGGCCGCGGCACTGGTCTGCTGGTCGTTGAGCTTGGCCGACAGCCAGGACATCGCCCGGGCGCGGTTCTTGTGCTGGGAACGTTCTTCCTGGCACTCGACGACAATACCGGACGGCAAGTGCGTGATACGAATCGCCGAGTCGGTCTTGTTGACGTGCTGACCACCGGCACCGGAGGAGCGATAGGTGTCGACCCGCAGATCCGCCGGGTTGATCTCAATGGCTTCCTGCTCATCCGGCTCGGGCAATACCGCCACGGTGCAGGCCGAGGTGTGGATGCGACCTTGGGATTCAGTGGCCGGAACCCGCTGCACACGGTGCGCACCGGATTCGAACTTCAGTTTGCCGTAGACGTTCTCGCCTTCGACACGGGCGATAACTTCTTTATAGCCACCGTGTTCGCCTTCGTTCTCCGAGAGAATCTCTACCCGCCAGCCACGCCGCTCGGCGTAACGCGAATACATGCGGAACAGGTCGCCGGAGAAAATCGCCGCTTCGTCACCGCCGGTGCCCGCGCGGATTTCCAGGAACACGTTACGACCGTCGTTCGGATCCTTGGGCAGCAGCATGCGTTGCAGGCTGGCTTCGAGCTCGATCAATCGTTCCTTGGCTTCGCGGACTTCTTCCACGGCCATTTCACGCATGTCCGGGTCGCTGTCCTTGAGCAGTGCCTGTGCGCCTTCGAGGTCGCCCTGCACTTTAAGCAGCTGTTTATAGGTGTCGACGATCGGCTCGACCTCCGCGTATTCCTTGGAATAGGTGCGGAATTTGTTCTGATCGGAAATGACTTCGCCATCGCCAAGCAGGGCGGTCAATTCCTCGAAACGGTCCTGGAGGATGTCCAGCTTATTGAGCAGTGACGCTTTCATTGCGGTTTCTTATCCGAAAAGCTATCCGATGAGCCCTCACCGAGGGCAAAGAGTTCCTGGGCCATGGCCAGCGCATCGAGGCGGCCTTCGGCAGAGAGCTTTTTCAATTGCACGCTCGGGGCATGCAAGAGTTTGTTGGTCAGCCCACGGGCCAGTTGCACCAGCACGTCCTCGGCACTGCTGCCGTTGGCGAGCATACGCTGGGCCTTCTGCAATTCTTCGTCGCGCAGGCGCTCGCTTTGTTGACGATAAGCCTTGAGCACATCCACCGCCGCCAGTTCGCGCAGGCGAACCATGAAATCTTCGGCACCGACCGACACCATCTCTTCGGCCGCCTGGGCGGCGCCCTGACGGCTCTTGAGGTTTTCGGCGACCACTTCGTGGAGATCGTCGACGCTATACAGATAAACGTCATCCAACTCGCCGACTTCCGGCTCGATATCCCGAGGGACTGCGATATCCACCATGAAAATCGGCTTGTGCTTACGCAATTTCAAGGCGCTTTCCACCGCGCCTTTACCGAGAATAGGCAACTGGCTGGCGGTGGAGCTGATGACGATGTCGCTGCGCACCAGTTCTGTCGGGATGTCCGAGAGCAACACCGCATGGGCGCCAAACTGCTCGGCCAGGGTGCTTGCGCGCTCCAGGGTGCGGTTGGCGACCACGATTCGCTTCACGCCCAGCTCATGCAGATGGCGGGCGACCAGGGTGATGGTCTCGCCGGCGCCGATCAACAAGGCCTGGCTGCGTTGCAAATCACTGAAAATCTGTTTCGCCAGGCTGACCGCGGCAAACGCCACGGACACCGGGTTTTCACCGATGGCGGTGTCGGTTCGCACCTGTTTGGCCGCATTGAACGTGGCCTGGAACAAACGCCCGAGTAGCGGACCAATGGTGCCCGCCTCGCGAGCCACGGCGTAGGCCGATTTCATCTGGCCGAGAATCTGTGGTTCACCCAACACCAGCGAATCGAGCCCGGAGGCGACCCGCATCATGTGGCGAACTGCCGCATCATCTTCATGCACATAAGCGCTCGCACGCAGCTCATCGAGGCTCAAATGATGATAATCGGCCAGCCAGCGCAGCACGATGTCAGCCGAAAGGTGATCCTGTTCTATATACAGTTCACTGCGATTGCAGGTGGAGAGGATCGCAGCTTCGCGGCTGTCGGTGAGTCGGCAGAGCTGCTGCAAGGCCTCAACCAGCTGCTCAGGGGTAAAGGCCACGCGCTCGCGGACGTCTACTGAAGCAGTCTTGTGGTTAATACCGAGTGCAAGGAAGGCCATTCAAGGTCGCTGATGGTGACGTGAAGCCGACAATTGTCCTACTTCGACAGAGCCAGAACAACCACTCGATATCTATCGTCCCGGTTGACGCTGCCGAAGCTGCGATCCGTTCTCGTTTACACTGGCACCGGGCCTGCCGGGATTGCGTATGCGGGTAAATTGGCCGGGCGGTTATGTTTGGCCGAAGGCTTGTGTCATGATGATCCGACCGCAGGTTAGTCGTCCTCTTCCTATATGAATAGATCTTCCGCGTTGCTCCTCGCTTTTGTCTTCCTCAGCGGCTGCCAGGCCTTGGCACCCGTTTCGTCGGACGGTACGCCGCCGGTCGAAGACAGCACTCCGGCGCCTGAAAAGCCCAAGGTTTACAGCTCGTTCAGCGAAGAAACTGTCTTCAGCCTGTTGAGCGCCGAACTGGCTGGCCAGCGCAATCGTTACGACATTGCCCTGGACAACTACGTGACCCAGGCTATCAATACCCAGGATCCGGGCATCTCCGAGCGGGCATTTCGCATTGCCGAATACCTGGGCGCCGATCAAGCGGCCCTCGACACTTCGCTGATCTGGGCAAAAAACGCCCCGAACGATCTCGAGGCGCAACGGGCGGCGGCCGTGCAACTCGCCCGTGCCGGGCGTTACGACGACTCCATGGCTTATATGGAAAAAGTCCTGCAAGGCAAAGGCGACACTCATTTCGACTTCCTCGCCCTGTCTGCGGCCGATACCGACCAGGAAACCCGCAACGGCCTGATGAAAGGTTTTGACCGTTTGTTGCAGCGCCACCCGCACAACAACCAGCTGATTTTCGGCAAGGCCTTGCTGTTGCAACAGGATGGCGACGCCAAAGGCGCGCTGACCCTGCTCGAAGACAACCCGCCGGAAGAAGGCGAAATAGCGCCGATTCTGCTGCGCGCGCGCCTGCTGCAAGGGCTCAACCGTGGCGGTGAAGCCTTGCCGTTACTGCAAAAAAGCATCAAGAAATACCCGGACGACAAACGCCTGCGCCTGACCTACGCGCGCACGCTGGTCGAACAGGACCGCATGGACGACGCCAAGGTCGAGTTCTCGAGCCTGGTGCAGCAATACCCGGAAGACGACGAACTGCGTTATTCGTTGGCTCTGGTCTGCCTGGAAGCCAAGGCCTGGAACGAGGCAAAAGGTTATCTGGAAGACTTGATCGCCAGGGAAAGCCACGTCGACTCGGCGCATCTGAACCTTGGGCGTATCGCGGAAGAGCGTAACGACCCCCAGGGCGCGCTGATCGAGTACGCCCAGGTCAGGCCGGGCAACGATTACCTGCCAGCGCAATTGCGTCAGGCCGATATTCTGATGAACAACGGCAGGACCGCCGAAGCCCAAAGCCGTCTGGCGGCCCAGCGCGACGAGCAACCCGATTATGCGATCCAGTTGTACCTGATCGAAGTCGAAACCTTGTCGGCCAACAAACAGGGCGACAAGGCCTGGAACGTCTTGCAGCAAGCCCTGCAGAAATTCCCGGATGATTTGAATCTGCTGTATACCCGAGCCATGCAGGCGGAAAAACGTAATGACCTGGCGCAGATGGAAAAAGACCTGCGACTGATCATCAAACGTGACCCGGACAATGCGATGGCGTTGAATGCCCTCGGCTACACCCTGTCCGACCGCACCACGCGTTACGCCGAAGCCAAGGCCCTGATCGAACAGGCGCACCAGTTGAACCCGGAAGACCCGGCCGTTCTCGACAGCCTCGGCTGGGTGAATTTCCGCCTGGGCAACCTCGATGAGGCCGAGCGCTATTTGCGCCAGGCACTGGAGCGCTTCCCTGATCAGGAAGTTGCCGCTCATCTGGGCGAAGTCCTGTGGGCCAATGGCAAACAACGCGAAGCCAAACAAGTCTGGAGCAAGTTCCTCAAGGAGCAGCCCGACAGTCCTACCCTGCGCAGTACCATCAAGCGCCTGACCGGATCAGAGACTCTTTAAAATTATGTTTTTGCGCCACATTATCGTTTTCAGCTTCATCGCCCTGCTCGCCGGTTGCGCGGGCTTCAGCGCCCGTGAATCGGTCGGGGGGCACGGTAACCCGGCCCAATGGCGCGAGCACAAACAACAACTGAGCAGCCTCGACGGCTGGCAGATCAACGGCAAGATCGGTATCCGCGCGCCAAAAGATTCGGGCAGCGGCACCCTGTTCTGGCTGCAACGCCAGGATTACTACGACATCCGCCTCTCCGGCCCGCTGGGTCGCGGCGCGGCCCGCTTGACCGGGCGCCCCGGCAAAGTCTCGCTGGAAGTGGCCAATCAGGGCCGTTATGACGCGTCGACTCCGGAAGCCCTGGTCGAAGAGCAACTGGGCTGGAAATTACCGGTGTCCCATCTGGCGTGGTGGGTTCGCGGTCTCCCGGCCCCGGACAGCAAAAGTCGTCTGACCCTGGACGTCGACAGCCGCCTGGCCAATCTCGAGCAGGATGGCTGGCAGGTCGAGTACCTCAGTTATGCCGAGCAAAACGGCTATTGGCTGCCCGAGCGGATCAAACTGCACGGCACCGACCTTGATGTCACGCTGGTGATCAAGGACTGGCAACCGCGCAAACTGGGGCAGTGAAGATGACTGCCCCACGCCTGACTCTGCCCTCGCCCGCCAAACTCAACTTGATGTTGCATATCCTCGGCCGCCGTGAAGACGGTTACCACGAGTTGCAGACGATTTTTCAGTTTCTCGATTACGGCGATGAAATCACCTTCGCCGTTCGCGACGATGGCGTGATTCGGTTGCACACCGAATTCGCCGACGTCCCTCACGACAGCAACCTGATTGTCAAAGCCGCGAAAAAACTCCAGGAGCAATCCGGTTGTTCGCTGGGCATCGACATCTGGATCGAAAAAATCCTGCCCATGGGCGGTGGAATCGGTGGCGGCAGTTCGAATGCGGCGACCACGTTGCTGGGCCTCAATCATCTTTGGCAACTGGGCTGGGATGACGACAGGCTGGCCGCGCTGGGTCTGACACTTGGCGCCGACGTCCCGGTTTTCGTGCGTGGCCACGCGGCTTTCGCCGAGGGCGTGGGGGAGAAACTCACGCCTGTAGAACCCGAGGAACCGTGGTATCTGGTGCTTGTGCCGCAAGTATCTGTAAGTACAGCAGAAATTTTTTCAGATCCGCTGTTGACACGTAACACTCCTCCCATTAAAGTGCGCCCCGTTCCCAAGGGAAACAGTCGAAATGACTGCTTACCGGTGGTAGCAAGACGTTATCCAGAGGTACGTAACGCCTTGAATTTGCTAGGTAAATTTACCGAAGCAAAACTCACCGGAACTGGAAGTTGTGTGTTTGGGGGCTTCCCAAGCAAAGCTGAAGCTGATAAAGTCTCGGCCCTTCTTACAGAGACCCTTACAGGGTTTGTAGCAAAAGGAAGCAACGTTTCGATGTTGCATCGCAAGCTGCAAAGTCTGCTCTAAAAGGAATCGGGTACTGGGTACTCGTAGCAACAGATACAGGGGCGTCGCCAAGCGGTAAGGCAGCAGGTTTTGATCCTGCCATGCGTTGGTTCGAATCCAGCCGCCCCTGCCATTTTCCTATACTCATCCAGGTTACCCTCAGCCTTCAGGTACTGCGCGTGTCCAAGATGATGGTCTTTACGGGGAACGCTAACCCCGATCTGGCTCGGCGTGTCGTACGTCAGCTGCATATCCCTCTCGGTGACATCTCTGTCGGTAAGTTTTCCGACGGCGAAATTACAGCCGAGATCAATGAAAACGTCCGCGGTAAGGATGTCTTCATTATTCAGCCGACTTGCGCTCCGACCAACGATAACCTGATGGAACTGGTAGTGATGGCTGATGCCTTCCGCCGCTCCTCGGCTACTCGTATCACTGCTGTTATTCCTTACTTTGGTTATGCCCGTCAGGATCGCCGTCCGCGTTCCGCACGTGTGGCTATCAGCGCGAAAGTCGTTGCTGACATGCTTACCGTAGTCGGCATCGACCGTGTTCTCACGGTTGATCTGCATGCTGACCAAATCCAGGGTTTCTTCGATATTCCGGTAGATAACATCTACGGCTCCCCGGTACTGGTGGATGACATTGAAGATCAGCGCTTCGAAAACCTGATGATCGTGTCCCCGGACATTGGCGGCGTCGTGCGTGCACGGGCTGTTGCCAAATCCCTGGGCGTGGATCTCGGGATCATCGACAAACGCCGTGAGAAAGCCAATCACTCTGAAGTGATGCATATCATCGGTGATGTCGAAGGGCGTACCTGTATTCTGGTCGATGACATGGTCGATACCGCCGGCACTCTGTGTCACGCGGCCAAGGCCTTGAAAGAGCATGGCGCTGCCAAGGTTTTCGCCTACTGCACGCACCCTGTGCTGTCGGGTCGGGCGATCGAAAACATTGAAAATTCCGTGCTGGACGAGCTGGTGGTGACGAACACCATCCCGCTGTCCGCTGCAGCACAAGCCTGTGCGCGTATCCGCCAACTGGATATCGCACCGGTAGTTGCCGAGGCGGTCCGCCGCATCAGCAATGAAGAATCGATCAGCGCGATGTTCCGTTAAGGGCCCTGCCCTTTTCATTATATCCTGTTGACGAAAAGCGCCCCGCCCCGGCATTCATGTCGGGGCGGGGCTTTTTTGCCCATATCGCCTTTAGCGCTGGTCGCAAACGCTGGGGCGAATGTGGTTATTTTGGAGATACAACATGAACGATTTTACTCTGAATGCTGAAGTGCGTTCCGACCTGGGGAAAGGTGCGAGCCGCCGCCTGCGTCGTCTCGCAAGCCTGGTTCCAGCTGTAGTTTACGGTGGCGAAAAAGCCCCTGAATCCATCAGCATGCTGGCTAAAGAAGTTGCCAAACTGCTCGAAAACGAAGCGGCTTACAGCCACATCATCGAGCTGAACGTTGGCGGCACCAAGCAAAACGTAATCATCAAGGCTCTGCAGCGTCACCCGGCCAAAGGCCACGTGATGCACGCTGACTTCGTACGCGTAGTTGCTGGCCAAAAGCTGACCGCTATCGTTCCAGTGCACTTCATCAACGAAGCTGCTCCGGTGAAGAAAGGCGGCGAGATTTCGCACGTTGTTGCTGAAATCGAAGTGTCCTGCCTGCCGAAAGACCTGCCTGAATTCATCGAAGTTGACCTGGCTAACGCCGAAGTCGGCTCGATCATTCACCTGTCCGACATCAGCGCTCCTAAAGGCGTTGAATTTGTTGCTCTGGCTCACGGTAACGACCTGGCTGTTGCCAACGTTCACGCTCCACGTGTTGCTCCAGAAGCTGCAGAAGGCGCTGCAGAGTAATTTCACTCTGTACGCCGGAGTGACCGGAAACATCGCGGACTAGAGCGTAGCGAGAAAGCGGGCGAGAACGCGGAGTTTACATAATGGTAAATGAGCACTTGTCGTCCACTTTCGCCGCACTCCCTGATGGCGGCGATGTTATCCACCACTTCAAGGAAGGGCCCCTATCGTGACTGCCATCAAACTGATCGTTGGCCTGGGAAATCCAGGCGCTGAATACGAACAGACCCGGCATAACGCAGGGGCCCTTTTTGTTGAGCGCATCGCGCAGGCACAGGGTGTCAACCTTGTGGCCGATCGCAAATATTTCGGCCTGACCGGGCGCTATTCGCATCAGGGTCAGGATGTTCGTCTACTGATTCCCACCACCTACATGAACCGCAGCGGCCAGGCCGTAGCGGCACTTGCCGGCTTCTTTCGCATAAAGCCGGAAGAGATTCTGGTGGCGCATGACGAACTCGACCTGCCTCCGGGCGTTGCCAAGCTCAAACAGGGCGGCGGCCATGGCGGTCATAACGGGTTGCGCGACATCATTGCGCAACTGGGCAATCAGAATACCTTTCACCGCCTGCGGCTTGGCATTGGCCACCCGGGCGTTGCCAGTATGGTTTCAAACTTCGTCCTGGGTCGTGCGCCACGCGCCGAACAGGAAAAACTCGATGCCAGCATCGACTTTGCCCTCGGCGTGCTGCCGGATATCCTCGCCGGGGAATGGAACCGCGCGATGAAAAACCTGCACAGCCAGAAGGCCTGACTCTTACCCGAGGGGAAACACCATGGGATTCAATTGCGGCATCGTCGGCCTGCCTAACGTCGGCAAGTCCACCCTGTTCAACGCCCTGACCAAGTCCGGGATCGCGGCCGAGAACTTCCCCTTCTGCACCATCGAGCCCAACAGCGGTATCGTGCCGATGCCGGATCCGCGCCTGGAAGCCTTGGCGGCCATCGTCAAGCCCAAGCGTATCCTGCCGACCACCATGGAATTCGTCGACATCGCAGGCCTGGTGGCCGGCGCCTCGAAAGGTGAAGGCCTGGGCAACAAGTTCCTCGCCAACATCCGCGAGACCGATGCCATTGCCCACGTGGTCCGCTGCTTCGAAGACGAGAACGTGATTCACGTCTCCAACAGCGTCGACCCGAAACGCGACATCGAGATCATCGACCTGGAACTGATCTTCGCCGACCTCGACAGCTGCGAGAAGCAACTGCAGAAAGTCGCTCGTAACGCCAAGGGCGGTGACAAGGACGCAGTGGTCCAGAAAGGCCTGCTGGAGCAGCTGATCGCTCACTTCACCCTGGGCAAGCCTGCGCGCAGCCTGATGAAAAACATGAGCACCGATGAGAAGCAGGTGATTCGCGGTTTCCACCTGCTGACCACCAAGCCGGTCATGTACATCGCCAACGTCGCTGAAGACGGTTTCGAAAACAACCCGCTGCTGGACGTGGTCAAGGCCATCGCCGAAGAAGAAGGCGCCGTGGTGGTTCCGGTCTGCAACAAGATCGAAGCCGAGATCGCCGAACTGGAAGACGGCGAAGAAAAAGACATGTTCCTCGAAGCCCTCGGCCTCGAAGAGCCTGGCCTGAACCGCGTAATCCGCGCCGGCTACGAAATGCTGCACCTGCAGACCTACTTCACCGCCGGTGTCGAAGAAGTCCGTGCCTGGACCGTCCGCGTCGGTGCTACCGCACCGCAAGCCGCCGGCGTGATCCACACCGACTTCGAAAAAGGCTTCATCCGCGCCGAAGTCATCGCCTACGACGACTTCATCCAGTACAAGGGCGAAGCCGGCACCAAAGAAGCCGGTAAATGGCGTCTGGAAGGCAAGGACTACATCGTTAAAGACGGCGACGTGATGCACTTCCGTTTCAACGTGTAATGGTCTCCGTGGATTTACACGGAACCCGATAGACAGAAAATCCCCGTAATCACTGGCTGATACGGGGATTTTTGCGTCTTATGATCACCATCATCTGCCATTGCGATCTGAGGTATTGCTGGGTACGCTACCGGGTATGACGCCTGAAGCCGGTTTTAAAAACCGGGTACGACGGAAGTTCGGAGATCATCCCATGCTCACCGATACCCAATGCCGCACCGCAAAACCCAAGGACAAGCCCTACAAGCTCACAGATGGGAAAGGGCTGCACCTAGAGGTCAAACCCAACGGTTCAAAAGCGTGGCGTTACCGTTTCGAGCTTCGATCCGGAGACACGACAAAGGAGAGTACCTTTGCGATTGGCGACTATGCGATCGCGCCTCGGGGCGAATCTCCGGAAGAGGCCCAAGCTCGAAAAAATGGTCGACGCTTCACGTTGGCAGAGGCGCGGGACGAGCGCGTTAAAGCCAGAGACTTGGTGAAGCAAGGCATCAACCCCGCCCGGCATCGACAACTCGAGCGCATCAAGCGAGAGCAGGAAAACGCCACCACCTTCGAAGCGGTGGCGAAAGAGTGGCTGGCCCTGAAAGATTGGGCAGAGATCACCAAGACCAGGCGCCTAGATATGCTCAAGCGCGTGGTCTTCCCCAAGATTGGTCCATGGCCAATCAAGAGCATCACCCCAGCGCATATCCTGGATGTGCTTACCACGTCGGCGAAAAAAAACGGCCTGACGGTCGCGGCAGAGGCCAAACGCAGCATGTCCGGCATCTTCGAACTCGCGGTTTCGACGCTGCGAGCAGATACCGATCCGGTGTATCCAGTTCGCAAAGCACTCCCAGCAAATAAAACCCAGCACAAGCGCCCGCTAACGGCGGATGAAATTGGTCAACTCCTGAGGGACGTCGAAGGACATTGCGGTCGCCACGAAACCATTACCGCATTCCGCCTAATGTGGCTGGTGCTCTGCCGACCGAACGAAGCAGTGGAAGCCCGATGGGATGAATTTGATCTCGATGCCGGTCGCTGGCGAATTCCCGCTGAGCGGATGAAAAAGCGCAAGGAGCACATTGTTCCTCTACCCACCCAGGCAATGGACATGCTGCGAGCGCTGCATTCCATCACAGGCAGATATGAGCACTTATTTCCCCACCGTGATGAACGAACCAAACCGATGGTCACGGCTTCCTTCCGGCAGATGCTCAAAGCCCTGGGCTGGAGTGGAAAATACAGCCCCCATGCCACCAGAACCACGGGAAGTACCCGACTCAACGAGATGGGCTATCCCGCCGACTGGATCGAGCGACAACTCGCCCACGCCGAGCCCAATATGGTTCGGCGCACCTATAACCATGCAGAGTACCTGGCGGATCGTACGAAGATGATGCAGCAGTGGGCAGACATGCTTGATGTATGGACTCTCGGCGAAAGCAACATCACGCCCTTCAATCGAAGTGCCAATCCATAGCCAATACCTGTTCTACCTACTGGCGACACCAGCGACAGGCTGGAAGGGGGCGACAGTATTGGTGACCGTCGCCACTTTTTCTAGCTCGCGAATACGCTTTTCCGGCCAAGCCCTCATGGCAGGGAAGGCTCCGCATTCCCTGCCATGAGGGCTCACATAACAAAGCCGACGAACGGCTAGGCCTCCACCGAAAGCCATCGATTTCCAGGACCATCCAGTGGCCTCAACTGGCGCCACGCGCATCAAAAACAGCGATTGACCCGCAGCCAGGCAGGGCTTAAATCAAGCCCTGAGGACCGCTGTCGTTGACAGCACCCAACCCAGGTAGCCAGAACCTTTAAGGCTACGCCACACCGTGGTGGTTCTCCCCCAAGTGCGATTAGCGTCCGGCGGCTCGCACAGTCACAGCGATGTGATGGATGCCTACTTCTCAGCTTTGCCTACTGCGGCAAAACCCACCCTACCCGGCTGCCCTGCAGCAACCTATCCGCTTGGCCATTTCACTGCGCCAACCTGCGTTCGTCTCTTACTTCCAGGAAGAGACGAACGCGCCTACCGCTGCTGCAGCCCAACTCGTACAAGGCTTTGCGGCATTCCCCCTCGTGACAATCGGCATGACAAACACCGAATACTCACCCGCAGCAGCGATGCAGATGAAGGTGCCGCAGCCCACGGAATGGACTGTACCTGACTGACAGTCAGGCATGCCCCAGTCATCGCATCACTGCCTTCACCCGACTCAGGATCTCGCGGCATTGGTCTCGTCAGGCCAGTGCAGCCTCCACCCGCCCACTTCCTCGGAAGTGCTCAGGAGGCCAGATCATGAGATGCCCAAGCTCTTGGCCGTAAAGAGCCGCCAGTCCCGCGTTAGTGGACAACCCTCACAGGTCGCAGGGGCCTTGATCCCTGATAGCACTCAACATCCATGGCGGGATGACGTGGGGAAAGTTTCAAGGGTTTTGGCTTTAAGAGGAGTTTGATCATGGCATTGGTCGGTAGACGGGACGGGCGAAATTTTGGATGGGGCCGGCAACTGAGTTATGCCGGACCACAAGCATTGCGCGACATGTTTGGCGGCGGGCATTACGGCACGGTCAAAGCACACAGTGATCGGTGGCAGGCGTTTGTGCGCTGGTGTCGGTCGGAGGATGGGCCAGGGTTTAACGATGCGCGAAAAATTGATCGGCAGACCTTGTTTGACTACGCCGGATATCTGCGGCAGCAAGTCGAACAAGGGGCTATCTGCATCGCCACCGCGCAAAACCGGTTGTCCAGCGTGAACCGAACCATGGCCGCGCTGCGCGGTGATCAGTATGTGAAAGTGCCGAGTCCGAGCAAGGCGCTGGGAATGCGGCGCACCAGTGTTCGTCGCTCGGAGCCGCAAGGCCAGGACCGCGAACACGTGAAGCGGATCGTCGACGTGCTCTGCGAACATAAAATGCCGCGCGCCGCGGCCATCGCTCAGTTGGCGCGAGCCACCGGTATGCGCTTGCGCGAGGCCATTTTGGCCGACCTACCGCGTCTAAAACGTGAGGCTGAACAATACGGCAAGATCAACATCCAAGAGGGCACCAAAGGGGGCCGCTCAGGTGCCTCGGCACCTCGCTGGATTACGGTAGATGAGCATATTCGTGACGCTCTGAGGTTTGCCGAACAGGTCTCGCCTGAGGGTAGCCGCAACCTGCTTGCACCGGATGAACGCTACCTCGATTTCCAACGGGGAATCGTTCGTCCGGCACGGGACATCCTCCATACGCACAACCTCAAAGGCTTCCACGAGTTGCGGGCGGCCTATGCGTGCGAACGCTATGAGCAAATCACCCAGCATCTCGCACCCATCAACGGTGGCCGCTGCTACCAGCTCGACCGACGCCTCGATCAGGAGGCCCGAGCACAAATTAGCTGCGAATTGGGGCACGGTCGTATCGACGTGGTATCGGCTTACATCGGTGGCCGAGCATGAGCACGGCATTCGATATGGAGCTTTTCCTTGCTGGGGTGCTGACCGGGGCACATGTCACACGCGAACGTCACATCCGCCAGGCCAAGACTATTCAAGCAGCCATTTCTGAACGCTGGAACCGAGATAATCCATGGACATGGCAAAGAAAACATCTCGTTTGGTTTTTAAACCACCATATGAACTCAAACTCGAAATCGACGCGCTACTACTACCTGCTGACCACAAGTTTGATCACTCTGCGCCTAGGAAAATCCTGGAGTTTTCAACGCTAGCCGAGTGTCAGCAACTGCGCGTTCTATATCCCTCCCCGGCGGGTTGCGCCAGCCAACGATTTGATTGTGGTTAGGGCGGGCCTCTTGAGCCCCCTGAACCAAACCTTGTAGTGATAACCTATGTTTTACTGATGGACTGAGGGTTTGTAGCTCAAGGCTACAAGCTTCATCTGAGACGTAGAGGCTGAAGGTGGTGATAGACACTAGTCTGGTGGCGAAGCTAAGGGCTGAGAATGCAAGATTAGTTGCCTTGCTGGATGCTCATGGCATCGATTGGCGCCCGCCTGCTGAGCCAGTCAAGATAGCGATTGTCCAAGCAGAGCCATCACAGCAACTCGATACTGAAGGAAAGCTTGCCCTATTCCGAAGTTTGTTTCGCGGTAGGACGGACGTTTATCCAACCCGCTGGGAAAGCAAGGCAGGCAAATCAGGGTACGCACCCGCTTGCGCAAACGAATGGAAGCCTGGCGTTTGTGAGAAGCCCCGAATTAAATGTGGCGACTGCGGTAACCGTCAGCTACTTCCGCTGACCGATGAGGTGGTCTATCGCCATCTAGCAGGTGAAGTGGTTGTTGGTATCTACCCCTTGCTTCCTGATGACACCTGTTATTTTCTGGCTGTCGACTTCGATGAAGCCGAATGGCGTGATGATACCCAAGCTTTTGCTCAGTCGTGCCATGAACTGGACGTCCCAGTGGCACTGGAAATATCGCGCTCAGGTAACGGGGCCCACTGCTGGATTTTTTTCGAGCGAAATGTCCCTGCTCATGATGCGCGCCGCCTCGGTGCGGCAATCATCAGTCATGCATGTGAACGCACGCGCCAATTGGCGCTCAGCTCCTATGATCGACTGTTTCCAAATCAGGACTATATGCCTAAGGGCGGCTTCGGGAACCTCATCGCGCTCCCTTTGCAAAAGCGAGCCAGGGCCAAAAACAACAGTGTTTTTGTAGACGACACGCTTGAACCTCATCCCGATCAGTGGGCCTTCCTGGCATCGGTTCAGCGGATGAACCCAGAGGATATCCAGGCCGTTGTTACCCAGGCGATGGGTAACCGGGATCCTATAGGTGTCACCCATATTGATGACGAAGGCGATGCAGAACCTTGGAAAGGTCGGGACTCAAGATCAAGCAAATTGACATGCCCGTTACCGGCGTCCGCCAACATCACGCTGGCTAACATGATTTACTTTGAAAAAACGGCATTGCCACAGCCATTGGCAAACCAGCTTGTCCGGCTCGCTGCGTTTCAAAACCCCGAATTCTACAAAGCTCAGGCCATGCGTATGTCGGTGTGGAACAAGCCAAGGGTCATCGGCTGTGCCCAGAATTTCCCCAAACATATTGCACTGCCACGTGGCTGCTTGGATGCTGTGCTGGAGCTTTTAAGAGAAAACGGCATTACCCCAGTTTTTCAAGATGAACGCTTCGCAGGCAATTCCATCGACGTGAGCTTCCTCGGGACCCTGCGCCCCGACCAGGAAGATGCGATCAGCACAATGCTAAGTCATGACACCGGCATCCTCTGCGCGCCGACAGCGTTCGGTAAAACGGTGAGTGCTGCTGCCTTGATTGCTAAACGTGGCGTTAACACATTGGTGCTTGTGCATCGGACGGAATTGTTAAGGCAGTGGCAAGAGCGCTTGCAGGCGTTCTTGGGAGTCGGGAATGGTGTCGTTGGAACTCTTGGGGGCGGAAAAGCGAAGCTTACCGGCATCATCGACATTGCCGTAATGCAGTCTTTATCGCGAAAAGGCGAGATCAGCGATCAGGTAAAAAACTACGGCCAAATCATCGTTGATGAGTGTCATCACCTATCAGCAGTGTCATTCGAGGCACTACTGAGGAGCGCAACCGCGCGGTACGTGCTGGGACTCACGGCAACCCCTGTGCGCCGAGATGGGCAGCAGCCCATTATTTTCATGCAGTGCGGACCGATCCGACATTCTGCTGCTCGACCAGCGAATGCGCCTCATGACCTATCTGTCGTGCCTCGATTGCTGTCCAAACCAATAGTGGTCCCCGACGGTTTTGGAATTCAGGACATATTTCGGCGTCTAGCCGACGACTCTGAGCGGACAGCCAAAATCGTCTCGGAGATTGAGCTGGCGTACAGCGAGGGTAGAAAAGTTCTAGTGCTAACGGAGCGGACGGAACATGTGGACGCCCTTGAATTAGAATTGAAGCAGCGCGTGCACAACCTTTTCACGCTTCATGGGCGAGTGCCCAAGAAACAGCGCATTTCCCGTATGCATGAGCTTGAGTCCCTTCCCCCTGATGCTCCACGGGTGCTCTTGGCAACAGGAAAACTAGTAGGTGAAGGTTTCGATCACCCGCCGCTGGACACGCTGGTACTGGCAATGCCCATCTCATGGAAGGGAATCCTTCAGCAATATGCGGGGCGGTTGCATCGATCGCATACCGATAAGGCCGACGTGCGAGTGATCGACTTCGTTGACGGGGGTAATGTCGCGCTGATGAGGATGTGGGATAAGCGCCAGGCAGGTTACAAAGCGATGGGCTACCGTATGGCTGACTCCATGGCCACCATGGACCTACTCTAACTCTAACGTGGTTGACGGTTCAGAGAGCAACGCAACCGCTGTGAAAGTAAAATCATATACAGCTTCAAAACCGGGCGCTAAACCGGGTATGACGTAAATTTACCCGTACTAAAGCCTAGACTTTATAAGGTCTGCACCCCATGACTTCTGGTTTAACGTGTAGCGTTGTTGGCATCGAAGAAGCCGCGTTGATTCGCGGCTTTTTTTTGGGCGTTATATCGACCTGCTATGCGCGACTAGAACAGATAGCCCATGTAGATTGCGGCGCCTCCACCGGCCTGCACCCCAGCGTTCATGCCGGCCATGACCACCGCCCTCTTGGCCGACTGCAGCAACTGCCGGTTGACCGTGGAGGAGGCAATGGGAACAAATGTCCCTGGCGCCGCCTGACACCCTGCTGAACTATTACGGAGTCCCGTTTCTTCCATGCAGGAGGTAGCCAGGTCGACGACTCAACCGTTCGTAATAGGCACTTACAGCAGGAAAGTCTGGATGATCGAGCGGTGTTTCAAACCACCGGTTAACCGACAGGCCTATCGGTATGTCTGCGAGAGAAAACCCGTCTTCACTGACATAGGCTCCTGTTGATTCGAGTTGTCGATTCAGGATCTCCATGTGCCTTGACCACAGACTGCAAGCGGCTGCCAAGGCTCTGCTGTCCTGATGGTCAGGCGAATGCCTGACCAACGACATGAAGGCATACGTCCACGATTTGTTGAGGTCCGACGCTTGCCAGTCTATCCATTGGTCCACCCGCGCTCTTGCTCTCGGTTGGACCGGGTAAAAATGACCTCCGTTATAGCGAGACGCCAAATACCGAATGATCGAGTTTGACTCCCAGAGCACGAAGTCGTCGTCCAGGATCACCGGCACCGTTGCGTTAGGGTTCAGCGAAATGAATTTGGGCGTGCGCGTCGACTTGAAGCCTGACCCCCAATCCTCTCGCTCAAAGGGGATTTCGATCTCGGCGCATGCCCAAAGTACCTTTCGTACATTGATCGACGATGCCTTACCCAGTATGCGCAACATTTCATGTCCTTATCGTTCAGGGTGGTTGGTCAGGGGCTTTCGATAACCCGCTCGGATCTTTCTCTAGTGCGCCTGGCGCGATGCACAGGGGCCGCTCTCAAATCCGGGTGACGCAGGTTTACCGCGCCGCACCAACCGCAAACAGCCCGGTTCAGCGCCGCCCTTCTACGGCCATGCGCACGGCCAGCTCGCGAGGACCGTCCCCGTCCCCATCAGCCAGCGTTGCACGATCTGCCACACGGGCCTGCTGGCGAGAAATGTCACGATGGCGCCAGCCATGACGGCAATCAGCGCGTTGACGCTCACGCTAATGACGATCTGTGTAAAACCAAGCACGATGTATTGCGCCAGCATGCTGCCGTGGTCGGCGTGTTGGACTTGACCGCTTGCCAGGCAAGGTAGAGCAGATAGCGCGCGCAGCCGAGTCGTAGCGCGTCATACGCATAGGGAACCGCCAAGACCAAGGCTGCGATAGTAGGGTGGTCAAAGGGGGAACGTTAGATACAGATTGACTGACAAAACGTCATACAGCGGTCGCAGCACTGGGTATCCGCTCCCTTGGAATACGTTCGACTTCAACGTGAGCAATGGCTTGCCCCAATAGCGCATCCAAACACTCTGACGCAGTCAGCCGCGTGCATTATGGATGAGGGCTTTCGGTCAGGAACCGACTGTTGTGACAGGCCAAACAACACCCTGTCGCGGCAGCGGGGGGCTTGGGCCTTGTCGCGCTACAGTTCTGCTGCGAAGGTCTTGGCTTTCTTCGGCGTGACACCGTACCGTTGCTTGTAGACCTTGATGAAGTGGGAGGTATTTTCATATCCCACCTCCGCAGCCGCGTCGGTGACGGAATAATTTTTAGCCGTCAACAGCTGATGCGCGATGTCGACTTTTTTTTCGATGATCCAGCGGTTCGGGGTGGTGTTGTAGCTGCGCCTGAAGTCGCGGATAAAGGTCGACACGCTGCGTCCCGTCAGCAGGGCATAATCTTCAATCTTCAGCTTGTGCGAATAGTACTGCTCCATGAAGTCGGTGATGAGGCGGCGTTTGCGGCTGCCGCCGCAGGACAGCTCGCGCAGGAAACGGAAGGACTTGTCCTGGATGGCGATCAGGTGCAGTAGTTCGAGCAGTTTCAATTCCAGCAGCGCGTCGGAGCCCTCCGCGCCCTTGTAGACATAATTCAGCGAATCGATATAGCGCTGAATCTGTTCATTGGCGTGCAGGGTATAAGTGCCGTGCACGTTTTTCTGCAGGCCGTCCGTATGCGAATTACCTGTGCCGGCCGCGCGCGACAGGTATTTGGCGATCAGCTTGTCGTCGAAAAACAGCAGCACCGCCTCGAAGATATCGCTGCCAGTGACGTAGTCCGATACCGTGTAAACGCCTTTGGAGAGGAAAATCAAATGATTCTCGTCGACGACATTGGCCATGGCGTCATAGTCGCGAATAATCTGCTTGCCCTGCTTGATGTAGACGATCAACGGCGTGGCGATATAGATCGCCTTGTTTTCCAGGTTCGTTTCAAGCGTTTTATGGAGGATGGACGAGCTACCGTCAGCGAGGATTGGCTTTACGTTGCGCATCGAATAAAGCGCCGTCGGTACTACTTCGAGTGTCATTGCTATGGCTTCTCAACAAATTGGCCGCCCCATTTGGACAGGACGGTATCCAGCAGCGCGACATGCTGCTGCCCAAGCGTGTAGGACGTTCGGGACGGAAGAGGATATCCAGGAAAATAGCAGAAAATACATAACAGCAAATAGCGCGTGTATGCCCGAGATGGCGCCGGAGGCGCAGCCGGACTCGCCGCACGCGCCCTGCCGCTGACGTTACGGCATCAAACTTCGCTGAAGTAGCCGCTGACCGGTGCACTGCTCAGATGCTCGACGATGACGCTCCACTGACCGCTCGAGATCATCTGGTCGACGTGGGTGCCGTGCATTTCACGCGAATCCCAGGCTTCCACTAGCGTGAACGCGAGTGGATCCTCCAAGTGGTTGAGGATCTTGACCGTTTGGCAACCGTCCACCTTCGGCAGATTGATCTTCACGTCGTTCATGATGTCCTTGAACGATTGCAGCTTTTCTTCTTTTACATTAAAGCTGATGACGAGATTGACGGACATATTACTTCTCCAGTTGGATTTGAATACAAAATACATCGTCGATTACAGAAACCGTAGATTGACGAGGCGGCCAAACAAAATGCGCAGGATACGAAAAGAATGTTCAGGCTTTCATTTGCTGTTCCGTTCCCGTATCTAACATGGCCAAGCCGACCAGCGAAACCACTAAGTTCTTGATCCATTGCTTGACCTGGACTGCATCAATAAAATCTTTTCCTTTCACATGACGCACAGCGCTAGCCCAAAACCCTCTTTCGTTAGAGATCATTATGTAAATTCCTTTTTGGTGTAGATTCGCTATGGCGCAAAGAATTCGCTATGGAGCAACTACTATATATATAGTTAAAAAATGAAAATGATTAAAAATGATTAAAAATGCACGATTCCAGTCACTCTTGCGTTTTTCTTGCGCGACGGTCGATGGCATGCGCCGCCTGCGGGAACGGGTCCGTGATTCACTCTCTGGATGACTTATCTACAGGAAGCGGGACAAACCGCGCATCAAGACCTGAAAAAAGAGTAGCCAACATTAAAGTGTATACGGGGGTGACTATATTTCTGATTCCAGCGCAAACATCCCTTCAGCCACGGCCCCTGCAGCCTCGACTTCCGGTTTAACGTGTAAAGAGGAACCGTGGTTTTCCACGGACCTCGATAGACACAAAATCCCCGTAATCACTCGCTGATACGGGGATTTTGCATATTGGGACACCCCCCCTCCTCCATCCGTAGCCTGTCCGGTAACGCGGGAACGCTGCCCAGTTATGCAAGAATAGTTTTATTGGCAATCACTACAGGGATGAAGAGCATGCCATTTCCTTTCGAGTGTCTCCTGGTTTTGCTTGATGGCATTGCCATCAGGTCCCAGATCATCGCCGGACTTGAACACCTGGAAAAACATACCTCAGGCTTGCCGCTTCAGGTCGCCAGCGTTTTCGTGCAGTGGGCACACAGGAATTTCAACAAGTGAGCCTGGTTACAACCAAAGACGCCTCTTTCGCCTATCAGGCGGTGTACCGCTATCTGGTCGAGCTGATCGAAACCGCCAATTCGGAACGTGAACAGAAATTGCCGTCCTTGCGGCAACTGGCCCGGCGCCTGAATGTGTCGGTGTCGACGACCAAGTACGCCTATTCGCTTCTCGAAGACGAGGGACGGATCTATGCCAAACCCAAGTTCGGTTATTTCACCAAGGCGATGCCGGCCCCCTTATTGAACGAGGGCTCGCCCAATCTGCTGGACAGCGTATTCTCCAACGCGCGCCAGCCGGGGATGCTGGCCCTTAGCAGCGACGCGCCGGCGATGTTGTTGTCGCTGGAAAACCCGTTGTTGATGATGGAGCGCGAACTGGCCCGGCAATACCCGCGCTCCCATGCGCCACTCTATCAGCCGTTCGGCGAGCCCGAGTTACGCGGCGCCCTGGCCGACCGCTACACCCGTTCCACTCACAGCTACTGGCAGGCCGAGCACGTGTTTATCGGCTCGGACCTGCGCAGTGTGCTGGAGTTGTCCCTCAGCGCCTTGAATCTGGGGGGCACTGTGGCGCTGGTGGAGTCGCCTTGCTCATGGGCGATCCTGCGTCAGCTGCAGGCAGCAAAGATTCGCGTGATCGAAGTCCCGCTCGGCGAGGATGGACGCTTCGATCTGTCCACGCTCAGTGAGTTGCTCAGGCGTGAGCCCATTCGGCTGGCGGTGCTGTCGTCGACCGTGAATATTCCCCAAGGCAAGCTGATGCCGGCGCAGGATAAACAGCAAATCTGTCGCTGGCTGGCGGAGCGGGATGTCTGGCTGTTCGAAAACGACAGCTATGGCGAGTTCTATTTCTCTCCCAAACCCGCGCGCTATCGCGATTTTGCCGATCCGGAAAAGCTGCTGGTGTTCTCAACCTTCGACAAGATCATCGGCTCGGAAGCGCCCTATGGTTATGTACTGTGTCGCCGACACGGGCCTCAGTTGCATCGGCTATTTCTGGAACGGGCATTTCGTCTGTCGCCGATCCGTCAGAAAGCGATCGCCAAACTCTTCAGCTCCAAACGCATCGACCAGCATCTAATGGTGCTGCGGGCCATGCTGCTGGACCGGATGAAACGGATGGAGGCCTTGCTGGAGGCGCACGGCGATGGCCAGTTACGGGTTGTCGCCCCGCAAGGCGGAGCGACCTTCTGGCTCGAGGCCAGACACTCGGTGGACATGCGGCGGGTGTTCGAGCGCTTGCTGGCCCAGCGCATCGTTATCGCCCCCGGGGAAATATTCAGCCAGCAGGGGGCCTGGCGGCATCACGTGCGCCTGAGCTACACCCTCGACTGGAGCAAGGATATTCCCCTGGCCCTGAAGAAACTGGCCCAGGCTATCAGCGAAGAACCATAGCTATGCCTAGAGCCCATAGCAATGCCGCGATTCAGGGAAGCGGCCATCGCGCACCTCTTCGGCAAAACGCTCACAAGCGCCGCGAATCACCGCGCCGACATCAGCGTACTGCTTGACGAAGCGCGGCACCTGTTCACCGCCCAGACCCAGCACGTCCTCGGTGACCAGCACCTGGCCGTCACAGGCCGGTGAGGCGCCAATGCCGATGGTGGGCATTTTCGAATCCAGGGTAATTTGCCGGGCCACGCCTTCGGCCACCCCCTCGAGCAGCAGACTGAAGGCACCGGCTTCGAGGTTGGCCCGAGCGTCCTCGGCAATCATCGCACCGGCTTCGGCGGTCAGGCCCTGGGCCTTGAACCCTCCCATGACATTGACGAACTGCGGCATCAGCCCGACGTGGGCCATGACCGGAATACCGCGTGCCACCAGAAACTCGACGGTACCCGCCAGGGCCTTGTTGGCTTCCAGCTTGACGGCATCGCAACCGGTGCGCGCCAGGACCTGCGCGCAATTGCGAAAGGCCTGTTCGTTAGATTCCTGATAGCTGCCGAAAGGCATGTCGGCGATGACGCAAGACAGGCGCGTGCTGTCGACCACGGCCCGGGTGTGTCCGATGATTTCTTCGAGCTGCATACTCAGCGTCGAGGCCCGACCATAGCCGACCATAGCAGTAGAGTCACCGACCAGAATGAAATCGACGATTGGGTCTATCAACCTGGCAATAGAGCTGGAGTACGCCGTAAGGGATACGATTTTCTGTTGGCCCTTCATCGCGACCAGTTGCGGAACCGTCAATCGTTTAGTACGGGTATGAGCGCTCATAAGTGTCTTCCTGTGATGATTGAAAACCCCGGGGATGGGGCGTCTGTCACTACAACCAGTCTTTCTCCCATTCACGCCAGGTTTCATGGTCCTGGCGGATTCTGTCGGCGCTCGGGTGCACCAGGAATACGGCACCCGGCGAGCTGTTGAGGTCGATGGTCGGCGTTTTTGGGCGACCTTCGGTAAAACGAAAGCGCGCGTTGTAAAAGCTCGGCAGAGCCTCCAGGCGCTTGCGTACATCGAGTTGGGCGAAGACGCCGCTATGGCGGGCGATCAGGTTTAGTCCGCGGGCGTGCTGCTGCAAGCGATAGCGCTTGGGAAACGATGCCAGTCGGGCCGGCTCCAGATAGCTGGTGCAGGTCAGCGCGACCTGGTCGTTGCCAGTCGCCGCTTGCAGCGCCGGTGGGTTGGCCAGCCCGGAAAGACGGGCACCGGTTTCCAGCAGGCGCGGGCCGCGAGTCGTGAGGATCACTTCTGTATGGGCCGGACCGTGGGTGATGGCCAAGGCATCGAGCACGCCTTCGACGTAATCGATCAGCCCATCAAGCTCCGGCGCATCGGCGGGCAGCAGGTCTTCACGGTCATAGATCTTGCGACCGTCGGCGCTCAACGTCTTGGTGCATTTCCAGACATCAGTGATCCAGTGCTCGCCCTGATGACTGACACTGTTGATAACGTACTCGTCGCCCTCCAGGTATTCCTGCAACAACAGCGCCCGGTTGCTGCGCATCATCAGGTTAGTAGCGCCGAGAATGCAGTCGATGGCCGCATGCAGTTGAGCGGCATCGTGACAGATGAACACATTATCGGAGCCCGCACTGTCCAGTGGCTTGACCACCACCGTCGATTCGCCACGAGCCTGGAACCAGGCCAGAGCCTCTGCGCTGGAGGCGGTACGCAGTTGCGCAGCCACCGGCAATCCGGCAGCAGCGACCTGTTCGGCCATCAGTGATTTGTCACGACGGGCGGCAGAGTATTCGGGATCATTACCGGGCAGGCCGAGACGGGCGGCCAGCAAATCCGCCAATTCGACACCGAATTCGCTGCCGGTCAACACCGCCGCTGGCGCCTGGGCCGCGAGCTTTTCCAGCAACGGTTCAAGGCCTTCCTCATGCACGCCGTAGTGCACGCGGAACAGTGTCTGCGGGCAACTCGCGGCAAAGGCCGGTGGCATGTCGTTGCGTGAACGCACATGCAGCAGTGGGCGATGCTCCGCCAAAGCCTGGGCCAGCAGAGCGCCGGTGGAATAGGCGTCGACCAGAATCAGCGGCGCCAAAGTGGAGTCAGTGCAAGGGTTGGTCATAACGGTTCACCGTGTAATGCAACATCTGGAACAATTCGGACGAGGTAATACCCGGTCCGATCGAAGAAAGACCGCAGCTCTGGGGCAGCGGCAGGCCACCGACATTGCCCCAACGCAAGGCACCGTGGTCGTCAATGCGGGTCGTGGCGCGGCCAGGGTTGTCGGGGTGCAGGCAGTAGGGAATGTCGAGCCGCCCACGGGCGAAAGCCTGGAGTAACGCGACGCCAATATCGGTGTGCAGGTCCAGCGTGCTTTCCACCAGTTGCCGTGCCTCGAACAACACTTCCTGGCGATAGCCTTCACTGACCGGGTCGATCTCCAATGCGTCGCCCGCGGCGGCTTCGGCCGCCATTGCCAGGGCTTCGAGGTTGTCCGCGACCGATGGAATCTGCCGGGATTCGGCAACGGTCTTGACGATCAATCGCTCACAGCCGGCAGCCTGGGTCAGGCGCGCACTGTCATAGATCAGGCGGCGAGCACCATGACCGGTGGAGGGAAAGACCCCCATGTAGGAATACACCACGACATGCCAATGGACGCCGTCCAGATAGTCGGCAGCCAGTTCGCGCAGGGCCTGCAAAGCTCCGAAATCCTGGGCCATGGACGTGCCTTGGGCGTAGCTTAACGAGACGCTGCGAATGCCCTGCTGGCGAAAGAACAAAGCCTCGAGCAAGGTCATCGCGATCAGCATTGACGGCGGGCACAGCTGACCCAGCAAACAACCGCCGAAGCTCTCGATATGACCATGGGCAGTGGCATCGGCCAGCAACTGACAACTTTGCGCCCAAGCCTCGACTGCCCGCGCCAGTGGCAAACGGCTGTAAGGCATGCAGTAGGACACCGGGCCGCCTTCGGTGGCGTCGAGTCCGAGGGCCGCCAACCGCTTGAAAACATGCTGCGGTTGGGCGGTGCCATGGCGGACCTGGATCGGGAACGACGGGCCGTAGAGCCCATCGAGCATGCCACGCACCGCTTCCAGCGGATGGCTGATGATCGGGAAACCGTTCAGTGGGCTGTCGCTGTTCAGGCACTGCAGCGCGCTCTGGTAATCACCGACCCGGGTGTAGCTGTCCAGGGTGATGGTTCCGATGGTGGCGCAGGGCAACCCGGCCACTGCGGCCAACCCGGCGCGCATCGGCGCCAGTCCGCCGAAGCCCATGCGTGGTTGCACCACCAGTTCGCGCCGTTCCCGGGCCTGCTCGATGAAGCGCTGGAAATGACCTCCTGTCATGTCCATCACTTAGCGCCCCGACACCAGTTCAACCACGTTTTCACCCGTGGCCGGGTCGAAACGGGTTATCCGGCCCTTATGCGGATCACCGGCGCGAACCCGGGCAATCAGGCTGCTGTCGCTATCGAAATCGATCTGTTGATGGGCGTACAGACTACGTAGCGCCGGCAACGGCAAGCCGCTGACCTGGTTCAGCCACAGGCTCAGAGCGCTGTCCTGGCGACTACCGGCCAGGACGCCGTGAAGGTCCTCCAGATCTGCCAGGCGCTCAGGGTGACAGGTCGTGATGAAGCTCGACAGCTCGCGGCCACGCTCGACGAAGGGCGCGAACTGCAGACAAGTCAGTTGTATCTCGTCGAGCCCGAACGCCTCGCTGGCGAAACGGTTCGCCAGCGCCCGACGAGCGTCCTTGCCTTCGGCCCCGGCGTAGGCCGACAGTGCCAGGTCGATCAGGCGCTGGGGCATTTCCTTTTTGCGCATCAAGCCCTGGGCCAGCTCCAGGTATTCGCTGATACCGTCATGGTAGTGACGACCCTGTACGTACTGCGCCTTGAGCCCGCGAAAGTGCGCCATCAGCATGGGGTTGGCGCAGTCTGATTCAGTGAAACTGAACGCCAGTTCTTCGAAGCGGAAATCGAGAAACTCGGTAATCAACTCCCAGTGGTCTTCCACCCGGTAGCTCACCAGGTCGTAGATGCTGATGAAGTCCGGGTCGGCGCTTTCGCTGCCGCTGGCCACCCGACGTTCAGCCCGCTGTTCGTCGAAGCCTTCACCGAACAGTTCGACGAAATACACCTGGGCCACCCCATCAAGGGCCTGGAGCAGGCCGCGAAATCCCTGGCGCCGACACTCGTCGACGTTCAGCCCCAAACGTTGGGCCAGGCGCATGATCCAAGTGAAGTAATGCTTCTGTTCCTTGCGCGAATCACCAGTGACCACCGCGTCGACACCGCCTTGCCACCAGGCCGCACGCCCGTAGAAGTCGGCGACCGCCAGGTTGCAACTATTACAGAACGTCGGGCGGCCGTCGCCAGCGGTACGATGGCCGTTCATCAGCACATCGAAGCGGTTCATCGCGCGCACCTGCCCAGGGAATGGCAAGTGACGTTCGAACGGGCGAATCTGCTGGTGATCGACCACCAGCATCTCGACCCGAGGATCGTCATACAGGTGCAGGGCCCGATAGACCCGGTCGATGTTCGCCATGACCGCATCCGGGACCCCGGCGTGACGCATATTGGCAATGCGCAAGAAGAAGGTGCGGCCATGCAGTACGTTCAGGTGCAGTTGCACGGCGCGGATCAGCGATACGGTGTAGGAACTGTCCTTGCCGCCGCCATAGGCCACCATCAGCTTGTAGTCCGCGAGCCCGTCAACACCGCCAGCGGCATCGACCAACCGTTCCCCCAGGGTGGCGACGGCACGTCGGTCCACCGCACTGAGGTAGCGATTCAACTCGCCGAGCAAGGGGGCGTCGGCCATTTCAGAGGTAATGGCAATGTTCATATCGGTTCGGCCTGGAAGTGAAAGTTCTTGATCGCGTGGTGGATGTCGCTCTCGATATCCATTTCGCTCGCGTCGGTGAAAATGAAGCGACCGCTGTGCAGGGCGTCGTAGCTGCCGCCGGCTTCAAGGATCTGTCCGGGCCGGGGCAGCAGTTCTCGCCAGAGCGAGTTCAGGTGCGGGCGCAGCGTTTGCGCCTCGATTACCCGGCATGGCAGTTGTGCCGGTTTGGGGACGACCAGCCAGCCACCGCTGGGATCCGCCTGGATCGTCGGCAAGGGCACGCGCTCACCGGCCAGGCCTTTGAGCCAATGCTCATAGAGGTTCACGCCGAAGACTTTGTTGATCAGATGTGGCACTTCGGCGCCGCCCACCCGGGCTCCCACTTCAAGGAACACTAGCGAGCCATCCGCCTCGACGAATATCTCCAGGTGAAAGGCGCTGTTGCGCAGGTCCAATGCCCGCAGGCAGGACTCGCTGAAGACTTCGATCCGGGTGCGCAACTCCGAAGACTGGAGGATCACTGAACCCAGCGGTTTGGCGTTGGCGAAATCCAGGCAGCTGTTGATATAGCGCGACACCACCTGGAAAGGCACCCCGGCGCTGTCATCGGTGAAACCGTCGATGTGATAAGTCTGGCCCTGGATGAAGGCCTCGACTTCATAGCGCCCCAGGTCCACTTCGCTGAGTATCACGCGCAGGGCCTGGGCGTCCTCGACCTTGGCAACGCCGATGCTGGCGGCGCCATCCACCGGTTTGACGATCACTGGATAGCCGACAACATCGGCGAACTCCAGCGCCTGTTTCACGTCATTGCAGCGAATGAACGGTGGCACCGCCAGGCCGTGTTCCTGGAGGACTTCTTTCATTCGTGCCTTGTCGCGGTAAACCGCCACCTGCTCCAGGCCGTGACCAGGAATGTTCAGCGTCTGTCGTACCCACGCCGCGATCTCCAGAGTGAACTCCGACAGCGCGATCAATTGGTCCACGGGACCGACGCGATCGATGATTTCCTGAACGCCTGCCAACAACTGAGGGTACTGATTGACGTCATCGACCTGTACCAGATGGGCGATGTGCTCCCGGGGGGCCAGTACGCCCTCGGCGCCAAGGCCGTCGACCACATAGCTGATCCGATGTCGCTGATGATCGAAGAACTCTTCGTAGCGGGTCAGTTCATTGTCCCAGCGACTTGGGTCCTGGAAACGCGGCCAGCGATTGACGATAACGATATGCATCGATTCGATCCTGTGAAAAAAAGAGGGCTGGACTCAGGTCCAGCACGGTGCCGTGCCGGTACCCAGGACGAGCGCAGGTTTCGAGCGCTCAAGGGTGTTCAGGTAGTTTTCGAAGTTCTCGATAGCGTCGGGGCCGATGAACACCTCGTTGAAACCGGCGGCCAGCAGCTCCTGGCGAACCGCCCGCGTGTGGTCTTCCGAGGTGGTCAACTTGCCACCGATGACACAATGCAGATCCGGGTGCTGTTGACGCACCTGACGAATCAGCTCCAGCCCCTGGAAATGTCCATGGCCGTTGACGCTGCTGACCACCAACAATTGCGTGCGCCGCAGCTCAAGGGTGGCGAGAACCACCTCCACCGGAGTGCAACTGCCGAGGTTCTTGACGTTGAAACCGTGCTCCGCCAACCACAGCTGCAGATAAACCAGATTCCACATGTGCGAATCCGATTCGACGGTTGCAATCAGGCAGTCTTGCGATCCTTTCATTGCGTTGCCTCCATGGCTGAGGGGGGAAAGTCCAGGGCGGTGCGAAAGCGCCGGGTGGTCAGGTTGAACAGCAAGGCGCCGGGGATGGCGAGCAGCAGCGCGAGGGCTAGGATCAATGTCTGGACTCCGTACTCATGGCCGATACTGGCGGTCAGCAGGCCGCCCAATGGGTAGGACAGCAGGTTGACCAGGTAGAACGGGCCCATCACCTTGCCCAAGTGGTCGGCGGCAATCGCCTTGATACGCTGAGTCCGATTGAACACGTTGAACAAGGCACAGCCGGCCATCGCCAGGAGAAAACTGATGGCATAGAG
Organism: Pseudomonas sp. ATCC 43928; assembly: GCF_005938665.2. Lineage (NCBI taxonomy): Bacteria > Pseudomonadati > Pseudomonadota > Gammaproteobacteria > Pseudomonadales > Pseudomonadaceae > Pseudomonas > Pseudomonas sp. ATCC 43928. The sequence continues at coordinate 1,186,239 of NZ_CP041753.1, read as the reverse complement.
CGCTACACCGCTGGCCGCGCCCATACAGATCAGCCCCAGGCAGAGCAAGGCAAAACCCCATGTACCGAGGCGGTAGATCGACATCCGCGCCAACAGCCGCGGCACCAGAATGAAATTGAGCAAGCCCAGTGCACCGGCCCCGGCGTTCATCAGGCCGAACACCCCGTCGGCGGCACCGAACACGCCACTGATGACAAAGGCATTGGCACTCAGAACGCAGGCAAAGGCCAGGTTGATGGTGAAATTGAGCAGCGCCAGGGATAAGACCGGCGGATTGTTCAATAACAGACTCCAGCCCAGGACCAGGTCCTTGCGGATGCTCTTCGGCGGGCTGGCCGACTGGGTATTGGGCAGGCCTTTCCAACACACACCCGCCGCGGCGAATGCCAGCGCCGCCAGCCCCAGAAGCAGGCGCTTGTCGGCGTACATCGCCAGCAGTGCCGCCAGCGCCGGGCCCAGCGCCATGGCCAGCAGCTCCATGTTCTGCACCAGGGACTGGCAGTGGGCCAGGCGTTCGGGGCCAGCGATCAGCGGTACGCTCTTTTCCACCGCCATACGCACCGGCGCCATCAGCAGCGAGAGCACGATGCCGTTGCCGATCAAGGCCCAGACCGTAAGCATTGGCGCATACCAGCAGACCCCGGCAGTCAACCCCAGGCTCACCGCTCGCGCGGTATTGGCGTGGCGAAACAGCAGACGCCCGCCGAAGCGGTCCGCCAGCAGTCCGGCAAACGGATAGGCCAGCAGTGCCGGTAGCCACTCCAGAGCGAACGCCACTCCGGAGTAACGGACATTGCCGGTGAGCTGGAAGATCATCAACGGTACTGCGAACAGCACCGTTTGTTCCGCCAACAGCGCGAACAGCAGGCCGGCACCGAAACGCCGCAACCGGGCTGTGTCATGCATGCTGGCTTTCCAGTTCGGCCTCGAGCTTGCGCAGGCGTGGCAACACATGGCGACAGAAACCGCGCATTTCGTCACGAGTCGGCCAGCCGGAAAAGATGAACTCGCTGACCCCTACTTTCTTGTATTCCAGCAGATATTCGGCCACTTCCTGATAGCTGCCGACCACGCACAGCGCCGGGCCGCCACGGTAGGCCACGGCACCGGACCAGAGCATTGGCGAGAGCCAGTCATGCTCAGCCTTGTCGGCCAGACGGAACGAAGTCTTGACGGCTTCGGAGTCGCAACGCCCGACGAACTGACGAACCCATTCGCGATGCTGCTCATCCGGGTTTTCCATCATGCTTTCAACGGCCGACAGGGCTTGCGCACGGGTTTCCCGAGCCAGCACATGCATGCGAATCCCCACCGAACAACCTGCCTCGAGCACTGCCCGGCTGGCCTCGGCGATACCCTGCGGCGTGTCGCCGTAGCGTAACCAGCAATCGCTGTGTTTCACGGCGATCTGCTGGGCGATTTCCGAAGCGCCACTCAAATAGATGTGTGGACGTTCGTTGTCCTTGAAAGGCAGTCCCAATTGCGCTTGCTCGATACGGTAATGAGCGCCGTGATGGGTCAGGGGCGTTTCGCCTTTCCAGAAACGATGCAAAATCTCGAGGAATTCGCTGGTGCGTTCATAACGTCCATCGTGGGCCACGAAGTCGCCATAAAAGGCTTGTTCATCGGGGGAAATACCGGCGACCAGGTTCAATGCAATACGCTTGTCGGACATCCACGACACGGTATTGACGATCTGCGTGAACAACGTCGGCGGCAGCAGGCCGGGGCGATACGCCAGGATGAATTTGACTCGGCTGGTCTCTCGGACCAGGGCGCCGATCATTGGCAGCGGGTCAGGCATGTGGTAGCTGATACCCATCAGCAACGAGTCGATCCCCAACTCATCGGCTTCCTGAGCGAAGTCGACAATACCGGCAAAGTCCAGGGCACCAGTGTTGTATTTCTCGGAAGCCTTTTGTTGACCGCTGTCGAGCGGTGAGCACCAGTGGATACGCAACGCGGGCATGGTTTTTCTCCAGAGCAGCGCCTGCCGCCGCCTGAAAGCGGGGCAGCGCAAAAGTGACGGTGGGTCAGAACAGGAAGCTGGTACCGACGGTGCGGTCGAACAGCGCAACATCGCGGATGCGACGTTTGCCGCAGATAAACTTCAGCAGTCGCTCGATCCCCAGCCCGCCGCCGGCGCTCGGATGAAGCAGGCCGCGCTTGGCGACTTGGAGGTAATTGGCGAAGGGCGCAAGGTCCATCGACAACTCTTCCATGCGGTAGATGATCTGTTCGTACTCGAACTCTCGTTCGGCACCCGACAGGGCTTCGCCATAGCTGTCGGGATAGATCAGGTCGTAGTTGTTGTACTGGCCGCGCTTGCCGGGTGTTTCGCGATCATAGAATTCCCGGCGGTAGTTGGTGACGAAGAACGGCGTGTGGGCCTTGGCCGACATGATCTTCTCGAAGTCGTCGCCATACTCGGCGCGCAACTCGTCCGAGCTGTATATCGGAAAGTGCGTCTCGTAGTGCGGCAGCTGGCGATTGAGGTGGGCCAGCTGGGCCGAGCAGTGTTGCCTGACCTCGGCGAAGGTGTGCTTGATCAAGCCTTCGATCAGCGCCATGACCTGGTGCATGTTGCCGCCACGTATTTCGAAGTCGAACTGGGAGAATTCCAGCAAGTGGTTCTCCGAATCCTTGATCTCGGCTTTTTCCAGACGAATGTTCGGCGCCACGATAAAGATCTTGTCATGACCTCTGGCGGTCAATGCCAGCTGTTTATGGAAGATCATGCTGGCGGTCAGTTTCAGGCGCCGCGTTTCGTACTGGAGTTCAGCGGGGTAGACCGCATGGTTCAAGGGGTCAGTGATGGGCGACATGAGAATGGGCATCAGCTGCTTGAAGTCGCGCTCCAGCAAATATTGTTGCAATGCCTGCAACACGCGACCGCGGATAATCGCGATCGCTTCAACGTCCGGGTGATTAAAATCGTCGAAATTACGCTGAATTTCTTCCATGTTGCGCTCAATATCCAGGGTTAGGAAGTGCCCGATTATTGGTTAAACACGCAAAAACTCAATGTACAGATTTGCCCTAAAAAGCAACCCAGATGCATTGTCTGGTTGTCCCGCCCGATAATTGGATGGACCATTACCGGCTATGTACCTGATGGCTTCATTCGAACGACACTGCCTGTTCAAGGGCGTGGTTTCGAATGCTGTTTCAGTCGCGAGTTTTCATGAGTTCCTGTTTAGAGTCCCTTTATGACGGCCCACATTGATCCACAACCCGGTCGCTTTTCCCGGTCTGACTACAAGACCCTGGGCCTGGCGGCGCTGGGTGGTGCGCTGGAAATCTACGACTTCATCATCTTTGTGTTCTTCGCCCTGACCCTCAGCCAGTTGTTCTTTCCGCCAGAGATGCCTGAGTGGCTGCGCTTGCTGCAAAGTTTCGGAATTTTCGTCACCGGCTATCTGGCCCGTCCGCTGGGCGGCATCCTGATGGCGCATTTCGCAGACCGGGTGGGGCGCAAGCGGGTGTTCAGCCTGAGCATCCTGATGATGGCTTTGCCCTGCCTGTTGATCGGAATCATGCCGACCTACGAACAGATCGGTTACTGGGCGCCCTTGACGCTGCTTCTGTTGCGGGTGCTGCAAGGCGCCGCTGTGGGCGGCGAAGTGCCTAGCGCCTGGGTGTTCGTGGCCGAGCATGCCCCGGTCAGGCGTCGTGGCTATGCCCTGGGTGTGCTGCAGGCCGGATTAACATTTGGCTATCTGCTGGGGGCACTGACCGCAACCCTCCTGGCGCGGCTCTATAGCCCCGCCGAGATACTCGACTTCGCCTGGCGCCTCCCCTTCCTGCTGGGTGGTGTATTCGGGGTGATCGGGGTCTGGCTGCGGCGCTGGCTGAGTGAAACCCCGGTGTTCATGGCCTTGCAGGCGCGACGTGAGTTGGATGCGGAGTTTCCATTACGGACAGTATTGCGCGATCACCGCAAATCCATCCTGCCGGCGATGCTTTTGACCTGTGTGTTGACATCGGCGGTGGTGGTGCTGGTGGTGATCACCCCGACAGTCATGCAGAAAAGCTTCGGCATGAGCGCCAGCCATACGTTCGCGCTGAGCAGCCTGGGCATTGTGTTCCTGAATATCGGCTGTGTACTGGCTGGATTACTGGTGGACCGGATCGGCGCCTGGCGCACGGTGCTGGTTTATAGCCTGCTGCTGCCGGTGGGGACCGCGGTGCTTTACGCCAGCCTGATCAGTGGCGGCTACTGGATCAGCGTGGCCTATGCGCTGGCCGGCCTGACCTGCGGCGTAGTGGGTGCGGTGCCCTCGGTAATGGTGGGGTTGTTTCCGACCCGGATCCGGGTGTCCGGTATCTCCTTTACCTACAATATTGCCTATGCACTCTGGGCCAGTACCACACCGCTTCTGCTGATCGGACTGATGCCGTGGAGCCCTTGGGTCTGCGTAGGCTATTGCGTGGTCATGGGGGCCGTCGGGGCACTCATGGCGTTGTTCTTCGGCTTTCGCTCCTCGTCGGTGGCTGACGTTTCGGTGGTTCCAGGCGCCTGAGCCTGACCTTTTCGCGCCGCCGGTCGCGGCGCTTGCCCCTGAATACCAAAGGACGGCAATTGGCATGAGCTGCGTCAACGATTTGCATGATCTATCGGCGGTGCAACTGTTGGTGTTGTTCGCCAGCAAGGAACTGTCACCGCTGGAATACTACGACCATTTGCTGGCCCACATCGAGCGCTGGGAACCCCATCTTAATGCCTTGTACGCCTTTGACCCGCAACGGGTCCGGGAACAGGCGGCTGCCGCCAGCGAGCGCTGGAGCCGGGGCCAACCCCGTGGTCTGCTCGATGGTTTACCCGTGACACTCAAGGAGTTGATAGCGACGCAAGGCGACTGCATTCCCCTGGGCTGCGCCGCGACCGAGCTGATCCCGGCCACAGCCGACGCACCACCGGCGGCGCGGATGCGTGAGGCCGGAGCGATAGTCCTGGGCAAGACAACGGTTCCGGACTACGGGATGTTGTCGTCGGGGCTGTCGAGTTTCCACGGCGTGACACGCAATCCCTGGAACCTGGCGAACAATCCCGGAGGCTCCAGTGCCGGCGCGGCGGCGGCAGCAGCGGCCGGCTATGGGCCGCTGCATGTCGGCACCGACATCGGTGGGTCGGTCCGTTTGCCCGCAGCCTGGTGCGCCCTGGTGGGATTCAAGCCGACACTCGGGCGCATCCCCATCGACCCCTATTACACCGGCCGTTGTGCCGGCCCCATGACCCGCAGCATGGATGACTGTGCGCTGATGATGCGCTACCTGTCCCGCCCCGATGCTCGGGATGCCACCAGCCTGCTACCGGAACAAGGCGATTGGGCCCTGGGACAGTTGTCGGTCCAAGGGCTGAAAATCGGTCTGATGCTCGATCCCGGCTGTGGCATTCAACCAGACGAACAGGTGTGCTCGGCGGTTCGGGAAGCGGCTCGCCTATTCGAAAGCAGGGGCGCCCAGGTACGTCAGATCAAGCCACTGATGGACCGCGCCGTGCTCCAGGGCCTGGATCAATTCTGGCAGGCGCGACAGTGGAGTCAGTTGCAGGCCCTGAGCCCCGAACGGTTCGATCAGGTCTTGCCCTACATTCGCGACTGGGCGGCAGCGGCCGAGAACCTGAGCGCCGTGCAGGCGGTTGAGGGGTTCAACCAGACGTTCGAAATCCGGCGCCGGGCAGCCGAGGTCTTTCATAATGTCGACCTGGTGTTGTCGCCGACCAACCAGGTCAGTGCCTTTGCGGCTGAATGGGCCTCGCCCACCAATGACCCGCGCCTGCCGTTCGAGCACATCGTCTTCACTGTGCCGTGGAACATGGGCGAGCAGCCAGCCCTGTCAATCAACTGCGGCTTTACCGACCAAGGCATGCCGATCGGCCTGCAGATGATCGCTCCGCGCTTCGCAGACCAGTGGTTGCTTCGGCTCGGCAAGACCTATGAAAACTGGCGCGGCACGATTCGCCACTGGCCCAGCCCGCCGTCTCGCCAAAGTATTTTATAGCCCTGTGGGATCGCCGCACCGCACGCTCCCACAGGATTTTCGTTGCTCAAATTTCTTAACTGACAGGCATTAGCAGCGTGTGCCTGTTTTTTTGTCTAGAGACTGATCGAAATGGATTTTCGTGTACTTCTGATGGCCGGCATTGCCGTCGGCAGCCCTTTGATTGTAACTGCGGATGAAACGCCGACCACTCAAGCCCAGGCCCCGGGTTTTGTCGACGGCAGCCATTTGGGGCTGAACTTGCGCCATTACTATGCCAACCAACACACCCGACGTTCTACCTACCTGGGGATCAAGAAAGAAGATGGCCTGGAGCGGACCCGCATCCGTGAAACCTGGGTGCAAACCGCGATGCTCAACTACAGCTCCGGATATACCCAAGGGGCGGTCGGCTTCGGGCTGGACGCTTCATTGTTCAGCGCCATCAACCTGGAGCGCGGACATGGGCGTGTCGCCAATGGTGGCGATCGGGTGCTGGTGGACAGCGATGGCGATGCGCTACCGACCTGGAGCCGTTTGGGTGTCGGTGATCTGCGGCTGCGTTTTTCCAGCACAGAAATCAAGGCCGGTCGCTTGCTCACCGACAACCCGATTCTGCGTTACAAGGACAATCGCGCCCTGCCCTCGAGCTTTCAGGGCGTAGGCCTGTTCAGCAACGAACTCGATTGGCTGTCATTGCAGGCCGGCAGCTTCGAACGGGCGATTCCACGTACCGGTACCGGCAGCGAAAAACTCACCACCACCTTCGGTAACCGGGCGTATTCGGGGTCGCGTATTTCCTACCTCGGAGGAATGGCCAAAACCCCTTACGGTCTGGACGTCAGCCTCTACACCTCACGCTTCGAGGACATGTGGCAGCAGACCTATCTGGGATTGACCCAGTTGATCGGGGATCGGCGCGAGATTGCGCTCAAGACTGCACTGAATTACTACCACACCGAGGATCAGGGCGAGCAGCGCCTGGGCTACATCGACAATGACGCCTTCAGCCTGGCGTTCACCGCATCGCACCGGGCCCACAGCCTGACTCTGGCCTGGCAGCAGGTGTTTGGCGACGAGTATTTCGATTACGTCTGGGAGTCCACGGGCAATTACATGGCCAACTCGTTGTACTCGGACTACAACGGCCCGAACGAGAAGTCCTGGCAACTGCGCTACGACCTGGATCTGGCGTCTTTAGGGGTACCGGGCCTGACGACCAGTCTGTGGCACGCAAAAGGCTGGGACATCGACGGCACCCATTACAGCGGCGACCGTAACGGGCGCAATACCGGTTACAACGTGCGGGGTCTGGACAATGCCAAACACGATGAAAACGGTTTAATGGTGGCGTACGTGGTGCAATCCGGAGCACTGAAAAACGCGGTGTTTCGCACCATTGTCTACAACCATCGGGCCACGGGCGGGCAGATCGACGGTAGCTACGACGAGGTCCGCCTGGTGGCGAATCTGCCGATGTGGATTTTTTGAGGCGGGCTTTTTGGGCCGAACAGAATCATCGGCCCCACTTGCGAAACACTGTGGAAGCTTAGCGAGCTCGCCGGTCCCCACAGTGGAGGGATGTTGGTTCAGACTTTTTTGGTTCTTGGCAGAAAGATCGCCAACACCCCAAACAGCGGCAAGAACGAACACAGGAAGTACACATACTCGATGCCGCGAATATCCGCCAAATGCCCGAGCAACGCCGCACCAATCCCACCGAAACCGAACATGAGGCCGAAGAACACTCCGGCAATCATCCCGACATTCCCCGGCACCAGTTCTTGCGCATACACCACAATGGCCGAGAACGCCGAGGCCAGAATGAAACCGATCACCACGCTCAACACACTGGTCCAGAACAGGTCCACATGGGGCAGCAGCAGCGTGAACGGCGCCACACCGAGGATCGAGAACCAGATCACTGCCTTGCGCCCGATCCTGTCACCGATCGGCCCGCCGAAGAAGGTCCCCGCCGCTACCGCACCGAGAAACAGGAACAGATGCAGCTGCGAACTGGCCACCGACAGGTCAAATTTCTCGATCAGGTAGAACGTGAAGTAACTGGTGAGACTGGCCATGTAGAAATACTTGGAGAACACCAGCAACCCCAGTACCACCAACGCACTGATCACCCGGCCTTTTGATAAACCGTGCGTCGCTGCCTGACCTTGTTTGAGTTTGAACAGGTTCAAGTGATTGGCGTACCAGCGGCTGATCCGGTACAGCACGAACAACGCAAACAGTGCGAACACGCCGAACCAGGCCACATTGCCCTGACCATAGGGAATGATGATCGCCGCCGCCAGCAACGGCCCGAAGGCCGAGCCCGCATTACCGCCGACCTGAAACGTCGACTGTGCCAACCCGAAGCGCCCACCCGAGGCCAGTCGCGCGACGCGAGAAGCTTCCGGGTGAAAGGTCGACGAGCCGATACCGATCAACCCCGCCGCCAGCAGAATCATCGGAAAGCTGCCGACCACCGACATCATCAGAATGCCGATCAATGTGCAGACAGTGCCGGCCGGCAACAGCCAGGGCTTGGGATGGCGATCCGTGTGATAACCCACCCACGGCTGCAACAACGAGGCCGTCAATTGAAAGGTCAGGGTAATCAGGCCGACTTGGGTGAAGGTCAAGCCATAGTTGGCCTTGAGCATCGGATAGATCGAGGGCAGCACCGCCTGAATCAGATCGTTGATCAAGTGCGCCAGCGCCACCGCGCCGATGATGCGCATGACCAGCGGACTGCTTTGTGAAGGAGCGGGCGTCGATGTCGCGGCGGACTGAGCGTTGCTGATGGCCATGAGAGTTTCCGTACTGCGGATGGGTGCGCACAGGCAGGTCGGTCAATGTGCCATTTTTCGGTGCAGTCGCGCCATCCCCTTAGCTTGCTAACGACCTCAAAAAAGGTGATAGCGCAAAGCCATGGTCTGAATCTTGCCTTGCTTATCCGCTTCAACGCGGCCCCTTACAAAGGGGACCGAGAATGGGAAGTTTCGCTACAGAGTCGGCCTACAGAGCGGACCAAGGTGAACTTTCGAGGCCTTTTAGAAGGACATCAGTCGCGGTCGCCATGGCCTCGACGCACGCCAATGGTGCGTGGTGTCCAGAGGAGTCATGGGGCATGCAGGCTTTTTTATCACCGGGGATCGGGCTGCTGGGGCGTTTCGGCTTCGCGCGCAAATTTCAGCTGCTGTTTCTGCTGTTTATCCTGCCGCTGGCAGGCAGCTTGTGGATGATCGGCCAGGACTATCGTGACAAGTTGAGCCTGATCGCCGGCGAACGCGCCGGGGTCCGGCAATTGATTGCCCTGGATGCGCTCGACAACTTGCTCGCCGCCCAGCGTGACCGCGCCGCGCGCTGGCGCGCCACCGAAACCAATCGCCAGCCGACACCTGCAACTATCGCGGCGATGGCAGCGTTCGACACGGTTCAGCCGGCGGTGGCCCAAGCGATCACAGACTTGGGCAATGCCCTGAAAACCGAAGGCGCCGAGGGCGAGACCCTCACCCGCTATCAAGCCTTGCAAAGCGCCCTCACTGGCCTGGATTCGAAAAGCCTGAGCAGCGTTGGATGGTGGCCGGACGGCTATGATCGCTTCACCAATGCCTTGAGCGCCCTGCAAGCCTTGCGCGAACAAATCGCCATGGACAATCGCCTGACCCTCGCGCCATGGCTGGAAACTTATCTGCTGACGCAGATCTCCACTCAACACGCACCGGACCTGATCGAACGGGTCGGTCGCCTCGCCGCGGTTGGTCAAGCTTCGGTGGTGTCCGGGCAGTTCACTCTGCAAAGCCGCCTGCAATTGCGCGACTTGCGCAGCCGCATCGGCGATGCTCGGGAACAGCTGGTGAAAACTGGTAGCCTGCTGGAAGCCCGCTTGCCCAGCGCCCTGCAAACCTGGGCCGGGCAGTACCATGACAGCCTCAAGCAGCTGGATGCCGGTTTGAAAGTGCTGGACGACGGCGTCTTCGGTGGCAGCATCAACCTCAAGCCCGAAGACTTCGAACGCAGTCTCGACGCCGTCCTCGGTAACCTTGCCTCGCTGCGCCAGCAATCGTTGGTTTCTCTGGATCAACGGCTGGATTATTACCACGGTTCGGCCATCCGCCAGTTCATTCTGGTGGCGACAATTTTTGGCTGCCTGCTGCTGGCCGCGCTGTACCTGTTCATCTGTCTACAGGCCTCGATCCGTCGCAGCGCCAGCGGCATCACACTGCTGGCCGAAGCACTGCGCGACGGCAACCTGAGCCTGCAAGTGCCGGTACAGGGCCGCGACGAACTGGCGGCGATCAGCACCTCGCTTAACGTCGCGGTGGTACAACTGCGCAACAGTTTGCTGGGGGTCGATCACGAAACCCTGCAGTTAAGCAACGCGGTGCGCACCCTCAACGATCACTCCAGCGGTGCTCTTGGCGAGGTCGAAGCCCAGCAGTTGCAGATCAGCCAGATCGCCGCAGCGGCCACGCAACTGGCCGCGACCTCCCAAGGGGTCGCCCAGAGTTGCGAACAGGCGTCTGGCAGCGCTCAGCACACTCAGCGCATCGCCGCCGATAGCAGCCGTGACAGCCAGCGTACGACAGCGAGTATTCAGCAACTCAATCAGCGGTTGAATGACACGGCGGCGGCACTGGGTCGGGTCAGCGAGCAAGGGCAGCAGATTCAATTGGTGGTCGATACCATTCGCGGCGTGGCCGAGCAGACCAACCTGCTGGCCCTCAACGCCGCCATCGAGGCCGCACGGGCTGGCGAGCAAGGTCGCGGCTTTGCGGTGGTGGCCGATGAAGTGCGCAGCCTGTCGCAACGCACCCAGTCCTCCACCGCGCAGATCGCCGGCACCGTCGACAGCCTGCGCAGCACCGTGAACGAAGCGGTAAGCCTGATGGAAGCCGCCTGCGGCCAGGCGCAATCGGATGCGCAAGCCGTCACCGGTCTCGGCGAACGCCTGGGGGAAATCGCCAGCGCGGTGCAAAGCGTCACAGACACCCTGGCGCAAATCGCCACCGCCGTTGAAGAGCAAGCGAGTACCGCTGATGAAGTCAGCGGCAACATCCAGCAAGTCGATCAGGCGGCGGTACGCTTGCTCGAAGGCGCGCGGGCGGTGAACCTCGCCGCGGACACCTTGAGCCAGGGTAGCAAGGCCTTGAGTGCGAATACCGGGAGATTTCAGCTCGGTTGATGCCCTCCCCTGACCCGTTTTTTCGGGTCAGCGGGATAAGCGGTTGAAAGTGTGGAGAAATATTTTAGATTTACGCTTGACGCATCGTCGTTCCAGGTGAATAATGCGCGCCACTTGGCTACATAGCTCAGTTGGTTAGAGCATAGCATTCATAATGCTGGGGTCCGGGGTTCAAGTCCCTGTGTAGCCACCAAGTACTAAAAACGGCTTACCGAAAGGTAGGCCGTTTTTTTATGCCTCGAGAAAAGTGGCGGGCGAACCCTGATTTGCGTAGCACTCCTTCGGCCGATAAAGTCCCTGGACCTTTTATCCCATGGACGGAGTGCCTCGCGTGTTCTCAGCCTTCCACTTGAACCGCTATCGCCTGTCAGCCTTTTCGCTGATCGCCACCGCTTTAACCCTCGCCGCGTGTAACGCCCCGCCCTCTTCGCCTTCGGTCTCGACCTTGCCGGCCGCGCCGGAAATCACCTCTGGTTATCGCACCGACCTGCAGACGCGGCACGCCTCCAGACACATGGCCGCAGCCGCCAACCCGTTGGCGGCCGAAGCCGGACGGGAGATGCTACGCGAGGGTGGCTCGGCGATTGATGCGGCCATTGCCATGCAAGCGGTGTTGACGCTGGTCGAACCGCAATCGTCGGGCATCGGCGGTGGCGCGTTGATCGTGCTGTGGGATGGCAAGGCCGTGCGCACCTACGACGGTCGCGAAACCGCACCGGCTGGCGCCACCGAGAAACTGTTCCTGCAAGCCGACGGCAAACCGATGCCTTTCACTCAGGCGCAGATCGGCGGGCGCTCGGTGGGTACGCCGGGTGTGTTGCGGGCGTTGGAGCTGGCCCATCAAAAGCACGGTCGGCTGCCGTGGGCGAGGTTGTTCGAGCCCGCGATCAAACTCGCCGAGCAAGGTTTCGCCATCTCGCCACGGCTGCATCAGTTGATCGCGGCCGACGCGTTTATCCAGCGCTCACCGGACATGGCCGCCTACTTTCTGAATGCCGATAGCAGCCCGAAAGCCGTCGGTACACAGCTGAAAAACCCGGCACTCGCCGCGGTATTCAAGCGCATCGCCAAGGAAGGTCCCGACGCGCTGTACACAGGAACCATCGCAAAAGAGATCGTCGCCAAGGTTCAGGGCCATACCAACCCCGGCAGCCTGTCGCTGAGCGATCTCCAGGGCTACAAGGCCAAGGAACGCGCGCCGCTTTGCACCGACTACAAACGCTGGCAGGTCTGCGGCATGCCGCCACCGTCGTCGGGCGGGATCGCCGTGGCGCAAATCCTCGGCACCTTGCAGGCCCTGGAAACCCGCGACCCACGCTTTGCCCTGGCACCACTCAAACCGGTCAAGACCAACAAACCGGCGGGCATAGAGCCAGCCCCTGAAGCCGTACACCTGATCGCCGAAGCCGAGCGCCTGGCTTATGCCGATCGTGCGCAGTACGTTGCCGACACCGACTTCGTACCCGTACCGGTCAAAGGGCTGGTCGACCCGACTTACCTGGCCAGCCGCGCCGCCTTGATAGGTGATCGCAGCATGGGCCAGGCCAAACCCGGCACCCCGCCGGGCATTCAGGTCGCCTACGCGCCGGACCGCTCGCCGCTGCGCATCTCCACCTCGCAGGTGGTGGCAGTCGATGACGAGGGCGATGCCGTGTCCATGACCACCACCGTGGAAGCGGCATTCGGCTCACACTTGATGGTCCAGGGTTTTCTGCTCAACAACCAGATGACCGACTTTTCGTTCATCCCCGAAGAGCAAGGGCAAAAAGTCGCCAACCGCGTCGAACCCGGCAAACGCCCGCGCTCGTCCATGGCACCAACGCTGATCTTCGACCGCCAGAGCGGCGAGTTCCTGGCCACCGTCGGCTCGCCCGGCGGCTCGCAGATCATCGAGTACGTGGCCAAATCCACCATTGGCCTGCTCGACTGGAACCTCGACCCACAGGCCGCCATCAACCTGCCCAATTTCGGCAGCCGCAACGGCCCGACCGAACTGGAACAGGGTCAGTTCAGCCCGGCACTGATTCAGGCACTGAAGGACAAAGGGCACAGCGTGGGCGAGATCGACATGACTAGCGGGACTCAGGCGATTGTTCGAGTCAAGGATGCGCAGGGGAAAGCCGCGTTGGCCGGCGGGGCCGATCCACGGCGTGAGGGGGAAGCGTTGGGGGATTGAGTCTTACGCAGGAATGAGGAAAGGCTTACCGGGAGGTAGGCCTTTTTGAGGACTACCCGCGCCGGATAGATAGCATCAAGTCGATAATTGGTTGGCAAACTGCCCGACTGCGTTCACCACTTTCTGCGCACCGTCCTGGATCTCGACGATCACCGTGCCCGCCTCCGCCGCCAGCGCCAGGCCTTGTTCAGCCTGCAGTTTGCCGTCAGTCATGAGCGCCACGGCGTTGCGCGCCATGTCCTGGTTCTGACGCACGACGCCGACAATTTCATCGGTCGCCTGACTGGTGCGCGAGGCTAATTGCCGGACTTCGTCCGCCACCACGGCAAACCCACGTCCCTGTTCACCGGCACGAGCCGCTTCGATGGCCGCGTTGAGCGCCAGCAGGTTGGTCTGCTCGGCGATGCCGCTGATGGTTTTGACGATGGTGCCGATCACCAGCGATTGCTCGTTCAGTGCTTCGATACCTTCGCCAGCGGTTTGCATGTGTTTGGCCAGGTCACGCATCACGTCTACAGCTTGGGTCACCACGGCAGTTCCGCGCTGTGCACTCTGGTCGGTTTGCTGAGAAGTGCCGTAGGCAATGTTGGCCGCCTCGGCGACAGCCTGCTCCTGATTGACCTGATCGGTAATCACCGTGGCGAACTTCACCACTTTGTAGAGTTTGTTGTTGGCATCGACCACCGGGTTGTAGGAAGCCTCCAGCCAGACCAAGCGACCGTGGCTATCGACACGCTTGAAACGATCAGCGACGAACTCGCCAGCGTTCAGACGGCGCCAGAAGTTCTGATACTCAGCGCTGTTGTATTCCTCTGGCTCACAGAAGATGCGGTGATGTTTACCCTGGATCTGCGCCAGACTGTAACCCATGCCACTGAGGAAACGCTCGTTGGCCATCAGCACGTTGCCATTGAGGTCGAACTCGATCACTGCCGTCGAACGCACCAGCGCGCCAATCAGGTTTTCATGCTCACGGGACGCCTCGATGGTACGGGTCAGGTCGCTGGAGTAAATCGAGAAGTTCTTGATACGGCCGTCCGAGGAGCGCACCGGCTGCATGATCGAACGCAACCAGGCTTCGGCACCGTTGCCGCGTAGCAAACGGACCGCGCCGGCAAAGTGCTCGCCACGGGTCAGCGCGGCCTTGAAACGGTTATGGAATTCATCCGATTTCACATGGACCGGAACAAGGTCTTCGATGTGCCGGCCGATCAGATCATTGCTTTTGTAGAGCATCTCACTGACGAAGTTTTGGTTGACCGATTGAATTCGCCCATCGGAGTCAAGAGTCAGGACCAGCATCTCGCTTTCCAGACTCTCCTTGACTTGCAGAAGGCTGGAGAGTTCTTCGCGAAGAGCCGACAGCTCCTGCTTCAAGCGTTTATTGAACATGGGAAGCACCGATGGACAGAGATAAAAAGCGGCTTACAGCCTAGCCATCGGCTTTGCAGGTATTTTCTGAAGAGTGTTGCAGGGTTGTCCTACAAAAATAGTCGCGGCACAAACAGCCTCATGCCGCGCCAGCCACCGAACAGCCCCCGACTCGCGGCATTCGCGCACCGAAATACACCGCGCTGCTGATGCCCACGGCCCCCATCACCGCGCAGAAGATCACACAAATCCACGGACTCCATGGCATCAGACCGATCAACAGCAGCGGTGTGACACTCGCCCAGGCGGCGTAGGCAATGTTGTAGGTGAAGGAAATCCACCGTGCGCAGCGGCAGCTCGACAGCGGCCTCGCGCCGGGCCTGCATCGCCATGAACACCGGGGTTTCGCTGAGCCAGCGGCGCAGCCAGACACCGATCACGCCAAACACACCGCCCAGCAGAAACGGGTAACGCCAGGCGTAATCGAGGATTTGCGCCGGGGTGAACGCCTGAGCCAGAAAAGTCGCCGTCAAGGCGCCGATCAGGTAACCGAAGGTCAGCCCCGCCTGCAGGAAACCGAGGGCATATGCTCAGGCTGAACACCTTCTTGCGTCCCAACCGGTCAGCGAAATGCGCCATCAGGATCCCGCCCAACGGACGCGCGAGGTAGCCCGTGACGAAGATCCCGAAGCTTTGCAGCAGACGCAGCCACTCGGGCATTTCCGGCGGGAAGAACAGCTGGCTGAGGGTCAGCGCGAAGAATACGAAAATAATGAAGTCGTAGATTTCCAGCGCACCGCCCAAGGCTGCAAGCCCCAGGGTCTTGTAGTCCGAGCGAGTGAAGGGCGCCGGGCGCGCATTGATGTTGGCAGTCATGTAAAAGAACTCTGGCAGGCAAAAAACCAAGGCGCCCACGGTCTACGCAAATGCGCTTGTGGACAACCCGTTAGACCATAGTCCCAAACGCCCCAAACAGCGTCCCCGCAACGGGCCGATTGATTTACTGTTGGCACCGACCGGATGGGCCATTGCGCCCTGAACCCCACAATAAACATAAAAACGAGGTACTCCCGTGGCCGCTGATATCGAAGAGAGCCGCTATGCGCGCTTTGCCCTGCATTGTTCAAACTTTGCCGAACGCTGGTTTCCCGACTCCTGGGTATTCGCCGCGCTGGCAGTGATCATCGTCGCTGTGGCGACCATGGCCATGGACGCCAAACCCACCGACGCCGCCATGGCCTTCGGTGACGGTTTCTGGAGCCTGATTCCGTTCACCATGCAGATGGCATTCGTGGTGATCGGCGGTTACGTGGTCGCCAGTTCGCCACCGGCGGTGAAACTGATCGACCGCCTGGCACGCGTCCCGAAAAACGGCCGTTCCGCCGTGGCCTGGGTGGCGCTGATTTCCATGGTCGCGTCGTTGCTGAACTGGGGGCTGTCACTGGTATTCGGCGGGCTGCTGGTACGTGCCCTCGCCCGCCGTACCGATCTGAAAATGGATTACCGAGCCGCCGGTGCCGCCGCCTATCTTGGTCTGGGCGCGGTCTGGGCCTTGGGTCTGTCGTCGTCCGCGGCACAATTGCAAGCCAACCCCGCCAGTTTGCCGCCATCGATTCTGTCGATCACGGGCGTCATTCCCTTCACTCAAACGATCTTTCTCTGGCAGTCGGGTGTGCTGTTGCTGGCACTGACCGTGGTCTCGCTAATCGTTGCCTACGCCACCGCGCCCAGCCCCGCGACAGCCCGTGACGCCAAAGCCTGCGGTATCGATCCGGGTTTCAGTCTGCCGGCGCCAGCACCGCGTACCCGCCCTGGTGAATGGCTGGAATACAGCCCGCTGCTGACGATTCTGCTGGCATTGCTGGCGGCCGGATGGCTGTTCCATGAGTTTGCGACCAAACCGGCGATCAGCGCGATTTCCGGACTGAACACCTACAACTTCCTGTTCCTGATGCTCGGCGCGCTGCTGCACTGGCGCCCGCGCAGCTTCCTCGATGCGGTGGCCCGTGCGGTGCCGACCACCACCGGTGTGCTGATCCAGTTCCCGCTGTACGGCTCGATCGCTGCCCTGATGACGGTGGTCAAGGGCACCGACGGACAATCATTGGCCCACCACATCTCGACCTTTTTCGTACAAATCGCGTCCCACGACACCTATGCCCTGCTGATGGGCGTGTACTCGGCCATCCTCGGCTTTTTCATCCCTTCCGGTGGCGGCAAATGGATCATTGAAGCGCCATACGTCATGCAAGTGGCCAATGACCTGAACTACCACCTGGGCTGGGCCGTGCAGATCTACAACGCCGCCGAAGCGCTGCCGAACCTGATCAACCCGTTCTACATGCTGCCGCTACTGGGCGTGCTCGGGTTGAAGGCCCGGGATCTGATCGGGTTTTCGTTCGTGCAGTTGCTGGTGCACACGCCACTGGTGCTGTTTCTGCTGTGGGCGCTAGGGACGACGCTTACGTATATGGCGCCGGTGATGCCTTGACGCCGACCTTCAATCCACCACCAATCCAGTGTGGAAGCGGGCTGCTTCCACACTGGCGACTCATTGTTTTCACAAACGTAACCCCTCTGTCACACCTCGCTGCTAGCGTCCCGCCGAAACATATTGAAACAACTTAGCAAGACGGAACTCGCCATGAACGATGAAGAAAACCGCAACGACGCCTCCTCCCCGCAAACAGATACGCCCACCGACACCAGTCGCCGCCGCTTCCTGGGTGGCGTGGCGGTACTCGGTGTCGGCGCGACCCTCAGCGCTTGTGGCAGTCACGGCGATGAGTCGGGTAAACCGCTCGAACGCCTGCTTTCACCTGTCGAATTGGACAAAGCCCTACGCGACCAGGTGAAAACCGTAGTGGTGATCTACGCCGAGAACCGTAGTTTCAATAACCTGTTCGGCGACTTCCCTGGCGTCGAGAAACCGCTCTCGGGCCTCAAGCCCGTCGAATATCAGCAGCGCGATCGCGATGGCAGCCTGTTGCAGACCCTGCCGCCAGTCTGGGGCGGCGTGCTGCAGATCGGCCCGCAAACCCTCGATGGCGTGACTTACCCCAGCGCAACCCAGTTCCAGGAACACCTGCCTAACGCGCCCTTTGCCCTCAAAGGTCCGAACGCAGAAGACTTGCCGTTCGGCCTGGTGACGCGCGACCTGTGGCATGCGTTCTATCAGAACCAGATGCAGATCAACGGTGGCAAAAATGACGGCTTTGTCGCCTGGGGCGACTCCGGTGGCCTGCCCATGGGGCATTACGCCCAGAGTCGATATTCCCTGCGGTTGTGGGACGTTGCCCAAGAATTTGTGCTCTGCGATAACTTTTTCCAGGGGGCTTTCGGCGGCTCGTTTCTCAACCATCAGTACCTGATCAGCGCCACCGCGCCGTTCTATCCGGACGCCGTCAACTCGGTAGCCAAGACACAGATCGCCACGCTGCAAAGCGATGATCCGGCCGATCCACGCCTCAAGCCCCTGGAACAATCCCCAGCCAGCGCCATGACCGGCCCACCCCAATTCGGCCCCAGCGCGCTGACGCCGGACGGCTATGGGGTCAACACGCTCGCTCCGCCGTACTGGCCGACCTGGATTCGCGACCCGGAGCGTCCTGCGTACGCCAAACCAGACCTGCCGAACGTCATGGTCCCCCAGACCCACGAGCACATAGGCGACAAGCTCTCGAAGAAAAACATCGACTGGGCCTGGTATGCCGGAGGTTGGCAGGCGACGCTGGATCAGTACAAGGACTCTGGCGGTATTCCGAAAATCCCGAACTTCCAGTACCACCACCAACCGTTCAACTACTTCAAGCAGCAGGGGCCGGAAAACCCGCTGGAGCGCGGTAAACGTCTACGGGATGCGGGGCTGGGCGATGAATCGAATACCAACAAGTTCTTTGCCGATGCCGAGGCGGGCAAGCTGCCGGCGGTGAGTTTCTATAAACCCCAGGGCAACCTGAACATGCACGCCGGTTACGCCGATGTAGCGTCCGGCGACCGGCACATCGTCCGCGCCCTGAAAGTGCTGCGGGAAAGCCCGCAGTGGAAAAACATGGTGGTCGTGGTCACGGTCGATGAGAACGGCGGCTGGTGGGATCACGTCGCACCGCCCAAGGGCGACCGCTGGGGGCCGGGCTCGCGGGTACCGACGCTGGTAGTTTCGCCGTTTGCGCGCAAGGGCATGGTGGATCACACGGTCTATGACACTGGCTCGATTCTGCGGTTGATCACCCGGGTGTTTCAGCTTGAAAAGCTCGATGGCCTCAGGCAGCGGGACGATGCAATGATTGCCCGTGGCCAGAAACCCATGGGCGATTTGAGCAATACACTGCACTTTGCCTGATGAAAAAGGGGCTCTGACTGGCGCTCTTTTCACTTGTGTACTAGACCGTTCGACACAACTAGTTCCAGTATGTACCCGCCCCACCTCCGAGGGCTCACGCTGAAAAGGATCTGAGCATGTTCAAACTCGCAGGATTCACCCTCGCCGCGCTCACCCTGAGCGCCGCCGCTCACGCCGATGTCGATCTGAATCTGGGCAGTACCGAGCGCGTTACCCGGCTGTTCGCCTACCCCAACAACTGTAATGTCATCTGCTTCCGCAACTGGACACTGGAGCAGACCGTCGAGCATTACCTGACCCAAAGCGTACAGCGCGATGGCTACAAGACCGCAAAAGTGCTGGTCAAAACCGAAAACAAGCAGCTCCACGCCCATATCAGCGGTGTGCCCAAAGGCTATGACAAGCCACTGACCGCACTGCTCAATGCTGGGGATTTGGCCTACAACGGTGCCAACAAGCTGAGTGCCGATGGCAAATGGACCTATAACTGGTACCTGTTCCTGCCGCTGGGCATGGCGCTGGAAAACCGCAAAAGCGTCGAACTGCTGCACTTCCCGCCAGATTATTCCCTGACCCAGGCCCAGGACTATCTGGAGTCCAAGACCACCGACCGCTGGGCCGCGCTGCTGACCGCCAACAACATTCCCGCCGACCAGACGCCGGCCTATCAGACCATCATCGACATCGCGCCGATTGCCGCGCCGTCCACCGCCGGCAAGGATCTGGAAGGCGTCTACAACTACTTCACGGACTACCAGACCACCATGGTCAAGGAAGTCAGCCAGAATGCCAAAGGTGCAGCATTGCCAATGGTCGCCTTTGGTTCACCAGTGCGTAACTGGATCAAGCAACAATACGGGCAGACCGTAGAAATATTGGGCCTGGCAACCATCAGCCCGAGCAAGGGGGTGACGGTACCCGTACTGGGTTCCAATCACCCGAGCTACATCTGGTACGCCGCCGACCCCGAAGCCTATAGCGGCGACGATGCGCAGGCCAAGGCCGACGCCGCGGGGCTGAAAGTCATGGGGCAGGATTTGAGTGCCGCGTGCTGGCAGGCCGGAATGGGCAGCAAACCGGGCACTGACCCTACCGCTCAGCTGAAAAGCTGCACTCAGACCTGGCAAGTGACCCAGAAAGAAAAAACCTGCGAACTGTTCTACACCTCGATTCGCAACCTGACGCCTGAGCAAGCGGTGGCCAAATGCTCGACAGCGCCGGTCAAATCCGAGCTGAAACAGCTGCAGACCCCGGCCCTTATGACCTCCGCATCTGCCCCACACTTGTAAAACGAAGGAAGTCTTTCCCGCGTGAGCCATGGCTGACGCGGGAAAGAGCTTTTCTCGACTGTCATATCTGACAGTAGACCGGTTATCTCATTTGCGAGAGGCTTGTGTCGTATCCACGTGCTGCAGAGCTGACAGGATGTCAGCAGACGGAGGTCGTAGCACCCAACTGACAAGGATTGTTATGAGACGCCATGCCGAACAAGGACTACCACCGCCGTCATCAAATGGCATCTATCCGTTTGTAGAGTTGCCCCTTCGCCTTGGATTCCCCTCCAAAGACGACTTTGAAATCATCTACAACGCTGAGGGATCGGCAATGGCGGTCGCGGCACTGCGCGAGTTCCCCCGCATCAGCCGAATCTGCCGGGTTTCCGGACATCTATTGCCCTATCGCTGCCGACACACCCGGCAGTTGGCGCCGGGAATCCATGTCTACGATCCGTGCTTCAGTGGTCTGCTGAGTCACTCCTGCGACCCCAACGTCTTTCTCGATATGAGCGAGCTGTGGTTATGGGCGCTCAAAGACATCAAAAAGGGTGACCGGCTGACGATGGATTTCGCCGCGACAGAAGACAAGCTGCTGCGGCAGTTCGCCTGCCGCTGCGGTTGTCCCTGCTGCCGTGGCTGGATCATCGGCTACGATGAGTCGCCGAATGCCAATGGAGAACAGTTCTTTCAACACTGGCGTCGGCGAAGTCTCGGCTGAAAGGCTTTTACAACGCCTCGACCGGGCGCAAACGGTACTGCGGCGGCAACTGCTCGAAACCGCTGATGGTGGCGTTCAGGCTCTTCCAGCGACCGTCCTTGATGCCATAGATGCAGCCGTGGATCGACAGGCTCTGCCCGCGGTGCCAGGCATTTTGCACAATGCTGGTGTGACCGACGTTGGCCACCTGCTGGATCACATTGAGCTCACAGAGGCGGTCGACCCGCTCTTCTTCGGTGGGCAACTTGGCCAGTTCGTCGCGTTTTTCATAGTAGAGATCACGAATCGAGCGCAACCAGCCGTCGATCAGGCCCAACTGACGATCCTGCATCGAGGCGCGTACACCGCCGCAGCCATAGTGGCCGGTCACCAGGATGTGTTTGACCTTGAGTACATCCACCGCGTACTGAATCACCGACAGGCAGTTGAGGTCGGTGTGCAGCACCACGTTGGCCACGTTGCGGTGCACGAACAGATCACCCGGCAGCATGCCGACGATTTCGTTGGCTGGCACGCGTGCGTCTGAACAGCCGATCCACAGGTATTCCGGGGTTTGCTGACGGGCTAGCTTGGCAAAAAAATCAGGATCTTCGCGGGTGATCGCATCAGCCCAGCGTTCGTTGTTATCAATCAGATCTTGTAAGTCGTTCATGCAATGAAGCCTCGAGAATGATGCACTGCTTTGACAGACAACCGCCCGTCGGGGTCACGCACGAGATGCAGATCCCCCTGATGTCCTGATGTATGTAGCGGCTAGCCGGCGCTCCATGCCCGCGGGAATTCTCGGCAGCCCAGTGGGTCAATTGTAGTAGGGCCTACAGTATGAGGAATTGCCATGACTGATTCACGACGTCCGTTCGATCAGGAGCCACCCGAGCCCATCGACGACGATGAAGACCGCATGGGCTCGGTGCATGAGCTGGATTTCGACGAGGAAGAACCCGGCACCAGAATCGGCGACCTGACACCTGAACACGAGCATGCACAGCAGATGCCCGACGCGCGCGTCCGTAAACCCCGCATGACTGGGGGCTCGACCAATGACAATGACGCCACCGACGATGACTTGACCCCGGAAACCCTGATCCGTGAAGACGGCGCACGGGATGCCCACGAAGCGGGTGAAGACGGCCAGGCGGATTGGGAGTTGCGCATTGTCGACGAGGACGATATCGGTGGGGGCGATGGGCTGGATGAAGAGGAACTGGCACAGCAGGATCCATTGGACGGCAAGCCTTGATCGTTGACGTTCGTGAAGACGCCTTCGCGGGCAAGCCTCGCCCGCGAAGGCTTTAGAAACGATCAATCAACCAAGGTGCAAGCCATCACCACCGCATCTTCCCGCCCGCCAACCGCCGGGTAGTAATCCCGCCGACGCCCGATCTCGTTAAACCCATACCGCTCATACAACCGAAACGCCGCCCGGTTGCTGTCGCGCACTTCCAGGAAACATTCCCGCGCCTCAGCCTTGTAGGCAATCGACATCAAGTGCTCCAGCAGCGTCAAGCCCAGGCCGCGGCCCTGATTTTCCGGTTTGACGGTGATGTTCAGCAGATGCGCCTCATCAAGGATGATCTGCACTACGCCATGACCGACCTGCTGCTGCCCTTCGAACATCAGCCAGATCTGGTACTTGCCCAGGCCATCGAGAAAAATCCCGCGGGTCCAGGGATGGCTGTAGGCTGCGTATTCGATTTTCAGTACAGCGTCCAGGTCCGCCTCGGTCATCGGGCGGAACGATACAGCGTCACTCATTCGATTCTTTCCAACGCGCCATCAGCCGACGCATGGCTTGCCAGACATCAGCCTTACGCTGTGGCTCTTCCATTAATAACTCCAGGCCCGGCAAGGCCCAGACCGACCCCAGGCCTTCGACCTGAAGTTCACGGTTGAAGGATTCGGCGCTGGCCTCACCGGCAAAACGCACCGCCGGCAGGCCGATCAGCCACAGGCAGACGCACGGTGCGTCTTCCAGGCGGGCCGACAGAAAACCTTGTACGAAATCCCGAGCCGCTTCCGGCCCTTGGTCCATGGTGCCGCGAGCCAGCAGCGGCCAGCGCACCGGCTCGCCGACGATCTGCGGGCTGTCCGGCAGACCGGCGGCGCGCAGCATGTCTTTGAGCAACAGATAAGCGGGATCGCGGGTCTGGAAAGTTTCGCCTGTGGGTAACTCCACCAGCAACAGGCAGCGACCGGCTCGCAGCAATTGCAGAGCGAAACGCGGCGGCGGCACTGGCGCAGCCTTGGCGACGAGCGGTACCTCTTCGCTCTCTTGCGTCGCTTTGCTTGCTGGTTTTCCAGCCGATGGCGTCGGCCGTGGCACCTCGATTTTCACCCGCTCGGCCGGTTTGGCCGCGGGTTCC
This sequence comes from Pseudomonas sp. ATCC 43928, assembly GCF_005938665.2. NCBI lineage: Bacteria > Pseudomonadati > Pseudomonadota > Gammaproteobacteria > Pseudomonadales > Pseudomonadaceae > Pseudomonas > Pseudomonas sp. ATCC 43928. The sequence continues at coordinate 1,162,825 of NZ_CP041753.1, read as the reverse complement.
ACGGGCGTTTGCGCTACCGGAGCAGGCGTCACCGGGGCGACGACCAACGGTTCAGGCGTCTCCAGCAGCTCGGGCCGCGATGGCGCAGCAAAGGGCAATTCGGTGCGCGGCAGCCAGTTGACCACCTGCATGGCGGTCAAATAAGCGCGGCGACGGGACTCGATAAGCAAAGGTCGGCCACTTGTGGATAACTAAAGTGCGGTGATTCTACCGCCCTTCGCTCAAGATCGCCCACGCTTGATCGATAGACTTCACCGATAGAAGAAGCGACAGCCCATCCCCAGAGTGAATCGACACGGCTGCGATGAAGTACAATCGCGGCTTTTAATTGCCAACCAGCCGGCCATTCCGATGATCGAACCCAAGCGCGTCTTGCGCGCCCTCGCTGAACACTGGGCACTTCTGGAGCCACTGTGCGAGCACTTCGACCAAGGCACCCTGAGCCTCAACGAACTGCGTTCACAGTTGGCCGCCCAGCAACTGGACAGCACACCGCAGGACATCACCAGCCTGCTGGACGTGTGGATTCGCCTCGACATTCTGGTTCCCGTGGCGAAAAGCCCGAACCGTTTCGAGCTCAACGCACAGATCCATGACTTCCTCGCTTACCTGCGCCGTGAGCACCGTCTGGGCCTGTGCCTGGAAATCGAAGCCTATCTGCGCCACCTCGAACGCCTGGCCGGTTATATCCAGGACGCCTTCGACATTCGCGACGGCAACGATCTGGCGCGCCAGTTGCGCCTGCTCGACATGCGTGTGCGGGACGTGCTGAAGAAACTCGCCAACGACGAACAGGCCCTGGTGGCCGTCGCCGAACGGGCCAAGACCAGCGACCGGCAGATTCCGCTGCGTCAGCGTTATGCTGAAGTGCTGGCGACCTGGGACGAATACGTCGAACCGATGATCCAGCTGGTGAATGCCGACGGCGCCTTCGAACAAGGCGTGCGCAAGGTTGAGAACGTGTTGTTGCGCATGCTCACCGAACAGCAGCGCCTCGGCCATCTGGTCGACGACGACATGCTGCTGCGCACCCACGCACGCATCCTCGAAATGCAAACCAGCGCCCAGCTGACCTTGCGTCACGCCCGCGAACTGCTGCTGCCGCTGCGCGAAGAAGCCCGCCGGCACAACGCCGTGACCCGCGGCGCAGCCCTGGCGTTGTCGGCCATTCGTCGTAAAGGCATTGATGCGGTGCCGCAAGCCGCGATGCCGCTGTTCACCCGCCCGCAAAGCACCTTCCTCGGCAGTGCCAGCCAGGTCGAAGCCTATGTCTACGCCCTGGCCCGTTTCGAGCCGAAACCGGCGCGTTTCCCCAAGGCCCACAAGACCCAGAAAGGCGAAGCCCCGCGCGCGCCACGCACGGTTCGGGAAATGCTCGAACGTTGCGAAGATGCCCTGCCAATGCCGGACCTGATGAGCTGGCTGCTGGAGCAGGAGCCGGACGGCGCCACCGACGAATTGCTCTACTGGTTCTCGCGCCTGTCGCGGGAAAAACGCTTCAAGCGCGAGCGTCTGGAACGCCGCGATTACCATACTCACGAGCATCAGGTCAGCCTGCGCTCCTTCGCCCTGCTCTCGGCCCGCGACACCGCCGCCGAGGATTCTGCGAGCACCCCACATGCATCTTGATCTAAACGAACTGTCCCAGCTGGCGCCGATTTTTCGCGAGCTGTTCAAGGGCTACCACGTCAGCCGCCGCGACCCGGAGCTGTACGCCCAACTGTCGAACTTCCAGGACCAGTACCGCACCCTGTTCAAGGCGTTGGGTTTTGAACTGGTGTGCGACACCCGTGGTTTCTACTACTTCGTGCCGGACCTGGCGGCGGCCGCGGTAAACAAAACGGCGCAACGTCTGGCGCTGTTCACCTTCATCCTCGTCGAACACCTGGCCGACCAGGGCCGCGACCCGATCGCCGTGCTCGACGGTGGCAGCCTCGGTCGCGATGAGTTGCCATCGTTGCTGGAGAAGTACCGCGACCTGTTTATCCAGGCCGAAGTGCAGACCGTCGAAGAACTCGAAGAAAAAATCATGCGCCGCATGACCCAGCTCGGATTCGCCGGCGAAGAAAACGGTGTCTACCGTTTCCTGCCGCCGATGCACCGCTTCCTCGATGTCTGCCTGTCGGTCCAGCAAGACCGCGACCTGGCCGCCAGCCTGCACAGCGTGCTGCCGTTGCCGGCGCCGGTGCTGATCGACGAAGACAGCGACGAAAAGCTGCTGCAGACCGACGACCCGCTCGATCTCACCGAGTTTGAAGAAGAGAGCGAAGAAGACGCCCTGGCCCGCGCCATTGCCGAAGAACAGGAGACCGACGCATGAGCAAGGAACGCTACGGCATTCGCCGCTTTGCCCTTTTGAACACCGCCGGCTACAGCCTCGGCCTGTTCCCGCTGGAAGAACCGCTGTCGGTCTACGGCGCGAACAACCTCGGCAAATCCGCCTCGATCAACGCCTTGCAATTCCCGATCCTGGCGCGCATGTCGGACATGAGTTTCGGCAAGTACAGCCTGGAGCAATCCCGGCGTTTCTACTTCGCCTCGGACACCAGTTACATCCTCGTCGAAGTCTCCCTGCCCCACGGCCCGCACGTGATTGGCGTGGTCGGTCGCGGCCCGGGTGGTGGTTTCGGTCACCAGTTCTTTGCCTACGCCGGCAAACTCGACCTGGCTCATTATCAGAAAGACGACACCTGCCTGCGGCAGAAAGAGCTGTTCACCAATCTTGAGCGCGAAGGCCTGAAAGCCTACGAACTCAAGCCGGATGAACTGCGTCGCTTGCTGGTGGGCGGCCACACCTCGATTCCGCTCGACCTGACGCTGATCCCGCTGCGTTCCACCAGTGAGCAGAGCCTGAAGACCTTCCGCGCCCTGTTCATCAACCTGCTGCACATGCGTGAAATCACCGCGGCCAAGCTCAAGCAGCTGTTCCTCGATGCCTTCGAACACAGCCTGCGTTCCGGCAGTGTCGATTACATCGCCGCGTGCGAAGAAGCGTTCCGCGATGTCCGCCGCATGGAGCAGGACTACAACTCGCTGGTCGCGGCCGGTCCCTTGGTCGAAGCCTTGGCCAACGGCGTGAAACAGCGGGATATCCTGCGCGGCAAACTGCATCGCCTGTCGCCGCTGCTCGACTCCCTGCTCGGCACCTGGTCGGACTACGCCAGTGCGCGCAAGGAAGAACTGACGATTCAGGCCGAGCATTACCGCAACGAGCAGGACGCCCTGCAAAACGATCAACGCGGCGGCACTCAAGAGCTGATGCGTCTGGAGCGGGAAATCACCGGTATCCAGCGCTGGCTCGGCGAGTTGTCGGTGCTTAAGCATCGCTTCGCCCTGGTCGATGACGTCAAAGTCCTCGAACAGCAATTGCTCGCCGCCAAGGACGCGCACGATGAACTGGCCGGTGCGCTGGCCCAGTCGCGGCAGTTCTCTGCCGAAGATCTGGAAGAGCGCCTGCGCGATCTGGAAAAACGCCTGAAATCGGTGAAGCAGCAACTCGATCACGCCGACAACAACAGCTATGCCCGTCTGCGCGAAGAGTTCTCGCAGCAGGACGTCGAGCGCCTGATGCGGCTGTTCAACAGCGCGCTGTTCAGCCTGCCGTTGGGCGCACACGGCATTGCGCTGGATGAGGACGGTGAATGGGTCAAATCCATGGAGCTGATCCTCGATGGCTTCAAAGGCGAGCGCTTCGAAGTGCCGGGCCTGTCCATCGACCTGTCGCACATCGAGCCGCCGGCCCTGCAAGCCTTGGCCGACCGTGCGGCACTGCGCGATCAGAAAGAGCGTCTGGACAAAGAACTCAAGCAACTGAAAACCCAGCAAGCCGTAGCAGCCGACCGTGCGGCCAGCAAGACCCAGACCGAAGCGCTGTACCAGCAAGTGCTAGATGCGCAGAAAGCCCTGGAAGACTTCCGCCGCGCGCAAACCCTGAGCGCCGAAGAAGGCGACAAGCTTGAGCAATTGGCGCAGATGGAAGCCGCCCAGGACGAGTTGAAACGCTCCAGCGATGCCTTCACCGAACGCGTCCAGCAACTGTCGGCCAAGCTGCAACTGGTTGGCCGGCAGATCGGTGACATGGAAGCCAAGCAACGCACCCTCGACGACGCCCTGCGCCGCCGTCAGCTGTTGCCGGCCGACCTGCCGTTCGGCACGCCGTTCATGGACCCGGTCGACGACTCCATGGACAACCTGCTGCCATTGCTCAATGACTATCAGGACAGCTGGCAAGGCCTGCTGCGGGCCGACGGGCAGATCGACGCGCTCTACGCGCAGGTTCGCCTCAAGGGCGTGGCCAAGTTCGACAGCGAAGACGACATGGAGCGTCGCCTGCAACTGCTGATCAACGCGTACGCACACCGCACCGATGAAGCCCTGACCCTCGGCAAGGCGCGTCGCGCGGCGGTTACCGACATCGCCCGGACCCTGCGCAACATCCGCAGCGACTACGACAGCCTCGAACATCAACTGGCGCTGTTCAACCGCGAGATCAACAAACGTCAGGTCTCCAACCTGCAGAGTTTCCGTATCGTGCTCGCGCCGAACAAGGAAGCGCTCAAGCACATTGACCAGATCATCCACAGCGCCGGTCAGTACGAAGAAGGCGAAACCCTCTCCGTCTTCGACTTGAGCCAAAGCGCCGAGCAGGACAACAAGAACGAAGAAGCCAAGGAATACCTGGCACGGCTGGTGGCGGCCAACCACAACCAGCTCGGTCTCAAGGATCTGTTCGAACTGGCGTTCGAGATCACCAAGGTCAATGGCCAACCGGTGATCCACACCGACATCGACGGCGCGGCGTCCAACGGCACCACCATGACCATCAAGGCGCTGACCAACATGTACTTGTTGCTGCACTTGATGGACCGCGACCAGGCTGGTCGCGTGCGCCTGCCGTACTACCTCGACGAGGCAGCGGACATCGACGAGAAGAACCAGGCAGCGCTGTTGGAAACCAGCCTGCAACTGGGCTTCGTGCCGATCCTGGCGAGTGTGAAGCCGCAAGTCTGCGCCAGCGTCGCCATCGACCTGGAAGGCGGCAGCGGCCCGAACGGTATCTACATCGACGAGGCGGACTGGAAGTTCATCCGTCGTCACGATGAAGTGAAAGCAACCGTTAACATCCAGGCGGACGAACCGGAGCTGGATGCGGTCTGACGCCTGAATCGAAGCCAATGAAAAGGCCGCGATCCAATATGGATCGCGGCCTTTTTATTTATGGGTACATTCTTGAAACCTTCAGTCAGTTCCAAGGCCCCTTCGCGGACAAGCCCGCAATGAACGATAACGCTGTCTTACGTGATCGGCGCCGGGTTGAACAAGGTGATGTCGTTATGCAGCTTGTGCTGCTCCGCCCACGTCTGTTTCTTGCCGCTGGCCACGTCCAGGTAGTAGTGGAACAACTCCCAGCCGAGGTCTTCGATCGATGCCCGCCCGGTGGCAATCCGCCCGGCATCGATGTCGATCAGGTCCGGCCAGCGCTGCGCCAGTTCTGTGCGAGTCGAGACCTTCACCACTGGCGCCATCGCCAACCCATAAGGCGTACCGCGGCCGGTAGTGAACACATGCAGGTTCATCCCCGCCGCCAACTGCAACGTCCCGCAGACAAAATCACTGGCCGGGGTCGCGCAGAAAATCAGCCCTTTGCGCTTGAACCGTTCCCCAGGGCCAAGCACCCCGTTGATCGCACTGCTGCCGGACTTGACGATCGAGCCCAAGGACTTCTCGACAATGTTCGACAACCCGCCCTTCTTGTTCCCCGGCGTGGTGTTGGCGCTGCGATCCGCTTCGCCCTTGGCCAGGTAACGGTCGTACCAGTCCATTTCCCGCACCAGTTCCTGAGCGACTTCTTCGGTTTCCGCCCGGGACGTCAGCAGGTAAATCGCATCGCGTACTTCGGTGACTTCGGAAAACATCACCGTCGCACCAGCCCGCAGCAACAGGTCCGAGGCATAGCCCAGGGCCGGGTTGGCGGTGATCCCGGAGAACGCATCGCTGCCGCCGCACTGCATGCCGAGGATCAGCTCGGACGCCGGCACGGTTTCCCGGCGGCGTTGATCGAGCTTCTTCAAACGGGTTTCGGCCAGCGCCATGATCTGCTCGATCATCTCGGTGAAACCGTGACTGGAATCCTGCAAGCGATACAACCACGGCTCGCTCAAATCCACCGAGCTATCGTTCTCATGCATCACCTGCCCGGCCTGCAATTTCTCGCAGCCCAGGCTGATTACCAGCGCCTCGCCCCCCAGGTTCGGGTTGCGCGCCAGGTTGCGCACGGTGCGGATCGGGATGTACGCGTCGGTGGCGGTGATCGCCACGCCACAGCCGTAACTGTGGGTCAGCGCCACCACGTCATCGACGTTCGGGTACTTGGGCAGCAACTCGTCCTTGATGCGTTTTACCGCGTGATCCAGCACGCCGGTGACGCACTGCACGGTGGTGGTGATGCCGAGAATGTTGCGCGTGCCGACGGTGCCGTCGGCGTTGCGATAGCCCTCGAAGGTGAAGCCTTCCAGCGATGCCTGCGCAGCCGGCACTTCGGTGGACAGCGGCAAGCTGTCCAGCGGTGGCGCGGTAGGCATGCGCAGTTGATCTTCCTTGACCCAACTGCCGCGAGGAATCGGCTGCAACGCGTAGCCGATCGTCTGGCCGTACCGAATCACCTGGCCGCCCTCGGGAATGTCCTCGAGGGTGACCTTGTGGCTCTGCGGCACGAAATCCACGGTGACCAGGCCATCGGGGAATTCGGTGCCGGCCGGCACGCCCTGATCGTTGACCACGATCACCACATTGTCCCGCTCGTGCAGGCGGATGTAGCGCGGCGAGTCGGAATGTTCAATCAACTGCATGACGCCGCTCCTCAGGAATGCGCTTCAGATAACTTGTTGTTCGTTTCAGGACCGCTGACTGGCGGCTCTTTGAGTACCACACGTTTGATCGGGCCAACGATCACCAGGTAGCTGAATACCGCGACCAGCGCGTTGCAACCGACGAACACCAGCGCCCATTTGAAGGAGCCGGTGGAGCTGATGATGTAGCCAATGACAATCGGCGTGGTGATCGACGCAATGTTGCCGAACATGTTGAACAGGCCACCACTCAAACCGGCGATCTGTTTCGGCGAGGTATCGGACACCACCGCCCAGCCCAATGCGCCCACACCTTTGCCGAAGAAGGCCAGGGCCATGAAGCCGACCACCATCCATTCGATATCGACATAGTTGCAAGCCACGATGCTGCTGGAAACCAGCAGACCGGCGATGATCGGCGCCTTGCGGGCGAAGGTCAGCGAGTGGCCCTTGCGCAGCAGATAGTCAGAAATCACTCCGCCGAGCACGCCACCGATAAACCCGCAGATTGCCGGCAACGAGGCAATGAAACCGGCCTTGAGGATGGTCATGCCGCGTTCTTGCACCAGGTACACCGGGAACCAGGTCAGGAAGAAGTAGGTGATGCCGTTGATGCAGTACTGGCCCAGGTACACGCCGAGCATCATGCGGTTGGTCAGCAACTGGCGGATGTAGTCCCACTTCGGACCGTCGACCTTTTTGCCTTTACCTTTGTCCTGGTCCATGTCGACCATGCCGCCGTTGTCAGCGATGTGCTTGAACTCGGCGTCGTTGATCATCGGGTGCTGGCGAGGACTGTGGATAACTTTCAGCCAGATCCCCGAGAAGATGATGCCGATCACGCCCATGACGATGAACACGTGCTGCCAGCCGAAGCTGTAGACGATCCAGCCCATCAGCGGCGCAAACAGTACGGTGGCGAAGTATTGCGCCGAGTTGAAGATCGCCGAGGCGGTGCCGCGTTCTGCGGTCGGGAACCACGCCGCTACGATGCGTGCGTTGCCGGGGAAGGATGGCGCTTCGGCCAGGCCCACCAGAAAGCGCAGCATGAACAGCGCGACGACGGCGGTGGAAAGCCCGAACTCACCGACATAGCCTTGCAGTACGGTGAACAGCGACCAGGTAAAGATGCTCAGGGCATAGACTTTTTTCGAACCGAACCGGTCCAGCAACCAGCCACCGGGAATTTGCCCGGCCACGTAGGCCCAACCGAATGCGGAGAAGATATAACCGAGAGTGACCGCGTCGATGCCGAGGTCTTTTTGCAGGCTGGAGCCGGCGATCGCGATGGTCGCCCGGTCGGCGTAGTTGATCGTGGTCACCAGAAACAGCATGAGCAAAATCAAATAGCGGACGTGAGTCGGCTTGGTCGATTGCATTGTAGATGTACTCCCACTGATTATTTTTATGCGGGTAATAACGATTTATTTGTAGGCGCCGGCTTTTATGGGAGCCGGCGCCTACAGGTATTGCGGTGTATCAGGAACCGATGTAGGCAGTTTTTACGACCGTGTAGAACTCTTGCGCATAGCGACCTTGCTCACGTGAACCATAGGATGAACCTTTACGCCCACCGAACGGAACGTGGTAATCCACACCGGCGGTCGGCAGGTTGACCATCACCATCCCGGCCTGGGAATGGCGCTTGAAGTGGTTGGCGTACTTCAGCGACGTAGTGGCGATACCCGCCGACAGGCCGAACTCGGTGTCGTTGGCCATTTCCAGTGCAGCGTCGTAATCCGCTACGCGAACGATGTTGGCCACCGGGCCGAAGATCTCTTCGCGGCTGATGCGCATCGCAGCTTCGCTGTCGGCAAACAGCGTCGGGGCGAGGAAGTAACCCTCGGTGTCGCACGTCACCAGACCACCGCCGCTGACCAGACGCGCACCTTCGGACTGGCCGATGTCGATGTACTTCAGGTCCTGCTCCAACTGCGCTTGCGAGACCACAGGGCCGATGTCGGTGCCGGACTTCAACGCATGACCGACCTTGATCGACTTCATGCGCTCAGCCATGGCTTCGACGAATTTGTCGTGAATCCCGGCGGTGACGATGAGACGGCTCGACGCGGTGCAACGCTGGCCGGTGGAGTAGAACGCGCTCTGCACCGACAGTTCGACCGCTTGCTTGAGGTCGGCATCGTCGAGAATGATCTGCGGGTTCTTGCCGCCCATCTCCAGCTGCACCTTGGCCTGGCGCGACACGCAATTGACCGCGATCTGCCGGCCCACGCCGACCGAACCGGTGAAGCTGATGCCATCGACTTTCGGGCTGTTGACCAGCGCCTCGCCGACTACTCGCCCGCTGCCCATCACCAGGTTGAACACGCCGGCCGGGAAACCGGCGCGGGAGATGATTTCCGCCAGCGCCCAGGCACAGCCTGGCACCAGATCGGCAGGTTTCAGCACCACGCAGTTGCCGTAAGCCAAAGCCGGAGCGATTTTCCACGCCGGGATCGCGATCGGGAAGTTCCATGGCGTGATCAGGCCGACCACGCCCAGCGCTTCGCGAGTGACTTCGACATTGACGCCCGGACGTACCGACGGCACGTAGTCACCGGACAGGCGCAGGCATTCACCGGCGAAGAACTTGAAGATGTTGCCGGCGCGGGTCACTTCGCCGATGGCTTCGGGTAGGGTCTTGCCCTCTTCCCGGGCCAGCAACGTGCCGAGTTCTTCGCGACGGGCGAGGATCTCGCTGCCGACTTTATCCAGCGCATCGTGCCGAGCCTGAATACCGGAAGTGGACCACGCCGGGAACGCGGCGCGGGCGGCGTCGATGGCGGCGTGGACCTGCGCCAGATCAGCCTTGGCATAGTCGCCGAGGGTATCGCTCAGCTCGGACGGGTTGATGTTGGCGCAGTAATCACTGCCCGTCACCCATTCACCGTTGATGTAGTTATCAAAACGCTTTGCATCTGCCACAACAAATCTCCTCACGCAAAAAGCCGCTGATCGCTCAGCGGCCCTGGTTTTATCGAGTGTTACTGCGCGCCCTGCTTGTCGATCAGCGCGGCGAGCATTTCGTACTCTTCGCCCGTCAGATCAGTCAGCGGTGCACGCACCGGGCCTGCGTCATAGCCGGCGATTTTTGCCCCGGCCTTGACGATGCTCACCGCGTAACCGGCCTTGCGGTTGCGGATATCCAGGTACGGCAGGAAGAAGTCATCGATGATCTTGCCGACGGTGGCGTGATCTTCGCGAGCAATGGCGTGGTAGAAATCCATCGCGGTTTTCGGGATGAAGTTGAACACCGCCGAGGAATAAACCGGTACGCCCAAAGCCTTGTAGGCCGCGGCGTAGACTTCAGCAGTCGGCAAGCCGCCCAAGTAGCTGAAACGATCGCCGAGACGGCGACGGATCGACACCATCAGCTCGATATCGCCCAGGCCATCCTTGTAGCCGATCAGGTTCGGGCAGCGCTCGGCCAGTCGTTCCAGCAGCGGCGCGGTCAGGCGGCAGACATTGCGGTTGTAGACCACCACACCAATTTTTACCGATTTGCACACGGCTTCAACGTGCGCGGCAACGCCGTCCTGGCTGGCTTCGGTCAGGTAGTGCGGCAGCAGCAACAGGCCTTTGGCGCCCAGGCGCTCGGCTTCCTGAGCGTACTCGATAGCCTGGCGGGTCGAACCACCGACACCGGCGAGGATTGGCACGCTGCTGGCGCAGGTGTCGACCGCAGTCTTGATGATTTCCGAATATTCGCTGGCCGCCAGAGAGAAGAACTCACCGGTACCGCCTGCGGCGAACAACGCCGAGGCGCCGTATGGGGCCAGCCACTCGAGACGCTTGATGTAGCCCGCGCGATGGAAGTCGCCCTGGGCATTGAAGTCGGTGACCGGGAACGACAGCAAGCCGGAAGAGAGGATGGACTTCAGTTCTTGTGGATTCATTATTCGAACACCCTGGTAGCAACGTTGTGTGAGAAAACCGTTCAGCCTTCGCCGAAGTTGTAGGTCATCGTACAACTTAAAATACAACCGTCAACTGCATTTCATCGCTGGGTGGGTATTTTTGTCAGACAACATTGTTGTTTAAAAGGGTGAAAGCGGCGCCTTTCAAGCTCAGGAGGGAGATACGTTGTCGGAAGAGTACCCTCGGGAATTTTTCACTCAACGCCCCGGAATCATTGCCTGCGCGCAGTGTTGAACCTTGAAATGCCTGGTCATGATCGGGTTCGGCAGATCACCGATGCGCCCGGTAAAGTGCGACGACTGCCGCGAAGGATCGCGGCAGATCTTTCAAGGAGAGCGATTCAACATGACTTTTGCTATTGCACACCTTCCGCAGTTCCCGGAGCACTCAGCCGATCGGGCAACCATCCAGCTATCGACCCTAAGTGAAGACTTGATCGTCCGCGTGCCGGACCCGAACGATATTCCGCCGAACTGGGATGTCTACCCGATCCTCGGCACAAATACGGAAGAGCCTGACTGGGAGGGCCTCGCAGAGCCTACCGGCGTCTGGGATGACGCCTGCGACGACATGGTAAAACTGACGGGAATTGAACTGCGAATCCCCAAAACAGAACTGGAAAAGTACCTGAACACAGAAGTGGAATTGCGCTACAAACTCGCGGACGAGTCGAGTCTGGAGCCGTGTTCTGAGCCCCTGATACTGTTTATCGAAGCCTGACCCTCATCGTGCCTGATCGTTTACCGGTCAGGCGCTTTTTTGAGTAGAACGATTTCCTGCCACGCACCGTTCAACCTTGCGCCTGCGCCTCTTCATGCGCCTGGCGCAGCCGCTCACGGCTATTGGTCAGGTGCAAACGCATCGCGGCCCGCGCCGCATCAGAATCCTGGCGGGCAATCGCATCGTAAATCTCTTCGTGTTCACGGCTCAGGCGACTCATGTAGTGCTGCTGGTCGTCATGGGCCAGGCGCGCGGAGTTGAGGCGTGTGCGCGGAATGATACTGGTGCCCAGGTGGGTCATGATGTCGGTGAAGTAGCGGTTGCCGGTGGCCAGGGCGATTTGCAGGTGGAACTGGAAGTCCGACGCCACGGCATCGCCGGCGTGGGCGGCACTTTCGTTTAAGGCGTCCAGCGCCTCACGCATCGCCGCTAACTGCTCCGGGCTGCGACGTTGCGCGGCAAGGCCGGCGGACTCCACTTCCAGGCTGATGCGCAGTTCCAGAATCGCCAATACGTCGCGCAAGGTCACCACGGTCGCCGGGTCGATGCGAAAACCGCTCGGGCTCGGGGTGTCGAGCACGAAGGTGCCGATGCCGTGACGGGTTTCCACTTGCCCTGCGGCCTGCAAACGGGAGATCGCTTCACGCACCACGGTGCGGCTGACGCCATGGGCATTCATGATCGCCGATTCGGTGGGCAATTTGTCGCCACGCTTGAGCTGACCGTCGCGGATCTGCTCGGACAACACCGTCACCAATTCCTGTGCGAGGCTGCGGCGCTTGCGAGGGAGGCGAGGTGCGTCGATCGGGTTTTCCATGGTGAACGTCTGTCTCGAAAAAACGGCTGAAACCGCATCATAGCGCATGCGGGTTGTACGATCACCGTTGACCTGTGGGAGCGTGGCATGCCCGCGATGGCCTTGACGCGGTTTCCTGACGAACCGCGTTATCGTTCATCGCGGGCAAGCCACGCTCCCACAGGTTCAGGCGGTCACGGCCTGGTCCACCAGGTGACCATTCTCGATGCGCACATGCCGTGGATGGAAACGTTTCAGGCTGCTGCGATGGCCGACGCTGACAATGCTCAGCCCCGGCAATTCATCGATCAACGCCTGATACAACGACGCTTCATCCTCTTCGTCCATCGCCGAGGTGGCTTCGTCCATGTACAGCCATTGCGGCGCATACAGCAGCGCACGGGCGAAGGCCAGACGTTGCTGCTCACCCGGCGAAAGCATGCGCTGCCAGTGATTGGCTTCATCCAGACGTGAAACCAGGTGCGGCAAGCGGCTGGTTTCCAGCACGTGGACGTAGCGCTCGTGCGGGTAGGTGTCGCCCGGTTGTGGATAACTCAACGCCTCACGCAGGCTGCCAATCGGCAGATAGGGTTTTTGCGGCAGGAACAGATAACGCGCCGTCGGCAGGCGAATGCTGCCGTGGCCGGCTGGCCAAAGGTGCCCCATCGCTCGCAGCAAGGTCGACTTGCCGCTGCCGGAACGACCGCTGAGCATAACGCGCTCGCCCTCCTCCACGGTCATGTCGGCATTGGTCAGCAAATGACGACCGTCAGCGAGGTCAAGACCAAGGTTATGCACCCGTAGTGCCGAACCCTGATTCTGCACGTCGATAGCCGGCGCGCGCTCTTCGTTGTCGGTCATGGCCTGACGGAAACTCAGCAGACGATCACAGGTGGCGCGCCACTCGGCAAGGTCCTGGTACGCGCTGATGAACCAGCTGAAGTTCTCCTGCACATTGCCGAACGCGGAGTTGATTTGCATCAGCTCACCAAGTTCGATCTTGCCGGCGAAGTAACGCGGCGCAGCGACCATGAATGGAAAGATGATTGCAATCTGGGCATAGCCGGAGGTGAAGAAGGTCAGGCGCTTGGACACTTTCATGATGTCCCAGAAGTTGTGCCAAACCAGGCCGAAGCGACTGCTCAGACGACGGTTCTCGTTGGGTTCGCCGTTGTACAGCGCAATGCTCTCCGCATTTTCGCGGACCCGCACCATGGAGAAACGCAAGTCGGCTTCGAAACGTTGCTGGTTGTTGTTGAGGCTGATCAAGCGACGACCGATCACATGCGTCAGCCAGCTGCCGACGGCGGCGTAAACCAGTGCGCACCAGAACATGTAGCCGGGGATCGTGAAGCCAAACACTTCGATGCTGCCCGACACGCCCCACAAAATGATCGAAAACGACACCAGGCTGACGATGTTCCGTATCAGCCCAAGGCCCAGGCCCAAGGTGTTGGTGGTGAACTTATTGAGGTCTTCGGAAATCCGCTGGTCCGGGTTATCGGTGTAACCGCCCTGCTCCAGCTGATAGTAATTCTTGCTGCCTAGCCAGCGGGCGAAGTGCTTTTCGGTGAGCCAGGCTCGCCAGCGAATGGTCAGCATCTGAGTCAGATAAAGCCGATACACCGCGCCAAGAATCGCCACGGCGGCGATGCCGCAGAAATACAGAATCAGCTGCCAGAAGGCTGCTTCGTCCTTCTTTTGCAGGGCGTTATAGAAGTCTTTGTACCAACTGTTGATCCACACCGAAATCGCCACGCTGAACAATGACAGCGCAATCACAGCGATCAACAGCGTCCAGGCCTTGCCCTTCTCTTCGCTGCGCCAGTAAGGCGTGGTCATCGCCCACACTTTGCGAAAAAACTGCCCGCGCACAGCATCGTTGACCGCGGAATATTCAGCGTTCTGATTCATGGATAAGGCTCGATAAAGAAAAGAACACACACGAACCGATCATAGATGATCGGCTCGTGTGATCGCGAGAGCTGGCGATAACCGTTCAGCGCTCGTTCAGCGACGGACCGGACGCTTCTGCAGTTTGCGCTGCAGCGTGCGGCGGTGCATGCCCAGGGCACGGGCGGTGGCGGAGATGTTGCCTTCGTGCTCGGTCAGGACGCGCTGGATGTGCTCCCACTGGAGACGGTCCACGGACATCGGGTTTTCCGGCACCAGGCTGTCGAGGTCGGCGTGCTCGGAGAGCAACGCGGCCAGCACGTCATCGGCATCCGCCGGTTTGCACAGGTAATTGCAGGCGCCGCGCTTGATTGCCTCGACGGCAGTGGCAATGCTCGAGTAACCGGTGAGGATCACCACGCGCATGTCCGGGTCGAGTTCGAGCAGCTTGGGCAGCAACACCAGGCCTGAATCGCCGTCCATTTTCAGGTCCAGCGCGGCGTAATCAGGGATATCGGCCTGGGCGATGGTCAGGCCCTCTTCGGCGGAACCTGCGGTGCTGACGCGAAAACCACGGCGGGCCATGGCGCGGGCCATCACGCGGGTGAAGGTTGCATCGTCGTCTACCAGCAGCAAATGCGGCAGTTCTTCGCCTTCAACTTGGATCTCGTCACTCATGTTCGTCTCCTCGGGCGACACGGGGCAGGCGCAGCTCGGTGAGCGTGCCGCCTTCCTCATGACTGTAGAGTTTCACTGAGCCGCCGGCGCGTGTCACGCTGGCCTTGCTCAAAAACAGGCCCAGGCCGAAACCTTTGCCCTTGGTGGTAAAAAACGGTTTGCCGATCTGCTCGGCGATAGCCAGCGGTACACCGGCACCATGGTCGCGAATGCTGATGGTCAAGTCTTCGACGGTCCAGTCCAGGGTCACTTGCAAGCCTTCAGGGCAGGCATCGGCGGCGTTGTTCAGCAGGTTCAACAGCGCTTGAGTCAAATCCGGCGGCGGCGCCATGCGCGGCACCGTGCCCTGGCCCAGACGCTGGAAGCGATAACTGGCCTCAGGACGCATCAGGTGCCAGCGGTTGAGCGCTTCGTCGAGCCAGTCGGTGACATCCTGCATCTCCACCGCCATACGACGGTTGGCCTCGGCGGCGCGCACCAGTTGCTGCAAGGTTTCCTTGCACAACTTGACCTGATCCTGCAAAACCTTCAAATCGTCCTGCAACATCGGGTCGGGGTGATCCTGCTGCATCTCTTTGAGCAACACGCTCATGGTCGCCAGCGGCGTGCCCAGTTCATGGGCGGCACCGGCAGCCTGAGTCGCGACGGCCAGTAATTGCTGATCGCGCAGGCCTTCCTCGCGACGGATCGCACGCAGCTCTTCCTGCCGACGCAGCTCTTCAGCCATGCGTGCAGCAAAGAAGGTGATGACGGCGGCGGCCAAGGCAAAACTCAACCACATGCCGTAGATCTGCAGGTTTTCCCGGGCGATGGGGAAGGTTTCCAGCGGGTAGAACCGCGCCAGCAGCAACGTATACAGCGCCAGGGCGATACCCGACAGAATCACCGAATAGCGCCACGGCAGCGTCACGGCGGCGATGGTCAGCGGCACCAAGTAATAAGAGACGAACGGGTTGGTCGAACCACCGGAGAAATACAACAAGGCGCTGTGGATAAACAGGTCGCAGGCCAGTTGCAGGGCGTATTCAAGCTCGGTAACCGGCCACGAAGTGCGCAGGCGCACGGCGGTGAACACACACAACAGCGTCGAACAGCCCAGGGTCATCGCCAGCGGCACCCACGGCAACGGCAGCAGCTGGAGCCAGTAGGCCAGGCCTACGGAGCCGGCCTGGGCGGCGAGCACCAGAATCCGGATGAAAGTCAGCCGCCAGAGGTTCTGGCGAGTGGCGGAAGTCAATTGTACGGGGGCGAGCATGAGCTCTCCTGATGAGCGCTCCAGGCGGATCGCACGGAGTATAACCAAGCCGCGGGCCTGAGAGGCGAAAGTGCGGCAAACGACCACAGTTGCGGCTCATGGATTTATAAGTGAATGCTTCGCCGATGAGCCCCTGTGGCGAGGGAGCTTGCTCACGTCGGCCTGCGAAGCGGACCCCAACCATTCAACCGGGTGAAACTGGCAAACCACGCATACCGACTTTGCGACTGCTTCGCAGCCGAGCGGGAGCAAGCTCCCTCGCCACAAAAGCCCGGCACCGGTTGAGACTGTATAGAAGTTGTAACTGTGCGAAACGGACCATTGAAGCTAGAGTCTGATGGTTTCACGCAGGTTCGGACCCTAACCCCTGCGCATCGTCCAAGGAGCTTTTCATGCACACATTGCGCCGCAGCGCCGCCCTTCTTGCCCTAAGCGTTGGCACCGCCGCCAGCCTCCCGGCCCTGGCCGTCGACGAGTTGCATTACAACCAGATCTCCCTGCGCGCCGAAGTCAGCCAGGAAGTGGCCCGCGACCTGATGATCGTGACCCTCTACACCGAAGAACAAAACACCGACCCGGCCAAACTCGCCGCCGACGTCAGCACCACCATGAACAAGGCGCTGGCCCAGGCCAAACAGGTCAAGGACATCACCCTGCGTCAGGGCAGCCGCAACAGCTACCCGATCTACGACACCAAAGGCCAGAAAATCACCGGCTGGCGCGAACGCGCCGAACTGCGCCTGGAAAGCTCGGACTTCGCCGCCCTGTCCAAACTCACCGGCGAACTGCTCACCGACCTGAAAATGGGCGGCATGGACTTCGCCATCGCAACGCCAACCCGCAAAGCCAGCGAAGACGCCCTGCTCAAAGAAGCCGTGATCGCCTTCAAGGCCCGCGCCCAACTGGCCACCGACGCCCTGGGCGGCAAGAGCTACAAAATCGTCAACCTGAACCTCAACAGCAACGGCTATCCACAACCGTACATGCGCGGGCCGATGATGATGAAAGCCGCCGGCATGGATTCGGCACCGGTGACGCCAGAAGTTGAAGCCGGCACCAGCCAGGTCAGCATGACAGCGGATGGGGCGATTGAAGTGTTGATGCCTTGATGCGATAACCCGGACACGAAAACGGCAGGGCGGTGTACACGCGAGTAAACAGGCCGCCTCAGCTGCTTTTGATTTTGCATTTGCGAAAGCCCAGGAGCTAAGAGAAACTCCCTGCCTTTCCAGACTCGATAAGGACGCGAGCATTGAAGTTTGAAAGGGATCAGTTTTCCGGCAACCATGGAATTGTCTTCAACGTATCGCGCTTCACCCTGTCAGCCGGTGAACGGGGTAGCCTCAGAACACTGCATTTTGGTGAAGCGAAAGCCGCCCACTATGAAGTGAGCAATCTGGTGGTAGAGCTCTATGACAAAATGCTCGCCAAGGATTTGCCTTGCCAAATGATGGTCGGGATCTCCAAACCCCTGACCCGGCAACAGGGGGATTTACTCAATGCTCAACGAACAAGTATCGCCAACCTCACCAGTGGTGTTTTCGGGGCAGCGGCAGGTAAATTCATGCCCGGTGCGGCCATCCCGGTGGGATGGGCAGTCCGCGAGTTCACGCTGAGCAAATTGCCGACTTATCACGCCGGCGATGTCATCGTCAGCCTGGATGCACAGGTCAGCGGTGGCATAGGCCCTCAGCACTCAGGATCGTCCATGATCATCAAGACTCAAGGCGGGTGAGATCATGAACGAATATGGCCTGTACGCCGTGGCTTATGCAGTATTCCTGCTGTTGTTCTTCTATCTGAAATCCTATGGCCTCAGAAAATGGCTGGGCATCACCCTGTTCGCTCTGGGGTTTTCGAGTATTTTTATGCTGCCGCCTTTCATCGCCGGCTTCGATCTGGGCATCGTTTCAACCAATGCTATCGCCCTCGGGGCTGCGCTGTTTTTTAGTCGGGCCCGGTATACGGCGTGAGCCACGCGCTCATTCAAGCAACGTGAAACGGATTAACTTCACCCACAACGCCCGCCTGACACCGCTTTGCGTAGGAGCTGCCGAAGGCTGCGATCTTTTGACGTTGATTTTTAAGATCAAAAGATCACAGCCTTCGGCAGCTCCTACAGTCCGCCATCAACGCAAAGACCGGCAGACTATGCCCGGATAGAGGGGTCCCCCTCAAAAAACGATATTTCCACCCTCCCCGCCAACAACGCTACTCTCAGGAAAATATCGCTGCTCAAATCCCGGGGACTCCATGGAAAGAACCACCGTCAAACCACTTCTGCTCGCACTCGCCCTCGCCACAACCGCATCACTCGCACAAACCGCCCAAGCCGCCACCACCCTGGTCTACTGCTCCGAAGCCAGCCCTGCCGGATTCGACCCCAGCCAATACACCAGCGGCACCGACTTCGATGCCTCGGCCGAAACCGTCTTCAACCGCCTCACCCAATTCAAACGCGGCGGCACCGAAATCGAACCCGGCCTGGCAACAAAATGGGACGTATCCGAGGACGGCCTCACCTACACCTTCCACCTGCGCGACGGCGTGAAATTCCACACCACCGACTACTTCACCCCCACCCGCGACTTCAACGCCGACGACGTGCTGTTCACCTTCCAGCGCCTGCTCGACCCGGACAACGCCTTCCGCAAGGCCTACCCCGCCGAGTCGCCGTACTTCACCGACATGGGCCTGAACACCACGATCAAAAGCATCGACAAGATCGACGACCACACCGTGCGCTTCAGCCTGAACAACGTCGACGCCGCGTTCGTGCAAAACCTCGCCATGAGCTTCGCCTCGGTGCAATCCGCCGAATACGCCGCCCAACTGTTAAAGGAAGGCAAAGCCGCCGACCTCAACCAGAAACCCGTCGGCACCGGCCCGTTCGTGTTCAAGCGCTACCAAAAGGATTCGCAAATCCGCTACGCCGCCAACAAGGCCTACTGGAAACCCGAGGACGTGAAACTCGACAACCTGATTTTCTCGATCACCCCGGACGCCGCCGTGCGCTTGCAAAAACTCAAGGCCGGCGAGTGCCAGGTCAGCGGCTACCCACGTCCGGCAGACATCGAAGTGATGGAGCAAGACCCGAATCTGAGGGTGCTCAAGCAAGCCGGTTTCAACCTCGGCTTCCTTGCCTACAACGTGACCCACCCACCGCTGGACCAGCTCAAGGTGCGTCAGGCGCTGGACATGGCCATCGACAAGCCGGCGATCATCAAGGCTGTCTACCAGAGTGCCGGGCAACTGGCGCAAAACGCCTTGCCACCGGCGCAATGGTCGTATGACCCGAGCATCAAGGACGCCCCGCACGACCCGACCAAAGCCCGCGCGCTACTGAAAGAAGCGGGAGTTGCTCCCGGCACCACAATTAATCTGTGGGCCATGACCGTGCAGCGCGCCTCCAACCCCAATGCGCGGATGTCGGCACAGATGATCCAGCAGGATTGGGAGAAAGTCGGGATCAAGGCCAACATCGTCAGCTATGAATGGGGCGAATACATCAAGCGCGCCAAGAACGGTGAGCATGACGCAATGATCTACGGCTGGACCGGCGACAACGGTGACCCGGACAACTGGCTCGGCGTGCTCTACAGCTGCGCTGCGGTGAAAGGTAGCAACTACGCCAAATGGTGTGACCCGGCCTACGACAAACTGGTGCAGCAAGCCAAGGTGTCCACGGACAAACAACAGCGGGTCAAACTGTACCAACAGGCCCAGCAAATCCTTAAACAACAAGTACCTATCACACCCATTGCCAACTCGACGGTGTTCCAGCCACTGCGCAAGGAAGTCACCGACTTCAAGATCAGTCCGTTTGGCCTCACACCGTTCTATGGCGTGGGTATAAATAAGTAACACCAGGCTCCAACCGGGTGCGTCAACCGCCCCGGTCGCCCCTTATCGGTGCACGACTTGCACCGTAAAAAACCTGCGTAAACGGTCAAATACATCAGTTTTTACACATATGCGACATTAAGGTACGTTCGTGCCACTCTTTAGGACTTGTGGCCATTCCGGATCTTGCATTGGGTACGGCCCCTGCATAAGTATCCGCAGGTCGACTCACGAGGTCGTCCTCTAATCCAAAAATGACAACAAATCATGAGGCCACCATGCTTAAACACGCGGTCATTCCGTTTTTAGTCGGCGCAAGCCTGTTAGCCAGTGCACCTTTCGCCCAAGCGGCGTCTAACCTGGTGTTCTGCTCCGAAGGAAGCCCGGCCGGTTTCGACCCAGGTCAGTACACCACCGGAACCGACTTCGACGCCTCTGCAGAAACCATGTTCAACCGCCTGACCCAGTTCGAGCGCGGCGGCACCGCTGTGATTCCTGGCCTGGCGACCAAGTGGGACATTTCCAGTGACGGCCTGACTTACACTTTCCACCTGCGTGAAGGCGTCAAGTTCCACACCACCCCGTATTTCAAGCCGACGCGTGAGTTCAACGCCAACGACGTGCTGTTCACCTTCAATCGCATGATTAACAAGGATGACCCGTTCCGTAAGGCGTACCCGACCGAATTCCCGTACTTCACCGACATGGGGATGGATACCAACATCACCAAGATCGATAAAGTCGACGACCACACCGTCAAGTTCACCCTCAAAGACGTAGACGCCGCGTTCATTCAGAACATGGCCATGAGCTTCGCCTCGATCCAGTCCGCCGAGTACGCTGCCCAGCTGCTCAAGGAAGGCAAGGCTGCCGACATCAACCAGAAACCGATCGGCACCGGCCCGTTCGTGTTCAAGAGCTACCAGAAAGACTCCAACATCCGCTACACCGGGAACAAGGACTACTGGAAGCCTGATGACGTGAAGATCGACAACCTGATCTTCGCCATCACCACCGACCCGTCGGTACGCATCCAGAAGCTGAAGAAGAACGAGTGCCAGATCACTCTGTTCCCGCGTCCAGCCGACCTGAAGGCGCTCAAAGAAGATAAAACTTTGAAGATGCCTGAGCAGGCTGGTTTCAACCTGGGCTACATCGCCTATAACGTGATGGACAAGGTCAAGGGCAGCAACGAGCCGAACCCGCTGGCCGACCTGCGAGTTCGTCAGGCGCTGGACATGGCCGTCAACAAGCCGCAGATCATCGACTCGGTTTATCAGGGCGCAGGCCAACTGGCCGTCAACGCCATGCCGCCGACCCAATGGTCCTACGACACCACCATCAAGGATGCCAAGTACGATCCTGAGAAAGCCAAACAGCTGCTCAAGGAAGCCGGCGTCAAGGAAGGCACCGAAATCGTTCTGTGGGCGATGCCGGTACAGCGTCCGTACAACCCGAACGCCAAGCTGATGGCTGAAATGCTGCAGTCCGACTGGAAGAAGATCGGCCTGAACGTGAAGATCACCAGCTACGAATGGGGCGAGTACATCAAGCGCTCCAAAGGCGGCGAGAACCAGGCGATGATCATCGGCTGGAGCGGCGACAATGGTGATCCGGACAACTGGCTCAACGTGCTGTTCGGCTGCGACTCGCTGAGTGGCAACAACTTCTCCAAATGGTGCGACAAGAAATTCGACGGCCTCGTCAAGGAAGCCAAACGCACCACCGATCAGGCCAAGCGCACCGAACTGTACAAACAGGCGCAACACGTCCTCAAAGATGCTGTTCCAATGACACCTATCGCTCACTCGACGGTGTTCCAACCCATGCGCGCCAACGTGCAGGACTTCAAGATCAGCCCATTTGGCTTGAACTCCTTCTACGGCGTCAGCGTCAGCAAATAAGAAAAGGCAGCGGCGACGTTTTCAGTGTCGCCGCTGCTTTTTTCTGCCGAGAAGTTAGGAATTTGCCTACATCCAAATCCGCTGTCTGACGCAGCCAGGGGTTAGGACGAGTTGCCTTTTCCTACGAGTCTTTAGGACTCAGCGCATTTACTGCCAGACCCACGGCACCTACCGTCGGGTTCTGACCAGTGACTGTGTGGGCTATCGGTTTGCTGCCCGTATTGGTTTGAGCTCAATGCCGCCACAACGTCCCCGGACGGGATCGCGGCGCATTGAATAACACTACAAAAAGAGGGAGCGTCATGCGCCATTCCTTGGTTTTATCCGCATTGCTGGGCACCGGCCTGCTGGCCGCCACTTCCATCAGCCAGGCCGCCAATAACAGCCTGGTGTTCTGCTCCGAAGGCAGCCCCGCCGGTTTCGACACCGCGCAGTACACCACTGCGACCGATAACGACGCCGCCGAGCCGCTGTACAACCGTTTGGCAGAGTTTGAAAAAGGCGCCACCAATGTCGTGCCAGGCCTGGCAACCCGCTGGGATATTTCCGAGGACGGCCTCAAATACACGTTTCATCTGCGTGAAGGGGTGAAGTTTCACACGACCAAATACTTCACGCCGACTCGCGATTTCAACGCCGACGACGTGCTGTTCACGTTTAATCGCATGCTCGATCCGCAGCACCCGTTCCGTAAGGCTTATCCGACCGAGTTCCCGTATTTCAACGGGATGAGCCTGAACAAGAATATTGCCAAGGTCGAAAAGACCGGGCCGCTGACCGTGGTGATGACGCTCAACAACGTCGACGCCGCGTTCATCCAGAACATCGCCATGAGCTTCGCCGCCATCCTTTCGGCCGAATACGCCGACCAGTTGCTGGCGGCCGGCAAGCCGAGCGAGATCAACCAGAAGCCAATCGGCACCGGGCCGTTCGTGTTCAAGAGCTACCAGAAAGACTCCAACATCCGTTACAGCGGCAACAAACAGTACTGGGACCCGAGCCGGGTCAAGCTCGACAACCTGATTTTTGCCATCAACACCGACGCCTCGGTGCGCGTGCAGAAGCTCAAGGCCAACGAATGCCAGATCACCCTGCACCCGCGCCCCGCCGACGTAACCGCACTGAAGAATGATCCGAAACTGCAGCTGATCGAGAAACCCGGCTTCAACCTCGGCTACATCGCCTACAACGTCCGGCACAAGCCTTTCGACCAGCTCGAAGTGCGCCAGGCGCTGGACATGGCGGTGAACAAGCAAGGCATTCTCAACGCCGTCTATCAAGGTGCCGGTCAACTGGCGGTCAATGCCATGCCACCGACCCAGTGGTCCTATGACGACACCATAAAGGACGCCTCCTACAACCCGGAAAAAGCCAAGGAACTGCTCAAGGCCGCTGGCGTGAAGGAAGGCACCGAAATCACTCTCTGGGCCATGCCGGTCCAGCGTCCGTACAACCCCAACGCCAAACTGATGGCCGAAATGCTCCAGGCGGACTGGGCGAAGATCGGCCTCAAGGTCAAGATCGTCAGCTATGAATGGGGCGAGTACATCAAGCGCACCAAGAACGGCGAGCACGACATCAGCCTGATCGGCTGGACCGGTGACAACGGTGACCCGGACAACTGGCTCGGCACGCTCTACAGCTGCGATGCCATCGGCGGCAACAACTACTCCATGTGGTGTGATCCGGCCTACGACAAGCTGATCAAGCAGGCCAAGGTCGTCACCGATCGCGACCAGCGCACCGTGCTCTACAAACAGGCGCAGCAGTACCTCAAGCAGCAGGTGCCGATCACGCCGGTCGCCCACTCGACGGTCAACCAGCCGTTGAGCGCCAAAGTCGAAGGGTTCAAGGTCAGCCCCTTCGGTCGCAACGTGTTCTCGGGCGTCAGTATCGACCAATAACCAATTAGCCAGAAACGCTGGGGGGCGGATTCCGCCCTCACGCAAGCGTATTGCCGTAATTCGTCAAATCGGCCTGCAGCAAACGTTTGCGAAGCCTGAATGAGTTCTAAACCAAATAGCCGGATCACCAAAAAAGACCGGCATTAAAAAAAGAAAGAAAGGAGCTTCACACATGAAACTGAGCAGCACCGCGTTATTGGCCTTGGCCATCAGCAGCGTGACCGCCACGGCTTACGCAGAGTCCCAGAGCCAGGCGTTCACCCCGGTTACCGTGAATGAGAAAAGTGCTCAGAGTGAAGCCACTGGCTTCGTCGAAGGGCAGTCGATCACCGGTAGCACGCGTAACTGGTATGCCAACGAGCAACTGAAACGTGGCGGCACGTTCAGCTACAAGAAAGACGGTGTATCAACCCCGACTGATCGTCGTATCAACTGGGTTCAGGGCACCATCCTCAAGTACAACTCCGGCTTCACTCAAGGCACCGTAGGTTTCAGCACCGAAGTGGCGGCCTACAACGCCATCGCTCTGGATCGTGATCGCAAGGATCTGGCGTCCAACAACGGCGGCGCACCGGGAACCCGTCCTGGCGCGGGCAACAACCGTACCCTGACCGAAGAAGGTGGCGACGCCGTCGGCCAGTGGAGCAAACTGGGCCTGGCCAACGTCAAGGCCCGTGTCTCCAACACTACCCTGACCGCTGGCCGCATGAACTTCAGCAGCCCGATGGTCGATGTCATCGGTAACCGTGCGCTGCCTTCGAGCTTCGAAGGTGTGGCCATCCACAGCGAAGAGCTGAACAACCTGGCTTTCGACCTGGCCACCTTCGATCGCAACTCTCCGCGTACCGAAGAAAGCCAGCGTAAATTCCGCACCGAATACGCCAACGGCATCGTTGAAACCGATCACATCTACACCGGCGGTATCACCTACACCCCATTCGCCAGCCTGACCACCAGCCTCTGGGCAACCCAGGCCGAAGACATCTGGAACCAGTACTACTTCGGCGCCAGTCATGTGCTGGGCGACAGCCAGGTCCTGAGCCTGACCACCGGCCTGAACTACTACAAAACCCAGGAAGAAGGTAAAGCCCTCATAGGCAAAATCGACAACGACACCTACTCCCTGTCGTTCGGCCTGACCCACCAGGCCCACAGCCTGACCTTCTCCTACCAGGAAGTGAACGGTAACGAGTACTTCGACTACCTGCACGAAACCAACGGCATCTACCTGGCCAACTCCCTGCTGTCGGACTTCAACGGCCCGAACGAGAAGTCCTTCCAGATTGCCTACGGTCTGAACATGGCCGAATACGGCGTGCCAGGTCTGAAGTTCAACATCTACCAGGCACGTGGCTGGGGCATCGACGGTACTCACTACACCGGCAATGAAGGCGTAGCAGGCAAGGGTTACGACGGTATCCAGGCCCAGGATGGCGAAACCCATTACGAATACGGTATCGGTGCGACCTACGCCCTGCAGAGCGGCCCGCTGAAGGCTACCACTGTTCGCGCAACCTACACCGCGCACCGCGCCAGCGAAAACCAGGCGGATGGCAGCATCAACGAGTTCCGTCTCGTGACCACCATCCCGTTCAACATTTTGTAAAACGCACGCCGGCGGCTGACTCATGACGAGTCGGCCGTCCGGTTTTTTCCTGTTCAACCGATTGCAGAGGGTTCTTGATGAAAATGCTTCCCCTACGAGCGGCCATCGCTGCCGCATTGCTGAGTGTCGCTGTTGGCGTCTCGGCCAAACCCTTGGTGGTCTGTACCGAAGCCAGCCCGGAAGGCTTCGATATGGCCCAGTACACGACTGCAGTCACAGCCGACGCAGTGGCCGAAACCATCTTCAATCGCCTGGCGGACTTCAAGCCCGGCACCACTGAAGTGATTCCGGCGCTGGCCGAATCCTGGGACATCAGTGAAGACGGCCTGACCTACACGTTCCACCTGCGCAAAGGCGTCAAGTTTCACACCACCGATTACTTCAAGCCGACCCGCGACATGAACGCCGACGACGTGGTCTGGAGCTTCCAGCGTCAGCTGGACCCGAATCACCCATGGCACAAGCTGTCGAGCGTGGGCTTCCCGTACTTTGAGAGCATGGGCTTCAAGGAACTGCTCAAAAGCGTAGAGAAAGTCGACGACAACACGGTCAAGTTCACCCTGACCCGCCGCGAAGCGCCGTTCCTGGCCGACATCGCCATGGCCTTCTCCTCGATCTACTCCGCCGAGTACGCCGATCAACTGCTCAAGGCCAACAAGACCGGCGACCTGAACAACAAACCGGTCGGCACCGGCCCCTTCATCTTCCAGCGTTACGCCAAGGACGCCCAGGTGCGCTTCAAGGCCAACCCGGACTACTTCCGTGGCAAGCCACCGGCTGATGCGCTGGTCCTGGCGATTGCCACCGACAACAACGTGCGCCTGCAAAAGCTCAAGGCCAACGAGTGCCAGATCGCGCTGTATCCAAAACCGGATGACATCCCGAGCATCAAGAAAGACACCAACCTGAAGGTTGATGAACTGAACGCGATGACCGTCTCCTATGTCGCCATGAACACCTCCCGCAAGTACATGAGCGACGTGCGGGTGCGCAAAGCCATCGACATCGCGTTCGACAAAGAGGCCTATGTCAACGCGCTGTTCGGCAAAGGCAATGCGACGGTGGCGGTCAACCCGTACCCGGACACCCTGCTGGGCTACAACCATAAACTGACCAACCCGCCTCGCGACCTCGACAAGGCTCGTGCCCTGCTCAAGGAAGCCGGGGTACCGGAGGGCACTGTGTTCACCCTGTTCACCCGTAACGGCGGCGGCCCGACCAACCCTAATCCGATGCTCGGCGCGCAAATGATGCAGGCAGATCTGGCCAAGGTCGGCATCAAGGTCGATATTCGTGTCATGGAATGGGGCGAGATGCTCAAGCGCGCGAAGAACGGCGAGCACGATATGGTGTCCGCCGGTTGGGCAGGCGATAACGGCGACCCGGATAACTTCCTGACGCCTATGCTCAGTTGTGAGGCCGCCAAGAACGGCGAAAACTACGCTCGCTGGTGCAATGAAAAGTTCCAGGCGCTGATCGACGAAGCACGGGCCAAAGTGAACCCGGCTGAACGCACGGCGCTCTACGAACAGGCCCAGGACGTTTTCAATCAGGACCAGCCATGGATCAGCATGGCGCACACCCGCATGTTCACTGCAATGCGCACCAACGTAGAGGGCTATCACATTAGCCCCCTCACCACTAACAACTTCGCCACCACCCAGGTGAAGTAGATAAGAAACGCCCGGCATCGCTGACCCCAGCGATGCCGGGCATGCCTAACCGGCTGATGAGGTACCACACAAGATGTTTAGTTTTATTGCCCGCCGATTGGGGTTACTGATCCCCACGTTCTTCGGCATCACCTTGTTGACTTTCGCGTTGATCCGCATGATTCCTGGCGACCCCGTGGAAGTGATGATGGGCGAACGTCGGGTCGACCCCGAAATGCATGCTCAGGCAATGGAACGCCTAGGTCTGAACAAACCGCTGTATGCCCAATACCTGGATTACATTGGCAAACTGGCCCACGGCGATCTCGGCGAATCCCTGCGTACCCGTGAAAGCGTCTGGACCGAGTTCAGCTCTCTATTCCCCGCGACCCTGGAACTGGCCTCGGCCGCCATGTTGTTCGCCGGCATCCTGGGCCTTCTGGCCGGGGTGATCGCGGCACTCAAGCGAGGGTCCCTGTTCGACCATGGGGTAATGGGTGTCTCCCTGGCGGGATACTCGATGCCGATCTTCTGGTGGGGCCTGATCCTGATCATGTTCTTCTCGGTGAGCCTGGGCTGGACCCCGGTATCCGGGCGGATCGACCTGCTCTACGACATCGAGCCACGCACCGGCTTCATGCTCATCGATACGTTGCTGGCCGATGACGTCGGAGCGTTCTTCGATGCCCTGCATCACCTGATCCTGCCAGCCATCGTGCTCGGCACCATCCCGCTGGCGGTGATTGCGCGGATGACCCGTTCGTCGATGCTCGAAGTGCTGCGTGAAGACTACATCCGCACCGCCCGCGCCAAAGGCCTGTCGCCATCGCGCGTGGTATTCGTGCACGGTCTGCGCAATGCGCTGATTCCGGTACTGACGGTGGTCGGCCTGCAAGTCGGCACGCTGCTGGCCGGCGCGGTCCTGACCGAAACCATCTTCTCCTGGCCCGGCATCGGCAAATGGCTGATCGAAGCCATTGGCGCACGGGACTATCCCGTGGTGCAGAACGGCATCCTGTTAATCGCCTGCCTGGTGATTCTGGTCAACTTCGTAGTGGACATCCTCTACGGCTTTGCCAACCCACGCATCCGTCATCAGCGCTGAGATCAATGACCATGACCACTCTCACTACACCGGTAGCAGTCGATCAAAGCCTGCTGTATCCGTCGCCCTACAAAGAATTCTGGCATGCGTTCTCCAGGAACAAAGGCGCTGTCGCCGGCCTGATGTTCATGCTGCTGGTGATTTTCTGCGCGATCTTCGCCCCATGGGTCGCACCGCATAACCCGAGCGAACAGTACCGCGACTTCCTGCTGACCCCGCCCTCCTGGCTGGAAAGCGGGCATATCCAGTTCCTGCTGGGTACCGATGAACTCGGTCGTGACCTGCTGTCGCGTTTGATTCACGGCTCGCGCCTGTCCCTGCTGATCGGCTTGTCATCGGTGGTGATGTCGCTGATTCCTGGCATCCTGATGGGTCTGTTCGCCGGGTTCTTCCCGCGCGTGCTCGGCCCGACCATCATGCGTCTGATGGACATCATGCTGGCCCTGCCGTCCCTGCTGCTGGCGGTGGCAATTGTCGCCATCCTCGGCCCTGGCCTGATCAACACCATTATTGCCATCGCCGTGGTTTCGTTGCCGTCCTATGTTCGTCTGACCCGCGCCGCGGTGATGGGCGAATTGAACCGCGACTACGTGACCGCCGCACGCCTGGCCGGTGCCGGTCTGCCTCGCCTGATGTTCGTCACCGTGCTGCCCAACTGCATGGCGCCGCTGATTGTTCAGGCCACCTTGAGTTTCTCCTCGGCGATTCTCGATGCCGCGGCACTGGGCTTCCTCGGCCTTGGCGTACAACCGCCAACCCCTGAGTGGGGCACCATGCTGGCTTCGGCTCGCGACTACATCGAACGCGCCTGGTGGGTGGTGAGCTTGCCTGGTTTGACCATTTTGCTCAGCGTGCTGGCAATCAACTTGATGGGCGACGGCCTGCGCGATGCGCTGGACCCGAAACTCAAGAACGCCGCCTGAGGAGATTCAAATGTCACTGTTAGAAATCAAGAATCTCAACGTTCGCTTCGGCGACGCCAACGCCGTTCCGGTGGTCGATGGTCTCGACATATCCGTGGAAAAGGGCGAAGTGCTGGCCATCGTTGGCGAGTCGGGTTCCGGCAAGTCCGTGACCATGATGGCGCTGATGGGCCTGATCGAGCGTCCGGGGATCGTCACCGCCGACGCCCTGAATTTCGACGGCAAGAACATGCTCGCGCTCAGCAACCGTCAGCGTCGACAGATCGTCGGCAAAGACCTGGCCATGGTCTTTCAGGACCCGATGACCGCGCTGAACCCGAGCTACACCGTGGGCTTCCAGATCGAAGAAGTGCTGCGCCTGCACCTGAAAATGTCCAGGAAGGACGCTCGCAAGCGCGCCATCGAACTGCTGGAAAAAGTGGAAATCCCCGGCGCCGCCAGCCGTATGGATGCCTACCCGCATCAACTCTCCGGCGGCATGAGCCAGCGTGTTGCAATCGCCATGGCGATTGCCGGCGAACCAAAACTGCTGATCGCCGACGAACCGACCACCGCACTCGACGTAACGATTCAGGCGCAGATCATGGACCTGCTGCTGGCCCTGCAGAAAGAGCAGAACATGGGCCTGGTGCTGATTACTCACGACCTCGCGGTCGTGGCCGAAACCGCCCAGCGCGTGTGTGTGATGTACGCCGGCCAAGCGGTTGAAGTCGGTCAGGTGCCACAACTGTTCGACATTCCGGCGCACCCGTACAGCGAAGCGCTGCTCAAGGCCATTCCAGAACACAGCCTGGGTGCTGCGCGCCTGTCGACGCTACCGGGCATCGTTCCCGGTCGTTACGACCGTCCGCAAGGTTGCCTGCTGTCGCCGCGCTGCCCGTACGTGCAAGACAATTGCCGCACCCAGCGTCCAGCCCTTGACCAGAAAAGCAACAGCCTCGCCCGCTGCTTCTACCCGTTGAACCAGGAGGTGGCGTAATGGCCGTCGTACTTACCGCCCGCAACCTGACCCGTCACTACGAAGTGTCCCGTGGCCTGTTCAAGGGCCATGCGACCGTGCGCGCCCTCAACGGTGTGTCGTTCGAACTGGAAGCCGGCAAGACCCTCGCTGTCGTGGGTGAGTCCGGTTGCGGCAAATCCACCCTGGCCCGTGCCCTGACGTTGATCGAAGAGCCATCCTCCGGGTCGTTGAAAATCGCCGGGCAGGAAGTCGCCGGCGCCGACAAGGCTCAGCGCAAGCAACTGCGCAAAGATGTACAGATGGTGTTCCAGAGCCCGTACGCGTCGTTGAATCCACGGCAGAAAATCGGTGATCAGCTTGCAGAGCCATTATTGATCAACACCAACCTCAGTGCCGCCGAACGTCGCGAGAAAGTCCAGGCGATGATGAAGCAGGTGGGCTTGCGTCCCGAGCACTACCAGCGCTATCCGCACATGTTCTCCGGCGGTCAGCGCCAGCGGATCGCCCTGGCCCGCGCGATGATGTTGCAGCCGAAAGTGCTGGTGGCGGACGAACCGACCTCGGCGCTGGACGTGTCGATTCAGGCGCAGGTACTCAACCTGTTCATGGATTTGCAGCAAGAGTTCAACACCGCCTACGTGTTCATCTCCCACAACCTGGCGGTGGTACGCCACGTTGCCGATCACGTGATGGTGATGTACCTCGGCCGTCCGGTGGAAATGGGGCCGAAAGAGGACATCTACACCCGTCCCCTGCACCCGTACACCCAGGCGTTGTTGTCGGCGACGCCGACCATTCACCCGGATCCGGACAAGCCGAAAATCAAGATCGTCGGCGAACTGCCAAACCCGCTGAATCCACCGTCCGGCTGCGCCTTCCACAAGCGCTGCCCGTACGCGACCGAGCGCTGTGCCATCGAAGAGCCGGCCCTGCGTCTGCTCGACACACGCCAAGTGGCTTGCCACTACGCCGAGCAATTCCTCGACGGCGCGGCCTGAAAAAAACGCGCCCCGGTGCCGGGGCGCGCTTTTGCTGAGTTAACCAAACCCCTTCTGCCCCGACTGCGCATCAGTCAGGCAGACGGGGTTTTCTTTTGCCTGTCATTCAGGCTCAAGTGTCGTCTTCGTTGCTGTCCGAGTCGTCGGTCGAGTCATCATCGTTCGAGCTACCCGATTCCGATGCGGCGAGCATCAGCTCGCTGTGCACGCCTTGCCCGCTCCAGGCCTGTTCATCATGGTTCGTGCACTCCGCCCACGCCGCTGACGTGCCGAGGGATAGCATCACCAAAACCTTCAGCAGCAACACTATGCGTTGAATAATGCTCATAGCCGATTCCATCCTTTCTTGGGTGAAGCATGGGTGCCGGAATGGCGCAGAGAGAAATTTAGCGCGATTCTCCAGATAGGACGCTAACGAAGGTCGGGAAATGCCGTGAGAAGGGAGATTGGTTTCGAATAATGCCTATAACCAGATCAACTAAGTGATGCGGGCTCGCCGAGCACGGAAGGAAGAACCCTGTTGCGCCCGGACAACTGAGTCGCTTCGGTGCGGTACACAGCCCAGACAATAAAAAGCCCCGAGACTCGCGCATCGGGGCTTTGGGGTTTGCAACTCAGCGCTTAGTGATGCTCACGCGTCGCACGGAATTTCACGTCCGGCCAGCGTTCTTCCATCAGTGCCAGGTTGACCCGGGTCGGGGCCAGGTAGGTCAGGTGACCGCCGCCGTCGAGGGCGAGGTTTTCCACGGCCTTGTTGGTGAATTCCTCAAGCTTCTTCTTGTCGCCGGACTCGATCCAGCGCGCGGAATACACGGTGATCGGCTCGTAGGAGCACTCGACCTTGTATTCCTCTTTCAAACGGCTGGCGACCACATCGAACTGCAGCACACCGACGGCGCCGAGAATGATGTCGTTGCTGCGCTCGGGGAAGAACACCTGGGTGGCGCCTTCTTCGGCCAGTTGCTGCAAGCCTTGACGCAGTTGCTTGGATTTCAGTGGATCGCGCAGGCGTACGCGACGGAACAGTTCCGGGGCGAAGTGCGGGATGCCGGTGAAACCCAGGGTTTCGCCTTCGGTGAAGGTGTCGCCGATCTGGATGGTACCGTGGTTGTGCAGGCCGATGATGTCGCCGGCGAACGCTTCTTCCAGTTGCTCACGCTCGGAGGAGAAGAAGGTCAGCGCGTCGCCGATCCGCACGTCCTTGCCGGTGCGCACATGGCGCATCTTCATGCCTTTTTCGTATTTGCCGGAGCAAATGCGCATGAAGGCGATGCGGTCGCGGTGTTTGGGGTCCATGTTCGCCTGGATCTTGAACACGAAACCACTGAACTTCTCTTCCACCGGCTCGACGGTGCGCTCGTTGGCGACACGGGCCAATGGTTGCGGTGCCCAGTCGACCACAGCGTCGAGCACGTGATCGACACCGAAGTTGCCCAGCGCGGTACCGAAGAACACCGGGGTCAGTTGGCCGTCGAGGAATTCCTGTTGATTGAATTCGTGGCAGGCGCCCTGCACCAGTTCCAGCTGCTCGATGAAACGCTCGTACTCGTCACCTAAGTGCGCGCGCGCTTCATCGGAATCGAGCTTCTCGATGATTTTGGTTTCGGTGCGCTCATGACCGTGGCCGGCGGTGTAGACGATGATGTAGTCGTCGGCGAGGTGATAAACACCCTTGAAGTCGCGGTAGCAACCGATCGGCCAGGTGATCGGCGCGGCCTTGATCTTCAGGACCGCTTCGATTTCGTCGAGCAGTTCGATCGGGTCGCGGATGTCACGGTCGAGTTTGTTGATGAAGCTGACGATCGGCGTGTCACGCAGACGGCAGACGTCCATCAGGGCGATGGTCCGTGGTTCTACACCCTTACCGCCGTCGAGGACCATCAATGCCGAGTCCACCGCAGTCAGGGTGCGGTAAGTATCTTCGGAGAAGTCTTCGTGGCCCGGGGTGTCGAGCAGGTTGATCATGTGGTCGCGATACGGGAACTGCATGACCGACGTGGTAATGGAAATACCCCGTTGTTTTTCCATTTCCATCCAGTCGGAGGTGGCATGGCGGTCGGACTTGCGAGATTTCACCGTGCCGGCAACCGCAATCGCCTTGCCCATCAGCAAGAGCTTCTCGGTGATGGTGGTCTTACCGGCATCGGGGTGGGAAATAATGGCGAAAGTGCGGCGTTTCGCGACTTCGGCGGCCTGTTTGGTCATGGGAAATCGCCTGGCGGTGATTCAAAAAAGGGCGGCGAGTATAGCTTAAAAAGTGATCTACGGACCACCACGCACAGGAGCTGCCGATGGCCGTAATCAGCGCGGGCAGCTCCTTCTTGGTGGCTAAATGCTGCTGATTATGGAACCTTTTAAAAGCTGGAGACGTCCACTCCCCTGTTACGACCCATCGTCAGGGGCTGAAAAATCAGCAAGTTAGCCTGACGAGGCTGCGCTTATGGCTCTATCTCATGCGGTTTCATCAGCATGAAGAGCTGCTTCTCGCGAACGTTATTTTCCCGGCAGCCAGGAATGGCATGCCACACGGGACTGCGTTCGCCGACTGAAAAAAGGAGTCTGCCTGTGGCTATTCGCTATGGCAAAGGGCTGACAGGAGGTGCGGTTGTCGTCGCTCTTCTGGCCCTGCTGGTCCACTGGATTGGCATCAACACGATCGAACAGTACCGCGACGATTTGTTGTTTTACCTGCAAGCTCATCTGATTCTTGTCCTCGCTTCCATGCTGGCCGCCCTTGTTGTGGGCATACCCGCCGGCATCGTTTTAAGCCGCCCGCCCCTGGTGGGACGCGCCGAACGCTTCATGCAGATCTTCAACATCGGCAATACCGTGCCGCCGCTCGCCGTACTGGCCATCGCCCTGGGCATCCTCGGCATCGGCAGCGGTCCGGCAATCTTCGCTCTGTTCCTGGCTTCGCTGTTGCCGATCGTGCGCAACACCTATGAAGGGCTGAAAAACGTTCAGGGTTCGCTCAAGGAAGCCGCCGTCGGCATCGGCATGACCCCGACTCAGGTGCTGTGCCGGGTCGAACTGCCGAACGCCGTGCCGATCATCATCGGTGGCGTGCGTGTGGCGCTGGCGATCAACGTCGGGACCGCACCGCTGGCGTTCCTGATAGGCGCCAACAGTCTGGGCAGCCTGATTTTCCCCGGCATCGCCCTGAACAATCAGCCGCAACTGCTGCTCGGCGCGGCCTGCACCGCCCTGCTGGCCTTGCTGCTCGACGGTCTGGTGACACTCGCCAGCCGCCTCTGGCTCGAACGCGGCCTGCGCCCGTCTTAAGCCTCGGCAAAGGAATTCTCATGAAGACATCAAGCTTTTTACTAGGCTGCGTTCTGCTGTTCGCAGGAATCGCCCAAGCCGCTGAAAAACCCGTGATCCGCATTGGCGCCCGGGTGTTCACCGAACAAACCCTGCTGGCGGAAATCACCTCCCAATACCTGCGCACCAAGGGTTACGACACCCAGGTGACCGGCGGCCTGGGCAGCAATCTGGCCCGCAGTGCTCACGAAAGCGGCCAACTGGACATGCTCTGGGAATACACCGGCGTCTCGCTGGTGGCTTACAACCATGTCACTGAAAAACTCGACAGCGCGCAGTCCTACGCCCGGGTGAAAGAACTCGACGAGAAAAAAGGCCTGATCTGGCTCACTCCGTCGAAATTCAGCAACACCTACGCCCTGGCCCTGCCGGAAAAAACCGCGAAGGCTTACCCGCAGATCAACACCATCAGCCAGTTGAACGAGGTGTTGCAAGCCGAGGCGAAGACTAATCACCTCGTCGCTTTGGACACCGAATTCGCCAACCGTTCGGACGGTTTGGGCGGCATGGTTGATCTCTATGGCATGAACCTGACCCGCAACAACATTCGCCAGATGGATGCCGGGCTGGTCTACACCGCCTTGCGCAATGGCCAGGTGTTCGCCGGCCTGGTCTACACCACCGACGGTCGCTTGAACGCCTTCAAACTCAAGCTGCTCGAAGACGACAAGCATTACTTCCCCGACTACACCGCCGCGCCGGTGGTGCGCCAGGCCTACCTCGATGCCCACCCGAAACTCGCCGAAGAGCTCAAGCCACTGGCCGAACTGTTCGACGACACCACCATGCGCCAGCTCAACGCACGGGTCGATGTCGATCACGAAAGCCCTTCATCCGTTGCCGCCGATTTCCTGCGCCAGCATCCACTGCTGTCTGTTCAATAAGGCAGAGGAGAAAAAGACATGGAATTTCTCAACGCCTTTTCCCATCTCGATTGGCCGCTAGTGCTGCACCTGACCTGGCAGCACATCACCCTGGTTGGCATCGCGGTAACGCTGGCGATTCTGGTCGGCGTGCCGCTGGGCATCCTGATGACCCGCTTCCCGACATTGGCCGGCCCGTTGCAAGCCAGCGCCACGGTTTTGCTGACCGTGCCGTCGATTGCGCTATTCGGCCTGCTGTTGCCGTTCTATTCCAGGTTCGGCCAGGGCCTGGGCCCGATGCCGGCAATCACCGCCGTGTTTCTCTATTCGCTGCTGCCGATCATGCGTAACACCTACCTGGCGCTGACCGGCGTGGAACCCGGCATTCGCGAAGCCGCCCGGGGTATCGGCATGACCTTCGGTCAGCGCCTGCGCATGGTCGAACTGCCGATTGCCGTGCCGGTGATCCTCGCCGGTGTCCGCACCGCCGTAGTGATGAACATCGGCGTGATGACCATCGCCGCCACCATCGGCGCCGGTGGCCTCGGTGTACTCATCCTCGCTTCCATCAGCCGCAGCGACATGTCGATGCTGATCGTCGGCGCGGTGCTGGTCAGTCTCCTGGCCATCTTCGCCGACCTGCTTCTGCAATGGCTGCAACGCACGCTGACTCCAAAAGGACTGCTCAAATGATCGAACTTCAAAACCTCAGCAAGACCTTCCAAAGCAACGGCAAAGATGTGAAAGCCGTGGACTCGGTGAGCCTGACCGTCAATGAAGGCGAGATCTGTGTGTTCCTCGGGCCATCGGGCTGCGGCAAGAGCACCACGCTGAAAATGATCAACCGGTTGATCAAACCGACTTCGGGCAAGATCCTGATCAACGGCGAAGACACCACCGACCTCGACGAAGTGACCCTGCGCCGCAACATCGGTTATGTGATCCAGCAGATCGGTCTGTTCCCGAACATGACCATCGAGGAAAACATCACCGTCGTTCCGCGCCTGCTCGGCTGGGACAAACAGAAATGCCACGACCGCGCCCGCGAGTTGATGAGCATGATCAAGCTTGAACCCAAGCAATACCTGACTCGCTACCCCCGTGAATTGTCCGGCGGCCAACAACAGCGGATCGGTGTGATTCGAGCACTGGCGGCGGATGCGCCGCTGTTGTTGATGGACGAACCGTTCGGCGCGGTCGACCCGATCAACCGCGAAATGATCCAGAACGAGTTCTTCGAAATGCAACGGGCGCTGAACAAGACCGTGATCATGGTCAGCCATGACATCGACGAAGCCATCAAGCTCGGCGACAAAATCGCGATCTTCCGCGCCGGCAAGCTGTTGCAGATCGACCACCCAGACACCTTGCTCGCGCATCCGGCGGACGATTTTGTCAGCAACTTCGTCGGCCAGGACAGCACGCTCAAACGCTTGCTGCTGGTGAAGGCTGAAGATGCGGCGGACAACGCGCCGTCGGTCAGCCCGGAAACCCCGGTGGCCGAAGCGCTGGAATTGATGGACGAACTGGACCGCCGCTACGTGGTGGTGACCTGCGCCGAGAACAAAGCCTTGGGCTATGTGCGTCGGCGCGACCTGCATCGCCAGACCGGCACCTGCGCGCAATACCGGCGCGAGTTCAACGCCACCGCGGCGTATGACGAACATTTGCGCATCCTGCTGTCGCGTATGTACGAGTTCAACCGCTCGTGGTTGCCGGTGATGGATGCCGAGCGGGTGTTTCTCGGTGAGGTGACTCAGGAATCGATTGCCGAATACCTGAGCTCCGGTAAGTCCCGTGGGGGCAAGACCAGCATTGTTTCGCCAGCGGAAACTGCGTTGACCTGACTTGTATGAGGCTCTAGTGCTTTTGTGGCGAGGGAGCTTGCTCCCGTCCGGCCGCGAAGCAGTCGTGAAGTCAGCCGATGCGATCCTTCTGAAGAACCGCATTGCCTGATTTTGGGGGCGCTACGCGCCCCAGCGGGAGCAAGCTCCCTCGCCACAAAAGCCAACCAAGCTCCCTTCTAAAATCCTTGTCTTGGGAACATCACACTGTCACGCAGGTCGGTTACATCAGTAGCTGTCAGGGACCGCACGACGGAAGCGTGCAAAAACGCGACATTTTTTGTTGATCTCAAGCCCCTCACGCCCTAAAGTTCGCGCCGAACGTCCATGCTGGAAACGATCCATCCGGCTCAAGTACTGACGACGAGACAGCAAGGCCAAGGGAAGCACCGCCTCCCATGGCCTTTTTGCTTTCGGCGACATGCCTTGGGAAGTAGGCGAACCAAAGTGGGGATACGGAGGGCGTTCATTTGCACCCATTGATAATTTCAGTTTGCCAGTAGGAGTTCCCAGCATGTCGATCAACGTCGAAGACTATTTCGCGCGCGAAACCTTCCAGAAAATGAAGGCCTTCGCCGACAAACAAGAAACCCCGTTCGTGGTGATCGACACCGCGATGATCGCCCAGGCCTATGACGACCTGCGTGCCGGTTTCGAATTCGCCAAGGTCTACTACGCGGTCAAGGCCAACCCGGCCGTGGAAATCATCGACCTGCTCAAAGAGAAAGGCTCGAGCTTCGACATCGCCTCGATCTATGAGCTGGACAAAGTGCTGAGCCGTGGCGTCAGCGCCGACCAGATCAGCTACGGCAACACCATCAAGAAATCCAAAGACATTCGCTACTTCTACGACAAGGGCGTGCGCCTGTACGCCACCGACTCCGAAGCCGACCTGCGCAACATCGCCAAGGCCGCTCCGGGCTCGAAAGTCTACGTGCGTATCCTGACTGAAGGCTCGACCACTGCCGACTGGCCTTTGTCGCGCAAATTCGGCTGCCAGACCGACATGGCCATGGACCTGCTGATCCTGGCTCGTGACCTGGGCCTGGTGCCATACGGCATCTCGTTCCACGTCGGTTCGCAACAGCGCGACATCAGCGTCTGGGACGCGGCAATCGCCAAGGTCAAAGTGATCTTCGAACGCCTGAAAGAAGAAGACGGCATCCACCTGAAGCTGATCAACATGGGTGGCGGCTTCCCGGCCAACTACATCACCCGCACCAACAGCCTGGAAACCTACGCTGAAGAAATCATCCGCTTCCTGAAGGAAGACTTCGGCGACGACCTGCCGGAAATCATCCTGGAGCCGGGCCGTTCGCTGATCGCCAACGCCGGCATTCTGGTCAGCGAAGTGGTGCTGGTGGCGCGTAAATCCCGTACCGCTGTAGAGCGTTGGGTGTACACGGATGTGGGCAAGTTCTCCGGCCTGATCGAAACCATGGACGAAGCCATCAAGTTCCCGATCTGGACCGAGAAGAAAGGCGAGATGGAAGAAGTGGTCATCGCCGGTCCGACCTGCGACAGCGCCGACATCATGTACGAAAACTACAAGTACGGTTTGCCGCTGAACCTGGCGATCGGTGATCGCTTGTACTGGCTGTCGACCGGTGCGTACACCACCAGCTACAGCGCCGTCGAGTTCAATGGCTTCCCGCCGCTGAAGTCGTTCTACGTGTAAGCACTGCACGCAGAAATCAAAAAGCCCATGACGTGTCATGGGCTTTTTTGTGCCTGTGCTGATCGCTCCCACACGGGGCGTGGGAACGATCTATCCTGGCGTCAGCTCCCGAGCACGCTGTTGATACTCACTAGCCAGCCCATGAATTCTTGGATCGGTCGACGTCAATAGCGCCCTGTTCGCCACCCGCAAGAAATTCAAATTCCCGCCATCCAAGGCCTTGCGTAACCAGCCCAACGCCTCGTCGACCTTGCCTTCATCCGCCAACACCGCCGCATAACTGAACTGACCGCGAAAATCCCCTCCTTCAGCCGAGCGTCGATACCAGTCACGGGCAGCGTGCGGATCTGCCGGGCAATCGTGCCCCTCTTCCAGGTATCGCCCCAGCAGGTTCATCGACTTTGCGTGGCCCAATTCAGCGGCACGCCGATAGAGATTCAGCGCTTGCGCCTGATCCTCGACCACCCCGCGCCCGGTAGCCAGCAGATTGGCGTAGTTGTACATCGCCCAATCCAGTCCCGCCTCGGCGGCGAGGCGATAATGCCCCGCGGCGCTCGTGGCGTTGGCGGTGCACCCCCAGCCATGTTCATGGCAACGACCAAGCATGTTGCGCGCCATCAAGTGCCCGCGCTGAGCCGCAATCTCGAACCAGCGCAGCGCCAGCGGCTGATCCCGCTCGATACCCCGCCCGTCCAGCAAAATCTGTCCCAGCAAGGCCTGGGCATTCAGCACACCTTCACGGGCGGCGATCAGAATCGCCTGGGCTGCGCGCGCCGGGCTTTCCTCCAGCATGGCCTTGAGGCGATCACCGTCGAGGACTTCCTCGCGGCGCAATTGATAACTCATACCTCGACCCAGCGACGCAACAGGTTGTGGTAAGTACCGGTCAGGCGGATCAATGAAGGATGGTCGGGCATGTCCTGGGTCAGTTGCTGAATCGCCCCGTCCATCTCGAACAGCAAAGCGCGCTGGTTGTCTTCACGCACCAGGCTTTGCGTCCAGAAGAACGATGCGTAGCGGGTTCCACGCGTGACGGCGTTGACCTTGTGCAGGCTGGTGCCGGGATACAGGACCATATCGCCGGCCGGCAATTTCACGCGCTGAGTGCCGAAGGTGTCCTGGATTTCCAGTTCGCCACCGTCGTAATCCTCCGGGTCACTGAAGAACAGCGTCGCCGACAGGTCGGTGCGCACCCGCTCGATGCTGCCCTTGGGCTGACGCACGGCATTGTCGATATGGAAGTCGAAACTGCCACCGGCCGTGTAACAGTTCAACAACGGAGGGAAGACCTTGTGCGGTAATGCCGCTGACATGAACTGCGGATTTTTCCACAGCCGTTCGAGCATCGCCGCACCGATTTCCTTGGTCAACGGATGTCCTTCAGGCAATTGCAGATTGTGCTTGGCCTTCGCCGACTGATAACCGGCGGTAATTTTGCCATCGGCCCAATCCGCCTGCGCCAGGGCCTCGCGAATGCGCTGCACTTCTTCTTTCGCGAACACGCCGGGAATGTGCAACAACATCGAAAGACACCTGAAAGCAAAGGGGCGTTAATGGTATTGATTCTTATTGCACATGTAAAACCCAAGAGACGAATGAAACCGCAAAAACCGTAAAGGCAAATTGTAAAGAATGTAAATTCGTCGCTAATAGCAACGTTTCGCAATTGATACAGATACGTATTTACTCTACATTCCGCGACCTCAAATCCTTGGGGAGGGGAATTCACATGTCACGCCAACAACCACAATCAACGGTCAGTTCACCGCGTTTGCTCGCGTCTGCAATTGGCGTGGCGATCACCGCCGGCTCTGCGGGCCACATGGTTTTCGCGGCCGAGAAGACCGACGAAAAAGCACCCGGCAATGCGATATCCCTGGACGCCACCAGCGTTGTAGGCGAGCAGGATGACACCTCCTACAAGACCGATACCTCGGCCTCCAAGAAGTACACCGCGCCACTGCGCGAGACGCCGAAAAGCGTCACCGTGATCCCGCAACAAGTGATTCGCGACACCGGCGCCACCAGCCTGGTCGACGCCCTGCGCACCACGCCGGGCATCACTTTTGGTGCCGGCGAGGGTGGCAACCCGGCCGGTGATCGTCCGATCATTCGTGGATTCAACGCCGAAAGCGACGTGTTCATCGACGGCATGCGCGACGTGGCGTCCCAGAGCCGCGAGATCTTCAACGTTGAATCGATCGAAGTCAGCAAGGGCCCGGGATCAGCCTTCACCGGCGCCGGATCCACCGGTGGCAGCCTGAACCTGGTGAGCAAGACCGCCAAGCTGGGCAATGCCTACAACGGCGGCTTCACCTGGGGTTCGGACCAGACCAAGCGCACCACCCTCGACCTGAACCAGCAAATGACCGACACCTCGGCGTTCCGGCTGAACCTGATGAAGCACGAAGCCAACGTCGCCGGGCGTGATGCCGTGGACGTCAGTCGCTGGGGCGTGGCACCGTCCTTCGCCTTCGGCCTGGGCACCGACACCCGCTTGACCGTCGGCTACTACCACGTCGAAACCGACGACATGCCCGACTACGGCATCCCGTTGACCCTGAGCCCCAACCGCAGCAAGTACAACGTCGACAAGCCGGCCAACGTCAACCGCGACAACTTCTACGGCCTCACCGGCCGCGACTATCGCCAGACCAGCAACGACAGCGGCACGATCAAGCTCGAGCACGATCTGAACGATAGCCTGACCGTGTCGAACAGCTTTCGCATGTCCCGTTCAACCCTGGACTACATCGTCACCAACCCTGACGACAGCAAGGGCAACGTGGCCAACGGCAGTGTCTACCGTGGCGCGAAGAGCCGTAACTCGACGTCCAGCGGCTGGATCAACCAGACCGACCTGAGTGCCAAATTCAACACCGGCGCCATCGAGCACAGCCTGGTGACCGGTCTGGAGTTTTCCTATCAGGACACCCACAACCGCCCGTACCTCCTGACCTCCAGCGCCAACGGCACCCGGTGCAACCGTGCCCTGTTCAACTCCGGCGACTGCACCAGCCTGTACAACCCGACGCCTGGGGATAACTGGAACGGCACGATCACCGACAGCAACGCCTTCACCGACACCGACACCAAGACCGCCGCGGCCTACGTGTTCGACACCCTGAAGTTCAACGAGCAATGGTCCCTGAACCTGGGCCTGCGTTATGACAACTACCAAGTCGAATCCAGCGGTTTCGCCAACGCCAGCAGCACGGCTCCAGCGGGCAGTTTCTCCCGTCAGAACACCAGTGACCTGGTGAACTACCAGATCGGCGTGGTCTACAACCCACTGCCAAACGGCAGCATCTATGCCGCCTACTCGACGTCCAGCAACCCGGCCGGCGAAACCAGCGGCAACGGTGGCCTGGAACTGGCGGCGAACAACAGCAGTCTGGACCCGGAAAAGAACCGCAACTACGAGATTGGCACCAAGTGGGACTTCTTCGGTGACGACCTGTCGCTGACCGCCGCACTGTTCCGCACCGAGAAAACCAACGCGCGTATCAACGATCCGGACGGCGGCACCACCCAAGTGCTGGACGGCGAACAGCAGGTCAATGGCCTGGAACTGACCTACACCGGCAAGCTGACCCGTAACTGGCGAGTCTTCGGCGGCTACACCTACATGGACAGCGAAGTGGTCAAAACCACCCTCGCCGCCGATGAAGGCAACCACATGCCAAGCACCCCACGAAACAACTTCACGTTCTGGTCGACCTACGACCTGGTGCCGGACAAGTTGACCGTCGGTGCCGGTGCGACCTTCGTCGATTCCCAGTTCGGCAACGTCGCCAACTCGGTGGAGATCCCGTCCTACTGGCGTTACGACGCGATGGCCAGCTACCGCCTGACCAAGAACGTCGACCTGCAACTCAATGTACAAAACCTGACCGACAAGCGTTACTTCGACCAGGTATTCCAGACGCACTACGCCCACGTGGCGCCGGGCCGCACTGCTCTGCTGAGTGCCAACTTCCACTTCTGATAACAGAAGCGTGAAGACCAAAGCGCTCAGGCAAAAGCCCCGTTCATCAAAGTGAACGGGGCTTTTGCCTGTAAAAAAGAATGCTTCTCGACAACTCACGGCATAATGCGCGCCGTGATGATGACTTTTGAACGAACAAGGCGAGCGACGTGTTGAAGAAATCCCTGTTCCAGTTGCACTGGTTTTTCGGCATCAGCGCCGGACTGGTCCTGGCCCTGATGGGCATTACCGGGGCGGCAGTATCGTTTCAGGATGAAATCCTGCGAACGCTGAACCCCTCCGTGCTGCACGTCGAGAAGCAGATCGCCGGCGTGCTGCCACCGGCCGAACTGGTGGAGAAAATCGAAAGCGCTTCGGGCAAGATCGTCTCTATGCTCTGGGTCGAGACCGACAGCGGCAATGCTGCGCGGGTGATCTTCACGGCGCCGCCCGGCGAACGTCGCGGGCAGATGCGTTATTTTGACCCGTACACCGCCGAGTTCATGGGCGACGTCACCGGCCAGGACTTCTTCGGCCTGATGCTGCAGTTGCACCGCTTCCTCGCCATGGGTGATACCGGCCGGCAGATCACCGGCGCCTGCACGCTGATTCTGGTGTTCTTCTGCCTGTCCGGCCTGTACCTGCGCTGGCCGCGCCAGTGGAAAAGCTGGCGCGCCTGGCTGACGCTGGACTGGAAGAAAAAGGGTCGCAGCTTCAATTGGGACCTGCACTCGGTGGCCGGTACCTGGTGCCTAGTGTTCTACCTTTTGGCGGCACTGACCGGGTTGTCCTGGTCGTACGAGTGGTACAACAAAGGTCTGACCAGGCTGCTGTCCGACTCGCCGCAAAACGAGCGGGTTCGCAGTGGTCGCGGCCCTGCGCCAAGCGGCCCGGCCCCCACCGCCGATTACGCCGCCATGTGGAGCAGCATCTACAGCGCCGCCGGCCCTGGTCTTTCGTCCTACAACGTTCGGATGCCGCCAGTGGCCGGGCAACCGGCAACCGCGTTCTACCTGCTGAAGGATTCACCCCACGACCAGGCACGGAACCAGATCACCCTCGATCCGGTGACCGGCGCCGTCAGCCGTCATGACCGCTACAGCGACAAGAGCCTCAAGGCGCAGTTGCTGACCAGTATTTATGCACTGCACGTCGGCAGTTATTTCGGGCTGGTCGGGCGGATCATCCTGACCATCACCGCGCTGAGCATGCCGCTGTTTTTCGTCACGGGCTGGTTGCTGTACCTGGACCGCCGACGCAAGAAACGTCAGATCAAGGATGCCCGTAAAGGCCTTGAGCAACCGGGTAGCGACGCACCGGCATGGCTGATCGGCTTCGCCAGCCAGAGCGGGTTTGCCGAGCAGCTCGCCTGGCA
Source organism: Pseudomonas sp. ATCC 43928 (assembly GCF_005938665.2). Taxonomy (NCBI): domain Bacteria; kingdom Pseudomonadati; phylum Pseudomonadota; class Gammaproteobacteria; order Pseudomonadales; family Pseudomonadaceae; genus Pseudomonas; species Pseudomonas sp. ATCC 43928. Next base: position 1,118,773 of record NZ_CP041753.1, on the reverse strand, counting down.
GACTGCCGGGCAATTGCAGGCCGCCGGATTACCGGTGAAAGTTCAACCGTTGGCCGATGTCAGCGAACAGGACCTGCGAGATTCCAGCAACGCGCTGTTTGTGGTCAGCACCTTCGGCGACGGCGAAGCGCCGGACAGCGCCCGCGGTTTCGAACGTAAAGTGCTGGGGCGTGCACCGAGTCTTAAACGCCTGAACTATGCCGTGCTCGGCCTCGGTGACCGCCAGTATCAACACTTCTGCGGCTTCGCCCGTCGCTTGCACACCTGGCTGGGCGAGCACGGCGGCAAGACCTTGTTCGCCCCGGTTGAAGTCGACGGTGGCGACCCTTACGCCCTGCGTCACTGGCAACAGCAACTCGGTCTGCTGACGGGTCAGGCACCGGTCGACACCTGGCAAGCGCCCAGCTACGACAACTGGACCCTGACCCGCCGCGAATTGATGAACCCGGACAGCAGTGGAGCTCCCGTGTACTTGCTCGGCCTCACCGCTCCCAGCACCAGCAGTTGGCTGGCCGGTGATCTGGTGGAAGTGCTGCCGCGCAATGGTGCGTGGGCCATCGAGCATTTCCTCGAAGGCCTGGGAATTGACGGTCGAGCCACGGTTGAACTCGATGGCCTGTCGCAGTCTCTGGAGCAAGCCCTGGCCAGCCGCCAACTGCCCGAGAACCGCGCTCATCTGGTCGGCCTGCACGCGCAAGCGCTGGTGAATGCGTTGGTGCCACTGGCCCTGCGCGAATACTCCATCGCCTCGATCGCCGCCGACGGCGCGCTGGAATTGATCGTGCGTCAGGAGCGGCACCCAGACGGCAGCCTGGGCATCGGCTCCGGCTGGTTGACCGAACACGTGCCTGTGGGCAGCCACGTCAACCTGCGGGTGCGGCGCAACAGTGGTTTCCATATGCCGAACGAACCGGTGCCGATGATCCTGCTGGGCAACGGCACCGGGCTGGCCGGGTTGCGCAGTTTGCTCAAGGCACGGATTGCCGACGGGCAACAGCGTCACTGGTTGCTGTTTGGCGAGCGCAATCGGGAACACGATTACCTGTGCCGTGCGGAGCTGGAAGAGTGGTTGATCAACGGTGATTTGGCACGTCTGGACCTGGCGTTTTCCCGCGATCAGGCCGAGAAAATCTATGTGCAGGATCGCCTGCGCGAGTCTGCCGGCGAGCTGAAGAAATGGCTGGCCGATGGCGCCGTGATTTACATCTGCGGCAGTTTGCAGGGGATGGCGTCAGGGGTGGACCAAGTGCTTAACGACGTGCTGGGTGCGGATGAAGTCGAGCGCCTGATCGAACAGGGCCGCTACTGCCGCGACGTTTACTGACACCGTTGATGATTGTTCCCACGCAAAGCGTGGGAACAATCACGCGGCGCTCAAACCGGCTGCAACGTGCGCTCAAACACCCCCACCCCATCCAGATCCCGCAGCACGACACTCAACTCCCCCGACTGCCCATCGATATTCACCTCGCCAAAAAACTGAAACCCGGCAAACGGCGAGGTGTTCTGCGCCGCTGGAGCCTTCTGGAACACCACCTCGGGGCCGAAGGTTTTATCCAGCGCATTCGGCCCGAAGCTGCCCGCATTCAGTGGCCCCGCGACAAATTCCCAGAACGGTTCGAAGTCCTGGAACGCCGCGCGATCAGGATGGTAATGGTGCGCTGCACAGTAATGCACATCCGCCGTCAGCCAAACGAAATTGCGCACCTGCTGCGCCCGCAGAAAACCCAGTAATTCAGCGATCTCCAGCTCACGGCCTTGAGCCGGGCCCGGATCACCGTTGGCCACCGCTTCCCAACGCGCCACACCGGGGCTGACTTCGCCGTCCGGGACGCCGAGGCCGATGGGCATGTCGGCGGCGATGACTTTCCATTGAGCCTGGGAGCCTTTCAATTCACGTTTGAGCCAATCCAATTGCTCTCGACCGAGGAACGGTTTGGCGGCACCAAGGTTGTCGTCATTGGCACCTCGGTAGCTGCGCATGTCGAGCACGAACACATCGAGCATCGGCCCATAACTCAGCTTGCGATAAATCCGCCCGCCACCGTCGGCGCTCTGCAAACGCATCGGCGCATATTCCAGCCAGGCCTGCCGTGCGCGGCCCACCAGGCTGTGGATATCTTTGCTCTTGTAGCGATCATCCAGTTGCTTGCCCGGCGACCAGTTGTTCACCACTTCGTGGTCGTCCCACTGCCAGATTTGCGGCACTTCGGCGTTGAAGCGACGGACGTTTTCGTCCATCAGGTTGTAGCGGTAGTTGCCGCGATACTCGTCGAGGGTTTCGGCGACTTTGCTCTTGGCTTCGCTGGTGATGTTGCGCCACACCCGGCCGCTTTCGGTGGTCAGTTGCGCCGGCACCGGGCCGTCGGCGTAGATGGTGTCGCCACTGTGGATAAAAAAGTCCGGCAGGCGCAGACGCATGGCTTCGTAGATGCGCATGCCGCCGATGTCCGGGTTGATGCCAAAGCCTTGGCCAACCGTGTCGCCGCTCCAGACGAAGCGAATATTCCGCCGAGCGCTGGGCGCGCTGCGCAGATGGCCGAACCAGGGTTCACTGGCGACACCGCTCTGGGCGTCTTCGAACGTCACACGGTAGAAAATTGCCTGATCGGTGGGCAGGCCGGTGAGTTCGACCCGAGCGGTGAAATCGGTGCCGGCATCGGCCAATGGCGAGACGAATCGACGAGGGTTGCTGAACAGGCTGCGCGTGTCCCATTCCACCACCATCCGCGCCGCACGATCGCTACGGCTCCAGATCATCGCCCGGTCGCCCAACAGGTCGCCGGACTGCACACCATCGGTGAGTTGCGGCCGATCCTTGACCGATGCAATCACCGCCGGCGCCAGGCCGGGCAGCAACAGCCCGGCTCCGACAGCTTGTATGACACGACGGCGGCCGAGGTCGAATTCGCTCATGGTGCTCTCCCTGAAAAAGGAAAACTAAAGCATGGCCGCATGAATCAGGTATGACACAAAAAAGATCGCACCCTCCAGCAGCTCCAGGCTCGATGTACGCCGCCATATCGCGGTCGAACACTGTTCTGGCCGGGAGCTGCCAAAGGCTGCGATCTTTGGCTGTTAAGCGTTAGCCGGCTCCAGCGCCAGTTCCACTGTTTCCGGTCGCTTGAGCACCGAATACACCACCGCCGTCAGCAGACTCCCGGCCACGATCGCCAGCAGATACAACAGCGCATGGTTGATCGCATTCGGAATCAGCATCACAAACAATCCACCGTGCGGCGCCATGAGTTTGCAGCCGAAGTACATCGACAACGCGCCGGTCAGCGCACCGCCGGCGATGCTCGCCGGAATCACCCGCAGCGGGTCTTTGGCCGCGAACGGAATCGCCCCTTCGGAGATAAAGCACAGCCCCAGCACCAGCGCCGCTTTACCGGCCTCGCGTTCCGTCTGGGCGAACTTGCGCCGGGCAATCAACGTGGCGATGCCCAGGCCAATCGGCGGCACCATGCCGGCGGCCATGGTCGCGGCCATCGGTGCATAACTCTGCGATGCCAGCAGCCCCACCGAAAACGCGTAAGCCGCCTTGTTGATCGGCCCACCAAGGTCGACGCACATCATGCCGCCCAGCAGCACACCGAGCAGAATCGCGTTGGTGGTGCCCATGCTGTCGAGGAAATGGGTGAGCCCCGCAAGCATCCCGGCCACCGGCTTGCCGACCACGTAGATCATCACCAGACCGGTGAACAGACTCGCCAGCAACGGAATGATCAGAATCGGCTTCAGCGCCTCAAGACTTTGCGGCAAGCGCGCATATCGGTTGATCGCCTGGGCCGCATAGCCAGCGATGAAACCGGCGATGATCCCGCCGATGAAACCGGCACCGAGCGTGCTCGCCAGCAAACCGCCGATCATCCCCGGCGCCAGGCCCGGTCGGTCAGCGATCGAGTAGGCGATATAACCCGCCAGCAGCGGCACCATCAGTTTGAACGCGCTCTCGCCGCCGATCTGCATCAGCGCCGCCGCGAGCGTGCCTTGCTCCTTGAACGCGGTGATGCCGAACACGAAGGACAAGGCAATCATCAGACCGCCCGCCACCACCATCGGCAACATGTACGAGACACCGGTCAGCAGGTGTTTGTAGATACCGGTCTTCTCTTGCTTGGCCGGGCCTTTGGCGCCGGTCGCAGCGCTTTCCTGCTTGCCTTCGGCCAGGGCTTTGTTCAGCGTCGCTTCGGCCTGTTTCAGGGCGATGCCTGTGCCGCAGCGGTAGATTTTCTTGCCGGCAAAACGCTCGGTGGCAACTTCGATGTCTGCCGCCAGCAGCACCACATCAGCATCGGCAATCGCCTCTGCACTAAGCGGATTGCGTGCGCCGACCGAGCCCTGGGTTTCCACTTGCAGGTCGTAACCCAGACGCTTGGCCGCTTGCTGCAAGGCTTCGGCGGCCATGAAGGTGTGGGCGACACCGGTCGGGCACGCGGTGACGGCCACCAGGCGTGGCGCCTGTTTAGCAACCGCGGCAGGTTCAGCGGTGGCTGCGGGCGCGACGTAAACCTCGGCTTCCTCTACCCCACGGCGCAGCACCGCTTCGACATCTTGCAGAGCCTGGGCCGGGGTGCTCTGGAACACCCGTTTGCCGATAAACCGTGACATATCCACCGGTGCGCTGGTGACCAGCAACACCCACTCGGCGGCCTCGATGATCGCCGCCGACAATTGACGTTCCGGATGGGCTGCATCCACGACTTCGACACTGGTGCTCCAGCCCTGACGCTGGGCCGCTGCATCGAGCAGACGAGCACACAGCACACTGGTGACCATGCCGTTCGGGCAGGCCGTAACAATGGCTAATTTCATTGCAAACCCTCTTATTGTTCTGTCAGGGGGCGCACGCGCACGCCCTGTTCGAGCTGCGCCAGTTGCGCGGCGTCGCCGATGCCAAAACCGATCTGGGTGACGGCCATGGCTGCAATCGCAGTGGCGGTGCGCAAGGTCTGTTCAGGCGTATCGGCACTGAGCAAACCGTGCAGCATGCCCGCCAGCAGCGAATCCCCCGCACCGACGGTGCTGACCACGCTGACCTTGGGCGGTGTGGCATGCATCGCCGAGCCGACACTGAACCAGTTCACCCCGTCGGCACCGTGGGAAATCACCACGTGCTCGATGCCATGAGCGTGCAAACGGCTTGCGGCCTCGGCTTGGGCGCCCACGGAAACCACTTCGCAATCCAGTGCTTCAGCCAGCTCTTCAGTGTTGGGCTTGATCAGCCACGGGCCAGCCGACAGGCCGGCGCGCAAGGCTTCACCGCTGGTGTCGAGCGCAACGTTCAAGCCGCGTTTTTTCAAGCGCAGGATCAACTCCCGCAACCATTGAGCACTCACGCCACGGGGCAAACTGCCGGCCACCACGACCGCGTCATGCCCTGGTGCAATCTGGTCGAGCCGATCGAGCAAAGCCTGCTGCGCCGCTTCACTGACCCGCGGCCCCGGGCCGTTGATGTCGGTGATGCGCCCATCGTTTTCCGCCAACTTGATATTGCTGCGGGTCTCACCAGGGACGCGGATAAACGCGTCGGTGAAGCCGCGTTTGGCGAACAGGGTTTCGAACGCCTGAAGGTTGTCTTCCCCGAGAAATCCGCTGACGGTCAGCTGATGCCCGAGGTCGGCCAGCACCTGTGCCACGTTCACCCCTTTGCCGGCGGCGTGGGTGTGCATTTCGTCGCTGCGATTGACCTGACCGGGCACAAGCATCGGCAATTGAACGGTAAGGTCCAGCGCCGGGTTGAGGGTCAGGGTTAAGATCTTGGCCATTACAGCGCCTCCACTAATGCGCGGACTTCGTTCGCGCTGCCCACGGCCAGGGCCTGTTGGGCAAGGGTTTGAGTCTGGGTCAGGCTGAGTTCGCGAATGCGCGCCTTGACCTCGGCAATGCTGCGGCCCGACACGCTCAACTCATCCACACCCAGGCCCACCAGCACCGGCACCGCCAGCGGATCGGCCGCCAGTTCACCGCACACGCCGACCCACTTGCCATGAGCATGAGCCGCACGCACGGTGATGTCGATCAGTTGCAGCACCGCCGGGTGCAAGCCGTCAGCCTGGGCCGACAAAGTGGGATGACCACGGTCGATGGCCAGGGTGTACTGGGTCAGGTCGTTGGTGCCGACGCTGAAGAAGTCCACTTCCTTGGCCAATACCGGCGCCAGCAAGGCAGCCGACGGCACTTCGATCATGATCCCCAGTTGCAGATCGGCGACCGGGATTTCCAGACGCAGACGTTCGGTCATGTCCCGAGCCTGGCGCCACTCATCGACGCTGCCGACCATCGGGAACATGATCCGCAAGGGACGGTTATCCGCCGCACGCAGCAAGGCGCGCAATTGCGCTTCCATGACCTGCGGACGTTGCAGGGTCAGGCGAATGCCACGCACACCGAGGAACGGGTTCTCTTCTTTGGCGATCGGCCAGTACGGCAGCGGTTTGTCGCCACCGACGTCGAGGGTGCGCACCACCAGCGGTCGCCCGGCCAGGCCATCGAGTACACGACGGTATTCGACTTCCTGGGTGGCCTCGTCCGGTGCTTGTGAATGAGCCATGAAAATCAGTTCGGTGCGCAACAGGCCAATGCCTTCGGCGCCCTGCTCCACCGCGCTGGTGACGCCAGCGCTTTCACCGATATTGGCGAACACTTCCACGGGGTGGCCGTCGGTGGTCAGCGCCGGTTGATGGCGTTGTTCGGCGGCGGCTTTGAGGCGCAGTTCGCGGGTGTCGCGCTCTTCGGTGGCGCGCTGCAAGGTCGCGGCATCGGCGTCCACGTGCAGGCGGCCGCGTTGGCCATCGATCAACAGCGGCGTGCCCGGTTTCAGCAGCAACACGGCGGCGCCGGCGCCCACCAGTGCCGGAATACCCAGGGCCCGGGCGACAATCGCACTGTGGGCCGTGGCACCACCGCGAGCGGTGAGAATGCCGGCGACGCGCGTCGGATCAAGACGCGCCACATCCGACGGGCCGACTTCGTCCATCACCAGAATGTACGGTTGCGCAGGCTCCGCAGGCGTTTCGACGCCACACAAATGCGCCAGCACCCGACGGCCAATGTCGCGCAAGTCGGCGGCACGTTCGGCGAGCAACGCGTCCTGCAGCGCTTCCTGTTGTTTGGCGGCGGCTTCGATCACCGTCATCCACGCTGCTTCGGCGCTTTCACCTTGCTTGAGGCGGGTTTCGACTTCGTCGGTCAATTCCGGGTCGTCGAGCATTTCCTGATGGGTGATGAAAATCTCGCGAATCGCTTTGGCCTTGCTGCGCTCGATCAGGCCTTCGATGTCACGACGCACATCGGCCAGCGCTTGCTTGAGACGCTCGCGCTCGATGGCCGCGGACTCACCGCGCAGCGGGTAATCGATGACTTGCAGCACTTGAATATGCGCCGGGCCGATGGCGATCCCCGGTGCCGCGGCAATCGCCTGAATCAGGCTGCCGGACGCTGGCGCGAGCAGTGTTTCGGCGACCTCCACCTCCACGAGCACTTCGCGCTGCTGGCTTACCACGGGCAGCGGCTCGACTTCTTCACCGAGGCCTTCTTCGATGGCCGCCAGCAAGGCCGGCAAGGCGTCGGCGGCGATGACCGGTTCGGCGATGAGCTCCAGCACCTGACCGCGACGGGCGCCAAGGCTGAGCAGTTTGCTCAAACTCTTCACCGACACCGCGCTGTCGTGGCCATCGACGATGCGTATACGGATCTCGCCTTCAAAACTTTTCGCCAGTTGCGCGAGGATCTTCGCCGGGCGCGCATGCAAACCGTGGGCGTTGGCCAGGGCAATGCGTGCGCTCGGCCAGTCCGCCGGCACTTCACCGCCAAGGACTTCCAGCACCGCGCGGCTACTGGTGGCACGGCCCAATTCATGGCCGCGACCTTCAATCAGCAACGCGCAAAGACGTTCGAGCAGCGCCTGATGGGCTTCACCGAGGCTGGCCAGGCAGAACAGCCCGCTCAGCGGCTGACCGAGGTAGCGGATGGGTTTGTCCGGGGTAACGAACGCCAGGCCCGGACGCTTCACTGTTTGCTCGCTGTGCAGCCACCACAGGCCATCGCCCAGCGGCAACGCTTCGACCTGCTGCAAGACGCCAGCAAAACCGTTGCTCACACAATCGGCCTGACGCAGCAAACGGGCACCGCGCCAAACCAGCTCTTCGAAGTCATCGGCGGACACACCGAGGCCGATCATCTGTGCGTCCAGTGCCAGCTCTTGCGGCGCGCCTTGCAGCAATTTCAGCAAGGCTTCGGCGGAACTGGCGCGGCGCAGGGCCTGGCCGAGGTCGGTTTCACCGAGGGCACGGGTCAGCAGTTGCAGTAGGCGCAGGTGTTCATCGGATTTGGCGGCGATACCGATGGCCAGATAAACGATCTGGCCATTGCCCCAGTCCACGCCGTCAGGAAACTGCATCAGCCGCACGCCAGTGGCGAATACCTGATCGCGGGTTTCGGGAGTGCCATGGGGGATGGCAATACCTTGGCCGAGAAAGGTCGAGCCCTGGGCTTCCCGGGCCTGCAAGCCTGCGAGGTAACCGTCGGCCACCAGGCCATCGGTCACGAGTCGGTCAGCGAGCAATTGCAAGGCGGTGGCTTTATCCACAGCCGACTGGCCCATGGATATCTGCTCTATGGTGAGCTCGAGCATGCTTTCTCCTTTTTGGCGCCGTGTGACGCCAGGTATTGTTTTGATTGATTCAGCTTAGGCGTTTTGAGAACACCTTTTCAGACGCAGTTTTGGCGGTTTCGCGGCAGAACCGGCCAAAGCGACCTATAACGTAGAAAATACGCCTGCTGAAACGTTTAATCTAGAATCTTAGGCACGTTACTCGATAATGTCTCATCCTTGAAGTCCAATTATCGGATGTGCTGCGACAATGGTCGCCTGCCTCAATCGGGTAGGATTGGCGAAAATGTCGGGGCACGCTCTAAAAACAAGGAATACCGGGTTGAAACTCAGTGATATTGCACAATTGGCCGGTGTCTCCGTGACCACCGCCAGTTACGTCATCAATGGCAAGGCCGAACAGCAACGCATCAGCAGCGCCACTGTCGAGCGCGTGCGGGCAGTGGTCGAACAACATGGCTTCACGCCCAACCCGCAGGCCGCCGGGCTGCGCAGTCGGCACACCCGCACCCTGGGCTTCATTCTGCCGGACCTGGAAAACCCCAGTTACGCGCGAATCGCCAAACTGCTGGAACAAGGCGCCCGGGCGCGCGGCTATCAGCTGCTGATCGCCAGCTCCGACGATGCGCCGGACAGCGAACGGCAATTGCTGCAACTGTTCCGCGCCCGCCGCTGCGATGCGCTGATCGTCGCCAGTTGCCTGCCGGCCGGTGACGACAGTTATCGCCAGTTGCAGGCCAAAGGCATTCCGATCATCGCCATCGACCGGGTGATGGAGCCCGAGCATTTCTGCTCGGTGATCAGCGATGATCGCGAAGCCAGCCTGCACCTGACCCGCAGCCTGCTGACCCCGCTGCCAAAACAGATCGCGCTGCTCGGCGCACGCCCTGAATTGAGTATCAGCCAGGAGCGGGCAGCGGGCTTCAAGGAAGCGCTGAACGGTTTCAAAGGCGAGGCGCTGATCGAGCACGGCGAGTCGTTCAGCCGTGAGTGCGGCAAACAACTGATGGAAGAATTGATCCAACGCCTGGGCCATTTGCCGGATGCGCTGGTGACCACCTCCTACGTGCTGCTTCAGGGCGTGTTCGATGCCTTGCACGATTTCCCGCTGAAAAGCCGCCCGCTGCGCCTAGGCACCTTTGGTGATACGCAGTTGCTGGACTTCCTGCCGCTGCCGGTCAACGCCATGGCCCAGCAGCATCAACTGATCGCCGACAAAGCCCTGGAACTGGCAGTGACCGCCATCGAACAGGCCGATTACCAGCCCGGCGTGCAGGCCATCGCGCGGACGTTCAAGCAGCGTATTCTTCAGGACTGAACCGTGGAACTGATCGACACCCACACTCACCTGGACTTTCCGGACTTCGACCCGGATCGTCAGGCGCTGCTGGCCGAGAGCCGCGCCCTCGGCGTGCGGCGGATGGTGGTGCTGGGGGTGTATCAGGCCAATTGGCAGCGGGTCTGGGAGCTGGTGCAAAGCGATCCCGATCTGCACGCGGCGTTTGGTTTGCACCCGGTGTATCTGGATGACCATCGCCCTGAAGATTTGACCGAACTCGGTGACTGGCTGACGCGGTTAGCGGGCCATCGCCAGCTATGCGCGGTGGGCGAGATCGGTCTGGATTACTTCATCGAAACTCTGGATCGTGAACGTCAGCAAACGCTGTTCGACGCCCAACTGCAACTGGCGGCGGACTTCAATCTTCCAGCATTGATTCATGTGCGACGCAGCCACGCAGCGGTGATCGCCACACTCAAACGGTTTCGCTTGAAACGAGCGGGGATCATTCATGCCTTCGCCGGCAGCCAGGAAGAGGCTCGCGAATACATCAAGCTCGGTTTCAAACTCGGCCTCGGCGGCGCCGCGACCTGGCCACAAGCCTTGCGCATGCACCGGGTGATTGCCGGTTTGCCCCTTGAATCGGTGGTACTGGAAACCGACTCACCGGACATGGCCCCCGCCATGTTCCCCGGCCAGCGCAACAGCCCGGCTCATCTGCCGGCGATCTGCGAGGCACTGGCTGCCCTCATGGCGATCAGCCCCGAACAACTGGCCGCTGCCAGCACGGCCAACGCCTGTGAGCTGTTCAACTGGTAATCCGTTGATTCCCACATTTGATCTGCTTCGTGGCATCAAACCCGGAACGCACTGATCAACTGCTTGAGCTCCACCACCTGCGCCGACAGTGCTCGGCTCGCATTCTCGGTCTGGTGCGCGCCTTCGGCGGTGCGCTCGCCGGCGCGGTTGATCTCGACGATGTTCTGGTCGATGTCGTGAGCCACAGCGGTCTGCTGCTCTACCGCAGCGGCAATCTGCTGGTTCTGGTCGACGATCATGCCGACGGCGCCGAGGATGTTTTCCAGCGCCTGCTGGACCTTTTCCGACTGCCCGACCGTGCCGCTAGCCATCTGATGGCTGGTGCCCATTGCCTTGACCGCCGCACCGACACCGCTGTGCAACTTGGCGATCATCTGCTCGATTTCTTCGGTCGATTGCTGGGTGCGCTTGGCCAGGGTCCGCACCTCATCCGCCACCACCGCAAAACCCCGGCCCTGCTCGCCCGCGCGGGCGGCTTCGATGGCGGCGTTGAGGGCCAGCAGGTTGGTCTGTTCGGCAATGCTTTTGATCACCTCCAGCACACGACTGATGGACTGACTGTCGCTGGCCAGTTGATTGATCACCCGCACCGACTGATCGATTTCGCTGGCCAGTGCAGCGATGCTGCCCTGCTGGGACTCCACCAATCCGCGACCGCTGATGGTCTCGTCATTGACGCTGTGGGCACTGCTGACGGCCGCAGAGGCACTGCGCGCCACCTCCTGGGAAGTGGCCGACATCTGGTTCATCGCGGTGGCGACCTGTTCGATCTGCGTACGCTGCCCCGCTACCGCCTGGTTGCTCTGGGCGGACACGCTTTCGACCTGCCCGGCCTGGCGCTCGACCTCGCTGACGGTCTGCCCCACTCGCTCGATCAGGTCATGGATTTTCTTCACGGTACCGGTGAACACCTCACCCAACTCGCCCAGCTCGTCGCGGCTGTTGGCGCTGAAGGTCACGGTCATGTCACCGGCCGCCACCTTGTCCATCACTGCGCCCAGACGCTTGAGGGTGGTGCGAGTCGAAGCGTAGAACCCGCCATAGAGGTAAAAAATCAACACAAACACCAGCGCCAGCGCCACCGCCTGCAACACCATGTGGGTACGGTGCTGCTCCAGCCGCTGCTGCAACTGGGTGCCGAGAAACTTCAGGGTGGCTTCGTTGAGTTGATAGGTCTGGTCCATCAGGCCCGTGACCTGATCGAAAAAGGCCTGCCACGGCGCATCGAGGGTGTCGGCCATCACCACCTGTTCTTCGAACAGTTCACTGGCCTTTTTCAGGGAGGCCTTGCTGCTTTCTGCCTGAGCCGCCAGGGTTTCGTGCGCGGCTTTACTGGAGCCCAGAGCGTCCTTCAACTTCAGGCCGTATTCGGCCTGAAGTTTCTCGATCTGCGCCAGCAACTCATCGAATCGGGTACTCGAGGCCGAATTGAGAAAACCCTGCCCCAGCGAGTAAGACCCCATCGCCCGACCCTCGCCGAGTGTCTGGGTGACGGCCGGCGTGACGTTGGTAATGAGTTCGCTCAGCTGACGCATGTCGCTCTGGTTGTCGCGGCTCAGGCCGGCCTGACTGGCGATGATCTGGCTGAAAATCTGCGCGCTGCCGAGCAACTTGCCGATCAGCGCACTTTTGCTTTGCAGGGAGTTTTCCGCTTGCTGGGCCTTGAACGCGGCGATCATTTCATCGCGTTTGCCATCGAAAAACGTGATTTGCTCCGGGTCAGTAGTCATCGCCGCCAACCCCTGCAAACGGCTCAGGACGCTTTGCTCCAGGGCACTGATCGTCGATTCGACATGATTGGCCTTGCCGGACTGGCCCAGGGTGACGTTGATCTGTACCAGGTTGTTCAGGGTCTCCAGGTCCCGACGCAGGCTCAGGCCGCTGCCCAACAGGTCGAGGCTCTGCAACTCGATCCGGGTGCCCTGGAATTCGCGATAGGAGTCGCGCACCAGATAGAAGTTGGTCACCAGCATCGGTACGAGGAACAGCACGCTGATCAGGCTGAACTTCATGCCGAAGCTCAGGCGGTTCATCAGCGCGACGGCGGGATAGAGCAAGCTCTTCACTGTGAAGTCTCCCTTTGATTTCTTATTTTTATTGGCAGGCGCGCAGAGACAGCAGATAGCCACTATTGGCGCTGCCTCTGTATAGCCTAAATCGGAGGGAGGTTTTGTAACTTAAGGTTAACGACAGGTCGCCGTTGTTGGAGCGGATGAGCCCCTGTGGCGAGCCCCCTCGCCACAAAAGCGTCCGTAGATTGGAGTCAGGACAAAACAGTCCACAACGCAAAACCGGCATACCAAAGCACTGCCGCGCGCAGCAGCAGTTCCCAGATCCGGTCCAGGCTGTTGATGCCGTCCGGGCCGACCACCGGCGCCGGAATTTCACCGGCAACCAGTCCGACCTTCTCGATCAGTTGGGCGGCGCTGATGTTCCAGTTCAGCAGCTCATGCAGCATCACCCGGCTGACCGCGACAAAGTTGCCGACCAGCGCGAAGCTCGCCGCCAGCAACCGCACCGGCACCCAATCGAACGCGTGGCGCAGTTGTGTCGCGCGCTCGACCACGGCCGGGTTCTGCCCATGCTCTTCGGCCAGCGCCAGCAGCCGATAGCTCAGGGCCGCAACCGGGCCCAGCAGGAAGTACCAGAAGATCACCGCGAAAAAGCTCTGATAGGCCTCCCACAACAGATGCCCCTGCACCCGTTCCAGCAGTTGCTCGCCACTGTCGGCGCAGATATCCAGGTCGCGTTTGGCCACATGGGCGGCAGCCTGCAGGTCTTCCCGGCGCCAGGCATCGCGAAACGGCCCCAGGCCGGCCAGCAGATCGCCACGCCCCAGACTGTAAATCACCACCAACAGGTGCACGGGCAACGCCAGCAAGCCATAGGCCACCGGGTCCAGCACCACCAACAGCAACCCCAGCAGCGCCACCGGCAACAACACCAGCACCACCAGTATCAGCCACGGACGGTTGGTCATGCGTGGGCTCACTTCAAGCTTGTTCAGCTCACGCACCCAACCCGCATCACGTTGAACCCGATGGCGCAGGGCCGAGAATTTCTCGATCCAGACCGCTAACAGCAGCACCAGAAAACTCATTGTTGCTCCTCTTCTTCCTGAGCGGCTTTTGCCAGGTCCGCACGATAGCGCGCCCAGTCAAACGCCGGTCCCGGATCAGTCTTGCGCCCGGGTGCAATGTCGCTATGCCCACAGATACGTTGCGCGGTGATGCCTGTGAAGGCGCTTTGCAGCTGTCGGGTCAGAGTCGTCAACGCCTGATACTGCGCATCGGTAAACGGTAGATCATCCGTGCCTTCAAGCTCGATGCCCACGGAAAAATCATTACAGGTTTCCCGTCCCTCAAAACACGAAACGCCGGCGTGCCAGGCGCGCTCAAGACAAGAGACAAACTGAGTGACGGTGCCGTCACGTTCAATCAGAAAGTGCGCAGACACCCGCAGGTCGGCGATCCCTGCAAAGTAGGGATGTTCCGTGACATCCAGACGATTCTGGAAAAATTCCTGCACCTTGCCGGTCAGAAACTGCGCGGGCGGCAGACTGATGTTGTGGATCACCAGCAGGGAAATCTCGCCCTCGGGGCGCGCATTGAAGTTGGGCGAAGGGCATAAACGCACACCCTGACACCAACCACTCGCGGGGTCCAACTGCATACAGGCTCCTTCAACGACGACTGTGTTGGCGCCCAGTATGCCGCGATAGACCCTCGGCGCGCGATCACTTGCCGCGATTGAGACGCCGCAGGTTGCCCAGCACCGATTCCAGCGCCCGATCGAACAGCAAGGTGTCGTCCAGCGTGCGCACCGCGCCACGCCGAAACTCCAGGGCCAGGCCGGTACGGTTGTGCTCCAGCACTTTCATTCCGGTACGGTCGACAAAGATGTACTTGCCGGTGGATTCAATGATTGCCGTCAATTTACAACGCAGGGTGTTTTCCTCGTCTTCCTGAAACTCGACCCAGCACCCCGGGCGCAGTTGATCGACTTGCAGTAGCGCGGCATCACCCTCCGGCAAACGCACCGAGGCCGTTTCGACCGGGCCTTCGTCAGCAGTGCGAAGCACGATTTCCTCCTGCACTTCGACCATTATCGGCCCCTCGACAGGCGTGCTGTTCTGGCTCGGACGTTCAAACAGTTGAACGTGCAGGGCTTCCAGCTCGCTGAAAAACTCGCTGGTAGCGAACGGGTCGAATGCCGAGCTGTTCAGCCCATCGCGCAATGACTTGAGCAACCCTGGCACCAGCGCCAACAAGCGCAGGCTCGCATCGGGTTCGTCATGGCGCTGCACGCTCCAGATCAACTGCTCCATGGTCTGCACATCGGCGTGCCATTCGGCGGACTGATCACCGTGCTTGAGGCCGGTCAGCAACAGCACTTTGCTCCAGGCCTCCTGAACAAACACCACCACGCTGTGCGGCAAAACCTTGCCCACCAACACCTGATTCAGCGCCTGCTCGACGCGCTGACGGGCCAGTTCGGTCCTGGCGCGGCCTTCTTCGGCGTCTCGGGTGCGCTGCTCCAGCAATTCACTGCGACGACGCTCGTCATGGGTGAAGGCGAGGAAATCCGCAAGCAGTTCGGAAAAGATCGCCGGGTCATCGACAAAGTCGTTCAACAAGCGCTGCACCACCTGCTCAATGCGCAGGTACAGACTGTCGCGCTGATGGTCATCGCACTCGCCCCAGCCCATGGCCGCCGCGGCGATTTCGTTGAGCAAGCGCCGGGCGGGATGGCTGCTGCGGCTGAAAAAACTCTTGTCGAGCACTGCGACTTTCAGCATCGGAATCTGCAAGCGGCCAATCAGCGCCTTGAGGGAGTCCGGCAGGTTGCGGTCATCGAGAATGCATTCGAAGAGCATGGCGATCAGGTTGATCACGTCTTCATCAGCCACCCCGACCACCCGCGACCTGCCACTTTTGACGCTGACCCGGGTCAGCAGCAGTTCGAGCTGGTTACGCAGGTCGAAGTCGTCCTGAACCGCCAGCGCCGGCACATATTGCTGCAAGTGCGAGAGCAGTCGCAACAGGTCGCGGGTGGAAATGGGCTGGGTCTGGGCACTGACCTCCAGGGTCGGCGCAACGCTGCCGCGCACATGGAGCAGCAACTCCTGCAAGGCGGCGAAAACTTCCTGCACCCCCTCGTCAATCTGTGGATTGCTGCTGCGACTCCCTGCCTCGACAGGGTCGGCGTGAGCACTGGCAGCCGCTCGATCAGTGGCACGCCGCGCCGGGGCGGGCTTGAGGTCCGGCAGCACACCGGTGGCGATCAGCAATTGATTGGCTTCGGCGTAGAGCTGATCGGCGTTGCTGAGCACATAGCGCTCAAACAGCTTGAGGATGATCAGCTTGACCTTGATCTCCATCCCCAGGTTGCGACCCGCCTGCAGGAAATACTCGCAGAGCAGCGTCGGCCCCAGGGGGTTGTGCTGTTCGACCAGTTTCTTGCCCAACAGGGTGCTCAGTCGGGCGGTGAGTTGGTCGAGGGCGAAGCCATCGCGGTTCAGCACTTTGCCGACCATGATCTCCACCGCCACATTACGCTCCATGTCGTCATGGGATAGCGACGCCGAGGTATCGAAAGCCAATGCCCGGGGCAAGGCAGCCTGTGAGGTGTCGCACTGCGTGAGTCTGAGGAAAGCCTCGAGGAACTGCTCGAGAAAACCGCGCTCGATACTTTTGCGCTTGAGGCGCAAATCGCGCATGGCTTCGAAGAAAATGTTTTGCTCGACATCGTTTCGGGCCCGGTCGGCCATTTCGAACAAGGTGTCGTCGGCGTTATCGAACAGCTCCTGCAAACCCTGCTTGAGCTGTTGGGCAGCTTTGTCGCGAACCTGAAGCAGAATCACGGGCAGGCGGGCGAGCAGCGAATGAGTCGCCTGATCGGTAGTCGCCTTGTGCAAAGGCACTACATTCCCGTCGTTGTGCATCCAAGCCTCCTGAAACGGTGATTCTTCGGTTCGGTAAGAAAGATCGAGCACGCCGGCCACACAGCCGGCGTTCAGCGGAGAACATTGCACACCCGCTGTCATTCAATAATCGGGAATCCAAAGGTGCGTCAAAGCTATGACGTCAAATGCAAGGCAGAATTATCTGCAAAAGACCTCTCTTGTGCCAGCAGACTCTGCGCTCCCAAAGAAACAGACGTTTATGAAAGACCCTTGCTTCGAGTCAATTGCTCACGCGAATCGACCAAATGCAGGTTTGCGAACGACGGGATGGTTGTTGATGCCTTGGGTTGCCTCGCGCCATGGCCCTATAATCGGGCCACTTTGTTTGTGGAGCCCGTTATGCCGAATCTACGTCTCGCCGATTTGACCGCCGAAATCGAAGCCAACGTGCGCCGTGCGTTGCTCGAGGACATCGGCAGCGGCGACATCACCGCGCAACTGATCCCGGCCGAACGTCTGGCCAAAGCCACCATCATCACCCGCGACGCGGCCGTCATCAGCGGCACTGCATGGGTCGATGCCGTGTTTCGGCAGCTGGATCCGCGGGTCGCCGTGCACTGGCAGGTGAGCGATGGCGAGCGGGTGAAACCCAATCAGGCGCTGTTCCACCTCGAAGGCCCGGCACGCTCGCTGCTCACCGGCGAACGCAGCGCGCTGAACTTCCTGCAGCTGCTTTCGGGCGTGGCCACGCGCGCGCAGTACCTGGCGGATTTCGTCGCCCAGACCCAAGTGAAGTTGCTCGATACCCGCAAAACCCTGCCGGGGCTGCGTCTGGCCCAGAAATACGCCGTGACCTGCGGCGGTTGCTACAACCACCGCATCGGCCTGTATGACGCCTTCCTGATCAAGGAAAACCATATCGCCGCCTGCGGTGGCATCCCTGAGGCTATTGCTGCCGCGCACAAGATCGCTCCGGGCAAACCGGTGGAGATCGAAGTGGAGAACCTGACGGAGCTCAAAGAAGCCCTGGCGGCGGGGGCCGACATCATCATGCTCGATGAACTGAGCCTGGATGACATGCGTGAAGCCGTGCGCCTGAATGCCGGCAAGGCAAAACTGGAGGCCAGTGGCGGCATCAACGAAAGTACGTTGCTGCCGATTGCGCAAACCGGGGTGGATTACATTTCGATTGGTGCGATGACCAAGGATGTGAAGGCGGTGGATCTGTCGATGCGACTGAGCCTCTGAGTTCTTCGCATAAAGAAAAACGCCAGCCCCGATGAGGCTGGCGTTTTTGTATCAGACCACCAGATTGTTCATCTCGCAGTACTCTTCCCACTCGACACCCAATACCTCGGCCGCTTCCTTGTGCAGCGCCAGGCGCGCAGCCTCGAACTCTTCCGGGGTTGAGGTGTACTTGAGCGTCAGCTCCCACGGCTGCAAGCCCTGGGCTTCTGCCTCATCCTCGAACGCCCACTGGATCTGGTCCTTCTGATCGTCGGCAGGCAAGTCCTTGATCTCTTCCAGTAACTGGGGTGCATCCAGTACGTACTTTTTCAGGGCTTCTTCGTGTCTGGCTTCTTGGGTCAATTCTTTAACGGTCATGGCGTTCTCGCTGATCTGGGGAATGGAAGATGGATCTGGATCATCAAGGATCTCTCTGACGCAAAAAAACCGTTTGAAGCCCGGTTTGTCTGGCCTTCAGAACCATTCGGGATCATCTGAAAACTGCTGGGCGATGCTCATGCAGGCAACGAATATAGGACGTTTTGCCGACGATTTACACGGCTCTTTACATCTATCCCGCAAAAAGCTGTGTGCAAGAGATGCTGGAGACCTCGGGGAACATAAATTCAAATCCCAAGTCATAGCGATGTGCCATATCGGCACTTCACAAGGAACCCCAGTGATGCGCAGTTTTTCGAAGCTTTCGTCTACCCGTCTTGCCGCTGCTACCCTGCTGCTCGGCAGCCTGACATTGGCCAGTGCAGCTCAAGCGGCTGTCGAAGTCGCCTCTGACCCTTCGCTGTACTCCGACAAAATCTCTGCCCTCCACAATTCATACGGCAAGGACACGCTCGTCAGAACCAGTGTCAGCATCGATGATCTGGAAAACCTGCAAAAAACCGTGAAGGCCAATGCCAGCGATCTCGAAAGCCAGAAGCGCACTATCAGCGAACAGGCCCGTCAGATCGAAGAACTCAAACGCAACAGTGGTTCCAGCACCAGCTCCAGCAGCAAGGAGATTGATGATCTCAAGCGCACGGTCAATGAACAGGAACGCGACCTGAACACTCTCACCAAACAAGTGGAAGAGCTCAAGCGCAACAGCGGTTCCAGCTCCAGCTCGAACAACAGCGAGATCTCCAGTCTTAAACGGGAAATCAGCGATCAGGATCGCGCGATGGATCAGCTCAAGCGCACCGTCGAGGAGCTGAGCAGAAAGGTGAAGTAAGCGGGGAAAATGGTGCCCGAGACAGGAATCGAACCTGCGACCTTCGCGTTACGAGTGCGCTGCTCTACCGGCTGAGCTACACGGGCTGTGGGCTAAACCTAGCACCGGTCTCGAGGTCCGGCAACTTGTGGCGAGGGAGCAAGCTCCCTCGCCACACCAAATTCCACGCTCAGCTTTTTCCTGCACACAGCAAAACGCCCCGAACCAGTCGGGGCGTTTTGCTGTTCAACGGTCAGGCGCGGGGGTAATTAAACGCCCGAAGCCTTGGCCGCTGCTACGTCTTTGATGGACAGCTTGATACGGCCGCGGTTGTCCACGTCCAGTACCAGAACTTCCACTTCCTGGCCTTCTTTCAGGATGTCGGTCACTTTCTCAACGCGAGCGTCGCTCAGCATCGAGATGTGAACCAGACCGTCCTTGCCAGGCAGGATGTTGACGAACGCGCCGAAGTCGACGATGCGCTCAACCTTACCGACGTAGATCTTGCCGATTTCAGCTTCAGCGGTGATGCCCAGAACGCGCTGGCGTGCAGCTTCAGCCGCTTCCTTGGTTTCGCCGAAGATCTTGATCGAGCCGTCGTCTTCGATGTCGATCGAAGCCTTGGTCTCTTCACAGATCGCACGAATGGTCGCGCCACCTTTACCGATGACATCACGGATTTTGTCGGTGTCGATTTTCATCGCGA
Source organism: Pseudomonas sp. ATCC 43928 (assembly GCF_005938665.2). Classification (NCBI taxonomy): domain Bacteria; kingdom Pseudomonadati; phylum Pseudomonadota; class Gammaproteobacteria; order Pseudomonadales; family Pseudomonadaceae; genus Pseudomonas; species Pseudomonas sp. ATCC 43928. Next base: position 1,099,013 of record NZ_CP041753.1, on the reverse strand, counting down.
TCATGGTCGGAGCGTTTTCCGACAGTTCGGTACGCGACTGGCCAATGATCTGGTTCATCTGACCGAGGATATTCAGGCGCGCTTCCAGGGCTTGGCCCAGAGCGATTTCCATGATTTCTTCGGTGATGCCCTTGATCTTGATGTCCATCTGCAGCGCGGTAACACCTTTGGCGGTACCGGCTACTTTGAAGTCCATGTCGCCCAGGTGGTCTTCGTCACCCAGGATGTCAGTCAGGACGGCGAATTTCTCGCCTTCTTTAACCAGACCCATGGCGATACCGGCAACCGGTGCCTTCATCGGTACACCGGCGTCCATCAGCGCCAGGGAAGCGCCGCAGACCGAAGCCATGGAGCTCGAACCGTTGGACTCGGTGATTTCCGACACGACACGGATGGTGTACGGGAACACGTCGGCAGCAGGCAGCATGGCCTGAACCGAACGACGAGCCAGACGGCCGTGACCGATTTCACGACGACCAGCGCCACCCATGCGACCACACTCGCCCACCGAGAACGGAGGGAAGTTGTAGTGCAGCATGAACGGGTCTTTTTTCTCGCCTTCCAGGGTGTCCAGCAGCTGTGCGTCACGGGCGGTGCCCAGTGTCGCGACGACCAGAGCCTGGGTTTCGCCACGGGTGAACAGTGCCGAACCGTGGGTCTTCGGCAGAACACCCACTTCGATGTTCAGCGGACGTACGGTGCGGGTGTCGCGGCCGTCGATACGTGGCTTGCCGTTAACGATGTTTTCGCGAACGGTGCGGTATTCGATTTCGCCGAAAGCAGCTTTGACGTCAGCAGCGGAAGGCTGGCCTTCTTCACCGGACAGCTTGGCAACCACTTGGTCTTTCAGTTCGCCCAGGCGAGCGTAACGGTCGGCCTTGATGGTGATGGTGTAAGCCTGGGAGATCGCTTCGCCGAACTCGGCACGGATAGCACCCAGCAGAGCAGTGGCTTCTGGCTGAGGAGCCCAGGCCCAGGTCGGCTTGGCAGCTTCAGCGGCCAGTTCTTTAACGGCGTTGATCACCACCTGGAACTCGTCGTGAGCAAACAGTACCGCGCCCAGCATCTGGTCTTCGGTCAGCTCTTTGGCTTCCGATTCAACCATCAACACGGCTTCCGAAGTACCGGCAACGACCATGTCCAGGCTCGAAGCTTTCAGTTGTTCGTAAGTCGGGTTCAGCAGGTAACCGGTGCTTTCGTGGAATGCAACGCGGGCAGCGCCGATCGGGCCATCGAAAGGAATGCCGGAGATAGCCAGCGCAGCCGAGGTACCGATCATCGCTGCGATGTCCGGATCGGTCTTCTTGCTGGTGGAAACGACGGTGCAGACAACCTGCACTTCGTTCATGAAACCTTCAGGGAACAGCGGACGGATCGGACGGTCGATCAGTCGGGAAGTCAGGGTTTCTTTCTCGGAAGGACGGCCTTCACGCTTGAAGAAACCGCCAGGGATCTTACCGGCGGCGTAAGTCTTTTCCTGGTAGTGAACAGACAGAGGGAAGAAACCCTTGCCTGGATCAGCTTGTTTGGCACCGACTACGGTCACCAATACGCTGACGTCGTCGTCAACGGTGACCAATACTGCGCCGGAGGCCTGACGGGCGATACGGCCAGTCTCGAGGGTAACGGTCGACTGACCGAACTGGAATTTTTTGATTACCGGGTTCACGGTGTCCTACCTTCTTTGTGGCTCTTGGGGGAACTGGTTTCTTGCGAAATTCTTGGGCAACGCCGGGAATCGGCCCGACTGTCATTGTCCAGGGTAAAACTATTGTCCAGATAAAACTTGAGGCTGGGAGCCTGCCATGTACCTGCGGGAAACCCGCTGGCACACAGCAAACAACCAACCTCTAGCGCAATCGCTTATTAGCGACGCAGACCCAGGCGAGCGATCAGAGCGCTGTAACGGCTCACGTCCTTGCCTTTCAGGTAGTCCAGCAGCTTACGACGCTGGTTAACCATGCGGATCAGACCACGACGGGAGTGGTGATCTTTACCGTTGGCCTTGAAGTGACCTTGCAGTTTGTTGATGTTGGCGGTCAGCAGTGCAACTTGCACTTCTGGCGAACCAGTGTCACCAACAGCTTGCTGGTAGTCAGCTACGATTTGAGCTTTTTCTTGAACGTCGAGAGCCATGAGGCAATCCTTTTATCAGGAAACCGTTTCAGAAAAACAGTTTCAACAGGCCAGGGACAAATCCCTGTATCTAAAAATGAGTAGTGACCGTGCCTGTTAACAGCCACCCTCGTTCGGTCATTCTGACCGAATCAGTCGACGTGGCGCGATGCGCCCGTCTTCGCTCACTTCACCGATACCGATGAAGCGACCATTGTGATCCTGTACCCGTACCATGCCAAATTTCGGTGCATCCGGGGCACGTACCGGCTGGCCGTTGAGCCAGTAGAACGCGCTCGCTTCCGAGAACTGCAACAGTGGCCAATCCAGCAGGCCGCTGTCCGATGGCATCAGGAAGCGGTCGACCGCTTCGTTGCCGCCTTCGGCATGTACCGCTTCCAGCTCTTCCAGAGTGACGGTCTGTGCAAGCGTGAAAGGCCCGGCCTGGGTACGTCGCAATTCAGCCACGTAAGCGCCACAACCGAGTTGCTCACCGATATCCTCCACCAGGGTACGGATATAGGTGCCTTTGCTGCAATCCACCGCAAGCCGCGCAGTATCACCCTCAAAGGCCAGTAATTCCAAGCGCGCAATAGTAACAGAACGCGGTTCGCGCTCCACTACTTCACCTGCACGGGCCAGCTTGTACAGCGGCTGCCCATCGCGCTTGAGTGCCGAGTACATCGGCGGTATCTGACTGATTTGCCCACGAAATTTCGGCAACACAGCTTCGATATCGGCACGACCAACGGTCACCGGACGTTCCAGCAAAACCTCACCTTCGGCATCCGCCGTGGTGGTGGTCTTGCCCAGTTGCGCCAGGGTTTCATAACCTTTGTCGGAATCGAGCAGGTATTGCGAGAACTTGGTGGCCTCGCCGAAGCACAACGGCAACACGCCAGTGGCCAGCGGATCGAGACTGCCGGTATGCCCGGCCTTCTCGGCATTGAGCAACCAGCGGACCTTCTGCAACGCCGCATTGGAAGTGAACCCCAACGGCTTGTCGAGCAGGATGATACCGCTGACGTTACGACGGATACGTTTGACCTGAGCCACCGATTACTCCTTGGCGTCTTCGGGTTCAGCCGCTACCGGGTGCTGATTGTCTTCAGCCACCGCGCGTTCGATCAGGGCCGACAGGTGCGCACCACGCACGACACTTTCGTCGTAATGGAAGTGCAACTGTGGAACGCTGCGCAATTTCATCTCGCGAGCCAACTGCATGCGCAGGAAACCGGCGGCGGAGTTGAGCACCTTGATGCTTTGCGCGATGTCGTCGCGGCTGTCCTGTCCCATCACGGTGATGAAGATCTTGGCGTGACCGACGTCACGGCTGACTTCAACAGCGGTAATGGTGACCAGCCCGACGCGCGGGTCTTTGACTTCACGACGGATCAGCTGTGCCAGCTCACGCTGCATCTGATCGCCGATACGTTGGGTACGGCTATATTCTTTTGCCATGTCTTGTTACCTGTTACTGCCCCACGGTGAAACCCGAAGGGTCTGAAAGCGGCAAACGCCCGGCCTGACAAAAGCCAGACCGGGCGTTGCGTTTAGAGTCCGACTGATGCGCCGCGCAATTGCATGCGGCTGGCCATCACGGCTCTTGAAGTGCGCGAGTTAGAGGCTGCGAGCAACCTGAACCTTCTCGAAGACTTCGATCTTGTCACCGACTTTGACGTCGTTGTAGCTCTTCACGCCGATACCGCATTCCATGCCGGCACGTACTTCGGAAGCGTCATCCTTGAAGCGGCGCAGGGATTCCAGCTCGCCTTCGAAGATAACGATGTCTTCACGCAGTACACGGATTGGACGGTTACGGTGAACAACACCTTCGATAACCATGCAACCGGCGATCGCGCCAAACTTCGGCGAACGGAACACGTCACGCACTTCAGCGGTACCCAGGATGTTCTCGCGAACATCGCTGCCCAGCATACCGGTAAGGGCTTTCTTGACGTCTTCGATGATGTCGTAGATCACGTTGTAGTAACGCATATCCAGACCTTCCTGCTCGACGATCTTGCGAGCGCCGGCATCGGCACGCACGTTGAAGCCGAACAGTACAGCGTTGGAGGCCAGTGCCAGGTTGGCGTCGGATTCGGTGATACCACCGACACCGCCACCGACCACACGCACTTGCACTTCGTCGTTACCCAGGCCATTCAAGGCACCGTTCAACGCTTCCAGCGAACCACGGACGTCGGATTTGAGGACGATGTTGAGCGTCTTCTTCTCTTCCTGACCCATGTTCTCGAAGATGTTTTCAAGCTTGCCGGCGTGAGCACGGGCCAGTTTGACTTCGCGGAACTTGCCTTGACGGAACAGAGCCACTTCACGGGCTTTCTTCTCGTCAGCAACTACGCTCATCTCGTCGCCAGCGTCCGGAGTACCGTCCAGGCCGAGGATCTCGACAGGGATGGAAGGACCGGCTTCCTTGATTGGCTTGCCGTTCTCGTCGAGCATGGCGCGAACGCGGCCATAGTTCGAACCGACCAGAACCATGTCGCCCTGGCGCAGGGTACCGTCTTGAACCAGAACGGTTGCAACCGGGCCACGACCTTTGTCGAGACGCGATTCAACCACAACACCACGACCAGGGGCCGATGGGGTTGCTTTCAGTTCGAGAACTTCAGCTTGCAGCAGAACAGCTTCGAGCAACTCGTCCACGCCGGTACCGACTTTCGCCGAAACCGATACGAACGGGGTGTCGCCGCCCCACTCTTCCGAAGTCACGCCGTGAACCGACAATTCGCTACGGATGCGATCGAGATCGGCGCCCGGCTTGTCGATTTTGTTCACTGCAACAACCAGAGGTACGCCAGCCGCCTGAGCGTGCTGAACAGCTTCAACGGTCTGCGGCATTACGCCGTCGTCCGCTGCAACCACCAGGATCACGATGTCGGTCGCCTTGGCACCACGGGCACGCATGGCGGTAAACGCGGCGTGACCAGGGGTGTCGAGGAAGGTGACCATGCCGCGTTCGGTTTCAACGTGGTACGCACCGATGTGCTGGGTGATACCACCGGCTTCGCCAGCAGCTACCTTGGCACGACGGATGTAGTCGAGCAGCGAGGTCTTACCGTGGTCAACGTGACCCATTACGGTCACAACCGGTGCACGGGAGAACGTCTCACCTTCAAACTTCAGGGACTCGGCCAGGGAATCTTCCAGGGCGGTGTCGCTGACCAGGGTCACTTTGTGGCCCAGCTCTTCGGCAACCAGTTGGGCAGTTTCCTGATCCAGTACCTGGTTGATGGTCGCTGGGGTACCCAGTTTGAACATGAACTTGATGATTTCAGCAGCCTTGACCGACATCTGCTGGGCGAGATCGCCAACAGTGATGGTCTCGCCGATCTTCACTTCGCGCACAACAGGGCCGGTTGGGCTCTGGAAACCGTGGGCGTTGCGTTTCTTCAGCTTGGCCTTGCCGCGACCACCGCGACGGAAGCCATCGCTTTCTTCGTCGGTAGTACGTGGGGCAACACGTGGAGCAGGCGCTTTTTCCTTGACCGAAGCACGATGCGGAGCGTTTTTGCGCTCGCCATCACCACTGCCACGACGATTGCTATCGTCGGCACGTGGTTTGTCCGGACGACGCTGCTCGTCGCGCTTGCGAGTGTCGGCTGCCGGTGCAGGTGCAGCGGCCACGACCGGGGCGCTCTCACGCACAGGTTCGGCAACTGCAACAGGCGCTGCGACAGCTTCGACAGGAGCGGTTTGCGCAGCAGCAGGCTGGCGACGCGCTTCTTCTTCGGCGCGACGCTTGGCTTCTTCTTCAGCCTTCTGACGTGCAGCATTTTCTACTGCGCGACGTTCTTCCAGTTCGCGTTTGCGCTCGGCTTCGATTTCTTCCGGGCTGCGCTGCACGAAGACTTTCTTCTTGCGTACTTCAACGCTGATGCTTTTGCTGCCAGCAACACGCAGGGTGCTGGTGGTTTTACGCTGCAGCGTGATCTTGCGTGGTTCTTCCACTTTCGCCTTGTGGCTGCTTTTCAAGTGAGTCAGCAAAGATTGCTTCTCACTGTCAGTCACATGTTCTTCGGCGGCGGTGTGCGGCAGACCTGCCTCACGCATCTGCTGCAACAGGCGCTCTACCGGTGTTTTGACCTCATCGGCCAGTTGTTTCACCGTGACTTGCGTCATGCACTTCTCTCCTCAGGCCGCGCCTAATTACTCGAACCAGTGGGCTCGGGCGGCCATGATCAACTTGCCGGCACGATCATCGTCAATGCCGTCGATGTCGAGCAGGTCGTCAATAGACTGCTCGGCCAGGTCTTCGCGGGTAATTACGCCGCGCACCGCCAGTTCCATCGCCAAATCCTTGTCCATGCCCTCAAGCGAGAGCAGGTCTTCGGCCGGATGGGCGTCTGCCAGCTTTTCCTCAGTAGCGATGGCTTTGGTCAACAAACGATCCTTGGCGCGAGCGCGAAGCTCGTTGACGGTTTCTTCGTCAAAGCCGTCGATGTTGAGCATTTCTTCCAACGGTACGTAGGCAATCTCTTCCAGGCTGGTGAAACCTTCATCTACCAGCACCTGTGCCAGGTCTTCGTCGACTTCCAGCTCGTCGATGAAGTTGCGCAGGATGTCGCCGGTTTCTGCTTGTTGCTTAGCCTGGATGTCCGATTCGGTCATCACGTTCAGGGTCCAGCCAGTCAACTGGCTAGCCAGACGCACGTTCTGACCACCGCGACCGATGGCCTGAGCCAGATTGTCTGCGCCAACGGCGATGTCCATTGCGTGGGCATCTTCGTCAACGATAATTGCCGCCACTTCAGCCGGCGACATTGCATTGATCACGAACTGAGCAGGGTTATCGTCCCACAGGACGATGTCCACACGCTCACCGCCCAACTCGCCGGACACTGCCTGGACGCGCGAACCGCGCATACCGATGCAAGCGCCTTGCGGATCGATGCGTTTGTCTTTGGAGCGGACCGCGATCTTGGCACGCGAACCCGGGTCACGGGACGCAGCCATTACTTCGATCAGGCCTTCAGCGATTTCCGGCACTTCGATGCGGAACAACTCGATCAGCATTTCCGGCGCGGTACGCGACAGGATCAGCTGCGGGCCGCGGTTCTCGGTGCGGATTTCCTTGAGCAGCGCACGCAGACGCACGCCAACCCGGAAGGTTTCGCGAGAGATGATGTCTTCACGGGCCAGCAACGCTTCTGCGTTATTGCCCAGGTCGACGATCACGTTGTCGCGGGTGACTTTCTTCACGGTGCCGGAGATGATTTCCCCCAGACGCTCGCGATAGGCATCAACGACTTGAGCACGCTCGGCTTCGCGAACTTTCTGCACGATGACTTGCTTGGCAGTCTGTGCAGCAATGCGGCCGAACTCGATGGATTCGATTTTTTCTTCGACAACGTCACCGACCTTGGCGCCAGGATGCGTTTGCGCAACCTTGCTCGGCCAGGTTTCGATAGCCGGATCGTCCAGGTCTGCTTCTTCGACGACCGTCCAGCGACGGAATGTCTCATAAGCACCGGTGTGGCGATTGATTTCCACACGCAGATCGACTTCGTCCTCGAAACGCTTTTTGGTAGCAGTGGCCAGAGCCAGCTCCAGCGCTTCAAAAATTACGTTTGCCGGTACGCCCTTTTCATTGGATACCGACTCAACAACCAGCAGTACTTCTTTGCTCATCGTACGCCTCGCCTTTCGCAAGCCATTGGATCCGCGGGATCCGCGTCTCAGTCAAAACTGGGAATAATGTTGGCCTTGTCGATCATATCGATCGGCAACAGGAACTCATGGTCTTCAACCTGCACCACGACGTCCTGCTCTTCTACACCGCGCAGAAGGCCCTGAAAGTTGCGTCGACCTTCAAAAGGCGAGCGCAGCTTGATCTTCACTTGTTCACCGGCAAATTTTGCAAACTGCTCAAGAGTGAACAGTGGGCGTTCCATGCCAGGCGAGGAAACTTCAAGGGTGTATTCAACGGAGATTGGATCTTCAACATCCAGCACACCGCTGATCTGGCGACTGACGATGGCACAATCGTCCACCAGCACGCCGCCTTCTTTATCGATATAAACGCGCAACATTGAGTGGCGACCTTGAGCCGAAAACTCAATACCCCAGCATTCATAGCCTAGGGCCACGACCACCGGGGCCAGCAAGGCCTGCAACTCTTCTAGCTTGCTCGACACCTGAACCCCCTCGTGCATGTATGTGCATGCTATGCAAAATAAAAAAATGGGCGAAACGCCCATCCTTGAAACGCCGCCGAATAGCGGCGTTGAAAGTGTCCAGCTAACAAAAAGCCCCTGAAAAGGGGCTCCTTAAACTGGTTGCGGGGGCCGGATTTGAACCGACGACCTTCGGGTTATGAGCCCGACGAGCTACCAGACTGCTCCACCCCGCGACAAAGCTGGGGCGGAAGTATACGACCGATCCCTGACAGGGTCAATGTAACCTTCCACCTACAAGAAAGCCCGCAACAGCGGGCTCTCCTGATAATTGGTACCGAGAAGGGGACTCGAACCCCTACACCCTATGGGCACAACCACCTCAAGGTTGCGTGTCTACCAATTCCACCACCTCGGCAATACTACGTTTGAAACTCTTCTTACTTCTGCTCTTGAGCTGGAGGCACGTCAGTCGCTGGAGTAGCCGACTTTTGCTCTTGAAGCACCGGGACATCATCAGAAGCCGGTTTTTGCTTTGGAACTTCCAACACTGCTGGGTTTGGCAAACCTACTTGAGTCAGCTGGTGAGCTTTCTCTTTAGCAAAGTAACCTAACCCCAAGCTGGTCATGAAGAAACCGGCGGCAAGTATAGCAGTAAACTTACTAAGAAAGGTAGAGGTACCTTGGCTTCCGAACACAGTATTTGAAGCACCTGCTCCGAAAGATGCACCAGCGTCCGCACCTTTACCCTGCTGCAGCAATACCAGAGCAACTACGCCCAACGCACCCAGCAGATGAAAAACGACTACGACTGTTTCCAGCATTTTTTCAGTTTCCCGCGGCGCGACAAATCGCACCGAACTCATCTGCATTCAGGGAAGCCCCACCAATGAGCCCCCCATCGATATCCGGCATGCCGAACAGTTCGGCCGCATTGGCCGCCTTCACGCTGCCGCCGTATAGAAGCCGCACACCTTGTGCGACTTCAGAATTCTCTGCCGCCAACTGGGCGCGAATGGCTGCATGCACATCCTGCGCCTGTTGCGGCGAAGCAGTCAGCCCGGTACCAATGGCCCAGACCGGCTCGTAAGCGATTACTGCCTTTGCAAAAGCACCAACACCCAGCTCCTCGATGATGCTGCCCAGCTGACGCCCGACAACCTCAAGAGTTTTTCCAGCTTCGCGCTGCTCGAGGGTTTCCCCTACACACAACACCGGAATCAAGCCACATGCCTGTGCTGCCGCAAATTTGCGATTCAGCGTCCCGTCGAGCTCGCCCATTATCTGGCGGCGCTCAGAGTGCCCGACAAGCACCAGGGAACAACCTGCATCCACCAACTGACTCGGTGAAATTTCACCTGTCAACGCACCCTGCCCGGATTCAATCGCAGAGTTCTGCGCGCCGACCGAAATCGACTTCCCTTGCAAGCCATCAATCACTTGATTGATATACAAGCAAGGCGGGAACACCGCGACATCAACACCGCTCGGCAAGGCCAGATGACGAAGGCCGTCGATCAGCTCAGCGACGCTGGCGCGGGTACCGTGCATCTTCCAGTTACCAGCTACCATAGGGCGACGCATGCTGTACCTCGTCGGTCAAAGTGGGCGCAGATGTTACCCAACACAATCATGGCTGGCAAGCCGAAATCAGGCAGAAACTTCAGTTACCAGTTTTGCCAGCTCTTCGGCGTAATCGCGAACCTGCGTTTCGTCCTCGCCTTCGACCATGACACGCACCAGCGGCTCTGTCCCGGACTTGCGCAACAACACGCGCCCGCGGCCCGCCATCGCTTGAGTGACACGATCACTGGCCTCCTTGACGGTCGGATGCTCGAGCGGGCTCACACCACCGCCAAACCGCACATTGATCAACACCTGAGGGCACTTGCGCAACGCCTGACGCGACTGAGCCAGGCCTTCTGCGCGCCGTTTCAGCGCCATCAAGACCTGCAACGCAGCAATGATCGCATCCCCGGTAGTGGTGTGACTGAAGCAGACAATGTGCCCCGAGTTTTCACCGCCCACCAGCCAATCGCGCTCCAGCAACTCGGAGATGACGTAACGGTCACCAACGTTGGCCCGCACAAAAGGAATCGCCAGATCCGCCAGGGCCAACTCCAGCCCCAGGTTACTCATCAGTGTACCGACCACACCGCCCTGCAACTTGCCACGTTCTTGCAGATCGCGAGCGATGATGAACAGCAGCTCGTCACCATCGACGACAGCACCGGTGTGATCAACCATCTGCACCCGATCACCATCACCGTCGAAGGCGATACCCAAATCGGCGCGCTCGGCCAGCACGGCCGCTTGCAGCGGCGCCATATGGGTCGAACCGCAATTATCATTGATGTTCAGGCCGTTGGGATGGGCAGAAAGCACAACGACATCAGCCCCCAACTCACGGAACACGCTAGGCGCCACTTTATAAGTCGCGCCGTGAGCACAATCGAGCACGATCTTCAGGCCGGCAAAACTGGTGCCGGTGGGAACGCTACTCTTGCAGAATTCGATATAACGGCCCGAGGCATCGTTGATTCGCGACACTTTGCCGATCTTGCTCGACTCAACCACGGTCATCGGGGTGTCTAGCAGCTCTTCGATCATCAGCTCGACTTCATCCGGGAGCTTGGTGCCCTTACCAGAGAAAAACTTGATACCGTTGTCGTCATGAGGGTTATGCGAAGCGCTGATCACGATGCCGGCTTCGGCGTGAAAGGTCCGCGTCAAATAGGCGATGGCCGGAGTCGGCATTGGCCCCAACAGCATCACATCAGCACCGGCCGAGGTCAGCCCAGCCTCAAGCGCCGACTCGAACATGTAACCGGAGATACGGGTGTCCTTGCCCACGAGCACCTTGCAGGCGCCCATGCTGCGAAATGCCATGCCTGCCGCCCAGCCAAGCTTGAGCATGAAATCAGGAGTGATAGGGTATTGACCGACCCGACCACGAATGCCGTCGGTGCCAAAGTATTTCTTACTCATAAGTACTCCATCTTTCTTATTCAGCTGATTCTACGGCGGCAATCATCCGCACCACGTCGACCGTTTCCGCTACATCATGGACGCGCAATATACGCGCACCTTTGACCGAAGCCAGCGCCGCAAGTGCCAGACCACCATGCAGACGCTCTCCCACAGGTCGATTCAAGGCCTGGCCGATCATGCTCTTTCGCGAAACACCGACCAACAGAGGCCGCCCCAAAGCATGCAGGGCCTCCATATGCTTAAACAAACTTAGATTGTGCTGCAGGGTTTTCGCGAAGCCGAAGCCCGGATCAAGAATGATCCGCTCAGCAGGGATACCTACCGAGGCACACTGAACCATGCGCTCGGCAAGAAACTCGCCGACCTCTTTCGTAACATCCTGGTACTGAGGGTTGTCCTGCATGTCGCCCGGCTCGCCGAGCATATGCATCAGGCACACCGGCAAACCGGTGGCCGCCGCTGCATCCAGAGCACCATCTCGACGCAACGAGCGTACGTCATTGATCAACCCCGCCCCCAGCCTTGCGGTTTCACGCATGACGGCAGGCGTGGAGGTATCGACCGAGATAATCACATCCAGTTCGCGACTGATGCGCTCAACGATAGGCGCTACGCGCTCGAGCTCTTCAAGCGGCGAAACGGCCCTGGCACCGGGCCGGGTCGATTCACCACCGACGTCGATCAGCGTCGCACCGGCCGCCACCATCGCCTCGGCGTGGCGCAGGGCCGCGTCCAGCTGGCTGTATCGGCCGCCATCAGAAAAGGAATCGGGAGTGACATTGAGAATGCCCATGACATGCGTCTGGGCCAAATCAAGAACCCGGTTGCCGCAAGGCAACCGGGTCGAGGACTGAACAGAAGTCATTTCAAACCTTAAACGTCAGCAGCCGGGCCGCCGATAGGTGTTTCCGGACGCCCATCCTGCACCACTGGAGGCGTGCCGGAAGTGTCGTTGCCGCCAGACCAGTCGCGAGGTTCGCGAGGCGTACGACCCGCCATGATGTCATCGATCTGATCGGCATCGATCGTCTCGTACTTCATCAGGGCATCCGCCATCGCATCAAGCTTGTCACGGTTATCCGTAAGGATCTGCTTGGCCGTGCCATAGCACTGGTCAATGATGCTGCGCACTTCGGAGTCGATCAGCTTGGCCGTCTCGCCAGAGAAACTGGCATGCTGACCACCGCCGCCACGACCGAGGAACACTTCGCCCTCTTCTTCGGCGTACATCAATGGACCGAGTTTTTCCGACAAGCCCCACTTGGTCACCATGTTTCGTGCTATCTGGCTGGCACGCATGATGTCGTTGGACGCACCGGTGGTGACGCCATCGAAGCCCAAGGTCATCTCTTCAGCGATACGACCGCCGTACAGCGAGCAGATCTGGCTGATCAGTGCACGCTTGGACAGGCTGTAGCGATCTTCTTCCGGCAGGAACATGGTCACACCAAGTGCGCGACCGCGCGGAATGATCGACACTTTGTAGACCGGGTCATGCTCTGGCACGACGCGACCGACGATAGCGTGGCCGGCTTCGTGATAAGCAGTGTTCTGCTTTTCTTTCTCGGACATGACCATGGATTTGCGCTCGGCACCCATCATGATCTTGTCTTTGGCCAGTTCGAACTCTTTCATCTCGACGATGCGCTTGCCGGCACGAGCCGCAAACAACGAAGCCTCGTTCACCAGGTTGGCCAGGTCGGCACCGGAGAAACCAGGAGTACCACGAGCGATCACGGCCGGAGCGACGTCGTCACCCATCGGCACTTTGCGCATGTGGACCTTGAGAATCTGCTCGCGACCACGGATGTCCGGCAGGCCAACCACGACCTGACGGTCGAAGCGGCCCGGACGCAGCAACGCAGGATCCAGTACGTCCGGACGGTTGGTCGCGGCGATGACGATGATGCCGTCATTCATTTCGAAGCCGTCCATCTCTACCAGCAACTGGTTGAGGGTCTGCTCGCGCTCATCGTGACCACCACCCATGCCGGCACCACGGTGGCGACCGACGGCGTCGATTTCATCGATGAAGATGATGCATGGCGCATGCTTCTTCGCCTGCTCGAACATGTCACGGACACGGCTGGCACCGACACCGACGAACATTTCGACGAAATCGGAACCGGAAATAGTAAAGAACGGTACTTTGGCTTCGCCGGCAATCGCCTTGGCCAGCAAGGTTTTACCGGTACCCGGAGGACCAACCATCAGCACGCCGCGAGGAATGCGACCGCCCAGGCGCTGAAACTTGCCCGGATCACGCAGGAACTCGACCAGCTCGCCGACTTCTTCCTTGGCTTCGTCACAACCTGCAACGTCAGCCAGGGTGGTTTTCACCTGATCTTCGGAGAGCAGGCGCGCCTTGCTCTTGCCGAAACTCATCGGCCCACCCTTGCCACCGGCACCGCCCTGCATCTGCCGCATGAAGAACATGAAGACGGCGATGATCACCAGGATCGGGAAGCTTGCGACCAGGAGTTGAGTCCAGATACTTTGCTGCTCAGGTTGCTTGCCTTCGACCACAACGTGGTTATCCACGAGGTCGCCGATCAGACCGTTGTCCTGGATTGCCGGACGGATGGTCTTGAAGCTGTCGCCATCGTTGCGCTTGCCTGTAATCACGTAGCCATCAACCGCTACGCGCTCGACCTTGCCATCCTTGACCTGCTGGATGAAGTCGGAATAGTTGAGGGTCTGCGGCTCGTTAGGGCTGGAGAAGTTGTTCATCACCGTCACCAGGACAGCTGCGATGATCAACCACAGGATCAGATTCTTTGCCATATCGTTCAATTAACTACCCTCTGAAGCAAGCTCCGCTAATGGCGCGCGCTTCGCATGATATTCACCGGCCTAACTTACTACATTACCTACGGCTCTGGCAGGCGCCGTCTGTAACCCTTTGTGAAACACTTTCTACACAATATTCGCTAATGCATGCGGGGCGAAATATGAAAAACCTATCACCCCGCCAAAAAACCTCGTTTTACTCACTACGCCCGCGGTAACCCCAAGCCAACATGTATTGCTCGCGGGAACTGTCACGGGAAGAGTCTGGCTTGATCATCTGGATCTTGTCGAATTTCCGACGAGCATCCTTCAGGTAAACATCAAACCCTTCGCCCTGAAAAATCTTGATCACAAAATTACCACCCGGCTTGAGTATCCGTTCCGCCAAATCAAGCGCCAGCTCGCAAAGAAACATGGCTTTTGGCATGTCCACTTCAGGCGTACCACTCATATTGGGGGCCATATCGGAAATCACAAGGTCCACCTGCGAATTACCCACAGCTTCAAGGATCCGCGTGAGCACTTCGTCCTCGGTGAAGTCCCCCTGAATGAAAGTCACGTCCGGAATGCTGTCCATTTCCAGAATGTCCGAGGCGATCAGTCGCCCCTGACCACCAATCAGACGACTAGTCACCTGCGACCATCCGCCGGGCGCCGCACCCAGGTCGACAACGCTCATGCCGGGACGGATCAGCTTGTATTTCTCCTGGACCTCCAGAAGTTTGTAACTCGCACGCGAGCGGTAGCCATCCTTTTGCGCCTGCTTCACATAGGGATCGTTGACATGTCTTTTCAGCCAACCAAGGCTTGTCTTGGAACGCGCCATTGGGCACCTCGATGATAAGGGTCGTGATTAATTGGGCGGATCCACGAGCCCTCGGGTAAAATGGCCGCCATTTTACAGAATCCAGACGAAAGGGTCAGATTATGCCGCTCACTCAAGAGCAGAAGAAACAGTACAAGTCCATTGGCCACCATCTGAAACCAGTTTTGATTGTGGCTGACAACGGCTTGACTGAAGGTGTGTTAGCCGAACTTGAACGCGCTTTGGCGGATCACGAGCTGATCAAAATCAAGCTCAACATCCTCGATCGCGAATCGCGCCTGGCAGCCATTGCAGAACTCTGCAAGGCCGGCAAAGCCGATCTGGTTCAGGTCATCGGCAAGATGGCACTGATTTATCGCAAGAACTTCAGCGTCAACAAGCAGTTGTCGAACGTCCATCGCTTCAAGTGATGGCAAGGGTCAAGGGTGTGCTTCGCGCACCCTGACACTCCATCCAGGCACCGGCTGCATCACCAGCACCAGCCCGGAAAACCCCAGGACAAGATAGCTGAACAACTGCCAATGCAGCGCCTGCGGCCAACCGAAGCGTACTGCGAAATACATCGCGCACCCATACAGCGCCATCAGCAGCAGTTGCCCGCGAATATCCCGCCATAGACTGGCAAGACCCTCGGCCTGTACCAGCACCAAAGCCTGAAAAATCACACTCGCTGTGGCGAATCCCACCATCAGCGTATTCAGCGCACCTGCAATTTCGTCGATCAGCAGCGGCGCCAAGCCTATTTGCCCCAGCACCGGCAGCAGACCGATGTGCAACAACCACAAGCCGCCAACCCAGAGCATCTGGGTCAGCTGCCAAAGCATGGCACCCGCACGTAGCGGGCGCCTTCTTTCAGATGTGGCGAACTTCGACAATCTCATACTCGATAACGCCACCCGGCGTTTTGACCGCCACCACATCACCCTCTTCCTTGGCGATCAAGGCACGGGCGATCGGCGAACCGACGGAGATCTTGCCGAGCTTGATGTCTGCTTCATCCTCACCAACGATCTGGTAAGTCACGCTTTCATCGGTCTCGACATTGGCGATTTCGACGGTGGTGCCGAAAATCACCTTGCCGGTGTGCTCGATGGTCGTTACGTCGATGACCACAGCGTTTTGCATGCGGCCTTCAATGTCACGAATCCGCGCCTCGACCATCCCCTGCTGCTCGCGAGCAGCGTGGTATTCGGCGTTTTCCTTCAAGTCACCCAACTCGCGGGCCGTACCGATGTCCTGACTGAGTTTCGGACGAACGACCTTGGTCAGATGAGCGTGTTCTTCTTCCAGGGCTTTAGCGCCCTTGACGGTCATTGGGTATTTGATCATGCCTTCAATCCTGCGTGTAGATCCTGCAAGCGGCGCACGGTCTTCTCAGGACCGAACTTCAGCGCTTCGCAGATAGCTTCGCCAGCAGCAATAGTAGTGGTGCAGTAGATCTTGTGCTGCAAGGCATTACGACGAATGGAGTAGGAATCAGCGATCGACTGACGACCTTCGGTGGTGTTGATGATCAGAGTGACTTCGTCATTCTTGATCATGTCGACCACGTGCGGACGACCCTCGGTCACCTTGTTCACACGACGCACTTTCAGGCCTGCAGCTTCGATCAGCTTGGCAGTACCGGCAGTGGCGACCACTTCGAAGCCCAAGTTGATCAGATCACGGGCCACGCCTGCAACCAGCGGCTTGTCATCGTCGCGCACGCTGATGAACGCGGTACCACCGGTTGGCAGCACTTCACTGGCGCCCATCTGAGCCTTGGCAAAGGCTTCGCCGAAGGTGTCGCCCACGCCCATCACTTCACCGGTGGACTTCATCTCTGGGCCCAGGATCGGGTCCACGCCAGGGAATTTGGCGAATGGGAACACCGCCTCTTTCACGCTGTAGAAGTTCGGAATGATTTCTTTGGTGAAGCCGATTTCCTTCAGGGTTTTACCGGCCATCACGCGAGCCGCGACCATCGCCAGGGACACACCGATGCACTTGGAGACGAACGGTACGGTACGGGATGCGCGCGGGTTGACTTCGATGACGTAGATGTCTTCGCCTTGCAGCGCCAACTGAACGTTCATCAGGCCGACCACGCCCAGTTCCAGGGCCATTTTCTTGACCTGTTCGCGCATCTCGTCCTGGATATGTGCAGGCAGCGAATACGGCGGCAGGGAGCACGCGGAGTCACCGGAGTGAACGCCGGCCTGCTCAATGTGCTGCATGATCGCGCCGATCACCACGTCGGTGCCGTCGCAGACCGCATCCACGTCCATTTCGATCGCGCAGTTGAGGAAGTGGTCCAGCAGCACCGGGCTGTCGTTGGACACTTGAACCGCTTCACGCAGGTAGCGTTTGAGTTCTTCCTCTTCGTAAACGATTTCCATCGCACGCCCACCCAGTACGTAGGACGGACGAACCACCAGCGGGTAACCGATTTTGGCGGCGGCACGAATCGCTTCATCTTCGCTGCGCACGGTGGCGTTAGGCGGCTGACGCAGGTTCAGACGCTCAACCATCTGCTGGAAGCGCTCACGGTCTTCGGCGCGGTCGATGGCGTCAGGACTGGTGCCGATGATCGGCACGCCGGCGGCTTCCAGGGCACGGGCCAGTTTCAGCGGGGTCTGACCGCCGTACTGAACGATCACACCTTTTGGCTTCTCGACGCGGACGATTTCCAGCACGTCTTCCAGGGTCACTGGTTCGAAGTACAGACGATCGGAGGTGTCGTAGTCGGTGGAAACGGTTTCCGGGTTGCAGTTGACCATGATGGTCTCGTACCCGTCATCGCGCAGGGCCAGTGCTGCGTGTACGCAGCAATAGTCGAACTCGATGCCCTGACCGATGCGGTTTGGACCGCCACCCAGGATCATGATCTTGTCGCGACCCGACGGCGCAGCTTCGCACTCTTCCTCGTAAGTCGAGTACAGGTACGCGGTGTCGGTAGCGAACTCGGCGGCGCAGGTGTCGACGCGCTTGTAGACCGGGAACACTTCCAGCTTGTGACGATGGGTACGCAGGTTCTTCTCGGTGACGCCCAGCAGCTTGGCCAGACGCTGATCGGAGAAGCCTTTACGCTTGAGGCGGAACATCAGGTCGCGGTCGATAGCGGACAGACCCAGGGTCTTGACCTTCTCTTCTTCCTTGATCAGATCTTCGATCTGCACCAGGAACCACGGGTCGATCATGTTCATGCCGAAGATGTCTTCGACCGACAGGCCCGCGCGGAACGCGTCAGCCACGTACCAGATACGCTCGGCACCCGGCACGGTCAGTTCGCGCTTGAGGATGCTCATGCTTTCCGGGTTGCTCAGGTCGAGCTTCTCGTCCAGGCCGCAAACACCCACCTCCAGACCGCGCAGAGCTTTCTGCAGGGATTCCTGGAAGGTCCGGCCGATGGCCATGACTTCACCGACCGACTTCATCTGAGTGGTCAGGCGTGCGTCGGCTTTCGGGAATTTCTCGAAGGCAAAGCGTGGCAGTTTGGTGACGACGTAGTCGATGGACGGCTCGAAGGACGCCGGGGTCTTGCCGCCGGTGATGTCGTTCGACAGTTCGTCGAGGGTGTAACCGACGGCCAGTTTCGCCGCGACCTTGGCGATCGGGAAACCGGTGGCTTTCGATGCCAGGGCCGAGGAACGGGATACCCGCGGGTTCATCTCGATGACCACCATGCGACCAGTGTTCGGGCAGATGCCGAACTGGACGTTGGAGCCGCCGGTTTCCACGCCGATCTCGCGCAGTACCGCCAGGGAGGCGTTACGCAGGATCTGGTATTCCTTGTCGGTCAGGGTCTGTGCGGGTGCAACCGTGATCGAGTCACCGGTGTGCACGCCCATCGGGTCGAAGTTTTCGATGGAGCAGACGATGATGCAGTTGTCCTTTTTATCGCGGACAACCTCCATCTCGTATTCTTTCCAGCCGATCAGCGATTCGTCAATCAGCAGCTCTTTGGTCGGCGACAGATCCAGACCGCGGGCGCAGATTTCTTCGAACTCTTCACGGTTGTAAGCAATACCGCCGCCGGTGCCGCCCATGGTGAAGGACGGACGAATGATGCACGGGAAGCCCAGACGATCGAGAACCGCGTTGGCCTCTTCCATGCTATGGGCGATACCCGAACGCGGGCAGTCCAGACCGATGGATTTCATCGCCTTGTCGAAGCGCGAACGGTCTTCAGCCTTGTCGATGGTGTCAGCGTTGGCGCCGATCATCTCTACGCCGAACTTCTCCAGAACGCCTTCGCGCTCCAGGTCCAGGGCGCAGTTCAGGGCGGTCTGGCCACCCATGGTCGGCAGCAGCGCGTCCGGACGCTCTTTCTCGATGATCTTGGCAACGGTCTGCCACTTGATCGGTTCGATGTAGGTGGCGTCGGCCATGGCCGGGTCGGTCATGATGGTCGCCGGGTTGGAGTTCACCAGGATGACGCGGTAACCCTCCTCGCGCAGGGCTTTACAGGCCTGGGCGCCGGAGTAGTCGAATTCGCAGGCCTGGCCGATCACGATCGGGCCAGCGCCGAGAATCAGGATGCTTTTAATGTCTGTACGTTTTGGCATGGGTTGTCACTCAAATCCGCAGGTCAGTCGGCAAGCCGTCTTGTTCAATCTCTGAAGCCTTGAGGGGGGCCGCCGGTTTCGGGACCGCCCCCAGGCTTCGCTACATCAGGGCGAGCGATTAGCGTCGCTTGGCCATTTCGTTGATGAAGCGATCAAACAGTGGCGCTACGTCGTTCGGGCCAGGGCTGGCTTCAGGGTGACCCTGGAAGCTGAAGGCGCTCTTGTCGGTACGCTCGATGCCTTGCAGGGTGCCGTCGAACAGCGATTTGTGGATCGCACGAACGTTGCCTGGCAGGGTCGCTTCGTCTACCGCAAAACCGTGGTTCTGGCTGGTGATCATCACCACACCGCTGTCCAGATCCTGAACCGGGTGGTTGGCACCGTGGTGGCCGTGGCCCATTTTCAGGGTCTTGGCGCCGGAGGCCAGAGCCAGCAGTTGGTGGCCGAGGCAGATACCGAATACCGGGATCTCGGTTTCCAGCACGTCTTTAATGGCCTGGATCGCGTAGTCGCATGGCTCAGGGTCACCCGGGCCGTTTGACAGGAACACGCCGTCCGGTTTCAGAGCCAGAACGTCAGCCGCCGGCGTTTGAGCTGGCACCACAGTCACGCGGCAACCGCGCTCGACCAGCATGCGCAGGATGTTCAGCTTGACGCCGTAGTCGTAGGCAACCACGTGGTATGGCAGATCGGAAGCGTCGATGGTCGCGTGGCTGTCGGTCTTCAAGTCCCAGACAGTCGAGCGCCACTCGTACTTCTCTTTGGTGCTGACGACTTTCGCCAGGTCCATGCCTTTGAGGCCAGGGAAGCCCTGGGCAGCGGCGATGGCGGCTTCTTCGGAAATGTTGTCACCGGCCATAATGCAGCCGTTCTGCGCGCCTTTCTCACGCAGGATGCGTGTCAGGCGACGAGTGTCGATACCGGCGATTGCCACGACGTTGTTGGCTTTCAGGTAGTCGGACAGAGACATCGTGTTGCGCCAGTTGCTCGCAACCAGTGGCAGGTCACGGATGACCAGGCCAGCGGACCAGACGCGATCGGACTCGGCGTCTTCCGGCGTAGTACCAGTGTTGCCGATGTGCGGGTAAGTCAGGGTAACGATCTGTTGGGCGTAGGAAGGATCGGTAAGGATTTCCTGATAGCCGGTCATTGCGGTGTTGAACACCACCTCACCAACGGTTTGACCGTCGGCTCCAATGGCTTCGCCGCGAAAAATGCTGCCATCAGCAAGGGCGAGTATGGCTGGCTTAGTCAAGAAGACCTCCCGTAAATAAAGCCTGAAAGGGCGATCGCAGGTTGTAAAAAAGCGGAGTGACGTATGGACACGTCACCCCGCTTCTTCATCGAATTATTCTGCGCGCTTTTAGTGGACACACTAAAGCTGTAGCTTACAGAAAAAGGCATTTTTGGTCTACCGCCAATGAGCCCTAAAGGCCGGAGAATGCGACAGGACGTCGCTTGGCGGTTTAAAACCGGGCTCAAAGGCTATGTTTGAACCCGGTTTTGGCTGCATCTTAACGCAGGTCGAGCACGTCTTGCATGTCGTAGAGGCCTGGCTCACGACCGTCCAGCCACAAAGCCGCTCGTACCGCACCCTTGGCGAAGGTCATACGACTGGATGCCTTGTGCGTGATTTCCAGTCGCTCGCCCTCGCAGGCGAACAGCACCGTATGATCACCGACCACATCACCACCGCGAACAGTCGCAAAGCCGATCGTTTCACGCTCACGCGCACCGGTGTGACCTTCACGCCCATAGACCGCAACCTTCTGCAGATCACGATCCAGCGCATTGGCGATTACTTCACCCATGCGCAGCGCCGTGCCCGAAGGCGCATCGATCTTGTGCCGATGGTGAGCCTCGATGATTTCGATATCCGCATCATCACCCAGCACGCGCGCAGCCATGTCGAGCAGCTTCAGCGACAGGTTTACACCGACGCTGAAATTGGCCGCGAACACGATAGGAATATCCTTGCCCGCCTCGGCCAGCAACTGCTTCTGCGCGGCGTCCAATCCTGTCGTGCCGATCACCATGGCCTTGCCCGCCTTACGGCAGAAAGCCAGGTTTTTCAGCATGACTTCCGGGAGCGTGAAGTCGATCAGCACGTCGAACTCATCGGCCACCGAATCCAGACTACCGGACAGCGGCACACCAATACGCCCCAACGAGGCCAGCTCACCGGCATCCACGCCAATCAGCGTACTGCCGGGACGCACGATGGCGGCGGTCAGACCGGTCAGCGGCGCGCGCTGCTGCACCGCCTCGACCAGGATCTTGCCCATGCGGCCAGCGGCACCCATCACAGCTATACGTCGCATGCTCACTCCTTACAAATCGCCGAAGAAGCGCTTCACGCCTTCGAACCAACCAGTGGTTTTCGGCGAATGACTGTTGTCGTCCGCCAGGGAGCTGCGGAACTCTTCCAGCAATTCGCGCTGGCGACGACCCAGGTTGACCGGGGTTTCGACCGCCACACGGCACATCAGGTCGCCAGCGCCGCCGCCACGCACCGGCGCAACGCCTTTGCCGCGAACACGGAACTGCTTGCCGGTCTGAGTCCCCTCAGGGATCTTCAGCTTGACCCGACCATCAAGGGTCGGAATCTCCAGCTCGCCGCCCAACGCTGCGTCGACGAAGCTGATCGGCACTTCGCAGAACAGGTGCTTGCCATCACGCTGGAAGATCGCGTGCTCACGCACATTGATCACCACGTACAGATCGCCGGTCGGACCACCCTGCGCGCCCGCTTCGCCTTCGCCGGACAGACGAATACGGTCACCGGTATCGACACCGGCCGGCACTTTGACGGAAAGCGTCTTGTACTCTTCGACACGACCTTCGCCGTGGCAGGAATCGCACGGATCGGAAATGATCTTGCCCTGGCCATGGCAACGCGGGCAGGTCTGCTGCACCGAGAAGAAGCCTTGCTGCATGCGTACCTGACCGATACCGCCACACGTCGGGCAGGTGACCGGCGAGGAGCCTTTCTTGGCACCCGAGCCGTCACACGGCTTGCAATTGACCAGTGTCGGAACACGGATATTCACGGTTGTGCCGCGCACCGCTTCTTCCAGGTTCAACTCCAGCGTGTAACGCAGGTCGCTGCCACGCTGCGCGCCGCCACGGGAGCCGCCGCGACCGCCACCGAAGAAGTCACTGAAGACATCGCCAAAGATATCGGAGAAGTTCTGGCCACCAAAACCGGCACCGCCGCCACCCATGCTCGGGTCGACACCTGCATGACCGTATTGGTCATAGGCCGCGCGCTTACTGGAATCGGACAGCACTTCGTAGGCCTCGTTGGCCTCCTTGAACATATCTTCCGACGCTTTGTCATCGGGATTACGGTCCGGGTGGTGCTTCATCGCCAGGCGGCGGTAGGCCTTTTTCAGGTCTGCTTCGCTTGAGCCACGCTCAACACCCAATACTTCGTAATAGTCACGCTTTGCCATAAGTCTTTGCACTCTTAAGGACGTTCGACAAACCTCTCCTGAGCCTCGTCAAACTCGTTGAGCCCCAATACAGGCCCGGACCCAACTCACGTCAATTCAACGATCCTGGTCTTTGATTCGATGCAGCACTTTCGGCGCGGAAAGCAGGAGCATCCCCGGCCATGCCACCAACACGCGAGCGTTGTCGCATGCTGTAAAAATTCGCTAACTCCAGACACGCCAACGCGGGAGCAAGCTCCCGCGCGGCGACATCCTACCAGTCACCGCCTGAAGGCAGTCAACCGGGCGACCAACAACTTACTTGTGGTCTTTAACTTCTTCGAACTCAGCGTCGACGACGTCGTCAGCTTTTTCAGCCGCTTCGCCTTTCGGTGCCGCGCCTTCAGCTGGCTGAGCCTGCTCGGCATACATTTTCTGAGCCACTGGCGCGGAGACCTTGGACAGCTCTTCAACCTTGGCTTCGATCGCAGCCTTGTCGTCGCCTTTAACAGCGGCTTCCAGGGCAACTACTGCCGCTTCGATTGCAGTCTTCTCTTCAGCGCTCACCTTGTCGCCAGCATCAGCGACCATTTTGCGAGTCGAGTGAACCAGTGCGTCGCCCTGGTTACGAGCGCTCGCCAGCTCTTCGAACTTGCGGTCTTCTTCAGCATTCAGTTCAGCGTCGCGAACCATCTGCTGAATTTCGTCCTCGGACAGACCGGAGTTGGCCTTGATCACGATCGACTGAGTCTTGCCAGTAGCCTTGTCTTTGGCGCCTACGTGCAGAATGCCGTTGGCGTCGATGTCGAAGGTCACTTCGATTTGTGGCACACCACGTGGAGCCGGTGGAATCTCGGCCAGGTCGAACTTGCCCAGGGACTTGTTCTGTGCGGCTTGCTTACGCTCACCTTGCAGCACGTGAATGGTCACGGCGCTCTGGTTGTCGTCAGCAGTCGAGAACACTTGCGATTTCTTGGTAGGAATCGTGGTGTTTTTCTCGATCAGCGCAGTCATCACGCCACCCATGGTTTCGATACCCAGGGTCAGCGGGCTGACGTCGAGCAGCAGAACGTCTTTCACGTCGCCGGCCAATACAGCGCCCTGGATCGCAGCACCCATGGCAACAGCTTCGTCCGGGTTAACGTCTTTACGAGCTTCTTTACCGAAGAAGTCGGAAACAGCTTTCTGCACCATTGGCATACGGGTCTGACCGCCGACCAGAATCACGTCGTCGATCTTGCTGACATCGATACCGGCGTCTTTCATCGCGATGCGGCAAGGTTCGATGGTGCGCTGAACCAGGTCTTCCACCAGCGCTTCGAGCTTGGCGCGGGAGATTTTCACGTTCAAGTGCTTAGGACCGGTAGCGTCTGCAGTGATGTACGGCAGGTTCACGTCGGTCGACTGGCTCGAGGACAGTTCGATCTTGGCTTTCTCGGCAGCTTCTTTCAGGCGCTGCATGGCCAGCGGATCACCCTTGAGGTTCATGCCGCTTTCTTTCTTGAATTCGTCGACGAGGTAGTCGATCAGGCGAATGTCAAAGTCTTCACCGCCCAGGAAGGTGTCGCCGTTGGTGGCCAACACTTCGAACTGGTGCTCGCCATCGACTTCAGCGATCTCGATAACGGAAACGTCGAAAGTACCGCCACCCAAGTCGTAAACGATCACAGTGTGATCGCCCTTGGCCTTGTCCATACCGTAGGCCAGTGCGGCTGCGGTTGGTTCGTTGATGATGCGTTTTACGTCCAGGCCCGCGATGCGGCCGGCGTCTTTGGTGGCTTGACGCTGGCTGTCGTTGAAGTAGGCCGGAACGGTGATCACCGCTTCGGTCACAGGCTCGCCGAGGTAGTCTTCGGCGGTCTTCTTCATTTTCTTCAGAATTTCAGCCGAGATTTGTGGCGGTGCCATTTTCTGGCCGTTCACTTCAACCCAGGCGTCGCTGTTGTCAGCCTTGACGATCTTGTAAGGGACCATCTGGATGTCTTTCTGTACGACTTCTTCGTCGAAACGACGACCGATCAGACGCTTCACCGCGTACAGGGTGTTATGCGGATTGGTCACTGCCTGACGCTTGGCCGACTGGCCAACCAGGATTTCGCCATCGTTGGCATAAGCGATGATCGACGGCGTGGTACGCGCGCCTTCAGCGTTTTCAATAACTTTGGCCTTGCCGTTTTCCAGCACGGAGACGCAGGAGTTGGTAGTCCCCAGGTCGATACCGATAATTTTGCCCATGTTCACTCTCCCGAAACTTTGGATTTGGATGCCGCAGTAGTGGTGGCTGACTGCGGTAGCACTTAAACGCTTGACTTCTAAATGGGGGCCTTGCGGCTAATTTCAAGCCTGCTCGTCAATCGAAGGCGAAACCGGTGCAGGTGCCTTGCTGACCACGACCATGGCCGGGCGCAGCAGGCGACCGTGGAGCTGATAGCCCTTCTGAAACACCTTGAGCACGCTGTTTGGCTCGACGTCGGCGCTTTCCTGCATGGCCATCGCCTGATGATGCGAGGCATTGAAAGGTTCGCCTTCAGGATCGATGGCTTCCAGGTGATAGCGCTTCAGGGTGTCCTGGAACATTTTCAGGGTCAGCTCGATCCCTTCGCGCATCGAACGAATGTTTTCGTCGTCAGGGTTGGACAGCTCCAGGCCGCGCTCCAGGCTGTCAATGATCGGCAGCAGGTCGCCTGCGAATTTTTCCAGGGCGAACTTGTGAGCCTTTTCAACGTCCTGATCGGCACGACGGCGGACGTTCTGCAGATCGGCGGCTACACGCAAAGCCTGATCCTGCGCACCAGCCAATTGCTCTTCGAGCACTTGTACACGAGCCGCCAGGTCTTCACCCGAAGCCTCGGGGGTCTGGTTGGCGTCTAGATTTTGCGTATCCACTGTCTGTTCGTCAGCCATAGATTTCTCCTTCCAATATCGTCCGCGAGCTCAACTCACGCTTCTGCCCCGGTATATGGGGTCGCAAAATTCAGCTTCAAGGGCTATCCGATGATTAACCCTACAAAAAACAACTGCTTTGTCATTCCCAGGCGCGCTAAGGATTTCTTTCAATCAAGCAAATCGACCTAAGCGGGGGCATTGTCAGCCAGAAACAAAACACTGTATAAATAACCAGACCTAAAGCCTGGGAGCGGCCTTCATGCTGGTGCACCTGTCCGTACACAACTACGCCATCGTTGAACATCTCGATCTCGAACTCGATCGCGGGATGAGCGTGATCACAGGAGAAACCGGCGCCGGCAAGTCGATCATGCTCGACGCCCTCGGTCTGACCCTGGGCGATCGCGCCGACAGCGGCGTAGTCCGCCCGGGGGCCGACAAGGCCGACATCCTGGCCACCTTCGACCTGATCGACATCCCTGAAGCCAGCGCCTGGCTGGCCGAACGCGACCTCGAGAACGACGGCCCGTGCATTCTGCGCCGCGTGATCACTGCTGAAGGGCGTTCGCGCGGCTATATCAATGGCACCCCCTGCCCTCTCGGCGACCTGAAGGCCCTGGGCGAGTTGCTGATCGATATCCACAGCCAGCACGAACACCAATCCCTGCTCAAAACCGATACCCATCGCCGCCTGCTCGACGAGTACGCCGGCGCCACGGACCTTGCCCGTCAGGTGCAACTGGCCGCCCAACGCTGGCGCCAGACCCGTCAGGAGCTGGAACGCCTCTCCAACTCCGGCGACGAACAGCGCGCTCGTCATCAGTTGCTCAGCTATCAACTCGAAGAACTGGAAAACCTCGGCCTCGGCGAAAGCGAGCTGGAGCAACTGGAGCAGGAACACAAGAACCTGACCAACGCCGAAACCCTGCTGGGCATTTGTCGGCAAGTGGTCGAACAATGCAGCGAAAGTGATTCCGGCAATGTATTGAACGCACTGACCGCCAGCCTCAATCGCCTATCGAGCGTGAACAATTCGATCGGCGCCCTGGGTGAAGCCAGCAACCTGCTGACCAGCGCGCAGATTCAGGTTGAAGAAGCGGTGGGCGAATTGAACCGTTTTCTCGACAATTTCGACGCAGACCCGGCACGCCTTCAATACCTGGAAGAGCGCCTCGATGCGATCTACACCCTGGCTCGCAAACACCGCATCCAGCCGACCGAGGTCGCCGAGATGCAACAGAAGCTACTCGACGAAATCGAAACCCTGAATGCCAACGATGAATCCATCGAACGACTGGGCGATGAGCTGGCCTCCTACGCCCGTCATTATCAGGAGAAGGCCCGGGAATTGAGCGACCTGCGCCATCAAGCGTCGAGCAGCCTGGCCAGCGCCGTGGAACAGGAAATCCAGCGCCTGGGCATGCCCGGTGGCCGCTTCACCATCGAACTGCGCCCCAACAGCAGCGACGAACTGCTGCCCAACGGGCTAGAACAAGTGGAACTACTGGTGAGCGCCAACCCAGGGCAACCGTTGAAAGCCCTGGCAAAAGTGGCATCGGGGGGCGAACTATCGCGCATCAGCCTGGCAATTCAGGTGATCACCGCACAGACCTCCCGCGTACCGACGCTGGTGTTCGACGAAGTGGACGTAGGCATTGGCGGCCCGACCGCCGAGATTGTCGGCCAGTTGCTGCGACGCCTCGGGGAGCGCGGGCAGGTTCTGACCGTGACGCACTTGCCGCAAGTGGCGGCGCAGGGGCATCAACATCTATTTGTGCACAAGGTCCGCGGTGAAGATGCCACGCACACAGCCGTCTCCAAGCTGAGCAAGAATGATCGTGTCGAAGAAGTGGCACGGATGCTCGGCGGCATCGACCTCACCAAGGAGTCCCTGGCTCACGCGAAGAAAATGGTTGTTACCGCGAAAATCTAAGAAGGATAGAAAGCACGAAGGCGACCCTGAGGTCGCCTTCGTTCGTTTCGCGAACCTGAAGTTCGCGCGACATGCTTACTTTTTCTTGCGCACGTACAGTACAAGATTGTGATCGACCATCTCGAAGCCATACTTGTCGACGATTGCTTTCTGCAGCCGCTCGATTTCTTCGTCGAAGAATTCGATCACTTCACTGGTCTCGACGTTGACCATATGGTCGTGATGCTTGCCGTCGTCCAGTTCGAAGACCGCATGGCCTCCGTCGAAGTTGTGCCGCACCACAAGGCCAGCTGCCTCGAACTGGGTCAGAACACGGTAAACCGTGGCCAGACCGACGTCCTCACCAGCCTCCATCAGTGCTTTGTAGACGTCCTCGGCACTCATGTGGCGTTGCTCGGCGGAATCGAGCATTTGCAGAATTTTGACCCGTGGAAGGGTCACTTTGAGGCCGGCTTTGCGTAGTTCGCTATTTTCAACCATGGTCAGCTTTCTCGCGATGCTGCTTCGCAGCTTCTCTTAATGCGGGTATGATCGGCGTTTACGTTGTCCCAGCCAAGATAGTGGAAGTCGCCCACCGATGCAAAACACCAAGCTCTTGCTAACCAGTTTCACCTTTGTGGGACTGCTCGCACTCGCCGGTTGTTCATTCCCCGGGGTTTACAAAATCGACATCCAGCAGGGCAATGTCGTCACGCAGGACATGATAGACCAGTTGCGCCCGGGAATGACCCGTCGGCAAGTACGGTTTATCATGGGCAACCCTCTGTTGACCGACACGTTCCATGCCGATCGCTGGGATTACCTGTATAGCCTGCAACCCGGTGGCGGTGAACGCCAACAGGAACGCATTAGCGTTATCTTCAACCCAAATGACCAACTTGTCAGCCTCTCTGGCGATTTCATGCCAGGCGTGAGCCGCGACGAGGCCATTCTCGGCAAGGACAGCGGCACTACCGTGACCGCGCCGGCAGGAAACGCCGAGAAGCCGAAGCCAGAAAAACCGGTCAAGCCAGGCTCGTTGCTGGACCAGATCCAGAAGGACGTGGACAACGTAGAAACTGTCCCGGTCCCGACTCCAGAACCGCTGGAAACCTCGCCGCAATAATTTGCGACGCAATAAAAACCCCGGCATGTCCGGGGTTTTTATTGTCTGGCGTTTAATCGAATCACTGATTCCGGGCTTTGGCCTCGGCCGCCTTGGCTGCACGCAACCGCCGAACTTCTTTTGGATCGGCGAGCAACGGCCGGTAAACCTCGATGCGATCCCCTTCCTGAACCTGGCGAATGACCGGATCAGCGATCACTTTGCCAAAGATCCCGACCGGACAACTGCCCAGATCCAGCTCCGGGAATTCGTCATTCAGGCCCGATTTGAACAACGCATCCCGCACCGTCGCGCCCACCGGCACCGTTACGCTCAGCAGCATCTGACGATCAACGGCGGCATACACCACCTCGACCTTGATCACGGCCTCAACCATGCATTTGCTTCGCGCGCTGGCAGAACGCGTCCATCAACGTATTCGCCGCCTGATTAAACAAAGGCCCCAACGTCGCACGCACCAGCGGCCCCGAGTAGTCGAACGACAGGTCCAGACTGATCTTGCAGGCCTTCTCGCCCAACGGTTTGAACACCCAAACGCCGTGCAACTGGCTGAACGGACCTTCCTCGAGGTTCATTTCGATCGAACGCCCGGGCACCAGGGTATTACGCGTTACGAAATGCTGACTAAGCCCACCCTTGGCCACACCGACGCTGGCGCGCATGAACTCGGGAGAGCTTTCCAGAATTTCGGTCGATGAGCACCACGGCAGGAATTCCGGATAGCGGGCCACGTCGTTGACCAGGTCGTAAAGCGCTTGCGCCGGATACGGCAGCAGGGCCGAACGTTGAATGTGTGTCGTCATGTCAGCGTTACTTCCACAGCTGTGCGGCAAACACTACAAGAATGCCGATGGGCGCCACATAGCGCATCAAAAACAGGGACAGGGCGAACAGTACTGGGCTGCGGATCGACAACTCGTCGCGCACCGCTTCACGCCCCATCACCCAGCCCGCAAACACCACGAAACACAAACCACCGAGTGGCAGCATGATCCGCGAGGTGAAGAAGTCGATCACACCAAAGAAGTCCAAGCCTCCGGCCGCCCCCCATTGGTAGAGATGAAACAGCCCGCCTTCGTTCACGAAAAACTTGGCTTCCTTCCAGATATTGAAAGAAAACACGGTACCCAGGCCGACGAACCAGCAGGTGAATGCCAGCCAGAAGGTGACCCAGGCGCGGCTGATTTTCGTGCGTTCAACCAGGTAAGCCACCATCGGTTCAAGCAGGGAAATCGCCGAACTCCAGGCCGCAATCGCCACCAGTACGAAGAACACTACGCCCATCAACTGGCCGAACGCTACGTTACCGAAGGCGAATGGCAGGCTGACGAACATCAGGCCTGGGCCTTCGCTCGGGTTCAGGCCGGCAGCGAACACAATCGGAAACAATGCCAGACCGGCCAACAGCGAAACGAAGGTGTCGAGCAACGCCACACCGACGACGGTTCCGGAAATCGACGAGTGCTTCGGCATGTAGGCGCCGTAGATCATGATCGAGCCGACACCCACGCTCAGGGAGAAGAACGCGTGCCCCATGGCCGGCAACAAGCCATCAAGCACCTTGTCCGGATGGAAGTCGAACATGAAATGCACGCCCTCCATGAAGTGGCCGGTGGTCATGCTGTAACCCAGCAGGACAATCACCATCACGAACAGCAACGGCATCATGATCCGCAGGCTGCGCTCCAGCCCGGCGACCACACCCTTGGCGATCACCACTGCCGACAACAGCATGAAAATCGTGTGCCAAAGTGTCAGGCGCCATGGGTCGGCGATCACATTACCGAAGTATGCGCCGACCTGATCAGCCGTCACGCCCCGAAAGTCGCCACGGCCCATGTCGATGATGTAATCCAGCGACCAACCGCCAACCACACTATAGAAAGACAGAATCAGCAACGCCGTGATCATCCCGGCAAAGGCGCCCCAGGACCACTTCGCCGAATGCCCCGCTTCCAGCGCCAGGACCTTCAAGGCATTGGCCGGGCTCTGCCGCGCGCGCCGGCCGATCAGGGTTTCGGCCAGCATGACGGGCATACCGATCAGCGCGATGCAGGCCAGGAACATCAGCACGAAGGCCCCGCCGCCATAGACGCCAACCATATAAGGGAATTTCCAGATACTCCCCAAACCCACGGCCGAACCGGTCGCGGCGAGTATGAAGACCCAGCGGCTAGCCCAACTGCCGTGGACAGAAACCTTGTCTGTCGACATCGTTATCACGCCCAAGCGTTCAAAAAAGAGGCCGCATTGTCCGGGATTCAATCAACCTGCTCAAGCACGTAGCGTCACCGTAGCCGACTCGCGCGCAACTCCCTATAATGCCGCCCCTATGGCTAAACAGAAGAAACACCCAACAGGGACCATCGCGCAAAATAAAAAGGCGCGACACGATTACTTCATCGAACATCGGTTCGAGGCTGGTCTGGTCCTGGCCGGCTGGGAAGTAAAAAGTCTGCGGGCAAGCAAACTGCAACTGGTTGACAGTTACGTACTGCTCAAAGATGGCGAAGCCTGGCTGCTCGGCAGCCACATTACGCCTCTGACGACGGCCAGCACCCACGTTATCGCTGATCCGACCCGCACCCGAAAATTGCTGCTCAATCGGCGCGAGCTGGAGAAGCTGGCCGCTGCCGTGCAGCAAAAAGGTTACGCCTGCGTATGCCTGTCCTGGTACTGGAGCAAGCACATGGTCAAGTGCGAGATCGCTCTGGGCAAGGGCAAGAAGGAATACGACAAGCGTGATACCGAACGCGAACGCGACGCCGGCCGTGAATTGCAGCGTGCGGTGCGGAACAAGGGCAAGGAAGATTAATTTTCCTGCCTGATCGCGGCTTTTGTGGCGAGGGAGCTTGCTCCCGCTCGACTGCGAAGCAGTCGTAAACAATCTGCCCACAATGCTGGCCGGGGGGCCGCTTCGCGCCCCAGCGGGAGCAAGCTCCCTCGCCACACACTACATCCCCTTGCGTCGCTCCGCCCGAGCCATGCGCTGCACTTCCTGACGCACCTCTTCCAGCACTTCCTGCACATACAAAATGTGCCGACTGGACACTTCTCGCGCCTCTTCCGCCCGCCCCTCAATAATCGCCTGGTACAACTCCCGGTGCTGCGCAATCAGCATGTCACGGGTTTCGACGCGCTGTTTGTACATGCCGCCAATGTTGGTCACCACGTTGCGCTTGAGCAGGTCAAACAGCCCGCGAATGGTGTGCAGCAACACTGCGTTATGACTGGCCTCGGCGATCGCCAAGTGGAAATTCGCATCCGCCGCGCCCTCTTCCGCCCGACTCACTTCATCGTGACGCGAATAGCAGTCCTGCAATTCGTCAAACGCCGCCGTCAGCCGCTCACGATCCACCTCGGTGGCGCGCAGTGCCGCGTAGTAAGCGCAGGACGCTTCCAGGGTATGGCGAAACTCCAGCAAATCGCGCTGGGCCTCGGGGTTGCTCTCCAGCAGGTGCAGCAATGGATCGCTGAACGTCGAGCCCAGGGATTCCACCACATAGTTGCCGCCGCCCTGACGACTGACCAGCAGCCCTTTGGCCACCAGTTTCTGAATCGCCTCACGCAACGAAGGGCGTGACACGCCGAACTGCTCGGCCAACGCACGCTCTGCCGGCAGGCGTTCGCCAGCCTTCAAGGTGCCCTCGAGAATCATCCCCTCGAGTTGCTCGACAATATCGTCAGACAAACGGCGTTGCCGAATCTGATCAAACCCCATCACTCAATTCTCCACGATCCCGGCGGCTCGCCGGGCTCTCTATTCTGGCCTATCGGCGCTGCGCCAGCACCTACCAGACGACGCTTGATCGAACAGATCAGATGCGTTCTGCACCGCTCATTCGACAAAAGTTTTAGGGCGGCAAATTGACACACCGCCTCCAAGGCTTTTACCCTAGCCAACAGCGATTGTAAATTGGTCTTACCAATTATCCAAGAACGCTGACCAGTGCCTGACCAACAACAATTAGGGGCCACCCCATATGCAAACCTGGCAACAGCTCTACAGCCCGCTCGGCAGTCTCGGCGTGTCCGCACTCGCGGCCGTCATTCCCATCGTATTTTTCTTCCTGGCTTTGGCCGTGTTCCGCCTCAAAGGCCATGTGGCCGGCAGCATCACCCTGGCGTTGTCCATTGCCGTGGCAATCTTCGCTTTCCAGATGCCGGTCGACATGGCTTTCGCCGCCGCTGGATATGGCTTTGCCTACGGGCTGTGGCCGATTGCGTGGATCATCGTGGCAGCGGTGTTCCTCTACAAACTGACGGTCAAGAGTGGCCAGTTCGAAGTGATCCGCAGCTCGGTGCTGTCGATCACCGACGACCAGCGCCTGCAAGTGCTGCTGATCGGCTTCTGCTTCGGCGCGTTCCTTGAAGGTGCCGCCGGTTTCGGCGCACCGGTAGCGATTACCGCCGCACTGCTGGTTGGACTGGGCTTCAACCCGCTGTACGCCGCCGGCCTGTGCCTGATCGCCAACACCGCGCCGGTGGCCTTCGGCGCCTTGGGGATTCCGATCATCGTCGCCGGGCAAGTCACCGGCATAGACGCCTTCAAGATCGGCGCCATGACCGGTCGCCAGCTGCCGTTGCTGTCGCTGTTCGTGCCGTTCTGGCTGGTGTTCATGATGGACGGCCTGCGCGGCGTTCGGGAAACCTGGCCAGCTGCGCTGGTGGCCGGCTTGAGTTTTGCCATCACCCAATACTTCACCTCGAACTTCATTGGCCCGGAACTGCCGGACATCACCTCGGCGCTGGTCAGCCTGATTTCCCTGACGCTGTTCCTGAAAATCTGGCAGCCAAAACGCGCTGCAGGCGCGCACATCGTCGGCGCAGTCTCGGCTTCCGTAGTGGCCAGCACCGGTGGTTTCGGCCAACCGCGCACCACCGTGGCTTCGCCCTACAGTCTGGGAGAAATTTTCAAAGCCTGGTCGCCGTTCCTGATCCTCACCGTATTGGTCACCATCTGGACGCTGAAACCGTTCAAGGCGATGTTTGCCGCCGGCGGCTCGATGTATGGCTGGGTGTTCAACTTCGCGATCCCGCACCTGGATCAAATGGTGATCAAGGTCGCGCCGATCGTAACCAACCCGACAGCGATTCCGGCAGTGTTCAAACTCGATCCGGTTTCCGCGACCGGCACGGCGATTTTCTTCTCCGCGCTGATCTCGATGCTGGTGCTGAAGGTCAACATTAAAACTGGTCTTACCACTTTAAAAGAGACGTTCTACGAACTGCGCTGGCCGATTTTGTCCATCGGCATGGTGCTGGCCTTCGCCTTCGTCACCAACTACTCGGGCATGTCGTCGACCATGGCTCTGGTATTGGCTGCCACCGGTGCGGCGTTCCCGTTCTTCTCGCCATTCCTCGGCTGGCTCGGTGTGTTCCTGACCGGTTCCGATACCTCGTCTAACGCGCTGTTCAGTTCGCTGCAAGCCACCACCGCGCACCAGATCGGCGTCAACGACACCCTGTTGGTGGCGGCGAACACCAGCGGCGGGGTGACCGGCAAAATGATCTCGCCGCAATCGATCGCCGTGGCCTGCGCCGCGACCGGGCTGGTGGGTAAAGAATCGGATCTGTTCCGCTTCACCCTCAAGCACAGCCTATTCTTTGCAACGATCGTCGGCCTGATCACCTTGGCTCAGGCTTACTGGTTCACCGGCATGCTGGTGCACTAAGCACTACACGCCACACGGAAAAAACCGACGCTGGGTTACGCCCCCGGCGTCAGCTATTCACAACCGGGTCTGCAAGGCTGCTGAAAGCTTCTCTCTCTATATTCAGCAGCCTCAGCGGACGGATAACCGGGACCACCCGGAGACACGCCTGATGAGCGAGCTTTTTTACAACGCTGTGCCGAACGCGACCCGCGTCGCCCCGCCACTGCCTGAACCTCGGCAATACCCCAGCGAAAAACCGTCACGGGTGTACCTGTTCGGGACCTGCGTGGTGGATCTGTTCTACCCCGAAGCCGGGATGGACGCGATCCACCTGCTGGAACGCGAGGGCATTCGTGTCGAATACCCGCAAGGGCAGAGCTGCTGCGGGCAACCGGCCTACACCTCGGGTTACACCGAACAGGCCCGGACCGTGGCGCGCTCGCAACTGGCGTTGTTTGCCGGGGATTATCCGGTGGTGGTGCCGTCGGGTTCTTGCGCGGGCATGTTGCGCGAACACTATGCCGACCTGTTCAAGGACGAGCCGCAAACGCTGAAACAGGTTCAGGCCCTCGCGGCACGGACTTACGAGCTTGCCGAGTTCCTGCTGTTTGTCTGCAAGGTGCAGCTCAAGGACAGCGGCGAACCGGTGAAAGTGGCGTTGCACACGTCGTGCTCGGCACGCCGTGAAATGAACACCCACCTGCATGGCCGTGAGTTGTTGGCGCAGCTGAGCAACGTGGAGCGAGTCGACCACAGCCACGAAAGTGAATGCTGTGGCTTTGGTGGGACTTTCAGCGTCCGTATGCCGGATATTTCCGGTGCGATGGTGGCTGACAAGACCCGTGCGTTGAAGGAATCCGGCGCGCACAAGGTACTCAGTGCCGACTGCGGCTGCTTGATGAACATCAACGGTTCGTTGGAGAAACAGCAGGAGGCGTTGCGCGGTCAGCATCTGGCCAGCTTCCTTTGGCAGCGAACCGGAGGTGCCCGATGAGCAGCTCCACGATTATTCCTACGGTCGCCGTAGAAGAAGATTTTCGCAGCCGGGCTCACAAGGCCTTGGCTGACACGCAACTGCGAAATAACTTTCGCACGGCGATGGATTCACTGATGAGCAAACGGGCAGCGTCCTTCAGCGATGCCCATGAAAGAGAACATTTGCGAGCGCTGGGCAATGCCGTCCGCGCCCGCGCGTTATCCAAGTTGCCCGACCTGCTCGAGCAGCTTGAACAGAACCTGACCCGCAACGGTGTGACAGTGCACTGGGCGGAAACGGTGGACGAAGCCAATGGCATCGTCTTGTCGATCATCCGCGCTCACGAGGCGCGGCAAGTGATCAAGGGCAAATCGATGGTCAGCGAAGAGATGGAGATGAACCATATCCTCGAAGCTCAAGGCATTGAATGCCTGGAGTCGGACATGGGGGAATACATCGTCCAGCTCGACCACGAGAAGCCTTCACACATCATTATGCCGGCGATCCACAAGAATGCCGGTCAGGTCGCGTCCTTGTTCCACGACAAACTTGGCGTGGAGTACACCAAGGACGTTGACCAACTCATTCAGATCGGTCGCAAAGTCTTGCGGCAGAAATTCTTCGAAGCCGACATTGGCGTCTCCGGCGTCAACTTCGCCGTGGCCGAAACCGGCACCTTGCTGCTGGTGGAAAACGAAGGCAACGGGCGGATGACCACCACGGTGCCGCCAGTGCACATCGCCGTAACCGGCATCGAAAAAGTCGTGGAAAACCTGCGCGACGTGGTGCCGCTGTTGTCGCTGCTGACCCGCTCGGCACTGGGCATTCCGATCACCACCTACGTCAACATGATCTCCGGCCCGCGCAAGGAACATGAACTCGACGGCCCACAGGAAGTGCACCTGGTGCTGCTGGACAACGGTCGCAGCCAGGCGTTTGCCGACAGCGAATTGCGCCAGACCCTGAACTGCATCCGCTGCGGCGCCTGTATGAATCATTGCCCGGTCTACACCCGAATCGGCGGCCATGCCTACGGAGAGGTTTACCCTGGGCCTATCGGAAAAATCATCACCCCGCACATGGTCGGCCTGGCGAAAGTCCCCGACCACCCGAGCGCCTCGTCGTTATGCGGCGCCTGCGGTGAGGTCTGCCCGGTAAAAATTCCGATTCCTGCATTGCTGCGTCGCCTGCGGGAAGAAAACGTCAAAGCGCCGGACAGCCCACATCAAGTGATGCGCGGTCAGGGCAGCAAGTATTCGCGCAAAGAACGATTTATCTGGAACGCCTGGGCCAGGCTCAACAGTTCGCCAACGCTTTATCGCCTGTTCGGCTTCTTCGCCACTCGCCTGCGAGCGCTGACGCCGAGCAACGTCGGCCCATGGACCCAGAACCACAGCGCACCGAAACCCGCGGCCCGCTCACTGCATGACATGGCCCGCGAGCATCTGGCCAAACAGGGGGACCGTTGATGAGCGCCAAGCAAAATATCCTCGCCAAATTGCGCAACAGTCTGACGGGCACCACGCCGGTGGCTGACAACTTCGATGTCGAACTGGTGACCGAGCCTTACACCTACACGCCGGAACAACGCATTTCGCAACTGCGCAAACTGATGGAAGCGGTGCATACCGAAATCCATCTGACGTCCAGGGAAGGCTGGCCCGAATTGCTCGCGCAACTGCTGCGGGACCGCCAGTTGCCGAGCCTGCTGATTGCGCCGACGACGCCCCACGGGCAACGCATCACCGAGCATTGGGCGAAAAATCCTGGCCTGCCAGCGCTCAAAGCCTACAACCGCCCGGTCGAGGAATGGAAAGCCGAGTTGTTCAACGACACCCCGGCCAGCCTGACTACCACCCTCGGCGCGATCGCCGCGACCGGTAGCCTGATTCTCTGGCCGACGCGGGAAGAACCGCGCTTGATGAGCCTGGTGCCGCCAGTGCATTTTGCCCTGCTCAAGGCCAGTGAAATCCGCGACAACTTCTATCAGGTGCAGCAGGAATTCGAATGGGCCCAAGGCATGCCGACCAACGCCTTGCTGGTGTCCGGCCCGTCGAAGACTGCCGACATCGAGCAAGTGCTGGCTTACGGTGCCCACGGCCCGAAAGACCTGGTGGTGTTGATCCTGGAGGACCAATGAGTCTACCGGCGGCTTTTCTGCGCGATGCGCAGCAACTGATTCCTGAAGCACGACGTTTCGACGATCCGCTGTCGACCCTGGCCTTCGGCACCGACGCCAGTTTCTACCGGCTGATTCCAAAACTGGTGATCCGCGTCGAGTCCGAAGATGAAGTGGTGGCGCTGCTCAAACTGGCGCAACGGGACCACGTCCCGGTGACCTTCCGCGCCGCTGGCACCAGCCTGTCCGGCCAGGCCATCAGCGATTCGGTGCTGATTGTGCTGGGGGATAACTGGAACGGTCGCGAGATCCGTGGCCAGGGCACGCAAATCCGTCTGCAACCGGGCGTGATCGGCGCGCAGGCCAATGCGTGGCTGGCACCGTTCGGACGCAAGATCGGTCCGGATCCGGCGTCGATCAATGCCTGTAAAATCGGCGGCATCGTCGCCAACAATGCCAGCGGCATGTGCTGCGGCACAGCGCAAAATACCTATCACACCCTGGCCGGCATTCGTCTGGTGTTGGCCGATGGCAGCCGACTCGATACCGAAGACCCCAGCAGTGTTGCGGCGTTCCGAAAGAGCCACGCCGAATTGCTGGAGCGTCTGGCGACACTGGGCCGCGAGACCCGCGCCAATGCCGAACTGGCTGCGAAAATTCGCCACAAATACCGTCTGAAAAATACCACCGGGCTGTCACTCAATGCCCTGGTGGATTTCGACGAGCCTGTGGATATCTTGAGCCACTTGCTGGTGGGTTCCGAAGGCACGCTGGGGTTCATCAGCGCGGTGACCTACGACACGGTGATCGATCACCCGAACAAGGCATCGGCGCTGATTGTGTTCCCGGACGTGGAAACCTGCTGCAACGCGGTTTCCGTCCTGAAAAGCCAACCAGTGTCGGCCGTGGAACTGCTGGACCGTCGCAGCCTGCGCTCAGTGCAGGACAAGCCCGGCATGCCGGCTTTCGTACAACAACTGTCGCCTAATGCCTGCGCTCTGTTGATCGAATCCCGCGCGGCCTCCTCCACTTTGCTGCAGGAACAACTGGCGCAGATCATGGCGTCGCTGACCGACTTCCCAGTGGAAAAACAAGTCGACTTCACCGAAGACCCGGTGGAAAACGCCCGGCTCTGGGCGATCCGCAAGGACACCTTCCCCGCCGTCGGCGCGGTGCGCAAAACCGGCACCACGGTGATCATCGAAGACGTGACCTTCCCGGTGGAACAACTGGCCATCGGCGTGAATCGCCTGATCGAGCTGTTCGACAAACATCACTACGACGAAGCGATCCTTTTCGGACACGCCCTGGAAGGCAATCTGCACTTCGTCTTCACCCAAGGCTTCAACAGCGCGGAAGAAGTCGCACGCTACCAGGCGTTCATGGACGACGTGGCGCAGTTGGTGGCCGTGGAGTTCGGCGGCTCGCTGAAGGCCGAACACGGCACCGGTCGCAACATGGCGCCCTTCGTCGAACTGGAATGGGGCAGCGACGCCTACCAGTTGATGTGGCAGCTCAAACGCCTGCTCGACCCCAACGGCATTCTCAACCCGGACGTGGTGCTCAGCGACGATCCACAGATTCACCTCAAGCACTTGAAACCGTTGCCGGCCGCCGACGAGATTGTGGATAAGTGCATCGAATGCGGTTTCTGCGAACCGGTGTGCCCGTCGAAAGGCCTGACCTTGAGCCCACGCCAGCGCATCGTGATCTGGCGTGACATCCAGGCGAAGAAACGCGCCGGCATAGACACCGCCGAACTGGAACAGGCCTACGAATATCAGGGCATCGATACCTGCGCCGCCACAGGCCTGTGTGCACAACGTTGCCCTGTAGGCATCAACACCGGCGAGCTGGTGAAAAAGCTCCGTGGCCGTAACGCGACCCATACGAAAACCGCCAACTGGATTGAAGGCAATTTCGCCACTGCGTTACAAGGCGCGCGCTTTACCTTGCACGTCGCCAACGGTGCACGGATGCTGTTGGGGGCACCACGTTTGGCGAAGCTTTCGGCAACATTGACCCGTTTGTCCAAAGGCCAGGTTCCGCAATGGACCAACGCCATGCCACAGCCGGAAAAGGCCATTCGCTTCAGCCCGAGCGTATCGGACGAGCGCCCTCGGGTGGTGTATCTCGCGGCCTGCGTGTCGCGGGTCATGGGCCCGGCGGCGGGTGATAAAGAGCAAATGTCGCTGTACGACAAAACCCGTGGCCTGCTGGAAAAAGCCGGCTACCAGGTCGTCTTTCCAGACAATCAGGACAACCTCTGCTGCGGCCAGCCATTCGCGTCCAAGGGCTATGCCGAACAGGCCGAACACAAACGTCAGGAGCTGATCGGCGCACTGCTGCATGCCAGCCGCGGCGGGCTCGACCCAATCTACTGCGACACCAGCCCCTGCACGCTGCGGCTGGTTCAGGACCTCGGCGACGAACGACTGGACCTGTACGACCCGGTGCGTTTCATCCGTACGCATTTGATGGACCGACTGGACTTCACCCCGCAGGAAGCACCTATCGCGGTGCACGTCACGTGCAGCACGCAGCATCTAGGCGAGAGCCAGGCGTTGATCGATCTGGCGCGCAAATGCAGTAAAAACGTGGTCATTCCGGAAGGCATTCACTGCTGCGGTTTCGCTGGCGACAAGGGCTTTACCACGCCGGAACTGAACGCGCATTCGTTACGCACGCTGAAGGACGCGGTTCAGCAATGCAGCGAAGGGATTTCCACCAGCCGCACTTGTGAGATCGGTCTGACGCAACACGGTGGAATTGACTACCACGGGCTGGTCTATCTAGTGGATCGGGTCACTCAGGCCAGGGCAACCTGAAGAAAAATAGAACCCTGACGTACTGCCACAGTCCACCGATCAAGTCCCGCAGCGCGGGACTTCCCCTCAAATTGGCAGCCCGTCCTGATGGCCAGCGATGCCTGGACCCTCAGTTCAAGGAGATACTCATGAAACGCTCTGTACTGCTAGGTCTGTTCGTTACTGCCTCAATGCTGGCCTCCCCCTCGTTTGCGGTCGAAGACCTCTGTGCGGTCAACTTGAAAACCATCGAAAATGCCAAGGCACAGACTCCTCCAGAGATGACTGATCAGGTAATGGAAAGCGTCACGAAAGCCAAAGCCGATCAGGCAAAAGGCACCAAGGAAGGGACTGATGATTGCATAGCCGAGACTGAACAAACTATCCAGCAACTCAAGAACGCGAACAAAGGCGGGAAGTAATCCAGTACAAGGCCAACCTTCGGGTTGGCCTTCTGAGCCATGTAACCCCTAAGCTTGCGGAGCATCAGGCAGACTCACGACTACTTCGCAGCCGAACGCAGCCACGCGAGCTCGGCAGCCGCAACAGATTGCATGCGGTCTTAACTGACCGGCATCAGGCGCTTCTTGTCCCTTTTTCGCACCCGCCTCCCGGAAAAATCTTTCACCCCATCGCCAGCAAAAACAGAACCCTTGCACGCCTCCACAGTCCATTTGTTAAGCCCCAATCAGCGTGGCCCATCCCCACCCCCGTTCCAGGAGATACCCATGAAGCGTTCCGCCCTGGCTGGACTGCTCCTCACTGCAACAATGCTGGCCTCCTCCGCATACGCCTCAAACGATAGCGATCAATGCGTAATGAAGCTCCAGGAGGTCAATAGCAAGCTGTCCAGCGCAGCCACGCTGGACGCCGCCACCAAAGGTGTCGTCGTCACCAAAGCCGAACAAGCCAAGGCCGCCCACGCCTCCAACAACGACAGAGAGTGTGTTTCCCTGGCGCAGCAAGCGCTCCAGGACATTCAAAGCCACTTGAATAGCCATTAGGGCCAGGCCAGATAACATGCAGGTAAGGACAGAAGGTCGACTCGCCGCGCGTATTGGCGTACACTTCGCTTACCTGCTGGTTACACACAGCAGGTTCGGGGCCGCTTTGGATTCGACGCCGGTTGCGAAACTTTAGGTGCATGCCGACTTGGTAACAGAAGTCGTAAATCCACTGTTGCAACTACTTATAGTTGCCAATGACGAAACCTACGGCCAGGAATTCTCTCTCGCTGCGTAAGCAGCCTTAGATCCTGAGCTTCTGGTACCTTCGGGTCCAGCAATCATCAGGGGATGTCTGTAAACCCAAAGTGATTGTCATATAGAACAGAATCGCCGTGCAGTACGTTGTGGACGAAGCGGCTAAAACTTACACAACTCGCCCAAAGCACCCTGCCCGTCGGGTCGCTGAGGGTTAACTTAATAGACAAGGCTACGCATGTAGTACCGACAGCGGAGTACTGGCGGACGGGGGTTCAATTCCCCCCGGCTCCACCACTTCATCATCTAAAGACGTCCACGGACGTCTTTTTTTGTGCCTGAAATCCAGTGAATACAGAGGGTTCAGCGCTTTTTGGGGCTTTGGAGGATTTCTGAGTTCCAGGCGCTTTGGTATCCCAGGTGGTATCCCGGACTACCAAATGCTATTTTCAGGATACCAAAACGGTGCTGGAGGTAGCCCCTATGCCTACTAACGCAACCCGCCTCTCCGATCGCCAGCTCAAGGCAGTCAAGGCAACTGGTAAAGACTTCGTCCTCAGCGACGGCGATGGCTTGCAGCTTCGAGTACGCGCCAGCGGCTCGATGATGTGGAATTTCAATTACCGCGAGCCGTTGACCAGAAGCCGTATCAACATGGCGCTTGGTCCATACCCCGACCTCTCGCTAGCCAACGCCCGGAAGAAAGCCGCAGAGGCGCGTGAGTTGCTCGCTTTGGGCACTGATCCCAAAACCCAGCGTGATGAGGTAAGGCAAGCCAAACTTGCTGAGAGTGAACACACTTTCGAGAAGGTGGCCACGGCCTGGTTCGAGCTGAAGAAAGACTCCGTAACCAAAGCCTACGCCGAAGATATTTGGAGATCGCTGACGCTTCATGTTTTCCCAAGTATGAAAACAACACCGCTCTCTCAAATCACTGCTCCGATGGTTATCAAGATCCTTCGCCCAATCGAGGCCAAAGGGAGCCTCGAAACCGTGAAACGATTGAGCCAACGACTCAACGAGATCATGACCTACGGGGTCAACTCCGGGCTGATATTTGCGAACCCCCTCAACGGAATTCGGGCGGTGTTCAAGAAACCCAAGAAAGAGAACATGGCTGCGCTACCACCTGAGGAGCTTCCCGAGCTCATGATGGAAATCGCGAACGCCAGCATCAAGCGCACGACCCGCTGCCTGATCGAATGGCAACTGCACACGATGACCCGCCCTGCCGAAGCAGCCACCGCGCGATGGGCAGATATCGACTTCGACAAGCGCATTTGGACCATTCCGCCAGAGCGCATGAAAAAGCGTCGGCCGCACACAATCCCTCTTACTGATC
Organism: Pseudomonas sp. ATCC 43928; assembly: GCF_005938665.2. Taxonomy (NCBI): domain Bacteria; kingdom Pseudomonadati; phylum Pseudomonadota; class Gammaproteobacteria; order Pseudomonadales; family Pseudomonadaceae; genus Pseudomonas; species Pseudomonas sp. ATCC 43928. Next base: position 1,056,143 of record NZ_CP041753.1, on the reverse strand, counting down.
AGGCACTTTCGTTACTGGAGACACTCAAGCAACTCAGCGGTAACAGAGAGTACGTGTTCCCCTCAGATAGAAACCCCCGCACCCATGCCAATAGCCAGACCGCCAACATGGCGTTGAAGCGCATGGGCTTTCAGGACCGTCTAGTCAGCCACGGCCTGCGCTCAATGGCGAGCACCATCCTGAATGAGCATGGCTGGGATCCAGAGCTGATCGAGGTCGCGCTGGCGCATGTCGACAAGGACGAAGTTCGTAGCGCCTACAACCGGGCGGATTACATCGAACGCCGGCGTCCGATGATGGCCTGGTGGAGTGAACATATCCAGAAGGCGGCCACCGGTAGCCTATCGGCATCTGCCATCAATCAAACCAGGGACCGTAACGTGGTGCCGATACGCTGAGCTTCACCGGCAACAATCCATGCCATCCGTGTCGAGAAGCATGGCGACAGAAATGACGACGGTCGATAAATCTCTCGCATGGCTGCGCATCTGGGCCAAGCCCCTGAGTGTGGGAAGGCTCCGCATTCCCACACTCAGGGGCTCACGCTTAAAAGGTCTATCAGGCAACCCCGAATTTCGCTTTCCTGCGGCGGATCAACCCTGCTGTTAATTCGTAGTGGTAGACGGTAGCTGGAGCTGAGCATCGCAGGTAGTGCTCCAGAAACCATCTCACGTGCTTTTCTCTCCAGGACCAGGGAGTCGCGCAACCCCAGCGCTCACGAATCACCTCGTGCATCCTTTCTGCTTGTCTGATGTGCCGCTGCCGCGTGGCATACGCACCTTTGAGCACGGGGCTCAGAAACAACGCCATGTCGAATTCAAACTTCATCACCGACCTCCGATGTAGGCACTCACCACATCGATGCGGTTATGTCCCAACTCATGGCTGATCTGCTGTCGTGCACGCTGATCGAGTTGGCGATCTTCTCGATGAACACGACCGCCATTGACGGGGGCAGGGAAGCCGGTCATTTGCTCATAGCGCTCACAGGCGTAAGCCGCCCGTAGCTCATGAAAACCTTTCAACCCCTGCTCATGCAGGAGGTCCCGTGCCGGTCGCACAACCGCCTGCATAAAGTCTTTGTAGCTTTCGTCGGGCGCCAACAAATTCCGGCTGCCATTGGGTGAAGTCGCGCGGGCCCAATCCAGGGCATCGCGAACTTGATCCGTGACCGTAATCCAACGCGGTGCCGAGGCCCCTGATCGACCACCTTTAGTACCGTCCTGGATGTTGATTTTCCCCAGCTGTTGAGCCTCTCGTTGCAGCCGTGGCAAGTCTGCCAAGATCGCTTCACGCAGGCGCATACCAGTCTCCCGGGCGAGAAGCACAATGGCACTCACCCTCGATTGCTGACGATCTGACAGTGCCCGTGCGATCAACTCAACCTGCGCACGGTCTTGGCCTTGCGGGGCCTCACTACGCACGCTTGAGCGCTGCAAGCCCAGCGCCTTGCTCGGACTGGGGATTTTGACGTACTGATCACCGCGCAGCGCGGCCATCGTTCGGTTCACGCTGGACAGGCGGTTCTGCGCGGTGGCAATGCCGACGTTGCCCTGATCAACCTGCTCGCGCAAATGGAAGGCGTACCGCATAAGGATCTCACGGTCGATCTGTAGCGCGTCGTTGAGTCCCGGTCCTTCATCCGATCGACACCATTGCACGAACGCCCGCCAGCGATCGCTATGGGCTTTGACGGTAGCAAAGTGGCCGTCGCCAAACAGATCTTTCAAGGCTTGCGGTCCGGCATAGCTGAGCTGGCGACCGAAGCCGAAATTGCGCCCAGCTCGCTTACCGACTCGAGCCATTTTTCTGCTCCTGATCGACTACAGCGAGATCATGCAAGAGGGCTCGCCAGTGCGCGCTCACGATGGCGAGTTGAGCCCAATCAGTCGGGCGAAAACACAGCCTGTTTTCGGTGACGTAGAGATCTGCGCCCTCCTCTTTCAACCATTGGATAATGGCTGTCGTCGAGGTGATAGTTCTACGGAGGGTGGCGACACCGGCGACACCGGCGACAACCCTTGTCTTACCTGACTTTGAGCGTGGCGACAAAGTGGCGACACTCGCGGCGACAAACCGCGCTTTCGGCTCCTTTTGGCGTTGAGCTAAGTGGTTGCGCAGTGCCTCATCAAGATTGAACATGGCGCACCTCGAAGGTGTGGCCGTCGGTAACCAGCCAATGATGATCAAGCAATTCGACCAGTAGCTTGGTGGCATGGCGACTGCTCTTACGGGCAAAGCGGGGACCATTGCGATTCAGTTCCCGAATACTGAAGCGCTTCCAATCTTTGACCTGCAGCCAGCGCAGCAGCCGATCCGCCTCCTCCTTAACTCGACACACTGGCTCCTGCTCAGTCAGGCGCTGGATCTCGGTAAGGTAGTAGCCAACCAAAGCCGAGGCCCGTTGGATATGGTCGACCTCCACGACGCTGCTTTCCTCCACCACTGCCAGAATGCCGGCGACGCGCAGCAGGTTATCGGCGGCCTTCGATCCGCTAGGCCGCACGCAGGCCAGCTCGCCAAACTCACCCAACTGGGCTTCGATGGCATCATGCAGATCTATCCAGCGACGGCGGGCCAACGGACTGAGGGTCAGCGGTGATAGCTGCAGAGCACCGTCAGATGTAAGTGACCAGGGCTGATGAAACAGCGCCGAAAGGCGGTGGTGATAGCGCGTTAGGGCAGCGTCATTGGACAAGTCGACAGCCTGGTAGCTGCGTTGTCCGGCCAGGCTAGTGGGCCAGGTCATCAGGCAGCGGCCGAGAATGCCTTGCCCCTGCAGCAACGGGTCACTGAGCAACTGCATGGCTAGATACGGTTGCAGCATCAGGTGCAGGCTCAAGCGTCGGTCGTAGGCTCGCAGGCTTTCGCCAGCCATGGAGCGCGCACGATCAATCGGGCTACCGTCCCAGAGTGACGATAAGGTCGTCACGGCTTTCAAACGATTATCCCTATTCATGGTGCTGCTGCCGAGGAATTGTCCGCCCTCGTCACAGAACAAACCCATGCTGGGCAGGTCATGACAGAGCCCCTTGATCAGGGCCTCGATAGTCGGGTCCGTGGTGATCAGCCTAGGGGCTGAGGGCTCCGCTTCGAGCGGTACGCCGTTTTTGGGGGCGGGATCCGCAGGGTTGATACGCTGCGCCTGTCGCTGTGCGGCGCGGTAGTAGGCAAGCTGTTCGCGGTAGCGCAGCCATTGTTCACGCTCCCATTGCCGTGCTGGCAGCAATGCACATCGGTCTGCGGCGGTCTTGCGATCACCGGACGCGGCCACCGTAATCAGGTACAGCGACAGGGGATAATTTCTCCCGTCGAGCTGTAAGCCCGCATGACCTTGAGTGGCCAGCGCCGAGGCAGCCAAGACCGATTGCGCGGCCAGTGCTTGGGGCACGCCGATGACCTCGGCCATGCGCTCAACCGCAGGCCCAAGAATCCCACCCAGTGCCGGCACCGGATAAGGCTGGGCCACGGGATTCGACTCAATCAGCGGTCGAGGTGGTTGTGGTAGTTCAAGCTTCGGATCTAACTGCTGCATGGGCCCTCTCCTCGTTCATTGCTGGCTGTCCTCACGTAGTCCCGCCACGGCTGTTGAGTGTTATCAGGGATCAAGGCCCCTGCGGCCTGTGAGGTGTTCACTGACGCGGAACGAACGGCTCCTTACGGCCGGGAGCGAGGGCATGAACCCATGAATCTGGCCTCCTTAGACGCATCCGAAAATGCGGGCGGGTGGAGGCTGTGCCGACTGACGAGTTCGACACCTGGAGATCCTGGGTGGGAGAAGGCAAAGACATGGACACCTGGGGCATGCCTGACTGTCAGCCAGGTACAACCTTTCCATGGGCTGCGGCACCGGTGCCTGTGTCGTTGCGGATGGTGACGAATCGAATTTGTCAGGCCGATTGTCACGAGGAGAGTTGCGGCAATGCCGTGTACGGCGTGGCTTGCAGCAGCGGTACGAGCGCCCGTCTCTTTCCAGGAGAAAGAGACGGGCGCGATTGGCGCAGCGAAGTGTGCCAAGAGGTGAGGTTGCTGCAGCGCAGCGAGGTAGGTCCATCGTCTGCCGCAGTGGGCAGAACAGTCGAGTAGGCATCCATCACCCCTGGGGAGTGATCGTGCGAGCCGCCGGACGCTAATCGCACTTCGGGAGAACCACCACGTAAGTGGCGTAGCCTTGAAGGTTTTGGCTACCTGGGCTGGTGCTGTCAACGACAGCGGTCCGTGCGCCAACTTTTATACCCACTCGAAAAGGCGGTCAAGCGTCACGGCCAAAGCGTGCAAAAAGTGGCGACTGTCGCCACTTTTGTCGCCATGCCTCAAGCCCCATTCTGCCTGTGTTGTCGCCGCTGTCGCCGCTGTCGCCACCTCCGTACCCATGGCCCCACGACAAGACCCTCTTTGACACCGCAACTGCACTGCGATCGATAACGGTAGTGAATAGTTTCTGACGGGCAAACGACAGCGTAACGCTAATTAAATTTGAAATAGGAGGGTGGAACGAGGAAGCTTCGAGAAAAAGCGAGTGAACCCTCCGATCGGCGCGATCAAAGATCGCTGGATCGGAGGGTTTGGCGGAAAAAGCAAAGACTCAAACGTCAATTAGCGCCTCAAGCATCGAAACTTGTTGGTCGGGATGCAGCAGCGTCACGAAGGTTGAGCAGCGTCTGCTGCAAACGCAGCAGAAAACCGACCTCGAACGCTTCCTGAAAATCGCCTGGACGATGACGTTTTCGGTTCTGCGCCAGTGCCCACCATAACGGTAATGATGAACCGTCAAGCCAGGTCTCTGCACACCGAACGCCATCCTTGATCGTCGGAGCGAATTCATCGCCCCACGGGGTTTGGATCGCGGGACAGCCTTCAGCGGAGGGGACAGAGACGTACTCACCGGTCTGTTGATGAACGCGCTGAGCAGGGATGCCGGTCAAGTACCGGAACGCCTTGTCGTATAACACGGCGGCATCATCCAGCAGCTCCACTGCCAGCTCAACGTCCTGCGGAAAATGAAGCAGAATACTTTGTGCTCCATTAAGCCGAAGCGTGGCAGCCTGCCGTAGTTTAATCGCGGCATCTTCAGGGGTGAGCGATGCTGTATCGATGGTGTGGGGTTTGGGGAGGCCGATTAGAAGCGAGAGATCAAACATCACGGAATCCTCCGAGATGGATTGAAGTACAAAACAAACGGCCGGGGTGGCGCACGAGCTTAAAAGGGGGACAGGGCATTTTCCTTATCTCCTTGGTTTGATTAAGGAATGCCATCCACCGTTCTGACTCGGCGTAGGGTGGCAAACCGTACGGGGGTCAGAAACCGGAAACCAAGGAACCGGCCAGGCCGAAGCCTGCCCCGCACGGTTCGCCATAGAAAAGCAGCAGCTAGCACTCAAAGTGCTGACTGTGCGGAATGGAAGAAACCGCGCCTTGGTTTTGATTCAGGTTCTGACACCCGGTCACGGGATTGACCGCGACGAAGCAAAGCGTAAATGTGAAGCCGCGACAACACAAGCATGCAGTATCAATAAGCTGCTTATCCGCATAAAAGCTGCCTGCCTGACGCTGACGCTCGCCGATAGTCTGGTGGCTCTAGTGCTTCAGGCCTGCCCCAGCGACTCTTTACTACAAATTCCAGCCACGCTGATAGAATTGGGCAGGTTATACATAACACCCTTCTGAGAAATGATATGAATACGGAATTGACAGAAGACGAGATGCGCCGTGCACTATTCGGTGAGTCTGAGTCCCCTGCGCCGGCAATTAACTCACACGTGCAAGACGTCGTTCCTGATGTCGTGATCGTGCAACCAGTAAAGGCCCCGAAGAAAAAGAAAGCCTCAATAGGCTTCACGCCCAGGCTGAGAGTCACGCTGCGGGTGGGAAATGAATTTGAAGGCAAGATGCACGAGATGGTACATGAGGCCGATACGCTGAGTTCCCTGGTTGCGGAGCAAGAAGCGACTAAGACGGCCAGAAAAAAATTCAGGTTTGTGGAAGTGATATCGGTCAAGTCGATGTAAGTGGGCACTCTCACTTGGCTCGCTGGCACCTGATCGACCGGCTAGTGTCGATTGAGGCCTCAAACCCCATGGATGGTGGTCGTATCGTGGACGGGCTTTAACACTGTCACTCCATCCAAAATCTCGGCGCTTACTCAATTCAATTTCCTCCATTCGCCGCTTCAGTTTGGCGCTGGTGAAATTGCGGTCGCGGTTGTTGACTGCTTTGAATTAACTGCCATCGATAGCGACCAGATTTTCTCCGAACAGTCCCAACTGCTGACACAGCACAACGAACTGGCGACAGATGCCTCGGATGGGCCGGGGGCACCCTCAGACTTTAAACTTATAAGATCTGAGGGTACGGCCGCATGAGGCGTTATTTTTTAAAGTCAGGCGTCATGAAATTTCTAATTTTATCGATAGAGTCTTTTTTCAACAGAAAATTCACGGTATTGGCATTCAAGATGCTCTCGAAAGCTATTCGAGTCTCAGGTTTTCGAGGCTTATGAAATGAGGTTTTAATTTTCTCTAAATAAAAGAAGTTATTCTCATAGTCATCTAACGACTCTATGAAGCTGTCTATTATTTCTAGAAGTATTTCATCCTTTTTATGGAAGGAATATTTCCGACAGAGTAGCTGGACCATTACCAATGTTGCACTGTAATAAGTTTTTATGTTTAGACGATCGTCACTTTTCTTTAGATCTACACGGATTTTTTTTGCGCTGTAGATTCCATTATCAATATCCTCTTCAGTTTTCCCCGCCATTAGTTCGCACTTGGCCATCTGCAACCAATAGTGAGATGTCGCCTTGAAGTCGTTAGACAACTTTGAATATACCTGTCTAATTATGCCGGCTGCGCCGTATTTGTCTGTGGAGAAAATTTCATTTAAGTTGTCGAATTTTATTATTGAATAAGCTGCTTCTCTATGAGTACTGGCAAGTAATTCGCTAGCAAGTTTTGCTGTAAGATCAGATGTCTTTACAACGTCTTTGGCGAATCTCTTTAAAGTATTGATGATCCAGGTTTTTGTATTGCATACTATCTGGTAGCCGATACTTGCTGGTATATCTTCCCGCTCGAATATAGGACTGTGATGCTGAATAAATTTTTCTACGTCGAAATGCCCATTGATGGATAGAATTTGATCTGATCTAGCCTTGTCAAAAAGAATCAAAAGTAAAAGAATAGCAAATACTTCATCCGCAATAGGTTTATCAAATATGTTCGAACTTCCCAATTGACTTTTGTACTCATGATGTATTCTGTATGAGAAGTCTAAAAGGTTTTCAGTTCTACCATTTTCATAGTTGTACCTAGGAAGCCCCAAATTATTTAGGCGCTCATTGAGGTTTTCCGACTCTGCCCTATCAAGCTTGTTGCTTATCTCAAAGTAGTTAAAGTTAGCTCTCTTTGAGGAGAGGATCTCATTTATTTTTTCGGAGTCATTTCTGCTTGTGCAGAATATAAATCTATTGGTGCTTTTTACATGGGCTGACTTTAATATTTCTTGTATGTTTCTTTCCGTGAAGGAGTTATTGTCCAATATGAAAATAGTGTGCTCTTTGGTCTCAGCCAGACTTATGATTTCACTAGAAAACTCATCCAGTGATGATAGAAAATATACATCTAACTCGCTCAGCTCTCTTATTATTTTAGCAAGGAATGTAGTCTTCCCGGAAAATCGCCTGCCGGTTATCAATGTGAATGGTTTTTTAGCTATAGAGTCTCTTTGTTGTGAAAGAAGTGTTCGGTTCACCATGACGTCCGGTAAGTTTATTTCGTTGGTATTGTTGTGCTTCGCTACAACCGGGCCACCGTTGGCTATGAATTTTACGACTTCTTCTTTGTTTCTAGTTAAGTTATTTAAGAATTTTACGTCTTGGAACTTACTATCTATAGTTATGGAACTTAGAGTCTCATGAAAAAAACTGTATATTTCGTCATAGTTGTCAAAATAGAGTACAGTTTTAATTCCGTACTCCTTTAGTTTGAGCTTTTCCTTTAAGTTTGGCTTGCCTTTTTTTACGAAAATTGATTTTTTAAATGTGTGAGCAGTTGAAAGATGTAGCAAGTCCACTTCTGCATCTAAGCTGCACCCTATAAAAATAACTGACCCGTTTACTGCTATGTTAGAGAAGTAAGAGAGCATTCCTTTATTGCTATCAATGCTTTTTGCATATTCTTGCCATGTAAATATAAGGTTTTTTTCTTGATAGTTTAAGTATTCATGGATATCACCGTGAATCTTAAAAAAACATTTTTTCGAGTTCAAATGGTCAATATTTATTTTTTTGTTAGGTAGTACTTTTGAGTAGCCTTCATCGATAACTCTTTCGATCGCATCATCAATGTTGAACGTGAAAATATTCGGCCATGCAAGGTTTAGGAATTTTCTTTTAGATTCGTCTATTTTAACTTTTGTAAATGCAGATTCAAAGTATTTTAGAATCTTGTTTTTGGGGACGATAGTTTCGTCATCTATTATAGAGAATATCGTTTTTAGATCACCAATTTCTGCCAGATCTTCTTGGGAGATGTCGTTTTCGGAGGTGAGCACTATGGTTTTTAATTTTTCAACTAGCGCTTTTGCGTCTGGAACCGTTGTTTTATAAGAGTGACAGCCCAAAGTGAATCCCGCTCCTAGCAACGGAACTAGTTGAGACTTTTTGTAAAGATTTTCTATTCTGCTTTTCGCTTCTTCAGAGTTGAAGTGAATTATTTCTATGCTTTCCAATCTGCACTTCCTTTAGTTTTTCTGTGCATGGGGGTATATTCAGCCTCCATGCGTAACAGGGAAATATAGCCTAATATAGGTTATTGCTAGCCAATTTTCAACATGGGCTTTAGGCGCTTTTTTATATTTATTTATGGTCATTATTTTTCGTGACCGATTGGTTATCTTTTTTTGTAAAAAACGAGCCCAAGCTTCATGTTTTCTTAAGACGCTTACACATCAATAAGGTGGTAAGCGAGTAGTAATATATGGAGGGTATTGGCACTCAACACACTTAATATTTTTTCGCTTCCAACGCTATGCTTCCTCAGACTTCCAACACTGTTGAATCGCGGTCAGTATGATCTTGGCTTGTCTTATATGACGTTGACGAGTCGAGAGTGAACCGGGAAGTACTCCGCTCAGGAAGTACGCCATATCAAAAGGCGGTGTCATTTCCTTCCTCCAGCATAAGCAGAAATCACATCGATACGATTATGCCCAAGCTCAATGCTGAGGCGCTCACGAGCAGCTTGATCGAGTTCGTGATCTTGTCGATAGCAAGGCAGGAGGGCCAGCGATTTGCTCATAGCGTTCACAGGCGTAAGCCGCCCGTAGTTTGTGAAAGCCACTGATATCAACATCGAGCAGTATTTCCCTGGCTGGACGTACCGTTTTTTGTGTGAACTGTACGTAACGTTCATTACGGACCAGCAGGTTATGGCTGCCGGCCGGCGCTTTGAGCCAACAGCAATGTCGCTTTCACTTATTCATTAGCCGCAATCCATCTCGGCGCCGAAGCCCCCGAAGGGCCGCCTTGGGCGCCGTTCTGGATGTTAATGCGACCAAAGTTTTTAGATTCGCGATGCAATCGAGGCAGGTCAGCCAGGATCGCTTCGCGTAGACGCATGCTAGTTTCGCGGGCCAAGTGCACGATGACGATCCCTGATCGCGGAGTGCCTGAGTAATGCGCTCAATCTGCTGTCGATCCTGCCTTTGTGGCGCAACGGAGTGGATCGTCGAGCGCTGCCGCCCTAACGTCTCGCTCGGGCTTGGGATTTTCACATACTGATCATCGCGCATCGCCCGGGGTGCGCAGTCGACGATGGACAATCGCTAATCAAACTTGAAATGGGAGGGCAAACCGAGGCGGCTTCGAGAAAATGCGAGTGAAACCTCCGATCGGCGCGATCAAATATCGCTAGATGGGAAGGTTTGGCGGGAAAAGCAAAATCTCAAACGTCAATTACAGACTCAGGCATCAAAACTGGTTGACTGGGAAGTGACTACCTCACGCTGCATGATCAGCGTCTGCTGTAGCCAACGCATTCCCTTGAAGAGGTTCCATCTCGTATTGAGCATGCTGGTTGCAATCTCTTTCTTGGAGTGCGCCGACAAGCGGCCGGTCGCGCTGGCAACCTGCTGATCGGCGTCAACATTAAGACGCTTGTAGCACTGTATTTGCATACAGTATATTCCATTCAGGCTGGCGTGACATCCCGTGGGAAACACAAACACCAAAAAATGATCAAAAGTGCGCACTTGTGTTGCTTTATGAGTAGAAAAACGTAAGCTAACTGCCGTATTGCATTTTGCCAAGAGTGATCCGCCCATGCCGACCAAAATCTCAGTGCTAGTAGCCGACGATGAGGCCCTCCGATTTGAGGCTTTTTGTAATGAGCGGGGATATAAAAAATCGACTTTAATCGCCCGCTTGATAAAAGAGCATCTCGATAGGGAGCAGTACCCATTTCAAGGCTCTTTACTTATCAATAACACTGATACGCTACGCGCATCGGTTGCAGGAAAAAGAACATGATGCAACTGAAAGAAAAGTCAACACAACGGTCGATAGTATCAACTTGCATAGACTTATTCGCAGGATGCGGTGGCCTCTCGCTTGGACTGAAGGGAGCGGGCTGGGAAGGCGTCTTCGCTATTGAGCGGGATCCTATGGCTTTCGAAACGCTCTCTAATAACTTATTGAAAGACGACGCACCTTATCGCAGCTTTGCAAAGTGGCCGGAGTGGCTGCAAAAAACCAATCAGGATATAGTCACAATCCTAAGCGATGACAAACATCGCGAAAACTTGAGAAAGCTGCGCGGCACTATCACTCTTATGGCGGGAGGGCCGCCATGCCAGGGCTTTAGTGTCGGCGGAAGACGAGATGGGGCTGACGAAAGAAACAACCTCGTTTTCCAAATGTTAGATATGGTGAACCTAGTTCAGCCTAGAGTGGTCTTGATCGAAAACGTCGAAGGCATTGCGAGGAAATTTGTAGCGCGCCCGGGTGAAGAAAAGATGTCGGTTGCAGATGAAGTAATTAACAACTTGACTTCGATGGGTTACGTATCAACTTACCACATCCTAGAGGCTAGACACTTTGGAGTTCCTCAATCACGTCGTAGAGTTGCAATTCTAGGAGTGTTAAATGCAGGTATAAATAGCGACGAATTAAAGTCTGATTTTATAGATTTTCTTGCATCGTCAGCGCTTTCTGTACGTCGAAGCAGGGGACTGCAGCTCTCCGGTGACATTACCGCCGAGGAGGCGATCCATGACTTGCATGGCGGAGAGCTGAAACCATGTCCTGATTCGTTGAAGTTCGAATCCTCTGCTTACACCAAGCCCATTTCAGCCTATGCCAAAGCAATGCGATGTGGAATTAAAACCGGATCAATTCCAAACTCACACCGATTTTCGCTGCATGGAGAAAGAATTAAAGAACTATATGACCTAGCGCACCGCACCCAGAAGCCGGGAAGATTATCAAAAAGCTTTTTACTCGAAAACAACACCAAGAAAGATAAAAAGGTTCTGATCGATCCTGCCGAATTAGTATCAACAATAACAACTCACCCGGACGAGTTTATTCATTACGTTGACTCGCGGAATATAACAGTAAGGGAAATGGCTAGGTTTCAGTCATTTCCAGACAACTTCACTTTTCACGGGCGCTACACGATCAATGGCCCTCGTAGAAAATTTGATGTGGCGAGGTGTTCTCAAGTGGGTAACGCCGTGCCACCATTAATGGCGGAAGCAATAGGGATAGCTATTCTGGGGTTACTTGAAAAGCTGGATTCCCGCTTAGCATCTGCTCCAGCGGAGAAGATTACAGCGCCAGTGACCAAAGACTTGTTTGAAAGCTTAGCGTGCTAATCCGTAAGCTCATATTTAAATTTGCCAACTTCGTTAAGGATGCCCATGTCGCTTTTGTCACTGCTTCAGTCGAGAAGTAAAGCTGATTGTGAACGTTTGAAGGAATCTGCTTTGGCGGAGTTGGCGTCAATATTTCCGGGTACTGAGTGGGGTATTGACGCGCTGTTGAGTTACTACACCCCGGAAAACGTATCAAATTTATGGAACAACGAACTTAGAAAGGGAGTAAAGAGCAAGCTTGAAAATGCCGGTATTGACGAGTCAAGTTATGGGGCATGGCTCGGAGATGTACACTTCATCAATATCAGTATTTATCGGAAAAGCCTGTTTGATAAGTACCGAAGCAATGCAGGATGGCGAATTTCTCTTTTGGCTATTCCAAGAGCAGACAGTATTCTTGTAGGATTAGCTTCTCACTACCAAAACGCACAAAACCATAATAAGCTTGGCGAAGCTTCTAATTTAATTCATGACGTAGCACTAGATGCCGTCTCCATCGAAAAATTCCCCGGCCTAGGTCGCAAAATCACCAGTGCTGATTGGGATCAGGGTGGGTTGATCTCGACACCAATCGACCATATGGTTAATGTTGCAATAAGTCCTGAGTCCATGTATCTAAAGGATATCAGAACTACAACTTTGAAGAAAATTCTCGCGTCGTTCATATCTGTCGCTAGCTTTCCGAGGAATGTGACTGATACTGAATTGAAAAGAGTTCTTAATGAAACTGGCTCTTTGGCCAAGTACCTTTCGTTGAACGTTTATCCGTTTGGCGTGCTGGAAGATTTCGAAGCGTTTCGCGCTCTGGCTTATTTAGATTTAGCGGCCGCAGGGACTAGGATCCAGCTAAGAAAAAAGAGCTCTACCCGTTCTATAGTTAGAGTTTATTATGGACCACCTGGCACAGGAAAAACTCTTTCAGCGGTTGCGGCGGCAGTCAAACTGGTGGAGCCTGCATTCGACGCCAATGGTGACCTCTCAAGATCATTTGAAAAATTCAATTCTCTGACAGAACAGTGCGCGTTCGTGACCTTTCACCCATCCCTGCAATATGAGGACCTCGTAGAATCAATCCGCCCGTCGCTGACCGACTTAAGCGATATTGAAACCGAGGAAGAGGACGGGCTTAACGCTACTCCAAGCCTTGAAGGTGGGGAGTTAAGTTATAAGATTCACGAAGGAATTTTGCTACGGATGATTCGCAGGGCGCTGCGCAACCTTGGAAAAGAATTCGTTTTGGTTATCGACGAAATTAACCGTGGTGATTTAAGCAGAATTTTGGGGCCCCTAATAACGGCGCTCGAAGCAGACAAAAGGTTAGGCGCTGAGTTTCCGATTGGTATCGAACTACAATACCCGCTTGCTGGTGAGCTGGAGTCGAGGTTGTTTATGCCGTCGAATCTACATATTATCGGCACAATGAATTCGTCCGATCGAAACATTGCGCTTGTAGATCATGCTCTCAGAAGAAGATTCGACTTTATCCAGGTTCCACCAGAACCTAACCTGCTGAACAACACGACTGATGCCGACTCTATTGATTGCGCAAAGTTGTTAGCAGTTATCAATTCTAGGATCGAGCACCTCATCGATGCGGATCACTGCATTGGTCATGGATACTTGATTGGCTGCGATACGAACTCAAAGGTTATAGAACGCCTGGCGACAAAAATTATACCTTTGTTGCGTGAGTATTTTTACGGCAACGAGGGATTGATCCTATTGGTACTTGGAGAGGCGACCACCTCAAAGTTCAATATATTTGAGATGATCCGACAAGACACGCAGTACTCGAAAGTATTTAATATCAATCCTAATATCGCGGCGACTTATGGCTATCGTCCACATTCAACCCCTCGCAGTTTGAAACTAGATACAAGATTTTGGAGCGCAGAACGCGCAATTCCGGGTCCTACCGACGAGCATTATGCGGTGCAGAGTGTACTAAAGGTATATCAAGGGATCGCAATTCCAAATGACGTTTTGAGCACCAATAAAGCAGAGCCTTATGAAACCACTTATTCAGTGTGAAGAATGGGCGAAGCTGGAGCTGAACGGGTCATCCTCCCTGCGCACCTATGAAGATTTCAAATTGGTGTTGGAATCATGGAAAGCAAATGTAGGGAAAGACACTTCGGGATATTTTGATATACGATCCGATTTCTTAAGGCCTAAGTTTTGGTCCGGCATACTGGACACTCCTAATTTCACATTGGAAGTTCTTCCAATTGGGATCACGAGTTTAAGCCAAGCCAAACGAAATCGCTTGGACTCCAGCCTATCGGAAATGTTAAGTTCGTCAAAATCTGCGCACTCGATGACAAGTAGCGCTACGTATTTGAGTAGTAGTGCTAGCCGGCATGATGCAGTGCTCGAGGTATTTTGTAACGACCTAAAATTGGCAAGGCGCCGCCAAGTTTTACGACGATATACAACTGTAACTCGAACATCTTCTTCTCCGAAAGGGCGGATATTGTTTCCTGGGCAGTGTTATAACAGCATCCAGAATCCTGGAAGGATACTATCGCAGTGGGTCGAGTTTACAGAAGATGTTCCAGAAAATCGGATATTCAAAGCAGTTCTTCTAAAGTTCAGGCCAAGATGCACCTCCAGCTTGAGGTCACGAATAGATCAACTGTTATCAGAGCTGATATCGGTCAATCTAATTGAACCACATCTGGACTGGCCGTTGATTTCGCTAGATCGATTGCCGGATACTTATCTTTCGCTTTTATCACAAAGCCGAATTCTGTTAGATGATGAAGGAGTAGGGGTTTTTTCAGGGGACAAACGTGCAAACTCTGAAATAATTTTCACATCACGGTTATTCGAGCATTACATGGCGATAGAGATTAGTAGCATCTCCCGTGAGATGGGACTTATGTCAAAAGCGCAAGAGTACGGAAACTATGTTTTCGACGATGTTGGCATCGGCAAGTCTTTCGAAATGATTCCAGACCTTAGGATATGGGATAAGTCTGGGAAAACATATTGCGTGATTGATACCAAGTGGAAATTTCTTAATCACCAAAAACAAGACCTCGACATATCTACAAAGGATATTTACCAGACGCTTGTTTATGGTCTGAGACATAACTGTAGTGATGTCGTATTACTGTACCCTGATGTCACTCAGTTAACTGGCGATACAGGTTACTATGAGCGTAGAACAGCATCTTTGGCGGGCTTTCGGTGCAACGTCCATATAGCCAAAGTCCCTATATTAGGAGAGAACATGGGCATATCTAGGGCGTATCTCAGAGACTTACTGACGAAGATCAAAGACTGATCGATGAAAATAATTTCCTAGGATGAGTTTCGTGGCGCTTGGTTGTAAGAGTAAATCAGCCTGACGCCCCCCAGAATGCGGTGGTCGAATGACCGTCCTCTGTCCGCCGGTGACGGTGTAGAGTCCGCTAATATCTTGGCGGGACAGGCTTCGGGCTTTTAAGGTATTCCAATTGGTATTCCAGCCAAAAATATTTACGACTTTTTATAAGTAAATACAATAAGTTAACCAGGCAGTTCAAATCACCCCGGCTCCACCAATCCGAAAACGACAAAGCCCGCCAAGTGCGGGCTTTGTCGCATCTGGGGTTTGGCAATCGATGGTTCACACATCCCCCTGTGGGAGCGGGCTCCTTTGCTTTGAGTATGCTGAACGGTTCTTGAAATGTAAGCGGCTGGCAAACACATGTGGACCGCGCGTTCAATAGCCATCCGCGCTCGTGAACTGGTTAGGGCATCGGCTATTGCCCGAATCGGCGGCGCGCCAGTTAGACTGCGGTGAGTAATCAGCATTGGAGTTGCGCAATGGCGACTTTTAAGACCCGCAGACTTTTGATAACGCGCCTGTCGTCGGATGATGTCGGTTTTGTGATGACGATGGAGGCCGACCCAGAGGTCATGCGCTACACGACCGGAGTAGTTGCCCCTACCCCTTCTCGACGGAAAGAAGTTCTCGCCTATGTAGATTCTGCACCGCATGAGGGGCCAGGGCATTGGCGTGTGGAGTTACAGGGGAAACCAATTGGCTGGATAAGCCTCACCCCCCTAGAATCCACTGATCGATTTCAACTGGCATACCGTTTCGCTAAAGTCTTTTGGGGTAATGGATACGCTACAGAGGCTGGTGCGGCAATTCTCGATTATGCACGTGAGGTGCTAGGTCTTTCAGAGTGTGTTGCTCTCGTCTGGCCCGATAACAATGCTTCTACTCATGTTTTATCTAAGTTGCGGTTTCAGTATGAAGGCTCTTCCGTGTACTACGGTAATGACGTGAATGTCTTTGTCCGTGCGCTGGATGTATAGGCTTCGGATGAAGCTGCCTTGGGCTCATCGACGGTATCCAGACACTCATCGGCACCCTGCCCTGCGTCGCCACCATCGAACGCCACGACGGATCCAAAACGCCCTTCCAGAAGCTGCCCCCCGCTCCAGACGACGACAACCTGATCCAGACCGACCGCGTCTTTATCAAGCACGGTTACGCACCATCGTCTGAGACCATCGAGTATTTGAAAAGCCTGGGGGTGGATCGGGTTAAAGGCCCTTTTCTCTTCCTACCGGGATGACTCTATTTTTGAGCATCCGGAGGCGATGGCTTTGGTGCCATGTCCAAGTATTGGGCAACTGGTCGGATCGGTGATACGTGCGGCTGGCTTTGCCATGCATGACTCCCTGTCAGCGGTATCAACGATGGTCGACCTTAGCAGATTTGTTCTGGCAACAGGCTCATCTTCAGCTCGTCCATTTAACGCAAGCGTTCAGCGATTACGCATTCCCAGTTTGCAACTGTTAGCGTCGTTGGTCGGTCCCGCTATCATGCAGGGCATAGATCACGAATGTAGATAACGCCATGCCAAGATTGTCATTCGCCATCAGAATTTTGTTCGCATGCTGCCTTTTCATCGCAACTGCTAATCACATCCGTGCAGACGTTTCGCATGGATTGCTCTGGGACTACGGATACGGGGATAGCGCTTACTTGGCCAGCCGCATTTTCTGGGGGGCGCTTACGTTTTTTGACCCGCTTGCAGCACTGCTACTTTTCATCAAGCCAAGAGCCGGAATCGTGCTTACGTTAGCGATTATTTTGGTCGACGTGACCCATAACACTTTATACGTCGCGTTGAATCAACAATGGCTGGAGCCGTTTTACCTGTCCCAGGTAGCTTTCCTTGCCACAGTATTCCTACTCTCACCCATCGCTTGGAATGGCCCTATTCGGGACGGAGCGCTCACCAATCCAGTCCGACTGTAACTAGCTCCATTTATGAGATAGAAGCTCTTCGATCTCACTCGCCCGCAGCGTCGGTCCACACCTGCCTGACAGGCTCATACACACCATCCTAGGAAATTTCCCGCAACCCGTAGCGGCTTCCATGAACTGGCGAACAACATTTCTGGAAGATAGTCTTCCCTCTTCGCTGCAACCCGGCGGACGGTTTTGACAGGCCGAAAAGCGTAGGAATCCCTAACCTTTCGGAGCTCCTCCATGAAAAAGACCAACCCACTTGAAAACCCAACCCTTTCAGAGTCGGAAGACCTAGACCTGACT
This sequence comes from Pseudomonas sp. ATCC 43928, assembly GCF_005938665.2. NCBI lineage: Bacteria > Pseudomonadati > Pseudomonadota > Gammaproteobacteria > Pseudomonadales > Pseudomonadaceae > Pseudomonas > Pseudomonas sp. ATCC 43928. Next base: position 1,038,709 of record NZ_CP041753.1, on the reverse strand, counting down.
CAAGCCACCCAACGCGCCGTCAGCGCCCGCTTGCGCAACCCGAAACAGCCCGACCCCGTGAGCCAAGTGTTCACCATCCTCCCCGACGTCGACACCCCCACCCTGCTCGGTCACGCCAGTGAAACCCTGGCCTCCTTGAACGTCATGACCACCGACCTGGCCGACCATCTCGAAGGCTCGCATCGCAATGTGGCATTGGCGATGCAGCAACTGGCCGTGCTGGCCGAGATGTTGATCAATCGAGCGCTGGATAACCTCGATTCGCCCACGCCGGCGATCGCGCCCGTCTGCCACTGAGTGATCGCGCTCGTTGATCGAATGGAGGTTTTGTCATGGATCGATACATGCCGATCACCGGCATCGACTGCACTATCGCGTCGCTGCTGATCGACACCGAAGCGCCGCTGGATGTGCTGCATGAAACGGCAGCCTACCGCATCCGCACGGCGACTCAATTGCTGGAGAGCTTCGCTGTAAGTGAAGGCGTTCACAGTGAGCTGGCGCGGGTGTTGGTGACTTCGTTGCGTGATGGTTGCGATTTGCTGGATGTGGTGGGGCGGCGGTTGCAGCGGCAGGTTTCAGCGTCTTAACGTATCCGGCATAGGGCATCGTTGCCGCGCCCCAACGCAAAAAGGCACCTGACGAGAATATCGCAGGTGCCTTTTTTGTGGATTCGATTCAATGCGCTATCGATGCATGACGAGTATCGTGTTTCTCAATCATGCCTTTTGCTACGGAACAGATGATGAACAAAAGCGTTATATACGCCTTGGGTGCTGCAGCGCTGTTTGGTGCCAGTACACCGCTTGCCAAGGTCCTGGGGCTGAACGTTTCACCCGTCTTGCTCGCCGGTTTGCTTTACCTGGGAAGTGGCTTGGGTCTCACGGTTACCCGGCTGATCCGCGATCGCGGCTGGCAGCCTGTCGGTTTAACCATTTCAGAATGGCCATGGCTCATTGGTGCTATCGCGTTCGGCGGCGTGTTGGGGCCGGTGTCTTTAATGTTTGGCCTTACCCTCACATCAGCTACCACTGCTTCGCTGTTGCTAAACCTTGAGGCGGTATTGACCGCCCTGCTTGCCTGGATGGTGTTCAAGGAGAACGCCGACCGGCGGATCGTCGCTGGAATGATCGCAATCGTTGCCGGTGGCGTGCTCTTGGGTTGGCCTCAGACTTCCGCAGGGATCCACGGCTGGGTTGGCCCGGTCGCCGTGGTGATTGCCTGTTTTTGTTGGGCCATCGATAACAACCTTACCCGGAAGGTTTCCGCATCGGATGCATTGTTTATCGCTGGCATCAAAGGATTGGTCGCCGGGGTCGTCAACTGCGCTTTGGGGATTGCTCTTGGCATGCATCTCCCTGAATTGTCTCTATTGGGGCCAACGCTACTGGTAGGCTTTTTGGGCTACGGCGTTAGCCTGGTGCTGTTCGTTTTGGCTTTGCGGGGGCTTGGCACCGCGCGCACAGGTGCGTACTTCTCTACTGCACCGTTCCTGGGGGCCGCTATTTCGATCCTGTTGTTAGGCGAAGCGGTGACGTGGGTGTTTTGGGTGGCCGCAGGCCTGATGGGGGTTGGCGTCTGGATACACCTGACCGAGAGCCACTCTCACGAGCACCAACACGATCCGCAAACACATGACCATCCGCATATTCACGATGCGCACCATCAACATGAACATGCCTTTGAGTGGGACGGCACTGAACCTCATAGCCATTTACACGACCACGCTCCCATTAAGCACAGTCATCCGCACTTTCCCGATATCCATCACAGGCACCAACACTGAGCGACTGAGACGGCGCGGCAGTTGCTCAGGGTCAACAGTAGTGGAAAAGGATTTCTCTGACAGATTAGAACCACGTCATCCTGGGAATTTTCCTGCAACCCGTAGCGACTGCCATGAACTGGTGAACAACATTTCTGAAAGATAGTCTTCACCCTTCGCTGCGACCCTGCGGATGGTTTTAACAAGCCGAAATTACGTAAGGATCCCTAAACCAATGGAACGCCCTTATGAAAAAGATCACCCGAATCCCACTGAAAAATCCGGCCACTTCACAACCTGAAACCCTCGACCCGACCCAACAGCCCAAAACCACCGAACGCTCCGTCAGTGCCCGCCGGCGCAACCTGAACAGGAACATCTTCAGCGTCCGCCCCGACGTCGACATGCCCACCCTGCTCGCTCACGCCAGCGAAACCCTGGCGTCCCTCAACGTCATGACGCTGGACTTTGCCGACCGACTCGAAGGCCCGCAGCGCAATGTGGCACTGGCGCTTCAGCAGTTGACGATGCTGACTGAGCTTTTGGTCAACCGAGCGAAGGATAACCTTGATCCGAACGCGTCGGTGGCCGCGGGAGAGCCTCCCGTTCTTCACTGAGTGATCGCGCTCGTTGATCGAATGGAGTCTTTACCGCTCCCCCAACACAAAAAGGCACCTGACGAGAATATCGCAGGTGCCTTTTTGGGCTTTGAATGGGTAGAGATGTTCTGTATGCGTGACAATTGAAGCTGAATGTTACTTATACGAGACAATGCAGTGTCAGACGACTCAACACTAGGTTTCATAATCTGCAACTTACTGTCGACTCAATAGACGACAGAGTAGCCACGTTTTCGCCCAAGCGACTTACAGGACAGGGTTTTCAGAAATTTCCTGCAAGCCGTGACGACTCCGAGCTGATTGTGTAGCTCACGCTTCAAACCTACTCTGCCCAAACAAAACAGCGGTTCGTCCCCGACCAGTTGCTTGAGTTCACCCTTACGACCAGAATCCATCCATCGGATCACCTGCTGACAAGGAGGCCAACATGCAAAACATTAAGCTACCTAGCCGCCTTGTCGGCATTGGCTTGTACACCCCAGCAGAAGCTTCGCTCTACACCGGGATTTCAGCTACCGATATACGCCGCTGGTTATTCGGGTACACCGCCCACGGTGTTCAACATCCGGGGCTTTGGGACTCAGAGCTGTCTGATGTGAACGAGTGCGTTCTAGGTTTTCATGACTTACTGGAAATTCGTTTCGTTCATGCTTTTCGCCAACACGGCGTAAGCCTGCAAGCCATCCGTAGTGCCTCGCAGCAAGCAAAAGAGTTGTTTAACCAAGCGTACCCATTCACCTGCAAACGCTTTCAAACCGACGGACGAAGCATCTTCGCCACGGTGATGGGTGAAACAGGGGATGAGGCACTTCTGGACTTGATCAAGCGACAGTATGCATTCGAACAAGTCATCAAACCTTCGCTCTATGAAGGTATCGACTACACAGGATCAGGCTCAGCGCAGCGCTGGTATCCGGTCAAACGCAGCAAAGCCATCGTTCTCGACCCCTCTCGAAACTTTGGAAAACCTGTCCTGTCAGGTACGGGAATTGACACAGCAGCCATTTTTAGCGCCTACAGAGCTGAAGGCAGAGACGTCAAACGTGTAGCCCGCCTCTATGAAATACCTATTGCTGCAGTTGAGGCAGCGGTCAGTTTTGAGCAAAGGAATGCGGCTTGAAGTTCCTATTGGATAACAATCTTCCCCCTGCGTTGGCCCGAGCCTTGAACGAACTGACTAAAGCTGAGGGCCATTCGGTACTGTCTTTAAGGGATAAATTTCCGCAAAGCACCGCTGATGTGGCATGGATATCAGTGCTGAGAGAAGAAGGTGGATGGGCTGTCATCTCTCAAGACAAATTCACAAAAGGTGATATTGAAAAGAGAGCGTTCCGCGAGTGCGGACTGCCGGTCTTCTGTTTGGCCAAGCATTGGGGAAACGAGTCTTATTGGAACAAAGCGCATAACCTGGTGCGATGGTGGCCGTCGATCATGAGTCAGGCACATCTGAATGGAGGTGGCGCTGCGTTCCGCGTACCGTGGAAATGTCCGGCGCACGGAAAATTTGATCAAATAAAAATATAAACCCCGAACCGTGACAGGGCTTCTTTTCATTCATACCTTTGGTGAAGCTACGAGCGACTGAAGCCATCCATCCACATGAATTTTTCTTCACCCCACCGCCCCCCCTCCAACCTGTACATTCCCCCTCGCTCATTCAAGAAACTACGGTTTGCCCGCCCTCCCGCGGGCTTTTTTTTGCCTGCGATCTGGTTAGCGGTCGGTTCCAGTGACTGCTCCCACCATCATTTCAACCGATACAGATACGTAACCTGCGCCTCATGCGGCTGCAAACAAGGCCTCTGATAACACCGTCTGATCAAACCAAACCCGGCCGCTTCGGCCAGCCGCTGGCTCGCCACATTGGCCGATGCGATGGTCAGGTAAAACGTGAAACCGGGCATGCTTTTGATCAACGCTTCAAGCGCCGTGCGCATATAGCCTTTGCCCGAATACTCGGTATTGACCCAGTAGCCGACCACATACCGGTTACGGCGCCGGGGCTTCAAGCCAATGCAGCCGATGATCGCGCGCGCGGTATCGTCGACGATAAACAGCCGCCGCTCACCGGTTTCGCTTTTGAATTCATCGACTGCCCGCGCGAGGAACGATCGGGCCTCGTCCTCGGTGGTGTAGGGTTTGGCCCAGGGCAGAAATTCGCAGTGGACTGTAAAACTGGCATTCAGCGCATGCTGCAACGCTTTACACCATCCGGGGTCGGGGGCGCTCAATCTCAATGTGTGAATACCAACGGTCAGCGCAAGCTCCATTGCATCATCCTTAACTACCAACTCCATGACGTCAGACAATAACAGCGCCTGGAAGGACGCTGCTACTCAGATCGCCCCCCGTTAGTGCTGCCCCAACGTCACCCGTCACCTCTCGCTGGCCGTTCATGTTTCGTTAAGCATTCAACTCGTATGCTTGGGGTTCCCGGTCCCCTGCTCGGTTAGCCAGAAACTCATGTCACGCCCCGTCTCTTCACTGTTTCTACTCGCCGCTCTGCTGTTTTTCTTCGCCCTAAGCAATCACCAATTACAAGGTTCCACGGAGGCCCGGGTCGCCGGAATTGCCATGGAGATGCACCTGGATAACGACTGGGTGACCCCGCATTTGTTCGGCGAGCCATTTCTTGAGAAACCGCCCTTGAGCTTGTGGCTCGACGCCGGGGCGATTCGCGCATTCGGCGGTACGCCGTGGGCGGTGCGGCTCGCGTCGGCGTTTGCCGGGTTGTTCAGCGTGATGTTGCTGTATGCGATGCTGCGGCGGTTCGACCGGCCCAAGGTCATTGCCTGGACGGCGGGGATTTTGCTGGCGACCATGGCCAGTTACTGGAGCAACACGCGCAGCGTCGGCGAAGACGCGTTGCTGGCCTTCGGCGTGAGCATGGCGCTGCTGGCATTTTTTCAGGGGACACGGTATTCGACTGTCGGCAACGCCCTGCTTTTTGCATCAGGGATCGCCATCGCGACCTTGAGCAAAGGCGTACTGGGGCTGGCGATGCCGGGGGTGGTGATCTTCGCGTATCTGCTGACCGAAACCTTGATGGACAAGCGCCTGAAGCCCTCGGACTGGCTGCGCCCCGGCCTGTTGACACTGTTGGGATTGGTGCCGCTGATGATCTGGCTCGCGGTGCTGTATCAACGCGATGGTGCGCATGCCGTGGGGGAAGTGTTGCTGACCAATAGTGTCGGGCGCTTCAGCGGCTCCTTCGTCGAGGCCGGCCATTACGAACCGTTCTACTACTACCTGGCCAAACTGCCGGAGACCTTCGCGCCCTGGAACATTCTGGTGTACCTGGGGCTGTGGCACTTTCGCAAAAGCCTGATGGCCAATCGTTACCTGTTGTTCTTCACGGTGTGGCTGCTGGCGCAGTTCGTCATGCTGACCCTGGCGTCGAGCAAACGCACGGTGTACCTGATGTCCATGACGCCTGCAGCGGCGGTGATTGCCGCGGAATATGCGAGCGTGCTGTTCGAGCGACTTCAGGCCTACTCCGGTGCATCGACCTTGCCGGGGCTGATTGTCCGGCATCGTCGCGGTATAGGGGTTGGCGTACTGGCCGTGGTGATTGGCAGCTACCTCGCTGCCGCACAATGGGTATTGCCTCACGCTGATCGCACGCTGTCCTTCCTGCCGCTGACTGAACAGATTCAGGCATTCCAGGCCAGCGGGCAGCAGGTCGCATTGTTTCAAGCCAACGAGCGGGTGGGCGGCGCCAGCGTGTTCTACACCCGACGCGTACTCAAAGGCCTGGATACCGAGGCGCAATTGCATGAGTTTCTGAGCGCCTCACCGGCTAATGTGGCACTCATGTCTGGTGTAAATGAACCCGCCGCGCCCTTAAAGGTGATCAAGACAATGATGGTGGGGCGTCAGGCTTACTACTTTGTAACCCTGTAAACGGCTCAGCGACGGGTAGCTCAGCCTTTTGCAGCACCGGCAGCTCCAGTCGCGCCCGCCCATAGAACGCCAATGCCGTCAGTAAACACGTCAGCCACACGAAGATCCCGGCCCAAAAGGTGTGGGACATGTAGTGCCAGCCTTGCAGGACCCGTGTCGTGCCGTAGACGAAACCGAGCAGCAGCGAGCCGTACATCATCGCTTTAGCGTACCGCCAGCGGTAGCGGCGAGCCACGAAGTACAGCGCGAGCATGGTGAAGCCGCCCGACGCATGCCCACCCGGCCAGCAGCGACCGTCACCGGCTTCTTTCAGCAGGTCAAAATTCTGGTACCACTCCTTGTGCTCGATTTTCCCGGCGTACTGAGTGGTTTCAACCGGGCAATACACACTGGTGTGGCTCTTGAGGTAGTGGATAACGCCGGTGCTGATGGAAAACGCGAACACCACATACAGGAAGTCCCGGCGGTGTTTACTGGCGAACCGAAGCACAGGCGCGACTTTGATTTTTTCCAGGAAGGCGATGATCTTCGAATGTTTTTCAGCCTTCAGTCGCGGCCAGAGAAATGACAGCAAGGCGCCGATGATCGCAATCTCACCCGTCCAGTTCGGGATGATCCGCGCCCATTTATGGGTGATCTGCTCGAACAGACGGACATGCTCCAACGGAAACACCTGGGTAACCGGGTCATAAAAAAGATCGCTGAAAGCGATGTCGATTTTGGTCATGTCAAACATCAGGAACACCGCGACCGCGCAGGCCAGCGGAATACCAAAGTTCACCCAGTAAAAGCGGTAACGGGAAGAAGTCAGCATCGTACGTCCAGATCCAGAGTGATGAAGAAGAAGCTCATTCGGTGGTCACCGAGTGCCAGTCAGAGGCCTCGATGGAACCAAGCATACGAGGTTCCTGAGGTTTTTCAGCGGAGATAAACAGAGAAGCGCCGTAGCCTAGAGTAGCAGTCGGCAGCTTGAGCTCTTTTTCGAGTTCCGCCATGCACTCGCTGTGGGTCACCAGAATCAGGTTGCGCCCCGCCACTTTGTGCGCCAGAGCATCACGTAACATACTGCCCCGGCAGTTGATCAACCAGTCTTCGCCGACGCCAACCTTGTTGAACATATAACTGGAGGTCTGTGCCGCACGGATGATCGGACTGTTATAGATATCGGTCTTGTTCAGGCCCAGACGTTCAAACTGCGCACCGACCCCCACTGCCACACTGCGCGAGCGATCTGTAATGCCATCATTGCCAATCAGACAGGGGGCGGTGGAGTGATCGCAACGCTCAACGTGACGCACCAGCACGATCATGTCGCCCTTGGCCCACCCCGCAGCCAGCGCACGGGCACCCGCCACATTGCCATGGGACAGATCGGGCACAGCCGCAGGTCGCAACAGCCACACGGTCAGCGGAATCACCAGCAGCAGTGAGGCCACGATGACCATTGCGTTTCGATAACGGGCCAAACGGCTCAGATCGATCGAGCGTTTTATCCCGAACAGACTCAGTCTCAATTCCACGTTCAGCCGCCTCGCCGGCATGCATCACAATCATACAAAACCGCAAGGGTAGCGAGTCTCGCGTTGGCTGCTGGTGAAACCCATGTGAAAAAAAGCTTAAGAACTGCGTAAAAATCTTGTTACAGAATCCATCCGACAAAATCCTTTCAGCTCCCGGGATTGCGGCCGATACATACCTGCTACACACCTTGCTGGCTCCCAAAAACAAAAATCTTCCAGCCAACCGACGATCGAAAGCGCAACGTTCCTGGAGGAATTTGATGAATAGCTGGTTCGGCAACATCAGCGTGAACTTGAAACTGGGCCTGGGATTCGGCCTGGTCCTGGCACTGACCTGCATTCTCGCCCTGACCGGCTGGACCAGCCTGGGCGGGTTGATTGACCGCAGCAACTGGATGAGCGACATCACTCAGCTCAATGCCGGCCTGACCAAGCTGCGCGTGGTTCGCCTGCAATACATGCTGACCAACGGCGACGAAACCGCCGCACAGAATGTGCAAACCACCCTGGACAGTTTTGTTGCTCAGCAAACCGCCCTGCTGGGCAGCTTCAAAAACCCTGAAAACGTCAAAATGCTCAAAGAGCAGGCCGCGACCATCGCCGCTTATCAGACGTCGCTGAACAAAATGCGCAGCGCCTACCGCACCGGCAACAGCGCCCGCGACGCCATGGGCGCCAACGCCGAAACCGCCAGCAAGCTGATCGACGCAATCAACATCCGCGTACAGCAAATGCCCTTGAGCGATCAGCGCTTCGAACAGTTCCTGGCCATCACTGCCGCCAAGGAAGCGTTCATTCTTGCCCGCTATGAAGTGCGCGGCTACACCGCTAACACCAATGCCGAGACCGAGCAGAAAGCCGTTTCCCAACTGGATGCGGCCATCGCCAGCCTGAAGTCGCTGAACGCGCATTTCGCCGACACACAACAAGACGCGCTGCGTCAGTTGGAAACCGCCCTGAGCAACTACCGCAGTGCCTTGCAAGCCTATAAAGCCGCCAACAGCGATGCGGTGCAGGCGCGTAAGGAAATGACCGATCAGGGCGCCGCCATCGTGACCCTGAGCGATCAGCTGTATCAATTCCAGCTCGACCGCCGTGATGCCGAAAGCGCCCAGGCCCGCACACTTCAATTGATCAGCACCTTGCTGGCGTTGCTGGTGGGCATCATCGCCGCCGTGGTCATCACCCGTCAGATCACCGGTCCGTTGCGCGATACCCTTAAAGTGGTCGAGCGCATCGCCGGTGGTGACTTGTCTCAGGACATCAAGGTCACCCGCCGCGACGAACTCGGCGTGTTGCAGCAAGGCATTGCGCGCATGGGCGTGACCCTGCGGGACTTGATCAGCGGCATCCGCGATGGCGTCACCCAGATCGCCAGCGCCGCCGAAGAGCTGTCGGCCGTGACCGAACAGACCAGCGCCGGTGTGAACAGCCAGAAAGTGGAAACCGATCAGGTCGCCACCGCCATGCACGAAATGACGGCCACCGTGCAGGAAGTCGCGCGCAACGCCGAAGAAGCCTCTCAGGCCGCAGCCGCCGCTGACGGTGAAGCTCGCGAAGGTGACAAAGTGGTCAACGAAGCCATCGCCCAGATCGAGCGCCTGGCCAGCGAAGTGGTGCGTTCCACTGAAGCGATGAGCGTACTGCAGCAGGAAAGCGACAAGATCGGCAGCGTCATGGATGTGATCAAGGCCGTGGCAGAGCAGACCAACCTGCTGGCCCTCAACGCTGCCATCGAAGCGGCCCGTGCCGGTGAGGCTGGTCGTGGTTTTGCGGTGGTGGCTGACGAAGTTCGTGGCCTGGCCCAGCGCACGCAAAAATCCACCGAGGAAATCGAAGGCCTGGTGGCCGGCTTGCAGAACGGCACTCAACAAGTGGCGGCGGTGATGAACAACAGCCGTACCCTGACCGACAGCAGCGTGGCGCTGACTCGCAAGGCCGGCGTATCACTGGAAAACATCACCCGCACGGTGTCCAACATTCAGTCAATGAACCAGCAGATCGCTGCCGCCGCCGAGCAACAAAGCGCCGTGGCCGAAGAGATCAGCCGCAGCATCATCAACGTACGCGACGTGTCCGAACAGACCGCCACCGCCAGCGACGAAACCGCTGCGTCCAGTGTCGAGCTGGCGCGGTTGGGCAATCAGTTGCAGATGATGGTGAGTCACTTCCGGGTTTGATATTCACTTTGCGGTGAATGATAAATCGCCTTCTCGGGCAAGCCTCGCTTCTACAGGTTCAGTGAGTAACCTGTACAAGGAGCGAGGCTTGCCCGCGAAGGCTATCTAACGCTTAAACACTAATCGCATTGGTAAACACCAACCGATTGCCAAACGGATCGGCCACGGTCATGTCCTGACTGCCCCACGGCATCGCCTGGATTTGTGGGTGCGCAAACTTATAGTCCTTGGCCAGCAATTGCTGCTGGAACGCCTCCAGCTCATCGGTCTCGATGCGCAGGGCCGAGCCCGGTGTCGCGTCGCCATGATGTTCGGAGAGGTGCAGCACGCACTCGCCACGGGAGATTTGCAGGTACAGCGGGAGGTTCGCCTCGAAGCGGTGCTGCCAATCAATCTTGAACCCCAGAAACTCGACGTAGAACTCCAAAGCCTTGGTTTCATCGAAAATCCGCAGGATCGGGGTGGTTTTGCCGAAACTCATGGGGTAACTCCCTGACTGAATGAGCCCAGTGTGACTGGGCTGGATGTCAGCGCTTCGGCTTGGTGACGGCTTTCTTTAACTGCAATGTGCCACCATGAGACCTGGATCAAAAGATCGTCCGAACGCGGCCCGAACCTTCGGCAGCTTCTACGAAGGCGCGATCAATGAAACCCTCTACGCAAATCCCCCTCCCGCGCCAGAAATCGCCCTTCCCTTCTGCCGTTCGCCTGCCCGTCGCGGTAACTCCAGACTCCGTTGATCCACACTCCATCAATCCCTTGCGCCGCCCGCTGCGGATCGTTGAAGTCGGCCACATCGCGAATCGTCGCCGGATCGAACAACACCAGATCCGCCCAATACCCTTCACGAATCTCGCCACGTTCCTTCAAGCCAAAGCGTGCCGCCGACAACCCGGTCATCTTGTACACGGCGGTATGCAGCGGAAACAGGCCGACGTCGCGACTGAAATGTCCGAGCACTCGTGGGAACGCGCCCCACAAGCGTGGATGCGGAAACGGGTCTTCCGGCAAACCGTCGGAGCCGATCATCGACAGCGGATGCGCGAGGATGCTTCGTACATCGGCCTCGTCCATGCCGTAATACACCGCCCCCGCCGGTTGCAGTCGGCGGGCGGCTTCGAGCAGCGCAGTGCCCCACTCGGCAGCAATGTCCATTAGATCCCGCCCCCCCATTTCCGGGTGCGGCGTGGACCAGGTGATGGTGATGCGATGGGCGTCGGTGACTTGCTTGAGGTCCAGCGTCGAAGAACTCGCCGCGTAGGGATAACAATCGCAAGCCACCGGGTGGGTTTTCGCGGCGTGTTCGAGGGACGCCAGCAATTGCGGACTACGTCCCCAGTTACCGGCGCCGGCACATTTGAGGTGGGAAATGATCACCGGCGACTGTGCGTGGCGTCCGATGCGGAACGCCTCGTCCATGGCCTCCAGCACCGGTTCGAACTCACTGCGTAAATGGGTGGTGTAGACCGCGCCGAATGCCGTCAACTCTTCGGTCAACTGCATCACCTCATCAGTGGATGCCGAGAAGGCGCTGGCGTAGGCCAAGCCTGTGGATAAACCCAAGGCACCGGCCTCAAGGCTATCGCGCAGTTGCTCGCGCATCGCGCTGATTTCAGCGTCGGTCGCGGTGCGATACAGATCGTCCAGGTGATTGCTGCGCAACGCGGTGTGCCCCACCAGCGCAGCTACGTTCAGCGTGGTATTGGCCGCTTCGACGGCCGCGCGATAGTCGCTGAAGCGCGGATACACGAACGCCGCGGCGGTGCCGAGCAGGTTCATCGGGTCCGGCGGATCACCGCGCAAACTCACCGGCGACGCGCTGATCCCGCAGTTGCCGACAATCACCGTGGTCACACCCTGGCTGAGTTTGGGCAGCATCTGCGGCTGGCGAATCACCACCGTATCGTCGTGGGTATGCACATCGATGAAACCCGGCGCCAACACTCGGCCAGCGGCCTCGATTTCTTCGATGGCGCGAGCGTCGTGCAAATCGCCGATTCGCTCGATGCGGCCATTCAGAATCGCCACGTCAGCGGGGTAACCGGGGGTGTTGCTGCCATCGATAATCAGCGCATTGCGGATCAGCGTGTCGTACATCATGTCAGTCTCCCAGCGGCAAGTGATCGTCGCCGCCGCGGTAGTCGTCCAGGGCCAGTTTGATCCGCCGCAGACGTTCTTGATTGTCTTCAGGACTGGCCAGCGCCAGCTCGGTGGCGAGCACATCGATGGCCAACAACATGCCGTAGCGCGCCGCCGTGGGTTTGTAGATGAAGGAAGTCTCGGCGCTTTGCAGCGGCAACAGCACATCGGCCAATTGCGCCAGCGGCGAGTCGGCGCGGGTGATGGCGAGAATTCGTGCGCCGTAGCTGCGCGCCAGCTCCACCGCTTCGAGCAGTTCGGGCGTGATGCCGGTCAGCGAGCAGGCGATGACCGCGTGTTCGGCGCCAAGGCTGGCGGCGGTGACGCGCATCATCACCGGGTCGTGGCACACCGCAATCGGGTAGCCAAGGCGCACCAGGCGCACTTGCAGTTCATCGCTGCACAGGGTCGAGCAGCCGCCCATGCCGAAGGCGTGAATCATCCGTGCCTTGCCCAACAGTTTCACCGCATCGGCGAAGCGCGACTCATCGAACGCCGCCAGGTGCTGGCGCAAGGTCGACTCGATATCGCCGACGATCTGCCCATAGAACGCCGACTGTTCAGGCGTGCCCGCCGGGTCCAGAAAGCGGCTACCGACGCCGCTGGCCTGGGCCAGTTGCAGGCGCAAATCCCGCAGGTCGCGGCAACCGACTGTGCGGGCGAATCGCGACAGCGTGGCAGTGCTGACTTCCGCCCGCTGCGCCAGCTCATCGAGGCTGGCGGATGCGGCAAATCCTACATCGTCGAGCATCAGCCGAGCGATACGTCCTTCGCCGGCGCTGAAGGATTCCTGACGAGCGCGGATCTGATAGAGGATGTCCATGGCGGATGGCTCCGACTAAAGCAGGTGAGAAAGGCCAACGGTCAGGCCGAAGGCGACCACCGAGATCAGCGTCTCGAGCACTGTCCAGGTCTTGAAGGTCTGGGTGACGGTCATGTTGAAGTATTCCTTGATCAACCAGAAGCCGCCGTCGTTGACGTGGGAAAAGATAACCGACCCCGCCCCCGTCGCCAGCACCAACAGCTCCGGGTGGGGATAACCCAGACCAACGGCCACCGGCGCGACAATCCCTGACGCGGTGGTCATGGCCACGGTGGCAGAACCAGTGGCGATGCGCATCAACGCGGCGAACAGCCACCCCATCAACAGCGGCGACAACTGGAATTCATCGGCCAGGCTGACGATCTGATTGGTGACGCCAGCGTCCACCAGAATCCGGTTCAAGCCACCACCGGCACCGACCAGCAAGGTGATGCTGGCGGTCGGCGCCAGGCATTCATTGGTGAACTTGAGGATCGACTCGCGATTGAAGCCCTGGGCCAGGCCGAGGGTCCAGAAACTCAGCAAGGTCGCCAGCAGCAAGGCGATCACCGAGTTGCCAATGAACAGCAGGAACTGATTGAAACCGCTACCCGGCGTGGAGATCAGGTTGGCCCAGCCGCCGATCAACATCAGCACCACCGGCAACAGAATCGTGGCCATGGTGACACCAAAACCCGGCAGGCTATCGCGCGGTTCACGCTCCAGGAACTGGCGTTCCAGGGGGTTATCGGCCGGCAGTTGAATGCGCGGCACGATGAATTTGGCGTAAAGGGGACCGGCGATAATCGCGGTCGGAATACCGATCAGAATCGCATAGAGCAAGGTCTGCCCCACCGACGCCTGATAGACCTGCACCGCCAGCATCGCCGCCGGGTGTGGCGGTACCAGCGCGTGGACCACCGAAAGCCCCGCAACCATCGGCAAACCGACCATCAGAATCGACACGCCCACCCGCCGCGCCACGGTGAATGCGATGGGCACCAGCAAGACAAAACCAACCTCGAAGAACAGCGGCAGCCCTACAAGAAAGGCGATACACACCATCGCCCAGTGGGCATTTTTCTCGCCGAAACGGTCGATCAAGGTGCGCGCCACCTGCTCCGCACCGCCGGACTCGGCCATCATCTTGCCGAGCATCGTGCCCAGCGCCACCACCAGCGCAATGTGCCCCAGCGTCTTGCCAACCCCGGCCTCATACGCCCCCACCACACCCGACGGCGGCATCCCCGCCAACAGCGCCAGGCCGATAGACACCAGGGTGATCACAATGAAGGGATTGATCCGGTAACGGGCGATCAGAACGATCAGCGCAATGATGGCGATGGCGGCGTAAACCAACAGCCAATAGCCGAAGGAAAGCGTCATGCGGTACTCCTCGAAAGGGTCACGTCGAATGGGTTGTGAAACTCATAAATCATTTCGACGGGCTACTTTCAAACGAAGTGAAAGTAATTTTCGTGGAGGGGTAAGGGATGTCGTGCAGAGGTATGGGAGATCGCAGGTTATGAAAATCGGATAGCGGAATTTTCATCCCTCTGCGTGAGAACAATCAGCGTAGAGGGATGATAGTTCCACTATCGAGGCAGGCTTGACTCTGCTGTATCGAGATCAAGTCATCAGAGATTGCGCGATAGCGCCCTGCGTACGCTATCACTGTTCAGCGCAGGGCTTTCAGTCTCGGCAGGGGATAGCGTCGGTGCAGGACTTTCGGCCTGGAAAGAGATTTCAGCCTGGTCCGAGCTTTCGGCTTGAACAGGGCTTGGCGCCTGTTCGCGACTGGCGACTCGATTGTCCAGGGTCTCGATGTAGGCGTTCAAATCTCTAATCAGCAGTTTCTTGCGCTGGGCGCCCCGATACCACGCGTAGAAAAAATAGCCCGCCGCCGCCAGGAAGCCTAGCCCGGCCGTAGCAAGACCGGCGATGCACAATCCAAGCACGATCAGCACTGTCTTCCAGTTAAAGGGCGACAGCTCCAGTTCGGTATTCAGTGCACTCGCGTCACGCAGCACCCATCGCTTGGACGCTGTGTGGTTCTGCAAAATGGTGTGCAGAGGCGAACCATCCTTTTTCAAGGCACTGATCAAAGAGATTTCCTGACCTGTGCGCAAAGGAATGTCCATGCCGCGCAGCTTTACATCGTGCTCGGTACCGTCCGGGGTTTTGACCCAGATCTCATGATTGATAATTGAAACAGAACTGATGCGCACAGGCGTCACATCACCGTCGTTACCGTTCACCTGAACGCCGCCCGTGGATGTCACACGGGTCTCGCTGATTTTTTCACTGCTCACCACTTCACCGCTCAAGACGGTGAAAGAAACGGTTTTATCGCCATGGGTAAAGTTGTGCATTTCGATTCCTTGATAGACCCACGTCGATCGACGCGCAGGAGAAAGATCCGTATGCAGCGGATGCTACTAAGTAGCCATCACACTGTCCATAATTCGCCACCACTCGTGACACAGAGCACAGGAACGCCCCCCATCGATGTCAGTCGTGATGCTCGCTGGCGCGTTTGAGCAGTTTCTTGCAGCGATCGGACAAGTGCAGCACGCGTAGCTGCTTGCCAGCCTTGGTGTAGCGCTCGCGCAATGTCTTCAACGCGGCGATGGCCGAGTAATCAACGAAGCTCAAGTGGCGACAGTCGACAGTGACCACAGACGGATCATTGGCGGGATCGAACTGGTTGAGAAAAGGCGTCGTCGAGGCGAAGAACAACGTGCCGTGCAGGAGGTAGAGCTTGCTGCCGTCGGCTTCAACGTGACTGTCGGCATACAGCTCGCGAGCGTGTTGCCAGGCAAAGTTGAGCGCCGCAATGATGATCCCGCACAACACAGCGATGGCCAGATCGGTGAACACGGTAATCACCGTGACCGCGATGATCACCAAGACATCGTTCAGCGGCACCTTGTTCAGTACCCGCAATGAAGCCCAGGCGAACGTCTGCTGCGACACCACGAACATCACCCCAACCAATGCGGCCAGCGGAATGCGCTCGATCAGCGGCGAAAGGAACAGCACAAACAGCAGGATCATCCCCCCGGCCACCGCACCGGACAGCCGACCGCGACCGCCGGAGCTGAGGTTGATCACGGTTTGCCCGATCATCGCGCAGCCACCCATGCCGCCGAACACACCAGAAACCATGTTGGCAGCGCCCAAGGCCACGCACTCGCGATCCGGATAACCGCGGCTCTCGGTGATCTCGTCGGTGAGGTTCAGGGTCAGCAGGGTTTCCAGCAAGCCGACCACCGCCATCAATATCGCGTAAGGGACGATGATGCGCAGGGTTTCCGGGCTCCAGGGGATGTCTGGCAGCGCAAAACCCGGCAAGCCACCGGCAATGTGCGCCATGTCGCCCAGGGTGCGGGTCGGCAGGCCGAGCAGGTAAACCGCCAGCCCAACGCCCAGAATCGCCACCAGCGCCGGCGGCACGGCCCGCGTCAGGCGCGGCATCAGGTAAACGATGGCCATCGTCAGCGCCACCAGCCCGATCATCATGTACAGCGGCGCCCCACTCAACCAGGCCTCACCGCTCTTGAAGTGCTCCAACTGGGCCAGCGCAATGACAATCGCCAGACCGTTGACGAAGCCGAGCATCACCGGATGCGGCACCATGCGCACCAGCTTGCCCAGCCTCAACAGACCAAACGCCAACATGATCAGCCCGCCCAGCAGCACCGTCGCCAGCAAGTACTGGACACCGTGCTGCACCACCAGCGCGACGATCACCACCGCCATCGAGCCAGCGGCACCAGACACCATCCCCGGCCGTCCGCCGAAGAGCGCAGTCAGGGTGCAGATGATGAAAGCGCCGTAAAGCCCCATCAATGGATTGAGGTGGGCCACCAGCGCGAAAGCGATACATTCGGGGAGCAGGGCGAAAGAGGTGGTGAGTCCGGCCAGGACATCGGCGCGCAGACGTTTGGGTTTCATGGCTTACCTAAAAATACAGGCGGGAAAAGAGGGACGCGGATGTTACGGAATTGACGGCGGGCGGGCCAGTGAATGGGTGGCCTGCTCGCAATGAACGATCACGCGGTCTGCGAATCAGCCCCTGAAATCGGCAATCGCATAAGCCGCCAATTTGCCCTGGATGAAGTCCAGAAAGCACTGGATCCGTAGGGCCAGTTGCGAGTTGCGGTAGTACACCGCGTTGATGGGTTGGCGATAACCGCTGTTGAACTCCGCCAGCAGCACCTGCAAGCGACCGGCGCGGATGTCGTCGATGGTCATGAAGTGCGACAGGCAGGCAATGCCTTGACCGGCCAGCGCCAGGTGCCTGATCGTCTCGCCACTCGACGCACTGATCGACGCTTGAATCGGCCAGCGGTCACCATGGACATAGCGCAGTGGCCATTGGTTGAGACCTTCATTATGGGTAAAGCCCAGCAGCGTGTGCTCGCTCAAATCCTCGACAGCGCTCGGTACGCCGTGTTGTTCCAGATACGCTGTGCTTGCGACGATGTGCAGCGGGCTGCAACCCAGGGAGCGGGCGTGCAGGGTCGAGTCGGCCAGCGTGCCGATGCGGATGGCGATGTCGGTGCTTTGTTCGAGCAGGTCGATGATCAAATCGTTGCTGTTGAGTTCGAGCTGGATGTCCGGGTAGAGACGGCGGAACTCATCGATGTACGGCACGATGGCGTGCAGCATGAACGGCGACGCGGCGTTGATCCGCAGTCGCCCGGACGGGGTTTGCTGGCGTGAGGACAGACGCTCTTCGAGCTCGTCCATCTGATCGAGAATCAGCTTGGCGTGCTCGAAGAAATATTTGCCCTCTTCGGTCAGGTCCATGCGCCGCGTGGTGCGATTGATCAGCGTGGTATCGAGCTTGGCCTCCAGCCGCGACAGCGTGCGGCTGACCGCCGACGGCGTTTGCCCGACTTGCTCAGCCGCAGCCGAAATCGACCCGCACTCAATCACGCAGACGAAAATCTGCAACTCATCGGATCTGGCTTTCACGTGTGTCCCTTATCGATAGTCCTGCACTGCTTCAGATATCGATAGTAGCCGAGCGTCATGCCTTAAGGCCAAACACCTCGGTCAAGTGCTGCTCATAACGCGCCACATCCGCTTCGATATTCGGGCGCTTCATCACATCGACGCACAAAAAGGTCGGCAGACCGGTCATGCCGAGGAAGGTATTGGCCTTGTGGAACGGCAGGTACACCGCGTCCACGCCCTTGGCTTCGAAGAAGTCGGTCGAGTCGTCGAAGGCTTGCTGCGGGGCGTTCCAGGTCACCGAAAGCATGTACTTTTTACCGTGCAACAAGCCGCCGCTGCCGTACTTCTGCGACGCGTCGGAGCGCGTGCGGCCGTCGCTGGCGTAGAGGCTGCCGTGGCCTGCAGTGAAGACTTCATCGACGTACTTCTTGACCGTCCAGGGCGCGCCCATCCACCAGCCGGGCATCTGATAAATGATCACATCGGCCCAGAGGAACTTGGCGACTTCCTCGGCGACGTCGTAGCCCTCGTCGATGAACGTGGTTTTCACATCCACACCACCGCGATCCAGCACGCTCAACGCTGCTTCATGCAGCGTCGTGTTGTAGCGACCATCGGAGTGGGCAAATTTTTTGCCGCCATTGAGCAACAGGACTTTTTTCATGAGAAATCTCGCAAGGTTGGAATCGATGGCGGCAGCCTAACGATCAGCCTCGCGCGGAATAAGCGCTCCATCCGCAAAATTCATTTGACCTATACGCACGAATCAACAAGCGATTGTTGCCATAAACTTGCGCCGATTCTGACTGTTTAGGAGATTCTGATGAGCGAACTGCAAGGCTTCATCCTGCACGCCAAGACCCGCCCGGAAAAAGCCGAGGCCTTCGAAGCGTTCTTCCGTGCCTATGTCGAACCGAGTCGCGCCGAACCCGGTTGCATCGAGTACCACATGCTGCGCGACAAGCAGGACCCGACGCTGTTTATCTTCTACGAGATCTGGCAATCCCAGGCCCATCTGGACGTGCACTCGAACCTGCCCCATATGAAGCAGTTCCTCGACATGCGCATGGAATATCTGGAGCAGGATTTCGATATCCGCCCGATCGAGATGCTCAGCACATCGTCCGCTAGCCGCTGATCAGCAAGTGGCCGCCGAGCACGCCGAGGCCGATGAAGAACACGCGCTTGAACAACACGGCGCTGATCCGCTGGCGCAGCCATTGCCCCAGCAACATGCCGAGCACCGCCGGGATCAGCGCCAGCAGCGACGCGCTCAACTCGCCACCGCCGAGGGCGCCGCGCCATGACAGGCCGGCGGCCAACGCGAGAGTCGAGACAGTGAACGACAGGCCCAGCGCCTGCACCAGTTCATCCTTGTTCAAGCCCAGTGCTTGCAGATAAGGCACCGCCGGAATCACGAAGACACCGGTGGCCGAGGTGATGACGCCCGTCAGCACACCGCAGAGCGGACCGAGCCAACGCTCGGTGCGACCGCCGACGCGCAAGGTCGGCAGGAACAACCCGCTCAAGGCGTAGATCAACAGCGCCGCCCCCAGCCCCCGTACCACCCAATGTCCACCGGCCATGCCGATCCACACTGTGCCAGCACCAGTGCCGATGAAAATCGCCAGCAGCATCGGCCATAACCGGTTGAGCAACCCGCGCAAATGACCGCCGAAGGCCAGTTGCCAGACGTTGGTCAGCGTCGCGGGAATGATCAACAACGCCGCAGCCTGCGACGGTGCCATAGCCAGGCCGAGCAGGCCCATGGCAATGGTCGGCAGACCAAGGCCGATCACACCTTTGATCATCCCAGCCAGCAGGAAAGTGGCGACAATCAATAAGGACAGGGCCAAGCCCAGATGTTGATAGAACGCGGCAAGTGTATTCATGGGGCTATCGTGGGCCCTGAAGGGTGCCTTGAAAATCTGCCATATACTGAGGCTGCCTCTTGCTCTACAAGAGGCAAATGATCCGGGACACTGTATGCACTTCGACCTCACCGACCTGCGCCTCTACCTGAACATCCTCGACACCGGCAACATCACCGCCGGTGCCGCCCGCAGCCATTTGTCGCTGGCGGCGGCGAGTGCACGAATCCGCGCGATGGAAGCCTCACTGGGCATCGAGTTTCTTGAGCGAGGTCGCCGCGGTGTCAGCCCCACTCCGGCCGGCAAGGCACTGGCGCAGCACGCTCGAGTCCTGCTGCAACAGGCCGAGCGCATGCAGCAGGACCTGGTCGAATACGCCAAAGGCGTCAAAGGCCAAGTGCGGTTGCTGTGCAATACCACTGCGATCACCGAGTACCTGCCGGAATTGCTGGCGGACTTTCTGCGCGACCATCCGAACCTCGACATCGACCTGCAGGAGCTGCCCAGCACACGCATCACCCACGCCTTGCGCCAGGGCGCAGCAGACCTGGGGATCGTGTCCGACGCCGTGGATACCGACGGCCTGCAAACCCGCTATTTCCGCGACGATCCGCTGGTGCTGATCCTACCGCGTGATCACCCCTTGGCCGACACCGGACCGCTAAATTTCAGCGCCACTTTGCACCACGACTACGTCGGCCTGAACGCCAACAGCGCCTTGGCCATTTACCTGGAAGAACAGGCCCTGCACAGCGGCTTGCGGATGCAGGTCCGCATCCGCGCCGATGGTTTCGAGGGCGTGATGCGCATGGTCGCCCGGGGAGCGGGGCTGGCAATCGTGCCCTTGGCGGCGGTCGAACGCTGGTCGGCTGAAACGCCGTTCAAAAGCGTCGTACTGGAAGAGCCGTGGGCTCGCCGCAAACTGTTGCTGTGCGCCCGGGACTTCACCGTACTGCCCCGTTATGCCCAGGCCTTGCTGAGCGCCTTGACTCTGCCCTGAGGGGCAGGTTTTTGCCCGCCGGAAAATCTTTGAGCGTTTGCGCGTTTCTGGACAGCTCGATGTCGAATACAGACAACTGAGCGGAGCATGGGCGCTATAGGGTGCGACTTCAGTTCTTCAGTACCACTTTCTATATTCCAAGGCCCGGAGTCCACATGACCGCACCGATTACCGTTCTTCGCGACACTCACCCGTTGCCCGTACTCGACGCCTGCAAATGGGAAAAGCTCGAAGGCGATCCGCACACCGTCAACCTCAACGCGTACACCAGCGAAGATGGCAGCAAGATCATGGGCACCTGGATCTGCACGCCGGGCAAATGGTATGTGGAATACGTGAAGTGGGAATACTGCCACTTCCAGGAAGGCTACTGCATCATCACCCCGGAAGGCATGGCGCCGATCCACCTGCGCGCCGGTGACATCTTCGTCATCGAACCGGGGATGAAAGGCACATGGGAAGTGGTTGAAACCGTGCGCAAGTATTTCGTGTTTGCCTGATGCAAAAAACCGAGAGACCACCCGACGTGGTCTCTCGGTAAAAAGGCATGCATGAATCCTGTGGCGAGGGAGCTTGCTCCCTCACCACAATCCCCTTATTGGGGTTTGCGATAGCTGTTGATGATCGCCGAGAAGTCCTTGCCTCCTTCCCCACGCAGGCTCATCGCCTGATACAACTGCTGGGCCACCGCGCCGAGCACGACCGGTTGGTGCGCCTGACGTGCCGCCTCAGTGGCCAGCCCCAGATCCTTGAGCATCAGTTCAGCACCGAAACCGCCGGTATAACCGCGCGAGGCCGGCGCCGTTTCGACGATGCCCGGCCACGGGTTGTACATCTCCGAACTCCAGCAACGCCCGGTTGAACTGTTGATGACGCCCGCCAGCACGGTTGTGTCGATACCCAGGGCGCTGCCCAGCGCCATGGCTTCGCTGACACCAACCATGGAAATCCCCAGCAGCAGGTTGTTGCAGATCTTGGCGATTTGCCCGGTGCCGACTTCGCCGCAATGGACGATGTTGCGGCCCATCTGCGCCAGCACCGGTTGCAGAGTGGCGAACAGTTCAGGCGTGGCGCCGACCATGAAGGTCAGCGTCCCGGCCGCTGCACCGCCAGTGCCGCCGGAAACCGGGGCATCGGCCATGGCCACGTCCTGCTTTGCGGCCGCCGCGGCAACATCTCGCGCCGTCTGCGGATCGATGGTGCTGCAATCCACCGCTGGCACGCCTTTGGCGATTCCCGCCAGCACACCGTCTTCACCCAGCCAGACACTGCGCACATGGGCCGCTGCCGGCAACATGGTGATCACCAGTTGCGCGTCTTTCGACGCTTCCTTCGGTGAAGTGCTGATGGTGCCGCCGAGTTGAGCCAGTTCGGCCAGCACGGTTTGATTGAGGTCAAACAGGTTCAGCGAATGGCCGGCCTTGATCAGGTTGCGCGCCATCGGCGCGCCCATGTTGCCGAGACCGATAAAAGCGATTTTCATGTCCGGCTCCTTAGCGCAAGTGGATGGTGGTGTTCACACCGTGGTTGATGCTGTCGTCATCGAACCAACGTGCAGTGACGGTCTTGGTTTGAGTGTAGAACTGCACCACTTGCTTGCCATACGGACCGAGGTCGCCGAGCTTCGAACCACGGGAACCGGTGAAGCTGAAGAACGGTACCGGCACCGGGATCGGGATGTTGATGCCGACCTGGCCAACGTCGATTTCCGACTGGAATTTACGCGCCGCCGCACCGCTCTGGGTGAACAGGCCCGTGCCGTTGCCGAACGGGTTGGCGTTGACCAGGGCGATGGCCTCATCGAGGGTGTCGACTTCCAGCACTACCAGCACCGGGCCGAAAATTTCCTGGGTGTAGATCTGCATCTCAGGGGTTACGCCAGAGAACAGGGTCGGGCCGACAAAGTTGCCCTGCTCGTAGCCCGGAACAGTGATGTCGCGACCGTCCAGCTCCAGCTTGGCGCCTTCCTTGATCCCGCTTTCGATCAGCTCGAGAATCCGTGCCTTGGCCCGCTTGGAAATCACCGGGCCAACATCAGTGCCTGGCTCGCTGCCGGCATTGACCTTGAGTTTCTGCGCCAGCGCCTTGAGATCCGGCAGCCATTGTTTGGCCGCGCCCACCAGCACCACCACCGAGGTGGCCATGCAGCGTTGCCCGGCCGCACCGAAACCGGCGCCGACCAGTGCATTAAGCGCTTGCTCGCGGTTGGCATCGGGCAGCACAACGGCGTGGTTCTTGGCCCCCATCATCGATTGCACGCGCTTGCCGTGTTTACCGGCCAGCTCGTAGACATGCGTGCCGACCGCGGTCGAACCGACGAACGAAACAGCCTTGATGTCCTTGTGGGTGCAAAGCGCATCGACCACATCCTTGCCACCATGAACGACGTTGAGCACACCCGGCGGAATGCCGGCTTCAATCGCCAGCTCCACCAACAGCATGGTCGACATCGGATCCTGCTCGGAAGGCTTGAGCACGAAGGTGTTGCCGCAGGCGATGGCCATCGGGAACATCCACAGCGGAATCATCGCCGGGAAGTTGAACGGGGTAATGCCGGCGCAGACGCCGATCGGCTGACGCAGGGTGTAGGTGTCAACACCGCCTGCGACGTTCTCGGCGAACTCGCCCATTTGCAGGCTGCCAATGGAGCAGGCGTGCTCGACCACTTCCAGGCCACGGAAGATATCGCCCTCAGCGTCGGCGATGGTTTTACCCTGCTCATTGCTGAGCACTACGGCAATACGCTTGGAGTGCTCGCGAATCAGCGCCTGAAGCTTGAGCATGATGCGCATCCGCGCGCCGACTGGCGTCAGCTTCCAGGTCTGAAAGGCGCGATGAGCGGCGCTGATGGCGGCATCGACTTCAGCAGCGGTCGCGAAAGGGACTTTGGCCAGCACTTGCTGGGTCGCCGGATTGACGATGTCGTGCCATTCGGTGGTCTGGGATTCGACCCACTCGCCATCGATCAATAACTTGACCTTTTGTACGGTGGTTTCTAGCGATGCGTTCATGTCGGGTCTCCGGGACGTTGTTCTTATTTAGAGAGCTATCTTGGGAGCCAAGGCGAGAAAGTCGCCTTGAGATGAGGCGTGTGTCGCGATTTGGTTGTCGGACTGTTTTTGGAGTATAGATGTGCAAACTTCTAATAAGAACGCACATAAAAGCCGGTCCATCATGCAAAAAAACATCACGTCTTTAGGCTCGTTGAACTGGGATGACCTCAAATTTTTCCTTGAGGTTGCCCGTACTCGCAAGGCCAGCACTGCGGCCAAGCGTTTGGCGGTGGACTACACCACTGTGTCGCGACGCATCAGTTCGCTGGAGGCCTCGTTGGGTACGCTGTTGTTCGAGAAGTCCCGCACCAGCGGCTTCGTCCTGACCGCTGAAGGCCAGCGTCTGCTGGGTTACGCCGAATCGATCGAAAGCACTCTGCACATGGCTTGCGAGCAGGTCTCGGGCTCAGGCGTCGCGTTGTCCGGGCATGTGCGCATGGGCTGTACCGAAGGGTTCGGCAGCTTTTTCATCACCCCGCAGCTGAGCCATTTCGTCGACGCCTACCCGGCGATCTCGGTGGACATCCTGCCGCTCCCGCACTTCATCAGCCTGTCCAAGCGCGAGGCAGACATCGTCATTGCGCTGGAGCGGCCGGAACACGGCCCTTATGTCTGCTGCAAACTCTGTGACTATCGATTGCAGCTGTACGCGACCCAGGATTATCTGGACAAGCACTCACCGATCCGCCGCCCGGCAGATTTGAGCAAGCATCAATTCATCAGTTATGTGGACGATCTGGCGTTCAGCTCGGAGCTGCTGTACCTGGCGAATGTGCTGCCCGGTGCCAGTGCCAATCTGCGCAGCACCAGTGTGATCGCGCAGTTCGTGGCGGCGCAGCAAGGACGGTCACTGGCGATTCTGCCGTGCTTTTTAGCGGCTCAGGATCCGCGATTGCTGCCGGTGTTACCACAAGAGATCACCATCACCCGGCAGTTCTGGATGTACTGCCGGGAGGACCTGCGCAAGCTCAAGCGGATTACCTTGTTGTGGGATTACATCCGTACCGTCACCGAGCAGAATCAGGCGCTGTTGATGGGGGAAAGTCGGGAGATGGTGTTCGCCGATTAATCGGCACTCACCACGATCGACACCCGGCGGTTCTCGGTGCGCCCGGCCGCGGTGGCGTTGGAGGCGACGGGCTTGCTGCTGCCCAGGCCGCGTAGCTGGATGTTTTGTTCTTTCATGCCGACAGCGGCCAATACCGCTTCAACGCTTTTCGCGCGACGCAGGGAAAGTTGTTCGTTATAGGATTCCTCGCCCGAGGCATCGGTATGGCCGTCAATCCTCACCCGCTCGATTCCCACGCCCAACAACGCCTTGCCAATGCGTTCGACGATCTGGGTACTGGCGGGGTTGAGGTGTTCGACATCGCTACCGAACAGCACTTTGCCGGACAGGCCGAAGGCCCAGCCCTCATCCGTCATCTCGAAACCTTGCTGCTTGAGTACAGCGATCTGCGCCGGGGTCAGTCCTCTCTGCGGTGTCGTCTGGCAACCGGTCAATGCCAGCAAGGTCATGAATAAGCTAATCGTAAAAAATCGCAGAGAACGCTGAGTGAATGTGAACACAAAAATTAGCTCCTGGTTTGAAGATGGACGACAGAGTGCTCCGACCCTGCCGTGTGGTGAGCGCCTCGGGAAAGGCGTTTGGCCTGATACATCGCGGCATCTGCAGCATCGAGCAGCGCACCGGGCGTAAGCCCATGATCCGGGTACACGGCGATGCCGATGCTGAGTGAAGTCAACACCTGGGTACCGCCCGGCAACAGGATTGGCGCGTCCATACTGGCAATGATTTTGTCGGCAATCCGTTCGGCGTCTTCTATCTTGTGCAGCGGCGTCAACAGCACGGCAAACTCATCGCCGCCCAGACGCGCAACCAGATCCTCTTCACGCAACTGCGCACGAACCCGGGTCGCCACGGCGATCAGAACCGCATCACCGGCAGCGTGACCGAAGTTGTCGTTGATCTCCTTGAACCGGTCGCTGTCGAGAAACAGTACGGCCACTCCCTCATCCAGCTTGCCCGCATTGCGCAAGGCGCGCATCAGGCGGCCTTCGAAAAACGCCCGATTCGGCAACCCGGTAAGGCTGTCATGGCTGGCCTGGTGGGCCAGGGTTTCGTTTTCGCTTTGCAGATGGGTCTGCCAGGACTCGAGCTCGTCGAGCAAAGCATTGAAGTCGTTGCCCAGGTTGTCGAGTTCGGCAATGTCGGCGGGCGGTACGCGCCGGTCGAAAGCACGCTCGCTACGGGCGGCGTGAGCCACGGCAGCCAGGCTGCGCAACGGGCCAGTGATTCCTCGCAATTGCCGACGCGCCAGATAAAGCGCTACCCAGGCACTGACAGCGGTACACAAGACGATTCCCACCAGACCGCTGAGCAAAAAGCGCATCAGGCTGCCGCCGTGACCGATGAGCAAGATGCTGCCGATTTCCCGACCTTGATGAGTGATCGGCATGCTGATGGGTTTTTCCAGAATCGTTCGGGCGATCTGCATTTCAAGATCGGAGAGCCACCCCGTTTCCGGTCGTTGCCAACGTGCGAGCAACTCGCCTTGCTCGTCCATCACTTGCGCATCAGCCACTTCTTCAGTGGAGGCGATCAATGCCAGCGCTTCGGTGGCGGCGGCCTTGTCGTTGAACACCACCGCGGCTTCCACGGTGTAGTTGATCGAACGGGCAATCAGATGCAGGTTGTGATCGGCATAGACCCGCAAAGCCAGAACACCCAGCAGGGTCAGTGAAACACTGGCCATGGCCACACCCACCAGGGCGACGATCAAATGTCCACGGCCGATAACCGACCCCAGGGTCGGGCGTATGCGAGGTTTGAATAGACTCATGGCGCCGCCGGCTTGCGGCGCGACAGTTGCAGCACACTGGGGTGAATGCGTACACCGCTGCGGGCGACCGAGTCGAGGTTGACCTCGAAGGACACCTGCTCATCACCGACCCGCAGACAGAACAGACTGCCGACAGTGCATTGATCGCCGCCTTCGCTGATGCTCACCACCGGGCGTCCCGTCAACGAGGCGAATAGCCGACTGCGTTCATCGCCGGTCAGCTTGCCGATGTACACCGCATCGCATTCACTGGCGATGACCGGATTATCGGCCAGCAACCGTCGTACAGTAACCGGTCGACCCGTGGCTTGTGTGGTGCCTTTGACCAGGTCGTCGGTGTATTCAGTGGGGCCGACCACGCACAGGCGCAGTTGTTGGGGCTCAACAGGCCATCGGGCATAACTGAGGATCCCGAGTACTACCTGAGTGACCGACCTGGCACGTTGGTCGGCTTTGCTCACGATAGTTTCCGACTCAGCACAGGCAACGCCCGTCAACAAACAGAGGAGGCCGGCAAGCAGCACTTGTTTGCAGCCAACGACGCGCCCTGTCGCCCAGACAGCCAACTTCATGCAGGAATTCTCTACGATCGCAACAAAATGATGCCGCAACGATAGCACAGCACCGAAACACCAGCGAGGCGACGCGCCACGGCACATCGGACAGATTCCGGCGTCTGCCACCGCCCCTCAATGGCTCGGCCAGGTACCCTCTTCCAGCTCCAGCATTAACCCGCTCAAGCGCTTGACCTTGCGCCGCACGGCCTCTTCGAATACGCCGGCTCGAGGCTCAATCAGGGTGAACCAGTCCTTGGCCCGGGTTATCCCGGTATAGATCAGTTCCTTGGTAAGCACAGGATTCAAAGCATCCGGCAGAATCAACGCCGTATGGGCAAATTCCGAGCCTTGGGATTTGTGCACGGTCATGGCATACACCGTGTCGACATCGTTGAGTCGGCTTGGCAGGACAAAGCGCACACCGCCCTGCCCGTCATTACGCGGGAAGGCCACACGCAGCACGTGCCGCCCGGCCTCCGGGCCTTCACGCTCCGGCAGCTTGAGGGCAATGCCAATGTCACCGTTCATCAAACCCAGGCCATAGTCGTTGCGGGTCATCAGCACGGGCCGACCTTCGTACCACTGATGGTCGCTGTCGATCAGCCGTGCCTTGAGCAGCGCGTCGGTCACGCGCTGATTCAAACCTTCCACGCCCCAAGGCCCTTTGCGTACGGCACACAACAGCTGGAAAGCGTCGAAGGCCTGCAGCACCACGCGAGCCCAATCAGCCCAGCATGGATCGTCGAGCGGGCGGTCGAGCGATGGTCGCTGGCTGCGCAAAAGACTCAGGTAATGCCGATAACCTTGCGGCCCCCCGCCATGGCCCTCGAGCAACAAGCGCTCCAGCGCCCGGTCCTGCTCACCCTTGAGGGGCAGGGAAAATACGTCGTCATGACCTGCAGCGGCCAATAACTTGCGCGCGTCCTCGGGATGCTGTTGGTTGACCCAACGGGCCAACTGACCAATGCCGCTACCCTCGCCGAAGCGCCGTGAGTGGCGCAGCATCACGACTTGCTGGGCCAGTGGATGCGCGCCTTGGGTGTCTTCCCGCAAACCGCTGGCATCGAGGCGCTCACCGCTGACCGCCTCCAGCCACTGGCGGGTCTGCGGGCTGTACCAACCGGCTTCGGCATCACGACACAGATCGCCCAGTACGGCACCGGCCTCTACCGACGCCAGTTGGTCCTTGTCACCGAGCAGCACCAGACGAGCATGGGGCGGCAACGCATCGAGCAGGTTGGCCATCATTTCCAGGTCGATCATCGAGGCTTCGTCCACCACCAATACATCCAGCGGCAAGCGATTACCCGCGTGGTGACGGAAATGCCGGGTACCGGGACGACTGCCGAGCAAACGGTGCACGGTGGTCACATCCGACGGGATCTTCTCGCGCACCGTTTCAGGCACTTTCAGGGTTTGAACCTGCTGGCTGATGGACTCGGTCAATCGTGCGGCAGCTTTGCCGGTGGGTGCCGCGAGACGAATACGCAACGGTTTACCGGCCTCCACTGCGGGTGCCTGGAGCAATGCAAGCAAGCGCACAACCGTGGTGGTCTTGCCGGTTCCCGGGCCGCCGGTGACGATGCTGAATGCACTTCGGGTAGCCAGGGCACACGCGAGCTTCTGCCAGTCGATCACTTCATCAGACCTGGCTGGACCGAACAGAGCGGTCAGGCGTTGGGGCAAATCACCCGGCGTTGCTTCGTGTGCCGCCAGGCGCTGGCGCAGCGCGTGGTCGATGCGCCGTTCGTAAGCCCAGTAGCGGCGCAGGTACAGGCGCTTGCCCGACAGCACCAACGGCCGGTGTTGCGCAGCCTCACGCCCATCGACGGCCAGAGCCACCAGACGACTGGACGCCAGGACCTTGCACCAATGGGCACCGTCCAGCGCCTCAAGCAATTGCGACGGCAGCAACATCGCCCCGCTTTGCACATCACCCTCCGGCGGCAGCGACAGGGCAAAATCCGGCTCTTTCAGTGTTTCGAACAGATCCAGGCAGACATGACCGTGACCCAGTTGGTGACTGATCAACGCGGCGGCCAGCAGCACCAGCGGATCATCGTCGGGAGCGAGCTCGTGGAGAAACGCGACGAAGGCCTTGTCCAGCGCCCGCAGCCAGCCGCGTTCGACCCAGCGCGTGAGCAGCAGCAACAAGTCATCTGCGCGGCTCAACGGGGCCAGGTCCGCCAGACTTTCGGCCGCCAACGGCGTAGGCAGCAAATCGGCGAAAGTGCGACTCATAGCAATACTCCCTGTTCCCAGGCGGGTTCGGCCTTGGGCTCTGGCTTGCCTTGGAACAACCGGTCCAGGCGCTCGATCAGCTCCCGTGGCGGACGGGCAAAATACACACCCTGGCTGGCCGCTCGAGTACCGCGAAGAAACAGATACAACGCTCCACCGACATGCCGCTCGTAATCGTAATCGACCAGCCGAGCCTTAAGCTGGCGATGCAGGGCGAGCAGGTACAGTACGTATTGCAGGTCGTAACGGTTATCGAGAATCGACTGCTCCATGGCCTGCTCGGTATAGGCCGCGTCATCGACGCCCAGCCAGTTGGATTTGTAGTCAGCGACGTAGTAACGGCCTTCATGCTCGAACGTCAGGTCGATGAAGCCTTTGAACATGCCATTGAGCAGCACCGGTTCGGCGGCCACCCGGGCCACGCCGTGATGGGTGTATTGACGCACAAGCTCATCGAGCTTGAGTACATCGACTTTATGACTGGCGAACCAGAACTCCATCTCGACCCGGTATTGAGTCAGTTGCTCGAACACCACCGGCGCCTGCCCGCCACCGATGTGCAATGGGGATTTGAGCAAGTGCTGCAACCAGCCGCTCAGCGTGGTGATCCAGCCTTCCCAGCCACGGCGGTTGCAGCGACGGGCGATCGCGTCTTCCACGGTTTGCGGTGCAGCGGCAAAACCTTCGTCACCGGCCCATTCGAGCAATCCATGAAGAAAAGTGCCAGGGTTCGGACCACGAGGGAATCGATGAATATCAGCACCGCCAGCGGCGACTTCTCGTGGCGCTTCAGGATCAAGGCGTTCATCATCAAAGAGCTTTTGTGCTTGCGCGCTCTCCGGTGCTTCGTCACTGCCCACGCTCAGACTGTCACCAATGCGTAAGGCGCTGTAAGAAGCGATCCACCAGTT
The DNA here is from genome assembly GCF_005938665.2 of Pseudomonas sp. ATCC 43928. Classification (NCBI taxonomy): domain Bacteria; kingdom Pseudomonadati; phylum Pseudomonadota; class Gammaproteobacteria; order Pseudomonadales; family Pseudomonadaceae; genus Pseudomonas; species Pseudomonas sp. ATCC 43928. The sequence continues at coordinate 1,008,339 of NZ_CP041753.1, read as the reverse complement.
TTCACTGGCCTTGCGCCGGGGTATCAGCGGGGCCAACAACGTCGCTTCATTGCGTGGCGGATGGTAATGCTCGGCGGTCGCGTCAGGCATTTCACCGTAGTTCAGCGCCGCACAGTCTTGCTGCAGGTCTTCCAGCCAACGACGCAGCCCTGCCGACTCAGCCAATTGCGCACCACCGCCCAGCAGATAACCCAATGCCGAAAGGTGCAGGACCGAGCCGTTGTTATTGCCGCGCTTGAGATCAGTCACACCCAGCCAGCACGCATGTTGTGCCCGGGTCAGGGCCACATAGAGCAAACGAAGGTCTTCAGCCAAACGTTCATCGTCGGCTTGGGCGATCAACTCGGCCGTCGGCTTCAAGCTCACCTGCGCCTTGCCCGCGGCATCGTGGTAATACAACGGCAGACGACTGCCATCCACCGGTTTTGCCGAGCAGATGAACGGCAGAAACACCAACGGATATTCAAGCCCTTTGGATTTGTGGATGGTCACGACCTTGACCAGTTGCTCGTCGCTTTCCAGGCGCAGGATCTGTTCTTCGCCAGCCTGACCAGACAACGCCAGATGCTCGGACAAATGACGGATCAGAGCTTGCTCGCCATCGAGTTCAGCGGCGGCCTGCTGCAGCAACTCGGACAAGTGCAGCAGGTTGGTCAATATCCGCTCACCATCGCTGCGCGCGATCAACGCCTGGGGCAGCTGAAAATCATGTAGCAATCGCCGCAACATGGGCAGCACGCCCTGTTTGCGCCAGAGCTCGCGATAACCGCGGAACTGCATGACCCGTGCTTCCCAGGCCAGTTCGTCCTGGTTCAGTCGCTCCAGTTCAGCCAGTGAAAGGTTCAGCGTGATGCAGGCCAGCGCGGCACGCAGGGGACGTTCGACATCCGGCTCGGCACAGGCCTTGAGCCACGTCAGCAGATCATGGGCCTCCTGCGCGGCGAATACCGAGTCCTTGTCTGACAGGTAAACACTGCGCACACCGCGAGCGGAAAGTTCGCCGCGCACGGCCTGGGCCTCTTTGCCGTCGCGCACCAGAATCGCGATATCCGCCGGCAGCAGGCCTCTGAGACCCTTACCATCCTGTATGAAGCCCGCACGCCCCTGCTGACCGCCATTGAGCAACGCAGTGATCTCACTGGCGCAGGCGGCGGCCAATTGTTGTCGATACACCACACCGGACAGTGGCTGGTCAGAGGACAAATGCCAGATGTTCAGGGCAGGCACAACCTGCCCCTCAATGTGCAGGACTTCTTTGCGCCCTTGGGACTCCACGGGCAGAAACGGTACCGGGTTCTCGCCACTCTTCTCCCGGAACAGGAACGCGCCGCGCCCCTGCTCGCGAGATTCTGCGCGCTGGAACACATGGTTCACCGCGTTGACCATGCCATGACTGGAACGGAAATTTGTGCCCAGGGTATGCAGGCGGCCAGTGGTGGCTTGCCGGGCGCGCAGATAGGTATAGATATCGGCACCGCGAAAGGCATAGATCGCCTGCTTCGGGTCGCCGATCAGGAACAGGCCGGATTCAGGGTTGTTGTCTTCGATGCGATAAATGCTCTCGAAGATTCGGTACTGCACCGGGTCGGTGTCCTGAAACTCGTCGATCAGCGCAACCGGGAACTGTTCGCGGATCAAGGTCGCCAGACGCTCACCGCCATCGGACTGCAACGCTGCATCGAGACGCAGCAGCATGTCATCGAAACCCATTTCCGCGCGACGACGCTTTTCTTCCTCGAACCTAACACCGACCCAGTGGGCGGCATGTTGCAGCACGGCGGCATCGGGGGTCGGCAAGCCATCGAGACTGGCCTTGAGGCCGGGCATCGCATCGAGACCGGGATGACGGGGAGCTTCACCTTTCCAGGCTTCAGCCATGCCATCGGGAGTCAGGCGAGTGAAGCCGGTGCCAATGTCCAGTTGCTCCAGAGATTCGTCTTCGGCCCAGGCCCGGAGCTTTTCGAACCAGGGTTCGAAGTAGCGCGCCTGCATCTTGCGACCATCGACGCTTTTGCTCGCGACGCCCTGATGACAGATGGCAAGCAGCTCATCGGCCCATTGGCGCCAGGGCATCTTGAGCTCGAGCAACGCGGCCCGTCGTTCCTCCAGGCACTCGGCGATCAACTCGGCAGGTTCTTTACCTTCAACGCTGTCACGCTCGCTGGCGAACAATCCACGCACTCGCGGCAACAACGCTGCCGGGCCACCCCAGTTGCCGCGAACCCAATTCAGCGCATCGCCTTGCATCGGATAGCAGAACAGTCGCCAGTAGTCGCGCAGGACTTCGCCAAGCAAATCACTGTGATCGGTTTCCAGGGTCTGGGTGAACAGGCTGCCACTGTCGAATGCATGTTCGCGCAGCATGCGCTGGCACCAACTGTGGATGGTCGATACCGCCGCTTCATCCATCCACTGGGCGGCGATGTCCAGGCGATTTGCACAGCCGGGCCACTGCTCAGGGAGGTATTGCTCGCGCAACTCCGCAATCAGGCCATCCGGTGCCGGTGTCTCATCGCGGAAAAAACGCGCAGCTTCAGCCAGTCGCGTACGAATACGTTCGCGCAGTTCTTTGGTCGCGGCATCGGTGAAGGTCACCACGAGGATTTGCGGCGGCAGCAATTCACGGCCAAAACCACTCGACTCGTCGCCATGACCAAGGACCAGACGCAAGTACAGCGCAGAAATGGTGAAGGTCTTGCCCGTCCCGGCGCTGGCTTCGATCAGTTGGCTTCCACGCAGGGGGAATGCCAGGGCCAGCGGTGTTTTCGTGGTCATGAGCGCGCCTCCTCGCTGGTCAATGAACGCCAGGGAGCCTCAAGCAGCGGCCGATACAAAGCGTCGCACCAATCGGGGAAGGTCTCGTCGGCAATCAGGACATCGTAGTCGGCGTATTGCCGAGCGAGTGCCGGGCTTTCGCGGCGCTCGCCATCAGTGGTCTGGCGATCGCCTTCATAGGCCTTGCGGGCGGCGGCGTCAGCCTTGACCGGATCGGTTTGAGCCAGCCAGGCGAAGGCTGTTTTTACGGCAATCGGCAACGGCTGGCGCATGCCCGTTTGCCAGGCCAGCAACAGATTACCCAAGGCATCAAGTGCTGCATCCTTCGCCAACGGAGCCAGTAACAGACTGTCGTCGCTGGCCACCAACGCGGTGGTCATCGACATCCCGCCGGCACAGGCAACCAGGTGATTGATCCATGGTCGTGTCAGACGATGCCATTTGCGGGTTTTGAGTGAGCCGATGCTGTTGGGAATCGTGGTGACCGACAGCAAGCCACCGTCCGCGCGTTGATGCAGGCCACTGAGCCAGCCCTCCAGGCGCAGCCCATGCAGTTCCAGACTCACCGGCAACGCGCTGGTGAGCGGGGTCGGCCATAACGCCAGGAGCTGCTGATAGCGCTGCAACAGATCCGGCAACGGCTCGATCAACTCTCGCTGCAGACATTCGCCGAAACCGGCCATGGGCAAGAGCCCGCTGTTCTGCAGACGTTTCGCCTGTGCTTCCAGTACCTGATCGATTTGGTCCAATTGCCCGAGCGCTGCTTCGAGCAAGCTGTCGCTGAGGCTATAGCGTTGCAGCGCGTCGAGTACAAATGGCTCTTCATCCGCCAAAGGCGCTTCGGCAGCCTCGAAGAACACTTTGAGTCGCTGACTGAAGAAATGCCGTACCGGATTGCGCAGAAAATCCTGCAACTGACCCAGGCTCAGCGGCTCGTCCTGAATATAGGGCTCAAGAACCTCGATGGCAGGCGTCAAACCGCTGGACTGATGAAGTACCTGCCACTCGCTGGCGTAGCTGAACAAATCATCGCCTTCATGGAAGTAGCGTGCACTGAAGGGTTGCAGCGGATGTTCCTGAGTCATGGACTCAAGCAGATCAGCCTTGTCATCGTGCAATCGCCAACCGCTGGCGAGATGATCACGTAGCTGTCCTATCAATACCGAAGCCGGGCGCTCACTGTTGTCCCGAATACTGCGGCCGACCCAGCTGATATAGAGTTGGTCCCGCGCCGACAACAAGGCTTCCAGTAACAGATAGCGGTCATCTTCACGCCGGGAACGATCGCCGGGCCGGTAGTCGCTGCCCATCAGGTCGAAGTCCAGTGGCGGCTGCGCGCGAGGGTAATCGCCGTCATTCATGCCCAGCAGGCAGACCAGTTTGAACGGGATCGCTCGCATGGGCATCAGGGTACAGAAGTTGACGGCACCGGCGAGAAAGCGCTGAGACAAGCGACCTTGGTCGAGGCCAGCCAGCCAGGCTTCACGGACTACGGTCAGTGGTAACTCGTCCTGCAAGCCTACTGACTCGCAGGTCTCAAGCCAGGTCTCGCGCAACTCTTCGAGTTGAGCCAATAAATAGTCGTCATGTTCGTTACTGGCCTGGAAGAACAACTGCACCAGTGCTTGCAAGCGGATGCCCCAGAGTTTGGGCGACGCAGGTTGGGTGAGCTCCTGGTGGGCAATCTCCAGTGCATCCAGCAGTGCGACCAAAGGACCTATGAGCGCAGCATCCAGGCCACCGATCTCGTCGTAGGGTTCAATACCCTCGCAGGCACTGGCGCTGCCCACGGCATAACCAAGCAACATCCGTCGCAAGCCGAAACGCCAACTGTTTTGCTCCAGTTCTTCCGGCAGGCCCAGACCCGCACGCTGCTCGGCATTCATCCCCCAACGGATACCTGCGCCTTCGATCCAGCGGTGCAAGGTCGGCAGGTCACGTTCCTCTACGCCAAACCGAGCGCGTAATGCCGGAACGTCCAGCAGATCGAGAATTTCACTGACGGGGAAACGACTGTCAGGCAGCTTGAGCAGATGCTCGACAGCGATCAGTAGCGGGTCCCTGCCGCGCTGGCCTTGGTCCGCGAGCGTGAAGGGAATGAAGCGTGGATCGTGGCGATCAAGCTGACCAAAGACAGCGCGGATGTGGGGGGCGTAACTGTCGATGTCTGGAACCATCACGATCACGTCACGAGGCCTTAAGTCTGGATCAGCACTGAATCGTGCGAGCAGCTGATCGTGGAGAATCTCCACTTCGCGTTGAGCGCTATGGGCGATGTGAAAACGGATCGATTCGTCCTCTGTCAGATCGACTGCTGGCCAACTCTCGCGAGTTTCGTTCAGGGGGCGCAATTCCAGGATGTCGTCCTGCAACTGATTGAGCATGCTCTGAGGCTGGTTATCGCTGAAAAGGTCGATGCGCCCATCGCGAAATGCCGAGCGATAGCTGTTGGGATCGTCGTAACTGTCGAGCAGATTGATGTAGTCCCGCCCCTGCTTGCCCCACGCCGCCAATAGCGGGTGGGCATGTTGATGGAGCGTTTGCGGATCAAGCACAACCGGCATGCCACGCTTGCGAGCCTGGCGTTTGTATTGATGCCGCAACAGGTCTTTATCGGCGACGATGTCCGCCCAATGGTGGCGACATGGGTTGTGTACGCACAGCAAGACCTGACTGAATCGAGCCAGCCCGGCAAGTGCTTCCAAGGCTTGAGCTGGCAGTGAAGAAATCCCGAAAACAATCACCCTGGAAGGCAATCCACTGGGCGCGCTGTCGAGACTATTGATACGCTCGATAAAGCGTTGGTGGACACCCGCGCGGCTTTGCGCCATGCCTTGTGCACCGACATCCAGCAACAGCGCACGCCACAGCTCTGCTTGCCAGCAGTTGGCCGGAGTCAGGGCTTTGGCTTCGCCTCTGCCATTTCGTAATTGGTGACGGCCTTCTGCCCAGTCTTCGAGCCAGTCCGCCCTGTACACCTGATATTGGTCGAATAGATCGGCCAGCCGCTCCGCCAATTGATAGCGTTTGCGTAAGTCGGTGTCATTCGTAAGGAAGCGCTGCAGGGGTTCGAAGTGCGGTTGGTTGATCAACTGTGGCAGCAGACGCATCAGGCGCCAGGTCAGCGGGGCTTTATCGAGCAGGGACTTGGCCGGGATTTCGTCACGTCCCAGCACCATGCGATAGAGCTGCCACATGAAGCTGCCTGGCAACTGCACATCGATGGCGGCAGCGATTCCGCAGCCGCCCATGCCGTCATCTTCTGGGTCCTCGGCCAGTGCCAGCTTCAGCCATTGGGCGATGCCGTTGCTCTGCACCAGGGCGATTTCATTTTCCAAGGGAGCCAGCGGGTAGCGCCGCATCCAACTGACCACCAGGCTGCGCAGCTCGTCCAGGCGGTTGCCGTGAACCACCATAAAACCAGCACTGAGGGACGTAGCGTCCGGCATAAAGGCTTCCTTGGGAAAATACAAAAGCTAGGGCCGAACCTTAGCACTGTCGGCAGACCGTGACAGCCGGGACCGTTCCGATGTTGCTGTACGAACTTTCCTGCGGACAAAACAAAACCCCTACCTGCATACGCAGATAGGGGTTTCGGAATTTAATCTTGACGATGACCTACTCTCACATGGGGAAACCCCACACTACCATCGGCGATGCATCGTTTCACTTCTGAGTTCGGGATGGGATCAGGTGGTTCCAATGCTCTATGGTCGTCAAGAAATTCGGGTACCGAACCGTCTTTCGACGCTTCAGCAAATTGGGTATGCGATAGTTTATGCGGCTTTTGTGAATGCTTGCGAACTTTCGGTTCATTGCGTCTTCACACACCGCAATCTGGTGTCCTTTCGGATCAGCAAATTGCTTGGGTGTTATATGGTCAAGCCTCACGGGCAATTAGTATTGGTTAGCTCAACGCCTCACAGCGCTTACACACCCAACCTATCAACGTCGTAGTCTTCGACGGCCCTTCAGGGGACTCAAGGTCCCAGTGAGATCTCATCTTGAGGCTAGTTTCCCGCTTAGATGCTTTCAGCGGTTATCTATTCCGAACATAGCTACCCGGCAATGCCACTGGCGTGACAACCGGAACACCAGAGGTTCGTCCACTCCGGTCCTCTCGTACTAGGAGCAGCCCCTCTCAAATCTCAAACGTCCACGGCAGATAGGGACCGAACTGTCTCACGACGTTCTAAACCCAGCTCGCGTACCACTTTAAATGGCGAACAGCCATACCCTTGGGACCGGCTTCAGCCCCAGGATGTGATGAGCCGACATCGAGGTGCCAAACACCGCCGTCGATATGAACTCTTGGGCGGTATCAGCCTGTTATCCCCGGAGTACCTTTTATCCGTTGAGCGATGGCCCTTCCATACAGAACCACCGGATCACTAAGACCTACTTTCGTACCTGCTCGACGTGTCTGTCTCGCAGTCAAGCGCGCTTTTGCCTTTATACTCTACGACCGATTTCCGACCGGTCTGAGCGCACCTTCGTACTCCTCCGTTACTCTTTAGGAGGAGACCGCCCCAGTCAAACTACCCACCATACACTGTCCTCGATCCGGATAACGGACCTGAGTTAGAACCTCAAAGTTGCCAGGGTGGTATTTCAAGGATGGCTCCACGCGAACTGGCGTCCACGCTTCAAAGCCTCCCACCTATCCTACACAAGCAAATTCAAAGTCCAGTGCAAAGCTATAGTAAAGGTTCACGGGGTCTTTCCGTCTAGCCGCGGATACACTGCATCTTCACAGCGATTTCAATTTCACTGAGTCTCGGGTGGAGACAGCGCCGCCATCGTTACGCCATTCGTGCAGGTCGGAACTTACCCGACAAGGAATTTCGCTACCTTAGGACCGTTATAGTTACGGCCGCCGTTTACCGGGGCTTCGATCAAGAGCTTCGCGTTAGCTAACCCCATCAATTAACCTTCCGGCACCGGGCAGGCGTCACACCCTATACGTCCACTTTCGTGTTTGCAGAGTGCTGTGTTTTTAATAAACAGTCGCAGCGGCCTGGTATCTTCGACCGGCGTGGGCTTACGCAGCAAGTGCTTCACCCTCACCGGCGCACCTTCTCCCGAAGTTACGGTGCCATTTTGCCTAGTTCCTTCACCCGAGTTCTCTCAAGCGCCTTGGTATTCTCTACCCAACCACCTGTGTCGGTTTGGGGTACGGTTCCTGGTTACCTGAAGCTTAGAAGCTTTTCTTGGAAGCATGGCATCAACCACTTCGTGTTCTAAAAGAACACTCGTCATCAGCTCTCGGCCTTAGAATCCCGGATTTACCTAAGATTCCAGCCTACCACCTTAAACTTGGACAACCAACGCCAAGCTGGCCTAGCCTTCTCCGTCCCTCCATCGCAATAACCAGAAGTACAGGAATATTAACCTGTTTTCCATCGACTACGCTTTTCAGCCTCGCCTTAGGGACCGACTAACCCTGCGTCGATTAACGTTGCGCAGGAAACCTTGGTCTTTCGGCGTGGGTGTTTTTCACACCCATTGTCGTTACTCATGTCAGCATTCGCACTTCTGATACCTCCAGCAAGCTTCTCAACTCACCTTCACAGGCTTACAGAACGCTCCTCTACCGCATCACCTAAGTGATACCCGTAGCTTCGGTGTATGGTTTGAGCCCCGTTACATCTTCCGCGCAGGCCGACTCGACTAGTGAGCTATTACGCTTTCTTTAAAGGGTGGCTGCTTCTAAGCCAACCTCCTAGCTGTCTAAGCCTTCCCACATCGTTTCCCACTTAACCATAACTTTGGGACCTTAGCTGACGGTCTGGGTTGTTTCCCTTTTCACGACGGACGTTAGCACCCGCCGTGTGTCTCCCATGCTCGGCACTTGTAGGTATTCGGAGTTTGCATCGGTTTGGTAAGTCGGGATGACCCCCTAGCCGAAACAGTGCTCTACCCCCTACAGTGATACATGAGGCGCTACCTAAATAGCTTTCGAGGAGAACCAGCTATCTCCGAGCTTGATTAGCCTTTCACTCCGATCCACAGGTCATCCGCTAACTTTTCAACGGTAGTCGGTTCGGTCCTCCAGTCAGTGTTACCTAACCTTCAACCTGCCCATGGATAGATCGCCCGGTTTCGGGTCTATTCCCAGCGACTAGACGCCCTATTAAGACTCGCTTTCGCTACGCCTCCCCTATTCGGTTAAGCTCGCCACTGAAAATAAGTCGCTGACCCATTATACAAAAGGTACGCAGTCACCCAACAAAGTGGGCTCCCACTGCTTGTACGCATACGGTTTCAGGATCTATTTCACTCCCCTCTCCGGGGTTCTTTTCGCCTTTCCCTCACGGTACTAGTTCACTATCGGTCAGTCAGTAGTATTTAGCCTTGGAGGATGGTCCCCCCATATTCAGACAAAGTTTCTCGTGCTCCGTCCTACTCGATTTCATTGACAAGAGATTTTCGCGTACAGGGCTATCACCCACTATGGCCGCACTTTCCAGAGCGTTCCGCTAATCTCAAATCAACTTAAGGGCTAGTCCCCGTTCGCTCGCCACTACTAAGGGAATCTCGGTTGATTTCTTTTCCTCAGGGTACTTAGATGTTTCAGTTCCCCTGGTTCGCCTCTTGCACCTATGTATTCAGTACAAGATAACCATCTTATGATGGCTGGGTTCCCCCATTCAGACATCTCCGGATCAAAGTCTGTTTGCCGACTCCCCGAAGCTTTTCGCAGGCTACCACGTCTTTCATCGCCTCTGACTGCCAAGGCATCCACCGTATGCGCTTCTTCACTTGACCATATAACCCCAAGCAATCTGGTTATACTGTGAAGACGACATTCGCCGAAAATTCGCATGCTCAATTAAGAGCAACTCACAAATTTTACCTTAGCCTGATCCGTTACCAGTGAAAGTAACGTTCAGTCTATCTTTCTATCACATACCCAAATTTTTAAAGAACGATCTAGCCAAAGACTAGAAATCAACATTCACCATCATCACGATGGAATGCTCATTTCTAAGCTTTCAACAACAGAAGCAGTAGTGGTGGAGCCAAACGGGATCGAACCGTTGACCTCCTGCGTGCAAGGCAGGCGCTCTCCCAGCTGAGCTATGGCCCCGTATTTCTACAGGTATTCCCACACAAAATTGGTGGGTCTGGGCAGATTCGAACTGCCGACCTCACCCTTATCAGGGGTGCGCTCTAACCAACTGAGCTACAGACCCAATTTCGGGCTGCTTCGTATCGTCTTCTTCAATGAATCAAGCAATTCGTGTGGGAACTTATGGAGCAGCTGATGTCGTCGATTAAGGAGGTGATCCAGCCGCAGGTTCCCCTACGGCTACCTTGTTACGACTTCACCCCAGTCATGAATCACACCGTGGTAACCGTCCCCCCGAAGGTTAGACTAGCTACTTCTGGTGCAACCCACTCCCATGGTGTGACGGGCGGTGTGTACAAGGCCCGGGAACGTATTCACCGCGACATTCTGATTCGCGATTACTAGCGATTCCGACTTCACGCAGTCGAGTTGCAGACTGCGATCCGGACTACGATCGGTTTTATGGGATTAGCTCCACCTCGCGGCTTGGCAACCCTCTGTACCGACCATTGTAGCACGTGTGTAGCCCAGGCCGTAAGGGCCATGATGACTTGACGTCATCCCCACCTTCCTCCGGTTTGTCACCGGCAGTCTCCTTAGAGTGCCCACCATAACGTGCTGGTAACTAAGGACAAGGGTTGCGCTCGTTACGGGACTTAACCCAACATCTCACGACACGAGCTGACGACAGCCATGCAGCACCTGTCTCAATGTTCCCGAAGGCACCAATCCATCTCTGGAAAGTTCATTGGATGTCAAGGCCTGGTAAGGTTCTTCGCGTTGCTTCGAATTAAACCACATGCTCCACCGCTTGTGCGGGCCCCCGTCAATTCATTTGAGTTTTAACCTTGCGGCCGTACTCCCCAGGCGGTCAACTTAATGCGTTAGCTGCGCCACTAAGAGCTCAAGGCTCCCAACGGCTAGTTGACATCGTTTACGGCGTGGACTACCAGGGTATCTAATCCTGTTTGCTCCCCACGCTTTCGCACCTCAGTGTCAGTATCAGTCCAGGTGGTCGCCTTCGCCACTGGTGTTCCTTCCTATATCTACGCATTTCACCGCTACACAGGAAATTCCACCACCCTCTACCATACTCTAGCTCGACAGTTTTGAATGCAGTTCCCAGGTTGAGCCCGGGGATTTCACATCCAACTTAACGAACCACCTACGCGCGCTTTACGCCCAGTAATTCCGATTAACGCTTGCACCCTCTGTATTACCGCGGCTGCTGGCACAGAGTTAGCCGGTGCTTATTCTGTCGGTAACGTCAAAACAATTACGTATTAGGTAACTGCCCTTCCTCCCAACTTAAAGTGCTTTACAATCCGAAGACCTTCTTCACACACGCGGCATGGCTGGATCAGGCTTTCGCCCATTGTCCAATATTCCCCACTGCTGCCTCCCGTAGGAGTCTGGACCGTGTCTCAGTTCCAGTGTGACTGATCATCCTCTCAGACCAGTTACGGATCGTCGCCTTGGTGAGCCATTACCTCACCAACTAGCTAATCCGACCTAGGCTCATCTGATAGCGCAAGGCCCGAAGGTCCCCTGCTTTCTCCCGTAGGACGTATGCGGTATTAGCGTTCGTTTCCGAACGTTATCCCCCACTACCAGGCAGATTCCTAGGCATTACTCACCCGTCCGCCGCTCGCCACCAGGTACAAGTACCCGTGCTGCCGCTCGACTTGCATGTGTTAGGCCTGCCGCCAGCGTTCAATCTGAGCCATGATCAAACTCTTCAGTTCAAACATCTTTGGGTTTTTAAGAAACCCTAAACTTGGCTCAGCAATCGTTGGTTACATCTTTGATTTCTCGCGGAGTAACTTGTGATGCTGATAATCTTGTTGACTATCAGTCTGACTCCACAAGCACCCACACGAATTGCTTGATTCAGTTGTTAAAGAGCGGTTGGTTAAGAGCTTTCGTCTCAACCGAGGCGCGCATTCTACAGCAGCCCCTGTTGCTGTCAAGCGGTTATTTTCAGAAGCTTTCAAAGTTTCCTTTGCAACTTCAACCACTTGCGCTTCCGATCTCTCGTTAGCGGGAGGCGAATTCTACAGCGTTAGTCGCTGCTGTCAACACCTCTTTTTCTCCGCTTTCGACCGAGAAGATCGAACCGTCAATAAGGCGACAACATCATGCCCTACCAACTCCTTCTGGCTTCGATGAACTGAAGCGTAACCGCTGTCGAAAACTGCGTAACTCGTTGTTTACCAAGGAGTTTTCCGTTTCGACTGCGCCGGAAGTGGGGCGAATTATAGACGTCCAGGATCTGCCGTCAACCTCTAATTTCACATTTCTGTCATATCGGTCAAAACAGCCCGAAAACACAAAGGCCGACCTCTAGAGGTCGGCCTTCTGCCCTTCTACTTACAAGCTAGGGAATGCGAATTGCGAAGCTTCATGGCTTGCCCGTTGCGGCCAGCGCTGGGTAATAGCCTTGCGACGGGTATAGAACCGCACGCCATCCGGGCCATAAGCATGCAGATCGCCGAACAGCGAACGCTTCCAGCCGCCAAAGCTGTGATACGCCACTGGCACCGGCAACGGTACGTTGACGCCGACCATACCCACTTCGATCTCATCGCAGAACAACCGCGCCGCTTCCCCATCACGGGTAAAGATGCAGGTGCCATTGCCATACTCGTGATCATTGATCAGTTGCATCGCCTCTTCCAGGCTGTTGACCCGGACGACGCACAGCACCGGCCCGAAGATCTCTTCTTTATAGATGCGCATCTCTGGCGTGACGTTATCGAACAGGCAACCACCGAGGAAGAAGCCGTCCTCATGACCGGCCACGCTCAGACCACGACCGTCCACCACCAGCTTCGCACCGGCGGCTACGCCGTCTTCAACATAACCGCTGACCTTGTCCCGCGCCTGACCGGTGACCAGAGGCCCCATGTCCAGGCCACAAGTTGTACCAGCGCCGATTTTCAGTGCCTTGATCTGCGGTGTCAGTTTGGCCACCAACGCATCCGCCACCTGGTCACCGACACACACGGCCACCGAAATCGCCATGCAGCGCTCACCGCACGAACCGTAAGCGGCGCCCATCAACGCGCTGACCGCGTTATCCAGATCCGCATCCGGCATCAATACCGCATGGTTCTTCGCCCCGCCCAGCGCCTGGACGCGTTTGCCGCGCTTGGTGCCTTCGGCGTAGATGTATTCGGCAATCGGCGTCGAACCGACGAAGCTCAACGCTTCGACTTCCGGCGCTTCAATCAGTGCGTCCACTGCGGCCTTGTCGCCATGCACCACACTCAGCACGCCTTTCGGCAGGCCGGCTTCCAGTAACAATTGAGCGATCAGCAGCGTGGAGCTTGGATCGCGCTCGGACGGCTTGAGGATAAAGCAGTTGCCACAGACGATCGCCAACGGATACATCCACAGCGGCACCATGGCCGGGAAGTTGAACGGGGTAATGCCGGCCACTACGCCCAATGGCTGGAAATCCGACCAGGCATCGATGTTCGGCCCGACATTACGGCTGTACTCACCCTTGAGGATTTCTGGTGCCGCGCACGCGAACTCGACGTTCTCGATCCCGCGCTTCAATTCACCGGCAGCATCTTCCAGGGTCTTGCCGTGTTCTTCGCTGATCAGTTGTGCGATGCGGGATTCGTTCTGTTCCAGCAGTTGCTTGAAACGGAACATCACCTGAGCGCGCTTGGCCGCTGGCGTATTGCGCCAGGCCGGGAACGCAGCCTTGGCCGAGTCGATGGCTTTCTGAATGGTTTCGCGGCTGGCCAACGGCAGCTTGTGGATAACCTGGCCGGTGGACGGGTTGAACACATCGGCCGTGCGACCGTCTTCGGTCACCAGTTCGCCATTGATCAAATGCGGGATGAGGCTCATGCGGGGCTCCTGAAATTGTCCACAGGCGTCCTTTGAAAGGACGCCTTTATATAGAAGAGGGAATCAGTCGATCTTGTTCAGCACTTCGCCGACTGCATCGAACAGACGATCAAGGTCCTGCGGCTTGCTGTTGAAGGTTGGGCCGAACTGCAGGGTGTCGCCGCCGAAGCGAACGTAGAACCCGGCTTTCCACAGCGCCATGCCAGCTTCGAACGGACGCACGATGGCATCGCCGTCGCGAGGTGCAATCTGGATCGCACCGGCCAACCCGTAGTTGCGAATGTCGATGACGTTCTTGCTGCCCTTCACACCGTGCAGTGCGTTTTCGAAATGCGGTGCGACTTCCGCCACGCTCTGCACCAGGTTTTCCTTTTGCAGCAGGTCGAGTGCCGCCAGGCCTGCGGCGCAAGCCACCGGGTGCGCGGAATAGGTGTAGCCGTGCGGGAATTCCACCGCGTACTCAGGCGTCGCCTGGTTCATGAAGGTCTGGTAGATCTCGGAGCTGGCAATCACCGCGCCCATCGGGATCGCGCCGTTGGTGACTTGCTTGGCAATACACATCAGGTCCGGAGTGACACCAAAGCTGTCGGCACCGAACATCGAACCGGTACGACCGAAACCGGTGATCACTTCGTCGAACACCAGCAGGATGTTGTGCTGATCGCAGATCTCGCGCAGACGTTTGAGGTAACCCTGCGGCGGAACCAGCACGCCAGCGGAGCCGGCCAATGGCTCGACGAATACCGCTGCGATGTTCGAGGCATCGTGCAGTTCGATCAACTTGAGCAATTCATCCGCCAGCGCGATACCACCCTGCTCCGGCATGCCACGAGTGAAAGCATTGCTCGCCAACAAGGTGTGCGGCAGATGATCGACATCCATCATCGCCTGACCGAACAGTTTGCGGTTGCCGTTCACGCCGCCGAGGCTGGTGCCGGCGATGTTCACGCCGTGATAACCACGAGCGCGGCCAATCATCTTGGTCTTGGTCGCCTGGCCTTTCAGGCGCCAGTAGGCACGCACCATTTTCACCGCGGTATCTGCACATTCGGAACCCGAATCGGTGAAGAACACGTGATTCAGATTGCCCGGGGTCAGGTCGGTGATTTTCTCGGCCAACTGGAACGACAGCGGGTGACCGTACTGGAAGCCCGGCGAGTAATCGAGAGTGCCCAATTGCTTGGCCACCGCCTCCTGGATTTCCTTGCGGGTGTGCCCGGCGCCGCAGGTCCACAGACCCGAGAGCGAATCGTAGACCTTGCGGCCCTTGTCGTCTGTCAGCCAACTGCCCTCGGCCGCCACGATCAGGCGCGGGTCGCGCTGGAAATTGCGGTTCGCGGTGTAGGGCATCCAGTGAGCGTCAAGCTTGAGCTGGCTGGCCAGGGAAGTCGGGGCGTTTTCAGGCACGTTCATGGGCAAAACCTCGCAGGGCAAAATAAGCGGCGTGGAGATCAAAAGCGTTCTTGCAGCTAAATTGCCACGGGGATAAAGTCGGTGAAATCCAACTTTTCTAACCTTCAGTCAGGCCCGGACTAAACTATGAGTACCCGTCGCCCCGATCCGCTGGCGCAAGTCAGTGACTTTGATATCCGCCTGCTGCGGATTTTTCGCAGCGTGGTGGAGTGTGGCGGCTTCTCCGCGGCGGAATCGGTGCTGGGTATCGGTCGCTCGGCCATCAGCCAGCAAATGAGCGATCTGGAGCAACGCCTGGGGCTGCGCCTGTGCCAGCGAGGTCGCGCGGGGTTTTCCCTGACCGAAGAAGGCCGTGAGGTCTACCAATCTGCGTTGCAGCTATTAAGTGCGCTGGAAAGTTTCCGCACCGAGGTCAACGGCCTGCACCAACACTTGCGCGGCGAATTAACCATCGGCCTGACCGACAACCTGGTCACCCTGCCCCACATGCGCATCACCCACGCCCTGGCCCAATTGAAGGAACGCGGCCCCGACGTGCAGATCCAGATCCGCATGATTGCGCCCAATGAAGTCGAACAAGGCGTGCTCGACGGTCGCTTGCATGTCGGCGTGGTGCCGCAAGCCAGCGCGTTGTCGGGGCTGGAGTATCAGCCGCTCTACAGCGAACGCTCGCTGCTGTATTGCGCGGTCGGCCATCCGCTGTTCTATGTCGACGACAAACAACTGGATGATGAGCGCCTCAACAGCCAGGACGCCATCGCCCCGACCTTCCGTTTGCCCGCCGAGATTCAGGCCCATTACCAGGCGCTCAATTGCACCGCCAGTGCGTCGGATCGCGAGGGCATGGCCTTTCTGATCCTGACCGGGCGCTACATTGGTTACCTGCCGGATCACTACGCCAGCCTCTGGGTGCAGCAAGGCCGTTTGCGTGCACTGAAACCCAAGGCACGTTTTTATGACCTGAACCTGGCATCGGTTACACGCAAGGGCCGTCGCCCGCATCTGGTTCTGGAGAGTTTTTTGGAGAGTCTGGCGGCGACTCGCTGAAAGCTTGTGGGAGCGGTGCCCAAGGTTTTATCGCCATAGGACTTGTCTGAGGCCCGTGGGTGCGCTATCAACGCATCTGGTTGCACCCATCTACCTGTTCGGAAGTGCCTATGACCTTTGAAGTCCCAGCCCACGGCGGCAAACCCGCCGGCCGCATTCGTCAGAAGAACGAAGAGAC
This sequence comes from Pseudomonas sp. ATCC 43928, assembly GCF_005938665.2. Classification (NCBI taxonomy): domain Bacteria; kingdom Pseudomonadati; phylum Pseudomonadota; class Gammaproteobacteria; order Pseudomonadales; family Pseudomonadaceae; genus Pseudomonas; species Pseudomonas sp. ATCC 43928. The sequence continues at coordinate 991,990 of NZ_CP041753.1, read as the reverse complement.
CATCATCAAAGCCGCCGAAGACGAGTTCGCCCGTCACGGGTTCAAAGGCACCAGCATGAACACCATCGCGCAAAAAGCCGGGTTGCCCAAAGCGAATCTGCATTACTACTTCACCAACAAACTAGGTTTGTACGTGGCGGTGCTGAGTAACATCCTTGAATTGTGGGACAGCACCTTCAATACCCTGACCGTCGAGGACGATCCGGCAGAAGCATTGACCCGATACATTCGCGCAAAAATGGAATTCTCCCGGCGCCAGCCACAAGCTTCGCGGGTCTTCGCCATGGAGGTCATCAGCGGCGGTGATTGCCTGACCGAGCATTTCAACCAGGACTACCGCACCTGGTTTCAAGGTCGGGCCGCGGTGTTCCAGGCGTGGATCGACGCCGGCAAAATGGACCCGATCGACCCGGTGCACCTGATTTTCCTGCTGTGGGGCAGCACCCAGCATTACGCCGACTTTGCCACGCAGATCTGCCGTGTCACCGGGCGCACCAAGTTGACCAAGCAAGACATGGAAGACGCCGGCAGCAACCTGATTCGCATCATTCTCAAAGGCTGCGGCCTGACGCCGGCTATTTAAGACACCCATGCCTTTTACCCTCAGCGGTTTTTGCGAATACCGCGAAGAGATTCGCAAAAGCCGCTTCATCGCCCTCGCCGCGCCGATCGCCAGCGCAGCCGATGCCCAGGCGTTCATCGAGCAACACAGTGATTTGAACGCCTCACACAATTGCTGGGCCTGGAAGCTCGGCGATCAATACCGCAGCACTGACGATGGCGAACCCGGTGGCACCGCTGGCCGGCCGATCCTTGCGGCGATTGAAGCGCAGGATTGCGATCAGGTCGCGGTCGTAGTGATCCGCTGGTATGGCGGCATCCAGTTGGGCACCGGCGGCCTCGCCCGAGCGTACGGCGGCAGTGCCAACAAATGCCTGCAAGGGGCACCGAAAGTCGAGTTGATCAGTCGGGTGCCGGTCAGTTGTGCCTGTGCATTTGGCGAGTTGGCGTTGGTGAAGCTTCGGGTCGCGGAGCTGGGTGGTTTGGTGGTGGAGGAAACCTTCACGGCCAATGGTGTGGAACTGCAATTGGCGATTGGCGACGGGCAGATAAGTACGCTGCAAACGCAGCTGGCGGACTTAAGTCGCGGGCGTATTTTGTTGCAGCGTTAAGATCAAAAGATCGCAACCTTCGGCAGCTCTACGCGCCTGTGGCCGCTGCGATCTTTTGGGGCACCCCGATTTTCTTTGCTCTCGACACTTGCCCACATCTGCTGTGCACCCGGCTGTGGATAACCTGAGCACATTCTGCTGTAACCCTTCTGTCATGCGGCTTTGCGGGCTTTGCTCATTTTTCGTCCAACTCGCCATCCGCGACGTTTATTCCACGTAAAAACAATCAGTTAGAGTGGTTTATCGCCATTAGAAGAAAGCCCCCCAGTGCTTATGCCCACACGGTCGGCTTGCGCACAGATACTGTGGAACAAGCTGTGGATAACCCGTTCATGGCTGGCGCAGCCCCATGCCTGACAATGCCTGCAGCCTATTGCTCGTTTTTTGACCAATTGATCGCGCGCAAAACCGGAGCCTGATCAAAAACCTTGCCCTCAAGTGGTGCCTCTTTAGGAGTTGGAATAGGTCGAGACAGCGTCCGCAACGCCTGTGCCAGCGGGCTTTTGTCGATTTCCTGACTCAATGGCCAGGAAATTGCTTTATCCACAGGCATATCCTTTTGCGACCCGAGCCTGTCATGTCCAACCCCGCGCCTTCCCCCGATCAAACACCCCGCCTGCAATTGCGCAGAATCAGCAAACGTTACCCCGGTTGCCTGGCCAACGATGCCATCGACTTGAGCATTGCGCCCGGTGAAATCCACGCCCTGCTCGGCGAAAACGGTGCGGGCAAAAGTACCCTGATGAAGATCATCTACGGCGTCACACACGCCGACTCAGGGGAGATGATCTGGCAGGGCCAGCGCGTGACCATGCGCAATCCGGCCCAGGCCCGCAGCCTCGGGATCGGCATGGTGTTCCAGCATTTCTCGCTGTTCGAAACCCTGAGCGTGGCGCAGAACATCGCCTTGGCGATGGGCGCTGCGGCCGGTACGCCGAAGCAGCTTGAACCGAAAATCCGCGAGGTGTCCCAACGCTATGGCATGGCGCTGGAACCGGAGCGACTGGTCCACAGCTTGTCCATCGGCGAGCGTCAGCGGGTGGAAATCATTCGCTGCCTGATGCAGGACATCCGCCTGCTGATTCTCGATGAACCGACGTCGGTACTGACCCCGCAAGAGGCCGACGAATTGTTCATCACGTTGCGCCGACTGGCCGCCGAGGGCTGCAGCATTCTGTTCATCAGCCACAAGCTCGGCGAAGTGCGTGCGTTGTGCCACAGCGCCACGGTGTTGCGCGGCGGACGAGTGGCCGGGCATTGCGTGCCGGCCGAGTGTTCGGACCAGCAACTGGCGCAGTTGATGGTCGGTGAAGCCGCTGAGCTGATTACTGACTATCCGAAGGTCAGGGGGGCTGATGCGTTTCTGAACGTGACCGGATTGTCCTGGCACAACCCGGACCCGTTCGGCTGCTCGCTCAAGGGCATTGATCTCGAGGTGCGCAGCGGCGAAATCGTCGGTGTCGCCGGGGTGGCCGGCAATGGCCAGGATGAGTTGCTGGCCTTGCTTAGCGGTGAAGAACGGCTGCCGGGAAATGACGGGGCGAAAATCAGTTTCGGCGGGCAACCGGTGGCGCACCTGCGGCCGGATGCACGACGCAAACTCGGCCTGGCCTTCGTCCCCGCCGAGCGTCTGGGGCATGGCGCGGTACCGGAACTGAGCCTGGCGGATAACGCCCTGCTCACCGCATTTCAACAAGGGCTGGTCAGCAATGGATTGATCCAGCGCAGCAAAGTCGAGGCACTGGCCGAAGACATCATCCGCCGCTTCGGGGTCAAGACACCCGATGCCCAGGCAGCGGCTCGCAGCCTGTCTGGTGGCAACTTGCAGAAATTCATCCTCGGCCGGGAAATCCTTCAGCAACCCAGGTTGTTGGTGGCCGCGCACCCGACCTGGGGCGTGGACGTCGGCGCCGCCGCGACCATTCACCGGGCGCTGATCGCCTTGCGCGACGCTGGGGCGGCGATCCTGGTGATCTCCGAAGACCTCGACGAACTGTTCCAGATCAGCGATCGCCTCGGCGCCCTGTGCGGCGGCCGGCTGTCGGCACTGCAAGCCACCGTCGACACCCGCCTGATCGATGTCGGCGGCTGGATGGCCGGCCAGTTCGATGCACCCCAATCACCTGCACCCGTAACGTTTTAACGGAGTTTCACATGCTGCTTTCTCTCGAACCCCGTGGCCAGCAATCGCGCCTGATGTTGTGGTGCTCGCCGTTGCTGGCGGCTGTGTTGACCCTGGGCTGTGGCTCATTGTTGTTTATCGCGCTGGGCCACGACCCGTTGCTGACCTTGCACACCTTGCTGATTGCACCGATCAGCGACCTGTACGGGGTCTCTGAGTTGTTGGTCAAAGCATTGCCGATTCTGCTCTGTGCATTGGGCCTGGCAGTGGCGTATCAGGCACGGATCTGGAACATCGGCGCCGAAGGTCAGTTGCTGCTCGGCGCCTTGGCCGGCAGTGCATTGGCGGTGAACATCATCGACCTGCAAAGCCGTTGGGCGCTGGTGTTGATCCTGCTCACCGGCACCCTGGCCGGTGCCGCATGGGCCGGGCTGACGGCATGGTTGCGCACACGCTTCAACGCCAATGAAATCCTCACCAGCATCATGCTCAATTACATCGCTTTGAACCTGCTGCTGTTCTGCGTTCACGGGCCGCTGAAGGATCCGGCCGGGTTCAACTTTCCGGAGTCGGCGATGTTTGGCGATGCCAGTCGTTTGCCGCTGCTGATGGAGGATGGTCGGGTCCATGCGGGCGTGTATTTCGCCTTGCTCGCGCTGGTTGCGGTGTGGGTGTTGTTGCAGAAGAGCTTTGTCGGTTTCCAGATCAAAGTGCTCGGGCTGGACAAGCGCGCGGCGGGTTTTGTCGGCTTTCGCGAGAAGCGGCTGATCTGGCTGGCGCTGTTGATCAGCGGTGGCTTGGCGGGGCTGGCCGGGGTTTGCGAAGTCACCGGGCCCATTGGACAACTGGTGCCGCAGGTTTCGCCGGGTTATGGCTATGCGGCGATCACCGTGGCGTTTCTCGGGCGGCTGAATCCCATCGGCATTCTGTTTTCCAGCCTGTTGATGGCGCTGCTGTACATCGGTGGCGAAAGCGCGCAGATGAGCATGAACCTGCCGCAAGCCATCACTCAATTGTTCCAGGGGATGATGCTGTTTTTCCTGCTGGCCAGTGACGTGCTGATTCTCTACCGACCACGTTTGAACCTGCGCTGGGTACGGCGCACCTCGACCACCGCCGTACAAGCAGGAGCCTTGTGATGGATATCGATCTGCTGAGCAATATTTTTTATGCCATGGTTCGCTGTGGCACACCGCTGCTGCTGGTGGCGTTGGGCGAGTTGATCTGCGAGAAGAGCGGCGTCCTCAATCTTGGGCAGGAAGGCATGATGCTGTTTGGGGCGGTGATCGGTTTTATCGTCGCCCTGAACAGCGGCAACCTCTGGCTCGGCGTGTTGCTGGCGATGTTCGCCGGGATGTTGCTGTCGTCGCTGTTTGCCCTGGTGGCGCTGGTGTTCAACGCCAACCAGGTGGCGACAGGGTTGGCGTTGACGATCTTCGGCGTGGGCCTGTCGACCTTCGTTGGCGCTGCGTGGGTCGGCAAACCGCTGGCGGGTTTCGAGCCGCTGGCGATTCCTTATCTGAGTGAAATTCCGCTGATCGGGCGGATGCTGTTTGCCCAGGACCTGCTGGTGTATCTGTCGTTTGCCTTGTTTGCGCTGGTGGCCTGGGTGATTGTGAAAAGTCGCGTCGGGTTGATTATTCAGGCGGTCGGCGAAAGCCCGGACGCCGCCAGTGCAATGGGCTTGCCGGTGTTGCGCGTGCGTACGCTGGCGGTGCTGTTTGGCGGGGCGATGGCGGGGTTGGCGGGGGCATATTTGTCCCTGGCCTATACGCCGATGTGGGCGGAGAACATGAGCGCCGGTCGCGGCTGGATTGCCCTGGCGCTGGTGGTGTTTGCCAGTTGGCGAGTGTGGCGGTTGCTGCTTGGAGCTTATCTGTTCGGTCTCGCCAGCATCCTGCATTTGGTGGCGCAGGGGTTGGGGCTGGCGATTGCGTCGAGTCTGCTGGCGATGCTGCCGTATGTCGCGACCATTGTGGTGTTGGTGCTGCTGTCCCGGGATGCCGTGCGCACACGATTGTATGCGCCGGTGTCGTTGGGGCAGCCGTGGCGGGCGGGGCATTAAGTGGTGGCCCGCGAAGGCGTACGAACAGGCAACGCTTGGGCCACACCCCACATTAGTTCAAAGACCAGGAAAATCGCCAATAGTAAACTCGCCCCATGGGCCAGGGCATAAGCCTGCCAAGCCGAAAACAAGAGCCGTCCCACCGCGTCATACCGCCCAAACACTTGCTGCGGATCGCGAATCCGCAACACGGCCCACACGCACACAATCGAGCCCAACAGATTCGCCATCAACATGTGCACCGGCTCGAACGGCGGTAGCTCGCCGGGCAGATTGAAAGTCTGACTCAGGTTTAACAGCACGCCATGCAACGCCGTAAAACTCCACGGCGTGGCAAATGCCGCCGTGACGATCAGGTCGTACCACGCGCTGCCACGCACCAGTTGACGATATTGCGTTGAAGTCCACATTGGCATTGCTCCATACATTCAGGGAGCAACAAGGCTAAAGCCTGGAGTATGCTCCAAGGTCAAGCCCTCTCGAGACATCAAGGAAGCCATTCATGTCCACGGCAAAAACCGCACTCATCATCGGCGCTTCCCGGGGCTTGGGCCTCGGTCTGGTGAAAACCCTGCTGGCCGACGGCTGGCAAGTCACCGCCACCGTGCGCAACCCGCAGAACGCCGAAGCCTTGCAGGCGTTGGGCAAAGTGCGGATCGAAAAACTCGACATGGACGATCAGCAAGCGGTCATCGCCCTCAGCCAACAGCTCAAGGGTGAAGTCTTCGATCTGTTGTTCGTGAATGCCGGGGTCAAGGGGCCGGAGGTCCAGACGCCGGGTGGCGCGACCCTGGCCGAGGTCGGTCAATTGTTCTTCACCAACGCCGTGGCGCCGATCAATCTGGCTCAGCGTTTCGTCGCGCAGATTCGTGAAGGCAGCGGTGTGCTGGCGTTCATGAGTTCGGTGCTGGGCAGCGTGACCATGCCCGACGCGCCGGAGCTGGCGCTGTACAAGGCCAGCAAAGCGGCGCTGAACTCGATGACCAACAGCTTCGTCACGCAACTGGGCGAACAGAAACTCACTGTGCTGTCGCTGCACCCGGGCTGGGTGAAGACCGACATGGGTGGCGAAGGTGCCGACATCGATGTGGAAACCAGCACCCGCGGGTTGATCGATCAGGTGAATGCGTATGCCGGCAAGGGCGGGCATCATTTTGTGAACTACCGGGGTGAAACCATTCCCTGGTAATCGGGTGTTGGATTTGACGCCTTCGCGGGCAAGCCTCGCTCCTACAGGTCCGACGCATGACTCTGTAGGAGCGAGGCTTGCCCGCGAAGCTTTTTTGATTGAAACTCCGCACCTCGCCCCCGCGGCGACCCTGGATCAGCAGACAGGGCAACACTGAGCTGGCAACCCTGAACCCCACTTTCAGAGGAGCCGGCCACTATGCCTGCGACCCGTACCTGGTTAAAAAATCCCCTCGCCATTTTCACGGCCAACGCGCTCGATGCCCGTGGCGGCCTGGTGCTGCAAGACGGTTTGATCGTCGAAGTGCTCGGCGTCGGCCAGCAACCGTCAGCACCCTGTGGACAAGTCTTTGATGCCCGCGAACATGTGATCTTGCCGGGGCTGATCAACACCCATCACCACTTCTATCAAACCCTGACCCGCGCCTGGGCGCCGGTGGTCAATCAGCCATTGTTCCCGTGGTTGAAAACCCTCTATCCGGTCTGGGCCCGGCTCACGCCGGAAAAACTCGCCCTCGCCACCAAAGTCGCCTTGGCCGAGTTGCTGCTGTCCGGCTGCACCACCGCGGCCGATCACCATTACCTGTTTCCGGAAGGCCTGGAAAATGCGATCGACGTGCAGGTCGAGAGTGTCCGCGAACTGGGCATGCGCGCCATGCTCACTCGCGGTTCAATGAGCCTTGGTGAAAAAGACGGGGGGCTGCCGCCGCAGCAAACTGTCCAGGAAGGCGAAGTGATTCTCGCCGACAGCCAACGCTTGATTGCCGAGTACCACGAACGGGGTGACGGCGCGCAAATCCAGATCGCTTTGGCGCCCTGCTCGCCATTTTCAGTAACCCCGCAAATCATGTCTGCCAGCGCCGAACTGGCAAACACCCTCGACGTGCGCCTGCACACTCACCTGGCCGAAACCCTCGATGAAGAAGACTTCTGTCTGCAACGCTTCGGCCTGCGTACCGTGGATTATCTGGACAGCGTCGGCTGGCTCGGCCCACGCACCTGGCTGGCCCACGGCATTCATTTCAACCCCGACGAAATCGCCCGCCTCGGCGCGGCCGGCACCGGTATTTGCCATTGCCCGAGTTCGAACATGCGCCTGGCTTCAGGGATTTGCCCAACCATCGAGTTGACCGACGCTGGCGCGTTGCTGGGCCTGGGCGTGGACGGTTCGGCGTCCAACGATGCCTCGAACATGATGCTCGAAACCCGACAGGCGCTGTACATCCAGCGTCTGCGTTATGGCGCAGAGAAGATCACCCCGGAACGCGTATTGGGCTGGGCCACCAAGGGTTCGGCGCAGTTGCTCGGGCGCAGCGACATCGGCGAACTGGCGGTGGGCAAGCAAGCGGATCTGGCGCTGTTCAAACTGGATGAACTGCGCTTCTCCGGCAGCCATGATCCGGTGTCGGCGCTGCTGCTGTGTGGCGCGGACCGGGCGGACCGGGTGATGATCGGCGGCAAGTGGCGGGTGATCGATGGGCAAGTCGAGGGGCTGGATCTGAAAGGGTTGATCGCCGATCACAGCCAGGCGGCTCGGCAGTTGATCGCCGGCGTCTAAGTCGACGCAGACCTATTGCGGGAGACACTCGCACCAGCGGATGGCGTGAATTCGCGAGGGTGCACCGGGATGGTTCTGTGGTGGTCGTTAGGGCCCCTTCGCGGGCAAGCCTCGCTCCTACAGGAATTGTGCCTATCGCGGGATTGGGTGCAACGCAAAACCTGTAGGAGTGAGGCTTGCCCGCGAATGCCGTTATGCGGTCCCGGATTTTGTTGTCCTGTTGGTCAGCAATTTGCATTGACCCGGCACACCTCACAACAAAATGGAGTTCCAGTTCATGCACAAACGTCCGTTGAAGCAGCTGCTTTGCGCTGTCGCCGCAGCCATCGGTCTGAGCGCCAGCCTGACCGCCAGTGCTGCCGCCCCGCTGAAAGTCGGCTTCGTCTATATCGGCCCGATCGGTGATCACGGCTGGACGTATCAGCATGAACAGGGACGCAAGGCACTGGCGGAGAAGTTCGGTGACCAGATCACCACCAACTACGTGGAGAACGTCGCCGAAGGCGCCGATGCCGAGCGGGTGATCCGCAACATGGCCAAGGACCAGTACGACCTGATCTTCACCACGTCTTTCGGCTATATGAACCCGACCCTGAAAGTTGCCAAGCAATTTCCCAAGGTGACCTTCGAACACGCCACAGGCTACAAGCAGGACAAGAACCTCGGCACTTACCTGGCACGCACTTACGAGGGCCGCTACGTCGGCGGTTTCCTTGCGGCGAAGATGACCAAGACCAAGAAAATCGGCTACGTCGCTTCCTTCCCGATTCCAGAAGTGATCCGCGACATCAACGCCATCCAGCTGGCCCTGAACAAATACAACCCGGGCACCGAGATCAAAGTGGTGTGGGTCAATTCCTGGTTCGATCCGGGCAAGGAAGCCGACGCCGCCAATGCGCTGATCGATCAGGGCGTGGACGTGGTGTTCCAGCACACCGACAGCCCGGCGCCGATCCAGGCGGCAGAACGGCGTGGCGTGTATGCCGTCGGCTATGCATCGGACATGGCGCACTTCGGGCCGAAAGCGGTGTTGACGTCTATCGTCAACGACTGGGGCCCGCACTACATTCAGGCGACCCAAAGTGTGCTCGACCATGCATGGAAATCCCAGGACTACTGGGGCGGTTTGCAGGAAGGCACGGTTGAGCTGCCAATCAGCGACCTGGTGCCGGCCGCAGTGAAAACCGAAGCCGAGCAGATCATTGCCGACATCAAGAGCGGCGCGTTGCATCCGTTCACCGGGCCGATCAAGGATCAGGCCGGCGTGGAGAAAATCCCGGCGGGCGTGAGCGCGACCAATGCGCAACTGGCGTCGATGAACTACTACGTCGAAGGCATGAAGGCTGAGATGCCGAAGTGATTTTTTACCCGTGACACCGCCAAGATCGCAGCCTGCGGCAGCGCCTACATGGATTGACTTACACCTGTAGGAGCTGTCGAGCGAAGCGAGGCTGCGATCTTTTGGCCCCAGCATAAAACCTCGCCTGGAACACTTCATGAACCAACTCCCGATCATCGACATCGCCCCGCTCTACAGCGATGACGCTCAAGCCTGGCAATCGGTCGCCACAGGCATCGACCGCGCCTGCCGCGAATGGGGCTTTTTCTATATCAAGGGCCACCCGATCGCTTCGTCGCGCATCGAGGCAGTGCTCGACCATGCCCAACGCTTCTTCGCCCTGCCCGCCGCCGAAAAACTCAAGATCGACATCACCCGGACCCGCCACCACCGCGGCTATGGCGCCATCGCCACCGAACAACTCGACCCGAGCAAACCCAGCGACCTGAAAGAAACCTTCGACATGGGCCTGCACCTGCCCGCCGATCATCCCGAGGTGCTGGCGGAAAAACCCTTGCGCGGACCCAACCGTCATCCGTCGATGCCCGGTTGGGAATCGCTGATGGAGCAGCACTACGTCGACATGCAAGCACTCGCGCAAACCCTGCTGCGGGCCATGACCCTGGCATTGGGCATCGAGCGTGACTTCTTCGATAGCCGTTTCAAAGAGCCGGTCAGCGTGCTGCGGATGATCCATTACCCGCCGCGCCACACTGCCAGCTCCATCGATCAGCAAGGTGCCGGCGCTCACACCGATTACGGTTGCATCACCCTGCTCTACCAGGACGCCGCTGGGGGGTTGCAAGTGCGCAACGTAAAAGGCGAATGGATCGATGCACCGCCGATCGAAGGCACGTTCGTGGTCAACCTCGGCGACATGATGGCGCGCTGGAGCAACGACCGTTACCTGTCGACGCCACATCGGGTGATCAGCCCGCTGGGAGTGGATCGGTACTCGATGCCGTTCTTTGCCGAGCCACACCCCGACACCCCCATCGAATGCCTGCCCGGTTGCCAGGACGAACAGCATCCGGCGAAGTATCCGGCCACCACTTGCGCCGAATTCTTGCTCTCGCGCTTTGCCGACACCTACGCTTATCGACGGGAACAGGAAGCCGTGTAATGAACCGGCTGGTCAGGTTTTACTCATTGTTTCGGCGGGCATCTGTAGAATGCCCCCATTGCACTTGATGAGATTTCAAAAATGTACGACTGGCTGAACGCTCTGCCCAAGGCAGAATTGCACTTGCACCTGGAAGGTTCGCTGGAGCCTGAGCTGCTGTTCGCCCTGGCCGAACGCAACAAGATCGCCCTGCCGTGGAACGACGTCGACACCCTGCGCGAGGCCTACGCCTTCAACAACCTGCAAGAGTTTCTCGACCTGTATTACCAGGGCGCCGATGTGCTGCGCACCTCCCAGGATTTCTACGACCTGACCTGGGCCTACCTGTTGCGCTGCAAGGAACAGAACGTGATTCACACCGAACCGTTCTTCGACCCGCAAACCCACACCGACCGTGGCATCCCGTTCGAAGTGGTGCTCAACGGCATCGCCGCCGCATTGAAAGATGGCGAGCAGCAACTGGGGATCACCAGCGGTTTGATCCTCAGCTTCCTGCGCCACTTGAGCGAAGACGAAGCGCAGAAAACCCTCGACCAGGCGCTGCCGTTCCGTGATGCATTCGTGGCCGTGGGCCTGGACAGCTCTGAAATGGGCCACCCGCCGAGCAAGTTCCAGCGCGTATTTGACCGTGCCCGCCACGAAGGCTTCCTGACCGTGGCCCACGCCGGTGAAGAAGGCCCACCCGAGTACATCTGGGAAGCCCTCGACCTGCTGAAAATCCAGCGCATCGACCACGGCGTGCGCGCCATCGAAGACGAGCGCTTGATGCAGCGGATCATCGATGAGCAGATCCCGCTGACGGTGTGCCCGTTGTCGAACACCAAGCTCTGCGTGTTTGATCACATGTCCCAGCACAACATCCTCGACATGCTCGAACGCGGCGTGAAGGTCACGGTGAACTCCGATGACCCGGCGTACTTCGGTGGCTATGTCACCGAGAACTTCCACGCGCTGTACACCGATCTGGGCATGACCCAGGATCAGGCCAAGCGTCTGGCGCAGAACAGCCTGGATGCGCGGTTGGTGAAACCTTAAAGGTCACCCGATAAACCTGTGGGAGCGGGCCAGCCCGCTCCCACAGGTTCGGTGATTAATTGATGATCACCGGCTCGCTCAATTCTTCCAATGTCTTGCCCCGGGTTTCCATCCCGAAGATCCACACCACTGCCGCTGCAATCGCAAAGCACATCGCCCCCAGCGCAAACACTCCGCCCTGCCCCGTCATCGGGAACACCAGCCCGGTCACCATTGGCCCGAGCAGCGAACCCACGCGGCCGATGGCCGAAGCGAACCCCGAGCCCGTGGCCCGTGCCGACGTCGGGTACAACTCCGGGGTGTAGGTGTAGAGCACCGCCCACATGCCGAACAGGAAGAACTGCATCAGCAGCCCCGATGTAATCAACAGGCTGACGTTGCCGCCGAACACCGCGCTCTGACCATAAAGAAACGCCATCACCCCGCCGCCGAGCAAGGTCACGACGCACACCGGTTTGCGCCCCCAACGCTCCACCAGCCAGGCGGCCATGAGGAACCCGGGAATCCCGCCGAGGGAAATCAGCACCGTGTAATACACCGACTGGGTCACGGCGAAACCCGACTGTTGCAGCAGCGCACTGAGCCAGGACGTCAGGCCATAGAAACCCAGCAAGGCGAAGAACCACACGCTCCAGATCATCATCGTGCGCCGGCGATATTGCACCGACCAGATTTCCCGCAGCGCGGAGAAGAAGTTGCCCGGTTGACTCGCCACCCGTGGCAGGCGAATCGGCTCAGGCAGATCCGAACGGCCCAATGAAGCCCGAACCCGTTCTTCAATGCGGTGTAAAACCGTGTCCGCTGCATCATGATGCCCGGCCTGTTCCAGCCATCGCGGTGACTCAGGAATGAAAAAACGAATCGCCAGGACGAACACCGCCGGCACCGCCAACACCAGAAAGATGTCGCGCCAGCCAATCACCGGCAACAGGAAGTACGACAGCACCCCGGCCGCGACGAAACCGAGCGGCCAAAAGCCGTCCATCAATGCGATGTAACGCCCACGACGCTTGGCCGGAATCAGCTCCGACAGCATCGACTGCGCAATTGGAAACTCCATGCCCATGCCGATCCCCAAGAGGATTCGGAACAGCGTCAGCATTTCGACATTCTGCGCCGTGGAACACAGGTAGCTGGCGATGCCCCACAACACAATGCTCCACTGAAACACCGGTTTGCGCCCGAAGCGGTCGGCCAGCATGCCGGACAGCGAGGCACCCACCACCATGCCGAAGAAACTCGAACTGGCCAGCAACCCGGCCTGCGCCGTGCTCAGGCCGAACTCGGTTTTGATCGAGCCGAGCAGGAAGGTCATCATCGCCAGGTCCATGGAGTCGAAGAAAAACGCCAAGGCAATGATGATGAAAATGATGCGGTGATAACCACTGATGGGCAGCCGTTCCAGTCGTTCCGCCGCGCTGAAGCTTCGTGTTTCCATGCCACCTTCCCCCAATCCGAAAGTCCCCGGATCGAGTGTGCGCGATAGTGACTGGGGGTTATTGCTGGATACGACCTGCCCACAGCTCTGAACGACGCCTGAAGCCCAGAATCCCGAACATCGCCCCCCAATGGCTCTAAAGCGCCATTTCCAGCTCGGTTTCCTTGGCGAAATGATGGATTTCACGTTGCCCCGTGGCCGTGATTTGCAAGGCTCGCGAATCGCTGGGCAGGCTCAACCAGCCGGACTGCATGAACAGTTGCAACAAGGCCGCCCCCAAGGAACCACCCATGTGCGGGCGTCTTTCGCTCCAGTCCGGGCACGCGCAGGCGACTCTGCCGTTGCGGTGGGCCAGCGCCTGGATGAACACACCGCGTGCTGCCAATTGCGTGGAACCCTTGTGAGTGATCATGACCCGCTGATCGAGCTGCTCGATCCAGCCGGCATCCAGCAGACGCTGGTAAAGATCGGCGGCCAGGGTACCGCCCAGATGGTCGTCACAAAGCCTGGCCCGTAGCAGTGACGAAGGCGCCGCCTGAGGTTTGGCGATAGGACTCGTACGTTTGAACACCTCTGGAATATCCCGAGGCGCGCTGGCCAGGGTAGCACTGGCCAGGGCTTCTATCGCGGCGCCGACTTCGGGCGCGGCAAGCCGGAAAAACCGTTTGCGCCCACGGGTTTCGACTTTCAACAGACCGCCGGTGGACAAGCGCCCCAGATGCGCACTGGCCGAAGACGGCGACAGGCCCGCCAGCAACGCCAGCTCCTCAGTGTGCCGTGCCGTGCCGTCCATCAAGGCCCACATCATTGCGCTGCGCTTTGGGTCAGCCAGCAACGTGGCAATCTGGCTGATGCAAGGTGCATGTTCCATGTATTCACTCCCTGTTGAATCGTTTCGTCTACTGCTCAGAGACATCTTGACCAGTAATGTGTCCTCGGCCAAGACGCGAAAACCGCCATAAGCCGGGCAAAGCCACCCGCTCACCCAGGCCATTGCTTCGCGGGTGCAGCGAAGGTCCGGTGATGACCGTAGGGTCTGACCGACTCGAACGTGGACTCGCCATTGCGAGATCGACGGCGCGTACATGAGGCGGGCGCTAGTATAAGCGGGTTAACCGCCGGTTCCTGCCCTCGGGAATCCATTGGTGGTGATAGTTCCTGACAGAAATTTCGCTATTTGCCTGCGACTAATGATCGACACCCGATATCGTCGGAAATTGACTGCTTATCCGAGCGCATCGGCTGGCAAGCATTTCCCGCAAAAGGTTCACCGGCTTACTCAATTGTGCGCGATGGGCGCACAGTAAATTCAGCGGTGCGCGCTCACAGAGCAATTCAGGCATCAGCACTTTCAAGCGACCGGCGAGCACATCGGTGGCGACATCGAGCCAGGACTTATACGCAATCCCCGTTCCCGCCACGGCCCACAGCCGCACCACATCGGCATCGTCACTGAAGCGATCGCTGCTGACGGTCAGGCTCACCTCGCGTTTGCCGTCGTGAAAACTCCAGTGATCGTGGACCCGGCTACCGAGCATAAACAGCAGGCAATTGTGCTGCGCCAATTGCTCCAGCTGCCGTGGTTCGCCATGTCGGGCCAGATAACTCGGCGCAGCACACAGCACGCGGCGGTTCTGCGGTGCGATGGGTAAGGCCACCAGGCTCGAGTCTTCCGGCTCGCCGTAACGCAAGGCGATGTCCACCGGTTGGCGGAACAGGTCGGCGATGCGGTCGCCCAGCAGCAACCGTACGGTGAGTTTCGGATGCTCGCGCTGAAACTCGTCGAGCCATGGCAACAGCAGGTTGCGCCCGAAATCCGAAGGCGCCGACAGCTGCAAAATCCCACTGACCTGATCCTGCCCACTGGCCAGCAAACGGCGGCCCTCATCGAGATTGCTCAAGGCGGCCCGGGCGTACTCCAGAAAGCCCTCGCCTTCGGCCGTCAGGCGCAGGCTACGGGTAGAGCGGGTGAGCAAGCGTGCGCCAAGTTGTTGTTCGATGCGCTTCAACGCCGCGCTGGCCACCGCCGCCGACATATCCATCCCCCGTGCCGCCGCCGACAGACTGCCCAGGTCCGCCGCCCGAACGAACAACTGCAAGTCATCGAAACGCAACATCTTCAGCCCCGATTATCAAAAAAATGTTGAAAGAGACTGCTCTTTTAGCGGGTTTTATCTTGCAGAGAAATAACCAATCATCTGTGCCATCGAAATCATCTCTCTCCCAGGATCCCACTATGAAAGCCATTGCCTACTTCGCCTCCCTGCCGATCAGCGACGAAAAATCCCTGCAAGATATCGAACTGCCAGAACCGGTCGCCGGCCCGCGCGACCTGTTGGTGGAGGTCAAAGCCATTTCGGTCAACCCGGTGGACACCAAGATTCGCCAGAACGTGCAGCCTGAAGGTGGCGCGGCCAAAGTGCTGGGCTGGGACGTGGCGGGAGTGGTCAAGGCTGTTGGCAGCGAAGTGACCTTGTTCAAGGCCGGCGACAAGGTGTTCTACGCCGGCTCCATCGTCCGTGCCGGCGGCAACAGCGAGCTTCATGTGGTGGATGAGCGCATCGTCGGCCATATGCCCAAGACCCTTGGTTTCGCCGAAGCCGCCGCCCTGCCGCTGACCGCCATCACCGCGTGGGAACTGTTGTTCGAACGCCTGCAAATACGCGAAGGCAAAACCGATGAGGGTCAGAGCCTGCTGATCGTCGGTGCCGCCGGGGGCGTTGGTTCAATCCTCACGCAATTGGCCAGCCAGCTCACCGGGTTGAAAGTCATCGGCACCGCGTCCCGTGCCCAAACCCAGAGTTGGGTGCGTGACATGGGCGCCGATCAGGTGATCGATCACAGTCAGCCGCTGAGTGAAGCACTCAAACGTGCAGGGTTCGAGCATGTGACCCACGTTGCCAGCCTGACCCAGACTGACCAACACCTGGATCAATTGGTGGAGGCATTGGCGCCGCAAGGCAAACTGGCACTGATCGATGATCCGAAGGCGCTGGACGTGACCAAGCTCAAACGCAAGAGCCTGTCGCTGCACTGGGAGTTCATGTACACCCGCTCGCTGTTCGAAACCGCCGACATGATCGAGCAACACAAACTGCTCAACCGCGTCGCCGGGCTGATCGATGCCGGCACACTGAAAACCACGGTCGGTGAGCACTTCGGAACCATCAACGCCGCCAACCTGCGTCGCGCCCATGAACGGCTGGAAAGCGGCAAGTCCAAGGGCAAGATTGTGCTTGAAGGGTTCTGACCCGAAGATCAAAAGATCGCTGCGCCAGCGATCTTTTGCCGTCAGTCAGAGAGTTGATCGTTGTCACAATTGCGATCGTATTCAGGTCTACAATCGAAAACTCTGCGAACAATCTTTTACGTGATGTCTTTTGCGAGACGTCTTTCACAAGAGGAACTCAGCAATGAAGATCCTGATAAAAGAATTGGCAACATCCCGCTGGCAGGTTCGCCTGGATCAACACGCTGTGACGTTCCGCAGTGAAGCCGAAGCCCTGGCCTTCACTAAAACCCTTGAAGCGCGCTTGCTCGCGCCCCATCAGATTCCCGGCCGTCAGCAGCGCACTGCTGGCTGAGTCCGTCCTCAGGCCTGGGCTTGTTCCAACGCCCGGGCATTCTGCAAACGCCGGGTGAGCATCGCCACGCTCACCACCACAATTGCGCACAGGCTGATGACCATGGCCATCGGCATGGCACTGCCATCGTGCAAAACACCCACCAGCGCCGCGGCCCCGGCGGCGACGCTGAATTGCAGGCAACCGAGCATCGCCGAGGCACTGCCCGCCCGTGCGCCCTGGCCGCTCATCGCGCAGGCCGAGGCGTTGGGCACGATACAACCCAGGCTGGCGATGCAGACAAAAAGCGGAATCAGCAACGGCCACAAGTGCGCAGGGTGCAGCGAGCTGACCGCCAACAGGGCCAGGCCGCCCGCCAGGTAGAGCCAGACAGTGCGCGCCAGCAAGAAGGCCGGACCGCGTCTCGCCAGCAACCGGGCATTGACCTGGGCCACCAGGATGAACCCCGCCGCGTTGATCCCGAACAGCCAGCCGAAATGCTCGGCCGGCACACCATAGAGTTTGATGAAGACGAACGGCGAGCCCGCGATGTAGGCAAACATCCCGGCGATGGCGACACCACCGGTCAGGGCATGACCGAGGAATATCGGGTCCGCCAGCAACCGACCGTACTGGCGTAGCGCGCCCGACAACGGTTGGCGCGGCACATGGGCCGGTAGACTTTCCGGTAGCCCGAGAGCCACCGCCAACCCGGCCAGCGCACTGAAACCGGTCAGCACAAGAAAGATCGACTGCCAACCCGTCGTGTTGACCAACAACCCGCCCAGCATCGGCGCAAGAATCGGCGCCAGGCCCATCACCAGCATCAACTGCGAAAAGACCTTCGCCGAACCCACCGCATCGCATTTATCGCTGACCACTGCCCGGGCGATCACCATGCCCGCGCAACCACCCAGCGCCTGGACAAAGCGGGCACCGATCAGCCACTCAAGACTCGGCGCGTAAGCACAGGCCAATGAGGCCACGGTGAATAAACCGACACCGGTCAGCAAGGGAAGCCGTCGCCCAAAGCGATCCGCCACCGGGCCGTACGCCAGTTGGCCGATGGACAGCCCCAGGAAATAGGCTGCCAGGGTCAGTTGAACGTGTTTTTCGTCGGTGCCGAAAGCGAGCGCCATCGCCGGGAAGGCCGGCAGGTAGAAATCGATCGCCAGCGGACCGAAAGCGCTCAAGGCGCCGAGAATCAGGATTGTGCGCAGGTTCATCAGGCGTCCAGGTTGGGCAGACAGGTTAGCCATGGATCGGCAGGCTGACAGTCTAGCCGGGCGTGGACGCCTTGAACATTCCGATAGGTCGCTAACTATTAAAAATAGCTCAGGCCTGTTTTACCCCGTAACCCTCTTCAGTGATGGCGGCGATTACCTGATCGGCTGTCAGCACACTTTCTACGCCGACTTCTTTTGCCGCCAGATCGATGCGTACGCTGGCTGCCGGATCCTTGGCTTGCAGCGCCTCAGTGATAGCCTTGACGCAGTGACCGCAGGACATGCCTTCAACGTTGAACACTTGCATGGGACGTCTCCTTTAATGAAGCCCTTACATGAGGGTTGCGCGCAGTCTCGAGCTTGCCACCATGGCAAGGTCAAGTTCTGAATCAAGCTGCCGGGCTGGCAATCGGCGTCGCGCTCGGCCAAGCTGCGTCCATCTATGACTCGACATCAGGAGATTCAGCCATGCGCTGGTCAGCTCTCAGCCTGTTTGGCTTCCTCAGCCTCTTTGCCGCGACACCTTCGGTTCAAGCCGCCGGGGAGGACTACGGCGTGCTGATCATTTCCCGCGAGCGTCTGGAAGTGTCGACTTCCTGCGAGATCGGTGTGTACATCCAGGATCAGTTGGCCGGGCGGCTGTTCCAGGAACAGAGCACCTCGTTCAACCTGCCGCCGGGCAATGTGTCCCTGCGCCTCAAACTGCTGCCGGGTCAGGCGCCGGGCTGCAACCCGGGCATGCTCGCGCCGGGGTCGCAGGACATCAAACTCAAGGCTGGGGATGTGTTGAAGTTCCGGATTGCGATGACGCAGGAAGGGATGTACCTCAAGCCTGCGGCTTTGGAATACTGAGTCGGCTGCGATCTTTTGATCTGAGACATGGCACTTGACCTTGCCAGCATGGCAAGGTTGATCCTGTAGGCAATTTCTACAGGGAGCGTGACCGATGTCCGAATCCACCACTTTCGATCTGCCGATTGCCGGCATGACCTGCGCCAGTTGCGCCGGGCGTGTCGAGCGTGCCTTGAGCAAAGTCATCGGCGCCACGGCCGTCAGCGTCAACCTGGCCACCGAACAGGCCCGGGTGCAAGCGCCCAGTGACAGCCTGCCGGCCTTGATGGACGCCGTGCAGCAGGCTGGTTACAGCGTGCCGCAGCAGACCCTTGAATTGAGTATCGACGGCATGACCTGTGCGTCTTGCGTAGGCCGCGTCGAACGGGCGCTGACCAAGGTGCCGGGGGTGAAAAGTGTCAGCGTCAACCTGGCCAACGAACGGGCGCACCTTGAGCTGCTCGGCCAGGTCGATCCGCAGACCTTGATCGGCGCCGTGACCAAGGCCGGTTATTCCGCCCGCGTCTGGGAAGTCGAACACCCGCAAACCGATAATCAGCAACAACGCCTGCAGCGCGAACGCTGGGCCTTGCTGGCGGCCATCGCCCTCGCCTTGCCGCTGGTGCTGCCGATGCTGCTGCAACCTTTCGGTGTGCACTGGATGCTCCCGGCGTGGGTGCAGTTCGCGCTGGCAACGCCGGTGCAATTCGTCTTCGGCGCCCGCTTCTATGTCGCTGCGTGGAAAGCCGTGCGCGCCGGTGCCGGCAACATGGATTTGCTGGTGGCTCTGGGCACCAGCGCCGGCTACGGCTTGAGCGTTTACGAGTGGGCCACCGCTGCCGGTCGCATGCCACACCTGTATTTCGAAGCCTCGGCGGTGGTGATTGCCTTGGTGTTGCTGGGCAAATACCTGGAAAGCCGCGCCAAGCGCCAGACCGCCAGCGCCATCCGCGCCCTCGAAGCCTTGCGTCCGGAGCGAGCCATTCAAGTGATCGACGGCCGCGAGCAGGAGGTTGCGATCAGCGCTTTGCGCCTCAACGATCTGGTTCTGGTCAAACCCGGCGAGCGCTTCCCGGTGGATGGCGAAGTGGTGGAAGGCCAGAGCCACGCCGATGAAGCATTGATCAGCGGCGAAAGCCTGCCGGTGCCCAAAGCTCCGGGCGACAAGGTCACCGGCGGTGCGATCAACGGTGAAGGTCGGCTGCTGGTGCGGACCATGGCGCTCGGCGCAGAAACCGTGCTGGCGCGGATCATCCGCCTGGTCGAAGACGCGCAGGCGGCGAAAGCGCCGATCCAGAAACTGGTGGATAAAGTCAGCCAGGTGTTCGTGCCCGTGGTGCTGCTGATTGCACTGGCGACCCTGGTTGGTTGGTGGCTGTATGGCGCGCCGCTGGAAACTGCATTGATCAACGCCGTCGCGGTGTTGGTGATCGCCTGTCCTTGCGCGCTCGGGTTGGCCACTCCGACCGCAATCATGGCAGGCACCGGTGTGGCGGCGCACCACGGAATTCTGATCAAGGACGCCGAAGCCCTGGAGCGCGCCCACGAAGTCAGCGCCGTGGTGTTCGACAAGACCGGCACACTGACCTCGGGCACGCCGCGCATCGCACATTTGAGTGCCATCGAGGGTGACGAAGCCGCCTTGCTGCAAATGGCCGGCGCGCTGCAACGCGGCAGTGAGCACCCGCTGGCCAAGGCGGTGCTGGATGCCTGCGCCGAACGCGGCTTGACCGTGGCCGATGTCAGCGACAGTCAATCGCTGACCGGGCGCGGCATTGCCGGCAGCCTCGCTGGTCGGCGATTGGCCCTGGGCAATCGGCGTTTGCTGGAAGAAAGTGGCTTGAATGCCGGACCATTGGCTGACTCCGCAAGCGCTTGGGAAACCGAAGGCCGGACGCTGTCCTGGTTGATCGAGCAAAGCCCCGAACCTCGGGTGCTGGGCCTGTTCGCCTTCGGTGACACGCTCAAGCCCGGCGCCCTGCAAGCGGTGCAACGCCTAAGCGCCCGCAATATCAGCAGCCACCTGCTGACCGGCGATAACCGCGGCAGCGCCAAAGTCGTCGCCCAAGCGCTGGGCATCAAGGATGTTCACGCCGAAGTACTGCCGGCGGACAAAGCCGCCACCGTCGCCGCGCTGAAAAAAACCGGCGTGGTGGCGATGGTCGGCGACGGCATCAACGACGCCCCGGCCCTGGCTGCTGCTGACATCGGCATTGCCATGGGCGGCGGCACCGATGTCGCCATGCACGCTGCCGGTATCACTCTGATGCGCGGTGACCCACGGCTGGTGCCGGCGGCGCTGGAGATCAGCCGCAAGACCTACGCGAAAATTCGCCAGAACCTGTTCTGGGCCTTCGTCTATAACCTGATCGGCCTGCCACTGGCGGCATTCGGCTTCCTCAACCCGGTGCTGGCCGGCGCGGCCATGGCGCTGTCGAGCGTCAGCGTGGTCAGCAATGCGTTACTGTTGAAAACCTGGAAGCCCAAAGACCTGGAGGACAACCGATGAACATTGGCCAAGCGGCCCGCCAGAGTGGCCTGAGCGCGAAGATGATCCGCTATTACGAATCCATCGGCCTGCTCAAGGCGGCCCATCGCACCGACAGTGGCTACCGGGTCTATGGCGACGACGACCTGCACACCCTGGCGTTCATCAAGCGCTCTCGGGACTTGGGTTTTTCACTGGAAGAAGTCGGCAAACTACTGACCCTCTGGCAGGATCGCCAGCGCGCCAGTGCCGATGTGAAGGCCTTGGCCCGTCAGCACATCGATGAGCTGAACCAGAAAATTCGCGAACTTGGTCAGTTGCGCGACACCCTGCAAGACCTCGTAGAACACTGCCACGGCGACCACCGCCCGGACTGCCCGATTCTCAAGGAGCTGGCCTCGGGTTGCTGCGTCGAACCCGCTCATTCTTGAGCGCCAACCCCTTCACCACCAGCAACAGGGTGAGGGGAATGCCGTGGAACAACAACACCACCGCGCCGGGTGTCCACCAGGAATAGAACGGCGCGGCGATCAACATGCCGACGCCGAACCCGGTCATTTGCAGCAGCGTCAGAAAACTGAAAATCGGCAGGCGCAGGCTGTCCGGTTCACGTTGCAGGCGCGACATCAGGCCAACCTCCGAGAACCCGTCGCCTATCCCGGCGGGCAACGAAAACAGCAGCAAACCGTACAGGGTCTGCTGCTGAAACGTCAGGATGAAACCGCAGGACATCAGCAACACGCCAAAGAAAAATCGCCGCTCAAGGTGCGCGTTGTCCGTGCCTTTCAGGCGACTGGCGATTCGCGCACCGATGAACTTGCCGCAGGCCCACACCGCCAGCATCAGGCCCAGGGTGGTGCTGGCCGACTCGGGTGTGAGCAGTTTTGAAATGATTGGAAGACCGACGTTGTGCGCGGCGCTGCCCAAGGTGTCGGCCATGGCGACGGCCAACATCGCCGCCAGTACCGGCGCCGTGCGCAAACCCTGGCGCAAGGCCTGCCATTCGCCCTGTTTGTGAAGAGGTTCATCACAGCTGGGGGCCGGTCCGCAAAACCGCAGTGGCACAATCAGCAGCGCTGCCAGCAGGTACGTGACCACGTTCAATGCAAATACTGTTTCAAAGCCAAATCCCGCCACCAACAACCCAGCCACCAGACTCCCGCTGACCATCGCCGCAGACGACGCTGAGGTTATCCAGGCGTTGGTCTTGAGTAATTGCGCCTCTTCGATCAGGTGCGGCAATTGGCTGTTGAGGCCGATGGCGAACATCGAATTACCAAACCCCAGGCCGAACGCGATCAGCGGCAATAGCAACGCTTGTTGGCTGACCGGCAGCACCAGCAGCAGACCCAGCAAACCGGCACGCAGCAGATCGAAGGCAATCAGCGGCAGGCGCCCGGCCCAGCGGCGATAGAACCGGGTACCGATCAGGCTGGCCAGGATACCCCCGGCGACACGGCTGGCGAGGAAGATGCCGACGCTCATGGCGCTATTGCTGAGCAGGTAGACGTAGGTAGCCAGGGCGACCATGTTGAGGAAAGCGCCGAAGTCCGAAATCAGCCGGGCGGCGATGATCAACTGAGCATTGCGGATGGAGTTCACATTCAGTCCTTGAGTGTGCGGGGTATTGCTGGTGTAAAAAACCCGGCCAAAGCCGGGTTTTGGGTCAACCGATCACTGCATCCACGGCGGAGGCGGTTCTTCGGCTTTGCTCGGTGGCGCATCGTCCGCCGCCCGAATCGCTTGGCGACGCTCTTCATCGAGACGGGCCGCCTCGATCTCGCGCATGATCCCGCCGACGTCCGCCAGTTCTTCCGGCTCGTCGAACTCGCCGGTCAACACGCTGGCCGGGTGCAAGGTACCGGCTTCGTACAATGCCCACATTTCCTTGGCGTACTTGGTGCGTTTCAACTCCGGTGCAAAACGACCGAAGTACGACGCCATGTTGCCCACGTCCCGCTCCAGCATGCTGAACGCGTGGTTGTTACCCGCCGCATCCACTGCTTGCGGGAGGTCGATGATGACCGGGCCGGTCGGCGTCAGCAGCACGTTGAACTCGGACAGGTCACCGTGCACCAGACCGGTACACAACATCAGCACGATTTGCGAAATCAGATAGGCGTGATATTCGCGTGCCTGATCCGGCTCCAGCACCACATCGTTCAGACGCGGCGCGGCATCGCCGTACTCGTCGGCCACCAGCTCCATCAGCAGCACGCCTTCGAGGAAGTCGTACGGCTTGGGCACCCGCACCCCGGCACTGGCCAGGCGGAACAGCGCCGCCACTTCGGCGTTCTGCCAGGCGTCTTCGGTTTCCTTGCGGCCAAACTTGGAGCCCTTGGCCATTGCGCGAGCCTGCCGGCTGTTGCGCACCTTGCGACCTTCCTGATACTCGGCCGCCTGACGAAAACTGCGTTTGTTCGCCTCCTTGTAGACCTTGGCACAACGCAGCTCGTTGCCGCAGCGCACCACATAAACAGCTGCTTCTTTACCACTCATGAGTGGGCGCAGCACCTCGTCGACCAGACCGTCCTCGATCAGGGGTTCAATGCGTTTTGGAGTCTTCATCAGCTTTTATTGTGGGTCCTTTATTACCAAACACGCGAAAGTCATTCGTTATACGGCAATCCTCTCATTCGGGGGAGGGGTTGCCGACCTATGAACGTTCCCATGAACATCAAGAAGCACACAATGTGCCGGATTAATCAGGCAAAACTCATCGACCGCCCCGGATCATAGCTGAGCGAGAACCACTTGTTGACGACGGAGTGCCAAGGTATTTGCGACAGAATCTAACCTCGATCCCTGGCGTTCGCAGGAATTTTCTCAAAAGACCTCAATTTCCCCGCGCTTCAGCCGAAGTCATTAGAGAAAAGGAATTGTCTGACAATCGCCTCAACAACAATCAAGAAGGCGCGCTCAAGGATCGGGGCGTATCAAACGTTTTCGGCTGCCAATAATCCGCGAGTCATCAGTACTGCGTGGGCCTACAAGAAAAACTGGAGCGCGGATGAACATCAAACAGAAGTTGACCTGGGCGTTTGCAATCATCGCCTGCTTGCCCGTGGTGCTGGTCGCCACCCTCGTCGTGCTGAACTTGCGCAGTGATGCCAAGGACAATTTTGTCGACGGCAGTGGCCGCGAGATTCGTCAGGTCAGCAATGCCATGCAACTGTTCTTTGATGGCATCAGCCAGAACGTTGACTACCTGGCCACCCAACCGCTGATCAAGAACTCCGACGACAGCCTCAAGACCTACATGAGTGCCAACGCCGAGAGCATTCCCCAAGGCGAAATGGACAAGAAGGTCTTCGCCCTCCTCCAGGACCTGGGCAACAGCCACCCGGCCTACGCCTACGCGATTCTCGGGACGGCGGCGGGCGGTTACGTGTCCTGGCCGGACGATGCGAAGCTGAGCAATTACGACCCGCGCCAGCGCCCTTGGTACAAGGCGGCCCAGGCCAAGCCGGGCAAGCCGCTTCGCACCGAGGCCTATTACTGGGCCCAGGATGACGCGACCTACGTCAGCACCGTGCGCACCATCGATAACAAACTGGGCAGCAATGGCGGCGTGGTCAGCATCGACGTGACGCTCAAGCAGCTCACCGAAATCGTCAAACAGATCAAACTCGGCGAAACCGGCTACCTGATGCTGGTGGAAAACACCGGCACCATACTGGTCGATCCCAAGCAGCCGGAACACAATTTCAAAGCACTGAGCAGCCTCGGCGACGGTTACGCGCAACTCGGCAAGGCCGGCAAAGGGCTGGTAGAGGTTGAGCTCAATGGCGAGCGCTACATGGCCAACGTCTGGCCGTCGGAGCAACTGGGCTGGACCTTTATCGGCCTGATCAAGCAGACCGACGTGATGAGCTCGGCCACTCAACTGACCTGGCTGATCGCGATCATCGCAGCAGTACTGGCGGTGTTCTTCGCCATCGTCGGCGCCAGTTTCGCCAGCCTGATCGTGCGGCCGATCCGCAGCGTGGCCAGCGGTCTGGAAGGCATCGCCCAGGGCGAAGGCGACCTGACCAAGAACCTGCACATCCGTGGCAGCGATGAAACCGCGCAACTGGCCAACTGGTTCAACCAGTTTCTGGCGGCGATCCGCAACCTGATTCAAAGCATCGGCGGCGCCGCGACCAAGATCCTCGCCACCTCCCAGAGCTCGACCCAAGTGTCCAGCGACATGGCCGAAGCCGCCGGGCGTCAGCGTGAAGCGGTGGACATGGTGTCCACGGCGTTCCACGAAATGGTCGCCACCGCCAACGAAGTCGCGCGCTCTTGCAGCCAGGCCGCCGAGTCGGCCGACAGCGGTCAGCGCCAGGCCCGTGAAGGCCAGCAGCAGATCGATGCCGCGGTGAGCAGTGTCGATCGCTTGAGCCAGGAAATCGAACAGTCGGCGCAATCGATGCAACAGCTTGAGCGCGACAGCAACGACATTCAGTCGATCCTCGGGACCATCCGTTCCATCGCCGAACAGACCAACTTGTTGGCCCTGAACGCGGCCATCGAAGCAGCCCGGGCCGGTGAACAGGGTCGTGGCTTTGCGGTGGTGGCGGATGAAGTTCGCGCCCTGGCCAAACGAACTGCCGATTCCACGGCGGAAATCGACGGCCTGCTGGGCAACCTGGCCAAGCGCACCAGTCAGGTAACACAGCAGATGCATGCGAGCCTGGAGGTGTCTCAGCAATCGGTGACCCGCATCGGTGAAGCGCGCAGCAGCTTTGGGCAGATCCGTGAGTCGGTGGATGTGATTCGTGACATGAATACTCAAATCGCCACGGCGGCTGAGGAACAGCATCAGGTGGCCGAGGACATCAATCGGCATATCAGCCAGATTCATGGCGATGCGCAGTTGGTGGCGGAATTGGCAAACTCGGCGCGGCTGGATTCTCAGAGCCTGGCAGGGTTGTCGAATGAGCTGGACGGGTTGGTTCGCCGCTTCAGGACCTGAAGTCACTGATCCAACTGGTCGAAACCGATACCTGTGGCGAGGGAGCTTGTCGGATCGCCGCACCGTCCCGCTCGGCTGCGAAGCAGTCGTAAACCGGCAAACGCGGAATATCTAATGCACCGCGTTGGCTGAATTGGGACCGCTTCGCGCTCCAGCGGGAGCAAGCTCCCTCGCCACAATTACTGCTTGAACAACTCCCCGGGGGTAAACCCGAACAACCCCTTGAACGCCGCAATAAACGCCGACGTCGAGTCATACCCGCAAGACAGCGCGGCATTGGTCACGCTGTCCCCCTCCTCCAGCAAACTCAACGACGACAGCAGCCGCATGCGCTGCCGCCAACTGCGGAAGCTCAACCCGGTCTCGCGCTGAAACAGCCGCATCAGGGTTTTCTCCGACATGCCCAAACGCTCGGCCCATTCCTGCAAGGTCACCGAGCACTCGGGACTTTCGATCAGTTCGTTGCACAAACCCAGCAGTCGCTCATGCCGGGGCAGCGGCAAGGAAAACCCCACCTCCGGCAGACTCGCCAACTGATCGAGCAGCACGCCCACCAATCGCGCCTCCTGACTGTCGCCCTGTGGATACTCCACCGGCAACTGGCAAAAGCGCTTGATCAGCTCCCGCGCCAAAGGCGTGACTTCCAGTACCCGGCAACGCCCGTCCGCCCATTGGCAGTCCTCGCGGCGCACATACAGGCTGCGCATTTCGGCACGCATCGAGGTCACGACCTGATGCTCGAGATCCGCCGGAATCCAGATGCCCCACTGCGGCGGCGCAAAGAAACTGCCCTCGGCGGTGTGCACGCCGAGAACACCGCTGATGGCGTAGGAAAACTGCACCCAATCATGACGATGAGGCGGCGTCCACGAACCGGCGTTCAGGCTTTCCGCCCGCGCATACAACGGACGCGGCAACACCGTCAGCGCCGGGATGGTCCGCTCGAGGGTAAGTTGTCCGTTAGTCGGCATTGATTGGCCTTATGTCGCAAGACGGCTGACAGGGCCGACGTTAGGCTAAGTCATCAATTCTTACAAATGGATTCGGTGCCGGTTATGCATGCCTTCAAACACCTTAAACGCGTGGTCACCGACTGGTTCTTGTGCGGCATGCTGATCGCCACGCTGCTGGCGTATTTCTTCCCGACCTTCGGCGCTACCGGCGGCGGGATGCACGCTGAGTATGTAATCAACATCGGCGTGTTCCTGGTGTTCTTCCTGCACGGGGTCAACCTCTCCAGCGAGCAGATCCGCCACGGGCTGAAAAACTGGAAGCTGCACGTGATGGTTCAAGTCTTCACCTTTGCGGTGTTTCCGTTGATCTGGCTGCTGAGCGACACACTGCTGGGCTCACACATTCCATCGTTGTTGATGCTTGGTTTCCTCTACCTCTGCGCCCTGCCCTCGACCATTTCCTCATCCGTGGCCCTCACCGGCAGCGCGGGCGGCAACGTACCGGCGGCGATTCTCAACGCGAGCCTGTCCAGTGTGCTGGGGATTTTCCTGACACCGTTGCTGGTGAGTTTCGTGGTCGGCAGCGGCGCTGGCGGCATCGACCTGGGTTCAACCCTGCTCGACCTGTGCGCGATGCTGTTGTTGCCGCTGGTACTCGGGCAATTGCTGCGGCCATGGCTGGGCAGGTTTTTCGCTCGGCACAAGCGCTACACCAACATCGCCGACAAGCTGGTGATCCTGCTGCTGGTGTACTCGGCGTTCTGCAACTCGATGGTCTCGGGGATGTGGCAGCAACAGGGCAACAGCGTGATTCTCACGGCGTTGATTGGCAGCGCGATTCTGCTGGCGATCATCCTGTGGATGACCACCCGCACCGCCCACGCGCTGAAGTTCAGCCCCGCCGACGAGATCGCCGCGGTGTTCTGCGCCAGCAAAAAATCCCTGGCGGCCGGAGCACC
Source organism: Pseudomonas sp. ATCC 43928 (assembly GCF_005938665.2). NCBI lineage: Bacteria > Pseudomonadati > Pseudomonadota > Gammaproteobacteria > Pseudomonadales > Pseudomonadaceae > Pseudomonas > Pseudomonas sp. ATCC 43928. Next base: position 963,973 of record NZ_CP041753.1, on the reverse strand, counting down.
GATGGCGGCGTTGATCTTTGGTGCCAACCCCGGCCTTGGGTTGATCCTGCTGCCAATCATGATCTACCACCCGTTGCAACTGATCGTGTGCTCGGTGATGGCCGAGGGTTACGCCAACCGCAACCGGCAACTGGCCGCGCAGCAAAACGCCGCAGTGCTCAGCCCTCAATAATCAGCGCTCGATAATCGCCGTCACGCCCTGACCGCCGGCGGCGCAGATCGAGATCAACCCTCGGCCCTTGCCCGCCGCGTCCAGCAGCTTCGCCAGGTTGGCGACAATGCGTGCACCGGTAGCGGCAAACGGATGCCCGACGGCCAGCGAACTGCCTTTGACGTTGAGGCGACTGCGGTCGATGGAACCCAGCGGCGCGTCGAGGCCGAGACGGGTTTTGCAGTACTCCGGATCTTCCCAGGCCTTCAACGTGCACAGCACCTGCGCGGCAAACGCTTCGTGGATTTCGTAGTAATCGAAATCCTGCAAGGTCAGGCCGTTGCGCGCCAGCAATCGCGGCACCGCATACACCGGCGCCATCAGCAGCCCTTCGGCACCGTTGACGAAATCCACCGCCGCCGCCTCGCCATCGCGCCAATAGGCAAGCACCGGCAAACCGCGCTCCTTCGCCCATTCCTCGCCGCCCAACAGCACCACCGACGCACCATCGGTGAGTGGCGTGGAGTTGCCCGCGGTCAGGGTGCCCTTGGCACTTTTCTCGAAGGCCGGTTTCAGTGAGGCGAGTTTTTCCAGGGTCAGCTCCGGGCGCAGGTTGTTGTCCCGGGTCAGGCCGAGGAACGGCGTCATCAAATCGTTGTGCCAGCCTTCGGCGTAGGACGCCGCCAGTTTCTGATGGCTTTCGAGGGTCAGCCGATCCTGCTCGTCACGCGGGATGCCCCAGGTCTGGGCCATCAATTCACAGTGTTCGCCCATCGACCGGCCGGTGCGCGGCTCGCCGATACTTGGAAAGTCCGGGATCAGGTGTCGGGGACGCAATTGCAGGAAGGTTTTCAGTTTGTCAGCGGTGCTTTTGGCGCGGTTGGCTTGCAAGAGAATCTTGCGCAAGTCTTCGTTGACACCGATCGGCACGTCCGAGGCCGTGTCGACGCCGCCGGCAATGCCACATTCGATTTGCCCCAGGGCGATTTTGTTCGCCACCAGCAATGTTGCCTCCAGCCCCGTACCGCAGGCTTGCTGGATGTCGTAGGCCGGCGTTGTCGGCGACAACCGCGAGCCCAATACGCATTCACGGGTCAGGCCGTAGTCGCGCAAATACTTGAGCAAGGCCCCGGCGGCCACTTCGCCCATGCGCACACCGTGCAGGTTATAGCGCTCGATCAGGCCTTCCAGCGCTGCGGTGAACATCGCCTGGTTACTGGCAGTGGCGTACGGCCCGTTGGACCGGGCAAAAGGAATACGGTTACCACCGATAATCGCGACGCGACGCAGCTGAGTCATGAAAAAAGCTCCTTCTGATAGTCAATGGTGAACACACATCCCTGTGGGAGCGGGCTGCAATTCCTGAAAGACCTGCTAAACCCAAGCTCAAACCAACCTGCAATGTTCAAGCGTAGGCCTTATCTCGTGGATCGAACGACTAATTGCCATTCCTGGTCCACACTTTTAACCCCGGCTTCTGGAGCGTGATTCATGTCTGACCGCTATATCGACTTCGCCAATTCGTCCATCGGCCATCGTGTGGTCGGTGCCCTGGGTCTGCCGTCGCCGGTACGGCTGGAACGCTGGCAAGCAGGCCGATTGCGGCCTGTCGAGGGGGCGCTGTTGATTGGCGGTGGCCCGCTGACGGAAAAAATCAGCACCCTCGCCAACCGCTTGACCGACACGATTTACAGCTACGGCACCGATCCGACCCTGGCCACCGCGTGGATTCCCGGCCACGGCCAGAAACTCAAAGCCGTGGTGTTCGACGCCAGTGACCTGGTGCAGGTCGATCAGTTGAAACAGCTGCGCGAATTCTTCCAGCCACTGATGAAAAATCTCGATCACCATGCGCACCTGGTGATTCTCGGTCGCGCGCCAGAGACCTTGAGCGACCCATTCGCCGCCAGCACCCAACGGGCGCTGGAAGGGTTCAGCCGTTCGCTGGCCAAGGAACTGCGCAACGGCGGCACCTTGCAGCTGATCTATGTCGGCGAAGGGGCCGAAGATCAACTCGAAGGCCCGTTGCGGTTTTTCCTCTCGCCCAAAAGTGCGTTCATTTCCGGACAAGTCATACGTTTGAAGGCGTGTGCGACGCAGGTGATGGACTGGACACGCCCCTTGTCAGGGCGCAAGGCACTGGTAACCGGGGCAGCCCGGGGCATCGGCGCCTCGATCGCCGAAACCCTGGCCCGGGACGGCGCCGAGGTGATCCTGCTCGACGTGGCGCCGGCCAAAACCGACCTCGACGCCTTGGCCGCGCGCCTCGGCGGGCGCAGCATCACCCTGGACATCTGTGCCGAAGACGCCGCCACGCAACTGATCGAACACTTGCCCGACGGCGTCGACATCGTGGTGCACAACGCGGGCATCACCCGCGACAAAACCCTGGCCAACATGACCCCGGAGTTCTGGGACGCGGTGCTGGCGGTCAACCTCAACGCGCCGCAAGTGCTGACCAAGGCGCTGCTCGACAGCGGCACCTTGCGCGACCACGGTCGAGTGATCCTGCTGGCGTCCATCAGCGGCATCGCCGGCAATCGCGGGCAAACCAATTACGCCGCGAGCAAGGCCGGGCTGATTGGCCTGGCCCAGGCCTGGGCGCCACTGCTGGCAGGGCGCGGCATCAGCATCAACGCGGTGGCGCCAGGGTTTATCGAAACCCAGATGACCGCGCACCTGCCCTTCGGCGTGCGTGAAGCCGGGCGGCGCTTGAGTTCGTTGGGCCAGGGCGGCCTGCCGCAAGACGTCGCCGAAGCCGTGGCCTGGATGGCACAACCGGGCACCGGAGCGTTTACCGGGCAAGCACTGCGCGTGTGCGGGCAAAGCGTGTTGGGAGCCTGACCATGACCACCGACTGGCACACACTCAATAGCGAACCGGGCTTGCAGACGCTGTATTTAAGAGCGGCAACGCGACGCAAAATCACCGGCACCGCACTGCCTGAGCTGGGTTATCACTGTTGGGTCAACGTCGATCCGAAACGCCTGGAGGCTTATCGCAAAGTGTGTGGTTTCGCCGACAACGGCCTGCTGCCACCGACGTATCCGCACATCCTGGCGTTTGCCTTGCAGATGCAACTGCTCACCGCCAAGGCGTTTCCCTTCCCGCTGCTGGGGCTGATTCACTTGAGCAATCGCATTCGAGTCATGCGCCCCATGGGCGGCGTGAGTCGCGTGCGGGTCAGCGTGAAGGTGCAGAACCTGCAACCCCATGCCAAGGGCGCGACCTTCGAGTTAGTGACGACGCTCGACGACCAATTGGGGCTGCTGTGGGAAGCCGAAAGCCAGATGCTCTGTCGCGGGGTCAAACTGGCAGGCGAGCCTGTCGAGCAAGCGTTTGCATCGACGTTGGTGCTGACCGAAGTGGCCCACTGGAAAGCACCGGCGGACATTGGTCGCCGGTACGCCAAAGTGTCTGGAGACTACAACCCGATTCACCTGAGCGCGATCAGCGCCAGACTCTTCGGCTTTCCCAGCGCCATCGCCCATGGTCTGTGGAACAAGGCACGCACCCTGGCAGCCCTGAGTGATCATTTGCCGACGGCCAACGTCGAGATTGCGGTGCAGTTCAGAAAACCGGTGCGTTTACCCAGCGAGGTGACGCTGATGTCCAGCGCGGCGGGGTCCAGTGGGGACTTCCAGTTGATGGGGGCCGGGGAGATCGAGCATATGGCGGGGCAGTGGCGGCCGGTTGCCTGATGGATTGTGGTGAGGGGGGCTTTCCCCCTCGCCACAGTACGCTCAGGAACTCAGCAAACCCCGAGGCTGCGGAAACAAATTATTCAACGTATCCAACAAACGCACGTGATAGATCGGCTTGCGAAACAGATCCAGCACCTGCAAGCGCAACATGTCACTCACATCCTCCATATCCGCATGCCCCGACGTCACAATCACCGGCAAATGCTGACGAGCCGTGTGCTCACGCAGACGCTTGATCAACGATATGCCGCTTTCCTCCGGCATCCGCAAATCAGTAATCACCAGCGCAATATCAGGATGACGAGTCAAATGATGCAGGGCGAGCTTGACCGACGTTGCCGTAAAACACGTAAAACCCTCGCCCTCCAGCAACTCCGCCAGTTCCAGTAACGCATCCTCCTCATCATCGACCAGAAGAAGCTGTTGCCGAGGGAGGGCTGGAGCGTTCATGGGGCAACACCTGCAATGGACTAAGCCTTGACGTTAGAAGCCCTTTGCAGGATTGGCAAATGACTGCCCATTGCCAGTCTTCAAATCAAAGCGCGGCTGAAATCGTGTTGAACATTGCGGTGACCGCCGTGGAGATGGGTGCCACAAACGTTGCCAGCACCACGGCCACCATGCCTGCAATGATTGCGTACTCGATGCCCGAAGCGCCTTCGGTGTCTTTGGCAAGGTCTTTGTAAAAAGCGATGTGGGATTTGATCTTCTGAACCGTTTTAGAGAAGGACATGACGCGTCTCCTGAATGACAGCGGTTGTTGCACTGCCGCAACATGATTCCCATATGCCAGCATCAGCATTGTCGGCAAACCCATGCCCAACAACTGTAAGAACGCATTAATACTTAAGCAGTAACCGGTTGATTAACGTCACAAAACAGTACTTTGGGCATCAGCCCGTTACTTTTGTCAGATATTTACCGCTCAGTGATGGCATTTTGCTTTACCTGCGCTACCGTCAAATAGCGAAACAGTCCCACGCTCATAACTGCCTGATTGCGAAGTCATCTCGTTAGAGCTCTTGGGGGCGTTACGCGCAGGAAAGGGGGAAAGCCTTCATGAACAGCCGCGTCACCCTGGGCCTGGCCGGGCTGTTTCTGGCAGGCGCCATCATTGCCGGTTACTGGGGGCTGGCGCTGAGTCGTCAACCGGCTCCCGAGCCTGTCGCACAAACCGGCACATCAACGCCCTCGATACTGGCCTCGGTGGACGACCCGACCCGCCAACCGGTGGTGGTGCTGCTGCGTGATATCGCACCGTTCGAGCAGATCACCGCCGCCGACGTGACCCTGGAAAAACTGCGTACCGTCCCGGTGGGCTGCCTGACCCGTCTCGATCAAGCCATTGGCCGTACACCCTGGCGCGCGCTCACCGCCGGCAGTTGGCTCAATGATCAGAGTTTCGAAGCCGGCGGTACGCTGGCGCGGATGATCCGCGCCGATGAACGCGCCCTCGCCGTGGCGGCGGATGATGTAATCAATGTCGGCGGCCAATTGAGCCCCGGCGATTATGTCGATGTGCTGCTGTTTCTGCGCATGGACACCAACAACCTCCAGCAGTCGGCCCAGGTCGTGGTCCCGGCGTTGCGCGTACTCGGGGTCGGCGAGCAGTTGGGGCTGACGAATGATGGCAAGCCTGCCAACCCGGCACTCAGCCATGAAGAGAAACTCAAGCAGGAACAACTGCGCACCAGCGCCCGCACCGTGTTGCTCGCCGTCCCTGAATCCCTCTTGAGCCGCCTGATGCTCGCGGCGCAGGTCGGGGTTTTGCGTCTGGCTGTGCGCAGCGCCGAGGAACAACGCCTGAGCCAATACTGGGCCGGCCGTGGTGACTCATCGGCGAGCCTGGCCAACGCCAACCGCGAGCTGGTGCAGTTCAGTCAACTGGCCCTGGCCGGCACTCCACAATCCCCCGCCCCCAGAGGCGCAGCACCTCGCAAGCCGAGCGTGGAAGTCATTCGCGGCAATGCCGTCACCCAACAAACGCCCTGAATCGAGCGAGGACTCTCCATGCGCAGATGTTTCACGCCGCACTTCCTCGAAAACGGCCACGTCGATAAACACGGCGGATTATCGCAATGAGCCAAAGCCAGAACCTGAGCCAGACCTTCCTCGCGATCACACGCAACAACACCGACTTGGAGTGGCTGCAAGGGGCGCTCGCCCCTTTGGGTCGAGTGATCAGCGCCGGGGGCGGCAACCTCGACGAGCTCCTGACACTGGTGGACGTGACCTTCGCCAGCCTGGTGTTCGTGGGCCTGGACCATGAGCATGTGGTGGCCCAGAGCGCGTTGATCGAGGGAGCCCTGGAAGCCAAACCGATGCTGGCGATCGTGGCCCTGGGCGATGGCATGGACAACCAACTGGTGCTCAATGCCATGCGCGCCGGAGCACGGGATTTTGTCTCTTACGGCTCGCGGTCCAGCGAAGTCGCCGGCCTGGTGCGACGCCTGAGTAAACGCCTGCCGACCGTGGCGCCGAACACCCAACAGATTCCACAAGGTGGCCTGACCGTACTTTACGGCGCGCAGGGCAATGGCGACGGCGCGTTGCTCGCCAACCACCTGGCGCACGTGGTGCAAAAAAGCGGCCAGCAAACGTTGTTGCTGGATCTGGGGCTGCCCCGTGGCGACAGCCTGGCCTTGCTGGGGTTGGAGAGTTCGTTTCATTTCGGCGATGCATTGCGTCACCTCAGGCGCCTCGACGCAACGCTGATCGACAGCGCCTTCACCACCTGCGACGCCGGGCTGCGAATCCTCGCCTACGCCAGCAACGATGAACCGCTCGAACAGACCAGCGCCGCCGAGCTGTACATGCTGCTCAGTGCCTTGCGCCAACATTTCCAGCACATCGTGGTGAACCTCACCGGCCAGTCGGACAGTGAAGCATTGCGCACCTTCGTCAGCCATTGCGACAAGTTGCTGTGGTACACCGATCAAAACGTGCTCGACTGCCGACGCAACCTTGAGGTGCTCAGCCGCTGGCGCGAAAAAGGCCTGAAGCTCGACCACGCCAGGTTGCTGGTGGACCGCTACCTGCGCAGCGTCCCGCCGGACTCCGACACCTTGGGCAAAACTTTCGGCATGGAGGTGATCGCGGTGTTTGCCTACAGCCCGGAAGTGCGACTCAACGCCAAGAATCAAGGGCTGAGCCTGTTCGAGCTGGCCCCGCGCGAGGGCCTGACCCAAAGCCTGCGCGCCCTCGGCGAGCAGCTGGCCAAACGCTCCGAAAGCCCGGATAAGCCCAAGGCCGGCTGGTTCAACCGGTTGAGGGGCGTGCAATGAGCGGGGAAAAACTCTTCGGCGCGCCTTCGCACGGGCCGACCGGCAATACCGACCACGAAGGCCTGAAACTGGTGCTGCACCGCTACATCATCGACGCCATCGAAGAGTCCGGAAAAAACCTGCTGGAAGGGTCGCGGCCCATGCTGTCGCAGTTCGTCACCGACAAAGTCGCCGAATACATCGCCCGTCTGCACCTGGCGATTTCCCGCTACGAGATGGAACGGCTGGCGGAAGAAATCGTCGACGAACTCACCGGTTTCGGTCCGCTGGAAGTGCTGCTGCGCGACTCGGCGGTGACCGAGATATTGGTCAACGGCCCGCACCGGGTGTTCGTCGAACGTGAGGGAGTGTTGCACCTCAGTGACCTGCGGTTCATCGACGACCACCACGTCGAACGAGTCATGCAACGGATTCTCGCGCCCCTGGGCCGACGGCTCGATGAGTCTTCGCCGATGGTCGATGCACGCCTGCCCGATGGCAGTCGGGTCAACGCGATCATTCCACCGATCGCCCTCGACGGCCCATGCCTGTCGATTCGGAAGTTCCGCAAGGACATGCTCAAAAGCACCGACCTGATGGCGATGCAAACCATCGACCAGGCGATCTTCGAGTTCATTCAGGAGGCTGTGGGCAAGCGTTGCAACATCCTGGTCAGCGGCGGTACCGGCACCGGCAAGACCACACTGCTGAACATTCTCAGCCAATTGATCGCCCCTCACGAACGGCTGGTCACCATCGAAGACGTCGCCGAACTGCAACTCGGCCATCCTCACGTGGTACGCCTGGAAACCCGACCGCCGAATGCCGAAGGCCACGGCGAAGTGAAGGCCAGCGACCTGATTCGCAACGCGCTGCGGATGCGCCCGGACCGGATCATCCTCGGCGAGATTCGCGGCGTCGAAGTGGTCGACGTGCTCACCGCCATGAACACCGGGCACGACGGCTCCATGAGCACCGTGCACGCCAACAATGCCCAGGATGCGCTGTTGCGCCTGGAGACGCTGGTGGGCCTGACCGGGCGGCTCATCGCCGAACGCACCCTGCGGCAAATGATTTGCGCGGCGCTGGACGTAGTGATCCAACTCACGCGCCTGCCCGATGGCCGCCGCTGCGTCAGCGAAGTGGTGGAGGTCGTCGGTATTCGTGACGACGTCTACGTGACCAACACCCTGTTCCGCTTCGACCGACACACCGGCCGCGGTTTTCTGCGCGAGGCGGCCAACCCCGCCGGCGACAAACTGCGTCGCGAGTCGGCACTCTCTCCCTTGGCGTATTGAGGGTCACGGCATGCTCAAACCGGCGCTGCTCATCCTGCTTTGCCTGACGCTGTTGGGGGTGTCGATCCGTTTGTTCTACAACAGTCTGCGCCAGGCCGGCATCGACCGAACCCTCGGCCGCCTGACCCAAGGGCAACCGCAACTGACCGTGGCGAAATCATCCTGGTCTGGCCTGGAACGGACCTTTCTACGCGCCGGCCTCGGGCGCCCCACCGAGCGCATCGGGTCGTGGCTGCTGCTCTGGGCCTTGGGCGCCCTGCTGGGGTTTGCCCTCGCGGGCTGGATCGGTTTGTTGATGTTGCTACTGGTGCCGCCCCTGGCTCTGCGGCTGTACATCAGCTGGCGTTATCAGCGCCGACTCAAACGCATGATCGAACAACTGCCGACGCTGCTCGACCACACCGTGCGCAGCCTGAAGTCCGGACGCACCCTGGCCGATGCAGTGCTGGGCGCCATCAACGCCGCCGAAGCGCCACTGAAAGACGCCATGGCTCGGGTTCAACGCAACGTGCACTTGGGCGTCAGCCTGCCGGACGCCATCTCGGACCTCGCCGAGCTGTATGAGAAAGACGAGTTTCGCCTGTTCGCCCTGGGCCTGAAGGTCAATCACCGCTACGGCGGCAATGCCAGTGAGCTGTTTGAAAACCTGATCAAAATGATCCGCGAACGAGACCAGGCTGCGCGCCAACTGCGCGCCATGACCGGCGAAACCCGCGTCACGGCCGTGGTGCTGGGGCTGATGCCTGTGGGGCTTGCCGGTTACTTTTTGGTGTCCAATCCGAAATACCTGTTGGCCATGTGGAACAGCGGCTCGGGGCAAATGATGCTGGCGACCGCGTTCGGCTTGCAGGTCGTGGGCTGCCTGGCGCTGTGGCGCATGTTGCGAAGCGTATGAAAATCGCCCTGCTGCTGAGCGCACTGCTGTTTCTGGCGGCCACGCTGTTGCTGCTCAGTGGCCTGCTGGACCAGCACCGGCGTGCGCGCCAGGTAGCCCAACGGCTGGACGGCAAACCGCTGAGCGACCATCGCGTCAGTCACTGGCTACAACTGCTGGGCGACAGCCGCATCGGTCAGCGTTCGATCCAACTGGACAACGAAACCCAGACCCTGCTCAACCGCCTCGGCTGGCGCAGCGCCCGACAACGCTCGCTGTTCGCCGCCTGCCAGATCGGCACTCCGGTGCTGGCGTTGGCCCTGTGCCTGTTGATCCAGGGCCTGTTCTTCCCGCAGGTGAACAACCACTGGATCACTCCAACCCTCGCCACAGCCCTCGGTTACCTGCTGCCCAAACGCTTGCTGGCCGCCGCCGCGCAGCAGCGGCAAAAACAACTGGCGATCGAGGTATCAACCTTCATTCCACTGCTGCGCATCCTGTTCGAATCCGGCATGGCGGTGGAACAGTCACTGCGAGTGTTGAGCGTCGAAGGCAAACAACTGCTACCGACCCTGACCCACGAATTGCGCCTGATACTGGCGCGGGTCGATTCCGGTCTGGAACTGGGCGAAGAACTGAACAAGGCCACCCAATTGCTCGCGGTGGACGAATTCACCGACACCTGCGTGATCCTTCAACAACTGATTCACCAAGGCGGCGGCGCGATGAAATCACTGCTGGCGCTCAAGCTGCTGCTCGATGACCGACGCCTGACACGCTTGCAGGAATACATCTCCAAGATGTCCGCAAAAATGTCCGTGGTGATGATGTTGTTCCTCTTCCCGGCATTGCTGATCGTGCTGGCCGGACCAAGCTTCACCGCGCTGGCGCGGGCTTTTGGTTCTTGAAAGACCGCTGATCCTGCAGGAGCGAGCCTGTGGTGAGGGGCCCGCTCCTGCAAGGGGTCAGCTGTGTGGCGCGGCTTTTGGTACGTCGACGTTATCCAGCACCCGATTCACCGCCAGCTCGGCCAGCATGATCACCTGCTGAATCGCCAGGAGCGTATGCCGCTGCGGGGCGTCGACATAGGCTGCAATGTCGCTGGTCATGACGCTGGCCGAGGCCAGGGATTCGCAGACATGGGCCAGCAGGCTTTCGTTGTCCATGTCCGGGGCGACCTGAAACATCCTGCTTGGCTTGCGGCCTTCGGGTTGTTTGGGTGGTGGTTTTAGGTAGTGGTCGAGCGCGCGTTCGGCGGCTTCGTTGAGTTTTTTCGAATCGAGGGATTCGTAGGGCGAAACGTCGTCAGTTTCAGGGGGATTTGGTGTGGCTTTGAACATGATTACACCTCCGGGATGAAATGGAGCCACTTCCAAATTGCCGCGACGCAATTTGGGGTGGCAGCTGTACGCGGGTTCGCGGACCGACCCCTGAGGCTTGCTCGGCATACCCGAAGGTATCCCGCGCACAGTCGCCATGACACGAAACGACAGACACCAAAAAGTGTTGTTGTTCGGTGGAGCGATTATGCCTCAAGAATCGAGCCGCGACGCCCGGTCGCTGAATTGTCAGCGACGGACAAAGGCTAGAGACGCCGCTTCCGACGGGCAACCTGAAAAACATGTGGGAAGGTTCTGACGTTTTTACCGACCAATAAACATCGTTGCCTGTAAGGCCGTCTTCGCGGGCAAGTCGGATCGCCGCACCGCTCGCTCCTACAAGTGGGTCGGTGTATGTCTGGGAGAGATTGGTCGGCTGTCAGGCCGCCAGGATCAAAAGATCGCAGCCTTCGGCAGCTCACAGGGGAGCGGCATACACCCGCCAAACTACAGGCCGAGCGTTAGCTCGCCTGCCGCTTTTGATCTTGATTCACCCGCCCCTTCGGGAGGCTGAGTGGAGGTGTTCATCTGGGGATTGGCGCGCAGCGCCGTTCGACGCAGTCGAACACATCGCATGTAGGTTGAAGCGAAGCCAACCGTAGGGCGATGCCCCCAGATGGATACCGGAGCGAAGGAACGCCGAGCCTTAGCGAGGGGCCGTACGTTCGGGGCGAGACCTTTTGGTTCCTTTTGGGGCGTTTGCCAAAAGGGACTCGCTGTAAGAGCGAAACCATAGGTGGTCGTTACCGCAGAAATGGATATGTACCCGATCAACAAGAACCTGGTCGGCTACCAGGCCGCCAAGATCAAGAGACAGAAACTCAGTGCGCAGAAACCCGCCGCCCCCCGGCATTCCCGGGCGACAACGCCAACGCCACCTGCGTACGATTATGCATATGCGTCAACCGCAACACCTGCGACACATAAAGCTTCACCGTGTTCTCGGTAATCCCCAACTCACAGGCAATCTGATAATTGGTCTGCCCCTTGCCCACCAACTGCGCCACCTCCAACTGACGCGGCGACAACTGATTGAACACCGCCGGCATCCCCACCACCCGCTCCGGTTCACCGACCACACCGTCAACTGAACCTGACACAGGTTCCGGAGACGCCCCCCGACGAACCTTGTCCAGATCCTGATAAAGCTCATCGATCGATTCACAAAGATACTGCAGCTTCTGACTCAAATGCCCCAACTGCAGATTTCTCTGCCGCTCCTGCAAGGCCACCTCCTGACGCTGCAAACCTTCGAGCAACTCAGCCAGATCAATCGGCTTCTGATAGTAATCGGCGAACCCGATACGCAAAGCCTTGATCACATCCTGCTTGTTCGCATGCCCGGTGAGCATGATCGCCTCGAACGCCCGATGCTTGCCGGACAACCGCTGCAGCGCCTGGACAAGCTGGATGCCATCCATGTCAGGCATCTGCAAATCACACAGCACCAAGCCGATATTCACGTCTTCGCTGAAACGCTCGATCGCCTGATGGCCGGAGACACAAGGCACACAGCGATAACCATTGAGCTCGATGAACTCGCAAAGTTCTTCGACAATCAACGGCTCATCATCAACCACAAGAACTTTTACTGCCGAGGTAAGCTTGTTCACGGGCCACTCCATGCCAAGTCTGGCTTGGCTGCTCCTGCACCGACACCACAGCTGTACAACAACAGTTTTGAAAGTAGACGCACTTTCCAACTATGTACATAGAACAGGGGACGCCTGCGATTAATGCATCCAGGCCAGTGTGAGCAGCACACCCACCAGCACGAACGGCGCAAAGGGCTGCTTTTTTGACGCGCCAGGCTCCAGGTAACGAAGACGCGCTCTAAGCCTCTGCCCCATATGCAGCCAGAGTCTTGGCGCCAGCAGCAACCAGAGCACACCGGCCACCCCGGCGCCGATGAAACCGCCGAGCAGGTGCGTACCGTCCGTCGCAAGACCCAGCGTCGCCATCAGCTTCACGTCGCCTGCCCCCATGCGTCGCACTGCATAACCGGGCAAGGTGAAGGCCAGTGCCAACAACAAAGCCCAGCCGCCCTGCACCGCCTCGGCCCCCAGCCACGTAGTCCCTGTCCACAACAGATAGATAAGCGCCAGCACACCTGCACCAACGGTCAGGCCATTGGCGATGTGGCGTTCTCGGGCATCCTGTGCTGCGCAAAGCGTCAGCCAGATGAGTAGGACAAGGCTCTGCATCCGGTAAAAAACGTCCGTTTTGGCTGAATGATTCTATGCTGACACTACGCAGTAATTGTCAGGGTAGACGCACTCATGAAAACAGGCCTCCCCCGCAAGCAAAAAGGTGCCGTGGCGATTGAGTTTGCCTTGGTGTTCGTGATTTTTTTCGCCGTGTTTTATGGGTTGGTCAGTTACAGCCTGCCGCTGTTGCTGATGCAATCGTTCAATAAATCCACGGCCGAAGCGGTGCGTCGCAGTGTGGCGCTGGACCCGAGCACCGCCAATTACGACACCGCCGTGCGAACCGTTGCCACCACCGAACTGACCCGGCAGCTGGCCTGGATTCCCGCCGCGCTGAACTTCAACGTGGCCACCGACGCCAGCGCCACCTACACCGGCGGCGTGCTGACGGTCAGCATCAACTACCCCACCAGTAAACTGAATCAAGTGCTGCCGTTTCTGGTACTGCCGGGAATAGGTTCGGTGCCCAATCTGCCGCCGACCCTCACGGCCCAATCGAGCCTGCAGTTTTGAGCTCCGGGGACAAACTCTTCGGGCGTCTGCTCAATCGTCACCCGCCACAGACCCCGAACACGCCAGACCCTGCGAGCGTGCAGCGTGTCGGCTTGCAGCTGCATCTGAATGATGAAGGTCGAGTGATTCAGCTGAGCGGTCCATTGCGGCATCTGCTGGCGCAACAGATACCCGACGCGCAGTCACCGCACCTGCTCGATTACCTCATGCCCCATAGCGCCCTGTCGGTCGAAGGCAGGCCGGCCGAGTGGCAGGGACAAAACCTGGACCTGGACTTTTTTAGTCTCGCCGGGCAACCGCTGCACTTGCGCGGCTGGGTGCAGCCGTTGGGCGAAGGATGGTTATTGCAGTTGATCGACATCGGCGATCTGTTGCTCGAACGTCGACAAGCGCGCAGTCGTGAACAGTGCCAGTTGCTCGCGGCGCAGGTCAGCGAGCAGTTGCGCCTGTGCAGCCTGACGCGCCTGCCCGAGGTACTGGCCGAACAACTGCAAGGCCTGGCCCAGCGTTTTCAGATCCCGTGCATGGCCATGGCCTTGCTCGATGAACAGGCCGAGGGTTGGTTGATTCACCAGCAGTACACGGCCTTCGATGCACCAAGGTTGTGGGAAACCCATCAACGCCTGGGCACCGGCCTCGACAGTTTGAATGGCTCAGTCCCCCAACAGCTGACACCCAGCGAGCACCCACGCCTGCAAAGCATCTTCGGTAATGCCGAAGGGTTCGCGGTGCCCTATCGCAATGCCCAGGGCGTGGTCGCGTGGTTGCTCTGTGGTTTCTACCCGGTGCAAGAACGTGCCCCCGACTTGAGCGAGCGCGACTGGTTGCAACTCACCGCCGCCCTGGCCGGCCCGCTGCTTGAGCGCTTGCGCGAGCATCAGCACCACCTGCAACTGGAGCGGCTGGAATCTCTACAAGCCTTGCTCGGTACCGGTTGGTGGGAGGTCTTCAGCGACCATGCCGAAGTGCAATTGGCGCCGTCGCTCGCCAGTACGCTGAACCTTGCGAGCACTCGTTTTCCGCTGCACGACTGGCTCGAACAGATTCATCCCGCCGACCGTGAAGAGCTGACGATTCGCCTGCAATCCTTGCAAGACGAAGGCGCGCCGTTGCTATTGTGCGTACGTCTGCATCGCCCCGACACGACACAAACGCCGATATGGTACCGACTGCAAGGCCAGGCGTTGGGCATCGGTAAAAACCGCCGGCTGGTGGGTTTCATGCTCGACATCAGCGACATCAAAAACCAACAGCAGAACGCCGCTGCCGCCCATGCCCGGCTGGACAACCTGATCGCCAGTTCACCGGCGGTGATCTACGTGCAGCGCTATGTCGAAGGTGCGCTGCAACCGACGTTTTTCAGCGACAGCCTATTGCCGCTGCTCGGTTGGTCGCTCGCCGATTGCGCCGCAGGCTCGCTGGTGGAGCGGGTCCATCCCGAAGACCGCGACGGCTATTTCGAGCGTACCCGGCAACTGCTGCGCGAGGGTTCGGTGAGCGCCCGTTATCGACTGCGCGACAGTCACGGCGATTACCACTGGCTGCTCGACGAAGCCAAACTGCTGCGCGATGACCTCGGGTTGCCGGTGGAAGCCGTGGGCCTGTGGCTGGATGTCACCGAGGCGACCCTGGCCACCGAGAAAGTCAAACAGAGTGAAGAGCGCTACCGGATCCTGGTGGAAGATTCCCCGGCGATGATCTGCCGCTACCGCCCCGACCTGACGCTGACCTTCGGCAACCGGCCTCTGGCGACCTATCTGGAATGCCAGCCCGAGCAGCTGCCGGGGGTGAATCTGGGCAGCTGGATGTCGCCGGAGCAGCGCGAAGCGTTCCTCCAGCGCCTCAGTAGACTGAGCCCGGAGTTCCCGGTCAGCACTGCGGAGATCAACCTGCAACTGCCGGGACGGGAACATGCCTGGTGGGTCTGGTCGGATCGCGGCGTGTTCGACGACCAGGGTCGTTTGCTGGAAATTCAGGCCGTGGGCCGCGACAACACTGAGGTCAGGCGCGCCCAGCAGCAGCTTACCCAGAGCGCGAAAATGGCCACCCTCGGCGAAATGGCCACCGGGCTTGCCCATGAAATCAATCAGCCGCTGAACGTGATGCGCATGGCCATCGTCAATGTGCTCAAGCGTCTGAGCAATGGCGATGCGCAAATCGATTACCTGACTGACAAGCTCAATCGCATCGACGCACAAGTCCAGCGCGCCGCGAAGGTGGTGGATCACATGCGGGTGTTCGGCCGGCGTTCGGAGGTCGAGCAGCAGCCGTTCAATCCGGTTCAAGCCATCGAGGGCACGCTGGCGCTGCTGTCCGAAGGCTTGCGCGGCAAAGGCATTGAGCTGCGGGTCAGCGAGAGCGGTTTTGATGTGCAGGTGCGCGGTTACGTCGATCAGCTGGAACAGGTGCTGATCAACCTGATGGTCAATGCACGGGATGCGTTGCTGAGCAAACGCGAGGCCGACCCGGCGTTCAAACCGTGGATTTCGCTGTACGCCGAACGTGATGAGCATTCAGTGCGGCTGTGGGTCGAGGACAACGGCGGCGGCATCGACCCACGGTTGCTGGAGCGGATTTTCGAGCCATTCTTCACCACCAAACCGGTGGGCGTCGGCACCGGGCTCGGGTTGTCGGTGAGTTACGGCATCGTCGAGAACATGGGCGGACGGTTGAGCGTAAGAAACTCGGCCGAAGGCGCGCGTTTCTGCATTGAGTTGCCGATTGTCACGGGCGATCAGATCACCAGCGACGCGCGCCCTGAGTGACAACTGAGGTTGGCGCCGACGTCGACCTTGTTCAAGTCGACCCCAAGGCTTATCAGCAATGTGTTGATCAGACTGTCGAGCAACGGGTTGAGCACGCCGTTGATTGCGCTGACCAGCAAACTGGTCACGCTGCTCAGGATCGCCCCCAGACCGCCGACGAGACTGCCTGACGGGCCATACATATCGACGTGAAGGTTGACCGGGGTGTTGAGCAAGTTGCTGACAATGCTGCTGGTGGAAAATGAGTAGTAAAACGGCGGCTGGTTGATGTCCGGCAGGCTGTTGGCCGGTGGTGCGGAGTAGACATGGGGCATGTTGGTGTTCGCCGCCACACTGGTGTCGGCAACGACATCGATGCCACCACCGACGCCTGGCACACGCGGATCGCAGGTTATGGGCACGAACAAAAACCTGCGGCAGGTTTTGATCCCGATATCGATCAGCTTCAACGGCTGCACCGTGACCGTCGGTGGTACGGTGTTGCTGCCGAACATACTGGCGGCATCGATCCGGCCGATTTTCAGGTTCACCAGCGATGTTCTGGTGTTGGTGGTCAGGGTTTTGTTGGTGTTGCTGATGCAGCTATAAGCCGTGACGTAACTATCGGCACTGGCGACGTCCACCGCCACGTCGAGCCGTATCGGCCCCGGTAGCACGATGACGTCGGGCGTCTGACAGGGCACGCCGATGGCACAGGTCAGTGAATTGAGCACCGCCACCAGGTCGAGATTGAGCAAGGCGTTGAGGGTGTTGGTCAGCGGTCCTGCCAGATCCGCCGCGGCATTGACCAGCGCCGCGATGGCGTCCAGCGCCGGCAAGTCGATCGACAACAACGTGCGAAGCTGTGCGGTTCTCACGTAGATCCGATTGGGCCCCAGCGGATCCAGCGCGGCGTTTTTCGGATTGCCGATCGCGGAGAGTTGCGGCGGCTCCAACACCTGCACCCGAGCGGTGATTTGCGCCAGCCCTGCCAGATTGATCGGCACTGTCGCCACCACACCGTTTTTCTTGTTGGCCAGTTGCACGACGCCTTCGATCAGGTTGAACACACTCACAGTCGTCGCGAACGTTGAGACGTCGCTGCCGTTCTCGACGTGCAGCAGATTGCCCAACACCACG
This sequence comes from Pseudomonas sp. ATCC 43928, assembly GCF_005938665.2. Classification (NCBI taxonomy): domain Bacteria; kingdom Pseudomonadati; phylum Pseudomonadota; class Gammaproteobacteria; order Pseudomonadales; family Pseudomonadaceae; genus Pseudomonas; species Pseudomonas sp. ATCC 43928. The sequence continues at coordinate 946,700 of NZ_CP041753.1, read as the reverse complement.
GTCGTGGAGCCCGCGGCCACCTTGAGGGCTTGCAGACCGACAATGGTCGCCGTCGCGCCGAGGGTGCCGCCGGGGTCCAGCACATTGACGGCGGTCTGGATCAACTGGCTGACGGCCACCGAAGCGCCCAATACCTGGTTATACCCGGCGGCGTTGAGGCCGAGGTCGACCTTCAGTCGATCAAGGTAACCCAGCAGGCTGATGTTGGTGTTCACCAACCCATCCCACCCTGCCACGGACAGGTTCAGACTGCCGCCGAGAAAACCGCCGAACAGCGCATTGAGGGTGGCCGACTTGCTGCTATCGATGCTCAGCGCCGTGGTGCGCAGGGCCAGCGATGCCAGTGGTGGCGGCAGCCCCGCAACGGCGGTCGCCGTCAGGTTGAGGGTGGCCCCGGCCGGTGCACCGCCGAACAGGGCGCCAACGCCACCGGCGAAACTCTGCGGCACCGAATGACTGACGATCACCCGAATGGCTTCGCTGCTGCTTGGGTTAGCCACAAAAACCCGAAGACTGTTGGCGTCCAGGCTCAAGGTGCCACAGGCTACCGCCAGGCTGCGCGTGGGGTCAGGAAGGGTGAAGCCGTTGCGGTTTACGCTGGCGGTGGCATAGGCGGTAGCGCTGGCACCCACGGCGCAATCACCGTTGCGCGTGGCAGCCTCCAGTGCGGCCATGTCGGCTATCCGCTGCAAGCTGCGTTTCTCCAGGTACAAGCGGCCACTGTCGACCACGATCAGCAGGAACGCCAGGGCCATGCCGAGGGTCAGCACTGCCATCAAACCGATCGCTCCCCGTTGCCGGGCCGGGCTACGAAACTGCAAGCAGGGAGACATGGCGCACTCCTTTGCCGGCGCACCGCCGAGGGCTACCTCCATTGATGAACAGCAGTGTAGACAAGGGTTTGCCGGATTGCTGGCAACTAGCCACCCCACGAACTTATTGTGGGCTTGTGTGACGACGAAGATCCTGTAGGAGCGAGGCTTGCCCGCGAAGAACGATAACGCGTAATGACTGAAAAACCGCGGTGTCTTCTTCGCGGGCAAGCCTCGCTCCTACAGGGGCTGTAGTGTTAGAGGGTTAAGCCATTTAGCGCGGTGGATAGTTAGCCAATATGCGCCCGACCGTCTGGCGTATCGTACTGCTGCGGTCCTCTGGCTTCGGTGTGCGGCTGAGGGTTTGCTCGTCGCTGCCACGCCACACCAGTTTGCCGTCCTTGCCATCGAGCAGGTCGATCTGGATGGTCGCCACCTTGTAGCTGACGTTGCGGGTTTCGTTGTACATCGGCCCGCCCCAATAACCGTTCCATGGGCCACCATAACCGCCACCATAGGAGGTGGTCACTTGTTGCTGGCGATCTTCAACGATCAGGTAGGTCTGCACCTTAAGGTCTGCCTTGGCGCCGGCGGCGGCCGGACGCAAGCCACGCTGATCCAGTTGATCGGCAACGGCCTGGCGGATGCGTTGCTCGGTCAGGTCACTCTTGATCCTTGGGTCGTCGGGACGGTATTGCACGGCGGGCTCTTTCCAGCTCCAACTGCGATAGGCGGCAAAGTCGCGGCTGGCATCGAAGTCATGATTGACCTCGTTGGCGGCGCAGGCAGTGAGCAGCGCGGCGATGGCCAGTAAAACGAGACGGCGGAACATGATTTTTCTCCGATTGAAGACATGCACCTGCGGGAGGCTTCCTGAACAGGAAGCTAACTAGGAGGATACGCCGACATGGCCTTTTCGACAGCTTCGCGCAGGGCATCGGCACGTTCGCTCTGGTTGCCCTGACTGCTGGTTTCGGCACTGACACTCCACACCGGTTGTCCGGTGCTCGCATCGAATAGATCGACCCGTACCACCACAACCTGTACCTGATAAGTACGGACGACCGGCACGCTGTTGTACATGCCGTAACCCGTGCCGTAGCGGTTGTAACCACCGCCGTAATACCCGCCGCCATAGCCGCCACCGTAACCAGAGCCGTCCTGCACCTGACGCAAGCGGGTTTCCAGATGCAGGTCGGCGCTGACCAACAGGTCCGCCGGGCGGTTGTCGTGCAGTGGGCGCAAGCCGCGCTGGTCAAGGGCATTGCTGACGACTTCGGCCACCTGCTCCGAATCGGCCCAGGCCGTGCCCGCAGGCAGGCGCCCGTTGAGCCAGGCCCAGCTGCGGTAGCGACCGTAATCCCGTGGCGCCGCCGGGTAGGCGCTGCGGTCGAAAGTGCCGGCGGCCTGGGGCGGTGCCGGTGGCAAGGGATTGGACGTCGCGATGTAAGGGTTGCTGCCCTGACAGGCCGCCAACCCGAGACAGATCACCAGTAAACCTGAACGACTATTCATTGCGCACTCCGGTCAGATCGGCCGACAGATCCAGTGCAAGTAGCGCCCAAGCCCGGCGAAGCTTGGGTGACGGCGGTGAGCCAGTTCCATTTCGAGCAAGTCGAGCAGTTCGGCGCGGGCCTGGAATTCCACCGGCATGTAGTCATGAAAAACCCGCACTCCACTCTGGGTTTCGACCCGCCACAGCCCCTCAAGTTGCGCTGCCAGATCCCGTGGATCTAGCGGCTGTTGTGGCGTCAGGCTCTGCTTCTCGCCGGCCATGTCGTTCTTGCGCATCTTGCGGAAATGGCCCTTGAGCAGGTTGCGGTAGATCAGCGCATCGCGGTTATAGAACGCCAGGGACAACCAGCCGTCCGGCTTCGTCAGTTGATGCAACACCGGCAAAATCGCATGGGGTTCGGCCAGCCATTCCAGCACGGCGTGGCACAGCACCAGGTCGTAGGGTTCGGTGAGCTGACCAAGCAACTCCTGCCACGGCGCCTGAATGAATGTCGCGGTCTGCCCGGCTTCGGCAAAACGCTGGCGAGCGCCTTCAAGCATCGGCTCGGCGGGTTCGGCCAGGGTCACCTGGTGACCGCGCTGGGCCAGCCACAACGACATGTGGCCCAGGCCGGCACCGATGTCCAGTACGCGCAACGGGCGGTCCGGCAGGGTTTCGGCCAGGTCGGCCTGCAGCACCGCGAGGCGGATCGCCCCTTTGGCGCCACCGTAGATTTTTTCAGCGAAGCGGGTCGCCAACTGATCGAAATGACGGTCGCTCATCAGCTGAACCGCCGTTCGCTGTCCGCGAGCTTGTTACGTACCACTTCATTCATGTCCAGTCCCAACTCGCTGCACAGCAGCAGTAAATACAGCACGATGTCGCCGATTTCCTGCCCGGCATGGGCCAGTTTGTCCGCCGGCAACTGGCGCGACTGGTCTTCGGTCAGCCACTGGAAGATTTCCACCAGCTCGGACATTTCCACGCTCGCGGCCATGGCCAGGTTTTTCGGGCTGTGAAATTGCCGCCAGTCATTGCGGTCACGAATGGCGTGCAGGCGTTCGGTCAGTTCAACAAGGTTCATCGGGCTCTCCTGAAGGCGTATAGCTTCAGGGGGATGACGGGTGAAGGCAAGTGGCAGCGTTGTGCCTGCGTACTTGCGCCATACTCAAAAAAATCGCAGCCTTCGGCAGCTTCCACGGGAACCCGGGAGCACGATCAATAGCCCAAGGCTCGGATCCGGCAACCATGCCACCACTCCATCAGGACGTACACATGCAGGTAGACAGCTTTTTCGAATGGCTCGGCCAGGCAATCGGTTCGGTCATCCGTTTTATCATCGACACCCTCAGTGGCCTGTTCAACCTGTTGAGCAACGCCGGCAGCAATTTTGTCGAAGGGCTGGCCCAGGCATTGGGCATGGAAACCTCGATCATCAGCATCATCACCTTGATCCTCGGGCTGATGCTGCTGTGGTCGGCGATCCGCGCCTTCATGAACGCGTCGATCATCATGGGGATTATCTGGTTGCTGCTGGGGTTGTGGTTACTGAGCTGGATCATTCACTAAGGCAGCCACACAGGCTCGCTTCCACAACGGATCGATGCAGATTCCGAGTTCGTCGCTACAATGCAGGCGCCCCCAAGGAGCCTGCATGTCCAACCTGATTGCCGACTGGCGCGACCGTCCGACCCATCGTCGTGTCTGGGCGCTCGCCGCCCCGATGATTCTCTCGAACATTTCCGTACCACTGGTGGCGCTGGTCGACAGTACCGTCATCGGTCACCTGCCCTATGCTCATCAGCTCGGCGCCGTCGCGGTGGGCGCCAGTCTGTATACCTTTCTTGCCTGGGCCATGGGCTTTCTGCGCATGGGCTCCACCGGATTTGCCGCCCAGGCGGCCGGGCGTGAGGATGGCGCTGCGTTGCGGCAGATTTTGCTGCAAGGTCTGTTGTTGGCCATGGGCCTGGCCATTCTGTTGGGAGCGTTGGGCGTGCCGTTGAGCGGGGTCGCGTTGCACTTCATGCAACCGTCGGCGGAGCTGGATCAACTGACCCGCGAGTTTTTCCACACACGGCTGTTCGGGCTGCCGGCGGCGCTGGCCAGTTATGCGCTGGTCGGCTGGTTTCTCGGCACCCAGAATGCCCGGGCTCCGCTGGCGATTCTGCTGAGCACCAACCTGGTCAACATCGCACTCAACCTGTGGTTTGTGCTTGGCCTGGAGTGGGGAGTGGTCGGCGCGGCACGGGCCTCGGTGATCGCCGAGTGGACCGGCGCATTGATAGGCCTGTTCATGACCCGCAAAGCCCTGCGCGCCTATCCCGGCCATATCGCCTGGGCCGCATTGGCGTTGTGGCAGAGCTGGCGCCCATTGTTGGCGGTCAACCGCGATATTTTCATCCGCAGCCTGGCGTTGCAGTCGGTGTTCTTCCTGATCACCGTGCAGGGTGCACGACTGGGAGATGCCACGGTAGCCGCCAATGCGCTGCTGCTCAACGGCCTGCTGCTGACCGCCCATGCGCTGGACGGTCTGGCCCACGCCGTGGAAGCCCTGTGCGGACACGCCATCGGCGCTCGCGACCGTGATGCCCTGCGCCGCTCACTGGTGGTGGCGTGCGGTTGGTCGCTGCTGGCAAGCCTGGGGTTCGCCTTGCTGTTTCTGTACGCCGGGCACCTGTTCATCCAGATGCAGACCAACATCCAGAGCGTGCGCGACACCGCCTTCATCTACCTGCCGTACCTCGCCGCGCTGCCGCTGATTGCGGTCTGGAGTTATCTGCTCGACGGCCTGTTCATCGGCGCCACCCGCGCCCGGGAAATGCGCAACGGCATGCTGTTGACCGTGATCCTGCTACTGCCCTTCGCCTGGATACTGCAAGGCTTGGGCAACCATGGACTGTGGATAACCTTCCTGCTGTTCATGGTGCTGCGCAGCCTGACCCTTGGCACATTCGCCTGGTACTTGCGCAAGAACGACGGCTGGTTAAAAGGATGACGAGCGACATACCTTCAACCCGCTCAGGGTTGATCGTTCTGCCACAGGTTGCGCAGGCTATCGAGACGCTCCTGCTGGGTGGTTCCCGATAACGACTGCCCTGGCACGGCGTCAGGGTGCTGCAAGCGCAGCCATAACCAGCCATCGAGCACCGGGCGCTCACTGAAACCCAGCGCCAGCCCTTCCTGCAGGTGAGCCCACAAGCTGTTGTAGTCGGTGCCGGTGGATCGGCTCCAGCGCCAGGCATGCTGCTCCAGCAGGCAGGTCTGCAAGCTGTCTCGCTGACGCGAGCTGAGGTTTTCTTCGATGGCCAGCGGCCTGACGGCAAGCCGTGGATTGAACAACTGTTGCCAGCCCAGACAGCCAATGGCCCGATCGGCCCAAGTGCCGCCGAACCAGCGTAACTGATCGATCGGACCGAGCCAGCGACTCAGCTCCTGCGCATCGCAGGCATCGAAAAAGTAACTCGCCGTTTGAGGGTTGTAGTAACTCAACAAGGCCCGGTGATGCAGGCTGAAGGTGACGGTGAGCATGCGGCGCAAATGCTCCAGCAGTTGTGATGAAGAGGCTTCACTGACCAGCAGCAACCCGCCCCATGTATGCGGCTCACTTGAGTACAGCTCGGCGAGTGCCGGGCATTCGCAAAGGTCGACCAACACTGGCCCGTGCTCACGCAACGGATGAAACTCGGTGCCTTCGAACAGCCAGAACCATCGGACATGAGCAAACTGTTGCCGCAACATCGCACCGGCCTGAGGCACGCCCGGCACATCGAGCAACAGCCATTGCGGGGTCGAGTCGGGCGCCTGAACGGCAATCATGCCGCACCGCTCTGGCCAAGCTGCGTCGCTGCCCGGCAAGTGCATAAGGATTGCGCGCAATGACTGAAACTGCCCCCACCTGGCAGCAAACACAGGAGTACCAAGGGTTCGCTGGATTGCAGCAAGCCCAATAAACCATCAACCGCGCGGCTGGCTTCAGTGGTCGAGGCGGATAGCAGCTCGACCATGCCCGGCTCTGCGCTGGACGGTGCTCCGGGAAGAAATCCGCTGATCAAGGGTTGATCAGGATCACCTTCGATAAAGCTCACCAGCACTTGCGTGCCCTCACTCAAGGGCATGACACCCGCGCTTTCCAGCTCGCCAGACAACGGCAACCAACAGTGGCTGGGGGCTGCGCCTTCGCCCTGATATAGCCAGTCAAACTGCACGGCGACCGATCTGCCGGGATCGGGGCGAGATTCACCGACGTCGACTACCCATCCCCTTTGCAGGCTGTGCATCCTGGGTTTCACAACGGGATGAGCCGCGATGAAAGGCACCTCCTGCGCAACGACGCGCAGCTGGTTGCGATACAAAAAATCTGGCTGTTGTCCTCCCTGATGCTCGACATGGGTCACTCGCCAGAGACGATTCCAGTCCGCATACGGATGACCGGACAACGGCATCAGTTGACCGCTGCGCAGCGTTGGCAGGTTCGTCTGCCCCTCGGCAATCTGCCCGCAGCCATGAAGCTTGAACTGATGCACTCCCGGTCGCTCGCTCACATCCTCGAAGACCCTCTCTTCGCCACGGCGAAACTGCCCCGGACCGTCGCCCAAGACCAGACAATGCCCGCGCGTACGGTGCTCGAAGTAGTAATGAAGCCGCTCCTGGGCGCATAGACGCTGGAAAAACTGCAGGTCCGACTCCCGGTACTGCGTGCAGAAATCACGGGACGGGTAATCGCCGTTCAGGTCGAAACGACGATCCTTGCCGGCAATGCCGTGCTCCTTGAGAACCTGGGCGAGAATGTCCGGCACCGAGCGATCGCTGAAAATTCGCTGATTGAAGCGCTGGGCCAGGCAAGCAAGCCTGGGGCCCAGACGCACACGACAAAGCCTGGGCTCATTGCCATGGCCGGGTTGAACGAGGCCAAGCAACTGTCCGTGAATACCCTCCCCCTGCGGCCCGAAGTGTAAAAAGGCCGAGCGGTACAGCAGGCTTGCAAGGTCCAGTGTCGGGTCATCGTTCAGTAGATCCACGTCGAACGCAAAAGGCTCGCTGATCGCTTCACTACCGGTAAAGGTCAAGACCTCAAAGGGGTCGGCAAGACCCGCTATATCCAGACGAAATGACGGCTCGTTGACTGAATCGAACATCGGCGATTCTCTACAGGAGGGGCGGCCGGGGATTCTCGCTGAGAGACATGGCCGAGTAGAGTGCCGAAGTACAACTTAGGAAATGACCTACGTGAAAAGAAGACCACATCGCTTGGATTGCTCGGTATGTGGGCTATTTCACGTGACAAAAGAGAAGCCCCGCACCAGGTCATCTGAAATTTCCGCAACCTACGGAGAAATTTCAGACAACCTGATGGGCGCGGTGCCTTACCTCAAGAAGACAGGTAAGACGAACGGGTCAGGCCCAGACGCAAGGCATCAAGGAACTGGGTGCGCTCGCTGGCGCTGATGCGGGCACTGGCGCACTTGTCGCGGTAGTGAGTCATCAGCTCTTCCGGCGACAAGTGCACGTAACGCAGCATGTCTTCGATGGTGTCGTGGGTTTCGATACCAGCGTGGTACACGCTGCCGTCAGCATTCTGATAGATGTTCACCGAGTCGGTGTCACCGAACAGGTTGTGCATGTCGCCAAGAATTTCCTGGTAGGCACCGACCAGGAAGATCCCCAGCAGGTAGTCTTCACCCTCGTTCAGACCGTGCACCGGCAGGCTGGTCTCGATGCTCTGCTCGTCGACGTACTGCTTGATCTTGCCGTCGGAGTCGCAGGTCAGGTCTTGCAGCACGGCACGGCGCAGTGGCTCTTCGTCGAGGCGGTGCAGCGGCAGGATCGGCAGGACCTGGCCGATGGCCCAGGTGTCCGGCAGGCTCTGGAAGACCGAGAAGTTGCAGATGTACTTGTCGGCCAGCTTGTCATTGAGTTCGTCGAGCACCTGACGGTGGGAACGCTGACGGGCCTTCAACGAGTTGTGCAGGCGGCGGCAAACGGCGAAGTAGCATTGCTCGGCCAGGGCTTTTTGCGCCAGGGTCAGCTTGCCATCGGCGTATTGGGTGGCCACGTCGCTCATGTAGTGCGTGGCGCGCCAGTAAGTCTCGGTGACCATTTCGATGTCGGTCGGGCCGAGCAGGTCAACCAGCCACTGCACGGTTTCCGGCAGTTCTTCCTTGTTGTCGATCTTCGGCACGTCGTCGTTGTGTTTCTCGACGTCGGTCACCTGCACCACCAGCATCGCGTGGTGGGCGGTCAGGGAGCGGCCGCTTTCAGAGAAGATGTTCGGGTGCGGCAGGCTCTGCGCGTCGCAGAATTCCTTGAGCATCCCGACCACGACACCGGCGTAATCGTCCATGTCGTAGTTGATCGAACTGGCGTTACGCGAGTGAGTACCGTCGTAGTCCACGCCCAAACCGCCGCCGACGTCGATGTGATCGACCGGCAGGCCAAGGTTGCGCAGTTCGCCGTAGTAACGAATCGCTTCCTTGAAGCCGTGCTGGTAGTCCGCCAGGTTGGCGATCTGCGAACCCATGTGGAAGTGCAGCAGGCGAATGCCCTGGTCCAGGCCAGCGGCACGGAAACGCTCGACCACCGACAGCAGTTGCGCCGCCGACAGGCCGAACTTGGATTTTTCGCCGCCGGTGTCTGCCCACTTGCTCGACGCCAGGGACGACAGACGCACACGCAGGCCGACCTGAGGCTTGACCTTGAGCGACGCCGCTTCTTCGATCACCAGACCGACTTCGGATTCTTTCTCGATAACGATGAACACGTTGTGGCCCAGCTTCTGGCCCATCAGCGCCAGACGGATGAACTCACGGTCCTTGTAACCGTTGCAGACAATGGTGCCGCCCTTCGGCGCCAGCGCCAGTACCGCCAGCAGCTCAGGCTTGGAGCCGGCTTCCAGGCCGATCGATACGTTCTGGGTGGCGATGATGTTTTCGATCACCGCTTCCTGCTGGTTGACCTTGATCGGGTACAGCGCGGTGTACTTGCTCTGGTATTCCAGGCGCTCGATGTTGGCGTCGAACGCACCGGTCAGCTGACGCACGCGGTCTTGCAGGATGTCTGGGAAACGCACCAGCAGCGGCAAGGACAAACCGCTTTTGCGCAGTTGGTCGACTTGCTCGAACAGGTCGATAGGCGAACTGGTCGGGCCGTTCGGACGAACTTCGACGCGACCGGCGTCATTGATCGCGAAATACCCGGCCCCCCAATGGCGAATCCCGTAAACACTGCGGCTGTCCGCAACTGTCCATTGGCTGCCATCGTCTTTGCGTGTGCGTCTTACGGACATCGAAGTCCCCTATAAAGAAGTCATAGAGCGTCGCCTTGAGTTCAGGCCGGCGCAGTCTAAAGAATGAAAATGACGTTTCGTCAACGAGGGGGTAGACCTCGCTGACCGCAGTGAGTTTAGAAACCGGTCATGAACAGGCTCTGTGAAAACCATGGAGACGACGCCAGACCAGAATGAAATCAGGACTGGATCAAGCCGCGGGTGGTTTTCACAGAGGCTGCTAGCCGCCGGACTTCTTCGCTTTGAAACCGTGTTTGATCAGCTCAGCCAAGAGTAGCTCGACATGATCGCCCTGGATTTCGATGATCCCGTCTTTCAACGCCCCACCGGTCCCACAACGTTTCTTCAACGTGGTGGCCAGTTCCTTGAGCGCGTCTTCGGCCAGCGGCACGCCGGTGATGGTCGTCACCGTCTTGCCGCCACGGCCCTTGCTTTCGCGTCGCACGCGAGCGATGCCGTCGCCGGCCGGGATAACGGTTTGTTTGCAGATGCAGGCATCCACCGGTTTACTGCATTCCGGGCAATGACGACCTGCGTCGGTGGAAAATACCAGGCCACCAAGGGCGGCGAAGGATGCGGCTTTTTTGGCCACCGGCAATCCTCTTGGGAGGACAAAGACTGATCGCAACCTTGGGCAAGGTTATCGACCGCGAAGCCCCACTCAGGCAGGGGCAGCGCTACTGAGCCGGGCACTGCCGGTTCAGCTTGAAAAGGTCGCGCAGTGTAACGGCAAAAAGCCGACTTGCTAAGAGCCAATCGGCGCCAATTTACAGCTCTTTTGCGACGTCATCCCCTTGGGCGCGAAGATAGCGCTTCAGGGCTGCCAAAGAGTCCGGGCAGTACGGCTTTTGCTGGATTTCCAGCAGGACCTGATCAATCGGGATAAAGCGCGCTTCCAGCACCTCTTCCGGCTGCAGGATCAATGGGCCGTCCCACACCGCCGAAAACGCCGAACACCAGAGCCGGTTGCCGGTGTCCTCGAAGAAAAAGTGATCGTGGGCGGTCAGTTCCACACCGCTCACCCCCAGCTCTTCTTCCAGCTCACGGGCCGCCGATTCGGCGTAGGTCTCGGTGGCCAGCACCATGCCGCCGGCCGCCACGTCCCAATAACCGGGATAAATCGCCTTGCTCAGGGTGCGCCGGTGAACGCACAGCTCACCGGCAGAATTGAACAGCATGATGTAGGTGCCGCGCCCGATCAGCCCACGCTCACGCAGGTCGGAGCGCACCAGGGCGCCGAGCAGGTTGTCCCGCTCGTCGACCCAGGCGATCTGTTCGGCATCGGAGGCCGCGCGGTGGGCGGCCTCTTTAGCGCTATCTACCATGACTCAGCCCTGATTGAGCAGTTGACGCAAGTCGATCACCGCGGCGTTGGCCCGGGAGATGTAATTGGCCATGACCAGCGAGTGGTTGGCCAGCACACCGAAGCCGCTGCCGTTGAGGATCATCGGGCTCCAGACCGGCTCTTGCGAAGCCTCCAGCTCACGGATGATCTGGCGCACGCTGACCGTAGCGTTCTTCTTCGCCAGCACATCGGCGAAGTCGACTTCGATGGCGCGCAGCAGATGGGACAATGCCCAGGCCTGACCACGGGCTTCGTAGAACACGTTATCGATCTGCATCCACGGGGTTTCAACGACTTCTTCGTCAACCTGCGGCACCTGGCCGAGCGCCGGGATTTCGGTTTTCAGCGCAGTGTTGAGCTTGACCCGGCCAACGCTGGCCGACAGCCGTTGCGACAGCGAGCCCAGACGGGTCCCTACATCACCCAGCCAGTTGTTCAGGTTGTCGGCGCGGGCGTAGAACAGCGCGCTCTTCTGGTCAGGCCCCGACAGGCGTGCCTGATAGCGGCTCAGGGAGTTGATGCCTTCCTGATACTCGGACTCACTGGATGGCAACACCCAGCTCTTGTTGTCGAAGTTGAAGCGCGGCTCGGCCTTGGCCAAATCGGCGTCTTCGGCGGACTGCGACTGGGAACGGGCGAAGTCTTTACGCAGCGCACGGCTCAGGTCGCGGACCTGGACCAGCACGCCATATTCCCAGCTCGGCATGTTGTCCATCCACAGGCCCGGCGGGAAACGGTCGTTGGAAATATAGCCACCCGGTTTGGTCAGCAAGGTACCGGCGACGGTCTTGAGGGTTTCCACCGTGGTGTACCCGACCACCATCTGCTTACCTTCTTTCTCAGCTGCCATCTGGGCATTCTGCTGAACCGGGAACAGCGCGGGTTCCTGGCTCCAGTACCAGCCCAGCGCGATAGCCACCAACAAGTAAAGGCAAATCAGAGTGGCCAGCGCCCGGCTGAACAACAGGCCACCAAAATAACTGCGGGTGGCCGATTTCGGTTCAGCGGCACGCTCAGGCGCGCTGCCCGTGCGGTTCTTCCAGTCCAGCATGGCGATATCCTTTCAATCACTTGAGTTCATCGGTTCGACTACAACCCTACGCCATCGTGCCTTATTTGCCGCGCATTAAATCCTGCGGGACACAGCGAGCCATACAATGACTGCAATCGAAGCCATCACTATAAATGAAGCACAGCGTTGAGCCTATGCGACCAGTCGGTCGGGAACTGAATGATGTCGCTTTGCAGATTATTGACATAGGACACTCATGCCATCGAAAAGAGGTGCTAGCATAGAGCCACCAGTCGATCTCAGCATGCACCCTAACTAGTAGTCAGGATATGACCGAGCCAGAAGACCCCAGCCGTGAGCGCCTCAAGCACCACTTTGCCCAGCGGGTAATTCATCAGGCACGTCAGATTCTTGAGATATGGCAACGTCTGCAACGCAATGAATGGTCCATCACCGACCTGTCGGAGCTGAGCGAGGCCAATCTGCGCCTGCTGCGCTTTGCCGAACGTTTCGAACAACCGGAACACACCCTGCTGGCCCGTCATATCGGCCAGTCGCTGGAGGCCGTCGACGCCAATCGCGGACGCCTGAGCAGCGGATTGATCACTGACCTCAACCGCCTGATGCAGCGCTTGTCCCGCACCGGCCTGCGCCATGGCGATCAGCTCGAACACACCTTTCTGCCACCGCTGCGCAAGCCGATCTACGTGATGCTGCAGGATCACGACCGGGCCGAACGGCTGGCCAAGCAACTTGAATTCTTCGGGCTCAGCGCCCAATCCCTGGGCAGTATTGCCGCGTTCCGCGCCTCGATGGTCGAGCGCTTACCGGCGGCGATTGTCATGGACGTCGACTTCAGCGGCGCCGGCATCGGCCTGAAACTGGCGGCCGAAGCCCAGCAAGGCTTGGAGCAGCCCTTGCCGCTGTTGTTTTTCAGCCTGCACGAAACCGACACCCCGACCCGCCTCGCCGCCGTGCGCGCCGGCGGCCAGGAGTTTCTCACCGGCACCCTCGAAGCCTCGAGCCTGCTGGAAAAGATCGAAGTGCTGACCTGCGTCGCCCAGTACGAACCTTATAAAGTGCTGATCATCGACGACTCCCGCGCACAGGCCTTGCACACCGAACGCCTGCTCAACAGCGCCGGGATCGTCACGCGGACCTTGATCGAACCGATCCAGGCCATGGCCGAGCTGGCGGATTTCCAGCCGGACCTGATCATCCTCGACATGTACATGCCGGCCTGCACCGGTACGGAACTGGCCAAGGTAATCCGCCATAACGACCGCTATGTCAGCGTGCCGATCATTTATCTGTCGGCCGAAGACGATCTGGACAAGCAGCTCGACGCCATGAGTGAGGGCGGCGACGACTTCCTGACCAAACCGATCAAGCCGCGACACCTGATCACCACCGTGCGCAACCGCGCGGCGCGGGCGCGCAATCTGAAAGCGCGGATGGTGCGCGACAGCCTGACCGGTTTGTACAACCACACCCATATTCTGCAGCTGCTCGAAGACTGTTCATTCCGTGCCCGTCGCGAAAACAAGCCGCTGAGCTTTGCGATGCTCGACATCGACCACTTCAAACGGGTCAACGACAGCCACGGCCATCCCATGGGCGACCGGGTGATCAAGAGCCTGGCGCTGTTCCTCAAGCAACGGTTGCGCAAGAGCGACTTTATCGGCCGTTACGGCGGTGAAGAGTTCGCCATCGTCATGCCGGACACCGATATTGAATCGGCCTACAAGGTGCTCGATGAAATCCGTCAGCGCTTTGCCGAAATTCACTACCCCGCGCAGCCCCAGGACCTCTGGTGCACCTTCAGTGCCGGCGTCGTCGAACTGCACGAAGGCTCCGACAGCCTGATGATGGCCACACAGGCAGACGAGGCGCTGTACCGCGCCAAGGACGCCGGACGCAACCGCGTGCAAGCCGCGCGGGAGTCAAAGCAAAGTGCCACTTTTTCATCGGAATCGACCGATTCGGTCATAACGCTGTAACAGAAACGCAATAACTTCAGGCACTTACCATTCTGCCGTTGGTAGTCCGCAATGCGCCTGAAGCTGTTGACCAATCTCAATACCCTCCTTCTGGTCGCCGTGTGCGTGGCCCTCGGCGCAACCCTCTGGTGGTCGCAAAAAGCCCTGGAACGCCCCTATCTGTTGATGGAGCGTTACCTGGGCCTGTCCCAGCAGTTTCAAAATGAAGTGGCGCGCAACGTCGAGGATTACCTGGCCAGCGGCGATGCCCTGCGTCTGAGCAGCGCCAGCCAGGCCATCGACAGCCTGCAAAAGGAGCTCGGCGAATTACCTCCGCCCCTGGCCGATACCTTGCACCCCAGCCTGTCGAATCTGGAGGAGTTCAGCAAGACGGACCTGCTGGCCGCCGGCAAACTTGCCGGCGATCCACAAGCCCTGCTGTTGCAAGCTGAACGCGAGCTCGGTGCCAGCCTCGATCAGCTCAGCCAGTACGCCAACGGCAACGCGGCGTACCTGACGCCTTTGCTCGCAGCTTCCCAGCATCTGGGCAAGTTGTCTTTGGCCCGGGACAAACTGGTCAGCAGCGGGCGCAGTGAACTGGCCGCCGATGTCGAGCGCGAAGTCGCCAGCATCCGCGTTCAGGCTGAACAATTGAACAGCTTGCCGCTGCTGGGGGTGACTGCCAGCAGTGAATCGAACACCGATGACTTCTCCGCCATGATGGGCCTGGAGAACACCGAGAAAGCCGTCGCCGAAGACGCCGGCGTCAGCCTCAAGCGTGAACTCAACAGCCTGCTCACCCGCTACCCGACTGAACTGGCACGCACGCGCGGACAGATCCAGAAACGCGCCGACCTCGGCGCCGCGACTCACTTGAAAATCACCGCCGTGCAGCAGGCCATCGCCGGGCTGGAACCGGTAGTGCGCGCCCAGCACGGGCAAATCCAGGGCGAAGTGCGGCTGATGCAGGGCGTGATGATCGGGCTGATTCTGCTGATCGCCTTGCTCATCGATACCTTACAGCGACGCCTGGCCCGAACCCTGACCAATCTGGCGCCAGCCCTTTCGATCTGGGCCGAGGGCGACTTCAGTCGCGACATTCAACTGGGTGCGACCAACCGCGAACTGCATGACATTCAAGCTTCGCTCAATCGCTTGCGTGCCTATCTGGTCGACCTGGTGGGGACCATTCGCCTCAATGCCGAGCAAGTCGCCGGCAGCAGCCGGACGCTGGCCGAATTGAGCAATGACCTGCACAGCGGCGCCGAGCATCAGGCCGGCGACACCGCGCTGATCCGCGACTCTCTCGGTGAACTCGAAGCAACGATTCAACAAGTCGCCGGTGATGCCAGCCAGGCCGCGGACGCCAGTCGTCATGCAGGGCTGGCGGTGGAGCATGGTCAGAAGGTCATCGGCCTGAGCCTCACCGGGCTGCATGCGCTGGTGGGTGAAGTGCAAGGCAACGCGCAGATGATCGAACATCTGGCCGAAGAGTCGGCGACTATCGGCGGCGTGCTGACGGTGATTCGCTCGATTGCCGATCAGACCAACCTGCTGGCGCTGAATGCCGCCATCGAGGCGGCCCGCGCCGGGGAGATGGGCCGGGGATTTGCGGTGGTGGCCGAAGAGGTTCGTTCACTGGCGCAGCGCACCGCCGGTGCCACCGCCGAGATTCAGACACTGATCGCCGGCCTGCAAACCGCCGCGCGACAATCGGTCGAAGGCATGCGCGCCCAGGTCGAACACGCCGAAGCCACGGCCAACCAGGCCCAGGCCGCCGACGGTGCGCTGGATAAAATCGTCGGAGCGATCCAGACCATTTCCGACACCGCCGTGCGCATCGCCGATGTCACTGCCCAGCAGAGCGGCGCTGTCAGCGAAATCCGCGATCACAGTGAGCGGATTCATCAATTGGGTGGGGATAACTTGCTGCGCATCGGCGAGGGGCGGGAGCAAGGAGAGAATTTGCTGGTGCTGGGCGGACGGTTGCATACCGCCGTTCAAGCCTTCCGCGTCTGATAAATCGCCATCGCGGGCATGTTCACCACCCATTCCCCATTCTGCACACCAGCCCATCGTCCGCTATCATGCCCGCACCTCCAATACGCGAGATTGTCATGCGCCGTTTGCTCTGCCTGCTGTTTTTAGTGCTCGCCCTCCCGGCCTCCGCCGCCGGGTTGCTGGACAGTCGCCCCAGTTCCACCCTGGGTTCGATCAACAACAGCGCCGACTTCCTGCCGGTGCGCGAAGCCTTTCAGTTGAGCCTGGTAGAAAGTACGCCGCAATCGAT
Organism: Pseudomonas sp. ATCC 43928; assembly: GCF_005938665.2. NCBI lineage: Bacteria > Pseudomonadati > Pseudomonadota > Gammaproteobacteria > Pseudomonadales > Pseudomonadaceae > Pseudomonas > Pseudomonas sp. ATCC 43928. Next base: position 930,485 of record NZ_CP041753.1, on the reverse strand, counting down.
CAAGCTGCGTTTCGTCGCCACCGAGGGTTACTACCTCTACCGCCATCGCTTCCAGTTTCGCGCAGATCCGGCCGACGTTGGCCTCGGTGCGGCTCAACTGCCCAAGGGCGAACAAAAGCACGATGAATACTTCGGCGATGTCGAGGTTTACCACGGCATTCTCGATGTAGAGCTGCCACGCACCGATTCCCGCGCCTTTACACTGGCCGTGACCTATCAGGGCTGCGCCGACAAAGGCCTGTGCTACCCGCCCGAGACCGAGCGCCTGAGTATTGATGGCAGCGGTGCCACGACCACAGCCTGGGGCTGGCGCGAACTGGCGCTGTTCTTCCTCGCAGGCCTCGGCCTGACCTTCACCCCCTGTGTGCTGCCGATGCTGCCGATCCTCTCCGGGGTAGTCCTGCGCGGGCAGATCGGCGGTTTACGTGGCTTCAACCTGTCGCTGGCTTATGTGCTGCCGATGGCCATCTGCTTCGCCCTGTTGGGTGCATTGATGGGCATGTTCGGCGCACAGCTTAATCTTCAGGCGCGCTTGCAATCGGCCTGGGTGCTGGTGCCGTTCGCGATGTTTTTCGCAGTGTTTGCCTTGGCGATGTTCGGGGTGTTCGAACTGAAACTTCCCTACGCCATCAGCAGCCGCCTGGACCGGATCGCCGGGCGCACCGAAGGTGGCTCACTGTGGGGCGCGGCGGTGCTGGGCGTGGTGTCGAGCCTGCTGGTTTCGCCCTGCGTCTCGGCTCCCCTGGCCGGTGCGCTGCTGTACATCAGCGCCAGCGGCGATGCCTTGGGCGGCGGATTGAAACTGTTCATGCTTGGCCTGGGCATGGGCGCTCCGCTGTTGCTGGTGGCGACTGGCGGCGCGGCCTGGTTGCCGAAAAGCGGGCCGTGGCTGATCTACGTGAAAAACGCGATTGGTGTGCTCTTGCTGGGGCTGGCGATCGGTTTGCTCAGCCGAGTATTGCCAGGCCAGATCACTTTACTGTTGATCGGCTTGCTCGCCGGTGGCGTCGGTTTGTTCATGGGCGCGCTGGAGTTTGTCTATAAGCCGCCGAGAAAACGCCTGGGGCAATTGCTGGGGATGTTTCTGCTGTTTTATGCACTGGCCTGTTGGTACGGCGCGTTCAGCGGTCAGTCCGATCCATTCAACCCCATTGGCCAGCCGCGCCTCGTCGCCAGCAACGAGCAGCAAGCGCCAATCGCCAGCACCTGGCAAACCATCAGCACTCCAGCCGAACTGGATCGCGTCCTCGCCGAAGCCAAATCCTCCGGCACGCCGCTGCTGCTCGACTGGTACGCCGACTGGTGCATCAGTTGCAAAGTCATCGAACACGAAGTGCTCAACGATGCCAACGTCGTCGAACGTCTCAAAGGCTATCGACTGATCCGTTTCGACATCACCGCCAGCAACACCGAACAGCGCGCCCTGCTCGACCGCTACAAGCTGTTCGGCCCTCCGGCGCTGATGTTTTTCGGCAGGGACGGCGTCGAACGCACCGATGTGCGAGTGATCGGCGAGATAAACGCCACGGACTTCGCCGAACGTGTTGCGAAAGCAAATGACCGGATTTAATCACCCGGTCACATATTTCGCGCAAACATCGGCCATCGTGCTGCCTATTGCATAGAACTGGACAGTCACAAAGTCTTTGCGGCATAGTCGCCTGGTTCTGACAATTGCACACGGATCACAAAGGAGCAGCAGATGGCGACCCTATTGGTTTTGCACGGCCCTAACCTGAACCTGCTCGGCACCCGGGAACCGGGGGTCTATGGTGCAACCACCCTGGCACAAATCAACCAGGACCTGGAACAGCGGGCGCGCAATGCCGGCCACCATTTGCTTTACCTGCAAAGCAACGCCGAGTACGAATTGATTGACCGCATCCACGCTGCTCGCGGCGAAGGTGTGGACTTCATTCTGATCAATCCAGCAGCTTTTACGCATACAAGTGTCGCGTTACGTGACGCGCTGCTGGCGGTGAGCATCCCATTCATCGAAGTGCATTTGTCTAACGTGCATAAACGCGAACCTTTCCGCCATCACTCTTACTTCTCCGATGTAGCGGTGGGAGTGATCTGCGGCCTTGGCGCCAGCGGTTATCGACTGGCCCTGGAGGCCGCACTAGAGCAGCTTGAAAGACAGGCAACGGCTTGAACAACAAGCGTTAAACGCCCCTGACCGACCCTTGGGAGTTGATGATTCATGGATATCCGTAAAGTTAAGAAATTGATCGAATTGCTGGAAGAGTCCGGCATCGACGAGCTTGAGATCAAGGAAGGCGAAGAGTCCGTACGCATCAGCCGTCACAGCAAGACGCCGGCTCAGCAGTACTACGCACCGGCTCCGATGCATGCGCCGGCACCGGCTCCAGTTGCTGCCGCCGCTCCGGTTGCTGCCGCTGCGCCTGCGGCTCCAGCGGCTCCAACGCTGAACGGCAATGTTGCCCGTTCGCCGATGGTCGGCACGTTCTATCGCAAATCTTCGCCGTCCTCGCCATCCTTCGTTGAAGTTGGCCAGACCGTGAAGAAAGGCGACACCCTGTGCATCGTCGAAGCCATGAAGATGATGAACCACATTGAGGCTGACCACAGCGGTGTGATCGAATCCATCCTCGTCGAAGACGGCCAGCCGGTTGAGTTCGACCAACCGCTGTTCACCATCGTTTGAATCGCGGAGAGCCTTTGATGACTGCGAAGTTGGAAAAAGTTCTGATCGCCAACCGCGGTGAGATCGCCCTGCGGATTCTGCGTGCCTGCAAGGAAATGGGCATCAAGACCGTCGCCGTTTACTCCAAGGCCGACAAAGAGCTGATGCACCTGGGCCTGGCAGACGAATCCGTCTGCATCGGTCCGGCCTCCGCCGCTCACTCCTACCTGCACATTCCGGCCATCATCGCCGCTGCTGAAGTGACCGGCGCTACCGCCATTCACCCAGGCTACGGCTTCCTTGCGGAAAACGCCGACTTTGCCGAACAGGTCGAGAACTCCGGTTTCGCGTTCATTGGCCCGAAAGCCGATACCATCCGCCTGATGGGCGACAAGGTATCGGCCAAGCACGCCATGATCGCCGCTGGCGTTCCAACCGTTCCGGGCTCCGACGGCCCACTGCCTGAAGACGAAGAAACCGCTCTGCGCATTGGTCGCGAAGTCGGTTATCCGGTGATCATCAAAGCCGCTGGCGGCGGTGGTGGTCGTGGCATGCGCGTGGTGCACAAAGAAGAAGACCTGATCTCCTCGGCGAAACTGACCCGCTCCGAAGCGGGCGCAGCGTTCGGCAACCCGATGGTCTATCTGGAAAAATTCCTGACCAACCCACGTCACGTGGAAGTTCAGGTGCTTTCCGACGGTCAGGGCCACGCCATCCATCTGGGCGACCGCGACTGCTCGCTGCAACGTCGTCACCAGAAGGTTCTCGAAGAAGCGCCGGCACCGGGTATCGACGAGAACGCGCGCGAGGAAGTCCTCGCCCGTTGCGTCAAGGCTTGCATCGACATCAGCTACCGTGGCGCCGGCACTTTCGAGTTCCTGTACGAGAACGGCCGCTTCTACTTCATCGAGATGAACACTCGTGTCCAGGTAGAGCACCCGGTATCGGAAATGGTCACCGGCATCGACATCGTCAAGGAGATGCTCAGCATCGCCGCCGGCAACAAGCTGTCGTTCACCCAGGATGACGTGGTCATCCGCGGTCACGCGCTGGAATGCCGGATCAACGCCGAAGACCCGAAAACGTTCATGCCGAGCCCAGGCACGGTCAAGCATTTCCACGCACCAGGCGGCAACGGCGTTCGCGTCGATTCGCACCTGTACAGTGGCTATGCCGTTCCGCCGAACTACGACTCGTTGATCGGCAAGCTGATCACCTACGGCGCAACCCGTGACGAAGCCATGGCGCGCATGCGTAATGCGCTGGACGAGATCGTTGTCGACGGGATCAAGACCAACATCCCGCTGCACCGTGATCTGACCCGTGACGAAGGCTTCTGCAAAGGGGGGGTGAACATTCACTACCTCGAGCACAAGCTGGCTGGCGAGAAGCACTAAGCTTCAGCCGGAACATGACAAGGCCGCCTTCGGGCGGCTTTGTTGTTTCTGGAGATGCCGCCCGGAAACCTTGTGGCGAGGGAGCTTGCTCCCGCTCGGTTGCGCAGCAGCCGCAAGACCATTCATCCGAGTTGTGTCAGACAGAGCCGTATCTGCCATTTTGGGACCGCTTCGCGCTCCAGCGGGAGCAAGCTCCCTCGCCACAGAGACCGACGTCTCCGCTATTGGATGGCAACCCGGTCGTCTTCTGCCGCGCGCTCGCGTAAACTTGCGCGCTTCTCGCAGCCCGCTAGGCTGCAATCTATATTTTTCAAAGGTGCCCGCCATGCCTTGGCTGCAAGTCCGTCTCGCCATCAGCCCAGAACAAGCCGAAACCTACGAAGACGCTTTCCTTGAAGTGGGCGCCGTATCGGTGACCTTCATGGACGCCGAAGATCAGCCGATCTTCGAGCCGGAACTCAACACCACCCCGCTGTGGTCGCACACACACCTGCTGGCCTTGTTCGAAGGCGGCACTGACGCCGCCAGCGTGCTGGCCCACCTGGAGTTGCTGACCGGCAGCCCGCTGCCCGAGCATCACAGCGAAGTGATCGAAGACCAGGACTGGGAACGCAGCTGGATGGATGGCTTCCAGCCGATGCGCTTCGGCCAGCGCCTGTGGATTGTCCCGAGCTGGCACGCCGCCCCTGAGCCTGACGCGGTGAACCTGCTGCTGGACCCGGGCCTGGCGTTCGGCACCGGCACTCACCCGACCACCGCGCTGTGCCTGGAATGGCTCGATGGCCAGGACCTGAAAGACTGCAACGTGCTGGATTTCGGCTGCGGCTCGGGGATTCTGGCGATTGCCGCCCTGTTGCTGGGCGCCAAACAAGCCGTCGGCACCGATATCGATGTGCAAGCCCTGGAGGCCTCCCGCGACAACGCCGGACGCAACAACATTGCCGACGAGCTGTTCCCGCTCTATCTGCCGGAAGATTTGCCGCAGGTTCAAGCCGACGTACTGGTCGCCAATATCCTCGCCGGCCCGCTGGTTTCCCTGGCGCCGCAACTGTCCAGCCTGGTCAAGCCCGGCGGTCGCCTGGCACTGTCGGGCATCCTCGCCGAACAGGGCGAAGAGGTTGCCGCTGCCTATGCCCGGGACTTCGATCTGGATCCGATCGCCAATCGCGACGGCTGGGTACGCATCACTGGCCGTCGGCGCTAGAATGAGCGCCTGCATAAACCGGATTGCCGCATGACCGATAGCTTCGTCACCCAATGCCCGCATTGCCAAACCAGCTTCCGCGTCAGCCACGCTCAGTTGAGCGTGGCCCGTGGGGTGGTTCGTTGCGGCTCGTGCTTGCAGGTGTTCAACGCCGCCAGGCAGTTGCTTGAGCAACGGGCCGGCAAGGAAGCGGTAAAACCGGCTGCATCGGCGCCCGTAGAACCGCCCGTGCAGCGGGCCATCAGCCAAAAGCAATGGACCGCGGCCGAGATGGACCTGGACAGCCTGGACCTGGACGAAGAGCTCGCCCGGCTCGAACAGCGGGAAATCCAGCCGACGACGGAGTTCGGTCACCCCCGCGAAGACAGCCTCAGTGCTCGTCGCGACAGCACCGAACACGACGAAGCCCCTTGGCCCGACAGCCTCTTCAGTGAGTCGGCCGCCGATCGTGCGCAAGCCGCCGACGTGCAGACGCCATCACCGATGGTCGAACCGACGATCGAGCCAGGCAAACACTCGCGCACCGAGCCTTCGCTGTCCATGGAGCCCGTGCCGCTGGACGATGAGCCCGAGATACAGCAGCTGCGCCTGCACGACCCGCTCGACGCCCCGATCCCTTTTGGCAGCCTGTCGGCGAAAACCGATGACGACGAGATCGACGATGACCTGCCCTCCGTCGAGCCCCTGCGCAAGCGACGCGAACGCAGCGAACCGGCCATGCGCGCTGAAGTGCTGCAGGACCTGACCGACGACCCGCTGCAACTGGATTGGCAAAAACGCCGCTCCCCCTGGGGTCGGCGCTTTTTCTGGCTGCTGCTGATCCTGCTCGGCGCCGCCGGCCTCGTTGGCCAGTACGTCGCCTACCACTTCGACGAACTGGCGCGCCAGGACCAGTATCGTCCGTGGTTCCAGCAACTCTGCCCGCACATCGGTTGCACAGTGCCGTCCAAGGTCGACATCGCGAAAGTCAAAAGCAGCAATCTGGTGGTCCGCAGCCACCCGGACTTCAACGGGGCGCTGGTGGTCGATGCCATCATTTATAACCGTGCGCCCTTCTCCCAGCCGTTCCCGCTGCTGGAGCTGCGCTTTGCCGACCTCAACGGCCACCTGATCGCCAGTCGTCGCTTCAAGCCCGGCGAGTACCTCAACGGCGATCTCGAAGGCCTGGCCGAAATGCCGCCGCAAACGCCGATCCACATCGCGCTGGACATTCTCGACCCAGGCCCCAAAGCGGTGAACTACAGCCTGAGCTTCCATTCGCCCGAGTAAAACACTCAAGCGTTGCAGGCTTGACGGCGGTTTCCTGACTTTGACCGTTCAAACCAAACCGCTGGCGATAACGAATTAGTTGTTCAGATTTTGTTCAATTCAGCCTTTATCCAGTCATCGAGAGCGGGTATCATGCCAACCCTTTTTCGAACTCTCATGATCCGGCCCCACAACAGGGAAGTCCTATGTCGGCGGTACGCATCGGTCCATATACATTGCACAACGGCTTGATCCTCGCCCCCATGGCGGGCGTCACCGACCAGCCCTTTCGTCAGCTGTGCAAACGATTGGGCGCAGGACTTGTAGTCTCGGAAATGGTCACCAGCGACATGAGCTTGTGGAACACCCGCAAATCGCGGATGCGCATGATCCACGAAGGCGATCCCGAGCCCCGCTCGGTACAGATCGCCGGCGGAGATGCGCAGATGCTGGCGGATGCGGCCCGAGCCAACGTCGAGCTGGGTGCACAGATTATTGACATCAACATGGGCTGTCCGGCGAAGAAGGTCTGCAACAAGGCCGCCGGTTCCGCACTGTTGAAAGATGAAGCATTGGTGACCGAGATCCTGCAGGCCGTGGTGGCTGCGGTCGATGTGCCGGTCACCCTGAAGATCCGCACCGGCTGGGACCGGGCGAACAAGAACGGTCTGACGGTGGCGAAGATCGCCGAACAGGCAGGCATCACGGCGTTGGCCGTACATGGCCGCACGCGTGCCGACCTGTACACCGGGGAAGCTGAGTACGACACCATTGCCGCGATCAAGCAGGCGGTGTCGATTCCGGTCTTCGCCAATGGCGATATCGATTCGCCCGAGAAAGCCCGGTACGTGCTCGACGCGACCGGTGCCGATGGCCTGTTGGTGGGCCGGGCTGCCCAGGGGCAGCCATGGATTTTTCGTGAAATCGACCATTATCTGCGTACCGGCGAAAAACTCCCGGCACCGGAACTGATCGAGGTGGAATGTATTCTGCTTGAGCATCTGGCCGCGCTGCATGCCTTCTATGGCGACGTCATGGGCGTGCGCATAGCTCGCAAGCATGTGGGCTGGTATCTCGCAACCTTGCCGGGCGCCAGGGAGTTTCGCGCCCACTTCAATCGTTTGGAAGATACGGAAGCACAATGCGCCTACGTTCGAGGCTTCTTCGCCGAACGTTACAAGAGCCTGACAGGGGACGGAGAAGGGGTGGCCGCATGACGATGATGACCGAGACTTTAGTGAGTGGAACAACACCCGTGAGCGACAACGTGAATTTGAAACAGCACCTCAATACCCCGAGCGAAGAAGGTCAGACCCTTCGCGGGAGTGTCGAGAAGGCGCTGCACAATTATTTCGCCCACCTTGAGGGCGCTGCCGTCACGGATGTGTACAACCTGGTGCTCTCCGAAGTCGAGGCCCCCCTGCTCGAATGCGTGATGAACTACGTCAAGGGCAACCAGACCAAGGCCAGTGAGCTGCTCGGACTGAACCGGGGCACCCTGCGCAAGAAACTCAAGCAGTACGATTTGCTGTAAGCATTCAATCAAACCAGAAAGGCGCCCACGTAAAACCGGTCGCCTTTTTTGCTGACTCCTTTGCTTTTGATGGAAATTGAGATGACCGACCAGACTACCCGCCTGCCGATCCGCCGCGCCTTGATCAGCGTTTCCGACAAGACCGGGATCCTTGAATTCGCCAAAGAGCTCGAAGCCCTGGGCGTAGAGATCCTCTCCACCGGCGGGACGTTCAAGCTGCTGCGCGACAATGGTGTTGCCGCAGTGGAAGTCGCGGATTACACCGGTTTCGCAGAAATGATGGACGGCCGGGTGAAAACCCTGCACCCGAAAATCCACGGCGGGATCCTTGGTCGTCGCGGTATCGACGACGCCATCATGAGCGAGCACGGCATCAAGCCGATCGATCTGGTAGCGGTCAACCTGTACCCGTTCGAAGCCACCATCAACAAGCCAGGCTGCGACCTGCCGACTGCCATCGAGAACATCGACATCGGCGGCCCGACCATGGTCCGTTCGGCGGCAAAAAACCACAAAGACGTGGCCATCGTGGTGAATGCCAGCGATTACGCCAACGTTCTGGAAAGCCTCAAGGCCGGCGGCCTGACCTACGCTCAGCGTTTCGACCTGATGCTCAAGGCCTTCGAACACACCGCCGCCTACGACGGCATGATCGCCAACTACATGGGCACCGTGAACCAGGCGGCTGAAACCCTCTCGACCTCCGGCCGCAGCGAATTCCCGCGCACCTTCAACAGCCAGTTCATCAAGGCTCAGGAAATGCGCTACGGCGAGAACCCGCACCAGAGCGCGGCGTTCTACGTTGAAGCCAAGCCTGCCGAAGTCGGCATCGCCACCGCGACCCAACTGCAAGGCAAAGAGCTGTCGTACAACAACGTGGCCGACACCGACGCCGCGCTGGAATGCGTGAAGAGCTTCGTCAAGCCGGCCTGCGTGATCGTCAAGCACGCCAACCCGTGCGGCGTGGCCGTGAGCCCGGACGCCGAAGGCGGCATCCGTCAAGCCTACGAACTGGCCTACGCCACCGACACCGAGTCGGCGTTCGGCGGCATCATCGCGTTCAACCGCGAGCTGGATGCTGAAACCGCCAAGGCCATCGTCGAGCGTCAGTTCGTCGAAGTGATCATCGCCCCATCCGTCAGCGCAGAAGCCCGCGCCATCGTGGCCGCCAAAGCCAACGTACGCCTGCTGGCCTGCGGCGAGTGGTCGGCTGACCGCGTTCCAGCCTGGGACTACAAACGCGTCAACGGCGGTTTGCTGGTACAGAGCCGCGACATCGGCATGATCGGCAGCGAAGACCTGAAAGTGGTGACCAAGCGCGCGCCAACCGAGCAGGAAATCAACGACCTGATCTTCGCCTGGAAAGTCGCCAAGTACGTCAAGTCCAACGCCATCGTCTACGCCAAGAACCGTCAGACCATCGGTGTCGGCGCCGGCCAGATGAGCCGCGTGAACTCCGCGCGTATCGCCGCGATCAAGGCTGAACATGCCGGCTTGCAAGTGCAGGGCGCGGTCATGGCGTCGGATGCGTTCTTCCCGTTCCGCGACGGCATCGACAACGCAGCCAAGGTCGGTATCACTGCGGTGATCCAGCCAGGTGGCTCGATGCGTGATAACGAAGTGATTGCGGCAGCTGATGAAGCCGGCATCGCCATGGTCTTCACCGGCATGCGCCACTTCCGTCACTAATAAGACAACGGCCGCACTGAACCCGGTATCTGCTGCGTTGGAACCGACCTCGATGATGCTCATTGCCAAAAGGCAACTCCGCTCATCGAGGTCGACTCCGCCTTGCATCTACCGGCCTCGTTGCGACCTCCTACGGCGTGAAGCGCTTTAGGTTCCAAAACAGAATTAGCGTCATCCGAGGTTTTTGAAATGAATGTTTTGATCATTGGCAGCGGTGGCCGTGAACACGCCCTGGCCTGGAAAGTAGCTCAGGATCCGCGCGTGCAGAAAGTGTTCGTTGCCCCGGGCAACGCAGGCACCGCCATTGAAGCCAAGTGCGAGAACGTCGCCATCGACGTGCTCGCCCTCGAGCAGCTTGCAGATTTCGCGGAGAAAAACGTTTCCCTCACCATCGTCGGCCCGGAAGTGCCGCTGGTTGCAGGCGTTGTCGACCTGTTCCGCTCCCGTGGCCTGGATTGCTTCGGCCCGACCGCAGGTGCCGCGCAACTGGAAGGTTCGAAAGCCTTTACCAAGGATTTCCTGGCGCGTCACAAGATCCCGACCGCCGACTACCAGAACTTCACCGAGATCGAGCCGGCCCTGGCTTATCTGCGTGAAAAAGGCGCACCGATCGTGATCAAGGCCGATGGCCTGGCCGCCGGCAAAGGCGTGATCGTGGCCATGACATTGGCTGAAGCTGAAGACGCGGTGCGCGACATGCTCGCTGGCAACGCGTTTGGCGATGCCGGCTCCCGCGTGGTCATCGAGGAGTTCCTGGACGGCGAAGAAGCCAGCTTCATCGTCATGGTCGACGGCAAGAACGTGCTGCCGATGGCCACCAGCCAGGACCACAAACGCGTCGGCGACGGCGACACCGGTCCGAACACCGGCGGCATGGGCGCCTACTCCCCGGCACCGGTCGTCACCGCCGAAGTCCATCAGCGGGTCATGGACCTGGTGATCTGGCCAACCGTGCGCGGCATGGCCGAGGAAGGCAATGTTTACACCGGTTTCCTCTATGCCGGCTTGATGATCGACAAGGCTGGTAACCCAAAAGTTATCGAGTTCAACTGCCGTTTCGGCGATCCTGAGACCCAACCGGTGATGCTGCGTTTGCAGTCGAGCCTGGTGTTGCTGGTCGAAGCGGCCCTGGCGCAAGCGCTGGACAAGGTCGAAGCACAGTGGGATCCACGTCCGAGCGTCGGTATCGTATTGGCCGCTGGCGGTTACCCGGGTGACTACGCCAAAGGCGTTGCCATCAACGGTCTGGATGCAGCCGCGGCACTGGAAGGCAAAGTCTTCCACGCTGGCACTGCACTCAAGGACGGTCAGGTGGTGACGGCCGGTGGTCGGGTACTGTGCGCAACCGCCATGGGCACCAGCGTCGACACAGCCCAGCAGCAGGCTTACAAACTGGCGGCTAAAATCGACTGGGAAGGCTGCTTCTATCGTAAGGACATTGGCTACCGTGCCATTGCCCGCGAGCGTGGCGAAAATCAGGAATAAGCCATCCATTCGGCCAGGCAAGGGCTTGCAGCCCTTGCCGGACTATTCCGGCGCCGCGCATAGTTATATTCTGGCATCAACCTACGAAGGGATTTCGCCGTGCGCTGGCTCAGGATTGCCATAGGCTTCACCGTCACTCTGCTGACCTTGCTCTGCATGCTCCCGGCCCAGGCCTCGCAAGGCAGTGGCTGGGCGGTATTGCTCGACGAACAGGGCGATCTGCAGCTGAGCGACATCCGCTCCGGCCGCTACACCAATCAATTCAGCCCCGTTGAACTCGACCGCCTCACCGCAGCCGGGCCTGACGGTGCGCTGTGGCTGCGTTTCAGGCTGGCACCCGGCAAACACGAACAGTTGCTGAGGGTGTTCGCTCCCGACCTGTCGCACCTCAATCTGTATGTGCTCGATGGCGACCAGCTGATCGATCAATTGAATACCGGCACCGGGCAGCCTCAGGCTGAGCGCCCCCTGCCCGGCAACGACTTCATGTTGCCGCTGCCGCAAAGCGACAAAACCCTCGACGTCTATATGCGACTGGTCTCCGAACACCAGTTTCGGCCTTACATCACCCTGCAATCGGCGGTCATGAGCGCAGCCACTCAGAACCAGACGTTGATCTACGGTCTGCTCTTTGGCTGTCTCGGGATGCTGATCCTGCATAACCTGACCCGCTACACCTACACCCGCTCGCGCAGCAGCCTCTGGCTGGCAGCGTGCGAAGGGTTGTTGCTGCTCAGCCTGGTGCTGCTGCTGAACCTGGCCCGACCATGGTTGCCGAACTGGTCCGTCGTACAAACACCCGGTGCCTATCTTGCCTTGCTGCTGACCGCACCTTGCGGCCTGATGTTCGCCTACCGTTTTTTCGCCCCGCTCGGCCCGCACCCGCTGAACAAGCTGCTGCTGGGGGACATCCTGTTCATCGTGGCCTGCGGCCTGCTGCTGTTGTTCGTCAACACCCTGCCGCTGAACCTGATCACGTACGCACTGGTTGCCCTGGCCGGCCTGAGCATGTTGTTCGTCAGCGCCCATCACTGGCAAAAAGGTTATCGCCCGGCTCGCCTGTTCGTGGCGGCCATGGTGGTATTCAACCTTGGCACGTTGATTATCCTGCCGGCGCTGCAGGGGCTGACCCTTGTCGCCCCGCAAGGCCTGATCATCACCCTGCTGGTGTTTATCTGTATCAGTGGCCTGTTGATGAGTGTGGCCCTGGGCGAGCGACAGCGTAGCATCACCGAAGACCGTTTCAGCGTCAGTCGCGACCTGGCTGCCAGCAATGCCGAAATAAACGCCAAAGCTGAATTCCTGGCGAAAATCAGCCACGAAATCCGCACCCCGATGAATGGTGTGCTGGGCATGACCGAACTGCTGCTGGGCACACCGCTGTCGGTCAAGCAGCGCGACTATGTGCAAACCATCCATAGCGCCGGCAACGAACTGCTGACACTGATCAACGAAATTCTCGACATCTCCAAGCTCGAGTCCGGACAGATCGAGCTGGACGATGTGCAGTTCGACCTCAATGCCCTGATCGAAGACTGCCTGAGCATCTTCCGCGCCAAGGCCGAACAACAGAACATCGAGCTGATCAGCTTTATCCAGCCACAGGTACCGCGCGTCATCAGCGGCGATCCGACGCGCCTGCGCCAGACCCTGCTGAGCCTGCTGGAAAACGCCCTGAAGAAAACCGACGAAGGCGAGATTCTGATCGTTGTCGCCCTGGATGAACGCAGCGCCAAACCGCGGCTGCGCATCGCCGTGCAGGACAGCGGCCAGCCGATGGAGGCTGAAGAGCGCGACGCACTGATGCACGCCGAGCTGCACAGCAAGCATTTCCTCTCGGCCACCAGCCTGGGGGGCAATCTGGGGCTGGTGATTGCCCGTCAGCTGATCCGTTTGATGCAGGGCGAATTCGGCATCAAGAGCGGCGCCAACCAAGGCAGCACATTGTGGCTGACCCTGCCACTGGACCCGGACCGTCTCGAGCATCCGACCTCGGACCTGGACAGTCCGTTGCAAGGCGCACGCGTACTGGTCGTGGACGACAACGACACCTGTCGCAAGGTGCTGGTGCAGCAGTGCAGCGCCTGGGGCCTGAACGTCAGCGCCGTACCGTCCGGCAAGGAGGCCCTGGCGCTGCTGCGCACCAAGGCCCACCTGCGCGATTATTTCGACGTGGTCCTGCTGGACCAGAACATGCCCGGTATGACCGGCATGCAACTGGCCGCCAAGATCAAGGAAGACCCGAGCCTGAACCACGACATTCTGCTGATCATGCTCACCGGCATCAGCAACGCGCCGAGCAAGATCATCGCGCGCAACTCCGGGATCAAGCGCATCCTCGCCAAGCCAGTGGCCGGCTACACCCTCAAGACCACCCTGGCGGACGAACTGAACCAGCGCAACAACGGCCCGGCGACCTCGCAGCACCTGCCCACCGGCCCTACCCTTCCGGTCAAGGTGCCCAGCGACTTCCGCATCCTGGTGGCCGAAGACAACAGCATCTCGACCAAGGTCATCCGCGGCATGCTGGGCAAGCTCAACCTGCAACCGGATACCGCCAGCAATGGCGAAGAAGCCTTGGTGGCAATGAAGGCCCAGCGTTACGACCTGGTGCTGATGGACTGCGAAATGCCAATCCTTGACGGCTTCTCCGCCACCCAGCAATTGCGTGCCTGGGAAGTCGGCAACCAGCGGATTCGCACCCCCGTGGTGGCGTTGACCGCGCACATCCTTGCCGAGCACAAAGAGCGCGCGCGTCAGGCCGGCATGGACGGGCACATGGCCAAACCGGTCGAGCTGTCGCAGTTGCGCGACCTGATCGAGCATTGGGTTGCCCAGCGCGATCATCAGAATCGTACGGCTTCGACGTTCTGAGCAATCTCCCGTCGCGCGCCGACAACTTTCTAAACCGGCTGATAGACTCCGCTCCAACAATCTCCTGCCGCGAGCCGACATTATGCTCCACGTGTTATTCAGCGTTTATCTGAAGATGCTGGTGCTCTACAGCCCGTTCTTCGTGTTGTCCTGTTTTATCAGTCTGAGCCGCGGTTATTCGCGCAAGGAACAACGTCGCCTGGCCTGGAAAGTGGCAATTGCCACACTGGTTTCCAGCGTCTTGCTGTACCTGTTCGGGAGGGTGATATTTGACGTGTTCGGCATTACCGTGGATGCATTTCGCATCGGCGCCGGCAGCGTGCTATTCATCTCGGCGCTGGGCATGGCCCAGGGTAAGTCGGTGGTGCAAACCGACAACGTGCAGCAAGACGTGACCATCGTCCCGCTGACCATCCCCCTGACCGTCGGCCCGGGCACCATCGGTGCGCTGTTGGTAATGGGTGTCAGCCAACCGCACTGGGACGACAAACTCACCGCGATCCTCAGCATTGCCCTGGCCAGTTTCACGGTGGGGGTGGTGCTTTACTTGTCGAACCGTATCGAGCGGATTCTTGGCGATCAGGGCCTGCAAATCGTCAGTCGCTTGATGGGACTTTTTGTCTGTGCGCTGGCAGCACAGATCATCTTTACCGGCGTAAAAGGCTATCTGGTGCCCTGATAAGCGAACAACTCCGTCATCCCGTGAACGTGGTGATCGCCACACCGCCCCCATCATGTCAAAGGCCGCGAACGGAATCGTTCGCGGCCTTTTTTCATGAACCCGGCGCCAGTCGCTGCTTATCCTGCGACTGCCGGCTCCGCCAACAACTCCTGCAGCGTTGCACTGCCGTTTTTTTCTTTCCTGTCGCGCAACCGCGCCACGAACATCGATACCGGATGGGATTGCAGCTTTTCAAACGCTAGGAACACATCACCGCGCAATGCCGGGTCGACGGAACACACATCACGGAAGATCAAACTGTGCTCACTGTCCGGGTCAACGATGACCAGATGCTCCTGAACAATCTCGAACAGCAATCTTTGCGGATCATCGAAGGCCCAGATCAATTTGCCTGGAATGGCCGGCACTTCACCCAGTGCGTGCCGGCAGTCGACGATGACTGAGTCGAGCCTCAGCCAGACAGCCTTCGTCAGGTGATAAGTCACGGCACCCTGCCCCAATCGCAGAATCAACGTATTGACGTCATCGGGAATCAGCGGCAGGAGATCACCCAGGGTCTTTTCTCCTTCGACAACCAGCACTTCGGCGTTGCGCTGGACATAATCGAACGGCCCGATGCTTCGCCTGTCCGGATACACACGCACCCGTCCTTCCCGGGCCTCATGCAGCAACACATTGACCTGGCCTTGAGTGCCCAGCAGCGAATAATCTGCGGGCAGATCCTTACCGGTAATCCGGATCAACCGGGCGCTTTGGACGGCATACCACTGCAAGCTGCCGGGTTCGGACTCCACAGATACAAATTCGGCATGTTCCGCCGTTTCCAGTAACGCCTGGAGACTTTCGATCAAGTGTTCGCCATGGGCGTTCACCCAGTCGTGGCTGACGCCAGTGATGATCTCCACCTCTTGATGGCGGAGTTCGAGCAGTACGCCGTCAACGGTTGTCCCACGCAAGCCGGCGCCCTCGATGGTCACGTCGGCAAAACGCCAATCCGCCCACTCTGGTTGATGAGCCGGCAACCTGTCGCCCAGTAACAATCGCGAGCCCGTGCCGAATGCCTGATCAAGTTGCTGCGGATCGATGAACGTCTGATTCCAGATTTCACCGCTGGACAGATCGAACAGCCAGACCGCCTGATTGTCCGGGGTAACGCCAAGCAGGCGAATTTCCTTGTCGAGTCCCGGATCGCACAGCACCAGGCGGTTACTCACATACCAGGCACCCACGTTGCCGTTATCGGCGAAATTGCGCAGGCCGACAATGGCAATATTTTTGCCTGGGTAACGCTCGGCAATCGGCTCCAGCGCCTGCCACCACTGGGCGCGGCCGTTGAGCCACTGCTCGCTCAGGCCGCCCAGCTGCACCTCGCCTTGCGCGGTCAGGTTGAAAAACAGCCCCTCCTCATCGAGTGCCACATAGCCGCTCTCGACGGCCACGACCTGCTTGAGACCGGCGGGCTGCACCCATTGGTGGCCCCACTGTCCTTTGCCCTCCGTCACGGTCCGTTGCAGTCGGCAAAGGGTCTGGGCGAGCCGGTCGTAAATGAAGAATATGTCGCTGTCGTCGGCCATCGGCAACAGCATCAGATCGTTCAGGTGCTTGATCGAATCGGCCCAGCCACGCGTGTGTTGAGGTCGGGGCAGCGGATGAATGAGCAACTGATCGCGACTGCGAACCCACGCCATGTCTCGCCGATCCGGGTCAAACTTCCAACAGATCGAAACGTAAGGCGCCGGCTGCCAGTCGACCGTTGTGAAGCCGTCCCGCTCAGGAACAGGATTGAAAGACACATACTTGCCGAACACCGATGACCAGTCGGCCAGCGTTTCGCTGGCAAACACCAACGCCTGCAGTTCCCGCGCCATATCGTGAGTCACGGAACTCAACAGCAATCGACCTTCATGAATCAGGTAACGGTACTGCCTGGCGGCCTGATTGCCCGTGACGTACTCCTGCACGACATGAATCACACCATGAGCATCCGCTTCGATACTGCGAATGGAGCCTTTGCTGTCCTCTAGCAGTAAGCGATAGCGATTCTTGAGCAAGCCTGTGGCGGCATCGACTTGCCAGATCTGGTGGCCCTCCGGTTGGTAGAAATAAGCAGAACCCTCGACCACCATCGACAGCTGCGCCTCGTCGGCCTCAAGGACGGTCTCGTTGCGGATATACAGGAAACGATCTTCAGCGCAGTCATACCAGGCATTGGTGTAACGGGGCTCGTCCGGCGCCTCGTACGGAATCAGGTAACGATGGATCTGCGTGTACGGCAATACCAGTCGATGCTCCTGCGCGAGGCCTTTGTAGTGCGCCAGCAATGCCTGTTCATCGAGTCCTTCAGGCGCTGTCTGCTGGAGAATGTCCAATTGGCGTTTGCCAGGGTCAACGCTGAACAACTGTTTATCCGCCACCTGGATCAGCACCTCATGACGACCTTTGCCGGCAATTTTCACATGGACAGTACCGATATACAGTTCGCCGTAAGGCTCGACGCGGATATCACTTTCACTCGCCCAGCTTGCCTGCAACACCCAGTGGCATTGCTTCAGGCTGGGAGAGACAAGACGGATACTTGCACCGGGATTGAGCATCAATGAACAGCTCCCCCCAGCGCCTGTCAGCTCATACGACAACTTGCCGTGCCAGACATCCGGCAAAACGGGGACCACCAGTGAACGATCCACCCCATCCAGTTGCACCTCGATGACCGTTTCGCGATACACCGGATTCAGGCGATGAAGGATGTAATGCGACGGAAAGGAATAGAACGTAAACAGAAATAGCCGCTGACCATCCGCTTGCTTTTTTTCAAGGCGCCGGGCCGTGTCAAAACCGGGGTCGTGAAATGCGGAGGCGAACGGCAGCGCCTTGTACTCATAGCCGTAAAAGGTTTGCGGTGTGCATGGCAGCACAATGGCTTGCCCTGTGGGCGGTGCAAATTCTTTTTGACCGGGCAGGTTCAATTCCTGGCGGATATTGATCGCCCGCGTGTAATCAACATCGAAACCCGGCACTCCAAAGTGGTCGTGCAGTGGAAACAGCTTCGGGCTGTCGAGCAGCAACTTGCCAGCACCCAGATCTATGCGCTGGACGATCAGCGAAGGCCGCACGACCCAGGCGCCAACGGTGTGATCGAACCGGTAGCCATGCGAGCGATACCCCCGATCCATGTCGTCGAAGAACTTGCCGACCTCCTCGGCGTCTCGCAAGATGCTGGCAAACCCTTGGGCCAGTGCAGCAACACCAATGGCCAAGCCACCAAGAATCACCCCGGCGCCACCGAGCACCGCAGCGGCGGTCGATGCGCCGGCCAGTCCTGCACCGATACCGCCTGCCGTGAGCGCCAGGCTGGCGGTATCGAATGTCAATTGAGTACCGAACTGGGCCTTCTCGACTTCGTTTTGCGCCGTCGACAACTGATAAATATCAAAGCCGACATTGGCCAGCCCCAATACAGCGCCGACGCCTTCACCGGCTGCATGCCCCAAAGCTTCGCCGACGACCGGAGCGCAAGTACGAGCGATGATTTTCTCTTCTCTCAACGCGGTGCGAACCAACTGCACCAGGCCAACCACATCCACGACGGTGCCATGCACCAACTGGGCATAGTTGACGTAAGCGTGCAGGCGCACGGCGGTGGTCAATGTCCGGCCCTCCCCTTCCCGGCCACGCAACGCGTTCATCAACGCCTGAATGGCGAACCCTGCGTTGAGGGTGTGAACACTGCCGATCTCGGTCGGATCCACGACACCGCCCGTCCCGGCCGGTTTACGCGCCAGGGTCGAAAACTGTTCCGACAGCCAATTCTTGATCCGCAACAGACGGTGATCGCCGCTGATCACCTGAACCTCGTGTTCCGGGTCTGACGGATTGATCAGACTCACCCGATATTTACCCTCGGGCGTAATTTCCAGCGTTTCGAACAACGGCACCAGCGGCGTTACCGACGCATGCAACTCCTGCAAACCGACGCTGGCGTGTGCGATCTGCTGTCCCCACCAGTGGCTATCGAGCTCCAGCAAACTGCTGCCCAGATGCCAATTGTTGACCAGCGATTGCCCACGGGCACTGTTCAGGCGCTGGCGAATCGGACGCAGCGGTGCTCCCGGCAACGGTTCGGACTTCAGTAGCTGCTCCACGGCAAATCCGGCAGACAGCTTCAAGTCAGACACCTTTCCCCCATGCAGGTCAATCAGGTCAAACTCCGGCCGGGCTTGCGAACCATAGGCCGCGTAATGCCGTGCCATGCCTTGCTTCAGAAAAAAGTATTCCAGCGCCCGCTTGAACATGGCCGGTTGTTCGAATTCGAACAACGCGAAGTTGGGGTCGTAAAAATGATAAGTGGTGTGATCGCCCTCTACGGTCTTGGCCACCAGCATCGAATGATTGTCGGAGTTAAGCATCAGTGCGCGGCTGCCTTCATGTTGCTCGAGAGCGGCAGTGACCTGATCCAGGTCCGCGCGGTCAAGCGGTGCCCCTACATCGTTCAATTGCACATCCCGCAGCTCTTCCAGCGCTTGAAGGAAGGTTGCCGAATCAGCTTGCTCGGGATCGATGGCGGACAGATAGAAACGTTCACGCAACTGCCGAGAGGCCACGTCGTCCTGCAGCAGTGCCGCGCTCATCACCAGGGCCAACGGGTAGCACCGGCCGCCAACCGCCTCGCCACCGCTGCGCAGTAGCAGATCCTGGGGAACCAGTTTGATGCTGCTGGCTTCGATCTCGTCGAGTATCTGCCCCACCTTCTCGACGATCTGCATGCGATGTTCAAGGGTCGCCACCTGCTGGATTTGCGCCACATGGCGCCCCCACTGGCCCGCCGTCCGCGCCTGTGTCAATGCAGCCTTTTTCAGTTCAAGTGCGCTGCCGGCCGCCCTCGGCGCCGGTTCTGAATCACTGTTCAGACTGGCGATGAATCCCGGTGCCTCGCGCTTGTACAGTTGCCGCTCAATGACGGCGTAACGGCCTGAAGCGCCCTGCCCGACCATGCTGTTGGCCAGATTGTCCAGCTCACCGGTGAACTCCACAAAGCGTTGGTTATGCAGTGAGTCCATCCCCAACAACACCCCCAGCGACAGCCTCTGCAAGGGGGTCGTCTCGACGAAGTGACGGGTGCCATTGGCGATGTCGCTCAGCACTTCATCGACACCCGGGTTGTGGCTTTTCCCATCGTTCAGGAAAGCAGGGGCTTGCGATTCGAGGGGCTGATTACGAATGGCCTGGCGATCATCAAAACTCAGCGGCAGTGGATCTTCGAAGCGGATAGCGCCAGTGTGCCCCCGACTCATCGCCGCCATGAACGGCTCGCCCAGCCCTTCGACCAAACGCTCCAGCACGTGGGTCAGCAGCACCGGCCGCTCTTCGATCACCGGCCAGCCCTGCTCGAACTCAATCGTCGGGCCTTTGAGCAATTGCGCGATATCGCCGCTGTAACGGGTCTTGTATTGGCCTTCCTGCCAGCGTTTCTGCTCATTACTGACCCATTTATCAGGGTCGGTTTCATTGTCCTTCCAGGAATGGTCCAGTTCTTCTTCGGTCGCGCGGTTGACCGACGTGTAGCGCGCAATGGCGGCCTCCTTGCGCACGGCCTCAGCCACCGAGGGGGTAAAGTGGGCTCTTGCGTAATCGGCCATGCCATCACGCACGGCTCCAGGGCCGGTCAGGTAGATAGTCCCTTCGCTCTGAAGCCGAATGCCGTCGCGAAAGTAGGTCGCAATGGCATCGATCAGAAACCCTGCAAATATTTCCTCTTCCATCGACAGCTCAATCAGCGGCCCATACGTTCCTTCCACCACTTCCTGCACCAGCGGTGCCATGGCATCAACATCGCTCAAAGCAACGCCTCGTCGGGCGGCCAACCGGTTCGAAGCCTCAATCACCTCATAGTTGAACCGGAAACGCTCGAGCACGGTTTGCAGAATCGTCGAGCGGGGATGCGCCATCAGAAATGCATTCGTTATCGAACTGCCTTCCGACGCCGCTCGCAGCATAAAGGGTCGGGCCAACCGATCTGCCGGTGGCTGAAATACCTCACTCAGGCCCGGCCGGCTTTTTACAAAAGCCTCCAGTGCCGGCAAATGCTCAGGGGGAATCGTCTCGATGTAACTGGAGGATGCGCGACGCCCAGGCATCCATTCAGGATTGTCATTGAGCAATAACTGCAAAATCCCCAAATGCGCATCGGAACCCAAACCGTGGATATCGACTTCGCCCAGCGTTCTCGATAACGGCGGCAGGTTATCCACATCGGCATAGATGCCACCTTCGCCAAACAGAACTTCAACACGCACCACATCGGACGCCGCCGCCAGATTGCCGCGTAATCGCATTTCCTGTTCGTAGATGCCCTGTAATTGCAACGGCACCTCGGCCGCATCAAGATCGCGCAATTGGAAACCGTTCATGTCCTGCACACTGCGGTGATTGCTTTCCTTCAACGCTTGCAGTTGCGCCGCATCCTGGCCGTAGGCCCGAGTCAGCAGATCCATCCGTGCCTCATCGGCTGATTCACCGTTAGCCACTGCCGCATTGATGTGTGCGTACATCTGTTGCTTCAGAACAATGGCGCGCTCCTCGTACAGGGTTGCCAGTTCATCTTCGGAGATACTTTTGTCTGCGACCTGCGTCAGGGCATGCGCCTTGGCGGCGTCAACAATCAGTTTGTTGGTTTGATATGCCAGCAGCGCATCACTGTCATACCAGAGATTGAGGGTGTAGCCATGCTCGGCCAACACCTGTTTCCATAGGTTGAGGTAATCGCGCTGAATGGCGCCGAGACCGCCACCGAGCCAGACAAAATGAAACACCTTGGGAACTTCCGTCGCCACTGTGTTCATCTGCTCCACACTGAACCGAAGACGCGACTCATACCGTTCGACTTCGTCATGTATCTGCGATAGTTGCATCGCGGTGTCGTCAGCATTGCCCGGCGTCTGCGAATCAAGATTGCGTTTGACTCGCTTGTTGCCCAGCAACAGTGTCAGCGTGTGTTTAAATAACCCTAACGGTTCGAGCAGTCTTGGCGACTCCAGCAGCCCCACACAGGCAAAGTAATAACGCAATAGTTCCTCGTAGTGTGGACTGTCTTTATGCGACGACAATCCGCGCTCAAGATCCGCCAGTTTGAAAAGACTGACAAAATCAACATAACCATCCTTGTTTCGGCGCTCAATATCGTGCATGCGTATCCCGTTTACTGTTTCGGTTTAATTATCAACGAATAGGTCAGCCAATAAGCACAGACACTCAAACAACAGGGCATCTAAAGTCTTGGCCTGGAAGTTGAAAACTACGCCTTGAAACAGGCAAGCTCAAACAGGAAGAAATTCAATTAATTTCAATAAAGCAGAAACAAAAAAACTTAACAACACACTCTAACGACACCAAAAGTTACTTAACACATCACCAGCAAACATCAAACTACTGCCATCTCAAATAAACCTGTCACACACTCAACGATGCAAAATATTTAATATTTCCGAATAAATAAAACAAGACATTAGTGACAGAAAAAAGACCACAGGCAACCGCGCCAAATCCCATGACAGCCGCTGAAAAGGACGACACGTTCGAACGTGGAAAAAACCAACCCGACCACTGGGATTCCAGTGCTGGGAAGTGACGGAAAAGACTGCGGCCCCGAAGGGCCGCTGGATATCAGGACGCCGGTTTTTCACCGTACCAGCGTGGCGTATACACCCAATCGCCGCCCTCCGCGCGAGGGAATGCGCAGGTAGTGGAAGAGCCGACGAGCACCATGGTGCGCATGTCCACTTGATCCGGGGTCAACGCCCCCAGAGTGGTCGTGCGCAAGGTCTGTCCCGGTCGGCCGATATCCCGCCCCAGCACCACCGGCGTTTCAGGTTTGCGATGCTGCGCGACGATCTCCAGCGCACGCCCCAACTGCCATGGCCGTGAACGTGAGATCGGGTTATAGAACGCCAGGGCCAGGTCCGCTTCGGCGGCCAGGTCCAGACGCTTTTCGATGATCGACCACGGCTTGAGATTGTCCGACAGGGACATCACGCAGAAGTCATGCCCCAGCGGCGCACCGGCCTGGGCAGCGGTGGCGAGCGACGCGGAGACGCCCGGCAGGATCTCCAGCTCGACAGTGTGCCAGGCCGGGTCACTCGACTCGTGCAAGGCTTCAAGCACCGCCGCCGCCATCGCGAACACGCCCGGGTCGCCTGAGGACACCACGATCACCGAACGGCCCCGGGCCGCCAGTTCGAAGGCGTGACGGGCACGCTGCATTTCTTCGCGGTTGTCGGTGCAATGCAGCACCTGATCCGCGCGGAAGGGACCGGCCATGCGCACGTAGGTTTCGTAGCCGAGCACATCGGTGGCCCGGGCCAATTCGGCCTTGACGGCGGGCACCATCAGTTCGGCGGCGCCCGGGCCGAGGCCGATCACGGCCAGACGCCCGCGTGGGCGGCCGACTTGCGTGAGGTCCAGCGGCTGTTCGGTCACGGCCACAGCCACATTGTTTGTCGTTGCGATGATCGTCGCCTCGGGCACCGCGCTACGGGCCAACGCGCCGATATCGCTCGCCGGCGCGACAAAACGCAGCGGCACACCCAGCGCAACGGCCGCTTCATGCAACACCGGGCTGGCCATTTCAGTGTCAGGCGCCACCAGACAGGCCAGCGCCTGCACCGCGACGTTCGCCTGCTGTAACGCCGCGCAAACAGTGCTCGGTAAATCCGCCGCGGCGGCACCAATCGCCACCGCAACACTGCGCGGATAAATCACCAGCTCATTGGCACTCGCCTCACGGGCGTTGCTGCCGACATGGATCGAACGCTGCGCCAGCGGATCTTCCACCAACTGCGCCTGCTCCAGCCACGGCGCCGCGCCTTCGATGCGCACGCTGTGCCCGGCGAGCAAATCAGAGACAAAACGCTTGCCCAGTTCCAGATCGCCAAGGGCGTAACCGCTTGGCGGATTGAGCAGGCAGGTGCCAAAGCGCAGTTCGCCGCTGGTGGTGATCGCCGCGGCGACCTGCAAACCGGCAGCGATCTTGCGCGCCATGACGTTCACTCCACCGAGGCCACCGAGCAAGGGCACCACCGCGCTGCCGTCTTCGGCCACGGCCAGCACCGGCGGTTCGGCGCCCTTTTCCAGCAACAGCGCAGCCAGGGTGCGAATAACGATCCCCGCCGCGCACAGGGCAATGATCGGCGTGTCCTGCTGATACAGCTCGCGCAGGGTCGCGCCGAATTCGGGATAAGTGCGGTCGGCGCCCTCGACCCGTCCGGCCAGGCCGTGGATCAACGCAGCCGGATACACCTGTTGAATACGGCGGGCAGTGGCCAGACTGCCTTGACCGAGAATGACGATTGCGGGCGTGGAATGAGTCATCAGCCTTGCCACCGCTCGCCGGGAACGATGATCAGCGAGAAATACGGCGAGGACATCGGCTCGACCTGATCCAGCGGCACGATTTTCTGGTTGGCCATGGTCGCGCGCTCCACATACAGAGCACGCTCTGCCAGACCGAGTTCTTCGAGCACCTGACGGACCTTGGGAAAGTTACGCCCCAGTTTCATGATCACTGCCGCATCGGCATCGGCCAGGCGACGCTTGAGGTCTTCGTGGGGCAGCACGCCGGACAACACCGACAGGCTCTGATTGCGATACACCAGCGGCGCGCCCAGTACCGAGGCACCGCCGAGCATCGAGCAGACACCCGGCACGACTTCGGCTTCGTAACGCTCGGCCAGTCGATCGTGCAGGTACATGTAGGAGCCGTAGAAGAACGGATCGCCTTCGCAGATCACCGCCACATCACGGCCGGCGTCCAGATGCGCGGCGAGTTGTTCAGCGGCCGTATCGTAGAAATCGCTGATCACTTGTTCGTACGACAACGGCGCCGGCAGCGCTTCGGTGGTCACCGGATAAACCAGCGGCAGCAGGGTTTGCGGATCTTGCAGATGCGCTTCGATGATGCCGAACGCATTGCCCTTCTTGCCCTTGGCAACGAAGTACGCCACTACCGGCGATTCGCGCAGCAGGCGCAAGGCTTTGACGGTAATCAGTTCCGGATCACCGGGGCCGACGCCCAGGCCAATCAAACGTCCAGGTTGCTGCATCATTCGATCTCCGTGGCGAGGGCATTGACGGCGGCGGCGGCCATGGCGCTACCGCCCAGCCGGCCTTGCATGATGACGAAAGGCACGCCACGGCTGTCCGCCGCGAGCATCGCCTTGGATTCGGCGGCGCCGACGAAGCCCACCGGGAAGCCGAGGATCAGCGCCGGCTTCGGCGCGCCGGCATCGAGCATTTCCAACAGATAAAACAGTGCGGTCGGTGCGTTGCCGATCACCACCACGCTGCCTTCCAGATGCGGGCGCCACAGCTCCAGCGCGGCGGCGGAACGGGTATTGCCCAACTCACGGGCAAGCTCCGGCACGCTGTCGTCGCGCAGGGTGCAAATCACCGGGTTGTTGGCCGGCAAACGCGCGCGGGTCACGCCCTCGCTGACCATCCGCGCGTCGCACAGAATCGGCGCACCGGCCGCCAGCGCGTCGCGCCCGGCCTTGCCGGCGCCTTCGGAAAACTGCAGACCGTCGATGGCCTCGACCATGCCGCAGGCGTGGATCACCCGCACGGCGAGTTTCTCCAGATCGGCCGGAATACGCGCAAGGTTGGCCTCGGCGCGAATGATCGCGAAGGAGTTGCGATAGATCTCCTGACCGTCGCGGATGTAATCAAGCATCAAGGGGGCTCCGTGAGCGGGCGTCGAGCAAGGCTGCGACCGCTTCAATAGTGAGGTTGTGTGCGTGCAGGGCGCCGAAACCCGGATGCCCTGCATCGCGAAAATAGAGGTCGTAGTGACCGGGGGCGACAGCCAGCAGCGTGACCGGTGCCACATGGGCCGCGGCGCAGGAACGCTGGCAGCCGGACAAATGCACTGCTTGATCGTGACGTTGCAACAGCGCGGCCAACTGCATGGCGTCGCTCTTGGTATCGGCCAGGCCCTTGCCACAGCCAGCGGAACCGGTGCAGGCGATCAACCGTGACACAGGCTGATCAGCGTCACATAGCAGGCCCAGTTGCTCCAGACGCCTAATCACTTCAGGCGCCCGCTCTTTTCGAACGTTGGGCAGCAACAGACTTTGCCATGGAGTGAAACGCAGACTCGCGTCGCCGAATTCGCACGCCAGTTGCGCCACGCCCCTGAGCATGACGGGATCGAGCCGCCCCAAAGGGGGGACGGCGCCGATATAGACGTGTTCGGCTTCACGTTGCGGATGAGCGCCGATGTGCAGAGTGTCCGGGTTCAGTGAACGCTGCCAATCGGCAATCGACTTCAAGGGCACACGCTCGGCCAGGCGAGCGAGAAACTCTGCGAGTGGATACTCGGCCAGCAAATGACGCATTCGTGTTTGATCCGGACGCGCCAGGTCGAGAAACAACTCCAGCACCGCTACCACCAGTGCGTGCCCCTGCTCGAGTGACACCGCGCCTGCGGGCCTGTCCGTAGGGCAACCCGCCAGACCGAACGCCAGCAGCAGCTCGCCGTTTCGCTCAGCAGCAGACAACCACAGATCATGCGGGTGCTCGAGCATCGCCAACGCCTCGCCGCCATCGAGTTGCACGGCAAACTTGGCGCTGAGTTCGTGGAAACGTTCGTGGCTTTGCAGCGTCGTGAGGATCTGCTCCGCCAGCGCATGCGTGTCGAAGAGCATGCGCCGGTCAACCCCGGCAGACGGGCTGAGCATCAGATTGCGCACATCGTCGCCCGCCGCGGTACGCGGCCCCAACCCTGCGGCGAGCAGGCTGTCGATCAAAGCCGTCTGCTCACTGCCAATCCCGCGAATCTGCAGGTTGGCCCGGTTGGTCGCCTCGATCACGCCCCCGGCAAACCGTTCGGCCGCGCTGGCCACCGCTTCAGCCTGGGCCGCGCTGATCGAGCCGCCGTTCAATTTGATCCGGCAGATGCCGCCATCCAGCGCCGGGACGATACGCAGCAACCCCGGGCAGGCCGAGGGGCGTAAGGCGGTAGACATCGGGCGTTCGTTCAAAGGGGCGACCGGCTGTGTGGGAAAGGCGCTTCGCGGGCGAAGGCGCGGTATTATGCCTGCTTTGTCCGACGGCATGAAAAGCCTGCCCGTCGGAACACCCCGTTTGAGGCATTTTTTGAGGACTGCAGATGTCGCCCTGGCTGACAGTAGTAGGTATCGGTGAAGACGGCTTCAAGGGGCTGGGCAAGAACGCCCGTCGCGCCCTGCTGGGCGCTTCGCGGATATTCGGCGGCCAACGGCAACTGGATTTGTTGCCCGTGTGCATTCGCGGCGAGCGCCAGCTCTGGCCTAGTCCGTTCTCCCTTGAACCCCTATTGGCGCTGCGGGGCGAGCCGGTTTGCGTGCTGGCCAGCGGCGACCCGATGTTCTTTGGCGTCGGTGCCAGCCTGGCGCGGCAACTACCCGGCGCAGAAATGCTGATCCTGCCCGCCCCATCCTCCGTGTCACTGGCGGCCGCTCGCCTGGGCTGGCCGTTGCAGGATGTGGTGACGCTGTCGGTGGTCGCCCGTCCCGTCGCCGCGCTCAACGCTCATTTGTTCAGTGGTGTGCGTTTGCTGGTGCTGAGCAACGACGGCCAGAGTCCAGCGGCTATTGCGGCGCTGCTGCGTGAGCGCGGTTTCGGGCCGAGTCGCCTGACCGTGCTGGAACATCTGGGCGGCGAAGCCGAACGGCGCATCGAGGGCGCTGCCAACGACTGGAGCGACCCGGCGATCGCCGATCTGAACCTGATCGCCATCGAATGCATCGCTGAACCCAACACACCGCGCCTGTCGCGCCTGGCCGGCCTGCCGGATTCGGCCTTCCAGCACGACGGCCAACTGACTAAACGCGACGTGCGCGCCATCACCCTTGCGCGCCTAGCCCCGATCCCCGGCGAACTGCTGTGGGACGTCGGCGCCGGCAGCGGCTCGATCGGCATCGAATGGATGCGCGCTCACCCGAGTTGCCGGGCGCTGGCCATCGAAGCGGATGAGGGACGGCAAGCGTTGATTGAACACAACCGCGATGCCCTGGGCGTTCCCGGCCTGCAATTGATTCGCGGCAGTGCGCCGCAAGCCCTGAGCGGACTCGAACGCCCGGACGCGATTTTCATCGGCGGTGGCGTCACTCGTGAGGGCGTGCTCGATACTTGCTGGGCGCAACTCAAACCCGGCGGCCGGTTGATCGCCAACGCTGTGACACTGCAAAGCGAAGTGACCTTGATGGCCTGGCGTGAACGGCATGGCGGTGAGCTGACCCGCATTCACGTCGCCCAGGCGCAACCGTTGGGCGAGTTCGATACCTGGCGTCAGGCGCTGCCGATTACCTTGCTGGACGTGACGAAACCCCTCGATGCGTGACGAAACCGCCGAACAACCCGCCCCGCTGCGCAGCGGCCTGACCACCGGCAGCTGCGCCACCGCCACCAGCCTCGCGGCCGCCCGCCTGCTGCTCGGCGGCGTGGAAGCGGACGCCGTCGAGATCATTCTGCCCAAAGGCAAACGGGTGCAAATGCGCCTGGAGTTCTGTCGGCTAACGGACGACGGCGCCGAAGCCGGAACGATCAAGGACGCCGGCGACGACCCCGACGTGACCCATGGCGCCCTGCTGTTTTCCCAGGTGCGCCTGCACAGCGAACCGGGTATCCGCTTCAGCGCCGGCCGTGGCGTCGGCACCGTCACCCGGCCCGGGCTGGTGCTGAACGTCGGCGAACCGGCGATCAACCCGGTGCCGCGCAAGATGATCACTGATCACCTGACGTTGCTGGCCGAGGAACTGAATTACCAGGGCGGCTTCGAGGTTACGGTAAACGTCGAGGACGGCGAAGCCCTGGCGCTGAAGACCATGAACCCGCGGCTGGGCATTCTCGGCGGCTTGTCGATCCTCGGCACCAGCGGCATCGTCCGGCCATTCTCCTGCGCCGCCTACATTGCCTCGATCCACCAGGGCATCGACGTCGCCAAAACCAACGGTTACCTGCACATCGCCGCGTGCACTGGCAACGCCAGCGAAGACACCATGCGCCGGGTCTACGACTTGCCGGAAATCGCCCTGATCGAAATGGGCGACTTCGTCGGCGCGGTGCTCAAGCACTTGCGTAAAGTACCTGTGGAAAAACTCAGCCTGTGCGGCGGCTTCGGCAAGATCAGTAAACTGGCGGCCGGGCACATGGATTTGCACAGTCGGCATTCAAGTATCGACCTGCCGCAACTGGCCGAATGGGCCGCGGCGGTCGGTGCCGATGCGGCGTTGCAACAGGCGATCCGCGATGCCAATACCAGTCAACAAGCCTTGGCCATGGCCAGCGCCGCCGGAATCGCCCTCGGCGACGCGGTGTGCCAGCACGCCCTCGACTTTGCCCGCAGCGTGGTGCCGGCACAGGTTCAGGTCGAAGTGTTCGCCATCGATCGCCAGGGCGGGATTGTCGGCCATGCGGGAGTTTTTCAATGAAACGTGTGTTGTTGCTCGGCGGCGTCACTGAGGCCCTGGCCATCGCCCGAACCCTGGGGCCGGAGCACATCTACAGCCTGGCCGGTGTCGGTCGGGTGCCGACCGATCTGAACTGCCAGGTCCGCGTTGGCGGCTATGGTGGCGCTGAAGGTCTGGCGCAGTTCATTCGTGACGAAGGCATTGACCTGCTGCTGGATGCGACCCACCCCTACGCGGCCCGCATCAGCCACAACGCCGCCACCGCCGCGAAGTTGAGCGGCATTGCCTGCTGGGCCTTGCGCCGTCCGGCCTGGCAGCCACAAGCCGCAGATGACTGGCGCGAAGTCAGCGACTGGGGCGAGCTGATCGAAGCGCTGAAACCCTTTCGCCGACCGCTGTTCACCCTCGGTCGCGAGCCATTGCAGCACCTGCACGAAATCCCGCCGGAGCAATTCTGGACGTTGCGTGCACTGGACGTTTATCCGGGCAACGCGCGCTGCGAAGTGATCGGCGCCCGTGGGCCGTTTCTGATCGAGGATGAACGCGCGCTGTTCGAGCGGCGGCAGATCGATGTGCTGATCAGCAAGAACAGTGGCAGCACCGCCACCGAGCCGAAGCTGGAAGTGGCGCGGGAACGTGGAGTGCCGGTGCTGGTGTTGAAGCGGCCGGTGTTGCCGGGGGTTGAGCGGGAGTTTGGGGCGGTGACTGAGGTTTTAACGGCCCTCACACAAAACTGGTAGCAGCTGGCGAAGCCTGCGTTCGGCTGCGCAGCAGTCGTAAAATCAAACACCACGGTCTGCCAGGTTGACTGCGGCGCATGGATCACGACCGCTACGCAGCCGAACGCAGCCTTCGGCAGCTGCTACAGAAAATGCGCAATCCCCTACATATCCATCGGACCTAACGCACAACATCATCCAAATCGACTGACTTGTGGGCTCACAACCCAACCCCCATATTTCAAGCCCCACCCATGTAACGGGAGATGGCGGATGACTGAAAAATTCACTCGCTTCGATATCGCTGAGTTTCTCCTGACGTCTGCCGATATGTGGCACTACATCAAGGCCTGCGAAGAGGAAGACCCGGGCGATGGAAGCTTCAATCGTGTAGCGCTCAGAGATGTCAAACACACAATCCGGGCAAGAATCCAAAGTGACCCTCAATTCGCTCAGGCATTAAGAGTCGAAGTCGCTACACTCTTTCAAAACGGCGAGGCTGAGCTTGCACGCCGGCTGCTCGATATGCTGACTGACTCGCTGCGACACCACACCGCACGCGGTCTTTTTACTTATCGCCCCTGATCAGGCTAAATAGCCGCGCCTGATCGCCCACTCAAACGGATCTGCCCCATGTCCCGACAACGGCTCGCATTTGCCTGGATCGCCTGCTTTGCAGTGCTGTTCAACATGCTCGCCATGCCGATGTCCGGAGCGATGGCGCAAACGGCGAAATCTCCTGCCGAGCAGTTGTTGTGGGGCAGTTTCTGCTCTTCCAGCGGCACGAAGCTGGTGGCGATTTCCCTGGGTGACATCGAGCAGAAAGCCCCGCAGAACGACGATCATTCCAACATGCAGCATTGCTGGTGTTGCTCGGGCTCCGCGCCGTTGGTGGCGTTGCCGGGGCATGCGCCGCAGTTGTATTACGCGCGATTCGAGGCCAATCGAAGCGTGCCGCCGGCCACGCTCGACACACCGACACCGCGCCAGCAATGGCCGAGTCTTAACCCCCGCGCGTCCCCTCTGGTGTGATTCCTTCTCGCAATTGACCTGCGTTTTGAATCGTTCTGGAGAACTGCCATGTTGAACAAACTCATCGTCCTGGCTGCGTTGCTGCTGCCTGCCTGTTTTGCCAATGCCCACGAATACAAGGTTGGCGAACTTGAGATCGCCCATCCGTGGTCGCAGGAGTTGCCGCCCAACGCGCCCACCGTCGCGGCGTATTTCGTGATTCACAACAGCGGCAAAACCGCTGATCGGCTGCTCAGCGTCGGCTCGCCGATATCCGGCAAGGCCGAATTGCACGAACATGTGATGCAAAACGATCTGATGAAAATGCAGCAAGTGCCCGACGTCGAAATCCCGGCTGGCGGCGAAATCACCTTCGCCCCGATGGCGTACCACGTGATGCTGCTGGAGCTCAGAGACCGCAGCCTGTTGAGCGACGGCAAGCACTTTCCGCTGACCCTGCACTTTGAGAAGTCCGGTGATGTAACGGTCGAGGTCTCGGTGCAGAAAAAGGCACCGGACAGCATGCAAGCGCACATGCACGCCCAGTAATCGCCCCCGTTGAAAACGTCTATGCGCCCGCATAGCGCCAGGCCATCCGTGCGCCGCCGTCAGCCAATGAGCCTGACCCGCGGCAGCTGGATCAGCCTGTTCGCCATGCTGATGATCTTTATCGGCCCGCTGATTTCTCAGTCGATGCCGATGGATTCGCGCGCGGCTGCTTCGAGCATGGCGATAGGCATGTCCATGAACATGTCGATGGACATGGGCTCGGACATGTCGGCGATGGAGCACGCCGACCACGACGCACAACCGGTTGCCGAACACTGCCGGCCGACAGCCGAGCATCACGCGCTGTGGGAAAAATGCGGCTATTGCAGCCTGCTGTTCAATTGCCCGGCACTCACCGGTGGCACTTCATTCACCGCGTTCGACACCCCGTCCGCCACCACCTTCACCACACCCGCCACCCGCCTGGGCCACGCCCGGCAAACCTTCTTCCCTGGCGCCCGCACCCGCGCCCCGCCCATCGTCGCGTAAACACCCCCACCTCTGATCTCACACGGTTTAGAAGACAGCCGCAGGCTGCCGGCCGTGTCGTTTACGACTGTTCGATGGAAATTTTCATGTCCAGGTTTTCTGCTGACACACGTTTGGGCGCTGCCCAGGCTTTTTTTGCCCTGAATCCATCCCGCGTTCGCTTCAGGCACGCCACCGCCGTCCTTTGCGGCTTGTTGCTGACACCGCTGGTGCTGGCCGATGAACACGCCGGCCACACCGAAGAACTGAGCCCGACGGTGATCACCGCCATCGCGCCGAGCTCGCCGCTGACCGTCGTCACCAACCCCAAGGACCCGCGCCAACCGGTGCCGGCCAGCGACGGTGGTGATTATCTGAAGACCATCCCCGGCTTCGCCCTGGTGCGCAACGGCGGCACCAACGGCGACCCGGTGCTGCGCGGCATGTTCGGTTCGCGCCTGAATATCCTCACCAACGGCAGCATGATGCTCGGCGCCTGCCCCGGCCGGATGGACGCGCCGACCTCGTACATCTCACCGGAAACCTACGACAAACTCACCGTGATCAAAGGCCCGCAAACCGTGCTCTGGGGCCCCGGCGCATCGGCCGGCACCATCCTGTTCGACCGGGAGCCGGAAAGCTTCGGCGAACTCGGCACCCGGGTGAATGCCAGCGTATTGGCCGGCTCCAACGGCCGCTTCGACAAAGTGGTGGACGCCGCCGCTGGCGGGCCGCTGGGTTACGTGCGCGTGATCGGCAACACCGCGCACTCCGATGACTACAAGGACGGCAACAACGACACCGTGCCCTCGCGCTACGACAAGTGGAACGGCGATGTTGCTGTCGGCTGGACGCCGAACGCCGACACCCTGCTGGAATTGACTGCCGGCAAGGGCGACGGCGAAGCCCGTTACGCCGGGCGCGGCATGGACGGTTCGCAGTTCTTGCGCGAAAGCCTGGGCCTGCGCTTCGAGCAGTCGAACATCGGTGAGGTGCTGGATAAGGTCGAGGCGCAGGTCTACTACAACTACGCCGACCACGTGATGGACAACTACACCCTGCGCACGCCGTCCGGCACCGGGATGATGGCCGGCCCGATGGCTTCCAACGTCGACCGCCGGACTCTCGGCGCGCGGATCAAAGCCACCTGGCGCTGGGCCGATGTGCAATTGATCAGTGGCCTGGATGCGCAGACCAACGAGCACCGCCAACGCAGCGCCATGGGCGTCGACGCCTACAAGGATGTGCCCCGCAACAAGGACGCCGACTTCCACAACTACGGCGTGTTCAGCGAACTGACCTGGTACGCCGCCGACCGTGATCGGCTGATCACTGGCGCACGACTGGACCGTGCTTCGGCCAAGGATTATCGGCAGACCATCGGCTCCGGGATGATGGCCCGCCCCAACCCGACCGCCGACGACACCCGCGCCGACACCCTGCCCAGCGGTTTCGTGCGTTACGAGCATGATCTGGCCGACAGCCCGACCACGCTGTATGCGGGACTCGGCCATGCCCAGCGTTTCCCGGATTACTGGGAGCTGTTTTCACCCAAGTCCGGCCCTGCCGGTTCGGTGAATGCGTTCGACGCGATCAAGCCGGAGAAAACCACCCAGCTCGACTTCGGCCTGCAATACAAGACCGCCGACCTCGAAGCCTGGGCCTCGGGATATGTCGGGCAGGTGCGTGACTACATCCTGTTCAACTACACACCGGGGATGATGGGCATGACCTCGCAAGCCGAGAACATCGACGCGCGAATCATGGGCGGCGAACTCGGTGCGGCCTACAAACTGACGACCAACTGGAAAGCCGATGCGACCCTGGCCTACGCCTGGGGCAAGAACAGCAGGGACGGCAGCGCCCTGCCGCAGATGCCACCGCTGGATGCGCGCTTCGGCCTGACCTACAGCGAAGATAACTGGAGCGCCGGCGCCTTGTGGCGGGTGGTCGCGGCGCAAAACCGCATCGACCGGAACAAGGGCAACGTGGTCGGCAAAGACTTCGACAAAAGCTCGGGGTTCGGCGTGTTCTCGCTCAACGGCGCGTACCGGATCAACAAGAACTGGAAGGTCAGCAGCGGCGTCGACAACTTGTTCGGCAAGGCCTACGCCGAACACCTGAACCTGGCCGGTAACGCCGGTTTCGGCTTCCCGGCCAATGATCCGCAAGCCATCAACGAACCGGGGCGCACGCTCTGGACCAAGGTCGACATGAGCTTCTAAGAGCATCGCGGGCAAGCCCGCCCCCACAGCTTCAACACCGCCGTGGGAGCGGGTTTGCCCGCGAATGACTGCGCAGCAGTCACCAGACAATGACAAAAGATCCAAGCCTAGCGGAGCACTCGAAGTGAAACAGCCCAAACCGAATTTCTACAACCTGGCCTGGCGTTGGCATTTCTACGCCGGCCTGTTCGTCGCGCCGTTCATGGTGATGCTGGCCCTGACCGGCATCGTCTACCTGTTCAAACCGCAACTCGATCCATTGATGTACGGCAGCCTGATGAACATCCCGGCCGGTCATCACACCGTGGCCGCCGACGACCTGCTCAAACGGGTGAAAGAGGCGTATCCACAGGCCCGGATCAAACAATACCTGCCGCCGGTCAACGCTGAACGCAGCGCGCAATTCGTGGTGATCAATGAAGGTCATGAACTGAACGTGTTCATCGATCCGTACCACGGCGACATCCTCGGCGAGCAAGACGCGAAGAACAATCTGCAGGCGCTCGCACGCTCGATTCACGGCGAGTTGATGATCGGCACCGTTGGTGATCGGCTGGTGGAACTGGCCGCCGGATGGGGTGTGGTGTTGGTGGTCTCCGGGGTGTTTTTGTGGTGGCCACGCGGTCAGTACGCCGGCGTGCTGTGGCCGCGCCTCAGCCGTCGCGGACGTGTGCTGTGGCGTGACTTGCACGCAGTGACTGGCTTCTGGGGGGCGGCGTTTTTGCTGGTGATGCTGCTCAGCGGCATGACCTGGACCGGCTTCTGGGGTAAGCAATACGCCGACCTCTGGAACCGCTTTCCGGTCGCCATGTGGAATGACGTGCCCAAGTCCGACGTCGAGGCCCGCAGCCTCAACAGCGCCACACGCCAGACCGTGCCGTGGGCCATGGAGAACACGCCGATGCCAATGTCCGGCGACCACGCCGAACACATGGCTCACGCCAGCACGCAAGCCGGCCCGGCGGCGCCGACCATCAGCCTGCAAGACGTGCAAAACATTGCCGTGCAGCGCAAGGTCGAGCCCGGCTACAGCATCACCTTCCCGACCACCGCCACCGGTGTGTTCACCATCGCGGTGTTCGCCGATGACCCGCGCAACGATGCCACCCTGCACGTCGACCAGTACACCGGCGACGTCCTCGCCGACGTGCGCTGGCAGCATTACAGCAACGTCGCCCGCGCCACGGAAGTCGGCGTGATGCTGCACGAAGGCAAGATGTTCGGCCCGTTCAATCAGATCATCGTGCTGCTGATCTGCCTGATGATTTTGCTCAGCGCCGTCAGCGGCGTGGTGATCTGGTGGAAGCGTCGGCCACAGGGCAAGTTCGGTGTGCCACCGTTGCGTCACGACCTGCCGAAATGGAAAACCGCAATGGTCATCATGCTCGCCCTGGCGGTGATGTTTCCGTTGGTGGGGGCTTCGCTGGTTGTCGTGTGTCTATTGGATTGGGGGCTGCTGTCACGCCTGGGCCGGCAAATTGAATCCACCTCACCTTCATCATGAAACAGGCGAGATACGCGTACGCGTAAAGCCAATACAATGCGGGCCAGCATTGAATCCTTGGCAAACTGCCAAGTTTTTGTGGCGAGGGAGCTTGCTCCCTCGCCACAGGTTGTGTGCTGGCTTGAACGATCATCAGGAATGAAATGACTTCGCTGAACCTCACCAACCTCGCCTGGGCACCCCTGGGCCACGGCCACTGCCATCACCAGTTCCAGCTGCGTGACGCCTCCTTGCACGTGGCTGCCGGTGAGTTCGTCGGGTTGATCGGCCCCAACGGCAGCGGTAAAACCAGCCTGCTGCGGTGCGCTTATCGCTTCAGCAAACCGGAACATGGCGAGATAAAACTCGACCATCACAACGTCTGGAAGCAGTCCTCACGCTGGTGTGCGCAACGCATCGCCGTGGTGTTGCAGGAATTTCCCGACGCCTTCGGCCTGACCGTCGATGAAGTGGTCGCCATGGGCCGCACGCCGCACAAAGGACTGTTCGACGGCGACACCGTGCACGACCGCAACCTCGCGGCCCACGCCCTGGAATCAGTCGGCCTCAAGGGCTTCGAAGACCACGCCTTCGCCACCCTGTCCGGCGGCGAAAAGCAGCGCGTGATCCTCGCCCGCGCCCTGGCCCAGCAACCGCAATTGCTGATCCTCGATGAGCCGACCAACCACCTCGACCCGCGCTATCAACTGGAACTGCTGCAACTGGTCAAACGCCTGCAGATCGGCACATTGGCGAGCATCCACGACCTCAATCTGGCGGCAGCCTTCTGCGATCGGCTGTACGTGATCCATCACGGTCGCATCGTGGCCAGTGGCACCCCCAAAGAAGTCCTGACCACACACCTTTTGCACAACGTGTTCGGCGTCGACGCCCTGATCGATGACCATCCCTTGCACGGCTACCCACGAATCACCTGGATAACCCAACCATGACTTTGCGTTCCCTGCTTTGCGTCGCGTTGTTGCTGGGCAGTGCCCATGCCTTCGCCGAGGCCACGAAATACCCGCTGACTGTCCAGAGTTGCAACCGCGCAGTGACCTTCAAGCAAGCGCCGAAACACGCGGTCAGCCATGACATCAACATGACTCAGATGATGCTCGCCCTCGGTCTCAAACCCAGGATGGCCGGCTACAGCGGCGTGACCGGATGGAAATCGGTGACGCCCCAGATGCAGACCATCCTCGATGGCTTGCCGGAGCTGGCAGCCAAGTATCCGTCGGTGGAAACCCTGCTCAACGCCAACGTCGATTTCTTCTTCGCCGGTTGGGACTACGGCATGCGCGTCGGTGGTGACCTCACGCCGCAAACCCTGCAACCGCTGGGGATCAACGTCTACGAACTCACCGAGTCCTGCGCGTTCGTGATGAAGCGCCCACCCGCGAGCCTGGAAGACACCTACAACGACCTGCGCAACCTCGGCAAAATCTTCGACGTGCAGGATCGCGCCAATGCCGTGATCGCCCGGATGCAGGCGCAAGTCGCCGAGGTGCGCCAGGATCTGCCAACGGACAAGCCTCGGGTATTTCTCTACGACAGCGGTGAAGACCGGGCCATGACCTCCGGGCGCCTGGGCATGCCGCAGGCGCTGATCGACGCGGCCGGCGGGCGCAACATTCTCGATGACGTCGAGGCGAGCTGGACCCGGGTCAACTGGGAGAACGTGGTCGAGCGTAATCCGCAGGTGATCGTGATCGTCGATTACGGCGAAGTCACCGCTGAACAGAAGGAGCAGTTTTTGCTGAACAACCAGGCCCTGCAATCGGTGGACGCGATCAAGAACCAGCGCTTCATCGTCATTCCGTACGTGCAAGCCACGCCGGGGATCGACAACGTGCTGGCGGTCGAAACCCTGGCCAAGGGTTTCCACGGCGAATGATCGACCGTCGCTATGCCTTGTTGCTGATCGGCCTCGGCGTGCTGTTGCTGATGTCGTGTGTGGTGTCGCTGGGTTTTGGCCCGGCGCGGGTGCCGGTGGACGTGGTGTGGCGGATTCTGCTGCACAAGGCGTTCGGTGTTGGCGAGCAGAACTGGACGGCCGGCCAGGAACACATCGTCTGGCTGATCCGCGTGCCGCGCATGTTGCTCGGCGCGCTGGTGGGCGCCGGCCTGGCGCTGATCGGTGCGGTGCTGCAAGCGGTGACGCGCAATCCATTGGCCGATCCGCACTTGTTGGGCGTGACCTCCGGCGCGACCCTCGGCGCGGTGATCGTGGTGTTGCATGTCGGTGAAATCGTCGGCCTGCTGACCTTGCCCATCGCGGCGTTTATCGGCGCGCTGTTGAGCATGCTGGTCGTGCTGATGATCGCCAACCGTCATGGGCGGCTGGACAGTGATCGGTTGCTGCTGTGCGGTGTCGCGGTGTCATTCGTAATGATGGCGATTGCCAACCTGCTGCTGTTTCTGGGCGACCATCGCGCCAGTTCGGCGGTGATGTTCTGGATGCTCGGCGGCCTCGGGCTGGCGCGTTGGGAATTGCTTGCCGTGCCCGCCGCGAGTGTGTTGCTCGGGTTGGTGTTGTTGCTGGGCATGGCCCGGCCGTTGAATGCGTTGATGGCCGGTGAACAGACCGCCGTGACCCTGGGCCTCAATGCCCGCACTGTGCGGCTGCGGGTGTTTTTGATTGCCTCGCTGATGACGGGAGTGCTGGTGTCGATCAGCGGCTCGATTGGTTTTGTCGGGCTGATGGTGCCGCACATTGCACGACGGTTGGTGGGGGCCGAGCATCGTCGGTTGTTGCCGGTGTGCGTGTTGTTGGGCAGCCTGTTCCTGGTCTGGGTCGACGTGGCCGCACGAACCTTGATCGCCCCGGAAGACTTGCCCATCGGCGTCGCCACCGCCGCGATTGGCGGGCTGTTCTTCATCGGCCTGATGCGCCGGCGCTGACTCACCGCTCCCACAGGGTGATCATTCCCACGCTCCGCGTGGGAATGCCGCCAGGGACGCTCCGCGTTCCGCTTTTGAATGTTTAACGGATGTATCAGAACGCAGACCTTTCCCACGCATCTTTCAGGTTGTCCGTCGGAAGCGGGCTCTCTAGTCTTTGGCTGTCGCTGACAACTCAGCGATCGGGTGTGAGAAGCCCGGCAACTTATGGTCATCCAGTGTCTGTACACGCATAATCGCCGCCAGCTTATTAGCTGCCTGCAAATGCGTTATGGCGGCTGTGTGCGGGCGGACTTCGGTCCGGCCGGGTGTCCATAACCGGTCTTCTCACCTCGCACATAGCTGCCACCTCTTCCCGTGTGAGAAGCGGCAAGTGGAGGCTCCAACGCTGGAGAAATTTTTCAATGGACAAATTAATTCCTGACCCACCCTTCAATACCACCAACGCCGAAGCCTCGCGCAACGAAGAATTACTCAAGGATCGCGAAGCCATCAAACGCGCCCTCGACTACTACCTCGATCCCCCGGCCCCCTACACCGAAAAACCCCGCCGTCCCAGCACCATGTTCTTGGTCGCCCCGAATATGGACACCGAAAGCCTCCTGGCCCACGCCTACGAATCGTTAGCCACGGCGAGTGTCCTGGCCAGCGATTTCGCTAACTCCCTGACCGGCCCACAGCGCTACACGGTGCTGGCGATTCAACAGAGCATCATGCTGGCGGAGCTGGCGGTTAACCGGGCGCTGGATAACGTCGACCCGGCATAGCCCCCCCACTCTTTGGGAACGAGCCTTTGTGGCGAGGGGGCTTGCCCCCGTTCGGCTGCGAAGCAGTCGTAAAACCATTGCACGCGGTGCACCCGATACACCGCAGTTGCAGGTTTTGGGGCCGCTTCGCGACCCAACGGGGGCAAGCCCCCTCGCCACAGGTTTTGTATTCACAGCGCCTTTACCTTAACTGACCGGCATTGGGGCAATTCTTCGCCCCAATGTGGCGCATCTTCTCGCACCAACGCGCCAGCCCCGTCCCTTCATGGTGCGTCACGCAAACCCCGCAACCACTCTAATACGACATTTCCTTGCCCGTCCCCGACCGGGCACAGCCCTTGCAAAACAGCCTTCAGTCGTCCGCATCTGCCAACCATAAAAAACTTTAACGTTCATGGAGATCGCACAATGAAGCGTCGCAGTTTGATCAAGGCTTTCACACTCACGGCAAGCATTGCCGCGATGGGCATGACCTGGACTGTCCAGGCCGCCGAGACCATCAAGGTCGGTATTCTGCATTCGTTGTCCGGGACCATGGCGATCTCCGAAACCTCGCTCAAAGACATGGCGTTGATGACCATCGACGAAATCAACGCCAAGGGCGGCGTGAACGGCAAGATGCTGGAGCCTGTGGTCGTGGACCCGGCATCGAACTGGCCGCTGTTCGCCGAAAAGGGCCGGCAGTTGCTGACCCAGGACAAGGTGGCGGTGGTGTTCGGTTGCTGGACCTCGGTGTCGCGTAAATCGGTGCTGCCGGTGTTCGAAGAGCTCAACGGCCTGCTGTTCTACCCGGTGCAATACGAAGGCGAAGAGATGTCGCCGAACGTGTTCTACACCGGCGCGGCGCCCAACCAACAGGCGATCCCGGCAGTGGAATACCTGATGAGCGAAGAAGGCGGCAGCGCCAAGCGCTACTTCCTGCTCGGCACCGACTACGTCTACCCGCGCACCACCAACAAGATCCTGCGCTCGTTCCTGCACTCCAAAGGTGTGGCCGACAAGGACATCGAAGAGGTCTACACCCCGTTCGGCCACAGCGATTACCAGACCATCGTGGCCAGCATCAAAAAATTCTCTGCCGGTGGCAAGACGGCGGTCATCTCCACCGTCAACGGCGACTCCAACGTGCCGTTCTATAAAGAGCTGGCCAACCAGGGCCTGAAAGCCACCGACGTACCGGTCGTGGCGTTCTCCGTGGGTGAAGAGGAATTGCGCGGCATCGACACCAAACCGCTGGTGGGCAACCTCGCGGCGTGGAACTACTTTGAGTCGGTGGAAAACCCGGTGAACAAGAAGTTCGTCGATGACTGGAAAGCCTACGCCAAGAAACACAACCTGCCGGGCGCCGACAAAGCGGTGACCAACGACCCGATGGAAGCCACTTACGTCGGCATCCACATGTGGGCGCAAGCCGCCGAGAAGGCCAAATCCACCGACGTCGACAAAGTCCGCGAAGCCCTGGCCGGCCAGACCTTTGCCGCACCGTCCGGCTACACCCTGACCATGGACAAGACCAACCACCACCTGCACAAGCCAGTGATGATCGGCGAGATTCAGGCCGACGGTCAGTTCAACGTGGTGTGGCAGACCGAAGGGCCGATCCGCGCCCAACCGTGGAGCCCGTTCATTCCGGGCAACGACAAGAAGCCGGAGTATGCGGTGAAGAGCAACTGAGCCACTGGGGCCTGAGCATGGAGCTCGGGCCCGACACAACTCCTGTGTGAGCGGGCTTTGTGGTGAGGGGGCTTGCCCCCGTTGGGCTGCGAAGCGGCCCCAAAAAACGGGACTACTGCGTAGTCCAGCGGGAGCAAGCTCCCTCGCCACAAAGTTTGCTCCCACACTTAGTCCGCGCAAGGACACTGACATGCCCACTGCCTTTTACCGCTTGATCCTCGCCATCGCGCTGTTACTGCCGATGGCCGTCCACGCCGGCGACGCCGAAGACTTCGTCGCGGCCAATCCCGTGCAGCAAGCCAAGCTTCTGGAAACCTGGGCCGCGCAGCCCGATCCGGCCCGTATCGAACTGATCAACGCCCTGCAACAAGGCGAGCTGACCATCGATGGCCAACCGAAAACCCTGCGCCTGAACAATCGCCTGCGGGGTCTGATCGACACCGCTTTGGCCAGCCACCAATTG
The DNA here is from genome assembly GCF_005938665.2 of Pseudomonas sp. ATCC 43928. NCBI lineage: Bacteria > Pseudomonadati > Pseudomonadota > Gammaproteobacteria > Pseudomonadales > Pseudomonadaceae > Pseudomonas > Pseudomonas sp. ATCC 43928. The sequence continues at coordinate 889,024 of NZ_CP041753.1, read as the reverse complement.
CTCGCCGCCGACGCCAAAATCCGTCTGGCCGCCGCGCAGCAATTGCAGAAAAGCGCCAAACCGGCGCAGCTGAAATTCCTCGACCAACAGTTGACCCGCGAACAAGACGAAACCGTTCACGCCGCCCTGAGCCTGGCCTTGGCCAATCTGCAACTGGTCGACAGTGACCCTGCCGTGCGCCTCGCCGCCGTGCGTTTGCTCGGCGAAACCGGCGACCCGCTGGCCCGCACCCGCCTCGAAGGCTTGCTCGAACCCGGCGTCGAAGCCGACGCCAGTGTGCACACCGCCGCCGAAACCAGCCTGGCCCAGGTCAAACGCAAATTGCTGATCGGTGAGATGCTCGGCCAGGCCTTCAGTGGCATGTCCCTGGGTTCGATTCTGCTGCTCGCGGCATTGGGCTTGGCGATCACCTTCGGCCTGCTCGGGGTGATCAACATGGCCCACGGCGAGATGTTGATGCTCGGCGCGTACTCGACGTACGTGGTGCAGCTGATGTTCCAGCGCTTCGCCCCACAAGCCGTCGAGTTCTATCCGCTGATTGCGCTGCCGGTGGCGTTTTTCGTTACCGCCGCCATCGGCATGGCGCTGGAGCGCACGGTGATTCGCCACCTCTACGGTCGCCCGCTGGAAACCCTGCTCGCGACGTGGGGCATCAGCCTGATGCTGATCCAGTTGGTGCGGTTGGTGTTCGGTGCGCAGAACGTCGAAGTGGCCAACCCGGCGTGGTTGTCGGGCGGGATCCAGGTACTGCCCAACCTAGTGCTGCCATACAACCGCATCGTGATCATCGCGTTTGCCTTGTTTGTGGTGGTGCTGACCTGGCTGCTGTTGAACAAGACGCGCCTTGGCTTGAACGTGCGCGCCGTCACCCAGAACCGCAACATGGCGGCGTGCTGCGGGGTGCCGACCGGGCGCGTGGACATGCTCGCCTTCGGCTTAGGCTCGGGCATCGCCGGCCTCGGTGGCGTGGCGCTCAGCCAGATCGGCAACGTCGGCCCTGACCTCGGCCAGAGCTACATCATCGATTCGTTCCTGGTGGTGGTGCTCGGCGGTGTCGGCCAATTGGCCGGCAGCGTGCTGGCCGCGTTCGGCCTGGGCATCGCCAACAAGATTCTCGAACCGCAGATCGGTGCGGTGCTGGGCAAAATCCTGATCCTCGCGTTGATCATTCTGTTCATCCAGAAACGTCCGCAAGGCCTCTTCGCACTGAAAGGACGGGTGATCGACTGATGAACCAGCCTCTGCTCGTTACCGCGACAAAAAAAGCCGGCCCCAAAGTCACCATCACTGTTGGCGCGGTGATTCTCGTTTTGCTACTGGCGTTGCCATTGCTGTCGTTGTTATCGCCCGACAGCGCGCTGCACGTCTCGGCCTACACGCTGACACTGGTGGGCAAGATTCTTTGCTACGCCATCGTCGCCCTCGCCCTCGATCTGGTCTGGGGTTACGCCGGCCTCCTGTCCCTCGGTCACGGTCTGTTCTTCGCCCTCGGCGGTTATGCGATGGGCATGTACCTGATGCGCCAAGCCTCGGGTGACGGCTTGCCGGCGTTCATGACGTTCCTGTCCTGGACCGAATTGCCGTGGTACTGGACCGGCACCAGCAGCTTCCTCTGGGCCATGTGCCTGGTGGTATTGGCGCCGGGTTTGCTGGCATTGGTATTCGGTTTCTTCGCCTTCCGCTCGCGGATCAAGGGCGTGTATTTCTCGATCATGACCCAGGCCCTGACCTTCGCCGGGATGCTGCTGTTTTTCCGCAACGAAACCGGGTTTGGCGGCAACAACGGCTTCACCAACTTCCGCAGCATTCTCGGGTTTGGCATCACGGAACCGGGGACTCGCGCGGTGTTGTTTTTCGCCACGGTACTGTTGCTGGTGGCGAGCCTGTTCATCGGCTGGCGGCTGGCGCAAAGCAAGTTCGGCCGGGTGCTGACCGCGTTGCGCGATGCCGAGAACCGCCTGATGTTCTGCGGCTACGACCCGCGCGGCTTCAAGCTGTTTGTCTGGGTGTTGAGTGCGGTGTTGTGTGGCCTGGCGGGGGCGTTGTATGTGCCGCAAGTCGGGATCATCAACCCGAGCGAAATGTCGCCGACCAACTCGATCGAAGCGGCGGTCTGGGTTGCCTTGGGGGGGCGCGGCACGCTGATCGGCCCGCTGCTGGGTGCCGGTGTGGTCAACGGGATGAAGAGCTGGTTCACCGTGGCGTTTCCGGAATACTGGCTGTTCTTCCTCGGCGCGCTGTTCATCGTCGTGACGCTGTACCTGCCTAAGGGTGTGATCGGGCTGCTGAAGAAAAGGGGTGAACAATGAGGATCACTGCAACGGCTGAATTCATGCTCGAACCGGCCTTTTTCCCACCGCAGCCCAACAAGGATGCCGGCAGCAGCCGCGATGCCATTGGCCTCGGCCAACGCGTCGGCCCCGGCCTGAATACGCGCCACGGCACCATCCTGACCCTGGAAGACATCAGCGTCAGCTTCGATGGTTTCAAGGCGCTCAACAATCTGAACCTGTACATCGGCGTTGGCGAATTGCGCTGCATCATCGGCCCCAACGGCGCGGGCAAGACCACGCTGATGGACGTGATCACCGGCAAGACCCGCCCCAGTCACGGCAAGGCCTGGTTCGGTGAAACCCTGGACCTGACGCAGATGAGCGAAGTGCAGATCGCCCAGGCCGGTATCGGTCGCAAGTTCCAGAAGCCAACCGTGTTCGAAGCCTTGAGCGTGTTTGAAAACCTGGAGCTGGCGCAGAAAACCGACAAGTCGGTGTGGGCCAGCTTGCGGGCTCGCCTGAGCGGCGAACAAAGGGATCGCATCAGCGAAGTGCTGGAGACCATTCGCCTGACTGCCTCGGTCAATCGCCCGGCGGGTTTGTTGTCCCACGGTCAGAAGCAGTTTCTGGAAATCGGCATGCTGCTGATGCAAGACCCGCAACTGCTGCTACTCGACGAGCCGGTGGCGGGCATGACCGACGCCGAAACCGAATTCACCGCCGAACTGTTCAAGCGCCTGGCCGGCAAGCATTCGCTGATGGTGGTGGAACACGACATGGGCTTCGTCGGCTCGATCGCCGACCACGTCACCGTGTTGCACCAGGGCAGCGTGCTGGCCGAAGGGTCACTGGAGCAGGTGCAGGACAATGAGCGGGTGATCGAGGTCTACCTCGGCCGCTGATGAGCAATTGATCGATTCCGCGCTCTGCGTGGGAACGATCACAGGGGGAATTTGAAGATGCTGCAAGTCGACAAGCTGCACCAGTACTACGGCGGTAGCCACATCCTGCGGGGCCTGACGTTTGAGGTGAAGGTCGGCGAAGTCACCTGCCTGCTGGGGCGCAACGGCGTGGGTAAGACCACCTTGCTCAAATGCCTGATGGGTTTGCTGCCGGCCAAGGAGGGCGCGGTGAACTGGGAAGGTAAACCGATCACCACGTTCAAGCCGCACCAACGGGTTCACGCCGGGATCGCCTACGTGCCTCAGGGCCGGGAAATCTTCGGCCGGCTGACCGTGGAAGAAAACCTGCTGATGGGCCTGTCGCGGTTTCCTGGCTCCGAGGCCAAGGAAGTCCCGGCGTTCATCTACGAGCTTTTCCCGGTGCTGCTGCAAATGAAGCAACGGCGTGGCGGTGACTTGTCCGGCGGTCAGCAGCAACAGCTGGCGATCGGCAGGGCACTGGCCAGTCGTCCACGGCTGCTGATTCTCGACGAACCCACCGAAGGCATCCAGCCGTCAGTGATCAAGGAAATCGGCGCGGTGATCAAAAAGCTCGCGGCCCGTGGCGACATGGCAATTTTGCTGGTGGAGCAGTTCTACGATTTCGCCGCCGAGCTGGCCGATCAGTACCTGGTGATGTCCCGGGGCGAGATCGTGCAGCAGGGTCGTGGCGAAAATATGGAAGCCGAAGGTGTGCGCGGGCTGGTTACGATCTAACCTGCAGCCTTCTGACGATAAATTAGACGATATGAATTTACCTCTCCCCACTGCGCTGTTTACCCCGAGCTGGCATGCCGAGCTGGAGCTGGGCTACGCCCGTTTCGGCGCCAGCACCCGCCCGGTACAGCGCCGTCATCAAGGCCCGCTGCGGGTGCAGAAGCACTTGTATGCCGAAGGCCCCGAGGTGTGTCAGCACATCATCGTCCACCCGCCGGGCGGGATTGCCGGGGGTGATCGGCTGGACATCTCGGCCAGCGTCGGCACCCACGCCTGGGCACAAATCACCAGCCCTGGCGCCGCCAAGTGGTATCGCGCGGCCGGGCCGGCTTATCAGAAACTCGACTTGCGCGTTGCCGCCGGTGCTACGTTGGAGTGGCTGCCGCAAGAGACGATTATCTTCAGCGCCGCTCAGGCTGAACTCAGCACGAGCATTGATCTTGAGGGCGATGCCCGGTTGTTCTACTGGGACGTGGTCGCGCTGGGGCGTCCGGCCAGTGGCGAGCGCTTCGACCTCGGACACTTCCAGGCCCACCTGGATATCCGCCGCGACGGCCAGTTGCTCTGGCACGAACGCCAGCGCATTACCGGGGATGACGGTTTGCTGGACTCGCCGATCGGGCTGGATGGGCAACCGGTGTTTGCGACGTTGCTGGTGACCGGAGAGATTGATAGTGAATTGCTGGAGAAGTGCCGCTCGCTGCCCAATGAGGTGCGCGGGGATCTGACGCAGCTGCCGGGGCTGTTGGTCGCCCGGTGCCTGGCCAGCGAGGCGCTGTTGGCACGGGGTTGGCTAATTGATTTGTGGCGATTGCTCCGGCCTGCGTTGCTCGGCCGCGAAGCCGTCCCACCCAGAATATGGGCCACCTGAATACGCTCCTACAGAAGACTTTTTAACTGCCGATTATGGATTTCTACGATGGACCTGACCCCACGCGAAAAAGACAAGCTGCTGATCTTCACCGCCGGCCTCGTGGCCGAGCGGCGTTTGGCTCGCGGCGTGAAACTCAATTACCCGGAGGCCATGGCCTACATTTCCGCGGCGCTGCTCGAAGGCGCGCGTGACGGCCAGACCGTGGCCGAGCTGATGCACTACGGCACCACCCTGCTCAGCCGCGAGCAAGTGATGGAAGGCATCCCGGAAATGATCCCGGAGATCCAGGTCGAAGCGACGTTTCCCGACGGCACCAAACTGGTCACCGTTCACCAACCGATCGCCTGAGGCTGCGCCATGACTTACCACATCCGCGATGCGCTGCACGCCGATCTGCCGGCGATCCGCGACATCTACAACGACGCGGTGCTCAACACCACGGCGATCTGGAACGAACAGGCCGTGGACCTGGGCAACCGCCAGGCCTGGTTCAGCGCGCGGCAAGCCCAGGGCTATCCGATTCTGGTAATCGTCGACGGCGACGACAACGTACTCGGCTACGCTTCATTCGGTGACTGGCGCCCCTTCGACGGGTTCCGCCACACGGTCGAGCACTCGGTGTACGTGCGCAACGACCAGCGTGGCAATGGCCTCGGCCCGCAACTGATGGCAGCGCTGATCGAGCGCGCCAAAGGCTGTAACAAACACGTGATGGTCGCCGCCATCGAAAGCGGTAATAGCGCCTCGATCCGGCTGCACGATCGGGCCGGTTTTGTCGTCACCGGCCAAATGCCGCAGGTGGGTACCAAGTTCGGCCGCTGGCTGGACCTGACCTTCATGCAACTGATCCTCGATCCGGGCGCAATGCCACCCGATCCCCACAAGGAGTGATGCCCCATGAACGCCGCCCAACTGCGACGCGTCAATGTTGAAAGCTTTGCGCACTATCGTCAGGGATTGATTGATCTGCTGCTCGACGCCGTCGGCTATGGCGCCAGCGTCGGGTTCATGGCGGATCTGGACGCCACCCAGGCCCGAGCCCATTTCGATGAAGTCCAGGACAACCTGAACAAAGGCAACGTGCTGCTGTGGGTGGTGGTCAAGGACGAACAGGTGCAGGCCAGTGTGCAACTGAACCTGTGCCAGAAAGCCAATGGGCTGAATCGCGCCGAAGTGCAGAAACTGCTGGTGCGTGAACACGCCCGTCGTCGCGGCCTGGGCCAGCAGTTGATGCATGCCCTGGAGCTCGCCGCCCGCCAGCACAAGCGCGGCATGCTCTACCTCGACACCGAGGCCGGCTCCCCCGCCGAAGACTTCTACAAGGCCCTGGGTTACACCCGTGCCGGCGAAATTCCGGACTACGCCTGCGACCCGAACGGGCGCTACAAACCGACCGCCCTCTACTACAAGATTCTCCAAGGAGCCCAGTGATGATTCCCGGTGAGTACCAGATCCAGCCCGGCGACATCGAGCTTAACGTGGGCCGACGCACTGTCAGCCTGAAGGTGGCCAACAGCGGCGACCGGCCGATCCAGGTCGGCTCGCATTACCACTTTTTCGAAACCAACGACGCGCTGACCTTCGACCGCGTCGCCAGCCGCGGCATGCGCCTGAACATCCCCGCCGGCACCGCAGTGCGCTTCGAACCGGGGCAGAGCCGCGAGGTCGAGCTGGTGGACCTGGCCGGGCATCGCCGGGTGTTCGGGTTTGCCGGCAGGATCATGGGCGACCTCGACTGACACGCAAACCCTGTGGCGAGGGAGCTTGCTCCCGCTCGAGTGCGAAGCGCTCGCAACACAGCTGGTGCGATCTATCTGAATAATCGGAGCGGCAGATTTTACGACTGCTGCGCAGCCGAACGGGAGCAAGCTCCCTCGCCACAATGGACCGCGGACTACCGCACTTCACTTTCAAGGCAAGCGCATGAAAATCTCAAGACAAGCCTACGCCGACATGTTCGGCCCCACCGTCGGTGACAAGGTCCGTCTGGCCGACACTGAGCTGTGGATCGAAGTGGAACAGGACTTCACCACCTACGGCGAAGAAGTGAAATTCGGCGGCGGCAAAGTCATTCGCGACGGCCAGGGCCAAAGCCAACGGCTGGCCGCCGAGGTGGTCGATACCCTGATCACCAACGCGCTGATCATCGACCACTGGGGCATCGTCAAGGCCGACGTCGGCCTCAAGGACGGACGCATCGCGGCCATCGGCAAGGCCGGCAACCCGGACATCCAGCCCAACGTCACCATCGCGGTCGGCGCCAGCACCGAAGTGATCGCCGGTGAAGGCATGATCCTCACCGCCGGCGGCATCGACACCCACATCCACTTCATCTGTCCGCAGCAGATCGAAGAAGCGCTGATGAGCGGCGTCACCACCATGATCGGCGGCGGCACGGGACCGGCCACCGGCACCAACGCCACCACCTGCACCTCCGGCCCGTGGCACCTGGCGCGCATGCTCCAGGCCGCCGATGCGTTCCCGATGAACATCGGCCTCACCGGCAAGGGCAACGCCAGCCTGCCGGAGCCGTTGATCGAACAGGTCAAGGCCGGCGCCATCGGCCTGAAGTTGCACGAAGACTGGGGAACCACGCCCGCGAGCATCGACAACTGCCTGACAGTGGCCGACCAATACGACGTCCAGGTCGCCATCCACACCGACACCCTCAACGAGTCCGGCTTCGTCGAAACCACCCTCGCCGCCTTCAAGGGCCGCACCATCCACACCTATCACACCGAAGGTGCCGGTGGCGGTCATGCCCCGGACATCATCAAGGCCTGCGGTTTCGCCAACGTGTTGCCGAGCTCGACCAACCCGACCCGGCCGTTCACCCGCAACACCATCGACGAGCACCTCGACATGCTGATGGTCTGCCACCACCTGGACCCGAGCATTGCCGAAGACGTGGCCTTCGCCGAAAGCCGCATCCGCCGCGAGACGATTGCCGCCGAAGACATCCTGCATGACCTTGGCGCGTTCTCGATGATCAGCTCCGACAGCCAGGCCATGGGCCGCGTCGGCGAAGTCATCACGCGCACCTGGCAGACCGCCGACAAAATGAAGAAGCAGCGCGGTCCGCTGCCACAAGATGGCGAAGGCAATGACAACTTCCGCGCCAAACGCTACATCGCCAAGTACACCATCAACCCGGCGATCACCCACGGGATCAGCCATGAAGTGGGCTCGGTCGAAGTGGGCAAGTGGGCGGATCTGGTGCTCTGGCGTCCAGCGTTTTTCGGGGTAAAGCCAACGCTGATCCTCAAGGGCGGTGCCATTGCGGCCAGCCTGATGGGTGACGCCAACGCGTCTATTCCAACGCCGCAACCAGTGCACTACCGCCCGATGTTCGCCAGTTACGGCGGCTCGTTGCATGCCACCAGCCTGACCTTTATCAGCCAGGCCGCGCAGGAGGCGGGTTTGCCCGAGGCCCTGGGCCTGAAGAAGAAAATCGCCGTGGTCAAAGGCTGTCGCGAGGTGCAGAAAACCGACCTGATTCACAACGACTACCTGCCGGACATCGACGTCGATCCGCAGACTTATCAGGTTAAGGCCGACGGTGTCTTGCTCTGGTGCGAGCCAGCGGATGTGTTGCCGATGGCTCAGCGTTACTTCCTGTTTTGAGATTCGCTCAGGTATAAAAAAACCGGCACGAATGGCGTCAGTCTTCGTGCCGGTAGGGTTGTTTGTCAGGTCAATCAGTTATTCGGTTCGACCGTGAAGGGAATCTCTACCCTTTGCAGCTTCGCCCGATCCATCGCCTGCTGGGTCAGGGTCTTCATCAGCGTTTTCATCTCGGTGTTGATCGCCTCCAGCTCGGCGGCATAAGCCTCGTCTGTCATGACCTCTCCCGGAGCAATCGCGCTTTCCGGTTTACCCAACTCTGCGGCGAGGACCCGCAGCTCTTCTTTGAGAGCTGCCTTGGCCTCGACCGATAGATTCGGTTCGGTCGCGCGCTTATCAAGCGCCATGTAAAACTCCGTCGTCGCATCGATTCGTCGCCTGAAGACTTTGAAAGCGCTTCGATTCAAACGCTGGATGAAAGTCTCCCAGAACGGCTGTTCGATGATCGAATCACGCAACAAGTCGCCGGCTTCCAGAGCCAGTACCCGCTGATAGGCACTTTCGATCATCTCGGGGGTGACACCTGTGTGCGTGCGAAATTGCAAGTCACGGGATTGCCAGGGCAGATCCAGTCGTTCGGCCAGGTCCGTCATGTAGGCCAGGTGCACCTCGACTTCATCGATGCTCCCCGAGACTGAGCCTTCGGCATCGACAACCCTGAATTGCTCACCGTTCTGCAGTCGCTCGGCGACCTCCTTGTGGGCAATCCGGCTCAACTCATCCAGTCGGGATTTGCCTCTGGCCAACTGCACCAGTTCCGCCTCCACCAGAGCCGGATTGCCCAGTGCATAGGCCTCGTGGATCAGCACCTCCACCCCCATCGCGTTGAACAGCTGTGCCCCGGCATCGACACAAAGGGTGACCTCATCCCTGCCCATGACAAAAAGATTGCGCCGCAGCTCGCTGTCCCTGGACATCGCTTCCAGCATTCTCCAGACCTTGCTCGTCATGTCCTTCCTGAACGCGAGGTCATGCTTGAAATGGCTGGACTGGGTCAGTTGCCTGATCTTGTTGAAAAAAGGTACTGAGCCGAACTCATCCTCAACGCTGTTCCAAACATCCTGTTTGGCCACCCACTCAGGTCGCGTCAAGCCTTCCTCCCACTCGAGACTGTCGCGCACGCCGCGAGGCGGATACGGACGATCGGGGTCCAGGCCGACGGACCGGATATAACCTCTGAGCGTTTCCAGGTTCTCGGCCGACAACCACGGCGGATCGCGATTCAATACCGTGCGCGCCAACAGCTCCGCGGAGGCTGAGCCGGGCGTAACCTGCGGGATAACGGTCAGTTCGTTGCGCTGCAGGTTCAGGTAAAAATGCCGGAACCTGGGTTGAGCGAACAGCCCGTCCGGCCAGGTATCAATCCCGGTGTCACCCAGCATCAGGGTATGCAGCATGCGCATCCCACCGATATCGGGCACTCTCCCCAACGGGTTTCCTTGCAGATCCAGACTTTTCAGCCGGGAGAGCCATCTCAAATAGGTAGCTCCCTGGGCATCCAGCACTATCCGGTTATCGCCGAGGTTCAGTTCGGTCAGCCCACGCATTCGCCCCACCGCACGAGGAAATTGCGTGAGCTGGTTACCGGTGAGATTCAGCGAACGGAGTTTCGGGAAATGAACCAGAAACGTGACGTGGGCATCGCTCATTTCAGTGCCCAGCAAGTTCAGGCTGGTGACGTGCTGAAAATCGGCTTCCAACAGAGGCATGCTTCCCAAGTGTCGCCCCAGGGGAACGTTTCTGAAATCAAGCGCTGTCCCGTACATATTTCCCAAAGGGTCCACATCCCTGGGCCCGGTGTGCTGCCAGCACTGGCGAATGGTTGTGTAGATCGAGTTTCGGGTCTGCCATTCGGCAATGCCGGCAGGGCTGTACCTGAACGCTTCGGTGGGTAAATTGAGCCAGTGCCGGAAATTGGCATTGAGACGATCGAACTCCGCCTCCAATGCGCTTGCCCGCTGTTCCGGAGTAACGTCGTCGCCCCCGCCGTCCAGGTAAGCCTGGGCCTCGGTTTCCGTCCACCCGGGGCGCACACTCCTGACCCGCTCCTGCGGCGTCACTCGGCCGGTCAGTTGTCGAATGCCCTGGGGGGCAAACATGCCACCGCGCAACTTCATCGTTTCGGGATCGTAGGCGGGCTTGCGCAGAGGGTTGTCCGCCAGCATCGGACGCAGCTTGTCACGCGCCAACGGGGCATTTTGAACACTGCGTTTGAGGTTCGCGCCTTGATAGATCTCGTACCCCAGCGCTTTGCGTTCGGCGTCGGGCAGAGCGTGCAAGACGGATGAAAAAAGATCGTCGGCACCCCGCAGATGGTTATCCTCGGCATCCCGCGCTTCATAGCCCTCGTCCGTGCTGACCAGCACTTTGCGCGTACGTGCGTTCTCCGGGCCAATGCTGTCGCGCAGGTGCCCGGTGAACGAATGTTCGCGAACTTCAATGCGCACGTCGCCCGGCCAGTTCGGCAAGGTTTCCAGGGTGTGCAGCGCCAGCCGTTCCGTATCCGGAGCGTGCATCGAGTCAAGGAACAGCCCTTCATAGGCGCGCGCCAAACGTACTTCCAGCAAGGCCGCCCGCACCTGTTGCCGCAGATGCAAGGCAATGCGCTTTTGTTCGGCCAGTGCTCGCAAATCCGCCGGAGCAGCGGCGGCCAGCAGTTCCTCGGCCACGCCGTCGGGCAATTGTGCAAAAGCATCCTGAAGCACCCGCACATTGGCATTGTCTGATGGCGACAGACCGCTCTGTGGCAGCTTCCCCGTGTCCGACCACGTCTTGAACCGTTCGATCGTGTCGACCAGCAACGCCGGCGGTGCTTCGTTTTCGACATGCAGCCGACGCAGCACATCTGCTTCGACGCCACTGGCGATCCGGATCTGCTCAAGCGTTGCATCGTCGAACGTTTCTACCCTCGCCCCCAACCGCCGCATGAGCTCGGTCGAGGTCCATTCGACAGGGCGGTCGAGCTCGGTATGCCAGGTGCCTGCGCCATTGTGTTCAAGCTTCGGTTGGTAGGCCATCGCTCGATCCGGATGGAGAATCCGCGGTTGCCCCGTGAGTGGATCGTCTTGCACCGCAAAGTATTTACCGCCGATCGACAGGAATTCCTGATCGTTGTGCAGATACAGGCCTCGCTCGTTTGGCTTCGTACCCGGACTCAGACTGACTTGATGTTCATACGGACTCAGGTCCGGATTCCAGAGACGGGTCTTGCCGTCAGCGAGCACCACCGGCTTCAGCTGATCGACAAAAGATGAAGGCCGGACCGCTGGCGCTGCGCCCGTGGGTAAAACATGCCCTGCCGCCATGATTGCCAACTGGGCAGCATTGATCAGGACACCGCACAGAAGCGCCGACGCTTCTTCCTTGTCTCCCTTGCTCCAGTCCTCAATGCCCTCCATGGTTTCGAGCAGCATTTGCCCGACCATCACGCCCAACATGGCCTCCCCCAGGCCAGGCACCAGCATTGCGCCGAAGTTGAACACATTCCAGCCGATGTTCGCGTAACTCCTCAGCCGCGCCCAGCGGGCATTGGCATCTTCATCGCCAGTGGGCACGGCGATATGTCGCGCATCGGCGATGGCCTTGTCGCGCCGCCATCGACTGAACTGAGGCCAGAGCGCGCCTTCGATCACATGGGTGATCGGTTCTGCGTCGGGGTTTTCCACTGCGGTTTCCCGCCACCATGGCCCCATGTTCAACGGCTCCCGCTGCTGCCAGGTGAAGGTGCTGAAGCGCTCCCTGACGCGAGCGAAAAACCTGCCCTGGTCTTTTTGCGGTACGAACCGACTGAAGAACTGCTGATAGTCCGACGAGCGCAACTGGCTCGTCAGCGCCTTCATGAAGTCGGTGAAGGACGAATATTCCTTCAAGGGATGTTCAGGGTCGTCAGGGACGTAGGCGATCAAGGTGCCATCGAGCCGGCTCTGCGTGAAAATATCGTTCCTGCCCAGCACCTCGTCGACCACACCACTTGGCCCGTTGGCAAAAAAGGCCTTGAGCAGTTTGAATTGATCAAACTCCTGCCCGGGTAAAATGGCCAGTTTGCGCGACCACTCCATCATTGTTCGTTGGTCCGCCGGAACCAGGCTGTTGTAGATTCGCTTTACTCGTGTCGGATCAGCCACTGCACTGAACAACACGATACCCGACAGCTTCACGCCCAAAAGAGTCAGCCGATGAGACTGTAACGGGCGATTGCCCATCGTGACGTTTGTCTGGTTGTCTCGCAGTTGCTGCAACTTGCCATATGCATAAGAAGTGATATCACTCTTCAAATAGGCAATCAGCGCTGACTCATTGAACGCGGCCTTTTCGGTCCCGATGAAGTGCTGCTCAAGCGAGGCCTTGGCATCAACCGCCGAAGGGGCCAGCAACCCTTTGATGTGCCGCTGATATTGCGCACCGAGATCCAGATCCCTGCAAAGGCTCGCAAAACTTTCGATGGTCAATGAATGGCGCGTCAGGGCTCCTTCGGCGTCGGTAATGAAAATGCCGGAGCCATCACGAAAGGCGCCAGCACGGGTTTCAGAGTCCTCGAAGTTATGGAGGGCGGCCTCCAGCAGAGTTGACTGCCTGAGCCGACTGGCATTGGTGTCGACGCCAAAACCCAAAAGGGCCGGAATATAAAGCCGTACCGATGTCGCATGAACATCCAGATCCAGGTTCAGTTTTTCTTTCAGGGCCTGAACAAGCAAGGGTTCGGCGAACTTATTGATGTCCTTTTGCAAATCGCCCAGTGTGTCATCCAGGCTGTCTTGCAACCGCCAGCGCTCACTGATGAGTTCGTTGAGATACTGACGGTTGATAGCGCTCGCCTTGATGTACCACTCGGGAACGTCCGGTTTCATATCAGTCGTTGATACAAAACTTGATACAGATGGTTTCTTTATGAATGCGGGAACTTTGGTTGCAAGATAATTCAAATAAACATTGGCGCCAGCTGTCATCTCTTGAGAAATGTTGGAAACGCCCCCTTCTGACAATTCATTCATTGCGCATGTATCCCTATGCATTTGAGAAGAACGCCAAGCTTATTCAATACCTGCAAAAACAAAAGATTAAATAACTGTTGGAAAATAGCGATAAAACAAACAACACCTTCCAACTTAAGAATCTAAAAAACAAATAAGTACCACCTGCACGACCTGCAAGCATGATCCGGCGTGTCAGCGGTAGTTTTTACCGATCTACAAAGAGGCTAAGATGCCCAGACTCTCCAGGCAGGTAACGGCCATGCGCTTATCCGAATTCATCAGGCAACACGTGGACCGTATCGTCGATGAATGGGAACAGTTCGCCAGAACGATCACCCCGGCGGCCGAGTGCATGGATCGAGCAGCCTTGCGCGATCACGCCAAGGCCATTCTGCTGGCGGCAGCGCGGGACATGAGCACCGCGCAAACCGCCAGCGAACAGCTCGCCAAGGCCAAGGGCGAAGGCCCGGAGAAAACCCCAAGCCTGGATGAAGCGGGTGCCAGCCATGGCGAACTGCGGCATACCGTGGGCTTCGACCTGGTGCAAATGACCAGCGAGTTCCGCCATTTGCGGGCCTGTGTGATTCGGTTGTGGGTCGACAGCCTGGAGTCACCGGACCTGACCTATTTCCAGGACATGATCCGTTTCAACGAAGCCATCGATGAAGCCCTCGCCGAATCCACCGCCGCCTATGCCGAACAGGTCAACCATTCGCGGGATCTGTTTCTGGCGATACTCGGGCATGACCTGCGAGCGCCATTGCAGGCAGTAAGCATGTCCACCGAGTTACTGCTGCGTAAAGCAACGCTTGAAGGCGATGCGCTGACCTGTGCAAACAATATCAAGGATGGCGCGCGGCACATGGCGGTGATGGTCAGCGATTTGCTGGAACTGGTGCGCAGTCGCCTGGGCAAGCGCCTGCCGATCGAACCGGCGCCCATGGACCTGGCCGAGGCGGCGCGCGAAGCGATTGCCCAAGCCTGCGCTGCTCATCCGCAATGCGATCCGACACTGAGCGTCGAAGGCGATACCCGGGGTGTATGGGATGGCCGAAGGCTCGCTCAAATGCTGCAGAACCTGATCGGCAATGCCTTGCAGCACGGTTCGAACCACAGCGTGATCAAACTGACCCTCAGGGGCGAAGCGGACAGCGTTCGGCTCACCGTGCACAACGACGGCATCCCGATTCCGCCCGAGGTCATCGGCACAATCTTCGATCCACTGGTACGCAGTGCCGACGAAGAACTCGGCGGGCCGAGCACCAGTCTCGGTCTGGGACTGTTCATCGTCAAGGAAGTGGTTGATGCCCATCAAGGGACGATCGAGGTCAGTTCCAGCGCCGAACAGGGCACACTGTTTAGCGTGGTGTTGCCCAGGAAGGTGTAACTCCTTGGGACCGCTGTGGCGAGGGGGCTTGCCCCCGTTCGGCTGCGCAGCAGTCGTAAAATCGACGCATGCGGTCAGTCTGAAAAACCGCGATGACCGGATTTGGGGTCGCTACGCAACCCAACGGGGGCAAGCCCCCTCGCCACAGGTTTAGTGTTTACAGCTATTCGATCACCAAGCGCCCCAACCGCTGCTTGAGCATGCGGTTCTCGGCCCGCAGTTGCTGGACCTCGTCAAGCAGGTCCAGCGCCAGGGCGACACCTTCCCATTCCAGCTCCAGGTCGCGCCGCAGCTTGGCGGCGCGCTTGGCCAAAACCAGTTCGTAGTCGGTGAAACGCCAATCCTTGGGCTCTGTACCCTGTGGTTCGAGGATGCCGTGTTCGACGATCTCGATCACATGCACGTCCGACAACTCGGTCGCCTCACAGAATTCTGCCAGGTCCAATAGAACGATCACGGGGTCGCTCATGATTGGGCTCCTCCTTATCTCGGAATCAAAAATTCTCTCGCGGATCGAAAGCGGCTTTTTTCGCCAACTCCTCCCACAACGCCTTGACGTCATGGTCGAGTTTTTTCGGCATCACCGCCTTGAGCTGCACGAACAGGTAACCACGGTGCCCGGCCTTGTGCATCAGGCCGTGACCCTTGGCGCGCATGCGCTGGCCATTCTGGCTGCCGGCCGGAACCTTGAGGTTGATCTTGCCTGTCAGGGTCGGCACCGCGACTTCGGTCCCCAGTGCCAGTTCCCACGGCGCCAGTGGCAAGGTGATGATCAGGTTCTCGCCTTCGACATCGAATTTGGGGTGTGGCGCAAAACGAATGGTCAGGTACAGGTCGCCATTGGCCCCGCCACCGATGCCCGGAGCACCCTGCCCCTTGAGGCGGATGCGCTCGCCGTCGGTCACGCCGGCGGGGATCTTCACGTTCAAGCTTTTGCTGGTGTTGCTGACATGCTGGCCGGCAGCGTTGTACTGCGGCACCTGGAAGCTGACCTTCTTCGATTCGGTCGAGAGGGTTTCTTCCAGAAAAACCGGTAATTCCATTTCCACGTCTTGCCCTCGACGACCGGCGCTATGGCCCGACCGTCCACCACCACCGAAACCCGAACCACGGTTGCCGAAGATCGAACTGAAGAAGTCCGAGAAATCGCCCGTGTCCTGACCACCGCCACCGAAACCACCACGACTCTGCCAACCCGGCGGGCCCTGGAACGGCTGGCCATGGTGACCGTATTTGCGCAAGTCGTCGTATTCGGCGCGCTTGTCGGCGCTTTTCAGCGCTTCATAGGCTTCCGACGCATCCTTGAACTTGGCCTCGGCGTCCTTTTCCTTGCTGACATCGGGGTGGTATTTGCGCGCCAGCTTCCGATAGGCGGCCTTGATCGCCTTATCGTCCGCGGTCGGCTCCACGCCGAGAATCTTGTAATAGTCTTTGAAGTCCATCGAGGGAATCACCATCCATTATCGAAATCGCGCCACTCGGTACAGCATGCTCTGGTTTACAGCGTCTTGATTGATCAATCTCAATTTTGTGACCGGGCAGCGCATCAGTAGTTTATCGGCAGCCAGGCGCAGTTCTTGCTGTCGCCCAAGGATTGCCAAACCTATGCAGGGAAGTTTGGGGGTGATGGCGCATCTTTCAAGCGTAGATCAATGTGATTTAACAGATAGTCGGCCTTCGAATCTGCGCCGCACTGACATACACTGCGCGGCCGTTTTTTAACCGGAACTTGAAAGACATGAAAAACGCATCTCCAGCCCGTGCCTGCGGTATCGACTTCGGCACGTCCAACTCCACCGTCGGCTGGCTGCGCCCCGGCATGGAAACGCTGATCGCGCTGGAGGACGACAAGATAACCCTGCCCTCGGTGGTCTTCTTCAATATGGAAGAACGCCGCCCGGTGTACGGCCGGCTGGCGCTGCACGAGTACCTGGAAGGTTACGAGGGCCGCTTGATGCGCTCGCTCAAGAGCCTGCTGGGCTCCAAGCTGATCAAGCACGACACCAGCGTCCTCGGCACGGCGATGCCGTTCAAGGACCTGCTCGGGCTGTTCATCGGCCAGTTGAAAAAGCGCGCCGAAGCCGCTGCCGGTCGGGAGTTCGAGGAAGTGGTGCTGGGCCGTCCGGTGTTTTTCGTCGATGACGATGAACTGGCCGACCAGGAAGCCGAGAACACCCTGGTGGACGTAGCCCGCGCCATTGGTTTCAAGGACGTCTCGTTCCAGTACGAGCCGATTGCAGCGGCGTTCGACTATGAATCCACCATCGAAAAGGAAGAGCTGGTACTGATTGTCGACATCGGCGGTGGTACGTCGGACTTCTCGCTGGTGCGCCTGTCCCCTGAGCGACGCGGGCACGACAACCGTCACGACGACATCCTCGCCACCGGCGGCGTGCACATCGGCGGGACCGATTTCGACAAACAGCTGAGCCTGCAAGGCCTGATGCCGCTGTTCGGCTACGGCAGCCGTATGAAGAGCGGCGCCTACATGCCCACCAGCCATCACATGAACCTGGCGACCTGGCACACCATCAACTCGGTGTACTCGCAGAAATCGACCCTGGCCCTGGGCAGCATGCGCTACGACATCGAAGACACCGGCGGCATCGATCGCCTGTTCAAGCTGATCGACCAGCGCGCCGGGCACTGGCTGGCGATGGAAGTGGAAGAGACCAAGATCCAGCTGACCCACGCCGACAGCCGTCATGTGCCGCTGGACCGCATCGAGCCCGGTTTGAGTGTGGAACTGACTCGTGCGCTGTTCGAATCAGCCATCGACAACTTGCTGGAGCGGGTGCGCAACAGCGTGACCCAATTGCTGAACGACGCGAATGTGCGGGTCGATCAGGTAGATACGGTGTTCTTCACTGGCGGTTCGAGCGGGATTCCGGCGCTGCGCAACAGCGTCTCGGCAATGTTGCCGAAGGCGCAGCATGTGGAAGGCAACATCTTCGGCAGCATCGGCAGCGGGTTGGCGATCGAGGCGGCCAAGCGTTACGGCCCGATGGATTGACCTGAAACCCTGTGGCGAGGGAGCTTGCTCCCGTTGGACTGCGCAGCAGTCCCTTCTTTTGGAGATAAGGGGGGCCGCTTCGCGCCCCAACGGGAGCAAGCTCCCTCGCCACAATTAGATCAACACGGGATCAAACCATCCCCACCTGCTTCAACTCACTCTTCAGGTACGCGTAATAAATCGGCCCCGCCACCACCCCCGGCAGGCCGAACGCGGCTTCGAACACCAGCATCGCCAGCAGCAACTCCCACGACTTGGCGCTGATCTGCCCGCCTACAATGCGCGCGTTGAGAAAGTATTCGAGCTTGTGGATAAAAATCAGATACCCCAATGCCGCCACCGCCACCCAGATCGACAGTGACAGGCCGACGATGGTGATCAAGGTGTTCGACATCAGGTTGCCGATCACCGGCAACAAGCCGAGCAGGAAGGTCAGCACGATCAGGGTTTTGGTCAGCGGCAGCTTGATCCCGAACATCGGCAGGACCACCGCGAGGAAAATCCCGGTGAAGAAGGTGTTGAGCAGGGAAATCTTGATCTGCGCGAAGACGATATTGCGAAACGCCTGGACCAACAGGTGCAAGCGGTCGAACAGCGCCGCGGCCAAGGGCTTGCGCTTGGTCAGGTCCGGCACGCGCTGCAAGGCGATGATCGCCCCCAGTACCATGCCGATCAGCAGCGTCACGAACATGTGCGCCGCGTCCTTGCCCACCAGTTGCAAGTCGCTGAGGTGCTTGCTCATCCACTCGCCGATGGCCACTCGGAATTCGGCGGCACTGGCCGGCAAATAAGCGTCGATGAACGGCGGCAGCTGCCCGCGTGCGCGGTCGACCACGCCCATGAATTTATCGAGGGAAGCACCGGGGTTTTCCGCCTCGTGCAGCAGAAAACTGATCGCACCGGCAAAGATCAGCGCCAGCACACTGACCACCAAAGTCCCCAGTAACGCCACCGCCAGCCAGCGCGCACGGCGGCCCTCGATCAGCCGTTGCAATTGCGGCGTAAGCATGTTGACCAGTTCGAACACCAACAACCCGGCCAGCAGGCTGGGCAGCAATCGCAGAGGGATCACCAGCAGCAAACCGCCAAAAATAATGACCCAACTGATGAGCAACAAGACCTGACGCTGAGAAAACGCTGACATACAGCCTCAAAACGAACGACGTGAAAGGATTGGCAGTCTGCCAGCGTTCCGGCGCCGAAGCGAGCAAACACGAACCTTGGGAGCAAGCCTGCTCGCGATAGCATCAACGCGCTTCTGCGTGATACCGAGTCGCCTGCATCATCGGATCGCCGTCCGGAGCAGGCTCGCCCCCACACTGCTTATTTTTTCTTCAGGCACTCACTCATGAACGCTTTGCGCGCATCGCCCTTGAGGCCCTTGGTAGTGGCATCGGCGTTACAGGTTTTCATCTTTTCTTGTTGAGGTGTCATGGGCTTGGCGGCATCGGCGGCCGGCGCGGCTTTGAGGCAGGTACTCATGAAGGCTTTGCGCTCATCGCCCTTGAGGCTCTTGGCGGTAGCTTCGGCATTGCAGGTAGTCATTTTGTTCTGTTGGGCAGTGGCAGCAAAACCCTGGGAGCAGAGCAGCAGACCGATCATCAACAACGGGGCACGCAACATCTTCATGGAGTTTTCTCCTTGTTACCGCACCGATGGGTACGGCCTCGCTCTGGAGTGTAGACAAAGCCTGTTACACGTTCACCTGCTATCAAGGTGGCTGCGTCGATACTGTTCCGGCGTGCACCCGGCCTGGCGCTGAAACATCGCGATAAACGCCGAGCCGGTGCTGTAACCCATGTCGAAGGCGATTTCCTGAATGCTGCGGTGGCTGTCCAGCGCTTCGATCGCCGCCAGAAACCGCAACCGTTGCCGCCATTCACCGAAACTCATGCCCAACTCGCGCACAAACTGCCGGGCCAACGTGCGTTCGCTGACGTGAACCTGCCCGGCCCAATACGCCAACGGCCGGTTATCCCCAGGTTCGGCCTGCAAGGCTTCCAGAATGCCAAGTAACCCGGGACTGCTGGCGTAGGGCAAATAGCACTCATGCATGGGCGCCTGTTGCAGTTGGTCTACCAGCACTTGAGCCAGACGCTGGTCCGCGTCGTGCTCGGGAATTTTCACATCGCGGGCGGCGAAGTCTTTCAGGATCGCCTTGAGGATGTCGCTGATCGCCAGGGTGCAGGCCTGTTGCGGCAGATCGCGGCACAGCGTCGGCGCGAGGCAGACCGCGCGATAGTTGATCGGCTGATGGCTATAGAAACTGTGTTCGGTCCCGGGCGGCACCCACACCGCGTACTGCGGTGGCGACATGAAACGGCTGCCATCGACTTCCATGTGCAACACGCCATGGGCCGCGTACTCCAGCGTGCCCCACGGATGCCGGTGAGGTGCGGCGTATTCGTGGGCGTTGAAGTCGGCATAGCGGAAATACACCGCCGACGGCAGTTCGCTGAAATCCAGCAGGTCGATGTGTTTACTGTTCATGCTGTCCGGAATCAGGGGCAGATTGTCTGGATCGCAGTATAGGCTTGCATCCAGACAGACGGATAATTGCCCCTCATTAACGTTCTGGCTTTTTCCCGATGCAATACGCTTATCCCCTGCTGGCCATCTTCATTTGGGCTGGCAACACCGTGATCAACAAACTCGCGGTGGGCGCAATCTTCCCCGCCGAAATCGGCTTCTACCGCTGGCTGCTGGCCGGGATTCTGTTCACGCCTTTCATGCTTAAGCCGGTGATCGCCCATTGGCCGGTCATACGCCCAAACCTGGGGAGGATCTTCATCCTCGGCGTACTCGGCATGGCGGTTTATCAGAGCCTGGCCTATTTCGCTGCAACACTGACGTCGGCCACCAACATGGGGATCATTCTGTCGCTGATGCCGTTGATGTCGCTGGCCATGGCGATAGTCAGCCTCGGCCAACGCCTGACCGCCGGAGCCCTGGCCGGTGCGGTATTGTCGTTTGCCGGTGTTCTGGTGGTGGTGTCGTCCGGCAGCCTTGGCGCGTTGCTGGAGCACGGGGTGAACCTGGGCGACGCGATGATGCTGATCGCCACGCTGGCTTATGCGGTTTACAGCACCTTGCTGAAAAAATGGCAGCTGCGCTTGCCGCCGCTGGTGTTGCTGTATTTACAGGTGCTGGTGGCGGTGGTGGTGCTGTTTCCGCTGTTCCTCGCCTCACCGAAAATCGGCCCGACCCTGCATAACATTCCGCTGGTGCTTTACGCCTGTCTGCTGGCCTCGATGCTTGCGCCGCTGGCGTGGATGCAGGCCGTGGTACGCCTGGGCCCGAGCCGGACCACGCTGTTTTTCAACCTGCTGCCGTTGATCACCGCGCTGATTGCGGCGGCGGTGCTGCATGAGCAGTTGGCGCTGTATCACCTGGTGGGTGGGGTGTTGACGTTGGGTGGGGTGATTCTTTCCGAGCGCTGGACTACCACATTGGGCCGCACATAACCCTTTGTGGCGAGGGAGCTTGCTCCCGCTCGAGCGCAAAGCATCGCATTCTGGGGGCTGCTTCGCAGCCCAACGGGAGCAAGCTCCCTCGCCACAGGGCTTAAACGCCTGCCGCCTTCAACCGCGCGGCATGCTCGACAAACAACCGCACCGGCTCTGCCCCCTTGCCCACCAGCCCCAGGGATTGGTTGACGATATCGAAGTGATCCATCGGGTATTGATCGCCAATCACCGTCCCGAGATGCGAACTGTAGCGCCCGACCATCCCGTCGCAATGCCCCGCTTCACGCACGAAGGTTCTGGCAAACAACCGGCAACTGCGGTTAGTGCCGTCGAACAGGTTGCACCCGCGATCGGTCTTGCCCGGCTGCAAAGTCCCGGACCAGGAGTAATAGCGCACGCCATTGACCACTTCCGGGCCATGCCCACCCCAGGTGTCAGGCAGCCCCTGTGGATAACGCTGATTGAACAGCGCCACGCCGGCCGTGGTCAGCGATTGATGCGAAGCCGGGATATCCACCGGCAGTCGCGGCCCGCGATAACCGGTTTCCAGCAGGCACATCAACGCGCTGATCAACCACAAAAAAAAGGTGAGCAATCGGCCCCTGGCGCTGTCTGCCGGGTAGTGATCGTGCAGGTAATCCGCCAGCTCCGAACCGTGATTGGGCCCGGCCACCGAGGTCACTGACGCCACCCGGTCCGGGCGTTTTGCCGCAGCATACCGAGCGGTCAGCGAGCCCTGGCTGTGGCCGATCAGGTTGACCTTCTCGGCCCCGGTGTCGCGCAGGATTTCCTCGATTCGTGCCAGCAATTGCTCACCGCGCACCTCGGTTGAGTTGAGCGGCGAGACCTGCACCGCGATCACGGTCGCCCCATCCCGGCGCAACGCCGAAATGATCCCGAACCAATACGGATAGAGCAGCAGACGAATAAACCCGAGCATCCCCGGGACCAGCACCAACGGGTAACGCGTGGCGGAGCCTTGCGACATGGATGAACATCCTTGTGGTCGGTGAGATGAAGCAAGGCTGGATGCAAGGCCTCAGCCAAGCATCGCCACCCAAGATGACAACCCGGTGACCAATCTATGACATCCACCCTACTTCAACCCCACCACGCCCGCCACAATCAGCCCGACCGACACCAGTTTGAGCGCGGTCAGGCTTTCGCCCAGCAGCGCAAAGCCGAGGAACACCGTGCCCAATGAACCGATGGCGGTCCAGATCGGGTAGGCGATGCTCACCGGCAATTCGCGCATGGCCAAGGTCAGGAAATAGATCCCACCCACGGCCGCCACCACGGTGATCACCGAAGGCCAGAGCCGGGTGAAGCCATCGGCGTACTTCATGCCCATGGCGAAGGTGACCTCGAACCCGGCGGCAATCAGCAGGAACAGCCAGGCCATCTAGAACTCCCTGGCCAGCGCCAGCAAACGCTGTTCGGCCTCGGCTACGGAAACCTGGAAGGTGCGCTCGGCGGACTCTTCGCCCTCGGCGGCGACAACCGTGACGTCAGTGATGCCGATGAACCCCAGTGCCGTGCGCAGCAACGGGTCGGCATGGTTCATCGCTTCAAGCTCGCCACCGGGGCCGAAACCAAACCCGCCGCGACTGGTGACGATCAACGCCTTCTTGCCCCGCACCAGCGGTTCGTACTGCGCGATGCCGTTGTCCAGGGTGTGATTGAACGTCAGCCCGAGCCGCACAATCTGGTCGATCCAGGCCTTGAGGCCACTGGGCACGCTGAAGTTGTACATCGGGGTGGAAATCACCAGCAGATCATGGCCGAGCAACTCCCCCACCAACTCATCGCTGAGTGCCAGGTCAGCCTGCATCGACAGCGGTCGCGCTTGAGGCTCCGGATGAAAAGCAGCCGCTACGAAGGCTTCGTTGACGGCCGGGATCAACGCCCGGCCGACTTCACGGCGGGTCAATTGCGACTGCGGGTTACGGACCTGCCAGGCTGAAAGAAACACCTCGGCCAACCGCCGCGAATGAGAGCGTTCGCCACGGGGGCTGGCGTGAATGGCAAGAATTGTGCTCATCTGAATCTCCTTGAGGGCTAAACTGAAACGGCTTGTGGTTGCAGCTTGAAGCGCACAGCCGCCTGCCTTCAAATGAGCAAAAATCAGTCTGGATGAATCTATTTCACCCATGGAGTTTTAAATGTTTGCCTCGTTGCCGTTGACCGCCCTGCGGGCCTTCGAATCCGCCTCGCGCCTGCTGAGTTTCAAGGCTGCCGCCGAAGAGCTGTCCGTGACGCCGACGGCGGTTTCCCACCAGATCCGCTCCCTGGAAAACTGGCTCGGCGTGCCGCTGTTCGAACGACTGCCACGCCAGGTACGCCTGACCGAGTGCGGCGAACGGCTGTTCCGTAGCCTGCATGGCGCCCTGCTGGAGGTGGCGCAAAGCGTCGATACCTTGCGCCCGCAACGCAGCGGCACGAGCCTGACGATCTCCACCACCGCCGCTTTCGCCGCCCTTTGGCTGGTGCCACGGCTGGGACGGTTTTATGCCCGGCATCCGCACATCAGCGTGCGGCTGGACACTCACTGCGAAGTCATCGATTTGCATCAGGACGCCAGCGTCGATCTGGTGCTGCGCTACAGCCAAGACGACTACCCGAACCTGTATGGGTTGTGCCTGTTCGACGAGTCCTTCGGGGTTTATGGCTCGCCTGAACAAGTGGCCCTGGCGACCCGTCGGGTACCCACCCTGATCAGCGTGCAGTGGCATAACTCCAAACTGTATGCCCACGGCTGGGAAGCCTGGTGCGCGCAATCCGGCGAAACCTGGCTGGCCGGACAGCCAGCGGTGCGTGAATACGACGAAGAACATTACGCCCTGCAAGCCGCCATCGCCGGGCAAGGTTTGGTGCTGGCGAGCAATATTCTGGTGTCGGAGAGTGTGGCCAGCGGCTTATTGCTGCCTTACCGGGGTGAGATTCAGGTCGACGGGGCCGGATACAGCGCACTGTGCGTTCCAGGGCGCGAACGGCATCCGCCGGTGCGGGCGTTTTTTGCGTGGTTGCAGGAGGAAGCTCGATTGTCTGGTCTATTGCCAAGATCGAAGCCTGCGGCAGCTCCTGCAGGGTAACGCGTTCCAATGTAGCGGCCGCAGGCTGAGATCTTTTGATCTACCGGGTGGGCTTGACCGTCACCGGCGCCTTGCCCGCCTTCATCTGCTCCAGCAACGGCGCACATTGATTCGGCTCGCCAGCACTCGGCGCGATCAGCGCCAGCAAACCCGCCGCCGGCGCGGCAATCACACCCAACGCCACCATCCCGGCCCCGCGCAGCATCAGCGGCACCGCTTTCACCCCCGCATCCGGCTTGATGAACTTACCCCGCACATACAGTGGCGAACGCAACGAAATCAAGCGCCAGCCCTTGGATTCCGGGCTGATGGTCAGGTCCAGTTGCTCGGTCGCCATGTTCGCCGTGCCATCGATGTAGACAATCGCGTTCTCGGTATCGAAGACGAACAACTGCGTGGTCGCCAGACCGCTCTTGATGTCGAAATTGGCCGCCGCGCAGTTGATCTTCACTTCCTTGTCGCCAAAGATTTTCCCGACCACATAGTTGCCGACATTGAGCCCGGCCAGCTCCATCAACTCACGACTGATGGCGCCATCATTGATCAGCATCTTCAAATTGCCGTCGGCGGTGCCCAGCAGCTTGGCCACCGAGTTGCCACGACCGACAAGGTCGGCATCGCCATTGAGCTCACCGAAACTGGTTTTCATCCGTTCAATGGAGGGGAACAGCTGTTTGAGCTTGAACTTGCGCGCGGTCAGTTTGGCCCGGCCTTCCAATGGCTCAGCGCGCCCGTTCAGACGAACCTGCGCATCCAGATTGCCGCCAGCCACGCCGAAACGCAGGGGCTCGAGACTGAGCACACCATCCGTCAGCACCAAATGGGTGTAGAGGTCGTTGAACGGCAGTTTTTCGCTGTGGACGATGCGCTTGCCAGTGAACTCGACGTCAGCGTCCATATCGCGCCAGCGCTCGGTCTTGAATTCCTCGACCGGCAGTATCTTGTCCGCCGGCTGCTTGCTTTCACCGCCGCGGGCCTTTTGCTTGGCATTGGAGTCGGCGCCGATCAGTGGGGCCAGGTCGGCAAACAACAGTTGATTGGACTCCACCGCCCCGCTGAGCTTGGGCCGCGGTTGACTCGCGACATAAGCCAGGTTGCCATGGATGTCGCTCTCGCCAATCTTGCCGTTGAAGTCCTCATAGCGGTACACCGCCCCGCCCGACTCATGCAACTTGGCGGTCAAATGCCCATCCGTGGCGTACGGCGGGGTATCCGGCAGGGTCACGCCGATCAGCGGATAGAGATTGCCCAGGCTGGCACCGGCCAGTTTCAGGCGCAGATCCAGGGCGCCGAGGTTCAATGGATCGGTGAGCGTGCCGGCCAGTTCGACGCTGGTGTCGGCAATCTGCATTTGCGCATGAAGCGGGAACGGCTTGGCGGCATCCTGTAGGGCCAGCAAACCACCGATTTTGCCTTGGCCAGCCAGATTCTGGCCGTGGTATTGGCCTTTGACCTTCAACGCGAACGCGTAATCCTGCGGCGAACCGCCCTTCTCAAGCGCGGTTTTCGCCGCTTTGTCGCCGACGATGTCACTGAACGGAATCGGCTTGCCCAGCGGATCGATCAGCAAGTCGAGGCGGGTTTTCAGGCTCTGGTCGTCGAGCGTGACATGGCCCTTGTCGAAGCCGATGGCACCGATGTCCAGCACCCAGTTAGAAGGCTCGGCATTCGGGTCCTTGGGGTCGAACTTGAATGTCCAGTTGGCGCGGCCGTCGGCCAGACGCTGCAGGTCGGCATTGGGCTCGGTCAGGTCGATGCGCGGGATCGTCACCCGCTGTGTCAGCAAGGCCAGCGGTGAAATACGCAGCTCGACGCGTTTGAGGGTGGCCATCTGCGGTTGCTTCGACCAGTCCGGGTTGCCCAGGCTCAGGTCTTCGGCCACCACATGCGGCCACGGTACCCAGGCCCGCCAGCCGCCTTCGTCGGGCTCGCGCTGCCAGACCACCGCGAGGTTGCCATTGATGGCGAACGGACGATGCAGCTCTTCGGAGACTTTGGCGTTAAGGGGCGGTTTGATCCGGTTCCAATCGAAGAACGCGATGATCAGCACCAGGACGGCCAGCAGCACAACGAGGCTGGCGGAGGTCCAGGCAAGCATTTTACGAGTGCGCGTCATTGCACAGAGCTCCTGAATACGACTGAGCGCCCTGACAGCGACGCACTGATGAAACGTTAGGCCAGAACCGGCCTGCCATGAAATGTACGACTGGAAAACGGCCCGCAGGTTTAACCCGAAGGCCGATTCGAACGCAAATAGCCGTCTCGCCCCTCCCTTTTTAGCGTTACCGACCCCGCACTTTTGCGAGGCGAAAATGAGTCGAAAATACCCACCTCAGTGCAAAAACGTTCGCCGGAAACGCCCGTTCTAGAGCTGCTCGGCCAAACAATCAATTCCGTTGATTATTACCATTGCGTTTATGAACTTTTATATCGACTTATCGAGAGTAGCATTGACTTCGTACCCACTTTATCGCCCTCCCAAGGAGCAACCCATCATGAAACGCGAATTACTGCTTAGCCTGACCCTCTCAATGTTAGCCAGCACCGCTTTTGCTCTGCCGGCTGCCGATCAGGCCACTCCACAAGTCAAAGACAGCCACTCGGTGTTCAGCCAGACCGTTGCCGATGGTGCCAACGGTAACGAGCGCCTGAAAGAAAAAGGCCTGATCACCCAGGATGGCTCGGATCGCACTCCACAGGGCCAAACCCTGGCGGCTGACGGTACCGACCGTACCCCACAGGGCCAAACCCTGGCTGCTGACGGTACCGACCGTACCCCACAAGGCCAAACTCTGGCGGCTGACGGTACCGATCGCACTCCACAAGGCCAAACCCTGGCCGCTGACGGTACCGATCGCACTCCACAAGGCCAAACCCTGGCCGCTGACGGTACCGATCGCACTCCACAAGGCCAAACCCTTGCTGAAGGTGGTGGTGACCGTGTGATCGAACGCAACAGCGCTGTGAGCTAAGCCCATGGTGGCCTGGAAAAAAAGCCCAATCCCCGGATTGGGCTTTTGACTTTATAGAAGCTGCGTTTTCCCCGCGTGATCCCCCCGACAGTCCGTTCGACGCCAGCGAAGCCGATTTGCTAGAGTGCGCCGCTGTCCCTGTCCAGAAAACACCCTTGCGATGCTGCCCCGCGCCGAACAGAAACAACAGACCCGCAACGCCCTGATGGACGCTGCCCGCCACCTGATGGAAAGCGGCCGAGGATTCGGCAGCTTGAGCCTGCGCGAAGTGACGCGAACCGCCGGGATCGTGCCCACTGGTTTCTACCGGCACTTCGCCGACATGGACGAATTGGGCCTGGCGCTGGTGTGCGAAGTCGGCCAGACCTTCCGCGAAACCATCCGCCTGGTGCGCCATAACGAATTCGTCATGGGCGGTATCATCGATGCCTCGGTGCGGATCTTTCTCGACGTGGTCACGGCCAATCGCTCGCAGTTCCTGTTTCTTGCCCGAGAGCAGTACGGCGGCTCGCTGCCGGTGCGCCAGGCCATCGGCCGCCTGCGCGAGGACATCAGCTCGGACCTGGCGGCCGATTTGTCGCTGATGCCCAAACTGCAGCATCTGGACATCGCCGGCCTGAGCGTCATGGCCGATCTGATCGTCAAAAGCGTGTTCGCGACCCTGCCGGACATCATCGATCCGCCGGCCGAGGCATTGCCCGAGCACCTGACACCCCAGGCGAAAATCACCCAGCAGTTGCGGTTTATCTTTATCGGGCTGAAGCATTGGCAGGGACTCGGCAGTACCGAGTAACCCGTTAGAAAAAGATCGCAGCCTTCGGCAGAAGGCTGCGATCTTTTTTTGTGCGCTGCAAATTGGTGCGCAAACACCCGCCACGCACCAACTTCAATCAAAGTCCTGCAACATTGTGAGTCCCCCCCGTCGCTCTGACAGGCATTTCCTACCTCTCACCCGATTGGCAAGCCCCTTGCTCTAGCCTGAACATTGTTCATTGCTGGAAGCCTTCCGATGCTGGTGATTCATCGCAGAATCGACCCTCAACCCGTCTGGGCCGCCGAGTTGCACCTGACCTTCGAAGCCAGGAGCAAAAGCCGCTTGCGCTGTTTCAGTGCCGAGGGTGAAGACGTCGGCTTGTTTCTGGAGCGCGGCCAGCCGCCGCTGCATGACGGCGAGTGCCTGCAAGCCGAAGACGGGCGCGTCGTTCGCGTCTGTGCTCGCCCCGAACAACTGCTGCACGTCACCTGCGCCAATGCGTTCGAACTGACCCGCGCCGCCTATCATCTGGGCAATCGCCACGTGGCCCTGCAAGTCGGCGACGGCTGGTTGCGCCTGCTCGATGATTACGTGCTCAAGGCCATGCTCGAACAGCTTGGCGCCAAGGCCGAGAACATCGAAGCGCCGTTCCAGCCGGAACACGGTGCCTACGGTGGTGGCCATCACCACTCGCGCCACGGTGACGAGGACTTCAACTACCCGCCGAAACTGCACCAGTTCGGCGTGCGCTTATGAACCCCGCCTGGGCGCTGCTGCGCCTGGCCAGCCCGCAGCTGCCGATTGGCGGCTACAGCTATTCCCAGGGCCTGGAAATGGCGGTGGATAACGGCCGGGTCAATGATCCCGACAGCGCGCGACGCTGGATCAGCGATCAATTGCTGCTGAACCTGGCGCGTTTCGAAGCACCGCTACTGCTCGCCCATTGCACCGCCGCAGCCGAAGAAAACTGGGCCGAGTTGCTGCAACGCTGCGAAGAGCATCGCGCCAGCCGCGAAACACGTGAGCTGCATCAGGAGAGCCGGCAGATGGGCTATTCGCTGCAGCAGCTGCTCAACGGCTTGCCGGAGCTGGATGAGCCTGCTCGCGCCTTTCTCGAGCAACGCCCTGAACCGCACTTGGCTCTCGGCTGGGCGCTGGCGGCTCGCGCCTGGAACATCAACCCGCAAGATGCGCTGGCCGCCTGGCTCTGGAGCTGGCTGGAAAACCAACTGGCGGTGTTGATGAAAACCCTGCCGTTGGGCCAGCAAGCCGCACAACGCCTGACCAGCGAACTGCTGCCGTTGCTGCAACAGGCGCAGCAAGACGCCAGCCGAATCAATCTCGAACACGTTGGCAGCGCCGCTTTCGGTCTGTCCCTGGCGTGCATGGCCCATGAGCGCCAGTACAGCCGTCTGTTCCGTTCCTAGGGCCTTTTAGTTTGGAGAATCACATGAACACACAACCCCTGCGCGTCGGCATCGGCGGCCCGGTCGGCTCCGGCAAAACCGCCTTGACCCTGGCCCTGTGCCTGGCCCTGCGCGAACGCTACAACCTGGCCGTCGTGACCAACGACATCTATACCCGCGAAGACGCTGACTTTCTGGTGCGCAACGAAGCCTTGGCGCCGGAGCGGATCATCGGCGTGGAAACCGGCGGCTGCCCGCACACGGCGATCCGCGAAGACGCCTCGATCAACCTCGAAGCCGTGGACCAACTGAACCGGCGCTTTCCGGGGCTGGATCTGATCCTGGTGGAATCCGGCGGCGACAACCTCTCGGCGACCTTCAGCCCGGAACTGTCCGACCTGACCATTTACGTGATCGATGTCTCCGCCGGCGACAAGCTGCCGCGCAAGGGTGGCCCCGGCATCTGCAAATCCGACCTGCTGGTGATCAACAAGATCGACCTGGCGCCGCTGGTAGGCGCGTCGCTGGAGATGATGGACAGCGACACCCAACGCATGCGCAACGGCAAGCCGTTTGTCTTCAGCAACCAGAAAACCGGCCAGGGCCTTGAAGAAATCATCGCCTTTATCGAACGCCAGGGCCTGCTGACTGCGGCCTGATCACACTTATCAACAAGGAAGCTTATCCATGACACTGAAACGCATTCTGGGCGCCATGGCCCTGCTGCTGACCCCAGCCATTGCCTTCGCCCACCCGGGCCATGACGACAACGGCTTGATCGCCGGTATCAGCCATCCAATCGGCGGTCTCGATCACTTGCTGGCGATGGTTGCCGTGGGGTTGTGGGCGGCGCAGCAGAAAGGCGCTGCGCGCTGGGCCCTGCCGTGCACATTCGTGGGCACCATGTTGATCGGCGGCTTGCTGGGTTTTGAAGGACTGAACCTGCCGGCGCTGGAAAGCGGGATTGCGGCATCGGTATTGGCGCTGGGCCTGGCGGTGGCGTTGGCAGTGCGTCCGCCGCTGAGCCTGGCGGTTGCGGCGACCGCGTTGTTCGCGCTGTTTCATGGTGTGGCGCATGGCCTGGAATTGCCGGACATGTCCAGCCCTTGGGCGTATGCCGCAGGGTTTGTGGCAGCGACAGCGGCATTGCATGCCGCGGGTTATGCGGTGGTTCGCGTCTTGCCTCAGGCCGCCGCACCGTTGGTTCGGCTGGCGGGTGCGGCGTCGGCGGCAACCGGAGCCTGGTTGCTGGCGGGTTGATTCCCTAGCGTCTGAACTGGCCCCTTCGCGATCCGGTTTGCCCGCGAAGGCGGCCTGACAGACACCGCATCTCTAAGGCCTGCTAACATGTCGCGCAATTAACCCTGCCGTGACGACGCCAGCCAATGCCGCATGTTTCCCGCTCTGCCTCCCAGCCTGAATTGACCGCCCTGTTCGCCTCAGTGCATCAGCACTTCCAGGACGTGATCGTGCCGCTCTGGCAGGGCCCCGGCTGGAACGCCGACATGGCGTTGCCTTATGAGGCGCTGGATGCCGAGCATAAACCGCTACCCCCTCAGCGCTACCGGGCCATGGCCTGCGCGCGGCAGCTGTATTTGTTCTCCAGCCTGATCGGCCAGGTGCCCAAGGCTGAAGAGCGCGCGGCGGCGCTGTTTCGTTCCTTGCAACGGCATTTCCACGATGCCGAGCATGGCGGCTGGTTCTACAGCATCGACCCGCAAGGTACGCCGCTGGACCAGCGCAAAGACCTCTACACCCACGCCTTCATCCTGTTCGCCTGCGCCCATTATTGGGACAAGGTTCGCGAACCGCTGGTGGAGTCGGTACTCAACGCCGCGCTGGAAGTGGTAGCGCAGCGTTTCGCCACGGGCGACGGCCTGTACGAAGCCAGCCTGGACCGTGATTGGTCCTCGCTCGACTCCGGGCCATTGCAGAACCCTCTGATGCATTTGGCCGAAGCCTTCCTCGCCACCCTTTCGGTACGCGAAGACGCGGCTGTGCAGAACGCACTCATCGAGTTATGCACAGCCATGCAAAAGCGTTTCATCGACCCGCGACATGCGGTGTTGATGGAGAAGCCGCTGGGAGCTGTGGATAACTGGTTCGAGCCGGGCCATCAGTTCGAATGGTATTTCCTGCTGCAATCCTCGCCATTGCTACGCGGCTCGACACTGCATGCCTCGCTGGAGCGCGCGTTTGCGTTCACCGAGCAACAGGGTGTCGATCAGCAGACCGGTGCCGTGCGAGCGATGCTGGAACTGGATGATCACCCTCGCGACGCAACCCAACGCATCTGGGCTCAAGCCGAATACCTGCGCGCCCTGACCTTGCGCCCGGGCAGCGAATCATCGGTGCAACGCCAATTGCAGGCGTTGCAGCAGCGCTTTCTGCACGCGGGCGGTTGGTATGAGTGTCGCGATGAGCAGGGCGAAGTAAGCCGCAAGGACATGCCGTCGACCACGCCTTATCACTTGGCAACCTGCTATCGCGGATTGGCCGAGTATCTCGGCTGAGTTTTTTTGTGGCAAGGGGGGCTTGCCCCCTCACCACAATTACGCCTTGCCGCCATTACGCTCAATGGCAAACCCGCTCCAGGTCTGGCTCACCGGCATCAGCTCAAGGCTGTTGATGTTGATGTGGGCCGGTGCGTTGAGCACCCAGAAAATGGTCTCGGCGATGTCTTGCGGCTGGATCGGGTCGGCACCGGCGTAAGTGGCGTTGTAACGCTCCTGGTCACCGGCGAAACGCACCAGCGAGAACTCGCTCTCGCACAGGCCCGGCTCGATGTTGCTGACCCGCACGCCCGTACCTTGCAGGTCGCAACGCAGGTTCAGGGAGAACTGTTTGACGAACGCCTTGCTCGCGCCATACACGTGGCTGCCCGGGTACGGGTAGTTGCCGGCGATGGAGCCGAGGTTGACGATGCTGGCGCCACGACCATGAGCGATCAAACGTGGCAGCAACAGGCGGGTGCTGTACATCAGGCCTTTGATGTTGGTGTCGACCATGGTGTCCCAATCATCGAGATTGCACTTGGGCGCCGGGTCCACACCCAGGGCCAGGCCGGCGTTGTTGATCAGCCCGCGCAGCTTGGCGAAGGATGGCGGCAGGTTGGCAATCGCCTCCTCCATGGCCTTGCGGTCCCGTACGTCGAGCACCAGGCCATGGACCTCGGTCTGCTTCGACAACTCGGCGCACAGGGCATTGAGGCGCTCTTCACGACGACCTGTCAGCACCAGTTTCCAGCCGGCCTCGGCAAAACGACGGGCACAGGCTTCACCAAAACCGGAGGTCGCGCCGGTAATAAACAGGGTGTTGGACATCGTGTTCTCCTTGCGTCGGCTGACAGTCAGCCCTTGGAATAGAAAATCAACCGGCAGCATGCCCGGCCTTTTCCACAGCGGCAACCATGGCAAAAACCGTACAAAAAATGATCAATGCTGGCAACACCCCATGCCCCGTGGCTTGCAGCCATGTACGCGCACCTTATCCACAGGCCGGTCCACAGTTTCCGGGGGCAAGTGGAAAAGCTGCAAGCCGCTATCCACAAGGCTTTGCGGGCATATTTGAAAGTTTTTTGCTTGACCCTGAGGCATCCGCTGTGTAGTCCAGGGCAATTTGCACGACCGAGTGGTCATAGCGACGATGGCGCCAAGCCAGCAACCACGGCCCTCAGCCGAGTCTTTCCAGAGTTTAACCACAGACTTATCCACAGGCTTGTCCACCTCGATTCATACCGTGTCCGCTCATAACAAAAAGGTTGACAAAGCCGGCTTGAGGCTCGCCAAAAACACCTGATCAAAAAACAATCACCACTCTGCAGGCCACGGATTCAAAGGCTTACAGCCAGCTACTCCCACGTTATTCACAGCCAGCTCCACAGCAAACGGGGACAAGTCAAAACCGTGACAAAACAGCAATTTGCAGCGGCTTTATGTCGCGCTTTCAGAGGTCATGAATATTGTTTTCCACAATTTCCCTTTACCTCAAACCACAGCCTCGTGTAGGGATTGTGCGGGCATAAAAAAACGCCCTGAGTTCGTCAGGGCGTTTTCCAGGCTCTTCGGTTTAGTGCCCGCCGAGATAGGCGTTACGCACCTCCTCGTTCACCAGCAGCTCCTTGCCGGTGCCGGTGAGGCGGATCTGCCCGTTGACCATCACGTACGCCCGGTCCGACAGCTTGAGGGCGTGGTTGGCGTTCTGCTCCACCAGAAAGATGGTCATGCCCGTCTTGGCCAGTTCCCGCAGGGTCGCGAATATCTGTTTCACCACAATCGGCGCCAGCCCCAGGCTCGGCTCATCGAGCAGCAACAGCTTGGGTCGGCTCATCAACGCCCGGGCAATGGCGAGCATTTGCTGCTCGCCACCGGACATGGTCATGGCCCGCTGGTTACGCCGTTCCTTGAGCCGCGGAAACAGCTCGAACATGCGCTCCATGTCCTCGGCGGCGTACTTGTCACCGATCGGGATGGTGCCCATCAGCAGGTTTTCCTCGACGGTCATGTCGGGGAACACCCGGCGGCCTTCCGGCGACTGAGCGATACCGTTGGAGGCGATGTAGTGGGACGACTTGTGAGTGATATCCACACCCTGATAGACGATTTGCCCGTCAGTCGCCCGTGGCTGACCGAAAATCGACATCAGCAGGGTCGACTTGCCGGCACCGTTGGAGCCGATCAGGCTGACGGTCTCCCCTTCATTGATGTGCAACGAGACTTTCTTCAGGGCCTGGATCGGTCCGTAGAACACGTCGATCTCTTTCAGTTCGAGGATCGGTTGACTCATACCAGTTCCTCTTCGTCGGCGCCCAGATAGGCGGCAATCACTTTCGGATCGTGTCGGATCGCATCAGGCCCGCCCTCGGCGATGACAACGCCGTGGTCCAGCACCACGATGTGGTCGGAAATGCTCATGACCATGCCCATGTCGTGCTCGATCAACACCACGGTCAGATCATGCTCGTCACGCAGCAGCCGGATCATCGCGCTCAGCGCTTCGGTTTCCTGAGGGTTGAGGCCGGCAGCCGGTTCGTCGAGGCAGATGATCTGCGGCCGGGTACACATGGCCCGGGCGATCTCCAGGCGGCGTTGCTGACCATAGGACAGTTCACCGGCCAGGCGATTGGCGCAGTCCACCAGGTCCACCACTTCCAGCCAGTAGAAGGCGTGGTCCAGTGCATCGCTTTCGGCCTTGCGATAACCCTTGGTGTTGAGGATGCCGGCCAGCATGCCGCGGTTGACCCACATGTGCTGGGCCACCAGCAGGTTTTCCAGTACCGACATCTCCTTGAACAGGCGAATGTTCTGGAAAGTCCGCGCCAGACCGGCACGGTTGATCAGGTGCGTGCCACCGAACATCTTGTAGTGGAGCCGGCTGATGAAGCTTTTCGGCGAAACGAAATCGGTTGCCTTGAACGGCTCTCCGAGCATTTTGATGACGTTGGTCTTCACCCCACGGGTGTTGAGCTCGATATGCCCGCCGGACGCTTTATAGAACCCGGTCAAGCAGTTGAACACAGTGGTCTTGCCCGCGCCGTTGGGGCCGATCAACGCGAAGATCGAGTTGCGCTTGACCTTCAGGCTGACGTCACTCAACGCCTTGATGCCACCGAAGTGCATCATCAGGTTCTCGACCGAGAGTACGACTTCACTCATGGCGCTACTCCTTTACGCGGGGTCACACCGGTACGGCTGATCCGGATCAGGCCGCGCGGTCGCCAAATCATCATCAACACCATCAGGATGCCGAACAGCAGCACGCGATATTCAGCGAAGCCGCGCAGCAGTTCCGGGGCGACGGTCAACACGAATGCTGCCATCACCACGCCGATGGTCGAACCCATGCCGCCAAGTACCACGATGGCGAGGATCAATGCCGATTCGAAGAAGGTGAACGAGGTCGGGTTCACAAAGCCCTGATAGGTCGCGAAGAACACGCCGGCCAGGCCCGCCGTCGATGCGCCGATGGTGAACGCCGACAGTTTGACCAGTACGTGATTCAGACCCATGGAGCGACAGGCGATTTCGTCTTCACGCAAGGCTTCCCATGCGCGACCGACCGGCATGCGGGTCAAGCGATGCTTGATGTACAGCACGGCCAGCACCACCAGGAACAACACCGCATAAATGAAGTAGTACTTCACGTCCGGGTTGTAGGCGATGCCGAAGAACTCATGAAAAGGTACCCCGCCGTCCTTCGCCCGCTTTCCGAATTCGAGACCGAAGAAAGTTGGCAACGGCGCCGCCATGCCATTCGGGCCACCGGTCAGGGACAACCAGTTGTTGAGGATCAACCGGATGATTTCACCAAAGCCCAGGGTCACGATTGCCAGATAGTCGCCGTGCAGACGCAGCACCGGGAAACCCAGGATGCACCCCGCCAGCCCGGCAGTGATCGCCGCCAAAGGCAGCACCGTCCAGAAGCCCAGCCCCAGATATTGGTAACCGAGCGCCAGGCCGTAAGCGCCGATGGCATAGAACGCCACATAACCCAGGTCGAGCAGGCCAGCCAGACCGACCACGATGTTCAGGCCCAGGCCCAGCAGCACGTAGATCAACCCAAGGATGACTACGCCCAACAGGTAAGAGTTGGAGAAGAACGGGAATACCACGGCGACAACGATCACCAGCGGGACGACCCAGCGCAACCGGGATTTGTAATCAGGCGCCAGAACATGAACCCCGGAACCGGTGCTCTCGAAGCCTTCGAGAATTCTCAGGCCTTTGGAGGTTTGCAAGAATAGGCTCAGGGCAAAGCGGCCAGCCATGACGATGGCGACTATCCATGCCACGCGCGTCGGCTGCAGGTTGAAGCCGTAGCCGTCGAGGACCACACCAACAATCGGGCCGAACACAATCAGGGCGATGAGGCCGGCAAGAATCGCGTCAACCAGGCTTTTTTTGACATCAATGGTTTTAGTGGTTGAAGACATCGCTTACACCTTCGACACAAGAGGACGGCCAAGCAGGCCTTGAGGCCGAAAGACCAGAACAAGAACGAGCAGCGAGAAGCTGAAAACGTCTTTGTAATCCGAGTTGACCAACCCCGAGAACAGCGACTCGGAGATCCCGAGAATGATCCCTCCCAGCATGGCGCCGGGCAGTGAGCCGATCCCGCCGAGCACTGCCGCAGTGAACGCCTTGATCCCGATGACGAAGCCTGCGTAGAAGTCGAACGTGCCGTAGTTCATGGTGATCAGCACACCGGCCAGGGCCGCCATCGCCGCACCGATGATGAACACGTAGGAAATCACCCGATCGGTGTTGATCCCCAGGATCGAAGCCATCTTGCGGTCTTGCTGGGTGGCGCGGCACATGCGGCCGAGTTTGGTGTACTTGATGACATAGGTCAGCAAGCCCATGCCGACGAATGCGGCAACCAGAATGAAGATTTTGGTGTAGGTGAGTTGAACGAAGCCGCTCCCGACTTCAACTCGCCATGCACCGGTCAGCAGTGTTGGTACACCCTGTTGACGGGCACCCTGACTGATCTGTGCATAGTTTTGCAGGATCAGGGAAATACCGATGGCGCTGATCAGCGGTGCCAGTCGGGTGGAGTTGCGCAGCGGTTTGTAAGCGACACGCTCAATGACCCAGCCATACACCGCGGTGACGATGATGGTGAAAACCAGGGTGCCGAGCATCAGCAGCGGGAAGGATTCAATACCGAAGTAAGCCAGCAGAGCCAGACTGATCGCCGCGAGGTACGCAGAGATCATATAAACCTCGCCATGGGCGAAGTTGATCATGCCGATGATGCCATAGACCATTGTGTAGCCGATGGCGATCAGGCCATAGACCGACCCGAGGGTCAGGCCGTTGACCAGTTGCTGCAGGAAAATACCATCCATAACGCAATCTCACGCACTTGAGAGACTGCACAGAAGCCGGGTGCGACGGACCGGGGTTCAGCCGCCGGCGCAACTCGGTTGTGTGCAGCTCTACGAGAAAAGACAGGTACTGCACGGACATGTTTCAGGACTGCCCGGCGCGCAAGGCGCCGGGCAGATCAACCGCTCATATCACTTCTGTTTTTCCAGCTGGTGGTATTTGCCGTCCTTGTCCCACTTGTAAACCACGTAGTCGGAGACTTTCAGGTCGCCCTTGCTGTCCCAGGTCTTCTCGCCCATGACGGTCTTGACCGGGTTGGCTTTCAGCCATTTGGCAGCGTCCTCGCCCTTGTTGGATTTGGCGCCATTGAACGCTGCGGCCAGGGTCTGGACCGAAGCGTAAGCGTACAGGGTGTAGCCTTCAGGTTCGGTGCCGGCCTTGCGGAAGGCGTCTACCACGGTCTTGCTGTCTGGCAGCAGACGTGGGTCGGCGCCGAAGGTCATCAGTACGCCATCAACGTTCTGTGGGCCACCGGCGGTGGTCACCAGTTCGTCAGTCACGATGCCGTCATCGGACATGAACTTGACGTCTTTGAGGCCCTGTTCACGCAGTTGCCGAACCAGTGGACCGGCTTCCGGGTGCAAGCCGCCGAAGTAGACGACGTCGGCACCGGCCGCACGGATCTTGGTGACGACGGCGCTGAAGTCTTTCTCGCCGCGAGTCAGGCCTTCATACAGCACTGGCGTTACGCCACGCTTGATCAGTTGAGCCTTGGTGGCATCTGCCAAGCCTTGGCCATAGGTGTCCTTGTCGTGCAGCACGGCGACTTTCTTGCCCTTGAGCACGTCGACGATATAGTCGCCAGCCACGATACCTTGCTGGTCGTCACGCCCGCACATGCGGAACATGGCACTCAGGCCGCGCTCGGTCACCTTGGGGTTGGTGGAACCTGGGGTGATCGTGATGATGCCGGCTTCATCGTAGATCTCGGAGGCAGGGATGGTCGACGAGGAGCAGAAGTGACCTACCACACCAACGACTTTCTTTTCAGTCAGGTCTTTGGCGACCGTCACAGCCTGCTTCGGCTCGCAGGCGTCATCGCCTTTGACCAGTACGATTTTTTCCCCGTTGACACCGCCGGCGGCGTTGACCGCATCAGCGGCTGCCTGTGCACCCTTCATGTACTGCTCGCCAAATGCCGCGTTGGCGCCTGTCATAGGGCCGGCCACACCGATTTTCACATCAGCCTGTGCAAACGCAGAAACACCCAACGCAGCTGCCACTGCGAGGGCCAGAAAGCCTTTCTTGTAAAACGTCTGGGACATGAGGTGGTGCTCCAAGGTTTTTTTTAGTTGGCACTGCGACTTCACTGAATGCTCAGAGCAAGGGCCGTGCCATCGGTTTTTTATTCTGAAAAAAGTCGCTGCTTTCTTGTTATTTCGACTGTTTCGATCCCATTTTCATTGGGCGTGCAACCGTCTAAACCGCGGGAGGTGAAACCATTTATTTCAAAAGGCGCAACCCGCATGCGCCATCATTGCAACCGCAGCGCCAAACGATGTGCAACCTGCCTGTAACAGCCCGCGTCACCGAACTGCACACTGCTGGTGCGCAACTGCTACAACCCGCACCATTACAGGCTAGCCGCTTCGCTGAAAAGCGCTGCTTCCAGCAACATATTTCAACAATCAGATCACGATCCGCAGGCACTGGCCCGCGTGATACAGCGAAAAACCGGCCTCATACAGGCAGCTTCGCAGCCCCACGCCCGCCAATGGCTGCATGGGTGCGAAGGGAATCGGCAGGGCTTGAGGATTTCCGTTACACAAGTAGTCGGCGAAGGCTTTGCCGACCACTGTGCCGGTGGTCACGCCTCGACCGTTGTAACCAGTAACGGCCACCAGACCCGGTGCCGGCTCGAACAGGCGCATCAAATGATCGGGGGTGAAGGCGATGCAACCGGTCCAGGTGCATTCCCATTCCACCGGTTTCAGGTAGGGGAAGTAATGCTGCTGAACCCGATCGGCCCAGGCTTTGAGGAACCAGGTCGGTTTCTGGTTGCCATTGCCGAGACTGCCGAGCAACAACCGCCCCTCGGCATCACGACGGATGCTGCTGAGCACTTGCCGGGTGTCCCAGGAACCCTGACCACCGGGCAGAATTTGCTGCGCGGCGTCTTCGGTCAGCGGCACCGAAGCCACTTGATAGTAATAACCGGGGAAGAAGTTGCGACGCAGCTCCGTCCAGTCGCCTTCGGTATAGGCATTGGAGGCGATCACCACCTGTTCGGCCAGCACCGAACCCCGGGCGGTCTGCACCGACCAGCGCTGGCCCTGACGTTCG
The DNA here is from genome assembly GCF_005938665.2 of Pseudomonas sp. ATCC 43928. NCBI lineage: Bacteria > Pseudomonadati > Pseudomonadota > Gammaproteobacteria > Pseudomonadales > Pseudomonadaceae > Pseudomonas > Pseudomonas sp. ATCC 43928. The sequence goes on along the minus strand of NZ_CP041753.1, from coordinate 849,359 downwards.
AGTCGGGTCACCGGGGAATGATCGAACAACTGACCGCCAAGGCCGATAGCCGCGTTGGCCAGCCCCGTGGTGTAGGCCATCGGGTTGATCGTGCCGGCACGCCGGTCGAGCAGCGCGGCGGCGATCTTCCGGGTGCCCGTGGCTTGTTCGCAGGCAGCTCCGGTCAACAATTCCACCGGTGCCCCACGACGTTTCCATTGTTCTTCGCGACTGCGCAGGTCCGCCTCGCCACGCGCGTTGTGCGCCATGTGCAGCGTGCCTTCGCGGCGCAACTGGCAATCGATGTTGTATTTGTCGACCAGGCTGAACACCAGCGACGGCGCGGCTCCGAGCATACGGTTGAGCTGACTGCCGACCGCCTTGCCAAAACCGGCTTCGATTTCGTCCGGAGGAATCCACATCCCCGCGTTGACCAGCCCGACGTTACGCCCCGACCCGCCATGGCCGGCGCGATGCGCTTCCAGCACACAGACACTTTTGCCTTGCTCCAGCAGATGCACCGCCGCCGACAGCCCGGTGAAACCGGCACCGATGACGCAGACATCCACCGTCACCTCACCCTTGAGCGCCGCATTGTCGGGCCTTTGCGGCGTCAGTTTTTCCCACAGACACTCTTCGCGTAACGGCATTGCCAGACTCCGAAAATGAAACCTAACCAACACACCATCGATCGTTCCCGCGCAGAGCGTGGGAACGATCGATCAACAGCTTGTCGCTTGCTGCTTAATCGAACGTAATCCCCTGAGCCAACGGCAATTCCAGCGAATAGTTCACGGTGTTGGTCTGGCGGCGCATGTACCCGCGCCATGCATCGGAGCCCGACTCACGACCGCCGCCCGTTTCCTTCTCGCCGCCGAACGCGCCGCCGATTTCCGCGCCGCTCGGGCCGATGTTGACGTTGGCAATGCCGCAATCGCTGCCCACCGCCGACATGAACCGCTCGGCTTCACGCACGTCGGTGGTGAAGATGCACGACGACAGGCCTTGTGGCACGGCGTTGTTCAGGCGCAATGCCTCTTCGAAATCGGTGTAACCGATCACGTACAGAATTGGCGCGAAGGTTTCGTCGCGCACCACATCGCTTTGTTCCGGCATTTCGACGATGGCTGGTGAAACGTAGTAAGCGTTGGGGAATTTGTCTTCCAGCTGACGCTGGCCGCCAAACACCCGGCCGCCTTCGCTCAAGGCTTGCTCCAGCGCGTCCTGCATGTTGTCGAAGCTGTGTTTGTCGATCAGCGGCCCGATCAGGTTGCCTTCCAGTGGATGGCCGATGCGCACCTTGGAGTAAGCGGCTTTCAGGCGGGTGACGATTTCTTCTTTCACCGATTCGTGGGCAATCAGGCGACGCAAGGTGGTGCAACGCTGACCGGCAGTGCCGACGGCGCTAAACAGAATCGCCCGTACGGCCATGTCCAGATCGGCGCTTGGGCCGAGGATCATCGCGTTATTACCGCCCAGTTCCAGAATGCTACGCGCGAAACGTGCGGCGATTTTCGGCGCCACTTCGCGGCCCATGCGGGTGCTGCCGGTAGCGCTGATCAGCGCGACACGCGGGTCATCGACCAGGGCTTCGCCTGCATCGCGACCACCGATGATCACTTGGCTCAGGTGCGGCGGGGCGTCGCTGAAGTTCTTCAGGACACGGTCGAACAGCGCCTGACAGGCCAGCGCGGTCAGCGGGGTTTTCTCCGACGGCTTCCAGATCACCGGGTTGCCGCAGACCAGCGCCAGCGTCGCGTTCCAGGCCCAGACGGCGACCGGGAAGTTGAACGCGCTGATCACGCCGACGATGCCCAGCGGGTGCCAGGTTTCGCGCATGTGGTGGCCAGGGCGCTCGGAGGCGATGGTCAAACCGTACAACTGACGGGACAGACCGACCGCGAAGTCGCAGATGTCGATCATTTCCTGAACTTCACCCAGGCCTTCCTGAGTGATCTTGCCGGCTTCCCAGGAAACCAGCTCACCGAGATCGGCCTTGTACTCGCGCAGGATGTCGCCCAATTGACGAACCAGTTCGCCACGGCGCGGCGCCGGCACCTTGCGCCACAATTCGAACGCATGATCTGCGCGACTGATGTGCTGCTCGACTTCAGCGGCGCCTTCCCAGTTCACGGCGGCAATCCGACTACCGTCGATGGGCGAATGCACCGGCACTTTGCCGTTCTGGTACAGGGCCGGGTTCACACCAAGACGATCAAGCAATGCGGCAACCATGGGTCACTCCTCGAGCAGAAACAGAAAACGTGCAGCCGGATTAATTCGACTGATCTGACCTGTAGTTTTAGCGCTCCCGAGGTTCTCCAACAAACGACGATTAAGCGAGATATCATTCCGTTTATTCATGCTGCGAATCTGCCGGTAACACGCGTGCCGCGTAGAGAGACAAGAACAAGGAGAACCGATGCTGAATAAACGCTACTTGCCGTCGATCACTGCGCTGCAGTGTTTCGAGGCCGTGACCCGGCATTTGAGCTTCACCCGCGCCGCCGAAGAGCTGAACCTGACCCAGAGCGCCGTGAGCAAACAGGTCGCGCAACTCGAAGAGTTGTTGCAGCATCTGTTGTTCCGCCGGGTGCGCCGACGCCTGCAAATGACCCCCGCTGGCGATTTGTATTTGGTGGAGGTGCGAAAAATCCTCACCCAAGTCGAAATGTCGACCCATTACCTGCGTTCCTACGGCGGAGACACCGAAGTCTTGCGCGTCTCCACGCCTCCGACCTTCGGCGCGCGCTGGCTGGTGCCACGCTTGAAAGGCTGGCGCCTGCGTCATCCGTCAATCCATCTGGACCTGTGCAGCGAACAGGAAGCCGACGACCTGCTGCAAGGTCGCAGCGACCTGGCGTTCTACTTCGGCCAGGGCTCACGGCCCGGCACCGAATGCCTGAAGCTGTTCGGCGAAGAGCTTGTTCCTGTGTGCGCCCCGGGCAGTCTGCCGGACACGCCGTTCACCGATCCGACCCAACTCACCGACCTGGTCCTGCTGCAAAACGCTTCCCGCCCCCAGGCCTGGCACGATTGGTTCGACAGCCAGGGCTACCACACCGAACACAGCTACCACGGCCCGCGTTTCGAAACGTTCTATATGTGCATCCGCGCCGCCCAGGTCGGCTGCGGCGTGGCGCTGTTGCCGAAGTTTCTGGTGGAAGAGGAATTGGCCGACGGCAAACTGGTCATTCCCTGGCAGCATGCAATGCCCAGCACCGACGCCTATTACCTGGCGTATCCGGAGCACTCGGCGGAAGTGCCCAAGGTGCGGGATTTTGTGAAGTGGATGCTGGAGCGGATAAACAATCCGGATGCCTCACAGATTTGAAGACTCACAAAAATCTGTGGTCAAGAACAATATCTGTGGCGAGGGAGCTTGCTCCCGCTCGGCTGCGAAGCGGTCGCAAAACGGTAAATGCATTCCTCCAGATCGAATGCATCGGCTGTAGTCAGGGGCGCTTCGCCCCCCAGCGGGAGCAAGCTCCCTCGCCACGGAAATCTCTAGCGTCTAAAAAATTGCTGGCAATCCTCACCGCTGATATGCGCCACTAGCCCCATTCATTGAAACAGCTGCAACGTCGCTGCCACGGGCCGCGACCCGCCTGGAGACCCGTTATGAGCGAGAGTGTGTTTGCCGATCGCATCGTGCAGAACCTGCTCGACACCGACTTCTACAAACTGACGATGATGCAGGCGGTGCTGCACAACTACCCTAACGTGGAAGTCGAATGGGAGTTTCGTTGCCGTAACAGCGAGGATCTGCGCCCGTACCTGGCGGAGATCCGTTTCCAGATCGAGCGTCTGGCCGAGTTGAGCCTGAGCGCCGATCAGCTGAGCTTCCTGGAGCGCATCAGCTTCCTGAAACCGGACTTCCTGCGCTTTCTCGGGCTGTTCCGTTTCAATCTGCGCTATATCCACACCGGCATTGAAAACGGCGAGTTGTTCATCCGCCTGCGCGGGCCGTGGCTGCACGTGATTCTGTTCGAAGTGCCGTTGCTGGCCATGGTCAGCGAAGTGCGCAACCGCTATCGCTACCGGGAAATCGTCCTGGAACAGGCCCGTGAGCAGCTCTATCGCAAGTTCGACTGGTTGACCGCCAACGCCAGCACCGATGAATTGTCCGAGTTGCAGGTAGCCGATTTCGGCACTCGCCGGCGCTTCTCGTATCGCGTGCAGGAAGAAGTGGTAAACGTGCTCAAGCACGACTTCCCTGGTCGTTTCGTCGGCACCAGCAACGTGCACCTGTCCCGCGAGCTGGATATGAAGCCGCTGGGCACCATGGCCCACGAATGGATCATGGCCCACCAGCAACTCGGTCCGCGGTTGATCGACAGCCAGATCGCCGCCCTCGACTGCTGGGTCCGCGAGTACCGTGGCCTGCTGGGGATCGCCCTGACCGACTGCATCACTTCCGATGCGTTTCTCGGCGATTTCGACCTGTTCTTTGCCAAGCTCTTCGACGGCTTGCGTCACGACTCCGGTGACCCGGTGCTCTGGGCGGAAAAGGCCATCGCCCACTATCACAAGCTGGGCATCGACCCGATGAGCAAGACCCTGGTGTTTTCCGACAGCCTGACGTTGCCCAAGTCTCTGGAGATTTTTCGGGCGTTACGTGGTCGGATCAATGTCAGTTTCGGCATCGGCACTAACCTGACCTGCGATATTCCGGGTGTCGAACCGATGAGCATCGTGCTTAAAATGACTGCATGCAACGGCCAACCGGTGGCCAAGATTTCTGATGAGCCTGGCAAGACTCACTGCAAAGACCCGAATTTCGTCGCCTATTTGCGACACGTTTTCCAAGTACCTGCCACCCTTTCCAGTACATCAAGCAAGGAGTGAATTCATGCAAGCCGTACAGCGTGAGATTGCTGAACAGCTCAAGGTCCAACCGCCGTTCGTGGATCAACTCGCCCTTGAGGCTGAAGTCGCCCGGCGAATCACCTTCATTCAGGATTGCCTGGTCAATTCCGGGCTCAAGACCCTGGTGCTCGGTATCAGCGGCGGCGTCGATTCCCTGACCGCCGGCCTACTGGCCCAACGCGCCATCCGTGAACTGCGTGAGCGTACCGGTGATAACAGCTACAAGTTCATCGCCGTGCGCCTGCCGTACCAGACGCAGTTCGATGAACACGATGCCCAGGCCTCGGTGGACTTCATCGCCCCGGACGAACGCCACACGGTGAACATCGGCCCCGCAGTCAAATCCCTGGCCGGCGAAGTGGCAGCCTTCGAAGGCAAAGAGGCCGTCTGGGTGGATTTCGTATTGGGCAATACCAAGGCGCGGATGCGCATGGTCGCGCAATACACCATCGCCGGTGCGGCTCATGGCCTGGTGATCGGCACCGACCACGCGGCAGAAGCCGTGATGGGTTTCTTCACCAAGTTCGGTGACGGCGCCTGCGACCTCGCACCGCTGAGCGGCCTGGTGAAAAACCAGGTCCGGGCGATTGCCCGCAGCTTCGGCGCGCCAGAGTCGCTGGTGGAGAAAATCCCGACCGCCGACCTCGAAGACCTGTCGCCGGGCAAACCGGACGAAGCGTCCCACGGCGTGACCTACGCCGAGATCGACGCCTTCCTGCACGGCGAACCGGTGCGCGAGGAAGCGTTCAAGATCATTTGTGATACGTACAAGAAAACACATCACAAGCGTGTGATGCCGTTCGCGCCTTGATTCTGTCCCCTGTAGAAATGAGCACAAAAAAAGCGTCCCGGGTGGACGCTTTTTTTATGCGTTTGAATCGATTACTTCAGTGTAACCGTGCCTTTCATCATCGAGATGTGGCCCGGGAACGAGCAGAAGAAGCCGTATTTTTCGGCTGCATTGAGCTTCGACACATCGATGGTCAGAGAGTCCTTTTCGCCAGCGCCGATGACTTTGGTGTGAGCGATGACACGGGTATCACCTTCTTTCAGGTAATTCTTGTCGATGCCAGCCGACAGGCCGTCGGTGGCGATCGGCTGCATGTCAGCCTCTTTGCTGATCACCAGGTTATGGCCCATGACGTTTTTCGGCAGGCTGCCGGAGTGGGTCAGTTCAACGGTGAAGGTCTTGCAGCTTTTGTCGATTTCAATGGCCTTGGTGTTGAAGGACATCTGATCGGTGGAGTCGATGGTCGTTTTGCACTCGGCAGCCATCAATTGGCTGCTGGCCAGTGTCAGCAGGGATACCGCAACAAGTTTGGCAAACATGGTGAATCTCCAAGGCAGGGTTAACGAAAGTGCGAATGGACAGAAGACTGCCTGAAATCTTCGCAAGTTCCTATGACCTGAATCAAAAATTGTATACAACTTTCGGGCTATGACCCCCATCGAAACAATCTACCAGCCAGACGTCTGGGACGGCCCTATCATCAGGGCCATCATTACTCACCTGGAGCGCCTGTCATGTCTTTCAGCAGCTTGTTGAGCAGTTTGTTGGCCGCCTACGCCTGTGGCGCCAGTGGCACTTACGAAACACCTGAACGCGCGGTTTAACCCTTGGAACGATGCGAGCCTGCCTTTACTCTGTGGTCCTGATTGACCATGGAGCAAGGCATGTCTTTAACGTCCGTTTGTGTATTTTGCGGTGCCAGCACCGGCACCAATCCGGCTTATCGTGAGGCGGCTGTCGCCCTGGGGCGAGCATTGGCCGAGCGCAAGCTGACCCTGGTCTATGGCGGGGGCGCCGTCGGGCTGATGGGAATTGTGGCAGATGCCGCACTGGCGGCCGGTGGCGAAGTGATCGGGATCATTCCGCAGAGCCTCAAGGACAAGGAAATCGGCCACAGCGGCCTGACCCGCCTGGAAGTGGTCGACGGCATGCATGCGCGCAAGGCGCGAATGGCCGAGCTCAGCGATGCCTTCATTGCCCTGCCCGGCGGTCTGGGCACGCTGGAAGAGCTGTTCGAAGTCTGGACCTGGGGCCAGCTCGGTTATCACGGCAAACCGCTGGGTTTGCTGGAAGTGAACGGTTTCTACAGCAAGTTGACGTCTTTTCTCGATCATATCGTCGGCGAAGGCTTCGTTCGCGGGCAGCACCGTGACATGCTGCAAATGAGCGAATCACCGCAAACCCTGCTCGATGCACTGGACGCCTGGCAACCCTCGGTACCGCCAAAATGGACCGAGCAAAAACCCAGCTAACGGCTCGGTGCCGATACAAGGCAGAATATGCGCCGCTCAACCTCACCTTCGACCCCAGAGGATCGCCCATGGCTAAACCTAATTATTCCTTCGCCAAACGTCAGAGAGACTTGGCCAAGGAGCAGAAGAAAGAGGAAAAGCTTCAGCGCAAGAAAGCTACAGCTGAAGAAGAAGCAGCAGCACTGAACCCGGATGCAGAAGGTGAAGTGGCGGCAGAAGATGATGTTGAAGCACCGAAAGATCAGGCGCCCGACGCCTGAGACCCTCAGGGCCCGATGATCTGATCAGGCCCACCGGATCTGTGTCCAGGGTCAGCAACGATGTTGCTGGCCCTCACAGGCCAATTTGAAACCCTCCTCCAAAAAACACATTCCCGCATGGGGTCTGCGCTATTCCAATGGCATCACTGTCACCCGAACTTCGGGATCATGGCTGCCACCGCCCAGAATCACCCCGCGCAACGGCGACACATCGGAAAAGTCTCGGCCCCAGGCCAGGGTGATGTGCTCCAGCGCCGGTTGCACATTGTTGGTCGGGTCAAAATCCACCCAACCCAGCACCGGGCAAAACACCGACACCCACGCATGCGACGCATCGGCGCCGATCAGCCGCGGCTGGCCCGGTGGGGGCTGTGTCAGCAGATAGCCGCTGATATACCGCGCCGCCAACCCACGGGAGCGCAGGCACGCGAGCATCAAATGCGCGAAGTCCTGGCAAACCCCACGACGCCTCTCCAGCACTTCCACCAACGGCGTCGCCACTTGGGTCGCCTCGGCGTCGAAGGTGAACTCGCTGAAGATCTTCTCCATCAACGCTTGAACACCCAGCAGCAATGGCCGGCCAGCAGGAAAGCAACTTTCGGAGAACTCGACGAAACTGCGTTTCAAATGCACGTAGGGCGATTCGAAGCGGTAACGGCAGGCTTCCAGCAACGCAGGCGAGAGTGGCTGACCGCTGTAGGTCAGCGCGTTGCAGGTCGCTTCCCAGGCCGGCGATTGATTGAAGTCCAGCGACGGCCGTTCCAGCACTTCGACGGTGAGCCGAGCGTTGACCAGCAATTCATCGTGGGGGCGCTCGAACGCCAACCGGGTCAGCGGATTGCCGAACACATCCAGCTCATCCCGGCGTGAAGTCGGCTGGGGACTGATCTGCAACTGCTGTTCGGTGCAGCGCTGCCAGGCACAGGCGCGCGGCCACAGATGCGCCAGTTGCTGGGCCAGGGACACCGGGCTGTCGTAGTGATAATGGGTGTCGTGGAAAATCTGGTAATGGGCACTCATCAGACGGACACCGTGCGCTGGCTGACATCATCGACATGGGCGAAATGGCGCAAGGCCAGGCGATCCGACACCTGTCCGCTGGCATCGGCGATCTCTTGCAGCAGATCCGCCAACCCCTCTATGGCGGCGTGAACACTGGCCTCGCCGAACAGCGAGTTCTCCAGGCAGCCCAGATCGAAGTGCGCCAACCGCTCCACCAACTGCAGCAGACCTGTTTCGCGCGGCGCGCCGAAGTCGTCGTTCAAGCGCTTCAACGTACGGGTCACCAGTTTCAACTGGAACAGCACCGCGTGCGGGTTTTGTTCATCGAGCAGCAACAGGTCAAGCACCGGGATCAATTGCGCCACCGCCAGGTACCGCGAGCGGTAGGTGATGCTGCTGTTACCCAGTTCCAGCAGCCATTCCAGCCCGGCCTGATCGAAAGCCCCGGCACCGCGCAAAAACGCCGCCAGACTGCCGCTGAGAAATTGCAGCCGTTCGATCCGCCGACCGATCATCAGGAAACGCCAGCCTTCGTCCCGGGTCATGTCGTCGAGGGCAAAGCCGGACAGCGCCGCCAGCGACATTACCAACCGGTTGAGGAAGTCCAGCAACTCGCCGAAATCCGGCTCTTCGGTTTCCAGCTCCATGGCCTCGCGCTGCAACTCCACCAGCGCTTGCCAGTTCTCTCGCGAGAGCTTGCCGCGTACTTGCGACGCCGCCCACTGCAAACGCTGCAGATTGGAGCGCAGGCTGAACGGCCAATCATCGCCGAGCAGCGCCGCCAGCAATCGTTCCGGCAACTCACCCTCCTCCGGCAACAGATTCAGGCGTTCACCGAGATCGACCGCCGCCTCCAGGGCTTGCGGGTCATCGCCATCGACATAGCGCGCGAGCATGACCCGCAGCAGCCGCGCGCTGTCATCGCAGCGCTCGCAATAACGGCCGAACCAGAACAGGTTCTCGACCACCCGCGATGGCAGATACGGATCACGACGTACCAGATCGTGAACGCCAATGTTGCGCTGGGCTTTCCATTGTTCGCCGCTGGGTGGGCGATCGCCCAACACCCAGGTGTCTTTGCTCGCGCCGCCGCGTTGCATCGACACCGCTTCGGCATCGGCCTCGGCGGCAACCCGGGTCAGGCCACCGGGCAGCACTCGATAACCCTCCCGACTGGCCACCGCATACACACGCATGCCGATGGCTCGCGGTTGCAACTGTCCGCCTTCGGCCTGCCAGATCGGCGCCTGGGACAGTTGCGCCAATTCTTGCGCAACATAGGCATAAGGCCGTGCCTGCATGCGCTCAGCCAGAGCCTGGCGCTGTTTTTCACTCAAATCACGCCCAAACACCGGTGCAAAGCTCTGCGACGGAAACGCCGGCTTGATCAACAGTTCCGGCAGTTTTTCCAGGGCCTGGGCCAGCACCGGCGCTTCGCCGCACCACCAAGTTGCGATGGACGGCAGGATCAACTCTTCGCCGAACAGGAATTGATTGATTTTCGGCAGGAAGCCCAGCAAACCCGGCGACTCCAGCACACCGCTGCCGAGGGCGTTGGCCACCAGCACCCGGCCCTGACGCACCGCTTCGAGCAGCCCTGGCACGCCAAGGGCCGAGTCGGTGCGCAGCTCCAGCGGGTCGCAGAAATCATCGTCGAGCCGACGCATGATCGCGTGAACCCGGCGCAACCCGCTCAAGGTTTTCAGATAGACCGTGGCATCGCGCACGGTCAGATCACCGCCCTCCACCAGTGGATAACCGAGCTGACGAGCCAGGTACAAGTGCTCGAAATAGCTTTCGTTGAAACGCCCCGGTGTCAGCAGGACCACCAGCGGCGCTTCATCGTCGCTCGGCGCCTGCCGGGCGAGTGTTTCCTGAAGTGTGCGGAAGAACCCGGCCAGGTGCCGCACCTTCAAGTCGCGATACAACTCGGGGAAGGCCCGGGACACGATGGTGCGGTTTTCCAGGGCGTAACCGGCACCGGAGGGTGCTTGAGTCCGGTCGGCGGTCACCCACCAGCGACCGTCAGGCGTGCGCGCCAAATCCACGGCATACAGATGCAGAAAGGCCCCGTCGGGCGGTGCGATGCCCTGGCAAGGCCAGAGGAAGTTGTTATGACCGAACACCAGTTCAGCCGGCAGCAGGCCTTCGGCGATCAAGCGTTGAGGACCGTACAGGTCCGCCAGCACAGCATTGAGCAAACGCGCCCGTTGAGCGATCCCGGCCGAAAGCTGCTGCCACTCATCGGCTGCAATCACATGAGGCAACAAATCCAGCTCCCATGGCCGATCAGCGCCCTTGGGGTCGGCGTAGACGTTGTAGGTCACGCCGTTTTCCTGAATCTGTCGGGTCAGCAGCGCCTGACGCTGCACCAGTTGCGCTGGCGTGCTGCGTTGCAATTGATCGAACAGCCGCCGCCAGTGCGGGCGCACGGCGCCGCTGTTGTCGAGCAGTTCGTGATAGGTGCCCGCAGTCAACGGGTAGCGGTCAAGCAGGTCAGGCATGGAAAGCTCGGCAGACAGCAAAGAACGGTCAGACTAACGCAGGCTCATGACGCCCGGATAGACGAAAAATCCGAGCGTCGCGTACGGTTTAAAAGCGTCGCAAATCGAGTGTCATCGGCAGCTCGTCGTTGATTTCCAGTTTCGGTACAGGAAGTTTCCCAGGCGTGTGTCCGATGCGGAAGAAACGCGCCATCCGCCGGCTCTCGGCTTCATTGGCGTTCACCGGCAGGCTGTCGTAGTTGCGCCCGCCCGGATGGGCGACGTGGTACTGACAACCACCCAGCGAACGCCCCATCCAGGTGTCGAGCAAGTCGAACACCAGCGGTGCGTGGACCGGGATAGTCGGTTGCAGACAGTTGTACGGTTGCCAGGCACGGAAACGTACACCGGCGACGAACTCGCCGACCCGACCGGTAGGTTGCAACGGCACCGGGATGCCATTGCAGGTCAGCAGATAACGTTGCGGCGGCAACCCCGTCAGCTTGACCTGCAAACGTTCCAGGGACGAATCCACATAACGCACCGTACCGCCCGCGCTGCCCTCTTCGCCCAACACATGCCAGGGCTCCAGCGCCTGACGCAATTCCAGTTCGATACCGCTGACGGCGTAGTCGCCGACCTTGGGAAAACGGAACTCCAGATGCGCCGCGAACCACTCTGCCTGCACCGGATAACCGGCGGCATTCAGGTCGACGATTACATCGGCGAAATCCTGCTCGATAAAGTGCGGCAGCAAGAACCGGTCGTGCAGTTCGGTGCCCCAGCGCGCCAGTTTCGGCGGTGCATAAGGCTCGCGCCAGAACCGCGCCACCAGCGCCCGCAACAACAACTGCTGAGCCAGGCTCATGCGCGCATGGGGCGGCATTTCAAAGGCTCGCAGTTCCAGCAAGCCAAGGCGTCCGGTGGCGCCGTCCGGTGAATAGAGTTTGTCGATGCAGAACTCGGCGCGGTGGGTGTTGCCGGTCACGTCGATCAGCAAATTGCGCAACAAGCGATCCACCAGCCATGGTGGGCATTCTTCGCCCGGCTCCGGCATCTGGGCGAAGGCGATTTCCAGTTCATACAGCGAATCGTTGCGCGCTTCGTCCACCCGCGGTGCCTGGGATGTCGGGCCGATGAACAGCCCGGAAAACAGGTAGGACAAGGACGGGTGGTTATGCCAGTAGCTGATCAGGCTGCGCAGCAGGTCGGGACGGCGCAGAAACGGTGAGTCAGCCGGGGTCGCCCCCCCCAGGACGAAATGGTTACCGCCGCCGGTGCCGGTGTGCCGGCCGTCGATCATGAATTTCTCGGTGGTCAGCCGGGTCTGGCGCGCCTCTTCGTAAAGAAACTCGGTACGTTCCACCAACTCGTCCCAGGTAGCGGACGGCTGGACGTTGACCTCGATCACGCCCGGATCCGGGGTAATGCGAAAGTTGCTCAGACGCGGATCGCTCGGCGGTTCATAGCCTTCCAGCAATACCGGGCAATGCAGTTCCTCGGCGGTGGCTTCGATGGCGGCGACCAGTTCCAGGTAGTCCTCGACCCGCTCCAGTGGCGGCATGAACAGGTACAACCGACCTTCACGTGCTTCGGCGCAGAACGCGGTGCGGGTCAGCCAGTCGGCGGACTGGTCGATCTCGGGCACACGTTCGTCGGCCGTTTTCGGTTGAGCGTGATTCCGTAGCTGATCGGTGTCCGGTAGCGCCGGGAAATCCTGATTCGGGTCCGTGGGATGAATGAATGGGTACTCCGCAGCTTTCACCCAAGGCTGCGAACCGAGCGGCAAGCGATAACCCAGTGGCGAATCCCCCGGCACCAACCGGCAGTGTTCCTCGCGCAGGTACCAGCGACCGCTCTGCCATTGATCGCCCTTGGCGGTGCGCGCCAGCGGCAGGACCTGACCGATGACCTTGTCCAGGCCTTGGCTGAAGACTTTGCGCAGGCGCGCACGCTCCAGAGGTTCTTCCAGGCGTGAGTCTTCGGCGCTGACGTTCTGCGGCAACGTTCCTTCGCGCCAGAGGTAATAGAAATTGTCTTCGTAGGCCGGGAACACAAAGCGTGTCGGAATTTTCAAGCGTTCGGCGACACTCGCCAGGAAACGCCCGGCCAGTTCGCCATCGGCGCCGTAATCTTCCCGCTCGTCGGCAATCAGCGCGCTGTTGTGCCAGATCGGCACGCCATCGCGGCGCCAATAGCAGTTCAGCGACCAGCGCGGCAGTTGCTCGCCGGGGTACCACTTGCCCTGACCGAAATGCACCAGGCCCTTGGGCGCGTAATGCTTGCGCATGCGCTGGAACAGTTCGGCTGACAGCCGACGCTTGTCTGGCCCGAGCGCGGCGGTGTTCCACTCGGCGCCGTCCGGGTCATCAATGGAAACGAACGTCGGCTCGCCGCCCATGGTCAGGCGCACGTCACCCTCGAGCAAATCAGCATCGATCTGCCGGCCCAATGCCTGAATCGCCAGCCATTGGTCTTCGGTGTAGGGTTTGGTAACCCTTGGCGCTTCCCAAATCCGCTCGACCGACATTTCGTGGGTGAATTCGCACTCGCACGGTTCCACCAAACCACTGATTGGTGCCGCAGAGGATGGGTCGGGGCTGCACGCCAACGGAATGTGTCCTTCACCGGCAAACAACCCTGAGGTTGCGTCCAGGCCGATCCAGCCGGCACCGGGCAAATAGACTTCGCACCAGGCATGCAGGTCAGTGAAATCCACTTCGGTGCCCGAGGGACCGTCGAGGCTTTTGACGTCGGCGGTCAGCTGGATCAGGTAACCGGAGACGAATCGCGCCGCCAGGCCGAGGTTGCGCAGCAATTGCACCAGCAACCACGCCGAGTCGCGGCAGGAGCCGGAGGCCTGTTCGAGGGTGTATTCCGGAGTCTGTACGCCCGGCTCCATACGAATCAGGTAACCGATGTCTTCGCTCAGGCGCTGGTTGATCGCGACGAGGAAATCCACGCTGGGCAGCGGCGTGCGGTCGATGCCGTCCAGATAGGCCTTGAATGTCGGCGTCAGCGGCAAGGTTTCCAGGTACGGCGCCAGCTCTTTGCGCTCATCCGCTGCATAGGCGAAAGGGATCTTCTCGGCGTAGGGCTCGAGGAAGAAGTCGAAGGGATTGAAGACTGCCATCTCGGCCAGCAGGTCGACCTCGATCCTCAGTTCATCGGTTTTCTCCGGGAACACCAACCGCGCCAGGTAATTGCCCTGAGGGTCTTGTTGCCAGTTGATGAAATGCTGCTCGGGCGAGACTTTCAGCGCATAGGACAGTATCCGCGTGCGGCTGTGGGCAGCCGGGCGCAGGCGAACGATCTGCGGACCGAGCTCGACGGCGCGGTCGTAGCGGTAATGCGTGACGTGATGCAATGCGACATGAATCGACACGGCGTGCCTCCTGCGAGCCTTAAACTTATAGGAAAGCGCGCAAGACTTATGCCAGCCAGCGGCGTTGGCGCTTTCTCCAATTGCTTGAGGCAGTACAGCACCAAAATCGGGCGACGCGGAAAATTGGTTTGGCTCAGTTGCACGCAAATGTGGCGAGGACGTGAATGTACGCGGTCTCTGTGGTGAGGGAGCTTGCTCCCGCTGGGGCGTGCAGCGGCCCTAAAAAGCTGACGACTGCTTCGCAGCCGAACGGGAGCAAGCTCCCTCGCCACAATGAGATTCGTTGTTCCTGAAACGCAGAACGCCAACCCGGAGGTTGGCGTTCTGTTCAGCTCAAGCGACGTTTAGCGCGGCACGACCGGCTTGCGCGCAGGCTTCGGCCCCTTGCCTTTAGCCGCGTCCTTGCGCTCCTTGGCTGCCTGCTGGTTGCGGGCGAATGCCGCCGCCTTGGCCTGTTCACGCTTGTCCCACGGGTTACCGCCATCGCTGGCACGCGGTGGCAGGCCGGTGTGCTGGGTCAGGATCTTGGTGGTCGTTTCCTTGGCCACTTTGTGGCTGCCGGCCGGCGTCGAGTTCTTGCGACGGGCGCTCTGGTAGCTGTCGGTCGCTGGCTGATGCAACGGGATCAACTGGTTCTTGCCCGGCCCGATCAGATCGGCGCGGCCCATGCGGGTCAGCGCTTCACGCAGCATCGGCCAGCCTTTCGGGTCGTGATAACGCAAGAACGCTTTGTGCAGGCGACGCTGCTCTTCGCTCTTGACGATAGTCACGCCGTCGCTTTTGTAAGTGACCTTGCGCAGCGGGTTCTTGCCCGAGTGGTACATCGCGGTGGCGGTGGCCATCGGCGACGGGTAGAACGCCTGCACCTGGTCGGCACGGAAACCGTTGCCCTTGAGCCACAGGGCCAGGTTCATCATGTCTTCGTCGGTGGTGCCCGGGTGGGCGGCGATGAAGTACGGAATCAGGTACTGCTCTTTCCCGGCTTCCTTGGTGTACTTCTCGAACATGCGCTTGAACTTGTCATAGCTGCCGATGCCCGGTTTCATCATCTGGTTGAGCGGACCTTCCTCGGTGTGTTCCGGGGCGATCTTCAGGTAACCACCGACGTGGTGGGTCACCAGCTCCTTGACGTACTCCGGCGACTCGACCGCGAGGTCGTAGCGCAGGCCGGAGGCGATCAGGATCTTCTTCACGCCCGGCAAGGCCCGGGCGCTGCGATAGAGCTGGATCAGCGACGAGTGATCGGTGTTGAGGTTCGGGCAAATGCCTGGGAACACGCATGAAGGCTTGCGGCACGCGGATTCGATTTCCGGGGTCTTGCAGGCGATGCGGTACATGTTCGCGGTCGGGCCGCCGAGGTCGGAAATGACGCCGGTGAAACCCGGAACCTTGTCGCGGATCTCTTCGATTTCGCGAATGATCGACTCTTCGGAACGGTTCTGGATGATCCGGCCTTCGTGCTCGGTGATCGAGCAGAAGGTGCAGCCGCCGAAGCAGCCACGCATGATGTTCACCGAGAAACGGATCATCTCGTAGGCCGGGATCTTTTCCTTGCCGTACGCCGGGTGCGGAACGCGCGCGTAAGGCATGCCGAACACGTAGTCCATTTCTTCGGTGGTCATCGGAATCGGCGGCGGGTTGAACCAGACGTCTACCTCGCCGTGCTTTTGCACCAGAGCGCGGGCGTTGCCCGGATTGGTTTCCAGGTGCAGCACGCGGTTGGCGTGAGCGTAAAGCACCGCATCGCCACGGACTTTTTCAACCGACGGCAGACGAATGACGGTCTTGTCGCGAGTCATTTTCGGGCTGGCCAGGATCTGTACGACCTTAGCCTCGCCAGGGTCTTCAACCGGCCCCTTTTCCTGCTCGATGGCGCAGGCGGCGGTGTCCTGGGTGTTGACGTACGGGTTGATGATCTTGTCGATCTTGCCCGGACGGTCGATGCGCGTGGAATCGACTTCGTACCAGCCTTGCGGCGTATCACGGCGGATGAACGCGGTGCCGCGCACATCGGTGATGTCTTCGATCTTGTGGCCGTAGGACAGGCGCTGGGCGACTTCGACGATTGCACGCTCGGCGTTGCCGTAGAGCAGGATGTCGGCGCAGGCGTCGATCAGGATCGAGTTACGCACCCGATCCTGCCAGTAATCGTAGTGGGCGATGCGGCGCAGGGAGG
Source organism: Pseudomonas sp. ATCC 43928 (assembly GCF_005938665.2). NCBI lineage: Bacteria > Pseudomonadati > Pseudomonadota > Gammaproteobacteria > Pseudomonadales > Pseudomonadaceae > Pseudomonas > Pseudomonas sp. ATCC 43928. Next base: position 832,943 of record NZ_CP041753.1, on the reverse strand, counting down.
CTTCGATGCCGCCGAGCACAATCGGCACGTGCTTATAGGCTTCCTTGCAGCGCTGGCTGTAAACCAGGCTCGCGCGGTCCGGACGTTTGCCTGCCAGGCCACCGGGGGTGTAGGCGTCGTCGGAACGGATTTTCTTGTCGGCGGTGTAGCGGTTGATCATCGAGTCCATGTTGCCGGCCGCGACACCGAAAAACAGGTTCGGCTCGCCGAGCTTCATGAAGTCGTCTTTGGACTGCCAGTTCGGCTGCGCGATGATCCCGACGCGGAAGCCCTGGGCCTCCAGCAGCCGGCCGATGATCGCCATGCCGAACGACGGATGGTCGACGTAGGCATCACCGGTGACGATGATGATGTCGCAGGAATCCCAGCCGAGCTGATCCATCTCCTCCCTGCTCATGGGCAGGAATGGCGCTGGCCCGAAACATTCGGCCCAGTACTTGGGATAGTCAAATAACGGCTTGGCTGCTTGCATGTCGATAACCGGTGTTGGCTTTCATTGAATTTCGCGGGCGCGGAATATAGCACAAATTTTGACCAATTCCGACGGCTATGGTCGGAAATCGGTGGAGCTGTTTTCGCAAAAATCCCGGGGCTACATATAACCCTTGTGGCGAGGGGGCTTGCCCCCGTTGGGCTGCGAAGCGGCCCCCATAGTTTATCTGTGATACCGCAAATTCAGGATCTACGACTGCTTCGCAGCCGAACGGGGCGGTGCGGCGTTCCGACAGGCCCCCTCGCCACAGTTATTCATCGTCGTCGAAGTTGTAGCTACCCGGCGCCAGGTTTTCAAATCGGGTGTATTTGCCGATGAAGGCCAGGCGGATAAAGCCGATCGGGCCGTTCCGCTGCTTGCCGATGATGATTTCGGCAATGCCTTTGTGTTCGGTTTCCGGGTGATACACCTCGTCCCGGTAAACGAACATGATCACGTCGGCGTCCTGCTCGATCGCTCCCGATTCCCGCAAGTCGGAGTTCACCGGGCGCTTGTTCGGGCGTTGTTCCAGGGAACGGTTTAGCTGGGACAGTGCCACCACCGGGCAGTTGAATTCCTTGGCCAGGGCTTTCAGGGACCGGGAGATCTCGGAAATCTCGTTGGTCCGGTTGTCACCACTGGACCCCGGGATCTGCATCAGTTGCAGGTAGTCGATCATGATCAGACCGATCTCACCGTGCTCACGCACCAGACGACGGGTCCGGGCGCGCATTTCCGAGGGGCTGATACCCGCCGTGTCGTCGATGAACAACTTGCGATCATTGAGCAGGTTGACCGCCGACGTCAGGCGTGGCCAGTCGTCGTCTTCCAGGCGACCGGCCCGGACCTTGGTCTGGTCGATACGACCGAGGGACGACAGCATACGCATGATCAGCGATTCGCCTGGCATCTCGAGGGAGTAAACCAGGACAGCCTTCTCGCTGCGCAGCACGGCGTTTTCCACCAGGTTCATCGCAAAGGTGGTTTTACCCATGGACGGACGGCCGGCGACGATGATCAGGTCGGCCGGTTGCAGGCCACTGGTCTTCTCGTCGAGGTCGGTGTAACCGGTGGACAGGCCGGTGATCGAGTTGTCGGTGTTGAACAAGGTGTCGATGCGGTCGATGGCCTTGGTCAGCAGGTCGTTGACGCTGACCGGGCCGCCGGTTTTCGGACGAGCCTCGGCAATCTGGAAGATCTGCCGTTCGGCCTCGTCGAGAATCTCGGCGGCGGTGCGGCCTTCAGGGTTGAAAGCGCTGTCGGCGATTTCGGTACTGATGCCGATCAACTGGCGCAGGGTTGCCCGCTCGCGAACGATCTGGGCATAGGCCTTGATGTTGGCGACGGACGGCGTGTTTTTTGCCAGTTCGCCAAGGTAACCGAGACCGCCGACCTGAGACGTCTGACCTTCCTTGTCCAATTGCTCGGCCAGGGTCACGACGTCGATTGGCTGGTTCTGGTCCGCCAGTTTGGCGATGGCCCGGAAGATCAGGCGGTGGTCATGCCGATAGAAATCGCCGTCGGAGACTTGATCGAGCACGCGTTCCCAGGCGTTGTTGTCCAGCATCAACCCACCGAGCACGGCCTGTTCGGCCTCGATGGAATGCGGCGGCACCTTCAGGGCAGCGGTTTGCAGATCGTATTGCTCGGGAGCGGAGATATCGTTCATGGCCACTTGGTTTATTCAGGAGAAGCAGAGGTTGTGAAAATCAGGAACTGCAGAAAGACAAAGGGCACGACCTGTAAACAGGATCGTGCCCGATGTTACCGGCAAGCACCCGAGGGTGCCAGCCGACAAGTGCTGCTTAAGCTGCTACCACGACAACGCGTACGGTGGCTTCAACTTCGGCGTGCAGGTGCACGGCTACGTCGAATTCGCCTACGTTGCGGATAGTGCCGTTCGGCAGACGAACTTCGCTTTTTGCAACTTCAACGCCAGAGGCGGTCAGTGCATCAGCGATGTCGTGGGTGCCGATCGAACCGAACAGCTTGCCTTCGTCACCGGCGGTGGCAGTGATAGTCACTTCCAGCTCAGCCAGTTGGGCGGCGCGGCTTTCAGCCGATGCTTTACGGTCTGCTGCGGCTTTTTCCAGCTCAGCGCGACGCTCTTCGAACGCAGCCAGGTTGGCTGGGGTCGCAGCGGTAGCTTTGCCGTATGGCAGCAGGTAGTTACGACCGTAACCAGCCTTAACGTTCACTTTGTCACCCAGGTTGCCCAGGTTGGTGACTTTTTCCAGAAGGATCAGTTGCATGTGAAAATCCTCTTAACTTTTAACCTTCACCGTTCGCGCTATCGGCATCTTTCGGTGCCGAACGACCGCGAAAATCAATCAGGCTGTCGACGATGGCCAGAACCACCAGCAACGGATAGATCAGCTGCATGAACAGCAACAGCGTGACGTACAACCCCACCAGCCAGAACTTGGCCAGTCGCTTTTGCGCCACCAGCCCGTGAATCAGGGCCAGCCCGGCGAACACCAGCGGTACGCTGCACAACGGCGTCAACATGGCCATCTGCGGGCCAAGATTTGGCCCCAGAAGCATTAACGCCAGCAGCAACATCGCCGGTCCCAGCGGGATTCGGATGGCGCGAAACTCGCGACCAAAACCACCCGGGTTGTACAACAACGCCTGCCAGTAGCGCCCGACAATCAGGCTCAGCACACTGACGATTTGCAACAAGGCCGCAATCAGGCCGGTCAGGACCGGTGCAATCAGGGACGCAAAGCGCGCTTGCTCGTCTACCGACAATTGCTGGTAGACCTCACCGAGTAGCGACGGCATGACTTTTATCAAAGCCTGCGCCAGCATCTCGATCTGGGGCGCAAAAGCCGCCCCCAGCACCACTGAAAACACCAACCCCATCGCTATGCTGACCAGCAGCACGCGGCTCCAGGACTCGCTTGCGCGCAAAACCAACGCAAGGCTCGAAGACCCCAGCAGCACCAGAAGTGCCCGTGGATCATCGAAGAAAAGCCACCAGATCAACGCCGGCAGCAGTCCCAGAGCAAGTACGCCAACGGCGTCCTTCAATCCGCGCCGCAGGAGCACAAGGCATCCAGCGGCAGCCCCCAACCAATACAACAACGGCAATGTTGCGCATCCGGCCACTACCAGAGTGGCCTGCATACGGCCGCGCATGATGAACTCAGCTAAGGCGCGCATGCATTCAATCCTTTGCTACGTGTCGACTGCCCGGTCTCAGCGGCCGTGGCTGTCGGTGTAGGCCAGCAGGGCCAGGAAGCGGGCGCGCTTGATAGCGGTGGCCAGCTGACGCTGATAACGTGCTTTGGTACCGGTGATGCGGCTTGGAACGATTTTGCCGGTCTCGGATACGTAAGCTTTCAGAGTGTTGAGATCTTTGTAATCGATCTCTTTCACGTCTTCAGCGGTGAAGCGGCAGAATTTACGACGACGGAAGAAACGTGCCATGTAATAGGCTCCTCAAAAGGTCCGTGGATTACTCGTCAGCGTTATCGCTGTTGTCGCTGTCATCACTGTCAACGCCTTCAGCGTCGGAGTGCTCAGGACGGTCGCGACGCTCACGGCGCTCACTGCGGTTTTCTTCAGCCTTGAGCATCTCGGATTGGCCGGTAACGGCTTCTTCGCGACGGATGACCAGGTTACGGATCACTGCATCGTTGTAGCGGAAGTTGTCTTCCAGCTCGGCCAGGGCCTTGCCAGTGCACTCAACGTTCAGCATCACGTAGTGAGCCTTGTGAACATTGTTGATTGCGTAGGCCAGTTGACGACGGCCCCAATCTTCCAGACGGTGGATTTTGCCGCCGTCTTCTTCGATCAGCTTGGTGTAACGCTCAACCATGCCGCCGACTTGCTCGCTTTGATCCGGGTGGACCAAAAAGATGATTTCGTAATGACGCATGAATGCTCCTTACGGGTTGTAGCCTGCCGCTCAAAAGCGGTCAGACAAGGAGTGAATGACACTTATGGACTTGCTTGCGATAGACACATGCGTGCCTGCCGTCACAGCAAGGGGCGCAATTGTAGAGAAGGGTCGAGGGAGGTGCAAGGCAATTGGTGATTATTTGAACAATCACTTCGACTGGAAAGCCGAACACTTGCAGGAGCCGCCTGCGGCGACTCCTGCAGAGGAGTCTCAGGACTTTTTGGCGGTCCCGGCGGCTTTGACGCCACGCTGGCGCAGCGCTTCGAACAGGCAGACGCCGGTGGCGACGGACACGTTGAGGCTGCTGACGCTGCCAGCCATCGGCAGGCGCACCAAATAGTCGCAAAGGTCGCGAGTCAGGCGGCGCATGCCGCTACCTTCGGCACCCATGATCAGGATGGTCGGGCCCGTCAGGTCCTGCTGATACAGATCCTGTTCAGCCTCGCCCGCCGTACCGACGACCCACAAGCCGCGCTGCTTGAGTTTTTCCAGGGTGCGCGCCAGGTTGGTCACGGCGACCAACGGAATCACTTCCGCCGCGCCACAAGCAACTTTTCGAACCGTCGGGGTCAGCGTGGCTGATTTGTCCTTCGGCACGATCACCGCCAGCGCGCCGGCCGCATCGGCCGAACGCAGGCAAGCGCCGAGGTTGTGCGGATCGGTCACGCCGTCGAGCACCAGCAGCAAAGGCGCGCCTTCGGTGCGATCGAGCAGCTCGTCGAGCATGGCCTCGCCCCAGACCTGGCTCGGACTCACGTCCGCCACCACGCCCTGGTGCACGCCTTCAACCCAGGCGTCCAGCTCGCGACGCTCAGCCTGACCGACAGCCACGCGATTTTCGGCAGCGAGTTCGATCAGCGTCTGAACGCGCGGATCGCTGCGGCCTTCAGCCAGCCAGATCTGCTTGACACGTTTTGGGTGGTGACGCAGCAACGCTTCTACCGCGTGCACGCCGTAGATCTTTTCCAACTGACTCATGACTTGGCCTTAGGTTTACGCGCCCCGCCGCTTCTGGCGGCTGGAGCGGAACCCGCTTTTGGCGGGCCTTTACGGTGTTTGCTCGGTTTGGCTGGCTTGCCGCCGGAGGCCTTGTCAGGCGCCGACCGTCCGGTCTTTCCCCCAGACGCCGCTTTACCGCCGCTTTTCGCTTCAGACAGCAATGCCTGTTTCATTTCACGACTTTTGCGCAACTCGGCATTTTTTGCCGCCGCATCGCTCGGACGATAGGCCTCGACGGCCTTTTCCTTGGCCGGACGACGCCCGGCCTTGGCCAGTACTGGCTCGGCAGCTGTTTTGATAGCAGGTGCTGCGGTTTCAGTGCCGCGCTTTTTGCGACCGATCGGTGCGCTGATGGTTTTTTCGGCCATCTCGAAGTCGATCTTGCGCTCGTCGAGGTCGACGCGCATGACGCGCACTTCAACGGTGTCGCCCAAGCGGAAGCTACGACCGGTACGCTCACCGGCGAGGCGATGGTGCACAGGATCGAAGTGGTAGTAGTCACCCGGCAGCGCGGTGACGTGCACCAGGCCTTCGACGTAAATATCGGTCAGTTCGACGAACAGGCCGAAACCGGTCACGGCAGTGATCACCCCCGGGAACGATTCGCCCACGCGGTCTTTCATGAACTCGCACTTGAGCCAGTTCACTACGTCGCGAGTGGCTTCGTCGGCACGGCGCTCGCTCATCGAGCACTGCTCGCCGAGCTGCTCCAGGGTCGCTTCGTCGTACGGATAGATCCGCGCTTTCGGAATGGTCATCGCACCGGCACGGCGAACGTGCGGGGTGTCCATTTTCGAATGGATGACGCTGCGAATCGCCCGGTGCGTGAGCAAGTCCGGGTAGCGGCGAATAGGCGAAGTGAAGTGGGTATAGGCTTCGTAATTCAGGCCGAAGTGACCCTGGTTATCGGCGCTGTACACCGCTTGGCTCAACGAACGCAGCATGACGGTCTGGATCAGGTGGAAATCCGGACGATCCTTGATGCCCGCGAGCAAAGCCTGGTAATCCTTCGGCGACGGACCGTCCTTGCCTTTGTGCAGGGACAGGCCGAGCTCGCCGAGGAAGGCGCGCAGTTTTTCCAGACGCTCCGGCGGCGGGCCGTCGTGGACGCGATACAACGCAGGGATTTCGTGCTTTTTCAGGAATTCGGCGGTGGCCACGTTGGCCGCCAGCATGCATTCCTCAATCAGCTTGTGAGCATCGTTGCGAACGGTCGGACGGATTTCGGCAATCTTGCGCTCGGAACCGAAGATGATCCGGGTTTCCTGGGTTTCGAAATCGATCGCGCCGCGCACGTGACGAGCCGCCAGCAGAACCTTGTACAGCGCATACAGCTGCTTGAGGTGCGGCAGGACGTCGGTGTATTCACCACGAAGCTGACGCGCTTCGGTGGCTTTCGGCGTTTCCAGCATGGCGCTGACCTTGTTGTAGGTCAGGCGGGCATGGGAGTGAATCACCGCTTCGTAGAAGCAGTAGTCGGTCATTTCGCCGGATTTGGAGATGGTCATCTCGCAAACCATGGCCAGGCGATCGACGTGCGGGTTCAGCGAGCACAGGCCGTTGGACAACTGCTCAGGCAGCATCGGCACCACGCGCTCGGGGAAGTACACCGAGTTGCCGCGAACCTGGGATTCGTTATCCAGCGCCGAACCGATTTTCACGTAGCTGGAAACGTCGGCAATCGCCACGTACAACTTCCAGCCACCGGAGAACAGGCGCAGCTTGCCCGGTTTGGCTTCGCAGTAGACCGCGTCATCGAAGTCGCGCGCATCTTCGCCGTCGATGGTCACGAACGGCAGATGACGCAGGTCGATGCGCTTCTCTTTGTCTTTCTCTTCGACTTCAGGCTTGAGCTTGGCGGCTTCTTTCAAGACCGCTTCAGGCCAGACGTGCGGAATATCGTAGGTGCGCAGGGCGACATCGATTTCCATGCCCGGCGCCATGTAGTTGCCCACCACCTCGACCACGTCGCCTTGCGGCTGGAAGCGTGGCGTCGGCCAGTGGGTAATCTTCACCTCAACGAACTGGCCGATCTGCGCGTTGGCGTTGCGACCTGGCGTCACCAGCACTTCTTGCTGGATCTTCGGATTGTCTGCGACGACGAAACCGATACCGCCCTCCTCGAAGTAACGACCGACGATGCTCTCGTGGGCACGGGACACCACTTCGACAATCATGCCTTCGCGGCGACCGCGACGGTCGAGGCCGGAAACACGTGCCAGGGCACGGTCGCCATCGAACACCAGGCGCATTTGCGCCGGGCTCATGAACAGGTCGTCACTGCCGTCGTCCGGGACCAGGAAGCCGAAACCGTCACGGTGACCGCTGATGCGGCCCAGGATCAGGTCGAGCTTGTCCACCGGCGCATAAGTGCCGCGACGGGTGTAGATGAGTTGAGCGTCGCGCTCCATGGCGCGCAGGCGGCGGCGCAGGGCTTCGATCTGGTCTTCTGTGGTCAGACCAAACTCTTCGACCAGCTGCTCGCGGTTAGCAGGCGAACCTCGATCAGCAAGGTGCTGAAGGATCAGTTCGCGGCTAGGAATAGGGTTTTCATATTTTTCCGCTTCACGAGCGGCCTCGGGATCGAGGGACTGCCAATCGGCCATTAGAGAGTTTTCACCTTGTCTATATGCGGGTTAGTTTGGCATAGGCGTAATGAAACGGGAAATTTCAGGCTATGACAGCCCATCTAAAGCCCTTTATCGACACCGCGAAGCTGATTTGAATGCCGCCGGTAAAATTTTCCAGGTTTTTTTGATGACGGGGGTTTACAGTTAAAAAGACGCTCCGTATAGTGCGCGCCATCGACGACGCACTAGCGCTGCCGATACTGCCCAGATGGTGAAATTGGTAGACACGCCAGCTTCAGGTGCTGGTGACCGCAAGGTCGTGGAAGTTCGAGTCTTCTTCTGGGCACCAATTTCGAGCTTGAGATTAGATCAATTTCAAGGCTCACACAAAAACCCGCGAAAGCGGGTTTTTGCATTTCAGGCTTCTGAATTATTAAAATTAAATCAGGGGTTTACAGATCAAAATGCTCTCCGTATAGTGCGCCACATCAACAGCGGCAACGCTGAAGATCATGCCCAGATGGTGAAATTGGTAGACACGCCAGCTTCAGGTGCTGGTGACCGCAAGGTCGTGGAAGTTCGAGTCTTCTTCTGGGCACCAATTCAAATTCAAGGTCACGATCTTGAATTTCACAAAAACCCGCGAAAGCGGGTTTTTGCGTTTCTGGCCTTTGAAGCCATAGCCGCCCCTTGTGGCGAGGGAGCTTGCTCCCGCTGGGCTGCGAAACAGCCCCCTCATTCTTTCAGTCAAACCTTATTGCCCGGTTTTGCGACTGCTCCGCAGCCGAACGGGAGCAAACTCCCTCGCCACAAAGATCTGCACCAGCCCCTCTAGCAAACCCTCACCCGCCCTGCAAGGCGCACTTGAGAAGCAATATCGTTTATCATTGTTTCAAGTTTTTGCAATGCGACAGTGAGGAACCCTGCGAATGATGCTTCGAAATACCCTGCGCCGCGGCCTGACCATCACCCTCCTCGGCCTGACACTCGCCACGCCCCTCACCCAAGCCGCCGATCCGGTTTCCCTGACACTCTATAACGGTCAACACAAGGAAGTCGGCGACGCCGTCGCCAAAGCCTTCGAAGCCAAGACCGGGATTCACGTCAATGTGCGCAAGGGCAGCAGCAACCAACTCGCCAGCCAGATCGTCGAAGAAGGCGATCGCTCCCCTGCCGATGTGATCTACACCGAAGAATCGCCACCGTTGAACAAGCTCGGCGAACAAGGCCTGCTGGCGAAAGCCGATGCCGCCACACTTGAAGTCCTGCCCAAGGACTACGTTGCCGGCAATGGCACCTGGATCGGCATCACCGCGCGGGTCCGGGTCGTCGCCTTCAACCCTAAACTGATCGACGAAAAAGACCTGCCCAAGTCGGTCATGGAATTCTCCGATCCAAAATGGCAAGGCAAGGTCGGCTTCGTGCCCAGCAGCGGCGCCTTCCAGGAACAGGCGGTGGCGATTATCAAGGTCCACGGGATGGACGCCGCCGAAGAATGGCTGACCGGCCTGCGTGCGTTCGGCAAAACCTACAGCAACAACATGGTTGCACTGAAAGCCGTGGAAAATGGCGAAGTCGCCACCGTGCTGGTGAACAACTACTACTGGTTCGCCTTACAGCGTGAAAAAGGCCAACTCGACTCGAAGCTGCATTACTTCACCGGTGGCGACGTCGGCGGACTGATCACCGTTTCCAGCGCTGGCGTACTGAAATCCAGCAAACATCCAAAAGAAGCCCAGCAATTGCTCGCCTACATGGCCAGCGAAGAAGGTCAGCGTGTGATCACCCAGACCACCGCTGAATACCCGCTGCACAAGGGCATGGAATCGGATCGCGGTCTCAAGCCGTTCAGCGAACTGCAAGCGCCGAACGTCACGCCAGCCGATCTCGGCAACGCCGAAGAAGCCCTGGACCTGGAACGTGACGTTGGCTTGAACTGATGAGCGCCTCGTTATCCGCCCCCGCTTCGCATGGGGGTTACATGCCAAGGCGCAAGCGGCCGTCGATCTGGCTACTGCTACCGGTTCTGCTGCTGGTGGTACTCAGCCTGTTGCCGCTGGCCTATATCGGCCTCAAAACCTGGCAAGCCGGCTGGGCCGAGGCACTGCATCTGCTGTGGCGGCCCTACGTGTTTGGCCTGCTGCGCAATACCCTGGCGCTGATGCTGGGCGTCACATTGGCCTGCGGTGTGATTGGCTTGTCACTCGCCTGGCTGCTGGAGCGCAGCAATCTGCCGGGACGGCGATTATGGGGCGTGATCCTGTGCCTGCCGTTCGCGGTGCCGGCATTTGTCAGCAGCTTCACCTGGGTATCCCTGAGTGCTCACTTCGAAGGGCTGGGCGGGGCGATTCTGGTGATGACGCTGTCCAAGTACCCGCTGATCTTTCTGCCGGTCGCGGCAACGCTGCGCAATCTCGACCCCTCTCTTGAAGAGTCTGCCCGCACCCTGGGGCAGAATCGTTGGGGTGTATTCTTCAAAATCACCCTGCCCCTGCTCTGGCCGTCACTGCTGGCCGGTTCACTGTTGATTGCGCTGCACATGCTGGTGGAGTTCGGCGCGCTGTCGATCATCGGCCTGCAAACCTTTACCACGGCGATCTATCAGCAGTTCGAACTGGAATTCAGCAACGCCAATGCAGCGATGCTTTCTGCGGTGTTGCTGGCGCTGTGCCTGGTGCTGCTATGGCTTGAGTTACGCGTGCGCGGCAAAGGCCGTCACGTACGCACCGGCCAGGGCGCTGCGCGGCATGCGGAGCAGGTTCGCCTCGGGCCGTGGACGGCTGTGGGACAACTTTACTGCTTGCTGCTGGCGATCATCGGCAGCGGCATTCCACTGGGAATGCTGGCGTACTGGTTGATGGTGGGTTCGTCGGCAGCGTTCCCGGTGGCCGCGATCAGCGAGGCATTGCTCTCGTCGCTGGCGCTGTCGCTCGGCGGCGCTGCGCTGTGCCTGGTGCTGGCGGTGCCGGTGGGGTTGCTGGTGGTGCGCCATAAAGGCCGACTGGCAATCTGGGCCGAGCGCTTGCCGTATCTGCTGCATGCACTGCCGGGATTGGTGATTGCGCTGACCCTGGTGTATTTCGCCCTGCATTATGTGCCAGTGCTGTACCAGACCTCGGCGTTGCTGCTGATTGCCTATGCGCTGTTGTTTCTGCCACTGGCGCAGGCACCGATTCGTACAGCCCTGAACAAGGCTGCGCCGCAACTGGAAGAGGCCGCACGCACGCTGGGGGCGTCGTCTTTCAGCGCGTTTTGTCGGGTGACCCTGCCCATCATCTTTCCCGCCCTGGGCGCAGCGTTTGCGCTGGTGTTTCTGGATGCGATGAAGGAACTGACGGCGACGCTGCTGCTGAGCCCGACCGGGCTCAATACGCTGGCGACGGAAGTCTGGGCGCATACCGCGAATGTGGAGTTCGCGGCGGCGGCGCCTTATGCGGCGTTGTTGATTGTGGTGTCGGGGTTGCCTGTGTATCTGCTGACGACGCGGATGTATTTGAGTCGTTGAAAAGCTTCGCGGGCAAGCCTCGCTCCTACAAGGATTACGTAGCCCTTGTAGGAGCGAGGCTTGCCCGCGAAGGCACCAGACCTGCGAACGAGAAACCTAAGCCCTGAACTGCCCCAGGCTCGCCTTCAGCTGCGCCGCCAACCCATCCAGCACCTTGCCGCTGGCCGTGGTCTCCACCACCGCCTGAGCTGCTTTCTCAGCTTGAGCATGGATGGTCTCAACCCGCCCACGCACGGCCTGCGCACCTTGCGCCTGATGCGCCGCGGCCTGGGTCGCCAGGCCGATCGCCGCATGCACCTGCTCGACCGACGCCTGCACCGACTGTTGCAACCGCGCGCTATCGCGCAACACCAGCAGACCTTCGCTGGCCTGACGCCCAGCCTGCCCGATTGCCGCGACGGCCTCACGCGCGCCCTGCTGCAGTGCAACGATGTGCGCCTGAATGTCACCGGTGGAGCTCTGCGTCTTGCTCGCCAGCGCCCGCACCTCGTCCGCCACCACAGCAAACCCGCGACCGGTCTCGCCGGCACGCGCCGCTTCAATCGCCGCATTCAGTGCCAGCAAGTTGGTTTGTTCGGCGATCCCGTGAATCACCGTCAGCACCACTTCAATCTGCTCACTCTGTTGCGCCAGGCGCTCGATGACTTTCGCGCCGGTGTCGACCTGTCCGGCCAATGCCTCGATGAGACTACCGACCTTCGCCGAAGTCCGGGTGTTCTCATCCGTGGCCTGACGAATGCCCACCACCTGCTGCAAAGCGGCCTGCATGGCGTGGCTTTCAGACTGGGCCTCGTCAGCCATTTGCGACAACGCGCGCAGGCTTTCGGCCACTTCATCGCGCTGCATGCCAGCCGCCGCATCGGCACCAGCATTACGCAAAGTCATGGCGCCGATTTCCACACCGGTACGCTGGGCCACATCACCCGCCTCACGCACGATCGGCTGTAATTTATCCACAAAGCGATTGACCGCCGAGGCCATGTCGCCGATCTCGTCCTGGCTGTTGATCTGCACGCGCTTGGTCAGGTCGCCCTCGCCTGCCACCAAGTCATCCATCGCGACAATGAGCATTTTCAGGCGATTGACCACTCGACGCCCCAGCACCACCGCCAGTAACAGCAGCACACCGAAACCCACCACCGCCAGGCCCATGCCGATGCGCCAGCGCAAAGCCCCTGCGGCTTCCTGTACGGCGCCCGTGGTGTTGACTTTCATTTCAGAAGCAGTGGACTGCGCCGATTGCAGACGTCCGCGCATCGCCGTTGCGCTGTCGGCCGCCGCACCTTTGAGGCTGTCACCCACCAATTGATCGCTGCTGGCGATCAGCGCCGAGAAGCGCTTGTCCAGCGCCGCCAGATCGGTTTCCACAGAGGCAGTTGAGACCCCCATCAAGACTTTGCCGATTTCCACGCCATTGGGACTGATCGAGGCTTCGAGGTAGTAGACCGACGGATCGCTCTTCGCTGCGTCCAGCACCTTGTCCAACGCCCGCTCGCCCTGGCCTTTCTCCAGAAGCGCCTTGTTGATCGCGTTCTCCCGGTTGAGATAGCGCGTCAGGTGCTGGCCCGTGGCGTCGTCATAGACCACGAACAACACGTTGGGATTGCGCTGGGCGCGGCGAGCGAATTCGGACAGGGTGGGAATGTCGCTGTCCCACATGGCGCGGGGTGCGACCGACGCCAGAAGTTGCGCCATGTCATTGGCCGAGTCCTTCAGGTCCTTCTCCAGCGTCGTACGCAGTTGAGCCTGCTCGTCTTTCAAACGTGAAGACAGCCCAGCGGTCAGGCGCTGACGGGTATTGCTGGACAGGTTATCCAGGCTCGACGTGACTTCACGCCCCGCCTGCTCCAGCTCACCGGAGAGCTTTTGGCTATCGGAGCCCAAGCGCACGCCCAGATCGGTTTCCAGCGCAGTCACCGTGCTCCGGGTCAGAGCGACAGCCACCAGCACCTGCACCAAAAGGGCGATACCAAGGGTAACGAACACGGGCCGCAACAAACGGCTTTGTAACAGTGAGAGAACGGCCGACACAGGAAATCCCTCTACTCTAACGCCATTAAATTGATGGCATTCTGAAGGCAATATTCACAGCAAAGGTCATGCCGTCCAACAGGCATAAACGACAAAGGCCCCGATTAAGGGGCCTTTGTGTTTTACATCAACGACTTATTAAGCGAACGGGTGACGCAGAACGATAGTTTCGTTGCGGTCCGGGCCCGTCGAAATAATGTCGATCGGCGCGCCGACCAACTCTTCGATGCGCTTGATGTAGTTGCGCGCAGCCTGAGGCAGCTCCTCCAGGGTCTTGGCACCCAGGGTCGACTCGCTCCAGCCCGGCATCTGCTCGTACACCGGCTCCAGGCCGATGTAGCTGTCGGCGTCGGTCGGTGCGTCGATCACTGCACCATCTTCGTTCTTGTAGCCTACGCAGATGTTGATGGTTTCCAGGCCGTCCAGCACGTCCAGCTTGGTCAGGCACAGGCCCGAGATGCTGTTCACATCGATAGCGCGACGCAGGATCACGGCATCGAACCAGCCGCAACGACGGGCACGGCCAGTGGTGGCGCCGAACTCGTGGCCACGCTTGGCCAGGAACGCACCAACGTCGTCGAACAGCTCAGTCGGGAACGGACCGGAGCCGACGCGCGTGGTGTAAGCCTTGGTGATGCCGAGGATGTAGTCCAGGAACATCGGACCAACACCCGAACCAGTGGCGATGCCGCCAGCGGTGGTGTTGGAGCTGGTGACGTACGGATAGGTGCCGTGGTCGATGTCCAGCAGGGAGCCCTGGGCGCCTTCGAACATGATGTCCTTGCCGGCACGACGCAGGTTGTGCAGCTCTGCGGTGACGTCGAGCATCATCGGCTTGAGCAGCTCGGCGTATTCCATGCACTCGTCGAGTGTCTTCTGGAAGTCGATCGCTGGCTCTTTGTAGTAATTGACCAGTACGAAGTTGTGGTAATCCAGCAACTCGCCCAGCTTGGCGGCGAAACGCTCACGATGGAACAGATCACCGATGCGCAGACCGCGACGGGCAACCTTGTCTTCGTAAGCCGGGCCGATGCCGCGACCGGTGGTGCCGATCTTCAGCTCGCCACGGGCCTTTTCACGGGCCTGGTCCAGCGCTACGTGGTAGGACAGGATCAGCGGGCAGGACGGGCTGATACGCAGGCGCTCGCGCACCGGTACGCCTTTCTCTTCCAGCTTGTTGATTTCCCGCAGCAGGGCGTCGGGTGCAACCACCACGCCGTTACCGATCAGGCACTGCACGCCTTCGCGCAGCACGCCAGACGGGATCAGGTGCAAGACGGTTTTTTCGCCGTCGATCACCAGAGTGTGACCAGCGTTGTGGCCACCTTGGTAGCGCACTACGGCGGCAGCATGTTCGGTCAGCAGATCAACGATCTTGCCTTTGCCCTCATCACCCCATTGGGTGCCCAGGACTACGACATTCTTACCCATAACACTTGTCCTCATTCGCGCAAACTTGGTGCCGGCGGCGGCCGGCAGGAAAACTCAAGAAGCCAGTGGCGATACTTGCCAAAGCCCGTTCTGCTGAATCAATTGCCGGTCGCAGTCCGCTTCACGGGCGGCGGCCAAAGGTTGCCCAGGCAATGCCTGAACGACACGCTGACCCTCACTGCGCAACTGGCAAACCTGCTGCCAGAGTGCTGCATCCGTACTGTCAGGCATCCAGATACCGCCAGACGGTAGCTCGATCTCAGCACGCCCCAGGGTCACCAGGGTTTTCAAATCGGTGGAGAAGCCTGTCGCCGGACGGGCGCGACCGAAGTCGGCACCGATATCGTCGTAACGACCGCCCTGAGCGATGGACTGGCCAACACCCGGCACGAACACGGCGAACACCACACCGGTGTGGTAGTGGTAGCCGCGCAATTCGCCCAGGTCGAAGTACAGCGGTAACTCCGGGAAACGCGTGGACAGACGCTCGGCAATCGCCAGCAAATCGTCCAGGGCCGCCAGAACAGGCGCCGGCGCATTGGCCAGACGCTCGCGGGCAGCGCTCAACACTTCACGACCGCCACACAGGTCGACCAGCGCTCGCAGCATGCCCGACAGATCGGCAGGCAGGCCTTCGGTCAAGGTAATGACCTCGTCGATGGCTTTACGTTGCAATGCATCGAACAACTGTTGCTCGACTTCGCCGGACAAACCGGCGGCGCGGGCCAGGCCGCGGTAGATGCCGACATGCCCGAGGTCCATGTGCACATCCGGCACATCGGCCAGTTGCAGCATGGCCAGCATCAGGCTGATGACTTCCACGTCGCTGCTCGGGCTGGCATCGCCGTACAACTCGGCGCCCAGTTGAATCGGGCTGCGCGAGGACGACAACGCACGTGGCTGAGCATGCAGCACGCTACCGGCATAGCACAGACGGCTCGGGCCTTCGCGACGCAGGGTGTGCGCATCGATGCGCGCCACTTGCGGCGTGATGTCGGCACGGAAACCCATTTGCCGGCCCGACTGCGGGTCGATGACCTTGAAGGTGCGCAGATCGAGGTCCTGGCCTGCGCCGGTCAGCAGGGATTCCAGGTACTCGATATGGGGAGTCACGACAAACTCGTAACCCCAGCTCTGGAACAGATCCAACACCTGGCGACGCGCAACTTCGATGCGCGCAGCCTCCGGTGGCAGTACTTCTTCGATGCCATCTGGCAGCAGCCAGCGGTCTACCGTTGCCATTACGCCATTCCCCTATGATCCGGGCAGCAAGCCTTTGGGCGAGCCTTGAGTGAAGCAGAAAATGATCGGCTCATGTGCATAAACCCCGCGCATGAACAACGTGGCGAAAAGCCTGGAACCGGCTTCGCCAACCACTTTCCTCGAAAAACCTGTCGAGTCATTCAACTCGGGCGCCTACATAAAAACAGCAATCAAACGTGCAGACGCAAAAAAGCCGGGAATTTCCCGGCTGCCGCATCATACACACGTTTTCCCAAAGGATCACCCCGCCCGAGGCTTTAGCCGCCAGGCGGGGGGATGATTCAGGTCAACGTCGTATCAAGGCTTGGCTTTTTCCAGGTAACGGAAGAAGTCACTGCTCGGGTCCAGGACCATGACGTCGGATTTGTTCGCGAAGCTTTCACGGTAGGCACGCAGGCTACGGTAGAACGCGTAGAACTCCTGATCCTGGCCGTATGCCTTGGAGTAGATCGCAGCAGCCTGGGCATCACCATCACCGCGAACCTCTTCGGATTCACGATAGGCTTCAGCCAGCAGAACGCGGCGTTGACGGTCGGCGTCGGCGCGGATGCCTTCGGCCAGCTCGTTACCCTTGGCGCGGTGCTCGCGAGCTTCACGCTCACGCTCGGTGCTCATACGCTCGAACACGCTGCGGTTCACTTCCTTCGGCAGGTCGATGGCCTTGACCCGGACATCGACAACTTCAATGCCCAGCTCTTTTTCCGCCATCTTGTTCAGCGAAGCGGTGATGTCTGCCATCAGCGCATCACGTTCACCGGATACCACTTCGTGCAGGGTGCGTTTACCGAACTGGTCACGCAGACCCGACTCCAGACGACGGGACAGACGCTCGTCGGCAATCTGCTTGAGGCCGGAAGTCGCGGTGTAGAAGCGCTCGGCATCTTTCACGCGCCACTTGGCGTAGGCATCGACCATCACGGCTTTCTTTTCCAGCGTCAGGAAGCGCTGTGTCGGTGCATCCAGCGTCATCAGGCGCGCATCGAATATGCGCACCTTGTTGACGTAAGGCACTTTCACATGCAGGCCCGGCTGAACATCGGCCTGGACCACGCGACCGAACTGCAGCAACACCGCACGCTCGGTCTGAGCCACGATGTAGAAGCAGTTCCAGGCAACGATCGCCACGACGACGCCGATAATAAGGGCGATCAGCGATTTATTGCTCATCAGCGACTCTCCCTGGTACGTGCCTGCTGTTGCTGCAGATCTGCTGCCGCACGCACATTCACTTCATTGCTGCTGGCTGCTGCGCCGGTCACCGGAGTGCTGGTGCGGCGACCATCCTCGACCATCTTGTCCAGCGGCAGATACAGCAGATTGCTCTGGCCATTCTTGTTGCCGGTCACGAGAACCTTGCTGGTGTTGCTGAAGATTTCCTGCATGGTGTCCAGGTACAGACGCTGACGGGTAACTTCAGGCGCCTTGCGGTACTCGGCCACCAGCTTGGTGAAGCGGTCAGCTTCACCCTTGGCGCGGGAGACGGTCTCGTCGCGGTAACCGTTGGCATCCTCGAGGATGCGCTGGGCCTGACCACGGGCTTCCGGCACGACGCCGTTGGCGTAGGTTTCAGCCTGGTTACGCGAACGCTGCTCGTCTTCACGGGCGCGGATCACGTCATCGAAGGCTTCCTGGACTTCACGCGGTGCAGCAGCGCTCTGTACGTTGACCTGAGTGACGGTGATACCGGTGCGATAGGTATCGAGGAAACGTTGCAGACGCTCCTTGATTTCGCTGGCCATCAATTCACGACCTTCGGTCAGCACCTGGTCCATGGCGGTAGAACCCACCACGTGGCGCAAGGCACTGTCGGTCGCATGCTGCAGGCTGGTTTCCGGCTGATCGACGTTCAGCACGAAGTCCTGCAGGTTGCTGATCTTGTACTGCACGGTCAGCGGCACTTCGACGATGTTTTCGTCTTCAGTCAGCATTTGACCCTGCTTGGTATAGGCACGCTCACGCGTGACGTTTTCCAGGTACTTGCGATCGATCGGCGGGAAATAGATGTTCAGGCCCGGGCCGACGGTTTCATAGTATTTGCCGAAGCGCAGCACCACGGCCTGCTCCTGCTCGTCGACCACGTAGACAGCGCTGTACAGCCACACGGCTGCGAGCACGGTCAGACCGATGCCGAGCAGGCCACCAAAGCCGCCACTCTTGCCCGGACCACCACCCTCATCACCGCGTTTCTTGCCACCACCGAACAACCCGTTCAGGCTTTCCTGCAGCTTTCGGAAGGCCTCGTCGAGATCCGGTGGTCCCTTGCGGTCGCCGTTATTGCGGCGCTTGCCACCCCAAGGATCCTGATTATTCGAGTTGCCACCCGGCTCATTCCAAGCCATAGCGCTCTCCATCTGATAAAGCAAAGACGCACCCACGGCGCGCCGACCAATGCTACAGAATGCCTGTCACCGCGGCACAACCGCTTTCTCAGGCTTTTATTGCAAAGTGTGTTGCTCGATGAATTCCATCGGTTGCAGACCTTCGCGGCTCACGAGTCGATTCAATTCGATCCGTGGCAAGCGAACGGCCAGCAGGCTGATGCCTTCTTCGTCGTGTTCTTCTTTTTGCACCGCACCGAGTTCGAAAAACTGCGCACGCAGTCGAGCAAAACGTTGCGGCAAGCGCAAGGTGCCAACAAACAAATCGCTGCCCAACAGTTCCGCCACTGCCTGCTTGAGCAAGTCCAGGCCGGTACCGTCCTTGGCCGACAACCAGACCCGCTGCGGTTTGCCATCGGCATCGCGCTGGATCTGCGGCTCAACCCCCTCGAGCAAATCGAGTTTGTTGTATACCTCAAGGATCGGCAAGTCTTGTGCCCCGATCTCCCCGAGCACCACCATGACCTGTTCGATCTGGGCCATACGATCAGGCTCGTGCGCATCGATCACGTGCAGCAGCAGGTCGGAGTTGCTCGACTCTTCGAGCGTAGCTCGAAATGCCTCGACCAGTTTGTGCGGCAGGTGACGAATGAAGCCCACGGTGTCGGCCAGCACGATCGGCCCGAGGTCCTCGAGCTCGAGTCGGCGCAAGGTCGGGTCGAGGGTCGCGAATAGCTGGTTGGCGGCAAAGACGTCGGAATCGGTGACCGAGTTGAACAGCGTCGATTTGCCGGCGTTGGTATAACCCACCAGTGAAACCGTCGGAATGTCAGCACGCTTGCGCCCGCGACGAGACTGCTCGCGCTGGCTGCGGACCTTTTCCAGGCGCCCCTTGATCTGACGCAGACGAATCCGCAACAGGCGCCGGTCGGTTTCCAGCTGGGTTTCACCCGGCCCGCGCAGGCCGATACCGCCCTTCTGCCGCTCAAGGTGAGTCCAGCCGCGAACCAGACGCGTACTCATGTACTCAAGCTGGGCCAGTTCGACCTGGAGCTTGCCTTCATGGGTGCGGGCGCGTTGGGCGAAGATATCGAGAATCAGACCCGTGCGATCGATCACGCGACACTCGAAAATACGTTCGAGGTTACGTTCCTGACTGGGCGTGAGGATGTGATTGAAAATCACCAGATCGACCTGTTCGGCTTTGACCAGGTCGCGTAACTCTTCGACCTTGCCGCTGCTGATCAGGGTTTTGGCGGTTGGCCGATGACGCGGCACGTTAAAAAACGCGACGGTCTCGGCACCAGCCGAAATTGCCAACTCCTGAAACTCCTGCGGATCTTCGCGCGCCTCAGGGTCCTGACCATCCAAGTGAACGAGAATTGCCCGCTCACCACCACCGTGGCGCTCAAAGAACAAAGGAGACTCCTATCAGGCGTTACCTGGCTCAGCGTCGCCTGCTTCGGATTCGGTTGCGCTAGGCAGACGAATTGGACGAACTGGCACCACTGTAGAGATAGCGTGTTTGTAAACCATCTGGCTGACGGTGTTTTTCAGCAGGATAACGAACTGGTCGAAAGACTCGATCGTGCCTTGCAGTTTGATCCCGTTGACCAGGTAGATGGAAACCCCCACTTTCTCTTTACGTAAAGTATTCAAGTAAGGGTCTTGTAGCGAATGCCCTTTTGACATGTGCCGCACTCCTTTAAGGATTCAATATAAAAAATAGGTAAACAGATGGCTTGGGGCCGTCACACCCCCAAGGATAGACGGCAATTGCAAGGACTCAGCTCAATATGGAGATGGTCCCGAGGTATTTCAAGGCGCGCGGCAGATTGTCGCAATCGAGGCTGTCCAACCAGTGTAAATCAGCCCAACTGCGCAGCCAGGTGAACTGGCGCTTCGCCAATTGGCGCGTGGCAATGATTCCACGCTCCTGCATCTCGGCTTGCGTCAGCTTGCCATCCAGGTAATCCCAGACTTGTCGATAACCTACTGCACGTATAGACGGCAACCCGGAATGCAAGTCACCTCTATCTCGCAGGGCTACGACCTCGTCGACGAATCCCTGTTCCAACATATTTGTGAATCTTTGTTTAATGCGCTCGTGCAGTACCTGGCGATTTGCCGGAGCGATGGCCAAGTTCGCGACAGTATAGGGCAATTGTTGCAGTCCCGAAGCGGCTGCTTCAGTACTTTGCGCAGATTGTCGCAAGCGTAGCTCAGTCATGCTCTGGCCGCTGACGCGATAAACTTCCAGTGCACGACTAAGGCGCTGCGGATCGTTCGGGTGAATTCGCGCCGCGGATTGCGGATCAATCACCGCCAATTGATCGTGCAGGGCTTGCCAGCCAAGGCGTGCAGCCTCTTCTTCGATTTGCGCACGAACGTCCGCATCGGCCGCCGGCATGTCGGCCAGACCTTCGAGCAAAGCCTTGTAATAGAGCATTGTGCCGCCCACCAGCAGCGGAATATTGCCCCGCGCGGTGATCTCGCCCATGGCTTGCAACGCATCGCGACGGAAATCCGCGGCGGAATAACTCTCGGCCGGGTCGAGAATGTCGATCAGACGATGCGGGAATTCGGCCAGGATCTCTTTGGAGGGTTTGGCGGTGCCGATGTCCATGCCGCGATAAACCAGCGCCGAATCGACACTGATCAGCTCGCAGGGCAGGACCTTGGTGAGTTCGATGGCCAGGTCGGTCTTGCCGGCGGCCGTCGGCCCCATCAGGAAAATCGCGGGAGGGAACTGGCTCATCAACGACCGCGCAAGAACAGTTTGTCCAGATCGTCCAGGCCCAGTTGGGTCCAGGTCGGTCGGCCATGGTTACATTGACCGCTGCGCTCGGTGTTTTCCATGTCCCGCAGCAGGCCGTTCATTTCCGGCAAGGCCAGGCGCCGATTCGCGCGAATCGCGCCGTGGCAGGCCATGGTGCCGAGCAGTTCGTTCAGGTGCGCCTGAATCCGGTCGCTGGTGCCGTATTCCATCAAATCCGCCAGCACATCGCTAACCAGTCGGTTGGCCTCGGCCTGTTTCAGCAACGCAGGGATTTGCCGGATGGCCAGGGTTTCCGGGCCAAGGCGCTGCAATTCAAAACCCAGACGCTGGAACCAGGCGACGTTTTCTTCGGCGCAGTCGGCTTCGCGCTGGCTGACCGCCAGGGATTCCGGCACCAGCAATGGCTGACCGCTCAACCCCTCGCTGGCCATGGCGACTTTCAGCCGTTCGTACATGATCCGCTCATGGGCGGCATGCATGTCTACCAGCACCAGGCCTTGGGCGTTTTCCGAAAGAATGTAGATGCCCTTGAGCTGAGCCAGTGCATAGCCCAGCGGCGGAATGTCATCTTGCCCGGCCGGCAGCGCGACCGCATTGGCCTCGGGCAACGGCGCGAAAAACTCGCGATAGGCCGCCTGGGCTTCGGCGACGGGCACGCCGGACTGAGGCCGCGGCGTGTATTGATACTGATAACCGGCACCGGCGCCAGAGCCCGCCGAAGTATTGAAGGACGGCTGGGTCTGAGGCTGCTCCAGCAGCGCATTGGCCGCCAGACGCATCTCGCCCTGCGGGCCGAACTCGCCGGCTTCGATACCGGTTGGCCGGACCATGGCTGTCGCGACAGGCGCGGCCAACTGGTCTTCCGGCCGCACATCACCCAAGGCGCGATGCAAAGTGCCGTAAAGGAAGTCGTGAACCATGCGCCCGTCACGGAAGCGTACTTCGTGCTTGGTCGGGTGCACGTTGACGTCGACGCCCGCCGGATCGACTTCGAAAAACAGCACGAATGTCGGGTGCCGACCGTTGAACAATACGTCGCGATAAGCCTGGCGCACTGCGTGGGCCACCAGTTTGTCGCGCACGGCACGGCCATTCACAAAGAAATACTGCAAATCCGCCTGGCTGCGGTTGAAGGTCGGCAACCCGACCCAACCCCACAAATGCAGGCCATTGCGTTCGATTTCGATCGGCAGCGCCTGCTCCAGAAAGCCCGCCCCGCAGATCGCCGCCACACGCCGGGCGCGGGCCGCGTCATCATGGGCTTCGTGCAGGCTGAGGATGGTTTTGCCGTTATGGCGCAGATGGAACGCCACATCGAACCGCGCCAGCGCCAGACGCTTGATCACTTCTTGCAGGTGATCGAATTCGGTTTTTTCGGTCTTCAGAAACTTGCGGCGCGCCGGGGTATTGAAGAACAAATCGCGCACTTCCACCGAAGTGCCCACCGGATGAGCCGCTGGTTGCACGCGAGCCGCCATGTCCCGGCCTTCGGTTTCCACCTGCCAGGCTTGATCGGCGTCGCGAGTGCGGGAAGTCAGGGTCAGACGCGCCACGGAACTGATGGAGGCCAGCGCCTCACCACGAAACCCCAGGCTCATGACCTGTTCGAGGTCTTCCAGGTTACGAATCTTGCTGGTGGCGTGACGGGCCAGGGCCAAAGGCAGGTCATCGGCGGAAATGCCGCTGCCATCGTCGCGCACCCGCAGCAGCTTGACACCGCCCTGCTCCACATCGACATCGATGCGTTTGGCGCCGGAGTCGAGGCTGTTTTCCAGCAACTCCTTGATCACCGAGGCCGGGCGCTCAACCACCTCACCGGCGGCAATCTGGTTCGCCAGCCGTGGACTGAGTAGCTCGATACGCGCCGTGTTGGTCAGCACCTGGTTCATTCTTTGGCCGCCAGTTCAGTGCCTGGAATGGTCAACGTCTGACCAATCTTCAGCTCGTCACTTTGCAAGTTGTTGGCACTGCGCAAGGTGGCCGCAGACACCTGATAACGCACGGCGATCATCGCCAGGGTTTCACCGGGGCTCACGCGATGGTCACGTGGGCCTTGGGCGATCTTGCCGGAATCGCGCAGCCAGGCAATGTAGGTGCCCGGCGGCGGGTTCTGCTGGAAGAATTGCCGCACGCCGCTGCTGATGGAGCGCGCCAGCGCCTGCTGGTGGCTCGATGCCGCGAGTTTCGAGGCTTCGTTGGCGTTGGAGATGAACCCGGTTTCCACCAGGATCGACGGGATGTCCGGCGACTTCAGCACCATGAACCCGGCTTGCTCGACACGTTGTTTGTGCAGCGGCGTGACGCGACCGATGTTGCTCAAGACTTTCTGGCCAACGTTCAGACTGGAAGTCAGGGAAGCGGTCATCGACAGGTCGAGCAGCACGCCGGCGAGCATCCGGTCCTTGTCGTCGAGGCTGACGTTGCCGGCACCGCCGATCAAGTCGGAACGGTTTTCGCTGTCGGCCAGCCAACGGGCGGTCTCCGACGTAGCGCCGCGGTCAGACAGGGCAAACACCGACGCACCGAACGCTGCGGCTGACGGCGCGGCGTCGGCGTGGATCGAAACGAACAGGTCGGCGCCCTTCTTGCGGGCGATTTCGGTACGGCCGCGCAATGGAATGAAGTAGTCGCCGGTACGGGTCAGTTCGGCGCGGAAACCTTTCATGCCATTGACCTGACGCTGCAGTTCACGGGCGATGGCCAGCACCACGTCTTTCTCACGCTGACCGCGAGAGCCCGAGGCGCCCGGGTCTTCGCCGCCGTGACCGGCATCGATCACCACGATAATGTCGCGCTTGCCAGCCGGTGCGGGTGGCAGCTTGATCGAAGGCTCGGACGGCGTGACGGGTACGGCGGGTACCGTGGCCACAGACGGTGTTGGCGCAGGCGGTGGCGCGGCATCGGCCGCGTTGTCGAACAGGTCGACTACCAGGCGATTGCCGTACTGGGCGTTCGGCGCCAAGGTGAAGCTTTTCGGCGTGACGGCTTTTTTCAGGTCGATGACCACCCGCAAATCGGTCGGCGTACGCTGAGCCGAACGCATTGCCGTGATCGGCGTGTTGGCCGTGGAGACGTTCAGCGGCGAGCCGAGCGTCGCGCCATTGATGTCGATTACCAGCCGATCCGGTGCGGTCAGGGTAAAGACGCTGTGCTGGACAGGCCCCGTCAGGTCGAACACCAGTCGAGTGTTATCCGGCGCCCGCCAAAGGCGAACACTGTTGACCTTCGTCTCGGCCACAGCGTCGACGGTCACCGCCAAAAACAACACCCCTACGGCAGCAACCAACGCGCGAAAGCGCATACCTAACCCCATCATTTATTTGGATTCCAATGCCAAAACGGCACACCACGACTCGCCACGCGAGCCCTGGGGCAAAATTCTCAGCGAACGCCCGCTGTCTTGCGGGCTAATGGTAATGGTAATGGTCAGGTCGGGCTTTGGCAAAAAGCCTGCACCCTTCTGGGGCCATTCAATAAGACATAATGCGTCGTCATCGAAATAGTCGCGGATGCCGAGGTACTCCAGCTCCTCGGGGTCGACCAATCGATATAAGTCGAAATGGAAGGCGCGGACGGCGCCGATCTCGTAAGGCTCGACCAGGGTAAAGGTCGGACTTTTTACCGCGCCGGTATGCCCCAGGCCACGGATGATGCCCCGGGACAGTGTGGTTTTCCCCGCGCCCAGATCCCCTTCAAGAAAGATCAGACCGTGCCCTCCGGTGGTTTTGGCGATACGTGCGCCAAAATCGCTCATGGCCTGCTCATCAGCCAGGTACAGGGTTACTTCAGACACGGTGCTTGCTCCTCCAACAACTGACGAATGGCTGGAATCAGATCACTGGCCGCCAGCCCGCGGCCTAATTTACCTTGTTGCGCACCGGCATTGGCGTGCAGCCAGACCGCCAGGCAGGCCGCGTCGTACGCGTCCAGGCCCTGAGCGAGCAAGGCGCCCACCAGACCGGCCAGCACATCACCCAACCCGGCCGACGCCATGGCCGGATGGCCCTGATGACACAGCGCCAGACGCCCATCGGGAGTGGCAATCAGACTGCCAGCGCCCTTGAGCACTACCACCGCTGTATATTTTTTGCTCAACGCATGGGCCGCGGCCGGGCGGTCAGTCTGTACGGCGGCTGTCGATATCCCCAGCAATCGTGCCGCTTCGCCCGGATGCGGCGTGATGACACTACCTGCGGGCAAGCTCACGCCACCTTCGGCCAACAGGTTCAATGCATCGGCATCCCAGACTTGTGGCTGCGACGCGTTGGCCGCAGCCGACAACAGGCTGCGCCCCCAGGCGGCCTGCCCCAGCCCCGGGCCGACGACCAGCACCGTGGCCTTCTCCAGCAAGCCCATCAATTGATTGGCCGACGACGTACCGAGCACCATGGCTTCCGGCAAACGCGCCAGGGCGGCCGGAACATGCTCGCTGCGGGTGGCCACGGACACCATGCCGGCACCGCTGCGCAGGGCACTTTGTGCACTAAGCAGGATGGCGCCGCCAAAACCGCGATCACCGCCAACGAGCAATACGTGACCGAATTTGCCTTTGTGGGCAGTTGGAGCGCGGCCGGTCAGACGCGGCACATTACCGGCCGTCAGGCGACGCGCACTGATCTCGGCCCCAATAAATGTCTCGGGGGCGACGTGCAGATCGTTGAATACCAAATCGCCCACCACATCCGCCGCGTCACCGGTGAACAGCCCCACCTTCAAACCGATGAACGTCACCGTCAGATCTGCTCGAACCGCAATGCCGAGCTGGCGACCCGTATCGGCGCACAGCCCCGAGGGGATATCCACCGCCGCAACCGGGAGCCCACTGGCATTGATCGCGGCGATGGCGCTGGCGAACGGCTCGCGCACTTCACCGGTCAGGCCGGTGCCGAGCAAGGCATCCAGCACAATGCCGCGCAACTCGGAGTGCGGGGTCCAGCCTTGAATGGCCACGCCTTCGGCCACCGCCTCGGCATGCGCCGACGCGGCATCGCCCTGCAAACGCCCGGGGTCACCGGCGGCCAGCACCCGCACATGCCAGCCGGCACGTCGGGCCAGCACGGCCACCAGATAACCGTCGCCCGCGTTATTGCCATGGCCGGCCACCACACTCAATTCGTGCCCGGTCGGCCAATGGCGGACCAGCGCACGCCAGGTCGCCCGTGCCGCACGCTGCATCAATTCGAAGCCCGGTGTACCGGCCGCGATCACGCTCGCATCGAGCCCTCGGACTTGCGCGGCGCTATACAGCGCGTCGGGTAATTCATCTTTAGTGTGCGGCATGCGTCTTCAGGCTCCGATGTCTGGCAGAATTATACGCATCTCAGCTCCGGTTTCTCTCGCCTCATGCCCGCTATTACCACAGACCTGCCCGCCCTCGCCCAATCCATCAAGGACTGGGGCCGCGAGCTGGGCTTTCAGCAAGTCGGCATCAGCGGCCTCGACCTGGCCGAGCATGAGCAGCACCTGGAGCGCTGGCTCGCCGCTGGCTACCACGGCGAAATGGACTACATGGGCGCCCATGGCAGCAAACGCTCGCACCCGGAAGAACTGGTGCCGGGCACCCTGCGCGTGGTTTCCCTGCGCATGGACTACCTGCCGGGCGACACGCACATGGCGCAACGGCTGGCCCAACCGGAAAAAGCCTACGTTTCGCGTTATGCCTTGGGCCGCGATTACCACAAATTAATTCGTAAACGCGTGCAACAACTGGCGGAAAAAATCCAGGCAGTGATCGGCCCGTTCGGCTACCGCGCCTTCGTCGACAGCGCCCCGGTGCTGGAAAAGGCCATCGCCGAACAGGCTGGCCTGGGCTGGATCGGCAAAAACACGCTGGTCTTGAATCGCAAGGCCGGCAGTTACTTCTTCCTCAGCGAATTGTTCATCGACCTGCCGCTGCCGGTGGACCCACCCCACGCCACCGAGCACTGCGGTCGCTGCACGGCCTGCCTGGACATTTGCCCGACCAACGCCTTCGTCGGCCCCTACGTGCTGGACGCCCGTCGCTGCATTTCGTACCTGACCATCGAACTGAAAAGCGCGATTCCTGAAGATTTACGACCGCTGATCGGCAATCGGGTGTTCGGTTGCGATGACTGCCAGATTGTCTGCCCATGGAACCGCTTCGCCCGGCCTTCCGGGGAAAGCGACTTCAAACCCCGGCACAACCTGGACAACGCCGAACTGGCCGAACTGTTCATGTGGGACGAAGAAAAATTCCTCAGCAGCACCGAAGGTTCACCGTTGCGTCGGGCCGGTTACGAGCGTTGGTTGCGCAATCTGGCGGTCGGCCTGGGCAATGCGCCGTCGAGCATTCCGGTGCTGGAAGCGTTGAAGGCACGGCGGGACTATCCGTCGGAACTGGTGCGCGAGCATGTCGAATGGGCGCTAAAACAACACGGGCTTATGTAGTAGCTGCCGAAGACTGCGTTCGACGCGACTGCGAAGCGAGCCCTTCGGCCTCGAACGCAGCCTTCGGCAGCTGCTACAGGGACTGCGTGTAAATCAGGCTTCGTCGTTATAAACGAACTTGGGCATTTCCCAGTGGAAACGGATCGCCAGCAAACGCAGCAGGAAGCCGCCGAATAGCGTGATCAGGATCGCCTGTTCACCCGGCAATTGCAGATAGACACAGAATAAATAGCACCACGCCGCGGCAAACGAGACGCTGGCGTAGAGTTCGCGGCGGAAGATCAGCGGGATGTCGTTGCAGAAGATGTCCCGCAGAATGCCACCGAATACCCCGGTGATCACGCCGCTGACCGAGGCCACCAGCATGCCGTGGCCCATTTCCAGGGCGGTCATGCAGCCGATCAGGGTGAACGCGACCAGGCCCGCGGCGTCGAGCACCAGAAACAGCGAGCGCAGATGGCGCATCCAGCGCGCAGCGAAGACGGTGAACATCGCAGCGATCGACGTCAGCACCAGGTATTCCGGGTGTTTGACCCAGGTCAGCGGGTAATGGCCAAGCAACACGTCGCGCACCGAACCGCCGCCCAACGCCGTGACGCATGCAATCAATACCACGCCAAACCAGTCCATGCCGCGACGGCCCGCAGACAGGGCGCCAGTCATGGCTTCGGCAGTAATGGCGATCAGGTAGAGCATCAGCAACATGGTGGCGGTCCTTACGAGAAGGCGCGCAGTCTACTCACTTCACCGAAGCACCAAAAGAGGGCGAAGCATTCACACCTGTGGCGAGGGGGCTTCCCCCCGTTGGGTCGCGTAGCGGCCCCAAAACCAGACACCCTGTTCTTCCAGGCGTACCGCGCCGACCGGTTTGCGACTGCTACGCAGCCGAGCGGGACGGTGCGGCGTTCCGACAAGCTCCCTCGCCACAAAAACCTCCCTATGCCCAATCAGAACTTGATGAAATTCTTGCGGTAGTGCTGCAGCTCGGCGATCGATTCGCGGATGTCGTCCAGGGCCAGGTGGGTGCTGCCCTTTTTGAAGCTGTCGCGCACATCCGGTGCCCAACGCGCGGCCAACTCCTTGAGGGTCGACACGTCGAGGTTGCGGTAGTGGAAATAGCTTTCCAGCGACTTCATGTGGGTATAAAGGAAGCGACGGTCCTGGCAGATGCTGTTGCCACAGATCGGCGACTTGCCCTTCGGCACCCATTTCTCCAGGAAGGCGATGGTCTGGGCTTCCGCTTCGGCCATGCTGATGCGGCTGTCGCGAACCCGTTGGGTCAGTCCGGAGCCGCCGTGTTGACGGGTATTCCACTCGTCCATGCCGGCGAGGATCTCGTCGCTGTGATGAATGGCGATCACCGGACCTTCAGCCAAGGTGTTCAAATTACTGTCGGTGACGATGGTGGCCATCTCGATGATGACGTCGGTATCAGGGTTCAGCCCGGTCATTTCCAGGTCGATCCAGATCAGGTTCTGCGGGTTCTGCATATGTCGGCTCCTCGGCGTAGGTTCGCAGTTTAGCCTAGGGAGACGGCCGGGCGTGCTAAACTCGCGACCGTTTTACCTAATCGCTGCATTCTCGATACGGAACACCCATGGCCAAACGCCAACTCAATCGTCGTCAAAACTGGCGCATCGAAAAGATTCAGGGCGAGCGCGCTGCCCGCGCCGCCAAACGCGAGTCCTCGGCTGTCGAGGCACTTGAGGGTGGCGACCTGGGTCCGGAACAGACGGGCCTGGTGATCGCGCACTTCGGTGTACAGGTTGAAGTCGAAGCCCTCGATGGCGAGCTGGCCGGCCAGGTATTCCGCTGCCACTTGCGCGCCAACCTGCCGGCGCTGGTGACCGGTGATCAGGTCGTATGGCGTGCCGGCAATCAGGGCATCGGCGTGATCGTGGCGCAACTGCCGCGCAAAACCGAGCTCTGCCGCCCGGACAGTCGTGGACAGCTCAAGCCGGTGGCGGCCAACGTCGACATGATCGTCATCGTCTTCGCACCGCTGCCAGAGCCTCATGCCAACCTGATCGACCGCTACCTGGTTGCCGCGGAACATGCGGGTATCCGCCCGTTGTTGCTGCTGAACAAATTCGACCTGATCGACGAGCAGAACGCCCCGGCGCTGAATGCCTTGCTGGCGGTTTACCGCACGCTGGGCTACCCGGTGCTGGAAGTGTCGGCGCACCACGGCAACGGCATGGAACAACTTCAAAAACTGTTGGACGGGCACATCAGTGTGTTCGTCGGCCAGTCCGGTGTCGGTAAATCATCTTTGGTCAACAGCCTGTTGCCGGAAGTCGAAACCCGCGTCGGCCCGCTGTCCGAGCTGTCGGGCCAGGGCACCCACACCACCACCACCGCGCGGTTGTTCCACTTCCCCGGTGGCGGTGAGTTGATTGACTCCCCGGGTATCCGCGAGTTCGGCCTGGGTCACGTCAGCCGTGCCGACGTCGAAGCCGGCTTCATCGAGTTCAACGACCTGCTCGGCACGTGCCGCTTCCGCGACTGCAAACACGACCGCGAACCGGGCTGCGCCCTGCTCAAGGCCCTGGAAGATGGCCGCGTGCAGCAGCAACGGATGAACAGCTACCGGTCGATCATCGCCAGCTTGCCTGAAAACAGCTATTAAACAGACGCGCCAGCCGCCCCGACATCAATGGGACGGCTGGCTGCTCGCAGCAGCCTACAAAAACCACCCATCGACTTAAACATCAGATATTTCTGTAGGGCATCCGCACGCCTGTTTGAAGGGTACTTCTCTTTAACCGTAAAGGCCTTGTTCCAGCCCTTCAACTGCATACATTCAAGCCCTCTTCGCATATTAGCGATACTGAGGGACAGCCATGCCAACCTATCACTTGTTCATCGTTCACTCGTGGAACCGTTCAGGCGCCCATTACCGCGAACTCGCCCTCAAGGGACACTTCTGATGCCTGTATTCATCAGCTATCGTCACGCGGATCGCCCCTACGCGATCGCCATCAGCAGCCGTCTGATACACGCCAACATCAAGACCTACTTCGACGTGCTGGATCCGGAATCCCAGACCACTGACGACATCACCGGGGTCATCACCCGCTACATCAGCGCGAGCACGCACCTGATAGCCGTTGTCTCGGGCAAGACCGTGCCGCCATGGTGGGTACCGTTCGAAATCGGCGAAGCGACCATCAGCAACCGGCGGATTTGCTCATTCCAGACCGAACCGGCGGAACTGCCGCTGTACTTCGATAAATGGCCGAAGCTCAGCACTGACAAGGACCTGGATTTTTTCATTGAGGCCTACCGTGAAGAAGTGGCGACCAAGCGTTCAATGACACTGGATTCAATCAGCGAATCCCTTTGCGGCAGCTACAGACGCAATGCGGAACTGTTCCACGACCAGCTCAAGAGTCGCATCCGACGGGGTTTCTGAGAGGTGCAAAAAAGCCGCGATGATCGCGGCTTTCTTGTATTTCAATGCTGACCAATCAACGGCCGAACGGTTACTCGCGGCGCAGGTCAATCCTTTTTGGGTCGTGGCGGGTTGTCCTGACGATAGGTGTGCTGGGGATTGATGACCAATTGCCTGACCTGGCTGTCCAACTCTTTGCTGTGATACAGGTCCAGGCATTTCAGCAGCTCAAAACGAACACCTTTTCGCTCTGATTCGACCAGTGGATTGTGATAATCACGAACCAGAAACTGGTCAACCAGAGATTTACCGGCTTGAGGTGCTTGCTCCAGATCGAAATAGGTCCAGTCCATAAGCGCACTGGCACTGCTTCCGGCATCCTGGGCGGCTTCAGGTTCGCTCTTGTAGGCTGTCGCGATGCAGTCTGCCAGCACCATATCCTTGTAATTCTGCGCGCAGGTGCGCCCGCCTGCCTGTGGGGAGCGGGTCTGATCATCCTTGGACCAACTGTTGGAAGGTACGACTGCCCAAGCCAGGACCAAAACCGCAGTCAAATATTTCATCACGACAAACTCCAGAAGTTCGCGCGATCGGTTTGATAATTCACACCTGGCTCATTGAAATAGCAGTGGCCATAACACATTCAGGTCTAGACCTCAGGAAACCGCTGCCGGCGGTTTCGGCTCGACGCTCTTCAGGCCAGGCTTCTGGAACGGGTACAAGTGCTGGCGCAGGATACCGCCCGGCAAGTCCTTGCCAAAAACCCCGTAGCGCGTCGGCCACTCCTTGGGTGGCAACTTGAAGGTGCCAAACAGCATATCCACCAGCGGCGTATGGATCGCATAGTTCTTGTAGATGTAATCCTTGTGCCGGGCATGATGCCAATGGTGATAGCGCGGCAGGACCAGCACATAATTCAGCCAGCCGCCGTTGATCCGTACATTGGCGTGGGCCAGCACTGCCTGCACCCCGACCAGAATCACGTAGGCGTTCAACGCCTGGGGCGCAAAACCCAGCAGCATCAAAGGCACCAGCACGCCGGTACGGGTGAGCAGAATCTCGATGAAGTGGACACGCGAACCGGCGAGCCAATCCATGTGCGTGCTTGAGTGATGTACGGCATGCATGCGCCATAACCATGGCACGACGTGATACAGCCGATGCAGCCAGTACTGACCGAGGTCAGCCACCAGTACCGCCAGCAAGAACTGCACAACGATCGGCAGGCTTTGTACGCTGGCCTGCAAATCCGCCGACACGGCCCAGCCAGCCATAAAGCTCGACGAGGCAGTGATGAAAATCAGGATGAACTGCACCAGCATATGACTGACAAAAAAGTAGGTCAGGTCAGTTCGCCAGTGCGGACGGAGAATGTTTTGCTCAGGGTCCTTGGAATAGAGTTTTTCCAGGGGGATAAAGACGATGGCCGACACCAGCAGAGCCAGGACGAACCAGTCCAGCCCCAGCGAGTACGGTGTCTGCCCAATCGAGCTGATCTGCACATTGGTGCCGCCGAGAAACACCGCCAGCCCCGAGGCGACAAGTCCGGTAATCCCCAAGCGCTTTCGCTTGTTGAGCAGGATATTCAGGGTGCCCAGGCTGAAAGACAGTACCAGCCCAAGCAATAGCGTGGTGCGCGCAAACTGTTCGTCGTACACCTTGCGCAGTTCGGCGGTGGTCAGCCATTCGGGAAAGAGAAAGCACAATACCGCCAGCAGGCTCAATAGCCCGAGCGTGGCTGAGATGTAGCCACTGACCCGCCCTTCACCAAACTTGAAGGGTGCATTGCCATGCTGCTGAAAATAGGACTTGAGTCTTTCCATTACTGATCTTCCATGATTCCGAAAACAAACTTGCAGTGAGTCGAGTCAGTGCGACGCTGCAGTGACGCAGCCAGAAACAGAAAAGCCACTCATGGTGGCTTTTCTGCAGGTTATTGCTTGGGCGGTACAGCGGGTTTGGGCGGTTCGCCCGGCTTCGGCGCCGGATTATCAAACAGATTCAAACGCTCACGAAGTTCGTGTGCCGGCAGCGGTTCCTTATCCGCCGGCAATGCGTTCGGATCGGCTGGCGGCGCATGCACTTCGCCCGGGCCACCCTGCCCTTGCGTCGGCGCTGGCGCCGGTTCGGCACCTTGTTCACCTTCGATGGCGCGCTGGGCTTTCTTGGTCAGCACCACGATGTCGATCCGGCGGTTGACCGGATTGAACGGGTTCTCCCTGTCGAACAGCGCCGACGAGGCATAACCGACGACTCGCGCGACCTGGGCATCCGGATAACTGCCGGCGACCAATGCACGACGAGCCGCGTTGGCGCGATTGGCCGAGAGTTCCCAGTTACCGAAATCGCCGGTGCCCGAGTACGGCTTGGCATCGGTGTGGCCGCTGATGCTGATCTTGTTCGGCACCGCTTTGATGGTGTCGGCCATGGCCAGCAGAATGTCTTCGAAGTACGGCTTCAGACGCGCACTGCCAGAGTCGAACATCGGGCGGTTTTCGGCGTCCATGATCTGGATGCGCAAACCGTCCTGGGTGATCTCGAAGAGGATCTGGTCCTTGAATTTCTGCAATTGCGGGTTTTCATTGACCTTGTTCTGCAACTCTTGCAGCAACAACTCCAGGCGTTCCTTCTCGACCTGCTCGGCCATGCCTTCAACCTGCTCGGCGTCGATGGTCACCTTGTCTGGCTGCGGCTGAGATTTCACCTCCGGGTTGAGGGTGTTCTCCGGCGCCAGGGTCGGCGTGCCGCCCAGGTCGATGATGTACG
Organism: Pseudomonas sp. ATCC 43928; assembly: GCF_005938665.2. Lineage (NCBI taxonomy): Bacteria > Pseudomonadati > Pseudomonadota > Gammaproteobacteria > Pseudomonadales > Pseudomonadaceae > Pseudomonas > Pseudomonas sp. ATCC 43928. Next base: position 799,100 of record NZ_CP041753.1, on the reverse strand, counting down.
GTGTACCGCTTTCGGAAAACCCGACCGGGTCCTTGAAGTAACCGGCGATGGCGATCTTCTGTTCAGGCGTCGCGGTGGACAGCAGCCACAACACCAGGAAGAACGCCATCATCGCCGTCGCGAAGTCCGCGAAGGCGATTTTCCAGGCGCCCCCGTGATGCCCTCCGGCGATGCGCTTGACGCGCTTGATGATTATCGGCTGGTTATTTTCCATGACTTAACGACCGCGAACCGCTTGTTCCAGCTCAGCGAAGCTAGGACGGTGCGCCGGGTACAGAACCTTGCGACCGAACTCCACCGCCAGCGACGGCGGCATCCCGGAAGCCGAAGCCACCAGCGAAGCCTTGATGGCTTCGTAGGTGTTCAGTTCTTCCTTGGCATCGTGAGCCAGGGAGTGGGCCAGCGGACCAAAGAAACCGTAGGCCGCGAGAATACCGAAGAAGGTACCGACCAGTGCCGCACCCACGTGCAGACCGATGGACTTCTGGTCGCCTTCGCCCAGGGATGCCATGGTCACCACGATCCCCAATACCGCCGCGACGATACCGAAACCGGGCATGGCGTCGGCAATGCCGTTCACCGCGTGGGACGGGTGCTCGAGGTCTTCCTTGAGGCTGTAGAGTTCCATGTCGAACAGGCCTTCCAGCTCATGGGGAGCCATGTTGCCGGAGGACATGATGCGCAGGTAATCGCAGATGAACGCGGTCATGCGTTCGTCTTTGAGCACCGCCGGGTACTTGGCGAAGATCGGGCTCGCGGCGGCATCTTCGATGTCGCCTTCGATCGCCATCATGCCTTCGCGACGGCTCTTGTTGAGGATCTCGTAAATCAGCCCCAGCACTTCCAGGTAGAAGGTGTGGTTGAAACGCGAACTGAACATGCCCAAGGACTTCTTGAGCACGTGCATTGTCATGTGGCCGGGGTTGGCCTGCAGGAAGGCGCCAAGGGCCGCGCCGCCGATAATCATCACCTCGAAAGGCTGGATGAGAGCGGCAATCTTGCCGTGGGAAAGCACGTATCCGCCGAGCACGCTCGCGAATACGACGATGATGCCGATAATTTTAGCCATAGGTAGGAGAGCACTTACTGAGTCGGGTTCAAGGTCATATTCGGAAGTTAAAAAATCTCTTCTTCTACTTATCGGCAAAACTGCGCCAGACTATAGCCAGTTAAGGCGAAAAGCTAATTTGACCCGTTCAGGGCATAGGTAAAGCAGACGATGATCGCGTCCAGACATGGCTAACGAAACGAACGTCCCAACGCCCAAACCAACCACGCTTGAAGGCTGGGTCAAGCTTCTCGATGGCGTACGCCTGCCGGTTCCGCAAGCCAGCCACGACCGGGTCTGCAAAGCGATCCGCGATAACCGCAGCTCGCTGCGCGACATCGCCGACCTGATGCAGGAAAGCCCGGCCCTGGCCTTGAGCGTGATTCGCGAAGCCAACCGTCACACCCATGGCAGCATGACCGAGCCTGCTGAAAACCTTGAGGTGGCGATCAATCGCCTCGGTTTGAAACGCACCGAAGAACTGCTCGACCGCCTGCCCGCCGAACCCCAATTGCAAATCCCCGTCGCCCTGCGCCAGCTTCAACTGATCAGCCAGCACGCCACTCAACAGGCCAACGGCTTTTTCGCCAGTCGCCTGGCGCGACTGTGGCAGGACATCCACTGGGGCAGCCTGCTGTTTCTTTCGCCACTCTGGCCCATGGCGCTGACCCATCCGCAGTTGCTTGAAGAGTGGGAGTTGCGGGTCATCCATAAAGGCGAGTCGGCACGCAAAGTCGAAAAGCAATTGTTCGGCGTGCGCCTGCTGGACATCTGTCTGGCACTGGTGGACGTCTGGCGCCTGCCGATCTGGATACAGCAAGGTTATCGGCTGCTGCGCAGCGAACAACGTGAGCTGGTGAAAGTCCTGCGCATCGCGCGCGACAGCGACCACCCATTGCGCCAACAGAACCACCTTGATGACGACCCGACGTTGCGCCGCTGGCTCAATCAGCCTGCCAATACCGTGCTGCTGGCAAACGGTCTGGCGCTGGCGGCACAACAGGCCTGGGACAGCCCCCATTGCGAGCGCTGGCAGTACCTAACCAGCCTTTACCTGCAAATGCCGATGGATGAGGTGCAACAACAATTGCACCAGCAGGCCGCCAACAGCGCTCGCCAACACGCCATGCCAGACCTCTGGCACCCGGCCGAATCGCTGATCTGGCCACCGGGTGCGCACCGCGTTCATGCCGGTTTGTTGCCCGCACCGGCACCGACCACCGAAGACCTGGCGAAGTGGCGCAAGCAATGCGCCGAATTGCTGGTGGAGCCGAGCCGCTTTACCAATGCCATGCACTTGACCACATCGGCCCGGGACGCCCTGGTGGCGTGTGGCATGCGCCGGGTGATGATTCTGATGGCCGATCGCACGCACGCCAATTTGCGTGTGCACCAGACCGCCGGGCTGCCCAAGGAAGTGGCCGGCCTGAACCTGGTGGTCAGTCAGAGCACCGTGCTGCAACGCCTGCTCGCGCAACAGGCCCAGGTGCGCCTGACGCCGGCCAACAACGCACAATTCTCGGCCCTGCTGCCAGCCAGCCTGCGCTCACAGTTCAGCGGCGAACACCTGCTGCTGCGCTCACTGGTCAACAACGGCCGGGTGATCATGATCGTGGTAGCGGATCAGGGCGGCGGACCGTTCTCGGAAATCACCGTGCAAGCGTTCGGCAAAACCGCTCAATGCATCGAAAAGGCCCTGCACAGCTTTAGCCACCGCTAGGGCCTATTATCAGTTATTTCCTGCCCCAAAATAACTGATAACAGGCCCTCATGACGCTGCGCTACAATCCTCCCCTTTGTGCTCTGGAGACCTCACATGTCTGACTTCTCTGGCTTGGCGCTGGTGATCGAACCGAGCGACCTGCTCCCGCGTCTCGACTCCCGCGAACTGATTCTGGTGGACCTGACCAGCAGCGCCCGCTATGCCGAAGGGCATATCCCCGGTGCACGCTTTGTCGATCCAAAACGCACTCAGCTGGGGCAGGCACCTGCGCCTGGCCTGTTGCCGACCCACGCCGCGCTTGAAGCATTGTTCGGCGAACTGGGGCACAACCCCGATGCAGTCTATGTCGTCTATGACGACGAAGGCGGCGGTTGGGCCGGGCGCTTTATCTGGCTGCTGGATGTCATCGGCCACAGCAAATATCACTATGTCGACGGCGGCCTGCCGGCCTGGCTGGCGGAAGGCTTGCCCATGTCGATCCAGATCCCGCCGGCAGTCGGCGGCCCGGTCGCCCTGACCCTGCACGACGAACCTGTCGCCACCCGCGAATACCTGCAAAGCCGCCTCGGCGCTGCTGACCTGGCGATCTGGGACGCACGCGGCCCGCTGGAATACTCCGGCGAGAAAGTGCTGGCGGCCAAGGGCGGGCACATCCCCGGCGCGGTCAATTTCGAATGGACCGCCGGCATGGATCAGGCGCGCAACCTGCGCATCCGCACCGACATGCCGAAAATCCTGGAACAACTCGGCATTACCAAAGACAAAGAAGTCATTACCCACTGCCAGACACACCATCGTTCTGGCTTCACCTATCTGGTGGCCAAGGCGCTCGGTTATCCGCGGGTCAAAGGCTACGCCGGCTCCTGGGGCGAATGGGGCAACCACCCTGACACGCCCGTAGAGATTTAAGTTTTTCAAGGACAGTTAATGAATAAGCGTTTGTTTATCCTCAGCCAATACCTGCTGCCCCATCACTTGCTCTCGCGACTGGCCGGCTGCATTGCCGAATGCCGTGTGCGCTGGTTCAAGAACGCCTTTACCGCCTGGTTCGCCAAGCGTTATCAAGTGGACATGTCCCAGGCGCTGGTCGAAGACCTGACCGCTTACGAGCACTTCAATGCGTTCTTCACCCGCGCCTTGAAAGACGGCGCTCGCCCGCTGGATCAAACCCCGGGCGCGATCCTCAGCCCGGCCGACGGTGCCGTCAGCCAGCTCGGCCCGATCGAACACGGTCGCGTTTTCCAGGCCAAGGGCCACAGCTTCAGCGTGCTGGAACTGCTGGGTGGCGACGCAGCCAACGCAGCGCCCTTCATGGGCGGCGATTTCGCCACCATTTACCTGTCGCCGAAAGACTACCACCGTGTGCACATGCCGCTGGCCGGCACCCTGCGCGAGATGGTCTACATCCCCGGCCGCATATTCTCGGTCAACCAGACCACCGCTGAAAACGTTCCGGAACTGTTCGCCCGCAATGAGCGTGTAGCGTGCATTTTCGACACTGAACGCGGCCCGATGGCCGTGGTACTGGTGGGCGCGATGATTGTCGCGTCGATCGAAACCGTCTGGGCTGGCTTGGTCACACCGCCAAAACGCGAGCTGAAAACCTTCCGCTACGACGAAGCGGCCCGTGCGCCGATTCACTTGGAAAAAGGTGCGGAACTGGGTCGTTTCAAGCTCGGTTCTACGGCGGTCGTGCTGTTCGGGCCGGATCAAGTGAAATGGGCTGAAGGGCTGGGCGCCCTTTCGCCAGTGCAGATGGGCCAGGGCATCGGCCTGCCAACCGCCTGATCCCTCGATCCGATCCCACGAACGCCTTTCGTGGGATCGGACATTTCCTCCCGCTGCGCCCCCTCCTCCAGCGTTCATAGCTGCTACAGTCAAAGTCATTCGTTGCCCATTTCACGGTCGGAGTTTGTCCACGGCATGAATGAGACCAATCCTGCCCTGCTGCTACGCGCACCGATCCCGACGCAGTCGCGCCTGTCTTTCTGCGAAGCCACGCCACGCGACCTCAAGCGCTGGATCGCCAACCTGCCCAAAGCCAACATCGGCGAAACCGCTCGCCAGTTGTATCAAGGCCTGAGCGAACTCAACCAGTTGCTCACACCCAGCGACAATCGCCTGCAATTGCTCGAATTGCTGCGGCCCGAGGTGTATTACGTCTGCAAGCACCTGGAGCGGCATTTTCTGCACCAGGCCATTGTGCTCGACGAGCGCTCGCGCAAAATCGCCAACCTTTGCCAGGCGCTGCAGAGCCACTTGGCGATCGGCTACAAGCAGATCGTCGTCCGCATCGCACCGCGCTTCAGTAAAGACCGTGCGCCGCTGCTGACCCAGTCATTGCAACGTGCCGTCCATTGCTTGAACGGTACTTTGATCCGCGCAACTGAGCTCTATTGCCCGGCGCCCGAAGGGCTGTGGCTGGAACTGCATCAGCTGTACCGGATCGGCTGCGAACATCAGCTGCAACATCAGAGCGTGCGCGATGAACTGGCCAGCCAGACGCAAAGCCTGAGTATCGAGCAGACCTACGTCGTCGCCCTCCTGCTGGGCGCTTCACGCTGCAATCAACTGCGCCAGAACCAGATCGCCCGGCTCGCCGAGGTGCTGGAACCCTGGAGCCAATGGATCAAACTGCAACCAGCCAAACCGGACAGCGGGCTGTTTGCCGTCGCCTCGGACCTCGACAGCGGCCCGCGTTATCGCACCAAGTTCCCGGCCGAACACCAGGAGCGCTTGTTGGGGATCGACCCGCAGCCCCTGGTCGCCGCCATCGAAACCCATCTGCAACAATCGGCCGACAAGGCATCGCCGCTGCCGGTTCCGATGGGCCTCAATCTGGATACGCTGCAACACCTGCATGCCGCCTGGGGGCAGGCCTCCGAGCGCGGCTTCCAGCGCACCGTCGGCCACGGCACGTTGACCCTGTGCGTGGGCATGAGCGCCCTGCACTTTTATCTCGGTGGCAAACGCCCGTTCAACGACATCCTGAAAAAACCCGGCGCCCGTCCCGCGCAGTTCTCGGCAACCGAGCCGACAGGACGCGCCAAGGACCAATGGAAACAGGCCTTCGACGCCGCCCCCCATGGCACGGCAGACACGCTGCTGCCCTACGAAGAGATCGAATATCCACACCTTCAGAAACATGACAACCACGAGGCGTCCGGCCAACAGCATTTCCCGACCTACGCGCTACCGGTGATCAATCACAGCCCTGGCGGTTATTGCCTGGCCTGGCCCGGCGCAGTGCCTGCCGAACTGCAGGCTGGCGAAATGGTCGGTATCGAGGATACGGCCGGTCAAGGCTGGAGCGTTGCCGTGGTGCGCTGGATCCGCCAGGTACGGGGCGGTGGCACGCAGATGGGTATCGAGCAGGTTGCGCCTTACGCCGAGCCCTGCGGCCTGCAACTGATTCGCTCCGACGACGAACACAGCCAGTACTTGCGCGGGCTGTTACTGCCCGCCATCAGCGCCATCGACCTGCCGGCCACCCTGCTCACCCCGCGCCTGCCGTTCCAGGAAGGGAATAAGGTGCTGATCAACACCAATGGCCAGGAACGCCCGGCCGAGCTGGAGCGACGGATGACGAGCACCAACAGCTTCAATCAGTTTGCCTACCGCTCCCTGGAGGTAGCCAGAAACGAAAACGCCGCGGAAGGCGGCGTGGTCGGGGTCGCGCAAGAATTTGATTCGTTGTGGAAGTCGCTATAACGGCGAGTCCCAGAGGGTGCCCCTATCGCGAGCAGGCTCGCGATAGGGCTCGCCCGGACGGTCGAAAACTCAGAGCTGCCCGTCGCGATCCCGGAAACCCAGCAGATACAGCACGCCATCCAGCCCAAGGGTGGAAATCGCCTGCTTCGCCGATTGTTTGACCAATGGTTTGGCGCGGAACGCTACGCCCAGCCCGGCAATCGCCAGCATCGGCAGGTCGTTGGCACCGTCACCGACGGCAATAGTCTGCTCCAGACGCAAACCTTCTTTATGCGCCAGCTCACGCAGCAAATCCGCCTTGCGCTGTGCATCGACAATCGGCTCGACCGCCACGCCGGTGACCTTGCCATCGACCACTTCCAGTTCGTTGGCGAACACATAGTCGATGCCCAGCTTGGCCTGCAGTTGCTTGGCGAAGTAAGTGAAGCCGCCCGACAGAATCGCGGTCTTGTAGCCCAGGCGCTTGAGTTCGGCGAACAGGGTTTCGGCGCCCTCGGTCAGGCGCAGGGAAGCACCGATGGAGTCCAGCACGCTGACGTCCAGCCCTTGCAGCAAGGCCAGGCGCTCCTTGAAGCTGGCGCGGAAGTCCAGCTCGCCGGCCATCGCCCGCTCAGTAATCGCGGACACCTGGTCGCCAACGCCGGCGGCCTTGGCCAGTTCGTCGATGACCTCGGCTTCAATCAGCGTCGAGTCCATGTCGAACACCGCCAGACGACGGTTACGGCGGAACAGCGAATCTTCCTGGAAGGCGATGTCGACGTTCAGCTCTTGCGCAACGCTGAGGAATTCAGCCCGCAGCGCTTGCGGGTCAGCCGCTTCGCCACGCACGGAAAACTCGATGCAACCCTTGCCCTTGTCGGCCGGGGTGTCCAGCGGCATGCGGCCGGACAGACGGTCGATATGGTCGATGTTCAGACCGTATTTGGCGGTGATCGAACTCACACGCTGCAATTGCTCGGCGGTCACTTTGCGGGTCAACAGGGTGACGATGTGGCGTTTCTTGCCCTGGTTGCCGACCCACTGCTGGTAATCCTCTTCGGACACCGGCGTGAAACGCACTTGTTGCTCAAGCTCATAGCCTTTGAACAGGATGTCTTTGAGCACCGAGTTGCCTTGCTCGGTGTCAGGAATTTCAACCAGGATGCCGAACGACAGGGTGTCGTGGATCACCGCCTGACCGATGTCGAGAATGTTCACACCACCCTGGGCCAGAACGCCGGTTATGGCCGCAGTCAGACCCGGACGGTCGACTCCCGTGATGTTTATCAGGACGATTTCGCGCAAGGCGCACCCCCGCAGGTGGAAAAAAACCGCATTCTACCCATTTTCAGTGACCATCGGGCACCGCGAGCGCTTTGACGGCCTAGGGCCTGTCGCTATACTGCGCGTCAACTTCACGGACAAAGAGCCGAGCTCAAGTGAACCGGCCCACGCCAGTAAAAACCGACAACTTCTTTCTGCTGATCTTCCGGGCACTGCGTCATCGCCGTGTACCGATCGCATTACGCATTGCCAGCCATAACGTGATCCTGGTCGCTCTGGCCCTGGTGATCTATGCCTGTGTGATGGGTTTGCAGTTCAAGCAGGCCATGCACGAGCAGGCGGATGCCCTGGGCGAAAGCCTGACTACCCAGACGGCTACGTCGGCCACGGAGCTGTTGGTGTCCAACGACATCCTCAGCCTGAATGTGCTGCTCAACAACCTGACCAAGAACAAGCTGGTGGCCCACGCTGCCATCTACAGCGTGGATAACCGCATCCTCGCCGAAGCCGGTCAGCGTCCCAAGCACGGCCTGCTGGGCGAAGCCGAAGGCATGTACCAGAGCAAGATCACCTTCCAGGACGTGACCGCCGGGCAACTGCGCATCAGCCTGGACATGGATCAGTTCCAGCAGCCGATGACCATCAGCCTGCAAAGCATGGGCATTCTGAGCGCGATTCTGCTGGCGCTGTCCCTGGCCTTGAGCCTGCGCCTGGGCCGCAATATCTCCACGCCGCTGCTGCAGCTGAGGGTATGGCTGCGCAATATCGACGAATACACCCCGGCCACCGAGCGTCAGGATGAAGTCGGCGATCTGGCTCGTCAGCTGCACGCCAATTTCGCGCCGGAGCCGGCCGAACCCGAGCCCGTTCCAGAGCCCGAGTTCGACGACAGCGATGACGACGAAGAGACCGATCCGGCCTTCGAAGTACGCAACTTGCGTGATCCGAGCTTCGATGAAAGCCGACCGGTGGCAGGTCTCAAGCCTGCGCCGCGGCGCATTGTCAGCACGGTCGAAGACGACGAGGATGACGAAGACCCGTTTGCCGATCTGCGTGACGACTCGACAGACAATGCGCCGAAATCCATCGCAAAGCCGCAGGTATCGAACGTACCTCAACACAGCGCGGTACTGGCGGTACAACTGGGCGCGCAGGATCAACTGCGTCGCCTGCCCCGCGCACGTCTGGAAGAGCTGCTCAAACGCTACCGCGATTGCCTCGATCAGGCGGCGTCGCTCTACCAGAGCGAACTGCACACCCTGAACGATGGCAGCACACTGATGCTGTTCCACACCGAAGACAGCGGCGATGACTACCTGACCAACGCCATCTGCTGCGGTGAGCTGCTGCGCGCCCTGGGCCATCAATTGCAGATCGAAGTCGCCGACAGCGGCATCACCCTGCAATTGCAGTTGGGCCTGACACTGGGCGACGAACTGTTCAGCTTGAGCCAGATCGACCTGCTGCTGACCGAAACCGCTCAGGATGCGCTGGCCCTGTCGCAACATAGCCGCAACCTGCTGCTGGTGGAGCGCAAGATCAGCGATGACGCGCTGATTCGCCAGCGTGCGCGGATCCGCCCGATTGCAAGCCCTGAGGGTGCGTGCTGCGTAGAACGCCTGATGGAGCCTTATCCATCGATGCTGGAGCGGCAACTGGCGCGGATGCACGAACGCCGGGCATAACCCGTAACCTTGTGCCCGCTATAGAGAAGCCCGCAGATGAGTGATCGTCTGCGGGCTTTTTGTTGTCCCTTAACTCTTGTAGCAGCTGCCGAGCTGCTACAACCAACCCGCAAAAACAACAAAGCCCGCACAAGGCGGGCTTTGTTCTGGACTCAATCCAGGCTCAGAACCTGAACACTTCCATATCCGTACGAATCGGCGAGGCCATCGGGATCTTTGGCTGTTTCTCCGGCTCTGCTGCCGGTGCTGCCGGTTTGGCAGCCGGTTTACGCGGTGCTTCAGCGATCGGTGGCTGGTTGGCCAGTGGCTTGAGCGCTGTGGACAGTTGCTCGGCCAGACGCTGCAGCAACACACCCTGGGCCTGAACCTGAGACGCCGTGCCGCCGGAGTGCTGCTCCTGCAGATGAACGATACGGTTATCACGCACCTGACCACGACGATCGATCAGGCGCCATTGCGCGTCCAGGATCGCCGGTTGCGACACACCCGAGTCCAGACGGGTGATGGTCAGCAGAACCTGAACATCCGGCGTGAAGCCCACTGTCGCAGGTGCCAGGACAACGCGTTGGCTGTCCAGATGACCAGCGACCTGACGCAGCAACAGCTGATCGATGTCCGACGACAGGCTGCCGGCCCAACGACCGTCGGCCGACGCTTGAAGGCTGCCATCCGGCTGACGTTGCAACAAGGTTTCGCGTTGCAGGTAATCAGCAACCGTTACCGGGCCCAACAATACCGCCATGCCCGCGCTTTGCGCAGGCTGAGCCGGACTTCCGCTGTCCAGCTGATACAGCGACACCGGCTGGTGCACGCTGCAACCCGCCAGGCCAAGAACGCCAGCGAGCATCAAAATAAAAGGAAGGCGCAGAGCAGTCATCGTCCCATCCAGGTGGCTGCCACAAGGCTCACCACAGTGAAAATACTCAAAAAATATGAAGAACACTCGGCTACGCCGGCGCTTGAAAGGCCATATCATCCGTGAATATGCGTTCCGACTCCAGCGCCAAAGCGTCGATCTACGCGTTAAATCGTAGATCGAGCGCTCTAGGACGCTTAATTGAGGTTTTCGACGAACAGCGCATCCACTCTCTGAAAACCGCGTGGCAGCTTATTACCGCGACGCCCACGCTCACCTTTGTAGTGTTCAAGGTCGTCCGCCTTCAGCGACAAGGTACGTTTGCCGGCCTGCAGCACCAAAGTGGCGCCCTCCGGCAAAACAGCGATGTCCGTGACATATTCTTCGCGACTGGCAACACGCTCACCGGGAATCCCGATGATCTTATTCCCTTTACCTTTACCTAATTGTGGCAGATCGCTGATTTTGAAGATCAGCAGGCGACCCTCGGTGGTCACCGAGGCCAGCCAGTTGTGCTCACGGTCGGCCACCGGGCGCGGCAGGATGACCTTGGCGTTGTTCGGCAGGCTCAACAGGGCCTTGCCCGCCTTGTTCTTGGCTTGCAGGTCTTCGCCCTTGACCACAAAACCGTAACCGGCGTCGGATGCGATCACGTACAGCGCATCGTCTTCAGGCATCAGCACGCATTCGAAGCTCGCCCCTGGTGGCGGCGTCAGGCGCCCGGTCAGCGGTTCGCCCTGGCCACGGGCCGACGGCAAGGTGTGGGTCGCGACCGAATAACTGCGACCGGTGGAGTCGATAAACACCGCAAACTGGTTGGAACGCCCGGCCGCTGAGGTCTTGAAGCCATCCCCTGCCTTATAGGACAACCCGGTGGCGTCGATGTCGTGACCTTTGGCGGAGCGAACCCAGCCTTTTTCCGACAACACGACCGTCACTTTCTCGTTCGGCAGCAGATCGTGCTCGGTCATCGCTTTGGCTTCGGCGCGCTCGACGATTGGCGAACGACGGTCGTCGCCATAGGTTTCGGCGTCTTTGATCAGCTCGCTGCGTACCAGTTTCTTCAGCTTGGCTTCGCTGCCCAGCAGGGCTTGCAGCTTGGCCTGCTCCTTGAGCAGTTCGTCCTGCTCGGCACGCAGCTTCATTTCTTCCAGTCGCGCCAACTGACGCAAACGGGTGTCGAGAATGTAATCGGCCTGGATCTCGCTCAGGGCGAAACGCTCGATCAGACTGGCCTTCGGATGCTCCTCGGTACGGATGATGTGGATCACTTCATCCAGGTTGAGGTAGGCAATCAGCAAGCCGTCCAACAGGTGCAGGCGACGCTCGACCTTGTCCAGACGGAATTGCAGGCGTCGACGCACGGTCCGCACGCGGAATTCCAGCCATTCCACCAGCAATGCACGCAGGTTCTTGAGCTGCGGCTTGCCGTCGAGGCCAATGATATTGATGTTGACCCGGTAGCTGGATTCCAGCTCGGTGGTCGCGAACAGGTGCTGCATCAGCGCTTCGTGATCGACCCGGCTGTTGACCGGAATAATCACGATGCGACAAGGGTTCTCGTGGTCCGACTCGTCGCGCAAGTCCGCGATCTGCGGGGCTTTCGACGGTTTGGCCTGCATCATCGCGGCAATCTGCTCCAGCACTTTGGCACCAGAGACCTGGTGCGGCAGCGCCGTCACGACGATGTCGCCGTCTTCGACGTGGTAAACAGCGCGCATGCGCACCGAACCGCGACCGGTTTCGTAGATTTTCAGCAGGTCGGCGCGCGGCGTGATGATTTCCGCTTCGGTCGGATAATCCGGGCCCTGAATGTGTTCGCAGAGCTGCTCGACCGTGGCTTTCGGTTCATCCAGCAAGCGCACGCAAGCGGTCGCGACTTCGCGCAGGTTATGCGGCGGGACGTCGGTGGCCATGCCCACGGCGATACCGGTGGTGCCGTTGAGCAGGATGTTCGGCAAACGGGCCGGCAACACCAGAGGTTCTTCCAGGGTGCCGTCGAAGTTCGGGCCCCAGTCCGCCGTGCCCTGGCCCAGTTCGCTGAGCAGCACTTCGGAATAACGCGACAGCCGCGCTTCGGTGTAACGCATGGCCGCGAAGGACTTGGGATCATCCGGCGCACCCCAGTTACCCTGGCCGTCGACCAGCGTGTAGCGGTAGCTGAACGGCTGGGCCATCAGCACCATGGCTTCGTAGCACGCCGAGTCGCCGTGGGGGTGGAATTTACCGAGCACGTCACCGACGGTACGCGCCGACTTCTTGTGCTTGGAATCGGCGTCCAGCCCCAACTCGCTCATCGCATAGACGATGCGTCGCTGTACCGGTTTCAGGCCGTCGCCGATATGCGGCAAGGCACGGTCCATGATCACGTACATGGAGTAGTTGAGGTAGGCATTTTCGGTGAAGTCAGCCAGTGACCGGCGTTCTACACCGTCCAGGCTGAGATCAAGGGAGTCGCTCATGCGGGCCTCATTATTTCGTGGTCTGGCGCAGCAGCATGGTGCCACCGCGCTGGGTAAATTCAAGTTTGTTCAGTGCGCTCATGCCGAGCAGCACTTGATTGCCGTGCAAACCGGGCGCCACCAGCGCGCGAACGTCACGCAGCACGATGGCGCCCAGTTGCAGCCGGTCGAGGCGGGTCCGATAACCCTCACTCAAGCCATTGGCCGTGCTCAGGGTCACCCCGAAGCCTTTTTCCAGTTTCAATCGTTCAGCCATTTCGGCCGGGATCGACACATCGGTTGCGCCGGTATCGAGCATGAACTCCACGGGCTGGCCGTTGATCTGGCCGGTGGCGACAAAATGCCCCTGGCTGTTACCGATCAGCTTCACCTCGATAAAACCCTGGCCCTGCTCAGAGCTGACGACGGTGTTGGGATTCTGTTGACGCTCCTCCCATTGACCGAAGAACCGCGTTGCCAGAAACAGCGCGGCGCCCCAGGCCAGCACCATCAACACCCGACCGGCGCGTTTGCCCGGCGGTTGCTGACTCATGGCTTGGCACTCCAGCCACCTTCAGGCGCGGCAAAGCGCCACACAATCGGCCGTACTTCACCGTCGGCGCGCGCACCGTAGTTGTTGTCGATACCGATCCAGGCACCGTCGACGTCCACGATCAACGCTTCCGCCAGCCCAAAGGGCTGTGAATAACGACGGTTTTCCTGCAAGGCCTCGGCAGCAAACGACCAGCAGCGCTCGACCTTGGTCGTCACCGCATCACGGCGACAGATCTGAAAGGCGTTGCGCTCAAGGGTAAACAGCTTGCCGTCGAACAATGACAGATCAGAAAAATCCCGAGGGCGCGCTCTGGCGTGGGGAAATTGCGCTGGCTGCATTTCCACCCCGCCTTCACTCAGCAGCACACAGCTACCGTCGCAGTCCCACACTGTTTGCTGGCGCTTGATCAGCAACAAACCGCGGCGCTCACGTTCGGCGGCCAGCCACAGCGTGTCACCGGCCGGATTGATCGCCAGGCCTTCGAACAACGCATTGAAGTGCAACAACATGCCGCTCGCCCGCGCTTCGCGCACCAGCATCGGCGAGATTTTCAGCCAGGACGCAGGCCCGGTTGGCGGTACTTGCAACACCGCGGCGTGGCCTTCGCTGACGATATAACGATTGCCCGCGCTGTCACAGGTGATGCCTTCGAAATCCAGATCCCCGCCCCGCACGAACGATGCCGCCCAAGTCCGCGCACGCAAGCCCCAAGGCAAACCGGTGTCGGGCACCAGGGGTACGTCAATGTGCACGGTTTCGGCTTGCCAGGTGGGGTTGCGGGTGTCGAGGCGATAGATTTGATCATCGTCGCGATCCGAAACGGTCCACAGCTCCTTGCCACACTGGGCCAGCCCCGACAGATTGCCGCCGCGCATGCCGTCGACGGCATGTTCGGACAACAGGCGCAGCTCTGGCGCGGGTTCCGCGCAAATCGTTACCGAAGTCAGCAGCAACGCGCACGCCAGGGCCCAGCCAAAGCGCATCAGCCCAGAACCTCGGCCAGGTTGCCTTTGGATTCCAGCCAGGTCTTGCGATCGCCCGCGCGTTTTTTCGCCAGCAGCATGTCCATCATTTCCGAGGTCTCGGCGAAATCTTCACCCAGCGTCAATTGCACCAGACGCCGCGTGTTCGGGTCCATGGTGGTTTCGCGCAACTGTGGCGGGTTCATTTCACCCAGGCCCTTGAATCGGGTGACCTGCGGCTTGCCGCGTTTCTTCTCGGCCACCAGGCGATCGAGGATGCCGTCGCGCTCGGCCTCGTCGAGGGCGTAGTAGATCTCTTTGCCCAGGTCGATACGGTACAGCGGCGGCATCGCGACGTAGACGTGACCAGCCTCCACCAGTGGGCGGAAATGCTGGACGAACAAGGCGCAGAGCAAGGTGGCGATGTGCAGACCGTCGGAGTCGGCGTCGGCGAGGATGCAGATCTTGCCGTAACGCAACTGGCTCATGTCCGCCGCGCCCGGGTCGACACCAATCGCCACGGCGATGTTGTGCACTTCCTGGCTGGCCAGTACTTCGCTGCCGTCGACTTCCCAGGTGTTCAGGATCTTGCCGCGCAACGGCAGGATCGCCTGAAATTCTTTGTCCCGCGCTTGCTTGGCCGAACCGCCTGCGGAATCACCTTCCACCAGGAACAGCTCGGAACGCATCGGGTCCTGCCCGGCGCAGTCGGCGAGCTTGCCCGGCAATGCCGGCCCTTGGGTAATGCGTTTGCGCTCGACCTTCTTGCTGGCCTTCAGACGACGGCCGGCGTTGTTGATCGCCAGCTCGGCCAGCAACATGCCGGTTTCCGGGTTGGCGTTGAGCCACAGGCTGAAAGCATCCTTGACCACGCCGGAAACGAAGGCGGCCGCTTCACGGGATGACAGGCGCTCCTTGGTCTGGCCGGAGAATTGCGGTTCCTGCATCTTCATCGACAGCACGAACGCGATACGCTCCCAGACGTCTTCCGGCGCCAGCTTCACACCACGCGGCAACAGGCTGCGGAACTCGCAGAACTCGCGCATGGCGTCGAGCAAGCCCTGACGCAGACCGTTGACGTGAGTACCGCCCTGGGCTGTCGGGATCAGGTTGACGTAGCTTTCCTGAACGCTGTCGCCACCCTCGGGCAACCACAGCAACGCCCAATCGACGGCTTCCTTGTTACCGGCCAGGCTGCCGCAGAACGGCTCGTCCGGCAGGCGTTCGAATTCGCTGACGGCGTCTACCAGGTAGGAGCGCAGGCCGTCTTCGTAATGCCATTCGACTTTCTCGCCGGTGGCCTTGTCTTCAAAACTGACCAGCAGCCCCGGGCACAGAACGGCCTTGGCCTTGAGCACGTGCTTGAGGCGGCTGATGGAGAATTTCGGTGAATCGAAATACTTCGGGTCCGGTGCGAAGAACACGCTGGTGCCGGTATTGCGCTTGCCGACGGTGCCGACTACTTCCAGCTCGGTTTTCTTGTAACCGTCGGCGAAGGTCATCTGGTATTCGTTGCCGTCGCGTTTGACACGCACCCGGACTTCGGTCGACAAGGCATTGACCACGGAAATACCCACCCCGTGCAAACCGCCGGAGAACTGGTAGTTCTTGTTGGAAAACTTGCCGCCCGCATGGAGTTTGGTGAGGATCAGCTCGACGCCCGAAACACCCTCTTCCGGGTGGATGTCCACCGGCATGCCACGGCCGTCATCGCTGACTTCCAGGGAGTGATCGGCGTGCAGGATGACCTGCACCGACGTCGCGTGCCCGGCCAAGGCTTCGTCGACGCTGTTGTCGATGACTTCCTGGGCGAGGTGGTTCGGCCGACTGGTGTCGGTGTACATGCCGGGGCGTTTGCGCACCGGGTCGAGGCCCGAGAGGACTTCGATGGCGTCTGCGTTATAAGAGCTAGCGCTGGGAGTGGCCATGGGGTCTCGTCGTCAGTGTTCAATGAAAATAGGGGGCAATGATCACAGTGCTGTGAAATCGATCGCCTGATACAAATCTGCGCCGATGCCGGCAAAACTCAATATTGCCGGCAGTTGCGCGGCAAAACCCTGAAAACTATGGTCGCCGCCGGCCTGAATGCGCAAGGCACAGGCCCGGTAATATTGCTGGGCGAGGCGATAGTCCAGTGTTTCATCGCCAGTTTGCAACCATACCTGAAACCGCTGCGGATCCTGGGGCGCCGGCACTTCCAGCTCGGCCAGGGCCGTCACGTGGTCGTGGGTCATTTCCCAGGTCTCATCGGTATACAGGTTTTTCTGCGTCCCCAGAAACCCGTCGAACATCCGGTGTGGGCTGACGGCAGGGTTGATCAACAGGGCTTTCAAGCCATGGCGCTCGGCCAAGTGAGTCGCATAGTAGCCGCCGAGTGAGCTGCCGACCAGCAGTGGCCGCCCCAGCTCCACAATCGCCTGTTCCAGCTGAGCGATGGCCTCACGGGGATGGTGATGCAGGGCCGGTACACGCAACTGATCGCTCAAGCCCAGCCGCTCCATCACATTCATCAACTGACAGGCCTTTTTCGACGCCGGCGCGCTGTTAAAACCATGGATATAAAGGATCGAACCAGACATTTGAGCTCCCTGTGCGTCGGGTAAAGAAGGCGGAGTTTACAGGGACTCGGGGGGAATCGGGGGGAATCGGGGACATGCGTGGGATTCATGTCGCCTGAGCGAATGCCATCGCGGGCAAGCTCGCGATGGCCACGCCTCGGCCTTTGAAAATGACAAAGAAATCAGTAGCCGTTGGAGCCATAATCAATCTGGAAATCGAACCCGGTCACGCGCTCAACGCCAGTTTCAAGCTGACCATCGGGCAACAGCCGCAACCACCGATACCCCGGCGCCTGCTCACTCACCTTGAAATCGTCGCTGCCCGGCTCGAACTGGATGCAGGTCGAGGGCGATGCGATCAGGCGAACACCGTTGCGCACTTGATCAATCTCCTGATGAACATGCCCCCAAAGCACCGCACGCACCTGCGCAAACCGATCCAGCACCGCGAACAACGCCTCTGGATTGCGCAATCCAATGGGCTCCATCCACGCACACCCGATCGACACCGGATGATGATGGAAACACACCAGATGATGCCGCTGCGGCGCCTCGCTCAACGAGCGCACGAGCAATTGCAACTGCTCATCCTGTAAATACCCCGGCACCGAACCCGGCACCGCCGAATCGAGCAACGTCACCCGCCAGTTGCCGATGTCCACCACCGACTCCAGCAATGCACTGTGCACCGCCGCCTCGGCCATGATCCGCGGCTCGTCGTGATTACCGGGGATCCAGCGCGCCGGGGCATCGATCTGCCGGGTCAGGTCGCGAAACAGCTGGTACGACTCCAGCGTCCCGTCCTGGGACAGATCGCCAGTGGCAATCATCAGATCGATCTGCGGTTGCTGCTTCAATACCAACTCAATCACCTGTTGCAGGCTGTCGCGGGTATTCATGCCCAGCAACGTCGCGTCCGCCTCGGCAAACAGATGACTGTCGGAGAGTTGCACCAGCAACGCCGGATCGGCGGTGGTCAAAGTGGATACGCTCGGCAAGGCGTTCTCCCAGGGCGTGATCACGGGATTGGAAAGTGCCGCAATTATGCTGGGGGACGATCAAAAGAGGAAACCTGTGAACCGGAAGCAGTTCACAACTACACAGCACTCTTAGCGCACAACGGCGTACTCGTGTCCGCAAGCCAGGCAATGACTCAGCCATTCCCCCAGGAACAGATTGAGTTGAGCCTTTTCGTCCGGCTGATGCATCGCGGCGTTCGGGTAAGGATAGATGCCGCGAAAGCGTCGTGCATGTTCGGCACTGATAACTTCAGCCATGCGCGCGTCGTGATACACCTGCACTTCCAGTTGCGGCACCGGCAACCAGGGCAGGCTGTGTTCCTGACGCACTTGCAGGGTGGTGGTGTATGGACAGGCTTGCAGCACTTCCAGGGCCAGCACGCCCAGCATCTGGTCACCCTGGGTCACGGCAATGCGCCGGGCCGCCGGATCGTTGCGCATGTCCGGCAACAGTCGCATCAGGCGCGCGTAGTTGGCCTCGCAGGAAGCTTGCAGCCCCACGAGATCAACCCGATAGCGATCGCGCAGCTTGTTTACGACCATAACCCCCTCACTTCCACGCGGTTCAAAGCCAACCACTGCAAGGCAATGATGCTCGCTGCGTTGGCAATACGTCCGTCACGCACGGCTTGCAGGGCATCTTCGAAAGCCCAGACCGTGACGCGAATATCTTCAGCCTCTTCCTCCAGCCCATGCAGGCCGCCAACCCCGGCACTGTCACAACGCCCCAGGTACAAGTGCACAAACTCGTTACTGCCACCCGGCGATGGAAAATATTTGGTCATCGGCCAGAGCGCCCCGAATACAAGTCCAGCTTCCTCCTGCGCTTCGCGGTGAGCAACTTCTTCCGGTATTTCATCCTTGTCGATCAGACCGGCGACCAGTTCGATCAGCCACGGATTGTCAGTCTTGCCCATGGCGCCGACGCGAAACTGCTCGATCAGCACCACTTCGTCGCGCAGTGGATCATAAGGCAGCACACACACCGCATCGTGGCGCAAGAACACTTCACGATTGATCTCGCGACTCATGCCGCCGTCGAACAATTCGTGGCGCAAGTGCACGCGGTCGAGCTTGTAGAAGCCCTCGTAGCACTTTTCACGCCGAACGATATCAACGGCGGTCGGAATGGCGTTGGCAAAATCAGTCATGACAATCCTCGTTTACTGCAAATCCGTTACGAGGCTCCTTTTGGTTACTTGCAACCTCGACTTCGCGCCATCCTAACGCGCCCGCGATGTTTGATGCAGCCCCTTTACAGTCAGCGGGATAGACGGTGAGGGCGAAACCAACTCTAATTAGCTTAGTGGCGAACTGACTGCCTCGTTGAGAGTCGAAGCGGGTAACTTTTCGCCTTCCCCTGTTTCATTAAGGACGCCCATGTCGCTTTTCAAGATCGCCTCCGTGGCCGCCATCGCCCTGACCCTGGGTGCGTGCCAGAGTCTTTTCCAGCCCAATTACCGGGCGCCGCTGGAAACCACCCGCGACGCTTCCGAACAGCTGAAACCGGGTTGCGCCAACCCTGACTGCCCGCTGGTGAACATCGATACGCTGCACTTCCCGGCTGAGCCTGCGCTTGACGGCATCATCGAAAAACGTTTGCTGCAAATGACCCGCACCTCACCCGACGCCCCTGTAGCGCCGACACTGGCGGCCTATCGCGAGCAATTTCTGAACAGCGCCGAGCCGCGCTACAGCAGCTACTTGCAAGCCAAGGTACGTGAGCAGCATGACGGCTTGGTGATCATTGAATTGTCCAGCTATCTGGACAGCGGCGGTGCGCATGGCACGCCGGGCCGCGGTTTCATCAACTACTCGCGTCAGCAGCATAAAGTGCTGACGCTGTCGGATATGGTGATTCCGGGGCAGGAAGAAGCGTTCTGGAAAGCGGCCCAGGTGGCGCACAACAGCTGGCTGATCAGCACCAAACTCGATCAGGAGCCAGAGTTCGTCAAGAGCTGGCCCTTCGTGAAAACCCAGAACGTAGCGTTGACGTACGGCGGGGTGATCCTCAAGTACGAAGTGAGCACCCTTGCGCCTTACGCATTGGGCCACGTCGAACTGAAGATCCCCTACCCACGCCTGAACGGCATTCTCAAGCCTGAGCTGTTTCCCGGCCGTAGCTGAAGGCTCGACCAAGCACCAGTTGCAGCAGCCCTGCCAGTACCAGCGACGGCAGGGTTGCGCCGATGTCCGGATAGAGATTGGCCAGCAAGTGATAAGTGCTCACCCCGCCTAGCCAGGCGAGCAACGCCGGCCAGCGCAAGGCAGCCGATGCCACACGGGCACTGCGCTTGCGCAGGATGAAGTGATCCACCAGCACCACGCCGAACAGCGGCGCAAACACCGAACCGATCAACAGCAGGAAATTCTGGTACTGGGCCAATGGCGCCAGGCAAGCGATCAGTGTGCAGATCACGCCGATGGCCAAGGCCAGATGCTCGACTTTCAAGCGCAGCAGAATCCCGCTGGACACCGCCGCCGAATGAATATCGGCAAAGGCATTTTCTGATTCATCCAACAGAATCAGCAGCAACGGAATCCCCAGGCCCGCACCGGCCAGCGCCAGCAGCAAGGCATTCACTTCACCACTCGGCGCGAACGCCAGGGTGTACGCCACGCCCAGGCTCATCAGCCAGAAGTTACCGATAAAGAAACCCAACGCCGTACCGCCGAAGACATTCTTCGCACGTTTGCCGAAGCGTGAGTAGTCGGCAATCAGCGGCAACCAGGACAGCGGCATCGCGATCGCAATGTCAAAGCCCACGGCGAACGGCATCGAACCATCACCGGCCTGCGCCCACAACGCCGCCAGGTCGGCCTTGGCGAACAGGTTCCAGGTCAGCCAGATGCACGCGGCCAGCAACAGCCAGATGCCCCACTTGCGCAGGATCTTGCGCACGAAGGTCAGCGGACCGCTGACCGCCAGCAAAGTCGCCAGTGCACCGAAGAACAGCGTCCATAGCAGCGGGTTCGACCACAGGCTGCCTTCGCTGAATGCACGGGCGCCGAGCAGGCTGGCGGCGTCGCGCATCACGATGATTTCGAACGAACCCCAACCGATCAGTTGCAGCAGGTTCAGCACCGCCGGAAGGCTCGCGCCTTTTGCACCGAGGCTGAGTTTGAGCGCGGCCATCGATGACAGGCCGGTGTCACTGCCGATCACGCCGACAGCGGCCAGCAACAGCACGCCGACCAGCGTGCCGAGAAAAATCGCCAGCAATGAACCGGACAGGCCCAGACCCGGTGCGAGCAGCGCGCCGGTCTGCAATACCATCAGGCCGATGCCGAGGGAGAACCACAGGGAAAACAGATCCCGACCGCCGAAGACGCGCTTGTCGGTCGGCACGGCGGTATCCGGGGAGTAAGTGCTGGGTTGAATGCTCAAAGGGTGTTATCTCAGAGGAACATGTGTTGTGGTGTTGACCACCCTTTGTGGCGAGGGAGCTTGCTCCCGCTGGTCTGCGAAGCAGACCCAAAACAAGTCACCGCGGTCTGACAGTCAGGTTGCGATTACCGATTTTACGACTGCTTCACAGCCGAGCGGGAGCAAGCTCCCTCGCCACAAGGGTAAGCGGCGCACCCGAGTGCGCCGGTCAGATCAAACCTTCTTGTACAGCTGACTGCCTTCCTGCTTGAACCGCTCAGCCTGTTCCGCCAGTCCCTTGGCGACTTCGGCATCGACGGTTTCGATCCGCTGGTTGGCCGCATATTCACGGACTTCCTGGGTGATCTTCATCGAGCAGAATTTCGGCCCGCACATGGAGCAGAAATGCGCGACCTTGGCCGAATCCTTCGGCAGGGTTTCATCGTGGTACGAGCGCGCGGTGTCTGGATCAAGGCCCAGGTTGAACTGGTCTTCCCAGCGGAATTCGAAACGCGCCTTGCTCAAGGCGTTGTCGCGAATCTGTGCCCCCGGATGCCCTTTGGCCAGGTCGGCGGCGTGAGCGGCGATCTTGTAGGTGATGATCCCGGTCTTCACGTCATCCTTGTTCGGCAGGCCCAAGTGCTCCTTCGGCGTCACGTAGCAGAGCATGGCGCAACCGAACCAGCCGATCATCGCCGCACCGATACCGGAAGTGATGTGGTCGTAGCCTGGGGCGATGTCGGTGGTCAGTGGGCCAAGGGTGTAGAACGGCGCCTCGTCGCAGCACTCCAGCTGCTTGTCCATGTTCTCTTTGATCAACTGCATCGGCACGTGGCCCGGGCCTTCGATCATGCACTGCACGTCATGCTTCCAGGCGATTTTGGTCAGCTCGCCGAGGGTTTCCAGTTCACCGAATTGCGCTTCGTCGTTGGCGTCGGCAATCGAGCCCGGACGCAGGCCATCGCCCAGCGAGAAGCTGACGTCGTAGGCCTTCATGATTTCGCAGATGTCTTCGAAATGGGTGTAGAGGAAGTTTTCCTTGTGGTGCGCCAGGCACCACTTGGCCATGATCGAACCGCCACGGGAGACGATGCCGGTCACGCGCTTGGCAGTCAGCGGCACGTAGCGCAGCAACACGCCGGCGTGGATGGTGAAGTAGTCGACGCCCTGCTCGGCCTGTTCGATCAGTGTGTCGCGGAACAACTCCCAGGTCAGGTCTTCGGCGACGCCATTGACCTTCTCCAGTGCCTGATAGATCGGCACGGTACCGATCGGCACCGGCGAGTTACGGATGATCCATTCGCGGGTTTCGTGGATGTGCTTGCCGGTGGACAGGTCCATGACCGTGTCCGAACCCCAGCGAATGCCCCAGGTCAGTTTCGCCACTTCTTCTTCGATGGACGAACCCAAGGCACTGTTGCCGATGTTGCCGTTGATCTTCACCAGGAAGTTGCGGCCGATGATCATCGGTTCCAGTTCGGTGTGGTTGATGTTGGCCGGAATGATCGCGCGACCGCGGGCGATCTCTTCACGGACGAATTCCGGGGTGATGATTTTCGGCACGCTGGCGCCAAAGCTGTGGCCGGCGTGTTGCTGGTCCAGCAGGCCGGCGGCGCGGGCCACTTCGAGCTTCATGTTTTCGCGGATGGCGACGTATTCCATCTCGGCGGTGATGATGCCTTTACGGGCGTAGTGCATCTGGCTGACGTTGGCACCCGGCTTGGCGCGACGCGGGTTGTTGACGTGGGCGAAACGCAGCTTGGTCAGCTCCGGGTCAGCGAGGCGTTCCTGACCGAAGTTGGAGCTCAGGCCGGACAGACGCTCGGTGTCGCCACGGGACTCGATCCACGGCGACCGCACATCGCCCAGGCCTTTGCGCACGTCAATGGTGACGTTGGGGTCGGTGTACGGGCCCGAGGTGTCATATACCACCACCGGCGCGTTGATTTCGCCGCCGAAGTCGGTCGGGGTCACATCCAGGCTGATTTCGCGCATCGGCACGAGGATGTCGGGGCGTGTGCCCTGAACATAGATTTTTTGCGAGCGGGTAAACGGCTGAACCGATTGCTGATCGACCTTGGCCGAGTCACTCAGGTTGGTTGCGATTTTTGATTTTGTAGTCATCACGGGCTCTCCAGACACACATCCAGGCGGTGGATTTTTGTCGGAGCGAACCTGTAAACGAATGGACGCACGGGCGCTGGAAATTCCAGCAGGTGCTGTGCTCGATGCTCGAGGGGTGTTCGATTGTCGAACAACATCCCGGACGAAGCACAAGAGGACTCGCCGGGTGACGAGAAATCTTGTTCCCTACGCAGGCGCTAACCTGATCAGGTTCAACGGGATCCGAAATTATTCGATCTCAGCCTCATAGCAAGGCACCCCGACAAGAACCCGGCCAGTCTAGACATAACCGGCAAAGAACGCCAACACCACGGTAAACACCATGATGAATGGCGCAATCAGCGGATTGTTGCCGTGCCTGCGTGCAACTACACTCGCTACGCCGTGCCGCGCCTTGACGCTCTGCCTTGACGCTGCAGGGCGCCGCGCCGTAGCCTTGGCGTTCAAATTATCAGCGTAATTTTTTAGGGATGGCCTCATGCTGCGCAAACTCTCACTGGCCCTTGCCGTGTCTTGTGCGTCCAATGGAATGGCCTGGGCAGCAGAAGCGCCCTTATCGACCAAGACCGACCTGGTCAGCGTCTATCAGGAAGCGGTGGATAACAACGCCGATATCGCCGCCGCCCGCGCCCAGTACGGCGCCCAGAAGGAAGTCGTGCCCCAGGCCCGCGCCGGGTTGCTGCCCAACCTGTCGGCCGGTGCCAACATGAACGACACCCGCACCGCGCTCGATCAACCATCGGTGACCTCGAACCGCAGCGGCACGGTGTATCAGGCGACCTTGTCGCAACCGATTTTCCGCGCCGACCGCTGGTTCCAGTTCCAGGCCGCCAAGGACGTCAACGAACAGGCCGCCTTGCAACTCTCGGCCACTGAACAAAACTTGATCCTGCAAAGCGCCGAAAGCTACTTCAACGTACTGCGCAGCCAGGACAACCTGGCCTCGACCAAGGCCGAAGAAGCAGCCTTCAAACGCCAGCTCGACCAGTCCAACGAGCGCTTCGACGTCGGCCTGTCGGACAAGACCGATGTGCTGCAATCCCAGGCCAGTTACGACACCGCGCGGGCCAACCGAATTGTCGCCCAGCGTCAGGTGGATGACGCGTTCGAAGCGCTGATCACCCTGACCAACCGCCAGTACAACTCGATCCAGGGCATCGTCCACACCTTGCCGATCCTGCCGCCGGCACCGAACGACGCCAAGGCTTGGGTCGACACCGCCGCCAAGCAGAACCTCAATCTGCTGGCCAGCAACTACGCGGTGAGCGCCGCCGAAGAAACCCTCAAGCAGCGCAAGGCCGGGCATGCCCCCACCCTGGATGCGGTCGCGCAATACAGGAAAGGTGACAACGACGCCCTCGGTTTTACCAACCCGAGCGCGACCGGCGTGCATTACGGCGGCGATGTCGAGCAGCGCACTGTCGGCCTGCAATTGAGCATTCCGATCTACAGCGGCGGGCTCACCAGTTCCCAGGTGCGTGAGTCTTACTCACGGCTGGATCAGACCGAGCAACAACGCGAAGCGCTGCGTCGCCAGGTCGTGGAAAACACCCGTAACCTGCACCGCGCCGTCAACACCGACGTCGAGCAGGTGCAGGCACGTCGACAGTCGATCATTTCCAACCAGAGCGCGGTGGAAGCGACCGAAATCGGTTATCAGGTGGGGACGCGCAACATCGTCGACGTGCTCGATGCCCAGCGTCAGCTGTACACCTCGGTGCGCAACTACAACAACACGCGCTACGACTACATCCTCGACAACCTGCGCCTGAAGCAGGCCGCCGGCACCTTGAACCCGGGGGATTTGCAGGACCTGACGCGTTATCTCAAAGCCGACTACAACCCGGACAAGGACTTCTTGCCACCAGATCTGGCGAAGGCTGCGGCGGAGCAGTTGAAAGCGAGGCCTTAAACAGCAAAAGATCGTCCGAAGGCTCGGGCCGCGTTCGGACGATCTTTTTTGTTCGCGCGACTCGGTCTACCGCTCGATCAACCTGCCCAACCCATCCAGCAACCGCTGCAACGCCCCCTGATTGGTGCGCATTACCTTCAGCCCCGCCTCCGCCATCCGCTGTGCATCGCGTGGCAGTTCGAACAGCCGCTGCACCGCCAGTGCCAGGCCTTCAGCATCGTCGACCTCGGCCAGCGCCCCGGCGCTGCGCAACTGCGCGGCGATTTCAAGGAAGTTGAACAGGTGCGGCCCACTGAGCACCGGTTTGGCCAAGGCCGCCGGTTCCAGCAGGTTATGGCCACCATTGGGCACCAGGCTGCCGCCGACGAAAGCGCTGTCGGCCAAGGCGTAGAGAAACAGCAACTCGCCCATGGTGTCGCCCAGCAACACCGAAGTATCTGCGGTCACCGGCTCGCCCGTCGAACGCCGCACCGTGGTGAAACCTTTTTGCCGGCACAACTCAAACACCGGGTTGAAGCGCTCCGGATGACGCGGTACCAGAATCAACAAGGCATCGGGATGATTGGCCAACAGCCGACGATGGGCATCGAGCACCACTTCGTCTTCACCTTCATGGGTGCTCGCAGCGATCCACACCGGGCGATCCTGCGCCTGCCATTGCCCGCGCAGCTCGGCAGCACGCTGCAGCAGTTGCGGATCGATAGTCAGGTCGAACTTGATCGAACCGGTCACTTCAACCGTTTCCGGGCGCGCGCCCAAATCGCGGAAACGCTGCGCCTCGGCTTCGGTCTGCACTGCGAACAGGCTCATCTCGACGAGCATCGGCCGGGTCAGTTTATGGAAGCGGCCATAACCTTTGGCCGAGCGCTCAGACAGTCGCGCATTAGCCAGGGCCACGGGAATTCCACGCTTGGCGCACTGATGGATATGGTTGGGCCAGAGTTCGGTTTCCATGATCACTGCCAGTTTCGGCCGGACCCGATCAAGGAATCGCGCCGCAGCGCAAGGCAAGTCATAAGGCAAATAGCAGTGCTGGATGCGCGGCTCGTTGGCAAACAGCGCCTGGATGCGCTCAGACCCGGTCGGGGTCATGCAGGTGACGGTGATCGGCAGCGTCGGATATCGCTGCAGCAAGGCACGGATCATCGGCGCCGCGGCGATGCTTTCGCCTACCGACACCGCGTGCACCCAAAGGCCGTCCGGCTTCATCGCCGGTAGCGCGAGGGAGAAACGCTCGCCAATGCGTTTGGCGTACGCCGGCGCCTTGCGCGCCCGCAGCCAAAGCCGAATCGCTACCAATGGCAGCCCCAGGTAAAACAGCGCGGTGTAGAGGGTTCTATTCATGGCGGCGGAGTTTATCGGTTTTTTAGCCAATCGCCTGCAAGTGCACGGCAAAACGTTCCGCCAGCCAACGGGCTGCCGGGCCGAGGGGCTCGTCGCGGCGCCAGACCAGCTCCACAATCAATGCCGGCGGCGTCCATTCGCTGGTCAGTTCGACCATCAGATTCTGATACGCCGGGTACTGCACCACGTGGCGCGGCAACCAGGCCCAGCCGAGGCCGCGCATCACCCATTCGGCCATCACATAGAAACTGTCGGCCCGCCAGACCTGCGGGCTGGCCGGCTCACTGCCGGGATAGACGCTGGATTGCGTGGACATCAGCAGCTGTCGATGCTGCGCCAGTTGCTGGCAATTGACCTGCGTCTGCTGCGCCAATGGATGCCCCACGCCGCACACCGTGACCATTTCAACGCTGCCCAGCACTCGGCGCTCAAGGGCTTCGGGAATCTGCTCGTGATAAAACAGCAAGCCCAGGTCGGCCCGACGCTCCACCAGTTTGCGCGCGACATCACCCTGGGCAGCGCTGGTCAGTTGCACTTCGAGGCTGGGAAATTGTTCGGCCAGGGCTTCGAAGCTTTCAACCACTGCCTGATAAGGCATTGCCTCGTCCTGAGCCACCCGCAAACTCGCTTCCTGACCGCGCATCATCGCCAGTGCCCGGCCATTGAGGCGCTCACATTGGCGCAGCACTTCCCGCGCCTCTTCAAGCAGCGCGGTGCCGGCTTCGGTGAGTTTCGGCTGGCGACCACTGCTGCGATCGAACAGGCTGACGCCCAGGTCTTCTTCCAGCAGCGCAATCGAACTGCTGACCGCCGACTGCGCCTTGCGCTGATCCCGCGCCACCGCGGAAAAGGAACGTTGTTCCGCGACACTGACAAACAAGTGCAGCTGTTCCAGACTCCATTGCATATTCATGGCTCAACCCATCTCAAGAACAGATAGGTAATGACTTTACCGCATCTGGCGGATCTCTAGAATGCCGACCTCAGAAAGCAACACTTCATACGAGGATTGACCCATGACCGCTTACTACTACCTCGCCATTGCCATCTGCGCCGAAGTGATCGCCACCGTTTCGATGAAAGCGGTCAAGGGTATCAGCACGCCACTGCCGCTGCTGCTGGTCATCGTCGGTTACGGCATTGCTTTCGGGATGCTGACCCTGGTGGTGCGCAGCGTTCCGGTCGGCGTGGCCTACGCGGTGTGGGCCGGCATGGGCATCGTGATGGTCAGCGTCGCGGCGCTGTTTATCTACGGGCAGAAACTGGATGTGCCGGCAATGCTGGGGATGGCGCTGATTGTGCTGGGCGTCGTGGTTATTCAGCTGTTCTCCAAGACTGCGGGACATTAAAACCCGAAGCACTATCTTACTGTGGGAGCACCGCACCGCCGCTCCCACAGGTTTTGCATCCGCTCTATTGATCACCAACAAATCTCCTGCGCATCGAGTCTGTATACTGCGCCCTCGTCTTGAACACTGAGGTCGCTGCATGCCATCCGTTATTTCCACCGACGTTCTGATTGTCGGCGCTGGTGTCGCCGGCCTCTGGCTGAATGCACGCCTGCGCCGCCAGGGTTTCTCGACCGTGCTGGTGGAAAGTGCCAGCCTCGGTGGCGGGCAAAGCCTGAAGTCCCAGGGCATCATCCACGGCGGTGCCAAATACGCGTTGCACGGCGCCCTGACCGGAGCCTCGGAAGCCATTGCCGACATGCCGCGTCGCTGGCGTGAGGCGCTGGCCGGCGACGGTGAACTGGACCTGTCCGGCGTGCGCGTATTGTCCGATGCCCATTACCTCTGGTCCCCCGGCACCCTCGCTGGCAACCTCACCAGCTTTTTCGCCAGCAAAGCCGTGCGCGGGCGGGTCGATCAGGTCAAAGGTGATCAATTACCGCCGGCGCTGCAAGACAAGCGCTTCAAGGGCAAGGTCTATCGCCTGACGGAACTGGTGGTCGACGTGCCGAGCCTGATCCAGCGCCTGGCCGACCTGGCTGGCGACGGCCTGCTGGCCGGTCAGCACATCGAACCGCTGCTGGAGAATGGTGAACTGGTCGGTTTGAAAGTCGACGAACGCGAAATCCGCGCCCAGCGCATCGTTCTCAGTGCCGGTGCCGGCACCGCTGACCTGCTGACCGCGCTGGGCCTGAGCCAACCGGCCATGCAGCGCCGTCCCCTGCACATGATCATCGTCAAAGGCCCGAGCCTCAAACCGCTGTACGCCCACTGCCTGGGCGGCGGGCCGAAGCCGCGCGTCACCGTGACCACTCACCCGGCCGCCGATGGCCAGTGGGTCTGGTACGTGGGCGGCGACATCGCCGAAGCCGAAGGCGTGGCCCGCGAGCCAGCCGCGCAAATTGCCGCCGCCCAGAAAGAACTGGGCCAACTTCTGCCGTGGATCGACCTGAGCACCGCACAGTGGGCGACCTTGCGGGTCGAACGCGCCGAGCCGCTGCAATCGGGCTTGACCCGCCCGGACAACGCCTTCCTCGCCGAGCAGAATCGTCTGCTGGTGGGCTGGCCGACCAAACTGGCCCTGGCACCGGACTTCGCCGACCGCGTCTTCGCCACACTGCAACGCGACGGTATTCAGCCGAGCCATCCGGCCCCGCTGCCGGAACTGCCGAAACCGCCGATAGGCACCCCTGCCTGGGAGCAACTGCTGCCATGAGCCAACCGACCCTGCATGACCTGCATCGTCCGCTGGGCAGCACCGGCCTGCTGGTATCGCCCCTGGGCCTGGGCACAGTGAAACTTGGCCGCGATCAAGGGGTGAAATACCCCAACGGCTTTCAGATCCCCGGCGACGACGAAGCCCGCATGCTGCTCAAACTCGCGCGCGACCTGGGCATCAACCTGATCGACACCGCCCCGGCCTATGGCCGCAGCGAAGAGCGTCTCGGCCCGTTGCTGCGTGGTCAGCGTCAGGACTGGGTAATCGTCAGCAAGGTCGGTGAAGAGTTCGCCGACGGTCAGTCCCGCCATGATTTCAGCGCCGCGCATACCCGGCTCTCAGTGGAGCGCAGCCTGCAACGCCTGGAAACGGACTTTATCGATCTGGTGCTGGTGCATTCCGACGGCAACGACCTGGCGATCCTCAACGACAGTGAGGTCTATGCGACCCTTGCCGAGCTCAAGCGCGAAGGCAAGATTCGCGGTTTCGGTTTTTCCGGTAAAACCGTCGAAGGCGGCTTGAAGGCTCTGGAACAAGGTGATTGCGCAATGGTCACCTACAATCTGAACGAACAGAACGAGAAGCCAGTCATTGACTATGCTGCTGCTCACGGCAAAGCGATCCTGGTCAAAAAGGCCCTGGCCAGCGGCCATGTGTGCCTGAGCCCGGGCGTTGATCCGGTGCGTGCCAGCTTCGAATTGTTGTTTGAACACCCGGGGGTGGCCAGTGCTATTGTCGGGACCATCAATCCGCTGCACCTCGCCCATAACGTCGCGACCGTTGCCCAGGTCCTTCGTAGCCATTGATGCCGCCCACGCGGCCTTAAGCAGGAGCCGACATGCCGCGTACGCTGATCAGAAAGAACCCGAGCAACTTCAAGACCCTGCCGCTGTTCGTCGAAGCCACACCCGAAGGTTTGAGTTATCAGAGCGTCGGGATGCCGTTGAATTTTTCCCAGACCCTGCAACGCCGCCGTCCGGTGACGGTGGCCGACAGCGAGCGGTTTGCCCTGGAGCTGGCGAACCTTGGGGTCTCGGTGCGCCTGACCCTGCATTGGCAGAATCGCGATTACTGGGTGTTGGTGCGTCAGCGTCGGCAGGATCGCGGCGACGTGGTGCTCAAGCTGATCTCCGGCTACGTGCCGGCCCATGAGCTGAACCTGCCGCTGCACACGGCGACCCAGGAAATTGCCGAAGAGTGCCTGCTGGAAACCCCGGAGGGCTGGCTCAGCGGGCGCTTCAACGAAACCTGGCTGCCAGCGCCCTACTCGGCAGCCCTGCATTACCGCGAAGCCCTGCCGTTTCGCCTGACACCACTCTCCGGCTCGGCGCGACCGGTGCGCTGCGCGAACATGCCGCTGATCGAACGTCCCCGGGCCTACGTGCACTTGCCGACAGCCTCGCTGCAATTGATCTACGATTTGCGCCTGGACGTGCCCAAGGAAGCCAAATCCCTGAGCCTGTTCCATGTCGACGAGCGGCTGGAGGGCGATCAACTGGTGGCCCGGCTCGATCGCAAACGTCCCGATTTGTACCTGATGCCACTGCAGGACGGTCAGCCGATGGCCGAGCTCTATACCCTGAAAAAGGATCACCTGTACCCGGCAAGTACCCGCGGGTTGTATCTGGCGGAGAGTTTTGCCCGGCAGGAAGGCTGGCTGGTGAGGGATGAGCGGATTCGCTGGAAGGATTGGGTGCGGCAGCAGGGTTTGACCCCACCGGGGAAGGATTCGGGCCTGGCCCGGTTACGCGGGAAGGCGAAGCAACTGCTGAAAAGAATCGTGCCGCGCAAGAAAGTCAGCTCCTGAAGCATCACAAAAGCAAAAGATCGCAGCCTTCGGCGGCCCCTACAGGGTCATGTGTATACCTGTAGGGGCCACCGATGGCTGCGATCTTTTTTATGGCTTTACTCCGGCTCTGATTGGCGAATCTTCTCGACAATCGCCGTGGTCGAGCTGTTTTCCACCAGCCCCAGCACTTTCACGGTCCCGCCGTAAGCGCTGACGATGTCCGCGCCAACCACTTGGTCGATCCCGTAATCACCGCCCTTGACCAGTACATCCGGCTTGACCGCACGCAGCAGGTTTTCCGGGGTGCCTTCAGAGAAGCTGATCACCCAATCCACGGCGCCTAAACCTGCCAGTACCGCCATGCGACGGTCGACGCTGTTGATCGGCCGACCCGGCCCTTTCAAGCGACTCACCGACGCATCGTCATTGACCGCCACGATAAGGCGATCACCTTGGGCGCGCGCCTGTTCGAGGTAAGTCACGTGGCCGGCATGCAGGATGTCGAAGCAACCGTTGGTGAACACGATCTTCTCTTTGTGCGCTCGCGCGTCATCGACCGCCAGCAGCAACTGCTCGAGACCCAGCACACCGCGCTCGGAGCCTTCCTCGCGCTGAATCGCACGACGCAGTTCCGGTGCGCTGATGGCCGCGGTACCGAGCTTGCCGACCACGATGCCCGCCGCCAGGTTGGCCAGGGCCACCGCGTGGGGCAGCTCTTCGCCAGCGGCGATCGCCGCCGCCAGGGTAGAAATCACCGTGTCGCCGGCGCCGGTCACGTCGAACACTTCACGGGCACGGGCCGGCAGGTGCAGCGCCGGATGATCCGGGCGCAGCAAGGTCATGCCGTGCTCGCCACGGGTTACCAGCAATGCACCGAGGTCGAGGTCGTGCATCAGCTGCGCGCCCTTGCTCACCAGTTCGTGCTCATCGGCGCAACCGCCGACGATGGTTTCGAACTCGCTGAGGTTCGGGGTGATCAGGCTCGCGCCACGGTAGATCGAGAAATCCTTGCCCTTGGGATCGGCCAGCACCGGAATGCCACGGGCACGGGCGGCCTGGATCAGCACCTGATGGTTTTTCAGCGCGCCTTTGCCATAGTCGGACAGCACCAACACCTTGATGCCTTCGAGCAATTCGTCGACTTGCTCGCCCAGCGCCAGGGCGTCAGTTGCGAAAGGCTCTTCGAAGTCGATACGCAGCAATTGCTGGTGACGGCTCATGACCCGCAGCTTGACGATGGTCGGCTGGTGCGCAATGCGCTGGAACAATGCCCGCACGCCGGCACCCTTGAGGCTATTGACCAGGCTGTCGGCGGCTTCGTCGTCGCCGGTCACACCGACCAGCGAGGCCGGCGCACCGAGCGCGGCAATGTTCAAGGCAACGTTGGCGGCACCGCCCGGGCGGTCCTCGATGTGCTCGACCTTGACGACCGGTACCGGCGCCTCAGGGGAGATCCGTGAGGTACCACCATGCCAGTAACGGTCGAGCATGACATCGCCGACCACCAAGACAGGGGCTTGATTGAATCGCGGCATGGACAACTTCATGGAGCAACCCACATACAAAATGAACAGGGGCGCGATATTAACACAGGGTTGGCGCTGGCTTGCGGGGCGGCTGCAACCGGATGAATCGGCAGGGAATTCTGTTCATTTATTGAGCAGAAATTGCGATAAACGATGGCAAGCGTCCTCACGTTGCAGCACCTGGGTGTCGATCTCGCACTCCGCCGTCAGCGGTGCCTCATAAGGGCTGTCGATGCCAGTGAAGTTCTTGATCCGCCCTTGGCGGGCCGCTTGATACAAACCTTTGGGGTCCCGTTGCGCGCACACCGCGAAGGGCGTGCTCACATATACCTCGATGAAATCGCCCTCAGCGAACAACCGACGAGCGGCATCACGCTCTGCGCGAAACGGCGAGATCGCCGCAACAATCACAATCAAACCGGCGTCGACCATCAGCCG
This sequence comes from Pseudomonas sp. ATCC 43928, assembly GCF_005938665.2. Taxonomy (NCBI): domain Bacteria; kingdom Pseudomonadati; phylum Pseudomonadota; class Gammaproteobacteria; order Pseudomonadales; family Pseudomonadaceae; genus Pseudomonas; species Pseudomonas sp. ATCC 43928. The sequence continues at coordinate 766,111 of NZ_CP041753.1, read as the reverse complement.
TGCCACCTCGGCCATGCGCCGGATGTTTTCCCGGCGACACTCAGCACTCATTCCCAAGTCACGACACAGGCCATTGCGCAGGTTGTCGCCATCGAGCAGGAACGTGTGCAGCCCGTGCCGATTGAGTTGCAACTCCAGTGCATTGGCCAGGGTCGACTTGCCCGCGCCTGACAGGCCCGTCAACCACAGGCAACGCGGGTGCTGGAATTTGATTGCGGCGCGGTCGCGGTTCGACAGTGATAGATCGTAAGGCCTGATCTCTGGAACAGGTATCGACAGGGTCTCATTCATAACCGAGCATTTCGTAATCGCGCTGGTACACCCGTCGCACCAGCCGACGGGTACGCACCGAGCAGAAATCGCGGGCAAGCATCGGACGCCGCTGTTGCGAGCCGTTGACGTGAGGCAACACCGCCCAGTGGCCCACCTGTTCGCAGACCAGGCGAAAATCCCGCTCCAGATGTTCCTGGTAGCCGATGAAGTCCAGGGCCAGATGCCCCAGGGAATCGGTCAGAAAATCCGTTTGCGCGGCAAAATGTATTTGTCGGCTGATGGTCTCCGAATGCAGCCAGCGAGCGACGAAATCATCGAAGTCGCGGTAGTGGCAGACCAGCCTCTGCGCCGCCTGGTCGCGCCGCCCCAACTCGTTGCCGCGCAAAAAAGCATAAGCCGAATAGGCCCTTTCCAGCGGATCACGAACGAAGGCGAACTTGAAACTGGCGGCGAACTGCTCGGGAAATTGCTGCTCGTACCAGTACAACGGCAAGTGCCCGGGGCTCCACCCATCGAACATCGCCGCACATACGCTGCTCCCGGCACACTTGGGAACATGAATGAATAGACAGGAACGCTGCTCGAAGGCCCGTGGGAAGCTCAGGCTGGCCGACATCGACTTGTTGATCACCTGACGGTCCACGACCGACAGGCGTCCCAGCAGGAAAGCCCGCTGCGGCTTGGGCAAGAGCTTCCAGAGATAACGTTGCAGCATGGCAGTACCCGCGCGAAAGGGTTGCCCCCCTCGATTGAAGTCAAAGTTCGTTCAGGAACCTTAACAAGCGCGTTGCCGAGATTTATTCCGGTTTGGTCAAGAAGCGTAAAGGTCTGGATACAATCCACCGGACGCGTTGCACGCCGGTGAATGCAAGGGTGAGCAGGGCTCACCCTTGCATCGAATCAGGCGATGTCTTCAGCCGGGGCGTCGAGGCCCATGGCGTTCAGGCGGGCGTAGTAGCCATTCTGCGCCAGAAGCTCGGCATGGGTGCCGCGCTCGACGATCCGGCCCTGATCCATGACCAGAATCAGGTCAGCCTTCTCGATGGTCGACAACCGGTGAGCGATGACCAGCGTCGTTCGACCTTTCATGACCTGATCCAGCGCAGCCTGAATATGCCGCTCGGATTCGGTATCGAGGGCCGAAGTGGCTTCGTCGAGAATCAGCAACGGTGCATTCTTCAGCAAGGCCCGGGCAATTGCCAGACGCTGACGTTGACCGCCGGACAGCAACACGCCGTTCTCGCCGACCTGGGTGTCCAGGCCTTCGGGCAACTGCGCAATGAAGTCCATCGCGTAGGCGTCTCTTGCCGCCTTCTCGATGTCTTCGCGGGGAGCCCCAGCCAGATCGCCATACGCAATGTTGTTGGCCACGGTGTCGCTGAACAGCGTCACATGCTGGGTCACCTGTGCGATGTGCCTGCGCAGGTTCAGCAGCTTGTACTGTTCCACTTCAACGCCATCGATCAGGATCTCGCCCTTGTCGTGGTGATAGAAGCGCGGAATCAGGTTGGCCAATGTCGACTTGCCGCTGCCCGAACGCCCCACCAATGCCACCATTTGCCCCGGCTCGACCGAGAAACTGATGTCATCGAGTACCTGGCGATCGGTGCCCGGGTAAGTGAAGCTCAAGTGACGCACATCCAGACGACCGCTGACGGCATCGCGCTCGATGGTGCCGTTATCGACTTCGGGTTCGACGTCCAGTTGCTCGAAGATACTCTCGGCGCCGGCCACACCTTTCTGGATGGTCGAGCTGACTTCAGACAATTGGCGGATCGGCTTCGGCAGCAGGCCTGCCAGAGTGATGTAGGCCACCATGTCACCGGCGGACGCATCTCCGCGCAGGAACAACACCAGGAACATCAGCACCGCCATGGCGGTGTAGATCACCAGCTGCAACAGCGGCGTATAGATAGCGCCGGTGCGAGTCATGCGCAATTGCTTGTCGGTGTTGCCCTGGCTGGCATTGAAGAAGCGCCTTTCTTCATAGACTTCGCCGCCGAAGCTGCGCACCACGCGATAGCCCTGGATCGTTTCCGAGGCCACGTGGGTCACGTCCCCCATGGCAGCCTGGATCTTCTTGCTCTGTTTACGGAATTTCTTGCTGGCGGTGCGCACCATCAAGGCGATCAACGGCAGGATCGCAACCATGACCAGCGTCAGGCGCCAGTTCATGAACAGCAGCGAGGCGAACAGGAACGCCACCGTCATGCCTTCACGGATTACGACCTTGATCGCATCTGTAGCCGCCCCCGTGACCATGGTTACGTTGAAGGTGATGCGCGAAATCAGATGACCCGAGTTATGCTTGTCGAAATAACGGTTGGGCAAGACCAGCAGATTGTTGAACAACTGCACACGCAAGTCGTGGACAAGTCCGAGGGAAACCTTGGCCAGAAAGTAGTTGCCCAGATAAGATCCGAGCCCCTGCCACGCTGCAATCAGGATGATCAGCAAAGGCACGGCCTGCAGCAGTTGCAGATCACGCAGGTACGGTACGGTTGGAAACAGCGCCGCTTCGGGATTGGACAGGCCGTCGACGAAATACTTGAGGATGTACCCGAGCATTGGCTGAGTCGAAGCGAAAATCAGAAAACCGACAATGCTGATCAGGAACAGGCTGATGTACGGCCGGACATAGCTGAGCAGGCGGAAGTAAATTTTCAAGCTCGATGGGCTTGCGGAGAGACTGGAGTCGGTCATATCACGCGAATGTCGATAAAAAGGACGCTGACTTTAGCACAGCTTCTTCAGGGTTCTGGCAATCGCATAAAGGCTGTTATTGTTAAGCGTCAGAATTCAACATCAAATAGCCATCACCCCAAATGGCCGATCAACTTCAGGATTGAATCTCTCAGCATGCAACTCAGTGGCTTCAACAACACATCCAATCGAGTCTTCGATTTCATTTGCCTCTGGATTCTTCCACTCGGCTACTTCCTGCTGCTGTGCGCGATGTTCTTTCTGCCTGGTCGCAGCCTGCATCACAAGATGTTTTATGGCCTGTTCAGCATCCCATCGTTTATTGTCCTGTGCCTGCGCCCCCGCGAACTCAAAGAGTTGCTGCGCGAACCGATCTTCGTCGCGGTGCTGTTGTTCGCCGCCTGGGCCTTGCTCAGCCTGAGCTGGGGGCCGCCGATGGATCAAAGCGTCACCGGTCAGTTCAAACCCGCTTTGCACACCCTGCTGTTGTTCGCTGGCTGCTACCTGCTGGTGCGCTACCGAAGCGAGATCATCCAGCCCCTGCTGTTCAGTGCCGCAATGGTCGGGCTGATCGCGTCGGCCTACAACCTGTTCATGTTTACCCGCCACTACGAGCCGGGCATGCGCCTGATCGGGAGCGGCGCATTCGACAACCCACTGCTCAGCTCCCACGTATTCGGCTTTTTTTGTACCTACTGGCTGAGCGTGAGCATGACCTGCAAGCGTCGCCAGATGCTCTGGCTGAGCATCCCGGCGATGGCGATCATGTTCGCCACGGTGATCGCCACCGGCTCCAGAACCCCGCTGGTTGCTTTGACACTGGCTGCGTTATGGCTGAGTTTCATCAGCTGGAACCGTCGTTCTTTCATATTGCTGGGTACCCTGTTGATCGGTGGCGCAGCGGTTGCCGTACTGTTTTCGCAGATGATCGTCGAGCGCGGCGACTCCTATCGCTTTGAAATCTGGCAGCTGGCCCTGCAAAAAATTGCCGAGCACCCGTGGATCGGTCATGGCTACAACGCCACCCTGACTCTCGACCCCGGTATCGGCTACACCTTGCAGGAGCCTCATAGCTTCGCCTTGGGGGTGCTCTATTACGTTGGTATTTTCGGCTTGCTGCCGTGGCTGTTCTTCCAGGTCCGGTGCTTGCTGAATAGCTGGCGGTATCGCCTGCAGCCGTTGTTCATCATCGCCTCGACCTGGCTGGTATTCGGCATCGGCGCCGGCCTGACCGAAGGCGGCGGTATCATTTCCCGGCCCAAGGAGCACTGGTTTTTGCTGTGGATTCCGCTGGCGCTGATCGCCGCATTAAGCATCAACCAACGGGCCAGACGCCTATTGGCAATGCCGATCAGGACCTTGACGCCGGCCGCCCTGCAACAGTTGACCGCCAGTGCCCAGGTGATCGAGGAAGACGGGCTGGGGCCAAAAGTCCTGCGCCTGGTCGATGGCAGCTTCCTCAAGTTGTTCCGCCGCCGTCGCTGGTACACCTCGGGTAGCTTCAACCCCTATTCCGAACGGTTTGCCGCCAACAGCGAGCAATTGCGCAACCTGGGTATCCCAACCCCGCAAATTCTGGACCTGTATCGACTCAAGGACGGTAGCAGTGCCGTACACTATTCGCCGCTGCCGGGCAGCACTTTGCGTCAGGTTCTTCAAGGCATCACCGCGCCCGCGGTGCGTCAGGCGCTGGTTGAGCGTTTCGGCAAGTTCATGGCACAACTGCATGAACAAGGTGTCTATTTCCGGTCACTGCACCTGGGCAATGTACTGGTACTGGATGACGGTGAGTTCGGCCTGATCGATCTGGCGGACATGCGCATCTATCCGTCATCGCTGAGCCTGTCCCTGCGCAAGCGCAATCTGCGCCATATGCAGCGTTACGCCGTGGATCGACGCTGGCTGTTCGAAGACCACTTTGGCGCGCTACTTCAGGGCTACGCCGTGATGGCGTCGAAATCTGCAGTGGATAACCTACACAGGCAAGTACTGACCGGGAGTCATCCCGCCCGGGCTCATTAATAGTCGAAAGCAACCCGTTCATTGCGCTGGCGGCCTACCTGCTGGCCATCGTGACCGCCGCCCTGCTCCCGACACCTCAGGCATGCCGGTGAGGGCCGCTATACCGGCATCGATGGCCGCGCGTCTCAGGGTGGGCTCAGTCTTTTTCCAGCGGTGAGAAATACAGCCGCCCCAGGCCGCGCCAGGTCTTCTTGTTCCAGGCCTTGAACGGTATCTGCGCCAGCAGTTCGCGCGCCAGCTTGCGGTCGCGATTGGAGGTTTTCAGGAACATCGAGCTGAGGAATTTGTAGCGCACCTCGTCGTACAACGGATGATCGCTGAACAGCGCGTAGGAACGCAGGATGTTGTCGATCATGAAGCGGTTATTCTTGTAGGAGTTGGTGGCGTGCTTGCGATAGCGCGCCATCAGCACATTCAGGCCATCGATGAAGTAGCCGGCGCGGGTCACCTTCAACTCGATCAGCAAGTCCTCCAGGCGAATGTTCGGATCGAAGCCGCCTACCTTGTCCAGCGCTTCACGGCGGATCATCAGGGTCGGCGCCGGCGGATAAGGCTTGCGCTCCAGGAACATGTCATCGAAGTCCAGGCGACGGAACGGCACATCGCGACGCTGACGATTCTCCGGATAGAGATTGCCGTCGGCGTCGATCAGTTCGATGTTGCCGGCGCAGATCCCGACCTCGGGCTTGCCATCCATATACGCCACCTGGGTGGCGATGCGCTCCGGCAACATGATGTCATCGGACCCGAACGGCACGATCAAACTGCCCTTTGAGCGCGCAATGGCGCCGTTGAGGGTGTTGGTCAGCCCCTGGTTCTGCTGGACCCGGAAATCGAAATCGTGCTGCGCCTGCAAGGCATTGATGCGCTCGACGCTGTCATCGCTGGAGCCGTCATCGATGACCAGCAACTCGATATTCTTGTAGGTCTGGGTGAGGACGCTGAGGATGCTTTCCTCGATATAGCGACCGTGGTTGTACGACGCGATGATGACCGTGACGAGAGGTTGCACGTCGTTCATGGTTGCTCCCTGCGGGCTTGACTCAAGCCGGAGTCGATCAGGTTCAGGTACTCCTGGCGGAATACCTCGATGTCGTGTTGCTCCTGGAGATAGCGGTAGGCCTGTTCACCCTTGGCCTTGAGCTCGTCATCCGACAGCCCCAGGTAGTTCTCCAGCGCTGCGACCAGCGTCGGCACGTCCGCCGGGGTAATTGCCAGACCGCCCGCGCCCTGAATCAGCGGCAACATGGCCGGTACGTTCGAGGCGATTACCGGCAGGTGCCCGCTCATGCCCTCGAGCAATGCCAGCCCCAGGCCTTCAGCCAAGGACGGCATGGTCCAGATGTCGAACGCCCGAACATACTGCAAGGCGTTTTCCTTGAAACCCAGCAAATGCGCACGACCGGTCAGCCCAAGGCGCTCGATCTCGGCGGCCAGGCGCGACTCTTCACGCCCCGCACCAATGATTGCCAGTTGGGTGTTCGGGTATTTGTCCTTGAGGGTGGCAAAGGCCTGCAGCAGGTAGGTGTGGCCCTTGACCGGCACCAGCCGGCCCAATGCACCGATCAAGCGCACCGACGGTTCGATGCCCAATAACTCGCGAGCACGCTCGCGGCTGTGCTGCAAACCTTCAGCCTGCTCGATGTCGATGGCGTTGGTGATCGCGTAGGTATTCTGGTCGGTAAAGCCGCAGTCGCAATCGAGCAGGTACTGTTTGACCGCTGGCGACACGCCGACAAAGCGCCAATGGCGATCGATCAGGCGTTGGGTCTGGCGGCGCCGGTAAAACCGGTCGTACTCGCCAAAACCGTGGGAGATGCCGATGCACAGCGGTACTTTCAACCAACGGTTGAGCGCCAGCATCATGTTTACCGGTTTGAAGCGATTGCAAATCACCACGTCGAATTTTTCTGCGCGGCAAAACTTGTACAACTGCCACATGGCGCGCAGGCGCATGCCCTTGAGGGACTTGTCGGAAAACTCGAAATACACCGAACGGTCGGCGCGACTTACGGCCTCGCCAGGCCCGGGCTTGCCACGCAGGAACGCCGCGGTCACTTCATAGCGATCGCTCGGCAGGGCCTTGACGATCTGCTCCGCGAGGTCGGCAAAATCATGGGCTTTGACGTTGTAGTCAGGCTGCAACTGCAGAACCTTTGACCGTTGACTCATAACTCTCCCCGGTGAAAACCAGTCGCATCGATGACCCATGCCGGCTCGGCGGCGAGGCGCCTGATCTCGGCTGGATCGGGTGGGGGCAACCGTGACCATTCGTTGCGTTTCCAGCAGACGAAGTGGAAATACGGATACCGGCGGTCGCCATCGCGATCGTTACTCAAACAGCCATTGCGCCAATACCAGTGCTGCGGAAAATCATCCGTGCCGTCGTGCCACTTGATGCAACCGCCCGGCGTACTGAACGCCTCGATGAATTCGCTGCGGCGGCGCCACGAATTGAGCTTGCCCAACAGAGAGAACAGTGGCTCGGGAAAATTCTTGCGCCAGAGGAAGATCCGACTGAATGCGCCTTCATCCAGCGCGTGATGCGCCTGATCGGTAAAGCGTGTTTGCCAGTCCTTGATCTGCATGAACAACTCACGTTTGCGGGCAGTGTTGCGCATCAGACAGAGATGGCCTGCCACCCGCCGCTCGTGGGTAGAGAACAGGTCATAACTGGCCAACCGATCAGCGGTGAAATAACTTCGCAGGTCACCAAATACCAGATCAATATCGCCGAACGCCCAGAAATCATAGCCTTGCAGGCGGTCGACATGAATATGCCCCAGGGCAGGCTTGATGTCGCAGAGCTTATAAGGCGCGTCCGGCACAAAGTCGATATTCAGCCGCTGTGATACCAGCGCGCAATACTCGCTGAAACTCATGGCTTCAACAGTCACGTTGGGCGGCAGGTTCTCAGGAGTACCGCAATCACTGAACAGCAACCAGTCGATATCAGCGTTGCGTCGGCAACTCTCGAGGAAAAACGGCATCCAGAACGGCCAATGACCGAAATACGGAATCAGGAACAGGATGCGCGGGCATGGATTGATCACAGAAATACTCACTGCTGCGTGGATACGCCGCCATGCTAGGCCGCGCGATACTTCATTTCTGCCTAACAGATGTTTCACCATGCTTCAGAACCCAGAACAACTCATGCTGCCTGACCGCCTTGCGAAAGAACTCGTTCTCGCCATAGACGGGCGGCACTCTACTGGCCAGAAGCCACTGTACCAACCGTCGTAAACGTCGCTTGAACGGCATGGGCGGTTGCAGGTCGTGCATCATGCCCAACGCCATTGCTTTATCACGCTGACGCGCCAAAGGCATTCGCAGACAGCAGGGCTGCATCGGCGTTGTCGAATCGAACGCCGGTGGCAGGGCGATGCCATGACCCGCATCACCCATCGGCCAACGATCATTGTCATGCAGATGGTTGGCATAGCCAAGCACGGTGGTCGGCTGCCACTCCAGCCCGCTCAACGCTTCGAGAACCGCTGCCTGGGCACAGATGTGATCCGGGTGCGGGTCGAGGGACGGATGCGGCAATACGATCACTTGCGGACGCGCCCTAAGCAACAGTTCACGCAGATCGGCCAGTAAATTATTCCAGGTCGGCGCACCATCGACATCGCCCGGCAGGGCAAATGGATTCAACTGACGAAATAACCGGGTGTCTCCCAAATCCGCTTCGCGCGAACCTACCGGTGTGGCCGGCGCGGCCTGCATCGCCGCCAGTTGCAGGCAAAAATACCCCAACTGCACGCAATGGGCCTCAGGCACCCCGGCCCAGCGCGGTACGGCGATGCTATCCCAGGCCCGCAAACGGCCTTTGAGACGAGCCGCCTCGACCGTGTTCAGACCCATCTGTTGATAATGTTCGGCTTCAATTTCACCGGCGGTCAGGGTGACGATCCAGGCTTCGTCGGCCTGGCTGTACAAACCGTATGCGGCCAATTCAGCGTCGTCGGCATGGGGTGCAATCACCATCACTCGCTGACGGCGGTAGTCCGGTTGCTCGAACGCCCAGAGCACAGGCTCGCCGAGCAACCGACAGAAACGCCCGCGCAGACGCAACTCGCCTTGCGACAACACGTCTGCCTGACCACTGAGATTGAGGTAACGCAGGCCGTTCACGCCGCGCTCGAAGGTTTGCCGGTCGGGATTATCACCCCCCAGCAACTCGACCACCGGATCGATAAAGCGCCCCAGCCAAGTACTTTTCACCCGCAGCGCCAGTATCAGCGTGGCGTCATCGACCAGCATGACACCCTCATCCAGCCGTAGCCGTTCACCGTCCAGATGAATCTTGGGTTGCGGGGTATACGGCGGGAAGCTGTATTGGTAATCGTCTTGGGGAGAATAAAACAGATGGTCGGCAAACCACGCCTCGTGGGCGATCCAGCCCAGCACCGCAAGCACCAGCGGCAGCCACCAGGCCACCAGCACGCCGATCGCGATCAGCAGCATCAACGCAATCAACAGGCCGATGCGTTTGTTGCGCCGATGGCGCTTGAGCAGTTGCTGTTTGCGGCTCATGGGTTGGTTCATACCGTGAAGACCGGCACAGAATTGCACCAACGGTCCTTGTACTCACGGTCGGTTCGACCAAAGGAAAACCGTAGGGGTTTATCCAACGCGCGTGCATGTTCCCAGGCGCTTTGGGTGTTGAGGAAGCTCAGCACGCTGCCCGGGCTGAATTCGCGGGTCTCGGGATCGACACCGCCGTTGACGTATTCGATGCTGATCCATTCCGGCGCCTCGACGCGGTACACCAGTTGAGTCGCAATCGGTGCGTCGTTGAGGAAAATCACCGAGCCGATCAGCAACTCGCGCAACAACTCGATCACCTCGCCCATGCGCTCGGCACCGGTGGCCGGAAAGCCCCAGCGACGCTGGAACAGGTCGCAATAGATCGCCGCCAGCTCACTGCTGGAAAACTCGGTAACCGGCCGCACCACGCCGCCCGCCTCTTCCAGCAGACGCAACTCGCGGCGCTGGTTGTAGCGAAACTTTTTCGACAGTTCTTCAGGCGTGCGGGCCAGCGCCAGTTGTTCTGTCTGCAGCTTGATACCGGTAAAACGACCTTCGCTCAGCGCCGACAGGTAACGCCCCCGATGGCGCAACGGTGCCTGGGCATCGGCGGCGGCCGGCAGGATCAGTTCGGCATTGCCGAGGTCGAACAGGCCTTTTTTACCCGTGCGCTTGAGCACGTCCTTGGACAGCGCCAGGTCGCGCCCCCAGGTCGGGATGGCGGCTTTCACTTCGCCGTCCTGCTCCCAAGCCAGGTAACGCACCGGGATGTCGGCCAACTGTGCCAGACGTTCGACCACCAGAGGATGAGTCGCGACGCTGCCGCCAAAACGCTGCCAGGTTTGTGCATAAGTCGAGGCGTCGACCTGCACCCAGCCACGCTCGCGCCAGCCTTGAAATCGGTTGAGCATCAGCCCCTCGGTGCCAGTTCGGTAACGTGCGGCAAATGCCAGAAAGCATCGCGTACCGCGCGATCGGAGAAGCGCTCACGCAAGCGGTCGAACATCAGCTCGGCGCACTGGCGGCGTTGCTGCTCGTCCATCGCGGCCAGATGTTGCAGCCCTTGAGCCAGGTGCCCGGCATCGCCCAGCGGAAATAGAATGCCCACACCTTCGACCACTTCCCTGGCGCCACCACACGCGGTGGCGAGCAACGGCACACCGGCGGCCATGGCCTCCAGCAATACCATGCCGAACGGTTCATGATCGGAACTCAAGGCAAACACATCGAAAGCGCGGAAGTAGCGACGCGCCTCGGGCACCTGACCGAGGAACAGCACGCGATCGCCGATACCCAGTTCACGCGCCAGGGCCTTGAGGTCCTGCTCCAGCCGACCGCTGCCCAGAATCACCAGCTGACTGTTGGCCGGCAACCCCGGCAATGCCGTGGCAAAACCATGCAACAACGTAGTCTGATCCTTGTCCGGATGCAGGCGCCCGACGTTGCCGACAATCCAGGCATCCATCGACAGACCGAGGGTTTCCCGGGCCTCGCGAACCGACACCTGACTGGCCTGTAACGCCTGTACATCAATCCGGTTATAGAGCGTCTGAATCCGCGCCTGCGGCCATTTCGGCAAGCAACGGCGCATGTCGTCACGCACCGCATCGGAGACGCCGAGCAGGCTCAGGCGTTTGCGGAAAATATGCGCGAACAGTTTGCGGGTGCGGCGCTGGTAATCACCAAACGCGTGATGCACGCCAATCACCGGCAACGAAGTGCCGAGCAGGGCGATGTAGATCGGTTTGAAACGGTGAGCGATGCAGAAACTGAAGTTGCGCGACGCGGCGATCTTGCGCAGATCGCCGATGGCGCCCAGCTTCAGGCCACGAATGGCCTTGGAGCTGTACTCCATGAACAGCACCTCATCGGACGCACAGTTCGCGGCGACTTGGCTATCTGCTGCCCCGGTCAGGAACACCGTGGTCACGCGATAACCGGTCCCCGCGAACAGGCTGGCGTACTGCCGGGCGCAGTCCAGAAACGGCCCGTCATAGCCGTGACAGAACTGCAGCACATGGCGTTCAGCCGAGCGAGTCATAAGCGTCCGCGCCTTCTTTGACCACCAGAATGTCTTCCATGATCAGGTACTGCAGGTCGGAACCGAAGAACATGTTCAAGGCGTCGGTCGGCGAGCAGATCATCGGCTCGCCACGACGGTTGAGCGAAGTGTTCAGCGACACACCGTTGCCGGTCAGTACTTCCAACGCCTTCATCATGTCGTAATAGCGCGGGTTGTATTCGCGCTTGAGCACCTGGGCCCGGGACGTGCCGTCTTCATGGACGACTTCCGGCACACGGGTTTTCCACTCTTCAGCCACTTCGAAGGTGAAGGTCATGAACGGTGCAGGGTGATCGATCTTGATCATTTGCGGCGCAACGGTGTCGAGCATCGACGGGCAGAAAGGCCTCCAGCGCTCGCGGAACTTGATCTGATGGTTGATACGGTCCGCCACGCCGGCCACGCTCGGACAGCCAATGATCGAACGACCGCCCAAGGCACGCGGACCGAACTCCATGCGACCCTGGAACCAGGCCACCGGGTTGCCATCGACCATGATTTTGGCGATCTGCTCCGGCATATTGTCGAGCTTGCGCCACTTTGGCTTGTCGGCGTGACGGGCGCAGGCCGCGATCACGTCTTCATTGCTGTAGGACGGGCCGAGGTAGACGTGTTCCATCTTCTCGACCGGTACACCACGGGCATGAGACACATAAGCCGCCGCACCCACCGCGGTACCGGCATCGCCGGACGCAGGCTGGACGAACAGTTCTTTGATGTCGTCGCGGGCAATGATCTTCTGGTTCAGCTTGACGTTCAACGCACAACCACCGGCGAAGGCCAGCTTGCCGGTTTCCTTGAGCACATCGCCCAGGTAATGGTCGATCATCTGCAACGCCAGTTTCTCGAACAGCGCTTGCATGCTCGCGGCGTAGTGAATGTAGGGTTCGTCGGCGATGTCGCCTTCACGTTTCGGACCCAGCCACTCGATCAGCTTCGGCGAGAAGTAGAAACCCTTGCCCTTCTCTTTATAACGACGCAGGCCGATGACGTTGGCGTAGTCGGTGTTGATCACCAGTTCGCCGTTTTCGAACGAGGCCAGGCGCGAAAAATCGTATTTGCTGGCGTCGCCGTACGGCGCCATGCCCATGACCTTGAACTCACCGTCGAGCATTTCGAAGCCGAGGAACTCGGTGATCGCGCCGTACAGGCCGCCGAGGGAGTCCGGATCGAAGAATTCCTTGATCTTGTGGATCTTGCCGTTTTCGCCATAACCGAAGAAAGTCGTGGCGTATTCGCCCTTGCCGTCGATCCCCAGGATCGCGGTTTTCTCTTTGAAACCGGAGCAGTGGTAGGCGCTGGAGGCGTGAGCCAAGTGGTGCTCGACCGGCTCGATCTTGATCTTTTTCGGATCGAAACCCAATTGCTCGAGGCACCAGACAATCTTGTTGCGATAGCGCTTGTAGCGACGGTTACCCATCAGGATCGCGTCGAGGGCGCGGTCCGGGGCGTACCAGTAGCGCTTGGCGTAGTGCCAGCGAGCCTTGCCGAACAGGCTGATTGGCGCGAATGGAATCGCCACCACGTCAACGTCGGATGGCTTGATGCCCGCCTGCTCGAGGCAGAATTTCGCCGATTCGTAAGGCATGCGGTTCTTTGCATGTTTATCGCGCACGAAACGCTCTTCTTCAGCCGCCGCGACCAGCTTGCCGTCGATGTACAAGGCTGCGGAAGGATCATGGCTAAGGGCGCCGGACAGGCCAAGAATCGTCAATGCCACAGGGGTCTAGCCTCTTTAGTCTGCATGCAGGCGCAACGCGCCTCAAAAATTAATGTGCCCTCGCAAGGGGCGAGAGACAGCTAAAGGGCGGGATTATAGCGTAAACGTGGCGGGAATGACCCTGCCCTTATCGGCGCCGTGAAGATGACGTCGAGCCCAAGCGTTCGCCTTTGCTCATCCGCGACCCGGCCGCCAGTAAATCCTGATGTTTCCGTCGGCAGCTTGCCGGTAAATCGTATAGGGCAAGAAAACCGTGTCGAATACACCCGAAAGGGTCAAGTCCAGCAATACGAACGGCACCAGAATACCCGTGGGATCGGGCGGCGCGTGCAGGAGACAAAAGTCGTGAGCCAGACCGCTGTAGATGCGAGGAATGGACTGACAGTAGGTCTTTTGCTTTCTGAGGCCACGAGCGGCGTCTTCGTCATCCTGCAGCACCGTGACAGCGGTCCCGCAGCCAGACAACGCCAGTGAAAAAGAGCTCAACATCACAGCCATTTTTATCGTCAAAATCTGCCCTCCGAGAACGTCAGGCAAACTAGCATCGTGGCTATTCAGGGCACAGTTCATGGGTTCTGCAGATCATGTAGGACGATTCACAAGAACTTGTCCGCCAGTTCTCGGGAGACTGATCTGGCGCCATCGCGGGCAAGCCCGCGATGGCGTCGAAGACCCGCGTCAAGCAGCGCTAGAAATATCTTTGGGCAGACGCTGATCAATCACTTGGTACAGCGCACTGCTCTCGGGCCAGTTGCGCATGAACCGCGCCCTATCCCGCGCATACGCAGGGGCAAAGCTGCTGAGCGAACCATGCTGACACATCGAATCCAGGTCGATCAGCGCCCAGCGATCCTGTTGCCAGAACAGGTTATGGCCCTTGAAATCGCCATGGCTGATCCGCTCGCCAATCAGCTCGGCAAACAGGTAATCCAGAGCCTGCAGCTCAGCCTCTGGCGCATCCCCGCTCTCAACGTACGGCGCGAAGCGCTCGATGATGTCCGGCCCCGGCAAATACTCGGTCACCAGGTACGCCCGGCTGCGCAGCCAGAGAAAACGCTTCTCCAGCAACGCCAATGGTTTTGGCGTGGCAATACCGAGGAACGCCAGGCGATTGCCTTCGCGCCATGAGTGCCAGGCGCGGCTCGGGCGCCAGAAACGCTTGAGCCAGTGGGTAAAGCCTTTGATGTTGTAACGCTTGACCACCAATGTGCGCCCGGCCACCTCGACCTTGCCGACGCTCGCCGCGCCGCCGGTCTTGTACAGATGCCCCTGATCGAGCAAGGCGTCGGCCTGTGCCAGCACCGGCAGCATCGCCGCCTCTTCCTCACGGCGAATCGCCCGCAAGCCGAACGCACCACGCTGGACGCTGAACAGCGTGCATTCGCGGCCGACCTTGATCAGAAAGTCCTTCAAACGCCAGCGACGGACCTTGTCGATCTGTTTTTGCAACGCCTCCATTGGCAACGCGTGTTCGCCATTACTCAGCAGGTAATACACCAGCAACTCTTCGGTGAAGGGTTCCAGCACTTTGGGCAACTGGGCGAAGAACACCCCGAGGTTTTCCAGGACTTTATGTTGCGACAGCGGCTTGCCCGCCGTCTCGACGCAGATCCCGGCGCCATCGATCAAATACAACTGACCGCCATGGCGCAGCAGGTTGTCCAGGTGCAGGTCTTCCTGCCACAGGCCTTTGCTGTGCAGTTGGCCGATGGCGCCCAACGCCTCAGCCAGCACCGCGGATTGTTCATCCGCCAATGCGGGCAAGTGTTCGACCTGCTTCCAGGCATCCCCCAGGCTCTCGGCACCCTCAAGGAAATCGAACAACAGCCAACCGCCCTCGCCGTCCTTGAGGCCATCGGCCAATAACAACGGCGTGGTCAGCCCCTGAGCGGCCAGCAAACGCACACCGTCCAGTTCGCGTTGAAAATGCCGCGCCGCTTTGCCACCGACCAACAACTTGGCCAGCACCGGCCGGCCGCGCCAGACGCCAGCCCCAACATAACGCTGTCCCGGCAACACCCGCAGCAGACTCAGCAACTGCAAATCGGCAGGCCCCGCGGCATCGGCCAGTGGAATACTCAGCGGCAGGCTCGGGCTGCGGCCGGCGTTTTTCAGCTCGGACAAACGCATCAACGCGTCTCCTTGTTACTGCGCCGCGCACTCAGGCGCGATACCCAACGGTCCACCCGCGAACTGTTCAGCGGCTGATCCAGATAAACCGCCAACAATTCGCGCAGCTGGCTGTCGCTCCATTCCGGCGCCCGACGCAGCAGCGGCTCCAGATCCTTGATCCGATCACGCCGGCCGAAAAACAGCGGCCGGGTTTTTTCCAGGTCGATCAATTGCGCCTGATAGCCGTCGCCGGTGGCCTGAAGAAAAATGTGCTTGGGGTAGAAGCAACCGTGGACCTGGCGCCTGCCGTGCAGGCGTCGCGCCAGTTGCCCACAGGCCTTGAGAATGGCCGAGTGCTGTATCGCGCTCAGCTCCGACCAGCGCTGCAACAGCGAATCCAGATCATCCCAACCGTCCAGTGCGTGAGTCAGCAGAATCGCCCGAACTTCGCCATCGACCTTGCGCTCACCAAAAAACGCCGCCTGCAGCGCCGGAATACCCAGCGCCCGATAACGACTGATGTTGCGAAATTCACGGGCAAAACTCGGCTCGCCAAAGGGCGAATGCCGGGAGCGCGTCAGGTAGTTGCTCTGGCGCTTGAGGTAGTAGCCATGACCGTCCAGATCCAGCCGAAACACACTGCTCCAGCCACCCCGACCGGTATTGGGCTCGTCCACCGCGTCGAGCTGTTTGGCCCAAAGCGCGTCGAAGGTGCCGAGACCATGACGCTCAAACAGCGCGCGGTCTTCAGCAGCCAGAAAATCAGTCATTCGCGCCCCTCAAAAAATCTCACCACGTGCCGAATGCGTTTCTTGTCCGCGGCATCGAGCCGGGCGCATTGGCGGTATTGCAGGTAAAAGCGCAGGCGCTGGGTGGCCGACAGGTGATACTTGGCGACCTTGTCGAGGCAGGCCAGGTCTTTGGTGATGCGGTATTTGAGCCAGAAGCCGCGCCAGAAATCGCCGTTGGGGCAATCGATCAGGAACAGCCGGGCCTCATCGTCGACCAACAGGTTGCGCCACTTCAAATCATTATGAGTGAAACGGTTGTCGTGCATGGTCCGGGTGTAACCGGCCAATTGGCGACTGACGGTATCAACCCAGGCGCGGTCCGCCAGTTTCGGATCATGCCGATTAGCCAGGACCGACAAGTCTTCGGTATGCGGCAGTTCGCGGGTGATCATTGCCCCACGGGCGTACGTCACACCGTGCCGCTCCAACCCCCAGGCCACAACCTCTGCGGTGGGAATGCCCCACTTGGCGAAACGCTTGAGGTTCTGCCATTCGGCCTTGACCCGAGGTTTGCCCAGGTAGCGCCGCAGGCCTTTGCCGGCACTGACGTAGCGTTTGACGTAATAGTTGACGCCTTTGCGCTGGACGCGAATAACTTCAGACAGCGGATCATGGGTCAGTTGCTCGCCCTCGAGGGCAAACACCGCATCAAGACTGCCGAAATCTTCTGCCAGATCGCTGTAAGCCGGCTCCAGTGTCCAACCCGACATCAGAGCGCATCCCCGTAGCGCTGTTTACGCTCGTAGAGCTTGTTGGCCTTGCCTTCGAGCCACGCCAGTAACCCGGCTTCTTCAACCAGTATCTGGCGCAGGGGCTGCTGGAAGTACCCCTTGAGGAAACGCAGTTTGTCGCGACGGGTCAGGCCGATCTCCAGCGCCGAAAAATACAGCGCCGCCAGGTCCTTGTTGCGCCAGCGCCGGGTAATCGTCGGGCGGGCCTGGGCGCGGTGCAGGTCGATCACCGACAACTTGAGGTCATCGCAGGTCACCGGCTTATCGGTGTGCAGCAGGAAGTGGCAGATGTAGCAGTCGCGATGGTTGACCCCGGCGCGGTGCATCATGCCGGTCATGCGCGCGACTTCGGCGATCAGGGCGCGCTTGAGCTTTGGCTCCGGCGGGTGCTTGACCCAGTCGATGCTGAAATCTTCAAGGCTGACGGTGGGCGCCAATTCTTCAGTGACGATGAACGAATGCTGATCCGCCGGGTTGCTGCCCTTTTCGCCATAAGCGACGGCAGTCATGGTCGGCACGCCGACTTCTTGCAGGCGCTCAATGGCCTTCCACTCCTGGCCCGCTCCCAGCACCGGCAGCTTGGCGGTCAGCAGGTTCTTGAAAATCTCACCCCAGCCGATGCCCCGGTGGATCTTCACGAAGTACCCGTGGCCGTCCACTTCAGTTCGCAGTGTCCGGCGCGCTTCGAGCTCGCGGTACACCTCGCCCTTGAGGTCCTCGACTTCGGCGAACGGGTCGCGTCCGGCCCAGAGGCTCTTGAACGGTTCAGCCAGCATCAACTTCATTAAGCGTGCTCCGCCAGAATCACATCGGCCGCGTGCTGCGGCATGCTGTAGAGGTCGGCCGTCTCGGCGAAGGCCAGACCGTTGCGGCTCCAGGCCGCCCGTGCATCAGTGTCGTTCAACATGCCGGTCAGGTACTGAGTCAGTTGCGCCTGATCGAAGGGTTCGTCCAGCACCAGACCCGCGTCGGCCTCGGCGATGTAATGGGCATACCCACACACCGCGCTCACCAACACCGGCAAACCGGCTACCAGGGCTTCAAGCAATACCGTCCCGGTGTTTTCGTTGTACGCCGGGTGGATCAGCAGATCGGCACCGAGCAGGAAGCGCGGGATATCGCTGCGGCCCTTGAGGAATTGCACGTTGTCGCCGAGCCCCAATGTGGCGCTCTGCAATTGGAATACTTTGGGGTCGTCCTGGCCAATTACAAACAGCCGGGTGCGTTTTTTCAGCTCGGCGGGCAGCGCGGCCAGTGCCTTGAGGCTACGGTCCACGCCTTTGGTCTTGAACCCGGAACCGATCTGCACCAGCAGCAGCTCATCGTCCTTCAGGTTGAATTCGGCGCGGAACCCGGCGCGAATTTCATCCGCGTTCGCGGGGCGACGACGGTCTTGGGCAATGCCCGGTGGCAGCAAATGGAAGCGCTCCAGCGGTGTGTCGTAATGCTTGATGAACAGCGGCTGCTGGACTTCGGAAATCATCAGCACTTCGGTCTTGGCATCTTTGGCGAACACCGCGCGCTCGTACTCGGCGAAGTGCCGGTAGCGGCCCCAGCGACGGTACAGCGAGTTGCGCAGGTTTTGCGCCTTGTCTTCGAAGCAGCCGTCGGCGGCGTAGTAAACGTCCAGGCCCGGCATTTTATTGAAACCGATCAGGCGATCCACCGGGCGCTTGGCCAGGTCGGCCTCCATCCATTCGGTGAGTTTCTCGTTGCGCCGATGATTGAAGAACGCCTTGACCGGCGCCACCAACACTTCGAAGCCCGGCGGGATGTCGCCTTCCCAGATCAACGTGTAGACACGAATTTGATGGCCGCGCTGCTGGCATTCAAGGGCGATGCGCATGAAGTCACGCTGCAAGCCGCCAAAGGGAAAGTACTTGTACAGGACAAATGCCAATTGCATCAGCGCAGCTCCTCAGCCAGTAACAACGTGCTCAGTCGGCTCGCGACACGCTCGGGATTCAGACGCGTGAAGCACAGGGGCCACTCGCGTTTCAGGTCAAACCGACGGGCATCGTCGGCCGTTGGTTGATAGGTGCATTTCTTTTGCAGGCACGGTGCGCAAGGGAAGTCGCTGGCCATGTGAATCTGCGATTTACCGTAGGCGCCGGTCAAGCCCGGATTGGTCGGGCCGAACAGCGACAGGGTCGGCACGTCCAGCGCCGCAGCCAGGTGACCGAGGCCGGTGTCCACCGCCACACACGCCTGCGCACCGGCCAGGACTTTGCCGACACCCGCCAGGTTCAGCCTGGGTAGCACTTCGACGTGTTTCATGTCTTTGGCGATGCGCTCGGCGCGGGCTTTTTCGACCGGGTTGCCCCATGGCAGCTTCACCGCCACGCCGAGATAACCCACCCGCTCGGCCAGCTCGCGCCAATAGGCTTCGGGCCAGTGCTTGGTGTCCCAGGTGGTGCCGTGGAGAAACACCACGTACGGATTCTTGCGCGGCAATTCCACCAGCCGCTCGACGTTCAGGCCGTAATCACCCAGGCCTTTGGGCAGGTCGTAACCCAGGGCCACTGCGAACAGCTGACGCACTCGCTCAACCGCGTGCTGCCCACGGGCCACGGCCAGACGCCGGGAATAGAAGCGCGCGGCGATCGGTTCGCGGGCCGAATTCTTGTCCAGCCCGGCCACCGGCGCTTTGGCATAGCGCGTCAGCAACGCACTTTTCAGCAGGCCCTGAGCATCGATCACCAAGTCGTATTTCGTCGCACGAACGCTTTGCTTGAAGCGCTTCCACTCGCCACTCTTGATGGTCTGCCAGATGTTCTTGCGCCAGCGACGGATCGCCACCGGAATCACCTTGCCCACGGCCGGGTGCCAGGTCGGAATCTCGGCGAAACCTTCTTCCACCACCCAGTCGAACTTGATGCCGGGGATCGCCCTCGCCGCATCGGTCAACGCTGGCAACGCGTGAATCACGTCGCCCAGCGAAGAAGTCTTGATCAACAGTACCCGCAAACTATTTGACCTCGACCACAGTGCCCAGCAACCGCTGCAAGGCTTCGTTCACCGCTTT
This sequence comes from Pseudomonas sp. ATCC 43928, assembly GCF_005938665.2. Taxonomy (NCBI): domain Bacteria; kingdom Pseudomonadati; phylum Pseudomonadota; class Gammaproteobacteria; order Pseudomonadales; family Pseudomonadaceae; genus Pseudomonas; species Pseudomonas sp. ATCC 43928. The sequence continues at coordinate 746,139 of NZ_CP041753.1, read as the reverse complement.
GGGCATGAGCTGGCGCAAGCAGTTGTAATGACCGAAACGGCAGGTGCGATCGAAGCACGGACTGCATTCGATGCCCAGGCGCACGATCTCGACATGCTCGGCCAGCGGTGGCGTGAAACCCGGCGACGTCGAGCCGTACACGGCCACCAACGGGCGGTTCAGCGCGGCAGCCACGTGCATCAGGCCCGAGTCGTTGGAGACCACCGCGTCGGCGCAGGACAGCAGATCGATGGCCTCGGCCAAGGAAGTGCCGCCACTGAGGTTTACCGACTCTTCACGCAGCCCCGGAATCAACCGCCCACGAATGTCTTCGCCCACCGCGTGATCGTTTTTCGAGCCGAACAGCCAGACTTGCCAGCCTTCACGAATCTTCGCCTCGGCGACCTTGGCATAGTGCTCGGACGGCCAGCGCTTGGACTCGCCAAATTCGGCGCCAGGGCACAGCGCCAACACTGGACGGTCAAGGGCCAGGCCGAACTTGGCCAGTGCGCCGTCGCGAGTCACCGGATCGATCTGCAAGCTCGGCCGTGGATAAGGTTTCGGCAGCTCGATGCCAGGCTCAAAGGCCAGGGCCATGAAGCGCTCGATCATCAACGGATAACGCTCTTTGTCGAGCGTGCGCACATCATTGAGCAGGCCGTAGCGGAACTCGCCACGCCAGCCGGTGCGTTTCGGGATGCCGGCAAAAAACGGCACCAGGGCCGATTTCAGCGAATTGGGCAGCAGGATGGCCTGGTCGTACTGACCGGCCAGGGATTTACCGATGCGCCGACGCGTCGCCAGTTCCAGCACGCCGTGGCCGAGCGGGAAGCTCAAGGCCTGGCGTACTTCGGGCATGCGCTCGAGGATCGGCCGGCTCCACTCGGGGGCCAGCACGTCGATTTCGCACTGCGGGTGGCGTTGTTTGAGACACTGAAAAAGTGTCTGCGCCATCACCATGTCACCGACCCAACTGGGCCCAACGATCAGAATTTTCATGTGGTTTCCAAAAACGAACCGGGGAGGCATACGCCTCCCCGCCTCGAGAATCCAGCACCTGCGGGGTGAGCCACCAGGTCATTTGGACGAGCCGGCTGGGGCTCGTCGAATAAATTTAATACACATCCATGTTAGTTAGCATAACCCTCTGTGGCGAGGGAGCTTGCTCCCGCTGGGCTGCGAAGCAGCACCAAAACTGCCACTGCGTTTTAATCTGGCGGACCGCACAATCTGATATGGGAGTGCTTCGCACTCCAGCGGGAGCAAGCTCCCTCGCCACAAAAGCCTGCCACACTCTTGTCAGCTTCAGCTTAACCCCAGCTCACGCCAGATCCGCATGACCTGCCGTCGCTCATCCACGAACTGATCGCCCGGTATTACCCCGGAGTCCTTCTGCAAGGCCTCCCGGTGAGCGGCGGAGCGGTAGGCTTTATAAGCCTCACGCAACAGGCTGGCGTCTTCGGCGGGTATCAACCCTTCCTCCTCCAACCCTTCCAGAATGCGGATATTGTCGGTATAGCGCAGCAATGACGGATGTGTTTCAGACCACGCCAGAGCCGCGTATTGCACCATAAATTCAATATCGACGATACCTCCAGCGTCCTGCTTGAGATCGAACGGCGCCGTGGCTTCGAAGGCATTTGCCGCCGTGCCTGCCGCCGTGCTCTTGCTGCCGAGGTTATCGCGCATCTTGGCGCGCATCTCGCTGACCTCCTGGCGCAAGGTCGACAGGTCCCGCGATTTGGCCAATACCGTCGCGCGAACCTTCTCGAACGCTTGGCCGACATCCTGACTACCCACCAGCACCCGCGCCCGCACCAGTGCTTGGTGCTCCCAGGTCCAGGCCTCGTTCTCCTGATACCGGGCAAACGCGCCCAATGAACTCACCAGCAAACCGGAAGCACCGGACGGCCGCAGGCGCATGTCCACTTCATATAGCTGACCGGAGTTGGTCTGAGCCGTCAGCAAGTGAATGATCCGCTGCCCGAGCCGGGTAAAGAACTGCGCGCCGTCGATGGGTTTCGGGCCGTCGGTTTCCGCTTGCGGATCCGCGTCATGGATGAACACCAGGTCCAGGTCCGAACTGTGCCCCAATTCCAGGCCGCCGACTTTCCCGTAACCGACAATGATGAATCCAGGGTCGCACACGCTGCCATCGGTGCGCAGCGGTGTACCGTACTTGGCCACCGTCTGGCGCCAGGCCAGGGCCAGCACTTGTTCGAGGATCGCTTCGGCAAGCCAGGTCAGGTAATCGCTGACTTTCATCAACGGCAGGCTACCGGCAATTTCCGAAGCTGCGACACGCAAGCGGTGCGCCAGTTTGAAATGCCGCAGGGCTTCCATTTGTTGTTCGAGGTCGTCTTCGGGAATCCGCGTCAGACGCTCGCGCAACTCGGCCGCCAGTTCCGGCGCCAGTGGCGGCTTGAACAGCCGGCCTTCGTTGAGCAATTCGTCGAGCAGCAACGGGAAGCGCGTGATCTGTTCGGCAATCCACGGGCTCGCCGCGCACAGTGTCAGCAGACGGCGCAGCGCACCGGGGTTTTCGGTCAGCAGCACCAGATAGGCGGAACGCCGCGCCACCGCTTCAACCAGTGGCAGCACACGCTCCAGCACCAGATCGGGATTGGCGTGCTCCACGGCCTGAGCCAGCAAGCGCGGTATAAAAGCATCGAGGCGTTCCCGCCCCAGGCGCTGCATGGCACGCAATTGCGGACTGCTGCGCAGACTGGCCAATGCTTTCAGCGCCTTGGCGGCATCGGCGAAACCGCCCTCTTCGAGCTGGCGGCACGCGGCTTCTTCGTCCTGGGCTTCTTCCCACAGCGGCAGCCATTCCCCGCCGACCACCACTTCGCTCTCGGTGCCCTGCTCTTCATCGGGATCGGCAATCACCTGACCAAAGTGCCAGGCCACCCGGCCACGCCAGTACATCAGTTGTTCGTGGAATGCCGTCCAGTTGGCAAACCCGAGCATGAAGGCAATGCGCGCCTGATCCTGCGGGCCGTCCGGCAACATCTGGGTCTGGCGGTCGGCAATTGCCTGAATCGCGTGCTCGGTGTAACGCAGGAATTCGTAGCCTTGGCGCAGTTCGCTGACCACCGCCGGCGGCAGATAGCCCTGCCCCTCCAGGGTGCTCAGTACTTTTAATAGAGGACGCTGCTGCAGGCTCAGGTCGCGACCACCGTGAATCAGCTGGAAGGCCTGGGCGATAAACTCGACTTCACGGATGCCGCCGGAGCCAAGCTTGATGTTGTCGGCCATACCCTTGCGCCGGACTTCCTGCTGAATCAACTGCTTCATGGTGCGCAGCGCTTCGATGGCCGAGAAGTCCAGGTAACGCCGGTAAACGAACGGCCGCAGCATCTCGAGCAACTGGGCGCCAGCCACTTGATCACCAGCCACCACCCGCGCCTTGATCATCGCGTAGCGTTCCCAGTCACGGCCCTGATCCTGGTAATACTGCTCCAGCGCATTGAAGCTCAGCACCAGAGCGCCGGACGAACCATAAGGCCGCAGCCGCATGTCGACGCGGAACACAAAACCGTCGACAGTCATCGGGTCCAGCGCCTTGATCAGACGCTGGCCGAGGCGAATGAAAAACTCCTGGTTATCCAGCGAACGCTTCACGCCGACGGTTTCGCCGCCCTCGGGGTAGGCAAAGATCAGGTCGATGTCCGACGACAGGTTCAACTCCACCGCGCCGAGCTTGCCCATGCCGAGGATGACCATCTGCTGCGGCTCGCCGCTGCGCCGCCCGGTGGGCACACCGAACTGCTGGCAATGCCGCGAGTACAACCACTGATAGGCCTGATCGATGCTGGCATCGGCCATGTCCGAGAGGTCGCGACAGGTCTGCACCAGATCGGCCTGGCGAGTCAGGTCGCGCCAGATGATCCGCACCTGGTGACGATTACGCTGGCGGCGCAGGGCACGGCCTAGCTGGTCGTCGGTTTCGGCGGCGCTCACCGCCATGGCGATCTGTGCGCACAACTCGCCCGGTGCCAAGGCGCGGTCCAGTTCGCCGGACTGCACCAGTTCCAGCAACATCAAAGGGTCACGCAGACTCTGTTCAATCACAAAATCGCTGGCAGCGGCGACGCGGGCAAATTGCGCCCAGCGCTCAGGCGTCCAGGCAGACAGGCCATGGTCATCGGGAAGGACCCCGACCGTCGTACGAAACGACTGCTCGGCGCGGGTGACTAACGGCAGGAGCCCATCGGGCAGTTCGGCAAGCGAAGGGAGGCTCATGGTCTATCCTTGATCGGCGTGTGAAGGGCTGCATGTAGTGATTCGTGAAAACACGCTACGCGACTGACTGTCGAACAAAGGTTAGAAATAGCTGAGATTTCTTTTTTTTTGGCAGCGATCATCAAGCTTCCACCTTTTTCGATTGGCAAAAGACCAACCTTAACGATTATTCTCACAACGCAGCCGGAGGCCACAAGCCAATCATCTGTAGTTTTACTACTCGTCTATACATTCGAAAGGCTGAAATGCCCGAAGATTTGTAGTAAAACTACACGCCGCCGGAACAACCTATCGGCAATCCAAGAATTTATATCGTCTGCCCACAAGGCCAGTCGCAAACTCAGGCAACCGATTCTGGAAGCCTTTCCGCCCTGGAGCAAGCCATGCAAGACCTCGATCCCGTCGAAACCCAGGAATGGCTGGACGCCCTGGAATCGGTTCTCGACAAAGAAGGCGAAGACCGTGCTCACTATCTGATGACCCGTATGGGCGAACTCGCAACCCGTAGCGGTTCGCAATTGCCTTACGCCATCACCACGCCATACCGCAACACCATTCCCGTTACCCACGAAGCACGCATGCCTGGCGACCTGTTCATGGAACGCCGCATTCGCTCGCTGGTACGCTGGAACGCGATGGCCATGGTGATGCGCACGAACCTGAAAGATTCTGACCTGGGCGGTCACATCTCCAGCTTCGCCTCCAGCGCAACCCTGTACGACATCGGCTTCAACTATTTCTTCCAGGCCCCGACCGACGAACACGGCGGCGACCTGATCTACTTCCAGGGCCACACCTCGCCAGGCGTTTACGCCCGTGCATTCATGGAAGGCCGCATCACCGAAGACCAGATGAACAACTTCCGCCAGGAAGTCGACGGTCAGGGCCTGTCGTCCTACCCACACCCATGGCTGATGCCTGACTTCTGGCAGTTCCCGACCGTATCCATGGGGCTGGGCCCGATCCAGGCGATCTACCAGGCACGCTTCATGAAGTACCTGGAACACCGTGGCTTCATCCAGCCAGGCAAACAGAAAGTCTGGTGCTTCCTGGGCGACGGCGAGTGCGACGAGCCGGAATCCCTGGGCGCGATCTCCCTGGCCGGCCGCGAAAAGCTGGACAACCTGATCTTCGTCATCAACTGCAACCTGCAGCGCCTCGACGGCCCGGTTCGCGGCAACGGCAAGATCATCCAGGAACTCGAAGGCGTGTTCCGCGGTGCTCAGTGGAACGTGACCAAAGTCATCTGGGGCCGCTTCTGGGACCCACTGCTGGCCAAGGACGTCGACGGCATCCTGCAACGCCGCATGGACGAAGTCATCGACGGCGAGTACCAGAACTACAAAGCCAAAGACGGCGCGTTCGTGCGTGAACACTTCTTCAACTCGCCAGAACTCAAGGCGATGGTTGCCGATCTGTCCGACGACGAGATCTGGAAGCTCAACCGTGGCGGCCACGACCCGTACAAGGTCTACGCGGCATACCACGAAGCGGTCAACCACAAGGAACAACCAACTGTCATCCTGGCCAAGACCATCAAGGGTTATGGCACCGGTGCCGGCGAAGCGAAAAACACTGCGCACAACACCAAGAAAGTCGATGTCGACAGCCTGAAGTTGTTCCGCGATCGTTTCGACATTCCGGTCAGGGACGAAGAGCTGGAGAACCTGCCATTCTTCAAACCGGAAGAAGGCAGCGCCGAAGCCCGCTACCTGGCCGAGCGCCGTACCGCACTGGGCGGTTTCGTGCCTCAGCGTCGCGCCAAGAGCTTCAACATCCCGACCCCTCCACTGGACACCCTCAAGGCGATCCTGGACGGCTCGGGCGACCGCGAAATCTCCACCACCATGGCCTTCGTGCGGATCCTCGCGCAACTGGTCAAGGACAAGGAAATCGGCCCGCGCATCGTACCGATCATCCCGGACGAAGCCCGTACCTTCGGTATGGAAGGCATGTTCCGTCAGTTGGGCATCTACTCCTCCGTCGGCCAGCTCTACGAGCCAGTCGATAAAGACCAGGTGATGTTCTACAAGGAAGACCAGAAGGGCCAGATCCTCGAGGAAGGCATCAACGAAGCGGGCGCCATGAGCTCCTTCATCGCTGCCGGTACTTCGTACTCCAGCCACAACCAGCCGATGCTGCCGTTCTACATCTTCTACTCGATGTTCGGCTTCCAGCGTATTGGCGACCTGGCCTGGGCCGCTGGCGACAGCCGTACCCGTGGCTTCCTGATCGGCGGCACCGCCGGCCGTACCACCCTGAACGGTGAAGGCCTGCAACACGAAGACGGTCACAGCCACCTGCTGGCCGCGACCATCCCGAACTGCCGCACCTACGATCCAACCTACGGCTACGAGCTGGCGGTGATCATTCAGGACGGCATGAAGAAGATGACCGAAGAACAACAGGACGTCTTCTACTACATCACCGTAATGAACGAGTCCTACCAGCAGCCAGCCATGCCGGCCGGTGCCGAAGAAGGCATCAAGAAAGGCATGTACCTGCTCGAGGAAGACACCCGCGAAGCGGCGCACCACGTTCAGCTGATGGGCTCCGGCACCATCCTGCGTGAAGTCCGTGAAGCGGCGAAGATCCTGCGTGAAGAGTTCAACGTCGGCGCCGACGTATGGAGCGTTACCAGCTTCAACGAACTGCGTCGCGATGGCCTGGCCGTTGAACGCACTAACCGTCTGCACCCTGGCCAGAAGCCTAAGCTGAGCTACGTCGAAGAGTGCCTGAACGGCCGTAAAGGTCCGGTCATTGCCTCTACCGACTACATGAAGCTGTTCGCTGAACAAATTCGTCAGTGGGTCCCGTCCAAGGAATTCAAAGTCCTGGGCACCGATGGTTTCGGCCGCAGTGACAGCCGCAAGAAGCTGCGTCACTTCTTCGAAGTAGACCGTCATTTCGTGGTGTTGGCAGCCCTGGAAGCCTTGGCTGACCGTGGTGACATCGAACCTAAAGTGGTGGCTGAAGCCATCGCCAAGTTCGGCATCAACCCGGAAAAACGCAACCCACTGGACTGCTGAGGAGACACTCTGTGAGCGAACTCATTCGCGTACCTGACATCGGCAGCGGTGAAGGTGAAGTAATTGAACTGTTTGTGAAGGTCGGCGACCGTATCGAAGCCGATCAGAGCATCCTGACGCTGGAATCGGACAAGGCGAGCATGGAAGTGCCTGCGCCTAAGGCCGGCATCATCAAGAGCCTGAAAGTGAAGCTGGGCGATCGCCTGAAAGAAGGCGACGAACTGCTGGAACTGGAAGTCGAAGGTGCCGCTGCGCCAGCCCCTGCGGCGGCTGCGGCTGCTGCGCCAGCTGCCAAAGCTGAAGCCAAACCGGCTGCCGCACCTGCGCCAGCGGCGCCTGCTGCCGCGCCGGCTGCTGCCAGCATCCAGCAAGTGCACGTGCCGGACATCGGTTCGTCGGGCAAGGCCCAGATCATCGAGATCCAGGTCAAGGTCGGCGACACCGTCGAGGCTGATCAGTCGCTGATCACCCTGGAATCCGACAAGGCCAGCATGGAAATCCCTTCGCCCGCTGCTGGCGTGGTCAAGGCCATCAGCGTCAAGCTCAACGACGAAGTCGGCACGGGCGACCTGATTCTGGATCTGGAAGTGGCGGGTGCTGCGGCCCCTGCTGCTGCCGCTCCTGCCCAGGCTGCTGCGCCTGCTGCCGCTGCTCCGGCGCCAGCCGCCGCGGCTCCGGCTGCACCGGTTGCCGACAGCGTTCAGGACATTCACGTCCCGGACATCGGTTCGGCGGGCAAGGCCAAGATCATCGAAGTACTGGTCAAGGCTGGCGACACTGTTGCCGCCGATCAGTCGCTGATCACCCTGGAATCCGACAAGGCGAGCATGGAAATCCCATCGCCTGCCGCTGGCGTGGTGGAAAGCATTTCCATCAAGCTGGATGACGAAGTCGGTACCGGCGACCTGATCCTGAAGCTGAAAGTCAAAGGCGCGGCACCTGCTGCAGCCCCGGCTCCGACTGCCGCTGCCGCGCCGAGTGCTCCAGCGCCTGCCGCTGCCGCTCCGGCTGCCGCCGCTCCTGCTGCTGCCCCGGCTGCTGCTCCTGCCAAGCCTGGCGCGAAAGTTCACGCCGGCCCTGCCGTGCGTCAACTGGCTCGCGAGTTCGGCGTCGAGCTGAGCGCTGTCGGCGCCAGCGGTCCGCACGGTCGCATCCTGAAGGAAGACGTTCAGGTTTACGTCAAGGCCATGATGCAGAAGGCCAAGGAAGCTCCGGCCGCTGCAGCTGGTGCAACCGGCGGCGCGGGCATCCCGCCGATTCCGGTCGTGGACTTCAGCCGCTTCGGCGAAATCGAAGAAGTGCCGATGACACGCCTGATGCAGGTCGGCGCTGCCAACCTGCACCGCAGCTGGCTGAACGTGCCGCACGTGACGCAATTCGACTCGGCGGATATCACCGAGCTGGAAGCGTTCCGTAACGCCCAGAAAGCCGTTGCAGAGAAGGCCGGCGTCAAGCTGACCATCCTGCCGCTGCTGCTCAAGTCCTGCGCACACCTGCTCAAGGAACTGCCGGACTTCAACAGCTCGCTGGCACCAAGCGGCAAAGCGATCATCCGCAAGAAATACGTGAACATCGGCTTCGCCGTCGACACCCCGGATGGCCTGCTGGTACCGGTCATCAAGAACGTCGACCAGAAGAGCCTCCTGCAACTGGCCGCCGAAGCTGCTTCCCTGGCTGAGAAAGCCCGGACCAAGAAGCTTTCGTCGGACGAGATGCAAGGCGCCTGCTTCACCATTTCCAGCCTCGGCCACATTGGCGGCACCGGCTTCACGCCGATCGTCAACGCGCCGGAAGTGGCGATCCTCGGTGTTTCCAAGGCAACCATCCAGCCAGTCTGGGACGGCAAAGCCTTCCAGCCGAAACTGATGCTACCGCTGTCGCTGTCCTACGATCACCGTGTGATCAACGGCGCCGCTGCTGCACGCTTCACCAAGCGTCTGAGCGACCTGCTGGCAGACATCCGCACCATCCTGCTGTAACACCGACTGGCCCTCCCCTGGCGGAGGGCCAATCGCGTTCCACGTTTTCCGAGCGCCACGCTCGTACCTCAACCCCGTCGATTTGGCGGGGCTTTTTTTTGCCCTGAAGAAAGCCCTCCGCGTTTCAGCATCCTATGTAGCAGCTGTCGAGCTTGCGAGGCTGCTGCTACGGGATTGACCCTCTTCGTGCCTTATTCCTACATCTAAGGCTTACGCCACCTACAACCCCAGTCCACCTCTGCCCGATATTTTTCTCCAGCCAATAACTAGGCTTAGTTCGGAGATTTCTAATAGAAACCTCGATGACTTAATTTGCTTAGTTAGCATTACCTCGAATGGATTCGAACATGTTCAAACCAACTGTCGGCCCAATTATCGGCCATACCACAACTAACCATGCGCGTATTTTCTTGCGCGGTGAATTACAGAACGACGCCTTGGTATTTGCGGGCATCCGTTATCGACGCACAGGCGAGAAACTCTGGTCCAAAGGCGCATTTGCAAAACTGTCCGTCTTGCGCGACATGTCCGATGTCATTGCACTCAATGACCTGGTCACCGACACCGACTATGAGTACCAGGCAGGCTGGTTCAGCCCCATGAGCCCGGTGCATACCGTGGAGACAGTTCTGGAACTGCCGCTGCAATGGCCACGGGAGATTTACCGCTTTCGCACGCAGTCCAGCAAAATCAGCCAGCCACGGGCCTATATCGTCGGCTCGTGTCGTTACCTGCGAATGACCGCCGGCATTGCGTCGGCCCCACAGTTGGGCGACCGGATTTTTGCCTCGATCAACAGCCTGGCGGACAGCGCCGAACCGCCCGTCAGTGCCATGCTGATGACTGGCGATCAGATTTACGTCGACGACTTGAACCTCGTGGCCCCCGACCGGGAATACAAGGACATTCTCAAAAAATACCGCACAGCCTTTTCGCAGCCTCATATTTCCAAGTTAATGTCGGGCATGCCGACTTACATGATCCTCGACGACCATGAAATAGAAGACAACTGGCCCGCCAACAAAAGTAACGCCGATGATTACTTATACAAAAACGCCATTGCAGCATATGAGTTATATCAAGCCAGTCACAGCCCCACGTATGAGCTGCTGGCCAATGGGCAAGTAAGCAAAAGACTGGAAAAGTATTGGTATCAGTTCTCCGAGGGTGATATCGGGTGGTTTGTCACCGACAGTCGAACCCGACGCAATCTGTCGGCCAACGACCGGCGCATCCTTGACGAAGAACAGGAACAGGCGCTGCTCAAATGGCTGATCAATAACCCGGCCCGGGTCAAATTCGTGGTCACCAGTGTCATGTTCTATCCCGACCGTAAACTTCACGGCGATGACGCTTGGAAAGCTTTCCCGGAGCAACGCCTACGGCTGCTGGAGACGATTCGTACACGCGGTATCAAGAACGTCTTGTTCATCTCCGGCGATGTTCACGGCTCCCTCACCAGTCGCCTGACCCACAGCGAGGACCCGGATTTCGAAGTCCACACCATCGTGTCTTCACCGTTGTGCAACAGCAAACTGCTGCCGTACGCCAAGGCATCGACCTTCATCCTCGATCAGGCCCTGGCCCGAACAGCGGCAGGCGACTATCGGCATGAACTGACCAGCGAGGTGATCAGCCAGGACAACTTCGCGCATCTGATCGTCGAGGCCGAGCAGGTTCGCGTCAATTATCACGATCGGGATGGCAAGCCATTGCAGTCGATCAGCATCAAATTTCGTTGATCCCTCGAAAAGATCGCAGCCTTCGGCAGCCCCTACGGGCTGCAATCTTTTGGCCCATAACATTACTTTTTGACGCCTCGCTGGAGAAAACTGTGCGCCTGCCGACATATTCTTATAGCACTTGGCCTTCATGTCTCTTGTCAGTCGGTGTCGCAATGATGCAACCTTGCCGCAGGCAACAGTAAAGAGGGCGAGAGCCCGGCGCGATCAGCATATTCGAAGCGAGTTTCCTTCAATGAAAAGCCAACCCGATGCCGCCAGCCGTATGGTGGCCGAGGTAGTGACGCAGTTGCCTGTGCCCTCGCGGCTCGGCATGCTGCGTTTCGAACGGCTGAATGAACCAAGCTGGGCGCTGCTGTTTCTCGATCCTAATTGCGAACGACAGTTCGGCCTGCCGGCGGTGGAGCTTTGTGCTCTGGTCGGCTCGCCCTACGCCAGCCTGATGGAGCCCGAAGCGCGCTATCAACTGCATGACACGATCCAGCAGCAACTCACCGAAAGCCCGCATTACCTGATCCGCTACACCTTGCACACCGCCGCCGGCGTTCTGAGCCTGCTGGAACTGGGCGAAGCCTACAAACAACACAATCGGCACCTGCTGCGCGGCTACCTGATGGTGGTGGACGGCCTGTTCGACGGCGAACCCTTGCTGCCGGCGCTGGATCTGGAAACCCAGAACTCACGCCTGCAAATCGCCCTGGAACTCAATCAACGTGCCCAGCAGGAACAACTGCAGCACCTGGACCGGGTGCGCGCCCAGCAAGACCTGATCCTGCTGCTGACCCGCCAGCGCTATAGCACCAACAACTCCCTGCAAGAAGCCGCCGAACTGATCACCCGCAGCGCCTGCGACATCTATGAAATCGACTGCGCCAGCCTGTGGAACCTCGATGGCTCGCTACTGACGCCGATCTCGGCCTATCACCGTGCCACCCGCAATCACCAACTGCCGAAGCCGATCGACGCCAGTGGTTTTCCCGATTACCTCGAGGCCTTGCACACCGGCCGCGCCATCGACGCCCACAACGCCATGCGCGACCCGCGCACCCGGGAAATCGCCGAGTACCTGCGCCCGCGCGACGTCAACGCCATGCTCGACGCCAGCATCCGTGTCGATGGCCAGGTGGTCGGCGTGCTCTGCCTGGAACAGATCGGGGCGACCCGCGCCTGGCAATCGGACGAAATCGCCTTTGCCGGCGAACTGGCGGATCAATTCGCCCAAGTCATCAACAACCACAACCGCCGTACCGCCACCAGCGCCCTGCACCTGTTCCAGCGTGCGGTGGAACAAAGCGCCAACGCCTTTCTGCTGGTCAATTGCGACGGCGTGGTGGAGTACGTCAACCCAAGCTTCACCGCGATCACCCAGTACACCACCGAGGAAGTCCACGGTCAGCGGCTGTCGGAACTGCCGGCGCTGGAAAACCTCAGCGAACTGCTGTTCGACGCTCCGTCGGCGCTGGCCAAAAGCAACAGCTGGCAGGGCGAGTTCAAGAGCCGGCGTAAAAACCTCGAACCCTACTGGGGCCAGTTGTCGATTTCCAAGGTCTACGGCGACAACCGTGAGCTGACGCACTACATCGGCATCTACGAAGACATCACCCAGACCAAGCTCGCCCAGCAACGAATCGAGCGCCTGGCTTACACCGATAACCTGACCAACCTCGGCAACCGCCCGGCGTTCATCCGCAACCTCGATGAGCGCTTCGCCCGAGACAGCGATACACCCATCAGCCTGCTGCTGGTGGACATCGACAATTTCAAGCGGATCAACGACAGCCTCGGCCACCAGACCGGCGACAAACTGCTGATCAGCCTGGCGCGGCGCCTGCGCAACAGCCTGAGTTCGAGCGGCAGTCTGGCGCGCTTTGCCAGTAACGAATTCGCGGTGCTGCTGGACGACACTGACCTCTCGGCGGGCCAGCAGGTTGCCAATCAATTGCTGGCAACCCTCGACAAACCGATGTTCGTCGACAACCAGTTGATCAGCGTCACCGGCTCCGTGGGCCTGGCCTGCGCGCCGCTGCACGGTCGCGACCCACAGACGCTGATGCGCAACGCCGGCCTGGCGCTGCACAAGGCCAAGGCCAACGGCAAACACCAGGTGCAAGTGTTCACCGAAGCGCTGAACGCCGAGGCCAGCTACAAACTGTTCGTCGAAAACAACCTGCGCCGCGCCCTGACCCAGAACGAGCTGGACGTGTTCTACCAGCCCAAGCTGTGCCTGCGCAGCGGCCGGTTGCTGGGGATGGAGGCGCTGTTGCGCTGGAACCATCCGGAAAAAGGCATGATCCGCCCGGACCAGTTCATCAGCGTGGCCGAAGAAACCGGACTGATCATCCCGATCGGCAAATGGATCGCCCGCCAGGCCTGCCGCATGAGCAAAGACCTGACCGCCGCCGGCCTGGGCAACCTGCAAGTGGCGATCAACCTGTCGCCCAAGCAGTTCTCTGACCCGGACCTGGTGGCGTCCATCGCCAACATCCTCAAGGAAGAAGCGCTGCCGGCGAACCTGCTGGAGTTGGAACTGACCGAAGGCCTGCTGCTGGAAGCCACCGAAGACACCCACTTGCAGCTCGATCAGCTCAAGCGTCTGGGCCTGACCCTGGCGATGGACGACTTCGGCACCGGTTACTCGTCGCTCAGCTACTTGAAAAAATTCCCGATCGACATCATCAAGATCGATCGAAGCTTCATCCACGAAATCCCGGACAACCAGGACGACATGGAAATCACCTCCGCCGTGATCGCCATGGCCCACAACCTGAAACTCAAGGTCGTGGCTGAAGGCATCGAGACTGCCGAGCAACTGGCCTTCCTGCGCCGCCACCGCTGCGACGTCGGCCAGGGCTACCTGTTCGACCGACCGATCCCGGGCTCCGAGCTGATCGAAAAGCTCAAACGCTACCCGCGCGGCCCAATCGCCTGACAGCGACGTAACACTCGGGCAAACTGGCAGTCTGTATTTACATCTCAACCTGACTGAGAGGACTGATCATGGTTCTGCGCTCGGAAATTCTGGTGAACAAAAACGTGCTCCCGACTAAAGAACAAGCTCTGCCTGGCCGCGAAACCCCGATCAAGGTTCCGGAGAAACACTTCGTCAACGGCAACCCGCTGCTGGGTCCGTTTCCGGGCAACGTAGAATTCGCAATCTTCGGCCTGGGTTGCTTCTGGGGCGCGGAACGCAAATTCTGGCAGCGCGAAGGCGTGTTCAGCACCTCGGTCGGTTACGCCGGCGGCTTCACGCCGAACCCGACCTACGAAGAAGTCTGCTCGGGCCTGACCGGGCACACCGAAGTGGTGCTCGTAGTCTATGAGCCGGAAAAAGTCAGCTATGAACAGCTGCTGAAAATGTTCTGGGAACTGCACAACCCGACCCAGGGCATGCGCCAGGGCAACGACATCGGCACCCAGTACCGCTCGGTGATCTACTGCACCAAACCGGAACAACTGGAAGCGGCGAAGAACAGTGCGAAAGTGTTCCAGGCGGAACTGACCAAAGCTGGCAAAGGCATCATCACCACTGAAATCGACGAAGCCCCGACGTTCTACTACGCCGAGGCGTATCACCAGCAGTACCTGGCCAAGAATCCTGAGGGGTATTGCGGGATTGGCGGTACTGGCGTGACGTGCCCGATCTAAATTTCGGACGCTGAAAAGCTTCGCGGGCAAGCCTCGCTCCTACGGTCACACCGACCTGCAGGAGCGAGGCTTGCCCGCGAAGGCGTCCGATTAGACGCCACACATGCAACTGATCAGCTCTCGGCGATCAACCAATCCATCTGCCACCCACCCTGGGTCTGCCCCAACTTCTTGGACAACCACGGCAGCAACTCACGCAACTCTTCCTCCAGCCCCCACGGCGGATTGGCAATCGCCAACCCCGAACCGTTCAGGCTGTTCGGCGTATCCAGCGGATGCACCAACAACTCCACCCGCAGCAACTTAGGCGCACCCGTTCCGGCCAGATCCTGATAGAAGCGCCGCAACGCCCGCTGATCCTTCACCGGATACCAGATCGCCGCCACCGTCTGGCGCATACGGCCAATCGCCTCTTTCAACGACGCCGCACAACGCTGCATCTCATCAAGCTGTTCGAACGGCGGATCGATCAACATCACCGCCCGCTTCTCCGGCACCGGCAACAACGCACGCGGCACATGCCAGCCTTCGCCCAGGTGAACCTTCACCCGACGATCGCCCTTCATGTTGTCCTTGAGCAACACACCGTCTTCCGGGTGCTTCTCATTGAGCAACACGCGATCCTGCGGCCGGGTCAAACGCCGCGCCAACTCCGGCGACCCCGGGTAATAGCGCAACTGGCCATCCGGGTTCATCTCGTGCAACACCTTCATGTAATCGGCGGTCAGCGCTGGCAAATCCGGCTGATCCCACAACCGCGCGATGCCTTCCAGGTACTCACCGGTACGACTGGCCTGATCGCCCTGCAGGTCATACAGGCCGATGCCGGCGTGAGTGTCGAGATAAGCAAACGGCTGCTCCTTGCGCGACATCAAGGCGATGAGGCGGGTCAAAGTCAGGTGTTTGAACACATCGGCGTGATTGCCGGCATGGAAGGCGTGACGATAATTCATGGCTGCTCCTGCGAAGGCCGGGAAGTTTACCCTGTACGGCGCAGGACGTCAGGGGTTCGCGGCTGAGCGGGCAAGTACAACCCCAATACCGCGCCAATCCATAAACCCTGTGGCGAGGGGGCTTGCCCCCGTTGGGCTGCAAAGCAGCCCCAAAATATCCAGACCACCCCATAACCTGTGGCGAGGGAGCTTGCTCCCGCTCGACTGCGAAGCAGTCGCCAAACCAAACCACTCGGTACAGCTGACAAAACGGGATTGCAGGCTTTGGGGCTGCTACGCAGCCCAACGGGAGCAAGCTCCCTCGCCACAAAGGCCACTCGACGTTATTCCGAAGGCCGCGCCCGCAACCGCCGCCCTACCACATCCAGCACATCACACCCATCACGCAATGAAATGGCACAGAGCAAGGCAAAGTCACTAAGAATGAAAGATTCGCACTCAACCGAGCCGCGCATGGACATGTTTTCCAGCACCTGAGTAACGGCGCGAATTCGATAGCTGGCAGTGTCAGTCAAGATATCCAGCGGCGCGTGGGTATCGACGAACAGGGTCGGCATGTCGGTGCAGTTGCCGGTGAGGGCCATGAAGCGGTTTTCGGGGTGGGGGATTGGTTTTTCGTAGGGCGGATCGGGTGTCAGTGTTTTCATTTTTTTAGACCTTGGTGATTGAATTAAAGCTACCAACGGCCTTTCCTACGGGCTTGGGTGGCAGCCGTACGCGGGAGTAGGAAACTGAGCAACTCACCAAACTCAGCCACGCCGTAGCGTGCCCCGCGCACAGCCGCCGCGAACGATGTTACGGACACAAGTTAAGTGCCGCAATCAAACGACAGCGCTGATGCGCGGTGAGTTGTCCAGGGTTCCTACACCCTGCCACTGCATTTGCAGCGACAGCCAAAGACTATCCATGGATCTCACTTCGCACCAGTTCATGGAAACCGATACGGCTTGAAGGAAACTTCCGACGACCTTGCCCAGAAATTTCGCTCAAAAAAGCAAACGTGGCGAAAGGCTTCACTGAAGCTTGGCTTGATTTCGCCACCTGTTGAATCCACCACCTATAGCTGCCGCTCAGCAACGACAGAATTCGGCCCAGAGTGTGTAAAACGCCTGTAACTCTCTTGCCGCCGACTTCAGACGGAGCAGAATGCCAAGCTATCAAGATCGATCTCGGCGTAGCTCCCCAAATCGCCCTTGTAGAGATGGATCTTGGACACCCCTAGTTCGGTTTGTAAGAATTCAACAAGCTTTCTAAGGTGGCCGTTTTTAGACATCGTAGTCGGACGTACTACCGTTGCCTGTACGGGTTCGTCATCGTAAATTCTGATCAGATACACATCCTCTTCATTCTGTATGTCGTAGTTATAACCACGGTACTCATATCCAAAATCGTGGTCAACATCATCGAAACGGGTAGATTCCACTATCTTCAAAGTAGCAATCCATTAAAACACCATTGACAAAATCAACAAACACAACAATTAAGCATTAAATTTATCTCTAGTTTAAGCACTACCCTCACCAAGTTGAAATATCCTCCTGGCTCGCTTTATACAGATCATCAACCCACGCTTCGGATAACTTGAGGTACACATCTTCAAAAAACGCCCTAGGATTTTCCATTTCATTCCACCCAGGAGGGAGCGAGGAGGGAGACATCGGATCATGTTCCAAAATCTCAGAAAAAACACTCGAGTCACCCTCAAGAGCCTCTCCCAACACAAAGAACAAAACAAACTTGTGCCGATAACTCAACGCAGCGAAGCGCTTGACAATAAACCGGGATATTAAAAACTCTCTATCTGAAGGACACTCAGGATCGTACGCCGACAACTCAACCCCAAGACTCTCCTCGCGATCATATATATCGAACCCACCGAGAAAGTGCTCTACACTTGGATTATATGGAACGTTAAGATACGGATGCATCAGCATTAGATTTTCTCTATCGGATAAAGCGCTATAGGCTTCAATGTCTCAAAATCGAATTTCATCTCAAAGGCATTCATCTGAGGAATGAAACGCGGATTTTCTGGGTCTAAAGGATTAGGTTCATATCCCTGACCTACATTTTCAGCCTCCATTCTTACTACCAAATTTCCTTTACTATCCTCCCCAGTAAAACGAGACATTTTTCTAGTCTCCCTTGTCATCGCTTCATTATAAGCACTCAGCTGCGCTGTATAGCTTATAAATTTAGAACTTGGAACGGCTCTCCACCTCTTGCTGTCACCATGAAGTTCGCAGCTAGTGGTTTGTCGCTGAACAGCAGAACCCGAACTCTCCGCCCGATTCTTATACGTAGCTCGCACTATAGCAATCCATTTTCTAATAGCTATTAACAACATCATTCGTCAAAAACCCACCATAACGGAACACAATAAAACACCAAAAAGACAAAGCAAAAATGGGATAGATTTATTTATAGCCCCTATCAATACTAACAACACCTTTGAAGTTGGCAGCAAATAAATCCGCCCCCTTTGTTGGTCCCTTTGTTGCAATTTACCTGTTCAGACATTAGACCTTCTCCTTCTACAGAAATTAATTATTGCCATTTCCTTGGCTTTGATACCGTCCCAAACAACCAAGGAGAACTTTCATAAATTGTCTTTGATCTTTAACGTCATCATCAAAATACGTATCCATTTTTGAAAAAACCTCATCAAAACTATTACCCACCTCTAAAAAATAAGACAAAGTTTCGATTAATGAAATGCGCTCTTGCTCACTATAAATAAAAAATTCCGGGCGTAGCAAGATATCAAAAAGTTCGGCAAGTTCTTTGTTATCATTCACATTTTTCGAAACGATAATCTCCTCCCGCTCCAAATCATGCGTATTTTCAATATCAAAAACAAAAAGCAGACCGCGTATACTCCACAGTGTGTAGGGCCTATTCATCAGTCAAATTCCGTGTATGAAGTTTTAGCTTTACCATTTTTGTCCAGTATGACAACCGCTCTAGTTTGCTCACCATACTGCAATCCCTCCCTTTTAAATCCTTCACCTATTTTTTTACCCATTTCAATAGGTTGTCGTGAAGCATCTATACCACTCTGCCTAAAAATTAACTGAGCACGTTGTATTGCATTAAATTGATCACGATGACTGAGAAAACGCGTCGCGGCCGAAGGAATGACAGGCTCGCCTTTTTTCTTTCCTTTCTCGTACCTTTCTATTTCGCCTGTCGTGGGATTTTTGCCTTCCTTCACCCGATCAAGCTGGGATTGCAGGGTTGTTTGTGCACCATGTTTCTGCTGGAAGTGGGCACCATCAATCGATTCTTCCATTTCCTTTAAACGCCTATAAAAAACCGACTCTGATAACTCATCAATTTTTGCCCGCCGCTGCTCACCCGTCAGCTTCGGCAGTAGCGGCTCACCCTCATCAACCCTAGCGCCAGTCGTATCATCCGGCGCCCCACACCCAGGCTTATTCGGTGGCGGACAATTCCCGCTCAACCCCAACGGATCAACCCACCCCGTCGGGTTAGGCGTGTACTGGTACTGGTTCAGCCCACCCGCCAACTTGATCGGATCCGGTGTCAGATACCGACCCACCTCCGGATCATAGTACCGATGCCGGTTGTAGTGCAGACCGCTCTCGACGTCGAAGTACTGCCCCTGGAAACGCAGTGGCTGGTCAAGCTGCTCGCCTCCACCGAGTGCCAGGTCCGTGACTTTGCCGTAGGCGTTGTACTTCGCCGACCAGACAAGCTCGCCGCCAAAATCCGTCAGTTCCTGCGGTGTGCCCAGGTGATCGAGCTGGTAGTAGAACGGGCAGGCCTTTTTCGGGCCTTTGCCGTCGAGCATGGCCAGCGGGCGGAAGGTGCCGGGTTCGTAGACGTAGCTGCGGTAATGCTCGCGGCCGCTTTCGGCGACGAGGTTGTCGCCTTGCCAGAAGAATTCGGTGGTGTGGCCGTCAACGGTTTTGGCGATACGACGGCCGAAGGCGTCGTAGCGGTAATTTGAGCAACGACCGTCCGGGGTGGTGACACCGATGAGCCGATGCTGGCAGTCGTAGCGGTATTCGGTGACCAGTTTCTGCCCGGTGCCACGGCGTTCGCGGATCAGGTTGCCGAAGGCGTCGTAGTCGTAATGACGGTCGCCTTGCATCAGCAGGCGATTGCCTTTGACGGTCGACGGGCCGGGGCGGTCCTGCATCAGCAGGTTGCCGGCGGGGTCGTGGGCGAAGCTTTCCGGTGGGTCGTCGCGGGTGTGTCGGACGCGGGTCAGCCGGTTCAGCGCGTCGTACTGGTAGCTGCGCTGGCCGTGGCGGGTGTCGGAGATATGATCGAGATTGCCGTTGAGGCTGTAGGCATAGTCGCGGCGGTACAGGCTTTTTTGCTGCTGGCTGACGGCATGGGCCTTCAGACGGCCCTGTTCGTCGTAGTCATATTCACTGAGTAGCAGGCCTTGCTGGCGCTGTAGTTCTCGACCGGATTTGTACGTGTGGTTTGTAAGACGTGTGCCATTAAGGTCGATAGCCGTCAGCGCACCACCCTTGGCGTGGTGGTAGTCGAGTTTGCTGCCGTCCGGCAGGCGCAGGCGGTTGAGCTGGCCGCAGGCGTCGTAGCCATAGCGCAGCGTTCCCCAGCCCTGATGCTCGGTGATCAGGCGGTCCTGTTGGTCGTACTCGAACTCCAGCGGGTGATCGTGACCGTCGTCGACGCTGACCAATCGGCCGAGGCTGTCGTAGCGGTATTCGACCTTGATGCCGTCGGGCAAGGTTTTGACTAACAGCCGTCCTTCCGCATCCCGCTCGTACAGGGTAACCAGCTGCGAGCCGTCATCGCCGAATTCGGTTTTCTCCAGCAGATGGCCGTTGAGGTCGTAGACGTAGGCGGTGCGGCGGCCGTCGAAACCGGTTTCCTGTCGGATCAAGCCGTTGGGTGTGTAGTCCAGCCGATAGTGTTCGCCGGATTCGTTTTCGATTTCCGTGAGCAGCAGCTGCGCGTTGTCGTAGCGGTACTGGAGCTGGGTGCCGTCGGGATTGATCCGGCGGCTGACCAGGTGCAAATCGTCGACGTATTCGTAGCGGGTGATGCGGCCCAGTTCGTCGCGTTCGGCGGTGATCTTGCCGTAGGCGTTGTAGCTGAACCCACGGGTGGCGCCGGTCGGCAATGTCGCCTGGACCAGTCGGCCGACGGCATCCCATTGATACTGGGTGAGCGCACCGTGTTCGTCCTGACGAGTCGTCTGCCGTCCCAGCGCATCGTAGGAAAACGTTCGCTGCCCACCATCTGGCAGTGTTTCCTCAAGCAACTGACCCAAGGCATTCCAGACGAACACATGGCGACTGGTGTCCGGGTAGCGGATCGACAGCAGCCGGCCTTGTTCGTCGTAGTGGTAATGGGTGACCTGACCGTCGGGATCGGTCGCCTCGGTGACATCACCCTGAGCATTGCGCTGGTATTTCCACACCGCCTGACCGCGATAGCGCGCATGCAGGAAACCGTTGCGATACTCGTAGGCCGTCGGTTCGTCTTGCGGTGGAATCAGCGCCACCAAGCGTCCGACGTCGTCGTAACGGTATTCGGTGACGGCCCCCAACGGATCCTGCTCGGCCACCATTCGGCCCTGCTCGTCGTAGGCCTTGAGCTGTTCGCCGCCATCCAGCCCAACCCGGCGCACCAGCCGCGCCCGGTCGTCGTGGACGTAAACCTCTTCGCTGCCATCGATGTTCCGGACGGTGACGCGGCCCTGGTCATCCCAGACATAGCGCGTGTCCATCTGCGCAAACGACGCCCAATGCCGTACGCAGCGCGCCGACTTGCCGGACCGTTCCCACTCCCAGAAGAAACTCGCGCCGCCGGCCAGTTGCCGCTGCAGGATCACATGTTGATCGTCGTAGTCGTAACGCTCGCTTTCGCCGGCGGCGTTGCTCGCTTCGATCAGTTGATCGCGTTCGTCGTAGTGGTAACTGACCAAGGTTTGTTCGGTGTGCCAGGCCTCGGCGAGGATCTGGGCCTGGCGAAAACTTTGGTAGTCGACAGCGATCAGGTGGGCACGGTCGTAGCGCAACAGCAAGGCACGACCGGCGCCGTTGTCGACGCGCTGGATGCGCTCCTGACGATCGCGGGTGATGCGCAAGCGGTTGTCGTAGGCGTCGCTGATCGCCGTCAGCCGACCATTGTGAAAGTGGTAGAACCGCGTGTCGCCACCGGCCTGGGCGAGGATCAGTTCTTCGGGGTCATTGCCCAGGTAAATTGCCGCGCGCGACAGGCTGTTGTGGATCGCCGGGCGTTCGCTGCTCGGCAATGGAAACGTGGTGCGGCGGTTTTCGTGGTCGATCCAGATGACCTGGTCGCCGTCGATTTCCAGCCGATGGGCGAGCGAATGGCTCCAGCCAAAGCCGAGGCCGCAGTCGATCTCGGCGGCGCTGGTGCGGTAGAGCCGGGTGAAGTCAAACGGCAGGAGGCCGTCCAGCGCACCGTCGGTGAGGGTCAGCAGTTCTTCGCCGGTGACCATCGACACCGGGCATTGGTTGGTCGCGGTTTTGTCGACTGAGTCGGCGCTGTCGCCGTTGGGGTTTTTCGCCTGATCCGGGGAATCGTCGTGGTGTTCGTTTTGCTTGAGCGTGGTGTTGCGTTTGGCATCCCAGCGCAGTTGCATCCGGCCTTTTTTCAGGCCCGCCGCAACACCGCGCGCGGCGACCTTTTTGTAGCGATCAACGTACTCCATGAAGTTGTTGATGATCGCAACCATCGACTTCACGAAGCCCATGGCGGCCTGAAAAATCTGTGCGCTGTACTTGGCCAGGCGCACGGGTCAGCCAGGCAATGCCAACCCCGACCACACTCAGTACCAAACCAATCAACAGGTCGATGACCAAGCCAACCACGACCTTGGAAATCGCTTCAGCCGAAGACCCGGCCAGTTGCGAAGGTGGCAATGCTTCCAGCCACAAGGTCGCGGTGCGCATCAGCAAGCACAGCGCCGCCTCGTCGCTGGCCAGCAACATGGCCTTTTCCATCTTGTCTGGAGCGGTTACGGCCAGATCGGCAAGTCTGCCGGCGCTTTCACCCAGCTTCTCGGCATAGGCGTTGGGGTCTTTCAGGATATCGGCGAGTTCACCCATGCCATCCCAAACCGCCTGAATCGCCGCCCAACCTCCCGCGAGCATTCCATTGCCCACCGTCGCCAACGAAGCGGATGCCGATTGCTGCGACCACTGCGGCTTGAACCCTTCCCATTCCCTGCGCAGCCAGCTTTCCAGCTCCTGGGTCAGGCCGTCGTAGGAGGAGAAAAGATCATCGATTTGAGTCGGGGTGACTTCAGTGTGGACATGAACGCGGTAGAACTTGCCGGGCGTGCCTTTGAACTGCCCCTGACCGTTTTCATCGAGTGTGACAGGTGTACTTTCGCCGCCATCATTGGCAATCACATCGACCTGAATGCTCCCCAACGGAATGTCGTAGACCGATTCGAACTTGCTCTCGATCTGCAGAATTCCACTAGCCGGACACTGCGCAAGACCCGAGATAAAATCATCGTCGCCACTGCTCACCGCAGTCGTGGTATTGCCGAGTTTTATCACCCGCTCCATGTCCAACAGCGAAGGCATGTCCATCGCCCGGCTGACCCTGTCCGCGTTCCGGTTCAAGAAGTTGCCGAGCTGCTGGCGATACAAAACCAGTGTGTCTTTGAAACCGTCGAGCTCCTGCTCGATCCGTACGATCTGATCCATCAGTCCAGCTCCGTCATCAGGTAATCCACCAACGCTGATTTCGGCGCTTGAGGCAGGTCTGGCATCTCAAGAAAGCTCGCGACTTTGTGCCGCAACACGCTTTCGGAGAACGCCTCATAAAGATCAGGGCGGTCCTCGCTCAACCACTTCAGCAGGTTGTTGATATGCGTTGTCGCGGACTCGGTGGCGAGGTGGTTGAGCAGCGATTCAGATACTTCCCACCAGGGGAAATCCCTGGCGGTTTTCAGCGCACTACCACCGATATCCAGCGGTTGGCCATTGATCAGGCAACGCCCGATCACCGGCATCAGTTGCGCAGCGTTAACCTCGGCAGATTGCAGAATCGGCAGCACATAGCGCCCATCCCAATAGCGGAAAAACACCGCGTTGCCGTTGGGCATCAGAACATGTGTGAGGCTGCGCAAATGCTCGACCAACGCCTCTTGAGTGGTGCAAGACACCGCCAGCCAACCCCAATCGCGGGACTCAGTGGCGGCTACCCAGTCCAGAAACTCACTGTCAGCGGTGACGATTCCGACATAGGGCATCACCGCTTCCCACTCGGCGTAGGCAGTGCCGGCCCAGATCGGGCTCGACGCTTGTGCAGTGATCGAGCGTTGCCAGGTTTTGAACGGTTCAGCGGCACTGGCGCTGCTGAAAATCGCGAACAGTTGCTCCGACGGTTGCAGTGGCTGGCGCTCCAGCCAGGCGCGAGGCGACAAAACATCAGGCAGCACAGACACCGCCCTTGCAGCGCTCACACTCTTCGCAGAACGGCGCGTCGCTTTGCAGGCTGAGAATCTGCGCGGCACTGAGCAGCGCCGCCGGGGCTGCTGCAAGTTTCAACGGCATATCCGGCAAGCTCGGCGCAGAAGCCATGGCCGCCATCAGAGCACCACCGACCTGCATCGGCACGCTGCTGAAAATCCCGCCGGGGCCGATGTTGATCCACTGCCCGCCCGCCTGAATGGTCGCGCTGGCGCCGCCGTCGATGACCACTTGTTGGCCGGCGCTGACGTGGAATTGCTGACTGGCATTGAGGGCTTGATTGCTCACGCGAATGTGCCGGTCGCCGACCACCACCAGGTGATCGTCCAACCGCACTTCGGTCTGGCGCTGGCCATGGGTGATGCGTTTTTCGTCGGCCTTCAACTCATGGCGGGCGGTGCCGGTGACGACGATGCTGCGACGGTTATCAACCTGCACCTGTTGATCGTTAAGGACGTGCTGAGTCCAGTTGCGCTGGGCGCGCAGGTAGATTTCCTCGGCGCCTTTGCGATCCTCGATGCGCAATTCGTTGTAACCGCCGCCACCGGGACTGCTTTGGCTGCGGAAAATGCTGCGGGTCTTGTCCGCCGGCAGATCGAGGGGCACAGGCGTCGCGGCGTTGGGCAGGCAGCCCATCACCAGTGGCTTGTCGGCATCGGCATCGATAAACCCCACCAGCACTTCCATGCCGACGCGCGGAATCATCACGCTGCCGTAACGGTCATGAGCCCAGCCAGTGGCGACGCGAAGCCAACAACTGGAGTGTTCGTTGAGCTGACCGTCACGGTCCCAGGCGAGCTGAACCTTGACCCGACCGTACTCGTCGCAATGGATTTCGCTGTCCGTCGGGCCGGTGACTACGCCGGGTTGATAGCCGAGCATCCGTGGCTTTTCCGGGCCCAGCGGTGGGCGAAAAGAAACGTCCCACGGCGTCGCCAGAAACGTATTGCGATAGCCCTGGAAATCATCCGGGCTGTCGCTGGTGGCTGACTCCTCCAGTACCTGCGGTTGACGGCCGCGGTGTTCTATTTCGGTGATCAACCACAGGTCATTCCACGCCTGACGCGGGTGTTCGGCCAGGTATAGGAAATGCCCGCTGACCAATGCGGATTCATCGCCGCGACCTTCGGCCTGACGGTAATCCGCGCTGTGCCGCTCCAGCGCTCGCTGAGTCAGGTGTTTGCCGTGTTCACGGTCGGTGAATTGACCGGGAAAGTGGTAGTCCTCCAGCGCCGGCCGCTGTTCGCTGTCGAGGCGGCTTTCGAGTTGCAAACGCGGTTTCTGGAAGTCGTAGTCGCGACGGGTGACTGCGGTGGTCCGGGTTTCCAGCCGTACATTGAAACGCTTGATCGCCGGCGCATCCGCAGCCATCCCGCTGCCCGGCAGGTACAGCGTCGGTTCGGGCAGACGGGGGAAAACCGTCTGATCATCGCCGAACACCAACAGGTGCCCGTCGGGGCTGTGCTGGAAGTGGTAGTGAATACCGACCTCGGCACACAGGCGCTGGATGAACGCCAGATCGCTTTCAGCGTATTGCACGCAGTACTCGCGATCGGGGTAGTCACTGCCGAGCCGGAACTCCAAGGCGTCGCGCTGGATGCCGTGGTCCTTGAGGATTTGCGTGACGATCGTCGGCACACTTTTGTGCTGGAAGATCCGCTGATTGATACGCCGGTCGAGATACGCCAGACGCGGTACGAGACTGATCTGGTAACCCGTCAGACGGTGCCCGGAATCGCTTTGGCCGACGCGAAAGATCTGACCATGAATACCGGAACCTTGCGCATCGAAACTCAGAAACGCCTGACGATGCAGCAGGCTTTCGAGCTCTATGTCGGGTCGCTCGCTGACCAGTTCCAGGTCAAAACGGTAGGGTTGGCTGATGGCTTCCTTGCCCGTGAACTCAAGCACCTTGAGCTCATTCTGGACGCCGTCGAGGGTCAACGTGAAACGCGGTTGATTGGCAGGCGCGAACATCCGATGTGTCTCTGCAGAATGAAGGCGGGCGATTCTGCATGAGCGACAAGGGGTGTTGATGGAGGGACAAGGAAATCAGATTTACCCTGCTTTTTTAGGGATTTTTCCTTCAAAAAACTGGATAAAGCACTACAGACATTCCTGTCAGAAGCACCTCCAAACAAATGTGGGAGCGCAAAAAAAACGGCCCGCCTCCAAAAGGAAGCGGGCCGTTTTCATGTTCGGCGAAAGGTCAGAGCATCAGCTCATCCCCCTCACTGGTTCAGGCGGAAATCCTTTTCGGCCGCGGCGAAGCGCGAAAGCATGCCGCTGGTCGGCGCGCCCATTTTGCTGACGATGTAGATCGCCAGGCTGGCGAAGATGAAACCAGGGATGATTTCGTACAGGCCCAGCAGTTCGAAGTGTTTCCAGACGATCACAGTGATCGCGCCGACCAGGATGCCGGCCAGTGCGCCGTTGCGGGTCATGTTTTTCCAGATCACGGAGATCAGGACAACCGGACCGAACGCAGCACCGAAACCTGCCCAGGCGTAGCTGACCAGGCCCAGTACACGGTTTTGCGGGTTAGCCGCCAGAGCGATAGCGATCAGCGCAACCAGCAGCACCATGGCACGGCCGACCCAGACCAGCTCAACCTGGGAAGCACTTTTACGCAGGAAGGTTTTGTAGAAGTCTTCGGTCAGGGCGCTCGAGCACACCAGCAGTTGGCAGCTCAGGGTACTCATCACCGCCGCCAGAATGGCCGACAGCAACACACCGGCAACCCATGGGTTGAACAGGATTTTTGCCAGTTCGATGAACACACGTTCGTGGTTTTCGCTCACCGGCAAGGCCAGGGCTGGGTTTGCCGAGAAGTAAGCGATGCCGAAGAAACCTACCGCGACGGTGCCGCCCAGGCACAGGATCATCCAGGTCATGGAGATGCGACGAGCGTTGGCGATCGACTTGACCGAATCCGCCGCCATGAAACGCGCCAGGATGTGCGGCTGGCCGAAGTAGCCAAGACCCCAGCCCATCAGCGAAATCACGCCGATGAAGGTGGTGTTTTTCAGCATGTCGAAGTTGCTTGGATCTTGCGCTTCAATGGCCAGGAACGTGGTGTCGATGCCGCCAGTGGCCAACAGCACGATGATCGGCGTCAGCAACAGGGCGAAGATCATCAACGTGGCTTGTACGGTGTCGGTCCAGCTCACTGCCAGGAAACCACCAACGAAGGTGTAGGCAATCGTCGCCGCAGCACCGGCCCACAGCGCGGTCTCGTAGGACATGCCGAAGGTGCTTTCGAACAGACGGGCACCGGCCACGATGCCGGAAGCGCAGTAGATGGTGAAGAACACCAGGATCACGACCGCGGAGATGATCCGCAGCAGGCCGCTTTTGTCTTCGAAACGGCTGGAGAAGTAGTCCGGCAGGGTCAGCGCATCGCCATTGTGCTCGGTCTGCACACGCAGACGGCCGGCGACGAACAGCCAGTTCAGGTAAGCACCGACGATCAGGCCGATGGCGATCCAGCTTTCGGAAAGACCGGACATGTAGATAGCGCCCGGCAGGCCCATCAACAACCAGCCGCTCATGTCGGAAGCACCGGCAGAGAGTGCGGTCACGACGCTGCCCAGGCTACGGCCGCCCAGAATGTAGTCAGAAAGGTTGTTGGTGGAGCGATAGGCCATGAAGCCGATCAGCACCATTGCTGCGATGTAGATCACGAACGTGATCAGGGTTGGATTGCTTACGCTCATTGAGTTACGCCCTGGCATTGTTTTTATGTAGCGGCGGCTGGTGAACCGCTCGCAAACGATGACGTTTGACAGACGATTCGGGGCCCGCGCATTTATGACTGATGTTTCCCCAGGAAAGCCATCAGCCGGTGCACCGATCTTTTTGACCCGGTTGCACCTTGGCCGCGAATGCTATTCAACAATGCAAATAAGGTGCAACCAGTTTCGTTCGAATAAGTTGCACCTAATCGGATTTACCTGAAAACAGTCGGTTTTTGCTCCTTTTTAGGGCGTTTTCCGGATTGCGCTAGAAGTAAAAGCACCAAGCAGGAGCGGTCCGGGTGTACCAGAATTTATTTCCTGACGAGCTGCTTATTATTCCGGCAAAAAAAGGGTTGCACCCGGTTGCACCTCAACCAGCGCACAGCTAATCTTGCCGTCAGCTGATGCCACGCGGTCGTGGCAAACATGAGGATAAAAATATGGCTACCACCACCCTTGGGGTCAAACTTGACGACCCGACCCGCGAACGCCTCAAGGCCGCCGCGACCTCGATTGATCGCACGCCGCACTGGCTGATCAAGCAGGCAATTTTCAATTACCTGGAAAAACTCGAGGGTGGTGCAACCCTATCCGAGCTGAATGGTTTGAACGGCAAGGAAGTTGACGAGGCCGGCGAGGTCCACGTCGATCACGCACACCAGTGCTTCCTGGAATTCGCCGAAAGCATCCTGCCGCAATCGGTACTGCGCGCTTCGATCACCGCCGCCTACCGTCGCCCGGAACCCGAAGTGGTGCCGATGCTGATCGAGCAGGCGCGCCTGCCGGCACCGATGGCCGAGGCCACCAACAAGCTCGCCGCCTCGATTGCCGAGAAACTGCGCAATCAGAAGAGCGCCGGCGGCCGTGCCGGGATTGTTCAGGGCCTGTTGCAGGAATTTTCCCTGTCGTCCCAGGAAGGCGTGGCGCTGATGTGCCTGGCCGAAGCGCTGCTGCGCATCCCGGACAAAGGCACCCGCGACGCACTGATCCGCGACAAGATCAGCACCGGCAACTGGCAGCCACATCTGGGCAACAGCCCGTCGCTGTTCGTCAACGCCGCCACTTGGGGCCTGTTGCTGACCGGCAAACTGGTCGCCACCCACAATGAAGCCGGACTGACCTCCTCCCTGAGCCGCATCATCGGCAAGAGCGGCGAGCCGATGATCCGCAAGGGCGTCGACATGGCCATGCGCCTGATGGGCGAGCAGTTCGTCACCGGCGAAACCATCGCCGAAGCCCTGGCCAACGCCAGCAAGTTCGAAGCCAAAGGCTTCCGCTATTCCTACGACATGCTGGGTGAAGCCGCCCTCACCGAACATGACGCCCAGAAGTACCTGGCCTCGTACGAACAAGCCATCCATGCGATCGGCAAAGCCTCCCACGGTCGTGGGATTTACGAAGGCCCGGGCATTTCGATCAAGCTGTCCGCCTTGCACCCGCGTTACAGCCGCGCCCAGTACGAGCGCGTGATGGACGAGCTGTACCCGCGCCTGCTGTCGCTGACCCTGCTGGCCAAGCAATACGATATCGGCCTGAACATCGACGCCGAAGAAGCCGACCGCCTCGAGTTGTCGCTGGATCTGCTGGAGCGCCTGTGCTTCGAGCCGCAACTGACCGGCTGGAACGGTATCGGCTTCGTGATCCAGGCTTACCAGAAGCGCTGCCCTTATGTGATCGACTACGTGATCGACCTGGCTCGCCGCAGCCGTCATCGCCTGATGATCCGCCTGGTGAAAGGCGCGTACTGGGACAGCGAAATCAAACGCGCCCAGGTCGAAGGCCTGGAAGGCTATCCGGTGTACACCCGCAAGGTGTACACCGACGTGTCCTACATCGCCTGCGCGCGCAAACTGCTGTCGGTGCCGGAAGTCATCTACCCGCAATTCGCCACGCACAACGCCCACACGCTGTCGGCCATTTACCACATCGCTGGCCAGAACTATTACCCCGGTCAGTACGAGTTCCAGTGCCTGCACGGCATGGGCGAACCACTGTACGAACAGGTTGTAGGCAAAGTGTCCGAAGGCAAGCTGAACCGTCCGTGCCGCGTGTACGCTCCGGTCGGCACCCACGAAACCCTACTGGCGTATCTGGTGCGTCGTCTGCTGGAAAACGGCGCGAACACCTCGTTCGTTAACCGCATTGCCGACCAGTCGATTTCGATTCAGGAACTGGTGGCCGATCCGGTGGCCAGCATCGAGCAGATGGCGACGCTGGAAGGCGGTTTCGGCCTGCCGCACCCGCGCATCCCGCTGCCACGTGACCTGTACGGTGCCGAGCGCGCCAACTCCAGTGGCATCGACATGGCCAACGAACACCGTTTGGCATCCCTGTCGTGCGCCCTGCTGGCCACCGCGCACAACAACTGGAAAGCCGCGCCGATGCTCGGTTGCGCCTCCAGCACTGAAAGCCCTGCGCCAGTCCTGAACCCTTCCGATCTGCGTGACGTGGTGGGCCATGTGCAGGAAGCCACCGTCGAAGACGTCGACAACGCGATCCAATGCGCCTTGAATGCTGCGCCGATCTGGCAGGCCACGCCGCCGGCCGAACGCGCCGCGATCCTGGAACGTGCCGCCGATTTGATGGAAGGCGAGATCCAGCCGCTGATGGGCCTATTGGCTCGCGAAGCCGGCAAGACGTTCGCCAACGCCATCGCCGAAGTGCGTGAAGCCGTGGACTTCCTGCGTTATTACGCGGTGCAGGCGCGCAACGATTTCACCAACGACGCCCACCGCCCGTTGGGCCCAGTGGTGTGCATCAGCCCGTGGAACTTCCCGCTGGCAATCTTCAGCGGCCAAGTCGCTGCCGCACTGGCCGCTGGTAATCCGGTACTGGCCAAGCCTGCCGAACAAACCCCGCTGGTCGCCGCTCAAGCCGTGCGTCTGCTGCTCGAAGCCGGGATTCCGGAAGGCGTGCTGCAACTGCTGCCGGGCCGTGGCGAAACCGTCGGCGCCCGTCTGGTCGGCGACGATCGGGTCAAAGGCGTGATGTTCACCGGCTCCACCGAAGTCGCGCGCTTGCTACAACGCAACATCGCTGGCCGCCTGGATGCCCAGGGCCGTCCGATCCCGCTGATCGCCGAAACCGGCGGCCAGAACGCGATGATCGTCGACTCCTCAGCACTGACCGAACAAGTCGTCATCGACGTGGTGTCGTCAGCCTTCGACAGTGCAGGTCAACGCTGCTCGGCGCTGCGGGTGCTGTGCTTGCAGGAAGATTCCGCTGATCGTGTCATCGAAATGCTCAAGGGCGCCATGGCGGAATGCCGTCTTGGCAATCCAGAGCGCCTGTCCGTGGACATTGGCCCGGTGATCGACGCCGAAGCCAAGGCCGGCATCGAGAAACACATCCAGGCCATGCGCGACAAAGGTCGCAACGTGTACCAGGTGGCGATCGCCAACAGCGAAGAAGTCAAACGCGGCACCTTCGTCATGCCGACCCTGATCGAGCTGGAAAGCTTCGACGAGCTGCAACGGGAAATCTTTGGCCCGGTACTGCACGTGGTGCGCTACAAGCGCAAAGACATCGACCAACTGATCGGCCAGATCAACGCATCCGGCTACGGCCTGACCCTCGGCGTGCACACTCGCATCGACGAAACCATCGCCAAGGTGATCGACAACGTCAACGCCGGTAACGTCTACGTCAACCGCAACATCGTCGGTGCCGTGGTCGGCGTGCAGCCATTCGGTGGCGAAGGCCTGTCGGGTACCGGTCCGAAGGCCGGCGGTCCGCTGTACCTGTACCGTCTGCTGTCGACGCGTCCTACCGATGCGATCGAACAATCCTTCGCTCGCGGCGACGCTATCGTAGCGCCGGACGTGCGTCTGCGTGACGCCATGAGCAAACCGCTGACCGCGCTGCAAGCCTGGGCCGACAGCAACAAGCTCACGGACCTGAGCGCCCTGTGCGTGCAGTTCGCGGCGCAATCGCAAAGCGGGATCACTCGCGTGCTGGCCGGCCCGACCGGCGAGCGCAACAGCTACGCCATCCTGCCGCGCGAACACGTACTGTGCCTGGCGGACGTCGAAGGCGATCTGCTGACTCAACTGGCGGCGGTATTGGCCGTCGGCGGCTCGGCGGTGTGGCCGGACGCGGAACCGGGCAAGGCCTTGTTCGCACGTCTGCCGAAAGAAGTGCAGGCACGGATCAAGCGGGTGGCCGACTGGACCAAGGACGAAGTGGTGGTTGATGCCGTCCTGCATCATGGCCATTCCGATCAGCTGCGCGCGGTGTGCCAGCAAGTGGCCAAGCGGGCGGGGGCGATTGTCGGGGTTCATGGTTTGTCCCAGGGTGAAACCAACATTGCGCTGGAGCGCCTGGTGATCGAACGGGCGTTGAGCGTAAACACCGCCGCGGCGGGCGGTAACGCCAGTCTGATGACCATCGGTTAACTCCCTCGTGATCGTTCCCACGCTCTGCGTGGGAACGATCATCCGTCAGCAACATAAAAATGGGCGCCCTCGTCGGCGCCCATTTTTTTGGCCTCTCCATCACCGTTATCAATCATCCTGTTCAGCCTCTATTCCCACGCCTAGACTCGGTCCATCCCAAATAAAGGTAGGCCGCCATGTCCGAGACGTTGCTCAGTTCCCGCAATCTGGCTTTCGAGCTGTATGAAGTCCTTGATGCCGAGGGCCTGACCCAACGTGAGCGTTTCGCCGAGCACAATCGCGAGACCTTCGATGCCGCCATCGGCACTGCCCGCAATATCGCCGAGAAGTTCTTCGCCCCGCACAACCGCAAGGGCGATGAGAACGAGCCGCGCTATGAGGACGGTCAGGCGATTCTGATTCCGGAAGTGAAACCGGCGGTGGATGCCTTCCTCGAAGCCGGTTTCCTCAACGCCGCGCGCAGTTTCGATGCCGGCGGCATGCAACTTCCTACGCTGCTGTCCCAGGCTTGCTTCGCGCACTTTCAATCGGCCAACGCGGCATCGACCTCCTACCCGTTCCTGACCATGGGCGCGGCCAACCTGATTGAAAGCTTCGGCACCGATGAGCAGAAGCAGCGTTTTTTGCAACCGATGATCGACGGTCGCTTCTTCGGCACCATGGCGCTGACCGAGCCCCACGCCGGCTCATCACTGTCGGATATTCGTACCCGCGCCGAGCCGGCGTCCGACGGCACCTATCGACTCAAGGGCAACAAGATCTTCATCTCCGGTGGCGATCACCCGCTGTCGGAAAACATCGTGCACATGGTGTTGGCCAAGTTGCCGGACGCTCCGGCCGGGGTGAAGGGGATCTCGCTGTTTATCGTGCCCAAGTTTTTGGTCAACGATGACGGCAGTCTCGGCAAGCGAAACGATGTGCTGCTGGCCGGGCTGTTCCACAAGATGGGCTGGCGCGGCACCACCTCCACTGCGCTGAACTTCGGCGATAACGGCGAGTGCGTCGGCTATCTGGTGGGCAAGCCGCACCATGGCTTGAGCTACATGTTCCAGATGATGAACGAGGCGCGGATCGGCGTCGGCATGGGCGCGGTGATGCTGGGTTACGCCGGGTATCTGTATTCCCTCGAATACGCCCGCGAGCGTCCGCAAGGTCGGGTGCCGGACAGCAAGGATCCGACCACCGCACCGGTGGCAATCATTCAGCACGCCGACGTCAAACGCATGCTGCTGACCCAGAAAGCCTACGTCGAAGGCGCATTCGACCTCGGTTTGTATGCGGCGCGGCTGTTCGACGACACCACGACGCTTGAAGGCGAAGCCAAGCGTAAACAGGCCCACGAGCTATTGGATTTGCTGACGCCAATCGTCAAATCCTGGCCGTCGGAGTTTTGCCTGAAGGCCAACGAACTGGCGATCCAGATTCTCGGCGGTCACGGCTACACCCGCGAGTATCCGGTGGAGCAGTATTACCGCGACAACCGCCTGAACCCGATCCATGAAGGCACCCACGGCATTCAGTCGCTGGACTTGCTGGGGCGCAAACTGGCGCAAAACGGTGGCGCGGGGCTCAAGCAACTGATCCGCCTGATCGCCGACACCGCCGAGCGGGCGCAGGCGCATGAGTCGCTGACTCCATTGCGTGAACCGCTGGAGAAACTGGTGGCTCGCCTGCAAACCGTGACCATCGGCCTGCTGACTGATCTGGCCCAGGGCAAGGTCAACAGCAGCCTGGCGAACTCGGCGCTGTACCTGAAAGTGTTCGGTCATACGGTGATCGGCTGGCGCTGGCTGGAACAGGCGATTCGTGCCGAGGAAGGGTTGGCCAAGGGTAATGCGGTGGATGTGAGCTTCTATAAAGGCAAGCTACAGGCGGCGCGGTATTTCCTGACGTGGGAAGTGCCGGGTTGCCACCATGAACTGGCGATTCTTGAGGCGCGGGATGATGTGTGTCTGAGCATGCAGGATGAGTGGTTCTGACCCGCTGACACCGATCGTTCCCACGCTCTGCGTCACGGCCGCGGAAGGGACGCGGAGCGTCCCGGGCTGCATTCCCACGCAGAGCGTGGGAATGATCAGTTAGCTCAACTTGAACCCACCCATCTGCCGCGCCAAATCATCGGCCAGGCGCTGCAACGTCTGACAGTCTTCACGACAAGCCCTGACCTCACCCGCCGTCGCCCGCGCCAAATCGGAAATCCCCTGCACATTGCGGTTGATCTCTTCCGTCACCGCCGATTGCTCTTCCGTCGCCGTCGCCACCTGATGGTTCATGTCGCTGATGTGCTCGACCTGCCCGGTAATCGCCGTCAACGACGCCCCGGTGCGCTGGCTTGACTCAACCCCCGTGCCGGTCGCCGCTTGCCCGGCGTGCATTGAAGACACCGCATTTTCCGCGCCCTGCTTGAGGCTGCCGATCATCTGTTGAATTTCGTCGGTGGACGACTGAGTCCGCCGCGCCAGGGTCCGCACTTCATCGGCCACCACCGCAAAGCCGCGCCCCATGTCCCCGGCCCGCGCCGCTTCGATGGCCGCGTTGAGCGCCAGCAAATTGGTCTGCTCGGATATCCCGCGAATCACCGCCAGCACTTGATCGATGGACGCCACCTGCAGGGCCAACTCACCCACCGCTCCGGCGGCGACGCCAATTTCGTCAGACATACTTTCTATATGCCGAATCGACCCACCCACCACTTCCCGCGCCTGCAGCGCTTCATCCCGCGCGGTTTGCGAAGCAACCGCCGCGTTGCCAGCGTTCTGGGCGATTTCCTGCACGGTCAGGCCCATCTCATGAACGGCGGTGGCAACCATGTCGGTCATTTCCTGCTGACGTCCGGAACGCTCAGCGGTGTTGTCCACCACCCGCGCCACCTGACTGACTGCCGTGCGCAAATGTTCACTGGTGGTCAGCACTTCGCCGATCATCTCGCGCTGACTTTCCAGGAACCGATTGAAGCCGCGAGCCAGGTCACCCAGCTCATCGGCGCGGCTGGAATCTAACCGGTGGGTCAAATCTCCACCACCGCTACCGATGGCAACCAACGCCGCTGTTACCTGACGAATCGGTCGCACCAATCCACGAGCCAGCAACACCACCAATAAAAGACAAACCAACGCCACCGCCAGACCAATGCCGCCGCTCATCCACATCGCCCGGCGAGCTTCAGCGTAGATCTGCGACTGCGGCACTTCGGCCACCAGGGTCCAGCCCAGATCACGCAGCGGCAGGCTCAAGGCCAGAAACTCTTCGCCATCGCGGGCAAAACTGCTGCTGCCAGACGCGGTGGAGGTCATCACCGCTTGCGCCGCCGAGGCGCCGATCTGTTCGACCAGCGTACGTTTGCCGCTGAACTGCGCCTCGGGATGAACCTGGATCAAACCGTCGGAGCGCACGAGATAGACCTTGCCGCGCTCACCAAAGTTGAAGTTGTGGATCAGCTCCGACAGTTCTTTCATGCTCAGGCCCAGCCCGGCCACGCCCACGACTTTGCCGGCCTGCTCGACTTTGAGGTCGATGAACAGCGCCAACTCACCGGTGGCGGTGTCATGGTCGATATTGAGGGTGCGCGGTTGATTACTGTCGAGGAACGAATAGAACCAGGCGTCATTGGGATTGGAGCGGCCGAGTGTGCGGTCCAGGCCTTTTTCGGTGAAGTAATGGTTTGAAGCGGCACCGATGATCAGCGCGGTAAAGGCTTTGTGCTCAGCGCGGATGCCTTCCAGGTAACTGACGAAAGCAGCGGCCTGGGCAGTGTTTTCGCCTCCGGCCAACCAGTCGCGCACCATGCTGTTACTGGCGATGTCCTTGGCGGCGGTGAGGGGTTGAACGAGGATGCGCTCGATGTCGTTGCGCATCGCTTCGATGCTCGACGGTAACGCCTGCTCGACCAGATAGCGCTGGGCGAGGCGGTTGACCACGAGGGTATAAATGCCAACCACGATCAGAATACTGACCAGCAGGGCGGTGCCCATGCTCAGGATCAACTGCCATTGAATACTGCGTCGCCAGAACTGCATGGAGCACCCCCAAAGAATAAGAGGCTGAAACACTGCAACAGCCATGCCGATTGTATACAACTAAATCGACAATTTATTCTTTGGTTGTGCGCAAAGCCGCTCAGGCCTGATTGATCGTCTTGGCGATCACTTCAACCGTGGCGCTGACTTGCTCTTGGTAACGGTCGAGTTCCTGCTGGTGACGCTTTTGCATTTCGATCTGCTGCGAGCACAGATTCATCGCCGCCAGCACCAGCAAGCGGTCACCGATCAGTGCCGGGTATTTCTTTTTGGTCTCGGCCAGAGCGGCCTTCAACATTAAGGCGGCGTCCAGCAGGGTCTGCTCTTCCCCGGCCGGCGCCTTGATTGAATAGTCTTCACCCAGAATCGAGACGACTTTTACCCCTGCGGCGCCGTAACTCATGCGCTGACAGGGCCGGCGCTGACGCGCTCAACCAAGGCCTGAATGCGTGCAACGGTGGCGCCTTGTTTCTCTTCCTGTTCCATCAGGCTCAGTTGCAAGCTTTCGTTTTCATCCTTGACCTGGGCCAGCTCCGCACTCAGGGATTGATTGGTGCCGAGCAGCGCCTGGTTCTGTTGCACCAGGTCGCTGACCAGTTGTTCCAATTGGCTTAGGGTTGCTTCTAACATTTTGATTTCCGGGCATTTTCAAAGGGCGCGTACGATAAAGAAAAGTCACTGTGGAAGCCAGGGGTATGCAGGCGCAAGGCCTTGATTTTCCTGGCGGTCGACCTTCCTCGCGAACTTTAAAGACTGCGATTGACGGCTCTGGTTCCTGCACTTCGTCGTCGCGGCCCTTCTGCGACAAATACGCGCAGCGACTCAAGACTTTAGTCGTATGACCGATAAGTCATCCATACAACAGTCTCAGCCTCGCACGGAGGCGCTTTTTTCGGTGAACACCATGTCCCTAAGAAATATGAATATCGCACCGCGGGCGTTCCTCGGTTTCACCCTGATTGGCGCCATGATGCTGATCCTGGGTGTGTTCGCCCTGAACCAGATGAGCAAGATTCGCAGCGCCGCCGAAGAGATCACCTCGAACAGCGTACCGAGCATCAAAAGCCTCGACGAACTCACTCAGATAACCCTGCGCCTGCGTGTGCTGTCTTATCGCCTGTTGGTGAATCGTGAGCCGGACGTCCAGCAGAAAACCATCGAGCTGCTGGAAACCCGTAACCAGCAGATCCGAGCGGCGCAGACGAGCTACGAAAAGTTGATCGCCAGCCCGCAGGAACGTGCAGCCTATGATCAGTATGTGCAACTGCTGGGTCAGTACCGCCAGATCGAAGATCGGATGAAGAGCCTGTCGCGCAACAATCAGGTCGACGAACTGCGCACGCTGCTCAACACCGATTTACTGAACAACGTTGAAGCCACCAACGCCGCGCTCAACCGTTTGCTGGAGATCAACACCCAGCAGACCATCGACACCAACCAGCAAGCCGCCGACCAGTACTCTTCGGCCTTCAACCTGGTGGTGACCCTGCTGGTCATCGCCACCGGCCTGACCCTGCTGTTCGCTTGGCTGCTGACCAACAGCATCACCAAACCGATCGCCAACGCCCTGAGCGCCGCCGAAGAAATCGCCGAAGGCAACCTGACACGCCCGATCACGGTTGACGGTGCAGACGAAGCCGGTCGTCTATTGGCCGCCATGGAGAAGATGCAGGACAAACTGCGCGACACCCTGCAACGGATTTCCGGTTCGGCCACGCAACTGGCATCCGCTGCGGAAGAACTCAACAGTGTCACCGACGAAAGCGCCCGCGGCCTGACCCAGCAGAACAACGAAATCGAACAGGCCGCCACCGCCGTCAACGAAATGACCAGCGCCGTGGAAGAAGTCGCGCGCAATGCCGTGAGCACTTCCGAAGCCTCGAAAAACGCCACCACTTCGGCGGGCGACGGTCGTGACCTGGTACAGGAGACCGTCAGCGCCATCGAACGCATGAGCGCCGATGTGCAGAGCACCGCCACCCTGATCGGCGATCTGGCCAACGAGTCGCGAGACATCGGCAAAGTGCTGGACGTGATTCGCGGCCTGGCTGACCAGACCAACCTGTTGGCGTTGAACGCCGCCATCGAAGCGGCCCGTGCCGGTGAAGCCGGTCGTGGTTTTGCGGTGGTTGCCGATGAAGTGCGGGCCCTGGCCCATCGCACCCAGCAGTCGACCAGCGAAATCGAACGCATGATCGGCAGCATCCAGAGCGGCACCGAACACGCCGTGGACTCGATGCGCAACAGCACCGAGCGCGCCGAGTCGACCTTGAACATCGCGCGCGGTGCCGGCCTGTCGCTGGACACCATCAACAGCGCCATCGTCGAAATCAACGAGCGCAACCTGGTGATCGCCAGCGCGGCCGAAGAGCAGGCGCAAGTGGCCCGTGAAGTGGACCGCAATCTGGTGAACATTCGTGACCTGTCGGTGCAATCGGCCACCGGTGCCAACCAGACGAGTGCGGCCAGCAACGAACTGTCGCGCCTGGCGCTGGACCTGAACAACATGGTTGGGCGGTTTAGCCTGTAACGGCTCCCCCCTGTGGCGAGGGGGCTTGCCCCCGTTCGGCTGCGAAGCAGTCGCAATTGACCCACGCGTTGAACCTGGCGCACCGCAGCGCCGGCTTTGGGGTCGCTGCGCGACCCAACGGGGGCAAGCCCCCTCGCCACAGGGGATGATCGCCGTCAAAAGCTTTTTGACAGCATCACATTTCAACAGGTTAGAATCGCTGGCACGCGGACTGCATGGTCAGTTTGCGCCCGCCTTTACGCTTCCGGAGTACTGCCCTTGAATGCGACGACCATCAACAGCCTGTTCTTGATCGGCGCGTTGCTGGTAGGTGCGAGCATTCTGGTGAGCTCACTTTCATCGCGCCTCGGGATCCCGATTCTGGTGATCATCCTCGCGGTGGGCATGTCGGCCGGTGTCGACGGCGCCGGAATTATTTTCGATAACTACCCCACGGCTTATCTGGTCGGCAACCTCGCCCTGGCAGTGATCCTGCTCGACGGCGGCTTGCGCACCCGGGTAGCGAGTTTTCGCGTGGCGTTATGGCCGGCGCTGTCGCTGGCCACGGTCGGGGTGTTGATCACCAC
Organism: Pseudomonas sp. ATCC 43928; assembly: GCF_005938665.2. Taxonomy (NCBI): domain Bacteria; kingdom Pseudomonadati; phylum Pseudomonadota; class Gammaproteobacteria; order Pseudomonadales; family Pseudomonadaceae; genus Pseudomonas; species Pseudomonas sp. ATCC 43928. The sequence continues at coordinate 706,865 of NZ_CP041753.1, read as the reverse complement.
CGGGCTGACCGGGATGGCGGCGGCGTGGTTGTTCGACCTGAACCTGATTCAGGGCCTGCTGATCGGCGCCATCGTCGGTTCCACCGATGCCGCGGCCGTGTTCTCGCTGCTCGGTGGTAAAGGCTTGAACGAGCGGGTGACCGCGAGCCTGGAGATCGAATCCGGCAGCAACGACCCGATGGCAGTATTTCTCACCGTCACCCTGATCGACATGCTCGCCAGCGGCCAGACCGGCCTGCACTGGAGCCTGCTCGGGCACTTGCTGCGTGAGTTCGGTATTGGCGGCGTCATCGGCCTCGGCGGTGGCTGGCTGATGTTGCAACTGGTCAACCGCATCCACCTGGCCACCGGCCTTTATCCAATTCTGGTGATTGCCGGCGGCCTGGTGGTGTTCGCCCTGACCAACGCCCTGCACGGCAGCGGCTTTTTGGCGGTGTACCTGTGCGGCCTGGTGATCGGCAACCGCCCGGTACGCAGCCGTCACGGCATTTTGCATATGCTCGACGGCATGGCCTGGCTGGCCCAGATCGGCATGTTCCTGGTGCTGGGGCTGCTGGTCACGCCCCATGACCTGCTGCCGATCGCTTTGCCGGCGCTGGGCCTGGCGCTGTGGATGATTCTGTTTGCCCGTCCGCTGTCGGTGCTGGCTGGCCTGCTGCCTTTCAAGGCGTTCCATGGACGCGAGAAGGCATTCATTTCCTGGGTTGGCCTGCGCGGTGCCGTACCGATCATTCTGGCGGTGTTCCCGCTGATGGCGGGGCTGCCCAATGCTCAACTGTATTTCAATCTGGCGTTCTTTATCGTGCTGGTGTCGCTGTTGGTGCAGGGCACAAGCCTGCCGTGGGTCGCCAAGCTTTTGAAAGTGACCGTCCCGCCGGAGCCCCTGCCGATCTCCCGATCGGCGCTGGAAGTGCATGTCACCAGCGAGTGGGAACTGTTCGTGTATCGCCTCGGTGCCGAGAAATGGTGCATCGGTTCACCCCTTCGCGAGCTGAAAATGCCCGAAGGCACACGTATCGCGGCCCTGTTTCGTGGCCAGCAACTGCTCCATCCGTCGGGTAGTACGGTGCTCGAAGTCGATGATTTGCTCTGCGTGATCGGCCATGAACACAACCTTCCGGCCCTCGGAAAACTCTTCAGCCAGGCACCGCAACGGGGGCTGGATTTGCGCTTCTTCGGCGACTTCGTACTCGAAGGAGACGCCCAGCTGGGCGCGGTTGCTGCCCTGTACGGATTGAAAGTCGAGGGCATCGATCCGAACATGTCCCTCGGCCACTTCATTGCCCAGAAAGTGGGCGGCGCTCCAGTCGTCGGTGACCAGGTGGAGTGGAACAACACCCTCTGGACCGTCGCGGTCATGGAAGGGAACAAGATTGGGAAAGTGGGCGTCAGATTCCCCGAAGGAAGTCGCCCCGGCCCCGGCCTGTTCCTCTAAACTCCACACTTCGTCTCGTTTTCGATCGGTCTCTATGTCAACTCTGCGTACCTTTTTCATCATGGCCCTGCTGGGCTTGAGTCTTTCCATCAACACGCTGCAAGCCGCCGAGCCGCCGTCCAGCGAAGCCGTGCAAGCGAGCCTGGACAAGATCGCCGACCGCAAACTGCCGGAGGCCGATCAAAAAGCCCTGCAAGCGGTCCTGCAGAGCACGCTCACCCAGCTCAACAACCGGCGTGATTACGACCAGAAGCTGATCGATCTCAAACAGCAGTTGACCAACGCTCCAAGGCAGAACATCGAGAACCAGCGCGAGCTGACCCGCCTCAAGGCCACCAAAGTGGTGCCGGTGGGGCAACGCTATACCAAAGAGACGATCCAGCAGCTTGAGCAACTGCTGACCGAACGCTCCACTCAACAAAGCGACCTGCAGAAAGCCCTGGCCGAAGCGAACAGCCTGATCATTACCGCCCAGACCCGCCCCGAGCGCGCCCAGGCCGAGATCTCTGCCAGCCAGACGCGCATCCAGCAGATCAACAACATCCTCAAACTTGGCAAGGACAGCGGCAAGACCCTGACCGCCGAGCAACGCGATCAGCTCAACGCCGAACTCGCGGCACTGAACGCCTTGATCCCATTGCGCCGCCAGGAACTGGCCGGCAACAGCCTGTTGCAGGACCTGGGCAACAGCCAGCACGACTTGCTGTCAGAAAAGTCCGATCGCCTGGATCAGGAGATCCAGGACCTGCAAACCCTGATCAACCAGAAACGCCTGGCCCAGTCACAAGAGACCGTGACCCAGCAGTCCATCGAGGCGCAGAAGGCCGGCGGCAGTAGCCTGCTGGCCACCGAAAGCGCGGCCAACCTGAAGCTCTCCGACTACCTGCTCAAAAGCACCGACCGCCTCAACGAAGTCACTCAACAGAACCTGCAGACCAAGCAGCAACTGGACAGCGTGACCCAGAGCGACTCGGCGCTGGACGAACAGATCAACGTGCTCAAGGGCAGCCTGCTGCTCTCCAAGATTCTCTACAAACAGAAACAGGCCCTGCCGCGTCTAAGGCTCGACCGCGACCTGGCCGACCAGATTGCCGACATTCGCCTGTATCAGTTCGAAGTCAGCCAGCAACGGGAACTGCTCAGCAACCCGATCACCTACGTCGATAACCTGCTGGCGACTCAACCACCCGAGCAAGTCACCCCGCAACTGCGCAAGAGCCTGCTGGACCTGGCCAACACCCGCGCGGACCTGTTGGAGCGCTTGAATCGCGAACTGAGCGCGGTGCTCAACGAATCCATCACGCTGCAACTCAATCAGAAACAACTGCTCAGCACCGCGCAAAGTCTGCGGGCTACGCTGGACGAGCAGATGTTCTGGATTCCCAGCAACAAACCGCTGGATCTTGAGTGGATGCACAGCGTGCCGGAACGCCTGCAACGCCAGGTCACTACCCTGCCGTGGGCTTCGAGCCTGAGCGAATTGACCGATGGTCTGACGCAACGGCCGCTGCTGTTCCTGCCACTGGCCCTGCTGATCGGCGCGCTGCTGTGGCGCCGCAAAAATCTCTATTCCCGCCTGAACAAAGTTCACCAGGACATCGGCCATTTCAAACGCGACAGCCAGTGGCACACCCCGCAAGCGATTCTGATCAACATCCTGCTGGCGATGCCGGTTTCTCTGGGCCTGGCCTTGTGCGGCCTGGCCTTGCAGATCGACGCCCGCGGCCAGAACGCCAACATGGGCGCAGCGCTGTTGCAGATGGCCCAGGCCTGGCTGGTGTTCTACACCGCCTACCGCATCCTCGCGCCGGGTGGCGTGGCCGAACTGCATTTCCGTTGGGAAAAGCCCCAGGTCGAATTCCTTCAAGGCTGGATTCGCCGGCTCGGGCTGGTGGTGATGGCCCTGGTGACTGTAGTGGCGGTCGCCGAGCTGCAACCGGCGGCGCTGGCCGATGACGTGCTTGGCATGCCGGTGGTGCTGACCTGCTACGCCTTGATGACCTGGCTGCTCAGCCGCTTGCTGGTCAGCAGCCCAAACCATGAAAACGCCTCGCTGTTCCGCAAGGCCGTGGGAATCATGTTCACCGTCCTGCCGATCGCGTTGTTCGTCGCCGTGTGCTTCGGCTACTACTACACCGCGCTGAAACTCAGCGACCGGTTGATCAACACCCTGTACCTGCTGATGTTCTGGCTGGTGATCGAAGCCACCTTCGTGCGCGGCCTCAGCGTTGCGGCACGGCGCCTGGCCTATCAGCGCGCCCTGGCCAAACGCCAGGCTGCGAAAGAGGCTGGCGACGGCGAAGCCGTGATCGAAGAGCCGACCCTGGACATCGAGAAGGTCAACGAGCAGTCGCTGCGACTGATCCGCCTGGCCCTGCTCGGCGGTTTCATCGCGGCGCTGTACTGGGTCTGGTCGGACCTGATCTCGGTGTTCTCGTACCTGGACAACATCACCCTCTACGAATACACCAGCGGCACCGGCGCCAACATGAGCATGGTGCCGATCAGCATCGGCGACATGCTTGGCGCGCTGATCATCATCGGCATCACCTTCGCGCTGGCGCGCAACTTGCCGGGTCTGCTGGAAGTGTTTGTGCTGTCCAAGCTCAACCTGGCCCAGGGCAGTTCCTACGCCACGACCACGTTGCTGTCCTATGTGATCGCCGGTGTCGGTTTCGTCTCGACCCTGTCCACGCTCGGCGTGAGCTGGGACAAGTTGCAATGGCTGGTGGCAGCGCTGTCGGTGGGTCTCGGTTTCGGGATGCAGGAAATCTTCGCCAACTTCATCTCCGGCATCATGATCCTGTTCGAACGCCCGGTGCGGATCGGCGACACCATCACCATCGGCAACCTGTCGGGCACGGTGAGCAAGATCCGCATCCGTGCCACGACCATCACCGACTTCGATCGCAAGGACATCATCGTCCCGAACAAGACGTTCATCACCGGGCAACTGATCAACTGGTCGCTGACCGACACCATCACCCGGGTGACCCTCAAGCTCGGCGTCGACTACGGCTCGGATCTGGACCTGGTGAAAGAACTGTTGCTCAAGGCCGCACGCGATAACCCGCGTGTGCTGAAGGACCCGGAACCCCACGTGTACTTCCTGAACTTCGGCGAAAGCACCCTCGACCACGAGCTGCGCATGCATGTGCGCGACCTCGGTGACCGTAACCCGGTGCTCGATGAGGTCAACCGCTTCATCAACCGCGAGTTCAAGAAGCAGCACATCAACATCTCGTTCCGGCAGATGGAGGTCTATCTCAAGAACCTTCAGGGCCAGGAATACAAAATGGTCCCGGTTGAGCCGGAAACCAAAACCATTGTTCCGGCACCCACCAGCAAACCGCGGCAAGAGCCACCGCCTGTCGAACTCGACTAAGCGCGCTATCCCTAGCAGAATGCTCGGACATTCTGCTGGAGATGGCCGTTGAAAGCCCTCGACGAACTGACCTTCGACAATCGCTTCGCCCGCCTGGGCGATGCGTTCTCAACCCACGTACTGCCTGAGCCCATTGCGGCTCCGCGACTGGTGGTCGCCAGCCCCGCCGCCATGGCGCTGCTGGACCTGGACCCGGCCGAGGCCGAAACGCCAGTGTTCGCCGAGCTGTTCGGCGGCCACAAGCTGTGGGCCGAAGCCGAGCCGCGGGCGATGGTCTACTCCGGACATCAATTCGGCTCCTATAACCCGCAGTTGGGCGACGGTCGCGGCCTGTTGCTGGGCGAGGTCTATAACGAAGCCGGCGAGCATTGGGACCTGCACCTCAAGGGTGCCGGTCAGACGCCTTACTCACGCATGGGCGATGGACGGGCAGTGCTGCGCTCCTCGATCCGCGAGTTCCTTGCCTCCGAAGCCCTGCATGCCCTGAACATTCCCACCACGCGCGCACTGTGCGTGATCGGCTCCGACACGCCGGTCTGGCGCGAGAAACAGGAGCGCGCGGCCATGGTCCTGCGCCTGTCGCCGAGCCATGTGCGTTTCGGGCACTTCGAATTTTTCTACTACACCAAGCGCCCCGAGCAGCAGAAAGAACTCGGCGAGCACGTGCTGGCCATGCACTTCCCGCACTGCCTGGAGCAGCCGGAGCCGTACCTGGCGATGTTCCGCGAAATTGTCGAGCGTAATGCCGAACTGATCGCCAAATGGCAGGCCTATGGGTTCTGCCACGGCGTGATGAACACCGACAACATGTCAATCCTCGGCATCACCTTCGACTTCGGCCCGTTCGCCTTCCTCGACGACTTCGACGCCCACTTCATCTGCAACCACTCCGATGACCAGGGCCGTTATTCCTTCAGCAACCAGGTGCCAATCGGCCAGTGGAACCTCAGCGCCCTCGCCCAGGCCCTGACACCGTTCATCAGCGTCGAAGCCCTGCGCGAAACCCTCGGCCTGTACCTGCCACTGTTCCAGGCCCACTACCTGGACCTGATGCGTCGCCGCCTCGGCCTTACTACCGCCGAAGACGACGACCAGAAACTGCTGGAGCAGCTGCTGCAACTGATGCAGAACAGCGGCGTCGATTACAGCCTGTTCTTCCGCCGCCTCGGCGATGAGGCACCGGAGCTGGCCGTCGCCCGGTTGCGCGATGACTTTGTCGACATCAAGGGTTTCGATGCGTGGGGCGAGCTCTACGCCGCCCGGGTTGCCCGTGAAGGCGTGATTGATCAGGAGCAGCGCCGCAAACGAATGCATGCGGTCAATCCGCTGTACATCCTGCGCAATTATCTGGCGCAAAAAGCCATCGATGCGGCGGAAAGCGGCGACTATTCAGAAGTTCGTCGTTTGCACGCGGTATTGAGCAATCCGTTCGAGGAGCAGCCTGGAATGGAGAGCTACGCCGAGCGGCCACCGGAATGGGGCAAGCATCTGGAGATCAGCTGTTCGTCGTGAGGCTTGTCAGATAAAGGTCTCTACGGACACACCAAAGCGCTCGGCCAACCAGCGAACCTGCCGCAGGTTGAGCTGGCGCTTGCCGCTTAAGATCTCCGAGACTACCGATTGCGTGCCCACACCGGGCAGCTCGCTCTGGCTCAGGCCGTGTTCGCGCATCATATAGCCAAGAACCTCTGCACCAGAGGCTTCGCGCATGGGGTGATGGTTGCGATCCCACTCCGCAATCCAGTCACCGATGATGTCCACCAAGCTCATCAACGGATGCGACTCATCATCGCCGGTCATCTCAAGCAATTCATCGAGTGCCCGCGCCAACATGTCATAGTCGTCTTCGTTTTTCGGTTTTCGAAGCAATGGCGAGACGAACTCCCAATGCTCAGCAGCTTTTTTGATTAGAACACTCATACCCTTCCCTCCTTCCATTTACCGCGGTCATATTCGCTATGATCCAGCACATGCTTGATATAAAGCTTTTGAGACCGATACCTGACAAAAGCGATAAGCCGCAATTTGTTGCCACCGATGTCGAACACATGAAACTCGCCGACTTTGTCGGTTGCGGGAAAAATAGACTTCATCGCCGCGAAGTCTCCCGGGCTACTCCCTTTGGCGAGTCGATACCACTGCTCCAATGCATTGGCTGCCCGCGGCCACTTTTCCTTGGCCTCACGAATTGGTTTTTCAGTAAACACATGCATGCAACATCCTTATCGCATTCTGCTATGGGGAGTTAAACACAGATCAAAAATATCGCAAGTTGCGATAGCTCTCGGCAGACCAACGGTCTCGCTCAGTACGATTCAGCCTAGTTTCATCGCCAGACGCTGCACGATTGAAAATATGAGCAAACGTCTCCACATAGGAGTGATCGGCTTCTTAACAGGACCTCCTTCATGACCGACCCACTCCTCATCCCCTGCCCCCACTGCAACGGCCTGAACCGCATCCCTGCCGAACGCGTCAACGATCATCCAAAGTGCGGCCGCTGCAAGGCCGAGGTCCTGCTGAGCAAGCCGTTCGAACTGAAGCAAGGCGATTACGCCAGTCAGATCAAGGGTGACCTGCCGTTGCTGGTGGATGTGTGGGCTGATTGGTGCGGGCCGTGCAAATCGTTTGCGCCGGTGTTCGAGCAAGCGGCGGGGCAATTGGCGGGCAAGTGTCGGTTGGCCAAGCTGGACAGCGAGGCGAATCAACAGTTGTCGGCGCAGCTGGGGATTCGCTCGATCCCGAGCCTGATTCTGTTCAAGAACGGCCGGGAAGTGGCTCGCCAAAGCGGGGCCTTCCCGTTACCGCAGTTGATGAGCTGGTTGCACAGTCAGGGGATCTGATTGCCTTTCAGGCATTTTCCAGCAGGTTGTGCAGTTCGACGAATTGCTGGGTCAGCTTGTGCCGCGGGTCGAGGTGGATCAGCGGCGTGTTGGCCTGATGGGATTCGCGCATGCGCACCGAACTTGCCAGGTACACCGGCAGTACCGGCAGCCCTTCGGCGATCAGTTCGTCGAGAATTTGCTGCGGCAGACTGGCGCGAGCCTGGAACTGGTTGACGACAATGCCTTCGACTTCCAGCCCTTCATTGTGGTCGTCCTTCAACTCTTCGATTTCCGCCAACAGACCATACAACGCCTGGCGCGAGAAGCTGTCGCAGTCAAAGGGAATCAGCACGCGATCAGCGGCGATCAAGGCAGAGACGGCATAGAAATTCAGCGCTGGCGGGGTGTCGAGGTAGATCCGGTCGTAATCACCGTCCAGCTCCTCGAGCAATTTGCGCAGCTTGTTGATCTTGTGTTTGGCCTCAAGCTTGGGCTGCAAGTCTGCCAGCTCGGCGGTGGCAGTGATGACGTGAAGGTTGTCGAACGGAGTTTCGTAGATGTCGACCTGACCTTTCTTCGAGAACGGCCCGGAGGACAGGGTCTGCTTGAAGAAGTCGGCGATACCCATCGGGATATCCTCACCGGTGAGCCCCGTCAGGTATTGAGTGGAGTTGGCCTGGGCATCGAGATCCACCAATAACGTGCGATAGCCTTCGCTGGCGCTGACCGCCGCCAGATTGCAGGCAATGCTTGATTTGCCCACGCCACCTTTCTGATTGAACACCACGCGCCGCATGTCTAAACCTCCGTGTATCAAAGAATGACCGAGTGTAGTAGTCCACATCGCTGCTTAGCTACCTCGCCAGCATCTAGACTACACAGTCATAGGCAAATCTCTGGCCGGAACAGCTGCCAACTCGTCCATTGATAGCCGACAGTGCCGACAGACATGTCCGCCGCATTGTGGATAATGGCCAAACGACAGCTTTTCGCGAACCAGACGGTACATTTCGTTGCGCAAAATGTAACCAGCATTTGCTACACGCCCGCAGCACCGGGATAATGCGCGCCACTCGGCGTTAAGCGCCACGTCAGGTCAGCCGCGGTTCTTGCGACTCACCGCGTTAAAGGAAGCCCGCAGGGGCGGGATGAATGTCTGTGATCAACTTCAACATCGCCCAATGGCGCGCTTGGGCCCCTGGGCTTGAAAGCGTGGATGATTGGCAGGCCTGGAGCCGACAACCGGTCGTGCTCGAGCCCAGCGATGCCGCCCCGGATGTGTCGTTTCTGCCGGCCATGCAGCGTCGGCGACTCAGCCGTCTGGCGCGGATGGCGTTCAGTGTCGGCTGGCCCTTGGCCGAAGGTCATCCGGATTTACCGTTGGTCTTTATTTCTCGCCACGGCGAAACCCCGCGCACCTTCGAAATTCTCAGCGATCTGGCGACCGACCAACCGTTGTCGCCCACCCAGTTCAGCCTGTCGGTGCACAACGCGGTCATCGGCCTGTGGTCGATCATGCGTGGCGAAACCAGCGAAATGACCGCCCTCGCCGCCGCCGGCGATGGTCTTGAACACGGCATGCTAGAGGCCGCGGCGCTGCTTGAGGAAGGCGCGCCCGCGGTACTGCTGATCGTCACCGAAGAGCAACCTCCCGCCGCCTACTCGGCCTGGATAGATGATGTGCCTTTCCCTTATGCGGTCGGCCTGTTGATCACCCCCGGTAATCAGTGGCAACTGTCGCTGAACAGCGACCCGCACACGTTGTCCAAAGCCCGCTGGCCCCATGCTCTGAATCTGTTGCGTACGCTGCTCGGCCAGCAAACAACCTGCCAACATGCCTGGAAAAATCGTGTATGGACCTGGCAACGCAACCCGTAACCGATAAAAACCGCGACGCCTACTACTGGCGCCTGCTGGCCACCGCCGCAAGCTTTACCCTGTTCGGGTTGAGCAGCCTGTGCCTGCGACTGGTGGTGTTCCCGCTGTTGAACTGCCTGCCAGGAGACGCTCAGGTCCATCGTCAACGCGCGCGACATACGGTCAGCCGGTGTTTCTGGTTTTTCATTCGGTTCATGGCGCGCAGTGGCGTGCTGACCTATGACATTCAGGGGGCGGAAAAGCTCGGGCGCCCAGGCCAAATGATCGTCGCCAACCACCCCTCGCTGATCGATGTGGTGTTTTTGATCGGCCTGGTGCGCCACGCCAACTGCGTGGTCAAGAAAAGCCTCTGGGAAAACCCGTTCACTCGCGGTCCGCTACGCTGTACCGAATACATCAGCAACGATGGCAGCATGGACATGCTCGACGCCGCTGCCGACGCGCTGAAAAGCGGTCAGACCCTGATCATCTTTCCCGAGGGCACCCGGACCCGACCCGGCCAACCGCCGGCCTTTCATCGGGGGGGCGCGGCAATCGCGCTGCGCGGTGCGAGAATCCTCACCCCGGTGATTATCAAGGTCAACCCGACCACATTGACCAAGGCCGAACCCTGGTATCGGATCCCCAAACGCCGCGTGCACTTCAGTTTTCGCGTCGGGGCCGATATAGACCCACAGGCCTTCGCTACGCAAGGCCCTGCACCCCAGGCCTCGCGCAAGCTCAACGACTATTTGCACTCTTACTTTATCAAGGAGCTCGCCGAAGATGAGCGATCAGAACACCGTTAGCCTGATGCAGGAAATCAAAGAGCTGATCATCGAAGCCCTGGGCCTCGAAGACATCAGCGTCGACGACATCGGCGACAACCAGACGCTGTTCGGCGAAGGCCTGGGCCTGGACTCGGTAGACGCGCTGGAACTCGGCCTGGCGATCCAGAAAAAGTACGGCATCAAAATCGATGCCGACGCCAAGGACACCCGTAATCACTTCAGCAACGTGGCGAGCCTTGCGGCGTTCGTCACTGCAAAACAGGCAGCTTGAGACCGGACCATGCAAACTCGTGACGATATTTTCAACACCCTGCGCGATGCTCTGGTCGAACTCTTCGAGCTGGACCCCGAGCGCATCAACCTGGAATCCAACCTGTACCAGGATCTGGAAATCGACAGCATCGATGCGGTCGACCTGATCGATCACATCAAACGCCAGACCGGCAAGAAAATCGCCGCCGAAGAATTCAAATCGGTGCGTACCGTCAGCGACGTGGTCGAGGCGGTTTACCGTCTGGTTCAGCCCGCCGCATGAGCCGACTGATTGGCCTTGGCCTGCTGCTCGCAGGCCTGTTGTACCCCTTTGCGGTGTATTTCGGCATGGAGCATTTTGCCCCGTGGCAGTTCGGTCTGCTGCTGGGCAGCCTGTGGCTGGCGCGAGCGCTGACCGGCGAACGGCGCCCCGGCAGCCTGTGGATGTCCACGGTCGCCATCGCCTTCTGCCTGCTGCTGGCAGCGTTCGACAGCCCGGTGCTGCTGCGCTGGTACCCGGTGCTGATCAGCGCGTTCATGCTGGTGCTGTTCGGTCTTAGCCTGAAATACGGCCCGCCGATGGTCGAACGCCTGGCCCGCCTGCGAGAACCGGATTTACCGCCCAGGGCCATTCGCTACACCCGCCAGGTGACCATTGCCTGGAGCGTGTTTTTTCTCTGCAACGGTTTGTGCGCCGCCGCCCTGACCCTTTGGGCGCCGCTGAGCTGGTGGATGTTGTACACCGGCCTGATCTCCTATGGATTGATCGGCCTGATGTTTGCCATTGAATGGCTGATACGACAACGGGTACGAGGCCACCCATGAATTGGATAAAACTTGAGCAACTGCTGCTCAAGGCTCAGCCGGAGCGTGCCGTGACGGCCGAGCCGGCGTTGAATCACGCGCAATTGTGCGACCGGGCCCTGAGCCTGGCTGCCGGCCTGCAAGCCCAGGGTGTGCAGCGCATCGCCGTGCACCTTGAAGACGCCGCCGACCTGGCCATTGCCCTGCTCGGCGCCTGGCGTGCCGGGATCAGCGTACTGCTGCCCGCCGACCTGCAAGCGCAGACGCGCCAGCGCTGGTCGACCGAGGTCGATCTGTGGCTGACCGATCAGACCGACGATGCGCACCTGAGCGATTATCGGCATCCGCCGCTACCAGCCCACCCGCTGGACCTGGATCGTTGTCAGCTGAGCCTGTGCACCTCCGGCTCCAGTGGCGAACCCAAGCGCATCGACAAAACCCTGCGCCAACTGGCCAATGAAGTCGAAGCGCTGGAGCACTTGTGGGGCGCAGATCTGGGCGAAGCCTGCATCATCGGCAGCGTCGCCACCCAGCACATCTACGGCTTGCTGTTTCGGGTGCTGTGGCCGCTGTGCGCCGGGCGTTCGTTCGTGCGCAAGCAACTGGCTTTCCCGGAAGACTTGCAACGCGCCAGCCGCGAACACCCGGCCTTCGCCTGGGTCGCCAGCCCGGCATTGCTCAAGCGCATGGGCGACAACCTCGACTGGCCAGCGCTGAGCGCAGTGCGCCGAGTGTTCTCCTCCGGTGGCGCGTTACCCGCCGAAGCCTCGCAAAGCCTGTACGAACGCCTGCAACAATGGCCGACCGAGATCCTCGGCAGCTCGGAAACCGGCGGCATCGCCTGGCGTCAAGGCCAGGATCTCTGGCAGCCCTTCAACGGTGTGGAGCTGAGCCAGGACAGCGATGGCGCCCTGCTTATCGCATCGCCATACCTGCCGGCAGGTCATATCGAACACACCGCCGATGCCGCGCGCATCGCAGCCGACGGCCGTTTCGAGCTGTTGGGGCGGCTGGACCGGATCGTCAAACTGGAAGAAAAACGTATCTCGCTACCCATGCTCGAACACGCGCTGATGGCGCACGCCTGGGTCGCCGAAGCGCGCCTGGGAGTGGTTCAGGAAAACCGCGCCTCATTGGGGGCGTTGCTGGTGCTCAGCGAGCGAGGTATGCACGCGTTGCGCAATCAGGGACGACGCAGCCTCACGCAAGCGTTGCGTCAGCATCTGAGCCAGCACTGTGAAACGCTGGCCCTGCCACGACGCTGGCGCCTGTTGCGGCAGTTGCCGCTGAACGCGCAGGGCAAACTGCCCCAGGCTGAGGTTGAAGCCTTGCTGCTGGCGCCCCGCCCAAAGGCGCCGCAAGTGCTGGAGCAGGTCGAAGCCGATGGTGAGTGGAGCCTGCAACTGGCCGTCCCGCCGGACCTGGCGTATTTCAGCGGACACTTTCCCCGGGCCCCGGTATTGCCCGGCGTGGTGCAAGTGGAGTGGGCAATGAGCCTGGGCCAACAATTGATGGACCTGCCGGCAAAGTTCGCCGGCATGGAAGTGCTGAAATTCCAGCAACTGGTGCGCCCTGGCGATGAAATCCAGTTGCACCTGCGCTTCGATCCGGTGCGCGGCAAATTGTATTTCGCCTATCGCAACGAAACCGCCACCTGCTCCAGCGGGCGGATTTTGCTGGAGGCTGCCAGCGATGCATAACCCCTGCGCCATAATCCCGGTCTACAACCACGAAACCGCCATCACTGCCGTGGTCGATGCGCTGCTTGCCTGTGACCTGCCATGCATTCTGGTGGACGATGCCAGTAGCCCCGCCTGCGCCAAGGTACTCGACCAACTGGCGCAGCGCGACAGGGTTTATCTGATCCGGCTCACCATCAATCAGGGCAAGGGCGGCGCAGTGATGACCGGTCTGCGGGAGGCTTCGCGCCTGGGCTTCAGCCATGCCTTGCAGGTGGACGCCGACGGCCAGCACGACCTGCAAGACGTCAAAGTCTTCATCGAATACTCACGCAACCATCCCGAGGCGGTGATCTGTGGCTATCCGCAATACGACGCCAGCGTGCCGAAAGGTCGTTTGTACGCGCGCTACCTGACTCACGTCATGGTCTGGATCAACACCCTGTCGCTGCAGATTCGCGACTCGATGTGCGGCTTCCGTGTCTATCCATTACCGCCAACCCTGGCACTGATCGACTCGGCCAGGATCGGCAAGCGCATGGACTTCGACTCCGACATCCTGGTGCGCCTGGCCTGGCGCAATCTGCCGATGCAGTGGCTGAAAACCAGGGTCCATTACCCTCTGGATGGCGTTTCACATTTCCGTCTGTTCTACGACAACGTACTGATTACGAGCATGCACACCCGGCTGTTCTTCGGCATGTTGCTGCGAGCACCGGTGATCCTCTGGCGACGGTGGCGGGCATGAACGGCAACGCAGACAAACAGCACTGGGCCGACCGCCAGGAGCGTGGCAGTTTCTGGTTGATGAAGTTCACCGCATTCTGCGCAAAGGTCCTGGGCCGACGCCTGCTGAGCCCGCTGCTCTACGGCATCGTGCTGTACTTTTTCCTGTTCGGACGCAGCGCCCGCCAAAGCGCCTGGCAATACCAGCAGCGGCTCGCCGACTGGAGCGGGCGCAGCGAATTGCGTCCGACTCATTGGCGGGTGTTCGGCCAGTTCATGGCCTTCGCCGATTCCATGCTCGACAAACTCGACGTGTGGAACGGCAAGCTGAGCATCGAGCAGATCGAAATCATCGACCCGGCGCTGCTGCGCAATAAACTGCGCGGCACACGCGGGCAGATGCTGGTGGGCGCGCACCTGGGCAATCTCGAGGTTTGCCGGGCACTGGCCGAGATCGGCGAGAAAGTCACCATGAACGTGCTGGTGCACACCAAGCACGCCGAGCAGTTCAACCGCCTGCTGGGCGAAGCCGGGGCAACCAATCTGCGGCTGATCCAGGTCAGCGAGCTCGACCCGGTGATCATGTTGCAACTGCATGAGCGCCTGGAGCGCGGCGAGTGGCTGGCAATTGCCGGCGACCGCGTGCCGCTGCATGGCGGGCGCAGCGTGACGGTGGATTTTCTCGGTCACCAGGCAGCGTTCCCGCAAGGCCCGTGGCTGCTGGCCGGTTTGCTGAAATGCCCGGTCAATCTGCTGCTGTGCCTGAAGAAGCCCACGGGCGACTATCGACTGACCCTCGAACCGTTCACCGAGGCGGTGGTGTGGAAACGCAGCGAGCGCGAACAGGTCATTCATCAGTGGGCTTCGCGCTATGCCGAACGCCTGGGTCACTATTGCCTCGAAGCGCCCCAACAATGGTTCAACTTTTACCCTTTCTGGAAGACCGATGACGACGCCAACGCTTGAGCCGGTAACCTTCGGCGAACTCCCTTTGTGCATCGAAGACGTGCTGGCCCTGGCCAACCGTCAGGTGCCGACGCAGTTGCAGGGCAACCCCGAGTTTCGCCAGCGCATTGCCAAGGGTCCGCAGTTCCTTGACTCCCTGCTGGACAAGGAAGGCGTGATCTATGGCGTGACCACCGGTTATGGCGATTCCTGTGTGGTGGCGGTGCCGCTGCACCACGTCGAAGCCCTGCCTCGTCATCTGTACACATTCCACGGCTGCGGCCTGGGCAAACTGCTCGATGCCCAGGCCACCCGTGCGGTGCTGGCGGCACGTTTACAGTCGCTGTGCCAGGGCGTGTCCGGAGTACGCGTGGAGTTGCTGGAGCGCCTGCAAGCGTTCCTCGAACACGACATCCTGCCGCTGATTCCGGAAGAAGGTTCCGTGGGCGCCAGCGGTGATCTGACGCCGCTGTCCTACGTCGCCGCGACCTTGTCCGGCGAGCGCGAAGTGATGTTCCGCGGCGAACGCCGGCAAGCGGCTGATGTGCACAAGGAACTGGGTTGGCAACCGCTGGTATTGCGCCCCAAGGAAGCCCTGGCGCTGATGAACGGCACCGCCGTGATGACCGGCCTTGCGTGCCTGGCTTACGCCCGTGCCGATTACCTGCTGCAACTGGCCACACGCATCACCGCGCTGAACGTGGTCGCTTTGCAGGGCAACCCGGAGCACTTCGACGAGCGCCTGTTCGCCGCCAAACCCCATCCAGGGCAGATGCAAGTTGCCGCGTGGCTGCGCAAGGATCTGGCGATCGACGCGCCGACCGCGCCGCTGCATCGCCTGCAAGACCGTTACTCCCTGCGTTGCGCGCCACACGTGCTCGGTGTACTGGCCGACAGCCTGAACTGGCTGCGCTCGTTCATCGAGATCGAACTCAACAGCGCCAACGACAACCCGATCATCGACGCCGAAGCCGAACGCGTGCTGCACGGCGGGCACTTCTACGGCGGCCACATTGCGTTCGCCATGGACAGCCTGAAAAACCTGGTGGCCAACGTCGCCGACTTGCTCGACCGTCAACTCGCGCTGCTGGTGGACGAACGCTACAACCATGGCTTGCCGAGCAACCTGTCCGGCGCCACCGCCGACCGTGCGATGCTCAATCACGGCTTCAAGGCCGTGCAGATCGGCACCAGCGCCTGGACCGCCGAAGCCCTGAAAAACACCATGCCGGCCAGCGTCTTCTCGCGCTCCACCGAGTGCCACAACCAGGACAAAGTCAGCATGGGCACCATCGCTGCCCGCGACGCCATCCGCGTGCTGGAGCTGACCGAACAGGTTGCCGCCGCCACGCTGCTGGCCGCCAATCAAGGCGTGTGGCTGCGCGGCCAGGCTGAAGACGCGCGTCCACTGCCACCGGCCCTGGCCGCGATGCACGAGGAATTGGCCAAGGACTTCCCGCCGGTCATCGAAGACCGTGCCCTGGAAGGCGAATTGCGTCTGTGCCTGCAACGCATCGCCGAGCAACACTGGAGGCTGCATGCGTAGCAAGGGAGTGCTTCACACCGATACGGAAATCCTCGTCCCGTTCTTTGACGTCGACACCATGAACGTGGTCTGGCACGGCCATTACGTCAAATACCTGGAAGTCGCCCGCTGTGCGCTGCTGGACAGGATCGGCCACAACTACGACGCCATGGTTGCGTCGGGTTACGCCTGGCCTGTGATCGACTTGCAGTTGCGCTATGTGCGCGGCGCCGTGTTCGGCCAGAAGCTGAATGTGCGCGCCAGCCTGGTGGAATGGGAGAACCGACTGAAGATCAATTACCTGATCAGCGATCTCGCAACCGGCGAACGTCTGACCCGCGCTGTTTCAGTGCAGGTTGCCGTCGACATGAGCAGCCGCGAAATGCAGTTGGCTTCGCCCAAGGTGTTTACCGACGCGGTTGAAAGGGTGCTGCCATGAATTTGCGATTCCTTTGTAGCAGCTGGCGAAGCCTGCGTTCGACTGCGCAGCAGTCGCCACCGGATATGCCTGAACGACGGCTTCGCCGCCGGACGCAGCCTCGCAGGCTCGGCAGCTGCTACGGGATTGGTGTGAGCTTGATATTTATGCTGGGCTTTTCATCGTTGGCCCAGGCCTTCGATCTGCAGCAACTGAGCGATCAACTGGCCAAACCCGATGTGATCCACGGCAACTTCATCCAGGAAAAACACCTGCGCGCCCTGCCCCAGCCACTGACCAGCAAGGGCACCTTCGTTCTCGCGAAGAATCACGGCTTGCTCTGGCTGCTGAAAACGCCGCTGCAGCAGGACTACCGCATCAGCGACAAGGGCATTGCCCGGCGGGATGCCAGCGGCTGGCAAATGCTGCCGAGCAAGAGTGCCGGCGCCGAACAGAACCGTTTGTTCCTCGCCGTGCTGCAAGGCGACAGCAGTGGCCTGCAACGGGATTTCGAGCTGTCGCTGAGTGGTGATGCCCAGAACTGGAAACTGACCCTGACCCCGCGTTCGATGCTGCTCAAACAGGTGTTCAATCAGATCAACATTGACGGCGGCGAACTGGTACACAACATCGAGCTGCTCGAAACCCAGGGTGACCGAACCCTGTTGCGCATGCAGGACAGCACCAGCGCCCAACCTTTGAGCGATGCGGAGCAACATGACTTTGCCGAGTGAACGGATGCTGCCGCGGCTGTTCCTGGTCCTGCTGCTGGCGGTACTCGCACTCGCCGGTTGGCAGTGGCGCGACGGCACTCCGCTGTCGGCCAACCTGATGGAACTGGTGCCAGGCACCGCGCCGGACGCGCTGGAGCTGCGCGCCGAACAACGCATGCAAGAACCGTTGAACCGGGAAATGCTGGTACTGGTCGGCCATAAAGACCGTCAGCAAGCCATCGCCATGGCGCAAAAACTCGGTGAACAGTGGCAAGCCAGCGGCGTGTTCGAAAAGGTCCAGTGGAACCTGCAAGCCGACTTGCCAGCGCTGCGCACGCAATTGCTGCAAGGCCGACTGGCGATGCTGTCCGCGGCCGACCGTCAGCAACTCATCGAGCATCCCGACGCCTTTATCCAGCAACGGGTACAAGCCCTGTTCGACCCCTTCACCGGGTTCAGCCTGGTGCCGAGCCAGGATGACTGGCTCGGCCTGACCGGGCGCATCCAGAACAGCCAGCCACAGCGCGGTTCGGTGCAGTTGGACATCGGCAGCGGCGTGCTGGTCGCCGATGCCGACGGCAAGAGCTGGGTGATGCTGCGGGCGCGAACCGTCGGCAACGCATTCGACATGAACCTGCCGCTGCAAGTGGCTGACCTGCTCCAGCACAGTCGCGAAGAAGCCGCCCAGGCGGATGTGCAACTGCTCGCTGCCAGCGGCCTGCTGTATGCCGCCAGCGGTCAACGGCAAGCCGCGCGCGAGATCACCTGGGTCGGTGGCGGCGCCACGATGGGGATTTTGTTGCTGCTGTTGCTGGCCTTCCGGCGTTGGCGGGTGGTGCTGGCGTTCGTCCCGGTGCTGGTGGGCATGCTGTTCGGCGCGGTGGCCTGCGTGGCACTGTTCGGTCAGATGCATGTGATGACGCTGGTGCTGGGCTCAAGCCTGATCGGCGTGGCGGTGGATTACCCACTGCATTACCTGTCGAAAAGCTGGAGCCTGAAACCCTGGCACAGTTGGCCGGCGTTGCGCCTGACCCTGCCAGGGCTGACGCTGAGCCTGATCACCAGTTGCATCGGCTACCTGGCCCTGGCCTGGACGCCGTTCCCGGCCCTGACCCAGATTGCCGTGTTCTCCGCCGCTGGCCTGCTCGGCGCTTATCTGTCAGCGGTGTGCCTGCTGCCGGCGCTGCTCAAGGGCGCGCAACTGCGTCCGGCGCAATGGCCGATGCGCATTGCCGAGTCTTTGCTGGCGCTGCGCGAGTCGCTGCTCAAATACGTACGCACGCCGGTGTTGCTGGCGCTATTGATCGCGTTCTGTGTTGGCGGTCTGTTGCAGTTGCAAACAAAAAACGACATTCGCCAATGGGTCGGCGCACCGCAGCAACTGACGGACGAAGCCCAGACCATTGCGCGCATCACCGGCTATCAACCCACCAGCCAGTTTTTCCTGGTGCGCGCGGCCAATCAGCAGGAGTTGCTCGAACGCCAGACGGCACTGAGCGAGCGCCTGGATCAGTTGGTCAACCTGGAAAAACTCCAGGGCTACCTGTCGCTCAACCAGTTGGTCAGCCCGCCGAGCGAACAGCGCAAAGTGCGTGATGCTCTGGGCAAGCTGCCGCAGTTCTGGCAACCGTTGCTCGAGCTTGGCGTGCCTGCCGACGCGCTGCAAGCCGAGTTGGTGAAGCTACAGGCGCTGCCCACCGAAGATATCGACGCGGCCCTGGCTGGCCCATTGGCCGAGCCCTACCGCACCCTGTGGCTGGGGCCGACCGATAACGGCGTGGCCGCGATGGTCAGCCTGCAAGGTTTGAACAATCCGGCGTTGTTGCGGGTCCAGGCGCTGGACTTGCCGGGTGTGCAACTGGTCGACCGCCTCGGCGACCTGAACAAGGTATTTGCCGCAACTCAAATCAGCGCCGCTGAATTGAAACTCGCCTCCTGCGTGTTGATCGTGCTGGTGCTGATTCTGCCATTCGGTCTCGGTGGCGCACTGCGAATTGTCTCCCTGCCACTACTGGCGGCCCTGTGCAGCCTGGCAAGCCTCGGCTGGCTCGGGCAGCCGCTGACGCTGTTCAGCCTGTTCGGCCTGCTGCTGGTGACAGCCATCAGCGTCGACTACGCGATCCTCATGCGCGAACAGATCGGCGGCGCCGCCGCGAGCCTGTTGGGCACCATGCTGGCAGCCGCAACCACATGGCTATCGTTTGGCCTGCTGGCGGTGTCCAGCACACCGGCGGTGAGCAACTTCGGCCTGTCGGTGAGCCTCGGCCTGGCGTACAGCTTCATCCTGGCGCCGTGGGCCGGACGCCAAGTCCACACCGCCCCGGTTGCGGAGCCAGCAGCATGATGGTCGCGGCGTTCTGGGTCATGGCCCTGGTGTTGTTCGCCATGGCCACCCACGTCGGTCGACGTTTCGGTCTGATTCCGATCGTCAGCCAGTTGTTGCTGGCAACCTTCGGCCTGCCGCTGCTGATGTATTTCTGGATCGAACCAGGCTGGCATCTCAGCGGTGCCGACCTGATCTCGCCGGGTTGGCTGAAGAACCTCTACAGCCTGAGCTTTGCCTTGCTGCTGGGGCACATCCTCAGCGACGTGATCGACCTGCGACTGGATCGCCAGAGCCTGAAAATCGCCCTGCCGAGTTTCTGCATTCCCTTTGCCTGCGGGCTGGCGACAGCGGTCTGGTTACTGCCGCCACAGCCGTGGATCAGCTCGCTGGCGGTCGGTCTGTTGTTCGCCATCACCGCGATTCCGGTGTTGTACCTGTACCTGCGACACATCAACTACCCGCGCGCCGCCACCCGACGCCTGGTGCAGACCGCGATCCTGATCGACCTGACTTGCTGGACCCTGTTCGCGTTCGCCCAAGGCAGCCTGCACCTGAGCAGCCTCTTGCTGCCGCTGGCAGGCGCCTGTCTGCCGTTATTGCTGCGACTGCTCGGGTTGCGCCAACCGTTGCTGCACAGCGGCTGCTTCTTCGCGCTGCTGGTGGTCGCCGAGCACTTCAAGCTCAATGCGCTGATTTTCGGCATCGGTTACCTGCTGTGCATGGCCGCGCTCAAGGTGTCGCTGGTACTGCCATTGCCAACGGCGTGGATGAGTCGTTTGCAGACCTGGATCGCCATCCCGTTGATCCTCACGTTCGGCATCGTGCAGATCAACGTACACAGCGCCCTCGACAGTCTCGGTGGGGTGCAACTGGCCGCGCTCCTGTTGTTGCCGATCGCCAGCAAATTGTTGGGCAACTGGCTGGGCCTCGGCTGGGCCGGCGTCTCGTTTGAAGGTGCCAGCCGCTGGCGGGAAAGCCTTTTACTGAATATCCGCGGCTTGAGCGAGATCGTCTTTCTCAACCTGCTGCTGCAACAACAACTCATCAGCCCCGAGCTGTATTTCGCGCTGATGTTGATGGGCCTGGTCGCAACCCTGCTGCCGGCACTCGCCGGCATGCACCGAATCCCTTTGAACATCGCCGCCCCGGCAAGGAGCACCCGTGCCAACAGTTGAAATGGAACGTCGTCAGGTGGTGGTGATCGGTGCCGGCCCCTCGGGCGCCATCGCCGCCGCGCTGCTCAAGCGCAAAGGCCATGATGTGCTGATGATCGAACGCCAGCATTTCCCGCGGTTTTCCATCGGTGAAAGCCTGCTATCCCACTGCCTGGATTTCGTCGAAGAAGCCGGCATGCTCGACGCGGTCAATGCGGCCGGTTTCCAATTGAAGAACGGTGCGGCATTCGCCTGGGGCGATCAGTACAGCACCTTCGATTTCGGTGAGACGTTCAGCAACGGCAAGCCGACGACCTTCCAGGTCCAGCGCGCCGACTTTGACAAACTGCTGGCCGATCAGGCTGAACTGCAGGGAGTCGACGTCCGTTACGGCGAAGCCATCGTCAGCGTTGATTTCAGCTTGGCGAAACCGCAGCTCGATGTGCTTCGCGAAGATGGCAGCCAATACCGCGTCGAGGCCGATTTCGTGCTCGATGCCAGCGGCTACGGTCGCGTACTGCCACGCTTGCTGGACCTTGAGGCACCGTCGAACTTTCCGGTGCGCCAAGCCGTGTTCACCCACGTCGAAGACTGTATCGACAGCCCGGCTTTCGAACGGGAAAAAATCCTCATTACCACCCATCCGACCCAGCGCGACATCTGGTTCTGGACCATCCCGTTCAGCAACGGTCGCTGCTCGGTGGGCGTCGTGGCAGCCGCCGAACACTTCGCAGGCCGCACCGAGAACCTGGACGACTGCCTGCGCGGCTTCATCGCCGAAACGCCAAGCCTGGCAGGGGTGCTGAACAACTCCGTATGGGATACCCCTGCGCGGACCATCGGCGGCTACTCGGCCAACGTCAAAACCCTGCATGGCCCTGGCTTCGCCTTGTTGGGCAATGCCGCGGAATTTCTTGACCCGGTGTTCTCCTCCGGCGTGACCATCGCCATGCGTTCGGCGAGCATGGCCGCCGGGGTGTTGCACCGCCAACTGCAAGGTGAAAGCGTCGACTGGCAGACCGAATTCGCCGAACCGCTCAAGCGCGGCGTCGATACCTTCCGTTGCTACGTCGAGGGCTGGTACGCAGGGACTTTTCAGGATGTGATTTTCTATCAGGGCGGTACAGAGGATATTCGCCGCATGATCAGCTCGATCCTCGCGGGTTACGCCTGGGATGAACGCAACCCGTTCGTCAGCGAAGCCAAACGTCGACTGCGGATGATCTCAGACCTGTGCGCCAGGGAAGAGACATGAGTTATTTGAGCGACAACTACGTCGAAGAAACCCGTTTCGGCTTCTGGTTCCTGCGCAGCCACACCTGGCAGCACCACGTATTGCGAGTGGCGATCAATGACTTGCGCAGCCTGTTCAGCGAGCCATTGCCCAACAAACCGGTCTTGCTGGACGCCGGGTGCGGCCAGGGCAAATCGTTCCAGTACCTGCGCCAGACCTTCGCGCCCAAGCATCTGATCGGACTGGATGCCGACCCTCACAGCCTGAACCTGAGCGGCGAAGAAGCGGCCCGCCAGGGCATGGAGGTAGAGCTGATCGGCAGTGACTGCGCGAGCATTAAAGTGCCGGACGCCAGTGTCGATCTGCTGTTCTGCCACCAGACCTTCCATCATCTTGTCGAGCAGGATCAGGCCCTGGCCGAGTTCTATCGGGTGCTCAAGCCGGGCGGTTATCTGCTGTTCGCCGAGTCCACCGAGGCTTACATTGATACGTGGGTGATTCGCTGGTTGTTCCGCCACCCGATGCACGTGCAAAAGAGCGCCGCCGGCTACCTGGAGATGATTCGTCGGCAGGGTTTTGAATTCGGCCCGAAAAACGTGTCTTACCCTTACTTGTGGTGGAGTCGCGCCAAGGATTTCGGCCTGCTCGAACGCTTCGGCTTGCGCCAGCCAAAACCCTTTGGCCAACGGGAAGAAACCCTGGTCAATGTGGTCGCGCGCAAGCCCCTTGAAGAGAGTGTCTGATGATCCGTTTCCTGCTTCTGGGTTGTGTCCTGCTACTGAGCGCCTGTGCCAGTCAGACGCCGCTGCCCGAGCGAACCCCGAACCTGGCGTTGCCACTGCAACTGCATATCGAACGGCAGATGGCCGAGCAGCGTCAGGACTGGCTCCTGGTGATCCAGCGTGAAGGCCCGGGCATTCGCTGGTCGATGATGGACCCGTTGGGGATTCCCGTGGCACGACAGAAACTGATCGATGGCCAATGGCAAGCCGACGGTCTGCTACCACCCAATCCGGAAGCCCGGGAGCTGTTCGCCGCCCTGTTGTTTGCATTGACTCCCGAAGGCGAGTTGCACGGCAACTATCCCGCTGCCCGGCAGCATGACGGGCAACGATCATTGTCAGCGCGCTGGAACATCCGCTATTCACAACCAAGTCTTTCGCAACCACCGAGCTTTGAATTGAACGTATCCCAAGGCCCGCACTATCGCGTCACCCCGTTAGGCGAAAACACGCCATGACCGCTTACCTGAATGCCCTCGGGGTAATCTGCGCCCTCGGCCGCGACAAGCAGGAAGTCGCCCGCAACCTGTTTGCCGGCGATTGCTCGGGCATACGCAACGAGGCCGGCTGGGTCGCGGAGCGCTCGTTGCCAGTGGCGGCGGTGCGTGGTGAGCTGGCACCGATTCCGGCTGAGCTGGCTCATCAAAGCAGTCGCAACAATCAATTGCTGCTGGAGGCCGCGCTGCAAATTCGCCAAGACATCGAGCAGGCGATCCAGACCTACGGCCGCGACCGTATCGGCGTCATTCTGGGCACCAGCACCTCAGGCATCGACGAAGCCAGCCGCGGCCTGGCCCATTACATCCGCGAACATCACTTCCCGGCCGATTATGACTATCAGCAGCAAGAGCTCGGCGCTCCGGCGACGTTTCTCGCCGACTGGCTGCAATTGAGCGGCCCGGCCTATGTGATCTCCACCGCCTGCACCTCCAGCGCCCGCGCGCTGATGAGTGCCCAGCGGCTGCTCGACCTGGGCATGTGCGATGCCGTGTTGTGCGGTGGTGTCGACAGCTTGTGCAAGCTGACCCTCAACGGTTTCTCTGCCCTGGAAGCGGTGTCCGAGCAACGCTGCAACCCGTTTTCGGCGAACCGCAACGGCATCAATATCGGCGAAGCCGCGGTGCTGTTCCTGATGAGCAAAACCGCCGGCAGCAGCCAACCGATTGCTTTGCTCGGCAGTGGCGCCAGCTCCGATGCACACCATATTTCCGCGCCGGAACCCACCGGCCGTGGCGCCCGGCAAGCCATGCACAAAGCCTTGAGCCGCGCAGGCCTGCAACCCCAACAGATCAGCTATCTGAACCTGCACGGCACCGCCACCCAACACAATGACGCCATGGAAAGCCTGGCTGTGACGGCGCTGTTTCCACAAGGCGTGCCTTGCTCATCGACCAAACCGATGACCGGCCATACCCTCGGCGCCGCTGGTGCCCTGGAAGCGGCGTTCTGCTGGTTGAGCCTGAGCGCGGATAACCACGAGCATGCCCTGCCGCCCCATGTCTGGGACGGGCAGCCCGACCCCGAGTTGCCGGCGTTGCATTGGGTGACCCCGACCGACCACCTGACGTCCATTGCACCCCGCTACCTGATGAGTAATTCCTTTGCCTTTGGTGGCAATAACGTCAGCCTGATTATCGGAGACGCCTCATGATTACCTGGCCGCTCGCCGAATTGCTGCCCCATGCCGGCGACATGATCCTCATCGATCAGATCCTGTCGTTCGACGACGAGCAGATCTATACCCGACTCACCGTCAAACCCGGCGGCCTGTTCAATCGCCCCGACGGCAGTCTGCCGGCCTGGGTCGGCATCGAGCTGATGGCCCAGAGCGTCGCCGCTTATGCCGGTTGCCATGCGCGCCAGAAAGGCAATGCGGTGGAACTGGGCTTCCTGCTCGGCAGCCGCAAATTCGAATGCAACGTGGAACACTTCCCCGCCGGCACCGAGCTGACTATCCACGGGATACGCTCGCTGGAAGACGATAACGGCATGGGCGTATTCGAATGCCACATCACCGCCCCCGGCATCCACGCGACCGCTCGGTTGAACGTGTTCCGCCCGCCTCAAGCCGCTCAATATCTGCATGAATCCCAAGGAGTCGAGTGATGACTGAATCCGTACTGGTCACCGGCTCCAGCCGTGGTATTGGCCGCGCCATCGCATTGCGTCTGGCCCGAGCGGGGCATGACATCGTGCTGCACTGCCGCAGCGGCTTGGCGGACGCCGAAGCCGTCAAAGCCGAAGTGGAAACCTTGGGCCGCAACGCGCGCATCCTGCAATTCGACGTCAGCAACCGCGCCAGCTGCAAAGCGATCCTTGAAGCCGATGTCGAAGCCCATGGCGCCTATTACGGCGTGGTGCTCAACGCTGGCCTGACCCGCGACGGTGCTTTTCCGGCCCTGAGCGAGGAGGATTGGGATGTGGTGATGCGCACCAACCTCGACGGTTTCTACAACGTGCTGCACCCGGTGATGATGCCGATGATCCGTCGTCGCGCCGCCGGACGGATTGTCTGCATTACTTCGGTGTCCGGGCTGATCGGCAATCGCGGGCAGGTCAATTACAGCGCCTCCAAGGCCGGTCTGATCGGCGCGGCCAAGGCATTGGCGATTGAGCTGGGCAAGCGCAAAATCACGGTTAACTGTGTCGCACCCGGCCTGATCGACACGGCGATGCTCGATGAAAACGTGCCGGTGGAAGAACTGATGAAAATGATCCCCGCACAACGCATGGGCACCCCGGAAGAGGTGGCCAGCGCAGTGAATTTCCTGATGTCGGCGGAAGCTTCGTACATCACCCGGCAGGTTCTGGCCGTCAACGGAGGCCTGTGCTGATGAAGCGCGTCGTCGTCACCGGCATGGCCGGCATCACCTCACTGGGCAGCGACTGGGACACCATCGCCGCCAACTTCGCCGCCAACCGCAGCGGCATTCGTCGCATGCACGAGTGGGATCGCTTTACCGAACTCAATACCCGCCTGGCCGGGCCGATAGACGACTTCGAGGTGCCCGGCCACTGGACGCGCAAGCAACTGCGCAGCATGGGCCGGGTATCGCGGCTAGCGGTCGGCGCTGCAGAACAGGCCCTGGCGGACGCCGGGCTGTTGGGTGATGAGTCGATCAAGGACGGGCGCATGGGCGTGTCCTGCGGCTCGTCCACCGGCAGCACCGACGAGATCAAGGCGTTCGGCAAAATGTTGCTCAATTCGGTGGCCGAAGGCCTGAACGCCAACTCCTACGTGCGGATGATGCCGCACACCACGGCAGCGAATATCAGCATCTTCTTCGGCCTCACCGGCCGACTGATCCCGACCTCCAGTGCCTGCACCAGCGGTAGCCAGGGCATCGGTTACGCCTACGAGTCGATCAAGTTCGGCCGCCTGCCGCTGATGCTCGCCGGCGGCGCCGAAGAGCTGTGCCCGACCGAGGCCATGGTGTTCGATGCGCTCTACGCCACCAGCCTGAAAAACGATGCCCCGCAAACCAGCCCGCGCCCTTACGACAGCGGCCGCGATGGCCTGGTCATCGGTGAGGGCGGCGGCATGCTGGTACTCGAAGAGCTCGAACACGCCCTGGCGCGTGGCGCCCGCATCCACGCCGAGATCGTCGGTTTCGGCAGCAACGCCGATGGCCAGCATGCCACCCGCCCCGAGCTGATCACCATGCGCCGGGCCATGGAGCTGGCTTTGGAAGACGCCGGGCTCGACCCAAGCGCCATCGGCTATGTAAATGGTCACGGCACAGCGACAGAACAGGGTGATATTGCCGAAACACTGGCGACCAACAGTTTGTTCGGCGAACACATGCCGATCAGCTCGCAGAAGAGCTTCCTCGGCCACACCCTGGGAGCCTGCGGCGCGCTGGAGTCCTGGTTCAGCATCGAAATGATGAACCGCGACCTGTACGTGCACACCTTCAACCTCGACGAGGTCGATCCACAGTGCGGCAAGCTCGATTACCTGCGCGGTGAATTCCGGCAGATGAGCAACCAGTACGTGATGAACAACAACTTCGCTTTTGGTGGGGTCAACACCTCGTTGATCTTCCGCCGCTGGTCGTAAACGAAATATCAGGGTCAAGGAGACCAGCATGCCGGCGCCAACGCCGTGACCAACCTCGTCAGCTTCTACAAGAGCAATGAGCGCAAGGATGCCAAGACCTATGAGTGCCACGCTGGGGCGATCATGGCCGGGGTTGCGTTGAAGGGGGATTTGGCGAAGCTTCAGCAACAACACTTGTGGTGAGGGGCTTGCCCCCACGCTCAGCGCAGGGGCCGCCCAGACACTTACTGCGCTTGAATCAACTTGCTTTCAGCGACACCAGCACGGCCTGTCTTGTCGTCGACGACTTGCAGGTTGTTACGCGCCTTGATGAAACCCACTTTCACTTCCTGCCAGACAAAGTAGTTTTTGCCCGCTTCTGCGGTGAGTTTCAGTTCCGAGTCGTTTTCCGCCGAAGACACCAGCGTCTGCTGGCCAGCCGGGACGGCCAACATCAGATAGGACTTGGCGACTGTCTGCCCTACAGGCTTGCCATTGAGGGTCACTGGCATTTTCACCCCGGCGCCCATGCTCTCGTTGCGATAAACGTAGATATTGGCTTTGTCGGGGCTCACTTGGAAAGTCTTCGCTTGAGCGTCCTGGGTCTCATCGGCCATTTTTACCGAAGCACAACCACCGGTCAGAGCAAACAATGCCAGCAATGCGGTGAACGTTAACTGCTTGAACATCCTGTATCTCCCTAGTTTGTGATGAGTCCAATGACGGTATCGGCCGATACGTTAAAAGACCTAGGGCTGCACCCAATAAAAACCTTGTAGCGCTATGGCATCAGCTTACGCGTCAACAACTCCACAAACGCCTTGGCCATCGGCGACTTCTGATCCTTGCGCTGCACCAGCCACACCGCCGAAATCGCCTCTGGATCGAGCAATGGCCGATACACCACGCCATCAATGCGCATCCGCTGATAAGACGCTGGCAACACCGATACCCCCAAACCCGCCGCCACCAGCCCGATGATGGTCATCGCCTCGCCCGCCTCCTGGGCAAAGTGCGGGCTGAAGCCGGCGTCCCGCGCCAGGCTGAGCAGTTGTGCGTACAGACCGCTGCCATAGCTGCGCGGGAAAAATACGAACGGCTCGAGGGCCAGAGCGGACAGGAACAGACCTTCTTCGCTGCCATCCACCAGCGGATGCTTGGAGCTGAGCACCGCCACCAATGGCTCACGCATCAGTTCCACCACGCTGAGGGAGTCCGGCAAGCCCAACGGGCGCATGATGCCGACCTCGATCGACTCGTCCACCAGCGCATCGGCCACTTGGGTGCTGCTCATTTCCCGCAGGTTCAGGTGCACCGCCGGGAAGCGCTGGCGAAATGAGAAAATCGCCTGGGGAATGGTCGAGTTGAACGGCGCCGACGAGGTGAAGCCGATCTTCAGTTCACCCAATTCACCAAGTTGTGCCCGCCGAGCCACATCCGCCGCTTTGTCGACCTGAGCCAGCGCCAGCCGCGCCTCTTCCAGAAACAGCCGACCGGCCTCACTCAGCTCGACCCGACGATTGGTCCGCTCGAACAGACGCGCCCCCACTTCCTGTTCCAGCGCCTGAATCTGCTGGCTCAGCGGCGGCTGCGAGATGCCCAGCACTTGGGCGGCGCGGCCGAAATGCAGTTCTTCGGCGACGGCAATGAAGTAGCGCAGGTGACGCAATTCCATGAAAACTCCATTAGGTCGTTAAACCTATCAAACAGGTCGAACAATATATTGGATAGAAACATTAGCCAGCTATATGATTTTTTCATTGCCTGACCGGCTGCGTCCTCCGAGGTCCGAAGTGAAAACTGCTGTCGCCCCACTCGCCCATGAAATCCCGCCCGCCGCGCTGAATGATGTCGTCGCTGAACATAACGAGATCTACATCGAGAAAGGCACACCGATGTTTATGCGCACGGTGCTGGCGCTGTTCTCCGGAGGCTTCGCGACCTTTGCCCTGCTCTACTGCGTACAGCCGATGATGCCGCTGCTGTCCCGCGAGTTTTCCATCAATGCGGCCCAGAGCAGCCTGATCCTGTCGGTCGCCACCGGCCTTCTCGCCATCGGCTTGCTGATCACCGGCCCCATCTCCGATCGCATCGGGCGTAAACCGGTGATGGTCGCCGCACTGTTCGCCGCCGCACTGTGCACCATGGCCAGTGCGATGATGCCGAGCTGGCAAGGCGTGCTGGTGATGCGGGCGCTGGTCGGGCTGTCGTTGAGCGGTCTGGCGGCGGTGGCGATGACTTACCTGAGCGAAGAGATCCACCCGCAGCACATTGGCCTGGCCATGGGCTTGTACATCGGTGGCAATGCCATCGGCGGCATGTGTGGACGCTTGATCGTCGGGGTGCTGATCGACTTCGTCAGCTGGCACACGGCAATGCTGGTCATCGGCGGCCTGGCGCTGATTGCCGCCGCGGTGTTCTGGAAAATCCTCCCCGAATCGCGCAACTTCCGCGCCCGCTCGCTGCACCCGCGTAGCCTGCTCGACGGCTTCACCATGCACTTTCGCGACGCCGGCCTGCCGCTGCTGTTTGT
Organism: Pseudomonas sp. ATCC 43928; assembly: GCF_005938665.2. Classification (NCBI taxonomy): domain Bacteria; kingdom Pseudomonadati; phylum Pseudomonadota; class Gammaproteobacteria; order Pseudomonadales; family Pseudomonadaceae; genus Pseudomonas; species Pseudomonas sp. ATCC 43928. Next base: position 677,442 of record NZ_CP041753.1, on the reverse strand, counting down.
CGAAGCGTTCGTGCTGATGGGCGCGTTCGTTACCCTGTTCAACTACATCGGCTATCGCCTGCTGGCCGAGCCGTATCACATGGACCAGGCCTTCGTCGGGCTACTCTCGGTGGTGTACCTGTCGGGCATCTACAGCTCGGCGAAAATCGGCGCCCTGGCCGACCAGCTCGGCCGGCGCAAAGTGCTCTGGGCAACCATTGTGGTGATGCTCGCGGGCCTTGCGTTGACGATGTTTACGCCCCTGCCAGTAGTGATCTTCGGCATGCTGGTCTTCACCTTCGGCTTCTTCGGCGCGCATTCGGTGGCCAGCAGCTGGATCGGTCGTCGCGCGACCAAGGCCAAGGGGCAGGCGACGTCGTTGTACCTGTTCAGCTATTACGCCGGGTCGAGTATCGCGGGTACGGCGGGCGGTATGGCCTGGCATCTGGGTGGCTGGAACGGGATCGGGCTGTTCATCAGCGGATTGCTGGTGATTGCGCTGTTGGTGGCGTTGAAATTGGCGAAGTTGCCGCCGTTGGAGAATTTGAAAGCTTAAGGCTGCGATCTTTTTGATTTTGATGCAAAAACGCCCGGCAAATGCCGGGCGTTTTTTATCGGGCGACGATCACTCGTGATACTGCGCCGACAGCTCATGCACCGCGCGCAAGAAAGCGCCTGCGTGCTCCGGATCGACTTCCGGGGTAATGCCATGGCCGAGGTTGAACACGTGGCCGCTGCCCTTGCCGTAGCTGGCGAGGATCCGGCCGACTTCGGTGCGGATGGCCTCTGGCTTGGCGTAAAGCACGGTCGGGTCCATGTTGCCTTGCAGGGCGACTTTGTTGCCGACGCGTTGGCGGGCTTCGCCAATGTCACAGGTCCAGTCCAGGCCCAGCGCATCAGCGCCGGCGTCGGCGATGCTTTCCAGCCACAGGCCGCCATTTTTGGTGAACAGGATGACCGGCACTTTGCGGCCTTCGTGTTCGCGGATCAGGCCGCTGACGATTTTGCGCATGTAGGCCAGGGAGAATTCCTGGTACGCCGCCGCCGAGAGATTTCCGCCCCAGGTGTCGAAGATCTGCACTGCTTGTGCGCCGGCCAGGATCTGGCCATTGAGGTACGAGGTGACCGACTGCGCAAGCTTGTCCAGCAGCAGGTGCATGGCTTGCGGGTTGTCGTAGAGCATGGCCTTGGTCTTGCGGAAGTCTTTCGACGAACCGCCTTCAACCATGTAGGTGGCCAGGGTCCATGGGCTGCCGGAAAAACCGATCAGCGGCACACGGCCGTTCAGTTCGCGGCGGATGGTGCTGACTGCGTCCATGACGTAGCCGAGGTCTTTCTGTGGATCAGGAATCGGCAAGGCTTCGATGTCAGCCAGGGTGCTGACGACCTTTTTGAAGCGTGGACCTTCACCGGTCTCGAAGTACAGGCCCTGGCCCATGGCATCGGGGATGGTCAGGATGTCGGAGAAGAGGATCGCCGCGTCCAGTTGTGGATAGCGGTCGAGCGGTTGCATCGTGACTTCGCAAGCGAACGCCGGGTTCATGCACAGGCTCATGAAGTCACCGGCCTTGGCACGGCTGGCGCGGTATTCCGGCAGGTAGCGACCGGCCTGACGCATCATCCACACTGGGGTGACGTCTACGGGTTGCTTGAGCAGGGCGCGAAGGAAACGGTCGTTCTTCAGGGCAGTCATGTCGGCATCCGGAAAAAAAGTGCGGGCATTTTCTCAGAGCGCGACGCAAAAGGCACGGCAAGAGCCGATCCTTTTGTCTATCGGGTCAATTTGTCGCGGTGAAATGCAGACTTTGCAGCACCACAAAACACTGTAGGAGCCGGCTTGCTGGCGATTCAGACGACGCGGTGTATCAGGTACACCGCGTTATCGTTCATCGCCAGCAAGCTGGCTCCTACAGGGTCAGGCGTCGATCAGACGCCCAGGTAATCGAGGATCCCTTCAGCGGCATTGCGGCCTTCGAAGATCGCCGTCACCACTAGGTCGGAACCGCGCACCATGTCACCACCGGCGAAGATTTTCGGGTTGCTGGTCTGGTGCTTGTACTGGCCTTGCTCCGGCGCCACGACGCGGCCCTGGCTGTCGGTCTGGATGCTGAACTGCTCGAACCACGACGCCGGGCTTGGACGGAAACCAAACGCGATGACCACGGCGTCGGCCGGGATGATCTCTTCGGAACCCGGGATCGGCTCGGGGCTGCGACGGCCACGGGCATCCGGCTCGCCGAGACGGGTCTCGACCACCTTCACGCCTTCGACACGGTCTTCTCCGACGATTGCGATCGGCTGGCGGTTGTAGAGGAATTTCACGCCTTCTTCCTTGGCGTTCTTCACCTCTTTGCGCGAGCCCGGCATGTTCGCTTCGTCACGACGATAGGCACAGGTCACCGCCTTGGCGCCCTGACGAATCGAGGTACGGTTGCAGTCCATCGCCGTGTCGCCGCCGCCCAGCACCACCACCTTCTTGCCTTTCATGTCGACGAAATCTTCCGGCGACTTTTCAAAGCCCAGGTTGCGGTTGACGTTGGCGATCAGGAAGTCCAGCGCGTCGTGCACGCCTGGCAGGTCCTCGCCGGCGAAGCCGCCCTTCATGTAGGTGTAGGTGCCCATGCCCATGAAGACCGCATCGAACTCTTCGAGCAGTTGTTCCATGGTCACGTCCTTGCCCACTTCGGTGTTCAGGCGGAACTCGATGCCCATGCCGGTGAAGACTTCGCGGCGATTGCTCAGCACGGTCTTTTCCAGCTTGAACTCGGGAATGCCGAAGGTCAGCAGACCGCCGATTTCCGGGTTCTTGTCGAACACCACCGGCGTCACGCCGCCACGCACCAGCACGTCGGCACAGCCCAGGCCCGCAGGGCCCGCACCGATTACCGCAACACGCTTGCCAGTCGGCTTGACCTTGGACATGTCCGGGCGCCAGCCCATGGCGAACGCGGTGTCAGTGATGTACTTCTCGACCGAACCGATGGTCACTGCACCGAAACCGTCATTGAGGGTGCAGGCCCCCTCGCACAGACGATCCTGCGGGCACACCCGGCCGCAGACTTCCGGCAAGGTGTTGGTCTGGTGCGACAACTCGGCGGCCTGGAGGATGTTGCCCTCGGCCACCAATTTGAGCCAGTTGGGAATGAAGTTGTGCACCGGGCACTTCCATTCGCAATACGGGTTACCGCAGCCCAGGCAGCGGTGGGCCTGGTCGGCCGACTGCTGGGGTTTGAACGGTTCGTAGATTTCCACGAACTCTTTCTTGCGTTGACGCAACAGTTTCTTCTTCGGATCCTTGCGCCCGACATCGATGAACTGGAAGTCGTTATTCAGACGTTCAGCCATAGTTAAAACCTCATCAAACTCTTCAGGCGCATATCACTGCGGGTTGGCACGGGTGCTGGAAAGCAACGATTTCAGGTTGGCAGCCTTGGGCTTGACCAGCCAGAAACGACGCAGATAGTCATCGAGGTTTTCAGCGAGGTTACGACCCCACTCGCTGTCGGTTTCCTCGACGTATTCGTTCAGCACGCGTTGCAGGTGGCTGCGATAGGCTTCCATCGCCTCACCGCTGATCCGCTGGATTTCCACCAGTTCGTGGTTGACCCGGTCAACGAAGGTGTTGTCCTGGTCGAGCACGTAGGCGAAACCACCGGTCATGCCTGAGCCGAAGTTGTAACCGGTCTTGCCCAGAACGCAGACGAAACCACCGGTCATGTACTCGCAGCAGTGATCGCCTGTGCCTTCCACCACAGTGTGAGCACCGGAGTTACGCACCGCGAAACGCTCGCCAGCGGTGCCGGCGGCGAACAGCTTGCCGCCAGTGGCGCCATACAGGCAGGTGTTGCCGATGATGGCACTGTCCTGCGTCTTGTAGAGGCTGCCTTTCGGCGGAACGATGACCAGTTTGCCGCCGGTCATGCCTTTGCCGACGTAGTCGTTTGCGTCGCCTTCCAGGTACATGTTCAGGCCACCAGCGTTCCACACGCCGAAGCTCTGACCCGCCGTCCCTTTGAAGCGGAAGGTGATCGGCGCGTTGGCCATGCCCTGGTTACCGTGTTTGCGGGCGATTTCACCGGAGATCCGCGCGCCGATGGAACGGTCGCAGTTGCAGATATCCAGGGCGAAATCGGCACCGCTCAGGTCGTTGATTGCCGAGGTGGCCATGTCGACCATTTTCTCGGCCAGCAGGCCTTTGTCGAACGGCGGGTTGCGGTCGACCTGGCAGAATTGAGGCTTGTCTGCCGGGATGTGATCGCTGCCGAGCAACGGAGTCAGGTCCAGGTGGTTCTGCTTGGCGGTCTGGCCTTCGAGGACTTCCAGCAGATCGGTACGACCGATCAGCTCTTCGAGGGAGCGCACGCCCAGCTTGGCCAGCCACTCACGGGTTTCTTCGGCGACGTAGGTGAAGAAATTCACCACCATGTCGACGGTCCCGATGTAGTGATCCTTGCGCAGCTTCTCGTTCTGAGTCGCAACGCCGGTGGCGCAGTTGTTCAGGTGGCAGATGCGCAGGTATTTGCAGCCCAGGGCGATCATTGGCGCGGTGCCGAAGCCGAAGCTTTCAGCGCCGAGAATGGCTGCCTTGATCACGTCGAGGCCGGTTTTCAGGCCACCATCGGTTTGTACCCGGACTTTGCCGCGCAGGTCGTTGCCACGCAGGGTCTGGTGGGTTTCGGCCAGGCCGAGTTCCCACGGTGCGCCCGCGTATTTGATCGAGGTCAGTGGCGATGCACCGGTGCCGCCGTCGTAGCCGGAGATGGTGATCAAGTCCGCGTAGGCCTTGGCCACACCGGCCGCGATGGTGCCGACGCCCGCTTCTGCCACCAGTTTCACCGAAACCAGCGCATTCGGGTTGACTTGTTTCAGGTCGAAAATCAGCTGCGACAAGTCTTCGATCGAATAGATGTCGTGGTGCGGCGGAGGCGAAATCAGGGTCACGCCCGGCACTGCGTAACGCAGCTTGGCGATCAGACCGTTGACCTTGCCGCCTGGCAACTGACCACCTTCGCCGGGCTTGGCACCCTGGGCGACTTTGATCTGCAGCACTTCGGCGTTGACCAGGTATTCCGGGGTCACACCGAAGCGGCCAGTGGCGACTTGCTTGATTTTCGAGCTCTTGATGGTGCCGTAGCGCGCCGGGTCTTCGCCGCCTTCGCCGGAGTTCGAACGCGCACCGAGGCGGTTCATGGCTTCGGCCAGGGCTTCGTGGGCTTCCGGCGACAGGGCGCCCAGCGAAATACCAGCGGAGTCGAAGCGCTTGAGCACCGACTCCAGAGGCTCGACTTCGCTGATGTCCATCGGCGTGTCGAGGGTCTTGACCTTGAGCAGGTCGCGGATCATCGACACCGGGCGGTTATCCACCAGTGACGTGTATTCCTTGAACTTGCTGTAGTCGCCCTGCTGCACTGCGGCTTGCAAGGTGTTGACCACGTCAGGGTTGTAGGCGTGATATTCGCCACCGTGGACGAACTTCAGCAGACCGCCTTGCTGGATCGGCTTGCGCGGGCTCCAGGCTTCAGCCGCCAGGGCTTTCTGCTCGGCTTCGATGTCGACGAAGCGTGCACCCTTGATGCGGCTTGGCACACCACGGAAGCTCAGTTCGCAGACTTCTTCGGACAGACCGATGGCCTCGAACAGCTGTGCACCGCGATACGACGTGATGGTCGAGATGCCCATCTTCGACAGGATCTTGAGCAGGCCCTTGGTGATGCCTTTGCGGTAGTTCTTGAACACCTCATAGAGGTCGCCCAGCACTTCACCGGTGCGGATCAGGTCACCCAGCACTTCATAGGCCAGGAACGGGTAGACCGCCGAGGCGCCGAAACCGATCAGCACCGCGAAGTGGTGCGGATCACGAGCGGTCGCGGTTTCCACCAGAATGTTGGAGTCGCAACGCAGGCCTTTTTCGGTCAGGCGATGGTGCACGGCACCAGTCGCCAGCGAAGCGTGGATCGGCAGCTTGCCCGGAGCAATGTGACGGTCACTCAGTACGACCTGGGTGCGACCGGCGCGAACGGCTTCTTCAGCCTGATCGGCGACGTTACGCACCGCGGCTTCGAGACCGACGCTCTCGTCATAGTTGAGGTCGATGATCTGACGCTCGAAGCCTGGGCGATCGAGGTTCATCAGCGAGCGCCACTTGGCCGGAGAAATGACCGGCGAGCTGAGGATCACGCGCGAGGCGTGTTCCGGCGACTCCTGGAAGATGTTGCGCTCGGCACCGAGGCAGACTTCCAGCGACATGACGATGGCTTCGCGCAGCGGGTCGATCGGCGGGTTGGTGACCTGCGCGAACTGCTGACGGAAATAGTCGTACGGCGTGCGCACGCGCTGGGACAGCACGGCCATCGGCGTATCGTCGCCCATCGAGCCGACGGCTTCGTAGCCTTGCTCGCCGAGCGGACGCAGCACCTGGTCGCGCTCTTCGAACGTGACCTGGTACATCTTCATGTACTGCTTGAGCTGGTCGACGTCGTAGAACGCTGAACCGTGGTCGTTGTCTTCCATGGTCGCCTGAATGCGCAGGGCATTCTTGCGCAGCCATTGCTTGTACGGATGACGGGACTTCAAGCGGTTGTCGATGGCGTCGGTGTCGAGGATCTGACCGGTTTCGGTGTCCACGGCAAAGATCTGGCCCGGGCCGACACGCCCCTTGGCGATCACGTCCTCAGGCTGGTAGTTCCAGACACCGATTTCCGAGGCCAGGGTGATGAAACCGTTCTTGGTGGTCACCCAACGCGCCGGCCGCAGGCCGTTACGGTCGAGCAGGCACACCGCGTAGCGACCGTCGGTCATTACTACGCCAGCCGGGCCGTCCCACGGTTCCATGTGCATCGAGTTGTATTCGTAGAACGCACGCAGATCCGGGTCCATGGTTTCGACGTTCTGCCACGCAGGCGGGATGATCATCCGCACGCCACGGAACAGGTCGATGCCACCGGTGACCATCAGCTCGAGCATGTTGTCCATGCTGGAGGAGTCGGAACCGACACGGTTCACCAGCGGGCCGAGTTCATCCAGATCCATCAGATCATTGGTGAACTTGGTGCGACGGGCCTGCGCCCAGTTGCGGTTGCCGGTGATGGTGTTGATTTCGCCGTTGTGGGCAAGGAAGCGGAACGGCTGCGCCAGCGGCCATTTCGGCAGCGTGTTGGTCGAAAAGCGCTGGTGGAACACGCAGATCGAAGTTTGCAGGCGCTGGTCGCTCAGGTCTGGATAGAAGGCGGTCAAGTCCGCCGGCATCATCAGGCCTTTGTAAATAATGGTCTTGTGGGAAAAGCTGCAGATGTAGTGATCGACATCGGCGGCGTTGGCCACGGACGAACGACGACGGGCGCTGAACAGCTTGATCGCCATGTCCTGATCGCTCAGGCCTTCACCACCGACGAACACTTGCTCGATCAGCGGCAGGCGCTCGAGGGCCAGGCGGCCGAGGACGCTGGTGTCGATCGGCACTTTGCGCCAGCCGACCAGGGTCAGGCCTTCGGCCAGGATTTCGCGGTTCATGTTCTCGCGAGCGGCTTCGGCTTTCACCGGATCCTGGTTGAAGAAGACCATGCCCACGGCATATTGCTTGGGCAGTTCGACGCCGAAGGTTTCCTGGGCGATGGCACGCAGGAACACATCCGGCTTTTGAATCAGCAGACCGCAACCGTCACCGGTCTTGCCGTCGGCGTTGATCCCACCGCGGTGGGTCATGCAGGTCAGGGCCTCAATGGCCGTTTGCAAAAGGGTATGACTGGGCTCGCCCTGCATATGGGCTATCAGGCCAAAACCGCAGTTATCCTTGAATTCATCTGGTTGGTACAGACCTGCTTTCATAGACACTTTCTCACCAGGCTGCCTCTTATCGAGGCAAATTTCTTTTCAATTCAACCAGTTACCATCCGCGCCGAACGTACGCCAGCTTTGCGGGGGCAAAAGGGAGGTCATTGTACACACCGACACAGAGGCTCACAAATTTGACGACGAAATGTCGCAAATCCATGTCGCATTTGTGAAAGGTTTAAAGCGATATGCTGTGCTAGTCAAAACTTTTTTAATTTTGACCGCAGCGACTCAAAGACTACTGTGACGCAGACACCACAAGGCACGCGGCCGCAGGGACTGTTGGCGCTTGCTGGCGAACCGCGTTGCACGCCAACGTGCGCGAGGCAAGGCGCGGGATGCTGCCAATGGTTGTTCCCTTGGCAAATCCCGCAACGCAGCCTCGCGCACGTTGGCGCGCAACCCGAAGGGACGCGCCCCATTTGACGCTGGGCAGCGTTGCTCGGAACTTATTTGGAAAAACCAAACAGCGTTCCTCGCGCCTCGCCCAGCGTCAAATGGGGCTGCGTCGCGGTCGTCAGCAAGCGCCAACAGTCCCTGGAGGCGGCATGCGCTTGTAGAAATTTTGAGGTGCTTGGAGAGGCGGCCTGGGTAAGGCCGCCGAATCTTCAGCGAGTTGTTGCCAGTTCCTGTTGGACGCTGGCGACAGTGCGAGGCCAAGGTTTACCAGCCTGAACCTTCGCTGGCAAGGCCTTGATGGCAGTAACGGCTGCATCGCGGTTGGCGAAGCTACCGTAGGTGATGACGTAAAGCGGCTTGCCGTTGAGCACTTTCTTGAAATAACGGTACTCGCCGCCCTGCTCCTTGACGAAGTTTTGCGCGGTCGATTCGGAGCTGGTGCCAAGGATCTGCACTACATAGCTGCCCGGTGCCTGGCCTGCGTACCAGCTGCCACCAGCGGCTTTGGCCACGGTAGCTGGCTTCTCGGCGGGTTTGGCCACGACGGCCGGCTTGGCGGGCGCTGGAGCCGGTTTGGCAGCCGGTGCAGGCGCTGGCGCTGGCTTGGCCACAGGCGCGACAGGCTTGGCGGTCGCGACTTGAGTCGGCGCAGGCGTCGGCTTGGCAGCCGGTGTCGGCGCGGGCCCCGCTGGAACGCCTGCCGGTGGCGCAGTGGTGGTCACGGTCGGCGGTGTGGCGCTGGAGCCTTCGACCGGTACGCCATCATCGCCTTCGGTAATGCCTCCAGCCGCTTCGGCCAACGGACCACGCATCACTGGCTGCGAGTTACCGACCAACGGCAATGGCATCGGTTGCGTATTACCGGCGAACTCCACGGAGGGAGCGCCTGCACTGTTAGGTTTTGGCGTGCCCTGGCCCAGCGGCAGTTGTGCCTGTTCGTTGGCAGGCGCGCCGGTGGTCGGTGCTTTGTTGCGACCTGGCATCAACCAGGCGGCAGCTACCGCGACCACGACGACGGCGGAAATTGCCAATACGTGTTTCTTCGGCATGTTGAACCCCATACTTGGACGCTTGACCGCTGAGCGGCTGGCAATCATGGCTTCGATCATTGCATCGCGGGCGACCTGGTTGATGTTGCCAGGCCAACCGTCGGAGCTTTCGTGAATATCAGAGATCTGATCCGCGGTGAAAAGTTCGATTCCCCGGCCAGCACCTTCAAGACGCTGATCCAGATATTCGCGGGTTTCTTCTTCGGTGTAGGGCTGCAATTCGATGACGTGAAAACGCTCTTCCTCGAGGCTCAGCGCATCAAGTTGAGCAATCAGCGAGGACTCACCGAACAGGAATACATGCGGACGACCTTCCGGCGCGCCGGCAGCCAGGGCCAACAAGGCTTCCAGTGCAGACTCGTCGAGTTGCTCGGCGTCATCCACCAGCAAATAGACTTCCTGCCCCGTGAGCGCAAGCTGCACCACTTGAGCCAGGATCGCACCGATCTCGGCCTGAGCAACGTCCAGCGCCTGAGCCACTTGATTCAGCACGCCAGCGGCGTCGCCGGCGCCACGGGCGGAAACCACCACGCTCTGCACTGACTGTTTGTTGGTGCTGGCTACCAGGGCCTGACGCAACAGGGTTTTGCCGCTGCCTTGCGGACCGGTGACCACCAGCAGCAACTGGCTGTAGCGAGCCAGGTGGTGCAACTGGCCCAGCACCGGCTTGCGCTGGGCCGGGAAGAATTTGAAGCCAGGCACCCGTGGAGCGAAAGGGTCATGACTTAACTGGTAATGGCCGAGGAAAGCCTCGTCGGCATGCAAACTAGTCATCGGGATCTTATTAACCTTTAAGCTGAGCCAGGGCGCGGTAATCCGCTCCCAGCGTGGCCTGTAAAACCTCTTTCGGATAATCGTCGGTCACCACCGCTTCGCCCATGTGGCGCAGCAGCACCAGGCGCAAACGACCGTCGATCACTTTCTTGTCAATTGCCATGTGTTCGAGAAAATCGGCTTCAGTCATCTCTTCCGGCGGGATGACCGGCAGGCCGGCGCGCTGGAACAGGCGAATACCGCGATTACGCTCCTCTTCGCTGATCCAGCCCAGCCGTGCGGACATTTCCAGAGCCATCACGGTGCCAGCAGCGACTGCTTCACCATGCAACCAGACACCATAGCCCATATGGGTTTCGATCGCGTGGCCGAAGGTATGCCCCAGGTTCAACGTGGCACGCACGCCGGTCTCTTTCTCGTCGGCACCCACCACTGCCGCCTTGGCCGCACAGGAACGTTCGATAGCGTAAGTCAGGGCGACCTGGTCCAGGGCGCGCAGTCGATCGACGTTTTCTTCGAGCCAGGTCAGGAATGGCTCGTCACAGATCAGCCCGTACTTGATGACTTCCGCCAGCCCGGCAGACAGTTCGCGGGCCGGCAGTGTATTGAGGGTGGCGGTATCGATCAGCACCACGTTGGGCTGATAGAAGGCGCCGACCATGTTCTTGCCCAGCGGATGATTGATCCCGGTCTTGCCGCCCACCGAAGAATCTACTTGCGACAGCAACGTGGTCGGCACCTGGATGAAATCGACGCCTCGCTGGTAGCAGGCCGCGGCAAAACCGGCCATGTCACCGATCACGCCGCCACCGAGGGCAATCACCGTGGTGCGACGGTCGTGCCGAGCAGTCAGCAGGCCATCGAAAATCAGTTGCAGGGTTTCCCAGGTCTTGAAGGCTTCGCCATCGGGCAGCACCACGGAAATGACCGAGAACTGCGCCAGACTGCGGGTCAGACGCTCGAGGTAGAGCGGCGCGACGGTCTCGTTGGAGATGATCGCCACCTGCCGCCCGCGGATATGCGGGGCTAGCAGCTCAGGCTTATCCAACAAACCTTCGCCAATATGAATCGGGTAGCTGCGCTCGCCTAGATCGACCTTGAGTGTCTGCATGTGTCCCCACAGTGAAGATGGAATCAGGCGTCCTGCCTTGAGTTTACGAATTCCATGGCGTCTGCTGGTGTGACGCCGTCCGGTAATCATCCGCCACAACTTTGAGCGGCTGCGACAGGACGCCGAGGATAGCGCATTTCGCCCCGTGCATTAACGGGGCGGCAGCTGCTGCAAGCGTTCGAGAATATCGAGCACCACCATCCGCGGTGGCCGCTCATCGGTTTCCACCACCAGGTCGGCGATTTCCCGATACAGCGGGTCACGGATCGCAAGCAAGTCCCGCAGGGTCTTGGCCGGATCGGCGGTACGCAGCAGTGGCCGATTGCGATCGCGAGCCGTTCGGCCCACTTGCTGCTCGACAGACGCGTGCAGATAGACCACCCGACCACCGGCGTGCAGCGCCCGACGATTGGCCTCGCGCATTACCGCTCCGCCACCGGTCGCCAACACCACGCCGTCGGACGCGCACAGCTCGGCAATCATCGCCTGCTCGCGGTCACGAAAGCCCGGTTCGCCTTCTTTATCGAAAATCCACGGGATATTGGCGCCCGTGCGCAATTCAATTTCCTTATCGGAATCTTTGAACGGCAGGCGCAGCTCTTTGGCCAGCAACCGGCCGATGGTGCTTTTTCCAGCCCCCATCGGTCCAACAAGAATCAAATTTCGCACAGAATCAATGACTCACAGCAATCGCCTGATTGTTCATGATACGCGGAGTGAGAAATACCAGCAGCTCGGATTTTTTCTCCGAAACCACGTCACGCCGGAAAAGGCGGCCAAGATACGGTACATCACCGAGAAATGGCACCTTATCTACAACCTTGCTCTGAGTATTTGAGAAAACCCCACCAATCACGATGGTCTCGCCGTCGTTGACCAATACCTTGGCGTTGACCTCGTTTTTCTTGATCGGCGGTACATCCTGCACTTTGTTCAGGTAGTCCGGTTCGTCCTTGGTGACCTTGACCTCCATGATGATGCGGTTGTCCGGGGTGATCTGCGGCGTCACTTCCAGGGACAGCGAGGCCTCCTTGAACGACACCGAAGTGGCACCGCTGGAGCTGGCTTCCTGATAGGGGATTTCGGTGCCCTTGAGGATTTTCGCGGTTTCCTTGTCTGACGTGACCACCTTGGGCTGCGAGACGATTTCCCCGTTGCCGGTTTTTTCCATGGCCGTCAGCTCAAGGTCCAGCAGCACATTGTCGGTAATGAAGGCGATGCCGATCCCCGAGGTGTTGGAGGAAGTCCCAAGGTCGACGAACGGCGAGTTGGTGCTGGTGCTGCCCGGCGTGCCGACGGTGGTCGAAGAGCCGTTGACCCCGGAGCCGTTCCAATTACCCTTCTGCACCGAACCGCCCCAGCGCACGCCGAGGCTTTTGTCGTAATCGACGTTGGCTTCAACGATGCGCGCCTCGATCATCACCTGACGCACTGGAATATCCAGCTGTGCAACGATGCGACGCAGCTCGTCGAGGCGGTCCTGGGTCTGGTAGGCAATGATGTTGTTGGTCCGCTCATCGACAGTGATTGAACCGCGCTCGTCGACTTTCGCCTCGGCGCTGGTCACCGACTGGAACAGCTTGGCGATATCGGCAGCCTTGGCGTAGTTGACCTGCAACAGCTCGCGACGCAGAGGCGCCAGTTCGGCGATTTGTTTCTGCGACTCCAGCTCCTGACGCTCCCGGGCGGCGATTTCATCGGCCGGCGCCACCAGCAACACATTGCCAATCTTGCGCTTATCCAGGCCTTTGGTTTTCAACACCAGGTCCAGCGCCTGATCCCACGGCACATTCTGCAGGCGCAACGTGATGCCGCCCTGCACCGTGTCACTGGCCACCAGATTGAGGTTGGTGAAATCGGCGATCAATTGCAGCACCGAGCGCACATCGATGTCCTGGAAATTCAACGAGAGCTTTTCGCCGCTGTAGGCAAAACGTTCGGCGTTGCGTTTTTGCAAGTCATCGACAGTCATCGGCCGGATGCTGATGGTCAGTTTGTTATCGGTCTGGTAGGTCGAATAATCGAAGGCGCCGCTGGGCTCGATGCTGATGATGGCCCGGTCGCCCGTGGCGCTGGCGTTGACGAACTGCACCGGGGTAGCGAAATCCTTGACGTCGAGGCGTACGCGCAACCGCTCAGGCAATTGAGTTTTGGTGAAGCCGACGATGATCTTGCCATCGCGTTCCTGAATGTCCGGGGCAATGGATGGATCCGACAGATCGATAACCACGTTGCCTTCACCCTGGGTGCCACGCTGGAAATCCACGCCACGAATAGCCTTGCCCACGGGAGCACTGGCTCTGGCGGGTGCGGGTACCGCCGTGGCCGCGCGTGGTGCGCTGGCAATCGGTTTTGACGCCTTGTTACCGGCCGCCTGCCCGACGACCACGAACAGGTTGTTGCCTTCGACACGTGCGCTATACGGAGTCAGTTGAGTCAGACCGATGATCAGCCGCGTGCGGTCCTTGGCTTCCACCACCGTGGCGCTGCGGGCATTGCCGCCGCCCAGGTCACGACTCTTGTTCGCCAGCTGACTGGTAACTCCCGGCAAATCCAGCGCAATCCGCGCAGGCTGCTCAGTCGTATAGCCATGAGGCTGCGGTGGCGGCCCGTCGAACGACAACTTCAGCTCGACACGGTCACCAGGCAGCGCGGCGACATCCAGCGCTTTGAGGTTGGCCGCCTGTACCAACGGCGACAGAAACGCTATCCATAGCGAAATACCGAAGGTTGAGAAAATCCTGTTCATTGTTCGAGTTCCACTATGAGTGCTCTTTCAAAGGGATGGTCCGCGGCCGCTCCAGCCAGGCGCCTTCGCCATCGGGAACGATTTCGACCACATCGACTTGCGAAGCGCTGATGGCGACGATCCGTCCATCATTACGTCCCAGGTAATCGCCGACTTTCAGCCGATGCACACCGCCCGCCCCGCGCAGCAGCGCAAAGGAGCCGGAGGCATTGGAGATTGTGCCGACCATTTCAAATTGTTCGATGTTGAAGCCTTCGAGGTACTGCTTGACCCGGTTGGGGTCGGGCTTGACGTTGCGCGAGCCGTGCTTCTGGCCAGCCAGATCGACTCTGACCTGCCGGGAGAACGGACTGCGCAGGTTGGCAGCGCTGTAGGTGAATGTCGGATAAGACTGGAATGTCGGCGTTGGTTCAATTTTGCCGGGCGCTCGCAGGCGCACTTCGTTCAGGTAGGCGTCGATGTCGCTGAAACCATTGTCACCGCCACAACCGGCCAGGACGACCAGAGACATCACCATCGACAGGCAACGAATCGGGTTCATTTCTGCAACCCCTTGTCGTTGTAGCGGTAGGTCTTGGCAAGGATGCTCATGCGCAACTTCGGACCGCCTTCGGGATTGGCCGGCACCAAGTCGAAATCATGCAGGGTGACGATCCGCGGCAACCCCGCCACGCCGCTGACGAAAGTGGCCAGGTCGTGATAGGCGCCGGTGACGGTGATCTGGATAGGGAGTTCGATGTAGAACTGCTGGGTGACCTCCGGCAGCAGCTTGATCTCTTCGAACTCCAGGCCACTGCCCAGGCCGGTGCGGGTGATGTCCTCCAGCAGGCCGGGCACTTCGGTGTCGCTGGGCAATTGCCGTAATAGCATGCCGAAGGAGTTCTCCATTTCCTTCATCTGCTGGGTATACAGCTCAAGATTGGCCGCCATGTGGGCTTTGGTCGCAAACTGCTCCTTGAGCGTCGACTCCTCCTCACGCTTGAGTTCCAGGTGGCTTTCCAGGTCGCTGATCAGGAAGCTATAGCCCAGAGCCATCACCAGCACCATCAGCAGAACACTCGCAAGAACCTTGATCGCCCTTGGCCAGGAACCCATGTTGTTGGTGTCCAGATCGCTGATGTCGATCTGGCGCAACCCTTCGAGCCATTCGGACAGCCTCATTTAGCCACCCCCACAATTGCCGGCTGAGTCTGACGGACGGTCAACTGAAAAATATTGGCCTGATCCAGCTGACCGGCGGTGGTCGCTTTGACTTCCGTGAGATTGGGCGCATCAAACCAGTCGGATGCATCTAGATTGCGCATCAAATCCGAAACACGATTGTTGGACTCCGCCGCGCCGGTGATGGACAAGGTCTTGCCGATCATTTTCACTTCGGTGAAATACACGCCGTCCGGCAAGGTGCGCGCCAACTGATCGAAGATCCTCCCGCTGATCGGCCGGTTGCCTTGCAGGTCCTGGATGATGCGCATACGCTCAACGAGCTGCTGGCGACGAGCCTTCAGATCGCTGATCTGTTTGATCCGTTCGTCGACCACGGCAATCTGCTTGGCGATGTAATCGTTACGCGCGACTTGTCGATCAATGGCGCTGTTAATGACCTGGTCCGTGATCAGCAGTGCCCCCACCGACCCTGCCAGCACACCGGCCAACGCCAGCAAAAAGCGTTTGCGCCGCGCTTCGCGCAACTCTTCACGCCAGGGTAAAAGATTGATCCGTGCCATCAGTCGAAACTCCTGAGGGCCAGCCCGCAGGCGATCATCAGTGCCGGCGCATCGCTCGCCAGGGCACTGGCGTTGACCCTGCTGCTCAGGGTCATGTCGGAGAATGGGTTAGCGACCTGGGTCGGCGTACCCAGACGCTGCTCGATCAACCGATCCAGCCCTGGGACCGAGGCAGTGCCGCCGGCCAGGAGAATGTGATCGACCGAGCTGTATTGGCCGGAGGCAAAGAAAAACTGCAATGAGCGCGATACTTGTTGCACCAACGCATCCCGAAACGGCTGCAAGACCTCACTGACGTAATCGTCCGGCAAACCACCCTGTTTCTTCGCCAACCCAGCCTGCTCGACCGTCAGGCCATAACGGCGCTGGATTTCTTCCGTCAGTTGTCGGCCGCCGAACAATTGTTCGCGGGTGTAGATGATCCGCCCATTATTCAACACGCTCAGGGTGGTCATGGTGGCGCCGATATCGACTACCGCCACGGTCAGATGCTCCTGAGAGGCGGCCAGCTGGGTTGCCAGCAAGCCGAACGCTCGCTCCAGGGCATAGGCTTCGACATCGACTACTCGCGCGGTCAGCCCGGCCAGGGCCAGGGCCGCTTCACGAACCTCGACGTTTTCCTTGCGACAGGCGGCCAGCAGCACATTGACCCGCTCGGGGTTGCGCACTGACGCGCCTTGCACTTCAAAGTCGATCGCCACTTCATCCAGCGGATACGGGATGTACTGATCGGCCTCGATCTTCAGCTGGTTTTCCATCTCGTCGTCGGAAAGACCGGCGTCCATCTCGATGGTCTTGGTGATCACCGCCGAGCCGGCGACCGCCACGGCGACGTTCCTCTGGCTGGTTTTGGCCTTGAGCAGCACGCGCGCAAGGGCCTGCCCCACGCCTTCGAGCTCGGCAATATTTTTTTCGACCACGGCACTGGCGGGCAGCGGCTCGACCGCATAGGCCTCGACCCGATAACGGTCGCCTTGGCGGCTTAACTCCAACAGCTTCACCGACGTAGAGCTGATGTCGATCCCCAGAAGCGCATTGGTTTTTTTATTGAAGAGTCCTAGCACTACCAATTCCCTATGACTATCCGTGAGTTACGGACTCTGTAATATCCATTGCGTTCAATACCCCCCGTCTTGACAGAAGCGCAAATGACGCTCCCTGCGGAAAAATGCTTATAATGCCGAGCGTTTTTCCGCTTTCACTGCAAGCGCGGGTCATTCTCTTTATAGCCTGAACCCTGATGCCTAATTCATTCTTTGCCCTGGATATCCAAAAGCCTTGATTCGTCTGCTGAAATTCTTCGGTTGGTCCATCGTCGCCGTTTTCTGCGGACTGCTCCTGGGTCTGAGCGGCGCCTTTCTTTACCTTAGCCCTGGATTGCCATCTGTGGAGGCGCTGAGAAGCATTCAGTTGCAGATTCCTTTGCGGGTGTACAGCAGCGACAACAAGTTGATCGCAGAATTTGGCGAAATGCGCCGTACGCCGATCCGTTTCGCCGACATTCCCCCCAATTTCATTAATGCGTTACTAAGTGCTGAAGACGACAATTTCGCCAACCACTACGGCGTCGATCCCAGCAGCCTGATGCGTGCCGCCACCCAGCTGGTAAAGAGCGGACACATTCAGTCCGGCGGCAGCACCATCACCATGCAGGTGGCGAAGAACTTCTTCCTGAGCAGCGAACGCAGCTTCTCGCGCAAAACCACCGAAATCCTCCTGGCCCTGCAGATCGAACGGCAGCTGACCAAGGACGAAATCCTCGAGCTGTACGTCAACAAGATTTATCTGGGCAACCGCGCCTATGGCATCGAGGCAGCGGCGCAGGTCTATTACGGCAAGTCGATTCGTGACGTCAGCCTGGCGCAGATGGCGATGATCGCCGGTCTGCCAAAAGCCCCGTCGCGCTTCAACCCGCTGGCCAACCCGGCCCGCAGCAAGGAGCGTCGCGACTGGATCCTGGGGCGCATGTACAAGCTCGGCAAGATCACCGAAGCCGACTACACCGCGGCGATCAACGAACCGCTGAACGCCAGCTATCACGTGCCGACTCCGGAAGTGAACGCACCGTACGTCGCCGAAATGGCCCGCGCCGAAATGGTCGGTCGCTATGGCAGCGATGCGTACACCGAAGGTTTCCGCGTCACCACCACGGTGCCGAGCGATTTGCAGGAAATGGCCAACAGCGCGGTTCACGAAGGCTTGATGACCTACGATCAACGGCACGGTTATCGCGGCCCCGAGTCACGCCTGCCGGGTAAAACCCGAGAGGCCTGGACCCAGGAACTGACCAAGCAGCGGACCATCAGCAGCCTGGAGCCGGCGATCGTGACCCAGGTCGACAAGAACGGCGTGCAGGTGCTGACCCGCACCGGCGAAGAACACGTCGCCTGGGACACCATGAAGTGGGCCCGTCCGTTCCTGAACACCAACAGCATGGGCGCCAATCCGAAGCAGCCGTCGGACGTCGCGCAGGTCGGCGATCTGATTCGCGTACAACGTCAGCCGGACAATTCGCTCAAATTCAGCCAGATTCCGCAGGCCCAGGGCGCACTGGTGTCCCTCGATCCGCAGAACGGTGCCATTCGTTCCCTGGTCGGCGGTTTTGCCTTCGAGCAGAGCAACTACAACCGCGCCATGCAGGCCAAGCGCCAGCCAGGTTCGAGCTTCAAGCCGTTCGTCTATAGTGCCGCCCTGGATAACGGCTACACCGCCGCCAGCCTGGTGAACGACGCACCGATCGTGTTCGTCGACGAGTACCTGGACAAGGTCTGGCGCCCGAAGAACGACACCAACACCTTCCTCGGCCCTATCCGCATGCGTGAAGCGCTCTACAAGTCGCGCAACCTGGTATCGATCCGCCTGCTGCAAGCGCTGGGCGTCGACCGCACCATCGACTACATCAGCAAGTTCGGCTTCAACAAGCAGGACCTGCCACGCAACCTGTCCCTGGCATTGGGCACCGCGACCCTGACGCCAATGGAGATCGCCACTGGCTGGAGCACCTTCGCCAACGGCGGCTACAAGATTTCCCCGTATATCATCGACAAGATTGAAAGCCGCAACGGCGACACACTGTTCGTTGCCAACCCGCCGAGCGTTCCGAAAGGCAACGTAGTCAGCGACGGCATCGCCGTGCCGGCCGCCAATACCTTCACCGTCAACGCCATCCCAGGCGAAGCGCCGGGCGCCCAGCCAGTGTCACAAGCGCCAGCGGTGGCCGAACGTATCATCGATGGTCGCACCACCTACATCCTCAACAGCATGCTTGAGGACGTGATCAAACTCGGTACTGGCCGTCGTGCGCTGGCCTTGGGCCGCAGTGACATTGCGGGCAAGACCGGCACCACCAACGAATCCAAGGACGCCTGGTTCTCCGGCTACAACGCCGATTACGTGACCACCGTCTGGACCGGCTTCGACCAACCGGAAAGCCTGGGTAAACGCGAGTTCGGCGGCACCGTCGCCCTGCCGATCTGGATGAACTACATGGGCGCTGCCCTCAAAGGCAAGCCAGCCCATACCCAGCCGGAACCTGAAGGCATCCTTAGCCTGCGGGTCGACCCGGTCAGCGGTCGTGCAGCCACCCCAAGCACGCCAGGCGCCTACTTTGAGCTGTTCAAGGCCGAAGATACGCCACCGTCGGTGAACGAGCTGGGTAACGGCAATGTGCCGGGCAGCCCGCTACCAGCGGACGAAGCGGCGCCGATCGATTTGTTCTGATCGCCACAACACCAAAAAGCCCCGCCTTCGAAAGAAGTGCGGGGCTTTTTATTGCCTGCCTGCAAACCACTCAGATACAAAAAAGCCCCGACTCAGAATGAGCCGGGGCCTTTGGTTGAAGCGCTACAACGGCTTAGCCGTTGAACACGTCATCCACGCTTTTCAGCGGGTAGTTCTTCGGATACGGCAGGGTCGCCACGCCGGTCTCGATTGCAGCCTTGGCCACGGCATCGGAGATCAGGGTGATCAGACGGGCATCCATTGGTTTCGGGATGATGTACTCACGACCGAATTCCAGCTTGATGCCGCCGTAGGCATCGCACACTTCCTGAGGCACTGGCAGCTTGGCCAGTTCACGCAGGGCGTTGGCAGCAGCCACTTTCATTTCTTCGTTGATGCGCTTGGCGCGAACGTCCAGGGCGCCACGGAAGATGAACGGGAAGCCCAGTACGTTGTTGACCTGGTTCGGGTAGTCCGAACGGCCGGTGGCCATGATCACGTCGTTGCGAGTGGCGTGCGCCAGTTCCGGGGAGATTTCCGGATCCGGGTTCGAGCATGCGAACACGATCGGGTTGGCCGCCATGGATTTCAGGCCTTCAGCGCTCAGCAGGTTCGGGCCGGACAGGCCAACAAACACGTCGGCGCCTTCCAGTGCGTCAGCCAGGGTGCGCTTGTCAGTCGCGTGAGCGAAGACGGCCTTGTACTGGTTCAGGTCATCACGGCCGGAGTGGATCACACCGGTACGGTCAACCATGTAGATGTTTTCGATGTTGGCGCCCATGCTCACCAGCAATTTCATGCAGGAGATGGCGGCAGCACCGGCGCCCAGGCAGACGATCTTGGCTTCCGGCAGGGTTTTACCGGCGATTTCCAGGGCGTTGATCATGCCGGCAGCGGTCACGATCGCGGTACCGTGCTGGTCATCGTGGAATACCGGAATGTCGCACTGCTCGATCAGAGCGCGTTCGATTTCAAAGCACTCAGGCGCCTTGATGTCTTCCAGGTTGATGCCACCGAAGGTGATGGAGATACGTTTGACGGTGTCGATGAAGGCTTGCGGGCTTTCGGAGTCGACTTCGATGTCGAACACGTCGATGCCGGCGAAGCGCTTGAACAGAACACCTTTACCTTCCATCACCGGCTTGGAAGCCAATGGACCGAGGTTACCCAGGCCCAGAATCGCGGTGCCATCGGAAATGACTGCAACCAGGTTGCCTTTGCCGGTGTATTTGTAGGCCAGTTCAGGATCGCGGGCGATTTCGCGTACTGGTTCGGCTACGCCGGGGCTGTAGGCCAGCGACAGGTCGCGGGCGGTAGCAGTGGCCTTGGTGAGCTCGACACTCAGCTTCCCTGGACGAGGATTGGCGTGATATTCGAGAGCGGCAGTTTTCAAATCAGACATGTGGGCATTCCGCTTTTTACTGTTGGACAGACGGACCGCCGAGGATACTCGTGTCGCAAAGTCCCCACAAGACTGACCAGTCACCCCTGTCAAGCGCCCTGCCCTACGACTTTGGGCCAAGAGCCACGGAATACAAGGGATAGACTGTTCACAATCCACAGAATAAATGTCTACAATTTTTCTTGCGGCGCGACCTGCAACATCGCCGGATCGGTCAGCGGCAAAAGCCAGCGTGCCTGCCCGGGCTTCAGCCCGCCACGGCGCGAACGATCCACGACCCAGCCACGAGCCTCGATTTGCTTGCCTTTGAGCTTCTCAAGCGACGCGCCATCGAATTGCCCCAGCAAATTGGGTGCAACCCGCAACACAACTGAATCCTGCAACTCGATCCAAACCCCGCCGCGATTGCGCTGAACCTTGCTCACACGACCACTGAGCACGGCGAAGCCGGACGCGTTGATCTGCTCCGCTTTCAGTACAGGTGACTGTCGCCACAGCCCGAGGCCGGCCTGACGAGCACTGCGTTCCGCCGCCTGCTGGCAGCCGACCAAATCGACGTTCGGCGCTACCGCGACCTGAAAACCGAGACCTTCAGCAAGCATCTGCGCTTCGAGGTTGGCGCCATCGACGCTGTAGACATGGGCCAGGGTGCGGCCGTAATGGTCCTTGCCTTCTTTACCCGGCAGCAAACCGACCCGCCCGTCGCTGGCGGCCACCAGGGCTTCCAGGCGTTTGCGCGCGGCCTCGGCGAACGGCTCGTCGGAACGACCCTGCTTGCCCAGCTCCGGCGTGTTCAAACCGATCATGCGCACACTGCGCCCATCGCTCAGACGCAAGGTGTCGCCATCCACCACCCGCTGGACTGCGACCGGCGTCAGCCCGCTCGGCGCCGGGCAGAAGGCCTGGGCACCGGAAAGCCAAATCGCAGACATAAAAAAGGCGCCCGCGAGGGACGCCTTTTTTATCAGCATGGAAAAACCGTAACGGCTTCCCAAGTTGATCGGCCTTAGGCCTTTTTCGCGCCGAAAGCACCGAAACGGTCTGCGAAACGCTGAACGCGGCCGCCAGTGTCCAGAGTCTTTTGCTTACCGGTGTAGAACGGGTGGCATTCGTTGCAAACGTCGATCGCCAGGGCTTTGCCGTAGGTCGAACGGGTTTCGAACTTGTTGCCGCAGCTGCAGGTAACAGCAACTGCTGGGTATTCTGGATGGATATCAGCTTTCATGGTGTCTTCCTCAGGCTAGCGTGCCGCCACCCAACACTATTGTTGAATACCGCACGTAATTAGGCCGCGGATTCTACCAGACCTTTGCAAACACGCAAGCTGTCGTGGGTGCCCTCCATCAGGAAAGACTGTTCAATGTTGACGGCGTCTTTTAACGCCATGCTGCGTTGCTACTCCTCCCCATAGCGCGCTATGAGTCGTCGTAGCGCCTTGCCTGGCATTAAAATCCACTCGTCAACACTTGAACGCTTTCCTGATGGAGGACACAAATCCGACCGTCTGCTAGGCTCCCGGCCTTCGTCATCGCTCCCCTATCGAGAAAACAATCGCGTGCCCAACGCCATTCTGCGCCTCGCCCTGCCTTCGCCCCTGCGCCGCCTGTTCGACTATCGCGCCCCGGCTGGAGTCCTGCGCGCCCAGTTACACCCGGGCATGCGTTTGCGGGTGCCGTTCGGCCGGCGGGAGATGATCGGAATTCTGGTGGAGATCACCGACCACAGCGAAGTCCCGACAGAAAAGCTCAAACCGGCGCTGGCCCTGCTCGATGCCGTACCGCCGCTGCCACCCGCGCTGTTCAAGCTGTGCCTGTGGACGTCCCAGTATTATCAGCACAGCCTCGGCGACACGTTGAGCTGGGCGCTGCCGGTGTTGCTGCGTCAGGGTGAACTGGCCGAAGCCCGTCAGGAGCGGTTCTGGTCCGCCGCGCCCGGCGCCAGCCTCGATGACCCGCGCATCGCCCGCGCCCCGCGGCAGCGCGAAGCCCTGGCGACCCTGGCGCAACATCCCCACGGCGTCGCCCATCAGTTGCTGAGCAAACTGATGCTGAGCAAGGACAGCCTCGATCTGTTGCTGGCCAAGGATCTGGTGCAGGTAGACATCCGCAGGCACGCGCCCGGCGCTCGCCACGAACACTGGCTGGCACAACCGGAATTGCCGCTCAACCCGGAGCAGCGCGCCGCTTATGAAGCGATTCGCGCCGGGTTCGACAGTTATCACGCGTTCCTGCTGGCCGGCGTCACCGGCAGCGGCAAGACCGAAGTCTATTTGCAACTGATCCGCGAAACCCTCGAGGCCGGCAAGCAAGCCCTGGTGTTGATCCCGGAGATCAACCTCGGCCCGCAAACCCTGGCGCGCTTCGAACAGCGCTTCAATGCACGCATCGCACTGATCCACTCCGCCGTCAACGACCGCGAGCGCCTGGACGCCTGGCTGGCCGCCCGGGATGGCGAAGCCGACATTATTATCGGCACCCGTTCGGCGCTGTTCACACCGATGAAGAACCCCGGCCTGATCATCATCGATGAAGAGCACGACGGCTCCTATAAACAGCAGGAAGGCTTGCGCTACCACGCCCGCGACCTGGCGCTGGTTCGCGCCCGGCAGGAAAACATCCCGATTGTCCTCGGCTCCGCCACGCCTTCGCTGGAAAGCCTGCAAAACGCCTACACCGGTCGTTACGGCCTGCTGCGCCTGAATGAGCGCGCCGGTGGTGCCAAGCAACCGCGCTTCCTGCGCCTGGACGTGAAAAGTCGTCCACTGGACAGCGGCATTTCCGGGCCGATGCAGCAAGCCATCGGTCAGACCCTCGCCGCCGGCCAGCAGGTGCTGGTGTTCCTCAACCGTCGAGGGTTCGCCCCGACACTGCTCTGCCACGATTGCGGCTGGATGTCCGAATGCCAGCGTTGCGACGCGCGAATGACCGTGCACCAGCGCTCGGGCGAATTGCGTTGCCATCATTGTGGCTACGTCGAGCGCGTGCCTCGGCATTGCCCAAAGTGCGGCAAGGTCGATTTGCGGCCCGTGGGCGCCGGTACCGAGCGTGCCGAGGAACGCTTGGGGATTCTGTTTCCGGACGTCCCGGTGCTGCGGGTCGACCGCGACAGTACTTCACGCAAAGACGCGATGAATCAGTTGTTCGCGACCATCCAGAAAGGCCAGCCGTGCATTCTGGTCGGCACACAGATGCTTGCCAAAGGGCACCACTTCCCTCGGGTGACCCTGGTGTCGATTCTCGATGCCGACGGCGGGTTGTTCTCTGGCGACTTCCGCGCCAGCGAGCGCATGGCGCAGTTGATCGTGCAGGTCGCCGGGCGCGCGGGGCGGGCCGAAGAACCGGGCAAAGTGATTATCCAGACGCACCTGGCGGACCACCCGCTGCTGGTGCAACTGACCGAACAGGGCTACTTCGCCTTCGCCGAACAGGCGCTGAGCGAGCGCCGCTCCGCCGGGTTGCCGCCATTTGCGCATCTCGCGCTGCTGCGGGCCGAAGCGCACAAACCGGGGCAGGCCGAAGGGTTCCTCGATGAAGCGTGCAGTGAGGCCGAACGACTGCTGACCGAACAGCATCTGACCGGCATCGAGTTGCTGGGGCCGGTTCCGGCACCGATGGAGCGCCGGGCCGGGCGCTATCGCGCACAGTTATTGCTGCAAGCCACGGCCCGGGCGCCACTGCATCGATTGTTGAGCAGTTGGTTGCTGGCTTTGGAGCAGATGCCCAGTGGGCGGGCAGTGCGTTGGTCTTTGGATGTCGACCCTGTGGATTTGTATTGATTGGAAGGTTGCTTTCGCGAGCAAGCCCGCGATAGCGGTCGAATAGTCACCACATATCCATAACCTGCCCGCTATAGTTGGCAAGCCCGTCTTCGCAACGGATAATGCCCAGTTTTTCCACTAGCGCACTGAAGCGCCGCCGCGCCTGCGGTCGAAAGAGAAGACCATGAAAGACACCATTCGCCAGCTGATCCAACAAGCCATCACCCAACTCGTCAACGAAGGTGTGTTGCCTGAAGGCCTGTCGCCGGCGATCCAGGTGGAAAACTCCCGTGACAAGACTCACGGCGACTTCGCCAGCAACATCGCGATGATGCTGGCCAAACCGGCCGGCATGAAACCCCGTGACCTGGCCGAGAAAATCATCGCCGCGCTGCCGGCTGACGAAAACGTCTCCAAAGCCGAAATCGCCGGCCCTGGCTTCCTGAACTTCTTCCAGAACACCCAAGCCCTGGCGACCCGCCTGGACGCGGCCCTGGCCGACGACCACATCGGCGTACGCAAGACCGGCCCGGTGCAGCGCACCGTGGTTGACCTGTCGGCCCCGAACCTGGCCAAAGAGATGCACGTCGGCCACTTGCGCTCGACCATCATCGGCGACGGCGTGGCCCGGGTGCTGGAGTTCCTCGGCGACACCGTGATCCGTCAGAACCATGTCGGCGACTGGGGCACCCAGTTCGGCATGCTGATGGCTTA
Organism: Pseudomonas sp. ATCC 43928; assembly: GCF_005938665.2. Classification (NCBI taxonomy): domain Bacteria; kingdom Pseudomonadati; phylum Pseudomonadota; class Gammaproteobacteria; order Pseudomonadales; family Pseudomonadaceae; genus Pseudomonas; species Pseudomonas sp. ATCC 43928. Next base: position 652,234 of record NZ_CP041753.1, on the reverse strand, counting down.
TCTGCAGGAAAACCCGATCACCAGCGACGAGCTGTCGGACCTGGAAAACTTCTACCGCGCCGCCAAGCAGCGCTTCGACGAATCCGAAGAGTTCGCCGACCGTGCCCGCGGCCTGGTGGTCAAGCTGCAAGCCGGCGACCCGGACTGCCTGGCCCTGTGGACCAAGTTCAAGGACATCTCGCTGTCCCACTGCCAGAAAATCTACGAGCTGCTGAACGTCAAACTGACCATGGCCGACGTGATGGGTGAAAGCGCCTATAACGACGACCTGATCAACGTGGTCAACGACCTCAAGGCCAAGGGCATGCTGGTCGAGAGCAACGGCGCCCAGTGCGTGTTCCTCGACGAGTTCAAGAACGCCGAGGGCGAACCGCTGCCAGTGATCATCGTCAAGGCCGACGGCGGCTACCTCTATGCCACCACCGACCTGGCGGCCGTGCGCTACCGCAGCGGCGTGCTGAAAGCCGATCGCGCGCTGTACTTCGTTGACCAGCGCCAGGCCCTGCACTTCCAGCAGGTATTCCAGGTCGCGCGTCAGGCCGGCTTCGTGACCCATCCGATGGAAATGGAGCACATGGGCTTCGGCACCATGAACGGCGCCGACGGCCGTCCGTTCAAGACCCGTGACGGCGGCACCGTGAAGCTGATCGACCTGCTGACCGAAGCCCAGGAACGCGCCTACACGCTGGTGAAGGAGAAGAACCCGGAGTTGGCCGAAGACGAGCTGCGCAACATCGCCAAGGTCGTGGGCATTGGCGCGGTGAAGTACGCCGACCTGTCCAAGCACCGCACCAGCGACTACAGCTTCAACTTCGACCTGATGCTGAACTTCGAAGGCAACACCGCACCGTACCTGCTGTACGCCTACACCCGAGTGGCCGGCGTGTTCCGCAAGCTCGGCAAGGACTTCAGCGAAGTCGAAGGGCAAATCGTCCTCGAAGCGCCGCACGAACATGAGCTGGCGGCGAAACTGGCGCAGTTCGGCGAAATCCTGAATAACGTGTCCGACAAAGGCACGCCGCACATTCTCTGCACCTACCTGTACGATGTTGCCGGCCTGTTCTCCAGTTTCTACGAGAACTGCCCGATCCTCGGCGCCGATACCCCGGCGCAAATGCAGAGCCGTCTGCGCCTTGCTGCGTTGACCGGCCGCACTCTCAAGCAAGGCCTGGAACTCTTGGGTCTGGAAACTCTGGAGCGTATGTAAGTTGGCTGCCAAGAAAAAACCTGCACCCAAGCGTGGCGCCAGCCGTTACCAAGCTCCTGCAAAGCAACCGATCCCGGGCTGGCTGTGGATGGCCATCGGCCTGACGGTCGGCGCGTTCATTGTGTTCCTGATGAAGCTGGAGCCGGGCAAGGGCAGTGACAGCGTCAAGCGCGAGAAGGTCGAGCAACAGCAGAAAGCGACCAAGATCGCCGAAGCCAACAAGACCCCGCCGAGCCCGACGCAACCGGTGAAGCCGAAGTACGACTTCTACACCTTGCTGCCGGAATCGGAAGTGATCGTGCCGCCGGATGCGGTACCGGAGAAAACCCTTCCGACGCCACAGGTGCCGGCCGTGCCGACCACACCGGTGACGCCTGCGGAAGCGGCGAAGATCGACACCGCCCGGGCTCAGGCGGCATTGGCCGGCATCACTCCGCCGCCACCGCCACCGGTGGCTAAAGCGGCGCCGGTGACCAAGTTCTTCCTGCAGGCCGGTTCGTTCCGCAAGCAAGCCGATGCCGACAAGGTTCGGGCGCAGATCATCCTGCTGGGTCAGGCCGTGGCGGTTGAATCCGGCACGGTGAAGGACGAGACCTGGTACCGGGTGCTGGTCGGCCCGTTCAGCAACCGCGAACAACTGACCACCGCCCAGAAGCAACTGGCGGGCAGTGGCTTCAGTAACCTGTTGTTACAACAACGCCAGAGCCGCTAATTTCGTCAAGGACACTGCGTCATCGTTCTTCGCGGGCAAGCCTCGCTCCTACAGGATCACGTAAATCTCTGTAGGAGCGAGGCTTGCCCGCGAAGGCGTCAGAACAGACAACACATTCATCCCTGCCCACCACCGCTCGTCCCCCGCCGCGTCCTACAGTTGAAAAACGCTCCACCACCCCCATATGAGTTGGCATAAGGCATTTTCGCCCCGCTGCGTGGAGACTCTCCCTTGACCACCATCGTTTCAGTTCGCCGCCACGGCAAAGTCGTCATGGGCGGCGACGGCCAGGTTTCGCTCGGCAATACCGTGATGAAAGGCAACGCGAAGAAAGTTCGCCGCCTGTACCACGGTCAGGTTATCGCCGGTTTTGCCGGGGCTACCGCTGACGCCTTCACCCTCTTCGAACGTTTCGAAGGCCAACTCGAAAAACATCAGGGCCACCTGGTTCGCGCCGCTGTCGAACTCGCCAAAGAATGGCGCACTGACCGCTCCCTCAGCCGCCTCGAAGCCATGCTCGCGGTCGCCAACAAGGATGCCTCTCTGATCATCACCGGCAACGGTGACGTGGTTGAGCCTGAAGAAGGCCTGATCGCCATGGGTTCCGGCGGCGGCTACGCCCAGGCTGCGGCCAGCGCGCTGTTGAAAAAGACCGACCTGTCGGCCCGGGAAATCGTCGAAACCGCTTTGGGCATCGCTGGCGACATCTGCGTGTTCACCAACCACAACATCACCATCGAGGAGCAGGATCTCGCTGAGTAAGCCTGTCTTGGCCTAGCGCCACGGCTCACTTTTGCTTGAGGACCGCCAATTACTATGCCCATGACCCCCCGTGAAATCGTCCACGAACTCAATCGCCATATCATCGGCCAGGACGATGCCAAACGCGCCGTCGCCATTGCCTTGCGCAACCGCTGGCGCCGGATGCAGCTGCCCGAAGAGCTGCGCGTCGAAGTCACCCCCAAGAACATTCTGATGATCGGCCCGACCGGCGTCGGTAAAACCGAGATCGCCCGCCGCCTGGCCAAACTCGCCAACGCACCGTTCATCAAAGTCGAAGCAACCAAGTTCACCGAAGTCGGCTACGTCGGCCGCGACGTCGAGTCGATCATTCGCGATCTGGCTGATGCCGCGATCAAACTGCTGCGCGAACAGGAAATGACCAAGGTTCGCCACCGCGCCGAAGACGCCGCCGAAGAACGCATCCTCGACGCCTTGCTGCCACCGGCACGCATGGGTTTCAGCAACGAAGACGCCGCCCCGGCCCAGGACTCCAACACCCGCCAGCTGTTCCGCAAGCGCCTGCGTGAAGGTCAGCTGGACGACAAGGAGATCGAAATCGAAGTCGCCGAAATCACCGGCGTCGATATCTCCGCGCCACCGGGCATGGAAGAAATGACCAACCAGTTGCAGAGCCTGTTCGCCAACATGGGCAAGGGCAAGCGCAAGAGCCGCAAGCTCAAGGTCAAGGAAGCGCTGAAACTGGTTCGCGACGAAGAAGCCGGTCGCCTGGTCAACGAAGAAGAGTTGAAGGCCAAGGCGCTGGAAGCTGTCGAACAGCACGGCATCGTGTTCATCGACGAAATCGACAAGGTCGCCAAGCGCGGCAATACCGGTGGCGTCGACGTATCCCGTGAAGGCGTACAGCGCGACTTGCTGCCGCTGATCGAAGGCTGCACCGTCAACACCAAACTGGGCATGGTCAAGACCGACCACATCCTGTTCATCGCCTCTGGCGCATTCCACCTGAGCAAGCCGAGTGATCTGGTGCCGGAGCTGCAAGGTCGCCTGCCGATTCGGGTCGAACTCAAGGCCCTGAGCCCGGAAGATTTCGAGCGTATCCTCAGCGAACCGCATGCCTCTCTCACCGAGCAGTATTGCGCGCTACTGAAAACCGAAGGCCTGCTCATCGAGTTCCAGCCGGACGGCATCAAGCGTATTGCCGAGATTGCCTGGCAGGTCAACGAGAAGACCGAGAACATCGGCGCCCGTCGCCTGCACACCTTGCTGGAGCGTCTGCTTGAAGAGGTGTCGTTCAGCGCCGGCGATCTGGCCAGCACCCATGACGAAAAGGCGATCCTGATCGATGCCGATTACGTCAACAGCCACTTGGGCGAATTGGCGCAGAACGAAGACCTGTCCCGTTATATCCTGTAGGTCTCATTCTGTGTGAGCGGGCTTCCGTGGCGAGGGAGCTTGCTCCCGCTGGGTCGCGAAGCGGCCCCAAAGTCGGTGAATGCGGTTTATCTACAAGACCTCATTCGCCGGATTTACGACTGCTACGCAGCCGAGCGGGAGCAAGCTCCCTCGCCACAGATCACCCGCCGACACAGGGCCTTCATACAAACGGAAGATCGGCCCCATGACGACCCAACTCCCCACCGACATCAAACTGCACAAAGCCTCGAAAACCCTGACGCTCAAATACGCGTCCGGCGAGGAGTATCACCTGCCCGCAGAATTCCTTCGCGTGCACTCTCCTTCCGCCGAGGTCCAGGGCCACGGCAAACCTATCCTGCAATTTGGCAAGATCGGCGTAGGCCTGAGCAAGGTCGAACCAGCCGGTCAGTACGCACTGAAATTGACCTTCGACGACGGCCACGACAGCGGCCTGTTCACCTGGGAATATCTGTACCAGTTGGCGGTGCGCCAAGAGGATCTGTGGAACGATTATCTTGCCGAACTCAAAGCGGCTGGAAAGACCCGTGATCCGAACGAGTCGGTCGTCAAGCTGATGCTCTAGGTCAGGCCTCGAGGTATTTAGAGGGCATTTTCTAATTCCATCTGTTTGAATGCTTGGCTGCCGGGTCAACGATTGGCCCGCTTGCGAAAAAAATTAAACTCGGGTAACCAATGGAGCTGGCAAGTTCCGTGCATTTGTAGCTATGCGCAATTAACGGTCACCCCGAGCAGTAGTACCTGGCGTTTGCTGTGTGACTACACAGCTGGGCTCAGGTACTCGCCTCAGGACAATGGAGCGTCGTAGATGAGTAACAAGCAAAACGATGACCTGAAATTCCAGGCTTCAGAAAATACCTTGGGACTGAATCCTGTTGTTGGGCTGCGTAGAAAGGATCTACTGGGCTCTGCCCGAATGGTGCTGACCCAGGCCATCAGACAACCCATCCACAGTGCCAGGCACGTCGCCCATTTCGGCATCGAACTCAAGAACGTGCTGTTCGGAAAATCCGAGCTTCAACCGCAAAGCGACGACCGCCGTTTCCTCGACCCGGCCTGGAGCCAGAACCCTCTCTACAAACGTTATTTGCAAACTTATCTGGCGTGGCGCAAGGAGCTCCATACCTGGATCGATAAGAGCAATCTCTCGCCCAAGGACGTCGCTCGCGGGCATTTCGTGATCAACCTCATGACCGAAGCCATGGCCCCGACCAACACGGCAGCCAACCCGGCGGCGGTCAAACGCTTCTTCGAAACCGGCGGCAAAAGCCTGCTCGACGGCCTCTCTCATCTGGCCAAGGATCTGATCCACAACGGCGGGATGCCGAGCCAGGTCAACATGGGCGCGTTCGAAGTCGGCAAGAGCCTGGGTGTGACCGAAGGCGCGGTGGTCTTTCGCAACGACGTGCTGGAGCTGATCCAGTACAAGCCGATCACCGAGCAAGTGCATGAACGCCCACTGCTGGTGGTGCCGCCGCAAATCAACAAGTTCTATGTTTTCGACCTCAGCCCGGACAAGAGCCTGGCGCGCTTCTGCCTGCGCAACAACATGCAGACGTTCATCGTCAGCTGGCGCAACCCGACCAAGGAACAACGCGAGTGGGGTCTGTCGACCTACATCGAAGCACTCAAGGAAGCGGTCGACGTGGTCACCGCGATCACCGGCAGCAAAGACGTGAACATGCTCGGTGCCTGCTCCGGCGGCATTACCTGCACCGCGCTGCTGGGTCATTACGCAGCGATCGGCGAGAAGAAAGTAAACGCCCTGACGCTGCTGGTCAGCGTGCTCGACACCACCCTCGACAGCGACGTGGCCCTGTTCGTCGACGAGCAGACCCTCGAAGCCGCCAAGCGCCACTCCTACCAGGCCGGTGTGCTGGAAGGTCGCGACATGGCGAAAGTCTTCGCCTGGATGCGTCCCAACGACTTGATCTGGAACTACTGGGTCAACAACTACCTGTTGGGCAACGAGCCACCGGTGTTCGACATTCTGTTCTGGAACAACGACACCACTCGCCTGCCGGCCGCCTTCCACGGCGACCTGATCGAGATGTTCAAAAACAACCCACTGATCCGCCCCAATGCACTGGAAGTGTGCGGCACACCGATCGACCTCAAACAGGTCGATGCCGACATCTTTTCCCTGGCTGGCACCAACGATCACATCACCCCGTGGAAGTCCTGCTACAAGTCGGCACAACTGTTCGGCGGCAAGGTCGAGTTCGTGCTGTCCAGCAGCGGACATATCCAGAGCATTCTGAACCCGCCGGGCAATCCGAAAGCACGCTACATGACCAGCACCGACATGCCGGTCAAGGCCGAGGACTGGATGGAAAATTCCACCAAGCACACCGACTCCTGGTGGTTGCATTGGCAGGCGTGGCAGGCCGAACGCTCGGGCAAACTGAAGAAATCCCCCGCCAACCTTGGCAACAAGGCCTATCCCGCGGGTGAGGCGTCGCCAGGCACGTATGTGCACGAACGTTGAGCTTCAAACAACTCGCAGTCCGCGGCACTGGGAGGTGCCGCGATTGTCATTAATCAGCCTCGAGGCCAGCCTCGAACATTCTGCGACGGCCCGGGATGGCCCGATCAGCGTTTAAAACCTACAGGGCTTCGTGCATGCCGCAACCGTTCGTATTTCGTACCGTCAACCTGGATGGGCAAACCCTCCGCACCGCGGTACGCCCCGGCAAGCCTCACTTGACGCCCTTGCTGATTTTCAACGGCATCGGCGCCAACCTGGAGCTGATATTTCCGTTCGTCCAGGCGCTGGATCCGGACCTGGAAGTCATCGCCTTCGACGTACCCGGTGTCGGCGGCTCATCCACTCCCAGCCGGCCGTATCGCTTTTCGGGCCTGGCGAAACTGACCGCGCGAATGCTCGACTATCTCGATTACGGGCAGGTCAATGTGATCGGCGTGTCATGGGGTGGCGCCCTGGCGCAGCAATTTGCCTATGACTATCCCGAGCGCTGCAAGAAGCTGGTGCTGGCAGCCACAGCGGCCGGCACAGTGATGGTACCGGGTAAACCGAAAGTGCTGTGGATGATGGCCAGCCCACGACGCTACATCCAGCCGTCCCATGTGATTCGCATCGCGCCGATGATCTATGGCGGCTCGTTCCGTCGCGATCCAACCCTGGCGGCCAGTCACGCCGCGCGGGTTCGCTCGGCAGGCAAACTGGGCTACTACTGGCAGCTGTTCGCCGGGTTTGGCTGGACCAGCATTCACTGGCTGCACAAGATCCAACAGCCGACCCTGGTGCTGGCCGGCGACGACGACCCACTGATCCCGCTGATCAATATGCGCATGCTGGCCTGGCGAATTCCCAATGCCCAATTGCACATCATCGACGACGGGCATCTGTTCTTGATTACCCGGGCCGAAGCGGTGGCACCGATCATCATGAAGTTTCTCGAAGAGGAACGTCAGCGCGCTGTGATGCATCCGCATCCGGCGCCATCGGGCAGTTGACCGGCCCCGGCTTTGGTTCAGGAAAAGAGCGTCGACAGGACGTCGTACCGCGCAACAATCCGCAACAACGTCTATGGTGATTTGTTCGGTGAGTTTGTTTTTGGCCTGATGACGAAGGAGTGTTGACTCATGCGCGACAAACCAGCGAAGGGCTCCTTGCCCACTCCCGCTGCATTCATCAACGCACAGAGTGCGGTTACCGGTCTGCGCGGCCGGGACTTGCTTTCAACCTTGCGCAGCCTGGCCACCCATGGCCTGCGCAACCCGGTGTACACGGCCCGGCATGCCTTGAAGCTGGGCGGCCAGCTTGGCCGCGTGTTGTTGGGTGAAACCCTGCATCCGATCAATCCGCAAGACAATCGCTTTGCCGACCCGGCGTGGAGCCTCAACCCTTTTTATCGCCGCAGCTTGCAGGCCTACCTGAGTTGGCAGAAGGAGGTCAAAAACTGGATCGACGAGAGCAACCTGAGCCCGGACGATCGCGCCCGCGCCCACTTTGCGTTTGCCTTGATCAACGACGCCGTGGCGCCGTCCAACACCCTGCTCAATCCGCTGGCGGTCAAGGAGATCTTCAACTCTGGCGGTCACAGCCTGGTGCGGGGTATCGGCCATTTGCTTGACGATCTGCTGCACAACGACGGCTTGCCCAGACAGGTCACCAAACAAGCATTCGAGGTAGGCAAAACAGTCGCCACCACCACCGGCTCCGTGGTGTTTCGCAATGAGCTGCTGGAACTGATCCAGTACAAGCCGATGAGCGAAAAACAGTATTCCAAGCCGTTGCTGATCGTGCCGCCACAGATCAACAAGTTCTACATTTTCGATTTGAGCCCCAGTAACAGCTTCGTCCAGTTCGCCCTTAAAAACGGCTTGCAGACCTTCGTGATCAGCTGGCGCAATCCTGATGTGCGTCACCGCGAATGGGGGCTGTCGTCTTACGTCGAAGCCACCGAAGAAGCGATGAATGTGTGCCGGGCGATTACCGGCTCCCGCGACGTCAACCTGATGGGTGCCTGCGCCGGCGGGCTGACCATCGCCGCGCTGCAAGGGCACTTGCAGGCCAAGCGGCAGCTGCGGCGGGTGTCCAGCGCGACCTATCTGGTGAGCCTGCTCGACAGTCAGATAGAAAGCCCGGCCACCCTCTTCGTCGACGAACAAACGCTGGAAGCGGCCAAGCGCCGCTCATATCAGAAGGGCGTTCTGGAAGGTCGCGACATGGCCAGGGTTTTTGCCTGGATGCGCCCCAACGATTTGATCTGGAATTACTTCGTCAATAACTACCTGCTGGGCAAGGAGCCACCGGCGTTCGACATCCTCTACTGGAACAATGACAACACGCGCCTGCCGGCAGCGTTTCATGGCGATCTGCTGGACTTCTTCAAGCACAACCCGCTGAGTCATCCGGGTGGGCTGGAAGTGTGCGGCACACCGATCGACCTGCAGAAAGTCACCGTCGACAGTTTCAGCGTGGCCGGCATGAACGATCACATCACCCCGTGGGATGCGGTGTATCGCTCGACTTTGCTACTGGGTGGCGAGCGACGCTTCGTGCTGTCGAGCAGCGGTCATGTGCAGAGCATTCTCAACCCGCCGCACAACTCGAAAGCCAACTACGTCGAGAACCCGAAACTGAGCAGCGACCCGCGGGCCTGGTATTACGACGCCAAACGCGTCGACGGCAGTTGGTGGACACAATGGCTGAGCTGGATTCAGGAACGCTCCGGCGCACTACACGAAACCAAGATGACCCTCGGCAACCAGAACTATCCACCGATGGAGGCGGCACCCGGTACTTACGTGCGCGTGCGCTGACGTTCAATGAACCACGGCCGCCAATGGCCGTGGCCTGACTCGACCATTAAGAAGACTGGATGAAAACCCGCGACCGGATTCTCGAATGTGCCCTGCAGTTGTTCAATCAGAAGGGCGAACCGAACGTGTCCACCATGGAGGTGGCCAACGAAATGGGCATCAGCCCGGGCAACCTCTACTACCACTTCCACGGCAAGGAGCCGCTGATCCTGGGGCTGTTCGAACGCTTCCAGACCGAACTGACGCCCTTGCTCGATCCACCGTCCGATGTGGAGTTGGCCCCCGAAGATTACTGGCTGTTCCTGCACCTGATCGTCGAACGCCTGGCACAATACCGGTTTCTGTTCCAGGACTTGTCGAACCTTGCCGGCCGCCTGCCGAAACTGGCCAAGGGGATACGCAACCTGCTCAATGCGTTGAAGCGCACACTGGCTTCATTGCTGGCACAGTTGAAGGCTCAGGGGCAGTTGGTCAGCGACACCCAGGCGCTGGGACAACTGGTGGAGCAAATCACCATGACATTGCTGTTCTCGCTGGACTATCAGCGGATTCTCGACCGTGAAGGTGAAGTACGACTGGTGGTGTACCAGATCATGATGCTGGTGGCGCCGCATTTGTTGCCGCCGGTCAAAGTCGCGACCGAGCGGTTGGCGTTGCAGTACCTCGAAGAGCACAACTGACCCGGTGGGTCTTCGATGGTTTCTGGAATCCATGCACAAACAAAAACGCCCGACCTTTACAGGCCGGGCGTTTTTTTGCGTCCTGGAAATCAGGACTGACTGGTTGGCGCCGATGGAGTCGGTGCGATAGTCGGGGTTACAGCAGGGGTCGGCGCAGCGGCGGAGTTCGCCGGACTGACCGGGGTTGCCGGTTTGGCGGCAGCCACTGCTGGTTTCGGAGCGGCCGCTTTCGGGGCGGCTGGTTTTTTCACTGCTGGCTTCTTCGCCGCAGCGGGTTTGGCCGCTGCGGTTTTAGCTGCAGGTTTGGCCGCCGGTTTAGCGGCTGGTTTTGCAGCAGCTTTTGCAGCGGGTTTAGCGGCCGCTTTGGCTGCAGGTTTCGCAGCAGCAGTTTTGGCGGCAGGTTTCGCTGCGGCCTTGGCCAATGGTTTGGCAGCGCTTTTGGCTGCCGGTTTGGCCGCTGCGGTTTTCGCCGCAACAGGCGCAACCTTGGCACCGGTGAGTTTTTCGATTTGCTTGGTCAGGGTATCGACCTTGCTGTGCAGTGCCTTGACCTCATTGCGGCTCGGTACACCCAGGCGCGAAATGGCGCTGTTCAGGCGCTTGTCGAAAGCCCCTTCCAGCTCATCCCACTTGCCCAGTGCGCGATCTTTCACTCCGCTGATGCGCGACTTGGCCGACGAAGCGGAGTCCTTGGCAGCATCGACTTTCTTGCCGACAGCGCTCTTGGTGAGCTTCTCGGCTTTCTCGCCGTCCTTAACCAATGCATCGAAGAGTTTGCTGCCGTCAGAATCAATCTTCGAGTACACGCCTAAACCAGCCAGCCAGATCTTGCGGGAGTAGTCTTCGACCTTCCCGATCCACGAGCTGCCTTCTTTTTCAGTATTCTTTTTGCCAGCCATCCCGTTCTCCTTAAGATTTACGCGCGACACGTTCGAGCAATGCTGTCAGCTCATCGAGCTTAGCAGAGAGTGTCTCCACGTCATGTTTAGACGGAATGCCGATACGATTCAAGGCACTTGCGATACGCGTATCGAAAGCCTTCTCGACTTTGTCGAGTTGAAGTTCGACTTTGCCTTTGAAAGTACTCACTTCACTCTTGGCTTCATCGATCTCGGCATTAGCCGCTTCAAGTTTCTCAGCAACTACTTTTTTGCCTTTCTTTTCAACAGCTTGACCAGCCTTGATCAACTCTTGAACGTACTCGCTACCTTCTTGACCGACCTTGGTGTAAGCACCCAGGCTCGCCAGCCAGATCTTGCGGGCATACGATCTGACGTCGTTCAGAGTGCTGGTCTCAACGTCGACTTTTTTCTTCACAATAACTTTGGCCATGGTCCACCTCACGCGCAGAAGGGTTGAGGAACTGCCCGCGAAAGTGTCGGGCTCAGGCACAAAGTAGGGAGAAAAATTAGAAACGGCACCCTAACAACCGCAACAATTGCGTGCCGTGGAATACCTGTAGGAGCGAAGCTTGCTCGCGAAGGGGCCGGTCCATCCGCACCATCTTCGATGGCAGGAACTCTGCCTTCGCGAGCAAGCTTCGCTCCTACGGGTCGTCATCACGCGAGGGCTTTGTCGAGAGCCCTTTCGATTTCCGATTTGATGGTGCTGCTCATGGCGGACATCAACAGCCCCAGTTCGACATCGACCCGGATCGAATCCTCGCCCACATGCACCGCCCCTTTCACACCGGAGCGCTTGAGGTTCAGCGTGTCGCCAGACCACTGTGGCTCCAGGCCATATTGATCGGACAGTTTCTGCGCCAACTTGTCGGCCTTCTCGCGGGCCGCTTCCTTACCCAGGCCATGGGCACGCTCAACACTAATATGGGCCATCGAATGACTCCTGCTTTATGGACACTTCCTGAAGCATCTTGACCGTTACTGCGTCAAAACGTCCCGGTTTCTCTATATCTTACCTTCAGCCTTGCCAAGACAAAGCAGGCCACCGGGATTAGAATGTCCCGCATTCTATTTTGGTGACAGCGATATGACTGATCAGCGCAAAGGCAGCGATGCCGAACCCACCACTCACTTCGGCTTCAAAAACGTTCCGGAAAGCCAGAAAGCGGAAAAAGTCGCTGAGGTTTTCCACTCGGTAGCCGCCAAGTACGACTTGATGAACGACCTCCTGTCGGGCGGCATGCACCGTCTGTGGAAGCGTTTCGCGATCGAACTGTCGGGCGTGCGTGCCGGTAACCGCGTGCTGGACATCGCCGGCGGCACTGGCGACCTGACCAAAAAGTTTTCGCATCTTGTGGGACCGACCGGTCAGGTAGTGTTGGCCGACATCAACGAATCCATGCTCAAGGTCGGTCGTGACCGCCTGCTGGATCTGGGTGTGTCCGGCAACGTCGAATTCGTCCAGGCCGACGCTGAAAAGCTGCCGTTCCCGGACAACCACTTCGACTGCGTGACCATCGCTTTCGGCCTGCGCAACGTGACGCATAAAGAAGACGCCCTGCGCTCGATGCTGCGCGTGCTCAAGCCCGGCGGTCGCCTGCTGGTGCTGGAGTTCTCCAAACCCACCAACGCACTGATGTCCAAAGCCTACGATGCCTATTCGTTCGCCTTCATGCCGTTGATGGGCAAGCTGATCACCAATGATTCGGAAAGCTATCGCTACCTGGCCGAATCGATCCGCATGCACCCGAATCAGGAAACCCTGAAGTCGATGATGGTCGAGGCCGGTTTCGACCGCGTGACCTACCACAACATGACCGCAGGCATCGTCGCCCTGCACCGTGGCATCAAACCCTGATGTTGCTGGCCGGCCTGCTCGCCAGCGTTGAACTCGGTCTGAACCGGGTGCTGCGTCTCGACAGCACGGCGCTGCCGCGGCTGGCGCATTTGAGTGGCAAGGTGATTGCCGTCGACTGCCGCAGCCCGGCGTTGCAATTGTTCATCCTGCCCAGCGATGAAGGCCTGATGCTGGCGTCCCACTGGGAAACCGGTGCCGACTGCACCTTGCGCGCACCGGCCTCAAGCCTGCTGAAACTGGCGACGAGCAAAGACAAGACGTCGGTGCTGCATGCCCCGGAAGTCGAACTCGACGGCGACAGCGGCGTGCTGCTGGAACTGGCGGCGGTCCTTCAGGACCTGGAGCTGGACTGGGAGTATGAACTCTCGCGCTGGCTGGGGCCTGTGGCCACGCAACTGGTCGGAGGTCATCTGCGCAGCCGCGCACGCTGGTATCAGCAAGGGTTCGCCAGCCTCAACCAGAACCTGGGCGAATACCTGGCCGAAGAATCGCGCACCCTGGTCGGTCAGCGCGAAGCGGAAGCCCGTTTCAGTGAACTGGACCAGATCAAACTCGATCTGGAACGTCTCGAGGCGCGTTTCGAGCGCCTTTCCCGATCCCTCGACCCAAGCGATAACGCATGAAGCTGCTTGCCGTCCGCCGTTTGTTGCGCATCCAGCGCGTCGTGATCCGCTACCGCCTCGATGACCTGCTGTTCGCCCTGCCATTGCCCTGGTTTCTGCTGGCGCTGCGCTATGCCTTGCCGTGGCGCTGGTTCCCGCGCAAGCCCCTGGACCTGAGCCGTGGCGCACGATTGCGCCTGGCGTTGCAGGACCTTGGGCCGATTTTCATCAAGTTCGGCCAGATCCTTTCGACACGCCGCGACCTGCTACCCGAAGACATCGCCGATGAGTTGATGATGTTGCAGGACCGCGTGCCGCCGTTCGACTCACAAGTGTCGGTCCGGCTGATCGAAGAGCAGCTCGGCAAAAAGATCAGTGAAGTCTTCTCTCGTTTCGACGTCGAACCGCTGGCCTCGGCCTCGGTGGCGCAGGTGCATGCCGCGCAGCTGAAAACCGGTGAAGAAGTGGTGGTCAAGGTGATCCGCCCGGGCCTCAAACCGGTGATTGCCCAGGACCTGGCATGGCTGTTCATTCTGGCCCGCGCCGCGGAAAAACTCTCGGCCGACGCCCGTCTGCTACACCCGGTGGACGTGGTCAGTGATTACGAAAAAACCATCTACGACGAACTCGACCTCCTGCGCGAAGCCGCCAACGCCAGCCAGTTGAAGCGCAACTTCGACGGTTCGCCCCTACTGTATGTGCCGCAAGTCTATTGGGACTGGTGCCGACCGAAAGTGCTGGTGATGGAGCGCATCTACGGGATTCAGGTCACCGACCTCGCGACCCTGGCCGACCAGCGCACCGACATGAAAATGCTCGCCGAGCGTGGCGTGGAGATCTTCTTCACCCAGGTGTTCCGCGACAGCTTCTTCCACGCCGACATGCACCCCGGCAACATTTTCGTCAGCACCGTGCAGCCCTGGAGCCCGCAGTACATCGCCATCGACTGCGGCATCGTCGGCAGCCTGACCCCGGAAGACCAGGACTATCTGGCGCGCAACCTGTTCGCGTTTTTCAAGCGTGACTACCGGCGTGTCGCGCAATTACACATCGACTCGGGCTGGGTACCGGCGGAAACCAAGCTCAACGAATTCGAAGCGGCGATCCGCACGGTGTGCGAGCCGATCTTCGAAAAACCGTTGAAAGATATTTCCTTTGGTCAGGTACTGATGCGCCTGTTCCAGACCGCTCGACGCTTCAACATGGAAGTGCAGCCGCAGTTGGTCTTGCTGCAAAAAACCCTGTTGAACATCGAAGGCCTGGGTCGTCAGTTGTACCCGGACCTCGATCTGTGGAACACCGCCCAGCCGTTCCTCGAACGCTGGATGCGCGAGCGCGTCAGCCCCAAAGCCTTGCTGGGCAACGTGCAGAGCCAGTTCGAGCAACTCCCGCACCTGGCCAACATGGCCCGCGACCTGCTTGAGCGCATGTCCCAACCCCACGCCAACGACCCGCCGCCTCCGTGGCACCGGCGCAAGGACGACGTGTTCCTGCGCCTGCTCGGTACCGCTCATCTGGCGGGTGGCACGATACTCGCAGCCGGTGGCCCGTTGCACGAACTGGGGCATTGGCCCGCCGGAATCATGGTGGCGATCGGCTTGTATCTGGTCGTTCGCCGATAGCCAGTTGGATCATCGGCTGGCACACTGTTTGAACGCTGAATTTGAACATTGGCCTCAACTATTGAAGTAGAGCCCGCTGTCGGAGTCGAAGATGAAAAACTGGCTGGACGAGATCAAGTGGGACGCCGATGGCCTGGTGCCCGCGATTGCCCAGGATCACAAGACCGGACGCGTCCTGATGATGGCCTGGATGAACCGCGAAGCACTGCAATTGACCGCCGCCGAGAACCGTGCCATTTACTGGTCACGTTCCCGTGGCAAGCTGTGGCGCAAGGGCGAAGAGTCCGGCCACGTGCAAATCCTGCATGAGATGCGCCTGGACTGTGACGCTGACGTGATCATCCTGATGGTCGAGCAGATCGGCGACATCGCCTGCCATACCGGCCGTCAGAGCTGCTTCTACCGCGTTTTCGAGAACGGCGACTGGAAAACCGTCGACCCGGTTCTCAAAGACCCGCACGCTATCTATTGCGCAGGACATACTCATGACTGACACCCTGACCCGTCTGGCCCAGGTGCTGGAAGAACGCAAAGGCGCCGCCGCCGACAGCTCGTACGTCGCCAGCCTGTACCACAAGGGCTTGAACAAGATTCTGGAAAAGGTCGGCGAAGAGTCGGTCGAAACCATTATCGCCGCCAAGGATGCCGCCATCAGCGGTGACTGCAGCGATGTGATCTACGAGACCGCCGACCTGTGGTTCCACAGCATGGTCATGCTCGCCCAGTTGGGGCAACATCCACAGGCTGTGCTCGATGAACTGGACCGTCGCTTCGGTCTGTCCGGACACGTCGAGAAAGCCTCGCGTCCGTCCGCCTGAATAATTATTAGAGAGGAACGCAACATGGGCATTTTTGACTGGAAACACTGGATCGTCATCCTGGTTGTCGTGGTGCTGGTGTTCGGCACCAAGAAACTGAAAAATCTCGGCACTGACGTGGGCGAGTCGATCAAGGGCTTTCGCAAGGCCATGAACGACGAAGAGAAACCGGCCGACCCGACTGCGACTCCGGCCCAACCGGTTCCGCCGACCCAGCCACAGGCCACAACGTCTGTGAACCCGCCGCACACCATCGACGTGCAGGCGCAAAAAGTCGAAGAGCCGATCCGCAAAGACTCGTGAGCACTGACTAATGTTTGGTATCAGCTTCTCTGAACTGCTGCTCGTCGGCCTCGTCGCCCTGCTGGTGCTGGGCCCCGAGCGCCTGCCGGGTGCTGCGCGCACCGCTGGCCTGTGGGTCGGGCGGCTGAAGCGCAGCTTCAACGCGATCAAACAGGAAGTTGAACGTGAAATCGGTGCCGACGAAATTCGCCGGCAACTGCACAACGAGCACATTCTGTCCCTGGAGCAGGAGGCGCGGAAGATTTTCACGCCGACCCAGCAGGAGCCAACGCCGGTGGAACCTGTGGCGACGCCGACGATTCATGCGCCAACAGCTGAAGTCACGCCGGCGGTTGCAGCTGCTGAACCTGCGCCTGCCAGCCCAGTAGAACCTGTTGCTCCTGCCGCTGCGCCGACAACCCCGGCGCCTCACGACACCACTTTGCCGCCGCGAGCCCCATGAGCGATCTCCCCGAAAACGACCAGCACATGCCACTGGTCTCGCACCTCACCGAGTTGCGCACCCGTCTGCTGCGCTGTGTAGCGGCGATTTTCATTATCTTCGCCGGGTTGTTCGCCTTCACCCAGCAGATCTACACCTTCGTCTCCACGCCGCTGCGCCAGTACCTGCCGGCCGGCGCGACGATGATCGCCACCGACGTGTCGTCGCCGTTCCTGACGCCGCTGAAGCTGACCATGATGGTCTCGCTGTTCCTGGCAATCCCGGTGATCCTGCATCAGATCTGGGGTTTCATCGCGCCAGGCCTGTACAAGCACGAGAAGCGCATCGCCGTGCCGTTGCTGGTCTCCAGCATCCTGCTGTTCTACACCGGCATGGCCTTCGCCTATTTCCTGGTGTTCCCGCTGATCTTCAAGTTCTTCGCCGCTGCCACCCCGGCCGGCGTGGAAATGATGACCGACATCACCAGCTACCTCGATTTCGTCATGACGCTGTTCTTCGCCTTCGGCGTGGCGTTCGAGATCCCGGTGGCCGTGGTGCTGCTGGTGTGGATCGGCGTGGTCAACGTCGCCTACCTGAAGAAAATCCGCCCGTATGTGGTCATCGGCTGCTTCGTGGTCGGCATGATCCTGACGCCGCCGGACATCTTCTCGCAGACGCTGTTGGCCGTACCAATGTGGTTGCTGTTCGAGATCGGCGTCCTGTTCGGCAGCCTGATCAGCAAACGCGGCGAGCACCCGGACGAAAAACCGGCTGACGATCACAACGATCAGCCGCCAGCGACCCAAGCGTGAACCTGCTGCTCCTCGAGGAGGCCGATTTCATTGCGGCCGACCGGGCGATCCTGCGCGATCGCCGCTTGACCCATATGCAGGAAGTCCATCGCTGTGAAGTGGGTGACAGCATGCGCGTCGGGCGTATCGACGGGCTGATGGGCGCCGCCGAAGTACTGCGCCTGGACGCCGACGAAGCCGAGTTGCGCGTCACCCTCGACCAGCCGCCACCAGCCAAGCTGCCACTGACCCTGGTGTTGGCCCTGCCACGCCCGAAAATGCTCCGCAGGGTGTTTCAGACCGTGGCCGCCATGGGTGTGCCACGAATCGTTCTGGTAAACAGCTATCGCGTCGAGAAGAGCTTCTGGCAAACCCCGTTCCTGGAACCTGAGGCGATTCGCGAACAATTGATCCTGGGGCTTGAACAAGCCCGGGACAGCGTGCTGCCAGAGGTCGTCATCGAGAAGCGTTTCAAACCTTTTGTCGAAGATCGCCTGCCAGCAATCACTGAAGGCACTTTCGGCCTGGTCGGTCATCCCGGCAATTACCCGCCCTGCCCCCGTGGCTTGGACGAACCCGTGACCTTGGCCATCGGCCCCGAAGGCGGCTGGATTCCTTACGAAATCGACCTGCTGGCCAAGGCCGGCCTGCAACCGGTGCAGCTCGGCGAGCGCATCCTGCGGGTCGAAACCGCCGTCACTGCACTGCTTTCGCGGCTGTTCTAACCCAGACACTTACCCTTGTGGCGAGGGAGCTTGTCGGATCGCCGCACCGTCCCGCTCGGCTGCGAAGCAGTCGTAAAACAGGTGAATGCGGTCTTGCCGGGAAAAGCGGTGGCCGCTTCGCGCCCAAGCGGGAGCAAGCTCCCTCGCCACAGGTTTTGCTCACCTACAGGTTCCAGCCTGCCTGCCGATACAGTCCCCATAAAACCAATCAATGGTCCGAGGGAGTCGCTGCATGTACCGATGGCTAGCCGAGAAACTGGGAAACGTAAGCGTCAATCGCAAGTTGAGTGTCGGCTTTGGCCTCGTGCTGCTCATGACCCTCCTGATCACTTTCACTGGCTGGAATAGCCTGGGCAGTGTGATCAGTCGCGCAGACAAGCAGAGCTACATCTCCGGCCTCAACGAGTTGGGCAAGGATTTGCGAACCGCCCGTCTCGACTACGAAATGCGCCGTGGCGAACAAGGCCCGGCAGCCGTCAGCGAACTCTTGGGCAAGCTTGACGATGGCGTGCAAGTCGCCCTCAAAATGTTTGTGCGCATCTCGGACCAGGAAGTGCTCAATCAGCAACTGGCCACCATCGGTGATTACAAACGCGCCTTTGCCGACATGACTCAAGCGACGCAGAACCGCGAATCGGCCCGATCCAAGCTCGGCGCCACCGCCGACAACGCTGTGGCCAAGGTGACAGAAGTCGAAAAGTCCTTGCTGCAAGGCGACAGCGTCACTCAATTCAACAACGTGGTCGAGCTGAGCAAACTGCTCCAGCAAGCGCGCTTCCAGGTTCGCGGTTATACCTACAGCGGCAAGCCCGAAGCCGAGCAACCCGCGCTGGATGCCATCGACAACGCCCTGAAAAACCTTGAAAGCCTGCCGGGCAAACTGCCAGAACAACACAGCGCCAACCTGCAACAAGCCACCGAATCGCTCAAGGGCTACCGTGTCGCAGTCAGCCAGTTCCGCGATTCGCAAGTGGCCAGCGCCGTCGCCCTCAAGAAGATGGTGGATCAAGAGACCCGCTTGAATGACCTGAGCGCACAACTGACCCGCTCGCAAACCGACAAACGTAACCAGGAGACGGCCCAAGCGAAAAGCACGCTGATCATCGTGACCGTCCTGGCATTGGCGTTTGGTCTGCTCGCAGCCTGGATCATTACGCGGCAGATCGTCGTTCCACTGCAACAGACGTTGGTGGCAGTCGAACGTGTTGCCTCGGGCGATCTGAGCCATAACCTTGAGGTCGCTCGCAGCGACGAGCTGGGTCAATTACAAAGCACCCTTCAGCGGATGGTCGTCAGTCTGCGGGAACTGATCGGCGGCATCAGCGACGGCGTGACCCAAATCGCCAGCGCTGCTGAAGAACTGTCTGCCGTTACCGAGCAGACCAGCGCCGGGGTCAACAGTCAGAAGGTCGAAACCGATCAGGTGGCCACCGCCATGCACGAAATGACCGCCACCGTTCAGGAAGTCGCGCGCAATGCCGAGGAAGCGTCCGAAGCCGCCGTCGCCGCCGACCAGCAGGCCCGCGAGGGTGACAGGGTGGTCGGCGAAGCCATCGCCCAGATCGAGCGCCTGGCCCTCGAAGTCGGCAATTCCACTGCCGCCATGGGCGATCTGAAGCGCGAAAGCGACAAGATCGGCAGCGTGCTCGACGTGATCAAATCCGTGGCCCAGCAAACCAACCTGCTGGCGCTCAACGCCGCCATCGAAGCCGCTCGCGCCGGTGAAGCCGGGCGTGGCTTTGCAGTGGTCGCCGACGAGGTCCGCAGCCTGGCCCAGCGTACTCAGAAGTCCACCGAAGAAATCGAAGAGCTGATCGTTGGCCTGCAAACCGGCACTCAGCAAGTCGCGACCATCATGGACAACAGCCGCAGCCTGACCGACAGCAGCGTCGAACTGACCCGCCGTGCCGGTGGCTCACTGGAAAGCATCACCCGTACCGTGTCGGCGATCCAGTCGATGAACCAGCAGATCGCCGCTGCCGCCGAACAACAGAGCGCGGTGGCCGAGGAGATCAATCGCAGCGTGTTGAACGTGCGTGACGTGTCCGAGCAGACCTCGGCCGCGAGTGAAGAGACCGCGGCCTCCAGCGTCGAGCTGGCGCGGTTGGGGACGCATTTGCAGATGCTGGTGGGCAGATTCAAGGTTTAACACCACACAAAGCAAAAAGATCGCAGCATTCGGCAGCCTGTAGTAGGAGCTGCCGAAGGCTGCGATCTTTTTTGGGCGATGCGGTTACAAAACCTGGCGCAAAAACGCCTGCGCACGGGGATCCTTCGGTGCATCGAAGAACTCGGCCGGCGAGGCGTCTTCAAGCAATTTGCCGTGATCGAAGAACAGCACCCGGTCCGCCACTTCCCGGGCGAAGCCCATTTCATGGGTAACGCAAACCATGGTCATGCCTTCCACGGCCAGGGTCTTCATCACATCCAGCACTTCACCGACCATTTCCGGGTCGAGCGCCGACGTCGGCTCATCGAACAGCATGACTTTCGGCTCCATCGCCAACGCCCGGGCGATGGCCACGCGCTGCTGCTGACCACCGGACAGGCGCGATGGAAACTCGTGGGCCTTCTGAGCGATACCAACCTTTTCCAGCAACACCATGGCCTTGGCCTCGCGCTCCTTCTTGCCGCGCTTGCGCACGACTTTCTGGGCCAGGCAGAGGTTTTCCAGCACGGTCATGTGCGGGAACAGGTTGAAATGCTGAAACACCATGCCGACTTCGCGGCGGTAGGCATTGACGTCGGTTTTCGGGTCGGCCAGTTGCAGACCGTCGATGCTCACCGAACCGGAGTCGAACGCTTCCAGGCCATTCAGGCAGCGCAGAAAGGTCGACTTGCCGGAACCGGACGGGCCGATCACCACCAATACTTCGCCCTTCGCCACTTGGGTGGTGACGTTGTCCACCGCGCGAACCACCTGGCCGCGGGTGTCGAAGACTTTTATCAGATCGCGGACTTCAATCACTTTGCGCGAGCCTCCGCTCAAGCCGACTGGCGATTTTCGACAGCGGCAGGTTGATCAACAGGTACAACCCGGCCACGCAGAACAGGATTTCGAACGGCGAGAACGAGGTGGTGATGACTTCACGACCGCTTTTCAACAGTTCGGTAATCGCGATCACCGACACCAGCGAGGTGTCTTTGACCAGACTGATGAACTGCCCGGCCAGCGGTGGCAGCACGCGCTTGAACGCTTGCGGCAGCACCACGTGGCGCATCGACTGGCCACCGCTCAAACCGAGGGAGCGCGCCGCTTCGTTCTGGCCGCGTGCAATCGATTGCACGCCAGAGCGGATGATCTCCGCCACGTAGGCACCGGTGAACAGCGATAGCGCGGCGATCCCGGCGAACTCCCGGGAGAGGTTCATCACGGTGCCGATGAAGAAGTAGAAAATGAAAATCTGCACCAGCAGCGGCGTACCGCGCACCAGCTCGACGTAGATCGTCGAGAGGTCGCGCAGGGTCGGGTTGTTCGACAGGCGGCACAGCCCGGTGGCCAGGCCGATCAGCAGGCCAAGCACGCCAGACACCAGGGACAACCACAACGTGGTCCAGAGACCCCATAGCAGCGGGCCGGCGGCCCAATGCCGGGTCACGCCGATCACATCGCCTTCGGCCACATCATCGCCTTGCGCGACTTGCAGGCTGTTGTCGTCAACCGTCAGGTGCTGCTCATCCCCGGCATCATTGCGCAGGGTGACTTCAGCCTTGCCGCCCTTGCGCACCAGCTCGCTGACGGTGGAGATGTCGGCCGCACGCTGGGACTCTTCGGCGTGGTAGGCGAAGTACTGCGGCACGCGGTTCCAGCGCCACTCGTAGGACATCAGCGAGGTGGCGTAGTACAACGCGCCGGCCAGGCCGATCAGCACCAGCACGGTTAATACGTGCCAGGGCCATTGGGCTTTTTTCTGTTTCATTAAACGTTTCTCTGATTCGCTCGTTCCCACGCTCTGCGTGGGAATGCATCCAGTGACGCTCTGCGTCACGCTTGCGAAGGAACGCGGAGCGTCCCGGGCGGCATTCCCACGCAGAGCGTGGGAACGATCAAGTAGAGGTGTTACTCCATGTCCTTGAGCCAAGCGGTGTCTTTAAACCACTTGTCATGGATGCGATCGTAGGTGCCGTCCTCGTGAATCTGGTGCAGGAAGTTGTTGATGAAGTTGAGGCTGTCGTAATCGCCTTTCTTCAGGCCGAAAGCCAAAGGCTCATAGGTGAACGGCTTGTCGAGGAACAGCAGTTTGCCGTTGCCGACCTTGTTCACCGCCACGACGTTGTAAGGCGCGTCGTAGATGAAGGCGTCAGCCTTGCCGTTGACCACGTCGAGCACCGCTTCCTGCTCGTTGTCGTAGCCGTGGTACTTGGCTTTGGAAATGAGTTTTTTGGCGACCATCTCGCCGGTGGTGCCGAGCTTGGAGGTGATGCGGTAGTCGGCGGTATTCAGGTCTTTATAGGACTTGATGGTGCCTTCCAGCTCCTTGCGGATCAGCAGTGTCTGGCCGACCACGATGAAGGGCTCGCTGAAGTTCAGGCGCAGGTTGCGTTCCTGGGTCAGGGTCATGCCACTGCCGATCATGTCGAACTTGTCGGTCAGCAGGGCCGGGATGATGCCGTCGTAGCCGGTGGATACCATTTCCAGCTTGACGCCCATGGCCTTGGCCATGGCTTTGAGGATGTCGACTTCGAAGCCGATGATTTCGCCGCGCTTGTTGGTCATTTCGAACGGCATGTAGGTCGGGTCCATGCCGACTTTCAGCGTGCCGCGTTTGACCGCGTCATCGATGGCACCGGCCTGC
Organism: Pseudomonas sp. ATCC 43928; assembly: GCF_005938665.2. Taxonomy (NCBI): domain Bacteria; kingdom Pseudomonadati; phylum Pseudomonadota; class Gammaproteobacteria; order Pseudomonadales; family Pseudomonadaceae; genus Pseudomonas; species Pseudomonas sp. ATCC 43928. The sequence goes on along the minus strand of NZ_CP041753.1, from coordinate 629,330 downwards.
ACCGCGCTGACTGCAACCAATGCCGTGACGCCGACCAGCAGCATCGACAGATACTTCTTCATCTTCAAGTCCCCAAAACCCATCGCATTGTGAGGCACGCAAACCGCAGGTTTCCTTTGGGAAACCGGCAGATACGAACAGAAAGTTGTCCGGGCGCACCAATTCGGGGACGGATGCTAACGCACTCGGCCGTTTGCACAAGGGGTTGAGGGAGATTTGTTTGATCGTTCCCACGCAGAACACGGGAGCGATCATCAGCACAAAAAAAACCCCGCTTTCGCGGGGTTTTTCATTATGCCAACTGAGGCTGCACGCTCAACGGCTTGAGCGGCAACAGCGGCGCATGCGGATCGGCATCCACCGAAGTGCGCCAGGCCTGCAGCCACTCGGCATGGCCTTCGCTCCAGACCTGCTCATGCAAGCGACCCAGTGCCACCGGATCACTCAGCAGGGCCACGCGCTCGTTGTTGGTCAGCCCTTCAGGCCCGACCTTCATCGCATGGCGAACCCGCTCGATGCGCAGCCATTCGATCGGCTCGGCCTGACGGTGACGAGACGTCGCCAGCGCACACGCCAACGCGTTCTGCTGTGGATCGACCACCGACCGGACGAAGCCGTCGTGCAGTGCATGCCAGCGGTTTTCGTGGGTGTACTGATCGGTCGCCAGCAATGCCTGCGGCGGATTGTATTCCTCAGGAATCAGGAACAGGCTCTCGTCACGGGATTTCAGGCCCAGGCCGACACGACTGGAGATCACCGACACCGGAATCGACAGCATCAGCGAACCGACGATCGGCACCAGCCACCAGAGGAAGCTCGGGTTCAGCCAGATCACCAGCAGCGCCCAGAAGAAACCCAGCGCTGTTTGCGGACCGTGACGCTTGACCGCCTCGCTCCAGGGCGTGGAGTCGTCGTCACGTTGCGGCGAGTTCCAGGTCGCGGCCCAGCCGAGGAACGCGGCGAGCACGAAACGGGTGTGGAAAATCATCCGCACCGGCGCCAGCAGCATGGAGAACAACATTTCCAGCAGCATCGACAGCGTCACCTTGAACCTGCCACCGAACTCTTTCGCGCCTTTGGCCCAGATCAGGATGATGCTCAGCAGCTTCGGCAGGAACAGCAGCACGATAGTCGTCGAGAACAGTGCGATCGCCTTGTCCGGGTGCCATTGTGGCCACAGCGGATAGAGCTGGCGCGGTTCCAGGAAGTACTGCGGCTCCATCAGCGTGTTGGTCGCCAGCAGGGCTGTCGACAGCACGAGGAAGAAGAACCACAACGGCGCCGACAAGTAAGACATCACGCCTGTCAGGAACACCGCACGGTGTACCGGGTGCATGCCCTTGACCAGGAACAGCCGGAAGTTCATCAGGTTGCCGTGGCACCAGCGACGGTCACGCTTGAGTTCGTCCAGCAGGTTCGGTGGCAGTTCTTCGTAGCTGCCCGGCAAGTCATAGGCAATCCACACGCCCCAGCCGGCACGGCGCATCAGCGCCGCTTCAACGAAGTCGTGGGACAGAATCGCACCGGCGAACGCGCCTTTACCGGGCAACGGCGCCAGGGCGCAGTGCTCGATGAACGGCTTCATGCGGATGATCGCGTTGTGGCCCCAGTAGTGGGATTCGCCCAACTGCCAAAAGTGCAGGCCAGCGGTGAACAGTGGACCGTACACGCGGGTGGCGAACTGCTGCATACGCGCATAAAGGGTGTCCATGCCCGACGCACGCGGCGCGGTCTGGATGATCCCGGCGTCCGGCGTGGCTTCCATCAGGCGCACCAGGCTGCTCAGGCATTCGCCACTCATTACGCTGTCGGCGTCGAGCACGACCATGTATTTGTAGTCACCACCCCAACGACGGCAGAAGTCGTCGAGGTTGCCGCTTTTACGTTTTACGCGACGACGACGGCGGCGGTAGAAGATCTTGCCGAAGCCCTTGGCTTCACGGCAGACGTCCAGCCAGGCCTGCTGTTCGGCGACGCAGATATCGGCGTCGTTACTGTCGCTGAGCACGAAAAAGTCGAAGCGATCCAGGTTACCCGAGGCTGCAACCGACTCGAAGGTCGCCCGCAAACCGGCGAACACCCGCGGCACGTCTTCGTTGCAGATTGGCATCACCAATGCGGTGCGTGCGTCCTTGGCGATCGGCTCGTTGCCGGCGCTGGCGCCGGAAATGCGGTACTTGTCGCGACCGGTGATCAACTCGAGGAAGCCCATCAGCGCGGTCCAGAAACCGGCCGACACCCAGCAGAACAGAATCCCGAACAGAATCAGGATGCTGGTTTGCAACACGTAAGGCAGCACCTGGGCCGCAGTTTGCAGCAGCGGTTGGTGCAGGACTTCTTCCAGATCGACGAACGACCAGCCCTGGTACGGCATGATGCCTTTCATGTACCAGCCGGCGACGATCGTCTGACCGAGCATCAGCACCAGCAGAATGTAACGACGGATCGAACCGACGGTGCGCCAGCGAGCTGCTGGCAACACGTTCTCGTCTTTCGGCGGCTTCGGCGGGTTGGTGCGACCGGTCAGCCGACGCCAGCCACGCACCAGGATATTGGTGCGCCATGGCTCCGGAACGACTTTGGTCCGACGGATCGGCGGGGCTGCCTTGAGGCAAACCCGACCACTGGCGTCGAGTCCCAACATTTGCGCATCCGCCAGTTCTTCGGCGGTGTTCAGGGTCAGGCGCCGCCCGACCGACGCCTGGGCGGCATCGGTCGGCGCGTCGAACGCCTGGGACGACAGACGTTCGTGCAACTCACTGAAAGACTTGCAGCCCGCGAGTTCCGCGCGCTGCTCGTCGGTCATCGGCAAATGCGCCAGGTACTCGGCAAGCGTTTGTGGCTGTACTTGTGAATTACTCATCGGCAGGCAACTGATAGCTCCAGGTCTCGGTCAGGACTTGTTCAGTCGGTGCCGATTCCGGTGTGGCAGGGGCCGCTTCGGCAGCGACAGGCTGCTTGGCGTCTTTGTTGTCCTTGTCCTTGGTGTCCTTGACTTGCTGGGCTTGCGCTTCAGCTTGCTTGGCCTCCTTGTCCTTCTTCTCCTGCTGCTTGGCGGCGATCTTGTCGGCCTTGGCAACGGAAGAGCTGGACGCTGGCGCCGTGGTCTTGATCGTCTCGGCCGGCGTGATGGTCTTGACCAGTGCTGCACGCATTTCAGTGGACTTGCCCGGATCCTTGATCTTCATCCGCAGGGTCAGGCGCCAGCCCTTGGTTTCAGGGTTGTAACGGACACTGTTCTCGACCAGTTCCGCGTTGTCGCCAACGCTAACCTGGCTGCGTACTTCAGCATCTTCTGGCAAGTCTTGCAGGGACGGACCTTGGAAATCCACCAGGTAGGCCACGCTGCCGTCCGGCTGACGAATCAGGTTCGACTGCTTCACGTCACCCGTGGAACGCAGGGTCTGTTGAACCCAGGCGCTGTCCGCCGAATGCAGGGCGGCTTCGTCGATGGTCCAGTGCATGCGATAGGCGACGTCCAGGGGTTGGCCAGGCTCTGGCAGTTTTTCCGGACTCCAGAAAGCAACGATATTGTCGTTGGTTTCGTCAGCGGTAGGAATCTCCACCAGATCGACGGAACCCTTGCCCCAATCGCCTTTCGGCTCGATCCAGGCACTTGGGCGCTTGTCGTAGCGGTCATCGAGGTCTTCGTAGTGGCTGAAGTCACGGCCACGTTGCAGCAAGCCGAAACCGCGCGGGTTCTCGATCGAGAAGTTGCTCACGGCCAGGTGTTTCGGGTTGTTCAATGGGCGCCAGATCCATTCGCCGTTGCCGGCATGGATCGACAGACCGCTGGAGTCGTGCAGTTCGCGACGGTAGTTCAGCACTTTCGACGGCTGGTTGGCGCCGAACAGGAACATGCTGGTCAGCGGCGCAACGCCAAGTTTGGTGACCTTGTCACGCAGGAACATCTTGGCCTTGACGTCGACGACCGTGTCGCTGCCCGGACGCAGGGTCAGGCGATAGGCACCAGTGGCGCGCGGCGAATCCAGCAGGGCGAAGATCACCAGGTGCTTGTCACCCGGCTTCGGCTGCTGAATCCAGAACTCGGTGAAACGCGGGAACTCTTCGCCGGACGGCAAAGCGGTATCGATGGCCATGCCGCGAGCGGACAAGCCATAGGTGTGGCCCTTGCCGACGACGCGGAAGTAACTCGCGCCGAGCATGGTCATGATTTCGTCTTGCTTGTCGGCCTTGTTGATCGGGTAGAGCACACGGAAACCGGCATAACCCAGCTGCTCGGTGGCTTTAGGATCGAACTTCATATCGCCGAAATCGAAACGACTTGGGTCGTATTTGATCTCTTCGACGGTGTTGGCCGTGATTTCGTTGATTTTCACCGGCGTATCGAAGTGCATGCCCTGGTGATAGAACGACAGCTTGAATGGGGTTTTCTGGTTAGCCCACTCGGCTTTTTCGGTGAGGAAGCGGATTTTTTGATAATCCGCGAATTTCATTTCACGAAATTCATTCGGCAGGTTACTGCGCGGGGCTTCGTATTTTTGCCCGGCCAGCTCTTTTGCCTTGACCGATACGTCATCCAGATTGAATGCCCAAAGCTGGCCGGCGCTGAACAGGCAGAGCAGTGCAGAGCCCGCTACCAGAGCATTTCGAAACCGTTTGGCAGACAATTTTGGTGCATTACAGGGACTAACAATCACGAGCAACCCTCGCCGAAAACAGATCAAAAAACCAACGGCCAGTTAAAGTGCCAGCACGGTGTACGGTGGAAAAAACCGACCCTGCGGACCACTCTTGCCAAGTTGGCGAGCATTGTTCCGACTCCCATGGGGCAAAATGATTCCCCAACAGGCCGCGGACAAGTCTCTACCTAAGTCAAAATGGACCAACGAACGCTGATCCCCGTAGCGCGCGATTATCTAGTAGGCCGCGTTACAACGCATCAGGGGGAAGCAAGTATTTATCGGGAAAAGCCTCTGTTTTCAGCCGAAATGCCCTTAAAAACATGTTTCAAGCGCTTTCACGTCTGTAACAGGAAGGTTACCGGGCCATCATTGACCAGGTGCACCTGCATATCCGCGCCGAATCTACCTGATGCCACAGTGCCATGCACCTGTTTCGCTTTGCCCAATAGATAGTCGAACAGCGCCTCGCCCAAGGCCGGGGGGGCTGCAGTCGAAAAACTCGGACGCAACCCGTTTTTGGTATCGGCGGCCAGGGTGAACTGCGAGACCAGCAACAACCCGCCGTCCACGTCAGCCAAGGACAGATTCATCTTGCCCTCGGCGTCACTGAATACTCGATAGTTAAGCAGTTTATGCAGAAGTTTGTCGGCGCTGGCCTGCGTGTCGTCGGGTTCGACCGCCACCAGCACCAGCAACCCCTGATCTATCGCACCCACCACCTCTCCCGCGACCTCGACTCGCGCGCCGCGCACGCGTTGCAGCAGGGCCTTCATGCTTCGTCAGGCGACAGGTCGAGCAAGCGACGGGCCATCTGATCGGCGGCGCGTACCAATGCATCGGTGATCCCCGGTTCGGACGCCGCATGGCCGGCGTCGCGGATCACCTGCAGTTCGCTGTTCGGCCAGGCTTGATGCAGTTCCCAGGCGTTGTCCAGCGGGCAGATCACGTCATAGCGACCATGGACGATGACGCCGGGCAAATGGGCGATCTTGCCCATGTCGCGGATCAGCTGATTCGGCTCAAGGAAAGCGTTGTTGGTGAAGTAGTGGCATTCGATGCGGGCGATGGACAACGCACGCTGGGGTTCGGAGAAACGATCGACCACAAGCGGGTTCGGACGCAAGGTCGCGGTGCGGCCTTCCCAGATGGACCAGGCCTTGGCCGCATGCATCTGGGCGATCTGGTCGTTGCCGACCAGGCGTTTGTGGAATGCCGTGAGCAAGTCGTCGCGCTCGTCCAGCGGGATCGGCGCGATGTAGTCCTGCCAGTAATCGGGGAACAGGCGACTGGCGCCACACTGGTAGAACCACTCGATTTCCTGGGGACGGCAGAGAAAAATCCCGCGCAGAATCAGACCGTGCACGCGCTCCGGGTGGGTTTGCGCGTAAGCCAGGGCCAGGGTCGAACCCCAGGAACCGCCGAACAGCACCCATTTGTCGATGCCCAGGTGCTTGCGAATCCGCTCGAGATCGGCGACCAGATCCCAGGTGGTGTTGTTCTCAAGGCTGGCGTGGGGCGTGGAGCGACCGCAACCGCGCTGGTCGAAGGTGACGATGCGATACAGGTTCGGATCGAAATACCGGCGGCTCTGCGCATCACACCCGGCGCCAGGGCCGCCGTGAATGAACACTACCGGCAAACCTTCCGGTGAACCGCTTTCGTCGACATACAGCGTATGGGTTTTATCGACGGCCAGATCGTGCCGGGCGTGGGGTTTGATCTGCGGGTACAAAGTCTGCATTGCGCGCTCCGTAAGGGGTCGAGGTCATCCCTGTAGGGACTTCTATTATTCTGCCGTCCGGCATCATAAACCCGAATTACTTCAATGAGCATGCCCCTTGCAGCGTCAGCGCTTGTCAGCCCGTCTTGTCAGCCAAATAGCCGAGCAGGGTTTCATAGAGTCGGTCGACCTCGGCAACCTGCCCCCGCGCCCGCAAGCACCCGTGAACCAGCCCCTGACCGTAATAAAGCATTGCGCTCACGCCGGCGGCGTTGAGTCGCCCGGCGTAAAGCACGCCGTCATCGCGTAGCGGATCGAACTGCGCCACAGCGATCAGCGCCGGCGGTAGGCCGCTGAAGTCGGCGGCGAGCAAGGGCATCGCATAGGCCGTTGGCTGACGGATACCACCCAGGTACAGCGTGTGATAACAATCCAGATCGCTGCTGCTGAGCAATGGCGCGTCGGCGCATTCGCCGCGTGATGGCAACCGGTGATCACCGCCCAGGCCCGGATAGATCAGCACCTGCGCACAAGGCGCCGGTTCGCCGGCATCGCGCAAGGCCAGACACAGCGCAGCGGCAAGGTTGCCGCCAGCGCTGTCGCCAGCCACCAGCGTCCGCGCCGGGTCGAGTTGAAACGGCCCCGTGCGCAACGCACGCCAGACACTCAGACAGTCATTGAACGCCGCTGGAAACGGATGCTCCGGCGCCAGCCGATAATCGACGGCGATCACCAACACACCGAGCACCGATGCCAGTTCGGCGCAGATGAAGTCGTGGGAATCCAGATCCCCCACCACCCAACCGCCGCCATGCAGATACACAATGCAGGGCCAACCGTTGGTCGGCGGAGGAACCGGTGGTTGCCAGGCGCGCACCGCGACTCCCGCCAACTCGAAATCGACCACCTCAAGCCCCGCGGGATGTGGCGGGGTAAACGCCCGGCACATCTCGCTGTAGGCCTGACGCATACCGGCGAGGCTGCTGTCGGTGCTGTTGAAGCTGAGGGTTTTCTCGACGAAAGCCGCCATCTGTTCAGAGAGTGGATAACAAGCCATGGACTACAGCCAGTCAGTTCGAAGTTTTTGATTGATAACCTTTGCCGCGGTCAATTTTTGAGACTGGCCTGAACGGTTGCCACGCCATCCTTGCCATCGAAACTGCTGACACCCGCCAGCCAGCGCTGAAGGTCTTCGGGATGATCACGCAGCCACTGTTTGGCGACATCCTGCGGCGTCTTGCGCTCCATGATCGGCACCATCAACTGGCTTTCCTGGGCAGCGGTGAAGGTCAGGTTTTCCAATAGACGGTTCACGTTCGGGCAACGCTCTGCATAGTCCGGCGCGGTCACGGTGGAAACGGTCGCCGCGCCTTCGTTCGGGCCATAGACGTCTTCGCTGCCGGTCAGGTAGGCGATGTTCATGTTGATGTTCATCGGATGCGGGGTCCAGCCGACGAATACCACGAACTCCTTGCGATTGACCGCCCGCTGCACGGCGGCGAGCATCCCGGCCTCACCGGACTCGATCAGCTTGAAGTCCTTCAAACCGAAGCGGTTGGTCTCGATCATGGTTTTGATGGTGGTGTTGGCGCCGCTGCCCGGCTCGATGCCGTAGATCTTGCCGCCGAGCTGCTCCTTGAATCTGGCGATATCGGCGAAGGTTTTCAGGCCGGCGGCAGCGACGTAGTCAGGTACGGCGAGCGTTGCCTGGGCGTCGGCCAGGCTCGGTTTGTCCATGACCTTCACTTGATTGGCCGCGACGAACGGGGCGATGTTCTTGTCCATCGCCGGTTTCCAGTAGCCGAGGAAGATATCGAGGCGTTTGTCGCGAATGCCGGCGAAGATGATTTGCTGCACGGCGCTGGTTTGCTTGCTTTCATAGCCAAGGCCATTGAGCAGCACATCAGCCATGCCGCTGGTGGCAATGACGTCGGTCCAGTTGACCACGCCCATGCGCACGGTCTTGCAGGAAGCGGGGTCGTTGGCGAAAACGCTGGTGCTCAGAAGAGCAGTGCCGGTGAGGATTAACAGACAGCGGTTGAACAGTCGTTTCATCGGGAAGGCTCGCTCGGCAGCAGATTATTGTGGGCCCGGTGTCTTTGTGCACCGTGCCCACAACGTTACGCAGCGCCGAGTCGGCAAAAGTGACCTGTGGCGACCGTGTTTTGCACGGTGGCGACTGTCCTGATGCGTTACCAAGGTGAACACTAATCTATGGCGAGGGAGCTTGCTCCCGCTGGGTTTCGAAGCTGCCCCCAAACCATTCAACCGAGTTTCATCAGATACGCCCGACCAACAGGGTTTACGACGGCTTCGCCGCCGAGCGGGACGGTGCGATCCGACAAGCTCCCTCGCCACAAAGGCCTGTTCGCCACGGGGTTACGCGCTGTAATGCTTTTCGCCCCACGCCAACAGCCCTTGCAGCAATTCCCGGAGCACCACTTGCGTCGGCTCGGCCAAATCCGGGCGATAACGGAACGGCTGGAACTCTTCCATATACGTACACTGGCCCAACTCCAGTTGCACGGCATGAATGTTCTCGGCCGGATTGCCATAATGCCGGGTGATGTGACCGCCCTTGAAGCGACCGTTCAGCACATGGCTGTAATCGGTGTGCTTCGCGCAGATCGCTTCCAGCTGTGTGGCCAACTGCGGATCGCAACTGGCGCCGTTGAAGGTGCCGAGGTTGAAGTCCGGTAGTTTACCGTCGAACAGGTGCGGAATCACCGAACGGATCGAGTGCGCGTCGAACAGCAGCGCGTAGCCGAACTCGGCTTTCAGCCGCGCCAGTTCTTCCTGCAAGGTGCGGTGGTACGGCGTCCAGATCTGCTCCAGATACGTCGCCCGTTCCGCAGCCGACGGCTCCAGCCCTTCGCGGAACAACGGCACGCCATCGAACAGCGTCGCCGGATACAGACCGGTGGTGGCGCCGACATATAAAGGCTTGTCGTCGGACGGCCGGTTCAGGTCGATGACAAACCGCGAGTACTCGGCCGCCAGGGTGCTGGCGCCCAGTTCGGCAGCGAACTCATAAAGCCGTGGAATGTGCCAGTCAGTGTCCGGCAGGCTTTTCGCGTCGGGGATCAACCCCGCTTCCACCGTCGGGGTCAGGCGCAGGCCGGCGTGGGGCATGCTGATCAGCAGTGGCACGCGGCCTTGTTTGAAGTTCAGAACCTTATCCACAACCGCTCTCCTACAAATTTGATTCAACGCCGTGACGCACGACGCGTTTTTCCAGGTCGCCGCCCAGCCAGTACGACAGGTCGGCCGGACGATCGATTTGCCAGGCGACGAAGTCTGCGACCTTGCCGGCTTCCAGCGAACCGTGGGTTTGGCCCATGCCCAAGGCGGTGGCGGCATGAATAGTCGCGCCCGCCAGCGCCTCTTCCGGAGTCATGCGGAAGCAGGCGCAGGCCATGTTCAGCATCAAGCGCAACGACAACGCCGGCGAAGTGCCCGGGTTAAGGTCGCTGGCAATGGCGATTTTCACCCCGTGTTTGCGCAGGGCTTCCATCGGCGGCAATTGGGTTTCCCGCAAGAAGTAAAACGCGCCGGGCAGCAATACCGCGACGGTGCCGGACTTGGCCATGGCGATGGCGTCGTCTTCGGTCATGAATTCCAGATGATCGGCGGACAATGCGTGGTAACGCGCCGCCAGGCTCGAACCGTGCAGCGATGACAATTGCTCGGCGTGCAGCTTCACCGGTAAGCCGAGGTTCTGCGCGGCGACGAACACCCGCTCGACCTGCTCTGGCGAAAACGCCAGGTATTCACAGAAAGCGTCTACCGCATCCACCAGCCCTTCGGCCGCCAGGGCCGGGAGCATTTCGCTGCAGATGTGATCGATGTAGGCGTCGGCGCGGTCGGTGTATTCCGGCGGCAAGGCGTGGGCCGCCAGGCACGTGCTGCGCACGCTAACGGGTAGCTCGGCGCCGAGACGACGGATCACCCGCAGGATCTTGCGTTCGCTGGCCAGGTCCAGGCCGTAGCCGGATTTCATTTCGACGGTGGTCACGCCATCACGCATCAGGCTTTTCAGACGCTTGGCGGCGCTGGCGAACAGTTCGTCTTCACTGGCGGCGCGGGTGGCGCGCACGGTGCTGGCAATGCCGCCGCCGGCAGCGGCGATTTCCGCGTAGCTGACGCCTTGCAGGCGCTGCTCGAATTCGCCGCTGCGGTTGCCGCCGAATACCGTATGGGTGTGGCAGTCGATCAGGCCCGGGGTGACCCAGGCCCCGCTCAAGTCATTGACCGCCGGGTACTCGCCGGCCGGCAGTTCGGCGCGTGGGCCGATCCACTCAATGTGCGCACCGGACGTCACGATGGCCGCATCCTCGATGATCGAGTAGACGCCTTGCGCCATGGTTGCGACGTGGCAGTGTTGCCAGAGCGTTTTCATCCTTGGCCTCCGTTAGGTTATCGATGAGAAAAAATGGGTTCCTGTTCCACCGGTACCGCCTTGCCTGCCGCCGGTTTGACCCACGTCAGGTAGGCCAGCACCAGCAACACAATCCAGACCACGCCGACGATCAACGCCGCCTGGGTATCCGGGAAATAGCCCAGCACGCCGAAGATGAACAGCATGAAGGCAATCGCCGCCATCGGCGCATAGGGCCAGAACGGCACCGGGAATTTCAATTGTGCGACCTGCTCGGCACTCATGGAGCGACGCATGGCCACCTGGGTGAACAGAATCATCAGCCAGACCCACACCGTGGCAAAGGTCGCGATGGAGGCGATCAGCAGAAACACGTTTTCCGGGATCAGGTAGTTCAGCAACACACCCAGCAGCAGCGCGCAGCTCATCACCATCACCGTCAGCCACGGCACGCCATTGCGCGACAAGCGAGCGAAGCCTTTCGGTGCGTGCCCTTGCTGAGCCAGGCCATACATCATGCGGCCCGCGCCGAAGATGTCACTGTTGATGGCCGACACCGCCGCCGAGATCACCACGATGTTGAGGATGGTCGCCGCCGAGCTGATCCCAAGGTTGTCGAAAATCTGCACGAACGGGCTGCCTTGGCTGCCGATCTGCTGCCACGGGAAGATCGACATCAGCACCAGCATCGTCAGCACGTAGAACAGCAGGATTCGCAACGGTACGGCATTGATCGCGCGAGGCAGCACATGCTGCGGGTCTTTGGCTTCACCGGCGGTAACGCCGATGATTTCAATACCGCCAAAGGCAAACATCACCACCGCAAACGAGGCGATCAAGCCGCCCACGCCATTGGGCATGAAGCCGCCCTGGGTCCAGAGGTTGCTGATATCGGTCGCCTGGGCACCGGGCGCATTGCTGATGCCGAACAGCATGATGCCGAAACCGCCAAGGATCATCGCGACGATGGCCGCGACCTTGAGCAGTGACAACCAGAACTCCATTTCGCCGAAGACTTTGACGTTGCACAGGTTCAAGCCGCCGACCACCGAAACGATGCCCAGCACCCAGATCCAGCGGGAGACTTCCGGAAACCAGAACCCCATGTAAATGCCGAATGCGGTCACGTCGGCCATACCGACGATGACCATTTCAAATGCGTAGGTCCAACCGAGGATAAAGCCCGCCATTGGCCCCAGATAGGTGCTGGCGTACTGGCCGAAAGAACCGGCCACCGGGTTATGCACCGCCATTTCGCCAAGGGCGCGCATGACCATGAACACCGCCGCGCCACCGATCAGGTAAGCGAGCAGGACCGCGGGGCCGGCCATTTGAATGGCCGAGGCAGAACCGTAAAACAGCCCGGTGCCGATCGCCGACCCCAGTGCCATGAAGCGAATATGTCGGGCAGAGAGCCCGCGTTTCAAACCTTTTGCTGGCTGTTGCATCTCTCGTCCTTAATTATTCTTATTCGACGCTAAATGATCGTTCCCACGCTCCGCGTGGGAACGATCATCAGGGAAGGAGCTATTACAGGCTAGGCAACAACTTCGCCGTCACCAGGCCATTCAGGCAACGCGTCGCCAACAACTCACTGGCCGCATTGATGTCCGGCGCAAAGAAGCGGTCCTTCTCATAGAACGGCACTTCAGCACGCAGGATCGCGCGGGCTTTTTCCAGTTTTGGCGAGGTTTTCAGACCGTCGCGCAGATCCAGACCCTGGGCCGCCGCCAACCATTCCACCGCGAGAATCCCGCGAGTGTTCTCGGCCATTTCCCACAGACGCTTGCCGGCAGCCGGCGCCATGGACACGTGGTCTTCCTGGTTGGCGGAAGTCGGCAGGCTGTCCACCGAATGCGGATGGGACAGCGCCTTGTTCTCGCTGGCCAGTGCCGCAGCCGTTACTTGAGCGATCATGAAGCCGGAGTTCACGCCGCCATTGGCCACCAGGAACGGCGGCAGTTGCGACATGTGCTTGTCCATCATCAGCGAAATGCGGCGTTCACTCAGGGAGCCGATTTCGGCAATGGCCAGGGCCATGTTGTCGGCAGCCATGGCCACCGGCTCGGCGTGGAAATTACCGCCGGAGATCACGTCGCCTTCAGCGGCGAACACCAATGGGTTGTCCGATACGGCGTTGGCTTCGATGGCAAGCACTTCGGCGGCCTGACGGAACTGGGTCAGGCAGGCGCCCATGACTTGCGGCTGGCAGCGCAGGGAGTACGGATCCTGGACCTTTTCGCAGTTCTGGTGCGAGTCGGACACTTCACTGCGCTCGCCCAGCAGATCGCGGTAAGCAGCAGCGGCGTCGATCTGGCCTTTCTGGCCGCGAGCAGCATGAATACGTGCGTCGAATGGCGAGCGCGAACCCAATACCGCTTCGACCGTCAGGCCACCAAGAGCCAGGGCGCCGGCAAACAGATCTTCGCCTTCGAACAGGCCACGCAGGGCGTAGGCGGTGGACACCTGAGTGCCGTTGAGCAGCGCCAGGCCTTCTTTCGCTGCCAGGGTCAGCGGTGTCAGACCGGCGACTTTCAGCGCTTCGGTGGCGGGCAGCCATTCGCCTTTGTAGCGCGCCTTGCCTTCACCCAGCAGTACCAGCGACATGTGCGCCAACGGCGCCAAATCGCCGGATGCACCAACCGAACCTTTCAGAGGAATATGCGGGTAAACCTCGGCATTGATCAGCGCGATCAGTGCGTCGATCACCTGACGACGAATGCCGGAGAAACCACGGCTCAGGCTGTTGACCTTGAGCACCATGACCAGTCGCACCAGGGCGTCGCTGATCGGCTCGCCGACACCGGCGGCATGGGACAGCACCAGCGAGCGCTGGAGGTTTTCCAGGTCTTCGCTGGCGATGCGGGTCGAGGCCAGCAGGCCGAAACCGGTGTTGATGCCATACGCGGTGCGGTTCTCGGCGAGGATCTGTTCCACGCAGGCAACGCTGGCTTCGATTTGCGCCGAAGCGCTTTCGTCGAGAGTGATTTTGACCGGTTGCTGATACACATCACGCAGTTGGGCAAGGCTCAGTTGGCCGGGAATCAAATTAAGCGCAGTCACATTCATTCTCCTTTTGAGAGCATTTTTATTAACTAACCAGACGCTCCGGAGATATCCGTTGTCCGTCGCTTCCCGCCTTTTGGAGGGGCCGCGCCTTGGCACGCTGGTGGTTGTGGAAATCAGTTGAGGTTCGGTACAGCCTTGTGCAGCAAAATCGGGTCTTTCAAAACAGCAGCGGCGCTGGCGATGTCTGGCGCCAGCCAGCGGTCCTGGTCGTAGGCCGGAATACGTTCGCGCAGCAGGCGCCACGCGGCATCGGTGCCGGCGCCGAAGCGTTGTTCTTTCAGGAATTCAAAAGCCTGAGCCGCCAACAGGTACTCGATGGCGAGGATCTGCGTGCAGTTTTCCAACGCGCGATGCAGCTTCAGCGCGGCGTTGGTGCCCATGCTCAGGTGGTCTTCCTGCAAGCCCGAAGTGACGTAGTTATCGAGCACCGCCGGCTGCGCCAACTGGCGGTTTTCCGCACACAGCGACGCCGCGACGTATTGCACGATCATCATCCCGGAGTTCACGCCCGGGTTGGCCACCAGAAAGGCTGGCAAACCGCTGACGTGCGGGTTGACCAAGCGGTCCAGGCGACGCTCGGCAATAGAGCCGATTTCGGCCATGGCAATGGCGAGCAAGTCAGCCGCCAAAGCAACTGATTGGCCGTGCGGATTGGCCTGGGACATGACGCGGAAATTGTCCGGAGTGCCCAGCAGCAACGGGTTATCGGTCGCGGAGTTGAGCTCGGTTTCGATCTGCTTTCTGGCGTGTTCCAGCTGATCGCGGGCAGCGCCGTGCACTTGCGGAATCGAGCGGATGCTCAGTGCATCCTGAGTGCGAATGCCTTTGCTGTTGGCGATCACTTCACTGCCGTCGAGCAACGCCCGCAGATTGATACCCACCTGTTGCATGCCCGGATGCGGTTTGAGCGCAATGATCTCGGCATCGAACGCGGCAATCTGACCACGCTGGGCTTCGAAGCTCATGGCGCCGATCACATCGGCCCACTGCACCAGGTTCGTTGCATCGGCCAGGGCCAGGCAGCTGAGGCCGGTCATGCACGGTGTGCCGTTGACCAGGCACAAACCATCTTTGGCACCCAGTTGAACCGGTTGCAGCCCTTCTTCGGCCAAGGCTTGTTGTGCAGAAACGATCTGCCCGCGATAGCTGACATTGCCGACGCCCAGCAGCGCGATACCGATGTGGGCCATGTGGGTCAGATAACCGACCGACCCCTGGGACGGCACCTGCGGAGTGATGCCGCGATTGAGCAGCGCCAGCAATGCTTCGACCACCCGGCGGTGAATGCCGGATTTGCCATGGCTGTAGTTGTGGATCGCGGCGCAGAGGATCGCGCGAGTCTGCTCGTCGGACAGTGGAGCACCGACGCCGCAGGCATGGCTGAGCAAGGTGTTGCGCGACAGCTGGCTGAGTTGTTCATCCTTGAGCGAGACGTTGCACAAGGCGCCCAGGCCGGTGTTGACGCCATAGGCGCGCTCGCCGCTGGCGACGATGCGCTGGACGATCGCCTGGGCATTCTCGATCCGCGCCCAGGTTTGGGCCGACAGCTCAAGCTGCGCACCGTGGCGGGCGACCGCGACCACATCCTGCCAACGCAACGGGGCATCGGCGATAACGATTTTTTCAGCCTGGGACATCTAGAGCCTCATACAAAATTCATGGACGTATGACACCTGTGGCGAGGGAGCTTGCTCCCGTTCGACCGCGCAGCGGTCGCAGATTTTCAGGGCCGCTTCGCAACCCAGCGGGAGCAAGCTCCCTCGCCACAAAAACGATCAACCTCAAACCACCGCAGCCCGCCGCTGTACGAACCGGTCTACATACTCATCCGCCGGCGAATGCAGGATCTCTCGTGGCGTGCCGACCTGAATCAGCCGGCCATCCTTGAGGATCGCGATGCGGTTGCCGATGCGCACGGCCTCATCGAGGTCGTGGGTGATGAAGACGATGGTCTTGTGCAGGGTCTTTTGCAGTTCCAGCAACTGGTCCTGCATTTCGGCGCGGATCAGCGGGTCGAGGGCGCTGAAAGCTTCGTCCATCAGGATGATGTCGGTGTCCGCCGCCAGGGCGCGAGCCAGGCCCACACGCTGGCGCATACCGCCGGAAAGCTGATGCGGGTATTTGTTTTCGTAGCCCTTCAGGCCCACGGTGTTGATCCAGTGCAGCGCGCGCTCGGCGCACATCTGCTTGCTCTCGCCACGCACTTTCAGGCCGTAGGCGACGTTATCCAGCACGCTTTTGTGCGGCAGCAGGCCGAAGCTCTGGAACACCATGCTGATCTTGTGCCGGCGAAATTCGCGCAAGGCTTCCATGTCGTATTGCAGGATGTCCACGCCGTCCACCAGGATCGCGCCGCTGGTCGGGTCGATCAGGCGGTTGAAGTGACGCACCAGGGTCGACTTGCCGGAACCCGACAGGCCCATGATCACGAAGATCTCGCCGGTGCCGATGCTCAGCGACAGGTCATTCACGCCAACCACGCAACCGGTTTCGGCCAGTACCTGGTCTTTGGTTTTGCCCTGGCTAATCATAGCCAGCGCATCCTTGGAACGGTTGCCGAAAATCTTGAAGACGTTTTTGACTTCGATCTTGCTGATGGCTGCGTTGCTCATTTGCTCACCTCATGCCGTGCACGACCGTACGCCTGTGTAATGCGGTCGATCACCACTGCCAGAATCACGATCGCCAGACCGGCCTCAAGACCACGTCCGACGTTGAGGGTCTGAATCCCCACCAATACGTCTTCACCCAAGCCACGGGCACCGATCATCGAGGCGATCACCACCATCGACAGGGCCATCATGGTGGTCTGGTTGATCCCGGCCATGATGCTTGGCAGGGCCAGCGGCAGTTGCACGCCGAACAGTTGCTGCCAGCGGTTGGCACCGAAGGCGTTGATCGCTTCCATCACTTCACCGTCAACCTGGCGAATACCCAGATCGGTCAGGCGGATCAGCGGCGGCGCAGCGTAAATAACGGTAGCGAAAATCGCCGGGACCTTGCCCAGGCCAAACAACATCAGCACCGGGATCAGGTACACGAAGCTCGGCATGGTTTGCATGATGTCCAGCAACGGCATCAACACCGAACGCAGGCGATTGCTGCGCGCAGAAAGAATGCCCAACGGAATACCGATCAGCACCGAGATGACCGTCGCCACCATCATCAGCGCCAGGGTCTGCATCAGCTTGTCCCAGAGACCGACCGCGCCCACCAGGAACAGCAGGCCGACGATGACCGCCGTGGTCACGACTTTGCGGGTCGCGTGCCAGGCCACGCCCGCCACGATCGCCAGCATCAGCCACCAGGGCGCCGCACGCAGCAGCCCTTCAAGATTGACGATGGCCCACAGCAGGGTGTCGGAGATGCTGCGGAACACGTCGCCGTAGTTGGTGACCAGCGTATCGACCCAACCGTTGACCCAGTCGGCGATGGAAAAGGTAAAGCTTTCGGGAAACATAAGAGACTCTCAATCAAGGGGTTGCGATCAAGCATCCGACTGCCGTTGCCGACAGTCGGAGAGGCTCAACCTACAAGGCCGCGTCGATTTTCTTGGCTGCGTCTTCGCTCACCCACGCGTGCCAGACTTCAGGATGTTCCTTCAAGAAGATCTTGGCCAGTTTTGGCGACTCGATCCGCTCTTTGGCCATACGCCCCAGGTTCTGATTCAACAGGTCGATCGGCAGGTTGACCTTTTCCAGCACGGTCACCAGTTCCGGGGCCTGCTCGTGGAAAGTCTTGGAGAGGCCGACCTTGATGGTCACGCGCTTGTCGACACCCGGTTTTTCTTCCAGTTTGACCACGTCGATCTGGCCCATCAGCGGGGTTGGCGACCAGTAGTAGAAAAGGATCGGCTCGCCACGCTTGTAGCTCGACAGTACCGCCGCATCCAGCGCCGGGCCGGTGCCTGGACGGAAGTTGGTGTAGCTGTTTTCCAGGCCGTAGCTTTTCAGCATTTCGCTGTTATCCAGCTCGCAGGTCCAGCCGGCCGGGCAGTTGTAGAAACGCCCTTTGGATGGCTCTTCGGCGTCCTTGAATACCGCGGAATATTTAGCCAGATCGGCAATGTTTTTCAGGTCCGGCGCCTTGGCTTCCAGTTTGCGCTTGGCGTCGCCTTCGATCACGTAGCGCGGCACGTACCAGCCTTCGACGGCACCCACCACCGGAGCGCCGACACCGACGACCTTGCCGGCCTTCTCGGCCTTGTTCCAGACTTCGCTGCGGCCGACCCACTCTTCGGCGAACACTTGGATGTCGTTGCTGCTCAGGGCGTTTTCCATGGTGATGGAGTTGCCCGGCAGGCTGTCGGTCTTGCAGTCGTAGCCTTTCTCCAACACGACTTGCAGCACGTCGGTCAGCAGCATGGCGCTTTCCCAGTTCAGGCCGGCGAATTTCACCGGTTTACCCGATTCGCACCAGCCAGCCGCCTGGGTAGCACCGGCACTGGCCAGCAGGCCCATGGAAAGCAAAGTGGTCAGCAGGGTCTTGTTCGATTTCATTGTGTGACGCTCCTAATCATGAGTTGGCTTACGGCAGTCAAGAGGCATCCAGCCCTGTCCACGTCCAATCAGGCCTGCGCTACGCGCGACCCGCCCCGCTTATTGTTGGGTCTGCAACATCGTGATCTCTGCAGGAGCAGCCGCGACAGCTCCTGCAGTGGTCTTTTCTCTTATTTGCCGGTGATCATCGGCAGGTTCAGCCCCTGTTCCTTGGCGCAGTCGATCGCGATCTGGTAACCCGCATCGGCGTGACGCATGACACCGGTGGCCGGGTCGTTGTGCAGCACGCGAGCGATACGCTCGGCCGCTTCGTCAGTACCGTCGCAGACAATCACCATGCCCGAGTGCTGGGAGAAGCCCATGCCGACGCCGCCGCCGTGGTGCAGGGAAACCCAGGTCGCGCCGCTTGCGGTGTTCAGCAGAGCGTTGAGCAGTGGCCAGTCGGACACGGCGTCGGAACCGTCCTGCATCGATTCGGTTTCGCGGTTCGGGCTGGATACGGAGCCGGAGTCCAGGTGGTCGCGACCGATCACGATTGGCGCGGACAATTCACCGCTACGGACCATTTCGTTGAACGCCAGACCGAGCTTGGCGCGCAGGCCCAGGCCAACCCAGCAGATACGTGCCGGCAGACCCTGGAAGCTGATGCGCTCGCGAGCCATGTCCAGCCAGTTGTGCAGGTGGGCGTCGTCCGGGATCAGTTCTTTGACTTTAGCGTCGGTCTTGTAGATGTCCTGCGGGTCGCCCGACAGCGCAGCCCAACGGAACGGGCCGATGCCACGGCAGAACAGTGGACGGATGTAAGCCGGTACGAAACCCGGGAAGTCGAATGCGTTTTCCACGCCTTCTTCTTGCGCCATCTGACGGATGTTGTTGCCGTAGTCGAACGTCGGCACGCCCATTTTCTGGAAGTCCAACATCGCTTTAACGTGCACGGCCATCGATTGCTTGGCGGCCTTGACCACGGCAGCAGGTTCGGTCTTGGCGCGAGCGCGGTATTCGTCCCAGGTCCAGCCGGCCGGCAGGTAGCCGTTGAGCGGGTCGTGGGCGCTGGTCTGGTCGGTGACCATGTCCGGGCGCACGCCACGACGGACCAGTTCCGGGAGGATTTCCGCAGCGTTGCCCAGCAGGGCGATGGAGATCGCCTTGCCTTCGGCAGTGTATTTGGCGATACGGGCCAGGGCGTCGTCGAGGTCTTTGGCTTGCTCGTCGACGTAACGGCTTTTCAGACGGAAATCGATACTCACTTGTTGGCATTCGATGTTCAGCGAGCAAGCGCCGGCCAGGGTTGCAGCCAGAGGCTGAGCGCCGCCCATGCCGCCGAGGCCTGCGGTCAGGACCCAACGACCTTTCAGATCATCGTTGTAATGCTGGCGACCGGCTTCGACGAAGGTTTCGTAGGTGCCTTGAACGATGCCCTGGCTGCCGATGTAGATCCAGCTGCCGGCGGTCATCTGGCCGTACATGGCCAGGCCCTTGGCGTCGAGTTCGTTGAAGTGCTCCCAGTTCGCCCAGTGGGGTACCAGGTTGGAGTTGGCAATCAGAACGCGTGGTGCGTTGCTGTGGGTCTTGAACACGCCGACCGGCTTGCCGGATTGCACCAGCAGGGTCTCGTCGTCGTTCAGGTTGGTCAGGCTTTCGACGATCTTGTCGTAGCACTCCCAGTTACGTGCCGCACGACCGATACCACCGTAAACCACCAGTTCTTTAGGGTTCTCGGCGACTTCCGGGTCGAGGTTGTTCATCAGCATGCGCAGCGGCGCTTCAGTCAGCCAGCTCTTGGCGGTCAGCTTGTTACCGCGGGCAGCACGGATTTCAACGTCACGAAACTTAGTAGGTTTATTCTCAGTCACGAAAAGAACTCCTCAGCAATCAATCCAAACCAACCCAGGTAGTGGGCGAGCAAGCCGATGGGCATCAGTGCACATCAGCGAATCAGTGGACGATGGTTGAGTCTTCGTGACTCATACACATACGTCTTTACTTGTACATACAAGCATATGCAATCAAGCGGCCAACTTGTTGAATGAGCATCCAAGAAAATTTCTTACAGGGCTGGAAAGCGCCTGGATCAAGGGTTCTGGCGTAAGTGAAATTTTTCGCGGGGATTTATTCGGGGACGTGCCGGTTGTTACTTGAGCATGGTTTTGCGCCACACTGGGGCGTTCGGTAACAAATTGGTGCGCGATGGGGAACGGATTTGCGAGGACGAAAAGCATCGCGGGCAAGCCTCGCGCCCACAAGATTGTCATCGACCTTGTGGGCGCGAGGCTTGCCCGCGATAGAGGCGACTCGATATTGGATCAGCGTGCAGTCAGCTCAATGACGCAGCACGAATCATTGATGGCGACGTCCTGCAGACCGACGTTACCGTCCAGTTGCAGGCAATCATGGCGACCGAGTTGCGATGCTTTGTTACCGACCTTCACTTCCAGCGCTTCACTGACACTGAACACCAGCAGAGTCCCGGCTTCACTAAAAAACCGCTGCTTGCCTTCCAGCCACTGCAACCGCGCACTGTAACGATCCGGTGCATAAATCAGGTTGAAGTCGCGAATCGGCCCACCGAGCAATGCGCAGGACACGTGACTCTCGCCATTGAAAGCAAACGGGTCGAGCGGTAACAACGCCCGCGTGTCCTGGCCATCGACGCGCAAGGTCATGCCCTCGCCTTGCAGTACGGTGATCACCCGCTCATAACCGGCAAAGGTGGAAAAACCGCCCGACTCGCCGATGTCGGCAATCGACAGGCGCCAACCAAAACCATCAAGACCTATCCCCGTATCACGGGTGATTTCTTCAGTGCTGCCGCCGCCGTTCTTCCACGGCATGCGCGGGTAATCGGCCGCGCGTAATACCTTCAACTGACTCATTTATGGCTCTTTTTATTTGTGGAACCGTCCTTCCAGACGATGACGGGAACCGGGGTGGATCAAGCGGGCGGCGGTCACCGGCTGACGGCCGGACCAGGTGCGGCGACGAATCAGCAGGCACGGTTCGCCCTTTTCAATCTGTAGCAGCTTGCATTCGGATGGCTCGGCAAGAATCGCTTCGACCACATGCTCGCCCTCGGTCAACGGCGCGACCTGATTCAGATAGGCGTAAGGCGTTTGCAGGGTGAAGTCTTGCTTGAGGTAGTCCGGCGCCACCAGCGCGTTGACGAAACGGTCTTCGATTTGCACCGGGATATCGTTTTCGAAATGCACGATCAGCGAGTGGAACACCTTCTGGCCTTCGCGCATGTCCAGGGCCAGGGCCCGCTCGGAACCGGCGGCCTCTTCTTCGAGGGTGATCACCTTGCACGTGTGACGATGACCACGGGAGGCGATCTCGTCGGCGATGTTATGCACTTCAAACAGCGCAGACTGACTTTTCGGCTCGGCGACGAACGTTCCGACGCCTTGCATACGCACCAACAGGCCGTCGGCAGTCATCTCGCGCAGGGCGCGGTTGATGGTCATGCGGCTGAAACCCAGCTGGTTGACCAGTTCGCTTTCCGACGGAACGCGGTAGTGCGGCGGCCAGTTTCCACTGTCGATTTGCTGGGTGATCATCTGTTTTACGCGGGCGTACAAGGGCGCCGGACTGTCGCCCATGTTCGCGGCCAACGGGGAGACTGGAGGCGGAGTCGGCACGGTTAATCCTTGTTCATTTGGTAGAGGTTGCTAGCTTGCCGGAGTTTACCGAGCAGGCAAACGTCTGTATATGTATATACAAATAACACACGATGGGGTGCTGAACCATGTCCGCCTTCTTTGCCGAACGCGCGCTGCTGCCTAGTGGATGGGCCAACAATGTACGTCTTGAAGTCAACGCCGATGGCGTGCTGACCCGAATCCAGGCCGATTCCCACGCAGATGGCGCCGAACGGTTGAGCGGTCCGCTGCTGCCGGGAATGCCGAATTTACACTCCCACGCCTTCCAGCGGGCCATGGCCGGCCTGGCGGAAGTGGCGGGTAATCCGAATGACAGTTTCTGGACCTGGCGCGATCTGATGTATCGGCTCGTCGGAAAAATCAGCCCGGACCAACTCGGCGTTATCGCCCGTCAGCTGTACATCGAAATGCTCAAGGCCGGTTACACATCGGTCGCTGAATTTCATTACGTCCATCACGACAATAATGGCCAGCCGTATGCGGACCCGGCCGAACTGGCACTGCGCATCAGCCAGGCGGCCAGCTCTGCCGGTATCGGTTTGACCTTGCTGCCGGTGCTCTACAGCCATTCCGGTTTTGGCGGACAGACCCCGAACGAAGGCCAGCGCCGCTTTATCAACAGCACCGAAAACTACCTGAAGCTTCAGTCGCGTTTGCAGCCGATTCTGGCGCAGCAACCGGCGCAGTCGCTCGGCCTGTGTTTCCACTCGTTACGCGCGGTCACACCGCAGCAGATCAGCGAAGTGCTGACAGCCAGCGACAAGCAGTGCCCGGTGCACATTCACATCGCCGAGCAGCAGAAGGAAGTCGACGACTGCCTTGGCTGGAGCGGTCGCCGTCCGCTGCAATGGCTGTACGAAAACACCGAAGTCGATCAACGCTGGTGCCTGGTCCACGCCACCCACGCCAACCCGGAAGAAGTCACGCTCATGGCCAAGAGCCGCGCCATCGCCGGCCTGTGCCTGACCACTGAAGCCAACCTCGGCGACGGGATTTTCCCGGCGGTGGACTTCCTGGCGCAGGGCGGGCGCATGGGTATCGGTTCCGACAGCCATGTATCGTTGAGCGTGGTGGAAGAATTGCGCTGGCTGGAATACGGCCAGCGTCTGCGCGATCAGCGGCGTAATCGGTTGTATGGCGCAAATCAGCCGATGGTCGGCCGCACGCTGTACGACGCCGCGCTGGATGGCGGCGCCCAGGCGTTGGGGCAGCCGATCGGCGCCCTGGAAGTCGGTAAGCGCGCGGATTGGTTGGTGCTGGACGGCAACGATCCGTACCTGGCGACGGCCAGTGGCGACGGGATTCTCAATCGTTGGCTATTTGCCGGTGGCGATCGCCAGGTGCGGGATGTGCTGGTCAATGGCCAGTGGGTCGTGCGCGATGGGCGGCATGCCGACGAGGAAGAGAGTAACCGGGCATTCACTCAAGTCCTGCGCGATCTCTTGGGCTGACGCAAAAAAAACTGTGGGAGCGAGCCTGCTCGCTCCCACAGTTTTTGCTTTTCGGTGACCGTTAGTTCGAGGTCTTGGCCATCTTGGCATCCGACGTACGCCAGATCAGTCGCGTCGTGTCATAGCCCTGCTGACGCGCCCTGCTCAGCAGTTCTTCACGCACTACGCCATTGACCGTCGGGGTCCGTGACAGCAGCCAGAGATGATGGCGGCTCGGGTCGCCGACAATCGCAGTCTTGTAGTCATCACTGACGTACAACACCCAGTATTCTCCCTTCGACACACCGGGTATCAATCGCGAGAACCAGGTGTCGAATTCAACCCACAGCTTGTCGGCCTTGCCGACTTCCTGTGGATAAGCCCTGCCCTTGGCCTCTTCCCATTGCCATTGCGAAGTCAGGCAGCGGTTCAGCACCGCCATCTCACCGTCAGGCTTGAGGCTGTAATGGGCTTCGGATTGCGCACAGTTACGCTGGAAATACACCGGCAGACGCGCCAATTCGTACCAGGTTCCCTGGTAACGCTTGAGGTTGACACTATTGACGGTCTTGGGCGCCAACGGATCTACGCCAGAAGAGGCGCAGCCGGCCAATACCAGGCCGGCAAAAAGAACGATCAGGAACCGCTTCATTATTTTTTTCTCCCGTGGGCGAAAAGCCCCGGTTTACTTCAGGCCTTGGCCCGAAAACATCAGCACTTTGTCACCGGCATACTGCACGCTGATAAAGCTGTTTTTGTCGCCCCAGGTGCAGCTGGACATGCCGAGTGCGCCCGAGCAATCGGTGGGTTTGCCCAGCAAGGTTTCAACCTGGGCCTTGGGCATGCCGGTCGACAGCTTCGAATAATTTTCCTGATTGATCTTGCTGCACGCGGCCAACAGCACGCAGAACGAGAGCAAGGCGATAGAACGCAGCGACATGGTGTAACTCCTGGAGCGGAAGAGAGGTGGCATGTTGCCAACCAGAAGCTTAGAAGAGAAAACCCTAATCTGGTTCCCCGACCGTCCGCCTATTTATTAGGCCACTCGTCAGCCTTTTACCGATAAATCAGCCCCTTTCTCAGGTCATTGGGTATTTCGTCGGTTTTCGTCAATACCCGCCTAATCTTTGGCGCTGGCCAGTCGACATAAAAGCAGCGCCAAGCCCTCGACTGTGGCAAATTGACGCCCCTTTGCTGACCAGCCACTGCGCGGTAGATCATTTAATGACCAGAAACATGAAATTCAGCCACAAGATCTTGTTGGCAGCCGCTCTCGTGGTGGCCGTTGCATTCGCCTGTTTCATCCTGTTCAACGATTACCGCCAGCGTCAAACCCTGCGCAGCAGTACCGAGTCCTCGATGCAGGAACTCGGCAGCCTGACCACCAGCAACATCCAGACCTGGCTGGAAAGCCGCATCCAATTGCTGCAATCGCTGTCCCAGCAGATCGCCGTGGACGGCAGCGCCCCGGCCAATCTCAAACGCGCCATCGACCTGCCGGCCTATACCAGCAACTTCCAGCTGAGCTACTTCGGCGGCACCGATGGCGTGATGTTCTCGATCCCGGCCGGCAACCGCGCCGCGGACTACGACCCTCGCGCCCGTGGCTGGTACAAGGCAGCCAACAACGCGCAACAGACCATCGTCACCGAACCCTACATCGCGGCGTCGTCGGGCAAACTGGTGATCACCGTGGCCACGCCGGTGAAGTACCAGAGCCAGATGATTGGCGTCGCCGGCGCGGATATCGACCTGTCCAGCGTCAGCGCGATCATCAACTCGCTGAACTTCGGCGGTCATGGCCATGCGTTCATTGTCAGCGCCGACGGCAAAATTCTGATCCACCCGGACAGCAAACTGGTGCTCAAGAACCTGGCCGACGCCTACCCCAACGGCGCGCCGAAAGTCAGCCCGGGCCTGAAAGAAGTCGAACTGGACGGTAAAACCCAGTTCATCTCCTTCACCCACGTTAACGGTGTGCCGTCGGCGGACTGGTACGTGGCGCTGGTGCTGGATCAGGAAACCGCGTTCTCGATGCTCAGCGAATTCCGCACCTCGGCGATCATCGCCATGGTCATCGCCGTGGTGATCATCATCGCGCTGCTGAGCATGTTGATCCGCGTGCTGATGCAGCCGCTGCTGATCATGGGCCGCGCCATGCATGACATCGCCGAGGGCGAAGGCGACCTGACCAAACGCCTGACCATTCACGGCCAGGACGAATTCGGTGCACTGGGCACCTCGTTCAACCGTTTCGTCGAGCGTATCCACACCTCGATCCGCGAAGTATCTTCGGCCACCGGCCAGGTCAACGAAGTTGCCCTGCGCGTAGTGGCGGCCTCGAACTCGTCAATGTTCAACTCCGATCAACAGGCCTCGCGCACCAGCAGCGTCGCGGCAGCGATCAACCAGCTCGGGGCCGCCGCCCAGGAAATCGCCCAAAACGCCGCCCTCGCCTCGCAACACTCGAGCGACGCACGCAGCCTGGCCGAAGACGGTCAGCAGGTAGTGGATAAAACCATCGCCGCGATGCACCAGCTTTCGGCAAAAATCAGCGATTCGTGCGGCAACATCGAAACCCTGAACAGCAACACAGTGAACATCGGACAGATTCTGGAAGTGATCACCAGCATCTCGCAACAGACCAACCTGCTGGCCCTCAACGCGGCCATCGAAGCTGCCCGTGCCGGTGAAGCCGGCCGTGGTTTTGCCGTGGTGGCCGACGAAGTACGCAACCTCGCCCACCGCACTCAGGATTCGGCGCAGCAAGTGCAGAAGATGATCGAGGAGCTGCAAGTTGGGGCCCGGGAAGCGGTCAGCACCATGACCGACAGCCAGCGCCAGAGCGAAAGCAGCGTCGGCATCGCCAACCAGGCTGGCGAACGCCTGGGCAGCGTGACGCAGCGCATCGGTGAAATCGACGGGATGAACCAGTCGGTGGCTACCGCGACTGAAGAACAGACCGCCGTGGTGGAATCGATCAACGTCGACATCACCGAGATCAACACGCTGAACCAGGAAGGCGTGGAGAACTTGCAGTCGACTTTGCGTGCGTGTGCCGATCTTGAGCAGCAAGCGGCGCGGTTGAAGCAGTTGGTGGGTAGTTTCCGGATCTAAGGCGCTCTCACCGGCGGCATCGCGGGCTTGCCCGCGATGCCGGCATCAGCAACAACGAAAAGCTAGAAGCGCGATCCTGGCCCCGAAAGAAACTCCAGCTCCTCAGCCGTAGACTCACGCCCCAACACCGCATTGCGATGGGGAAACCGCCCAAATCGCGCAATGATCTTCTGATGCCGTTCGGCGTAATCCAGGTTGCTGGCAAACACCGCCCGATCCGCCTCGGGTTGCTGTTCAACCAGATCGAGAAACCGCGAAACCGCTTCGTTCTGCACCGCCAGGTTTTCGCAGTGTTCGAACACCAGATAGATAAAAACCCGCTGGATCGGTCGCAGTTGCCGATCGAAATCCGCGGCAATGCCTTGCGCCACCAGTGCCTGGGCCCTGACGTCGCCGGAAAAGGATTTGGGTGTGTCGCGAAAGATCATTCGCGGCAATTGATCGAGCAACAGCACCAGGGCCAGCCAACCTTCGGGGCGTTGCGCCCATTCGGTCAATCCGCCGGCCAGTGCCTGCTCGACCAGATCCCCGAAACGCATCCGCGCTTCGAGGTCCTGACTGTCACGCTTGCCGAACCATAACTTGCCCTTGTCAGCCGCTATTTCGTTGGGTGATTCGAAAGATCCAAACCACCATTCGAGTAACGGCTGCCAGGGCGCGGTCATGTTTTATTCCTTGTGGTAAGCCGTGACGCGGGCAACTTCTTCTTTCGAACCGAGGAACACCGCAACACGCTGGTGCAGGCCTTCCGGCTGGATGTCGAGGATGCGCTGGTGGCCGTCAGTGGATGCGCCACCCGCTTGCTCCACCAGGAACGACATCGGGTTGGCTTCGTACATCAGGCGCAGTTTGCCCGGCTTCGACGGCTCGCGGCTGTCGCGTGGGTACATGAACAGACCGCCGCGGGTCAGGATGCGGTGCACGTCGGCCACCATCGCGGCGACCCAACGCATGTTGTAGTTCTTCTTCAGCGGGCCTTCATCGCCAGCCAGCAATTCGTCGACGTAACGTTGTACCGGCGCTTCCCAGTGACGCTTGTTGGACGCGTTGATCGCGAATTCCTGTGTGGACTCCGGAATCGTGATGTCTTCATGGGTCAGTACGAAGCTGCCCATTTCACGATCCAGGGTGAAGCCTTTGACGCCATTGCCCAGGGTCAGCACCAGCATGGTCTGTGGACCGTAAATCGCGTAACCGGCGGCAACCTGCTGAGTGCCTGGCTGCAGGAAGGCCTTTTCGTTCAAAGGCTCGTTCTGGGTCAGGTATTCGTTCGGGCAACGCAGCACCGAGAAGATCGTACCGACCGGCGCGTTGATGTCGATGTTCGACGAACCGTCCAGCGGGTCGAACACCAGCAGGTACGCGCCTTTCGGGTATTTGCCCGGGATCTGGTAGGCATTGTCCATTTCTTCGGATGCCATGCCGGCCAGGTGACCGCCCCATTCGTTGGCTTCGAGCAGGATGTCGTTGGACATCACATCAAGCTTCTTCTGCACTTCACCTTGGACGTTTTCAGTGCCCATGCTGCCCAGGACACCACCCAGGGCGCCTTTGGAAACGGCGTGGCTGATTTCCTTACAGGCACGCGCCACCACTTCGATCAGGAAACGCAGATCGGCAGGAGTGTTGTTGCTGCGGGTCTGCTCAATCAAATAGCGACTCAGGGTAACGCGGGACATGGACGGCTCCGGAGGAATGGGGGGGCTAAAAACCCGCGCAGTTTAACGCGAGTCGGGGCGCATTTCCTCCTATCAGACGTGATACGCCCAATAGAGTTCATGCGCGGGGTTGAGCGTAGTTCGAAATGGGCCGCGATTGGGCGCCAGTTTCGATATTTTTGGTGGCAGGAAGGACGTCTTCGCGGGCAAGCCTCGCCCCTGCAGGAGCGGCTTGCCCGCGATCTGGCGCGCAGCGCCAGCCATCCTCAGGATTTAGCAGCAGGCTTGCGCAGCAAACTGAACGCCATCCCTCCCAGAAACAGCACACTGAGCAGCAACACCGCCCACAACCCGATCTTTTTCCAGTTCATGCCCAGCACCGTTGGTGCTGTCGCCGCCGGGGTCACCACGGCCCCGCCGTCCACCGTCGCCTTGCCCAGCGTCGCCAGCTTCGCCGCGCTGTAATCGGGAATCAGCGTCGACAACGGCAAGCTTGCAGCCTTCACCGTCGCACTTCCCAGCGCCAGCGTATAAGGCCCGGCACCGCGCGCCAGGAACACCAACTGCGTGGAGCGCACGGCATACCGCACGGTGGGTGCTTCGGCGCCCAGGCCGCCGCCGCGTTCATCCACCGTCAGTTTCAATTGCTGCACGGTCTGGCCCGACAACTGCAATTCGTTCTGCACCACATCCTGGCCATTCTGGGTCAGGCGATAGAGCAAACCGTTGGTCAGCGGTTGCCACGGCAGGCTGGTCTCCCGGCGCCCCGACAACGTTACCGGTGCCAGGCTGTTGGGCTGATTCAGCTCGACCTGCAAACGCTGGACGTTCAACCCCATCGGCAATTGCCAGATGTACTCACCGGCCTTCACGCTGCTGCCGGCCAAGGGTTGCGACCAGACCAACGGCAGCGGCAAGGTGCGAGGGTTGGTGCTTTCCAGCTGCGCCGAAGTCAGCACTGGCGCCGACTGAGGCGAATTCCAAAGCAAACGTAGATAGCGCGCCGATTGCCCCGGCAGGCCGACTTCATGTTGCTCGACCCGTTCGTCGGCAAACGTCAGACGCGCCACCTGCCCTTCACCCCATGACTGCCAATGCTGCAAATCGTTGCTGGCTTCGATGCTGAAACGCTGGAAGCCGTCGCGTTCACTGGTCCAGTCGAGGATTAATTGCTGCAACGGGGCCTTGATGCCGCTGGCATCGAGTAACCAGCCGCGCAGCTCTTCTTCGCCCGCCTCCAACTGGCTGGACGGCTGCACTTCGATCAACGTGCCGTTGGTGTTCGATTGCACCCGTACGCTCGGCGTGCGCTCGCTGGCATCCGCCGAGTTGTACAACGGGAACCACTTTACGTCGGTCAGCGTGCGGTTTTCGTGGGTCTGAGCAGGCTCTCGGGCCAGAGCGTACGCCTGAGGCTCACCGGCGGCGTTGAACACACGCACATCGCTGAGATCGGTTTGCCGCGCGTTCAGTTGCACGCCCAAGGGCAATTCCAGGCGATACCACGGGCCCTCGCCGCTCACAGACAATGGCACCTGCGTGGCGAAATCCGCAGGTTTTTCCTGCGCGCCAGCCGACAGTGTCACCCCCAGCACAACAGCAGCCCACCAGCCCAGGTTCAGCTTCTGACTCAAGATGACACTCCTTCGGTTTCAGGGGCCGGTTTTTCAGCACCCGGCACGGCTTCGGCACGCTTGGGTGGCAGCGGGGCGAAATAGCCCACCACCAACAGCAACACGCCAACGCCGATAAACGACACGATCCGCGCCAGCCCGCCGCGGTTACTCAATTCAACGAAGAACAGCTTGGCAACCACCAGCGCGATCAGCCCTGCGCCGATCAGCCAGACTTCACGGCGGTGACGCAGATGCCCACCGATCATCAGACTCAGGGCCATCAGCGTCCAAACGATGGACAGGCCGGCCTGCACCAGCATCGATTCAAGCAGCAGATCCAGCGCGAACGGCACGCCACCCCAGTGGTGGGCCGCGCGCATCACCAGCGCGGTAAAGAAGGCAAACAGCGAAACACCGGCAATCACCTGCGTGGCGTTATCGGTGTAATCCTTGCGGATCGCCAGTTGCGTGACTGCGTTGCGGGACCAGACATAAACGCCGAACAGGGCGAACAACAGGCCCAGCTCCAGCGGGTTGATCAGTGGCACATAGGGCAACGGCTCGGCGGTGCCGTCGCTGGCCATGTTCGCCAGCCAGAACCAGCCGAGCATCAACAACGCCAATGGCGCGGCGGCATAGACCCGGTACTCGCGGGGATAAGCCGACACTGGCCATGGCCACGCGCGCGGTGCGGCCATCAGCACCAGATACAGGCTCGGCAGAATCGCCCAGCCCAACCAGCGCCAGGCGTTGTACTGCTCCGACAACAGCAGCAAGCCATAACGCAGCTCCAGGGCCAACACGCCGATCAATAGCCAGCAACCGAGTACATGGGCGGTGCTCTGGGCTTTTTCGGGCAGCATCGACGCCAGACGCTGCAACGAGATGAAATGCACGACGAACACCGCGGCCCAAACCAGCCAGCCGAAGTTGGCGGCCGGGTGATAACGCGAATGCCAGGCCGCGAGCAACACCAGACCGGCGGCGGGAATCAGCAAGGTGCAGAGCAAACCCAGCGACGACCACTTCAGGCGCAGCGCCAGCACCGCCCACAGCGCCACACTCACCGCCGCGACCGCCAGCAGCAACGTCGCTTGCAGGTTCACAGGCGCAAAACGCAGCACTTCGCTGATCCACGCCAGTGCCCACCAACCCGTGCCCCACACCAGCAACACTTCGGACAAGCGCTGCAGGCTCAACACATCGAAAGCCGAAGCATGGTTGCCTAGCTGCAAACGCCAGGCCCCGACAAATGCCGCCAGCCCCAGCACCAACGGTGTCCAGAACCCGCTATGCGCCAACGGTCGCAACCCTTCGCTGAGCAGCGGCCCGAGCAGGTCTGGCCCGGCGAACAGGAACGCTACGCCGCCGATCACCTGCAACAGCAGACCAAAGACAAAACTCACACGCTGCTTCAGGTACAGACTCAGCCAGATGATGAACAAACCACTGGCCGCCCACACCGCACTCGCGGTTTGCCACGGCAACACGAACAGCACAGCCAGGTTGATCAGCACCAGACCGGCCAATAGCACCACCGACAAGCCACGCAACAAACGCACGTCACTGCGCACCATTTCGTCCCGGGCCGCCAACAACATGCCGGCGATCAGTGCCAGCCCGATCAAGGATGCGCTGAGCAAACCGCTCCAGCCGGCGCTGAATACCGCAGCCGAGTCTCCACTCGCCCCTCGCAGCCGCACCAGGAACAACGCACCGCCGAGCAGTTGCACGGCGAACGCACTGAACAGGAACGCCCGCGATTGCAGGCGCAGGCCGACGAACAGCGTCGCCAACCCGGCCAGCGCCCAGCTGATCGCCGTGCCGTGAGTGAAGAAAAACAGCGGCGCCAGCAGATAGAGGAACGTCAGGCCCAGGCAGGCCAGCACCGGCAACCCTTGGCGTTCCCATGGCAACGCCTGTTCAGGCAACGCTTTGCGTAATTGGTAGAAGCTGAACAGCAGCGCCACGCCGAGCATCAACGCCCCCAGCGGCGCACCATCGAGCAGGCTGCTCTCGCCGCTGTGCAATTCGCTGATAAAGGCCAACGCCGAGCCCAATTGCAGCAGCAAGGCAAAGGCCCGCGCCAGCGGCCGTCGTTGACGCAGGCCGAGCCAGAAAATCCCCGCCCCTTCCACCGCCCAGGCTGCGGCAGTCCAACGCGCATCAAGCCCCAGAGGAATCGCCAGACTGGCGAAGATCACCCCCAGCGCCAGACAGGTTTCGGCCAGCAACAGTGCTCGCCCCCCCATCAGCAACCGGGCCAGCCCCATGTAAATCATGCCCAGGGCCAAGGCGCTGAAGGCCGCGGCAAATTCAAAGTGCTCCACCAGCGCGAACTGCAGACCGAAGCCCACCAACGGTGGCGCGAACAGCATCATGCCGTCGACGTAATCGCCCTTGTGCGCCGACCAGCGCAGCAGCGCTTCACGGCTGTCGTCCTCGGGCGCGTCGCTCATTTCCAGCAACTTGCGCCGGGTGAACAACAAACCGATGGCCAGGTACATCAGGAAGAACAGAATCAGGAACGGCTCGGTACTCCACAGCAGCTCCGGTCTATAGGAGCGCAGGCCCCAGGCAAAGCCGATGCCGAAGGTGCCGACAAACCCGATCAGGTTGAGCAGCCGCCAGGCCTTGAACCACGCGATGGCGAGGATGCCAGCGTTGAGCAGGGCGAAATAGCTGAACAGCGCGACGTGATTGCCAGCGCCGGTGGAGGTCAGGATCGGCGCGGCGAAACCGCCCAACGCGGCAGCGGCGGCCAGGCCCAACGCATTTTGGGTAATGGCGAGAATCGCCGAGAACACCGTCACCACCACCAACAGGCCCAATGCTGCCTTGGGATCAAGCAACGGATGCAGACGCATCGCGGCAAATACCGTCAGGTACAACACCGCGATCCCGGTGCCTTGCAGCATCAGCGCGTAGTTGCTGTTGCGCAGTCTCAGCCACCAGCCCAGAGCGAGCAGGCCCAAGGCCGCCGCCGCGACACCGGCGTAACGCAACTCGATCGGCACCACCATGCCTTCGGTGGCATAACGCAACAGGAAAGCCAGGCCGAGGAACAACAGCACCACGCCGACCCGCAATACGGTATTGCCGCCGAACAGCCAATTGCGTGCGCCGCTGATGGCGCGCTCGATGAAGTTCGGGCCGCGCGGCTCGGCCGGTTGCTGTGGTTCGCGGGCGACCGGCTCGGGTTGCCAGACATCGGCGGGCAACGGACGACTGGTTTCGGCAGCGGCCGCGGTGATGGGTTCGAATTCGGGGGGTAGCTCCCAGACCAGCTCCGGAGGTGCGACAGGGGCTTGCTCAAGAATGATTTCAGGCGACTCAGCAGGTTCGCTGACAACCGGTTCGCCTGGTTCAGGTGCCTTGGCACCCGACACTTCCAGCAACGCCAGTCGCTGCTCGACCGCATTCAGCGCAACCTGAGCCTGATCGAGTAAACGTCGCTGCTCGGCCGTTTGAGTGCTCAAGCGGCCGATACGCATGGCCTGGCCGAGACCCAGCCCGAGCAAAGCGCCCAACAGCGCCTCGCTGAACGACTCGTCAAGAATCCAGCCCAGCAGCAGCCCAATCAGCATTAACATCCATTGCATGGTCGATATCCCTAAGCGGCCCCGTGGCGGGGCTGATCCGTGCGATACAGCCTCTGGCTCAGTCTAGTGAGCAGACACCCGGAGTCCAGTGTGGGAGCGGCGGTGCGCCGCCCCCACACTGGGGTCAAGTTGGCGCTTAGTATATCGATCAGGCCCAACGGACGTTGGGCCTTGCGCACATTTGTTGCTAAAAATTACTCCAAAGCCTTCCAGATATCCGTTGCGTACTCGCGAATGGTCCGGTCGGACGAGAACCAGCCCATCCGCGCGGTGTTCAATACCGCCGAGCGCCACCACTCTTTCGAGTCGTGCCAGTGAGCTTCGACCCGCATCTGCGCGTTCCAGTAAGAGTCGAAATCGGCGCAGACCAGGAAGCGGTCGTAGTCCACCAGCGAATCGATCAGCGCGGTATAACGGGACGGATCGTCTGGTGAGAACACCCCGCTGCGAATCGCTTGCAGCACGTCGTTGAGCCGATGGGAGGCGGCGATGTCCGGCGCGGCGTTGAATTCATGGTTACGCTTGCGCGCTTCCACTTGCTGGGCGCTGAGACCAAAAATAAACATGTGCTCGGCACCGATGCGCTCGCACATTTCCACGTTGGCCCCGTCCAGGGTACCGATGGTCAGCGCGCCGTTGAGGCCGAATTTCATGTTACTGGTGCCCGAGGCTTCGAAGCCGGCAGTGGAAATCTGCTCCGACAAGTCCGCCGCCGGAATGATGCTCTCGGCCAGGCTGACGTTGTAGTTGGGCAGGAACACCACTTTGAGCAAGCCGCGCACCGTCGGGTCGTTGTTGACCACCCGCGCAATGTCGTTGGTCAGCTTGATGATCAGCTTGGCTTGGTGATAACTGGCCGCCGCCTTGCCGGCGAAGATTTTCACCCGCGGCACCCAGTCGGTTTCCGGCTCGGCACGAATCGCCTGATACAGCGCGACGGTGTGCATCAGGTTAAGCAACTGACGCTTGTATTCGTGGATCCGCTTGACCTGCACATCGAACATCGCCGCCGGATTGACCGCGATCCCCAGCCGCTCATGAATCAGGTACGCCAGGGCTTTCTTGTTGTGCAGCCGCTGTTCGGCGAACTGCTTGCGAAATGCAGTCTTCTCGGCAAACGGCTCCAGCGCGAGCAAGCGCTCCTCGGGGTTGTCCAGCAGATTCGGGCCGAGGGCGTCGACCAGCATGGAGGTGAGTTCGGGGTTGGCCTGATAGAGCCAGCGGCGGAAGGTAATGCCATTGGTCTTGTTGTTGATCCGGTCCGGGTAAAGCTTGTGCAGCTCGGAGAACACCGTGCTGCGCATCAGCTGCGTGTGCAGGCCGGACACGCCATTGACGCTGTGGGAACCCAGGAATGCCAGGTTACCCATGCGCACGCGGCGACCGTTGTCTTCCTCGATCAGCGAAATCGCACGCAGCACGTCGAAATCGTGAACACCTTTGGCTCGCAACGAGTCGATGTGCTGGGCGTTGATCAAGTAAATGATCTGCATGTGCCGGGGCAGCATCCGTTCCATCAGACTGACCGGCCAGGTTTCCAGCGCTTCCGGCAACAGCGTGTGGTTGGTGTACGACAGCGTGTCGACCGTGATCTGCCAGGCCGCATCCCACGCCACGTCATAGACGTCGACCAACTGACGCATCAGTTCGGCCACGGCGATCGAGGGGTGAGTGTCGTTGAGTTGGATGGCCGCGTGATCGCCCAGGGTCAGCACCGAGGTGTGCATGTTTCGATGGCGACGCAACAAGTCCTGCAAGGACGCGGAGACGAAGAAATATTCCTGGCGCAGGCGCAACTCCTGGCCGGCCTCGTTGCTGTCCGCCGGGTAAAGCACGCGGGAGATACTTTCTGCCCAGGCCACTTCCGCGACCGCGCCCAAGTGGTCGCCCGCGTTGAAGCGCTCCAGATGCAATTCTTCCATGGCCCGGGCGCGCCACAGCCGCAGGGTGTTGACGCTTGCACCACGCCAACCGACCACCGGGGTGTCGTAGGCGATGGCCCGCACGGTTTCCGACGGAGACCAGACTTGCCTGGACTTGCCGGCTTCATCGGTCACGGTTTCGACACTGCCGCCGAAACCGATCGGGTAGGCCACCTCTGGTCGTTCGAACTCCCACGGGTTGCCGAAGTCCAGCCAGTGTTCGGTCTGCTCCTGCTGCCAGCCGTCGACGATGGCCTGGCGGAACAAACCGTGTTCGTAACGAATGCCATAACCATGGCCGGCGATGCCGAGGGTCGACATGCTTTCCATGAAGCATGCCGCCAGACGTCCGAGGCCACCGTTGCCCAGTGCCGCATCGGGCTCCAGTAGACGGATGCGTTCGATGTCGACCCCCAGTTCGGTCATGGCCTCGCGGGCCACATCGAGCAAGCCGAGGTTGCTCAGGCTGTCGTAGAGCAAGCGACCGATAAGAAATTCAAGGGAAAGGTAATAAACGCGTTTCTGGCCTTTGCGGTAGATCTGCCGGGTGTGGTCCATCCAGTGCTCGACCATGTGATCACGCGCCGCCAGGGCAATGGCTTCGAACCAGTCATGGTCGAAGGCGTGATCCGGGTCTTTGCCCACTGCGTAAGTGAGCTTGGTCAAGACGGCGTCGCGGAATGCGGCCACCTCTGCTTCGCGAACAAGTGGTTCTTGAGTCATCGATAAGACCTCGAGCGAGCGTGAAGTTGTCTGAGCCTAGTCGGTCTGACAGACCGTAGAGACTCTGGTTCGGCAGTTTTTCCTGTTAGTACGAGATAGATCGACATTACGTCGTCGTGTGCCAGAAACAATGCAGGGGCCGTGCCGGACACAGGACTATTTTGCGACAAGCAAAAAAATCTGGCGAAAGGTTGTTCAAAAATCCACCAGTCCCGGTATGATCGCGCGCCCTGATGCACACGCTGGTAACAACCGATGATGAAGCCCAACCTGATCGCCGCCGCGGAAATCGATCGCCTCGATACCTGGGCCAAGTACTCTGCCCCAATGTGCGGCTCGTGCATGTCCAGCTGCTGCACGCTGCCGGTCGAGGTCAAGATCAAGGATCTGATCCGTATCGGCATCGTCGACGAATTCGAACTGGGCGATCCACCCAAGAACATCGCCAAGCGCTTGCAGAAGGAAGGGATTGTCGAGCGCTACAACCAGAAGTCCGAGATCTTCACCCTCCAGCGCATGAGCAACAACGATTGCCTGTACCTGGATCGTAAAAGCCGTTTGTGCACTATTTATGATAAGCGCCCGGACACCTGCCGCAACCACCCGAAGATCGGACCGCGGCCAGGGTATTGCGCGTACAAGCCTAAAGAAGTGGTGCGCGAGAATAATCCGCGGACGCTGGACAAGTTCTGATTCGCGATCTCGCTGCCTGAAAGGGCGTCATCGCGGGCATGCCTGCGAGAGGGGCGGCACAAACACCGCAGACAAACAAAAACGCCCCCGGCCTTTCGACCGGGGGCGTTTTCATTCAGCCTGAGTTAACTCAGTTCTTGGCTTTCTTGGCAGCGCGGGTACGCTCGCCTTCGTCCAGGATCTTCTTACGCAGGCGGATCGACTTAGGTGTCACTTCGCACAGCTCGTCATCCTGGATGAATTCCAGGGCCTGTTCCAGAGTGAAGCGAACAGGTGGAACCAGAGCGATGGTTTCGTCTTTACCCGAAGCACGCATGTTGTCGAGCTTCTTGCCTTTGGTTGGGTTGACGCCCATGTCGTTGTCACGGCTGTTCAGACCAACGATCTGACCGTTGTAGATCTCTTGACCGTGTTCAACGAACAGCTTGCCACGCGCCTGCAGGGTTTCCAGGGAGTAGGTCAGCGCCTTGCCGGTTTCTACCGATACCAGAACACCGTTCTGACGACCGGACATGTCGCCGGACTTCATGGTGTCGTAGCGATCGAAGATCGAGGTCAGGATGCCAGCACCGTTGGTCAGGGTCAGGAACTGGTTACGGAAACCGATCAGACCGCGAGCAGGGATGTTGTACTCCAGACGAACACGGCCTTTGCCATCCGGCACCATGTTGGTCAGGTCGCCTTTACGCAGGCCCATCTCTTCCATGACCTTGCCCTGGGATTCTTCAGGGGTGTCGATGGTTACGTTTTCGAACGGTTCCTGCTTCACGCCGTCAACTTGACGGATGATCACTTCCGGACGACCAACGCCCATTTCGAAGCCTTCGCGACGCATGGTTTCGATCAGTACCGAGAGGTGCAGCTCACCACGGCCGGAAACCTTGAACTTGTCAGCCGAGTCGCCTTCTTCAACGCGCAGTGCAACGTTGTACAGCAGCTCTTTATCCAGACGTTCCTTGATGTTACGGGAAGTCACGAACTTGCCTTCTTTACCGCAGAAAGGCGAGTCGTTTACCTGGAAGGTCATGGAAACGGTTGGCTCGTCAACGGTCAGAGGCTTCATCGCCTCGACGTTGTCCGGCTGGCACAGGGTGTCGGAGATGAACAGCGAGTCCATACCGCTCACGCACACGATGTCACCGGCAAACGCTTCTTCAACGTCGATACGGTGCAGGCCGTGGTGACCCATCAGCTTCAGGATACGACCGTTACGCTTCTTGCCGTCGGCGCCAATGGCCACGACTGGAGTGTTCGGCTTGACGCTACCACGAGCGATACGGCCAACACCGATAACACCCAGGAAGCTGTTGTAGTCCAGTGCCGAGATTTGCATCTGGAACGGGCCTTCACGGTCAACTTTAGGAGCCGGTACGTTGTCGACGATCGACTGGTACAACGGGGTCATGTCTTCAGCCATGTCGGTGTGGTCCAGACCGGCGATGCCGTTCAGGGCCGAGGCGTAGACGACTTTGAAGTCCAGCTGTTCTTCGGTAGCACCCAGGTTGTCGAACAGGTCGAAGATCTGGTCCAGAACCCAGTCCGGACGCGCGCCTGGACGGTCAACCTTGTTGATGCACACGATTGGACGCAGGCCGGCTTCGAACGCCTTCTTGGTCACGAAACGGGTTTGCGGCATAGGGCCGTCTTGAGCGTCAACCAGCAGCAGAACGGAGTCGACCATCGACATTACACGTTCAACTTCGCCGCCGAAGTCGGCGTGGCCCGGGGTGTCCACGATGTTGATGTGGTAGCCGTTCCAGTTGATGGCGGTGTTTTTCGCCAGAATGGTAATACCGCGCTCTTTCTCCTGGTCGTTGGAGTCCATCACGCGCTCGTCGTTGAGCTCGTTGCGCTCCAGGGTGCCGGATTGACGCAAGAGTTTGTCTACCAGGGTGGTTTTACCATGGTCAACGTGGGCAATGATGGCGATGTTGCGTAGATTTTCGATCACTTGTGTATCTCGATCAGAGGATTCGGTGTGCTGACAAGTCTTGGCAGCGATTAACAGTAGCGTCCGTACAAGCCGTTACAACTTGACGGTGGCATCGGGGGGCCGGTGACGCAGGCCACAGGCAAACAGCCCCGGGCACTTAGCTCGGTCGATAAACGCGCACATTGGCATGCCCCTCACTGAGCAAATGGTGGGCATGCAGGCGACTCATCACGCCTTTGTCGCAATACAGCAGGTACTGGCGAGTAGGGTCCAGTTCCTTGAAACGAGCGTTCAGTGCATAAAACGGCATCGTCTGTACCTCGATACCAGGAAGCTCCAGCGGGTCGTCTTCGGCGGCATCCGGGTGACGGATATCGATGATGATCTGGCCCGCCAGCGCTTCGCTGACTTCTTCAATCTGCAAGTCCTGGCCCAATTCGTCGATCACCCGATCGATCGGCACCAGTTTGGCGTTCTCGAGCGCGCGCTCAAGGACTGCCATGTCGAATTCTTTCTCTTCGTGCTCCACGCGGTAGCGCTTGGCCGCCGTCTTCGGATTGACCGAGATGACCCCGCAGTACTCCGGCATGTGCCGGGCGAAATCGGCGGTGCCGATCTCGTTGGCCGTGTCGATGATGTCCTGCTTGTGACTGGCGATCAGTGGACGCAAGACCAGCTTGTCGGTCACGCAGTCGATCACGGACAGGTTCGGCAACGTCTGGCTCGACACCTGGGAGATCGCCTCACCCGTGACCAGCGCTTCGATGTGCAGTCGATCGGCAATTCGGGAAGCAGCGCGCAACATCATACGCTTCAAAACTACACCCATATGACTGTTATCGACTTTCCCGAGAATTTCTCCCAGAACTTCCTCGAACGGCACACTGACAAATAACACGCGTTGGGAGCTGCCGTACTTCTTCCAGATGAAGTGCGCGACTTCCATCACGCCCAGCTCATGGGCTCGTCCGCCCAGATTGAAGAAGCAGAAATGGCTCATCAGCCCGCGGCGCATGATCTGGTAGGCCGCAACGGTGGAATCGAAGCCGCCGGACATCAGTACAAGCGTCTGTTCCAGGGCCCCGAGCGGATAACCGCCGATGCCGTTGTGCTGGCTGTGGATCACGAACAACCGTTGGTCGCGAACTTCGATACGGACTTCGATTTCGGGCTTTTTCAGGTCGATCCCGGCGGCACCACACTGACGGCGCAACTGGCTGCCGACATATTTCTCGATGTCTATCGAACTGAATGGGTGCTTGCCGGCGCGCTTGCAGCGCACCGAGAAAATCTTCCCGGCCAGCGCATCGCCGTAGTGCTGCTTGCACTTCTCGACGATGTCGTCGAAGTCGCCCAGCGGGTACTCGTCGATCTGCAAAAAGTGCGCGATGCCCGGCGTGCAAGTCAGGCGCTCGCCCATCTCTTTCAGGACCTTGGGGTCGCTGACGCGGGTTTCCAGCTCGAGATTGTCCCACACACCGTTCACCACCACGGCCGGGTCCAGATCGCGGAGCACGGTACGGATGTTTTTGGCCAACTGGCGGATGAAACGCATCCGTACCGGGCGGCTCTTGATGGTGATCTCGGGGAAGACTTTTACGATTAGTTTCATGAAAACAGCGCGCGCAGGGCCAGCCGAAAAAGGGGGGCGCGGATTATAGCGGAAATTGCTCAAGGTTTAACCAGTTAATGTGCAGAAGGTTTTGCATGCACCAAAACGGGTCATTTATGGAAATCGACGCTACATTACAGGGCGATATTTTGCGCTTTATGGTGCGCCACCCCCTTGCAAGCGTGATATTGGGGCAAAAAACCCATGATGAGGCACTGGCATGCAATTTGCTCCCTTGTGAGGCAGGTTGCCATGGCAGAGTATTCGCGCCGGCATCACCCACATTTAAGGGCATCCATTACTAGCCCTAAGCCACCCGGAGGACACTATGTCGAAGTCGGTTCAACTCATCAAAGATCATGACGTCAAGTGGATTGATCTGCGCTTCACGGACACCAAAGGCACTCAGCACCACGTGACCATGCCGGCTCGCGATGCGCTGGATGAAGCTTTCTTCGAAGAAGGCAAAATGTTCGACGGTTCCTCCATCGCTGGCTGGAAAGGCATCGAAGCTTCCGACATGATCCTGATGCCGGACGACACCACTGCCGTTCTCGACCCGTTCACCGAAGAGCCGACCCTGATCCTGGTTTGCGACGTGATCGAGCCTTCGACCATGCAAGGCTACGACCGTGACCCACGGGCGATCGCCAAGCGTGCCGAGGAATACCTGAAGTCGACCGGTATCGGCGACACCGTATTTGTGGGTCCAGAGCCTGAGTTCTTCATCTTCGACGAAGTGAAGTTCAAGTCCGACATCTCTGGCTCGATGTTCAAAATCTACTCCGAACAAGGTTCGTGGATGTCCGACCAGGACGTGGAAGGCGGCAACAAAGGCCACCGTCCAGGCGTCAAAGGCGGCTACTTCCCGGTTCCGCCGTTCGACCACGACCACGAAATCCGTACCTCCATGTGCAACGCCATGGAAGAAATGGGCCTGACCATCGAAGTTCACCACCACGAAGTGGCGACTGCCGGTCAGAACGAAATCGGCGTGAAGTTCAACACCCTGGTTGCCAAGGCTGACGAAGTTCAGACCCTGAAATACTGCGTACACAACGTAGCTGACGCATACGGCCGCACCGCGACCTTCATGCCTAAGCCGCTGTACGGCGACAACGGTTCGGGTATGCACGTTCACCTGTCCATCGCCAAAGATGGCAAGAACACCTTCGCTGGCGAAGGCTATGCCGGCCTGTCCGACACCGCTCTGTACTTCATCGGCGGTATCATCAAGCACGGTAAGGCTCTGAACGGCTTCACCAACCCGTCGACCAACTCCTACAAGCGTCTGGTCCCAGGCTTCGAAGCTCCAGTGATGCTGGCCTACTCGGCCCGCAACCGTTCCGCTTCGATCCGTATTCCTTACGTGTCCAGCCCTCGCGCTCGCCGTATCGAAGCCCGCTTCCCGGATCCGGCAGCTAACCCGTACCTGGGCTTCGCTGCACTGTTGATGGCTGGCCTGGACGGCATCCAGAACAAGATCCACCCTGGCGATGCAGCTGACAAAAACCTGTACGACCTGCCGCCTGAAGAGGCGAAAGAGATCCCACAAGTTTGCGGCAGCCTGAAAGAAGCCCTGGAAGAGCTGGACAAAGGTCGTGCGTTCCTGACCAAAGGCGGCGTTTTCAGCGACGACTTCATCGACGCTTACATCGCTCTGAAAAGCGAAGAAGAAATCAAGGTTCGTACCTTCGTACACCCACTGGAATATGAGCTGTACTACAGCTGCTGATCCGGTAGCGCTGCACTACGCAGCGTGACAAAAGAGAGGCCTCCTTCGGGAGGCCTTTTTTGTGGGCGAACGTCTGTCATCGAATGCCCGGTTGCGTGCATCATGGCCTTCACCCGATAAAGTCGAGATCCTCCATGCGCCTACGCTCATCCCTTGCCTTGCTCACTGCCCTGCTGGCCAACAGCGCTTTCGCCAGCCCGGCACCTGCCGCCCTCGCCCCACTGCTTGGCACCATAGAGGAGCGCCTGGCGATTGCCGATCAAGTCGCGTTGAGCAAATGGGACAGCGGTAAACCCGTCGAGGACCGTCAGCGCGAGCGTGAGGTGATTGCCGGCGCCGTTGCCCTGGCACCTGCTTATAAATTGAGCAACGAAGCCGTCGAACAGTTCTTCTCGGCGCAGATCGAGGCCAACAAACTGGTGCAATACGCGCATTTGTCTGACTGGCATGCGCAAGGCAAGGCACCCGACGATCCTCGCCCCGACCTCGTCGGGCAGATCCGCCCGCAACTTGATCAGTTACAAAAACGCCTGCTGCAACAACTGGCCGATTTCAGCCCTTATCGCAACGACCCGCAGTGCCCGTCCTGGCTGGCCAAGGCCAATAAAACCGGCACCCAAGTATCTCTGCGCGAGCTCGCCAAGGTACGCGCCAGCGCTGAGTTGTGCAGCGCCAGCCGCTGAGCCGGCCTGCCGACATGCGCTGATGTGCTCTATGCTCAGCGCTTAGTCGCCACGAACGGAACAGGGCCGGACACTTGCCCAACAGCCAATGGAAGCCTGCAATGCGCTCATTGTTGTTATGCCTGCTCGTACTGATCGCCCTGCCCGCCGCTGCGCAGATCTATAAGTACACCGACGCCAATGGCAACACCGCCTACAGCAATCAGCCGCCCGACGGCGTCAAAGCCCGGCCGGTCGAATTGCCACCGCTCAACAGCGTCGAGCGTCAGTCGCCCAGCGAACCCGTAGCACCTGCGCAAGCCAGTAGCCGTGACCAACCGCACAGCGCCTATCAGGTGCTGGAGCTGAGCGGCCTGCCCACCGAAGAAGCCTTGCGCGCCAACAACGGCACGTTCACCGTCAGCGTATTGATCAATCCACGCCTGCAAGGCACTCATCGATTGAGGCTGTTACTGGACGGTCAACCCTACGGCCAGCCGAGCAACGTGCCGACTCTGCAACTGGTGAACATCGACCGTGGCGAACATAACCTTGCGGTTCAGGTGATCGACGGGCAAAACGTCGTGCAACAGAGCCCCACCGTGACGCTCACCGTGCAACGGGTGCATAAACCTTGAGGGCCTGGCTGTTGATCGCGTGCCTGGTCAGCCTGCCGGCGATGGCCGAGGTCTTCACATATATCGACGCTCAGGGTAATCGGGTCTTCACCGATCAGCCGGGCGCCCGCAATGCCAAACGTGTGCCGTTGGCGACAAGCAATCGAATGTCAGCCAACCCGAGTGGCGCAGCGCCCATGACCGCTGCGAAAACAAACCCGGCCAAACCACTGTTTCATTACGACATGCTTCGAGTGCTGGTGCCGGAACCGGATGCCACGATCCGTAGCAGTGCCGGTGAATTGATCGTCAGCGTTACCAGCGAACCCGCGCTGCAACAGGGTCATCGTTACCGTTTGCTGCTGGACGGCCAGCCCACCGCCGAGCCCGGCCCCAGCCCGGTGTTCGCCCTGAGCAATATCGACCGCGGCAGTCACAACCTGTCGGTGGAAATCCTCGACGAACAGGGCCGCACCGTCGAACGCACGGCCAATCAACCGTTCCATATGCTGCGCATTTCCCTGGCGCAGAAACGCCAGGTCAAACCCTGCACCCTCACCGACTACGGCCAACGGCCGGAATGCCCCCTTAAAGACAAGCCTGAAGAAGAAAAAAGCGCCTTCTTGCCCTTCTTCTAACCTCGTTCAGGTTTGCGCACTATATTGGTGCAAACATCTGCACCATACCCACATCTCAGCCCATTTTGGTTCGAAAGCACTCGAAAAAACTGGCATAACGCCATGCAAACGAGCGTAAAACGCCCGTTTCAGGCTCTAAACGCTTCTTTTCGGAGCCTTGGTTTGGTTTTTGCATTTTCCTCATACCGGCGCGTTATTCATGCGCATGCCCTGCTCCAAAAGAGGGAGTAGGGCGTGCTCACCGTAAATGGCGATCGCGCAAAGCCCCACGAGACGCAAGACTAGGCATGAGGAGAGAAGTTTGGTTGCTCCAAATGAACGACGAATAACGACGGATTGCGTCTCGTGGGGCTTTGCCCTTCGGGTTGGCGCTGTGATCGCGCCATGCTGCGTTGTAGGACTTGAAAAGGGAACGCCATTCTCTGCGTCCTACGCCTTGCCTGGCGCGATCACAGCGCCAACGCGATTCGCCATTTACGGTGAGCACGCCCTACTATGACCATTAGCGACGCACTACACCGCTTGCTACTCGACAACCTGACCACCGCCACCATCCTGCTCGACGCCGAACTGCGCCTCGAGTACATGAACCCGGCGGCGGAAATGCTCCTGGCCATCAGCGGCCAGCGTAGCCATGGGCAGTTCAT
This sequence comes from Pseudomonas sp. ATCC 43928, assembly GCF_005938665.2. Classification (NCBI taxonomy): domain Bacteria; kingdom Pseudomonadati; phylum Pseudomonadota; class Gammaproteobacteria; order Pseudomonadales; family Pseudomonadaceae; genus Pseudomonas; species Pseudomonas sp. ATCC 43928. The sequence goes on along the minus strand of NZ_CP041753.1, from coordinate 584,757 downwards.
CAGTGAGTTGTTCACCGAGTCCACCGAAGCGCTGAACTCCCTGCGCCAGGCAGTCGAGCAGGCACACCCGTTCACCAAGCGCGAAGCGATGCTCACCGCCCTCACCGGCCAGACCTTGACCGTCGACTACGCCGTGACGCCAATCCTGAGCAATGGCGACACGATGCTGCTGCTGGAGGTTCATCCTCGCGACCGCCTCTTGCGGATCACTAAGGAAGAGGCGCAACTGTCGAAGCAGGAAACCAGCAAAATGCTGGTGCGTGGCCTCGCCCACGAGATCAAGAACCCTCTCGGCGGCATTCGTGGCGCGGCTCAGTTGCTCGCCCGTGAGTTGCCGGAAGAAAGCCTGCGCGATTACACCAACGTCATCATTGAAGAGGCCGATCGCCTGCGCAATCTGGTGGATCGCATGCTCGGCTCCAACAAGCTACCGTCGCTGGCCATGTGCAACGTCCACGAAGTGCTGGAGCGTGTGTGTCAGTTGGTGGAGGCCGAAAGTCAGGGCTGCATCACTTTGGTGCGCGACTACGACCCAAGCATTCCAGATGTCTTGATTGATCGCGAACAGATGATTCAGGCAGTCCTGAACATCGTGCGCAACGCGATGCAGGCCATCAGCAGCCAGAACGAGCTGCGCCTTGGCCGCATCAGCTTGCGTACCCGCGCCATGCGTCAGTTCACCATCGGCCACGTGCGCCATCGCCTGGTGACCAAGATCGAGATCATCGACAACGGCCCGGGGATCCCCGCCGAGCTGCAGGAAACCATCTTCTTCCCCATGGTCAGCGGCCGCCCGGACGGTACCGGGCTGGGCCTGGCCATTACCCAGAACATCATCAGCCAGCACCAGGGCTTGATCGAATGTGACAGCCATCCAGGCCACACCACGTTCTCGATCTTTCTGCCACTGGAACAAGGAGCCACATCGACATGAGCCGTAGTGAAACCGTGTGGATCGTCGATGACGACCGTTCTATCCGTTGGGTCCTGGAAAAAGCCTTGCAACAGGAAGGCATGACCACCCAAAGCTTCGACAGCGCCGATGGCGTGATGAGCCGCCTGGCGCGCCAGCAGCCGGACGTGATCATCTCCGACATTCGCATGCCGGGTGCCAGCGGCCTGGACCTTCTGGCGCGGATTCGCGAACAACACCCACGGCTGCCAGTCATCATCATGACTGCCCACTCCGACTTGGACAGCGCTGTCGCGTCCTATCAGGGCGGCGCGTTCGAATACTTGCCCAAGCCGTTCGACGTCGACGAAGCCGTTTCCCTGGTCAAGCGCGCCAATCAACACGCACAGGAACAGCAAGGCCTGGAAGTCGTCCCGACGCTGACCCGCACCCCGGAAATCATCGGCGAAGCGCCGGCGATGCAGGAAGTGTTTCGCGCCATCGGGCGCTTGAGTCACTCCAACATCACCGTGCTGATCAACGGCGAATCCGGCACCGGTAAAGAGCTGGTGGCCCACGCCCTGCACCGTCACAGCCCACGGGCGGCCTCGCCGTTCATTGCGCTGAACATGGCGGCGATCCCCAAGGATCTGATGGAGTCCGAACTGTTCGGCCACGAAAAAGGCGCGTTCACCGGCGCAGCCAACCTGCGTCGCGGGCGCTTCGAACAGGCCGACGGCGGCACGCTGTTCCTCGATGAAATCGGCGACATGCCGGCTGACACCCAGACTCGTTTGCTGCGGGTACTGGCGGACGGCGAGTTTTACCGCGTCGGCGGTCATGTGCCGGTGAAGGTCGATGTACGCATCATCGCCGCGACTCACCAGAATCTGGAAACCCTGGTGCATGCCGGAAAATTCCGTGAGGACTTGTTCCACCGCCTCAACGTAATCCGCATCCACATTCCACGGCTGTCGGACCGTCGCGAAGACATCCCGACCCTGGCCAAGCACTTCCTCAGCCGCGCCGCGCAAGAACTGGCGGTGGAACCGAAACTGCTGAAAAGCGAAACCGAGGAATACCTGAAAAACCTGCCATGGCCAGGCAACGTGCGTCAGCTGGAGAACACCTGCCGCTGGATCACCGTAATGGCTTCAGGTCGCGAAGTGCACATCAGCGACCTGCCGCCGGAGCTGCTGAGCCTGCCGCAGGATTCAGCACCGGTAACCAATTGGGAGCAGGCGCTGCGCCAGTGGGCCGACCAGGCTTTGGCACGTGGCCAATCGAGCCTGCTCGACAGCGCCGTACCGGCCTTCGAGCGGATCATGATCGAAACCGCCCTCAAACACACCGCCGGCCGCCGCCGCGACGCCGCCGTGCTGCTGGGCTGGGGGCGTAATACCTTGACGCGCAAGATCAAGGAATTGGGGATGAAGGTAGACGGTGGGGATGATGATGAGGGGGATGAGGGTTAAGTAGCCCTTTAATCATCGCCGTTCTGTAGATCCATTCGCGGGCATGCGTCGCTCCCACGGGATTTTCACCCGTCCTGAGCGAGGCTTGCCCGCGATGCTTTTGGGGCCACCGTGCACCGCGGCAATGCACCGTGAACCGCAATTGCGCACAGCAACCCGTCCCAAATCCCGCATTCATCTGCAGGAAAAACCATACCGCAAAAACACAAAAGCCCCGGAATACGGGGTTTTCAGCGCTACTCAGCGATTTTTCATTCCAGCATATTAAAAACTGGCACGCCCCCTGCAATAGTCCAATCAGTGGTTCGATTCACTACCCAGTTTCGGGGACCTTGGTACAGGCAGGCCGGGGATTCCCCTCTTTATACCGGGCTCATACCGCAACAGCGACGAGCCCACCCGTTTTGGGGTCCTTGGTACAGGCAGGCCGGGGATTCCCTCTTTACACCGGGCTCACGATACAAAGCGCGAGCCCTCCCGTTTCGGGAACCTTGGTACAGGCAGGCCGGGGATTCCCTCTTTACACCGGGCTCACGACACAAAGCGCGAGCCCTCCCGTTTCGGGAACCTTGGTACAGGCAGGCCGGGGATTCCCTCTTTACACCGGGCTCACGATGCAATGCGCGAGCCCTCCCGTTTCGGGAACCTTGGTACAGGCAGGCCGGGGATTCCCTCTTTTATTGCTCTCGGAGATGGATCTCCAGCCGCCAGCGGTCATCGACCTTGCTACCGGCCCAGTCGCCCTGCAGGGGCCGGGCCGCCACCACCGTCAGCAACAATCCCCCATCACTCAATCGCGTTCGCCAGTTCACGTCCTTGCCGTTGAGCTTGAGCTGACCTTTCTGTGCACGGCCTTCAGCCTCGAACAACAGCGCGACACTGCCGTCGACCAACTCGCCGTGGGTTTTGGGCTCGTTGTTGAACCAAACCACCAGTCCATCATTGGTCACCTCGACCTGCTGCAAAACGCTGGGGTCGGGCGCAGTCAGACGACCGATCATCAGGCCCACCATCACCCCGACAATCGCCAGTGAACCCATCACCCGCAGGAATAGTTTCGAACGGGGATCGGCTTGCGGCGTAGAATGCTGCTCATCTTTACCTTCGGAGCCGTGCATGTTTCACGTCATCCTTTTCCAACCAGAAATTCCGCCGAATACCGGCAACGTTATCAGGCTGTGCGCCAACAGTGGCTGCCACCTGCATTTGATCGAACCGCTGGGCTTCGAGATGGACGACAAGCGCCTGCGCCGGGCGGGCCTCGATTACCATGAGTATGCCACCCTGCAACGCCACGCAGACCTCGCCAGCTGTCTGGAAAGCCTCGGCCACCCTCGGCTGTTCGCCTTTACCACCAAGGGTTCGCGACCGTTCCATGATGCCAGCTTCGCCGAGGGCGATGCCTTCCTGTTCGGTCCGGAAAGCCGTGGCTTGCCAGCCGAAGTGCTCGAAGCCCTGCCCGGCGAACAACGCCTGCGCCTGCCCATGCGCGAAGGCTGTCGCAGCCTGAACCTGTCCAACACCGTGGCCATCGCGGTGTACGAGGCCTGGCGTCAGCTCGGGTTCAAGTAACCTCACGATCCGACTACAGGTTTCGTTTGCTCCATGAAAAAAGCGCCTTTGAAGGCGCTTTTTTCATGGAGCAAACAAAGCTTCTTTTTACTGGACGGTCGGAGTCTCGCCAGCCGCTTGCATGCGTTGCAGCTCTTGTGCGTACAGCGCGTCGAAGTTCACCGGGGCCAGCATCAGGGCCGGGAACGAACCGCGGGTCACCAGGCTGTCCAGGGTTTCGCGAGCGTACGGGAACAGGATGTTCGGGCAGAACGCGCCCAGGGTGTGGCTCATCGAAGCCGCGTCCAGGTTCTTGATCAGGAAGATCCCGGCTTGTTGCACTTCAGCGATGAACGCCACTTCTTCACCGTTTTTCACGGTGACCGACAGGGTCAGCACGACTTCGTGGAAGTCGCCTTCCAGTGCCTTCTGACGGGTGTTCAGATCCAGACCGACGCTCGGTTCCCACTGCTGGCGGAAGATTGCCGGGCTTTTCGGGGCTTCGAAGGACAAGTCACGTACGTAGATGCGCTGCAAGGAGAATTGCGGTGCGTTTTCTTCTTCGCTAGCTGCAGTGTTCTGTTGGTCAGTCATCTCAGATCCTTTCTGATCTCGGGTCTTATAGGGTTAGCTATTTCTAAGTAACGCAGTCAGGCCTTGAGCATGGCGTCGAGCTTGCCGGCGCGCTCCAGGGCAAACAAATCATCACAGCCGCCAACGTGGGTGTTGCCGATCCAGATCTGCGGCACGGACGTTCGTCCGGCCTTCTGAGCCATCGCGGCACGCACCTGCGGCTTGCCATCGACCTTGATCTCTTCGAAGGCCACGCCTTTGTTCTCGAGCAGGTACTTGGCTCGCGAGCAATAAGGGCAGTAATCGCTGGAATAGACGACGACGTTGTTCATATCACTTCACCAGCGGCAGATTATCGGCTTTCCAGCTGGAAATACCGCCAGACAGCTTGGCAGCGGTGAAACCGGCTTTCACCAGTTCACGGGCATGAGTACCGGCGGTCTGGCCCATGGCGTCGACCAGGATAATGGTCTTGGCCTTGTGCTTTTCCAGTTCGCCGACGCGAGTGGCCAGTTTGTCCTGAGGAATATTCAACGCGCCAACGATGTGACCGGCGGCGAAATCCTTGGTCGGACGAATGTCGACCACCACGCCTGCGTCCTTGTTGACCAGCCCGGTCAGTTCACCGGTGCTCAGGCTGCGGCCACCGCCTTGCATCTGATAGGCCAATAGCAGGGCCGCCAGTACAACGAAGATACCCACGAGAATGTAGTGGTTGGTGGCGAATTGAATCAGGTGATCAACCATCGAAGGAGGTTCCAGGGCGTTAAAATGTCGGCCAGTATACACAGCCACTATGGTGGGCCAAACCCCGTCCGGCGGTGACGTGGCCGGAACTTCGCTTTAAACTGCCACTCCCTTTTCCATCGCCCTCTTTTAATTCAGCCACGAGTGGAATCCATGACTACCACGCCTAAACCTTTGGTCCTGATTATTCTCGACGGCTTCGGTCACAGTGAGAGCCCTGAATCCAACGCCATCTATGCGGCGAAGAAGCCCGTACTGGACCGTCTGTGGGCCACCGTGCCGAACGGCCTGATCTCGGGCAGCGGCATGGACGTCGGCTTGCCGGACGGCCAGATGGGCAACTCCGAAGTCGGCCACATGAACCTCGGCGCCGGCCGGGTGGTGTATCAGGACTTCACACGCGTGACCAAAGCGATCCGCGATGGCGAGTTCTTCGAGAACCCGACCATCTGCGCCGCGGTGGATAAAGCCGTCGCTGCCGGCAAAGCCGTGCACTTCATGGGGCTGCTGTCCGATGGCGGCGTTCACAGCCACCAGGACCACCTGGTCGCCATGGCTGAGCTGGCCTTCAAGCGCGGCGCCGAAAAAATCTACCTGCACGCCTTCCTCGACGGCCGCGACACGCCGCCGAAAAGCGCCCAGTCGTCGATCGAATTGCTGGATGCAACCTTCGAAGCCCTCGGCAAAGGCCGGATCGCCAGCATCATTGGCCGTTATTACGCCATGGACCGTGACAACCGTTGGGATCGCGTGTCCCAGGCCTACAACCTGATCGTCGATGGCGCCAGCGAATTCAATGCCGCCACCGCCCAGGAAGGCCTGCAAGCCGCGTACGAACGTGGCGAGAGCGACGAATTCGTCAAAGCCACCAGCATCGGTGAGCCGGTGAAGGTCGAAGATGGCGACGCCGTGGTCTTCATGAACTTCCGCGCCGACCGTGCCCGCGAACTGACCCGCGTGTTCGTCGAAGACGATTTCAAGGAATTCGAACGTGCTCGCCAGCCAAAACTGGCCGGTTTCGTCATGCTGACCCAATACGCCGCCAGCATCCCCGCGCCGTCGGCTTTCGCTGCGGGTAGCCTGGAAAACGTACTGGGCGATTACCTGGCGAAAAACGGCAAGACACAGCTGCGCATCGCCGAAACCGAGAAGTATGCCCACGTGACCTTCTTCTTCTCCGGCGGCCGCGAAGAACCGTTCCCGGGCGAAGAACGCATCCTGATCCCGTCGCCGAAAGTCGCCACCTATGACTTGCAGCCCGAGATGAGTGCCCCGGAAGTCACCGACCGCATCGTCGATGCCATTGAAAACCAGCGTTACGACGTGATCGTGGTCAACTACGCCAACGGCGACATGGTCGGCCACAGCGGTGTATTCGAGGCGGCGGTGAAAGCTGTGGAATGCCTGGACACCTGCGTCGGCCGTATCGTCACGGCACTGGAAAAAGTCGGCGGTGAAGCCCTGATTACCGCCGACCATGGCAATGTCGAGCAAATGTCCGACGCCTCCACCGGCCAGGCCCACACCGCCCACACCACCGAGCCGGTGCCGTTCATCTATGTCGGCAAGCGTGACTTGAAGGTTCGCGAAGGCGGCGTGCTGGCCGACGTGGCGCCGACCATGCTGAAGTTGCTGGGGCTTGAGAAGCCTGTGGAAATGACCGGGACTTCGATTCTGGTGTAATCCGCTTCTTCAAAAACACCGCCAAACCCTGTGGGAGCGGGCTTGCCCGCGATAGCGATCTGACAGCCAACCGCTATGTTGAATGTCAGGACGTCATCGCGGGCAAGCCCGCTCCCACATTGGTTTTCAGTGTTTTTCACTCCAGTTATCACACAGTCCCAATTGGGCGTTTTTTTTGCAGCGTGGGGCGGGCATACTAGGCCGTCCCTTTCCCTGGTGTCGCCCGCCTCTATGCTTCGCGTCCTGATAGCCCTCGCTCTGACATGCCTGCTCCAACCGGCCTTTGCCGACGAGCGCACGCAAACCCAACAACAGTTGGACGCCACGCGTCAGGACATTGCCGAACTGAAAAAGCTGCTGGGCAAGCTGCAGGAAGAAAAATCCGGGGTGCAGAAAGACCTCAAAGGCACCGAAACCGAGATGGGCAAGCTCGAGAAGCAGGTCGATGCGCTGCAAAAAGAGCTGAAGAAAAGCGAATCCGAGCTCCAGCGACTCGATGCCGAGAAAAAAAAACTCCAGAGCGCGCGCATTGACCAGCAACGACTGATCGCCATCCAGGCCCGCGCGGCCTATCAGAATGGCCGCCAGGAGTACCTGAAACTGCTGCTCAACCAGCAGAACCCGGAAAAATTCGCCCGCACCCTCACCTATTACGACTACCTGAGCCAGGCCCGCCTGGAGCAGCTGAAGAATTTCAACGAAACCCTGCGCCAACTGGCCAATGTCGAAAAAGACATCTCGATGCAGCAAGCGCAATTGCTGGTGCAGAAAAGCAGCCTCGACAGCCAGCGCGACGAACTCGACAAGGTCCGCAAGGAGCGCCAGCAAGTCCTGGCCAAGCTCAACGACGACGTGAAAGCTCGAGACCAGAAACTGGCCGCCCGCGAGCAGGATCAGGCAGACCTGTCTAAAGTCCTTAAAACCATTGAAGAAACCCTGGCCCGCCAGGCCCGTGAGGCAGAAGAAGCGCGGCAAAAAGCGCTGATCGCCCAGCAGGAAGCCGAAAAAAAGCGGTTACGTGAGGCTCAGGCAGCAGCAGACGCCACCGATGCCCCACGCAAACCCGTCAAATCGACGCCCGGCGCCCTGGTTTCAAGTTCAGGCGAGACCTTTGGCGGCCCCTTTGCTTCCACCCGCGGCAAACTTCCATGGCCGGTTGATGGTCGACTGCTGGCGCGCTTCGGTGAAACCCGTGGCGACGATGCCCGAACCAAATGGGACGGCGTGATGATCAGCGCCTCCGCCGGCAGCCAGGTGCATGCCGTGCACGGCGGTCGCGTGGTGTTTGCCGACTGGCTGCGTGGGGCCGGGCTGCTGGTGATTCTCGACCACGGCAATGGTTTTTTGAGTCTTTACGGTCACAACCAGACGCTGCTCAAGTCTGCGGGTGACGTGGTAAAAGCCGGTGAATCCATCTCCACTGTCGGTAACAGTGGCGGGCAGGACACACCAGCACTGTATTTCGCTATTCGTCAGCAGGGTCACCCGAGTGACCCGGCGCAATGGTGCCGCGCGCAAGGATAGGCGTTGAGTCACCTACATTAGGAGTTCGTTCGACATGCTGCATTTGTCCCGCCTTACCTCGCTGGCCCTGACGATCGCCCTGGTGATCGGCGCGCCTCTGGCGTTTGCCGCTCAACCGGCCCCGGCGGTCGCGCCTGCCGGCACTGCTGCGACCACCAAGGCGCCATTGCCGCTGGACGAGTTGCGCACCTTTGCCGAAGTCATGGACCGGATCAAGGCAGCCTATGTAGAACCGGTAGACGACAAGACCCTGCTGGAAAACGCCATCAAAGGCATGCTCAGCAACCTCGACCCGCACTCCGCCTACCTGGGCCCGGAAGACTTCGCTGAATTGCAGGAAAGCACCAGCGGCGAATTCGGCGGCCTGGGCATCGAAGTCGGCGCGGAAGACGGTTTCATCAAAGTGGTTTCGCCCATCGATGACACCCCGGCCTCCAAGGCTGGCATCCAGGCTGGCGACTTCATCGTCAAGATCAACGGCCAGCCGACTCGCGGCCAGAGCATGACCGAAGCCGTGGACAAGATGCGCGGCAAGATCGGCCAGAAGATCACCCTGACCCTGGTCCGCGACGGCGGCACTCCGTTCGACGTGACCCTGGTCCGCGCCACCATCCAGGTGAAAAGCGTCAAGAGCCAGCTGCTGGAATCCGGCTACGGCTACATCCGCATCACCCAGTTCCAGGTCAAGACCGGCGAAGAGGTCTCCAAGGCCTTGGCCAAGCTGCGCAAGGACAACGGCAAGAAACTCAGCGGCATCGTCCTCGACCTGCGTAACAACCCGGGCGGCGTGCTGCAATCGGCGGTGGAAGTGGTCGACCACTTCATCACCAAGGGCCTGATCGTCTACACCAAGGGCCGCATCGCCAACTCTGAACTGCGCTTCTCCGCCACCGGCAAGGACGAAAGCGAAGCCGTGCCAATGGTCGTGCTGATCAACGGCGGCAGCGCCTCGGCCTCGGAAATTGTCGCCGGCGCCCTGCAGGATCAGAAACGTGCGGTGGTCATGGGCACCACCAGTTTCGGCAAAGGCTCGGTCCAGACCGTGTTGCCGCTGAACAACGATCGCGCACTGAAAATCACCACGGCGCTGTATTACACGCCGAACGGCCGCTCGATTCAGGCTCAGGGCATCGTCCCGGACATCGAAGTGCGAAAGGCCAAGATCACCAACGAGCAGGACGGCGATTACTTCAAGGAAGCCGATCTGCAAGGTCACTTGGGCAATGGCAACGGCGGCGCCGACAAACCGAGCGGTTCGGGCGGCAAAGCCAAGGCCATGCCGCAGGATGACGATTACCAGTTGGCCCAGGCCCTGAGCCTGCTCAAAGGGCTGAGCATCACCCGCGGCCACTGAGATGCGCCTGCGGTTACTACTCGGTCTGCTGTGCAGTCTGGCGGGAGTTGCTCACGCAGCACCTGCCACGACAGCGACCACACCTCACAAGGCTTATCTGAGCCTGATCATCGATGACCTGGGGCAGAACCTGCCCCGGGATCGCCGCGTGCTGGCCCTGCCAGGCCCGGTCACCACGGCAATCATGCCCGATACACCCCACGCCACCGAATTCGCCCGCGAAGCCCATCGCGCCGGCAAGACTGTCATTCTGCATATGCCCATGGACCCGGCCACCGGACCATTCGCCTGGCATCCCGAGTTGCCCATCGAAGAACTTGAAAAGCGCCTGAACGCCGCGTTCAACATGGTGCCCTATACCGCCGGCATCAATAACCACATGGGTAGCCGCATGACCGCTCAGCAACCGGCCATGGCCTGGCTGATGGCGGACTTGCAGCGTCGGCACAAATTCTTCGTCGACAGCCGCACCAGTGCGCAAACCGTGGCCGCCGCCGAGGCGCAGAAGATTGGCTTGGCAAGTGTTTCGCGGGACGTGTTTCTGGATGACGAGCCCACCGAAACGGCGATCTTCACGCAGCTACAGACGGCGATCAGCCTGGCGCGCAAGCAGGGTTCGGCGGTGATGATCGGGCATCCGTATCCGCAGACTCTGGCGGTGCTGGAACGTGAGTTGCCCAAGCTCAAGGCACAGGGAATTGACTGGATCGACATCAAATTGATGATCAGCGTGCGCGGCAATCGTGCGACGGCTGCTCATGGCAAGGATGGTGTCTACCGCTGACTTGCCGCACCTCCCACAGTGTTTTGCGTAAGTTACGAGGTTCGGTGTTGGGATTTAGAGATACCGCGCCATGATGTCGTCCACCACGCCTTCCTTGCGCAACTGATCCAGCGCGGCTTGCAGCTTGGCGACAGTCTCATCCGGCACGTCCTTGTTCAGCGCCAGGTACAGCTCGGCGCTGTTGAAGCGCAGTACGGTCTTGAGCCCGGTTACCCCGTCCAGCCGCGCCAGGTAACGTCCCGCCGGATCACCCGTAGCCCACAGATCGATCTGACCGTTAGCCAGCTTCTTCGCATTGTCCTGGTCGCGCAGCACCACAATCGGCTTCAGCCCTTGCTTGGCCAAAGTCTCGGCAATCGCATCGCCTTTGTAGGCACCAATTGTGTACTTACGCGCCTCATCCAGCGATTCCAGGGTGATCTTGCTATCAGCCTTGGCCAGCATGATCCAGTCGTCCGGGCCTATAGGGCCGACCCACTTGAAGAGATTCTCGCGGTCCGGCAGCCGCGCCATTACGAACACGCCATAACCGGGCTTTTCCAGAGCGAGTTTGTAGATTCGCTCCCAAGGGAAACGCAGCGTCAGGCTGTAGGGGATGTCCGCGCGCTTGAACATCTCGCGGACGATGTCCACGGCGATGCCATTGATGTTCTCGTCCTGGGCGAAGTTCTTGCCGTTCTTCGCCATGTTGTACGGGGGGAAGTTTTCCGTCAGCAATACCAGGCCGGTGTCGGGACCTTCTTCGGCGCGAGCCCCGTTGATGAGCAACAGAGAAGCGCTGGCGAGGACAAGAAGAAGACGTTTAAGCATGTCGGGCTACCGAAATCCATGGCGTGCCCAAGAGTGCCTTGAGCCCGCCATGCTGTCTACTGGCCTTTTGATAACGGCCTTATATGCATCATTAAAATAATGGGTATCACAGTCACTGTGGTAGATAGTTACCACCCTCCATCCAGCCTCACCTGATTAATTGCAAATACCCGGCCACAGGCCGTTTCTTCAATTAATCAGAGGCACCCTTCAATGAATTCGATCCCCATACTTCTTGCCAGTGCATTGTGCTCACTGTGTACACCCAGTTTTGCGAACAACAGCGATTATGGCGAAGGCCTGCAGAACCTGACCCCTTCCAAAACCCTTGAAAATACCGACGGCTCCCGCGACCACTGGCAAGGTATCGGGCGCCTGGAGATCAATGACGGGAGCTGTACCGCGGCCCTTCTGGATACACGCGATGAAATAGAGTTGCCGGAAACGCCCGCTTACGTACTTACTGCGGGACACTGCATTGAATTGACCAATGGCAACATCGTGACCGACAGCCCGGTCAGCGGCACCATCACATTCAATTATTTCACCGACACCTCCAAGTTCAAGGCCTATCCGCTGAAGACGACAATATGGCGGAGCATGCAAGGCGTTGATATGGCCATAGTTGAATTGGATGTCAGCCTTCAAAAGCTCATTGCGGATGGCATACAACCGTTGAAACTGGCGAGTGAGACACCAACGAATGGCACCGATGTCTTGATCGTGGGGGCGCCAACAGGTTTCGACCAAATCACATTGCGCATGGCGGCTTGTACTTTGCAGCCCACCCAGGACCTTGTTGAAGGTCCATGGGTGTGGCGGAACACATTTATGACTCGCTGCAAGGACATTCGAGGCGGCAGCTCCGGAAGCCCCGTGCTGGATCGCTATTCAAACGAGATCGTAGGGGTAGTGGGAACAGGAAATTTCGAGGTTGATGTTGTCCCATGCCGCGATCATGCGCCCTGCACGCGCGTTGGAAATGACTATGTGGCGGTACACGAAAATGTGTATGGCAACCCCACGGCGCTTCTCAACGGGTGTTTCTCACAAGGCCGTATCGCTCCAAATCCGCCATCGTCCTGCCAACTCTACCCGGCGTTTACCGTTGACGATGGCGCAGCCGAGCTGGACAGATACAAGAGAGTTAAACAGCTCAATAATGGTTCCATAATCATCCCGACCTGGAACTATCGATTTTCGATCAATACTCCCTTCTACCGTCATAAAACCGTTTCCTCCGCAATGAAATGCGAGGAAACCAAAAATTACAGCGATCCAATAAGCTCAACAGATGCACAAATCAATTCTGAGATAGGTACGAAACCTGGATTCTATTTTCTATGCATTTTAGGTCTGGAATCAGCTGAACAGCACGCCTCAAGAGGCCTCTTGAAAAACGCGTTGTCTTTACCCGTAGAGATATTGGATAACACACCAACCGCGCAGGCCAACTTGTCCTTTGAAAGCAACGTGTTTGTAACACTGGCGAAAGCAGAAGAGCCGTATCGGACCTACTCCATCAAGTTTGGTCCTGTAGAAACAACGGACTGTCATCAACCCGAAAAATACATTGAAGACATGACAATGGACTTCTTTATTCCGAGCGAGAAACTTCCGGGAAAGCTTTGCGTCATTGCCTACGACAAATCGGGACAGGCGTCCGAACCGAGGATCGACTTACTGAGCCCGGTAACTGGGACTCATAAGGCTGCGTCATCCAACGCTCAAGTTGCCCCATAACATCGGCCCGGAGCGTTTTCTCCGGGCCGCGGGCCTTCATCGCATCACGATTCCGCGATGGGCCATGTAGGCCTTGGCTTCCTGAACGGTGTATTCGCCGAAGTGGAAAATACTCGCCGCCAATACCGCACTGGCGTGGCCTTCGAGAATACCGTCGGCCAAATGCTGCAGGTTGCCGACGCCACCTGAGGCGATCACCGGAATCCCCAGCGCATCGCTGATAGCGCGGGTGACGCCCAGGTCGAAACCGTTTTTCATGCCGTCCTGGTCCATGCTGGTCAGCAGGATTTCGCCGGCACCGAGGCCTTCCATTTTCTTCGCCCACTCAACGGCGTCGAGGCCGGTTGGCTTGCGACCACCGTGGGTGAAGATTTCCCAGCGCGGGGGTTCGCCCGGGCCGGAAACTTTCTTGGCGTCGATCGCGACGACAATGCACTGCGAGCCGAAATGCTGCGCCGCTTCGCCGACGAATTCCGGGTTGAACACTGCAGCGGTGTTGATCGAGACCTTGTCCGCACCGGCGTTCAGCAGATTGCGAATGTCCTGCACGGTACGCACGCCGCCGCCCACGGTCAGCGGGATGAACACCTGGCTGGCCATGCGCTCGACGGTGTGCAGCGTGGTGTCGCGGCCGTCGACGCTGGCAGTGATGTCGAGAAAGGTAATCTCGTCGGCACCCTGCTCGTCGTAGCGACGGGCGATTTCCACCGGGTCGCCGGCGTCGCGAATGTTCTCGAACTTGACGCCCTTGACCACCCGGCCGTTATCCACGTCCAGGCAAGGGATGATGCGTTTGGCCAGCGCCATGGTGAGTCCTCAGCCTTTGTACGAATCGCAGAAAGCTTGCGCTTCAGCGACATCGAGGGTGCCTTCGTAGATCGCCCGGCCGGTGATGGCGCCGATGATGCCTGGTGCCTTGGCGTCGAGCAGCGACTTGATGTCACCCAGATTGTGGATACCGCCGGATGCAATGACCGGGATCTTCGTCGCCGCAGCCAGAGCAGCGGTGTAAGAGACGTTGCAGCCCTGCATCATGCCGTCTTTGGCGATGTCGGTATAAACGATCGCGGACACGCCGTCGGCTTCGAATTGCCTGGCCAGGTCGATGACCTGCACGGTGCTGATTTCAGCCCAGCCGTCGGTGGCGACAAAACCGTCTTTGGCATCCAGGCCGACAATCACCTTGCCCGGGAACGCGCGGCAGGCTTCGGCGACGAAGGCCGGATCTTTCACGGCCTTGGTGCCGATGATCACGTAGCTCACACCCGCTTTCACGTAGTGTTCGATGGTTTCCAGGGAACGGATACCGCCGCCGATCTGAATCGGCAGGTTCGGGTAGCGCTTGGCGATGGCGGTGACCACTTCGCCGTTGACCGGCTGGCCTTCGAACGCACCGTTCAGGTCGACCAGATGCAGACGACGGCAACCGCCCTCCACCCACTTGGCAGCCATGCTCACCGGGTCATCGGAGAACACTGTGGAATCTTCCATGCGGCCCTGGCGCAGACGAACACAGGCACCGTCTTTGAGATCGATAGCGGGAATAATCAGCATCTGGCAAACCTTCAAATTCGAGTGTTCAGCTTCGCTCGGAAATCAGTTTTTCTCGAGCGCCCACAGGTCGCTTTCGATGCTTTCGAACCTCTCTTTGAGGTGCGTCTGCACATCGAAAATCGCCCTGTTGTAATAGTGCGGAGCAATTTCGCGGGTAAACAGCTCAAGGATTTCAGCCGCTTCGAACGAACCCAGGTCCAGTTCGAAGCGGTCCTCCATGAAGCGCTTGATCTTGTGATTGGCCTCGCTCTCCTGCTCGGGAGTGAGGGTCAGGATCGGCGGCTTCTTCTTGGCAGCCATTTACCAGCGGCCATCCCACGCGGCGAAGTTCTGCAGCAATTGCAGGCCATGGGTGTGGCTCTTCTCCGGGTGGAACTGCACGGCGAAACGCGAGCCATCGGCCAGCGCGGCGGCGAAATCGACCCCGTAATGACCGCTACCGACCACCTGCCGCGCATTGCCGGCAGCGATGTAGTAGCTGTGCACGAAGTAGAAGCGCGCCAGGTCCGGAATGTTGTGCCAGAGCGGGTGAATCACCGTCTGCTTCACTTCGTTCCAGCCCATGTGCGGCACTTTCAAATGTTCGCCGTCTTCGTGCAGATCCTTGCCGAAGAACTTCACCTGGCCTGGAAACAGACCGATGCAGTCGACGCCATCGTTCTCTTCGCTGCTGTCGAGCAAGGCTTGCATGCCCACGCAAATGCCAAGGAACGGACGGTCCTGGCTGACTTCACGCACCAGCGAATCGAAGCCCAGGCGACGGATCTCCGCCATGCAATCGCGAATCGCGCCGACGCCGGGGAATACCACCCGGTCGGCTTCGCGAATCACGTCGGCATCGCTGGTGATCAAGACCTTGCCGGCGCCGACATGCTCGAGGGCCTTGGCCACCGAGTGCAGGTTGCCCATGCCGTAATCGATAACCGCGACCGTCTGCATTACAGAACGCCTTTGGTCGAAGGCATTTGCCCGGCCATGCGGTCATCCAGCTCCACGGCCATGCGCAGCGCGCGGCCGAAAGCCTTGAACACGGTCTCGATCTGGTGGTGGGTGTTGTGCCCACGCAGATTGTCGATGTGCAGGGTGACGTTGGCGTGGTTGACAAAGCCCTGGAAAAACTCCTGGAACAGGTCAACGTCGAAGCCGCCGACAGTAGCGCGGGTATACGGAACATGCATCTGCAGGCCAGGACGGCCGGAGAAGTCGATCACCACACGCGACAACGCTTCATCGAGCGGCACGTAGGCGTGGCCGTAGCGACGGATGCCTTTCTTGTCGCCGATGGCTTTGGTGAAGGCCTGACCCAGGGTGATACCGACGTCTTCCACTGTGTGGTGGTCGTCGATATGCAGGTCGCCCTTGCTGACAATATCCAGGTCGATCAGCCCATGACGGGCGATCTGGTCCAGCATGTGCTCAAGAAAAGGCACACCGATATCAAATCGGGCCTTTCCGGTGCCATCCAGGTTGATCGAGGCTTTGATCTGGGTTTCCAGAGTGTCGCGCTCGACAGACGCCATACGTTCGGCCATCACCAGCTCCGCAAAAAATCATTGGGGCGAAAAAGGCAGCCATTATAGGGTCGCGGGCGCTAAACAGAAACACGGGAGGTGATATCACTGACGGAGTGAACCCCGTGCTGTCGGGGATAGACATGTCCGTACAAGCATCTCAGGACCACTGATCGCTCACACGCAAGCGTGTGAGCGATCAGCTACAGGGGTGATGCGTCTACTTAGTGGAAGAGGACAGCCGTTTTCTGCAGCGTCACCCAAACACCCCACGCCAACGGAATCCCTACCACCAGCCACGCAGCCACCGCCAATGGTTTGGTGCCCGCATCCGCTTTCCACTCCAGCACGGTGCTGGCGTCAGCACCCTTGTCGTGGCCCAGCGCCTGTTCGGCGGCCAGTTCGGCGTCGGTCATGAAGTACTTGTCCGCCACCGGACGCACCAGCAGGTTGCAGATGAAACCCAGCACCAGCAGGCCCGCGAGGATGTACAAGGTGATGTCGTACGCCGCGGCACGTTCAACACCGATGCTCAGCTGATATTCACGCAGGTAGTTCACCAACACCGGCCCCAACACACCCGCCGCCGCCCAGGCTGTCAGCAGACGACCGTGGATCGCGCCGACCATTTGCGTACCGAACAAGTCCGCCAGATAGGCAGGAACAGTCGCAAAACCACCGCCGTACATCGACAGGATGATGCAGAACGCCGCCACGAACAGCGCAACGCTGCCCAGGTGACCGAGGTTCGGGATCAGCGCGTACAGGGCGAAACCCAGGGCGAAGAACACAAAATAGGTGTTTTTGCGACCCAGGTAGTCCGAGAACGAAGCCCAGAAAAACCGGCCACCGATGTTGAACAGGCTCAACAGACCGGTGAAACCGGCAGCAATGGCGGCGATCGAGGCCAGTTGCGAAGCGTCCAGTTGACCGAACGTCAGGTCGTTGCCAAGCAATTTACCGGCGAACACTTCCTGCAACAGCGGCGAAGCCATGCCGAGGATGCCGATACCCGCCGACACGTTCAGGCACAGCACCAGCCATACCAGACGGAATTGCGGGGTTTTCCACGCCACATTCACATGCACATGACGGTGCGTGATCATCGCGTTCGAAGCTTTTTTCGCCGGAGCCGTCCAGCCTTCAGGCTTCCAGCCGGTTGGCGGAACGCGGTAGGACAGTGCGCCACCGATCATGAACACGAAGTAGATCGCGGCCATCACCAGGAAGCTCTGCCATACACCGACGCTGGTTGGCGAAGCAAAGTGGCCCATCAGGGCCGCAGCCAGTGGAGCGCCGACCATCGCGCCGCCACCGAACCCCATGATTGCCATGCCGGTCGCCATGCCACGCTTGTCCGGGAACCACTTGATCAGGGTCGAGACCGGCGAAATGTAGCCCAGCCCCAGGCCGATACCGCCAATGACCCCGGAACCGATCCACATCAGCCAAATCTGGTGGGTATAGACCCCCAGCGCCGAAATCAGCAGACCGCCACACCAGCACAGTGCCGATACAACGCCCGCCTTGCGAGGACCGGCGTGTTCGAGCCAGCCGCCCCAGATCGCTGCCGAGCAACCCAGGAAGATGAAGAACAGGGTGTAGATCCAGCCGAGCATCGAGATCGGCCAGTCGCATTGCGACGAAAAGACCTGAGCGATGAAGCTCATGTCCGGCGCGCAAGCCACGGCTTTGGTGACGCCCAGGGCCTTGGACAGTGGCAGCCAGAACACCGAAAAGCCGTAGGCCATGCCGATGCAGAGGTGGATGGCCAGAGCGGCCGGTGGTACAAGCCAACGGTTAAAACCGGGCTTGGCGATGATGCGTTCCTTGGACAGGAACGCGGGCCGGTCGGCAAAGCCGTCCGCCGTAATGCTCGTAGTCATGGTGTTTCCCCCAATTATTAGTAGGGTTCGCCAGCCGCTCCTCACCCCCAGCCTTTATGCACGCAGACATGACTGTTTTTAGGTGAAGCTTCATTTTGGTGCGACATCACGTCGCAGAAGGACGGACGAACGGGCAGAGGTTACCATTTGCACGTGACAGAAAAACCAAACTGATATCACGTTTTGTATGTCATCCGATCTCGTACCACTGGATGAACATTGTTTTCACGGGGAATGGCTCCGTTTAACTTCACAGGAATTTCCATGCCGATCATTGTCGAGCTGCTGAACCAGGTCACTTATCAGGATCAGCAAGATCTGCAGAAGATCTACCGCGATGCCCCGAGCTGGCTGTTTGCGCCGTTTACAGGGGATGCTGAGCTGATCGAAAGCTGCTTGCGGGACGGCTCGCTGGTCGCCGGACGCTTCAACGATCGGTTGCTGGGCGCAGCACGTCTGCAACGGCACCATGACACCTGGCATTTGTCCCATTTATGCGTACGAAAAATCACCCGCCGCCGTGGTGTTGCCGAGCGCCTGGTAAGCGAAGCGCAGAAAATGGCGGTGCAATCGGGCGCGACATTGCACCTGCTGGCGCCCGCCGGGCACCTAGAAGCCCAGGCGCTGGCGGCTAAGCTGAAAGTACCGCTGGATGTGCTCCCGACATGATCGCTGACCGGGTGGCCACTTCGGGGCGCTATACTCCCCGGCTAAATTTCGAATTCGACTAATACAAGGACTCGCCCATGAAAGCGTTCGGCAAAATCCTGGGTCTGGTACTTCTCGGGCTGTTGCTGATCATTGTGGCGCTGGGCTTTGCCCTGACCCACCTCTTCGATCCCAACGACTATAAAGACGAGATTCGCCAGATTGCCCGCGACAAGGCCCACATCGAGCTGACGCTCAATGGCGATATCGGCTGGAGCCTGTTCCCCTGGCTGGGCCTGGAATTACACGAAGCCAGTGTGGCGACCCTGGCCAAGCCCACCGAGCCGTTTGCCGACCTGCAGATGCTCGGTCTGTCGGTCCGCGTGATTCCGCTGCTGCGCCGCGAAGTGCAGATGAGCGATGTGCGCGTCGAAGGCCTGAACCTGCGCCTGAACCGTGACAAGGACGGCCATGGCAACTGGGAAGACATCGGCAAGGTGCCGGCACCTGCGGCTGCGACGACCTCGACCACAACGCCCGCCACCACCGGCGAACCCGCACCAACGACCACCGCCCAGGCCGAAAAACCGGCTCAGCCGGTCCGCCTGGACATCGACAGCCTGACCGTCAACAACGCCCGCGTTGAGTACAGCGACGAAAAAACCGGCAAGCAGTTCAGCGCCGAAAGCATCCAGCTGAGTACTGGCCCGGTCCATGACTCGACCAACATCCCGGTCAAACTCACGGCGTTCCTGGGCACCAACCAACCAGTTCTGCGGGTGCGGACCGAGCTGGCTGGCGAGCTGCGCTTCGAGCGGGCGCTGCAACGCTACAAGTTCGAAGACATGAAACTCTCCGGCGAAGTCGCTGGCGATCCGCTGCAAGGCAAGACCATGACCTTCGCCGCTCAAGGTCAGTTGCTGCTGGACAAAGCCGCCAACGTCGCCGAATGGACTGGCATCAAGATCTCCGCCAACCAGTTGCGTGCCTTGGGTGAACTGAAAGCCAACGACCTCGACAAGACCCCGCAAATCAGCGGCGGCCTGTCGATTGCCCAATTCGACCTGGCGAAATTCGTCGACAGCATCGGCCAGAAACTCCCGGCGATGGCCGAAGGTAGCCTGAGCAAAGTTGAACTGGTCAGCCAGGTTGCCGGCACGCCGACCAGCCTGTCGCTCGATAACATCAACCTGAAACTTGACGACAGCAACTTCAGCGGCCGCATCGCCATCGAAGACTTCGCCAAGCAATCGCTGCGGGCAACCCTCAAGGCTGACACCTTCAACGTCGACCGTTACCTGCCGCCGAAATCCGCCGAAGCCAACAGCGCAACTCAGGTACGCAAGGCAGAAGTGGCCAGCACCGAGGCCGATGCCCTGGCCGGCCCTGGCAGCACACCGCTGCCGCCATCACCGACCAAAGGCCCGTGGAGCAGCGACCGCTTGTTCCCGGTGGAGCGCCTGAGCAAACTCGACGTGGACGCCGACCTGACCTTCGGCCAACTGACCCTCGACAAACTGCCGTTCCAGAACGCGGTGCTCAAGGCCAACGGCCAGGGCGGCCTGCTGACCCTGGAGAACCTGCGCGGCGATCTGTACGACGGTAACTTCGAAGCCAAGGGCACCCTGGATGTGCGCCAGCAAGTGCCAGCGCTGAACATACAGACGCGCATCAACAACGTGCCGGTGGAGAAAATCCTCGAGGGCCAGGGGAAAAATCCACCGGTCAAAGGCCAGGTCACGCTCAACAGCACCCTGACCGGCAGTGGCAATAGCGAGAGCGCGCTGATCGACAGTCTCAACGGCAACGCCAGCTTCGTCATCAACAACGGCATGCTGCTCAATGCCAACCTTGAGCAACAACTGTGCAAAGGCATCGCCACCCTGAATCGCAAAACCCTCAGTGGCGAACCACGGGGCAAGGACACGCCCTTCGAGGAGCTCAAGGGCAACCTGACTTTGCGCAACGGCGTGGCCAATAACCCGGACCTGAAAGTGCGCGTCCCAGGCATGACCGTGAACGGTAACGGCGACATCGACCTGCGGGTGCTGGGCATGGATTACCGCCTGGGCATCATCGTCGAAGGCGACAAGAGCGACATGCCGGACCCGGCTTGTCAGGTCGGCGAGAAATTCGTCGGCATCGAATGGCCGCTGCGCTGCCGTGGCCCGCTGGAGCTGGGCGCCAAGGCTTGCCGCCTCGACAGCGAACGCATGAGCCAGGTCGCCAGCAAACTGGCCGGCGAGCGCATCAGCGAAAAAATCGACGAGAAGCTTGGCGATAAAGTCAGCCCGGAACTGAAAAACGCGCTCAAGGGGCTGTTCAAGCGATGAGAGCCGAGCAGTTTTCAACGGCCGTACTGGATTGGTACGACCGCCATGGCCGCCACGATTTGCCTTGGCAACAGGGCATCACCCCTTATCGGGTGTGGGTCTCGGAAATCATGTTGCAGCAGACCCAGGTCAGCACGGTGCTGAACTACTTCGACCGGTTCATGGCCTCGCTGCCAACCGTCGAAGCCTTGGCCGCAGCACCGGAAGACGAGGTACTGCACCTGTGGACCGGCCTCGGTTACTACACTCGCGCGCGCAACCTGCAAAAGACCGCGAAGATTGTGGTCGCCGAATATGGCGGCGAGTTTCCCCGTGATGTGGAAAAACTCACCGAGCTGCCGGGTATCGGCCTGTCCACCGCCGGGGCGATTGCCAGCCTGAGCATGGGTATCCGCGCGCCGATCCTCGACGGCAACGTCAAACGGGTGCTGGCGCGCTTTACTGCGCAAGAGGGTTATCCGGGCGAGCCGAAGGTCGCCAAACAGCTGTGGGCGAACGCTGAGCGCTTCACGCCGCATGATCGGGTCAACGCCTACACCCAGGCGATGATGGATCTGGGCGCCACGCTCTGCACCCGCAGCAAGCCGAGCTGCCTGCTCTGCCCACTGAAAAAGGGCTGCGAAGCACACATGCTCGGCCTGGAAACCCGCTACCCGATCCCCAAGCCACGCAAAGCGGTGCCACAGAAGCGCACGCTGATGCCGATGCTCGCCAACGGCGACGGCGCGATTCTGCTTTACCGACGCCCTTCCACGGGCCTGTGGGGCGGTCTCTGGAGCCTGCCGGAACTCGATGACCTCGACGACCTGCAACATCTGGCTTCGCAGCACTCGCTGGAACTGGGCAGCCAGCAGGCACTGCCGAGCCTGGTGCACACCTTCAGTCACTTTCAATTATCCATCGAACCCTGGCTGGTGCAGGTCCAGGAGGCCGGCCATCACGTGGCCGAGGCCGACTGGCTCTGGTATAACCTCGCCACCCCGCCGCGCCTGGGCCTTGCCGCCCCGGTCAAAACCTTGCTCGAGCGCGCGGCCGCCGTATTGAACGCAGGAGAGTCGTCATGACCCGCACCATCATGTGCCGCAAGTACAAAGAAGAACTGCCCGCCCTGGAGCGCGCTCCATTCCCGGGTGCAAAAGGTCAGGACATTTTTGACCACGTCTCGGCCAAGGCCTGGGCCGACTGGCAGAAACACCAGACCCTGCTGATCAACGAAAAACGCCTGAACATGATGAACGCCGAAGACCGCAAATACCTTCAGGGTGAGATGGACAAATACTTTTCCGGCGAGGAATACGCCAAGGCTGAAGGCTACGTTCCACCTGCTCAATAATTGATCAAAATCCGGGGTCGGCACGTAAGCGACGGTAATAATTAAATATTTTTTGAAAACTTGCTTGACGACCCCCTGAAAAACCCGTTTAATGCGCCCCGTTGCCCAGATAGCTCAGTCGGTAGAGCAGGGGATTGAAAATCCCCGTGTCGGCGGTTCGATTCCGTCTCTGGGCACCAAATACCGAAAACCCTGAATCGCAAGATTCAGGGTTTTTTTATGCCTGCGATTTAATCGGACATCACGCAAGCCACCTCTCCTGACTAGTTTTGACCGCCCCAGTGGAAAACCAGATTGCGAGCGGCACCACTGCCCACATCCGCCGTATCACGCCGCACCTCACCTTTATGCGTGGCGATAACGGTGTACTTGCCGGCAGGCAGCTGAACGTAAACCAACGGTCCAGCCTCACTCAGTGTCAGCACGGTCTGCCCTGCGGCTTTCTGAATAACCAGATCCACATCGGGAACGTATTCGTCCTGAGGCCCGGTGGAGAATGTCATGTGCAGGTTGTAGCCCTTGGTTTGCTGAATGGCTTTAGCCTCGTCCTCTCCAATCCCCCCGGACAGGTAGGTAATCCCGTTTTGTTGTTGCTGCTGGACTTGCACGGCCGAGCTGTCAATTGGCTCAAGGCTGGCGGCGTTAAGCGCGATTGGCAACAGCAGTACGCCGACAGCGGCGATGGGCAGCATGAATGAATGGACGTACTTCATGATGGCGACTCCCGGGTTACGTAGAACCCACTCGTTACTCCTTTTAGATTTATCGCCGAATACTCAAGTTTTAGATCGATTCGGAATTGAGCTCACTGCGAATCGGACTACACGATCTGCTCCTCAAGTACGAGCTGTAGTCGGTGGTGTCCTGCAAGACGAATCCGGTATTTCCTTCCGATTTACCAGCAGCGCCCGGCATCGTCGACTATCGCTCTCCTGCCATCCTCTTGCGCCTGTTCCCTCCAGCTGCGGAAGATGTCATGAGCCACCTCAAACCCGATAACACTCAAGATCCACAAATGGTTTCACTGCTCGGCAGTCTGGGCGAGCTGATCCGTGAAGCGCGCCAAAAGGTGCTGCGAGCGGTCGATACCGTTCAGGTGCAAACCTGTTGGCAGATCGGCCGGCATATCGTGGAGTTCGAGCAGGAGGGGGCTCGGAGGGCGGCTTATGGCAAGCAGCTGCTGTCGACACTGGCCAAAGTCCTGACTTCCGAGTTTGGAAAAGGTTTTGATGAACGCAACCTGCGATACATGCGGGATTTTTATCAGACCTTTCCAATCTGGAACGCAGTGCGTTCCGAATTGAGCTGGACCCACTACCGCAGGCTGCTGCGAGTCGACAACGACAACGCTCGCCACTGGTACATGAACGAATCAGCACTCCAGAACTGGTCAAGTCGCGCCCTTGAGCGCCAGATCAACACCCTCTACTACGAACGCCTGCTGGCGAGCCGCGACCGGGTTGCCGTCAAGCAGGAAGCCGCCATCAACATCCAGCAAATGAACGCCAGCCCTCGGGATTTCATCCGGGATCCGGTGCTGCTCGAGTTTCTCGGCCTGCCCAATGCAGGCCTGAGCAAGGAGGAACCTCATGCAGAACCGGATAGGGAACGGGATGCTTGAGGAACGGTTACTCAAGCGCCCCCGATAAGCGCGGGCAGATTGTTCATAAACGGCATGACGACTATGGTGAGTAACTCGCCGCAAAGGTTCAAAGCCGATGAACTTACAGGACATACCCTCACTGGCCCCGACTCAACTCGAGTTACCGTTGCCCACCCGCACACCTGGCGAATCCTTCAGGGAGCCCGCCGCCGATGGCTTCCTCCTTGGCGGCTTCACCTGGCGACACCCCCATCAAGACCCAACTCGCCCGGTGGTTATCGTCAACGCTGCCACCTCTGTCCGTTGCCGACACTATTCGCGCTTCGCCGATTACCTGTTCGCCAACGGCTTTGACGTGATCACTTATGACTACCGTGGCATCGGCGAGTCGCGCCCCGCATCACTGAAAGGGCTCGAGGCCTCATGGTCCGACTGGGGCGCGCTGGATTTCGAGGCGATGCTGCAAAGAGCGCAACGCGAATTTGCGGGACAACCCATCAATGTCGTCGGCCACAGCTTCGGCGGCTGTGCTGCAGGGCTGGGGGCCTCCGGGCATTTGATCCGACGCCTGGTGACAGTGGGCGCGCAGTTCGCTTACTGGCGCGACTACGCCCCCGCTCATCGCTGGCGGATGTTCGCCAAGTGGCACGTGGTGATGCCGTTGATGACTATGCTTTGCGGCTACTTCCCCGGCAAACGCCTGGGTTGGCTCGAAGACACCCCCGCTGGCGTGGTTCGCGACTGGAGCACGCCCAGCAACCGATATGAGAAACGCCCCAGCGGTCGCCTCATCCACGCCAGAACCGGTCGACTGCCCTTCGCCAACGTCAGCGCACAAACCCTGGCCATCAGCCTCAGCGACGATCCCTACGGCACGATTCCAGCCATAGAACGCCTGCTTGGCTACCTCACCGGCAGTACAAATACCCACCTGAGAATCACACCTGAGGACATCGGCGAAGAAGAAGTCGGACATTTCGCCTTTTTTCGCAGCGCATACCAAGCCACACTATGGCCCATTGCATTGTCCTGGCTGCAGACCGGCGAGCTGGCCCCTGATACACCCGGGCGGCGAGTGCCACGCAACTGATTGATGCACCCTCTCAACGAAATACGGAACGACGCCCATGGCCTCCGCCAACAAGCAGAACAAACGCGCCTCCCGCGCCAAAGCCAAGGCCAAGCAGAACCGCACCCAGCGGGCCGCCGCGCCGGTCGAGCTGGACCCGAACGACGATCGCATCGACTTCGAATCGGTGGACCTGACCGAACTGTTCAAAAAAATGATCGACGCCGAAAAGTCCAGTCAGCAGGCCATGTGCACAGCCTTCCTTGAAGACCCGTTGCTGGAGTTGGTGTACGAACAGGAAGGCGAAGAAGGCGCGATGGACTTCATCCTCGCGGCGCTGATCGAATACCGCCAATGGTCCACCGAGACCGACGAAGCAGGCGCCCTGGCGTGGATCGAATCCCCAGCCTTCCAGGCTGATTACGTGGCGGCGTCCGACGCCATCGCGGCCCAAACCCAACAGAAAACCCACTGAGTTCCCATGGCATCCCTGAATAAGCAACAGAAACGCGCCAAACGCGCAAAGGCCAAAGCCAAACAGATCCGCATGGTCGGCAGAAAGCCTGCCGATCTGAACGATGACCTGGGTGAGATCGGCGAGCCGATCCCGGAATACACCCTGGCGATGTTCAGCAAAATGCGTGACGCCGAAGCCACCAGCCGCAACGACATGCTGCTGACCCTGCTGTCGAACCTCGCCGGCATCATCAGCGACCATCCAGAACTGCTGGACATGGAAAACGCCGACAACGAAGCCATGGCCGCCACGCACCTGGCCGCCGACATGCTGATCGACTACCGCATGTGGGCCGATGGCATGGACCGCGATACCGCCCAGGCCTGGCTGACCGATCCGCAATTCATCACTGACTTTGGCGATGCGCTGGACAGTTATCGTCAGTCGCTGGATGCGCAGGAAGAAAAGGGCGAGTAGACACTCCTCCTCTTCAGAACTGAAAACGGCCGCGTGTCATCACTGACAGCGGCCGTTTTGCGTTACGCGGTACGGATCAGCTCAGCACCACAGCGCCCAGTTTCTGCAGCTTGCGACGACGCGCCACAAACAAACCGGCAGCCACCACCAACACGCTCAGCAAGCCAGTCGCGAGGATCTCCACGCGATGCGCTTCCTGGAACAGCATGATGGTCAGGGCGGCGATGATGAATACGATCACCGCGTAGGTCAGACCCGGGAACAGCCACATGCTGAAGGCGATTTTTTCACCGCGAGCCATGCGCTGTTTGCGCATACGCAGTTGCGAAAATGCAATCACCAGGTACACCAGCAACGCGATGGCGCCAGAGCTGGCCAGCAGGAATTCGAACACGGCAGCCGGGGCCACGTAGTTGGCGAAGACTGCGAGAAATGCCGCAGCGGTCGACAACATCACGGCCCAATAAGGCGTGCCGCTGCTATTGGTGCGCTGGGATACGGCCGGCGCATCGCCGCGTTTACCCAACGAGAACATCATCCGCGAAGCGGTGTAGAGCGCGGAGTTCAGGCAGCTGGTGACCGCAACCAGAACCACGATATCAACGATCAGCTTGGCATTCGGGATCCCCATGCGCTCCAGCACGGTCTGGTAGGAACCGACGCTGGCCAGAATCGGGTCGTTCCACGGCACCAAGGCCACAACGATGAAAATGGAGACGAGGTAGAACAAGCCAATCCGCCAGATGACCGAGTTGGTGGCCTTGGAGATCTGCTGGCCAGGGTTCTTCGATTCCGCGGCCGCAATGGTCACGATCTCGGTGCCCATGAAGGAAAACATGGTGGTCAGAATGGCGCCGAGCACCGCGCCCATGCCGTTTGGCAGGAAGCCTTGAGTGTCAAACAGGTGCGACACACCGCTGACCTGGCTGGTGGGCAGGAGGCCGAAGATCGCCAGAATGCCCAGACCGATAAAGCCGATGATCGCCACGACTTTGACCAGGGCGAACCAGAACTCGAACTCGCCATAGTTCTTCACGCTGAACAGGTTGGTCACCGTCAGCAGTAACGTGATGACCAAGGTGAAGGCCCAGATCGCCACGTTCGGGAACCAGGCATGCAGAATGGTCGCCGCAGCGTTAGCTTCCAGCGGGATGACCAAAACCCAGAACCACCAGTAGAGCCAGCCGATGGTGAAACCGGCCCAGTGACCGATCGCACGATCGGCATACGTCGAGAAGGAGCCTGTATCTGGCGATGCAACGGCCATCTCGCCGAGCATGCGCATGACCAGAACCACCAGCGCACCGGCGGCAGCGTAGGCCAACAACACGGCCGGGCCTGCAGCGGCGATGGCGTGGCCGGAGCCGACGAACAGGCCGGCACCGATAACCCCGGCGATCGACAGCATGGTCACATGACGCGGTTTGAGCCCCTGTTCAAGGCCATTGGAGCTTGGGGAACTGCTCATTAAAACTACCTTTGTAAGGAAAAGCGGAAGCGTGCATCCCGTTTGGCGTTCCTTCTCGTAAAAAGAAACCAACAGGGCGTTTCGTATTCTGCACGCAATAATTGCGCCAAAATGTTGCAAGCTCCTCAACCTCGGGGCTCTCAGCCTGACCGGGCAGTTATCGCAAGTCATTGAGATTAATGGCAATCCGCCAGAACGTTACCTGGCGACCCACTTTAATAACGAAACAGCGCACCAGAAACACACCCCGGAATCACCCCTCGCACAATAAAAGTGCAGATCAGGAACGTTTGGCCGGTTAGCGCTTCCAACACCCCGCCAAAGCTGGCAACATCGCGCCTTTTTTTACGGGACAGCCGGACCACATCGGGTTCAAACGGCTGTTCGGTTGATAGCAGCGCGACAGTCTGCTGTACCGATGCGACAACCTGCCACACGCCATCCGTTTACCGTCCCGAGCGCTGTTGGCTGCCATTCGAACGCTATGCTAGCTTGGCCGCCTCGCCAGGAAGGCGACCAACAGCAGGAGCGCAACACACTATGAGGAACGCACATGGCTGAGGCCACGCCCGCGCTTGAAATCCGCAACTTGCACAAACGCTACGGACAGCTTGAGGTGCTCAAAGGCATCTCGCTGACCGCCCGCGACGGCGACGTGATCTCGATCCTGGGCTCCTCCGGTTCCGGCAAGTCCACGTTCCTGCGTTGCATCAACTTGCTGGAAAACCCGCACCAGGGCCAGATCCTGGTGGCCGGTGAAGAACTCAAGCTCAAGTCCGCCAAGAACGGCGAACTGGTCGCTGCCGACGGCAAACAGATCAATCGCCTGCGCAGCGAGATCGGTTTTGTGTTTCAAAACTTTAATCTCTGGCCGCACATGACCGTGCTCGACAACATCATCGAGGCCCCGCGCCGCGTACTCGGCCAGAGCAAGGCCGAGGCCATCGAAGTCGCCGAAGCCCTGCTGGCCAAGGTCGGCATCGCTGACAAGCGCCACGCCTACCCCGCGCAACTCTCCGGCGGCCAGCAGCAACGCGCGGCCATCGCCCGTACCCTGGCGATGCAGCCCAAGGTGATCCTGTTCGACGAACCCACCTCCGCCCTTGACCCGGAAATGGTCCAGGAAGTACTTAATGTCATCCGCGCATTGGCCGAAGAAGGCCGCACCATGCTGCTCGTGACCCATGAAATGGGCTTCGCCCGTCAGGTTTCCAGCGAAGTGGTGTTCCTCCACCAAGGCTTGGTAGAAGAACAAGGATCGCCGCAGCAGGTGTTCGAAAACCCGCTTTCGGCGCGCTGCAAACAATTCATGTCCAGCAACCGCTAACGGAGCTACCCGCATGCAGAACTACAAAAAGATCTTCCTGGCTGCGGCCGTCACCCTGGCCTTCAGCGCCGGTGCCGCCGCCGAGACCTTGAAGATGGGCATCGAAGCGGCCTACCCGCCGTTCAACAATAAAGATGCCAGTGGCAATGTCGTCGGCTTCGACAAAGACATCGGCGACGCCTTGTGCGCCAAGATGAAAGTCGAGTGCACCGTGGTCACCTCCGATTGGGACGGCATCATCCCGGCCCTGAACGCCAAGAAGTTCGACTTCCTGATCTCCTCGATGTCGATCACCGATGAGCGCAAGCAAGCGGTGGACTTCACCGCACCGTACTATTCCAACAAACTGCAGTTCATTGCCAAAAAAGACGTCGACTTCAAGACCGACAAGGCTTCGCTGCAAGGCAAGGTGATCGGGGCCCAACGCGCGACCCTGGCCGGCACCTGGCTGGAAGACAACATGGAAGGCGTCGAAGTCAAACTCTACGACACCCAGGAAAACGCTTACCTGGACCTGACTTCCGGTCGTCTGGACGGCATCCTGGCCGACAAGTACGTCAACTATGAATGGCTGAAAAGCGACGCCGGCCGTCCTTACGAATTCAAGGGTGACCCGGTTGAAGAAAGCGACAAGATCGGTATCGCCGTTCGCAAGAACGACCCGATCCGCGAAAAGCTGAACGCTGCGCTGAAAGAAATCGTCGCTGACGGCACCTACAAGAAGATCAACGACAAGTACTTCCCGTTCAGCATCTATTGATTCTGACCTGCCCGACCGGCGCCGTTCGCTGACGGCGCCAGTCCTTGGCATTGCCTGCCGCGATTTGAAAAGAAATCCATGATTATCGACCTCTACGGATTCGGCCCGGCGCTCGCCGCTGGCGCACTGATGACTGTGAAACTGGCACTCTCGGCCTTGTGCCTGGGGCTGGTGCTCGGTCTGCTCGGCGCCTTGGCCAAGACTTCCCCGTACAAGCCGTTGCAATGGCTTGGCGGCACTTATTCAACGCTGGTTCGCGGCATCCCGGAATTGCTCTGGGTGCTGTTGATCTACTTCGGCACAGTCAACCTGATGCGTGCGCTGGGTGAGTTCTTCGGCAACCCCGAGCTCGAACTCAACGCCTTTGCCGCCGGCGTGATTGCGCTGGGGCTGTGCTTCGGCGCCTACGCCACGGAAGTGTTTCGCGGGGCGATTCTGGCGATTCCCAAAGGTCACCGTGAAGCCGGTGTGGCCCTGGGCCTGTCGAAATTCCGCATCTTCACCAAGTTGATCATGCCGCAGATGTGGCGCATCGCCCTGCCGGGCCTGGGCAATCTGTTCATGATTCTGATGAAAGACACTGCGCTGGTATCGGTCATCGGCCTTGAAGAAATCATGCGTCACGCGCAAATCGGCGTGACCGTGTCCAAGCAACCGTTCACCTTCTATATGGTGGCTGCCTTCATGTACCTGGGCCTGACCATTCTGGCCATGACCGGCATGCACTTAATGGAACGACGCGCCGCTCGCGGCTTTGCGAGGAGCACCCAATGAATTGGGAAGTCATCATCAAGTGGCTGCCAAAACTGGCTCAGGGCGCGACGCTGACCCTGGAACTGGTGGCCATCGCCGTGATTGCCGGGTTGCTGCTGGCAATTCCGCTGGGCATCGCTCGCTCATCGCGACTCTGGTATGTGCGGGCATTCCCCTACGGCTACATCTTCTTTTTCCGTGGCACGCCGTTGCTGGTTCAGCTGTTCCTGGTCTACTACGGCCTGGCGCAATTCGATGCGGTGCGTAACAGCTCGATGTGGCCGTACCTGCGCGATCCGTTCTGGTGCGCCACCGCGACCATGACCTTGCACACCGCGGCCTACATCGCCGAGATCCTGCGTGGCGCGATCCAGGCGATTCCACCGGGCGAGATCGAAGCGGCGCGGGCGCTGGGCATGTCCCGGGCCAAGGCGTTGTTCTACATCATGCTGCCACGTGCTGCGCGTATCGGCCTGCCGGCGTACAGCAACGAAGTGATCCTGATGCTCAAGGCCAGTGCCCTGGCCAGTACCGTGACCCTGCTGGAGCTGACCGGCATGGCCCGCACCATCATTGCTCGCACCTACCTGCCGGTTGAGATCTTCTTCGCCGCGGGCATGTTCTATCTGCTGATGGCTTACGTGCTGGTGCGCGGCTTCAAGCTGCTGGAGCGCTGGTTGCGCGTCGATGCCTGCCAAGGGCGTTGATGCCTGCGTGCTGACGGGCGAGACCCTACTCGCCCGCTTCGCTGCGCTGGATGCTTTTCTGATCGAGCATCAGGCGCTGTGGAAGCCCCGACCGTTTACCCATCTGCAACTACCCTGGGAAGCGTCCTACCCGGAACTGGCGTTGTGGCTACGCGGACGGTCGCTGGAAGATGCGGAAAACAGTCATAACCAGCCTGGCTGGCTCGATGCGCCGGAGCCGTTTGCTTCATTGGCAGCGATGTCTCTTGAGCTGAGTGCGGTAGGCGAATTGCCGGCTCGTGCACTCGAAGCGGCGGGCCATCGGTTGAATGTGGATGTGCCGGGGCGCAAGTGGCAGCAGATTGAAGCGTTCGCCGGCTGCTTGCAGTTTGCCCGTGCACCGACGCATTGGCTGGACTGGTGTTCGGGCAAGGGCCATTTGGGGCGACGCCTGCTGCAAACCGGTCAACAACTGACCTGCCTGGAATACGACCCGGCACTGGTCGCCAGCGGCCAGGCACTCAGCCAGCGCCATCAAATGCATGCGCTGCATGTCGAACAGGATGTACTCGCGCCTGGCGCAGCCTCTTTATTGAATGCCGATCACACACCCGTAGCACTGCACGCCTGCGGGGATCTGCATGTGCGACTGATCCAGCTCGCCAGCGCCACCGGTTGCAAACAACTGGCCATCGCACCGTGCTGCTACAACCGGATCAGTCTGAACACCTATCGGCCACTTTCCTGTGCGGCTGAGCGCTCCGACCTACACCTTTCCCTCGATGATCTTGCGCTGCCGATGAGCGAAACCGTCACCGCCGGCGCTCGCGTCCGACGCCAGCGCGACACCTCCATGGCTCGGCGCCTGGGGTTCGACCTGCTGCAACGGCAACTTCGCGGTGTCGACGAATACCTGCCCACCCCTTCCCTGCCCAGCGCCTGGCTGGACAAACCCTTCGCCGATTACTGCCGCGATCTGGCCGCACTCAAAGACTTATCCACAGTCGGCACGCCAGATTGGACCGAACTGGAAGCCGCCGGTTGGCAGCGACTGGCCGAAGTGCGCAACCTGGAGCTGCTGCGAGGCCTTTTCCGACGGCCTCTGGAGCTGTGGCTGGTACTCGATCGGGCACTTTTCCTCATTGAGCAGGGTTATGTCGTTCGTCTCGGCACCTTCTGCGAATCCCCACTCACACCGCGCAATTTCCTGCTTCTGGCAGAGCGCCCTTAAACAGTCACAGCCTGTGGATAACTCTGTTGATGGAATTATCGTGGATCCAATATCCACGCTGTTTTACGCCTAAAACACTACTGGTCATTTTTTGTTCACAAAAATAAAAAACCCGTAAAACAGGCATTTGCGGACAAATGAGAACGAGTCCACAAAAGCGCAATGAACAAGCAGATTCCGCCAGCCCGTTGTGCATAAGCATTCAATCAAAACGACATAACCGCCGAACTCCAGACACCACGGGCGAAAAATTGCGCCTTGTAATCCCTCTTGCTATACACGCATACGAAGGCGCCGACAGTGCGGCCATGAACAAGAAAAATCTTCGACCGTGACGTTCTGCAGAGGCCATCAATTCAGCCACCCCGTCACCAACACCGAAAACCACCTCCCCGCCGCCCTGCAACGCGCTGAACACGCCGAAGCGCAACTGCGGGCGATGCAAAACAGCCGAGCCTGGCGCACCCTGCAAAAACTCAAGAAAGTACTGCATCGCGCCTGACCGAAAGCCTGCGCAAAAATAGTCTGAATTCAGGGGTTTACAGAACCAACCCAATCGCTATAATCGTCGCCCTGACACGCCGGTATAGCTCAGATGGTAGAGCAACTGACTTGTAATCAGTAGGTCCCGGGTTCGATTCCTGGTGCCGGCACCACATTAGGCTCCATTGCATTCCACCGAATGCTCTGGAAGCCCCGAAAACCCGCCCTTTGGCGGGTTTTTTCGTTCCAAGACCCTCTGTCGGGATCCAACAAAATCCCCCTTCCCCGAGGGTATGTTAGGGGTACTGCGATTTTCCGGTCAGGAGCGCGTACCCCTATGCCACGTCTAGCGATCCCTCTCAGCGACCTGCAATGCCGCACGGCCAAAACCCGCGAACGCGCCTACAAACTGTTCGACGGCGGCGGCATGTACCTTTTCGTCAAACCCAATGGCGTGAAGACCTGGCGCTTGAAGTACACCAAGCCCAACGGCAAGGAAGGTACGCTCATTATCGGCAATTACCCCATCGTTACCCTTTCCGTCGCACGGCGTAAGCGAGACGAAGCCAAGGCATTGCTGCTCGACAATCTCGACCCAATGGAAGAAAAGAAGAAGGCCAAGATCGTAGCCCAGCGGGCGGCACTGCTTTTCGAAACCGTTGCTCTGGAGTGGCACGCCGACATGTCCCGTCGCTGGACCGAAGGCCACGCAAAAACCGTAATGAGCCGACTGCGCACCCACGTCTTCCCGCTGATCGGCCAACGACCCATCGCCGAACTCGATACCCACGACCTGCTAGAGATCACCCAGCGCATCAAGGAACGCGGCACCATGGATGTGGCGTTAAGGGTACAGAACTACTTATCCACCATCATGCGCGGGGCCAAAAGGGCTCGGCAGATCACCATGAATCCTGCACTGGATCTGGCAGGCTCGATTCACGCGCCGCGCACAGTCCATCGCCCGGCCCTATCCCTCAACCGCCTACCCGAACTGCTGCACCGTATCGACAACTACAATGGCCGCGAACTGACGCGCCTTGCCGTCCTGCTCACGCTGCATGTGTTCGTCCGCTCCAGCGAACTGCGCTTCGCGCGATGGAGTGAGTTCGACTTCCAACGCGCCATGTGGGAAATCCCCGATACCCGCGCACCGATTGAAGGGGTACGCAACTCCACACGAGGGACCAAGATGAACGGCGACATTCAAATGGTTCCGCTATCGCCGCAGGTCATCGAAATACTGGAGCGACTGCGCAACCTCAGTCGCTTTTCAGAGTTAGTGCTACCGGGCGACCACAAATACTGGAAACCCATGTCCGAGAACACGGTGAACACCATGCTCCGCAACGTCGGCTATGACACCAGCAAGGACGTGTGCGGCCACGGCTTCAGGACCATGGCCTGTAGCGCCCTGCTGGAGTCTGGGTTATGGACCGACGCAGCCATCGAAAGACAAATGAGCCACAAGGAACGCAACCGCGTGCGCGCCGCGTATATCCACAAGGCCGAATTTCTGGAACAGCGCAGGCTGATCATGGCGTGGTGGAGCAACTACATCGACGCCAACCGCCATGGGCATGTGACGCCCCACGAATTCGCTCACCCAGTTGGCGACAACATCACCGCCCTGCAAAAAAGCCGTGGCGCATCCAAACGTGGGTAAGCCTGCGAGGTCACCGCTGTCCGCCCTTCCACCTCACTTAAAAAATCTAAAGCTCACCCAACTGTCTGTGGAAAACCACGGATTTCCACCGGTGGATAATTTCATCCACAGCCGCAGAACTCCCAAAAATTCGAGCCTTGACCCAAATTATCCACAGGCGTAGAAAAGATCGGGCAAAGCGCTGTCGTTGACAGCAACCCAGGTAGCCAGAACCTTTAAGGCTACGCCACACCGTGGTGGTTCCCCCAAAGTGCGATTAGCGTCCGGCGGCTCGCACGGTCACTCACCGAGTGATGGATGCCCACTCCAGATCATTGCCATTGCGGCAAATACATCCCCCTACCCAACTGCCCTGCAGCAACCTATCCGCGTGGCCATTTCATTGCGCCAACCTGCGCCCGTCTCTTTCTCCCGGAAAGAGACGGGCGCTCCTACCACTGCTGCAGCCCAACTCGTACAAGGCTTTGCGGCATTCCCCCTCGTGACAATTGGCGTGACAAACACCGAAGTCACCAGCAACAGCGATGCCGATGATGGTGCCGCAGCCCACGGAATGGACTGCACCTGACTGACAGTCAGGCATGCCCCGGTCATCGCATTACTGCCTTCACCCGACTCAGGATCTCGCGGCGCTGGTCTCGTCAACCAATGCAGCCTCCACCCGCCCACCGGTAACGGTGTCCAGGGGGCCAGATCATGAGATGCCCAAGCTCCCGGTCGTAAGGAGCCGCCAGTCCCGCGCTAGTGGGCAACCCTCACAGGTCGCAGGGACCTTGATCCCTGATAACACTCAACATTCGTGGCGGGATGACGTGGGGAAAGTTTCAAAGGTTTTGGCTTCGAGAGGAGTTTGATCATGGCGCTAGTAGGTAGACGTGATGGGCGCAATTTTGGCTATGGCCGACAGCTGAGTTATGCCGGACCGCAGGCGTTGCGCGACCTATTTGGCGGCGGGCATTACGGCACGGTCAAGGCGCACAGTGATCGCTGGCAGGCGTTTGTACGCTGGTGTCGGTCGGAGGAAGGGCCGGGGTTTAACGATGCGCGGCAGATTGATCGGCAGACCTTGCTGGACTACGCCGGACATCTGCGCCAACAAGTTGAACAAGTTGAACAAGGTGAGCTGGCCGTCGCCACTGCGCAAAACCGGTTGTCCAGTGTGAATCGGACCATGGCCGCGCTTCGCGGTGATCAGTTTGTGAAGGTGCCGAGCCCGAGTAAGGCGCTGGGAATGCGCCGCACCACTGTTCGTCGTTCAGTGCCGCAAGGCCAAGACCGCGAACAGGTGAAGCGGATCGTAGAGGTGCTTTGCGAACACCAGCAGGCGCGCGCCGCCGCCATTGCGCAGTTGACGCGAGCCACCGGTATGCGCTTACGCGAGGCCATTTTGGCCGACCTACCGCGTCTAAAACGTGAGGCCGAACACTACGGCAAGATCAACATCCAGGATGGCACCAAAGGGGGCCGCTCAGGTGCGTCGGCACCTCGCTGGATCAGGGTAGATGATCATATTCGTGACGCCCTGAGGTTTGCCGAAAAGGTCTCGCCCGACGGTAGCCGCAACCTGCTTGCACCGAACGAAAGCTACCTCGATTTTGTGCAGGGAATCGTCCGTCCCGCACGGGACATCCTCCATATGCACAACCTCAAAGGTTTCCACGAATTGCGGGCTGCCTATGCATGCGAACGCTATGAGCAAATCACTCGACATCTCGCGCCCATCAATGGCGGCAACTGCTACCAGCTCGACCGACGCCTTGATCAGGAGGCCCGAGTCCAAGTCAGCTGCGAGCTGGGGCACGGTCGTATCGACGTGGCATCTGCTTACATTGGTGGCCAACCATGAGCACGCCATTCGATATGGAGCTGTTCCTGGCGGGCGTACTGACCGGTTCGCATACCACGCGCCAACGCCATCTCCGCCAGGCAAATGCCATCCAAACAGCAATCGCTGATCGCTGGCACCGAGATAATCCATGGACCTGGCAGCGAAAGCATCTCGCCTGGTTTCTAAATCAACACCTGAACCAGCGCGCGGAGTCGACGCGATATTACTATCTACTAACGATATGCTTACTCACTCTGAGGTTAGCTAAGTCGTGGGCATTCAACTTCCGGCCGAATCTCAGTAACCGATCAACGCATAGACTTCAATCGCGCCTGATATCCAACGGTAAAACATGATAATGTTTTGGGATCGTGAGAAGTTTGGATAGGGTTAACAAAAATTTATGCCACCCAACTAGCAGACGTACGCGCACCTCCCATCTGAACACGCACCCACCAGAAAAATTGAAGCGCTCCAAAAAAGTTGATAACTTTAGTCAAACGTAGCAATATATCCAGTATCACATTTATACTCTGCCATGCAAATAAAACCAAGGACTGGATGATGCCTGAAAAAAAATATCGCCACTTTAATATCTTCATGATGAAACCAGGCTCCGTAACGAATGGTTTCTCCGACTTGCTCGCGGCGGATAGGGATGTAGTTTCTTATGAGCTTAATCCAGTCTTCGAAATTGACGGTATTTTGTATGTGAAGCGCACGACTGAAAAAAGACCAAACTGGAGTGAGTTAGTTGACACTCTCACTGGAACCGACGTGACACAAATCGGCAACAAGTCGAGCTCTGCTGTTTTACTAATTAAAGCAGGGGATGATATATTTGCAATAACTTTTGGCTATGGACGGCACTTATTAGATCTTTCACACTTTGTACAAGATTTCGGGCTAAAAACTGCTTTAAACACACTGAATCATGAAAGCTTACGAAGCGTTGACATTCACACATTAGACGATCAACCTGTTCAAAAAAGATCACAGGCTGCACGCGATTCAGAAATCAGTGTATTTGGCATTGATATTTCCCGCGATATATTAAGAGCCGTGACCGGAACACCTAAGCCGGGAATAGATTTCAAAAATATCTCTGGCGGTGATGCAATGTTTTCTTTTGGTATTGAGATGGAGCTCGGTGATTTACCTAACCTCTTCGAAACCCTAAAAGCTCATTACTTTAAAGATGACTATAAAACAGAATTTCTCTGGGTAGATAATGTTAGAAAAATCAAAGAGAAATCCGACATAGACCGATTGGATCAACTACTACTTGATGCTATAAAAAGCCGAGACACGCAACTAGTCATAACCCTCCCCGAAATAGAAAAATGGGACTCAATTATTGGATTTAGCTTTACTCGCGCAAAGAATGATCGAGCACCAACATTATCTTCGGACAACTATTTAGCCACTATCGACAATAGCAAAGTAACAATCGACACAGTAAAAAGGGACAATCTATATGTTTTCGACATTCACGAAAACGAGTTCTCTCACTCAATATACAAATGTATTTACTTCGAAATTGTCATTGAGAACAAAACAAACATAATATTTGGAGGGACATGGTACGAGATCGACAATTCATTCATTGGAAGAACCAACACTAGCCTAGCCAAAATTGTCGTTTCTGAGCTTAATTTCCCGGGAGTCCATGTATGGGAAGAAAACAACGAAACAAAAATTGAGTCTGAAGGTGACTACAATACCAGAGCATCTTTACTCTACGGATATCACTTATTAGACAAACGGTTAGTCAAAAGTAACAGATCCACTAGCTCTATTGAACTATGCGATCTTCTTACAGAGAATAAACAATTTATTCATGTCAAGCATCGCAAAGGCGGATCTGCCGGATTAAGCCATCTATTCGCTCAAGGGAGTGTCGCAGCAGAAATTTTACTCGGCGATCGGGACTTCAGAAAAGCAGCAAGAAAAGTATTAAACACATTTGGCAATGACGTGCGTGAAATCGTTCCACTAGACAACTTTCGAAGCTCAGATTACCAAGTAGTGTTTTTGATTTTGGGAGACGACGCTATGACTGTGAAAAACAATCTACCTTTCTTTAGCAAAGTTAATCTTGTGCGAGCATACGACAGCCTATCACAGCGTGGCTTTTCGGTGAAGATATCAGCCGCTGCGAAAATTCCAAGGCCTTAAAGCGTTTTAAACATCTATACATTGCCGATTGATTTAAAAAGTGACCTCCTACAAAGTCTAATAAAGAGGTAAGTCGGTAATTATGTTAAGAGAGCTAGACAGATAAAGTTTCTATCTTAAGCAATTTTATAAACATATATTTCATATTTTTTCCGCCTCAACAATTCAAACCTTAACCATCCATCATTAGAAGGGTAGGGTCAACGGCCAGCAACCGGTCATTGGTTGTGTCTAGAAAATAAGGGCAACTCTCTGTCTTTTGGCCAGAAAACAGTTTTCACTCAAAAAGATCTTTAGCGAGGCCAGTAAAAAGCCCCAAACCACATGATATGTGGAGGGGCTTTGAATACAATTTATTAGTACTTCGAATGATCTATTTTTTAGTTACCAGAGAATCATATACCCGTCATTCAAATCACCAACAATTCATAACAGAATCAGACTATGCCATGCATAAAAAACTCGACTGGAACTTTAAAAAATTCAGAAAAGCCTTTTATTTGAGCGACAGTCATTTTTCTCTTATTATTTAGTATTTCAGAAACAGCACTTTGAGTTGCTATATCAGACAAATCCTTTTGCTTAACTCCCCTATCCGAAATGAGGAAAGCTAGTGCTTCCGACTGAGAGGAGTAAGGAATCAAAACTGTTTCAGTCTCGTACTCATACACGCGATCAGCAACCAACTCCGCAAAGCGTGCGGCTGCGTGATCTTCACTATCTGCATGAGAGTAAAGCTCATCAATTAGCGCCATCCGTCCCTGCAAGTCATCATCATTTTTAATTGGATCATGACATGCAGATAACAACTGGGACATCGTAGCTATCTGATCGCTTAGACCATCAAGCATTGGTGAAATATTAGCTATGAAGGAATCTAGTCCAGTGGCTTCGATCTTATCATGCTTCATCTTGTCACCTATAATTACATTATACATAAATAGAACAGATCATCCTGATCAACTACTTAACGTCACTCTTGCACCACTTGTCATATCCAGCGTGAGGCAGAATGTCCTTTATATAAATGGTGCCATTTCGCGGGTTAATCCACGAAATAATCCGACACTCATTTTTCTTGATATCGAAGACATATATATCAAGAGGCCCTTTAAGGCTTGTATGCCTTAGCTTTGAGCGAGGGATTCGATCGACGTTCCATCCAGAAGCGGTGGCCCAGGTTTCTCGAAGCTGCTCAAAGGACTCAAAGCGAAGGGTCGCCCTGTCGAAGGTGGTTAGCCACAAGCTCAGTGGGTCTTTCCACTGGCTATGGGCTTCAATGGCTTGTGCAACCGCCGTTTTTGCTATCACTCGCATAATTTTTAGTCTCCGGCGTCCCTACATGGAGGCAACATTATCTCTGATCCAGATATCTGTCAACCAGATATCTGGATCAGAGATAATCACATGCCGTTTGCGATTTCGGGTCGAAGCGAAATCTCACGACGACAAGCGCTTTCGGAGCATCCGGTTTGTAGCCGGAAGCCCTATATTGCCCGACGTGAGAAGAGAGTGAACGGGGGATGACATCTTGGTGCTCGACGGGCTATATTAATTTCAGGTGCTCCGCAGGTGCCTGCTACCCGTCTTTGTGAAGCTGGAAACGGCACTGCTTTGTATTACATATTTCCATGACTTTTCTTTGGTCCTGGAAGCTGTGGTAGACGGGTACGCAGCAGCAGGGCCGGAGAATTGTTATGTCCAGCATACCTGTTGCACCATCCTCCTTGAATGGCATCAAACGTCGCGCCAAATCCTTGGGACGCGAGCGTAAAATCCCTCATCACGAAGCCCTCGATCTGGTTGCCGGCGAAGCTGGCTTTCAGAACATTCGCCATGCTCAAAATCATTTCGCTAAGCTGAAGCCGTTGCTTTACACAGCGTACTTGACAGCCTATTGGTCAGAGGGGCGCACCAGGGGCCGTGAGACCCTCACCGTTCAAATACCGTGCCCACTGACCGATATCGTTGCTCGGCATCAGCTCCAGACGAGGAGCCTTTGGTCTTTCCGGCTTGAATCGACAGACCACCTTGAACGCAAACTCGACACCAACAGCCAGGAGCGGGCACACAAAGAGCTGTTTGCCGCAGTGCGCACATTGAGATTTATGGCGGTGACTGGACTGAAGCCCGCGACGACTATCAAGCAGCGGCGACCTTTGGAGCGCTTTGAGAGCTTGCCTGGGCGAGATCACATGTCAGAATGGTTCCACACCGAAACTGGTGCTTGGGTTTATATGGACGAGCCTTATTCCAAGCCAAACCTTGAGTTACGTAGTGGTTGGGCATCAGAGCACGGACTCCAAATGATTACTCCGGAATGGGAGGGGCTATATTTTCCAGGCTCGAGCATTCCTTACCTCTTCTGCGAAGATTCAAAATATGCGACGCAACTAACGGGACAGCTCTCGAAGCTGCAGTTAGGTGTCAGGACACCAGTATGGAATGGAGAATCCGCATCCTATTATTCACAGTTTGTAAGTCCAGCTCGTGAAACCACAGGAAAAGCGCGCAGCCCTAGACCCATGCCAGCTTATCCCGGTATAGCAATTGGCGGTGCCATACCTTATGGCGCGCGCACTGGTGGGGCGAAGTCATCGTGGCGCCCAGAGAAAAGAATGCCTCTTAAAATGCACCTGATGGTGGGCCCACTACTCCACGCCCTCATCAACTCAAAACTGCCACAGACTCAACGTAGCGGCATTGCTTATCTGCGGACCACTTTGGACGATTGGTTGATGATGGAATATCCCGATGCTAAGGAAATGACCGCCGAACAATTCCACGACGCCTACTACGGTACTCATCGTGAACCAATCAGGGGTCGTCAGAAGCAAATCAAGGCTGTGCGGCGGATCACCGTCTTGCTTCAGAAAGGTTATGCCGACTGCAAGCCACAGCGGAAAATGGTGAAGGTGCTCGGAGAAATTGAAGCAGCCTTGGCCGAATCGTTGTAACTACAAAAGACGTTAATCTTACTAGGCTCCTCATATGAGGAGCCTTTGTTATTTCTGTGAAGGGCCAAACTCAGGCTGTACATCATTGATAACAGGATGGCCTCTCAAGCTGAATTGCCCCTGATTTCTTAGACGCATCCGAGTAGCGGCATTTGGCGGGAATGCCGCGACTCGGAGCTGACCGCCCGCTTCACGCCGATTCCTGCCTAGTTGGCAACGTTCAACCTCAGCAGGTTTACCGGGCCATATGCTGCTCTGGATGATTTACGCACAGACCGACAACGTGCTAACGCCCTATAAATCCCGGATTCGATTCCACTGAGTGCCATAACTAGCTGATTTATTTATAGTTACTAGTTGGGTACTCCAAATTTTCCGGCGAATTCCAGACCCGCAGAAAATCTAGCCTCCAAAGCTACCGTTCGTCTGGTGCCGCACCATACGCAATATCGAAAAAGGCTCACCGAAAGGTGGGCCTTTTTTGTTTGTGCCCTCCCCGCTTCAAATTTCACCCGTTCCTACCGACTCGACCTAAACCGACTTGCCGTCGATCCGCACACTTGCCTTGCCGCCTGAGTTAGGTATCCACAGTTCAACCAGCTTGCCCGACTCGGTGGTGACCTTGATGACCACACTGGTGGGAGGCGGTCGTAAGTCGTCTCCACATATCAGCGCAACAACATCCTCACATGAGGCGCCTGCATCGAGCGGATCCCACAAGTCGCCATTCACGAGCGGCGTAGCTAAAGTAATGATTGGCATTCGATATCTCCTGGCCGGTTCGGTTGGCATCGACGTTACCAGAGGCGCCGCAAACATTCCCACCACAAACATCGCCGCAAGGCCGCGTATCTACCTCGCCAACTTGTCGTGCCTCCCGCCAAACCTTTATGCCACTATCGCCAATGTCCACGTAGGTGAACATCAGCCATCGCAGAAAGATTGAAGCATGGAACGGTACGGAAACAGAGGTGGTGATTCAGGCGTCGCTGGGTACGAGATTGGGCCAGGATCAATAGTCGTCGCATTCAGCGATGGATGGAAATATCTCTACGATGGCACGCAACCTGGCGCAGCCGTGGTTTCCGAGCTGCAGCGGCTCGCTCGATCTGGCCACGGGCTCAATAGCTACCTAACCAGGGTGGTAAAAGGAAGGTTTGCCAGGAAGTTCAGGTAGCGTTTACGGGGGTAGTGAAACGCTCCCCCCTCCACCAAAGGTAGGCGGAAACTTCCTCAATTTGAGGGGGTATAAATTTCCCTCCACGAATAAAAAATGGGTATCCCCCTTTCTTAGAGCTTAGCGAGCCACACAGCCAAAAAACGGTGTGGCAAAGTAGGGATTCAGGGATCATACGGCCCATGGCCATCATTCTTGGCAGCCTATAAGGACATTACCCGTGGAACCTTCAACAACCATCCAAAAAATGATGGCCAACAACCGCATCGTGGTTCCCGCATACCAGCGTGCCTATTCCTGGGAGACACCCACCGATACTAGTAGCCGCAGCACCCAGACTGACGTCTTCCTTTCGGACTTGGAAGAGTACCGAGCCAGCAATACCCGAAGCCCTTACTACTTCGGGTATTTTCTGTTTGAGGAAGCCGGACAACTCTTTCGGGTGATCGACGGCCAGCAGCGTCTGACTACCCTGACCTTGTTTCTAGCAGCGCTGTTCACCCGACTCAAATCCCTTCGCGAATTGACCGACCCCGAGCATATTTGTTTCGAAGACATGATAAGGCGGCGCAGCGAAATCCGCTTCAACACAGTCGAATATGACAATCAATTGTTCGTTGACTACGTAATTGACCAATCCAAAACCGATCACCATGGCCTCGAAACCGCATCCGCCCAGCGAATCGTTCGGGCATTCGACTACTTCAAGGTGCAACTTCGAGATAAATCGGAAGATTATTTGACCGAAATGTTAGCAATCGTCTGCCAGGCGGTTTGCACCACGCACCCGGTGCGAGATGAGTCAGAAGCGATTCAGATGTTCA
Source organism: Pseudomonas sp. ATCC 43928 (assembly GCF_005938665.2). Classification (NCBI taxonomy): domain Bacteria; kingdom Pseudomonadati; phylum Pseudomonadota; class Gammaproteobacteria; order Pseudomonadales; family Pseudomonadaceae; genus Pseudomonas; species Pseudomonas sp. ATCC 43928. The sequence continues at coordinate 541,412 of NZ_CP041753.1, read as the reverse complement.
TCTTTCAGAACAACCGCGGTAAACGCCCCTCGAACCTTGAAGTCGTCAAGGCGCAGTTTATGTATAGCGTGCACTTGCATGGTCATGACGACGATCATAAGGCGCAGTTAATCGCCGAAATCAAAGGGCGGTTCGAGAACATCTACAAATCCATCTCCTCCATTGAATACCGAATCAACGAGGATGATGTATTGCTATACACCCTTCGTGTTGATTTCAATTCTCTATGGGAAAGCAATACTCTAGAAAAAATAGGGAAAATGCTCGCTGGCAAGGAACCCATCGAGTTCATTCAGTCTTTCACCCGATCGTTGTCTGCTAGTTTCCTCCACCTGTCCGATTTTTTTGGCAAGCACGAGAAGGAACATTTCCAGATCCATTCGTTGGTGACGCTCAGTGGGATTGCGATCACTCTGCCGTTTATCATCAAGGCCTATCGCTACGCTTTGCCGATCACTGACATTGGTGCACTGTGCAGCGCTTTTGAAGGTTTGATCGTGCGCCATCGACTGATTGGTACGCGTGCCGACATTACCGCTCGAATCAACGGAGTTTATGAAGCCTTCACCACTAAAGACAGTAGTATCAGCCCGATACTTGAGCACATCGATTGGTTGAAAAACACGGATCAATCCTGGTGGGCCTATTGGAATACCGAGAAATTGGAAGAGGCGCTGCAGGGGGAAATCAACCATGCAACAGCCAAGCACCTGCTCTGGAAATATGAGATTCACCTGGAGCGTCGCGGCCAGCGGGGCTACATGCCAAAGCGTTTTGACACCATCCAGAGCCCAGAACTCGAGCACATTGCACCTAGGAATGAACCCACAGGCATGCCCCACGGATACGATGAATACGATGAAACGTTCACCTCTGAATATCTGAACTGCCTCGGCAATTACCTACTGCTTTCCAAATCCCATAACTGTGCCGTGGGCAATATCGTATTTGCCAGAAAGCTGGCTACCTACACACACAACGCACAGCAGCGAGAAATAACCACGTTCGTCACCAACATGCAGATTTGGGGGAAGGACGCGATTCAGTTAAGACACGACAAAATAATTGAAGCGTTGATGACTGAGCTATGAAGCGGTGCTCACCCTAGGACGCGCTAGCGAGCTCAGGCTTCAGGTCAGGCTCAATTTGAATAAATTGCTACTCGCCAGTGAAGCCCCAGTTCGATTCCACTGAGCGCCATAACTAGCTGATTTATTTATAGTTACTAGTAGGGGTACGCCAAATTTTCTAACGAATTCCAGACCCGCAGAAAACCTAGCCCCGCTGACCACTACCGTTCGTCTGGTGCCGCACCATACAAAACGAAGCCCTCGTAGAAATACGAGGGCTTTGTTGTTTCTGGCATCTAGAGAGGCGGCCCTTGTAGATACCGTCTTAACCCTCCCCTGCGCCAAATCTACCTGCACACCGCCCCATCACAATCTCACTTCAGCGCTAAGCACTTAACTGCCTAATCCAGTCAAGGCTCGCCACGGTAGAACCGGAAGGACGGTATTCACACCCGATCCATCCTGTGTAGCCACGCTGCTCCAGCGCTGCGAACAAGGCTGCAAAGTCGATGCTCCCCGTTCCCGGCTCGTGACGACCCGGGCAGTCGGCAATTTGCACATGAACTGTTCTGTCGTAAAACCGAGCCAGAACATCTGCTGCGTCTCCAGTCAGAAGCTGGGCATGGTAAAGATCGAGGATCAGCCCGACACTCGGGAAGGTTTCCAGCACTTGTTGCGCCTTGCTGAAGTCAGCCATGTAATAGCCCGGCATCTCCTGCGCACAAATTACTTCGATTAGCGGCCGCAAACCCTGATCCTCGAAGTACTTGACGGCATACTCCAGGTTGCTCCCGAAGACACGCCCTGCGTCATCCTGCGTCGTAACACCAGACATAATGTGGACATCCGAACATGCCAGCGCCTTTGCATAGCTGGCGGCCCGAAGCAAACCGTTGCGAAACTCTTCCTCCTTACCCTGCAAGGCAGCGATGCCTTTGGTAACACCAGCCGGTGCGGCGAACTGAATCAACGGCAGACTGTATTGAGCCAGATGGTCGGCCAAGAGACTCGCGTCGAACTCATAGGGTGATGGGAACTCCACCGCCCGAAAACCAGCTGCGGCGGCTGCTTCGATGCGTTGCAGAAAAGGCAATTCATTGAATTGGAAGCCGAGATGAGCATTGAACTTGAGCATTGGGTAAATATCCATCCTGGGAAGAAAATCATCAGCCTGGAGCATCCTTTGCAACTCCAGCACAGCACTATAGGTTGACGTTGTCAGCAAGCTCAAATCGTGCGGGACTTTTTTGCTCAAACCAGGGATACGACGATTTCCATTTGGGAAAATAACGTTGCCCCTTTTCCACTTCTCAGAGGCCATCGTTCCCGGATGCCGCTCCTGGCTGGGGCTCTTTGCCAATAAAAGGGGCGGTTTCCACTTCCAGCATCAGCAACACCATTTCCGTCAACTCGGCGTCGGATTTCTGTCCCGCATAGAGGTCATGGAGTGCTTTGGCGAAGGGGATGCGCAGGTCCTGGTTTTCTTCGCGGGCGGTATCGCTGGATTGCATGAGTTCGCTGATGGCTCGCAGCACAGCCGCTTGCCACCGAGCGGTGGTCCTGGGACCACCGCTGGTGATTGCAATCAACTTATCCTTCGTCAGCTGGCGAAGGGCAGGTTCTCGCAACGGCTTATGCGGCTTTGGGTTGCGAGTGATCTTTGACATACCGGACGATACTCAGCGTTTCCTGCCGGAACTGCTCGTAGTCGATCTGCTGGGCGTTAATAAAGGTGCTGCCCATCATGGTCAGCGAGCCCATAAAGCTGGCTTCGGAAATTTCCTCATCGCTCGCGCCAAACAAGCGCGCGGCTTCGGTATGGAACAGAGCGCAATACTTGCAACGGGTCGCCCCGGATACCGCCAGACCTATCAACTCCTTGTACTTATTAGGAATCTTGGTATCTGCCAGCCAGAAATCCCGGGCTACGCCCCAGAATCCGATCGCGCCGCCTTCCGGCATCTGCTTGATCCACTCCGGAACCAGACCCAGGGTCTGTTCAATTTCCTGATAGGTATCACGAATGGCCATTTGACACCTCCTTACCTCTGTAGAGACATCCTCTATAGAGATATAACTAGTTTAGTTCCCTGGCGGCCATGCCAGAGCCGGCTGCAGCACGACTTCAGCAAATGAACTCTTAACCATCGTAGAAACAACAGGATGGATTTAGACTTTTCGGGCGCAATGACGCACCGCTCAGTACCTGGAGTTATCAGACTTGGCGGGTTGGCTAAGGGACGATCTTCGGATGATGCACGTGCTGGTAAAGCGTGCACCATACAAAACAAAGCCCTCGCAAAAACGCGAGGGCTTTGTTGTTTCTGATGTTTAGAAAACAGGTCTTAGTGACCCGCACTCTGCCCGCCATCAACGTGCAGAATTTCCCCGGTGACAAAGTTGGCGCTGTCCAGATACACAACAGCCTGAGCAATATCGCTGATCTCGCCCATGTGCCCAACCGGATGCAAACTCCCCAGCGCTTCATGGGTTTCCTCTCCGTGCATCGGCGTTTTGATGATGCCGGGGCTAACCGCATTCACTCGAATCCCGCGCTTGGCGTACTCGATGGCCAGTGATTTGGTCGCCGCGTTCAAGCCACCTTTGGTCAACGAAGCCAGTACCGATGGCACACCGTCAATGGCGTGGTCCACCAGGCTGGTGGTGATGTTGACGACGTGGCCTTTGCCCAGCTTTTCCATCTCTGCTATCGCGAGTTGCGTGATGTAGAAGAAACCATTCAGGTTCACCGACAGCACCGCGGCATAGTCTTCCGGGGTGTAAGCAGTGAACGGCTTGGCAACGAAGATCCCGGCGTTGTTGACCAGGGTGTCGATGCGGCCAAAACGTGCGATCGCTTCACGAATGACTTGCCGAGCGACTGCCGGGTCGCCGATGTCGCCCGCCACGGTGAGGATATCCGGGTCGGTGGACGGTTTGATCGAACGCGAAGTGGCGACAACCTTGTAATCGAGATCACGGAAAGCCTTGACCATGCCTGCGCCGAGCCCTTGGGATGCGCCAGTAATTACGATGACTTTTTTCGAATTGCTCATGATGAACCTCTACTCATAAATGATGGTTTGAAAAAGTGATTAATCAGGCTTCAACAGGCGCCTGTGCCATTTGTCTCAACATCTGTTCGTAGTACTCGACCGATTGCGAACCAGACACCAGGTGACGGCCGTTCAGCACCATGGCCGGTACCGAATTAATGCCGCGCTCGCGGTAAAACACTTCAAGCTCACGCACTTCCTGGGCAAACGCTCCGGACACCAACACCTCACGCGCACTCGCCGCATCCAATCCCACTTGCGCCGCCAGCCGAACCAGCGTCTCGCGATCGTTCGGGTTCTGGCCGTCGGTGAAATAAGCACGCAGCAGGGCTTTCTTGAGTGCGACCTGACGCCCTTCCTGCAACGCCCACAACAGCAATCGGTGAGCATCGAAGGTGTTATGGAAGTGGGTGCGCTTCTCCAGATCGAACTTGAACCCGATGGCCTCGCCACGAGCGATCTGCATCGCTTTACCGGCGGCGACGTCCTCGGCGCTGCGCCCGTACTTGCGCATCAAGTGCGCAACCGCGTTCTCGCCTTCGGCCGGCATGTCGGGGTTCAGTTCGAAAGGCTTGTAGGTCAGCTCGACCGAGACTTCACCCGCCATGTTCTCGATCGCTTGCTCCAGCGCCGTTGCACCCAAGGCGCACCACGGGCACACCACATCGGAAATGAAATCGATGGTGACGGAGGCGGTCATGACTGCCCCTCCGCCTCAGCCAGTTGCTTGCGGTACTGGGTGGTGGTGATACCGGCATAGCCCCAGTTATCGGTGTCGACTTCCTCGATCACGATGTGGGTCAGGTCCGGGCGTTTGTTGAGGACGCGTTCCAGGGTTTCAGTGATTTCGGCGATCACCTGAGCTTTCTGCTCCGAGGTAACACCATCGCGGGTAATGCGTACGCTGACAAAAGGCATGATGAGTCTCCAGTGACCTGCCCTTCGGGATGAATGGGTAGGTGGGTGGAGCTCAATGTAAGAGGTTGGTTTGGGGGGATAAAGGTGGGGGTAGGAACATCATTAGTTACGCGGTGTAATGAACTTGGATGGAGCTTTAGCCAAGATGAACCATCTTCAGGTGACTACTCTGTAGGACTAGGCTCCCATCCCTGTAATCCACTTTTTTTTACGTGTCACATTTTTTCAGTTTGTGAGACACGTTCTGGGAACGTGTCACTGACAACGACATGTGCGCTTCGAAGCGCTCCAGCTTGGCTAAAACTCACACCCACGCCACCGCACCCTCCTACCTCAAGCGAAAACGGCACGGCGTTTTTCTACACTTCCTGCTGCCTTAACCTGTGTAGTTTTTGAATTCGTTGCTATCACGGATGAGTAACTGCATCAGTTTCGGATGGATAAAAAGCTTCTCCTTACCCACCTGAACCTCCTGCAAAACTCCAATGAGCACCAGTTCTTTCAAGTGACGTGATGCAGCTTGGCGCTGAGCGATTTTCTTATCGACCACGTTGCTGATACGACAGTAAGGCTGCTCGAAAATGACATCCACCAGCTCGCGCGAGTAGGTTTTGGGCAGTTGTTCACGCACAAACTGAGTGGTGTGTTCGGACAATGCGCGAATAGCTGCAATCTTTGCTGTCGTCCAACGAGCGGTTTCTTCTACAGCGCTCAGCATGAACAACACCCAAGGCTCCCAAGCTCGTTTGGTCGTTACTTCCAACAAGAGCCGGTAATAATCGGCACGGTAGGCAATGATGTAGCGACTGAGGTAAAGAATAGGTAGGTTTAACAGGCCTTCCTGGATCAAAAACAAGGTATTGATGACTCGCCCGGTGCGACCGTTACCGTCAATAAAAGGATGAATTGCCTCAAATTGATAATGTCCGACAGCCATACGAACGAGGGGGTCGAGATCGGTTTCGTTGTGTAGAAAGCGCTCCCAGTTGGCGAGAAGATTACGCAAGTGCTCCTCCCCTTCGGGCGGGGTATAGATAACTTCACCTGTACGGTCATTCGCGAGCTGTGTACCCGGTGTACGGCGAATATCCAACTTCGCGCCCTTGAGCGTGCGACAGATTTCTACTGCAGTGTTAGTGGACAACGGTCGTTGGCTGAGAGATTGGAAGCCTTGATTCAGAGCGGTTCGATAACGCAAAGCTTCCTTGGTCGCCGGGTCCGCATGGTTCTCAGTATCTTGGGCATGCTGAAATAGCAAATCAGTAGTAGTGACAATACTTTCTATTTCCGAGCTGTCTTTGGCCTCCAGCAGTGGGATTGTATTGATCAAGACAGTCTGATTAGGAATCAGCTCTGCGGCCTGCTTTAACTCGGCCAACGCGGTACGTGCCTCAATACATTGTTTGAGGACAGCCCGTGTTTCCAACTCGATTCCTGGCGGTAGCAATGGCAGCTGGTTATATGGTTTATCGGCCTGCCATGGCAGCAGCGGTTCGGTCATGGATACGATCCTGATCATTTTGTATGATTTTTGAGCAGAAAGAGCCTTCACTCGTGTCGTCAGTGTAGACATGAGACATTAACGTGTCGCAGTTTTTCACTTTTTGCGACACGTTTTTGGAACATGTCGCCGCGGACGACATATTGGCCACACGTGTTACCCAAATCGAGTTTTGGCGACACGAGCTCATCCAAGGCGTGGGCCTCCCGAATTCAATCTGGGCTTTTAGTTTCCGGTGTCACACCTCACTGACTTCAAACACAAACGAGATCCTGCGACTGCTCGCACTCCACACATACCGAATGTGCTTCCCCTGCTTCGGAATGGACACGGCCGGCGGCCGAAACGCGGCAACACATTCATGCCCGGGCAATCGAACGCTGTTGTAGAGCAATCCCCAGGACAACGTTTCGCGCAGTTGCCGGGCAAAGGTCTGGGCTGGACCGTAGGCGTTGGGATCCGGGTCGTGCAGGTGTGGGTAGTCGGCGCGGATGTCGTGCAGAGGTTTGACCACCCGGTTGACGTAGGTACGCATGGTCAACTCAAGATCCGGTTCGTTGGTCGCGGCGAGGAAGCGTTCCTGGTGATAACTCGTCTCGGCAATGGCGGCGGCCTGGCTGCTGGCGGCGTAGTAGACGCCAAAGGTGCCGTCGGTGAAGCGCCTGGTTTTGCCGATGTGGGTGAACGCGGCCATCACCGGTGTGGAGCCGGGACCGGAGATGCGGTCTTCGGGGCGCACGCGGGTGAGCACGCCGGCTTCTTCCATCAGCCGATCGTTGGTCAAGGCTTCCAACGCGTAGGCAGTGGGCAGGTCTTCGGGGTCGAGGACGTCTTCGAACAACGAGATCGGCGGGAAGCAACTGTTGACGATCCGATAGGCCCGCGGCCACTGCGGGTCGGCCAGTTCCGGCGCCATCAACCGCGTACCCCGTCGAGATAACGGCGTACGTCAGCGATGTCGACCACGCGACCGGCCAGCATGTAGCTCAATGCCGATTGGCCATTGAACGGTGCGGCGGTGTTGGGGCTGCTGACCCATGTGTAGGCACGTTCGCGACTGTTGCTGAAGATGATGCTCAGCGCTTTGTGGATGCCCATCAAATACGAGATGCGCTCCAGGGTGTCGTGGGGCAGGCGCACGTTGGGTGGCAGGTGTTTGTATTTGTAGAAAGTCGTATTACCGACTTTGCCCAGGAGTGTGCGTTGTTGCTCGGCGGTACAGCCCCAGCGCTCCATGAGGTTGAAGAAAAACTTCAGCGCGACTCGACCGGCTTCTGGGGAGTCGAGTTGTTGCTGTGGGCTGAGGACAGTGGATGAGGCAGGCATGGGAATAGCCTCCTTGGGTATGATGTCTTGATTTCAGACTAGTACAGATACGAACAAAAATGAATTTTTAATTCATAAGCGTATTAATCTGCTCCCCCTTCGAAAAGAGCATTCACACCCGCTTTTCCGCAGCCTGAAAAGACGCCGACATACGGTCCGACACACACGTTGACACCCCCACTATAGGGGCAGAGAATTAAATCGAGAGCGCGAAACCGACTGCCTCCAAGTGGCAATAGTCGGCGGAGGGACCTCGTTGATGACTTGGAAATCGACGCCTGGTGAGACCTCTTCTCCCCTGCTTGAGGGAGCACAATATCAAGCACCTTTTCATGAAAGCAGCCTGATCAGGCTGCTTTTTTTTGCCTTGGGAAAAGGTTTCGTTGATAAAACAAGCAGCCAAAAAACGCCCACACCTCCCCCATCCGGGCCACTTTCTTGACCCCGATCATCTCCCCTCCAACAAAAATCTCGATCCTGTGCAAGCCTCCAGCCATCGGACGCAGAATCATTTCGCTACTAAACTCGGGACAAGCATGCTCTGGTGCAGGATCATAGCCAGCACGCGACCCACGCCCACCGGGCGGCAAGGTACACAACAATAGCCAGCCCACTTTAGAGGGCATTACCCAAATGGATAGCAGAACCTTACGCAACCTCATGCGCATCGTGCAGACCGGCTCGTTGTCGGCGGCGGCAGAGCATTCCTTTTTGACCGTGCAGGCATTGGCCGCGCAGTTGAACAAGGTCGAAGAGCAGTTCGGTTTTCGGTTGTTTCGTCGCTCCAACAAGGGGCTGACCCTGACCACACAGGGCACGGAGCTCACGCCCTACATGGACAAAGTGTTGGTCGCCACGCGGCAGCTGGAAGAGAAAGTCGCCGCGCTCAAGGTGCCCGGGCAGCGCACGCTCAAGGTTGCGCTTAACACCACGCTCTCGGCCGACTTCAACCGGCGAATGATCGGACGCCTCATCGAGGTGTTTGCTGATTATCAGCTGGAATTCAGCTACGCCGAGTCGATGGAAAACCTCAGCAAGTTGAAGAATGAGGACTTCGACCTGGCCGTGCTGATCGGGCCGCAACAGCCGGGGTTGCCCAGTATTGCCCTACCCGGTGTGCAAGTGCAGGTGGTCGGTGCTCATTGCGGTCAGGAAAACGACCCGCTGGTGCTGCTTGGCAATAAATTTCAGGTTCGGCCGGCCGACGACTGTCCGTATTCCCACAGCTTCTTGCGCTTTCTCGACGCAGGCCTTGGCAACTACGAGTCAGGCAAGCGGATGATCTATTCCTGCAGTGAAACCCTGACCCTATCGTTGATCACGCAAATGGACGGACTGGGCATGGTTTCCCGTGAGGCGGCCCTGCGTAACGGCCTGACCATTTTCCCGGGGTTCGAGGACTCCCTCGAAGTGCGGCTGGCGATCAATAATCCCGAGTTGTCGGGTCAGGCCTTGAATGAAGTGGTCGATCTGCCGTTACATGAACGAGCCGAGCGCAATGTACGCAGCCGTTCCCACCGCAACGGAGAGAAAGAGGTTTTTGCTGAAATACGCACATAACAACGTCGGAATGGCTGCATAAAATTCCGGGCGATCGAGCTGCACATGCTGATCCTTGATCAACAGGGGCGTGAGGCTGATGGCAGCCACGATCGCCACCGGCAGGTATTCCAGCGCCCGGGCGACCAGAGGTGGCCAATGATCGGTGCTCACCTGCAGCGGCAACGCGCGTGGCAGGAATGTCACGGCCATCATCAGCGCGACGACCAGGATCAGGAACGTTTGGTCAGGCATACACCCACTCCGCAGCCCACGAATGTGGCGATGAATACATTGAAGGGTGAGTTGCCAATCAGGCTCAGTGCACCCATGCAAGCGACCGCGGCCAGTGCGGCGATCAGTTTGTTGCGGGTGTTGCAGAGCGATACCAGCACGTAGAGCATCATCGCGGTCAGTGCATAGTCGAGCTGATATTTGATCAGGTGCGCCGCGTACTGCGCGCAGATCGCCCCCAGCAAACCGCCGAGTACCCACGAGGTGTGGCAATACAGATTGAAGCCGATCAGGTAACGCACATTGACCGGCGAGCCCTTGCCCAGTTTGACGCTGTGGAAGGCGAACGATTCATCGGTCAGCCCACCGGCATAACACCAGCGTTCCAGACGACTGAGCCCCAGCGCTTGCAGGGCCTTGGCCATATAGACCGACATCAGCATGTGCCGCGCATTGATCAGAAACGTGGTGAGGATGATAGTGGTCAGCGACGCGCCGCTGGAGATCAGCGCCAGAGCGGCGAACTGCGAGGCACCGGCGTAGACGAACAGGCACATCGCGACCGGCAGCCACACGGGCATCCCGGCATTGACGGCCATCAGACCGAACACAAACGACACCGTGAAGTAGCCCGCAACCACCGGGCTGGCTTCAGCAAACGTGCGCGAGGGCTGGGGCTCGACCATCAGCGGCTGGCTGCTGGACGTCTCATTCATAGGTCCCTCTCAAAGGTAGTTTCGCCGCGCGGCTCACAAAAGCCCTGGGCACTCCAAAAGCGTTTGCCGGCAAGGTTAGCATCGTCGACGAACAGGAACATCCGCAGCACACCCACCCGTTTCATGTCCGCCGAGGCCGCTTCCACCAGACGTTGACCGACGCCCTGGCTGCGATACAACGTGCTCACCGCCAGGTGATTGATGGTGCCACGGCTACCAAGCATGCCGCCCAACACCGCGCCGACCACTTCGCCACCGACATCGAGTGCGAGGAACGCGGTGGTGGTTTTCTGCTCCAGCACACCGCGCAGGCATTTGGCGTCCTGCCATTCACAGAACGACACTTCTTCGAATTGCCGAAAGAAGCGCTCCAGGCGTTGGGCATCCTTGGCCGTCGCGCGTCGCAGCATCACCGGTGCAGAGCACTCGGTGATGTTCATCATGGGGTCGAACTGTTCAGCGAACAATGTCGAAAGCGGTCCCGGGCCGCGAGAAGGAAATGGCCAGAATCTGCCGATAGGCCATTTCGTGAGCATGGGTGTTGCGCGCCGGTGTCACGTAGTGACGCATCTCGCGATCGAGGAAGTAGGTGGTGTCGAGGATTTCCAGATAGGTCGTTGCCGCCAACTGTTCCTCTTGGGCCGAATACAAACGGCTCTCCGCCCCGTCCACATTGTTGCGACCCCAGAAATGCACACCGCTGAACGGATAACCGTCGCAATGAATACCTTCCGGGGTGATTTCCAGTTGCTTGCCCGGCTTGATTTCGATGCGGATCTGATGAATCTGGCATTGCCAGATTGCGTCGTGCAGTTCCGGCGGCAATACGTGTTTGTACACCTCGAAATCCGTATCGATGAGGCTGCGCATCACCGGCGAATTAATGACCTCATTAGAGAAGTCCTGGAAGTGCCGCTCCAGTCCACCGACGTAGCTGTTGTTGGCCTTCGATTGCACGTAGGCGCGGTGTTCCAATTGCTTCAAGTCACGGGTGACCGGGTTGTATTCAAAATCGCTGTAGCGACGAAAACGCATGCCCGCATCGGCTTGGCCGTAATAACTGTCCGGCTCCATGTTTTCCCAACTTTTGGTCAGTCTGACGAAGTCGGAAAAATGACCGAAGAGGTTGAAGTCGGCTCCCTGGACGTTGACATACTTGTCGCGCCGTAGCGATTCGCCAACTTCTCTGTTCAACACGATCATTACTAGGTCTCCGCTGCATTAAGCGGCCTAATCTAGTAGGTGCCGGATTGACGGCCCATGAGAAAGAATTTCAGGCATATCAAGCGTTGCTTGAAACGCAGGATAAAGTTGCTCCAATTCGACTTTTTACGATCGAAAACAGCCTTTTTCGGTGCTTTCATATGGTTATGAGGCAAAAAAAACCCCGAACCAGTCAGGGTTTTTATCGAGTCTGAACAACTCAGCCGATCATCAGAAGATGTTGATCGGGTAATCCACGAATACGCGCAGTTCGTTGCCGCTGACGTTGTACTCGCTGGATTTCTGCGACACACGCAGGATCGAGCTGCGTACCTTCACGCTCAGGTCTTTGGCCGGGCCACTCTGCACGACGTACTTGAACTGGTTGAAGATCTCGCGCTCGGTGCCGCCTTCACTGGTGGAAGTGGTGATGTTGTCGCCGCGCACGTAGGCCACGTTGTAGCTCAGGCCCGGAACGCCGAAGGCGCCGAAGTCCAGACCGTAACCCAGCTGCCAGCTGCGTTCGTCTTCGGCGTTGAAGTCGGACCAGTAGGAGTTCGCCAGGTAAATGGTGTTGCCGCCGTCGCCGACGCGGTTCTGGCCGCGCTGATAGCCACCGTAGGCATAACCCAGGTTGCTGTCGCCGGTGCTGCGCTGGTGGGCGAGGGTGAACGAGTGCGGGCCGGTGGCAAAGGTCGCTGCCAGGCTCCAGATTTTGTTGTCGTCGCCGGTGACACCGTTTTCCCGGACGTAGGAGTTGTCCAGCTTGGTGCGATAGCCGTTGAAGTCCAGGGTCAGGGACTGATCCTTGGCAATCGGGAACACGTAATTGGCGTTCACGTATTGCTTCTTCAGTACGTCTTCGACGTCGGAAGCGTACAGCGCTGCCTTGAACTGCTCAGTGAACTGGTAGCTACCGCCCAATACGTTGATCGACTTCAAGCCACCGCTGTCACGGCCTTCAGCGCTTTTGCGCGATTCGGCGGTGAAGCGACCGGCGTTCAGCTCCAGGCCTTTGATCTCTTTGGAGGTGATCAAGGTGCCGGTATAGCTTTCCGGCAGCAGGCGGGAGTTGTCGTAGTTAAGCACCGGCAGGGCCGGCATCTGGTCACCGTAGGTCAGGACAGTGCTGGAGATACGGAATTTGACCGCGCCACCGAACTTGGACAGGTCATCCGCTGCGTTACCGCTGTCGCCCTGCTTGAAGAAATCGATACCACCGGCGCCGCTGCGGCCTTTGCCGCCGTCCAGACGCAGTGCGTACAGACCGAAGGCATCCACACCCACACCGACGGTGCCTTGGGTGAAACCGGATGAGTAAGTACCGATGGCCGCTTGGCCCCATTCGGCTTTGTCCGGGTTGCCGTCTTTATAGTCACGATTGATGTAGGCGTTGCGCAGCAGCACTTTGAGGCTGCTGTCTTCAACAAAACCCTTGGATTCGGCCTGGTCGTTAGCCATGGCCTGTGTGGCGCTCAACATCCCCAGTGCGATCAGGCTGATTCGCTTGTTCAACATGTTATTTTCCTTATTACGGGTTGATACGCTCTGTGCCGAACAGCTGAAACGGCGCTATCGCGCTCTTTTTTCACCGCAAAAACAAAAAGGCCCGCCCACGAAAATTCGCGGCGGGCCTTTTATTGTTTTGTCAGTCGTGGCGGTTAGCCACAGGCGTTGGGGCGCATCCTATCTGCGCCCTTAATGATGTGTCAATTTCGTGAATCTTCTGTAAATAGGCGAAAATCGTCTAAGAAATCACTTGTCAGCGATAGCCAATTGCACGACATGGCTGTCGACGAATTGTTCGAAATGGGTGACTTTTCCGTCGGCCAGAGTCCACAAGTGCGCGACTCGGGCATTCATCGCACGACCGGTGGCTTTATAGACACCGCTGTAATTGCCGTAGGCAAATACCTTGTCGCCCTGAGCGACATAGTTCTCGACCTTGAACTGAAAATCTTCCCACTCAGTGCCCAGGCGCTTGAAGACATTTTCGACGATCGCGTCGAAACCGACGTAGGTCCCGGCATACGGAAAACCTGCGGCTTCGGTCCAGCGAGCGTCATCGGCCAGCGCCGCGGCGGTGTTGCGCGCATTCTCCTGGGAGTTGACGCCTTCGTAGGTGCTTTTGATCAGGCTCAGGTTATCCATGGTGACTCCAGGTGAGTTCAATGGGCGCAGCCGTCGAGGCCACAGGTTTGAAACGCGGATGAAGACTCCGTTGCCGAAAGCGACTGGCTCAACCATTGGGCGAAGGCCTGCGGCTTGCCGAGCCAAGGGCCGATATCGACCAGGGTGAACTGGCCATCCTGTTCCAGCGCGAAGGTCGGGAAGCCCTGACCGCCGACACGGGCCAAGAGTGCGCGGCTGTCCTTGATATGGCGACCGGTATCAGCTGCACTAAATGCCTGCTGGAAAGCCTCGGGCTCAAGACCTGTCTGTGCGGCAAGTTCAAGCAAAACAGCCTCGTCAGCGATGCGTCGACCTTCCACGTAATGAGCCGTCTGCAAACGCCCCAGCAACTCCAGTCCGCGCCCGGCGATCTGCTCGGCTGCCAGCACGGCGGCAATCGGCGGCGTGGAGTCGAACACCGCCGTCTCATCACGCAGCAATCCCTCAAAATATGCTTCGCCAAACGGCTGGCCGGTGTACTCGGCGATGCGCCGGTCGTGGGGCATGACGTAATTGCGTAGTTGTGGCGAAACGGTTTGGCGATTGGCACCGCTCATCATGCCGCCGCCGTGGCCGATCACCGGCAACACGGTTTGGGCAGCTTGCACCAAGGGTTTGGCGCCGTAGCACCAACCGCACAATGGGTCGTAAATGTAGTGAAGGGTCATGGGAAGACTCCGGCAATAAAGTAGGAAAACTCAATGCCGGCAGACTAATACTCAGATCGTTTTGGAAAAACGCCGGAATCGATTTCAGTCTGTTTCAAGAATCGGTCGAATGCCCCTTAACGGGCACCCACCGATCTTGCAGGCACCCACTTTTGCGACGGGCATAAAAAAGCGCCGCCTTCCCGGCAGCGCTTTTATCCATCCGTTGTTTTTCTTCTTATCCTTCCATCACATCCCACAATGCTTCCAGTTCCGCCTCGCTGAATAAACCAGCGGGATAGCGCTCGATCATCATCCGGCGCGGATCAGGTTCTCTGATCTGACGCGTTCCATTGGACTTCAACCACTGTGCCAGGACTTGAAGCGATTCGCTGTTAACTGCCAGGGGATGCAGTGCCCGCTCGCCCACTACGTTCATTTCGGCGTTCATCTCAGCGCTCTCTCCTGGTTTGTGAGCGGCTAACTTATCCAAGGTTTATGACAGAACATCGAAGTTCTCTCCCTCCCCGTGTTGCGCCATCGAAGATACAAGAGCTATGCCAATGTTTTCGAAGTGTCGATAAGTAGATACAAAAAAGCCCGAAGTCCTGATGGGCTGCGGGCTTTCTGCGAGATAAGGAGGCCAAAATCGTTGCTCAATCGATTTTTCAATCAACTCAAGCTGTTACGTCCTCACTCACTCCTTGTGTGGAGCGGGCTGTTGTTGGGTAAGGCAATGGATGTTACCGCCCCCAAGTAACAGTTCGCGACCAGGCACCATGACCACTTCGTGTTGCGGAAACACGCTCTGCAAAATCTCTTTGGCAGGCCCGTCCAGTGGGTCGTCGAAGCTTGGCGCGATGATGCCACCGTTGACGATCAGGAAGTTCACATAAGAGCCGGCCAGGCGCACGGTCGGATTGCGCTCCTGAGTGCCGTCCACCGGGTCCACACCGGCGCACTCTTCTTCGGTCGCATACAGCGGCCCCGGAATCGGCATTTTGTGCACCGTGAACGAGCGCCCCTTGGCATCGGTGCTGTTTTGCAGCACGTTCATGGCCGCCTGGCAGCGTGGGTAGTTCGGGTCCTGCGGGTCGTCGGTCCAGGCCAGCAGCACTTCACCCGGACGCACATAGCAGCAGAAGTTATCCACATGGCCGTCGGTTTCGTCGTTGAACAAGCCGTCCGGCAGCCAGATGATCTTATCCACAGCCAGGTTTGCGCTGAGCACCGCTTCGATTTGCTCGCGGCTCATGTGCGGATTGCGATTGCGGTTGAGCAGGCACTCTTCGGTGGTGATCAGGGTGCCTTCGCCATCGACATGAATCGAGCCGCCTTCGAGCACAAAACCCTCGGTGCGGTAGCGCGGGCTGCGCTCGATTTCGAGGATCTTGCCCGCCACCTGCGAGTCACGGTTCCACGGCGAATACAAACCGCCGTCGAAACCACCCCAGGCATTGAAGTCCCAATCCACGCCACGGACTTCGCCGCTGTCATTGATGACGAACGTCGGGCCGGTATCCCGGACCCAGGCGTCATCGCTGGACATCTCCACCACACGAATATTCGGCACGTCAAGACGGGCGCGGGCATTTTCGTACTGGCCAGCGGAGACCGCCACGGTCACCGGTTCGAAACGCGCGATGGCCTTGGCCACTGCAACGTGCGCGGCTTGCGCCGGTTTGCCACCCAGGCGCCAGTTGTCCGGGCGCTCGGGCCAGACCATCCAGGTCTGGGTTTGGGGTGCCCACTCGGCAGGCATGTAAAAGCCGTCGGCGCGAGGGGTGCTGTTCAACGTGGTCATGGCTTCAGGACTCCAGGGAACCGTCGAGGGTTTTAATCGCGCCGTACAGGTTCGGACGACGGTCGCGGAACGAACCCCAGGCGCTGCGAATGTGCTCCAGCTCATCGAGGTCGAAGCTGTGAACCAGAATGCCTTCTTCGGTTTTGTTCAGCTCTTGGACCTTCTCGCCAAACTGGTTGGCGATGAACGACGAGCCGTAGAAGGTAATGTCGTAGCCGTCCTGCTCTTCATTGCCGATGCGGTTGCTGGCGATCAGCGGCATCAGGTTGGCACCGGCATGGCCCTGTTGCACGCGCTGCCAGTGGTCGCGGGACGAAATGGTCTTGTCGTGCGGCTCACTGCCAATGGCTGTCGGGTAGAACAGAATTTCCGCGCCTTGCAGCGCCATGCTGCGGGCGCACTCAGGGAACCACTGATCCCAGCAGATGCCCACGCCGATTTTCGCGTAACGGGTGTTCCACACTTTGAAACCGGTATCGCCCGGGTTGAAGTAGTACTTTTCGTGGTAGCCAGGGCCATCCGGGATGTGGCTTTTACGATAAATCCCGAGGTTGCTGCCGTCGGCATCGATGATCGCGATGCTGTTGAAACGCGCGCGACCGGCCAATTCGTAGAAGCTGATCGGCAGCACCACTTGCAGTTCCTTGGCGACTTTCTGGAAGTGCTTGATGGCAACGTTGTCTTCTACGGTCGTGGCCAGTTGCAGGTAGTCCGGGTTCGGCTTCTGGCAGAAGTACGGAGCCTCGAACAGTTCCTGGATCAGGATGATTTGCGCACCTTTGGCCGCTGCCTCACGGACCAGCTTCTCAGCGGTCTCGATGTTGGCTTCAAGGTCCCAGGAACAAGCCATCTGGGTGGCGGCGACGGTAACGATACGACTCATGAATCATCTCCTGGGCAAGTGCTTGAGGGTCAGTGTGGCATCGACCGATGACAGAACGGGAATCACCGGGCGTGGTTCGTCCACACCGTGGGCAGTGGCGACTTTATAGCCGATAAAAATCGGCTTTAAAAGCAATAAATATCCACCACCTCTAAATAACCTCAAAAATTCCCGATAACAATCGACATTTTCAACCTCTACGAGCTGCCTACAAACCTTCGCCCAGCACCTTCGACAGCATGTCCACAAAGAAGTCCACACTCTGCCGCGACGTGACCATCGGCGGTTTGATCTTGAGGATGTTCAGGTAATCACCCGTCGGCTGCATGAAAATCCCCAACTCACGAAGGCGATCGCACAACGCCGTGGTTTCTTCGGTCGCCGGTTCAAGGGTTTCGCGATTGCGGACCAACTCCACGCCCAGATAAAAGCCGGAACCGTGCACCGCTCCCACCAACGGATGCCGGCCGATCAGGGCTTCAAGACGCTCCTTGAAGTACCCGCCCACGACCTGGGCGTTTTCCCAGAGTTTTTCTTCTTCCATCACATCCAGCACCGCCATGCCGATCCGGCAACTGACCGGGCTGCCGCCAGCGGACGAGAAGAAATAACCCTCGGCCTCCAGCGCTTCGGCAATCTCCCGACGGGTAATGACGGCGCCCAACGGCTGGCCGTTACCCATGCCTTTGGCCATGGTGATGATGTCGGGCACCACGCCCTGCTCTTCGAAACCCCAGAAAAATTTACCCATGCGGCCGTAACCGACCTGCACCTCATCGGCGATGCACACCCCACCCTGAGCACGGACCAGCGCATAGACCTGCTTCAAATAGCCCGGCGGTAGCGAGATGCCGCCGGCATTGCCATACACCGGCTCGCAGATGAAACCGGCGAGTTGGCGTTTCTGCCCGGCGATTTTCGCCAGGTTGTGTTCGACGCTGCGCACGTAGTCCGGCGCGCTGTCCGGGCCACGGAATTCGCCGCGATAGGTGTTCGGTGCGGTCACCGGGTGCACCCAATCGGGACGGCTGCTCAAGGCCTTGGGGTTGTCGGCAATCGAGGTCGAGACCGCATCCGCCGCCACCGACCAGCCGTGATACGCCTCCAGCACACTGAGCATGTCGCGGCCGCCGCTGTAGGCCCAGGCCAGGCGAATCGCCAGGTCATTGGCCTCGGTGCCGCTGTTGACCAGGAATACCCGGTCCATGTTGTCCGGTGCCAACTTCAACAAGCGCTCGGAAAACTCGGCAATCGCTGCGTAGTGAAAACGCGAGTTGGTATTGAGCAACGACCATTGACGGCCGGCGACGGCGGCCATGCGCGGATGACCATGACCCAATACCGCGACATTGTTGAGCATGTCGAGGTAGGAGCGGCCCTGCATGTCGATCAAATGATTGCGCCAGCCACGCTCGATGCGCGGCGGGTCGACGTAATAATGCTTCTGGGATCGGGCAAAACTGGCGTCGCGGCGGGCCAGCAAGGTTTGCGGGTCGAGTTCTTCTTCGGCATCGCAGGCCAGACCCAGCAACGCGGCCGGCGAGGGGCACAACAACTGCCAGGCGGCAGCGCGCGAAGGTGTGCAAAACAACGGTGCGTCGAGCTGAGCACTGCGGCACAACTGTACGATCAACGCTCCACTGACAGAGCCCAGCACCTGGCCTTTGACCAATGCTGCGCCCGCGTGCAACGACGGTGTCACACCCCACAGCCGTAAACTCAGTTGTGGACCATCCAGTTGCAGCACACCCACTGCCGGCTGGTGAACCGTTCCGGCAAACGGCGATTCGACCGCCGTGCCATGAGGCACTCGCAACTCGACATGCAGAGGGCAAGTGGCCGGTTCAGTGGCGCTGTCCGGTTGGGTGCGAGACAGACGATATTGCCCATAACGACTGGCCGCCAGACCATGAGCCGCTGCAGCTTCGGTCAACAGATGCTGGTCGATCCCCTCTTGCTCCCAGTTACCCGCTTCGAAATGCGGGCTGAGCACGCCCAGATCGATCAACGCAAACTCACGCCCCACCAGACTCGGCAACAAGGGCGCAAAGCTTTCGCTGCCGATGCTCGGCAGGCCTTGACCAACCGCAGCAAGAATCGCCGCCTCCATCAACGCCAGCGGCACCGATGTGGCCACGCGGAAAATTTCCCACTCATGGGTCAGGTTGTCGCGACTGTACTCATTGCCCGGATCAATGGTGACCTGCTGTTCGCCACTCAGCACCAACACCGCCGAACGCGCAACGATCAGCGGCCAGAGCGCCAGCAGTTCTTCATGTTGCAGCGGATTGATCGCGTGATAGGCCCGAACCGCCGGCAAGATGTAGAACGGATCGCCATCAGCATGGTGCAGCAGCGCGGCACAGGTCACCGACAGATCGGTGATCCGCCAGGTTCGGACCAGGTCGCCGAAATCGATGACACCCTGCAACTGCCATTGGCGCTGCGCATCTCGCTGCCAGACCACGTTGTCGTCGGTGATGTCCATGTGAATCGCCTGCACTGGCAGCATATCCACCAAGGGCTGCAAATGGCGCTCGGCCTGCTCGGCCGCTTCAGCAATCAGCTTGCGTTGCTGATCATCCTTGATCACCGGCAGCAAATGCGCGATCAACGCGTTGGCGTGGCGGGCGTCCCATTGAAGGGTGCGCTCAAGGCCAGGATGGTCGAAGCCGACCAGCGCCAGGTCCATCTCGCCGCAGAGCCGACCGAAACCGGCGACCACGGCCTGGCTCAGATGGTCGAGGTGCGTCAGGGACTGGCCGTCGATGTAATCGAGCAGACGTACATGCACTGCTTGACCGCCGACCTCCAGGGAGAGCAGGTCTTTACCATTTTTGGCCGGGATCACTCGCGGCACCTTCACGCCGGGATGTTCGACCAAGCGCTTGAGCCCTGCGTGCTGGGCTTGCAGCTCCAGCACCGAATAATCACCACGGCAGATTTTCAGGACGAAACGCCCCTGCTCGCTGTCGACGCGGTAGTTGAGATCCTGCTGGCTTCCAAGAGCCTGCAACCGTCCGCTCAGCCCGTAATGTTCTTCCAGCAACTCAAGCGCTTGCGCCGCGGACACTTGCGGGCTGGGCAGACTGGCGCGGTGAATCAACGTGGCGAGCGGCATACAACGACCCCTGAAATTTTATTAGGCGCTTATATCGCCACTGCCGGGTGCGATACGCAACCCCCCTTCCCTGATTGGCCCGAATCAATGCGTGAGCAACTCTCTTCGCCGTCCCACTCGCGCCTGCCGGCACTTTGCGTAAGAATGTCGCCCATCAACGCCTATTGCTGGAGAAACACCATGAATGTAGTCACCACCGACCTGCCAGGTGTTCTGATCATCGAGCCCAAGGTATTTGGTGATGAGCGCGGCTTCTTCTATGAAAGCTTCAACGCCAAGGCTTTCGAAGAAGCAACCGGCCTGAACACCCGATTCGTGCAGGACAACCATTCCCGCTCGCAAAAAGGCGTACTGCGCGGCTTGCACTACCAGCTGGAAAACACTCAGGGCAAACTGGTCCGCGTCACCGCCGGTGAAGTGCTGGACGTGGCCGTGGACATTCGCCGCAGCTCGCCGCATTTCGGCAAATGGGTCGCGGTGCGCCTGTCCGCCGACAACCATCGCCAGCTCTGGGTACCAGAAGGTTTTGCCCATGGTTTCGTGGTGCTGAGCGATTTCGCTGAATTCCTCTACAAAACCACCGACTACTACACCCCGTCGGCTGAACGCAGCATTCGCTGGGACGACCCGGACTTGGGCATCGACTGGCAGCTGGACGAGGCACCGCAGCTGTCCGCCAAGGATCAGGCCGCCGCGTTCTTCAAGGACGCTGAAGTCTTCTCCTGAATTGCCGTCTGAATTTTCAGCGCCAGCATGCACTTGATCCAGGGTGCGCAGACTGCGCCCGCAAGCCTAGGGTCTATTGAGGTTTGGTAGCGAACCGCGTTGCTACCAAACGTCAACAGACCCTAGGCATAATGCGTCTGTCCCCACAGGCGCTTGATGCTCATGACACCGACCCTCCCCCGCTGGCGCAGCCTGGCACTGCTTGCGTTGTGCCTGGCACCCTTGCTGTGGCCGCTGGAGCATCTGGCCGAGCGTTATTACCGCAGCGAGCTGGCCGGGCAGAACCGTCAGACCCTCGACCTCTACGTCGCCAACCTGTTGGGTACCCTGCACCGCTATGAAGTGCTGCCGCAGATTCTCGGCGACCTGCCCGCCCTGCGTGCGACGTTGGGCGCCCCCGACGAGGGCGTGATTCAAGGCAATGCCAATCGTCTGTTGAAACACATCAGTGCCCAGACCGGCGCCGAAGTCATGTACCTGATGGACACCACCGGCAAGACACTGGCGGCCTCCAACTGGGACAAACACGACAGCTTCGTCGGCCGCAATTTCTCTTTCCGTCCATATTTCAGTGAAGCCATGGCCGGGCGCCTGGGGCGCTTCTTTGGCCTGGGCACCACCTCGGCCAAGCGCGGTTACTTCTTCGCTGCGGCGGTACACGATCGTGAAAAAATCATCGGCGTGTTGGTGGTCAAGGTTGACCTCGATCACACCGAAAGCCTCTGGGGCAAAACCCCGGAACAACTGCTGGTCACCGACCACAACGGTGTGGTCATCCTCACATCGCGGCCAGAATGGCGTTTCCGCTCGACCCGTCCATTGAGTGATGAGGAGAACAAGGCCGTCGCCGCGATTCAACCCTATCCGACCCGCGATCCAAAGCCGTTGAGTCTCGACCCCAATGCCTGGCTGACCCAAACCCGGCAGATCGAAGAAACCGGCTGGAGTGTCAGTATCCTTGCTCCACGCACCCTGATTGACCGCCCCGTGCGCACAGTCGTGGCCATCGGCGGCGCAACGCTGCTGGTATTGATGCTGCTGCTTGGCCTGATGATGCAACGCCGACGCCATTACCTGGAGCGGATCGCCTTCGAAGCCAAGACCCGCCAGGAACTCGAAGGCCGGGTCGCCGAACGGACCAGCGACCTTGAGGGCCTCAACCGTCGACTGAAACAGGAAGTGCTGGAGCGCGAACACGCCCAGCAAGAACTGGTACGCGCTCAGGATGATCTGGTACAGGCCGGCAAGCTCTCGGCGCTGGGAACAATGTCGGCGAGTATCAGCCATGAACTCAACCAACCGCTGGCGGCCATCCGCAGCTACGCGGAAAACGCCGAAGTGCTGCTCGATCATCAGCGCACCGAGGATGCTCGCGGCAACCTCAAGCTGATCAGCGAGCTGACCGGGCGCATGGCGTCGATCATCGCCCACCTGCGCGCCTTCGCCCGACGTGATCGCCATGCCCCGGAAAGCGTGGCCCTGCAACCGGCGCTGGACGACGCCCTGGCGTTACTGGCCAAGCGTCGGCGCAGCATGGAAGTCGAGCTGATCCGCGACCTGCCGGCCGCCACCCTGTGGGTCGAGGCTGGAGAAACCCGTCTGCGCCAGGTACTCGGCAATCTGCTGGCCAATGCGCTCGATGCCCTGACGGAAAAAGGCCCGCCGCGTAAACTCTGGTTGAGTGCCCAATCCACCGCCGACGGCGTCACTCTGTACATTCGCGATAACGGCCCCGGGTTCTGCCTGGAAGCGCTGGGTCGTGCCGGCGAGCCCTTCTACACCACCAAGACCCGCACTCAGGGACTTGGGCTGGGGCTGGCGATCTGCGACACCCTGATGCGCGCCTTCGGTGGTGAACTGTCGTTCTCCAACCATAAGGAAGGCGGCGCCCTGATTACCCTGAAGCTGCGCGCAGGCGCGCCGGGTGTGAGCCTGCAACCGTCCGAGGACCGAAGTGCATGACCATCGACAACCGCATCCAGGTCGTGTTGATCGACGACGATCCCCACCTGCGTCAGGCCCTGAGCCAGACCCTGGACCTGGCCGGCCTGAAGATCCTGCCGCTTGCTGAAGCCAAGGGCCTGGCCGGGCAACTGGAACGCGACTGGCCAGGCGTTGTGGTCAGTGACATCCGCATGCCGGGCATGGACGGCCTCGAACTGCTGACCGAACTCCACGCCCAGGATCCGGAGCTGCCCGTGCTGCTGATCACCGGCCACGGCGATGTCCCCCTGGCGGTGCAAGCCATGCGCGCCGGGGCTTATGACTTTCTGGAAAAACCGTTCGCCAGCGACGCCCTGCTCGACAGCGTACGTCGCGCCCTGGCCCTGCGCCGTCTGGTGCTGGACAACCGCAGCCTGCGGCTGGCCCTGAGCGATCGCAACGAACTGAGCGCCCGACTGGTCGGGCAATCGGCGCCGATGCTGCGCCTGCGCGAGCAGATCGGGGCACTGGCGGCGACCAAGGCTGACGTGCTGATTCTCGGTGAAACCGGTGCAGGCAAAGAAGTGGTGGCCCGCGCGCTGCACGACTTGTCGAGTCGGCGTAACGGCCCGTTCGTGGCAATCAACGCCGGGGCCCTGGCCGAGTCGGTGGTGGAAAGCGAGCTGTTCGGTCACGAACCCGGCGCGTTTACCGGCGCGCAAAAGCGCCGCATCGGCAAGTTCGAATTCGCCAACGGCGGCACGTTGTTCCTCGATGAAATCGAAAGCATGAGCCTGGACGTGCAGGTGAAATTGCTGCGCTTGCTGCAAGAGCGAGTCGTCGAACGCCTGGGCGGCAATCAGTTGATCCCGCTGGACATCCGCATCATCGCCGCGACCAAGGAAGACCTGCGGCAATCCGCCGATCAGGGGCGCTTCCGTGCCGACTTGTATTACCGCCTGAACGTTGCGCCGTTGCGCATTCCGCCGCTGCGCGAACGGGGCGAAGATGCGCTGGTGCTGTTCCAGCATTTCGCTGACGAAGCCAGCGCCCGCCACGGCTTGCCACCCCACGAACTGCAACCGGGGCAACGGGCGCTGCTGCTGCGTCACAGCTGGCCAGGTAACGTGCGGGAACTGCAGAACGCCGCCGAGCGCTTTGCCCTGGGCCTGGAGCTGGCACTGGACAACAGCGCACCGGATGGCGGTGTCGGCACCACGGTTGAAGTGGTCAGCGGCGGCTTGAGCGAGCAAGTCGAGAACTTCGAGAAGAGCCTGATTGCCGCCGAACTGGCGCGCTCGCACAGCTCCGTGCGCAGCCTCGCCGAAGCGCTCGGCATTCCGCGCAAAACCCTGCACGACAAGCTGCGCAAGCATGGCCTGAACTTCGCCGATGGCGGCACCAGCAGCCATACCGACGACCTCGATTGAGCTACCGTAAAATCATCCCTATCAAACAAAAGGCCCGCGAATGAACCGCGACAGTCGTCACCTGGAATCGATCCTCTATCGCGACATCCCCCTCACGCGGGATATGGGCCTCAAAGTGCTCGACTGGCATGACCAACAACTGCGCCTGCATCTGCCGCTGGAGCCCAACGTCAATCACAAGAGCACCATGTTCGGTGGCAGCCTGTATTGCGGCGCGGTGCTCGCCGGCTGGGGCTGGCTGCATTTGCGTTTGCGCGAAGAAGGCATCGAAGACGGGCACATCGTGATTCATGAAGGGCAGATCAGCTACCCGCTGCCGGTCACCACGGACGCGACGGCGATCTGTCAGGCACCGAACCCGGCAGTGTGGAGGAAGTTCCTGGCGATGTATCGACGCTATGGGCGGGCGCGGTTGACGCTGCATTCGCGGATCGTGAATGCCGGGAGTGATGAGGATGCGGTGAGGTTCGTGGGGCAGTACGTACTGCACCGCTAGGAACCAGGGCCAATACAGAACCTGTGGCGAGGGGGCTTGCCCCCTCGCCACAGAAGTTCGGCGTGCTCAGGAACGAGCGAGCGCCAATAGTTTCTCCCGCCAAGCCGCTTTAGCCGGCAGCGCCAGGAAGAACTCATTCAGCAACGATTCCCGCGCCGGATAACAGAACGGCGCGCCGCTCAAATCCAGCACCTCACCGCCGGCGCCTTCCAGCACACCTTGAGCCGCGGCCGTGTCCCACTGCGAAGTCGGCGCCAATCGCGGATAACAATCCGCCGCCCCTTCCGCCAGTAGGCAAAACTTCAGTGAGCTGCCGATATTCGCCAGTTGCAGCTCGCCCAGACTGTCACTCAACCCCGCCAGTAAGCGCTCCTGCTCAGGGCTTGAATGCCGACGACTGGCGACCACCGTGAAGGCTTCACCCGCCGCCGGCACCTCGCGAACCTGAATTGGCAACGGCTCGGCGCCTTTATCGCCACGCCAGGCACCCAGCCCGGCACCGCCTACATAAAAACGCCCGCTGGTCGGCATCGACACCACGCCGAACACCACACGCCCCTGCTCGATCAGCGCAATGTTCACGGTGAACTCTTCGCTGCCGGAGATGAACTCCTTAGTGCCGTCCAGGGGGTCGACCAACCACCAACGCTGCCAGCCGGCACGCACGCTCTGGGGGATGTTGGCATCCTCTTCGGACAGCACCGGAATAGTCGGGTCCAGCGCCGTCAACCCGGCCAGGATCACATGGTGAGCGGCCATGTCGGCAGCTGTGACCGGGGAATCATCGGATTTTGCAGTCACGGCAACGTTGACGCGCCAGAATGGCAGGATCGCCTCGCCAGCCTTCAATGCCAGCTCGACCACCGGCGCCATCAACGGATGGGGGAAACTCATGAACGTCTCACTCATAATTGAAAAATACCGCGCTGGATCAACAAGTCCCGGGCCAGATACAGCGCCGCCAAGGCACGGCCCTCGGTGAATCGCGGGTTCTGCGCCAACGCCGACAATTCCCGCAGGTTGATCTTGTCCATCCCCATCGGCTCGGGCTCGTCACCCTCCAGGCGTTCTTCGTACAAATCGGTGGCCAGCACCACTTGGATCTTCTGGCTCATGTAGCCGGGTGACAACGACAACTCGGTCAGGTGCTCCAGTTGCCGCGCACCATACCCGGCCTCTTCCTTGAGCTCCCGCTCGGCCGCCGCCAACACGTCTTCGCCCGGCTCGATCAAGCCTTTGGGCAGGGACAATTCGTAGGCATCGGTGCCACCGCAGTATTCCTCCACCAACACGGCGTGGTCCGCGTCGAGCATCGCCACGATCATCACCGCACCATAACCAGCGCCTTTGCCGACCAATCGCTCGTAAGTGCGTTCCACGCCATTGGAAAAGCGCAATTTCAGCTCTTCGACACAGAATAATCGGCTGGTGGCGACGATCTCGCGGGCGAGTATGGTGGGTTTCTGGCGCATGAGAAGCTCCTTGGCGTGAACGCGTTACTATACCCGGCCTATCCTGATTGTTTACCTCGGATATCTTTTTTACCGCTGGAGAAGTTTTTTATGCCCCTGCTGCCCTGGCGCGACATCGATACCGTTCTGCTGGATATGGACGGCACGCTGCTGGACCTGCACTACGACAACCATTTCTGGCTGGAACACCTGCCAAAGCGTTATGCCGAGTTGCACGGGGTGAGCCTGGCCATGGCGGAGCTGGAATTGCAGCCACTGTTCGAGCGCCACGCCGGTCAGTTGCAGTGGTATTGCCTGGACTTCTGGAGCGCCGAACTGAAGTTGTCGGTGCGCGAACTGAAACTGGAAACCGCGCACCTGATCGCCTTGCGTCCGGATGCGGACACTTTTCTGGCCGCGATCAAACAGGCCGGCAAGCGCGTGGTACTGATCACCAACGCCCACCGCGACTCGTTGTCATTGAAACTGGAAAGAATTGAACTGGCGCCGTATTTCGAGCGCTTGATCAGCTCTCACGATTACGGTTTCGCCAAAGAAGACCCGCAGTTCTGGGATGCCTTGCAGGCCGATATCGGCTTCGACCCGGCACGCTGCCTGTTCATCGACGACACCCTGCCGATCCTGCGCAGCGCACGCAATTTCGGGGTGGCGCACCTGCTGGCCGTGAGCGAGCCGGACAGTCGCAAAGGGCCGAAGGACACGGCAGAGTTTGCGGCGGTGGGGGATTATCGGGAGCTCATCGCAGGGCTTTAGAGTCTGACGCGGTCGTTGTGGCGAGGGAGCTTGCTCCCGCTGGAGTGCGAAGCGCTCCCAATCTGGCTGAGTTCCTTCAGAAAGGTGCATTGGCCAGATTGCGACTGCTGCGCAGCCGAGCGGGACGGTGCGGCGATCCGACAAGCTCCCTCGCCACAGGTTCTGTGTTATTCAGGAATCCGCAACACCTGCCCCGGATAGATCTTGTCCGGGTGCGAAAGCATTGGTTTGTTGGCTTCAAAGATTTTGTTGTACTTGTTCGCGTCGCCGTATGCCGCCTTGGAAATCGCGCTGAGGGTGTCGCCCTTTTTAACGGTGACGAACTGCGCTGCCTTGGCAACCGGCCCCGTTACGGTGATCTGGTCATCGACACTACCGACACCGGCAATATTGCCCACGGCCAACAGAATTTTCTCCTTCTCTTCCTGGCTTGCCACTTCACCGGTGACGGTGACTTTGTCGCCATCGATGGTCGCCTGAACATTCGGGTTACCCAAGCCGACCTTGCTGATATGTGCCTTCAGCTGCTCGCTGGCGTTGGCATTGCCGGGTGTCAGCAGATCAATAAGTTTTTCACCTGCTTCTTTCACAAAGCTAAAAATACTCATGGTGCACGCTCCTTGGGATTTGGGTTCCAGACGCCCAAGACTAGACCAGTCGTTTGAAGACCGGCTCCCAGCCGACCAATGACCCAACCCCGCGCAGGCGGTAGAATCGCAAACCTTGCCGGCGCCCTGGAGCGAAGATGGACATCAAGCAGCTGAAATTCCTCATCGCTCTCGACGAAACCCGACACTTCGGCCAGGCCGCCGCGCGCTGTCACATCACTCAGCCGACCTTGTCCATGCGCCTGCGCAGCCTTGAGGAAGAACTCGAGCTGCCGCTGGTCAATCGCGGCCAACGCTTCGAAGGTTTCACTGCGCCGGGTGAGCGCGTGCTGGCATGGGCGCGTACGGTGCTGGCGGCCTACGACGGTTTGCAGGCCGAAGCGGCGGCCTGTCGCGGCAACCTCGTGGGTACGTTGCGTCTGGGGGTGGTGCCGCTGTCGAGTTTCGACCCGGTGCCGCTGATGCAACGCCTGCATGCCGCACACCCGAACCTGCGGTTCGAACTCTCGGCCCTGAGTTCCGAACAGATCCTTGAACAACTGGCGAATAACCGTCTCGACCTCGGCGTATCGTACCTGGAGCATCTGGACGGCGAGCGCTTCGACTCCCTGGCGTTCAGCGAAACCCGCATGGGCCTGCTCTACGATCAACGCTTCTTCAGTTTCGGCGAGGCGCCGCTGAGCTGGGAGTCGCTGATCGAACTGCCCATGGGCATGCTCACCAGCGGCATGCACTTTCGCCAGTCCATCGACCATAACTTCCACAGCCGTGGCCTGACCCCACAACCGTTGCTGCAAACCGATGCAGTCCACCAATTGTTACAAGCGGTACACGGTGGCCTGTGCTGCGCGGTGATGCCGCTGAACAGCGGCCTCGAAAACCTCACCGATCACTTGCGCCTGCAACCCATCGAAAGCGCCCAGACCCTCGCCCGGCTGGGGCTGATCATGCGTCGCAGCGCTCCGCGTTCGGCCTTGGCAGAAGCCTGTTTTGCGATCTATCAGAAATCACTGACAGACTCTTGATCGACGCCATCTATCGGTAGATCAGTAATAGCGATTAGACGCGACATGTTGACGCGCCTAGGCTTAAAGCTGACCAAACCGTCGGTGATGCCTAATGAACGCCAAGCGCCCCGGCTGCGCGGCGCCCGCTCTCGAAACGCCCGCGCCCGCCGCAAGCCAGACATACAGTTACTGCAACCTCGAATACTCCGAATCATCCAGCACCGCGCTGGCTGAGGAAGTCGCGTTGGCGATCGCCTACAACGGCATCAGCCAGGCCGTCATGTTGGTGACGCCGACGGACCTTGAAGACTTCATCGTCGGCTTCAGCCTCGGCAGCGGCATCATCGACGACGCTTCAGACATCTATGACCTGCAACTCAGCGGCTCGGGTTCGGCGCAATACGCGCAAGTGACCATCGCCAACCGCGCCTTCTGGAACCTCAAGCAGCAGCGCCGGCAACTGGCCGGCACCAGCGGTTGCGGGCTCTGTGGCGTGGAAGCGGTGGAGCAAGCGCTGCCTGATCTCAAGGTGTTGCCCGGCGCCCCGCTGCCCCCGGCCGAATGGCTGGACGGCCTGCGCCATCGCATCGGCGAATTCCAGCCTTTGGGCCAGCATTGCGGCGCGGTGCATGCGGCGGTGTTCATGAATGGCAAAGGCGAATTGCTGCTGGGCCGTGAAGACATCGGCCGACACAACGCCCTCGACAAGCTGATTGGCGGGTTGATCCGCCAGAAAATCCCGACCACCGATGGTCTGGCGATTGTCACCAGCCGTTGCAGCCTCGAATTGATCCAGAAAGTTTTACGCGCCGGCATCCAGACCCTGGTCAGCCTGTCATCGCCCACGGGCCTGGCCGTGCAATGGGCCCGTCGACACAACCTCAATCTCATCCACCTACCTCAGAAAAGTGCACCAAGGGTCTACAGCCCTGCGTTGGAGAATCAAGCGTGAGTCAACACCAACAAGCCGACCAGAAACCTGTTCCACGTTACAAGCCCTATAAGGGTGCGGCCGGTGGCTGGGGCGCGCTGGCCAGCGTCGCCCGGGCCTGGCTGACCAGCGACAACGCGTTGAAAAATCTGCGCATGATGCTCAAGACCAACAAGAACGGCGGGTTCGACTGCCCCGGTTGCGCCTGGGGCGATTCCCAGGAAGGCGGCATGGTGATGTTCTGCGAGAACGGCGCCAAAGCAGTGAACTGGGAAGCGACCAAACGGCGTGTCGATGGCGCGTTTTTCGCCAAGCACAGCGTTAGCTCGTTGCTGGAACAAAGTGATTATTGGCTCGAGTACCAGGGCCGTCTGACCGAGCCGCTGAGCTACGACGCCGAAACCGATCGTTACAAACCGATCAGCTGGGAAGCCGCATTCGCCCTGATCGGCAAACACCTGCAAGGGCTGTCGAGCCCGAATCAGGCCGAGTTTTACACCTCGGGCCGTGCCAGCAACGAAGCGGCGTTCCTCTATCAATTGTTCGTGCGCGCCTATGGCACCAACAATTTCCCCGACTGCTCGAACATGTGCCACGAAGCCAGCGGTGTGGCATTGGCCCAAAGCGTCGGAGTCGGCAAAGGCACCGTGACCTTCGACGATTTCGAACATGCAGATGCAATTTTTGTCTGGGGCCAAAACCCTGGCACCAACCACCCGCGGATGCTCGAGCCACTGCGCGAAGCGGTGAAACGCGGTGCGCAGGTGGTGTGCATCAACCCACTGAAAGAGCGCGGCCTGGAACGCTTCCAGCACCCGCAACACCCGATCGAAATGCTCACCAATGGCGACAAACCGACCAACACCGCGTACTTCCGTCCGGCATTGGGCGGCGACATGGCGATCATGCGCGGCATGGCCAAGTTCCTGCTGCAATGGGAGCGCGATGCGCAGAAGGCGGGTGAGCCTGCGGTGTTCGACCACGACTTCCTCAATGAACACAGCGTCAATGTTCTGGAATACCTCGGCATCGTCGACGACACCCCGTGGGAGCAGATCGTCGAGCAATCCGGCCTGCCCCTGGTGGAAATCGAGCAAGCGGCGCGCATGTACGCCAAAGGCAAGAACGTGATCATGTGCTGGGCGATGGGCATCACCCAGCATCGCCATTCGGTGGCGACCATCCAGGAAATCGCCAACCTGATGCTGCTGCGCGGCAACATCGGCCGGCCGGGGGCCGGTCTGTGCCCGGTGCGCGGCCACAGTAACGTGCAGGGCGACCGGACAATGGGCATCAACGAACGTCCGCCGGCGGCGCTCCTCGACTCCCTGGAGCGGCGCTTCCAGTTCAAGGTCCCGCGCGAAAACGGCCACAACGTGGTCGAGGCGATTCACGCCATGGCCGAAGGCCGTTCGAAAGTTTTCATCGGCCTGGGCGGCAACTTCGCCCAAGCCACCCCGGACAGCCCACGGACCTTCCAGGCCCTGAGCAACTGCGACCTGACCGTGCAGATCAGCACCAAGCTCAACCGCAGCCATTTGATCCACGGTAAAGACGCGCTGATCCTGCCGTGCCTGGGCCGCACCGATATCGATATCCAGACCGAAGGCGCCCAAGCGGTGACCGTGGAAGACTCCTTCAGCATGGTCCACGCCTCCAACGGTCAGTTGCAACCGTTGTCGAATCTGATGCGCTCGGAGCCTGCAATCATCGCTGGTATCGCCGCCGCGACCCTGGGCAGCAAACCGGTGGACTGGAACTGGCTGGTGGCTGATTACAGCCGCATCCGCGACCTGATCGCCGACACCATCCCGGGCTTTCGGGACTTCAACGAGAAAGTCCAGAACCCTGGCGGTTTCTACCTGGGCAGCAGTGCCGGCGCACGTCGCTGGAATACCCCATCGGGTCGGGCCAATTTCCGTCCGAACATCCTGCCCAAAGACCTGGTGCACGAACGCACCCGCGCCACCGGCGTACTGCCGGACCTGATCATGCAGTCGATGCGCTCCCACGATCAGTACAACACCACCATTTATGGTCTTGATGATCGTTATCGCGGGGTGAAAGGTCAGCGGGATGTGTTGTTCGTCAATGAAGCCGACATCATTCGCCTGGGCTTCAAACCGGGGCAAAAGGCTGACATCGTATCGATCTGGGATGATGGCCGTGAGCGGCGGGTCAAGGGTTTTACCCTGCTGGCGTTTGATATTCCTGCCGGGCAAGCGGCTGCGTACTATCCGGAAGTGAACCCGCTGGTGCCGTTGGAAAGCACTGGCGATGGCAGCCATACGCCGACGTCGAAGTTTGTGGCGATCCGGCTGGAGGCGGCGAGTGAAACCGGGTTGATCATGGCCAAGTCAGCTTGACGCAGCGATGGCGGTAGCCCACTCAACAAATTTTTCCGATCCGTACTTTCCAATCGCCCACAAAAAAGGCCGTTTTCATATGAAAACGGCCTTTGAGAAGTAGCTAAAGACCGGCGAAAAACACTTAAGTTCCGCCCAAAAAACAGCAACTTATAGAAATGTGCTCAAGTCGTGTTATTCGTCGGATTTCTATTGTCACAACCATGACACAGCCTCAGGATCGCGCCGTCATCCCCTTGAGGTTCCTCTATGAAGTTCTCCTCGATTCTCTTGTTGTCCCTTGGCCTGGTCAGTGGCTTCGCGTCTGCTGGCGGCACCACCGAAGCAGGTGTGGGCGGCGCATTGGGCGGGGTTCTTGGCTCGGTCGTCGGTCAATCACTAGGCGGCAGTACAGGTTCAACCATTGGCGCGGCCCTGGGCGGCGCGGGTGGTAGCGCAGTTGGCGCAGACAGACGCAGCCGTGGCGAAGCCGCCATTGGCGGTGCGTTGGGCGCAGCTGGCGGTAACGTGGTCGGCCGCAGCATGGGCGGCACCACCGGTAGCCTGATCGGCTCCGCAGCAGGCGGCGGCCTCGGTGGCGCGCTGGGTAACCATATGGGCAAC
Source organism: Pseudomonas sp. ATCC 43928 (assembly GCF_005938665.2). NCBI lineage: Bacteria > Pseudomonadati > Pseudomonadota > Gammaproteobacteria > Pseudomonadales > Pseudomonadaceae > Pseudomonas > Pseudomonas sp. ATCC 43928. The sequence continues at coordinate 508,907 of NZ_CP041753.1, read as the reverse complement.
AGCAGCAATGACGACGATGATCGTCGTTCCTATCGTCGTGGTTATGACGATGATGATCGTCGCTACTACCGTGGTCACCCGGGTCGCGGCCATGCGTATGGGCATCGCAAGCATCACCATCGCTATCACGATGACGACTGAGGCTTGAATCGCCTCGTCGACCGTTAGATCCAAAAATCGCAGCCCTCGGGCTGCGATTTTTTTTGCCCTCAGATCGCCAGTCGCTCCAACGCCCCGCGCAACCCGGCAGGAATCGCCACCGGCTGATTCGACAGCCGATCGACGAATACATGCACGAAGCGCCCTGCCGCGCAGGCCTCATCTTCTCCAGCCTTGAACACCGCCAGCTCATACTGCACCGAACTGCTGCCCAACTTGCCGACCCGCAGGCCAATCTCGATCCGATCCGGGAAGGCGATAGACGCGAAGTAATCGCAGGCCGAACTCACCACAAAACCCACCACCTCACCGTCATGGATATCCAGGCCGCCGACTTCGATCAGGTAGGTGTTCACCGCCGTATCGAAAAAACTGTAGTAGGTGACGTTATTGACATGACCGTAGGCGTCATTGTCATGCCAGCGGGTGGTGATGGGCTGGAAATGGGGGTAGTCGGTGCGATGGGGCATCGGGTTGGACATCAGCGTCGGTTCCTGGAGTTGGATGGCCAGTTTAAGGTGAAACTGCGAAGGCGCTGTCACAGGCACTACCTAAATCACATGTCGGTAAACCCTCTGCCCTGCGCCGCCAACTCCCCAATCAACCGTGCCGGGGCCCAGTGATCCCCCTGTTTGGTCTCAAGCTGCAACAACCGCAGATGAATATCGTCCAGCCCTTGCTGATCCGCCCAGGCCATCGGCCCGCCCTTGTCCGCCGGGAAACCATAACCGTTGAGGTACACCAGATCGATGTCGTGCGCCGACGCCGCAATGCCTTCCTGAAGGATCTTTGCCCCTTCATTGACCAGTGCCAGCAAGCTGCGCTCAAGAATCTCCTCTGGCCCCATCTCACGCCGCTGGAACCCCAACCCTTCGCTGATTTCCAGCACCAGCGCATCGACTTCCACATCATGCTCAGCCTGACGACTGCCCGGCTCGTAATGGTAATACCCGTCGCCGCTCTTCTGACCGAAACGCCCGAGCTCGCACAAACGATTGTCCACCTGAACCTCCGGCGCATCCTGGCCCTTGCCAGCCAGCTCCCGCGCGCGCCACTCCAGGTCAATGCCGACCACGTCATACATGCGGAACGGCCCCATGGCGAAACCAAAACCTTGCAGCGCCGCATCCACCTGATAAGGCAACGCCCCCTCCAGCAGCATCTTGCGCGCTTCGAGCACGTACGGATGCAGCATGCGGTTGCCGATGAAACCGTGACAGTTGCCCGAGACCACGCTGACCTTGCCCATGCGCTGGCCCAGTGCCAGGGCTGCATCAAGCACCGCCGGAGCGGTCTGGGCGCCGCGTACGATCTCCAGCAATTTCATGATGTGCGCCGGGCTGAAGAAGTGCAGGCCCAAGACCTGCTGCGGGCGGCGAGTGGCGGCGGCGATGGCGTCGATATCCAGCGCCGAGGTATTGCTGGCCAGAATCGCTTCAGGTTTGAGCAGGCCGTCGAGTTCGCGGAAGATTTTCTGCTTCAGCTCGAGGTTTTCGTAGACCGCTTCGATCACCAGATCAACATCGCGGATCGCCGCGTAATCGGCAGCCGCCGTTACCCGTGCAATGCGCGCATCCGCCTCGGTCTGATCGATCCGCCCCTGACGCACGCTGTGGGCGTAAGTGTCAGCCACGCTGGTCAGCGCCTGCTCAAGCATCTGCGGATTGTTATCGACCCACTGCACCGGCACCCCGGCGTTGGCCAGGCACATAACAATGCCCCGGCCCATGGTGCCCGCGCCAATCACGGCGGCGCGCTGAATATCGAACGATGTCTGGCTCATGGTTGTTGTTCTCTTATTGGCGATCCAAAGACAGTCCTCACCATAGTCAGCCGATGGGTGTTTTTGAAGTTTATTCCCGTGATGGGTGACATTCAGCTGATGGATACGCCCCAGACAATCCCTACAGATTAGAGGTTCGCCTCAGCCCACGTCCGGACCTCGCCATACGGATACTCCTCCAGCGCCGCAAACCCCGGAATCGACCGCGCCTTGAGCTTGGTAAACAACGGCACGCTGATCCCGCACAGAAACCGCGTCACGCGCTCCGCCGATGGAGCACTTCCCGTGTGCTGCTGGTGCCTGTGGATAAAATCACCGCACAGCGCCTCGAAATTTTTATCCACAAGCGCCGGCAATACCGGTGGTTCGGGTAACCGCGCTACGTGGCCGTGACACACCGAACAATGCCCGCATCGCTGTGGCGCGTTTTCGTCGCCGAAGTACTCGGCCAGGCGATATCCCAGGCAGTGGTCGGCGGCGAACAGATCCAGCATGGCGTGAATCCGCGAAATCTCGGTGCGTTCGTGCTGGGTGAAGTAGGTGTGCAATTCGGCGCTCAAGGCCTGGGAATCGAAGTCGGCTTGCAGCAGGCTATAGACCTCCGTCATCTGCTTGCTTTCAAGCTCCACCCAGCCCTTTTCCTGGAAGTAATCAAGTGCCTTGACCACTCGACTGCGCTCGGCGGAATGCTGCTGATACAGTGCGTCGAAATTCACCGTGGCCCAGGTCCGTGCGCGGCTGGAAGTCTGGATGATCGCCGAGACGAAGTCCCTGCGCTCACCCTCGAAACGGGCCAGCAACGCTTCCGGCTCCTGCAAATACTTGAAGCGGTATTCGGCGTAATAGGCATAGCGTGGAGCGATCAGCCCACGCAACTCCAGCTGTACCAGCAAGGTCTTGAGCGGCAACTGGCGGATGTTGCTCTGATCGGCCAAAGGCCCCAGCAGAAACTCCCACTGCCCCTCGGGCGCTGCGGCTTGCAACTCGTCGAGCACACAACGAATGCCGTCCCGCTCCGGTGTGTCGCCGTAGACGAAATTCTCCAGCACATTGAGGCTGTCGCGGTTGGCCAGCACCAGGCAATCGGACGGCTGCCCGTCACGCCCGGCGCGGCCGATTTCCTGGCTGTAGTTTTCGATGGATTTGGGCAGGTCGAAATGCACCACGTTGCGGATATCACTTTTGTCGATGCCCATGCCGAAGGCGATGGTGGCGACGATGCAATTGGACTGCCCGCCCATGAACCGGCGCTGAATCGCTTCCCGTTGCTCGTGGGGCAAACCGGCGTGATAGGCCTCGGCCTGTATGCCGTTGCGCGCCAGATGTTCGGCGATGTGCTCAGCGGTTTTTTGCAGAGTGACGTAGACAATGCTGGGCTGGCCGGGACGCTGGCTCATCCACTCGACCAGGCGGCGGCGCTTGTCCTGGCCACGCACCGGTTCCACCAATAGTTTGAGGTTGGGCCGGTAGAAACCGGTGGTCACCACATCCTCAGGCGCAATGGCGAACCTGGCCTCCATGTCGGCGATCACCTTGGGTGTCGCGGTGGCCGTCAGCAACAGCGCTTGAGGGATGTTGAACTGGCGCTGATAGTCCGGCAGCTTGAGGTAGTCGGGGCGGAAGTTGTGACCCCACTCGGAGATGCAGTGGGCCTCGTCCACCACCAACAGCGAGATTGGCACCTGCTGCAGAAAATGGCGGAAACGCTCGTTCTTCAGGCGCTCCACGGAAATCATCAGAATCTTCAATTCACCGGACTTGGCCCGGGCCATCACATCGCTGGCGTCATCGCGACTCTGGGCCGAATCGATGCTGCCCGCCGCGATGCCGTGGCGTTGCAAGAACGCCAACTGATCCTGCATCAACGCCAGCAGAGGCGAGACCACCAGCGTCAGGTGCGGCAGTAGGATGGCCGGTAACTGATAGCACAGGGATTTGCCCGAGCCGGTAGGGAAAATCGCCGCCGCCGAACGTCCGGCCAGTACCGCGCTGACCGCTGCCTCCTGGCCGGGCCGAAACTGTGGATAACCGAAAACCTGTTCCAGGGTGTTGTGCATAAGCTGTCACTCCGTTGACCGCTGCGAAGCCCAAAGCCTAGCCGGCGAACGCAGCGAGTCGAGAAAAGGTCGGGGGCAAAAACGATACGGGATGATACAGCGTCGGCCCATCGATTCCTTCGCCACAGATTGAAACAAACGAGGCACTTTGCCCCCTGACATCAGCCCCCTGTCAGCCGGTAAGGTGCGCCCCGAGAAAAACCATTATCCGCGAAGTTTTCATCAAGGCAGGACGCCTGCACGCGGATCCTCACAAAGGAACAATCATGCCTGACACTCTGTTTTTTCCAGTCGCCCTTTTCTTTGCATCCCTGCTGCTGAACGGGTGCATGAAGCTCCCTGACGACCCCCTCTACGCTGCGCCCACAACGCTGGACAGTGCCTCACAGACTTAGTCGTCGATCGACTGACCTCGGGTAGCTACGGCACCAATACCGCCACCCGCAACTGCTCATCCAGCGCCTGTTCATGAAATACCCGGCTCTTGCTCGCCCACGTCGCATAAGCCGGGCTTATTTCCCCCGTAAACGCCGCCGCCAGCTGACGCAAATCGGCGACCCTGCGCACACGAGGACAGAAGAGTTGGTCCTCGCAGTTCTGACTGGCACTGCGATAGGTTATCAGCAACCGATCCCACAACCCGTCACGCACTTGCCTGACCGACTTGAGCTTCACAGCCCGCACGCCCAGTCGCTGTTTCAGCCCCTGCTCATCCAGCGCTTCGCTGGCCAGCAATGCCTTGCCCACCATTAACACCTCGGCGCGAGATGCGGTGTCGATGTCCGCTTGGGTGGTCAGCGCACCCGGCCAACCGGTTCGCTCCATGTTGGCCAGGACGAGCGAATGACCGACGTCAGCAGCACCCGCTACCCGACAAACACCGGCCCACAACAATAAAATCGAGGCCACACGCAGCCATTGCATACCTAATTCCCTTTAAGAGTCGACTCAGACGCTTCGAAACGTCCTACACATTCTGGCGCGCACCCTCCAGAGGCTGGATGCGTTAAGCCTGACAATCCCGTAGGAATATCGACCACCAAGGGAAAAGCTTAAAAAATAGTCGAGGGATGCGTAGGCAAAGGGCGATAACACCGCTAAATCCCCTACAAAACCTGTCCACTTGCACCACCTTGCGACGCCTCGCTGCGGCCCTCTATAGTTTTCGACGCGGCTGAAAACACTGTGTCGGCCCGCCGGCGAGACTGCCCGACTTCCCACAGGACTGACTTCGATGAACACGCGCCACTCGTTAACAGACCGCTATCGCCCGCTCAAAACCAGCTACAGCAATACCCCCGTGTTGGTCATCGACACCGAGGCCGATCCCCACGAAATCCTCGATGCCGCCCGACAACGCATCCGCGCCGCTGGCGACCTGCTCGAAACACTCTATTGCCTGTGCTTCAAACAGGCCGACGTGAAAGACATTCCCAATATCGTCAACGCGTTGTACCTGCTGACCCAGGACGGCAACGAACTGCTAGAAATCGCCCGGCAACGCCTGCCGAAAACCACGGCAGTCTGATGGCTGAAACAAATTCAAACTTAAACGAAGATCCCTGCGGGAGCCGGGCTTGCCCGCGATGATCGATAACGCGGTGTACCTGACGAAAACAAAATGCCCGACACTCAACAACGACTCGACAAAGCGGCCTACGACGCATGGTTCAAAGCACAAGTACAAACCAGCCTCGACGCCCCTCGCCCCAGCATTTCAGATGAAGAAGTCAAACACCTGATGGCAATCAAACGAGACAAACTGCAAAAGAGATAAGTCCGTAGGCAACGCCCTATCAACGCTTCGTCCCGGTCCTACAACCGAAGACACCTTGTCGCCTATCGCTGCCCGGCGGCTCAAACCTATAGTCGTGACTGTCGCTGCCAAATCAGCGACTCGGGCTTGGTCACCCGAATGGCTCATATCTACGCGTCCGTTGTATGCTGCCGGCACTTCAAGTGCCTGCACGCTATATGGTGGCTGTGTTTGGGACGCCCTCGGGCGTGCCGGGATGTGAGCCTCATCGGTTGACCAACCCGAACACAGTCCGCCTCCCATCGCTTGGTCACGGTGACGGCGGTTCTTCCTGATGCATTTGAGGCTAAAACCAATGAAGACATGGAATCCGCTCTCCAGCGATCGTTACCTTTCACTCCAATCCAACCTCACCGACACCCCGCCCCTGATCATCGACACAGAGGCCAACCCGCAAGACATCCTCGAAGCCGCCCTCCAGCGCATCCGAGCCTCCAGTGATCTCCTCAAAACCCTGCACTGCGTTTGCTTCAAACACGCTGATGTCGAAGACATCCCCCACATCACTCACGCGCTCTTCTTGCTGACCCAGGATGGCTGCGACCTACTGAAAGTCGCCCAACAACGCATGATGGGCTGGAAAGCGCCAGCCTGACCACGCGCTAACAGGCAAGCCGCGCCCCTGTGGGAGCTGGCTTGCCTGGGTAGTAACCGGAGACATCCTTTACGTTTTAACCGCTGCCATCGGGCTTGCGCCCTTCCCCACGAATCCGACGCCCAATAAGATCCTCCAAAGCCCAACCGGATGCCCCGTAATGATCCTCGCCCCCAACTTCCCCGACGACCACGCCATGCACCTGCTCATGCAGTTGCTGCACGAAGAACTCGGCCTGCCCGAACGCAAAACCATCAGTCTCACCACCTCGATCAACTTTGACCTGGGTTGCGATGGCGCTGATGCGCGGCAGCTGATGGAAGCGCTGGAGGAACAGTTCGCCATCGATTTCGTCGACTACGACGCATATCGGTATTTTCAACCGGAAGGGTTTGATGTGTTTCTCAAGCGCCGAGCGAAGGGTCGTGGCGACAAAGTGCCGCTGACTATTGAGATGCTCTACAAAGCAGTCAAGAAACAACGGTGGGATACGCAGGAAGTGGAAGGGGTCGAGGGGATCTGATCAACAGAAGTGGAATTATTCTGGCTGTTTAGCGTGTTTACTGCGGGAATATTGCCAGTTTTGCCTCAAGGGAACTGAATCAGCGCTCACAAAAAAGCCGCCCCAAAGGGCGGCTTTCTCATTGCATCAGACCAACTCTTACAACTTCGGCCCAGCAGCCTTGATCGCGTCGCTCACGTCGAACTTCTTGAAGTTCTCGACAAACAACCCGGCCAGTGCTTTAGCAGCTTCATCGTAAGCAGCCTTGTCAGCCCAGGTGTTACGTGGGTTCAGCAGGCCAGTCTCAACGCCCGGCACAGCCAATGGCACGTCAAGGTTGATGGTGTCCAGGTGCTCAGTCTCGGCACCGATCAACGCGCCGCTCTGGATCGCTGCGATCACGCCGCGGGTGGTCGGGATGTTGAAGCGTTTGCCGACGCCGTAGCCGCCGCCGGTCCAGCCGGTGTTGACCAGGTAGACCTTGGAGCCGAAGCCGCGGATGCGTTTGATCAGCAGTTCTGCGTATTCGCCAGCCGGACGCGGGAAGAACGGTGCGCCGAAGCAGGTGGAGAAGGTCGACTTGATGCCGCTGCCGGAACCCATTTCGGTCGAGCCCACCAGAGCGGTGTAGCCGGACAGGAAGTGGTAGGCCGCTTGTTCTTCATTGAGGATCGACACTGGCGGCAGCACGCCGGTCAGGTCGCAGGTCAGGAAGATCACTGCGTTTGGCTCGCCGCCCAGGTTCTTCTCGGAACGCTTGGCTACGTGCTCTAGCGGGTAGGCGGCGCGGCTGTTCTGGGTCAGGCTGACATCGGTGTAGTCGGCGTGCTTGGCGTCGTCGATAACAACGTTTTCCAGGACTGCGCCGTGTTTGATGGCTTTCCAGATGACCGGCTCGTTCTTCTCGGACAGGTCGATGCACTTGGCATAGCAACCGCCTTCGATGTTGAACACCACGCCTTCGCCCCAGCCGTGTTCGTCGTCACCGATCAGGTAACGGCTTTCGTCGGCGGACAGGGTGGTCTTGCCGGTGCCGGACAGACCGAAGAACAGGGTCACGTCGCCCGCTTCGCCGATGTTGGCGGCGCAGTGCATTGGCAGCACGTCGGCGGCCGGCAGCAGGAAGTTCTGCACCGAGAACATGGCTTTCTTCATTTCACCGGCGTAGCGCATGCCAGCGAGCAGCACTTTTTTCTGCGCGAAGTTGATGATCACGCAACCGTCGGAGTTGGTGCCGTCACGCTCTGGCACGCACTCGAAGTTGGCGACGTTCAGAACTTGCCACTCTTCACGACCGGCCGGGTTGTACTGGGCCGGGTTGATGAACAGGCAACGACCGAACAGGTTCTGCCAGGCAGTCTGGGTAGTCATTTTCACGGCCAGGTAGTGCTCTTCAGCCGAACCTACGTGCACGTGGGAAACGAAATGCTCTTGCGCGTTGTTGAACGCCTCGACGCGAGCCCACAGGGCATCGAACTTGTCGGCCGGGAACTTGCGGTTGATCGGGCCCCAGGCAATGGCGTCCTGAGTAGTCGGCTCTTCAACGATGAAACGATCGACTGGCGAACGGCCGGTACGGTGACCGGTGCGAACAACCAGCGCGCCGGTATCGGCAAGCTCGCCTTCACCGCGATTCAGGGCTTGTTTAACCAGATCATCAACACTCAGATCGGTGTACACGGCGTTATTGGCTTGCGTCATGAGGTTCCCCGTCGGCCAGTGGCCGAGTGCTCCAAACGTTTTGTAGTAGAAAGTCGTGCACTACTACCGCGAAAAAAGTGGGCCGGATTATGCCAGAAAAGCCCAAAAAGTGTAGGGCCCTCCCGTCAGAACGGCGTTATTCCGGCGCTAAGCAGTGAATTTACCTGCGCTGAAGCGTTTTAGTGACGAGTATCTGACGGCGTATCAACCCCTGCACCGGCGAATAATTGGGTGATATCGGCCGCGTCGAACAGATAGCGCTCGTTGCAAAACTGGCAATCGACCTCGATGCTGCCGCCATGCTCGACGACCAGCTGCTGCGCATCTTCCAGTCCCAGACTGACCAGCGCATTGCCCGAGCGTTCCCGGGAGCAACTGCAATGGAAGCGCAGTTTCTGCACATCGAACAAACGCACTTGTTCTTCGTGGTACAGGCGATGGAGCACGGTTTCGTTGTCCAGGCTCAGCAATTCGTCGGCGGTCAGGGTGCTGGCCAGGGCGGTGATGTGCTGCCAACTGGCGGCGCGATCTTCTTCATCTTTCAGACGGTCGGCAGGCAATTGCTGCAACAGCAGGCCACGGGCACGACGGCCGTCGGCGTACAGCTTGAAGCGGGTGCCAACCTGCTGCGACATGACGAAATAGTTGGTGAAGCAATCGGACAGGGTTTCACCGTCGAGATCGACAATGCCCTGATAACGCTGGCCTTGAGTCGGGTCGACAGTCAGCGCCAACACGCCATTGGGCATCAGGTCGGCGAGCGTCGCATCGGGCGCGATCTGCTCGGCGTCGTAGCGGGCCAGGCCGCGAATTTCGCGCTCGCTGGAGCACTCGATCATCAGCATCGGCACCGGGCCTTCGGAACGGGCCTGAAGAATCAGCAAGCCATCGAACTTCAAGGTGCCTACCAGCAACGCTGCAGCCGCCATCAGCTCGCCCAGCAGTTGCGCGACCGGCTCCGGATAGGTGTGTTTGGCGAGGACTTCGGCATAGCTACGCTCCAATGCCACCAGTTCGCCGCGGGTGTCGCTGTCATCGAAGATGAAGCGTTGGGTGTAGTCGGTATCCGGTAGATCGGTCATAGGTCTGGGTATCTGAAGTGGTGACAAAAAAGGTTACAAAAAATGAAACACGCCGTAGCAGCACGTTTGGGGGTGAGCTTAGCCATAGCGGCATTTTATGAACAATTCGGGGTTGTTCCAAGCAAGGTCAAACCTCGGTTTTCGACGAGCGGTGCTTTCACCTGCGAAATGCGCCGTTGGCGAATATCCCCCATATGGCTGCACAGGCAGGCGATTACAAGTCTGCGCCCGACGGCCGTCACTACTCGTCGTTGCTGCTGCCGCGAAACTTGAACAAATCCCGGCGCTGTTTCTTGCTCGGTTTGCCGTCGGTGCTCACGCCCAACGCCCCGGCCTTGCGCATGGCCGCCGCCGCTTCGCGCTTGGCAACGCTGGCTTCGGTTTCGGCATACAGGGCCTGGGCTTCCGGCGCGCCACGACGCACGATCGACAACGCCTGGACCACCACCGTGCGCTCCTCGAAGCCGGTGCGAATCTGAAACTCGTCGCCGATCCTCGGCTCCTTGCCTGGCTTGCAGCGCTCGCCCCGGCAATGCACCTTGCCGCTTTCAATCGCGGCCTTGGCCAAGGCACGTGTTTTATAAAAACGCGCAGCCCACAACCATTTATCGAGACGAACCTTGTCGTCCTCTTCGCTTTTTTGTGCCATTGGATGTCCTCATTCTGAAATATCGATGAACTGTACTACCGTTTCTGTCGTGCCATGAATCACAACGCCGTGGATTAGAATGCAGGCATTCCCCCCCTGTTTGAGGGATGAAAATCCGGGCCGTAGATATCTGTCGCCTTTTACCCATTATTCTGCGTGAATACCGCGAATTCGGCCGCACACGGCCTGAGCGGTTTTTGCCGGTTGAGCACTTTTGAAGACATTTGACCATTTGACCGTTGTCGGTCTGCGCGAGTGGGTGGCGCTCCCGGATTTGGGAGTCGCGGGCCTTCGGGCAAAAATCGACACCGGCGCCAGTACCTCCAGCCTGCATGCCACCGACATCGAGCCGTTCGAGCGCGACGGCGAACAGTGGGTGCGCTTCACCGCGCACCTGGGCACGGTGGTGCAATTGCGGCACCGGCGCTGCGAAGCACCGCTGGTAACGATGAAAACCATTAAAAGCTCCAACGGCCACGCGCAGATGCGCTATGTGGTCAGTACCACCCTGGCCCTCGGTGATCGGGTCTGGCGGGTCGAGTTCACCCTCGCCTGCCGCAAGTCCATGCGTTATCGCCTGTTACTCGGTTCCAAAGCCCTGATCGACGGCCAGTTGGTGGTCAATCCGGGCATCAAATATGTACAAGACAAGCCGGTGTTCCCGGTATCTACCCTCTCCACAGGTGTTGCATGAAGATCGCTGTGCTGTCGCGGAATCCGCGTCTGTATTCCACCCGTCGCCTGGTCGAAGCCGGTGTAGAGCGTGGCCATGAAATGGTGGTGATCGACACCCTGCGCGCCTACATGAACATTGCCAGCCACAAGCCGCAAATTCACTACCGTGGCAAACCGCTGGAGGGTTTCGATGCGGTGATCCCGCGGATCGGCGCATCGGTCACGTTTTATGGCTGCGCGGTGCTGCGCCAGTTCGAAATGATGGGGGTGTTTCCGCTCAACGAATCGGTGGCCATCGCCCGTTCCCGAGACAAACTGCGTTCCCTGCAATTGCTGTCGCGCCGGGGGATCGGTTTGCCGGTCACCGGTTTTGCGCACTCCCCGGATGACATTCCCGACTTGATCGAGATGGTCAACGGCGCACCGCTGGTGATCAAAGTGCTGGAAGGCACCCAGGGCATCGGCGTGGTGCTGTGTGAAACGGCGACGGCGGCGGAGTCGGTGATCGAGGCCTTCATGGGCTTGAAGCAGAACATCATGGTTCAGGAGTACATCAAGGAAGCCGGCGGCGCGGACATTCGCTGTTTCGTGGTCGGTGACAAGGTGATCGCGGCGATGAAGCGCCAGGCCAAGCCGGGGGAGTTTCGCTCCAACCTGCATCGCGGCGGTAGCGCGAGCCTGATCAAGATCACCCCGGAAGAACGCATGACCGCGTTGCGTGCAGCGAAGGTCATGGGTTTGGCAGTGGCGGGTGTGGATATCCTGCGTTCCAATCACGGCCCGTTGGTGATGGAAGTGAACTCGTCGCCGGGTCTGGAAGGGATTGAAACCACCACCGGGAAGAACGTGGCGGGGATCATCATCGAGCATCTGGAGAAGAATGGCGGGCCAAATATGACGCGGACCAAAGGTAAAGGGTGAAGCTTACTCAGGCCCTGCGGCGAGGGAGCTTGCTCCCGCTGAACCGGGCTGGTGGTCCAGGCCGAAGGACTCCCGAAACCGGCAACCGTGTTTTTTCATTGAAATACGGTTGCCTGATTTCACGGTCGCTGCGCAACCGAGCGGGAGCAAGCTCCCTCGCCACAGAGGTTGTGTACGACGCTTAAACCGCGTCCCGCGGCAACATCAACCCAAGCGGCAACCGAACCCGTGCTTCCAGCCCACCACCGGAGCGGTTGCGCAGCTCGACATTCCCGCCATGCATCGAGGCGATCCGTTTCACGATCGCCAGCCCCAACCCCGTCCCCTTTCCGCCCCGGGCCCGATCGCCACGGGTGAACGGGTTGAAAATCGCTTCCAGCTCCGACGGATCAATCCCCGCGCCACGGTCCATGACACTCAGCACCACATACGGCGCGCTGGTATCCCCGGACACATAAGCCGCCACTTCCACTCCACTGCCAGCGTGATGCAGCGCATTGCCGATCAGGTTGTTCAGCAGCCGCTTCATCGACACCCGACGCAACGGGAACGGCTGGATCGGCTCCAGGCGCAAGTGCACTTTTTCTTCGTTCTGGTTGTACGGTGCGGCGACTTCGCGAACCAGATCGCTCAGGTCCACTTCTTCCACCAACTCGTCACGACCGTCGCGAATGAAGGCCAGGAACTGGTCAAGAATCGCGTCCATGTCTTCGATGTCGCGGATCATGTCGTCCGTCAGGTCACTGTGATCGCCCATCAGTTCCAGGGACAGCCGCAAACGGGTCAGCGGCGTGCGCAGGTCGTGAGACACCCCGGCCAGCATCAGCTCGCGCTCGCGCCCCGCCTGTTCGACGTCTTCGGCCATCTGATTGAAGGCGCGATAAACCTCGGTCATTTCACTCGGCGTGTCGCTGATCGGCAGACGCACGCTGCGGCCCTGACCGAGTTGCCGCGCGGCATAGACCAGACGTTTCAACGGTTGATTGAGCTGGCTGACGAAAATCCACGCCGAAGCGGTCGACAACAAGCCGATGGCGAGGAACCAGCCGAGCACGTTCCAGATTTTCTGGCCGCGCAACGGATGCGGATACAGCGGCACTTTCAGCCAGCCATCGCCCAGGCTGGGCGCCCGGACCCACAGCGCCGGTGGCGAGTGCATGCGTAATCGTACTTCGGTGTCGGCACCCAGTTCGGCCTGCATCTGTCGCTGGTAGATCTCGCTGTACGGCCAGTGCTGCTCGCCTTCGGGCACACCGGCCCCTACCACCCGGATCAGGGTCGCGGCATCGGCAATCTTCGCGCGGTTCTCTTCATCGGCGGCCCAATAGGCGCGCAGCGTCAGGGCGACGCCGTGGCTGTATTGGCGATCCACCAGCACGTCTTCGTTCATCAACAGATAAACCAGGGTCAGCGCCTTGGAGAACAGGACGACGATCAGCACCAGCCACAGGGTGCGGGAGAAGAAGCTCTGGGGGAACCAAACAGGGGTTTTCATGGGTAACCGCTACACACTTGCAGGAGCGAGCGATGCTCGCATATTGCGGATCGCGAGTCTGCGGGAAAGGTCATCCGACCCGTTGCCCGCAGGACCCGCTCCTACAAATCACCGATCACTTCGTGGCGGCGCCATCCGGAACGAACACGTAGCCCACGCCCCAGACGGTCTGGATGTAGCGCGGTTTGGACGGATCGGGCTCGATCATCCGGCGCAGACGGGAGATCTGCACGTCGATGGATCGCTCCAGGGCATCCCACTCGCGGCCACGGGCCAGGTTCATCAGCTTGTCGCGGGTCAGCGGTTGACGGGCGTTCATGACCAGGGCCTTGAGCACCGCGAACTCACCGGTGGTGAGCATGTGCACTTTGTCGCCACGCTTGAGTTCGCGGGTGGCCAGGGACAGCTCGTAGTCACCGAAGGTCACGCTTTCGTCTTCGCTGCCCGGTGCACCCGGCACCGGTGCTGCCTGGCGCCGCAGCACCGCTTTGACCCGGGCCATCAGCTCGTCCGGGTTGAACGGCTTGGCCAGGTAATCGTCGGCGCCCAGTTCCAGGCCCTTGATGCGGCTCAGCTCGTCGCCCTTGGCGGTGAGCATGATGATTGGAATCTGATTGTTCGCCGTGCGCAGGCGGCGGCAGGCGGTCAGGCCGTCTTCGCCGGGCAGCATCAGGTCGAGGACGACCAGGTTGAACACTTCACGCGCCAGCAGGCGGTCCATTTGTTCGGTGTTCGGGACGGCGCGGGCACGGTAGCCCTTGCTGACGAAAAAGCGTTCCAGCAGGCTGCTCAGCCCTGGATCGTCGTCAACGATAAGAATTTTTTCGCCTTCAGCAGTTTGTGCAGTGCTGCTCATTGGATGCTCCTTTGATCTCGGCGCGCATTATGGCGTAGCTGCCGTTATACGCACCGAGTGCATTGTTAGCAGATTTTTCCTTCACCGCCAGAAAACCAGTCTTTTCGCCTACAGCCTGCAATGCCCCCGAATGACACAACGCTGGTTATAATGCGCGGCCTTTTGTGTCAGGCAACGTCTGATCGTTATTGCCGGCAACCACTTTTTATTTTCATGGCGCTGGCAGTAATTGTTCGATTTCACGGGTCAACGGCAATGCCTGTTGATCCAGGTAGCGGCGCTCGCCAGGCCGCTCAACCAGACTCGCGAAGGCCCTATTTCCGCGCCTGCGAGCCTGCTTTCACAATTTGTCAGGTGGTTTTATGGACAGCATCAACAGCCGCATCGCCGAGGAACTCGGCGTCCGCCCACAACAGGTCGAAGCGGCCGTCGCGCTACTCGATGAAGGCTCCACGGTGCCCTTCATCGCCCGCTACCGGAAAGAAGTGACCGGCAGCCTCGATGACACGCAACTGCGTCATCTGGAAGAGCGTCTGCGCTACCTGCGAGAACTCGACGAACGGCGTATCAGCATCCTCGCCAGCATCGAGGAGCAAGGCAAGCTGACCCCTGCACTTGAGCGCGACATCAAGCTCGCCGACACCAAGACCCGCCTCGAAGACTTGTACCTGCCGTACAAGCAGAAGCGCCGCACCAAGGGCCAGATCGCCCTGGAAGCCGGCCTCGGCGAACTGGCCGAAGGCCTGTTCAACGATCCAACCCTGAATCCGGAAACCGAAGCGGCGCGCTTCATCGACGCCGAAAAAGGCGTGGCCGATGTGAAGGCCGCGCTCGAAGGCGCCAAGTACATCCTCATGGAGCGCTTCGCCGAAGACGCCGGTCTGCTGGACAAGCTGCGCAATTACCTCAAGCAGGAAGCCACCCTCAGTGCCCGCGTGATCGCCGGCAAGGAAGAGGAAGGCGCCAAGTTCCGCGACTACTTCGAACACGACGAACCGCTGAAAAGCATGCCGTCCCACCGCGCACTGGCGATTTTCCGTGGCCGCAACGAAGGCATTCTCAGCTCCGCGCTGAAAGTCGGTGACGAGCTGCCGGGCACCATGCACCCGTGCGAAGGCATGATCGGCCAGCAATTCGGCATCCAGAACCAGAACCGCGCCGCCGACAAATGGCTGGGCGAAGTGGTGCGCTGGACCTGGAAGGTCAAGCTCTACACCCACCTGGAAACCGACCTGCTGGGCGAGCTGCGCGATGGCGCGGAAACCGAAGCGATCAACGTGTTCGCCCACAACCTGCACGACCTGCTGCTGGCCGCGCCGGCCGGCCCGCGTGCCACCCTGGGCCTCGATCCGGGCCTGCGCACCGGCTGCAAGGTCGCCGTGGTCGACGCCACCGGCAAGCTGCTGGACCACGCCACGGTTTACCCGCACGTGCCGCACAACAAGTGGGACCAGACCCTCGCCGTGCTCGCCGCCCTGTGCGCCAAGCATTCGGTGGACCTGATCGCCATCGGCAACGGCACCGCCAGCCGCGAAACCGACAAACTGGCGGCTGAACTGATCAAAAAATACCCAGCCATGAAGATGACCAAAGTCATGGTCTCCGAGGCCGGCGCATCGGTGTACTCGGCTTCGGAACTGGCTTCCAAGGAATTCCCGGACCTGGACGTGTCGATCCGTGGCGCGGTGTCCATCGCTCGTCGCTTGCAGGACCCGCTGGCCGAGCTGGTGAAAATCGATCCGAAATCCATCGGCGTTGGCCAATACCAGCACGACGTGTCGCAGCTGAAACTGGCGCGCGGCCTGGACGCAGTGGTCGAAGATTGCGTGAACGCCGTGGGCGTGGACGTGAATACTGCATCCGTGGCGCTGCTGGCGCGCATCTCCGGCCTCAACGCGACCCTGGCGCAGAACATCGTTGCCCACCGCGACGAGCACGGTGCGTTCAAAACCCGTGCGGCATTGAAGAAAGTCGCCCGCCTGGGTGAAAAAACCTTCGAACAGGCCGCCGGCTTCCTGCGCGTAATGAATGGCGACAATCCGCTGGATTCGTCGGCGGTTCACCCGGAAGCCTATCCGCTGGTGCAGCGCATTGCCGCTGAAACCGACCGCGACATTCGCTCGCTGATCGGCGACGCCGCGTTCCTCAAGCGCCTGGACCCGAAGAAGTACACCGACGAAACGTTCGGCCTGCCGACGGTCACCGACATTCTGCAAGAGCTGGAAAAACCTGGCCGCGACCCGCGTCCCGAGTTCAAGACCGCCGAGTTCCAGGACGGCGTCGAAGACCTCAAGGACCTGCAACTGGGCATGATCCTCGAAGGCGTGGTCACCAACGTGACCAACTTCGGTGCCTTCGTCGACATCGGCGTGCATCAGGACGGTCTGGTGCACATTTCCGCGCTGTCGGAGAAGTTCATCAAGGATCCACGCGAAGCGGTGAAGGCCGGTGATGTGGTCAAGGTGAAGGTCATGGAAGTCGATATCCCGCGCAAACGCGTCGGCCTGTCGATGCGCATGAGCGACACCCCGGGCGAGAAGATCGACGGTGCCCGTGGTGCACGTCCGGGGTCGGCTCCGCGCCAATCCCAGAACACCGCGCCGCGCAAGGAAACCCCGGCAGCGGCTCCGACCAACAACGCCATGGCGTCGCTGTTTGCCAACGCCAAGCAGTTGAAGAAACGTTGATGGAGATCCCGGCCGGCTTGACCGAAAGCGCATTTTTCAAGCTGCTGGGGTGTCGCTTGCACAGCCTGGACACCGGGGTGGCGCAAGTCGCCCTGGCGCTGGAGCCACAGTTGCGCAATCGCGGCGGCAAGCTGCACGGCGGGGCCTTGTTCAGTCTGGTGGACATTGCCATGGGGCTGGCCTGCTCCAGCACCCACGGCTTTGACCAGCAAAGCGCGACCATCGAGTGCAAGATCAACTACATCCGCGCCGTCGCCGACGGTGAAGTGATGTGCACGGCCAGGGTGATCCACCCGGGCCGTCGCACGCTTGTCGTCGAGGCCGATGTGATGCAAGGCGACAAACTGGTCGCAAAAGCACAAGGCACGTTCGCTGTCCTGTAGCCCCCAATCATCAATTTGAGTTAATTTCGGCGCTGTGACTACAGCGTCGGAGTTTCGTTCGCTCGTGTCTGCCAGATTCAAGGATTGAAGTTGGCCTTTCAATACGGGCCTGTATGGCTCAAGAACCAGGCGAAAACGCCAGTTTCAACTTCACCCTTGTAGACCGTCTTGCCCACCCCCATATTGGGGCGACTGACGCGTGAAGGAATCCAACTTGAGCGAACTTCTCAACCGCCGCCTGGCTCTGCTCGGCGAGCGCGCTAACCTCTCTCTGCTCGAACAGTGCCTTCACGGCATCGAACGTGAATGCCTGCGCGTGACAGGCGAAGGGCGCCTGGCACAAACGCCGCACCCCGAAGCATTGGGTTCCGCGCTGACCAACGAACAAATCACCACTGACTACTCCGAGTCGCTGCTGGAGTTCATCACGCCGGCCCTGCCAGACCCGGCGGATACGCTGGCGAGCCTGGACAAGATTCACCGGTTTGCCTACAGCAAACTCGGCGACGAGTACCTGTGGAGTCCATCGATGCCGTGCCCGTTGCCGGCCGAGGAAGACATCCCGATCGCCTATTACGGCACCTCCAACATCGGTCAGCTCAAGTACGTCTATCGCAAGGGCCTGGCCCTGCGTTACGGCAAGACGATGCAGTGCATCGCCGGGATCCACTACAACTTTTCCCTGCCGGAAAAGCTCTGGCCGCTGCTTAAAGAGGCCGAAGGCTTTGTCGGCACCGACCGCGATTATCAGTCGTCAGCCTACATCGCGCTGATCCGCAACTTCCGTCGCTACAGCTGGCTGCTGATGTACCTTTTCGGCGCGTCCCCTGCACTGGACGCCGGTTTCCTGCGCGGTCGCTCGCATCAACTGGAACAACTGGATCCGGACACCTTGTACCTGCCGTACGCCACCAGCCTGCGCATGAGCGATCTGGGTTACCAGAGCAACGCCCAAGCCGGCCTGACGCCGTGCTACAACGATCTGACCAGCTACACCGACAGCCTGCGCAAAGCGGTAGCTACGCCGTATCCAGCGTACGTCGAGGTGGGTACGCACAAGGACGGTGAGTGGGTTCAGCTCAACACCAACATCCTGCAGATCGAAAACGAGTACTACTCCAACATCCGCCCCAAGCGTGTGACCTACACCGGCGAACGGCCGATTCAGGCGCTGGTGGCCCGTGGCATCCAGTACGTCGAAGTCCGCTGCCTGGACATCAACCCGTTCCTGCCGATGGGCATCGACCTCACCGAATCACGGTTCCTCGACGCATTCCTGCTGTACTGCGCGCTGAACGAAAGCCCGCTGTTGACCAGTACCAGCTGCGGTAACGCAACGTCGAACTTCCTCAGCGTGGTCAAGGAAGGTCGTCGTCCGGGCCTGCAACTGCAACGCGACGGGCAAGCGGTGGACATGAAGGAATGGGCCGGCGAATTGCTGGAGAAGATTGCGCCACTGGCGGCGCTGCTGGATCAGAGCCATGGCGGCGATGCCCACAGCAAGGCGCTGGACGCCCAAATGGCCAAGGTCCAGGACTCGTCCCTGACGCCATCGGCCCAGGTGCTGGCAGCGATGGCCGAGCACAAGGAAAGCTTCGCCCAGTTCTCCTTGCGCCAAAGCCAGGCGCATGCGGAGTTTTTCCGCAGCGAGCCGCTTTCAGGCGAAGAACAGGCCAGGTTTGAAGAGTTGGCGCGTTCGTCGTTGGCTCAACAGGCTGAACTTGAACAGAACGAAGTCGGCGATTTCGATGTGTTTGTCGGGTCGTATCAGGCGAGCATTCTGGCGATCAGCAATTAGACGTAAACCTCTGTGGCGAGGGAGCTTGCTCCCGCTCGGCTGCGCAGCAGCCGTAAAATCTGCGACGGTGTTTAATCTGGCACAACACCTTCGCTTTTTTTGAGAGTCCTTCGGCCTGGAGCGCCAGCCCGGTCCAGCGGGAGCAAGCTCCCTCGCCACAAGAGCAATACACGACTATTCTCCCTTAGAATTTTCCGCTCATATGCTAATTCTAAAAAGTTATTTATTTTAAGTTTCTTATATCATTTAGTCTCTTTTTCACGCCGACTCCCGGTCGTCTGAAAAGGAGCTTCCCCATGAAACTGATTTCCCCCCTTCGCCTTCTGGTGGCCGCGTCGTTGGCTGCGGCGAGCTTCCTGGCTCAGGCGGCAGACGTGACCGTCGCCTACCAGACTACCGTTGACCCGGCCAAAGTCGCCCAAGCCGACGGCGCCTACGAAAAAGCCACCAAAGCCAGTATCGACTGGCGCAAATTCGATAGCGGCGCCGACATCATCGCCGCCATCGCTTCCGGTGATGTGCAGATCGGCTATCTCGGCTCCAGCCCCCTGACGGCGGCAATCACCCGCAAAGTCCCGGTGGAAACCTTCCTCATCGCCACCCAGATCGGCGCCGCCGAAGCCTTGGTCGCGCGCGACGGGTCCGGGATCAAGACCCCGCAAGACCTGATCGGCAAGAAAGTCGCCGTACCGTTCGTCTCCACCGGCCACTACAGCCTGCTTGCAGCGCTGAAACACTGGAACATCGACCCGTCGAAAGTCACCGTGCTCAACCTCGCGCCGCCAGCGATCATCGCGGCATGGAAACGCGGTGACATCGACGCCACCTACGTGTGGGACCCGGCGCTCGGTGTGGCCAAGGAAAACGGCAAAGTGCTGATCACTTCCGGCGAACTGGCCAAGTTCGGCGCGCCGACCTTCGATGCCTGGATCGTGCGCAAGGACTTCGCCGAGAAGCATCCGGAGATCGTCACCGCATTCGCCAAAGTGACCCTCGATGCCTACGCCGACTACCGCAAGGATCCGCAAGCCTGGCTGGCCAACCAAAGCAACGTCGACAAACTGGTGAAACTCTCCGGTGCCAAGGCCAGCGATATTCCGCTGCTGCTGCAAGGCAACGTGTATCCGCTGGCGGCTGATCAGGTGATCACCCTCGGCGCGCCGACCACCAAGGCCATTACCGACACCGCGGCGTTCCTCAAGGAACAGGGCAAGGTCGAGGCTGTGCTGCCGGACTACGCGCCGTACGTCAGCGCCAAGTACATCACCAACTGATCGGGAGTTAACCGCGATGGCTTTGCTACAGCTGGAGCGCATCAGCGCACAGTACCCCGGTGCAGCGGAACCTGTGCTGGCGGATATTTCCCTGAGCCTTGGGCCCCGGCAGTTGCTGGTCGCCCTCGGCCCTTCCGGCAGTGGCAAGACTTCGCTGTTGAACCTGATTGCCGGTTTCGTCGAGCCCAGCGCCGGGCGCATCACCCTTGACGGCGTGCCGGTCAAAGGCCCGAGCGCCGAGCGCGGCGTGGTGTTTCAGGACGACGCCCTGCTGCCTTGGCAGGACGTGCTGGCCAACGTCGGCTTCGGCCTGGAACTGGCCGGCGCCGCGCGGGAAAAACGTGAACAGCGCGCCCGGGAAATGCTCGCGCTGGTAGACCTTTCCGGTTTCGAAAACCGCCGCATCTGGCAACTCTCGGGCGGGCAGAAACAACGTGTCGGCCTGGCCCGCGCCCTCGCCGCCGACCCTCGGGTGTTGCTGATGGACGAACCCTTCGGCGCCCTGGATGCCTTCACCCGCGAACAGATGCAGGAGCTGCTGCTGCAAGTCTGGCAACGCACCGCCAAACCGGTGTTCCTGATTACCCACGATATTGAAGAAGCGGTGTTCCTCGCCACCGACCTGATTCTGCTGGCGCCGAATCCCGGGCAAATCGTCGAGCGCCTGAGCCTGGATTTTGGCCAACGTTACGCCGCAGGTGAATCGGCGCGCTCGATCAAGTCCGACCCGCGTTTTATCGAAACCCGCGAACACGTGCTCGCCAAAGTGTTCTCCCAACGCAGTGCCGTCCAGCGGCAGGAGCACGCATGAGCAGCTATGGAATTCCCGCCGCAACGGTAAAACCCGGTTCAAAGGTGAAGGGCTCGGCGGTGATCGCGCTACGCCGCCGTATCAGCACCCGCTGGATCAGCGTGCTGACACTGATCGCGCTGTTGGCGATCTGGTGGGCCGTCACCGCCACCGGTTTGATCGAACCACTGTTCCTGCCGCCCCCCTCCGCCGTGCTGCAAAAAGGCTGGTTGCTGGTGACCAGCGGTTACATGGATTCGACCTTGTGGCAGCACTTGGGCGCGAGCCTCAGCCGCATCGGTTTGGGCCTGGGCTTCGCAGTGCTGACCGCAGTGCCGATCGGCATTGCCATCGGCCACAACCGCATTGCTCGCGGCATTCTCGATCCGCTGATCGAGTTTTACCGCCCGATTCCGCCCCTGGCCTATTTGCCGCTGATCGTGATCTGGTGCGGCATCGGTGAGCTGTCGAAAGTGTTGCTGATCTACCTGGCGATCTTCGCCCCGATAGCCATCGCCACCGCCACCGGCGTGCGCACCGTCGACCCGGCGAAATTGCGCGCCGCGCAGTCGTTGGGTGCGACTCGGGCGCAGTTGATTCGCCATGTGATTCTGCCCAGTGCCTTGCCGGACATTTTGACCGGCGTGCGCATTGGCTTGGGGGTAGGTTGGTCGACGCTGGTGGCTGCCGAGTTGATCGCTGCCACCAGCGGTTTGGGCTTCATGGTGCAGTCGGCGGCGCAGTTCCTGGTCACCGATGTGGTGGTGCTGGGGATTCTGGTGATCGCGCTGATCGCCTTCGCCATGGAGATGGGCCTGCGCGCCCTGCAGCGCAAACTGGTGCCGTGGCATGGCCAGGCTCACTGAATATTCATGTGTCGACACCCCGGATTGAAGAGAACCACCATGAGCCACCTGACTATCGTCCCTTTAAGCTGCGCCCTCGGCGCGCAAATCAGCGGCGTCGACATCAGTCAGCCGCTGAACGCGGAACAACGCGCCGCCATCGAGCAGGCGCTGCTCAAGTATCAGGTGCTGTTCTTCCGCAACCAGCCGATCGAGCCACAGCAACAGGCGCGATTCGCCGCCTATTTCGGCGACCTGCATATTCATCCGATCTACCCGAACGTGCCGGAACAACCGGAAGTACTGATCCTCGACACCGCCGTCACCGACGTGCGGGACAACGCGATCTGGCACACCGATGTGACGTTCCTGCCGACCCCGGCGATGGGCGCGGTGCTCAGCGCCAAGTTGCTGCCGGAGTTTGGCGGCGACACCCTGTGGGCCAGCGGCATTGCGGCGTATGAAGCGTTGTCCGCGCCGATGAAAACCTTGCTCGAGGGGCTGACCGCCACTCACGATTTCACCCGCTCGTTTCCACTGGAGCGCTATGGCAACACGCCGGAGGCGTTGGCCCAGTGGGAAGAAGCCCGGCGCAAGAACCCGCCACTGTCACACCCGGTGATTCGTACACACCCGGTGAGCGGGCGCCGGTCGTTATTCGTCAATGAGGGCTTCACATCGAAGATCAATGAGTTGTCGGAAACCGAGAGCGAAGCAGTTCTGAAGTTCTTGTTCGCCCACACCACACGGCCGGACTTCACCATCCGCTGGCGCTGGCAGAAAGACGACATCGCGTTTTGGGATAACCGCGTGACCCAGCATTACGCGGTGGATGATTACCGCCCGGCACGGCGGGTGATGCAGCGGGCGACGGTGTTGGGGGATGTGCCGTTTTTTCGTTGATCCGCCAGTTCCCGATCGTTCCCACGCTCTGCATGGGAACGATCAGTACTCAGTTACTCAGCCATCGAAGGCTTCTCCCACAGATTGATCCCGCCCTCCTGGGCAAATCGATCAATCTCCGCCAGTTCTTCCACGCTAAAACTCAGGTTCTTCAGCGCCCCGACGTTCTCGATGATCTGCTCCGGCCGGCTCGCGCCGATCAGCGCCGAGGTCACCCGTGGATCGCGCAGGGTCCAGGCCAACGCCAGTTGCGCCAGGCTCTGACCACGACGCTTGGCGATCTCATTGAGCGCCCGCACTTGGGCGATGTTGGCTTCGGACAGGTGAGAGGACTGCAATGAATCACCGCCCGGGCGATTGACCCGCGCATCCTTCGGAATGCCATTGAGGTATTTGTCGGTCAACAGGCCCTGCGCCAACGGCGTGAAGGCGATCACGCCGGTACCGAGTTCGTCGGTGACATCCAGCAGGTCCTTTTCCACCCAGCGATTGAGCAGGTTGTAGGCCGGCTGGTGGATCAGCAGCGGGACTTTCCACTCCTTGAGCAACGCGGCCATTTCCCGGGTTTTCACCCCGGAGTAAGACGAGATGCCAATGTACAAGGCCTTGCCCTGTTGCACGGCGGTGGCCAGTGCGCTGGCAGTTTCTTCCAGCGGGGTGTCCGGGTCAAAACGGTGGGAATAGAAGATGTCCACGTAATCGAGGCCCAGGCGTTGCAGGCTCTGGTCGAGACTGGCCAGCACATACTTGCGCGATCCGCCGCCCTGGCCGTAAGGGCCGGGCCACATGTCCCAACCGGCCTTGCTGGAGATGATCAGCTCATCGCGGTACTGCTTGAAGTCTTCGCGCAGCAAACGACCGAAGTTGATCTCGGCGCTGCCGTACGGCGGGCCATAGTTGTTGGCCAGGTCGAAGTGGTTGATGCCCAGATCGAACGCCGTGCGCAGCAGCGAGCGCTGGGTGTCGATCGGCGTGCTGTCGCCGAAGTTGTGCCACAGGCCCAGCGACAGTGCCGGCAGCACCAGTCCGCTGCGACCTACGCGGCGGTAAGGGATGGAATCGTAGCGGTTTTCGGCAGCGGTGTAGGTCATCGAATCCTCTCTTGTGGGTCTTGAATGGGGTATCGACTGCTTTGCAAGCTGCCCAGCATACGCCCAGACAAACGCCAGGAAACCCCGGATTCGACTAATTGCTGAAACGTTTCATAGATTATGAAAAACTGAGTTCCCCCATAGAGTCGATATCCACGCCCAACACTTACGCCGACAACTCACGTAGCGCGGCAGCCGCCAAAAAGCCAGACCTTGAGCTATATCGCTGATCTCGTCTGACCGTCTGATCGATACGCTCAAGCAACTGCTCAGGAAGCGTGGCATTGAAGCGCACCGACTTGCCGAAATAGGGTGTGATATCGAATTCGACCACACCCCACACACCGCCAGCGTAATCAGGGTTATCAAGATGAGCGTCAATTTCACGCACCTGCGGAAGTGGATCACCATCGGCGACCAGACCTTCGTAGTGCAAAGCCAACGCTTCTTTCACGTTTTCAAATGCCTGCGCCACTGTAGCGCCTGCGGAGAAGCATCCCGGCACGTCCGGGATAATCACTCCGTATTCTGAGTCGGCATCCTTGTGCAGAACGACCGGGAATTTCATTTCGATGAGTCCTTCCTGTGATGTGGCCCCTTCGAGGCTTTCGTTTCCGATGTCGGGCCTCATTTCAGACCCGCCTGTTTCAATATGCTGTTGATCGTGCCTTTTGGAAGATCCGAATCAGGGTGTTTTATCGTCACCCTGCCTGACTTACACGGGTGCTTGTACTGATGATGGCTACCTTTCACGGCCACCAGATACCAACCATCCTCCTCGATCATCCTGATCATTTCCCGACTTCGCATCACCTTCGTCCTTGTGGGCAGCATCTGCTGAGCACATTACGCGATGATCACACCTTCAATACACACGATACACACTCTGATAAATATTAGCCGAACACAAGCAGGCCAGATTGCTCGCAGACCATCGGTTACCGGGCACCCGCAAACACCTCCCCCAACCAATCCACAAACACTCGAACCCGTGGCGACATGTGTCGGTTATGCGGATACAACACCGAAACCGGCATCGACGGCGGCGGTGTGTCGGTGAGGATTTCCTGCACCAACCCTTGGGCAATTTGCGTTTCCATTCGGTAATGCGGGCACTGAATCAGCCCCAATCCGGCAATTGCCGAGGCCGCATAAATCTCCGCGCCGAACACCGACAACGCGCCATCGATGGCCACTTCTTTCAGCTCGCCATCCACCATGAACTCGAATGGAAACAGCTTGGCCGTGGTGCGCGAAACGTAGTTCACCGCGCGGTGGTTTTTCAGGTCTTCGAGGTTTTTCGGTTCGCCGTACTTACGCAAGTATGCCGGGCTGGCGCAGGTGATCTGGCGCAAGTTGGCGACACGTTTACCGATTAGCGCCGAGTCGCCCAAGGTGCCGGCGCGCAACACGCAATCAACGCCTTCGGCGATCAGGTCGACGAAGCGATCAGCTTCGCTGATGGACAGTTCGATGTCCGGGTAGCGCGCCATGAATTGCGGCAACGCCGGGATTACAAAGTGCTTGGCCAACGTGCCATGCAGATCCACCCGTAATCGGCCTTTCGGCGCAACGCCGCGAAATGCCAGTTCGGCTTCTTCCAGTTCTGCCAACAACTGCACGCAACGCAAGTAGTACGCCTCGCCATCCAGCGTAGGACGGACCTTGCGCGTGCTGCGCTCCAGTAAACGGGTACCGAGCCAGGCTTCGAACTGATTCAGCGTATGGGTCAGGGTGGCACGCGGCAGGTTCAGGTCATCGGCCGCCAGCGTGAAGCTGCTGCGCTCGTAGATCCGCACGAAAACCTTCATCGCCTTGACTTGATCCATACGGCGCTCCTGACGATCGATTGTTGGCGATTATTGAACAGTAAAGGCAACTCTCGTGCATCTATCACCCTGAGTAAACATGTGAATCTGGCACCACACCCCAGCCACTCCAAGGAATCAACGCCATGACTACTCAAACTTCGAAAGTTGCCATCGTGACCGGCGCCTCCCGCGGCATTGGTGCCGTGATCGCCCAGCAACTGGCCGCCCAGGGTTTCGCCGTCGCCATCAACTACGCTAACAGCGCCACCGTGGCGTCGGCACTGGTGGTAAAACTGCGTCAGGCCGGTCACCGGGCCATAGCGATCAAGGCTGATGTGGCCAACGCCGACGATGTACGCCGGCTGTTCGACGAAGCCGAAACCCAACTGGGCAAGGTCGACGTGCTGGTCAATAACGCCGGCATCCTCAAAGTGCTGCCGCTGGCGCAACACAGCGACGAACTGTTCGACCAGAACTTCAACATCCACGCTCGCGGCACTTTCAACACTCTGCGTGAAGCGGCAACGCGCCTGAACAGTGGTGGCCGGATCATCAACTTCTCCAGCAGCACCGTCGGCATGAACCTGCCGGGCTATGCGGTGTACATCGCCAGCAAGGCGGCAGTGGAATCCCTGACCCAGGTGTTCGCCAAGGAAATGCGCGGTCGCAACATCACCGTCAACGCCGTGGCCCCGGGCCCGGTCGCCACCGACCTGTTCCTGCACGGCAAGAGCGAAGAACAGATTCAGACCTTCGCCAAGATGCCACCGCTGGAACGCCTGGCTCAGCCAGAAGACATCTCCCGCGTCGTGTCCTTCCTGGTCGGCCCGGATTCGGCCTGGGTCAACGGGCAAATCCTGCGCGTTAACGGCGGGTTGGTTTAACTATGCTCGATGTATTGGGCCGTAAGGCAGCACACATCTGAAGGACGGAACGCATCATGCACACTACGATCATCATCTTCTTCGGCCTGATCCTGCTGGCACTGATGCTGTTCATCGGCGAGAAAATCGGTTTCTCTCGTCAGACCCTGGCCTACAGCTTTGTCGTGCTGTGGCTGGCGTTGACCTTGATCAACGGCGCAGTCGGAATGGTCAACGCTGGCCAACCGTTGAGCGCGGAACTGGTGGTGGGCAGCGCGGTGTTCGGCGTACCGGTGGCGGCACTGGTGCTGTTCATGGTGTTGAGCAGCGAGACCTGAGCGCCACCGGTCGATCAACGCACCAAATGCAAAAACTGCATGTGCCGTTCGTACTGGTCGAGGATGTCGTTGATCACCTGATCCTTGGTGTAACCCACCAGATCGTAGTCTTGACTGCCCTCGCGCAAATGCACTTCGGCACGGTGGTAGCGACGGTTGTTGAGTTGCTTGGAACCCATGCCGCCACGGGCGAAGGACGGTGTGAAGTAGCCGCGCATTTGCACCTGATAGATGAACGGATGCAGTTCGCCGTGACCGATTTCCAGGCTAACGTTGTCGTTGGCCGGGTCGGGCTGAGTGACCACGTGCAACCCCTTCTCGACAAACACGGCGGTCACTTCCTCGATCGCCGGGCGCACCGTCGTATCAAGGAAGCGATAGACCTCATCCCGAGACGGGAAATGCACCGCCTGACTCAAGCGCTGACGCCATCCACCGCGTCGCGAACCGGCCACCGGCGCGAGGGAATGCAATTGCGCGATCTGCTTCTGCGACTCCAGATAAAACGCCTTGTGCAGGCCCCACATCATCAGCAGCAAAATCATCGAGAACGGTAACGAGGTCAGCACCACCGCCGACTTCAAGGCATCGATGCTGCCGGAGAACAGCAGTGCGCTGGTCACCAGTGCCGTCATCGCGCCCCAGAACACTCGCAGCCATTTCGGCCCGTCCTCATCGGGATTGCCACCCTTGGCGGACAAGGTCGACAACACCACGGTGCCGGAGTCGGCGGAGGTGACGAAGAACACAAAGCTGATGAACACCGTGACCGCGATCACGGTTTTGCTCCACGGGTAGGTCTCCAGCAACAGGTAAAGCGTCATCGACGGGTTGTCGATGGCCGACATGCCGAGCGCGCTCATGCCGTGATTGAGAACTTGATCGATGGCGCTGTTGCCGAAGATCGACATCCACGCCAGGGTGAAACCGAGCGGGATCAACAGCACGCCGAAGACGAATTCGCGGATGGTCCGGCCACGGGAAATCCGCGCAATGAACAAGCCCACGAACGGCGACCATGCAATCCACCAGGCCCAGTAGAACACCGTCCAACCGCCCAGCCAGTCGCTGGGTTTGTCATAGGCGTAGAGGTCGAAACTCTTCATCGGCAAGGCGCCGAGGTAATCGCCGAGGTTCTGGATAAGGGTATTGAGCAAGTGCTGGGTGGGGCCGGCGAACAACACGAACAGCAGCAGCGCACAGGCCAGCAGCATGTTGATGTCGGACATCACCCGCACGCCTTTGTCGACGCCGGACACGGCGACGATGATCGCCGCGCCCATCATCAGCGTGATCAGGCCGACCTGAATCCACTGGGTGTGGGCGATGCCGAACAGGTAGTCCAGGCCGGAGTTGAGGTGCAATACGCCAAAGCCCATGTCGGCGCCGAGGCCGAACACCGTGGCGATGATGCCGAAGCCGTCCACCGCGTAACCGATGGGCCCGTTGATGCGCTTGCCGATCAGCGGGTACAGCGCCGAACGCAGGGCCAGCGGCAGGTTATGCCGATAGGCGAAATAGGCCAGCGCCATGCCGACGAAGGCGAACACGCCCCAGCCGTGCAGGCCCCAGTGCAGAAACAGAATCTGCATCGCCTGACGCGCCGCCTCCGCCGTACCGGCCTCGCCTTGCGGTGGTTGCACCAAATGCGTAAGTGGTTCGGACACACAAAAGAAAAACAGCGTGATGCTGATCCCCGCGGCGAACAGCATGCCGGCCCAGGACAAGTAACTGAATTCGGGCTCGTCGTGGTCGGCACCGAGCTTGATCTTGCCGTAGCCGGACAAGGCGGTGACCACCACGAAGACCAGATACAGCGTCATCGCGAGCATGTAGTACCAGCCGACCGTATTGGCCGCCCAGTTTTGCGCTTGCAACAGCCAGGCACCAGCCTGTTCGGGGATCGCCATGACCACGACGGCGAACAACAAAATGAAGGTCGCCGCGAAATAAAACACCGGCGGATTCATGCGGACCTGGCCGCTTGCGGGGATGGACGATGCACTCACGAAAGGTGCACCTCGAGGGGGGAAAACGTGGCTGTAAAAATCGGACTCAGCAAAGGCAAGCCTCCTGTTGTGAGCGGGTGGCGAACCACCGGTTTAACTTGAATGAACGTTCAAGTTAAACATGAATAGGGTGCTAAGGACTAATCGCAGGGCTCGGCGGTAGCTTTTCTGCGCGAGTGCAAGGAAGGGTATGACGCGAGGTTTACGGGATTTGTTCTGTGGAAAATTAGCTGGATGCCATTATCTCGGTTTGGCTTGAAACCATTCGCGGGCAAGCCTCGCTCCTACAGATTTTGTGTCGGTCGCCAAGTCCCCGATCGACACTGATTCTGTAGGAGCGAGGCTTGCCCGCGAAGACTGCATGTCAGTCAGCAAATATCAGGGAGCCTTACTTCTGCGTCCCGTCATCATGCTGCAGATTCGCCTGGGTCAGGTTGCACCCCGCTGGCACGCTGCGGGTCAGCCAGACGTTGCCACCAATCGTCGAGCCCTTGCCGATGGTGATCCGTCCCAGAATCGTCGCGCCGGCATAGATCACCACGTCGTCCTCGACGATCGGGTGCCGCGGATGGCCCTTCTGCAACTGGCCGTCTTCGTCCGCCGGGAAGCGCTTGGCGCCCAACGTCACGGCCTGATAAATCCGCACCCGCTCACCAATGATCGCGGTTTCGCCGATCACCACACCCGTACCGTGGTCGATGAAGAAACTGCGACCGATCTGCGCGCCAGGATGGATGTCGATACCGGTGGCCGAGTGGGCGATTTCCGCGCTGATCCGCGCCAGCAACGGCAACCCGGCGCGGTACAAATGGTGGGCCAGGCGATGGTGAATCACCGCCAGGATTCCCGGGTAGCACAGCAACACTTCATCGACACTGCGAGCCGCCGGATCGCCGTGATAGGCCGCCAGCACGTCGGTGTCCAACAGGCTGCGCAATTCCGGCAGAGCGAGGGCGAAGTCCTGAATGATCCGGATGGCCTTGGCTTCGACTTCAGAATCGACCCCGGCACTGTGGCGAGCGACGTAACGCAATTCGAGCCGCGCCTGAGCCAGCAATGCATTCAACGCCACGTCGAGCGTGTGGCCGACGTAGAAGTCCTCACTCTCCTCGCGCAAATCCACCGGCCCCAGACGCATCGGAAACAACGCACCGCACAAGGCTTCGAGAATGTCCGCCATGGCCGCTCGGGACGGCAACTCGCGACCGCCCTGCTCGGTGCTGGCGCGGCCGTTTTGTGCGCGCCACTGGTCGCGCGCCGTACGCAGTTGGCTGACGATGGTCTGCAATTGCCAATGGCTGGAACGCTCGCTCACGGTAAAAACTCCTCACGGGCGGCCGGACTGTCTGGCCGCGCTGACGGCGATTACTTTACGGCAACGACTTGCAGCCGAATTAAGAACCAATAGTGCTGGGAACAATACTTTTGGCTATAAGCGATTGGCAGTTGCCCCGCTAAATACCCGTGCCTATAGTCCTGACATCTTCCTCCGCCAGTACGGACCCATGATCAAACAACAGCTTGCCCGTTTTAACCGCCTCGACCTGCTCGGTCACCCTACCCCGTTGGAAAAACTCGAACGCCTGTCGACCTGGCTGGGCCGCGATGTGTACGTCAAACGCGATGACCTGACGCCATTGGCACTGGGCGGCAACAAGCTGCGCAAACTCGAATACCTCGCCGCCGACGCCCTGGCCCAAGGCGCCGATACGCTGATCACCGCTGGCGCGATCCAGTCCAACCACGTGCGCCAAACCGCCGCCATTGCGGCCAAGCTTGGCCTGGGCTGCGTGGCGCTGCTGGAGAACCCGCTCGGCACTGACGATAGCAACTACCTCGGCAATGGCAATCGGCTGTTGCTGGACCTGTTCGATGCCAAGGTCGAACTGGTGGAAAACCTCGACAACGCTGACGAGCAATTGCAAGCGCTGGCCGCACGTCTGCGCAGCAACGGCAAGAAACCCTATCTGGTGCCGATTGGTGGCTCCAATGCGGTGGGCGCTTTGGGTTATGTCCGTGCGGGTCTGGAACTGGCCGAGCAGATCAAGGACACCGGGCTGCAATTCGCCGCCGTAGTCCTGGCTTCCGGCAGTGCCGGCACCCATAGCGGCCTGGCGCTGGCATTGAGCGAAGTACTGCCGGATTTGCCAGTCATCGGCGTGACCGTTTCCCGTAGCGATGAAGCTCAACGACCGAAAGTCCAGGGCCTCGCCGAACGCACTGCCGAGCTGTTGGGCGTGGGCCTGCCGGCGAGTTTCAAAGTCGAACTGTGGGACGAATATTTCGGCCCGCGTTATGGCGAGCCGAATGCCGGGACGCTGTCGGCGGTGAAGCTGTTGGCGAGCCAGGAAGGGTTGTTGCTGGACCCGGTGTATACCGGCAAGGCCATGGCTGGTTTGCTCGACGGCATCGGGCGCCAGCGCTTCGATGCGGGCCCGATCATCTTCCTGCACACCGGTGGAGCGCCGGCGTTGTTTGCCTACAAAGACTTTTTATAGCCGATAGTCCTGTGGCGAGGGGGCTTGCCCCCGTTGGGTCGCGCAGCGGCCCCTTGTGTCCGGCAGTCATATCGAGTCAGCAGACATTACGACTGCTTCGCAGCCGAACGGGGGCAAGCCCCCTCGCCACAGGAATGCATTCTTCCAATATTCAATTAAAGAATAACAAACTTAATATTTATTATTTTCCTATCTAAAGACGACATCATATAGTCGCGCCGCAGGCGAATTTGCAGCAAGACGCATAAGCTGCTTTAGGGCAGGATATCGCAGTCGTTCAAATCCCGAATTTGCCAACTTTCCTTAAGCGTCTTCCATAAGAAAACACAGGGGCTTGTCATGAATTTTTCCGCACTACGTAGAAATCTGCTGGTGGGCTCGTTGGGCCTGGCGCTGAGCGCCGGCCTGCTCGGGCAAGCGGTTGCCGGAGAGCAACTGCAAAAGATCAAGGACGCGGGCGTGATCAACGTCGGCCTGGAGGGCACTTATCCACCGTTCAGCTTCGTCGACGAGGCCGGCAAACTGAGCGGCTTCGAAGTCGAGTTCTCCGAAGCCTTGGCCAAAGAGCTGGGCGTGAAGGTCAAACTGCAGCCGACCAAATGGGAAGGCATCCTCGCGGCCCTGGAATCCAAGCGTCTGGACGCGGTGATCAACCAGGTGACCATCACCGAAGAGCGCAAGAAGAAGTACGACTTCTCCGAGCCGTACACCGTTTCCGGGATTCAGGCGCTGACCCTGACCAAAAACAAAGACACCATCAAGACCGCCGCCGATCTGGCCGGCAAGAAAGTCGGCGTAGGCCTGGGCACCAACTACGAGCAGTGGGTGAAAGAGAATGTGCCTAAGGCTGACGTCCGCACCTACGAAGATGACCCGAGCAAGTTCCAGGATCTGCGCGTCGGCCGCATCGACGCCATTCTGATCGACCGCCTGGCCGCGCTGGAATACGCCAGGAAGGCCAAGGACACTGCCGCCGCCGGCGAAGCGTTCTCCCGTCAGGAGGCCGGTATTGCCCTGCGCAAAGGCGAGCCTGAACTGCTGGCCGCGGTGAACAAAGCCATCGACAAGCTGCGTGCCGACGGTACGCTGAAAAAGCTTTCGGAAAAATACTTCAGCGCTGACGTCACTCAATAATGGGAGAAGCTTTCCAACTCGCGCTGGACTCCGCGCCCTTCCTGCTCAAGGGCGCGTATTACACGGTCATCCTGAGCCTGGGCGGAATGTTCTTCGGCCTGCTGATGGGCTTCGGCCTGGCGTTGATGCGCCTGTCGCGCTTCAAACTGGTGAGCTGGATTTCCCGCATCTACGTGTCGTTCTTTCGCGGCACGCCGTTGCTGGTGCAACTGTTCGTGATCTATTACGGCTTGCCGCAATTGGGCATCGAACTTGATCCGCTGCCGGCAGCCCTGATCGGCTTCTCGCTGAACATGGCGGCCTACGCCTGCGAAATCCTGCGTGCCGCGATCAGCTCCATCGAGCGCGGCCAATGGGAAGCTGCGGCCAGTATCGGCATGACCCGCGCGCAAACCCTGCGCCGGGCCATTCTGCCGCAAGCGATGCGCACGGCCCTGCCACCGTTGGGCAACAGCTTCATCTCGCTGGTCAAGGACACCGCGCTGGCGGCCACCATTCAGGTGCCGGAGCTGTTCCGCCAGGCGCAGCTGATCACCGCCCGTACCTTCGAAATTTTCACCATGTATCTTGCCGCCGCGCTGATCTACTGGGTTCTGGCCACGGTGCTTTCGCACCTGCAGAACAAGTTGGAAGAGCGGGTCAATCGGCACGACCAGGAGTCCTGACCCCATGATTGTCGTGGAAAAGCTGACAAAGCAGTTCAAGGGTCAGGTGGTGCTCAACGGCATCGATCTGCAGGTGAAGGAAGGCGAGGTGGTGGCAATCATCGGCCCCAGCGGCTCTGGCAAGACCACGTTCCTGCGTTGCCTGAATTTTCTGGAAGAACCCACCAGCGGCCGGATCAAGGTCGGTGACATCGAGATCGATGGCAGCCGCCCCCTGAACCAGCAGCAGAGCCTGGTACGACGCCTTCGCCAGCACGTGGGTTTTGTGTTCCAGAACTTCAATCTGTTTCCCCATCGCACAGCCTTGGAAAACGTTATCGAAGGCCCGATCGTGGTGAAAAAGATTCCACGAGCCGACGCCGTTGCCTTGGGTAAAAAGCTGTTGGCCAAGGTCGGCCTGGCGGGCAAGGAAGACGCTTACCCGCGACGCCTCTCCGGCGGTCAGCAACAGCGTGTGGCGATTGCCCGGGCGCTGGCGATGGAACCGGAAGTAATCCTGTTCGATGAACCGACCTCGGCGCTGGACCCGGAATTGGTGGGCGAAGTATTGGCGACCATCCGCGGCCTGGCCGAGGAGAAACGCACCATGGTGATCGTCACCCACGAGATGGGTTTTGCTCGGGACGTGGCCAACCGTGTGGTGTTTTTCGACAAGGGTGTGATTGTCGAACAGGGCGAAGCCAAGGCACTCTTTGCCAACCCGAAAGAAGAACGGACGAAGCAGTTTCTCAGTAAATTCCTTAACAACGCTTAGTTGCATCCTTTCAAAAAAACGTCAACTTCCATGGATGGAAGTGACACCCCCCTTCTTCTAAAAACCTCATGCCCCTCCTCCCCCTGACCTCTTTGATTCACCCAAATCATAAACAACTTCCAGCCCTCCCGTGCGGTACATATATATGTCCTGCAACAGATTCACTTCCCTTAAAATCCATGAAATCCCTCACCACCCTCACTCAACGGGCTGCTGCTCCCAAGGCGTAAAACCCACGAAATATTGGACTAAATTCGACACCACGATGCGGTTTACTAACTACACTGCGTAGGAAATTTCTGAATAACCCAAGAACCAACCTTTAGCCAATCAGTTCTATTGACACCTATTCGAACGCACTCTTATCTAGTCTCCAACAGGCGACTACCACCACACTCGATCATTCTTAAAACACACAAACAGTGAATCGTTTTGTTGCCTGGTAATACACGCCTTTCGATCTTTCAGAAACGGACTTCGCGGTAAGGCTTCAAGGAGAGAACCCCATGACAAGCACTTCGAACAAACCCGAGCTTGCAGCCCCGACCCTGGCGCAAACTCACAAGACTGGTATCAACATCACCTCGGCCGCTCACCTGATAATCGACGTGCCTCCCTATCCCCGTATGTACGAAGGCGACCTGATCGAGCTGTTCTGGAACAACTGCTACGTGGCCTCCAGCGTATTGGGAGCGGATCATGGCAACAAAGCGGTGAGCTTGCGGGTGCCGGAAAGCTTCATTGCCAACGGTTCTGCTCGCGTCCATTACAAGGTCATGCAGATCGGGCAAGGGCCAGCGGTATCACCGGCGGCGCGTGTCCAGATCAAACTCGATTGCCCCGGCGGTCAACCCTCGCCCCTTTGCGATGAGGAAAACCAGAGCCTGGCGCCGGTGTTCATCCCCGAGACCATTCGCCGTCAGGGGGTCAATCCGAACCAGGTCAAACGCGGTGTCCCATTGACCATCGAACCGTACCTGAACATGGCCACCGACGACGAAATCACCCTGCGCTGGGGCGATGTGCGCATGGACCTGCCCAAACTCAAGGCCGACGATGTGGGTCAGCCGATTCACGTCTGGGTGCCGCCGGCAATCATTCTCGAAGCCGGCGAAGACCTTCGACTGGAAGTGACCTACTGCATCCTCGACCGGGTGGGTAACAACTCGCGCTGGGCACCGGCCCGCACGCTGAAGATCGGCTGTGCCAATCCTTACCTGAAAGTGCCGCCCAAAGAAACGCTCAAAGCAGCAGAACCCCGCAAACAGTGAGGCCCTGTAGCAGCTGGCTTCGCCAGCTGCTACAGGGATGTGTGACACCTCTTCTATCTATATTCCTAAAAGTTAGTTCATTAATTATTTATACGCGTTTAGGGTATATACACCGGACCACCGGACATTCGTGTTTTTCGTTCGCCGCAACACCTGCGGCGTTTTCATGAGATGTGAGGTAGGTATGGTCCGGAACACAATCACCCCAGTGCAAATCGCCAGGGCATTGCGTGCAGCCAAGGAGCGGCACTGATGTCCAGTCTGGCAGATGCAATCATCCAGAGTGATCTGGACATCGCCCCATTGTTGTTGCCCGCGCAGGTCTTGCGCAACGACGCACAAGCCATCAAGGCTGCCCAAGAGCTGGCGCAAGTCGCCCGCCTGCACGCCGCCAAACGTGACCAGCAGCGCAAGTTGCCCTGGTCGGAAATCGAACAGTTCACCCGCAGCGGCCTGGGCAGCATTGCCATCCCGCGTGAGTACGGCGGCCCACAGGTTTCATTCGTCACCGTTGCCGAAGTCTTCGCGATCATTTCCGCAGCCGACCCGGCCCTGGGGCAGATCCCGCAGAACCAGTTCGGGATTCTCAACCTGATACTGGGCAGTGCCACCGAGTCGCAGAAAAAACAGCTGTTCAAAAGCGTGCTCGAAGGCTGGCGGATCGGTAACGCGGGGCCGGAGCGCGGTACCAAAAATACCCTGGAGCTCAAGGCGCGAATCACCGCAGACGGCGATGGCTTCGTCATCAACGGGCAGAAGTTCTACTCCACCGGCGCCTTGTTCGCCCATTGGGTGGCCGTCAAGGCGCTGAACGACGACGGCAAGCAAGTGTTGGCCTTCGTTCGTCGTGGCACGCCGGGTTTGCGCATCGTTGACGACTGGTCGGGATTCGGCCAGCGCACCACCGCCAGCGGCACCATTTTGCTCAACAACGTGCGGGTCGACGCCGAGTTGGTGGTGGATAACTGGAGGATCAACGACAGCCCGAACACTCAGGGCGCCGTATCGCAGCTGATTCAAGCAGCCATCGACGCCGGCATCGCCCGGGGCGCTATCGATGACGCCATCGAATTCGTGAAAACCCGTGCCCGGCCCTGGATCGACGCCAAGGTCGAACGGGCCAGCGACGACCTCTACGTGATCGCCGATATCGGCAAGCTGAAAATTGAACTGCACGCCGCCGAAGCGCTGCTGCGCAAGGCCGGGCAAGTGCTCGATCAGGTCAACGCCGCGCCGCTCACCACCGAGTCTGCGGCACGCGCCTCGATTGCCGTTGCCGAGGCCAAAGTGCTGACCACCGAGATCTCGCTGCTGGCCAGCGAAAAACTCTTCGAGCTGGCCGGCAGCCGCGCCACCCTCGCCGAGTTCAACCTCGACCGCCACTGGCGCAATGCCCGGGTGCACACGCTGCACGACCCGGTGCGCTGGAAGTATCACGCGGTTGGCGCTTATCACTTGAACGGCACGTTGCCGGCTCGCCACTCCTGGATTTAACGACCAGATCGCTGGAGAAACACATGTCTCTTTCTCGAAACGTCGCGGTCATTACCAGCGATGAGCAAGCCCTGATCGTCGCCGGTGACCTGGCCGACGACTTCAAACGCGACAGCGCCCTGCGCGACCGCGAACGTCGTTTGCCGCACCCGGAACTGGAAGTGTTTTCCCGTTCGGGTCTTTGGGGCATCAGCGTGCCAAAGGAATACGGCGGCGCCGGGGTTTCCAACGTCACCCTGGCCAAAGTGATCGCGTTGATCGCCCAGGCTGACGGCTCCCTGGGGCAGATCCCGCAGAACCATTTCTACGCCCTCGAAGTGCTCCGTGTGAACGGCAGCCATGAGCAGAAAAAACGCCTGTACGCCGAAGTGCTGGCCGGCCAGCGTTTCGGCAATGCACTGGCGGAACTGGGCACCAAAACCGCCCATGACCGCGTCACCCGCCTGACCCGCGACGGTGATGGCTATCGCATCAACGGCCGCAAGTTCTACGCCACCGGCGCCATTTACGCCCAGCGCATACCCACCTCAGTAGTGGATGAAAACGGCGTGCAACAGCTGGCCTTCGTCCCGCACAACAGCAAAGGCCTGACGGTCATCGACGACTGGAGCGGCTTCGGCCAGCGCACCACCGGCAGCGGTTCGGTGGTGTTCGAGGATGTCTACGTTGCCGCCGAGGACGTGATTCCATTTCAAAGCGCGTTCGAGCGCCCGACCACTGTCGGCCCATTGGCGCAGATTCTCCACGCCGCGATCGACACCGGCATTGCCCGCGCAGCCTATGAAGATGCATTGCATTTCGTGCGCACCAAAACCCGACCGTGGATCGACGCCACGCATGAAACAGCCACCGAAGACCCGCTGACCATCAAGAGTTTCGGCCACTTGAGTATTCGTCTGCACGCCACCGAAGCCTTGCTGGAACGCTCCGGCGAATTCCTCGACCGGGCCCAGGCCGACACCAATGCCGAGACCGTCGCCGCCGCGTCGATTGCGGTTGCCGAAGCCCGGGCCATCAGCACTGAGATCTCCCTCGCCGCCGGCAGCACGTTGTTCGAACTGGCTGGTAGCCAGGCGACCCTGATTGAGCACGGCCTCGATCGCCACTGGCGCAACGCCCGGGTGCACACCCTGCACGACCCGGTGCGCTGGAAGTATCACGCGGTGGGCAATTACTACCTCAACGATGAAAACCCGCCGTTGCGGGGGACCATTTGATGAGCAAAAAGAAGATCCTGCTCAACGCGTTCAACATGAACTGCATCGGGCACATCAACCATGGCCTGTGGACCCACCCACGGGACACGTCCACCCAGTACAAGACGATCGAATACTGGACCGAACTGGCGCAACTGCTGGAGCGCGGACTGTTCGACGGTCTGTTCATCGCCGACATCGTCGGCGTGTACGACGTCTACCAGAACTCGATCGACGTGCCGCTCAAAGAGTCGATCCAATTGCCGGTCAACGATCCGCTGCTCCTGGTCTCGGCCATGGCAGCGGTCACCAAGAACCTCGGCTTCGGCCTGACCGCTAACCTGACCTACGAGCCGCCGTATCTGTTCGCCCGACGCCTGTCGACGCTTGATCATCTGAGTCGCGGCCGGGTCGGCTGGAACATCGTCACCGGCTATCTGGACAGCGCCGCCAAGGCCATGGGCCTCAGCGAGCAGGTGGAACACGACCGACGTTACGACCAGGCCGACGAATACCTGCAAGTGCTCTACAAACTCTGGGAAGGCAGCTGGGAAAACAGCGCGGTGCTCAACGACCGCGAGCAACGGATCTACGCCCAGCCAGACAAAGTGCACAAGGTCGAGCACAAGGGCGAGTTCTATCAGGTCGAGGGTTATCACCTCTGCGAGCCGTCGCCGCAACGCACGCCGGTGCTGTTCCAGGCCGGCAGCTCCGATCGCGGTTTGCTGTTCGCCGGTCGGCATGCCGAGTGCGTGTTCATCAGCGGCCAGAACAAACCGGCGACCCGGGCTCAAGTGGACAAGGTTCGCGCCAGCGCCGTCGAGGCCGGGCGCAATCCTTGGGACATCAAGGTGTTCATGGGCTTGAACGTGATCGTCGGCGCCACCGAAGCACTGGCCTGGGCCAAGCATGCCGAGTACCTGAGCTACGCCAGCGCCGAGGCCGGCGTGGCGCACTTTTCGGCGTCCACCGGGATCGATTTTTCCGAGTACGAACTCGACGAACCGATCCAGTACGTGAAGAGCAACGCCATCCAGTCCGCCACCAAGAACCTGCAAAACAACGACTGGACCCGCCGCAAACTGCTGGAACAACACGCCCTCGGCGGCCGCTACATCACCGTGGTCGGCTCGCCTGAGCAAGTGGCCGATGAGCTGGAATCATGGATCGCCGAAACCGGCCTCGACGGCTTCAACCTGACAAGGATCGTCACCCCGGAAAGCTATGTGGACTTCATTGAGCTGGTGATTCCCGAGTTGCAACGCAGGGGCTCGTACAAGACCGCTTACGACGGCGGCAGTCTGCGGGAAAAGCTGTTTCAGCGTGACGCACATTTGCCTGAGCAACATACGGGCTCCCACTACCGACACTAACCCCCGACCCTGATCGTTCCCACGCTCTGCGTGGGGATGCAGCCAGTGACGCTCTGCGTCATCGCCGCAGGGACGCGGAGCGTCCCGGGAGGCATTCCCACGCGGAGAGTGGGAACGATCGGCCTTAACTTGACTGGAAAACTCATCATGAAAAAGACCTACCTCTCCCACCCAGTCAAAGCACTGGCCCTGGCCCTCGGCCTCTTCAGCTCTATCACCTTCGCCGCCGACGCGCCGTTGAAGGTCGGCACCACCGCCGCCTTCGCCATTCCGCTGGAAGCCGCCGTAGAGGAAGCCAGCAAACAAGGCCTGAAAGTCGAACTCGTGGAGTTCAGCGACTGGATCGCTCCCAACGTCAGCCTCGCCTCGGGCGACATCGACGTGAACTATTTCCAGCACATCCCGTTCCTGGAAAACGCCAAGGCCGCGGCCGGCTTTGATCTGGTGCCGTTCGCCCCGGGCATCATCAACAACGTCGGCCTCTATTCGAAGAAATACAAAAGCTTCGCCGAGTTGCCAGAAGGCGCCAGCGTGGCCATCGCCAACGACCCGATCAACAGCGGTCGTGGTCTGCAACTGTTGGCCAAGGCCGGCCTGATCACCCTCAAACCGGGCGTCGGCTACAAGGCCACCGAAGAGGACATCATCGCCAACCCGAAGAAAATCAAAATCCTTCAGGTCGAAGCCGTGCAACTGGTACGCGCCTACGACGACGCCGATCTGGTCCAGGGTTATCCGGCCTACATTCGCCTGTCGAAAACCTTCGATGCCAGCTCGGCCCTGCTGTTCGATGGTCTCGATCACAAGGAATACGTGATCCAGTTCGTGATCCAGCCGAAAAGCAAAACCGACCCGCGCCTGATCAAGTTCGTCGACATCTATCAGCACTCGCCAGCCGTTCGCGCGGCACTGGATAAAGCCCACGGCAAGCTCTATCAAGCCGGCTGGGAAAGCTGAGCATGACGGCCGCCATCCAACGGCGACTGGAGACTCCAGAGCCACACAGTGCTGAACGCACCGAGCTCCACCCCGAGCTGAACCGCGCCCACGTGCGCTTCATCGGCCTGGGTAAAACCTACAATGGCCAGCAAGGTCCGGTGGCGGCTCTGCACGGTATCGACCTGGCAATCCAACGCGGCGAAGTGTTCGGCATCATCGGGCGCAGCGGTGCCGGCAAGTCGTCTCTGATCCGTACCATCAACCGCCTCGAACAACCGAGTAGCGGGCGAGTGCTGATCGATCAGGTGGACATCGGCGAGTTCGATGAAGACCGCCTGGTGGCGCTGCGCCGACGCATCGGCATGATCTTCCAGCACTTCAATCTGATGTCGGCCAAGACGGTTTGGCAGAACGTCGAGTTGCCGCTGAAAGTCGCGGGTGTACCCAAGGAAAAACGCGAGCAGAAGGTCCGTGAATTGCTCGAACTGGTCGGCCTGCAAGGTAAACACAAAGCTTATCCGGCGCAGCTTTCCGGCGGGCAGAAACAACGTGTCGGCATCGCCCGCGCGTTGGTGCATGACCCGGAGATTCTGCTGTGCGACGAGGCCACTTCGGCCCTCGATCCGGAGACCACCCAATCGATCCTCGGCCTGTTGCGCGAGATCAATCAGCGCCTGGGCCTGACCATCGTGCTGATCACCCACGAGATGGCGGTGATCCGCGACATCTGTGATCGGGTCGTGGTGTTGGAACACGGGCGAATCGTCGAGCAAGGGCCGGTCTGGGAGGTCTTCGGCAACCCGCAGCATGAAGTGAGCAAGACCTTGCTCGCGCCGCTGCAACACGGCCTGCCGGATGAACTGCAAAGCCGCTTGCGGGCACAGCCGCAGTCTTCGGGCGCTGCCGTGGTCCTGCGCTTGCAATTCACCGGCAATACCCGCGACGAGCCAGACCTGGCGGCGCTTTTCAGCGCCCTCGGTGGCCGCGTGCGTTTGCTGCAAGGGGGCGTGGAACGGATTCAGGGCCATGCGCTGGGGCAATTACTGCTGGCGGTGACCGGTTCGTCCCTTGGCGCAGAGGAATTACGTCAACGCGCCGGGCATTGGGCGCAACAGGTGGAGGTGCTGGGTTATGTGGTTTGATCGATTGCTGCAAGGTTTCATCGACACCTTCCTGATGGTCGGCGTGTCATCGCTGATAGCGCTGCTGGCGGGCATTCCGCTGGCGGTGATCCTGGTCACCAGCACCAAAGGCGGGATCTACGAAGCACCGGCGCTGAACCGCGCACTGGGCGCGTTCGTGAACCTGTTCCGCTCGATTCCGTTTCTGATTTTGATGGTGGCGCTGATTCCGTTCACCCGGTTGATCGTCGGCACCACCTATGGCGTTTGGGCAGCGGTGGTGCCGCTGACTATTGCCGCTACGCCGTTCTTCGCACGCATCGCCGAAGTCAGCCTGCGGGAAGTCGACCACGGGTTGATCGAAGCGGCGCAGGCAATGGGTTGCCGACGCTGGCATATCGTCTGGCATGTGCTGCTGCCCGAGGCGCTGCCGGGGATTGTCGGCGGCTTCACCATTACGCTGGTGACCATGATCAACTCGTCGGCCATGGCCGGGGCGATTGGCGCTGGTGGGTTGGGCGACATTGCTTATCGATATGGGTATCAGCGCTTTGACAGCCAGATCATGTTGACGGTGATTGTGTTGCTGGTGGTGTTGGTGGCGGTGATTCAGTTGGGTGGGGATCGGTTGGCGCGGGGGTTGAACAAGCGCTGAATCAAGATCAAAAGTGCGAAAGCGCTTATAGTCAGTGCTTCTTTCTTTTTCTGTGCAGCCGACCATGAAACAGACTCCCGCCGACCTGGAGCAGATCACCTCTACCACCCTGGGCCATTACAACGCGGTGGCCGAGGACTTCCGTGAAGGCACTCGCGATCACGATGTCAGCCAGAACATCGATGCCCTGCTACGGCACATCCAGGGTAAGGCGCCCTTCAGCATTCTCGACTTTGGCTGTGGCCCCGGCCGCGACCTGAAAACCTTCACCCGCCTGGGCCACATCGCCATCGGGCTCGACGGTTCGGAAAAGCTTGCGCAGATGGCTCGGGACGACAGCGGGTGTGAGGTCTGGCAGCAGGACTTCCTGAAGCTCGATCTGCCAGCCGAGCGGTTTGACGGGATTTTTGCCAATGCGGTGCTGTTTCATGTCCCGAGTCAGGAGTTGCCCAGGGTGTTGAAGCAACTGCGCGCGGCATTGAAGCCGGGCGGTGTGTTGTTCAGTTCCAATCCCCGTGGCGAGAATCAGGAAGGCTGGAACGGACCGCGTTATGGGGCGTATTACGACCTGGCGGCGTGGCAACAAATGCTGACCGAGGCGGGGTTTGTGGAGCTTGAGCATTACTACCGGCCGGCAGGGCTGCCGCGGGAGCAGCAGCCTTGGTTGGCCAGCGTTTGGCGTCGAGCCGACTGATCGTTACGGCGCTTGTTTCTTCGGCTCGCGTACCTTGTACCAGGCCACATACAGCGCCGGCAAAAACAGCAGCGTCAGCAAGGTGGCGATGATGATCCCGCCAATCATCGCGTAGGCCATCGGCCCCCAGAACACTTCCCGGGCAATCGGGATCATCCCCATACTCGCCGCCGCTGCCGTCAACAAAATCGGCCGACGCCGATGTTCCGTGGCCTGCACCACCGCGTCCCACGGCGTATAACCGCTCTTCTCGAAAGAATCGATTTGGGTCACCAGAATCACCGAGTTGCGGATGATGATGCCGATCAGCGCCAGAATCCCGAGGATCGCCACGAAGCCCATGGGCGTGCCCGTCGGGATCAGCGCCAGCACCACGCCGATCAAGCCGAGCGGCGCGACGCTGGCCACCAGGAACAGCTTCTGCACGCTGTGCAACTGGATCATCAGGAAGGTCGCCATCAAAAACAGCATCAACGGCACGACCTTGGCAATCGGTCCCTGGGCCTTGCCGCTTTCCTCCACCGTGCCGCCAGTGGCGACTTTGTAGCCCACCGGCAAACCGGCGGCGAACTTGTCGATGTCCGGTTGCAACTGCTTCACCAGGTCGGTCGGCTGAATCTCGTCGCGCACCGCAGCCTTGATGGTGATGGTCGGTTTGCGGTCACGACGCCATACCAGCGGTTGCTCCAGTTCGTAGCGCACCGTGGCGAACGCCAGCAGCGGTATCGAAGTACCGCCGGGGGTGACGATCTGCAAGTTCTGCAAGGTTTCCGGGCTGCCGCGCTCGGCATCTTCAGCGCGGCCGACCACGTCGATCAGGTAGATGTCGTCATCGACCTGCGTCACCGGCGAGCCGACGACGATGCTGTTCATCAGGTTCGCCACGTCTTCCGACGACAGCCCCAGTTGCCGCGCCTTGTCTTGCGCGATGTCGATGCGCAGCACTTTGCCCGGTTCGTTCCAGTCGTAAATGATCTCGCCGATGTGCGGGTTTTTATCCAGTTCAGTGGCCAGGGCGATCGCGTGTTTGCGCACTTGATCGATGTCTTTACCGCTGACCCTGTATTGAATCGGACGCCCCACCGGCGGGCCCATTTCCAGGGCCTGGACGTAACTGCCGATGCCGACGAACTCTTCACGCAAGCGCTTTTGCAAACGAGCAGTCAGC
Organism: Pseudomonas sp. ATCC 43928; assembly: GCF_005938665.2. Classification (NCBI taxonomy): domain Bacteria; kingdom Pseudomonadati; phylum Pseudomonadota; class Gammaproteobacteria; order Pseudomonadales; family Pseudomonadaceae; genus Pseudomonas; species Pseudomonas sp. ATCC 43928. Next base: position 464,862 of record NZ_CP041753.1, on the reverse strand, counting down.
GCCGTGCGTGACTCCAGGCCTTTGCTGACGATCACCAGTTGCGCGTAGTACGGGTTCTGCAATTGCTGGTCGAGGGGCAGGTAGAAACGGATCGCGCCCTCGCCGATGTAGGTGCTCCAGCGCACGATGTCCGGGTCGCCCTTGAGCGTCGCTTCGAGCTTGTCCACGGCTTTGCGGGTTTCGGCGATCGAGGCGTTTTGCGGCAGGTTCAGGTCGACGAGGATTTCCGGGCGGTCCGAGGACGGGAAGAACTGGTTCTGCACGAACTGCATGGAAAACACCGAGAGCACGAACAGCGCCACGGTGATACCGATGGCCCACCAGCGGTTACGCATGGCCCACAGCAGGCCGCCATTGAACGCCCGACCGATGCGCCCTGGCTCTGCGTCGTGAGGTTTCACATTGCTGCTCAGAATATGCACACCGAGTACCGGGGCGAACAGCACGGCGACGATCCATGACACCAGCATGGCCACCGCGATCACCGCGAACAGCGTGAAGGTGTACTCACCGGCGGAGCTCGCGTTCAAGCCGATCGGCACGAAACCGGCGACGGTAACCAGCGTGCCGGTGAGCATCGGGAACGCCGTCGAGGTGTAGGCGAAGGTCGCCGCCTGTTCTTTGGTTTCGCCCATTTCCAGGCGTGTGACCATCATCTCCACCGTGATCATCGCGTCGTCCACCAGCAGGCCGAGAGCGATGATCAGCGCTCCGAGGGAAATCCGCTGCATGGTGATGCCACTGTATTCCATGAAGAGGAAGACCATCGCCAGCACCAACGGAATCGAACACGCCACCACCAGCCCGGCGCGCACGCCAAGGCTGACGAAGCTGACGATCAGCACGATCACCACGGCCTCGAACAATGCACTGGTGAAACCGCCGACAGCTTCTTCCACCACTTCGGCCTGATCGGAAACGTTGTGCACGCCAACGCCCACCGGCAGGTCGGCCGTCAGCTCGTTCATGCGCAGATGCAGCGCCTTGCCAAATGCCTGGATGTTGCCGCCCTTCTTCATGGCGATTGCCAGGCCGATGGCCGGCTGGCCGTTGAAACGAAACTCCGGGGTGGCAGGATCGACATAGCCACGGCTGATGTCGGCGATGTCGGCCAGGCGGTAGAAGCGGTCGTTGAGCTTCAGGTTGACGTTGGCCAGGTCTTTCTCAGAGGCAAACTGCCCCGAGGTCCGCACCGAAATCCGCTCCGGGCCGGCCTCGATCACTCCCGCCGGGGTCACGGCATTCTGTGATTGCAGGCTCTGCACCACCTGGCGCTGATCGATGCCGAGGGCGGCGAGTTTGCGGGTGGAGAAGTTCAGGTACAGCACTTCATCCTGCTCGCCGATCATTTCGACCTTGCCCAACCCTGGCACTTCACGGATTTCGGCACGCACCTGTTCCACGTAATCGCGTAGCTGGCGCATTGACAGGCCGTCAGAGGTAAAGGCATACACCGAACCGAACACGTCACCGAACTCATCGTTGAAGCCCGGCCCTTGCAGGCCTTGCGGGAAGTCGCCGCGGATGTCGTTGATCTTCTTGCGCACCTGATACCAGATTTGCGGAATGTCCTTGGCGCTGGTGGTGTCGAGCAGATTAACGAAGACCGTCGATTCACCGGGGCGGGTGTAGCTTTTCACGTAATCGAGCGAGTCGAGTTCTTCGAGTTTTTTCTCGATCCGGTCAGTGACCTGCTTGAGGGTTTCTTCCTGGGTCGCGCCGGGCCAGCGGGTCTGGATCACCATGGTTTTGATGGTGAACGACGGGTCTTCTTCGCGGCCCAGGTTCAGGTAGGAGAACACGCCCATCAACAGCGCGACGAACATCAAATACCATACAAACGACTGATGCTTGAGGGCCCACTCGGATAAGTTGAAACTCCCTTTCATTGCGGGCTGCCCTCGTCAATTCTCACTTTCTGCCCCGGTTTGAGGCTATTCACACCGGCACTGACCACCCGCTCGCCGGATTTCACACCGTTGGCCACGACCACTGTGTCGTCGGTCCGGCTGACCAGGCTGACCTCCCTTGGGGCAACGGTTTGCGTCTGTGGATCGACGACCCAGATCCGTGTTTTCCCATCGACCTCCTGCAATGCGCTCGCCGGCAGTTCGAGGCGTGGTTTGATTTCAGAGCTGAGGGTCACGCTGATCGCCGTGCCGAGGTGAAAACCCGGTGGCGTATCAGTCAGGCTCAGGCGGGCACGACGGGTACGGGTCGCGCTTTGGGCCTGGGGTTCGATTTCGCGCACGATGGCGGTGCTGGTGATGCTCGGGTCCAGTTGCGAGGCGACCTGGAACACCACGTCGGCCGGCAAATCATCGACCAGGGTGTCGGGCAAGTCGATCACCGCTTCCTTGATGTCCGGCTGCGCCAGGGTCACCACTTGCTGGCCGGCGGTCACCACTTGCCCGGCTTCGGCATTCCACGCGGTGACAATGGCTTTGTGATCGGTGCGCAGCTCGACGTAGTTGAGTTGATCCTGCGCCTGGTTGACGGCGGCCCTGGCTTGATCGAGGGACGCCTGGGTGGTTTTCAGTTCGGTCTGGGCGATGTCCAGTTGCGCCTGAGCGCCGACCCCGCGATTGAACAACTCCTGCTGACGCCGGGCGTTGGCCTGGGCGTTGATGAGCTGCGCCTGAACACGCGCCAGGTCACCCTGGGCCGAGCGCAACTGGTTCTGCTGATCGGTGGGGTCGAGGGTGGCGAGCAAGGCGCCTTTCTGGACTTCGGCGCCGACATCGACATTGCGGCTGGCGATACGCCCCGGCACCCGGAAACCGACATTGCTTTCGTAACGGGCCTGAATGCTGCCGGCGAACCGGCCGAGATCCTCTTGATGGAGCGCTTTCACTTCCACAGACAACACCGGCCGCACCGGTTCTGGCGGCGCTTCTTCCTTGGAACAGGCGACCAGCAGTACAGCGGCGGACAACAGCAACAGGTGCTTCATGGTTGGGCTCCTGTGGTTGGGGTCTGATCGGTATTTTCGACGACCTCCACCCGTACGCCCGGGTGCAGCAACTGGCCGCCCGCAGTGACGACTTTTTCGCCACCGGTGAGGCCGGCGCTGACAATGACTTTGCCGGTCAGGTAACGGCCAACGGTGACCGTGTGCAACTGCGCCTTGCCCTCGGCGTCCACCAGCCACACGGCCGGGTCGCTGAGGTTTTTGGTCAGGGCCGCCCAGGGCAGTTCCACTGCGGTTTTACCCACTGGCTTGGCCGTGGCGCTCACCACCGAGCCGAGCTGCATGCCTTCAGGGAGACCATCGAGGCTGACTTTGACTTGCACCGTGCCGGTCTGCGCGGACACCGCTGGCGTGACCTCCCGAACGGTGCCCGTGGTCTTGATTTTCGGATTGTCGAGCAGGCTGACCACAATCGATCGGTCTGACGGCGGTTCGGTCAGTAGCGATTCGTAAACATTGAACACCGCGTCACGCTCGCCATCCCGGGCCAGGCTGAAAATCGGCACCGTGGCCTGCACCACCTGGCCGACTTCGGCCTGGCGCGCAGTAATCACGCCTGGCGCATCGGCAATCAACGCGGTGTAGCTCAGTTGATCGCGGGCGTTGGCCAATTGCGCTTGAGCCGCGCTCAATGCGCTCTGGCTGCTGCGCAAGGCCGCTTGGGCGGAGTCGTATTCGCTCTGGCTGGTGTAGCCCTTGGGCAGGAGTTTTTGCTGGCGAACGAAGGCGGCGGCAGTCTGTTTGACCCGTGCCTGCTCGGCAACCACCTGGGCCTGGGCCGAATCGACATTGGTTTGCAGGTCTTTGGGGTCAAGCCTGGCCAGCACTTGTTTGGCCGACACCCGGTCACCGACATCGACCATGCGCTGGATGATCTTGCCGCCCACGCGGAACGACAACTCGGTCTGGACTCGGGCCTGAACATCACCGGTGAGTGTCACCGCGGCGGCGTAATCGGTTGGCTTGACCTCTTGCACGAAGACTCGCGGACGGTCCTTCTCGACGGGCTTTTTTTCACCACAGGCGGTCAGCAAGGCGAAGAGGCTCAGGCCAACCATTAATTTCAATCCAGGACCCGCCATGCAGACTCCTTTGCGTTGTACGTACGTGCCAGTGACGATACGACTGTGAGCTTAGAACAGGGTTCAACAGGTGCACGGGTTTGCTACGTACCTTATGGCCTGGGGACTATCCTGTGGCGAGGGAGCTTGCTCCCGCTCGGCTGCGCAACAGACGCAAACCTGCTATCTCGTTTTGCCTGACACACCTCGTTTAACTTTTTTGAGCCGCTTCGTAGCCCAGCAAGAGCAAGCTCCCTCGTCACAGACGATCACAGTCGCCGACGATAAGACAAACTGGCGGACCCTGCAGCAGGAAGCTCCCCATGCTCAAAACCCTCGCGGTGGCCAACTACCGCTCGATCAATAAATTGGTGATTCCGCTCGAACGGCTGAACCTGATCACCGGCCCCAACGGCAGCGGTAAATCCAATCTCTACCGCGCCTTGCGCCTGCTGGCGGAAACTGCTCAGGGTGGAGTGGTCAATGGCTTGGCACGCGAGGGTGGGCTGGATTCGACCTTCTGGGCCGGGCCGGAAACCATCACCCAGCGCATGCGCACTGGTGAAATCCCGGTCCAGGCAACCATGCGACACGGCGTCAAGCGCCTGCGCCTGGGGTTTGCCGGCGAAGACTTCAGCTACTCGATCGCGCTGGGCCTTGCGGAACCGAGTCTTTCCGCGTTTTCTCTGGACCCGGAAATCAAAAGGGAATGCATCTGGTCCGGGCCGTTCTATCGCCCGGCCAGCCTGCTGGTGGATCGCGACGGCCCGATGATTCGCACACGGGCCGGACGCGGCTGGGAGGTGCTGGCCCAGCGCACGCCGAATTTCGACAGCCTGTTCGATCAGGTTGGTAGCTTGCGTACCTCGCCGGAAGTCTTGCAGCTGCGTGAATTCATCCGCCGTTGGCGCTTCTACGATCACTTTCGCAGCGATGCCGAAGCTCCGGCGCGACAACCACAACTGGGCACTCGCACACCGGTGTTGCACCACGACGGTCGCGACCTTGCGGCGGCATTACAGACCATCCGCGAAATCGGCGATCCCGAAGCCTTGCAGGCGGCGATCAGCGATGCGTTCCCTGGCGCGACGCTGAACATCGCATTGCTGCAAGGTGGCCGATTTGCAATCGAGTTTTATCAGGAAGGGTTGTTGCGGCCACTGTCCGCCGCCGAATTGTCGGACGGGACGTTGCGCTATCTGTTGCTGGTCGCGGCATTGCTGACACCCCGGCCGCCGACGCTGATGGTGCTGAATGAGCCGGAAACCAGTCTGCATCCGGACTTGTTGCCGGCGTTGGCGCGGTTGATTATTCGAGCGTCCGAACAGTGCCAGGTGTGGGTGGTGTCCCATGCGCGGCGCTTGATCTCGGCATTGCAGCAAGACCCGGAATGCAATTGCATTGTGCTGGAGAAAGATTTCGGCCAGACCGGGATGGTCGGGCAGCGGATGCTGGATGAGCCGGTGTGGTATTGGCCTGACTGAGACACACTGATCGTTCCCTCGCTCTGTGGCGAGGGAGCTTGCTCCCTCGCCACAGGTGGGAGCGATCATCTGAAGCCAATCAACCCTGCCACTTCCCACCCTCGACAATCACGCTCTCAGGCCTGGTGTCGTCGCTCAGCTCTTTGCGCACATACTGGTCGTATAGCTTGAGCAAAAACTTATCCTCACCCAGCTTCGCCAACTCCGCATTCACCCAATCACGCAGTTCGATGTTGCCCTTCTTCACCGCCGGGGCGATCGGTGCTTCGGCGCCCAACTTCTGCTCCAGTACACGGTAGCCCGGGTTTTGTTTGGCCCAACTGAACAACACCAGATTGTCCTGCGCATAAGCGTCGCCGCGACCATTGGCCAGGGCTTGCAGAGACTCGGAGTTTTTCTCGAACTTCAGCAGTTTCCAGTCCGGGTGATTTTTGGTCAGCCAGACATCGGCTGTGGTGCCCGTGGTCACGATAGTCGTGCGGGTCGCCAGGTCATCAAGGTTCTTCACTGAACTGGCCTGCGGTACCAGCGCCTGCACCGCCACCTTGAGGTTCGGGTTGGTGAAGTCCACCGCTTCCTTGCGCTCCGGGGTGACGGTCATGTTGGCCAGGATCAGGTCGACCTTGTCGCTTTGCAGGAATGGAATCCGGCTCGCCGGCTCCACCGCCACGAACTCGACTTTGTTTTCATCGCCCAACAGATCCTTGGCGAATTGGCGGCCAATGTCGGTATCGAACCCCACGTAGCGCCCGGCTTCATCGACAAAACCGAACGGCGGTTTGTCGGTGAACACGCCGACAATCAGCTTGTCCCGGGCTTTGATCTTTTCCAGGTAACCGGCCGGTGCGCTGCTGACGCTGGCGACTTTCGGCTTGGCCGGCTCTTCGGTTTTGTTGCAACCGGCCAGCAGCGCCAGGCCGAACAGCGGGAGTAGCAGCAGAGAAGACTTGGCAGTTTTCATGGCAGTTCCAATTCCTTTATTTGAGTCGTTTTGGGTAGTGCGGCGACGAAGGAGAACTTCTCCAGGAACTGCTGCGCTCGTGCGGTTTGCGGGTTCGTAAAGAAAATCTCGGGGGGTTGTTGCTCAAGGATGCGCCCGGCGTCCATGAACACGATGCGGTCGGCCACGGCGCGGGCGAAGGCCATTTCGTGGGTGACAATCAGCAGGGTCATGCCCTCGCGGGCCAGCCCCTGAATCACTTCGAGTACCTCCTTGACCATCTCCGGGTCGAGGGCGGCGGTGACTTCGTCAAAGAGCATGACTTGGGGGTTCATGCACAGCGAACGGACGATGGCGATGCGTTGCTGCTGACCACCGGAGAGCTGACGCGGGAACGCGTCGCGCTTGTCCAACAGGCCTACGCGCGCCAGCAAGGCTTCGGCCTGGGCACGGGCTTCGCGGCGGTCGCGCTTCTGCACTTTCACCGGGCCAAGCAGCACGTTATCGAGCACGCTCATGTGCGGAAACAGGTGATAACTCTGGAATACCATGCCGATCTGCTGACGCACTTCGCGCCAGTCGGTGCCCTTGTCCAGCAACTCACGCCCGGCAAAATTCAAGCTGCCGCTGTGAGCGACTTCCAGGCCGTTGAGGCAGCGCAGCAAGGTGCTTTTGCCACAGCCGCTGGGGCCGAGGATGACGATCACCTCGCCCGTTCTCACCTTCAGGTCGATGCCGTTGAGCACCTGCTGCTCGCCGAAAAACTTGTTGAAACCCTTGAACTCGATCAATGCGCTCATGCTTGCGTCCAGCGCCGCTCCAGCACGCGGGAAGCGGCTGACAGCGGGTAGCAAATGAAAAAGAAAAACAGAAACAGCGCGCCGTAGATCAGTACCGATTCGTAGGTGCGCTCGATGATCTGCTGGCCGACCTTGATCACGTCCACCACGCCGATCAGCACCGCCAGGGAGCTGGTCTTGATGATCCGCGTGTAGACGTTGATGGTCGGCGGCGTCATGCGTTTCAGCGCCTGGGGCAGCAGTACGTAGCCGTAGAGTTGCGGGCCGTTCAAGCCAATCGACAATCCCGCTTCTCGCTGGCCGCGCGGTAACGAATGCAAGGCGCCGCGCACCACTTCCCCGACTTCGCTGGCGCCCCACAGCGACAGCACCAGCACCGCGCACCAGAAGCCCGGAATGCTCAGGCCGAAAAAAATCGGCAGGCCGAAGAACAACAAATACAACCAGACCAGCACCGGGATCGCCCGGAACAATTCCAGATAAACCCGCAGCATTGCGTTGAGCCATGTCGAATTCAGCGTGCGCAACACGCCGTAGAGCACCCCGCCGACGGTGCTGAAGGCGATGCTCAGGAAAGAAATCGACAAGGTTTGTGCAGCGCCCTTGCCCAATTGCGGCAACGACACCATGAGCAACTCAAGACCCGAACTGGCCATGCTGGAGCCTCCTTTCCAGACGGCTGAGCAGCAGCGACAAAGGCAAAAACAACAGCACGCAGATCAACGTCAGCATGGCGAGCATTTCGTAGGTTTTGTAATAGAGCGCGATGTAGCTCTTGGTGGTGTAGAGAATCTCCGGCACCGCCACCGCCGAGACCACCGTGGTTTCCTTGAGCAGGAAGATGAAATTGGCGAACAGCGACGGCAGGCTGAGGATGCCGGCCTGCGGCAAGATCACGTAGCGCAGCAATTGCCCGTGGGACAAGCCAATTGAACGACCGGACTCAAGTTGCGCCTGGGGCACGGCATCCACGCCGGCGCGCAGGACTTCGGTGAGGTAGGCTCCGCCGAGAAAGGTCATGGTGATGATCGCTGCGGCGAAGCCCGAGACTTTGATGCCCAGGGCCGGCAAGGCGAAGTAGACGAAGAACAACTGGATCAGCAATGGCGTGTTACGCGCCAACTCCACATACAGCCCGACCAGGCGCTGCAGGTAAGGCGTGCGAAACACCAGAATCGTCGCGTTGATCAGCGCCACCAGCAACGAAGTGCCGATAGCGATCAAGCCGACCTGCAGCGTCACGCCAACGGCTTTGAGAAACGCCGGCAGGGTGCTGAGGATAAACGCGTAATCGAAGGTCATTGAACATCCTGTACGCCGCTCGGTAAGCGACGATGGCGCAGTCCATGGGCAGTGGATAACCACCCGGCAGGCGCCAACTTTAAAGGTATAAAAAGAGGAATTTAAATACCGTTAAAGCATATTGATATCACACAAAAAACTATTCTGCGGATTTGCGACGGCAGCGGGGGACGGTTATTTTCCTTTGCGCTGTAGGAGGGATCTTTTTTTCAAAATGCCCCTCCAAGGACGTGCAGCTTTTGGCCAGACTCCCCCGGCCGAACCATCACAAGGAAGAGAACATGGCTGACGTAAAAGTGACGCCGCGGCTGGATCCGCAGGACATCGTGAAATTGCTGGTGGCGCTGCGCAAGGCGTTGAAGACGCGGGTGGCCTGAAATCTTAAAGCAAAAGATCGCAGCCTCGTTTCACTCGACAGCTCCTACAGGGGATACGCATTTCAATGTAGGAGCTGTCGAGTGAAACGAGGCTGCGATCTTTTGATCTTGGCGCAATAAAAAACGCCGACGCTGTAGTAGCCGTCGACGTTTGAAACCTTGAAGGGTTCGAGACGGCGGTGAATCAGAACGCCGGCAGTACCGCGCCGCTGTATTTCTTGTCGATGAACGCCTTCACTTCCGGGCTGGTCAGAGCCTTGGCCAGTTTCTGGATGGCAACGCTGTCCTTGTTGTCCGGACGTGCCACCAGGAAGTTCACGTAAGGCGAATCGGCACCTTCGATCACCAGTGCGTCTTTAGCCGGATTCAGGCCCGCGTCCAGCGCGTAGTTGGTGTTGATCATGTCCAGATCGACCTGGTCCAGAACACGCGGCAGCATGGCCGACTCCAGTTCCTTGAACTTGAAATTGTGCGGGTTCTTGGCGATGTCTTTCGGGGTGGCCAAAGCGTTTTTCGGGTCTTTCAACTCGATCAGGCCAGCCTTCTGCAGCAGGATCAGGGCACGGCCGCTGTTGCTGCCTTCGTTCGGGATGGCGATGGTTGCGCCGTCCTTCAGCTCAGCCAGGGTTTTGACTTTCTTCGAGTAGCCGCCGAACGGTTCGACGTGCACGCCGATCACAGTCACCAGGTTCGTGCCTTTGCCTTCGTTGAAGCTTTTCAGGTACGGCAGGGTCTGGAAGTAGTTGGCGTCCAGACGCTTCTGGTCGACCTGCACGTTCGGCTGAACGTAGTCGGTGAAGACTTTGATCTCCAGGTCCACGCCTTCTTTGGCGAGGGTTGGCTTGATCAGTTCAAGAATCTCGGCATGTGGAATCGGCGTCGCCGCAACCACCAGTTTCTCGCCAGCCTGGGCCAGGCCCGCGGTCAGGGCAGCCGCCAATGCGGTGAACAACAGAACCTTTTTCATGCAGTGTCCTTATCGAAAATCACGGTCGTCATCGACGACGGCTAAATGTTTAGGTGCCAGTGAAGTGCTATCGCTGGCGTGACGCGGACGATACCGGGATTTTTTATTCCCGAACAATATCTTTTATTCACTTTCATATTCCATTTTGTTCATACAGCCCCCCTTCCATAAATCCATCCACGACCCTGCAGGAGCGCGACTTGCCCACTAAGCCGTCCTCCAGACAGACCGAGTTGTCTGATTCGCGAGCAAGCTTCGCTCCTACAGAAGCCCCGTCGCTTTGAGCAGGTCTTTCAAGGCCTCTTTTTCGGCGGCGGAGCCGCTGCCGAGGATTTTTTTCAGTTGCTGCTCGATCTGTAGCAACGATGCAGGCGCCTCGGGCAGATTCAAATGCTCCGGCAAAATCTCATCGCCCGTACTCACCAGCAGCGCAAAGTGAATGACGTTCTCCAGCTCTCGGGTGTTGCCCGGCCAACTGTGTTGCTCCAGCAGATGCTGCGCGGCTTCGCTGATCAGTGGCACCGGCAGGTCGAGGCGCTGGCTGTAGATGCCGAGGAAGTATTCGGCCAGCGATAAAATATCGCCCACCCGCTCACGCAAGGCCGGCAGTTCGAGCTGGCCCTCGCTGAGGTAGTGATAAAGCCGCTCATGGAATTTTCCGGCCGCCACTGCCTGGGCCAGATCGATGCTGGTGGCCGCCACCAGACGCACGTCCACCGGGCTCGGCTGGTGCGCACCGACGCGGGTGACTTCGTGGTTTTCCAGGGCTGCGAGCAACTTGATCTGGATCGGCAGCGGCAGGTCGCCGATCTCGTCCAGGTACAAGGTGCCGCCGTTGGCCGAGCCGAACCAGCCGGCACGACTGCTGGCCGAACCGCTGTAACTGCCGGCGGCATAGCCGAACAGTTCAGCATCGGCGTAAGTCGGGCTGATCGCGCCGCAATTGACGGACACGAACAACCCGCCACGATCACTGGCGCGATGGATGTGCCGCGCCAGCAGTTCTTTACCGCTGCCGGTTTCACCGCGAATCAACACCGAGATCGAACGTGGCGCCAGTTGTTCCAGCTCCTGGCGCAATTGCCGGGAACGCGGATCGACAAACACCAGCGCCTTGGCGCGGATGCTCAGCGGGCTTTTCTCCGCATCGGGAAAGGTCAGCAATGGCTGACCGAAGGTTTCATGCAAACTCATGGCAGACTCCCGCCCAAAACCGCCGGGAGACGGGGGCGATTTTTAAAGAAAAAGAATGAGGTTCAAGCGCGACGCAGGGCGTGCTGTTCCATGCGATTCTGCAACCGATAAAGGTAGGCAAAACCCTGCTCCCAGCGCCGGTGACCGGACTTCACGTTGATGTGCCCGGCCCCCGATAAAATCCCCGCCTCGGCGCCCCACTGACGCGCCAGTTCAAGCGCACGTGGCGCGCTCACGGCAGCGTCGTTGTCAGAGCTGACGACCTGGCTCGGGAAAGGCAATAAATGGGTCGGGATCGGCGCAAAGTTGCGCAGCGCCGGCGCACAGGCCGGGCGCTCGACGTCCGCCGGCGCGACCAGCAAGGCGCCGCGCACTTGACGCAAGAATTGTAGCGGCGCGGTGGCTGCCCAATGGGCAACGGTGATGCAACCCAGGCTATGGGCGATCAGGATCACAGGCGTGCTGTCGGCGGCAATCGCCTCGGCCAACGCCGCGACCCAGTCTTCACGACGAGGCGTCAGCCAATCGGCCTGCTCCACCCGCGCGCTGTTTGGCAGACTGTTCTGCCAGTGGGTTTGCCAATGATCTTCTGGCGATCCTTGCCAGCCCGGCACAATCAGGTAGCGAATTGATTCGTTGCGCATGGGGGAGCTCTCCTGCTGTGTGTCTGTTCCTGATCGAGTATAGGGAGGAGAGTTATATTCGTTAAGGAATAAGAAGCTATTTATTAAGACCAATATCGAATATATGTTTGCCCGAAATAAAAAAGGGGCCGCACCCTGCCAAGGAGACGGCCCCGGAAACTCAAAATCTGTTTGCGCTGATCAACAATCCTGAAGCCGATGATTGGCGAAATCGGTTATCCAATAAAGGAATATTTAATTATTTTATTAGACCTAAATCACATATACGAATCATCTTCGGCAATCGCCGACCCCTCGCTGCTTGCGTCACAACTTAGCGTCCCTTTGGGTCAAATTGATGACGAGCGTTTTTCGCCTTTGAGTTTCCGGGTGCCTTGCTCAAACCTGAGCGGGATGCACTTGACGGGGTTCTATGGTCGCCTTGTGCGCAAATCGGTTCGCCCGTGCAAACGTCCCGAAATCATTGAACCGAACCCCCATCTCACGCATCACCTCATGCGCCACCGGCACCGTCATCTGGCGGATGTAAAACGGCTCCTTCACCACAAAATGATGGATCCCGTGGCTGCTGCCGAAGTTGAAGCAGAACGCCTGCAACGGCCACAGCCACCAAGGGTTCAAGACCTGAGTCTGCTGAATCACATTCCCCGGCTCGACGTCACCGTAGTAGTGCATGTTCGAGCTGACAAAATGCAGGCAGAACGTGCGCAACACGTTCGGACCGATGATCACCACGACAGCGATGTCGATCACTTGCATCACCGCCAATGTCGTCGCCGACCATTCGATGGGCGCCCCCGATAGATGCGCGATGCCGTTGGCGGCGTGAAAACCGAGGAACACATACCACGCCCCCCAATGCATCAGCGCCAGCGGTGCGTAAACTTTCAGGGAGCGCTTGAGGATGCTGAGCTTGTGCGCCCAGGTCTTGGCCCGCAGCATGCGGATAAGCGCCGACATCACGTTGTCGCCAACCATCAACAGCCGCGCAAAACCCCAGGGCTCACCGTTGGTGATCGCCCGCTCTTCCATGTCGGCTTCAGTGCCGGACACCTTGTGGTGGTTGAGGTGCAAATGGCGGCGGATCCACGGATTGATGGTGCTCGGCCGCGCCAGCCACACCAGGCCCATCATCAGGTTATGCGGCACCCGCTGTTTGCGAAAATACATGCTGTGGATCAGGTCATGCTCAAGTTCATGGGTCAACGAGGCGAAAAACGCGTTGACCAACAAGCATGCCCACCAGTCCATGTATCCGTTGATATAGAGCACTGCCGAACCGATCATCCCGGCCAGGGCGAAGGCCAGGATGCCCGCACCCAAGGCGTCCTGATGGTTGAGAATCGGGTAGCGCCGACGCAACTCGACGCCCTTGGCCAATACCACCTGGCGAATATGCGCTGATCGTTGTGCTGCATTCAGTCGCTGGGGACTTGCAGAAGTACCGTCCATGCTTCCATCCTCTGGTTATTGATGTTCGCATCCTGCCCTGTGATGCTTCACACAGCGGTAGCCGTGAACGCCAACCTGTTGACCGGACGCGCCAATCGACATGACTGAACCGACCTCCCTCGCAAGCTGGACCCGCGCCCTGCGCAAGCAGCTCGATGCGCTGGGCCTCGACAGCACCGCCCTGTGCCGACAGGCGGGGCTCGATCCGCAGTTGATGGACGACCCGAACGCCCGTTACCCGTTGTCCGGCACCACACGCCTGTGGGAAATCGCGGTGCAGGTCAGTGGCGACCCGGCGATTGGCTTGCGGGTGTCGCGGTTTGTCAGCCCGACCACGTTTCATGCGCTCGGTTATGCGTTGGTGGCCAGCGGCAGCTTGCGGGAAGTGTTCGAGCGCATCGTGCGCTATCACCAGGTGGTCAGCGATGCGCTGGACCTGGAGTTGACCCGCGCCGAGGATCGCTATCGCTTCCGCCTGAAAATCCCCCAAGGCAACCCCGCGCCTGCCTTCGAAGCCATCGACGCCTTCGCGGCGATTTACGTGCGCACCTGCCGAAACCGGCTGGGCCGTGACTACGCGCCGCTGGCGGTTTATCTGCGCCGTCCGGAACCTGCCGACCCGCATCAATGGCACAAAGTGTTCCGTTCGCCGGTGTATTTCGCCGCCGAGGAAGACCGACTGGAATTCGCCCTGGTGGATTTCGACAGCCACCTGGACGACGCCAACCCGGAACTGGCCGAACACAACGAAACCGTGCTCAAACGCACCCTGGCGCAACTCAAACCCCTGACCTGGGAGCGCAAGGTTCGCGACGCCATTGAAGAGCAACTGCCTGAGGGCGAACCTTCGGCCGATCGCATCGCCGAAGCACTGCACTTGAGCTTGCGCAGCCTGCAACGGCACCTGGCGGACGAAGGTTGTCGGTTCGATACGCTGCTCAACGAAAGTCGGGAAAACCTGGCGCTGCTGCACCTGCGCGATCCGCAGTGCTCGTTGAGCGAGGTCAGTTACCTATTGGGATTCGCCGACACCAGCAGCTTCAGCCGCGCGTTCAAGCGCTGGACGGGGATGACGCCGGGGCAGTTTCGGGATGGGTTGCGGTAATAGATCCGCAAGGCGTGTTGCGATTTCCGGCCCCCATCGCAATTTCTCAAGCACCACTGAAACCGCTACTGCTACCGCCCCCGATCTCGCCGCAATAGCTTGCGCACCCGCTTCACCAGCTCACTGACGGTAAACGGCTTGAGCAGGTAATCATCCTCATGCAGCTCCAACCCGCGCAGCCGGTCCTCGATGCCGTCCGTGGTGGTGAGCAATAGCACCGGCGTATCGCCGAGCTTGCGGATCTGCTGCAGCAACTGCCAGCCGTTGAGCCCCGGCAGCATCACGTCGAGGATGATCAATTCATATTCGCCAGATTCGATAAAGCGTCGGCCGTCCATGCCGTTGAGCGCTACATCCACCGCATAACTCGCTTCGCTCAGACCTTTGGCCAGGAGCTTGGCGGTCTCGGGTTCGTCTTCCACTAACAGCACACGCATGGCACACCTCGATTGTCGTCTTCACAGGCTAGGCGCGTTCGTGGACAAAGCCCATCAATAAAATCGACAGCGCCTGCAAGTGCACATCAAACCACCGCCAACGCCCGCAACCGCTGCGCATCCAGAATCTCGATCTCGCCATACCTGAGATTCAGAATCCCCTGCCCCTGCAAGTCCTTGAGGATCTGGTTGGTGGTCTGGCGCGACAGCGACAGCATCGACGCCAATTGCTCTTGCGGCAATTGCAGAACGCGGCGCGGCAGGTCGATTTCACCATAGCCCTCGGCGATCATCAGCAAGCGATGGGCCAGGCGCGCCGGGGCCGGCATCAGGCTCAGCTGTTCGAGGTTGATGAAGGTCAGGCGCAGTTTGTGGCTCATCAGCAATGCCAGTTGCCGCCAGTACACCGGGTGTTCGTCGAGCAATGCCAGCAGCGCTGTTTGCGGGATGTGCAACAGAATGCACTGGCCCACGGCGTAGGCATCATGGGTTCGCGGCTGGCCATCGAACAGGCAGATTTCGCCGAACCAGTGCGGCGGTTCCACCAGGCTTAGCAGCGCTTCCTTGCCCTGCTCATTCACCGCGCCAATGCGCACCGAACCTTCAAGCACCGCATACAACCCGCACGGGGGATCACCGCGTTTGAACAGCAGTTGCCCAGGCGATAGGCGCCGAATCCTGGCGATTGCCAGCAGACTATCCTGTAAGGAAACAGGCAAGTGACTGAACCATTGCCCCGTCATCAGGCGCGAACGCCAAACCTGCATGTCCATGAAAACTCCTGGAGATTGTCGCCTGGCTGACAGAGCGAGAGATGAACCCGGGGCATCATCAATCACCCTACAGGAGGAATAACAATGAAAAGCCTCGTTGACCATCTCAGTCAATACGCCGCCTACCACCGTGATCCGCGCAATATCGCCAGCCACTTCGTGGGCATTCCCCTGATCGTCGTGGCGGTCGCGGTGTTGCTGTCGCGTCCGCAATGGGCCGGGGGCTGGCTGTCACCGGCAGTGCTGGTGTCACTGATGTCGGCGTGGTTTTACCTGCGCCTGGAACTACGGCTGGGGGTGCTGATGACGGTATTGCTGGGTCTGTCGGTCTGGCTGGGGCATGTGCTTGCGCAGCAAAGCACATTTGCCTGGCTTGGCGCCGGCATCGGGATGTTTGTGGTGGGCTGGGCGATACAGTTTGTCGGTCATCATTACGAGGGGCGCAAACCGGCGTTTGTCGATGATGTGACGGGGTTGATTGTCGGGCCGTTGTTTGTGGCGGCTGAGTTGGCGTTTTTGCTCGGGATGCGGCATGAGCTCAAAGAGCAGATCGAGGCGCGAGTGGGTGGTGTGCGAATCAATCCGAAAAATGCGGCGGCTTAGGCCGCTTTAAAAGATCGCAGCCTGCGGCAGCTACGGGGTTTTGGGTTGGCCACAGATGTGTGCTCGACCCAAATCCATTGTAGGAACTGGCGCAGCCTGCGATCTTTTGATCTTAAATGTTGGCGACTTTCTGCCAGACCTTGGGTTTGAAGAACAACGTCTCACCCTTCGTCAATCCAACCAGGCTGTCGTGATCCTTCACCACTTCAGCTTCAATCAACTCGCTCTGGCCTTCGACCTTCAGCGTCACCCGCGTGGTGGCGCCCAACGGACGAATATCCCGCACTTCAGCGGCGTGGTGGTCTTCCAGTTCATGCCGCGACAGCGACACTTCATGTGGACGGAACAGTACGTGCCGGTCTTCACCCAAATGCAGACGGTTCGAATCGCCGAGGAAGTGATAGACGAAATCGCTGGCCGGATTTTCGTAGACGTCGCCCGGTGAACCGATCTGCTCGATCACCCCCTTGTTCATCACCACGATCCGGTCGGCAACTTCCATCGCCTCTTCCTGGTCGTGGGTCACGAATACCGAGGTCAGGTTGATGTCCTCGTGCAACCGCGCGAGCCAGCGACGCAGTTCTTTACGGACCTTGGCGTCGAGTGCGCCAAAAGGCTCGTCGAGCAGCAGCACTTTCGGCTCCACCGCCAGGGCGCGGGCCAACGCGATGCGCTGACGCTGGCCGCCGGAGAGTTGTTCCGGGTAGCGATCGGCCAACCAGTCCAGTTGCACCATGTTCAGCAGTTCGTGGACTTTCGCCGCGATCTGGCTTTCGTTCGGACGCTGGTTTTTCGGCTTCATACGCAGGCCGAACGCAACGTTGTCGAACACCGTCATGTGACGGAACAAGGCGTAGTGCTGGAACACGAAACCGACGTTGCGATCACGCACGTCGTGGCCGGAAACGTCTTCGCCGTGGAACACGATGTTGCCCTGATCCGGGGTTTCCAGGCCGGCGATGATTCGCAGCAATGTGGTCTTGCCGCAGCCGGACGGCCCCAGCAGCGCCACCAGCTCGCCGCTTTGAATGTCCAGGCTGATGTTGTCCAGCGCCTTGAACGCGTGAAAGTTCTTGCTGACGTTACGCACTTCGATCGACATGACTTATTCCTCCGCGGCGCTGGCGCGCAGGCGGTTAATACGGTTTTCGCTCCACTGCTTGAGCAGCAGGATGAAGAGCGCCAGGATCAGCAACAGGCTCGCCACGGCGAACGCGGCCACGTGGTTGTATTCGTTGTAGAGAATCTCGACGTGCAGCGGCAAGGTGTTGGTCACCCCGCGAATGTGCCCGGATACCACCGACACCGCGCCGAACTCACCCATGGCCCGCGCGGTACACAGCACCACGCCATAGATCAGGCCCCATTTGATATTCGGTACGGTGACGTGCCAGAACATCTGCCAGCCATTGGCGCCGAGCAGACGCGCGGCCTCTTCTTCCTGGGTACCTTGTTCCTGCATCAGCGGGATCAGCTCACGGGCCACGAACGGCACGGTGACGAAAATCGTCGCCAGCACAATGCCCGGCAAGGCGAAGACGATCTGGATGTCGTGATCCTGCAACCATGGGCCGAACAAGCCCTGGGCGCCGAACATCAGCACGTAGACCAGACCTGCGATCACCGGCGACACCGAGAACGGCAAGTCGATCAGGGTCACCAGCATGCTCTTGCCGCGGAACGAGTATTTGCTCACGCACCACGCCGCGCTGACACCGAACACCAGGTTCAGCGGCACCGAAATCAACACCGCAATCACCGTGAGTTTCAGGGCCGACAACGCGTCCGGCTCAAAGATCGCGG
The DNA here is from genome assembly GCF_005938665.2 of Pseudomonas sp. ATCC 43928. Classification (NCBI taxonomy): domain Bacteria; kingdom Pseudomonadati; phylum Pseudomonadota; class Gammaproteobacteria; order Pseudomonadales; family Pseudomonadaceae; genus Pseudomonas; species Pseudomonas sp. ATCC 43928. Next base: position 446,949 of record NZ_CP041753.1, on the reverse strand, counting down.
TGAAGAACGCCCCCAGGCCCAGCTTCAGGCCCTGGGACACCACGATGAACAGCGGCAACAACAGAAACAGCGCAAAGATCAGCCAGCCGAGGCCGATGAGGATTCGCCGCGAAGCTGCACTGCCACGGCGGGCGGCGTTCGAGGAGGCCGCTGCAATAGACGATTGGGACATTTTTCGCGCCTCCTTATGGGGTTTCGATGCGCCGCTGCAACAAGTTGATCAGCAGCAACAGGACAAAGGAAACCACCAGCATCAGTACACCAATGGAGGTGGCGCCGGTGTAATCGTACTGGTCGAGTTTGACCATGATCAGCAGCGGCAGAATTTCGGTTTTCATTGGCATGTTGCCAGCGATGAAAATCACCGAACCGTACTCGCCGACCCCACGGGCAAAGGCCAAAGCGAAACCGGTCAGCCAGGCCGGGAGCAGCGCCGGCATCAGAATATGGCGGAAAACCTGCAACGGATTTGCCCCCAGGCACGCCGCCGCCTCCTCCACTTCACGGGGGATATCGGCCAGTACAGGCTGTACCGTACGTACTACGAATGGAAGTGTTACAAAAGTCAGCGCCAGGGTGATGCCGAGGGGGGTATACGCGATCTTGAAACCCAGGTCCGCCGCGAACTGACCCACCAGGCCGGTGGGGGTGTACAGCGCGGTCAACGCGATACCGGCCACGGCAGTGGGCAATGCGAAGGGCAGATCGATCATCGCATCGATGACTTTGCGCCCGGGGAAGGTGTAGCGCACCAGCACCCAGGCCAGCAGCGTGCCGATCACGCCGTTGATGATCGCGGCGTACAACGCGGTGCCGAAGCTCAGCTTCAACGCGGCCAGCACCCGAGGTGCCGAGATGATTGCCCAGAACTGGTCCCAGGTCAGTTGAGCGGCATGCACGAACATCGCCGCCAGTGGAATGAGCACAATCAGGCTGAGGTACACCAAGGTGTAGCCCAGCGTCAGCCCGAAGCCGGGTATGACGGGGGAGATACGACGCGACATAAAAGTCCTTGGTTGAAAACGCACTAAGCCCCGACGGCAAGATCGGGGCCCGTTGGCAGATCTATTTCAGGCTACTGCGCCTGGTAAATCTGGTCGAACACGCCACCGTCATTGAAGAATTTCGGCTGGGCGGTTTTCCAGCCGCCGAAGTCCTTGTCGATGGTCACCAGTTCCAGGGTCGGGAACTGTTTGGCGTACTTGGCAGCTACGTCCTTGTCACGTGGACGATAGAAGTTTTTCGCCGCAATTTCCTGGCCGGCCGGGCTGTACAGGTGCTTGAGGTACGCTTCGGCGATTTCGGTGTTGCCCTTTTTCTCGGCGTTCTTGTCGACCACGGCCACCGGTGGCTCGGCAAGGATCGACAGCGAAGGCACGACGATGTCGAACTTGTCGGCGCCGCCGTCTTCTTTCAAGGCCAGGAAAGCTTCGTTTTCCCAGGCCAGCAACACGTCGCCCTGGCCGTTGTTGACGAAGGTGATGGTCGAACCGCGAGCACCGGTGTCCAGCACAGGCACGTGCTTGAACAGGGTCTGTACGTACTCTTTGGCCTTGGCTTCGTTACCGCCATTGGCTTTCAGGCCATAGGCCCAGGCCGCGAGGAAGTTCCAGCGTGCACCGCCGGAGGTTTTCGGGTTCGGGGTGATGACTTCCACACCGTTCTTGGTCAGGTCACCCCAGTCCTTGATGCCTTTCGGGTTGCCCTTGCGCACCAGGAACACGATGGTCGAGGTGTAAGGCGTGCTCGCTTCCGGCAGACGCTTCTGCCAGTCAGCCGGCAGGCTCTTGCCGAGCTTGGCGATTTCGTCGATGTCGCCGGCCAGGGCCAGGGTCACCACGTCGGCCCGCAGACCGTCGATCACCGCCCGGCCCTGCTTGCCTGAGCCACCGTGGGACTGCTGGATCTTCACGTTGTCGCCAGCGTGGTCTTTCTTCCAGAAGTTGATGAACTCGGCGTTGTAGTCCTGATACAGCTCACGGGTCGGGTCATACGACACGTTGAGCAGTTCGTAATCCTTGGCAACCGCGGAACCAGCAAAAAGGGCACTGGCCAGGGCGGCCAACGCAAAATGGCGAATCGACGACATGGTGAAAGCTCCTGGAATTCTTGGTGTGGTGGCTTTTTCTTATGGTCTGGAACGGGTTGCCTGACTCAAGGATCGAAGCCTTCGACGCTCCCGCAGGGGCCGCCGAAGGCCGCGATCTTTTGATCTTTGCTTCAGCTCGACTTGTTGCCCGGATGCTGCAAACGGAATTTCTCTTTGCGTTCGATCTGTACCACCTGGGCGTTGTGCACGGTGATTTCCACCGCGCCAAAACGCAGATCGCGCAAGGCGCTCTGGATTTCACGCAAAATGATGGCTTCGTCCTGCCCGTCAACACTGCGTAGGGATGCGCTCATGGTGCTGCTCCTTTAATGAGATATGCCTGGCAGTGGCGGGCACTGCGTACGGCGTGAGAGCAATAGTAGATAGGCGCAGATATTCTTAAAAATACTATTTAAGAATGTTTATATAACCAGAATGAATTATTTGATGGGACAAGGGATTGCGGGGGATCTACTATTTTCAGGGCCACACAAAACCCTGTGGCGAGGGGGCTTGCCCCCGTTGGGTCGCGTAGCGGCCCCAATTTATTGCGTCTGCTACGCAGCCGAACGGGGCGGTGCGGCGTTCCGACAAGCCCCCTCGCCACAAGAAGCAGTTCAGGCACTCATCCAATCACCGGCGCCCGAACCCAATCCAAGGAAGCCGCCGGCACTGGCCGCCCAAACCAGTAGCCCTGCCCCAGATCGCAATCGTGCTCGAGCAGGAAAGCCGCCTGTTCGACCTGCTCGATCCCCTCGGCATGCACCTGCATTCCCATGCTTTGCGCCAACGCAACGATCACCCGCGCGATCGCCGCGTCATCCTCATCACCCGGCAAGCCTGCGACGAATCCCTGATCGATCTTGAGTTTTTGCACCGGTAAACGCTTGAGTCGCAGCAACGACGAATAGCCCGTGCCGAAGTCATCGATGGCCAGCCGCACGCCTAACTCACGCAAGCGATGCATCTGCTCCAGCGCCACTTCCGGATCCTCCATCACCGCGCTTTCGGTGACTTCCAGCTCCAGATATGCCGGATCCAGGCCGGTGTCGTGCAGCACCTGAGCCACCTGCTGGTACAACTCACGGCGAGCGAACAGGCGCGAAGAAACATTCACAGCAATAAACGACAACACCACGCCCCCGGATTGCCATTGGCACATTTGCTGACAGGCCTGGCGCATGACCCAGGCATCGATCTCGGCAATCAACCCGGTGCGTTCGGCAATGGGGATGAACTCAGCCGGTGACACCAGCCCGCGCTGTGGATGCTCCCAGCGCACCAGGGCTTCGACGCCGATCAGACGGCTGGTTTTGAGGTCGTGCACGGGTTGGTAATAAACCCGCAACTCTTGCTGCTCCAGTGCTCGGCGCAATTCGAACGCAATCTCGACACGTTGCTGGGCATGCGCGGTCAGCTCTTCGGTATAAAGGGCATAACCGTCTCGACCCGCGCTCTTGGCCTTGAACAGTGCCGAGTCGGCGTTGCGCAACAATTGCTCGGCACTCAAGGCATCACTGGGGAACAGGCTGATGCCGACACTGGCGTTGATGAACAACGAATGCCCGTCGATCTGGAACGGCTCCTTGAGCCCATCGACGACCTGCTGAGCCAACGCTGCGGCGTGCCCCGGTTGCGGGCAATTTTCAGCCAATAGAGCAAATTCGTCGCCACTGAGCCGCGCCAGGGTGATGCCCGGGCCGAACAAGGTGTTCAGACGCTCAGCCACGCCCTTGAGCAATTGATCACCAACACTGTGACCGAGGCTGTCGTTGATCAATTTGAAGTGATCGAGGTCGATCATCAGCAACGCACAACCGCGCTTATGGGCCTGCGCCGAGGCCACAGCCTGCCCGGCACGGTCGGTAAACAGCAGGCGATTGGGCAGATTGGTCAGCGGATCGTGGTGGGCCAGGTGCGTCAGTTCATGCTCGGAGTTCTTGATCGCACTGATGTCGGAAAACACCGCAACGTACTGGCTGAGCCGCCCCTGATCGTCATGAACGAGGCGGATCGTCTGCCATTGCGGGTAAATCTCGCCGCTTTTGCGACGATTCCAGATTTCCCCGCTCCACTCACCCAGGCTTTCGAGTGTCGCGAACATCGCCTGGTAGAAACTCGGCGGGTGATGGCCCGACTTGAACATGCTCGGTCGCTGACCCAGCACTTCCTCACACTGGTAGCCGGTGATTTCCATGAACGCCCGGTTCACATGGACGATCAGCCCGTTGCTGTTGGTGACCAGTACCCCTTCGCGGGTGCAATCGAACACCGCAGCCGCCTGTCGCAAACGCTCCCGGTCGGCATTACGTTCCCGCAATTTGGCGCCGACGCCCAGGCAGCGAAACAAACGTGCGCGCGCGATGAAAATCAGCCCGGCACTGAAGGCCACCCAGGCATAACCGTTGATCAGTTGCCAGCGCAGCAGGTCGGTGGAGTTATCGAAGAAACTGTTCAATAAATAACCACTGAATTGAAGCCAGACTACGGAAAGCACCAGGTAAAGTAGCGCTGCACGCAAGGCATCGCGATATGTGGCTGACATTCGAGCGTCCATGTCCCTACAAAAAAGACTGGAATTATAGATTAAAGAAACATCCGGCCACTCTTATCTGAAAGGGCGACTGGTTTTATCTGTGGGCTAAGTGATAATGCGACGGCTGTTTTTTTCTTTATCGAGGGTCCTATAGGCTATGTGGTACGAAGGTTTTCTTGGCTTATCGCCCTGGTCACTGGTGGCAGTCACCCTGCTGATGACCCACGTCACGATCGTCGGCGTCACGGTCTATCTGCATCGCTATTCAGCCCATCGCTCGCTTGAGCTGAATGCCGGCCTGAAACATTTCTTCCGCTTCTGGCTGTGGCTGACCACGGCGCAGAACACCCGCGAGTGGACCGCTATCCACCGCAAGCATCACGCCAAATGCGAAACCGTCGATGACCCGCACAGCCCGGTCATCAAGGGCTTGTCCACCGTTCTGCGCAAAGGTGCCGAGCTGTACCGCGCCGAAGCGGAAAACCCCGAGACCCTGCGCATCTACGGCAAGAACTGCCCCGAAGACTGGATCGAACGCAACCTCTACAGCCGCTTCCCGCTGCTGGGCGTGGCGATCATGGCCGTCATCGACCTGCTGCTGTTCGGCACCATCGGCATCACCATCTGGGCCATCCAGATGATGTGGATCCCGGTCTGGGCCGCCGGCGTGGTCAATGGCCTGGGCCATGCCATCGGCTACCGCAACTTCGAATGCCGCGATGCGGCGACCAATCTGGTGCCCTGGGGCATCCTGATCGGCGGCGAAGAACTGCATAACAACCATCACACCTACCCTAACTCGGCCAAACTGTCGGTGAAGAAGTGGGAATTCGACCTCGGCTGGGCCTGGATCCAGGTCTTCAGCTTCCTGCGCCTGGCCAAGGTTCAGCGGGTTGCGCCGATCGCCCACCGTGTCGAAGGCAAAGGCAACCTGGACATGGACACCGCCATGGCGATCCTCAACAACCGCTTCCAGATCATGGCCCAGTACCGCAAGCTGGTGATCGCGCCGCTGGTCAAGCAAGAGCTGGAAAAGGTCGATCACTCGGTCCGCCACCAGTTCCACCGGGCCAAACGCCTGCTCTCGCGGGAAACCAGCCTGCTGGACGACAAGCACCACCTGCGCATCCAGACCATGCTCGAGCACAGCCAGGCGCTGAAGGTAATTTACGAGAAACGCCTGGCCCTGCAGCAGATCTGGGTCAAGACCAGCTCAAATGGTCACGACATGCTGGCCGCCATCAAGGATTGGGTACACGAGGCCGAGGCCAGCGGGATTCAATCCCTGCGCGACTTCGCCGACCAACTGAAAACCTACTCCCTGCGCCCCGCCACTGCCTGACCCTGAATCAAGGGCACACCTGTGGCGAGGGAGCTTGCTCCCGCTCGGCTGCGCAGCAGCCGCAATACCTGACGACGCGTTTTAACTGAAAAAACGCGTCGCCAATACCGCCCGGCGGGAGCAAGCTCCCTCGCCACGAAAGGCGGGAACTTCGCCCCAAATCTCCTATCTCAAAGACACTTCGCCACCCCGGCGGGCTTTGTGTTGGCCGCTGTCGAAATAGCGGCACGCCCTTTGAGACTTGTGCCGATGGTCAATAAAAACCTACAAGACACATCCCTTCCGCAGTGGCCCGAGGCCGCGCAAACGCTGATGGCGCTGATGCATGCGCAGGGCGAAGTGGCGCGCCTGAGCGAACGCGAACAGCTGTTCAGCTCGCTGCTAGTCAGCGTCAACGCCGTGCTTTGGGCATTCAACTGGGAAACCCGTCAGGTCCTCTACGTCAGCCCGGCCTATGACCGGATCTTCGGCCGCCCCGCTGGCCTGTTGCTGTCCGACTACAACCACTGGCGCGACAGTGTTTATCCCGACGATCTGGACTACGCCGAGCGCAGCCTGGCGCAAGTGCTGGTCAACGGCGCCGTTGAAGACCGCGAGTACCGCATCATCGCCGCCGACGGCCAGGTGCGCTGGCTCAGCGACAAGTGCTTCATCAACCGCCAGGCCGAACCGGGCCAGCCAGTAATCATCGTCGGCATTGCCGAAGACATCACCGAAAAGAAGCAGATGGAAACCGAGCTCCACCGCCTGGCCACCACCGACGTACTGACCCAAAGCAGCAACCGCCGACACTTCTTCGAATGTGCCAATCACGAATTCGAGCAGGCACGCCAGCAAGGCAAGCCGCTGGCCTTCCTGCTGCTGGACATCGATGACTTTAAAGTGATCAACGACACCTACGGCCATCCGGAAGGCGACAAGGTGCTGCAACGCATCGCTGAGAGCGGTCGCGCGGCCCTGCGGCGTGGTGATCTGTTCGGGCGGATCGGCGGTGAGGAATTCGCCGCGGTGTTCCCCGGATGTGCACCGGACATGGCCATGCAAGTGGCCGAGCGCCTGCAACGGGAGATTCAACGGTTGAGTTTCAGCCATGACGACCAGACGTTCGGCATCACCGTCAGCCAGGGCCTGACCAGCCTCACGCCCGAGGATGAAAACCTCGACAGCCTGTTCGCCCGCGCCGATGCCGCGATGTACCAGGCCAAGCGCCAGGGCAAGAACCGGATAATCTCTGGCTGAGCCCATGTAGATCGTTCCCACGCTCTGCGTGGGAACGATCTACAAAGCCTATTTTTTGCGCAAGCGCATCAGCTCCGGCAATCCGATCTTGAGCAACCGCGCCGTGCGGCTCTTGGCCAATGCCTCGATCCCCTCATGCTCGGTCAGGCGCGCCAGTTGCGCGGCCATGTTCATCACCAGCGCTTCGCGGGAGTAAACCCCGCCACCGAGCTGATAAACCGCCGCAATCAGCTCACGCAGCTCCAGCGGCAGGCGCCAGCGGGTACGCAGCGCCGAACCGTAGGCCGCGCCGAATTCGGCCAGGGCATCGCCGACTTCCTCCCATTCATCCAGCTCACCACCGGCCTGCTTCCACTCCTGCAAACAGCGCAGCAACGCCAGGTCGCCGAGGCGGTGCAGCATGCCCGCGCAATAACAGCGCTCCTGATCCAGATCCAGCAAGCGCGCCAGCGTTCGCGCGTATTCCGCGGTGTGCAGGGACAATTCCCAATAGCGCTCGGCATAGTCCGCCAGTTGCGGATCACTGAGCCGGGCACTGCGTTTGAGGGCGAGGCCCAGAATCAGGTTCATGCTTTGCCCGGTCCCCAAGCGATGCAACGCCTGGGACAGGGTTTGCACGGCGGCGCCATGATGCTGGGCCGCGCTGTTGGCGGCGGCGATCAGCACGGCGGTGACTTGCGGATCCGTGCGGATCTCGTCTTCAAGCCGCACCAGATCGAGGCCATCGGGATTGAGGCTACGTTTGATCGCCACCTGCACATCGGTCATCAGCGGCGCGCCGTCGGCCAGTTCGCGCCGCCGCTCCAGATACACCGACAAGGTCATGCCCGGCGCCAATGACGGCACCTCGCAAGACACCTCTTCACCCGCGCTCAGCAGCAAATCCTGCAGGCGCTGGGTCAGGTTTTCCATGTCCAGGGGTTTGGTCAGGTACGCCGTGGGCGCCAGGGGCAAGGCTTCACGCACGCTGGCGCTGTCGTTGCGGCTGCTCATCAGAATGAACGGCAACGGCGGATTACGTTTGCGCTGACGAACACTGCGCAACACATTCAGGCCATCGACGCCGGGCAACTCCCAGTCGACGATCACCAGGTCATAAGGGTTCTCTGCCAACAGCTGCAGGGTTTCCTGGCCATCGGCACACAGGTCCAGCCGTGCGTCACAGCGCACATTCAACAACACCTGCTTGAGCAGGTCGCGGGACCAGGGGTCCGCCTCGGCAATCAGCACTCGCGGTACAGCGGGTAACACCACAGCAGTCATCTGCACACTCCAACGGCAATGCTTGCACCTTAGTCAATGCTGGCCATTCGATACAGCCCAATTGCCCCTGATGTGTTTCAAGGGACATAAAAAAACCCGCCGAAGCGGGTTTTTTGTCGATCAGTTCACAAACGGATCAGAGCTCGGCGAAGCACTCTTCGATGATCGCCAGGCCTTTGTCCAGTTGCTCGTCCGGCGCGGTCAGCGGTACCAGCACGCGCAGAACGTTGCCGTAGGTGCCGCACGACAGCAGGATCAGGCCCTTGTCGCGAGCCTTGGCGACAACGGCGGCTACAGCAGCCGGGTTCGGCTTGTGGCTGTCGCCGTTTTCGAACAGCTCGACAGCGATCATCGCACCCAGGGCACGCACGTCGCCGATCACCGGGTATTTGGCCTGAATGGCTTTCAGACCAGTCACCAGACGCTCGCCAACCGCTTTGCAACGGTCCAGCAGGTGCTCTTCTTCGAACACTTCCATCACGGCCAGGGCCGCGGCGCAAGCGATCGGGCTACCGGCGTAAGTGCCGCCCAGGCCGCCTGGAGCGATGGCGTCCATGTATTCGGCCTTGCCGCACACACCGGCCAGCGGGAAGCCGCCAGCGATGGATTTGGCGAAGGTGGTCAGGTCGGCGGCGACGCCCATCTGTTCCATGGCGAAGAAGGTGCCGGTACGGCCAGCGCCCGTTTGCACTTCGTCAGCGATCAACAGAATGCCGTGCTGGTCGCACAGGGCGCGCAGACGCTTCATGAACTCTTTAGGCGCGACGTAGAAACCGCCTTCGCCCTGCACCGGCTCGATGATGATCGCGGCGATGTCACGCGGCTCGGCGTCGTTCTTGAAGATGCGTTCGATGCTGGCGATCGAATCGTCGATGCTCACACCGTGCAGCTCGTTCGGGTACAGCGCGCGGAAGATGCCGCCTGGCATCAGACCCATGCCGGCCGAGTAAGGCACGACTTTACCGGTCAGGCCCAGGGTCATCATGGTGCGACCGTGGTAAGCGCCGGTGAACGCGATCACACCGGCACGGCCAGTGGCGGCGCGGGCGATCTTGATGGAGTTTTCCACAGCTTCGGAGCCGGTGGTCACCAGCAGGGTTTTCTTGGCGAAATCACCCGGCACCTTGGCGTTGATTTTTTCGCACACTTCCACGTACGGCTCGTAGGCCAACACCTGGAAGCAGGTGTGGGTCAGCTTGTTCAACTGCGCAGTCACGGCGGCGATGACTTTCGGGTGCAGGTGACCGGTGTTCAACACGGCGATACCGCCGGCGAAGTCGATGAACTCACGACCTTCAACGTCGGTCACGGTGGCGTTCTTCGCGTGGTCGGCGAAGATCGGGTGAATCTGGCCAACACCACGGGGTACAGCAGCGGTGCGGCGGGCCATCAACTCAGCGTTAGTCTTGCTCATACATTCCTCATTCGCCGCTCATCGGTCGGCGTGGTTCAAGGATTAAGCGGCGGGGAAGCAACTACGGCAGCATGCGATGATCGACTGCCACAGCGTTCCCGGCCACAGAGAAAATTCCGTTTGAAGCGCGCAAAGGGACAGCGCTCTCGTGCCCTTTGCGTTTGAAGCAATGCCTTGCCGGGCCTATCCCTTCAGGCTTAGATGCCCAGGCAGAGGTATTTGATTTCCAGGTAATCTTCGATGCCGTACTTGGAGCCTTCACGGCCCAGGCCCGACGCCTTGATGCCGCCGAACGGCGCGACTTCGTTGGAGATCAACCCGGTGTTGACGCCGACCATGCCGTATTCCAGGGCTTCAGCCACACGGAACACACGGCCCAGGTCACGCGCATAGAAGTACGAGGCCAGACCGAACTCGGTGTCGTTGGACATCGCGATCACGTCGGCTTCGTCTTTGAAACGGAACAGTGGCGCCAATGGACCGAAGGTTTCTTCCTTGGCCACGGCAGCGTTGTTCGGCACGTTGGTCAGGATGGTCGGCTCGAAGAAGTTGCCTTGCATGCTCTTGCCACCCGCCAGCACGGTGGCGCCTTTGCCGACGGCGTCAGCAATGTGCTCTTGCACCTTGGCCACGGCCTTTTCGTCGATCAGCGGGCCAGTGGTGGTGCCGTCTTCCAGACCGTTGCCGATCTTGAGTTTGGCCACAGCCACTTTCAGTTTTTCGGCGAACGCGTCGTAGACCGAATCCTGAATGTACAGGCGGTTGGCGCAGACGCAGGTCTGGCCGTTGTTGCGGTACTTGGAAATGATCGCGCCTTCGACGGCCTTATCCAGGTCCGCGTCGTCGAACACGATGAACGGCGCGTTGCCGCCCAGTTCCAGCGAGACTTTCTTGATGTCCTTGGCGCACTCGGTCATCAGCTGACGACCGATTTCGGTCGAACCGGTGAACGACAGTTTGCGCACGATCGGGTTGCCGGTCAGCTCGCTGCCAATGTCGCCGGCGCTGCCGGTCACCACACTGAACACGCCGTTCGGAATACCGGCACGCTGGGCCAGTTCAGCCAGGGCGAATGCAGAGAACGGAGTTTGCGATGCAGGCTTGAGCACCATGGTGCAACCGGCGGCCAGGGCCGGGCCTGCTTTACGGGTGATCATTGCAGCCGGGAAGTTCCACGGAGTAATCGCAGCGGTCACGCCGATCGGCTGCTTGATCACGATCAGGCGCTTGTCTGGCTGGTGGCCCGGAATCACGTCACCGTAGACGCGCTTGGCTTCTTCGGCGAACCACTCGATAAAGGAAGCGGCGTAAACGATCTCGCCCTTGGCTTCAGCCAATGGCTTGCCCTGTTCCAGGGTCATCAGGCGAGCCAGGTCATCCTGGTTCTCGATGATCAGCTCGAACCAGCGACGCAGCTTGTTCGCGCGCTCCTTGGCGGTCAGTGAACGCCAGGCCGGCAGCGCTTTATCAGCAGCTTCAATCGCACGGCGGGTTTCGGCAGCGCCCATTTTCGGCACAGTGCCCAGAATTTCGCCCGTTGCCGGGTTATTGACCTTGATCGTCTGACCGTTGTCCGCATCGACCCAAGCGCCATCGATAAAGGCTTGCTGGCGGAACAACTGGGTGTCTTTAAGCTGCATGTCGGCTTTCCTTAACAGCACCGCGGCCAGCGCGGAGCGAATTATGATTGTAGAAAGGCGCCTTATAGGCTGCCGTCAGGGAAATCATTCACCGGGCTGAAGCACATAAATAGCGCACTGATCGAACTCGTGCGGTTCAGCACCCAGACAAGAGCGTTTGAAATCTCAAACGAATCCTAGGATCAAAGGGGGTAAAGGACAATAGCCTGTTCGAAAAAAAGAACGAAAACGCCGCATTTGCCTATTTTTTCGGATCAGCGTAGCAATCGTAGGTTACGCTTTGGAAAAACGCAGGCGATTCAGCGGCATGGACGCCCGCAGCGCATATGAGTATCATGGCGCCCGCATTGCACCAGTAGCTCAGCTGGATAGAGTACTGCCCTCCGAAGGCAGGGGTCGTGGGTTCGAATCCCGCCTGGTGCACCATATGTAGAAACGAGAAAGCCTCAGGTCTTAGGGTCTGGGGCTTTTTTGTGGGTGGTGTCTCGTCCTGGATAAGGATGACATCTGTTCCAAGACTAGACGCACCTTATCCTCATGCCTTGAGGACAAATTGCTAATGACAGCACCTCGAACTGAAGCTGATAAGCCAAATGCTGGATAAGCTCATGATCGCCCGCCGAGCGTCTGAAAAAGGCAATACACGCAAGCAAATGCCTAGGCTACGCTGCTACTGAGTTGACAAAAGTTGACAAGCAGCTACAGTGCGCACCATGGAAAAAACACTAGCTACAACACAAATCACCCAAGCCATGGAAACGGCAGGGCTCAGCCAGGCGACCCTCGCTGAGCGCCTGGGCGTATCTCGCGAAGCCGTTTCGAAATGGCTAAAAAAAGACTCCTTTCCCAAACCGGACAAGCTACTGCGCCTAGCAACAATCCTAGGACTCAGCTTCAGCGAGCTGGTTGTGAAAGACGACCCCAATGCTCCAGTTGTTGCTTTTAGAAAGGTGAAAGCAACAAAAACAACTGATGCACACTATGCTCATGCACAGACAATGGGAAAAATGCTTAGGCATTTAGTCCCCTATTTACCTTTTGACAAACTTGAAATGCCACCTGTACTGAGAAATCCAGTACTGGAGTATAGCTACCTCCAAGAAGTTGCAAAAAAAATAAGAAACGAAATCGGTTTAGATGAAGAATCAAAAATTGATTTTGAGCACTTAATACTGCACTTCAAAAAATTACAAGCCGTTCTTATTCCGGTACTTTGGGGCCATAAAAATAGGCATGAAAATGCCACTCATATATTCCTTCCAGATTCAATGAGCACCTGGGTTTATCTTAACTTAGATGTAAATATTTTAGACTTCAAGTTTTGGATGGCTCACGAACTCGGCCACTGCTTAGCACCGGATATTCGTGGGAATGAGGGCGAGGATTTTGCTGATGCTTTTGCGGGATCATTGCTTTTCCCCCATGAGTTAGCTGAAAAAGCTTACCGAACAATTTCGAACTTAAGCTCTGAACGGTCACAAATCAGCGAAATAAATAAAATAGCATGCAACTATGTAATTTCGCCTTACTCGGTTTATTGCCAAGTTAACGCATATGCTGAGAACAAAGGCCTAAAACCTCTTGACCTTGTTCCGGCCATTCACAAGGCATCAACAAATATCAATCGCGAGCTTCCGCTGGTGAGCAAATTGATATTTGAAGAAAACATAGAGCCAGATTCGTTACTTTATATTGAACGCACCAAGGAAATATTCAAAACTTCTTTTTTCGATATTTTAGGCGAATATCTCAAAGAATCAGAAAAAGGACCAGGTTTAGTACAAACCATCATGGACGTCTCTGCACTTGACGCCCGGAGTATTCACTCTGAGCTCTTATAATGACGCAATCCAAAATTCTAGCAGATACAAATAGCTATCTTAGGCTAGCTAACAACATTCGACCTCTTCTTTGCGTAGAGTTTGGAGCAGAAAAGTATTGCCTGTACGTATTGCATGAGACCAGCCTTGAAATTCAAAGAAGTAACCGTCTAAAACACAAATTTTACTGGGCGCTAGAGGACGAGCATTGTATCGAGCGCGCGACTACTCCCACCATTTCGAGAAAGCACAAAAAGGAGATTGAGGCAGCCTTCTCCGTTATTTGGGAGCATGTTCAAGCAGAGTTGCCAGGTCCATCAAGAACCGATGCTATGTATCTGGCGCACGGCTTCGTGCTAGGTTTTCCCATTGTCACCGATGATCGTGACATGCGATCACTTGCGGAAGTGTTCAGCATACCAACACACAAGACCCTTGAGTTGTTGAAAATAATGGTTGATGTGGCGCACATAACGCTAGAGAAAGTTACCTCTATAGTCGCTTATTGGAAATACAATGAGGACTTTCCGGCCGACGTGCACTCAGATACGCACACGATCTTCGCAGGTCAAGTTAGTATTTCATAACACTCCCTTACATAGCTTCTTGGGTGATCAATGAAGTTGCTGCTGGCGTGTCCGCCACATCCGTTGCGCTTCATATCCCAAAAGGTCAAACCTGGTAAAAAACCGTTTAAGCGATTTGGATGACGATCCTGGCTGGACTCGAAGTCATCATCAACGTCCTCTTCTTCCGGCTGATTCAGCAGAAAATTCCTTACGACTCTCAGAGGTTGCAGGAGATCAGCCTGCACGATACCCTTCCGACGTCGCTGCCAATTCAGCGACCGGGCTTGGAAACCCGACGACATCAAGGCGCAACAGCGCCCCATCACGATTGCAGGCGTTTTTTTTCGCCCGCAATCTTGTGTTATGGCGGCTGTGCGTGGGACGTCTTCTGACGTGCCGGTTTCCTTGATTCCCGGTTTTCCAACCTGCGCACAGCTGTCACCCATTCGCTTGGAAACGAATGCGGCAGCTTCTCAAATCAAGGAAGTGAACTATGCGCAGCATTAATCCGTACGAATTCCAGCTTTTCCCTCACCTCGATTCCACATCGCGTAACGCCCCATCGCTTGTTCTCATGCACTGCTTCGCCAACATCGGAGGTGGTCAATGAGTGAGCAATCTGAACTGAAAACAATCGGTTTTACCCCCTTTCACTACGGCTCTGTTGAACCGCTGTTTCGAGTGAATGGTGGTGTACCAATCAGCGAAGCGTTGGCGCAGGCGTCCGACCTGTTGTTCCTGGCCAAGTCATTCGCCGAGGATGCAGCCTACGCCAAAGACACCGACCGCCACGCCTGGGCCGCGCACTATTTGACGGCGATGGGTAAGGCGGTGGTTGATGATGTGGTGAAAGTGCTGACGCAACCACCGCAGACGGCGACGCAGCAAGCCGCAGAATAACGGCAACTCACCCATGAAAACGGCCCCGATTTTTCGGGGCCGCTTTCATGGGCGGCTACGCTCCGCTTCAACCTCATCAATGAGCGCATCAAGCTCGGCAAATAGTGTTTCGGCAGGAATAGCCGGACGTGGGTCATTACGGCTGACGCCTATAGACTCACGTATTTCTGCGACTCGCTGCTGATAGGCGGTGTCCGGCAAAGAGCGAGCAGCAGGATGGTGATGGTTGAGAACGGCAACGGGCCGCCAGAGCGTTTTTTTCATTCTGTCGTCCAATCAAACTCGTCGTATTCATCATCATCTTCTTCGTCCTCGATCAACTCATCATCAAGAACGTCTTCCTCAAGTTCATCTTCTGCCTGCTTTGCCAGAAGAAACTCCTTACGACTCTCAGTCACTGCTCGCCGCAGTTCCTCACCCTTCACCGGGCAGTTGAGCATTTGGGCGATGCGGTCGATTTTTTGGGCCACGGCATCCTCCAACGCATCGGCTATAGGCCGATAGTGCGCGCTTTCGGGTGTTGTTGCCAAATCGGCGACCGCTGTTCAGCTCATTTTTTCTGCAATTCCTTGAGTTTGGCCGCCAGGTTTTCCTTGGGAAAGCGCTTGTGCAATGTCGTCATCAGCGCTTCGGCGGCTTGGGTTTGTCCGGCCTCTTGCAGGCGCATCACTTCACGTAATTGATCATCCAGTGACTTGGCCGGCGCGGCGGCGCGTTTGCTGAGTTTGGCTTCGTCGGCCATTTCGCTATTGATCGACTCTCGTTGCATCGGTGCAGCAAAATCCGCCATTGGCGCAGCGGGTGCGGGTACAGCCTGGGACCGAACAGCGCCTTCCTGTTTGGCGGCCGGTGCGGACGCTTTCGGCGCGGGGGCGAAGTCGTAACTCGGCAATTGCTCTGGCGTGCGTTGCACCAATGCCAGCATCAGCGCGACGCCGACGAGGCTGGCGAATGCCACTTGCCAGCGGGGTTGTTGGCAGGCGCGGAGCCAGCGTTGCCACAGGTTTGGCTTCGGCTTGGGGGCTTCGCGGTGGGCGGTGGCGAGGATGAAGGCGTCGAGATGCGCCGGTGGTTCGCCGCTGCTGTGATCGCGAAAATGCTTGAGCATTTCATCGTCGGGCGATGACGGTGTTTGTTTGGCGTCAGTCATGTCAGTACCTCCTCGGCCAGCAGCCGACGCAGTTTTTGCTGGGCGTAGCGTAAGCGGCTTTTCACGGTTTCCAGCGGTGTTTCGGTGAGGGTAGCGATCTGTGGCAGGTCGAGGTCGCCGTGGGCGCGCAGCAGGAACACTTCGCGCTGGTCGGCGGGCAGGGTTTGCAGGGCGGTTTCGAGGCGTTGACCGTCGCGGCTCAGGCTCAGCAGTTGTTCAGGGTCGGCTGCGTCGTCGATCAGGGCGTGGGCCTGTTCGTCATAGCTGTCGAGCAAGGGGTTGTGGACACCATGTTTGCGCCAGTGATCGATCAGGCGGTTGCGGGCGATCTGGTAGAGCCAGGTACGAAAGTTCGCCCGGCCTTGTGGCTGACTGGTGCTGCGGATCAGGCTCAGCCAGGTTTCCTGGTACACCTCTTCGGCCAGTTCAGGTTTACCGCTGAGGCCGAGAAGGAATCGATACAGGCCCTGGCGGTGGCGGGCGTACAAAACTTCGAACGCCGGCCCGTCGCCAGAGCGGTAGCGCGCCAGCAGCGATTCATCGCTGCTGGCGGTTGAGCTGATTGCAGGATCGGACATGTCAGCTTTCACTCTATCCGGTTGTCGTTGGGCGGTTGATTCGAGGCGGTGGAGGCTCGCAGGCTCTGCGCCAATTCCACCAATTGCACGAACTCACCGCGCAGGCCAAACGGGTCATCACCCCGTGCGCCACGGGCCAGGGCTTCGGTGTCTTTCAGGCTGTAATTACCGGTGTAGCGCCCATCCTTGAGCTGCTGGGAAAAGGCAGCGACGGCGGCGGCAAAGCGCAGGTCATCGCTGGCGGCCGAGAGTTTACCGGCCTCCCCCTTCAGGATTGGCCGCTCGATCAAGCGACTGTTCCCACCTTCCGGTAACTGATAACGCACCCGCAGCATCGCCAATTCTCCGGTTTTTGCGGAAACTTCTGCCCCGGAATTGCCGTAGCGCAGCGGTTCCAGCCAGCCCTTTTCGCCCTTGGGCACAATTTCGTACAGTGCCGTCACCGTGTGCCCTGCGCCGATTTCTCCGGCGTCGACTTTGTCGTTGCTGAAATCCTCACGCTTCAAGGCGCGGTTCTCATAACCCAACAGCCGATATTCGCTGACCTGAGCCGGGTTGAACTCCACCTGCAGCTTCACGTTTTTCGCCACCACCGCCAGGGTTGAGCCGAGTTGATCCACCAGCACTTTGCGCGCTTCGCGCAGGTTGTCGATGTAGGCGTAGTTACCGTCGCCGGCGTCGGCCAGTTGCTCCATCAGGTGTTCATTGTAGTTATCCACACCAAAACCCAGGGTGGTCAGGGACACGCCAGTCTTGCGTTTATCCACAGCCATTTGCTTGAGGCTGTCGAAGTCGCTGATGCCGACGTTGAAGTCACCGTCGGTGGCCAGCAGGATGCGGTTGATGCCTTTGGGGATAAACGCCTGTTGCGCCATTTGGTAAGCCAATTCGATACCCGACGCGCCGGCGGTCGAGCCGCCCGCCGCCAATTGATCGATGGCGGTACGAATTTTCGCTTTTTCCCGTCCGGAAGTCGGCTCCAGCACCACACGGGATTCTCCGGCGTAGACCACCAGCGAAACCCGGTCCTGCTCGCGCAATTGATCGACCAGCAATTTCAGGGTGCTTTTGACCAGAGGCAGGCCTTCGCGACGGTCCATGGAGCCGGACACGTCCACCAGAAATACCAGGTTCGCTGGGGCCAGCTCCGCCACCGCGTGATCAGACGCCTTGATGCCGATGCGCAGCAATCGGGTATGCGGGTTCCAGGGTGACGGCGCCAGCTCGGTGGTCACACCGAACGGCGAGCCGTCGGTGGGCAAGGCGTAATCGTAGGGGAAGTAATTGACCATTTCTTCCAGCCGCACCGCTCCTTCCGGCGGTAAACGCCCCTGATTGAGCAGGCGCCGGACATTGGCGTACGCGCCGGTATCGACATCGGCGCTGAAGGTCGAGACCGGCGCTTCGGCCACGCTGTGAATCGGGTTATCCGCCAGCGCCTGATATTGCTCGCGCTGTTCATCCCGGTAGCCCTGTGGATAAGTTTCACCCGCGGGCACTGGCGCGAAAGCGACCAACGGACCAGGTCGTGCGCTGCGCTTGGCCATCGCGGTGTCCGCCATGGCCGCTTCGCGCACCAATGCTTCGGTTTTCGGCGCATTTTGAGCCGGAGGCGCAACCGCTGCCGGGTTGCCCGTCTCAGAGGGTGGTGTGGATGAACCGCCGCAACCGGCAACGGCCAGCAGCAACCCGGCGGCGAAACCCTGGGCGGCCGGGCGGAGGACATGCAGAGGAAGGGACATGGGGGCTGACCTCAGGAGGAAATTGACTCATTCATCCTCTGAGACGGACAGCCCGCCGGGTTCGGGTTAAGCCGACGTGAAAAATCTTCAGCGGTGATAACGCCGCACCACGCTGCTGTTTTTCAGCACATGGCCTTTGATCTGCTCCAGCAGCTGCGCGCGGGTCAGGCCGGCGGGCAAGGCTTCTGGCGCCAGGTCCAGGGCGTAGATCTGGATGATGTAGTGATGGGTGCTGTCACCGATGGGCGGGCACGGGCCGATGTAGGTGGTGGTGCCTTTGATGTTGGTGCCACCCACGCCTTCGAGGGTGGATTTAGTGCCGACACCGGCCGGGATCTGCCGCGTCGTGGCCTTGATGCCGTAACGAATCCAGTGATCGACGCCCAGGCCTTTCTGGCCGTCCGGGTCGTGCATGACGATGGCGTAGCTGAGGGTGCCCTGGGGGCCGGCGCTCCAGCTCAGGGCCGGAGACTGATTCTTGCCACCGCAACCGCTGGCATCGCTGGCCTCCGCCGACGTGAACAGCCGATTGTCCGAAACGCCGGGGATGCTGAGGGTGAAACGCTCCTGGGCCTGCGCCGGTAACTGCACGCAAAGGGCGACTGCAACGGCCGCCAGCCAAGGGTTCAAAGAGGTCAATCGGGTCATACCGGAGCACCTTGTGCGGGGTGGGGCCGTCGTCGGCACGCAAACTATAGCCGGACCGTTCGTGCGGTGGCAGTGGGAATTGGCTGAACCTGGGAATAAGCGCCAAACTCGTAAGTGAAATACCTGCCTGGAGATCGATCATGGCACTGCACCGCGTCGCCCGTTTCGCCGATGTGCCCCTCGACCGTGGCCTTGAAGTCCGGATCGACAAGATGAAAATCGTCTTGCTGCGGGTCGGCGATCAATTGCGCGCCTATCAGGGCAGATGCCCCCACGCCGGGGCACCCTTGGCCAAAGGTGCGCTGTGTGAGGGCCGACTGATCTGCCCGTGGCACAAGGCGGCTTATCGGCTCGAAGACGGCGCGCTGTGCGAGCCACCGTCCCTGGACAGTCTGCGGCGCTATCCGCTGGAGTTGCGCGACGATGAGGTCTGGGTCGACGACCAGCCGATGCCCGGCCCCAGCACACCGCCGGAGGATGATAAGCGGACCTTTGCGATCATCGGCGCCGGTGCAGCGGGGACGGCCTGCGCGGCGGCGCTGCGGGAGAAAGGCTTCGGCGGTCGGGTGCTACTGATCGACCGTGAGCCCGAAGCCGGATACGACCGTACGGCATTGAGCAAATTCGTGATTGCCGGGGAAATGCCACCGGACGAAGTTCCGCCGCTGCGCGATGAGGACTTTTATCGTGAACAGCGCATTGAACGGATAAACAGCGATGTGATGGGCCTGGATGCACCGAACCGGACCCTGCGCCTGGCCGATGGCCAATCGTTGAGCTATGACGCCGCGGTGATTGCCACCGGTGGCATACCAAAATCCCTGTCGCTGCCAGGCGCCGATCTGCCGCAGATGTTCGTGTTGCGCTCGAAGGCGCAGGCGCAGCAGATTCTGACCACCGCAAAACCGGGTCAAAGGGCAGTGATTGTCGGCGGCAGCTTCATTGGTCTGGAATCCGCTTCATCCCTGCGTCAGTACGGCTTGGATGTCACCGTCCTGACCCGCCATGCCATCCCTTTCGAGGCGCAATTCGGCGAGGCCGTCGGCAAGGCGATTCGTGCCCTGCACGAGGCCAATGGTGTGGTGTTTCATACCGATGGCGAAGCGGCGAAGATCGAAGGCACAGGCAAAGTCGAAGCGGTGCTGCTGGACAACGGCCAGCGCTTGCCGGCGGATCTGGTGCTGGTCGGCATTGGCGTCACCCCGGCGACCACCCCGTTTACCGATCTGCCGAAGGAAAAAGATCAGTCATTGAAGGTCGACGGCGGCATGCGCGTGACCGACGGGCTCTGGGCCGTCGGCGATATCGCGACCTTCCCGCTCAATGGCCAGCCCCAACGGATCGAGCACTGGCGCCTGGCCCAGCAACAGGCGCGGATTGCAGCGGCGAATATGCTCGGCGGCGACGAACGCTACCTCGACGTGCCGTATTTCTGGACCTGGCACTTCGGCAAAAACTACGACTACCTCGGACACGCCGAGGCCTGGGACGAGGTTGAATTCAAAGGCGACCCAGAGCATCCACCGTTTATTGGCCTGTTCGCCAAAAACGGCGTGGTAGCGGCGGCCGTTGCCTGCGATCAGGAACGGGCCATGGCGATGCTCGCCGAACGGATGAAACAACCGCTGTCGATGGACGAGGCGTGGCGCCTGGTTCGGGATTTTGCCTGACGCACGTCCGCAACGCGTCAGGCTCAGATGTGGCTTATCGGCTCGCGGTTGTCATCATCTTCGGCCGGCAGGCGGATCACCAGTGGATGCTCCAATGGCGCCAAGGGCGGCGGCAGTTGAGACGGGTCGACCGGGGTGAAGTGCGTAACGACATGGCTGACATCGCCTTCCTGATCGTTGTGAATAGTCATCGAGCCCGGTGCGCGCAGTTTCGCCAGCCGGTCGCCGGTGAGCTTGAAGCTTTTGCTCAGCCCCTGATCGTCCACCACCGGCGCCGGCAAACGGCGCTGGGCGAAGCTCTTGCTTTTGCGTTGTTGATAACGCGCCCAGCCAATCAGGATCACCGCGTTCGCCAGCGCCACCCACAGGTAAATCTGCAACGTGCCGAGGGCGTCGAAAAACGACCCATCGATGCGCGGGCCGTCATGGGTATCGATCAGCGGCCACAAACCCCGCGCCAGCAAATACAGCAGCCCGATCCAGGCCAGCACGGTGAAGAAAACATCGAGAACGACCAAAAATGGCCGCTGCCGGGTTCTGATGATTTTCATTTGATGACCTCCTCTTCATCGTCATCCAGCGGCTTGATGCCCCGGTCCGGACTGACCCACCGCGCGCGCTTCTGATGTTGGCCAAACAGTACTTTGGGGAAGCTGACCAGGGTGGTGAGCAGGCTGATGAACCAGAACACCAGCGGGTACCAGACCACCCAGAACATGGTCCTGCCGAGCCCTTTTTCGTAACGGCGATCGATCATGATGCTGACCGCGAATTGCACCAGGCAGACCACCGCCAATAGCAGCCCGGTAAAGGCCGGTGGCATCAGGTGATGGACGGCAATGGCGGGCGGCATTTCGACGAAGTTGCCGACACCCCAGAAAATCACCGACAACAGGAAGGTGAAGGCCCAACCGGTGGACAGGCAGTATTCGAACAGCAGCGGCCACAGGTAACGATGGCGGTATTGCCAGATGCCCCGGATGTTCTTGAACAACACCTCGGCGCCGCCCTGGGCCCAGCGCAAGCGCTGCTTCCACAGGCCGCCGAGGGTTTCCGGCATGAGGATCCAGCACAACGCGCGGGGCTCGTAGAAAATGCTCCAGTGATCCAGTTGCAGCTTCCAACTGATGTCGATGTCTTCGGTGATCATGTCCGGGCTCCAGTAGCCGACCCGGTTCAGGGCCGTACGACGGAAGGCGACGATCACCCCGGAGACGGTAAAGATCCGCCCGAACACCCGCTGGGTACGCTTGATCAGGCCGATGATCGAGGAGAACTCGCCGACCTGTACCCGACCGATCAGGGTCGAACGGGTGCGGATTCGCGGGTTGCCGGTCACGGCGCCCAGTCGCGCGTTGTCGAGCATCGGCGCCACCAGATAGGCCGCGGTGTTCGGCGCCAGCAGCGCATCACCGTCGATGCACACCAGGTACTCGCTGCGCGCCGCGATGGCGCCCATGCGCAGGGCAACGGCCTTGCCCTGGTTCTCCGCCAGGTGCAGCACCCGCAAACGCGGATCCTGCGCCGCCAGTGCGTCGAGCACCGCGGCGGTGTTGTCCTTGGAGCCGTCGTTGATCGCGATCACTTCGATGTTCGGGTAATGCTGGGCCAGCGCCGCGTGGATGGTATCGGCGGCGTTGTCGCCTTCGTTGTAGCAAGGGATCAGGATCGAGATCAGCGGTTCGCCGGCCAATGGTGGCGGCAAGGTGTCGTCCTGCCACGGCCAGTGCCGCTCCCAGTGCAACCAGAAATACAGGCCGCCGGCGATCCACAGCCCCGACATGAATAGTGGGTAGAAGAACACGAAGTCCATCAGGAATTGCCCGGTGACCAGAAAGATCAGCCCGAGGGGAACCCCCAGGACGATCGCCAGAACCAATAGGGCCAGAAGTCTGTCCAGCATGTTATGGATTCCACTTGTTGGAGAGCGCCGGCCGCACGGCTTTCAGGTCCGGCTGGTTCTCGAGGAAGTTGTCTGGGTAGTAGCCGAAACTGGTGGCGCCCTGACGCTTGAGGCGACCCATCCAGTCAGCCAACTGCCCGCCGTCGATGTCGGCGTGTTTATTTTTCGTCCAGTCGCGGGCCTGCAATTCGAACACCGTGCGGTCGAGGGCGCCGGGGCGCGATTTGACCGTCGCCACCAGTGCTTCAAGCCAGGGGCCGGATTGCTGATGGCTCTGTTTTTCCATCAATGGCATGGCCATCGGTGCCGTCCAGTCGTAGGCGCCCAGGAAGTCGTCGAGATTCTGCGCAAACCAGGCTTCGCTCTCGGGGTTGAGCATCGGCTCGGCGAAAATATTGCGGGCCGTTTTCACTTGCGGGCCGCGAATGGCGCGAACCTTGGCGGTCAGCTCATGGGTGAAATCGATCAGGTAGCGGCTCTTGAACCGCGTCCAGCGTTGCAGGGTGGCCGGATCCTCGCGCAGGGCGGCAATCGAACCGGGCAGACCGTTGGCGGCATAGATTTTCAGGGCTTCGGGGCCGGCGTCTTCGAAGTCCGACAGCACCGCGTCATCGTGATAGAGGATGCCGTCGACCGAGGTCAGGCGGGCCACGTCTTCGTAGATTTCACCGATGATGCGCCGCACGTTCGGATCGAACGGTGACAAGCGCTTGTACTGGTCCGGATCAATCGACGTGGTGCCGGTTTTCGGGTCCCAGCGAGTGACTCGCGGCAACTTCGAATCCAGGGCAAAACTCAGCACCGGCATCCACGCGAAAACTTTGACGTGAGCCCGGGTGCGCAGCTGCCAGGCCACACGGTCAAAGATATCGGCACGCATCGGCAGGTGGCGGTTGGGGAAGTACAGCGAATGCACCAGGCCATCGCCCGCAGGGTCGGCGAAGGCTTGCAGGAACACCGTGTTGGCGCCCATGTCGGCCATGCGCTGGATCAGTTTGCCGAGGTTGATTTCCTGTTGGGCCGGGTCCGGGTCGTAGACGTTGTCCAGGTCCACATGCACCACGCGCATCGGCGATTCGGCCTGCACCGCGACGACGCTGTTGGCGAAGTGTTCGCCATCCGGGTCCGAGGCCACCAGAAAGCGCGGGCTGCTCATCAGGTTGTCGAGGGCATCGAGGCCGTCGTCCAGTGTCAGGGCCATCTTATAACCCTGGTCGTTGATCACTTGCAGCGAGGTGCCATCCGCCACGCCGTACGGCCAGACCCAGACTCGCGGTTTGTAGCCAGTGACCTTGCGGATCTTCTCCGAGATGGCCGCTACGTCGGCGCGCATCCGGGCCTGGAATTGGGCTTCGGTTTCATAGCGACCGGTGGCGGCGTCATAGCGCCGGGTCGCGGCCGCCGGCTGCAGGTTGCCTTGCGGGTTGGCCAACACGCCTTTGTGGCTGGCGTCGGTGTGGGCGGCGATTTCCACCAGGCCAGACCGGGAAATCTCGCGGATCTGCTCCCAGGTCAGGAAATCCGAACGCTTGCGCGGTGTGCCGGCGAAGTCGACTGGCTGGTTCGGCGGCGTGTCGATCCACACCCCGACCGGCGCCAGCAAGGCGTGCCAGTTATAGGCACGCAGCACCGGCAACACGCGGGTGTAGAAACTCGAATAACCGTCGTCGAAACTCAGCAGGATCGCCCGTGGCGGCAATTCAGGGCCGCCATTGCGAGCGGCGATGATCTGGTCAACGGTGACCGGTTGGTAGTTGTTCTCCCGCAACCATGCCAGTTGCTCGATCATGCGCTCGGTGCGCACGGCCACCACCGCCTGATCGGGGTCGCGGTCTTCGACATCGTGGTAAGCGATCCCCAATACATGGTTTTTCGGCCACGGCTTTTCATTGGCCGACACCGGGCGTTCGGACGGCGGTGCGAAGGCTGGGGCTTGCTGGGCACAGGCGCTGATCAACAGCACTCCCAGCAGGAGGATGAAACGCGAAATAAAAGGCATCTTCAAACTCTTCTAGAAGCGGTAAGTAAGGTCGACGAGCAGGCGCAGATCGGTTTCCCGGTCACCGTCAAATGGCCGGTTGATCACGCTCAGCAGGCCGCCCACCTCGAACACGTCGTTCCAGCTGTAGCGCTGGCCGTAGCCCAGCAGGGCGATACCGCCGGTGCCGTGATCGCGCTGGCTGTAAGTGCCCGCACCGGCCTGGAACTGCTGGCTCCAGGAGGTTTCGTAGCGGTGGTAGAGCACGTGATTGACGTTCACCGTCGGCAGCACGCTTAAGTCGGATTTGGGGTTGAAGTACGGCACGTCGTCGGACTTGGAGTTATGGCTGCTGCCGACTTCCAGACCGAGGTCGACTTGCAGCCCCGGCGCGCGATAAATGCCCTCGCGACCAGTGAGCACAGCTTCGATACGGTTGTTGCCGTCGCTGAAGTGCGACGGGCTGACGGCCAGTCTCCACTCACGGCTTTCATTGGCGCGCCAGCGGATAAAGCCGCTGCCGCCGTTGGCCGTGATGTCGCTGTTCAACGCTCGCAACGGCGTTTGTGCCGACAGGTATTCGAGGCTGCCGCCGTACTGCCAGTGATCGTCGATGTCTCGGGCAATCGCCAGGCGCGCGCCCTGTTTATCGCCAAAGCCGTAGGAATGGTTGGAAACTTCCGCTTCCAGGGACATGTCACGGGTCCGGCGTTCGAGCCCGACACGCTGGAAGCGATGGTGGCCGGTGCCTTCCTGGAAATCGCCAGTGGCGTAGCCGGCACCGGCGAACAGGCGCCAGTCTTCATCGATGGGCGGGCTGTACAGCGTGGTTTCGATGCCGAAATCGCGGCTGCCGTTGACCGCCCCGACATCGCCGTTGCCGCCGCCATAACTCTTGCCGCCGTAGGCCTGCACTCGCAGCTCGGCCATATCATGGACCGCACGCTGACGCTGCAAACGCTGCACCTGACGGTTGTCCGGAAAACGCGCGACCACATCGTCGGTCAGCGCATCCATCTGCCGCCATTCCTGCAGGTCCATGGCAGTGTGGCCCTGAGCGACTTCCAGCCCGATATCCCGCGGGGCCATGCTCTCGGTTTCCTTGAGCTGATTCTCGGCGCGTCGTGGCCAGTCCCGGGCCAGGTACAGATCGGCCTGGGCCAGGCGCAGGCCGATGTTGCCCGGCGCCTGATCCACCAACGCCTGTAAACGCTGCTCGCCCGATGGCAGGTCGGCGCCGTAGGTGCCGGCCTGGGCGGCGAGTTGCTGCGCGTCCATCCATTCATCGTTGGGGTTGCCCACCGGCAAGCCCTTGAGCTCGACCCGTGGCTTTTGGGTCTTGGCCAGGTCCTCGGCGACCTTGCGCGCATCATCGGCCTTGTCGCTTTCGAGCAGGGAGTAATAGAGCGCGGTGCTGTCTTCCAGGCGATCGCCGACATCGGCATCCGGCGCCACCAGCACCTGGCGATACAAATCGGTGGCGATTTCCGGCTGACGCTGATCCAGATAGGACGACGCCACCCAACGCAGGGCATAGGTCGGAATCTTCACGCCTTCGGCGAGCAGCTTCTGGTATTCGGTGATCACATCGGCGGTGCGTGCACGGGCCTTGAGGGCGCCCATGCGGTCGATTCGCCAGCGGATGACGTCATCGTGGGCCGCAGGGTCCGGCGTCTAGGTCGCCAGCAACTGGTCGTAATCGGCCAGGGCCCGATCGGCGATCACATAACGTTCTTTTTCGCTGCGGGTGGCGAGTTCGGCCAGGCGCACGCGTTCGGCGGCCAGGTCACCTTCGAGACGGCGTTGCGTGACCGGATCAATCAACCCCGGCCGCTGACGCGCCAGGCGCAAGGCCGGCTCCGGCAAACGAGCGCGTTGCAGGGCAATCACGTATTCCCGAGCGACTTCGGGTTTGCTGCCGGCGCGGGTGAAGGCCTGGTCGTATTCAAACAGCGCATCGTAAGTGGCACCGGCGCGGGTCAAGGCGTAGGCCAAAGCCAGACGGCGGCCAGGATCATCCGGTTTCGCCGCCACCAGAGCCCTGGCGCGGGCAACCGCCTCGTCAGGTTTACCGGCGTCGGCCTGGGTCATCGCCAGGCCCAGCTGCAGGTCGGCATTTTGCGGTTCAAGAGCCAGGGCCTTGTTGTACACCTGGGTCGCCGAGTCCCAACGCTTGAGGTTGCGATAGGCCCGCGCGGTGGCAGTCAGGGCCTGGACCGGCAACGCTCGATCACGTCCCTGGGTTTCATAGACCTGTACCACTTCGGCATCCAGACCGGCCCAACTGGCGATCTGCAAGTGATCGCTGATCTGGCCAGTGGAGGCCTGGCTTACCGGCACCTGGCGCAACACCGTCAGCGCAGGCGTGTAATTGCCGGCCCGCGCATCGCGAACCATTTGATCGTAAGGGGTATCGGCGAGCGCCAGCACCGGCCACAACAATTGGCCGCACAGCGCAACGCGAAACAAGGGGCGCAGCCCACGGTGAATAAAGGGACCAGCAATACGCGGCATTCGTCAGCATCCTTACATGGCCAGCCGGGTCGCAATGCCCCTTGCCCACTTGTGACGGAAAGCCGGATCGAAAGACCCGGCCAAGCTTTATCGAAGCAGTCTTGCATGCAAGCGTAGTCAATAATTCAAGACACAATATTTCTTCAGATTCGTGACGGGCCTCCCCTCACCCCGTTTCGGAACCCCAGACAGCAAAACGCCCGGCGTCTGCGTGTTGCAGAGGCCGGGCGTTGCGCTGAAGCCTGCGGTTTTACTGGATGGTGACGTCGCCAGTGCCGCCGAGCTTACTCATCACAAAACCGACAAACTCTTCGAGGGTCATTTTCTGGCCGTTGAAGTCCACCTGATTGTTGGCGTAATGCAACTTGGTGACGACGTTGTTACCGTCCAGTTTTGCCAGTTGCGTACCGACCGCCATGCTGCTGAACATGTCGGCGGTTGCGCTCGCCTGATCGGCGATGAGCTTGGCATCGGTCTGGCCGTCGATTTGCGACTGTACGGTGAGCAAATCAATGAGCATTGGCTTGGACACCAGTACGTTGAGTTCCAGCAACGCGATCAACTGCTTGACCAATTGGTCCGGCGGCAGGTCCATGGATTGCGGTTTGGTCAGGTCCAGCACCAGGTTGGCGCGGCTTTCGCCGTTGCTGGTGTTGAACGACAGGTTTTCCAGGGCCACCTGGGGACCTGCGGCCAGCAGTTTCTCCAGACCGGTCTTGACCTGTGCCTCTTCGGCCGGGGTCAGGTTCAGCGGCGGCGCCGGCAGACCGGCGGCAGTGGCTTCGGCGGCGGCCCGCTCGTACGGTTGCAGTTTGGTCTGATAGATCTGCATCAGCGACATCGTCGACGGGATGTCGAGGTTTTTCAGGCTCATGGCCATCTGCGCAGAGCCGATAACCTTGCCGTTCAAGGACACTTCACCGACCTTGTAATCGGCACGCCCCGAAGCGTTGGTGCCTGATTCCCCGGTCTGATTCTTCATTTCAAAGTTCTTGAAACCGAGTACCGATTGCTTGGGGCCAAAGGTGGTTTTGCTGTTTGTCAGCTCGAGGGTGTTGTCACCGACGTAATAGCCGTAGGTGCTTTTGTTCAGGTTACTGGCCAGGGTCAAGCCGTTGAGCTCGACCTGAACCGGGGTCTGGTCTTCAGCCACAGTGGTCAGCTTCAGGCTGTCCATGTAACCGTCGGCCTTGACCTTTTGCGCCTGGGCGCTGGCGGCCACGTCGAGTTTCAACCCGGAGAACGTCAGGTTGGACTTGTCATCCAGTGCCGCTTCCAGCGGCAGGAATTCGAGCGAGCCCTTGGTGGAGTTGTCGTAGCCGATGTTGACCACACCCTTGACCGGGGATTTGTCCTTGGCGGCGGCGAACCACTTTTCGGTCAGCGGGGTTTTTTCCAGCTCATAGTGACTGGTGGCCAGGACTGGCAACCACTTGAACGATACCAGGCGCGAGAACGGCAGCGGGCCGTGTTCGATGCGGTCGACGAACAGCATCTCCATCGGTGCTTCACCAAACATCTCGCCCTCGCCCTTGAGGCGGTAGTGCGCGGTGCTGCTGAACACATGACGCTCCAGCGACACCAGCTCCAGCGACGCCGTGCCGTTGGAACCTGCCAGCGCGGCATGCAGTTCTTTGTTGGCGTCGGCGATCGAGCTGTTCAGCACCCCATCGAGTTTGCTGCCGGTGTACCAGGCGCCGCCCGCGCTGATTGCACCGATGGCCACGACAATTCCTAGAAGCACGCCTGCTGATTTATTCATGAAGTACCCGATCAATGTCCATTGTTGAAAGTGTGGTCGTCTTCCCTGAACCCATAACGGGTCGCGGTCACGACTGCGCTGAAAGTGGCGAGGAGATTAGCATTTGCGCCGTGGGACGGCCCAATGATTAAAGGTGAAAGAGTGTCCATGGGCTGCGGCGGCCTGTGGACAACTGGCAGGGGAGAGTTTCGGCGATCGTTCAATCGCCTTCGCGAGCAGCCCTGCCAATACAACCTTACGAATACTGAACCTCGATCTCATCAAGCTGATGATCAAAACTTTTTAGCCGCGCGGTCCACGTATACACCAGCACTTCAAAATCCCGATTGATCACCGCCCCGCCAGTCACTTCCGCGCGTGGGTCACAGAAATCCAGTTGATAGCGTTCGCGGGCCATGGCGTTGGCGACATCGGACAGTTCTCGGGCATTGTTGAGCCAGTGCCAGCCCTCGTCGGCCACTTGCTTGTCCAGCGCCTGGCATTGCTTCTTCAAGGTTTCGAGGCTTTTTTCCAGTGGTGTGCCGGTCAGTTCGCCCATGACTTCCTGAAACGTGCGACCCGGTTGCCAGTAACTGCCCCAGAAATATCGGTCGAACACCGTTTCTACCCGACGCAACGCCACCTTGGTGTCCCAGATCAGTACCAGGGTTTTGCCTTGTTCGAGTTGTCGTTTCTTGATGCGCTGGTTCTGGAGGGAAGCCCAGGCGACCACCACGATGGCCATCACGGCGATCAGTGCCGCCGCGCTGTCGAGGAATATCAGCGCCTTGTCGATCTGGTGGGCCAGCATGACGCCATAGAAATAGGTGGCCGACAGCAAAACCAATGCCGCAATGGCGCACCAGAAGCCGGGAGCGTAAGGGTTTTTCATTATTAGATCCCCATGACCAACGCAAGCCTTGATCGACGGGTTCGCCGCGCGACCCCATCAAATCAAAGCATAGCAACGGCCTCAGGGTTTGCCGGGTTGTGAGCCTTGCGTTCGTCCGCTTTCCCAGCCGCCGCCCAAGGCGAGGAACAGATCGATCTGGCTCATGGCGACCTGGGTGTTGGCCGAGGCCAGTTGCGCCCGTGCATCGGTGTAGGTGCGGGTGGCTTGCAAGTCCGCCAGGAACGACGCGCGACCGGCCTGGAAGAAGCGGTGGGTCTGGTCCGCCGCCAATTGCGCCGACTGTTCGGCGTCCGCCAACGCATCGCGGCGCTGAAGTTGCGCGGAGTATTGCGCCAGGCCGGTCTGAGTCTCGCGGATGGCGTTGAGTACCACGCCATCGAAATGCGCCAGCGCGCCTTGGGTTGCGAACTCGGCCTCACGGATTCGCGCGCGGGAGCCGTTGGACGGTACGGTCCAGGTCAGCAACGGACCGAAGCCCCAGCGATTGGTCGATGGTTTGCCGAGATTTTCCAGGATGCCGACCGTGCCCACGGTCGCGCCGATGCTGATGTCCGGGTACAACTCGCCGGTGGCAATGCCGATGCCGGCGGTGGCCGCCGCCAACTTGCGCTCGGCCTGGCGCACGTCTGGTCGGCGTTTGAGCAGCGCGGCGCCGTCACCCACCGGCAACAATTGGGTAACTTTCGGCAGCTCGGCGCAGTCACTGGTGCCCGCCGGCAGTTGCTCGACCGGTTTGGCCAGCAGCATCGACAAGCGGAACAACCCGGCCTGACGTGCGGCTTCATAACGCGGCAATTCGGCGCGCAAGGATTTGAATTGGGTTTGCGAACGGGTGACCTGGGTTTCATCGCCGCGCCCGGCATCGCGCAAGCGCTGGGTCAGGGAGGTGCTCTGGGCTTGCAGGTCGAGGGAATGCTGCGCGATCTCCCGCTCTTCGTTGGCCGCGCAGACCTGGGTGTAAGCCCGCACCACATCGGCCACCAGGGTGATGCGCGCGGTGTCCGCTGCCGCCTGGGTCGCATCGGCATTGGCCTTGGCCGCTTCGATGCCGCGCTGCAAGGTGCCGAACAAGTCGAACTGATACGAGGTCGTGATGCCGATATCGCCGACGTTGGCCACGGGCACTTTTTCCGGTATCAAGAATGCTTCGCCGGACTCCTGCAAACGCTGGGCGCCGACCTTCACGCCGCCGCTCCAACCGCCCGCCGCCTGCGCTTCGTCGACCTGAGCGCGAGCCCGCGAAAGATTCGCCGCCGCCACCCGCAAATCGGTGTTGGAGGCCATGGCCTGCTGCACCAATTGGTCCAGACGCGGATCCTGATACAACCGCCACCAATCGGCGGGCACCGGTGCCGAGACGACATGTTTGCCGTTCACCGCCAGGTCGCCCTGAAAGTCTTCACGGTGCACGGCGGCCTCGTCCGGCAAGTGATAATCCGGCCCCACTACCTGACAGGCCGACAGCAACAAGCCCAATCCGGCAACCGCCAAACCCGAGGCCCTGCTCATTTCGCCGGCCCCCCGATTTGATCGTCGATGATCGACACGGTGGCCGTACGCCCGGCAATCATGCGGAAATCTTCCGGCACCTCATCGAAAGCGATTCGCACCGGAATCCGCTGGGCCAGCCGCACCCAACTGAACGCCGGGTTGACGTTGGGCAACAGGTTGCTGCCGCTGCTGCGGTCACGGTCTTCGATGCCGGCGACGATGCTTTCGACATGCCCGCGCAGGCGCGCACGGTCGCCGATCACTCGAATGTCGACGCTCTGGCCGACATGAATGCCGTCCAGTTTGGTTTCTTCGAAATAGCCGTCGATGTGGAAGGAATTACTGTCGACCACCGACAACACCGGGCGCCCGGCGCTGACGAACTCCTGAGAGCGCGGCGCCCGGTCGTTGACGTAGCCATCCACCGGGCTGCGGATCACCGAGCGGTCGAGGTTGAGCTGGGCGCTGTCCACCGTTACTTGCGCTTCTATCAACGCCACTTCGGCGCGCGCCACCCGGGACTGGCTTTCTTCCAGTTGCTCGGCCGGGACCAGATTGCCCAAGCCACGGTTACGCTTGGCCTCGCGCTGGGCCTGGGCCAAGGTTTCCTGACGATCGGCGACCGCCGCTTTGGCTTGGCGCAGGGCCAGCTTGAAGCGGTCCTGATCGATGCTGAACAGCACCTGGCCGCGTTTCACCCACTGGTTGTCGCGCACCTCCACTTGCTGGATCAGCCCCGATACATCCGGGGCAATCTGCACGATGTCGGCACGGATGTGCCCGTCCCGGGTCCAGGGCGCGAACATGTAATACATGACCATGCGCCAGACCACGACAATCGCGAAGGTCACGATCAACAACGTCAGGACCACACGGCCGAGGGTCAATAAAGGTTTTTTCATGTCATCAGGTATCGACTGAGTGAGTCCACGGCGCCGAGCAGCACAGCGTAGAGAGCCACGTTGAACAATGCCCGGTGCCAGACCAGACGGTAAAAGTGCAGGCGCGTCAGCACCCCGTGCACCAACAGGAACAACACGTAGGTAATGCCCATCAGCACCAGCAGCGTGGGCAGGAACACCCCGCTGATATCCAGATCACCGATCATAAAGGCGCTCCATCGATGCCATGGGGAAGCGGTTCTTCGAGTTCGCCCGTGCCGACAAACTCGACGCCCGGCAACAGCGCCAGACGCAGGCCGCTCAAGGCGTGCAGCAAATGCAGACGGGTTTCGTCATCACCTTGGCCGCCGAGGGCGCGGCGGGTGCGATCGAGGGTCATCAGCAACGGACTCGGCGCCGGCAGACGTTCGCCAGCCTCGAGGCACGCCTTGAAGTACTCGCCGACTTCAGCCACCACCTGGCGCAGCAGCGCTTGCGGCGCACCCGGCACTCGCGGCGAATAGGCGAGCAGGTCCAGCAGATTCAGGGCCACGCGCACTTCGCGCAGGGCGATGCCGGTGTCCTGGCCGGTCATGGCCAGTCGCGGCAAATGCTGCATCAGGCGATCGAGCATCTGCACGCCCATGTGCCGGTGTTCGGCCAGCGTGGCCGGCTCGGTCAGGCCGACGATGTCGCGCCAGCTGAAACGGGTCAGGCGCTTGGCCGCCAGTTCCGCACCGAATGGCCGGGCGATCAGGGTCCAGATGAACGCGAACAGCAAACCCATGGGCCCGGCCAGGTTGGAGTTGGTGAAACTGAGAAAATCCGCGTCGTAGGCGCCCTGAATGCTGATGAAGGACGAGGTGTTGACGATGGTCAGCAACATCCCCAGATAAAAACGCGGCTGCACCGTCAAGGTACCGACGCAGATGAACGGGATGGCGAACGCCAGCACCAGCATCGGGAAGTCATGCAGGTTCGGCAGGATCAGAAACAGATAAAGGCCGGCGAACAGCACCGACATCGCGGTCCAGAAAAAGAACCGGTAGATCTGCGGCGCCGGGTCGTCCATCGACGCAAAGAAACTGCACGCCACCGCCGCCAGGATCACCGCGCTGCCGCCGTCGGTCCAGCCGAGCAGAATCCACAACACCGAGGCAACGATGATCGCGGTGACCGTAGAAGCCGCCGAATAGAGCATCAAACCACGGTCGAGAAACGGTGACAGTCGCCCCAGCCGCCAGTGCCGATACACCGCGCGCCAGTTGTCCTGACTCTCACACTGAATGGCGTATTGCAGGCTGCGACAGTCTTGCCACAGGTCGATCCACTCGCCGAGGCGATACAGCGCGTTGGAAAACAGCAACTGCTTGCGATCGTCCAGCGCCTCGGCACTTGGTTGCAACGCTTCGAGCCGGTTTTTCAGGGCCTGCCAACGGTCGAGATCAGCGTCTTTGTGGTCAAGCCATTCGGTGGTTACGGTCAGCAGTGGCGCGAACTTATCCACAAGCTCCGGCGTGCGCCGCTCGAGGGCATAAAGCGCATCGTCGAGGGCGTCGATCACCGGCAACAGATGAATCATCCGCCCGCGCAGCTCCTTGGTGTTGCGCACCGTTTGCGCTCGCGCGCCCTCGTGCGGCAGCTGACCGATCATCAATTCCAGGCTGTTGAAGTTCGCCACCATCGATGAACGCAAGGCGCTGACTTCCTCCGGCTGCACATTGCGGCTAAGGAAACGCAGGCTGTAGGTTGAAGCATCGGCAAACCATTTGTTCACCGAGTCGTTGAACACCGGCGCCAGCCGCCGTGGCCAGAACATGGCGCCGACGACCGCCGCGCAGGCGATGCCGAGAAAGATCTCTTCGGTCCGCGCCTCGGCCACGTCCCACACCGCCAAAGGGTTAGCCACCACCGGCAAGGCGATCAGCGGCAAGGTGTAACCGGCGAGCATCAAGGCGTAGTTGTTGGCGGTGCGCAGGTGCAAGGACAGGAACAGCAAAATCCCGGTCCACAACGCGATGACCACCACCAGCACATAAGGGCTCTGAACGAACATCGGCACAAAAAATACCGCCGCCGCCGCACCGAGCAAGGTACCCGCCGCGCGATACAACGCCTTGGAGCTGGTAGGGCCGAGGAACGGGCTGGAAACGATGTACACCGTGGCCATCGCCCAATACGGACGAGGCATTTGCATGAGCATGGCGATGTACAGCGCAATCATCGAGGCCGCAAACGTGCGCACACCGTAGAACCAGTCCCGCGCCGGGGGCACGCCGGTGAAAAAACCGCTCAAGGCTGAACCACCGGCAGATGATTGGCCGCTTCGAAGGCTTTGAGTACCCGCAGTGCCGCTTCCAGGTCACTCTGGTCGATGCCTTCGAGCACGTCCTGGCGCAAACGCACCAACTCAGCTTCGACCGCCTGCACCAACTCGCGACCGGTCGCGGTCAGGCTCAGGCATTTGGCGCGTCGGTCATGAATGTCTTCGGTACGGCAGACGTAACCGGCATGGCACAGCTGATCCAGCAACCGCACCAGCGACGGACTCTCCATCCCCGCCGCCTGCGCGACCGTCACCTGCCGCACACCCTCGCCCAAGCGCCCGATCATCAACAGCGGGACAGCGCAGGCTTCGGAGATTCCATAGTTGACCAGCGTGGTCTGGCAGATCTTCCGCCAATGCCTGGCGGCCACCACCATGGAGCTGCTGATGTTCATCTGGAGAGCGGCGAGATTCTTTGGCACGAGGGAATGCACACACTGTTAGTTTGCTAACTATCAATATGGCATTCGAGGGGAAAGTTGGTCAAGTTTTGAAACAAATTGGCGAGCAACGGCCAGACGCGGAAAAAGCTAACAAACTCAGTTTCTGCCCAGTTTTTTTTACCACTCACCAGTTTTTTTACATTTCGCCATTTTTCTCCAGATTTTTTTACACCCCCCGCCCCTTCCTCAGCATTACATCCAACTGATCCACCACCTCCGCCCAATCCGCGTCATCCAGAATTTCCTCACGCAGCAACTCTGCCTGGCTCTCGCTCCAGAAGAACGCGTCCGCCAGGTGCAATTCGGGTTTGAGCGGCGAGTGGGTAGCGATGAATTTATCAATGCTTTCGGGGTCGTCAGGCAGGCCGAGTTGTTTGAACAGGGCCGGGAGGCTGTGGGTGGGGGATTCCATGTGGCGCTCCTTTGTGATCGCGTATTGGATGGGTGACTGTGGCGCGGCCATTCGCGGGCAAGCCTCGCTCCTACAGGGACGCGCGGTCGAATGTAGGAGCGAGGCTTGCCCGCGATGACGGCAGTTATGTCGACACTAGGCCGACTGACTCAACTCGCAGACCTCGGCATGCGGCACCATTTTCAGATATTCAGGCACGCTCATGTGTACCAGGTTGTTGTGGTTGCCGGCTTCGAGGTAGATGTCTTGCTGCCGGGTCAGCAATGGGTCGATGACCATGTCCAGGCCATAGGATTCGCCCAATGCAGGCACGGCGCCGCGTTCGCAATCGTCGAACAGGTGCGGCAGGTTGCTTTCCCGGGTGACTTGCCATTCGCTGCTGCCACGGACTTTGCTCAGGTCCAGGTGACGGCTGGCGGGCAGTACGGCCATCAAGTAATGCCCGTGGCGATCGTCGAGGATCACCGATTTGGCCACCCGTTCAGCAGGAATGCCTGCGAGCCGCGCCGTTTCAAGGCTGCTGGCCGAGTGCGGATGGGAAACGATGTCATATTCGCAGTGCGCCTTGTCCAGGCTGGTCTGCACGGTTTTTGCCATACGCATGATGCACCTCGGTGTCCGCAACAACGAATGGCGGACGATGGTTAGAATTTTTTCTCTCCATTAAAAGTCTAGGCCCGCGGGTGGAATCCGGCGGGAAATCCGCCCGTCGGAGGCGGTCAACAACTGGTCAAAATTCATACAGCCACAGGCTCAACTAGACTTGTACACAGAGCCACGAACGGCTCGCGGACGGATGACTCTCCCGGAGGGTCAAGTGAACATTCGTTGCTGTGTAATTGCGCTGCTGTTGGCCCTGAGCGGACCGGTTTTCGCAGCGGACACCGTTGTAGTGCTGGTTCCCGACCCGATCGGGATCTGGCTGATCACCTTCGGCATCGCGTTTATGATCGCCGAGGCGGCATTGCCCAATTTCGGCGTGGTCGGTTTTGGCGGCATTGTGATGTTCGTGATCGGCGCACTGATTCTGACCGATGCCGAAGTGCCTGTTCCCTTGATCATCGTCCTGGGGCTGATCAGCGCACTGCTGCTGATTTTCCTGCTGATTCGCGCCTTGAAAACCCGGCCGCGCCGCAACTTCAGCGGCGACGCCGAATTGCTGGGCAGCGTGACGCCGATAACGTCGTTGCAGGCTGGCAACGCTTATGTCGGCTGGGTGCACCTGCAAGGCGAACAATGGCAAGTCATGAGTGCCACACCGCTTAAACCGGGACAACAGGTCCGGGTGGTGGCACGCAAGGGTCTACTGCTGCAAGTGGCCGCGACTGACGCGGCACCGGGTGGAGAATAGTCATGGGTCTGCAATTGGGTTTTGCCGCGCTGCTGTTATTGCTGATTGCACTGGCGGGGTCGACTTTCCGCATTCTGCGCGAATACGAACGCGGCGTGGTGTTCCAGCTCGGACGCTTCTGGCAGGTCAAGGGCCCGGGTCTGATCCTGCTGATTCCGGCGGTTCAACAAATGGTTCGTGTCGACCTGCGGACCGTGGTGCTCGACATACCGCCACAAGACGTGATCACCCGCGACAACGTCTCGGTCAAGGTCAATGCAGTGCTGTATTTCCGGGTGCTCGATCCGCAACGGGCGATCATCCAGGTCGAGGACTTTCTCATGGCCACCAGCCAACTGGCTCAGACCACGTTGCGGGCGGTGCTCGGTAAACATGAACTCGATGAATTGCTGGCCGAACGGGAACGGCTGAACGTCGACGTCCAGCAAGTGCTCGATGCCCAGACCGATGCCTGGGGCATCAAGGTGGCCACCGTCGAGATCAAGCACGTGGACCTCAACGAATCGATGATTCGCGCCATCGCCAAACAGGCCGAAGCCGAACGGGAACGCCGGGCCAAGGTGATCCACGCCGAAGGCGAATTGCAGGCCTCGGAAAAACTCATGCAGGCTGCCGAAATGCTCGGGCGTCAGCCGGGGGCCATGCAGTTGCGCTACATGCAGACGCTGAGTTCGATTGCCGGTGACAAGAGTTCGACCATCGTCTTCCCGCTGCCGATCGAATTGCTCAAGGGGATGGCGGATTTGTCGTCAAAATCCTGATCCACCGATAACCTGTGGCGAGGGAGCTTGCTCCCGCTGGGTCGCGAAGCGGCCCCAACATCTGCGACTGCTACGCAGCCCCAGCGGGAGCAAGCTCCCTCGCCACAATAAGATTATATTTTGCGCAATTGTTCCAACGCCTCATACGGCTCCCGCGCCCAGCGCTCCACCCGTTCATGAAGCAACGCCGAGGCTTCGCGACGCTTGTCATCGCCGTCGCCGACAAACACCTGCGACGGCTGCTTGGCATGTTGCCCCACCGCTGCAAACACTTGCCGGCGCTGCTCGATGTCCAACGCAAAGAACGCCGCCAACCGCCCCGCCATCGCCTGCGGCAGTTCGCTGTAATTCACCGCCCAGCCACCAAATGCCTGGCATTGCGCCAACCCCGACGCCAGCAATTGCCCCAACCGCCGAGCGATGTAATCCTCACGGCCGCTGAATGGAAATTCGTCATCCAGCACACTGGCGCCGATCATCCCCGGCACCATGTGCACGCCCGGGCGACGCAGATGCGAGACAGCAATCTCCAGCGGATCGCGATAAAGAAACAGCCACGGTGCTTCAGGGAAGCACTCGCGCAGTAACGGCAGTTCACCGATGTTCCAGGCGTCGAGTTTGATCACCAACCGTTGCTCCACGCCACGTCGACATTGCCCGTAGGCCGACAGTAACCCCTTGATCGCGGCACGACGCTCGACGGCAGGCAAATCGCTGCGCAGCAACGCGTCCAGTGGCGGTGGTTCGCTGATGACAATGTGATTGTCGAGTCGCGCCAGCATCTGGCTGATCAGGGTCGAGCCACAGCGGGACGCGTGAAAGATAAAAGCGCTCGGCGTCAGGCCGGGACTGCAAGCCCGCCAGTCCGCGAGGGTCGACAACGCCGTTTTCCGCCGAAACGCCTGATTGAACGGCAGCCGCAGCGCATCCTCCACGGCGTCACGAAAAAACGGCTGATGCAGCCGCGTGTCACCGAACCAGCACCAGTCGACTTGCCATTGCCCAGCCTCTTGCCACACGCGAATCGGCAACCAGCCTTCGAGGTTCAGGCGCTCCATTGTTCAGTCCACTGGCGGCGACCATCGCGCATCGCCGCACGCAATTCTTCGCGGGTGAACACAAGGCCACGCTCGGCGGCCAACGCCAGGGTGCGGTCGATAAAGGCTTCGTTGTCCGGCAAACCTTGCAAGGTCTTGCACAGCTGCGGATCGCTGGCCAACAGTGCCTTGAATTGCTCTAAAGCTTGATCACCGATTTGCGGCGACGGCGTGGTTGCCAGCCCGTCGATAATCGCCTGCTCCAGCCAGGCACCGGGCCGGCAATCGAGCACCAGATGAATCCGTGTCTGGGTATCGCGATTGTCCACGCGATGAGGTCGCGCCAGGTCGAGGTACCAGCACTCGCCAGCGGCCATCGGCATGCGCTGGCCGTCCAGCATGAAGTCCACTTGAGGGGGGCTGAGCAGCGGGATGTGCAGACGCAAGTCCGCATCCGGCTCGCCCAGGTCATAGTCACGATGCTCATGGATACGCCCGCCCGGGCCAAGTCGCAACAGGCGCGCGCAGACGATCTCCAGCGGCAGATCCCGCAGCCCTTGCTGCCATCGACCATCCCGTTGCCAGGGTTCGCGCACTCGAGGCTCACCGCTTCCGGGCGCCAGCTCGGTCAAGGCATCGGCCGCGGAAATCAGCGCCACGCCGCTCCAGTCACCGGTGTAGTAAGCGCTGTTGAAATGACCGTGCCAGTCGTCCTCACCGATCGCCGCCAGCGCCTGCAACAGCAACGGCAAATCCACCGTCACCGGCAATCGGGAGAATGCCGGTCGGCTCATCGTTTTGGCAGCACCGCACATTCGCCGAGCCAGGTCAGCAAACGGTCAAGACAGGCCTCGACCGATTGCGCGCCCGTATCGAGCACCAGCGACGCACACGGCGGTGGTTCGTAAGGCGCGGAAACACCGGTGAACCCCGCCAACTCACCCCGTCGAGCCCGGGCGTAATGACCTTTGGGATCACGCTGCTCACACACCGCCAAAGAGGCGCTGCACCAGACTTCGCGGTAATCCTCGCCCAGCCGTCGGGCAAACAGTTCGCGCAACTCCACCAAGGGCGCGATCATCGCGAGGATGACAATCTGCCCGTTCTCGACCAACAGCGCCGCCAGTTCGCTGGCGCGGCGGATGTTTTCCAGGCGATCACTGTCGGTGAACCCCAGATCGCGATTGAGCCCGACCCGCAGTCCATCGCCATCGAGCACCACACTCTGCACGCCATGTTCGAACAGCTCGGCGTGCAGTGCCTGGGCCAATGTCGACTTGCCCGCCGCCGGCAAACCAGTCAGCAGAATCGCCGTGCCGCGATGGCCGTTGCGGGCCTCCCGTTGGGCACGGCTGATGCTCGCCGTCGGCGCCAGCAGGTTAGTGGACCGGGGCATGGGCCACCGGCGGTACTGAGATGTTGCCCGCCGCCCATGCCGCTTCGCGATTGGCCAGTGCGGTGGCGATGGACTGGACTTCGGTAGATTGCACCTCGTCCGGCAGCGGATCGAGACCGGCGCTGGCGAAGATTTGCCCGTAAGCGTTGCGCAGGTCAGCGTAGGACAGGTCGCGACGCAGATCGGCCTGCAACGTGTTCAGTTCGCCCTGGATCAGATCCAGTTCGCCCAGCCCGGCCGCCTGATAGCGGTTGCGCAGCTGGCCGATGATTTGCCCGTCGATGTTCGACAATTGCTGATTGGTCTGGAACTGCCGCAGTGCTTCGCGGTAGTTGGCGTTGGCCACGTAGAGCTGGGCCAACACTGCGATGGACATTGCCTGACGACGTGCCGCGGCGACTTCTTCGCCGGCCTTGGCGACATCGATCGCGGCGGGTGCGGAAATCACATTGAACAGGTTCCAGGTGACTTTCACCCCGTAATCCGCCCAGCTCTGTTCCACCAAAAACGAGTTGCTGTCGTAATGC
This sequence comes from Pseudomonas sp. ATCC 43928, assembly GCF_005938665.2. Lineage (NCBI taxonomy): Bacteria > Pseudomonadati > Pseudomonadota > Gammaproteobacteria > Pseudomonadales > Pseudomonadaceae > Pseudomonas > Pseudomonas sp. ATCC 43928. The sequence goes on along the minus strand of NZ_CP041753.1, from coordinate 406,675 downwards.
CCGCCAGCGGAGAACTCCAGCCCTGGTAACAGGCGCAGCATAGCTTTGCGGGTTTCGGCCGCGCTGATGCGGGTCTGGTAATCCTGCTCGCGCAACTCCGGCCGACTGGTCAGGGCTTCCTGCTCCAGGCTGGCGAGGTCGACTTTGAGTTCCGGAATGTCGTAATCGTCCTGGGTCGCCAGCGTCAGCTCGGTATTCAGTGGCAGGTTGATCAGGGTCGCCAACTCGGTTTTTGCCAGCGACAGCGCGCGGCGTTGCTCTTCCAGTTGCCGGGTGGCTTCGATCAGCGAGCGCTGATAAGCCAACGACTGGATCGGATCGCCGATACGCTGTTGGCTCATGCTCTGGCTATTTTCACGGGCGGTATCGACCCGGGCCATCAGGCTGTCGATTTGCTTGAGCAAACGTTCGGCGGCCACGGCTCGCCAATAGGCCGAGCGCACGTCCTGGACGATGGTGTTGATCACCTTGCGCCGACGTTCCTGCACGATCAGCCGCTGATCGCCCTGCTGCTTGGCGCTGATGTAGCTGACGCCGAAGTCGAGCACGTTCCAGACCATGGTCAGGTCCGCCACGTCACGGTCGCGGTCCTGGGAGGTCGACGGTTCCAGAGACTGGGTGCCGGTACGCACGCTCTGGCTGCTGGAGGCGTTGACGTTGTTGCGCCCCACGTAACCGGCATCCAGCGCCATGCGCGGCAGCATGTCGAAACTGGCGAGGTCGAGTTGGCGCTTGGCCAGGGCTTCTTCCATGATCTTGAGCCGGCCTTCGAGGTTGTATTTCACCGCGCGGGCCATGGCCTGGTGCAGGGTCAGCGGGCCGCTGAGGGGCTCCTGACCCTTGTACATGTTTTGCAGATCGCTTTTGGCGCGCTGTTGGCTGACGCTGCGTTCGATCGGTTGACTGGTGACTGCACATCCGCTGATCGCCAGCGCCAGCAGGCTGGCGCCGAACAACTTATGACTTCTTTTCATCCTTGTATTGCCCCCGGTGCCGCACTGCTTTAATGATTTTTTCAGGCCTGCATTTCACTGATGCCGACCTGTTGCAAAGCCGCGGCCAGGCTGTCGACCTGCCGTTGCTCGGTGTCTTTGAGCTGTTGTAATTGCTGGCCAAGACTCGGTGCGCCAAACACGCCGCGCAGCCCTTGGGAAACATCCCCCGCCCTGATTGACTGATTACCAAAGGTGTTCAGCGAATCCCCCTCGCTACTGGTGGCCTGATTGAACAGGCTCGACAGCGTGCTGCTGCCGAAGACCCCGCCATCGCCCCCGCCAAAGCCGAGGAAGCCGTGGCCTGAGCCATCGCCGCCGTTGTCGCTGCTGGTGAATACCTGGGCAATAAAACTCGGCGTCAGCGCCCCGTGGTTTATGAAAATGTCGCCCAGAGGCCGAATGCCATTGCCCATCACCCGTTGTTCAAACAACGGGGCAAAGGTCAGCGGCGAGCCGAGATCGCCAGTGGGTGGGGTGAAGATGATCGGTTGCAATGGCACGTTCGGTGGATCGGCCACGACCACCGGTGTCAACACCAAGGGGGGTGGCGTCGGTACGGTGTCGATTGTGTAGTTATTGGATACCGCGACGCTGGCGCCCAGGTTGCCCGCCAGGTCCGTCACATTGCTGGTGTCCAGCGCAATGAAGTTGCTCGGGTCGGTAATGTTCGCGGTGGGCGTGAAGGTCCCGGTCCAGGTCTTGCCGCCGTCGCTGCTGGCCAGATTGGTCAGTTCACCGTTGGTCACGCTCAGGTCCGACAAGTCGAAGTTGCTGACCACTTCGCTGAACGTGAAGGTCACCAGTGTCGTCTGGCCAATTCCCAACACCGGATTGGCAACCACGATGCTGACGGTCGGACGGGTCGCATCAAGTGCGTAGTTGTTGGAGATGGCGATGCTGGCGCCGGCATTGCCCGCGGCGTCGAGCACATTGCCGGTGTCGAGCAGGATCAGGTTGGTCGCATCGTTGACGCTGGCGGTCGGCGTGAGTGTGGCGGTCCAGGTCACTCCGCCGTCGCTGCTGGCCAGGTTGGACAACACGCCATTGGCCACGCTGAGGTCGGACAGGTCGAAACCGGACACCGCTTCGCTGAAGGTAAAGGTCACCGTGGTGGTTTCGCCGATACCCAGTTTATTGTCCGCGACCACAATGGTCGCGGTCGGACGCACGGTGTCGATGGCGTAGTTGTTGGAGTCGGTCACGCCGACGCCGCTATTGCCCGACACGTTGGTCACACCGCTGTTGTCCAGGCGGATCAGGTTAGTGGTGTCCGTGACACTGGCGGCAGGCGTGAAAGTCGCCGTCCAGGTCACGCCGCCATCGCTGGAAGAAACACTGCTGAGGGTGCCGTTGGCGACCGTCAGGTCAGCATTGGTGAAACCGCTCACCGCTTCGCTGAAGGTAATGGTCACCAGCGATGTTTCACCGGCCTTGAGGGCACTGTCGGCAACGACGATGGTGGCGGTCGGCACCTGGGTTTCCACCACATAGTTGGCCGAGTTGGTGGTGCCCGCTCCAGTGTTGCCGGCCACGTCCGACACGCCGCTGTTGTTCAGGGTAATGATGTTGCTGGCGTCGGTAACCCCGGCAGTCGGGGTGAAGGTCGCGGTCCAGGTGATGCCGCCGTCGCTGCTGCTGACCGCGCTCAAGGTACCGTTGGCGACGCTCAAGTCACTGTTGTCGAAACCCGTCACCGCTTCGCTGAAGGTGATGGTCACCAGGGCGGTTTCCCCCGGTTTCAGGGTCGAATCACTCAACACGATGGTGGCCGTCGGACGCTGGCTGTCGATGGCGTAGTTGTTGGAGTCGGTAGTGCCGCTTCCAGTATTGCCGGCCCCATCGGTCACCCCGGTGTTGTCCAGGGTGATCAGATTGGTGGTGTCGTTGATGCCCGCCGAAGGCGTGAAGGTCGCCGTCCAGGTGATGCCGCCATCGCTGCTGCTCACCGCGCTCAGCGTACCGTTGGCGATGGTCAGGTCGGCGTTGGTGAAACCGCTCACCGCTTCGCTGAAGGTGATGGTCACCAGCGAGGTTTCGCCGATTTGCAGCGCCGTGTCCGCGACCACGATGGTAGCCGTCGGGCGCACGGTGTCGATCGCGTAGTTGTTGGAATCGGTGGTGCCGCTGCCCACGTTACCGGAGGCGGCCGCCTGCACGCCGGTGTTGTCCAGGGTGATCAGGTTAGTCGCGTCGGTGATGCTGGTGGTCGGGGTGAACGTGGCCGTCCAGGTGATGCCGCCATCGCTGCTGCTCACCGCGGTGAGCGTACCGTTGGCGATGGTCAGGTCGGCATTGGTGAAACCGGTCACCGCTTCACTGAAGGTAATGGTCACCAGCGACGTTTCACCGATTTTCAGCGCGTTGTCGGCCACCACGATGGTGGCCGTTGGCAGCACCGTATCTATGGTGTAGTTGGCCGAGTTGGTGGTGCCACTGCCGGTGTTGCCGGCCACATCGGTCACACCGGTATTGTTCAGGGTGATGACGTTGCTCGTGTCATTCACGCCGGCAGTTGGGGTGAAGGTCGCGGTCCAGGTGATGCCGCCATCGCTGCTGCTCACTGCCGTGAGCGTACCGTTGGCGATGGTCAGGTCGGCATTGGTGAAACCGGTCACCGCCTCGGAGAAGGTGATCGTCACCAACGATGTTTCTCCGGCACTCAGGGCGGCGTCCGCCAGGACGATGGTGGCCGTCGGGCGTTGGCTGTCGACGGCGTAATTGTTGGAGTCGGTAGTGCCGCTTCCAGTATTGCCGGCCCCATCGGTCACCCCGGTGTTGTCCAGGGTAATCAGGTTGGTCGCATCGGTGATGCTCGCCGCCGGCGTCAGGGTGGCGGTATAGGTGATGTTATCGCTGGTGCTCAGACTGCTCAGAGTACCGTTGCTCACCGTCAGGTCGGCGAGGCTGAAGCCGGTCACCGCCTCGGAGAAGGTGATGGTCACCACTGATGTCTGACCCACCGCCAGCGCCGAGTCCGCGACCACGATGGTGGCCGTCGGGCGCACGGTATCGATGGCGTAGTTGTTCGAATCGGTGGTGCCGCTGCCCACGTTACCGGAGGCGGCCGCCTGCACGCCGGTGTTGTCCAGGGTGATCAGGTTGGTCGCGTCGGTGATGGCGCTGGTCGGTGTGAACGTGGCCGTCCAGGTGATGCCGCCGTCGCTGCTGCTCACCGCCGTGAGCGTACCGTTGGCGATGGTCAGATCAGCGTTGGTGAAACCGCTCACCGCTTCGCTGAAGGTGATCGTCACCAGTGAGGTTTCACCGATTTTCAGCGCGTTGTCGGCCACCACGATGGTCGCCGTCGGCAGCACCGTATCGATGGTGTAGTTGCCGGAGTTGGTGGTGCCGCTGCCGGTGTTGCCCGCCAGATCACTGACCCCGGTGTTGTTCAGGGTGATCAGGTTGGTCGGGTCATTCACACCGACGGTCGGGGTGAAGGTTGCGGTCCAGGTGATGCCGCCGTCACTGCTGCTCACCGCCGTGAGCGTACCGTTGGCAATCGTCAGGTCGGCATTGGTGAAACCACTCACCGCTTCGCTGAAGGTAATGGTCACCAGCGAGGTTTCGCCCGCGGTCAGCGTTGTATCGGCCAGCACAATCGTGGCGGTCGGGCGCACGGTGTCGATGGCGTAGTTATTGGAATCGGTGGTGCCGCTGCCGGCGTTGCCCGCCAAATCGCTGATCCCGGTGTTGTCCAGGGTGATCAGGTTGGTGGTGTCGTTGATGCTCGCCGAAGGTGTGAAGGTCGCGGTCCAGGTGATGCCGCCGTCGCTGCTGCTCACCGAGGTCAACGTGCCGTTAGCGATCGTCAGGTCCGCGTTGGTGAAACCGCTCACCGCCTCGGAGAAGGTGATGGTCACCAGCGAGGTTTCGCCGATTTTCAGTGCCGTGTCCGCGACCACGATAGTGGCCGTCGGGCGCACGGTGTCGATCGCATAGTTGTTGGAATCGGTGGTGCCGCTGCCCACGTTACCGGAGGCGGCCGCCTGCACGCCGGTGTTGTCCAGGGTGATCAGGTTGGTCGCGTCGGTGATGGCGCTGGTCGGTGTGAACGTGGCCGTCCAGGTGATGCCGCCGTCGCTGCTGCTCACCGCCGTGAGCGTACCGTTGGCGATGGTCAGATCAGCGTTGGTGAAACCGCTCACCGCTTCGCTGAAGGTGATCGTCACCAGTGAGGTTTCACCGATTTTCAGCGCGTTGTCGGCCACCACGATGGTCGCCGTCGGCAGCACCGTATCGATGGTGTAGTTGCCGGAGTTGGTGGTGCCGCTGCCGGTGTTGCCCGCCAGATCACTGACCCCGGTATTGTTCAGGGTGATCAGGTTGGTGGTGTCATTGACGCTGGCCGACGGCGTGAAGGTCGCGGTCCAGGTGATGCCGCCATCGCTGCTGCTCACCGCGCTCAGCGTGCCATTGGCGATGGTCAGGTCGGCGTTGGTGAAACCACTCACCGCTTCGCTGAACGTAATGGTCACCAGCGAGGTTTCACTCGCGGTCAGCGTTGTATCGGCCACCACAATCGTGGCGGTCGGGCGTACCGTATCGATGGCGTAGTTGTTCGAATCGGTGGTGCCGCTCCCGGCATTGCCCGCCAGGTCGCTGACTCCGGTGTTGTCCAGGGTGATCAGGTTGGTGGTGTCGTTGATGCTGGCGCTCGGGGTGAAGGTTGCGGTCCAGGTGATGCCGCCGTCGCTGCTGCTCACTGCCGTGAGCGTACCGTTGGCGATGGTCAGGTCCGCATTGGTGAAACCGCTCACCGCTTCGCTGAACGTAATGGTCACCAGCGAGGTTTCGCCGATTTTCAGTGCCGTGTCCGCGACCACGATAGTGGCCGTCGGGCGCACGGTGTCGATCGCATAGTTGTTGGAGTCGGTCGTGCCAATGCCCACGTTACCGCTGGCGGCCGCCTGCACGCCAGAGTTGTCCAGGGTGATCAGGTTGGTCGCGTCGGTGATGCTGGCGGTCGGGGTGAAGGTCGCCGTCCAGGTAATGCCGCCGTCGCTGCTGCTCACCGCCGTGAGTGTACCGTTGGCGATGCTCAGGTCCGCGTTGGTGAAACCGCTCACCGCCTGATCGAAGGTGATGGTCACCAGTGAGGTTTCGCCGATTTTCAGTGCGTTGTCGGCGACCACGATGGTCGCGGTCGGCGGGACGGTGTCGATCATGTAGTTGTTCGAATTGGTGGTGCCGCTGCCGGTGTTGCCCGCCAGATCACTGACCCCGGTATTGTTCAGGGTGATCAGGTTGGTGGTGTCATTGACGCTGGCCGACGGCGTGAAGGTCGCGGTCCAGGTGATGCCGCCATCGCTGCTGCTCACCGCGCTCAGCGTGCCGTTGGCGATGGTCAGGTCGGCGTTGGTGAAACCACTCACCGCTTCGCTGAACGTAATGGTCACCAGCGAGGTTTCACTCGCGGTTAGCGTTGTATCGGCCACCACAATCGTGGCGGTCGGGCGTACCGTATCGATGGCGTAGTTGTTGGAGTCGGTGGTGCCGCTACCGGCGTTGCCCGCCAGGTCGCTGACTCCGGTGTTGTCCAGAGTGATCAGGTTGGTCGTATCGGTGATGCTGGCGGTTGGGGTGAAGGTTCCCGTCCAGGTGATGCCGCCATCGCTGCTGCTCACCGCCGTGAGCGTACCGTTGGCAATCGTCAGGTCCGCGTTGGTGAGACCGGTGACCGCTTCATTGAAGGTGATGGTCACCAGCGAGGTTTCGCCGACTTTCAGCGCATTGTCCGCCACCACGATGGTCGCGGTCGGGCGTACGGTGTCGACCGTGTAGTTATTGGAGTTGGTGGTGCCGACGCCGGCGGTGCCCAGGCCGTTTATCACGCCGGTGTTGTCCAGGGTGATGACGTTGGTCGTATCGGAAATACTGGCGGACGGGGTGAACGTTGCCGTCCAGGTGATGCCGCCATCGCTGCTGCTGACGGCGCTCAGGGTGCCGTTGGGGATAGTCAGGTCCGCGTTGGTGAAACCGGTCACGGCCTCGGAAAAGGTGATCGTCACCAAGGACGTTTCGCCGATGCTCAGTGTGGTGTCGGCGACCACAATGGTCGCGGTCGGCGGTGGCGAATACGCGGTGTTGAGTACGCCACCGTCGTTGTAGATAGTCGAGAAAGAGGTCGGCGAGGTGCCGGTTGAACCTCCGCCCTGCGCGGTACCGCCTGCACCACTGGCTGCGGCATTACCGGCCAGGGCCGCGAAGTTGGCAGCCGTGATCAGTAGCGTGCCTTTGTTCCAGATCGCACCGACGCCCCGGCCGCCAATGCCGCCATTACTGGCATTGCTGCCTTGGCCACCACCACCGCCACCACCGCCACCGGCGCCGATGTTGTTGCTGATGGTCGACGTGCCGATGACGGTTATGGTGCCGCTGCTGGCGTTGTAGATCCCGCCTACCGCGTTGCCGCCAGCACCACCTACCTTGTCCCAACCGGCCCCGCCGCCGCCACCGCCAATGGAAATCGTGCCATTGGTGGCCGTCGCACCGTTACCGCCGTTGCTGTAATAGGAAACGCCCACCCCGCCAGCACCGCCAGTGGTGGAACCACCGCGACCGCCCATGTGGGTGGCGTCATAACCGCCGCCATAACCACCGACACCGCCGCTGCCCGCCTGGCCGCCCAATGTGCCGGTGCCCGGCCCTGCCGATCCGCCGTGCCCGCCGCCCTGGCCGCCCAAACCGCCACCACCGCCGCCGCCACCGCCGTAAAAAGCGCCCGTGACACCACCGCCGCCACCACCACCGGAAGCGGCGTTGGAGGTCACGGTAACGTTTTTCAGGGTCAGGTTCCCGGCGTTGAAAATCCCCCCGGCCATTGCGCCCGTGGCGCCGTAGCCACCGTTGCCACCGTTGCCCGCCACCAGGCCACGGGTGATCACCAGGCCATCGAGCGTCACGGTACTGCCAGACGCCACTTCAACCACTCGGGTCTTGTACTGACCATCAAGAGTCACATCTGCCACACCGTCGTTGTTCAAGTCGCCATCAACGTAGACGTTCTTGTTGATCAGCAATTCGGAGGTCAACTGCACCGTCATGCCGGTGCTGAATGTGACGATATCGCCGTTCTGCGCCGAGGCGAGGGCGGCACGCAGCGAGCCGACGCCCGTGTTGGCGTTGTTGGTGGCGGTCCAGGTGGCCAGGCCCCACTGATACTCGCTCATGGCCGTGGTCGAGAGCACGTTGGCGCTTTCGATGTTGCCGGTGGCAATTTCCAGATTCCAGTCGCCACCGACCCCGGTGCGGTTGCTGGAAGCGGCGATATCACGGCCGGTCAGTTGCGCCAGCGAGTCGACGAAACTCAAGCCGCGCTCGCCTTCGGCGGTGTAGCAGCCGTAGATCATGATGTCGCCGCCGACGTTCATGTCCTTGCCGATTTCCGCCAGCACGGCGCTGCGGGCCGCGACGTTATCGGCCGACAGATAACTATTACCCAGCCACAGATCGCCTGCGTTGCCGTGGGCAATGATCTGCACCGAACTGATGCCCTGATGGGTGTCGAGGTAGTCGGCAATCTGCTGCAAGCCGTCCTTGCCCGCGTCCAGCTGGACCACCTGAGTGCCCGGCGCGACGCCTTTAAGCAGGCTGTTGGCGTCCTTGACCCGCGAATCGACGAACACCACGCTTTGCCCTGGCACCGCGACAGGTGTCGGGGTTGGCGTGGCATCGGCCTGGCCGTGGGTGTCCTTGCTGGCGACCGACTTGTCGGCAGTCGGTGCCTTGACCGCGTCGGCCGTGGTATGGGTGTCAGCCTGGGCAGTATCGGCCACTGTGGCGGCCACCGCGCCGTCGAACAGCATGCGCGGCTCCAGGGACATGATCATTGGCGTGGCCAGCGCTCGTGCGCCTTCGGTAACCCGCGACTTGCCTTTGCTCCACCACATGCTGCTCACCCGGACTCGAACTTTTTGACAGACCAATGAAAACGCCGCGATCAACTGATCGCGGCGTCGGCTTTCATACGAATGACATTGGCGGCGCTGGCTGAGCCATCGAGCCAAAAGGACAACTCGGCGTATTGCTTGAACAAATCCGGCGGCAGGATCGTGCGCCTGGACTGCAATTGAACCTTGGCCTTCACCTTGTGCAGCCCCGAGAGGCCAAGGGCCTGGTCGAATTCCGGCGCGTCGTAGGCCAAATGATCGAAATCATGTTCGAACCAGGGTTCACCGATGAAGTCGTAAACCAGCCGCATCACCCGCTCTGGCGCCTGGCTCAGCAGGTCGTAATCGATGATCAGCAGTGAGTCGGCGTGTTCGCCGTAATAGGCTTCCTTGAGGGCGGCCCAGGAAAACCCCACCAACCGATTGCGTTGGGCCAGGGTTTCGCAGCGGCTGTAGACCGTGTTGCGCTCAACCGCATCGCCGAACAGCTTGGTGTTTTCGAAGGGATTGGCGCGGTACAGGCGCTCGATGCTGTCCATGACCCAGGCGACATTGCGCACACAGGCAATGATCTTGGCTTGAGGGAACAGATCGCTGATCGCCGGCAGGCGCGAACTCCACAGGCGGTTGGTGTCGAACACCACCGGTTTGTCGGCCTTGTCGGCGTAATAAGAATCGAACAGGCCACGCAACAGGCGGCGACGCAGGTCGGTGTCGATCACCGCGCCGAATTCGCTGCCGGCGCTGCATTGCTCCAGAACGCCGGAAAAGAGTGCGCCCACGGGGCTGGTCATGCCGGCATGGAAACGCGGATTCTGCAAAAGAATGGCAGAAAGCAGGGTCGAGCCCGAGCGCGGCAAGCCGGAGATAAAGTGGAATTGTTGCAATCCATTCACCCGTCATTCAGTCCTTTGTACGACGGAGCGTAGACCATGAATGGCCTTACAGCTAGTGGTGTTTTGATATCAAATTGGAGCTAAATCGACTGGAAAACGCAATTTATATAACTGTTTAAAAGTTGAATCGTTTAAGCCCTGAAACCACGAATTACTTCAGCACATACAAGCGTGCCACGGCGCCTCCCCCCCGGGCTTCGTCGACGCGTTGCCAGCCCGCGGGCAATGGAGCGAACTCGTCCGCCCCCTCGAGGGTACCGACCAGCCATACCCGACCAGTACCTTTGGGCAAGGCATCGAGGCTATCCAGGTAGATGTCATTGGTCACCAGCGTACCGAAACCATAGGCGTTCGGCCGGCTCGACCGGCCATCGGCCAATGGTGGCGTGTACAGCATCGGTTTGGCGTTGGTATGGTTGTAATAGACGTAGCTCAGATACCAGAGCATGTCGCTGGTGACGATTCGGTCGCCGGGCATGAAGTGCTGGTTCACGTGTTTGGCCATGACGCTGATCTGATCCTCAGTATCCACCGTGGCATTGTTCTTCACCCCCACCAGCTCGACACCGGCAAACAGCAGCAGCACGGCCAGTGCCAAGACCTTGAAGTCTGCGTACAAGCGATCGACGGCCAGCGCGACAACCATCGGCAGACCCAAGGCGTAAGCGGTCAGGTAACGCTCGATGAACACCGGCGAGATGAACGACACCGCAAACACCAGCAATAACGGGACTGCGGTGTAGATCACCGCCAGCGCACTGCCACGGAACACACTGCGGTCGCGGGCCAGCGCCACGCCCGCCAGGGCCACCAATGCCAGTGGCAGCGCGATAAAAATCAGCGTGGGCAGGTTCTCGCCATCGTCCTGGATCAGGAGCGACCAGATCATCGACGGCAATGAGTCGAGCATGACGGGGGGCTCCCATCCCACATCACCATTGGCTTTGAGCAGATCCAAGTGCTGGATCAGATCGATCAGGCTGGGCACCCACGGCAGGTACAACAGCACAATCGCCACATTGGCCAGCCACCAGCCCGAGCGCTGAATGTGTCGCAGTCGATACCCTGGCTGTACACGTATCATGCCCAGATACAACCAGTGACACAGCACGCACAGCGCGGTGAAGTAATGGGTGTAGAACGCCGCTGTCATCAGCAGGGTGTAGATCACCAGATAGCGCGTGCGTTGTGGCCGTTTTATCCAGTACACCAGGGCGATCGTGGCTCCGATCAGCCACATCCCCAACAGCGAATACATCCGCACTTCCTGGCTATACCGCACCGCCGTGGGCAACAGCGCCAGCAGAACCCCGGCCAGCAACGCGGCGCGGCGGGTCGCGAGCAGGTCCACCAGCCAGACACCGAGCCCGACCGTGGCAATCCCCGGCAGCGCGCTCAGGCAACGAATCGAAAAAATGCCGTCGCCGAACAGCCCGATCCAGCCGTGCAGCAGCATGAAATACAGCGGCGGATGCACATCATGGGCTGCATGTTCCCAGATCCCGGCCAGAGAGTACTGGCTCAACAACAGGCTGGACCCTTCGTCACCCCAGATCGCCGCCGCCGTCAGGTCGTAAAAACGCACCAGCGCAGCCAATGCCAGGATCGGCAGCAGCCAGTGCTCCCGCGCCCACCGCAATAAGCGACGGGCAGCCGCCCATGAGCCCGGTGTCGCGTGCGGATCCTGAGTGTCACCCAGCGGTGTTTCTCTGCGCGCCTCCATTGCCTCCCCTTGTTTCAACCTGATGTGCCTCGACCTGATGAACTTCGACCAGTGAATACGCAATTTTCTCAAGCACTGTAGGACAGGCTCAGGCCCGTCGTCGATGCTGGCTTTACGACGGACGACGTCCGGCAATCATTCCGATCAGCGTCTACGCTTTGGCGTGGCGTGACCCAGCCACGGAGATGAACGGAGTCGGCTGATCACTGCGATCCGCCCGGATAACCGGGCCTGCGATGTGACATATCAGACACTAACCTGAGGGATGAGGAACTATGGAAGTATTCATGGGCACTATCCAACCTTTCGCCTTTAACTTCGCCCCCAACGGCTGGGCCCTGTGCTACGGCCAGACGCTGGGGATCTCGCAATACCAGGCGCTGTTCTCACTGCTGGGAACCTACTATGGAGGCAATGGCACCACCAATTTCATGCTGCCCAACCTGCAGGGCCGCATGCCGATTGCCCAAGGCAACGGCCTGGGCCTGACCCCGCGTGTCATCGGTGAGGTCTCCGGGACCGAAAACGTCACCGCAACCATCAATAACCTGCCCAACCACACCCACGCCCTGTCCGGGCTCACGGCCACCACCACCCTGCAACTGGCCAGCCCGGCGAGCAACCCGGTCACCAACCCGACCGCAACCAACTCCTACATCGGTGCCTCGGGCGGCGGGCCAGGCTCGGCGAGCATCTACTCCGATCAGCAAGGTGCTGCGGCGGTACCGCTCAAGGGTGTCACTAGCACGGTGACGGGGGAAATCTCGTCCGCCGGCAATGGTTTGCCCATGACGGTGATGAACCCGTTCCTGGTGCTCAACTTCAGCATCGCCCTGAACGGATTATTCCCTTCGCGTAACTGAGGGTCTGGCTGGGGGATGCACATCCCCCGGCCACTTTTGCTTGATGGAGGGATGCCATGCTGCAACAGGTTCAAAGCCAACACTTTCAGGCACTGCTGGGCAAGACCGGGACGCTGCGGCTGCCCGATGGCAGTGAATTGCCGATCCATATCGACACCCTTAAAGAAACGCCCCATTCACAGATGCCCAAAAGCGAGCGCATGCCGTTCAGCGTCGAGCTCAACAGCCTGCAACCCACCGACTTTGTCGATGGCTTGTGTGCGCTGGAGTTGCCGGAACTGGGCCAGGTGGAAAATATTTTCGTCTCGCGAGTACCGACCATGGGGCGGGATCCCGACGTGGGTTATTTCTACATCGCCTTCAACTGAGACTTTGTGGGAGCGGGCTTATGTGGTGAGCCCCTCACCACGGTTTTTTATATTGCTCTTAACCCTGCGGGTACCACACCAACCGCTCCGCCGCCGGGTTGCGCTCTTCAACCTGAAACCCCAGCGCCAGGTAATGCTGGCGCGCATGGGGATTGTTGGCCCAGACCACCGTCGCCACCGGGCAGCGGATTTGTTGCGCGGCTTTCTGCACGCCTTGCAGCACCGTCCGCCCGTAACCCCGGCCTCGGGCCTGGGGGATGAACGCCAGGTACAGCACGCGAATTTCATTGGGACCGAAGTCGGTGGTCAACGCGCCGATGGCTGTGTCGAGTTTCTCGATCACGTAATGCATGGCGTTGGGAAAGTTTTCCCCCAGTCCTTGTTCCTGCACGGTGAATTGCTGGGCAACCACCTGTTGAACCACTTCCTGTTCGCCGTCGATCCATTGCAGATCCGGCCGCGCCGCCTGGTAAAGGCTATGCAGAAAAGGTCCATCGCTGGTGCGCGAAGGCCTGACCACCAGGCCGTCCGCTACCACTGAATCGCTGTTCGCCATCGCTGTTCTCCCTAGAAACCGCTTTCCCTGACCCCCAGGGCTGCCATGCGCCGCCAGGCAACGCCCAACAACGATTCGCCGCTGCCCTGCAACACCACAATGCCGCGCAAAGGTTGCACCGGCGTCGGCGTCTCTTCGAGGACGCTCAACCGCGCGCCATACTGCGCCTGCACCGGCTCGGCGCGCTGATGCTCATCCCGGCGTACGGCAATCGGCCCGTGATGATCGGAAGTCAGCGCCTCTTGATCGACATAGGCCGCGCCGTTGGTATCGATTTCGCTTAATTGCACGGCAATCGCCGGGTGCATCGGGTCATCGGCGATGAACCGCCCGCGAGCACCCGAAGCAACACGCCAGAGCTCGGCTTCAGCCAGATAACCGCGCAACCGCGCGCCGTCTTCGACCACCCGAGCCAAAGGATCTTTAGTCGAAAGCCAGCGACCGACCGTTAACTGCGGCAACAGGTCGCGCACCTTGCCGGCGTGGGGCGCACGCAATAGCAGTCGCTCACGCTGGGCGACCAGGCCGCGGTATTCAGCCACCGCTTCCGCCAGGCGCTGCTCGACGATTCCGGCGTCGGCCGCGGTTTCGCTACGGCTGGCCTGACGACGCATCTGCAACTGCTGAATCTGGATCTCGCGGCGGACGATGGCCTGGCGTGAGTCCAGGTCCGGTGATTCCAGCTCGATCAGCACCTCGCCCTGGGCGACAACCTGACCGTCATGCACATTCACCGTTTTTACCCGCGCCGCCACCGGCGCGTGCAAGGCGCTGGTGTGTCCCGCCTCCAGCATCGTCGGCAGCTCCACCGCGCTGCGCCACGGCAGCGCCAGCAGCAACAACAGCCCGAACAATGTCAGGCTGCTGAGCAGTACCCGAGGTGTATGCGCCTGTTCGCGACGACTCCACCATTGCCGCCACTCGCTCAGGATCGGCAGGAAGATGAACCACACCAGCTCCACCAGCATCAGGAAGATCCCCAATACCTTGAAGAACAGGTGATAAACCGCCAGCGCAATCCCGAAAAACAACGCCGCGCGCCATAGCCACGAGCCGTATCCCCAGATCAACAACCGCCGCTGCATCCTCGGCGCCCACGGCTCCGGCGCCGGGGCAGCGTAGCCGAACAGGAACTCGCGCAATCGCCAGCGACACAAGGCAAAGGCACGTCCCTGAAGGTTGTCCACTTCCCAGAAGTCGCTGAGCAAGAAGTAGCCGTCGAAACGCATGAACGGGTTGAGGTTGATCACCAGCGTAGTAATCCAGGTCGCACTGGCGAGCATGAACGCCGCCGTGCGCCCGGGGCCATCGGGCAGCAGTGACCAGGCGAGCAGCGCGATACAGGCCAGCACCAGTTCCGCCAGCACCCCGCCGGCGCCGATCAGCAAACGCGCACGTCTATCGTTGACCCGCCAGGCGTCGCTGACGTCCGTGTAGAACATCGGCAGCAGCACCATGAACGCCACGCCCATGCTCTGCACCCGACAACCGGCGCGCTTGGCCATGAAGGCGTGGCCGAACTCGTGGCACAGCTTGGCGAAAAACAGCGCCACCGCGAACGCCAGCGCACCACCGAGGCTGAACAGGTGTGGAAAGGTGGCAATGAATCGCTGCCAGTCCCGCGACACCAGAAACACCCCGAGCCCCAGCGTCGCGGGCAATCCGTAGCGCAATGCGCGCGGGCCGAAACGCTCCAGCCACGGCCAGACGCGATTGAGAAAGGCGTCCGGACGCCACAGCGGAATCCGGAAAAACAGGTATTGATGCAGCAGAATTTTCCACAGGCTCTGGCGCTGAGCCGCGGCCTTCAGGCTGTAACTGGCGCGCTGCGATGGGTCGAGGGCGCTGATCAGGTCGTGGCCGCGCAAAAATTCCAGCAATTGCTCAAGCGCCGCGCCGTCCAGCGGCAGCCCTGGCTCGCGGTTGGCGGCACGCAGCACCTGCTCGGGATCACCCAGGGACCAATGACGCAGCAAGCGCATCGCCGCCGCGCCGAGTTTGAAATAACGTCCACGCACCGGGTCGGCCAGGGTCCAGCATGGTGACCCGTCGAGGGCCGGCGCCGCCGTCGACAATTGCAGGTCTGCCCGCAGGCTCGGCAGGCTCATCTAAAGGCCTACGCTCTGACGCAACCCGGCCAGCGGTCGACGCAACAGGTACAGCGCCAGCGGCGCACGGTCACCGAAGACTTTCGCCGTGCCACGCAAGCCAATGCGCGGCGGTGCGCCGTCGAATGTCGCATCCAGTCGATAAGCCAGTTGCCCGCCAGCTGTTGGCTGCGCTTCATAGGCCGAACGTTCGAGCCTGGCCTGGTGCCGCTGCAGTGGATCGCTGTCGAGAAACAGTGCGACCTGCGCCCCAGGCTCCAGGGCGATCGCATCGCCCACGGCCAATTCGATGCGCAACTCGGCCTGATTCGGGTCGGCGAGTTCCATCAAGCGCTCGCCGGTCTGTACCGGTTTGCCGGTCCAGCGTTCGGCATCGGCGAACACCGCGATGCCATCCCGCTCGGCACGCACTTCGCTGCGTTTGAGCAGTTCACGGGCGTAATCCCGTTCGGCGCGTTTCTGCTCGACACGTGCGGCCAGCAGATCGATTTTCGAACTGGATTCGGCATCGGCGAAGGAACGTTGGGAATTGGCCTTGAGTTCCGCTTCGGCAACGCCCAGAGCGCGCTCGGCCACATCAGCCTGAGCCTTGAGCGTGGTGCTTTCGAAGCGCAGCAGCAGGTCGCCGGTCTTCACCGTCTGGTTGGGTTTGACCAGGAACTCGGCGATCACCCCGTCCAGCGGCGCCGCGACCACCCGACCGCCCAACGGGACGACCTCAGCCGGCGCCAACACCGATTGGCGCACCGGAATCAGTAACCCGAGCAACAACACGGCGACCAGTGCCACCTGACGCTTACGCGTCCAGCGCAGTCGCCAGGGTTTGCGCGGTTGCAGCGCCAGCCAGGCATGGCTGTAGGTGTCGCCCAGTTGCGACAACAGCACCTGCTCGGCAGGGTTCCATGGCACATCTCGCGCCAGCCACAGCCCGCCGAAGATCTCGCCCTGATGATCAATCAGTGGCAACCAGAACACCTGAGCGGCCGACAGACTTTGCCAATCGGCCTGAATCGATTCACTGAGCAGATCGGGCGCGATCACCCGTGCCTGTTTCAGCACCTCGAGCTTGAACAGCTGCGCGACCGCTTGTTCGACAAACGCCACAAACGGTGCATTCGGCTCCACCGCACTGACACCGGTCACCGCCTGCACCTTGCCAGCGATCAACAACGCGGCATGGCGAAAACCGAACAGCGCTTGGCCGTCATTGACCAGGCTGTAGGCCAGTTGCGAAGGATTACGAGCCGCGCGGGTCTGGCGTTCGAGGTCGAGAAACCTGGCGAACACCTGCTCGGCGCCGCCCGTTACCGGGGCGTTCACTTGAGCTCCGCGAAACGGGCCGTTCCGCTCATGCCGGCCAACAGGCCGCTGGCGTTGGGCAGTGTCGCCACCAGCAGCAAGGTCTGGCTGCCTTCGTCGATCCGCGCGCCGAGGCGCTTGACCGTGGCATCCAGCGGCTGACCGGTTTCATCGGGGACAAAACTGAACGTCTGGCCGGGCTTGAGCTTGCCCATCCAGCGTGAAGGCACCAACAGGTGAATTTCCAGGGTGCGGTTATCGACCACATCCAGCAAAGGCGCGCCAGCGGCAACGCTTTCGTAGCGCTTGACCTTGCGCTCGACGACCTGGCCATCGAACGGCGCGACCACGCTGCAGCGTTTGACCTGAACCTGATAAACCTGAGATTGCGCCTGGGTTTCGCTGACCTTGGCCTCGGCCCGCGCCACTTCAAAGCGCCCCACCGAATTCAACGCCGCCAGTTGCCGATTATGGGCCAGCTCCTCACCGGCGCCACGATTGGCGGCCTGTGCCGCGTTGAGCTGAGCCTGATAAGCCGAACAGTCAAACCGCGCCAGGGTGTCGCCCTTTTTGAACGACTCGCCCTCACTGAACGGCAACTCGACAATCCGCCCCGACAACTCACTGGCGAGCACCGCCTGATCCCGGGCTCGCAACACACCACGGGCCTCACTGCTGGCTGACGCGTTACCGCCGACCGCGTTGCTTTCCAGCAACGGATCGTCTGGCGCAGGCGCTTGCGCCTGTACTACGCACGTTACAAAGGTCAATCCCGCAACCCAAACACGAAAACGCCGCATAACCGTAACTCCCTGACGGATGAGCGGAGTCTACGACAGCGGGGGAACGCGTCAAGCGGATGGCCATCATTGGTTGGAGCGCGCATTGGCGGATAGGTATTAATTTCCTTACGAATCATCCATATCAACGCTGCGCCATCTCCGCCACCGGATACACCGACTCCCATCCCCCACCCAACGCCTTGTACAACCCCACCATCGCCAACGACACCCCGGTCGAGCTCTCGACCCACTGCTGCTGGGTCGCCAGCAATTCGCCTTGCACGGTGAGGATGTTGATCTGATCTGGATTGATTCAGACGCAATGCTAGCAAACATCCTTCTGACTGATGTATTGGCAGGTCTGCCGCCATCGCGGGCAGCCCGCGAAGGGGCCAGATCAGACACCGCAAAACTCAGCGTTGCATCCCCCAACGCTTCACCGTCACCCGCTCCAACGTATCAAACACCAGATTCTCCACCAGCAAACCGATCAGGATTACCACCGCCAACCCGGCAAACACCTTGTCGGTGTACAGCTCATTACGGTTCTGGAAGATGTACCACCCCAACCCACCCTTGCCGCTGGTGGCGCCAAATACCAGTTCAGCGGCGATCAGCGTGCGCCAGGCGAACGCCCAGCCGATTTTCAAACCGGCGAGGATCGACGGCAACGCGGCCGGGATCAGGATGAACAACACGAAACGCATGCCCTTGAGGCCGTAATTGCGCCCGGCCATGCGCAGGGTTTCCGAAACGCCAAGAAACCCGGCGTAGGTGTTCAACGCCAACGCCCAGAGCACCGAATGCACCAGTACAAAAATCAGACTGTTCTGCCCCAGCCCGAACCACAGCAGCGCCAGCGGCAACAGCGCAATCGCCGGCAACGGGTTGAACATCGAGGTCAGCGTGCTCAGCAGATCGCGACCCAACTGCGTCGACACCGCCAGCGTGGTCAGGGCAAACGCCAGGACAATCCCGATCAGGTAACCCTTCAACAACACCACCAGCGAAATCCACACCTTGCTTAGCAGCTCACCGCTGAGCAGGCCGTCGTACAGCGCGCTGGCGGTTTGCAGAAAGCCTGGCAGCAGCAGGTCGTTATTCTGGTAACGGGCAACGGCTTCCCAGAGCAGCGCGAGCACAATCAGGATCAGGCTTTTACGCAACCAGCCCTGTTGCCAGAGACGCTGACCGAGGGGTAACTCACGCTCCAGAGGGACGCTCGTCAGCGGCTGCAAAACGGTTTCGTACTCTTTACGCGCGGATGATAGCGGGCTCATCGGGCACTCCTCTCAATGGCTCAATAAGCGATGCGAATATCGGCGAAATCCAGCTCACGCGCGGTTTCCGGTGACTGGCCTTCATCGAACAACAGCCGATGAATCCGCCGTGCCGATTCCTGGAACGCCACGCCGCCGAGGCTGTGCAAATCGTATTGATGGCTGTGGACTTCGGCTCGTACCCGCCCCGGATGAGGCGACAGCAGCAGAATCCGATTACCCACCACCAACGCCTCTTCGATGGAGTGAGTGACGAACAGCAGCGTGAAACGCACCTCCTCCCAGAGCAGCAGCAACTCTTCCTGCATCTTGCGCCGGGTCAGCGCGTCGAGGGCGGCGAAGGGTTCATCCATCAACAGGATTTTCGGTTGCATCGCCAACGCCCGGGCAATCGCCACCCGAGCTTTCATGCCGCCAGACAAGGTATGCGGATAGGCATCGGCAAACCCCGCCAAACCAACTTTGTCCAGATAGTGCAGCGCCCGCTCTTCAGCCTCTTTACGCTTGAGGGTTTTGGACGCGAGCAGCGGAAACATCACGTTCTGCTTGACGGTTTTCCACGGCGGCAGCTGATCGAACTCCTGGAACACCACGATCCGGTCCGGCCCCGGCGCATCGACCCGCTGGCCTTGCAGGCGAATCTCGCCCTCACAGGGCGGGATGAACCCGGCGACCGCCTTGAGCAACGTCGATTTTCCGCAGCCGGACGGACCGAGCAACACAAAGCGGTCCGCCGGATCGATCTCGAAACTGACCTGATGGGTCGCTCGAACCACACGCGCAGGCGTGCGGTATTCCAGGCTGACCTGGTCGACCGACAGCAGCGCTAGCGCGGCCGCGATCGGATTGCTGGCCGTGTGGCCTTGCAAGGGGGCGTTCATGTCGATCAGCTCCCTTGCAGCGGTTTGGCATCCTGGAAGAAGTAATCCTTCCACGAATCCGGTTTGTTTTTGATCGCGCCGACGCGGTAGAGGAACTCGGCCAGTGGGTAAGTGTTTTTCGGCGTGACGGTAAATTCGAACTGCGGGTTGTCGATGATTTTCAGCAACGCCGCACGGTCGATTTTTGCCTTGGTGACACGGATGTATGTGTCGGCCGCCGCGTCTTTATCGCTCTGCGCAAACTCGGCCGCTTCGGTCAGCGCCGCGATGAAGGCTTTATAGGTTTTCGGGTTCTCGTTGCGGAATTTCTCGGTGGCGAACAACACGGTCGGCGAGTTCGGGCCGAGCAGGTCATAGGTGTTCAGCACCACGTGCACGCTGGGGTTTTCCAGCGCCTGATCCTGGAAGGGCGGGTTGGAGAAGTGCCCGGTCAACTCGGTGCCGCCAGCGATCAGTGCCGCAGTGGCATCCGGGTGCGGAACGGCGATGGTGTACTTGTCGAGGCGATTGAACTCTTTGTCGCCCCATTGCTTGGCTGCTGCGTATTGCAGGAAGCGCGACTGCACCGACACTCCGACCGCCGGCACCGCAATGCGGTCCTTTTCGGTGAAGTCAGCGATGGTTTTGACCTTCGGGTTATTACTCACCAGGTAGTAAGGGAAGTTGCCCAGGGAAGCCACGGCCTTGACGTTCTGTTTGCCGTGAGTGCGGTCCCAGATGGTCAGCAGCGGCCCGACGCCGGCACCGGCAATGTCGATGGAGCCGGAGAGCAACGCATCATTGACCGCCGAGCCGCCGGAGAGCTGGGTCCAGTCGACCTTGATGTCGATGCCTTCCTGCTTGCCGTATTTCTCGATCAGGTTCTGATCGCGCACCACGTTGAGCAGCAGATAAACGATGCCGAATTGTTCGGCGATACGAATTTCACCCTCGGCGTGGGCCACGGTCGGCGCCACCAGGCTGCCGGCGAGCAGGCTGAAACCCAGGCCGATAGCGGCGGCCAACGGTGCAAATGGAAGACGTTTGGACATGAGGGTTCTCCGAAATCAGAAAGGCGCGTCGCCCTGGATGGTGGTGCGATACAACTTGCGGCGCAGATGGCTGGGACATCCGGCGGCGAGGTGAATCAGCGAGCGGTTGTCCCAGAACACCAGGTCGTGGGCCTGCCATTGATGGCGGTAAATGTTTTGCGGCAACACGCTGTGGGCGTAGAGCTCGTCGAGCAATTGTTTGCTCTCGTCTTCCGGCAAACCGACGATGCGGGTGGTGAAGCCCTCGCTGACGAACAACGCCTTGCGACCGTTTTCCGGGTGGGTGCGGACGATCGGATGAACAACTTCAGCGACCTGAGCCAGTTGCTCCGGCGTCAGGGTCGGACGCCAGTTGCCCTCGAATTTGCTCTCGCTGTAGCGCGCCGTGTAGGAATGCGCGGCCGAACGACCTTCGACGGCTTTACGCAGCGCCTCGGGCAAGCTGTCCCAGGCTTTGTGCATGTCGGCGAACAGCGTGTCGCCGCCTTCGGAGGGCAGCTCCTGGGCATGCAGCATCGAGCCCAGGCTCGGCAGTTCTTTATAAGAGAGATCGGAGTGCCAGAACTTGCCGGCATCACCGAGGCCGATGGATTGGCCGTTTTCGATGATGTTGGAAACGATGAGGATTTCCGGATGCCCGGCCAGCAGGAATTGCTTGAGCACGTGGATCTGCAACACGCCGAAACGGCGGCTGAAGGCGATCTGCTGTTCGGGGGTTATGCGCTGGTCGCGGAACACCACCACATGATGATCCAGGTGCGCACGGTGGATTCGGGAGAAGTCCTGGTCATTGATTGGGCGAGACAGATCCAGGCCGATGATTTCGGCACCGACGGCGCCGCTGAACGGACGGATTTCGAAGGCTTGCGACGCGAGGGTGGCGGCGCTTGTTGGCTCAGGCTTTGGGGAAAAAGAGACAGCTGGCATAAAAATCACTCCCACGCACGGCGCGCTCAAGGGCGCGCGTCGATCAGAAACTCACGGAGGTCCCGTGTTGGTTCGTGTCGTGCGGCGCGCCGATTGGTCGGCAGGTACGCAGGGAAGTGACTTTATAGGTATAAGAATTTAAATTTAAATACCGTTAGCGAATAACGATATGGCTTTTGAAGTGTGGTGTCTTTGAGGACGCTTTCGCGGGCAAGCCTCGCTCCTACAGAAGCCCCGCGTCCTGTAGGAGCGAGGCTTGCCCGCGAAGAGGCCATCAGCCTCACCCGAAAACTACCGCTCGTGCAACGCCTCGGCGCGAGCCCGGATAATCGGCTTGAGCAAATAACTGAGTATGGTCTTCTTGCCGGTAATGATATCCACCGACGCCACCATCCCCGGAATGATCAGCAACGGCTTTTCATCCGTCCCGAGGTGGCTGCGCTCGGTGCGCAGTTTGATGATGTAGTACGTGGTCTTCTTGTCTTCGTCGGTGATGGTGTCGGCACCGATCTGCTCCAGCTTGGCTTTCAGCCCGCCATAAATGGTGTAGTCGTAAGCCGTGAACTTCACCGTGGCGTCCTGACCCGGGTGCAGGAAGGCGATGTCTTGCGGGCGAATCTTGGCTTCCACCAACAAGGTATCGTCCAGCGGCACGATTTCCACCAGGTCGCTGCCCGGCTGGATCACGCCACCGATGGTGTTCACCAGCAACTTGTTGACGATGCCGCGCACCGGCGATGTCACCAGCGTCCGGCTGACCCGGTCTTCCAGCGCCTTGCCGGTAGCCTGGGCCTTGTTCAGATCGGTGCGCGCTTCGTTGAGTTGAGTCAGGGCTTCGCTGCGGAATTTGCCGCGAGTCTCATCGATCTTGCGCTGAACTTCCTTGATCGCCGATTCGGCGCGAGGGATCGCCAGGGTGGTGGCGTCCAATTGGCCGCGGGTTTCGACCTCGGCACGCTTGAGGCGCAAAACCTCAACCGGAGATACCGCGCCCTGAGCCACCAACGGCTCGGACATGGCGATTTCCTGACGCTGCAAGGCCAGACCGCTGCGGTACTGGGCCTGTTTGGAGGTGAACTCGCGCAGCTCCTGTTGCTTCTGGATCAACTGCTCCTGCAAGCCACCGATCTCATCGTGCAGTTGCTGACGACGGCTGACGTACAACGATTCTTCGCTGGCAGCTTGGCCGGGCACGGCTTTGAGCACATCAGCGGGGAAATTCAACGGACGGTCATCGACCTCGGCGCTCAAGCGCTCCACGCGCAACAGCATCGACAGCCGATCGGCCTCGGTTTCGCCAACATTGGAGGCAAACCGTGTGTCGTCCAGACGTATCAGCGGCGCGCCAGCCTCGACGATTTGCCCTTCCTTGACGAACAACTCGGAAACGATGCCGCCCTCAAGGTTCTGGATTTTCTGGATCTTCGACGACGGAATCGCCTTGCCGTCACCCTTGGTGACTTCATCGATCACCGCAAAATTGGCCCACAGCATCAGGAACACGAAGAAGCCGATGATCGCCCAGATCGTCAACCGCACCACGCGCGGGGCGTCCTCGATCAGCGCTTTGTTGACCTCGGGAAGGGGTTGGCCTTGCAGCGACGCGGAGCCTTTGAAGTAGCGGCGGATGGATTCTTTGACCCCAGACTTAAGCAACACTGATCTGCCCCTTTTTCAACGCTTCCATCACGGCGGCTTTCGGGCCATCGGCGAGAATCTGCCCGCGGTCGATCACCAGCAGGCGATCCACCAGCGACAACAGCGAAGCCCGGTGCGTCACCAGCACCACGGTCTTGTTTTCCACCACGGCAGCGAGGCGTTGTTTCAGGCGCTCTTCGCCAGTGTTGTCCATGGCGCTGGTGGGTTCGTCCAGCAACAGGATCGGCGGGTTGAGCAGCAGCGCTCGGGCCAGAGCCACGTTCTGGCGCTGACCGCCGGACAGGTTCTGCCCACGCTCACCGACTTGCAGCTCATAACCTTGCGGGTGCAGGCGGGCGAACTCGTGGACGCCGGCCAGTTCCGCGGCTTGCAGCACCAATTCGTCTTCGACATAGCGCGCGCCCGACACCAGGTTGTCGCGCAACGTACCGGCGAGCAATTGGATGTCCTGGGGCACGTAGCCAATATTGTGGCGCAGTTCGCTGACGTCGATCTGGCGGATATCCACACCATCCACCAGCAACGCGCCGTCGTCCGGCTGATAGAGGCCCACCAGCAGTTTGGCCAGGGAGCTTTTGCCCGAACCGCTGCGACCGATGATGCCGATCTTCTCGCCCGGCTTGATGATCAGGTTGATGCCCTTCAGCGCGGGGTTCTGTTGATTCGGATAGGTGAAGGTCAACTGACGGCATTCAATGGCGCCTTGCAGGACCTTGCGGCTCAGCGGGCGCTCGTCGAAATTGCGCTCCTGAGGCAACTCCATCATCTGATCGACCGAGGTCATGGTCACGCGGGCTTGCTGGTAGCGGGTCAGCAGACCGGACAGCGAGGCCAGCGGGCTGAGGGCGCGACCGCTGAGCATGTAACAGGCGATCAAACCGCCCATGCTCAGGTTGCCGGCAATGATCTGGTACACGCCGAAGACGATCATGATCACCCCGGCCAATTGCTGAATCAGCAAGGTGATGTTCATCGCCAGACCAGACAGCATTTTCACCCGCAGCTCAAGGCGGCTGAGGGTGCCGATAGTCTGTTCCCACTGGTACTGGCGCTCGCTTTCAGCGTTGTTGACCTTGACCGCATCAAGACCGGCGAGGGTTTCGATCAGGCTCGACTGGCGCTCGGCGCCCAGGGCCATGGTTCGCTCCATGGTCGCCACCAGCGGCTTCTGCAAGGCATAACCGATCAGCAGCGCAATCGGGAACGCCAGCACCGGAATCCACACCAGATGCCCGCCGAGGATCGCGATGACCAGGAAGATCAACAGCGTAAATGGCAGGTCGATCAGGCTGGTGAGGGTCAGCGACGCGAGGAAGTCGCGCAGGCTCTGAAATTCATGGATGTTCTGGGCGAAGCTGCCGACCCGCGCCGGGCGGTACTTCATGGCCATGCCGACGATGCGCTCAAACAGCGTCGCTGAAATGATCAGGTCGGTTTTCTTGCCGGCCAGGTCCAGGCACAGACTGCGCAGGCTCTTGAGAATCAGGTCGAACACATAAGCGCCGGTGATGCCGATGGCCAGCACCCAAAGGGTCGATTCGGCCTGGTTCGGCACCACGCGGTCGTAGACATTCATCACGAACAGCGGCGCGGCCATGGCGATGATGTTGATCAGCAGACTGGCAGCGATGGCGTCGACGTACAGCCAGCGCGAACGCTTGAGGGTGTCGCGAAACCACGAACGCGCGCGCGGGATCAGCGTGCCGTGGTTAACGTCGAATTTGTGCTGGGGTTGGGCGAAGAACACTTTGCCGATGTAGTCGTCGGCGAGCAGTTCACGACTGACGCAGACTTCGCCACCATCGCTTTCACTGAGCAGCAAGCGGGCCTGGTCTTCACCGTGCCAGCCGAGCAGCACCGCACTGCGTCCGTCCTTGAGCAGCAACAGCGCCGGCATGGCGATCGCCGGAATCTGCTCCAGTTTGCGTTGCAGCACCCGCCCTTGCAGCCCGGCGCGAGCGGCCGCACGAGGCAGCAGTTCGACGCTCAGGCGCTGTTTGGGCAACGGCAGGCCGGTGGTCAGCATCGCCGCGCTGGCCGGCTTCTGGTGCAAAGTGCAGAGGGCTAGCAGGCCGTCCAGTAACGGATCGTCATGCAGCGCGCGTGGATCATGAATGAGTTGAACTCGACTGACTTCTGATTCCACGCTCGACACTCTTGGCTAACAGTTGAAATGGGGCAGGACTCAATTCATCCCAGGCAGCTGGACCTTGGGCTTCACGTCATTCTGCACAACGGATGCCAACGGTGCGACTACGCCCTGACTTTTGAGCAATTCGCCCATGGTCGCCTTGATTCGGTACTGAGTAAATAACTGAATGTTTTTGATCTCGACCAGCCGACGGGAAGCGGTGAACAGCTCGTTTTCACTGTCGAGCAAGTCAAGCAGCGTCCGTTCGCCGAGGCTGAATTGCTTCTGATACGCGCCGCGCACGCTGGCGCTGCGATCGACATATTGCTGGGCGATCGGCACCTGGGCGTTGGCGTTGTTCAGGGCATTCCAGGCCAGGCCCAGTTCTTCATTCAACACGCGCAGGGCGTTGTTGCGAATATCCAGCGCCTGGTTCGACAGGTAGGACTTGGATTCCAGATCGGCCTTGTTGCTGCCACCGGCAAACAAATTGAAGCGCATGCGCAGCATGGCCTGCCATTCGTTGTTGTGACCGTTCTGACCATCGAGGTCGTTGTCGGCGGTGCGACCCAGTTCGGCATCGAAGCGCGGGTAGAAGCTCGACTTGGCGGCTTCGTACTGTTTCTCGGCAGCAGCGATATCCGATTCGGCGGAACGCAGGATCGGGCTGTTTTCCAGCATCTGCGCCCGGGCTTCATTCAAGTTGGCCGGCAACAGCGCCATAAAATCGGCAGGCCGCTCCAGTTGATCGGGCATTTGGCCGACGGCACTGAGGAAGTTGGTCTGGGCGTCTGCCAGGTTGGTCTGCTCGGTGATCAGGTTGTTGCGGGCCTGGGCCATGCGTGCTTCGGCCTGATCGAGATCGGCGCCGCTGCCCACGCCGCGCTGGGTGCGCAATTTGATCTGGTCAAAAATCCGTTCGTGGTTTTTCAGGTTGTCTTCGGCCAGGCGCACGAATTCGCGGCGGGTCAGCACATCGAGATAAACCTGAGCGACGGTCAACGCGGTGCGTTCCGAGGTGCCCATCAAGGAATAAGCACGGGAATTAACGGTGGCTTGTTGACGCCCCACTTCGCTGGACGTCGCAAAACCGTCAAAAACCATCTGTGACAGACGTAAACTTGACTCGCTCCGGTTCAGCGTTTCCCAGTGGTTGCTGCCGCCAGCGGCACGGGTGGAGACACTGTCGGTGCCTTCGCGACCATAACCGCCCAGCAGATCGACCCGTGGCAGGTATCCACCTTTTGCAGCCTTTAATTGATAATCCGCGGCCAGCCGACTATTGACCCCTGCCTGGATTTCCGGATGGACATCCAGTGCCTGTTGCATGGCCTGCGGAAGGGTTTGCGCCTGAACAACGCTGGCGGCAAAGGCGAAGGGTAGAACCTTGAACAGGTGCAAACGCATAGATGGAATTCCCGGGACTTCTTGTCTTGAATCACTGCAGAACATGGCGCTGCATCGCATGATGGCAACCGGAATGACCGTATGTCGGAAAGTTCAAAATCGGAACTGGATCACACGCTGTAGGACAGGTCGCCGCTTAAATATCAATGTGACATTACTTGGACGATTGTGTAGGATGACTCCCATAAGGTCAATAGTTTGGCATAAAGTTAATTTCGAAAGAATATAGCCAAATTATTGACGATTCGAGCGTCAAAGTTATGTATCGAATTTTGTAAGAACGTCCAGCCCCGATCGGCGAACGCGCCCGAGCGGTTCATGGAAGTCAACTGAACGTGACACCCGGAGAGTCTTCAATGAGCAGTGTTGTTGCCATCGTCAAAAGCATTGTTGGTCAGGTTTTCGCGGTGTCCCCAGAGGGCATCCGCCGCGTACTCGTTGAAGGCGACCGGTTGTTTGTGGGCGACCAAGTGGACACCGGTGCCGCCGGCGCCATTACCCTTGAACTGGCTGACGGGCGGACCCTGGACCTGGGCCGCGACACTCAGTGGAGTGGCAGCAATCCGGACTCCAGCACCGACCTTGCACAAGCCACTGCACAAGCCGCGCCATCGGTTGACGAATTGCAGCAAGCCATCGCTGCCGGTGTCGACCCGACCACCGCTCTTGAAGCCACCGCGGCCGGCCCTACTGCCGCGAGCGCGGGCGGCTCTGCCGGTGGCGGCCACAGCTTCGTGGCTCTGGAGGCAACCGCTGCCCGGGTCGACCCGACCATTGGCTTCCCTACCGCAGGCCTCGCCACTGCGGCTTTGGCAACACAAAACACCACTGGCGGCCAGACCGCCAATACCAGCTCCAATGCTCTGCGCGAATCGACCCTGAGCCTGAGCGCCACGCCGACCATCACCGAGGCCGGTGGTGTACTGGTTTACACCGCGACCCTGACCCAGGCACCGCTGACCGACCTGACCATCACCCTGTCCAACGGCGCGGTGATCGTGATCACAGCCGGCCAGACTACCGGTACCGTCAACGTTCCTCTGGCGCCGAACGACACTGTTTATAACGATCCGACCCAAATCGACGTGACCGTCACTGGCACCACGGGTGGCAGCGGTATCGTGGTCACCCCGCCGACTGCTCCGGCCGTGACCCAGGTCACCGACACCGTCGACACCACTACCGTTACGCTGACAGCGGGTTCAAGCGTCACTGAAGGTGGCCAGATCACCTACACCGCCACCCTGACCAACCCGGCGCAGACGCCGGTCACCGTGACCCTGTCCAACGGTTCGACCATCACCATCGAAGCCGGAAAAACCACCGGCTCCGTGAACGTCGAAACCCCGGCCAACGACGTCTACAACAACGGCAGCACCGTCAGCACCACGATCACCGGCGCTACCGGTGGCAACTTCGAGAACCTCGTACCGAGCACCACGCCGGCCGTCACCACCATTACCGACTCGATCGACAGTACCGGCCTGAGCCTCAGCGCCACCGGCACCGTTGTCGAAGGCGGCCAGATCACTTACACCGCCACCCTGACCAACCCTGCTGGCACGCCAATGACCGTGACCTTGAGCAATGGCTCGGTCATTACCATCGAAGCGGGCAAAACCACCGGCAGCGTGACCGTCGAAACCCCGGCCAATGATGTCTACAACAACGGCAGCACCGTCAGCACCACAATCACCGGTGCGACCGGTGGCAATTTCGAGAACCTCGTACCGAGCACCACGCCGGCCGTCACCACCATTACCGACTCGATCGACAACACCGGCCTGACCCTGACTGCCACCGGCAGCGTCACTGAAGGTGGCCAGATCACCTACACCGCCACCCTGACTAACCCGGCGCAAACACCGGTCACCGTGACCCTGTCCAACGGCTCGACCATCACCATCGAAGCCGGAAAAACCACCGGTTCCGTGAATGTCGAAACCCCGGCCAATGATGTCTACAACAACGGCAGCACCGTCAGCACCACAATCACCGGTGCGACCGGTGGCAATTTCGAGAACCTCGTACCGAGCACCACGCCGGCCGTCACCACCATTACCGACTCGATCGACAACACCGGCCTGACCCTGACTGCCACCGGCAGCGTCACGGAAGGTGGCCAGATCACCTACACCGCGACCCTGACCAACCCGGCGCAGACGCCGGTCACCGTGACCCTGTCCAACGGTTCGACCATCACCATCGAAGCCGGAAAAACCACCGGCTCCGTGAACGTCGAAACCCCGGCCAACGACGTCTACAACAACGGCAGCACCGTCAGCACCACGATCACCGGCGCTACCGGTGGCAACTTCGAGAACCTCGTACCGAGCACCACGCCGGCCGTCACCACCATTACCGACTCGATCGACAGTACCGGCCTGAGCCTCAGCGCCACCGGCAGCGTCACGGAAGGCGGCCAGATCACTTACACCGCTACCCTGACCAACCCTGCTGGCACGCCGATGACCGTGACCTTGAGCAATGGCTCGGTCATTACCATCGAAGCGGGCAAGACCACCGGCAGCGTGACCGTCGATACCCCGGCCAATGACGTCTACAACAACGGCAGCACCGTCAGCACCACGATCACCGGCGCTACCGGTGGCAATTTCGAGAACCTCGTACCGAGCACCACGCCGGCCGTCACCACCATTACCGACTCGATCGACAACACCGGCCTGAGCCTCAGCGCCACCGGCACCGTTGTCGAAGGCGGCCAGATCACTTACACCGCCACCCTGACCAACCCGGCTGGCACGCCGATGACCGTGACCTTGAGCAATGGCTCGGTCATTACCATCGAAGCGGGCAAAACCACCGGCAGCGTGACCGTCGATACCCCGGCCAATGACGTCTACAACAACGGCAGCACCGTCAGCACCACGATCACTGGCACCACCGGTGGCAACTTCGAGAACCTCGTACCGAGCACCACGCCGGCCGTCACCACCATTACCGACTCGATCGACAGTACCGGCCTGACCCTCAGCGCCAGCGGCACCGTTGTCGAAGGCGGCCAGATCACTTACACCGCCACCCTGACCAACCCTGCTGGCACGCCGATGACCGTGACCTTGAGCAATGGCTCGGTCATTACCATCGAAGCGGGCAAGACCACCGGCAGCGTGACCGTCGATACCCCGGCCAATGACGTCTACAACAACGGCAGCACCGTCAGCACCACGATCACCGGCACCACCGGCGGTAATTTCGAACAACTGACCCCGAGCACCGAGCCGGCACTCACCACCATCACCGATTCGAAAGACGACACCGGCCTGAGCCTGTCGGCGTCCACCGAAGTGGCCGAAGGTGGTCAGATTCTGTACACCGCGACCCTGACCAATCCGGCGGGCACGCCAGTCACCGTGACCTTGAGCAACGGGGCCGTGATCACCATCGCTGCAGGCGCGACCACTGGCAGCGTGAGCGTCGCCGCCCCTGCCGATGACGTTTATAAAGATGCCGGCCAAGTCGAAGTGACGATCAAGGATGCGACGGGCGGCAATTTCGAGAATCTAGTGCCTAACACTGCCCCGGCAGTCACTACCGTCAACGACACCATCGACACCAGCACCGTTTCGCTGACTGCGACCACGAACGTCGCCGAAGGCGGCACCGTGGTGTACACCGCGTCCGTCACTGCTCCGGTGACTGGCTCGCCAGTGGTTGTGACCCTGTCCAATGGCCAGACCATTACCATTCCGGTCGGCGCGAGCAGCGGCTCTGTCAATTTTGTTGCACCCAACGATGCGTTGGCGGGTGGCGGCTCCCTGAGCGTCAAGATCGGCGACGCCAAGGGCGGCAACTACGAGAAGCTGGAAGTCGACGGCAAGTCGGCGGATACCTCGGTGACCGACACACCGGACACCACCAACCTGTCGCTCACTGCGACCGGCGCTGTAGATGAAGGCGGTCAGATCACCTATACGGCGACCCTAACCAATGCCGCCGGCACGCCAGTGACCGTGACCCTGAGCAACGGTGCGGTGATCACCATCGAAGCAGGCAAAACCACTGGCTCCGTAACCGTCGATGCGCCGAAGGACGACGTCTATAAAGACGCCGGCACCGTTGAAGCAACCATCAAGGACGCAACCGGTGGCAACTTCGAGAACCTGGTAACCAGCAATACGCCTGCGGTCACTACCGTCAACGACACCATCGACACCAGCACCGTTTCGCTGAGTGCGACCGCGAACGTCGCCGAAGGCGGCACCGTGGTGTACACCGCGTCCGTGTCCGCACCAGTCACCGGTTCGCCAGTGGTTGTGACCCTGTCGAATGGCCAGACCATTACCATTCCGGTCGGCGCGAGCAGCGGCTCTGTCAATTTTGTTGCACCCAACGACGCATTGGCCGGCGGCAACTCCCTGAGCGTCAAGATCGACGACGCCAAGGGCGGCAACTACGAGAAACTGGAAGTCGACGGCAAGTCGGCGGATACCTCGGTGACCGACACACCGGACACCACCAACCTGTCGCTCACTGCGACCGGCGCTGTAGATGAAGGCGGTCAGATCACCTATACGGCGACCCTGACCAATGCCGCCGGCACTCCGGTCACCGTGACCCTGAGCAATGGCGCCGTCATCACCATCGAAGCAGGCAAAACCACCGGTTCCGTAACCGTCGATGCGCCGAAGGACGACGTCTATAAAGACGCCGGCACCGTTGAAGCAACCATCAAGGACGCAACCGGCGGCAACTTTGAAAACCTGGTGCCGAGCACTGCCCCGGCAGTGACCACCGTCACCGACACGATCGACACCAGCACCGTTTCGCTGAGTGCGACCGCGAACGTCGCCGAGGGTGGCACCGTGGTGTACACCGCGTCCGTCACTGCTCCAGTGACTGGTTCGCCAGTGGTTGTGACCCTGTCCAACGGCCAGACCATCACCATTCCAGTCGGCGCCAGCAGCGGCTCTGTTAATTTTGTTGCACCCAACGACGCATTAGCCGGCGGCAACTCCCTGAGCGTCAAGATCGACGATGCCAAGGGCGGCAACTACGAGAAGCTGGAAGTCGACGGCAAGTCGGCGGATACCTCGGTGACCGACACACCGGACACCACAACCCTCAGCCTGAGCGCATCCAACTCGGTGGCTGAAGGCGGTTCCATCGTTTACACCGCGACCCTGACCAACGCCGCCGGCACTCCGGTCACCGTGACCCTGAGCAACGGTGCCGTGATCACCATCGACGCCGGTAAAACCACCGGCACCGTGACCGTCCCGGCTCCATCCGATGACGTTTACAAGGATGCGGGCACGATCCAGGCCACCATCTCCACCGCCACCGGTGGCAATTTCGAAAACCTAGTGCCGAGCACTGCCCCGGCAGTCACCACCGTCACCGACACCATCGACACCAGTACCGTTTCGCTGAGTGCGACAGCGAACGTCGCCGAAGGTGGGACCGTGGTGTACACCGCGTCCGTGTCAGCGCCAGTCACCGGCTCGCCAGTGGTTGTGACCCTGTCCAACGGCCAGACCATTACCATTCCGGTCGGCGCCAGCAGCGGCTCTGTCAATTTTGTTGCACCCAACGATGCGTTGGCGGGTGGCGGTTCCTTGAGCGTCAAGATAGACGACGCCAAGGGCGGCAACTACGAGAAGCTGGAAGTCGACGGCAAGTCGGCGGATACCTCGGTGACCGACACCTCAGACACCACCAACCTCAGCCTGAGCGCGACCGACTCGGTAGCCGAAGGCGGTTCGATCGTTTACACCGCGACCCTGACCAACGCCGCCGGCACTCCGGTCACCGTGACCCTGAGCAACGGCGCCGTGATCACCATCGAAGCGGGTAAAACCACCGGCTCCGTGACCGTCGATGCGCCGAAGGACGACGTCTATAAAGACGCCGGCACCGTTGAAGCAACCATCAAGGACGCAACCGGTGGCAACTTCGAGAACCTGGTAACCAGCAATACGCCTGCGGTCACTACCATCAACGACACCATCGACACCAGCACCGTTTCGCTGACTGCGACCGCGAACGTCGCCGAAGGTGGGACCGTGGTGTACACCGCGTCCGTCACTGCTCCGGTGACTGGTTCGCCAGTCGTTGTGACCCTGTCCAATGGCCAGACCATCACCATTCCGGTCGGTGCCAGCAGCGGCTCTGTCAATTTTGTTGCACCCAACGATGCGTTGGCGGGTGGCGGCTCCCTGAGCGTCAAGATCGACGACGCCAAGGGCGGCAACTACGAGAAGCTGGAAGTCGACGGCAAGTCGGCGGATACCTCGGTGACCGACACACCGGACACCACAACCCTCAGCCTGAGCGCATCCAACTCGGTGGCTGAAGGCGGTTCCATCGTTTACACCGCGACTCTGACCAATGCCGCTGGCACACCCGTGACCGTGACGCTGAGCAATGGCGCCGTCATCACCATCGATGCCGGTAAAACCACCGGCACCGTGACCGTTCCGGCTCCATCCGATGACGTTTACAAGGACGCGGGCACGGTCCAGGCGACCATCTCCACCGCCACCGGTGGCAATTTCGAAAACCTGGTTCCGAACACTGCCCCGGCGGTCACCACCGTCAACGACACGATCGACACCAGTACCGTTTCGCTGACTGCGACCGCGAACGTCGCCGAAGGTGGGACCGTGGTTTACACCGCGTCCGTGTCAGCGCCAGTCACCGGCTCGCCGGTGGTTGTGACCCTGTCCAATGGCCAGACCATCACCATTCCGGTCGGTGCCAGCAGCGGTTCTGTCAACTTCGTTGCGCCAAACGATGCCTTGGCTGGCGGCGGTTCTTTGAGCGTGAAAATCGACGACGCCAAGGGCGGCAACTACGAGAAACTGGAAGTCGACGGCAAGTCGGCGGACACCTCGGTGACCGACACACCGGACACCACCAACCTGTCGCTCACTGCGACCGGCGCTGTAGATGAAGGCGGTCAGATCACCTATACGGCGACCCTGACCAATGCCGCCGGCACTCCGGTCACCGTGACCCTGAGCAACGGCGCCGTCATCACCATCGAAGCAGGCAAAACCACCGGTTCCGTAACCGTCGATGCGCCGAAGGACGACGTCTATAAAGACGCCGGCACCGTTGAAGCAACCATCAAGGACGCAACCGGCGGCAACTTTGAAAACCTGGTGCCGAGCACTGCCCCGGCAGTGACCACCGTCACCGACACGATCGACACCAGCACCGTTTCGCTGAGTGCGACCGCGAACGTCGCCGAGGGTGGCACCGTGGTGTACACCGCGTCCGTCACTGCTCCAGTGACTGGTTCGCCAGTGGTTGTGACCCTGTCCAACGGCCAGACCATCACCATTCCAGTCGGCGCCAGCAGCGGCTCTGTTAATTTTGTTGCACCCAACGACGCATTAGCCGGCGGCAACTCCCTGAGCGTCAAGATCGACGATGCCAAGGGCGGCAACTACGAGAAGCTGGAAGTCGACGGCAAGTCGGCGGATACCTCGGTGACCGACACACCGGACACCACAACCCTCAGCCTGAGCGCATCCAACTCGGTGGCTGAAGGCGGTTCCATCGTTTACACCGCGACTCTGACCAACGCCCCCGGCACACCGGTCACCGTGACCCTGAGCAACGGCGCCGTGATCACCATCGATGCCGGTAAAACCACCGGCTCCGTGACCGTCCCGGCCCCGTCCGATGACGTTTACAAGGATGCGGGCACGGTCCAGGCCACCATCTCCACCGCCACCGGCGGCAACTTCGAAAACCTGGTAACCAGCAATACGCCTGCGGTCACTACCGTCAACGACACCATCGACACCAGCACTGTTTCGCTGAGTGCGACCGCGAACGTCGCCGAGGGTGGCACCGTGGTGTACACCGCGTCCGTCACTGCTCCAGTGACTGGTTCGCCAGTGGTTGTGACCCTGTCCAATGGCCAGACCATCACTATTCCGGTCGGTGCCAGCAGCGGTTCTGTCAACTTCGTTGCGCCAAACGATGCCTTGGCTGGCGGCGGTTCTTTGAGCGTGAAGATCGACGATGCCAAGGGCGGCAACTACGAGAAGCTGGAAGTCGACGGCAAGTCGGCGGATACCTCGGTGACCGACACACCGGACACCACAACCCTCAGCCTGAGCGCATCCAACTCGGTGGCTGAAGGCGGTTCCATCGTTTACACCGCGACTCTGACCAATGCCGCTGGCACACCCGTGACCGTGACGCTGAGCAACGGCGCCGTGATCACCATCGAAGCGGGTAAAACCACCGGCTCCGTAACCGTCCCGGCTCCATCCGATGACGTTTACAAAGATGCCGGTACGGTCCAGGCCACCATCTCTACCGCCACCGGTGGCAACTTCGAGAACCTGGTGCCGAGCACTGCCCCGGCAGTCACTACCGTCAACGACACCATCGACACCAGCACCGTTTCGCTGAGTGCCACGGCGAACGTCGCCGAAGGTGGGACCGTGGTTTACACCGCGTCCGTGTCAGCGCCAGTCACCGGCTCGCCAGTGGTTGTGACCCTGTCCAACGGCCAGACCATTACCATTCCGGTCGGCGCCAGCAGCGGTTCTGTCAATTTCGTTGCACCCAACGATGCGTTGGCGGGTGGCGGTTCCCTGAGCGTGAAGATCGACGACGCCAAGGGCGGCAACTACGAGAAGCTGGAAGTCGACGGCAAGTCGGCGGATACCTCGGTGACCGACACCTCAGACACCACCAACCTCAGCCTGAGCGCGACCGACTCGGTAGCCGAAGGCGGTTCGATCGTTTACACCGCGACCCTGACCAACGCCGCCGGCACTCCGGTCACCGTGACCCTGAGCAACGGCGCCGTGATCACCATCGAAGCGGGTAAAACCACCGGCACCGTCACCGTCCCGGCTCCATCCGATGACGTTTACAAAGATGCCGGTACGGTCCAGGCCACCATTTCCACCGCCACCGGTGGCAATTTCGAGAACCTGGTGCCGAGCACTGCCCCGGCAGTGACCACCGTCACCGACACGATCGACACCAGCACTGTTTCGCTGACTGCGACTGCGAACGTCGCCGAAGGCGGCACCGTCACTTACACCGCAACCGTCGGTGCGCCAGTGACCGGCAGCCCGGTCACCGTGTCCCTGGCCAACGGCCAGACGATCACCATCGATGTCGGCAAAACCACCGGTACCGTGACCACCGCCGCGCCGAACGACGCATTGACCGGCCATGCTCCGCTGACCAACTCGATCACCAATGTCAGCGGTGGCAACTACGAGAACCTGGTGGCGGACAAAACGCCGGTCAGCACCACCGTGACCGACACCGTCGACACCACCAACCTCAGCCTGAGCGCGACCGACTCGGTAGCCGAAGGTGGCCAGATCACTTACACCGCAACCCTGACCAACGCCGCCGGCACACCGGTCACCGTGACCCTGAGCAATGGCGCCGTCATCACCATCGATGCCGGTAAAACCACCGGCACCGTGACCGTCCCGGCTCCATCCGATGACGTTTACAAGGATGCGGGCACGGTCCAGGCCACCATCTCCACCGCCACCGGTGGCAATTTCGAAAACCTGGTGCCGAGCACTGCCCCGGCGGTCACCACCGTTACCGACACGATCGACACCAGCACCGTTTCGCTGACTGCGACTGCGAACGTCGCCGAAGGCGGCACCGTGGTGTACACCGCGTCCGTGTCAGCGCCAGTCACCGGCTCGCCAGTGGTTGTGACCCTGTCCAACGGCCAGACCATTACCATTCCGGTCGGCGCCAGCAGCGGCTCTGTCAATTTTGTTGCACCCAACGATGCGTTGGCGGGTGGCGGCTCCTTGAGCGTCAAGATCGACGACGCCAAGGGCGGCAACTACGAGAAGCTGGAAGTCGACGGCAAGTCGGCGGATACCTCGGTGACCGACACCCCGGACACCACCAATCTCAGCCTGAGCGCATCCAACTCGGTCGCCGAAGGCGGTCAGATCACTTACACCGCGACCCTGACCAACGCCGCCGGCACTCCGGTCACCGTAACCCTGAGCAACGGCGCCGTGATCACCATCGATGCCGGTAAAACCACCGGCACCGTCACCGTCCCGGCTCCATCCGATGACGTTTACAAAGATGCCGGTACGGTCCAGGCCACCATTTCCACCGCCACCGGTGGCAATTTCGAGAACCTGGTGCCGAGCACTGCCCCGGCAGTGACCACCGTCACCGACACGATCGACACCAGCACCGTTTCGCTGACTGCGACTGCGAACGTCGCCGAAGGCGGCACCGTCACTTACACCGCAACCGTCGGTGCACCAGTGACTGGCAGCCCGGTCACCGTGTCCCTGGCCAACGGCCAGACCATTACCATCGATGTCGGCAAAACCACCGGTACCGTGACCACCGCCGCGCCGAACGACGCGTTGACCGGCCACGCTCCGCTGACCAACTCGATCACCAACGTCAGCGGCGGCAACTACGAGAACCTGGTGGCGGACAAAACGCCGGTCAGCACCACCGTGACCGACACCGTCGACACCACCAACCTCAGCCTGAGCGCATCCAACTCGGTCGCCGAAGGCGGCCAGATCACTTACACCGCGACCCTGACCAACGCCGCCGGCACTCCGGTCACCGTGACCCTGAGCAATGGCGCCGTAATCACCATCGACGCCGGTAAAACCACCGGCACCGTGACCGTCCCGGCTCCATCCGATGACGTTTACAAGGATGCGGGCACGGTCCAGGCCACCATCTCCACCGCCACCGGTGGCAATTTCGAAAACCTGGTGCCGAGCACTGCCCCGGCGGTCACCACCGTCACCGATACCATCGACAAAACCGAAGTCAGCATCAGCGGCAGTACCTCGGTGACCGAAGGCCAGACCGCCAGTTACACCGTCAGCCTGACCCACCCGGCGCAGACCGAAGTGACCCTGAAAATCGTCTACAGCGGTACCGCCGCCGACGGTTCGGACTTCACCGGCGTGTACACCGTGAAGATCCCGGCCGGTGCCAGCAGCGCGAGCTTCAACGTCGCGACGCTGGACGACAAGCTCACCGAGGGTACCGAGAACTTCGTGGTCAAGATCGACTCGGCCACCGGCGGCAACTTCGAAAACCTCGCGGTCAGCAGCACCAACGGCAGCGTCAGCACCTCGATCATCGACAACGATGCCGCACCGGTTCTCGACCTGGACGCCAACAACTCCAGCGGCGCCACCGGGGCCAACTACAACGTGACCTTCACCGAAGGCACCACCGGCCAGGGCGTCTCGATCGGCGACACCGACCTGAGCATCACCGACCCGGACAGCACGATGCTGACCGGCGCCACCATCGTGCTGACCAACCGTCAGCCGGGCGATGCGCTGAACCTCGGCAACAGTGTCAATGGCATCAGCATCAACGCCAATAGCCAGGACGGTACGGTCACCCTGACCCTGTCGGGCAACGCGACGCTGGCCGACTACATGCAGCAGATCAAAAACATCAGCTTCACCAACAGCAGTGAGGATCCGAGCACCGTGCCGCGGATCATCACCGTGACGGTGACCGATGGCAGCAATTACTCCAACACCGCGACCACCACCGTCAACGTGGTGGCCGTGAACGACGCGCCGACCGCCGCGCCGGTTAACGTCACCGGTACCGAAGACACCCCGCTGATCCTCGGCTGGTCGACCTTCGGCGTCAGCGATGTCGACAGTCCGGCCGCCAACCTGGGGGTGAAAATCACTCAGCTGCCGGGCGAAGGCAAATTGCAGTACCTGGACGGTGCGACCTGGAAAGACGTAACGACCAACCAGACCATCAGCAAGGCCGACATCGACGCCGGCAAGTTGCGCTTCACGCCGGATGCCAATGAATCGGGCGTTGACGGCTATGGTGGCAGCGGTGCGGGCAATAACCAGGCGGACTACGCGCAGATCAAGTTCCAGCCAACCG
Source organism: Pseudomonas sp. ATCC 43928 (assembly GCF_005938665.2). Classification (NCBI taxonomy): domain Bacteria; kingdom Pseudomonadati; phylum Pseudomonadota; class Gammaproteobacteria; order Pseudomonadales; family Pseudomonadaceae; genus Pseudomonas; species Pseudomonas sp. ATCC 43928. The sequence continues at coordinate 367,991 of NZ_CP041753.1, read as the reverse complement.
ACGGTCAACTGTTGGGCAACACCGGCACGGTGAAAATCGACATCACGCCGGTTGCCGACGCGCCATCCCTGAGCGTCGCGGACAACAGCGTCAAGTCCACCGGACTGATCAAGGAAGTCTGGACCGGCCTGTCGGGCCTGGGCACCGATGGTAGTGGCGCGCCGTCCGGCACGCTGAAATCGGTCATCGACGCCGCAGGCACGCCGAACTCCACCGGCACCGTGACCAACGTTCAGTCCGACGGCGGCGTCACCGCCGGCACGGCCTCGAAAACATCCGGCCTGATCTACCTGGAAGCCGGCAAGACGTACACCTTCAGCGGTACCGGCGATGACAGCCTGTTGGTGACCATCGGTGGCCAGAACGTGGCCGCGACGACTTGGGGTGCAGGCGGCAAGCTGAATGGTTCGTTCACCCCGACCACCAGCGGTTACTACACCCTGGACATCTACCACCACAACCAGAGTGGCCCCGGCAGCTATGACGTCAACCTGTCGGTCAACGGCGGTACAGCGGTCGACCTGAGCAGCGCCGGCGTGCCGCTGTACACCGGCGTGGCGGATCTGGCCGCCTCTGGCGTGACGGTTTCCGACCTGCACGGCACCAATGGCGAAGGCTACTACAACGGCTACAAACTCAACGAAGGCGCCGAAGGCACCAGCGTTCACCTGTCCGCGATCAAGACCGCACTGACCGACACCGACGGCTCTGAAAGCCTGAGCGTGAAGATCAGCGGCATGCCGGCGGGCTCCGTGCTCAGCGATGGCGCGGGCCACACCTTCACCACCACCAACGGCGAAGCCAACGTTACCGGCTGGAATCTCGGCAGCCTGACCGTCACCCCGCCGCCGTACTACAACGGCCAGTTCACCCTGACCGTGACCTCGACATCCACCGAAGCACTCGGTGGTTCGGCACTGAGCACCGCGCAGATTCCGGTCACGGTATACCCGGCGGTCTACAACGCCGTGACCGCCACGGCGGCCGACGACACGATCACCGGCACCGACGGCAACGACATCATGATCGCCGACATCGGCGGGCTGACCGTGGTGCCAGGCACCAATTACAACATCGCATTCATGGTCGACAGCTCGGGCAGCATGAGCAGCACGTCGATCAATGCCGCCAAGGATTCGTTGACGGCGGTGTTCAACACCCTCAAGCAAAGCCTGGGCGGCAACTCCGGGACCGTGAATATCTTCCTGGTGGACTTCGATACTCAGGTCAACAAATCGGTGTCGGTGAACCTGAACGACCCGAACGCGCTGACTTTGCTCAAATCCGTTCTGGATTCGATGTCGTCGGGCGGAGGCACCAACTACGAGGACGTGTTCAAAACCACGGCCAATTGGTTCCAGAGTGCTGACGCCATTGCCAACACCGGTGCGAAGAACCTCACGTACTTCATCACCGATGGCAAGCCGACCTACTACCAGAGCGGCGAGCAGACCAACCCGACCTTGTACGGCAACGTGAAGCTCGATGATGTCATCACCACCACCAACTACAAGTTGGGGCAGACCTATTCCAACTATCTGGACAGCACTCACTACCTGAGCATCGACAGCGCCGGCAACGTCACGCTGCAGACTCTGAAAAACTCTGGCCGCTGGAGCAGTTCCGAACTGGGCACCCTGCATGCCGAGGGTAACGGTACGTACGAATTGTCCTATCGCGATGGCACCGGCAGCAGCACCGATTCCACTACCATCGACAACTCCAGCAGCAGCTTCACGTTGCTGAGCAACGTGTCGACGGTGGAGGCCATCGGCCTGAACAAGGACGTCACCCTCACCGACCTCAAGCCGTACGATTCGGATCAAACGCCACAAACCAACATCGACCCCAAGGACCTGGCCAACTCGATCATCGGCCATACCGAAGCGACAATGCCGGGTGCCGACACGGTCAGCGGCGGTGACGGCAACGACCTCCTGTTCGGCGATCTGGTGAGCTTCAATGGCATTGCCGGCGAGGGTTATCAGGCGATGCAGGCGTTCGTCGCCCAGCAAACCGGCGTCGACGTCAGCAAAGTCACCACCAGCAACGTGCACCAGTACATCACCGAGCACTACACCGCGTTCGACGTGTCTGGCGCTCACGATGGTAACGACACGCTGCTGGGTGGCGCGGGCAACGACATTCTCTTCGGCCAGGGCGGCAACGACATCCTCGACGGCGGCAAGGGCAATGACATCCTGCTCGGCGGCACCGGCAATGACTCGCTGATCGGCGGCCAAGGCAACGACATCCTGATTGGCGGCTCAGGTGCCGACACCTTCATCTGGAAGGCTGGCGACACCGGCAGCGACGTGATCAAGGACTTCAAGGCCAGCGAAGGCGACCGCATCGACCTGCGTGATTTGTTGCAGGGTGAAAGCGGCAGCACGATTGACCACTTCCTGAAGATCACCACCGTGGACGGCGTGTCGTCCCTGCAAGTCAGCTCCGCCGGCAAGTTCAACGGCGCCGATGCCGCAGCGACCACCCCGGACGTGACAATCAAACTGGAAGGTAACAATTGGTCCAGCGCCAGCATCAACTCGCTGATTGCCGGTAGTGACCCGACCATCAAGATCGATCACAACAACAGCTGATACGCAGGCTGACGGCCGCCCCAACCGGGCGGCCGTCATGTATGCCCACACCTCACGGGTGACGATTTCGTCGTCGCACCGCATACTCGCCTGCGTTGGCCTATGCTGCTGACAGCACGACGCTGGTCCATTTCCGAGGGATGCTTAATGTTTTACGTGCAACGCGATGCGCAAGGTCAGTTAGTGCGCGTGGAAGCCACGGCCTACGCCGAGGCCACGGAAACGCTGCCGGCCGACCACCATGAAATCCAGGCCTGGTATGCCCACGAAGTGGTGGAGACCAGCCTCAAGCAGCTCAAGCAGAGCGACCTGGAGATGATTCGGGTACTCGACGACTTGATTCAGGTGCTGACCCAAAAAGGCGTGATCCGCGTCACCGACCTGCCGCCGGCCGCACAGGCCAAGCTGATGGACCGGACCCAGGCACGTGAGGCGTTGGGCGGGTTGAGCCAGTTGATCGATGATGATGAGACGGGGTTGATTTAACCCCTGACGCCGATCATTCCCACGCTCTGCGTGGGAATGATGAGCGGGCTACTGCCAAGGCTTCGGCTCACCAAACAACTGCCCCTGAACCCCGTACAACCCCATCTCGCGAATCACCGACAACTCCCCTTCGGTCTCGACCCGCTCGGCAATCAACGGCAAATCGATGCTGTGCGCCGCTCGCTGAATCGCCTCGATGAACAGACGCTTGTCGCTCTCCTGATCAATCGCGCGGATGTAACTGCCGTCGATCTTCAGATACGCCAGCCCCAGCCGCGCCAGGTTGCCGATCATGCTGAAGCGCCCACCAAAACGCTGCAGACTCAGCGAGAACCCAAGCTCACGCAAACGCCGCGTCAGCTGCTCCAGTACCGCCTGCTCGGGCAGTTGCTCTTCGCCGATTTCCAGGGTCAGTCGTTCGCCAAGATTCGAATGCTGACGCAGGATATCGAACACTGCGTTCAGCGCCTGCGGGTCCGCCAGTGTCGCCGAAGACAGGTTCAGCGCCAGCGACTCCTCATGGTCGACCATCTGCTCGAGCACCAACTCCAGCATCAAACGGTCCAGTCGCGCGGTCCAGCCGAAACGCTCAAGCCATGGCAAGAAACGCCCGGCGGGAATGGTCTGGTCCTGCTCGTCGAGCAGGCGCGACAGCACTTTGTAATGCAGCACCAACTCTGTGTCGTGGCTGGCCACCACCGGCTGGAAATACAGCTCGAAACGCTGCTGGTCCAACGCCTGATCCAGCAGGGTGTGCCAGGCGTGGTGATCGTCGCCAACCCGCGCCGGCGCGCCCTGATCGAGGCATGCCCAGCTCGGTTCACCCTGGCTTTCTGCCTGGGCCAGTGCCTGATCCGCCAAGCCGATCACCGCTTGCGGCGAGTCGCCATGGGCAAACGGCGCCAACCCGATCGAAGCCACCGAAGCCACGTCCGTGGCGCCCGTCGCATGCAGGCTCCCCAAGGCACTTTCGAGATTACTCGCCAGTTGCAGCGCTTCTTCACGCACCAGCCCCGGTGCCAGCACGGCGAATTCCCCGCCACGAATACGCGTCACGAGGTTCTGGGTTTCCGGGTACTTGGCACACTCGCGGGACAACTGCTCGCCGACCGCTTTCAACAATTCATCGGTACGCTGACCGCCCAGCCGCTGGTTCAAACCGGCCAGATCCTTCACCCGCAACAGCAGCAAATAACCGGAGCTGGCCTGCTCCGAGTTGTTCAAACGCGCGTTCAATTGCATTTCGAAATAGCGCCGGTTGGCCAGGCCGGTCAGGTTGTCCTGATAGGACTCGGCCCGCAGCTTTTCACTGCGTTCGGCCTGCTCCTGGAACAGCGCCTTGAGCTTCTCGACCATCTGGTTCATGGCCTGCACCACCCGGCGCAGTTCCGGGGTGCGCGGCAGTTCTGGCAGGCTTAAGAATTCCCGGCGAGCAATGGCATGGGATTGCTTGACCATGTAGTCCAGCGGCTTCAGTTGCCGACGCAGCAACAACGCGCCCAGCACCGCACTCACCGCGCCGCAGAGCAGCAACCAGCCGAGGCTGCCCAACGCGCTCTGCCACAGCTTGGCCAACGCGAACATCGGATGGCTGACCACCTCGACCCGCGCGGCCTGCTCCCAGCCACGGCTGACAATCGCATCGCCACCGGCCGGTTCCAGGCCGATCAGTTTGACGAACCAGTCGGGCACGTTGGTGACCGCGGGGATGCCGCTGCGCTCGACAATCGTCTTGTCATTGGCCAGATCGACCACGCGGATGCTCGCGTAGTAACCGCTGTCGAAGATTGAGCTGACCAGCAACTCGACCATCGCCGGGTCGTCGATGTTCGGCGTCAGGGACAGCGCCAATGCCGTCGCGGCGTCCTGGGCGTGAGAACGCAACTGGTTGACGTACTGGGTGCGAGAGCTTTCCAGACTGACCATGAAGCTGCCGGTGAAGGCGACCACCAGGAACAGACAAATAGCGATCAACAGCTGTTTGAACAAAGACATCTGAGCGCGTGCTCCTAGTTAATCGTCTCGACCGGGAAACCTTCGGCCTGCATTTTCTTCAACACGTCCTGCCAGCGAGACAGGCGTTTGGTGTCTCCGACCTTCTTGTTGCCCTTGGCACCCGGCAGCCACAACCCTTCGGCATTGAAAGAGTAGACCGGCAGCAAATCGGTTCGCTGGTTGGCGGGCTTGATTGCATCGATCAGGCTGTCGAGCACCAAAGGCATGGCCTCGGGGCTCGCGTAGTAGGTCAGCACCATGTGCGCGCGGTTCAGGCGCAAAGCCTTGACGTAGGTAATGCGCAGCTTGTCACTGGAGACACCAAGATGACGCAGACTGAAATACTTGGCGATAGCGTAGTCTTCGCAATCGCCGGCGCCCTTCCACAAGGCTTCGATGGGGGTTTCCCAATAATCGACCTCGTGCCACAGGTCGATGTCTTCTTCGTAGCGCATCTGCCTGTTGAAGAACTGGTTGACCACGTTGAGTTGCTCCAGCTCGCCGACTTGTTTTTGCGTGGCCAGCAACTGCTGCCAGGCATCGATGCGCTGCCGCCCTTCACCCAAAGGCCCGTACAATGCCTGCGCACGACGGCTGATCAGCGAAAAATCCCAGTCGGCATGCAGCCCGCCCAGCATGACGCCGGCCAGCAGCAGTGCGCAGCCTAGCCAGCGCAAAGTCCGAGGGATCGCGAAACGTACCGCCAATGCGAGGCATCCAGATCAGGCAGATGGAAATCTGGCTTGATGGTGAAGGTTAGTCTGCTAAAAGACAATGGCACGGTGAGATCACCGCCAACACGCTAAACTTTGCATTACGGGTGCAATAAAAAGATCGCAGCCTTCGGCAACTCCTGTGCCGAAGTCTGCAGGAGCTGCCGAAGACTGCGCCTTTTGACCGTTTGACAACCCGTCAGGCAGTCACTAGTGTCCATTTGGATCCAAATACTTCAGCCAATCAGGGTGCGTTTGTCGTGACACAGAAGCCCAACCCTCTCAGCAGCATCAAGGTCAACGGGCCGATTCCCGCTCATCTGGCACGCTCGGTGATCGAAGAAACCCTGCGCGCGGCCATTCTCGACGGTCGAATTCCTTGCGGCACCGCCCTGCGTCAGCAAGACCTCGCCGACCTGTTCGGCGTTAGCCGCATGCCGGTGCGCGAAGCCTTGCGCCAGCTTGAAGCGCAAGCGCTGCTCAACGTGATCGCCCATAAAGGCGCGGTGGTCGCACCGTTGGTTCAGGGCGATGCGGCAGAGACGTATGAGTTGCGGATCCTGCTGGAGTCCGAAGCCTTGCGTCGGTCGATCCCCCTGCTTGAAGACGCCGATTTCAAACAGGCTGCACACTACATCGACGAGTTGGAAACGGAACACGACTACACCGAGATCGGCCGGCTCAATCGCCTGTTCCACATGGCGCTTTACAACAAAGCCCCCAACCAGCGGCTGCTGAAGCTGGTCGAAGACGGGTTGAACGAAGAGGAACGCTTCCTGCGATTCAACCTGGAAGCCATGGGCCTGGGCAAACTGTCCCAGGAGGATCACCGAGCGCTGTTGCGGGCCGCCGAGGACCGGGATATCGAGCACTCGGTGATGTTGCTCGAAAACCACCTCAACCGGGGTGTCGAAGTCATTACGCACTACCTCGCAAGCCCTGAGGCGCAGCGCAGGAAAACCTCGAAGTAAACCGCGGTGACAACCCCGAGCGAGCCATTGAACGGCTCGCCGCGATTTCTGGTTGATCCGCCCCTGGACTGCTCGACGAACAAATCTGCTTACAAATCCCCCTTTCGCCCACACCGCGCCGGTGTGCAGCGACTTCATGCCCACTCCCAAAGCCCTGTCACCCACGAGCCCGATAATTGCACCTATCAGATCATGCAGGGGTGATAGCGAGCGCCGTGAATTACGCTCACTCTTGAGCTGCCAACGAATAATGACGGGCGACGCACCGCACCCCGGAGCAGTCACCCGCACCACAAGAACCAACGGAAGGAGTCTTGTCACGGGAAAGGAAGAACCGGCGTCGCTCCCAGCCAACTTCCACCCCCTCAGATCACATCAATGACCCAAGTAGAAAGTTGCTTCGAGTGAGGCATTCACTCTTTATTTGAATTTTGGCTTATATACGCCGAAAGGAGCAACTACGCCCAAATAAAACTTTAAATAAAAGTCTTATTGGAACTTGTCGCACTCGAAAAAGTTAAACTTTCAATTAATTAAAAAAACACTTGCCCGACACTTTATTCATGCATTAGTTTTTCTCCGCCGCCCACAAACACCGGGGCCAAGCACTACTCAGCGATTGCATAACCCTAATAAGCATCAATTCAATTGAGGCACCCGCTCGCCAATAGAAAACTTCAAGCAACCGTTACTTATTGATCAACACCCCCTCAACGGTATTCCAGATCACTTATAGGCTCGCTCATGAAACCGACTAAAGATCGTCTTAATCAGAAGAAAGCAGAACTTAGTGCGCACCCGATTTTTTCTGAAATACATTCGTTATCGGTGCTTCAACGCTTCATGGAAACCCATGTGTTCGCAGTGTGGGATTTCATGTCGCTGACCAAACGCCTGCAACAGGAACTGACCTGCGTTCAGCTGCCCTGGCTACCGCCACGAGATCCGCAGGCCGCGCGTCTGATCAACGAGATCGTGCTCGGTGAAGAGTCCGATGATCGTCCCGCCCAAGGTCACTACAGCCATTTCGAGTTGTACCTGGATGCGATGCGCGAAGTCGGTGCAAGCACGGTCGCCGTCGAACGCTTCGTGGCGTTGCAAAAAGAAGGCGTGAGCTACGACGTGGCCTTGCAAAGCGTGGACGTCGACCCGGCGGCCGCACAGTTCGTACGCCACACCTTGCACACCGCGTTGCATGCGCCGGGGCATAGTGTGGCGGCGGCGTTTCTGCACGGCCGCGAGAGTGTCATCCCGCAGATGTTCCAGCGGATTCTCGACGACTGGGGCATTGGCATCGAACAAGCGCCGACCTTCCGTTACTACCTGGAACGGCACATCGAAGTCGACTCCGAAGACCACGGCCCGGCGGCGGAAAAACTCCTCGCACGCCTGGTCAATGGCGATCCGCAGCGCGAAGAAGACGTATACGCCAGCGCCATCGCCGCCGTGGAAAGTCGCATCGCCCTGTGGGACGGCTTGCGCCTGAGCATGAGCGAACCGGTTGCCGAGGTGAACGCATGAATGCCGCCGACTACCAATCCTTCGCCGACGCCTGGGAAAGCCGCGCAACCATTCGCACCCGCCCCCGGCGTGTGCTGGAGAACGACGACAAGCTGATCTATCCGCTGAGCCGCCAGCCGCTGGTGCTGAGCGAAACCTTCCTGCGCGAATGCCCGGAACAACGGGACTTCGCCCTGGTACAGACGCTCTACAAGTTCATCAATGACGTGGTGATTTTCGAAACCGAGATCGTCGACAAAACTGCCCGCAGCATCGCTAAAAACCGCTTCAGCGTGGCGTTCCCGTTCGCCTGTCGCTACGACGCCATGACCGTGGTGGTGGACGAGGATTACCACGCTCTGGTGGCCATGGACTTCATGCAGCAGACCGTCGCCATGACCGGCATCACCCCCATCGAACTGCCGGATGAAATCGAACTGAGCCGTGCCATCCCGGCGGCCGTGGCCCTCGCACCGGAGCACCTGCGCAGCGCTGTGGAGCTGATCTGCGTGGCCATCGCCGAGAACACCGTGACCGGCGACGTGGCGGCGTTCGCCAAGGACGACACGGTCAAGCAATCGATCAAGGGCCTGATGGCCGACCACTTGCTGGACGAGGGCCGTCATTCCGGGTTCTGGTCGCGGTTGGTGCGCATCTACTGGCACACCGCAAGCGAAGACGATCGCCAGTGCATCGCGCACATCCTGCCGGTGTTCATCGGCCATTACCTGACCAACGACATCCAGAAGTCCTTCGACTTCCGCCTGATCGACGCCTTGCAGATCAGCGACGCAGCACGTCAAGCCCTCAAGAGCGAAATGTCGGGGCTGGCCTTCCCGATCAATCGCCATCACCCGCTGGTCGCCAACATCGTGCGGTTTTTCCGCAGCAGTTCGCTGCTCGATTCACCGTGCGTGCAAAGCGCCCTGAGCGACTACCTGGTTTAACGAGGAGAACATCATGAGACGTCTCGATATTTTGCTCATCGGGCAAAGCCAGGCCCTGACCGAACTGGCGCTGGAGCTCGAACAACACGGTCATTCACTGGCGCGACTTGCGAATGTGGAAGAACCACCGCCAGGCCTATTTGATTTGCTGATCGACGATGCGAGCCTGCCATTTCGGGACTTCGGCAATGCGCCGCACCTGATGCTGCAAGTGGGTGTCGGGGTGTCGGGAACTAGCGGGCTGCCACCGCTGGACCTGCTGTGCACGTACAACTCGACGCCGTTGAGTCGCGTGCCGGTCGCCGAAGAGTTGTCCGGCAACGGCCAGGCATTGCGCCTGCGAGCGGTGGCCGAGCTGGTCGATCATGTGGCGCTGCTGGTCAGCCGCTTCTCCCGGGATGCCGACTATTTCCTGCAGGCCGAGCCGACGATTTCCGCGCACTTCGAACAGGTGGAAAACCTGCTGTTTTTAGAGCACCTGGCCTTCGTCCACCGTCTCAACAACACGGCAGAACCACGACTTCTGCAACTTGGGCAGATCCCGATGATCGAGCGGCTTGAACAGCGCTTTATTCAGTCTGCCGAGCGTGCGGCGCTGAACATCGCCGGCACGTCGCTGACCTATCGAGAACTGCACGCCCACAGCCGCGCCATCCAACAGCGATTGCAACCGTTGCTCGATCAGCATCAAGGGCCTCTGGTGGTCGGAGTTTGCCTGCCAAAATGCAGTGCGTTGTATGCGGGGATTCTGGCGATCCTCGGCAGCGGTGCGGTGTACCTGCCGCTGGAGCCGAGCCACCCGCTGCAACGTCAGCAGTACATTCTGGAAAACGCTGGAGCGGTGTTGTTGCTGCATGACGGAGAGCATCCACTCAGCGAGACGATGCCGGGGCTGGACATCAGCCGTATCGACAGCGGCGATGTGAACCTCGATCAACCCTTGATGCGCCAACGCCCCGATCTCGACGCGCCATGCATGGCGCTCTACACCTCGGGCACCACAGGTCACCCCAAAGGCGTGCTGCTCAGCCAGGCCAACCTCGCGCACTTCACCGCGTGGTACGCCGACTACGTGCAGCTGACCGAACAGAGCCGGGCGTTGCAGTTTTCATCGTTGAGTTTCGACTCGTCATTGATCGATATCTTCCCGACCCTGCTGCAGGGTGCAGAGCTGATCGTGCCCAACGAGGACCAACGTCGCGACCCGCTGCAACTGGTCGAGCTGATCCGCCACCAACAACTCAGCCATGCCTTTTTGCCGCCAGCCTTGCTGAGCATCCTGCCGCTGGATCAGTTGCAGGTCCTCGATCATGTGATGACCGGCGGCGATGTCTGCGAACCCTACGTAGTCCAGCAACTGACCCGCCAAGGCAATCTCTACAACCTCTATGGCCCGACCGAAGCCACGGTGCTGATCACCGCGCGGCAACTGCGTACCGGCGACAGCAACCGGACCCTCGGTGCACCGATTGCCAACAGTCAGGTGCTGATCCTCGATGAGGATTTGCAACCGGTGACCGAGCAAACCGTCGGTGAGTTGTACATCGTCGGCCCGGGGGTGTGCCTGGGTTACCTGAACAATCCGCAGCAGACTGCCGAACGCTATCTGAACCTGCACCTGCCGAACGGCCAGAGCCTGCGCGCCTACCGCTCCGGCGACATGGCCAAGTGGACCGCCGACGGTATCGAGCTGTGCGGACGGCGAGACAATCAGGTGAAGATTCGCGGCTTTCGGGTCGAGCCGGAAGAGATCGAACGCTGCCTGCGCGACAGCCAGCTATACCGTCAGGTGGCGGTGGTCATCGATTGTCATCGACGGATTCTGGCCTTTCTCGCGCAACCCCAGGAAGCGCAACCCGGTGCCGCTCGCGAAGCCTTGAAAGCCCATGCGATGCAGTTTCTGCCGGACTACATGCAGCCGATCGCCTGGACTGAACTGGCGAGCATGCCGTTCGCCAGCAACGGCAAGGTCGACCGCAAAGCGCTGCTGGAATTGCCCGTCAACGTGACCGAAAACAGCCCACGGTGTTTGCCCGCCAGCGCCGATGAAGCGCTGTTGTTGGAAATCTGGGCTGAGCTGCTGGAGCTGCCCGCCAGCGACATTTCCACCGACGAAAGCTTCTTCAACCTCGGTGGGCACTCGATCCTGCTGTCGCGCATGCTCCTGCGTTTGCGTGAGGAGTTCGGCCGCAGTATCTCGATCAACCGCTTCATCGAACTACCGACGATTGCGAAGCTGGCGACGTTGGTGCGCGGCTCCGGGACCGAGGAAGTGTTGAGTGAAAAAGCCCTGGCCGATGCCTTCCGTGAACTGGACATCGAGCCGCTGCCGATCAGCCGAATGGGCGATGTGCACAAGGTGATCGTCACCGGCGCCAACAGCTTTGTCGGTGTGCATATCGTCGAAGCGCTGCTGGCCTGGGGCGCCAGCGAAGTGGCGTGCCTGGTGCGCGATGGCGATGGGCAATCGGCGGCGCAACGCTTTGCGGATGCGTTGCGGGAAAACCGCCTGGAGCATCTGGACCTGAGCCGGGTGCAGGTTTACGCGGCAGACATCACTCGCCCGCAACTGGGGCTCAGCGAAGCGGTTTACGAACGGCTGGATCGAGAGTTCGGCGCACTGGTGCACAACGCCGCCAACGTCAATCACGTCCTCGATTACGAGTCGTTGGCGCGGGATAACGTCGAACCGATTTTCGAGTGTCTGCGCCTGTGTGAAGGACGCAGCAAGAAGATCTTCAACTTCGTCTCGACGCTCTCGGCGTCCAGCACGATTTCCGACGATGGCCGGGTCCTGGAGTTGCCCGCCGCGCAGACACCGCCGATCTACATCAAGAACGGCTACAACCTGTCCAAATGGGTCGGCGAGCGGATCCTCGAAAGGGCGCGGGAACGTGGGGTTCGGGTCAATCTTTATCGCCCCGGCAATATCAGCTTCAACAGCCTCACCGGCGTCTGCCAGCCCCACAAGAATCGCCTGATGCTGATGCTCAAGGGCTCGATCCAGCTCGGTCAGGTACCGGAGTTCGCACTGAATTTCGACCTGATGCCGGTGGATTTTCTCGCCCGTTTCATCGCCTTCCATGCCAGCCGTTACCAGGCCGAAAAAGCGGTGTTCAACCTGCACAACCCCGAACCCCTGAGCTGGGACACCTACGTGGCTTCCTTTCGCGAAGCCGGTCGGGAGTTCTCGATGGTCAGCGTCGCCGACTGGCAGCAGCAATTGGGCCGGGTCGACAGTGATAACGCGCTGTTTGGCGTGCTGGGTTTCTACCTCAACGGCTTCGAGGAAGACATCGGCGACATCTCGATGATCGGCCACGACAACGCCCAGGCCGGTGTACGGCAGATGGGCGCGCACTACCCGGAAAAATCCCCGGCGCTGCTGCGACGCGGCTGCGACTACCTCAAAGAAATCAACTTCATCTGATTCACCCTAACCCCGCACGGAGCAAAAAACATGAATACTCTGCAACCCGATACCCTGATCAAAAACCCTCAAGGCTGCCACGTTGTGTCTTCGGTGGAAGTACCGGCCGACGCGGCGCGAGTCTGGACAGTGGTCGGCAATTTTGCCGGCTTCGACCGATTCATTCCGGCGCTGTCGCACATCGAGATGACCGGCGAAGGTGTGTCGTCGCTGCGCAAGAAGTTCTTTAAGGACGGCAACCTGGTGGTCGAGCAGCTCAACTCCCGCAACGACCAGGCGCTGAACATGACCTGGACCACGATCTACAACACCTTGGGCGTGGCCAATTTGTGGGCGGCGATGAGTGTGGAATCCCTGGGTACAGACAACTCGCGGGCGACCTGGACGATCATCGCCGAACCGGCCCAGGGCGGCGCCGAGGCCCTGCCGGGGTTCAAGCAGTTCGTTCAGGGGTTTGCCGATGATGCGATGGGGAATGTGGTGAAGCTGTTTGTGTAGCGCTTCGGTTCAGCGGTGACTGATCTACCGCTATCGCAGGCAAGCCTCGCTTCTACAGGTTAGCTCTTGTAGGAGCGAGGCTTTCACGCGAAGAACGATAACGCGATCCTACTGACCTCAATCAGATCTTGAAGCTATCAACCAGTTGCTTCAAACGATTGGCCTGCTGGGACAGCGCATCACAATCCTTCAATGTTTCATTGAGGTTGGCCACGCTCTGCTGGTTCAGCAGGTTGATCTGGTTGACGTCGACGTTGAGGGTTTCGACCACGGCCGTCTGCTCTTCGGTCGCCGCGGCCACCGATTGGTTCATGCCGTCGATTTCGCCGATGCGCTGGGTCACGCTGACCAGTCGCAGGCCGGCCTGGTTCGCCACTTCGACGCTCTGCTCGCTGGACACCTGACTGGCGTTCATCGTAGTCACCGCCTCGCGAGAACCGATCTGCAGCGAGCTGATCATCTTGTGGATCTCTTCCGCCGACTCCTGGGTGCGATGAGCCAGGTTGCGCACCTCATCCGCCACCACCGCAAAACCACGACCGGCCTCACCGGCACGGGCCGCTTCGATGGCCGCGTTGAGCGCCAACAGATTGGTCTGCTGGGAGATGCCTTTGATCACATCCAGAATGTGGCCGATGTTGTCGGTGCTCGCGTTCAGGGTCTCGATCTGCGTGCAGGACAGGCTGATTTTCTGCGACAGCTCGGTCATGGCCTGGATGGTTTGTTCCACCACCTGACGGCCGTCATCGGCCTGCTCGCTCGCGCCGCTGGCGTGTTGCGAAGCATCAGCGGCATTGCGGGCGATTTCCTGGGTGGCGGCGCCCAATTGGTTGATCGCCGCGGCCACGCTGTTGGTGCGGGCGCTTTGTTCGTCGGAGCCGATGATAGAAGCGTTGGACGATGCCATCACCCGTTGCGACAGATCATGAACCTGGCGGGTCGCCGAGGACACTTCGCAAATCGATGCGTGAATCCGCTCCACGAACTGGTTGAAGGATCCACCCAACTCGCCGAACTCGTCTTTGCTTTCTACGACCAGACGACGGGTCAGGTCGCCCTCGCCCTGAGCGATGTCCTGCATCGCACGGCCCATCGTGGTCAGCGGACGCATCAGCACGTTGATCAGCAAGCTCAGCAGCACGGCAATGGCCGTCACAGCGATGAACATCGCGATCAGCGCCGAGGTGCGGAACTGGCTCAGTGGTGCATAGGCCTTGGCCTTGTCGATCGATAGACCAACGTACCACTCGGCATTCGGCAAACCGCTCACCGGTGTGAACGAGAGGATGCGGTCCTGCTTGTTCAGTACGACTTCCTGGATGCCTTTCTCGATGCGAACACTGGAACCCGGATAGATGTCTTTCAGGTTCTTCATCACTTGGTCTTTGTCCGGACTGACGATCACCTGACCGTCGGCACTGACCAGGAATGCGTGACCGATACCACCGAAGTCCACCGAGTTGATGATTTTCACCAGGGTTTCCAGGCTCAGGTCACCGCCGACCACGCCCAGCAGTTCGCTGTTCTTTTTCACCGGTATGGCAACGGTCACCACCAGCCCGCCGACCGCAGCCATATAAGGCGGGGTCAGCATGGTCTTGTCGGCGACCACGGCTTGTTTGTACCAGGGGCGCTGACGCGGGTCGTAGCCGTCTGGCATCTTCGCGTCGGGGCGCTGGGTGAACATGCCATTGGCCTGCCCGACGTAGGTGAACTGGAAGTTCGAGGTGAGGGCCGGTTGATCGACCAGCCCTGGCAAGTCAGCATTGGCACCCTGATGGGCGACGTTCTGCGCGAGGTTTTCCAGGACCAGCACGCGGCCGCTCATCCAGTTCTGCACGCTGCTGGCAGTCAGGTCGCCTGCTTGCTCAACGGAGGACTCGATGTTTTGCCGAATGGTGTTTCGTTGCAGATAGTCGTTGTACAAAGTGAACAACGCAAACGCCAGCACCACGACGCCTGAAGCGGCCAGCAGGATTTTATGGCTGAACTTGAGATTCATTTCATGGGACTTCTTATGCCAAAAGTGGGGATGCGTTCCGGGTTGCAACATTCCATGTAACAGCGCAGACGGCATTCTGAAGCCGCTCTACTTTGGTGCACGCATGTCTCACCAGTCTTTCGGCACGAGCGGGAGAAAACTTAAGGATTTGTACAAAACTCGTCAGATAACCGCCGAACGGCGTGCTAGAAGGGACGGATTATTGGGCTTACCGCACGTCATGATCGCGGTGTTGGGTGTTTTGGCTGTGGTGTATCGATGAGGGGGGTCTATATCTGATGCTACTGGCTCGAAGGAGTAGCGAGACACGCAGACCTGGATTTGACCCGCTTCAGACTTAGACTTCTATAAGCCCAGAAAGACAAAACCCCTGTCTGCATAAGCAGACAGGGGTTTCGGAATTTAATCTTGACGATGACCTACTCTCACATGGGGAAACCCCACACTACCATCGGCGATGCATCGTTTCACTTCTGAGTTCGGGATGGGATCAGGTGGTTCCAATGCTCTATAGTCGTCAAGAAATTCTGTGACCAGCCCGTTACAGCGGTAACGTGCCGGCAAAATTGGAGACTTCTACTAAAACAAAACCCCTACCTGCATACGCAGATAGGGGTTTCGGAATTTAATCTTGACGATGACCTACTCTCACATGGGGAAACCCCACACTACCATCGGCGATGCATCGTTTCACTTCTGAGTTCGGGATGGGATCAGGTGGTTCCAATGCTCTATGGTCGTCAAGAAATTCGGGTACCGAACCGTCTTTCGACGCTTCAGCAAATTGGGTATGCGATAGTTTGTGCGGTTTTTGTGAATGCTTGCGAACTTTCGGTTCATTGCGTCTTCACACACCGCAATCTGGTGTCCTTTCGGATCAGCAAATTGCTTGGGTGTTATATGGTCAAGCCTCACGGGCAATTAGTATTGGTTAGCTCAACGCCTCACAGCGCTTACACACCCAACCTATCAACGTCGTAGTCTTCGACGGCCCTTCAGGGGACTCAAGGTCCCAGTGAGATCTCATCTTGAGGCTAGTTTCCCGCTTAGATGCTTTCAGCGGTTATCTATTCCGAACATAGCTACCCGGCAATGCCACTGGCGTGACAACCGGAACACCAGAGGTTCGTCCACTCCGGTCCTCTCGTACTAGGAGCAGCCCCTCTCAAATCTCAAACGTCCACGGCAGATAGGGACCGAACTGTCTCACGACGTTCTAAACCCAGCTCGCGTACCACTTTAAATGGCGAACAGCCATACCCTTGGGACCGGCTTCAGCCCCAGGATGTGATGAGCCGACATCGAGGTGCCAAACACCGCCGTCGATATGAACTCTTGGGCGGTATCAGCCTGTTATCCCCGGAGTACCTTTTATCCGTTGAGCGATGGCCCTTCCATACAGAACCACCGGATCACTAAGACCTACTTTCGTACCTGCTCGACGTGTCTGTCTCGCAGTCAAGCGCGCTTTTGCCTTTATACTCTACGACCGATTTCCGACCGGTCTGAGCGCACCTTCGTACTCCTCCGTTACTCTTTAGGAGGAGACCGCCCCAGTCAAACTACCCACCATACACTGTCCTCGATCCGGATAACGGACCTGAGTTAGAACCTCAAAGTTGCCAGGGTGGTATTTCAAGGATGGCTCCACGCGAACTGGCGTCCACGCTTCAAAGCCTCCCACCTATCCTACACAAGCAAATTCAAAGTCCAGTGCAAAGCTATAGTAAAGGTTCACGGGGTCTTTCCGTCTAGCCGCGGATACACTGCATCTTCACAGCGATTTCAATTTCACTGAGTCTCGGGTGGAGACAGCGCCGCCATCGTTACGCCATTCGTGCAGGTCGGAACTTACCCGACAAGGAATTTCGCTACCTTAGGACCGTTATAGTTACGGCCGCCGTTTACCGGGGCTTCGATCAAGAGCTTCGCGTTAGCTAACCCCATCAATTAACCTTCCGGCACCGGGCAGGCGTCACACCCTATACGTCCACTTTCGTGTTTGCAGAGTGCTGTGTTTTTAATAAACAGTCGCAGCGGCCTGGTATCTTCGACCGGCGTGGGCTTACGCAGCAAGTGCTTCACCCTCACCGGCGCACCTTCTCCCGAAGTTACGGTGCCATTTTGCCTAGTTCCTTCACCCGAGTTCTCTCAAGCGCCTTGGTATTCTCTACCCAACCACCTGTGTCGGTTTGGGGTACGGTTCCTGGTTACCTGAAGCTTAGAAGCTTTTCTTGGAAGCATGGCATCAACCACTTCGTGTTCTAAAAGAACACTCGTCATCAGCTCTCGGCCTTAGAATCCCGGATTTACCTAAGATTCCAGCCTACCACCTTAAACTTGGACAACCAACGCCAAGCTGGCCTAGCCTTCTCCGTCCCTCCATCGCAATAACCAGAAGTACAGGAATATTAACCTGTTTTCCATCGACTACGCTTTTCAGCCTCGCCTTAGGGACCGACTAACCCTGCGTCGATTAACGTTGCGCAGGAAACCTTGGTCTTTCGGCGTGGGTGTTTTTCACACCCATTGTCGTTACTCATGTCAGCATTCGCACTTCTGATACCTCCAGCAAGCTTCTCAACTCACCTTCACAGGCTTACAGAACGCTCCTCTACCGCATCACCTAAGTGATACCCGTAGCTTCGGTGTATGGTTTGAGCCCCGTTACATCTTCCGCGCAGGCCGACTCGACTAGTGAGCTATTACGCTTTCTTTAAAGGGTGGCTGCTTCTAAGCCAACCTCCTAGCTGTCTAAGCCTTCCCACATCGTTTCCCACTTAACCATAACTTTGGGACCTTAGCTGACGGTCTGGGTTGTTTCCCTTTTCACGACGGACGTTAGCACCCGCCGTGTGTCTCCCATGCTCGGCACTTGTAGGTATTCGGAGTTTGCATCGGTTTGGTAAGTCGGGATGACCCCCTAGCCGAAACAGTGCTCTACCCCCTACAGTGATACATGAGGCGCTACCTAAATAGCTTTCGAGGAGAACCAGCTATCTCCGAGCTTGATTAGCCTTTCACTCCGATCCACAGGTCATCCGCTAACTTTTCAACGGTAGTCGGTTCGGTCCTCCAGTCAGTGTTACCTAACCTTCAACCTGCCCATGGATAGATCGCCCGGTTTCGGGTCTATTCCCAGCGACTAGACGCCCTATTAAGACTCGCTTTCGCTACGCCTCCCCTATTCGGTTAAGCTCGCCACTGAAAATAAGTCGCTGACCCATTATACAAAAGGTACGCAGTCACCCAACAAAGTGGGCTCCCACTGCTTGTACGCATACGGTTTCAGGATCTATTTCACTCCCCTCTCCGGGGTTCTTTTCGCCTTTCCCTCACGGTACTAGTTCACTATCGGTCAGTCAGTAGTATTTAGCCTTGGAGGATGGTCCCCCCATATTCAGACAAAGTTTCTCGTGCTCCGTCCTACTCGATTTCATTGACAAGAGATTTTCGCGTACAGGGCTATCACCCACTATGGCCGCACTTTCCAGAGCGTTCCGCTAATCTCAAATCAACTTAAGGGCTAGTCCCCGTTCGCTCGCCACTACTAAGGGAATCTCGGTTGATTTCTTTTCCTCAGGGTACTTAGATGTTTCAGTTCCCCTGGTTCGCCTCTTGCACCTATGTATTCAGTACAAGATAACCATCTTATGATGGCTGGGTTCCCCCATTCAGACATCTCCGGATCAAAGTCTGTTTGCCGACTCCCCGAAGCTTTTCGCAGGCTACCACGTCTTTCATCGCCTCTGACTGCCAAGGCATCCACCGTATGCGCTTCTTCACTTGACCATATAACCCCAAGCAATCTGGTTATACTGTGAAGACGACATTCGCCGAAAATTCGCATGCTCAATTAAGAGCAACTCACAAATTTTACCTTAGCCTGATCCGTTACCAGTGAAAGTAACGTTCAGTCTATCTTTCTATCACATACCCAAATTTTTAAAGAACGATCTAATCAAAAGACTAGAAATCAATATTCACAGCGGAATATTCATTTCTAAGCTTTAACGATTCAAGGCCACCTCACATGGTCAGCCTATCGTCTTCTTCAATGAATCAAGCAATTCGTGTGGGAACTTATGGAGCAGCTGATGTCGTCGATTAAGGAGGTGATCCAGCCGCAGGTTCCCCTACGGCTACCTTGTTACGACTTCACCCCAGTCATGAATCACACCGTGGTAACCGTCCCCCCGAAGGTTAGACTAGCTACTTCTGGTGCAACCCACTCCCATGGTGTGACGGGCGGTGTGTACAAGGCCCGGGAACGTATTCACCGCGACATTCTGATTCGCGATTACTAGCGATTCCGACTTCACGCAGTCGAGTTGCAGACTGCGATCCGGACTACGATCGGTTTTATGGGATTAGCTCCACCTCGCGGCTTGGCAACCCTCTGTACCGACCATTGTAGCACGTGTGTAGCCCAGGCCGTAAGGGCCATGATGACTTGACGTCATCCCCACCTTCCTCCGGTTTGTCACCGGCAGTCTCCTTAGAGTGCCCACCATAACGTGCTGGTAACTAAGGACAAGGGTTGCGCTCGTTACGGGACTTAACCCAACATCTCACGACACGAGCTGACGACAGCCATGCAGCACCTGTCTCAATGTTCCCGAAGGCACCAATCCATCTCTGGAAAGTTCATTGGATGTCAAGGCCTGGTAAGGTTCTTCGCGTTGCTTCGAATTAAACCACATGCTCCACCGCTTGTGCGGGCCCCCGTCAATTCATTTGAGTTTTAACCTTGCGGCCGTACTCCCCAGGCGGTCAACTTAATGCGTTAGCTGCGCCACTAAGAGCTCAAGGCTCCCAACGGCTAGTTGACATCGTTTACGGCGTGGACTACCAGGGTATCTAATCCTGTTTGCTCCCCACGCTTTCGCACCTCAGTGTCAGTATCAGTCCAGGTGGTCGCCTTCGCCACTGGTGTTCCTTCCTATATCTACGCATTTCACCGCTACACAGGAAATTCCACCACCCTCTACCATACTCTAGCTCGACAGTTTTGAATGCAGTTCCCAGGTTGAGCCCGGGGATTTCACATCCAACTTAACGAACCACCTACGCGCGCTTTACGCCCAGTAATTCCGATTAACGCTTGCACCCTCTGTATTACCGCGGCTGCTGGCACAGAGTTAGCCGGTGCTTATTCTGTCGGTAACGTCAAAACAATTACGTATTAGGTAACTGCCCTTCCTCCCAACTTAAAGTGCTTTACAATCCGAAGACCTTCTTCACACACGCGGCATGGCTGGATCAGGCTTTCGCCCATTGTCCAATATTCCCCACTGCTGCCTCCCGTAGGAGTCTGGACCGTGTCTCAGTTCCAGTGTGACTGATCATCCTCTCAGACCAGTTACGGATCGTCGCCTTGGTGAGCCATTACCTCACCAACTAGCTAATCCGACCTAGGCTCATCTGATAGCGCAAGGCCCGAAGGTCCCCTGCTTTCTCCCGTAGGACGTATGCGGTATTAGCGTTCGTTTCCGAACGTTATCCCCCACTACCAGGCAGATTCCTAGGCATTACTCACCCGTCCGCCGCTCGCCACCAGGTACAAGTACCCGTGCTGCCGCTCGACTTGCATGTGTTAGGCCTGCCGCCAGCGTTCAATCTGAGCCATGATCAAACTCTTCAGTTCAAACATCTTTGGGTTTTTAAGAAACCCTAAACTTGGCTCAGCAATCGTTGGTTACATCTTTGATTTCTCGCGGAGTAACTTGTGATGCTGATAATCTTGTTGACTATCAGTCTGACTCCACAAGCACCCACACGAATTGCTTGATTCAGTTGTTAAAGAGCGGTTGGTTAAGAGCTTTCGTCTCAACCGAGGCGCGCATTCTACAGCAGCCCCTGTTGCTGTCAAGCGGTTATTTTCAGAAGCTTTCAAAGTTTCCTTTGCAACTTCAACCACTTGCGCTTCCGATCTCTCGTTAGCGGGAGGCGAATTCTACAGCGTTAGTCGCTGCTGTCAACACCTCTTTTTCTCCGCTTTCGACCGAGAAGATCGAACCGTCAATAAGGCGACAACATCATGCCCTACCAACTCCTTCTGGCTTCGATGAACTGAAGCGTAACCGCTGTCGAAAACTGCGTAACTCGTTGTTTACCAAGGAGTTTTCCGTTTCGACTGCGCCGGAAGTGGGGCGAATTATAGACGTCCAGAATCTGCCGTCAACCTCTAATTTGGCTTTTCTATCAATAGCTTGCAGAAAGCCGGAAAACCGCCCGTTTTCCTTCTTATAGAGGAGAGCAAAACCACTCCTTCTATATAGAAGAGGACTTCAGAGCACCCCCGCCTCTTTGAAAGCAGCGACTGCACCGGCATCCAGACCCAATACCCGCTGCAAAACCTCCAGCGTGTGCTCACCCAATAAAGGAGGTGCGCTACGGTACTCCACTGGCGTCTCGGACAGGCGTATCGGGCTCGCAACTTGAGGTACGATCCCGGCCAAAGCATGAGGCAGCTCAATAGCCAACCCTCGAGCCTGAACCTGAGGGTCGGCAAACACCTGGGCCAAATCATTGATCGGCCCACACGGCACGCCTGCCTGCTCCAACTGCGTCACCCATTCAGCAGTGGTCTTGAACACGGTCGCCTGGCGGATCAGCGGGATCAGCACCGCCCGATTTGCCACCCTTAACTTATTGGTCGCAAAACGCGGATCATCCGCCCACTGCGGCTGCCCGGCCACCTCCGCAAATTTGCGGAACTGCCCATCATTACCCACGGTAAGGATGAAGTCGCCATCGGCTGTAGGGAAGTCCTGATAAGGCACGATATTCGGATGGGCGTTGCCCAGGCGCTTAGGCGCAATGCCCGTAGTCAGGTAGTTCATCGCCTGGTTCGCCAGACACGCCACCTGAACGTCCAGCAATGCCATATCAATGTGCTGACCGCCGCCACCATGATCCCGATGAGCCAGCGCAGCCAGGATCGCTACCGTTGAATAGAGCCCAGTCAGAATGTCTGTCAGCGCCACGCCAACTTTCACCGGGCCTGCACCTTCATCTCCTTCGGGGCGACCGGTCAAACTCATCAGACCGCCCAAGCCCTGGATCATGAAGTCATAACCCGCACGCTTGGCATACGGGCCGGTCTGACCGAACCCGGTAATCGAGCAATAGATCAGCTTCGGATTGGCCACCTTTAGCGACTCGTAGTCCAGCCCATATGCCGCAAGACCACCGACCTTGAAGTTCTCGATGAGGATATCCGACTTCGCCGCCAACTCACGCACCAGCCGCTGCCCCTCTGGTCGCGTGAAGTCGATGGTCACCGATTGCTTGTTGCGGTTGGCGGACAAGTAATAGGCCGCTTCGCTGGTGTTCTCGCCATAAGCGTCCTTAAGGAACGGAGGCCCCCAGGCACGCGTGTCATCGCCATTACCCGGGCGCTCGACCTTGATGACGTCAGCGCCAAGGTCCGCAAGGATCTGCCCGGCCCAAGGCCCGGCGAGCACCCGCGACAAATCCAGTACCCGTAGATGCGAAAGCGCGCCCATGGCCGTTCTCCTATTAATAGAACGCCTGGAGGCCGGTCTGCGCGCGACCGAGGATCAGCGCATGGACGTCATGCGTACCTTCATAGGTATTCACCACTTCCAGGTTGACCAGGTGGCGAGCCACACCGAACTCATCGGAGATACCGTTGCCACCCAGCATGTCGCGCGCCATGCGAGCGATGTCGAGGGACTTGCCGCAGGAGTTGCGCTTCATCATCGAAGTGATCTCGACCGCAGCAGTACCTTCATCTTTCATTCGTCCCAGACGCAGGCAGCCTTGCAGCGCCAGAGTGATTTCGGTCTGCATGTCGGCCAGCTTCTTCTGAATCAACTGAGTGGCCGCCAATGGACGACCAAATTGCTGACGATCCAGGGTGTACTGGCGAGCGGTGTGCCAGCAGAACTCGGCAGCGCCCAGTGCACCCCAGGAAATACCGTAACGCGCCGAGTTAAGGCAGGTAAAAGGGCCTTTCAAGCCACGGACATCCGGGAAAATGTTCTCTTCAGGAACAAACACGTTGTCCATGACGATCTCGCCGGTGATGGATGCTCGCAAGCCGACCTTGCCGTGTATCGCCGGAGCGCTCAGACCTTTCCAGCCCTTCTCAAGCACAAAACCACGAATGTCGCCCGCGTCGTCCTTGGCCCAAACCACGAATACATCAGCGATCGGACTGTTGGTGATCCACATCTTGCTGCCGGTGAGGCTGTAGCCACCTTCCACTTTGCGTGCACGCGTAATCATCGCGCCCGGGTCGGAGCCGTGGTTGGGCTCGGTCAGACCGAAGCAACCAATCCATTCACCCGTGGCCAGCTTCGGCAGGTATTTCTGCTTCTGTGCTTCGGTACCGAATTCATTGATCGGAACCATGACCAGCGAAGACTGCACACTCATCATCGAGCGATAGCCGGAGTCGACACGCTCGACCTCACGGGCAATCAGGCCGTAGCTGACATAGTTCAGGCCGCTGCCACCGTATTGCTCAGGGATGGTCGCACCCAGCAGACCCACCTCACCCATCTCACGGAAGATCGCCGGGTCAGTCTTCTCGTGACGGAAAGCTTCGAGAACACGCGGTGCGAGCTTCTGCTGAGCAAACTGCTCGGCCGTGTCGCGAATCATGCGTTCTTCTTCAGTGAGCTGTTGATCCAGCAACAGGGGATCGATCCAGTTGAAGCTAGCTTTACCGCCCATGAGTGAGTCCTCTCGAATCGGGTCAAATAACGTGGATTGATCCTAGGCCGGGTTCGGCGTCCCGGCAAACGAGGTTTTCGCATACTGTTGTGCTAATTTCTCACTTCGAAACGTTGCAAAATCGCCTTTATGCAATGCATTAGTGAGGTTGACGTACATGCGCAGGAAGATCCCCAGCACAACAGCCCTGATCAGCTTTGAAGCGGCAGCGCGCCACGAGAGCTTTACCAAGGCTGCCCAGGAGCTTTCTCTCACTCAGGGAGCGATTTGCCGACAGATAGCCAGCCTCGAGGAGTTCCTCAATGTCGAGCTGTTCCGGCGTTCACGGCGCGGAGTGAAGCTGACAGAAGCCGGGCTTTCCTACAGTCGCAGGGTGGCCACCCAACTCGACGCGGTGGAACGGGACACTTTGTCAGTGATGGGCCAGCAAGGCGCCAACTCGATCGAACTGGCGGTGGTTCCGACCTTTGGCACTCAATGGCTGCTGCCACGTCTCAAGGATTTCCAGCACAAACACCCGGAGGTAACGGTCAACCTCACCAACCGTACGCGCCCCTTCCTGTTTGCCGACACCGACTTCGACGCCGCCATTTATTTCGGCGACGCGGACTGGCCAGGTACCGAATCCCACAGGTTAATGGGCGAGAACCCGATGCCGGTGTGCAGCCCCACGCTGCTGGGCCAAAAAACCAACCTGAGCCCCGGTGAAATCGCCGAGCTGCCCTTGCTGCAACAGACCACTCGCCCTTATGCCTGGCGCCAATGGTTCAACTCCCAGAACCTGAATATCCCGCGAGACATGACAGGGCCGCGTTACGAGCTATTCTCCATGCTCGCCCAAGCAGCGATGCATGACATGGGGATCGCGCTGATTCCGCCTTTCCTGATTCAGCGCGAATTGGCAGAGAAGCGTCTGGTCATTGCCAATACCCAAGCACTATCGAGCATCAAGGCCTACTACCTGATGATTCCTGATCGAAAGGTCGAATCAGCCTCTTTAAAGGCATTTCGCGATTGGCTGGTGAATCAGGCACACAGCTACAACCTAGAAGGATAAAGGCTCACAGCCATTAGCTGACCGCGTAGTCAGCAAAACAAAAGCACTACAGATATAAGTATTTGTCGCATATTGACAGACTGTACCGACAAACAGCACAAACGTCCCACAAGCGTTTGAGTACGTGGCCTTGAGCCTCTATTGGCAGGCAATGACAACCTATTCACCGTGCGGATGTGTAAATTCTTGAATTTTGGCAAAAATCCTTAGAAGCCACGGCCTGCAAGGGATTTAACGGAAAGGTGCGACATTCGGTCACGGGGTGACTTGTAGTTAATTTTCCGTCACCCGTCATAATCCCTTGAAGGGCACAAAGTTCGCCTGCAAAATGCCGCGCCCCGCCCTGATTTGGTGGGGTCGTGCTGATCGGCCGCCCCAGCCGCACCATCCGAAGTGCCTGGGTTTACTCAATAAGATCACGCAGGAGATTTGACGTGCACATTGGTGTTCCTCTCGAAACCCAGACGGGTGAAACACGGGTTGCTGCAACCCCGGAAACCATCAAGAAGCTGATCGGCCAGGGTCATAAGGTCACTGTACAAAGCGGCGCCGGCATTAACGCCAGCGTTGTCGACAGTGCTTATGAAGCGGCAGGCGCAACCATTGGCAGCGCCAACGATGCGTTTGGTGCCGAGCTGATTCTCAAGGTGGTCGCCCCCAGCGACAGCGAACTGACGCTGATCAAGAGCGGCACCGTAGTGGTCGGCATGCTCAACCCGTTCAGCAATGAAACCATCGCCAAACTGGCCGAATGCGGCATTACCGCGTTTGCGCTGGAAGCTGCGCCACGCACCTCCCGCGCCCAGAGCCTGGATGTGCTGTCCTCCCAAGCGAACATCGCCGGCTATAAATCCGTGCTGCTGGCCGCTCACTACTACCCACGCTTCATGCCGATGTTGATGACCGCCGCGGGCACTGTGAAAGCGGCGCGCGTGCTGATTCTCGGTGCCGGTGTGGCCGGCTTGCAGGCGATTGCCACGGCAAAACGTCTGGGTGCCGTGATCGAAGCGTCCGATGTGCGTCCTGCGGTGAAGGAGCAAATTGAATCCCTGGGTGCGAAATTCGTCGACGTGCCGTACGAAACCGATGAAGAGCGCGAATGCGCCGTCGGCGTCGGCGGCTATGCGCGCCCCATGCCGGCCAGCTGGATGCAGCGTCAGGCCCTGGCCGTACACGAACGCGCCAAGCAGGCTGACATCGTCATCACCACGGCACTGATCCCGGGTCGCAAGGCGCCGACGCTGCTCAGCGCCGAAACCGTGGCGCAGATGAAGCCAGGCTCGGTGGTTGTCGACCTCGCTGCAGCCCAGGGCGGCAACTGCCCGCTGACCGTGGCGGACCAGGTCGTGGTCTCGAATGGCGTGACCATTGTCGGCCCGACCAATCTGGCCGGTGCGGTGGCGGCAGACGCTTCGGCGCTGTACGCACGCAACCTGCTGGACTTCCTGAAGCTGGTCTTCAACAAGGAAGGCCAGTTCGAAGTGAACCTAGAAGACGACATCGTCGCCGCGTGCCTGATGTGCCGCGACGGCCAAGTCATCCGCAAAAACGCCTAAGCAGGGATTCAGACGATGGAAGAGCTTATCTCCCCCGGTATCTACAACCTGATCATCTTCGTGCTGGCGATTTATGTCGGTTATCACGTGGTCTGGAACGTTACACCTGCACTGCACACGCCATTGATGGCGGTGACCAACGCCATTTCGGCGATTGTGATCGTCGGCGCGATGCTGGCGGCTGCTTTGACCGTAACACCATTGGGCAAAACCATGGGCACCCTGGCGGTGGCTCTGGCGGCCGTGAACGTGTTCGGTGGTTTCCTGGTCACCCGTCGCATGCTTGAGATGTTCAAGAAAAAAGCCCCGAAAGCCGTAAAAGAAGAGGCGCCCAAGTAATGAGCATGAACCTGGTAACGACGCTGTACCTGATCGCGTCGATCTGCTTCATCCAGGCCCTCAAAGGCCTGTCGCACCCGACCACGTCGCGGCGCGGCAACGTGTACGGCATGCTCGGCATGGCCTTGGCGATCCTCACCACCATCGGTCTCATCTATAAGCTGGCGGCGCTCTCCATTGAGCAAGGCGGTGCTACCGCCGGCATCGGCTACGTCATCGTCGGTCTGCTGGCCGGCGGTACCGCCGGCTCGATCATGGCCAAGCGCGTTGAAATGACCAAAATGCCGGAGCTGGTCGCCTTCATGCACAGCATGATCGGTCTGGCAGCGGTGTTCATCGCCATTGCAGCCGTCGTCGAGCCGCAGTCGTTGGGCATCGTTAAACATCTGGGCGATTCGATTCCGGCGGGTAACCGTCTGGAGCTGTTCCTCGGCGCGGCCATCGGTGCAATCACCTTCTCCGGTTCGGTGATCGCGTTTGGCAAGCTGTCGGGCAAGTACAAGTTCCGCCTGTTCCAGGGCGCACCAGTACAGTTCAGCGGTCAGCACAAACTGAACCTGCTGCTGGGTCTGGCGACGCTGGCACTGGGTGTCACGTTCATGCTGACCGGCAACTTCAGCGCCTTTGCCCTGATGCTGATCCTGGCCTTCGTGATGGGCGTGCTGATCATCATCCCGATCGGCGGCGCCGACATGCCCGTCGTGGTGTCGATGCTCAACAGCTACTCCGGTTGGGCGGCAGCGGGTATCGGCTTCTCGCTGAACAACTCGATGCTGATCATTGCCGGCTCGCTGGTGGGCTCAAGCGGTGCGATCCTCTCGTACATCATGTGCAAGGCGATGAACCGTTCGTTCTTCAACGTACTGCTCGGCGGCTTCGGCAACACCGCGGATGCTGGCCCGGCGGGCTCCAAAGAAGCCCGTCCGGTGAAATCCGGTTCGGCTGATGACGCCACCTTCCTGCTGACCAACGCCGACACCGTGATCATCGTTCCAGGCTATGGCCTGGCGGTAGCACGGGCGCAGCACGCCTTGAAAGAGCTGACCGAGAAACTGAGCCACCGCGGCGTAACCGTGAAGTATGCGATTCACCCGGTTGCCGGCCGGATGCCTGGCCACATGAACGTATTGCTGGCCGAGGCCGAAGTGCCTTACGACCAGGTGTTCGAGATGGAAGACATCAACTCCGAGTTCGGCCAGGCCGACGTGGTGCTGGTGCTCGGCGCCAACGACGTGGTGAACCCGGCAGCCAAGAACGACCCGAAATCGCCGATTGCCGGCATGCCGATTCTCGAAGCGTTCAAGGCCAAGACCATCATCGTCAACAAGCGCTCGATGGCCAGCGGCTATGCCGGTCTGGACAACGAGTTGTTCTATCTGGACAAGACCATGATGGTTTTCGGCGACGCCAAGAAAGTCATCGAAGACATGGTTAAAGCCGTCGAGTAAAACCCTTCGGCAACCTGAACGCCCCGACTCGTCGGGGCGTTTTTGTTTGCGTCTATTACCGATCCTGCAAAGGTGTTTTGCCTGAAAGCACCGGAATAGACGCCCCGAATGCGACCTTGGTAGCGGGACGGGCACCGCTCGAATTCACTAGACTGCGCACCTTGCTTCCGTTGCCCGAGATAACAATCATGTACCGTGACCGTATTCGCTTGCCTTCATTGTTGGACAAGGTAATGAGCGCCGCCGACGCTGCCGCTCTGATTCAGGACGGCATGACCGTCGGCATGAGCGGCTTTACCCGAGCCGGCGAAGCCAAGGCCGTGCCTCATGCACTGGCCGAGCGCGCCAAGGTCACGCCGCTGAAAATAAGCTTGATGACCGGCGCCAGCCTGGGCAACGACCTCGACAAACAGCTGACTGAAGCCGGCGTACTGTCGCGACGCATGCCGTTCCAGGTGGACAGCACTCTGCGCAAGGCGATCAATGCCGGCGAAGTCATGTTCATCGACCAGCACCTGTCGGAAACCGTAGAGCAGCTGCGTAACCAGCAACTCAAGCTGCCGGACATCGCGGTGATCGAAGCCGTGGCGATCACCGAGCAGGGCCATATCGTGCCGACCACCTCGGTGGGCAACTCGGCCAGCTTCGCGATTTTCGCCAAACACGTGATCGTCGAGATCAATCTGGCGCACAACCCGAATCTCGAAGGCTTGCACGACATCTATATCCCTACCTACCGGCCGACCCGCACGCCGATTCCACTGGTGAAGGTCGATGACCGTATCGGCAGCACTGCCATCCCGATACCGCCGGAAAAAATCGTCGCGATCGTGATCACTAATCAATCCGACTCGCCCTCTACTGTGCTGCCGCCGGATGTGGACACCCAGGCCATCGCCGACCACCTGATCGACTTCTTCAAGCAAGAAGTGGCTGCCGGTCGCATGACCAACAAACTCGGCCCACTGCAAGCCGGAATCGGCACCATCGCCAATTCGGTGATGTGCGGCTTGATCGACTCGCCATTTGAAGACCTGACCATGTACTCCGAAGTGCTGCAGGATTCGACTTTCGATTTGATCGACGCCGGCAAGTTGAGCTTCGCTTCGGGCAGTTCGATCACCCTGTCGAGCCGGCGCAATGCCGATGTATTCGGGAATCTGGAGCACTATAAGGACAAGCTGGTGCTGCGCCCCCAGGAAATCTCCAATCACCCCGAAGTGGTGCGGCGCCTGGGCATCATCGGCATCAACACCGCGCTGGAGTTCGACCTGTACGGCAACGTCAACTCCACTCACGTCTGCGGCACGCGGATGATGAATGGCATCGGCGGCTCGGGCGACTTCGCGCGCAATGCGCACCTGGCGATTTTTGTCACCAAGTCGATCGCCAAGGGCGGGGCGATTTCCAGCGTGGTCCCCATGGTCAGCCACGTCGACCACACAGAACATGACGTCGATATTCTCGTGACCGAGATCGGCCTGGCCGACCTCCGAGGCCTGGCGCCGCGTGAGCGTGCCCGCGTCATCATCGACAACTGTGTGCACCCGGACTATCGCCCAGCCCTGAATGACTACTTCACTGCTGCTTGCGCGGTCGGCGGGCATACCCCGCATATCCTGCGTGACGCACTGAGCTGGCACATGAACCTGGAAGAAACCGGGCGCATGCTGGCGGTGTAATTGATACAGATAGCAGCTGACGCAAACACAGTTTCGTCAGCTCGCTGTTGCAGCATTCCTTTCAATCAAAAACTGTACTGCTGTACCGGTCTTTTCCTACCGTAATTGCCTACCTTTTCCAGCCAAAGCCCTATAAATGCACCATAATGGTGCCAATAGGTACAGTTGCCTCAATTTAGACCAGTACACCACCGTTTAACAGTTAACTGGTCTCTCACAATACAGGTGAACTGTATCTACAGAGACTGGCCAAACGAGAGGATCATTGGCATCAGTCAAAGTTAAACCACTACCTAATCCCGCCATAAGCGGAAGGATGTCAACCATGGAACGTACACTCAGTTCCGAACTGTTCTTCGAAGACACTGCTGCAAAAACCCAGGCTTCCCTGCCTTTGCGCGTTATCGCCAACCTGATGCTGTGGCAGCGCCGCATCTCCAGCCGCCATCAACTGGCTCGCCTGGATTCGCGTCTGCTGGCTGACGCCGGGATTAGCGAAGCACAACGCTACGAAGAGCTGAGCAAGCCGTTCTGGCGCTAAGTTAGCGTCGCTGGCTCTGACCCACCGGGTCCACCGCCAGCAACCCGAATTGAACAAACAGAACCCGTCGTGGGAAACCACGACGGGTTTTGTCGTTTTAGGGCTTCATATTGGGGGCGTACAGAAGAGAAAATTACCGACAGTTACAGTTTTTAAATATAAAAAAACAACCAGTACAGTTTATTCTAAGGGTGTCTGCGCTCGCCTGCATGAACAAGCGGGACTGTTCTAACCGATGTACGCAGGCCTAATATCTGTATAAAACGTGGCGAACGCTTTAAGACGACAGGCGTCTGATCCTTTGCCACCTCTCTATCGGTCTATCCAAAGGAGCTACCTCATGTCCCCCCTTCGCCTGCTCAGCGCTGCAGCCCTGCTTGCCATGGCTGCCAATGCCCACGCCTCCAGTTTTATCGTGACCACCGACTCCATCGTTAATGGCCTGAAGGCTTCCTCCGACGCGACTTCGGATGTCTCGTCCTCCTTTCGCGACAACAAAATCGTCCGTGCTGCCCGTGATGATGCCGCCAGCTTCGTTGCCAGTGAAGGTGCCATCCGTGGCGTGAAACTGGAAAGCGCGCTCAACCATATCCGCCAACAGGCTCCACAACTGAATGCGACCGACGCACAGCTGGCCCAGGCCATCCTGACGATCTAGGCAACTGCGCTGAACCGGGACACGCCCGTCGTGTCCCGATGTTTCGACGCTGGCTCTAGCCCGGGCATTGCGCTAGCCTTGGGGCTCGCTTTCAGCTATCGAGCCTCATGCGTTTTCTTTCAAGTCTGTTGATCACTCCGGTTTTTCTCGCGGCCTGCTGGTCGGGTTCGGCCCATGCCTTCGACGCTTTCAACCTGTCCACACAAGGCACCGTAGCCAGTGGTTACGCCACCAGCATGGTGACCTCCGCGCCCTTCGACCATAAAATGCTGATCGCCGCCCGGGATGACGCTGCAGCGTTCATCGCCAGTGACGGCCAACTGCGAGGAGCACAACTGGAATCGGCCTTGATCTACCTGCGCCGGACCCAGCCAAAACTTCATGCCAGCGACCTTGAACTGGCGCAGGCAATTCTCGTCCAATAGTTATCCTTGTTTCTCCGGAGTCACTCCATGCGTAGCCCGCTGATTGCTGCCACCCTTGGCCTGCTGCTATTGGCCGACGTGGCCCAGGCCCACACCCTGGTAGCCACCAGCAACATGATTATTCGTGCCTCCCAGCGCACGCTTGATTTCACTTCCGATACCACCACGTCCATCCGCGATTCGAAGATCGTCCGTGAAGCCCACGACGATGCGGCCAGTTTCGTCGCCAGCGAGGGTGAAATCCGTGGTGCACACCTGGAAGCGGCCTTCGATACCTTGCGCACCCGCGTACCGGAAGCCCGCGACGCCAGTGATCAGGTTCTCGCCGAAGCCGTCCTCGCACTGTGAAATCACTAAGCGCCTGGCTGCTGGCCGGGGTTGTGTTGCTGCTTGGCAGCACGGCCCAGGCCGGCTTGCAATTGCGGCTCAAGACCGACGGCCTGAGCCCCGCGCAACAGCAGGCCAGTCAGGCGCTGCTCGATGAAGCCATGCAGGCGTTACCGCCACGCTTCATCGAGCAGCTGGACCGGCACATCGATGTCGGCTGGACTGACAACATGCCGAGCAATGCCTATGGCCAGGCATCACTGGTGTCCGAGCTCGACCTGAATCGCAACCTGCTCGCCAGCCTCACCGACGGCAGCGCCGCGACCAAAAAAACCTATCGCCCCCACGGCACCGTGCGTCAGGAACTGCTCGCCACGGTGTTGCACGAGCTCACCCACATCTACGACCGCGCACGCCTGTGGCCGGACGCCGAGCGCACACTGATCCAGCGCTGCACACAACGTAACAGCAGCTCCGGACTGATCGGCATCCCGGATCAGTGCCGCGGACAGACCGACCGACGCTGGACCCTCAGCGACGACCCTCGCCTGCTTGATCTGGCCGGCTGGCCGCAATACGTCGGTCGGCGCGGCGAGCGCGAACAGCACAACCGGCAGATTGCCCGCAGCCCGGACATCTACGAGACGAGCAGCCCGAAGGAGTTCGTCGCGGTCAACATGGAGTACTTCCTCCTCGACCCAAGCTATGCCTGCCGTCGCCCTGCGCTGTATCGCTACTACAAAGAACACTTCGGCTGGGCGCCCGCCGCCAAAGACACCTGCGCCCGATCATTCGCCTTCCTCAATGCCGGTAATGATTTCGCCAAACAGCCCTTGGGCCAGGTCGATCCGGAACGGGTGTATGCCGTCGACTATCTGCTGGCAGAAGCCAACCAGAACTGGGTCAGCCGCTGGGGTCACAGCATGCTGCGACTGGTGATCTGCGCGCCCGGTCGGCCTCGCGGGCCGGATTGCCGCCTCGATCTGGATCAACATCTGGTGCTGTCCTACCGCGCCTTCGTCGGCGACGTACAGTTGTCGAGTTGGGATGGGCTGGTGGGCAAATATCCATCGCGCCTGTTTGTGCTGCCGCTGGCCCAGGTGATCGACGAATACACCAAGACCGAACTGCGCAGCCTGGCCTCGGTACCGCTGAACCTGTCGCGCAGCGAGATCGAAGACGTGGTGGAGCACGCCGCCGAGATGCACTGGAGTTACGACGGCAATTACTTCTTCCTGTCCAACAACTGCGCCGTGGAAAGCCTGAAGCTGCTGCGCAGCGGCAGCAATAATGCCCAGCTGACAGGGCTCGACAGCATCATGCCCAACGGCTTGCTGGAAGTACTCAAGAGCCGTGGACTGGCGGATACCAGCGTGCTCGACGACCCTCGCGAAGCGTTACGCCTGGGCTATCGCTTCGACTCCTTCCGCGAGCGTTATCAAGCGATGTTCGAGGTGCTGAAAAAGCACTTGCCGATCAAGCAGGAAAAGGTCGAAGACTGGCTGGCATTGAAAGCTGATGAGCGCCGCAAATGGATTGACCAGGCGGACCTGCGCACCAGCGCGGCATTGCTGTTACTGGAGCAGGCGAGCTTCCGCCAACAATTAGTATTGGCCCAGGACGAAGTGAAGCAACGCTATCTGGGCGCTCAGGAATTGAACAACGGCAGCATGGATAAGGCCAACGCGACCTTGAAGCAGATTCTCGCCAACAGTGGCTTCCTCAGCCGTCCGGCCGAACTGCTCGGCACCGGTGGCTATGGTTTGCCGCAGCCGAACGAGTGGACGCGCCTGGAGTCGGAAAGCAATCTGCGTCAGAAGCAGCTTCAAGTGCTGACCGGGGACCTCGACAAGGAAGTGCGAGCGCTGCTCGAGCCAAGCCGCGCTGCTGAAATGGCCGCCAACGAAGAGAACCTGAAACAGGTTGGCGAACATTTGAGGAAGTTGCACAAGGCTGCGGGTGGGTTGGAGTTGCCCTGAAAGCAAAAAGGGCTTCAGAACATAGTCCTGAAGCCCTCGGTCTTGCTGTATGTGCTGTGCCGCGAGGCACTAATTCCTCTCTTACTTTCAGCTGACCCGCGCTTTACGCACGCCGTCGGACAAGGCCGCGCACAGGCTGAGTACGCCCTCCACAGCCTGATCAGGGGTCGAGGCGTTGGCGATGTGATCAATCAGCGCCGACCCCACCACCACACCATCAGCCAGACGCGCGATTGCCGCTGCCTGTTCCGGTGTGCGAATACCGAAGCCGATGCTGATCGGCAGATCGGTATGGCGACGCAGACGGGTGACGGCCTCTTCGACATGTTCCAGAGTCGCCGCGCCCGCACCGGTCACACCCGCCACCGACACGTAGTAAACAAATCCGGAACTGCCATTCAGTACGGTCGGCAGACGCCCATCGTCAGTCGTCGGAGTGGTCAGACGGATGAAGTCCAGGCCCGCCGCCTGTGCCGGGTCGCACAATTCAGCGTTATGTTCTGGCGGCATGTCGACCACGATCAGGCCATCGACACCGGCTTCTTTGGCTTCAGCGATGAAACGCGGCACGCCGTACATGTGAATCGGGTTGAAGTAACCCATCAACACCAGCGGAGTCTCGCTGTTGCCTTTGCGGAACTCGCGAACCATTTGCAGGGTTTTCGCCAGGTTCTGCTTGGCGCCCAAGGCACGAATGTTGGCCAACTGGATCGCCGGACCATCGGCCATCGGATCAGTGAAGGGCATGCCCAACTCGATCACGTCGGCGCCGGCACCGGGCAAGCCTTTGAGGATCGCCAGGGACGTGTCATAGCTCGGATCGCCGGCGGTCACGAAGGTCACCAGGGCGGCGCGGTTCTGTTCCTTGAGTTCGGCAAAACGCGTTTGCAGGCGGCTCATCAGTGTTTCTCCTGCTTGGACTGCACTTGTTGAGAGTTTTCCATGTGGTGCATCACGGTTTGCATGTCTTTGTCGCCACGGCCGGACAGGTTGACCACCATCAGGTGATCTTTCGGCAGGGTCGGTGCGCGCTTGAACACTTCGGCCAGGGCATGGGCGCTTTCCAGTGCAGGAATAATCCCTTCCAGGCGGCAGCACTTATGGAATGCGTCGAGGGCTTCGTCGTCGGTCACCGAGGTGTACTGGACGCGGCCGATGTCATGCAACCAGGCGTGTTCCGGGCCGATGCCTGGATAGTCGAGACCGGCTGAAATCGAGTGCGCGTCAATGATCTGGCCATCATCGTCCTGCAACAGGAACGTACGGTTACCGTGCAGCACGCCTGGTACGCCACCGTTCAGGCTGGCCGCGTGCTTGCCGGTTTCGATGCCGTAACCGGCCGCTTCGACGCCGATGATCTCGACGCTCTTATCATCGAGGAACGGGTGGAACAGGCCCATTGCATTGGAACCACCGCCGATGCACGCCACCAGGCTGTCTGGCAGACGACCTTCCTGGGCTTGCAACTGCTCGCGGGTTTCCTTGCCGATGACGGCCTGGAAGTCGCGAACCATGGCCGGGTACGGGTGCGGACCGGCCACGGTGCCGATCAGGTAGAAGGTGCTGTCGACGTTGGTCACCCAGTCACGCAGGGCTTCGTTCATTGCGTCTTTGAGGGTGCCGGTGCCCGCGACTACCGGGATCACTTCGGCGCCCAGCAGCTTCATGCGAAACACGTTGGCTTGCTGACGTTCGATGTCAGTGGTGCCCATGTAGATCACGCATTCGAGGCCGAAACGCGCGGCCACGGTGGCGGTCGCCACGCCGTGCATGCCGGCGCCGGTCTCGGCGATGATGCGTTTCTTGCCCATGCGCCGCGCCAGCAGGATCTGGCCGATGCAGTTGTTGATCTTGTGCGCGCCGGTGTGGTTCAGCTCTTCGCGCTTGAGGTAAATTTTCGCGCCACCGCAGAACTCAGTCAGGCGTTCGGCGAAATACAGTGGGCTTGGACGTCCGACGTAATCACGCTGAAAGTAGGCCAATTCTTCTTTGAATGCCGGATCTTCCTTGGCTGCTTCGTATTCACGGGCCAGATCGAGGATCAACGGCATCAGGGTTTCGGCGACGTAACGGCCACCGAACGCGCCAAACAGGCCGTTGGCGTCGGGGCCGTTGCGCAGATTAGTCTGGGTCATGGGTCGCTCCAGTTGTATTCGAGAGGTGACGATGGGGTTCACTCTACCCCTGACATCCCACGCTGAAAACCGATAAGATCGCCGCAACCTGTCAGGAAAACTCACAGATCCCATGAGCCATGACCTCCCCCCGCTGAACGCGCTTCGCGCCTTCGAAGCCACTGCCCGCCTGAACAGCGTCAGTCAGGCTGCCGAACAGCTGCACGTCACCCATGGCGCGGTCAGCCGGCAACTCAAGGTACTGGAGGAACACCTCGGCGTGAGCCTGTTCATCAAGGATGGACGCGGCCTTAAACTCACAGATGCCGGCGTTCGATTGCGCGATGCCAGCGGCGAAGCCTTCGAGCGTTTGCGCAGCGTTTGCGCCGAGCTGACCCAAAGCACCGCCGATGCGCCGTTCGTGCTCGGCTGCTCGGGCAGTCTTTTGGCGCGCTGGTTCATTCCGCGTTTGGGGCGCCTGAATGCGGACCTGCCGGATCTGCGCTTGCACCTGTCGGCTGGCGAAGGCGATCTCGATCCACGACGGCCCGGTCTGGATGCCCTGCTGGTGTTTGCCGAGCCGCCGTGGCCGGCGGATATGCAGGTCTACGAGTTGGTGAGCGAACGCATCGGCCCGGTCATGAGCCCGCGATTTGCCGGCTACGAAAGGCTACGAAACGCACCAGCAAGCACACTGTTGAGCGAACCCTTGCTGCACACCACCTCACGTCCGCAAGCCTGGCCGATCTGGGCACAGCAAAGCGGCCTCGACGACAAGGCGCTGAAGTACGGTCAGGGCTTCGAGCATTTGTATTATTTGCTGGAAGCGGCAGTGGCCGGGCTGGGCGTGGCCATCGCGCCCGAGCCGCTGGTGGCCGAAGACGTGAAGGCCGGTCGCCTGGTTGCGCCATGGGGCTTCCGTGAAACCCCGGCGCAACTGGCGTTGTGGCTCCCCAAGCGCGCTGCGGACGGGCGCGCTCGGCAGTTGGCGCAGTGGCTTAAAAACGAACTGCGCCAGACACCTTAATGACCGCGCTTGAACAATAAATAGGCCGCAAGCAATCCCAGCGCACCAACGGCAACACCGGCTGTAGTCCAAGGGTGCTCCTGGGCGTAGTCACGAGTCGCGATCCCGGTTTCACGGGTTTTGACCTTAACCTCTTCATAAGCATCGGTGAGCAGATGGCGTGAGTGTTTCAGCGCGTTCTCGGCGTTGCTTTTCAACGTCTTGATAGTTTTACGCGACTCGTCCGAGGCGTCGTCCTTCAAGCTTTCCAACGATTTCAACAGACTCTCGATCTCGGCTTCCATGCTTTGCAATGAGGCGTTGCGTAACGACGTGTTGGCCATGATGGCTCTCCTGCATTGTTGATGAGTGACGTGTGTTGGTTGGGACTTCAGGGGTTCGAGAAAGTGCAGTAAATCTGAACGTCACTACGGATTGGTCGACAGAAGAAATAAGAAAAATCACTGCTAGGCTGTATTTCACACCTCAAGGAGAACGCCATGTCTGACCATCACACCTACAAGAAAGTCGAACTGGTTGGCTCGTCCACCAGCAGCATTGAAGACGCCATCAACAATGCCTTGGCCGAAGCCAACAAAAGCCTCAAGTACATGGAATGGTTTGAAGTGACCGAAACTCGCGGGCATATCAAAGACGGCAAAGCTGCACACTTCCAGGTGACACTCAAAGTCGGGTTCCGGATTGCCAGCAGCTGAGTTTGAGCCAGCCGTCTGAACTTGCGCGACGACTGAATGCCATAGGAAACAGCAAAGCGCTACAGAATGAGCGCATCCGGTAGCTGGATGCCCTCCCTCTATTGATCCGACCAAGGAGTGCAACCCATGAAGAAGTTTATTCTGGCGGTAGGTTTGTTGAGCCTTGCGGGAACAGCCTTTGCCCAGGTCAAGTCGTGTGAAGAGCTGAAAGCCGAAATTGCTGCAAAACTGGACGCCAAGGGTGTTTCCAATTACACGCTGGAGATCGTCGACAAAGGCACTGCTGCCGGTGGAAAAGTCGTCGGGAAATGCGAGAAGGGCTCCAAGGTAATCGTTTACAAACAGGGCTGACTTCCCTCAATAACGAAAAGCCGACGCCATGGCGTCGGCTTTTTGTGGATGCCGTTTAAGTGTCAGCCCTTCATGACCTGCGCCAACAGTTCATAGGAGTGCACGCGATCGGCATGTTCATACAGGTCACAGGTGAAAATCAGTTCATCCGCCTGGGTCTGTTCGATCAGCACCTCAAGCTTGGCGCGGATTTTCTGCGGGCTGCCGACCATCGCCAGCCCCAGGAAATCACCGACCGCTTCTTTCTCATGGGGCAGCCACAGGCCGTCCATGGTCTTCACGGGTGGGCGTTGCACCAGGCTCTGGCCACGCATCAACGCAAGAATCCGCTGGTACACCGAAGTGGCCAGGTAATCGGCCTGCTCGTCGGTGTCTGCCGCCACCAGCGGCACACCGAGCATCACGTAAGGCTTATCCAACACCGCTGATGGCTTGAAGTGGTTGCGGTAGACGCGAATCGCTTCATGCATGAAGCGCGGTGCGAAATGTGAAGCGAAGGCGTAGGGCAATCCGCGCTCACCGGCCAGCTGCGCACTGAACAGGCTCGAACCCAACAACCAGACCGGGACATTGGTGCCGGTACCTGGCATGGCAATGATCCGCTGATCCGGCGTGCGTGGGCCGAGGTAGCGCATCAACTCGGCCACGTCTTCCGGGAAGTCGTCGGCGCTGCCGGAGCGTTCACGACGCAAGGCGCGGGCGGTCATTTGATCGGAGCCGGGCGCACGC
Source organism: Pseudomonas sp. ATCC 43928 (assembly GCF_005938665.2). NCBI lineage: Bacteria > Pseudomonadati > Pseudomonadota > Gammaproteobacteria > Pseudomonadales > Pseudomonadaceae > Pseudomonas > Pseudomonas sp. ATCC 43928. Next base: position 329,215 of record NZ_CP041753.1, on the reverse strand, counting down.
CCCAGGCCCAGGTCGATCCGGCCTGGATACAGGCTTTCAAGGGTGCCGAACTGCTCGGCGATCACCAGCGGCGCATGGTTGGGCAACATCACGCCCCCCGAGCCGACACGAATGGTCGAAGTGCCACCGGCCAGATAGCCCAGCAGGACCGAGGTCGCCGAGCTGGCGATCCCGTCCATATTGTGGTGTTCGGCGACCCAAAAGCGGTTGTAGCCAAATTTTTCGACGTGCTGCGCCAGGTCCAGGGAATTGCGCAGAGACTGGGCCGCACTGCCGTTCTCGCGCACGGGCACCAGATCGAGGGTCGAAAACTTGATCTCAGACAGTCGTTTCATAAACCTGCTTCTCCAATGGGTAAGCAGGTTTTTCCCAACGAAAACCTGCCGAGTCTGTAAGCGTGTTCTCTGCAATGAGGGCATATACCCGAGTTTCAATAGGAGAGACAAAATTCCTGTGCAATTAGAGGACTGATCAGATGAGGTGAACTTTGCCCGACGGTCTATCCTCAGAACCCTGGTAACCGAAAACCACGAAGGCGCGACGTTTCGCACCGGATCTTGAGGAGGCAGACATGGCTATCACAAAGAAAGCATCGGCTCATTGGGAAGGTGACCTGAAAACCGGCATTGGCTCAATCTCCACGGAAACCGGCGTACTCAGAGAAGCCCCTTACGGCTTCAAGGCCCGTTTCGAAGGCGGTAAAGGCACCAATCCGGAAGAGTTGATCGGTGCGGCCCACGCGGGCTGTTTCTCCATGGCATTTTCAATGATTCTCGGCGATGCCGGCCTCAAGGCCGACAGCATCGACACCAATGCCGAAGTCACTCTGGACCAGGTGGACGGCGGCTTTGCAATCACCGCAGTAAAACTGATCCTCAAGGCGAAAATCCCTGGGGCGACCCAGGCGCAATTCGAGGAATTGAGCAACAAGGCCAAAGAGGGCTGCCCGGTGTCCAAGGTGCTGAATGCGAAAATCAGCCTGGATGCGACGTTGGTCAGCTAAACCGATAAAAGATCGCAGCCGTCGGCAGCGCCTGGATTATTGATTGATCGGTAGGCGCTGTCGAAAGCTGCGATCTTTTTTTGCGTTGGAACAAAACATGGCTGGCGTAATTGTGGTCGAATAAATGACAGCAGCTTTAGCGCATCACCGTGCGCGCTGCCTCAAGGGAGCTTCAACCATGAAACGTTTTGCCTTGGCGGTTATCTGTTGCACGCTGGCCACATCGGCTCTCGCGGTAACCAAATCGTGTGAGGAACTCAAGGCTGAGATCGAAGCCAAGATCCAGGCCAATAACGTCTCGTCCTACACCCTGGAAATCGTCACCAACGACGAAGTGCACGATCAGAATATGGTGGTCGGCACGTGCGACGGCGGCACGAAGAAAATCATCTACCAAAAAAATGACCGTTGATTCGCCTCACATGAGGCAGTAGCTCTCGCGATCTTCGGCGACAATCTCCCGCTTGGCGTTATACAGCCGGGCGCTGGGGCTGAACGCTATGGAGCGAGCCTCCAACAGATAACGCTGGCCGGCCTCGAAATGGTCGTAATTGATGGTCAGGTAGCATATTCGCTCCAGAGGAGTGTTCAGCAACCCCGGTCCTCCGCCAAACACTTCAAAGTCAAAACGTACCCTGAGCTCATGACTACCCGGGGTGACCTGAAAGTAACGGCCATCGCTCAACCGCTGGTTGTCCAGACGATCGGCCATCAGCAGTTTCCCGCCGGGAACTGGCGTAGCGAAGTCGACCCAGGCCATCTGCGGATTGACCGCCGGCAACGGACTCGTGCAGCCGACAAAGGCACCTGCAGCGAGCAACAGCAACAACCTGCGCATGATGAATATCCCAAGGACTGATCATTCAGCATAGCGCCGATCAGGTGCGTTGGCAGCCCGCTGGCTTACCCTGCCCAATCACTTTTCGCTGCTGATCATAAAGCTTTGCCCACGGCCGAAAGCCGATATTCCCCGCTTGCAGCTGATACCGCTGCCCGGCGTTGAAGTCCTTGAATTTCACATTCAACTGGCAGTCGCGCCACAACGGCTCGGCATCGGGGCCAATGTTGGTTGGCTGGACCGCGAACAAATAGCGAACCTTCAGCTCATGGCTGCCGGGCTGCACCTGGAAGTAGCGCTTGTCGATGGACGCCTTGTCATCGACTTTCAGCGCTTGCAGCGCGGCGTCTTGTTGTAATGGATCAAGATCGATCCAGGCCTGCGAAGGATCAGGGGTGGGCAATCCGGCACAGCCGGCCAGCATCAGCAGGCCTCCCGTCAGCATCAATTTGCGCATAGCGGAGCTCCAATAGGCGGGATAGTCTTGCGGGCAGACTTTCCAGGGATTTTTTTATTTTGATCAGGCCGCGTCCAAGCCTTGGGTTACTTGATCGCGTTTTACGCATTTTGTTTCCGGGTGTTTTTCTTTTGTTGCTCAATGGCTGCGCGAGCGTCAGCTATTACGGCCAATTGGCCAGTGGTCAGCTGCACTTGCTGCGGGCCCGGGAGCCGATTGCCAATGTGATTGCCGACCCCGACCGCGATCGGCAATTGCGTGCGCACCTGGCCCAGTCACAAAAGGCCCGAACGTTCGCCAGCCAACACCTGCATCTGCCGGACAACCAGAGCTACCGCTTGTACGCCGACATCGGCCGACCGTTTGTAGTCTGGAATGTCTTCGCCACGCCGGAGTTTTCGCTGAAGCCGCAGAACCATTGCTTCCCCGTCGCCGGCTGCGTCGCTTATCGCGGTTTTTACAGTCAGAGCGCTGCTCGCGGTGAGGCCGCCTTGCAACGCCTGCAAGGTATGGACGTGTCGATCGGCGGCGTCGAGGCCTATTCGACGCTCGGTTGGTTCAACGATCCGATTATTAGCTCGATGATGGCGTGGGGCGACGAGCGGTTGGCGACGCTGATATTCCACGAACTCGCGCACCAACGTTTTTATGTGAAAGACGACACCGAGTTCAACGAGTCCTTCGCCACGTTCGTCGAACAGGAAGGCACTCGCCAATGGCGCGCATTCCGAGACATGCCGCCGGACAATGGAGCGTTGGTACGCCAACGCGACCAGTTCATCCAATTGATTCTGGACACCCGCACCCGGCTTGAACGGCTTTACGCCCTACCGCTGCCGGCCGACCAAATGCGTGAGCGAAAAGCGGCCGAGTTCGAACAACTGCGCCGTGAGTACAGGACCCTGCGTGACAGCCAATGGGCTGGCAACAATCGCTACGATGCATGGATCAACGCCCCGATGAACAACGCCCGATTACTGCCGTTTGGTTTGTATGACCAGTGGGTGCCAGCGTTTACCACACTGTTCAGGCAGGTCGATGGTGATTGGGTGAGGTTTTATGCGGCAGTGGAGAAGGTAGGCACGTTGCCGGTTGGGGAGCGCAAGGCGGCGTTGAGGGCGTTGGCAGGATCAGCGAATTCCGGTGGCTGAACGGGCCCCTTCGCGGACTTGCCCGCGAGGGGATTTGATCAGCGCTGCAAAAACGCCTGATGCAACTCATCCAGCGTCTCGAAGTGATACGCCGGTGCTTCGGCGCTCAATTCTTCCCGGCTGCCAAACCCATAACCCACCGCTGCCGCGTCCAGCCCATTGCTGCGGGCACCGATCAGGTCGTGCTTACGGTCGCCGATCATCAGCGTATTGGCCGGGTCGAGACCTTCTTCGGCCATCAAGTGTGCAATCAGCTCGACCTTGTTGGTCCGCGTGCCATCCAGCTCACTGCCATAAATCATCTTGAAATGCTTGGCGAAGTCGAAGTGCCGGGCAATTTCCCGGGCGAAAACCCATGGCTTGGAGGTCGCGATGTACAGCTGCCGCCCTTGGCCACCGAGGGTTTCCAGTAGAGGCGTGACGCCGTCGAACACGCGGTTTTCATACAGGCCGGTGACCTTGAAGCGTTCACGATAGAAGTTCACTGCCTTCCAGGCCTTGGGTTCGTCGAAGTCATAGAACTGCATGAACGCCTGCAACAATGGCGGGCCAATGAAATGTTCGAGCCTGGTCAGGTCCGGTTCATCGATACCCAGTTTGCTCAGGGCGAACTGGATGGAGCGGGTGATGCCTTCGCGCGGGTCGGTCAGCGTGCCATCGAGGTCGAACAGTACGGTTTGGTAATGCATGGAAATTCCTGAGCAATAGCGAGACGCTTTCCGTTATCAAGCGGCTTAGAGCTGGTCGTAGCCTTCGGCCAGATGCAGGTCCTTGAGCTTCACGTAATTCGCTGCACTGTAGGTGAAAAAGGCTTTTTCCTTGTCCGTCAGCGGCCGGATCTGTTTCACCGGGCTCCCGACATAAAGGAAACCGCTTTCCAGGCGCTTACCTGGTGGCACCAGGCTACCGGCGCCGATGATCACATCGTCCTCGACCACCGCACCGTCCATGACGATGCTGCCCATGCCGATCAGAATCCGGTTGCCCACGGCGCAACCATGAAGCATGACTTTATGCGCGATGGTCACATCGTCGCCGATCAGTAACGGAAAGCCATCGGGGTTGAATGGCCCTGCATGGGTGATGTGCAACACGCAGCCGTCCTGCACGCTGGTGCGCGCACCGATCCGGATGCAATGCATGTCGCCGCGGATCACCGTCAGCGGCCAGACGGAGCTGTCTTCGCCGATTTCGACGTCGCCGATCACCACTGCCGAGCCGTCGACAAAAGCGCCTTTGCCCAACAGCGGCGTGTAGTTCTGATACTTGCGAAGGGTCACGATAGGGTTTCTCTCTGTTGCCGATAGCTGCGGTGAACGTCGATTGTAATTAAGATGGGCGCATGTTTCTTCCCGCATGTTTTCCAGCCAAGGTGCCAACCGTGAGCGTGAACAACCCTCTTCTGCAGTCCTACGACCTGCCGCCGTTCTCGGCGATCCGTGCCGAACACGTGCAACCGGCCATTGAAAAAATCCTGGCTGACAACCGCACCGCCATTGTCGAAATCCTCAAGACCCAGGCCAAACAACCGACCTGGGCCGGCCTGGTGCTGGCGATGGACGAACTCAACGATCGTCTGGGCGCCGCCTGGAGCCCGGTCAGCCACCTCAATGCCGTGTGCAACAGCGCTGAGTTGCGCGAGGCTTACGAGTCCTGCCTGCCGGCCCTGAGCGCCTACGCCACCGAGCTGGGCCAGAACCGTGAACTGTTTCAGGCCTATGAAGCGCTGGCGAACAGTCCTGAGGCCGCCGGTTTCGACGTGGCGCAGAAAACCATCCTGGAGCACGCCCTGCGTGACTTCCGCCTGTCGGGTATCGACCTGCCTGAAGCCGAACAAAAGCGTTATGCCGACGTGCAGAGCAAACTGTCGGAGCTGGGTAGTCGCTTCTCCAACCAGTTGCTCGACGCCACTCAGGCCTGGACCAAGCACATCACTGACGAAGCCGCCCTCGCTGGCCTGACCGATTCGGCCAAGGCGCAGATGGCCGCCGCCGCGCAAGCCAAAGACCTCGACGGCTGGCTGATCACCCTGGAATTCCCGAGTTACTACGCGGTGATGACCTACGCCCAGGACCGCGCCCTGCGCGAAGAAGTCTACGCCGCCTACTGCACCCGTGCGTCGGACCAAGGTCCGAATGCCGGTCAGAACGATAACGGCCCGGTCATGGAAGAAATCCTCGACCTGCGTCAGGAACTGGCAAAACTGTTGGGTTTCACCAGCTTCTCGGAGCTGAGCCTGGCGACCAAAATGGCCGAATCCAGCGATCAGGTACTCAGCTTCCTACGCGACCTGGCCAAGCGCAGCAAGCCGTTCGCCGTCCGGGATCTGGAGCAGCTCAAGGCCTACGCCGCCGAACAGGGTTGCCCGGACCTGCAAAGCTGGGACAGCGGTTTCTACGGTGAAAAACTTCGCGAGCAGCGCTACAGCGTTGCCCAGGAAACCCTTCGCGCGTACTTCCCGATCGACAAGGTTCTGGGTGGGCTGTTCGCCATCGTCCAGCGGCTGTACGGCATCGAGATCGCCGAGCTGAAAGGCTTCGATACCTGGCACCCGGACGTTCGCCTGTTCGAAATCAAGGAAAACGGCCAGCACGTCGGCCGCTTCTTCTTCGACCTCTATGCCCGCGCCAACAAGCGTGGCGGTGCCTGGATGGACGGCGCCCGCGATCACCGCCGCACAATCAATGGTGTGCTGCAAAGCCCGGTAGCGAACCTGGTGTGCAACTTCACCCCGGCCGACAGCGGTAAACCAGCCCTGCTGACCCACGACGAAGTGACCACCCTGTTCCATGAATTCGGTCACGGCCTGCATCACCTGCTGACCCGCGTCGAGCACGCTGGCGTGTCCGGCATCAACGGCGTGGCCTGGGATGCGGTCGAGCTGCCAAGCCAGTTCATGGAAAACTGGTGCTGGGAGCCGGAAGGTCTGGCACTGATTTCCGGACATTACGAAACCGGCGAACCGTTGCCTCAGGATCTGCTGGAGAAAATGCTCGCGGCGAAGAACTTCCAGTCCGGACTGATGATGGTCCGCCAACTGGAGTTCTCGCTGTTCGACTTCGAGCTGCACGCCACTCACGGCGACGGCCGCAGCGTGCTGCAAGTGCTCGAAGGGGTACGTGATGAGGTTTCGGTCATGCGTCCACCGGCCTACAACCGTTTCCCCAACAGCTTCGCCCACATCTTCGCCGGTGGCTACGCGGCGGGTTACTACAGCTACAAGTGGGCTGAAGTATTGTCGGCCGATGCCTTCTCGAAGTTCGAAGAAGACGGCGTGCTCAATGCCCAGACCGGTCGTGCCTTCCGCGAAGCGATCCTGGCACGAGGTGGCTCCCAGGAACCGATGGTGCTGTTCGTCGACTTCCGTGGCCGTGCGCCATCGATTGACGCACTCTTGCGCCACAGCGGCCTGACCGAGGACGCGGCAGCATGAGTGAGGGACCTGTGATTACCAAAAAACGCTTTATCGCCGGGGCGGTCTGCCCGGCCTGCAGCGAGCCCGACAAGTTGATGATGTGGAACGAAGATACCGTTCCACATCGTGAGTGTGTGGCCTGCGGTTATTCCGATACGCTGAATGAACAAGGCCTGTCGGTGCCCAAGGAATTGGGCACCCGGGTTAACACCTCGGCACCCAAGGTGCCGGACGCCAAGGTTCAGGCCGTGCAGTTTTTCCCGAACCCGAAGCTGAAGAAAAAGCCTGACGAGCAACACTGAGTATCGAAAAACACCTTCCACTGCGCAACGCAGTGGAAGGTGTTACTTACTCGACATGGGCCGAGTTGAACCAACTCTTCATCGAACACATGGCAAACGGACTTGTGCTGCACTCACCATTGGCCAGCGCCGTACGAAGTTTGTCGACATCGGCCTGCATCATGTAGCGAATGCCGTCCTTGAAGTGGGTGCTATCGCCAAAACCGCCCTGAGTCATTTCACTCAGCGCATCTTCCTTACTCCAGCCCTGCACCACCACACGGTACATCGCCGCCATCAGGCCGGTGCGATCCGAGCCGTGTTTGCAGTGCATGAGCACAGGCCCTTTGGCCTCCGCGCTCTGAATCGTGCGAAGGGCCTTGAGCACATCACTGTCATCCACATGATTGGTGCGGTAGGGCAGTTGTATCTGGGTGATTCCGGGTTTTGACAACCAGCTCGAGTCCGGTTCAGGCAGGAAGTTGATGACGGTGGCGACCTTGAGTTTTTCCAGCAACGGCACCGCCCCCTTGTCCGGCAACGCACTGCGATAGAGGGTCGGGGACATCTGATAGAGGTTGTACTGAACCTCCACCGATTGAGCCCAGTCCGCAGGCCGGGATAGAGCAGCGTCGTCAGCGTGGGCCAGCGTCAGGTTGAAAAGTGCGGCCAGCGACAAAAGAAGCGTCGCAGGTAGAAGGCGCAGTAGGGACATGCTCAGGCGACCGTGAAGTGGTGGATAAGTGATCGATAGCCTGAACTCGGGACAGTCAAAGACCTGTGAGGGCACTGTCAAAGAATCGTGAATAGAACAGCAAATGCCCGAGGCTGGTGGTCATTCAGATCAGTCAGACTGTCCGACATCGCTAGTTGCCTGAGAGACACTATCCGGCAAGACCTTGAGTTAATAGACACCGATAAAACCAGGCCTGCATGGAGTTTCATGCAGACCTGGCAACAACTATCAACTTCAGGGATTTACGATACTGGAATAAGCCTTGGCCAAGGCCAGCAGTTTTGCTTTGTCATCACCATCGATATCGCCATCACCGTCCACATCGCTGTTAATGGTTTTGATCGTGAAGGACTGACCACCATCGCTGGAAACCGCTGTCACATAGACGGAATCGACCAGTGCCTCTGTCTGCACTTCATTTACCGCATCCCATCCCGGCTCTTTACGGGCAAGCTGCATCGATACTTGTGCTTCGCGAGGATTGGTTATGCTGGGCGCCAACAGTTGTAAAAAAATACCACGCTGATTAAAAAACGACATGACTAAATCCTTTTAATTAATAATCCACGACAACTTCGTGTGGCGAGGATAGTACTAACAGCCTTTGTAATTGCGCCACTTGATATATATTTCCAGTGATGACAGTTGCGCGATGCGCTTGATCCATAAACTTGTCTTGTTAGTTCCTTTATATAATCTCCGATGTTCACTCGCCGAACGGCACTGGCTTGTCGCTTTCCCCCTTGATACTGTATGCACATACAGCCAATGGGTTTTTATCGATGAACACGCCTCTGCCACCCCGCGGTCGCGGCACCGCCACCAACCCTCACAACCGTTTCGCACCGAACCGTTCGGTGGCCGAGGATGACGGCTGGTATCAGGAAGCGCCAATCACCCAAGGCACCGAGGTGCGCATCGAGACGGCGAAGACCATCATTACCCGCAACAACTCGCCGGACTTGCCCTTCGACCGCTCGATCAATCCCTATCGTGGCTGCGAGCATGGCTGTATCTATTGCTATGCTCGGCCCAGCCACGCCTACTGGGACATGTCGCCAGGGCTGGATTTCGAAACCAGACTGATCGCCAAGACCAACGCCGCCAATGTGCTGGAAGAACAACTGTCCAAACGCGGCTATCAATGCGCGCCGATCAACCTGGGCTCCAACACCGATCCTTATCAGCCGATAGAGCGTGAATACAAAATCACCCGCAGGACCCTCGAGGTGCTGCTGCGCTATCGCCATCCGGTGACCATCATCACCAAGGGCTCGCTGATTCTGCGCGATCTGGACCTGCTGGCCGAACTCGCCGAACAACGACTGGTGGCGGTAATGATCAGCCTCACCACTCTGGACGATGAGCTCAAACGCATCCTCGAACCCCGTACGGCTGCGCCCAAGGCACGACTGCGGGCGATCCGGGTAATGCGTGAAGCGGGGATTCCGGTGGGTGTCTTGTGTTCACCGATGATTCCGATGATCAACGACAGCGAACTCGAAAGCCTGCTGACTGAAGCCCATGCGGCCGGAGCGCAAACTGCGGCTTATATGATGTTGCGCCTGCCGCTGGAAGTGGCGCCGCTGTTCGAAGAGTGGCTGGCCGCCCATTACCCTCAGCGTGCAGCTCATGTGTTGAGCCTGATCCGCCAGAGCCGTGGTGGGGAGCTTTACGACAGTCGGTTTGGCGCCCGTATGCGCGGTGAAGGACCGTTTGCCGATCTGCTGGCGCAGCGTTTTGCCAAAACCATCAAGCGCCTGGGGCTCAACCGTCGGGAAGGTTTCGATCTGGACTGCAAAGCCTTTTGTCCGCCGGGTCGCCAGATGTCATTGATTTAAGGACAATCGGACCTATGGTGGAGTAGTGAAAAAAGCACGTCGTGTTCAAGCTGGTCATATTTCTTATGACCTGGAACGCACGTTCTAGAGCGCTTGATTCAGTTTGAGTTAAGCTTCAGCCGCTACCTTATTCATCGAGTGACTGATGGGTCTGCTTTTCGACCTGGATGTTTTTTATACAGCCACTGGCTTCACATCGGACAAAACGGGAAAATTCCCTGACTCCGCCAAAGAGGATGAATCATGAGTGACAAGGATAAACAGCCTTTGGCTGCGTCGGCTTCAGCCCAACCCGAGGCGGAAACCGCCGATGCAGCGTTGCAGCATATCGTTGACGGCTTTTTGCATTTTCATCACGAGATCTTTCCGCAGCAGGAAGAACTCTTCAAAAAACTCGCCACGGCCCAGCGGCCTCGGGCGATGTTCATCGCGTGCGCCGATTCGCGCATTGTTCCCGAGCTGATCACCCAAAGCGCCCCCGGCGACCTGTTCGTCACCCGTAACGTCGGCAACGTCGTGCCGCCTTATGGGCAAATGAACGGTGGTGTTTCCACAGCCATCGAATACGCAGTGCTGGCGCTCGGCGTACAGCACATCATCATCTGCGGCCACTCTGACTGCGGCGCCATGCGCGCGGTACTCAACCCGCAGAGCCTGGAAAAGATGCCGACGGTCAAAGCCTGGCTGCGCCATGCGGAAGTGGCGAAAACCATGGTTCAGGACAACTGCCATTGCTCGAATGAAAGCGAGAGCATGCACATCCTTACCGAAGAGAATGTGATCGCTCAGTTGCAGCATTTGCGCACGCACCCGTCGGTAGCCTCGCGCATGGCCAACGGTCAGCTGTTTATCCATGGTTGGGTGTACAACATCGAAACCAGCGAAATCCAGGCTTACGACGCGGATCAGGGTTGTTTCCTGCCGCTCGATGGCAGCCATCCGATTCCGGTGGCGACGCCCAAAGCGCGCTTCTAAATCCTCTTCGTAGCCTGTCTCACAACAACGTTTGCGAGACAGGTCACCAGATCCCTGTGTGGTTTAGCCGAGGCTGCTGATCAGGCAGCCCGGCTTTGCCATGCCTGAAGAAAACTTCGGGAGAGTCACCATGCGTGCCGCTCAATTAAAAGCTGTTCTGCCACGGGAGCTGCTGGCTTCGGTGGTTGTGTTTCTGGTTGCCCTGCCTTTGTGCATGGGCATCGCCATCGCCTCGGGGCTGCCACCCGCCAAAGGCCTGATCACCGGCATCATCGGTGGGCTGGTAGTTGGCTGGCTTGCCGGTTCACCGCTGCAAGTCAGCGGTCCGGCGGCAGGCCTGGCGGTATTGGTGTTCGAACTGGTGCGCCAGCATGGTATCGCCATGCTCGGGCCGATCCTGCTACTGGCGGGTTTTCTGCAATTGGTAGCCGGGCGTTTGAAACTGGGTTGCTGGTTTCGGGTCACGGCGCCGGCTGTGGTGTACGGCATGCTCGCCGGCATCGGCGTGTTGATCGTGCTGTCGCAGGTGCACGTAATGCTCGATGCCGTGCCCAAGCCCTCAGGGCTGGATAACCTGGCGGCCTTCCCTGCTGCAGTGATTCAGGCTTTGCCTTCGTTTGGCTGGCAAGCGGGTTTGCTCGGGCTGTCGACCATTGCCGTGATGTGGCTGTGGGAAAAATTCCGCCCGCATTCCCTGCGTTTCGTTCCCGGCGCATTGCTCGGGGTCGGTCTGGCAACGATCGCCAGCCTGGCGCTCGCCTTGCAGGTCAAACGTGTGGAGGTCCCGGCTAACCTGGCGGAGGCCATCGATTGGCTACGCCCGGCGGATCTGCTCAACCTGGCTGACCCAACCCTGCTGATCGCCGCCTTCGCCGTGGCCTTTATCGCCAGCGCCGAAACCCTGCTCTCGGCCGCCGCCGTGGATCGCATGCACAGTGGTCAACGCTCGGACTTCGACCGCGAATTGTCGGCACAAGGTGTGGGCAACATGTTGTGTGGCCTGCTCGGCGCGCTGCCGATGACCGGGGTGATCGTGCGCAGCTCGGCCAACGTTCAAGCCGGCGCCACCACCCGCCTGTCGACGGTGTTCCATGGCCTGTGGTTGCTGGCTTTCGTGTTGCTGCTATCGAGCGTGCTGCAAAGCATTCCGGTGGCGAGCCTGGCGGGCGTGCTGGTTTACACCGGTTTCAAACTGGTGGACCTCAAAGCCTTTCGCGGCCTGGGCCGTTATGGCCGGATGCCGATGTTTACCTATGCGGCGACTGCACTGGCAATCATCTTCACCGACCTGCTGACGGGCGTGCTGATCGGCTTTGGCCTGACGCTGGCCAAACTGGCCTGGAAGGCTTCGCGCCTGAAAATCAGCCTGATCGATCTACCGGCGGACGGCGAGATGGAACTGCGTCTGGTGGGGGCGGCGACTTTCCTCAAGGTGCCGGCGTTGACCCAGGTGCTGGGGAGCATTCCCGCTGGCGCGACGGTGCATGTGCCGCTCAATAACCTGAGCTACATCGATCACTCGTGCCTTGAGTTGCTGGAGGAGTGGGGCCGGGCCAATGCGGCCAAGGGTTCGAAGTTGGTGATTGAAGCGCGGGGGTTGAAGCGCAGATTGGAAGGACGGTTGCGGACCACGACGGGCGTAGGTTCCGCCGGATAGATAACCGTGTGGGAGCGAGTTTGTTCGCTCCCACAGGTGTTCGGTTCTTACCGTTGGATCAAGCCGCTGGCTGATCCAGCTCCAGCTCGACACCCAATTGGCGCGACAGGCACGGCCAGCGCTTCCACGCGGCGCCGGTGTCCGGGCTGTTGAGTTTCTCGCGGTAGGCCTCCACCGACTCCAGCGCGAAACTTTCATCGTCAAGCATCTCGTCCACGGCGTGATGCACCGCCTCATCCAGTTGGTTGGCAAATTCCTCGCCAATCAATTGGTGGGCAATCAGGTTGGCGACAGTCATGTCCAAGGGGATCAACGGCTGGCCAAAATGCTTGATGTACAGGTCGTTGACCTCTTCGACCAGGCGGTGCGCCAGATAAGCTTCGTCCAGCAGGCTGTCCAGGCCAACGTGACCGGCCATGATCGCCGGCGGTTGGAGGAAGAACTGCTCGGCGATTGTCAGCACCGGCTTGATCTGCGATTCGATGCCCGCCTCCCTGGCGACTTCATTGGCAGCATCCAGCAGGTCTGGCACTTGTTCTATATACGCGGCCACAAAACGCGTCATCACGCCGTTAGCGTCGACATCCGGCAATTGGATGGCGGAGTGAAGGTGCGGCAGTTGGGTTTCCAGCTGACGAGTCAGCAGGCCGGTCTCGGCCTCGTGTTGTTGGGCTTGTTGGATCTGCTCGCGCAATGCGGCGGTGTTCATGAAAACTCCAGGAAACAAAGGCAATGAAATAGGGAAGACATAACTTAGCTGGCTCAGGAAAAAGGCTAAGACGCATTTGTCATAATTATTTCATTCTTGAGATGCCTGCGTTATATCGATTTGCCACCACTCGTCTGCATCCTTCTCCATTCGTGACCTGGAACGCAAGTCCAACCTGTTTCAGCTGATTTACCCCATCGCGTTGCGAGGTGGCAGTCGCTGTCTATACTCGGTTCTGAATGGAGTTAGCTGATGACACCCGACTGCATACGCAGCAAGGCTCGGCGATTCAAGTTCGTGGTCTGAAAATGCCGCTCCCTTGCCGCAGGCGTTACGCCTACGGGATAACAAGAACGATAAGGGGAACCCGCAATGATGCGACATCCACATGTCTGGATGGGCCTCCTGTTGTGGTCGATTTTCAGTCAGGCGCAAGCGGCCTGGACTGTCAATATGGCGCCTGGAGCGACTGAGATCAGTCACGCAGTATTCGATCTGCACATGACCATTTTCTGGATTTGTGTGGTGATCGGCATCATCGTCTTCGGCGCCATGTTCTGGTCGATGATGATCCACCGCCGCTCGACCGGGCAGGTGGCCGCAAAATTTCATGAAAGCACCACCGTTGAAATCCTCTGGACCATCGTCCCCCTGCTTATCCTGGTGGCCATGGCGGTCCCTGCAACCGCCACACTGATCAAGATGTACGACAACACGGAGCCGGATATCGATATCCAGGTCACCGGCTATCAGTGGAAGTGGCATTACAAATACCTGGGTCAGGACGTCGAATTTTTCAGCAACCTGACTACCCCCGCCGATCAGATCCACAACAAGGAAGCCAAGGGCGAGCATTACTTGCTGGAGGTCGACAAGCCACTGGTGCTGCCGATCGGTGCCAAGGTGCGTTTTCTGGTGACCTCCGCCGACGTCATCCACTCTTGGTGGGTGCCGGCCTTCGCAGTCAAGCGCGATGCGATTCCGGGCTTCGTCAATGAATCCTGGACCCGAGTCGACAAGCCCGGCATCTACCGCGGCCAGTGCGCCGAGCTGTGCGGCAAGGACCACGGCTTCATGCCGATCGTGGTTGAGGTCAAGGAAAAGGCCGACTACGAAAAATGGCTGGGCGAGCGCAAGGCGGAAGCCGCGCAACTCAAAGAGCTGACCAGCAAGGAATGGACCCTCGACGAGCTCAAGGAGCGCGGCGACAAGATTTATCACACCACTTGCGTGGCCTGTCACCAGGCCGAAGGCCAGGGCCTGCCGCCGATGTTCCCGGCACTCAAGGGCTCGAAAATCGCCACCGGGCCGAAAGAGGCTCACCTGAGCCTGGTCTTCCACGGCAAGCCCGGCACCGCCATGGCGGCGTTCGGCAAGCAGCTCTCGGAAGTCGATATCGCGGCGGTCGTGACCTACGAACGTAACGCCTGGGGCAACAACAAAGGCGACATGGTCACCCCTAAAGAAGTGCTGGAGCTGAAACAGGCGGAAAGCAAATGACCCGGTCTATTGCGTACTCAAGGAATCGGTCGGGGCATGACGTCCCGGTTCGCCCAGCCCAGCCGTTTGCAGGAGACAGGACATGACTGTTGTAGTCGATGACCATGTTCATACCGATACCGCCCACGCCCACGGCCCCGCCAAAGGCCTGATGCGCTGGGTGTTGACCACTAACCACAAGGATATCGGCACGCTGTACCTGTGGTTTGCATTCACTATGTTCCTGCTGGGCGGCTCGTTCGCCATGGTGATCCGTGCCGAGCTGTTCCAGCCGGGACTGCAAATCGTCGAACCGGCGTTCTTCAACCAGATGACCACCATGCACGGTCTGGTGATGGTGTTCGGTGCGGTGATGCCGGCCTTCGTCGGCCTCGCCAACTGGATGATCCCGTTGATGATCGGCGCGCCGGACATGGCCCTGCCGCGAATGAACAACTTCAGCTTCTGGCTTTTGCCGGCCGCGTTCCTGCTGCTGGTATCGACCCTGTTCACCCCCGGTGGCGGGCCGAACTTCGGCTGGACCTTCTACGCACCGCTGTCGACCACCTACGCGCCGGAAAGCGTGACGTTCTTCATCTTCGCCATCCACTTGATGGGGATCAGTTCGATCATGGGCGCAATCAACGTGATCGCGACCATCCTCAACCTGCGCGCCCCCGGCATGACGTTGATGAAAATGCCGCTGTTCGTCTGGACCTGGCTGATCACCGCGTTCCTGCTGATCGCGGTGATGCCGGTGCTGGCCGGCTGCGTGACCATGATGCTGATGGACATCCACTTCGGCACCAGTTTCTTCAGTGCCGCCGGTGGCGGTGATCCGGTGCTGTTCCAGCACGTGTTCTGGTTCTTCGGCCACCCCGAGGTGTACATCATGATCCTGCCGGCCTTCGGTGCCGTCAGCTCAATCATTCCGGCGTTCTCGCGCAAGCCGCTGTTTGGCTACACCTCGATGGTCTATGCCACGGCCAGTATTGCGTTCCTGTCATTCATCGTCTGGGCGCACCACATGTTCGTGGTCGGCATTCCGCTGGTGGGCGAGTTGTTCTTCATGTACGCCACGCTGCTGATCGCAGTGCCGACCGGCGTGAAGGTGTTCAACTGGGCCAGCACCATGTGGCAAGGCTCGCTGACCTTCGAGACGCCGATGCTGTTCGCCGTGGCGTTCGTGATCCTGTTCTCCATTGGCGGATTCTCCGGGCTGATGCTGGCCATCGCCCCGGCAGACTTCCAGTACCAGGACACCTACTTCGTGGTCGCGCACTTCCATTACGTGCTGGTGCCGGGGGCGATCTTCGGGATCTTCGCCTCGGCTTACTTCTGGCTGCCGAAGTGGACCGGCCACATGTACGACGAAACCCTCGGCAAGCTGCACTTCTGGCTGTCTTTCATCGGCATGAACATGGCGTTCTTCCCGATGCACTTCGTGGGCCTGGCGGGCATGCCGCGGCGGATTCCGGACTACAACCTGCAATTCGCCGACTTCAACATGGTGTCGTCGATCGGCGCGTTCATGTTTGGTGCCACGCAGATCTTCTTCCTGTTCATCGTGATCAAGACCATTCGCGGCGGCGAGCCGGCACCGGCCAAGCCGTGGGATGGTGCCGAAGGCCTGGAATGGAGCATTCCATCGCCCGCGCCGTATCACACCTTCACCACACCGCCGGAAGTGAAATGAAACGCCTCGGTCCTGTAGGAGCCGGCTTGCTGGCGATGAACGCAGCGCGGTGTGTCAGACACTCCGCCTTCGCTGGCAAGCCAGCTCCTACAGGATATGGCGTAGAGGCTGGAAATAATGGCTGACTCGATCTCGATGAAGAAACTGGTCACCCGCCTGTTGCTGGTGGTGGCGGCGATGTTTGTCTTCGGCTTTGCCCTGGTGCCGATCTACGACGTGATGTGCAAGGCATTCGGCATCAATGGCAAAACCGCCGGGCAGTATGAAGGCGAGCAAACGGTCGACGCCTCGCGGCAGGTTCGCGTGCAGTTTCTGTCGACCAACGCTGCTGACATGCCCTGGGACTTCTACCCCAAGACGGATGAGCTGACCGCGCACCCCGGGGCGGTGAACGAGATGATTTTTATCGCCCACAACCCCACCGACCGGCCGATGAGCGCCCAGGCGGTGCCGAGTATCGCGCCGAGTGCAGCCGCGGCGTACTTCCACAAGACCGAATGTTTCTGCTTTACCCAGCAAGTGCTGCAGCCCGGTCAACGCATCGAGATGCCAGTACGGTTCATCGTTGACCGCGACATGCCCAAGGATGTGAAGCACCTGACGCTGTCCTACACGCTGTTCGATATCACCGCACGTCATCCGCCCGTGGCTATTGCAGCAAGCACAGGTGGCTAGGCGTTAAAGCGTGCCCGATAAGGAGAACAATAAATGGCAACTCATGAACATTATTACGTTCCAGCCCAGAGCAAATGGCCGATCATCGCCACGATCGGCATGCTGGTCACGGTGTTCGGCCTGGGCACCTGGTTCAACGACCTGAAGGCTGCGCGGCCGGAATCCCATGGCCCGCTGATCTTTTTCGTCGGCGGACTGCTGCTGGCCTACATGCTGTTCGGCTGGTTCGGGACGGTGGTCAAGGAGAGTCGCGCGGGGTTGTACAGCCCGCAACTCGACCGCTCGTTCCGCTGGGGCATGAGCTGGTTCATTTTCTCGGAGGTGATGTTCTTCCTGGCCTTTTTCGGTGCGCTGTTTTATGTGCGCAACATCGCGGGCCCGGCACTGGGTGGTGAAGGCACCAAAGGCATCGCCCACATGCTGTGGCCGACGTTCGAGTTCACCTGGCCGCTGCTGAACAACCCGGACTCGAAACTCTTTCCTCCCCCCAAGGAAGTCATCAGCCCCTGGGGCCTGCCGTTGCTCAACACCGTGCTGCTGGTGAGTTCCAGCGTCACCGTGACCATCGCTCACCACGCCTTGAAGAAAGGCCATCGCGGGGCGCTGAAAATCTGGCTGGCGCTGACCGTGTTGCTCGGTTGCGGCTTCCTGGGCTTTCAAGCCAAAGAATACCTGCACGCCTACCACGAGCTGGGCCTGACCCTCGGTTCCGGCATCTACGGCGCAACGTTCTTCATGCTCACCGGTTTCCACGGTGCCCACGTGACCATCGGCACCATCATTCTGTTCGTGATGCTGATGCGCATCATGCGCGGGCACTTCAATGCAGACCACCATTTCGGCTTCGAGGCGGCGACCTGGTACTGGCACTTTGTGGATGTGGTGTGGATCGGGTTGTTCGTTTTCGTCTACGTACTTTGAGCCTGGTACTCATGACTACCAAGGCACGTGAGACACCAACTGGCCGCTGAAAAAACCCCAGGCGATCAAGCCGACAGTGATGGCGGCCAGCGCAACACGAATACTCAAGGCGATGACCAGGCGATTCGAGCTGCTGTCGTCCTTGACCAGAAAAAACAGGCCGCTGAACAGGCTGACAACCGTGGCAATCAGCATCAGGACGATGGCTGCTTTGAGCATGGTGACACTCCGGGGGACAGGCGATGCATGTGAGTATAGCTATCGCGATGACCGACTTTCTGGCGACGCCATGAAGCGCTTCCGGCTGGGCCTCGTGCCGACTCTGGTGGTCGCGGTGCTGCTGCCCTTGCTGGTGTCACTCGGCTTCTGGCAGTTGAGCCGGGGCGCGGAGAAAAGCGCGCTGCTGCAAAATTACGCCGAGCGCCGGGCGGCCGAACCGATGGCCAGCACCGAACTGCAACACACCGAAGATCCGGCCTTTCGCCGGGTTCGCCTGCACGGCCAGTTCGATGCCGAACACAGCCTGCTGCTGGATAACCGGCAGCGCGACGGCAAGGTCGGGGTCGAGCTGTTGCAACCGTTTCAGGATCAGGCCACCGGGCTCTGGTTGCTGGTCAATCGCGGCTGGCTGCCGTGGCCGGATCGGCGCACCCCGCCGTCATTCACCACACCGACTCAGGTGTTGAGCCTCGACGCCTGGGTCTACGTCTCCCCCGGCGCAACGTTCCAGTTGCACGCCGACCCCAACACCACGACCTGGCCACAACTGATCACCGCCGTTGAACCGGCCAGGTTGTGGACGGCGCTTGAACGTGACGGTTTCGCCTACGAATTACGCGCGCAAAGTGGCCCTGCGACCTACCGCGCCGATTGGCCGGTGGTGGCCATGGGGCCGGAAAAGCACCTGGCTTACGCCGTGCAGTGGTTCGCCCTGGCGATCGCGCTGTTCGGCCTTTATCTCTATCTCGGATGGCACAACGCAAAGGAGAACAATAATGGGAGTGGCCATGAATCCACCCGGCATGTCTGAGGCGAAAACACCGGTGAATCGGCGGCGCGGACGCTTGCAGTTGCTGCTGATCCTATTGGGGGTGATCGGTCCGATGATCCTCGCCACCGGCATGTACAAATTGCAGTTCTGGGTACCCGAAGGCCGCAGTTATCACGGTGAACTGATCGGTAACGGCCAGACCCGCGCCGACATCGGCGTACAGGCCCAGGAAGACCGCTGGCAGTTGCTGGTAACGGCACCGAAGGACTGCTCGGTGGATTGCCAGCAGCTGGTTTATCTGGCGCGGCAGATCCAGATCGGCCTCGGTCGCGATGCTGCCCGCGCCAGCCATGCGCTGGCGATCGCGCAGCCGCTGAACAGCGATTACGAGACTAAACTTCAACGCGAGTACCCACAGTTGCAACGCTATTCATTGGACCTGCCGTCCTACATCAAAGGCGCGCAGAGCAATGACACGCCGCACCTGTGGATCATCGACCCTCACGGCAATCTGGTGCTGCGTTACGACCCGACGGTGAAGGGCAAGGATCTGCTCAACGACCTGCGCCACCTGCTGAAACTGTCGAACATCGGATAAGGGCATCGTCATGGCCAAACCAGGATTTCGCCTCGCGCTGTTTGCCACCTTGCTGGCACTGATTGTGGTGTTGCTCGGCGCTTACACACGCCTGACCCACGCCGGCCTCGGTTGCCCGGACTGGCCCGGCTGCTACGGTTTTATCAGCGTGCCGCAAAGCGAAGCCCAATTGGCTCATGCCGAACTGCATTTTCCAGACACTCCGGTGGAAGCCCACAAGGGCTGGAACGAAATGGTCCATCGCTACTTCGCCGGCACGCTGGGGCTGCTGATCGCGGTGTTGGCGGGCCGCGCCTGGGTCCATCGTCATCATCCGGGGCAGCCGGTGAAGTTACCGCTGTTCCTGCTGGCGTTGGTCATTGGCCAAGCGGCTTTCGGCATGTGGACGGTGACGCTCAAGCTTTGGCCGCAAGTGGTCACCGGACATTTACTCGGTGGTTTTGCGACCTTGAGCCTGTTGTTTCTGCTGACCTTGCGCCTGTCCGGCGTATTGCCAGCGCTGACCGTGCCTCGACGTTTGCAATACTGGGCAACCGCCGGCTTGCTGCTGGTGATCCTGCAAATTGCTCTCGGTGGCTGGGTCAGCTCCAATTACGCGGCGGTAGCCTGCATCGACTTTCCGACCTGCCACGGCCAATGGCTGCCGCCGGCTGATTTCGCCAACGGTTTTCACCTGACCCAGCACATCGGCCCGAATTATCTGGGCGGGCAGCTGGACAGCGATGCCCGCACCGCGATTCACCTGACTCACCGCATCGGCGCATTACTGGTCACCTTTGTTCTGCTCGGTCTGGCCTGGCAACTGAAGGTCGTCGGCATGACGCGCCTGGCCGTCATGGTGCTGATCGCCCTTGCCGCACAAATCACCTTGGGCATCAGCAACGTGGTGTTCCACTTGCCGCTGCCGGTGGCCGTCGCCCACAACGCCGGCGGTGCGGCGCTGTTGCTGACGATGGTGCTGGTCAATTATCACGCGCGAACCAGCCTGGTTCGGGTCAAGCATCAGCCCCCTCGTCGCTGGCGTCTACGCCTGCGTAAACACTCGGCCGGGCCCATAACAATAAAAGGAGAGATGCCATGGCGACTCTGATCGGCGAACGTCACAGTCAGGCCATCTGGCGAGACTATCTGGAACTGACCAAGCCGAAAGTGGTGGTGTTGATGCTCATCACCTCGCTGGTCGGCATGTTCCTCGCGACCCGCGCCGGGGTGCCATGGACGGTGCTGGTGTTCGGCAATCTGGGGATCGCCCTGTGTGCCGGCGGTGCCGCGGCGGTCAACCATGTGGTGGACCGGCGCATCGACGCGGTCATGGCCCGGACCCACAAACGGCCCCTGGCCGAAGGCCGGGTATCTCCAGCCGCCGCGCTGACCTTCGCCCTGATACTGGCGATGCTCGGCCAGGCCTTGCTACTGACTTTCACCAACCCGTTGACGGCGTGGCTGACCCTCGCCTCCTTGCTCGGTTATGCCGTGGTCTACACCGGTTTCCTGAAACGCGCGACGCCGCAGAACATCGTCATCGGCGGCCTCGCCGGAGCTGCCCCGCCACTGCTCGGCTGGACCGCCGCCACCGGTCATGTCGGCGCCGAACCATTGTTGCTGGTGCTGATCATCTTCGCCTGGACCCCGCCGCACTTCTGGGCGCTGGCGATTCACCGCAAGGAAGAATACGCCAAGGCTGACATTCCGATGCTGCCGGTTACCCATGGCGAGCACTACACCAAAGTCCACATCCTGCTTTATACCTTTGCGTTGCTGGCCGTCAGCCTGATGCCCTACGTGATCCACATGAGCGGCGTGCTCTACCTGATGTGTGCCCTCTTACTGGGCGCAAGGTTTCTGCAATGGGCCGTGGTGCTGTACCGTGGCACTCGACCGCACGCGGCGATCAACACGTTCAAGTACTCTATCTACTACTTGTTCCTGCTGTTTATCGCGCTGCTCGTAGACCACTACTTACTGCTGATCCTATGACCCGAACCCAGAAAACCGTCTTCATCCTCGTTGCCCTGATCGCGCTGATCCTGGGCCTGACCGTCAATAAAGTACTGACCGGGAAAAACCAGGGAGACCCGACGGCGCTGATTGATGCAGGGATCATCCTGCTGCCCCAAAGCCGTAATCTGCCGGACGTGAAGATGACCGATCAGGACGGCAAGCCAGTGGCGGTCAACGAACTGAAAGGCAAGTGGAGTTTGCTGTTCTTCGGCTACACCTTCTGCCCGGACATCTGCCCGACCACCCTCGCCCAGCTGCGGCAGATCAAGAGTGAACTGCCGGCGGATGCGGTGAACAAGTTGCAGGTCATCCTGGTCAGCGTCGACCCGAACCGCGATACGCCCAAGCAACTCAAGCAGTACCTGGGCTACTTCGATCCGCAATTCATCGGGCTGACCGCAGCCTCGGTCGAAGACCTTCAGAAAATGGCCAACGCGGTGAGCATTCCGTTCATTCCGGCGGACACCAGCAAGCCGAACTACACCGTCGACCACAGCGGCAACCTGGCGGTGATCGGACCGGACGGGACTCAACGCGGGTTCATTCGTGCACCGCTGAATAACCAGAAACTGGTGGCGCAGTTGCCGGTGATGCTCAACCGTCAATAAGCACCACAGGTACGGTGTTTCAGGCAAAAAAATGGGGCGCATTCAATGCGCCCCATTTTTTTCGTTAAAACTTCAGATCAGAACGCCGGCAATACCGCGCCTTTGTACTTCTCGAGAATGAAGGCTTTCACTTCCGGGCTGTGCAGGGCAGCAACCAGTTTCTGCATTGCCGCGCTGTCCTTGTCGTCCGGACGGGCAACGAGGATGTTCACGTACGGCGAGTCGCTGCCTTCGATGACCAGCGCGTCCTTGGACGGATCGAGCTTGGCTTCCAGCGCGTAGTTGGTGTTGATCAGCGCCAGGTCGACCTGAGTCAGCACGCGGGGGATGGTCGCGGCTTCCAGTTCACGGAATTTCAGATCCTTGGTGTTCTCGGTGATGTCCTTCACGGTCGACAGGATATTTTTCGAATCCTTCAACTTGATCAGGCCAGCCTTCTCCAGCAGCAACAGCGCACGGCCGCCGTTGGTGGCGTCGTTCGGGATCACCACGTTGGCGCCGCCCGGCAGCTCTTCCAGTTTCTTGTACTTGCTGGAGTAAGCGCCCAGCGGCTCCAGGTGCACACCGGCAACGCTGACGAGGTTGGTGCCCTTGGCCTTGTTGAACTCATCCAGGTACGGTTGGTGCTGGAAGAAGTTGGCGTCCAGACGCTTCTCGGCCACCTGTACGTTCGGCTGGATGTAGTCGGTGAAGACTTTGACTTTCAGGTCCACGCCTTCTTTGGCCAGGGCTGGTTTAACGAACTCGAGGATTTCCGCGTGGGGCACCGGGGTGGCCGCAACGGTCAGGGTGTCGGCAGCGTGGGCGGAAAAGGCTGCAATGGCAGCGAATGCGACGAGTAGTTTTTTCATTCAGCTAACTCCTTGTGAGGCGCCAGTCTTCGGCGCCTGCCAGCGAATGGCCGGCTCATGTCTTAAGTGACGAAAACTGTTTATTTGCGGGAGAAATGAACCACCAGCTTGTCGCCGACGGTTTGCAGCACTTGAACCAGCACCAGCAGCAACACCACAGTGACCACCATCACGTCGGTCTGGAAACGCTGGTAACCGAAACGGATCGCCAGGTCGCCCAAGCCGCCAGCGCCGACCACACCGGCCATTGCTGTGTAGGACACCAGTGTAATCGCTGTCACCGTAATCGCTGCGAAGATGCCCGGGCGGGCTTCCGGCAGCAAGGCGTTGGTGATGATCTGACGGGTCGTCGCGCCCATGGCCTGGGTCGCTTCGATGATGCCGCGATCCACTTCACGCAGGGCGGTTTCCACCAGTCGCGCGAAGAACGGCGTGGCGCCCACCACCAGCGGTGGGATCGCACCGGCGACACCGAGGGAGGTGCCGGTAATCAATACGGTGAACGGAATCATCACGATCAGCAGAATGATGAACGGCAGCGAACGCAGAATGTTCACCACCAGCGATAGCATCGCGTAGACGCCTTTGGCTTCCAGCAACTGGCGCGGGCTGCACAAGAACAACAGCACGCCCAACGGCAACCCCAGCAGCACGGTGAACAACAGCGAACCGCCAAGCATCAGCAGGGTGTCGCCGGTGGCCAGCCAGATTTCGTACCAGTCGATATTGGAAAAGAAACTCATCAGGACTTCCATCAGCGCAGCACCTCCATATGGACATCAGCTGCGGTGAAGTGAGCAAACGCCGCTTCCATGTCGCCACCGGTGACGGCCAGGGTCAATTGGCCGTAGGGAACCTCTTTGATGCGATCGATACGACCGGCCAGGATGCTGTAGTCCACGCCCGTTTCCCGGGCGACGGTACCCAGCAATGGTGCATAGGTCGCTTCGCCCTGGAAGGTCAGACGCACGATGCGGCCCGGCACATGAGCGAAGTCGTCGCGCTGTTCGCTCTCGTCGATCTGCTCGTCTTCCTGGACGAAGCGCTTGGTGGTCGGGTGCTTGGGGTGCAGGAACACTTCGGCCACCGAACCTTGCTCGACGATCACACCGGCATCCATCACCGCCACCTGATCGCAGACTCGACGAATCACATCCATCTCGTGGGTGATCAGAACAATGGTCAGCTTCAGCTCGCGATTGATCTCGGCCAGCAATTGCAAAACCGACGCCGTGGTCTGCGGGTCGAGGGCACTGGTGGCTTCGTCGCACAGCAAAATTTTCGGCTTGGTTGCCAGGGCGCGGGCGATGCCGACACGCTGCTTCTGACCACCGGACAGTTGCGCCGGGTATTTTTTCGCATGGTCGGCCAGGCCAACCCGCGCCAGCAACTGCGCCACACGCTGGTCGATTTCGCTACGCGACAGCTCACCGGCGAGGGTCAGCGGCAGCGCGACGTTATCGGCCACGGTCTTGGACGCCAGCAAGTTGAAGTGCTGGAAAATCATCCCGACCTGCTGACGGAAACGTCGCAGGCCGTTGGCATCCAGCGCTGTGACTTCTTCACCATCGACGATGATCTTGCCGCCACTGGAGTTTTCCAGGCGGTTGATCAGGCGCAGCAGGGTACTTTTTCCCGCACCGGAATGGCCGATCAGGCCAAAGACCTGACCGTTCTCAATCGTCAGACTGGTCGGATGCAGGGCGGGAATATCCTTACCGGCGACGCGGTAAGTTTTGTGGACGTTTTGAAACTCGATCACGTAGCGAACCTTGTGGGGCGCGTTAGAAAAGGATCAGCGGTTAGCCGGGCGCGCATTTTAGCCTGTCCGTATAGAGGTTCTTAGCATTTATTTCGCTTTCAACCAGCGATTTGGCAATAACGCGATCAAAGGTCAGAAAAAAGGAACGGCGCCAGCGCCTCATCAGTCACTCATTAAGCAACTCGAAAAAGCCCGGGCAATGCCAATGAGCCCTGACCACGACGGGAATCGCAACGAGGAGTCTACGTCTGATGAGTACTAAAAAGCCTGCCGCCACCAGCGCACTGGCCGGGACCGATACCCTGGACCGCAGCAACACCAATCCCAAGCTCGACAGCCTGGAACAATTTCGCTCCGATGCCACCGAGCAGGCCCTGCGCACCAACCAGGGCGTGAAGGTCGCGGACAATCAGAACACGTTGAAGGCCGGCGCCCGTGGGCCGTCATTGCTGGAAGACTTCATCATGCGTGAAAAGATCACGCATTTTGACCATGAACGTATTCCTGAGCGCATCGTTCATGCCCGCGGCACTGGCGCCCACGGTTACTTCCAGGCCTACGAGCCCCATTCCGTACTGACCAAGGCCGCATTCCTACAAGATCCACATCAAAAAACTCCGGTTTTTGTGCGCTTCTCCACGGTGCAAGGCCCGCGCGGGTCGGGGGATACCGTGCGCGACGTACGCGGTTTCGCGGTGAAGTTTTTCACCGACGAAGGCAACTTCGACCTCGTGGGTAACAACATGCCGGTGTTCTTCATTCAGGATGCGATCAAGTTTCCTGACTTCGTGCACGCGGTAAAACCCGAGCCCCACAATGAAATTCCTACCGGCGGTTCGGCCCACGACACCTTTTGGGACTTTGTTTCTCTGGTGCCGGAGTCCGCGCACATGGTGATCTGGACCATGTCTGACCGGGCGATCCCCAAAAGCCTGCGCAGCATGCAAGGCTTCGGCGTGCACACGTTCCGCATGATCAACGCCGAGGGCAAATCGCGGTTCGTCAAATTCCATTGGCGCCCCGTCGCCGGCACCTGTTCGCTGGTGTGGGATGAAGCGCAGAAGCTCGCCGGGAAAGACGCCGACTTCCATCGCCGTGATCTCTGGGAGTCCATCGAGACGGGGGACTATCCAGAGTGGGAATTGGGCGTACAGGTCATCGAGGAGGAAAGCGAACATGCCTTCGACTTCGACATCCTTGATCCGACCAAGCTCATCCCCGAGGAAATCGTACCGATCACTCCCCTGGGCAAGATGGTGCTCAACCGCAACCCGGACAACTTCTTCGCCGAGACTGAACAGGTTGCCTTCTGCCCAGGGCATATCGTGCCCGGAATCGATTTTTCGAATGATCCGCTGCTACAAGGCCGGCTGTTTTCCTACACCGATACGCAGATCAGCCGACTTGGCGGACCGAACTTTCACGAGATCCCGATCAACCGCCCACTGGCACCGTTCCATAACGGTCAACGGGATGCGCAGCACCGCACCACCATCGACAAGGGGCGTGCTTCCTACGAGCCGAACTCCATCGACAGTGGCTGGCCGAAGGAGACCCTGCCCGCAGCGCAGGACGGCGGCTTCGAGAGTTACCCGGAGCGCGTCGACGCCGCCAAGATCCGCCAGCGCAGCGAGTCGTTCAGCGACCACTTCTCCCAGGCTCGGCTGTTTTTCCACAGCATGAGCAAGCACGAACAGGAGCACATCATTGCCGCCTACAGCTTTGAGCTGGGCAAGGTCGAACGCGAGTTTATTCGTGTGCGTCAGGTCAATGAGATCCTGGCCAATATCGATCTGGAACTGGCCAAACGCGTGGCGCAGAACCTGGGCTTGCCGGTTCCGAAGGCTGGAACGGTCAAGGTGCGTAACACCTCACTGGATCACTCCCCTGCCCTGAGCCAGGCTAACTTGTTGCCCGAAGACATTAAAACCCGAAAAGTCGCGATCCTGGCGGCCAACGGTGTCGATGGCGCGGCGATTGACGCCATGAAGAAAGCGCTGAAGGCCGAAGGCGCTCACGCCAAACTGCTCGGCCCGACCTCGGCCCCCGTGACCACCGCCAATGGCAAAGCACTGCCGGTGGATGCGTCGATGGAAGGTTTGCCGTCCGTGGCCTTCGACGCGGTGTTCGTGCCGGGTGGCGCGGCGTCGATCAAGGCACTAAGCAGTGATGGTGTGGCGCTGCATTACCTGTTGGAGGCATACAAACACCTGAAGGCGATCGCCTTGCATGGCGAAGCGAAGCAGTTGCTGGAGGTATTGAAACTGGAAGCGGACGCGGGGTTGATCGTGGGTACGGATACCAAGTTGTTCAAGGCGTTTTTTGCCGCGATCGGTCAGCATAGAGTATGGGACAGGGAGCCTAAGGCCAAGGCGATTCCGGCTTAGGGATTTCTATCGACAGGAAGGGCGCCTTCGCGGGCAAGCCTCGCTCCTACGGTTTTGGGTCGTACACATAATGTGTGATCAATCCGGGCCTGTAGGACCTAGGCTTGCCCGCGATGCTTTTAGGGCTTGCGAGGGCTCAAAACCATCTGCGCCGGAATATTGCGCAGAATCTGTTTCTCCAGCTTCAGATCAAACCCCGAATCCAGCTTCTTCACCCGTTTGGTCAGCAACGTGGCCAACCATGGGTAGTCCTGAGTACGGGGAACCTGAATGCTCACGTCGCACTGATAATTCACCACATCGGCGGCGATAGCATCCAGTTGACGACGAAGTTTGCTCATATCGTTGAGGTTCAATGCCACCGTCGTGCTTTCAGCCGTCGGGTCGATCACTTTGGCCTGCGGTCTGGCTTCGGCAGCCTTGAGGGCCGCTTCGGCTTTATCCAGTTCAGCCTTGCGTGCATGAACAATTGCATTATTAACGCCACCGGTCAGCGCCGGGGCCTTGGGCATCAATACCCGGGCACGGCTGAGGGCAGTGGCCGCGGCATTCACATCACCTTTTTGCAACACGATCTGGCTGCGCAGCAAATAGGCTTCGGCCAATTGCCGCTGGTATTGCTCAAGGGATTGATCGTTGGGCGACTCGGCCTGCAAGGCCGCCAATTGATCCTCGGCGGTGGCCAGCTCGCTGCTGGCCAGGCTTTGTTCCAGCTGTGCAATAGCCGTGGCCCGTGCATCGGGGGCCTCGGTGGCCGCCGGCGGCGTGCTTTGGCAAGCACCCAGTAGCAGCGAAAATGCGACAAGGAGCAGATAACTGGAGGCGAACGGCTTCATTCCTGCGACTCTCTATTTGCGCAAAAAACGAGCAAGTCTACACCCCTCGACGGGGCAGGACAAAACTCAGCAGAAACAACGCGGCGGCCGCCACCACAATCGACGGGCCAGCCGGGGTGTCCTTGAACCAGGACAACGCCAGCCCGCCACACACCGCGAGCATGCCCAGCAGGCTCGCGCCCAGTGCCATCTGCTCCGGCGAGCGGGCGTGACGTTGTGCCGCAGCCGCCGGAATAATCAGTAACGAAGTAATCAGCAACACGCCGACGATTTTCATCGCCACCGCGATCACCACGGCGATCAGCAACATCAGGACCAGACGCAACGCCGCCACCGGCAAACCTTCCACCCTGGCCAGTTCTTCATGCACGGTGATCGCCAGCAAGGGTCGCCACAGCGTGACAAGCAATACCAGCACCGCCGCGCTGCCGCCGAGGATCCAGGCCAGATCGGTCGGGCTGATCGCCAGCAGGTCGCCGAACAGATAGGCCATCAGGTCGATCCGCACTTCATGCATGAAGCTTAGTACCACCAGGCCCAGGGAGAGCGTGCTCGGTGCGAGAATTCCCAACAGCGTGTCAGACGCCAATGGCTGCCGCTGTTGCAGCGTCACCAGCAACACTGCCAGCAACAGGCAGCCTACGGTGACAGCCACGGTCGGGCTGACATCCAGCAGAAAGCCCAGCGCCACACCCAGCAGCGCGGCGTGGGACAGGGTGTCGCCGAAATAAGCCATGCGCCGCCAGACCACAAACGAACCCAACGGGCCCGCAACCAGCGCCAGGGCCAGACCTGCAAGCAGGGCGAAGAGCAGAAAATCAGCCATGCTTGCAGCTATCTCCATGAATATGGGTATGGGCCGACGGGGTCGCAATGACCACCGAGCCATGCAGGTCGTGAGCGTGGTCGTGATGGTGGTGATAAATCGCCAGACTTTGTGCGTTCTTTCCGAACAGTTCGACGAACGCGGGATCGCCGCTGACCTGCTCGGGATGCCCGGAGCAGCAGACATGGCGATTCAGACACACCACCTGGTCGGTGGTGCTCATCACCAGATGCAAATCGTGAGAGACCATCAATACGCCGCAGCCATGACGGTCGCGCAGACGTGTGATCAGGCTATAGAGCTCGGCTTGACCGGCCACGTCGACGCCTTGTACCGGCTCATCGAGCACCAGCAACTCCGGCTCGCGCAGCAATGCCCGGGCCAGCAGTACTCGCTGCATTTCGCCACCGGAAACACTTTGTACCGGGCTGTCGATCACCTGCTCGGCGCCGACCTCCTTGAGGGCGGCCAAGGCCCGAGCGCGGTCCACGCCAGGGACCAGACGCAAGAAACGCAGCACTGATAGCGGCAGGGTTGGATCGACATGGAGTTTTTGCGGCATGTAACCGACGCGCAACTTCGGCTTGCGCCAGACGCTGCCGCTGTCGGGCTTCAACAAACCGAGCACCGCGCGCACCAGCGTGGTTTTGCCGGCGCCATTAGGGCCGATCAGGGTAACGATCTGCCCCGGCTCGACGCTCAGTTCGATGTTATCCAGCACGTTTTGCCCGGCAAAAGTGACGGCCACCTGCTCAAGACGGATCAGCGCATTGCTCATTAAGCCCCCTGGCAACCCGAGCAGAGACCGATGACTTCAACGGTCTGGGCCTCGACGATAAATCCGACGTCCCTGGCGCTGCCGACGATCGCGTCGCTGATGGACTTCTGTTCAAGCTCGATGGCGGCGTGGCATTGGCGGCAAATCAGGAACTGGCCTTGGTGAGCGTGTTCCGGGTGATTGCAGCCGACGAAGGCGTTCAGCGAGGAGATGCGGTGTACCAGGCCGTTTTCCAGCAGAAAATCCAGCGCGCGATACACGGTCGGCGGCGCAGCTCGGCGGCCGTCCTGCTCGCTGAGCACCGCCAGAATGTCGTAGGCACCCAGCGGTTTATGGCTTTGCCAGACCAGTTCCAGCACCCGCCGGCGCAAAGCGGTCAGGCGTAGCCCCTGACGTGCGCACAAGGCATCGGCCTCAGACAATGCGCTATGGACGCAATGAGAGTGGTCGTGGGGACGACTGGCAATCGGTGTTTTAGGCATGAGCGGCGACGAGTGTTGTGAGAGACGTTATTATGTTACCCGTTCTCGCCTCTTCGAGTGGTCATCGTGTCCCGACTTTTTTCTATCTTTGTCGCATTTGTCGCAAGTTTTCTGCTGATCGGTTCAGCCCAGGCCGAAGTCAAAGTACTTACCAGCATCAAGCCGCTGCAGCTGATTGCTGCTGCGGTGCAGGAAGGTGTGGCGATTCCGGAAGTGTTGCTGCCGCCCGGAGCATCACCGCATAACTATGCCTTGCGCCCATCCGACGTACGGAAGGTGCAGTCGGTGGACCTGGTTTACTGGATCGGTCCGGACATGGAGGGTTTTCTGCCTCGCGTACTGAAAGGTCGTACGCTGCCCAGCGTCGCAGTGCAGGATTTGCCTGGCCTGAAGCTGCGACGTTTCGCCGAAGACAGCCACTCCCACGCCGAAGAAGCCGATGAGCATGACCACGATCATCGCCCCGGCAGCCTGGATGCGCACTTGTGGTTGTCACCGATCAACGCCCGAGTGATCGCCAGCAAAATGGCGGCCGATCTGAGTGCAGCCGATCCGGCTAACGCGGCGCGCTATCAGAGCAACCTCAAAGCCTTCGATGAGCGCCTGGATGCCTTGGACCTGCGCCTGAAGGCTCGCCTGGCAGGGATCGCGAACAAGCCTTACTTCGTGTTCCACGAAGCCTTCGACTACTTCGAAGACGCCTACGGCCTCAAGCACGCCGGTGTGTTCAGTGTCGCAGCCGAAGTACAGCCCGGTGCCCAGCACGTCGCGGCGATGCGCGCGCGGTTGCAGGAAGTCGGCAAAACTTGCGTGTTCAGCGAACCGCCGCTGCGCCCGCGCCTGGCAGAAACCCTGGTGGCCGGGCTACCGGTGAAACTGGCGGAGCTGGATGCATTGGGCGGATACACACCAGCGACTGCCCAAGGGTATGAGCAGGTGCTGGAAAAGTTGGGGAATGATTTGGCCGGGTGCCTGGAGTCGTTGTAAGCATCCCATAGACCCTGAGGCGAGGGGGCAAGCCCCCTCGCCTCATTTTAAAGGGCGAAAGGCAGCGGCGTGTCGACCTTCTGCCGCTGCGCCAAGCGCAGTTGAAACTCCATCGGATCGTGAATCAACACGTCCTGCCCAGCGAAAGACTCCGCCGCAATCAACCGCGACAACCAGAACCGCACGCACGCCACGCGCAGCATGGTCGGCCACAACTCAGCTTCGGCAGCGGTGAACGGTCGCAGCGCGGCATAAGCGCCCAGCAACGCCCGCGCCCGAGCCCCGTCGAGCTGCCCTTGCTCATCCGAGCACCAGTCGTTCAAGGCAATCGCCACGTCATAGAGCATCGGCCCTGAACAAGCGTTGTAGAAGTCGATCAACCCGGTCAGGTGCGTGCCTTCGAACATCGCATTGTCGCGGAACAGATCCGCATGGATGTTGGCCCGCGGCAGCGCCAGAATTTTCGTCTTCTGCTGGGTGATCTCTTCCAGAGCCCGTTGCAGCAAATCGCTTTGTTCGGCGTTCAGGTGCGAGAGAAACTGCGTGCCCTCTTCCAGCATCCAGTCCAGGCCGCGATCGGTTTTGCGCTTGATCATGTTGGCCTGGGTCGCCAGGTGCAGGTGAGCCAGCAGCTCGCCGACCTGAGCGCAATGCTGGGCGTTGGCGTCCTTGATGTGCTTGCCCGCCAGGCGTGGCTGCAACAGCGCAGGTTTACCGGCCAGCTCACGCAATGCAACGCCGTCGGTGGTGCGCAGGGCATAAGGCACAGGCAGGTTGGCGTCGTGCAGCACGTCGAGCAGTTCGATGAAGAACGGCATCTCCTGCACCGGACCGCGTTCGACCAGGGTCAGGACAAACTCGCCCTGCTCCAGGCTGATAAAGAAATTGGTGTTTTCGCTACCGGCGGCGATCCCCTGGAAATCAAGCAGGCGGCCGAGCCCGTAAGGGGCGAGAAAGGTTTCCAGCTCGGGCCGAGCCAGGGGGGTGAACACAGACATGGTTAAAACTGCCAGTACGGGCGCCGCGGTTGAGCCAGCGCCGATTGAAATTAAGAAACTACTTCCACTCAAAGATTTTCCACGAGGGAATCAGCATATCCGGCTGATCCGAGCGGATATAGTTTGCATCTGTTCCGTCCGCACGTATCAGAAAGTACGGTTTTCCGACCTTCGGGGTGACCTTGATCGCGTACACGAAGCCGTTCTGGCGATACTCCTGAATGGTTTTATCGCCTTCCGTGCGGATCGTTACTTCCGGGTCCGCCGAGGGCTTGTCATCCGCCGCCATGACAGCCAATGGAGTGATTGCAAAGAAGCCAGCCAGCAACAAGCGATTTAGTGTGCGCATGATAACCTTGTCCCTTTGTCGTCAACGGTCCCGCTATTCTAGCGCCGGACCCGCCGAAAAGGTTGATCCTGCTCATGAGCCAAGCCCCCCTCGTCCTGGTGGACGGTTCTTCTTACCTGTACCGCGCTTTTCATGCGCTGCCACCGCTGACCACGTCCAAAGGCCTGCCGACCGGTGCGGTCAAGGGCGTATTGAACATGCTCAAGAGTCTGCGCAAGCAGTACCCGGACAGCCCGTTCGCCGTGGTGTTCGACGCCAAGGGCGGGACGTTCCGCGACGCGATGTTCGCCGAGTACAAGGCCAACCGCCCAAGCATGCCTGACGATATGCGGGTCCAGATCGAGCCGCTGCACGCCAGCGTCAAGGCCTTGGGCTTTCCATTGCTGTGCGTGGACAACGTCGAAGCGGACGATGTGATCGGCACCCTGGCCCGCAGCAGCGCGGCCGCCGACCGTCCGGTGGTGATTTCCACCGGTGACAAGGATATGGCACAACTGGTCGACGGGCACATTACCTTGGTCAATACGATGACCGGTAGCGCGCTGGACGTGGAAGGCGTGAAGGAGAAATTCGGCGTCGCTCCCGAGCAGATCATCGATTATCTGGCGTTGATGGGCGATTCGTCCGACAACATCCCGGGCGTTCCGGGTATCGGTCCGAAGACCGCTTCCGGCCTGCTGGTTGGCGTGAATGGCGGCCTGACCGAGCTCTATGCGCAGCTCGATATCGTCCCGACCCTGCCGATTCGCGGCGCCAAGACCCTGCCGGCCAAGCTCGAAGAGCATAAGGAAATGGCCTTTCTTTCTTACCGATTGGCAACCATCAAGATCGACGTGCCGCTGGACATCGGCCTCGACGATCTGCAGATGGGCCCACCGGATCACGACAAGCTTGCCGAACTCTATTCCCTGCTGGAGTTTAAGAGCTGGTTCGAAGAGAACCAGCGCGACGCCAAGCGTTCGGGTCAGGACATCGTCGAGGTCGCCCAGGAGCAGCCGGGTGCCGCCGAAGCGAAATACGAAACCATCCTCGACCAGAAGCGCTTCGAGGCCTGGCTGGACAAACTCGACAAGGCGCCGCTGATCGCCTTCGTCACCGAAACCAACGGCAGCGATGCCCAACACGCGCAACTGGTAGGCCTGTCGTTCTCTGTCGCGGCCAACGAAGCAGCCTACATTCCGCTGACCCATTCCTACATGGGCGTACCGGAACAACTGGACCGTGACTCCGTGCTGCTGGCGTTGAAACCGCTGCTGGAAAACCCGAATAAACTGAAAGTCGGCCAACATGCGAAGTTCGACACCAATATCCTCGCCAATTGCGCCATCGGTGGCGATCAGAACAACGGGATTACTGTTCAGGGTATTGCCTACGACACCATGCTCGAGTCCTACGTACTGGACTCAACGGCCACCCGCCACGACATGGACAGCCTGGCGCTCAAGTACCTGGGCCAAAGCAAGACCGACATCCAGGAGATTGCGGGCAAAGGCGTCAAACAGCTGACCTTCGACCAGATTTCCCTTGAGCTGGCGGGTCCCTATGCCGCCGAAGACGCCGATGTCACCTTCCGCCTGCATCTGGTATTGCAGGAAAAACTGGCCGCGACGCCAAGCCTGGTCAAAGTGCTCAACGAGATTGAAATGCCGCTGATGCCGGTCCTGGCCCGTATCGAGCGTCAGGGCGCGCTTGTAGACGCCAACCTGCTGGGCATCCAGAGCGTCGAGCTGGGCGAGAAACTGGTCGCCCTTGAGCGTGAGGCCTTTGCCATTGCCGGTGAAGAATTCAACCTTGGCTCGCCAAAGCAACTGGGCGTGATCCTCTACGAAAAGCTCGGTTTGCCTGTACTCAGCAAAACCGCCAAGGGTCAGGCGTCGACTGCCGAAGCCGTGCTGGCCGAGTTGGCCGAACAGGACTACCCGCTGCCCAAGGTGCTGATGCAATACCGCTCGCTGAGCAAGCTCAAAAGCACCTACACCGACCGTTTGCCAGAGCAGATCAACGCACGCACCGGGCGCATTCATACGTCTTACCAGCAAGCTGTCGCAGCCACCGGGCGTTTGTCGTCCATCGACCCGAACCTGCAGAACATTCCGATCCGTACCGCCGAAGGTCGCCGGATTCGTCAGGCGTTCGTCGCGCCGAAAGGCTACAAACTGCTGGCCGCGGATTACTCGCAAATCGAACTGCGGATCATGGCGCACCTGGCCAAGGACGAAGGCTTGCTGCATGCCTTCCGCAACAACCTCGATGTCCACCGGGCCACGGCCGCAGAAGTGTTCGGCGTCGAGCTGGATGCGGTTACCAACGATCAGCGTCGAAGTGCGAAAGCCATCAACTTCGGCTTGATCTACGGCATGAGCGCGTTTGGCCTGGCCAAGCAGATCGGCGTCGATCGCAAACAGTCCCAGGCCTACATCGACCGTTATTTCGCCCGTTATCCCGGCGTGCTGCAGTACATGGAGCGCACGCGCGCCCAGGCCGCCGAGCAAGGCTTCGTCGAAACCATCTTTGGTCGTCGCCTGTACTTGCCGGAAATCAACGCGAAAAACCAGGCCCTGCGCAAAGCTGCCGAGCGCACGGCGATCAACGCCCCGATGCAAGGCACCGCGGCGGACATCATCAAGAAAGCCATGGTGGCGGTGGACAACTGGCTGGCATCGTCAGGCCTGGACGCCAAAGTCATCCTGCAGGTACACGATGAATTGGTGCTCGAGGTGCGTGAGGACCTGGTCGACCAGGTACGCGAGGAGATTCGCGTGCACATGAGCAACGCCGCACAACTGGACGTACCGCTTCTGGTTGAGGTGGGCGCAGGCAACAACTGGGATGAGGCGCACTGAGCCACCTGAAAAGACGTTTGTGCTGCGGCCTGGCGCCGCAGCACATGACGAAGGGCTATAGAGCGAAAAACGACAGTGATTATTTCCAAAGGATTTTGAAAATAGTCTGAACTAAATCCGCGAACCGCCACTCAGAGATACTGAATGGCTGGTGAAGCCCTTCGATGCTCCTATGTTGTGTTAAGTGTTGGCAGATATCTGGACCCCGCCCTAGCGGTCCGGAACTTGAACCCCGGAACTTCTCCCTCCCCATACGAAGTCCGGGGTTTTTTTTGCCTGCCAATTGGCCTCGAGAGACTTACTGGGCAGCCTCGGCACCCTTGTCCGCCAACTCCATCCAGTCCGCCAGTACGGTGTAGGCTTCTTCCAGGCCCATGCGCTTGGGGGCCGAAAACAGCTGGATAGTGATCGTATCGCCCCAACCCTTGCGGATTTCCGATTGAACCTTGAGCAGCGTGTTTTTTGCCGCGCCGTAGGTCAGTTTGTCGGCCTTGGTCAGCAGAATATGCATCGGCATGCCGCTGGCGACGGCCCAATCGAGCATCAACAGGTCGAAGTCGGTCATTGGATGACGGATGTCCATCATCAGAATCAAACCTTTCAGACTCTCACGGCCACCCAGATAGGCTTCCAGGTGACGCTGCCAGTGCATCTTCAACGGGATCGGTACTTTTGCATAACCGTAGCCTGGCAGGTCGACCAGACGGCGTTCATCGTCTAGCTTGAAGAAGTTCAACAGCTGTGTGCGACCCGGTGTTTTCGAGGTCCGTGCCAGGCTGGCGTGGGTCAGAGTATTCAATGCGCTGGACTTGCCGGCGTTGGAACGCCCGGCGAAGGCCACTTCAAAGCCTTCGTCGTCGGGACATTGGTCGACTTTGGCGGCGCTGAGCATAAAGGTGGACTGTTGGCACAGGCCGAGGATGGGATTCTTGAGTTGCATGGGATTTCCGATGTGGGCGGCGCCGGGAATGGACGCGGCAAGCAGTGTCGTTTCCGTTTCAGTGACGCCAGTATATAATGCCGCAGATTTTGTGTGCGCTTTGTCCCAGCGTAGGATGAAGTTCACGAGAGCGATTGACCTTGATTGCGCATTAGAACGCAGCACGCTCTCAACCCTGAAAAGGTCGTTTTATGACGAAATGGCTGCTAGCTGCCGGTGTCTTGATGCCGCTTTACAGCGCTCAGGCTACACAGGATCCGGAAGCTGTGTACAACCGTGTTTGTGGTGCCTGTCATTCCGGCCAACTACCCATGGCGCCCCGCAAGGGCGATCAGGAAGCTTGGACGCCGAGGTTGGCGAAAGGTATGGAGACGCTGGTGCAACACGTGACCCAGGGTTTCAAGGCGATGCCGCCGCGTGGTTTGTGCATGGACTGCAGTGCCGAGGATTACCGAGACATCATCCAGTGGATGAGCGAGTAAACCCGGTCCATAACTCTTTAACCCTTAGCCGTAGTTGGATTAGCTGATGAACAAATTGATCGTGAGTCTGCTGTTGACCGTGGGGATCTCCGGTATTGCCCATGCTGCAGGTGATGCGACTGCTGGTCAGGCGAAAGCCGCAGTATGTGGCGCCTGTCATGGCCCGGATGGCAATAGCATGGCGCCTAACTTTCCGAAACTGGCAGGCCAGGGCGAGCGTTATCTGAACAAGCAGCTGCACGACATCAAGTCCGGCAAACGCACGGTGCTGGAAATGACCGGCCTGCTGACCAACCTCAGCGATCAGGACCTGGCCGATATCTCCGCCTACTTCGCCAGCCAGAAAGGCAGCGTCGGTGCCGCCGACCCGAAAATCGTGGCTCGCGGTGAAGCACTGTTCCGTGGCGGCGACCTGGCCAAAGGGCTGCCAGCCTGCACCGGCTGCCACTCGCCCAATGGCGCAGGCAACGCAGCTGCCGGCTTCCCGCACCTGGGCGGCCAGCATGCTCAGTACGTCGGCAAGCAACTGACCGAATTCAGAAAAGAAGAAGGTGGCCGGACCAACGACGGCGACACCAAACCAATGCAAAGCATCGCTAAAAAGCTGAGCGACGAAGATATCGCCGCCGTCTCCAGCTATATTCAAGGCTTGCACTAAGGCCTGTGATCGAGCGTTGTGAGTGATGTACATCTCTTGCAACGTTAACTCTCGATTAATCCGTCGATGCAAACATAAAAAGGGTAGCTTTGGCTGCCCTTTTTTGTGGCCGCTGCCGTTACACTACAGAACTCAAGCCCGCCGGAATCTGTCTGAAAACAGGTCGCGCGAGGCGCCCAAATTGTCCAGGAGTAAAGCATGCGTAATCTGATCATCAGCGCCGCACTCGTCGCTGCCAGCCTGTTCGGCATGACTGCCCAAGCCGCCGAAAAACCTGAAGCGCCCTATGTCGAACTGAGCAACCCGGTCCCGGTGGCCGAGCCTGGCAAGATCGAAGTCGTGGAGCTGTTCTGGTACGGCTGCCCGCATTGCTATGCCTTCGAACCCGTCATCAACCCATGGGTTGAAAAGCTGCCTTCCGACGTGAATTTCGTACGTATCCCGGCCATGTTTGGCGGCCCTTGGGATGCCCACGGCCAGATGTTCCTGACGCTTGAGGCCATGGGTGTCGAGAGCAAGGTTCACGCTGCGGTGTTCAACGCAATCCAGAAAGAACACAAGAAACTGACCGACAAAGAAGACATGGCGGACTTCCTGGCGACCCAAGGTGTAGACAAGGACAAATTCCTGGCCACCTTCGACTCCTTCGCCATCAAGGGCCAGATCAACAAAGCCAAAGAGCTTGCCAAGAAATACGAAATCACCGGGGTGCCTACCATGATCGTCAATGGCA
This sequence comes from Pseudomonas sp. ATCC 43928, assembly GCF_005938665.2. Taxonomy (NCBI): domain Bacteria; kingdom Pseudomonadati; phylum Pseudomonadota; class Gammaproteobacteria; order Pseudomonadales; family Pseudomonadaceae; genus Pseudomonas; species Pseudomonas sp. ATCC 43928. Next base: position 291,271 of record NZ_CP041753.1, on the reverse strand, counting down.
AGTATCGCTTTGACATCGGTTCTGCCGGCGGCGCCGAACAAGCGTTGAAACTGGCCGACCAACTGGTCGCCAAAGAGCGAGCGGCAACCAAGGCCGTTGCCAACTAAGCGCGGCACCTGCCATGCGCCGCTGGGGAACTGAACGCATCGTTGGCCTGCACGACCCGCGGGTCAACGAGCATCACCTGGAATCGACGGGGTTGCCCGTGGACAGCCGTCTGCGTTTGCTCAGTTTCAATATCCAGGTCGGCATCAGTACCGAGCGTTATCGGCACTATCTGACCCGCGGCTGGCAGCATCTGCTGCCGCACACCGGGCGTGCCGACAACCTGCAAAAAATCGGCAATCTGCTGGGCGACTTCGATCTGGTCGCCTTGCAGGAAGCCGATGGCGGCAGCCTCCGATCAGGCTACGTCAATCAGGTCGAACACCTGGCGCAGCTCGGCGCCTTCCCTTATTGGTATCAACAACTCAATCGCAATCTCGGTCATCTCGGCCAGCACAGCAATGGCGTGCTCAGCCGCCTGCGCCCGTGGGCGATCGAGGATCATCCGCTGCCGGGGCCCAAGGGTCGCGGGGCCATTCTGGTGCGCTTCGGCGAAGGTCCGGAGGCGCTCGTGGTGGTGATGATGCACCTGGCGCTGGGCGCTCGCGCCCGTAGCATGCAACTGGCTTACATCCGCGAGTTGATCGGCGGTTATAAGCACCAGGTGCTGATGGGCGATATGAATACCCACGCCGGTGACTTGCTGCAACATTCCCCGCTGCGCGATTTAGGCCTGCTCGCGCCGCAGATGGAAGCGACATTTCCCAGCTGGCGCCCACAGCGCTGCCTGGACCACATTCTGCTCAGCCCCACCCTGACGCTTGAAAAGGTCGAAGTGCTGGCACAACCCATTTCCGATCACCTGCCGGTCGCGGTAGAGATTCGTCTGCCGGGCTCGCTCACGGCCGATGCATTCCCCGCGTTGAGTCCTGCCTGAATGAGCGACGAAGCACAGCGCTGGAAAGAGAAATACCTCAAAAGCATCGAACAACAGGAAAAGCTCGAACGTCGATGGGACGCCCGGCTCGACCTGCTGCGTCGCGGACTGGTGCGCAGCACCCTGGCTGCCGAAGGCACCGATCGCGCCGTTGACCTATGCATGAAGGAAATGCGCGAAGTCGTACGCACAGACGACATGGACGCCGGCCTGGCAGCCTTGCTGCCGCGCCTGGAAAAAGCCGTGCTCGACTCCGAGCAACGCCGGGAAACCCGGGTTGATCAAGTCAGCGCCGCACTGACGGCGCTGGTCTCTCAGTTGCAAGCATTACCGCTGCCACGGGAAGTGAGCCGGCCACTGAAGAGTTTCGCCAAGCAGCTGAACGGACGTGTCGGCCAGGCTCGCGAAATCCCGTTGCTGCTCAGCGAACTAAGCGGCTTGCAAGGCAAAGCCTTGAGCATGTTGGAGAACCCTGTGGAACCGGGTCGTCCGGGTTTTCTGCAGCGCCTGTTCGGTAGCCGGGATGCAGACGAGGCTACGCCACAGATCGTCGCCCCCGAATTGCCAATGCCTGCACCGCAACCTGTCGAACCGGTTGCCGCTCCACTGGCCGAACTCCCACTCGCGACGGTCAATCTCGCGCCAGCCGCCAACAAACCGCAAGCGGTAATGCCAACCGTTGAAGCTGCCCTGCCCGCCGCTGCGCCCGCTGAACCCGTGGACACTCCGGCTCCCACAGCAACAACGGCACCCATAGCCGAAGTCGTGGCGTTCGCCCCGCCCATCCTGGAGCCAGAGGCCACGAGCAGCCAGGCCCCGGAGCCACAAATCCAGCCGAACCTCGAACACCCGCAAGAGCCGGCTCCATCGATCGCCGTACCGGCCACCCAGGCTCCGCCGGCAATCAACCCGGATGAACTGATCCCGGAGGCCAGCGATCCGCAAACGTCAGAACACGACATTCTGTATGCCCTGCCGGACTCGCCGGAACCGTCCTACAGCTCTGTGGCCAAGCACATCGAAGACACTCTGCTGGGCCTTCTCGACGACCTGACGCTGCCCGAACGCCATCGACCGCAAGCCGAAGCGATGCGCAATCGTCTTCAAAACGGCTTGAATTGGTACGAACTGCTACCCATCCTCGATGATCTTGCAACATTAATGCTGGCCATTACCGACAGCGGCCAACACGAATTCGAAGCCTATCTGCAACGACTCAACGAACGCCTCGAATCATTTCAGAGCAACCTGCAAGCCGCCAGCGAAGGCCACGCCGACAACCGCTCTGCCGCGCGAGTGATGGACACGCAGATTCGCGAGCAAGTCGACGGCCTGCAAAGCAGCATGCAGGACGCGGCGGACCTCGATGACCTCAAGCACATGCTGGAAGACCATCTCGAAGGCCTGCTCGGCACCATGGACCAGCACCAGAAGCAACGCGACGAGCGCGAGCAGGAAGTCGCTGCCCGCCTGCAAAGCCTGGCTGAAAGGGTGGCCCACATGGAGCAGGAAGCGCTGGGTTACCGCGAGCACCTCGAAGAACAGCGCCAGAAGGCTTTGATCGATCCGTTGACCGGCCTGCCGAATCGAGCGGCCTGGAGCGAACGGCTGGACCACGAAATCAGTCAATGGCAACAACACGGCAATACCCTGTTACTGGCGATGCTCGACCTCGACCATTTCAAACGCATCAATGACAACTACGGCCATCTCGCGGGCGACAAGGTGCTGAAAATCATCGCCAGTGTGCTGCGCAAGCGTCTGCGCGGGACGGACTTCATAGCCAGGTTTGGCGGTGAGGAGTTTGTGCTGTTGATGCCTGCCACGGCGCCGATGGCCGGCGCGAAACTGTTGGAAACCTTGCGCGCATCGATCGAAGCTTGCCCATTCCACTTCAAGGGCGAGCGAGTCACTATCACCATTTCCATGGGACTGACCGCCTTCAGAGCGGGCGAACATAGCGACCTGGTGCTTAAAAGAGCTGATCAGGCGTTATATCGCGCGAAAAACACTGGGCGTAATCGGATAGAACTGGGCTGACAGTTAAATGTTCCATTTTGTTTAAAGGCGCGCTTTTGCGGTCGGCGCGCAAGGCAATACGTTACACTGTTGCATTATTGTCTCGTGTATATTGCCTCCACCATGAAACTTCTTGCTCTTATTGCTTCGCTGCTCGTATTAGCCGGTTGCGCCAGCGGTCCCCGGATTGATACCAGCCACCCTTCAGTCAATCACGACAGCCGTATTCAGTTCGTGGTGATGCATTACACCTCCGCATCCCTGGAGGACTCGCTGCAATTGCTGACCCATGGCGAAGTCAGCAGCCACTACCTGATCGGCGACGACGAGCACGCCACCATCTATAAGCTGATGGATGAAAATCTTCGAGCCTGGCACGCAGGCGAAAGCCAATGGCAAGGCCGGACCTGGCTGAATTCCAGTTCCATTGGCATCGAAATCGTCAATCCGGGCTTCCAGGACACCCCGACCGGGCGTCTCTGGTATCCCTACAGCGAAGCCCAGGTCCAATCGATGATCTTTCTGCTCAAGGACATCAGCAAGCGCCAGGGCATCAGCCCTCGCCATATCATCGGCCATAGCGACATCGCCCCCATGCGCAAGCTCGACCCTGGCCCGCTGTTCCCCTGGAAACGCCTGGCGGCCGAAGGCCTGGGAATCTGGCCGAACGAGCAGGCCGTGGCGCGTCAGCAAGCGCAGTTCGCCATGCAGCTGCCAAGCATCAGTTGGTTTCAGGCACAACTTGCCCGCCTGGGCTACGCCACGCCACAAACCGGCGAACTGGATGCAGCGACACGCAATGTGCTGGCGGCTTTTCAGCTGCATTTTCGCCCGTCCCGTTTCGACGGCACGCCGGACGCGCAAACCGCGGCGCTTCTCCAGGTGTTGAACCAGACAAAATAATGACGCCCGCCCGACGGTCAGGGTCTTTTCCCAATCAGCAGCTATAACTCATTGGTAATCCTTCGGATATTCCATGATGACGGCTGCTCGAGAGAAGCTGCGTAGCTGGTTCTATCGCCCTTGGTTTCTGGCGACGCTGGCGGCTGCCTTGAGTGCCACGCTGCTGATGACCGGCAGTCTGTTCATTGCGATGCATCAGGTCGAGGACAACGAAAGCCAGGAGATGAACGCCCAGGGGGAGCGCTTTCTGGTCCGTCTGGAGCAGCTGTTCGGGCAACTGCGCGAAAGCCTCGACGACCTTGAAGCTCAACCGCTGCGGGGCTGCGACGATGAAATGATCGCCACATTGCAGCAAGTCAGCTTCAATTACCGCTTCGTTTACGAAGCCGCTTACATGGATGCTTCAGGAATCTGCTCCAACCGCCCACGCCAGGAAGGGCTTTCGGTGATCCGGCCACCGGACATCGAGGGCCCCACCTACAGCTATTGGTTGAACACCACCACAGAACCCGATGAGAACCGCGCCGCACTGATGCTGGGGCGTGGCAATTTCCGGGTGGCTACGTCTCGCGGGCATTTGACCGACATGGTTGATCTGTCTCCGGGGAGCAGCCTGCTGGTGGTGCTCGACCACGACACCCGCGCGATTCCCGTGCTCGGTGCCGAGCAGGAGTGGCCCCCGACGCAACCCTGGCCCCCGAAAAATCACGATGCACTGCAAGTCACCCCTACCCGCCTGATTTACCGAATGCCGACCAACACTCCCGAATACCAACTGGTGCTGATCACCCCGCGTACCGGGATGCATGTGCCGGCCGTTTGGTGGTGGCTGCTTCCGGCCAGCCTCGCGCTAAGTGCCTGCGTAGGCATTCTGGTGTTTCTGCTGGTGCGCCAGCGTCAATCACTGGATGCCGAACTGCACGGCGCGATACAACGAGGCGAATTGCAGGTGTTGTATCAACCGATCTTCGACCTCGACAGTCGCAACTGTGTCGGAGCCGAAGCCTTGCTGCGCTGGCGAAGGCCGGACGGCACCTTGACCAGCCCCGAGCTGTTCATTCCCATGGCGGAAAACACCGGCCAGATCCGCCAGATGACTGATTTCGTATTACAGCGCCTGCTGGAACAGCTCGGACAACTGTTGCGCGCCAATCCGCAGTTGTATATCTCGGTCAACCTGGCGGCCTGCGACGTCATGGTGCCGCGTATCGGTCAGGTGATGGCGCGCCTGCTGGCCTTGCACCGTGTAGCCGCCAGACAGATTGCCTTTGAGGTGACCGAGCGCGGATTGGTTGATGTCGTGGTGGCCAGAGAAAACCTGCAGGCCTTGCGCGATGTCGGGCATCAGGTGCTGATCGATGACTTCGGCACTGGCTATTGCAGCCTCGCCTACCTGCAAACACTGCCCGTGGACTGCCTGAAAATCGACAAGGCATTTATCGACGCGCTGGGTCATGACGCCGCCAGCAGCGGCGTGGCACCGCACATCATTCGCATGGCCCAGGCCCTGCAACTCAAGGTGATTGCCGAGGGCATCGAACATGAAGCCCAGGCAGAGTTTCTGAGCAGCGAGGGGGTGAAGTTCGGTCAGGGCTGGCTGTTCGCGCACCCATTGAGCGCTGTGCAATTCATCGAATTGATTACCCGTGGCCGCCGACAGGCAACGCGGCGTCTGGATGACGAAGACTGAGAGGGTTCAGGCTTATACCGCCAGCGCCATGTAGAACTGCGAACCCTGCCCCGGCCGTGAATACACGCCCATCCGCCCACCGTGCAACTGCACGATCTCCTTGCACAGCGCCAGACCGAGCCCGGCGCCGCCCTTCTTGCGGCCGACCTGAACAAAAGGCTCGAATATCCTTCCTTGCTGGCTGTAGGCAATGCCTTCGCCGTTGTCTTCGACACTGATAATCACCCGCTCCCCATGACGTCGAGCCTGCAAACGTATCAGCCCGTCGCGGGAGGTATGACGCAAGGCGTTGTCGATCAGGTTATCGAGCACCCGCTCCAGTTGCGCCTGATCGGCCTGCAGCCGCGGCAACGTTCCCTGCACTTCCACCAACAGCTCAATGCCCTTCTCCTGCGCCGGACCGGCAAAGCGTGCCTGGGCCTGCTCCAGTAAATCTTCGATGGAGCACGGCGCCAGGGTGAGTTTTTGCAGGCCGTTCTGATAGCGAGAGAAATTCAGCAAGTCGTTGATCAACTGCATCAAGCGCTGCATTTCTTCATTCACGGTATTCAGCAAGTCGGCCTCACGGGAGTCCTCGGCAAAATGCGCCCGCTCGCGGAACAGGCCGAATGCCATGTGCATCCCGGTGACCGGCGTGCGTAACTCATGGGAAGCACGCAAGACGAACTCGCTGCGCACCCGTTCGAAGGCACGCTGCTCGGTGACGTCATGCAACACCATCACAGCGCCGAGAATATGACCCTGGGTATGGCTGACCGGCGTCAGGCTATACGTCAGCAATCGCGACTCCCCGTCAACCTCGATGCTCAGGTCGTCCGGCACTCGTTCCAGGGTGCCGCCGCGCAGCACCAGATGCAGTTGTTCATCCAGTTCGGGACGCTCAAGTGCCGTGCCCAGCCCTTGGCCGAGACGCTCGGTGTCCCAGCCTAACTGGCGCTGAGCCACCGGGTTGAGGTGCTCGAGCTGACCTTGACGATCAATGATCAGCAAACCGTCGTCGATGCTATCGAGCACTGCTTGCAAACGCTGCTGTCCGGCGAGTAGCTCGTCGATATTAGTGGCTTGGTGCTGTCGCAGGGCCTCGGCCATGATTCCGAAGCGTCGGGTCAGCTGGTTCATTTCCACTGCGGAGGAAATCGGCAGAGTCACTTCGAAATTGCCTTGGCCGATGTTGTCAGCCGCCGCCGCCAGGGCCTCGATCGGAGCTCCGAAACGCTGGGCGATCGCATGGGCGGTAATGAACCCGATGAACAGCACCCCCACCCCGATCAACCCGAGCAGGCCGGCAATCAGCAACGCGCGGTCCCGGGCCTGGCGTTCGGTTTCACTGATGTTATCCAGCGCGCGCTTCTGTTCGGCGATCAAACCGTTGCGCAGCGTGTTGAATTTTTCCGTGAGATCCCCGCCCCCAGTGAGCACCTGTGCCGTATCGCGGGAAAGATCGTAGGCCTGCAGAAAGCTCTGGTAATCAGCCTTGGCCTTTTTGAAACCGTACTGGGCGCCCTCGCTGGACGGCTCGCGAGCAATGCCTTCATCGAGCAATTCGAGGTAATGCTGCCTGGATGCCTCGAGCGCCGCGGGATCAGGCTTCTCGCCGAGCATGATGATCAGTTGATCACCCAGGGTCTGGCGCAGCTTCAATCCCAGGTCCAGCCTGACGAAGTTGTCACGGATCAGGGCCTCCTGCGTACCAGCCATCTGCATCACGCTGACCAGCCCGAGCAACAGCCCGAGCAGCGCCACGGTGATCAAGGCTGAAATACTCAGGAACAACCGGGTGCGCAATGTCATCGCCAGTTTCATCGGGTGCAGCTCACAGGTTGTACTGCTTGCGTTTGCGGTACAGGGTCGAGGCGTCGATACCCAGGGTCTTGGCCGCCTGATCCAGGGTATCGGCGGTGGCAAGGACCGCGCCGATGTGGGCTTTCTCCAACTCATCCAGGCTCAACGCGGCGCCAATGCGTGGCGTACTGTTGGTCGGAGCTTCGGCCATGCCCAAGTGGCTGATCTCGACCCGCTCCTGCGGACAAATAATGCTCGCCCGTTCCACCACGTTGCGCAGCTCGCGGATATTGCCGGGCCAGCGGTAGCTGAGCAGCGCCTCGCGGGCCTCGTCGCTGAAACACCGGGCCGGACGCGAGTATTCCTTGACGAAGCGCGCCAGGAAACGGTCAGCCAGGTTCAGGATGTCTTCCCTGCGTTCGCGAAGCGGCGGCAGGTGCAAAGTGATGACGTTCAGCCGATAGAGCAAATCCTCACGAAAGCGCCCGTCGCGGACCATGTCTTCAAGGTTGAGGTTGGTAGCCGCGAGGATTCGCACGTCGGCGCGACGGGTCACCGGGTCACCCACACGCTCGTATTCCTTGTCCTGGATGAAACGCAGCAACTTTGGCTGCAAAGTCAGGGGAAAATCGCCGATCTCGTCAAGAAACAACGTTCCGCCATCAGCCTGATTGACACGCCCCAAGGTGCTTTCGCTGGCACCGGTGAACGCGCCACGGCTGTGGCCGAAGAGTTCACTGTCCATCAATTCCGCTGTCAGGGAGGGGCAGTTGATGGTGATGCAGGATTTCTTCTGGCGTTTGCTCCAGCCATGAATGGCCTGTGACAGCTCACCTTTACCGGTGCCGGACTCTCCGAGAATCAGAATGTTGGCGTCGGTACTGGCGACCTGGCGTGCGGTTTCAAGCACCACTTTCATCGCCGGGCTGTGGGAGTCCAGCCCCTCCTTGGGTTTACGCACTTCACCTTCGAGGGCTTCCAGGCGTGCCGAGAGTTGCCGCACTTCCAGCTGTTTGGCGGTGGCCAGACGTAACTGATCGGGGCTGCAAGGTTTGACCAGATAGTCGGCGGCACCGGCCTGAATTGCATCCACTGCAGTGTCTACGGCCGAGTGAGCGGTGACGATCACCACACGCATCCAGGGCGCCTGAATTCGCATCTGGGCCAGCACATCGAGGCCATTGTCTTCACCCAGGCGCAAATCGAGGAAGCACAGATCGAAAACCTGACGCTGCAACAAGGCTTCGGCCTGAGCAGCGCTGGTCGCGGTGGCCACGCTGTAGCCTTCGTCTTCGAGGCAATAGCGAAAGGTTCGAAGGATGGCGGATTCGTCGTCCACCAGCAGAATGCGGCCTTGATGCTCAGTGGCTGATTCCATGTTCCTACGCTCCTTTAATAGGTGTTCTTGGTTAGTCCCGGAAAAATCGGGCAAGTTGCATGATTGATTCTGGTCGATTCCAGCCACAACAGGCTATCTATCTACTCAAAGTTCAGCTAATACGCTGATTTATTTGAACTTTTATTTACAGACCATTCTTTCAGCGATTGCCTGCGTCCCTTTCTGACATCTACGCCCTCCCCGCAATTCCAAAAATATTGAAAGTGCCTGCGAACTCATCGTGCATTACGCACGACTGCAAACGGATCATCGTGCAGGATGCGTCCAAAACGATTTCTACAAACACAATAACCTTTTGATTTATATCGTATTTATTCTTTATTAAAGCTGGCATGCAGGCTGCAATGGTCTAGGTAATCAGGGCATTTAATGAACCAGCGCCCGCCAAAGATCACTACCCGTATGGGAGGAACTTCAGGATGAATCGCCAAAGTGCCGCCCAATTGCGTCTTTCGCCACTGCATGTCCAGCAAGGCTTGTTTGCCCTGTTGGCGTTGTTGATCACCCTGATTGGTGGCCAGCAGTACATGCGTTGGGAGCAAAGCGCGCAACCGGCGCCAGTGCACCTTTCGATTCCACATCCCCCCCAAAGCCACTTCAGCGCCGTCAGCAGCAACCCGGCTGACAACGCCTCAATACGAATGATGGGCGTCGACCAGGCCCGGCCTGTGGACGAGACGCCCTCCCAGGAACGTTGGGTGTTTTAAGTAAACGAACTTGGCGCGCTAAACGCGCCGGGAAATGCACCACAAGCAACATCCTTAAATAGAAGCGTAAGGAGAATCACCATGTTGAGCTGGGCAATCACATTCCTGATCATTGCCATCATCGCTGCAGTATTGGGCTTCGGTGGTATCGCGGGCACCGCCACGGGCATCGCCAAGATTCTCTTTGTCGTATTCCTGGTGATGTTCATTGCTTCCTTCTTCTTTGGCCGTCGCGGTCGAGGTTGATATGTGTGTTTCGGTTAAAGACATTGGCGGCCGCCCTGCTTCTGGGCGGCAGTGCCATGACGATCGCGGCCACCCACGCGACATGCCGACTACCGCTTACTCGGTAAACCGGACGAAGGCATGCAGAAGATGTGGATGGCGCGACTGAAGAAAGATCCAGGCAGGTATTGAGTTTGAAACACGAAAGAGGCCTGGCGCTTCTTTCCACTGCGCTACCCGAGGACGGTAGACGCATGACCAAGGGGTCGGGACGTTCTGACTGCTTCAGGGTCGGAGTGACCTACGGGTACAGGGAGTAGCCGCGCAAGGGCCGGGTCAGGTGAAGCTGCGACGCAAGTTCGTCGGCCTAGCGTGGCTCGACGGACTTGCGGAGAGCTTCAACGTGCAAAACGTTGATCTAGAGCATTCTGCTCATATGTTCTTGCTGCATATTCCCCGCAAAACCGTTTCGCGGTGTTTCTTCGTGACCGTATATCGAGAAAGCTCTGACTTTCATGAGAAGAAAAATCGCAGTCGAACGTAGGACATCTCCTAAATTTTCACTGGTTCAAAAAAACATCAACCGGCGCTGAAATGGCCGGTTCACGGCACTTATACCTGCCGAAATGTCGCATTCGAACCGGCTGGGACGTGGGTTTCAGTTGAAAAATCTCATGCCGATTCGGCATAGGGTAGGCGTTTACGGCATTAGACGGCGCTTCCCCGCATCGGAATAGTTGCGCCTTTTTCGCTGCCAGAGAGCTGTAAATGCTCGCTCGCGGGGACCTTATACGGGGGTTGGTGCAAGACGGCTTCGCCATTGAGCGTTGCAGTTCATGCATCAGCCTGAGTCAAACGCAAGTAAGGGTAAAGATATGAAGAAGGCAAAGCTTAGCCTCGCCTGGCAGATCCTCATCGGTCTGGTTCTGGGGATAGCAATAGGTGCACTGCTCAACCACTTCAGCGCTGAAAAGGCCTGGTGGATCAGCAACGTCCTGCAACCAGCAGGCGATATCTTTATCCGTCTGATCAAGATGATCGTGATCCCGATCGTAATCTCCTCGCTGGTCGTCGGCATCGCTGGCGTTGGGGACGCGAAAAAACTCGGGCGTATCGGTCTGAAGACCATCATTTACTTCGAGATCGTCACCACCATCGCCATTCTGGTCGGTCTGGTGCTGGCCAACGTGGTCCATCCGGGCAGCGGCATCGACATGAGCACCCTGGGTACCGTGGATATTTCCAAGTACCAAGCCACTGCTGCCGAGGTTCAGCATGAACACGCGTTCATCGAAACCATCCTCAACCTGATCCCGTCGAACATCTTTGCGGCCATGATGCGCGGCGAGATGCTGCCGATCATCTTCTTCTCCGTGTTGTTCGGTCTCGGTCTGTCGAGCCTGCAATCGGACCTGCGCGAACCTCTGGTGAAGATGTTCCAGGGCGTGTCGGAAAGCATGTTCAAAGTCACCCACATGATCATGAACTACGCCCCGATCGGCGTGTTCGCACTGATCGCGGTGACCGTGGCCAACTTCGGCTTCGCCTCCCTGCTGCCACTGGCCAAGCTGGTCGTCCTGGTTTACTTCGCCGTCGCCTTCTTCGCCTTCGTGGTGCTGGGCCTGATCGCTCGCCTGTTCGGCTTCTCGGTGATCAAGCTGATGCGCATCTTCAAGGATGAGCTGGTCCTGGCCTACTCCACCGCCAGTTCCGAAACCGTGCTGCCGCGCGTGATCGAGAAGATGGAAGCCTACGGTGCGCCGAAAGCCATTTGCAGCTTCGTGGTACCGACCGGCTACTCGTTCAACCTCGACGGTTCGACCCTGTACCAGAGCATCGCGGCGATCTTCATTGCCCAGCTGTACGGCATCGACCTGTCGATCAGCCAGCAATTGCTGCTGGTGCTGACCCTGATGGTCACCTCCAAAGGCATCGCCGGCGTACCGGGCGTGTCCTTCGTGGTGTTGCTGGCCACTCTGGGCAGCGTCGGTATTCCGCTGGAAGGCCTGGCATTTATCGCCGGTGTCGACCGCATCATGGATATGGCCCGCACCGCGCTGAACGTGATCGGCAACGCCTTGGCCGTGCTGGTCATCTCGCGCTGGGAAGGCATGTACGACGACGCCAAGGGCCAGCGCTACTGGAACTCCCTGCCGCACTGGCGCAGCAAGGAAAAGCTGCCGGTTGGTGAAACCTCCAGCAACTAATGCCCGCTCCCACAAGAGCCCCCAACAAACCCCGGAGAAATCCGGGGTTTGTCGTTTCTGCCTACCCCGCTATCATTCGCCGCATCTTCCGGGGGATTTGACTGATGCTTAATGGCCTGTGGCTTGGCTTCTTCATCGTGGCAGCCGTATCGGCGCTGGCGCAGTGGCTGATCGGTGGTAACGCCGGGATCTTTGCGGCGATGGTGGAAAGTATTTTCGCCATGGCCAAATTGTCGGTTGAGGTCATGGTCCTGTTGTTCGGCACCCTCACCCTCTGGCTGGGCTTTCTGCGGATCGCCGAGAAGGCCGGGATCGTCGAGTGGCTGGCCAAGGCGCTGGGGCCACTGTTCCTGCGTCTGATGCCGGAAGTGCCGGCCGGTCATCCCGCCATCGGCCTGATCACCCTGAACTTCGCCGCCAACGGCCTGGGCCTGGACAACGCCGCCACACCGATCGGCCTCAAAGCCATGAAGGCGCTGCAAGAGCTCAACCCCAGTGCAACGATCGCCAGCAACGCGCAGATCCTCTTCCTGGTGCTCAACGCCTCCTCCCTGACCCTGCTGCCCGTGACGATCTTCATGTACCGCGCCCAGCAAGGCGCGCCCGATCCGACGCTGGTGTTCCTGCCGATCCTGCTCGCCACCAGTTGCTCAACCATCGTCGGCTTCCTGACCGTAGCGTTCATGCAACGCCTGCGCATCTGGGACCCGGTGGTGCTGGCATACCTGATTCCCGGCGCCCTCGCCCTTGGCGGCTTCATGGCACTGCTGGCGACGCTCTCGGCGACCGCGCTGGCGAGCCTGTCATCGGTCCTCGGCAACGTGACGCTGTTCGGCTTGATCATGCTGTTTATGATCATCGGCGCATTACGCAAGGTGAAGGTCTACGAGGCATTCGTCGAAGGCGCCAAAGAAGGCTTCGACGTCGCCAAGAACCTGCTGCCATATCTGGTGGCAATGCTCTGCGCCGTGGGCGTGCTGCGGGCGTCCGGGGCGCTGGACTTCGGTCTGGACGGGATTCGTCACCTGGTGGCGTGGGCCGGTTGGGACACGCGCTTTGTCGATGCCTTGCCGACCGCATTGGTCAAACCCTTTTCCGGCAGTGCCGCCCGGGCAATGCTGATCGAAACCATGAAGACCGAGGGGGTGGACAGCTTCCCGGCGCTGGTGGCGGCGACAGTCCAGGGCAGTACCGAAACGACCTTCTATGTCTTGGCGGTGTATTTCGGCGCGGTGGGCATCCAGCGTGCACGGCATGCGGTGGGCTGTGCGCTGCTGGCGGAGCTTGGCGGGGTGCTGGGGGCCATCGGGGTTTGCTACTGGTTCTTCGGTTAAACGAAAACCCTGTGGCAGCGGGCAAGCCCGCTCCCACAGCGGTGGCTTCAGGGCCTCAGCGGCGGCACGACTTTCTGACCCTGCTCCACCGTCCAGGCCACCACCTGCGCCGTCAACTGGTCGCTGGCCTGGCCGAACCCGGCGACCACCGCCGGCACCTTCACATCGCTCAACGGCTGGCGTACTTCAAAGCGCCGACTGGCGAGGATGCGCTGGTCATACCCACGCACCAGCAATGCATCCAGCCGCACGACCACGCTCGCCGTCGTGCCTTGGTATTCGGTCTGGAACGCCTGCAGGTTGCCGCCCAGCTCCAGGTCCGCCTGCAAATTGCTGTCATCGGTGCTGAGCAACGGCACCCGACCGTCACGCTGGAAACCATCGAGCAGACGATTGCGCAGCAGCACCGGCGCCGGGTCGCTCCAGCGGGAAGCCTTGTAGCTGCTGATCAGGTCACCCTGAGGGATCACGGCGATCTTCGGGGTGTTCAAGGCTTCGCTCGTCTGCGGCTTGGCCAGCCGCAGCGACCAGTGCAGCGCCGTGCTGTGATTGGCCGGTGCGCCGCTCTGGGCCGAGGGCAACCGGTAGACATCGGATGGCTCGGACTTGGGCAGAATCGAGCAGGCACTGGTCAGGGCAAAACCGACAGCCAAGGCTAACGGGATCAGCTTCATGGCGTGAACTCCTTGTTCTTGTCACTGCCCAGCAGGTAACCGCTGGGGTTGGCCTCAAGCCGCTGGGAAATGGTGCGCAGCGAGCTCAAGGTGTCGCGCAACTCACGCACTGCCGGCGCCAGGCCATTGAGGCCCTGCATGCCGTTGTTGAGGGAATCCTGATTAGTGGTGAGCAATGAGTTGATGGTCGCGCTGCTCCGTTCCAGGGACTTCATGGCTTGCTCGGCACTGCCGAACATCTGCTTGCCCTGATCGTTGAGCAGGCTGTTGGCGTTGCGCATCAGCCCAGCAGTTTGTTCGAGTGTGGCGGAGGCCTGTTTACTGATCGACGCCAGTTGCTGCATGGCTTGGCCGATGTCGCCGCGCTGGTCGGCGATGATGCCGGTGGTTTGCTCCAGATGCTCAAGGGTCTTGCTGATGCGCTCGACGTTTTCCGAAGAAAACATCTGATTGGCGTTCTGCATCAACACGTTCACACCGGTCATCAGATCGTTACTGTCGCTCATCAAACGGGCGATAGGCGAGGGTGATGCCACGATGGTCGGCAAATTGCCGCCCTTGCCCTTGAGCGTCGGACTTTGCGGTGTACCACCGCTGAGCTGAATGATCGAGGTGCCGGTGATCCCGGTCAGCGCCAGTTTGGCCTGGGTGTCTTCCTTGATCGGGGTATCGCCGCCCAGGCGGATCCGCGCCAACACCCGGCGTGGATCGTTCGGGTCCAGGCGCAGCGTCACTACGTCGCCGACCTTGATCCCGCTGTACTGCACGGCGCTGCCCTTGGACAAACCGCTGACCGCCTCGTTGAAGACGATTTCGTAATCCTTGAATTCGGTGTCGACGCTGGACTTGGCCAGCCACAGACCGAAGAGCAGGGCGCCTGCCACCACTATGACGGTGAACAGGCCGATCAATACGTGATGGGCTCGGGTTTCCATGTCAGACCTCGTTGAGCTGGTTAGCGGCCGTCAGCGCCGCGCGGCCGCGAGGGCCATGGAAGTATTCGTGAATCCACGCGTCGTCGGTTTCCGAAACCTTGTCGATGGCATCCGCCACCAGTACTTTCTTTTGCGCCAGCACCGCCACCCGGTCGGTGATGGTGTAGAGCGTGTCGAGGTCGTGGGTGACCAGAAACACACTCAAACCCAACGCGTCGCGCAGGGTCAGAATCAATTGATCGAACGCCGCCGCGCCAATCGGGTCGAGACCAGCGGTGGGCTCGTCGAGAAACAGAATGTCCGGGTCCAGCGCCAACGCCCGGGCCAGGGCGGCGCGCTTGATCATGCCGCCAGACAGTGAAGCAGGGTACTTGTCGGCCGCCGACAAGGGCAATCCGGCCAATGCCAGTTTCACCGCCGCCAGGTGCTCGGCATCGGTACGGCTCAGGCCGGCGTGTTCGATAAGGGGCAGGGCGACGTTCTCGGTCACTGTCAGCGAAGAGAACAGGGCGCCTTTCTGGAACAACACGCCGAAGCGCCGCTCGACCAGCGAACGCTCGTGCTCCGACAGGCTCGGCAAGTTCTTGCCGAAGACCTTCACCAGCCCTTCGCTGGGCTGGCGCAAGCCGACGATGCTGCGCAACAGCACCGATTTGCCGCTGCCGGAACCGCCGACCACCGCCAGAATTTCGCCTTTGTACAAATCCAGGTCGAGGTTCTCGTGCACGCTCTGGCGGCCGAAGCGATTGCACAGCCCACGGACTTCGATCACCGCCTCGGAAGGCGCTCGGGGTAGACGACTCACCAGCCCATCTCCATGAAAAACAATGCGGCCACGGCATCGAGGACGATCACCACGAAAATCGACTGCACCACACTCGACGTGGTGTGCGCGCCGACGGACTCGGCGCTGCCGCTGACCTTGAAGCCTTCAAGACAGCCGATGGCGGCGATCAGGAACGCAAAAATCGGCGCTTTGACGATCCCCACCAGGAAGTGCTGAACGCCGATGTCCGATTGCAGCAGCGACAGGAACATCGCCGGCGATATATCCAGCGACAGCGCACACACCACGCCACCGCCGACAATCCCCGACAACATCGCCAGGAAGGTCAGCATCGGCAGCGCCACCAGCAACGCCAATACCCGCGGCACCACCAGCAACTCCATCGGGTCGAGGCCGAGGGTGCGGATCGCATCGATTTCTTCGTTGGCCTTCATCGAGCCGATCTGCGCGGTGAACGCACTGGCGGTGCGGCCGGCCATCAGGATCGCGGTGAGCAACACGCCGAATTCGCGCAAAAAAGAAAACGCCACCAGGTCCACGGTAAAAATGCTCGCGCCGAAGCTCGCCAGCACAGTCGCACCGAGAAACGCTACCACGGCGCCCACCATAAAGGTCAGCAGGGCGACGATGGGAGCGGCGTCGAGGCCAGTCTGCTCAATGTGCGCGACCATCGGCGTGAGGCGCCAGCGCTTGGGACAAAACAGCCCGCGCGCGATGGTTTGCAGGATCAGGCCGACAAAACCCAGCACCTGCAGGGCGTCCTGCCAGACCGCATCGACCGCACGGCCGATACGGGTCAGCAGTTGAATGCCGACGCTGATTTCCGGCTCTTTGATCGGTACGCAGAAATCAGTCAGCGAGCAATACACCGTCTGCAGCAAGGCGCGATCGGCGGAGGAAAGGGTGCAATCAGGGTGTTCGGCGGACTTGCCCAGACGCTCGGAACCCAGCAACTCCACCAACAGCGATGCACCCGCCGTGTCCAGGGCACCGAGGCCGTTGAGGTCGATGGGGGTGTTGTTGTCGTATTGGCCACGGAGCTTTTCGCTCAGGTGGCTGAGATCGGCGTAATGAGCGAGCGTCCAGTCACCCGTGACCCGCAGCAGGGCAGGGATGTGCGAGGTATCCAGTCGGACATTGCCAGGCGTTGTGCTGCTGGTCATAAGCTCCTGCTTGTTCGGCAATTGCGCAGACCAGATTAATAGCACGAACCGCGTTACTTATCTTTGATGGGTGTGCTGTCCATGACCTTGAAGCGCAGCACGCCGATCAACTGGCCGTCTTCGGTGAGCACCCGAACTTGCCATTTACCCGCGGGATTGCCGGGGAAATTCTGCTTATGGGTCCAGGCGCGGTAGCCTTCCTTGCGCCCGCCGTGGATATCCAGAGGGATGCGGTCGACCTCTTTACCGTTGAACATCCAGACGTGATAAATCCGCTCGTCCAGCCCCCGTGGGGCATTGATCGCGGTGTAGGCGTACAAACCGTCGCCACGAATCTGCTCGGCGCTGACTTCTTCCAGGCTCTTGCCGGGGGTGCGGTCCTGCATTTGGGTGCTGATCGCCACATCGGTCATCCACAGGGTGGCCGGCGGAACCCAGGAACGCAGCACCCAGCCGACAGCGCCGATGCCAACGGTGATGCTGAGGATCGCCAACGCATTGCGCACGGTCCGAATCGGGAAGATCGACGCCAGACTGGGGAACGACAGCACCATGGCGATGCCCAGCGCCAGTTTGAAGCTCTGGGAGGTGGTCAGGTGCAGGATGACGGGCAGGGCGGTCAGCAGGGCGGCGAAGAGGGTCAGGGTATGCAGCGCCAGGAACGCCCAGCGGCGCGGCGCCAGCCATTTGTAGTAGAGCGGGTCGGTGATCGAGATCAACGCCGCCATGCCCAACAACCCCGTGAAAAACAGTTGGCCGCTGTTCCAGGTGGTGGTGATGAAAAAGAACGGCAGGACGAAGAACAGGCTTTCCTGATGGATCATCTGCGTCGCATAACGCAGCAGGGGCTGGGGTATTTCGCGCTTGAAGACCTTGGCGAACAACTCAGTGAGGCTGTTTTCCAGCATCAGCCAGACCCAGCTGACCAGCATGATGGTGGTGATCCAGGTCGCCAGGCCTTGCTGGCGATCCACCAAGATGAAGCTGCCGACCCCGGAAATGAAACCGCCGAGCGCGATGACCCCGGGGTAGCGCTTCATCAATTCCAGGATGCGCTGTATGTACAGGGTCAGAGTCGGCATTCGGCGGTTCACAATAGTCGTGGGAAAAATCCCCGACAGGGTACCGTCCGAGGGGGCCTGTGGCGAGGGTTCCGGTTACGTTGACCAACCCCAAACCCTGTGGCGAGGGAGCTTGCTCCCGCTGGGTCGCGAAGCGGCTCTAAAACCACCCACCGCGTAATTTCAAGTAGATCTCCGATACCGGTTTACGGCTGCTGCGCAGCCGAGCGGGAGCAAGCTCCCTCGCCACAGGGAAATAACTACTTTCTGCGGTGAACACGCCAACCCAATGCCCCAAGCACCATCAATCCAAATACCCCGGCAATCGCCCACATCAACTGGTCATAACTCACCAACGGCTTCTCGATCCGCAAATACCCCGGTTGCAGCAGCAACTCACGCATCGCCTGGTTCGCCTCGGCCAGCGTCACTTCTTGCAGTGCCTTGGCCGGGTTGGTGAAATGGCCGTCCTCGTAGTCCCCAAGGGCGCTCCAGTAGTAATCCGCCAGGGCGCTATTGCCTTGCACGGCCCAGGCCTGACGGGCGATGGCGGCCTGCTTGAGGCGGGCGAAGGTGGTGGCGTCGAGACCGTCCTTGAGCAAACCGGCTTTGAGCTCATCCAGCACCTGTTCAGCTGCCGGCACGTCGCCGCGTTCAAGATCGGCGTTCAGGCTCATGAAGCCCACTCCGCCAAACACCTCACGCTCGGCCGAGGGCCCATAGGACAACCCATGGACCAGGCGCAGTTGGCGATAAAGCGCCCAGTCCAGGTAGTCTTTGAGCAGATCGAACGTTTCGTCGGGCTGGTCTTCCTGCACCGGTTCCGGCACCAGCCAGTGCAACTTGGCGCCGCCACCGACAAAACCGTGGCTCAGAGTACGCTCGTGGGCCGCGCTGGCCTGGATTGTCGGCAAGGGCAGGTGATCGGCAGGCTCGACGGCTACGAGCGCGCCATACGCCCGTTCCAGATAGGCCGGCAGCAGGCGGTCGAGCTCGCCGACCACGATCAGGGTCATGTTGTTGGGCGCGTACCAGGCTTTGCGCACCTTCTCCAGTTGCTCGCGGGTCAGGTGACTGACTTCGGCGCGCTCCTGGCATTTGAGGCCCAGTTCCACCGCCAACTGATTACTGGCGGTGTGGCCCAGGTCCTGGCGATCCAGCCAGCGTTGCAGGTGCGAATAATGGCCACCGTCTTCGCGCTCGACCACCTGCTTGGCGACGTTGATAGCGTTGTCGTCGATACGGGTCTGGGTCAGCAGAGCCAACAACAGATCGAGGGCCTTACGCTGGTTTTTCGCCGGTGCTTCGATGACGAACGTGGTGTCGGCGTTGCTGGTGTAAGCGTTCCACTCACCCCCCAGGGCCTGCATGCGCTCCTCCAGACCACCTTCGCCGGTGGCGTCAATGCCGCTGAACAGCAAGTGTTCGAGCAGATGCGGCAGCTCCTTGTCGGCGCAGTTGAAATCATCCAGACCCACGCCGACTACCAGCCGAATCGCCACATGCCCGCGCTCGGTGCCCGGTTTGAGGACCAATTGCAGACCGTTGGGCAGCGTATAGCCCTCGACCTGAAAGCGATCCAGGGCAAATGAGGGCAGGGCGCCGAGCAACAGACAAGCGAATAGCAGACAGCGCATAACGAGTTTCCGTACGACAGCGTAAGTACAACAGACTTCAGGCAACTGTGGACGTTCAGGGTGAATGAGTGATGTCAGCCAAATCGTCGACCGCCAGAGCACCGGTGTCCGAAGTGCCCAACACCGCATAGGCACTGCTGCAAAACAGCGAATTGAGGCGCCTCATGTCAGCGATCAGCTCCAGATGCAGCGAACTGGTCTCGATGCTTTGCACAATCTTACGGTGCAAACGACTGACATGAGCGTGGGCCAGGCGGCGTTCCTGTGCGCGAAAGCGACGTTTCTCACGCAGTAACTGGCGAGCACTTTCCGGATCGGAACTGAGGAACACCGACAACCCCAGGCGCAGGTTGGCAATCAGCTGGCTGTGCAGGCCCGCCAATTCTTCCAGACCGACCTCGGAAAACGACCGCCGCTGCGCGGTTTTCTGCTGCTGAACCTTGCGCAGCATGCGTTCGATCAGGTCACTGGCCAGTTTCAGGTTAATCGCCAGCTCGATGGTTTCAGCCCACCGTTGGCTATCTTGTTCGCTGAGGTCTTCCCGAGGCATTTGCGCCAGATAGAGTTTGATCGCGCTGTAGAGCGCTTCGACATCATCGGTCAGGCGACGGATTTCCTGGGTAACGGCGGTCTGTTTGCCACGCAGTACGGCGAGCATGGCTTCGAGCATGTTGTCGACCAGATCGCCGATGCGCAGGGTTTCCCGGGCGGCATTGGCCAGCGCCAGGCTGGGGGTCACCAATGCCGTCGGGTCAAGGTGCCGCGGTTTGGCCGTGCCGTTGATGTCCGGCCGCTCCGGCAGCAGCCAAGCACAGAGCCTGGCCATCAGCCCGACGCTGGGCAACAGGATCAGGCAGCGCGCGGTGTTGTAGAGCAGGTGGAAGCCGATGACCATTTCCTGAGCGCTGAAGTCGAAGCTGTCGATCCAGTGCACCAGTGGATCGAGCACCGGAATGATCAGCAGCAGACCAATCAGTTTGTACAACAGGCTGCCCAGCGCCACCTGACGGCCGGCGGCGTTCTGCATGCTGGTGCTGAGGAAGGCGAGAACGCCGCTGCCGATGTTGGCGCCGATCACCAGGCCGATGGCCACTGGCAGGCTGATCACGCTGGCACCGGCGAGGGTCGCGGTCAGCAATACGGCGGCCAGGCTGGAGTATGAAATCATCGCGAACAGTGCACCGACCAGCGCATCGAGCAGGATGTCGCCGGTCAGTGAGGCGAAAATCACCTTCACTCCCTGAGCATGAGTGATCGGCGTGGCGGCCTCGACGATCAGTTGCAGCGCCAGAATGATCAGCCCCAGACCGATGCTGACCCGCCCCATCTGCCCGACCCGGGTCTGCTTGCGCGACAGAAAGAAAATCACCCCGAGGAAGATCAGCAGCGGTGACAGCCACGACAGGTCGAGGGTCAGTACCCGCGCCATCAGTGCGGTACCGACGTCGGCACCGAGCATGGTCGCCAGGGCCGGGGTCAGCGCCATCAGGCCCTGACCGACAAATGAGGTGACGAGCATGGCGGTGGCGTTGCTGCTCTGGACCATGGCGGTCACCATGATCCCGGCGATAAACGCCAGCCAGCGCCTGGCCATGTTCTGGCCGATCACATGGCGCAAGTTGGAGCCATAAACCCGCAGGATGCCGGTTCGGACGATGTGCGTGCCCCAGATCAGCAAGGCCACGGCCGATAATAAATTGAGCAGGGTGAGCATACAGGCCCCCTGTGGTGGTAGCGCCCCAGCGGGGCAAGTTAACGATGCCGCGTTCTTCTACGTTCTGTACTTAAGCTGTAGTTGGCTAACGGTCTGGACGCCAGCATCGCATAGCTAAAGAAGCGATTGAAACAAAACTGTCATGAAAACAGTTTGATGCAGACATGACAAAGGGGCCCGAAGGCCCCTTTGTCACAGCAGGGTGTTCGGGTTACTGACCCGGAACATCCTTGCGCAGTTTCACCGGCTCTTGCTGTGTGCGTTTTTTCGCAATCGCGGTGCGCATCCTGATGTTGATCGCTTCCACTGCCAGCGAGAACGCCATGGCGAAGTAGACGTAGCCTTTCGGCACATGCACATCGAAGGATTCGGCAATCAGCACGGTACCGACGATCAACAGGAAAGACAGCGCCAGCATTTTCAGCGACGGGTGCTTGTCGATGAACTCGCTGATGGTGCCGGAAGCCCACATCATCACCAGCACTGCGACGATGATTGCCGCGACCATGACCGGTACGTGGGACACCATGCCAACGGCAGTGATGACGGAGTCCAGCGAGAACACGATGTCGATGATCGCGATCTGGATAATGGTGTAGAGGAAGTTACCGCCCTTGCCACTTGGCTCGTCGCTGGTTTCATCCTCGCCTTCCAGCGCGTGATACATCTCTTGCGAGCTTTTCCACAGCAGGAACAGACCACCGAAGAACAAGATCAGGTCACGCCCGGAAATACCCTGGCCGAACACTTCGAACAGGTCCGCGGTGAGACGCATGACCCAGGTGATCGACAGCAGCAACAGAATCCGGGTGACCATGGCCAGCGCCAGGCCGAAGATCCGGGTACGCGCCTGCATGTGTTTGGGCATGCGGCTGACCAGGATCGAGATCATGATGATGTTGTCGATGCCCAGGACGATCTCCAGGGCGGTCAGGGTGAAGAAGGCAACCCAGATTTCAGGGTTGGTCAGCCATTCCATGTGTATTCCTTTGAGGATGTGTTTAAACCACGAAGGGCCCAGGCTTCAAACAAAGCCTGGACCCCTCATGGCGAGTCTTGGCTTATAGCGTGCTGAACAGCGGAAAGATCCCCATCAGCAAGGCTGCCACCAGTATGCACAGGCAAACCAGCACCGCCCACTTCAGGGTGAACCGCTGATGGTCACCGAATTCGATACCGGCCAGGGCCACCAACAGGTAGGTCGATGGTACCAGCGGGCTCAGCAAGTGGACGGGCTGACCGACGATCGAGGCACGTGCCATTTCTACCGCGGTTATACCGTAATGACTGGCGGCTTCAGCAAGCACTGGCAACACGCCGTAATAAAATGCGTCGTTCGACATGAAGAACGTGAACGGCATGCTCACCAGCGCGGTGATCACGGCGAGGTACGGGCCGAGGAAATCCGGGATGACTGCCAGCAGGCTCTTGGACATGGCGTCGACCATGCCGGTGCCCGTCAGGATACCGGTGAAGATACCCGCGGCAAAGATCAACCCGACCACCGCCAACACGCTACCGGCGTGGGCCGCAACGCGGTCCTTCTGCTGTTGCAGGCAAGGATAGTTGACGATCATCGCGATACTGAACGCCACCATGAACAGCACTGGCAGCGGCAACAGGCCGGCGATCAAGGTGCCCATCAGTGCCAGGGTCAGCGCGCCGTTGAACCAGATCAGTTTTGGACGACGGGCGTCCGGGAACTGCGAAACGCTGATTTCGCTGTGGTCGATTTCATCACCGACCAGATGCAATTCACCCAGACGCGCACGCTCGCGTTTACCGTAGACATAGGCAATCGCCAGAATCGCCACCACACCGGCCAGCATCGCCGGAATCATCGGCACGAAGATCGCGGACGGGTCCACATGCAGCGCACTGGCCGCACGAGCGGTCGGACCGCCCCAAGGGGTCATGTTCATCACGCCACCGGCGAGGATGATCAGACCGGCCATGATCCGCGGGCTCATGCCGATGCGGCTGTAGAGCGGCAGCATGGCGGCCACGCAGATCATGTAAGTGGTGGCGCCATCACCGTCCATGGACACGATCAGCGCCAGCACGGCGGTACCAACCGACACCTTCAACGGGTCGCCCTTGACCAGTTTGAGGATCTTGCGCACGGCCGGGTCAAACAGGCCGGAGTCGATCATCAGGGCGAAGTAAAGGATGGCGAACATCAGCATCACGCCGGTCGGCGCAAGCTTGGTGATGCCTTCGAGCATCATCGGGCCGATCTTCGGCGAGAAACCGCCGAACAGGGCGAAGATGATCGGGATGATAATCAGGGCAATCAGCGCGGACAGGCGCTTGGTCATGATCAGGAACATGAACGTGATGACCATGGCAAAGCCAAGGAAAGTCAGCATAGGAATACTCCAGGCGTAGCGCGGCTAGGGAATGGGCGAACCGATGAGGTCAGCGCAGAACGGGAAGCACGAAACGTACGGGCGGAGGTGCAGCGAAGAGGCGGATAGGAGCGGACATCAGAATCACCATTGTTGTTGTTAAATGGGCCGGGCGGGCAATGAAACACTCGCGTTGGCCAACCGGTCTGTTGCCGGCAGTGAGGCGATCCTAATCGGGGAAGCTTTCAGCCAGCTTTCGCGGATGAAAGCATTGACCGAATGTACGACCGGTCGTCGGCCGGGTTGAAAGTCAGTAAACACAGGCTCAGGAGGAAAAAACATGGGCGAACTTCACACTGGCGGCTGCCACTGCGGACAAATCCGCTATCAATTCAGCGGGCCATTGCAGGATATCGCCCACTGCCATTGCTCGATTTGCCGGCGGGTCAGCGGCGGGATCGTGACCACCTGGATCACCGTCCCCGCCTCGGCATTTGCCTGGGTCGCGGGTACACCGTCCCGGTATGGCTCATCATCCACTTGCACGCGGTATTTCTGCCCCAACTGCGGGGCGCAGCTGGCGCTGGTAACAACGCTCAGTCCCGAAAGCGTCGACGTGACCATCGCCACCCTTGACCACCCTGAGCAGGCGCCGGCCGAGCGGCATATCTGGACGGACAGTCGGTTGCCCTGGCTGCATCTGGACGAACATTTGCCTGGCGAGGCCGAAGAACAACTCTGATCAGAAAAAAGACAGGTCCAGCGGCCGGATCGCACCCATCCAGATCGCGTGTTCGGTGTGGTCGAGCAGATCGTTGCCGGTCTCCGGGTGCAGGAACACCACCAACCCCTTGCGATTGAGCGCCAGCCACGGCAATACCTCGCCAAGGTATTGCGGCTCGAAAGCCAATTGGCAGCTCCAGTCCGGGTGCGGGCCAACCAGGCGTTCATGCACGCGGCCCATCTTCAGTGGAAACAATTGTGCGGCCTGCTCACACAAGGCCCGGGCCTGCGGGAGAGTATTGGCGTCGAAATAGACATGGGCGTGGTAGCCCTTGATCTGTTGCATCTGAAACCCCTTTGAACCTGGTCGAACCCACACCGTTCCCCACAGGTCTTACTTTATATAGGCAGGACGTTCGGAGCACAGCCATGAAAAACGCCGAAACCCCGGTAGTGAAGGTAGTGCTTTATGGTGCCATGAGTAGCCTGGGCAGTGCGCTGATGGCGGAAATGCTGCGGCGCCAACATGAAGTGATCGCGATTCTCGATGACCTGACGGCACTCGCGCCACGCCCCGGATTGCGCACCAAGGCCGGCAATCTGTTCGATGCCAAACGGGTCAAGCAAAGCGTGGCCGGCTGTTCGGCGGTGATCTGCCTGCTGGATGCGCCGGGGTTGCCGATGAACAGCGAACACATCGAAAAATCCATCGTGCCTGGCCCGGTCGAGCAGGTGCTGGCAGTGGATGCACTGATTGACGGCATGCAGGCCGCGGGTATCGCGCGGTTGTTTGTGGTGGGTGATTTCGAGGTGCTGGACGATCCGGAGATAGAAGACGAACTGCAACGCCACGCCGCAGAAGAAATCCGCGAGGCACTGCAAAGCAGCCCATTGCACTGGACCCTGGTGAATGCCCCACGCGGCGTACCAGGACTGTCCATCGAGCATTTCAGTCACGTCAGCACGAGCCTGGAACCTGGCCTGGCCGAACCGCTGGAACGGCTGAACCGAGTTGCCGTCGGGATTGCCGATGAGTTATGGCTGAATTTGCATGTCGGTCAGCATGTGAATTTTGTCGCGACTTCGGAACCGTAAAGCCCTCATACCGCAATCGATGGCAAAGGAAGACCATTAAGCGATTGCGCACTGCTGGCCTGTTCCGCCATCAACCAATCCACAAATGTTTGAATCAACGCCCCGCGCCGTTTGCGCTGGGGCAGGACCACGTAATAACCCAGCCTGGAAATCACTGTCTCGGCAATCGGTCGACACAACAGACCTTGCGCCAGCAAGTTATCCACAAGGTGCCGCCAACCGATCGCAACGCCCTGGCCGCCAATCGCCGCTTGAATCAGCAAGGTGTAATTGTCGAAGCGCAGTTGCCCCGGCGCTGGCGCCGACGTGATCCCCAGTTCGCGAAACACGCCGCTCCAGTCGAACCAGTTGCTGCTGTGTTCGCCACGCAGGTGCAACAGCGGAAACTCCAGCAATGACTGAGCCGGCAAGGGCAGGGGACGATCCTTCAAGAGCAGCGGGCTGCACACCGGAAACACTTCTTCACTGAACAACCAATGGCTCTCGCCTTGCTTGAACCGGCCATCGCCGAACAGCACCGCCACATCGATATCAGTGCGCAGCATGTTGTGGCTGCGCTCACTGGTAACCAGGCTGACGTCCACTTGAGGATGGGCGGTATGGAAGCGGTGCAGCCGTGGCATCAGCCAGTACGCGGCGAAGGCGAAGTCGGTGGCCACCTGCAACACTTCGTGTTGCTGCTGTGCACTGATCGCGCTCAATCCGGCGTCGATATTCTGTAAACCGAGCCGAACTTGCTCAAACAGAATCGCGCCAGCCTCGGTCAGTTCGATACCGCGATAAATGCGGTCAAACAATCGTGTAGCGAGCTGCTCCTCCAATCGTTTGATCTGCTGACTGATGGCCGGTTGCGTGGTGCCGAGCTCCACTGCAGCGGCAGTGAAACTGCGCTGGCGGGCCGCGGCTTCAAAGGCGCGCAACAGGTCCAGAGACAAATCACCGAGGGCGTCATACATAAGCTGTGCTTATCCTAGTCATTGCCTGGCGTGGGCTTTACCACAAGTTCCATGGGTTGCATGCTCGATCACAGCACTCTCGCATAAATATCCACTATGGAATGCCGCGATCACATGAAGCGCAAAAATATTCTTTTCATCATGGCCGATCAAATGGCCGCGCCAATGTTGCCGTTCTACGGCCCTTCGCCCATCAAACTGCCGAATCTGAGCCGGCTCGCCGCCGAAGGTGTGGTGTTCGACGCCGCGTACTGCAACAGCCCGCTCTGCGCACCGTCACGTTTCACCCTGGTCAGCGGTCAGTTGCCGAGCAAGATCGGCGCTTACGACAACGCGGCCGATTTCCCTGCCGACGTTCCGACCTATGCCCACTACCTGCGGCGCCTCGGTTACCGCACCGCGCTGTCGGGCAAGATGCACTTCTGCGGCCCGGACCAGTTACACGGCTATGAAGAACGTCTCACCAGCGACATCTACCCGGCCGACTACGGTTGGGCGGTGAACTGGGACGAGCCGGACGTGCGGCCGACCTGGTACCACAACATGTCGTCGGTGCTGCAAGCCGGGCCCTGCGTGCGCACCAATCAGCTGGATTTCGACGAAGAGGTGGTGTTCAAGGCCCAGCAATACCTGTTCGATCACATCCGCGAGGATGGCGATCAGCCGTTCTGCCTGACCGTGTCGATGACGCACCCACACGACCCGTACACGATTCCCAAGGCGTTCTGGGATCTGTACGACGACGCCGACATCCCTTTGCCGGAAACACCCGCACAGGATGAACTCGATCCTCACTCCCAGCGCCTGCTCAAAGTCTATGACCTGTGGGACAAGCCGCTGCCTGTGGATAAGATTCGCGACGCGCGCCGTGCCTACTTTGGTGCGTGCAGCTATATCGACAGCAACGTCGGCAAACTCCTGCAAACACTCGAGGAAACCGGGCTGATCGATGACACCATCATCGTGTTCTCCGGTGACCACGGCGACATGCTCGGCGAGCGTGGTCTCTGGTACAAGATGCACTGGTACGAAATGGCCGCCCGCGTACCGCTGCTGATCAGCGCGCCGGGGCAATTCGGCGCCGGACGGGTCAGCGCAGCGGTATCCACCGCCGACCTGCTGCCGACCTTTGTGGAACTGGCCGGCGGCTCATTGGAGCCAGGCCTGCCGCTGGACGGCCGCTCGCTGGTTTCACACCTGCAAGGGCAGGGCGGTCACGACGAGGTGTTCGGTGAATACATGGCCGAAGGCACCATCAGCCCGTTGATGATGATTCGTCGCGGCGCCTACAAATTCATCTACAGCGAAGACGACCCTTGCCTGCTCTTCGATGTGCATAACGACCCGAGTGAACAGGAAGAACTCAGCCATTCGCCGCAACATCGTCAGCTGTTCGAGGATTTTCTCGCCGAAGCACGGGCCAAATGGAATATCCCGGCGATCCACCAACAGGTGCTCGCCAGTCAGCGACGCCGGCGTTTCGTCGCCGACGCCCTGACCATCGGCAAGCTGAAGAGCTGGGACCACCAGCCGCTGGTAGATGCCAGTCAGCAGTACATGCGCAACCACATCGACCTCGACGATCTGGAGCGTAAAGCCCGTTATCCACAACCCTGCCAAAACCAATAATGTTAAGGGGACGTCCATGCAAAAGTTATCCACAGTACTGACAGTCGGGCTTCTGGCTCTGGGCAGCACCTCGGCCTACGCCGAGCAAAGCTGCGAAACGGTGAAGATGGCCGACCCTGGCTGGAGCGACATCGCCGCCACCAACGCCATCACCGGGTTTCTGCTGGACGGCATGGGCTACAAGGCCAAGGTCGACACGCTGGCAGTGCCGATCACCTTTGGCGGTCTGAAGGATGGCCAGGTGGACGTGTTTCTGGGTAACTGGATGCCGGCGCAGCAAGGCTTCTACGACAAGTTCGTGGCCAACGGCGATGTCACGCAGCTGGCGAAGAACCTCGACGGCACCGAGTTCACCCTGGCGGTCCCGGATTACGTCTGGGACGCGGGTGTGCATAACTTTAACGACCTGAACAAGTACGCCGAGCTACACCCCAAAGAAGTCGACAAGAAGATCTATGGCATCGGTTCCGGCGCCCCGGCGAACATTTCGCTGCAAGAGATCATCAAGAAGAATGACTTCGAGATGGGCCAGTGGAAACTGATCGAGTCCAGCGAGCAGGCGATGCTGGCCGAAGTATCCCGCGCGGTGAAGAAACAGAAGTTCGTGACCTTCCTCGGCTGGACGCCACACCCGATGAACATGCAGTTGAAAATGCATTATCTGAAGGGTGGCGAGAAGTACTTCGGTGACACCGGCAGTGTTTATACACTGACCCGCAAAGGTTATGCACAGGCCTGCCCGAACGTCGGCAAACTGCTCACCAACCTGAGTTTTACTCAGGAAATGGAGAACAGCATCATGGCCGAAGTGGTGAACAAGAAGGTCAGCAACGCCGACGCGGCCAAGGCGTGGATCAAGGCCAATCCGGTGGTGCTGGATAAATGGCTGGAGGGCGTGAAGACCGTGGACGGCAAGGATGCTCTGCCGGCGGTCAAAGCCAAGTTGTAAGGTTCCGCTGTGGCGAGGGAGCTTGCTCCCGCTGGAGGGCGTAGCACTCCCATTTCGGCAAACTCGGTTTATCAGCCTCACCGAGTTGTCCGGATTTGCGACTGCTGCGCAGCCGAGCGGGAGCAAGCTCCCTCGCCACAATGATCTGCCCACTACGAGCCAATGCTTTACCCTGACGATTTACCCCGTACCGAGAGGACCCATGGCCTTCCCCAGCCGCCATTCACTCTTTCCCTTCCTGACCTGGTTGCCCCGGCAAACCCGCGCCAGCGTTGGTCGTGACCTGATCGTCGGCCTGAGCGGTGCGATTCTCGCGTTGCCACAATCCATTGCCTACGCCCTGATCGCCGGCCTCCCACCGGAATATGGCCTGTACGCCGCCATCATCCCGGTGCTGATTGCCTGCCTCTGGGGTTCGTCATGGCATTTGATCTGCGGCCCTACGGCGGCCATTTCCATCGTCCTGTATGCCAGCGTCAGTCCTCTGGCCGTCCCTGCATCGCAGGACTACGTCACGCTGATCCTGCTTCTGACTTTCCTTGCGGGCATTTTCCAGTGGTTACTGGGTTTGCTGCGGTTCGGTGCCCTGGTGAATTTCGTCTCTCACTCGGTGGTGCTGGGCTTCACCCTCGGCGCGGCGGTGGTGATTGCCATCGGGCAGCTGCCGAACCTGCTGGGGCTGGATGTGCCCAACCAGGCCACGGCGCTCAACAGCTTGATGATGCTGCTCAATCATCTCGGCGAAGTGGACAAACCCTCGCTGCTGCTGGGCCTGGCCACGGTCGCGGTTGGCATCGTGCTGAAACTGCTGGTGCCGCGCTGGCCGACGCTGTTGATCGCTCTGGCCCTGAGCGGATTGCTGGTGTGGCTGTGGCCAGCGATGTTCGGTCATGTGAAGCTGGTCAGCGCGTTTGTCGGGCGGCTGCCGCCCTTCAGCTCGCTGCCGCTGGATCTGGACCTGATATTGCGCCTGCTGCCCAGTGCGGTGGCGGTCGGCATGCTCGGGCTGGTGACGAGCCTGTCGATTGCCCGCTCCCTGTCGGCCCGCTCGCAGCAGTTGCTCGATGCCAATCAGGAAGTTCGCGCCCAGGGTTTCTCGAACATGGTCGGGGCGTTTTTTTCCGGTTCGCTGTCCGCCGGTTCCTTCACTCGCTCGGGCCTGAGCTACGATGCCGGCGCCTGTTCACCGCTGGCCGGGTTTTTTTCGGCGCTGTGGGTGGCACTGTTCGCGATCTTCGGTGCGGCATTGATTGCGCACATCCCGATCCCGGCCATGGCTGGCAGCATCCTTTTGATCGCTTGGGGATTGGTGGATCATCGCGGCATTCGTGCCTTGTTGCGGGTCAGCCATGCCGAATTCCTGGTCATGGCGCTGACCTGTGTCGCCACCCTGTTGCTGGAGTTGCAGACGGCGATCTACGCCGGGGTGCTGGCGTCACTGTTCTTCTACCTCAAACGCACCTCACAGCCACGGGTGCAGCACTGGCGCAATGGTGACGAAGACATCCTGAGGGTCGGCGGCTCGATCTTTTTCGGCGCCAGCCATTACCTGCAAGTGCGCCTGCAACGGATGCAAGGCCCGCGAGTGGTGATCGAAGCACAGCAGATCAACTTCATCGACTACTCGGGCGTGGAAATGCTGCACCAGGAAGCACGACGGCTGCTGCGTCAGGATCGCAGCCTGACTCTGCGGCAGGCACGGCCGCAAGTGGTGGAGGAATTGAGGAAGCTGGAAGGCGCGGAGAAATGCCCGATCCGGTTTGAGGACTAAACGCCACTGTTTTGACAAACAGATAACCTGTGGCGAGGGAGCTTGCTCCCTCGCCACAGAACTACAGCGCCAGTTGCCGGCGAAGTTCGGCCAGCACCGGCGCCGTATCCGGGCGCACACCGCGCCACAGATAGAAAGCTTCCGCCGCCTGCTCGGCCAACATGCCCAAGCCATCCATCGACACGCCAGCCCCATGTTCACTGGCCCAACGGCAGAACGAGGTTGGGTCCTTGCCGTACATCATGTCGTAGCAAACCGTCTTGCCCGGTTCGATCAAACTGCCGGCAATCGGCGGTACATCGCCGGACAAACTGGCGGATGTGGCGTTGATGATCAGGTCCACCGGCTCGCGCAGCCAGTCGAAACCGCTGGCCGACACCGGCCCCAGATCGGCAAACAATTGCGCCAGCAATTCGGCTTTTTCCACGGTGCGGTTGGCAATGATCACCGACGCCGGTTGCTCCGCCAGCAGCGGCTCCAGCGCGCCGCGCACCGCACCACCGGCCCCCAGCAGCAGGATGCGTTTGCCCGCGAGGCTGAATCCGGCGTTGACCGTCAGGTCCCGCACCAGCCCGGCACCATCGGTGTTGTCGCCCAGCAGACT
Organism: Pseudomonas sp. ATCC 43928; assembly: GCF_005938665.2. NCBI lineage: Bacteria > Pseudomonadati > Pseudomonadota > Gammaproteobacteria > Pseudomonadales > Pseudomonadaceae > Pseudomonas > Pseudomonas sp. ATCC 43928. The sequence continues at coordinate 259,977 of NZ_CP041753.1, read as the reverse complement.
GCCATCAGCCAGTTTGCTCAGGGTATTCACCGCGCCGGCCCGTTGCGCCCGCTGGGTCAAGCTGTTCGCCAGGCGATAGGCGTCTTCCTTGAACGGCACTGTCACATTCGCCCCACGGCCTTCGCGGAAAAATTCCAATGCACAGCCGGAAAAATCGTCGAGAGGTGCCAGCAAGGTGCTGTAGTCCAGTTTCTGCCCGGTCTGCTCGGCGAACAGACGGTGGATCAGCGGCGACTTGCTGTGGCCGATCGGGTTACCGAATACGACATAACGGTCCATCAGAATTCCTCGTTCAGGCCTTGGCCAACCAATCGCGGTCTTGCAGGAAGTATTCGGTCAGGCGTGCTTCTTCACTGCCCGGCTCGGCCTTCCAGTCGTAGGCCCAGCGTACTTGCGGCGGCAGCGACATCAGAATCGACTCGGTACGCCCGCCCGATTGCAGGCCGAACAGCGTGCCGCGGTCATAGACCAGGTTGAATTCAACGTAACGACCACGGCGAAACTCCTGGAACTCACGCTGTTTGGCGGTGAACGCATCATTCTTGCGGCGTTGCACGATCGGCAGGTACGCGTCGATGAACGCATCGCCGATGGCGCGCATGAAAGCGAAGCTGGTATCGAAGTCCCACTCGTTCAAGTCATCGAAAAACAGGCCGCCGATGCCCCGTGGCTCATGGCGATGCTTGATGTGGAAGTAGCTGTCGCACCAGGCCTTGTAGCGCGGGTAAACGTCCGGGCCGAACGGCGCGCAGGCCTGTTCGGCGACGCGGTGCCAATGCACGCAATCTTCTTCATTGCCGTAATAAGGGGTCAGGTCAAAGCCACCACCGAACCACCAGACCGGCTCTTCACCTTCTTTTTCGGCGATGAAAAAGCGCACATTGGCGTGGGACGTCGGCACATGGGGGTTATGCGGGTGTATCACCAAAGACACACCCAGGGCTTCGAAGCCTCGACCGGCCAGTTCCGGCCTATGAGCACTGGCGGACGGTGGGAGACCGCTGCCAAACACGTGGGAATAGTTGACGCCGCCCTTTTCGATGACTGCGCCGTTCTCAATCACCCGGGTGCGACCACCGCCGCCGGCAGGCCGGGTCCAGGCGTCTTCGACGAAACGCGCGCCGCCGTCTTCGGCTTCCAGGGCAGCGCAAATACGGTCTTGCAGGTCGAGCAGGTAGGCTTTTACGGCCTCGGTGCGGGTAGTCATGGCATCACCTTGAATCGGGCAAAGCTACGCGGCGCTCCATCAGAGCGGGGGGCCGGCGCAAATGGGTCCGTAGCATAACATCGCAGGCGAGCCTGCCGCAGTTGACGAAGATCAAGCTTGGGAGTTCGATAGGGCGCTTGGCGCTACGACTCTAGAAGCCAAAGACCTAAGGAGAGAGCAGATGGCAAAGCGTATCCAGTTCCGCGTCCATGGCGGCCCCGAAGTGCTCGAATACGTGGATTACCAACCCGCCGAGCCCGGCCCGCAACAGGTACGCGTGACCAACAAGGCCATTGGCCTGAACTTTATCGACACCTATTACCGCAGTGGCCTTTATGCACCGCCAGCCCTGCCATCGGGCCTGGGCGCCGAAGGCGCGGGCGTGGTCGACGCAGTCGGTAGCGAAGTCACCCGCTTCAAGGTTGGCGATCGCGTGGCTTATGGCAGTGGCCCGTTGGGCGCCTACAGCGACGTGCATGTCTTGCCGGAAGCCAACCTGGTGCACCTGCCGGACGCCATCAGCTTCGAACAAGCCGCCGGCGTGATGCTCAAAGGCCTGACCGTGCAATACCTGCTGCGTCAGACTTATGAGCTCAAGGGTGGCGAAACCATCCTGTTTCACGCCGCGGCCGGCGGCGTCGGATCGCTTGCCTGCCAATGGGCCAAGGCCCTGGGGGTGAAGCTGATCGGCACGGTCAGTTCAGCGGAAAAAGCCGCCCTGGCGAAAGCCAATGGTGCCTGGGCGACCATCGATTACAGCCATGAGAACGTCGCACAACGCGTGCTGGAATTGACTGACGGTAAAAAAGTCCCGGTGGTGTACGACGGTGTAGGCAAAGATACCTGGCTGACATCGCTCGACAGCGTTGCGCCTCGGGGGTTGGTGGTGAGCTTTGGTAATGCTTCAGGCGCAGTCGACGGGGTGAATCTGGGGATTCTCGCGGCCAAGGGTTCGCTGTACGTGACCCGGCCGACGCTGGCGACCTACGCCAACAATGCTGAAAACCTGCAACGCATGGCTGATGAACTGTTCGAGATGATCATCAGCGGCAAGCTGAAGGTGGACATCAGCCAGCGGTATCCACTGGCTGATGCAGCGAAGGCGCAGACTGAGTTGTCGGCGCGCCGTACGACTGGTTCAACGATTCTGTTGCCCTGACACCAGACTGTGGTGAGGGGGCTTGCCCCCTCGCCACATCAATCCGGGCGCACCACATGCCCCGTCGCCAGATCGCGAATCACACTCGGATTCTTGCGCCCGCCCAGATTGCCACCGAGTACATAATCAACCTGCCCCCGGAAATACTGCTCCACGCGAATCCGCGTCCGTGCCGCCGGTCGGCCCTGAGGGTTCGCCGAGGTCGACACCAGCGGGCCGACCACCGCACACAAGTCCCGCACCAGAGGGTGGTCGCTGACCCGCAACGCCACCGTTTCATGCACACCGGTAATCCACTGGGGCAACAGATTCTGATGCGGCACCAACCAGGTGTTGGGGCCCGGCCAGGTGCTGGCCATGCGGTCCATCCACAACTCCGGGAAGTCTTCGAACAGGAAGTCGAACTGACGAATATTGTCGGCCACCAGAATCAGGCCCTTATCCACAGATCGGCCCTTGATCATCAGCAGACGATCCACCGCCTCTTCGTTCCACGGGTCGCAACCCAGTCCCCAGACGGCTTCCGTTGGGTAGGCAATGACCGCCCCGGCGCGAATTTCTCGTGCGGCTTGTTGCACACGCCAACTGTTAACCATGAAAAAACTCTCCGGAATAAGGCTCTGCGCAGTTTACCGATCTTCCTTATAAAACCTAGTTTACCCGCGCAAACCATCGACCGCTCTCACAGACCGCCCGGCCATCCATCTCCAGCTCCGTCAGCGCTGCCAGCACTTTCGACAAGGCCCAGCCGCTGGTGACCGCCAGGGCTTCGCTGGTATGAGGCGCCGCGTGGAGCAACATGAGCAGTGGATGAGTTACCGTCGTTTGCGGCGTTTCTGTGGATAACGGCAGCCGTTGCCAGCCGCGCAAGGCCTCAAGGATGTGTTCGATGGTTTCCACCAACACCGCACCGTCGCGGATCAACTGATGGCAACCCTTTGCGCCAGGGTGGTGAATCGAACCTGGAATCGCATACACCTCACGCCCCTGTTCCGCCGCCAGCCTCGCGGTAATCAATGAACCGCTGGCAATACTTGCCTCGACCACCAACACACCAAGGGACAAACCGCTGATGATTCGATTGCGCCGGGGGAAGTTGCCCGGGGAAGGCCCGGCGTCCAGCGGGAACTCCGAAAGTACCGCGCTTCCCGAGGCGATCATGGCGTCCGCCAGTCGTCGATTGCGCTGTGGATAAAAATTTTCAAGTCCCGTGCCAAGCACCCCTACCGTTTGCCCGCCAACGTCCAGAGCCGCCTGATGCGCGGCGGCATCGATGCCCAGGGCCAGACCGCTGGTGATGACAAAACCGGCGCCGGCCAGACTGCGGGAAAACGCACTGGCGGTATCCATGCCCGGTCGCGATGCGCGACGGCTGCCGACCATCGCCAACTGCGGTTTTTCCAGAATGCCCGGATCGCCCGCGACGAATAATAGCGGCGGCGCATCACTGATTTGCGCCAGCAGCGCGGGGTAGTCAGGTTGGTCCCACATCAGTAAATGCTGGCCCGGACGCTCTAGCCAGGCCAATGCGTGGCTGGCACCATCACGAATTTCACTGCAGCGCCGGGCCTCCGCGCAAGCGAGGGGCAGGCCCAACGCGCGCCAGGCGCTGGCCGGTGCGCTGATGGCTTTGGAGGCAGAACCGAAAGCCTCCAGCAACTTCTTGAAACGTGCCGGACCGAGTCCAGGCAAAAGGTGCAGGCGTAAACGGGCTTCCAGTTCCGCAGGGGAAACGGACGTACAGGCAGACAGCGACATGGATCATCCTTGATCGTTATAAGGTCCCGTCGAATCGGGAATAAGCTGTGGATAACTCTGTTGGTAACTTGTGAGCAGGCTTAAGGATTTCGCACCTTGTCCATCACCGCCAAGGAGCGCGATGCGTTGAGCACCAGCCCGTAGCTGAGCTTGTCGTAGGTGCGGAATACCATCAGCAGGCCGGCCCGTTCGTCGGGGATTTTCAAGGGCTGACCGGTGATCCGGTCGCGCACGGTTTCGCCGGTTTTCATCACCACCAGCACATTGCCCTCGGCCAGGCCATCGCGCTGCCCCTTGTTCAGCGTGACGACATCCAGCGCGCCAATCTGGGTGACCCCACGCGGCACATCGATGATCAGGCCATTGATGTCGGTGCTTGGCGCACTGGGCATGAAGGTCGAATTGATCGAGCGCTCTTCGCCGCTGAACAACCGGTCGCCGAGTCGCACCTCCTGAGTGGTGCGTTGCAGGGCCAGGGTGGCGACGTCACCTTCAGTGGCAATGATCTCGCCGCCACCGATGTCGTCGGCGTTGATCCCCAGGAACTCCTTGCTCTGCGGATCGGTGTAGACCTTGCCCTGACGAAAGATGCCGTAGACCGGTTGTGCCGGATCGAAATGGCCACGCGCGAAGATTCGATCGCCGGTGCCGCTGAGTACCCGTTCGGCATCTCCGGCAACGATGTAGGGCGCCTTGTCGAAATCCTCGACCTTGTCGACGATGCGATTGCTCAACAGAAAACTGTTGATCGACTTCAGCGGAATGCTCGGGATGGCGTCGGCCACCGGCGAACTGCGGACTCGTGGCGACAGCTTGATGGTGCCCCGGGAAGCGCCGCGGTTGAGGGTCAGGCGTGGCTGACCGTTGACGTAGACCAGCGACAGCGTATCGCCGGGATAGATGAGATTGGGGTTTTCAATCTGTGGATTGGCTTGCCAAAGCTGCGGCCACTGCCACGGCTCACGCAGGTATTTGCCGGAAATGTCCCAGAGTGTGTCCCCTGCCACCACGGTGTATTGCTGTGGAAAACCTTCCCTGAGTTGCACTTGCCCATGCGCAAAACCGGCCGAGGCCAGAAGGAGCAAGGCGAGTAGTGATTTCCTCATGCGGTGAATCCCTTTATTATGTACGTTCGCGTGAAACGCCAGAGCCCTCGTGGCTCGCCTCCGGCTCATTATTGAAAAGCCGGAAGCTACGTTCACAACGGTAGCCTGCATCTTCGGACTCGCCAGGCCATCGACCCGACTTTACCTCACACGTGCAGCAATTAAGCTTATGGCCATTTTAGACATCCTCGAATTCCCCGATTCGCGCCTGCGCACTATCGCCAAACCGGTGGCCGTAGTGGACGACGAAGTGCGTCAGTTGGTCGATGACATGTTTGAAACAATGTATGAAGCGCCAGGCATCGGCCTCGCCGCTACCCAGGTCAACGTGCACAAACGTATCGTCGTGATGGACCTCTCCGAAGACCGCAGCGAACCGCGGGTGTTCATCAACCCCGAGTTCGAAACCCTGACCGACGAGATGGGCCAGTATCAGGAAGGCTGCCTCTCGGTGCCAGGCTTCTACGAAAACGTCGATCGCCCGCAAAAGGTCAAGATCAAGGCCCTGGACCGCGACGGCCAGCCTTACGAACTGATCGCCGAAGGCTTGCTCGCCGTGTGCATCCAGCATGAATGCGACCACCTCAACGGCAAGTTGTTCGTCGATTACCTGTCCACGCTCAAACGCGACCGGATCAAGAAGAAACTGGAAAAGCTCCACCGCCAGAACGCTTGATGCCCTTCTTTCAAAGGCTTGCCGCGGCAAGCCTTTTTCTTTTCAAGATGCTTTGCAATTGAGAGCTTCCATGACTGAGCCACTGCGCATTGTCTTTGCCGGCACCCCGGAATTCGCCGCCGAACACCTCAAGGCCCTGCTGGGCAGTCCTTACGAGATCGTTGCGGTCTACACCCAACCGGACCGTCCGGCGGGCCGTGGGCAGAAGCTGATGCCAAGCCCGGTCAAGCAATTGGCTCTGGAGCACAACATCCCGGTGTTGCAACCGCCAACCCTGCGCAACGAAGACGCTCAGGCGGAACTGGCCGCGCTGAAACCGGATTTGATGGTGGTGGTCGCCTACGGCCTGATCCTGCCGCAAGTGGTGCTGGATATCCCACGCCTGGGTTGCATCAACAGCCACGCCTCCTTGCTGCCACGCTGGCGCGGTGCGGCGCCGATCCAGCGTGCCGTTGAAGCGGGCGACAGCGAAAGCGGCGTGACCGTGATGCGCATGGAAGCCGGCCTCGATACCGGACCGATGCTGCTCAAGGTCACCACGCCAATCAGCGCCGAAGACACCGGCGGCAGCCTCCACGATCGCCTCGCAGAGATGGGCCCACCGGCCGTGATCCAGGCGATTGCCGGCCTGGCTGCGGGCACACTGGAAGGCGAAGTGCAGGACGACAGCCTCGCCACCTATGCACACAAATTGAACAAGGACGAAGCGCGCATCGACTGGAACCGCCCGGCGGTTGAGCTGGAGCGTCTGGTCCGCGCCTTCAATCCATGGCCGATCTGCCACAGCACGCTGAACGGCGAAGCGCTGAAAGTGTTGGCCGCAAGCCTGGCCGAAGGGCAGGGCGCACCGGGGAAAATCCTCAGCGCCAGCAAGGACGGCTTGATCGTCGCCTGCGGTGAACAGGCGCTGTGCCTGACCCGTCTGCAATTACCCGGCGGCAAGGCACTGAACTTCAGCGACTTGTTCAACAGCCGTCGTGAGAAATTCGCCGTCGGCACCGTCCTCGGTCAAACGGCAGACGCTCAATGAACCCACGTCTGGCCGCCGCCAAGGCACTTGCTGCAGTTCTTAACGGAAAAGCCTCACTCAACAGTTCTCTGCCGACACAAATGGACAAGGTCGAAGACCGCGATCGCGGCTTCACCCAGGACCTGGCGTTCGGCACGGCTCGCTGGCAGCCGCGCTTGTCGGCGTTGGCGGCCAAGCTGCTGCAAAAGCCGTTCAAGGCGGCTGATGCCGATGTCGAGGCGCTGTTGCTGGTGGGGCTTTATCAACTGCTCTATACCCGCGTCCCGGCTCACGCCGCCATCGGCGAAACCGTCGGTTGCGCCGACAAACTGAAAAAGCCGTGGGCCAAAGCCTTGCTCAACGCCGTACTGCGCCGCGCCCAACGGGAAAGCGAAGCGCTGCTGGCCGAGCTGGAACGCGACCCGGTGGTGCGCACCGCCCACCCGCGCTGGCTGCAAAAATCCCTCAAGGCCTTCTGGCCTGAACAATGGGAAGCCATTTGCGCAGCGAACAACGCACATCCGCCGATGATTCTGCGGGTCAACCGTCGTCATCACACTCGCGACGCTTACCTTGGCTTGCTGAGTGACGCTGGCGTGGCCGCCAAGCCCTGCATTTATAGTCGCGACGGCATCATTCTCGATGCTGCTGCCGACGTGCGCAGCCTGCCGGGTTTCGCCGAAGGCTGGATCAGCGTGCAGGACGAAGCCGCTCAATTGGCCGCCGATCTGCTGGACCTCGCGCCGGGCCAACGGGTGCTGGACGCCTGCTGCGCACCGGGCGGCAAGACCTGCCACATCCTTGAGGCCGAGCCCAAACTGGCCGGCGTGGTGGCTGTGGATCTGGAAGCCAAGCGTCTGGTGCGGGTGCGGGAAAACCTCGCACGCCTGGGTCTGAGCGCAGAATTGATTGCCGCCGACGGTCGCGACACCGCCACCTGGTGGGACGGCAAACCGTTCCAGCGCATTCTGCTCGACGCGCCATGCTCGGCCACCGGGGTGATCCGCCGTCACCCGGATATCAAACTGACCCGCCAACCCGACGACATCGCCGCACTGGCGGTGCTTCAGGGCGAACTGCTCGACGCCATGTGGATAACTCTGGAGGTGGGCGGCATTCTGCTTTACGCCACCTGCTCCACGCTGCCGACCGAAAACACCGAAGTCATCGAAGCGTTCCTCGCCCGCACGCCAGGCGCCCGTGAACTGGACCTCGCCACAGCGGCCGGCATCAAGCAGCCCCATGGTCGCCAGTTGCTGGCCCAGGAAGGCGGCCACGACGGGTTCTACTACGCCAAGCTGATCAAGATTGCCGCCGCGCGCGGTTAACCGGGTTTAAGGGAGTGACTGGATGAAGATCATCATCCTCGGCGCAGGGCAGGTCGGCGGTTCGCTGGCAGAACACTTGGCCAGCGAGGCCAACGACATCACCGTGGTCGACACCGATGGCGAACGCCTGCGCGACCTCGGCGATCGGCTGGACATCCGCACCGTGCAGGGTCGCGGCTCGCTGCCGACCGTGCTGCGGCAGGCTGGTGCCGACGACGCTGACATGCTGGTGGCCGTGACCAACAGTGACGAAACCAACATGGTCGCCTGTCAGGTCGCCCACACCCTGTTCCACACCCCCACCAAGATCGCCCGGGTCCGCGAAGCCGCGTACCTGACCCGTGCCGAACTGTTCGACAACGAAGCGATTCCGGTCGACGTGCTGATCAGTCCGGAGCAAGTAGTCACCAATTACATCAAGCGCCTGATCCAGCATCCGGGCGCATTGCAGGTGATCGACTTCGCCGAAGGCAAAGCGCAGCTGGTAGCGGTCAAGGCGTACTACGGCGGGCCGCTGGTGGGCCAGCAATTGCGCCAGTTACGCGAACACATGCCGAATGTCGAAACCCGCGTCGCGGCGATTTTCCGTCGTGACCGGCCGATCCTGCCCCAAGGCGATACGGTGATCGAGGCTGACGACGAAGTGTTTTTCATCGCCGCCAAAGCGAACATTCGCGCAGTGATGAGCGAAATGCGCCGCCTCGATGAAAGCTACAAACGCATCGTCATCGCCGGTGGCGGGCAGATCGGTGAACGCCTGGCCGAGGCCATCGAAAGCCGTTACCAGGTGAAGATCATCGAGATGAACCCGGCCCGCTGCCGCTACCTCTCGGACAACCTCGACAGCACCGTGGTGTTGCAGGGCAGTGCTTCAGACCGGGATCTGTTGCTGGAAGAGAACATCGCCGACGCCGATATTTTCCTGGCCCTGACCAACGATGATGAAGCCAATATCATGTCTTCGCTGCTGGCCAAGCGCCTGGGCGCGAAGAAGGTGATGACGATCATCAACAACCCGGCCTACGTCGACCTGATCCAGGGCGGCGACATCGACATCGCCATCAGTCCGCAACTGGCGACCATCGGCACCTTGCTGGCCCACGTCCGGCGCGGGGATATTGTCAGCGTGCACTCACTGCGCAGGGGCGCGGCGGAAGCCATCGAGGCGATTGCCCACGGCGATGCGAAGTCGAGCAAGGTGATCGGCAAGGCCATCGAAAACATCGGCCTGCCACCGGGCACCACCATCGGCGCGATCATCCGCGATGAAGAAGTGATCATCGCCCACGACGACACCGTGATCGAAACCGGCGACCATGTGATTCTGTTCCTTGTGGATAAGAAGCATATTCGGGATGTGGAGAAGCTGTTCCATGTGGGGTTGAGCTTCTTCTGATCCGAAGGCCTCTTCGCGGGCAAGCCTCGCTCCTACAGGTTTGAGCCGTCCAGCTATTATGCGAACGACTGAACCGTGTAGGAGCGAGGCTTGCCCGCGAAGGCGATTTCGAACTCCCCCAAAAAACCAGAGGTGCCACCCAATGATCGAATCCCTGGAAAAAATGCTCGCCAAGGGTGTGGATAACTCATTGCTGCGCTTCGGCCTGGGCAAGGGTTATCTGGATCTTGGGGAAAACGCCAAGGCCGCAGAGCATTTCCAGCGCTGCGTCGAGTTCGATCCGAAGTATTCGGCAGCCTGGAAGCTCTTGGGCAAGGCCCATCTGGCGCTGGCGGATTACGCGGCGGCGCGACAGGCCTGGGAGCAGGGTCTGGAAGCTGCCCGCGCCCATGGCGACAAACAGGCGGAGAAGGAGATGACGGTGTTTCTGAAAAAGCTTGAACGTCAGGCGCACTGATCAGCGGTAACGCAGGCCAAGATCAATAGATCGCAGCCTGCGGAGTTATCCACAGCAACCTCAATACCAGCGTTCTTCACCCGGCGGACGCTTCTTGAAGCGCTTCATGCTCCACATGTACTGGCTCGGATAAGCCCGCACGTAGCGCTCGACTACCTGGCTCATGGCCGCGCAGGAGGTTTCGGTATCGGTGCTGTACATGGCCTCTGGCGCGGCTTCGAGGATCACTTTGTAACCCGAACCGTCCGGCAGCCGCAGGGCATGCAGGAACACGCCGACCGCTTTGCCACCGGCGAGCATGTTCGGCACGAATTTGCTGGTCAGGGCCTGAGTGGCGAAGAACGGCACGAAGATCCCGGCGGATTCGGCCGGTTCCGGGTCAGCCGGAATGCCTACCGCGCCCCCCTTGCGCACTTCCTTGATCACGCTGAGGATGCCTTCCTTGGTGGAAGCCGCCACGCGGTTACCCAATTGCACCCGCTGCTTGCGCAGCAACTCATCCACCGCCTTCAGTTTTGGCGGACGGTAGAAAATGATCGGTTTGCACTGGCTGCAATAGAAGTGGTTCAACACTTCCCAGTTGCCCAAGTGGCTGGTGATGCCAACCACGCCTTTACCGGACGCCAACGCCTCTTTCAAAACGTCGAGGCCTTCGACTTCGCGCACCAGTTCAATGGAACGCTGGGCCGGCCAGATCCACGCGCAGGCGCTTTCAGTCAGAGACTTGCCGATGTCTTTCAGGCTTTGACCCACCAGACGCTCACGCTCGGCCGGGTCCATCTGCGGAAAGCACTTGGCGAGGTTGATCCGCACCACGTCGCGGGAACGGTTGGGGGTTTTCCACATGATCCAGCCAATCGCCGAACCCACCGCCTGCACTGCCCGCCATGGCAGTAGGGCAAACAGCCGCAGAGCGCCTACCAGCAAGGCGCCTTTAAACTTATCCACAGGTCACTCCTGATCTTGTGCTGTGCGCGAGGCGGCTATTCTAACCGCCGTTCGCCAACGTGGCGTAGCGATCGCAATCCAGAGTGTGATCCATGACCATGCCTGAAGCCTGCATCAGCGCGTAACAAATGGTCGGGCCGACGAACGTGAAGCCGGCTTTTTTCAGGCCTTTACTCATCTCGATGGCGGCCGGTGTCACCGCCGGCACTTCACTGCGATCCTTGAAATGATTGATCACCGGCGTGCCGCCGACGAACGACCAGAGAAACGCCACCGGGTCTTCCAGCTCCAGCCAGGCCTGGGCATTGCGCCGGGCTGCGTTGAGTTTGAGACGATTGCGGATGATCCCCGGATCGAGCATCAGTTCATCGATTTCCGCATCGCTCATCTGCGCCACGCGCTGCACGTCGAAGCCGAACAGCACCTCGCGATAACGCTCTCGCTTGCGCAATACAGTGATCCAGGAAAGCCCGGCCTGGAACCCTTCGAGCAAAAGCAACTCGAACAATCCCTGCGCATCGCGTAGCGGCGTGCCCCACTCCTGATCGTGATAAGCCATGTACAGCGGATCTTCGGTAAACCAAAAGCAGCGTGGCATAAGGCTCCAGGGGGCGTGCGCAGGACCGAATCGGGTATACTCCCGCTCTTTAAATCGCAGCCCAAGAAACAGGTGAATTTCGTGAGCCAGCCTACGCCAGCCGTGCGTACCTTCCAAGACTTGATCCTCGCCCTCCAGCAATACTGGGCCGAGCAAGGTTGTGTGGTACTTCAGCCCTACGATATGGAAGTAGGCGCCGGCACTTTCCACACTGCCACGTTCCTGCGCGCCATTGGCCCGGAAACCTGGAACGCCGCTTATGTGCAGCCCAGTCGTCGCCCGACTGACGGCCGCTACGGTGAAAACCCGAACCGTCTGCAGCACTACTATCAGTTCCAGGTAGTGCTGAAGCCGAACCCGGACAACTTCCAGGAACTGTACCTGGGCTCCCTCAAGCACGTGGGTCTGGACCCGCTGGTGCATGACATCCGTTTCGTCGAAGACAACTGGGAGTCGCCAACGCTGGGCGCCTGGGGTCTGGGCTGGGAAGTCTGGCTCAACGGCATGGAAGTGACTCAGTTCACTTACTTCCAGCAAGCGGGCGGCATCGAGTGCTACCCGGTGACGGGCGAGATCACTTACGGTCTGGAGCGTCTGGCCATGTACCTGCAAGGCGTGGACTCGGTCTACGACCTGGTCTGGGCTGACGGTCCGTTCGGCAAGGTGACCTACGGCGACGTGTTCCACCAGAACGAAGTGGAGCAGTCGACCTACAACTTCGAACACGCCAACGTCGAGAAACTGTTCGAACTGTTCGACTTCTATGAAAGCGAAGCCAAGCGCCTGATCGAACTCGACCAGCCGCTGCCGTTGCCGAGCTACGAAATGGTGTTGAAGGCTTCCCACACCTTCAACCTGCTGGATGCGCGCCGGGCGATCTCGGTGACCGCGCGTCAGCAATACATTCTGCGTGTACGCACCCTGGCGCGTTCCGTCGCGCAAGCCTATCTGCTGGCTCGCGCCAAGCTCGGCTTCCCGATGGCGACCCCGGACCTGCGTGATGAAGTACTGGCCAAGCTGGAGGCTGCACAATGAGTGCTCAAGATTTTCTGGTTGAACTGGGCACCGAAGAACTGCCACCCAAAGCCCTGAACACCCTGGCCGAGGCATTCCTGGCCGGTATCGACAAAGGCCTGCAAGCCGCTGGCCTGAACTACGAGAGCAAAACCGTCTACGCCGCGCCGCGTCGTCTGGCCGTGCTGATTACCGCGCTGGCGACCCAGCAGCCGGATCGCAGCATCAACCTCGACGGCCCGCCACGCCAGGCAGCGTTCGATGCCGAAGGCAACCCGACTCAAGCAGCCCTGGGCTTCGCCAAGAAGTGCGGTGTAGAACTGAGCGAAATCGATCAGAGCGGCCCGAAGCTGCGCTACAGCCAAAGCATCGCCGGCAAGCCGACCGCGAGCCTAATGCCGACCATCGTCGAAGATTCCCTGAACGACCTGCCGATCCCCAAGCGCATGCGCTGGGGTGCTCGCAAGGAAGAATTCGTTCGTCCGACCCAATGGTTGGTGATGCTGCTCGGTGACCACGTCATCGACTGCACCATCCTCGCCCAGAAGGCCGGCCGCGATTCCCGTGGTCACCGCTTCCACCACCCTGAAAGCGTGCGCATCACCTCGCCGGCCAACTACCTGAACGATCTGCGCGCTGCTTATGTACTGGCCGACGCCAACGAGCGTCGCGAGCTGATCAGCAAGCGCACCGAAGAACTGGCGACGATGCAGGAAGGTACGGCCATCGTGCCGCCAAACCTGCTCGACGAAGTGACCGCGCTGGTTGAATGGCCGGTGCCGCTGGTGTGCTCGTTCGAAGAACGTTTCCTCGACGTGCCGCAAGAAGCGCTGATCACCACCATGCAGGACAATCAGAAGTACTTCTGCCTGCTGGATGCCGACGGCAAGTTGCTGCCTCGTTTCATTACCGTGGCCAACATCGAAAGCAAGGATCCACAGCAGATCATCGCCGGTAACGAGAAAGTGGTTCGCCCACGCCTGACCGACGCCGAGTTCTTCTTCAAGCAAGACAAGAAGCAAAAACTCGAAGAATTCAATCTGCGTCTGCAGAACGTGGTGTTCCAGGAAAAACTCGGCAGCGTCTACGACAAGGCCGAGCGCGTGTCGAAGCTGGCGGCCTACATCGCCGCTCGCATCGGCGGCAATGCTTCCTGGGCGGCGCGTGCCGGCCTGCTGTCCAAGTGCGACCTGGCGACCGAGATGGTCGGTGAGTTCCCGGAGATGCAAGGTGTCGCCGGTTACTACTACGCCCTCAACGACGGCGAGCCGGAAGACGTCGCCCTGGCGCTGAACGAGCAGTACATGCCGCGCGGTGCCGGCGCTGAACTGCCGACCACCCTGACCGGTGCGGCCGTGGCCATTGCCGACAAGCTCGACACCCTGGTGGGCATTTTCGGTATCGGCATGCTGCCGACCGGCAGCAAAGACCCGTATGCCCTGCGCCGCGCCGCGCTGGGTGTGTTGCGGATCCTGATCGACAAGAAGCTCGACCTCGACCTGAACGACGCCGTGGCCTTCGCCGTGAATGCGTTCGGTGCCAAGGTCAAGGCTGCCGGGCTTAATGATGCCGTGCTGGAGTTCATCTTCGACCGTCTGCGTGCCCGTTACGAAGACGAAGGCGTGGACGTCGCGACCTACCTGTCGGTACGTGCCCTGAAGCCGGGTTCGGCCCTGGACTTCGACCAGCGTGTACAAGCGGTAGAAGCGTTCCGCAAATTGCCGGAAGCCGCTGCCCTGGCCGCCGTGAACAAGCGCGTGTCGAACCTGCTGAGCAAAGTCGAAGGCTCCGTGCCGACGGTCGTTGAAGCCAAGTACTTCGACAACGCCAACGAGTTCTCGCTGTATTCGGCGATCCAGCAGGCAGACCAGGCTGTGCAGCCAATGGCTGCTGCCCGTCAGTACAGCGAATCGCTGGCGCGTCTGGCCGCATTGCGCGAACCAGTGGATGCGTTCTTCGAGGCCGTGATGGTCAACGCCGAAGACGCCAAGGTGCGAGCCAACCGCTATGCGCTGCTGGCGCGTCTGCGTGGGTTGTTCCTCGGCGTCGCCGACATTTCGTTGCTGGGCTGAGGAGCTGCTGTTGAAACTGCTGATTCTCGATCGGGACGGGGTGATCAATTACGACTCCGACGCGTACATCAAGTCGGTGGAGGAGTGGATTCCACTCCCCGGTTCGATCGAAGCGATCGCGCAGTTGAGCAAGGCCGGCTGGACGGTGGCGGTCGCCACCAACCAGTCGGGCATCGCTCGCGGCTATTACGACATCGCCACCCTGGAGACCATGCACGCTCGCTTGCGCGAGTTGGTGGCAGAGCAGGGCGGCGAAGTCGGTCTGATCGTCTATTGCCCGCACGGGCCAGACGATGGCTGCGATTGCCGCAAGCCAAAACCCGGGATGTTGAAAACCATCGCCGCGCATTACAACGTTTCGCTGACGAATCTATGGTTCGTCGGCGATACTCTCGGTGACCTAGAGGCCGCCAAAGCCGTCGACTGTCAGCCAGTTTTGGTAAAGACCGGGAAAGGCGAAAAGACTCAGGGCAAGACCCTACCGGCAGGCACCTTGATTTTTGACGATCTGGCGGCGATTGCCGCAGAACTTATCCACAACTAAGGCTCTTCTGACATCCTGGCCAAGGACTGATCGGGAGTGCGCTTGAATAGGCGGGCAGTGCCCGCAACGGTAAATGTCGCCATGTCGATACTGCAGGCCATCAGAACTTTCCTCTTTTACCTGCTGCTGGGCACCAGTTCGTTGCTCTGGTGCACCCTGAGCTTTTTTATCGCGCCGTTTCTGCCGTTCAAGGCGCGTTATCGCTTTATCAACGTGTATTGGTGCCGCTGCGCCTTGTGGCTGAGCAAAGTCTTTCTGGGTATTCGCTACGAAGTGAAGGGCGCCGAGAATGTGCCTGAACAGCCCTGCGTGATTCAGTCCAACCACCAGAGCACCTGGGAGACGTTCTTTCTCTCGGCCTACTTCGAACCGTTGAGCCAGGTGCTCAAGCGCGAACTGCTCTACGTGCCGTTCTTCGGCTGGGCCATGGCCATGCTGCGGCCGATCGCCATCGACCGCGACAACCCGAAAGCCGCGCTCAAGCATGTAGCGAAGAAGGGCGATGAACTGCTCAAGGACAATGTCTGGGTGCTGATTTTCCCGGAGGGGACTCGCGTTCCCTACGGCACCATCGGCAAGTTCTCCCGAGGCGGCACCGCGTTGGCCGTCAATGCGTCATTGCCCGTGCTGCCAATTGCACACAATGCCGGCAAGTTCTGGCCAAAAACCGGTTGGGCCAAAAAGCAGGGCGTGATCACCGTGATCATCGGCGCCCCGATGTACGCCGAGGGTAGCGGGCCACGGGCCATCGCCGACCTGAATGACCGGGTGCAGGCCTGGAACGAACAGATGCAGCGCGAAATGGGTTCGCTGCCAGCAGCCCCGGCAGCACCGAGTGCGACCGACCAAGTGACTGTCTGAAGTTCTGTGGATAACCTGTGTACCGTTTTGTTGAAAATCGCTGTATTTAGTTTTTAAGCTTTTGATTTTCATACATATTTCTTAAGCAAATAAAACTTCGGAAAACGTGCATAAGTTTTTTTCGGACGTAAAAAAACCGGCTGATATAGCCGGTTTTTTTATGCCTGTAAAAATGATCAGGCTCACTCGCTCAAAAGGGGTAGCTGGACACTGAACGTCGTGCCTTGTCCCACCACGCTATGACAGGAAATCCGCCCGCCATGACGATCCACCACCGCCTTGACCATGGACAACCCCAACCCCAGGCCGTCACTGCCGTGAGCCGATGCAAAGCGTCGATACTGACTGAACAGCTCGGGAAGCTCTTCGACGGCAATCCCTCGGCCCTGGTCGGCGATCTCGCACGTTAACCAACCCTCGGTACAACTCACCCGCACGGTGATCCGCGAACCCGCCGGACTGTACTTGATGGCGTTTTCCAGCAGGTTGAACAGTGCCCGTGTCAGTAACGACTGATCGGCCAGGACCAGCGCTTCAGCATCTTCGTCGAGGTCATGCAGCAACTGAATGCTCTTCAGATGAGCGATGCTCGAGGCCTGGTCGAAGGTATCGAGCAGCAACATCGCGAACATACTCGGCTGAAACTGATAGGCCTCGGATTCAGCCTTTGCCAACTGCACAAAGGCCTCGGTCAGGTTCAGCGCCTTGCGCACTTGTAACTCGATCTGACTGAACACTTGAGTGTCGCCAGACATCTGATGCCGCTGAACGTCGAGCAAAGCCAGAATCGCCGAGTGGGGGGCCCTCAGGTCATGAGACAGAAAACGCAGCAACACAGCCCGCTGCTCCTCGGCGTCCCGTTCGACGCTCAAGTCAGTGAGGCTCAGTAACCAGCCAATCACCGAGTCGCCTTCGGCCGGCAACAGCGGCGCCAGGTCCAGACGCAGGCTGCGTGCCTGAGTGTCACGAAACTCCAGCAGCTCCAGGGTCGACAACGCCGGCAGCGTTCCATCGGACGGCACCGGGTAACCCAACTCGCTCAGTTGCTCGAGCATCTCCTCGCCCACCAGGCTGCTGGAAAATATCTCCCGAGCCTTACGGTTGGCCAACAGAATGCGCCCATTCGGATCGCTGATCAGCGTCGCCACCGGCAAGTACTCAAGGCCATCGGCAATGAAACGCCGGGTGTCACGTGTCCGGCTCATGGCCTGTTCCAGCGCGACGATTTGCCCTTGCAGCACATCGCCAGCCGGGGCCTGGGTCCGGCGGCGTTCGGGAAACACTTTCGGCTCGCTGTCCAGACGCGCCAGTTCCCAGCCGAAATAGGCGAGCACCGCATTCAGCCTTCGCCAATTCCAGATCAGGTAACCCAACAGCATACCCAGCAGACTCGCGGCCGGTGACCACCACCAACCAAGACGCAACAGCAGGCTCGAACCCAGCAGCGCGACCGCCATTGCCCCCAGGGTCAGCCATAACGCGCGACGCGGACGCACCAGCATAAGGCCCAGCAACTCACCGACAATCACCACCGATAACAACGCCGCCAAACGTTCATCGAGAGCCACAATGTTGCGCTGTTGCAGCAACCCATTGAGGATATTTGCCTGAATTTCGATGCCCGGGGTGGTGCCCATGCTCGCCGATTGCGGTGTCACGTAACGGTCCCCCAAACCTGGAGCGGTGGAGCCGATCAGGATCAAGCGATCGCGCAGCAATTCGGGCGGGACTTCACCGCGCAAGACGCTGACGTAGGGCACACTGGGAAAACCCGCATCGGAACGGATGAAAGGAATCCGTATTTTGTGGGCTCGCTGCCAGCCTTGCGTCGACGGCAGGGCCGGGGTCCCGGGCATCGGTACATTCTCCTTGTCGGCAAGGGTCTGTTCGTACAGCAGCCAGGCCAGTTGCGCGCGTGTTTGTTGTGCCGGTCCTTCGCTTAAATACACACTGCGCACGATCCCGTCGGCATCCGCTTGGGCATTGATGTGCCCGATGCCTTTGACGCAATGGCTCAGTGGCGCCACCGGTTCAATTTCCCCCAAAGGCTGTCCATAACGCGCCACGCCTTCACGCAGCAACGGCACGAAGACATTTCCGGCACGGCAGGCCGCCTGGGCCAGAAGCTGATCGTTGCCGGGATGGCTATCGGGCTCGCTGAAAATCACGTCGAACAGAATGCCTTTGGCGTTCGCAGCGCCTAGCCGATCAAGCAACTGCGCGTGCATGGCCCGCGACCAAGGCCATTTGCCTAGCTGCTGCAAGCTGTAGTCATCGATCGTGACGATGAGTATTCGTGGGTCCACCGGCAGCGGGCTCAGCCGACGCAGGTTGTCATACAGCAGATTGCTCAAGACCAGGCCATGGGTCATGGACAGCACTGCCGTCAGCGGCAACAGGATCAGGCTGACCCACAGCCACTCGCGGACCATCCGCCGAAACAGCCGCTGAGCCTGGGTCGGCTCGCGGCCGTCCTTCCTTGGGCGGCCCTTCATCGGTCGTCGGCCAGGGCGCTATTGGACACGCGTGGTCCTGGGGTAATAGAAAATGTCATACACCCCGGTCTCTCCTTCTAACCCCTGAGCGTCATACGCCGACAGGCGAACATGGTAGAACAACGCCTTCAACCCGCTGAATTTGACCTCGGGCGTGCTGGAAAACTGCTCTTGCTTGATGTCCAGAAAGGCCGCGTCGGTGGCCACTTGCGCCCGATAACGCGTGGCGCCTTCGATGGGCTTCATGATCAATTGCCAGACAGGCACATTACCCGTTTGACCGGCCTGCCCCAACAAACGTGGGGCAGGTAACAAGTCGATTGGCGTCAACGTGCCTTGTTTCTGAATACGCAAACCCTGACGGGCCATGACCTGGACTTCATCATCCTCAGGGCCCTGAGTCCGTTTGGCAGTGGAGCGGGCAGAGCGGGGGCGCGACAGTTCCTCATCACGATTGACCGCCACTTGCCCGTTCAGCACTTCCAGTAATGCCTGGCCACCATCATCGTTGCGCACCCGGAAGTGCGTACCCCGTACGCCCAGTACACCGACCGGCGTGACGATCTGAAAACGATCATGGTCGCTGGCACGCTTGATTACATACGACTCGACCTGACCCTGCTCGAGGATAACCTGAGGGATCGAATGTTCTTCATTGAGGTGTAGCGTGATCTGGGAGCTGGAAGGCAGCACTACCCGCGAGCCATCGCCCAGGGAAAGGCTGACAAACGCCGAAGGCGAGGTCTTGATGCCTTCCTGCTCGTCGATCGGCATGCCTTCCTGCAGTGGCGTCTGTTTACCTTTGGCATCCAGCTTCCAGGCTTCGCCAGTCAGATGTTCGACAGTCGCGGGCAGCGGTTGGCCGCGACATTGTTGATTATCATCGATATAAGGCAGACGTTTTGCCGAGGCGGCAGCCGCCGATGCACTCTGGGTGAACAATTCCATCAACCCGGCAACCAGTAAAAGACAAACGCCAGAACGGCGTGGGAGCAATAAGGTCATGAGGTTCATGGATTGGCTTTTATGCTCTTATACAAATCATGCCGGGAAACGCCCGCGCTGACGCACGATACCTGACCGGATGCTCTGGCAGATAGCCATGGGCGCAAAGGAAATGAGATGACACATCCCTGTGTCAGAACTGAGCAGGCACTCCATGTGTTTTCCCCTGAACTGCAGACCCGCCGAAAACCGGCGATCGACGGTCCTGCAGTTTGGCATTGACGCTCCCTGCGTCGGAGCACATCCCAATGCCCCTGTGCCGCTCAGCGAAAACGAATTTACCGGCATAAGCGACCTTGCGCGGTCATTCTCAATATTTGTTCAGAATTGACTGAAGGCGCCTAAAACACCCAACGTTGTTGCGCCGAACGAATGTCGAGCTGGGCGGCTTCCACCTGTGCGGAGTGCACCGGAGCAAAGCCTGGCGAGTCGCCCATCACCGTGTTCGTCTCTGCAGGGCCGAAGTAACGCGGTGCAACATTCTGCTCGATGACAGATATTGACTGGACCGTGGTGCATCCCAATCCGAGACCCGCGGCCAACATCAACGCTGTTAATCTTGTAAACCCGTTAAAGATAATCTTTAGACGCATTTTTTCCCACAGTCCCTCTGGAGCATTCTGCCGATAATTCATCGCCTACCGGCTAAGTGATATCAGCGTATCCACACTTGGGAAGTTCACAGCAATTCGCCACAATTGTTCAGATTCAATCAATCAGCCTAAACTCCCGCAGGAATTTTCTTAACCGTTGCACTTACGAGATGAAGGAAGCACTCGGCATGCGTGTCGCAATACTGGATGACGAACCCGCCGAACTCCGCCGGGTGGAACAGACACTGCGACAGATCCCCGTCACGGGGGAGCAGGCGTGGACGTTGCACAGTTTCGAGCGGGGAGAGGACCTGTTACGGCAACTTCGCCGGGAAACTTTCGATCTGCTGATCCTCGACTGGCAATTGCCCGACATCAGCGGTCTGTCGTTGTTGCGCTGGACCCGGGAACACATGGACTCACCACCGGCCGCGATCATGCTCACCAGTCGCGATACCGAAAGCGATATCGTCCAGGCCTTGAACGCCGGAGCCGACGATTACGTGAGCAAACCGTTTCGTCCTAACGAGCTGATGGCTCGGGTGAGCGCCGTGCTTCGTCGGCATGGACTGCAACGCGCGGCAGCCACCGAAATACTCACATTCAATGACCTCGAATTCGACGACGCCGAACTCACTGTCACCCGTGCCTGCACCCCCATCAGCCTGACCGAACGGGAATACCGTCTCGCCCGCTGCCTGTTCGCCAATCTGGGCCGACCTTTGTCCCGTGAATACTTGTATGAGCGCTTTTGGACCCATGAAGAAATCGTGTCCTCCCGGCCTCTGGATACTCATATTTATCGCCTGCGCAACAAGCTGGGTCTGACGGCTGATCGCGGTTGGCAACTGCTGACGATTTACGGGTATGGGTATCGGCTTGAGAGCGTAGCGACTGCCAGCGAGTGAACAGCTGTTACATTCCTTCGATCAATAAAAAAGGCCAACGCATAGCGTTGGCCTTTTTTGTTTTAGCGGTCCTGCCGGATCAGAAGTCCAGGTTGGACACCGCCAAGGCGTTGCTTTCGATGAAGTCACGGCGAGGTTCGACCGCATCACCCATCAGGGTGTTGAAGATCTGGTCGGCGCCGATGGCGTCTTCGATGGTCACTTTGAGCATGCGGCGCGAGCCCGGATCCATGGTGGTTTCCCACAGCTGATCAGGGTTCATCTCGCCCAGACCTTTGTATCGCTGGATGGTATGACGCTTGGTGCTTTCAGCCATCAACCATTCAAGGGCTTCCTTGAATTCGGTGACGGCTTTCTTGCGTTCGCCACGCTGGATATAAGCGCCATCGTCCAGCAGGGTGCTCAGTTGAGCGCCCAGGGAAACGACGGTCTTGTAATCGTTGCTGCCGAAGAAGTCGCGGTTGAAGGTGACGTAGTTCGACAGGCCGTGGGAGATCAGTTCGACCTCTGGCAGCCAGACGTTACGTTCACGGTCTTCGCGCAGGCTGGCCTTGTAGACCAGGCCGGACTTCTCGACGGTGCGCAGGCGAACTTCGTACTGAGCCAGCCAATCCTGCATCGCTGCGTGATCGGACAGTTGCTCCATGCTCACGGCTGGCAGGTAGATGAAGTGCTCGGTCAGTTCCTGCGGGTACAGGCGCGACAGGCGCTTGAGGGTCTTCATCACCAGACGGAAGTCATTCACCAGACGCTCGAGAGCTTCACCGGAGATACCCGGGGCTTCTTCGTTCAGGTGCAGGCTCGCATCTTCCAGGGCCGACTGCGTCATGTACTCTTCCATGGCGTCGTCGTCTTTGATGTATTGCTCTTGCTTGCCTTTCTTCACTTTGTACAGCGGCGGCTGAGCGATGTAGATGTAGCCACGCTCGATCAGCTCCGGCAGCTGACGGAAGAAGAAGGTCAGCAGCAGGGTACGGATGTGCGAACCGTCGACGTCAGCATCGGTCATGATGATGATGTTGTGATAACGCAGCTTGTCGATGTTGTACTCGTCGCGACCGATGCCACAGCCTAGCGCGGTGATCAAGGTGCCCACTTCTTGCGAAGAGATCATCTTGTCGAAGCGCGCCTTCTCGACGTTCAGGATCTTGCCCTTCAATGGCAGGATGGCCTGGGTCTTGCGGTTACGTCCCTGCTTGGCGGAGCCGCCAGCAGAGTCACCTTCCACGAGGTACAGTTCGGAAAGGGCAGGGTCTTTTTCCTGGCAGTCCGCCAGTTTGCCCGGCAGACCGGCGATGTCCAGCGCGCCTTTACGACGGGTCATCTCACGGGCTTTACGCGCCGCTTCACGCGCACGCGCCGCGTCGATCATCTTGCCGACGACCAGCTTGGCTTCGTTCGGGTTTTCCAGCAGGAAGTCGGAGAAGTACTTGCCCATTTCCTGTTCGACCGCGGTCTTCACTTCGGAAGACACCAGCTTGTCTTTGGTCTGGGAGCTGAACTTCGGATCCGGCACTTTCACCGAAATGATCGCCGTCAGGCCTTCGCGGGCATCGTCACCGGTGGTGGCGACTTTGTGCTTCTTCGCCAGGCCTTCAGCTTCGATGTAGGTGTTCAGGTTACGCGTCAGTGCCGAA
The DNA here is from genome assembly GCF_005938665.2 of Pseudomonas sp. ATCC 43928. Classification (NCBI taxonomy): domain Bacteria; kingdom Pseudomonadati; phylum Pseudomonadota; class Gammaproteobacteria; order Pseudomonadales; family Pseudomonadaceae; genus Pseudomonas; species Pseudomonas sp. ATCC 43928. The sequence goes on along the minus strand of NZ_CP041753.1, from coordinate 237,206 downwards.
CGGAAACCCACCAGGTGAGTACCGCCATCGCGCTGTGGAATGTTGTTGGTGAAGCACAACAGGTTCTCGTTGAAGCTGTCGTTCCACTGCAGGGCGATTTCCACGCCGATGCCGTCTTCACGCTGGATGTTGAAGTGGAACACCTGGTTGACCGCAGTCTTGTTGGTGTTCAGGTATTCAACGAATGCACGCAGACCACCTTCGTACTTGAACAACTCTTCCTTGCCGCTGCGCTCGTCCTTGAGGACGATGCCGACACCGGAGTTGAGGAAGGACAGTTCGCGAATCCGCTTGGCCAGGATGTCCCAGCTGAAGTGGATGTTCTTGAAGGTGTCAGCCGAAGGCTTGAAGTGAATCTGGGTACCGGTGGATTCGCTGTCGCCAACGATTTTCATCGGTTCTTGCGGAACACCGTGGACGTAGGTCTGTTCCCAGATCTTGCCGCTGCGGCGAACGGTCAGGACCAGTTCTTCGGACAGGGCGTTAACCACCGATACACCTACACCGTGCAGACCACCGGAAACCTTGTAGGAGTTGTCGTCGAACTTACCGCCGGCGTGCAACACGGTCATGATGACCTCGGCCGCCGAAACGCCTTCTTCTTTATGCACGTCTACCGGGATGCCACGACCGTTGTCGCGAACAGTGATGGATTCATCCGGGTGGATGATGATGCTGATGTCGTCGCAGTGGCCGGCCAAAGCTTCGTCGATCGAGTTATCGACCACCTCGAACACCATGTGGTGCAGACCGCTGCCATCGTCGGTGTCACCAATGTACATACCGGGACGTTTGCGTACGGCATCCAGGCCTTTCAGCACTTTAATGCTCGTTGAGTCGTACGTATTTTCTTCGCTCAATGCCTTCACTCCCGATGGTCGTGGGTCTGGGTGATACGGCCCTGTTCCACGTGGAACAAAGCGACTGGCGTTTCCGTCTGCCAGCCTTCCCTCAATAATTCGTGATCTACACAGGTGATAAAAACCTGGCAGCGTAAGTCTTCCAGCAAGCGACAAAGCGCGCGACGGTGGTGCTCGTCCAGTTCGGACGGCAAGTCATCCACCAGATAAATACACTGGCCGCGTCGGGCCTGGCTGACCAAGTGCCCTTGGGCAATCCGCAATGCACAGACCACCAACTTCTGCTGACCACGGGACAAAATGTCCGCGGCGTTATGTGCGCCTAATCGGAGACGCAAATCAGCCCGTTGTGGTCCGGCCTGGGTATGACCCATTTGCTGATCCCGCTGAAGGGATCCAGCGAGCACTGCACTCAACTCACGGTCTTTGTCCCAGCCTCGGTAATAGCTGAGCGTCAAGCCCTCAAGCTCAACCAGTTCGCTCAAGGTCTGTTCAAAGACTGGTTTCAAGGCTTTGATGTAAGCGCGGCGGTATTCATCTATTTCATCGCTGGCCTGGCACAGTTCCCTGTCCCAAACCGCTTGCGAAACGGCGTCAAGTGTACCATGCCGCAGCCAAGAGTTTCTCTGGCGCAAGGCCTTCTGCAAGCGCTGCCACGTAGACATAAATCGCGGTTCCACGTGGAACACACCCCAGTCGAGAAACTGCCGGCGAATCTTCGGCGCGCCTTCCAGCAGGCGGAAGCTGTCCGGGTTGATCAACTGCAGCGGCAGAATCTCCGCCAGTTGTGCCGCACTACGGGCGTTCTGCCCGTCGATACGTATCTGGAACTCTCCCTGACGATCGCGAGATATCCCCAATGCGCTGTGCCCACCCTCGGCCAATTCGACCTGGCCAAATACTGTGCACGCCAATTGTTCGTACTGAATAACTGGCAACAGGCGGGTGCTACGAAACGAACGGGCAAGCCCCAGCAGATGAATGGCTTCCAGAACACTGGTTTTGCCGCTGCCGTTAGCGCCGTAAAGAATGTTGATTCGGGGGGAGGGGGAGAAGGTCACCGGGTGCAGATTGCGCACCGCGGTGACCGAGACGCGACTTAAGGACATCTAGCTTCTGCTGAGCATGATTACAGACGCATCGGCATGACAACGTAAGCCGAGTCGTCGTTGTCGGACTCTTGCACCAGCGCACTGCTGTTGGAGTCGGACAGGATCAGGCGAACCTGCTCGGTGGTCATCACGCCCAATACGTCGAGCAGATAGCTCACGTTGAAGCCGATTTCCAGAGAGCCGCCGTTGTACTCAACGCCCACTTCTTCTTCCGCTTCCTCTTGCTCCGGGTTGTTCGCCTGGATCTTCAGCTGACCGTTGGCCAGCTGCAGACGGATGCCGCGGTACTTCTCGTTGGACAGAATCGCGGTACGGCTGAACGCTTCACGCAGGGCCTGGCGATCGCCGAGTACCAGCTTGTCGCCGCCTTTAGGCAGAACGCGCTCGTAGTCAGGGAATTTACCGTCAACCAGTTTCGAGGTGAAGGTGAACTCGCCGGTGGTGGCACGGATGTGGTGCTGGCCCAGCACGATGCTGACGTTGCCGTCCGGTTCGGTCAGCAGACGTGCCAGTTCCAGGATACCTTTGCGTGGCACGATGACCTGATGACGATCCGGCTGACCGATATCGGCCTGCATCGAGCACATGGCCAGACGGTGACCGTCGGTCGCCACGGCGCGGATGATCCCGGCCGAGACTTCCAGCAGCATGCCGTTGAGGTAATAACGCACGTCCTGCTGCGCCATGGCGAAGCTGGTGCGTTCGATCAGGCGACGCAGTTTGCTTTGCTCAAGGCTGCAGGTCAGCGAACCCGGGCCTTCTTCCACCGTCGGGAAGTCGTTGGCCGGCAGGGTCGACAGGGTGAAGCGGCTACGGCCGGCCTTCACCACGAGCTTCTGCTCATCGACCTTGATGTCGATCAGCGCGTCGTTTGGCAGGCTCTTGCAGATGTCCATCAGCTTGCGCGCAGGCACAGTGATGGAACCCGGGTCTGCAGGCTCTTCGAGTTGCACACGACCGACCAGCTCGACTTCCAGGTCGGTACCGGTCAGCGACAGTTGCTGGCCTTCGACAACCAGCAGCACGTTGGAAAGCACCGGCAAGGTCTGTCGGCGCTCGACGACGCCTGCGACCAGTTGCAGGGGTTTCAACAGGGCTTCGCGTTGAATGGTGAAATGCATGGTCTAGTCCCTTGCCTTAATAAGCTGCGCTGGTGTTCATCAAGTGGTCAGTGTACGCAGCAGGTTCTTGTAGTCCTCGCGGATGTCCGCGTCGGATTCCTTAAGCTCGTTGATCTTGCGGCAGGCGTGCAAAACAGTCGTGTGGTCGCGGCCGCCAAACACATCGCCGATTTCCGGCAGGCTGTGGTTGGTCAATTCCTTGGACAACGCCATAGCGACCTGACGCGGACGTGCTACCGAGCGTGAACGACGCTTGGACAGCAGGTCGGAGATCTTGATCTTGTAATACTCAGCGACGGTGCGCTGAATGTTATCCACAGAGACCAGTTTATCTTGCAACGCCAACAAGTCTTTCAGGGATTCGCGAATCAACTCGATGGTGATGTCGCGACCCATAAAGTGCGAGTGGGCGATCACGCGTTTGAGCGCGCCTTCCAGCTCACGGACGTTGGAGCGAATACGCTGGGCGATGAAGAATGCCGCGTCGTGTGGCAGATCGACTTTGGCCTGGTCGGCCTTTTTCATCAGGATCGCTACACGGGTTTCCAGCTCCGGCGGCTCGACGGCAACCGTCAGGCCCCAGCCAAAGCGGGATTTAAGGCGTTCTTCAAGGCCTTCAATTTCTTTCGGATAGCGGTCACTGGTGAGAATGACCTGCTGGCCACCTTCGAGCAGGGCGTTGAAGGTGTGGAAAAACTCTTCCTGCGAACGTTCCTTGCGAGCGAAGAACTGAATGTCATCGATCAGCAACGCATCCACCGAACGGTAGAAGCGCTTGAACTCGTTGATCGCGTTCAACTGCAGCGCCTTGACCATGTCGGCCACGAAACGCTCCGAATGCAGGTACACGACCTTGGCATTCGGGTTCTTCTTTAATAGGTGGTTACCCACAGCGTGCATCAAGTGGGTTTTACCCAAACCGACGCCACCATAAAGGAAGAGCGGGTTGTAACCGTGCTTGGGGTTGTCCGCCACCTGCCAGGCCGCAGCCCGTGCCAGTTGGTTGGACTTACCTTCGACGAAGTTCTCGAAGGTGAAAGTGCGGTTCAGGTAGCTGGTGTGCTTGAGCGCGCCTTCGACCTGCACCGTGCGCTGCTCGGAACGAACCGGGGCCTGTTGCGAACTGGCGCCGGCCATAGGGTCGAAGCTGTCGCGGGACGGCTCTTCACTGACCTCGGCAACTTTTTGCGTCGAACGCTTGGTCGGTGCCGCCGCCGGAGCAGGGGCTGGAGCGCTGACCGGTGCGGCCGCCGCCTGAGCCTGGGACGCCGCTGCGGCCAACGGGGCATTGGGTGCCGCACGTGGTGCCGAACTGCGTTTGCTGCCTATTAATAAGGAAAGCGCCGGCGCCATGCCATTGCCGTGCTCATCCAGCAGTTCAAGGACGCGGCCCAGGTACTTTTCGTTGACCCAGTCGAGAACAAAACGATTCGGTGCGTAGACACGCAACTCGTCGCCTTCGGCTTCGACCTGTAGCGGGCGGATCCAAGTGTTGAATTGTTGGGCAGGCAGCTCATCGCGCAAAAGCTCCACGCACTGCTGCCAAAGTTCCACTGACACGGATATCCCCTAAGTTGAAAGCCGGTGAGGCAAAAACAAGCGGTCATTGTAGCGGCCAGACGCCCACTTATCCACATGCAGGTTGCGCACAGGGCATGAATTATCAACGCGTTAACCCTCAAAAAGAAGACCAACGGTATGTGCATAAGCTCTGTGGATAACCGCCCATGAGGGCACTGGACAAGTGGGGGCGAAACTCGGTGGATAACCTGCCTGTGGATAACTGACCTTTCCACACACAGCTTATCCGATAGCGCAGCACAGGCTGATCACCGTTTTCCACTGTAGTTGTCATTCTCTGTACATCACGGTTTTTAAGGGCTTAAGGCAGTTATCCACAGATGATCGCGTGCCTAGCTTTTACAAGCTTTACAGAAAAGCTTTAAATAATTCCCTTCTTTATTTCTATATCTAGCGAACGACCTGCGGACGAGCAAATCCTCTGGAGATCTATTTATAAGGAAACGTTGGTTGGAAATTGACCTAGAGGCTTGCTTTCTCTAGAATCCCCGGTCTCTTAAAACGGGGGCCATTCCGGCCCGTTGTGGACGAACCAGGTAACACGACAATGAAACGTACTTTCCAACCAAGCACTATCAAACGCGCTCGTACCCACGGTTTCCGTGCTCGCATGGCTACCAAGAACGGTCGTGCCGTCCTGTCGCGTCGTCGCGCCAAAGGTCGTGCGCGTCTGGCAGTTTGATAATCCGGCACTGGAGGTGAGTCAGGACTTCAGTCGGGATAAGCGTCTGCTTACTCCCCGGCATTTCAAGGCAGTCTTTGACTCCCCTACCGGCAAGGTTCCGGGGAAAAATCTCCTGCTCCTTGCGCGCAATAACGATCTTGATCACCCCCGTCTCGGGCTGGTTATCGGGAAAAAGAGCGTAAAGCTCTCCGTCGAGCGCAATCGCCTCAAACGTCTGATGCGCGAATCGTTTCGCCTGAACCAGGATTCACTGGTCGGTTGGGACATTGTTATCGTCGCGCGCAAAGGTTTGGGTGACGTAGAAAACCCCGAATTGATTCAGCATTTCGGCAAACTCTGGAAACGTCTGGCACGCAGCAAGCCGGTACCAGCGGTCAAAGCCGAAACTGTAGGGGTAGACAGTCCCGATGCGTAAACTGGCACTCGTTCCGATCCAGTTTTATCGCTATGCCATTAGTCCCCTGATGGCCAATCACTGTCGTTTCTACCCCAGTTGTTCCTGCTACGCGTTAGAAGCCATAGAAAATCATGGCCTTCTGCGCGGTGGCTGGCTGACCTTTCGTCGTTTAGGTCGCTGTCATCCGTGGAATCCCGGTGGTTATGACCCGGTTCCACCTATCCCTACCTCCCGTTCTTCTTCGATGGCCGAGTAATCATGGATATCAAACGCACGATCCTGATCGTCGCCCTGGCAATCGTGTCCTACGTTATGGTTCTTAAATGGAACCAGGACTATGGCCAGGCTGCCCTGCCGACTCAGAATGTTGCTTCCAGTACTACCGCACCGGGTCTACCGGATACGGCGACTGGCAATAATGCTTCCGCCAGTGACGACATCCCGCGCGCCGCAAGCGATACCAGTGCAACTGCACCTGCTGAAACGCCAGTGGCTGCAAGCAAAGACCTCATCCAGATCAAAACGGATGTGCTCAACCTGGCCATCGATCCACAAGGTGGCGATGTTGCCCAGTTGACGCTGCCGCTGTATCCACGTCGCCAGGACCATCCGGAAATTCCATTCCAGTTGTTCGATAACGGCAACGAGCGGACTTATCTGGCTCAGAGCGGCCTGATCGGCACCAACGGTCCGGACGCAAGTCCTGCCGGTCGTCCGGTTTACTCCTCCGAGAAGAAGATTTATCAACTGGCTGACGGTCAGGACCAATTGGTCGTAGACCTGAAGTTCAGCAAGGACGGCGTCAACTACATCAAGCGTTTCACCCTGAAACGTGGCCTGTATGACGTAACCGTTTCCTACCTGATCGACAACCAGAGCGCTCAGCCCTGGTCCGGTGCAATGTTCGCGCAACTGAAGCGTGACGCCAGTTCCGATCCTTCTTCCAGCACTGCCACCGGCACCGCGACTTACCTGGGCGCCGCCCTGTGGACAAGTAACGAGCCGTACAAGAAAGTGTCGATGAAGGACATGGACAAGGCTCAGCTGAAAGAAACCGTCAGCGGTGGCTGGGTTGCCTGGTTGCAGCACTATTTCGTGACCGCATGGATTCCGGCCAAGGGCGAAAACAACGTCGTCCAGACCCGTAAAGACAGCAAAGGCAACTACATCATCGGCTACACCGGTCCTTCTCTGACCGCAGCGCCAGGTGCCAAAGTTGAAACCAGCGCCGTTCTGTACGCAGGTCCAAAAAGCCAGGCTGTGCTGAAACAGTTATCCCCAGGTCTGGAACTGACCGTCGACTACGGCATTCTGTGGTTCATTGCCCAGCCAATCTTCTGGTTGCTGCAACATATCCACGCACTGGTTGGTAACTGGGGCTTCTCGATCATCTTCCTGACCATGCTGATCAAGGGGATTTTCTTCCCGCTGTCGGCCGCCAGCTACAAATCCATGGCGCGCATGCGTGCAGTGGCACCGAAACTGGCCGCGCTGAAAGAGCAACATGGCGAAGACCGGCAGAAAATGTCGCAAGCCATGATGGAGCTGTACAAGAAAGAGAAGATCAATCCACTGGGTGGCTGCTTGCCAATCCTGGTGCAGATGCCGGTTTTCCTTTCGCTGTACTGGGTTCTGCTGGAAAGCGTGGAAATGCGCCAGGCGCCATTCATGCTGTGGATTACTGACCTGTCGATCAAGGATCCGTTCTTCATTCTGCCGATCATCATGGGTGCAACCATGTTCATCCAGCAGCAGTTGAACCCGACGCCTCCGGATCCGATGCAGGCCAAGGTGATGAAGCTGATGCCAATCATCTTCACCTTCTTCTTCCTGTGGTTCCCGGCCGGTCTGGTACTGTACTGGGTAGTGAACAACTGCCTGTCGATCGCCCAACAGTGGTACATCACGCGTAAGATCGAAGCAGCTACCAAAGCAACTGCCTGATTTACACTGTGGATAACCACTCAAAACGCCCCCTAGTGGGGCGTTTTGCTATCTGTCACTTTTGTCTGGATACCGGTTTATGAGCGTTCCTCGTGAAACCATCGCTGCCGTTGCCACCGCTCAAGGTCGCGGCGGTGTGGGCATCGTCCGTATTTCCGGGCCGCTGGCGAGTGTGGCGGCCAAAGCCATCAGCGGCCGCGAGCTGAAACCGCGGTTCGCCCATTACGGCCCGTTCCTCAGTGAAAACGAAGAGGTGCTGGACGAAGGCATCGCACTGTATTTCCCGGGACCGAATTCGTTCACCGGCGAAGATGTGCTGGAGCTGCAGGGCCACGGCGGACCAATCGTCCTGGATATGTTGCTCAAACGCTGCCTTGAACTGGGCTGCCGTCTGGCCCGACCGGGTGAATTCAGCGAGCGCGCCTTCCTCAATGACAAGCTTGATCTGGCTCAGGCCGAAGCCATTGCCGACCTGATCGAGGCGAGTTCTGCACAGGCAGCACGAAATGCCCTGCGTTCGTTGCAAGGGGCGTTTTCCCAACGTGTGCATAACCTTACTGAGCAATTGATAGGCCTGCGCATTTACGTCGAAGCGGCTATCGACTTCCCCGAAGAAGAAATCGACTTCCTCGCCGATGGCCACGTTCTGAGCATGCTGGACAAAGTGCGCGACGAATTATCCACAGTGCTTCGGGAAGCCGGGCAGGGGGCCTTGCTGCGTGACGGCATGACGGTAGTCATCGCCGGTCGGCCGAATGCCGGCAAGTCCAGCCTTCTGAATGCCCTGGCCGGACGTGAAGCCGCGATCGTGACCGAGATTGCCGGCACGACCCGGGACATTCTTCGCGAACATATCCACATCGATGGCATGCCGTTGCATGTGGTCGACACTGCCGGGCTGCGGGATACCGACGATCAGGTCGAGAAAATCGGCGTCGAACGAGCATTGAAAGCCATCGGCGAGGCGGATCGGGTATTGCTGGTGGTCGATGCCACGGCTCCCGAGGCCCTTGATCCATTTGCCTTGTGGCCTGAATTCCTCGAAACCCGCCCGGATCCGGCAAAAGTGACGCTGATTCGTAACAAGGCAGACCTGACGGGCGAAGCAATTGCCCTGGAAGTCAGTAACGATGGCCACGTCACGATCAGCCTCAGTGCCAGGTCCGCCGGCGAAGGCCTGGAGTTGTTGCGCGAGCATCTCAAGGCCTGCATGGGTTACGAGCAGACCTCTGAAAGCAGCTTCAGTGCTCGCAGGCGTCACCTGGAGGCACTGCGTCACGCGAGTGCGTCCCTCGAACATGGCCGCGCGCAGCTGACGTTAGCGGGTGCCGGTGAACTGCTGGCCGAAGATTTGCGGCAAGCCCAGCAGTCTTTGGGCGAAATCACCGGGGCATTCAGCTCCGATGATCTGCTGGGCAGGATCTTCTCCAGCTTCTGCATCGGTAAATAGTCCTTCTGCGTTACCCACAGACAGGCCGTTCTGGCCTGTCTGCCCCTCTTCTTCTGAAATAGTCCTCCGCTCCCGAGCAGATTTTTCTGTTCGGGCAGATTTTCCGTGGCCGGGATTTGCTCGGTCAGCCCTTTTCTGTGGATTAAGCCCTGTGAATAACTGCCGCTAAGGGCAGTTGATAACAAGGCCTCAAAACTGAAGATAACCGCCTCTGTGGATAACAGCCCCTTTCATCCACAGGCTTACACCGGTTATCCAAGGGCCTCCTCGGCACATGACCACAGGGTTTTGAATCTCTGTACACATTGAAAATAAAGGCCTGTATGAATCTATCCACAGAAAGGTGGGTCAGTAGAAATAAACATAAAAACAAAGATTTAATAAATTTCTCTCTTTTTAATTTCTATAACCCCGACTTCTCCACAGCTGGTTAAATTTTGTGCAAAGGGTTCTTTAGGAAGGGCGAAGTCCCTATACTTGCCGACCAGGTCCAAGAACCTGAGCTCAAACTATTCCGGATTACCTGACTAAAGCAGGCACGAGGTGCGTGGTGGATTTCCCTTCCCGTTTTGAAGTGATCGTCATCGGCGGCGGTCATGCCGGTACCGAGGCAGCACTTGCATCAGCACGTATGGGGGCAAAAACCCTGTTGCTGACGCATAACGTGGAAACCCTCGGTGCCATGAGCTGCAATCCCGCCATTGGTGGGATCGGTAAAAGCCATCTGGTCAAGGAAATCGATGCCCTGGGCGGCGCGATGGCCATGGCTACCGATAAAGGCGGTATTCAATTTCGCGTATTGAACAGCCGCAAAGGCCCGGCCGTGCGTGCAACTCGCGCCCAGGCAGATCGGGTGCTGTACAAGGCCGCTGTCCGCGAAGCTTTGGAAAACCAGCCGAACCTGTGGATATTTCAACAGGCCGCGGACGACCTGATCGTCGAACAGGAACAAGTGCGCGGCGTTGTCACGCAAATGGGCCTGCGTTTCTTCGCCGACTCCGTGGTGCTGACGACGGGCACCTTCCTCGGTGGACTTATCCACATCGGCATGCAGAATTATTCCGGTGGTCGCGCCGGTGATCCGCCTTCGATTGCTTTGGCACATCGTCTGCGTGAACTGCCATTGCGTGTCGGTCGCCTGAAAACCGGTACTCCGCCGCGTATCGACGGTCGGTCTGTGGATTTCTCGGTCATGACCGAGCAAGCCGGTGATACGCCGATCCCGGTCATGTCGTTCATGGGCTCCAAAGAACAGCACCCGAAACAGGTCAGCTGCTGGATCACCCACACCAACGCCCGGACCCACGAAATCATTGCCGCCAACCTCGACCGTTCGCCGATGTATTCCGATGCCGGGTTGATCGAAGGTATCGGCCCACGTTATTGCCCATCGATCGAAGACAAGATCCACCGCTTTGCCGACAAGGAAAGCCACCAGGTCTTCATCGAACCGGAAGGGTTGACCACTCACGAGCTGTACCCGAACGGGATATCCACATCCTTGCCGTTCGACGTGCAATTGCAGATCGTGCAATCGATCCGCGGCATGGAAAACGCGCACATCGTGCGTCCGGGCTACGCCATCGAGTACGACTACTTCGACCCGCGTGACCTGAAGTACAGCCTGGAAACCAAAGTCATCGCCGGTTTGTTCTTCGCCGGGCAAATCAACGGCACCACCGGCTACGAAGAAGCCGGCGCCCAGGGTTTGCTGGCTGGAGCCAACGCCGCACTGCGAGCCCAGGGCAAAGATGCCTGGTGCCCGCGTCGTGATGAAGCGTACATCGGCGTTTTGGTTGACGACCTGATTACCCTCGGTACCCAGGAACCGTATCGGATGTTCACATCCCGCGCCGAATACCGCTTGATTCTGCGCGAAGACAACGCCGACCTGCGCCTGACCGAAAAAGGTCGCGAACTGGGTCTGGTGGATGACGCGCGTTGGGCGGCTTTCTGCAAAAAACGCGAAAGCATCGATCTGGAAGAACAACGCCTGAAAAGTACCTGGGTTCGCCCGGGCACCGAGCAGGGCGATGCGATTGCCGAGAAGTTCGGCACGCCGCTGACCCACGAATACAATTTGCTCAACCTGCTGAGCCGTCCGGAAATCGACTACGCTGGTCTGATCGCCGTGACTGGCGGGGGCGCAGAAGATCCACAGGTCGCCGAACAGGTCGAAATCAAGACCAAATACGCCGGTTACATCGACCGTCAACAGGATGAAATCGCACGCCTGCGGGCCAGCGAAGACACCAAACTGCCTGTGGATATCGATTACACGAACATCTCCGGTCTCTCCAAGGAGATCCAGAGCAAGCTCGGTGCGACCCGTCCAGAGACTTTGGGCCAGGCGTCGCGTATTCCGGGCGTGACCCCAGCGGCGATTTCGCTGTTGATGATTCATTTGAAAAAACGCGGCGCGGGCCGTCAGTTGGAGCAAAGCGCTTGAGTTCGTTGGTTACCTCGCAACATGCAGAAGAGTTATCCACAGGTGCTCGCCAGCTCGGTGTCACACTGACGGAAGCCCAGCACGCTCAGCTGCTGGGTTATCTGGCCTTGTTGATCAAATGGAACAAGGCTTACAACCTGACCGCCGTGCGTGATCCGGACGAAATGGTCTCCCGTCACCTGCTCGATAGCTTGAGCGTGATGTCGTTCGTCGAAAATGGTCGCTGGCTGGACGTTGGCAGCGGCGGAGGCATGCCGGGTATTCCGTTGGCGATCCTGTTTCCTGAGTCCCAGGTGACCTGTCTGGACAGCAACGGCAAGAAAACCCGCTTCCTGACCCAGGTCAAACTCGAACTCAAACTGGATAACCTGCAAGTTATCCACAGTCGCGTCGAAGCCTTCCAGCCTGAACTGCCATTCAACGGGATCATTTCCCGGGCGTTCAGCAGCATGGAGAACTTCAGCAACTGGACTCGCCATTTGGGCGACGCCGATACACGCTGGCTGGCAATGAAGGGCGTTCATCCCGCCGATGAGCTGGTAGCATTGCCGGCAGACTTCCACCTCGATAGCGAACACGCCCTGGCCGTACCCGGTTGCCAAGGCCAACGCCATCTGCTGATACTGCGCCGCACGGCATGATTGGGAACACAAGCAAGAATGGCTAAGGTATTCGCGATAGCGAACCAAAAGGGTGGTGTGGGCAAGACCACCACCTGCATCAACCTCGCAGCTTCCCTGGTCGCTACCAAGCGTCGGGTGCTGTTGATCGATCTTGATCCACAGGGCAACGCCACCATGGGTAGCGGTGTGGATAAACACGGTCTGGAAAACTCGGTCTACGATCTGTTGATCGGTGAATGTGATCTGGCCCAGGCCATGCACTATTCCGAACACGGTGGTTACCAGTTGTTGCCGGCAAACCGCGATCTGACCGCGGCCGAAGTCGTTCTGCTGGAAATGCAGATGAAGGAAAGCCGCCTGCGCAGCGCGTTGGCGCCGATCCGTGAAAACTACGATTACATTTTGATCGACTGCCCGCCATCGCTGTCGATGCTCACGCTCAATGCGCTGGTTGCCGCCGACGGGGTCATTATCCCCATGCAGTGCGAGTACTTCGCGCTCGAAGGGTTGAGCGACCTTGTGGATAACATCAAGCGCATTGCCGAACTGCTGAACCCGAACCTGAAAGTCGAAGGCCTGTTGCGGACCATGTACGACCCGCGCCTGAGCCTGATGAACGACGTCTCGGCGCAGCTCAAGGAACACTTTGGCGATCAGCTCTACGACACCGTGATTCCGCGCAACATCCGTCTGGCCGAAGCGCCAAGCTATGGCATGCCGGCGCTGGCGTACGATAAATCATCGCGCGGCGCGATTGCCTATCTGGCATTGGCCGGTGAGATGGTTCGCCGTCAACGCAAAAATTCACGCACCGCCGCTGCCCAGGCAACTTAAGGAATCCCCATGGCCGTCAAGAAACGAGGTCTCGGACGTGGACTGGATGCACTGCTGAGTGGTCCGACTGTCAGCTCGCTGGAAGAACAAGCGGTGCAAGCCGACCAGCGTGAGCTGCAGCACCTGCCCCTGGACCTGATCCAGCGTGGCAAGTACCAGCCGCGTCGCGACATGGATACTCAGGCGCTGGAAGAGCTGGCGCAGTCGATCAAGGCTCAGGGCGTGATGCAGCCGATCGTGGTTCGCCCGATTGGCAGCGGTCGCTTCGAAATCATCGCCGGCGAACGCCGCTGGCGCGCCAGCCAGCAGGCTGGCCAGGAAACCATCCCGGCGATGGTCCGCGATGTGCCGGATGAAACCGCCATCGCCATGGCGTTGATCGAGAATATCCAGCGCGAAGACCTCAATCCGATCGAAGAAGCGGTGGCCTTGCAGCGTTTGCAGCAGGAATTCCAGCTGACTCAGCAACAAGTGGCCGAGGCTGTGGGTAAGTCCCGCGTCACCGTAGCCAACCTGTTGCGCCTGATTTCGTTGCCGGAAGTCATCAAGACCATGCTGTCTCACGGCGACCTGGAAATGGGTCATGCCCGTGCCTTGCTGGGTTTACCGGAAAACCAACAGGTTGAAGGGGCGCGACATGTTGTCGCACGGGGGCTCACTGTGCGCCAGACTGAAGCACTGGTTCGCCAGTGGTTGAGTGGCAAACCGGAGCCTGTGGAACCGGCAAAACCGGACCCGGATATCGTCCGGCTCGAGCAGCGCCTGGCCGAGCGCCTAGGCTCTGCGGTGCAGATCCGCCACGGAAAGAAGGGTAAGGGGCAGTTGGTGATCGGCTACAACTCTCTTGATGAACTTCAAGGTGTGCTCGCACACATCCGCTGAAACAATTCCTCTTGTAGCGTGAAGTCGGAAATCACTACCTGACAGTTGAATAGGGGCAGAACCGCCCCTATACTCTGCGCGCATTTTGTCGGCACAAATTATGCCAAGTTATTGAATTTCGGCAGCCGACCATTGGGGAGCAAAAGTGATGGAAAACCGCACGCCAGACCGCTTGCCTTTCCATCGATTGGCTGTTTTTCCGGTGTTAATGGCTCAACTTGTCGTTTTGCTGATTGCCGCTTTGGCGCTCTGGCGATGGTATGGAGTCGTTGCCGGGTACTCAGGACTTTGCGGAGGCCTGATAGCCTTGCTTCCCAATATTTATTTCGCTCACAGGGCATTTCGGTTTTCCGGCGCCCGAGCAGCTCAAGCCATCGTCCGGTCTTTTTATGCCGGCGAGGCGGGCAAACTGATTTTGACGGCAGTGCTGTTTGCATTGACGTTTGCAGGTGTGAAGCCATTGGCGCCGTTAGCAGTATTCGGCGTCTTCGTGCTGACCCAACTGGTCAGCTGGTTCGCTCCCCTGCTTATGAGAACAAGACTTTCGAGACCTTAGGGCGTTTGAGGCAACCATGGCAGAAACAACCGCTTCGGGCTATATCCAGCACCACTTGCAGAACCTGACCTTCGGTCAGCTACCCAACGGCGGCTGGGGCTTTGCCCACTCCGCAGCAGAAGCCAAGGAAATGGGCTTCTGGGCTTTCCACGTCGATACCCTCGGCTGGTCGGTCGCGTTGGGTCTGATCTTCGTTCTTCTTTTCCGCATGGCGGCAAAGAAGGCGACTACAGGTGTACCTGGTGCTTTGCAGAACTTCGTTGAAGTATTGGTCGAATTCGTCGATGGCAGCGTGAAAGACAGCTTCCATGGCCGTAGTCCAGTGGTTGCACCGCTGGCACTGACCATCTTCGTCTGGGTCTTCCTGATGAACGCCATCGACCTGGTACCGGTTGACTGGATTCCTCAGCTGGCCATCCTGATCTCCGGCGACCACCACATCCCGTTCCGCGCCGTGTCGACCACCGACCCGAACGCTACCTTGGCCATGGCCTTCACGGTGTTTGCGCTGATCATTTTCTACAGCATCAAGATCAAGGGCCTCGGCGGCTTCATCGGCGAGCTGACCCTGCACCCGTTCGGTAGCAAGAACATCTTTGTTCAGGCGCTGCTGATTCCGGTGAACTTCCTGCTGGAATTCGTGACCCTGATCGCCAAGCCGATCTCCCTGGCTCTGCGTCTGTTCGGCAACATGTATGCCGGTGAGCTGGTGTTCATTCTGATCGCTGTGATGTTCGGCAGCGGTCTGCTCTGGCTGAGCGGCCTGGGCGTAGTTCTGCAGTGGGCGTGGGCTGTGTTCCACATCCTGATCATCACCCTGCAGGCATTTATCTTCATGATGCTGACCATCGTCTACCTGTCGATGGCGCACGAAGAAAACCATTAAGACCAGTCTCGACTGGTCTGATGTCCCACCCGGTCAAACGGGTGGGTGCCCTAACAGGGCTATGAAACGATTTGTTTTACCGCTTTAAAATCTAAAAAACCTAAACCATACGACGTAAAAGTCGGGAGGAAAGATGGAAACTGTAGTTGGTCTAACCGCTATCGCTGTTGCACTGTTGATCGGCCTGGGCGCACTGGGTACCGCAATTGGTTTCGGCCTGCTGGGCGGCAAGTTCCTGGAAGGCGCAGCGCGTCAGCCAGAAATGGTTCCAATGCTGCAAGTTAAAATGTTCATCGTTGCCGGTCTGCTCGACGCCGTAACCATGATCGGTGTTGGTATCGCTCTGTTCTTCACCTTTGCGAACCCGTTCGTTGGTCAAATCGCTGGCTAATTACTCGGATCTTCCGGGTAATTTGGTGTGATGGACAACGTAACTGCGAGGTGTTGGCGTGAACATTAATGCGACCCTGATTGGCCAGTCCGTTGCGTTCCTGATTTTTGTACTGTTCTGCATGAAGTTCGTATGGCCTCCGGTCATCACGGCTCTGCACGAACGTCAAAAGAAGATCGCTGATGGTCTGGACGCTGCCAGCCGAGCAGCTCGCGACCTGGAGTTGGCCCAAGAGAAAGCGGGTCAGCAACTGCGCGAAGCGAAAGCTCAGGCAGCTGAAATCATCGAGCAAGCCAAGAAACGCGGTACCCAGATTGTCGACGAAGCCCGTGAACAGGCTCGCGTCGAAGCTGACCGTGTGAAGGCTCAGGCTCAGGCCGAGATCGAACAGGAACTGAACAGCGTCAAAGACGCGCTGCGCGCCCAAGTGGGTAGCCTGGCCGTTGGCGGTGCTTCGAAGATCCTGGGCAAAGCAATCGATCAAAACGCGCACGCAGAGCTGGTTAACCAACTGGCTGCTGAAATCTAAGCGAGGGCGATCATGGCAGAACTGACCACGTTGGCCCGACCTTACGCTAAGGCGGCCTTCGAGCACGCTCAGGCCCACCAGCAACTGGCCAATTGGTCAGCCATGCTCGGCCTGGCAGCAGCGGTGTCGCAAGACGACACCATGCAGCGCGTGCTCAAGGCCCCGCGACTGACGAGCGCAGAAAAGGCCGCCACGTTCATTGACGTGTGCGGCGACAAGTTTGATGTCAAGGCACAGAACTTCATTCACGTCGTTGCCGAAAACGACCGTCTCCCGCTTCTGCCGGAGATCGCCGCTCTGTTTGACCTGTACAAGGCCGAACAAGAGAAATCGGTAGACGTTGAAGTGACCAGTGCTTTTGCATTGAACCAAGAACAGCAAGACAAACTCGCCAAGGTTCTCAGTGCACGACTCAACCGGGAAGTGCGCCTGCAAGTCGAGGAAGACTCATCCCTTATTGGTGGTGTTGTCATCCGCGCCGGCGACCTGGTTATCGATGGCTCGATTCGCGGCAAAATCGCGAAACTTGCCGAAGCATTGAAATCTTGAGTTTGAAGGGGCAGCAGAGCAATGCAGCAACTCAATCCTTCCGAAATAAGTGAAATTATCAAGGGCCGCATCGACAAGCTCGATGTGACCTCCCAAGCCCGTAACGAAGGCACTGTCGTCAGCGTATCTGACGGTATCGTGCGGATTCACGGTCTGGCCGACGTTATGTACGGCGAGATGATCGAGTTTCCGGGCGGCGTCTTCGGTATGGCTCTCAACCTGGAGCAAGACTCTGTAGGTGCCGTTGTATTGGGCGCATACCAGACTCTGGCTGAAGGCATGAGCGCCAAGTGCACCGGCCGCATCCTCGAAGTTCCGGTTGGTAAGGAACTGCTGGGTCGCGTTGTCGACGCACTGGGTAACCCAGTTGACGGCAAAGGTCCGCTGAACAACACCGAGACCGACGCGGTCGAGAAAGTTGCTCCAGGCGTGATCTGGCGTAAGTCGGTAGACCAGCCTGTACAGACTGGCTACAAGGCTGTCGATGCCATGATCCCTGTCGGCCGTGGCCAGCGTGAGCTGATCATCGGTGACCGTCAGATCGGTAAAACCGCTCTGGCGATCGACGCGATCATCAACCAGAAAGACAGCGGCATTTTCTGCGTCTACGTAGCCATCGGTCAGAAGCAATCGACCATCGCCAACGTAGTTCGCAAGCTGGAAGAAAACGGTGCGCTGGCTAACACCATCATCGTTGCAGCGAGCGCTTCGGAATCTGCAGCACTGCAGTTCCTGGCACCGTACTCCGGTTGCACCATGGGCGAATACTTCCGCGACCGCGGTGAAGACGCGCTGATCGTTTATGACGATCTGTCCAAGCAAGCAGTGGCTTACCGCCAGATTTCCCTGCTGCTGCGCCGTCCACCAGGCCGTGAAGCTTACCCAGGCGACGTGTTCTATCTCCACTCCCGTCTGCTGGAGCGCGCATCCCGCGTTTCGGAAGAATACGTAGAGAAGTTCACCAACGGCGCAGTGACCGGCAAAACCGGTTCCCTGACCGCACTGCCGATCATCGAAACCCAGGCTGGCGACGTTTCCGCGTTCGTTCCGACCAACGTGATTTCCATCACCGACGGTCAGATCTTCCTGGAATCGGCCATGTTCAACTCGGGCATCCGTCCTGCAGTGAACGCCGGTGTTTCGGTATCCCGTGTGGGTGGTGCCGCTCAGACCAAGATCATCAAGAAGCTGTCCGGTGGTATCCGTACCGCTCTGGCTCAGTACCGTGAACTGGCGGCATTCGCCCAGTTCGCTTCTGACCTGGACGAAGCGACCCGTAAGCAACTTGAGCATGGTCAGCGCGTTACCGAGCTGATGAAGCAGAAGCAATACGCGCCAATGTCGATCGCCGACATGTCGCTGTCGCTGTATGCCGCTGAGCGTGGGTTCCTGACCGACGTTGAAATCGCCAAGATCGGCAGCTTCGAGCAAGCGCTGATTGCTTACTTCAACCGCGATCACGCCGACTTGATGGCGAAGATCAACGTGAAGGGTGACTTCAATGACGAAATCGATGGCGGCCTGAAAGCCGGTATCGAGAAGTTCAAGGCCACCCAAACCTGGTAAGCCGCAGCGGGAGCCTAGCGGCTCCCGCTTGCTAACCTGATAGGTGTTACATGGCAGGCGCAAAAGAGATTCGCAGTAAGATTGCGAGCATCAAAAGCACGCAAAAGATTACCAGCGCCATGGAAAAAGTGGCGGTCAGCAAAATGCGCAAGGCACAAATGCGCATGGCTGCTAGCCGTCCTTATGCGGAGCGCATCCGCCAGGTTATTGGCCATCTGGCCAACGCTAACCCGGAATATCGCCACCCGTTCATGATCGACCGTGAAGTAAAGCGCGTTGGTTATGTCGTAGTGAGCAGTGACCGTGGTCTGTGTGGTGGCTTGAACACCAACCTGTTCAAGGCTTTGGTCAAGGACATGGCGGTAAACCGCGAAAACGGCGTCGAGATCGATCTGTGTGTCGTTGGTAGCAAGGGTGCGGCTTTCTTCCGCAACTTCGGCGGTAACGTCGTTGCAGCTATCAGCCACTTGGGTGAAGAGCCGTCGATCAATGATCTGATCGGCAGCGTCAAGGTGATGCTGGATGCCTACCTGGATGGCCGTATTGACCGCCTGTCCGTGGTGTCCAACAAGTTCATCAACACCATGACACAACAGCCTACCGTGGAGCAGTTGATTCCACTGGTGGCAACCCCGGATCAAGAACTCAAGCACCACTGGGATTATCTGTACGAACCGGACGCCAAAGAGCTGCTTGACGGCTTGATGGTCCGTTACGTGGAGTCGCAGGTCTACCAGGCGGTGGTCGAGAACAACGCGGCTGAACAAGCTGCGCGGATGATCGCGATGAAGAACGCTACCGACAACGCCGGTGATTTGATCAGCGATTTGCAGCTGGTCTACAACAAGGCGCGTCAGGCTGCGATCACCCAAGAGATCTCGGAAATCGTCGGCGGCGCTGCCGCGGTTTAACGGTTCAAATATTCAGAGGATCCAGCTATGAGTAGCGGACGTATCGTTCAAATCATCGGCGCCGTTATCGACGTGGAATTCCCACGCGACAGCGTACCGAGCATCTACGACGCCTTGAAAGTTCAAGGCGCCGAAACCACTCTGGAAGTTCAGCAGCAGCTGGGCGACGGCGTGGTTCGTACCATTGCGATGGGCTCCACCGAAGGCTTGAAGCGCGGTCTGGACGTCAACAACACTGGCGCAGCCATCTCCGTACCGGTCGGTAAAGCGACCCTGGGCCGGATCATGGACGTACTGGGCAACCCGATCGACGAAGCTGGTCCGATCGGCGAAGAAGAGCGTTGGGGCATTCACCGTCCTGCGCCAACCTTCGCTGAACAAGCGGGCGGCAACGAGCTGCTGGAAACAGGCATCAAGGTTATCGACCTGGTTTGCCCGTTCGCCAAGGGCGGTAAAGTCGGTCTGTTCGGTGGTGCCGGTGTAGGCAAGACCGTAAACATGATGGAACTGATCCGTAACATCGCCATCGAGCACAGCGGTTATTCTGTGTTCGCCGGTGTGGGTGAGCGTACTCGTGAGGGTAACGACTTCTACCACGAGATGAAGGACTCCAACGTTCTGGACAAAGTGGCACTGGTTTACGGTCAGATGAACGAGCCGCCGGGAAACCGTCTGCGCGTAGCACTGACCGGCCTGACCATGGCCGAGAAGTTCCGTGACGAAGGTAACGACGTTCTGCTGTTCGTCGACAACATCTATCGTTACACCCTGGCCGGTACTGAAGTATCCGCACTGCTGGGCCGTATGCCTTCGGCAGTAGGTTACCAGCCGACCCTGGCTGAAGAGATGGGCGTGCTGCAAGAGCGCATCACTTCGACCAAGCAAGGTTCGATTACTTCGATCCAGGCGGTATACGTACCAGCGGACGACTTGACCGACCCGTCGCCAGCGACCACCTTCGCCCACTTGGACGCCACTGTCGTTCTGTCCCGTGACATCGCTTCCCTGGGTATCTACCCAGCGGTAGACCCACTGGACTCGACTTCGCGTCAGCTGGACCCGAACGTGATCGGCAACGACCACTACGAAACCGCTCGCGGTGTTCAGTACGTGCTGCAGCGTTACAAAGAACTGAAGGACATCATTGCGATCCTGGGTATGGACGAGCTGTCGGAAGCCGACAAGCAGTTGGTAAACCGTGCTCGTAAGATCCAGCGTTTCTTGTCGCAGCCGTTCTTCGTGGCTGAAGTCTTCACCGGTGCTTCGGGTAAATACGTTTCCCTGAAAGACACCATTGCTGGCTTCAAAGGCATCCTCAACGGTGACTACGACCACCTGCCAGAACAAGCGTTCTACATGGTCGGCGGCATCGAAGAAGCGATCGAGAAAGCCAAGAAACTGTAATCCCGGCGCCCGGCAACGGGCGCTAATTTAGGTTGAGGCAATCAGATGGCTATGACAGTCCATTGCGATATCGTCAGCGCGGAAGGGGAAATCTTTTCCGGCCTGGTCGAGATGGTGGTTGCGCACGGTGCACTGGGTGATCTTGGTATCGCCCTGGGTCACGCGCCGCTGATCACCAATCTCAAGCCGGGCCCGATCCGCCTGATCAAGCAGGGCGGGGAAGAGGAGGTGTATTACATCTCCGGTGGTTTCCTCGAGGTTCAGCCGAACATGGTCAAGGTTCTCGCCGACACCGTGCAACGCGCTGCCGACCTGGACGAAGCCGCAGCTTTGGAAGCCGTTAAGGCTGCCGAGAAAGCCTTGCATGAGCGAGGCGCGGAATTCGATTACGGTTCTGCTGCCGCACGTCTGGCCGAGGCTGCAGCTCAGCTGCGCACCGTCCAGCAGATCCGCAAGAAGTTCGGCCACTAATCGGCCATCGACTTGTTGCGCGATTGATTAAAAAGGGTAGCCTCGGCTACCCTTTTTTCTTTTTCGATATTCATCACCTGGTCGCAGTTGCTGACCACCCAGGATTGGTAGCCAGTCATGTCCCTTGAAATCGTTATCCTCGCTGCCGGCCAAGGCACTCGCATGCGTTCGGCCTTGCCGAAAGTCCTGCATCCGATTGCCGGTAATTCAATGCTCGGCCATGTTATCCACAGCGCCCGGCAACTTGATCCACAGCGCATCCACGTGGTGATCGGCCATGGTGCCGAAGCGGTGCGCGAGCGTCTGGCCGCCGATGACCTGAATTTCGTCCTGCAGGACCAACAGCTGGGTACCGGTCATGCGGTGGCCCAGGCTGTGCCGTTCATCGAGTCCGATACCGTGCTGATTCTCTACGGTGACGTGCCGTTGATCGAAGTCGAAACCCTGCAACGTCTGCTCAAGCAGGCTGCACCGCAGCAATTGGGTCTGCTGACTGTCGAGTTGGATGACCCGACTGGCTACGGCCGTATTGTCCGTGATGCCGCCGGCAAAGTGACTGCCATCGTCGAGCAGAAAGATGCCAACGCGGTTGAGCGTGCGATCACCGAAGGCAATACCGGCATTTTGGCGGTGCCTTCCCAGCGTTTGGGCGATTGGCTGGGCCGCCTCTCCAACAACAATGCCCAGGGCGAGTACTACCTGACCGACGTGATTGCCATGGCGGTCAGTGATGGTCTGGTGGTGGCCACCGAACAACCCCATGACGCCATGGAAGTGCAGGGCGCCAACGATCGCAAACAACTGGCCGAGCTGGAGCGTCATTATCAGCTGCGCGCCGCTCGTCGTTTGATGGCTCAAGGCGTAACCCTGCGCGACCCGACACGTTTCGATGTGCGCGGTGAGGTTACCGTTGGTCGCGATATCCTGATCGACATCAACGTGATTCTCGAGGGCAAAGTGGTCATCGAGGACGACGTGGTGATCGGCCCGAACTGCGTGATCAAGGACAGCACCCTGCGCAAAGGCGTGGTGATCAAGGCCAACAGTCATATCGAAGGCGCGATTCTCGGCGAAGGCAGCGATGCCGGCCCGTTCGCTCGTTTGCGTCCCGGCACAGTGCTGGAGGCCCGCGCACATGTGGGTAACTTTGTTGAACTGAAGAACGCTCACATGGGCGAAGGTGCCAAGGCCGGTCACTTGACGTATCTGGGCGATGCCGAGATCGGTGCGCGCACCAACATTGGCGCCGGCACCATCACCTGCAACTACGACGGTGCCAACAAGTGGAAAACCGTGCTGGGTGAAGATGTGTTCATTGGCTCCAACAACTCGTTGGTGGCGCCTGTGGATATCTCCTCCGGTGCGACCACGGCGGCCGGTTCGACCATTACCCAGAATGTGGATAACGCTCAATTGGCCGTTGGCCGGGCTCGACAGAAGAACATCGACGGCTGGAAGCGGCCTGAGAAGATCAAGAAGAGTTAAGTTATCCACAGATCAAAAGATCGCAGCCTTCGGCAGCGCCTACAGGGAATTCGTGTTCACTCTGTAGGAGCTGCCGGAGGCTGCGATCTTTTTTTGAGTTATCCACACATCTTTTTTTCTGAAGCTGGCTTGACGAAGTTTCGCCGATAGGTTTTGATTGCTTACGTTATCTTTCGAATCGAAACTTACCAAGTCATGTCAAAGCGCAACACGCCCCAACGCCGCCACAATATCCTCGCCTTGCTCAATGAGCAGGGCGAAGTCAGTGTGGACGAGTTGGCCAAACGCTTCGAAACCTCGGAAGTTACGATTCGCAAGGATCTGGCCGCGCTTGAAAGCAACGGTCTGTTGCTGCGTCGTTATGGCGGCGCGGTCACCATGCCGCAGGAGCTGGTCGCCGATATCGGCCAACCGGTTTCGAAATACAAGCAGGCCATTGCCCGCGCGGCCGTCACGCGGATTCGCGAGCATGCGCGCATTATCATCGACAGCGGTAGTACCACCGCCGCGATGATCCCGGAACTCGGCCAGCAACCGGGCCTGGTGGTGATGACCAACTCCCTGCATGTCGCCAACGCGTTGACTGAACTCGAGCACGAACCGGTGCTGTTGATGACCGGTGGTACCTGGGATCCGCATTCCGAATCCTTCCAGGGGCAGGTGGCAGAGCAGGTACTACGCTCATATGACTTCGATCAGTTATTTATTGGCGCCGATGGCATCGATCTGGTGCGCGGGACCACCACCTTCAATGAATTGCTGGGACTGAGCCGTGTCATGGCCGAGGTCGCCCGCGAAGTGATCGTGATGGTCGAAGCCGACAAGATCGGCCGCAAGATTCCCAATCTGGAGCTGCCTTGGAGCAGTGTCCATACCCTTATTACCGATGATCGCCTGCCGCTTGAGGCCCGCGATCAGATTCAGGCCCGCGGCATCAATGTGATTTGCGCCGCTGTCAGTCAGGAGAAATAGCATGTGTGGAATTGTTGGTGCAGTCGCAGAACGGAACATTACCGCCATCCTGCTCGAAGGCCTCAAGCGTCTGGAATACCGTGGTTATGACAGCGCCGGTGTGGCGGTGTACACCAACGATGAAAAACTCTTGCGCCTGCGTCGGCCGGGCAAGGTCAGCGAACTGGAACAGGCGCTGATCGAAGAGCCTCTGGTCGGCCGTCTGGGCATTGCCCACACCCGCTGGGCGACTCACGGTGCACCGTGCGAACGCAACGCTCACCCGCATTTTTCGGGCGATTTGGCGGTGGTGCACAACGGCATCATCGAGAACCACGAAGCCCTGCGCGAGCAACTCAAGGCCCTGGGCCACGTGTTCACCTCGGACACGGACACTGAAGTCATCGCTCATCTGCTCAACGAAAAACTCAAAGAGCAACCCGACCTGACCGCAGCCCTGAAAGCGACCGTCAAAGAACTGCACGGGGCTTACGGTCTGGCGGTGATCAGCGCCCGGCAACCGGATCGTCTGGTGGCGGCCCGCAGTGGCAGCCCATTGGTGATCGGTCTGGGCCTGGGTGAAAACTTTCTCGCCTCCGACCAATTGGCCCTGCGCCAGGTCACTGACCGCTTCATGTACCTGGAAGAAGGCGATATCGCCGAAATTCGCCGCGACAGCGTGCAGATCTGGGACATCAACGGCGTGCTCGTCGAGCGTGAAAGCATTCAGTACCGTGACGGTGCCGAAGCCGCTGACAAAGGCGAGTTCCGGCATTACATGCTCAAGGAAATTCACGAGCAACCGGCCGTGGTGCAACGCACGCTTGAAGGTCGCCTGAGTCAGAATCAGGTGCTGGTCCAGGCGTTTGGTTCACAAGCGGCCGAGTTGTTCGCCAAGGTGCGTAATGTACAGATCGTCGCCTGCGGCACCAGTTATCACGCCGGTATGGTTGCCCGTTACTGGCTCGAAGAACTGGCCGGCATCCCGTGCCAGGTCGAAGTCGCCAGCGAATTCCGCTATCGCAAAGTAGTGGTGCAGCCCGATACCCTGTTCGTGAGCATCTCCCAGTCAGGCGAAACCGCCGATACGTTAGCCGCGCTGCGCAATGCCAAGGAACTGGGCTTCCTTTCCAGCCTGGCAATCTGCAACGTCGGCATCAGCTCCCTGGTGCGTGAATCGGACCTGACGCTGCTGACCCAGGCCGGTCGCGAAATTGGCGTGGCCTCGACCAAAGCCTTCACCACTCAATTGGTGGGCCTGCTGTTGCTGACCCTGGCCCTGGGTCAGGTGCGCGGCACATTGGCCGCAGGCGTCGAAGCCACACTGGTGGAAGAACTGCGTCGCCTGCCGACCCGTCTGGGCGAAGCCCTGGCCATGGACAGCACTGTGGAAAAAATCGCCGAGCTGTTCGCCGAGAAGAACCACACCCTGTTCCTCGGTCGCGGTGCGCAATTCCCGGTGGCGATGGAAGGGGCGCTCAAGCTCAAGGAAATCTCCTACATCCACGCCGAAGCCTACCCGGCGGGCGAGCTGAAACATGGCCCGCTGGCGCTTGTGGATAACGACATGCCAGTGGTCACCGTGGCACCGAACAACGAGTTGCTGGAGAAGTTGAAGTCCAACCTCCAGGAAGTCCGCGCCCGCGGCGGTGAACTGATCGTCTTCGCCGACGAGCAGGCCGGCATGACCAACGGTGAAGGCACTCATGTTGTGCACATGCCGCATATCCACGACATCCTGTCGCCGATCCTCTACACGATTCCGTTGCAGTTGTTGTCGTACTACGTGGCAGTGTTGAAAGGCACTGACGTTGACCAGCCACGAAATCTGGCGAAGTCGGTGACGGTGGAATAAGTTATCCACAGGTGATCGAACCAATAAAAATCGCAGCCTACGGTTGCGATTTTTTTTACCTGAACGAAGGACATACCCGATGGACCGATTCCAGGAAATGCAGGTCTTCGCCGCTGTCGCCCAGGACCAGGGTTTCTCGGCGGCGGCGCGGCGCTTGGGGATGTCGGCGGCCAGCGTTACCCGGGCAGTGGCGGCGCTTGAGCAGCGCATTGGCACTCAGTTGCTGACGCGCACCACCCGTAGCGTGCATTTGAGCGAGGCGGGCCAGCGTTATCTGGAGGACTGTCGGAGAATTCTCGCCGAGGTGCAGGAAGCCGAGGATTCGGCCGCCGGGAGCCATGCCCAGCCCCGTGGGCAACTGACGATCACGGCACCGGTATTGTTCGGCGATTTGTTCGTCACGCCGCTCATGGTCGGTTACCTGACTCAATTTCCTGAAGTCAGCATCAACGCTGTACTGGTCGACCGGGTGGTGAGCATGGTCGAGGAGGGCATCGATGTGGCCGTGCGTATCGGTGAATTGCCTGACAGCAATCAGCACGCAATTCGAGTGGGCGAAGTGCGGCGAGTGATCTGCGCTTCCCCTGGATTCCTGACTGACCATGGTCGGCCTCGGCATCCGGCAGACTTGAGCCGCGCCCCGATCATCGCCACCTCGTCCATCGGGCAGCCCAGAAGCTGGCCGTTCCTTGAGGCGGGAGAGCCGATCAGTGTTCGTCCGGAGCCACGTCTTGTGGTCTCTGCCAATCAAGCGGCGATCACTGCCGCCGCCATGGGCCTGGGATTGACCCGAGTCCTGTCGTATCAAGTGGCGAGCAAGATCGCCACCGGTGAGCTGGAAATCGTCCTGGCTGACTTCGAACTGCCGCCATTGCCCATTCATGTGGTCTACCAGGGTGGGCGCAAGGCCCCGACGCGGGTTCGCAGTTTTGTGGACTTTGCGGTGAAGGTGCTGCGCGAACATCCTGCGCTGCACGGCTGAAGGGTTATTGCACTGGCTGAAATAATGGATTGCGTTTACTGGTTATTCTGTTGCTTTGGTTGTGGATGGAAGATAGCGCTCCATCGGCGCTGATCTTTCCTGAGCGGCGCCACCACCCAGCGGAGTCGACCATGCAAGCCATCAAACTCTACAACTTCCCCCGTTCCGGCCATGCTCACCGTGTAGAGCTGATGCTGTCGTTGTTGCAACTGCCGACCGAGCTGATCTTCGTCGATCTGGCCAAGGGCGCACATAAACAAGCGGATTTTCTTGCGCTCAACCCGTTTGGTCAGGTTCCGGTGATTGAGGATCAAGGCATGGTGCTGGCCGACTCCAACGCGATCCTGGTCTACCTTGCGCAAAAATATGGCAACGGTCGCTGGCTGCCAACCGATCCGGTCGGTGCAGCCAAGGTTCAGCGCTGGTTGTCGGTCGCCGCCGGGCCGATTGCCTTTGGCCCCGGCAGGGCAAGGCTGATCACTGTATTTGGTGCGCCTTACAACGCTGAAGAGGTGATTGCCTATTCTCACACTTGGCTCAAAGTGATCGATCAGGAACTGGGCGCAACGGCCTATCTGGCCGGTAGCGAGCCGACCATCGCCGACATCGCCGCGTACAGCTACATCGCCCATGCTCCGGAAGGCAATGTGTCGCTGGACGACTACGCCAACATCCGGGCCTGGCTGGCGCGCGTTGAAGCCTTGCCAGGGTTTGTCGGCATGCCGCGCACCATCGCCGGTTTGCAAAAAACAGCCTGATGTTCACGGCCCTATTCAG
Source organism: Pseudomonas sp. ATCC 43928 (assembly GCF_005938665.2). Lineage (NCBI taxonomy): Bacteria > Pseudomonadati > Pseudomonadota > Gammaproteobacteria > Pseudomonadales > Pseudomonadaceae > Pseudomonas > Pseudomonas sp. ATCC 43928. The sequence continues at coordinate 209,955 of NZ_CP041753.1, read as the reverse complement.
TCGGGCCGTTCTTATTGCGCAATGAGCGCAGGGGAGAAGCCGTTATGGAACGTTCACCTTGGCATGCAGGCGAGAAACAGTTGCAAGCCCACGTGGGTGTCGCGGAGCGAATGGACGCATTGGGTCGTAGGGTGATTCGCGGCGAGATGCCGGACCAGCACCGCACGTTCTATCAGCAACTGCCGTTCATGCTGTACGGCGCGGTGGATGCCGACGGCAACCCTTGGGCGAGCATTCTTGAAGGGGCGCCGGGCTTTGCGAAGTCCCCCGAGCCCGGGCTGTTGCAGATCGGCAGCCTGCCCGGTCGCGACGATCCTGCACAACTGCAAGACGGGGCGGCGATCGGTCTGCTCGGTATCGAGCTGCACACCCGACGTCGCAACCGTCTCAATGGTCGAGTCGGCGCTGTAACGGCGAGCGGCTTCGAGGTGACGGTGGAGCAATCCTTCGGCAATTGCCCGCAATACATTCAATTGCGCCAGTTTCGCTCGGTGCCATTGGCGGATCCGGAGACCCGTATCGCGCAGCATCTCAATGGTCTGGATGACGCGGCCAAAGCCATGATTGCCAGCGCCGATACCTTCTTTGTCGCCAGCTATGTGGACGTCGATGGCCAACGCTCGGTGGACGTTTCTCATCGGGGCGGCCAGGCCGGTTTCGTCCAGATAGAAGGCAATCGCCTGACCATCCCGGACTTCGCCGGCAACCTGTTCTTCAATACCTTGGGCAACCTGCTGATCAACCCTCGGGCCGGTTTGCTGTTCATCGATTTCGATTCGGGCGATTTGCTGCACCTCAGCGGTCGCACGCAAGTCATCCTTGAAGGCCCGCAGATCGAAGCCTTTCAAGGGGCTGAGCGGCTGTGGACATTCGAGGTGGAGCACGCGGTGCGTCGGCCCGCGGCACTGGCCTTGCGCTGGCGCTTTGACGGCGTGTCGCCCACCAGTCTGCTGACCGGCACCTGGACGCAGGCGAATGCACGCCTGCAAGCCCAGGCGCTGGGGAATCGCTGGCGGCCGCTGCGAGTGACGCGCATCGAGCGGGAGAGCCACAACATCCGTTCAATCTATCTGGAGCCTGCCGATGGCGCCGGGTTGCCGGTGTTTCAAGCCGGGCAACATTTGCCCTTGCGGTTCAACATCGCAGGCGATGTGCACATCCGCACGTACAGCTTGTCGAGCGCGCCATCCGATGACTTTTTCCGCATCAGCGTGAAGCGTGAAGGCCTGGTGTCCTCGCACCTGCATGAGCAGATTCGTGTCGGCGATGTGCTTGAAGCCCGCTCGCCTCAAGGGCATTTCACCGTGGCACCGAATGAGCGTCGGCCGCTGGTGCTATTGGCTGCCGGCGTGGGGATCACGCCGCTGCTGTCGATGCTGCGGGAGATGGTTTATCAAGGCCTGCGCACGCGGCGCATCCGTCCTGTGTGGTTCTTCCAGAGCTCGCGGACCTTGGCCGATCAACCGTTTCGCCCTGAGCTGGATCGCCTGCTCGACGGCCTCGGTGATGAGGTGCGGGTGCTGCGTTTGCTTAGTCAGCCGGAGGCCGATGCCCGTGAGGGTGAAGATTACGACCTGACAGGGCGCATCGACGCCGACTTGCTCAAGACCACTCTTGAGGTGGAGGACTACGACCAAGTGGATTTTGTCCTGTGCGGTCCGGGAAGTTTTACCCAGGGGCTGTACGACAGCCTGCGGGATCTGGATGTCCCTGATTCAAGGATTCATGCCGAAACCTTTGGCCCGTCGACGCTGCGTCGCAAGCCGGACCCGGACGCGGTGGTCATCGAGCAATTGCCGGCCGCTACCGTTTCGGTGCCCGTCGTGTTCCAGCGCTCTGCCAAAGAAGCGCGTTGGCAGCCGGACGGCGGCAGTTTGCTGGAGTTGGCGGAGAGCCGTGGCTTGCGCCCGGAATTCAGTTGCCGCGGCGGCTCCTGCGGGACCTGCAAAACCCGGTTGATCAGCGGAGAGGTGAATTATCCACAGCCTCCGGCGGAGGCTCCCGATGCGGGTGAGGTGCTGATTTGTTGTGCGGTGCCGGCGCAGGGTTCGCAGCCGTTGGTGTTGGATCTGTAACTGAACCAGACAACACAGAAAATCCCTCTGTGGGAGCGGGCAGTCAGGTGCTGGGTACGGTGGTTGCGAAAAGTCAGGTGATCGTTGCCCGCAAGCCAACGGCTGAGTAGGGTAGCGAGCAGAGCGACAAAGGGCCTTTGAGAGGCCCTTTTTGTATTTCTGGGATAAGGTTTCTCATGGTTTTTTTCACACGCTTGATCGTTTTGCTGGCAGCGGTGTTGCTCAACGGTTGCGAGCAACCGGACGCGCCGCCGCTCGATCAGCAACTCTATGTCTGGCAACGGCAATGGACGCCGGCCCATGACGCCGCGTTGCGCGACAGCCGCACCGATTTCTCGACCTTGCGCGTGCTGGCCTTGCAGGCATTTCCACAGTCTGGCTGGAGCCGGGCGCGGATCGATCCGGCGCTGCTCAAGCGTGATGGCCGACCGCTGATTGCGGTGGTTCGTCTGGATGGCCAACTCAACGGGCTGGACCGGGACGAGGTCACGGCACAGATCCAGCAGGTGCTCAACGATTGGCAAGGGCAGGGGCTGACCCTGTCCGGCGTGGAAATCGACCACGATGCGGGCAACGCCCGGTTACCGGCCTACCGCGAATTCCTCACCCATTTGCGTGGCGTTCTGCCGGCGTCCTTGCCACTGAGCATCACCGCATTACCGGCCTGGCTCGACAGTTCTGAATTGCCGGCGTTGCTGGCAACGGTCGACAGCAGCGTGTTGCAGGTGCACGCGGTGAGCGATCCACGGCGTGGGCTGTTCGACCCGGATCAGACACGGCAGTGGGCCAGGGCCTGGAGTCGCAACACATCGAAACCGTTTTATCTGGCGCTGCCGGCTTATGGCGTGGCGCTGTTGCCGGGGGCCGGGGGCGCGCCGGTCGTGGAAAGCGAAGTGCCCATCGAGCGAGGTGGCGAACGTCGGGAGTTGCTGGCGGACCCGCAGCAACTGAGTAAGCTCGGCACCGAGTTGCGCGCCGATCCACCGGCCCATCTGGCCGGGCTGATCTGGTTTCGCCTGCCCCTGGCCAATGATCGCAGGGCCTGGAGCCTGACGACGCTGGGCGCTGTGGCGCGCGGCGATACGCTCGACAGTCATGTGGGGCTGAAACTCTCGGCGCAGGACGGCCTCTACGACATCAGCCTCAGCAACCAAGGCAACCTCGACAGTGCCTGGCCCGAACGTCTGACGCTGGCGGTGCAGGGCTGCGAGGGCGCCGATGCGCTGGCCGGTTATGCGTTGCAACAGCGCCCGGATCTGCTTACCTTCATCCGCCTGCGTGACGGTCGAATCCCGGCCGGCGGGCAGCGCGCCATCGGTTGGGCTCGCTGCGCACACATTGATCAAGGAGGTTCGAATGTTTACCCGTAACTGGCCCCGCCATGTACTTTGCCTGAGCCTCAGCCTGCCATTGGGTTCGGCGCTGGCCTGCGGGCCGGACTTCCCCATGCGCCTGCTCGACAACCGTGGCCAGTCGCTGGCGGAACTGCCGGAAGGCAACTTCAACCTTGAGATCAGCCGCCTCGGGCATGCCATCGCGGGACTGAAAAATGTCACCGCCGCCACCAACATTCCGGGGGACGGTTACGGCGATGCGCCTGATTACACCCATCAGCGCGATACCGCTGAACAGGCCGGTCTGACGCCTGAGCAGCAAGCGCTGGTGAAACAACTGCGCAACCTGACCGATGCCCGTCAGGTTGAAGAGCAAGGCGCGAATCTGCCGGCCGAGCACAGACTCTATCTGGCTGGCGCCGTGGCGTTCAACGCCGGTGACCATGGCCTGGCCGCCGACTACTTCCAGAAAGTGCTGGCGCTGCCGGCGGAACAACGCCCGTTGCGTAGCACCTGGGCGGCGTACTCGTTGGGCCGGGCGCTGTTTGCCATGAGTTCAGAAGCAGGCGCGACCCCTGACCTGTTGGCTCAGTCCCGCAAGGCCTTCGAGCAGACCCGTCAACTGAGCATCGACGGCTTCAGCGACCCATTGGAACTGGGTGTCGCCAGCCTCGGTGAAGAGGCGCGAGTGGCCCGCACCGCGGGTGACTGGGACAACGCCATCCAACTCTACGCCACGCAGAATCTTCACGGTTCGGCGGTGGGCTACACCTCGCTGAAGCTGTTGATGGCCGATCTGGCGGCGATGCCCGACGAGCAACTGGCCGGGTTGCTCAAGGGCAAAGCGGTGCAGCAACTGGTGACGGCGTCGTTGATCAGTCGGCTGGGCTGGTCATTCGGTGATCAACCGCCGAACGAACAGAAACTGATCAAACTGCTGCAAAGCAGCACCCGTGGCAGTCTGGATAATGCCGATCGCCTGGCGGCGATGAATTATCAACAGGGCGATTACGCCAGCGCCAAAGCCTTCCTCGAACAGGCTGGTGACGGTGGCCTTGCATGGTGGTTGCGGGCGAAGCTGGCGGTGCGTGATGGCGACAAAAACGCCGCCGCAGCGGCCTATGCCAAAGCCGCCCAGGCCTTCCCGCAGAACGAATCCTGGGGCGAGCGGCGGACGCCCGACTGGGATTACGAAACGCTCCAGCCCAAGTGCCGGGTCGAGGGTGAAAGCGCGATCCTGGCCCTGCAACGCGGGGATTACCTGCAGGCCTTCGATCAGCTCTATCGCAGCCAGGGCATCTACTGGTTCGACGCGGCCACCGTGGCTGAGCGGGTGCTGACCCTCGATGAACTCAAGCAGTACGTCGACACCCAGGTGCCGGCACCGCCACCGCTCAGCCAGCAGGATCGCGACAATTATGTGCCGTTGCCGGTGGCCGCGAGCCTGCGCAATCTGCTCGGGCGGCGTTTATTGCGTGAAGAGCGTTACGATGAGGCTCCGGCTTACTTCGACAACGTCGATTTGCAGAACAAGGCCAAGGCGTACGGGCAATTGCGTCAGGAGGCGGACGCTGCCTGGTGGCCGACCAAGCGTGCTGCTGCTCTATTTAACGCAGGTTGGCTGATGCGCGAGTGGGGGATGGAAATTCTCGGCTACGAAATGGCGCCGGATTACGCCACGTTCGGCGGTAATTACAGCCTTGAGAGCAGCGAGCTCAAGGTGGGTCCATTAGTGGCTGAAGATGAAGTCCGGCGTCAGCAGGCCAGCGCTGCACAGCCCGATCAGCGTTACCACTATCGTTATGTCGCCACGGCGTTGGCCAGCCGCGCTGCTGATAATTTGCCCCATACCAGTCAGGCTTTTGCGGCCGTTCTGTGTGCGGCGGCGGGGTGGAACACCAGCCTTGAAGAAGAAAGCGCCTTCTATCAACGCTATGTGAAGGAAGGGCCGTACGTGGATTGGGCGGTGAACTTCGGTCGCCGATGTCCTTATCCGGATTTTCAGAATGCAGATAAGCGTTACGTTACCCAAGTATTGAGCCCGGTCCGCTCGGCATTGCGACCGTATAAAAAGTGGCTGCAGATGGGCAGCGTGGTGGTGTTTACCGCGATTGCGCTGGTGTTGATCAACCGACGCCAGCGCAATGCGCGATAGTCATCAAGCTTGTTGAACAAAGGTCAGCCGCACAGCAAAACCAATCAACAGGCTGCCAAACAACCACTGCTGTACCCGCTGGGCCGATGGACTGCGTTGCAGCCAACGGCCCAACGCAGCGCCGACCAGCGCGTAGGCGCTGTCGAACAGCAAGCCGACGCCGACCAGCATCATGCCCAGGGTCGCAAATTGCGCGAGCACCGGTCCGGCTTGAGGGTTGATGAACTGCGGCAGCAGCACCGAGCAAAACAGCAGCGCCTTGGGGTTGAGCAGGTTAGTCAGCAAACCGCGCTGGATCGCCTCCGACCACCGTGGTTTATCGGTCGTTGCGTCTGCACCGTTCAAGCTCGGCAGCATCGTGGTGCGCAGGCACTGAATGCCGATCCAGAGCAGGTACGCGGCGCCGGCCAGGCGCACCACGTCGAAGGTCCAGGGCGCAGTCCTGAACAGCGTCGCCAAACCCAATGCCGCCAATGCCACATGACAACCGCGCGCCACGCCCAGCCCCAATGCCGTGGCCAGCGCCGCGCCTTTGCCCTGACGAGCGCCGGTCTGCAACAGCAGAATCATGTCCGGGCCCGGCAACAGGTACACCACCGTCAATGCCATGAAAAACAGCCAGAGTTCTGTCATGTTGCCCCCCATTCGTTGTCGATTTGGTGGGGTCAGTCTACGGCCGAGGGGCAGGGCAGGTGGTTGCGTAGTCAGCTTCTAAAGCTTCGATATTTGGCATAACCTGCCAGTTTATGATGATCGAACCATCAGGATCTGCCAAAGCATGAAACTGGACGCCTACGACCGCAAAATCCTCACGGCGCTGCAACGGGACGGACGCCTGAGCAACGTACAACTGGCCGATGAGATCGGCTTGTCGGCCTCGCCCTGTTTGCGCCGGGTCCGGATGCTGGAAGAGGCCGGTGTGATTCGTGGCTATCAGGCCAACCTCGATCGAGATGAAGTGGGCCTTGGGCTGACGGTGTTTGTCGGGGTCAAGGTCGAACGGCATAACGATGAACAAGCCGAAGCGTTTCGGCTGGCCGTGACGGCATTGCCTGAGGTGATTTCGGCGTTTCTGGTGTCCGGGGAATCGGATTTTCTGCTGCAAGTGGTGGTACCGGACTTGCGCGGCTATGACCGTTTCCTCACCGGGCGATTGCTGAAATTGCCTGGCGTGAGCGACATCCGCAGCAACTTTGCAATTCACACGGTGAAGACCCCGGGAGCGTTGCCGTTGGGGCATTTGCCTGACTGAAAAAGCGAAAAGATCGCAGTCTTTGGCCGCGATCTTTTGATCGTTCTAAATCTGCGTCGCCATCCCTTCCACATTCATCGCCGCCTGGCGCAAGGCCTCGGAGCGGGTAGGGTGCGGATGGCAGGTCAGGGCGATGTCTTCGGCCGAGGCGCTGAACTCCATGGCCACGCAATATTCGCCAATCATTTCGCTGACGCTCGGGCCCACAAGGTGCACGCCGAGGACTTCGTCGGTGCGCTCATCGGCCAGTACCTTGGCGAAGCCTTCGGTTTCGTGGTTGATCTTCGCCCGGCTGTTGGCGGTGAAGGGGAATTTGCCGACCTTGTAGGCGCGACCTTCGGCCTTCAGCTGTTCTTCGGTCTTGCCGACGCTGGCCAGCTCCGGTTTGGTGTAGATCACGCTGGGGATCAGGTCGTAATTGACCTCGCCAGCCTTGCCGACGATTTGCTCGATGCAGGCCATGGCTTCGTCTTCGGCCTTGTGGGCGAGCATCGGCCCTGAGGTGACGTCACCGATCACCCAGACCCCCGCAGCCTCGGTGCGGTGGCCCTTGTTGGCGAGCATGCCGCGTTTGTCGGTGGCGAGGCCGACGTTCTCCAGCCCGAGGCCCTGGGTATAAGGACGACGACCGATAGCCACCAGCACGTAGTCGGCTTCCAGCAGTTCGGCGGTGCCACCTGCGGCCGGTTCGACACTGAGTTGAACACCGCTCGCCGAGGAGGTGGCGCTGGTGACTTTCGAACTCAACTTGAAGCGGATGCCTTGCTTGCTCAATGAGCGCTGCAGGGTTTTACCGGCTTCAGCATCCACACCCGGGCAGATCCGGTCGAGAAATTCGACGACCGTCACCTGAGCACCCAGGCGCCGCCATACCGAACCCAGTTCCAGGCCGATCACTCCAGCGCCGATCACCACCAGGTGCTTCGGTACTTCAGCCAGCGACAGTGCGCCCGTGGAGTCGAGGATGCGTTGGTTGTCGATGTCCACGCCTGGCAGGGGAGTGGGTTCGGAACCGGTGGCGATGATGATGTCTTTGGCGCTCAGCCGGGTCTTGCCACCCTGATTGTCGGTCACTGTGACGCTGCCCGGCCCGTCGATGTGGCCCCACCCCTTGATCCAGTCGACCTTGTTTTTGCGAAACAGAAACTCGATGCCCTTGGTCAACCCTGTGACGCTTTCATCCTTCTGTTTCATCATTTGAGCCAGGTTGAGCACAGGTTTGACCTCGATCCCGAGGTTGGCGAATTCCGCCCCCATGGCCGCGTCGTAGAGCTCGGAGGCATGCAGCAATGCCTTGGACGGCATGCAACCGACGTTCAGGCAGGTCCCGCCGAGGGTGGCGCGACCTTCCACGCATGCCGCTTTCAAGCCCAACTGCCCGGCGCGGATCGCTGCGTTGTAACCGCCGGGGCCGGCGCCCAGAATCACGACGTCATAGGTGCTCATGGTGCAACTCCTGGATTGAGAGGGGCGGGATCGATAAAAAGTAGTCTTCAATAAAAATTACGAACGTAATATGTGCGTTTCTCACCATTTCGGTCAAGGCTTCAGCTTGGCGACAGGTTCAGCGTTTTTAGATAGAACGATTCAGGACGAAAATTTCACCATTTTCGTTATATCGTAACGAATTGTGATGTGAGTAATGGCTGGGGTGGTATGCAAGTCGATCTCGATGGCGATGGGGCACAGATAGCAGGGCTGCCGCGCTTTCAGCAGGCGGTCGTTCAAGGACGTCGATTACGCCAATGGGCAATCGGTTTGGGGGCCTTGTCGGCCGCAGGGCTGGTGCTGGCGTTTTTTGTCGGGCTGTTTGCACCGCAGTCGCTCTGGCCCGCGTTGCTGGTCAATCAGGGCGCCGGTTTGCTGGTGCTGGTCGCCGGCCTGCAGTCGGCCTGGTGGATAACGCAGTGGCGCGCACGAGCGATGAATCCATCAGTGTTGGTGCCGGTGGCTATCACCGAAGAAGTCGTTGTCGCCGAAGGTTGGTACGAGCGGTTGCTGGACGGCATCAGTCAGCGTTGGCTGCGGTTGCTTGGGCAGATCGGTGCACCGACGCTCTGGCTTGGCGGCTGGGCGTTGTTGAGTTTGTACAGCATCGAGCAGGTCTGGAACCTCGCTTTGCCACCCGCTGCGTTGGGATTATCGGCCAGTGTCGGCGCGGCGTTGTCGTTGCTGCTGGCGTTCGGTTTGCTGGTGCTGGAGCGGCAACTGGCGCAGGAAAATGTCGCCCAATGGCCTGAAGCCGGGTCGTTGGCGCAGCTGGCGCGGGTCGCGATTATTGGCCTGGTGCTCAGCGCCTTGTGTCTGTTGTTCGGTAGCGAAACAGCCGTCTGGCCGGTGCGTCTGGCGGTGCTGATCGGCTTGTTGCCGGGGCTGGTCGCCATCGAGTTGTTGCTGCGCGCCGTGTTGTCACTGTTCAGCCCCCGTCGTGAACAGCTTGAACCGACCTTGCTGGCGCGAAGCTTCGTCGCCGATATGTTGCGCTGGCCGCCACAGCCCCTGCTCGCATTGCAGCACGAGTTGCACAATCGCTTCGGTATCGACCTGCGACAAATCTGGGCCTTCACCTACATGCGCCGGGCGTTTTTGCCGGTGCTGGCGGTGGTGGCAATCGTCGGTTGGTCGCTCACCGGCATTCATGAAATACCGCTACAGGGGCGGGGCATCTACGAACGTTTCGGCAAACCGGTGGAAGTGTTTGGGCCCGGTTTGCACGCCGGTTTGCCGTGGCCGCTGGGTCGCGTGCTGAGCGTCGAGAACGGCGTAGTCCATGAGTTGGCCACCAGCGTGGGCGAAGCATCGGCCCCGGTCGCGGCCGAACCTGCCGAAGGCCCGGCACCGGCCATTGCCAATCGCTTGTGGGACGCCAGCCATGTGAATGACAAATCCCAGGTCATCGCCAGCAGCCGTGCCGACAAGCAGAGCTTTCAGATCGTCAACATGGATGTGCGCTTCGTCTATCGCATCGGCCTGAGCGATCAGGCAGCTCTGGCCGCGACGTACAACAGCGCCGACGTGCCGACGCTGATTCGCAGCACCGCCAGCCGGATTCTGGTTCATGACTTCGCCTCAAGAACCCTCGACGGTTTGCTCGGCGAAGACAGGGTAGGGCTCTCTGAAGAAATCGGCCGCGCCGTGCAGGCGGATCTGCAAAAACTCGACAGCGGCGTGGAAATTCTCGCCACGGTGGTCGAGGCCATTCATCCGCCAGCGGGGGCTGCCAATGCTTATCACGGCGTTCAAGCAGCGCAGATTGGCGCCCAGGCATTGATCTCCCGCGAGCGCGGTGCGGCAGCGGAGGCGACCAACCAGGCGCAATTGCAGGCCAGCATCGCTCGCGATCAAGCCACGGCCAGTGCGCATGAGATCAACTCGAGCGCTCGGGCCGCCGACCTGAAATTTGCCGCCGAGCGAAAGGCGTACTCCAGCGCCGGCCAGGCTTTTGTACTGGAGCAATACCTCAGCCAACTGACCCAGGGTCTGGCTAACGCCAAGCTGCTGGTTCTCGATCACCGTCTGGGTGGCAGCAGCAATGCGCCGACCATCGACCTACGTACATTCACGCTGCCGGCTGACCCTGCGCCGTCGCGTAATACCGCTCAGCCAGGAGCCGCCCATTGAGCCAGTCGACGCCTACTCACGATCATCACGACCACGATGACCACGCCGGCCACGATCACGGCCATGGCGGGCATCACCACGGTCATCATCATCACCATCACCACCATGGTGATCCGCACGAAGCTGGCCCTTTTCCGTGGCGGCGAATGGGCTGGGCGGCGCTGCTGGTGGCCTTTGCCGTTGCGGCGGCAAGCCTTGTGCAAGTGCGCTCGGGGGAGGCCACGGTGATTACGCGCTTTGGCAATCCATCGCGGGTGTTGCTGGAGCCGGGTCTTGGCTGGCGTTGGCCGGCGCCGTTCGAGGCGGCGATTCCGGTTGATCTGCGGCTGCGTACCACCTCCAGCGGTTTGCAGGACGTGGGCACGCGCGATGGTCTGCGCATCATCGTGCAAGCCTACGTGGCCTGGCAGGTACAGGGCGACCCGGACAACGTGCAACGCTTTATGCGCGCTGTGCAGAATCAACCCGATGAAGCCGCGCGGCAGATTCGTACCTTTGTCGGCTCGGCGCTGGAAACCACTGCCAGCAGTTTCGACCTGGCCAACCTGGTGAACACCGACGCCAACCAGGTGCACATCGCCGATTTCGAAGCGCAGCTGCGTCAGCAGATCGATCAGCAGTTGCTCACCACCTATGGCGTGCGAGTGCTGCAAGTCGGTATCGAGCGTTTGACCCTGCCGTCGGTGACACTCACCGCGACGGTCGATCGCATGCGCGCCGAGCGTGAAACAATCGCCACTGAACGCACGGCCATTGGCAAACGTGAAGCGGCACAAATTCGTTCTGCGGCCGAGCGTGATGCGCGAATTGTGCAAGCCGATGCAACGGTGAAAGCTGCAGACATCGAAGCCCAATCCCGCGTCGAAGCCGCGCAGATTTACGGCCGCGCCTACGCAGGCTCACCGCAGCTCTACAATTTGCTGCGTTCGCTCGACACCCTGGGCACCATCGTCGCTCCGGGCACCAAACTGATTTTGCGCACCGATGCGGCGCCGTTCCGGGTGTTGGTTGACGGCCCACCGACCCTCGATAACAAGTCCGGGTCGCAGCCATGAGTTTGGTTCCACGTGGAACAAATGAATTGAGCAGCCCCTGGATTCAGGCGGGGCGCTTGGCTTTTCTCGCGCTTTACGCCGTGACCGTGCTGGCTGCTTTGGCGTGGGCATTTTCCAATGTGCGGCAGATCGACCCGCAGAATCGCGCCGTGGTGCTGCACTTCGGCGCGCTGGATCGCATTCAAAATGCCGGCTTACTGTTGGCGTGGCCACGACCGTTTGAGCAGGTGATCTTGTTGCCGGCAGCGGATCGGGTGATCGAGCGTCGGGTGGAAAATCTGCTGCGCACCGATGCCGCGTTGCAGGCCGACCGGGTGGCGAGCTTCGCCACACCCCTCAGCGATGCGCTCGCCGGCTCCGGTTATCTGCTGACCGGTGACGCGGGCGTGGTGCAGCTGGATGTGCGGGTGTTCTACAAAGTCACTGAGCCCTATGCCTTCGTTCTTCAGGGTGAGCATGTGTTGCCAGCTCTGGATCGACTGGTGACGCGCAGTGCCGTGGCACTCACCGCGGCGCGAGACCTGGACACCATTCTGGTGGCTCGACCGGAACTGATCGGTGCCGACAATCAGGCTGCCGAACGTCGCGAACGTCTGCGCGGCGATCTGGTGCGAGGCATCAATCAACGCTTGGCCGAACTGACGGCGACCGGGCAGGGCTTGGGTATCGAAGTGGCGCGGGTCGATGTGCAATCGAGTCTGCCCGGCCCGGCAGTGAGCGCGTTCAACGCCGTGTTAACTGCCAGCCAGCAAGCTGACAAGGCCGTGGCCAATGCGCGCACGGAAGCCGAGAAGCTGACTCAGTCCGCCAATGAACAAGCCGACCGCACGCTGCAAGTGGCTCACGCCCAGGCCAGCGAACGCCTGGCCAAAGCCTCCACCGACACCGCCACAGTATTAAGCCTGGCCAAGGCGCAACAGCAGGGCACCGACCCGCAAATGCTGCTGCGTATTTACCGTGAGCGGATGCCAAAGATTCTCGGGCAGGCCGGTTCGGTGACGACGGTCGATCCGAAAGACGATTCCCGCCTGATCATTCAGGGAGCTGCACAATGACTGCCCAAACCGCCGCCGCGCCGAGCATGTTGTCCTCGGCTGAACAACGTAGCGCCGTGCGCCAGTTGACCCTGGCCATGCTTGCGCTGGGCTTGCTTGCGCTCGGCCTGATCTGGCGCTGGTTGTTGCCGGAGCAGACCGGGGTCAGCCAATTGCTGCTGGGTTTTGCTTCGTTGCTGGTGGCCGTGCCGGTCATGCGTTCGGCGTGGTACAGCCTGCGTTATCCGAGCCTGCACGGGATCACCGATCAGTTGATTGCCCTCGCCATGCTCGGCGCTTGGGCCACTGGCGATCTGCTGACTGCGGCACTGCTGCCGATCATCATGATCTTCGGCCATGTGCTGGAAGAGCGCAGCGTGATCGGCTCACAGGAAGCGATTCATGCCCTCGGCAAACTGACCCGCAGCCATGCGCGCAAGATTCAGGCTGACGGCGCTATCGTTGAAGTCGATAACGGCACACTCAAGGCCGGCGACCTGGTGGAGGTGCGTGCGGGTGATCGCGTGCCGGCCGATGGTCGGGTGTTGTCCGGTCAGGCGAGCCTCGACACTGCATCGATCACCGGTGAGTCGGTGCCCATAGAGGCCGTTGTGGGCATGCCGGTGTTCGGCGGAGCGATCAACCTTGATGGCCTCTTGCGCATTGAAGTGACCCGCACCGGTCACGAGTCGACACTGGGTAAAGTCATCGCGTTGATGCAAAACGCCGAACGCTCCAAGCCGCCGATCACCCGTTTGCTCGAACGCTACGCCGGCAGTTACATGGTGCTGGTGTTGCTGCTGGCTGCCGTAACCTGGTTCGTCACCAACGATGCCCAGGCGATGCTTGCGGTGTTGGTGGCGGCCTGTCCTTGCGCACTGGTGTTGTCGGCACCGGCCACGGCGATTGCCGGGGTGGCGGTCGCAGCTCGGCACGGGATTCTGATTCGCAGCTCGGCGTTCCTCGAAGAATTGGCTGACCTGACGTCGTTGGTGGTCGACAAGACCGGAACCCTCACGTTCGGCACCTTGCGCCTGCAATCGATCGACAGTCCGCTGAAAGATCGCAGTCACGTACTGAAACTCGCCGCCAGCCTTGGCTCTGCCAGCAGCCACCCGGTCAGCCGCGCGTTGGCCGGGTTGGTCACTCAGGAACATTTTCTGCTGCTCTCCGACATCCGCGAGCGTCAGGGGCTGGGTGTCGTGGCGATGACGGAGCAGGGCGAAGCGGCCCTCGGTCGTCCGGAGCTGTTCGCGCAATTGGGCATCGTCACCTCAGCTGTTCCCGGCCACGATGGCCCGATTGCGGGGCTGGCACTCAACGGTGAATTTCTCGCTTGGCTGTTGCTCGCCGACAGCGTCAAACCCGAGGCGCGGTTTGCCCTGAGCGAGTTGCGTGAACTGGGCCTGGGTCGTCAGTTGTTGCTGACCGGGGATCGACAAAGCGTGGCTCATACGCTGGCCCGGGATGTGGGCATCAGCGATGTCGAAGCCCAGGCCTTGCCCGAGGACAAACTCAATCGTGTGTTGAAAGAAATCGACAGCGGTTTCCGGCCGATGGTGGTGGGAGACGGCATCAACGATTCCCTGGCGCTGAAGGCCGGTGTGGTCGGCGTGGCCATGGGCGCGGGCGGTGCGGACATCGCGCTGGCCTCGGCCGATATCGTACTGATCGGCAGCGACCTGCGCCGGCTCGGAACCTGTGTGCGCTTGAGTCGCCAATGCCGGCAGACTTTACAGGTGAACGTAATCATCGGTCTGGGCTGGACCCTGGCGATTGTCGCCTTTGCCGCATTCGGCTGGCTGGGCGCGGCCGGGGCGATGATTGCCGCGCTGTTGCACAACTTGAGTACGTTATTGGTGCTCGGTAATGCTGGGCGTTTGCTGCGTTTTCAGGAGCCTTTGCTCAAGCTCAAAGATGAGGTTTGAGCGAGGCGAAAAGTTTTTTCATCGCCTCTGTAACGCCGTCAGGGCAGCGCTCTCTAGTGCTGTGTCGGGACTGAACAACCTTCCAGCCGACACCCCTGACGATTACTGAGGATATACAAATGAACTTCAAAACCGCCACCGCCGGTGCCGCTCTCGCCTTTGCCGCTGCAACAATGTTCGCAGGTGTTGCCACTCAGGCTCAGGCCGCCGACGCTGCACAGGTTCACTGCTACGGCGTGACATCGTGCAAAGGCATGAATGACTGCAAGACAGCCGAAAACGCCTGCAAAGGTCAGGCTGTCTGCAAAGGGCATGGCTTCAAGGCAATGACTCAGGCCGAATGCATGAAGGCAGATGGAAAAGTCGGCGAATAACTGACTGCCGAATGCCGTCGCGGTGGCTCTCTTGCCACTGCGGCACTTTGCGAGGAGTCCGCAAAATGTCTGCTTCCCTTTCTTGTCTGGGCTACGGCCTGGGTTTGCGCAGTGCCTACTACCAACAGATTCTTGAACAGTCGCCAGCCGTGGACTGGTTTGAAGTGGTCTCGGAAAATTTCATGGTCCAGGGCGGCAAGGCCCTGTACTACCTGGACGCCATTGCCGAACGGTATCCCGTAGTGATGCATGGCGTATCGCTGTCTATTGGCGGTCCTCATGCCCTCGATCCGCAGTATCTGCAACAGCTGAAACTTCTGGCGGAGCGAGTTGAACCGGCATGGATCTCCGATCACTTGTGCTGGAGCCGTGGCAACGCCCATCAACTCCATGATTTGTTGCCGCTGCCCTACACCGAAGAAAGTCTTTATTACGTGGCCGGCCGAGTACGGCAGGTTCAGGACGTATTGCAGCGTCCGCTGGTGCTGGAAAACGTCTCCAGTTACGTGCGCAGCACTGGCGACGAATTCAGCGAATGGGAGTTTCTTGATGCGCTCAGCCGGTTGAGCGACTGCGAGCTGTTGCTGGACATCAACAACGTCTATGTCAGCTCCCGCAATCATGGCTTCGATCCGTGGACATTCATTCAAGGGCTGCCGGCCAAAAAGGTTCGACAGTTGCACCTGGCTGGCCACAGCGACCACGGCGATTACGTGATCGACACCCATGACCAGCCGGTGAGTGATCCGGTCTGGGCGCTCTATCAACAAACCCTGGAACACCTCGGGCCAGTCGCGACACTGCTGGAACGCGATGATCATTTCCCGCCTTTTGAAGAGCTACTTACCGAGTTGCAAAAGGCCCGTGCATTGGGTGATAGCGTGTTGACCCGGAGACTGAGATGCGCCTGAACGACTGGCAGCTGGCCTTTGAAACGTATCTGCTGGGTGAGCAGACAGCAGCCGATACCGCGCTAGGCGCGAGTCTTATGGGGGGGCCGACACTGGATGTGAGCACCGGGCTGGCGATCTATCACAACGCCTATCAGGCAAGGCTTCAGGAAGTTCTGCGCGGCGACTATCCGGTCATTTGGCATTGGCTGGGTGACGATGAATTCGAGCAGCTCGCGGCGGCTTACATTCGCCAGTGTCCGTCTGTTCATTACAGCCTGAGGTGGCTGGGTGAAGGGTTCGAGTCGTTTATTCGACAGCATTTAGTGCCAGAGCAAAGTGCAGCGCTGGGGGAGTTGGCGGCACTTGAGTGGGCATTCACGCTGGCGTTCGACGCGCCTGAAGGCGCGCCGCTGACAATACTGGACATGGCCGCCCTGAAGCCTGAAGACTGGCCGACGTTGCGGGTCAGCCCCAGCCCCTCTGTGCAATGGCTTGAGTGTGCTTTCAACAGTGTTGCGTTGTGGCGGGCAGTGAAGGATAAAACCGGGTTCCCCGGTAGTGCAGCGTTAGGGGCGCCCCAAGTATTGGTGATCTGGAGAGCGGGGCTGGTTTGTCATTACCGCAGCCTGGAACCTGCGGAGGCGGCAGCTCTAAACGGCTTGTTTCAGGGCGACTGGGATTTCGCTGAACTGTGCTCCGAATTAGCAGTCATCTGTGGTGAGGATGCACCCCTTCAGGCTGTTACATGGCTGAAACAGTGGGTTCAGGACGGTTGGTTGCAGCCTCGAATCATAGAGAGCAGCTATTAAATCGATAGCCGGCTATTTTTCAAGGATGGACTACCCTCAAATCAGACGTCTGAAAATCAGGGGGATTATCCATGCTCGCGCAACTTCCACCGGCCTTACAGAATCTGCAGTTACCGCTTCGCTTGCGACTCTGGGACGGCCATGAGTTCAACCTGGGGCCGACGCCCAGCGTCACCATTGTGGTCAAGGACCCGCACATGGTTACCCAGTTCACCCATCCGAGCCTGGACGCGCTGGGGGCGGCGTTTGTCGAAGGCAAACTGGAGCTCGAAGGCTCCATCAGCGACGTGATTCGTGTCTGCGATGAATGGAGTCAGGCGCTGATCAGCGAAGACGACGATGCGCAACCGGTGCGCCTGGTTCACGACAAGGAAACCGACGCCAAAGCCATCTCCTACCACTACGACCTTTCCAACGAGTTCTATCAGCTGTGGCTCGACAGCGACATGGCGTATTCCTGCGCCTACTTCGAGACCGGCAGTGAAACCCTTGAGCAGGCTCAACAAGCCAAGTTTCGCCACCTGTGCCGCAAGTTGCGCTTGCAGCCAGGGGAGTATCTGCTGGATGTCGGTTGCGGCTGGGGCGGGTTGGCGCGGTATGCCGCGCGGGAGTTCGGCGCGAAGGTGTTCGGGATCACGCTCAGTCAAGCGCAATTGGATTTGGCTCGTGAGCGGGTGAAAGCCGAAGGCCTGGAAGACCAGATCGAACTGCAACTGCTCGACTACCGCGATCTGCCTCAGGACGGGCGATTCGACAAGGTGGTCAGCGTCGGCATGTTCGAACACGTCGGCCACGCCAATCTGGCCGAATACTGCAAGACCTTGTTCGGCGCGGTGAAAGAGGGCGGTCTGGTGATGAACCACGGGATTACCGCCAAACACACCGACGGTCGTCCGGTCGGGCGCGGTGCTGGTGAGTTCATCGAGAAGTATGTGTTCCCCAACGGCGAACTGCCGCACCTGGCGATGATCTCGGCCGAGATCAGCGAAGCGGGGCTGGAGATTGTCGATGTCGAGAGCCTGCGCCTGCATTACGCGCGGACCCTGGACCACTGGAGCGAACGCCTGGAAGACAATCTGGAAGCCGCCGCCAAACTGGTACCGGAGCAGGCACTACGGATCTGGCGGTTGTATCTGGCGGGATGCGCCTATGCCTTCGCCAGAGGCTGGATCAACCTGCATCAAATCCTCGCGGTGAAAGCCCATCCCGATGGCAGCCATGAACTGCCGTGGACCCGCGACGACATCTACAACTAGAGAATCGGCGAAATAAGCCGGGCGATCCGCATGCCGACCTGTTGCAGGCGGTGGGTCTCCCGGCTTTCTTCTTTGGCGATTTCGTGGGCCTGGGCGAAATCGTTGTTGAGCATCTGCTCCACTTCGGCGGCAAACCCGCTGTCGACCGTCAGCAGCATCACTTCGAAATTCAGCCGGAACGAACGGTTGTCCATGTTGGCGCTGCCGATGGCGCTGATCTCGTCGTCGATCAGCACCACTTTCTGATGCAGGAAGCCGGGTTGATAACGGAACACGCGCACCCCGGCGCGTACGGCTTCGAAAGCATAAAGGCTGGAAGCGGCGTAGACGATCCGGTGATCCGGCCGCGATGGCAACAGAATCCGTACATCCACACCGCGCAGCACCGCCAGTCGCAACGCGGCGAACACCGCTTCGTCGGGGATGAAGTAAGGGCTGGTGATCCACACGCGTTCCGTCGCCGCATGGATGGCTTCGACGAAGAATAGCGAACAGGTTTCGTAGGAGTCCGCCGGGCCGCTGGCCAGTAATTGGCAGAGCACGCCGTCATCTGGATAAACGTCTGGCAGGATCAGTGGCGGCAGCGAACGGGCCGCCCAGAACCAGTCTTCGGCGAAGGACTCCTGCATGCAGGCCACCACCGGCCCGCGAACTTGCACGTGGGTATCGCGCCAGGGCGCCAGGGGTGGTTTCTCGCCCATGTACTCGTCGCCGACATTGAGCCCGCCGACAAATCCGACAAGCCCGTCGACGACTACGATCTTGCGGTGGTTGCGGAAATTCACCTGGAAGCGGTTGAGCCAGCCGCTGCGGGTGGCGAAGGCTTTGACCTCGATACCGGCATCTCGCAATGGTTGCACATACTCGTGGGGCAGGGAGTGGCTGCCGATGCGGTCGTAGAGCAAGTAAATCGCCACGCCCTCGGCGGCTTTCTTCGTCAGCAGGGTGTGCAGGCGTTGGCCGATGCGGTCATCGTGGATAATGAAAAACTGGATAAGCACCGCTTCACGGGCGTTGCTGATGGCGTCGAAAATTGCATCGAACGTGGCTTGGCCGTCGATCAGCAAGCGCACATCGTTGTTTGCCAGGCATGGCATGCGCCCCAGCTTCGGCATGGCCCGCAAAGACGCGTAAGCGCTGGAGGCACGCGCAGCCAGTGCCTCTTCTACCCAGGGGCGCCAGTTCAGTTCGGAGATGGCCTTGCGCATTTCCTCGTTGGCTTGCCGTCGGGCCTTGATGTAACCATCGAAGGTGCTGCGACCGAAGACCAGATAGGGGATCAGCGTGAGGTAGGGAATGAACAGCAGTGACAGGGCCCAGGCGATCGAGCCCTGAGCGGTCCGAACGGTCAACACGGCATGGATGGCGGCGATCGAGCCCAGTGTGTGCAACAGTGCGATCAGATAACCGAATACATGCGGTCCGAAATAATCCATGGGGCAGCCTTGCTCCTTGAAGATTCAATGCTTAACAGACCATGTTCCGGGCAGAATGTCGCTATTTAATTGGCCCATGAACCGAAGCCCGTGGCCGACGTCTAACGGCCACTAATGATCAGGAGTTACTCGATGAACGTTCGTCTGCTGGGTTTGGCCATGGCGTTTGGTTTGGCACTTCCTGTGGCCGCTCAGGCACAGATGCTGCAACCGGGCTTGTGGGAGTTGACCTCAAGCAACATGAAGGTCGATGACCAGAACATGCCCGATCTGCAATTGATCCTCGGCCAGCTACAAAACCAGATGACCCCCCAACAGCGGGCGATGCTGGAGAAACAAGGTATCACCATGGGCGGCAAAGGGATTCGGGCGTGCCTGACACCTGAGCAGGTGAAGAGCGACAACATTCCGCTGACGGACCCGCAATCGGGCTGCAAGCAGGAAATTACCGAGCGTACCGGTAACCAGTGGAAATTCCGTTTCAGCTGTCCGAAAGCGCAGGGCAGCGGAGTGGCCACTTTTATGAGTGACCGTGAGTTCACCACCAAGGTCAACGGCACCTTCAACGCCACCGGCATTCAGCAGAAGGGTAGCCTCGATACTCGCGCTGTGTGGTTGGGTCAGGATTGCGGCACAGTGAAGCCAAGGGCCTAAAAGCTTTGCGGGTAGGCTCGTTCCCACCAGGTCATATGTGATCCCTGTGGGAGCGGGCTCGCCCGCGAAGGTGTCCGCTCAGGCACCAGCAGTCTTGGGCGGGTTCAACAAATCACACACCGCCTCAATCCCTTTCTCCCCGAAATCCTCCCCGCTGCCACTGCGCATGCTGACAAACCCACCGTCCTTTTCCTTCTCTCCGACCACCAACAGGTATGGCACTTTCTGGCTGTGCTGGCGAATCTTGCGGCTGATGTTCTCGTGACGCAGATCCGAGTTGGCGCGCAGTCCGCGCCGGCGCAGCGCTTCGGTCACCGAGTGCGCATAATCGCTCTGACGCTCATCGATATTCACAACCACGACCTGGGGTGGCGCTCGCCAGGTGTCCAGTTCCTGTTGGCTGGACCAACACGTGCCATAGATTCGTTGCTGCAACGTGCCGCTGATGTGGTCCAGTGCAAAGGCCTGCAACACTTTGGTGGTGGGAACATGCGGGCCTGCCGCGAAACCCTCGAAGTCCCCCAGACGATACAGCGATAGCCTTTCGGTTGGCGTTTGCTCCTGCCGGCGGATCGAATGGTTGGTCGCCGCCAATTCGCGCATACGCGCTTCGATCACTGGCAGAGCGGCCAGGGTTAACGATCGCTGGAAAGCAAACTCATAAAAGAAGCCGTCACCCAGCGCCGATCCGGCCCGCAACTGCGTATTCGGATGCAGCTGTTTTACGGCCATGGCCAGCATCAGCGCACAGGAACGCCGGAGGATCTCCAGACCGTCGGGTTCCTGGGACGTGACGATGCTGACCCGCGCATCGCACTTGATCAGAAATCCGCAGTCCACCAGCACGCCGTCCACCCGACCCGCGAGCGCTGCATTAGCCAGGCCGAGGCTGATACTCGCGGCAACCTCAAACACGGACAGCGGTTGGTCGTACTCACGCAATGAACCATCAGGCAGGGTGATGTGGATCATGATCGGTGTTCTCGAATGTTTTCGATAACGTGCGTCAGCGCATAAACCGTAGCGGTAAGCCCTGACAGTTATCATTAAGACGTTTGTCGTGCCACGCAATTTGTCCCGACACGACCGTGGTGCTGACGCTGTGGCGAAAGCGATGCCGGGCGAAGGGCGTCCAGCCACATTGCGAAAGGATGGGTTGCCGGGAAACGGCCACGCCATCGGGCTCGTGTTTGATCAACACCAGGTCGGCCCAATACCCTTCGCGCAGGTAGCCGCGGTCGGGGATGGCAAACAGATCGGCGACCCGGTGACTGGTTTTGGCCACAAGGGTGGTGATCGGCAGGATCTCATCAGCCACCAGTTCCAACAGTGCGGGCAGGGCGTGTTGCACCAACGGCAAACCGGACGGCGCCTGGTTGTAGGGGCGCTGTTTTTCGGCCCAGGTGTGAGGTGCGTGATCGCTGCCGATCACGTCCAGCCGATTACTCAACAGCGCTTTGCGCAAGGCATCGCGGTCGGCCTGGGTCTTGATCGCCGGGTTGCATTTGATCAGGTTGCCGAGGCTCGGGTAGTCGCGGTCGTCGAACAGCAAGTGATGCAGGCAAGCCTCGGCAGTGATGCGTTTCTGTGCCAGCGGCTTGTCTTCGAACAGTGCGAGCTCACGGGCGGTGGTCAGGTGCAAAACGTGCAGACGGGTGCCGTGACGTCTGGCTAGATCGACGGCCATTGAGGAGGATCGAAAGCACGCTTCGGCATTGCGGATAAGCGGGTGAGCGGCGGGCGGAAGGTGCTCGCCGAACAGCTCTCGCAGGTTCGTCGCGTTGGCTTCAATGCTGGGTGTGTGTTCGCAGTGGGCCAACAAAAGGGTCGGCACCTCGGCGAACAACCGCTCAAGAATTCGCGGATCGTCCACCAGCATATTGCCCGTGGAGGCGCCCATGAACACTTTGACCCCGGCCACTTCGCAAGGATTGAGCGCGGCGACGGTGTCGAGATTGTCGTTGCTCACGCCGAAATGAAAACCGTAATTGGCCACTGAGTGAGTTGCCGCTCGACGCTTCTTGTCTGCCAGCGCGGCGAGGGTCAGGGTGGCCGGCGAGGTGTTGGGCATGTCCATGAAGCTGGTGATGCCGCCGGCCACCGCCGCTCGGGACTCGGTATGGAAGCTGCCCTTGTCCGGTGCTCCTGGATCACGGAAATGCACCTGGTCATCGATCATGCCTGGCAGCAGCCATTGGCCGTTTGCGTCGATTTCCACGGCGGCTTTTTCGCCTTCGATGCTGCTGGCGATCTTGACGATGCGACCGTGGCTTACCAGCAGATCACCGTCGAAATCCCTACCTTCGTTCACCAACCGGGCGTTGCGAATCAGCACGCTGCTCATGGTCAGAACTCGTTCTGCAGGGCTTTGTAGCCGCGCACCAAATCGACGTTGGTGCGCGCTACGTCTTCGGAAAACTCCGAGGCGCTGACGCTGACGGGTGGGAACTGCGACAGGTCGGTGTTGGGGCCGATGCGTGTGGTGGAGGGCACGTAGAAGGCGTCAGGCAAGTCACGACCATCGACTACCGAGTTGTGCCGCACCACGCAGCCGTCGCCCACCGCGCAGTTGAACAGCACGCTGTTGAAACCGATGAACACTCGATTACCGACCCTGCAGGGTCCGTGGACGATGGAGCGGTGGGCGATGGAGCTGAACTCGCCGATGGTCACCGCCGCGCCGGACTTGGAGTGGATCACCACGCCGTCCTGGATGTTCGAATTGGCGCCGATGGTGATTGCTTCCATCTCGCCCGAGTCGTCCACTTCATCGGCGCGAATCACCGCGTAGGGGCCGACGAAGACGTTCTCGCCGATCACCACTTTGCCGCAGATGATTGCGGTTTTATCCACGTACGCTGACTCCGCAATCAACGGCAGATCACCTGAAGGATTCTTGCGGATCATGGCTTGCTCAATGCCTCGTACAAGGTGTTGAGGTTGTATTCGAACAGCCCGGTGAAGGTGCTGGCCGGGCCGGTTGCAGCGAGGGCATCGGAGTACAACGTGCCACCGATATGCGCGCCGCTTTCATCAGCGATTTGCTTGAGCAGACGCGTGTCCTTGATGTTTTCCATGAACACCGCTTTGACCTTGGCCTGACGGATCTGTGTGATCAGCGCAGCGACTTCGGCGGCCGAAGGTTCGCGTTCTGTGGACAGACCTTGCGGCGCCATGAAGTTGATGCCGTAAGCCTGACCGAGATAGCCGAAGGCATCATGGGAGGTGACGATTTTGCGATTACCCGGCGGCAGCGAACCGAGCTTGGCTTTAGCCTCGGCGAGCAAGGCGTAGATCTTTTTCAGATAGGCCTGGCTGTTGTGTTCGTAGTCGGCTTTGTTTGCAGGGTCGGCGGCGATCAGCGCTTTGGTGATGTTGCTGATGTACAACTCGGTGTTCGCCAGGTTGTGCCAGGCGTGCGGGTCCGGGATGGTTTCGCCGTCTTCGTCCAGAGAGCGTGGGATGACACCGTGGCTGGCGCTGATGACCGGGGCTTTGGTCTCGGTGCTGGTCACCAGGCGGTCCAGCCATGGCTCGAAACCCAGCCCGTTCTTGATGATCAGTCTGGTGTTGAGCAATGCCTTTGCATCGTCCGGCGTCGGTTCATAGGTGTGGGCATCGGCGTCCGGACCGACCATGTTGGTGATCTGAATATGGTCGCCGCCAACCTGATGGGTCATGTCGGCGAGGATGCTGAAGCTGGTGACCACCTGGAGTTTTTCCGCGGCAGACAGCGACATCGACAGCATCAGACTGAACAGCACGAGTAAAGCGCGCATCGGGTTACACCTCATTGGGATGTGAGCAAAGGCGGGCGGCGCAGTAAACCGTGTACCGGACCGAACACCACGGACAGCAGATACCAACCGCCAGCCACCAGCACGATTGCCGGGCCGCTGGGCAGCGAGTAGTAGAACGACAGCAACAATCCGAGCCAGACCGAGAGGCTGCCGAGCAACGCGGCGATGATGATCAGCACCGGCAAGCGACGACTCCAGAAGCGAGAAGCAGCGGCCGGCAGCATCATCAAACCGACCACCATCAGCGCGCCGATAGCCTGGAAACCGATCACCAGGTTCAGCACCACCAACGTCAGAAATACCCCGTGAGCCAGCGGCCCGAGACGGCTGACGGTTTGCAGAAAGAGCGGGTCGAGGGTGTCCAGCAACAGTGGTTTGTAGATCAGGGCCATGGCGAGCAGGCTGAAGCCCGAGACCCAGAGCATGCCGGTCAAGGTCGGGCCATCGACCGCCAGCGCCGAACCGAATAACAGGTGCAACAGGTCCAGCCGCTTGCCGGCGATACCGAGGATCAGCACGCCGCTGGCCAGCGATATCGGGTAAATCGCGGCCAGGCTCGCGTCCTCCCGCAAGCCGGTGCGGCGGGTAATCCAGGCGGCCAGTCCGGCCATGCTCAGGCCGGCACCGAGGCCGCCAATGGTCAGCGCGGGCAGGCTCAAGCCTGCGTACCAGAAGCCCAATGCGGCGCCGGGCAAGATGCCGTGAGCCACTGCATCGCCGATCAGACTCATTCGCCGCAGAATCAGAAACACCCCAAGCGGCGCCGTGCTGCAGGCCAGAACAAGGCCACCCAGCAGTGCCCGACGCATGAATACGAATTCGTGAAACGGTTGCCAAAGGTGAGCAGCGGCGATCATCAAGCCACCTGCGTCTGAGGTTGTTGGCGAATCAGCTCGGTACTGGGACCGAGGACGCAGCCGCTGCTTTTGATCAGTAGCGCTTGTGGAATCTGTTGGCGCACGGCGGCCAAGTCATGACACACCACGACCAGGGTTCGACCGTCTGCATGCCAGGCGTGGAGGTGTTTCCAGAGCAGCGCCTGGCCGAGTTCGTCGAGCGCGGCGTGGGGTTCGTCGAGCAGCAGCAAGGGCGCTTCGGCAAGGCTCAGTCGGGCGAGTAGGGCACGTTGCAATTCGCCTCCGGAGAGGGCCATCAACGGGCGATGCTCCAGACCGGTCAGGCACCAGTCTTCCAACGCAGCCTTGAGTCGCTGGCTGCGAATTTCCGGAGTTTGCTTGCTGCCCCAGAAACCTGCGGCCACCAACTCTTGCAGGCTGATGGGGAACTGCCGGTCCAAGTGTTGTTGCTGAGGCAGGAACGAAAGGCCGCCCTTTCGTGGAACATCAATGACGACGTTGCCGGCCAGTGGCTTTTGCAGGCCGGCGATGACTTTCAGCAGGCTGCTTTTGCCCGACCCGTTGGCGCCGATGACGGCGGTCAGACTCCCCTTGGGCAGTTCGAAATCAACCGCTGGAGTGAGCGGCTGACCGGGTGCGCCCCAGCGCAAGGCTTGGCATCGGATCATGCGGCCTCCCAGTTCCAGCGGCTTTCGGCGACGGCATCGTGGGCGTGAAGGCTTTCGGCGTGGACGACTCGCACGTGAAAGGCGTTGATGCCCGGGGAGCGTTTCAATGCCAGGTTCAAGCGTCGCGCGGCATCTTCGCAGAACATCAGGTTCTGACCGTTGGCGAGGGCGAAAGCTTGTTCGTCGGCGCGTTTCACGGCGGTTTGCACAGCAGTGCCGAGAGCGGCTTCCGCGTCGTTGATCGCGGCGATTAGCGGCAGGTCATCCAGATAGTCATCCAGACGCAGCTGCAATTGTGCATTGCTGCGTTGGCTATGCGGCGTCGCGATAATGCCTTTCGTGGAACCGAGCCAAGCCAGAACGTCTGCGTGTTGCAATGGTTGATTGGCGAAGTCATCAACGAATTGCTGCTGAATCAGCTGCCTCGAAAGGGCTGCTGAGCATGGACAGGTTGAGGAATAAGGCACGTCGATTTTTAGTTCCACGTGGAACATCGCGTTTTTCAGACTCGCTTCGATGCTCACCGGATAGGTTTTCCAGCCGGACAACGGACTGACGAGCGCGGGTCTTTTGAGCAGAAGTTCGGTGTGAATTTTTAGGTAAGCGTTGTGGGAAAGTCCTTCATGAGTCTCGAGAAAACTCAGCAAGACTCGCCGCAACAACGCGGGTGAAAGGTTTTCCTGCTCAAGCATTTCCAGCGCCAGGTACAGCCGCGACATATGGATGCCACGCGCCTCTCCATCGTCGAGGCTAACGCCAGCGTCGGCTTTTGCACTCAGTCGCTGGCCATCGAATAAAACAGGAAGAGCAATGCCGCACATGCCCACCCAATCGAGTGGCAGGGCTTGGCGTGAGGCCTGCGCGGCGATATCCGGCAGAGTCAGCGCATTCATGAGCAGGTCCATCGTGGGAGTTGATTTGGCATGTTATATTATAACAATCAAATCGACGATGCCTTTTTCGTGAACGAGCTTTCATCATGCACAGACGTCACTTGCTCAACCTGATTCTGGCCGGCGCGGCCTTTGCGTTACCTTTTGGTGTGTCGGCCACGCAAATTCGCAATGCACGACTGTGGCGTTCGGACGACAAGCTGCGACTGGTGTTCGATCTGAGCGGGCCGGTGCAGTACAAAACTTTTTCCCTGAGTGCTCCGGAGCGGCTGATCATCGATCTGAGTGGCGCCAACTTCAGTGGCGACTTCAGTCAGCTGGCGCTCGACAACTCGGTGATTCGCGCGATCCGTTCCGGGCATTTCGGTCAGGGCGATACGCGGATCGTCCTCGACCTCAGCGGTCCGGTGCAGCTCAACAGCTTCCTGTTGCCACCACAGGATGGGCAGGGGCACCGATTGGTGCTCGATCTGAAGGCCATTGCTCCGCTACAGATCGCGGCGGCGCCGTCGGAAAAACGTGAGCCCATCATCGACAAGGCTCACCCCAAGCGCGACGTCATTGTGGTGGTCGACCCTGGTCACGGCGGCAAAGACCCGGGCGCGGTCGGCGCCAAAGGTGAGCGGGAGAAAGACGTGGTGCTATCGATCGCCCAGCTGTTGGCCAAGAGGCTGAAGCGTGAAAAGGGCTTCGACGTGAAACTGGTGCGTAACGATGACTTCTTCGTCCCGCTGCGCAAGCGCGTGGAGATCGCCCGCAAGCACAAGGCCGACATGTTCATCTCGGTCCATGCGGACGCCGCGCCGCGCCTCACCGCTTCAGGTGCGTCGGTGTACTGCCTGTCCGAAGGCGGCGCGACCTCGGCCACGGCGCGCTTCATGGCGCAACGGGAGAACGGCGCGGACCTGTTGGGCGCCACCAGCCTGCTCAATCTCAAGGACAAGGATCCGATGCTCGCCGGGGTGATTCTCGACATGTCGATGAACGCCACCATCGCCGCCAGTTTGCAGTTGGGCAATACGGTGCTCGGCAGCCTGGCGGGCATTACCACGCTGCATCAGAAGCGTGTGGAGCAGGCGGGATTTGCGGTGTTGAAGTCGCCGGATGTGCCGTCGATTCTGGTGGAAACCGGCTTCATCTCGAACGCCCGCGACAGCCAGCGACTGGTGACGGCGCGGCATCAGCAGGCCGTGGCGGATGGTTTATTCGAAGGCTTGCAGCGTTACTTCCAGAAGAATCCCCCAATGAACAGCTATATCGCCTGGCAGCAGGAGCAGAAAAAGGCACAGGCCTAGCAACCGGTCATCCGGCTACAGGTGAACTTCGCGCTGCTGCCCCCGGAACTGGAGAACCGATTGATGGTTGTCCAGCCAACCCGGCGGTTGTAACCGACCCAGGCTTCGCCATCGGATGCGAGGCCGGTAAAGAACGTCAGTTGCCCGTAGCGGCTGTTGGTTTGCGCCCAATGGCGTTTGCCGGCCACTTCAAAGCCGCGCAAGTAGATCGTGCTACCGACGGTGTTAACGCTGTAGGCATTGCCGTCGGCATCCACGCAGGCCAGCAGATTGGCGCTACGGGTGCATTTGGCCAGGCTTGGGATCTGTCCCCAGGCATCGACCGCGATCAGCAGCGAAAGGCTCAACAGCGAGAATCTCAGAGCGTTTCCCATGGCATTTCTCAAGGGGCGGACGGGTTAAAGCATCGTGCCCTTTGTCGTTGTGGGCAAGAGGGGGAGTGGCTTGTTTGTGTTGTTATACTATAACATAAATTAAGCCCGACATTGCGACCGGGCATCCCTGTGAGGAATACCTGATGCCCAATCGTCTCCCCGTGACCGTCCTGTCGGGCTTTCTCGGCGCCGGAAAAAGTACACTGCTGAATTACGTACTACGTAATCGCGATAATCTGCGGGTCGCGGTGATCGTCAACGACATGAGCGAAATCAACATCGATGGCAGTGAAGTTCAACGCGATGTCAGCCTGAACCGTGCCGAAGAAAAACTCGTGGAAATGAGCAACGGTTGCATTTGCTGTACGTTGCGCGAAGACCTGCTCGAAGAAGTCAGCAAACTCGCCAGGGACGGTCGTTTCGATTATCTGCTGATCGAGTCCACCGGCATTTCCGAGCCGCTGCCCGTGGCGGAAACCTTCACCTTTCGCGATGAAGAAGGGCAGAGCCTGGCCGACATTGCGCGGCTCGACACCATGGTCACCGTGGTCGACGGCATGAACTTCCTGCTCGACTACCAAGCCGCCGAAAGCCTCGCTTCCCGTGGTGAAACCCTGGGCGAGGAGGACGAGCGCTCGATCACTGACCTGTTGATCGAGCAGATCGAATTCGCCGACGTGATCCTGATCAGCAAGATCGATTTGATCAGCAGCCGCGAACGCCAGGAGCTGATCGCGATCCTCGAACGGCTCAATGCCCAGGCCGAGATCATTCCGATGGTCATGGGCGAGGTGCCACTCAAGAAGATCCTCAACACTGGGCGTTTCGACTTCGAGAAGGCCGCTCAGGCACCAGGATGGTTACAGGAATTGCGCGGTGAACACGTGCCGGAAACCGAGGAGTACGGTATTGCCTCCACGGCTTATCGGGCGCGGCGACCGTTTCATCCGCAGCGTTTTTTCAGCTTCATCGATCGCCCGTGGGTGAACGGCAAACTGCTGCGTTCCAAGGGCTTTTTCTGGCTGGCCAGCAAACACATGGATGCCGGTAGCTGGTCCCAGGCCGGTGGCTTGATGCGACACGGGTTTGCCGGGCGCTGGTGGCGTTTCGTGCCGAAAAGCCAGTGGCCGCAGGATGAAGAAAGTACCGCCGGGATCATGGAAAACTGGACGGCCGCCACCGGCGATTGCCGGCAGGAACTGGTGTTTATCGGCCAGAACATCGACTTTGCACAACTCACCGCCGAACTTGATAACTGCCTGCTGACGGATGATGAAATGGCCCTGGGCGTCGAGGGTTGGCGGCTGTTGCCCGATCCGTTCGGTCTCTGGCACGAAGAGGCGGCTGCCTGATGCTGGCGCCCAGTCTGAAGCGGCGACCGCTCATTGCTCAGGTTCAAGGTGAAACGCCAAAGGTGCTGACCGGGATTCTGGACGACGGTGTGAACCTCGCCCTCTGGCAACGCCAACTGCCGGCGCATATAGCCGATTTCGGTCGCTTGCTGTTGTCCCTGAACCAGCCGCTGGCCGAGTCGCTTTCTCTTGAAATGGCCAGTGAAGACACTGAACCCAATCTCCACGGTTTAGCCTCAGGCTTCAGCGATCTTGAAGGTTACGAAGGCTTTATCGCCGACGTTTCCTGGCTGGTCAGCGCGTTCGCCTGCCTGTTGGGCGCCCAACGCATCGGCCTGCGCCTGCGGGTTCTGGACAAAGCCATGTGCCCGCGTTTCCACGTCGATCATGTGCCGGTGCGGTTGATCACTACCTACGCAGGGGTCGGCAGCCAGTGGCTGAAAGAAGGGGCGATGGATCGCCGCCGATTAGGCGAGCCTGACGCCGAACCCCAGGATGATTCGCTGATCCAGCGTATCTCCAGCGGCGAAGTGGCGCTGCTTAAAGGAGAGAAGTGGCACGGCAACGAAGGTTTCGGTCTGGTTCACCGTTCGCCGCAGCCGGCGCCGGGCGAGCGTCGTTTGATCCTGACCCTCGACTGGCTGGGCTGACAGCTCAAGGTTTGAGCCAGGTTCCCTGGCTCTGGGCTTCGCAAAACGGCTTCAGATACGCCGCATCGGTGGCCACGCCGTAATAGTGAATATCCTGCCGGTAAGGCATATTGGCGACTTGAGCATTGCTGCATACCCCGAACGCGCCGGCGGGGCATTGGTCGACGTACTGCACCTCGACTTTCTGCCCGGCCAGATTCGGCTGGCAGAAGCCGTCGGCGAACAGTTTTTCCGGGATGTTGCGGTTCTGCTGGCAGACCTTCACGTCCAGCCGCTCAGCCGTACTATGTACCACGCAGGCCTGGGCCAGCGCTTCACCCGACGTGAGTGCCAGAAGCAACGACCATCCCATCAACCGCATCCTTTACCTCCTCAGAAAACTTCGACCATGTTGCAGAACATTCCCACCCACGTTATCGCCGGCCCGCTGGGTGCCGGCAAGACCAGCCTGATCAAGCACCTGCTGGCGCAGCGGCCGGCCGGTGAGCGCTGGGCGGTGCTGATCAACGAGTTCGGCCAGATCGGGCTGGATGCTGCGCTGCTGACCCAGGACGTCGATGGTATCGCACTGGGGGAAGTGGCCGGGGGGTGTTTGTGTTGCGTCAATGGTGCGCCGTTTCAGGTCGGCCTCGGGCGGCTGCTGCGCAAGGCACGACCGGATCGACTGTTCATCGAGCCCTCCGGGCTGGGGCATCCGGCGCAGTTGCTCAGGCAATTGAGCGAGGCGCCGTGGCAAGGCGTCCTGGCGGTGCAGCCTTGCGTGCTGGTGCTGGACGCCCAGGCGCTCGCGGCTGGAAAACCGCTGCCAGCGGCGCAACTGCAAGCCTTGGACAGTGCCGGGTTGCTGTTGCTGAACAAGGCAGAAAGCCTCGACGACAGTGATCGCCAGCGAGTTGTCGCACAGTTGCCGTCGCGTCCTTTGTACTGGACGCAGCAAGCTGTCTTGCCGCTGAGCGAGTTACCGGGCCTCAAGGCTCAGGCTGTCGCGGGTGTGGATAACTTCATCGTGCCCAAGGGGCTGGCACAGATGCCGGCCATCTGGACTGACCCTGCGCAGCCGATTTGCTTGAGTCAGGCGCAAGAGGGTGGCTGGAGCGTCGGCTGGCGCTGGCATCCGAGTCAGACATTCGATGCCGTGCTTGTCGGAAAGTGGCTTGAGAGCCTTGAATGGCTGCGGGCGAAGCTGGTTATCCACAGCGTCGAAGGTTGGGTGTCGGCCAACGCGCTGAATAACTCGTTACTGGATTGGCAACCCAGCGAATGGCGACGGGATTCGCGCATCGAGCTGATTTTCAGTGAAGTGCAGGATGTTGAGTCACTGCAAAGAGATCTGGCCGATTGCCGGTCGGTTTGAAGATCAAAAAATCGCAGGCTGCGATCTTTTGATCTTCAGGGACGCCACTTGGTGTGTTCTTGCCGCCACTGGCTCAATTCAATCACCTCGGCGCTGGGTTTTGCGACTTCGACCACCGGCGGTGTGTCGTCGAATGGCATTGGGTAGGGCGCGAGCTCGATCTGTGCGCTATGGGCGCCGAACTGAGTGATGGTGCCGTTGTGGCGGGTTTCGCCGGTCACGGTAAATTCGAAGTTATACACACGGGCCAGGCGCCGACGGCCGTTGGCGTCTTTAATGAAAGCGATCTTCTTCAAGGCTACGTTGCCGTCCAGCAGCTCGATCCGCAGCTTGGCGCAATGCTGCTGAACCCGCTCCAGTGCGCGTTCGCGCAAGCCGTGGTTGTGCCACAGCCATGCGCCACCGGTGGCGAGCAGCATCAGCACGAAGATATTTCCTAGGGTCAGCATCAACAGGGTGCTCCAACAAGATAGTGTCAGCTTAACTGCGTCTCTGGTCTGTCGTACAGGCTGCGTTTAGTCGCATACTGCGCGGCTCGAATTTCAATCGGTTTATGGAAAACTCACCGCATGAAACGTACGCCCCATCTGCTCGCCATCCAGTCCCATGTGGTGTTCGGCCACGCTGGCAACAGCGCCGCGGTTTTCCCGATGCAGCGGGTCGGGGTGAACGTCTGGCCACTCAATACCGTGCAGTTCTCCAACCACACGCAATATGGCCAGTGGGCCGGGGAAGTGCTGGCCCCGCATCAGATTCCGGAGTTGGTGGAGGGCATCGCGGCGATTGGCGAACTGGGCAACTGCGACGCCGTGTTGTCCGGCTACCTCGGCAGCGCGGCCCAGGGGCGGGCGATTCTGGCGGGAGTGGAGCGAATCAAATCGATCAATCCCAAAGCCTTGTACCTCTGCGATCCGGTGATGGGCCATCCGGAGAAGGGCTGCAGCGTTCCAGCCGAAGTCAGCGATTTCCTGTTGGAAGAGGCGGCGGCGATAGCCGACTTCATGTGCCCGAATCAGCTGGAGCTGAACAGCTTCTCGGGGCGCAAGGCGCAGTCACTGTTCGATTGCCTGGCCATGGCGCGGGCGCTGCTGGCGCGCGGTCCGAAGGCGGTGTTGGTCAAGCATCTGGACTATCCCGGCAAACTGGCGGATGGCTTCGAGATGTTGCTGGTGACCGCTGAAGGCAGCTGGCACTTGCGTCGGCCGTTGCTGGCGTTCCCGCGTCAGCCGGTGGGCGTTGGCGATCTGACTTCCGGGCTGTTCCTGGCGCGTGTGCTGCTGGGTGACAGTCTGCTGAGCGCCTTCGAATTCACCGCGGCGGCGGTGCATGAAGTGCTGCTGGAAACCCAGGCGTGTGCCAGCTATGAACTGGAACTGGTGCGGGCGCAGGACCGGATCGCCCATCCCCGGGTGCGGTTCGAGGCGGTAGCGATCAGTTTGTAATGGTGTGGCGGTAGAAAAGATCGCAGCCTTCGGCAGCTCCTGCGCGTCTGTGGGCGCTGCCCAGGCTGCGATCTTTTGCTTTAAGCGTCGCCCTTGATTTCCTGATAGCGCTTTTCCAGTTCCTGACGAATCTGCCGACGCTGCTGGGCCTGCATGTACCGACGCTTGTCTTCGCTGTTCTGCGGTTGCAGTGGCGGGACGGAGGCCGGTTTACGCTGGTCATCCACCGCGACCATGGTGAAGAAGCAGCTGTTGGTGTGGCGCACCGAGCGCTCGCGAATGTTCTCGGTCACGACCTTGATGCCCACTTCCATCGAGGTATTACCGGTGTAGTTGACCGAGGCCAGAAAGGTCACCAGCTCACCGACATGAATCGGCTCGCGGAAGATCACCTGATCCACCGACAAGGTCACTACGTAACGGCCGGCATACCGGCTGGCGCAAGCGTAGGCCACTTCATCGAGGTATTTGAGCAGGGTGCCGCCGTGGACATTGCCAGAGAAGTTGGCCATGTCGGGGGTCATCAATACCGTCATCGACAGCTGGGCGTTTCCGGGTTCCATAACGTACTCACGGGTTCAAGGCAGGGTTTGGGGGGGGCACCTCTGTGGGTGCTTGTCGGTGTTTTTCAAACCAACAGTTATCGGGACGCCGGGCGGGGAGGCGCCGTCACGCCCGAAGCGATCTGTTTCCATATATTGCACCGTCTTTGCGCCGGAAGTCGTGGTGTTACCCTTCAAAAGCCCACCCCCGAAGGAGCCACACACCATGCATGCCATCAGTTTCATTCAGGATCTGGCAGTGATCATGTTGATCGCGGGTGTGGTGACCGTGCTCTTTCATCGTCTCAAACAACCGGTGGTGCTCGGCTACATCGTCGCCGGTTTCATTATCGGCCCGCACACGCCGCCCTTCGGCCTGATCCACGACGAAGAAACCATCAAGACCCTCGCCGAGCTCGGGGTGATTTTCCTGATGTTCTGCCTGGGGCTGGAGTTCAGCCTGCGCAAGCTGTTCAAGGTCGGCGCCACGGCGTTTATCGCGGCTTTCCTGGAAATCGTCCTGATGATCTGGATCGGCTACGAAATCGGCCGCTGGTTCGACTGGAATACCATGGATTCGCTGTTCCTCGGCGCGATCCTGGCGATTTCCTCGACCACCATCATCGTCAAGGCGCTCAACGACCTGAAGATGAAGAACGAGCGTTTTGCGCAGTTGATCTTCGGCGTACTGATCGTCGAGGACATCCTCGGTATCGGCATCATCGCCTTGCTGTCGAGCATCGCCGTCAGCGGCACGGTCAGTTCCGGCGAAGTCTTTTCCACCGTCGGCAAGCTTTCCCTGTTCATGATTGTCGCACTGGTCATCGGTATTCTGCTGGTGCCGCGACTACTGGCCTATGTGGCGAAATTCGAGAGCAACGAGATGTTGCTGATTACCGTGCTGGGCCTGTGTTTCGGCTTCTGCCTGCTGGTGGTCAAGCTTGAATACAGCATGGTTCTCGGCGCATTCCTGATCGGCGCGATCATGGCCGAATCGCGCCAGCTGCTGAAGATCGAGCAGTTGATCGAGCCGGTTCGCGACCTGTTCAGTGCCATCTTCTTCGTCGCCATCGGCCTGATGCTCGACCCGATGATCCTGCTGCAATACGCTTGGCCGATTGCGGTGATCACTGTGGCGGTAGTGCTGGGCAAGATGCTGTCCTGCGGCCTCGGCGCGTTTATCGCCGGCAATGACGGACGCACCTCACTGCGCGTGGGGATGGGGCTTTCACAGATTGGCGAATTCTCTTTCATCATCGCCGCGCTGGGCATGACGCTGCAGGTCACCAGCAGCTTTCTCTATCCGGTGGCTGTGGCCGTCTCGGTGATCACCACGTTGTTGACGCCCTATCTGATCCGCGCGGCCGATCCGCTGTCGATCAAGCTTGCTGCCGTGATGCCGCAGCGCCTGGCTCGTGTGCTGGGGATGTATGGCGAATGGCTGCGCAGCATCCAGCCTCAGGGCGAGGGCGCGCTGTTGGCGTCGATGATTCGGCGGATTCTGTTGCAGGTGGGGGTCAATCTGGCGCTGGTGGTTGCGATCTTTTTATCGGGCGCCTTCTTCGCCGAGCGCATGTCCGTTTACCTGCAAGACTGGATCAGCGACCCGAGCTGGCAGAAAGCGTTGATCTGGGGTGGGGCGTTGCTGTTGTCGCTGCCGTTCCTGATCGCCGCCTATCGCAAGCTCAAGGCGCTGTCGATGCTGCTGGCAGAAATGGGGGTGAAGTCGGAGATGGCCGGCCGCCACACGCAGCGAGTGCGTCGGGTGATCGCCGAAGTGATCCCGATCCTCTCGCTGCTGGTGATTTTCCTGCTGCTGGCGGCCTTGTCGGCCAGTATTCTGCCGACCAACAAGTTGCTGGTGCTGATTGTCGTGGTCGCGGCTGCGATAGCGGCGCTGCTCTGGCGCTGGTTCATCCGCGTGCATACGCGGATGCAGGTGGCCTTGCTGGAAACCCTGGATAACCACAAGGATTCGTCCGAGCATTGAGCGTGACGAGTCCCTGTAGCAGCTGCCGAAGGCTGCGTTCGACTGCGCAGCAGTCGCCAATCAGGCTACGAGGTGATTCAGGTTAACCGAGTGTCAGGGTTTACGACTGCTTCGCAGCCGAACGCAGGCTGCGCCAGCTGCTACAAAAAATCGTGCAGGGGTACATCAGCTTTCCAGCCAGACGTCCCGTGCCCAGTGCCAGACCGATTCCCAGGTTTCTTCGGCGAGTAACTCTTCTTCGGCCAGCCACAACACCACGGTGCCGTCTTCTTCGACGCAGTAGTAGTTGTCACCGTCCTGGCAGATCGGGATCAGGCTGCGATCAACACCAGCGTCCCAGGCGTTGGCGGCAACGTCCGGCAGGTAGGTGTGGGATTGCGGGTCGGTGACGGTCACCGGCTCCAGGCTGCCGTAGACTACATCGCTGACGGTCAGCAGGAATTCTCTGAATACGAAGGGAATGTCGATGAACAGTTGCTCTTCGATTTCTACCAGCAGATCTTCGTCGGGCAACTCCAAGGGGACCGGTACCGGTTCGTTGGCTTCACGCAGTTGTTCGATGATTTCTTCCACGTCCGGGATCCTCTTGCTTGATGGCGCGGTTTAGTTTGGGCGGTTTATACAGTAGCTCGCTATAGATGCAACCGTGAAATAGAAAACCCCGGCAGAGCCGGGGTTTTCATTACAGCATGCGAAACGCGGAGTTATCAGCCGTTCTGGCGGATACCTGCGACCAGCCAAGGCTGGTTTTCGCCCTGGGGACGCTCCATGTTCCAGCTTTCGCTGAACACTTCGCCCTGGTCGAAACGCGAGGTTTTCGACACGCCGCTGAAGGTCAGGGTGGCGATAGTCTTGTCCGCACGGTCATCAACGCCGTCCAGTTGTACCTGGAGGTTGTCGATGTAGGTCGACTGGAAGCCGTCGCCCAGGTCGGCACGTTCGCGCTTGAGGAACTCCAGCAGTTGCGGGGTCACGAACTCGGCGATCTTGTCCATTTCGTTGGCGTCCCAGTGCTGTTGCAGGGACTGGAAATGGTTGCGTGCGGCTTCAACGAAGCGCTGTTCGTTGAACCAGGCCGGAGCATTGATCACCGGACGGGCAACAGGTGCGGCCGAACCGCCGAAGATCGAACCCATGGCTGGCTTCTGCTCGAACACTTCACGTTGCATCGGCGCGCCGGCCGGAGCCAGGTGCTCCTGCTGCTTGCGACGACGAGCGGCAATGAAGCGGAAGACCAGGAAGGCGATGACCGCCATGATCAGGATGTCGAAGAACTGCATGCCCTGGAAGCCGCCGCCCATGAACATGGAAGCCAGCAGGCCACCGGCCGCGATACCGGCCAGAGGGCCGAGCCAACGCGAAGCACCGCCGGCCTTGGCGGCAGCGCCAGCGGCACCGGCCGCGCCGGCAGTGGCGGCAGTGGCGGCTGCACCGCCCACGCCAGGAGAAGAAGGAGCCATTTGGCTGGTCTGGTGAGTCGGCGCAGCGCCGACACTCTTGCCGCCACCAAAGCGCTTGGCGTTGGCGTCCAGGCTCATCGTCAGGCCGATGCACAACGCCATGGCGATGCTAAGAAAACGTTTCATAAAGGGAATTCCCATTTGTGGATGGCACGCGCGCCATGTTGCACAGCTGAAGTGTTACTGGCTAGCGGCAGAGTGTTTCGGGCTTTTGCCTGACAGGTTGTGTTCAGCTTCAGTCAGCGCAATAAGGCCTGTTAGCGTTAGTCTGTAGGACGAGTGGACAGCTTCTGTAGGAAGGATGCCTAGCGCCGCAGCGCCAGCATGACGACACCGGCCGTAATCAGGCCGATTCCGCCCCATTGGCGCAGGTCGAGTTTTTCGCCCAGCAGGATTACGCCGAGCACCGCCACCAGCACCACGCTGAGCTTGTCCACCGGAGCGACCAACGAGGCCGGCCCCAGTTTCAGCGCGCGGAAGTAGCAGATCCACGAGGCACCGGTGGCCAGTCCCGACAGCAGCAGGAACAGGTAGCTCCTGGCCGAGATCGATCCTAATGACTGATATTGGCCCGTGGCGTACAAAATCAAGGCCAGGCTGACCAAAACCACCACCGTGCGCAGCAGCGTGGCGAAGTCCGAGTTAACGTTTTCGATGCCGATTTTGGCGAAAATCGCGGTCATGGCGGCAAACGCCGCCGACATCAGGGCCCAGAATGTCCAGGAAGAAAAGAAACCCGAGCCCATGCTTTCGCGCCTTTCATAAGATCAATCTGAAACACAGAACCTTGTGGGAGCGAGCAGGCTCGCCCCCACAGTAAATCACTGGCAGGTTTTAGATCGCTTCCAGCTTGGCGTAACCGAGCATCAGCCACTTGCTGCCTTCGCTGAAGTTCACCTGCACCCGCGCCTGAGCACCGGCGCCTTCGAAATTCAGGATCACACCGTCGCCGAACACCGAATGCCGCACAGTCTGGCCGAGGCTGAACCCGGTGTCCGGGATCTCGCTGCCGCCGAACAGGCTGCTGGAACTCTGCTGCTGGCCTCCGCCGAACGGACGGCTGACGCTGTTGGACAGTCGCACTTCCTGGATCAGGCCTTTCGGCACTTCACGTACGAAACGCGACACCTTGTTGTAGGTCTCGCTGCCGTACAAGCGTCGGGTTTCAGCATACGTCAGCACCAGGTTCTGCATCGCCCGGGTGATACCGACATAGGCCAGACGACGCTCTTCTTCAAGGCGCCCGGGTTCTTCCAGGCTCATTTTGTGCGGAAACAGGCCTTCTTCCATGCCCACCAGGAACACGTAAGGGAATTCCAGGCCCTTGGCGCTGTGCAGGGTCATCAACTGAATGCTGTCTTCGTGCTCGTCGGCCTGGGTGTCCCCGGCCTCCAGCGAGGCGTGGCCGAGGAATGCCGCCAGTGGCGATTGCTCTTCGTCCTCTTCCGGGTTTTCGAAGTTGCGCGCGGCGCTGACCAGTTCCTCAAGGTTTTCTACCCGGGCCTGGCCTTTCTCGCCTTTTTCCGCCTGGTGGTAGGCGATCAGCCCCGACTGCTCGATGACGGTCTGGGTCATCAGGTGCAGTGGCATTTCCATGCACTTGGCGGCGAGGTTCTCGATCAGCTCCATAAACGCCCCAAGTGCACCGGCAGCGCGCCCGGTCAGGCCCTTGTTGGCCACCAGCTGACGCATGGCTTCCCACATCGACACGTCGCTGTGGCGCGCATGATCGCGAATCGCTTCGACGGTTTTTTCGCCGATGCCACGGGCCGGAACGTTGATCACCCGCTCAAGGGCCGCATCGTTGCCACGGCCTTCCAACAAACGCAGATACGCCATGGCGTTCTTGATTTCTGCCCGTTCGAAGAAGCGCTGACCACCATAAATGCGGTACGGGATGCGCTCGCGCAGCAAGGCTTCTTCCAAAACGCGCGATTGGGCGTTGGAGCGGTACAGAATCGCGATATCACTGCGAGCCAAGCCGGTTTTCAGCGCGCTTTCAATGGTTTCAACCACGTAGCGTGCTTCATCGTGTTCGTTGAACGCGGCGTACAGATTGATCGCTTCGCCTTCGCCACCATCGGTCCACAGCTCTTTGCCCATGCGCCCGGTGTTGTTGGCGATCAGGGCGTTGGCGGCCTTGAGGATCCCGGCGGTGGAGCGGTAGTTCTGCTCCAGACGAATGATCTCGGCATCCGGGAAGTCGTCGGAATACTGATAGATGTTCTCGATTTTCGCGCCGCGCCAGCCATAGATCGACTGATCGTCGTCGCCGACCACCATCAGGCTGTCGCCACCCTTGGCCAGCAGACGCAGCCAGGCGTACTGCACGGCGTTGGTGTCCTGGAACTCGTCCACCAGAATGTGCCGGAAGCGCTTCTGATAATGGGCGAGCAGCCCCGGGTGGTCGCGCCACAGATCGAGGGCGCGCAGCAGCAGTTCGGAGAAGTCGATGACGCCGGCACGCAGGCACGCAGCCTCGTAGGCTTCATAAATGCTGCGCATGGTCGCCAGGAACAGATCGCCGCTGGCTTGAATATGTTGTGGACGCAGACCTTCGTCTTTCTGCCCGTTGATGAACCACTGGGCCTGCCGGGCCGGCCAGCGTTGCTCGTCCAGGCCCAACTCGCGGATCACCCGCTTGACCAGCCGTTGCTGGTCGTCGCTGTCGAGAATCTGGAAGGTCTGGCTCAGGCCCGCCTCTTGCCAGTGCGCCCGCAATAAGCGGTGTGCCAGGCCGTGGAAGGTGCCGACCCACATGCCGGCCGGGTTGATACCCATCAGCTGCTCGATGCGATGACGCATCTCGGCAGCGGCCTTGTTGGTGAAGGTCACCGACAGAATGGAGTGGGGCGAGGCGTTTTCGACCTGGATCAACCAGGCGATACGGTGCACCAGCACTCGGGTTTTACCGGAGCCAGCACCGGCCAGGACCAACTGACGACCCACGGAGGCAGCTACGGCCTGGCGTTGGGCATCGTTGAGGGAGTTCAGCAGAAGGGAGAGATCATCGCGCATCGGGGCATTCTAGGGTGCGCCGTCACACCGGGCAAACCGAGCTTTACATTAGCCGATGAAAGAAGCATCGACGATGACCGGTTGGTCACTGGCTGCAAGCAGGGACGGGGCTCGCCTGGCGGCTTTTACGCCGGATGCGGGCGACTAAAACTTTTGTCTATTTTATGACCTGAGGCAGTTTGGTCCGGGCATTTGCTTGTGTATGCTCCGTCCACAATTCGGGCTCGCATGCTCAACTATAAGAACAAGAACATCGCCTATGACCCTCAGCTCCGACCTGTCGGGCCCCTCCGTGGAGCCTCGGGCTATCCGCAAACAGTACGCCATGGAGATGGCGGTCGAACGCACGCGTCTGCTGTACCAGGGCTCGCTCTTGCCGACGCTTTTCATGTTGATCAACGGTCTGGTCTGCGCCGGGTTGCTCTGGAGCCCGCAACGCTACTTCGTGGTCAGTGTCTGGCTGGTCTGGTTGTTGTCGCTGGTGGCGTTGCGGGTGATTCAGGTCGCGGCCTTCGATTCGGCGATTCCCAACCGTCAGGCCCATCCGATCTGGCGTCGCATGTTTCTGCTCGGTTCGGCGATGACCGGCCTGACCCTGGCCGGTGCCGGCATCGCGCTGGTGCCTGCTGACAATTTCATCCAGCAAGCCTGGGTATTCGGTCTGATCGGCGCCGCAGCCCTCTCGGCCAGCGTCGCTTATGCGGTCAGCCTGCCAGCATTTCTATCCTTTACCTTGCCCTGTTTGTTGCCCGCCATCGGCTATCTGTTCTGGGGCGGCGATGAACAGGAGCAGGGCTGGGGCTGGTTCGGGCTGATTCTTCTGGGCTCGTTGAGCGTGGTCGCCTGGCAGGTCAATCGGTTGATCGATCAGGGTTTGTTGCGGCGTTTTCAAAATCAGGCGCTGATCGAACACTTGCAGCAAGCGCAAAGTCGCAGCGAGCAACTCAATCACGAACTGGCCAAGGAAATCGACCAGCGTCGTCGCGCCGAAGAAGCATTGCGCGAAACCCAGGTCGACCTTGAAAACCGGGTTGCCCAGCGCAGTCTGGAGCTGGATGCGGCCAACCAGGCCTTGAGCAAGAGCGAAGCGCGGCTGGCGCTGGCGTTGAAAGCGAGTGAACTCGGTTTGTGGGACTGGAACCTGCAGACCGACGAAGTTCATCACACTCAGCTCCAGGAGTTGTTCGGGCTGGAGCCGGAATACGTGACGGCAATGCTCCGCCACCTCAAGCCGAGGCTGCATCCCGACGACTTGCCAGCGCTGAAGCGGGCGCTGGTCGAGCATTTGAAGGGCCGCACCGAGGATTATCAGATCGAGTACCGCGTTCGGCATGGCGATGGCCATTGGGTCTGGATCGAGGACCGTGGTCGAGCGGTCGAGCGTAGTGAAAACGGCCGGGTGATCCGCATGGTCGGCACCCGCCGCGACATCAGCGCCAGCAAGCACCTGGAAGAACAGCGCCAGCTGGCGGCGACGGTGTTCGAGGCGGCCAGCGAAGGCATCGTGATTTTCGACCCGAATTACGCACTGATCGCGGTCAATCAGGCTTTCAGTCGGGTAACTGGCTATGAAATCGACGACATGCTCGGGCGCAACGTGGTCGATTTGCCTTGCAGCCGCGACGCCCGTCGGCATTACGCGGCGATTCGTCAGGCGCTGGAGCAGCACGGTAGTTGGCAGGGCGAGTTGGTCGAGACCCGCAAGAATGGCGAGTTGTATCCGCAGTGGCTGCAACTGAATGCCGTACGCGATTTGCGGGGAAATGTCAGTCATATCGTCGGCTTCTTCGCTGATCTGTCCGCTCGGCGTGAATCCGAAGAGCGTATGCGCTACCTCACCCACTACGACGAGCTCACAGGGCTGGCCAACCGTTCGTTGTTCCGTGAACGACTGAGCGAGGCTCATCAGCGGGTGCGCCAGGGCGGTCGGCGCAGCCTGGCGCTGCTGCACATCAATCTGGATCGCTTCAAGCTGCTCAACGACAGCCTCGGCCACGAAATCGCCGATCAGCTGTTACAGAAAATGGCCCGGCGGTTGGTCAATGCGTTGCCGGAAGCAGACACCATCGCCCGGTTGTCCGGCGATGAATTTGCGGTGCTGTTCGACGCCTACGGCAACCTGTCGAGCCTGGCGCGCGTGGCGACGCGATTGTCGACCAAGCTGCGTTTGCCGATCACTGTCGAGGGGCATGAACTGGTGATGAGCGCGTCCATGGGCATCAGCCTGTTGCCGGACACCGCGCGGGAGATTTCCGCGCTGGTCAGCCAGTCGAACATGGCCATGCAGCATGCCAAACACCTGGGCGGCAACAACTTCCAGTTCTACACCGACAGCCTGCAGGCCAGCACGCTCGAGCGCTTGCAGCTTGAGAACCAATTGCGCAAAGCCATCGAAGAAAAGCAGCTGAAGGTGTTTTACCAACCAAAACTCTGCCTAGCCACCGGCCGGTTGAATGCCGCCGAAGCGCTGGTGCGCTGGAATCACCCGACCCTTGG
The DNA here is from genome assembly GCF_005938665.2 of Pseudomonas sp. ATCC 43928. Classification (NCBI taxonomy): domain Bacteria; kingdom Pseudomonadati; phylum Pseudomonadota; class Gammaproteobacteria; order Pseudomonadales; family Pseudomonadaceae; genus Pseudomonas; species Pseudomonas sp. ATCC 43928. The sequence continues at coordinate 167,888 of NZ_CP041753.1, read as the reverse complement.
CCAGGTACCGCCGGGGGATTTCATCGGTCTGGCCGAGGAAACCGGCCTGATCAACGCTATCGGCGAGTTCGTCTTGCGTCAGGCCTGCTGGCAAGCCTGCGAATGGCAACGTCAGGGGCTTGAGCCGATTCGGGTGTCGGTCAATCTGTCGGTGCATCAGCTGCGTCAGGGGAAACTGGTCAGCCTGGTGCGCCAGGTGCTGGAGGAAACCGGTCTGGCGCCGCACTATCTGGAGCTGGAACTTACCGAAAGCCAGTTGCTGGACAGCGTCGAGCACATCATCGCGACCTTCCAGCAATTGCGCGATCTGGGGGTGAAGCTGGCGATCGACGATTTTGGTACCGGGTATTCGTCTCTGAGCTACCTCAAACGTATTCCTGTGGATTACGTGAAGATCGATCAGGCATTTATCCGTGGGCTGGGAGAGAGCAGCGAGGATGCGGCGATCACCCGGGCGATTATTGCCATGGCCCACGGCCTGTCGTTGAAAGTGGTGGCTGAAGGGGTCGAACGGCCGGAGCAGCTGGAGTTTCTGAAGGTCGAGCATTGCGATGAAGTGCAGGGTTATTGGATCAGCCGTCCGGTTGAGGCTGCAGACCTGGCTGAGCTGTTGCGCGCGGACGAAAAAACCTCGTAGGTGCTACATGGAGCATATGTCGCGTGATATGGGGACATTGAGTTACGCATTGAGCAGGCAAAAAGCCGATTCATGTAGTATAACTACAAGCGTGCTACATCCCCGGCACCTGCCAATGACAAAGAGTCCAGCCCCTTGAATCTGCTGCAACACATCGCCCAGTCACGCCACCTGTTACGCAAGTCGGAGCTCAAGGTCGCCGACCACGTGCTGCTTGATCCTGCGGCGGTGATGCACAGTTCCATGGCCGACCTGGCCCACAGCGTAGGCATCAGCGAGCCGACCATCGTGCGGTTTTGCCGCGCCATCGGTTGCTCCGGGTTCCAGGATTTGAAACTGAAGCTGGCGCAGAGCCTGGCGGCCGGCGCGAGCTTCGGGCAATTCGCGATCCATGAAGACGATTCGGTTGCCGACTACAGCCTGAAAATCTTCGACACCACCCTGCACACCCTGATGGAAGTTCGCGAGAAACTTGACCCGGTAGCGTTGCAGAAAGCCGTGACCGCGATGTCCCAGGCCCAGCGTGTCGAGTTCTACGGCTTCGGTGCGTCGGGTGCGGTGGCGGCGGATGCCCAGCACAAGTTCTTCCGTTTGTTGCTGACCGCGGCGGCGTATTCCGACCCGCACATGCAGGCGATGTCGGCGGTGACCTTGAAGCCGACCGACGTGGCGATCTGCATTTCCCAGTCCGGTCGCTCAAAGGACCTGTTGATCACCGCCAACCTGGTGCGCGAAAGCGGCGCCACGCTGATCACCCTGTGCCCGAGCCAGACACCGTTGGCCGAGCTGTCGACTGTCAACCTGGCGATCGACGTGCACGAAGACACTGAAATCTACACGCCACTGACGTCGCGCATCGCCCACCTGGTAGTGATCGATGTGTTGGCGATGGGCGTGGCCATGGCCCGTGGGCCGAGCCTGGTCAATCACTTGAAAAGCGTCAAGCGCAGCCTTCGCAGCTTGCGGTTGTCGCCAAAGTCAGTAAAAGCGCTGGACGATTGATTCTGGCTGCAATTGTGGCGAGGGAGCTTGCTCCCGCTCGGCTGCGCAGCAGTCGCAAAATCTTAGGGCCGCTTTGCGACCCAGCGGGAGCAAGCTCCCTCGCCACAGATTCGCGGTCAGCCAGTGAGTTTCATCGTTCTGTAACCCTCCCGCCGCCAAACCGTCATCCCTCGCGCCTATCTTGAAACTCCCGTACTCGCCTTGGGAGACTCGAAATGGCCCAGCCCTACGAAGAACGCAACAGCGCCGTCAAAACCCGTCGTCAGCAAGAAGACCAGCGCCGCATGGAATTTCGCCGCGCCATCGAAGATCGCTGCGAGCGCCGCCAGCTTCTGGCCGAAATCGGCGAATTTCCCGACGACCTCGAACTCAACTACTGGCAGGCAGCACCGGTAACTTCCCGTCGAAACGCTCAACCAGTGCGCTGATTTGCGCTCGTTCGCTGCGGATAAACGCAAGGAATGCGTGGGCCACCGGCGATAGCCGTTTGGCCTTGGCCTGCACCAGGCACCAGCTACGCAGCAGCGGCAGCTCTTCGACCGGCAGCTCGATCAGGCCACCGGTCGCCAACTCAAGGTTCAGGGCGTGGCGCGTCAGCAGCGCCAGGCCCAGACCCGCCAGCACGCATTCACGCTGAGCTTCCGCCGAGGCGACCTCCTGGGTCTGGGTGAAGTGCACGCGCTTCTCTTTGAAATACTCCTCGCAGGCCAGTCGCGTGCCGGAACCGGGTTCGCGCAGCAGCAGCGTGTAGGGTTCCAGATCCTGCAAGCGCAATGGACCCATGTGGCACAGCGGATGATCCGGTGGCGCCACGGCTACAATCGGGTTGTTGAGGAACGGCAGGAATTCCAGCCCCATGTCCTGGGGGACCATCGACATGATCACCAGATCATCGCGGTTATCCGACAGGCGCCGGATGACCTGGCCACGGTTGACCACCGTCAGGTGCAGGTTCACTTCCGGGTGCTGGCGCTTGAACGCGGCAAACAGATGCGGCACGAAATACTTGGCGCTGGACTCCACCGCCAGTTTCAGCTGACCTTGCAATGAGCCTTGCATGTCCGACAGCTGCATATCGAGGTTTTCCAGGCGCCCGAAAATGTCCCGGCTGGCGCGCTGCAGCGCTTCGGCCGCCTCGGTCATGTAGAGTTTTTTGCCGACATAATCGAACAAGGGCTGACCGATCAGCTCTTCAAGTTGACGAATCTGTAGGCTCACGGCAGGTTGTGTGAGAGACATTTCGTCGGCAGCGCGGCTGTAGGACCTTAAATCGCACACCTCATTGAAGATCTGCAATTGACGCAATGTCATACGCATCAATGACTTACGCATTTTCTATAAATCCTGAGCGAAGGTCGATGACTCAACTATAAGTCTTTGCTTATGTCTGACCCAATTATTATTCATTTTTGTTAATCCCTTGCGACAGCTAGTGTGGAGCTGCGACTGAATTGAAACATTTGGTCACGCGTCGACCTGTCTAATCGGGTCGTGGGTGCCACCGGCTCAAGGGAACCTCCAAGTGATAAAAAAGATCCTGATTGCCAACCGTGGTGAGATTGCCGTACGAATCGTGCGCGCCTGCGCCGAAATGGGCATTCGCTCGGTCGCGATCTATTCCGACGCCGACCGTCATGCTTTGCATGTGAAGCGTGCGGACGAGGCCCACAGCATCGGTGCCGAGCCATTGGCCGGCTACCTGAACCCGCGCAAGCTGGTGAACCTGGCGGTGGAAACCGGTTGCGATGCGTTGCACCCCGGCTACGGCTTTCTTTCGGAAAATGCCGAGCTGGCGGACATCTGCGCCGAACGCGGAATCAAATTCATCGGCCCGTCGGCGGAAGTCATTCGCCGCATGGGCGACAAGACCGAAGCGCGCCGCAGCATGATCAAGGCCGGCGTGCCGGTCACACCGGGCACCGAAGGCAACGTGTCGGGCATCGAAGAGGCCCTGACCGAAGGCGACCGCATCGGTTACCCGGTGATGCTCAAGGCTACCTCCGGTGGTGGCGGACGCGGCATTCGTCGTTGCAACAGTCGCGAAGAACTCGAACAAGCCTTTCCGCGAGTGATTTCCGAAGCCACCAAGGCTTTCGGTTCGGCGGAAGTGTTCCTGGAAAAATGCATCGTAAACCCGAAACACATCGAAGCGCAGATCCTCGGCGACAGCTTCGGCAACGTGGTGCACCTGTTCGAGCGTGACTGCTCGATCCAGCGTCGCAACCAGAAGCTGATCGAGATCGCTCCGAGCCCGCAACTGACTCCGGAACAGCGCGCCTACATCGGCGACCTGTCGGTTCGTGCAGCCAAGGCCGTGGGTTACGAGAACGCCGGTACCGTGGAGTTCCTGCTCGCCGAGGGCGAGGTGTACTTCATGGAGATGAACACCCGGGTGCAGGTGGAACACACCATCACTGAAGAAATCACCGGCATTGACATCGTTCGCGAGCAGATCCGCATCGCATCCGGTTTGCCGCTCTCGGTGAAACAGGAAGACATCCTGCACCGTGGTTTCGCGCTGCAGTTCCGGATCAACGCCGAAGACCCGAAAAACAACTTCCTCCCGAGTTTCGGCAAGATCACCCGTTACTACGCGCCCGGCGGTCCCGGCGTGCGCACCGACACAGCGATCTATACCGGCTACACCATTCCGCCGTTCTACGATTCGATGTGCCTGAAACTGGTGGTCTGGGCGCTGACCTGGGAAGAGGCGATGGACCGTGGCCTGCGGGCCCTCGACGACATGCGTCTGCAAGGGGTCAAGACCACCGCCGCGTACTACCAGGAAATCCTGCGTAACCCGGAATTCCGTAGCGGCCAGTTCAACACCAGCTTCGTTGAAAGCCACCCTGAACTGACCAACTACTCGATCAAGCGCAAACCCGAAGAGCTGGCCCTGGCCATCGCCGCCGCCATCGCCGCCCACGCAGGCCTGTGAGGAATAGAACAATGAGCAAACAAATCCACGTTACCGACACAATCCTGCGCGACGCCCATCAATCGCTGCTCGCCACCCGCATGCGCACCGAAGACATGCTGCCGATCTGCGACAAACTCGACAAAGTCGGTTACTGGTCGCTGGAAGTCTGGGGCGGTGCGACCTTCGACGCCTGCGTACGCTTCCTGAAAGAAGACCCGTGGGAGCGTCTGCGCCAACTGCGCGCCGCGTTGCCTAACACGCGCCTGCAAATGCTCCTGCGTGGCCAGAACCTGCTGGGCTACCGCCATTACAGCGACGACGTGGTCAAAGCCTTCGTCGCCAAGGCCGCGGTCAACGGCATCGACGTGTTCCGTATCTTCGACGCCATGAACGACGTGCGTAACCTGCGCGTGGCCATTGAAGCGGTGAAAGCTGCCGGCAAACACGCCCAGGGCACCATCGCCTACACCACCAGCCCGGTGCACACCATCGAGGCTTTCGTGGCGCAAGCCAAGCAAATGGAAGCCATGGGTTGCGACTCGGTGGCGATCAAGGACATGGCCGGTCTGCTGACCCCGTACGCCACGGGTGAACTGGTCAAGGCACTGAAGGCCGAGCAATCGCTGCCGGTGTTCATCCACTCCCACGACACCGCCGGCCTGGCTGCGATGTGCCAACTCAAGGCCATCGAAAACGGCGCCGACCATATCGACACCGCGATCTCCAGCTTCGCCTGGGGCACCAGCCACCCGGGCACCGAATCGATGGTCGCCGCCCTTAAAGGCAGCGAGTTCGACACCGGCCTGAACCTGGAGCTGCTGCAAGAGATCGGCCTGTACTTTTACGCCGTGCGCAAGAAGTACCACCAGTTCGAAAGCGCGTTCACTGCCGTCGACACTCGCGTGCAGGTCAACCAGGTTCCGGGCGGGATGATTTCCAACCTGGCCAACCAGTTGAAAGAGCAGGGCGCCCTGAATCGTATGAGCGAAGTGCTGGCTGAAATCCCGCGCGTTCGCGAAGACCTCGGCTTCCCGCCGCTGGTGACCCCGACCTCGCAAATCGTCGGCACCCAGGCGTTCTTCAACGTGCTGGCCGGCGAGCGCTACAAGACCATCACCAACGAAGTGAAGCTTTACCTGCAAGGCGGCTACGGCAAGGCGCCGGGCACTGTGAACGAAAAGCTGCGTCGTCAGGCCATCGGCAGCGAAGAGGTGATCGACGTGCGTCCGGCCGATCTGCTCAAGCCGGAGATGACCAAGCTGCGTGCCGAAATAGGCGCCGTGGCCAAGTCTGAAGAAGACGTGCTGACCTACGCCATGTTCCCGGACATCGGCCGCAAGTTCCTCGAAGAACGCGCAGCCGGCACTCTGACGCCAGAAGTGCTGCTGCCGATTCCGGAAGCAGGCGGCGTGGCCTCGGCCGGTGGCGAAGGCGTGCCGACCGAGTTCGTCATCGACGTTCACGGCGAAACCTACCGCGTCGACATCACTGGTGTGGGCGTCAAGGCTGAAGGCAAGCGCCACTTCTACCTGTCCATCGACGGCATGCCGGAAGAAGTGGTGTTCGAACCGCTCAACGAATTCGTCAGCGGCGGTAGCAGCAAGCGCAAGCAAGCGTCGGCACCGGGCCACGTCAGCACCACCATGCCCGGCAACATCGTCGACGTGCTGGTCAAGGAAGGCGACACCGTGAAAGCCGGCCAGGCCGTGCTGATCACCGAGGCGATGAAGATGGAAACCGAAGTCCAGTCGGCCATCACCGGCAAAGTCACCGCCATCCACGTGGCCAAGGGCGACCGGGTGAACCCGGGCGAGATCCTGATCGAGATCGAAGGCTGAGTTAACAGCCTCGATATACCGCTTTAAACCTCGGGGGGGCATGTGCTCCCCTTTTTTTTCGCACTGGGTTTGTGGCTGTTAGAAACTCATTCGCCACTGACCCGTCACGCCGTGGTTACGGCTGTCGGTGCCGATCTCGCCAGTGAGTCCGATGCCCAGGGTGTGTTTTGCTGACAATCCAAGGTCCAGCCCTGTATCGACCAGCAGGCTGTCACGATCCAGCGGCGCACCGGAAACGGTGAAGTTTTTTCCGCCCGTTACCAATCGTTGGCGGGTATCGCTGTAGACGTCCCCGTAAGTATGTTTCCAGCCGGCACTGAACCGTGGCGTCAGTTGCATGCCGTTATCCAGAGTGTTGAGCTTTGCCAGCCGCAGGCCGAACGTGCTGTTCAAATTGTTCTGCGTTTGACCGTGTACCTTCAGAGCCGCAGCGCCACCTTTTTCCGTGTAAGTGTCGCGTTGATAGCGCTGGTAGCCCAGGCTGGCAAACGGTTCGATGCTGACGCTCGTCCGCCCCAGGTTGTAACCCAATTCCGCAAAGGCCTGCTGGGTGTTGGCATCGTAACGGCCTTCGGGGCGGTCGCTGAAACCTTTGAAGGCAACCCGGCGTTTAGTGCTGCCATCGTGACTGCTGTAGGTCGCACCCAGGCGCAGGGACATTGGTCCGTTTTGACGCAGGGCATAAGCTCCCAAATGCCAGCTGTCGAGATCGCCGTCGAGTCCGCGGCTGTCCAGGCGCGTTTCGGATTTTCCGCTCATCACCCCGATGCGCCATTCTTCATCGATGCCCCAATCAGCTCCCAGTACCAGACCGTGGGTTGTGTGTTTCAGAGCGTCGTAGTCGCGATCCAGCGTTCCACCGTGACCCAATGCTTGAAGCCAGACTCGGCCATTGTCTTCGCTGCCGGCGGCCAGGCGTGGCGCATTGCGCCTGGTGGAATTGCTGTAGCTACTGGTGCTGTGCAGCTGACGCATGGCCGAGAGCATGGTCGCGCTGATTGGGCTGTCACTGTTCAGGGTCGCTTTCGCAAGGTTGGCGTTGTTGCCGCCGTCCAGTTGGTCGATGGCCTGGGAGGCTGTTTCGGTGGTGGAGGCAAGCAGGGCCGTGACAGCGGCGTTCGCGGTATTGGGAGGTGTCTGCGCCGTCGGACTGGCTTTGGGTTCTTCAATACTGCGGGCGAGTTCCCGACCGTTTTTGTTGGTCGCGAGACTCTCGAAAGGCACTTCGTTGCGAGCGTAGGTCAGGCGGACGGCCTTTTCGTCGCTGTAGTCCGGGGTGGCCGTCATGAATGCGAGATTGTTTTCAATATTGCCAAAATGCCCATCGACCTTGTCGGCCTCGATAATGGTGTACTGGGTGGTTTGCGGATAGTCACCCGATACTGCGACGATTTTCAGGGTGGCATTGCCGAGGCTGGCGGTGCCGTCGACTTTGATCGTTTCGTGACGGCCGTCGGGGTTGACCTCATAGGCCAGGATGGCTGAGTTGGACAGGTTCAAATTGCCTTTGACTCTTGGGGCGCCATGCAATCCATCGACGTTGACGCGGCCGGAGACATCCAGGCCACCGACGGTGCCTGCACCTGCAAAAGTACCGCCGTGCGCGACTGTTACATGACCTTTGATGTCGCCATTGTTGAAGAGCTTTCCGACCGTAATCGCCCCACCTTCGATTTTCCCGTCATTGGTCAGGATGCCGTCATCGAGCACCACCACACCCTTGTTGAAATCTCCGGTACTGGTCAGCGTCCAGGATCCCTGCGAAACATACAGGCCGTTGAAGTTGCGGGTATTCCCCAATCGGCCACCGTCAGTTGCATCAAGCTGTATGACGTTGGTTCCTTTGCCGCCATCGACCCGACCTTCGAAGCTTCCACCATTTTTGACGATGATGAGGTCATCTCTATTTTCCGGTCTCAGGGAAGTACCTCGCCGAGCGGGCTGCGGCGCATCAATCACCGTTTGAAAGGTGGTGTCCGCCTCGATAAAGGCTAGAAGCCGGGTAAGCGGGTGCGGCTCAGTATCAAGCTGCCCGGTTACCTCAGCGATATTCGTTGCCTCAGCTTGCGCGGGTAGTTGTTGGGCGCTTGAAAATTCGGCGCAACCCAGCGCAAGCGCAATGGCCAGCGCCAGGTGTTGTGGTCGGTATTTGTGTTGAACGGGCATCGAGTACGGCCTCTTTTGATGGGAGGCCAAACTCTAAAAGTGAGGCTATAGGTGCCGATGTCAGCTGCTTCCGGCGGGCTTGCGGGGGGTGTCAGCAGGTTGTGTAGAAAATAGCCAGCCGCTTGAGGGCGGCTGTTTTTTGCCCATTTGAACTGGGCGCTTTTTCTTACAGTGAATCAGGACAAGGGGGCTGGCGCTCCAGCAAAAATGCATCTGTCGCGGATCAAAAAAAGCGCAGCTCTCGACGGCTCCTATCGACTTACGTACGCCTTCCCGTAATGCCGTTCCATCCGCGCCTGAATCAGCTCCAGTCCAATCGACATCAGCCAATAAATGATCGCCGCCGTCGTCAGCATTTCGATATAGCGATAGCTCGAGCGCCCGTACGATTGCGCCAGGAACATCACTTCCCAAACCCCCATCACCGAGATCAGCGACGAGTCCTTGAGCATGGAGATGAACTGGTTGGTGGTGGGCGGGATGATGGCGCGCATGGCCTGGGGCAGGGTGACGCGCCAGAAAATCACGGTTTCGCGCATGCCCAGGGCCAGCGATGCTTCGCGTTGGCCGTGGGGAACGCCGAGGATGCCGGCGCGGAAGATTTCGCTCAGGTAGGCGCCATAGTTCAGCGACAGGGCGATGATGCCGGCGGCGATGGCGCCCGGCACCACGCCCAATTGCGGCAAGCCTAGGTAGATCAGCAATATCTGGATCAGCAGCGGCGTGCCGCGAAAGAACGAGGCATAGAAACTTGCGATGCCGAACGCCACGGCGCTTTTCGACAGTCGAGCCAGGGCCGTGATGAAGCCCAGCAGCGACGAAGCCACAATCGAGCACAGGCACAAGAACAGCGTCAGCGCCGCGCCTTGCAGAAAGCCGTTGGGCGCCAGGTGCAGGCCGATCAGGTTCGGCAGTTTGTCGAGGATGATCGAGAACTTCAGGTCGAAGCTCAGGAAGAAACTGGCGAACAAGCCGAACATCGCCGCCCAGGTCAGGTACAGCCGGGTACGGAAGCCGAAGACCCGTTGCAGTAATGACTCAGCCACCGGTTGCGGCGGCTGAGGAGGTTTGGGGAAGGAAGTCATTTGCTGATGTCGGCGCCGATCCATTTTTGCGACAGCTTGCTCAAGGTGCCGTCCTGTTTCAACTGAGCGAACACATCACGCACTTTGGCGTCCCACTGCGCGTCACCTTTTTCGATGGCCACCGAGTTCGGCTCCGAGTACAGCGGCTGGCCGGCGAGCTTGAAGCGCTTGTCTTCGTTCAGGCGCGGTTGCGCGGTGACGAGGTTGGTGAGGATCGCGTCCAGACGCACGCCAGCGCCCAAGCCCAGATCCTGGAACGCGACGTTGTCGGTGTCATACGGGGCGATCTGCACGTTCTCGAACGGGTACTGCAATTGGGTGTCTTCGGCGCCTTCGATCACCAGGTTTTTGTTCAGGTAGCTTTCATAGCTGGAGGCGCTGGTGAGACCGACTTTCTTGCCGCTCAGGTCCTTGGCGCTGTGAATGCTATCGTCCTTGGCATTGACCACGATCACGGCAGGGGAGGCGTAGTACTCGACCGGGAAGTCGAAGACTTCGGCGCGGGCCTTGCTCGGGGTCATGGAGCAGATGCAGATGTCGTAACGCCCGCTCCAGCGGCCGGCGGCAATCACATCCCAGGACGGCGTTTCCAGACGCAGCTTGACGCCCAGTTTGTCCGCCACGGCCTTGGCCACGTCGACGTCGAAACCGTCGAGCTGGTTTTGATCGTTGAGGAACGAGAAGGGTGGATAGCTTTCCATCAACACGCCGACCAGTTCTTTCTTTTGCTCGATGCGATCCAGAGTGGCGCCGGCAAAGGCTTGGGTGGAGGCAGCCAGAATCGTCAGGCCCAGGGCCAGCAGCGGTTGAAATTTCACAGTTGATCCCTGAAAAAAAAGAGGTTGTTATTAACCGAGTGGTGCGTATTAAATAGTTATAAGAACGACTCTGATAGTGAGTTATTTTCATAAGCTTATGAGTGAAAAGCATATGGGCGCAGGGACGGTAATTCTGGATGGTGGCATGGGTCGGGAGCTGCAGCGCCGAGGGGCGCCGTTCAGGCAGCCCGAGTGGTCGGCGCTGGCCTTGAGCGAAGCGCCGCAGGCGGTGGAGGCGGTGCACGCGGCTTATATTGAAAGCGGTGCCAACGTGATCACCAGCAACAGTTACGCGGTGGTGCCGTTCCACATTGGCGAGGAGCGTTTCGCGGCTGAAGGCCAGGCCCTTGCGGCGTTGGCCGGTGAGCTGGCTCGGCGTGCAGTCGATGCCTCGGGCCAAGTGATTCGTGTGGCCGGCTCATTGCCGCCGTTATTCGGCTCCTACCGCCCGGACTTGTTCGACGCTGCTCGGGTGACTGAACTGCTGAGCCCTCTGGTCAATGGTCTGGCGCCTCATGTCGACCTGTGGCTGGCCGAAACCCAGAGTTCGATCGTCGAAGCACGGGCGATCCATGCCGGTCTGCCGAAGGACGGCAAACCGTTGTGGCTGTCGTTTACCTTGAAGGATGAAGACACCGACGAAGTGCCACGTTTACGCTCCGGTGAGCCAGTGGCTGAGGCCGCCGCGGTGGCGGCTGAGTTGGGTGTCGAGACGTTGCTGTTCAACTGCAGCCAGCCGGAAGTGATCGGTGCGGCGATTGATGCGGCGCGGGAAACCTTCGAGCGCCTGGGGGTGAAGATTCACATCGGCGCTTACGCCAATGCCTTCCCGCCTCAACCGAAAGAAGCCACGGCCAACGATGGTCTAGACCCGTTGCGTGATGATCTCGACCCGCCGGGGTATCTGCAGTGGGCGGCCGATTGGCGCAAGCGCGGGGCCAGCCATTTGGGCGGGTGCTGCGGGATCGGGCCGGAGCATATTGCGGTACTTGCCCAGACATTAGCGTGATGCCATTCGCGGGCAAGTCGGATCGCCGTGCCGCGATCCGACTTGCCCGCGAAGGTGTCGTCCGGGCGCCGAAGCTTACCCGCGGCACTCCGTCAACGTTTTCACCTGCCCCGATTCCGTCTGGTTTTCATCGCTCAACCACCGCTCGAACCCCGCCTGAATCGCCGGCCATTCCGAATCCAGAATCGAATACCACGCCGTGTCACGGTTCTGACCCTTGACCACCATGTGCTGGCGGAACACCCCCTCAAAACTGAACCCCAACCGCTCTGCTGCGTACTTGGAGCGAGCGTTGCCGTTGTTGCACTTCCATTCCAGGCGCCGGTAACCCAACGCAAAGGCTTCCCTGGCCAGCAGGTAAACCGCCTCGGTGCTTTTCGGCGAACGCTGCATTGGCGCACCAAAGGTCACATGGCCGATCTCGATACGCCCCTGGGCAGGAACGATCGACATCAGGCTGAGCAGGCCCTGCACCTCGCCGCTGACACGGTCGATCACACTGAAGAAATACGGATCGCTGTTGGCCGCATGGTTGTTCAGCCAGTCATTGAACGCACTGCGTTCCGGGAAAGGACCGTAGGGCAGATAGTCCCAGAGTTTCGGGTCTGAGCCCGGGCCTTCCAGGGCTTTCCACAAACCGTCGGCGTGACGCGCCGGGTCGAGTTTTTCCAGGCGAATGAAACGCCCTTCGATCAGTTGGACCGAGGGCGCCGGAACGCCTTTCCAGTCTGCGAGTGAAGTCGACATGGTGTTCTCCTTGAACCTTAAAGGGCTTTGCGAAACTGGATGAAACCGGGGCGTTCGGCGATGCGCTCGTAGAGCTGGATCGCGGTGGCGTTGGTTTCGTGGGTCAGCCAGTGGACCTTGCAGCAACCGTCGGCCTTGGCTGTGCTGTAGACGAATTCGATCAGTTGCCGACCGACGCCGGTGCCACGAGTTTCGGGTGTCACCAGCAAGTCTTGCAGGTAACAGGAGTTTTCGATGCTCCAGTTCGAGCGGTGATAGATGAAATGCACCATGCCCACCGCTTTACCGTCGACCCAGGCCAGCGCCCCGTGGGTCGGTTCGCTCGGGTCGAGCAGGCGCTGCCAGGTGCTTTGAGTGACCGCCTCGGGCAGCTCGGTGTTGTAGAAGCGCAAGTAGGCTTGCCACAACGGCAGCCAGGCAGCGTGATCGTCGGCGGTGACCTGGCGGATGTCGATCTGACTCATGTTCATTCCTTAACGCGTCAAAGTGGCAGGTACATGGAAAATTCCTTGGCGAATGCCTTCATCCTAGGCAGGCTAATGGTCTGTTGTAAGAGCCATTAATGACCAATTTCATAGGTCCATTGTCATGTCGAATACGCCGCTTCCCTCGTCGTTCAACCCGGCGGGTATCGAACTCGACCGCCGCCAGGGCCTGAGTCGACAGCTCTATCAAGCGCTGCGGGTACGCGTGCTCGACGGACGATTGGCCAGCGGCACACGACTGCCGGCCAGTCGCGATCTGGCTACGGCGTTATCGATTTCCCGCAACAGCGTGGTTCGTGCCTACGATCAGCTTTACGCTGAAGGCTTCATCGAGGGGCGTGTGGGTGACGGGACTTACGTGGCGCAATTGCCTCAGGCGGCGTTGCCGGCGAAAAAATTATCCACAAAAGTATCCACAGGGTTTTCAACAGGGTTACCCACAGCCTTATCCACAGACTGGCTGGATTTGCCTGTTGATTCATCCAGTAAAGTTATCCACAGCGGCGCTTTGGGGCGCGTTGAAAAGAATCATTTGGCCGTGCCGCCCAGTGGTCCGCCGCGCGCATTCAGGGTCGGCGTGCCGGCGTTCGATCTGTTCCCTTTCGAGGTTTGGGCCAAGCTGAATGCGGCTTTCTGGCGTAAGCCGGATTTGCAGCAGCTGTGTTATGGCGACCCTGCGGGCGATTCGCGATTGCGTGGGCTGATTGCTGCTTACTTGCGCAGTTCGCGCGGCATGCAGTGCACCGCTGAGCAAATTGTGATCACCAGTGGCGCGCAGCAGGGGATCAGCCTTTGTGCACAGTTGCTGGTGGAGCCTGGCGATGGGGTGGGGATTGAAAATCCGGGTTATCGCGCTGCCGGCCATGCCTTTGCGGTAGCCGGTGCGCAGCTGCACGGTGTGCCGGTGGATGAGGAGGGGATCGACTGCAGCGCCTTGGCGCAGTTGAGCGATTGCCGGCTGGCTTACGTTACGCCTTCCCATCAATACCCGACCGGTGTGGTCATGAGTCTGGCCCGGCGTCTGGAACTGCTCGCCTGGGCCGAGGGCAACCAGGGCTGGATCATCGAGGACGACTACGATGGCGAGTACCGTTACAGCGGCGCGCCACTGGCGCCGCTGGCGGCACTCGATCGCCATGGGCGGGTGCTGTATGTCGGCACCTTCGGCAAGGTCGCTTTTCCGGCGCTGCGCCTGGGTTATCTGGTGCTGCCGCCGGGCCTGGTGGACGCATTCGCGCAGCGTCGGGCGGTGGATGTGCGGCATTCCGAAGTGAGCACTCAAGCGGTGATGGCCGAGTTCATGGCCGCCGGGCATTTCCAGCGGCACATTCGCCGGATGCGGCGTGCCGCCCTCAGCCGTCGCAATTGTTTGCTGGGCGGCTGGCCGGCGGGGATGACCGGAGTGGGTAGCCTGCCCACCGTCTCCGCCGGGCTGCACCTGACGGTTTCGGTGGACAGCCTGGCCCGCGAACGGCAACTGATCGAACAAGCGGAAAGCGTAGGCGTGGAGATCAATGGCTTGAGCAACTATTGGCTACCGGACTCCAGGACTCCAGTCGATCAGCGCGCCGGTCTGGTATTGGGTTTCGCGGCGGTGCCCGAGGCGGCGATCAAGGCAGCGCTCGGGCGGTTAAAAACAGTCTGGTGACGGACTGAGTAGCGTGGGTCTCGGGTTCAAGTCGGACGTATGGCTTACGACCCTGTTGCAGAAGGAGGTGTCTGCGTGAAGAACAGTTCTTTGGCTTGTTGCGGGCTGATCTCACTGCGATAGACAGCAATCAGCTCATGATTGCTGGTGGTCGCACGCCAGTCGAAGCGCCCCTTCAATAATCGTTGGTCACGGGTTTTCAGGTGAGCCGCCGTGAACGAATCGACAGGACCGGTGGGCCCTGCGTAATGGAGGTGCGCGTACCACAGCGGTTTCCGGGTTTTTCGGTCAAGAATTTCGTATTCCTGAAGGTAATCCTTCCCAGGGCCTTTGAGTCGTTTGCGTTCGCCGTTGCGGACGATGTCGACAACGTTTTTGCTCCGCAACCACTCGATGCGTGCGGCAGTGGGAGGTTGCAGTTTGATCATTTCCACTCGGGTCATATGACCCTCTGAGTAAAGCCGCGCTACTGCTTCGGTGAGCTGTTTTTTCAGGGTTTTGGCTGAATCCGATTGAGTGTCCGGGGTGTTGCCGGTACTCAAGGCCTCTTCAATTCCATCGGCTGCGCGTTTCAGCTTTCCGGCTTGCTGTTGGAACATGTCCTCTATTTCTACCGGAATCCGGTTCGGGCGCTTTGCGTGTGCTCGGGTGCGGTGAATGAAGGTTTCCAGATCATTGAGCAGTGCCTGGCCGACCTCTACCTGGGCACCCAGATCCAGAACCAGGCCGGTTGCCGGTGAAGGCTTTCTGGTCGCTCGCTCAAGCCAGACGCCGGGCGATTTCTCATGAAAGGTAGCAATGACTTTGCCTGTCATCGGCTCGGTGACGTCGACCAGAACCTCATCGACCGGCGTGTCCTTGCGGACTTCACCGACGACTATGCCTTTGTAACGGGTCTTGATGATTTTTTTGCGCGGCGGTGCTGCGACTCGTGAGGGACCAGGCTTGGGCTCCAGGGCCTCTCGTTCGCGCAGCAACTGCACCAGGTAGTTGACCGTCGCCTGATGGAACTCATTGGTTCGCTTGCGCAGACGGTCAAACTGCTGCTGAGCCAGTTGCTCGGGGTAGTCGGTTGCGAAGTCTTCAAGGCGCTGGTCGATTGCCGTGAACTGACTCACCAGGGTATTGAGGGTCTCGATGCGTTCACCAAGGTTGAGTTCGTTATCCTCAAGGGTTACATCCAGGGATGCCTGAATGGTCAGGTCGGCATGCTCACCGATACTGTCCATGGCAATCCTGGCCTCGGCCATGAGGGGAGTATTGCCTTCTTTCAAGCACAGCTCCTTGGCCAGGGTGACCTGGAATGCTTTCAGATCCTGCACGTCAAAGGTGGGTAATTTCTGCTTGTACTCGTGGGTCAGCTCGGCGGCGTTCTTTCCGAGCGTGCTCAGTTCCTGGAAGCGCGATTGAGCGAACTCGATCTTGTTTATGAGCTCTTCGGTCAGGTCCGTCATTTTCTGCAGCGTGCCGCGATCCAGCTCTTTTCCTTCTGTCTCCGCTTGTTCAAGCAGCTCGAAAGTACGACGTAGCGTCTGGGTATAGGTGGTGTGCTGTTGATCGATCCCGGTTTGATTGAAGAACAGCTGGGTGCCCAGCAGTTCGACCATTGCGGTGCGGTAATTGGGGACCGTGTCGAGCCTGTTCAGGGTTTTCAGCCGGTCGAGTGCCACGTCATAGTCCTTCAGGCGTGTGTCCAGTTTGTCGAGGAACAGCTGGCGCCTGGCTTCAGCGGATGTGCCGGGTGCATTGTTCAGGGCGGCATGGGCGCTCGTAAGCTCGGCGCGTTTGCTGTCCATCTCCAGGTCGAATGCCGCCAGTTGTGTGCGAAGTTCGGTGATGCGCGCCTTGTTCTCGCGCTGCATCTGTTCCCTGCGACTTTTCAAGCCGCCACCACGCAGTCGTAGCCGGGTATCGACGAACCATTGACCTGTTTGGTTGTTGACCAACAGCGGGCCGGTGCGCGAGGTTGGTTGGCGGGAGTCAATAATCAGCACATCGTCGTTATCGTTCACGGTGACCTCGAACCAACGCTCGCCGATGTTGGCGTACCATTTTTGCCCAAGGGCCGAGAGGTGTTGGTGCGGACCTTGCTCGATCGCGGGTTGGCCAAGGCCTTCGGGTTTTGGAATCTTGAAGCTATCGAGCAGGTGTCCCAGGCTCAAGCGAGAACGGATCAGTGCAGTGTCTGAGTGGAGCGATGTTTCGTGTAAGGCCGGCAGAGTGTCAGTGGCGACATCGGGTTTGCGGGTCACGCTGACTTTTTCTGCAAGAGCTGTCTCTCGTGGCCTGCTGCCGTGGGGTGTGGTGGTTTTCTGTGCGGATTCGCGTGGTGCGGTTGCGTGACTGACGAGCACCATCGCGAGGGTCAGGAAAACGTCGGTCAAGGCGGCCCACTCGTGTTGGCCATCGGCATTTTCCCTGGCATCGGCTGCTTGTTGCAGGTCATCCATGATTTGCCAGATCCAGGCGGCCGTGCCCACCGTGCGTCCGAGGAAAGGCAAGGCGGCATTGAAGATCATCCAGGCACTTTGCTTGAGCGTGGCCCAACGACTTTCAGCGTTTGATACCGATTGCCGGTCCGCCAGAGTGATCAGCGCGCTGGCATTGGCGTTGAAGAGCGTTGGCATCAGCTCGTCTTCGATCACCCTTTCACCGAAGGAAATCGGGCCTGTCATCGTCAGCGGCGTCAGTGGATCGACCAGCAATTGCGACAGGCTCCAGACCGAGGGCAGTTCACCAGGGAAAACGTAGCGGGCGTAGTTGGTGCGGGCGTTGTCAGGTAACCAGGCGAGTACCGACAGGCGTAATTCTTTCGAATGTTTGATCGCGTACAGCAGATTCTCGGTAGAGGGATACTGGATTAGCGCAGGAGTGAGTAATGGCCGGTAGAGCAAGACCGGTCCGGTACCCTGGCCCCTTGGGCCGATCACGAACATGTTATCGACCTCATCGGGCGTAGCGTCAGGTTCGAGACTCGGGAAGAAGGCCAGCGGGCGCATGACGATCTCATGCCCGTCCACTCGGCGGTTCTCGCTGGAAGACGCCATGACAGCGGCCACGTATCGATAGCCTCGCTCATCGATGCCGGCCTCGCCGCGGATTTTGTTTTGCAGTGCCAGCAGTGGCAGTTGCAGGCGCAAATGACGGGCGTAGAGGTTTTTCCGGCGCTGTGAGTCCGGGGAAGCGTCGATCAATGTGCGCTTGATGAGTGCGGGGTAGGTCTGGCCGATGTTTACCTGACTCACCAGTCCTTCAAGGTAGGCGGGTGTCATCCATACCGGAACTGCGTCAGCGTTTTTGCAATGCACGACCTTGTTGCCTGGAGGGATCGCAATCAGGTTTTCCAGTGCAAGTTCGGTGAGAGGAATTCTGGTGATATCGGTCTTGCCGGGAAGCACGAAGGTGCCCCAGACGACGGGGCTGGTGACGACGATTTCGATGTCTTCGAGTTTCAGCTTTGCCGCGTCGGGATGTTCTATGAGCATCTGACGTCGAATAGCCTGGAGGGCGAAGTCCTGAATCGACGGGATGCCATCCTGAAAGGATTTGCCTGCGTTTTCAGCTTGCAGTTGTGCCAGGTCCATCAAGTATCGGCTGTAGGAGCTCAGATCCGCCGACGAGGCCTTCGCGAGCCAGGCGGGTAGCAAGTCGTGTATTCGGCTGAAGCGCAAATACTCTTTGGCGCTCAACCCATCGAAGTCGTTCGCGACACTGCTGACATGATGCCCGAGGTTGGACCCGGGGAGTGGGGTGGAGGCGTTTATCTCCCCGATTGTGTCGCTTTGAAGGGCAATCATGGTACAGGCCTGGATGTCGAAAAAATTGCCGCTCGGCTCAAACAGGCGCCATTGCAAGGCAGATACGGGCGTTTCGAGGTAGGCGAGCAATGACTCGCCCAACTGCTCCAGGGAGTCGAACGACTGGAAATCGTTGGCAATCGAATACGTGAGGATCAGTGTGCGTTGCCCGACAACGCCAATCAGCACCGCAATGTCGAGGAGGCGCAGGTGTTTCGACGTCTCGCCATCCTGAATATCCAGATCGATCAGATAGGTTCTGCTCAGGTACTTGTCGTGGGGTAACCGTACTGCCAGGTCCGGGTAATTGAAGAGGTTGCGGGCCATTGCGCACTGGTCGTCGTCCCAGCCTTTGACGTTGCGAACGTTCCAGATATTGCGTAGCGCGCGAGACAGTTCCTGCCAACGGGGCATTGCCGCGCTGCCGGTCTGGTTCCAGAAGTCCAGCTGCTGTTCTTGATACGCCACGAATAGCAATGGCGCGAGCTCGTTGATCAGGCGTCCGATCGCATCGATTTTGACCGGGAGCGGGATCGGTGAGGCGTCGTGTGGTTGCCGCGAGAGGAAATGTTCGCCATCGATATAAGTCACTGTTGTTTTGCGCAGGCCGTGCCTGACCAGCGTACCTGTGAGTGATTCAACCCGACTGATGCCGGGAATCACCTCCCCCTCGACGATTTGCCATGTCGGCGTCACAACGAAGACGAGAGCGGGATTGATGTCCAGTTGAGGGTACAGCGCTTTGAGTGCCGGCCTCAGTGCGGTTGAGGCAACCTCGCGGATTGAGGGGCCGGAGGACAGTTGCCTTAGCAAATCACTGAAGAGGGGGACCGAGGCGCCAGATACCGGCTTGGTCGTTGAACTATCGGGCATGGCCATTTCCTTATGATGTTTTTATTGGCGATGGAGTGCACCGCCGATTGGGCAAATCGCAAGGTAGAGGGCGGGTGGATGGGTCAGGTGGTATTTATTTAGAGCCAACAATAAAAAGACCCGCATCCATACGGGTCTTCAGATCAGATGAGTGAGGGTTTCAGGTCCCGGACTTGATCTTGGTCCAGGCCCGGGTCCGTGCCCGTTCAGCATCGCGAGGCAAGGGTTGCAGGGTGTAAAGCGTGCTCATCGCCGTTTCGGTCGGGTACAGGTTCGGGTTGTTGCGAATCGCCGGGTCGACCATTTCCGTGGCGTCCTTGTTCGGGTTCGGGTAGCCGACGAAGTCGCTGACCGGTGCGATGACCTGAGGTTGCAGCAGGTAGTTGATGAAGGTGTAGGCGTCTTCCGGGTTTTTCGCGCCTTTGGGGATCGCGAGCATGTCGAACCAGATCGGCGCGCCTTCCTTGGGCAGGCGCATGTCGACGATCACACCGTTCTTGGCTTCCTTGGCGCGGTTGGCGGCCTGGGAGAAGCTGCCGGAATACCCGACCGCGACGCAGATGTCACCGTTGGCGATGTCGGCCATGTACTTGGACGAATGGAAGTAGGTGATGTACGGCCGGATCTTCATCAGCAGCGCTTCAGCCTTGGCGTAGTCCGCCGGCTTCTTGCTGTTGGGGTCCAGGCCGAGGTGTTGCAGGGCCAGCGGCAGGATCTCCGAAGGTGAGTCGAGCAGGGCCACGCCGCACTGCTTGAGCTTGCTGATGTTCTCTTCCTTGAAGATCAGGTCCCAGCTGTTCACCGGTGCGTTGTCACCCAGCGCAGCCTTGACCTTGGCCGGGTTGAAACCGATCAGGATGGTGCCGTACATGTAGGGCACGGCAAATTTGTTACCCGGGTCGTTGGCTTCGATCAGCTTCATCAGCTTGGGGTCGAGGTGGTTCCAGTTCGGCAGTTTGCTGCGGTCCACTGGCTGGAATACGCCGGCTTCGATCTGCTTGGCGAGGAACACGTTGGACGGCACCACCACGTCGTAGCCGGAGTTGCCGGTCAGCAGCTTGGCTTCCAGCGCTTCGTTGGTGTCGAAGATGTCGTAGACCAGTTTGGTCTGGGTGTTCTGAGCCTTGAAATCGTCCAGGGCTTTGGGGGTGATGTAGTCGAACCAGTTGTAGACCCGCAAAGTACGTTCTTCAGCATGGACGGCGCCACTGAGCAGTGTGGCGCAGAGCGCTGGAGCGATAAGACGCTTGAGTCTGTTCATTCTTCTAATTCCTCATTGGGCGCTTTCAAAACCTTCGAGAACGTTCACGGCGTTGATGCCGATTTCTTCTACCGCGTAACCGCCTTCCATCACGAACAGCGTCGGCTTGCCGAGGCCTGCTATGCGGGTACCCATCGCCAGGTAATCCGGGCTGTCGAGTTTGAATTGGGAGATGGGGTCGTCCTTGAACGTATCGACGCCCAGGGACACGACAACGATGTCGGCGCCGTACGTTTCGATCTCTTTGCAGGCTTGTTCCAGCGCGGCGCTCCAACGGTCCCAAGCACTGCCGGCGGGCAATGGGTAGTTGAAGTTGAACCCTTCGCCTGCGCCTTCACCGCGTTCGTCTTCGTAGCCGAGGAAGAACGGAAACTCGGCTTCTGGATGACCGTGGATCGAGGTGAACAGCACGTCGCTGCGTTCGTAGAAAATCGATTGAGTGCCGTTGCCGTGGTGGTAATCGACATCGAGGATCGCGACCTTTTTATGGCCCTGATCGAGGAAGGCTTGAGCGGCGATGGCAGCATTGTTGAGGTAGCAATAGCCGCCCATCAAATCGCTGGCGGCATGGTGTCCCGGTGGACGGCACAGGGCGAAGGCACTGCGGGCGCCGCGCTGGATCGCCGCTTGGGCCGTGAGGGCAACTTGCGCTGCGCTGTACGCCGCTTGCCAGGTGCCGGCGGTAATCGGTGCGCCGCCGTCGAAGCTGTAATAGCCGAGTTGGCCGTGCAGGCTGGTGGGCATGATTCGGCGCAAGGTGCGGGCCGGCCAGGTGTAGGGCAGCAAGTCGCCGTCGGTATTGAATGCGGTCCAGCGCGCCCAGGCGCCTTTGAAGAAGTCGAGGTAGTCGCGGCTGTGGATGCGCGCGATCGGATCAAGGCCAAAGTCTTTCGGCACTTCAACCGGGCCGAGGTTCTGGTCCTTGACCCGTTGCAATACGTGATCGGCCCGTGAAGGCATTTCGAAGCAGGGCATCAATTGCCCGTCCATCAATTCACAACGGCCGTGGTGCAGGTGGTGATCGTCCGAGTAGATCGTCAGCATTGTTGTTCTCCGCAGGCTGATTCGGTTTGAACACAGTCTTGCGGCAGGCGACGTCTGGGAGAACGGCAGGAAAGGCCAAAAGGGGATCTATGTGGCCAAAACATTTGACCGAAATTCGCCCCCCCCCCTGTGGTGAGGGAGCTTGCTCCCTCGCCACAGGGGGGGCTCAAGGGCGGAACTGGCTGGGTGCCACGCCACTCCAGCGCACAAACGCATGCCGGAAGCTCGCGGTCTCGCTGAACCCCAGTGCTTCGGCGATTTGATAGATCGGCAGTTGATCCTCGCAAAGCATGCGTTTGGCTTGCTCAAATCGCAGTTCATCGAGCAGTTCCTGATAGCTGCATCCCAGGTCCTTCAGATGTCGGCGCAGGGTGCGCGACGAGCAGTTCAGCTGTTCGGCCAGCCCGTCCAGACCCGGTGCCGCGCTCAGTTGCGCGGCGAGCAATTGGCGGATGCGCCCGAGCCAGGCCTGACGCCCGGTGAACTCGGTGTTTTGCTTGCGGCAGCGTTCGGCCATGGCCTGGTGGGTAATGGCGTCGGCCAGTGGCAGGGGGTGTTCGAGCCAGCGCTTGTCGAAGGCAAATCCGTTGGACGCTGCATCAAACTGCAACGGACAGTCGAAACGCTCGCTGTAGCGCGTCTGATAGTCCGGTGCCGGGTAATCGAAGCGAGCGCCAAGCAGAGGTAGAGGGTGGCCGAGCAGGTCTTCGCAGGTGACTTTCATCGAGACCAGGCAAAACTCGACATTGAACGGTGCCAGCGCGGGGTTTTCCCGATAGTCGCCCGCGGTGAGCCAGATGCGCTCGCCATCCTCCTCCAGGCTCAACTCGAACAGTGTTCCCAATAGCGCCGGGTAGTGCAGCGCCAACTGCAAGGCGTCACCTAAAGTGGCGCTGGTGAGTAAGGCGTACCCGAGCATGCCATAGGACGAAACGTGCATCCGCCGGCCCAACTCCAGACCGATATCGTGGCGCAGCGCGACGGCGTTGGCGCATACCAGCATCTCTTGATTGGTGGTGATGCGCGTGTCCGCCCGGCTCAGATCCGCCACGCTGATGCCGCTGCCGGCCAATAACGCCTCGCTGGACAGGCCTTCGGCCTTGAAGGTGTTGAGCACCAGGGAGACGGCGTTGAGGGTGGTGAGGTGGGAGTGGAGCATGGAGTCTTCCAGCGTCGAGATGCTGGAACGGGAGCAAGTTATGTGCCCAATAACGATCTTGTGGGAGCGGGCTGTGGCGAGGGGGCTCCCACAAGGTTATGTGTTGTGTCAGCTCAGTTCGCCACACAGGTCGAGTTCGACCAGCCGCCGAACTTCAGCGGTTTCAAGCCCTGCACCGAGCAGCCCATGCAACTTGCCGAGCGCCGCCTCGCGAGTCATGCCGCCACCGGACAACAGGCCGGCATCGCGCAAGCGGCTGCCCGCCTCATACACGTCGAGCTTCACGCCACCCTCATGACATTGGGTGACCGCAACCACTACCACGCCATTGTCTCGTGCCCGTTCCAGGCTGGCGATAAACCCGGGGTTGTCGCTTGGTCCGGTACCGCTGCCATAACATTCCAGCACCAGACCCTGAATACCGCTGTTGAGCAGGCCATCCAGTTGCTCGGCGCCGATGCCGGGGAACAACGGCAGCACCGCGACCTTCGCCAGTTGCCTTGACTGGTTGTAGTTCAGTTGGGCAGGTATCGAGGAAGCTTTCACGCCGCCGCCCTGACGCTCCAGTCGCTTGAACGGATGACGACCGAAACTGCGAACCTTGGCGCAGCGGGTCGGGTCGAGCAGTTCGCCGTGGAAGTACAGATGAACACCCGGCGCCAGGCCTTGGCCAAGGGCACCCAGTGCACCACTGATGTTTTCCCAGGCATCACTGTCGGTCACGCCGGCCGGCAGCATGGAGCCGGTGAAACATACACGGGCGTTCAGGCCGAGCAACTGGAAGCTCATGGCCGCGGCACTGTAGGCCAGGGTGTCGGTGCCATGCAGGATCAGCACGCTGTCGCAGCCCTGGGCATCAACGGCGTCGACCACCGCTTCACGCAGTTGCTGCCAGTACGCAGGGGTCATGTTGGCGCTGTCGATCAGTGGCGACATCTCGCGAAAGCGCCACTGCGGCACCACCAACTCAGGCTGGCCGTGCAGGTAGTCGCGCATCCGCGCTTCGAAACCGGACGCCGGGGCCAAGCCGTGGGCACTGGCTTGCATGCCGATGGTGCCACCGGTGTATAGCACCATGACGTGCTGCGCGGCAGGGTAAGAGGCGGAATTCATTGATGGGTCTCCTGGACGAATGCACCTTGCGCCGCAGCATGCCTGCGTGCGCAAGGTGTGTCACGTCGAGTGGCAGGACGCCACTCGTTGCGGTCTGTCGCGGCGGGTGGCGGGGAGCCACCCGCCAGGGCGATCAGCGTTGCGTGGCAGGCGTGCCCTGGGCTGCGCCTTGCTCGCGTGGAGCCGATTGGCTTGGGCTGCTCGGCCAGGCCTTCAGGTCCAGGTCCAGATCGGTGAATTTGCTGGAGTCGAACACTGGCTGCTTGACGCCGGCGCGGCGCTGCTCGTCGTAGTCGCGCATCACGCGCAGGCCGACCTTGAACAACATGGCCAGGGCCATCAAGTTGACGAAGGCCAGGCAGGTCATGGTGATGTCGGCGAAGGCGAACACGGTCGACAGGTCCTGCATCGAACCCCATACCACCAGCGCCAGAACCAGGCCGCGGAAAACCATCAGCACGGCGCGGTTGCGGCTGAGGAACTGCAGGCTGTTCTCGCCCAGGTAGTAGTTGTAGAGGATGCAGGTGAAGACGAACAGCGACAGCGCGACGCTGACGAACACGCGGCCCCAGTCACCGACCACGGCGGCCAGCGAGTTCTGGGTCAGGACGATGCCGTCACCTTCGAAGCCCGGGGTGTAGAAGCCCGACAACAGGATCAGCAGCGCGGTGCAGGTGCAGATCACGAAGGTGTCGAGGAACACGCTGAAGGCCTGGACCACGCCCTGGGCGCCCGGGTGCTTCACGGCGGCCACGGCGGCGACGTTCGGCGCACTGCCCAGGCCTGCTTCGTTGGCGAACACGCCACGCTTCACGCCCATCACGATGGCGCTGCCGAGCAGGCCGCCGAAGGCTGGGTCGAGGCCGAAGGCGCTCTTGAAGATGGTTTCCAGCATGGCTGGCACGTGTTCGATCTGGGTGCCGATCACGTACAGGGTCACGCCGATATAGGCCAGGGTCTTGACCGGTACCAGCAGGTCGGACACCGCGGCGATGCGTTTGATGCCGCCGATGAAGGTAATGGCCAGCAGCACCGCCAGGACGATACCGGTGTGGCGTGGGTCGAAGGCAAAGGCGTTCTGCAGCGAGTGGGTCACGGTGTAGGACTGCAGGCCGATGAAGGCGAAGCCGTAGGTGACCAGCAGCAGGATGGAGAACACCACCGCCATGCCTTTCAGCTTCAGGCCGTGCTGGATGTAGTAGGCCGGGCCCCCACGATACAGGCCGTCGCCTTCGGCGCGCTTGTAGACCTGGGCCAGGGTGCATTCGAAGAAGCTGCTGGACATGCCTACCAGTGCGGTGACCCACATCCAGAACACGGCGCCCGGGCCGCCGAGGGTCACGGCGATGCCGACACCGGCGATGTTACCGGCGCCGACGCGGCCGGCGAGGCTCAGCATCAGGGCCTGGAACGAGCTCAGCTGGCCTGCCTGGCCGTGAAGGGACTCTTTGAAGACACTGAACATGTGGCCGAAATGGCGGAACTGGACGAAACGCGAGCGGATCGTGAAGTAGCTACCGAGCCCGACAATGAGCGCGATCAGTACTTTCCCTGAGAGGAAGTCGTTGATGACTTCGAGCATGGATTATTCCTCGCTATTTTTTGTGTGTGCGAATACTGGGTGGTCGACACATCGCGTTACACCAGGTTGTGCGTGGCACAACAGGTGAGTCGAAGGTTCGTCCCTGTTCCATTTCGCGGGTTGTTATTAGTTCGGCTTTCGCATGGGCTTGGGTCTCGTTATCGACGACCGCTCACGCGAAGAGGGCCGGCACTATACATAGGAGAGTGCCGTCCGTCTGCACAGTTGTGGTGCAATCGACGAAACGAAAGTGCTGCAAAATCAAAAAATCGCAGCCTTCGGCAGCCTCTACGGGTCTCTGTCAAACCCTGTAGAAGCTGTCGAAGGCTGCGATCTTGGCGGCACTGAAAACATTCAACATGTTCGTAAAATCCGCAAAGTGTTGGAAAAAAAAGGGCTTGAGGGAGTAAATCCCCAAGCCCTCAAAAGGTGAGAGGTGTCTAGTCCCTCGACCTGGTGAGCGTGCTCTTCAAAAGAGCCTGCGTTTGGTTAAGCCTTCAAAGGCACCAGACGCGGAGCAATCATGTTTTCCGGGCGCAGGATGTCGGCGAGCATTTCTTCGTCGAGCAAGCGTTCCTCGCGCACCAGTTCCAGCACGCCGCGGCCGCTTTCGAGGGCAACACGGGCAATGCGGGTGGCGTTTTCATAGCCGATGTACGGGTTCAGCGCGGTGACCAGGCCAATCGAGTGTTCGACCAGTTCACGGCAACGCTCTTCGTTGGCGGTGATGCCGACGATGCAGTGCTCGCGCAGCATGTCCATGGCACGTTGCAGCAGGCGGATCGAGTCGAAGATCTTGAAGGCGATCAGCGGCTCCATCACGTTCAGCTGCAGCTGGCCGCCTTCGGCCGCGATGGTCAGGGCCAGGTCGTTGCCGATGATCTGGAACGCCACCTGGTTCACGGCTTCAGGGATAACCGGGTTGACCTTGCCTGGCATGATCGAGCTGCCTGGCTGACGCGCTGGCAGGTTGATTTCGTTGATGCCGGTGCGTGGGCCGCTGGACAGCAGACGCAGGTCGTTGCAGATCTTCGACAGCTTGACCGCGGTACGCTTGAGCATGCCGGAGAACAGCACGAAGGCGCCCATGTCGGAGGTGGCTTCGATCAGGTCGGCGGCTGGCACCAGCGGTTGACCGCTGATCAGGGCCAGACGCTGAACGGCCAGGGCCTGGTAACGCGGGTCGGCGTTGATGCCGGTACCGATCGCGGTGCCGCCCAGGTTCACTTCGGTCAGCAGTTCAGGCGCCAGGGATTTGAGGCGTGCCAGGTCTTCGCTCAGGGTGGTGGCGAAGGCGCGGAATTCCTGGCCGAGGGTCATCGGCACGGCGTCTTGCAGCTGGGTACGGCCCATCTTCAGGACGTGGCTGAATTCTTCACCTTTGGCGGCGAACGACTGGATCAGGCTGTCGAGGCTGGCCAGCAGCGCGTCGTGACCCAACAGCAGACCCAGGCGGATAGCCGTCGGGTAGGCGTCGTTGGTCGACTGCGCCATGTTCACGTCGTTGTTCGGGTGCAGGTACTGGTATTCGCCCTTGCTGTGGCCCATGGCCTCCAGCGCGATGTTGGCGATGACTTCGTTGGCATTCATGTTGGTTGAAGTGCCAGCGCCGCCTTGAATCATGTCCACCACGAATTCTTCGTGGAAATCGCCGCGGATCAATCGGGCACAGGCTTCGCTGATGGCAGCGTGCTTGGCTTCGCTCAGGTGACCCAGCTCGCGGTTGGCGTCAGCGGCGGCCTGTTTGACCATCGCCAGACCAACAACCAGTTTTGGGTAATGCGAAATCGGAACGCCGGAGAGACGGAAGTTGTTCACCGCTCGCAGGGTCTGGATGCCGTAATACGCTTGAGCAGGTACTTCGAGTACGCCAAGCAGGTCTTTTTCTGTGCGGAAAGATGCAGCGGAGGACATGATAGAAATCATCTCGATATGGACCCGGTCTGTGCCGGAATAGCGCAAATGCTAGGCTTGAGAAGAATTTTGGGCCAATGCTGTTAAACACTGGGCTATGCACATTCGGCATAATGTCGGTGTGACGCCGCGTACGTGGCGAACGTGTGACCTAAATTGGTGCATGTCCGGGAGGGCGTGATGAATCTGGAAAGCAAATGGCTGGAGGACTTTAGTGCTCTGGCTGCCACCCGCAGCTTCTCCCAGGCGGCCGAAAGACGCTTCGTGACTCAGCCCGCCTTCAGTCGGCGGATCCGCAGCCTCGAAGCCGCGTTGGGGCTGACCCTGGTCAATCGCTCTCGCACCCCGGTCGAGCTGACGGCAGCGGGGCAGTTGTTTCTCGTGACCGCGCGAACCGTGGTCGAACAGCTGGGTGAAGTGTTACGTCATCTTCATCACCTGGAAGGCGGGCAGGGCGAGGTGATCCAGGTCGCCGCCGCCCACTCCCTGGCACTGGGTTTCTTTCCACGCTGGATCGCACAATTGCGCAACGAAGGGCTGAACATTGCCACGCGGCTGGTGGCCACCAACGTCGGCGATGCGGTGCATGCGCTGCGTGAAGGCGGGTGTGATCTGATGCTGGCGTTCTATGATCCGGACTCCGCGATGCAAATGGACCCGGAAATTTTCCCGTCACTGCATCTGGGAGACACTGAAATGCTCCCGGTGTGCGCCGCGGATGCTGACGGCAAACCGTTGTTCGACCTGGAAGGCGAGACCAGCGTGCCTTTGCTGGCCTACAGCGCCGGGGCATTTCTCGGGCGCTCGGTGAATATGCTGTTGCGCCAGCGTGCCCTGAGGTTCACCACTATTTACGAGACCGCCATGGCCGACAGCCTGAAAAGCATGGCGCTGGAAGGCCTGGGCATCGCCTGGGTGCCGCGCTTGAGCGCGCGCGCCGAATTGGCTCGCGGCGAGTTGGTCATCTGCGGTGGCCCGCAATGGCATGTGCCGCTGGAGATTCGGCTGTATCGCTGCGCGTTGGTGCGCAAGGCGAATGTTCGGTTGCTCTGGCGCAAGCTGGAAGGCGGCACAGCGCCAAACCCTGCGGGTTAATGATTTTTTGTAGGCGTCGGGCTGACCCTGAAGTCAATAAAACCGGTACTTTGCGCCGTATGACAGATGGTCGTATGGGGGGCTGTTTATCTGCTTCATTGAGGTATACTGCGCGGCCTTCGGCCGGTTTGACTGGCCATAATTCGTACAATCAAGCCACGCATTTTGCGTGGCTTGTTGTTTTTTGACGCGCCTGCGGGCGCCCAGAGAGAAGAGGCACGACGATGAGCGCACTGGTTGGCGTGATCATGGGCTCCAAGTCCGATTGGTCCACCCTTAGCCACACCGCCGATATGCTGGAAAAGCTCGGCATCCCTTACGAGGTGAAAGTGGTCTCTGCCCACCGCACCCCGGACCTGCTGTTCCAGTATGCCGAAGAGGCTGAGGCCCGTGGCATCGAGGTGATCATCGCCGGTGCCGGTGGCGCGGCCCACCTGCCTGGCATGTGTGCGGCCAAAACCCACCTGCCGGTGCTGGGCGTGCCGGTGCAGTCGTCGATGCTCTCGGGCGTCGATTCGCTGCTTTCTATCGTGCAGATGCCAGCCGGCATTCCGGTCGCCACCCTGGCCATCGGCAAGGCCGGTGCGATCAACGCAGCCCTGCTCTCGGCGAGCATCCTGGGCGCCAAGCATCCGCAGTTTCATACCGTGCTGAAAAAATTCCGCGCTGAGCAGACAGACAGCGTCCTGGACAATCCAGACCCACGCATCGCCTGAGGTTGTTGACGATGAAGATCGGTGTAATCGGTGGCGGCCAGTTGGGTCGCATGTTGGCGCTGGCGGGCACTCCGCTGGGCATGAACTTCGCTTTCCTGGACCCGGCGCCGGATGCTTGCGCAGCCGCATTGGGCGAACACCTGCGGGCCGATTACGGCGATCAGGATCATCTGCGTCAGTTGGCCGATGAAGTCGATCTGGTGACCTTCGAGTTCGAAAGCGTCCCGGCCGAAACCGTGGCCTTCCTGTCGCAATTCGTTCCGGTGTACCCGAGCGCCGAAGCGCTGCGCATTGCCCGCGATCGCTGGTTCGAGAAGAGCATGTTCAAGGACCTGGGGATCCCGACTCCCGCGTTCGCCGACATCCAGTCCCAGGCTGACCTGGACGCCGCCGTGGCCTCCATCGGCCTGCCGGCCGTGCTGAAAACCCGCACCCTGGGTTACGACGGCAAGGGTCAGAAAGTCCTGCGCAAGCCTGAAGATGTGGTCGGCACCTTCGCCGAACTGGGCAGCGTCGCCTGCTTGCTGGAAGGCTTCGTGCCGTTCACTGGCGAAGTCTCGCTGATCGCCGTGCGCGCTCGCGATGGCGAAACCAAGTTCTACCCGCTGGTGCACAACACCCACGACAGCGGCATCCTCAAGCTGTCCGTGGCCAGCACCGACCACCCGTTGCAAGCGTTGGCTGAAGACTACTCCAGCCGGGTACTCAAGCAGCTGGACTACGTCGGCGTGATGGCGTTCGAGTTCTTCGAAGTCGACGGTGGCCTCAAGGCCAACGAGATCGCCCCGCGTGTGCACAACTCCGGGCACTGGACCACCGAAGGTGCCGAGTGCAGTCAGTTCGAAAACCACCTGCGGGCCGTTGCCGGTCTGCCGCTGGGTTCGACGGCCAAGGTCGGCGAGAGCGCGATGCTCAACTTCATCGGCAAAGTCCCGGACACCGAGAAAGTCCTGGCCATCGCCGATTGCCATCTGCATCACTACGGCAAGGCCTTCAAGGTCGGCCGCAAGGTCGGTCACGCCAACCTGCGTTGTGCTGACCGTGCGACGCTTGCCGCGCAGATCCTCAAGGTCGAAGCGCTGATTGCCGAATAGTTTCATGTGGCGGCGGCGGAACCTTCCGAGGCCGCCGTTCTCTGATGGCAGGATGCCAAAGTCTGGCTAGGCTTTAGCCAATTCAATCAGAGGGAAATGCCATGGGAATTATCGGAACCATCTTTATCGGCTTGATCGTCGGCCTGCTGGCTCGGTTTCTGAAACCGGGCGATGACAGCATGGGCTGGATCATGACCATCCTGCTCGGTATCGGCGGTTCGCTGGCGGCCACTTACGGCGGCCAGGCCCTGGGCATCTACCATGCGGGTCAGGGCGCAGGGTTCATCGGTGCGCTGGTGGGCGCGGTGATATTGCTGGTGGTCTACGGCCTGATCAAAAAGAACTGATTCAAGCGACAAAGCCCTCTCTGCGCCAACACCGGAGAGGGCTAGAATGCTTGGCGTTATACCGTCCTTTCCTTTGCCGAGCACCTTCATGCGCCGTCTTCTGTTGACTCTTCTCTTCCTGGGCAGTGGTTTGGCCCATGCCGGCGAACTGCCGGAAACCGACTGGCTCGAACTGATGCCCAAGTCGGACCAGAAGGCCCTCGAGGCCATGCCCGAAATCGATCACAACTCACCGGAAGCCAATGGCACCTTTACCCAAAAAGGTGGCATGAAGCAGAGCAAGGGCTTGCCGGCGGTGATGTATTCGACCAAGACCGTGCCGTCGATGAACGACAAGCACATCCGCATCGGCGGTTATCCGGTACCGCTGGAATCCGATGCGAAGGGCCGCAGCACGTTGTTCTTCCTCGTGCCGTACCCGGGCGCTTGTATCCACGTGCCACCGCCGCCGCCTAACCAACTGGTGCTGGTGCGTTATCCCAAAGGCCTGAAGCTGAATGACATCTACACACCGCTGTGGGTGACCGGCACGCTGAAGATCGAGAAGGTCAGCAACGACCTGGCGGATGCGGCGTATGCGCTGGATGCGGCGCAGGTGCGGGTGGTCAAGGAGTCGGATTTGTAGGTTTTTAAATGTGGGAGCAAGCCTGCTCCCACATTTATTGTGTGGTGTTAAAGCGGTTTGCTGGCGATGCTCACGCCCAGGGTATGGCTAGCCCCCGGCGCCAGCGTCACCACGTCATCCATCACATTTGCCGTTTCAATGCACAACATGCGCTGCCAGCCATCGTCAGCCATGTCGCTGAACGCCGCCGCACGGTCGACCCACGGGTTCCAGATCACCGCCGAGCGCGAACCGCTGCTGGTCAGTTCAATGCGTCGCTCCCAATGCGGGTCAACGATGCTCAATGTCGGCGGGGTATTCAGATAGATGCGGTCGGTCTCACCGGTAAAACGCAGATCACCGGTCTGAGTGACGGTTTTCCAGTCGTCCAGCGTCTCGATGTAACTCAAGCCATCCAGCCCTTCAACGTGCACGTTGCGCACATCGCTGACTGCGAAATAGCTGTGCAGCGCCTGGCTGATCGTGACGGGTTCAGCGCCCTTGTTGTCGCTCGTCAGGCTGATATGCAACTGTTTATCCAGACGAATGCTCAGTTTCAAGTCCACCTGATGCGGCCAGCCTGGCAGTCCGCCTTCAGGGTAGGGCAGGACGAATTCCACCTTCAGGCTTTCGCCCTCGGTTTCGATGCTGCCCAGTTCCCAGTCCATCGCTCGCACCAGCCCGTGAGCGGTCGGCGGCTCCTGGCTGATGCGCATGGCCTGGACACTCTGCGGGTTGCGCGACAGATTGCCGAACCACGGCCAGCACACCGGCACACCGGCACGAATAGCTTTGCCGGTCTTGAACACCGCCTCGTCGTTGAGCCAGATCAGCGGCGGTTGGCCGGCCAATTGATAACTGAGGATGTGCGCGCCTTGCTGGGCCACCAGCAATTCGGCCTGACCGTGGCGGATGCGCCAGCAGTTCAGTTCATCCAGTTTCACGGCTTCGACGGTGGGCGTGCTCATGGGGCGACTCTCAATCAGGAACAATGACTGCTATGGACCGCAAAACGGTCACCGCGTTTAACGAGCGCCTTGTTTAACGAGCTCTGGGCGGAACCGAACGAGTGCGGCCGCTGCCGTCGATGGCGACGAACACAAACACGGCTTCGGTCACTTTACGCCACTCGCTGGACAGTGGATCGTCGCTCCAGACTTCAACCATCATCTGAATCGAGCTGCGACCGATTTCCAGGGCCTGGGTATAGAAGGAGAGCTGAGCGCCCACCGCCACCGGCACCAGAAACGCCATGCGATCGATCGCAACGGTGGCCACGCGACCACCGGCAACCTTGCTGGCCATTGCGGTGCCAGCCAAATCCATCTGCGCCACCAGCCAGCCGCCGAAAATATCGCCAAAGCCGTTGGTTTCACGCGGAAGCGCGGTAATTTGCAGGGCCAGGTCGCCTTGCGGGATTGGATCTTCTTGTTCGAGCTCTATCATGCCGGGGGTGCCTCTGACCCGTGACTCTCATTGGTACTTCAGGTGAATAGCCGTCTCAAGGAAAAACGATTCAGCCCCGAACATACTACGTTCGTCACGTTTTTCGTAAGGCGCCTAAAGGGAAACTCTGCGAAATCGGCTGACGGGTGCCAACGACGGTTTCGCACAGCAACCCCTTACAAACCGTTGCAACGTTGTGAGTATATCGGTCGATAGACTTCGAGACGACCGTCCGGTTCTCATTTCGACCGTCAAATACGCACCTCTATGTGCTTTTTCGAACAATTTGCTATCGTGCCGAACCTGCCCAAGCCTCCGCCAGCGTTGTTGAGGTTGCAGATCTGACTATAAGAGAAGCCCTTGCCATGACCACAGCGCCCTCGAGCATCGCGCAACCAGCCCAACCTGCACGTCCGCTGACCCGCAACGACTACAAGACATTGTCGCTGTCTGCCTTGGGCGGTGCGCTGGAGTTTTACGACTTCATCATCTTTGTGTTCTTCGCCACAGTGGTCGGCAAACTGTTCTTCCCCGCCGACATGCCCGAGTGGCTGCGCCTGATGCAGACGTTCGGCATTTTCGCCGCCGGTTACCTGGCCAGGCCGCTGGGCGGCATCGTCATGGCGCACTTCGGTGACCTGCTGGGACGCAAGAAGATGTTCACCCTGAGCATTTTCATGATGGCGGTGCCGACCCTGATCATGGGCTTGCTGCCGACTTATGCGCAGATAGGCATGTGGGCGCCGATCCTGTTGCTGCTGATGCGGGTGATCCAGGGCGCAGCGATTGGCGGAGAAGTGCCGGGAGCCTGGGTATTCGTTTCCGAACACGTACCGCAACGGCATATCGGTTATGCCTGCGGCACGCTGACCAGCGGTCTGACTGCCGGCATTCTTTTGGGCTCGTTGGTCGCCACGGCAATCAACAGCCTCTATACGCCGGTGGAAGTGGCCGATTACGCCTGGCGGATCCCGTTCCTGCTGGGCGGCGTGTTTGGCCTGTTCTCGGTCTACCTGCGCCGCTGGCTGCACGAAACCCCGGTGTTTGCCGAACTGCAATTGCGTAAAGCCCTGGCCGAAGAAGTGCCGCTGCGCGCTGTGCTGCGTGACCATCGCGGTGCGATTCTGATTTCCATGCTGCTGACCTGGTTGCTGTCCGCCGGGATCATCGTGGTCATCCTCATGACGCCGACTGTATTGCAGACCGTTTACCACTTCCCGCCGACTACCGCGTTGCAGGCCAACAGCCTGGCCATCGTGTTCCTGAGCCTGGGCTGTGTGGCCTCCGGTGCACTGGCTGACCGTTTTGGCGCCGGGCGGGTGTTCGTGTTCGGTAGCGCGTTGCTGCTGCTGACCTCGTGGACCTTCTATCACAGCCTGTTCAATCATCCCGACTGGCTGTTCCCGATGTATGCCCTGACCGGTTTGCTGGTCGGCACCATCGGTGCAGTGCCGTATGTGATGGTCAAAGCCTTCCCGGCGGTGGTGCGCTTCAGCGGCCTGTCGTTCTCCTACAACCTGGCCTACGCCATCTTCGGCGGCCTGACCCCGATGGTCGTCACCCTGCTGCTCAAGGAAAGCCCGATGGGGCCGGCGTATTACGTAGCGATCATTTGTGGTGTCGGGGTTCTGGTGGGCGGGTATCTCTGGAAGAAGGGGCGCTAACCTTGTAACCGATCATTCCCACGCAGAGCGTGGGAACGATCTATCGCTAGATGCTGGCCTTTCATCCAATTGTCATATTTCAGCCATAGAGTGTTCACACGGCCTGCTGATACTTGGCCCCGACTTAACACACCCTATCTGCTAGGAGTAAGGCATGAAACTGAAGCGTTTGATGGCGGCAATGACTTTTGTCGCTGCTGGCGTTGCGACTGCCAACGCGGTTGCCGCTGTTGACCCTGCTATCCCGAGCTACACCAAGACCACTGGTGTGTCGGGCAACCTGTCCAGCGTCGGCTCCGATACCCTGGCCAACCTCATGACCCTGTGGGCTGAGAACTACAAAAAAGAATACCCGAACGTAAACATCCAGATTCAGGCCGCTGGCTCTGCCACCGCGCCACCTGCGCTGACTGAAGGCACCTCCAACCTGGGCCCGATGAGCCGCAAGATGAAGGACACCGAACTGGCGGCCTTCGAGCAGAAGTACGGCTACAAGCCAACCGCTATCCCGGTGGCCGTGGACGCCCTGGCGGTCTTCGTACACAAAGACAACCCGATCCAGCACCTGACCATGGAACAAGTCGACGCGATCTTCTCCTCGACTCGTCTGTGCGGCGCCAAAGCTGATGTGAAAACCTGGGGCGACCTGGGTGTGACCGGCGACCTGGCCAACAAGCCAGTACAACTGTTCGGCCGTAACTCGGTATCCGGCACTTATGGCTACTTCAAAGAAGAAGCCCTGTGCAAAGGCGACTACAAGCCAAACGTTAACGAACAACCAGGTTCGGCTTCGGTCGTGCAGTCGATCAGCTCCTCGCTGAACGGCATCGGTTACTCGGGCATCGGCTACAAGACCGCCAGCGTGAAGACCGTGGCCCTGGCCAAGAAAGGCAGCACTGACTTCATCGAAGACAGCGAAGAAAACGCCCTGAACGGTAAATACCCGCTGTCGCGTTTCCTCTACGTATATGTCAACAAGGCCCCTAACAAGCCTCTGGCCCCGCTGGAAGCCGAGTTCGTGAAACTGGTTCTGTCCAAGCAGGGCCAGGAAGTTGTAGTGAAAGACGGCTACATCCCACTGCCAGCCAAGGTTGCTGCAAAAGCTCTGGCTGACCTGGGTCTGGCGGAAGGCGGCGCTGAAGTCGCAAAAAAGTAAAACCCTAGGTCCGGGGTAAACCCGGACCTGCGTAGGAGCGAGGCTTGCCCGCGAAAGCGGTGGGTCGGTCAACATTGATGTTGAATGTAACGACCCCTTCGCGGGCAAGCCTCGCTCCTACAATTGCCGGTAAATACCGGCCCCCAAATTTCCGATCCACTGCCAGTTTCCACTGGCGGCGGATTTGTTGCGTCACTGCATTGTCATCTTTCTGTCATACAGGATCGCTAGGGTGTGCGCATGAATGATCTGGCCAATTCCACCATGACTACAAATCCCCCCAAGCGAATTGACTTCAATACGCCTGAGCTGCACCGCAAGCGCCGTATTCGTGCGCTGAAAGATCGCCTGACCCGTTGGTATGTGCTTGTCGGCGGCCTCGCCGTCCTGGGCGCGATCACCCTGATCTTCTTCTTCCTCGGTTATGTTGTCGCGCCGCTGTTCCAGGGGGCTGATCTGACCGCCAAAGACGCCATCACGCCCGCCTGGATGCAAGACGCCGGCAAGCCGCTGATGATCTCCCTTGAAGAACAGAACCAGGTGGCCATGCGGGTTTCCGACAAGGGCCAGGCGCTATTCTTTGATATCGATAGCGGCGCCGAACTGCGCCGTGTCGACCTGCCGATCCCGGCCGGTACCAGCGTGACCTCCATCGGTGAAGATCAACCCGGCCATCCATTGGTCGCAGTGGGGTTGTCCAACGGTCAGGTGCTGGTGTTCCGTCACACCTATAAAGTCAGCTACCCGGACGGCAAGAAAACCATCTCGCCGGCCATCGAATACCCGTACGGCGAAACGCCAATCGCGCTGAACGAGGCGGGCGGCGCTCTGGAGCACGTCAGCCTCAATGCCACCGATTCGACCCTGCTGCTGGCTGGCTCCACTGGTGCGCAACTGCATGTCATGTCGCTGACCAGCGAAGAAAACATGATGACCGGCGAAGTCACCAACGAGCAGAAACGCATCGACCTGCCGCAAATGACCGAGCCAGTGAAGAACATCTTCGTCGACCCGCGTCAGCAGTGGCTGTACGTGGTCAACGGTCGTGCTCAGGCTGACGTTTTCAGCCTGCGCGACAAGAGTCTCAACGGTCGCTACAAATTGCTCGAAGACGGCGATGCCGAGATTACCGCCAGCACCCAGCTGGTGGGTGGTATCTCACTGATCCTCGGCGACTCCAAGGGCGGTCTCGCCCAGTGGTTCATGGCTCGCGATCACGATGGCGAACTGCGCCTGAAGCAAATCCGCACCTTCCAGATGGGCGCTGCGCCGATTGTTGAAATCACCGCCGAAGAACGTCGAAAAGGCTTCGTTGCCCTTGATGCGTCCGGCAAGCTCGGCGTGTTCCACAGCACCGCGCACCGCACTTTGCTGGTGGATCAGGTGGTCGACGGCCAAGGCCTGTTCGGCCTGTCGCCACGGGCCAACCGCGTGATCGTGGAGCAGGGCGGCAAGCTGCAACCGTTGCTGCTCGACAACCCGCACCCGGAAGTTTCCTGGAGCGCGTTGTGGAGCAAAGTCTGGTACGAGAACTACGACGAGCCTAAATACGTCTGGCAATCGACCGCCGCCAACACCGACTTCGAACCCAAACTGAGTCTCTCGCCGCTGACCTTCGGTACCCTGAAAGCCGCGTTCTACGCCATGCTGCTGGCCGCGCCCCTGGCCGTCGCCGCGGCGATCTACACCGCGTACTTCATGGCCCCGGGCATGCGTCGCAAGGTCAAGCCGGTGATCGAGCTGATGGAAGCGATGCCGACGGTGATCCTCGGCTTCTTCGCCGGCCTGTTCCTCGCACCGTATGTAGAAGGGCATTTGCCGGGCATCTTCAGCCTGCTGATGCTCCTGCCGATCGGCATTCTGGTGGCGGGTTTCGTCTTCAGTCGCCTGCCTGAGTCGATCCGCCTGAAAGTGCCGGACGGCTGGGAAAGCGCGATCCTGATTCCGGTGATTCTGTTCGTGGGCTGGCTGTCGCTGTACATGAGCCCGTACATGGAAGCCTGGTTCTTCGGCGGTGACATGCGTATGTGGATCTCCCACGACCTGGGCATCACCTACGACCAGCGCAACGCTCTGGTGGTCGGCCTGGCCATGGGCTTTGCAGTCATCCCGAACATCTACTCGATCGCCGAAGACGCCGTGTTCAGCGTGCCACGCGGCCTGACCCTCGGTTCCCTGGCCCTTGGCGCCACGCCGTGGCAGACCATGACTCGCGTGGTGATCCTCACCGCCAGCCCGGGCATCTTCTCGGCGCTGATGATCGGCATGGGCCGTGCGGTCGGTGAAACCATGATCGTGCTGATGGCCACCGGTAACACCCCGGTCATGGAAATGAACCTGTTCGAAGGCCTGCGCACACTGGCAGCCAACGTCGCGGTGGAAATGCCCGAATCGGAAGTCGGCGGCAGCCACTACCGCGTGCTGTTCCTCTCGGCGCTGGTGCTGCTGTTGTTCACCTTCATCATGAACACCCTCGCGGAACTGATTCGTCAGCGTCTGCGCAAGAAATACTCGTCGCTTTAACAAAGGTAGAAGTCTGTGAAACAGAACTCCCTGAATGGATGGTTCAAGAGCGGCGCCCCCGGCGTCTGGATCAGCGGCGGCGCGGTGTCCATTGCGGTCATCATGACCATTGGCCTGCTGGCGGTGATTGCCGTGCGCGGTCTGGGGCACTTCTGGCCGGCGGACCTGATCCACGCCAATTACGACGTGCCGGGCCAGGCCAACCACCTGGTCATCGGCGAAGTGGTGCAGAAGGAAGAAGTGCCACGCGAGCGCCTGAAAACCGCTGGCCTGCCAGTGCCCGATCAGGGCCCGGAGTTCATGACCCGCGAGCTGATCAAGGTCGGCAACCGCGATCTGAACGGCACTGACTTCACCTGGATTGTCGGCGAGTGGCTGACCAACCAGAAAACCCCGCCAGAGCTGATGACCATCGAGCGTCGCGAGTGGGGCAACTTCTACGGCTACCTGGTCAACGTCAAAGAGGACGGCAAGGTCGTCGCTGAAGGCGAAGCCGCATGGCCTGAGTTGCAGGCCCGTGTCGATCGCGTCAACCAGTTGGCTGGGCAGCTCAAGAGCCTGGAAAAAACCGACATCGGCGCGATCAACGCCGGTCTCGAACGTGTTCGTCTGCACGGTCGCAAGCTGGAATTGGCCGGCCGTCTCGACGCTACCGCACAGGCGGACCTGGAGTCTGAGCGCGCCGAGCTGAATGCCCGTTATCAGGAAATCGAAGCGCGTCTGAACGACCTGCACAAGCAGTTCAACCGTGACAGCCTGACGGCTCGTGACGCGAACGGTAAAGAGGTCGAGATCGGTATCGGCAAAGTGGTTCACGCCTATCAGCCGAACGCCATGAGCACCTTTACCAAGGTTGGCTTCTACTTCAGCAAGGTCTGGGAATTCCTCAGTGATGACCCGCGCGAAGCCAACACCGAAGGCGGGATCTTCCCGGCGATTTTCGGCACCGTGATGATGACCCTGATCATGGCGATGATCGTCACTCCGTTCGGTGTGCTGGCGGCGGTCTACCTGCGTGAATACGCCAAGCAGAACACCCTGACCCGAGTGATCCGTATTGCGGTGAACAACCTGGCGGGCGTACCGGCGATCGTTTACGGCGTGTTCGGCCTGGGCTTCTTCGTTTATGTGCTGGGCGGCTCGATCGACCGGTTGTTCTTCCCCGAAGCCTTGCCGGCGCCGACCTTCGGTACGCCGGGTCTGTTGTGGGCTTCGTTGACCTTGGCCCTGCTGGCTGTGCCGGTGGTGATCGTGGCCACCGAAGAAGGCCTGGCGCGGATTCCTCGCACCGTGCGCGAAGGCTCGTTGGCCCTCGGCGCGACCAAGGCCGAGACCTTGTGGAAGATCGTGCTGCCGATGGCCAGCCCGGCAATGATGACCGGCATGATCCTCGCCGTGGCCCGCGCCGCCGGTGAAGTGGCGCCGCTGATGCTGGTGGGTGTAGTGAAACTGGCGCCGTCGCTGCCGCTGGATGGCAACTACCCGTACCTGCACCTGGACCAGAAGATCATGCACCTGGGCTTCCACATTTATGACGTCGGCTTCCAGAGCCCGAACGTAGAAGCCGCGCGGCCGCTGGTGTATGCCACGGCGCTGCTGCTGGTGCTGGTGATCGCGACATTGAACCTGTCGGCCGTTTATATCCGTAACCACCTGCGCGAGAAGTACAAGGCGCTGGATAGCTAATCAACACCGAACTGTAGGAGCCGGCTTGCTGGCGAAGGCATCACCGCGGTGAGCCTGCGGGACCGAGTTGCCTGCATCGCCAGCAAGCCGGCTCCTACAAAGAATTGCGTAACCGCGGGCCTGGCCTGCGGCCCCGAACCGAATTTGTTAGCACAGGGAGCCTCCCATGCAGCACGAAGCACACACTCACGGCATCAACATGTCGGCCCTGGGCCGCGACAAACAGAGCCTGAGTCTCGAGCAGGAAACCGTGGCCATCGAAGTGCCGGGGTTGAGCCTGTTCTACGGCGACAAACAAGCGCTGTATGACGTCAGCATGAACATCCCGAAACAGCGCGTGACCGCCTTCATCGGCCCGTCCGGCTGTGGCAAGTCCACGCTGTTGCGCACTTTCAACCGCATGAACGACCTGGTGGATGGCTGCCGCGTCGA
This sequence comes from Pseudomonas sp. ATCC 43928, assembly GCF_005938665.2. Taxonomy (NCBI): domain Bacteria; kingdom Pseudomonadati; phylum Pseudomonadota; class Gammaproteobacteria; order Pseudomonadales; family Pseudomonadaceae; genus Pseudomonas; species Pseudomonas sp. ATCC 43928. Next base: position 128,027 of record NZ_CP041753.1, on the reverse strand, counting down.
AGGCGCGATCAACCTCTACGGCAACAACATCTACCGCAAGGGCGAGGACGTGGCCGAGCTGCGTCGTCGCGTCGGCATGGTGTTCCAGAAGCCCAACCCGTTCCCGAAAACCATCTATGAAAACGTGGTTTACGGCTTGCGCATCCAGGGCATCAACAAAAAGCGCATCCTCGACGAAGCCGTCGAGTGGGCGTTGAAAGGCGCGGCGCTGTGGGATGAAGTCAAGGATCGTCTGCACGAGTCGGCACTCGGTCTGTCCGGTGGTCAGCAGCAACGTCTGGTGATTGCCCGCACCATCGCCGTGGAGCCGGAAGTGCTGCTGCTCGACGAACCGTGCTCGGCACTCGACCCGATCTCCACGCTGAAAGTCGAAGAGCTGATCTACGAACTGAAATCCAAGTTCACCATTGTTATCGTGACCCACAACATGCAACAGGCCGCGCGGGTTTCCGACTACACGGCGTTCATGTATATGGGCAAACTGGTGGAGTTCGGCGACACCGACACCCTGTTCACCAATCCGGCGAAGAAGCAGACCGAAGACTACATCACCGGTCGTTACGGCTAGGAAGCTGTTGTTGCTCACTGAACTGACGCTGCGGCCCACCGCACCTTACCGGACGCTCCAAGGACGCCAACATGATTAGTAAAGAAGGCCTTACCCATCACATCTCCCAGCAGTTCAACGCTGAGCTCGAGGAAGTGCGCAGCCACCTCCTGGCCATGGGCGGGCTGGTCGAGAAGCAGGTCAACGACGCGGTCACCGCGCTGATCGAGGCCGATTCCGGCCTGGCCCAGCAAGTGCGCGAGGTCGACGACCAGATCAACCAGATGGAACGCAACATCGACGAAGAATGCCTGCGCATTCTGGCCCGTCGTCAGCCGGCGGCGTCGGACTTGCGTCTGATCATCAGCATCTCCAAATCGGTGATCGACCTCGAGCGTATCGGCGACGAAGCCACCAAGATCGCCCGTCGCGCCATTCAGTTGTGTGAAGAAGGCGAAGCGCCGCGCGGTTATGTCGAGGTTCGCCACATCGGCGACCAGGTGCGCAACATGGTTCGCGATGCCCTGGACGCATTTGCCCGCTTCGACGCCGACCTGGCGCTGTCGGTGGCGCAGTACGACAAAATCATCGACCGCGAATACAAGACCGCGCTGCGCGAACTCGCCACCTACATGATGGAAGATCCACGCTCTATCTCGCGTGTCTTGAGCATTATCTGGGTGCTGCGTTCCCTTGAGCGAATCGGCGACCACGCGCGCAATATCTCGGAACTGGTGATTTACCTGGTGCGCGGCACCGACGTGCGTCACCTGGGCCTCAAGCGCATGAAGGAAGAAGTGGAAGGCACAAGTGCCGAAACCGCTAATGTTCCGGACAAAGCTGACGATAAGTAAGGTTGCCCAAGAAAAAGCGCCCGGCCTCTTGGCCGGGCGTTTTTGTTTGTGTGGCTTTTGAACTGAAAAGCCGAATTGAAAAGCAGCACCCGCGAACGAAAAGTCCCGGCGTGACTGAAGAGTTTTGGCAAAGTGCCATCAGCCAGCGTTATGCTTGCCGGGATTTTTAAAGGGGTGTTGGATGAGCAAGATCAGTGTGTTGGTCGTGGACGATGCGTCGTTCATTCGTGACCTGGTAAAAAAGTGCCTGCGCAACTACTTCCCGGGGATCCGGACCGAAGATGCAGTCAACGGTAAAAAGGCCCAGGCCATGCTGGCCAAGGAAGCGTTCGACCTGGTTCTGTGCGACTGGGAAATGCCGGAAATGTCCGGTCTGGAGTTGCTGACCTGGTGCCGTGAGCAGGACAACCTCAAGACCATGCCGTTCGTGATGGTGACCAGCCGTGGCGATAAAGAAAACGTGGTCCAGGCGATCCAGGCCGGGGTTTCCGGCTACGTCAGCAAGCCATTCACCAACGAGCAGCTGTTGACCAAGGTCAAGCAGGCCCTGAACAAGGTCGGCAAGCTCGATACCTTGATGAACAGCGCGCCGACCAAAATGAACTCGGCGTTCGGCAACGATTCCCTGAGCGCATTGACCGGTGGCAAAGCGGCGGTAGTCGCACCCTCGGCTGCAGCGGTCAACCCGTTTGCCAAACCTGCCGCCGCGCCAGCCCCGGCTGCGGCGCCGTCTCGCGGCCTGCTCAACAATCCACCGGTCAAGGCGCCTGCCTCCGCATCAGCTGGCGGTCGTGGCCAAGGCCAACTGCGCCTGTCGAGCGGCACACAGCAATGCGTGATCAAGGCCTTGAGCATCAAGGAAGCGCTGCTGGTGGTGAAACGCACTGACACCTTGCCGCAAGTCCTCGACAACGCCGTACTCGACCTGGAGCAGGGCGACAATGCCGAAACTGCCCGTCTTAACGGCTACTTGCACGCCATCGTCGCCCACGAGCCGAAGCCGGACAGCGAGTGGCTGCAACTGACGTTCCGCTTTGTCGACCAGGATGCACAGAAGCTCGACTACATCTCCCGCCTGATCGCCCGTGGCACCGCGCAGAAGCACTTCGTACCGGGTGCGTAACGTGTACCGCTGATCGTTCCCACGCTCTGCGTGGGAATACCTCCCCGGACGCTCCACGTCCGCTTCGGATGGGACGCAGAGCGTCCCGTGCTGCATTCCCAGGCAGAGCGTGGGAATGATCATTTGAAACATCTGTCGACTACGCAGGTCCATTTCTGCTGCTAGGCTCCTTCCCAGGCCTACTCAACAGAATTTTGCCCATGCTCGCGCGCCTGCTGTTTTTCTGTGGTCTTTTCATGGCCTCCACCTCGGCTGTGGCCATGACGATCTATAAGTCCACTGATGCCAGTGGCGTGGTCTCTTACAGCGACCGCCCCACCAAAGGCGCGAAGGTGTTCGTTTTTCGCGACCGAATGGTCGAACACCTTGAGCGGCAGGTGTACCTCGACATCAAGCGGCTGAATGGCATGGACAGCGTGTTCGTGCGCAACGACCTGTATGCGCCGGTCGAGATCGAGCTGAGTTTCGACCGGTTGCAGAACGTCAGCGGTGCGCCGAGCCGACCGATCCGGCGGGTGATGCCGGCGCGCAGTAACCTTCGTCTGGCCCTGCTCACGCCGACGAAGGCTGGAAGGCCGATCGTGTATAACCCAAGGTTCGCATATTTCCTGGGCGACCCCTCAGGGGCTGCCATGGCCTATCGATATCCGTTGCCCTGGCGTGGCGGTCCGTTTCGGCTGACCCAGGGCCCCAATGGCCAATACAGCCACTACGGACCGAAGAACCGTTACGCGATGGATATCGCCATGCCCGAAGGCACGCCGATCATCGCGGCGCGCGGCGGGGTGGTGGTGAAAACCGAGAATGGCCAGACCGGGCGCGGCAACGATCCATCGGGCAATTTCGTGCGGGTGTTGCACGATGACGGGACCATGGGCGTGTACCTGCACCTCAAGAAAGGTTCAGTCTGCGTACGGGAAGGTCAGCGGGTAGTGGTGGGCAGTGCACTGGCGCTGTCGGGCAACACCGGCAACAGCAGCGGCCCGCACCTGCACTTCGTGGTGCAGCGCAATACCGGGTTGGGTCTGGTGTCCATTCCGTACCAGTTCAATCAACCGGTGGGGGCGTTGCCCAACTTTGCGTTGGGCAGTAGGAGCCGGCTTGCTGGCGATGAACGATAACGCGGTATAACAGAGACACCGCAGCGCTCCTGATCGCCAGCAAGCCGGCTCCTACAAGGGCGTGGCTCAGTCCAGCATCAACACCTTGGCCAATATGATCTTCGGCCCTTTCATCTTTTTGATGATGATCCGCAAACCTTCGACTTCCAGCACTTCTTCCTCTTCCGGCACCCGTTTCAGGGTTTCGTAGACCAGCCCGGCGAGGGTTTCGGCTTCGATGTGGTCCAGGTCGATGCCCAGCAGGCGTTCCACCTTGAACAGCGGCGTATCGCCCCGCACCAGCAGCTTGCCCGGCTGATACGCGAGGATCCCGCGTTCAGCCTTGCGGTGTTCGTCCTGAATGTCGCCCACCAGCACTTCCAGCACGTCTTCCATGGTCAGGTAGCCGATGATGTTGCCGTCGGCTTCCTCGACCAAGGCGAAGTGCGAGCCGCCCTTGCGGAACTGCTCCAGCAGTTGCGACAGCGGCATGTGCCGCGATACGCGCTCCAGTGGCCGGGTCAGTTCGGCGAGGTTGAACGACTCGGGAATGTGATCAAGGGCGGCCAGTTCCAGCAGCAGATCCTTGATGTGCAGCAGGCCGACGAACTCCTTGCGCTCGCTGTCGTACACCGGGTAGCGGCTGAACTTGTGGCGACGGAACAACGCCAGGATTTCCTTGAGCGGAGCGTTGAACTCAAGTGTGACCAGGTCTTCCCGGGAGTTGGCCCAGTCGACCACTTCCAGCTCGCCCATTTCCACCGCCGAGGCCAGTACGCGCATGCCTTGGTCGCTTGGGTCCTGGCCACGGCTGGAGTGCAGGATCAGTTTCAGTTCTTCGCGGCTGTAATGGTGCTCGTGGTGCGGGCCGGGCTCACCTTGCCCGGCGATGCGCAGGATCTGGTTGGCGCTGGCGTTGAGCAGGTAGATGGCCGGGTACATGGCCCAGTAGAACAAGTACAGCGGCACCGCCGTCCACAGCGACAGCAACTCGGGTTTGCGGATGGCCCAGGATTTTGGTGCCAGCTCACCGACCACGATGTGCAGGTACGAAATGATGAAGAACGCCGTGAAGAACGAAACCGCCTTGACCACTTCAGCGGAATCTACACCAACGGCACTCAGCACAGGCTCCAGGAGGTGCGCGAACGCCGGTTCGCCGACCCAGCCCAGACCCAGAGAAGCGAGGGTGATACCCAGTTGGCACGCTGACAGGTAAGCATCGAGCTGACTGTGTACGGTGCGCAGGATGTGCCCGCGCCAGCCGTGCTGTTCAGCGATGGCTTCGACCCGGGTCGAGCGCAGTTTGACCATGGCAAACTCTGCCGCAACGAAAAAGCCGTTGAGCAAAACCAGGATCAGAGCAAAAAGAATCATGCCGAAGTCGGCGAATATTGTTGCGAGGGTCAAGCCAGGGGAAGGGTCCATGATGGAGTTTTGCGGGTTCCGTGTATTCAAAAAAGGGGGAAATGCAGTGCCTGAAGGGCAGGCACAAGTCAGCCAATGTAGCGGCTGACTGATCGATTGCCTAGTGGCGAGTGCTAGTCGGTATCAGTCCGCGGCGCTGATCACGCGGGATTTGGTGACCTGGGCCGGCGCGAAATGGCAGGTAAACGTGCTGCCATGCCCCGGCACACTGCTGATTTCCATGCGTGCCCGGTGGCGCAGCAACACGTGCTTGACGATGGCCAGCCCCAGCCCGGTACCGCCGGTGTTGGAATTGCGGCTGGAATCGACGCGGTAGAAGCGTTCGGTCAGGCGCGGCAGGTGTTTGCTGTCGATGCCGATTCCCGAATCCTGCACGCTCAGGTGTGCACCTTGCTCGTCGCCCCACCAGCGAATGCGGATATTGCCCTCGGCCGGGGTGTATTTCACCGCGTTGAACACCAGATTGGAAAACGCACTGCGCAGTTCGGCTTCACTGCCCTTGAGCAGAATCGTCGGGTCGGCTTCCAGGGTGATGCGCTGATTTTTCTGACCCGACAGCTGTTGGGCGTCGCTCTTGATCGATTGCAGCAGGCTATCGATGGACACTGGTTGGTTGTCCGATGGGTAATCGGTGGCTTCCAGTTTGGCCAGCAGCAGCAAATCGTTAAGCAAGGTCTGCATGCGCCCGCCTTGCTGCTGCATTTGCTGCAGGGCACGGGTCCAGCGCGGATTCACGTCCTCGACGTTATCGAGCAGGGTTTCCAGGTAGCCGCAAATCACCGTCAGGGGTGTGCGCAGCTCGTGGGACACGTTGGCGATGAAGTCTTTGCGCATCTGCTCCAGCTGATGGATACGCGTCACGTCGCGCACCAGCATCAAGTGCTCGTTGTTGCCGTAGCGGGTGATGTACAGCTGAATGCGCAGGCGATCATTGATCGGCGACGGAATCTCCAATGGTTCGGCGTAGTTGTCCTGCTCGAAGTATTCCTTGAAACGCGGATGGCGCACCAGGTTGGTCACCGGCTGGCCGCTGTCCTGAGGAGTCTTGAGGCCGAGCAGGGTTTCGGCGGCGCGGTTCCACCACTCAAGGTTGCCGTCGCTGTCGAGCATGATCACTGCGTCTTTCAGCGCGGCAGTGGATTCCTGGACCCGGTCGATCACCGCTTGCAGGCGCCCGCGTACCCGTTGGTCGCGGCGTTGCAGGTGATAGATGCTGTCGAACACTTCGCCCCACAGGCCATAGCCGTCGGGCGGTGCTTCATCGGGTTGGTGCAGGCGCAGCCATTCGTGCAGGCGCAGCAGCTGTTTGAGGGTCCAGGCCAGGTAAACCCCCAGGCCCACGGCGAGACTCCAGCCGTAGTAGCCGGAAATCAGGCCGATCACCAGGCAGGCGGTGACCAGCAACAGCATGTGGCGAATCAGGGTGCCATGCCAGTTTTGGTTCACGGAAAATATGCGTCCTTGTCAGCGAGGCTGGCGGTCTGTTCAGGCCTTGGTGGAAAACCGGTAGCCGGTGCCGCGCACGGTTTGTACCAGATTTTCGTAGGCATCGCCGAGGGCTTTGCGCAGGCGACGGATGTGCACGTCGACAGTGCGCTCTTCGACGTAGACATTGCCGCCCCAGACCTGATCCAGCAACTGGCCGCGAGTGTAGGCGCGTTCCTGATGGGTCATGAAGAATTGCAGCAAGCGGTACTCGGTGGGGCCCATCTCGGCAGGTTTGCCGTCGATGGTCACGCGGTGGCTGATCGGGTCCAGCAGCAGGCCGCCGACTTCGATCGGCGCTTCGCCATCGGTCGGGCCGGCGCGACGCAGCACGGCTTTGAGGCGGGCCACCAGTTCGCGGGGGGAAAACGGTTTGGTGATGTAGTCGTCGGCGCCGACTTCCAGGCCCTGGATCTTGTTGTCCTCTTCGCCCTTGGCGGTGAGCATGATGATCGGGATATCCCCGGTCAGTTCGTCGCGCTTGAGCCGGCGGGCCAACTCGATGCCGGAAGTGCCGGGCAGCATCCAGTCGAGCAGAATCAGGTCCGGTTTGCGGTCGACGATAATGGCATGGGCCTGCTGGGAGTTCTCCGCCTCCAGGCAGTCATAGCCGGCCATTTCCAACGCAACGGCGATCATTTCGCGAATGGGCGCTTCGTCGTCGACGATCAGAATGCTCCTGCCAACCATGCCTTAATCCTCTTGTCATTTAACTGTCTTGCGCCGCATTAGATAACGGAATTATTGCAGTCGTGTGACAGTATTTTAGCCGGCCTGCGATTGTCGCGATCCTGAACTAAGCTCTAATTCCGAATCCTGACAACCACAAAAGGAAGGTTTCCATGAATCACATTGCTAAATCCTGGAAGGTCCTGCTGGTCACGGCTGCGTTAACGCTGCCGTCCCTGGCCTTTGCGGCAGAACCCGCCATGATGAAAGGCGGCATGATGGTCGATCAGAAGGGTATGACCTTGTATACCTTTGACAAGGACAAGGACGGCAAGTCGATGTGCATGGGTGAGTGTGCGAAGAACTGGCCGCCGATGATGGCTCCGATGGATGCCAAGCCCATGGGTGAATGGAAGCCGATCAAGCGTGACGACGGCACAATGCAATGGACTTACGACGGCAAGCCAATGTACACCTACAAAATGGACAGCAAGCCGGGAGACATGAAAGGCGACGGCATGATGAAAATGTGGCACGTGATTGGCGAACACAAGTAAGCGATTTGCCTGCCCTATAAACAGTCTGTAGCAGCTGGCGAAGCCTGAGTTCGGCAGCTGCTACAGATCAATCGCAGTCAACGTAACGCGTAATCCAGCACAATCCCCACAAAAATCGCCAACCCCGCCCAGTGGTTATGCAAAAACGCCTGGAAGCAACGCATCCGGTCTTTGCTGCGGGTGTACCAGAACTCCCACGCAAAGCAGCCTGCCGCCACCAGCAACCCAAGGTGGAACCAGCCACCGAGATGGAATTTCGAGCCAGCCAGCAACAGGCAGCCCAGCGCCAGGCCTTGCAAGGTCAGAATGATCACCCGGTCGGCATCGCCAAACAGGATCGCGGTGGATTTCACCCCGATCTTCAGGTCATCGTCGCGGTCGGTCATGGCGTAATAGGTGTCGTAGCCCACGGTCCACAGCAAGTTGGCGATCCACAGCAACCAGGCTGTCGCCGGCAACTCACCGGTCTCGGCAGTGAACGCCATCGGCATGCCCCAGGAGAACGCCGCGCCCAGCACCACTTGCGGGTAATAGGTGTAACGCTTCATGAACGGATACGTGAAGGCCAGGGCCAAACCGCCCAGCGACAGCCAGACCGTCGCCGCGTTGGTGCACAGCACCAGCAGGAAGCTCACACCCATCAGCACCGCGAAGAACACCAGGGCTTCTTTGGAGCTGATCTTGCCGCTCACCAGCGGCCGTTGCTCGGTGCGTTTCACATGGCCATCGACCTTGCGGTCCGCCCAATCGTTGATCACGCAACCGCCGGCACGGGTCAGTACCACGCCGAGCACGAAAATCACGATATTGGCCAGTGACGGCGAACCTTCACCGGCAATCCACAGAGCCCACAGCGTCGGCCACAGCAGCAGGTAAATGCCGATCGGCTTGTCCATGCGGGTCAGCTGAATGAAATCCCAGGCCCGAGGATTCACGCGGTTCAGAGACTTGAGCAGGTTCTGGTACATCAGCAGTTCTCCGGATGCGCGCGGGCGGCGCTCCACAGGGTCGGCAGGAAAACCTCGGCCACCAGCACGCTCAGGGCGCCACGGTCGAAACGCGAGCGCCGGCCCCACAGTTCAGGTGCTTGAGCCTCCACCGGCAACCAGGCTTGAGGATAGTGACAAACCTCGATGGCCCGGCGCTGAAACGCCCGATCGCAAAACAGCAGTTCGCCCAGGGAGCGGCTGCCCAGCTCATCCATGTGCAATCCGTCGCCTTGTAGCGCGCTACGCGCGGCTACGCTGCGGGCAAACACCCAGGCTTCACCGTGGCCGCGCAGATACACCTCGCGCACCCAGCCTTCGCTGCCTTCGGCCAACCCCAGTGCGGCACATTCGTCGGCGCGCAGCGATTGCCAGCCTTCGAACAGCGGCGTGACGCTGAAACCGTCATTCGACAAACGGGTCAGGCGTCGGGTCAGTGACCCTTCATCGAACAACCAATCGAGCGTAGACGTGTCGGGGCGGGGCATCAGTTGGCTTTGAGAAAGCCAGAGCGGCGTCGGGGAGGGGGCTTTTGAGTGCGGCACAGTGAGTCATTATTGGCAGCAAATGAGGCGGCGAGCTTACCATGTCAGGCGGCGAGTTTGATTGATCCGGCCTGCCGTTGCGCCGAACAGGCTTGCATCTGCCGGGCCCGATCAGTACAAAACGCCCTGAGCCGGACAGCAACGCTTCATCTATCGACCGTTCGCGCCGGCAAAAGCCTGAATCCCGAGGAAATACCTGAATGAAAAAGTGGCAATGTGTGGTCTGCGGCCTGATCTATAACGAAGCCGAAGGCTGGCCGGACGACGGTATTGCGGCGGGCACACCGTGGCAGGACGTGCCGGAAGACTGGCTGTGCCCGGACTGCGGCGTGGGCAAAATGGATTTTGAAATGATTGAAATCAACTAAGCATCCAAGGAGCTAGGAATGAACGCACCTGTCGTGATCGTCGGCACTGGGCTGGCTGGCTACAACCTGGCCCGGGAGTTTCGCAAACTCGATGGCGAAACCCCGCTGCTGTTGATTACCGCAGATGACGGACGCTCCTACTCCAAGCCGATGCTTTCCACCGGCTTTGGCAAGAATAAAGACGCCGATGGCCTGAGCATGGCCGAACCGGGCGCCATGGCCGAGCAATTAAAGGCCGAAGTGCGCACCCACACGCGCATCAGCGGCATCGATCCGGGCCACAAACGCCTGTGGATTGGCGAAGAATCAGTGATCTACCGTGACCTGATCCTGGCCTGGGGCGCGGAAACCGTGCGGGTGCCGATCGAAGGCGACGCGGCCGATGCCGTTTTCCCGATCAACGACCTTGAAGACTACGCACGTTTTCGCGCAGCCGCGGCCGGCAAGTGTCGGGTGTTGCTGCTGGGCGCCGGTTTGATCGGCTGTGAATTCGCCAATGACCTGATTCTCGGTGGCTACGAAGTGCAACTGGTTGCGCCCTGCGAACAAGTCATGCCGACCTTGCTCCACCCGGCGGCGGCTGCTGCGGTCCAGGCCGGCCTGGAAAGCCTGGGCGCGCGCTTCCACCTCGGGCCGGTGCTCAATCGCTTGCAGCGAGTGGCGGACGGCCTGGAAGCGCATCTGTCTGACGGCCAGGTCATCCCTTGCGACGTAGTGGTGTCAGCCATCGGTCTGCGTCCGCGCATCGACCTGGCGGCCGCTGCCGGGGTGCAGGTCAATCGTGGCGTGGTGGTTGACCGTCACCTGAAAACCTCTCACGCCAACATCTACGCCCTGGGCGATTGCGCCGAGGTCGATGGGCTGAATCTGTTGTACGTCATGCCCCTCATGAGCTGTGCGAGAGCGCTGGCCCAGACCCTCGCCGGAAACCCTACGGCGGTGAGTTACGGCCCGATGCCGATCACCGTGAAAACCCCGGTCTGCCCATTGGTGGTTTCGCCGCCGCCACGGGGCGCGGAGGGCGTCTGGACGGTCGAAGGGCAGGGCGCGGACATCAAGGTGCTGTGCCGCGACAGCGCCGGCAAATTGCTGGGCTATGCCCTGACCGGCGCGGCGGTGATGGAAAAACTCGCCCTGAACAAAGAACTTCCGGCCCTGTTGGCGTAAATGCCGGTCGTTCTGTCGGAATCACCCCGTTTTTGCCCCCACAAAGGTCGCGGGGAGACTGGCGCCGCTCTTGCGCGCATGCCATCCTCATTCCCGTCTGCCGCAGAGTAGAGCACCTGCGGCGCCTTGGGCGCTGTTCCAACGAGAACAGCACGGACATAACAACAAAAAACCGTCAAAGGGGCTTCACTCATGCGTAAACCAGAACTCGCCGCTGCCATCGCGGAAAAAGCAGATCTCACCAAAGAACAGGCCAATCGCGTTCTCAACGCCGTTCTCGAAGAAATCACCGGCGCTCTGCATCGCAAGGATAGCGTCACGCTGGTGGGCTTCGGCACCTTCCTGCAACGCCATCGCGGTGCCCGCACCGGCAAAAACCCGCAAACCGGTGAGCCGGTAAAAATCAAGGCCAGCAACACTGTTGCGTTCAAGCCAGGCAAGTCGTTGAAAGACAGCGTTAATCCGTAACACGCACCGACTTCCCGCACAGCGGGCGAGCGGGATAAAAAATGGGCACGCCAACGAGGTTGGGTGCCCATTTTTTCTGTCTGGCGGATCAGCCGACTCGGCTTTGTTTCCTTGCGAGAATCGCTGCTATTTCCGGCTCATTCAGGTGATCCAGCGCGCGCTCTACCAACAAATGCACCCCGTCGGCCAGGCTGCTGAGCGCCTCATTCCTCGTCCAAATCTTCCTCATCGATCAGTCCTTGAACGAAACGGAGGAAGTTCGAGCAAATAGGCTTCTCGGATTCAGCCTGGTTCTCTTCCGGGCTAAGGTCACTATCAAACGTGTCAGTCGTGAAATAACTGATGGCTCCCGAATCAAGGTTCAAGCAAAAGAAATTGCCGCCCAGGTCGTCTGCGAAAGGAAGGAGATGTGCAGGAAGAACTTGTTTCTTCAGCATCAACTGATAGGTGGACAGCAGCGTGGGTTCACCATAGGTAATCGGCCTGAAAGAGGCGACTTCGATGGGGTCGAAAAAGTCTTCGCTGACCCAATAAGCTCGTTCCGGCATGCCGCCGTTGTACTTGAGGTAATGGTTTCGAAAGGGAGCCGGTAGCTTCTTGCCGATGACGGACTCCAGCTGGTCCAGATTCGCTGGGGTAATGGCCTTTTCGTAATCTGAGAATTTGTTTTCAAGCATTGAAATCTCCAATCATGAGCAGCGCCCAGGTTTGACTTTGGTGTTGGGAATCTTGTTGGCGAGCCAGCCTTTCTTAGACGCTGCTAGGACTGATTCGCTGCTGTCGTAATTAACTTTGAAATGTTTCTCATATTGCGCAACTGAGCCGCCATGGGGATAGGTGGCTTCGTGGGCAGATTTCCTGACAAGCTGCATCGTTGTGTTACCCGTTTTAGGGTCGAAGTCATCAACGTGGTGCCAGGTATAGTCCTTCTTGGCACTCCTTGGAATACCGGCTTCTTTATAGGCTTGAGTAAAGTCACGCGACCTGGAGCCTTGCATCTTGATAGTCACGATATTTTTTTGTGCGCCTTTAATCGGATACAAATCACTGCTTCCCGTGAAATCTACCCCGGCATACGCCCAGCCCCATGGATCCGCCCAACCGATAGGGTTCGGAGCGTATTGGTAAAGATTGAGCCCACCTTCCAACCCAATCGGATCCGGCGTAGTAAACCGCCCCACATCCGGATCATAAAACCTGAACGTATTGAAATGCAGCCCCGTCTCCCGGTCCAGGTACTGCCCCTGAAACCGCAGATTCTGCTCTTCAATGTAATACGGCTCGCGCACCTCTTCTAACGTGTTGCCCCACACCCGATAACTCGCCTGCCAGACGTTGTGGCCGTCCGCCTCGGTGAGCTGTTCCGGCAGGCCGTTCAGGTCGTTGTGGTAGTAGCGGATTTTTTGCAGCGGGCCGGTGCCGTCGACGCGGGCCAGGGGTTCGTAACCTTCGTCTTCGTAGAGGTAGAGGCTGGTCTGTTGATGGCGATGTTCCTGCAACAGGCGCAGGCCGTCCCAGGTGAAGCGGGTTTCTCCCAGTGGATAACCCTTGCTGTCGTGTTCGGTCTTGGCGATGCGCCGGCCCAGCGGGTCGTAGGTCATCCTGACCACGCTGCCGTTTGCGTTGCGCACTTCGATCAAGCGGCTTTCGGCGTCATAGGCAAAGCGCTGCAGACCCCGTTGAGCGCTGCGTTTTTCGATCATCCGGCCAAACGCGTCATAGCGATAACGCTTGTCCTGATAGGTCAGCAGTTTGTTGTGCACCACCAGCCCGGCGCCGGGTTGCGGGCCGTCCAGCAGGTTGGCGGCGGCGTCGTAGGCGAAGGTTTCGCGCTGGCCGTGCAGGCTGTCCTGGCTGGCGATGATGCGGCCAGTGGCGTCGTAGTGCAGCAGTTGGCGGTGTTGCGTGGTGGGTTGCTGGTCGAGTTTGCCGATCAGGTTGTCGGCGGGGTCGTACTCGAAGTGCTTTTGTACCGCTGCCGGCATCAGCGATGGCTGGCTGGTGTGTCGGCGTTGGCGTGAGCGTAAACGCCCGCTGCGGTCGTATTCGCTACGAGTGCTGATCTGGCCTTGGGTGCGCAGCACTTCGCGGTGCAGGCGGTCGCGTTCGAAGTCGCTGATGACCTGGCCGTCGAGGTTGATCTGGTGCAGGTGGCCGCTGCCGTAGTACAGGCGATTGAGCCAGCGGCCGTCGGGCAGTTGGGTCTGGATCAGGTTGCCGAGTTCGTCGTAGTGGTGGTGCAGGTTGCCGGCCGCGCTTTGTTCTTCGAGCAACTGGCCGAGGGCGTCGTAGGCGAAGCTCAGGGTTTGTGCGTTGCCCTGGTGGTCGGTGAAGGTGACGGCGGTGAGCTGGTCCAGTGGGTCGTAGGTGTAGTCGGTGCGGCCATCGTCGGTGACTTTGGCGATCAGCCGGCCGACGGCGTCGCGTTCCAGTCGATGAACGATGGGGGCCGGAGGTGTTTCGGGGACGACGGCCAGGCCGTTACCGTAAGGTGCCGGCACAGCCGTGACCGCCGCGACGTTATCCAGCAGGTCATAGGTGTAGCGCTTGGCGCTGTCTTCAGATCCTGTTGAGAGTGTCGTCAATTTTGCAGAGGTGAAGTCAGAGCGACGCTCTTCCAGCTTGCCTTACGTTTTTTCTCCAAGACCGAGGCTAGGGCATCGCCTTCAGGGGGGCCCTTTTTTGTCAGCTTTAGAGGAGTCAGAACGTAGAGTTTTACCGAATCCTCATGATCTTCAATTTCTGCATCGCCAGTAGTGTTCCAAATTTTATCCACGACAATGAGCGCCTCAATATCCGCTGGCCAGCCCAGCTGACTAAAGGCTTTATCCGTTCGTAAAATCACCTGACCCTCGGTTAAAGGCGAGTCTTTGAGGGTTTTTTCAGACAATACAGTCAGTACCGCATGAGGGAACATCCAAGGGCTATCGAAGGCAAAGCCTTTTTTGGGTAGGCGCCAGCTTCCGGGAAGACAGATAAAAAGTTCTGTGCGTGGTTTTTCAACAAAAAGACCGACTGTAAATAAGAGTTTAAAGTCGTTTTTGTTCGCGATGCAGCTTACTCTGAAATTTACTTCCAATGATCCGGATTGAGGGATTAGTTCTTTAGGTAATACCCAGCCAGCGGTCCTACACACAAAATCGATAATCCCTGCACCAGGCAGAGTTTCTTCATCTGGCGCCTTTTCAACGGCCGAGATAGCGCCTTGTGCTTTCAAGCAGTTGAAAATTTCAGGGAAGCTCCAGCTCTGAGCTAAATCGAGGGCCGTTCGATTGAGCTTGGCATGTAATCTATTGACGTCCGGATGGTACTTGAGCAGCAATTCGACTGTTTCTTTTTGCCCGAAAGTGACGGCGGTTATCAGCGGAGATGCAACCGAGAGAGGAGAGCCATTAACATCAGCTCCTGCCTCCAGAAGCCAGCGTACTGTTTCTAAATGCCCATTTTTTGCGGCCAGTGCAAGCGCCGTAGTATTGCCTGAGCCAGCAGTGGGTTGGTCGAGGTCAATGCCCAAATCAACTAGCAATGCACACACCGCAACCTGGTTTCTCTCTGCGGCATGATGCAGAAGTCCTGGATAGCTCAAAAGATCATAACGAGGGGGGGCCAGCAGCTCTGGATGAGCGTCTAGCTGGGCACGTAAAAACTCAACATTCCCCGTCTCTATATGAGCATAAAGTTCTCGGACAAGAGGGGCATTTGTTCCGTATGTTTTTTCCAGGCTAGTCATCTAAAAATTCACCATTTCTCATTTTCTCGCCCATTGCATTCAGCGCCTCAATCACTTTGTTTTTTCCGCCTTTTCGGGCCTCTGCGAGTGTTCGTGACACTTTGCGAGCGCTAGCGATTGTGTGGTTCCCACTACCATTGGGGGCCCATACGAAGTTGTGAGGGCTGTCATTCAAGCCGATACCAAATCTCTTTAGAACACCCTGAGCATGGGCCACATATCGGCGATTGCTGTCTGTCCAATTTTTGGGCGCCTTTTCGCGCACAATATGATGGCGATGCGGGGCAGTCATGACGTCAGCAGTGGGTTTTTTCCCCATTGCTTTTTTATCTGCCTTAGACAGTCTGCATGTTTCCCAGCCCAACGGATCGGTCCATCCGATGGGGTTTGGCGAGTACTGATAAAGATTTAGTCCCCCAGCCAACCCAATCGGATCCGGCGTAGTAAACCGCCCCACATCCGGATCATAAAACCTGAACGTATTGAAATGCAGCCCCGTCTCCCGGTCCAGGTACTGCCCCTGAAACCGCAGATTCTGCTCTTCAATGTAATACGGCTCGCGCACCTCTTCTAACGTGTTGCCCCACACCCGATAACTCGCCTGCCAGACGTTGTGGCCGTCCGCCTCGGTGAGCTGTTCCGGCAGGCCGTTCAGGTCGTTGTGGTAGTAGCGGATTTTTTGCAGCGGGCCGGTGCCGTCGACGCGGGCCAGGGGTTCGTAACCTTCGTCTTCGTAGAGGTAGAGGCTGGTCTGTTGATGGCGATGTTCCTGCAACAGGCGCAGGCCGTCCCAGGTGAAGCGGGTTTCTCCCAGTGGATAACCCTTGCTGTCGTGTTCGGTCTTGGCGATGCGCCGGCCCAGCGGGTCGTAGGTCATCCTGACCACGCTGCCGTTTGCGTTGCGCACTTCGATCAAGCGGCTTTCGGCGTCATAGGCAAAGCGCTGCAGACCCCGTTGAGCGCTGCGTTTTTCGATCATCCGGCCAAACGCGTCATAGCGATAACGCTTGTCCTGATAGGTCAGCAGTTTGTTGTGCACCACCAGCCCGGCGCCGGGTTGCGGGCCGTCCAGCAGGTTGGCGGCGGCGTCGTAGGCGAAGGTTTCGCGCTGGCCGTGCAGGCTGTCCTGGCTGGCGATGATGCGGCCAGTGGCGTCGTAGTGCAGCAGTTGGCGGTGTTGCGTGGTGGGTTGCTGGTCGAGTTTGCCGATCAGGTTGTCGGCGGGGTCGTACTCGAAGTGCTTTTGTACCGCTGCCGGCATCAGCGATGGCTGACTGCTGTGACGGCGTTGGCGTGAGCGTAAACGCCCGCTGCGGTCGTATTCGCTGCGGGTGCTGATCTGGCCCTGGGTGCGCAGCACTTCGCGGTGCAGGCGGTCGCGTTCGAAGTCGCTGATGACCTGGCCGTCGAGGTTGATCTGGTGCAGGTGGCCGCTGCCGTAGTACAGGCGATTGAGCCAGCGGCCGTCGGGCAGTTGGGTCTGGATCAGGTTGCCGAGTTCGTCGTAGTGGTAGTGCAGGTTGCCGGCCGCGCTGTGTTCTTCGAGCAACTGGCCGAGGGCGTCGTAGGCGAAGCTCAGGGTTTGTGCGTTGCCCTGGTGGTCGGTGAAGGTGACGGCGGTGAGCTGGTCCAGTGGGTCGTAGGAGTAGTCGGTGCGGCCATCGTCGGTGATTTTGGCGATCAGCCGGCCGACGGCGTCGCGTTCCAGTCGGTGAACGATGGGAGCGGGGGGCGACTCGGGGACGACGGCCAGACCGTTGCCGTAGGGCGCCGGAACAGCCGTGACCGCCGCGACGTTATCCAGCAGGTCATAGGTGTAGCGCTTGGCACTGCCATCCAGATCCTGTTGTTCTGTCAGCCGATCCCCTGCATCCCAGGCGAAGCGATAACTTTCGCCATTCTCATTGGTCAGCGCTTGCAGCCGCCCATAGCGGTCGTACCCAAACTGCACCTGCCGGCCATGGGCGTCGGTACGCTGACGCACCTGGCCGCGGCGGTTGTGTTGATACAGGGTGGTGTGCCCGGCGGGGTCGGTATAACCGGTCAACTGGCCACTGACGTCGCGCTGATACTGCTCGGTGCGGCCGTCCGGCAATTGGCTGCTGAGCAACCGTCCCTGGGCGTCGTAACTGAATTGGGTGCGTTCGCCGAGGGCATCGGTGATCGTTTGCAGATAGCCCCGGTTGTCATAGCTGAACCGCGTCGGGTAACCCGAACAATCGATGTGTTCGACCAGTTGGCCGAACGGGTTCCAGCGCAGCCTTTTGCTTTTGCCGGTGGCGTCGATGATCTCGACGACCTGGCCTTGGGTGTCGTAGCGGTATCGCGTTACATGGCCCAGCGGATCGGTTTCGGCGATGCAGTTGCCGCGCTGATCGTAGCGATATTGCCAACTGTTGCCCGCGGTATCGGTTTCCACCAGCGGCAAGGCCCAGTGCTCGAGCCATAGGGTCGATTCACTGCGGCCCAGCGGGTCGGTTTCGCCGATCAGGTTGCCGGCGTCGTCGTAGCTGTATTCATAGCGCCCGCCCAGCGGGTCGGTGGCACTGAGCAATTGACGTTCGTCGTTCCACTCGAACTGCCAGGTCTGGCCGAGGTTGTCGGTGTATTCGGTGATCTGGTGCTGGGTGTTCCAGCGTCGTGTGCTGATGCGCTGTGAGCCGTCGGTGATGCGCGTGACACCGGCCTTCAGGTCATAGTCGAACTGGTAAGTGTCGCCTTCGTCGGTCCAGTGCCGGACCACGCGCCATTCAAGGTCTTCGATCAAGGCCCATTCATAGAAACAACGCAGCCCCGTGGGCAACTGATGCTCGACCATCCGCCGCCCGGCGTCGTAGGCGAAGCGCCGTTGCACCTGGCCGGTGGCGTCGCGCACTTCGGCCAGGTTGCCGGCTGCGTCATAGCCGTAACTGACGAGTACTTCGCGGTGCTGGTCGGGATACACGCGTTCCACTCGAGCCACGCGGTCGCGCTCCCGAATCAATTCGACCTGCACCAGATCGAAGGTGTCCCGTAGGCGCGCCAACTGTCCGGCGTCGTCATAGTCGAGGTGGATGCGGTTGTCATTGCGGTCGCCGAGCTGGTTCAGGCGCAACAACGACGGATTACCGGGTGTACCGTCGAACAGCCGATACAACCCGTCATCGCTTTCAATCAACAATTCCCCATTGCGATGCCGCCGAACACTCAGCCCTTCACCCGCGCTGAACACCGCACCGCCCAAGGGGATCGACCCCATATCGATGCGCCGGCCCTGTTCATCGGTGTACACCAGCGTTTCCCCGCCCTCCGGGTGAGGCAGGATTTCAACCCGCACCTCGTAGGACACGCTCCAACCCGCGCCGAACAAGCTGTCGCGGCGTTCGTCGCGGCTGTTGTAGAAGCGCTGCCAATCGATCGGCAAGATGCCCGGCAGCACGAAATCCAGCTCTTCGTCCCCACCCAGCACCTTGGCCCCGGTCGCAGCATGCACCGGGTTCGACGAACCCATGGCGGCGTTGGCCATGGCGCCCATGGCGCTGCTGACAGCCATCGACGCCGCGCCGCCGATCAGCATGCACGGCAATTTGCTGAAGAACTTGCCCTTGCCGCCCTTGAGCATCAGCAACGCGGTGACCGCCAGCCCCACGCCCGGGGTCTTGCCGCTGCGGATCTCGCGCACTACCACCGAACCGCCACCAATGGTCACGTTCGATGAGATCAGCCCGGACGATACGACCTTGGCGTCGCAGGTGGTACGGTCGCCGCTGCGCACGGCCGGTTGGCCATTGATGGTGACTTTGTCCGAGCCCTCGGCCAGAAACTGCGGCGGCATCGGCGGATGCTTCATGCAGGTGACCAGGTCCAGCGGCTTGGGCACTGCGCCGGGCGCCGGGGTGGCGACGGTGGGGCGCCACATCTGGGAGAAGAAGCTCTCGGCCATGTCCAGATAGCTGGGCTCGGCTTCCGGCTCGGGTGTCTCCAGCTCGGTGCCGGCCGGCGCGACATGGGACGGAATCGCCCCGGCGGCCCGGGCGGCGGGAATGTTGTTGGTCAGGGTGTTGGTGGAGCCGGTGAGAATCGTTGCCTGCACCGTGGGCGGGAACAGCGCATTGCTGAAGCTCTCGCACAGGTTGCTCAGGCCCTTGTCGGCCCCGGTCTTGCTCATGGCAAGGCCGACGATGGTGCCCACCACCGCGCCGAGCAGGAAGCAGCCGAGGCCGCCGGTGGCGACGGTGATGCCCGTGGCCGCCACCACGGCAGCCGTCGCCAGCGCGGTGATCGCGATGTTGGCCGCCACCTCCAGCACGCCGCCGAGGATGTCGGCCATCATCGAGGTGTGGTCGAGGGCATCGCCCAGCCGGGCGGCCCAGAGTGCGTCAGACATGCAGGGTGCTCATCAGGCCGGAACGTCGAACAGCAACGAACTCTTGATGGTTGCCCAATGCGCGGCTTCGGCATCGCCGAGTTTTTCCGCCTTCACGTAGCTCAGGGCGAGCATTTTGCGGGTGCCGGGCAATACCAGCGCCAACTGATATTGGAAGACTTTGTCGTTGCCCTTGTTGAACTGGCTGCGCAACTCGATGCCTTCGACCTCCTGGCTGGCGCCCAGGCGCACGGCGACGCCCGGCTGAAAACGCAAGTCCTGCACTTGTTTTTCCAGGCGCTTGAGCTGGTCGTCGAAGTTGCTTTGCAGGGTTTCGCCCTCGGCCAGCAAGCTGCGGCTGACAATCAGCGAGGTGCCCAGTTCGGGGAACTTGAGGATGTTGATCGTCGCGTCTTGCAGCTCGCTTGCCGGCAGCTGGAACTGGAACTCATTGATGCGGTAAGTCATGGCGCTTGAATCTCGTGGTTAGCCCTTGGGCTTGGGGAATGCGGCATTGATATTGGCGTCGATGCTGGCCTTGACGCCCTGGCCGTCAGGCGTGGCGCCAGGGCCGCCGCCGTTGTTCAGGTGCAGCACGCCGCCGGTGTTGATCTCGGCGTCACCGCTGGCATAGAAGCTGATTTGCACGCCGGTCAGGTTGATCTGGCCGCTGGCATTGAGCTCCAGGATGCTTTCGCCGCACACCAGCCGCAGGTTTTCGCCCACTTCGATGACGTAGCTCTGGCTGATGCTGTCGGTCTTGCGCTGGCCCACCGACAGAATGTCTTCCTGCTTGACGATGCGCAGCCGGTTGTTGCCGATGGTCACCGTCTCGTTATGCCCGATGCTTTTGTTGCGGTCGTGACCCACCGAGTGGCTTTCATCCACCTCGACCACGATGTCCTGATTGCGCTCGGCATGGATGTACAACTGCTCGGCGCCTTTTTTGTCTTCCATGCGGATTTCGTTGAAATTGGCCGGCGAGCCGCCCTTGCTCGAACGGCTTTTCATGCCGCTCTGGGTAGCGTTTTCCGGCAAGTCGTAGGGCACGGTCTGTTCGGCGTTGTAGACGCGGCCGGTGATGATCGGCCGATCCGGGTCGCCTTCGAGGAAGCTGACGATGACTTCCTGGCCGATTCGTGGGATCTGCATCGAGCCCCAGTTTTTTCCGGCCCAGGATTGCGACACGCGAATCCAGCATGAACTGTTTTCGTTGGATTGGTCGTGACGGTCCCAGTAGAAGTGCACCTTCACCCGGCCGAACTGGTCGGTCCAGATTTCCTCGCCCTTGGGGCCCACCACCAGTGCGGTCTGCGGGCCTTTGACGATGGGGCGGTGGGTGTTGGGCAGCGGGCGATAGCTTTGTTGTGCGTCGATGCAGGTCAGGCTGCTTTCGAACTGTGCCGAAGCCACGCCACCGCTGGTTTCCAGGCTTTCCTGGTCAATGTGGTAGCGGGCGCCGACGATCAGGTATTCGCGGTTCTGGTCCTGGCGGCTGAAGCCGGTGAGGCTGAACAAATGACCCGACCCCAGGCCTCGGGCGTTGCCGGCCAGCTCGACCTGTTCGTGCAGGGTCTGCAAGGCTTCGATGCGGGTACGTGCGTAGTGTTCGCCGTCTTCGCTTTGCACATAGGTGCCGGGGTAGTCGTACAGCGGATAATCGCCGGCGGTGTGCGGACGGGGCATGGCCGAGCGAACGTCAATCCGCGCGCCAGGGCGCTGGAAGTCATAGTCGTTGAGTTCCAGCGAGCCCGGCTGGATTTGCTGGGCCAGGTGCCAATCGTAGATGTGATCGCGTTCGCGTTGCTGTTCATTCTTGGGGTAGTAGGGCACCGAGGCATAGCCGGGCACGTTGGCATGGGCGCCGTAGGCATCGGCCAGCACCAGCACATGACGACCCTGTTCATGGCGGAAGAAGTAGTAGATTCCTTCCTGTTCCATCAGGCGGCTGACGAAGTCGAAGCTGGTTTCGCGATACTGCACGCAGTATTCCCACTCGCGATAGGGCCGGCTCAGGGCATCTTCGAAATCCGAGAAACCCAGGTCACGAAACACCTGCTTGATGATCTGCGGGATGGTCAGGTTCTGGAAAATCCGGCAATCGGAGGTGCGGGTCAACAGCCATAGCCAGGGCCGCAGCGTGACCTGGTAACTGGCGAACTGGCCCTGGTCGACGTTCTGGCTGCAACGGGCAACGATGCCATGGAAATGACGCTCGCCACCGCCGTCCAGTTGCAGGCTCAGGCACATGGGTTTGCCGAGCAACTGGTTGAGGTCGATGGCGTTGTCCAGCGAGTGCAGCTGCAACTCATAGTTGAACAGCCGCCCCAATTCTTCGTCTCCGCCCATGTCCTTGAGCAACAGCACATCCGGCCCCAGGGGGCTGGTGATCTTTGCCAGGCGTGAGAGTTGCTTGAATAGCATCAGTTATCCCTTGTCACTGCTCGGTTCCTTCCTACGGAGGAGGGCCGCTTAGGCGGCGTCGCTGAAGTCGTAGTGCAATTCGTTGTCCCGGGCGCTGATCCGCACCCCTGCCAGCGCTTTTCCTTCGAGCATGCGGGTGAGGAACTCGCGGCTCATGTCCGGTAGCAGGCTGTTGGTCAGAATGGTGTCGATCATCCGCCCACCACTTTCGGTTTCGGTGCAACGGGAGACGATCAGGTCGATCACCGCGTCGTCGTAATCGAAGGCCACCTTGTGGGTGTTCTCCACGCGCTTTTTGATGCGGTTGAGTTGCAGGCGGGTAATGGCCTTGAGCATCTCGTCGCTGAGCGGGTAGTACGGAATGGTCACCAGGCGGCCCAGCAAGGCCGGCGGGAAAATCTCCAGCAGTGGTTGGCGCAGGGCCTTGGCGATTTCTTCGGGCTCCGGCACGTTTTGCGGGTCTTTGCAGACCTGGGCAATCAGCTCGGTGCCAGCGTTGGTGGTCAGCAGAATCAAGGTGTTCTTGAAGTCGATCACCCGGCCTTCGCCGTCCTCCATCACACCTTTGTCGAAGACCTGGAAGAAGATCTCGTGCACATCCGGGTGAGCCTTTTCCACTTCGTCCAGCAGTACCACGCTGTAGGGTTTGCGCCGCACGGCTTCGGTCAGCACGCCGCCTTCGCCATAGCCGATGTAGCCCGGTGGCGCGCCCTTGAGGGTGGACACCGTGTGAGCTTCCTGGAATTCACTCATGTTGATGGTGATGACGTTTTGCTCGCCGCCGTACATGGCTTCGGCCAGGGCCAGGGCGGTTTCGGTCTTGCCCACGCCGGAGGTGCCGGCGAGCATGAATACCCCGATCGGCTTGCTCGGGTTGTCGAGGCCGGCGCGGGAGGTCTGGATGCGTTTGGCGATCATCTGCAAGGCGTGGTCCTGGCCGATGATGCGTTTTTTCAGGTGCAGGTCGAGGTTGAGCACGGTTTCCAGTTCGTTACGGGCCATGCGGCCCACCGGAATCCCGGTCCAGTCGGCGACCACCGAGGCCACGGCCTGGTAATCGACCGTCGGCAGAATCAACGGCGTTTCCCCTTGCAGGGCGCTGAGACGCTGTTGCAGGTCCACCAGCTTTTCGCGCAAGGCGTGGCTGGTCTCGCTGCCGTCCTCGCTGTCCACCACGCCGACGCGCTCACGCAGGGTGGCGCGGGTGGCGAGCAATTCGTCTACCAGGGTTTTCTCTTCGGCCCAGCGACTTTCCAGCTCGGCGAGGCGTTCGCGTTCGGCACTCAGTAGGTTTTCACTTTGGGTTTGGCGGGCGCCGATGACGATGCCGATGGCGTGCTCGCGGGCGATGATCTGCAGCTCGGTTTCCAACGCCTCGATGCGCCGACGGCTGTCGTCCACTTCGGCCGGCACGGCGTGCAGGCTGATGGCAACGCGGGCGCAGGCGGTGTCCAGCAGGCTCACGGATTTGTCCGGCAGCTGGCGCGCGGGGATGTAGCGATGGGACAGTTTGACCGAGGCTTCCAGGGCTTCGTCGAGGATCTGCACCTGATGGTGTTTTTCCATGGTCGAGGCCACGCCGCGCATCATCAACAGCGCCTTGTCTTCCGACGGCTCGGCCACTTGCACCACCTGGAAGCGGCGGGTCAGGGCCGGGTCTTTTTCGATATGCTTTTTGTACTCGGCCCAGGTCGTGGCGGCCACGGTGCGCAGGGTGCCCCGGGCCAGGGCCGGCTTGAGCAGGTTGGCCGCGTCCCCGGTGCCGGCGGCGCCACCGGCACCTACCAGGGTGTGGGCTTCGTCGATAAACAGGATGATCGGTTTTGGTGAGGCCTGGACGTCTTCGATGACTTGGCGCAGGCGCTGTTCGAATTCACCTTTCATGCTCGCGCCGGCCTGCAACAGGCCGACGTCCAGGCTGCGCAGTTCCACATCCTTGAGCGCCGGCGGCACGTCACCGGCGACGATGCGCAGGGCAAAACCTTCGACCACGGCGGTTTTACCGACGCCGGCTTCACCGGTCAGAATCGGGTTGTTCTGCCGACGACGCATGAGGATGTCTACCAATTGGCGGATCTCTTCGTCACGGCCGACGATCGGGTCAAGCTTGCCACTGCGCGCTTGTTCGGTGAGGTCGACGGTAAAACGCTTGAGCGCTTCCTGCTTGCCCATGGCACTTGGGGCCATGGCGCCACTGGCTTCACCGGGCACGCTGCCGGCGTTGAAACCATCGCTGGCGCTGAGTGCATTTTCCGGCGAGTCGCCGACGTACTCGTCAAAACGCTCGCTCAGGGCCTCGACCTTGATCTTGTCGAACTCTGCCGACAGTCCCAGTAATCCATGGCGCAGGCTTGGGGTCTTGAGGATGCCCAGCACCAGATAACCGGTACGCACCTGGCTTTCGCCGAACATCAGGCTGCCGTAGACCCAGCCACGCTCCACGGCTTCTTCCACATGGGAAGACAAGTCAGTGATTGACGTCGAGCCTCGTGGCAAACGGTCCAGGGCGTCGGTCAGGTCCCGGGCCAGGCGCGCCGGCTCGATATTGAACTGGCGGATGAGGCGGTGCAGGTCCGAATCCTGCAATTGCAGCAACTGATGAAACCAGTGGGCCAGTTCCACATAAGGGTTACCGCGCAACTTGCAGAACACGGTGGCGGCTTCGATGGCTTTGTAGGCCACGCTGTTGAGTTTGCCGAACAACGCGGCGCGACTGATTTCACCCATGCTCTTGGCTCCTTGAGATCTGTGAGGTGTTGGCTTGCTCGGCGTAATGCCGGGCCAGTATTAAGTCCTTGGCATCTTTTGCGGGCTTGCCCACCCAGGTATTGAACCCCAGGCGGAAGCGGCCATTGAGTTGCAGCGTCGGCACTTCGGGCTGTTTCAGAACCAGGTTCAGATCCCAGTCCAGTTCATGGCCCAGGTATTCGGCCACCCAGGCCACCAGCTCATTGAAGGATGGGCTGCCGGGCAACATGCTCATGTAGTCATCCAGCTTGAGCGGCCCCAGGCGAATGCGGAATTTGTGCTGGCGATCCCAGACGCAGCGGCCCAGGCAAAAATCCACGCCCAACTGATGGGCGCTGACGCCCACGCGGCTGCGCTCCGGCAGCACCAGCCATTGGCCGACGTACTCTTCGATCTCCACCGGCAGGCCGAAGTACTCGCCGATGATTGCCTTCAAACCGTCGGGATAGCGGGTTTGTGCCGACAGATGACCGCTGTAATGCAGCTTCGCCGTGTCGGGTATCAGGCCTTGTTTGAGCAGGCTCGGCATGCCTCGACCGCTCAGCGCTGCCAGACGTGCCGACCAGTAGTCATCGTCCGGGCGATCATGGCTGACTGTCGGTCGCGCTTCGGCCCATGCCCGGTAAAACAGGCTCAGCAGGCGATGGTGGAATACATCCAGAAAGCGTTTGCTGGTGCTGTCGGCGTTGTTGCGCTGGCGTTCACGCACATATTCGGTGAGGTGCAACGGCAACGGGCCGTTGGGGCCGCCGAGGCCAAAAAAGAATTGTTCCAGACGTGCCGGCGAACCGTCGATGCCCGGCTGTACCGAGGCCAGGGTCGCCGGAGCGAAGGTGCAATCGGCTTGTTGCCCAAGGCGCAAGGGGTCATCGGCCAGGCGCAACGAATGACCCAGGCGCGGAAGCTCAGGCGATTCGCACTCGATGCGCCGTAATGCCTGGAAGAAGTCGTATTCCCAGGGCTCCTGGTGCATCGCGTCCAGGGTATTCACAGGGTCGGACGACGTCCGGGTTTGGCTTTCCATCGCATGATCTCGCCGCGCTCGGTGGTACGGATCACCGTCTCGGTAAAACTGTTGATCGACACGTAACGTGCCAGGAAGCGCTCGAACACTGCACCGAGCAAAAAGACGCCCGTGCCACGAAACGCGTTCTCATCGAATTCCAGGGTGATCTCCAGGCCGCGGCCAAACACGATCGGGCCCGGCATTGGCAAACGTCGGGTGCAGGCCTTGCTGCTGACTTCGCGCAGGCCTTCGATCTGCAATTGCAAGGCTGCATCGTTGTCGTCGCCATACAGGCGCAGCAGCTCGCGCAGGGCGGCGGCGCCCTGGCCTTGCTCGCTGAGGGACAAGTAATTGAGCGAAAGCTGGCTGATCAACCGCCAGGCCTTGGCGTCGTGGGCATGGCTGGCGCGTGGGCGGCTCGGGCCGGCCACGCAGCGTACCGCCGCTACCGGTGCGCTGTCGGCCAGGGTGAAGTCGGTCTTGTTGTTGCCCACGCTCATGAACAGGGGCAGGTCGCGGTTGGTGCATAACGCCGTTACGCCCAATTGGCGCAGGTCGTGACGATAGGGCGCCTGCTGGCTGTCCACCAGACTGACGAAGGTTTCGCTGCCGATGTAAGTCGAACGTGGGCCGTTGCGCCGCTGGCCGCTGGAGAGCATGCGGGGTTCGCGCCGCACCGTGTAATACGCCTGATCGCGGCCGTAGCGAGACGGATCGCGGACGGCGTAGAACGGCAAAAAAGGCTGTTCCGACCCGGTGCCATGGCCGGTGAGGGCGGTCAGGGAATGAATCTCGAAATCCATCGGCCGGGTACGGTCGGCGATCACATGGTGTTCATTCACCCGTTCCGACAAGTGGATGCGATCCAGGCGCTTGGGAAACAAGTTGATTGCCGGGGTGCAGAACGGCAGGAACTGTGCGGCACCGACACTGCCTTCCAGGCTCGGATCGTGACGGTCGAACAGCACGATCAATTCCAGCTCCTGGCCCTGGCAGCGTTTGACCGCCCGGCTCAACCCGGTGAAGTCGACAAACAGAAAGCGGCGGGGCAGGGCGAAGTATTCCTGCAACAGGCGATAGCCCTGGAAGGCTCGCGACACCACGGGCAGCGCGGCGTCGGTATCGTCGAACCCCACGGAGCGCAGTGCATCCTGGGGCAGGCGTTCTACCCAATCGCCGCCGGGCTGACGGGCGAAGACGGCGCAGGCGTTACCCAGCAACTGTTCGTAGAGGCGAAAGGGTTGTTCGTCGGCGCCGTTGAGGTACAGCGGCAGGTTGTCCAGGGCCAGACTGTTGAACGGCAGTTCGGCACCGGTGCGCAGGGTCAGGCGCAGGCCAGCCTTGGCCTTGGAGGCACTGGCGGCCAGGCGCCCGAGCACGGCGGACGGGTTGCCGAAGTACTCGGCCTGGCTGACCTGCAATGGCCACAACGTCACCGCATGGGCGGTGCGGTACTCACAGCAGGTTTGGCTTTCGCGACCCAGGGCTGCGCGCAGAACCGTATCCCGGGGCAACGGGAAGCCGCTGCTCAGTGAGCCTTCATCGGGGTCTGCCTGAAATTGCACCACGGTCATCGACGGTGTTGGCGCCAAGTAATGGGGGTACGCGATTTCCAGCAGGTTGTGGGTGAAGGTCGGGTATTCGGCATCGAGCTTGAGCTGTACCCGCGCCGTCAGGTAGGCGAACCCTTCCAGCAAGCGCTCGACGTACGGATCGGCGCAGTCCATGCCGGACAACGTCAGCCGACTGGCGATTTTCGGGTATTCCTGGGCGAACTCCGCCGCGCTTTCGCGTACGTGGTGCAATTCCTGGTTGTACAGTTCCAGCAGGCGCGGGTTCATGAGTGTCTCCGCTGGTCGGCGTTGACCACTCGCACATGGCCGGATTCCAGGTCCAAGTCGGTTTGCAGCATCAGGCGCAGCGGCACTGGCTGGGCCCAGAGGTCGCCTTCGATCTCGAAACTCAGGGCGTTGTGATTCATCTCGGCGGATGCCCGGGCCCGCACGCGCAGGGTATGGCGCAGAATCCGCGGCTCGAACGTGGCGATGGCCTGGTGGATCAGTGCTTCAAGCGCCACGATATCGACGTTCGATGCACTGTTGCCGGCCAGGGCTGGCAGCCCGAAGTTGACCACCGAAGTGCCGGCCGGTGTGTGCAGCGTCGCATCGGCGCTGAGCAATGAAGTGGTGTTGAGCAGCCACGCCAGGTCCCGCAACACCGAGGCTTTGAGTTGGGTCAGGGACAGCACGCGCTTGTCGGCGCTTTCCTTGAGGTTGCCTGGGTCGTCGTCGGTCAACCGATCCAGCAGGGACGGTTGCAGGCGATCGCGGGTGGCGATGTCGGTTACCACGTAAATGGCGCTACATACATTTTTTGGTCCCCTCCCGTGCCGCAGGACGCAAACGTGTTGACCGCTCCCGCCTCCAGCCCTCCCGGGATCTGGCGGATAGCCTGCATTTTGCTGAGGCAGTCGCGGCTGGGCGCAGGCATGTGCTCGCTGCGCCAGACCGAAAATATCGGGATGTTGTTGAACGTTTCTACGCGCAGTTGCTGTTGTTTAT
The DNA here is from genome assembly GCF_005938665.2 of Pseudomonas sp. ATCC 43928. Classification (NCBI taxonomy): domain Bacteria; kingdom Pseudomonadati; phylum Pseudomonadota; class Gammaproteobacteria; order Pseudomonadales; family Pseudomonadaceae; genus Pseudomonas; species Pseudomonas sp. ATCC 43928. The sequence goes on along the minus strand of NZ_CP041753.1, from coordinate 99,916 downwards.
TCAGGCTGAAGCTGCAAGGCCATTCCATGTCCAGCTTCATGCGACTCTGGTCGGGTTTGACCAGCGTGCATTGACCCTGGTCGTCAATCAGGCTGAGTTGCTGCCCAACAAAGACGGCCTGGGTTGTTGGCATCTGGGCATGTTCGGCGCATGCGCTCAGGCTGGTCAGGCTTATCGCCAGGCACATGGCGAGCCGGTGATTTTTCATTATGCGAGCTCCCAGAACCAGACAGCTCTGGACCTGTAAAAGAGGTCGCCGGTTTGGGTCAGGCCCCGATTCCATAGATCAATATGATCGCCAGTACGATTGTCCGCCGACTCCCCTGACTGCTGGAAACAGTCCTTGAAGAAGATAAGCCCGGTCTTGCCCATCAACGTGCGACGCTCCTCGGCGCTGTTACCCAGAATGGTTGGCCGCCCCAGATGATGCTTCCACAACCAGTTCGCCAGCGACTCGGCACCCCGGGCGTGCTCATGTGCACACTTGGGTTCGGTATAGGTGGATTTGTTGACCTTGATGGTCAGCTCTGCATTGAGTGTCGCGCTCATGCGGATAGCACACTGGTTTTCCCAAGGGCCCTCACAGGGCTTGGCGTCAGGATACGTAACCAGAAGGTCGGAATAGGCTTTCCACAAATTGACAAACGAAGGCTTGGCCATGACTCAGACACCGGATGGGAAAGGATTGGATTCGAGCAAGCACCAAAATGCCCCCGGCGCATAACGACGGGGGCACGTTCGATTACACCTTGACGTTCTGGCGGATGTTCCAGCCGAACTTGATCGGCCCGCCTTCCTTGGTGCCGTCGGCTTTTTGCGGCTGGTAGTCCACCAGCACCTTGGCGAAGTTCAGGGTGACGTTTTCAGTCAGACGATCATCGCTGCCCGAGCCGCCGGTGCTCAGGGAACTGATCAGCACTTCTTCCAGGTTGATGATCATGTACTCGACCTGGCTTTCGCCGCCGGCCTTGCGCACGGTCAGCTTGACCTTGTCGATGTGCTTGCCGCTGGCGCAGTGCATCATCAGGTTGGGTGTAGCCTTGTCGACGTACTTGGTCAGCGACAGGTCCTGGACGTTCACCTTGCCGGCTCCGCCGCCGCCGCCCACGTGCATATTGCCGGACTGAGACATGCCCCAGCTCCAGTTCAAGACGTCGATTTCGTCCTTGTGGGCCTTGTCCATGGACTCGCCCTTGATGTCGCCGATCTTGATGAAAATATCAACAGCCATGTTCTCTCCCTGTGTGGTGTCTACCACGTTGTGTTTTTCTGATCGTTCCCACGCTGAGCGTGGGGACGATCACATCAAGGGCGGTGTTACGCGCCTTTGGCCGAAGGCAGCTTGGATACCAGGCGCAGTGACACAGTCAGACCTTCGAGCTGATAGTGCGGGCGCAGGTAGAACCGGGAGTTGTAATACCCCGGGTTGCCTTCCACCTCTTCGACAATCACTTCGGCCGCCGCCAATGGGTGCTGGGCCTTGGTGGTTTCGGTGGAGTGCGCTGGGTCACCGTCGACGTAGTTGAGGATCCAGTCCTGCAACCAGCGCTGCATTTCGTCCTTCTCTTTGAAGGAGCCGATCTTGTCGCGCACGATGCACTTCAAGTAATGGGCGAAACGGCAGGTGGCGAACAGGTAGGGCAGGCGCGCAGCCAGGTTGGCGTTGGCGGTAGCATCCGGGTCGTCGTACTCGGCCGGCTTTTGCAGCGACTGGGCGCCGATGAACGCGGCGAAGTCGGTGTTTTTCTTGTGCAGCAGCGGCATGAAACCGTTCTTCGCCAGTTCCGCTTCACGGCGGTCCGAAATGGCGATTTCGGTCGGGCACTTCATGTCCACGCCACCGTCGTCGGTCGGGAAGGTGTGCGCCGGCAGGTTCTCCACTTCACCACCAGACTCCACGCCACGAATGCGCGAGCACCAGCCAAAGTGTTTGAACGAGCGGTTGATGTTCACCGCCATCGCGTAAGCGGCGTTGGCCCAGGTGTACTTGGAGCTGTCGGCGCCGTCGGTGTTTTCTTCGAAGGCGAAGGCTTCCACCGGGTCGGTCTTGGCACCGTACGGCAGGCGTGCCAGGAAGCGCGGCATGGTCAGGCCGATGTAACGCGAGTCTTCCGATTCACGCAGCGAGCGCCAGCCGGCATATTCCGGGGTGGTGAAGATTTTGGTCAGATCGCGCGGGTTCGACAGTTCCTGCCACGAGCCCATGCCCATCACGGTCGGCGATGCGGCGGCAATGAATGGCGCGTGCATGGCGGCGCAGACTTTCGACAGTTCGCCCAGCAATTCGACATCCGGCGGCGACTGGTCGAAGTAGTAATCGCCCACCAGGCAGCCGTAAGGTTCGCCGCCGAACTGGCCGTATTCTTCTTCGTACATCTTTTTGAAGATCGGGCTCTGGTCCCATGCGGTGCCCTTGAATTTCTTCAGGGTCTTGTGCAGGTCGGTCTTGGAGATGTTGAGCACGCGGATCTTGAGCTGCTCGTCGCTCTCGGTGTTGTTGACCAGGTAGTGCAAGCCACGCCAGGCGCTTTCCAGTTGCTGGAACTCCGGGTGATGGATGACCTGGTTGACCTGGGCGGTGAGCTTGGCGTCGATGGCGGCGATGATCGACTCAATCGACTTGATGGCGTCGTTGGACACCAGGTCGGTCTGCGCCAGGGCCTGTTCGGCCAGGGTGCGCACGGCGGTCTCGACGGCTTCACGGGCGCGTTCGGTCTTGGGTTTGAATTCTTGCAGCAGCAGGGAGGCGAACTCGCTGGCTTCTTCGGTGGTGCCCAGTGTCTGGGCGCTTGCGCGTACTGGATCGGTCATGATCATTCGTCCTGATTAAGCCTGAGGCTCGGCGGGCTTGGGCGCACTGGCAAGTGCCTGGAGCAGCGCCGGATCCTTGATGGCCTTCATGATGATTTCTTCGGCACCGGTCTTGCCGTCCATGTAGGTCAGCAGGTTGGCCAATTGAGTGCGCGCTTCGAGCAGCTTGTTTAGCGAGTCGACTTTGCGCGCCACGGCGGCCGGGCTGAAGTCGTCCATGCTTTCAAAGGTGATGTCCAGGCTCAGGTTGCCTTCGCCGGTCAGCTCGTTGGGCACGTGGAACGCAACGCGTGGCTGCATGGCCTTGAGGCGGGAGTCGAAGTTGTCCACATCCACTTCAAGGAACTTGCGATCGGCCACAGGTGCCAGAGGCTCGGCGGGCTTGCCGGCGAGGTCAGCCATAACGCCCATTACGAAGGGCAACTGGACCTTTTTCTCGGCGCCGTAAAGCTCGACGTCGTACTCGATCTGCACTCGAGGCGCACGGTTGCGCGCGATGAATTTCTGAGAACTTTGCTTCGCCACGTTGCTGCTCCTGGTCGCTCAAGCGACGGTGTTGGCGTCATCGGCGGTGCCGGTGACGTGACTGCGTGATCCGTACGCTTTTTATTCGCTGTCTGGTCCGCGCAGGTTTTCAAATTGGCTGATGCCGTCGGGAATCAGGTTGCGCACGATCGCCGCGAAGTCGGCGTGCACCAGATTCTTTGCCCGATTCAACAGCACCGGCAGGGGGCTGGAGGGCTCGTGACGGGTGTAATACGCAAGAATCCGGTCCAGGCTGCGCAGCACGTCGTCACGGTTGTTGATTTCGCCGCTGCTGGCGTTGGCGTTGCGCGGCGCGCTTGGCGCGGTGGGGTATTCAACCGGCGCGGCACTGTCGTCGCTGATGGCATCGGGCTGGGGGCTGTCGCCGCTCTGCGGGGCGAACTGGCCGAGAATCTGCAAGGCCATTTTGAGCGGTTGCTTCAATGGGCCAAGGTCAACGCCCTGGGCGGAGCCGACTTGTTCGCTGACGTGTTGCTCGATGGTCTCGGCGGCGCTACGGGCCTCGTGCAAGGCTTTGCGGATGATGTCCAACTGTTCGGGATCGCTGTCGAGGAACGCTCCGGCGAGTTGTTCGGCGCCGAGGTTTTCGTCAGGGAAGCTTTGCAGACCGCTGGCGTTGGCGGCGGCGCGCAGGCTGACAGCGCCAAAGGTTCGCGAACGGGCCAGGATACTTTCGCGCAGCAGGCGAATGGTGGCATCGGACGCCAGGCCGGCGAGGGCATTGATGCGCACGGTGGGATCGTTGTCGTCTTCGGCATCCAGGCGTGGATGCAGGTCGGCCCAGTATTGCTTGAGCAATTCGCTGATCAGCGTCAGGACGCGGGCCAGGCCGGGGACACCTTCCAGGGCAAGGGAGCTTTGCAAAAGGAAATGGGTGATACGCAGGTCTTTGCTGCGTTGCAACAAATCCAGGCTTTGCTGCTGGATGCTGCGCCATTCAGGCGGTTCGGCAGGCAATATCGAATCGCCCATGCTGCGCTCGGGCTGGCCTTGGGAATCGCGTTCCAGGCGCAAAAAGTCAGCGTCGTATTCCAGATCTTCGCCACAAGGCGAAGTCGCGGAAACGGCGGCGAGCAGCAAAGGCACTTCCACTGAAATTGATCTCCCTATCGCCCGCGACAGAAACGGGCAGTTCACACGTTAGTTCCAAGTGGAACTTCGCATGTTTCCTTGTGTGTAATGGCCCTTTGGATCCTCTGTGATCTTAAAGTGCCATCACTGTATTCAAGAAAGTTGTTCATTTTTGGTGTAGTACTTATGGCTTGTCAAGGTAAGCTATTTCTCCTGTGTGACAGATGTGAGGTGCTTAACAACCCTCGCGACCGGTAGGTCCAAGAAGGTACTGACGCAGATTTTTTGTCACGTAAACCGGTTAAGATCAGCAAATGTGCTGGTAAAAAGCTGTTTTTTAGGTTGTTTGCAAGGTTTGTCGGCGAGCTTCGCGGGGATTGATCCCTTCATTCGCCGGCGCGCAAAGTGTGCAGCAAGGAGGCAAGATGCCGCTGTGTTTGACTATCACTAGTTATCACAAGATTACCCCTGGTCAATGCTCTGAAAAATCCATGGATCAGGGAGTAATGGCAATTGGCCGTAATTCTGATAATGACTGGGTATTGCCCGATCCAGAGCGCTTGGTTTCCGGAAAGCATTGCGTTATTCAATATAAAGATGGCCGGTATTATTTAACCGATAACAGCACTAATGGTGTGGAATTGGTTAAGGCCGGCATTCGTCTGCGCAAAGGAAACAGCGAGCCATTGCAAGATGGGGAAGTTATCCGCATAGGTGATTATGAAATCCAGGCGCGCATCGATTTCAATCTGCCGGTGACTGACAACAACCCTTTTGCCGATTCGTCCAACAGCTTCGAGGCTCTGATGGGGCGTCAGGGCGCCGGCGTGGCTACGCCGACATCGTCGCCCATGACACCACCTGCACATTTCCAGGGTGTGTCGGCCATGGACACGCTGCCGGACTTGTTCGACTTTCTGGCACCGAGCAGCATCCCGCCAGCCACTCAGTCCGACCATGTTCCGGCTGAGCAGCACGATTTCCGCCCACCGACCCCGATCCCCAACCCGACGCCCATGGCCGAGCCTGTGCCGCTGGCGTCGGCCCCAGCCCCAGCCCCAGCGCCGGTGATTCCGGAAGATTGGGACCTGTTCAGCGACAAGCCCGCGCCGGTGGCGGTTGCCCCCCTGCCTGTCGCCCCCTTGCCTGTTGCAGAAGTTGCGCCACCACCCGTACCTCAAATCAGCGTGCCGATCGAGCCGGCACCCCTGCGCGAACCGCCCGTGGCTATCGTTGAGCCCCCGGTCAATCCGGTCAGCCCGGTCGACCATTCGCAACCCGACCTGTTACGAGCCTTTCTGCGCGGCGCCGGGCTGGATCAAGTGCGCCTGGAAAAGGCCCAGGCCGAAGCGCAGATGGAAAACATCGGCCGCAGTTATCGATTGATGGTCGAAGGCCTGATCGATGTCTTGCGCGCCCGCAGCAGCCTCAAGGGCGAGTTTCGCATTCAGCAGACGATGATTCAGCCGGTGGAAAACAACCCGCTGAAATTCGCTCCCAACGTCGATGAGGCCTTGCTGCTGCTGTTGCGCCACACCAATCAGGCGTTCATGGCGCCGGACCTGGCGGTGCGCGACAGCTTCGATGACTTGCGTGCCCACCAGTTGGCGGTGATGGCCGGTGTGGAAGCGGCGATCAAGCATCTGCTGTCGCGTTTCGAGCCGGCACAACTGGAAGAGCGCATGGGCAAGCCCGCTGGCCTGTCGAGCATTTTCAATGGTTCACGACAGGCCCAGTACTGGCAGCAGTTCACCGAGCTCTACAGCAATATTTCCCGTGAGGCCCAGGAGGATTTCCAGGACCTGTTCGGTCGGGAATTCAGCCGTGCCTACGAAGAACACAGTACCAGGCAACGCCGCCGCTGAGCGTGGCCGTTGCATAACGGCATTCAGAGCAAAGAACGGAACAACGGATAGCTGAAACGTCATTGAGGACGCAGGATGATTCACAGGTTTTTACTCGCAGTCGCCACCGCGCTTCTGCTGACCGCGTGTGCCAAGGAGGCCACCAAACCCCAGCCCGAAGAGGCTGAGGCCGACACGGCCGCCGTCGAGTTGCACTTTCACGCCATCGCCGGGCTCAACCCCGGAGCCACTGGGCAGCCGGCCCCGGTCCGGGTGCGCATTTTCGAATTGAAGAATGCTGCCACCTTCGGTCGTTCCGATTATTTCGCACTGGCCGAACGAGCCCAGGCGACGCTCGGTGCGGATCTGATCGACCAGGACGAAGTGCTGATCCAGCCTGGCCAGCAGTTGAGTCTGCAGCGTGACCTCGATCCGGCCACCCGCCATATCGGCGTGCTGGTGGGGTATCGCGAGCTGGATCAGTCGCTGTGGCGCACGGTGATGAACGTCCCGCCGCGCCAATACACCGAATACCAGATCAGCCTCGACGTGCGAGCCGTGCGCAGCGCCGTCGCGGTTCCCCCATCCAGCCCTGCCCAATAAACAATCGGAGCCCCCCATGTCCTGGAACAATCGCGTGGTCTGGTCGGAAGGCATGTTCATTGGAACGCAGCACTTCCAGCAGCATGACCGTTACCTGGAGAATCTCATCGACGCCCGGAGTCGCCCATTGTCGGCCGGTGCCTGGGGGTTTTCTGAGTTGCTGATCGACCAGGGCCTGCTGGCCCAGGGCAAACTGGCGATCATCTCGGCGCGGGGCCTGTTGCCAGACGGCACGCCATTCAACATTCCCCAGGATGATCTGGCGCCGAGCCCGCTGAATATCGATGACAACCTGCGCGATGGTTTGGTGTACCTGGCCTTGCCGCTCAAGCGCGCCGGCGCGCGTGACACCGTTGACGAAGGCGAGGCCCTGGGCGCTGCGCGCTATGTGAGTCAGGTGCGCGAAGTGCGGGACGACAACGCGCCGTTCGAAAACCAGGCCCCGGTGGCCGTGGGGGCGAGGGCACTGCGATTATTGGTCGCCCGGGATGGCATCAGCGACTACGCGGCCATCGGCCTGGTGCGAATCAAGGAGAAACGCGCCGACCGCGCCTTGGTGCTCGATGACACTTACATCCCGCCGCTGCTGGATGTGGTCGCCTCCACGCCCTTGGCTGCGTTTCGCAACGAGCTACTGGGCCTGCTTCATCAACGCGGCGAAGCGCTCGCTGGGCGGGTGGTGGCGTCCGGTGCCGGCGGTGCTTCGGAGATTGCCGACTTCATGCTGCTGCAACTGGTCAACCGTGCTCAGCCGTTGATCCAGCACTTGAGCCACTTGAGCCCTTTGCATCCCGAGCGCTTCTACAGCGAGTTGGTGAGCCTGGCCGGGGAATTCTCGACTTTTACCGCTTCCGGGCGGCGACCGCAGGAATTCCCGCAGTACCAGCATGATGACCTCGCGCTGAGCTTTGCGCCGGTGATGCAAGCCCTGCGTGAAGCGCTGTCGATGCTGATCGACAGCAAGGCCACGCCGATTCCGATCGTCGAAAAAGCCTATGGCATTCATGTGGCCATGCTGGCTGACAAGACCCTGCTCGACAACGCCAGTTTTATTCTGGTGGTGCGCGCCGATGTACCTGCCGAGACCCTGCGCAGCCGCTTCGGCCTGCAGAGCAAAATCGGCTCGGTGGAACACATTCGCGACATGGTCAACCTGCAATTGCCGGGCATCGGTCTGCTGCCGCTGCCGGTGGCGCCACGGCAGATTCCCTATCACGCCGGCTCCACCTATTACGAACTCGACCGGGGCAGCGAGCATTGGCAACAACTGGCCAACTCCGGCGGTTTTGCGTTCCACATCGCGGGTCAGTTCCCGGGGTTGAACCTGGCTTTCTGGGCGATCCGAGGATAAACCGCGATGAATAACGACGATCGTACCCAGTTCATGCCGACACCCGGTGGCCGTGGCGCCGAGCCGGCCCGCCCGGACCCTGGCCGCGCCCAGCCCGCGCCACTGTCGATGCCGGCCGCGCCGCTGTTGACCGGCAAAGCCGAAGGTCTCAACCCCCTGGAGAGCGCCGCGGGCCCGCTGCTGGCTTTGCTGACCCGCTTGCGCAACACCATTGCCCACCCGGCACCGGCGAGTCTGCGGGCGCAACTACTGGCCTACCTGCGCCAGTTCGAGGAGCGCGCCGAGGCCGCCGGCGTGGTGCGCAACGATGTGTTGCTGGCCCGTTACGCCTTGTGCACCGCCCTGGATGAAGCGGTGTTGAGTACGCCGTGGGGTGGCACCGGCGACTGGGGCAAGCAGAGCCTGCTGATCACCGTGCACAACGAGGCCTGGGGCGGCGAGAAGGTGTTCCAGCTATTGGAACATTGCCTGCAAAGCCCCCGCGAACGTTTGTATCTGTTGGAGCTGTTGTACCTGTGCATGTGCCTGGGTTTCGAAGGGCGTTATCGGGTCATGAATGATGGTCGCAGCCAACTGGAGGCGTTGCGTGAGCGCACCAGTGCGGTTATCCGCAGCGCCCGTGGCGAATATGAGCGTGAACTGTCGCCCCATTGGCGCGGCGTGACCGTGGCGCGCGATCGACTGGCGCAATTCATGCCGCCATGGATCGCGGTGGCCATCGGTGTGGCGTTGCTGCTGGCCCTGGTGTTCGGCCTGCGCTTGAAACTGGCCGCCGATGCCGAGCCGGTGTTTAAAAACATTCATGCGCTGGGCGAGATCCCGGTGCAGGCCATCGACCGTCCGGTGGTGCAGCCGAAACTGGTCGAGCGGCCACGCTTGGCCGGTTTTCTCGCTGATGAAATCAAGGCCGGCCGGGTGGCCGTGGAAGATGCCGTTGACCGTTCAGTGGTGACTATCCGTGGCGATGAGCTGTTCGCCTCGGGCAGCGCCAGTATCGTCGACAATTTCCAGCCGCTGATGCTGCGCATCGCCGATGCCATTCGCAAGGTCAAGGGCCAGGTCCGGGTGACCGGTCACAGTGACAATCGCCCGATTGCCACCTTGAGGTTTCCATCGAACTGGGCGTTGTCCGAGGCGCGGGCCACTTCGGTGCTGCAAATCCTTTCGGCCAAGACCGGCCAGCCCGAGCGCTTCAGCGCCGAAGGCCGCAGCGACACCGAACCGTTGGCCTCGAACGCTACGACCGAGGGCCGCGCACGCAATCGTCGGGTCGAAATCACAGTGTTGGCGGAGGGGGTCGAGTGAAGGCGTTTTTCAGTTTTATGACCCGCTGGGTCATTCCGTTGCTGGGGCTGATCGCCCTGAGCCTGATCATCTGGTTTGTCGGGCCGCTGCTTGAACTCCTGGTGCCCGAAGGCCGGCGCTGGACGCTGATCATTCTGGTATTCGCGGTGTGGATCGCCTATCGAGTGTTTCGCATCATCCAGGCCCGCCGTCAGGCCGCCGAAGTCATGCGCAGCCTGGCGGCGCAAACCCCGCCGGACCCGACCAGCATCGCTACGGCCGAAGAGCTCGAAACCCTGCGCCAGCGCATGGACGAAGCCCTGACGCTGTTGAAGAAAGCCAAGCTGGGCGGCGACGAACGACGCAATCTCTACGAATTGCCGTGGTACGTGATCATCGGCCCGCCGGGTTCGGGCAAGACCACGGCGCTGGTCAACTCCGGTCTGCATTTTCCGTTGGCCGCGCAGTTGGGCGCCGGTGCGGTGCGCGGCGTCGGCGGTACGCGCAATTGTGATTGGTGGTTTACCGACCAGGCTGTGCTGCTCGACACCGCAGGCCGCTACACCACTCAGGACAGCGACGCGACGGTCGACAAGGCCGCATGGCTGGGCTTTCTGGGTCTGTTGAAAAAACAGCGGGCCCGTCGCCCGATCGACGGTGCATTTATCGCCATCAGCCTCTCCGACCTGTTGCTGGGCAGCGACTCCGAACGCGCCGCCCATGCCGCTGCGATACGCCTGCGCATTCAGGAGCTGTACGCCCAACTGGGCGTGCGCTTCCCGATCTACCTGATGCTGACCAAGCTCGATCTGGTGCCTGGGTTCATGGAGTATTTCGACACCCTGAGCAAGGAAGAGCGAGCCCAGGTCTGGGGCATGACCTTCGCTCTGGATGACGGCAAAAGCAATGACAGCCCGCTGGCCCATCTGCAAAGCGAATTCGCCGGTCTGGAGCAACGCCTGAACGATCGGCTGGTGGAGCGCTTGCAGCAGGAACGCGACCCGGCGCGACGCGATCTGATCTACGGTTTTCCACAGCAGTTCGGCGCGTTGAAGGATTGCCTGCAAAGCTTCCTTGAGGGCGTGTTCAAACCCAACGCCTTTGAAGAGCGGGCGCTGTTGCGCGGGGTGTATTTCACCAGCGGCACCCAGGAAGGCAGCCCGATTGACCGGCTGATCGGCTCCATGGCCCAGAGCATGAACCTGGACCGCCAGCACCTGGTGCGCCAGAACGGCACCGGGCGCAGTTACTTCATCGAAAAGCTCTTCAGCGCCGTGGCCTTTGCCGAGCGTGGACTGGTGGGGGTCAACCCGAAAGTCGAACGTCGACGCAAGTGGATCGCCCAGGGCGTGCTGGCCTCGACCGTAGCCTTGGTGCTGGTGGTCGGGACCTTGTGGTGGGTCAGCTACCGCGCCAATCAGGCGTATATCGCGCAAGTCGATCAGAAAGTCGTGCCCCTGGGCCAGACCGTGCAGAACCTCAGCCCGGCGCAGCGGGACGTGCTCGCCGTGTTGCCCTTGCTCAACGCAGTGAAGCACTTGGCCGATGATGCGCCGAACTGGGCCGAAGGCTTGGGTCTGTATCAGGGCGACATGCTTGAAGCCGAGTCCGGCAGCGTTTATCGCAAGCTGTTGATCGCGGTCTTCGCGCCGCGCTTGCTCACGCGTATCGAGGAGCAACTGCACGGCGGCGGCAATTCGGACTTCCTTTACGAAGGCTTGAAGGCCTACCTGATGCTCGCCGACAGCGAGCATTACGATGCTGATTTCATCAAGGCATGGATCGCCCTGGACTGGGACCGCAGCCTGCCGCGCGACTTACCGGCCGAGCAGCGCGTAGCCCTCGGTGAGCACTTGCAGGCGCTGTTCGAACGCCATCCGCCCACTGCGCGTCTCGACCCACGCCTGATCGACGATTTACGCCGGCAGTTGCAACAGCTGCCGGTGGCCCAGCGTGTCTACGACCGGATCAAACGGCAGAAACTGCCGGACGGCATTGCGGACTTTCGTCTTAACGAAGCGGCCGGGCGCGATGCTGCGCTGGTGTTCAGCCGCAAGAGCGGCAAGCCGCTGGGCGACCCCTTGAGTGGCTTCTTCACGGCCAAGGGTTACCGCCAAGGGTTTTTGCTCACCAGCCTGAACCAGGCCGGCACCCTGGCCGAGGAGCAGTGGGTGCTCGGTCGCGATCAGGCAGAACAACAGAACGTCGCCAGCCTGGCTGCCGATGTACGCCGTTTGTATTTCCAGGATTACCAGCGCCAGTGGGACGCCTTGTTGGCTGATATCGACTTCGTGCCGATCACCAGCGTGGCCCAGGCCGCCGATGTGCTGCGGGTGATTTCCGGGCCGACTTCGCCGTTGAAAAAACTGCTGGTGGCGGTGGCGAAGGAAACCGACCTGCAACAGGAAGAACGCGTGCTGGCCGCCAAGGGCGCGCCGGTGGAGGGCGGGGTCGACAAGCTCAAAGAGCGCTTGGGCACTTTGCTCGGCCAGGAGCAGGCGATGCAAAACACGCCTGAGGCCAGTGACGATCCAGTCACCGCGCATTTTGCCGAACTCAACCGCATCGTCAGCAAGAACGAAGGCGAGCCGGCAGCCATCGACGGCCTGCTGGCCGACATGAACGCCCTGTATGTGCAGGTCAGCGCCATGGTCGGTGCCAGCGGCGACGCCTTGCTTGGCGAAGCCAAGAACCAGGCCGCAGCGGCGGCGACGCGGGTCAGCCTCAACGCCGAGCGTCAACCGGCGTTGGTGCAGGGCCTGGTCAAGTCGGTGGTCAACTCCACCACCAACAGCATGATGGGTGGAGTACGCAATCAACTGAACGCGGCCTGGACCAGCGAAGTGGTGAACATCTATCGCCAGTCCCTGGCCGGGCGTTATCCGATGTCGCCAGGCAGTGCACGGGACGCGACTCTCGACGACTTCGGTCAGTTCTTCGGCGTGGGCGGGGTGATGGACAACTACTTCCGCAAATACCTGCAGCCCTACGTGGATACCTCGACCCAGGCCTGGCGCTGGCAACCGGGCGCCGCGCAGAAGCTCGGCATCGCCCCGGGCGTGCTGCAAACCTTCCAGCGGGCAGCGACCATCCGGGATGCGTTTTTCCGTTCCGGCGGTACCCAACCGATGGTGCGCTTCGAACTCAAGCCCGTGGCCATGGATTCCACCATCACCCAGTTTTTGCTCGACCTCGACGGCCAGCAATTGAGCTACGACCACGGACCTAGCCGTCCGACCGCCATGCAATGGCCCAACCCCGGCAGCATCGGTGTGGTGCGGATCTCGATCATGCCGCCCACGGCCAGCGGTCGGTCCGGCATCACCCTGGACGGGCCCTGGGCCTGGTTCCGCCTGCTCGAGCAATCGGACCTCACCGCCGGCAACTCGCCGGACCGCTTCAACCTGCGGCTGCGGGTCGACGGCGCCAGTGCCTCTTATGAGCTACGGGCCAACAGCGCCTTCAACCCGTTCAAGAGCCGTGTGCTCAGCGGTTTCAGCCTGCCGGAGCGCTTATGAGCACGCCGGGCTTCTATGGAAAGTTGGCCAGTCGCGGGGACTTTGTCAGCCGTGGCTTGCCGCAGAGTTTTATCGGCCCTTGGGATTCGTGGCTGGCAGCGGGGTTGCTCGCCAGCCAGAGCCTTGGCGACCGTTGGCTGAATGCCTATCTGGTCAGTCCGCTGTGGCGCTTTATGGTTGCGCCCGGTGTGTGTGGGCCGCAGGCCGCCGTGGGGGTGGTGATGCCGAGCATTGATCGGGTTGGCCGGTATTTTCCGCTGACCGTCGCGGTGCTGCTGGATCACGACGCTGATCCTGCGTCGGTGATAGGCGGCTCGGATATCTGGTTTGAACAGGTCGAGCAATTGCTGTTGAGCACCTTGAACGTGGAGGCAAGCTTCGAGGCCTTCGGTGCAGGACTGGAGGCGCTGGGCAGCCCGGCTTATCTGCGACGCACCCCGAGCGGCCGTTTTGCCGGGTTGCACCGCTTTGATGTCACTGATCCGCAGGCGCGAATGATCGCCCTCGCCGAACAGGCCTGCGAAGGGGCCAGTGTGTGGTGGGGCCAGGGTTCGGAGCGCATCGCCCCCGGTTTATTGCGGTGCCAGGGCCTGCCGGCCGCCGCTGATTTTGCGCAATTTTTGCTCGGCCAAGAAGGTGTTGTGTAGATGTGTTCAAACGTGGGAAGGACCCTCAAGTCTGCAAGCAAAAGCCATGTCGGCATGGTCCGCCAGGTTAACGAAGACGCTTGCCTGGACCTGCCGCAAAAAGGCCTGTGGGTGGTCGCCGATGGCATGGGCGGGCACGCGGCGGGCGACTACGTCAGCAGTCTGATTGTCGACAGTTTGCGTAGCATTGCTGTGGGCCGTTCGCTGGATGAATACGTCGCGGCGTTGAAAACCGACCTGCTGCGGGTCAACGCCGCCGTGCGTGAAGAAACCGCCAACCGCGGCGTGACCATGATGGGCAGCACGGTGGTGGTGCTGGCGGCGCGTGACTTGCGTGGGGTGTGTCTGTGGGCGGGTGACAGCCGCTTGTATCGCCTGCGTGACGGCCGACTCAAACGCATCTCGCGGGATCACAGTTACGTCCAGGATCTGCAGGACAGCGGCCTGCTTAGTGAAGCCGAAGCCCGGGTGCACCCGCGGTCCAATATTGTCACCCGCGCCATCGGGGTCCAGGCACAGCTGGAACTGGCGATGGTCGAGTTGCTGTTGAAGCCCGGCGACAGTTACCTGTTGTGCAGCGACGGGCTGAACAAAACCGTTGAAGATCATGAGATCCGCGAGGTGCTGGGCCACGACGAGCCAGGGGAAATCGCCAGCAGCCTGGTGTCCCTGGGCCTGATGCGCGGCGCTCCGGACAACATCACCGTCATCGTCGTGAAGGTGCCTTCATGAACCTCACCGCGAACATTCTGATCCCGGGCTACGACATCGACGGTGAGATCGGTGAGGGCGCCATGGCCAGCGTTTACCTGGCGACCCAACGCTCGCTGGAGCGCAAGGTGGCGTTGAAGGTCATGGCCGCCGCGCTGGCAGCCGATCCGAGTTTCTGCGAGCGCTTCCTGCGCGAAGGCAAAACCCTGGCGCGCCTGTCTCACCCGCATACGGTCACCATCCATGACATCGGCAATGTCGGTGAGCTGTATTACATGGCTATGGAGTACCTGCCCAATGGCACGCTCAAGGAGCGCATTGCCGCCGGCCTGACGCCGGAGCAGGGCCTGATCTACATCCGCCAGATCGCCTCGGCGCTGGGCTATGCCCATGGGCTGGGGCTGGTTCATCGCGACGTCAAACCGGCGAACATTCTGTTCCGCGCCGATGGCACAGCGGTGCTCTCGGACTTCGGCATCGCCAAGTCGCTGGACGACCGCACCCAGTTCACCCAAGCGGGTTTCGCCGTCGGCACGCCCAGCTACATGAGCCCGGAACAGGCGCGCGGCCAGGACATTGACGGCCGGGCCGATCTTTATGCCCTGGGCGTGGTGCTCTACGAAATCCTCGTCGGCAAACTGCCGTACACCGGCAACGACGCGCTCTCTACGGCCCTGGCGCATTTGACCGAACCGCTGCCGGAGCTGCCGGTGCACCACGGCCGTTATCAAGAGGTGCTGCGCAAGCTGTTGGCCAAGGATCCGGCCGAGCGTTTCCCGGATGCAAAGGCGTTGTTGCAGGCGCTGGATAATCTGCCCGGGGAATCGGTTGAAGCGACCACGATCCGGCCGTTGCCCCTTCCGGTGGGCAATGACCTGGCGGGACTGACGCCGGTGTCTATCGACATTCCGACGAGCCCTGCACAGCCACAACCCCAAGCCAAGCCTGTTGCGCCGACGGCGAAGTCGACGCCGCAATCCCCGGCCTCGGAGCAGCGCAAGGGACCGGTGTTCGCGCTTGCCGCTGTTGCGGTAGCCGTGGTGCTGGCCTTGGGCGGCGCGGGTTATTGGTGGCTGTCCGGTGACGTCGAGGTGGACGCCAAGGTGCCAGTGGCTTCAGTGCCTCCAGTCAAAACACCACCACCAGCCGTGGCGCCACCGGTGACCCCCCCTGTGGCGACAGAAGTCGATAATGGTCAGCGCCCGCTGCTGATGGCCGGCAAAAAAACCTTGTTCCAGCGGGTGCTCAGCAAGCCGGGAGCGAAACTCGCCAGTGAACCGGGGGCAGTACCTGACAAGGCCTTGCCGGCGTTTTCCGTGCTTTACGTCTATCAGCGCCAAGAGGTGGCCGGCAGCCCGTGGCTACGCGTCGGCGCCGCCACCGACGGGCGCAGTGACGGCTGGTTGCCAGCCGAACAAGTCAGCGACTGGAAGCAAAGCCTGGTGCTCAAGTTCACCGAACGCTCCGGTCGTGCGCCGGTGATGTTCCTGCGTCAGCCCGGCGAAGTGGAGCGGCTGCTGGCCGATCCGTCGGCTGCAAAAAACCTGTTGCTCAAGGCCCAGCAGAACCGTGAAGACAATCAGCAGGTACTGGCCCTGGAACCGGCCGCCAGCGCGGTGCCGCAGAACCAGTTTTATCTGTTGCCGATCTTTGATTCGCGCGAGAGCTTCGATGAAAACGGCCAGCCGGTGCAGTTGCTGAACGTGGCGTCCATCGACCCCGGCAATGCACCGAAGGCCACTGTCGGCAACACTCCGATCAGCGCCGCCAATGTCGATGCATTTCGCACCGCTGTGGTGTTGGTCGTCGACACCACGGTGTCTATGCAGCCCTACATCGATCAGGTCCGCGACGTGGTGCACCAACTGCAAACCCGCATCGCCGAGCGGGGCGAGCTGGACAGTGTCAGCTTTGGCCTGGTGGGGTTTCGAAACAGCATCCAGAAAACCCCGGGCCTGGAATACGTCGCCAAAACCTTGATCACCCTGGACCAGGGCCGCGACCCACAGCGCTTCATGGACCTGGCGCGGCAGGTCAAGGCGTCCACGGTCTCGAGCCATTCGTTCAACGAAGATGCGTTTGCCGGCGTGATGGAAGCGGTCGAGGGCATGGACTGGTCCGGTTATGGCGGACGCTTGATTCTGTTGGTCACCGATGCCGGTGCGTTGCGCAAGAACGACCCGTATGCCACCACGCAAATGAACGAGGCCGAAGTACGTCAGGCCGCATTGGGCAAACAGATCAAAATATACGCCTTGCACCTGCTCAGCGATGCCGGCAAGAAAACCCATGGCGGTGCGCAAAGTCAGTATCGAACCCTGACCGCCGACGCCAACCCGCAGATCGGCGATCTGTACATCCCGGTGCCGGGCGCCGATGTGCGCAAGTTCGGTGAGCGGGTGGACGAGATCGGTTCGGTGTTTGCCGACCTGGTGCATCAGGTGCGCAGCAACAAGTCGCAAACCGTGCCGCTGCTGAGCGCTGCGCCGAGCCTGGCCGACAAATCGGCGGCCATCGGCTACGCGATGCACATGGACTTCCTGGGGCGAAAAGCCGCCAGCCAGGCGCCGCAACTGGTCAGCGCCTGGACCGCCGACCGAGACCTGACCAACCCGGCACTGCCGGCGTTCCAGGTGTGCGTGATGCTGACCAAACTGCAGCTCAACGACTTGCAGCAATCGCTGAAACTGATCGTCGACGCCGCCCGCAAGACCCAGACCTCACCGAAGAATTTCTTCCAGGAAATCGCCAGTGCCAGTGCCTATATGAGCCGAGATCCCTCGGCCTTGCGCAAGGGCGGCAATCTGGCCGATGGCGGGGTTTTGGGGGAGTACCTGGAAGGACTGCCTTATCGCAGCAAGTCGCTGAACATGACCCAGGATTTGTGGCTTTCCCTGAGCGTGGCCGAGCAGGAGGACTTTATCGACGAGCTGGACTCGAAAATCCGCCTCTACGAAACCTTCCACAATGACCTGGCCAACTGGGTGCGTTTCGGCGATGCCGAACCGGGTGATGCCTTGTACCGCGTTCCATTGTCGACGCTGCCGTGATGCTGAACATGAGTGCAGTGCACAAAAGCCGGGGCGCCGGCAGCCAGCGCTACAGCCTGGTGATTCCACGGCTGCAACTGCGTGCCGGTGAACAACTGGCGGTGGTCGGTCCCAGTGGCTGCGGCAAAAGCACGTTGCTCGATTTGCTGGCGCTGGTGCTGGCGCCGGATCAGGCCGGGCAGTTTGATTTTGCGTCCGGCCAAACCACGACGGACATTGCCGGGCTGTGGCGCGCAGATGCGCAAAGTGCCTTGGCGAACCTGCGCAGCCGGCACTTGGGCTACGTGCTGCAAACCGGTGGCCTGCTGGATTTTCTGGACGTGCGCGGCAACATCGACCTGTCGCGCCAACTGCTCGGCTTGAAAGACGACGGCAGCGTGGATCGCCTGGCCGGGGCGTTGGATATCACCGATCAACTGGGCAAAAGACCGTGCGACTTGTCCGTCGGCCAACGGCAACGGGTGAGTTGTGCCCGCGCCCTGGCCCATGGGCCGCGCCTGCTGTTGGCCGATGAACCGACCGCTGCCCTCGATCCGCTGAATGCGGAACGCGTGATGCAGTTACTGGTGACCCAGGCTCGTGAACACAGGGTGTGCTGCGTCGTTGCCACCCACGACGAGTCACTGGCCCGCGCCAGCGGTTTGCAGGTGCGACGCATCAGTTGTCATCGCGACGACGTCGATGGCGGTGTCACCGCCACCCTTGGGGAGGCCTGCTGATGCGCGGCGCGCTGGTGGCTTCCCTGGCCTGGCAGGATTACCGCAACGATGCCTGGCTGTCGGCCTGCTCGGTATTGGCGCTGGTGGCGGTGATCGCACCGCTGCTGGTGCTGTTCGGTTTGAAATTCGGCCTGGTCAGCAGTTTGACCGAGCGCCTGGAAAACGACCCGGCCACCCGGGAGATCATCCCCCTGGGTGGCGGCCGGTTCAGTGCCGCGTTTATCGAGCAGTTGAGCCAGCGCGGCGACGTGTCGTTCGCCTTGCCGCGCACCAGGCAGATTGCCGCGACAGCGGATCTGACCGCTGGCGCTTCGACGGTGACTGTGGAAATGATCCCCACCGCCACCAACGATCCGTTGCTCGGCAGTCTGCCGGTACCCCAAGGGCTGGATCAGGTGCTGCTCAGCCAGACCGCCGCCGAAAAGCTCGGGGCCAAGGCCGGTGATTGGTTACAGGCCGGTTTTGGCCGGCAGGTGGCCGGTCGTGGCGAGGCGCAGCGCACTCGCGTTCAGGTGCTGCAGGTTCTGCCGCTGGAAGCTTTCGCCCGGGACGGATTGTTCGCGCCGTTGACGTTACTGGAAGCGGCTGAAGATTACCGGGACGGCCGCGCCGTGCCTGCGTTCGATTGGCCAGGTGATGCGGTGGGTGCGACGGAGCAGCGGGTATATCCGGCGTTTCGCCTGTACGCCCGCAGCCTCAAGGATGTCGAACCGCTGCGCCAGTACTTCGTTGCGCAGAACCTGCTGGTCTCGACCCAGGCCCAGGCCATCGCCCAAGTGCAATCGCTGAGCCGCAACCTGTCGATCGTGTTCTGGATCATCGCCGGATTGGCCGTGGCGGGAGCGTTCGCGGCGATTTTTGCCGGGGCGCTGGCAGCGGTCGAGCGCAAGCGTCGAGTGTTATCGGTGCTGCGCTTGCTGGGGTTTTCCACGGCAGCGTTGCTGTTGTTTGTGGTGGTGCAGGCGCTGTACAGCGCCGGCCTTGCCGCCCTGTTGAGTGCCGGGCTGTATGGCCTGGCGCAATCGGGCTTGAACCATTTATTTGCGCAGATGCCGGGCGAGTACGCCAGCCATCTGCTGGCGCGTCACTACGCGTTGGCCCTGGCGGCAGTGCTCGGCGTCAGTGCCGTGGCGGCGCTCTGTGGTGGCTGGCGAGTGGCGCGTATCCAGGCGTGTGAAGGAATCCGAGATGTATAAGTTACTGGGCGCCGCCGTGGCGCTGAGCCTGGCCGGCATGGTCTGGGCTGATGAAGGCACCGACAAGCTGGACAACCCCAAGCCGTTGCCCGATGACGTCAGCCTGCCGCTGCCGTGCGAAGGGCAGATGGTGTTCCGTTACGTCTACATCCTGGCCCAGGGCAGTCTGGACGACCGCGAGATCAGCCTCGGTTACCCGTTCAGCGAAGGCGAGGCCGGCTATCAGCAGTCGTTCATTTCCGGTTATCGCCGTGACTTCATCAATGGCCAGTTCACCCTCAAGGATCTGCCCAAGGACTGGAGTAAAAGCATCACCCCGTTGATGCCCAAGACCGACGCCAACACCCCGCTCAAACCGATGCTCTATTTCATCGGCAAATACGAAGTCACCGCCCGCCAATACGCGCAGGTCATGGCCCAGGCGCAATCGTTGGCCAGCGGCGAGCCGGCGCCGGCTTGCGAGGCGTTGCAGGCTGAAATTCCGCAAGGCATGGCCGGGCGTTTGCCCAAGGTGAAGCTGTCGCGATTCGAGGCGGAACGCTTCTCGGCGGTGTACAGCGCCTGGCTGATGAAATACCACAAGGACCTGCTGCCGGTGAGCGGTCGCGGCACCTCGGCAGAGGAGGGCGGGCTGGGTTTTGTGCGCTTGCCGACCGAAGTCGAATGGGAATTTGCTGCCCGTGGCGGGCAGGCCGTCAGCCGTCAGGACCTGGAAGGGCGCCTGTTTCCCCGGCGCCTGGACGGCAGCGAAAGCGACGGACCGCTGGCCGATTGGGCGGTCTTCAATCAGGTCGCCGGCGGCACCGGTCAGGCCGCGCGGTTGATGCCGATCGGTACCAAACTGCCAAACCCCATTGGCTTGTTCGACGTGATCGGCAACGCCGCCGAAATGGTCCAGGAGTCCTTCCAGCTGGTGCACGCCGGACGCCGCCAGGGCACCTACGGTGGCTTCGTGGTCAAGGGCGGCAATTACCTGGAAGGCGAGGGCACCTTGTTCACCGGGATGCGCCGCGAGTACCCGCTGTTCGCCGCCGACGGCACCGAGCAAAACAACGAAACCACCGGGTTCCGGGTCGCGGTTGGCGCGTTGTCGGCACCCCGTTCGCGCTACAAGGAACTGTTTGCCCAATGGCAGAAAGAAGGTCGGCTGGCTTCGCTGACCGATGCCATCGATGACGCCCAGGACCCGACCAAACGCCTGGACAGCATCATTGCCGCCAGCGTCGATCCGCGTTTGCAAGCCGAGTTGGGGCTGGTCAACGAAGAGCTCAAGCGCAACGTCTCGCTCATCGCCCAACAGCGCGAGGAAGCGGCCGGCAACCTGATCCAGTCGGCGGCCCTGGTGGCCGAGACCGTCAACAACTACAACATTCGCCTGACCAATTTGCAGAAGAGTCGCCAGCAGGCCGTGGACGCCAAGGACGAGGCCAGCGCCAAGCTGTTCGCCATGGCCATCGACAACGGCCGCAGCGCGCTGGACGGCGCGGTGGCGATCTACATCGACAACCTGGCGACTGGCACGCGCTACACCGATGCCGTGATCCAGGCGCAGTTTCAACGCATCAAGGAAGAGTTGGAGCGCAAGCCGGTACTGGGCAAGAGCCTGGTGACGCGCGCGACGTTATTCGTTCGCCATGTCGGTGATTATCGTCAGCAACGACGAGCCGACCCGGCGGCGATATTGAAGGAATTGCTCGCATCGAACGCTCAGCGGTCTTGATCGTTCGTTGTACAGCGAGCTTGGAAGGGACTCAGGCGGCGATGGGCCGTGCTGAGCTGGTCAAACTTAAACGAGAACACAACTATGCTTTCCTCCCGTAAAGCTTTTGCTTCGGTTTCCAAGCGTCACTTGCTGCTGATCGCTGTTGGCTTCAGCACCGTACTGACCGGTTGCGCTACGTCGCCGACGTCCAAGGTCGCCTCGAGCACCAAGGTCGAGTACTACCCGAACTGCTACGAGCCGGTGCAGCACCTGCGCGCCACCGATTCGAACATGACCAAGTCGGTGGTTACCGGTGCGGCTGTCGGCGCTGTCGGCGGTGCACTGTTGGGCGCCCTGACCGATTCCGAGAACCGTGGCCGCAACGCCGCCATCGGTGCAGCAGGCGGTGCCCTGGCGGGCGGCGCGGTCGGTTACTACAACGAGCGTCAGAAGCAGATCGCCGATGACAACCAGCGCATCGCGTCCTACGCCTCCGACGTCAACAAAAGCGCCGCCGACATCGACCGCAGCACCGCGTACGCCAAGGCTTCGCAACAGTGCTACCAGAGCGCGTTCACCAAACTGGTCGCCGACCGCAAGGCCAAGACCGTCAGCGACACCGAGGGCCGCAAGCGCCTGGCAGAAATCGTCGCCGGCCTCAAAGAGTCCAACGACCTGATCGTCGCGGTGAACGGTAAAGCCAGCGAAGACCTGAACAACTACACCCAGGCCTACGAAAAAGACCTGCAGCAAGTAGGCGTGCAGCGCACTGACGTGGTCACCGTGGCGACCGCCGACACCACACCGGTCGTGACCCCGACCAAGAGCAAAAAAGCGGTGAAACCGGCGAAAAAACCGGTGCTGCCAACCGTGCCGAAAGAAGCGGTCACCACCGAGAAAACCCTGCAAACCGCACAAGCCAAACAGGCGGAGAGCAAGCAAGTCGCCAGCGCAGGCACCACTCAGGTCAACAGCATGTGCAAGAACCCGGACCTGGGCGACTGGGCACCGGTACCTTGCCCGAATGTTTGATTGAGCTTTCTGTAGGGCTTTGATCATTCCCGCGCGCTGCGTGGGAATGATCTGTACTGGCTACGCCTGGGCGCCATGCGCCGCCATCTCCTGCGCTGGCAAATGATCCAGCGCTCGCTTCACCAGCAACTGCGGATTGTCCGCCATTCTGCTCAACGCCAATTTACATCCCTGCCAGCCTCCGTAGGGGATGCCGAGTTGGAGCAAGCGCAAACTACCCGACACGCTTACAAGCGAACAAAAGAATGATGTCGGACGCCTCCAGAAAGTACGTCAGAGTTTTCCGCGTTTCAGAATGTTGCGTCAGCAACGCGCGAAGGGCTTCCGATACTTTTGTAAGAAATTTGAGGCGAACAGAATATGTATTTGGAGAGAAGTGGATCAAATACAAGGCGCCATCATTTTGACGGAGTCTTGTATTGCTTATTGTCTGTCACTGCTATGTCCATAGATGACTGTAACTTTTCGGAAACCTCCTACATTTTTCATTTTTTATTTTTGTCATGCTGGGTTCCGCTTCAGGGCGTGAATGTTCAGTGATTATCCACTGGTTTGATAAACCGCTCTGGCCCAATGGTTTCGGGGGCAATTCGTCGAGATGGGAGGGTTAAAGCCAGCGTCAGGGAATCCCCTGTCACATATAGGGCTTTCTCCTACATGCAATAGAGAAACCGCCGTTTTATTGTTTATTTGGGTGCTTGCTAATGGCCATCATTGTGATTAGGATGCGCGCACTTGAAAGAGCACGAACTCAATTGGATGAGACTCATCGCAGCTCTTTGATACTGTCCGGCGCCATTGCAACTGCAATGGCCGCATGACCGTTTTCCTAATTAAAGGCCATGGATGTCCTACTCAAGCAAACTTTCTGCCCATTACCTTGAACTCGCAAAAGCCTCTGTTTCCCAAGAGAGTTTCGCGGGCGAGGATGTTCGCTTTTCGAGCGAATACGAGGCATTGGAAAGCGAACTGGCCAAAGCCCAGTCCATGCACGAAAGTGGTCAGATCGACTGGCTGAAAATCCGTGAAAACAGCGAAAACCTGCTGCGCACTCAATCCAAGGATTTGCGTGTCGGCGCGTGGCTGACCTGGGCGCTATACCAACGTGAATCCTTCCAGGGGCTGCTGGCCGGCCTCGGTTTGTTGCACCATCTTTGCGAAAACCACTGGGCTGAAGTTCACCCGAACAAGGCCCGCACCCGCTCCGCCGCCATCAGCTGGTTGGTGCCGCGTCTTGAGCAGGTGCTGAACGAAAACGTTGCGATCAAAGAGCAGCTGCCGCTGTTCCGCCGGCTGGTCGAGCATCTGGAAGGCCTCGACGCCGCGTGCACCGAGCACTTGGGCGATGACGCGCCGTTGCTGCTGCCGATCTCCCGCCGCTTGAAAAACATGGTTCAGCGCGCCGCCGACAACCAGCCGGAGCCCGGTGTGGTGGGCGCCGCAGTGGCCCAGGTCAAGCAGGCTGCGACCCAGCTGTTCACCCCCGGCGCACCGATCGACAACGAGAAAGAAGCCCATAAGGCCCTGCGCGCTCAGCAGGAAAGCGCCCGTCCGTTGTGCGCCTGGTGGCTCAAGCAGAAAGCCACCGACCTGCGCGCCCTGCGCCTCAATCGTACGCTGCTGTGGCTGCCCATCGACGCGGTGCCCGAGCGCAATGCCGAGCAGATCACCGTCCTGCGTGGCGTGCCGGCAGACAAACTCAAGGCCTATCAGGACCGCTTCGACCAAGGGAAATACGCTGATCTGCTGGTAGAGCTGGAGGCGAGCCTGGCGAAGGCGCCGTTCTGGTTCGATGGCCAGCGGATGGTCTGGGAATGCCTTCAGGGGCTGAACGCCGAGATGGCCATGCGCGAAGTGGAAATCCACTTCGCGCTTTTGGTTCAGCGCCTGCCCGGCATTATCGAATTGCGTTTCCACGACGGCGCGCCGTTCGCCGACCCGGCCACCCGCGCCTGGATCAGCGCCCACGTCATGCCGCACCTGCAAAGCGCCAGTGCGCCGCGCAAGGTCGAAGTCGCCGATACCCAGCCGGCCTGGGAACTGGCCCTGGAAGAAGTCATGCCGATTCTGCGCAAGGACGGCCTCAAGGCCGCCGTGCAGATCCTCAAGCAGGGCCTGCAAAGCGCCCACGGCGGGCGGGTTCGGTTCTTCTGGCAGTTCGCCCTCGCGCGGCTGTGCTTCATGGCCAAGAAATACGAACTGGCCAAGACCCAACTCGAAACCCTCGACCAAACATTACAGGACTCAGGCCTGCACGCCTGGGAGCCCGATCTTGCGCTGGAAGTGCTGCATTTGCTGCATAGCTGCTGCGAGTTGTTACCGCAGAACCATGCAGTGCGTGAACGCAAGGAAGAGATTTATCGCAGGCTGTGCCACCTCGATCTCGAAGTGGTACTCGAATAGGCCCCAGGGCCACAACCGCAAGGAGAAAAGCCATGGCCAAAGAAGGCTCGGTAGCCCCCAAGGAACGCATCAACGTCACCTTCAAACCCGCCACCGGCGGTGCTCAGGAAGAGATTGAACTGCCGCTGAAACTACTGGCAATCGGTGACTACACCCACCGCAAGGACGAACGCAAAGTCGAAGATCGCAAGCCGATCAGCATCGACAAGATGACCTTCGACGAAGTGCTGGCCAAGCAAGAGCTGAGCCTGACGCTGAGCGTACCGAACCGTCTTCAGGAAGAAAGCGACACTGAAGAACTGGCCGTGCAACTGCGCGTCAACTCGATGAAGGACTTCAACCCGGCATCCTTGGTCGAGCAAGTGCCTGAGCTGAAAAAACTGATGGAACTGCGCGACGCGCTGGTGGCCCTCAAAGGCCCGCTGGGTAACGCGCCTGCGTTCCGCAAAGCCATCGAAGGCGTGCTCGCCGACGACGAATCCCGCGGTCGCGTACTCGGTGAGCTGGGCCTGAACGCCGCAGCCCAGGACGCCTGAGCCCCCATCAGCCAAGGAAGCCAACACAATGAGCACTAGCGCAGCACAGCAAAAGAGCAACGAGAACGGCGAATACAGCATTCTCGACAGCATCATCGCCGAAACCCGCCTGACCCCGGATGACGAAGCCTACGACATCGCCAAGCGCGGTGTGTCGGCGTTCATCGAAGAGCTGCTCAAGCCGCAGAACAACGGTGAGCCGGTCAAGAAGGCCATGGTCGACCGCATGATCGCCGAGATCGATGCCAAGCTCAGCCGCCAGATGGACGAAATCCTGCACCACCCGGACTTCCAGTCCCTGGAATCGTCGTGGCGTGGCCTGCAGTTGCTGGTCGACCGCACCAACTTCCGCGAAAACATCAAGATCGAAATCCTCAACGTCTCCAAGGACGACCTGCTGGATGACTTCGAAGATTCGCCGGAAGTGATGCAGTCGGGCCTGTACAAGCACATCTACACCGCTGAATACGGCCAGTTCGGTGGTCAGCCGGTTGGCGCGATCATCGCCAACTACTACATGTCCCCAAGCTCGCCGGACGTGAAACTGATGCAGTACGTGTCCAGCGTAGCCTGCATGTCCCACGCGCCGTTTATTGCTGCCGCCGGCCCGAAATTCTTCGGCCTGGAAAGCTTTACCGGCCTGCCGGACCTGAAAGATCTGAAGGATCACTTCGAAGGCCCACAGTTCGCCAAATGGCAGAGCTTCCGTCAGTCGGAAGACTCCCGTTACGTTGGCCTGACCGTGCCGCGCTTCCTGCTGCGTAACCCGTACGACCCGGAAGAAAACCCGGTCAAATCGTTCGTGTACAAAGAAACCGTCGCCAACAGCCACGAGCACTACCTGTGGGGCAACACGGCCTACGCGTTCGGCACCAAGCTGACCGACAGCTTCGCCAAATTCCGCTGGTGCCCGAACATCATCGGCCCACAAAGCGGTGGCGCGGTTGAAGACCTGCCGTTGCACCACTTCGAAAGCATGGGCGAAATCGAAACCAAGATTCCTACTGAGGTTCTGGTTAGCGACCGTCGTGAATACGAACTGGCCGAGGAAGGTTTCATCTCCCTGACCATGCGCAAAGGCTCCGACAACGCGGCGTTCTTCTCCGCAAGCTCGGTGCAGAAGCCGAAGTTCTTCGGCATCAGCGCTGAAGGCAAGGCTGCAGAGCTCAACTACAAGCTCGGCACCCAACTGCCGTACATGATGATCGTCAACCGCCTGGCTCACTACTTGAAAGTGCTGCAGCGCGAGCAACTCGGTTCGTGGAAAGAACGTACCGACCTCGAGCTGGAACTCAACAAGTGGATCCGCCAGTACGTGGCCGACCAGGAAAACCCGAGCGCCGAAGTCCGTGGCCGTCGTCCACTGCGCGCAGCCCAGATCATCGTCAGCGATGTTGAAGGCGAGCCGGGCTGGTACCGCGTCAGCCTGAACGTGCGCCCGCACTTCAAGTACATGGGTGCCGATTTCACCCTGTCGCTGGTTGGCAAGCTGGACAAAGAGTAAACGGAGCGACTCATGACTGGATACGGCAGCCTTTTCGAACGCCTGGGTGGCGACGCGGACAAACGCGTCGGCTGGAGCCGCGAGGTTTCCGCCATGGCGTCGGTGGCTGCCCATCTGGCCAAGATGCTCAGCACCCGTGCGGGCAGCGTGCAAACGCTGTCCGATTACGGGCTACCCGATCTCAATGACATGCGCCTGAGCCTGCACGACTCCCTGAGTCAGGCCCGCCGGGCCATCGAAAGCTTCATCGAAGCCTACGAACCGCGCCTGAGCAACGTGCGTGTCATCTCCCTGCCGCGTGACAACGATCAGCTTCGCCTGTCCTTCAGCATCGAAGGCCTGCTGGAAGTTGATGGTTTCAAGCGCCAGGTCAGTTTCGCCGCGCGCCTGGATGGCAGCGGTCAAGTAAAGGTCAATTAAGGAGACTCCGATGTCCGGCAAACCCGCAGCACGCGTATCCGACCCCACCGCTTGCCCGCTCCCCGGCCACGGCACCAACCCGATCGCCGCCGGTTCCGGCGACGTGTTCTTCGACGGCCTCGCGGCCGCCCGCCAAGGCGATGCCTCGGCGTGTGGTGGTGCGATGGTTGGCGACCTTGCAACGACTGTTTTGATTAACGGTAAACCGGCGGCGACCGTGGGTTCCGTTGGTGCTCATGGCAATAAAGTTACGGCCGGGTCTTCGACGGTGATTATCGGGAGCTCTCACACACCGGTTCCGTTTATTCCGCCGGTTCCATTGATGCTGTTTTCCCATTGTCAGCATGTTGTGATGGAAGATCAGGATGGAAATCCACTTCAGGATATTCCTTATCAGATTACAACCGCCAAAGGCGAAGTTATCTCCGGGCAAAGTGATGCAATGGGCAGAACCCAGTTGGTAGGGGGGGAAGAAGGTGAAACTTTTGACTTTCACGCCGCAATTGATGGAGCGTCGGTATGAGTGCCGAAATTTTGTCTACCTTGATGGCGCGGTCAATTGCGTTAACTCCAAAGTCAGATCCCGTCGGGAAAAAAGTTACCTATAAAGTATTCTGGAAAACGACTGCTTTCTGGACGGATGCAGATATTGCTGCTTATCACGACGAAGCACCATTGATTGCGGAAAAACTGATCAATGAAAAATATTGGGATAAAAACGGCGCTGTAAAAAATAATAAGTTTACGTGTGAAGACTTTGCTCTGAGGGTTTTATGCGAATTTGCGTCTAAGCGTGGATTGCCGGTAAAGCTGAAAACGGGTGTTAGAACTTACCGGAATATGGAGAATTACACCGCAGCGCAGCATGATCGTTACGCTTCCAATATGTACGGCTTTAGCGAAATGGTCATGTTGACCTATGGTGCTCCGGATATGCAGGAAGTGGGTGAAAATACTCTGGCTGTGGATGCAGTAGAAAGCCTGATGCCCGGGGACATCCTTGCGCAGGCTCTTGATCGTCCTGGAGATGTTGCGCACCATATCCAAGTCGTAGTCGGAATTAATGCCTCCAGAATTGACATCAGGCAGGGTAATACTAGTGGTTGGAGTACCCGCCCTAATACAACATTTCAGAGATTGATTGGCTCTAACATGGCTGATCCGCAGAATGATGGATATGCGGGTATGTCGATTGAAAAAGGATTTTATGAGAAGGCGGTTGTTGGGTGGGATTATAAAAATATGGCTAAAGGCTCTACGGATGAAGACTTTTTGAAAAACTTCCAATTGTATCGTTGGAATTTCATGGGGTTTAATAAAAAATGAGTTTTGACGTCTATTTGGCAGTGTTGGCTGATAGTGATTTGTTTGGCACTTTGGCGATTTTTTGTTTTTTTGCGGCGATTGGTAATTTGTTTGTTAGGGTTAGAAACTCAAAGTGGCACCGAGTTTTGACTTTTTTGTGTCTGGTGTCCATTACATTGCTCGAAGTGGTTGGCAGTTATTATGCCAACTTACCGCCTGCGTGAATGCAGACTTTTTTCTGTGGTGTTTTGGCACTGAAACTGCTGCTGCTCTACAACGGAAGTTTTACTCAAGAGGATGTAAGGGATGAGCGGTTATCTGGCCGTATTAGCTGACAGTGACCTATTCGGTACGTTGGCCATTTTATCGCTGATTCTAGCCCTGACTGGGCTACGCAATAAAAGCCGTAACTCGAAGCTTCATAGGTTGCTGACGTTCATTGTCTTGATGGCGATACCGGTGATGCACGGCATTGGCACCTATTTCCTGAATTTGCCTCCCGCATAAATATGACCACTGAGCAAAAACACGTATCTAGCTCACCCAAATTCAAAACCAGGCAGCCCATCCATGTCCTTTAACCACTACTACCAAAGCGAACTCACCGCACTTCGCCAGTTAGGTCGTCGTTTCGCCGAGCGTAGCCCGGCGTTGGCGCCTTTCCTTGGTCAGGCCGGGCGGGATCCGGATGTGGAGCGGTTGCTGGAGGGCTTTGCCTTTCTGACCGGTCGTCTGCGCCAAAAGCTCGACGACGAGTTGCCGGAGCTCAGCCACTCGCTGATGCAGTTGCTGTGGCCGAACTACATGCGGCCGCTGCCGGCGTTCAGCATTTTGCAGTTCGATCCGTTGAAGCGTTCCGGGCCGGCGTTGAGGGTTGAGCGTGATACGCCGGTCGAGAGTGTGCCGGTCGATGATGTGCGCTGCCGTTTCCGCACGTGCTACCCGACCGAGGTGTTGCCGCTGGATCTGGCCGCGCTGAATTACTCGGTGAAGGGTGACGGTTCGCTGTTGAGCCTGCGGCTGGAGATGAGCGCGGATGGTCACCTCGGCGAGTTGGAGCTGAGTCGTCTGCGCCTGCACTTTGCCGGTGAGCGTTACATCAGCCAGATGCTTTACCTGAGCCTGTTGCGCAACCTCGAAGGCATTGAGCTGATCCCGCTGGACGGCGCCGGCAAGCCCATCAACGGCGTAAGCGGTCAACCGATGGCGTTCAAGATGCCCGGCGACCGTGTGCAGCCGGTGGGTTTTGCCGAAGAGGAAGCGTTGATCCCGTATCCGCTGAACACCTTCCGCGGCTATCGCTACCTGCAGGAGTATTTCGCTTTCCAGGACAAATTCCTGTTCGTTGATATCAACGGTCTGGACCTGCTCAAGGCATTGCCGGAAGACACCCTCAAGCAAATGCGCGGCCTTGAATTGCGCTTCGATATTCGCAAGAGCGGCATCATGCGGATGCGTCCGACCCTGGACAACGTGAAGCTCTATTGCACGCCGATCGTCAACCTGTTCGAGCACGATGCACTGCCGATTCGCCTCGACGGCAAACAGGACGAATACCTGCTGTTGCCGGCCGAATACGACCTGGAAAACTGCGGTGTGTTTTCGGTGGAAACCGTGACTGGCTGGAAGCCCGGCGGCCTCGGTTATCAAGAGTACGTGCCATTCGAATCCTTCGAGCACGACCCGAGTTTCGACGTGCCCAACAGCCGTCCGCATTACAGCATCCGCCAGCGTTCGTCGTTGCTGCACGACGGCCTCGACACCTACCTGAGCTTCGGCATCCGCCACACCGAAGCCCACGAAACCCTGTCGATCGAGCTGATGTGCACCAACCAGAACCTGCCGCGCAAGCTCAAGCTCGGCGACATCCGCATGGCCTGCGAAGAGACGCCGGAGTTTTTGAGTTTCCGCAATATCACCCCGGCTACCTCGAGTTTCGCGCCGCCGCTGAACCGCGACTTCCTCTGGAAGCTGATCAGCAACATGTCGCTCAACTATCTGTCGCTGGCCGACGTCAACGCGTTGAAGGTGATTCTCGAAACCTACGACCTGCCGCGCTACTACGACCAACACGCGGAAAAAGTCAGCAAACGCCTGCTGGGCGGGCTCAAGTCGATCAAGCACCAGCATGTCGACAGATTGCACCGAGGGTTACCGGTTCGCGGGTTGCGCACCGAGCTGACCATCGACCCGGAAGGGTATATCGGCGAGGGCGACCTGTTCGTGTTCGCTTCGGTTCTTAACGAGTTTTTCGCGCTTTACGCCAGTCTCAATTCGTACCACGAGCTGCGGGTAAAAAGCACACAGGGAGAGGTGTACCAATGGACACCACGTATGGGCCTGCAGCCCCTGCTTTAAGCGGGCTGACCCGGGTAATACGCGAGTACTCGCTGTTTCAGGCCGTGCTGCTGGTGATTGACCGGCTGCGCGATGCACACCCGCACCTGAGCGAAGACGACCTGTACGACCAGCTGGAATTCCAGGCCAACCCGAGCCTGGGTTTCCCTGGCAGCGACGTCGATCGCGTGGAGTTTTTCGAAGAACACGGGATGAGGCGCGCGCGTCTGCGTTTCAACCTGATCGGCCTGGTCGGCTCCGGTTCGCCGTTGCCTGCGTTTTACGGCGAACAGGCGCTGGGTGACAGCGAAGACGGCAACCCGACCCGTAACTTTCTCGACCTGTTTCACCATCGCCTGCAACGGCTGATGCTGCCGATCTGGCGAAAGTATCGCTACCGCGCGAGTTTCCAGAGTGGCGCGCTCGACCCGTTTTCGGCGCAGCTGTTTGCCCTGATCGGCCTCGGCGGCGAAGAGATCCGCAAGGCCCAGGAACTGAACTGGAAACGCCTGCTGCCGTACCTCGGCCTGCTCAGCTTGCGGGCGCACTCGGCGGCGTTGATCGAAGCGGTGCTGCGCTACTACTTCAAGCACGCCGAGCTGACCATCGAACAGTGCATCGAGCGCCGCGTCGAAATCCTCGACGAGCAGCGCAATCGCCTCGGTCGCGGCAACAGCATGCTCGGCGAAGACCTGGTGCTGGGCGAACACGTGCGCGACCGCAGCGGCAAATTCCGCATTCACATCCGCGAGCTCGACTGGCAACGCTTCCACGAATTCCTGCCGATCGGTTTCGGCTACCAGCCGCTGTGCGCGCTGGTGCGGTTCACCCTGCGTGACCCGCTCGATTACGACATTCGCCTGGTGCTGCGCCAGGAAGAAATCCGCGAACTTCGCATCGGTGAGCAGAACGCCTGTCGCCTGGGGTGGACCAGTTGGCTCGGCCGCGAAAAAGCGGACGGCGTGGTGACCCTGGGCAGCAAAATTCATTAAGGACAGATGACACATGATCAACGTAGACCTGCAACAACTTATCCAGGCGCTGGACGCCGAAACCCGTCGTGACCTGGAAAGTTCTGCCGAACGCTGCGTCGCCCGTGGCGGCAGCAAGATCCTCGTCGAAGACTTGCTACTGGGCCTGCTGGAGCGTCCGCAAGGCCTGCTCGCCCGGGCGTTGCAGGATGCCGAAGTGGACGCTGGCGAGCTGAGCGCCGCGCTGCAATCGCGGGTCGAGCACAGCGCCTCGCGCAACCCGGTGTTCGCCCCGGAACTGGTGCAGTGGCTGCAGGACGCCTTGCTGGTGGCCAACCTCGAACTGGGCCAGAGCCAGGTCGAGCAGGCCGCGTTGATCCTCGCATTGCTGCGCAACCCGATGCGCTATGCCGGCAGCCGTTATCAGTCGTTGCTGGCCAAGCTGAACATCGAGCGTCTGAAAGAATTCGCCCTGTCGCAGAAAGAACAACCGGCCACCGGCAAACCGGCGGTGCCCGGCGAATCACTGCTGGAGCGCTTCACCCACAACCTGACCCAGCAGGCTCGCGACGGCAAACTCGACCCGGTGCTGTGCCGCGATGGCGCGATCCGTCAGATGGTCGACATCCTCGCTCGTCGCCGCAAGAACAACCCGATTGTGGTGGGTGAAGCGGGCGTCGGTAAAACCGCTATCGTCGAAGGACTGGCCTCGCGCATCGCCGCCGGTGAAGTGCCGCAAGTCTTGAAAGGCGTTGAGCTGCTGTCGCTGGACATGGGCCTGTTGCAGGCCGGCGCCAGCGTCAAAGGCGAGTTCGAACGTCGCCTCAAAGGCGTGATTGACGAAGTCAAAGCCTCGCCGAAGCCAATCATCCTGTTCATCGACGAAGCCCATACCCTGATCGGCGCTGGCGGCAACGCTGGCGGTTCCGACGCGGCCAACCTGTTGAAACCGGCCCTGGCCCGTGGCGAGTTGCGCACCATCGCCGCCACCACCTGGGCGGAGTACAAAAAATACTTCGAGAAAGACCCGGCCCTGGCCCGTCGTTTCCAACCGGTGCAACTGCACGAACCGACCGTCAGCGAAGCGGTGACCATTCTGCGTGGCCTGGCTCAGGTCTACGAGAAGAGCCACGGCATCTACCTGCG
Source organism: Pseudomonas sp. ATCC 43928 (assembly GCF_005938665.2). Taxonomy (NCBI): domain Bacteria; kingdom Pseudomonadati; phylum Pseudomonadota; class Gammaproteobacteria; order Pseudomonadales; family Pseudomonadaceae; genus Pseudomonas; species Pseudomonas sp. ATCC 43928. The sequence goes on along the minus strand of NZ_CP041753.1, from coordinate 67,209 downwards.
CGATGACGCGGTGGTTGCCGCGGCTGAGTTGTCCGCCCGTTACCTGGCGGGTCGTCAGCTGCCGGACAAGGCTGTCGATGTGCTCGACACCGCCTGCGCCCGCGTACGCATCAGCCTCGCCGCAGCCCCGGAAAGCCTGGAACGCCTGCGTGGCGAGCTGGCCGAAGGTGGCCGCCAGCGTCAGGCCCTGCGTCGTGACGCCGAAGCCGGTCTGCTGATCGATCACGAAGCGTTGGACGCTCTGGAAGATCGCCTGGCTGATGCCGAAGACGAAAAGGTCGCCCTCGAAACGCTGTGGACCGAGCAGAAAGAACTGGCCGAGCGCCTGCTGGAGCTGCGTCAGCAACTGGCCAAGGCTCGCGAAGCCGCTGCTGTCGAACCGAGCATCACGGTTGAAGAAGACGCCGAAGGCAACGTGATCGAAACGTTGCCGGTGGACGAAGCGCAAAGCGTTGAAACCCTGGAAACCGCGCTCAACGAAACTCACAAAGCTCTGACCGAGCTTCAGGTCAAAGAACGCCTGGTGAGCTTCGAAGTCTGCCCGCGTCTGGTGGCCGAAGTGATCAGTGCCTGGACCGGTGTGCCATTGGCGCAACTGGCCCGCGAACACAACGCCAAGGTCGCAAGCTTCGCCACCGACCTGCGCACGCGCATTCGTGGTCAGGAACAAGCCGTTCACGCCCTTGATCGCTCGATGCGCGCCACCGCTGCAGGCCTGAACAAACCTGATGCGCCGGTCGGCGTGTTCCTGCTGGTCGGCCCGAGCGGCGTCGGCAAGACCGAAACCGCGCTGGCCCTCGCTGATTTGTTGTACGGCGGTGATCGTTTCATCACCACCATCAACATGTCCGAGTTCCAGGAGAAGCACACCGTGTCGCGTCTGATCGGTGCGCCACCGGGCTACGTCGGTTACGGCGAGGGCGGCATGCTCACCGAAGCCGTGCGGCAGAAACCGTACTCGGTGGTGTTGCTTGATGAAGTCGAAAAAGCCGACCCGGACGTGCTCAACCTGTTCTACCAAATCTTCGACAAAGGCGTGGCCAACGACGGGGAAGGGCGCGAGATCGATTTCCGCAACACGCTGATCCTGATGACCTCGAACCTGGGCAGCGACCGCATCAGTGAACTCTGCGAAGACGGCGCGCGGCCGACCGCCGAAGTCCTCGAAGAAACCATTCGCCCGGTGCTCAGCAAACACTTCAAGCCGGCATTGCTGGCGCGCATGCGCGTGGTGCCTTACTACCCGGTGGGCGGCCCGGTGCTGCGCGAGCTGATCGAAATCAAACTCGGTCGTCTGGGCGAGCGCCTGAACCGTCGTCAGCTGGATTTCACTTACTCCCAGGACCTCGTCGATCACCTGGCCGAACGCTGCACTCAAAGCGACAGCGGCGCACGCCTGATCGACCACTTGCTCGACCTGCATGTGCTGCCGCTGGTGGCCGACCGTTTGCTCGATGCAATGGCCACCGGTGAAAGCCTCAAGCGCGTGCATGCGACGCTCGACGGCAATGCCAGCGTGACGTGCGAGTTCGCCTGAGGTGGGTGTGATGTTCACTCAAGTGCCGCAACCGCTGGTCTATGCCGAAGCCTTGCTGGCGCAGTTTGCCAGCCTGTCGCGGGCGGCGGACGGTGCTGCGCTGCTGGGTGACTTCGTGCGCGGCCTGGCCGAACTCAGCGGTTGCGAGCTGACGCAGTTGTACCTGCTGGACGCGACCCACACCTGCCTGGGGATGAACGCCGAGTGCCTGAACGGCGTTCTGCAACCCCGGGAAGGGGCCAGCCTGCCGGCGGATTACAACGGTGAACAACTGCTGCAATTCGCCCTGTGCCAGAACCGCGTGGTGTGCCTCAGCGAGCTGAGCGGCAGCCTGCACGAAACCAGTTTCCTGCCGCCCCAGGCCACGCCCTGGCAGTCGCTGCTGTGCGTGCCGCTGGTCAATCAGCAGAAGGCTGTCGAAGGTTTGCTGCTGTGCGCCAGTCGCCGGGTAATCGACCTGCAAGGCTTTGCCGATTCCCTCGGTCAACTGGGCTCGTTCGTGCTCGGCCAACTGCACTTGCTGCAGCGTTTGCGTCAGCCGAACGGTGATACACGCCCGGCGCCTCTCAACGTCCCGAGCGCCAGCGGTTATGGCCTGATCGGCAAGAGCGCGGCGATGCGCCAGACCTATTCGCTGATCAGCAAAGTCCTGCACAGCCCGTACACCGTACTGCTGCGCGGTGAGACCGGCACCGGCAAGGAAGTGGTCGCGCGGGCGATTCACGATTGCGGCCCGCGCCGGTCCCAGGCGTTCATCGTGCAGAACTGCGCGGCGTTCCCCGAGAACCTGCTGGAAAGCGAGCTGTTCGGCTACCGCAAGGGCGCCTTCACCGGTGCTGATCGCGACCGTGCCGGGCTCTTCGATGCGGCCAACGGCGGCACCTTGCTGCTCGATGAAATCGGCGACATGCCGTTATCGCTGCAAGCCAAATTGCTGCGGGTATTGCAGGAGGGCGAGATCCGTCCGCTGGGTTCCAACGACACCCACAAAATCGACGTGCGCATCATCGCCGCGACGCACCGGGATTTGTCGGTGCTGGTCAGCGAAGGCAAGTTCCGCGAGGACTTGTACTACCGCCTCGCGCAATTCCCGATCGAACTGCCGGCGTTGCGTCAACGCGAAGGCGACATCCTCGACCTGGCGCGGCACTTCGCCGACAAGGCCTGCTCGTTCTTGCAGCGCGACGCGGTGCGCTGGTCCGACGCGGCGCTGGATCACCTGTCCGGTTACGCCTTTCCCGGCAACGTTCGCGAACTCAAGGGTTTGGTCGAGCGCGCAGTGCTGCTGTGCGAGGGCGGCGAGTTGCTGGCCGAGCATTTCTCCCTGCGCATGGAAGCCATGCCGGAAGACAGCAGCCTGAACCTGCGTGAACGCCTGGAGCAGGTCGAACGCAGTCTGCTGCTCGACTGCCTGCGCAAAAACGACGGCAACCAGACCCTCGCCGCCCGCGAACTCGGGCTGCCACGGCGCACGCTGCTGTACCGCCTCGGGCGGCTGAATATCAATTTGGGTGACTTCGATGGGTAGGCAAAAGACCGTCGGATCCGCCTCATTCGCTTCTAACAGCGCCACCCGAAAGGGTCGGCGCTTTGTGCTTTGTCTACCTCTGGAGACCCTCTGATGCCTGTTCGTCACTGGCAAGCCGTCCTGCTGACCTTCGTCGTTCTATGCGGCCTCGGCGGCTGTAGCGGCAATTACAAATACAACGACAACACCTATCGCCCATTGGGTGATCCGCAGGCGGTCAATCGCGGCAAGTGACCGCAAGGAGCATCATCATGGAACTGGTTTTCGAAATGCTGAACACCAAGCAGTTCGTGCCCACGGATTTGTGCCAGAAGACCTTCAAACAGGCCGGTGGCGTGATCGGCCGGGGCGAGGACTGCGACTGGATCATCCCCGACCGCAAGCGTCACCTGTCTAACCACCACGCGGTGATCAGCTACCGCGAGGGCACGTTTTTCCTGACCGATACCAGCAGCAACGGGATTCAGGACAGCGAAAGCGGCGCGCGCCTGCGCAAGGGCGAGCCGATGCGCATCGAACACGGCAGCGTGTATGTGCTGGGTGACTTCGAGATTCGCGCGCGACTGGTGCGTGACCCGGCGACGTTCGACGTCGAAGTCGGCCGTCCGCAGGCCGCGGGCAGCATCATCCCGGACGATGCGTTCCTCGACCTTGACCCGCTCAATGCCCTCGACCACCAAGAACGCGTGTACTCGGAGATCGAGGAGCTGATTTCCCCGAGCACGGTGATCGAGGACACCCGTCAGCGTGCCGACTACGCGCGCATCGACATGGAAAGCCTGATGGTGCCGGAGCTGATCGCCGCCCCGGCAGAACCAGCGCCAGCCCCGCTGCCAAAAGCGGTTGAGCGTCAGAGCGAAGGTTTCTGGGAGCACTTCGGTGCGGCGTTGGGCGTGGACCTCAAAGGCCTCGACCACGACGCCCGCGAAGCCCTGGCCCTGAACGCCGCACGCCTGCTCAAGCAGAGCGTCAGCGGTTTGCAGCAGAGCCTGCGCACCCGCAGCGAGCTGAAAAACGAACTGCGCCTGGCCCAGACCACCGTACAAGGCAGCCAAAAGAACCCGTTGAAATTCGCCGTCGATGCCGGTGAAGCGCTGGGCATTCTGTTGCAGGGCAACAAGCCGGGCCAATTGCCGGCCGAGCAAGCGATCTCCCGTGCGTTCCGCGATTTGCAGGCGCATCAGGTGGCCTTGCTGACCGCCAGCCGCGCCGCTGTTCGCGGCACCCTGGAGCACTTCTCGCCGCAACAGCTGACCCTGCGTTTCGAGCGAGACAACAAGCCGTTGCTCGCCACCTCCGGCAGTCGCTGGAGAGCTTATGGGCGTTATCACCAGGCCCTGCGTCAGGACGATGACTGGAGCGAGCGCCTGCTGGCCCGCGACTTCGCCCAGGCCTACGAAGAACAGATCCGCCTGATTTCCACCCTTCACACCGACCACCAAGGATGATGCGCATGTCTCGCTGTTCCACCGCTTTTTTCAAGATGCTGACTGCGTTCGCTGCTTTGGTGCTGCTGGCCGGTTGCTCGTCGCTGTCGCCGTATTCCACCGTGACCAAACTCAACCTGAAGCTGACCGCCAGCGATCAATTGAACCCGGACCTCAACGGTCGTCCATCGCCGATTGTCGTGCGCCTGTTCGAGCTCAAGCACCCGGTGGCCTTCGAGAACGCTGATTTCTTCAGCCTCTACGAACGCGCCAAGGAATCCCTGGCCCCGGACTTGGTGGCCAGCGAAGAACTGGAACTGCGCCCAGGCGAAACCGTCGAGCTCAAGCTCAGCGTGGAAGAGGGCAGCCGTTACGTTGGCGTGCTCGCCGCCTACCGCGACCTGCCGGAAACCAAGTGGCGCTACACCGTGCAAATCACTCCGGTGCAAGTCACCGCGGCTGACCTGACCCTCGATCAGGCCGGCATCCGCAACACCCATGAAACGCTCGCCAAGGCGGATGACTGAACATGAATGCCCATAAAGTCATTTGGCAGGAAGGCATGCTGCTGCGTCCGCAGCACTTCCAGCACAACGATCGTTACTACGACCACCAGATGAAGACCCGCACCCAGTTGCTGGGCAGCTACACCTGGGGCTTCCTCAACCTGGAAATCGACTTGCAGTTCCTCAACATGGGCAAACTGGTGATCAGCCAGGCCTCGGGGATTCTGCCCGACGGCAGCCTGTTCGAACTGGGCGGCAACACCGAGCCGTTGGCCCTGGACGTGCCGCCGAACACCGGCAATACGCCGATCTACCTGGCACTGCCGTTGGTGACGGGTAACCACATTGAGGCCCGCCGCCCGGAGCAATCCGACGTGCTGGCGCGCTACACCGCGTATGAAGCGGAAGTGGCCGACTCCAACGCCGGTGATGACTCCGCCAGCCAGGTCAGTTGCGCCCGTCCGGACTTCAAGCTATTGCTCGGCGAGCAGGAGAGCGATCAGGCCTACGTGAAGCTGAAGATCTGCGAAGTGCTCGACACCACGCCTGACGGCGTGATCAGCCTCGACCCGGATTTCGTGCCGACCTACATTCAGGCGCACTCGTCCAGCTACCTGCTGTCATGCCTCAAAGAAGTGATCAGCATGCTCGGCCACCGGGGCGACACCATCGCCGACCGGATCCGCTCCAACGGCAAGGTCGGCGGCGCGGAAGTCGGCGACTTCATGATGCTGCAACTGATCAACCGCACTGAACTGTTGCTGCGCCATTACCTCGGCCTGGAACAGGTTCACCCGGAAGAGTTGTACCGCACGCTGCTGACCATGCTCGGCGATCTGGCGACGTTTTCCAGCGACAGCAAACGCCCGCGTCTGGACAGCCGTTACCAGCACAGCGACCAGGGCGCGAGCTTCCGCAAACTGATGGAAGCGATTCGTCAGGTGCTGTCGATGGTGCTCGAACAGCACGCCATCGAACTGGTTCTGCAAGCGCGTCAGTACGGGATCATCGTGTCGCCGTTGCACGACCACAAACTGCTGGGCTCGGCTTCGTTCGTGCTCGCGGCCAGTGCCAACTGCGACTCCGAAGAACTGCGCCATCGCCTGCCGGCGCACCTCAAGGTCGGCCCGGTGGAGCGCATCCGCCAACTGGTCAACCTGCACCTGCCGGGCATCAAGGTCAAACCGTTGCCGGTGGCCCCACGGCAGATCGCGTTCCACTCCAACAAAACCTATTTCATCCTCGAACTCAGTTCCGAAGACCTGGCGCAACTCGAACGCTCCGGCGGCTTCGCGTTCCACGTGTCCGGCGAATTCGCCGAGCTTGAACTGAAATTCTGGGCCATCAGGAACTGACCGACATGATCAAGGACATGGAACACACCCAGGACGACAAAACCGTCCTGCTCGACCGCCAGGGCCACGGCCCGGCCTCGAGTCCGCTGACTGACTTCGCGGCACCGCCGCGTTTTGAACAGTTGGAAGAACGGATGATCTATGCCGCGCGCCTGCGCCCGGCCGAAGCGTTCAACATCAGCCTCAATTCGCTGGTGGCGGCGGCGTCCGAGCTGCTGTCGGAAGTGGTGCGGCTCAAACACAGCGACACCCGCGAAGACCTGTACGCGCTCAACGAGCGGCTGACCGCCGGGTTGAAACTGTTTGAAGTGCGGGCGCTGCACAATGGCGCCGAAAGCAGCCAGGTGATGGCCGCCCGTTATGTGCTCTGCACCGTGGTCGACGAAGCTGTCGTGACCACGCCGTGGGGCAACGAAAGCGAGTGGTCGCAGATGAGCCTGCTCAGCAGCTTCCACAACGAAACCTTCGGTGGCGAGAAGTTCTTCCAACTGCTGGATCGCCTGTCGAAAAACCCGGTCAAGCACCTGCCGATGCTGGAGCTGATGTACCTGTGCCTGTCCCTCGGCTTCGAAGGCAAGTACCGCGTGCAAGCCCGCGGCATGCTCGAACTCGAAGGCATCCGCGACGCTTTGTATCGGCAGATTCGCCAACTGCGCGGCGACGTGCCTCGCGAATTGTCGCCGCATTGGGAAGGCTTGAACGATCAGCGTCGCAGCCTGGTGCGCATCGTGCCGGCGTGGATGGTGGTGCTGTTCACCGTGGTGTGCCTGGTGGTGATGTATTCGGGCTTTGCCTGGGTGCTGGGCGAACAACGCGAAACCGTTCTGCAACCTTATCAGCAGCTTGATCCGGCCACGGCTCAGCCGCAGTCGAAGCCGTAAACAGGGACGTGTGATGAAAAAGTTTTTCAAGAAAGTCGGCGCATTCCTGCGCCAGACCTGGGTATGGACCCTGTTGCTGGTGCTGTTCGTTGCGCTGCTGGTGTGGTTCGTCGGGCCGCTGCTGGCGGTCAATGACTACAAATTCTGGGAAGGTTCGACCTCCCGTTTGCTGACCATCAGTGTGCTGTTCCTGATCTGGGGCCTGACCATGGTCTTCGTCAGCTGGCGCGCCGGTGTGCGCAAAAAAGCTGTGGAAGCCACCGAAGACGGCCAGGACCGTATCCGCCGTGAAGAGCTGATCGACGAAGAAGAGAAAGAGTTGAAGGTGCGTTTCAAGGACGCCCTGAAAACCCTGAAAACCTCGAGCCTGTATCGCGGCCGCAGCGAACGCTGGCGCAGTGATTTGCCGTGGTACTTGCTGATCGGCCCGCAGGGCAGCGGCAAGACCAGCCTGCTGGACTTCTCGGGCCTTGAGTTTCCGATCAACAAGATCGACCGCAAACTCACCCGCGACACCCTCGGCACGCGGCACTGCGACTGGTACTTCGCCGACCACGGCGTGCTGATCGACACCGCCGGGCGTTACCTGACCCAGCCGGATGCCGAAGTCGATGGCAGTGCCTGGAGCACCTTGCTCGACCTGCTGCGCAAGCGTCGCCGCAACCGCCCGTTGAACGGCGTGCTGGTGACCATTCCGGTGGAAACCCTGCTGGGCGGCAGCGAGCAGGACCTCGAAACCCTGGCCCGCCAGGTGCGTGCGCGCCTGCAAGACGTGCATCAGAAACTGCACGTCGATGTGCCGATTTATCTGGTGTTGAGCAAGGCCGATCGCCTGCTCGGTTTCGACGAGTTCTTCGATCAACTGACCCGCGAAGAAAGCGATCAGGTCCTCGGCACCAGCTTCCGCAAAGAGCAGAGCGGCACCGATGTGGCCGTGCTGCGCGCCGAGTTCGAAGAGCTGCTGCGTCGCCTCAACAGCCAGGTGATCATGCGCATGCACCAGGAGCGCGACACCCAGCGCCGTGGCCGCATCCTCGACTTCCCGCATCAACTGGGGCAGATCGGCGAGCGCCTGTGCCTGTTCGTCGACCTGGCGTTCACCGGCAACCGCTACCAGCGTGTCAGCCAGTTGCGCGGTTTCTACCTGACCAGCGCACCGCACCTGACTCAACAGATGGACCAGACCACCGCCAGTATCGGCGCCAACCTGGGCATGAGCGCCGGCATGCTGCCAACCCTGCGCAGCGGCCGTTCGCGGTTCATTCACCATTTGCTCAGCCGGGTGATCTTCCCCGAGGCCGACCTGGCCGGTCTGGACAAGCGCGAGCGCAGCCGCATCCACTGGGGTCAACGTGCCCTGTACGTGGGCGCACTGGCGGCATTGGCGCTGTTCGGCATGCTCTGGGCGGGCGGCTTCTCGGCCAACTATGAGCGTCTGGAAAACCTGCGTTCCCTGGCACAAACCTGGAACCAGCAACGCTCGGCCCTGACTGCGCGCGATGATTCCATGGCGGTGCTCAAGACCCTCGACACCAGCTACGCGGCGACACAAGTGTTCCCGAACAAAGGTGACGTGTCGTACCACGAACGTGGTGGCCTGTACCAAGGCGAAGACGCCAACCCGGTGGTCAAGAGCGCCTATGAGCGTGAACTCGAAGCGCAACTGCTGCCACGGGTTGCGACGCTGCTGGAAGGGCAGATCCGCGCCAACATGAAGGACCGCGAACGCCTGCTCAACAGCCTGCGCGCATACCTGATGCTGAACATGAAAGATCGCCGCGATGCGGCATGGCTCAAGGATTGGGTCGCTACCGAATGGTCCCAGCGTTACGCCGGCAACACCGCGGTGCAGAACGGTTTGAACACCCACTTCGAGCGTTTGCTCAAGCAGCCGTTTATCTACCCGCTCAACGAACAGCTGGTGGCGCAGGCGCGTCAGGTGCTGCGCAGCGAGTCGCTGGCCAACGTGGTTTACCGGATGCTGCGCGAGCAGGCTCGCAACCTGCCGGAATACCGCCTGAGCCAACACATCGGCCCGCAGGGTTCGTTGTTTGTCGGCACCGATTACGTGATTCCGGGGTTCTACACCCAACAGGGTTATCAGCAGTATTTCTCGGTCCAGGGTTCGGCGCTGGTCACCGATATCCTGCGTGATAACTGGGTGCTGGGCGAAGGCTCGGGCATCAGCGGCATGGACTTGCGTCGCCTGATGGTCGAGCTGGAGCAGCTGTACTTCCGCGACTACGCCAACTTCTGGAGCGAAGCGGTCGGCCAGGTGGCTCTGCCCGCGATCAGCGATTTCAGTGAGGGTGCCGAGCAACTGGCGGGCCTGACGTCGGCCAATTCCCCGGTGCTGCAACTGCTGGTGGAAGTGCGCGAGAACACTCGGTTCCCGGCGGAAGCCGAACCGGTTGATGAGGCGGCCGATGCCGCTGCAAAACTGGGCGAGCAGAAGGGCAAGCTCGGCAAGTTGGGCAAACTGGCGTCGGCCGCAGCGGACGCGGCGTCTGACATGGCCGCGACCAAAAACCTGCCGGACACCGCGAAGAAATCCCTGCAACGTCGCTTCGAACCGCTGCACCGCTTGCTGGATGACAACAACGGCCCGGCCGCTGATTTGACTCCGGCCCTGCAAGCCCTCAACGACCTGCAAATGCAAATGGCGAGCCTGGCCCGCGCCAGTTCACCGGAGCAGGCCGCGTTCGAAATGGCCAAGACCCGCATGAGCGGCCAGCGTGATGCGCTGAGCACCCTGCGCAATGCGTCGAACCGTCTGCCGCGCCCTGTCAGCGTGTGGTTCAACGTGCTGGCCGAGGACACCTGGCGTCTGGTGCTCAACGATTCCTACCAGTACCTGAACCAGCGTTATCAGAGCGAGCTGTACAGCTTCTACGGCAAGGCGATCAACAAGCGTTACCCGTTCAGCGCCCACAGCACCAGCGACGTCGCGATCAGCGACTTCCGCGAGTTCTTCAAGGCCCAAGGCATCGCCGATCGGTTCTTTGATACCTACATGCGTCCATTCGTCAGTGGCGACCCAGGCAACTACCGCCTGCGCAGCATTGACGGTCACAGCATGCCGATCTCCAAGGTCTACCTCGACCAGATGGCCGCGGCACAAGTGATCCGCCAGAGCTTCTTCGCCATCAACCCGGCCGAGCCGCAAGTGCAGTTCAAACTGGAGCCGTACACCCTCGACCCGGCGGTCAGCCGTTCCGAGTTCAAGTTTGGCGACAAGACCATCGAATACCGCCACGGCCCGATCGTGCCGGTGTCGTTCAAATGGCCGACCGATGCCGAAGACGGTCGCACCAGCCTGGTCCTCGACAAAATGGCTGGCCGCCCGATCGGCATCGAGAAGAACACCGGCCCATGGTCGCTGTTCCGTCTGTTCGACCTGATGCAGACCGAGTACCTGACCGGTCGCGACGTGCTGGTGCTCAAGGCAGACGTGGGTGGCCTGCGCGCCAACTACTTGCTGTCGAGCCAGCGCACGCCGAACCCGTTCGACATGGGCGTGCTGCGCACCTTCCGTATGCCGGTGCAGCTCTGATGCTGGTTGCCAGCCCCTGGCGCAGCGCTGCGCGTACCGATCCGGGCAAGGTTCGGGCGCGCAACGAAGATGCCTTTCTCGACTGTCCACAGCAGGGGCTGTGGGTGGTCGCGGACGGCATGGGCGGTCATCAGGGTGGCGACATCGCCAGCCAATTGATCGTCGCCAGCCTGGCGGAATTGCCGGTGCAGGACGACTTCGACGAACGACTCAAAGGCATTCGCCAGTGCTTGCACTGGCTCAACCGCCGCTTGGGTCAGGAGTTGACCGTCACCGCCGGCCGTCACGACAGCATCATGGGCAGCACCGTGGTGGCGCTGCTGGTGGAAGGCAATCGCGCGGCCTGCATCTGGGCCGGTGACAGCCGTTGCTACCTGTGGCGCGGCCAGCGTTTGTATCAGCTGTCCAAGGACCATTCGCTGCAACAGCAACTGATCGACGAGCAACAAATGAGCATAGAAGACGCTCGTGCGCATCCTGCTGCTCATGCGCTGACCCGTGCGGTCGGCGCTGCCGAGCAACTGACGCTGGATGTGTTGGAACTCGAGGTCTATCCCGGCGATGCGTTTCTGTTGTGCAGCGACGGTTTGTATCAAGGGCTGACTAGCGATGCCCTGGGCACCGCCCTGAGCCTGACCGCACCGCACGTTGCGCTGGAGCGTCTGTTCGACGGCGCTCTGCGTGGCTCGGCCCGGGATAACCTGACTGCCGTGGTGATCCGCCAATGACTGAATTCATGCCACCGATCGACGACCTGCTGGTGACCGAGGAAGAAGCCAATAACCTGACTTACTTCGCGTTCGCCAAGCCTCTAAACGGAAAGCCGCATCAGGCCGAGCTTGCGCTGGCGCCGACCCGGGCCAGCATTGGTGAACTGCCCGACGTGCTCGCGGGACGTTACCGCATCGAGCGTCTGCTGGGGGCTGGTGGCATGGGCGCGGTTTACCGTGCACGGGATCTGCTGCGCGAACAGTTCGGCGATCCCGACCCTTACATTGCGCTGAAAATCCTCAGCGAAGAATTTGCCGAATCGCCGGACGCCAGTGCCTTGCTCTACAGCGAGTTCACCCTGACCCGACGACTGCGCCACAACAACGTGCTGCGTTTGCACACCTTCGAAGTGGACACCGACTGCCAGCGTGCCTTCATCACCATGGAACTCATGCGTGGGCTGACCCTGGACAAATTACTCTGCGAGCGGCCCCTGGGCCTGCCGTGGTTCGAGCTGCGCGAGATCGCGATGCCGCTGCTCGACGCGCTGGCCTACACCCACGCTCGCGGCGTGCTGCACGGCGACCTGAAGCCGAGCAACGTGATGCTCAGCGAAGAAGGCGTGCGCCTGTTCGACTTCGGCCTCGGCCAGGCCGAAGAGGGCATCTTGCCCGGCCTGCCGCACCTGAGCCGCGACCGCTTCAACGCCTGGACCCCCGGCTACGCCGCCCCCGAACTGCTTGAAGGCCAACCACTCTCGGCCAGCGCGGACGTGTACGGCGTGGCCTGCGTGCTCTATGAATTGGCGGGCGGCAAACACCCGTTCCGCCGCTTGCCGTCGACCGAGGCTCGCGACGGCCACCTCGACCGTGAGCTGCACGCACCTCGAAATCTACCCAAACACTGCTGGCCAGCCCTGCGAACGGCGCTGGCTTTCGATGCGGCCAAGCGCACCATCACCGCCGCCCAATTGCGTGACGCCCTGGGCGCCACTTCGTCTTTGCTGCAACGCCTTCGACTGCGGGCGTAACGGATGACTACCGAACAGGGAGCAAGCAATGTTCAACTCAGCTAACGAAACGCACTTCAGCCTCACCGTCGAAGACTATGCCGGCAACCTGCAAGTGTTGTCGTTCACCGGCACCGAAGGCATCAGCCAGCCGTATCGTTTCGACCTGGAACTGGTCAGCGAAAACCCGGACCTGGACCTGGAAAAACTCCTGCACAAGCAAGCCTTTCTGGCGTTTGATCCGAAGGGTTCTGGCATCCACGGCCAGATCTACCGCGTCGCCCAAGGCGATGCCGGCAAGCGCCTGACCCGCTACAAAGTCTCCCTGGTGCCGCATCTGCAATACCTGCATCACCGCACCAACCAGCGCATCTACCAGCAGATGTCGGCGCCGAAAATCATCGCCCTGATCCTCGAAGAACACGGCATCAAAGGCAACGCCTACAAATTCCAGTTGAGCCAGCCGTGCCCGGACCGCGACTACTGCGTGCAATACGACGAAACCGACCTGCACTTCGTCCAGCGCCTGTGCGAAGAAGAAGGCATTCACTACCACTTCCAGCACAGCGAAAAAGCCCACCTGCTGGTGTTCGGCGACGACCAGACCGTGTTCCCCAAACTCGGCCAGCCCACCGCCTACGTCCAAGGCAGCGGCATGGTCGCCGACGAACCGGTGATCAAAGGCTTCAAACTGCGCCTGGAAACCCGCACCGGCCGCGTCACCCGTCGCGACTACGACTTCGAAAAGCCCAACCTGCGACTCGAAGCGGCGTACAAACCCGACGGCGAAAGCACCGAACCGGACCTCGAAGTCTACGACTACCCCGGCCGCTTCCTCGACCGTGCCCGCGGCAAATTCCTCAGCCAACGTGCCCTTGAACGCCACCGCGCCGACTATCAACAAGCCGAAGGCCGTGGCGACCAGACCACCCTCGTCAGCGGCCACTTCCTCGAAATCTCCGACCACCCACGCACCGAGTGGAACGACCTCTGGTTACTCACCGAAGTCGTCCACGAAGGCAAACAGCCGCAAGTGCTCGAAGAGGCGGTGACCAGCGACACCACCGACAACAAAGACGACTTCCACCAGGGCTACCGCAACCGCTTCCTCGCCACCCCGTGGAACGTGTTCTACCGCCCGGCCCTGGAACACCCAAAACCCCGCGTCCTCGGCAGCCAGACCGCCATGGTCACCGGCCCCAAAGGAGAAGAAATCCACTGCGACCCATACGGCCGCATCAAAGTGCAATTCCACTGGGACCGCGAAGGCCTGGCCGACGACAAAACCAGCTGCTGGATGCGCGTCTCTTCGAGCTGGGCCGGCGACCGTTATGGCGCCATCGCCATCCCGCGCATCGGCATGGAAGTGCTCGTCACCTTCCTCGAAGGCGACCCCGACCAACCGCTGGTAACCGGTTGCCTGTACCACAAGGAAAACCAGGTTCCCTACGACCTGCCAGCGAACAAAACCCGCACCGTCTTCAAAACCCTCAGCTCACCGGGGGGCGGCGGGTACAACGAACTGCGGATCGAAGACAAGAAAGGGGCGGAGCAGATCTTTATTCATGCCCAACGGGATTGGGATGAAAACATCGAGCACGACCAGAAGATTCGGGTGGGGAATGAACGCCACGATACGGTGGTGAAGAACACCTACACCGAGCTGAAGGCCGAAGAACATCGCACCACGATTGCTGATCGCAAGACTGAGGCGCGGATGGATGATCACCTGACGATTGGGCAGAACCAGCATGTGAAGTTGGGGACTGCTCAGCTGACCAGTGCCGGGAAGGAGATTCACCTGAAGGCTGGGGACAAGATTGTCATCGAAGCAGGGATGGAACTGACGGTAAAAGCGGGCGGAAGCTTCATCAAGCTCGATGCCGGTGGGGTTACCGTGGTTGGGCCGGTGGTGAAGATTAATGCCGGTGGATCGGCGGGGAGTGGGACCGGGATTGGGATTAAGCCACCGGTGCTGCCGGGGGCTGCGGATAAGGATAAGGCGGGGAGTTTGATGGATCAGGCGTTGGGGAATGTGCCTGAGGAACCTAAACCTAAGACAAAGTACCTGTTATCGCTGTGAAGTCAGCGCTCAATGGATTTGAAAAAATTGATTAAAGATGGATCACACCTATGTTGATTAGCCCTCCATTTCTTCCTGCACCGACTGCTGGAGAGAGTGACGAAGCGTATTTGAATCGAGCGATGCTTTGCGGTGAACCGGGTGATGGCTTTTTCCCGATTAGCTTTGATTTGAACTGGCATGGCGGTACTCACCTGAAGGCCCCTAAAGAGGCTGGGCGTGCACTGCCGGTACGCGCGATTGCGGATGGAACCCTGGCCTACTTCCGCGAGCCAGCACCCGTGGACACGAGTGAAGATGCTCCTCTGAATTACAGCGGCTGGACGGACAATGGCTGCATTGTTCTTCGGCACGAAACCGAGATTGGTGAGGGTGCAAATTCGAAGGTGGTTTTCTACTCGATCTACATGCATCTTTCAAAAATAACGGTGAAAGATCCGAAGAAGGGCATGCAGATTTATCGCAAAGAAGTGCTCGGAGAGGCTGGGAAAATTTATGGAGCAGAAAATAAGATTCATTTTGAAATTATTGCTGATGATAGCCAAGTAAAAAATTTAATAGGTCGTACAGAAAGAGAACTGTCATATCAGACAATCTCCGGGAGGAGGGAGAGCTGCTGGGGGGACATGTATTTTTATTTGCCTCCTGAAGTCCTCGGGTATGCGGAGCGGCCAGGCCAATGGACAGATACAAATAATATGTCTAGTTGTGTGCGTCTTCCTGCGGACGGTCTATTTGTCCGTATGAGCTATAGCCGCGGACAGTGTCTGTTAAGTACCTTTACGCTTGACGGTGAGTGTTTGGGAGAGCAGAAAGAAGAGAAGAACTTCGAATATAATCTTTATGAAACGTCTGTAGACCGCTTTCCAGATTGTCCAAGTGCAGGTTATGAACTTCTCCGATTTGGCCGTGTACTTGGCTCGGATGCGCTCGCGCCGACGAATGCGGCACATTGGCGCAAGATCGCATTCTCTGATGGAAATGCTTGGGTTAATTTGAACAGCAGCACTGTAACTTGTTTCAGTGACGCTGATTTCCCTCAATGGTCGGGTTGGAAGTTGGTTGATGATGATGCTGATGAAGATAGTCACTGTCAGTCACCATATTTGCGGGAGTTGTTGAAGTTGGATGAGGATCCATTGTATCCGCCTTCTAGGAACATAGTGGAAATATCCAAGGCTCCTGACTTTAAGCATGTTCCGGCCAAGCCAGAAGAAGACCACGTATATAGCAAGAGCTATCGTATTAAGAAGCATAATCAAGAAATTATTGAAAAGGAGAGCTCTAAGGAAAAACTTAAGCGATGCATATTTAAGTTTCCAAGTGAGTGGGGGGGTAATGACTTTGATATCCGTTACGGTTGGTTGAAACAAGAGTCGGAGTTGGGGCCGGCTATGCCAAAGGGTGATTACGATAAACTAAAATCCCACCAGCAAGCGATGGCTTTTTGGGAAGATGCAGGCTTGGCGGGTATCGGATCGAAGCATTGGCATTTCCCACCAAAAGAATTTGTAGGTGCTTTTAGAAAGTGTGGTTGGTTGAGCGAGAGGGAATTAACGCAGTTGCTCCCTTCAAATATATTGCGCAAAGGTAATAGTGGGTGGCTTTTTGAAGCTGTCGCGATAGGTACAGCCACAAAGTCAAAAATTTCTACAGTGAAAGATGACTTAAATAAAGC
Source organism: Pseudomonas sp. ATCC 43928 (assembly GCF_005938665.2). NCBI lineage: Bacteria > Pseudomonadati > Pseudomonadota > Gammaproteobacteria > Pseudomonadales > Pseudomonadaceae > Pseudomonas > Pseudomonas sp. ATCC 43928. The sequence goes on along the minus strand of NZ_CP041753.1, from coordinate 50,941 downwards.
GCTGCGAAAGTTTTTAATTAGTGGTAGTCCGTTCAGAATGGCTGCTTTTTTTGGAAACTCAACTCAAGAAACGCAGTGGTTTGGCAAGCTACATGAAAATGATTCTAGCGCAAGATATTCTCCGTGGGATGGACGAGGATTCTTCCAGCTAACTTGGCCAGATAACTATGTAAAATACTGGAGATTCCGAGGGCGCAAGATCTCCGAATCGACGGCGAAATCGCTTTCAGCAGCGGCAAAATCTGCGGACAAAACTAGGGATAAGAGTTACTTGGCTGATGCCGCTCTGACATCCAAAGGATTAACATCCGAAATGATTCGGTGGAGGAGTGATGTAGGTGATAAAGGTCACGATGCGGCAATGAGTGCAGGTGCTTATTGGGCTTGGACAGGCGCAGCTCAATTTGCCGACAAGAGTCCTGTTTTGGTGCGCGATACCGAGCAGGTAGGTACAAAAAATTACGTTTATTATACTTGTGAGTCGTTTGGGCAAGTTGCATCAACTGTAAACTATGGCCGGCCGATGCCAGATCCTAGCAAGATAAAAAGTGTTTACGGAATTGTGACGCGCTACCAAGCTTACACGAACGCGTTGACTGTGTTGACTGAGCTGATGAGTTATCCTGATGCCGTAGGCAAACTAAACGAAAAGCCTGAGGATTTTAAACCGCGGCGAGAGTGATTTACTAGAAATAGTCATAGTTGATATTTGAGATGTTGTGGTTAGGTGCTTAGGTGAAATAATTTTGGGTATTGGTATGGAGAGCTTGTTGTGAAATTTTTAAGACTTGTTGTAGATTGTTTTATGGTGTTTTTTTTAAGTGGCTATAGTTTTGTTAAATATTGCAGGAGTTGGATGAATTGCAACAATGTTACTCGAGTAGTTATTTTTGTTTTAGCTGGCGCGTCACTTCCATTAATGAGCTTCGCCCAAGATGTTTGCGCTGAAAATATGGCTGAAGAGCAGAGCGCGCAGTGTGCGCAAGCGGAAATGGAAATAGCGGACGCCAAACTGAATGAAAGCTACAAGGCAGTAATTGATAGAGCGGAGTCCAGATATATTTTTCAGTATCAATCGCAGCCTGAGTTGAATAAAGCTTTTTTGGGGAAGTTGAAAGACTCTCAGAGAGCGTGGATAAAGCTACGCGATACGAACTGTTCTTTGGAAGGATTCGAAAATGAGTGGGATAAGGTTTTATATGCAGCGAATTTGAATAAATGTATCGCAAGAATGAGCTTGGATCGAGCTAAATATTTGGATGCAATAATTCCCTCGCGGTAAGAGATAAGGGTCAGATTTATGTGCGCCAGGCAAAGCTTGGTCGCCTGGGATGGGCTGCAAGTGGGAGTAGGGCGAGCACATGCGATTCAAGCTTTTAAGCGGGTTGCTGCTTGGCCTGTTGTGGATGGTGTCGGCCCATGCCGAGGTAACTACCTTCAGCCCAACCCAAGGCGCAGAGGTAACACTCACATTGGAAGGCTCTTCGCTTGCGTTATCGGTTACAAACGATGGCCACAGCGAATCCCGAACAATCACCTTTGAAGCCGAAAGCGAGCTACGTGTGCAGATTGATGATTTCAATTTCGACGGCGTGAAAGATTTCGCGATCTGGCAGGTTGATGACGGCATGAGCACTTACAACATCCACAGGATTTTTGTTTACCAGCCCAAAACCGGCACCTTCCAGGAATTACAGCCCGATTGCGGTGATGGATTCGTCAATCTGCGCGTTGATGGCAAGCGCAAAGCGTTGATCAGTACCTACTGGGAGATGAACGTCCCCAAGCAATGCACAACTCGCTTTGCAAAGCGCAAGGCCTGATGACCTGAATGAATCAAGGATTGAACACAGTGAAGCGTTTTGTTTTTGCGTTTGTCGGCGCGCTGTTGCTACCGACTTCGGCAGTGTATGCGCAGGATGACTGCACTCAGGTTCCCTCTAGTCTGGAAATGGTACCGTGTTCCGAGTCGGCCAAAAAATCTGCTGATACGCAATTGAATGTCAGTTATCAACAGTTGATGGCACGGCTTGAAGCACAGTATCGGGCAGATCCTGTGCTGGGCTCGGCGTATGCCGCAAAGGTCAAAGAGTCGCAGCGAGCTTGGCTCAAGCTGCGGGACACTGGTTGTTCTTTGGAAGCGTTCGAGATCGAGACGGGTCAACCGGCTTATGTGACGACCGTTAATTTGTGCATCGCCAGGATGAGCCGTGAGCGATCGGCGTCCCTGGAAAAAATCGCGCCTGAGCTGGTAACTCCCCCAGCCAACAAAAATGCTGCAGTGGCACCGGTCAACGATGTTTGCCCGTCCGAGGAGTTCACTCCGTTTCTGACAGCGTTTTCTGCCGATAGCGAGTCTCAGCGGCGTCTCACGGCGCTGACGGTCAAGCAACTGTTACTGAAGCCGATAGCGGGCAAGGGCCCGACGGACTTCGAGCCAGTAACAACGGGAGTGCAGGGTGCTTCGCTGACCTACCCATTGCTGGCGCCTGTCAGTCCAAGTGGGACGGTCGGGGTTGAGATTGAGAACGTCGACGACAGTCACGTCAATGTGGTGGATAAGCGGGCGGGCAACAGCAATGTAAAAATCTTCAACTTCTCTCGCCAGGCATGTTGGGTACTTGAGGGAATTGAAGACTGGTCGATCAGTGAGAAGGATCTTGTCGCAACAGGTAACCCCGGAATGAGCCGCGCGGAGAATTTCTGTTATCAACGTGCTGAGGCTTTAGGAGGGTTAGGGTTTCTTGAGCAATATCCTCTGACTGTGGAGTTGATTGAAGCGTCCTTGGAAAATTATGTATGTGCTGCAGAGTCGGGTGATGCTCAGGCGAGCCTGTCGGCGGCAAGCTTGAGTCTTTCGCAGATGGCGTCCCAGTTGGAAACCAACAAGGTTGAGGCTTTGTTCAAAGCGGCATCCAAAATACCGAGTGGAGCGTTGGCTTATGCCACGTTTTTTTGCGTAGGAAATTCCACCGACTATAGCGGCCCATGCCTGCATCCCGAGCAGGCAGAAAAGCAGGTTATTCGTGCTATTTCCATGGGCTCCGCTGACGCGATGAATTATCTGGCTTCTACCTTTGAGGGTGGCGAGTTGGGAACGAAGGATGTGTCCCGGGCGTTAGCCTGTTATCAAATGGCTGCTGACAAAGGTAATCAGTTGGGCATCGAAAACCTGGAGCGTTTGAGATCGCAAAGCGCGGAAGCGCTCAAGGCAAGTCACTGTATTTGAACCGGATGCATTGTCTTTCGATGAGTAGTTTTCCGACGGTTACGCCAAGTGCCTGGCGAGCCAAAGATAAAAAGGATTTTTCGTGAAACAGCTTTTTTTCGTCAGCAGCCTTAGGTTGGCAATGATTCTAATGAGCCTGTTGGCTTCAGCCAGTACCTTGGCCGAGGACACCCAAATCATCGGGGTTGGCGGGCACATATTGACGCTGAAGGATAAGACATGGAGTAGGCCTGTTCCGGAGTCGGCGATCGCCTCGTTTACCGCGAACGGCAAGACTTTTCCCCTCTATGTTTCCGACGTTGGTACCGAAACGCATAACGGCTGGCTAAGTCCTGACAAGAAAACATTGCTGATTAACCAGACTCTTTATGGCGTTGTAATTGGTCAGGAAGGCGAAGAGATCCCGACAGAAGAGACTAGTTGCGATTTAATTTCGATGGAAACTGGCTGCGTGCTCCATCAACACGTAGCTCGGTTTTGCTACGGCGAATGGGAGGGCAATCGATGGACTTCCGGTGAAGGGGAGGTTCTTGACCTTGTCATGAAGACGCCTTCTCCAAAGGATTTGCTGAAGCAGGTCTCAAGTATTGAGACTGTCGAATCCCGCGGGGAAGCCCTCGAATTGAGTCTGGGCACTATAAGTCTGGACGCGTATATGGCTTGCCATCCACCGGCGCGCAATGTTCAAGGTTTCAACGACCTTGGGTTTTACCTGGCTGAAGGTGGAAACGATGAGCTTGCGCTGGCGTTTTATCGCGGCGTTGAGGCGCTCGGTAAACGCACAGTGTTGATGTTGAACATCGCCGATTCACTGTGGCGCCTTGGTCGCGAAGACGAAGCGCAGCGCTATTACAGCCAATACCGCGACGCAATGAGCGCCGATGGCAAGGCGCAGAAAATTCCGCAACGTGTAGTTGAGCGATCTGTAATTCAGGGAATGAAAAATTGAATATGTTTGTGCGCTGTATCGCATTGTCCTTTGGATGCCTGTTTGCCTCCATCGCGATGGCCAAGGACGAATGCAAAGAGACCACCGTGAGCTGGCAGATCGATCTGTGCGTGGAAGCGGCACGCAAAGAAGCCGACGTACAGCTCAATGCTAGTTACAAGAAACTGCTAGCGCGGTTCGAGTCTCAGCAGCGGCGCGACCCTGAACAGGGCAAGGCGTTGATGGCGATGGCCAGAGAGGCCCAGCGCGCGTGGATCAAGCTGCGCGACACCACGTGCCCGCTCGAAGCCACGGAAAGCGAGCCCGGTGTGGCGCTGCATATTACGACTATCAACAACTGCGTGGCCAGAATGAGCCTGGAGCGTGCGGCTTATCTGGACACTATCGTCGCTGATGAGCCGGGTAATGTGGTTGATCTCAACAAGGTGTTCCTGTCCGGCTCCCAGCGCTTCGGCGATGTCGTGGCGCGTTATGTCAGCACCTTTGGCAGCCCTTGTTTGACGGTTCAGATTCTGGCGCCTAACGGCGGTTGGAGAGTGCTTTCCTCCAAGCGGTTTTGCAGTTTTGACGGCAAATCGTTTTGGGATGGCTATGCCAGTGCGTTGTTTGAGGATCATGCATTTGCTGCCGATGGTTTACACCTGACGCTCAGCTTGTTCGAGCTTCGTGGGGACGGAGAGAAGCGCCTCGCCTGCGTGATTCCGATTCAGAATGAGCAAATCAAAGAACTGAAGTGCAGCGCACCTGAGGCAGCGTGAAACCATCAGCGTAAACATTTGAAGATTGGCATTGGCCAGGCTCTTAAGTTTTATTGCTGCGCTCGGATGCATGGTCGGTTTGTCGGCTCAACCGGCATCGGCAAGTGACCTACAAACCATAGGCGAGCTGCATCCGCCGGTGGTTGCTTCGTTGGGTGATCAAAAGATCACGGTGTTCTTTTTGAAGAACAACCTTAAAGGTCAGGTTGGGGGCGTGCATGTGCCTGATGCTGAAATTTTCTACGCCCCCATGAATGCGGTGAAGCCTTCGCTGAATTATGTGTGGAAGGTCGAAGGCGAACAAATTGCTTCGGTGTTCTTCTTCGAGCGCAAATTCCCTGAGCGAGCGGGGAAGTCCATGTTTGTTCTGACAAAACACAAAGTCTCGCACAGCCATTTCGAAGGTGATTCCTATTCGGTGCTGGAACTGCCGCTCTTCAAGGACGGCGATCACTTGTCCTTGCAGTTTTTTCGCGGTGACCCGCCAGACCCTGAGTGCAGAACTGCCGCGACGGTCTAAATCTGGAAGATGACGTAGAAGTCGAGTGTGCTTACAAGGATGCGGCGAGCATTAAGAAGCGCTTGGAAGACTTGGATGCAAAGATGATTGCGGATTCAAAACTGGGTCAGGGCAACCGTCAGAAGACACTACAAGCCGATGGTGGCGCGGCCAGTGATTCTTGCCCCTCGACCGACTTTTTAACGTTCCTCTCAGCTTTCTCCGAACGCGCAGACGTGCAGAAAGCCTTCGTCCAACAACCGCTGAAAATGCTCACGACTGTGGCGGGAGATCCCGAGCCTGAGATGGAAAAGCGCAGCGTCAGCGGCGATCAGATCAAGTTTCCAATCATCCCGGATCGCGTGAAACGAGAGGCCGATGGTCTTACGTTGACCGTCAAGGAAGAACGGGGCAACAACGCCACGGCGATCCTGCAGAAGCCGGATACCGATTATGTCTTCGAGTATCAGTTTGTTCGTGGGCAATGTTGGCGGCTTGCAGAAGTCTCGGATTTTTCACTTTAGGCATGCGGTAAGCTCGCACGTCATCGTTTTCAAAAAAATGAGATCAGAGGGATCTGTGAAGAAGTTATTTTTAATGCTGTTGTTGGTATTGCCGCTGACGGCCCGTAGTGAGATCACAACACAGGTCTCGTGTTTCCGTTCGCTGGAAGGTAAAAACATCAATTTCGAATTCAGAACCTATTACGACTCGGTCACCCAATGGAGCGGCGCGGGGGTTAGGTATAGCAAGTCGAAGAAGGCCATTCCTCTCGTCTATCGGAACACTGTGGAAGAAGTCATGACGGAGGACGGGCCTTATCAGTTCACGACGACTTGGGTGGAGGTTTCTGACGGTGTGGTGACGGGGGAGTATGAAAGGGCGACTCAGGGGGCTCGGGTAAACTCGATGTACTACACGAATTACAAATCCGGTAAGAAATATTCGTTCGATCAGGATATCAGCATGGAGGCGTCACCAGAGACAGGCTGTCAGTGGTGAGTCGAGATCATCGAGAAAGGGGACTCAACGTCCCCTTTCTCTTTCCGCGATTTCGCTACGCCTTCGCCCGATGCTCCGCCGGATTCGGCGAATCAATGTGATCCAGCGCTCGCTCCACCAACAACCGAACCCCATCTGCCAATCTGCTTAGCGCCAAGGCTAAGGAGCGCCGTTCTCCATCAACATCGTCGGCCAGGCTGGCGGCGATGGCGCTGATGGACTTCAGGTCTTCGGAGGCGTTGGCCAGGAGGGCTTCGGTGTCGATGTCGGGGGAGACGGTGAAGAGTTTGCCTTTGCGCTTGGGTTTTTCTTTGGGAGGTGGGGCGAAATGGTGGTCGAGGGCGCGTTCGGCGGCTTCGTGGAGTTTTCTGGAATCTAAGGATTCGTAGGGGGATGTGGCTGGGTTTTCTGGGGGATTCGGTGTTGGCTTGAACATAAAGTGTTACTCCAAAATTTAAGGAGCTGACACCGTTTCGCGTGCACTTCGAAAGAGGTGGCAGCTGTGCATAGGTGTGCAAGACCGGTGGAGTCACCCGGCAGACCCGAAGGTCTCCCATACACAGCAGCCATAACGATTCGCGAGCATAGGAAAACGCTCGATGAATTGCCATAACCGAATGTGTACTCCATCGGACTTGCACGTCCGAATCACCGATTTTTTCGGTGACGGATAGAGGTTATCGGTGAACGCCAAAGTCGCCTAGTTCACGGACAGCCCGGCGTTTTGAAGGAAATGTCCGAGAGGTTTGAGGGCATCAAGATCAAAAGATCGCAGCCTTCGGCAGCTCCTACAGAAATGTGTTTCTTCAGGTGTAGGGCGGGTGTTGGAGGTGACACGCAGCGTCACGGAATGCATTCCCACGCGGGAGCGTGGGAAGGATCAGGGTTGAGGCGGTAAAGCGTGACTTGGCGGTCATCATGCGGGAAAAGCGGTTCATCTTCTTCTAACGCAACACGATGGTGGCGTTCTGGCTTGGAGCCGCTACACTGCGCCGGCCGTTCATTTTTCTTTTGAGGCTGTGCGCATGAAATTTCGTTTTCTTCTGTGGATGCTGGGTTTGTTGATGGGTAAGGCCAGTCGGACTAATCCTGCGTTTCAGCAGCAGTTGGGTGACAAGGCGTTGGTGTTTCAGCTACAGACCCTGGACGGGAAGGTGGCTCGGCATTTCTTTGTGAAGGACCAGCGCATTACCAGCAAGTCCGGCGTGTATGCCGAGCCTGCGTTTGCGATTGCCTTTAAAGACGCGGCGTATGGCTTTGCCACGATGCAGGCGAAGAACAAGCAGCTGGCGTTTATGACGGGGATTCAGGACAAGTCGATTCAGATCAAGGGCAACCCGGCGCTGGTGATCTGGTTTCAGGGGTTGACCAAGTATTTGAAGCCTAGGAAGGCGAAGGCTAAGGCCTGAGAACCTTGATCCAGTCAGGAGTGGAGGAGGCTTTTGTGGCGAGGGAGCTTGCTCCCGCTGGGCTGCGAAGCGGCCCTAAAGCCTGAGACTTCGGTTGTATCTGACACACTGCGGCGGCTGGGTTGCGACTGCTGCGCAGTCGAGCGGGAGCAAGCTCCCTCGCCACAGGGGTTGGTGTATTTCAGTCAGACCGAGGTGGATTCATCGCGGGCAAGCCCGCTCCCACAGGGATTACCTGAGTCCTGTGGGAGCGTGGCTTGGTCCGGGTGGCGATTCGACGATGCTTTTAGGCCTGGCTGAACTGCGAAGCCAATTCGCGCAGCAGCACTTCAGCTTCAAGCACTTTGCTGACCACGTCGTTGGCCTTGTCGCGAGTCAGCCCCACACGCTCCAGCAAGGCATCCGGAATGTCTTCATCCGGCCCCGAGCCAATCCCGCGACTACGCAGCAAACGCACGGCCAAACATACGAGGTTCGGGTACTCGGCGTAGTCGCCGTCGTAGCTCGGGTCGTGCTGGAAGCGCAGGGCGGTGGCCAGTTCTTCTGGCATGTCCCAGTAGCGCATCAGCCATGAGCCGATCTGTTCGCGGCTGATGCCCAGCAGGTGTTGCTCGACGTAGCTGTGGCACAGGTGCGGGTTGACCTCCAGGTGGCGGCAGATCAGCGAGAAGTGCGGCGGGAACACGTGGGCCAGCAGCAGGTAGCCGAAGTTGTGCAGCAGGCCGGCGAGGTAGGTCAGGCCGGCTTCCGGGCGCTGGGCGCGGGGCATGGCGCGGGTCAGGCCTTCGATGACGGCGGCGGTGTAGATCGATTGCTGCCAGTACGGCGTGGTGTGTTGCGGGTGGTCTTTGGGCAGGCTCAGGGTTTTACCCAGGGCCAGGCCCAGCGCCAGGTTGATCACCAGGTCGAAACCCAGCACGCGGACGATGGCGTCTTCCACTGAACGAATCTTGCCCGGCGAGGCGTAGTACGGCGACGCCGCCCAGCTGACGACTTGCGCGGCCAGGGCCGGGTCGGTTTCGACCACGCCAGTGATGTCGTCGATGGTGGCGTTGGGGTCGACCCGCAGTTTGATTATTTTTTGCGCGGTTTCGGCCAGTGGCGGAATTTCGATGGTCGCTTCCAGGCGTTGCTGAATGCGCCGCGCGGTGAACGCTTGCACGGCCTGGGTGATTTCCTCGCGGTCATCGTCGGGGCGGTCGAGGTTCGGGCGGATGCTGTGCACGGCTTCGCCGAAGTTGCCGGCGCTGGCCTTGGTCAGCATGGTTTTGAAATCTTCGCTGGTGATTTCCAGCAGCACGCCCGGCTCGCCCGAGTTGATCAGCAACTTCGGTTCGCGCAGCAGGCTTTCTTCATACAGGCACGGTGAGCTGGTGAGCGCCGGCAGGCCGGGCAGCAGGCTCAGGCTGTGTTTGCCGAGCATTTTTACCAGGCGTTCGGTGGATACGGCGGTCAACCGTCGGCCGGTGAGTTCGGCGAGGCGGTTGAGGTCGAGCAATTGACTTTGCGGAAACAGCACCATGAGCGCGCCGACGGCATCGTCCAGCAAAACCGCCTGCACTTTGCGCGCGGCGTTCAGGCCGTGATGGTCGAGGACTTCCTGGTAGGCGATGCCCAGTTTGCCGAGCAGCAGCCGAATAACAGACGGAGCGTGCGGGGTTTCAGGGGCGAGGGCAGCTTCTGTCATGGTCTGTATCCGTTTTCAAACAATTGCAGGAGTATAACCAGCTTGTTTAAGGCCAGGGTCCAGAAACTGCGACAGTGCTCACACTTGGCCGTATTGCTGCCCATGGCGTAGCCAGCGGTCGAGCAGCGGGCTGACGTGATCCGGCCAGCGTTCGAGCAAGGCCTGGGCGGCGTCGCGCACGGCTGGCAGTAAATCGGCGTCGCGCATCAGGTCTGCGACCTTGAATTGCAGCAGGCCGGTCTGGCGTGTGCCGAGCATTTCGCCGGGGCCGCGCAGTTCGAGGTCTTTTTCGGCGATGACAAAACCGTCGTTGGTTTCGCGCATGATGCCCAGCCGCTGACGGCCGATCTGCGACAGCGGTGGATGGTAGAGCAGCACGCAATGGCTGACGGCGCTGCCCCGGCCGACGCGGCCACGCAACTGGTGCAATTGTGCGAGGCCAAGGCGTTCGGGGTTTTCGATGATCATCAGGCTGGCGTTGGGCACGTCCACGCCAACTTCGATCACGGTGGTGGCGACCAGCAGTTGCAGGTTGCCGGCCTTGAATTCGGCCATGACGGCAGCTTTTTCGGCGGGCTTCATGCGGCCGTGGATCAGGCCGACCTTCAACTCGCCGAGGGCGGCGGTGAGGTCTTCGTGTGTGGTTTCGGCGGCCTGGCAGGTCAGCTCTTCCGACTCTTCGATCAGCGTGCACACCCAATAGGCCTGACGGCCCTCGGCACAAGCGCCGCGCACCCGTTCGATCACTTCGACGCGCCGGGTGTCGGTGACCAGCACCGTATTCACCGGGGTGCGGCCGGGGGGCAATTCGTCGAGGATCGAGGTGTCGAGGTCGGCGTAGGCGCTCATGGCCAGCGTCCGCGGGATCGGCGTGGCGGTCATGATCAGCTGGTGCGGACACATCCGCCCGCCGACGCCTTTCTGCCGCAATGCCAGGCGCTGCTGCACGCCGAAGCGGTGCTGTTCGTCGATGATCGCCAGCGCCAGGTTCTTGAATTGCACTTCGTCCTGGAACAGCGCGTGGGTGCCGACCACCATCGGTGCGCCGCCCGCGATCTGCTCCAGCGCGGCCACGCGGTTTTTGCCCTTGAGCTTGCCCGCCAGCCACGCAACTTCGATGCCCAGCGGTTCGAGCCAGCGCTTGAAGGTGATGAAGTGCTGCTCGGCGAGGATTTCGGTGGGCGCCATCAGTGCGACCTGATAACCCGCTTCCAGCGCCTGAAGCGCGGCGAGGGCGGCAACCACGGTTTTGCCCGCGCCAACGTCGCCCTGAATCAGCCGCAGCATCGGTTCGTGCTGGCTGAGGTCGTAAGCGATTTCGTTGCCGACCCGTTGCTGGGCGCCGGTCGGGGTGAAGCCGAGGTTGGCCAGATACTGTGCTGGCAGCTTGGTGGCTTTGGGCATGGCCGGCGCGCGCAGGGCACGCATGCTTTCGCGCAGGCGTTGCTGGGACAGTTGATGGGTCAGCAGCTCTTCAAAGGCCAAGCGGTGCTGGGCCCAGTGATGACCGAGGGCGAGCTCATCGACGTCAGCATCGGCGGGCGGGTGATGCAGGTAGCGGATCGCATCGGCCAGCGGCGCCAGTTGATAATCCCGGGCCAGTTCGGTCGGCAGCCAGTCGGGCAGGCTGCTGGGGCCGAGCAGGGTCAGGGTTTGCATGCATAACTGGCGCAAACGCTGCTGGGTCAGGCCTTCGGTGAGCGGGTAGACCGGGGTCAGGGTTTCATCCACTGGCGGCGGTTCGTCACCGGTGATGGCGCGGTATTCCGGGTGGTAGATTTCCAGCCCCGAGGCGCCGGGCCGGGCTTCGCCGTAGCAGCGAATCCGCGTGCCGCGTTTGAGGCCTTCTTTCTGGGCGTTGCTGAAATGATAGAAGCGCAGGCTGAGCCCGCCGGTGCCGTCCTGCAGACGGACAACCAGGCTACGGCGCCGGCCCATGACCACGTCGGCGCCGCTGACGGTGCCTTCGATCACTGCATCTTGCCCGGGTCGCAAATGGCCGATCGGGACCACGCGAGTGCGGTCCTGATAGCGCAACGGCAGGTGGAACAGCACGTCCTGGAGATTCTCCAGACCGACCTTGGCCAGTTTCTCGGCCATGGCTTCGCCGACACCCTTGAGTGCCGTCACCGACACTTGCGACAACTCGGTCATGACAGCGACTTAACCGGCCACCACCGGCGCAGGCGGCTTGGCCACCGAGCACAGGCGAATGGAGTCGGCGAGGATTTCAATCGCCTTGGGTCGCGGGAAGCTCGCGCGCCAGGCGATGGCTACGGTGCGGAACGGCACCGGCGCACTCAATGGACGCACTTCGATCACGCCGGGGGCGTAGTGGTGGCTGTCCACCGCCGACAGCGGCAGGATCGAAATGCCCAGGCCAGAGGCGACCATGTGGCGGATGGTTTCCAGCGAGCTGGATTCCACCGTGGTGTGCTTGGCGCCGTCGTTGCCTTTGGCCAGGGTCGGGCAGGCTTCCAGCACTTGATCGCGGAAGCAGTGGCCTTCGCCGAGCAGCAGCAGGCTCTTGTCGTTGAGCAGGGCGGCGTCGATGGATTCTTTTTGCGTCCACGGATGCTGGGCCGGCATCAGGACGTAGAACGGCTCGTCGTAGAGCTGCAACGTCAGTACATCGGCTTCGTTGAACGGCAGGGCGATGATGATCGCGTCGAGCTCGCCGTTGCGCAGTTTGTCGCGCAGCACGTGGGTGAAGTTTTCTTCGATGTACAACGGCATCTGCGGGGCGACCCGGTGCAGTTGTGGAATCAGGTGCGGGAACAGGTACGGGCCGACGGTGTAGATCGCGCCAACTTTCAGCGGTGCAGTCAGCTGGTTCTTGCCGGCCTGGGCCAGTTCGCGGATGCCTTGGGCCTGCTCCAGGACTTTTTGTGCCTGGGCGACAATGCCTTCACCGACCGGGGTCAGGCGCACGGCGCTCTTGCTGCGCTCGAAAATCAGCACACCGAGTTCGTCTTCAAGCTTTTTCACGCCCACCGACAGGGTCGGCTGGCTGACGTGGCAACGCTCGGCCGCGTGACCGAAGTGCTGCTCTTGGGCGAGGGTAACGATGTAGCGTAATTCTGTGAGAGTCATAGCAAGCGTCCATGAAGTTGCGGGCCAAGCATACCGGCTGCAATCGATAGACGCACGTTATCAGACTGAGTGTGCTAAGTGACACTGGGCAATGCAGGTTTGCCGTTTCCAGATATGCAAAAAGGCACCTTTCGGTGCCTTTTATAGGTTTTGTAACCGCCGAAGAACCTGTGGGAGCGGCGGTGTTTTTAGCGTCGGCGTTCCAGCGAGTAAACAAACGGTGCAACGATTTCGATGGTGCCGTTGTTCAGCATGTCGGCCGGTGGCTTGGGCAGCGGTTGGGCGCGGCGGATCATTTCCAGGGTAGCCCGGTCCAGATCGGCGTTGCCGGAGCGGCCCACCAGTTCGAACGACAGCACGTTACCTTCGGCATCCACCACAAAGCGCAGACGGTTCAAACCTTCCTTGCCGCGTTGCTGTGCGCTGGCCGGGTACTTTTTGTACTTGGCCAGGTGCGCGAGCAGGGTGCCTTGCCAACTGGCCTTGGCGGCTTGTTGCGCGGGCGATGGACCGGGAGCCGGCTGAGCGGACTTCTCCGTCGGCGCCTGGGTTGGCTGCGTGTCGCTAGGCTTCTCCTCGGAAGGTTTTTCCTTCGGTGGCTCCGGCTTTTTCTCCACAGGCTTGGGCGGTTGCGGCTTCGGCTTGGGTTTGACCGGCTTGGGCACGGCAATCTCGGCCTTCGGCGCTTCAGCGAGTTTTGGAATCGGCAGTTCTTCCACCGGTGCCGGTGGCTGTGGCGGCGTGATCACCTTCGGCGGTGCGGGCGGTGGCGGGGCCGGCATCGGCGCTAGCTCGACCATCATCGCTTGCGGCGGCAGCTCGATCGGCGGGCGCGAGGTCCAGTTCAGCGCGAGCGCAATGGCCAGCGCATGGACGCCCAGCACCACGGCCAGGCTACCGCTGTAACGCGTCAGCTTTTGGCGCGTGTTGATCATTTTTTGGCTGCCGTCTCGAGTCCGACCAGGCCGACCTTCAGGTAACCGGCGGCGCGTAGGGCGTCCATCACGCTCATCAGGTCGCCGTAGTCCACGCCTTTGTCGGCCTGGAAGAAGATCGTCGTGTCTTTCTTGCCCTGGGTCTTGGCGTCGAGTGTGGCGCCGAGGGCTTCGGTCTTCACTTCGTCTTCGCCGAGGAACAGGCGCTGGTCAGCTTTGACGCTGAGGAACACCGGTTTCTCTGGCCGCGGCGCCGGTTTGGCGGTGGAGGCGGGCAGGTCGACCTTGATGTCCACGGTGGCCAGCGGCGCCGCCACCATGAAGATGATCAACAGCACCAGCATTACGTCGATGAACGGCGTGACGTTGATTTCGTGGTTCTCGGCCAGATCGTCGTCTGCGCCTTCTTTCAAATGCAGGCCCATGGCCGATTACCCCACTTTCACCATGTGCGGTTGCGAGCTGCGCTCGGGCGGCTGGTGGTCGAGGTCGCGGCTGACCAGCAGCAGGACTTCCGCCGAGGCGTCGGACACTTGTGCCTTGTAACCGGCAATGGAGCGGGCGAAGACGTTGTAGATGACCACCGCAGGAATCGCTGCAACCAGACCCAGCGCGGTCGCCAGCAGGGCTTCGGCGATGCCGGGGGCCACGACGGCGAGGTTGGTGGTCTGGGTTTTGGCGATGCCGATGAAGCTGTTCATGATGCCCCATACGGTACCGAACAGGCCGACGAACGGCGCGGTGGAACCGATGGTGGCCAGCACGCCGGTGCCGCTGCTCATGTTGCGACCGCAGGCGGCAACCAGGCGCTCGAGGCGAAAGCTCACGCGTTCCTTGATGCCTTCCTTCTCGCGGCTGTTGGCCGACAGGCGCATTTCTTCCAGCGCGTCATGGACCAGCAGATTGGCGAGGGTGCCTTCCTTGGCCGCCGTGGTGCTGGCTTCCTTAAGGGTGGCGGCTTTTTTCAGATGAGCGATTTCAGCGCGCAGACGACGCTTGGCGCCCATCAGCTCGAAGCCCTTGGCGATCCAGATGGTCCAGGTGATGATCGAGGCGATGGCCAGGCCGATCATCACGATTTTCACGATAATATCGGCGTTCTTGTACATGCCCCATGGCGACAGGTCGTGGGCCATGCCCAGGGAGTTGTCGGCTTCGAGAGCTTGCGGCATGTCCGCGGCGTCTACGGCCTGGACCGGATCGGTCGCGACAGGTGCGGTTTGAACGGCTGGTGTTTGAGTGGCCGCAGGCTGTGTGGCCGGCGCTTGCGCATCGGCGAATGCGGCGGTCGGCGCCAGCATCAGGCTGAGCAGCAGGGCGGCTACCGCGCTCCAGGCGCGAGGTCGTTTGGTTGGCGAAGCGGAGAGTTGATTGCGTGTCATGCTGGCCGGACCTGAGAGGAAAAGACGGTAAGTGTTCTTCCAGGCCTCGTAAGGCCGAGAACAAAAGTGGCTGGCATTATTGCAATTAATTCTTGTTAACAAAAGTAATAGCGTCTCTTTTTTTCTTCCATTGCTAGCTGCTTATCCATTTCGGGCGCTAGTCTGTACCTTTCTTGAGGGAGTCTTCTGATGTCCGCGCCTTCTGTTTTGATCGCCGGCTGCGGTGATGTCGGCAGCCGTCTGGCTACGCAATTGCTGGCAGGGCACTGGCAGGTTTATGGCCTGCGCCGCAATGTGTCGCGCTTGCCGGCCGGAGTGGTTGGTGTTGCGGGTGACCTGTTCAGCGCGCAATGCCCGGCTGACTGGCCGACCACGCCACTGGACTATCTGGTGTACAGCGCCGCTGCCACCGACCACGACGAGGCGGGCTATCGCGCCGCCTATGTCGAAGGCTTGCAGCATGTGCTGGGGTGGTTGAAACAACATGGCCAGCAGCCAAAGCGCATTCTGTTTGTCTCCAGCAGCAGTGTTTACGGTCAGCAGGACGGTGAGTGGGTCGATGAAACCTCGCCGACGGTGGCGGGCGGTTATTCGGGGCGTTTGATGCTGGAAGCCGAGCAAGTGGCGCGTGATAGCGGCATCCCGGCCAGCATCGTGCGTCTGACCGGTATTTATGGTCCGGGTCGAGAGTGGCTACTGACTCAGGTTCGTCGCGGTTATCGCGTGGCGATCGATCCCCCGCTGTACGCCAATCGCATTCACGTCGACGACGCGGCGGGGTTGCTGGCGTTCCTGCTTGAGGCGGATCGGCGTGAAGTGGCGCTGGATGATGCTTATATAGGTGTCGATGATGCGCCTGCGCCAATGGCAGAGGTGGTGGGCTGGTTGCGTGAGTATCTGGGCGTGACCGAATGGGCCGATGATGCCAGTGTGCGTCGTGCCGGCAGCAAGCGCTGCAGCAATGCTCGGGCGAAGGCGTTGGGCTGGGCGCCGAAGTATTCGAGTTTCCGCGAGGGCTATGCCGCGATTCTTGAAGGCCGCTGCTGACTTCCAGTCACCTCAAACCCAATGTGGGAGCAGGCTTGCTCGCGAAGGGGACATAACATTCAACATCATCGTTGATTGTTACACCGCTTTCGCGAGCAAGCCCGCTCCCACATGGGTTCTGCGTTGGCCTCAGGGCCGGCTTACTGCTTTTCGAGCAACCACTTGCGATCACCCGGTGTGAACGAAGGCATCTCGTCCGCCAGTGCAGTGTTCACCGTCTGGAAAATCTCCAGTTCTTTGCCCTTGCGCGCAAAGATCCAGGTATTGCCCTGGCCATTCAACTGCAGCCAGATGTTGTCGTTGCCGCCGCTCATCGACGCGCAATCGCCCGCCAGGCACAGGGCATAGCGATCTGCACCGGGCAGACCGGCGACCTGACCGTCTGCCTGGAACTGGACGGTGCTGCCTTCGCCCGGGCCGCTGAGGATTTTCCAGCTGCCGCCCATGTAAGCCGAATACAGCGCGCGCTCGAAACTGGCGCCAATAGGCGCTCCTTCCGGAACCTGGACCGATGCACGGTCGAAGACTTGCTCGGGCTCGTTGTCGTTGGCAGCCTGGTTCAGTCGCTTGCCATCACGCTTCAGCTCGCTGGCGGAGCTGCCATAAAAGTCGACATTCCAGGCGCCGGACTTTTCGCCCAGCAGCTTGCCTTCGACGTTTTCAAAACCATTGGTGTAGCGGGCCTGACCGGCTCTGGTGTTGACGTTCCATTCCAGATTCGGGCCATAGGCCTGGAGCGCTTCGCGCAGGGGGCCGCCTTTGGATGCGGCATCGATCGCCACCTGGTTGATCCAGGTGCCGCTGATATCACGGTCGGCAGGGGTGCTGGCACATCCGCCCAAGAGTAGGGCGACCAGCGAGAGAGCTAGCGCGTGGCGCATGGTGGAATCCTTTCAGAACCCTTTGTACAAGATCAGTCGGCGCAGCCTCGCAAGGCTGCGCCAGACACATTACTCGATGACCAGAATGGCATCCATTTCAACCTGCGAACCCTTTGGCAGGGCTGCAACGCCGATGGCGGCGCGGGCTGGGTAAGGCTGGTCGAAGTACTTGCCCATGATCTCGTTGACCTTGGCGAAGTGGCTCAGGTCGGTGAGGAAAATGTTCAGTTTGACGATGTCTTTAAACGAACCACCGGCGGCTTCAGCCACGGCTTTGAGGTTCTCGAATACCTGGACGGTCTGGGCTTCGAAGCCTTCGACCAGTTCCATGGTTTTTGGGTCCAGAGGAATCTGACCCGACATGTACACGGTGTTGCCAGCCTTGATCGCCTGGGAGTAAGTACCGATGGCGGCCGGGGCCTTGTCGCTGTTGATAACGGTCTTGGTCATGTATGACTCCTTGTGAAGGGTGGGCTACGCGCGCATGCGGGTGATGCGGATGACCCCGGTCAGGGCGCGCAGTTTCTTGATCACGCGGGCCAGGTGCACGCGGTCGTGCACGCTGACCACCAGTTGGACCACGCTGATACGACCGTCGCGTTCGTCCATGCTGATTTTTTCGATATTGCCGTCGGCCGCGTTGACGCTGCTGGCCAGCAGGGCGATCAGGCCGCGCTGGTGTTCCAGTTCGACGCGCAGCTCGACGTTGAATTCGCCGGTGACATCCTTGGCCCACGAGAGCTGGATGCATTTTTCCGGGTTGTGGCGGATTTCGCTGATGTTGCGGCAGTTGTCCAGGTGCACCACCATCCCTTTGCCGGCGGACAGATGGCCAACGATCGGGTCGCCAGGGATCGGCGTGCAGCACTTGGCGTAACTGAGCACCAGGCCTTCGGTGCCGCGAATGGCCAGCGGACCTTCCGGGCTTGGCAGCTGTTCGCCTTCGCCGAGCAGGCGGCGGGCGACCACGTAAGCCATGCGATTGCCCAGGCCGATGTCTTCGAGCAGGTCTTCGATCAGTTCGAGGCGATATTCGTGGAGCATCAACTGCACACGCTCGGCCGGGACTTTTTCCAGCGAGCTGTCGAAACCGTTGAGCACCTTGTTCAGCAGGCGTTCGCCGAGGCTGATGGATTCGGAGCGGCGTTGCAGCTTAAGCGCATGGCGGATGTGGGTCCGCGCCTTGCCGGTGACCACGAAGTTGAGCCATGCCGGGTTCGGCCGTGCGCCGGGGGCGCTGACGATCTCGACCGTGGAGCCGCTTTGCAGCGGTTCGGACAGCGGCGCGAGACGACGGTTGATCCGGCAGGCAATGCAGCTGTTGCCCACGTCGGTGTGTACCGCGTAAGCGAAGTCGACCGCCGTGGAGCCTTTTGGAAGCTCCATGATCCGGCCCTTGGGCGTGAACACGTAGACCTCGTCCGGGAACAGGTCGATCTTCACGCTCTCGATGAATTCCAGCGAGTTGCCGGCCCGTTGCTGCATCTCCAGCACGCCTTTGACCCACTGGCGGGCGCGGGCATGAGTGCCTTTGGGCTGTTCGTCGCCGCTGGATTTGTACAGCCAATGGGCGGCGATGCCATTGTTGGCCATCTCTTCCATTTCACGGGTGCGGATCTGGATCTCGATCGGTACACCGTGCATGCCGAACAGCGTGGTGTGCAGCGACTGGTAGCCGTTGGCCTTGGGGATCGCGATGTAATCCTTGAAGCGCCCCGGCAACGGTTTGTACAAATTATGCACAGCACCCAGCACGCGGTAGCAGGTATCGACCTTGTCGACGATGATCCGGAACGCGTAGACGTCCATGATCTCGTTGAAGGCCCGACGCTTGCCGCGCATTTTTTTGTAGATGCCATAGAGGTGTTTCTGACGACCGCTGACCTCACCCTGGATGCCGTCGATGGCCAGGCAGTGGCTGAGGGACTCTTCGATCTTGTTGACGATTTCCTTGCGGTTGCCCCGGGCGCGTTTGACCGCCTGGTTGATCCGCGCGGAACGCATCGGGTGCATGGCCTTGAAGCCGAGGTCTTCGAATTCTATGCGGATGGCGTGCATGCCCAGCCGGTTGGCGATGGGCGCATAGATTTCCAGGGTTTCCTTGGCGATCCGCCGGCGTTTTTCGCCGGACAGCACTTCCAGGGTACGCATGTTGTGCAGGCGGTCGGCCAGCTTTACCAGGATCACGCGAATGTCGCGCGCCATGGCCATGGCCATTTTCTGGAAGTTTTCGGCCTGGGCTTCGGCTTTGGTCTCGAAGTTCATCTGGGTCAGTTTGCTGACCCCGTCGACCAGTTCGGCCACGGTTTCGCCGAACTGCGCTTGCAGTGCTTCCTTGGCAATACCGGTGTCTTCGATCACGTCATGCAGCATTGCAGCCATCAAGCTTTGATGGTCCATGTGCATGTCGGCTAGAATATTCGCCACCGCAAGAGGATGCGTGACGTACGCCTCACCGCTGCGGCGGCGTTGACCGTCGTGGGCTTGTTCGGCGTAGAAGTACGCTCGGCGGACCAGGTTGACCTGGTCCTTGCCGAGGTAGGTCGATAAGCGATCGGCGAGGGCGTCTATGCTCGGCATGATAATTCCTGCCGTTTGCTATGACCCCGCGCCGTGCTACGTCGACCAGGCATGGCTTATACTGCCTCGTTGGACTCGTCCTCGAACGCTGCGAACAGCGGTTCGTCTTCGACGATTTCAGCGTTGGCGATGAACTCGTAGCTCATCAGGCCTTCAGCGATTTCACGCAGCGCTACAACTGTAGGCTTGTCGTTTTCCCACTGAACCAGGGGCTCTTTGCCACCAGTGGCCAGTTGACGGGCACGCTTGGTAGAGAGCATGACCAGCTCAAAGCGGTTTTCCACGTGTTCTAGGCAGTCTTCAACGGTTACGCGGGCCATGGTATTCCTCGGAGCGAATGCAATATGCGCGCTGCCCGGTTGGGCGAGCGGACTCAACAGTTTAAAAAATCACCAGCGATTAGGGAAGCGCTGATTTTTTGACCAGGCTCTTCAACGCGCTATAAGCACCAATGTAAAGCCCTTGCAGCGGTTTTGGGAAGAGCTGATTAGCCGAGCAATTCAGCTAATAATTTGCCATGACGCTGCTGCTGACGCTTCTGATGCAGCTGATTGGCGCGGAAAATCGCCTTCAGATCGTCCAGTGCGTGGGCGAAATTGTCGTTGATGATCAGGTAATCGTAGTCGACGTAATGGCTCATCTCGCTGACGGCTTCGCGCATCCGGCCTTCGATGATCTCGTCACTGTCCTGGCCGCGATTGGTCAGGCGTTGGTGCAGGGCCTCCAGGGACGGCGGCAGAATGAA
This sequence comes from Pseudomonas sp. ATCC 43928, assembly GCF_005938665.2. NCBI lineage: Bacteria > Pseudomonadati > Pseudomonadota > Gammaproteobacteria > Pseudomonadales > Pseudomonadaceae > Pseudomonas > Pseudomonas sp. ATCC 43928. The sequence goes on along the minus strand of NZ_CP041753.1, from coordinate 30,745 downwards.
GATCGAACGGGCCTGGGGCATCAACTTGCGCACTTGCTCTGCACCCTGCCAGTCAATTTCCAGAATCAGGTCGTGACCTTCATCCAGGGTCTGCTGCAGGTGGCTTTGCGAAGTGCCATAGAGATTGCCGAACACTTCGGCGCGCTCGAGGAAATCTCCGTGCTCGATCATCTTCACGAACTCGCTGCGTTCGACGAAGTGATAGTTCACGCCGTTCACTTCACCAGGGCGCATGGCGCGGGTGGTGTGGGAGACCGAGACGCGGATCTCCTGATCAGCGTCGGTCAGGGCTTTGACCAGGCTGCTCTTGCCCGCACCCGAAGGTGCGGAAATGATGTACAGGGTGCCGGTACTGTGGGTCATGTCAGGTTTGCCTTACTCAATATTCTGTACTTGTTCGCGCATCTGCTCGATCAACACCTTGAGGTTGACCGCCGCTTGGGTGCTGCGCGGGTCGAAGGCTTTGGAGCCCAGTGTGTTGGCTTCGCGGTTGAGCTCCTGCATCAGGAAATCCAGGCGTCGACCGGCAGCGCCGCCGGATTTGAGCACCCGGCGAACTTCGATGATGTGAGTGCTCAGGCGATCCAGTTCTTCGGCGACGTCGCTCTTTTGCGCGAGCATGACCATTTCCTGCTCCAGGCGCTGCGGGTCGAGGTCGGCCTTCATGTCAGTGAAGCGGTCGAGGACTTTCTGACGCTGCGTGGCGAGCATCTGCGGGACCAGCTCACGCAGGATCACCACATCTTCTTCAATGGACGTCAGGCGTTCGTTGATCAACCGCGCCAGCTCCGCGCCTTCGCGCTCGCGGCCGGCCTTGAGTTCTTTCAGGCCTTGGTTGAACAGCGCCATGGCTTCGGCATTCAGCGCTTGCGGGTCGGCGGCGTCGGCCACCAGCACGCCGGGCCAGGCCAGGACTTCCAGCGGGTTCAGCGCGGCAGGGTTCTTGATCAGGCTGGCGACGGTCTCGGCGGCAGCGACCAATTGCGCGGCGCGCTCGCGGTCCACTTGCAGCGGTTTGCCAGTGCTTTCTTCGGTGAAACGCAGGGTGCATTCGAGCTTGCCCCGGGAAATTCCCTGGCGCAGGGCTTCGCGGACGGCGCCCTCGAGGTCGCGGAAAGATTCCGGCAGGCGCAGATGGGGTTCCAGGTAGCGGCTGTTGACCGAGCGCAGCTCCCAGCTCAGGGTGCCCTGGACGCCGGCTTTCTCGACGCGGGCGAAGGCGGTCATGCTGTGCACCATGGAGGTACCTCGCAATGCAGGTCGGCGCGTAACCCATGGTTCGCGGACCCGCTATCTGTGAATTAAAGCCGACAGGCAGCAAAGGCGCAGGATTGTAGCGCAGTGGGGCGGATGCGCCCAATCACACGCTGTGACAATGGGCTGCAGGCCGTCGGCTACGCTCTATTCAGAGCCTTCAATCGTCGGGTGATTTTTTTAGAAGTGCCCACTCGCGGCCCACGGCTCTATAATGCTCGGCAGTTTTCCGTCCCCCGTACAGGTAATCCCTATGAAACGTCCAAGTGGTCGCGCTGCCGATCAGCTCCGCTCGATCCGCATTACCCGCAACTACACCAAACACGCCGAGGGATCTGTACTGGTCGAGTTCGGTGATACTAAGGTCATCTGCACCGTCAGCGTCGAGAACGGCGTGCCGCGTTTCCTCAAGGGGCAGGGCCAGGGCTGGTTGACCGCTGAATACGGCATGCTGCCGCGCGCCACTGGCGAGCGTAACCAGCGTGAGGCGAGCCGCGGCAAGCAAGGCGGCCGCACTCTGGAAATCCAGCGTCTGATCGGTCGTTCCCTGCGCGCTGCGCTGGACATGTCCAAGCTGGGCGACGTCACCTTGTACGTCGACTGCGACGTGATCCAGGCTGACGGCGGCACCCGCACCGCGTCCATCACCGGCGCCATGGTTGCACTGGTCGATGCCTTGAAAGTGATCAAGAAGCGCGGCGGCCTCAAAGGTGGCGACCCGCTCAAGCAAATGATCGCTGCCGTTTCGGTAGGCATGTATCAGGGCGAACCTGTGCTTGACCTCGACTACCTGGAAGACTCGGCTGCCGAGACTGACCTCAACGTGGTGATGACCAGCACTGGTGGTTTCATCGAAGTCCAGGGCACTGCCGAAGGCGCACCGTTCCAGCCGGAAGAGCTGAACGCGATGCTGGCACTGGCGAAGAAAGGCATGATCGAGATTTTCGAACTGCAGAAGGCTGCACTGGCTGACTGATTGTTTTGATGTCCGGCAAAGGAGAGCGCCATGAGTGATGAACAGCAGTTGCTTCCCACCCCGAGCTCCGAGGCTCGCCAGTGGGCGATGTTTTGTCACCTCTCGGCGTTTCTCGGTGTCTGGTTTCCGTTCGGTCACCTGATCGGGCCGCTGATACTCTGGCAGTGGAAGCGTGAAGCCGACCCGTTCATCGATGCCCAAGGCAAAGAAGCGCTGAACTTTCAGATTACCGTGGCCCTGGTCTCGGGCATCTGTTACGTGCTGATGCTGGTGTTGATCGGTTTTGCGCTGCTGCCGCTGGTCCTGATCGGGGCGATGGTGCTGTGCATCATTGCCGGGCTCAAGGCCAATGACGGGGTGCCTTACCGCTATCCCTTCACCTGGCGGTTGATCAAATAACAGGCAGCAAAAATCCCCACAAAAAGCAAAAGTCAGCACGCACAAAAAAGCCGACAGCAATGTCGGCTTTTTTGCATCTGCGAAAAGACGCTTAGATCGTCAGCGTCCAGTCGTAGTCCACGATCAACGGTGCGTGCTGCGAGAACCGTGGCTGGCGTGGCAGGCGTGCGCTGCGTACGAAGCGGCGCAGGCCAGGGGTCAGCAACTGGTAGTCGAAACGCCAGCCCAGGTTGAGCATCTCGGCCTGTTCGTTGTCCGGCCACCAGCTGTACTGGTCGCCTTCGCGGCTGACTTCCCGCAGGGCGTCGACATAACCCATGTTGCCGACAATCTCGTCCATCCAGGCACGCTCAGGCGCCAGGAAGCCCGGGGATTGCTGGCTGTCGCGCCAGTTCTTGATATCCAGCTTCTGTTGCGCCACGTACAGCGAGCCACAATAAATGTACTCGCGACGTTTGCGTCGCTGTTTATCCAGATAACGGGCGAAGTCGTCCATTAGCTTGAACTTCTGGTTCAAGTCTTCATCGCCATTCTGCCCCGAAGGGAGCAGCAAGGTCGCGATGCTGACCTTGTCGAAATCGGCTTGCAGGTAGCGCCCGTAGCGGTCGGCCGTCTCGAAGCCGAGACCGCTGATGACAGCCTTCGGTTGCAACCGCGAGTACAAAGCCACGCCACCTTGGGCGGGAACTTCGGCTTCGCAGGCATAAAGGAAGTAGCCATCCAGTTGGAAGGCTGGATCGTCCAGTTCAAAGGCGGAGGCGCGGGTGTCCTGCAGGCAGATGACGTCGGCATTCTGTGCTTGCAGCCAACTGAGCAAACCACGCTCGACTGCAGCCTGAATACCATTGACGTTCACACTGATGATCCGCATAAGTGGCCCCAAAAATCGCGTGCGGGTATGATACACGGCGTCTACCTAATTAGCTAAATCCGTGGTATTTGGGGTTTTTTTCATGCAAGCGTATCAACGCGATTTCATTCGTTTTGCCATCGATCGCGGCGTTTTGCGCTTCGGTGAGTTCACCCTGAAGTCCGGGCGCACCAGTCCATACTTCTTCAATGCCGGCCTGTTCAACTCAGGGAAGGCCCTGGCACAGCTGGGCCGTTTCTATGCGGCAGCCATCGTCGAGAGCGGTATTTCCTTCGACGTACTGTTCGGCCCGGCCTACAAAGGCATCCCGTTGGCGGCGGCCACCGCCGTGGCGCTGGCCGAACATCACGACCGTGACCTGCCATGGTGCTTCAATCGCAAGGAAGCCAAGGCCCACGGCGAAGGTGGCAGCCTGGTTGGCGCGCCATTGACTGGCGACGTGCTGATCATCGACGACGTGATCACCGCGGGCACCGCCATCCGTGAAGTGATGCAGATCATCGCTTCCCAGGATGGCGCCAAAGCTGCCGGTGTGCTGATCGCCCTGAACCGTCAGGAGCGTGGCAACGGTGAGTTGTCGGCCATCCAGGAAGTGGAGCGTGACTTCGGCATTCCGGTGATCAGCATCGTTTCGCTGAACCAGGTGCTGGAGTTCCTGGCTGACGATCCGCAGCTCAAGCAACATTTGCCTGCGGTTGAAGCCTACCGCGCCCAGTTCGGCGTGTAATCACGCTCCCACAGGGATTGCAGACAGCAAAAGACCCCGCTCAGCAAGTTGAGCGGGGTCTTTTGTTTATGTATGGCCCAGTCCCCCAGCTTTATTTTTTGCTGGTGCTGCTGAATGTCTCGGCTTTTTTGATCCCGCTGGGTTCATTGGTTTTCTCCGGGTACGGATCAGCCACAGCATCGCCCTGGCCAGTCAGAACTCTCCAGCCATGACGGGTGTGTGCGGTCTTGCGGAGTTGCGGGCAGGGCGGCATCGATGTTTTGCCCTGATTCGAGTATTCGTGACCGCAATCGACACAGGCATAGGTGCCAGGTGAAACATCGCTGCCGTAAGGGACGTAGTCTTTTTGCATGGGTAGACCTCCTGTGGATTCAGAGAAGATCCTATGCAGATTGCTTCCTTCGTGAAGTCGGACGTTTCGCCCAATCAGGTCAGGCATTTCCGGCGCGCATAAAAAAGATCGCAGACTTCGGCAGCACCTACAGGTTTTTCGTACATCCGAAATCCGTAGGTGCTGCCGAAGGCTGCGATCTTTTTAAGGTTTTGAATCAGGGACGCTTGCGATTGCTGATCAGCGTACCCACACCGGTGTCGGTGAAGATTTCCAGCAGAATTGCATTTGGCACCCGACCATCAATGATCAGCGAGCTGCCCACGCCGCCCTGTACCGCTTCCAGTGCGCAACGGATCTTCGGCAGCATGCCGCCGTAGATGGTGCCGTCGGCGATCAGGTCGTCGACTTGCTGGGTGCTCAGGCCGGTCAGGACCTTGCCGCTCTTGTCCATCAGGCCGGCAATGTTGGTCAGCAGCATCAGCTTCTCAGCTTTCAGAGCCTCGGCCACTTTACCGGCCACCAGATCGGCGTTGATGTTGTACGACTCGCCGTTGGCACCGACGCCGATCGGCGCGATCACCGGAATGAAATCGCCTTTGACCAGCAGGTTCAGCAGGTCGGTGTTGATCCCGACCACTTCGCCGACGTGGCCGATGTCGATGATTTCCGGCTGGGTCATCTCAGGGGTCTGGCGGGTGACGGTGAGCTTCTTCGCGCGAATCAGCTCGGCGTCTTTACCGGTCAGGCCGATGGCGCTGCCGCCGTGACGGTTGATCAGGTTGACGATGTCCTTGTTGACCTGGCCGCCGAGGACCATTTCCACCACGTCCATGGTCGCGGCGTCGGTGACGCGCATGCCATCGACAAAGTGGCTCTCGATCGACAGTCGCTTGAGCAGGTCGCCGATTTGCGGGCCGCCGCCGTGAACCACCACCGGGTTGATGCCGACGGCTTTCATCAGCACGATGTCGCGGGCGAAGCCGGTTTTCAGCTCCTCGCTTTCCATCGCGTTGCCGCCGTATTTGATCACCAGCGTCTTGCCGACATAGCGGCGAATGTAAGGCAGCGCTTCGGACAGGACCTTGGCGGTGTTGGCGGCGGCTTCGCGTTCGAGGGTCATTCAGGGCTCCGGGTGCTTCAATAGATCAAAACGGTAGTTGGAGATCAGGTGCAACGCGCTTCAGCTGGACGTGGAATACATCCTTGATGCGCTGCAATTCAGCCTCGTCATCGGCCTCGAAGCGCAGCACCAGCACCGGTGTGGTGTTGGAGGCGCGAACCAGGCCCCAGCCTTTGGCATAGTCGACTCGCACGCCGTCAATGGTGGTCAGGTCGGCGCCTTCACCCCACTGTGCGTCGTGCAGTGCATCAATGATGCTGAATTTGCTCTCTTCGGTCACATGGATATTGATTTCCGGCGTAGAAATATCGTTCGGGAAGGTCGCGAACAACTCTTCCGCGGTGGATTTCTCTTTGCTGAGGATCTCCAGCAGCCGCGCGGCGCTGTAAATGCCGTCGTCGAAACCGAACCAGCGCTCCTTGAAGAAGATGTGCCCGCTCATTTCGCCGGCCAACAGGGCGCCGGATTGTTTCATTTTCTTTTTGATCAGCGAGTGACCTGTTTTCCACATCAGTGGGCGACCGCCATATTCTTTGATCAGCGGGATCAGGCGACGGGTGCATTTGACGTCGAAGATGATTTCCGCGTCGGGGTTGCGTGCTACCACATCCTTGGCGAACAGCATCAGCAGGCGGTCCGGGAACACGACGCTGCCGGTGTTGGTGACCACGCCCACGCGGTCGCCATCGCCGTCGAAGGCCAGGCCCAGGTCGGCGTTGGTTTCCTTGACCTTGGCGATCAGGTCTACCAGGTTTTCCAGCTTGCCCGGGTCCGGGTGATGGTTCGGGAAGTTGCCATCGACATCGCAGAACAGCGGGATGACTTCGCAGTTCAGGGCTTCGATCAGTTGCGGGGCAATCACGCCGGCCGCGCCGTTGCCGCAATCGACCACTACTTTCAGGCGGCGGGCGAGTTTGATGTCCTGGACGATTTCGGTGTTATAGCGGTCGAGGATCTCGACCTTGGTGATGCTGCCCTTGCCGCTGCTCAGGTTGTTGGTCTTGAGTCGGTCGTGCAGGGCCTGGATCTGTTCGTTGGCCAGGGTATCGCCAGCAATGACGATCTTGAAGCCGTTGTAGTTCGACGGGTTGTGGCTGCCGGTGAGCATCACCCCGGATTTGCCGGCCAGTACGTTGGCGGCGTAGTACAGCGCTGGCGTTGGCACCAGGCCGACGTCGCTGACGTGGCAACCGCTGTCGGCCAGGCCCTGAATCAGTTGTTCCACCAGTTCCGGGCCGGACAGGCGACCGTCGCGGCCGACGGACACATTGGGTTCGCCCTGGGCCAGGCTCTGGGAGCCGATGGCGCGACCGAGCCAATAAGCGGTTTCAGCGTTCAAGAATTCCGGGACGGTGCCGCGAATGTCGTAGGCGCGGAAGATGCTGTCGGGGAACTTGGGTGCGACTTGGGCTGGGGTGCTCATCTGTAGGAATGCTCCATCTCGAAAGTGGCTGGACCTGCCGGCGAAGAACTCGTCGGCTGGCTCGGACTGAAGGGTATGACGGCGTTTTCCGCAGAGAGTTCGTGGTGCGAAAAGGCCATGCCACCAATGTCGACGAGTATTGGGTCGATCAATGCCTTGATTTTCAGTGGTAAACCTTCCAGATGACGTCTGTGTGATTTGTGGCGAGGGAACTTGCTCCCGCTTGAGTGCGCGGCACTCACAAAGTCGGCAATTGTTGCCAGAATCATGGGGCCGCTACGCTTTCCAGCGCGAGCAAGCTCACTCGCCACAGGGGGCATATCAGTGGCTGCCGGAATGTCCGAAGCCGCCGGTGCCGCGCTGGGTTTCGACAAACTCTTCGACCATTTCGAAGTGCGCTTGAACCACTGGTACCAGAACAAGTTGTGCGAGGCGTTCGCCAACGACCATGTTGAAATCGGTCTGGCCACGGTTCCAGCACGAGACCATCAGCGGGCCCTGGTAATCGGAGTCGATCAGGCCGACCAGGTTGCCCAGCACGATGCCGTGCTTATGGCCCAGGCCGGAGCGCGGCAGAATCAAGGCCGCCAGGCCCGGATCGCCGATATACACCGACAGGCCGGTAGGGATCAGCAGGGTCTCGCCCGGCTTGATGACAGTGTCTTTTTCCAGCATGGCGCGCAGGTCGAGGCCGGCGGAGCCGGGCGTGGCGTACTGCGGCAGCGGAAATTCGCTGCCGATGCGTGGGTCGAGGATCTTGGCTTGCAAAGCGTGCATGTAAATTAAACCTGGTTCAGACGTTCGGCGATAAAAGTGATCAGCTGGCGGGCAATCTTGCCTTTGCTGGTCTGGGCAAAAATAGTGGCGTGCAGCTCCCGGTCGATCACGCTGCAGGCGTTTTCTTCGCTGTTGAAGCCAATACTCGGGTTGGCGACGTCGTTGGCGACAATCAGATCGAGGTTCTTGTCTTTCAACTTGCGGGCAGCGTAGTCGAGCAGGTGTTCGGTTTCGGCGGCAAAGCCGACACTGAACGGACGGTCGGGACGGGTGGCGATGGTGGCCAGAATGTCTGGGTTGCGCACCATCTGTAGCAACAAGCCGTCGCCGCTTGTAGGGTCTTTCTTGAGTTTCTGTGGGGCCACGACTTCCGGGCGGTAGTCCGCGACCGCCGCCGAGGCGATAAACAGGTCGCAAGGAATCGCGGCTTCACAAGCGGCGAGCATGTCCCGGGCGCTGACCACGTCGATGCGGGTGACGCGATCCGGGGTCGGCAGGTGCACGGGACCTGTGATCAGGGTCACGCGGGCGCCGGCTTCTACCGCGGCTTCGGCCAGGGCAAAGCCCATTTTGCCGGAGCTGTGGTTGGTGATGTAGCGCACCGGGTCGATGTTTTCCTGGGTCGGGCCGGCGGTGATCAGCACGTGTTTGCCGGTCAGCGCCTGGCGCTGGAAGCAGTCTGCCGCGCACTGGGCGAGGTCGGTGGCTTCGAGCATGCGGCCCATGCCGACGTCGCCGCAGGCCTGGCTGCCGGAGGCCGGGCCGAAGACTTTGAAGTCGCGGCTTTCGAGGGTTTGCAGGTTGGCCTGGGTCGCCGGGTCGCGCCACATGGCCTGATTCATCGCCGGCGCCACGGCGACTACCGCGTCGGTGGCCAGCACCAGCGTGGTCAGCAGGTCGTCGGCAATGCCTTGGGCCAGGCGAGCGATCAGGTCCGCAGTGGCAGGGGCGATCAATACCAGGTCGGCCCATTTGGCCAGTTCGATGTGGCCCATGGCGGCTTCGGCCGCCGGGTCCAGCAGGTCCAGGTGGACCGGGTGCCCGGACAGGGCCTGCATGGTCAGCGGGGTAATGAATTCGCTGCCGCCACGGGTCATGACCACGCGCACTTCGGCGCCCTGGTCGATCAGGCGGCGAACCAGCTCGGCGCTCTTGTAGGCAGCAATGCCGCCGCCGACGCCCAGAACGATGCGTTTCCGATACAGCCGCTGCATAGGTCTGCCTTTCATTTCGTTGATGACTGCATGGCGATACCCCCTCCCCAGGGGTGAAATCGCCCGCAAAAAAGATGGGCTACGATATCACAGCGACCGCTACGGAACAGCGGCGCCCACTTACATGGAGGTGTTATGAGCATTCGCGATTGGCCAGCGGCGGAGCGACCGCGGGAGAGGTTACTTGAGTTGGGTTCGGCGAGTCTTTCGGACGCCGAGTTGCTAGCGATTTTTTTACGTACCGGTGTATCGGGTAAAAGTGCAGTAGATCTGGCACGACATCTGCTGAGTCAGTTTGGCAGCCTGCGTTCACTGCTCGAAGCCGATCAAACTGCGTTCAGCAGGCAATTGGGGCTCGGGCCGGCGAAATTCGCTCAGTTGCAAGCGGCACAGGAAATGGGCAGGCGGCATTTAGCCGAACGTGCGCGCCAGAAATCGGCACTGGAAAATCCGCAGGCGGTTCGTGATTACCTGAAGTCGATGCTGCGCCATGAGCCTCACGAGGTATTCGGCTGTCTGTTTCTGGATTCAAAACATCAAGTGCTGACCTTTGAAGTGCTGTTTCGCGGCTCCATCGACAGTACCAGTGTCTATCCAAGACAAGTGGTTAAACGCGCTTTGGCCCACAACGCCGCAGCGTTGATCCTCTGCCACAACCATCCGTCGGGTAACTCCAATCCCAGTCAAGCCGACCGGATGCTGACCAAGCGCCTGCAAGAAGCGCTGGACCTGATCGATGTGCGGGTGCTCGACCATTTCATCGTCGGTGATGGCGATCCGTTGTCCATGGCCGAGTACGGGTGGATGTGAAGAGGAAAGGCTAGATGAGTCACTGTGAGCGAGCCTGCTCCCACGGCTTTTGTGGTGACGCTGATTACTTGAAGTTGACCTTGGAGTAATCCTGCCGGCCAAACGGGCTGACCCGATAACCCTCGACGTCTTTGCGCGTCAGGGCGAAGGCCGTGGGGTGGGCCAGTGGCAGCCACAATGCCTGTTGCTGTATTTGCGCCTGGGCCTGTTCGTAGAGCTTGGTGCGTACACCTTGCTCGCCAGTGGTCTTGCCGGCGCTGATCAGCTTGTCCAGATCCTGGTTGCAGTAACGGGCGAAGTTGGTGCCGGCTTTGATCGCCGCACAGGAAAACTGCGGCGTGAGGAAGTTGTCCGGGTCACCGTTGTCGCCGGCCCAGCCCATGAACAGCAGGTCATGCTCGCCGGCCTTGGCGCGGCGAATCAGTTCGCCCCATTCGATCACGCGGATCTCTGCTTGAATGCCGATTTCCGCCAGGTCGGACTGAAGCAATTGCGCACCGAGGCTCGGGTTGGGGTTCAGCAGGCTGCCGGAAGGACGGGTCCAGATGGTGGTCTGGAAACCGTTCTTGAGTCCGGCCTTGGCCATCAATGCCCGGGCTTTCTCGACATCATGCGGGTAGCCCGGCAAGTTTTTGGCATAGCTCCAGGTGTTGGGCGGATAGGGCCCATTGGCAGGTTCGGCGGTGTCTTCGAATACGGCCTTGAGGTAGTTGGCCTTGTCGAACGCCAGGTTGATTGCCTGGCGCACTTCCGGCTTGTCCAGCGGCGGATGTTGGCTATTGATGCCGACGAATGCGGTCATGAAGGCGTCAGTCTTTTCCACCTTCAGGGTCGGCTCCTGCTTCGCAGCCTGCACGTCCAGCGGTTTCGGCGACAGGGCGATCTGACACTCGTTGCGGCGCAATTTCTGCAAGCGCACGTTGGCGTCCGGGGTGATCGCGAAGATCAACGGGTCCACCGATGGCTTGCCCTGGAAGTAGTCGCGGTTGGCCTTATAGCGAATCGAGGCATCTTTCTGGAAACGCGTGAAGATGAACGGGCCGCTACCGATCGGCTGGCTGTTGAGCTTCTCCGGAGTGCCGGCCTTCATCAGTTGCTCGGCGTACTCGGCCGAATAGATCGAGGCGAAGCCCATGGTCAGGGTCGGCAGGAACGTCGAGTCCGGGTGATCGAGGGTGAAGCGGATGGTGAGCGGGTCCAGGGCGTCGATCTTTTTGATCAGTGTCGGTAACTGCATCGACTGAGCGTGCGGGAAGCCGCTCTGGGCGATTTTGTGCCATGGGTTTGCCGGATCGAGCATGCGGTCGAAACTGAATTTCACGTCTTCGGCGGTCAGGTCGCGCGTCGGGCTGAAATACTCGGTGCGGTGAAATTTCACCTGCGGATGCAACTTGAAGACGTAGGTCAGGCCGTCGGGCGTGACGTCCCAGCTGTCCGCGAGGCTGGCGACCACTTTGCCGCTGGCCGTGTCGAAGTCCACCAGGCGGTTCATCAGCACGTCGGCCGAGGCGTTGGTGGTAGTCAACGAGTTGTATTGCACCACATCGAACCCTTCCGGGCTGGCCTCGGTGCAGACGCTCAGGGCGGCGGCATGGGCCAGGGGGCTCAGTAGAAGCGGTGCGAGCAGCAGCGGTAGGGCAGCGAGGCGCATGGTTGGATTCCTTTACAGATGAAGGCCCATCTGCAAGTGCAGTCTGGAAAAGGCTTACCCTAGTGGGCTCTTTTGCAAATGACTATCCCCTTTTTCATTTTCAGGGGAGTATGGGCGATTGTTTTCGGTGAGTGACGGTTGAGAAAAACCCTGAATTGTCCCGTTGGCCGATTCTCTGCGACGAGCGGTCGCTATCGGGCTTAGCCTTTGCCCAAGGCGCTCGGCGCCCGAAAAAACGGGTTTTTATCAACTCAATTCACACCGGTTGTTGTTGCTCTCTGGTCTTTCTGGTATAAAGCAGCGCTCTTTTCTAGGGGCCCGGTTCCTTCGTTTGTAGGTGTAGCCGGTAAGACCCTTAAAGAAACGCGGCGCCTGGCGCCAAATGACTGAGAGATTAAGCGGCCAACCCATGCCGGGTTGGGCATGTGGTTTTAGAGGGCTGAGGCATGTCGAGAGTCTGTCAAGTTACCGGTAAGGGTCCGGTGACTGGGAATAACATTTCCCACGCAAACAACAAAACCCGTCGTCGTTTCCTGCCGAACCTGCAGCATCACCGCTTCTGGGTTGAGTCCGAGAAACGTTTTGTGCGTCTGCGCGTATCTGCCAAAGGCATGCGTATCATCGACAAGCGTGGCATTGATGTCGTGCTGGCCGAAATCCGTCGCGATGGCAAGATCTAAGGGAGCTAATCATGCGTGAATTGATTCGTTTGATTTCGAGCGCCGGTACTGGTCACTTCTACACTACCGACAAGAACAAGCGCACTACTCCGGACAAAATCGAGATCAAGAAATATGATCCGGTTGTTCGTAAGCACGTGATCTACAAAGAAGGCAAAATCAAGTAATTGATTTTTCCTCCTTACGAAAAAGGCCCGTATCGCGAGATACGGGCCTTTTTTGTTGTCTGTCGGTTCAAGCGGCACAAACCCTCAAGCCTTCTGTTCGAACACCACATAAATCTTGCGGCACGGCTCCAGCACTTCCCAGGTGCCTTTGAAACCGGCCGGAATCACGAAGCGATCGCCCACGCGCAGGGTCTTGGCGCCGCCGTTGTCATCGCGCAGCACTGACACCCCCTGAACGATTTCGCAGTATTCGTGTTCGGTGTAGTTCACCCGCCACTGACCGACTTCGCCTTCCCAGACACCTGCACTCATCTGGCCGCACGGGCTGTTGTAGTGGTTGTACACCGTTTGTTCGGGGTCGCCCTTGAGGACTTTGGCCGGGTCTGGCCGATAGCGATCGGGCTGGGTGGTGGCCTGACTGAAATCGACGATATCCTGAATGCTCATGTTGGTATTCCCACGTGATTGCGGCGCGACTGACTGGAAAGTTGAAAGTCTATGTTTATTAAAATGAACATCGCAAGGCCATTTAACGGTCCTTTGTCAAATATATTGAAACTTCACCCGCCGCTGGTTTAGGGTAACGGTTGCCTTGAGCCGAAAAGCAGGCTGGCCGGGCAGAATTCCTGACAGCACCCGCGAAGAGCGCGGGCGCTCGTATTCAATAAGAGGAGGACACTCGTATGACCACCCTGACTCGTGCCGACTGGGAACAACGGGCTCGCGATCTGAAGATCGAAGGCCGTGCCTACATCAATGGCGAATACACCGATGCAGTCTCCGGTGAAACGTTCGAGTGCATCAGCCCTGTCGATGGCCGTCTGCTGGGCAAGATTGCCAGCTGTGACGCCGCCGACGCCCAGCGCGCCGTGGAAAATGCTCGCGCCACGTTCAATTCCGGCGCCTGGTCGCGCCTGGCGCCGACCAAGCGCAAAGCCACCATGATTCGTTTTGCCGGCTTGCTGAAACAGCACGCCGAAGAGCTGGCCCTGCTCGAAACCCTGGACATGGGCAAGCCGATCAGCGATTCCCTGTACATCGACGTTCCTGGCGCGGCGCAAGCCCTGAGCTGGAGTGGTGAGGCCATCGACAAGCTCTACGACGAAGTCGCCGCCACCCCGCACGATCAGTTGGGGCTGGTGACTCGCGAGCCGGTCGGTGTGGTCGGTGCGATCGTGCCGTGGAACTTCCCGTTGATGATGGCCTGCTGGAAACTCGGCCCGGCGCTGTCCACCGGTAACTCAGTGATCCTCAAGCCTTCGGAAAAATCGCCGCTGACGGCTATTCGTATTGCAGCGCTGGCAGTTGAAGCCGGCATCCCGAAAGGTGTGCTGAACGTGCTGCCGGGTTACGGTCATACCGTCGGCAAGGCCCTGGCCTTGCACAATGATGTCGACACCTTGGTGTTCACCGGTTCGACCAAGATCGCCAAGCAACTGCTGATCTACTCCGGCGAATCGAACATGAAGCGTGTCTGGCTCGAAGCCGGTGGCAAGAGCCCGAACATCGTGTTCGCCGATGCGCCGGACCTGCAAGCCGCCGCCGAATCGGCTGCCAGCGCTATTGCCTTCAACCAGGGCGAAGTCTGCACCGCCGGTTCGCGCCTGCTGGTCGAACGTTCGATCAAAGACAAATTCCTGCCATTGGTGATCGAAGCCCTCAAGGCCTGGAAGCCGGGCAATCCGCTGGATCCGGCGACCAACGTCGGTGCGCTGGTGGATACCCAGCAGATGAACACCGTGCTGTCCTACATCGAATCCGGTCACACCGATGGCGCCAAACTGGTGGCTGGCGGCAAGCGTATTCTTCAGGAAACCGGGGGCACCTACGTCGAGCCGACGATTTTCGACGGTGTCAGCAACGCGATGAAAATTGCCCAGGAAGAAATCTTTGGCCCGGTGTTGTCGGTGATCACTTTCGATACCGCTGAAGAAGCCGTTGCGATTGCCAACGACACGCCGTACGGCCTCGCGGCTGCGGTATGGACCACGGATATCTCGAAGGCTCACCTCACCGCCAAGGCTTTGCGCGCCGGCAGTGTGTGGGTCAACCAGTACGACGGCGGCGATATGACTGCGCCGTTCGGTGGCTTCAAACAGTCCGGCAACGGTCGCGACAAGTCGCTGCACGCGTTCGACAAGTACACCGAGCTGAAGGCGACCTGGATCAAGTTGTAAACAAGTGAGGGCGCCCGGCGGTAAATCGGGCTCCTGAACGACGCAGATCCCTTGTGGGAGCGAGCTTTTGTGGCGAAGGGGCTTGCTCCTTCGCCACAAAAGCTCGCTCCCACACTGTTTTGTGCTGTACATAAAATATCCACAGGAGCGTGGAACATGCGTTGGGCGACTTATTTCGCCGTCTTGGCGTCTGTCTTGAGTGTCGGCCTGGCCCTGGGTGTCAGCATGCCGTTAGTGTCGCTGCGCCTGGAAGGCTGGGGTTACGGCTCCTTCGCGATTGGCGTGATGGCGGCGATGCCGGCCATTGGCGTGCTGCTGGGGGCGAAGATCTCCAGCCATCTCGCGGCCCGTCTTGGCACGGCCAATCTGATGCGCCTGTGCCTGTGGGCCGGGGCGGTGTCCATCGGCTTGCTGGCGCTGTGGCCAAGCTACCCGATCTGGCTGGTGCTGCGGTTGATGATCGGGGTGATCCTGACGCTCGTCTTCATCCTTGGTGAAAGCTGGATCAACCAACTGGTGGTCGAGCAATGGCGCGGCCGATTGGTAGCGCTGTATGGCAGCAGTTATGCGCTGAGCCAGCTGGCCGGGCCGTTACTGTTGGGGGCGTTGGGCACCGAGCACGACTACGGTTTTTGGGTTGGTGTCGGTTTGCTGATGACGTCACCGTTCCTGCTGCTGGGCCGTAGCGGAGCACCCACCAGTGAAGCCTGCAGCGTGACCCTCAACGACTTGCTGAACTTCTGCCGTGGCCTGCCGGCAATTGCCTGGGCGGTGTCGCTGTTTGCTGCGTTCGAAGCGATGATCCTGACCTTGTTGCCGGTCTACTGCCTGCGTCAGGGCTTCACCACGGAAATCGCCCTGGCGATGGTCAGCACGGTGGTGGTGGGGGATGCCTTGTTGCAGTTGCCGATTGGCGCGCTGGCTGATCGCTTGTCGCGGCGTACATTGTTTACCGGCTGCGCAATGCTCTTGCTGCTGTCGAGCCTGGCGATTCCATTGCTGATCGATACGTTGCTGATCTGGCCGCTGTGGGTGTTGTTTGGCGCCAGCGCCGGCGGTCTGTTCACCTTGTCGCTGATCCTGATCGGTGAGCGTTACCGCGACGATGCGCTGGTGCGGGCCAATGCCCATATCGCGCAGCTGTGGGGGATCGGTTGCCTGATCGGGCCGTTGGCGGCCGGTGCCGGGAGCCAGTGGGTCAGCGGGCACGCCTTGCCGTTGCTGATGGCGGCGGGCGCGTTGGGGTTGGTGATTCTGGTATCGCGGCAGGGGGCGTTTGGGGCGGTGCAGCCGGCATAGCTCCAGGTAATTCAAGCTACAGCATCCGCTCCAGGCCGACCATGCTACTGAGCCATGAATTGAAATGCTTCCACCAACTTCCCGGTTCTTTGGTCAGTGTGTGCGGCTTGTCGTCATCTTCAGTGGCCCAGACCATCTGGCCCTTTTCCAGTCGGACCTGATAGCTGAGAGGGGGCGCCATACCCTCCAGCGCCAATTCACGCACCCGTCCGGCGAGCTGTGGGTTGTCCACCAGTACTCCGACTTCGGTGTTCCACAGTACCGAGCGCGGGTCGAAATTGAATGAGCCGATGAAGGCTTTTTGTCGGTCGAAGATCATGGCCTTGCTGTGCAGGCTGGAGTCGGAGCTACGGGAGGAACTGCTCCCGCTGTGAAACAGGCTCGGTCCACTGCCGCTGCCTCCGTTGTCGCCGGGCTGGCGGCGTAATTCGAACAGCTGCACGCCATGCTCCAGCAAGGCTTTGCGATAAGGTGCGTAACCACCGTGCGTGGCCGGCACATCGGTGGCTTCCAGTGAATTGGTCAGCAAACTTATCGACACGCCGGCATCGGCGCGACCGGTCAGGTACACCAGGCCCGGTTGGGCGGGTACGATGTAGGGCGAGACCATGATCAACTCCTTGCTGACTCCATTGAGCTCGGGTGCCAACTGGGTGGACAGCTGCAAGTACGGAGCCGGCTCGCCGTCGGCCAGCACCTTGGTTGGTGCGTCCCACAGCGCCTGGTTCCAGGCCCAGATCAGCTCCTGGCGCCAGGTCTCCAGGCGAGGATGAGTGGTATAGGTCATCAACTGTTGGTAGAGCGCGTGATTCTGTTTGCGCGTTTCCTCCAGGGATTCGTCCAGTCGCGTCCGGGTATTTTCCAGGTCCTTGGGTGTCGGCCTGATCGAGAGAAACTGCTCGATCGGCTTGCTCAGAGCACTGTTCCAATACTCGTCGAAGCTATGCCCCAGCTGCTCGGCAACCGGGCCGACACTGAGCATGTCGATGTCGGTGAAATTACGGTTGGGCTCGGCATCGAAGTACTCGTCCCCCAGGTTGCGCCCGCCAACGATTGCCACGCTATTGTCCGCCACCCACAGTTTGTTGTGCATGCGGCGATGTTGCTGCGACAGGTTGAACAGCCGGCCCATGGTACGCGTCACGACGGTGCTGCGGCCCAGGTGCAGCGGGTTGAAGACGCGGATCTGAATCTTCGGATGGACAGCGAGGGTTGCGATGATCTGGTCCAGGCCATCGCTGGTGGTGTCGTCGAGCAGAATCCGCACCCGTACGCCGCGGTCGGCGGCCTTGAGCAGCTCGCTTATCAGTATCCGTGTGCTGATGCCGTCATGGACGATGTAGTACTGCAAGTCGAGGCTGCTTTGGGCATTTCGAATCAGCTCGGCGCGGGCGGTGAAGGCCTCGGTGCTATCGGATAGCAAGCGGAAGCCCGACTGGCCCTGGTGGGGAGCGGCCTGGGCCTGGATCGAACGGCCAAAAGCAGAGTCGGCGGCCGGCAGGGCCTGGCTCGGTTCGCGAGGGATATTGAGTGTCGTACAGCCACCCAGAAGTGAGGCGAGTAACAGAAGAGCAAGCAGGGGCTGTCTGATTCTCACGGCGCGTATTCCGGATGGTGGCGGATAGCATATGGACGCCGTATCCCGAAGAAAGGTCAGTCGGTTTCCGCCAGCAGTTTGATTGCTGTCGCACCGACCTTGCGCACGGCTTCTTCAATCTGCGGGGTCGTTTTGGCAGCGTAGTTCATCCGCAGGCAATTACGGTATTTGCCCGAGGCGGAAAAGATACTGCCCACGGCAATCTGTACGCCCTGATCATGCAGTGCACGATTGAGTTTCAGGGTGTCAAAGCCCTCCGGCAGTTCGACCCACAGCATGAAGCTGCCTTGCGGACGGCTGGCGCGGGTGCCGGCCGGGAAATAACGGGTGACCCAATCGATCATTGCGTCGCGATTGCGCTGGTATTGCATGCGCATCCGCCGCAAATGTGGTTCGAAGTGCCCGGCCTTGAGAAATTCGGCAATCGCAATCTGTGGTTGCGTCGCGGTGGAGCCGGTGCTGATGTACTTCATGTGCAGCACGCGCTCCAGATACCGGCCCGGCGCGACCCAGCCAATGCGCAGGCCCGGTGCCAGGGTCTTGGAAAAGGAACTGCAGAGCAGGACGCGGCCGTCTTCGTCGAAGGATTTGATCGTGCGCGGGCGGGGGTAGGTGTAGGCCAGTTCGCCATACACATCGTCCTCGATAATCGCCACGTCGAAACGCTGTGCGAGGTTCAACAGCGCACGTTTGCGTGACTCCGGCATGATGTAGCCCAGCGGGTTGTTACAGTTGGGGGTCAACTGTATGGCTTTGATCGGCCATTGCTCCAACGCCAGTTCCAACGCTTCGAGGCTGATGCCGGTGAGCGGGTCGGTGGGGATTTCCAGCGCTTTCATGCCCAGGCCCTTGAGGGTCTGCATGGCGCCGTGAAAGCTTGGCGAATCCACTGCGACGATGTCACCCGGTCCGCAGATGGCGCGGATGCTGGTCGACAGCGCTTCGTGGCAACCGGTAGTGATCACCAGATCGTTGGCGCTCAATTGGCAGCCGGAATCGAGCATCAGGCGGGCGATTTGTTCGCGCAGTTCGAGGGTGCCGCAGATGTTGTCGTAATACAGGCCTCGCATGTCCTGCTGGCGGCTGATACGTGCCAGGTTGCGCAGCAGCGGTTTCATGGTCGGCGAGGTGATGTCCGGCATACCGCGGCCCAACTGCACGACATCCTTGCGCGGCACGGCGCGGATCAGTTCCAGCACCTGATCCCACTGTGAAATATCCACCGGTCGTTGGGCTGGGCGGCCGACCACGGGTAGCTCCGGCAGTTCGCGGCTCACCGGTACGAAATACCCGGATTTGGGTTTGGGCATCGCCAGGCCTACGTCTTCCAGCACTCGATAGGCCTGTTGCACCGTGCTCAGGCTGACCCCGTGCTCGACACTCAGCGCCCGCACCGAGGGTAGCCGGTCACCGGGGCGATAGAAGCCCTGTTCGATACGTGTGCCGAGCAACTCGGCGAGGTTGACGTAAAGGGTCATGGTGCAGTCTCGATGTGGGTGATTCGGTTAACCAATACAGATGGGGCAAAAATAAGCGATTCAGAGGCCGAAACAGAAAAACTGTATGGAATTAATACTGCTCTGTTGAATCTGTAATGCTTTTTGCCGTCCGCGCATCATGAAAGCTCTGGCTACCCAAGTAAACAGGAGCGACGAAAATGAACGGCTTGAGCGATGTGCGGCTGACGTTACACAGTCAGGAACTGGCGGCAGGGCAACAGAACGGCGCGCGCGAGGCAATTATGCGCAACGCACCGTCCTGCCTGGGTCGCTGGGGTCTGTTCTGGCATCGTCTGCACACGCGTAAGGCGTTGTTGGAGCTGACGCCGGAGCAACTCAAGGATGTCGGGTTGAGTCGGGAGCAGGCGCGGGAGGAGGGGCTTAAACCTTTCTGGCATCTGTGAGATGAACCGCGATCCCTTGCAGGTGCAGCCTTCGGCAGCTCCTGCAAGGGTTCAGGCCAGTTCTTTAAGACGATGCCAAAGCATTCCCAACGCCAACAACGGCGAGCGCAAATGTTTGCCGCCTGGAAAGGTAATGTGCGGCACCTTGGCAAACAGATCGAAACCACCACTGTGCTGGCCGCTGATGGCCTCAGCCAACAACTTGCCTGCCAGGTGCGTGGCGTTTACGCCATGACCAGAATAGGCCTGGGCGTAATACACATTCGGTTGCTCCTTGAGCCGGCCGATCTGCGGCAGGCGATTAGCCCCGATGCCGATCATCCCGCCCCACTGATAGTCGATTTTCACCCCGGCCAGTTGCGGGAACACCGCCAGCATCTTCGGACGCATGTATGCGGCGATGTCTTTCGGATCGCGTCCTGAATAATGGCAGGCGCCGCCGAACAGCAGGCGGCGGTCCGCCGAGAGTCGGTAATAATCCAGCGCTACCCGTTGATCGCAGACCGCCATGTTCTGCGGCAGCAGCGCGTGAGCCTGCTCTTCACTCAAGGGTTCGGTGGCGATGATGTAACTGCCGGCGGGCAGCACCTTGCCGCCAAGTTGCGGGTTGAGATCGTTGAGGTAGGCGTTGCAGCCCAGCACCAGGGTCTTGGCGCGGACCGAGCCCCGGGCGGTGTGGACCTTGACCTCGCGGCCATAATCGATGCGGGTTACAGCCGATTGCTCAAACAGTTTGGCGCCCAATTGCCGGGCTGCGGCCGCTTCGCCCAGTGCCAGGTTCAGTGGGTGCAGATGCCCGGAGCCCATGTCGATCAAACCACCGACATAGCGATCGGAACCCACCACGCTGTGCATTTCGTTGGCTTGCAGCAGACGGGTTTCGTAACGGTAACCGAGGCTGCGCAGCTCGCTGGCGTCTTCAGCGAAGCCTTCCAGGTCATGGGCCTTGTTGGCGAGGTCGCAGTAGCCCCAGGTCAGGTCGCAAGCGATCTGAAAGCGCTCGATTCGCTGGCGGACGATTTCCACCGCTTCCAGGCCCATCAGTTTCATCTGACGCACGCCGTCTGCACCGATCACATTGGCGAACTGATCGAGGCCATGGCCGACGCCGCGAATCAATTGCCCGCCATTACGTCCGCTGGCGCCCCAACCGATCTTGTGCGCTTCAAGGAGCACCACGCGCAAGCCTCGTTCAGCCAGTTCCAGCGCGGTGTTCAGCCCCGAGAACCCGCCGCCCACCACGCACACGTCCGCGACCAGCTCACCTGTGAGTGTTGGAAGGTCGGGTTGCGGCAGGCTGCTGGCGGCGTAATAAGAGGCGACGTGCCGGTGGTTAGGGGCAGGTTGCTGAACGGGGGCGTTCATGGACGTCATCCTGATGCGTGTGTTTGAAAAAGTTGACGGAGCATAAGCCGCCCCTTCGGATACGGGCAACATTGGTCGGTTGGCGCTGTCTGGATTGGGGCTTTTGCGTCAGAATCCCGGTCTATTCCGCATTCGGGTCACCGCTTCGATGAGCTGCAACAGTCAGAAAATTCGCACGCTGCGCCAGCAAATTCCCACCTTCGAGTGCGTGCCCGGCTGCCATGACTGCTGTGGGCCGGTCACCACCTCGCCCGAAGAAATGTCCCGCCTGCCGCGCAAGACCCGGGCCGAGCAGGACGCGGCGATGGACGAACTCAATTGCGTCCATCTGGGGCCCAACGGCTGCACGGTGTATGACGAGCGCCCATTGATCTGCCGTCTGTTCGGTACCACCAAGACATTGCCATGCCCTAATGGGCGGCGGCCGGTGGAGCTGATTCACCCGCGGGTCGAGAAGCAGATCCACGAATACATGGCCAGTACCCGGCAGGTGTTGGTGTAGGGCTCAATCCGGAATTGGCAGATTCAAACTCTCTTTCACTTCTTCCATCACGATATAGCTCTTGGATTCGCGCACATGCGGCAACTTGAGCAGGATGTCGCCCAGCAATTTGCGGTACGAGGCCATTTCGGAAATCCGCGCTTTCACCAGGTAATCGAAGTCCCCTGACACCAAATGGCATTCAAGTACGTGGGGCAGTTTCAGCACCGCGCGTCGGAACTCTTCGAAAGTATCGCCGGATTTGTAGTCGAGACTGATCTCGACGAACACCAACAGACTACCCTTCAAGTGCTGCGGATTCAGCCGGGCGTTGTAGCCCATGATGATCCCTTCGCGCTCCAGGCGCCGTACCCGTTCAGTGCAGGGGGTGGTGGAGAGGCCGACCTTTTCCCCCAGTTCGGTGAAGGAGATACGCCCGTCCGCTTGCAGGATCCGCAGGATGTTGCGGTCGATCTTGTCCAGCTCACGTTTGGTCTGAGTGTTGGTCCGCATAGGGGATGCGCCTCCGTGAAAAGGGTTTTTGCCGAGAATTGTCGCCAAATATAAGCACTTATATAGTGAAAAGCACTGGCTAATCTTTTTTAAACTGCCCACATCTTCGGTCTGCACAATAAACGTCAGCGGTAAGCCGCGATGAGGGATATGAAAATGCGCGTTCTGGTCTTGGGTAGCGGCGTCATCGGTACCGCCAGTGCCTATTATCTGGCACGAGCCGGCTTTGAAGTGACGGTTGTGGACCGTCAGCCAGCGCCGGCCATGGAAACCAGTTTCGCCAACGCCGGGCAGGTTTCGCCGGGTTATGCCTCACCGTGGGCCGCACCGGGCGTGCCGCTCAAAGCCATCAAGTGGCTGTTGCAGCGTCACGCGCCATTGGCGATCAAGGCCACTGCCAATATCGACCAATACCTGTGGATGGCGCAGATGCTGCGCAACTGCACCGCCAGCCGTTACGCGGTGAACAAGGAGCGCATGGTGCGTCTGTCCGAGTACAGCCGCGACTGCCTCGACGAATTGCGCGCCGAAACCGGCATTGCCTACGAAGGCCGTAGCCTGGGGACTACCCAGCTGTTCCGCACCCAGGCGCAGCTCGATGGCGCCGCCAAAGACATCGCCGTGCTGAAAGAGTCCGGTGTGCCGTTCGAACTGCTCGACCGTGCCGGCATTGCCCGGGTCGAACCGGCCCTGGCCAGCGTCACCGACATCCTCGCCGGTGCCTTGCGCCTGCCGAACGACCAGACCGGCGACTGCCAGATATTCACCACCCGCCTGGCCGAAATGGCCGTGAAACTGGGTGTGGAGTTCCGTTTCGGCCAGGACATCCAGCGCCTCGACTTCGCCGGTGATCGCATCAACGGTGTGTGGATCGATGGCAAGCTGGAAACCGCCGACCGTTACGTGCTGGCTCTCGGCAGTTACTCGCCGCAGTTGCTCAAGCCGCTGGGCATCAAGGCCCCGGTGTACCCACTCAAGGGTTACTCGCTGACCGTGCCGATCACTAACCCGGCGATGGCCCCGACGTCGACCATTCTCGACGAGACCTACAAGGTCGCGATCACCCGCTTCGACAACCGCATCCGCGTCGGCGGCATGGCTGAAATCGCCGGTTTTGACCTGTCGTTGAACCCGCGCCGGCGCGAAACCCTGGAGATGATCGTCAACGACCTTTATCCTCAGGGCGGCAATCTGCCCGAAGCGAGTTTCTGGACCGGCCTGCGTCCGACCACTCCGGACGGCACGCCGATTGTCGGTGCCACACCGTTCAAAAACCTGTTCTTGAATACGGGCCACGGTACGCTCGGCTGGACCATGGCTTGTGGGTCCGGTCGTTTGCTGGCTGACCTGATGGCCAAGAGAACGCCGCAGATCAGCGCCGAAGGCCTCGATATTTCCCGTTATGGCAACACACTTAAGGAGCCTGCAAAACATGTCAATCCAGCGCCAGCTCACCAATGAGCGCATGAGCCAGATCGTTGTCCATAACGGTACTGTGTATCTGGCAGGACAGGTCGGCGACGACATGAGCGCCGGGATTGAACAGCAGACCCGTGAAGCCCTCGCCAACATCGAGCGTTTGCTGGATCTGGCCGGGACGGACAAGAACCGTCTGCTGTCGGTGACCATTTACCTGAAAGACATCGACGCGCACTTCGCAGGCATGAATTCGGTGTGGGACCAGTGGCTGCCAAAAGGCGTCGCGCCGGCCCGTGCCACGGTCGAATCGAAGCTGTGCGAACCGCAAATCCTGGTCGAGCTGTCGGTCGTTGCCGCGCTGCCATAAACGCTCTGCCATAAATCAAGTCACAAAGATCCCTCTCCCGGCGCTGTTGGTGGTTCACGCTGTCAGCCAGCGCCGGTTTTTTTCCCAATGACCGACTAGAAGTCTGCCGCCATGCGTCCTGCCCGTGCCCTGATCGACCTTCAAGCCCTGCGTCACAACTACCGGATTGCCCGTGAAGTCACGGGTGCCCGTGCCCTCGCGGTGATCAAGGCCGATGCCTATGGCCATGGCGCGGTGCGTTGCGCCCAGGCACTGGAAGCCGAGGCGGACGGCTTTGCCGTGGCGTGTATCGAAGAGGCCCTGGAGCTGCGCGCCGCCGGTATTCGTGCGCCGGTGTTGCTGCTGGAAGGTTTTTTCGAAGCCGATGAGTTGGCGCTGATCGTCGAGCATGACTTCTGGTGTGTGGTGCATTCGTTGTGGCAACTCGAAGCCATCGAAAAAGCCACGCTGAGCAAACCGATTACGGTGTGGCTCAAGCTCGACTCCGGCATGCATCGGGTTGGCCTGCATCCAGCGGATTACCAGGCAGCCTATCAACGGCTGCTGGCCAGCGGCAAAGTGGCGAAGATCGTGTTGATGAGTCACTTCGCCCGTGCCGATGAACTGCACTGCCACGCCAGCGTCGATCAGGTCGCGGTATTCGAAGCGGCGCGTAAGGGTTTGGCGGCCGAAATCAGCCTGCGTAACTCGCCGGCGGTGCTTGGTTGGCCGCAGATTCCGAGCGATTGGGTGCGCCCGGGCATCATGCTCTACGGCGCGACGCCGTTCGAAGAGGCCAATGCCGTGGCGTCTCGCCTGCAACCGGTGATGACCCTGGAATCGAAGGTGATTTGCGTGCGTGAACTGCCGGCCGGCGAGCCGATTGGTTACGGCGCGAAATTCGTCACCCCCAAGCCGATGCGTGTGGGTGTGGTGGCGATGGGGTATGCCGATGGTTATCCGCGCCAGGCACCGAGCGGCACACCGGTGCTGGTGGCCGGGCAACGCAGTCAGTTACTGGGTCGGGTATCGATGGACATGCTCTGCGTCGACCTGACCGACGTGCCGCAAGCCGGCCTCGGTTCGCCCGTCGAGCTATGGGGTAAAAATATCCTCGCCAGTGATGTCGCGACAGCCGCCGACACGATTCCTTATCAGATCTTCTGCAACCTGCGTCGGGTTCCGCTGCTCTATTCCGGGGCCTGACAAACAGCGCTCCCGACCGAAAGTCGCTTCGCCAGGCTGGATTCAGGCGCAAGTGTTGTAAATACTGAACGCTGTCGCCATGATAACGCTCAATATTCTTGCAACCTGAATCCCTGGAGGCTCCAGCATTGGACGTCGGTGAACGACTGCAATCGATCCGTAAGCTCAAAGGTCTTTCCCAGCGTGAGCTCGCCAAACGCGCGGGTGTTACCAACAGCACCATTTCGATGATCGAGAAGAACAGCGTCAGCCCCTCGATCAGTTCGCTGAGGAAGGTACTGGGCGGGATTCCCATGTCCATGGTCGAGTTCTTTTCCGAAGAAATCCTGCAGGAAAAGCCGACTCAGATCGTCTACAAGGCCCACGAGCTGATCGATATTTCCGATGGCGCAGTGACCATGAAGCTCGTCGGTCGGGCTCACCCGAGCCGGGCTATCGCGTTCCTCAACGAAATCTACCCGCCAGGCGCCGACACCGGCGAGGAGATGCTCACCCACGAGGGCGAGGAAACCGGGATTCTGGTGGAAGGTCGGCTGGAACTGGTGGTAGGGCTCGAAACATTTGTGCTCGAGGCCGGCGACAGCTACTACTTTGAAAGTACCAAGCCGCACCGTTTCCGGAATCCGTTCGATGCCCCGGCGCGACTAATCAGCGCAGCCACTCCAGCGAATTTCTAAGAGACACGGCGTCGTGCCCGGATTGCACAGACGCCCATGCTGTATTCCCGCCTTGTGATAAGACCCCTTCGACTTTGGGGTTGTTTCAGTGTGGCGGGCTTACCGCTATACTTGCGCCCGCCTGCGAACCGTGGCCGCAGGCGTGACTAGCCACCATTGAGGGTGTACGCGTGAACCTAATTATGAAAATGCTGGCCGCACCAGCAACCGTATTGGCCCTTTGGGCAGTCAGCGCACAAGCTGCGACCAACGACGATATCGCTAAACGTCTTGAGCCAGTCGGCCAAGTCTGTGTGCAGGGTAAAGAATGCAAGGGGATGGAAGTCGCTGCTTCGGTTGGCGGCGGTGCGTCGAAAACTCCTGACGAAATTATTGCCAAACACTGCAATGCTTGCCATGGCACCGGCCTGTTGGGCGCACCCAAGATCGGTGATGCCGCAGACTGGAAAAAACGTGCCGATAAAGAAGGCGGCACCGCTGCTGGCTTGGCGAAGGTCGCGTTGAGCGGGCTCAATGCGATGCCACCAAAAGGCACATGCAGTGACTGCGAACTGAAAGACCTTGAAGGCGCCATCCAGAAGATGTCTGGCCTGAAATAAGCCTGTTTTCAACGAAAAGCCGCTTGCGAGCGGCTTTTTTGTGCCTGCGATTTGTCTGAGGCTATTCTTTGCAGCAAAGACCCGGCAAGCTCGGTTCAACCCAATTCATGGGTTGGGCGGGAGGATCAGATGGTGCAGTTGTGTTCTATCGAGCAGGCGGTCGATGACGTTCTGGCACGGTTGCCGGCGCATATCCATATGGGCCTGCCGCTGGGGCTGGGCAAACCCAACCACTTCGTCAACGCGCTGTATCAACGCATTGCGCAACTGCCCGAGCGGCAGCTGACGGTCTACACCGCCCTGTGTCTCGGCCGTCCGCCCTTGGGTGATGGTTTGCAAAAGCGCTTCCTCGAACCCTTCATCGAGCGGGTGTTCGGCGATTACCCGGAACTGGATTTCCTCGCCGACCTGCATCGCGACAGCCTGCCGAACAACATCCACATTCATCAGTTCTTCATGCAACCGGGCAGCCTGCTGAACAGCGCCCCGGCCCAGCAGGATTACGTCAGCAGCAATTACAGCCACGCCGCACGGGACATCAATGCCGCTGGATTGAACCTGCTGGCGCAACTGGTCGCCAGCCACAGCGAACATCCCGATCGCCTCAGTATGAGCTGCAACCCGGACATCACCCTCGACCTGTTGCCGATGATCGCCAAGCGCCGGGCGGCGGGGGAGACGATCCTGATGGTGGGCCAGGTGCACAACGATTTGCCGTACATGCCCGGTGACGCGGAAGTCGGCATCGACACCTTCGACCTGCTGATCGACGCCAAGGACAACACCACGTTGTTCTCCACACCGAACATGCCGGTAGGTTGCCAGGATCATTTCATCGGGCTACACGCCAGCACGCTGGTGCGCGATGGGGGCACCTTGCAGGTCGGCATCGGCGCCATGGGCGATGCCCTGACGGCGGCGTTACTGGCGCGGCAGGCGGACAGTGACGGTTACAAGGCGTTGCTGGCGGATCTGAATCTCAGCCAGTGGGCGCAGTTGATCGAGCGCGAAGGGGGCGTCGAACCGTTTGCCAAGGGCCTTTACGGTTGCAGCGAAATGTTCGTCAACGGCTTGCTGGTGCTGGCGGACGCCGGGATCGTGCGACGCAAGGTCTACCCGGATGTGCAGACCCAGCAGCAGGCGAACGCCGGGACGCTGAATGAGTCGGCGCAAACCGATGGCATCTCGGTACATGGCGGGTTTTTCCTCGGGCCGCGCAGTTTCTACGAGCGCTTGCGCGAGTTGCCGCAGAGCAAGCGGCTCGAATTCAACATGACCCGCATCAGTTACATCAACGAGCTCTACGGTCAGGAAGAACTCAAACGCTTGCAGCGCCTTGATGCGCGCTTTATCAACACTGTGTTCACCATGACGTTGCTCGGTGCGGGCGTGGCGGATCAGCTCGAAGACGGGCGGGTACTCAGCGGCGTTGGCGGGCAATACAACTTCGTGGCCCAGGGTCATGCACTGGAAGGCGCGCGCTCAATCCTGCTCCTGCGCAGTTGGCGTGAGTCGGGCGGTGAGGTCAGTTCGAACATCGTCTGGGAATACGGCCATTGCACGATCCCACGGCATCTGCGGGACATCGTCATCACCGAGTACGGCATCGCCGATTTGCGGGGCAAGACCGACGCGGCGGTGATCGAGGCGTTGCTGAACATCAGCGACTCACGCTTCCAGCCGGGGCTGATCGAACAGGCGCAGAACGCTGGCAAATTATCGAAGCATTTTCGCCTCGATCCGCGTTTCGCCGACAACAGCCCGCAGCGTTTACAGGCCATTCAGGCCCGGCATTCGAATCTGTTTCCGGAATATCCGTTGGGCTGTGATTTCACGACGCAGGAGCGGGATTTATTGCGGGCGCTGAACTGGTTGAAGAGCAAGTTCAAGCTCACGGAGATTCTGGAATTGGGCAAGGCGGCGCTGGATGCGCCGGAGCCGGCGGAGTTTCCCGAGCATCTGGAGCGCATGCAGCTGACGAAACCCGAAGGATTGAAAGAGGATTTGTTTCAGCGGTTGTTGCTCACTGGCCTCAAAGCCACCGCGCAATAACTGGCAGTCGAAATCAAATGTGGGGGCGAGCCTGCTCGCTCCCACATTGGTTTTTCGGTGTAGTGGCTTTATTCGATGAAGGTTACAACGCCATCCTTCAGCGACTGCACCCGAGCCAACGATTCCACGCGATAACCCTGGGCATCCAGTTCCGCACGGCCACCCTGGAACGACTTCTCGATCACGATGCCCAGACCGGCCACGGTCGCGCCGGCCTGTTTGATGATCGAGATCAGCGCTTGCGAAGCCTTACCGTTGGCCAGGAAGTCGTCGATGATCAGCACGCGGTCGCTGCTGGTCAGGTGACGCGGGGAGATCGCCACAGTGCTTTCGGTCTGCTTGGTGAACGAGTAGACCGTCGCCGACAGCAGGTTTTCAGTCAGGGTCAGGGACTGATGCTTGCGCGCGAAAATCACCGGTACGCCGAGGTTCAGGCCGGTCATGATCGCCGGGGCGATACCCGAGGCTTCGATGGTGACGATCTTGGTGATGCCCGAATCCTTGAACAGCGAGGCGAATTCGTCGCCGATCAGCTTCATCAGGGCCGGGTCGATCTGGTGGTTCAGAAAGGCGTCGACTTTCAGGACCTGGTCGGAAAGCACGATGCCTTCTTCGCGAATTTTCTTGTGCAGTGCTTCCATGAAGCTGTCCTCTGTTGGCGTCTTTTGTGCCGAAGGTCTAAATAAATGTGGCTAATTCTAGCGCTTTAGCATTGCGCGTATATCTGCCAATGCGCTGTTGCCACGAACGGCTTTGACTTCGGTCGGGGTGTCGTCGTTGCCTTCCCAGGCCAGGTCGTCCGGCGGCAGTTCATCGAGGAAGCGGCTGGGCGCGCAGTCGATGATCTCGCCGTATTGCTTACGCTTGGCGGCGAAGGTGAAAGCCAGCGTCTGACGCGCTCGGGTAATCCCGACGTAGGCCAGGCGGCGTTCCTCTTCGATGGTGTCGGCTTCGATGCTGGAGCGGTGCGGGAGGATTTCCTCTTCCATGCCCATGATGAACACGTAAGGGAATTCCAGGCCCTTGGAGGCGTGCAAGGTCATCATCTGCACCCCTTCGGCGCCATCTTCCTCTTCCTGCTGACGCTCCAGCATGTCGCGCAGCACGAGTTTGCCGATGGCGTCTTCGACGGTCATCTCACCGTCTTCGTCTTTCTCCAGCGTGTTCTTCAGTGCCTCGATCAGGAACCAGACGTTACCCATGCGGTAATCGGCGGCCTTGTCACTGGAGCTGTTGGTGCGCAGCCAGTTCTCGTAGTCGATGTCCATGACCATGCTGCGCAGGGCGGAGATCGGGTCTTCGCCGGCGCACTGCTCGCGGACCTTGTCCATGAAGCGCTTGAAGCGCGACAGGCGATCGGTGAAGCGGCTGTCCAGGTGTTCGCCCAGGCCGATTTCGTCGGTGGCGGCGTACATCGAGATTTTTCGCTCGGTGGCGTAGTTGCCCAGCTTCTCCAGTGTGGTCGAACCGATCTCCCGGCGTGGGACGTTGATCACCCGCAGGAAGGCGTTGTCGTCGTCCGGGTTCACGATCAGGCGGAAGTAGGCCATCAGGTCCTTCACTTCCTGGCGTCCGAAAAAGCTGTTGCCGCCGGACAGTCGGTAAGGCACCTGGTGATGCTGCAGCTTCAGCTCGATCAGCTTGGCCTGGTAGTTGCCGCGATACAGAATCGCGAAATCGCTGTAGGGCCGGTCGGTGCGCAAGTGCAGGCTGAGGATTTCCACGGCCACGCGCTCGGCTTCGGCGTCTTCGTTGCGGCAGCGGATCACGCGGATCTCGTCGCCGTGACCCATTTCACTCCACAGCTGCTTTTCGAATTCGTGCGGGTTGTTCGAAATCAGCACGTTGGCGCAGCGCAGGATGCGGCTGGTGGAGCGGTAGTTCTGCTCCAGCATCACCACTTTCAGGGACGGGTAATCGTCCTTGAGCAGCATCAGGTTTTCCGGGCGGGCGCCGCGCCAGGCGTAGATCGACTGGTCGTCGTCGCCTACCACGGTGAACTGGTTGCGTTTGCCGATCAGCAGTTTCACCAGCAAATACTGGCTGGCGTTGGTGTCCTGGTATTCGTCCACCAGCAGGTAGCGGACCTTGTTCTGCCATTTTTCCAGGATGTCGTCGTGTTCCTGGAACAGTTTTACCGGCAGCAGGATCAGGTCGTCGAAGTCCACCGCGTTGAACGCCTTGAGCGTGCGCTGGTAGTGGGTATAGACGATGGCGGCGGTCTGCTCCTTGGGGTTGCGTGCGTTTTCCAGGGCTTCGGGCGGCAGGATCAGGTCGTTTTTCCAGGCGCCGATCATGTTCTTGATCTCGTCGACGCCGTCGTCGCCCGAGTATTCCTTCTGCATGATGTCGGTCATCAGGGCTTTGACGTCGGTCTCGTCGAAGATCGAGAAGCCCGGTTTATAGCCCAGCCGCACATGTTCCTTGCGGATGATGTTCAGGCCCAGGTTGTGAAAGGTGCACACCGTCAGGCCGCGGCCTTCACCGCCCTTGAGCAGCGTGCCGACCCGTTCCTTCATCTCCCGCGCGGCCTTGTTGGTAAAGGTCATGGCGACGATGTACTGGGCACGGATGCCGCAGCTCTGGATCAGATGCGCAATTTTGCGGGTGATCACGCTGGTCTTGCCGGAGCCTGCGCCGGCGAGCACCAAAAGAGGGCCGCCGACGTAGCTCACGGCTTCTTGCTGCCGGGGATTGAGTCGGGACAT